>NZ_KK037166.1:0-2431 GCF_000568255.1 Kutzneria sp. 744
GCAGGTCGCCGTCCAGTGTCACGATGATGCCGTAATGCCGGCGACGGGTGCTGACCTGTGACCACAACTCGGTGAAGGCGATGCCGTGCAGAGTGGCCAGTCTGGCGAGGTAGGAGACCGCGAGCTCGTTGTGCGCGGGCCGCAGGCGGATCGGCAGCCGGGAGACCATCAGGCGCTGGCCTGCTTGGTCGCTGCCCGTGCTCGCGGCCGCCGAGCCGCGGTCGACCGTTCGGCGGCGAAGTCGACCGGGACCAGGTCGAGCAGGTCTCGGGTGATGCGTTCGCTGCCATCCTCGATGGCCAGGATCGCGCCGCCGCGAACGAGCTGGGACAGGCTGCCGATCATGCCGCCGGTGCGCTGGAACAGGTATTCGGCCAGGCCGACCAGGGTTCCGGCGTCGTGGTTGTGCAGGCGCAGGGTGGACTCCAGGGTGGCCACCAGTCCGGCCCAGCTCTCCCGTTGAGCGGCGGTGCCGTAGTCGAACGGCGCGGAGCCGATCAGCGTGAACCGGCCGGCGATCTGCCGGCCCCGGACCCCGCCGAACAGGCCCTGCGCTTCGACGTCGATGCCGGCGTAGGCGAAGGTCGCGGGCAGCCGTTCGGCGAAGTATTTGAGCTGGTCGGAGACTTCGGCGCCGGACCGGGTGGCCAGGTTGAGGTTGTGGATCTCGTCGACCAGCACCAGCTCGACGTGGGTGGCCGCGGCGGTTGTGCAGACCGCGTTGACGATCTCGGGCAGGTTGGCCCGAGGGTTGAACTCCAGGCCAAGGAATCGGGCGAACTCGGCCGCGAGCATCTTCGGCGTGGCCGCCGGCGGGACGGTGACGTAGATGACCGGCAACCGGTTCTGCCCGGCCAGGCCGGGATGCCGGCGTCGGACCGCGAGTTCGTGGGTTCGGCCGAGTTGGGTCAGGGCGGTGGTCTTGCCGGTGCCCGACGCGCCGGAGACGATCAGGCCCCGGCGCGCGGAGACCTGGCGGTGGTTGAGCTGGACCAGCAGCCGGCCGGTGGTCATGACCTGCCGGATCACCGGCGTGTGCGCGAGCGGGAGCTGCGCGTGGTAGTCCCGTCGCGCCTGGTCCAGGCGGAACCGCTCGGCATCCGACAGGGTCAGCAGATCGGCGTGGGCAGGTAGGGCCGGCGGGCTGGTCTGGTGGTCGACGAATCGGTGCCAGCCCTCTTTGGTGGTCAGCGGCTCCTCGATGACCGGCAGCACTTCCTCCACCGGGCGCGCGGGGACCTGCTGGGGGCGGGGTCGCCTTGTCATAGCCACCTTTCGGCTTCGGCGTCGGCGTCGAAGACGCCGAAGGGGATCACGTCGGTGTGCTGGCCCGGCGCGGCCGTCGGGGCGGGAATCTCTTGCGCCAGGGCGATTTCTGCCGCCGGCGGCCGGTGCGCAGTGGTCGCGGTGCGGGTGCGGGCGGCGACGCGACGACCGGTCTTGTCCGGCCCGTGCTCGGCCCGGGTCAGCAGCGCGTGCAGGATCCGCGCGACCTCAGCCTCGGTCGCGTCGCTGCCGGACTCGGCCGCCAGGCGGCGGGCGTGGCGCCAGGTGAAGTCCGCGAACGGCGCGCTGACCATGGCGCGGTGCGTCCAGGGGACGGTGATCCAGCCCTCGGGCGTGCGCAGGAAGACCTGGGCGAGGTCGTAGGGGTCGTAGTGCACTTCCCAGAGGCCCCGTTTGCTGGTCAGCCCTGAGTGCTGGCGGCGGAACGACCCGAGGTCCGGGCTGTCGTAAGTGCGGTGTTCGATGCGGATGCCGTAGTCGTTGATCGCCCGCCACTTCACCGGTAGCAGTTCGAGGTAGTCGGTGCTGGTCAGGGTGAGCGGCAGGTAGCCGGCGATCGCGACCAGGTCGGCGTAGCGCTCGTTCGGGGTCAGCACCCGCCGTGGCGCGTGGGGATCGCGCAGAGCGTCGTGCGGCCGGTGCTGCCAGCCGACGATCAGCCACTCGTCCAACAGGTCCTGCAACTCCTCCAGCGTCCACTCGGCGGCGACGGCGCGGCCGCGCTGCTGGGTGTTGGCGCCCTTGAATCCGGCGACGTGCTGGGCGAACAGCGTCTTGATCGCGCTGAAGGTCGCCTCGACCACGGCCTTGTCGGTCGGGGTGTCCTTGCGGGCGGGCTGGATCGAGATGCCCAGCCGTTCGCAGGCGCGGGTGAAGGTGTCGGAGACGAACACCTTGCCGTGGTCGATGACGACCTGGTCGGGGACGATGACCGGCCGCGCGGCGGCCTCGCGCATCCGCGCGTCGATGGCCAGCAGCCGTTGGTGCGGCAGCCGGGACGCCGACATCCGCAGAGCGTCGGCCCAGCCCGGCCGCATCGGCTCGGGGACCAGCATCTTGGCCAGCAGCAGGGAGGCGTCGACGGCTTTCGTGCCGACCGGGCGCAGCACCGCGGCGCAGATCGTGCGGGTGGCGATGTCGACGG
>NZ_KK037166.1:2531-16788 GCF_000568255.1 Kutzneria sp. 744
GTACTCGACCGTGCGGAGCGCGACGCCCAGCTCGGCGGCCTTGGCTCGTTGCCGCTGCGCCAGGCTGGTGGTGGCCGGGTCGTAGCCGGCGCGCGGTGTGACCCCGGGGCCGGCGTCGGGCGGTAGCCCGGTCTCGACCTCGACCAGGTGCTCACGCCATCGTTGCGCGTCGGCGACGACGGTGGCGGGCAGCGACTCCAGCAGCCCGAACGGTTCGAGGGCAGGCAGGTCGGTGGCGTCCAGCACCGCGAAGTCAGCCGCGGCCATCAGGTGTCCCGCCAGCACGACCTGGTGGTTCCCGGAGTCCGAGCGCAGGCGCACCGAGGTGCCGGCCAGCCCTGTGACCATGTGCTCGTCGCCGTCGAAGCGGACGCGGTCACCGGGCTTGAGCACCGCTCGCGTGTCGGCCATCAGGTCGCCGCCCCCTGTGCGGTGCGGGTGAGCGCAGCGCTCACCTCGGTCTCGGCGGTCAGGGAGACGGACAGGTCCGCGACCAGCTCCTGCCGCCAGAGCAGGTGAAACAGCACCGGCAACACCGCGATCGGGTCGCCGGCGGCCTCGGCGCCGTCCAGCAGCGGCATCGGTCGCGAGAACACCGCGCGCAAGGTCTCCGCCACCACGGGCAAGTCGTGACGCGGGTGCCGATATCCGGCCAGCCACCGAATGTTCGCCAGCAGCATCTCCGGCGGCGCGCCGACGATCTCGTAGCGCCAACCCAACAGCTCACAGGCTGCCCGCGTCGCCTCGAAGGCGACCTCGTCCTTGGGCTTGATCCGGTCCAGCGGGCGGCAGTCGAGGACCAGCGCGTTTCCGTCCGTGAGCCTAGCGAAGTAGTCAGGCGCGTGCGACCGCGACCGACCTCCCGCCGTGGTCCAGAACAACCAGAACGGCTGCGAGGCGAGGCTGACGGTGTCCGGATCGAAGTCGAGCAGCATCAGCCGATCCCGCTCCAACCAGGACTCGAAACCGACCAACGTGCTGGTCGTCGCGGTCCACCACTGGCCGATGTAGTGGCGTTGTCCCTTGTAGGAGGGGAAGCGGCGCACCGGGCGGCAAGACTCGAACGGCACCGACCACGCCTCGGCCAGGGACAGCCGCTCCTCGCCCGCGTCGGTCACGAACGCGACCTCGACATCCCCGTCCATCGTCGGCGGAGCGCCCCCGTGGACAAGATCGAACTTCGGCACCAGCGCATTGTCCAGGTGCGCCCTCGCCCGTCGCCGACGGCCCGAATATCATGTCTCGTTGATCATGAGGCACCGGCTGATCACGAGGCATCGGCACTGTGCTGAGCTGCCATGCGTCAGATTGGCGAGACAAGCGATCTGCGGGTTGCCCACCAATCTGAGGCAACCGTCGAATCGCCGCCCCCGTCTCATGCTGGTCGCATTGCGACTCGGCAGGCATAATCTTCCATCCAGATCAAACAGACCAGCACGAACCGGACGTCATCCGACTCCGCCGATGTCCTGTTGTCCGCCCTGGTTCAGCTGTTCCTCAAGTGCGTCGACGCTGCCGCTGACGACCAGCATGGTCCTGGTCGTGGTGAAGCCGATCTGGTGATTCACCCTGATCATGTGGGTGTTGGACGACGCAGTGGTGGTGAGCACGCGGTCGAGTTCGGGGCGGTCGGAGCGTAGCCATCGGGCCATCTGGGCCTTGATCAGCCGGCCCAGGCCGTGGCCTCGGTGCGCAGGCAGCACAGCGGTGCCGAGTTGGAGCGCCCGGTCCTTGCGGCGAAGGTCGACCTCGGTGTAGCCGGCGACCTCGCCGGTGGACTCGCAGACCGCGACTACGACCCGCTGCTCGATGCCTTTCTCCCGCCGGGCGGCCTCGGCCTGTCGCACGCGCTCGATGGTCCACCGGGCATAGCGAAAGCTCGTGTTGCCGAGTGGCGCGTCCTGGATAGCGTCCTGAACGGCCGCGTAGGAGGCGACGAGTTCATCCGGTGCGCTGTCGTTCCACGAGATCGTGCGGTAGCCGGGAACCGCTGGGACGTCCCAGAGTGAGCCGTCGACGTCGTTGATCGCGAGCCGCTGCATGACGGTCTCGTGGACGGGGGTGAACCCCCGGTTGGCGGCCCACTGGTGGCCTGGGCCGCCCTTGGTCAGCGACCACGCATCGAGCGTGGTGCGGCCGCGGGAACGCAGCGCCGGCAGCGCGTTCCGCAGCAGCGCGGTGGCGGCGCCGCGACGGCGAAAGTCGGGGTGCACGGTGATCTTGGCCATGCTGAGGGTCGAGCCTTCCTCTTCTGGGAAGGAGAGTTTCAGGTGCCCGACCATGTGTCCGTCGTGGTAGGCGGCCCAGTGCAGTTCCGGCCCGAAGGTCGTGAAGGGACTGCGCAGCATGGTGATGGTCGTGTCGTAGTCGCCCAGTGGCTCGTCGGACCAGTCGTGGTAGCTGGCCAACCAGAGTTGGTAGTAGTCGGCGAGTTCGTCCTGGCCGGCTCGGTGGACGTCAAAGGCCTGCACGTCGACAACCGGTAAGGCACTGGCCACCGCGCCATCCTGCTGGCCTGCGCGGTGCCGATCAATGCCTCAAACAGGTGAGACGACCTGATGCGTCAACTCAGCGAGACTGCCTCGCCGGCAACAGGACAGGACACCGCAAACTAGCCGCGGACACCGCAGCCAGTGCCGCAAACTAGCCCTGGACACCGCAAGGTTCGACTGAACAGGACAGTGGTCCGCCAAGTAGGTCCGGAATGCTCCTGCTCAAGTTGTTCGGAATTAGATGGCGGATTCGGTCGCGACGGCTTGTCCTGACAGGCAGAAGTGAGGTGAAAGAGCAACCGTGCGGGTCAGCTCACCTGTGGTGTGGCTTTCGGCTTCTCCGGTGAGCCACCGTAGCCCAGTCGAAGCGCTGCCCAGCCTTCGCGTTCACTGGCGCAGATCGCCTCGACGGCCTCAACCAGGACGGCGCCGGAGCCGAGCTCTGCGTAGTTTCCGTGGTGGATGGCGAAGAGAGCAATCTCCCTCTCGATCCCGTAGCGCGTCCGTGTCCTGCTGGTCCAGTTCTCCTTGTAGCTGCCGAGCGCTCGAACGCCGTTGATCAGGACGGCGAGCGAACCAACAACGGCAACGAACTGCGGATCGAGTGCGAACGCAGCGAGCGCGGGGATCGCAGCACTCACAACCAGACTGGATCCCTCGACGATGGAGTGACGACGTCGCGCAGACCACGAGGACCTTTGATAACGCTGCCACTCTGCCAGCACGGACGGCGGAACCGGTTCGCCATCAGGGCCCTGAGCTTCGAAGATCCAGTGGCTCTTGAACGCCGAACGCTGCGCTGCTGTCATGGTATGAAGGCTCACAACAAGCCGATGCTCGGAGCAAGTCCACGAACACCAGCTCGAAGTCCCCACGGCGGGGCCGTCCTGGTCTAGTTGGCGGATTACCGGCCGCTGAATCTGCGGTGGCGCGGGATCACCGGCTTCTCGCCCGGCAGCCACGGCCGCCCGGTCCTGGCCGGTTGTCGAAGGCCCGCCACGTACCTCCGGCTTCCGCAGCTCCGCGAACGTCCGCCAGCGGGCCCGGTGCACCTCGGGATCCCAGTCGTCAGTAACCAAGGCGCCTAGTCCAGAAGAGCTATACTGGGGCCAAGCGTCATGGCGCGTTAGCTCGATCTGCCTCCTTCGGCAAGGGGCGGACGTGAAGGCGACCACACGCGTTGAGTCGTAGCACTGATGTTCACCCTTAGCCGGAGGTCGGACCTCAGCCGACCAGTCACATCGACTGGTCGGCTGAGGCGCCCTCGCTGCCTCTCCGGCCGGGAGGGACAGCGACATTCAGCTCTTCGGCTTCCTCCAGGGCGACGCAACGACGGTCATCGTGATCGCACTGTTGATCTTGGTCCAGGTGGTGTTCAACCACTGGAAGTTCAAGCACGCTCTCAAGGACACAAAACCCGCGGATCGGCCGCAGATCATCGACTCACTCGTGCCGTTGTTCAAGCAGGACTTCCACCTCGGGCCATTAGCAGCAGGCCGCCGACCGTGCCGGCGAGCCGGCCTTGGCCGGGCCGCCAACCGCAGACGATCACCTCCTGCGTGTGCGTCACGGGGTGCTTGAGCCACGCGTCGGTGCGTCGGCCCGGCGTGTACCGCGCGCCCAGCCGCTTGGCGATTAGGCCCTCGTGCCCGTCGCGAACGGCCCGCTCCAACAGGCCCTGCGGTGTGATCCGGTCGGCGGCCAGCGACTCGAACGGGTACGCCGGCGCCACCGCGATCCGGTGCGGGTCGGGCATCGCGAGCTCGGTCAGCAGCTGCCGGCGCCGCTCGTAGGGCTCGTCCAGCAACACGGCGTCGCCGAGCTGGAGCACGTCGAACGCCAGGAACCGCACCGCCACGTCCTCGAACCGCCCACCGCGGACGCGGGCGGGTGTGCTTGGCCCAGCGGCCGCGCCGCTCCTGCAACAGCACGAAGTCCACCCGGCCGGCCGCGTTGTAGGTGACGATCTCACCGTCCAGCACCGCCGCCCGGCCATCCAGGCTCGGCGCGAGCACGCCGGACAGGGACGCGAACTCGTCGGTGAAGTCGTTGCCTCTGCGGTTGGTGAGCACGGTCGTGCCGTCCGGGGCGATCCTCATCGCTGCGCGGTAGCCGTCGTACTTGATCTCGTAGGACCACTGCGGGCCGGACGGCAGCTGCCTGGGACACAGAATCTGCGTCGTAGCTGGTTGCCAGCTCAGGCGGGAGTGCTTGCGGTAAATCCAGCCTGTGAGCCGACGCCACGCGTGATAGTCGACCCGGCTGAACGTCCGCTTGGACACCCCGTGCCGGAAGTAGTTGGATTCAGCCCGCCGGGGCGGTCCTGCTGCTGGCTGGCGACGCGATTGCCCATCGCTGCCGAATGTCACATCGACCCGGACATGCCGCCGATGCAGTAATCCTGTTTATGGTCGATCAGCGCGCGTATCTCGGTCAAACACGGTTACTCGTCGTGTCGCTGGAGGTCGACGGCGCGGCGGTCTCCAGCACCGGCGAGTCCGTCTACGATCCGCCGCCATCGTGCCGGCACTGCATCGTCCTCGGCGAAGGTATCGCGTAGCTCGGACAGTCACGGCACTACGAACCAACAGCGACCGGCGAACGTTTCGTAGCGGCCGTCGATGATGCGTTCAAGCCAGTCCAGTCCGTCCGTGGCCTGCCAGTGTTGTGGCGCGGTGCGAGCGAAGTTCGCCACCGCGCCGGCGGCGTCGGGTTCGCCCGCTGCCAGAGCGATCCACAGGTCGACCAGGCCGTCCAGTGCTGCGGGGGCGATCCAGTCGGCGCGTGCCCGGCGAAGCGTGCTGTCGGGGTCTTGATCGGCTGGTTGGACCTGCGGCGTGGGCAGCAGCGCGCCCAGCGCGTAGTCGACCCCGTGCCGGTTGCCGAGTAAATCGGCGCCGTCGTCGACGGCATCGAGCACTGTGCGCAGCGCCAGGGGCCACACCGCCGGCAGGTCAGCTCGGGCCTTCTGGTCATAGGTGAAGATGCCGGCCAGGTCGTCGAGCAGGGTGTGCAGCGCTTTGGCGTTGCTGGCGAAGGTCTGAAGGTGGTTGACCAAGTGTTCGGGTTCGCCATCGACCGTCAAGGTGATCAGGGCACGGGCGACGACGGCGCGTTGGCCGTGTTCGTAGCCGGCGTAGCCTTTGGTCATCCAGTGGTCGAGCCCGCGGCAGTGGGCGTGCAGCATGACCGGCAGCAGTGCGGATACCCGGGGATCTAGGCAGACCGCGGTACGGGCGGCTGTGGCGCAGGCGATCGGTGTCGACAGGCGGTCTACCAACAGATCGGTGGCCGAGACGAGCGGCAGCGTTTGAGTGTAGGGAGTATCGAGAGGAACGGGAAGCCGGCGCTGTGCTTGGGGATTCCATGGGCCGAGCCGGCAGTCGGACAGGCCAGCCTGTGCCGCCGTCAATAGTGGAGCGTGGCGGGCGCAGCCTGCCGGAGACGTGTCGTTGTCGGCGCAGGGCGCGGTCCATACGGGGGTGCACCCGGCAACGAACGTCAGTCGGACTTCGTCGAACATGCTGACCGCGAGCGCGGTGAGCGCCTCGGTGAGCCTTGTGCGGTCGACGTCGAGGTGGAGAAACGGGGGGAGTAGCAGGGACGGCAATGCACGTGCTGCGGCACGGTCCGCCGCCACCGGATAAGTTGTCGACTCGACGTCGAACCTGCCGACAGGGGGCTCCGCGGCCGCCGTGAGCAATGTCTCCGCCGCCCAGCGGAGGTCGGTGTCGCTGATGATGGCCAGCGCGCGGGCGTGATTGGCGACCGCAGCGGCCGCTACGGCGGTCACCGCATCGACGGTCCGCACGGCACCGCGCCGGGGTGGGGCGGTGGCGAAGTGTCGCGCGACCGCGATGTCGTCGGAGAGACTCTGGGCGGGCCAGTCTTCGGGGATCGTCCGGGCGCCGTAGGTCATCTGTAGCCGCAGCACCTCGTGTCCTGCGTCGAAGTCAGCGGCCGACTCAGCGCGCGCGGCGGCGACCGGCTCCGGAGCCTGGTACTCCACCGCGACGGACCCGTTGGGCATCGACTGGGTCCGATAGTTCTCCAGGCGAAACCCTGACGCCCACCCCTCAACCGTAGCCAGGGATTGCTCGGGATGCGGGTTGTCCCGCAGCGCGGCTCGCGCGTTGGCGAGCAGCTGGTCTCCGATCGCGGACAGCGCGGTCAAGCGGACCTGATCGCCTGCCGCGGCTGCGCGGACGGTCATCTCGGCCGCCACGTCGCGCGGAGTGAACCGCCGGCGATCCCGGCCGACGACGTCCTCGGGGTCAGCGCCATGGGCATGGTGCAGACCCTCTTGCGTGGCGCGGGCGAACTCCAGGTCCCAGATGTCGGGCGCGGTCAGCCATTCGTCGAGCAGGTCCCCGGCGCGGTTGAGGTGGCGTATCAGGAATCCGACAACCAGGCCCGGCATCGCGAGGTTGTTGCAGTCGCGCAGCAGCCACTCCACGACTGTCATGAGGGGGACCTCGAGGCTGACGAGGTGGTCGGCGAACCGCTCAACCGCGAGAAGCGCGCTTATACACGGGTAGGGGCCGACCGTTGATCCGCGATACCAGGCCCACACGTGCCCGTCACCGACATAGTGTCGCGGGCCCAGGCCCGCGACGTCGAGATCGAGGCCGCTAAGGGAAATGTCCGGCACCGTCCGGGGACCGCCGCTACTGGCGGCGAGGGCGCGCACCCGATTCGTCGCGGCGTGGTCGAGCATCCGGTTGATCATCGCGATGGTCGGGGCAGGAATCGTGTTGAGCAGCCGGAGGAACGGACCGAAATACCACCCGGCGAACGGGTGTCCGAGATGGTTTCCGTGTCCTTGGTCGCGGATGCCGTCACTGAGTGCGTGGACGCCGTAGCGGGCGTAGTCGGAGTCTCGTCGTTCGATGTAGTAGGCCTCGGTGAGGTCGAGCAGCAACTGCGGGCGCACGGCCGCCATGCTGATCGCGGCGCCGAACGACTCGATCGCGGTCTGCAGGCGGTGCGGCCAGTCTGCGGCGATCGTGCGCAGCCACTGCTCGGTCCGGTCGTCGAGGTCGGCGCCCATCATCGCCAGCGCCTCCACCGTGTACTCGTCGGTGTCGTCCGGGTCGGCGGCCAGAATCCGATCCCGCACCTGCTGCCGCAACGGGTTCGATCCACCTGTGCTGGTGGCCAGTCCGCGCAGCCACGCGAGCACCAGATCGTGCATCACGGCGGTGATTCCCCGCTGGGCGTAGTGCGTGCTGCCCTGGCCGAGGTCGTGATCGCTGGCATAGGTGACCGCGACGACGGGGGCGAGCACGTGCGGATCTCCGACGGTCCCGGTCACATAGCGCAGTTTCGCCAGGCGCAGCAACGTCGCCAGCCCGGCGTTGTCGTCACTGACGAGCGTGACCCATACGTTCTCGATCGTGGTTTTCGCGTCACCCGTTGTCAACAAGGCTTCGATCGGGATCTCCGACCATCGCCCGCCCTGGGCATCGGCAAGATCGTCGAACACACGCCGCAGTGTGTGCCACGCTCGCGCCTGATCATGCGCAAGCAGTGTGACCTGGCAGGCAAGTCGCGCCGCGCGGATGGCCCAGCGAGGAGCCCCGGCGTCGATCAGCGGCTGCCACCCGGCGGCGACGAACAACCGGCAGAGCGCGAGATCGCGGATCAAGTCCGTGGCGAACTCGTCGCAGGCGGGCGCCAGTGCCGGGTTCGCCGGCGAGCGGAGCACACCCCAACACTCTCCTATCGCGCCTCGCCCTCGCCGCGCTGCGACGCCAGCAGGGCGACACCGAGACCGCCGCGGCCGAGTTCCGCGACATTCTCGCAGTGGCGGAGGCGAACCTCAGTCCACGGCACTGGATCATCGCGAACCTCCGCGAGCGACTCGGCTGAGGCCCGATGCTGAGCCCCGATACTTATACTTTCGATTGAGCGAAGTGCCGGCAATCAAGCGTTCACGGCAGCCACTTGCCGCACTCGGCATGGAGGATCTCCGCGGTGGCCTCGTCGTCAGGCAGGAAAGCTTCCAGCTGCGGCTCTGGCCAAGGAGATATCGGTAGCGGTGGCCACCGACATCAGTGGTGATCAGACGCCGCTCACCGTCGTCGCCACTCAGCGCAGTCATGCCCGACACCGTGGGCATTCTGGAGGTGTGAGGCGCAGGTCGGTCAATGGCGATGGTGGTGTCCCTTCGCGCGGGGATTGCGAAGGGACACCACCGGTGGTCGGGTCGTGCTTGTGGGAATCCCGACCCTGGTCTAGTCGCAGACTCGGCCGATCGTGTTAGCGCTGCACCGGGATCGCCGCCCGCTGCGGCGTGCTGCCGGCAACCACCCTCGGCGTCACCGGGCGGCCATCGGGCCAGCATGCGGCAGGGGAGGCCAGTACGCCGGGGAGCCGGTCGCGGTCAGGTACGCATTGGTGATGGTGAGCGCATCGGTGCCGTCGATCGTGCCCAGCGCGAGCTGGGACCGGACGGGCGCGGCGAGGTAGTACACGCCGTAGTCGCTGAAGTTGAAGTGCTCGGCGCCGTTGAATTGGTGGCACCACGTAGGCCCACTGCTGGCGGACAGCAGGGCGTTCGCGGTGGTGGCCGTGGAGTTGGTCGTCGGCGGCGGGTTGGCAGGTTCCGGTGATGCAGGAGTTCTCGCTGCCGATCAGGAGCATCGGCTTGCTCAACCCGTTCCGGACGACCGGGCCGTACTGCGTGCCGTCGAGGTCGGCCGCGCCGACGCAGCGCTGGTCGGTGCGGCACGCCTCTAGCGCGGCGCCGCCGAAGGAGTGCCCGAGGTACAGGATCCTGGTGGTGTGGAGGTGTGCGGCGAAGCGGCCGGCGTCGTCCAGCGCGTCGGCCTGGGCCGCCGCGAAGCGGTCGTCGGCGGCCACACGTCGATCAGGCGATCGCCGGTGGTCTGGGCCTGGCCGGCATGCTGGTCCGGGTCGTCGAAGGCCGCCGGGGGATTGCCGGCGTCGGTCGCGGACACGGGCCGGTCGTCGAGGACGGTCAGGTTCGCGCTGTAGGTGTTCACCGAGGCCGGTGGCGATGGTGGTGACGGCGCCGAGGATCTTGCGGACGGCGTCGCTGCCGTCGGAGCCTGGTGAGCTGGTGGAGGGGGTAGGCCGAGAGCTTCCTGGGCGACGAGTGCAAGGGCGGGGAGGTTGTCCTTGTCGTTGACGGGGCGGCGCGTTCGGTGAGTACGACCTTGGCGATGCTCTCGATGAGTTCCTTGGCGCTGCCGATGGCCAGGGCGGGGTCGTCGATGATCGCGCGCTGGATGCGGTCGAGTTGTTCCTGGATGGCGGAGAGGTCGGTGAGCGTGGCCAGGGACCGCAGCGGCCGAAATGGGGTGGGGTCGGTGGACGGGGGTGATCTGGCCGGTCGTGGAGTCGACGGTGCAGCCGTCGCGGCGTAGGGGAGTTGTGGGAGCGTTGTAGGTCGGCGGTGGCGGGGGCCCATTCGGCGAGCAGCCGCTCGAATGCCCGGCAGGCACGGCCGACGTGGACGGGGTCGGTCCAGTCGACGGATTCGAGGTACTGCTGAGTGGCGGTTCGCCGCACGCTGGAGTCGTCCCACGTGCAGTCGGGGTAGGGGGCGAAGCCCTCGTCCTGGAGTGCGTCGGCGACGCGCCTGTAGCTGCTGATATCGGTCATGAGCTGGCGGAACTGGCCGCGGGTGCTGCGGCTGATCAGGTCTTCCACGCTCGGGCCTTGTTCTCGTGGGCTGGTGCTGCGGCCGTGAGCTCGGCGTGGGCGGCGACGGCGTCGGGGTGGCGCTGGCGGCGTTCGTGGTCGGCCACGGCGCGGTAGATGCTGGCCAGGCTGAGGTTGCGGCCCTTGTGCTTGCCAGTGGGGATGATCAGGTCGGGGCGGATGTCCTCGACGGACTCGCCGCGGGCGCGGCGGCGCAGCATTGCCCCATGCTCTGACTTTCGGCCAGCCGGGTTCAGGCATGTCCGGATGTCGGCGCGGGAGTGGTGCAAGCGCCGCTGACGGGTGAGTTGGAGCGGCCGGCACACTCGGCTTCGGCAGCCAGCTTGGCGACTAGGCCTTTGGGACGGCCTGGGAGTGAGTGACCACGGAGTTCGTCCGCCCGGTACGTCGTACTCACTAGTTGGATAATGTCACTATAACTTCAGTGACGACAAAATCCAGTGCTCTCACACCCACATAGCCACAAACAAGCTCAAGACGGCAACCCGACTACAGGGTCGCGGGCGACCTCGCGCTCGATCACGTTCGCTGACGTGTTGGCTTCCCCGAGATGGGTTGCTGAGCTTGCAGCTCCAGCCCGTCGGCGTAGTAGCCGAGCAGGATCCGGGCTCGGTCTTCTGATGCTCGCGGGCCAGGCGCTCGTGCTCGGCGGCCGGGCTGGCGTATTGCGCCAGCCCGGTGACGCGGGCGTCGCCGGCCCGCACGCGCGGGCCACGCCCGGCCTCGACTTGGGGGGCGAGCGCGGCAACTCGGCGCGCGGTGGCGGCCTGGCCCTGCTCGGCGCGAGCGGCGCGCTGCCGTTGCTGCTCGATCGCCAGGGCCAACTCTCCAAGGGTCAGCCGGCCGAGCGGCGGGCTGACCCTTGGAGAATCCAAAGGCGCACTGGCCAGCGTTTTCGCCGCTGCGGCGTACATCGAGGACCCGGGCATCGCCCGGTACAAGCCGGACGGTGCCCGCTGTCGGCGTGTTTTCTAGAGTCGGTGTACGTGTGCGGGAATGGCTGACCGTGATCGTCGAGGCGGTGCTGCTGCTGAACGATGTCGGCGCCATACAGGGCCGGTGGAGCGCGCCCCGACCACCGACGTTGAGCCTGTACGAGGCGCTCATGCTCGCCAGCGAGACGCTGACCAGCGACCCCAACCAGCCCCGGGCGATCGGCCGGTCGGAGTGGGTCGAGCTGCTCGTGGCCGTGACCAACGAGGTTTCGTCTGGTGATCACGGCAGCAGGCCCGACTCATGTGCCTTGACCGCGAGCAGGATCACGCCAGCAAAGCCCGCGCTGCCTGTGCCAACTCCAAGCGTGAGCTTGAGAACCTTGAAGCCCATCTGCTGTCGGATCGACTCCGACACGAACAGGGCGACCGCAGCCGCGGCACCGCTGATCAAGAGAAGAAGCACGGCATACGCGCCGAGCAGCCACGCCCACATTACATACTCCTCACCTTGAAGATTCGGTGAGGAGCAAGTCCTTTGGGCCGCAGGCGCTTCATAGCAGCCACCCACATTCACCGTCCACAAGCCATCGCATTTACCACTAAACGTTCAGGTACGGTGGCCGGCATGGAAGTTCCCGCGCTGAGGATGGCCGCGTTCACTCGGCCACCGCATGGGTGGGTACCACCAGGTGTGGACGCCCCCGCCGAGCTGGACGTGGAGAGCTTCGATGCGACGCACATACGGGAGTGGGCTGCTACGAGCGGACATGAGCTGATCTGGCCACCACCCGTTTCATCACCATCCCCGCCGTGGCTGGCCGAGCGGCGCGTTCCCGCGCAACCGCCACAGCGATACGGGGGACACGTCGCGCGCTGGCGGGTGCACGCCGCTGACGACGAGGCCGTTCGGCGCTTGAACTGGGTCGTCGACCAACTGGTCCTTGGCGAGGTTGACGGCGTGGTTCTCGCTTGGGTCCATGTGCTTCACGAACTCCAAGTCGTGACACCTCAGCAGCTGTACTACTTCGCGCAGCGGGGCAGCCAGCAGGTGCACATCATCTCTAAACCGAGCCGTCCGTCTGTGGTCCACTTCCCTTCGAGCAGCGTTGCCTCGCTGGAGCGCAGTTACCGAGCCCGATGCACACATGCCGGTCTCGCTGTGAAGCGCGCCGTGGTCGGACGCCTCGGCCGGCCTAGGCGCTGCCCTGACGGTGTTCTCTCCGTCGTCGTTGACGCTCGGATGGCAAGAAAGACCCTGGCAGATATCGCGCACGAGTTGAACGCTCAACAGATTCCGACTCCTGGAGGCGGCGACACGTGGTGGCCGTCGCACGTCAGCCGGCTGCTCCGGTCCCAGGACGCAAGGGCCTTACTCGCAGAAAGATCATCGGCTGCGGCACCTTGGGCAGCCGAGCGATTCGATCGCCGTCGGAGAACTCGTGGAGCTGACGGCGGATCTGTCCTACCTCAGGGGAGCTAGCGTCGGCGGTAGCCGTGGGAGCGGTGTCGCCGCTTGAGCTCGGCGAGCTGGGTGGTGAGAGTGCGGATGACACTGCTGGGCTGGTCGGGATCCACCATCGGTGGCGGGCTCGCCTGCTGCGTGGCGGTAGAGAAAGTCCAAAGAGACGCCGGCGGTCTGAGCCAGACCGCGGAAGGTGATCGGCTCGCGGCGGCGGACCATCTCCCGCAGTCCCTGCTCGGCAGCGATACCGCGTACATGTCGTTGTCCGTTCCGTTCACCCGACCGGTGGCAGCACATCTCGGGGTTCCTCGCCGGCTCCACGACCGTCGCGACTTCCGGTACCGTCAAGGGCGAGTCTGGACGCGCACGCTTGAGCCGCATTCGCCCCGCCCACACCGGAGCGACGTCGCCGGCCAATGGTCCCTCGCGGGCCCGCGGTGCGTTCGGTCTGCGCGGACTTCGTCACAGGCCGGTGGTGTGGGCACCGAGCCGGAACGGACGACCGTGCCCAAGAACAGCAGCGCCAGCCTCCGCACGAGGGCCCGCGCCCTCGCCGCCAGGACAACATCAGCTACGTGGCGGCACACGCCAGGCTCGCCGCGACCTCGGCGAACACATCCGTCAACGCCGACAATGCGGGCACCCCGATGCAATGGCCGGACCGGATCGTCGACCGAGACAACCGGGGCTGGCTGCACACCGACAAGGGCATGTACCGCGGCTACGACCCGTCGATGACCATGCCCCGGCCGCTGACTGACGAGCAGCCGGCCGAGCTGGCGGTCCAGCCCGGCCACCCGGCGCTGACCGTCGAGGAGACCGCGGCCGTCGTCGAACACCTGGACCGGTACCGCATCGGCGCCGTCACGCCGGACGAGCTGGCGCGGCGGGTTGGCATCGAGGACGTGACCGGCGAACGCATCACCGCGATGATCGAGGGGATCAACACCGAGAAGACCACTCTCGGCGCCTCCACCTGTGCCCGGTTTCGAGTCGATCGCCTCGGCCTCGACGCCCGGCCGCTCGCTGAGATCGAGCGGCACTTCGGCCCCTGGCGTCCGGTCCTGCCCATGACCGACGCCGACCAGGAGCGGCTGCGCGCCGCGTTCGAGGTGGCCGGCCGCAAGCTGATCGGCAGCGTCGCCTCGGCGCTGGCGCTGGTGCATCACGAAGCGTGCGAGCGGATCGGCTCCGTGACCGGCGCCCCGTGACGACGAGCAGCGGAGCTACGCGCACCGGACGCTGACCGCGGGCCGGCCGGGATCGCTGCAGTCCGAGGAGGTCCTCGACATGGTGCGCTTCGGCTCAGGGTTGGTCGCCAAGCCCACCAGGAAGGGAGTGGGCGTGCTGGAGTCCGGCGAGCTCGGACCCCAACCTCAAGCGGGTGAACGTGGCGGCCCGCGACGAGATCGCCGCGGTGATACGGGGCTGGACCAACAGCCCGAACCGATACACCGAGGTCCCCGCCAACCTTGCCGAGACGATCGTTGACTTCGCCGACGCTCGCCGGCCCGGACGGACAGGCCATCGACGGGATGGGCGTGAACAAGACGGTCCAGGTCGTCATCAGCCTGGCCAACGAGATCGCCACCCGCCACCACTTGCCCGCCATCGCTGATGACCCCGGTGGGGTGACGACCTCGCGGCTGCGACGCACGATCGGGCCGTTCATCCGCAAC
>NZ_KK037166.1:17312-48278 GCF_000568255.1 Kutzneria sp. 744
CCTCGTCGTTGTGCCTTCGTCAGACTGAGCTGCCCACCGTGCACGCCTTGGCACCGTGCTCTGCGGGGGCTGGCCGTTCCGCGCAGATGAGCCGAGCCGGCGCCGCTACCAGCGCGGCCCGTCCACGCGATCCGGCGAAGCGAGCGAGTCGCCGATGGCAGAGTCGCCTCCAGCGTCGATGGCTGGCTTGTCGACCCCTGTATCAGGGTTCGGTGCCTTGCACGCCGGCCTGCGAGGCATGGAACAGCTGCTTCAACGTCTCGCCGCGTCCCAACCTGGGGCGTGACAGCTAGACCGTGGGCACGCTGGTCACCGCGCCAGCGGTTGGGCCATCAGCCGGGCTGGTCCCACCGCTGTTGAGCGGCAGTTCGGCGTCCATGGTGGACGTCTCACCGACCGCTGGCACAGGCGAGGAACTCATCGCCAGCAACGCGAATCCGGAGATCACCATCAGCCGTCTATCCCCAGTGGGCCGACGCGCCGCCAGTGCCCGTAACCCTAGGCGGCCAGAACATCCTGTCGGTGACCGGGAAGAATACGTGCATGGCGGCTACTGGTCTGGAACGCGCACGGCAAGCTCTGCGCGGTGGTGATCCTGCGGCATTGCTCGGTGAGCGGGAGACCGTCTGGCTGGATGTGAAAGGCGGCGTCTACCGGTTGGACCAGCCCGCGGGGCCAGAAGAACTCGCGAAGGACGTGGCGGCCTTCGCAAACACCCCCGACGGGGGCTTGCTCGTTGTGGGGTTCTCCACGAAGAAGGAACACGGCGAGGAGATCCTCAGTGCCCTCAACCCGGTGCCCCGGACGCTGGTCGATCTCGACAAGCACCGCCAGATCATCGCGACCCGGGTGATCCCCGCCCTGCGCAACGTGTCGGTGGACTGGATCGACCTCGGCAATGAGTCGGGCATGCTGATCATCGAAATACCCGCACAACCACGGTCGAGCCAGCTGTTCGCCGTGCCGGCACCGACCGGGACCACAGAGGTAAGCAAGACCGCCGTTGGTATCCCCGTCCGGCGCGGAGACGGCACGACCTGGCTACGGCCGCATGAGATCCAGCACTTCATCGGGTTGGGCTGGGCGAACTCCGGCGACGGGATCGACAAGCTGGCCGCGGCCCTCGCCACCGTCCGGACGCCGCAGCCGATCGACAAGCCGGGGCACACCGTTGGCGGCGGCGAGCCCGGGTGGGGCGGTGTGTTCCAGCAGGCATTCAATGACCTCGCCGGGCAGGGCCTGTGGCTGGGCATTCCTGTGACCGACGTCTACCGGGTCGGCCCAGGGGTCTCGCAGCACTTCGAGACGCCGACTGAACTGTTCGGCTGGGCGCTGTGTGCCCAGGCGAGCCAACGACCTGTCGCGGTCGCCGGGGAGATATGGCAGGCGTTGCGCGACGAGGGCAGCGGTTCACCGGACGGGGACGCGCTGGGCGCTCTGGGCTTTCCGACCGGTGACCCCACCTCAACCCGCGTCGTCGATCGGCACACCACGACCGTGCCGTTGTCGGGCGGTCGCTGGGGCCGCGGCCGACTGCACCGCGACGCCGACGGGCAAGGGCAGAGCTGGTGGTGGGAACCCGAGCCGACACCGCACACAACGATGTCGGCGCCGACCCGCAGTTGGTCTCCTCTGAGACGACCGCAACTGCAGGCGCGGGTGCTGTCCACCCTGTCCTGGGGGGACACCAGCGATCTGAGGATCACGCCAGACCGGATCGACAGCATTGTTCCTGAGCTGCCGGTCAGCCCACTGGCAGGATTCACCACGAGCTTGTCGCGCCGTCGCGGCGGCGACCTACCGGCGGCCGTCTGGAATCCCGGACCGAACGCCAACGCGAGCGACAGGTTGAGTTATTCCAGCCAGATCATCACACCAGACGGCGAATGCGTGCTGGCCGCCGAGGTCATGATGTCGCTACCACCGGCTGGGATTGGTTCCGCGGTCGTCACCTGCGCCGAAGTGCGGATTGGAGACTTCGGGGCGTGGGCGAGGGCCATAGGAGCAGACCCGACAGCAGATCTTCGGTGGTCGGTGAAGGACCTGTTCGAGTTCTTCGTAGCGGCGTGGGAGACCGCAACCGACTTCGTGCCTCGGTTTGCGGTGGAGTGCCCGACGAAGCGACGGCGATGGAGTGCGGTACCCCATGTCGAGTTGTGCATCGGCACCAACTACCGGCACTCCGAGCCCGAATCCCCACCGCCATTGAACGATGTCCTCGACATGACCCCCTTCGGCCCCGGCGGTTATCACAATCAGACTGAGCTGTTTGTCTCCCTGCCGTCCGTACCCGGCCTCGACGCGGACACCCGGCGCGGTCGAGCCCGGTCAGCCTTGGTCGACATGGCCCATCGGTATGGCTTCATACAGGTCCGCGAGAGCAGCTTCTGATTCTGGCCCAAATTGAACAATTTCCGAGCGTCCACCGTGGTCGAACTGGGGTGCAGCCGGCGGAGCCAGCCAGGCTGGCCCCACCGCTGGTGACCAGCAGCATTACCACGCTCGGTTGGCGTCGCTGCTGGCGCTGCCGCCGACCGGGCTGGCGGGCGGATCGGCGATAGGCGACCAGACAGGTCAACTCGAGGGGCCTGTCAGCGTCGAGTTCCCTACTTGCGACCTGTTAACTCAAGACGACACCGACCACGTGCAGCGCATCGGTGATCACATACCGCTTCCGTGAGCATGGGGCGATAGCGAAATCGACGCCCTGTCCCACCACGGCGTCACGGTGACATAGCTGGCGAGGAGATGAACGTGCCGGAGGCGTCCGGGAGGCGTTCTTCCCACCTACGCATCGCCCACGACCTGCGCAGGGCATCGACGCCGGTCCGCGCCCGGTGCTGCCGGTGGGGCCGGCCTCGCGGGACTGCTGCGCGATGCAGGGCTGCGGCAAGGCAACACGGTCGCGGTCCAAGGGACGACATCGCTCTGCTGGCGTTGCTCGCCGCTACCCCGCAACGACCCTCGTGGGCGGCTGTGGCCGGTTTGCCCGACCTCGGCCTGGCCGCCGCCGTCGAAGGCGGCGTGATGACGCACCGGATGGCGCTGGTCCCGCACACCACAGAGGAAGCTGCCGGCGACGTGATTGCCGCCCTGCTTGACGGATTCGACATTGTCGCCGTCGCCGCTGACCAGGTCCTCACGAGTGGCCAGCGCGGACACGCGCTCGCCCGGCGGCTGACCGCGCGGGCACGTAACCGGGCCACTGTGCTGCTCTCTTGGGGAGCCTGGCCGTGTGCCAATCTGAATCTGCACAGCACCGCGATCCAGTGGGCGGGGCGGGGTGCCGGCCGCGGGTATCCGCACATCCAGGATCTCCTCGTGACGGTCCAGGGCCACGGAGCGGCGGGCCGACCAGCGTCCGTGCACATTCGGCTGCGCGGCGCAGGTGCGCCCATGCAGGTCGATGCAGTGGTCGGGGTGCTCATGGGTGAAGACAACGGCGTCCACGACACCGTCTGGCCAGTGCGTGAGAAGACGCGGCAATGTGGCGTAACCGAGGTCGAGCACCAAAGCGGTAGCCGTCCCGGTCCACCGCAAACTCGCTGTATGTGCGCCTGGCTCCGGGAAGGCACCGCACTGCCGAGCACGGTGACCTGCCGCGTTCGCACAAAACCCCACTTCATGCCGTCCGGGCGGCCGATTGACGTGACCCAGTGAAAGACCGGTTAGTTGTCAAACGTTTTTCCAACTTTGTGGTTGACGACGAGATCCCACCCCATGCTTGTGAGGATTTCACCATTAGGCCCCACGGCCACCGCTCGGATCCTGTTTTGTTGAAATAGCGTGTCTAGCGCGCCCGTGTCCAGATCCCACACCCGTACCGTGCGATCGTCGCTGCCGGTGACAGCGATTGGACGGCCATCGACCTCTGCGCATTCCAGCGCCTCCACCTTGCCCGCATGGCTGGTGACGCTGGTGCGCAGAGTGCCGTCGCTCAGGTCCCACACGCGCAGGATGCCGTCGTCGCTGCCGGTGATGGCGACCGGCCGGCCGTCCAGTTCGGTGCACGCCACCGCCCGGACCGCGCTCCGCGCCAAGCCCGTGTGGATGGTGATGTTGGTGCGCAGCGTGCCGTCGGTCAGGTCCCACATGCGCACCGTGCAATCGTTGCTGCCGGTGACGGCGATTGGTCGGCCATCGACATTTGCGCATGCCACCGCCTGCACCTTGCCGGTGTGGCCGGTGAGGGTGGTGCGCAGCGTGCCGTCGGTCAGGTCCCACACGCGTACGGTGCTGTCGTCGCTGCCGGTGACGGCGATTGGGCGGTCCTGCAGTTCGGTGCACGCCACCGCCTGCACCCAATTGGTGTGGCCGGTAAGGGTAGTGCGTAAGGTGCCGTCGGTCAGGTCCCACACCCGAACCGTGCTGTCGTCGCTGCCGGTGACGGCGATTGGGCGGCCCTGCAGTTCGGTGCACGCCACCGCCCGCACCTTGCTGTTGTGGCCGGTGAGGGTGGTGCGCAGCGTGCCGTCGGTCAGGTCCCACACCCGAACCGTGCGATCGGCGCAGCCGGTGACGACGATTGGGCGGCCCTGCAGTTCGGTGCACGCCATACCGAGGATGTCTGTATTGCTCGCGTCATGAGTCGTGGTTGTCTCGACTGCTAGTAGTTCCCATACGCGCACGGTGCTGTCGTCGCTGCCGGTGACGGCGATTGGGCGGCCATCGACATTTGCGCATGCCACCGCCTGCACCTTGCCGGTGTGGCCGGTGAGGGTGGTGCGCAGCGTGCCGTCGGTCAGGTCCCACACGCGTACGGTGCTGTCGTCGCTGCCGGTGACGGCGATTGGGCGGCCCTGCAGTTCGGTGCACGCCACCGCCTGCACCCAATTGGTGTGGCCGGTAAGGGTGCTGCGTAGGGTGCCGTCGGTCAGGTCCCACACCCGAACCGTGCCGCGGGCGGTGGTGAGGACGATTGGACGGCCATCGATCTCTGCACATGCCACCGCCCGGACGAGCTTGGTGTGGCTGGGGAGGGTGGTGCGTAGGGTGCCCTCGGTCAGGTCCCACACGCGCAGGATGCCGTCGTCGCTGCCGGTGATGGCGACCGGCCGGCCGTCCAGTTCGGTGCACGTCACCGCCCGCACCGTGCCGGTGTGGCCGGTGAGGGTGGTGCGTGGGGCACCGTCGGTCAGGTCCCACACCAGCACCGAGCCGTCGCCGCTGCTAGTGACCGCGATCGGGCGGCCGTCGACTTTTGCGCACGTCACTGCCTGCACCACGCTGGTGTGGCCGGTAAGGGTGGTGCGTAGGGTGCCGTCGGTCAGGTCCCACACCCAAACGGTGTTGCGGGTGCTGGTGAGGATGATGGGACGGCCATCGATCTCTGCACATGCCACCGCCCGGACGAAGTTGGTGTGGCTGGGGAGGGTGGTGCGTAGGGTGCCCTCGGTCAGGTCCCACACCAGCACCGAGCCGTCGGTGCTGCTGGTGACGGCGATTGGGCGGCCCTGCAGTTCGGTGCACGCCACCGCCTGCACCAAGTTGGTGTGGCCGGCCAGGATGGTCCGCAAGGCGACGCTGGTTTGTTTTCCCGTAGCCCATTGGGGCCGCCAGATGAGGTTGTGGGCGAGTTCGGTGGCGAGGCTGGTGTCGCCGAAGCGGGTGGCGTCAATGGCCAGCGTGTGTCTGCGTTGGGTTGGGGTGAGGGCGCGGTGGTGAGTGTTCCGGTAGATGGCGCGGGTGCGTCGTGCGGTGTCGGTGGTGGTGAGATGCAGAGCCGCGAGGAGGGTGTCGGGATCGGCGTGTACGAGGTACTCGGGATCCGAAATGATCTCGTCGACGCGTCCGGCACCGGCGGCGTGGGTGGCCAGGTATGTGCGGGTGTAAGGGTGAGCGCGGGTCCAGTCGGTGCGGGCGTTGACGTCCAGGGGAACCCGGTCAAGCAGCACGGTGACGAAGGCGTCGTGAACTCGGTGGGGATCGGCGTCCGCACGGAGGTGTTCGACAAGCGCTTGGTGGTACAGGCGATAGGCTGAGCGGCCCTGGTCGACGTTCTCGACGATGTAGGAGCCGGCGTGGTTACGAAGCCACAACAGGTCCTCGTCGGTGTAGCGGAGCCCGGAGATGCAAGACGCCAGCGGGGCCCAGATGTCTTCCCATGGCAGGCCCTGTCCCTGAGCGAAGGCCAGGGGCAGTAGCAGGTCACGGGCCCGCTTGGTGTCGCCACGCAGACGGATTTCCAGGTCGTGGCGCATCGCTTGGCCAGGCATGCTGGGCAGTGACTGTCGCCAAGCCGGGTCGTGAGCATCCGTGACGACGGGTTGAGCGGTCAGCGTGGTGGCGGTGATGCGGGCGACCAGGAACGAGGGGTGAGCTGCCTCAGCGACCGCGACGGCCACGGGCCGTAGCCGGTGGCGGGGCACGTCCTTGTAGGGGCTGTCGACGGTCGCGCCTAGCAGGTTGCGGATGGTGTATTCGGTCATGGCGTCGAAGTCGGCATACCGCGCGGAGTCCAGGTCCACCACCAGGCTCTCGCTGCCACGGTCCAGATCTGGGGCGAGGGTGGGCAGAGCGCGAGCGAGGGCGGGCAGCATGTGCGGGCGGGCACCCAACAGCAGCCGCACCCGCCCCTTGGCATGCTCGACCAGCGGTGCCAGCAGCCCAGCCACCAGGTCGCTGGGGGCGGCTGCCTCGTCTACACCGTCCAGCAGCACCGTAAACGGACAGCCCCGCTCGCGGACCCACGTACCAAGCCGGGCCAGCAGCTCGCCTAGGGTAGACGCATCGACGCAGGCAGCAGCGGCCACGGCGTGCAGGATCTGCTCGGTGGTCAACTGCTGCGCGGTCAGTCTTGTGTCAATCACACCCGGTTCCGGCACCGCTGCAGCGGGCAGTCCCAGAGTGTCGATCGGAACCGTCCTGCGTCGTTCAGCGTGGGCCAAGGTCGCCAACAGACCCAGTACGGCGGACTTACCCGACCCTGGATCCCCGGTCACCACCCGCAGCGGATGTGCGCGGTCCGGGCGGGCCAGCCAAGCGGTCAGGTCAAGCAAGGCCCTGTGACGGCCGGTGAACCACCAGCCCCCACCCGGGGCGTCGTGGCTCCCCATCGCCCGCCGGACCACGTTGTCCCGGAACGCCACCTCCTGCTCGTCGGCCTGGGCGCGCCACTCGGAGGCCCGTTGAATGGCAACGTCCACACCGTTGAGCGCGGGATCATGACGCGGATTGGGGAGGAACGGCGGAGCCTGCCCGGTCATGCCAAACTGAGCGATCCCGACCCGCTGGTATCCCGGTCGGCCCGGCTGCTTGTTCATCTCGCCGACCAACACCTGAGCATCGAGCGTCTCCGGACCGTGACCGGCAGTCGACATCGCCTCCACCGCGTCGCGCAACAGCTGCGGAAACACACCAGTCATGGCCTCTTCGGTCGGCTGAGCCGAAGCGATCACCACTATGCCCGAGCCTGGCTCCCAGGTGTCGGTCAGTCGAGCCACGGCCTTGGCAGCAATCTCGTTACCGCCGCGCCCGGACTGACAGGTGTCCAGCATCAGCAGAAGCCGCCGCACTCTCGTGCCACGCAGCAATGTTGTCGTTATGTCTACAGTGGATAGTGCGTAGCCCAGGTCGTCTGGATGGGTGTCGGAAGTGATCAGCACATGATCGCCCGTGTCGTCCAGCACATGCCCGTGACAGGTGATGTAGACAGCCAGCATGTCCAGCTCGTTGATCGGGTCCATGGCGTTGCGGGCGCACACCCTGCGCAAGCCCACGTCCAGCTGCTGGCGTGTGGGGTCCAGACCGAGATCGGTGAGGTGGCGGTAGCCGAACCGCCCGGTGAACAGGTCAACTACATCCTGGCGGGCCTTTGCCAGCGCTGGCCGGTCCCAAGAGGCCTGATGGACGTGATGCGTGACTGCAGTGGCCACCAACAACCGCCTGCCCTCGCCCGGAGCCGGGTGTGGGCCGGTCATGCCAAGGCTGCGGCGATCGCCGCACCGGTCAATCGGTCGGTGAGATACGGCACCACTGAATGCGCCTGCGCGCCGTTGTGGACCAGCACGTTGCGGACCCGCTGTCCGTACCGTGGCCGCAGGTCCTTGACCAACGCCACCACGTCACCCGCATCGGCGACGTTCGTCCACACCAGATCATCACCACCAGGCCACGCGCCCACCCCAGACACGGGTGCCGGCTCCAGTCGCTCGAAAACCAGGTTCGCGATCCCCAACGGAGACCCCAAGGTCACCAGCGCCCGTGCACCGTGATCAGGCAGTGAGCACAGTGCCTCGTAGGCAACCACCGACCCCAAAGAATGCGCGATCACCACCCGCGTGTCCCGATCGATCCGCTGGGTCACCCGCGTACGCGCCACCGCTCGCAGCTCCGGGTCGGTCAAATACCGGGCGACCTGCTTGAGATCGAACACCATCGATCTCAACGCCACCCCGGCGAAGAACCGGCTGTTCGACAACTGCACCAACGCCCGGTGCACCCATGTCGGCACCGAGACCAGCGTGTCACCGTCGGGCGGCGCCACCCGCTCGTCCACCTCCGCCGCGGCGGCCCACCATGCCGCCAGCAATTCTTGCTCCAACCCTGGCAGGACATCACCGGGGCCCAATACCGGGTCACCCACAGCCAGCAACGAACCAGCTGGACGGAACAAGTCACCGTAGAAGGCCATCGCGACCTTCCACGCCCCCTGCTGGCGGGCTCGATTGGTCTGGTCTGGCGGCCGCGCTGCCCGCTCGTGTTGCGTGAGGCCATCTGCCAACGCCGGCTCCCACGACGCCAACAACGACCGCTCACCCAGGCTTTGCTGCCCGATGCCGTGCACACACACAACCGAAGCCACAGGACCCCCAGCATCAGCGCTTGATACCTGAGCATCGCCACTGCCCGCCCGGACGTTTCACTGCAGCTGGGGTCATGTACCCTCTTTGCCAGGATCGGGTGAGACACCTCGTGTGAGTACCCGGGGTTCCTGAGCAAGGGCGGGATCGGAGATCCTTGTGCACGTGTCCACCCCCTCCGGCGACCAGCCCTCCCGCTCGACCCCGGCTGCCGACCCCACGCCACGCCCCACACGGCGGGTGTTCAGCCCGGACTACAAGCTGGCGATCGTCACTGCCGTGGAATCCGCCCCGCCCGGCACTCCGGTGCACGCGGTCGCGGAGGAGGGTGTGCGGTTCCGGGACATCGCCGAGGCCATCGGCCGTCAGCTGAAGCTTCCGGCGGTGAGTCTGACGGCCGAGGAGGCGAGCGGCCACTTCGGCCTTCTCGCCCCACTGGTGTCGCTCGACAACCCGACATCCAGCGCGCTGACCCGGGAACGCTTCGACTGGGTTCCCGCGCACCCCGGGCTGATCGCGGACATCGAGAACGGCCATTACTTCAAGGACGCGGCGTAAGGACGGTGGAGGTGCCGCTGAGCCCGCGCGCCGCGAACGCGAACCCTGTTGGATGTAGCTCCTTTCAAGGGACGGCCCTACCTGCATGATGTCGCCGACCTTCGCCTTCAGCAGCGATACCAGCGCGCCCAGGTCGTTGACGTATTCGTGGACAACGGCCAGTGGACAGCGATATCACCTTGCGGGCACCGCCTGCCACGAATGGCTCGCGCCCAGTGGCGGTGCCCGCGACAAACGGCCGTCCAGTCAGCCGTGCCAGCGGCCGTGCCTGCAACGCTGCCTCAACCCAGTTCGCCAGTGCTGTGCGCGATCTTACGGCCTCAGCCGAACCGTCGGCCGCATCGTGGGCGCAATAGCGTCCAGAGATCCAGCCCGGCCAGGCACAACAATGAGCTCACTCCCGCCATTCCAACTGCGCCGATGACCGCGGGTGATTCGTACTTCGCCAGTTCCGTTCCGCCATTTTTTCGGCCATCCGCGAGGCGCTGGCGGAACTGCGAGTAAGCGACAAAGCCTCAGCCAGCTACCTCTCGAGCTCACAGCTCACCAGCGTTATTCGCCAGAACGAGCACCCGGAAAGTCTGGCCATCCGGCTGGGTTCGCAACGCCGTGCGGTCACTGCGCGTGAAGACTCCGACGGCTCCGCGGACAGTCTGGCCCACTCGAAGGGCAGACCGTAGCGGCCGTACCGGGCGCAGGCCAGGTGCCGCCGAGGCCGAGCTCGACGGCCACGGCGGGTCCAGGTCGATCAGCCTCGCCGGTCGAGCACAGGAGCGACCACCGCGGTGTTGATGAGGGCTCGCCAACCCGCTGGGCGCAGGCGGCCTGGCGGTGCGCGGGCAGGCAGCCGGCAGCGCACCTGCGCAACTGCTGCAGTCGGCGCGCCGGATGGATTCCTATGCCGACAAGTCGAGTATCAGATGCTGCTGGCTCTCAAGAGTCGGCTGTTGATGACGCGCGGCCCTGATACGTGGTGCGGCGCGGTGCGCGGTGGAGGCTGCAGCGTGGCAAGCCCCGCGCCTGCACGATGCACCCGCGTTGGTCGCGTGCATCCGTTCGAGATTCGAACCGCTGATGCCGATACGGCATACGGGCAGACGAATTTGGACACCACCAATCCACTCTGCCTCAACGACTGCATGCACAGTGCAGCTGCGTCCGATTGTGCGGCGGAGACGAGTGCCGGCTACGCCGAACCGGACGTGCCGGCGTCGGCTGACCCCTCAAGGAAAGCCCGCACGTCCATTAGCGTGAGAGGGTCGTCCGACGGCACATCCCGCTCATGCTCGTTAGTCTGCCACCAGCCCCTGACAGTCCCAGCGATCACGCTCCTGAGGGCTTGATGACAATCAGAAAACGAGAACGGTTGTGTACACCGTCCGCCGTGCTCGCTGCGGGTCTATGGAAGACCTCAAAGTTCTCCGCACGCCTCGTCCGCCGCTTGAGAGCTGGTATTTCTTGTTTGCCTCGGAGGTGTCGAACCCGGCGAGCACCATGACAGCGGGCCTGGTCGCCTTTGTGTACGTAAGTCGCGGCCATGGCTTGAGTGGGATGGTGCGGAGTTCAGTGTCAATGACCGATCTACAGACTTTCGCGCTCCGATGGATCTCATAGCGAAACTCCAGTGCGAACCCCAGTGCGCGCGATGAGACCTTGAGGACGGCATCGCTAGCCCCCCGCAACAGCAGACCACACCTGCGGGTTGGGCAACACATATTTACAAGTCCCAATGTCCCCTTCGATTGGAAGGCGACTTCCGAAGCCCGGGTTAGCATTCTTCAATTATGGTAATTCTGTACGCGGCGCGCCCAATTTAGAGCAACTGTCGAATGGACCCTGTAGGCTGACTGTCACGGCGACGGTTGTCATTGGATCCGCCGACTTCAGTATCCCAACGACCGTTTCTGGTCGACGTAAGATAAACGGCAGTCAGCCTATCCCACGCCGCCCTGCGGTGGGGTGATGCGTTACGTTGATCCAAGACATGGTGTGCAGCTATGGTGCCGAAGCGGCATTCGGTAAGATCCGAACGATCGCTCCGCGCTCATAGGTCAGCAGCGTCCGACTGTCCATTGTGGACAATATTGGGCCGATGCGGGGCCGTCAGAGGTCGAGACGGAACGAGATGCAACGGGCTTTGACCAGCAGGAACGAGCTCCCCCGGCCGAGCAGGCCCGACAGGCGCAAAACGGTCTGATCTATCGCCTGTCGGGCCGGCGCCGGACGGTGTCAGTGCTCCTGGTTGCTCCACCAGTCCTGGCCGGACTTGGGCAGTGTGTAGATCGGGTCGTAGAACGGATACCGCTGCTGCAAGCCCTCCGGCCCGGCTACGTTGTTCGCCCTATCGACGCTGGTCAGGTAGTTCTTGGTCCAGTAGGAGATGCCGAGTTCGCGGTCGTATTCGGAGAGCTGGTGGACCCAGCGCTTGCCGACGTAGGGGACGTCGCAGACGATGCGCGGGGTGGCGTAGCCGGGGAGGTAGCCCATGATGGCGTGCTGGAGTTCCTGTGCTTCCCAGACGGCCAGGCGCCAGTGTTCGGCGTTGGGGATCATGTCGCACATGTAGAAGTAGTACGGCAGGATGTTGGCCTCGCCCTGGAGCGCGAAGCACAGGTCGAGCAGGTTCGCGGTGGTGTTGTTGACCCCGCGCATGAGCACGCCCTGGTTGCGGACGTCGCGGACGCCGACATCGAGTGCGGTGCGGGCGGCCTCGGCGACCAGTGGGGTGACCGACTGGGCGTGGTTGACGTGGGTGTGGATGGCGAGGTTGACGCCGCGGCGGTGGGCGGTGCGGGCGACGCGCTCCAGGCCCTCGACGACCTTGGGCTGGATCCAGTGCTGGGGCATGCCGGCCAGGGCCTTGGTGGCGAGTCGGACGTCGCGGACGGTGGGGATGTCCAGCAGGCGCATGAGGAACGACTCGAGTTGGGGCCAGGGCATGTTGGCCACGTCGCCGCCGGAGACGACGACGTCGCGGACGCCGGGGGTGCGCTTGAGGTAGTCGATCATGGCGTCTTGCCGGTCGACCGGTTTGAGCAGGAGTTTGTGCTTGTCGATCTGGGGGGTGGAGTTGCCGACCAGGTCCATGCGGGTGCAGTGGCCGCAGTACTGGGGGCAGGTCGACACCATTTCGGCGAGGACCTTGGTGGGGTAGCGGTGGGTGAGGCCTTCGACGACCCACATCTCGGCTTCGTGCAGTGAGTCGCGGGCGCTGTGGGGGTGGCTGGCCCAGGTGGTGATGCGGTCGCTGGCCACGGGGAGCATGTAGCGGCGGACCGGGTCGGTGTAGAAGGCCTCGGTGAAGGCGACCGGTTCGAGGTCGGCGTCGGTGGCCATGGTGTTGAGCATCTGCGGCGGCAGCAGCATCGACATGGTGGCGAGGTTCTGCTGGTCGGCCGCGAGGTCGTCGTAGAAGCGCTCGGTGAGCAGGTCTCCGACGACGGTGCGGAGCTGCTTGATGTTCTTGACGCAGTGCACGCGTTGCCACTGGGCGTCGCGCCATTGGGCGTCGGTGACGTCGCGCCAGCCGGGGAAGCGTCGCCAGTCGGGTTCGACGAGTTCGCGGCGTACGTACTCGTACGGCTGCTGGTCGGCGGCGGTGGCCGCGGTCTCGATGGCGGCGGCACGGGTCTCGTACAGCGCGGTCATACCTGCTCCTCGCCCTCAGGGGTACGTAAAGATATGCTGCCAGAGCGTCGGCTGAACGTAAATCTTCCGGCGTGGCCGCGTCCAGTGACGAAGGAGTTCGGGATGGCAGGTGACGTGACCGGTTCGCCGATCGGGTTGCACCGGGTGGTGTCGCCCTCGGGTGTGCTGCCGCAGCAGGCCGAGGTGCTGGATGCGGAGCCGTCGCCGTGGCCGGACGAGGTCGTGGTGGCGGTGGAGCGGTTGAATCTCGACGCTGCGTCGTATCGGCAGTTGAGGGAGGCGCACGGCTCCGGGGCTGCCGTGCGCCAGGCCGTGCTGGAGATCGTCGGCGCGCGCGGGAAGATGCAGAATCCGGTGACGGGTTCGGGTGGGATGCTGTTGGGCACCGTCGCGGCGGTGGGTCCGGACTCCCCTCTCGGTCTGAAGGTCGGCGACCGGATCGCGACGCTGGTGTCCCTCACCCTCACGCCGCTGCGGATCACCGACGGCCTGGCGAGGTGGGACGGCCTGGACGAGCAGGTGCCGTGCGAGGGCACGGCGGTGCTGTTCGGGCGGTCGATCGCCGCGGTGTTGCCGGATGACATGCCGGACGAGTTGGCGTTGTCGGTGCTGGATGTCTGTGGTGCGCCGGCGTTGACCGACCGTGTCGTGCGGTCGAAGGGCGCCAAGTCGGTGTGTGTGCTGGGTGGCGGCGGCAAGTCCGGTTCGCTGTCGCTGGCCGCAGCCCGGGCCGCCGGTGCGACGCGGCTCGTGGCTCTCGTGCCGACCGAGGGCGAAGCCACCGCGGTCCGTGAGACCGGGCTGGCCGATGAGGTCGTGGTCGCCGACGCGCGCAATCCGGTGGCGGTGGCGCAGGCCGTGGGTGAGGCGGTCGACGTGACCGTGGTGTGTGTGGACGTCGCGGGCTGCGAGCACGGGGCGATCCTGGCCACGGCGCCGGGCGGGACTGTGATCTTCTTCTCGATGGCCACGTCGTTCTCGGCGGCCGCGCTCGGCGCGGAGGGTGTCGCGGCCGACGTGGAGATGCTGATCGGCAACGGATATGTGCCTGGACATGCGGATTTCGCGTTGGAGCTGGCCCGGGCGACGCCGGGGGTGCTGGCGCTGTTCCGTGGCCGGGAGCGGCAGACTGCCGGATCGTGAGCACTGTGCAGCGTCAATTGTCTCGGGCAACCCTGTTGGTCGGCGGCCGCGTCTACTCGGCGTCGTCCCCGGACGCGACCGCCATGGCGGTGGCTGACGGGACTGTGGTGTGGGTGGGGCAGGACACGCCCGGCGTCGCCCTGTACGGCGAGACGGCCGAGGTCGTGCATCTGGACGGGGCGTTCGTGGCGCCGGCATTCGTGGATGCGCATGTGCATGCGACTTCGGCGGGGTTGTTGCTGACCGGTGTCGATCTCACCGGTGCTTCTTCCGTGGCCGAGGTGCTGTCCGCGGTGAGGGACGCGCCGGGGGCGGCGGTGTGGGGGCATGGCTGGGACGAGACCCGCTTCGCCGAGGGCCGCGCGCCTTCACGGGCCGAGCTGGACGAGGTGGCGCAGGGTCGTCCGGTCTATCTCTCCCGGATCGACGTGCATTCCGCGTTGGCGTCGACCGCGCTGATCGCCCTCGCGCCCAAAGCGCGGGACTGCGACGGCTGGTCGGAGAGCGGTCCCCTGTCGCGGGCGGCGCATCACGAGGTGCGGCGGGCGGCCAAGGACGCCGTGGCGCCGACGCAGCGTCGCCAGGCGCAGGAGGCTTTTCTCCAGCTAGCGGCTTCGCGGGGTGTGGCCTGCGTACACGAGTGCGCCGGCCCGGACATCTCCAGCGCCGACGACCTCACTGAGCTCCTGAATCTCGGCACCGGCCCGCAGGTTGTCGGCTACTGGGGCGAGCTCAACGGCGTCGAGACCGCCAAGGCCCTCGGCGCTCGCGGCGCTGCCGGCGACCTGTTCGTCGATGGCGCCCTCGGCTCTCACACCGCCGCACTGTGCTCGCCGTACGTCGACGACCCGGGCAACTCCGGTGCCTTGTACCTGGATGCGGCGGCGATCGCCGAGCATGTGCTGGCCTGCACCGCGGCCGGCATGCAGGCCGGGTTCCACGTCATCGGCGACGCTGCCGTGGCCGAGGTGATCGCCGGTTTCGAGTTGGCGGAGAAGCAGGTCGGGGCCCCGGAGCTGGCGTCGTGCCGGCATCGGCTGGAGCACGTGGAGATGGTCACCGCCGAGCAGGCGGCACGGTTGGCGTCCTGGGGCGTCGTCGCGTCGGTGCAGCCTCAGTTCGACGCCACGTGGGGCGGCCCGGACGGCATGTACGTGCAGCGCCTCGGCGTGGAGCGGGGCACGCGGTTGAACCCGTTCTCCCAGCTCGCGGCCTCGGGCGCCCTCCTCGCCCTGGGCTCCGACACGCCAGTGACCCCGGTCGATCCGTGGGAGACGGTCCGGGCCGCGGTGCACCACCGCACCGAGGGCTTCGGGGTTTCCCCGCGCGCGGCGTTCACGGCGCACACGCGCGGCGGGTGGCGCGCGGCCGGGGTGGATGACGGTGTGACGGGCACGTTGGTGCCGGGTGCGCCGGCGACGTACGCGGTGTGGCGGGCGGACGAGTTGGTGGTGGGGGCGTCGGACTCGCGGGTGCAGCGCTGGTCGACGGATCCCCGGTCGCGGGTGCCGGCGCTGCCGGTGCTGGAGCCTGGGGCGACGTTGCCGGAGTGCCTGCGCACAGTGTTGTGCGGTCAGGTGATCTACGAACGGGAAGGGGCGCTTGGGTGACGTTGCTGGATCTGGACCCGGAGGTCACCGGGCGGGCGCGGGCGCTGGCGGCGCGCGCGGCGGAGCCGGTGATCGAGCTGGCGCGGGCGCACACGACGGTGGCCGTGGAGCGGGCGACGCTGCGGTTGGCCGGCATCACCGGCGCGGACACCACGCATCGCGCGGGTGACGTGCCGTGGGTGAACCGGGTGGTGGACACCATCCGGGAGCAGTGCGGGCTGGAGCACGGCTCGGTGCTGCCGGCGTTCCATGCGTTGCGTGAGCACGATCTGGGCTCGTTGACCGAGCTGGCCGAGGCCACCGCGGCCGGGCAGATCCAGTTCGCCGTGCCCACCGGCAAGGACGCCACGCAGGCGGCGAAGGCGGCGAAAACCGCTGTCGCCAAAGGACTTCGCACGGTCGACCGGAACCGGGGCCAGCGGGACAAGCTGGTCGCGAAGCTGGGTGATCCGCCGCAGCGGCCGTGGATCTACCTGATCGTGGCCACCGGCGACATCGACGAGGACGTCGTGCAGGCGTGCAACGCCGCCCGGGCCGGTGCGGACATCATCGCCGTCATCCGCTCCACCGGGCAGTCCCTTTTGGACTACGTGCCGGAAGGGGCCACGCACCACGGGTTTGCCGGCACGTATGCCACGCAGGAGAACTTCCGGATCATGCGGGCGGCGCTGGACGACGTGTCCAAGGAGGTCGGCCGGTACGTGCGGCTGACCAACTACGCGTCGGGCCTGTGCATGCCGGAGATCGCGGTGCTGGCCGGCCTTGAGCGGCTGGACATGATGTTGAACGACTCGATGTACGGGATCCTGTTCCGGGACATCAACCCGATCCGGACGTTCGTGGACCAGCGGTTCTCCCGCCAGGTGCACGCGCGGGCGGGGATCATCATCAACACCGGCGAGGACAACTACCTCACCACCGCCGACGCGGTCGAGGCCGCGCACACGGTCACCGTGTCGCAGCTGCTCAACGAGCGTTTCGCGCACGAGGCCGGCCTGCCGGACGAGCTGTTGGGCCTCGGGCACGCGTTCGAGATCAACCCGAAGGTGCCGGACTCGTTCCGGATGGAGCTGGCCCACGCGCTGCTGGCGCGGGAGCTGTTCCCGGACGCGCCGCTGAAGTGGATGCCGCCGACCAAGCACATGACCGGCGACGTGTTCAACGGTTACCTGCTGGACGGGTTCTTCAACCTGGCCGGTGTCCTCACCGGACAGTCGATCCTGTTGGTGGGCATGATGACCGAGGCGGTGGTGACGCCGTTCCTGTCCGACCGGGACCTGGCGATCGCCAACGTGAAGTACGTGCTCAACGCGGCCGGCAACCTGGCCGAGGACTTCCGGCCCTCGCCCGACGGCTTCATCGTCAAGCGGGCCGAGCAGGTGCTGGGGGAGGCGGTGGACCTGTTGGAGCGCATCGTCGACGACGGTCTGCTCAAGGCCATCGCCGAGGGCACGTTCGGGTTGATGAAGCGTCCGGCCGACGCCGGCAAGGGCGCGGACGGCGTGATCGTGAAGGCCGACGGGTACGTGAACCCGGCCAGCGAGCTCCTGGAGGCTGGGCTGTGAGCGACAAGAAGCGTTACGTGCGGCCCTATGGCGACACGACCGGCGACGGCATGGTGCAGATGTCGTTCACCCTGCCCGTTCCGCACGGTCCCCGGGCCGAGGGCGCCGCGCAGCAGCTGGCCAACAAGATGGGCATGGACCCGGCCATGGTCGTGCACTCGCACGCCATCGGCGCGGACTTCACGTTCGTCGTCGTGTACGGCTCGGTCAGCCACCTGGTCGACCTGGACGCGGTCAAGGTCGTGGAGCGGGAGTATCCGCTGCTGTCGCCGTACGAGGTGAACTCGACGGTGAAGAACTCGTTGGGGCGCAAGCTCGTTGTCGTCGGGGCGTGCATCGGCACCGACGCGCACACCGTGGGCATCGACGCCATTCTCAACATCAAGGGCTTCGCCGGCGAGAAGGGCCTGGAGTACTACCGGGAGCTGCGGGTGGTCAACCTCGGCGCCCAGGTCTCCGTGCCGGAGCTGGTGAAGCGGGCCCGGTCGGAGAAGGCCGACGCCGTGTTGGTGTCGCAGGTCGTGACGCAGCGGGACGCGCACATCCTCAACACCCAGGAGATGTCCGCCGCCTTCCGCGAGGCCATGGGCTCCACCCGGCCCACGCTGGTGGCCGGCGGTCCCCGTTTCGATCCGTTGATGGCCGGCGAGCTCGGTGTGGACCGGGTCTTCGGCCGTGGCACGACACCAGGCGAGGTCGCGTCTTACCTCGTGCACACCATCTCCCAGAAAGGCGTGGCCGCGTGAGCTTGGTCGAGGGCTTCTCCGTCACCCACCGGCGTTATGTGCCGTACTCCCACGCCCACTACGGCGGCAATCTCGTCGACGGCGCCTACGGTCTGGGCATGTTCGGCGATGTCGCCACCGAGCTGTGCATCCGCACCGACGGCGACGAGGGCCTGTTCGCCGGCTACGACTCCGTCCAGTTCGTGGCCCCGCTCAAGGCCGGCGACGTCGTCGAGGCCACCGCCACCCTCACCCGCATCGGCACCCGCTCCCGTGGCGTGACCTTCGAGCTGCGGGTCACGTGCCGCGCCACCCCTTCGAAGGGTGCTTCGGCCGCCGAGGTGTTGCCGGAGCCCATCGTCGCCACCCGCGCCACCGGCACCGTGGTGGTGCCGCAGGCGTGATCTGGCGCGGTTCGTTCACCAACGCCGAGGTCAACGCCCTGCACGCGGCGGCGTTCGACCATCCCGTCGGCGAGGTCGACTGGTGCGGTGCCTATTAAAGAGGGGAGTGCACCGCCACAGCCTCGGCTGGGTGGTTCGTGGTCGTGGGATCGGCACGGAGCTCGTCGCCGCGGCGGCCACTGGCGCTCGTTCGGCGGGCTGCCAGTGGCTGCACGTTGACTTCGAACCCCACCTGTGCGCCTTCTACCTCGACGCCTGCAGCTTCCGTTCGACCGACGCGGGCCTGCTCGCGCTCTGAACGGTCAGCCGGCCGTGTCCTGCACGTCGGCGCGGCACGCTTCCAGAAAGCGCTCGCCCGCCTCGCTGATGCCGGTCAGAGCTCGATCGAGACTTTCCCGCAGCACCGCCGGTTCCCCGGCGTCCAGTTCGGCCAGGACGTCGTTCACGCCGCCGCGCGCTGCCTTCCACAGTTCCTTGCCCCGTTGTCGTGGCTCGTCTGCGCCGAACAGCTCCACCTGGTTGTAGGCCTTGCGCAGTTCGCCGCGCCGCTCACGCCATGAGGCCTCGGCCCCGGCCCGGTCTGCCACCGGCCCGCTGAACTCCGTCCGGATCAGCTGGAACGCTTCCTCGCTCGCCGTCGACAGGCCTGCATAGGCCTTGACCCGTTCGTCGCGCAGCCAGTTGGCCCGGTCCGCGGCGCGTTTCTGCGCTTCGGCGCGCTGCGCCGCCTTCAGCTTGCGACTTTCCACGAACGCGTTCGCCACCAGGGTCAGCACCACCCCGCTGAGCGTCGCGCCCACGGTGATCAGCTGCGTGGTCGTTCCCGCGTCCATGACGCGAGTATCCCAGGGCGTCGTTTCTCCCCTTCAGTCCGTGAGGGCGTCGAGTCGGCGCTGGAGGCGGTCGGCGTCGTCGTGGCGCTGTTGTTCGCGGAACAGGTCCAGGGCTTCCTGCCAGACGGCGCGGGCCTGGTCGTGCTGGCCGAGTGCGGCGTGGGGGTTGCCGAGGCCGTCGAGGCAGTTGGCGATCTGGCTGTTGTCGCCGAGGTCGCGGCGCAGGGCGAGGGAGCGCCGGTAGTGGTCGATGGCCCGCTGGTGGTCGCCGGTGCGGTGGTCGATGTAGCCGAGGCTGTCGAGGGTGCCGGCCTCGGCGTCGGGATCGTGGTGGCGCTGGTAGATGGCGAGCGCGGCCTGACAGTTGGCGCTGGCCTGCTCGTACTGGCCGAGTTGGGCGGCGCACCAGCCGGCGTCGTTGAGGGCGTGGGCCTGCCCCGGCACGTCGTCGATCGTCCGGTACAGCTCCAAAGCGCGGTCGGCGTGGACCAGGGCCTGGCTGTAGTCGCCGGACAGGCCCCACGCGCGGGCGAGCATCAGTTCGGTGCGGGCCTGGTTGCTGGTGTCGCCCTGCTGCTCGGCCAGGGCGGCCGACTCGTTGAGGTGCCGGACGGCGTCGTCGTGCTGGCCGAGGTCGCCGTAGGCGAAGCCGAGGAACCGGTGGGCCAGCAGCCGCGCGGTGGGATCGTCGAGATGTTGCTCGGCGGCCAACCCCACCTGCCAGATCGCGGCCTGGTCGTGACGGAGACCGCGGCGGATCTGGAACGTGCTCAGCGCCCACGCCAACTGCCAGGCGGCACGGTGCCAGCCCTGGACGACGGCGATGTGCTGGGCGGCCAGCAGGCACTGGTGTTCGGCGTCGAACCAGGCCAGCGCGGCGGGGTAGTCGGCCAGGGGGAGAGGCTGGGTGACGGGCGGGTCCAGCTGCTGCGGCGCGCGGTGGGGATTCAGGATCCGGTCGGCGTCGTAGGCGGTGTGCAGGTAGAAGTCGACCGCCCGCTTCAGCGCCGCCGTCCGCGTGGCGCCGGGAAGGTGGCCGGCGGTGTCGACGGCGTAGCGGCGGATCAGGTCGTGCATCTCGTACCGGCCGCGCGCGTGGCGGCCGACCAGGGACGCGTCTTCCAACGTGCGCAAGGCTTTCGTGACCTCCGCGAGGGACAAGCCGGTGAGGCCGGCCGCGGCCGGCAGGCTGATGTCCGGACCAGGGGCGGTGCCGAGCAGCCCGAACACCGTGCGCTGCTGTTCGGTGAGGTTGAGCAGGGACCACGAGAGCACGGTGGGCAGGCTGGCCGCGGGGTCCTGGTCGTCCAGCGCGTCCAGACCCAGTTCGAGGAGCTCGGCGGCGAACTCGGCCAGCGGGATGTCCGGGTACATCTGCGCGCGGCCGGCGGTGATGGCCAACGCCAGCGGATACCGCCCACACAACCGGATCAGGTCCGCCACCGCCTCGGGTTCGGCGGCCACCCGAGCGTCGCCGAGCCGCCACGTCAGCAGCGCCTCGGCTTCGGCCTGGGACAGCACGGCCAGCGCCATGTGCCGGGCGCCGTGCCGCGTGATCAGCGAGTTGAGCGCACTGCGGCTGGTGACGACCACGGTGCAGGTCGGTGCGCCGGGCAGCAGCGGCGCGACCTGGTCGGCGGTGGCGGCGTTGTCCAACACGATCAGCAGCCGCCTGCCGGCGAGCAGGCTTCGGTAGAGGGCGGTGTGCTCGGCCAGACCGCCGCTGACGTGCGCCGGGTCCGCGCCCAGGGCGTCGAGGAAACCGCGCACCGCGGTGAGCGGGTCCAGCGGATCGCTGTCCGGGCCGAAACCCCGCAGGTCGACGAACAGCTGCCCGTCGGGAAACCGGTCCGCGTGCGTGTGGGCCCAGTGCAGGGCCAGCGAGGTCTTGCCGATGCCGCCCGCGCCGGCGATGGCTGTGATCACGATGGTCGGCGACTGCTCGGCGACCGTGTCGATCGCCTGCGCGAGCAATGCCAGCTCGGCCTCGCGGCCGGTGAATCCCGTTGGGGCGGCCGGCAACTGTCGAGGGCGCGCGGCCGCCGGCCTGGGCGGGGCCGGCGTCACGCCCAGCACCTCGCCCATCAGCTCGTCGCGCTCCTGTGGCGTGAGGTCCATGGCGTCGGCCAGCTGCCGCAGCGAGGCGAGCTGCGGATTGGGGCGGTCCCCGGTCTCCAGCCCCCGGATGGTGCGCGCCGAGACCCCCGAGCGCTCAGCCAGCTTCTCCTGGGTCAGCCCGGCCCGCTGGCGAAACCGTCGCACCACCGAGTTGTGCTGGTCGCCCATCGAAAACCACCCGCCACTCGCCCCCTCTGCCTGTCGGACCGTGACTTACCACGCCAATCAGGCACCAGACAAAGTAGTGGGAAGCGCCGCAGCATCGGGCGTGGCCTAGGCTGCGCGGTCGTGGGGGAGATCATGTTGGTGGCGGTGATCGTCGCGGCGACGGCAGCGGGCGTGTGGTGGGTGCCGAGAGGCGGCGCCGCGGAGCGGCCGGGCGGGGGATGGCTTCGACACCCCGGCACCTGGCTGATCGCCGTGATCGCGCTGTTCTTCGTCAACCAGGTGCTGTTCACGGCCTACGTGCAGCAGGCCTGGCACGGCGACACCTCCTCGATCGCCCGGTACATGCCGCCGGGCTGGTTCGACCTGGCCGACCTGGGCCGGCTGTCGCAGGCGCTGCCGGCGTGGCCGTGGACGGTGCTGCACGCGCAGTCGTCGATCGAGTTGCCGCTGGGCATGCTGTCCTACCTGCTGGTGTGCCGGTGGTTCTCCGCCGAGGTGTTCCGCCGCGCGATGCATGCCCGCTGGCTGTGGTCGGCGTCGTGGACGGTGACGTTCTGCCTGATCGAATGGGACCTGTACAGCCCGTACACGGTGGTGGACCTGGTGATCCGGGTGGTCTCCGGCATCGTCACGCCGCTGTTGCTGCCGCTGCTGGCGGAAGGCCGGGACACCCCGCCGAGGCTGCTGCCGCTGGTGGCGTCGCTGGCCGCGCTGGGCTGCATCGTGCTCGCGGTCTACGACACGGTGACCCTCTACAACCTCGGCCACACGGTGTCCTGGCTGCCGATCGTCGCCGGGGCCCTGGTGGTGTTGGCGGCCGCGCGGTTCTGGGCGCAGAAGCCGGTGCGGCACGGGCTGACCATGACCTCGGTGACCAACGCCCTCGGCTGGTTCCTGGTGCTGTTCCTGGTGCCGGCGCTGCCCCTGCGCTACGGCTTCAACTTCGGCACCACGGCGGTGTCGGTCCTGGCCGGCGCGGTGATCGTGGCGGCGGCGGTGTGGCGGGGCTGGGACCATCGCCGGTTCGGCCAGCTGGGTATCGCGGCGGTGGCGGGAGTCGTCGGCGCGGTCGTGGGCTACGTGATCGCGCACGGCTACTCGGAGGCCCGGCTGTTGGCGGCGGCGGTCGGATTCCTGCTGGCCGGCGCCGGGGTGTGCGCGGGACTGGACCGGATCGGTGACAGAACGGGCAACAAAAGCCCGGTGAATATTGACCGGCCCCGCCGTCGATAGCGACGCTGAAGCCATGGCAAAGAACCATCTGGCGCAACTCAATGTCGGCCGGCTGAGATATCCGTTCGGTTCTGGCGAGGCCGAAGAATTCATCGCCGCACTCGACCCGATAAACGCGCTCGTGGACCGGGCGCCGGGATTCGTGTGGCGGCTCACCGGCGTGGGCGGCAAGGACTCCGCCGCCATCGACCCGGACGAGGACCTGGTCACGAACCTGACCGTGTGGGAGTCGCGCGAGGCGATGTGGGAATTCACCTACCGCGCCGAACACCGCGAATTCCTGCAACGCCGACGGGAATGGTTCCAGCCGCAGAACGAGGCGTCCACCGTGCTGTGGTGGATTCCCGCCGGACACATCCCCACTCCGTTGGAAGGCCGCGACCGCCTTTTCCGCCTGCGCGAATCGGGACCGACGCCGGAGGCGTTCTCCTTCGGCCAGCACTTCGAACCGGTCACCACACAGCTCGCCGCCCTGTGAGCTGTGTTCACCGAATTGTGTCCGCCTACGGACAGGGGCCTCACACCCGGCCCGTAGGCTGAACGGGTGGCCGCCCCCGTTGTGACGTCGGAATCCGACATCCCTCTCGCGTTGCCGACCCGACGTCGCCGCGCCGTCCCCGTGCTGATCCGCATGGCCGCCGCCCTCGCGGGCGGCGGCATCTTCTACGCCAGCTACCCACCTCGCCCCCTCTGGTACCTCGCGCCGCTGGCGTTCGCGCTGCTCGCCTTCGCCCTGCGCCACCGCACCGCCCGTGGCGGCTTCCTCTACGGCCTGCTGTTCGGCATGGCGTTCGTGATGCCGCTGCTGGAGTGGCTGCAGAGCTTCCTCGGCCGCGAGTTCGGGCCGTTCCCGTGGGTGGGCCTGTCGTTCGTGGTGTCGCTGTACATGGCGCTCGCCGGCGCCGCGATGGCCGTGGTCAGCAAGCTGCGCGGCGGTCCGGTGTGGATGGCCGCGGTGTTTCTGGGCAGCGAGGTCCTGCGCACCTACTTCCCGTTCGACGGATTCCCGTGGGGCAAGGTCGGCTTCGGCCAGCCCGAGGGCCTGTTCCTGCCGCTGGCCGCGATCGGCGGCACCATGCTGCTCGGGTTCGCCGTCGTCGTCACCGGCACGGGCCTGACGGAGCTGATCGTCCGCTGGCGGGCCGGCGACCGCCGCCGCGCCCTCGTGCTGCCGGTGATCCTGGCCATCCTGCCCGTCGTGGCCGGCGCGGCGAGTTGGTCGCTGGTCGGCACCGACGCCCAGGCCGGCACCCGCACCGTGGCGATCATCCAGGGCAACGCGCCCGACGACGGCATCAACCTCATGTACGACACGCCGATCCTGCGCCGCAACCACCTCGCCGCCACCGAGAAGCTCGCCGCCGACATCAAGGCCGGCCGCGTGGCCAAGCCCGACATAGTGGTGTGGCCGGAGGTCGCCACCGACCTGAGAGCCCGACCCCCGCTACGACATCGAGCTGTCCCAGGCCATCCGCGACGTCGGCGTGCCGTTCCTCATCGGCGGCCGGCTCATCCAGAACCCCACCACCATCCAGAACGTGGTGCAGGTGTGGGACCCGAACACCGGGCCGGGCCAGCGCTACGCCAAGCAGAAGCTGGTGCCGTTCGCCGAGTTCATCCCGCTGCGCGCCATCTCCGCCGCGGTCACCCCGTTCGTCGCCGACACCCGGGACATGATCCCCGGCGACGAGCCCGGCGCCCTGGCCGTCGACAACACCACCGTCGGCGTCGCCATCTGCTACGAGGTCGCCTACGACCAGGTGGTCGGCGGCGCGGTGCGGGCTGGTGCGACAATGCTCGCCATCCCCACCAACAACGCGTGGTACGGGCCTGGCGAGATGAGCTACCAGCAGCTGGCCATGTCCCAGGTCGCGGCGGTGGAGTACGGCCGCGCCGTCGCGGTCTCGGCGACCAGCGGGGTGAGCGCCCTCGTCCAACCCGACGGGACGGTCACCCGGCAGAGTGAGCTCTACACGGCGGCGACGCTGGTGGCGAAACTGCCGCTGCGCACGACCGCTACGCTGGCCACCCGGCTCGGCGCATGGCCCGAATGGGTGGCGTCCGTGACCGGCCTGGCGGCACTGGCGCTGGCAATCGGCGCACGCCTGCGAAACCGGTCGACGACCCCGCGTCGTGCGCCGGCGCGAACTACTGACGACACACCGGAAGAGGATCTTTGATGGCGGACCAGCGGGACAGCCGCGCGGAGCTCGGCCAGGTGCTGGTGGTGATCCCGACCTACAACGAGCGGGAGAACCTGGGCCCCATCGTCGCGAGGCTGCACGAGGCGCTGCCCGAGGCGCACGCGCTCGTCGTCGACGACGGCAGCCCCGACGGCACCGGCCGGCTCGCCGACGAGATGGCCGCGGCCGACGACCGGGTGCGAGTGCTGCACCGCACCGAGAAGGCCGGCCTCGGCGCCGCCTACGTCGCCGGCTTCGGCTGGGCGCTCGAACGCGACTACGGCGTCATCGTCGAGATGGACGCCGACGGCTCGCACGCCCCCGAGGACCTGCCCCGGCTGCTCGACGCGCTCACCGACGCCGACCTCGCCCTGGGCTCCCGCTACGTGCCCGGCGGCCGCGTGGTCAACTGGCCCAAGTACCGCGAGCTGATCTCGCGCGGCGGCGGCCTGTACTCCCGCCTCGCGCTGGGCGCCAAGGTCCGCGACATCACCGGTGGCTTCAAGGCCTTCCGCCGCGAGGTCCTGGAGAAGATCAACATCCAGTCGGTGGCCTCGCAGGGCTACTGCTTCCAGATCGACCTCACCTGGCGCACCATCGAGGCCGGCTTCGAGGTCGTCGAGGTCCCCATCACCTTCACCGAGCGCGCCGTCGGCCAGTCCAAGATGAGCGGCTCCATCGTGCGCGAGGCCCTGTGGCGGGTCACCAAGTGGGGCGTGCGCCGCCGCCTGGAGCAGGTCGGTGCCATCAAGCGCTGAGCATGGGCCCGGCCGCCGCTTTCCGGACACCACCGGCGCGGCGGCCGAGCGCTAGCTCGGTTCCCGTAGACGCCAATCACCCCCTGGCCGTGGCGGCCAGGGGGTGATTGCTGTTTCGTGGTGGGCTCGGTGAGAACCAGGCCCGACGTCTGTGGCGCGCGGGGCCGTCACCGGCCCCGCGTCCACCTCACGCCGTGCGCGTGCGGCGGCCCTTGAGCTCTTCCAGACGCTCGGTGAGCAGCTCCTCCAGCTCCGGGATGCTGCGGCGCTCCAGCAGCATGTCCCAGTGCGTGCGCGGGGCCTTGATCTTCTTCTGCTCCGGCTCGTTGCCGTCCATGATCTTCGACTCAAGGCCGTGCAGTCGGCACTCCCAGACCGGCGGGATCTCGGCGTCGTCGGAGAACGGCACCTCGAAGTCGTGCCCCTTGGGGCACGCGTACCGCACCGACCGGCGCGGCGCGAGGTCGTGGTTGCGGTCAGTCTCGTAGCTGACCGCACCGAGCCGGCTACCACGCAGAACGCGGTCGGCCATGACGATGTCCTTTCGCTCGGCTCGGGGCGCAGGGCCCCGGGTTGTGCTTACCGAGTGCAACGACGGGACTGGTCCAATCGTTCCCCGGTGAGGGGTTTCGGCACCCAGGGTGACGTCGTTCACGTGTCAACCAGAGTGTCCCGTCTCTGGGATGCAATCGGTCGGACGTCGTGACGCGTTATCCAGCCACCGAGTGCAACTATCACTCGTTTGGCCTAGTCCGGGTCGCTTGGAGCCTACCCGTCCGCCAGTCTGACTGCATTCCGCAACCAACCGTGGCAGCAGGACCTCAATGAGTGACATTTTCTCTGTCTTCTGATGACAGAGCGTAGCATATGTGGCCAACGCGAAGCTGTTCACGGTTCGTGTCGACCCCCGGAAACTGCCCGAACGACAGCGCCGCGGCGCGCGAACGAGCACAAACGCGCATCCGGGCCTGGCTCGCGTCGGACACCATGATGGCGGAGCGGGCACGAGCCTGCCGCGCGAGGGCGCTCAGGTGAAGCTCAGCTGCGCGGGGGACACCGGCTCGGCGGCCAGCTCCCCGAGACGGAAATGACGCCGGCACAGCACCTGGTAGCGCACCTCCTGATAGGGATCTGGGCCCTCGTGGTCGGTGTCCGCGACCAGCACCGTGTCGCCCTCCCGCAGCACCCGGCCGCCGCTGACCCGCGCGTTGAACCGGCCCGGCAGCCCCGCACCAGCACAGCACCTCCACCTGCACCGGGTGCAGCTCGTCGGCCAGCTCGAACAGCCGGCGCGCGCCCGGGAACAGGCGGCTGCGGAAGTCGGTGGCGATGCCGAAGCAGTACACGTCCACCTGCGCCTCGTCGGCCAGCTCGGCCAGCTGCTCGACCTGCTCGGACGACAGGAACTGGGCCTCGTCGACCACCAGGTAGTCCACCCGCTGCCCGCTCGCCCACCGCGACCGCACCAGCCGGCGCAGGTCGTCGCCGTCGGCCACCTCGGTGGCCTGCCGGCTGATGCCGATCCGGCTGGAGATCTGCGGCCGCCCCGACCGGTCGTGGCGGACCAGCACCAGGCCGTGCCGGCCCTGGCGGGCCTGGTTGTGGTCGATCTGCAGCGCCAGCGTCGACTTGCCGCAGTCCATCGGCCCGAAATACCAGCGGATCCGGCCGGTCTGCGGTGCGCAGCGGCGCGAACCCGCCGCGGGCGCCGAGGACAGCGCGTCGGTGGCGTCGATGATCGATCCGGATTCGCTCACGGCGGGTGACCCTAACGGGTGCGACACTGACCGCGTGGACCGGCGTATCCGCAGGGACGTTCGGGTCGACGGGGTCGTGCAGGGGGTCGGCTTCCGCCCCTACGTCCACGCCCTGGCCACCCGCCTGCGGCTGGCCGGCCGCGTCGGCAACGACGTCGCCGGCGTGTTCGTCGAGGTCGAGGGCGCGCCGGAGGACGTGGGGGAGTTCCTGGCGTCGCTGGCCCGCGACGCCCCGCCGCTGGCCCACATCGAGCACGTCCACGTCCACGAGGCCCCGCCGGCCGGCGTTGAGGGCTTCGAGATCGCCCTCAGCGACGCTCAAGGGGCTCGCAACACCCTGGTCTCCGCCGACTCGGCGACGTGCGAGGACTGCCTGCGGGAGCTGTTCGACCCGGCCGACCGCCGCCACCGGTATCCGTTCGTCAACTGCACCAACTGCGGGCCGCGGTTCACCATCGTCCGCGACGTGCCCTACGACCGGCCGCTGACCACCATGGCCGGCTTCCCGATGTGCGGGCCATGCCGGGCGGAGTACGAGGATCCCCGCGACCGCCGCTTCCACGCCCAACCCACATGCTGCCCCGACTGCGGGCCCACGTTGTCGCTGGGTGCGGCCATGGACCCGCTGGCCGAGGCCGTCCATCGACTCCGGCGCGGCGAGGTGCTCGCGGTCAAGGGCCTCGGCGGATACCACCTGGCCGTAGCCGCATCCCATCCGACGGCGGCGGCGACGCTGCGAGCGCGCAAGCACCGCGAGGACAAGCCGTTCGCGGTCATGTGCGCCGACGCGGAGCAGGCGCGGGGGCTGTGCAGCGTGGACGAGCAGTCGCTGAGGGACCTCACCAGCCGCCGACGGCCCATCGTCCTGATGCCCCGCCTCGGCGACGCCCCGATCGCCGAGGCCGTCGCGCCCGGCAACCGGTACCTGGGCGTGCTGCTGCCGTACACGCCGCTGCACCACCTCCTGCTGCGGGATCTCGGCGAGCCGATCGTGCTGACCAGCGGCAACCGGTCCGAGGAGCCCATCGCCTACCGTGACGCCGAGCCGCTGGCCGACATCGCCGACGCCGTGCTCGACCACAACCGGCCCATCCACAGCCGCGCCGACGACTCCGTCGTCCGCGCCGGGACGCTGCTGCGGCGCTCCCGCGGCTACGCCCCCGAGCCCGTGACGCTGGCCCGACCCTGCCGGCGGCCGGTGCTGGCCTGCGGCGCGGAGCTGAAGAACACCTTCTGCCTGGCCAAGGACGACCACGCCTTCGTCTCCCACCACATCGGCGACCTGGAGAACCTCCAGACCTACCGCTCGTTCACCGAGGGCATCGAGCACTTCTCACGCCTGTTCGACGTCACCCCGCGGGTCGTCGCCCACGACCTGCATCCGGAGTACCTGTCCACCAAGTACGCCCATGGTTTGGCAGGCAGCCTGGACGGCGTGGAGCTGGTGGGCGTGCAGCACCACCACGCCCACATCGCCTCCTGCCTCGCCGACAACCGCGAGGCCGGGCCGGTGATCGGCGTGGCCTTCGACGGCACCGGCTACGGCCCCGACGGCACCATCTGGGGCGGCGAGTTCCTCATCGCCTCCCTGACCGGCTTTGAGCGGATCGGGCATCTCGCCCCCGTGCCCATGCCCGGCGGCGCGGCGGCCATCCGCCAGCCGTGGCGCATGGCCGCCGCCTACCTCGGCAATTCGGTTCCCGGTTGGCGGCCCGAGTGGGACGCCGTGATCACCATGGCCCGCAACGGAGTCAACTCCCCCCTGACCTCCAGCGCCGGCCGCCTGTTCGACGCCGCCGCCGCGCTGCTGGCCGTCCGCGACGAGATCAACTATGAGGGCCAGGCCGCCGTCGAGCTCGAACAACTCGCCGACCCCACCGTCCAGGACGCCTACCCGGTCCGCGTCGATGACCTGATCGTGCAAGGCGTCGACCTCCTGCACGCCATCCTCTCCGACCGTGGCGCCCCACGCTCGGTGATCGCCGCCCGCTTCCACAACGGCATCGCCGCCGCCATCCTCGCCGCCTGCGTGCAGGCCCGAGACCGCAGCCGCCTGACCACCGTCGCCCTCTCCGGCGGCGTCTTCCAGAACGTCCTGCTCCTGACTCGGACGGTGAAGTTGTTGGCCGACAACGGCTTCCGAGTTCTCACCCATCGGCGCGTGCCCACCAACGACGGCGGCATCAGCCTCGGCCAGGCCGCCATCAGCGCATGCCGGTGACCGTCACTTCTTCGCTGCCCGTGGCCGATTGCGGTCACCTGGGCCCGTTACCGGCGCCCCGAATGCCACCATGATCGAGTGACCAGCCGCCCGCCGCGGATCCTGCTCGGTGGTCGAGTGAACCCGGGAGGCAGGTGAGCCGATGGACTTCCTCCTCGCGGCGCTGAAGGGGCTGGGCATTCCGCTCGCCTTCGCCGCCACCACCCTGGCCGCCGCCTGGGTCGTGTTCTCCGGCCCCGGTGAGTCGTGGAACGTGATCCTGGGCATCGGCTGCGTCCTGGTCGGCGGTTTCCTCTGCTTCCAGTTCTGGCTGTTCATGATGGACGGCGACACCGAAGGGATCGGCTCCCTCGTCGCCGGCCTGGCCGCCGCCGTGCTGGTGATCGCCGGCCTGATCGGGGCAAACCAGTGGCTGCTGCACGAGCGGGGCCATGACGTGGCCTGCCGCGTCACCGCCATCACCGACAAGTACGGCGACGACTCCGCCTGGGTCGAGTACGCGCTGGACTGCGACGGCGGCCGGCCGACCCTGATCACCAACACCAGCCGCTACGCCGACGTCGAGAAGGGCGGGCGTGTGGTCGTCCGCTACGACCCCGTCGGCAGTGCCGTGCCGGTGCGTTCGAGCGAGGCCTCCGACGGCTACACCGCCCTCAAGATCGCCGCGGCCGGGCTCGGCGTGCTCCTGCTGCTCGGCCTGTTCACGGCGCTGAACAGCTAGCCCGGCAACTCGTCATTCCGCACACTCCTAGCCGCCGAACTGCCGCAGGATCTCGTTCGCACGACCGCTGTCGAGCTTCCGCAACGCGTTGTGCGCGTCGTCCCGGGCCCGCTTGTCGGGGCCGCGCAGCAGCTGGCCGAGACGGGTGAGCAGCATGTCGAGCGCCGGCTCGGTGATCTTGACCGTGGATGTCATGGAGGGCGAGCCGCGATGGCGGATGCTGTAGGCGATCTGCGGCAACTCGCCGGTCGCGTTGTTCCTCGTCGCCGCCAGCGGATCGTCGATCACCGCGAACAGGGCCCGGAACAGCGCCTCCGGACCGCCGACGGCCAGCAGGGCACTCGAGACCTGTTCCCAGCCCGGTTTCCGGATCATGTCGCCGTGGTCCTCGACGACCAGGTCCATGGTTTCCCCAGTGGCCTGGCCAGGCACTGCTCGACCGCCCGCCCGTGGCTCCGCTGCGGACCAGCGTGTCGATCACCGAGCCCCCTAGTCGCCCCACGGCGAATCGGTCTCTCGA
>NZ_KK037166.1:48378-69618 GCF_000568255.1 Kutzneria sp. 744
CTCGCCGCTACTGTTGCGCGATGATTTCTTCGGACCCGCCGGGGGGGGGCTGGGCGACGGAAACGGGCCCGGACCGGGAGCGGAACGGACGCGGGTCGGCCGAGCTGCTCCACGGGCGGCTGACCGTGGGTTGGCCGACGGGGCCGGACGGAGTCCGCAGGCGGCGGAGCTGGCCCCGCTGGCCGCTGCGGTGGCGGCGCGGGCCGCGGCTCGGCGGACGCCGGTGTGGGGTGTGCTGGCGGCGGCCGGGTTGTGCGAGGACCCCTCGGTGGAGATGCCGAAACCCACCGGGGCGATCGTGGTGGCGTCGCCGCACACCGATCTGAAGTGGCGCGTGGCGTGGGTGGGGGACTCGACCGCGTGGACGGTGCGGGACGGCGTGGTGCGGCGGGCCACCATCCCGCACACCCTGGGGGAACGCCTGCGGCAGCAGGGCGGGTCGGAGGACGAGGCCCGGGCCAAGGACAACGTGCTGACCAAGAGCCTGTCCAGGGTCGCGGTGCACGGTGTGGAGGGCGTGGAGGTCACCGGCGAATGGCTGATCCTGGCGTCGGACGGGCTGGCCGCCCCGGCGCGGCTGAGCGCGGAGGCCCTCGCCGCGGTGATCGCCGACGCCGACGGGCCGCAGGGTTGCGCCGATCGGTTGATCATGGCCGCCCGGGAGGCCGGCAGCCGTGATGATGTGACGGTGGCCGTCGTGGCACACCCCGAACTGCACCGAGGAGTCACCAGTGGCCAGGACTGACGACAAGCGCAGCGACTGGTACCGCAACACCGTCGAGGACACCCAGGAGATTCCGATCATCGACGACGAGCCGGCGCCGCCGCCCCAGGCCGGATGACCGGTCGGGAGAGCCGACCTTGCCGATCGCCCTCGTCGCCGTCCCGGTCACCGGGGTGGTGTGGTGAGCCTGCCCCTGCGGATCCTGCTCGGGCTCGCGCCCCAGCTCGTCCTGATCGGCGCCGTCGTGGCCGGGACGGTGATGGCGTATCACGGCCAGGCCCGCAGCGCGCTGTTCGTCGGGTGCGTGGTCGTCGCCCTCGCGGCGATCGTGGGGTTCGTCCTCGTGCAGCAGGGGTTCTTTTTCGGGTGGCCGGCGGGGATGCTGATGCTCGTCGCGACCTTGGCCATGGTGGGGTGCGCCGTGTTCGGGGTCCGCGACCGCGTGCTGTACGAGCGGGGCCGGGACGCCGACTGCCGGATCACCTCCTTCGAACTCAGGAGCCTTGGCGACGCGACCAACGAGTTCGTGTACGGCCTGGCCTGCCGCGGCGCCGGCCCGCCGGCCCTCGTCGAAGGACAGTCGGACAACCCCCGGCCGGTGGGCAGTCGCGTCGCCGTCCGCTACGACCCCGTCGAGACCTCCATCGTCTCCGCGGACGGTGACCACGGCGACGGCCAAGCCCTGTTCATCCTGGCCGGCATCGCCGCGGCGGTGTTGCTGCTGGCCGGCCTGGTAGCGGCCGTACTCGACTGACCAGCGGCTCAGCTACTGGGATAGGCGCACGCCCAGGCGGAGAGTGGCTTCGGCCGTGGGAGCGACCGACTCCTCCCGAAGGAACCGGCCGACCGCCTCGGGAGTGAAAGGCAGCCCGGAACGGACGACCCGCCCCTCGGCGTTGACGTCCACGGCGTCGTCAAGGGAGTCGACCACCGCCATGGTCAGGATGCTCGCGGCCAGCGTCAGCGGATCCATGCCGATGCCCAGGTAGGACAGCGGCACGTCCCGGAACGGCTCGTAGCACGAGGCCGGCGGATCGACCAGCTCCGGCCCGCCGAGCACCTCCTCCGCGTACTCACGAGCGACCAGCCGCCGCAGGTCCAGGTCGCCGACCGTGTTCTGGCCCGATGGCTGGAACTCCCCGGTCGGCACCAGGCCGTGGACGCCGCCGTTGGTCGCCACCTTGGCCGGATCCCGCCACTGCACCAGGAACCGGCCGTCCCGGCTGACCAACAGGGTCTGCACGTCGGGGATCACCGACCGACCGGCGAGGTCGAACGGATCACCGAGCCGGTCCCGGAACGCCGAGCCGCCGGCGCAGAACTCGTGAGCCAGCGCCTCGGCGGTGTCCAGCTTGTCGAAGTACAGGCCGGGACCGAACGTCAGGTGCCGGCCGGAGATGCCCAGCAGCCGGTAGCAGGGCCGGTTCTCGAACAGCGCGGGCCGGTCGATCCCGCCGATCGCCGTGCTGTAGGAGGAAAAGCCGGCAGGCAGGAAGTTTGGCGCCGGCACGGAAACCGCCGGCGACGAAGCCCACGACAGCCGGAGATCATCTACCGGCACCGGCTCGGACGGCGCCGACAGGGTCAACAGCGGCGTCAGCGACGACGGCGGGTAGCGGCGCGCGGCCTCACGGGAGAGCTGTCCACGGAACTGGTTGAGTCGTCGGCGGACCGCCAGCCACTGGTCGACGGCGACGGTCACAGTCGTTCGAGTTCGGCGGCGCGGCGGAGGTCCTTGGGGCGGCCGACGGCGCAGCGCATGGCGATGAGGTCCTCGCGGCGCAGGTAGTGCACGGCGAGACCGTCCACATCGGACACGGTGAGGGCCCGGGAGAGGAAGTCGCCGACGGGCAGGGAGCCCCACGGCAGCGAGGGGGTGCAGAGGTCGCCGCTGGCCTGGGCGGACTCGAACTGGACCTTGGGCAGCGAGAAGGCCGGTAGGGCCAGGGGCACGGGGCGGAGGTCGTCGTCGACCAGACAAGCGCCCACGGAGGAGAAGGCCTCGACGAGGGCGGGAGCTTCGGCGGGGGAGCCGGACCAGAGCAGGTCGAGGTCGCCGGTGAGTTCACGGGAGCCGTGCAGGATGCCGGCGACCTGGCCGATGACGGCCACGCTGGCGCCGCAGGAGTGGAAGGCCCGCAGCAAGAGGAAAGGGTCGAAGTTGCGGGCGCTGTCGGTGGCGATGGTGCCGGCGTCGTCGTCGGCGTCGTCGTGGGACAAGCCGGTGGCGGGACGGTCGGCGGTGACAGCGCGGGTCGACGCCACAGCCTGGCGCAACAAGTCCAAAGGGCCCATGCAGGGCATGCAACATCAAGACCGGACCGGAAGCACGCGGTTTTCAGCGCGACAGCCAGGCGTACCAGTCGGCCAGCCCCTCGCCGGTGCGGGCGGAGACGGGCAGCAGCGGGGCATGCGGGTTGACCTGGCGCAGGGCCCGCAGGAAGCGGTCCTGGGAGAAGTCGAGGTACGGCAGCAGATCCACCTTGTTGAGCAGGACGACGTCGCCGGTCCGCACCAGGTGCGGGTACTTCAAAGGCTTGTCCTCGCCCTCGGTGACGGACAGGATCACCACCCGGCCGGTCTCGCCGAGGTCGAACAGGGCGGGGCAGACGAGGTTGCCGACGTTCTCCACGAACACCACCGAACCGGGAGCGGGGTCGAGCGAGGCGAGGGCCTTGCGGACCATGACGGCGTCGAGGTGGCAGCCGGCGCCGGTGTTGACCTGCACGGCGGCCACGCCGGTGGCCTGGATGCGGTCGGCGTCGAAGGTGGTCTCCTGATCGCCCTCGATGACCGAGCACGGCAGCCCGAGCTCACGGACGGTGCGTTCGAGCAGAGTGGTCTTGCCGGAGCCGGGCGAGCTCATCAGGTTGTAGGACCGCACGCCGATCGACGCCAGCCAGTCCCGGATGTGGCCGGCCAGGTGGTCGTTGCGGGCCAGCAGCCGCTCCTCCAGGTCGATCACGACCCCGCCACCCTGCTCGTGGCTGTGATCGTCACACCCGCACGTCGCGCACATCGGGCTCCACCTCCACGGCCTTGATCAACAGCTCCATGCCGGCCAGCACCTCGACGTCGCTGGACCCGCACGGGCACAACAGGATCGGGTCGTCGGTGAGGAACTCCGCGCCGCAGTCACGGCACAGCGCCCGGCCGCCCGGCTCCACGATCTCCAGCCGGGCGCCCTCGACCGACGTCCCGGCCACCACGACGTCGAAGCAGAACCGCACCGAATCCACCACGACCCCGGCCAGCTTCCCGATCTCCAACCGCACCATCACCACCCGGCGATCACCCAGCCGGGCAGTGATCGTCGAGACGATGCCCTCGGTCAGCGACAGCTCATGCATGGGTCAACAGATCCGCGGCAGAGGATCGCCGACCAGCATGTCCACGATCCGAGTCCCGCCGAACGCGGTGTTGAGCAGCACCATGCCCGGCTGATCGGCCTCGACCCGCCCGATCACGGCCGACTGCGCCCCCAACGGATGCGCCCGCATGGCCGCCAACGCCGTCGAAGCCTGATCAGCGGCGACGGCAGCGACGAGACGCCCCTCGCAGGCCACGTACAGGGGATCGATGCCCAACAGCTCGCTGGCCCCCCGCACCTCGGCCCGCACCGGAATGGCGTTCTCGTCGACGATCACCGACACCTGCGCGTCGGTGGCGATCTCATTGAGGATCGTCGCCACCCCGCCCCGAGTGGCGTCCCGCATCGCGTGCACGCCGCTACAGGACGCCAGCAGCTCGGCGACCAGGCCGTTCAACGGGGCCGTGTCGGACACCAGGTCGGCCTCGATGTCCAGCTCGCCGCGGGCCAGCATGATCGTCACCCCGTGCTCGCCGATCGGCCCGGAAACCAAGATCGCATCTCCGGGCTGAACTGCGGAAACACCTAGCGAACCGGAGCCTTCGATGATTCCGACGCCGGCCGTGTTGATATAGCAGCCGTCGGCCTTGCCCCGCTGCACGACTTTGGTGTCGCCGGTGACGATCATGACGCCGGCCCGGTCCGCCGCCGCCCGCATCGAGGCCACGATCCGGGTCAGGTCGGCGATCGGAAAGCCCTCCTCCAGAATGAAGCCGCAGGTCAGGTACAGCGGCGTAGCACCGGACACGGCCAGGTCGTTCACGGTCCCGTTCACCGCGAGGTCCCCGATGTCCCCGCCCGGGAAGAACAGCGGCGACACCACGTACGAATCCGTGGTCAACGCCAACCGAGCATCTCCGACCTGGAGCCGGGCTGCGTCCTCCAGCGGCGCCAGCAGCGGGTTGCTGAAGGCGTTCAGGAACACGGCCTCGATCAGCGTGTGGGTGGCCTTGCCGCCGGAGCCGTGCGACAGGGTGATCCGCTCCTCCCGCACCTTGGCCGGCCGCCGCCGCTGCCGCTCGATCCGGTCCAGCACCTGCCGTTCGCGGTCGATCATCCGATGCTCACCTCCTGCACCCGCTTGCGGCTGAACCGGCCGAAGTTGTAGTAGGCGGCGCAGGCGCCCTCGGGAGAGACCATGCACGTGCCGATGGGCGTCTCCGGCGTGCAGGCGGTGCCGAACACCTTGCACTCCCACGGCTTCAGGACGCCCTTGAGCACTTCGCCGCACTGGCAGGCCTTGGGGTCGGCGACCCGCAGCCCCGGCACCTCGAAGCGCGCCTCGGCGTCGAAGGCGGCGTACTCGTCCCGGACACGCAGCGCCGAGTGGGAGATGAAGCCCAGGCCCCGCCATTCGAAGTAGGGCCGCAGCTGCATGGTCTGGTTGATCACCCGCAGCGCCACCGGATTGCCCGCCCACGGCACGACCCGCGAGTACTGGTTCTCCACCTCGGAGCGGCCCTCGTGCAGCTGCACCATCAACATGTAGATCGACTGGAGGATGTCCAGCGGCTCGAACCCGGCCACCACCACCGGTTTCCCGTACGAGGCGGCGATGAACTCGTACGGGCGGCAGCCGATCACCGTGGACACGTGGCCGGGCCCGATGAAGCCGTCCAGCCGCAGGTCGGGGGAGTCCAGGATGGCCTTGATGGCCGGAATGATCGTCACGTGGTTGCAGAACACCGAGAAGTTGTCCAACCCCTCGCCGGCCGCCCGCAGCAGGGTCATGGCGGTGGACGGGGCGGTGGTCTCGAACCCGATTGCCATGAACACCACCTGCCGGTCCGGGTTCTGCCGGGCCAGCTTCAACGAGTCCAGCGGCGAGTACACCATGCGGATGTTGGTGCCCTCGGCGTTGGAGTCGAAGAAGTTTCCGCCGCTGCCGGGCACCCGCATCATGTCCCCGAACGAGGTCATCAGCACGTCCGGCTGCCGGGCGATGTGGATGGCGTCGTCGACCCGGCCCATCGGGATCACGCACACCGGGCAGCCCGGCCCGTGCACGAGCTGCACCTGCTCGGGCAGGTAGTCCTCCAGCCCGTGCTTGTAGATGGTGTGGGTGTGGCCGCCGCAGACCTCCATGAACTTGTAGCGCCGCCCCGGCTCACACAGCCCGGCGATCTTCGACGCCAGCGCCCTCGCCTTGTCGGCGTCGCGGAACTCGTCGACGAAACGCACGGCTCACTCCTCGATCCGGGAGGCGGCCAGCGCGGCCATCTCGTCCTCGTAGGCCTTGCCGATGGACTCCAAGAACTCCATCGCCGCCCGCGCCTCGGCCTCGTCGATCTTGGACAGCGCGAAGCCGACGTGGATGAGCACCCAGTCGCCCGGGGCGAGGTCCTCGCCCTCCAGCAGGCCGATGTTGATGGCCCGCTTCACGCCGGAGACGTCCACCTTGGCCAGGTCGGGCCGGTCGGCGAGGATCTCGATGACCTCACCGGGAATGCCCAGGCACATCACACACCTCCACGAGTTCGAGCACCGTCCGCACGGCCGCGTCCACGGCCGCCGCGACCAGCGGGGACAGTCCGATGTGGTCGGTCACGCTGGCCGGCTCGCAGCCCACCAGCAGCACCCGCGGGCAATGGCCGCCGAGCATCGCCAGCAGCCCCATCACCAGGTCTGGCTGCATGCCATGGGCGTCGACCGAGGGGGCGGGCTCGGTCACGGGATCCAGCTCCACCACGTACACCGTGCCGGGGGCGTCGCCGCGGGAGGTGGCGTCGACGAGGATGGTGGTGTCGTAGCCGTCGACCAGGTCGAACGCCAGGTGCATGCCGGACACGCCGTAGTCGCGGACCTCCACCCCGGCCGGTAGCTCCACAGTGGACAGTCGGCGCGCCACCTCGACGCCGAAGCCGTCGTCCCCGAGGAAGATGTTGCCCACGCCCGCGATCAACACACTCGCTGTGTTGGACGGTTCGCTCGCAAGCTCACTCACCGTGCCACCTCGCTGACGCTCGGCGGCTCGCTGAGCCGGCTCGCAGCGTTGAATGGTTCGCTCGCAAGCTCACTCACAGGGGCTGCACCTCCTCGGCCGAGAAGTACCGGAACCGCCCGTAGTCGGGGTCGAGGTCGCCGTCGATCGTCACGGCCACGTGCAGCTCGCCGTCCACGTCGTGCAGCACGGCCTGCACGGTGGCCTCCCGCCCCTGCAGGAACATGTCCTGGGCGTCGGCCCGGCGCTGCCCAGGACGCAGCCGCACCCGAGAGCCCCGAGCCACCCGCACACCGTCGACGATCACACTGTCGGTGTCGGGATCCACGGTCGTGTCGGCGCCCGGGTCCCACCACGGCTGCTCGCCGGTCACCGAGCGCAGGTAGCGGATGGTGCCGTGCAGGCGATCCAGCAACTCCGGCGGCATCGAGTCCACCCGGTCGACGATGCGGGCGGCTCGGGGGTCGGTGGCACGGGCCTCGCGCTTCTCCTCGTCGGTCAACGCCATCGTGCGCAGGGTGAGGATCTCGTCGATCTCCAGCCCGTCGAACAGCTCCCCGGCGCTCTCCTGCGCGATCGACGGGTAGTCGTAGAGGATGATCGGCGAGGACAGCACCGTGCCGGCGTCGCCGACCAGCACCGGCCACGTCCGCTCGCAGCGGCACTCCTCGACGGCGCGCTTGGCCCACTCCGGCGGGTCCACCATCGACACGAAACGCCCGGGGGACACCGACATCACCGTGTGCGCGGCGATCATCGCGTGCCGCAGCGCCTCGTCACGGCCGCAGGACTCCGCGCCGGAGACATTCGCCACGGTGATGGAAAGCCGTGACGCCCCATACGGTCCCGGCAGCGCGTCGGCCCGCACCCGCAGCTCCCCGGACAGCGGCCACCGGCACCGCACCACCCGAACCTGCGGCGAGGGCTGCTCCTCCAGCGAACCGCCGTCGACCGTGAACGGCACGGTGTTGTCCCCGGCCAGCAGGTCGGCGAACCGCAGCACGGCGTCGACCTCCTGCTCCACGGCCTCGTCCCAGCTGGTCCACTCCGTGTCGCCGACCATCGTCGACGGCACCTCCACGCCGTCGACGAGCACGCTTCGGGCCTGGACCTGGAGGAACCGCAGCCGCAGGTGCAGGGAGCTGTGCAGCGACGGCTCCACCAGCAGCTGCGTGACGCAGTTCGACGGCTCGTCCGCGTAGGAAGCCGGCATGAGCACCCCGAACTGCCAGCGCAGCTGGTTCTTCACCGCCGACGCCCGGTACGGGTACAGCAGATACCCCTCGTACAGGACGGCATCCGCGACCGCCCGCGCCTGCTCCAGGCTCACGGCGACGCCTCCTTCAACAGGGCCCGGATCGCGTCGTCCCAGGTGGGGATGGCATTGGCCGCCTTGTACCGCAGCATCGCGTCCACGGTGTCGCGGTCGAGCCGGATCCACGCCCCGTGCGGGAAATAGGCGTCCATCAGCTCCCGCCACACTGTCACCGGCATCCGGTACGACGCCTGCTGATGCCAGGGGATCGGGTGCACCCAGAAACCCTTGTCTCCCTTGGCGAACACGGTCCCGGAGAACAGCAGCACCAGGGGCACGACGCCGTCGTCCAGGGCGTGGAAGTACTTGCCGGCCGCCACCTCCAGGTCGTACGTGCACGGCACCTCCAGGTCCACCTCGGCAGCACCGGTGAAGCTGGGGACCATCACGGAGGCGGTGGTGAACTGCATCGGCTTGAGCGTCTCGCCCCACCGCGACCGGTCCCCGAACAGGGAGGTCAGCAGCTCCGCCTCGTGCTCGGCGTAGTGCCGCAGCTGGGGCTCGATGCGGATCTGCACCCGCAGCGCGATGGCGTGCACGTCGGCCGCGTTGACCTCGGCGATGTGCAGCCGGAACACCAGCGCCGGGCCCACGCCGTAGCGCAGCGGGTGCACGTCCAGGCACTCGAACGCGAGCTCAGCCACGGCCTCGCCCCCGCAGCTCGGCGAAGAACCCGTCGATCTCCCGCCACGCCTCGGTGCCGCCGTCGAAGCCCTTCCAGTTCAGCCGCACCAGCCCGACCAGCCGGTAGCAGGCGTCGATCGGCACCAGGAACCCCTCGAACGTCTCGCCCTCCACGTTGATCAGCAGCGCCTCCACGTCCGGCGCCAGATCGGCCAGCACCGGGTTGTCCGCCATGAGCTGGGTCCAGGAGTCCAGGGCCAGCAGGGATTCCGTCGCGCCGGCCGGGCTCGGGTAGAACGCCGCCGGTGCGCCCAGCTCGGAGTTGGTGAACACGAACGCCATCCGCACCGGGATGCCCGCCGTCTCCCACCACGCCCGGCCGCCGACCAGGTCCGGCATGTGCACGTACCGCTCGGGGACGGCGCGGTGCTTGCCGGCGCTGGCGTGCGTGAACAGCAGATAGCACGGCCGGCACGCGCACAGGATGGCCCGCGACTCCACGTTGACCACGTGCGAGTGCTCATGCTCGATGGGGCGCGCGCACATCTCGCAGCGCTCCTCCGGATCCACCGGAGGGCGCCGCGCGAAGCGTCGTAGGCCGGAAGTCATGTCGAGACCGCGACCCGGATCGTGCCGTCGTCCGAGGCCAGCAGCGGCAGCGGGTCCAGGTGCCCGTTCCCGTTGACCGCCCGGCCCGCCGCCACCACGTCGTAGCTCGCTCCGCATGACGGACACGACAACAGCCGGCCGTCGAAGTGCCCACCGGACAACGCCTCTTGACACGCCGCGCACCGGTCCCGGTACGCGTACAGGGTCCCGCCGGCGTTGCACACCACCGTCGCCGCATCCCGCACCCGCGCCGAGGAGACGGCCCCGGGCGCGACCATGTCGGCCTCGCCCAGCTCCACCCACGACGCCTTCTCCGCCGTGACCAGAGGCAGCAGCGGCCGTCCGCCGGGCCCGGTCTCCAACGGCACCACGCCTTCGACGTCGATGCGCACGATCTCCGGGGCCGCGTGCTCGATGGCCTGCTCGATCGCCAGCTTCACGGTCACCGTCGAGGACGGGCAGCCGTCGCAGCTGCCGCCCAGGGCCAGCCGCAACACGCCCTCGTCGGTGATCTCCACGAAGCTCACGTCGCCCGAGTGCGACCCCAGGTAGGGCCGCACCCCGTCCAGGGCGCGCTGCACCCGCTGCTCCAGGCTGTGCGGGTGCAGGTCGTGCACCACCAGCACCCCGGCGACGATCTGGTCGGCGGCCAGGCGCTCCAACGCCGGCTCCGGCGTCAGCTCCACGATCCGCTCCAGCGCCGTGCCGTAGAACTCGACGACTGTGCGGACCAGCTCCTCCGCGCGGGCGGCGAGCGTCGGGTCGGCGAGCGCCTCGAACTCGGCCAGCAGCCGCTCGACGCGGTCGCCCACCTCACCGGCGGAAGCCACCCGTCACTCCCCGAGGGCGGAGCCGAAGGCGTGCGGGGTGTGCAGCTTCTCGATCACCTTGCCGGTGGACAGGTTCATGTGGACCCCGCACGGCAGGCATGGGTCGAAGCTGCGCACCGCCCGCATGATGTCGATGCCCTTGAAGTTCTCCTGGGTGTTCTCCTCGAAGATCGGCGTGTTCTGCACGGCGTCCTCGTACGGGCCGGCCGTGCCGAAGGAGTCCCGCACGCTGCCGTTCCACGGTGTGGGCGGGTACGGGTGGTAGTTGGCGATCTTGCCGCCGCGGATGACCATGTGGTGCGACAGCACGCCCCGCACCGCCTCGGTGAAGCCGCAGGAGATCGCCTCGTCCGGCACGGTGAACTTCTCCCATGTCTTGGTGTTGCCACCTCGGATCTCACCCAGCGCCTGCTCCACGAAGTGCAGCGCCATGCCGGCGGCGTAGGCCTGGAAGTAGGTGCGGGCCCGGTTGCGCTCCAGGGCGTTGCTCCACTGTGGAATCTTCCACTCGAAGCTGGCCGCCGGCTTCGTTGCGGTGCGCGGCAGGTCGATGCGCACCGAGTGCCCGGTCGCGTTGACGTACGGGGTGTGCACCATGTCGGCCAGCGCCGTGACCCACAGCCGGGCGATCGGGCCGCCGCCGGTGTCCAGCGCCAGGTGGTCCTTGCCGTCGAACCAGCGCGGCGACATCGTCCACGAGTACTTGTTGTCGAAGTCCCGCTTGGCCGGGCGGGGGATGGTGTGCTGGTTCCACGGGTGCCGGCGGTCCACCGGGTTGCCCAGCGGATCGGCCGTCACGAACATCTCCTGGTCTTCCCAGTCCTCGTAGAACGAGGAGCCGAGCAGGATCCGGATGCCCAGGTTGATGTCGACCAGGCTGGTCGTGACCAGCTTGCCGTCGACCACGATTCCGGGCGTGACGAACATCTTGCGGCCCCAGTCGGCCATGTTCCGGTAGCTGAAGTCGCAGTAGTTCGGGTCGTTGAGCGACCCCCAGCAGCCCAGCAGGACCCGGCGGCGGCCGACCTCCTCGTAGCCGGGCAGCGCCTCGTAGAAGAAGTCGAACAGGTCGTCGTGCATCGGCACGACCCGCTTCATGAACTCCACGTACCGCATCAGCCGGGTCAGGTAGTCGGTGAACAGCTGCACCGTGGCCACGGTGCCGACCCCGCCCGGGTACAGCGTGGACGGGTGCACGTGCCGGCCTTCCATCAGGCAGAACATCTCCCGCGTGGACCGGGACACCTGTAACGCCTCGCGGTAGAACTCGCCCTCCAGCGGGTTGAGCGAGCGCATGATGTCGCCGATGGTGCGGTAGCCGTGCTCGGCGGCGTGCGGGCACTCGGTGCGGTTGGCCAGCTCCAGCACGCCCGGATTGGTCTCGCGGACCATGCGCTCGCAGTAGTCCACGCCGACCAGGTTCTCCTGGAAGATGTTGTGGTCGAACATGTACTCGGCGGCCTCGCCCAGGTTGATGATCCACTCGCCCAGGTGCGGCGGCCGCACGCCGTAGGCCATGTTCTGGGTGTAGACCGAGCAGGTGGCGTGGTTGTCGCCGCAGATCCCGCAGATGCGGCTGGTGATGAAGTGCGCGTCGCGCGGGTCCTTGCCCTTCATGAAGATGCTGTAGCCGCGGAACACCGACGAGGTGGAGTGGCACTCCACGACGCGCTTGGCCGGCCAATCGATCTTCGTGTAGATGCCCAGGCTGCCCACGATCCGGGTGATCGGGTCCCACGACATCTCGACGAGGTCGTTCTTCGAGGTGGTCATCGCCGGGGCCTCCCTACGACCAGGACTTGGTGTAGCCGGTGTGGAGCTCCTTGCCCTTCGTGCGCCACTTGGGCTCGCGGTTGGCCTTGCGCAGCGTGATGCCGCGCAGCCGCCGGATCACCGACCCGTACGCGCCGCTGGCCGCGGCCGACACCCGCGCGCCGGGCGGCTCGTCCATGAACGGCATGAACTGGTCGGGGAAGCCTGGCATGGTGCAGCCGATGCAGATGCCGCCCACGTTGGGGCAGCCGCCGATGCCGTTGATCCAGCCGCGCTTGGGCACGTTGCACTTGACCACCGGGCCCCAGCACCCGATCTTGACCAGGCACTGGGGGGAGCCGTACTCGTCGGCGAACTGGCCCTGCTCGTAGTAGCCAGCCCGGTCGCAGCCCTCGTGCACGGTCGCGCCGAACAGCCACTGCGGGCGCAGCTGCTCGTCCAGCGGGATCATCGGCGCCTGTCCCGCGGCCAGGTACAGCAGGTACAGGATCGTCTCGGACAGGTTGTCCGGGTGGATCGGGCAGCCCGGCACGCACACGATCGGGATGCCGGCCTTGGACGTCCAGTCCCAGCCCAGGTAGTCGGGCACGCCCATGGCTCCGGTCGGGTTGCCGGCCATCGCGTGGATCCCGCCGTAGGCCGCGCACGTGCCCACGGCCAGCACGGCCAACGCCTTGGGCGCCAAGCGGTCCAGCCACTCGCTGGTGGTGATCGGCTGGCCGGTGGCCGGGTCGTTGCCGAACCCGCACCAGTAGCCCTCCGACTTGATCGACTCGTTGGGGATCGACCCCTCCACCACGAGCACGAACGGCTCCAGCTCGCCCGCGTCGGCCTTGTGGAACCAGTCGATGAAGTTGTCGGCGCCCTGCTCCGGGCCGCACTCGAAGTCGATCAGCGGCCAGTGCACGGCGATCTTGGGCAGCCCCGGTAGGGCGCCGAGCACGATCTCCTCGATGCTGGGCTGCGTCGCCGCGGTCAGCGCGACGGAGTCCCCGTCGCAGCTCAGACCGGCGTTGATCCACAGGATATGGATGGGCTGTTCTTCGGTGGTGCTCACTGGTCATCACCCCTGAGCCGGTCGAGAACGAGTTCCCACAGCGCGTGGTAGATGGTGGTCTGGGCCTCCTGCACGCGGTGCACGGAGGCCGACGGCACGGTGAACAGGTGGTCGATGGTGTCCAGCTCGGCCATCCGCCCGCCGTCGTAGCCGGCGATGCCGACCGTGAGCAGCCCGCGCCGGCCCGCCTCGTCGAAGGCGGCCAGCAGATTGGCCGAGTTGCCGCTGGTCGACAGCCCCACCGCGATGTCGCCCGGCCGCGACAGCGCCGCGAGCTGCCGGGCGAACACCACGTCGAAGCCGATGTCGTTGGACAGCGCCGTCACCACGGCGATGTCGTTGGTCAGGCACAGCGCCGGCAGCGGCCGCAGCCCGCCGCCGGGGGACAGAAACAGGGCGGCGACCTCCTGGGCGTCGGTGGAGGAGCCGCCGTTGCCGAACGACAGCAGCCGCCCGCCGGCCGCGAACCGCTCGGCCATCTCCGCCGCGCACCGGGCCATCCGGTCGCCGTCGGCGGCCAGCACCCGGGCCCGCAGCTCGGTGATCTCCCGCGCCTTGGCCACCGTGGACGCGCTGACCTGGGCCAGCACCGCCTCCAGGTCGACCTTGTCGGCGTACAGGAACGGGTAGAGCGCCTCGACGTCGGTCATCAGGACCCTTCCTCGATGACGGCGATCGCCTCGCCGGCGTGCACCAGCACGGTCGCGCCGATGTGGGCGTCCACCAGGGCGACGCTGACCTCTTCCCGCCCCGAACCCGTCTCCACGACGGCCAGGTCGTCGGCCAGCAGCTCGACCACGGTCACCTCGACCGCGGTGTCGCCACAGGTGATGCAGCTGTTATCAGTGCACCGAGGTAAGTCACCCGATCCGGTGGTCATCGCAACATCGCCGGCTCCAGCACTCCTGGCTGCTCGAAGAACACGTGCACCAGCTCCCACAGCACGTGGTACGCGGTGACGTGCACCTCCTTGATCACCCGCGGGTCGTCCGAGCGGGCCACCAGCATGTGCTCGGCGGCCCGCTCGGCCACGATCCGGCCGCCGTTCCCGCCGACCAGCGCCACGGTCAGCATGCCCACGGCGCGGGCCTGCTCCAGGCCACGCAGGATGTTGGGGCAGTTGCCGTCGACCGACAGCGCGAGCGCGATATCGGCGGGCTCGGCCAGGAACCGGATCTGATGGGCGAACGCCTCGTCCAGGCCGACCGCGGTCAGTGTCGCCACGTCCGAGGTCAGCGAGACCGCCGGCAGGGCCCGCTTGCCGACGATCACCGGGTGCACGAACTCCACGGCGACGTGCTGGGCGTCGGTGGAGCAGCCGCCGTTGCCGAAGACCACGAGCTTGCCGCCGCGGTGGAAGCGCACGGCCATGGCGTGACAAGCGCGGGCAACTTCCTCGGCGTGCCCGGCCAGGTCGTCGATGGGGGCGGTGCGACGGTCGAACAGCGCGCGGGGACTCGCGCCGTCGGGTGCCCGCGACATGCGGGGTCACTTCCCTCGTGGTGGGAGGTAGTGCGGGACAGAACTGTCCCCACACTAGAACTGTCGCCTAGATCACACAACCAGCTGTTGATTTTGATGGAAACGTGTGATCACCGGCTCTGTTCCAGGGTGCCCGGCACGTCGTTGCCCGCCGCGGCGATCGCCTTGCGCACGTTGACCAGCAGCAACAGCACCAACCCGATGACGAAGAACGCGATCAGCGAGAAGATCGCCGACCGGTAGCTGCCGGTGTTCTGCAGCACCAGCCCGAACAGCAGCGGGCCCAGCGCCGAGGTCCCCGAGCTGGAGATCTCGAACAGGCTGAAGTACTCCGCCTCCTTGCCGGTCGGGATCATGCTGGCGAACATCGACCGCGACAGCGCCTGGCTGCCGCCCAGCACCAGCGAGATCCCGATGGCCAGCAGGTAGAACTGCACCGGCTGGTGCGGCTGCAGGAAGTACGCCAGCGTGATCAGCACCGACCACACCACCAGCGACCAGGCCACCACCCGCTTGGCGCCCCACCGCTGCGCCAGCCTGCCCAGCAGCAGCGCCCCGCCGAACGAGGCGAACTGCACCAGCAGGATGGCCGAGAGCAGGATGTTGTCGTCCAGCTTGAGCTCGTTCTGCCCGTAGTCGGCGGCCAGCGTCGTGGTGGTCGCGATGCCGTCGTAGTAGACGAGGTAGGCCAGCAGGAACAGCAGCGTCCACGGGTACAGCCGCAGATGCCGCAGCGTGTCGCCGAGCTCCTTGAAGCCCGCGGTGATCGCCGAGCCGGCCGCCGGCGCGTGCTTGTCCGCCGACATCGGCATCTTCCGCAGCACCACCGCCGGCACGATCATGAACGCCGCCCACCACACACCCGCGCTGCACAGCGACAGCCGTGCCAGCTCGGACTTGTCGGTGATCAGGAACGACGCGACGAGGTTGAGCGCCAGCAGCGAGCCGCCGCCCAGATAGCCCACGGCCCAGCCGACCGAGGACACCGCGTCCCGCTCGTCGGGCCCGGCCAGGTCCGGCAGCAGCGAGTTGTAGACCACCCGCGCGCACTTGTAGGTCAGAAACGCCACCATGAACAGCACCGAGCCCAGGACCCAGTCCGTGAGCCCGACGAACACCATCGCCACGCAGGCGATCGCGCCGATGTAGGCGAAACCGAACAGCAGCTGCCGCTTGCGGCCGGTCCGGTCGGCGAAGGCCCCGACGATCGGCATCAGCACGATCAGCAGCACCGAGCCCAGCGACACCGTGTAGGTGAACAGCGACGCCGGCGCGATCGGGATGCCCAGCACGTGCAGCCGGCCGTTCTCGCCCACCGCGTGCTCGGCCACCGACGGCAGGTAGCGGCTCATGAACACCGCGAGCACCGTCGTCTCGAACACCTGGGCCGCCCAGCCGTAGCTGTACCAGCCGAAACGCAGCCGCTTGATCGCCGGCGCGCCGGCAGCCCCAGTCGTGGCCTCAGTCATCGCTGCCTTCCGGCGTCGTCGTCGGGTGGTGCCGAACGGTATCGGTGATCATGGGCCGTCAGCCATGCGGGTCACCAAGTTGTGACTGCACCGCGGCGGACCTACCGTCGGTCCGTGATCACCCGATCGCCGCTGGTCACCGCGGCACTGCTGGCCGTGTTCGCGGTCCTGTCCGCCGGATCGGCCGCGGCCGATCCGAGCAAGCAGGACTGGGCCCGACTGCGGCTGTGCGAGTCCTCCGACTCCTACACCGCCGTGTCCGCGGACGGGAAGTACTACGGCGCCTACCAGTTCGACCTGCCCACCTGGGCCAGCGTCGGCGGCACGGGCCTGCCCAGCCAGGCCACTCCCGCCGAGCAGGACTACCGGGCCCTGTACCTGTACCGCATGCGCGGCTGGCAGCCGTGGGAATGCGGCGACAAACTCGGGCTCGTCCCCGACACCGACGCCGCCTCCCGCCGCGCGCCCACCACCGCCGACGCCGCCTACATCGCCGTGCCCATCTGGCCCGGCAAGGTGTTCCTGGCCGGCGACTGCGCCCCCGCACTGGCCACCTGGCAGCAGCGCATGGCCGCCTTCGGCTACCTGTTCGGCACCCCCGGCTGCTACGACGGCGCCACCCGCCAGGCCGTCCGCGACCTCCAGGGCGCCAACGCCATCACCCCCGGGCAGCTGGGCCGCCTCACTTGGAACGCCGCGTGGCTGGGCAACCCGCCTTTTCGTTTCACCACTCTCGGTGACCACCCCGTTATGCAGGGACTCGTTCTTCCCCGGTAATCGCACCCGCTACAAGGTCAGACTCGCTCGTATCCATTCCAAGCCGTTCATTACGCTACCGACCGTCCGTGGTATAGGATGTGGACTACACTCGATCGATCGCATACCGCCAATGCAGCCGGATACGGTGCACTAATCCGGGGTGCAGTCACTACTCTCAGTATGCTCGATCTGACTATGCTTAAATCACGGAGCGTATGATTTCTAATAGATCATGTCGATAACCGCCGTCCGCGCCGACAACCAATTCCAACAGGTTTCGCGAGACTGCCGCGTCGTAAAAAGCGAACACTCTTTTAGCCTTGCGTCCTTCCCTGCATCAGGACCTAGGCGGGCCAGGCGCCCCGTGATTGCAGAACGTCACGGAGCAGGTCCGGCCGGTCGGTGACGAGGCCGTCCACACCGAGGTCCAACAACTCCCGCATCTCGGACTCGGTGTCCACGGTCCACACGTGGACCTCCAGGCCCATCTTGTGCGCGCGGCCGACGAACCGGTGATCCACCACCCGCAACGGCCCCTGCTTCACGGGGACCTGCGCCATCTGACCGGCCACGAACCGCCCCGTGCCCAGCCACGGCCACCGACCCGACGCCCACAGCGCGCCGACCGTCAGCGGCCCCATCGAGGTGATCAGCCTCGGCCCGGCCACCTCGCGCAGCCGGGACAGCCGCGCGTCGGAGAACGACGCCAGGCACACCCGGTCCCAGGCGTTGCACCGCTCCAGCACCCGCAGCACCGGACCGGCCGCGTTGTCGGCCTTCACGTCCACGTTGAGCAGCGCCGTCGGCAGCTCCTCCAGCACGGCCTCCAGCGTCGGGATCGCCTCCCGCCCGCCGACCAGCGCCTTTCCCACCTCCGACCACGGGAGCTGGTTGATCACACCCTGCCGGTCGGTGGTGCGATCCAGCACGTCGTCGTGCTGCACGACGACCACCCCATCCGTGGTGGCCTGCACGTCGGTCTCGATGTACCGGAAGCCCTCGGCGATCGCCTGCCGGAACGAGCTCAGCGAGTTCTCCATGCCGGACAGGTCGCCGAGATGCCAGCCACGGTGGGCCAAAGCGCGCGGATACGGCCCGTCGGCCAGGTACGGATGTCCACTCTGCACAGTGCGCAGTCTGCCCCAGCGGCGTGGCGCTTTCGATCACTGCGAGATGAACGGATAACCTCGCCGCCCATGGAGGTCACCAGCACCCGGCGACGGGAGGCGACGCGGCACTGCGCGTGGTGCGGCCAACGGCTGCCCGCGGACGGCCAGTTCGGGCGTCGCCGCCAGTACTGCGCCCAGACCTGCCGGCAGCGCGCCTACGAGCGCCGCAGCGCCGTGCAACGCGGCGGGCTGCCCGAGGACGCGGTGGTGCTGTCCAGCACGGAGCTGGCCAACCTCCAGGACAGGCTGTTCCAGCTCCGGTGCGCCGCCGAGGACATCGCCACCGCGGTGGCCGACGGGGCTGAACCGGACGAACTGCACTCGATGGCGCGGGCACTGCTGGGCACCGCCACCGGGTTGGAACGCCTCCGGTGACCGGCTCGGGCTTGCCCAGTGGCCGGTGAACCGACAACTATGGCGCCGGGTGGCAAGGAGGAGCTGGTGGCGGACCACGGCGCCGTGCACAACCACGTCCTGCGCTGGGCGGACGTCGGGTTCGGGGTCACGGACCTGCACGGCAAACTGAACTGGGCGAACCCGGCTCTGGGCACGCTCATCGGCGTGCCCGCCGACCAGGCGCTGGGCCGGTCGTTGCCGGCGCTGCTGCCGGGCGCGCCCGAGGGCCCCGATCCCGGCATGGTCGTGCAGGCCGCCGGGCTGGAGGGCGACGAGCACCGCTGGCTGGAGATCAGCTGCACCGCGCTGCCCGGCGGCGACGAGCTGCTCTACCGGATCATGGACATCACCTCGTGGCGCGACCGCGAGCTGGAGGCCACCCAGCAGGCCAACGCGCTGCGCCGCGCCCAGGTGCTGGGCCGTATGGGCAACTGGGAGTGGGACATCACCACCGACCGCGTGCTGTGGTCGGACGCCCTGCTGGAGATGTTCGGCCTGGAGCCCGGCACCGAGCTGGACTTCGCCGGCTACATGGGCAAGGTGCACGCCGACGACCGGGAGATGATCGCGACCAGCCTCGCCGTCGCCCGCGCCAACGGAGACCGCTTCACCTTCTCCCACCGCATGCTCGTCGGCGTCGACAACGAGCGCTTCTTCGAGTGCTTCGGCGAGGTCATCTGCGACGAGGACGGCACGCCGGTGCGCATGATGGGCACCTGCCACGACGTCACCCAGGACCGCCGCCTCCAGGACGAGCTGCGCCAGCTGGCCGAGGAGGACCCCCTCACCGGCCTGCCCAACCGCCGCGCGCTCACCCGTGAGCTGGAGCGGCAGCTGGCCGCGGGCGGCACCGGCTCCCTGCTGCTGCTCGACCTGGACAACTTCAAGGACGTCAACGACCTGCGCGGGCACGCCGTCGGCGACCGGCTCATGCGCACCATGGCCGCCGCGCTGCGCGAACGCCTCGAACCCGGCCAGCTGCTCGGCCGTCTCGGCGGCGACGAGTTCGCGGTCGTGCTGCCCGGCTGCGAGGAGCAGGACGCCTCCGAGGTCGCCGCCCGCCTGCGCGACGCCGTCGCCGGGCTGCCGCTGGTGGCCGGGGGAGCGACCACCCGGATGACCGTCAGCACCGGCGTCGCCGGCTTCACCTCCGGCGAAGGCTGGGAAGCCGTGCTGGCCAACGCCGACCTCGCCCTGTACGCGTCCAAGAACGCCGGCCGCAACCGCGTCACGGTCTACGACCCTGGCCACTACGCCGACACCGCCAAGCGCGTCTCCGTGCAGGACCGCCTGCGCAAGGCCCTCGAACACGGCGACCTGGCCCTGCACGCCATGCCCATCGTCGCCCTGTCCTCGGGCCGCACCCTGGGCTACGAGCTGCTGCTGCGCCTGGAGGACGGCCAGTTGCCGCTGCTCGGGCCGGCCGACTTCCTGCCGGCCGCCGAACGCAGCGACCTCGTACTGGAGATCGACCGCTGGGTGTTCGGCAAGGCCATCGACACCCTCGTCGCCCACCCCGACCCCAACCTGCGCTTCGACGTCAACGTCTCCGGGCGAACCCTGGAGGACGAGGACTTCGCCGACTTCGTGCTGGACCGCCTCGCCTCCTCCGGCGTGGCCCCCGGCCGTCTCGGCTTCGAGATCACCGAGACCGCGGCCGTCACCAACCTCGACGCCGCCCGCAGCCTCGCCCACCAGGTCCGCGCCACCGGCTGCCGCATCGCCCTGGACGACTTCGGCGCCGGCTTCGGCTCCTTCGTGCACCTCAAGCACCTGCCCATCACCGGCCTCAAGATCGACGGCGAGTTCGTGCGCGGCATCGACTCCGGCACCCGCGACGCCGTGCTGGTCTCCGGCATCCTGGAGATCGCCCGCGGCTTCGACCTGTCCGTCGTGGCCGAGTGGGTGGAGCGGCCCGCGCAGGTGGAGGTGCTGTCCAAGCTCGGCGTCTCGGTCGGCCAGGGCTTCCACCTCGGCAAGCCGAAACCGCTGGGCAGCGTGCTGAAGCGGCCGGATGGGGCCTTGTACGGCGAGCTGCCGGCGGCCGAGGATGGGCGTTCCTGACCTCCGCCAGAGAAGGAAACCCCTCGTGCCCGAGGACGTCCCCGTCAAGGGGCTGCGCCGTGTCGAGCTGCGCAGCAACGACCCGGCCGGGTCGGCCGAGCACTACCGGAGCCTGTTCGGCTGGATCGTCATGCCGGCCGACGACGGCACCCTGAGATGCTGGGTCGGCGACCGGCTGGCCGCCCTGATCCGAAGACCCGCCGACTGGGAGACCCCGGGCTGGCACCCCGTCCTCGGCGGCCGGCCCACCGCGCTGCTGGCCGACCCCGCCGGCGTCACCGCCACCCTCGACCCCGGGCGCGTCCGCCACGGACCGTGGGCCCCGCCGCCCCGCCACGGCGAACCCTGCTGGCTCGAACTCGTGACCGCCGACACCACCGACGACTACTGGGCCGCGCAGCTGGGCTGGACCCTGCGGGCCGACACCGACGTCAAGCCCTTCGCCCTGTTCGACGCCCCCGACGACGCCGGGGCCCGTGCCGTCGCCGGCCGGCTGCTCGTCGACGAGGCCACCGCCGCGGGCGTCGGCGCCTCCTGGATGTGCTACCTCGCCGCCACCGACATCACCCTGGTCACCGAAACCGCCGTCGCCGGCGGCGCGACCCTGTTGATCGAGCCTCGCGAGGCCCCCGCCGGCGTCATCGCCGCCGTCGCCGAC
>NZ_KK037166.1:70741-92552 GCF_000568255.1 Kutzneria sp. 744
CCCGGTTGTTCGAGCCGACGCGGGCGATGTCGTGACGGTGCTCGAATCCACGCAGTGCGCCGCGGTCAGCACCCACTCCGCGGTGATCAGCTCACCGGCGCAGTAGTGGGTGCCCGCTTCCTGGTTCTCCTCGGTCTGCAGGGCCACGATCCATGGATGGGCGTCGGTGTCGACCTGGCCACCCACGATCTCCGGCCCCGCCACCGCGGGCGTCGAACCGGCCAGCAGCGCCGCCAGCACGAGCAGTGTTCTGATCACGGCCCAACCCTGCTGCAGAACACCGGCGAAGCGCGTCCCGGTTCACGCCTCCGTGCGCCGGATGCACCCGCCAGGGGCAGGCGCATCCGGCCGACGATCAGGCCAGGCGGGCCGGGAAACCGCCCGTGGACACCGGGCCCCAGCGGGTCGGCTCGACGCGGATCAGGCACTTGCCCTGCCGCGTCATCGCCGCCCGGTACTCGTCCCAGTCCGGGTGCTCGCCGGAGATGCCCCGGAAGTACTCCACCAGCGGCTCCAGCGCCTCCGGCAGGTCCAGCACCTCGGCCCGGCCCTCCACGTGCACGTACGGCCCGTCCCACTCGTCGGACAGCACGCAGAACGACACCCTCGGGTCCCGCCGCGCGTTGCGGACCTTGGCCCGCTCCGGGTACGTCGACACGACGATCCGGCCCTCGCCGTCCACCCCGCACGTCACCGGCGAGGACTGCGGGCTGCCGTCCGCCCTGGTGGTGATGATGATCGCTCGGTGCCGGGTGCGCAGGAACTCCGTCAGCGCGGCGCGGTCCACGGACTCGTTGGTCGCAACAGCCATGATCTAGACCCTAGGCCGTCCCGGCGAATCTCGATGGACGACGCCGAGAACATGGAGGGATGGCCCGACACGGCCGTGCAGGCCGGTGTCACGGACGGCAACACGCCCTCGGAGCGGCTGCTCACCGGCCTCGGATTCGTCAGGACTGGTCAGGTTTAGGTCGCCACACGGTGGTCGTCAGCACGGTCACGCCCTCCAACGACCGAGGCACCGGCACCTCGTACGCCGTGACCCGCTCGAAACGGGCCTTGGGCAGGTACGGACGGCTCGGATCGCCGACCAACACCAGGGCGCCGGCAGCGGCCGCCCGGAACAGGAACGGCAGCACGGCAGCGGTCATGTCCTTGTCGTAGAACACATCCCCGGCCAATACGACGTCGGCGTCCACAGTGGAATCCAGGACGTCAGCGACCAGGGGAGTCAGGGACACGCCGTTGGCCTCGGCGTTGATCCGCGCCGCGACCAGGGCCATCTCGTCCACATCGCACGCCGTCACGGCCGACGCGCCGGCCAGCGCCGAGGCGATGGCCACCAGACCGGAGCCGCACGCCAGGTCGAACACCCGCCTGCCGGCCACGACCTGCGGATTGTCCAGCACATAGCGGGCAACGCCCTGACCGCCGGCCCACGGGAAGGCCCAGAACGGCGGCTCGGACCCGCCGGTCAGCTCCCACAACGGCGTCACGTCCTCGGCCACCCGCAGCACGATCTCGGGCACGAACGCCGTCGCACGGGCAGTCGTGTGCTCCCGCACGAACGCCTCCACCGGCACCTCCCTGCTCACTCGTGCTAAATATTGCTCATGCCCGCAAACGCCGCCCCACGAGGACCTCAGAAGGGGAGGACCTTCACCGAGAGCGCCCGCCGCGCCCAGATCGTCGCGGCCGCCATCGCCGTGATCGCCGAGCACGGCTACGCCGCCACGTCCTTCACCCGCATCGCCAAGCAGGCCGGCCTGTCCAGCACCGGCATGATCTCCTACCACTTCGCCAACAAGGACGACCTCATCGGCGAAGTGCTCACCGAGGCCACCAGGGTGGCGTACGAGTTCATCTTTCCGCGCATGGCGGCCGCCACCGGCCACCGGGCCAAGCTGCGCGCCCGACTCGAGTCCAACATGGAGCTCGTCCGCGCCCACCCCGGCCACGTCCGCGCCCTGATGGAGATCGCCCGCAACGCCCCCACCACCCCCGACTTCGTCGACGAGCGCTTCGGCCTGTTCACCGGCCACCTGCGCGCCGGCCAGGACGCGGGGAAGTTCGGCCCGTTCAACGCCGACGCCATGGCCGTGGCCATCATCGGCGCCATCGACGCCATGGTCATCGGCCTGGTCTTCCACCCCGAGGTCGACGCCGCCGAATTCGGTCGCGAACTGGCCGACACCTTCGACCGCGCCACCCGGCCGTCATAGCCCGTCCAGCGCCTCGACCAGCTTCGCCAACGACGCCGCGACCTGCGCGAACTCCTCCACGCCGAGCTTGTCCGCCAGGCGCTGCGCCAGGTCCCGATGCGCGGGGCTGATCCGCCGCACGGCGGCCCGGCCGTCCTCGGTGACGGCGAGCAGCTTGGCCCGCTGATGCGCCGGATTGGGCCGGTACTCGGCCAAACCCTGCTCCACCAACAGATCCGCGGTCCGCTGCACGCCCTGACGGGTCAACCCCATGGCCCGTGCGATGCCCGACACCGGCAACGGCTCCGGCAGCACCGCTCCCAGCACCTGCCAGCGCGCGGCGGTCAGGCCCACCGGACGGGCCAGCTCCTCCGACACCTCCAGCATCTGGCCGTGCACCCGGAACACCGACAGCGCGGTCCGGGACAGCAGCTCCGCCGGGGTCATGCGGCCAGCTCGTAGTAGGCAGCGGCGTCGCCGTGGGCGTACAGCCGGAACCACGCGTCGAGCTTGGCGGGGGAGTAGACCCCGAGCCGGGCGAAGATCTCGCGCGCGAACGGCACCGGCTCCGTCGGACCGGCCGTGATCAGGTTCCGGTCCGTCATCGCGTCGGCCTCACGGTAGAACGAGCCGCCGGCATAACCGGTCGACGCCAGGAACTCCGCCGCAGCACCGGTGTGCGCGCGGTCGTCCAGCAGACCCTCCCGCGCCAGCCCGGCCACAGCGCCGCAGATCGCCGCCACCGGCACACCGGCGTCCAGGAAGGCGCGCGCCACCTTGGCGAACGGCGCGGTCACGGCATCGCCGGCCAGCCAGCCGTTCGACCCGGCCAGCACCAGCATCGCGCTGTCCGCCGGCCGCAGCTCGGCCAACGCCATGTCCGGCACGATCCGCAGCCCGCCCATGGTCACCACCGGATCCGTGCTCGGACCGACCGTCCGCACCGCGAACCGACCGGGGGACAGCTGGCCGATCCCGCCCCGCAGACTGGCCAGCGCGTGGCCGATCTCCCAGTCCGACAAGCCCTCGTACACCGCGACATGCACCGTCTCAGTCATGACAACATACTGTCAACATGACAAGGCATTGTCAACCGAGGTTCGCGGCCTTCGCCAACAGATAGCGCTGCTCCGGCATGCTCAACGTCAACCGGGCCGCCGCCACGTACGCCTCCTTCGCGCCGGCCACGTCACCCGACAGCTCCAGCAGATGGGCCCGCACGGCAGCCACCCGATGGTGCTCCGACACCCGCTCGTCGCCGTCCAACTCGGCCAACATCGCCAACCCCGCCGCGGGCCCCTGCACCATCGACACCGCGACGGCGTGGTTCAACGTCACCATCGGGTTCGGCGAGATCTGCCCCAACAACGCATACAGGCCGGCGATCTCCGCCCAGTCCGTCTCCTCCGCCGACGGCGCCTCCGCATGCACGGCCGCGATCGCCGCCTGGAGCTGATACGGCCCCAGCCGGGTCGTCGACAGCGCATCGCTCACCAGCTTCACGCCCTCGGCGATCCCCGCCGCGTCCCACCGAGAACGATCCTGCTCCGCCAACGGCACCAACGCCCCGTCCGGCCGCGACCGAGCCTCCCGCCGCGCCTCCGTCAACAACATCAACGCCAACAACCCGGCCACCTCGCCGTCCTCGGGCAGCAACCCCCGCACCGCCCGAGTCAGCCGAATCGCCTCACCGGTCAGCTCACCCCGCAACAACTGATCCCCGGCCGTGGCCGTGTAGCCCTCGTTGAAGATCAGATACAACACGTGCAGCACCGCGCGCAGCCGCTCAGCCCGCTCGGCGCCCTCCGGCGGCAGCGCGAACCGCGCCCCGGCCGCCTTGATCTTCTGCTTCGACCGCGAGATCCGCTGCGCCATCGTCGCCTCCGGCACCAGGAACGCCCGCGCCACCTGAGCCGTGGTCAACCCACCCACCGCACGCACCGTCAACGCCACCTGCGACGCCGCCGTCAACGCCGGATGGCAACACAGGAACAGCAGCGTCAACGTGTCATCCCGATCCGGGACCTCCACGTCCTCCACCTCGGCGGCGAACACCGCCTCCTCACGCCGCCGCCGCGCGCTGTCACTGCGCCACAGGTCCGCCAACCGCCGCGAACCCACCGTCACCAGCCAGCCGCGCGGATTGTCCGGCACACCCTCTACCGGCCACTGCTGCGCCGCCGCCAGCAACGCCTCCTGCACCGCGTCCTCACACGCGTCGAACTGCCCGTGCCGCCGCACCAACGCGGCAAGGACCTGCGGCGCCAACTCGCGCAGCAGGCCCTCCACCTCCGAACCAGCACTCACACGTCCACCCCAGCTGAGAACATCACCGGCCAGACCTCCGTCGCGTTGTACCGCGAGTCCGGGATCATCGCCGCCAACTCCAGCGCCCGCTCCCGGGACTCACAGTCCATCAGGTAATACCCCGCCAGGTACTCCTTCGTCTCGACAAAAGGGCCATCCGTCACCACCGGCTCGTCGTCGCGCACCCGCACCACCGCCACCGTCGACGGACTGCCCAACGCATGGGTGTCCAACAGCTCCCCGGACTCCCGGGTCAGCCGCTGCAGCTCCTCGTGCCCGGCCATCACCGCGTCCCGCTCCCGCTCCGACAACCCGGACCACGTCTCGTCGTTCATGTAGATCATCAGCAGGTACTTCACCGGCGCTCCTCCTCGCGAACCCGTCACGACGAGGTCGGAGCCGGCGCGTCCGTCTCGACATCGGCGACGTCCTCCAGCGCACGGTACGTCCGATTGCTGGCCACCGCCGCCCGCTGCTCCCGGCCCGTCGCCTCGATGTAGTTCTGACTCGTCGCCAGGCTCGCATGGCCCAACAGCGCCATGATCTCCGACGCCGTCGCCCCGTCCTCGGCCAACCGGGTCGCGAAGGTGTGCCGCAACGCGTGCAGGCTCGCACCCACCGGCACCCGGTCGTGCAGGCCGGCCCAGCGGTAACAGGACTTCACCAGGTACTCCAGCGCACCACGCCCGATCGGCCCGCCGGCCCGGTCACGCAGCAGGGGAGCGCCACGCCCGAACCGCTCCTTCGGGAACCGTGTCCGACACGAGGCCAGATAGCCGTCGATCACCCTCTCCATCGACGGCTCCACCGGGATCGACCGGTCGCGGCTGCCCTTCCCGTGAACGTGCAGCCGCATCTCACCCGACCGTCCCACCAGCGAGTTCATCGTCAACGTGCGCATCTCGGCCGACCGCAGCCCGGCCAGCAGCCCCAGCGCGATCACCAGCACGTCCCGCTCCGGCCACGGATCCCGCGCCTTGCGATCCCCGTCGGCCGCCGCCTTGAGCAGCTTCTCCGGCGTGTCCTCACCGCGCAGCGGCTTGGGGGACAGGGGAGGAGTGCGCGGCCGCGCCACCGCCCCGATCGGATTGCCCGGCAGCAGGCCGTCGGCCACGCAGAACGTCAGGAACTGGTTCCAGGTCGACCACGCCCGCAGCACCGACGACTTCGCATGGCTGTCCGCGAACACCCCGAACACCGCCCGCAGCGCCGGGCCGGTCAGGTCCTCGACCACCAGCATCTCCGCGTCGCCGCCGATCTCGTCCACCAGCAGCGCCGTGATGCCCGCCAGGTCCCGCCGGTATGCGTCCGTCGTGTGCGGCGAATCCTTGCGGGGCCGTCGCGCCGCGAAGAACGCCAGCTGGGCGTCCACAAGCCTCATGTGGATCTTGTACCGCACACCCCTGACAGTTTTCACGCGCCGCGTGCCGCGGCGGGCGGATTCGCTCTGACCCGGGTCTCTTCCCTTGTCTCGGTTCAGCGCAGCACAGTGACCTTCTTGATCTTCCTGCCGGTCGTGTCGGCCTGGGCCGAGGCCACGAGCGTGCCGTCTGCCTCCCGGAACAGCGCCACCGCCGTGTTCGAACCGGTCGTGAGCACCTGGACCTCGTACCCGCTCAGCCCCTGGAGTTCCTCGTGGTCCAGGGCATTGAGCAGGACCTCGCGCGGCGCCGGCTCGGGCGGCACGGGGGAGCCGGCCTCGGCGAACAGGTCCGGCAGCTTGGACACGGCGCTCACCGCGCGGGGGAAGCCGGCGAAGGCGGCCGTCTCCACCAGGATCTCGCTGATCTCCGCCGGCGTGAGACCGGCCGCCAGACCCGTCCTGACGTGCACGGACAGGGGAGACTCCCAGCAGTCGGCGGCGACGATCGCGGCGATGGCCACCGCCTCGCGGGTGCGCTCGTCCAGGGCGGGGCGGTGGGAGAGATGCCCGTAGACCGTGCCCACCGCCAGCTCGGCGAGCCCAGGGGAGGCCCGGAACAGGTGGTCGAGGCGCTCCTTGCCGCCTTCCACCAGCTCGGCGAAGGTGTCACGCCCACGCTCGTGCGGCCGTGCCATTTCGTCCGACATGCGTGACTCCCCTGCGCTCGCTGGTCTACACTGGACGATCAGTGTCCGGTTTGCTGCATAATGGCGATTATGCATGAAAAGTCCGCTTGGCCCGGGCGGACCGGTCGGCGGCGTCTCCAGGGGGATTCGGTTCTCCCGGAACGCCCCTGAGCGCCCTTCGGGCCGCCCGATCCGCCTCCTACGGCGTCGCCGCGCCGACGATAGCTCTGGGCGAGCGCACAGCGGCGCGGATTGCCCGTAGGGGCGAATCTGACAACTCGGACAGCCGGCCGGAACGCCTTCAGCGCAGGCTGAGACGCATGATGGCGTAAGGCCGATAATCTACATTATGTTAAGTCGCGGGTTTGAGGCCCGCCGCTAGCGTGGTTTGTGACCATCACCGCCCCTCCTCGCGACGGCGACCCCATCAGCGTCGAAGACTTGGATGCGCTGCCGCCCGGCGGCGTGGACGGTCTGGAGATCGAGGACGGCCGGCTGCTCGTGATGAACCGCTGCGTCGGCCGGCACCTCATCGCGACCCAGCGCCTGGCTCACCACCTCAACGAACAGCTGCCTGCCGTACTGGAAGCAATGCCGGGTTTCGAGACGGAACTCGCGGGCGCGTCGCCACGGTGTGTGCCAGCCCTTGTGGTCTGTGTTGAGGAAGCTACGGACCAGCTGCGCGTGCGCGCCGACCAGATCCTCCTTGCCGTCGAGGTCGTGTCACCTGGTGAGTCTGCAGCTCGCGACTACATCAAGAAGCCCGCCGAGCCCGCCGCCAACGGCATCCCGACGACTTGGGTGATCGACATCCAGGAGAGTCCGCTCAGTCTGACCGTCTACACCCTGGACGACACCGGTCAGTACCACTTCACGTCGCTGATCACCGGCAGCTACACCGGTCCTGTCGGAGGGCACGAGGTCACCGTCGACCTTGACGCACTTACAAGATCTCGTCAGAACGAGAACTGAACGGCCGTCGGCCCACCCCGACCGTGCCGTCGACCTCGTCTGAGTGCTCTACCCGAGCGGTCAGGCCGGCGTCGGTGAGCAAACGCTCTGTGGAGGCCGCCTGGCGAACGCTGGTCTCGATGAGCACGTGCCCGCCGGGCCGAAGCCACGTCGACGCGTCCCTGGCGACCCGCCGGTGGATCTCCAGGCCGTCCGAGCCGCCGTCCAGCGCCACCCGGGCCTCATGGTCGCGTGCCTCCGGCGGCATCATGCCGATGTCCTCGGTCGGCACGTACGGCGCGTTGACCAGCAGCACGTCGACCCGTCCACGGATCCGCGCCGGCAACGCGTCGTACAGGTCGCCCTGGAACACCTGTCCGCCTACGGGTTCGACGTTCCGTCGCGCACATTGCACGGCCGCGAGGTCGATGTCGGCGGCATAGAGCTCGAATTCGGACATACCGGCCACGGTGGCGACGCCGATGGCCCCGCTGCCGCAGCACAGGTCCACCACCACGCCGCCCGGGGAAACCAGCGAGGATGCCTGCTGGACCAAGAACTCCGTCCGGCGGCGCGGCACGAACACGGTCGGTTCCACGGCGATGCGCAGCCCGCGGAACTCGGCCCAGCCCACGATCTGCTCCAGTGGCTCTCCCCCGACGCGTCTGTCCACCATGGACTCGAGGTCGGACGCCGTGGACGCGGCGGCGGTCAGCAACGAGGCCTCGTCCTCGGCGAACACGCAGCCGGCGGCCCGCAGCCGGGTGACGATGTCGTTCACGCACTCCCCTACCTAAATGACTGGCCACAGTATGGGCTCTCCCCTACGCTCCGCGATCATGTGGCCGGAATCCGAAGTGGTCTCGCGCGTGGGACTGCGCCAGGGCAGCAAATCCCCGTGGCTGCTCACCCATGTCGACGGCCGGCAGGCCGTGCTGCGCGACCAGGGCCCGTTCGACACGGAGATCGCCGCGCTGACGGCGGCCGAGGCGAACGGCGTGGTCGCGCCGCGGGTGCTGGCCAGCAGCGAGACCGGGCTGCTGATCTCGGTGGTGCCGGGCAGCAGTCTCATTCCGACCGAGCTCGCGCCGGGCCGCCTGGAGGCGATCGGCGCCGCCGCGGCGACGATCCACGCCATAGCGTTGGCTCCCACCAAGGACTTGCCGGCCCGGCACCGTCCGATCGAGCTGGTGGACTTCGACGACTGGCGGGCCCGCCGCACCGCCTCTCCCCTGCTGCTGGAGGCGATGGAGGCGGTCGCGACGCTGCCGGAGCCGCCGCATCCGACTGTGCTGCTGCACGGGGATTTCTGGCAGGGCAACACGATGTGGGTGGACGGGGCGCTGGTGGCGGTCATCGACTGGGACTGCGCGGGCGTCGGCCACCCCGGTGTGGATCTGGGCTCGCTGCGCTGTGACGCGGCCCTGTTCTACGGCCCGGAGTACGTGGATCGGGTGTCGGAGGGTTGGCGGTCGAAGGCCGGCAAGCCGGCGCCGGACGTGGCCTACTGGGATGTGGTCGCCTCGCTGAGCACCCCGCCGGACGTCGGCGAGTGGCTGCCGAACGCGGTCGACCAGGGCCGCCCGGATCTGGACGGGCCGACCCTGAACGCGCGTCGGGACGAGTTCCTGAAGGCGGCGCTCAGCCAGTTGTGACGCGGCGGACCAGGTCCTCGATGCGCTGGCGCCAGCCGTCGAGGTCGGCGTCGGCTTGGCTGGCGACGGTCTGCGTGAGTTCGAGTCGCGCCCCGTGGCCGGTGCCCAGGGACAGTTCGATCCGCACGGACGGATCGGCGTCGAGGTCCCCCAGCGCGGCTCGCACGTCCTCGATGGGCCGGGTGAGCTGGCGTTCGAAGCGGACCTGGTAGCCGTCGCCGACGGGCGTGACACTCCCCTGGTCCAGCCCGAACTGGTGGATGAGCTGCTCGTGGTGGGCGTCGGAGGGGCGCTCCATGCGGAACTCCTCGCCGTTGACGTGGGCGAGCAGGGCGTTGAGGCAGAGGTTCCAGCCGGAGCCGTAGCTGGCGGCGGCGGGGCGGTCGTCGAAGACGTGGGTGAACACGAGCAGGCAGCCGTCGCCGTCGGGCGTGAGCGCGAAGTGGATGAGGTCGTCGCTCTCGCGCTGCATCTCGGGCGGGGCGTGCTCGGAGAAGGCGAAGACTTTCGGCGGGTCGAGCTGGGTGACGACGGCGTGCATGCCCTCGAACTCGATGCGGCCGCCGACGCGCAGGTCGATGGTCAGTGCGCGAATCGGGTACCAGGCGCGGAGCTGCTCGGGTTCGGTGATGGCCCGCCAGACGAGCTCGGGCGGGTGCTTGAGGCGCCGTTCGAAGCGCAGGGCCGGGCGGCCGTCGGTGTGGGTGCCGAGTGTCGGGTCCATGGCCGCGAATATAGCCTTACGGGAATATGCTGGCAACGGCATGTGCGGGATAAATCGGTAGTGCCGGCCGCGGTCGCGAGGTCAGGATGCGGCCGTGACGTGGACTGTCGAGGCCGTGGATCCCAACGGCGTGGTAGGCGCGGGCCTGCTGCGTGAGTACTACACGGACATCATCGCCCGGTACTGGGGCCGGCCGGCGCTGGAGTCGGAGATCGTGCAGGTGCTGGCCGAGGAGCCCAGCGACGACCTCGTGCCACCCACCGGTCTCCTGCTCACCGCCTCGTACGACGGGGGATCTGGGTGGCTGCGGCGGGTTCCGGGTCCTCTCCCCCGGTGTTGCCGAGCTGACCCGGGTCTTCCTGCGTCCGACCCTGCGTGGCCGGGGCGGCGCCCTCGCGCTGCTGACCGCGTTGGAACGGGCCGCCGTGGACATGGGCCTGACCACCGCGCGGTTGGACACGCGCAAGGATCTGGTCGAGGCGCGCCGGTTGTACGCACGCAACGGCTACGTGGAGATCCCGGCGTACAACAGCTCGCCCTACGCCGATCACTGGTTCGAGAAGCGCCTGGCCTGAAAACACGAATCGGGCGCCGTCCCGAGGGAACGACGCCCGATTCGACCCACAGTGTTTCAGGCGGCGGCGACCGCCTGGTGGCCGAGGCGCAGCGTGATGCCGTGGGCCTTGAGCAGGCGGCGGAACCACAGCAGGGACACGGCGATGCCGAGGGCGACCATGCTGTACGAGCCGGCGGTGCTGACCATCAGGAAGCTGCCGACGGTGGCGCTGGCCAGGGCCCATAGCGTGGTGACGCCATTGGTGATGAACACCAACGCCCACAGGAACGAGACCTGGCGGAAGAACTTCTGGACGTGCGGGTGGCCGGTGACCACGGTCGGGAACGCGCAGAAGTCGTCGGCCAGCTTGGCCAGCAGCGGCCGGTTGAGCGGCAGCGTGGCCAGCAGGATCGCGGCGAAGGCGAAGTTCTGCACGGTCGGTTGCAGGAAGTAGAGGAACACGCTGCCGGTGAGGTAGCCGACGAGCGTGCGCACGCAGAGCAGTGCCGTGGTCACCCACAGCACGGCGGGGATCTCCTTGCGCAGCAGGATGCGGCGCGCGAGCGCCGCCAGCGACCAGCCGAGGGCGGCGAACAGCGCGCCCTGGAGGCCGACGAGGGTGAAGACGAGGTAGAACAGGCCCAGCGGCACCAGCGTCGACTCCAGCAGGTGCTGTGCGCCGCGGCGCACTAAGGCCAGTGGTGCGGGGAGGTGGACCGTCATGTGCTCGGGCATGTGTGGTCGGCCGTCTCGCAGTGGTGGGTGTGTCGGGGTGGGCGGAATGCTAGCGGACCCCGGTGCGGGGTTCCTGTGAGGGAGACGTTCAAACCCTGATCCGGGTTCACTGATCCGGTCAGCCGATCTCCGCGTAGGTAGCGGTGTGCCGGACAGTGGTGAGTTGATCGACGGGCGCTACCGCCTGGTGTCGTGCATCGGGCGCGGTGCCATGGGGGCGGTGTGGCGTGGGCGTGACGAGCGGCTGAACCGCGAGGTCGCGTTGAAGTTGGTGACGGTCCGCGGCATGACGCCCGACGACGTCAGCGAGCGGGAGGCAGTGGCGCGGGCGGAGCGGGAGGGTCGGATCACGGCCCGGCTGCGGCATCCGAACGCCATTTCCGTGCACGACGTCGTGGAGCACGACGGTCGGCCGTGCCTGGTGATGGAGTACCTGCCCTCGCGGAGCCTGTCCGAGGTCGTGGAGACCAAGGGTGTGCTGGGGCCGACCGAGGTGGCGTCGATCGGCTTTCAGATCGCCTCCGCGCTGGCGTCCGCGCACGAGTTGGGCATCGTGCACCGGGACATCAAGCCGGACAACGTGCTGCTGGCCGAGGACGGCACGGCCAAGATCACGGATTTCGGGATCGCGCGGGCGCCCGACGACGGGGCGGTGACCGCGGCCGGCATTCTCGCGGGCACTCCGGCCTACCTCGCGCCGGAGGTGGCGACCGGGTCGGAGACCAGCCCGCGTTCGGACGTGTTCTCGCTGGGTTCGACCTTGTACGCGGCTTTCGAGGGCAAGCCGCCGTACGGGATGGACCAGAACACGATCGCGCTGCTGCACCAGGTCGCCTACGGGGAGATCACGCCGCCGAGGCGCGGCGGCGCCGTGGCGGATCTGCTGGTGGAGATGTTGCGGCGTGATCCGGAGACGCGTCCGACGATGGTGGAGGTGGCGGACCGGTTCGAGCAGGCCCTGGCCGGTTCGTCCCCTCTGCCCGCGTCGTTGCCCCAGCCGCCCGCCGCGCAGCCGGGGACCCGGCGGATGGCGTCGTTGCCGCAGCCGCGGCGGGGTTCGCCGGTGGGTCGGTGGCTGGCGTTGGCGGTGCCGGTGACCGCCGCTGTTGTCGCCGTGGGCATGGTGGTGGCGCAGCAGTTCGGGGTGCATCCCGTGGCGTCGCCTTCCCACAACGCCACAAGGCCGTCGGTCACCATGCCCGCTCCCGCCCCCGGTCCCACGACGACGGTGGCGGGCGATCCCGTGTCGGCGTCGGCGGGCTGCTCGGCGCACTACGACGTGATGAACAGCTGGTCGACCGGCTACCAGGCGGCCGTGACGATCACCAACCTGACCGGCTCGCAGCTGACGGGCTGGCAGGTGAGCTGGCGGATGCCCGGCGGTCAGCGTAAATACTTAATGCTTCTCGCAGCAGGGTTCGGTGCTGGTGGTCCGCAACGCGTCGTGGAACGCCGTGCTCGCCGCCAACACCTCCACCAGCTTCGGCCTCGTCGCCGGCTCCCCCGGCTCCACCCCCGGCCGCCCCAACTCACCTGCACCACGTCGTCGCAGTAACGCAGGGTAGTTATGCAGGGAAGGACGCCTTACCCGCGTTCAACGAGGGTAAGGCGTCCTTCCCTGCATAAAGAGGCTTAGAAAAGGGTTTCTTGCTTGGGTTTGCGTTTTCTGGGGACGGGGTCGCCTATGCGGTCGGTGACCGTGGGGCTGATGGCGGAGAGGAAGGGGGAAGGGGTGGCCGAGCGGACGGCGCCCTGGCGGAGGCGGGAGGAGGCGTGGCTGAGGTAGAGGTGCTGCTGGGCGCGGGTCATGCCGACGAAGAACAGGCGGCGTTCCTCGTCGACGGCCTCCTGGTCGAGGGTCTCTCCGGGCCAGCGCATGGGCAGCAGCCCGTCCTCGCAGCCGACGAGGAAGACGACCGGGAACTCCAGGCCCTTGGAGGCGTGCAGGGTCAGCAGGGAGACGCGGTCGGCGCGCGGGTCCCAGGTGTCGACCTCGGCGCCGAGGGCCAGCTCGGACAGGAAGCCGGACAGGTCGTCGCCATGACGCAGCGCCAGCGGCATGAGGAGCTCCAGGGCGGTGAAGGAGTCCTCGTCGTCGAGGCCGTGAGCGGCCTGGCGGACCCGTTCGACGACGGAGCCGTGCAGCCCGACCAGACCCAGCTCACGAGCCAAGGCGCGGACGCCGGGACGGTCGGTGAGCCTGTCGTGGGAGCGCTTCTGGAACGGGACGCCGGCGCGGGTCAGGGCCTCCATCACGGCCCGGGCCTGGGCACTGGTCCGGTAGAGCACGGCGAAGTCGTTGAACGACAGGCCCTGCGTGCCGTCGCCGGCGACGCGGCCGGTGTCGAGCGAGTGGAACGAGGAGCCGCCGAGCAGCTGGTCGATGGTGCGGGCGACGAAGCTGGCCTCGGCCTGTTCGTCGATGGCGTGGTGCAGGCCGATGAGGGCGTGCTCGGTGTGGGCGCCGCACGGTTCGAGCGAGCGGTTCTCGACCAGCGTGGTCGGGGTGATGGCCTGCACGGCACCGGCGAGGATGTGCTTGCCGGAGCGGTAGTTGCGGCCCAGCTGCACGCGGGTGGCGTCCGGGAAGTCCTCCTGGAACCGCAGGAAGAAGCCGACGTCGGCGCCGCGGAAGCGGTAGATCGCCTGGTCGGGGTCGCCGATGGCGGTGAGGTTGCCGTCCGCGGCGCACAGCAGGCGCAGCAGCCGGTACTGGGTCTCGTCGACGTCCTGGTACTCGTCGACGCTGACCCACGGCCAGCGGGCGCGGTAATGCTCGATCAGCGAGGTGTCGCCGGCGAGCAGCTCCACGGGCATCTCGACCAGGTCGTCGAAGTCGACGAGGTCGCGGGCGCGCAGCTCCTTCTTGTACATCTCGCCGTGCTCGTCGCGCAGTTCCTGGACGACGGCCTCGTCGGCGATGCCGAAGCGCGGGGTGAGGCCCACGCGGGCGTGCTGCTCACGCAGGATGCGGACGCCGAGCGAGTGGAACGTCGCCACGGTGAGGTCGTGCGCTTGCGGCCCGACCAGGCCTTCCAGGCGCTCGGCCAGTTCGGCGGCGGCGCGGCGGGTGAAGGTGATGGCCAGGCACTGCGAGGCCGGCACGCCGCGTTCGGTGACGAGATGGGCGATGCGGTGGGTCAGAGTGCGGGTCTTGCCGGTGCCGGGGCCGGCGATGATCAGCAGTGGCCCGGACGCCACGGCCGCGGCGGCCCGCTGGTCGGGGTCGAGGCCGTCGAGCAGGGTGGTGGCGACGGGTTCGGGCAGCGCCGGTTCCTCGAACAGCTCGGGCTCAACCGGTGCATCGGCCACAACCGGTGCGGCAACCGGCTTGGGCTTGGGCGGCGGGGCGAAGAGGTCGTCGTCGAACAGGGAGACCGAGCCGGCGGCCTTGGCCAGCTCCCCCGGCTCGAACAGCCGGATCACGCCGTACTCGCCGTCGTAGCCGGCGTCGCGGATGACCTCGCCGCGGCGCAGCCGCCCGATCGCCTCGCCCAGCAGCGTGTTGGAGGCGGCGAGGTCGTCCAGCGGCACGTCGTCGAGGATGCCGAGCTCGGGGCCGTGGGCGGCGGTGAGGGCGGCGATCTCGGAGAGCACCTTCTTGCTCTTGGGGCCGACGCCGAGCAGCTCGCTCATGATCTCCGGCAGCGGGATGAGGCTGCGGAAGTCGACGGCGTCGGCGGGCCGGTAGCCGAGCTCGCGGTCGGCCAGTTCCTGGATGCGGCTGAGCACGCCGACGGTGAGCGGCTTGCCGCAGGCCGGGCACAGGCCGTTGTGGGCGATGGTCTCGGCCGGGCCGAAGCGCACGTCGCACTTGCGGTGTCCGTCGGAGTGGTACTTGCCCTCCTCGGGGAAGAACTCGACGGTGCCGCCGAAGCCCTCGCGGGTCTCCAGGGCGCGGCGCACGGCGAAGTAGTCCATGTCGGTGTCGAACACCGTGGCCTCGCGGCCGAGCACGGGCGGCGAGTGCGCGTCGGAGTTGGAGACCAGGGTGTAGCGGTCCAGGCCGGAGACGCGCCAGTTCATCTCGGGATCGCTGGACAGGCCGGTCTCGGCGGCGAAGACGTGGTCGGCGAGGTCGGCGTAGCAGTCGGCGATGGCGTCGAAGCCGGACTTGGAGCCCAGCACCGCGAACCACGGCGTCCACACGTGGGCCGGCACCAGGTAGGAGCCCTCGCCGCTCTCCAGGGTGATCTCCAGCAGGTCGCGGGAGTCCAGGCCGAGGATGGGGCGGCCGTCGGAGCCGAGGTTGCCGATCTTGCCCAGCCGCCGGTTGAACTCGGCGGCCGCGTCGAAGCTCGGCATGTAGATCAGGTGGTGCACCTTGCGGGTGCGGTCGTCACGCTTGTAGATCGTCGAGATCTCCACGCTGAGCATGAAGCGGACGTCGCCGACGCAGCTGGGCGGCAGCGTCCGGGCGATGTCCCGGTCGAGCTCGGGGCGCAGCCGGAACAGGCCGGGCTCGGCCGGCACGAGCGTCTCGCGCAGGTGGTCGTACCAGGCGGGGTGGGTGAAGTCGCCCGTGCCGACGAGGCTGATGCCCTTGCGCTGGGCCCACCAGGTCAGGTGCTCGAGATCGCAGTCACGGCTGCAGGCCCGGGAGTACTTCGAGTGGATGTGCAGGTCGGCGTAGAAGCGCACCGGCTCGATCTTGCCACTAGGGCCGGGTACCCCAGTTGGGTGGCCCCACCAACGCGGGCAGTAGCCGGTAGGCGTCCTGCACCCACTCGCACAGCAGGGCCCGGCTCTCCCGTGGGTCGATGATGTCCTGCACGCCGAAGTGCTCGGCCGTGCGGAACGGGGACATCAGGGCGGCCAGGCGGTCCTGGATGGCTTCGAGGTCCGCTGCGGGGTCGTCGGAGCGGGCGAGTTCGGCACGGTAGGCGGCTTCGATGCCGCCCTTGGCCGGCAGCGAGCCCCAATCGCCGGAGGGCCAGGCCCAGCTGCGGGCGCCGCGGTGGCGGTTGACGATGCCGGCGCCGCCGACCCCGTACACGCGGCGCAGGATCAGCTCCGCCTGCGGCACGCGGGCCTGGTAGACGGCGCTGATGGCGCGGGCGCCGGTCCGCAGGGTGCCGGCACGTTCGGCGGCAGTGCCGATGGTCATGCCGCCCTGGTCGGTGAGGCTGACGATCGGCAGGTGGAACGTCTCGCACAGGTCGACCAGCCGGGTCAGGGCCAGCGCACCGGCGGCGGACAGCGTGTTGCCGCGGTACGGGTCCGTGGCGACCACACCCACGGGGTGGCCGTCGAGGCGGGCCAGCGCGGTGACGGTGGCACCGCCGTAGTCGGCGTAGCGGAATACCGAGCGGGTGTCGAAGACGGCGTCGAGGATGGGCGCGATCCTGTACGGCCGTCGCGGGTTGCGCGGGATCGCCGACAGCAGGCTGTCGTCCGCCCGCGTGGCGGCATCTTCGCGGGTCGTGACGGGAGGCAGATCATGAACGCTGGACGGCAGGTAGGACAGGAACCGACGGATCACGGCGAACGCCTCGGCCTCGGTGGCGACGAAGCGGTCGACGTTGCCGTTGCGGCGGTGCACGTCCGCGCCGCCGAGCTGTTCCTTGTCGACGTCCTCGCCGATGCCGCCGCGCACCACGGGTGGTCCGGCGACGAACAGCTGAGCCAGGCCCTCCACGAGCACGCACAGATGAGACATCACCGCCCGTGCCGCGCCCAAGCCGACCACCGGCCCCAGACACGCCGACACCACCGGCACCGTGGAGAGGTTGTCCACGACGTGGTCCCAGCCTGGGTTGACCGGCACGTAGCTGTAGCCGGCCTGCTCGATCATCTTCACGCTGCCGCCGCCGCTGGCCCCGTCCAGCAGGCGGATCAGCGGCAGCCGCAACTGGCCGGCCAGTTGCTCGGAGTACACCTGCTTGGCGTGGATGGCCGCGTCCCCCGACCCGCCGCGCCCGGTGAAGTCGTCCGCGCCCAGCACCACCTTGCGTCCGTCGACCCGGGCCGTCCCAGCCACGAAGTTCGCCGGCGTCACGGTGCCGTCCGGGTTGGCGAACCCGGCCAGCGCCCCGATCTCGGCGAAGCTGCCCTCGTCGGCCAGCGCCTCGATCCGCTCGCGCACGGTCATCCGCCCGCTGGCGTGCTGGCGGGCGATCTTGTCCGGTCCGCCGAGCCCGGCCGCCTGCTCGCGGCGGCGTCGGATCTGGGCTACCTCGTCGGACCAGTCCTCGATCATGACCGCAGCCTAGGACGTCGATCGCCGCGTTCACGGGGTACCGGAGATCACCCGGTTGTAGTCTTGTGAAGGTGCATGACACGTCCGGCAGCTGTTCGGCCCTGTCCGCCGCGCTGGGCGAGCCGCCCGCCGGAACCGCGTCTGTCGCGACCGGTTGGCTGTGTATCGAGCAGCCCGGCCCCTGGGGCCACAGCGCCCTGCGCGACAGCCACCTCGACCATGGCCTGGCCGCTGACCTGTCCGCGCGGGCCAACGGCAGCGGTGTGCGGATCGTGCTGATCCGACGGCCCGGCGCGCACGCGGACTTCCACCACGCCCAGCCCCGTCAGGTCTACCTGGCGTCCACGCGGCCCGGGGCGTGCTGGCTGGAGTCGACGGTGCTGACCGACCCCAAGCAGCTGCTGGACCTGGACTTCCATGCCGCCGGCGCCGGGCAGCACGTGGGCCTGGGCAGCCGGGTCGACGAGTCGGTGCTGCTGGTGTGCACCAACGGCCGCCGCGACGTGTGCTGCGCGGTGGAGGGGCGTCCCCTGGCCGGGGCGCTGGCGGCGGCGAATCCGGGGCGGGTCTGGGAGACCACGCACACCGGCGGCCACCGTTTCGCGCCGACGGCGGTGCTGTTGCCGACGGGATATCTCTACGGCCGGGTCGCGCCGTCCGACGGGCAGCGGCTGCTCGATTCCGGCGGCGTGGTGCTGACCGGCAACAGAGGGCGTTCCTGCTGGTCACGGCCGGGTCAGGTGGCCGAGCTGGCGGTGCGGGAACTGCTGGAGGACACGGATCCGGCGGCGTTGTCGGTATCCCCCGACGGTGTTGTCGTCACTCATTCGGATGGCCGGGAATGGAGTGTCACCGTGACGGAACACCCGCTGCCGCCGGCCCGTCCGACCAGTTGTGGCAAGACGCCTTCGGTGCCGAGCGCCTTTGTCGCCGACACCGTTGTTCGCACCCGCTGATCAGCCGGCCCGCAACCATTCCGTTCCGCCGTCGTCACCGGAAATCCACCCGGAAGCCGTGGCCGCGTCCAGCACAAGACGGGTCGCCTGGTCGATCGGCAGCCCGTTCGACACCACGATTTCATGCATAATCTGCCGGGCAATGCCCATCAGGGCCGCCGCGGCCAGCAGTCGCTCCGCGGTCTCGGCATCACTGAGCTGCTGGGCGGCCGGGGAGAACACCACGTCGCCGCCCAGCACGTAAACCACGTCCACCAGCACGGACGTGCTCACCTGCCGGTCATGCACAAACGCCAGGATGACACACGAAAAGGCAAAAACAATTCGTCCAGCCGGGTGAAACGCGTTTAGGAGCATTCCTGGTCGGCGATCCCCGTATCGGCCGCGGGTGCCTTCGGGACGGCGGCCGCGAACACGCCGAGACCGAGTGAATAGGGGTCGTCCAAGCCGATCCTGCGCAGTGCGTCGGGCGGCAATGCCAGAAGGGACAACGAGATTCCCAGCAGATAGGCGTCCAGCACGCCGACATCCCGGGTCGTGCTGTCCAGCCCCGCCACCTGGTGCAACGCCACCGCCGACTCGGCATTGGCGATCGCCATTTCCCCCAGCGCCTGCCGCACTCCCGGCCGCCGCACGGCCTCCAGGTACAGCTCGGCCATGGCCAGCAGCTGCGTCGGGTCCCCGTTGACGGCCCGGTTGAGCAGCGCCGGGTACAGCTCCCCCAGCTGGCTCGGCGACACCTGCGACGGGGTGGTGCTGTGCAGCCGCTCCACCGCCGCCCGGTGCTCGTCGGCCATTCTCGCGGCCGCCGCCTCCAGCAGCGACTCTCGTGTCGGGAAGTAGTTCTTGGTCGTGCCCTGCGGCACTTCCGCCTCCCGGTCCACGGCGCGATGGGTCAGCCCACGGCCGCCCTCCCGCGCGAGAACCGCTATCGCCGCATCCCCCAGCAGCGCCCGCCTTGACCCCGGACGTCGATCAACCACATGATCACCCTAGCTGTGGTACCACGCCTGTGGTGGCCGCGACGCGCCGCTGGCCAGCAGCGATGTCGATCACGATTGAAGATCGCCGCCGGTGGGTAGGGCCTCAGCCCCGCTCGCTGTCCAGCCGCGCGACGATGCCGTCCTCGGCGTGCCAGGTCTGCCCGGTCTCCTCCCCGCCCAGCCGGGCCAGCAGGAAGCCGGCGCTCTGCTCGGGGGTGAGCAGCTGCCCCTGCTGCTGCACGTCGGCGAAGTACGCCTGCACGGTCGGGTCCATGGCCGTGCCGCCGCCCTCCCGCACCCAGGTCATCATCGACGTGGCCACGGTGCCAGGACGGTAGATGTTGGCGGTGACGCCGGTGCCGTCGAGCTCGGCGGCGAGGTTGACGGTGTGGCCCTCCACGGCGACCTTCGTCGTGGTGTAGGCGTTGCCGCCGTTGAGGAACGCCGGCATCTGGGCGGCGCCGCTGGACAGGTTGACGATGCGGCCCCAGCGCCGTTCGAGCATGCCCGGCAGCAGGTGGATGGTCAGCGCGGCCACGGCCGTGACGTTGAGGGCGACGGCCGCGGCGAACTCGGCCGGGTCGAGCGTCGCGGTGGGGCCGGCCGGCCACGGCACGGCGGCGTTGTTGATCAGGATGTCGACCGGGCCGGCCTCGGCGGCGACCGCGGCCACCGCGGACAGCTCACGCAGGTCGGCGGAGATGACGGTGGCCTTGGTGGACACCAGCGCGGCGGTGCCCTCCAGCTCCTCGCGGGACCGGGCGACCAGCACCACGTCCGCGCCCTCGGCGGCCAGCCCGACGGCCAGCGCCCGCCCGATCCCTCGACCTGATCCGGTCACCAGCGCGGTCTTTCCGGCAAATGCAGAACCCATGTGCCGATCATGGACCTACGTCGCTCGACGTACGCGGACTTTCCGCTTCTGGGCCCATGCCGACGCCCGTCGAGGCGGCGGAGCATGGAGGCCATGACCACTCAGATGAGGGCGTCCGACCAGGACCGGGAGCGGGTCGTCGAGCGGCTCAACGAGGCCGTCGGCCGGGGTCTGCTGACCCTGCCCGAGGCCGAGGAGCGCATCGCCGAGACCTACAAGGCCCGCTTCCTGGACGACCTGACGCCGTTGACCGCCGACCTGCCCGACCCGACTCCCCCGAAACCCGAGCGGGGCCGCCGCCGCGGACCCGGCTTCGACCCGCGCGTGCTGCCGGTGCTGCTGGTGCTGGCCGCCGTGATCGTGCTCACCCACGGCTTCGCGTTCCCGCTGATCGTGGTGGCTTTCCTGGCCATGAAGTTCGGGATGTGGCGGCATCGGCACCCTGCCCGGATGTAGGAAACGGCCCTAGGGTCGGGGCATGGACCTCGCCGACGCGTGTTTCGCCGGCGCCGCCGCCCAGGCCGAACTGCTGCGCGCCGGCGAGTTGTCGTCACGTGAGCTGGTGGACGCCACGCTGCGTCGCATCGAGCGCCACGACCGCGAGCTCAACGCCTACCGCCTGGTGTTCGCCGAGCAGGCCCTGGCGCACGCGGCCGAGGCCGACGAGCGCCGGGCCCACGGGGAGGACGCGCCGCTGCTGGGCGTGCCGATCGCCGTGAAGGAGGACCTGGCCATCGCCGGCCTGCCCACGACGACCGGCACGTACGCCGTGGACCGTACGGAGCAGGCGGACTCGGAGGTCGTGCGACGGCTGCGCGCCGCGGGGGCGGTGATCGTGGGGCGCACGCGGATGCCGGAACTGGGGCTGTGGCCGTACACGGAGTCGGCGTTCGCGGGCGCCACCCGCAACCCGTGGTCGCCCGAGCACACCTCGGGCGGCTCCAGCGGCGGGTCGGCCAGCGCCGTGTGCGCGGGGCTGGCGGGCGCGGCGATCGGCTCCGACGGGGCCGGCTCGATCCGCATCCCCGCCGCCTCGACCGGCATCTACGGCCTCAAGCCGCAGCGCGGGCGGGTGTCGCTGCACCCCAACGGCGAGCAGTGGACGGGCATGGTCGTGACCGGGCCGCTGAGTCGGCACGTGCGGGACTGGGCCCTGGTCGCCGACCAGATCCGGGGCTCGCTGCCCAGCGACCCGGTGGCCGCGATCCCGCCGCGCACCAGCTTCGTCGAGGCTGCGGCGACCGCGCCGGGCAAGCTGCGCGTGGCGGTGTCGCTCAAGCCGTGGGTCGCCGGCGCGCCGGTGGACGAGCGTGTGCGGGCGGCGGTGCTGGGCATGGCGGAGCTGCTGCGGGAGCTGGGGCACGAGGTCGTCGAGCGCGATCCCACGCTGCTGGACCCGACCACGCAGCTCGCGCTGGCCCCGCGCTACCTGTCCAGCGCCGCCGAGTCCGTGGCCGCGCTGGACCGCCCCGAGGCCGTGGAGCGCCGCACCCGGCAGGTCGCCGCCATGGGCCGCGCCGTGCCGCGGTGGCTGGTGAGGCGGTCGCTGCGGTTCGGGGAGCGCTTCTCCCAGGTCGCCAACCAGGTCTTCGAGCACGTCGACGTGCTGCTCACGCCCACG
>NZ_KK037166.1:92652-94905 GCF_000568255.1 Kutzneria sp. 744
GTCCTCGGCGCCGCTGCGGTGGGCGATGCGGGTGTGACGGCCGAGGGACAGCCGGGTCAGTGTGACGCCGTCGGGGCAGTCGACCAGCCCCAGCTCGGGCACCAGCGCCACGCCTTGACCGGCGGCGACGAGCGCGAGCACGGTGCCGAAGTCGTCGATCTGGTGCCGGGCATGCGGGGTGTAGCCGGCGGCCTGGCAGGCGTGCACGGTCATCCGGGGCACAACGTGCCCTCGACCGCGAGGATCCACGGCTCGTCGCGGCAGTCGGCCACGGTCGCGAGCCCCGTCGACGCGGTGGCGAGGTACATCGCCTCCCGGCAAAGCGGTATCACGGCGATACCAGCCTCGTTCGGCACCGGAGCGAAGTCGTAGGAGTGCACGAGCGCCACGTCGAGGTCGCCAGCCCGCACCGCGTCGGCGACCTGGGCGGGATCCAGCTCCACGGCCATGGGCTCCAACCCCGGATGGCGCCGTGACAGCTCGGCCAACGCGGCCGGCACCATGGCCCGGCCGGCGCTGGGGAAGGTGCCGATGCGCAGCGACCCCGACAGACCCTGGCGGGCCCCGTCGAGCTCGGCGGCGGCGCGCTCCAACTGCGCCAACACGGCCTCGGCGTGCCGGACCAGGCCGCGGCCGGCCGGCGTGAGCACCACCCGGCGGCCACTGCGGGTCAACAGCGGCACACCGGCCTCCCGCTCCAGCGCGGACAGCTGCTGCGACACCGCGGACGGCGTGAACGAGACCGCCTCGGCGACGGCGGCGATGGTGCCGCGATGGGCCAGTTCCCGCAGCAGCCGCAGCCGGCGCACATCAAGCATCAGCCCAGCTTACGTATCACCGTACAAATGCGAACTGGACCTGCATGATCGCCGCCCGCACGCTGAAGGGCATGGAAGGCATCCTCGTCCCCCTCATTACGCCGTTCGCCGTCGACGGCACCGTCGCCGTCGAGGCCCTCGCGGCGCTGGCCGACGACGTCCTCACGCAGGGCGCGGCCGGCCTCATCGCGCTGGGCACCTCCGCGGAGGCCTTCGCCCTCGACGCCGACGAGAAGCACACGGTGCTGGAGGTGTGCGCGCGGGCCTGCGCCGATCACGGCGCCGCGCTCGTGGTGGGGGCCGGCACCAATGACACCCACTCCAGCGTCGAGGCGCTGGCCGCGCATGCCCAGGTCGACGCCGCGCTGGTGCCGGTGCCGTACTACGTGCGCCCCGGCGAGGCCGGCGTCATCGCCCACTTCACGCAGCTGGCCGCCAACAGCCCGGTGCCGCTGCTCGTCTACCACGTGCCGCACCGCACGGCCCAGCCGCTCAGCGCCGCCACGCTGCTCACGCTCAGCCGAATCCCCAACATCATCGGGGCCAAGGTGGCCAGCGGCATGACCGAGGACGCCATCGCGCTACTCGGCGACTGCCCGCCGGACTTCGCCGTGTTCGCCGGGGACGACGCCTACCTGTCGCCCATGCTGGCGCTGGGCGCGCGCGGTGGCATCACCGCCTCCTCGCACCTGTGCACCACGGCGTTCACCCGGCTCGTGGCGACGTGGCACAAGGGCGACGTGGCGACCGCCCGTCCCCTCGGTCACGCCCTGGCGCGGCTGTCCACGGCGCTGTTCGCCGAACCCAGCCCGACCGTGCTCAAGGGCGTGCTGCACGCGCAGGGCCGCATCCCCACCCCCGACGTTCGTCTACCGCTGCTGCCCGCGAGCCCTGAGGCCGTCGACACGCCTGTCAATCGGGCAACTACTCACCCGCACTGAGTAGCACCTCGCTTATGGCCGGCCCCGAGGCCGAACACGATGTGCCGCATGCGGATCGCAGTGGCTTTCGACCTCGCCGGCGGACTCGGCGCGCACCTGCTCGTGCGCGCCGCCGACGTGACGCTGGCGCGGCGGCCGGGCGGCATGGCGCTGCTCGGCCGATGGGGCGCCGGTGTCGCCGAACGCGCCGGGCTGTACGGCGCCGTGCGCACGGCCGCGACGGCACGCCGGCGGGTGCCGGCCTACCAGGCGGCGACGCAAGGGGCGCGACCATGGTCGGCCGCGACGCAGGCCGGCGGCCTGCACGGATACCTGTCGGCACTGCCGGTGCTGGACAAGGCCAACTACATCGACGTGCACCCGCTGGCCGCGCGCTGCCGCGGCGGTGAGCTGCCCGAACGGGGCGTGGAGGTCGACGAGTCCTCCGGCTCGTCGGGCCGGCCCTACCAGTGGGTCCGCTCGCGGGCGGAGCTCGACCAGGTCGAGGCCCGCCT
>NZ_KK037166.1:97045-113440 GCF_000568255.1 Kutzneria sp. 744
GCCGGAACAGCACGAACACGGTCAGCGCCGACCAGATGCCGACCAGGCCCCAGCTCAGGGCCAGCGACGCCCACACCACGGGCAGGAAGCCGAACAGTGCGGCGCAGAAGTTGGCCGTGCGCAGGAAGCGGGCGTCCCCGGCGCCCAGCAGCACGCCGTCCAGCACGAACACGACGCCGCCGACCGGCTGGAGCAGCACGAAGAACCACCACGCCCGCGGGGTCTGGGCCAGCACCGCCGGATCGCTGGTGAACAGCGGCGGCAGGACCGTGGCCAGGGCGGCGAACAGCGCGGCCAGCGCCAGTCCGAAGACCAGGCCGTAGCGGGTGACCTGCCAGGCCACGCGCGTGGCCCACTCCCTGTCGCCGGCCCCGAGGGCCGAGCCGACGAGGGTCTGCGCGGCGATGGCCAGCGCGTCGAGCACGAACGCCAGGAACATCCACAGCTGGAACACGATCTGGTGCGCCCCGACCGTCGCGGCCGAGGTGTGGGCGGCGACGGCGGTGGCCGAGATCCAGCAGGCCTGGAACGCCAACCCCAGCAGCGCGACGTCACGGCCGAACGCCAGCTGCTCGCGTAGGGCAGCGACGCGTGGCCGCAGCGACACGCCCTCGGCCCGCAGCGCCCGCACGAACAGGCCGGCGGAGATCAACTGCGCGACGACGTTGGCGATGGCCGAACCGTTGAGCCCCCAACCCACGCCGTGCACCAGCACCGGGCACAGCACGGCGGACACGCCGTTGCCGGCCAGCACGTACCGCAGCGGCCGCCGCATGTCCTGCACGCCGCGCATCCACCCATTGCCGGCCATCGTCACCAGCACCAGCGGCGCCCCCAGCAGCGCGACCCGCAGCCAGCCCACCGCGGCCGCCGCCGACTCCGGCGAACCGGCCAGCACCCCGGCGACCGGCCCCGCCACCAGCTGACCGACCGCGAGCAGCACCAGCCCGGCCAGCACGGCGAACCACGTGGCCTGCACGCCCTCGGCCACGGCGTCGGCCCGCCGGCCGGCCCCGTGCAGGCGGGCGGCGCGGGCCGTGGTGCCGAAGGTCAGGAAGGTCATCTGCTGCGCGACCTGCGACAACACGATCGACCCCACCGACAGCCCGGCCAGCGGCACCACGCCGAGATGCCCGACGACGGCGGTGTCCACCAGCAGATAGAGGGGTTCGGCGGCGAGCACGCCCAGCGCCGGCACGGCCAGTCTCAACAGCTGCACGGCATCCTCCGGTAATGAGCACTAGGCCTTTGAGCCCCTGACGGCCGGAGCCTACGGTAAGGTCCGTTCGTGGACAACGCTGCTTACCTGGACGTCGCGCTCCGGCTGGCCAACGCCGACCTGAGCGAGGTGGACGGCCTGCGCGAGGCCCTGTACGACGAGCCGTGGTGGGCCGACCGCGTCCGCGACGAGGACCTCGCGGCGCTGCGGCCGGTGGCCGACGGCCTGCGCCGCGTGCTGGCCGCGGGCGTCGCCGCCGACCGCGTGGCCGTGCAGCGCGAGACCAACGCCCTGCTGGCCGCGCACCCGCTACGGCCGCAGTTGTCCTCGGGTCACGGCGAGAAGGAGAACTGGCACGTGCACGTGGCCGACCCTGGCCAGTCGCCCGCCACCGAGGTCGCCGCCGCGGCGGCGTGGGGCGTGGCGCAGGGCATCGTCCACTACGGACTGGAACGCTGGGGCCGCTGCGCCGCCGAGGACTGCGGCAAGTACTTCCTGGACACCTCGACCAACCGCGCCAAGCGGTTCTGCTCCCCGCGCTGCGCCAACCGCGTGCACGTGGCGGCCTTCCGCTCGCGCCGCCGCGACTGACCGACCGCCCCCATGCAGGGAAGGACGCCTTACCTGCATGGCCGCACGGAGGCAAGGCGTCCTTCCCTGCGTTCAACGAGGGTAAGGCGTCCTTCCCTGCATAACCGGGGGCGGCTAGAGGCCGCGTTTGGTCAGCTCGTCCAGCAGCTCGCGGTCGGCCACGTGCCGGCCCTTCACGCCGTCCAGGTAGAAGTTGAACGCGTCCTGCCGGCCGGTGCGGGTGAACAGGGTGCGCAGCTGGGCCAGCAACTCCACCACCAGCGCCTCGTTGTGGGCGTGGGTGTCGTCGTCGAGCGCCTGCTCCACCAGACCCCGGTACACCGCGATCGCGTCACCGGGATGGTCGGCCGACCGCACGCGGGCCAGCTCCGCCCACACCTCGTCGGTGCAACCGTGCGCCACCGCGGTCTGCCACGCGGCCTCCGGCTGGTCGTCGTGAATGAGCACGCGCACCAGCACGGAGTTCGTGACCACGTCCGAGGCGCTCTCGGCCAGCCGTCGCACCACGGTGTCGCGTTGCTCGGGCCAGCTGCCGGCGTGCTCGGCGACGGTGCGCAGCCGCAGGTAGGTGTCCATGGCCGGCTGGTTGCTGAAGATGCGCATCCGCATCGACACCGCCCGGTCGAACCAGCCCATGCGCACGCACTCGTCCACCGCCACGTCGACCAGTCGCGAGGCCACGCCGCGCCAACCGCTGGCCGACAGCCCCTGGCCCACCCACTCCAGCACCTGCTCGGAGCGCCCGGCCTCCTGCAACAACGTCGCGATGCGCAGGTAGTGCCAGCCCGAGGACAGGTCCTTGGCCAGCGCCATCACCTGAAGCTCGACGTCGCCCAGGTGCTCGGCGAGGTCCTCGGTCACTCGCAGCACCGCCCACCGGTGCCGGTCGAAGGTCGGGCGCTGCCCGAACTCCAGCACCGGCAGCGCCGAACACAGCGCCTCCGCCGCCTCTCGGTACGCCGTCAGCCCCGTCGACCCCAGCGCGCCGGCGTAGTCGGTCAGCTGGACCTGCGGCCCCTCGGGATGCTCCACCTGCAACGCCAACAGCCACCGGGCCAGCCGGTGCGGATCACCCTGGTGCAGCCGGCAGGCCGTGGCGTGCGCGGACAACGCCCGCTCGGCCAGCTCCCGGATCACCGCGACGCGCTCCGGCAACCGCACCAGCGCGGCGGCCAGGGCCTCCACGACGTACTCGGCGAGCTCCACGGCGTCGATCGTCTTGGCCGCGCGGACCAGGCCCTCCAGCGCGGACACCACCTCGGCCAGCGCGCGGCGCGGATCGTCACCGCCCGTGAGCGCGGCCTCCACGGCGACGCGGGTGCGCACCGCGTCCCCGACCTCCTCCGCCCCCGGACCACCGGGTTGGCCGCTGATCACCGCACAATCAAACCCCACTTCACACGGCAGGTGAACGCAGTCGAACCGTTCGGAGCAGTCCGATCACCGCCCGGACGCGAAACAGCGCGGGGCGTGACCGACGGTGCCCGCCACCCGCGTCACCGCCCACCGAATTGGCGACCACGGATCGATAGCACAGGTGCGCCGATCGTGACGCGTATTTCACGACCGGAAGAACCGTCAATTGTTGCCGTCCGGTCACGATGGTGAAGCGCATGCAACCAATTCGACCCCATCACTCGACCGGAGCAGTGCGGCAGCATATCGGAATCTCTAGGGTTGTTCCATGCATATTCGCGTGGATTACGACGAGGGGCTGCACGCAGTCTACGAACGAGGACGCGTGCTGCCGCCGGAGACCGTCGCCACGTGGATGGCCGCCCTGGAGCGCAACGCGCCGACGCGGCGCCCGCTGACCGTGCTCGACCTGGGCTCCGGCACCGGCCGGTTCAGCGACGCCATCGCCGACACCTTCGGCGGCCCGGTCTACGGCGTCGAGCCCTCGGCCCGGATGCGCGAGGTGGCCTCAGTAGCGCACCGACATCGGGCCGTGACCTATCTGGACGGTCGGGCCGAGGCGATCCCGCTGCCCGACCACAGCTGTGATTTGTCCGTAATGTTCCTTGTCCTGCACCACATCGAGCACCCCATGCTCGGCGTGAAGGAGCTGGCCCGGGTGCTGCGCCCGGGTGCCCGGCTGTGCGTGCACAGCGGCTTCTCCGGCCAGATGCACGACCACGTCTGGTACCGCTACTTCACCCGCGCCCGCGAGGTCGACGACCTGGTCTTCCCGCGCCTGGACGAGGTCATCGCCCAGTTCGCCGAGGCCGGCCTCGGCTACGTCGGGCTCGACCAGGTCGACCAGCAGGTCGCGGCCAGCCTGCCCGCCTATTTCGAGCGATTTCGACACCGTTCCTTTTCCACCTTGCAACATATGTCGGAAGAGGAGATCGCCGAGGGCATGGCCGCCATGCGCGAGGCCGCGGCGCGCGCCGAAGGCGAGCCGCCCGAGCCGGTAATCCAAACGGCGGACCTCCTCGTCCTTGAGCGTCTCGACGAGTAGTCGGACACCCACGGTCGGTGTGTCGGAAATCTCGGAAATCCTGTGCGCACGGCCGGACGGGCGAGCCCCCGCCGCTAATCCCGGAAATGACGAAGCCCCCGAACCCGATCGGGTCCGGGGGCTTCGTCGCGCACTCAGGCGCGCGGGCCGTCCGACAACTCGGTGTAACCGCCGTGGGCCGGCGGCTCCTCCGAGGTGATCTGCGCGGCCGCCCGCTCCGCGGCCCGCACCGCGTGCGTGGCCTCCGTCTCGGCCGGCGCGGCGAACCAGTCCGCCACCGAGTCGTCCATCTCCTCGGCCGGCGGCGTGGGGTCCGGGGCCGGCGGCTCGTAGCGGAACACGCCGTCGTCGCCGGGCTTGCCCAGCAGCCGGGCGAAGCCCTCCAGGGCCTTGCCGTAGTCGGTGGGCACCAGCCACACCTTGTTGGCGTCGCCCTGCGCCATCTGCGGCAGCGTCTGCAGGTACTGGTAGGCCAGCACCTCCGGCGTCGGCCGGCCCGCCTTGATCGCCGCGAACACCTTCTCGATGGCCTTGGCCTGGCCCTGGGCCTGCAGGTAGCGGGCCGCCCGCTCGCCCTCGGCCCGCAGGATCCGGGACTGCCGGTCGGCCTCCGCGGCCAGGATCGCCGCCGTCTTGGCGCCCTCGGCCGCCAGGATCTGGCCCTGCTTCTGGCCCTCGGCCGTCTTGATCGCCGACTCCCGCTGGCCCTCGGCGGTCAGGATCATCGCGCGCTTCTCCCGGTCGGCGCGCATCTGCTTCTCCATCGAGTCCTGGATCGACGGCGGCGGGTCGATGGCCTTGAGCTCGACCCGCGCGACCCGGATGCCCCAGCGGCCGGTCGCCTCGTCCAGCACCCCGCGCAGCTGGTTGTTGATCGAGTCGCGCGAGGTCAGCGTCTGCTCAAGGCTCATGCCGCCGACCACGTTGCGCAGCGTCGTGGTGGTCAGCTGCTCCACACCGACGATGTAGTTGGAGATCTCGTAGACCGCGGCCCGCGGGTCGGTCACCTGGAAGTACACGACGGTGTCGATGGAGACCGTCAGGTTGTCCTCGGTGATCACCGGCTGCGGCGGGAAGGACACCACCTGTTCACGCAGGTCGATCCGCGCCCGCACCCGGTCGAGGAACGGCATCAGCAGCTTCGGGCCCGGCGTGGCGGTGGCCCGGTACCGGCCCAGCCGCTCGATCACCGCCGCCTGCGCCTGCGGGATGATCAGCACGGACTTCACCGCGATCGTCAACACCACCAGGATGATGACGATCACGACGATGATCGTGGTCACTGTCGCTGCCTCCATCAGTTCTCCGCCCACACGATTGCCGTCGCTCCCGAGATGTCCATGACGATCACCTGTTGGCCCGGCTCCAAACGCTGCGTCGGCTCGAACGCCCGAGCCGACCACACCTCGCCCTTGATGCGCACCCGGCCGCCGTGCTCGTCCACCGTGGCGAGCACCTCGGCCTGCACGCCCTTGAGCGCCTGAATGTTGGTGGTCAGGTGCTCGTGGCCCGACATCAGCCGGCTGCGCAGGATGGGCCGCACCGCGAAGACGCCGACCACCGCCGTCACGCCGAACACGATCCCGTCCACCAACAGGCTGCCGCCGATCACGTCGGCCAGCGCGGCCGCCAGCCCCGCCGCGCCCAGCATCACGAGGACGAAGTCCCCGGACACCACCTCGGCGATCACCAGCGCGACACCGAACAGGAGCCACAGCAGAGCGGCCATGCCCCCATCGTGGCAGAACCGGGCCGCCACCATCGGGCGACCACTCCGCACGTGACACGGGCGTGACCTACACCGGTTCCGTGACGAAGTCGATCAACCGCTCGACCGCCCCCAGCAGCGGCGTCTCCAGGTCCCTGAAGCCCTTCACACCGGCCAGCACCCGCCGCCAGCCCTCGACCGGCTCACCCCAGCCAAGCGCCTCGCAGATGCCCTCCTTCCACGGCACCCCGCGCGGGATCACCGGCCACGCCCGGATGCCGACCGAGGAGGGCTTCACCGCCTGCCAGATGTCGACGTAGGGATGCCCGGTGACCAGCACGTTCTCGTCACGGATGGACGAGACCAGCCGGGACTCCTTGGAGCCCCCGACCAGGTGGTCCACCAGCACACCCAGCCGCCGGTCGCGGCCCGTGCCGAACTCCTCGATGCGCTCGGGCAGCACGTCCACGCCGTCCAGCGGCTCCACCACGACGCCCTCGACCCGCAGGTCGTGCCCCCACACGCGCTCCACCAGGGTCGCGTCGTGCAGGCCCTCCACCCAGATCCGGCTGTCCCGGGCCGTGCGGGCCCGCAGCCCGTCGACCTTCACCGAGCCGGAAGCCGACAACTTCTTCTCGGGGGCCTGCTGCGGCCGGACCAGCGTCACCGGCCGGCCGTCGACGAGGAAGCCGGCGGGTGTCAGCGGGAACAGCCGGTGCCGGCCGTGCCGGTCCTCCAGCACCACGTTGCCCGCCTCGAACCGGACGACCGCGCCGCAGAACCCGGAGGCCGGGTCCTCCACGACGGTGCCCGGCTCGGCCGCGACCTCGGGGATCTCCCGGCGCTTCTTCGGTCCGGCCAGCACATCGCGGCCGTAGTCGTGGGAACGCACAGCGCCGGACCCTATCGGGTGATGCCGATGTTCTCGTGGAGGAACTCCAGCGTGGCGGCCCACGCCGCGGCGCGGGCCTTGGTGTTGACCTCCGGCGTGCCGCCCATCTCGAACCGCACGCCCGGCCCCGGCGAGAGCGTGTCGGTGTACGGCTGCCCCGGCTGCCCGTTGAGCGGGTGGCCAGCCCCCTCATATATGCGCAGCTCCACGTTGTCGGCGCCGACGGCGCTGCTGTACTCGACGCTCGGCCAGTTCTGGTCGTCGCTGCCGCACAGCATCAGCACCGGGCCGCCGATCCGCTCCACCGGGATCCGCCAGGCCGACGCGTCCTCGGGCACGTCCGGGAAGGCCAGCCGCAGCCGCACCGGCTCCCGCTGCTCCACCTGGTCCCGCAGCTCGTCGCGCACCTCGTACGGCAGATACGGCAGCGGCTTGCGGCGCAGCGTCCACGACGCGGCCGGCGTGTCCAGGATGTCCAGCAGCGAGCCCCGAGTGTAGTCGATGCCCTGCGTCACCAGGCCGCCGCCGGCCACGCTGACCACCGCGCCCACCCGGTCGTCGTGTGCCCCGACCAGCAGCGCCGCCTCGCCGCCGCGCGAACCCCCGACGACGCCGATCTTGCCCGTGGCGAAGGAGGCGATCTTGTCCACCGCCGCGAAGAAGTACTCCAGTGGGATGTCCACCAGCCCCGGCGGCAGCGTCCCCGCCCCGAAGTAGGCCAGGGCCAACACGTTGTAGCCCTCCGCGTGCAGCGCCCGCGCGTCACGCTCGTGCAGGCCGCCCTCGGCGCCGCCCAGCAGCAGCACGCCGGGCGCGGACACGGGTTGGGTGAGGAGGAGGCTCTCGGTCACCCGTCGAGTGTGTCGGTCCCGGCAACCAACCGATCATCGGGCCCGGCGGCAAAGTCGTCCTGGTCGTCCGGCGATCAGCTTCGGGTTCGATGCTGTCCGGAAACCGCTGGCTTCCCTTTCGGTCCCGCGGCGAACATGGAGCCGTGACGACCTACTCGGCCGTGCGCACGACCGGCATCTACTGCCGGCCCGGCTGCGGCGCCAAACCCCTCGCGGAGAACGTCCGCACGTTCGAACTGGCCGCCACCGCCGAGGCCGCGGGCTACCGGGCGTGCCTGCGCTGCCGGCCGTACCGGGTGGCTGGGGCGGTGCCCGAGGACGCGCCGGAACTGGTGTGCCGGGCCGTGCAGCTGATCATCGACGGGGCGCTGGACGAGGCGACCGAGGACGCCGTCGGGGCACAGCTCGGCATCTCGGCCCGACACCTCCGGCGGCTGTTCGCCGACCACCTGGGCGTCACCCCGGACGGCTTCGCCCGCTCCCGGCGGGCGCATTTCGCCCGTCGGCTGCTCGACGACACCGACCTCGGCATCGCCCAGGTGGCCTTCGCGTCGGGGTTCGGCAGCCTGCGCCAGTTCAACCGGGCCATGCGCGAGGTGTTCCGGGCCGCGCCCAGCGACCTGCGGGCCCGCCGCCGCAAGGCCGACCGCCTCGTCGCGGACGGCGGGCTGGTGCTGCGGATGCCGTTCGAGCCGTCCTACGACTGGCCCGCGATGCTCGACGTGCTGCGGGGTTCTTCGGTGCCGGGCGTGGAGTCCGTTGTGGACGGGGTGTACCGGCGGACGATCGTTCTCGACGGTGATCCGGGGATGTTGGAGATCGGCCCCGGCGGGGACGACCACCTCCTGTTGCGCGCGCACCTGCCGTACTGGGAGGGCGTGATCCACGTCGTCGAACGCGCCGCCCGGCTCGTGGGTGTCGACCGTGGGTCGCCGGGCGCGTGGACGCCGTTGGAAGTGGCCGTCGCCGCCGTTGCCGACGATGTCGCGGAGCTTGTGCGCCGGCATGGGGCACCGGTCGCCGGCCTCGGTTTCGGGCTCACCCATGCCTTTCCCGCCGCCGAGGCGCTGGTCGGCGAACCAGGCCCCGTCGGCGAGGTGGCGCGGGCGGTGCTCGACGGCCGGCTCCGCACCGATGAGTTGCCGGCGTCGGCTGTGCGCCGCCTCAGCGCAGCAGGTCGTTGAGCTCGCCGTAGGACATCGCGTCGGCCAAGGTGTCGTAGGTACCGGCGGTCAACAGCTCCCGTGCGGCGGCGGCCGCAACGCCGTAGGCGGCTTGGGCAATGCCGGTGCCGACGCTGATCCGGGCCACGCCCAGCGCGGCCAGCTCGGCGATCGAGGGCGCGCCCGGGTGGGCCATCACGTTGAGCGGCAACGGTCCGTCGACCAGCACCTTGATCACGGCCGGATCGACGACGCCCGGCACGAAGAGGGAATCGGCGCCGGCGGCGGCGTAGCGCTCGGCCCGGGCGAGGGTCTCGTCGATGCTGCCGGAGCCCATCAGGAAGGTGTCGGTGCGGGCGTTGATCACCAGGTCACCGGCCGCGCGGGCGGCGGCCAGGCGGTCAACCTGCCGTTCGACGTCGACCAGGCTTCCGGCGGCGCTGTCCTCGATATTCACGCCCAGCGCCCCGGTCGACGCCGCCTCGGCGATGGTCCACGCGACCTCTTCAGGCGTGTCGCCGTAGCCGTCCTCGATGTCCGCCGTCACGGGCACGGTCACCGCCCGCACGATCCGGCGCAGCGCCTCCAGGGCGACGGTCCGTCCGAGGCCTCCGGCGTCGGGCACGCCTCGTGACCACGACACTCCACCGCTGGTGGTGGCAATGGCCTTCGCCCCGGCGGCCTGGATCGCCGCAGCGGAAGCGGGGTCCCAAGCGTTGGGAAGCACCAGCGGCGTCGGCAGCGCTCGCAGCGCGTTCTCAGTCATGCCCACCAGCTTTGACGAGCGGGCCGGTCAGGTCTGGCCATATCCGGTCATGATCGACCGCACCGCCGCCGTCGTCCGCTCGACGTCGCCCGTGGCCAGCAGATCCAGCAGCGCTCCCCGCAGCACGGCCAGTGCCAGCGTCCGTTCGGTTTCCGCGGCTTTGGTGTCGCTGGCCGGCTGGGCATCGGCGAGGACCTTGAGCCAGTCCTCCACGGTCGTACGCGCGAAGTCCGTCCACGGTCCGTCCGGTGCGACCAGGGACCGGCTGTAGCCCTCCAGCCAGAGCGTGAGCAGCGCCCGGTGCTCGGGGGCGGCGAGCCAGGACCAGACCGCCTCCATGACCTCCGCCAGTCCGCCGCCACGGGCCTGGTCGAGCAGAACCAGCTGGTCGGCCCGTGCGCGGGCCAGCAGTTCGCGGACCAGGCCGTCCTTGCTGCCGAACAGGAACAGCAGCACCCGTGGGCTGGATCCGATGGCGGCGGCCAGCGGCCGCAGGGACAGGTCGGCCAGCCCGTGCTCCAGGGCGTAGGCGTAGGCCTGGCGCAGGAGGTCGTCGCGTCGGTCGGACATGACCGCTATCGTACTGAAACAGTCGTTTCAGTGGAGGCGGAGACATGGGTGTGGTGATCAGATTCGCGGACCGGCCGGGCGACCTGGGCTGGATCGTGCAGGCCCACGGCGAGCTCTACGCCCGCGAGGTCGGCTGGGACACCAGCTTCGAACGCCTGGTCGCCGGCATCCTCGGCGAGCTCGACCCGGCCCGGGACGCGGTGTGGATCGCCGAGTTGGACGGCCAGCGCGTCGGCTGCGTGTCGTGCATGGCGGGCTCCGACGGCGAGGCGGTGCTGCGGATCCTGTTGGTGCACCCCGACGGTCGTGGCCATGGCATCGGCGGCCGGCTGGTGGACACGTGCGTGGATCACGCCCGCGAGCAGGGATTCAAGCGGCTGCGGCTGTGGACCACCAACTGGCAGGAGGCCGCTCGGGAGGTCTACCTGCGGCGGGGTTTCACGTTGGTCGACGAGCAGCCGCAGCGGCGGTTCGGGGCCGAGGTCGTCGGGCAGACGTACCGGCTGGATCTGGCCGGGTGAGAGAACCGTCCGGGAGAGCGGACAGAACTCCCGCCAAGATCTTGTCTAGACCAATCAAGTGCCCGTACCGTCCCGCCGACACGTGTGACATCGATGTCAGCGAAGGCGGTAACGGATGAGACCCCCTGCTCTCGTCGTTTCGGTCCTGATGGCCCTGTCGGTGCTGGTCGGCGTGCCCTCCGTGGCCGCGGCCGACCCGGTCGGGTCGGTGAACCCGTTCATCGGCACCCAGAACAACCCGAGCGCCAGCTATCCGCCGTTCGGCAAGGGCTACGGCAACACCTTCCCGGGCGCGACCACGCCGTTCGGCATGGTGCAGTTCAGCCCCGACACCTACAACACGGCCTCGGGCGCGGACAACTGGGGCGGCTACGAGTACCCGGCCAACCAGATCCGCGGCTTCAGCCTCACCCACCTCGACGGCACCGGCTGCGAGGGCTCGTTCGGCTTCCACGACCTGCCGTTCATGCCGTACACAGGCACGCTGAACAGCAATGGCTCCCTGCCCTCCTCCCCCGCGACCAACGCCGCCGCCTACCGCTCGGGCTTCAGCCACAGCACCGAGACCGCCAGCCCTGGGCGCTACGGCGTGGCCCTGGCCAACGGGGCGCAGGTCGACCTCACCGCCACCGCCCGCACCGGCATGGCCCGGTTCACCTTCCCAGCCGGCAAGCCCGCCACGGTGCTGATCAACGCCGGCGGGTCGGCCAACGGCACCAGCGCCTCCTCGGTGTCGGTCAGCGGCAACACCGTCACCGGCTCGGCCCGCAGCACGGGTACGTGCGGCGGCGGCAGCTACACCGTCTACTTCTCGGCCCGCTTCGACCAGACCGTCAGCAACTTCGGCACCTGGAACGGCGGCACCGTCACCTCGCGCGGGACCTCCGCCTCGGGCACGAACACCGGCACCTACCTGACCTTCCCGGCCGGTTCCACAGTCACCGTCCGGGTTGGACTGTCCTATGTGCGCACGTCCAACGCCGCCGGCAACGTGGCCGCGGAGAACCCCTCGGCGAGCTTCGACACCGTGGCGGCCAACGCGTCCGCCGTGTGGGCGTCCAAGCTGGGGGCGGTCCGCACCACCGGCGGATCCGCGACCCAGCAGAGCGTGTTCTACACGGCGCTCTACCACTCGCTGCTGCACCCCAACGTCTTCGACGACAGCAACGGCGAGTACCCCGGCATGGACGGCCAGATCCACACCGTGGCCGCCGGTCACCACCAGTACGCCAACTTCTCCGGCTGGGACGTCTACCGCTCCGAGGTGCAGCTGATCACCCTGCTGTTCCCCAGCGTCGGCTCGGACATGGCCCAGTCGCTGGTCAACGACGCCGGCCAGGCCGGCAGTTGGTACAACTGGCCGTACGCCAACGTGGCCACCAACATCATGAACGGCGACTCGCTGGAGTCGGTGGTCTCCAGCATCTACTCCTTCGGCGGCACCGGATTCGACGCCGCCGGCGCGCTGTCCAGCATGGTCGGCACCCAGTCCCTGCCGGCGACCAGGACCATCCGCGGCGGCCTGTACGAGTACGCCGGCGCCGGCTACATCCCGCGCGGCACCGGCAACGTCTGGGGTCCCGGGGCCACGACGCTGGAGTACGCCATCGACGACTTCGGCATCGCTCAGCTGGCCGGGCGGCTCGGCGACACCGGCAACTACACCGCCTTCATGCAACGGGCCCAGAACTGGCAGAACCTGTTCAGCCCGGCCACGAAGTCGATCACGCCCCGCTACCAGAACGGGCAGTTCGCCACCGACTACAACCTCAACTCCGACAACAACGACCAGTTCGTCGAGGGCACCGGCACCCAGTACAGCTGGATGGTGCCGCAGAACGTCGCCGCGCTGGTGGCCAAGATGGGCGGCAACGCCGCCGTGTCCAGCCGGCTCGACACGTTCTTCGGCCAGCTCAACGCCGGCGTGGCCAACGGGGCGTACGCGTGGCTGACCAACGAGCCCACCATCGGCACGCCCTACCTGTACAACTGGGTCGGCGCCCCGAGCAGGACGCAGGCGCTGGTCCGGCGGGTCCTGTCGAGCCTGTTCTCCAACGCCCCCACCGGGTTGCAGGGCAACGACGACCTCGGCGAGCTGTCGGCCAGCTACGTCTGGGGCGCGCTGGGCCTGTACCCGTCGATCACCGGGCGGGCCGAGCTGGCCCTGGCCAGCCCGATCTTCACCCAGGCCGTGATCAGCCGGGACAACGGCCGCGTGATCACCGTCAACGCCCCCACGTCGTCGGCGGCCAACCAGTACGTGTCGGCGCTCGCCGTCAACGGGGTCGGGCAGTCGAAGACGTGGCTGCCGGAGTCGTTCGTGGCCAACGGCGGCACCGTCGACTTCACCCTCACCGGCTCCCCGACCTCGTGGGGCACCGGGGCCGGCGACGCCCCGCCGTCGTTCTCCGACGGCCAGAACGGCTTCAACAACATCGGCGCCTCCAACGACGGGGCGCCCACCACGGCCAACCTCGACTCGTCCGGGCACAGCTACTCGACCCAGGCCCTGTCGGCGGCCGGTATCAACCCCGGCAGCACCGTCACCGCGAACGGCATGAACTTCACCTGGCCGTCCGCGGCTGCCGGCAAGCCCGACAACTGGCTGGTCAACGGCCAGGTGATCGACATGGGCGGCCGCTCGGCCAGCCGGATCTCCTTCCTCGGCTCGGCCAGCAACGGGCCGGCCACCGGCACGGCGACCGTCACCTACACCGACGGCAGCACCACGTCGGTGTCGATCACCATGACGGACTGGGCCGTGGCCACACCCCAGCCGGGTGACACCGTCGCGGCGACCCTGGCCCACTGGAACGCCACCGACGGCTCCACGCTGCGGACCTACCTGTTCGCCACCACACCCGTGGCACTCACCGTGGGCAAGCAGGTGCGCAGCGTCACACTGCCGGCGTCGACCGATCAGGGGGCCATGCATCTGTTCGCCATATCGGCCACCTGAATAATGGATCAATGCGGTTCGGTGTTCTCGGCTCGACCCTGATGTGGTCCGCCGACGGTGAGCAGGTCAACGTCGGCGGACCACGGGTGCGGACGTTGCTGACGTTGTTGCTGTTGGACGCGGGTCAGATCGTCCCGGCCGAGCGGCTCATCGACGGCCTGTACGGGGAGGACCCGCCGGCCAACGCCACCAACGCGCTGCAGGCGCAGGTGTCCCGGCTGCGCCGGGTCCTGCCCGGCGAGATCGAGCTCCACCCGAGCGGCTACCGCCTGGCCGTGAACTGGGTCGACATCGACGCCCACGTGTTCGCCCGCCTGGCCGCCGACGGCCGGCACGCGCTGGCCGGCGGCGACCACGCCCGTACGGCCAAGCTGCTGCGGGAGGCGCTGCAACTGTGGCGGGGGCCCGCGCTCAGCGACGCGCCGCTGGCCGACGCCGAGGCCACCCGGCTGGAAGAACTGCGGCTGACCGCGACCGAGGACCTGTTCGAGGCGGAGCTGGCCGCCGGCGACAACCCAGCTCTGGTCGCCGAGCTGCGGCAGCTCATCGCCCGCAACCCGCTGCGCGAGCGGCCCCCGGTCACTGCTCATGCGGGCGCTCTACGCCGCCGGCCGACAGGCCGAGGCCGCTGGAAGGTGTTCGAGGAAAGCCCGCACGCTGCTGGCCGACGACCTCGGCCCGACCCGTCACCGGAGTGACCGAGACGCACATGGCCGTGCTGCGCTCGGAGGCCGGCCCCAAGACCCGGCGGCGCGCGCTGCCGGCCCAGCTGACCAGCTTCGTCGGGCGGGCCGAGGAGCGGGACTACGTCGCCGCGCTGCTGGGCACGTCCCGGCTCGTGACGCTGCTGGGACCGGGCGGCGCGGGCAAGAACCGGCTGGCTGTGGAGGCCACCGCACCCTGACGGCGAAGATCTGCTTCGTCGACCTGGACGCGCTGGCCGAAGGACGACCTGGTGGCCCACGCCGTCGTCGCCGCCCTGGGGCTGCGCGACGCGGGCATGTTCTCCGCCGCCGCCACCGGCGACATCGTCGACCGCCTCACCACGGCCCTGGCCGACCGGCCCGTGCTGCTGCTCGTGGACAACTGCGAGCACGTCATCGCCGACATCGCGCTACTCGTGCACGAGCTGCTCGCCGCCTGCCCACGGCTGCGCGTGCTGGCCACCAGCCGGGAGGCGCTGGGCATCACCGGCGAGACCATCCACCCCGTCAGCCGGCTCACGCCCGACGCCGCACGCAAGCTGTTCGCCGACCGTGCGATGGCCGTACGCCGTGACTTCGTCATGGACGCCGCTGTCGTCGACCGGATCTGCGCGGGCCTGGACGGGCTGCCGCTGGCCATCGAGCTCGCCGCCGCGCGACTGCGCACGCTGTCCCTGGCCGACATCGCCGCGCGCCTGGACGACCGCTTCCAGCTGCTGTCACGGGGCGACCGCACCAAGGCGCAGCGGCACCAGACCCTGCACGCCGTCGTCGACTGGAGCTGGGACCTGCTCAGCCCCGACGAGCAGGCCGTCGCGCGTCGCCTGACCGTGTTCACCGGCGGCACCAGCTTGGCCGCGGCCGAACGCGTGTGCGCGCTGCCCGACACCATCGACCTGCTGGCCGACCTCGTCGACAAGTCGCTCATCGAGGTCGCCGACGGCCGCTACCGCATGCTCGACACCATCCGCGCCTTCTGCGCCGGGCACCTCGTCGACTTCGGCGAGGAGGACACCGTCCGCGACGCGCACCTCGCATACTTCGTCGAGCTCGTGCAGACCGCCGAGCCCCACCTGCGCGGCTCCGAGCAGCTGGGCTGGATCGCGCTGCTCAACACCGAGCACGCCAACATCCTCGCCGCCCTGCGTCGGGCCGTGCAGACCGCGCCCCTGACCGCCTTGCTCCTGGCCGGCGAGCTCGCCTCGTACTGGTACCTGCGTGGGCTGCGGGCCGAGGTCGCCCCCATCGCCACCGAACTGCTGGCCAAGATCGGCACCACGCCGCCCGAGGGTCTGTCCGAGGAGTACGTGCTGTGCGTGCTCATCGCCGCCATCGTGCACGGCGCAGAGACCCCGTGGCTGCTGCCGCACATGGCCGCCGCGCGCACCGTCGTGTTCGCCCAGACCGCCACGCCCCGGCTGCCCGCCGTCGTCGTGCTGTGGGCCCTGACCGCCGGGCCGCTCGACTGGCCCGACGACCGTCCCGTCGAGAGCTTCTTCGACGACTCCGGCTGGTTGCAGTCGCTGCGGCACTTCTCCACCGGGTGGAACGGCCTGTTCACCGGCGACGTGTCCACGGCCCGCGCCGGCTTCGAGCAGGCCCTCGTCGGCTACCGCGCCGTCGGGGACCGCTGGGGCATGTCCAACGCCGTCGACGCCCTGGCCATGCTCGCCCACTGGCGGGGCGAGTTCGACGAGGCCCTGCGCCTCACCGACGAGGCCATCTCCCTCACCGCCGAGCTTGAGGGCATCGAGGACCTCGCCGACCTCACCTGCCGCCGCGCCGACCGCCGTCTGCACTCCGGCGACCTCGCCGGCGCCCAGGCCGACTACGCCCGGGCCGAGACCCTCGCCCGTCGCACCGGCATTCCCGAGACCATCGCCAACGCCCAGCGGGGCCTCGCCGACATCGCCCGCCTCCAGGGCCGTCGCGACGACTCCCGCCGCCTCTATGAGCTCGCCCTCGCCGGCAGCCGGGCTGACACCGTCGG
>NZ_KK037166.1:113540-120181 GCF_000568255.1 Kutzneria sp. 744
CGCCCAGGGCCTGCACCTCGTCGCCGCCGACGTCGCCGAGGGCCTCGCCAGCCTGTCCGTCCTAGAGGGCGACGGCACCCAGGCCGCCCTCATGCTCGGCGCCGCCGTCGTCGTCCGCGGCACCGAAGTCGTCGGCGACACCGAGGTCGCCCGCACCATCGCCGCCGCCCGCGACCTCATCGGCGACGACTTCGACGCCGCCTACCGCCGCGGCCTCTCCCTGTCCCGCCCGGAGGCCCTGTCCCTGGCGGGGATCTAGCCCAGACGTAGTTCAGGAGTTCGGCCGTAGCTCCGCCTCCAGCGCCTGTGCGAGGTCATCCTCGCCCAGCGAACGGAGGATCGTGACGAAAGTCCTCACGGCGACCACAGTGTCGAGATGCTCGTCGCCCAGGGTTCGTCGGTATCGCCGCACGGCGTCTTCCGCGCCGGCTCGCGCGGCGTCGAGATCACCAAGGCGCCGCAGGACGGCCGCGAGACCGGAGGCCGCGCGCAGTGTGCTCGGATCGTCGGGGCCGAGCGCCTGCCGACTCCGTTGGACAACGGCCTCGTACTGTTCCCGAGCTTCGCGAAACGCGCCGAGACCGGCCAGGGCCGCGCCGAGGTTGCTCGCGACGATCAGGGTCTGCGGGTGATTCTCGCCCAGCGCCCGCTCGTACCGTGGCGCGAGATCCGCGAACAGTTCCAGCGCCTCCTTGCTTTTCCCGAGACCGACCAGGCACCCGGCGAGCCTGTTCGCCGCGGCCAGTGTGTCCAGGTGGTCCTCGCCAAGAGCCTCGGCCCAGTCCGGGTGGATCGTGCGTCCGATGATCGCGCCGGGCTGGCACTGGCCGGACAGATACAGGTATCGCAGCACTCGGATGAGCAGAGCGCGGAACGCCTCCGGCTCGTGGCTGCGATGGAAGTCCGGGCGAGCGAAAAGGCTCCGAACGAGCAGGGCGACCCTGCGGTACTCGGGCCAGGAGGCGGGAACCTCCGGGTCGGTGGCTGACAGCCCGGCGTCCAGGATGCGGCGTTTGAGGTCTTCCGGAGCATCGTCCTGGGCGTCACTCGGCGACCCGGTGGCGTCGGCCGCCGACGAATCACCGAGCGCGGCGAGCGCCGAGTACGGCGGAAGTGGCGAAGACGTGGAATCCCAAAGAGACGTAGGAAGCCCGGACTCTTTGAGCAGGCCGGAAGGACAACCCCTCGCGTGCATCAGTCCGCACCCCGAGTCCAGAACCGAGGGCTCGCGGCCGTTGTACAGAGCGGCAACGGGATACACCTCGAACGGCTTCCCGTTGTTGTCGATAACGGTGGTGCCGGAACGGCCCGCGCAAGTCCAGTGAAGCTTCAGGTGCCACGAAATCTCGTGCGTACGGGCGATGGGCTCGAACCAGAACTGCTCTACCTCGGACGTGCTGATGGAAAACGGGAAGTCCGCGCCGAGGGCCCGCATCTGCGGCGGCCGTTCGTCGAAATCGGTTGTGAAACGACGGGGCTGGATTGTCGCCCCGACCCTGACGAGGAGGCAGGCGGGGCGGGGCAGTCTCCGGGACACGATGACCGGCTCAGCGGCATCGAGCACCACCGCCCGCTTCGTCCGGGCCTCCAGGGTGATGACGTGGACCGTGCCGCTGGGCACCATCACTCTCGGCGGATCGGCGTCCACCACCAGATCCGCGAGCGTCCCGCCGGGCCTCAGTCTGACAGTGGCGATAACGGGATCCTCCAGATCGCTCGGGAGGTCGCCGCCACCATGGAAGTGCACATCGCGCACCGCACCTGTCATGAGGACGTTGTGCTGTTTGCCGCCGGAAATGCGGTTGTCGACCGTGTTCGGGCCGGGATCCGCGCCCTCCGTCCGGCCGAGCCCGTGCTCCTCCTCGGCGCCGCTTCGTTCCGTGCTCGCGTCTGCCATTGCCTACTCCCGCTCAACTGCACCCAGTGCCTAAGCGAACATGCCTGGACTTCCTGATCAGGCGGTGTCGAGGCGGTGGCGGAGGTCGTCGTCGAGCTTGAGGTCGAGGGCGCCGAGGCATTCGTCGAGCTGGGAGACGGAGCTGACGCCGAGGACGGGGAGGACGGGCGGGTCGGAGCGCAGCAGCCAGGCGAGGACGACCTGGTTGGGGGTGGCGCCGAGCTCACGGGCGACGTCGGAGAGGACGGCGAGGCGGCGCTGGCTGCCGGGGTGGTCGTACTGCTCGGGCAGGGGGCGGTCGGAGCGGGTGTAGGCGCCGGAGAGCAGGGCGGAGTAGCCGAGCACGGTGAGGTCGGGGTCCTCACGGGCGTAGTCGAGCCACTCGTCGCTGATGTGGGGGTTGGCGCCGAAGTCGGCGCCGGGACGGGGCTGTAGGTAGGTGTGGCGCTGCTGGACGCAGGTGAAGCCGGGAAGGCCGGCGGTGCGGGCGATCTGGCGGGCGGCGGCGACGCGCCAAGCGGCGTGGTTGCTGCAGCCGACGACACGGACGAGACCGTCGGCGATCAGGGAGGCGAAGGTGGCGACGGTGTCGTCGAGCGGGGTGCGGCGGTCCTCGATGTGGGCGTAGTAGACGTCGAGGTGATCGGTGCCCAGGCGGCGCATGCTGGCCTCGGCCTGGGATCGGACGACGGCGCGGGACAGGCCCTCGGCGTGCTCGGGCCAAGCGGCGCCGGGAGGGTCGGGCAGTGCGCCGACCTTGGTGGCCAGCACGACCTGCTCCCGCACGGACCGGGACGCGAGCCAGCGGCCCAGCAGGGACTCGCTCTCCTCGCCGGTGCCGCCGGGCACCCAGAACGAGTAGGTGTTGGCGGTGTCGATGAACGTGCCGCCGGCTTCGACGAAACGGTCGAGCACGGCGAACGCCGCCTGCTCGTCGACGGTGGTGCCGAAGTACATGGTGCCCAGGCACAGCGCGCTCACGCCCAGCCCGGACCCGCCGTCGGACAGTGTCCGCTGCTCCACATCGACCTCATTCCAGCGCTGGCGACAAGTGATCTTCGACCGGGCCACGATACGGTCCGACGCCCGGGTCGAGCCCGGTTTCGACGGAAAGGTCCTACAGCCGCCAGGGGCGGGCGTCGTGGCTGGGATGGCAGCGGATCATCTCGGCGGCAAGGAAGGCCTGGCGCTGCTGAGCGGCGGCGACGTCGGGCAGCCCGAGGGCGCCGGCAACCCGGTTCCAGGACCAACCGCTGCGCAGGGCCTGCGCGATGAAGACATGCTCGTTCTGCACGGCCCGGAGCCGACGAGTGGCGAGCAGCAACCGCCAGTACTCGAGGATCTCGTCGGGACAGGGCTCGGCATTGCGCTCGGCGACCATGTGCATGCCGTCGAGCTGGTCCATCTGCATCTGGGGGCCGGCGGGGCCCATGTCGCCGGCGGTGAGCCAGGCGTCGACGACGGGGATGCGGGTATCGGCCATGGCTCGATGATGCCGGCGTTCAGACCCGGGAGAACGGCTCCGCATAGGTGAAGTCGCCCCGAAGGGCAGGGGTGTACGCGGCCAGGGTGCGGACCTGGAAGTGCGGCTGCCAGCCCGGGACCGGCGGCCGGATGCCGAGCTGGTCGCTGAGGACGAAGCCGAAGCGGTGGTAGTAGGCGGGATTGCCGAGCAGGACGACGAGGGGCTCGGACAGGGCGTCGGCGGCGCCGAGGACGGCGTGCACGAGGGCGCTGCCGACACCACGGATGTGGTGGTCGGGACGGACGCTGAGCGGACCGAGCCCGAGGACCGGCGCGTCGTCGACGTGGGCCCGGGTGCAGGCGACGTGGCCGATGACGGTGCCGGCAGGGTCGACGGCGACAAGAGAAAGCGCAGGTAGCCAGCCTGGATCGGCCCGGAGCTCGTCGACGAGCAGGGCCTCGGCCGGGGACGGGGCGAAGGCGGCGGCGACGACGGCGCGGATGGCGTCGACATCGGCGGGGATCTCGCGGCGAATCAGCACGGCCATAGGTCTAACCAGCGGCAACGGGCGCGTGCAACCGAAATACAGCCCTTGACAAATAAAGTTGTCAAGGGTGTGCTGGAGGCATGCGGGACGTCGAGGTGATCGCGGAGCCGGCGGCGGCGATGGTGGCGCTGGACCCGATGCGGGCCAGGCTGCTGGCCGAGCTGAGGGAGCCGGCCTCGGCGGCGACGCTGGCGGCGAAGGTGGGCCTGACCAGGCAGAAGGTGAACTATCACCTGCGCCAGTTGGAGGCGCACGGCCTGGTGGAGGTGGCGGAGACGCGCACCTGGGGCGGCCTGACGGAGCGGCTGCTGGTGGCGACGGCGGCGGGCTTCGTGATCGCGCCGGAGCCGCTGGGGACGCCGATCCGGGCGAACCCGCTGTCGGCGGCGTACCTGATCGCGCTGGCGGCTCGGATGGTCCGCGAGGTCGGGCGGCTGGCCGGCACGGCGTCGTCCGCGGGCAAGGCGGTGCCGGTGTTCGCCCTGGACACGGAGATCCGCTTCGCCAGCCCGGCCGACCGCGCCGCCTTCGCCGACGAGCTCACGGCGGCGGTGTCCCGCGTGGCGGCGAAGTACCACGACGAGCGGGCCCCGGACGGCCGCTGGCAGCGGCTGGTCCTGGCGGTGCACCCGAAGCCGAAGGACGAGGCATGAGCGAGGAGAGCGTCGAGATCCCGGCCGGCCCGGAGCAGGTCTGGGCGGCGATCACCACCGACAGCGGAGCCTGGTCGTTCCAGGTCGAGGTCGACGACGACACGGTGCACGTACGCCGGGAGCCGTTCGCGCCGGACGCCACCGCGACGCTGACCGGCTGGGAGCCGCCGCGCCGATTCGCCTACGAGGATCCGACCTTCGCGACGGAATACCTGATCACGGCCCGCGACAACGGCAGCTGCGTGCTCAGGGTGGTCAACAGCCTCCGGGTGGACGGCGAGGGCTGGGACGACATCGCGGAGCAGGCCGCGAAGGGCTGGCGGATGGCGCTGGAGGTGCTGCGGGTCTACGCCACGCACTTCGCGGGAATGCCGTCGGCCCGGATCGACCTGATGGCGCCGGTGAACGCACCGGAGACGGCCCGGGCACAGGTCGGCCGGCAGATATTCGCGGAGCTGGGGATCGAGGGATCCGCCTGCGACGGACCGCTGATCACCGGCGTCGTCGAGCACCAGGGGCCGTACTTCGCGCTGCTGCGCACCACGGAGGCGATGTTCGCGATCTCCGCCTTCCCCATGGACGCCGTGACCCTGTCGATCAACGTGACCGGACGGGTGTACGGCCCCGACGCCGAGGCCGTCGCCACGCGGGAGCGCCCGCGCTGGCAGGACTGGCTGACCGAACTCGTCGACCGGATCGGAAAGGACTGAAGCCATGCTGTTGGCCGGCAAGAACGCGATCGTCTACGGGGCCGCGGGAGGAATCGGCACGGCGATGTCGACGGCCTTCGCCCGCGAAGGCGCGAAGGTGCACGTCACGGGCCGCACGGAGAAGACCCTGGCCGCGCTGGCGGACCGCATTCGCGCCGACGGCGGCCAGGCCGAGGCGGCGGTGGTCGACGCCCTCGACGAAGACGCCGTCAACGCGCACGCCGACGCCGTCGCGGCCAAGGACGGCAGCGTGGACATCTCGGTGAGCGTTATCGACATCGCCGACCACCAGGGCACGCCGCTGGCCGACATGACGCTGGCGGACTTCGAGCGGCCCATCCACATCGCGGTGCGGTCGACGTTCGTCACGGCCCGGGCAGCCGCCCGGCACATGATCCGCCAGCACTCGGGAGTCATCCTCACGTTCGGCGGCGACGGTGGCGGCGAGCCGATGCGGGACTACTCCATCGGCGGGCTCCAGGTGGCGCTCAACGCGGTGGACTTCCTGCGCCGCCAGCTCGCATCCGAGCTCGGCCAGCACGGGATCCGCGTGCTGGGCCTGCACTCCGGCGGCATCCCCGAGGGCCTCCCGCCAGACCTGGACGCCCGCTACGGCATCTCCGACATGCTGGTGGCCAAGACGATGTTGAAGCGCGCCGCCACCTTCGCCGACGTGGGCAACGTGGCGGTGTTCGCCGCGTCGGACCTGGCGGCGTCGATGACGGCGACCTCGCTCAACATCACCGCCGGCGCGGTCAGTGACTGACCTTGCACGTCTCGCCGTTGCGGATGACGGTGAGCACGACCCGCTTGACCCCCTTCGTGCCGGGAGCGGGCTCCTGCTTGCAGATCTTCCAGTTGCTCGCCCTGATGACGGGGTCGTTGGACTTGTGGTCGACGTACACGATCCGAACCAAGGCAGACAGTTTGAATTGAGCCTGGAACACGGTCTTGCCGACGACGTTGGGCATCTTCATGCCGGGTAGCTCCCATGGGCACGCAGGGATCCCCGTGGTGCCGCTGTGGTCGGGTGTGAGATGAAGTAGCCATCGTCGTCCCCTCCGTCCGTGAAAACAGCGCGCGAACGGTCCAATCAGCGCATGCGTGCGGCCTAGACCCCGGCTGAACGGTCAGGTCATCCGATCAGCACTTCTCCTCCAGCTTCACCACCGTGAGCGTGACGGCAGTGGCGGAGGTCAGGGGCGTGCCGGCGGCCGGATCCTGCTTGCAGACCTGCCAGCTGCCGGGCCAGACGACCTTGCGGTGCGCGCCGGTGCCGTCGACCAGCAGCAGCCGGGTGCCGAACGGAACGGCGTTGTCGGCGTCCCACACGGTCTTGCCGACCAGGTCCGGCATCACCGAATCCTGG
>NZ_KK037166.1:120281-159594 GCF_000568255.1 Kutzneria sp. 744
TACCGCCGAGGGCCGAGCCGGGCAGGACGGCTATGACTCGTCGCAGCGCGACCTGGGCTAAAGAGGAGCCGTCGCCGGCCGGCAGCCGAATCCACAGGCACTGCCCGCCGGCCGCAGGCTCGAACGACCAGGAGGGCAGGAGTTTGCCCAGCTTGGCGCACAAATGGTCATGCCGCACGCGGAGCCCGGCCACCCGCTCCGCGGCGATCGGCTCGATCCGGGGCAGCAGGTCGGCGACGGCGAGCTGCTCCAGCGTCGCGCAGCCCAGGTCGTGGATGGCCTTGAGCCGCCCGAGCTGGGCGATCTCCCCGGCCGAGCCCCGGATCCAGCCGACCCGGAGGCCACCCCACAGCAGCTTGGTCACCGAGCCGACCGTCAACACCGGACCGTACGAGGCGAGCCCGGGCGGGCGGACGCCGTCGAAGGACAGGTCGGCCTGCACCTCGTCGTCGATCACCACGGTGTCGCCGGCCGCTTCGACCAGCCGCCGCCGGACCAGACCGGACATGGTGGCGCCGGTCGGATTGTGGTTGGTGGCGTTGACATACACCAACCGTGGCCGCGACGACACCAGCGCCGCCGCGAGGTCGTCGGCCGACACGGGCGTGATCACGGCCGCCGCGTGCCGGAACAGCTCCAGCGCCCCGGGATAGGTCGGCGTCTGGGCGACGACGTGATCGCCGGGCGCCAGGAACAGCTGCGTGATCAGCGACAACGCCTGCTGCCCGCCGGTGGTGACCAGGATCTGCGCCGGCGTCGTGGCCAGCCCCTGCCGGCAGTACCGGTCGGCGATCGCCTCCCGCAGAGCCGGCAGCCCCAGCGGGTAGTAGCCGATGTCGTCGGCTGGCAGCCGCCCGATCGCCCGGCGCAGCGCCGACGCCAGCGCGGGCGGCGGATCCTGCGGGGCCGCGCAGGCCAGCGACAGCACGTCGTCGCCGATGGGCTCCAGATAGTTGACGAACAGCGGGTTCGCCGGTGGGGCGGCGTTCGGCCGGACCCCAGCCGACACTGCCGGCTTCACCCAGGTGCCACGGCCCTGGCGCCGGTCGACCTTGCCGTCCTGCCGCAGCTGCTCATAGGCAGCGACCACCGTGCTCCGGCCGACGGCCAGCCGCTGCGCGAGCGTGCGGTCCGGCGGCAGCATCGCCCGGTGCGGCAGCTGTCCGGAGTCGATCAGCTGGCGTAGGCGCGAGGCCAGCAGCAGATACAGCGGCCCCCGGCTGGCCGACCACCGACCCAGCTGCGCCACAAGGCGGTCCACCGGCCACGGGATTGGCTCCGTCACCAAACCAATCTAGCCGGGATTGGCGCTGTCGCCGGGCCGCGCCGCCGAGCAGGCTCGAAGCCATGGACCAGCACCCAGCCACGCGAGTCGTCCACCAGCCCACGCCGACCCTGCCCAACTCACACCCGATCAGCGTGCCCCTCTACCAGGCGTCCAACTTCGCCTTCGACGACCCGGACGCCCTGGCCGAGGCGCTCGGCGCCCCCGACTGCGGCTTCGTCTACAGCCGTTACGGCAACCCGACCACCCGGGCGCTGGAGGAGACGGTGGCCGAGCTGGAGGGAGGTGCGGCGGCGGTGGCCACGGCCTCGGGCATGGGGGCGGTGACCTCGGCGCTGATGGGCGTGCTGAAGACGGGCGACCACGTGATCGCGCAGAACTGTCTGTACGGCGGCACCTTCGCGGCGCTGTCGTACCTGCACGAGCATTTCGACGTCGAGGTCAGCTACATCCCCGGCGAGGACCCGGCCGAGGTGGCTGCCGCGGTCCGGCCGAACACCAAGATGCTCTACCTGGAGACGATCGCCAACCCGGTGACCCGGGTCGTCGACCTGCCGGCGTTCCTGCGGGCGGGCAAGGAGGCCGGGCTGGTCACGGTCGTGGACAACACCTTCGCCACGCCCCTGCTGTGCCAGCCGATCCGGCACGGCGCCGACGTCGTGCTGCACTCCATCACCAAGTACCTCGGCGGCCACTCCGACGTCACCGCCGGCATCCTGGTGTTCGCCGACGACGAGCGCTACCGCCACGGCTGGCACCACACCATGGAGATGGGGGCGATGATCGACCCGTTCGCCTCCTGGCTGACCCTGCGCGGCATCCAGACGCTGGCCCTGCGCATGCGGCAGCACTGCGCCAACGCCGGCCGCATCGCCGAGCTGCTGGCCGCCCACCCTGCGGTGGAGAAGGTGCACTACCCGGGGCTACCGACCCACCCCGACCACGAGGTCGCCCGGCGGGTGTTGTCCGACTTCGGCGGCGTGGTCAGCTTCGACCTGGCCGGCGGCCGCGATGCCGGTTACGCGTTCACCAAGGGCGTCCGGCTGGTGAAGCTCGCGGCGTCGCTCGGCGGTGTGGAGACAATGGCGCTGCACCCGGCCAGCACCTCCCACCGCCAGCTCGATGCCGCCGCCCTGCGCTCCGCCGGCATCGCCGAGGGCACCATCCGGCTCTCGGTCGGCATCGAGCACATCGACGACATCTGGGCCGACGTCTCCCAGGCCCTGTCTTAGCGAAGGCAAACGTCACATGTGGACCACATTCGACTCCCAGCGCCACATGTGCGCCACATGTGGTGGAAAAGCGGGGGTGGGAGGGGCAGCCGGGTCGGGCGGGGTCAGTCGGCGAGTTTGAAGGCGAGTTCGGTCTCCCACTGCGACATGTCGGACTGGACGCGGGGGTCGGTCTTGTAGATCTCGAGCCGGCAGGCGAACTTGTCGCCGGCCGGGGTCTGCTCGGCATCCCAGCGCAGGCCCTGGGCGTCGGTCCACTCGTTGAGGCGCTTGGTCACGCCGAGCAGCTCGCCGGGATGCCCGAGGTGGGTGACCGACACGTAGCGGCCGGCCGGGAGGACGTCGGCGAAGACCTCGCCGTCGTCCTCGACCGAGATTGGGGCGGAGACCGGGAAGCCGGCCTCCATCACCAGCTCCCCCGCCATGTCGATGACCAGGTAGCGGAAGAAGGGGGCGCCGGCGGGCTCGATGCCGCGCTCGGTGAGCCACGCGAACACCGCCGGCATGCGGTCGGCGATCTCGGGAATGGTCTGCATGGTCACAGTGCGCCGGATGCCGACGTAGGGCTGCGCGGCCCGTTCGATCACGCTGGGCTCCATGGCCCGTCCTCTCGTCTCGGTCAGTCGTCTGGTCAGGAAGCGGCGGTCGGCCTGGGCGGTAGCCAACCCCAGCGCCCGCTCGTACGCCACTGCCGCCTCGGCGTGGCGGCCGAGCCGGCGCAGGAAGTCGGCGCGGGTGGCGGGAAGCAGGTGGTAGCCGGGGATGTCGAGGCCGTCCAGCAGCGCGAGGCCGGCCGCCGGGCCTTCGGCCATCGCGACCGCCGCCGCGTGGTTGAGCCGGATGACGGGCGACGGCACGGCGACGGCGAGCTGGGCGTACAGGCGGGCGATCAGCGGCCAGTCCGAGCCGGCGGCGTGGCTGTCGGCGATCGCCGCCTGCAGTTGGTACGGACCGAGCCGAGCCAGCCTCATGACCCGCGCCAGCACCGCCCGCCCCTCGGCGATCTGCGTTGCGTCCCAACGACTTCGGTCCTGGTCGGCCAGCAGCACCACATCGCCGTCGGCGTCGAGGCGCGTGTCGCGGCGGGAGTCGTGCAGCAGCATCAACGCCAGCAGGCCGCCGGCCTCCGGCTCGTCCGGCATGAGCTGAACCAGCAGCCGGGCCAGCCGGATCGCCTCGTCGCACAGCGCCCGGCGCACCGGCGTGCTGTACCCCTCGTTGAACATCAGGTACAGCACGCCCAGCACGGCGGTGGTGCGCTCGGGCAGCAGATGCGCCGGCGGCACCCGGTAGGGGATGCCGGCGTTGCGGATCTTCGCCTTGGCCCGCCCGACTCGCCGGGCCATGGTCGTCTCCGGCACCAGGAACGCCCGGGCGATCTCGGCCATGCCCAGCCCGGCCAGCGTCCGCAGCGCCAAAGCCACCTGCGCCTCGAACGCCAACGCCGGGTGGCAGCAGGTGAAGATCAGCCGCAACCGGTCGTCCTCGATGCCCGCGTCGTTCACCAGCGGTTCCGACGGCTCGTGCATGGTCACCGCCACCTCACGGAGCTTGGCCGCGCCGACCGCCTCCCGACGGATCCGGTCGGTGGCGCGGTGCCGGGCGATCGTGGTCAGCCACGCGCCCGGTTTGCGCGGCACTCCCTCCACCGGCCACTGCCGGACCGCGGCCGCGAACGCCTCCTGGGCGCACTCCTCGGCCAGGTCCCAGTCGCCGGTGACCCGGATCAACGTCGCCACGACGTGGCCCCACTCCTCCCGGAAGGCGGCGGAGACGTCGGCGTCGACCGAGGTCACGGCGCGAACAGCGGCCGGATCTCGATCATCCCGTAGCCGGCGGCCGGGTGCCGGGAGGCGATCTCCACCGCCTCGTCCAGATCGGCGCACTCGATCAGCACGAGCCCGCCGATCTGCTCCTTGGTGTCGGCGAACGGGCCGTCGGTCAGCAGCACCTCGCCGTCCCGCACCCGCACGGTGGTCGCCTCGGTCGGCGGCCGCAGGCCGGCTCCGCCGCGGACGACGCCGCGACCGGCCATCTCCTCCGACCAGCCGCCGCAGCCCAGGGCCAGCTCATCGGGCGTGGGCTCGTGGTCACCGGCGATCAGCAACGCGTACTGCATGGTGGGTCCCTCCTCGGATCGGTTCGCACCGACACGTCGAATGGAACCACCCGGGTCGGACACTCACGCGCCGGAGACTTCGAGCGTGTCGCGCTGCCACCCGTCGACCAGAGGATGCCGGACCTTGCTGCGGATGCAGTCCGTAGCGACGAGGTGACGGTAGCCATCCGGAGTGAGACGGCCGGCCCACACCCTTGCGCCTGGCGGCGACCGTGACCGCTGGCCCGACCGGCCGGGGCCGTTCGTAGGGTCGAATCACGTCGGTGATTCCCGCACCCGGCACCCGAATGGCGGGACAACGGCGCATGCACCTGACAGACCAGTCCTGTGTTTGCCTATCGGCAAGAACCCTTCACGCATTTGGCGCGGGTCGCGTGCGAATTGTCCCGTGCGACCGAACGGAGGTGTTTCCGTGCGTGAAGACGTCACTACCGTTGGCGACGCAATTTCCCGAGTGTGTGTCCGTTCAATGGGGACTGGGAAGGGATCCATGAAACTCGGCAAACAATTCGCCGCGTTCGGTGCGGCGGCGGCCGCCGCGTTGCTGGCGGCCGGGCTGGCCACGGGCGGCGCGAGCGCCGCGACGGGGACCGACGTCGTGTCCGGCCCGGCCGGGCTCAGCCCGGACGTGGCGGCCACGACGCACGGCTCCGGGGTCGACGCGCACGAGCAGGCGCTGGCCGCCTACTGGACGCCGGACCGCATGAGACAGGCCAGACCGGAGAGCGAGATCCCGGCCGTGAAGAACGCGGACGGGTCCAAGTCGCAGGCACAGAGCGTGCCGGCCGGACCAGGCCAGGTCGCCGCGGCCGCGCCGAAGGCCGAGCCCAAGGCGGCGGGCGGCGGCGGCTCGCCGGACGTGGCTCCGGCGGCGTACTACCCGAACTACCCGGTCGGGCACCCGGTGGCCCGCACGTACGGCAAGGTGTTCTTCACCAGCTTGGGCCTGAACTACGTGTGCTCGGCCACGGTGGTCAACACCGAGGGCAAGTCCGAGGTCTGGACGGCCGGGCACTGCGTGTCCGACGGGCAGGCCTGGAACACCAACTGGACGTTCGTGCCGAACTACGCCAACGGCTCCGCGCCCTACGGCTACTGGTACGCCTACCAGCTATGGACCACCACGGCCTGGTTCAACAACAACAACGACTTCGCCAACGACGTCGGCTCGGCCGTGCTGTACCGCACCAACGGCTGGCGCATCACCGACTACCTGGGCGGCCAGGGCATCGCCTGGAACTACCCGATCGGCCAGTACGTGTACGCCTTCGGCTACCCGCAGGCCGCGCCGTTCACCGGCTGCTGCCTGGTCGGCGAGAACGGGTCGACCTACGACGGCGGCGGCGGCACGATCTACATGGTCAACTACATGACGGGCGGCTCGTCCGGCGGGGCCTGGCTGATGTCGTTCGACGGCAATTGGGGGTACATCAACGGGCACAACGACTTCAAGTACAACTCGTTGCCGCAGTACATGTACTCGCCCTACTACGGAAACCAGGTGTTGAGCCTCTACAACACCGTCCGCAATATCTCCACATGATTCACGCGTAGACCGATCGGATGACCCGGGGATGCCGTCACGCGGCATCCCCGGCATTGGTGCAACCGAAAACCGGTCGGTCGTCGTCCGGGAGACATGATGCGAAGAATTCACGCCGGCGCCGCGCTGGGCCTGCTGCTGCTCCTGGCCTGCTGCGGCACCGCCCAGCCCGGCTCCGGCAACGGCGCCGTCACCTCCACGAGCCTGCCCATGCCCACCGGCGACTTCCCCACCGGCCTCAACCACGCCACGCCTGATCCCACCGTGGTCGAGCTGCGCCCGACCCGCTTCGACCGGGCCACCGCCGGCGACGGCGACAACCTCGTCGTCCAGTACACCGCCGGCGGCCGGGCCGAGTGCGCCAAGCTGGGCCGGGTGGACGTCGCCGAGACCGACGACGCCGTCACCGTGACCGTGCGACTGGGCCAGGCCCCGGGCGCGAAGTGCGGCGGCGAGCAGCCGATGATCGCCGCCACCTTCGAGACCACCGTGACCCTCAAGGCTCCGCTGGGCGCCCGTCAGGTCCGCGACGGGGCGAGCTAGCCGTTGACCGTGATCAGGTAGTGGTTGCGAGCGCCGCCGGCCTGGCCTGCGCCGCCGGCGCGAGCACCGTCAGCAGGCCGAGCGCGGCGAGCGTGCCGGCCACCCATCTCGATCGTATGGCGTCCCCTCGTCGATTGTGCTGCCGACGAGGGTGACCGCGCGTGAATCCGGGTGTCAGGAGGGCAAACTCCCCTATCGCCCGGGATTCTTTCCCTGCGTGACGTCGATCACCGGCGGACGAGCTCGATGACCGGGATGAGCCGGTCGGTGCGCTGGGCGTAGTCGCCGAACTGGGGCTGGACGGCGGCCTGCCGGCTGTAGATGTCGTCGCGCTCGGGGCCGGACAGCACGCGGGCCACGACCGGGAAGCGCTCCGCGCCGTACTCGGCCTCGGTGTCGGGGTTGGCCACCAGGTTGTGGAACCACGCGGGGTGCTCGGGGCTGCCGCCCTTGCTGGCGAAGATGAAGATCCGGTCGCCGTCGACGTACGGCACGAGCGGCGTGATCCGCTCGGCCCCGGACCTGGCCCCGGTGTGGTGCACGAGCACCAGCGGCATGCCCTCGACGGCGCCGCCGGCCTTGCCGCCGTTGGCCCGGAACTCGGCGATGACCTGCCGGTTGAACTCGGTGAAGTCGGTGATCTCGGTCATGACTCGACCCTACGAGGCACGAGGTGGCGCATTCGATAGCTGGAACAGCCAGATCCATATCCGATTGGCGCACTAGCATCGGTGGCATGGACCTCCTGACGGATGCACTGGCCGTCGGCGGAGTGCGCGGCACGGTCGGCGCGCGGATCGAGGCCGGCGGCACCTGGGGCCTGTCGTGGTCGACGCTCAACGGGGCCACGTTCTACGCCGTCACCTCGGGCACGGCCTGGCTGACCGTGGCCGGCGACGAGCCACGGCAGCTCATGCCCGGCGACGTCGTGCTGCTCACCAACGGCACCCCGCACGGCATCAGCAGCGCCCCCGGCGTGCCGCTCACCCCGTGCCCGGGCTGCAACGCCGACGAGGTGATGGCCGATGGCTCCGTGGTCCGGCTGGGCACGGGCGAGGTCCAGACGCACATCCTCGGCGCGACCTACGCGTACGACCCCACCGTGAACACACAGGTCATGGCGGTGCTGCCGACGGTCCTGCACATCAAGGCGGACAACGGCGGGACCTGCCTGGACGACACCGTCCGCCTGCTGTCCCGGGAGCTGGCGTACCCGCAGCTCGCCATCGGCTACGTGCTCAACCGGTTGGTCGACATCGCGCTGGTGCAGCTGCTGCGGGTCTGGCTGGCCGGCGGCCCGCCGGAGGTTCGCGGGACCTGGCTCAGCGCGCTCGACGACCCGGTGGTCGGCGCGGCGCTGGCGACCCTGCATGAGGAGCCGGCGCGGGCGTGGACCACGGAGTCGTTGGCGGCCAAGCTGACGATCTCTCGCAGCACCCTGACCCGACGCTTCCGGGCCGCGGTCGGCACCGCGCCGGCCGACTACCTGACCCGCTGGCGGATGGACCTCGCCGCGGTCCGGCTGCGGGACACCGACGACACCCTCGACGCCATCGCCCGCTCCGTCGGCTACACCTCGGTGTACGCGTTCAGCCGGGCCTTCCGGCGCTCCCGCTGCCAGGCGCCCGGCCAGTTCCGCACCGCGGCCCGGACCTCGGCGTGATCATGGACGTGCGGATCCGCACCTTTGTCGCGTCGAAGGGCGAGCTGGTCCGCCTGGACGACAGCACCCCGACGCTGCGCGTGGGCCGGGACGAGTACCTCGACGGCGTCGCCACGATCGAGGTCAAGGGGCGGCCGGTGATCGACGAGACGTACGTGGATGCCATCGACTGGTTCTGGGGCTCTCTGTGGCACCGAACCAAGGAATTCGCCAACGGCGCCGACGTGACGGTCGGGCTGTGCTCGCTGCCGTACGAGCTGGGGCTGGTCCACCTGGCCGACCGGAACGCGCAGATCTCCTTCACCGGCCGAGGCGTCTCGGTGCGGCGGTTCTGCCCGGCGGACATGCTCGTCGAGGCCATCGTCACGGAGGCGGAGTCGTTCTACCGCAACAGGATCCGGCTGGCCCGGAAGCAGCAGCGGGAATGGCCACGGACGCTGGACGACATACGCGCGTTTCGCGGCTAGGTCTCATGCAGGGAAGGACGCCTTACCCGCGTTCAACGAGGGTAAGGCGTCCTTCCCTGCATGAGAGAGGGGCGTCAGAAGGCGGGCCAGGGGATGGCGGGCCACTCGCCGGAGGGCTCGGGGTAGGCGCCGGCGGCCAGCAGCAGCTCGGTGCGGGTGATCAGGGCCGACACCTCGCGCCGCGTCAGGTGCTCAGCGACCTGCTCGGCGACGTCCCCGTCCAGGCCAGCCCGCAGCTTGCGTAGGGCCTCGACCGCCTCGGCCGACAGCGGCTCGCCGAGCCAGCCCCACAGCACGGTCCGCAGCTTGGACTCGGCGTGCATGCAGATGCCGTGGTCGACGCCGTACACCGCGTCCGTCGCGGTGTGCAGCACGTGCCCGCCCTTGCGGTCGGCGTTGTTGACGACGACGTCCATCGCCGCCATCAGCCGCATCCGGGGGTGGTCGGCATGCACCAGCACGGCGGGGTCGCCGTACCGGTCGGTGGCGTGCAGCACGGCCTTCCAGCCCTCGGGCACGTCGTCCACCGACACGATGTCGATCAGGTCGGCGTCCTCGTCGGTGTCCACCCACAGCTGCACCATGCCGGGCCCGAACGGGCCCGGCCGTAACACCGTGGGCGGCACGACGTCGAAGCCGGCGGCCTTCGACACCAGGTAGGTCGCCACCTCGCGGCCGGCCAGCGTGCCGTCCGGGAAGTCCCACAGCGGGCGTTCGCCGTTGATCGGCTTGTACACGCAGTTGGCCTGCACGCCGTGGTGGCTGATGGTGCCGAACAGCGTCGCGTTCGAGGCGTCCACCAACCGTCCGGTCACCTCGATCCGACCGCGCTCGACCAGTTCCAGCGCCCCGGGGTCGGTGGGCAGCACCGCCGGCCTCAGCTGTCCTCGGTGCGGCGGTAGCCGTTCTGCCTCGGGCAGACGTGACCACTGGGGTCGAGCGGCTCCTCGCACAGCGGACAGGGTTTGCGGCCGGCGTTGACGACCCGGTCGGCGCGGACGGCGAAGGCGCGGGCGGCCGGCGGCGTGAGGAACACCCGGACCGCGTCCGGGCCCTCCTCCGTGTCATCCAGCACGACGGCCTCGTCGACCTCGTCCTCGGTGGCGGCCAACAGCTCCACCACCACGGCGGTCGAGTCGGCGTCCCAGCCCAGGCCCATGGTGCCGACGCGGAACTCCTCCTCGACCGGCACCGTCAGGGGCTCGGTGTCGACCAGGTCGTCGGGCGCGCTGTCGGGCACCTCGGCGCCGAAACGCCGCTGCACCTCCTCCAGCAGCGAGCCGATCCGGTCGGCGAGCACGGTCAGTTGCGTTTTCTCCAGCACCACGCTGACCAGGCGGCCGTCCTCGGCCGCCTGCAGGTAGAAGGTGCGGTCACCAGGTTCCCCGACGGTTCCGGCTACGAACCGGTCGGGCTGGCGGAATACATGAATGACACGAGCCATGGCACTGATGACCCTAAGGGATGGCGTCCACCGGGGCCGCACGTCCCCCTCCGGTTTCACGGTCGGCGAACCCGTCGCGTCGCCGGTCCACGTCTGTATCGGGTTTCCCGTCGTCGTGACATGGGCGGACGCTATGGTGATCTTCGTGAAGCAGGTCGTGCAGGTGCGGCTGTTGCCGTGGCCCGAGCACGCACAGGCGTTGTTGGTCACCCTGCACACATGCAACGCGGCCGCGTCCTGACTGGCCGGGCAGATGCATGCCGATCAGGTGTTCCGGAAGTTCGATGTGCAGAAGCGTTTCTACGGTCAGTTGCGGGAGCGGTTCGGGTTGGCCGCGCAGCCGGCGATCCGGGTGATCGGCAAGGTCGTCGACGCCTACACGGCACGCAACGCGAACCTGAAGGCCGGCAACTACGGGCGGCCCGGGTCGGACCGCCGTCGCAAGGTGCACGACACACCGATCATGTTCCGCCCGCAGGCCGGGCAGCCGTTCGACGCCCGCTGCCTGTCCTGGCAACTCGGTGACGCCGGCCGTGAGGGCACAGTGTCGATCTGGACCACAGCCGGCCGGCTCAAGGACGTGCGGCTCGCCGGAAGCGCCGTCCAGATGGCCCTGTTGCGATCCCGATCGATCGGGGAAACCGATCTGGTGTATCGCGACGGAATGTGGCTTTTGCACGCCGCCGTCGACATCATCGAGACCTCCCAGCGCGAACCGTTGAACGGATTTATGGGCGTTGACCTGGGTATCGTCAACATCGCCACCACCTCTGACGGCGATCAGTTCTCCGGGTCGCGTCTGAACCGCCACCGCCGGCGTCAACTGCGGCTGCGGAGGCGGTTGCAGGCCAAGAAGACCTCTTCCGCGCGGCGGCTGCTGAAGAAACGCCGACGCAAGGAGGCCCGGTTCGCCACCGACGTCAACCACCAGGTCAGCAAGAACATCGTGGCCGAGGCTGAACGCACCGGACACGGGATCGCCGTCGAGGAGTTGACGGGAATCCGCGCGCGGGTACGGCTTCGCAAGCCCCAACGGGCCACGCTGCACAGCTGGGCATTCGCCCAGCTCGGACAGTTCCTGACCTTCAAAGCCCAGCGAGCCGGTGTGGCGGTGGTGCAGGTCGATCCGGCCTACACCTCCCAGACCTGCCACGTCTGCGGGCACGTCGACAAACGCAACCGCCGCAGTCAGGCGGTGTTCCACTGTGGCCGGTGTGACTTCGTTGGGCACGCCGACCACAACGCGGCGCTCAACATCGCAGCACGCGGTGTGCAGCGCTGGGGCGAAGTCAAGCGTCCACACGCAGCGCCCATCCTGGCAGCCAGGACGGCAGCAGCAAGCCTACGAACCGCCGCCAGCGGCGGTCGGCACCCTCGTTCGTTGACGGACGAGCCCATGACAGTCAGCGAAGGGCCCGCCGCGCGGTGGGCGGGATTGGTTAGGGTCGTGGCGTGGTGAAGATCGCTTCGTACGGAACGTGGGTGTCCCCGCTCGCCGCGCAGGACGTGGCCGCGGCCGGGGGCTCGGTGCAGTGGGTCGACCTGCGCGACGGGGAGACCTGGTGGGCCGAGAGCCGTCCCGACGAGGGCGGCCGGGTGGCGCTGATGCGCTCGGGCGCGCCGGGTGGGCAGCCCCGGCAGGTGCTGGCCGCGCCGTGGAACGTCCGCAACCGCGTCCACGAGTACGGCGGCCGGCCGTGGGCGTTCGTCGGCGGCAAGATCGTTTTCACCCATTGGGTCGATCAGCGGGTGTACGTGGTGGACCCCGACGACGAGGCGGCGACGCCGTCGCCGCTGAGCCCGGAACCGGCCCGTGAGCACGGCGACCGGTACGCCGACCTGACCGCGAGCCCGGACGGCGCCGAAGTGTGGTGCGTGCGGGAGACCCAGCTGTCGGACGCCAACGTGAACGTGCGCCGCGAGCTGGTGGCGCTGCCGCTGGACGGGTCGCAGCAGGTGCGGGTGCTCGCCGCGAGCCACCACTTCATGTCCGCGCCCAAGCCGTCCCCGGACGGCCGGCACGTGGCCTGGCTGGGCTGGAACCACCCGGCGATGCCGTGGGACGGCAACGAGCTGTGCGTGGCCGAGCTGACCGAGGACGGCAAGATCGGCGAGCACCGGGTGATCGCCGGCGGCCCGGCCGAGTCGGTGTGCCAGCACCGGTGGGAGAGCCCGGACTCGCTGCTGGTGCTGACCGACCCACAGGGCTGGTGGAACCTGCACCGGATCACGCTGGACGGGGCCGCGACCAACCTCGCGCCGTGCGAGGAGGAGCTGGGCGGGCCGCTGTGGCGCCTGGGCGGCAGCTGGTTCGCGCCGCTGGGCAACGGCCGGCACGCCATCGTGCGCGGTACGGCGCTGGCCGTGCTGGACGAGCGCAGCGGCACGGTCACCGACGTTGAGACCGATCTGCCGGTGTGGCTGGGGCAGCTGGCGGCCGAGGACGGCGTGGTCGTCGGCATCGCCGCCGGCCCGCACACGGAGGACGTGGTCGCGCGGCTGGACCTGGCCACCGGCGAGCTGGACGAGCTGACCACGACCGAGCCGCTGCCGCTGGACGTGGCCTACCTGCCGACGCCGCAGGAGCGGATCTTCACCAGCCCGGACGGGGAGCGGATCCCCGCCTTCGTGTACCCGCCGACCAACCCGGACTTCGCCGCCCCCGAGGGCGAGCTGCCGCCGTACCTGGTCCACGTGCACGGCGGCCCGACCGGCGACGTGGTCGGCACGCTCAGCCTGAACTTCGCCTACTTCACCAGCCGCGGCATCGGTGTGGTGGCGGTCAACTACGGCGGCTCCACCGGCTACGGCCGGAAGTTCCGTGAGCGGCTGCGCGGCCAGTGGGGCGTGGTCGACGTGCAGGACTGCGCCGCCGTGGCAGTGGCACTGGCCGACGAGGGCAGTGCCGACCGGGCGCGGCTGGCCATCCGGGGCGGCAGCGCCGGCGGCTACACCACGGCCGCGGCGATGACCATGCCGTCGCCGTTCGCCTGCGGCAACGCCATGTTCCCGGCCATCGACATGGTGGCCTTCGCCAGCGGCGAGACCCATGACTTCGAGTCCCGCTACCTGGACGGGCTGATCGGCCCGCTGGCGACGTCCCGCGAGATCTACCTGGAGCGCTCCCCCAGCGAGCGGCCGGACAAGCTGACCGGCCCGATCCTGCTGTTGCAGGGCCTGGAGGACGAGGTCTGCCCGCCGGCCCACACCGAGGCGTTCGCGCGGGCCATCGAGGGCCTGGGCATTCGGCACGCGTACATCGGCTTCCCCGGTGAGCAGCACGGATTCCGCCGGGCCGAGACGATCAAGGCGGCGCTGGAGGCGGAGCTGTCCTTCTACGGGCAGGTGCTGGAGTTCGAGCCGGAGGACGTGCCGAGGCTGGCGCTGCGCACGTGACCTCGGATCGACTGCGGCCCGAGCGGCTCAAGGCCGGGGACCTGGTGGCGCTGGTCGCGCCGGCCGGTCCCCCGCCGCCTGTGGTGTTGCAGGCCGGCATCGCCATCGTGCAGTCCTGGGGGCTGCGGGTGCGCGTGGGCAAACACGTCCTGGATCGGCATCCGACGCTGGACTACCTCGCCGGCACGGACGCCGACCGCGCGGCCGACCTCCAGGACGCGTGGTGCGATCCGGAGGTGGCGGCGGTGTTCTGCGTCCGCGGCGGCTACGGCTGCCTGCGGATCGCCGACCTGCTCGACTGGGACGCGATGGCTGCGGCCGGGCCGAAGGTGTTCGCCGGCTCCAGCGACGTGACCGTGCTGCACGAGCACATCGGCGCCCGGCTGGGGCTGGCGACCCTGTTCGCGCCGATGGTGGCCACGCTGGCCTTCACCGCCGACGAGCAGGCCCAATCCCATCTCCACTCGACCGTGTTCGAACCCGACGCCGTTCGGGTGTTGACGCGACCCGGGGCGGGCTCGTTGGTTGCGGGCCGCGCCTCCGGTGTGGTTGTCGGCGGCAACACGAGCCTGCTGGCCGCCGGCCTCGCCGCCAGGGACGCCGTGCCCGCGCCGGACGGGGCCGTCGCGGTGCTCGAAGACGTGAACGAGGATCCGTATCGGTTGGACGCGATCGTCACGAAACTGCTGCGTGCGGGCTGGTTCGATGGCGTCGCCGGCATCGCGCTCGGGTCGTGGACCGACTGCGGCGAGCTCGCGCACGTGCGCGCCATGATGCTCGACCGGCTCGGCGGGCTCGGCGTGCCCATCGCGTGGGAAATGGGTTTCGGACACTGCCCTGCGCAGCTGACGGTGCCCCTTGGCCTGGTCGCAGACCTGGACGCCGTGGCCGGAACTCTCACCATGAGGTCAACCGCGTTGCGCTGACCGGGTGGTTTCTTGCGCAGATCGTCGAATGCGCGTGACGGCGGGCTCGCCGAGGCCATTATCGGAGGTCGCCGCATCACCGCATCGACGTCGAAGGGATCACCATGGCTCTGCCCGCACTCACGGCCCAGCAGCGTGCCGAAGCGCTGGCCAAGGCTCAGCGCGCCCGCAAGGCCCGCGCCGAGCTGCTGGCCGGCCTCAAGGCGGGGACCGTGCAGCTGCCGGAAGTCTTCGAGCGCGCCGAGACCGACGAGGTGGTCCGCAAGACGCGGATCATCGCCGTCATCAAGGCGTTACCGGGAGTCGGCCCGGTGCGCGCCGCCGAGCTGATGCGAGGCTGCGAGATCGCCGAATCGCGCCGCGTGGGCGGGGTGGGCACCGCTCAGCGCAGCGCACTGCTGGCCGCCGTCAGCTAGTCGCCGGCCAGCACGTTGTCGATCGACCACATCATCGAGCGGTCGCCGCCCCAGCACCGCGCGAGCCGGTCGCGGTGGCCGGCCAGCGCGGTGGCGTAGTCCAGGCCACCGCCGGCCAGGAGCGTCGCGGCGTCGAGCAGTTCCGGCAGGTCCGCCCGGATCCGGGCGGCCGACATGCTCGGCGTGCGCGGGCCCTCGTCCTCGACGGGCTCCGGTTCCGGGTTGACCATGGTGTAGCAGGGGAAACGGGAGCGATCAGGCAGGACGGAGTAGAACGGCACGCCGTCGTTGAAGTAGAACTCGGGCCAGCGGTTGCCCGACAGGCACAGCCACGGGGTGCCGGTGGCCAGCGCGGCCATGCCGAACCCGGTGTGCGGCGACAGGAAGACCTTCGACGCGCCGACCAGGCACAGCTGGTCCCGCAGCGGCAGGTCCAGCGCCAGCCGCGCGCCGGGCACGGCCGCCGCCAGCCGCTCGTACTCGTCACGGCTGTACGTCGTGCTCGTGCGGCCGTCCTTGGCCAGCTTGCCCAGCAGCCGGAACTCCGTGCCCGGCAGGCGTTCCGCCAACGCGGACAGGATCAGCTCCCAGGACGCGACCGTCGGGTACATGTGGCGGTCGGCGCTGCCACCGAGCAGGACCGTGAACCCGGTGCGTTCGGACCGCGGGAGGTCCAGGCGCAGGGGCTGCCTCGGTTCATACGAGGGCGCCTTGTTGAAGCCCGCGAAGCCTTTGGCGCCGGGGAAGTAGGCGTCCGCCTGGTCGTAGTAGGCCGCCAGGCCGGGGAAGAAGTCCCGCTGCGCGGGCTGCGCCGACCGGGCGTCGGCGACCACGTGGTCCCAGTCCTTGCCGATCTCGGCCAGCTGGGCGCGGGCGTCGGTGGCGGGGTCGAAGAGATCCAGGTCGATGGTGTGGACCTCGTCGATGAAGGGGCACCAGGTGGCCAGCTCGGCCGGGGTGTTCGCGTTGAGGACCACGCCGATGCGGCGGGACGGGTCGGCGGCGTGGTAGCCGAGCGCGTAGTGCAGGGCCTCGATGGCGTGGCCGACCTGAGGCGCGTAGACGAAGTTGACCAGAACCGAGTCCATGCCGCCGATTCTGTCGGGGCCGTCGACCGAATTAGCGCGGTCAGCCCTTGCGGGCGGCCAGGAACAGGTCAACCTCCGGCCCGGCCTCCATGTGGTTGGGCACGAACTCGGCCATGCGTTCCCGTACCACGTCCAGGCCGAGGTCGGTGAGGCGCTGGCGGAACACGTCCTGCGGGTAGCTGCTCACGCCGGAGGCGGTCTGGCCGAGGAACTCGACCTCGACGTTCTCGGCGTCGACCGGCACGGTGGCCATCAGGAACAGGCCGCCGGGCTTGAGCCAGCCGGCGAACTTGGCCAGGGCGGCGTCGATCTCGGCCCGGGTGAGCTGGAGCAGCGGGTAGAAGGCGACCACCGCGTCCCAGCTCTGCTCGGGCAGGACGAGCGTGCGCAGGTCGGCGACCTCGAACCGGGCCGTCGGGACCTGCTCGCGGGCGATCTCGACCATGCGCGGCGACACGTCGTAGCCGGTGACCTCATGGCCGGCCACGGCCAGCAGCTCGGCGGCCGGCCGGCCGGTGCCGGAGCCGATGTCCAGCACCTTCGCCCCGGCCGGCAGCTCGTCGAGCAGCCAGGCCACTTCCTCCCGCTGGGCGGCGAAGTCGGCGAACGCGGTCTCGTAGTCCTTGCCGAGGCGGTCGAACAGTTCTGCTGCGGAGAGCCCCATGTGATCACGCTAGCGGGTGCACGGACGCCACGACGTACAGATGCGGCTCGAAGGACTCGGCGAGTTCGGCGGCGGCCGCCATGTGGGGCTGGGCGGCGGGGTTGGCCAGCATGGCCTGCAACGCCTCGGCCGAGGCCCACTGGGCGTAGTTGACGACCCGGACGCCGTCGGTGCTGGCGTGGATGTTGGCGGAGACGAAGCCGGGCAGGTCGGCCATGACCTCCTCGGTGGCACTGGTCAGCAGTCCGACCAGGTCGGCCTGCCGTTCGGGACGCACGGTGAAGACGTTGATCAGGGTGACGACCGGCTGGGCGGGGTCGATGGTGGTGGCCATGGCGGATCTCCTTTGATGTCAGGCTCCTGACATCGGCCATTGTGTGTCAGGATCCTGACATGAGTCAAGCAGCCAACAGCGAGCTCCGCCCCGGCTACCTGGTCAAGCGCGTGCAGCAGCTGGTGCGCCACGCCGCCGACGCCGACCTACGCAACACCGGCCTGTCGGTTTCCCAGTACGCGGTGCTCAACGCCCTGGCCGAACACCCGGGCGCCTCGTCGGCCGAGCTGGCCCGGCAGTGCTTCGTCACGCGGCAGTCGCTCCAGGACGTGCTGTCCGGCCTGCGAGCCAACGGCCTGGTGGTGGTCGCGGAGAAGGCCGTCACCGGCCGGGCCCGGCCAGCCGGTCTGACCGACCTGGGCCGGCGGCGGCTGACGGAGGCCGAGCGCGTGATGACCGCGGTGGAGGAGCAGATGCTGACCGGGTTGAGCGCCGAGGACAGGAGCCGGCTGACAAACTTGCTGATCCGGTGCGCGGAGAACCTGACCGACCTAAGTTGACGTCATGACTGAGCTGGTCGGGCGGGCGCGGGTTGTGGCTGATGAGGTGCTGTTTCCGGCGGCGGCGGAGGTGGATCGGACCGGCCGGGTGCCGGCAGGGCACTTCGAGCGGCTGGCGGCAGAGGGGTTCTACGGGATCTCGGTGGACGAGACGCTGGGGCTGCCGGAGGTGGTGGCGATCCTGGAGGCGCTGGCGGGCGGGTGCCTGAGCACGATGTTCACCTGGCTCCAGCACCTGGGTCTGACCCGGGGGATCTACGCCTCGACGAACGAGGCACTGCGCGAGCGGTATCTGGAGGATCTGGCGGCGGGGCGGCTGCGCGGTGGGGTGTCGTACGCGGCGGTGATTCCGCCGAAGCCGAAGGTCACGGCCAGACGGGTGGACGGGGGCTACGTCTTCGACGGGGAGGCGCCGTTCGTGAGCGGGTGGGGACTGATCGACCTGCTCCAGGTGGCGGGGCGCGACGGGGACACGATCGTGAGCGGCGTGATCGACGCGGTGGCGGCGGAGGGACTGACGGCGGAGCCGCTGATGCTGGTGGCGGCGCAGGGCACGGCGACGGTGCACCTGGGGTTCAAGGGCTTTTTCGTGCCGGACGAGCGGATCTACTCGACGGTCTCGTACGACGAGTTCGTCGCCGGCAACGCCGCCTTCGCGTCACGGCTGAACGGCTGCGCCCCGCTGGGGGTGGCGGAGCGGGCGGCGCGGCTGATCGAGGAGGCCGGCCAGGGCGAGGTCGCGGACCGGCTGCGCAAGGAGATCGGCGACGCGCGGGACCGGCTGGACGGCGGCCTGATCGACCAGGAGTCGATGCCGGCGGCCCGAGTCGCGGCGGCGGAAGTGGCCTACCGGTCGGCCGGCGCGCTGGTGGCGGCGACCGGCAGCAGCGGGATCCTGGGCGGCAACCACGCCCAGCGGCTGGTCCGCGAGGCGACGTTCCTGCTGGTCGCGGGCGGTCGCCCGGAGATCAAGGCGGGTCTGCTCAGGACGTTCGGAAAAATCTCCTGACAAAGTTCCGGCGGCCTGTCGATCCGGGGCAGGGCTCGTTCGACGCAGTGGTGAGAGCCCGACAAACCCTGTGAACGGAGCCCCGAGATGACCGCGATCGCCACCACCGCCAGCACCTCCGCCACGACCGGGACCAAGGCCAAGACCCCGGTCGCCACGAAGATCGGCCGCGGCCTGAGCACGCTGGCCGTCGCGTTCCTGCTGTTCGACGCCACGATCCACCTGCTGGCGCCCGACTTCGTGGTGCAGGCCTTCGTGCAGTCCGGTTTCCCCGCCTACCAGGCGGTCGTCATCGGCGGCCTGGAGCTGGGCTGCCTGGTGCTGTACGTGATCCCGAAGACCGCGGTGCTGGGCGCGATCGTGCAGACCGCGTACCTGGGCGGCGCGGTGTGCACCAACCTGCGCATGGAGGCCCCGCTGTTGTCCACCATACTGTCCCCGGTCTACGTCGCGCTGTTCGTGTGGGCCGGCCTGTACCTGCGCAACGCCGCGCTGCGCTCGGCCCTCGGCGTCGACATCCTGAAGAAGCGCTAGCCCGACCGGCCCTCACGCCCTGACCACGGTCAGGGCGTTTCGGCGTTGTGCCACTTGAGTTTCACCTCGAAGTGACCCTGCAGCCCGGTCCGCGCGATGAAGGCGCCGGCCTGGGCGTCGAACCTGACGCCGAACTTGAGCTCCACCTCGTCGGGCCGGTGCGGCATCGCCAAGAACTGCGTGAGCGCGGTCGTGGCGGTGTCCCGCACGCGAGCCAGGCCCTGCTCCAACGTCTGGGTGGCGTCCTGGAACATGTCGGCGGCGCGGCCGACGCGGGCCAGCCCGGGCTGGGGCTCGACCTCGACGAGCACCTCTCCCCCGTCCTCCAGCGGAATCCGCATCAGCTCGGTCATGGTCGCTCCCTCTCAGCCACACGGCGCGGACAGCCGGGCCTCGTCGGCCAGGCCGGTACGGACTTGGTCGAGGCCGGACAGGATGTCGCCGAGCCGGCCGGGATCGCCGAGGAACTCCAGCACGGCACGGGAGAACGCGTCGGCCATCGCCGCCGGCATCACGTCCGAGGCGTCGAGGCACAGCCGTGGGGCCGAGGCCAGCACCGCCGCGATCCGGGGACTCACGGATCCTTTGTAGACGCTGGCCGCCAACACCTTCTGGTTGACCGAGAAGGCGCTGCTGTCCTGCCGCGCCGGCCACACCGCCTGCGCCTGGGCACCGGCCAGGTAGGTCATGAACTCGCGGGCCAGCGGGTTGTCGGTGAACAGCCCGGCCACGTTGACCGACACCTCCCACGCGTCCGGCACGTGCCCGATGGCCGGGAACGGGAAGAAGTCGTAGTCCGCGCCCTTGGGGTACGAGCCGGTGGCGAAGGAACCCTGGTGCTCAAGGTGACAGCCGGGCGGGGTGGCGAACATCTGCTTGCCGGCGTCGCCGAAGTAGGTCAGCAGGGCGGCGGACCGCATCCCCGGTGTGCCCTGTGTCGCCAGCAGTTGGCCCCACGTCGTCCAGGCGGCCCGCACGGCGTCCGCCGTCCACGGCAGGGCGCCGTTGGCCCAGGCCTCGTACACGTCGGGGCCGGACTGGTGCAGCAGGATGTCCTCGATCCAGTCGGTGCCGGGCCAGCCGGAGGTGGAGAACGCCTCCATGCCCAGGCACCAGGCCGGTTTCACCCTGACCGTGTAGTCGAGCAGCCCCGGCCAGCTCCTCGCCGAGGCGTCGGGCGGGTTCTTCTTGTTGAACCACACGATGCTCTTCAGGTCCGCCTTCACCGGCACCGCGTACAGGTCCGGGGTGCCGAGCCGGAGCAGGGTCCGCCACTGCTGGCTGTACTCGGCGTCGGAGACGCCGGAGATCTTGTGCAGGCCGTCGGCGGTGTAGCGGGCCAGTTCGCCGGGACTGGACAGCACGGCCACGTCCGGTGGCTGTCCTTTTTGGACATCGGCCTGGAGCACCTGGTTCACCGCGGGCGTGCCGATGTAGTCGATGGTCACGTCGTGCTGGGCCTCGAAGCCGGCGAACATCGCGCGGAAGGACTGCTCCTCCGCGCCGCTCCACGGCCCGAGCACGGTGAGTTCGGTGCGGGCCGAGCAGCCGGTCACCAGACCGGCGACCAGCGCGATGGCCAGCAGGAGTCGCTTCACGACCGGTACCTGTATTCGTCGATCCGGGGCTGTAGGCCGACCAGTGCCAGCCCGGCGACACCCAGGGCCAGCACGGGGATCAGCACGAGCAGCCAGCTCAGGTCGGTGGCGTCGGCGAACCCGGCCGTGGCGTCGGCGGCGGTCGTGGTGGCCGCCGGGGTGGACTGGGGCGCGGCCGGTGCCGTGTCGGGAAGCGTTGCGCCGCAACCGGTCGGGCTGCAGGCTTGCCGGACGGCGAGGATCAGGCCGCGCTGGGCGGTGGTGGACACGGCATTGGCCCGCTGGTCGGTGTTGCTGACGTACGAGGTGAGGACGGCGTCGGCGGCATGGGCCCGGTCGGCCAGCACGAGCCCGCTGGCCGTGGCCCCGATGAGCAGGACCAGCAGCGCGGTCGCGCCGATCAGCCCGACGTTGAACCGCCGCCCGAACCTCCGCCACAGATACCGCTGCGTGTACACGAGCAGCAGCGACAACAGGATCGACGGCACCAGCCAGGCCAGCACGGTCCACCGGTTCAGCCAGCCGTCGGACAGCTGCTGGTCCAGCTCCTTGCGTTGCAGCGAAGCCAGGCCCTCCAGGTGCGCGAGGGTCTGCTGGCTGCCGTACAGGGACCGCGCCGCGTACCAGAGATCCGTCAGGTACAGATCCCGCGTCCCTTCACGGAAGTGCGTGTCCGCGGCACTCATCCAGCCGCTGTAGGTCGTGAGCAGGCCGGCGATCAGCTGGAGCTCGCCGCTGCCGGTGGAGCCGCCCGCGTTGTCTCCGGCCGCCCGGGCCAGATCCTGCTCGGCCACGGCCAGGTCGGTCGTGTACTCCTCACCGGCCCCGACGAGCGTGGCCCCGCCGTCCACGAAGCTGTTCACAGCCGCCAGGTGGGCCTGCATCAGCGCCGCCTTGGCCGAAGCGACGTCGAGCACGGCGGGCGCGGTCCGATCCCGCACGGTCCCCAAAACCGACTGCGTGGCGGCGAACGACCACACCGACATGGCCAGCACCACCACGGTCAGCCCGAGCAGGCCGAGGCGTAACCGGAGCAGGTCGCGGCGGGTGGTGCTGACCTTCTCGGTCATGGCGCGACCTCGAAGGTGTGGCCGCAGTTGACGCAGAACTTCGCCCTGTGCGGGGACAACTTGGGGCAGTTCGGGCAGGTCCGCGGCTGGCCGTCGGGCGCGGCGGTCGGCGTCACCGGGGCGTCCGAGGTGGTGTTGCTGGCCAGGCTCAGCACCGCGGAGAAGGCGTCGCGCGGCCGCATGTGCTCCTTGAGCGTGACCTCCCCGGTCTCCGGGTCGACGTCGATGAGGCGGCTCAGGCGGCGCAGGGTGTCCTCGTTGCCGAGCCGGGTCGCCAACCGGAACGCCTCGCCCCACTCGGCTGCGGCGCCGTCGCGGTCCTCCTCGCCGAACCGGATCCAGCCGGCGTTGAGCCGGTGACCCAGGTCGGCCTGCACGGTGTGGCGCAGCACGGTCTCGTCGACGCGGGTGGCCAGCCGCTCGTCGTCGGTGACGTAGCCCAGGATCGGGACGGGCAGCGGCACGGTGACCGAGTCGTCCGGCGGGACCAGCTCCACCCGCCCCAGCTGGAGATCCTCGTACCAGGGCCGGCCGTTCATGTCCACGGCGAGCGACAGGTGGTACTCCCGGGCCTCCTCGCCCCACGCGCCGGTCGACAGCTCGACCACGCCGCGTTTGACGGCCACGATCCGGTCGGTCAGGTCGATCTCGGCCGGAAACTCCTGCCTGAGCACCTCGACCCGGGAGAAAGTCGGCGTCACGATCCGCAGCCGCATGTCCGGCACGGCCTTGTCGGTCGCCGTGCGGATGAGCCGGCGGAACTCCGTGGGCAGGTCGTGATCGTCCAGCACGGCGTCGGCCGTGCCACGCAGCACCGCGGCGATGCGGCGCAACTCGTCGGGCTCCCAGTCGTCGCCGATTCCCCTGGCGTCGCAGGTGAATCGGCCCTCGCAGCTGTCCAGCACCTCGTGCAGGGTCTCGGCCGGCTCGCTCTCGTTTCGACCGTCGGTGAGCAGCAGCGCGTGCCGCACGGCGTCGGGACGCTGGTCGAGCAGGTCGCGGGCCAGCGTGAGCCAGGTGCTCATCGCGGTGGCGCCCATGGCGAACATGTGCGCGGCGGCGGCCTTGGCCCGCCGCCGGTTCTGGTCGTCGGCCGGCACGAGGCGAGGCGTGTCGGGGAACCGCACGGTGGCCTTGCCGGTGCCCTCCACCAGCGCGAACCAGGTGCCGTCGGGTAGCGCGTCGATCGCCGCCGCGGCTGCCTTGCGGGCGTTGACCATCCTGGTCGGCGGCTCGTCCATGGAGCTGGAGCAGTCCACCACCAGCACCTCGGCCGTCGGTCGCGTGACCGCCTTCTCCAGCGCGGCGGCCCGGACCGTGAGGGCCACGGGCATTCGGGTGTCCGAAGTGGACAGATATCGGCTCTGGTTGAGCTCAAGGGAGAATTCGCTCACCGTCACGTCCTCGTCCGTCGCCGTACGGTGTTCGCCGCGTCGATCAGCACGTGGCTGCGGGCGATGTCGGCGTGGTCGGCCAGCACGCGCAGCGCCGCCTCCTGCCGGTCCCGCAGGCCGCCGTCGGTCACCGGCTCCCCCAGCAGCCGCCACGTCCCGGTGTCCGGGGTCGGCCGGGCCAGGCGGGCCCGCGCGACCTCGAACAGGGTGGCGGTCAGCCGGACCCGGGTCTCGCCGTTGTCCTCGCCGCCGTCGAGGTAGAGCCGGGGCAGGCGGTCGGCGGCGGCGTTGATGTCCGCCACCGACGGCAGCTCGCCGTCGATGCGGGCCAGCAGCACCCGCACCGCCGCCACCTGCGCCGAGTCGTAGTGCCGGGACAGCCGGGGCAGCTCGTCGAGAGCCTCGACCGCGGCGGCCCGGTCGTGCTCGCGCAGAGCGATGCGAGCCAGCCCGAACAGGGCGCTGGCCTGCTCGTCGTCACGCCGCCAGACCACCTTGTAGTGCCGCTTCGCCTCGGCCAGATCTCCTTGCCACTCCAGGCAGAAGCCGATGGCCAGCTTGGGCGCCACCTCGCCCGGCACGTCGGCGTAGACGTCGCGGAAGGCCCGCAGCGCGCCGGGCAGGTCGTTGTCGGCCAACGCCAGCAGGCCGTGATGCCAGCGGATCCGCCAGTCGTGCTCGGACCACTCGCCGAGCATCGACGACGCCCGGTCGACGCGCCGACGGGCCTCGGCCGGCTCACCGAGCTCGATGTGGGCGCGGGCGGCGGCCAGGTCCAGCTCCACCGACGTGGCCGGGAACTCGTCGTACTCACGCAGCAACTGGCGGGGTGCGGCGACCGACCTGGTCGCCAGGAACGTGGCCACGGGATCGGTGTCGGCCGGCCTCGGCATCGGCAGCCGGGCCGCCGCGACGGGCGCGGTCGGCAGGCCGTCGTCGATGGTGCCGTCGGGCTCCTCCGCCTGGGTCCAGCGGTCGAGGCCCGGCACGGTGCCCAGGCAGGTGTCCAGCAGCTCGTGGGTGTTGGCGAAGCGGGTCGACTCCATCCGGTACGGCTTGCGTTCCCGCAGCGACAGCAGTTCCCGGTGCACGCCGTCGAGCTGCTCGGACATCTCGGCGGCGGAGGCGAAGCGCTGCTCGAACGGCGCGACGGCCCGGTTGAGCAGCCGGTCCATGGAGTCGATGGCGAAGGCCACCCGGTCGCGGTCCGGCTCGTGCTGCTTGGCGTTGTCGAACAGCCTTCGCAGCGTCCGGCCGACGGTGTGGACGTCGGACCGCACGGTCAGCCCGTGCTGCGCGATCTCCTCCGGGCCCACGTTGTAGTCGGGATGGCCGACCTTCGCGCTGTGCCGGTCGCCGATCCGCCGCGTGGCGCCCAGGTCGATCACCTTGAGCCGGTTGCCGGTGCGCATCACGTTGTCCGGCTTCATGTCGCAGTAGAGCAGGCCGTCGTCCAAGGTGTGCAGGTAGTGCAGCGCGGCCAGGATGTAGTGGCCGCAGGCGGTCACGTCCTCCAGGCGCAGCGGCTCGTTCGACTTGAGGATCTCCTGGAGCGTCCGGCCGGCCACGTACTCCATGACGATGTACTCGTCGGTGCGGCCGGTGGCATCGTCGGTGTGCTCGACGTAGGTGATGATCCGGACGATGGTGGAGTGGTCGAGCCGGGTCAGCGTGTCCCGTTCCCGCCGGGTCAGCTGCATCGCCACCGCGTCGGTCGGGTTGATCACGCCCTTGAGCACCACCCGGAGGTCCGGCAGGCGCAGGTCCCGGGCCAGGTAGAGCCAGCCCTGGCCGCCGACGGCCAGCCAGCCGATCACCTCGTAGCGGGCGTTCGCCACCTTGTCGCCGGGATGGAGCTTGGGCACGAAGGAGAACGGGGTGCGGCAGTGCGGGCAGAAGCCGGTCACCATGGGCGGCTGCGCGCCGATGCGGCGGCCGACCTCCTTGCCGCAGGAGCCGCAGAACCGGCGCTCCTCCGGATAGGCGGGATCGGGGAGCAGGCTCGGCTCGCCGACCGGGATCGAGGGCAGCGCGTAGACGTCGCTGCCGCGCCAGGAACTGGTCTCCGGCGGCGGCGTGGGTTCGGCCGCCGGCTCGGGCTCGCGGGGCGGCGTGGGCCGGGGTCTCTTGCGGCGCCCGCAGACGTCGCAGAACCCGGTCGGCCCCACCGGCTGGCCGCAGCACATGGTGTCGGTCATGTCCGTCGCCGCACCTCAGCGACGTAGGCGTCCACGAGCGCGCGGGCGGCCTTGAGCTCGCACGGGTGGGCTTCGAGGGCCAGCAGGGCGCCCCGGTACAGCTCGGCCAGCGACTCGTCCTCCATCAGGCCGTGCTCGACCGCCTTGGCGTTGTAGCTGATCAGACGGCCGCGCTGGAGCTCGAAGTCCCGCAGCGCCTCGTCGTTCTCCTCGGCCGCCCGCTGCATCGCGTCCAGGCCCCGCACCAGCTTGCGCTCGTAGTGGTGCAGCGCCCGGGCCAGCTTGGTGGCCTCCTTGTCCCGGACGTTGGAGCGCAGGATGGCCAGCGTGAACTCCATGTCCGCGGCCAGGGCGGGAATGTCGTCGAGATCCGGCCGCGGCGTGAAGCGGGTGCGGATCATCGCCCGGCGACGACGGACCCGGCCCTCGTGGTCGGCGAGCTGTGCGACACCCCGGGCCAGCTCGTTCACCCGCTGCTGGAGCGCGTCGAACTGCCACTGCTTGGCCAGGATCGCCGACGGGGACGAGTCGTCGTCGAACTGGAGGACCACCGTCGCGCCCTGGCGGACCAGCGGCGCGACGACGTCGTCGAGCACCTGCTCGGGCCGGCGGGCCTGCTCGATGCCGGCGAAGCCGACCGACATGTGCCGGGTGGCCGACTGGAGGACCGGGGACAGCTCGGCCGCCGACTTCCCGCTGGCGTCGACGATCCGGCCGGCGTCCAGCGGCCCGATCTGGATCACCAGCACGCCGATGGTCGGCCGCCAGACGTCGGGCTCCACGTCGTCGCCGACCCACCGGTCCAGCGCCGGCACGTGCCGGCGGAGCGTGTCGATCGGGATGATCCACGCCAGATTCGACTCCAGGTAGGCGCTGACCACCATGCCGACCACGGCGCCGCTGCCGTCGTCGACGGCGCCGGCGCCGCTGAAGCCTTCGCGGATGTGCTCGCTGCGTTCGACGTGGTCGAGTTGGATCCACTCGCAGCCCGGGCCGCCGGTGCCGGCCAGCACACCGGACGCCCAGATGCCGAAGTCGTGGTCGACCGGGAAGCCGAAGGCGTGCACGGTTCGGTTGCGGGGCGCAGGAACGCGGTGCAGCATCGTGCCGGGCAGGTCGGTCGGCACGATGATCGTGAGCAGGGCGATGTCCGCGCCGCCACCGTCGAGTTCCGGGGCCCAGCAGCCGGGCACCACCTTGGCCGTGGCGTGCCGGCCCAGTTCGACCCATTCGGCCGTGATCTCGACGTCGTCACCGAAGTCGGCGGCGTTCTTGACGACGTGGGCGCAGGTGAGGATGGCCCGCCGGTGAGGGCGATGCCGGCGCCGATGATGGTGCCGTGGCTGTCCTTGAGGCGGAGCCGCCACGGTTCAGCGTCGGGAGATCGCCCTGCTGCGGGTCCAGCGTCGATGCTCACCGCCTGCGCACCTTACGGACGCCGCCATGATCACACTGCGGATCGAGCGATGATCACCCGGTCGGCGGCATCGCCCAAGAGAGTGAACCGCGGGCCGGGCCGATTCCCGTCGGCCCGGCCCGTTTCGAGTCAGGCCGGCAGCTGCCAGCGCTGTTGCGGCTGGCCGTTGCAGTCCCAGATCTGCAACTGCGTGCTGTTGGCCGTGGACGCCGACGGATCATCGAGGCAGCGCCCGGAGTTCGGGTTCACTAGCGAGCCGTTGGCCCCGGCCTGCCACTGCTGCGCGCCGGTGCCGTTGCAGTCGTAGAGCTGGACCTTGGTGCCGTTCGTGGTGCCGGCGCCGGAGATGTCCATGCACTTGCCGAGCGCCTGCACCGTGCCGCCCGAGCCGACGGTCCAGGTCTGCGCGGAGGTGCCGTTGCAGGTGTAGATCTGCACCGCGGTGCCGTTGTTCGTGTTGGCGCCGGCGATGTCCACACACAGGTTGGAGCCGACACCGGCGACGATCGCGCCGGTGTGCCCGGTGCCGCCGTTGCCGGTGGTGGCCGTCCAGACGAAGGTGGTGTCGCCGGACGCCCCGGTGGAGTCGGTCGCCGTGACGGTCACGGTGCTGGTGCCGCCGGTCGTCGCCGTGCCGGAGATCGTGCCGTTGCCGCTGATCGTCAGGCCGGCGGGCAGGCCCGTCGCCGTGAAGGTCAGGCTCTGGCCGCCGGAATCGGTGGCCTGCAAGGGAAGGCTGACCGCGGTGCCGACCGGGCTGCTCATGCCCTGGGGATTCGTCACGGTGACGGTGTTGCCGGCGTTGGTGCTGGTGACCGTGAGCGTGCCGGACAGCTGCGGGCCGGCGGAGGTGTTGCCGACCGCGATCTGGTACGAGCCGAGGGCCGTGGTCCAGCCGTTGTTCCAGTAGGCCAGGTCATGCAGCGTGAGCGGGAAGCTGACCGTCGTGCTGGCGCCCGGCTGCAGCGTGACCTTGCTGAATCCCTTGAGCTGCAACGGAGGCTCGCCTGTGGTGGCCGGCGCGCCGACGTAGAGCTGCGGAACCTCGGAGCCGGCGCGGCTGCCGGTGTTGGTCACCGTGGCCGTCACCGTCGCCTTGCCGTGCGCGTCGAAGGCGCCGACCTGGAGGTTGCTGAAGCCGAACGTCGTGTAGGACAGGCCGAACCCGAAGGGGTACAGCGGGGCGATGTTCTGTGCTTGGTACCAGCGGTAGCCGACCTTCACGCCCTCCGAGTACTGCACGGTCCCGTTGCTGCCCGGCCACTGCGCCTGGGTGTGGGCCGGGACGTCGTTGAGGCTCTTGGGAAAGGTGACCGGCAGCTTGCCCGACGGGTTGGTGTCGCCGAACAGCACCGAGGCGATGGCGTTGCCGTCCTCCTGGCCCGGGTACCAGGCCTCCAGGATGCCGGCCACGCTGTTCACCCACGGCATCGTCACGGCCGAGCCGGTGTTGAGCACCACGACGGTGTTCGGGTTGGCCGCCGCGACCTGCGTGATCAGCGAGTTCTGCATGCCCGGCAGGTCGATGTTGCCGATGTCGCTGCCCTCGGACTCGTTGTAGCTGGCGAAAACGACCGCCACGTTCGAGTTGCGGGCCAGCGTGACCGCCTGGGCGATGTTGCCGGAGCTGTCGCCGGCCGCGTACTGCACGCTCACGCCGGAGCCGGCGCGGCTGGTGATGCCCTGCAACGGCGTGACCGTGCCCGAGGAGTTGACCCTCGCGCTGCCGCCGCCCGCGGTCTGCGGGGAGGTGCTGGCGTCCGCCCCGATCACCGCGATCGAGTGCGTGGCGGTCGTATCGAGCGGCAGGACATTGTTGTTACGCAACAGAACCGTGCCCTCGGCGGCGATCTGCCTCGCCGCCGTCTTGTGCGCCGTGGAGGTGACGGTCGCGCCGGTGTTGCCGGTGCGCGGGTTGTCGAACAGGCCGAAGGCGAACATCTCCGTCAGGATGCGGCTGACCATGGCGTTCAGCGTCGCCTGGGTGACCTGGCCGTTCTGCACGGCCGTCTGCAGCGCGTTGCCGAAGTAGTCGCCGCCGGGCATCTCCTGGTCCATGCCGGCGTTGGCGGAGGCCACCGTGGAGTGCGTTGCGCCCCAGTCCGAGGTCACGAAGCCCGGGAAGCCGAACTGCGTGCGCAGCGGTCCGTTGAGCAGCGCCGAGTTCTGGCAGGCGTACGTGCCGTTGACCGTGCTGTAGGAGCACATCGCCGAGGAGGCCGCGCCCTGCTGCACGCCGGCCTGGAACTGCGGCAGGTAGATCTCCTGCAGCGTCCGGTTGTCGACGATGGCGTTGTCGGACGGCGTGTTCCGGTTGGTCTCCTGGTTGTAGACGCCGATGTGCTTGATCTGCGCCAGCACGCCCGTGCCCTGCACGCCGCGGATCTCCGCCGCGCCCAGTTGGCCGGCCAGGTAGGGGTCTTCCGTCAGCGACTCAAAGGCCCGGCCCCAGCGCGGGTCGCGGACGATGTTGACCGTCGGGCCCAGGTTGACGTTGGCCCCCTTGCCGGCCTCTTCGCTGCCCACCAGCTGGCCGTACTGGGCCTCCGCGTCGACGTTCCACGTCGCCGCGGCCGCCACCGGCGCCGGTAACTGGGTGACGCCGCCGAGGTTCTCGCCGACGCCGGCCGGGCCGTCCTCCAGGCCGAGCGCCGGGATGCACAGGGCCGGGACGGCCGGCGTGTTGCCGACGTAGCCGCCTCCCGTGCCGTGCAGCAGACTGATCTTCTGGGCCTGGCTCATCTGGGCCAGCACCTGGGCCACTCTCTGCGGCACCGGGGCGGTCGAGCCGACCCACGGGCAGGTCGCGTCGGGCGCCGCGACCGCCGATGTCGGGGTCAGGGCGGTGACGGCAAGTCCTATGGCTGCGGCTACGCCCAGCCAGCGACGTGCGGACACTGTCTCTCCTCACTGAGCACGGGGAACAGGCGCGCAGTGGCGGCTGGAAGCGCTCTCATAAGGTGGCATATGTTGTGGTCCACAACGAGCACGGATCGATAAAGATGGCGGAGGGTGCGACCAGATGCCCCAGTTGAGGGATGCCGCGGCCCGGCTGGCCGCCCTGGCCTGCTGCCGGCTCACGCCCGGCCTCACGGACGTCGAGTTCGCGCTGGTCGAGGCCTCGTACGGCTTCACCTTCGCCGATGACCACCGAGCATTCCTCGCCACCGCGCTGCCCGTCGACGTCGAGGGGCACGGCGGCTGGCCCGATTGGCGGGGCGGCGATCCCGCCGAGCTCCGGCGCATGCTGGACTGGCCGGTCGAAGGGGTGCTGTTCGACGTCGAGCACAACGTCATGTGGGAGCCCTCGTGGGGTCCCCGACCGCCGACGGTGTCCGAGTGCCTCACCGTCGCCCGCCGCCACCTCGCCACCGTGCCCCAGCTGGTGCCGGTCTACGCCCACCGCTACCTGCCCGCCGGTCGCGGCACCTCCGGGCACCCCGTGCTTTCCGTCTACCAGACCGACATCATCTACTACGGCGTGGACCTCTCCGACTACATCCACCAGGAGTTTGGCGGCCCCGGCCTGTCCCGAACGGATTCCGCCTGGCGTCCTGTGGCGACCGTCCCATTCTGGCGAGATTTCCTGTAGATGATCGTTAGAGTGAATCGCCCGAGTAGATGGGCGGTCGCCGATGTTCGACTACCACCTGATCTTCGATCACGACGACGAGACGCGGACGCCGTTCGCGGTGGCCCGCGGGAACATGGTCTTCGACCACGGGCTGATGTGGCGCCGGTCCGATGTCCTGGCCCGGCTGGGAAACATCGGGCGAGGGACGTGCACGCGGAAGGTTCGCAAGCCCGTGGCCGCCATCGAGCAGATCACCGCCGACGTGCGCCGTGCCGACCAGGCCGCCTGGATCGGCAAGACCTACCGCTACTACGCCAGCGGCGACGAGGTCGTGCGAGGCCGGTTGGTCGGTCCGCGCACCGTGTCGTACGAGCGGTTCAACGGCCTGCACTGGGTGCTGGGCGAAGCGGTGCTCGGCGTGGTGGCCGAGGTCGACGTGGAGGACGCCGAGGAGTTCAAGGCCGCCCGCTCCCGCCAGCCGGTCGCGCCCGAGCCCGAACCGGCCGCGCCGCCGCACGCCCCGATCGACCTGACGCCGGGCCACTACATCATCACCGAGCCCGGTGACGACCAGCCGCTCGCCATCGTGCGGACCGGCGAACGCGAGTGGGTGCGGCCCCTTCGGGCGTTTCGCGGGTACGACAGCGACTTCCCGGTGCTGAGCCAGCTCGCGGCCGGTCGGTTCGACTGGACGGCGCATCCGGTCACCGAGAAGGAATACGACGCCGCCCGCACCACGATGTACCGGGCCGACGAGCGGGCCAGCAACTCCCGCTGGATCCATCAGCCCTATCGGTACTACTTCGTCATGGACGACGAGCGGCGCAAGGACACCGTCAGATCGCTGGTGCGGATCGAGCGCTACGGCGCTTTCGGCGGGTGGCGGGAGCAGGCGTTGTGGCGGGACGGCACGTGGAACCACTCGACGAAGCTGATGGACGCCGATCACGGCGGCTACGACGACTATCGCGAGGTCACCGAGGCCGACGCCCGCCGGTACTCGGCCGGTCGCTACTGGCTCTGAATCTCGGTCTTGAGCACTCGCTCAAATTCGCCTAGCCTGGTGTTTGAGCGAGTGCTCAAACGGGGGTGGTGGGGGTGCTGTACGTCGAGACGCTCATCCGGGCGGACCTCGAACAGGTGTGGCGGCTGACGCAGGATCCGGCGCAGCACCAGCGGTGGGACCTGAGGTTCACGCGGATCGAGTACCTGCCGGACACCGTGCCGCAGCGGTTTCGCTATGCGGTGACGGCGTTTCCCGGCCTGACGGTGTCCGGGACGGGGGTCACCGCGGGGCAGCGTGTCACGGCGGACGGGTCCCGAACGTCGGCGTTGCGGTTCGCTTCGGCGGATCCGCTGTCGCCGATCCAGGACGGGGCGGGGTACTGGCGGTACGTGCCGACCGAGGACGGGGTGCGGTTCCTCACCGGTTATCACTATCGGCCCAGATGGTGCGGTGCGGACACGGTCTTCCGGCCGCTGATGGGCTGGGCGACGGCCTGGTCGTTCGATCGCCTGCGGCTGTGGCTGGAGGATGGCATAGAGCCGGAGACGTCGCTCCGCTGGGCGGTGCTGGACGTCGGCGTGCGGGCGGCGGCGTGCGTCGGACTGTGGCGGCTGGCGGGACTTCCGCTGGCGTTGGTCACGGCAGTGGGCCTGGCCCTGGCGCCGCCGTCGCCCGTGACACCGGCCGCGCGGCGGTGCCGGCGTCGGCCGCCCGATCGGTTGTCGCGCACCGCTCCCGCTCAACTGTCCACTTTGGAGCTGTCATGACCTCGATCTTCCAGCGTGCCCTCGGCGCCGACTTCGACCGCCTGCACCCGCAGTTGCAACGCCGTTTCGGGTTCGGCCTCGCCGACGGAGTGGGCTGCGTAGGCCGCGGCACCATGGACCGGATCTGGCACGGGCGGGGGTTCACGCGGCCGTTCCTGGCCCTCGGCGCGAAGCGGCACATCCTGCTGCCGCAGTCCGGCGTGGGCATCCCGTTCACCATCGAGAACTACGCTTACCGCGACGCGCTGGGCCGGGAGTCGCTCAGCTTCGTGCGCACCTTCTCGTTCGACACTGCCCGCCGCTGGGACGCCACCATGGTCTATAACGCCGAGCGCGGCACGATCGTCGACTATCTCGGCACCCACCAGCACGTCGCCGTCGATCTCCGTCCGTCGGTCGACGAGTGGGGCGGCCTGGTGATCCGCTCCGGCGAGCAGCGCTTCCACGGCGGACCGGTGAGCTTCCGAGTTCCCGGGCTGGTCAGCGGCGTGGCCGAGGTGCACGAGTCGTACGACGAGGACCTCGGGCGGTTCCGGATCAAGGTCGTGGTGGCCAACCGCCGATTCGGGCCCCTGTTCGGCTACCACGGCACGTTCACCGCCGCCTACGTCACCGGCGACGCCGTGCCGAGCGCCGTCAAGCCGCGGCGGGTGCAGGTCCGAGCGTGACGCCCGGGTAAAGGAACCATTACCCTCGCCCGGCCGTTGACCGTACATGAGGATCACCGTCGAACTGGGCCGGCGCGATCTCCTGGTCGTGGCCGGACTGCCCGGGGCCGGCAAGAGCACGCTGCTCGGCCGGCTGTCCGGCGACCTGACCGTGCTCGACCCCGACCAGCTGCGGGCCCGGCTGGCGGCGCGGCTGCCGTCGGGCACGCCGTACCGTTACTACCGGCCGATTGTCCACGTGTGGCAACGCCTTCGGGTTGCGTTCGCGGCGATCGGCCGTGGGCCGCTCATCGTGCAGGAGCCGTCCACACGTGCCACGACCCGAGCCTGGCTCGTGTTGCTGGGCGCGGTGACCGGCCGCCGGGTGCGGATGCTGTGGCTGGAGGTCACCGCCGAGCAGGCGTTGCGGGGCCAGCACGTCCGGGGCCGGGTACTGGGCCGCAAGACCTTCGATCGACACGTGCGGAGGTCGGCCCGACTGCGGGAGACGTTGCTGGCCGACCAGGTTCCCCTCGGCTGGCACAGCGCCCAGGTCCTGACCCGCTCCACGGCCGACACCACGGCATTCGTGGGCGCGGCGGCCTAGAGGCCCAAGTGGGCACCGACCTCGTCCGCCTCGGCCTCGGCCTCGGCGTCGCGCGAGCCGTCGACCTCGATGACACGGACACCCAGGCGGCGTGCGGACTCCACTGCGTCAAGCGTGACCAGGCTGTCCCGTTCGAGGCGGTTGCGCTGCGCTCGCCCGGGATCGCTGACGTCGTGATGGAAGGTCGAGGCCCGAGGCATTCGGCTGAGCTGGAGGGGGTCGCCGTAGTAATCGCCGAATTTTAGGCGGATATACCCTTGAACTGCGAAAACCTGGCTGCCTGGACGGCTTCCCCGCGTCGTGGCCGGCTTCGGACGATGACGACACCGCCAGCGGGCACCGTGACCGCGAGCGGCCCGCCCGCGCTCCAATAGCCTGCTGATCTTCTTTGGGGCTGGAGGTTGCGGTTGGCCACGCGGGCGTTCGCCGACGAAGAACTGGAACGCCTTCGGGAGTTCCCCGAGATCGGGCGGGACGAGCAGTTCCGGCACTTCACCCTCACCAGCGCCGACCGCACGTTCGTCGATCCAGGCCAGGGACGCGGCGCCGCCGACCGGCTCGGGCTCGCGGTGACGCTGTGCACCTTGCTCACGATAATGCGGCCGGTGCTTCCAGCCACCGTCGATCGAGCCGCCTACGCCGACGTCCAGGCGGGAGGGAACCGTTCGGGTACCGGGAAGGTACCGGTGCCGGTCAGGCTGTTGTTGTCTGCATTTCTACATAGGACCCAAGTTTCTCGGTACCACGGAAGCCATGCCAGAGCTACCGGTTTAGATGGTCTCTGGCAACCAAACCACGATCGAAAGGAAGGCTCTGGATGCGCGCTCGCTCGGTGCAGAAAGAACTCGCGAGCGCCGTCGGCCGTTGGTACGTTGCTCTCTGCCTGGCGACCCTTATTCGCCGTCAGATCATCGAACTGAGGGAGATCGGCACGTGAAAAGGAAAGGCGTCGTCTCACGAATCATCGTCGTGGCGGCGATGATCGTGGCTTCTGCGACGTTCAGCGTCGGGCTCGCGGGCACCGCGCAGGCTGCGGCCTGCGCGAATCCGGTGGGCGTGACACCGGCTCTGGACCTCAAGGCAAACGGTACCAACATGGGGTACCTATATCTGGGCTACTTCTCCTCCTGTCGCGAGGCGTACGCCGAGCTGCACATCACTAGCGCCAGCGTGGCCCGCGTAGCCATCGAAGCGGTGGTGTCGATCGATAACGACGTCATCGGGATGGAGTACGGCAGCAAGGCCACCGATACCGTAAGCACAAATGGTGGATGGGCGGACAGCTTTTTCATCCCGATCGACCAGAACAACGACCACGACATCTTCTACAGTGCGACCCCGCACGTGACAATTTACTTCTCCGACGGGTACTCGTGCACCGGCACAGGCTGGACTCACGAATTCGCCCACGGTAACAACGTCTACGGGCTCGACGCCGGCCAATCGGGGAACTGCACAAACGCTGCGTGAATCGTCCCGGGTTCCGTCCACGGCTCAGCGCGTCGCGAAGATCAGTGCATGTCAGTGAGCTGCGGTGAAAGCGCTGAGCCGTTGACGAAACCCTGGCGATCCATCTGGCGTTGGTGTCCATGCTGCCGGGCGCCCGGGCCGCGGAGCTGTTCGTCCTGTACGCCGAGATGCCGGTCGTGCGCCACCGGTTCGCGGCCGTGCTGGTGGCCGGCGACCAGGTGGTCGTCGACCACGACGGCGAACTGGGCCGCGTCCCCTGCCCAGCTCGACGAGCTGCTGCACCATCTACGCGCTGGCCTGCACGGCACGGCCACTGTGATCCCGCTCCGCCGGACTGGAGTTCGGTACGCCGTGAGCCCGTGCCGGAACGCCAACAGGCGGGCCACCGTGGACTTGCCGGCCCACTGCCCGCCGCCGATCCAGCGGGCGTTGCCGAGGGGGCCGAAGGGATCCCAGGCCATCAGCCGAAGGCCCGCGTCGGGTTGGCGACGAAGATCTGCGCCGCCAGCTCGGGGTCGAGGCGCGGGCGGAGATGGGTCACCAGGTACGACATGCCAGGCACTCCCCTTGCCGCCACGGTCGTCGTGTCGCCGCCCAACAGCAGCTGGGAGGCGAACCCGGCGTCGGCGAGTCGGGTGAGGGTGCCTGGCATCGTCCAGTCGGTGGCGTGATGGGCGCGGGAGGGGCCGTCGAACGCGAGGAAGATGCCGGCGGAGGCGACGCGGTCCTGCACCCAGGGGTCGGGGAAGCGGTTGAGGTGCCCGAGAACGACCCGATGCGGCGGCACGTCCAGCTTGCCGCACAACAGGTCCAGCACGTCGAGGGCGGCGGTGCCGAGTTCCAGGTGAACAGCCACCGGCACTCCGGTGGTGTGGTGGGCGCGTGCGGCGGCGGTCATGGTGTGCACGGCGTGTGGGTCGAGGCCGTGGAAGCCTCCGGCGACCTTGATCAGGCCTGTCCGGCGTTGGGTGATGTCTTCGACGAACAGCTCTTCCAGGCGTGGCAGGGTTTTCGCCAGCCACTCCGGCTCGTAGTGCTGGGCCTGGTGCAGGCCGGTGGCGGCGACGATGGTCACGTCCGAGCGTCGCGACAGATCGGGCAGGGCGTCGAGGCGGCGGTGCATGCCCAGCGGCGTCCACTGCACGACCGCCTGCCCGCCGGTGTCGTGAAACCGTTGCAGCTCAAGGAACGCCGCCTCGACGTCGTCCAGCTCCTGGCCCGGGAGCACGCGGCTGGCCAGGAAGAGGTGATCGTGCGAGTTGGTGACGCCCAGCTCGTCGACGTCACCGAGGACCGTGCGGATCACCAGTGCCGACCGACCGGCAGCAGGTCCAGCTCTGGCGTGGACAGGTGCCGAACCGTGTACTCGGCGGCCGGGTTGTCCTCGTACAGCGTGAACCGGACGAGCTCCCAGCCCCTCGTGTCGACCGCCAGCGCGACGGAATGCACTCCGTCCTCGGCCCGCAATTCCGTTACCGCATCGGGGATTCCCTCCGGCGTGATCCGGCTCGTCACCTTGCTGGCCCGGGTCGGCCTTCCCTCCCAGGCTGGTCCGCGCAGGAACGCCAGCGCCGTCCACTGCTGCACCACCGGCCGGCCGAACGACTCACACAGGCCTCGAAACCCGTCGCCCCACAGGAAGGCGTTCATGCCCTCCACCGTGCGCCAGAGGTAGAACGGCGAGTACTGGTTCACCGGCGATCCCTCGGCCCGCTCCCGGACGCAGTACGCCTTCAGCCCCAGCCCCGGCCACCCGTCCAGCAACGCCCCCTTGCTCGCCACCCGCTCTCGGATGATCCCCATGTCGTAGTCGGCCGGCAGCGTGATCTCGTACTGCATCGCGTGCATGCCGCCACTGTACATACCACTAGGTACAGGATGTACGGCTTGAAGTGTACGAAACCGTTTCGTACACTTCTGCTCGTGGTGAGGGGCAAGGAGCGGGAAGACGCGATTCTGGCGGCGACGATCGAGCTGGTGGGAGAGGTGGGGTACGGGGCGCTGACGATGGACGGGGTGGCGGCGCGGGCGCAGGCGAGCAAGGCGACGATCTACCGACGGTGGCGGAACAAGGCGCAGCTGGTGAAGGCGGCGCTGGACGCCTACGACACGAGGCAGAACGAGGCGATCCCGGACACCGGGGAGCTGCGCGAGGACCTGTACGCGGTGATGAGGGCGCTGCGGGAGCGGGTGAGCGAGAGCTACCTGGCCATGATCAACGGCCTCATCGCGGCGGCGAAGCACGATCCGGAACTGGATGCGGCGCTGCAGGAGCACGTGGCCGACGAAGAGCTGTCGCCGTTCCTGGTGAGCCTGCAAAGGGCGGTGGACCGGGGCGAGCTGCCGGCCGACGCGGACAGCGAGCTGGTGCACGACGTGGCGGAGGCGCTGATCATGCGCCAGGTCACGACCGGCGTCTTCGACGAGGAGTTCATCCGGCGGGTCGTCGACGACGTCCTGCTGGTGCTGCTGAGGCAAGGGGGAGAAAAGTGACGGTGCTGATCGCCGGGGCGGGCCCGACGGGGCTGACCCTGGGCATTGAGCTGGCACGCCGAGGGATCGCGTGCCGACTGCTGGACAAGGCCGACGGCCTGTTCCAGGGATCGAGAGGCAAGGGCCTGCAACCCAGGACGCTGGAGGTGTTCGACGACCTGGGCGTGCTGGACGCGATCCGGGCCGACGGCATGCCGTTCCCGAAGTTCCGCCTCTACTCCGGCACGGACGTCGTCTGGGAGCGGGCGCTGCACGAAATGCTGGGACTGGAGGCGCCGAAGCCCTCCCCCGACATCCCCTACCCGCTCCCCTGGCTGATCCCCCAGTGGCGCACCGACGAGATCCTGCGCGACCGGTTCGAGGCCCTGGGCGGCAAGGTGGAGTTCGGGGCCGAGGTCACGGCCGTCGAGCAGGACGACGACGGCGTGCGGGTCACGGTCGACGGCAGCGAGGTGATCACCGGGGACTACCTGGTCGGCACGGACGGCGGCCGCAGCGCCGTCAGGAAGCTGCTGGGGGTCGGCTTCGAAGGCGAGACGTATGAGACGGAGCAGACACTGGTCGGCGACGTCCGGGTGGAGGGCCTGCAAGGCACGGCCTGTCACATGATGACCCACGCCGGCGACGTGACGAAGCGGTTCTCGGTGTGGAACCTGCCGGGCAGCGACTACTACCAGCTGGTCGCATCGGTGCCGAGCAAGGAGATCCCGACCCTGGAGGACGTACAGGAGCTGCTGGAGGAACGGACGGGCCGCACGGACATCCGCCTGCACGACCTGCGATGGATCTCCGTCTACCGGATCAACGTGCGCATGGTGGACCGCTTCCGAGTGGGACGCGTCTTCCTCGCCGGCGACGCGGCCCACGTGCACTCCTCGGCCAGCGGACAGGGCCTGAACACGAGCGTGCAGGACGCCTACAACCTGGGCTGGAAGCTGGCCGGCGTCATCCAGGGCGCCCCGGACGAGCTGCTCGACTCGTACGAGGGAGAGCGGATGCCGGTGGCGGCGCAGGTGCTGGGCCTGTCGAGCGCCATGCACGCCAGGAACTTCCGGCCGACGACCGGCCCCGCGCCGGCCATCCACCAGCTCGACATCACCTACCGCGGCGGCCCGCTGGCCACGGACGACTGCCCCGATCCTCAGCAGCTGCAAGCCGGCGACCGCGCGCCGGACGGGATGCTCCCGGACGGCACCAGGCTGTTCGACCTGTTCCGTGGGCCGCACTTCACGAGGTTGGTCTTCGCCGGCCCGATCGAGGGCTACGACGTCGAGCCCGGCACGCACGTGCTGGTCCGGCCGGACGGGTACATCGCGGTGATCAGCGACAATTCCGACACGGTCGACCGCTGGCTGGACCGGTTCGGCACGGATCCGGTGCGAACGATGCAACCCGTGGGCCGACTGGTTCCGTCTCCCGGGTAGCGATCACCGGGAGGTCGAGATCATGCGTTCGGCGCCGTTAGTGCTGGCCGGAGTGCTGTTGTCGGTTGCTGCCTGCTCCACGACACCACCGCAGACAAGTCCGGCCGCGCAGGCGCCGGTCTGCGCGGACACGCTGCCACAGCAGCCGACGACCGGGGCGGCAACGCCGATGGTGCCGGGCGAGCCCCAGGCCGCGGTGATCTGCCAGTACACGGCGGTCCAGCAGCACCTGGCCAAGTCCACGCAGGTCAAGGACGTGCAGGGCCTGCAGAAGGCGCTCAACGCCGCCGACACGACACCGCCGCCGCGCGGCACGATGTGCCCGCTGGACCACGGCGGCCGGGACATGGTGATCTTCGCCTACGCCGGCGGCGACCCGGTGGACGTCACCATCAAGACCAGCGGATGCGCCACCGCCACCAACGGCAAGGTGACGGCGTACCGCCTCACCGACGCCGTCCTGGGCAAGCTGTAGTTGCGGGATG
>NZ_KK037166.1:160044-171476 GCF_000568255.1 Kutzneria sp. 744
TGCGTCCGGTGATCTCCGCCAGCGGCGCGTACTGGAGGTTGGTCAGGCCGGCGCCGTGCTCCTTGTCCGGCAGGAACAGGTTCCACAGACCGCGCCTGCGGGCCTCCGCCTTGAGCTCCTCGATGACCGGCGGCGCGTCCCACGAGGTCGGGTTGTCCAGCACCCACTGCTTGTGCACGGCCTCGGCCGGGTACACATGGGACTCCATGAAGTCGGTCAGCTGACCGATCAGCTCCTGGGTCCGCTGGTCGTACTCGAACTCCATCAGAACCTCTCAAGGGGACGGTCGTCTTCAGGCGTCAGGGGAATTGAGCCGCCCTGCGGAGTAGACAGGGGCGGTTTGTACACTATGGCCGTGTCTCTAACGGTGACCGCCCGTGCGCGCAGCGTGCACGACTTGGCGTGGTGCCCCGCGTGCTCATGGCGCGAGGTCAGGGCCGGTGGTGTGTGAGGCGGTCGTTCAAGTTCCTGTTGCGCCCCGCCGGCAAGCAGTCCACCGCATTGACGGAAATGCTGCGGGATCACTGTTCCCTGTACAACGGAGCGTTGCAGGAACGCCGTGACGCCTACCGGCACCTCTCGAAAACCACCGTCCGCTACCGTGACCAGTCCGCCCAGCTCAAGGACATCCGGGCCTTCGATCCCGAGCGCCACGGCCGGTGGTCGTTCTCCTCCCAGCAGGCCACCCTGAGGCGTCTGGACAAGGCGTTCGCCGCGTTCTTCCGGCGTGTCAAGGCCGGAGACAGGCCCGGCTACCCGAGGTTTCGCGGTGTGTGCCGGTTCGACACGGTGGAGTTCCCCAAGGACGGTGACGGCTGCCGTTGGGACTCCACTCCGAAGGACACGGTGACGCGCGTTCGTCTGCACGGCGTGGGACATGTCCGGGTCCACCAGCACCGTCCGATCACCGGCACCGTCAAGACGATCAGCGTGAAGCGTGAGGGCGGGCGCTGGTTTGTGATCTTGTCCTGTGACGGGGTGCAGGCTGTGCCGCTGCCCGTCACAGGCCGCCAGGTTGGCATCGACATGGGCATCGCGCACTTCGTGACCACCAGCGACGGGACGCACGTGGCGAACCCTCGGCACGGCCGTGACGCCGCCGCCGCGCTGAAGCAGGCGCAGCAGGCGTTGTCGCGTTGTCGGCGCGGCTCGAACCGGCGACTCAAGGCTCGCCGCAGGGTTGCCGCGCTGCACGCAGTGGTCCGCCGCCGGCGCCTGGACCACGCGCACAAGGCCGCTCTTGCCCTCGTGCGTGACGCGGATGTCATCGCCTACGAGGCGCTGCGGATCGCGAACATGGTTCGCGCGCCAAAACCCCGGCCCGACCCCGAGCAGTCGGGCGTTTTCCTGTCCAACGGGGCGGCGGCCAAGGTTGGATTGAACCGAGGTATCCACGACGCGGGTTGGGGGGTGTTCCTGGGTATCCTCGAGGGCAAGGCTGAAAGCGCCGGTCGACGACTGGTCCCGGTGGACGCCCGCGACACATCGCGTACGTGTCCCGACTGTGGGCACGTGGCCAAGGACAACCGGCTCGCCCAAGCTGAATTCGTTTGTGTGGCGTGTGGGCACACCGCCAACGCCGATGTGGTCGGCGCGCTCAATGTCGCACACAGGGCCGGGCTGGTCCTGCGCGAAGCCCCAGCGGCTTAGCGAGAAGCCGCCGACTTCACTCGGCGGAGGAGTCACCAGTCCTCCTTGACTGCGGCGGCGACCGCGGCGGCGCCGTGTTCGACGAGCGGGCCGACGAGGGCGCCGATCCGCTCGAATCCGGCGCCGACCGTGCCGCCCTGCACGAACCGGTAGTGGATGCCCTCCAAGATCACCGCGAGCTTGAAGTAGGCGAAGGCGACGTACCAGCCGAGGCCGGCGACGTCGATGCCGGTGCGACGCGCGTAGCGCTCGATGAGCGCGTCGACCGTGGGGAAGCCGGGGGTGGCGCTGACGCCGTTGGTGATCGGGTCGTCCTCCTGGCCCACGCCCTGCCAGTAGACGACGAACAGGCCCAGGTCGGACAGCGGGTCGCCGAGGGTGGACATCTCCCAGTCCAGCACCGCGCTGATGGCCAGCGGCTCGGTCGTGACGAGCGCGTTGTCCAGCCGGTAGTCGCCGTGCACGATCGTGGTCCGCTGCGCGGCCGGCACGGTCGCGGCCAGCCGGGCGTGCAGCTCCTCGATGCCGGGCAGGTCCCGGCTGCGGGAGGCGTCCAGCTGCTTGCGCCAGCGGGCGACCTGCCGGGTCATGAAGCCCTCGGGACGGCCGAAGTCACCCAGCCCGACCTGCTGGGGGTCGACCTCGTGCAGCTCGGCCAGCACGTCGATCAGCTCGTCGGCGATCAGCGCGGCCTGCCGCTCGGACAGGCCCGCGGTGTCGGCGCGGGACCGCATCGGCGTGCCCTCGACCCGTTCCATCAGATAGAACGGCGCGCCGATGACCGACGCGTCGTCGCAGAACAGCTCGGTCTTCGGCACCGGAACCTTGGTCGGGGCCAGCGCGGAGATCACGCGGAACTCGCGGCCCATGTCGTGCGCGGTGGCCAGCACGTGGCCCAGGGGCGGCCGGCGCAGCACCCAACTGTGGGTGCCGTCGCCGACGCGGTAGGTCAGGTTGGACCGCCCGCCCGGGATGACCTCGGCGGTCAGCGGGCCGGCCAGCACACCCGCGGCGTCCAGGTGCTTGGCCAGGGCCTCGACGTCCAACCCGGGCAGCGCGTTCACAGGTCCTCCCCCAGCAGTTCGGCCAGCTCCGCGCGGGTGCTGGCGGGATCGAGGTGTCGAATGCCGTGCATGCCGATCTTCTGCGCGGCCCGCACGTTGGCCGTGAAGTCGTCGACGAAGACCACCCGCTGCGCGGGCAGGTCGAGGCGCTCCAGCAGCAGCCGGTAGATGGGCTCGTCGGGCTTGCGCAGGCCGACCTCGCCGCTGATGACGACCACGTCGCACAGCTCGGCCAGCATCTCGTGCGGGTAGTCGTTGCCCCAGCTGTTGGACAGCAGCCCGATACGCAGGCCGTGTTTGCGCAGGTCGCGCACCAGCTGCGTCATCTCGTCGCTGGGCTTCATGCCCGCGAACAGCCGGCCCAGCACGCCCTCGGCCGCGACGGGCGAGCCGGTGGTGCTGACGAGGCGGGCGGCGAACCGGCGCTCGAACTCCGCCACCTCCAGCTCGCCGGTCTCCAGCCGGTGGATGGGGTTGCCGGGCTCGGCGTCGCGGCCCAGCCAGTCCCGCATCAGGGTGGCGAAGCCGTCCGGGTCGATGCCGTCGGCCCGCAGCCAACTGCCGGTCGCGGCGCTCAAGGGCGTGGTGAGCACGCCGCCGTAGTCGAACACGACGGCGTCCACCTGGTCACGTGTCGGCACGCCGCGATAGTACCGACCGGTTGGTATGTCGACAACGGGAGGAGCCTCCGTGTCACGCCGTGCACCAGCGCTGCCCTGTCTGATCAGTTTCGGCGCCGCGCGGCCATGATCGGTTCATCATGGCCTGGTGGAGGAGAATGCGCTGGTCCACCGCGTTCGACAGTCGATCATCGGCGACGGCCGGCCGCTGGTCGGCCCGTATGGGAAACGCCGGCTGGTCTACGCGGACCACACTGCGTCCGGCCGGGCCGTGGGCTTCGTCGAGACCTTCATCCGCGACCAGGTGCTGCCCTGGTACGCCAACACCCACAACGACTCCTCGGCCACGGCGGCGCAGACCAACGCGCTGCGGGAGGACGCCCGGCGCGCGATCCGGGACGCCGTCGGCGGCGGCGAGGACACCGTGGTCATCTTCAGCGGATCGGGAGCCACCGGCGCCATCAGCAAACTGATCGACATTCTCGGGCTGCGTGTGCCGGCCGTGTTGCAGGACCGTCACCGGCTGACCGACGCGATCCCCACGCGAGACCGTCCGGTGGTGTTCATCGGACCGTTCGAGCACCACTCGAACGAGCTGCTGTGGCGGGAATCCATCTGCGAGGTCGTGACCATTCCGGAGGACGCGAGCGGGCAGCCCTCGCACTCGGCCCTGCGCGAGGAGCTGGTCCGCCACGCCGACCGCTCGGTGAAGATCGGGGCGTTCTCCGCGGCGTCCAACGTGACCGGCATCGTCGCCGACACCCACCGGATCTCCGACCTGCTGCATCAGCACGGCGCGCTCGCGTTATGGGACTTCGCGGCCGCCGCGCCCCATGGCGCCGTGCGCATGCACGACGAATGCGACGACCATCCCCTGTCCTACAAGGACGCGGTGTTCATCTCCCCGCACAAGTTCCTCGGCGGTCCCGGCACGCCCGGCGTGCTGGTGGTGCGCCGGGAACTGCTGGGCAACCGGGTGCCGAGCGTTCCCGGTGGCGGGACCGTCGACTACGTCAGCCCGACCGAGCAGCACTACATCGCTGACGCCGCGCACCGTGAGGAAGGCGGCACGCCCGCGATCGTGGAGTCGATTCGCGCCGGCCTGGCGTTCGGCCTGCAACAAGCGGTCGGCGCAGAGGTGATCCATGAGCGGGAGCAGGCCTTCCTGCGGCGGGCGCTCGATTCGTGGTCGACCAACCCGAACCTGGAGGTCCTCGGCAACCTCGACGCCGACCGGCTGGCGATCGTGTCGCTGATGATGACGGGGCCGGGCGGGAAGCGGCTGCACCACAACTATGTGGTGACGCTGCTCAGCGACCTGTACGGCATCCAGGTCCGCGGCGGCTGCTCCTGCGCGGGCCCCTACGGGCATCGCCTGCTCGGCATCGATCCGGACCTCTCCCGGCGGTTCGAGCGCGAGATCCTCGCCGGTCGGGAGGGCATCAAACCCGGTTGGGTGCGGGTGAGCTTCAACTACGCGATGTCCGACACGGTCGTCGACTACGTGATCGAAGCCGTGCACCAGGTGGCCACCTGGGGGTGGAAGCTGCTCGGCGACTACCGGTTCGATCCGTTGACCGGTTTGTGGCGCCATCATCGCGCGACCGGACCGCGGGTGCGCCTGGCCGACATGCGCTACGACGTCAACCGCCCGCGGCTGGTCGACCAGGTGGGAGAGGACGCCCTGGCCGGCCATCTCGACGACGCCGCCCGCGTTTTCGCCGGCGCGGACCGACCCGACGACCGGGGGCCGGCCCGCGTGTCCGGCGACTTCGACGACCTGCGGTGGTTCGAGCTGCCCGTCGTCTGCCTGTCCTGACGGTCGGCTACTTCCCCACGTACTCGGCCAGGTGCTGGCCGGTCAACGTCGACTTGTCCTTCACCAGGTCGGCGGGCGTGCCCTCGAAGACGATCTGACCGCCGTCGTGGCCGGCGCCCGGGCCGAGGTCGATGATCCAGTCGGCGTGGGCCATCACGGCCTGGTGGTGCTCGACGACGATCACCGACTTCCCGCTGTCCACCAGCCGATCCAACAGGCCCAGCAGCTGCTCGACGTCGGCCAGGTGCAGGCCGGTGGTCGGCTCGTCCAGGACGTAGACGCCGCCGTTGGCCCCCATGTGGCTGGCCAGCTTGAGCCGCTGCTGCTCGCCGCCGGACAGGGTGGTCAGCGGCTGGCCGAGGCTGAGGTAGCCGAGGCCGACATCGGCCAGCCGGTCGAGGATGGCGTGCGCGGCCGGGATGTGGGCCTCGCCCGCGCCGAAGAACTCGACGGCCTCGGTCACCGACATGGCCAGCACCTCGCTGATGTCCCGCCCGCCGAGCTTGTACTCCAGCACCGAGGCCAGGAACCGCTTGCCCTCGCACACCTCGCACATCGTGGAGACGGTGGCCATCACGCCGAGGTCGGTGTAGATCACGCCGACGCCGTTGCAGTTCGGGCAGGCGCCCTCGGAGTTGGCGCTGAACAGGGCCGGCTTGACGTTGTTGACCTTGGCGAAGGCCTTGCGGATCGGCTCCAGCAGGCCGGTGTAGGTGGCGGGGTTGCTGCGCCGGGAGCCGCGGATCGGGGTCTGGTCCACCGACACCACACCCAGGTCGGTCGGGATGGAGCCGTGCACGAGGGAGCTCTTGCCGGAGCCGGCCACGCCGGTGATGACCGTGAGCACGCCGAGCGGGATGTCCACGTCGACCTTGCGCAGGTTGTGGGCGGTCGCGCCGCGGATCTCCAGCGCGCCTGAGGGTTCCCGCACGGACTTCTTGACCGACGACCGGTCGTCGAAGTGCCGGCCGGTGACGGTGCCGCTCTTGCGCAGGCCCGCGACCGTGCCCTCGAAGCACACCTCGCCGCCGGCCGAGCCGGCGCCCGGGCCGAGGTCGATCACGTGGTCGGCGATGGCGATGGTGTTGGGCTTGTGCTCCACGACAAGGACGGTGTTGCCCTTGTCGCGCAGGCGGAGCAGCAGCTCGTTCATGCGCTGGATGTCGTGCGGGTGCAGGCCGATCGTCGGCTCGTCGAAGACGTAGGTGACGTCGGTGAGCGAGGAGCCGAGGTGACGGATCATCTTCACCCGCTGGGCCTCGCCGCCGGACAGCGTGGCCGCCGGCCGGTCCAGGGACAGGTAGCCGAGGCCGATCTCCACGAACGAGTCGAGGGTGTGGACCAGCTTCTCCAGCAGCGGCGCGACCGACGGCTCCTTCAGGCCACGCACCCACTCGGCCAGGTCGCTGATCTGCATTGCGCAGGCGTCGGCGATGCTGATCTTCTTGATCTTGGACGAGCGCGCGCCCTCGCTCAGGCGAGTGCCAGCGCACTCGGGGCAGACGGTGAACGTGACAGCGCGGTCCACGAACGCCCGGATGTGCGGCTGCATGCCCTCCTTGTCCTTGGACAGGTAGGACTTCTGGATGCGGGGGATCAGACCTTCGTAGGTCATGTTGATGCCCTCGATCTTCATCCGCACCGGTTCCTTGTGCAGGAAGTCGTTGAGCTCCCGCTTGGTGTACCTGCGGATGGGCTTGTCGGCGTCGACGAAGCCGGACGAGGCGTAGAGGCGGTAGTTCCAGCCGCCGGGCGTGTAGCCGGGGACGGTCAGCGCGCCCTCGGCCAGGGACTTGCTGTCGTCGTAGAGCTGGGTGAGGTCGATGTCGGTGACGTTGCCGCGGCCCTCGCAGCGCGGGCACATGCCGCCCGTGATGCTGAAGGTGCGCTTCTCCTTGACCTGCCGGCCGCCCTTCTCCATGGTGACCGCGCCCGCGCCGCTGACCGAGGCCACGTTGAAGGAGAAGGCCTGCGGGGAGCCGATGTGCGGCTTGCCCAGGCGGCTGAACAGGATGCGCAGCATCGCGTTGGCGTCGGTGGCCGTGCCGACCGTGGAGCGCGGGTCCGCGCCGAGCCGCTGCTGGTCCACGGTGATCACGGTGGTCAGCCCGTCCAGCACGTCCACGTCCGGGCGGGCCTGGTTGGGCATGAAGCCCTGGACGAACGCGCTGTAGGTCTCGTTGATCATCCGCTGCGACTCGGCGGCGATGGTGGCGAACACCAGCGAGCTCTTGCCCGAGCCGGACACGCCGGTGAACACGGTCAGCCGCCGCTTGGGAATCTCGACGCTGACGTCGCGCAGGTTGTTCTCGCGCGCGCCCAGCACCCGGATCAGGTCGTGGCTGTCGGCGACGTGTCCTGGTGTCTTCGGGGTGCTGGCCTTGCTCATCGTGGCTCCATCGATCCGGCGGACGCGGGCAACTGCCCACTGTCTACCTGACGGATGACGGCCGCTGTGTGTGACGCGCCCCCGACGCAGGGAAGGACGCCTTACCCGCGGTCAACGAAGGTAAGGCGTCCTTCCCTGCACAAGACGGGGGAATCAGCCGCGGACGACCAGGACGGGGCAGAGGGCGTGGTGCAGGGCGTCCCGGGTGACGCCGCCGAGGCGGCCGGGGCCGCCGGAGCCGACGACGATCAGGTCGGTGTGGGTGCGGGTGGCCACCAGTTCGTAGGGCTGGGCGCGGACGGCCTCGTAGTTGGCCGACAGCTGGCGGTTGACCGTGGCCAGGAAGTCCTTGGCGTGGTCGAGGACCCGGCCGTGCACGTCGCCGGAGGGGCTGGCGGTGCGGCCGGACGGGGTCGGCCAGGCGTGGGCGACGTGCAGCTTGGCGTGGAAGGTCGCGGCCAGCTCGGCGGCGCGGCGCAGCACGGGGCGGTCCTCGGCGTCGCCGCTGACCAGCGCGGTGATGACCGAGTGCATGCCGTGCACGGCGGCGTCCAGGCCGCGCACCACGACTGTGTCGCAGTGCGCGGCGGCGACCACGGGAAGGACCCAGCGGCCCAGCCCGATGGTCACGTGCTGCCGGCCGCGGCAGCCCAGCACGACCAGCTCCGCGTGCTCGCTGGCGGGCACCAGCGTGCGCAGCGGATCTTCGGAGTTCTCCACGATGCTGACCGGCAGCGGCTGCATGGTGGCCAATTGGTCTTCTGCCGAAGGTTCACCCGGAAGGGTGGAATCGGCGTACACGGTGAGGGATTCTCCGCGCAGCCAGGCGTATCTGGCCGCCCAGCCGAGGGCCGCGGAGCCCCACGGCGAGCCGTCGGCGCCGACCACGACGCTGGGCCCGAACCCCTCCGGGGACAGGTGATGGGGACGCGTCGTCGTCGCGCTGGGCATTACTCTCGCCATGCGAACCCTCCTGGCGGCACAGGGAATCTCGCACGTACCGGGATACCTGACACACTCTGCACCCCGACCGCGTTGATCGCCAGGGGCCGAGTTGGATTGGTTCAGTTACGCACCACCAGCACGGGCGATCGGGAATGGTACAGGGCCGCTTTGGTCATGGGATCAAGGCGGTTCCGATCGGTGAGACGGGTGTCGCCGATCACCAACAGGTCGGTGTCGGGGCAGGCGACGGCGGCCTCCGGCGGCTGGCAGGCGTAGGAGCGGAGGTCGGGGCTGACCTTCGGGGCCAGCTTCGCCAGCTGCGCCGCGGCCCGCTCCAGCACGGTGGCCGAGCCCAGCTGCTCGGGCAGCCAGCGCGGGCCGGCGGGCGGCGTCACGTGCACGACACGAACCTTGGCCTGCAGCGACGTCGCCAGCTTGGCGACCTTGGCCAGCACGGCGATGTCCTCGCTGCCGCCACGGACCATGGCGGTGATCCAGCGGGTGCGACCGTGCAGCGAGGCCGGCATCCCCCGCACCACAACGGTGTCGCAGCGGGCGCGGGTGACGATCGGGATGACGCTGCGGCCGACGCCCAGCGTGCCGTGGTGGTAGCCGCGGCAGCCGAGCACGACCAGGTCGGCGTCGGCGCTGGCGCCCACCAGCGTGCCGACGGGATCGGGGCCGGCGCGCAGGATGCGCACCGGCAGCATCGGCATCGCCCGCAGCGTGGCGCCGATGCCGGCGTCGGTGGGGATGTCGTCGGGGATGTCGACGTAGCGACGGTCGGCCTGGTGGACCTCGAGTTCGGCGCCGACCACGCAGGCGTGGCGGGCGGCCCAGCCCAGTGCGGCGTCCCCCCAGTAGGAGCCGTCGGTGCCGACCGCTATTCGTTTGGTCACGACGGGCGTGGCCACCGCGGTGACGAGCTTGGTTCTGGTGACGACCGGTGCGTTGAGCGTTGCGGCGGCGTGCGCTTGCGCCATGACCATCCTCCTGGCGCCGATGACGGCGATCTCTCCCGGGATGTCTCTACCTTGGCCTGTTCTCATGACCAATTCCAGTGGCCAGACGTTACGAAGCATTTAACTCTGGCGCTCGTGTACGCCCGTATGTCCGCAGTGGACGGACCGGGGCGAACGGTCCGAACACGGGTTTTGCCCTCCGGCGCGGATGACCTCGGGGTCCTCGGTGTCGTCGTCGTGACGTCGGACTCAGCCGCCTCCGTCACCCGTACGGCCCCGGCAGTGCGCTTGTAGTGAAGAGGAAGTACTCGTCCCACCAGCGGATCCCCCTCTGCCTAGGACGCCAGTGGCGCGAAGCCTAACCGGGGCGGACTAGGTGTTCCGGTAGAGCGGGCGTCCTCTTGGGACTCCACGTTGTCCAAGGCCGGGGCGGCGGCGGCAGGTCTGGCGGCACGCGAGTGCCCCGGGCGGCGAAACCGCTCGGGGCACCGGGTGCCAGAATTAACCTTCAGCGCTTGACAACGCTGTCAGAAACCATTTGCTTCCCGCGGGAAAACAAAAAGTGACCGGCGGCACGTAAACGATTCAGGTGACGCATTATGCACAGTGCAAAGCGTGGATCACGCCGGTCCGAGCCGTCGGGCCGAGTGGACGGTCCGTGCGGTGAGCACGAATGCGTCCGGCCGCCACAGCAGGCTCTCGCGGTCGTCGTCGTGCACCAGCCGGTCGATCACCGCGTGGTCGGCTGCATCGATCCGGTCGCCCAGCATTTCCCGTTGCCGCACAAGCAGGTCCCGCAGCAGCAGCCGCGGCTCGGTGTCCAGCGGGGCCGGCAGGTCGACCAGGAAGGTGCGGCTGGCGCTGGGCATCAGGCCGGCCTTGGCCAGCATCGCCGGCCAGTCCTCCACCGTCCGCGTCGAGCCCGGCAGGCCGTCCCGCATGTCGCTGAACCACTCGTCGTTGGCCGCGTCGAGCCGGGACTGCAGGCCCGGTCGGCCGATGCCGATGTCCCGCGGCAGGAACCGCATCGTCAGCCCGCCCTCGACGACCGCGAGCACGCCGCCCGGTCGCAGCAGCCCGGCCAGCCGGTTGAGCGCCTCCTGCTGATCGCCGATGTGGTGCATCACGCCGCTGGTCCACACGACGTCGGCCGGGCCCAGCTCGCCGAACGCCTCCGGCAGATCGGCCCGCAGTGTCGTGATCTCCACGCCCAGCCGCGCCGCCCGCTTCTGGGCCAGGGCCAACAACTCCGGCGCACGGTCGGCCGCAACCACCTCGGCGTCGCCGAAGGCGTCGGCCAGCGCGCAGGCCGCGACGCCGGGGCCGCTGCCCACGTCGAGCACCCGCGCCGGCTCGTCGGCCTGCACCCGCAGCCAGTCCATCGCCTGGTCCAGGAAGTCCCGGTGCACCTCGGCGTTGCGCTCCAGCATCTCGCCCAGCGACGCCCAGTCGTAGTCGTCGCCGGAGTGCCCATGTCCGTGCCCGTGCCCGTGTCCCTGGCTCATCGCGTGTCCCCTCCTCGGTGTCTCTGTCGTACACCGTGGGCCAAGCGCGAGCGAGGTGGCAAACTACCTTGCCGTTTCGGCAACTACCCGGATCGGCACGTCGGCGTCGGCGAAGGCGAGCAGTCGGTGGGCCTCCTCCTCGATCTCGTCCGGCAGGGACCGGAACGGGGTGATGGTGAGGGCGTCGGGGCCGAGTTTCCAGCTGGCGGCGACGAAGCCGTCGAGCAGGACGGTGCCGCGGATCAGGCCGTTGTTGGTGAAGGTGCGCCGTCGGTCCTCCTCGGAGATCACGCGGGTGCGGTCGGCGTGGGCGAGCAGGCAGTTGTCGAACTCGGGCAGGAAACGGATCGGCGCCGGTGTGTCCGGGTGGGGGCGGCGCGCGTCGGGGAGGTCGAACAGCGCCACGCCGTTTTCGTCGGTGAAGGTCTTCAGCTCCAGTCCTAAGACCTCGCGCAGGCGGGTGAGGCCGGACCAGGCC
>NZ_KK037166.1:171576-185010 GCF_000568255.1 Kutzneria sp. 744
GACGTCCCGCCCGGGCCACCGCTCGGCCAGCGCTCGACCGAGATCGGCGTTGGTCAGCGGCTCCGCCTCGATGAGCTCCCGCGCGGCCTTGGCCACCTCGTCCAGGTCGAGGCCCTCGGTCGCCCGGGCGTACACGCTGCGGGGGAATGCCGCGTCCAGCACGGGTTGCAACACCGGCCGCAGGGCGAGGCAGTCATCGGCGGTGGCCAGGTGCAGGGTTCCGCGCATCAACGCCAGGCGGGCCACGCGCCGGTCGGTGAGCAGGCGGCTGAGCTGCTCGCGCCGGAAGCCGTCGAGTCGGGTCCACAGCGCGAAGTACGGCGGGTTCGTGGCCTGCGCCTGGAGTGCGACCACCCGCTCGATCGCCTTGGCCGGGGTCAGCTTCCAGCGCCGCAGCAGCAGCTGGCGGTGCAGCAGCGCCCGGTTGAGGGCTCGGCGGGTCAGCACGGTCATGGCAACAGCGTAGGCAGTGTTGCGGACAGAGGCTGTCCGCAATGGGTGGCAGACTGAGCCTCGTGTTGGAGACCTCCGCCCGGCTGCTGCGCCTGCTGTCGCTGCTCCAGGCCCGCCAGGACTGGTCGGGCGCCGAGCTGGCCACCCGTCTCGAAGTGGACGTGCGCACCGTGCGCCGCGACGTCGACCGGCTGCGCAACCTGGGCTACCCGGTCGACGCCTCCCCCGGCGTCGCCGGCGGCTACCGGCTCGGGGTCGGCGCGTCGCTGCCGCCGCTGCTGCTGGACGACGAGGAGGCCGTGGCCGTCGCGATCAGCCTGCGGACCGCGGCCGCCGGCAGCGTCACCGGCATCGAGGAGACGTCCATCCGGGCGCTGACCAAGCTGGAGCACATGCTCCCGTCCCGGCTGCGGCACCGGGTGTCGGCGCTGCAGTCGGTGGTGGTGCAGACCTCCTCGTACGGGCCGAGCGTGGACGCCGAGGTGTTGGCGCTGGTGGCCGGCGCGTGCCGGGAGCACATGCGGCTGCGGTTCGACTACCGCTCCCACGACGGCACGGCCAGCCGGCGCCAGGTGGAGCCGCACAGCCTCGTCAACATCGTGCGGCGCTGGTACGTGCTGGCCTGGGACATGGACCGGGCCGACTGGCGGACGTTCCGGCTGGACCGGGTCGAGCCGAAGACGCCGACCGGGCCCCGGTTCCAGCCCCGCACCCCGCCGGCCGACGCGGGCACCTTCGTGTCCAAGGGCGTGACCGGGCGGGCCTACAAGTTCGAGGGCGCGTTCCTCATCCACGCCCCGATCGACCAGGTCGCGGAGCGGGTCACGCCGACCGCCGGGCGGCTGGAGCCGGTCGACGAGAACAGCTGCGTCCTGCGTGCGGGCGCGGACTCGCTGCCCGGCATGGCGGTGTTCGTCAGCATGTTCGGCTTCGAGTTCGAGGTCCTGGAGCCGCCCGAGCTGGTCGACCACCTGCGCGACCACATCGGCCGCCTGCAACGCGCGGTGCGCCGGCACGAGAAGGGTTGATCAGGTCGTCGTCGACCGACAATGAGCCGAATGCGAGCACTCCGTCACCGGTGGTGATCTAGCCTGGCGAAAACGGCTCACTTGGGGGTGGGGACGGCATGTCCGCTGTCAACAGGCGGGAATTCCTGGCCGGCGTGGCCGGCGCGGTCGCGATCACCGGGGTCGAGCTGACGAGCTCGCCTGTGGCTTCGGCCCAGGGTTCGGCGCAACCGGACCGGGCCGGCACTCCGCTGGCCATCAGGCAGGGCACCAACGTCGCCGGGCAGCTCTCCCCCGACGGCGCGACCATCGCGATGGACCTGTTGGGCGTGCTGTGGCTGGTGCCGGCCGGCGGCGGCGCGGCCGAGCGGATCACCGACGACCTGATGGACATCGCGCAACCGGACTGGTCGCCGGACGGACGGCGGCTGATCTTCCAGTCCTACCGGGACGGCAACTTCAACATCTGGGTCGTCGACCGGGACGGCTCCGGGCTCAAGCAGCTCACCGAGGGCCCGTTCGACCACCGGGAGCCGCGGTTCTCCCCGGACGGCCGCACCGTCGTGTTCTCCTCGGACCTGACCGGCAGCTACGGCATCCACCTGCTGGACGTGGCCACGGGCAAGATCACCCAGCTGTCCGACACGCCGGTCGAGGAGTACGAGCCGGCCTGGTCCCCGGACGGCGCCAAGGTCGCCCTCGTGGCGGCCGGCACCCGCATCGACGTCGTCACGGTGGCCGACGGCTCTCGCAGCACCGCGATCACCGTCGCGGCGACCCAGCAGCTGCACAGCCCGGCGTTCACGCCCGACGGCAAGGACCTCGTCTACAACCTGGTCACCGCCGCCGCCCCGCCCAACGCCCCGGCCAGCTCCGAGCTGTACCTGTCGGGCGAGGTGCTGGTCACCGGCGAGGAGGCCTTCCCGTTCCGGGTTTCCTGGCACGGCAACGACTTCCTGTACAGCTCGGACGGCGCCCTGCGCAGGCGGTCGCTCGCCGGCGGGCCGGCCTTCGTGGTCGCGTTCACCGCGCCCGTCGACGTGCAGCCGGCCAAGTACACCAAGCGCCGCCGGGATTTCGACTCGCCGCGGCCCAAGCCGGTGGTCGGCATCGGGAGCCCGGTGCTGTCGCCGGACGGCACCAAGGTCGCCTTCCGGGCCTTGAACGACATCTACACCATGACGATCGGCCAGTCGCCGCGGCCGCTGACCCGCGATGACTGGTGGAAGTCGGATCCGGCGTGGTCGCCGGACGGCCGCTTCCTGTCGTACTCCACCGACCGCGGCGGCAAGCTCGACATCTGGCTGCGGGATCTGGGCACCGGCCAGGAGCGGCAGCTGACCAACCTGCCCAACGCGGCCGCGGTGTCCGGTTCCTGGTCCCGTGACGGCAAGTTCCTGGCGTTCCTGGACCAGACCGGCGCTCTGTACACGGTCGAGGTGGCCACCGGGGCCGTGCGGAAGGTGTTCACGGCGACCTTCGAGCCGGGCCGGCCGACCTGGTCGCCCGACGGCACCGTGATCGCGCTGGCGGCGATCGTGCCGTACTCCACGCGCTATCGCGAGGGCCTCAGCAAGATCCTGCTGGTCAACCGCGTCACCGGTGCCGCTCAGTACGTCGATCCGCTGCCGCACCGGTCGCTCCAGACCCGGGGCGACGACGGGCCCGTGTGGTCGCCGGACGGCACGAAGATGGCGTTCGTCGTCGGCAGCCTGCTGCACGTGGTCGACGTGCACCCCGACGGCACCTTCGCCGGCACGCCGAAGCCGATCAACGACGAGGTCACCGACGCCCCGACCTGGCACGGCGACTCCCGGCACCTGCTGTACCTGAACAACGGTCGCCTGCGCCTGATCGGCGTGGCCGGCGGCGCTCCGCGGACCGTTCCGGTCGGTCTGAGCTGGACCAACACCGCGCCGCGCGGCCGGCTGGTCATCCGGGCCGGCAAGCTGTGGGACGGCCAGAGCCCGACGTTGCAGTCCAATGTGGACGTCGTGGTCGAGGGGCACCGGGTCAAGTCCGTGCGCCCCAGCCGTCCCGGCGTCGACGGGCAGCTGATCGACGCCCGTGACGGCGTGGTCATGCCCGGCATCGTCGACATCCACAACCACCGGGAGATGCAGGGCTACAGCTACGGCGCCCGGCAGGGCCGGCTGTGGCTGTCGCTGGGCATCACCACCACCCGCTCGCCCGGCAGCCCGGCGTACCACATGGTGGAGGAGCGGGAGTCCATCCAGTCCGGCCGCCGCGTCGGGCCCCGCTACTTCGCCACCGGCGAGGCCATCGACGGCTCGCGGATCTTCTACAACTTCATGCGCCCCACCTACGACACCCGCCAGCTCGCCCGTGAGCTCGACCGCGCCGCCGCCCTCGACTACGACCTGATGAAGTGCTACGTCCGGCTGCGCCCCGAGTGGCAGAAGCAGGTCATCGGCTGGGCCCACGACCGCGGGCTGCTGGCCACCTCGCACTACCACTACCCGGCGTTGGCCTTCGGCGGCGACGGCATGGAGCACGTCGGCGCCACCAACCGGTTCGGCTACTCGCGCACGATCACCGCGCTGGGCGCCGGCTACCAGGACGTCATCGACCTGTTCAACAAGACCGGAGCCGGCCGCACGCCGACGCTGTTCCTGTCCGGGGCGCTGCTGGGCGAGGACCAGAGCCTGGTCACCGACCGTCGGGTCAAGACGCTGTACCCGTCGTGGGAGTACGCCTCCCTGCTCGCCTCCGCCCAGGGCGCGGCCACCACCGACCAGTCTGCCAACCTCGCCGACCTGGCGAAGCAGGTCGCCCAGATCGCCGCCACCGTCCGGGGCGGCGGGCGCATCGTCACCGGCACCGACTCGCCCATCGACCACACGGCCGTCAGCACGCACATGAACCTGCGGGCCATGGTCAAGTACGGGCTCACGCCGTTCGAGGCGCTGGTGACCGCCACCCGCAATGCCGGCGAGCTGCTGGGCGAGCCGCTGGGCCGGATCGCGCCCGGCATGTACGCCGATCTGTCCATTGTGGGCGGTGACCCGCTGGCCGACATCAAGCAGGCCGCCAATGTGCGGTCGGTGGTCAGCAACGGCCGTCTGTTCACTGTGGACGATCTGCTCAAGCCGTTCGCCGGCGCCACGGCCGGCATCGCCGCCAACCGGGTCGCCGCCCCCGTGCCCGACCATCCGGCCAACGCCGGCTTCTGGTGGCACGACGAGCACTACGTCACCCACAGCGCCCACGCCTGCTGCACCGGCTGAGCACGACGAAGGGGCCCGGATCCGGGCCCCTTCGTTTCGTCTCAGAAGATCCGCATCGCCTGGAGGTCGACGCCGCCCGGGTGGTTGGGGAACGTGAAGTGCACGTTCTTGGCGACGCCGCCGGCGGGCTGCCAGCGGTCGTCGGCCTTGTACTGCACGACGTTGTTGCCGGTGTAGAACTGGTCGAGCCAGCAGCCCCACTTGCAGTAGTAGGTGAAGTCGATCGTGCCGGCGTTGGCGAAGCAGAGGTGGTTGTCGTTGGGGTCGCCGTTGGTCTCGTGGTAGTAGACCCAGAGGAAGTCGTTCTGGGTGCAGTCGACCATGCTCATGGCGGGACGGGCCGGCGCGGCGGACGCGGTCGCGGCCGGCACGAGGGCGGCCGGTCCGACGGTCATCAGCACGGCGAGCAACACCTTGCTCAGCTTGGAGCGCATGGAGATTCTCCCCTGGGATCAGTTCTCGACGGGGGAGACAGTAGGGCAGCGGCGACGGCCGTGAGCGGTGCCGAGATGAGGCGGCGTCAGTTTGGGGGAACCCCCTCAGGAGGCGTTCTTCAGCCGTATGGCGGCGGTCCAGGCGTCGGCGAGGTCCTGCACCGGCAGGTCCAGCGCCTCGCTCAGGCAGGCGATGGTGCCGAAGGCCGGCGTGGGCAGCCGGCCGGTCTCGATCTTGCGGAGGGTCTCCGGGGAGATGCCGGCGGTCAGCGCCACCTCGGCCAGGGCCCGGTCGCCGCGGGCGGCGCGCAGCCGCTGGCCGAGCCGTCGGCCGGCTTCGAGCTGCTCTGGGGTGAGGGGGTTGCGGACCACGTGCCCAGGATAGGGCTGGTATTACTGTACCGGCAAGGGCTAGAGTCGGTATAGAAATACCGAACCGAGGGGTGTCCGTGATCGAGTTGAAGTCCGCCGCCGAGATCGAGCGGATGCGTGTGACCGGCGGCTTCATCGCCACCGTGCTGGCCGAGCTGGCCAAGATCGCGGAGCCGGGCGTGAACCTGATGGACCTGGAGCACCGGACCCGGGAGATGATCCGCGACCGCGGGGCCGAGTCCTGCTACTGGGACTACGCGCCGTCCTTCGGCAACGGCCCGTTCCGCAACGTGATCTGCCTGTCGGTCAACGACGCCGTGCTGCACGGCCTGCCCCACGACTACGTGCTGGGCGACGGCGACGTGCTGAGCATGGACATCGCGGTGTCGATCGACGGCTGGGTGGCGGACTCGGCCCGCACGGTCGTCGTGGGCACGCCGGCCGAGGAGGACCTCCGCCTGGTCCGCGCCACCGAGGAGGCCCTGGTCGCCGGCATCGCCGCCGCCCAGCCCGGCAACCGCCTCGGCGACATCTCCGCGGCGATCGAAACCGTGGCCACGGCCTACGGCTACCCCGTGAACACCGAATTCGGCGGCCACGGCCTCGGGCGCACCATGCACGAGGAGCCGCACATCCCCAACCGCGGCCGCGCCGGCCGGGGCCTCAAGCTTCGCCCCGGCCTGACGCTGGCTCTGGAGCCGTGGTTCGCCCGCACCACCGACCGCATCGTCTTCGACCCCGACGGCTGGACCATCCGCTCCTCCGACGGCTCCCGCACCGCGCACTCCGAGCACACCATCGCCATCACGGAAAACGGCCCGGAAGTGCTGACGGTGCAGCCGTGAGCTAGCGGTGTGAGCCGCTGCCCACCGCCACCGCGTGGCAGGCGACGCCGGGCTCGGCGCCGTCCACAACGGGCAGATCCACCGTCCGGCACTTCGACGCCACCTCTTCGGGCAGGCCGGCGGCCAGCAAGGGGCAGCGCGGGTGGAACCGGCAGCCCGTCGGCACGCGGCTGGGGTCCGGGGTCTCCCCCGCCAACACCATCGGCGGCGTCGACGACTCGGGCAGCACGGACAGCAGCGCCTGGGTGTAAGGGTGCTGCGGGGCGGTCAGGACCTGCTCCACCGGGCCGCTCTCGACGATGCGGCCCAGGTACATCACCGCGACCCGGTCGGCGATGTTCCACGCCAGCCCCAGATCGTGCGTGACGACCAGGGCCGCCAGGCCGAGCTCGTCCCGCAACCGCAGCAGCAGAGCCAAGATCTCGCCCCGGACCGAGGCGTCCAGCGACGCCACCGGCTCGTCGGCGATGAGCACACTGGGGTCCAGGGCCAGCGCGCCGGCGATGACCACGCGCTGGCGCTGGCCGCCGGACAGCTCGTGCGGGACGAGCCCGAAGAACCGCTCCGGCGGCCGCAAACCGGCCCGTGACAAGGCCGACGCCACGAGTTCCCGCTCGTCGCCGGGCACGCGGTGGATCCGCAGACCCTCGGCGACGGCCTCGTACACGCTGTGCCGGGGGTTCAAAGCACCGGTCGGGTCCTGAAGCACCAGCTGCGCGTGCCGCCGGTACTCCCGCAGCCCGCGGTTGGAGGAGGCCAGCGGCTTGCCCTCGTAGAGCACCTGCCCGGACGTGGGCTTCTGCAAGCCCAGCAGCGTTCGGGCCAGGGTGGTCTTGCCGCAGCCGGACTCGCCGACCAGCGCGATGATCTCGCCGGCCCGGATGTCCAGCTCCACACCGTCCACGGCACGTGCGGAACCGAAGTGCACGGCGACATCTGACGCACGAAGCAGTGTCGAATCCCTTGGGGTCACAGGTGAACCTCCAACAGGCACGCGGACGTCCGGGCCTCGGCGACCGGCCGCAGCAGGACATCCGTGCCCGAGCACTCGGGCATCGCCGACGGGCAGCGCGGGTGGAACGGGCAGCCGGACGGCAGGTCGGACGGATCCGGCGGGTCACCGGCCAGCCCGCGCGGGGCCAGCCGGGACGAGGCGTCGCCGATGGTCGGGAACGCCGCCGCCAGCGCCTTCGTGTACGGGTGAGCGGGATTCCGCAGCACCTCGACCGCCGGCCCCTGCTCGACGATCCGCCCCGCGTACATCACGGCCAGCCGCTGACAGGTCGAGGCCAGCACCGACAGGTCGTGGCTGATCATCAACAGCCCGATGTCCAGCTCGTCCACCAAGTGCTTGAGCAGGTCCAGCACCTGGGCCTGCACCATGACGTCCAGCGCGGTGGTCGGCTCGTCGGCGATGATCAGCCCGGGCGAGCAGGCCAGGGCCATCGCGATCATCACGCGCTGCCGCTGCCCGCCGGACAGCTCGTGCGGATAGGCCTTCGCCCGCCGCGCCGGCAGGCCGACCTGCTCCAACAGCTCGCCGACCCGCCGCTCGACGTCGGATCCCTTGCCGTGCAGGCGAATCGGCTCGGCGATCTGGTCGCCGACGCGGAGCACCGGGTTCAGGGCGTGCATCGCGCCCTGGAACACCACCGACGCCTCGGCCCAGCGCACGGCCCGCAGCCGACCCCAGGTCATGTCGGTGACGTTCTCGCCGCCCAGCAGCACTTCCCCGCCCAGCACGGCGTTGCGCGGCAGCAGCCGCAGCACCGACATGGCCAGCGTCGACTTGCCGCAGCCCGACTCCCCCGCCAAACCCACCGTCTGCCCGGCGTCGATACGCAGGTCAACTCCACGCACCGCCGGCACGAGGCCGTTGGATGTCCGGTAGTCGACGGTCGCGGACCGCAGTTCCAACAACGGCTCGCCCATCACCGCTCCCTCAGCCGCGGGTTGAGCACGGCCTCCAGGGCCCGCCCGCACATCATGAACGCCAGCACCACCACGCCGATCGCCACGCCCGGCGGCAGCAGGTACCACCAGGCCTGCGCGGTGACCGCGCCGCTCTGCAGTGCGTTGTGCAGCATCTGGCCCCATGACGGCTGGTTCGGGTCGCCGACGCCGAGGAAGGACAGCGTCGACTCGGTGATGATCGAGTTGGCCACGTTCAGCGTGGTGTTGGCGAACACCAGCGGCAGCACCGCAGGCAGCACGTGCTTGCCGATCACGTGCAGGTGCCCGGCGCCCAGCGCCCACGACCGCTCGATGTACGGCCGCGACTCGACGGCCAGGGTCTGCGAGCGGACCAGCCGTGCCGTCGTCGGCCACGCCGTGGCGCCGATGGCCAGGATGATCGACCCGATGCCGGGACTGAGCACAGTGGACAGCACCGCGGCCAGCACCAGCGACGGCAGCACCAGGAAGAAGTCGGTGACGCGCATCAGCACGGCCTGCACCCAGCCGCCGAAGTGCGCCATCAGCACGCCGACGACGGTGCCGACGCCGACCGACAGCAGCGTGGCGGTCAGGCCGACCAGCAGCGAGATCCGCGATCCCCACAGCAGCAGCTGGAGCACGGACCGGCCGTTCTCGTCGGTGCCGAGCAGGAATCCGCCGCCGGGCGGCTTGAGCAGGCCGCCGGTGGCCTTGGTGACGTCGAGCGCGGACGAGTCGCTGATCAGCGGCGCGAGCAGGGCCAGCAGCACGATCACGCCGAGGATGGCCAGCCCGGTCAGGCCGCTTCGGTCGGCGCTGAACTGGGCCCAGACCCGGCCGGCGGCCGCCCGGCGGCGCTGCCAGGAGATGGAGGCGGTCATGCGGCACGCACCCTCGGGTCGATGACTCGCAGCAGCAGGTCGCCGATCAGGTTCATCACCAGCACCGCGCCGGCCAGCACCAGCAGCAGGCCCTGTAGCAGCGGCCCGTCGTGGTCGGTGATGGCCTGGTACAGCAGCAGTCCCAGGCCCGGCCACGAGTACACCGTCTCCACGGTGACCGCGCCGCCGACCACGAACCCGAGCTGGATGAAGATCAGGGTCACGGTCGGCAGCAGGGCGTTGGGCACCGCGTGCCGGCTGCGGACCAGGTCGTCACGCAGGCCCTTGGCCCTCGCGGTGGTCAGGTAGTCGGCGTTCATCTCCTCCAGCAGCGAGGAACGCATCACCAGCAGGTACTGCGCGTACAGAACCGCGACCAGCGTCAGGCACGGCAGCACCAGATGGTGCAGCACGTCGGCGACCTGGGGCAGGAACGAGGCCGGCGTGTCGGGGTCGAGGATGCCCTGGGTGGGGAACAGCGAGCCGCCCAGCGCCAGCAGGATCATGCCCAGCCAGAACGTCGGCGCGGACCACAGCGTGAGCGCGAAGCCGGTGGAGAAGCGGTCGAAGCCGCTGCCGCGCCGCCAGCCGGCCCGGGTGCCCTGCCACAGCCCCAACAGGATGGACAGCAGCGTGGCCACGCCGACCAGCAGCACCGTCGGCCACAGCCGTTGCAGGATCAGGTCGGCCACCGGCTGCTGGAACTTCAGCGAGTCGCCCATGTCGCCGTGCAGCAGCTTGCTCATGTAGTCGAGGAACTGGGCCGGCAGCGGCAGATCCAGCCCGTACCGGTGGCGCAGCTCCGCGACCTGCGCGGCGCCGAGGGAGGTGTTGCGGGTCAGCAGCCGGATGGGGTCGCCGGGCAGCACGCGGAACAGGAAGAAGCCCAGCACCATCACCACGAACAGGCTGACCACCGCGCCGCCGACCTTGCCGAGCACGTACCGCGCGCCGCCGGAGCGGCGCGCGGACGTGCTCGGTTCGGCCAGTGCCGGCGCCGTTGCCGGTGAGGTCACGCGCTACTCCCGCTCGTCGGCGCCGGCCTTGCGCCGCCGCGACAGCAGGAACGCGCCGCCGCCCAGCAGCACGACCACCACAACCACGATGACGACGATCAGCGTGGTGTTGGAGCCGCCGCCGGAGGAGGCGGCGTCGGCCGGCTTGGCCAGCAGATAGCCGTAGTAGCCGTTCTGGTGGGTGATCGAGCCGCCCTGCGAGGGCTGGAGCCCGAAGCTGGCCCAGCGGTCGGAGCGGTAGGCCTCCAGCGAGTTCGGGTAGGCGATCACCACGGAGCTGTCCAGGGAGTACAGGCGGGCCTGCAGGTCCTTGACGTCCTGGATCCGCTTGGCCTTGTCCATCTCGGACAGCTGCGCCTTGTACAGCTGGTCGATCTGCGGGTCGCACATGAAGTTCTCGGTGTTGCCGTTGCCGTCCGCGTCGGGCAGCACGCCGCAGGTCTGGATGGACAGCAGCGCGTCCGGGTCGGGGTTGCCGGTCCAGCCGTTGAGCTCGAGGTCGTACTTGCCGGTGCTGCCGGCGTCGGTGACCGCGTCCGAGCTGAGGGCCTGCAGGGTCACGCCCAGGCCGACCTGGGTCAGCCAGCCCTTGATGAAGTTGGCCGCCGCGACCTGGGCCGGGATGCCGCTGTCCACGACCAGCCGCAGGTTGATCGGCTTGCCCTGCTTGTCCGCGCGCACGCCGTCGGCGCCCTTGGCGTAGCCGGCCTCGTCGAGCAGCTTGCCGGCGGCGGCCAGGTCGAACTTCTGCTCCTGCGTGCCGCTGGGGGTCCAGTGCCACTGCTCGTACACCGCGGGCACGAAGCCGGCGCCGGGCTCGGCCAGACCGCCGTAGGCCTTGTCCACCAGGGTCTTCACGTCCACCGACTGGGCGATGGCCTGGCGCACCTTCGGGTCCTTGAGCACCGGGTTGGCGTCGCCGACCGGCTGGTGGTCGTTGGTCTGGGCTTGGTAGTTGATCAGCAGGTCGTTCTGCCGGCCCTGCCGCGCCTTGACCGTGGTGATGTTCGGGGTGCTCTGCAGCGCGGTGTACTGGGTCGGGGTCAGGCCGCTGACCACGTCCACGTCGCCGTTCTTGAGCCCCTGCACGGCGGCGTCGGCGTTGTCGTAGTGGCGGAACTGGAGCTGGTCGTAGGCCGGCTTGTCCCCGTAGTAGTCGGGGTTCGCCTTGAGCGTGATGGACTGGCCCTGGGTGAAGTTGGTCAGCGTGAAGGGACCGCTGCCGACCACCGGGTACTGGAGGTTGTCGTACTTGCCGATGTCGGTGACCTTCGACCACACGTGCTCGGGCACGATCGGCACGTCCAGGGCCAGCATGGTGGCCTGCGGCGTCTTGGTCTTGATGACCACCGTGCTGTCGTCGGTCGCGGTGACGGTGTCGAAGTTGGCCACGAAGTTGCCGTTGGCGGTGGCCGCGGTCTTGTCCGTCATGATCTTGTTGAAGGTCCAGGCGACGTCGCGGGCCGTGATCGGCTGGTCGTCGGACCACTTCGCGCCGGAGCGGATGTGGTAGGTCCAGGTCAGCTTGTCGTCGGAGACCTGCCACTTGTCGGCCAGGCCCGGCGCGGGGCTGAAGTCGTCACGCGAGTAGGAGGTGAGGAACGCGTACATCACCCGCCCGATCTCGGTGTCCCCGAGGTGGAAGGCCATGAACGGGTTCATCGTCGCGATGTTGCCGGTGACCGCGACCCGCAGTGTCTTGGGCTGCGGTGTGTCCTGGGCCTGAGCCGCAATGGGCGCGCTGAGCACCGCGATCCCCGCGGCGATCAGGCCGATGCCGATCCCTCTGATGCGCATGACGCGCACCTCCCCTTCCCCATCTTTGGCAAGAAGTAACCACCCAGTAAGGCAACGTGTCAACAATTGTCGACAACGGCCGCCAACCCGTAACGTACCGATCGTGCGAATCCTCATCTCGGCCGACATGGAAGGCGCGACCGGAGTCACGTGGCCGGCCGACGTCGAACCCGGCACCGAGCAGTGGCAGCGGTTCCGCCGGATGTTCAACGGAGACGTCAACGCGTGCGTGCGCGGCCTGGTCAGCGGCGGCGCCGACGACGTGCTCGTGAACGAGGCCCACGACACCCAGCGCAATCTGCTGCTGGAGGAGCTCGACGAGCGGGCCCGCATGCTGACCGGCAAGCACAAGCCGCTGTCGATGATGCAGGGCATCGATTCCGGCGTGGACGGCGTGGTGTTCCTGGGCTATCACACCGGCGCCGGCGCGGAGGGCGTGCTGTCGCACACCTATCTCGGCAACTCGGTCACGGGCGTGTGGTTGGACGGTGTGCGGGCCAGCGAGGGCCGGCTCAACGCCGCCGTCGCCGCCGAGCACGGCGTGCCCGTCCTGTTGGTCACGGGCGACGACAAGACGTGCGAGGACGCCGACGCCTACGTTCCCGACGCGGGCAAGGCCGCGGTGAAGGAGTGCGTGAGCCGGTACTCGGCCATCTGCCTGCCGCCCGCCCGCACCGGCAAGCTGATCGAGGAGCAGGCGCGGCTGGCCATGGCCCGCGCCGGCCGGGTCGAGCCCGTCTTCTCGGGGCACCACATGGAAGTCGCCTTCGACGCCGCGCATCTGGCCGCGGCCGCCGCGGTCATCCCGACCGTGGAACGGATCTCGCTGTTGCGGGTCGGCTACGACGCCCCGACGATGACCGAGGCGATGATGGCCTTCAAGATCGTCACCAACATCGCGAGCGGCGCGGTCGAGAAGGTCTACGGGTGAGGGTGGATGGACGTCGTCGAGCGGTGCGCGCAGCTGATCAGGTTCGACACCACCAACCGGGGTGGCGGCGACAGCGAGGGTGAGCGGGAGGCGGCCGAGTTCGTGGCCGCGGAGCTGACGGCCGCCGGCGCGGAGCCGACACTGCTGGAGCGCAAACCCAGGCGCACCAACGTGATCGCCCGCGTGGCCGGCAGCTCGCCGGAGCTGCCGCCGGTGTTGGTGCAGGCGCATCTGGACGTGGTGCCGGCGCAGGCGTCGGACTGGGACGTGGACCCGTTCTCGGCTCACATCAGTGACGGCTACCTGTGGGGCCGGGGCGCGGTCGACATGAAGGACATGGTTGCCGAGCTGCTGACCGTGGTCGCCGGCTGGCACGCGGAAGGCCGTCAGCCTCGACGGGACGTGGTGCTGGCGTTCGCCGCCGACGAGGAGGACGCCGGCGACTACGGGGCGCACTGGCTGGTGTCGGAGCATCCGGACCTGTTCCGGGACTGCGCGGCGGCGATCGGCGAGTC
>NZ_KK037166.1:185110-187102 GCF_000568255.1 Kutzneria sp. 744
GCATCCACTTCTACCCGGTGGGCACGGCCGAGCGCGGGTCCTCGCACCTGCGGCTGACCGCCCGCGGCCGGGCCGGTCACGGGTCGCGCCGCAACGACGAGAACGCGGTGATCCGGCTGGTGCAGGCGGTGCGGCGGCTGGCCGAGCACCGCTGGCCGGTGCGGCTCATCCCGTCCGTGCAGGCCTATATCGAACAGGTCGGTGCGGCGCTGGGCGTCGAGGTGGATCTGTCCGATGTGGACGGAACGGTGGCGCGGCTGGGCGGCGCGGCCTCGCTCGTGGAGTCGACGATCCGCAACAGCACCACGCCGACGGCGCTGACCGCCGGCTACAAGGTCAACGTCATCCCGAGCACTGCGGAGGCGCTGATCGACACGCGGGTGCTGCCGGGCGGCGAGGAGGAGCTGCTGGCCACCGTCGACGAGCTGATCGGCCCGCACGTGAGCCGGGAGCTGCTCAACCCGCAGCCGGGGGTGCAGGCGCCGATCGACTCGCCGTGGTTCGACGCGATCGCCGACGCGCTGCGCTTTGCCGACCCGGCGGCCGTGGTGGTGCCGTACTGCCTGGGCGGGGGCACCGACGCGAAGGCGTTCGCCCGGCTGGGGATACCCGGCTATGGCTTCTCCCCCCTGTGGGTGCCCGAGGGCTTCGACTACCGGGCGATGGCCCACGGCGTCAACGAGCGGGTCCCGGTCGAGGGCCTGGCGTTCGGTGTGAAGGCCCTCGACCGGTTCCTGTCGACCTGCTAGATCAGTGGACAGCGATGTCGATCACGGGGTGCTGCGCGGGGTCGAGCCAGGCCATCACGGCCTTGAGGTCGTCGGCCGGGATGGACACGCAGCCGGCGGTCGGCTTGCCCGCGGAGACGTGCAGGAAGAACGCCGAGCCGGCGCCGGGCACGACCGGCTTGCGGTTGTAGTCGATGACCACCGCGTGGTCGTAGACCGGGCCGGCCTTGCCCAGGTCCTCGCCGGCGCCCTCGTTGAACGGGCAGCTGCCGGGCGTGCAGTGGTAGTAGGTGTTGTAGAGCGGGGACTTGGTGTCCGAGACCCACCAGTCGGACGTGCCGACCTGGCGGTAGGGCAGCCGGGTGCCGTCGTTGGCCTGGATGCCGAAGGCCTCGGTCAGCGTCCACACGCCGGCCGGCGTCTTGGAGGTGGTCTCACTGGCCTGGCCGATGCCGTCGGTGCCGACGTTGGCCGTGACCGGGCCGTGCACGACCGTCCACTGATCCCACAGCGGGCCGGTGCGCTGCCAGGCGGTGAGCACGGCGGTGGTCGCTGTCGCGCTGTCGGCGACGACCGTGATGACCTGGCCGGCCGGACCCTGGTACGGCATGGGCAGGCTGGAGGCGCTGGCGGAGGTGGCGGTCATGGTCAGCAACATGGCGGTGGCCACCGTCGCCGTGACGACACGGTTGGGCATCGGGTGAACTCCTGGCTCGCGGAACGGCGGGTCGGCGCGATCGTAGAGCAAGATCACCAATGCCGGCGGCAGGTCACCTAATTCCTTCGGATCAGGTTATTTCCGGACGGGACGGCTGATTGTGACACGGGCCTGCCGTCGCGCACGGGGCCACACGCCGGCCCCGTGCGGTTCAGCACCGCGGTCTCAGTGCACCAGTTCGGCTTCCATCTTGCGCAGCGGCGCGGCCAGCGCCGTCCGACAGGGCACGCCCAGCTTGGTGAACACGCGGGACAGGTGGCCCTCCACCGTCTTCACGCTGACCACCAGCTTCTCCGCGATCTGCCGGTTGGTCAGGCCGCGCACGGCCAGCTCGGCGACCTCGTGCTCGCGGACGGTCAGCGTGTCCATGCTGCGGACCGTCGGCGCGCGACGCACGGACAGCGTGAGCTGGGTGTCGACCAGCTCGGCCGCCAGCGCGCGGGCCCCGCAGCTCTCCGCGAGCCGGCGCGCCACGCTCAGCTCCCGCAGCGCCGCGTCCCGCTCCCCCATGCCGATCAGCGCGGCGCCGACCACGGCGTGCGACCG
>NZ_KK037166.1:187202-209339 GCF_000568255.1 Kutzneria sp. 744
CTGGAGGTCGTTGCGGGCCAGCGCGACCTGGCCGTTGGCCAGGTGCATGACCCCGGTGTGCCCCCACATCGCCGGCGCCGCGGTCTCGGCGGCGTGCTCGGCCCACAGGGCGGCGCGGGCCGGCCGGCTGCGGGTCAGCTCCACGTTCACCATCGTCTCGCAGATCCACGGCCGCAGGACCGGGGCGACCCGGCCCGGGTCGGTGTCCACGCCGGCCACGGTGGCCAGCCGCTGGCAGCCGTCGACGTCGCCCAGGTGCAGCCGTGCCCCCAGCAGCTCGACCAGCAGTCGACGGGTCCAGGCCGGATCCAGCTGGGTCATCGCGCGGGTCGACGCCTGGTCGGCCAGCTGCGAGTCGCCCCGCCAGGCGGCGGCCCAGGCCTGCACGGCCAGGGCCGCGGGCAGGTCCTCCCCGGTCCCGTGCCCGCTTGGTTGTTGTGCGGCAGCGGCCACCGCGCGCGCCGCCAGTTCCGATGCCCGGCTCAGCCGGCCCCGGAGCACCTGGTTCCGAGCAGCCCCCGTGCTGCGTTCGGCCGGCCTCGTGTCGTCGTCCACCTTCTCGACCTCCCCATGGTGAACACCCAATGTAAACCAAGATGAATGGAGGAGGCCCGCAGATACATCACAGTCTGCGCTGACGTGCTACCTCATAGAGAACAATGGACGCCGCGTTGGCGGCGTTGAGCGAACTGGCGGCCCCGCCGATGGGGATGCTCAGCACGTCGTCGCAGGCCGCGCGCCATGTGCTGCTCATGCCCGCGGTCTCGTTGCCGACCACCAGCAGCGTCGGTCCGGTCAGGTCGTGCCGGTCGATTACCGCTGTGCCGTGCTCATCGGTGCCCACGATGCGGACCGTTACGGGTCCGGACCGAATCCAGTCCAGAATTGTCGCGGCGGAGTCCGCGCGGACCACCGGGAGCGCGAACAGGGAGCCCGTGCTGGCCCGGACCGTGCGCGGGTCGTAGACGTCGGCGGCGTGTCCGCCGACGATCACGCCGTGGGCGCCGAAGGCGTCGGCGGAGCGGATGACCGTGCCGATGTTGCCGGGGTTGGTCGGGCGGTCGAAGACCACGCCGAGGAAGTCGTCGGGCACCGGGATGCGGCTCAGGTCGTCCGGCGGCAGCGCGGCAACGGCGATCAGCTCCGGGGCGTGCTCGGCCTCCTTCTCCCCCAGCTCGGCCAGCAGATCCGGGTCCATCGCGACCCTGGTGGCCGGGGTGGTGTCGAGCAGCTCCTCGGCCCATTTCGACAGCCGCCGGCCGGCCGGGTAGAGCAGCGCGTCGAGGGGCCAGCCGTGGTCGACGGCCAGCGTGATGGGCCGGACGCCGTGCACCAGGAACTCGCCGGTGCGCTGCCGCTTGGTCCGGTTGCCGAGCAACGCTTCCCACTGCTGGAACCGGGCGTTGCGGGTCGTCACCCGCAGATCAGTCACGCCGGCAACCCTGGCATATCCGTAGCGGCCCACCAATTTGCGTGGCCCGCATCTTTGCGTGGCACGCATGTTTCTGTACGGTGGCGGGCATGGACTTCGACGTGGTGATCGCCGGCGGCGGACCGAACGGCCTGATGCTGGCGGCCGAGCTGCGGCTGGCCGGGGTCAGACCGCTGGTGCTGGAACGACTGCCCGAAAGGGTGAACATGCCCAAGGCCAACGGGCTGGTCGGCGTGGTGGCCCGGCTGCTGGACGCCCGTGGCCTGTACGAGAAGGTCAGCGGCTGGACCGGGCCGCCCGCCGCGACGCCGTGGTTCACCTTCGGCGGCATGCGCCTGGACCTGCGGGACCTGGCCGACAACCCGCTGTACCCGATCCAGATCCCGCAGCCTCGGCTGGAGCGGATCCTGGAGGAGCACGCGGTCGGGCTCGGCGCGGAGCTCCGGCGTGGCGTCGAGGTCACCGGCTTCACCGACCACGGCACACACGTGACCGTGCGGGCCGGGGCCGAGGAGATCACCGCCTACTACCTGGTCGGCTGCGACGGGGGCCGCAGCACCGTCCGCAAGCTGGCCGGCATCGACTTCCCCGGCGTCACCGACGACGACGTCGTCAGCCGGTCGGCCAACGTGCGGCTGCCGACCGCCGGGGCCACCGCCCTGCCGGTGCCCGGGCACGGCGACATCCCGCCGTTCTCCTTCTACCGCACCACGGGCGGGGTGTTCATCTGGGCGCGGTTCGAGGACACGCTGACCGTGAACACCATGGAGTGGGGCCCGGGCCCGGACGACGACGTGCCCATGACGCTGGAGGAGCTCGCCGCCAGCGTGCAACGGGTGCTCGGCGCGGACGTGCCGCTCCTGCCGCCCAACCTGGACCGGCCGCCGCTGCTACGCCGCCTCGCCGGCAACAACACCCGGATCGCCGCCGTGTTCCGCCACGGCCGGGTGCTGCTGGCCGGCGACGCTGCCCACGTGCACGCCGGCATGGGCGCGCCCGGGTTGAACGCGGGGATGCAGGACGTCACCAACCTGGCCTGGAAGCTCGGGGCCACGATCCACGGCTGGGCGCCCGAGGGCCTGCTCGACACGTACCACACGGAGCGGCATCCGGTGGCCCAGCGGGTCGCCATGCAGACCCAGGCCCAGTCGGCGCTGCTCGCGCCGGGCACGAAGGTCACCGCCCTGCGGACCCTGTTCGAGGAGCTGCTGGGCTCCGTCGACGTCCGGCGGCACATCGCCGACACCATGTCCGGCAACGACATCCGGTACTTCGCCGGCGATCATCCGCTGGTCGGAGCGCTGGTTCCGGAGCTGTCGATCACCACCACCGATGGGGTGGTCCGGCTGGCCGAGCTGCTGCGCAGCGGCCGGCCGCTGCTGCTGGACCTGGCCGGCGTCGGCTCCGTCGCCGGGGGCTGGCGGGACCGGGTGGACGTCGTCGCCGGCGCCCATCCCGACCACCCCGCGCTGCTCGTCCGCCCCGACGGCTTCGTCGCCTGGGCCGGCATTTCGGGTCAGGGCCTGGTCGAGGCCCTGACCCGGTGGTTCGGCGCCCCTACGGCTTGAGATCGGTCGCCGCGCGCAGTGAGCCGTCCATGTAGAACGGGGTGGAGGTGTGCTCGTGGGCGATGCGCCAGCCGTCCGGCGTCTTCCGCAGGCCGTAGCTGGCGCGGAACCACATCTCGAACGCGAAGTCCGTGCCCTTGGGCGTGGCCGACATCCGGTTGAGCGAGTGGGCGAACGCCAGGTCGCCGCCCACCTCGATCTCCAGCTCGGTGATCCGCAGGTCCGGCCGCCCGTCGAAGGTCTCGAACCACGCCCGCTGCCCCTCCGCGTCCAAGGCGTCGGCTCCTCGGCGGCCCAGCGGCGGCGCCAGGTCGAACTTGACCACGTCCTCGGTGTACCGCTGGAAAAGCCGCTGCACGTCGCCGTCCTTCATGGCCGCCTCGGCCGCGGTGATCACTGTGCTGATCTCTTGGGCCGCGATCTCGTCGATGCTGCTCATGGCATGTCCCTTCGCGTTGGTCGACCCTCGTCGGTCGTCGCTGTGTCGAAGCCGCCCACGCGTTTTCGACACGGCGGTCACTTGATCGCCAGCGGATTGATCGGGGACCCCACCGCCCACCGGAACTTGATCGGCGGCGCGGTCATCATGAACTCGTAGCGACCGTCCTGTGCGCAGTCGGCGGCCAGCTCCTCGAAGTCGAGGATCTCGCCGAGCGTCATGCCCATGTCGCGGATCAGCACCAGGTGCACCGGCAGCAGCACGGCCGGGTCCTCGCCGGGCAGCACCTCGATCGCCCAGTTGTCCGAGCACACCGCGGCCACGTCGTGCCGGGCGAGCCACTCGCAGGTGGCCAGCCCGAGCCCGGGCTCACCGGCCATGAACGAGGCCGGGTCGCGCTCGGTGAGGAACTTGCGCCGCCAGCCGGTGCGGATGGCGAGGATGTCGCCGCCGTGCAGCTCGGTGCCCTGCGCCGTGAGCACGGCGTCGAGCTCGTCCGGGCCGATCACCTCGCCCGCCGGCAGCCAGTCGACGCCGCGGTGCCCGGCGACGTCGATCAGCACGCTGCGGCCGACCAGCCCCTTGGCCTGGTGCTCGATGGAGAGGTGCTTGGCGCCGTGCGGCGTCAGGTCCGTGGCCGGGAACCCGTTGTAGAGCAGGTCGTCGTAGTACACGTGGGCCAGCCCGTCCCACTGCGACGCGCTCTGCAGCGCCATGAACACGTAGTCGTCGGCGAAGTGCGCCCCGCCGGGCAGGTTCTGGTCGACGCCGGTCTCGGCCATGGTGAGCACCGGGTTGTTCCGCAGGGCGCCGCTCTGCGGGCCGTCGGCGCCGAACGGGATGCCCAGGTCGAACACTTTGCCCTCGCGGACGAGCCCGGACGCCGCGACCACCCGCTGCGAGGTCAGCAGGTTGGTGGTGCCGCGCTCGTCCTTGTGCCCGTCGGCGTCCCAGCGGCCCCAGTTGGACAGGCGCCGGCCGATCTCGCGAAAGTCCGCTGTCATCCCGCCAGCTTAGGAAGACCGGCTCCGGTCACCAGCCCAGTTCGGCGTCGTCCTCCTGGAAGGTCCCGGTGGGGCCGTCCCGGTCGATCATCGCCATCCGCACGATGGTGCGCGCGCTGACCTCGACCGGGCGGCCCTGGTCGTTGGCGCGGCCGCCGAGCTCGGTGGCGGTGTAGCCGGGTTCGACGGCGTTGATCCTGAGCTCCGGCAGGGCCCGCGCGTACTGGACGGTGAGCATGGAGACGGCCGCCTTGCTCGCGCCGTAGACGATCGCGGAGACGTGCGAGGCAGGGCGCGCCGGGTCGTGGTTGGCGGTGAAGGAGCCCAGTGCGCTGGAGACGTTGACCACGACCGGGTTCGCCGACCTGCGCAGCAGCGGCAGCGCGGCCTGAGTGAGGCGCACGACGGAGACGGCGTTGGTGTCGAACACCTGGAGCGCCTCGGGGCCGTTGAGACCGAGCAGCGCGATGCCGGCGTTGTTGACCAGCACGTCAAGGCCGCCCTCGGCTTCGATCCGGGCCATCGCCGCGGCCACCGAGTCGTCGTCGGTGACGTCGAGCCGTACCGACCGGGCGCCGAGCTCCTTGGCCACGGCCTGGCCCTGGGCCTCGTCGCGGGCCCCGATGTAGACGGTGTGCCCGGCGGCGACGAGCTGGCGGGCGGTTTCCTTGCCGAGGCCCCGGTTGGCCCCGGTGATCAGTGTCGTTGTCATGGCTCTCAGCCTGCGAGCGCGGCCGGCGGGTAGGCAGTCGTCCGGTTTTCCTGGGAATCGCAGGGCCAGGCAAACCCGTGGGCCGGCCCGCAGACTGGGGGTGTGCAGGCATGGGAGTTCGGTAGGGCGGTGCGGCGCTGGCGGGACCGGGTCGCGCCCGAGGCCGTCGGGCTGCCGGGCGGCCAGCGCCGGCCGAGCGGCCGGGCTACGTCGGGAGGAGTTGGCTGGCCTCGCGGGCATCTCTGCCGACTACCTGACCCGGCTGGAGCAGGGCCGAGCGACCGCTCCGTCTGTGCAAGTCGTGGAGTCCCTGGCGCGGGCGCTGCGGCTGGCCGACGCCGAACGTGACCTGCTGTACCAGCTGGCCGGACACGCCGCGCCGGGGCGCGATGTCGTGCCGTCGCGGGTGACGCCGAGCGTGCAGCGGCTGCTCGACCGGCTCGCCAACACTCCGGTGGTCGTGTACGACGCCACCTGGACCGTCCTGCTGGCCAACGCCCCGTACAACGCACTCATGGGCGACACGACCACGTGGCACGGCATCGAGCGCAATGCCTTGTGGCGCAACCTGCTCGGGCCCGCCGGCCGGGTGGTCCACACGGCACAGGAGCAGGCCGACCACGAGGCCCGCCTGGTCGCCGACCTCCGGCTGACCGCCTCCCGTTATCCCGTCGACCGCGCGCTGCGGCGCCTGGTCGAGGAGCTCACCGAGCGGAGCCCTCGCTTCGCCGAGCTGTGGAACGCCGACGCCCCCGCACCGCTGCCCGACCCGTCCAAACGCAAGGTCGTCGACCATCCCGGCGTCGGCCGGATCACCCTGGACTGCGACACCCTCCTCGTCACCATGGACGACCTGCGCATCACCGTCTACACGGCCGAACCCGGCACCGAGGACGCCGAACGTCTCGCGCTGGCTGTCGTGCTGGGCACCCAGAGCCTGGGTGTCGAAACGGCGGATCCGGCCTCGACACTCCCCCGGTGAGAGGATCTCCAAGACTTCCGGGAGGCAGGCCATGCAGTACCTGATCTTGATCCACAGCAACCCGCGGTCGAGGGCACTGTGGGAGACGCTGACCGACGAGCAGCGCATGGAGTTCGGCCGCGGCTACATGGCGCTGAGCGAGGAGCTGGCGGCCTCGGGCGATCTGGTGGTGTCCAACGGGCTCACCGATCCGGCGCTGGCCAAGCGGGTGTGGGTGCAGGACGGCGAGACGATGACCAGCGACGGGCCGTTCGCCGAGGTCAAGGAGTACGTGGCCGGCTTCCTGCTGGTGGACACCGAGACCGAGGAGCAGGCCCTGGCCTGGGCGGCCCGGACGCCGGACGCGCAGCTGGGCGGGGCGGTCGAGGTCCGGCCGCTGCTCGACATGAGCACCCTGGACCTGTGAACGTCACGACGGAGGTCGAGGACCTGCTGCGCTCGCTGGCGCCGCAGGTCCTCGGCGTGGTGGTGCGTCGCAACGGCGGCTTCGACACGTGCGAGGACGCGGTGCAGGAGGCGCTGCTGGCGGCCGCCCAGCAGTGGCCGGCCGACGGCATCCCGGGCAATCCGACGGGCTGGCTGATCACCGTGGCCCAGCGTCGGCTGACCGAGGTGTGGCGCAGCGAGGCGGCGCGGCGTCGGCGTGAGGAGGCGGTGTTCACCGCCGAGGTGGACGACGCCGAGGTGCTGGCCGAGGACGACACCCTGACGCTGTTGACCCTGTGCTGCCACCCGTCGCTGACGCGGGTGTCGCAGGTGGCGTTGACGCTGCGGGCGGTCGGCGGCCTGACCACGGCGGAGATCGCGCGGGCGCTGCTGGTGCCGGAGTCGACGGTCGGGCAGCGGATCAGCCGGGCCAAGGCCAAGATCAAGGCGGCCGGGGCCCGGTTCGCGCCGCCGCCGGCCTCGGAACGCGACGAGCGGCTCGCCGCGGTGCTGGCCGTGCTGTATCTGATCTTCAACGAGGGGCACACGGCGTCCGGCCAGGCGTTGAACCGCGTGGAGCTGACGAGCGAGGCCATCCGGCTGACCCGCCAGCTGCACCGACGGATGCCGGCCGAGGGCGAGGTCGCGGGGCTGTTGGCGTTGATGCTGCTGACCGACGCCCGCCGGCCGGCCCGGACCCTGCCCGACGGCACGCTGGTGCCGCTGGCCGAGCAGGACCGCTCGCGGTGGGACCGGGCGGCGATCGCCGAGGGCACGGCGTTGATCACCGAGGCCCTGGCCACCGCGGTCATCGGCCCGTACCAGCTGCAAGCCGCCATCGCCGCCGTGCACGACGAGGCGTTGAAGCCCGAGGACACAGACTGGACGCAGATCCTCGGCCTCTACGAGCTGCTCAACTCCGCCGCACCGGGGCCGATGGTCACGTTGAACCGGATCGTCGCCGTGGCCATGGTCCGAGGCCATGAGACCGCCCTTGCCGAGCTGGCCGAGGCCGAGCCGTCGCTGGCCGGGCACTACCGGGTCGACGCCGTACGCGCGCACCTGCTGGAGCTGGCCGGCGACCACGAGGCGGCGCGCGTGCACTACGAGTCGGCCGCGCGCCGCACCCTGAGCCTGCCCGAGCAGCAGTACCTCACCCGGAAGTCAGTCGGTTCGCACGGGTAGCGACAGCACGCCCCGGTGCCGCGGATTCTGTTGCCAGCGCACGTCTTCCGGCGCACCGGCCAGCCGCAGCTTCGGGAAGCGGGCCAGCAGGGCGTCCAGGGCCACCTCCGCCTCCAGGCGGGCCAGCGGCGCGCCGAGGCAGCGGTGGATGCCGTGCCCGAAGGCGAGGTGCTGGCCTGCGTCCCGGCCGATGTCCAGCTGGTCCGGGTCGGCGAACACCCGGGGGTCCCGGTCGGCCGCGCCCAGTCCGATGTGGACGAAGTCGCCGGCGGCGATGGCTGTGTCGCCCACGACCACGGGTTCGGCGGCGTAGCGCAGGGTCGCGAGGCCGAACGGGCTCTCGTAGCGCAGGAACTCCTCGATCGCCACCGGCAGCGCGGACCGGTCGGCCCGCAGCCGGTCGAGCTGCTCGGGGTGGCACAGCAGGGCGTGCACGCTGTTGGCGATCAGGTTGACCATGGTCTGGTGGCCGGCGACCAGCAGCAGGAACGCCATCGAGGTCAGCTCCTGGTCGGACAGCCGGTCCCCGTCGTCGTGCGCCCGGACCAGCGCCGACAGCAGGTCGTCCGCCGGGTCCCGGCGCTTGGCCGCGACCAGCTCGGCCAGGTACTCGGCCAGCGCGGTGGCCGCGGCCACCGACACCTCCCGGTCGCCGAACCCTTCGGTGAGCTGGTTTCCCCGGACCTGGAACACCTCGCGGTCGGCGTCGGGCACGCCCAGCAGCTCGCCGATCACCGCCACCGGCACGGCAGGGCCAGCGCCGGGATGAGGTCCACCTCCGGCCGCGTGGCCATGTCGTCCAGCAGCGCGGCGGTGATCGCCTCGATCCGCGGCCGCAGGCCGGCGACGCGGCGCGGGGTGAACGCCCCCTGCACCAGCTTGCGCAGCCGAGTGTGCTGCGGCGGATCGGAGTTGAGCATGTGCGCGGTCAGCTCCCGGCCCGGTCCCTGCTGGCCGCCGCGGCTGCGCGCGAACACCTCTGTGGCAGCGTTCTTACGCAGGCGGGGATCGGTCAGCGCCACCTTGGCATCGGCGTGACGGGCGATGACCCAGCCCTTGCTGCCGTCCGGGAACCGCACGGAGGTCGCGCCACCGGCGTCCAGCCAGCGTCGGTGGGCGGCGTGCCGGTCGGCGAAGAACTCCGGCGTGAGGTCCTCATCGTCCATTACGCGTCCTTCCTCGTCGTCCGGGATCCACAATAGGAGCAGGAGTCGATCCCGCAAGATCCGGCCACTTTTTCTGCGCGATCCGTCCGAAGCGTGTCCGCCCATCCATCGCGACGGGGATCTTTCGTGCACAGTGGTTGTCCGACGATCAGCACCGCAGTAGGAACGAGGTGTTCGGTTTTCAGTTCACACGGAGGTGTAACCATGAAGGTCGCGCGTTTCCTGATGAGCAAGATCTCGGGTCGGACGAGCCTGAAGGACAACGCCTGGGCTCTCTGGTACTGATCCGGCGGTCCGTTTTCGGGCCGGTGCCCGCCCTCGCGCGGGCGCCGGCCCCCGGCCTGGAGGGGGCGGCTATCAGCACTTCCCGGGTGACGGTGTTCGCGCCGCGAATCGACGCCGTGTTACAGAAACATGTCGGATCTGGTGTTTTCCGCCTCGAAAAGGACACGCTCGGCGTGGCCGATCCGGTGTTGATGGACGAGGTGCTCGGCGCCCGTTCCGCCACCGAATTCGAACGGCCGACGTTCAAGCCGCTCACGGGCCGGTCGATACCTCGCGGCGAGGCGTCCGCGCTGATGCAGGCGGTAGGACAGGACGTTCGCGTCGCATTGCGCACGCCGATGGAGGAACGGGTCGACTTCTCGGGACAATGGCCCCAGGTTGGCCACTACTACTTGCGTGATCTGGTGTTCGGCGGCGATCCGCGGCGGATGACCGCGATGGTGCACCGCAGCCTGGAGCTGACGCCCAAGCTGACCTGGGCCGTCGTCGCCGCCGGCGCGGGGCTGCCCGGCTGGCCCTCGGTCGACACAGGCTCCGCCCTCGCCCGTCGCACCGCCGCCGCGTCGACCTATGAGGACCGCCGCCGCGCGCTCGGCCTCTACCGCCGTGTCGCCGCGCCCATCTGCTTCACCGTCGCCGCCATGGTCACCGGCGCACTCTGGCTCGGCTCGCCGTTCGACGACGAGGTGTCCAACGAGCACATCCTGTTGGAGACGTTGCGGCTGCTGCCGGTGTCGTGGAACCTGCTGCGCCGCGCCTCTCCCGAGTTCACCGCCCTGGACGACCGGTTCGGCGCGGCCGACGACCTCCTGCTGCTGCCGCTGCTCTCGCACCGTGATCCGGCGTTGTGGGAGGCCCCGGCCGAGTTCCGCCCGCAGCGCTGGCGGGACCTCGACCCCGACACCCATCCCGGCTACCTGCCGTTCGGCCACAGCAACGAACGCTGCTGGGGCCGGCACATGGTGATGCCGCTGGCGTCCCGCATGCTCGACCTGCTGCGCCGCGACGGATACGCCGTCTCGGCGCAGCAGACCAAGGCCCACGTGCCGCTGGCCGGGTTGCTGGAGGTGGTCGACGTGCGGGTCCGCCGCTAGCGCGACGGCAGCACCTCGACCTCGGCCGCCCGCACCCGATCCTGGTCGTTGACCAGCTCCAGGCCGACGACCAGATCGTCCTCGACGGTGAACACGAACAGGCCCATGACCTGGCCCTTGTACATCCACACCGCGCCGACAAAAACAGTCGATGAGGGCGGGCAGCGCGCCGCGGGCCTTGCCGGAGAACGCCGTCGCGACGGTGCGGGCCCCGGACATGCGGGCCGACAGCAGCGGCGCGCCCTTGTCCTGGTTGGCGATAGATCCGGCCACGGTCGTCTCGTCGGCCCGCAGCTCGACCTCGGGGTCGAGCAGCTCCAGCAGGGCGTCGAAGTTGCCGTCACGCGAAGCCGCGAGGAAGGCGTCGACCCACGGCGCTGGCGGCCCAGGTCCGAGTCGGGCCGGTCCGCGCCCTGGACCCGCCGCCGGGCCCGGCTGGCCAGCTGCCGAAAAAAAAGCCGGCGTGCGGCCGACGATCGGGGCGATCTCGTCGAACGGCACCGCGAACAGGTCGTGCAGCACGAACGCCAGCCGCTCGGCCGGGGCCAGGGTCTCCAGCACCACCAGCAGCGCGGGGCCGACCGAGTCGGCCAGCAGCGCCTCCTGCTCGGGGCCGGCCACCGCCGCGTCTGGTGCCTCGTCGATGGGGTCCTCGCGCCGTGACTTGCGGGACCGGAGCATGTCCAGGCACACCCGGGCGGTGACCGTGGTCAGCCAGCCGCCAAGGTTCTCCACCTCGCTGGTGTCCGTGCGGGACAGCCGCAGCCACGACTCCTGCACCGCGTCCTCGGCGTCGCTGGTCGAGCCGAGCATGCGGTAGGCCACCGCCCGCAGGTGGTCGCGATTGGCCTCGAACTCTCCGGCCAGCAGTTCTTCGTTCACCGTCACATCCTCCGTCCGCGCTCCGTCATAGCAGTGACGGGCCGGAGGCGCCCGATGTGACCGAGGAGGAAGCCATGCTGTCGACCATCCTGTTCCCGGTGAAGGACGTGGAGAAGGCCAAGGCCGTCTACACCGCGCTGCTGGGCGTCGCCCCGAGCGTCGAATCGCCGTACTACGTCGGCTACGACACCGACGGCCAGCACGTCGGGCTGGTGCCCAACGGCAGCACCAACGGGCCGGCCTGCTACCGGCACGTGGACGACATGGAGAAGGGCCTGGCCGCGCTGGTGGAGGCCGGCGCCTCGATCGCGCAGGAGCCCAAGGAGGTCGGCAACGGCCGCACCGTGGCCAGCGTGCTCGACGCCGACGGCAACGAGGTCGGCCTCATTCAGGACCGGCACTGACCGTGACGACCAGGCCGTCCCCGACGCGGTCGACCCGGCACGACGTGAGGTCCTCGACCACCGCGTCCGCCGTGAGCTCGGCCGCGTCGTGGGAGGTCGCGACGGCCAGCGTGCGGGCGCCGGCATCGTGGCCGGCCCGCAGCCCGGCGGGCGCGTCCTCGACGACGAGGCAGTCCTTGATGTCGTGGCCCAGCGCCGCGGCCGCCTTGAGGTAGCCCTCCGGATCGGGCTTGCCGGCGCTCACGTCGTCGGCCGCGACCAACACCTCCGGCACCGGCAGCCCCGCGGCGGCCAGGCGGGCCCGCATCAGCTCCTGCGAGCCGGAAGTCACCGCCGCCCAACGCCCTTGCGGCAGCGCCGGCAGGAGGGCCTTGGTCGCCGGCAGCGCCACCACGTCGTCGAGGTCGTTGAGCTCCATCCAGGCCAACTCCGCCACCGCGGCGTCCCGCTCGGCCGGCGGCAGCAGGTCGGCGATCGTGTCCTCGCTGCGCCGGCCGTGGCACACCCGGAGGATCTCTTCCGCGTCCAGGCCCCGCTCGGCCGCGAACGCCCGCCAGGTCCGCTCCACCACGCCGGTGGAGTCGACCAGCGTGCCGTCGATGTCGAACAGGATCGCCTGGACGTGGAAGGCCGTCACGCCCATGGACCCACGCCGCCGATGCGCTCGATCTTGTACCGCACGATGAACCCGGGCCGCCGCTCCACCGGGAACGTCGCCTCCGGGCCGATGTACACCTTCGCCAGCCGGTCGAGCAGGTCCCAGGCGTTGTCCGTCGGCTCCACCACCGCCCGCGCCCGCAGCACCGCGTTCTCGTCCAGGAACGTGCCCGGCACCCTCGGCGCGTCGAACGACAGCACCACCCTCGGGTCCCGCTCCATGTTGCGGATCTTCACCCCGCTGTGCTGGTGCCCGCTGACCAGGTCCTGCCCGTCCAGCCCGATCCAGATCACCGACACCTGCGGGCTGCCGTCCGCGTTCACGGTGCTCAGGTGGGCCATCGGCCCGCTCTCGACCAGGGTGCGCAGCGACTCGGGAAGCATGATCGTTTCAGACACTCCGCCACCGTACCAACCGCCTCGCCCCGCCACCCGGGAAACGGATCCTGCCCCGAACCGGCTTTCGCCCTGACGCCGGGCGGGACTCGCGGGGGTCTGACCGCACCCCGTGACATGGTCGGTACGTTCGGCGCATGACGACCCTCGCGCGGCACCCGGCGTTCGTGCGGCTGTGGTTGTCGGGGCTGTTCGCGGAGACCGCGGAGTGGATGCTCCAGGTGGCGCTGCCTGTGTACGTCTACCGGGCGACCGGCTCGGCGGGGTCGACGGCGCTGGTGATGGTGACGGGCATCCTGCCGATGCTGCTGGTCAGCCCGGCGGCCGGGGTGATCGCGGACCGGTTCGACCGGCGGCGGGTGCTGGTCGTGGTGTGCCTGGCGCAGGCGGTGGTGTCGGTGCCGCTGCTGGCGGCGGGTGGGCACCAGGCGCTGATCTACGTGGTGATGGCGGCCCAGTCGGCGCTGGCGTCGCTGTTCGAGCCGACCCGCAACGCCCTGGTGCCGGCGCTGGTGGGGGCGGAGCGACTGGCGTCGGCCAACGGGCTGATGGGCTTCAACAGCAGCATTTCCCGGCTGGCCGGAAGTTCGCTCGGCGGGTTGGTGCTCGGAGTATGGGGCCTGGGCTGGGTGATCGTCGGCTACTTGGCGGCGCTGGTCATCGCGGCCCTGCTGCTGGTCCCCCGGTTCGGCGTGCACGTGGAGCCGTCCAGTGGCGAGGCGGGGTCGTGGTTGGACGGCGTCAGGGCGTTTCGGGATCCCTCGCTACGGGCCACGGCCGTGACGTTGGGGCTGATCGCGCTGGGGCAGGGCATGTTCCTGGTCCTGTTCGTGGTGTTCGTGACGGGCCCATTGCGCGGTGGGGACGCGGATGTCGGTCTGCTGCGTGGAATCCAGGCCGTCGGCGGGGTCGGGGCCGGGCTGCTGATCGCGGCCGTGGCCAACCGGGTCAGCGCGGTGCGCATGATGGGCTTGGGCATTCTCACGCTGGGCCTGTGCTCGGCGCTGATCTGGAACCTACCCCAGCTGACCACGGTGTTTTGGCTCTACGTGGTGCTTTTCGCCCTCGTCGGCGCCCCGGCCGTGGTGGCGAGCTCGTCCGCGCTGACGGCAGTGCAGCTGCGGGTGCCGGACGAGCAGGCCGGGCGGGTTCTGGCCACCGTGTACGCCGGCTTCGCCGGGCTGAACACCGTCGGCACGCTGCTGGCCGGCTTCCTGGTCGGCACGGTCGGCCTGGACGTGCTGCTGGACGTGCAGGCGGGAATGCTGGTGCTGGCCGGGATCGCGGCGTTGCTCAGGAGGAAGTAGCGCGACCATCATGACACCATGCGCGGTCTGTGGCGTCGCAAACCGTCGACCACCGGGGGCAGCTCGGAGAACACCGCCGAGGTGGTGAACGGGGTCCTCGCGCACCGCATCGACCACGTGACCATCAACTACCCGGTGGATCCGCGTCAGCGTGTCAACTCGCCACCGGGCTGGGAGTTCTATGCCCTGGTCGAGCCGCAGACGTTGATCCACGTTTCGGGACTGGTCGCTGACCTGGCCGAGACGATCGCCGGTCCGTCGTCCCCAGCGATCACCGTGTCCGGCGCAGGTGGGTTGGGCAAGACCGCCGTCACCCACGCGGCCGTCTCCCAGGTGTCCGCCGCCGGAAGCTTCACCCATGTGGTGTGGGCATCGGCCAAGAACACCCGGTTCTCGGCAACCGACGTCGGCGAGGCCTCCCTTGACTCCATCTACTGGCACGACGTGCTCAGGCCGATCGCCACGCAGCTGAACTGCCCACTACCCCACAACCAGGCGTTGTGGGAGCACGAACTGAGCCGGCACGTCGGCAACGACCTGAAGGACGGCCGGCTACTGGTGGTCGTCGACAACCTCGAAGTGGTGCATGCAGCCGACCAGGTCATCCACCGACTGCGGACACTGGGCGTCCGGCACCCGCACCAGATCGTAGCTACCACACGGTGGTCGGTTGTCGGCGACGATCTCGACGTGCGCGACTTCGTCGTGCCGCCGCTCACGCCGGCCAAGACCTGCGACCTGGTCCGGCTGCTCGCCGCCGGCACGCACTCGGACCTGGCGACCGCTGCGGACAGCGAGCTGACCTCGGTGTACGACATCACCGAGGGCAACCCGTTCCTGATAAAGCTGATCACCAGGCGGTTCGTGGTCACCGGTCGTCCGCTGGACCGGGTGATCGATGAGCTCGGCGGCGCCGCCGACGACAGGCTGGGCAGCCGGGTCCGGGCTTGGCTGTTCGACCGTTCGCTGGACGAACTGCGGACCCGATCGTCCCTGGAGCGGGCGCTCGGCCTGCTGTTCGCCTTCTGCGCGACCGGCCGCGGCGGCGCGTTGACCTACGAGGAGCTGAGGGCTGAGACCGGCATCGCCGATGCAGACGCATTCGACAGCGTGTTGGCCAGCGCATGCCAGCTCGGTCTGGTGCGGCCGTCCAACCGCAATCAGCTGTACTCGATCCACAGCCTGCTCTACCAGTACACGTGTCCGTTGGCCTGGGAGGCGCAACCATGACATGACGCCGAACCTGACCGATTGGCAGCAGCTCTTCCGCGACCGGGCCCACCAACAGTTCCCGGCGAAGATCGCGCGGGGGGTGGCCGCCGTGGGCACTCGCCGGGCCGAAGGGGACGTGCCGGAACTCGCGACGCTGTTGCGTGGCGCAGTCGTCACCAGGGACCACGTCGACAGCGGCCTGCTGCACGCCCTCGTCGAGTTGTCGTTCGACACCGTGCTCAGTGTCGGAGCCGGTCAGGGATTCGGGGAGTACGCACAGTTCTTCGACAATGCGCTGCGGGTCATCGAAGAGCTCAGGCGACGCGGCGGCGCCACCACGGCGCTGCTGCTCGCCGCGGCACGGTTCGAGGCACAGCTCGCCAACGGCAATCAGCGGCGCCGCGAGCTCATCGAGCAGGCTGTGGCGGCGGGCCTCGACGACGTCGAACGGGTGAAAGCACTGCTCACCCTGGCCAAGTTTCACGTCGACGTGAGCGCCTACGACCGCACCCGCCACGTGCTCGGGGAATGTCGACGGCTCATCGACACCGACACACCGCCCGAGTACGTCGTCGATGTGGAGACCACGACGGGGATCTCGCACTTCTACGCAGATCCAGCGGTTGCCGCGACCTACTTTCACCGCGCGATCGAAGCCGGCCACGCTCTGCTGGGGGAGCCTGGTGTGCGTCAGGCGGTCGCGGCAGCCATCCACTACCTGGGCCGACTCGCGCACTACCAGGGGGATCAGCGATCCGCACTCCAGCTCTACGTGGGCGCGGAGCACCTGTCCGACAACTAACTGACCGGCCACGGGTTCTTTCATCAGCGCCTTGCCGAGGTCCTGGTCCGTCACGGCACAGTGTTGGAGGCCGGGTATCACCTGTCGCGGGCGAGCGCGACGTTCGCCCGCGCCGGCCAGGTCAGCGTCGGCGTCGCTGTCCTCGACGGCACATGGACGCGGTATTACAGCCGCCTGGGGCGGCTCGACGAAGCGGAACGAATCGCGATCAGCGGGTTGAAGCTCAGCCGGGAACACACCGGGCCTCGGGCCGAGATGGCTCTCCTGGTCGAGTTGATCACGATTCTGTTGCGGCGGGGACAGTGGTTCAGCGTGATCCCGTTGGTGCTCCGAGGCATCTGGTTGTTCTGCAACGTCGAAGCAACCGGGAACCTTCGGAGGCTTCCACGGCAGTGCGTCACCGCAATGCGTCGGCTCGCACCGCTGGTGGGTTCGCTCCGGGGCGACAGCCGGATCGGTCAGGTGGTGCGGTGCCCATGCGGGGCCGACCACGAACAGACGTGACGGATCACGCTGGCAGCCAGCCGCGGTGCAGGGCCGGGGCCAGCTCGTGGGCGCCGGAGTTGCGGACGTTGTCCTCGTCGTGCAGGTAGCCCTCGGTCGTGGCCAGGACAGAGTGGCCCAGGTCGCGCTGCACCTGGCGCGGCGGCACGCCCCGTTCGACGGCGTGGGTGGCGTAGGAGTGGCGGGCCGAGTGGGGATGGATCGCGTCGCGCAGCGGGCCCAGGTGGGTGGCGATGAACTCCGCGTCCGGGGTGGCCAGCAGGTCCCGCATCCACTGCTGCCTGGAGGACGTCTCGGTGAACGCCTTGCACAGCCTCGTCAGCACGGACTGGAGATGCCTCCACGACGCTCAGGACTTGAATAGCAGATTTCAAGGAACCTGCCACGACAACTATAACAAAACAATTATACGGGTGAGGCGTGGTCGATTATTCATATTATAGCGGTGAGTGCCAATTAGGACCCCAGATGTTAACGAAGGTCTCCTAAAGGATTGCTACGGCCGCTCCTTTGAGTGGTGGCCGCAAGAATGGAACGTGTGCTAGCAATTGCCTAGAAAACTGTAGAGCGCTAAAGGAGCTATAATGATGAAGGAGCAAGTGCGCAGGATCCCGATGCCGCGGCCCCGCCGGTAGTCGTCGAGGTTCACGCCGGTGAGCTCGTCGGCCCGGATGCCGGTGCCGATGAGGATCTCGACCATGGCCCGGTCCCGCAGCCCGTCCCGGCGGTGGTCCTTGAGCAGGTAGGCCGCCATCAGCAGCGCCCGGCAGGCTTGGAACGACCAGCGTTTGGTCGTCGACGGCGTGCCGGACGGCTTGTTCAGGTGCTGGGCCCGGCGGTCCACAAGGGACACCGGGTTCTGCGTGGCGAGGCCTTCGCGCAGCAGGTACTTGGCGTAGAAGGCCGAGACGGCCGACAGCATCCGGCCCCGGGTGGCGTCGCTGTAGCCGGCCTCGGCCAGCTCGTCCAGCCAGCGCTCCACGTGCTCCACCCGGACGTCGGCGAACCGCATTCCGTTGCTGGAGCACCAGTTCAGCCACTCCAGGCCGGTCGGCCGGGCCCGCTTGCGGCCGCGACGGCGGCTCGGATCGGGCGCGACGTAGCCCGGCACCCAGTCCAGGGGAATGCCCAGATCCGTGGCGTAGGCCAGGCGTGTGTTGACGGAGGCGTAGATCCGCAGGAACTCCCGCAGCCGCTCACGGGCGGTCTTGTCCTCGCCGACCAGCGCCAGCGTCACGCGCGACTCCCCTCGTCTTGATCAAGGGAAAGTCTGCCACGTCGGCGGTCATCGGGGGCGCAAGCCATCCCCCTCCACTTTCAACTTATAGCGGACAGGGGGTCTTGCGGCAAGGCCCCCTTCATGCCGCAGAATGGCCGGCCGACGCCAGGACCAGCCAAAACAGGGGGAACTTTTGTACGACGTGATCATCGTCGGTGCCGGGCCCGCCGGCCTGGCGCTGGCCGGCGAACTGCGGCTGCACGACGTGGACGTGGTCGTGCTGGAACGCGACACGGAACCGACGAAGGTGGTCCGCGCGCTGGGCATGCACGCCCGCAGCATCGAGCTGATGGACCAGCGCGGCCTGCTGGACCGGTTCCTCGAGGTCGGCACGAAGCACCCGGTCGGGGGATTTTTCGCCGGCATCCAGAAGCCCGTGCCGGAGCGATTGGACACCGCGCACAACTTCGTCCTCAGCCTCCAGCAGCCGGTGATCGACCGCCTGCTGGAGGAGCGGGCCGTCGAGCTGGGGACCGAGATCCGGCGCGGCGCCGAGGTCGTCGGGCTAGAGCAGGACGAGGACGGCGTGACCGTCACGGGCCCGACGGCGCGCAGCTGCGTTCGCGGTACGCCGTCGGCTGCGACGGTGGCCGCAGCACCGTGCGGAAGCTGCTGGGCATCGACTTTCCCGGCGAACCCTCCACCATGGACACGCTCGTCGGCGAGATGGAGGTGACGATGCCTCAGGACGAGCTGACCGCCGTGATGATGAGGGTGCGGGAGACGGAGAAGCGCTTCGGTATCGGGCCGGTCGGGACCGAGGGGCTGTACCGGGCGGTGGTGCCGGCGGCGGGCGTGGCCGAGGATCGCGGCACCGCGCCGACGTTCGAGGAGTTCCGGCAGCAGCTGTCGGCCACCGCCGGCACTGACTTCGGCGCGCACTCGCCGCGGTGGCTGTCCCGGTTCGGCGACACCACCCGTCTCGCCGAGCGGTACCGGGAGGGTCGGGTGCTGCTGGCCGGGGACGCCGTGCACATCCATCCGCCGATGGGCGGCCAGGGCCTCAGCCTCGGCGTGCAGGACGCCTTCAACCTGGGCTGGAAGCTCGCCGGTGCCGTCGCCGGCTGGGCGCCGGCCGATCTGCTGGACACCTACCAGGCCGAGCGCCATCCCGTCGCGGCCGATGTGCTCAACAACTCCCGGGCGCAGATGCAGCTGGTCGCCACCGAGCCCGGTCCGCAGGCCGTGCGCCGGCTGTTCGCGGAGCTGATGGACTTCGAGGAGGTCCGCCGGCACCTCATCTCGAAGATCATGGGCATCGCCATCCGCTACGACTTCGGCGACCCGCATCCCCTGGTGGGACGCCGACTTCGCGACATCGCCCTCAAGCGGGGCCGGCTGTTCGACCTCCAGCACACCGGCCGTGCGCTGCTGCTCGACCAGACCGGGCGGCTGTCCGTGGCGGGGTGGGCGGATCGGGTCGACCACGTCGTCGACGTGAGCGAGGAGCTGGAGGTGCCCGCCGTGCTGCTGCGCCCCGACGGGCACGTGGCGTGGGTCGGCGAGGACCAGGCCTCGCTGCTCGACCGGCTGCCCCGCTGGTTCGGGGCCGCGACCAGTTGATTTCCGGCTGTCGTCTGCCGCCCGGACCGGGCGGCAGACGACAGGTTCTACGGCACGACCAGCGCGTAGTCGGCGTCGGTCGCGGGCGTTTCGACGTGGCCGTCGACGTTGACCGCCGTGGCCACGACCTCCACCGTCCAGGTGCCGGCGCCTTGCCCGCGATACAGCGTGACGTCGTGCCAACTCCACGACGGTGGACAGCGCTGCCACCGGAATGGAGGACCGGGGCAGGACGGCTGTCGCCTGAGCGGGCGGGATGGGTGCGTGGAACACCGCGTCGGGGACGATGACCTCCTGGGCAAGGTCCTCGTCAGCTGTGTTGATGAACTCGACGAAGCGCGTCATCACTGATTCACCGGAATCCGGTGATATTCGCCTCTGCCTCTCTGCCTGCGTGGTGGCGTTCGAAGCGAACGGCAGGGCCATGGCGACTGTAACATCGAATCGATGTGAACCTCGTTTCGATATGTCATCCTGACGGGGTGCTGGAACTCTCCATACTCGGCTTCCTGGCCGCAGGCCCCCTTCCCGGACATGAGCTGCGCCGCCGCATCACGCACCTCACCGGATACAGCCGACCGGTCAGCGACGGCACCCTCTACCCGGCGATCAACCGCCTGACCAAGGCCGGACTGATTCTGCGGCGACCCGCGCCGGAAGCAGGAGGCGGCCGGTATGTGCTGAACCTGACCGACACGGGCCGCGAGGACATGCTCCGGCGGCTGCGCGAGCCGGCCGAGCACGAACTCACCGACTTACCCCGCTGGTTCACGATCCTGGCCTTCCTCTCCCTGCTCCCGGACGTGGCCGACCAGCACGCGGTGCTCCGCCGTCGGCTCGCCTTCCTGGAGGAATCGGCGAGCTTCTTCTACGACGGAGAGACGCCGCTGCGCGCCGACGAGGTCACCGACCCCTACCGGCGCGGCATGCTGCTCATCGCCCGCGCCACCAGCCAGGCCGAACGCACCTGGATCCGTGAGTCCCTCGGCCAGGACGCCCCCGAGCCCGGCCCCACGCGCGACCCACACGCCTCCTCCCCGCTCGACCCATCGGCGAGCTGACAGACGACGAAAGGCGCCCCCCATGCTTGCTTCCTGGTACGACGCACAAGGTCCGGCCACCGAGGTACTGCAGGTCGGTGAACTGCCCGACCCCGCCCCCGGCCCCGGCGAGGTCCGCGTCCGCGTCACCGTCTCGGGGGTGAACCCCGGCGACACCAAGAAGCGCACTGGCTGGACCGGTTCCGGCATGCCCTACCCGCGGGTGATCCCGCACAGCGACGCCGCCGGCGTGATCGACGCGGTCGGCGACGGCGTGGACGCGCGCCGCAGCGGGCAGCGCGTGTGGGTGTACGGCGCCCAGTCCTACCGGGCCTTCGGTACCGCCGCCCAGTACACCGTCGTGCCTGCCGGCCTCGCCGTCCCGCTGCCCGACCACCTCTCCGACGATCTCGGCGCGAGCCTGGGCATCCCCGGCATCACCGCGCACCGCAGCGTGTTCGCCGACGGCCCCGTCGACGGCAAGGTCGTCCTGGTCAACGGTGTCCTGGGCGGGGTGGGTTCGCTGGCAGCCCAGCTCGCCGCCTGGGGTGGGGCCACCGTCATCGGCACCGTCCGCCGCACAGCCGACCTGGGCCAGGTCGATCCGGCGGTCATCTCCCACGCCGTCGCCCTCGACGCCGCCGACCCGGCCGCCGAGATCCGCGCGTATGCCCCCGCCGGCGTGGACCGGATCATCGAGGTGTCCCTGTCCGACAACGCCGACCTCGACAACGCCGTCGCCGCCAACGGCGCGCTCATCGTCGCCTACGCCACCCGCGCCGACCGCACCGAAATCCCCTTCTGGACCCTGCTGTTCAACAACGTCACCCTGCGCCTGATCGGCAGCGACGACTTCCCCACCGACGCCAAACTCCAGGCCGCCCGCGACCTGACCTCCGCGGCCGCCGTCGGCGCGCTTACCGTCGATGTCGGCGACCGCTACCCACTCGCCGACATCGCCAAGGCCCACGACCGCGTCGACGCCGGCAGCCGCGGCCGCGTTCTGATCGACATCCCCCGATAAGGCCCCAGGGAGCCGCCGTAGCAGCAGCCGCTGCCGTCCGTCGCCCCTGACGCGTCTCAGCCCTCCGCACCGTCGTCATCGTCATCGAGGTCGACCGTGTCCGGGTCATCCAGAGGACGGCCCCGGCGGGTCGGATTGCCCTCGCGTCCGAAACATCCCCAGTAAGTCGTACGCCCTGACCTGGTTGGTGACCAGGGAGCCGGCCACCGGGAAGGCCCATCCCGTCCGCGTGCCTCCCGATGACGCCAGGCACGTGCCCTGTCGATTCGTCACCGTGACGATCGCGGGCCTAGTGATCCTCTTCGCCCTACCCGCAGCACCTCTCGCACTCATCATATCAATAATCTCACTTATCCATATAACTCGATTCACCTCCGCCTGATCACCGGTTTGGGTATCGTAAGTCGAACCTGCCAGTTTTGGTTCTAAAACCAATTGCTGTAGGGTCTCTGGAGTGAGCGTTGACGCTGGTGAACGGCCCCTCTCCCCTCCGGTGCGCCGTGGGGGGCGCGATGAGCGACGCGAGGCGGCTCTGCGGGCGCTGACGGCGGGCATGGGGGTGGCGCACTGCGCGTACTGCGGGCGGGTGCTGCCGGAGTTGTCGCCGCGCGGGGGGAGGCCGACGCCCTACTGCGCGGCGGACCCGGAGCGGTACGGGAACTGGGGGGCCAAGGTGATCACCTGCGCGATGCTCGACGAGCAGCGCGAGATCTGGGTGCACCTGTACGGGCCGGACCAGCCGATCACGCCGATGGATCTCGGGGCGCTGGACGG
>NZ_KK037166.1:209439-214250 GCF_000568255.1 Kutzneria sp. 744
AAACCGCCGAGGACCAGCAGCCGGAGGCCCGGCCGAGACCGAGCGGGCCGTCGCCGAGCGGGACCGCGCCCTGGCCGAGGCCTCCGAGGCCCGCCAGCAGACCGCCGACGCCATCGCCGCGCGGGAGACCGCCGAGCGCGTCGCCACCGAGGCCCTCACCGCCCGCGACCAGGCGCTGGCCGAACAGCGCGCCGCCGAGCAGGTCCGTGACGACGCCGTCCGTACCAAGCAGGAGGCCCTGGACAAGGTCGCCCAGGCTCAGGACCGCGTCGCCGACCTCCAGCAGGTCCTCGAACGCGAACGCCAAGAGTCCGCCCAGCAGCGCGAGCAGCTCCGCGTCGACCACCTGCGGGCGCTACAGGACCTCCAGGCCACGCTGGCCCAGCGCCACGACGAGCGCCTTCAGGCCCAGGCCGTCGAACTCCGCCAGCAGGCCCAGTCGGCGACCACCGCCGCCGAGGCCCGGATCGACGCCCTCACCGCGCAGTTGGCCGCCGCCAGCCAGACCTATGCGCAGTCCCTGGCGCCCCTGCACGAGCAGATCGCCGCGCTACGCCAGGACCTCGCCGGTGAGAAGGCGGCCACCCAGGAGGCGAGGCAGCGTTGGGACCAACTCCGGGCGGACCTCCGTGCCGAAATCCCTGAGGAGGACGAGGCCACGTTCCGCGAGCGGGTACGGGTGGCGGTCACTGATCCGGAGGTCTGATCTCAGTCAAGCAGCCGAAACATTGAGAGTAGGGTGCCGCTGTCGATGAGGCTGCTGGAAACCCGGCCGCCATCGGCTGCGCGGTAGACCATGTCGATGGCATGGGCATTGGAGAGCATGGCCCGCTCAATCCGGACACTGCAGTCGCTGACCACAGTCTGCTCAACCGGCCCGCGAGATACTCCGCCAGGCTGTTGGGACTGCCGATGCCGGCACCGCCGACCGAGCCGCCGAGCTTCTCAAGGAGGGCAGCACCCCAAAAGGCGGTACGAGGCGGTCGCGGTGATCGCCTCGGAAGGGCTGTCTGTCCAGCTCGCCTGCCGAGTACTCAGGGTGTTCCTGCCCCGGCGCAGTGGGCACTGGTTCCGCAACACGGGGGTGACGCCGGCCAAGACGCTGGTGTTGGTGGCGCCGGGCGGGTTCGAGCAGTTCTTCGCCGAAGCGGGGACGCCGGCGCGGGCCGGTGAGCAGCCGCCTCCGGTGGCGTCGGAGGGCCTCGCCCGCATCGCCGAGCTGTCCGACCGCTACGGCGCGTCGCTCGTGGGGAGCCGGCGATGAGCGCCGCCGAGGTTTTCGCGCAGGTGGACCGGCTGGATCCGGACGCCATGTCGGCGTTGCTGGCCGAGGACGCGACGATGGTGTTCGGCAACGGCGACCCGCTGGTCGGGCGGGAGGCGATCCTGGCCGGCAACATCGCGTTCCTCGGCTACGTCAAGGGATTGCGGCACGAGATCCGTCGGGAGTGGACGGTCGGGGACACGACGGTCGCAGAGACCGATGTGACCTACACGCGTCGGGACGACAAGCAGGTGACGGTCCCGGCGGTGTCGATCTGGCGGGTCGGCGGGGACGGCCTGATCACCGACTTCCGGGTGTTCTACGACCCGGCGCCGGTGTTCGCGCCGTAGGCAACTCGCTCGCGGGCCGGCGACGGGCGTGGCAGGGTCGGCGGGTGCGCTACGAGTCGATCACCCGCCCGGACGGGGCGTTCCAGCAGGCGTTGACCGCCTCACAGGTCGTGGCGGTGTGCGGGCGGGGGTTCGGGCGGAAGCCGGTGTCGGCGGTGGAGCTCGGCGGCGGCTCGTTCAACACGACCTACCGGGTGGATCTCGGCGGGGAGACCGTGATCCTGCGGGTGGCGCCGGCGCGGTCGTACCGGATCGAGCGAGACTTCATGCGGCACGAGCACGCGTCGCTGCCGTTCTTCGCGCCCATCGCCGACCTGATGCCGCGCACCCTGTTCGTCGACTTCACGCATGATCTCGTGCCGAGGGACTACACGTTCCAGACGATGCTGGGCGGTGTGTCCGGCGCGGAGGGGTTCCGGGCGCTGGCCGACAAACCGGGGTTCTTCCGGCAGGTGGGCGAGATCGTGCGGGTCGTGCACGGGGTGCGCGGCGAGCGGTTCGGCCGCCCGGCCGGCCCGACGCACGCGACGTGGAGCGAAGCGGTTCTGTCCACTGTGGAGTTCCTCCGCGACGCCGGGCTGGACGACTCCGACATGCGGGAGGTCGGTGTCCTGGCCGCGAAGAACTCGGCCGTGCTGGACGAGATCACCGAGCCCCGGCTGCTGCACGGCGACCTGTGGATACCGAACGTGCGGCTGGATGGGGAGCGGATCGTCGGGGTGTTCGACCACGACCGGGCGTCGTGGGGCGATCCGGCGGCGGACTGGAGCATCTACGAGGCGGGCCGCAAGCCCGGCACCGCCCGGGACGCGTTCTGGGACACCTACGGCCGCCCGTCGACGTCGCCGAGCGCGGTGTGGCGCTCGGCGCTGTACCGGGCGGTTCACCTCGGGGCGGTGCGGATCGAGCGGCACCGGCTCGGGCTGGCCGACACCATCCCGGCCAACTACGAGGACATGGCGCGGGTGTTGGCGGAACTGCGTTAGAGCGGGTTTCGGTGTGACGCTCGGCGGGACTCGCGGGGTGCGCGCGAACCTTGCACATGCGTGCCCGAGAGCGGGACAGTGGTGTGCTCGAAACCGGGTTTCGGTGTGCCGGAGAGCGTGACTCGCGGGGGTGGGTCAGTGTTCGGGGCGTTCGCCGGTGGAGCCGTCGGCCTGTTCGCGCATGAGGTCGAGGTGGCCGAGGTGGCGGGCGGTCTCCTCGATCATGTGCAGCAGGATCCAGCGCAGGCTCCTGGCGCGGTGGACGGCCTGGTCGTCGAGGGACTCGGCGGCGAGGATGACCTCGTCGGAGCGCTTGGTCTCGGCGGCGTAGTCGGCCAGCAGCTGGGCCAGGGTGAGGTCGGGGGCCGGCTTGAAGTCGGCGTCGGGATCCTCGGTGTCGTCGAACATGGGGGGCACCTGGTCGGCGAAGGCCCAGCGGAACCAGCCGCGTTCGCAGCTGGTCAGGTGCAGCACGATGCCGTGGGCGGTGAGGCCGGTGGGGGTGCCGATCGCGCGCAGGGCGTCGTCGGGGGCGTCCTGGAGCTTCCACTGCACCAGGTCCCGCTGTCGTTGCAGGAACTCCAGCAGTGACTCACGCTCGATGTCGCTCATGGCCGTGCACGCTACGGCGATCGGCCCACGGCCACGACCGAGTTTTCGGTTTTCAGCCCAGGAAGCGCAGGAACTCGTTGCTGACCATGACCAGGCCCAGCAGCAGGGCCAGGCCGGACAGCAGCAGGCCGATCACGGCGGCGGTGGTGCCGCGGCGGTGTCCGGACAGGCACATGATCGACAGCACGATGCCGCCGATCGCGAAGGGGAACGGCAGGTAGTGCCGTAGGTTGGCCTCGTAGATCGGCAGCAGCCACACGACGCAGCCGAACAGGCCGACCAGCAGCGCGATCACGGCCAGCCCGCTGCCACCCGGCTGGGCGGCCGGCGGCTGCGGTGGCACCCAGGGCTGCTGGTGCTGCGCCGTCGGATCGAACCGGGGGTCCGGTGTGGTCGGTTCGGACGGCGGACCATACGTCATGTGGACCCCCTCGCAGTGGCATTCCGAGCAGGGCACACCGTACTAGTCGGTGCGGCCGGGCTGATCTCCTCACCCCCGTGACTCGTCGTGGGGTGAGGAGATCAGCCCGCGAGGTCAGGCCGAGCGGGAGGTCTCTTCCCAGTCCGACCAGGTCTTGACGCGGTCGGCGTAGACGCTCTGCGCGATGTCGAACGCGGTGCCGGACAGCAGCAGCCGCTTGGGCGGGTTCTCGGCGTCGATGGCCGCGAACACCGCGGCGGTGGTGTCGTCCGGGCCGGGCGCGGTGGTGGCCATGGCCGCTCGGCGCGAGGCCTGGGCGTCCCGCATCGCCTGGTATGCCGGGTTCGGCTCGGAACGCACGGCCGAGGCGCCGCTCCAGTCGGTGGCGTAGCCGCCGGGCTCGATCAGGGTGGTCTTGATGCCGAAGCTGCCGACCTCCTGGGCCAGGGCCTCGGTGAAGCCCTCCAGCGCCCACTTGGAGGCGTTGTAGATGCCGACGGTCGGGAACGCGGCGACGCCGCCGATGCTGGAGATCTGCACGATGTGGCCGGAGCCCTGCTCGCGCATCAGCGGGATCGCGGCCTGGGTGATCCACAGCGCGCCGAACAGGTTGGTGTCGAACTGGGCGCGCGCCTCGGCCTCGGTGACCTCCTCGATGAAGCCGAAGTGGCCGTAGCCGGCGTTGTTGACCACCACGTCGAGGCGGCCGAAGTGGGCGTGGGCCTGCTGCACGGCGGCGAAGTCGGCGTCGCGGTCGGTCACGTCGAGCTGGATCGGCAGCAGGGCGTCGCCGTAGGTCTCGGCGAGGTCCTTGAGCGTCGAGGTGTCCCGGGCGGTGGCGGCGACCTTGTCGCCGCGCTGCAGGGCGGCGATGGTCCAGCTGCGGCCGAAGCCGCGGGAGGCGCCGGTGATGAACCAAGTCTTGCTCATGGGGTTTGTCCTTAGCGGTCAGGCGAATCCGTTGCTGGCCCGCGCGAAGCAGTCGCGGGTGATGTCGAGCAGTCGGTCGAAGCCGTCGTCCGGCGACCACAGGGCGTAGGCCGTGCCGACCACGGCCTGGGCGGTGTTGAGCATCAGCGTGGTCTCGAGCTCGTGGCCGGGCTCGGTGCGCTCGGCCACCCAGGCGTGCAGCTCGATGCCGAACTGCTCGCCGTGGTCGCGGACCGACTCCTTGAGCT
>NZ_KK037166.1:214350-217695 GCF_000568255.1 Kutzneria sp. 744
TCCACAGCGGCTCGTCGTCGCGGTGGTCGCGCAGCAGCGCCCGCCACACCGACGGCGCCTCCGGGTCGGGGTCGAGCACGATCGCTTCCTTGCTGGGGAAGTAGTTGAACATCGTGCTGCGGGACACCTCGGCCGCGGCCGCGATGTCCTCCACGCTCACCGCGTCGTAGCCGCGCTCCTCGATCAGCCGGAACGCGGCCGCGCGAATGTTCCTCCAGGTCTGCAGCTTCTTGCGTTCCCGCAGCCCCTGGTGCTCGGTGTCGGCCACGTCCCCAACCTACGAGCATTTTGGACTCAGTGCAAGTTTGGCCGGCGTGTAAGTTTGGCGGGCGGCGCTGGAGCGGCAGGATGTGGTCCGCCAGCACGGCATCCGCCCTGGAGGCCGCTGAGTTCACCGTCGACGCCGTGCGCCGCTGGTACGAGGCGCGGGATCTGCTCGGGAATCCGGTGGAGAGGTCACTGGTGGTGCGAAAGCGCCCTTCCTACACCCCGAGTAGAGGAAAGCCCCGTTCCAAACGTCAGATGGGGCGGGCGTCAGGGGCGGGGGAGGTAGGGGGTGAGGTCGTCGGGGGCGGTGGCGGCGTCGAAGTCGGCCGGGGTGGCGGCGGTGTTGTCGTAGTCGACGGCGATGCGCCAGTGGCCGTAGATCTTGCGGGCGAAGGTGTGGAAGTGGCCGTGGAGGATCTTCCGGTCGCCGTCGGCGCGGGTGGTGGTGAGGCGGTAGACGCCGCGCTCGCTGGCCAGCTCGCCGTCGGTGATGCGCTCGGTGAAGCGGAACTCGATGGCCACGGTGCTGCCGCGGGCGTCCATGTCGGCCCGCCAGGAGCGGCTGGCGGCGGCGTACTCGTCGAAGCCCTGCACGGTTTTCGCGGGGCCGCCGGCGCGGATGAGCTCCGGGTGGTGCAGGGCGAGGAACGCCTCGGTGTCGCCGGCGGCGTAGGAGTCGCGGTAGGGCTGCCAGATGTCGGCGTTGAGTTCGGCCAGGAACCGGGCGGTGGGACCGACATGAACCATGGTCAGCCGGTCACCCGCCTGGTGGTCGTCGACGAAACCGTTGCGGCGGTACAGGTCCCGGGCGCGGGTGTTGGTCGTGACGACCTCCAGCCGCACGGTCCGCTCCCCCGCCCAGTCGACCAGGGCGTCGATGAGGGACTCGCCGACGTTCTGGCCGCGGGCGAACGGCGCGACCCACATCGACACCAGCTGCGCGGCGCCGTCGGGCTCGTCGAGGGCGGCGACGATGCCGGCGGGCTTGTCGTCGAGCTCGGCGACCAGGTGCAGTGCTCCGCCGGCGAGCCGCTCGCGCCAGTGCGCCTCGTCGACTTTCCGCACCTGCTCCAGCCTCGCCCCGAACGCGTCCGGGGCGTCGGCGAGCGCGGCCAGCCGCAGCTCACGCCAGGTGGCCCAGTCGTCGGCGCCCACGGCGCGCACGGAGATCATGCCGGCAACCCTAGCCGGATCGGCCAGCGGTTTTCCTCAGTTCACGGGCTCGAGGACGAACACCGGAATGAGGCGATCCGTCTTCTTGGTGTACTCGGCGTAGTCCGGCCAGACCTGGACGGCGCGGTCCCACCACAGCTCGCGCTCGGCGCCTTCGAGCTCACGGGCGCGGTAGTCCTTCTTGACGGTCTTGTCCTGCACCTCGACCAGCGGGTTGGCCTTGAAGTTGTGGTACCAGACCGGGTGCTTGGGCGCGCCGCCGTAGGAGGCGACCGCGGCGTACACGCCGTCGTGCTCGACGCGCATGACCGGGCTCTTGCGCAGCTTGCCCGACTTGGCGCCGACCGAGGTGACCACGATGATCGGCACGCCGCGCAGCTCGGTGCCCTCGGCGCCGCCGGTCTGCTCGACCTTCTCGACCTGCTCGCGCACCCAGTCCTGGGCGCTGGCCTCGTACTCGCCCTGCAAAGGCATGGCTTCTGCTCCATCGTGTGAGGGGGTGACCCGAAAGGAATCGGCACTGCAACCTTGCTCCGTTCACCTGCCGGGCGTCAAGTGACTCACTTGTCGCCTGGCAGGTGAAAGTGGGATGCTGGCCGGGTGAGTCCAGGAGTCAGGGCCGAGCAGGCCCGCCGCACGCGGGCCGGCATCCAGCACGTCGCGCTGACGCTGTTCGCCGCGCGGGGTTACGACGCCACCTCGTTGCAGGACATCGCCGACGAGCTCGGGCTGACCAAAGCCGCCGTGTACTACCATTTTCCCTCGAAGTTGGAGCTGTTGCAGTCCATCTGCGAGCCCGTGTACGAGGGCGTGACGGCGATCATCGAGCGGGCCGCCGCCCAGACCACCCGGTCGGGTCGCATCGACGCCGTGGCCGAGGGGTTCGCCGATCTGACCGTCTCCCGGCGCGCCACCATCAGCGTGCTGGCGGCGGATCCGGTGATGCACGGGCGGATGAAGGCCGCGAGCCAGATGTCTGACCTGCTCGACCGGCTCGCGCGCGTGGTCTACGGCGACTGCCCCTCGCCCGATCAGCTGTTCGCGGTGCGGGCCGTCGCCGTGCTCAGCGACACCATCTCCACCCTGCCGGCCCTGGACGACGTCGAGGCCCGGGAAGTGTTGTCCCGCGCCGTGAAAAGGCTACTGCCCCGCCGCTGACCCACCCGGCTTTTTGTCACATGCGCTTCCTGTGTGGCACCTGGGCGCAAATGGGAAGCGCATGTGGCAAAAAGCTGGGGTGGCCGGTCAGTGGGTGGGTAGGGTCCAGTGGGGCGGGCGGGTGAGGGTGGCGGGGATGCGGGTGGCCTGGTCGCCGCGGGCGGCGTTGACCTGGGACTGGGTGAGGAACAGGGCGTCGGTGAGGTCCGCGCCGCGCAGGTCGGTGTCGCGGAAGTCGGCGCCGATGACGTCGGCCAGTCGCAGGTCGGCCTGGCGGAGGTCGGCGGCGATCAGGTAGGCGCCGCGCAGGTTGGCGCCGGCGAGCACCGCGCCCTTGAGCTTGGCGCCCATGAGGTCGGCCCCGCGCCGGTCGGCCTTGCGGCCCTTGACGGTGGCGCGGGTGAGTTCGCTGGCCCGCACCAGAAGTTCGTTGACCTTCTCGCGATGGGCGGGGACGTCGACGGCGAGCAGGGTGTCCGGTTCGGACAGTGTGACCTTCTCGACCTCGGTGTAGGCGGCGGAGATGCGGTCGTGCAGGGGGCGGGCGGCCGGCAGCGCACGGGCCTCGGCGAGATACCAGAGCAGCTCCTGCAGCTGGAGCATGATCATGAAGCCGCTGAACATGCGCTGCCGGCCGTCCTCGCCGGCGTCACGCCACCCCTGGCCGCCGAAGGTGACCTGCGAGACCTTCTGGCCGGCGCAGAAGCAGTCGAACACGGTGCAGCCGGGGAATCCCTTGGCGCGCAG
>NZ_KK037166.1:218070-219737 GCF_000568255.1 Kutzneria sp. 744
GGCGGAGTGGGTGTGTCTGTCGTAGACCATGATCCCGGCGGTGATGCCGTCGGGCACGGTGAGGGTCTGCGCCGCGGCGGGGCCGGTGGCGGCGGTGACGGCGCTCAGGCCGACGGCGAGTGTGGTGGCCAGGGCCGGGATTGTTCGCATGGCACGGAATCTAGGACCCACCACAGTGGACTTGAGCGGTCGTCGGTCCTTTCCTGCCTCAACTGTCGGGAATTCACTCGGCGACGATCGTGAGCACGGGCAGGGCGGCGTTGCCGCGGTCGCGGGCGGTGGCGCTGATCACGTCGGCCTGGGTGACGACGAGGCGGCGGATGTCGTTGGGCAGCAGGGACATCCGCTCGTGGTCGTCCACGTAGTCCAGGCAGGCGGCGATCTCCCAGTCGGCGTCCTGCATGCCGTCGGCGTCGACGGTGTGCGAGTCCTGCACGGTCCACCCGGCTTCGGCCAGCGCGCGGTACACGTCGTCGCGTCCGAAGACCGTGCGAACGTTGCCCTGGCCGCGCGAGCCGGCGGCCTCGATCTGGCCCTGGGTGAGCACGGCCAGCAGGTGCGGCGTCTGCTCCACCGCCGTCGGCCGCAGATCCCATTCGGAGAAGCACAGCCGCCGGGCCCACGGGCGGACGCGGGTGAGGGTGTCGCGGAGCTGCTCGTACGAGGCGAAGTACCAGGAGCACTGGGACAGCACGACGCAGTCGAAGGCGCCCTCGGGGAAGTCGGCCGTCAGCACGTCGGTGGTGAAGCGGATCTCGATGTGGCGGCCGAGGTCGGTGGCCAGCAGGTGCTCGGCCGACTGGCCGAGGGTGACCGGGGCGCCGTAGGACGGGTCGGCGATGTCGATGCCGAGCACGTGTCCGTCCGGGCCGACGGCGTCGGCCAGCACGGCGGTCATGTCGCCCTGGCCGCAGCCGATCTCCAGCACCGACGCGCCCGGCTCGATCCCCCACGTCTCGGCCAGCGCCATCCGGAACCGGGTCTGCACGACCTGACCCGCCAGGTCGGCGGCGCTGGTCGCCATGAGCGCGGCGATCGACTCGGCACGATCCACCGCGTCGGATTCCGCGGGGTCAGCTTGCACGGGGTCAGCTTGCACGGGGCCGGATTGCGCGGTGTCAGCTTGCGCCGGGTCGGATTCCAGGGGGTCAGCTTCCATGGGGTCGGACGCTATCCAGGCCGAGGCCGCACAGCACAGCGAATATACCGGGCAGCGGGTCGCAGTCGGGCACGGGCATGGCGATCTGGGGCAGGATCACCCCATCGGTGCACTGGGCACGAGCCCGATCAGGTAGGCGAGGGTCTCGGGGACCTCGCGTGTGGTGACGCTGCGGTGCAGGAGTTCGAGGTCCGCGCCGTGGGTCTTGAGGTGGGCCAGGAGCGGCTTGTACCGGTCGGAGCGGCCGCGAAGGAGCTCGGTGGTCAGGCGGAGTTCCAACCGCACGCAGTCGATGCCGTCCACGGTGACGTAGTGCCGCCACGGCCCCGGCCCCTGGCACTCCCAGCCGTCGTCGAGGCACGGTGTCTCCACGGTGCTGACGGAGAATTCGACGCCGTCGATGAGGTGAGCGGCGAAGTACTGGTGAGAAGCCGGCAGCCAGCGCGGCTCGGCGATGCACGGGAACCCGGCCAGCGCGTGGGCGCTGGCGTCGACGTCGCGGCGGTGT
>NZ_KK037166.1:221231-228607 GCF_000568255.1 Kutzneria sp. 744
CGGCCACGGTCTCCACCGGCACACCGAAGTCGGCGGCCAGCCGGCGCATCTCGGTGAGGAACTGCTGGAACGTCGGGTGCGACGGGTCGAAGTCCGGCGGCACCAGGACCTGGGAGATGTCGAACTTGTCGTTGCCGGCGAAGTTCGGGTAGGTCGTGACCGACGGCAGCCCGAACTTGCTGGCGATCATCGAGCCGAGCACCGTGACGGCGTCGTGGACGATCACATCGGGCCGGTCGGTGGTGATCCAGTCGACCACGGCCGGCAGGACGTGCTTGGTGGAGCGGATGCTGGCCACGAGCATGTCGGCCAGCTCGCCGGTCTTCTGCCCGCCCTTGCCCGCCGCGATCTTGCCGGGCGACCAGTCCAGCGCCACCAGCTGCGCGCCGGAGGCGGCGATCATGTCGGCGAAGGCGGGCGAGGTGGCGTAGCTGACCCGGTGGCCGCGCCGGGTCAGCTCCTGCACCAGCGGCAGCGTCGGATAGACATGGCCGGGCGCGGGCGCGGTGATGAACGAGATGTGCATGTGGTGTCCCCCAGACGGTTACTCCGATTCTGTCGGGGGACGCCAGCTGCCGTCGACCGGTATACCGGCGGCCGCGGCGATGCGGTTGCGGGATTCGAGCAGGCGAGCCCGCAGCGCGGGCAGGTCGACGCCGACCAGCGCGCCGTCGCGTTTGACCACGCGGCCGGCCACGATGACCGTGTCGACCAGGCCGGGATGACCGGCGGCGACGATGGTGCCGGCGGGGTTGTTGAACGGGAACACGCTCGGGTCGTCGGCCCGCAGCAGGATCACGTCGGCGTCCTTGCCGGGGGTGAGGCTGCCCGTTCGGGCGGAAAGTCCGCACGCTCGGGCGCCGTCGACGGTCGCGAATTCCAGCACGTCCTTCGACGCCAGTCCGCCGTCCAGGCCGCGCTGCACGACGAGGGCGGTGCGCATGGTGGCGAACATGTCGCCGCCGGCGGACGGGCAGTCGTCGATGGAGAACGTCGGCCGCAGCCCGGCGGCCAGCATGCGGCCGGTCATGGGCCAGCCGAAGCCCATCCTCAGCTCCACGTCCGGGCTGACCGACACCGAGCAGCCGGCATCGGCCAGCATCCGCAGCTCGTCGTCCTCGATTCCGTTGGCGTGCACGAAGGTCATGCTGTCCAAGAGCAGCCCGTGCTCGCGGTAGGCGTCGACCGGGCGGCTGCCGCGCGCGCCACCGGATCCGATGTGGACACTGGAACGCAGCCCGAATTCGGCGGCCAGCTTCAGATCCGCGGCGACGATGTCCATTGTGGTCAGTTGGGCGCCACGCAGCCCCAACGCCATGGTCACCAGGCCGTCGTCGACGGAGTCACGGACCCGCCGCAGCTCGGCCGCGTCGACGGGGACGGTGACGTTTCCCTCGCAGTAGCAGAAGATCGAGCGGGCGGGCGCGTCCCGCAGCGCCTGGACGGCGGCGTCGACGTGCGCGGGGCTCTGCGCGCAGTGGAACCAGTCCAGCATCGTGGTCACGCCGGAGTGCAGGGCCTCCAGCCGCCCGAGCAGGTTGCCGAGATAGACGTCGTCGGGCGTGTAGTGGGGTTTGAGCGTGCCGTGCATGGCGGCCCGGTACTCGGCGAACGTCCAGTCCGCGCCGACGCCGCGGAACGCGGTCTGCCAGGTGTGGCGGTGGGTGTCGACGAAGCCGGGCAGCACGATCCGGTCGGTCGCGTCGATCACCTCGGCGTCGGGGGCGTCGATGCGCGCCGCGATCTCGGTGATCACGCCATCGGTGATGAGCACGTCGCCACGCGGGAGATCGCCGACGGCCGGGTCCATGCTGACAACGGCGCCACCGCTGATCAGGGTCCTCATCGGTTCAGGGCCTCCACGAACGCCTTCGGGTTGTCCAGCATCATGTTGTGCCCGCCGTCCGGGATCACCGTCACGGTGACGCCGGCCTCGACCAGCGCCCGGTGGTCGGGCAGGGGGTCGCTGTGCTTGCCGAGCAGGAACGTGCGCGGGATCGTCAGCGCACACAGGCTGTGTAGGAACCATCGGTCCCGCTCGCCGGCCAGCGACACCGCGCTGCGGTGCATCGCCGCCGCGTCGGCCTGCCTCGCCGTTGCCGCCCATTCGGTGCCGATCACCGACAGGATCCGGCCGTGCATGGTCTGCACGTACTCCTCCTCCCGGTAGCGCGCAATGCGGGCACTCAGCGCACGAGGTTCGGCCGGACGGAGGTTCGGCTCGGCCAGCACGAGTTCCCCGACCAGCCCGGGGTGACGCTCCGCAAGCACGATGGCGACCGCCCCGCCCATGCTGTGCGCGACCACCCGCACGCCGTCCAGATCCACGGCCCGTAGCAGCGTGGCGACCGTGTCGGCGTGGTCCTCCATGGTGTAGCCGAAGCCGGCCGGCCGGTCGCTCAGGCCGAACCCGAGCAGGTCCACCAGCAGCGACCGGCGGCCCGTCGCCGCCGCGACCTGCCCGAAGTAGGCCGGTGACGACGAGCCGAGGCCGTGCAGGTAGACGGTCGGCGGCTGCGCCCCGGCCAGCTCCACCCACCGCATGCGGGCCCCGTCCGGACCCACCTCAAGGTGACGCACAGTGATCCCCCTCCGGGTAAACAACATTTTAACTGTCAACGAACGCCGATCACTGCAAGGGATTTCCCTATTACGTACCGTGTTCGACTCTCGGCAGGATCGATCCCGTTCCCGATGTCCGATCCGTCCGATCCGGCCAGCGCCGGATCGCTCGGACGTACGCCCTGCACCAGGAACGAGGAGACTCGATGAAACGTGTGACCCTGTGCTGCGCCGCGGCCGTGACCGCGGCCCTGCTCAGCTCCGTCGCCGGGTACACCACCGCCACCGCGGCGCCCGTCAACCCGCTCGTCGCCCACCAGGCGGCGCTGCAGTCGGCCGCCGACCAGGCGCCCGCACTGGCGGGCACGCTCGGACTCGGCAGCCAGGAGAAGCTGGTCGTCAAGGACGTCGTCACCGACGCGAACGGTACTAGGCACCTGCGCTACGACCGCACCTACGCCGGCATGAAGGTGCTCGGCGGCGACCTGGTCGTCGACCAGTCCGCGGCCGGCGCGGTCAGCCACGTGACCTACGCCAACTCCGCCCGCATCGCGCCCGCCTCCACCCCGAAGCTGTCGGCCAACGCCGCCGCCTCGGACGCCCTGGCCTCGGTGACCGGCACCGGCCTGACCAAGTCGGCGCAGACCCTGGTCGTCTACGCGGTCGACACCGCCCCGACCCTGGCCTACGAGACCGTGGTCACCGGCGTGCGGGCCGACCAGACGCCGATCCAGCAGCACGTGTTCACCGACGCCGCCAGCGGCAAGGTGCTGTACTCGTACAACGGGATCGAGGAGGCCGCCGGCACCGGCAACACCGAGTACTCCGGCACGGTCGCCCTGACCACGACCCAGTCCGGCAGCACCTACCAGCTCAAGGATGGCTCGCGGGGCAACCAGCAGGTCAACACCCTCAACCACGGCTCCGGCACCCGGCACCCTGGCGACCAGCGCCAACAACGTCTTCGGCGACGGCAAGGCCACCACGGTCAACACCGCCGCGGCCGACGCCGCCTACGGCGCCGCCGAGACGTGGGACTTCTACAAGAACACCTTCGGCCGCAACGGCATCAAGAACAACGGTGTCGGCGCGCTGAGCAAGGTCCACTACGGCAGCGGCTACGTCAACGCCTTCTGGGACGACAGCTGCTTCTGCATGACCTACGGCGACGGCTCGGGCAACGCCCACCCGCTGACCGCCATCGACGTGGCCGGCCACGAGATGTCGCACGGCGTCACCTCCGCCACCGCCGGCCTGGTCTACTCCGGCGAGTCCGGCGGCCTCAACGAGGGCACCAGCGACATCTTCGGCACCGCCGTGGAGTTCTTCGCCAAGAACGCCTCCGACCAGGGCGACTACCTGATCGGCGAGAAGATCGACATCTTCGGCAACGGCAAGCCGCTGCGCTACATGGACCAGCCCTCCAAGGACGGCAACTCGGCCGACTACTGGTCCTCCACCGTCGGCAACAAGGACGTGCACTACTCGTCCGGCGTCGCCAACCACTTCTTCTACCTGCTGGCCGAGGGCAGCGGCGCCAAGACCATCAACGGCGTCAACTACAACAGCCCGACCTCCAACGGCTCGAAGCTGACCGGCATCGGCATCGCCAAGGCCCAGGCCATCTGGTTCCGCGCCCTGACCACGAAGTTCGTCTCCACCACCAAGTACGCCCAGGCCCGCACCGGCACGCTGGCCGCCGCGGCCGACCTGTACGGCGGCACCGGCAGCTCCGAGTACAAGGCCGTCGCCGCCGCGTGGAGCGGCGTCAACGTCAACTAGTCCCAGCGCTGAGCGCAGTGCCCCGGTCCTGCCCTGGGACCGGGGCACTCCCGTGCTCAGAACTGGACGTAGTCCCGGAAGTTGAGGATCTTGCTGTCACGCACCCGCAGGACCGCCACACACGGCTTGGTCACGGTCTCGCCGGTGTCCACGGCGGTCATGTCGCGGACGTACTCGGCGATCACCACCTCCGGGTCCGTGCTCTCGTGCAGCACGACGTCCCGGTAGGTGCTGCGGTGGCTGCCCACCCGCGCGGACTGCCGGCCGTAGAACCCCCGCAACTGCTCCCGCCCCCGCATCTGCCCCGGGAAGCCGGGAATCGGGTACATCCACTCCATCAGCACGTCGTCGGCCAGCAGGTCGAGGAAGCCCTCGACGTCATTGCGCTCGCCGGCCTGCCGGAACTGCTCGAACACCTCTGCCGGAGTCGGCATGCCTGTTCCCCCTGAGTTCGATGACGAACCCAGGATACGGAGTGCTAGTTCCGGTTATCAAGAGAGTGCTCGGCCCCGCCCCTGCTTCGCCCGGTTCGTCAAGCCCCCGTCGTGCCACCGACAACGGCGTCGGAGGTGGCCTTGGCTTCTTCCTCGGTCTTCGGCTTCACGGGGACGATGGCGGCGTACTCGGAGCCGTGGTCGTTCATGCGCACCACGAAGGGGCGGGTGTGGGTGTAGCGGACCACGGACACCGAGCAGGGGTCGGCGACGATGCGCTGGAAGGAGTCGAGGTGGGTGCCCAAGGCGTCGGCCAGAACGGACTTGATCACGTCGCCGTGGCTGCACGCCAACCACACGGCCTCGTCACCGTGCTCGGCGGTGATCCGGGCATCGTGACGGCGCACGGCGGCGACGGCACGAGCCTGCACGGAGGCCAGACCCTCGCCGGCCGGGAACACGGCGGCGGAAGGATGCTGCTGGACCACGGTCCACAGTGGCTCCTTGAGCAGGTCCTTGATCGCCTTGCCGGTCCACTCGCCGTAGTCCACCTCGGACAGGTCGTCCTCGATCACCGGCTCGATCCCACGCGCGGACGTCAACGGCGCGATGGTCTGCTGGCAGCGCAGTAGAGGCGACGACACCACGCCGGCCAGCTCCACACCGGCCAGCCGTTCCACCAGCTTGGCCGCCTGGGCCTGGCCGGACTCGGCCAACTGCACACCGGGAGACCGACCGGCCAACACCCCGGAACCGTTCGCGGTGGACTGCGCGTGCCGCAGGAGAATCAGAGTCGCCACACCGGCAAGCCTACGGTCAGGCCACGCCCGAGGAGTCCAGCGCCTCCGCCGCCGCGCGCAGCGCCTTGACGTTGAGGTCGAGATCGAAGTGCATCGGCGACACGGTCAACGTCGTCACCCCGGCCCCGGCCAACGCCTGCATCCCGTCGGCGATGCGCTCCACCGGACCCAGCAGCGAGGTGGCGTCCAGCAGCTCCACCGGCAGCGCGGCCATGGCGCCGGCGTAGTCGCGGGCCAGGTACTTCTCCTGCACCTCGGCCGCCTGCGCCTCGTAGCCCATCCGGCAGGCCAGGTTGTTGTAGAAGTTCTTGTCCCGGCTGCCCATGCCGCCCACGTACAGCGCCGCGTACGGCCGGACCTGGTCGGCGGCGGCCTGCCAGTCGTCGCCGAGCACCAGCGGCGCGGTCGGCACGACGTCGAACCCCTCAAGGGTCTTGCCGACCTTCGCCCGACCCGCCGCGACCTGCGCCAGCGACTCGGAGGCGAACTCGGCCGAGTAGAACACCGCCAGCCAGCCGTCGGCGATCTCGCCGGTCAGCTCCAGGTTCTTCGGGCCCACCGCGGCCAGGTAGATCGGGATCTGCTCCCGCACCGGGTGCACGGTCAGCGTCAGCGCCTTGCCCGGCCCGTCGGGCAGCGGGAGCGTGTAGTGCTTGCCCTCGTAGCGCAGCTTCTCCCGCTTCAACGCCGACTTCACGATGTCGACGTACTCCCGGGTGCGCGCCAGCGGCTTGTCGAACCGGACGCCGTGCCAGCCCTCCGACACCTGCGGACCCGACACGCCCAGGCCCAGCCGGAACCGGCCGCCCGACAACGTGTCCAGGGTCGCGGCCGTCATGGCGGCCATGGCCGGGGTGCGAGCCGGGATCTGGAAGATCGCGCTGCCGACGTCGATGGTGGAGGTGTGAGCGGCCACCCACGACAACACCGTCGGCGCGTCGGAGCCGTAGGCCTCGGCGGCCCACACCACCGAGAAGCCCAGCCGCTCGGCCTCCCTGGCCAGCTCCAGGTTGTCGGCGTCGTCACCCGCGCCCCAGTATCCGAGGTTCAGCCCAAGTCGCACGAGCCGGACCCTACCCGCCAGTAACCTCTACGGCAACAGGCCCAACGGCCAAGATCGGCATAGGCTCGCACCCGTGCAGCAAAGACACCTCGGCCGCAGCGGCCTTCGCGTCTCACGGCTCGCGCTGGGCACCATGACCTGGGGCAAGGACACCGAGCCCGAAGAAGCCACCAGGCAGCTCACCGCCTACATCGAGGCCGGCGGCACCCTCGTCGACACCGCCGACGTCCACCCCGACGCCGAAGAGATCCTCGGCGCCCTCGTGGGCGACGTCGTCGAACGCGACGACATCATCATCGCCACCAAAGCCGTCGCCCGCCGCGACGACGGACCCTTCGGCGGCGGCGCCAGCCGCGGCGCCCTGCTCACCGCCCTCGACGGCTCCCTGCGCCGACTCGCCGTCGACCACATCGACCTCTGGCAGCTGCACGCCTGGGACAACTCCGTCCCACTGGAGGAAACCCTCAGCGCCGTCGACGCCGCCGCCCGCGCCGGCAAGATCCGCTACGCCGGCATCTCCAACTACACCGGCTGGCAACTGGCCACCGCCGCCGCCACCAGCCCCTTCCCCCTGGTGTCCACCCAGGTCGAGTACTCCCTGCTCGAACGCGGCGTCGAACGCGAAGTCCTGCCGGCCGCCAAACACCACGGCCTCGGCACACTGTGCTGGGCCCCCATCGGACGCGGCGTGCTCACCGGCAAGTACCGCAACGCCACCCCGTCGGACAGCCGCGG
>NZ_KK037166.1:228726-230562 GCF_000568255.1 Kutzneria sp. 744
CCTGCGCATCACCCTGCCCACCGGCGCCGTGGACAAGATCACACTCCCCGGCGGACCCGTCGCCGCCAACACCAAGGGCAACCAGACCCTCGTCGCCCTCCACGACACCAAATCCGTCGCGGTGATGACCGGCGACAAGACCGACCGCACCATCACCGGCCTCGCCAGCGCCGACCAGGCCCTCCCCGTCGACGACGGCAAAGCCGTCGTCCTCGACCGCCTCCGCACCGCCGTCTTCGACCTCGACCCCGCCGCCGGCACCGTCGGCGCCGGCCTACGCGCCGGCGACGGCGCCACCAACGCCGTCACCGACAAGTACGGCCGGGTCCTCGTCACCGACAGCCGCGGCGGCGAACTCCTCGTCTACAAACCCGACACCCTCGTCGAACTCCAGCGCTACCCCGTCGCCGGCGGCCCCTACGGCATCGCCTACGACCCCCACCGCGACCTCGCCTGGATCACCCTCACCGCGGTCAACCAGGTCGTCGCCTACGACGTCGCCGGCGGCGAACCCGTCGAGCGCCACCGTGTCCCCAGCGTCCGCCAACCCAACTCGGTGGCGGTCGACCCCAGCACCGGACGCGTCCTCGTCGCGTCCGCCGACGGCGGAGGAGTACAGGTGATCACCCCTTGACGTCCTCCTCCGCCCGAAGACGGAGGATTCCAACCCACTACCAGTGCTCACGCGGTGGAGGTAGCAGGGTGAGGTTCACGGTTCACAGCCCCGCCCAACGGCTGGAGGGCTCCCCGTGCAGTCACGGCACGCCCTGCCGCGATGTTCTTGGCCGCGTTCACGTCCGCATGCGCCCGATGTCCACAGGCGACGCATCGGAAGACCGCTTGGCTCTCACGGTTCTCCGATGCGCGGTGCCCGCAGGCATGACAGGTCTGCGACGTGAACACAGAACTGATCTTCTCCACCCGGCCGGAAGCCTTGTGTTCCAGCCGCGTCACGAGCCGGCCCCAGCCATTGGCGAGGATGCCCCGGTTCAGCCGGGCCTTCCGCCGCACATGCCGACCTGGTTGGTCGCGACATCCCTTCGAGGACCGGGTCATGTTCCGGATACGCAGGTCCTCGACCCTGATGACGTCACAACGGCGGGCCAGGTCGGTGCTGGTCTTCTCTACCCAGTCCTTCCGCCGGTCAGTCTCGCGGGCCCTCAGTCCGGCTATCGCGGTCTTGATCTTCTTCCGCCTGTTGGATCCACGCTTGGCTCGTGCGAGACGGCGTTGCAGCCTGCGCAACCACATCACCTCCGCGGACCGCAGGCCCGGACAGACCAACAGCTCACCGGTGGACAGCGCAGCAGACACAGCCACACCTCCGAAACGTCGGTTGATCCGCTTCACCTGCCCATGGCGAACTCCGACCTGACGGAACCCCTCATGCACGCCGGCCTTGCGCCAGGTCGGGCGGCGGTGCGTACCGCGAAAGAAGCTCGCCATCGACTGATGAAAGTCCCGCAACGCCTGCTGCTGCACCGTCACCGAACCAGCCGCCAGCCAGCTGTGCTCAGCACGCGCAGCGGTCAACTGCCTTGCCTGCTCGACGTAGCCTGGCGCCGAGACGAACCCCGGCCGCCAGTGCTGATGCTGTTCAACAGCAAGGTTCCACACAAACCGCGCATGCCCGCAGTGCGCCAGCAAGCCCGCCTCCTGGTCAGGAGTAGGCAGCAGTCGATAGCGCGACACCCCAAGCACGCTATCGGCAACCACCGACAAGATCGGTTGCTGACCGCCCGAGCCACCTCCCGCACACCGTGGCGGGCTGACCACCGATTGGAGTTCCCATGACAGCAGCCACCAACGAGTGGTCGACGGCGACTGGGAGTACCG
>NZ_KK037166.1:230871-232741 GCF_000568255.1 Kutzneria sp. 744
CGTAACCAGACCGCGCACCAACCGAACCACCTCAGCGGGACGCTCCAACGGCACCATGTGCCCGGCGCCCGGCAGCACAACCGCGTCCCCGGACCCCACCGCCTTCACCAACGCCTGCGCGTTCGAAGACGGACACAACCGGTCCCGCTCACCCACCGCGGCCACCACCGGCACCCGCGCCGCCACCGTCAACGCCGCCTCCCGGTCATACCGGTCGAAGGCCGGACGGAACAACGCCACCGTGGCCGGCCAGTGCTCCGCCACCATCTCCGCCGTCAACGCCGCATCCGCCTCGTCCGGGTCGTCCCCGAACAGCCACCACTTCAGCCCGGCGGCCTTGGCCGGCTCGATCCGACCGCGAATATGCCGCACGACCGGCCCGAACACCTTCTCCAACTCCTCCACGAGCTTGCCGACCGCCTGCGGCCACGCCAACGACGTCTCACCCCGACGTCCCACAGCCGTCGACAGGAACGCCAGCCCCGACACCCGCTGAGCGGACAGCCGCGGATGCCGCTCCACCAACGCCATCGCCGCCATGCCACCCATCGAATGACCGACCACGACCACCCGCTCGGAGTCCACCCCACGCTCGATCAACTCGGCCAGATCATCACCCAGCCGCTCGATCGACGCGGTCTCCGGCGTCGCCGGCCCCGACTGCCCGTGACCACGATGGTCATAGGCCACCACCTGCACCTCGTCATGCGCCAACTCCGGGACCACCCGATGCCAACTGCGGTGGTCCAACGCGTAACCGTGAGCCAACACCACGGTCACCGGTGCGTCCGGAGCACCGGACCGAACCACGTTCAGCCCGACTCCGTCTTCCAGCGGGAAGACTTCATCCATTCGTGAATCGTGTCATGTAGTCATGACACCTGCGACCGATGTCGTACGCTCAAGGCAGGACCGAGACAGATCCGGGGGTGGAACGTGCACGACCTCGTCACCGCGTTCACCACCCTCATGACCGTCGGCCCCGGCCTCGCCGGCCTCATCCTGTTCGCCGGCGTCCTCGTCGCCGCACTGGCCATCCACCTCTGCTCCACCCGCCACGCCGACCACGCCATCCCGCGCACCGTCGGCCTCGCCACCCGCGAGCAGGCCCGCAGCCGCCGCGTCCTGCGCCAACAGGACCCCGACGCGGCCGGACACACCCGCTCACGAGCACCTTCAGCCGCCTGACCCCACCTCAGGCACCCCTTTTCTCACCCTCCGCTGAAGGGCTCCCCCCATGCTGTCCTTTCTCGACCCGTTCATCACGGCCGCCTACCACCTGGTCGCGTTCCTCGCGCCGCTCACCGGCACCGCCGGCGCCATCGTCGCCTTCGTCCTGATCATCCGCCTCTGCCTGCACCCCCTGGCCCGCATCCAGATCCGCGGCGAGAAGGCCCGCGCCGAGATCATGCCCAAACTCAAGGACATCCAGGACAAGCACCGCGGCAACCCCGAACGCCTCAACCAGGAACTCGCCACCTTCTACGGCGGCGAGGGCAAGGGCATGTTCGCCGGCTGCCTGCCCATGCTCATCCAGCTGCCGATCTTCTCCGTCATGTACCGGCTGTTCCTGTCGCCCACCGTCGCCGGACAGCCCAACCAGCTGCTCACCCACACCCTGCTCGGCACACCCCTCGGCACCGTCTTCATCAGCTCGCCGACCATCGCCGCCGTCTGCCTGTTCGCCCTCATGGCCGCCGTCGCCACCTGGACCGCCATCCGCATGACCGGCCCCAAGTACCTCCGGATCCTGCCGTACGCCTCGATCGTGTTCGCCATGTTCGTGCCGCTGGCCGCCGGGCTCTACCTGCTCACCACCACCGCCTGGACCGCCGCCGAACGCGCCCTGCTGACCCGCCGGCGTGAGAAG
>NZ_KK037166.1:232841-242489 GCF_000568255.1 Kutzneria sp. 744
CCCCTTTCGAGGCGATCACCTTCTGACGGCCAACAGGGCAAGGACCGCCGCCTCGACCTCCTCCACCGCCGGCGGGCCCGCCTCCGATGTGTCGATCTTGACGACAGCGTCGACGCCGGCCGGTGGCTCGAAGAGCGAGGCCGGCATCTCGCCCCGCCGGAACAGCTCCGCCAGCTGTGCGTCGACGGCTGTGCCCCTGGAGCTCAGCCGCTGGGCGATGACCGCTTCGTCGGCGACGACGTGCACAGCCAGCACCCTGGCGTCGGCGGCGCGCAGCCCGTCCAACAGCTGACCGGACAGCACCGAAGACTCGACCACGAAGCTCACCCCCGCCCCGGCGAGCTTCGTGGCCAGATCGATCATCACCGCCTCGGCCCTGGCACTCACCGGACCACCCGCGATGTGGAAGTCCTCCGTGAACTGGATGCCCTTCGTGCCAACGGATGCCGAGGACAGCCCCAGACCGGCCTTGATCTCGTCACGGATGAGCAGTGGCACACCGAGACGGTGCGCCACTGCTCGGGCAACCATGGTCTTCCCGGTGCCTGGACACCCGCACACGGCGACGACCGTTGGCTGGTCCCGGCTAGTTTTTGGCTGTTGCATGACCAAGGTCAATGTTTTTAGTCGTCACTGAAACTATAGTGGCATTATCTACCAGTATTCAGGCCTGGCTCATGCCTCCTGGATGAAGCGGTCCAGGACTCGGGTGCCGAACTCCAGGGCCTCGACCGGCACTCGCTCGTCCACGCCGTGGAACAGCGCGGTGAAGTCCAGGTCCTCGGGCAGCTTGAGCGGCGAGAAGCCGAAGTTGCGGATCCCCAGGCGCTGGAAGGACTTGGCGTCGGTGCCGGCCGACAACATGTACGGCAGCAGCTTGGCCTCGGGGTCCTCGGCCAGGATCGAGCGGTGCATGTGGTCGACGATGGCCCCGTCGAAGGTCGTCTCCACGGGCGGCAGGCTCAGCCACTCCCGCTCGATGTCGGGGCCGAGGATCTCGGCCAGCTCCCGCTGGAACGCCTCCTCGCGGCCGGGCAGGATGCGGCAGTCGACGCTGGCCTCGGCGATCGACGGGATGACGTTGGCCTTGTAGCCGGCGGTGAGCATCGTCGGGTTGGCGGTGTCGCGGAGGGTGGCGCCGACGATCCGGGAGATGCCGCCCAGCTTGGCGATCGCGCCGTCCAGGTCGTCCTCGGGGAACTCGATGCCGGTCAGCTCGGTGACGCCGGCCAGGAACTCCCGCACGGAGTCGGTCAGCACCAACGGGAACCGGTGCCGGCCCAGCCGCGCCACGGCCTCGGCCAGCTTCGTGACGGCGTTGTCCTCGTGCACCATCGAGCCGTGCCCGGCGCGGCCGCGGACCCGCAGCTTCAGCCAGGCGATGCCCTTCTCGGCCGTCTCCACCAGGTACGCCCGGACGCCGTCCTTGAGCGTGATCGAATAGCCGCCGACCTCGCTGATCGCCTCGGTGCAGCCCTCGAACAGCTCCGGCCGGTGGTCCACCAGCCAGCTGGCGCCCTGCTGGCCGCCCGCCTCCTCGTCGGCCAGGAAGGCGAAGACGACGTCCCGCCGCGGGGTGATGCCGTCCCGCTTGAGCCGGCGGGCGACCGCCAGGCTCATCGCCACCATGTCCTTCATGTCCACCGCGCCGCGGCCCCACACGTAGCCGTCCTGGACCGCGCCCGAGAACGGGTGCACCGACCAGTCCGACGCCTCCGCCGGCACCACGTCCAGGTGGCCGTGGACCAGCAGCGCTCCCCGGCTGCGGTCCGCGCCGGCCAGCCGCACCACCACGTTGCCACGGCCTGGGCCCTGGTCCCCCGACTCCACGTAGGTCGTCTCGTAGCCGACCTCGGCGAGCTTGCCGGCCACGTACTCGGCGGCCGCCCGCTCCCCCACCAGCGTCGCGGGATCCCCGGTGTTGGTGGTGTCGATCTGGATCAGCTCGCTGGCCAGCTCGACCGCTTCGCGCTCGGCCAGCCGCAGGCCGTCCATGTCCGTGCTCCGGTGCTCGCTCACCAGCCATTCCTACCACCGCCCGGCCGCCGTCCCGATCTTCGGGAAGTCCGTGCCGTCTAGGCGGGTGGTTCTTGGTGTTGTCACAAAGGTTGGTTTTTAGTTACCACTGAAGTCATAGTGATTTACTTCTCCACGAGGAGCGGGCCCTCGTGGAGAAGCGGTCCCCCTGTGTCGTACACCCGGACCCGCAGCGGGCGGGCGGCGTCGCCGGCCCGGTCCAGGTAGGCCCAGGCGGCGGTGATCTTGTCATCGATGGAGGCGCACTCGGGCAGGGCGTCCTCGGGCGGGATCACCCACAGGTCCACGGCGAAGGTGTGGGCCACGACCGGGGGCGGCACCACTTCCCCGCCCTCGCGGATCACCTCAAGGCCGCCGACGCCGGGCGCGAACGTGCCGTAGATGCCGTGGTCGACGCCGCAGACCGTGAACGGGCGGGTCTCGCCCCTACCCGCGCGCCGGCATGCCAGCCCCCATAGGTCACGAACGCCCCCGGCAGGCCCTGCGCCTCTGCCGCACGGTAGGCGTCGGCGAAGGCGCGGAGGTCATCGACTTGAGCTTGGGTCACGTTTCCCACGCTGGCAGCGCCGACCGGACACGGCATCGGGGACGTCCCTGACATTTCCCCCACGTCAGCTTCCTGTCCATGCCGGACAGAATGCTTTACAACGTTGTGCGGAGGCCGTAGACCGGACTGCAGCGTCACCTCGAACCCTGCTGCCGAGGAGTGACCTTGCGCCGACTCGCCCTGACCGCGGCCCTGCTCATGGCCGTCGCCACCGTGCAGACGCCGGCCACGGCCGCCGTGCACCCACATGCCGTGACCTCGGGAAACGCCCGATTCGAGGTGTTGTCGCCGACGCTGGTCCGCACCGAGTACGCCGGCGACGCGCACTTCGTGGACGCGCCGACCTTCAACGCGATCGGGCGGGACTCCTTCACCGCTGCCCCGTTCACGTCGACCACTGCGGACGGCTGGCTGACCATCCAGACAAGCGCCCTCACGCTGCGGTACAAGGTCGGCTCGGGCGCGTTCAACACCGACAACCTCCAGGTGCAGGAGAAGGCCGGCGCGCAGAACGTGACCGCGCGGCCGTGGATCGTGCCGTCCTGCTCCCCGGGCGTGCTGTGCGAGGCGGAGAACCTCACGCTGAACGGCATCGCGGTGGCCAACGACCACACCGGCTACACGGGCCGGGGCTTCGCCGCGGGCTTCCAGGGCAGCGGCAACTCGGTGTCGTTCCAGGTCACGGTGCCGGCTGACGGCAGCTATCAACTCGACGCCCGCTACGCCAACTCCACCGGCGGTGACGGGCAGAACGTCACCCGGACCTTGACCGCTTCGGCTGACGGCGTCTCACATGGGTTGACTCTGCCGACGACCGCCGACTGGAACACCTGGGCGCTGGCGTCGACCACGTTCACGCTCACGGCCGGCACCCACACCGTGGCCATCTCCCGTGGCGCCAACGACTCCGGCAACGTCAACATCGACAGCCTGGCCCTGGTGACGCCGGGCTCCGGCTACCCCGCTCCTCCCCCACCGGCCGCCAGCAACTGCCCGTACGGCGGCGTCTGTGAGGCCGAAGGCGGCACGCTGGGCGGCTCCGCCGCGACGGCCACCGACCACAACGACTACTCCGGGGCGGGCTTCGTCGCCGGGCTCGGCACCGGAGCCAGCGACAAGATCCATGTCACGGGCGTGCCCGCCGCCGGCACGTATTCGTTGCAGCTGCGGTACTCCAACGCCCAGTCGGCCGCACGCCCGGTCTCCGTGCAGGGCGCCTCGGTGTCGTTGCCGACGACGAGCAGCTGGGACGCCTGGCGGACCATCGCCACGCCGGTGACGCTCGCCGCCGGCGCCAATGACGTGACCATCGGCTGCCCAGATGATTCGAGCTGCCAGCTGAACATCGACACCGTCGCCGTGGTGGCCAACGGCTCGCCGCTGCTGGCCCCGCACGCTCCCCTGGGCGGCTATCGGCGTGGTCTCGACGGCGTGAACGGATACGCCGTGACCACACCGGGTCTGCTCTACCAGGACGGCTGGAGCCTGCTCGACGACACCACCTCGGCCCTCTACGCCAACGGCGCCGTCACCCAGCGCCCCACGCACGGCGGCCTGCCCTACCAGGACGGCTACGTCTTCGGTTACGGGAACGACTACCAACGCGGGCTGGCCGATCTGGCCAAGCTGACCGGGCCCTCGAAGCTCCTCCCCCACTGGGCCTACGGCGTCTGGTACTCCGAGTACTACGACCGGACCGCCGCCCAGTACGAGAACACCATCCTGCCCAAGTTCCGGGCCGACGGCGTGCCGGTGGACGTGCTGGTCACCGACACCGACTTCAAGTCACCGTCCACATGGGACGGGTGGGAGATGGACCCGGCGAAGTTCCCCGACCCCAAGGCATTCTTCGACTGGTCGGCGGCGCAGGGCCTGCACAACACGTTGAACATCCACCCGAGCATCGTGCCCAACGACCCCCAGTACGCGCAGGCCCAGGCCACCGCCCACAACGGATTGACGTTGCAGGGCGACAACTACGTCTTCGACTGGGGCAAGCCCGATCAGCTCAAGGCCTACTTCGACCTGCACCAGACCATGGAGCAGCAGGGCGCGGACTTCTGGTGGCTGGACTGGTGTTGCGAGGGCTCGTACTCCTCGCTGCCCGGGGTGACGCCCGACGCGTGGATCAACCAGCAGTACGCCGCCGACTCCAACAAGCAGATCGGCCGCGGTTTCGCCTTCTCACGGGCGTACGGGTCGCTCCAGGCCGGCGGCTACAGCGGGCAGGCCGGGCTGCCGACCGGGCCGTGGGCCGACAAGCGCTCCACCGTGCACTTCACCGGCGACACCACCTCCAACTGGACCGTGCTGAAGTGGGAAGTCGGCTACACGCCAGGGGAATCGGCGTCGACCGGGCTGTCCGCGGTCAGCCACGACATCGGCGGCTTCAACAACGACGGCACCCAGGCCGCCGGCGCGGAGCCCGGCAGCACGCGGGAGGCCGACGACCTCTACGCCCGGTGGGTGCAGCTCGGGACGTTCCAGCCCATCGACCGCTTGCACAGCAACCACAGCGACCGGCTGCCGTGGCAGTACGGCACGGACGCCAAGAACTCCGCCGAGAAGTTCCTCAACCTGCGCGAGAACCTCGTGCCGTACACGTACACCCTGGCGCAGCAGGCTTCCGCCACCGGCGTTCCCGTCGTGCGGCCGTTGTACCTCCAGTACCCCGATTCGCAGGACGCCTACGCCCAGTCCGGCGGGGAGTACCTGTACGGGCCCGAGGTGCTCGTCGCCCCCGTGACGACGCCGGGCAGCTCGGCCACGACCTCCGTCTGGTTCCCGCCCGGCAACAGCTGGACCGACTACTTCACCGGCAAGACCTACGCCGGCGGCACGACCCAGTCCGTGACCACCGACCTCGGCACCATGCCGGTGTTCCTGCGCTCCGGCGGCATCGTGACCACCCGGTCCGCGAACGTCGCCAACGACGTGCAGAACCCGTTGACCCGCGCCACCGTCACGGTCGCCGCCGGCGCCAGCGGCTCGACCGCTCTGTACGAGGACAACGGCACCGATGCCTCGCGGAGCTCGTCCACCCCCGTCCAGTACTCCGACAGCCGGCACGAAGTGCGCGTCGGGCCGGCTGTCGGGACCTTCACCGGTCAGGTCACGCAACGCCAGTGGACCGTTGCCTTCACCAATGCGTCGGCACCCACGGCTGTCACGGTCAACGGCCAGTCGGTCAGCACGTGGACGTGGGACAGCGCCCGGCGAACCGTCACCGTCACCACTCCCACGCAGTCGACCGGCCAGCCCTTGGTAGTCGCCTATCAATGATCACCGCTTGATTCGGGGTCCGGCCGGGCCGCGCGGCCGGCCGGACCACCCGCGGTTCTGGGGCTTGAGCCGCGGTCGCCGGACCTTTCCACCGTCGAGGCCCGGCGACCGCACCGTTGTTGTCGGGCAGCCTCGATTCAAGCCTGGACCCCGAATCTCGGTACCCCGGTCGTCGTGATCTTGGCCGACCTCGGCCGACCGGGATTCCCCGGTTGATCTGGTTGGAACTGATTCGGGGGCGCTAGATCCGCGGGCCTGAGGCCGCCATGACGGCCTTGGCCGCGGGCGGCCAGTTGCCGTCCGTGACCACCGTCGTGTTGGTGATGACCACGTTGGTGCCGAGGTTCTTCACCACCGTGTTGTCAGTGACGTTGTCGTGGATGGCGATGTCGTGGATGGTCGGTGTCCACATGCCGACCCAGCGGCCGGTCTGGTTGCTGACCACGTTGTCGTGGGTGTCCCAGTAGGAACTGCCCTCGTCGTGGTAGAGCATGTTGTTGTTGTGCGGGGCGTCGTGCACCCAGTTGCCGACGACCGTGCTGGGGGCCTTGGGGTCCTGGCCGCCGAGGGTGTAGATGGGCCCGCCGTCGAGCAGGGTGCGCATGACGTCGTGGATGTTGTTGCCGAGGATGTGGTTGTCGCCGGAGTAGATGGTGCCCCGGCGGCACACGGCCAGCCCCTGCTTGGCCTGGAGCTCGCACGGCGACGCCCAACCCCAGCCCCAGCCGAGCGAGATGCCGGAGTACGGGGTGTGGGCGATCTCGTTGTGGTCGATGACGGTCTGCCGGCCGTGCCCGACCCAGATGCCGACGGCGTCGTGGTAGTCCTGCCCCACCGCGGTGATGGTGTTGTCGGCGATGGTGGTGTCGAGCGTCATCCGCGACGGATCGGTGAGGTAGTAGTCGTCGACCTCGCCGACGGCCACTCCCCCGGCGCTGGTGTCGGTGATGAGGTTGCGGGTGATGGACGAGTCCTGGGTGCCGTCGGTGAAGGCGACGCCGACGTCGCCGAGGTGGGTGAAGGTGTTGCCGGCGACGCTGATGTTCTTGCCACGGTGGAATTCCAGCGCGGCCGGCGGGCGAAGAGGCGCGTGCGGGGCCTTGACCGCCCACTGGACGCCGGCCCGGTTGTCGATGTAGCCGACGTGTGAGGGCAGCGTCCAGGTGGTGCCGGTGAAGGTCAGCCCGGATACGGACACGTCATGCACCGGGCGGACCGCTTGCGGCGTAACGGCGAACGCGTCAACCAGGAGGTTCGGCCCGGCGTTGGTCAGGGTGACGGTGTGGCGTCCGGGCCGGAGATTCCGCGCCGAGTAGAGCACCTGCTGGGCCAGGCGGACGTCCCCGTGCGAGGAATGTGCTGCGGGGTCACGCTTTCCGTCCACGGTGACGGCGAACGCGCCGCCGTCGGCCGTGGTCTCGCCGAGAACGTCGAGCCCCGCGCCGGTGAAGGTGTAGCTGACCGAGGCGCCGGCGGCTTGGGTGGCGTGCACGCCGTCCTGGAAGTCGCCGAGCTGCCGGCCGGTCGAGCTGGTCCACGCGCCGGAGTACGTGCCGGCGGAGTCGTCGACCGGGGCGATGTGGCCGGGCGTGCCGCTGGCTTCGACCAGCGTGTCCAGCAAGGGAAGTTCGACGTCGGCCTTGGCGATGTTCTGCCCGGGCAACGGCATGTAGTAGAGCTTGCCGGCGCCGCGGTCGAGGTACCACTGGCCCGGCTCGGTCAGGAACTGGTAGGCGTTCTCCAGCCAGCTGACGCCGTCCAGCTTGGGCAACCCGTTGCCGTTGAACGGGAACTGGCTGTTGATCACGGAGACGTTGTTGTCCTGCCAGCAGTCCGGCTGCACGGTCAGCGCGGACCCGGTTCCCGAGGCGGTGATCGAGGAGAGCGGGCAGCGCATGTGCTTCCACTTGTTCTCCTGCACCACCTCCACATCGCCCTGGTTGGTCACCTTGGCCAAGGACGGATCCGGGGTGGTGAAGCCGGTCGCCGTCGCGGTGAAGGTCGCCGAGTTCAGGGCGGTGCGGGCCCGCTCCGCCCGCGTGCCGTCGACGAACAGCTGCCGCGTGTCGGTGCCGCGCGGCACCCGGGCGACGTAGATGTTCTTGGCCGGATCGGACAGGGTGAAGCCGGTGATCCGCTTGGCGCCGGTCAGGACGGGCGTCTCGCCGGGGTAGGCCCGGATGGAGACGTTGCTCTGGTTCAGCTCGATGGTCCGGGACAGGCGGTAGGTGCCGCCGCGCAGGTAGAGGACGGAGCCGCTGTGCAGGCGGTCGAGGGCCGTCTCCAGGGTGCAGGGCTGGTATTTCACGCAGGTTCTGCCGAAGCCGCCGGGGGCGGCGTAGAAAGCGGTGTCGGGTGCGGCGGTTGCCGGCACGGCCAGGCTCGCGGTCGTCACAACCGCCGCAGCCAAGCCCAAAGCCAGCCGTAAGTGCCTCATGACCAGCGCCTTTCGCCAAGTCGCAGTGCAGGGTCACGAGCGGCGGCGTCACCACGCTAGGGAGCTAGACATCCGATGTCAAGAACGTTTACATCGGTTACAACCGGCGATTTACGGTCTCCTAGGGGCCAGTCATCTGATGATTCGCCCGCACGGCGATGGCGTCCAGGATCAGTCGCAGGCCGTAGGTGAAGTGGTCGAAGTCGAACGGCGCCGACGTGAACGCGCCCGACTCGACGATCTCGGACAGGGCCGGGAACCGCTGCGGGTCGATCAGCTTCGCCACCTGCTCGACCGTCTCCCGCGCGCTGTCCGGACCGACGTCGCGGCGCACCTCGTCGCCGACGATGGCCATCGTGGCCTCGGTGCGCACGTAGCCCGCCACCAGCAGCATCACCGACATGCGCTCGATCGGCTGCAACGCCGTGTCGTGCAGCAGGACCAGGCCGGCCTCCAGCCAGCCGAGCTGGCCCGGTGAGAGCGGCGGGCCGGTGATCTCCATGCGAGGCATCCAGGGATGCCGCAGGTACACCGCGAGCAGCGTGCGCGCCCATGTCTCCAGGCCGGCTCGCCAATTGTCGTTCGGGTCGTCCTGTCGCGGCGGCTCCGCCAGGCCGGCGTCCAGCATCACAGCCTGGAGCTCGTCCTTGCTGGCCACGTGCCGGTAGAGGGACATCGTGGCGCAGCCGAGCCGCTCGGCGAGCCGGGCCATGGACAGCGCGTCCATGCCCTGTTCGTCGACGAGCTCGATGGCGGCGCGCACGATCCGCTCCCGACTGAGGGCCGGGCCGGTCGACCTGGTCGGCTTCGGCTCCAGGTCCCACAGCACACGCAGCGTGCGCGGCAACTGATCCACGGGCGACATCGTAACGAAGCGTACTTGCTACGCTCCGCGTATGGCATACGCTCGCGGTCGCCGATGGCCGTTTGTCCTGATGATCTTGGCTGTCGCCTTCGTAGCCTTCGAGATCCCGCCCTACTTCACCGGTGACCCTACGCAGTCGCGCATCCAGCCCGAGCCGCAGCTGGCGGCCTATTTCCCGGTCCTCACCGCGCACGTCATCCTCGGCTGCAGCGCCCTGCTGGCCGGCTGCCTCCAGGTGTGGCCGTGGCTGCGCGCCCGTCACCCACGCGTGCACCGCATCGCCGGGCGCGTCTACGTCGGACTGTGCATCGTCGCCGGGATCATGGCGCTCTACCTCGCCACCAACACGCCGTACGGGCCGGTCGCCCGGGCCAGCAGCACCGTGCTGGCCACGCTGTGGATCGCGACGTCCCTGGCCGGATTGTTCGCCGCGCGCCGCAAGACTTCGCCGCCCACCGGCGGTGGATGATCCGCAGCTTC
>NZ_KK037166.1:242589-254589 GCF_000568255.1 Kutzneria sp. 744
CTCGGCTGGACCCTGCCGCTGCTGGGCGCGCAGCTGTGGCTCGACCGCGACTACCGGCGTCGCGCCGTTGACCTGGACCGCACTCCAGGGCCTACGGTGGGCGATCATGACGGCAATCCTGATCACCGGAGCGAACAAGGGTCTCGGGCTTGAGACCGCCCGCCAGCTCGCCGCAGCCGGCCACAAGGTCTGGCTCGGCAGCCGGGACGCCGACCGTGGCCGCCGGGCCGCCGCCGAGGTCGGGGCCGTGTTCGTGCAGCTCGACGTCACCGACGACGCCTCCGTAGCCGCCGCGGCCGACGCCGTCGCCGCGGGCGGCGGCCTGGACGTGCTGGTCAACAACGCCGGCGTCCAGGTCGAGATGGGTCCGGACGGCGTGCTGGCCACCGGCGACCACACCGGCGAGGTCATGCGGACCACCCTGGACACCAACGTCGTCGGCCCCGTCCGGGTGCTGCACGCCTTCCTCCCCCTGCTGCAGCGGTCCGCCTCTCCCGTCGTGGTCAACGTCAGCAGCGGGCTGGCGTCCCTGACCCACGTCAGCTCCCCCGACTTCCAGGCCTACGGCTACCCCGGCGTCGCCTACCCGACCTCAAAGGCCGCCCTCAACATGACACCATCCAGTACGCCAAGGCCTTCCCGTCCATGCGCATCAACTCCGTCGAGCCCGGTTTCCCATGACCGACCTCAACCACAACACCGGCACCCAGTCCGTCGAGGACGGCGCCCGCGTCATCATCGGCCTTTTTCCTCCTCGTCCCCGACGGCCCCACCGGCGGCTACTTCGACGCCAACGGCCCCCTCCCCTGGTAGAGCCACGGGCAGGGCAGCGGGAGGGCAAGAGGTGCCGGCCGAGCGACCGGCGACGGGCGGGTGGAAGTCGCCACGCAACGCCGACGGCCCCGGTGCCAACCTTCGACTACCACATGTGCGCCACATTCGACTCCCAGCGCCACATGCGCTCCACATGTGGCATCGGGCGGGCCGGGTGGATCGGGCGGGCGGGGTGGGTGGGGCGTCAGTCGCGGATGTAGTAGTGGCCGAGGGTGTCGTCGAAGCGGCCGTGGGGGCGGCAGCAGCGCTTGAAAGCGGCGCCCGGAGCCACAGGGGCAGGGGTCGTTGCCACCGAGCTTCTCGATCAGCTCGGTGTCCTCGCCGACGACGCGGGAGCCGCGTTTGACCCGGGCCTCGCTAGAGGGAACCCCCGGCGGCGCTTGCTGGTCGGCTCAAAACGGCACCTCGAACTCGTAGCGGTCCATGACTGCCTCCCTGGGTTCGGCGGAACCGTAGCGGGTGGGCGTCAGGAGGGCGAAGGGAATTTCGCGGTGCGGCGGAGCCATGCGGCGGCGGTGGCGCAGCGCTGGGCGACGGAATCCTCGGGCTCGCCGTTGAGGACGGCGAAGGCGACCTGTTCGAGGCCGAAGGTGCGGTACCAGGTGTGGGCCCGGCGCAGGGTGTCGGCGGGGACTGCCGAGGCGACGGTTTCCCAGCCGTACCAGGCGAGGCAGGCGGCGTCGATGGCCGGGTCGAAGGGCTGGGCGAGGTCCCAGTCGAGCACGCCGACCAGGCGGTGATCGGCGGACCAGTGCATGTTGTCGCCGGCAAGGTCGTTGTGCACCAACGAAGGGGCCACCGCCGGGAGGGCGAGAGCGTCCTCGATGCGGCGACGGCCGTCGGAGCGGACGTCTGAGGGCAGGCGAGGGACGACCTCGTCCAGCATGAGCGACGGCCAGCGGGCGCCGCCGGCGTACTCGTGGGGCTCGCCGAGGAGGCCGTCCAAGAGGGTCAAGTCGATGCCGCGCAAGGCATCGAGCAGGCGAACGAGCTGGGCGGGGTCGACGGCCGTGCCGCGCGGAAGCCCGGAACCGGGAAGCCAGGACAGGGCGACGGCGGTGTGGCCGTCCACTTCGGCTACTTCGGTCAGCGGAACGGGCACGGCGAACGGCAGGTCCATGGAGTTCAAACGCCGCAACAACTCCGTACGCCGAGGCAGCAGCGCGACGGCGGTCGGCTTGCGGGCGATGCGCACGACGGCCACGTCGGGAATCACCACGGCACCGTGCGAGCCGCCCTGGGCCACAAAAGCGCCGTGGAGGGACTGACCGGGCAGAACGGCGGAGGCAACGTCGAGCAAGTCGGTCATTGGAGTGGCTCCTGGGCAAGGGCGGCCAGGCGGGGCATGCCGAGGCGCGCGGCGATGGCGTTGGCCTCGCGAGCATGGGGCAACGCCTCGGCCCGAGGGAGCAACAGGGCGAGCTGGTAGTGCCCCCCGGCGACACGCGGCGCGAGGCCGGCCGCGGCGTTGGAAGCGTTGGCGGCACGGAAGTGGTCGACGGCAACGGACGTCCAGCCGCAGCAAGCGGCGGCGAGGCCGAGGTAGAGGTGCACGGACCCGCCGGTGATCACGGCGTTGGAGCCGGTGGTCATATGCAGCGCGGCATACGGCAGCAGGCGCTCGTACGCGCCGGCGCAGGCCGTTGTGTCGCCGAGGGCGGCGCCCACCTGGGCGTAGGAGCCGTAGACGGAGAGCCGGTACCACTCCTGCACCTGGGCCTCGGCGATCGGCGGCCAGGTGTCGAACTGCTCCCGCGCCCGGTCGAGGTCGCCGATCAGGCCATAGAGGTTGGCAAGCGTGAACCGGGCCATCAGCGACGAGCCGAAGCCGCGGGTGATGGCGGCCACGGCGTCGCCGACCTCGGCGCTGATGGAGGCGGTGTAGTAGGCCCGGGTGATCTCGGTGCCGGCATGGGCGTGTGGGTTGTTGCCGCGCTCGGCCAGCCGGCTCGCCCGGTCGAGCAGGGCGTTGGCCTCGGCGAACCGGCCCCGTCCGTGGGCGATCGCGGCCCGGCCGAGGCTCAGGTGCCAGCGCACCAGCTGCCAGTTGAGCCGCGTGGCCACTCGCTCGCACAAAATCGAGCTCGCCTTCGGCCTCGTGCACGCGGCCGAGCTGCATGAACGCGTCGTACCGCCACAGGTGCCCCCAGCACGCCGCCGCGTCACCGGCCCGGGCGCTCAGCGCCACGGCCCGGATGCCGAGTTCGAGCCGTACGACGGCGCCGTCGGACCAGAGTGGGGCGTGCTTGTGCGCCCGCAGGGCTTCGATCAGGGTGGCGGGGTCGTCGAGCCGTTCGGCCATGGCCAGCGCGGCACTGCTGGTGCGCATGGCCTCATCGGCGGCGTAGTCCGTGACCTCGATGACCGCGCGCATCGCCAGCAGTCTCGACCGCAGCACGCTGTCCTCGGCCGGGAGCTCGGCCAGCGCCTGCTCGCACCACGGCTTGATCGTGGGCAACCACAGGGGGTCGGCCTGTTCCGGCATCACGAGCGCGGCCCGCGCGAGTCCGATCGGATCGCCGGTGCGCCGCGCCAGCTCGGCCGCCTGCTCACTGGTCCGTTGAGCCAGCTCGATGGCGTTCGACAGGTACTGGGCAGTGGCCTTGCCGATCAACAGGTCGCCGTCCGGCCGGCCGAGCGCCGCCAGCGCCTGGTCGAACAGCCGCGCGGCCTCCTCGTACGCGAACTGGCTCAACGCCTGCTCGGCGGCACGGGAAGCGGCCAGCGCGGCCGCCTCGGGGTCGCCCAGCGGCAGCGCCGCCAGGCGGTGATGCGCGATCTGGGCCAGGCCGTCGAAGTGCTCGGCCGCACGGAGATGGATCCGGGCCCGGTCGACGGGGGTGAGATCGAGCATCAGGCTGTCCCGCACGAGGTCGTGCGCGAAGCGGAAGCCCGGCAACACCACTGACGCGGCAACGGCTTCGGCCAAGGCGTCCAAGGCGTCCTCGATGGACGATCCGGAGACGGCGGCCAGGGAGACGGGGTCGATCTCCACCGACAGCACGGAAGCCGCGCTCAGCAGCGCGCGGCAGGACGGCGACAGGACGCTCAGGTACTGCCGGATCGCGTCCCGGGCGCCGGTGGGCACCTCGGTGATCGGGGCCTTCGGGTCCGTGCGCCGCAGCCGTCCGATTTCCCGGACGAACAAAGGGTTTCCGCCGGTGCGGTGGGCCACCGTGGCCACCTCGTGCGGATCACACGGCCGCCCGAGCTCGGTGGTCAGCTGCTGGGCGACCTCGTCCACCGACAGCCCCGAGAGCTCCAGCCTGCTGGCCCCGGGGAGCCGGGTGATCTCCGCCAGCGTCTCGCCGCCGCGCGGCGTCTGCCGCAGCTCGTACGGGCGAAAGGCGCCGACCAGCATCAGCGGGGCGCCGACGACACCACGGGCGAGGTGGCTGAACAGCAGCAACGAGGCCGGATCGGCCCAGTGCAGGTCGTCGACGACGATCACCAGCCCGCCGGCGGCGATCCTGGTGACCAGCGCCGTCACCTCGTCGAAGAGCGCGAACCGCTCCTCGGCGGTCGGCTCACCGGTGACGTCCGACCGCCGGATCTCCGGCACGATGCGGGCGATCCGGTCGCCGGAGTCGCCCAACACCTCGGCGGCCACGGTCGGATCGGTCTCGGCCAGCCACTGCCGGAAGATCTGCCGCCACGGCCAGTACGCCGGCGCACCCTCCTCGGCCACGCCCTGACCCCGCAACACCCTGATGCCACGCCCGAACTCGTCCAGGAGCGAGCTTTTGCCGATGCCGGCGGCGCCTTCCAACAGCACCACCGTCGGTCGGCCCGACAACGCCTTGGCCCGCCACTCGGCCAGCAGGGCCAACTCCGGCCGGCGGCCGACCAGCGTCGGGGCGTCCGGCTCGACGAGGCGGTGCTCCAGCTCCTCGTCGTTACGCAGGATGGCCAGCTCCAGCCGCCGCAGCTCGGCGCCGGGATCGATGCCCAACTCCTCGGCCAGATAGGCCCTGGTGCGGTGGAAGACGTCCAGCGCCGACCCCGCCCGACCGCCTCGGTACAGCGCCAGCATCAGCTGCCCCACCAGCCGTTCCCGGGTCGGGTGGGCGTCGACGAGGCCGAGCAGCTCCTCGACGACGTCCCGGTGCCCGCCCAGCCCGAGCAGGGCGTCCACCCGATCCTCGACGGCGACCAGCCGCGTCTCCTCGACGCCGGAAGCGAGCATGTCCCGCGTCCGGTCCGAGGCCACGTCGGCCATGACCGGACCCCGCCACAGGCCCAGCGCCTCGTCCAACACCTCCAGCCGTGCCCGGTCGTCGGCCGTCTTCCGGGCCTGAGCGATCAGGGCCAGGAACCGGTGCACGTCGATGCGCATCGGGTCGCAGCGCAGGAGATAGCCGGTTCCGTGCGTCTCGATCTCCACCGGTAGCCGGGACCGCAGGTCGGAGACCGCGACCCGGACGGCGTGCGAGGCCGAGCGGGGCGGGGACTCGGGCCAGACCAGGCCGACCAGCCGGTCGATCGGGATCAGCCGGTTGGCCTCCCAGGCCAGGACGCCGAACACCAGCCGCCGCTGCCGTGGTCCGAGCGCCACGAGCTCGTCGCCAACCTGGGCTTCGACCGTGCCCAGCACCCGGATCTGCACCCTGTCCGTTTACCACACCTCAGCGAGGATTGATCGCTTCCACCGACCGGCCCGAGGTGCGGGGGCCGAGCACCGCGACGTCCACCGCCACGAGCACCAGCGCCGCGGCCACGACCGTGAACACGACGGTCGAACCCCCGGTGTTCAGCAGCGGCAGCAGCAGGAACGGCATCGCGCCGGTGGCCAGGCGGGACAGCGAGTAGGTCCAGCCGGTGGCCGAGGCGCGCAGCTCCGTGGGGAAGATTTCAGCCTGATAGATGTGGTAGGCGTTGGAGAAGATGTTGCTGATGGCCGTGAACGCGAAGCCCGCGATGACGATCAATGCGGGCGAGCCGGCCGTGGCGAACAGGATGCCGACCACGGCCATCCCGATCACCGAGCCGATCACCAGGAACTTGCGTTCGATTCGGTGGATCAGCGGCACCGACAGCAGCGAGCCGATCGGGTAGCCGAGGAACGACAACGCCGTGTAGAGCAGGGAATGCTGCACGGTGAAGCCGCGCGAGGCCAGCACCAGCACGGCCAGCGTGCCGAAGCCGTAGTAGCCGAAGGTCTGCAACAGGTGGAACGCGCCGAGCATGAGCATCCGGCCGCGGTAGGGCTGCTTGGCCAGCGCGGCGGTGGTCAGCGGCTTCTTGGCCTCCCCGGACGGCGTCGTCGCCGTGAACGGGGACGGGCTCGGCTGCCGGCGCAGCGGCTTGGCCTGGGCGAACTCCTCGAGGGCGCGCTCCGCCTCGTCGTGGCGGCCGACCGACTCCAGCCAGCGCGGCGACTCCGGCAGACGGCGCCGCAGCACCAGCACGCCGATCGCGCCGACGGCGCCGATGGCCAGCAGCCAGCGCCAGCCGTCGATGCCCAGCGGCGACTGCGTGGCCAGGCCGAGGCTGAGGAAGCCCAGCACCGGCACGGCCAGGAAGGAACAGGTGTACGCCCATGCCGCGAGGCGGCCGCGGGAGCCTGCGGGCAACACGTCGCTGAGGTACGCGTCGGAGACGGGGTATTCGGCGCCCACGCCGACGCCGGCCAGGAAGCGGCAGGCCACGACCGTCGCCGCGTTCGGGCTGAAGGCGCCGAGCAGGGAGAACAGCGAGTACCAGAGCAGGGAGAACAGGAACAGCCGGCGGCGGCCGAGGCGGTCGGCCAGCCGCGACACGAAGAACGCGCCGACGAACATGCCCAGGAAGGCCGAGGCCAGCACCAGCGCCAGTCCGGTGCCGGACAGGCCGAACTTCGAGGTCAGGGCCGTGCTCACGGTGCCGGCGAGGAATACCTCGTACATGTCGAAGAACAGGCCGAGACCGACCGCGAGAACCACTCTCAGGTGTGTCCGGGTGACCGGCAACTCGTCCAGCCGCTGGGCCACCCGTGACCGGGTCGAACGTTCGTCGAGCATCGAATCCACGCCTCCAACCACCACGATGTGATTACTTGGCCACCCAGTGATGGAGCACGGTAAACCTCTTCACATACGACAACAAGTGCGGTCCCACCCCCTGGACCCCCCGCCCGCGCTCCCATCGTCGCCACCCCCGCCGCCACATGTGCGCCACAGTCGACTCCAGACGCCACATGTGGCAGATAAACGGGGAAGAGGTGAGGGAGAAGCCGGCGGCAGGGCAGGGGCAGGGCGCGAAGGCGGAGGCAGGCAACCGGGATCGGGCCAGGCGTGACCGAGGAGACACTGGACGGCCGGCGACACCGGAGTAGCTTCATCGTGGTGAGTGCACCGCATTGTGGTTGAGGAGGTAGTCGTGGGCGATCGGCCGATGAGCGGGATCCGGGTGCTGGAGCTGGGCAACTACATCGCGGCGCCGACGGCCGGCCGGCTGCTGGCCGACTTCCGTACCAAGTATCCAGGTCCCTAACGGCGGAAATAGAAGTTGGATGACGTGATCAAGGTGGAGCGGCCGGCCGGCGGCGACGAGCTGCGGCGCTGGCGTCTGGTCGAGGGCGACACCTCGCTGCTGTACCGGACCATCAACCGCGGCAAGCGGTCCGTGACGCTCGACCTGCGCAGCGACGCCGGCCGCAAGATCGCCCTGGAGCTGGCCTCGCACTGCGACGTCGTGCTGGAGAACTTCCGGCCCGGCACGCTGGAGCGCTGGGGGCTCGGGCCGGACGACCTGCGGGTCGTGCGGCCGGACATCGTGCTGGTGCGGATCTCCGCCTACGGACAGAACGGCCCCTACCGCGACCGTCCGGGCTTCGGCGCGATCGCCGAGGCCGTCGGCGGGCTGCGGGAGCTGACCGGGGAGCCCGATCGGCTGCCGGCGCGGACGGGCGTCAGCCTCGCCGACTCCGTCGCCGGTCTGTACGCCGTGATCGGGGCGCTGATGTGCCTGCTACGCCGGGAAGGCGGGGCCGTGGACGTCGCGTTGCACGAGGCCGTGTTCAGCCTGACCGAGTCGCTGCTGCCGGATTTCGAGGCGTACGGCGTGCAGCGGGAACGGCTCGGCGGGCGAATGGAGGGCGTCGCCCCGAGCAACGCCTACGCCTGCGCCGACGGCACGGTGATCATCGCCGGCAACGGGGACTCGATCTTCCGGCGGTTCATGGACGTGATCGAGCGCCCGGATCTGGCGTCGGATCCCTTGCTGGCCACCAATGACGGCCGCTGGGCTCGCCGGGACGAGATCGATTTCGCCATCGGGCAGTGGACCCGGCGGCATGACATCTCGTTCGTGCTGTGCGCGTTGGAGAAGGCCGGCGTGCCGGCCGGACGGATCTACCAGGCCGCCGACATCGCCCGCGATCCCCAGTACCTGGCCCGGGGCATGGTGCAGCAGTTCGACGTGCCCGGGCTGCCCTCCCCTGTCGGATTTCCGGGTGTGGTGCCGAGGATCGACGACCGGACGACCCAGGTCCGTTCCCTGGGGCCGGATCTCGGGGCCCACACCCGTGAAGTGCTGGCCGGGCTGTTGGATTTCACCGACGACCAGATCGACGGTCTCTACGCCGAGGAGGTGCTGTGAACGACGTCGTGGTGCGGGATGTGACGCTGCGGGACGGGTTGCAGCTGGTGTCCGCTGTGTTGCCCACCGCGGAGAAGATCTCCCTCGCGCGCTTCCTCCTGTCCTGCGGGTTGCCCACGCTGGAGATCGGGGCCGTTGTCCGGCGCGTGCCGGCGATGGCCGACACCCTGGACGTCGTTGCGGCGCTTGATGCTTCCGAGCTGGATCGCTGCTGGGTTCTCGTGCCGAACGCGAAGGGTGCTCGGCTGGCGGTCGAGGCCGGTGTGCGTCAGATTCAGTACGTGCTGTCCGTTTCGCCTTCGCACAACAAGGCCAACGTCGGCTGCGACGTCGAGCAGAGCCTCGACGGCCTGGCCGAGGCCGTCACGCTCGGCGTTCCGGTGCAGCTGGCGCTGGCCACGGCGTTCACGTGTCCGTTCGAGGGGCAGACGCCCGAGGATGCCGTGCTGGCCGTGGTGGCGGATGCCCGGGCGGCCGGCGTGGACAGCGTGGTGCTGTGCGACACCATCGGGCAGGCCGTGCCGGCGCAGGTCTCCAGCCTCACCGCCGCGGTGGGCGGCGAGGTGTGGTTCCACGGCCACGACACCTGGGGTTTGGGCGTGGCCAACACCTTTGCCGCCATCAACGCCGGTGCGGTCGCCGTCGACGCCTCGCTCGGCGGGCTCGGCGGCTGTCCCTTCGCGCCAGGGGCGAGCGGCAATACCGCCATGGAGGACATCCTCTACGCGCTGCGGCCCAGATGGCTCGCGCCGTCGACCTTCCAACGGCTCGTGGCTCGCGGTTCGGCCCTTGTCTCGGCCTTGGGCGAGCCGTCACGCAGCCGTGCCGCCGAGGGCGCCACCCGGTCGCCGGGCAGCCATCCGTGGGCGCTCGGGAGTACGCGGTGAGGCTCGACCATGTGACCACCGAGCTCAGCACCTACTGACCGCCGAGGAGTTGGGTGGCCTGCTGGGCGGCGCGGACGACCAAGGGGGCCCACTCGGCGCTCTGCTGGGTGGAGATCCGCATGGTGGGGCCGCTGATGCCCAGGGCGCCGACCAGCAAGCGGCCGGGGCCGAAGACCGGGGCGGAGACGGAGGCGGCGCCGGGGTCGCGTTCCTCGAAGGTCGAGGCGTAGCCCTGCTGGCGGGTCTGGGCGAGGAGGGCACGCAGGAGGGCGGCGTCGGTGACGGTGGTGGAGGTGAACCGCTCCAGCGGGCGGTCCAGGACTTCGTCCACTTTGGACTCGTCCCAGGCCAGGAGGACGCGGCTGGCCGAGCCGGCGTGCAGCGGCATGAGCTTGCCGACGTACATCTCACGGCGAATGGCGTGATAGGTCTCGGCCATCGCCACGCAGACGCGGACGTCGCCCTCCCGCCGGTACAGGCACGAGGTCTCGCCGGTGGCGTCCCGCAGCCACTCCAGGGCCGGGCGCACCACCTCGCTGACGTCCATGCCGGCGCCGGCCGGGGAGGCCCAGTAGCCGAACCGCAGGCCGATCCGGTAGCGGTCGCCGTGCCGGTCCAGGAACTGCTCCGCCACCATGTTGGCCACCAGCCGCTGGCACGTGCTGGCCGGCAGCCCGGTGGCCTTGCGGATCTCCAGGAACGTCAGCTCGGGCCGGTCCGGCGCGAACACCTCGATGATCTGGCGGATCTTGCCCAGCACCAGCAGCGGCCGAATCCCCCGGGGCAGCGCGCGGGGACCGTCGTCCTGCTCCGACGCCAGCTCGTCCCCGAGGTCGTCGGCGATGTCGTCCTGGTCGTCGAACTCGCTGCTCACGCCGGGATGATACCGGTTCGTCACGACGCCGTGGGCCACAATGGCGGCGGGTCCACTGTGGACCCCGGGTCAGGCCCGCGGCGTCGTCCCACCATGGGATGGACGACCCGTCTGGCCAACAACCCATGTCCACAGAAACTGTTGCAGCGTACAATTGTTACGGGCGGCAGTTCCCGAGCTGAAGGGATGGGGCGGATGTTCTCCGAGCGTGTCGTCGAGCAGTACCGATTCCGTGCATCCGCTGCGGTTCCACCACCACGGACAGCTACCAGGCCGTGCTCATCACCGACTCCGAGGGCAACATCCGCTCTTTCTACTCCCGCGGCGGCCTGCCGTGCGAGAGCGACCAGACCGCGAGCGGAGACCCTCTGCCCCGACTGCCACCGCGGCCCGATCCAGGTCACCCTGGCCCGCCAGACCGTGCTGACCAGCAGCTAGCTCAGGCGAAGTCGACCGACCGGCCGAGGTCGGCCCAGCGCTCGTCCTCGGCCGCCTGACGGGCCATCCCGACCCGGATCCGGTCGACGGCGTCCCTGCCCAGCACCAGGTGCAGGGGCGGCTCGTCCATCTCGACGACGTCCAGCAGCACCCGGCCGACCCTGGCCGGATCGATGGGCTCCTCGCCACGGCTGCCCTGGAGGTGCCGGACCAGCGGGGCGAAGACCGGCTCGTAGCGCTCGTGATAGGGCCGCATGATCATCGAGGGGCCGGACCAGTCGGTGCGCATGAGGCCGGGCTCGGCGATGGTGATCTTGATGCCAAGGTGCCCGACTTCGTCGTTGAGCACGCCCGAGAAGCCCTCGGTGGCGAACTTGGCGCTCTGGTAGGCAGAGAGCGCCGGCGAGGTGCCGCGGCCGCCGATGGACGTGACCTGGATGAAGTGCCCGGAACCCTGCCCCAGGAACAACGGCAGCGCGGCCTTGGTGACGTGGACGGTGCCGAAGAAGACGGCCTCGACCTGCTCACGGAAGTCGGTCATGTCGACCTCCTCGACGGAGGCCATGTTGGCGTAGCCGGCGTTGTTCACCACCACGTCCAGCCACCCGAACCGCTCCACCGCGGCCGCGACGGCTGCCTCGGCCTGGCCGTAGTCGGTCACGTCGAGGGCGAACCGCAGGATGTCGTCGCCGTAGCGCTCCTCCAGATCCTTGAGGCTGTCGATGATGCGGGCCGTCGCCATCACCTTGTTGCCGGCGGCGAGGGCCTCCTCCACGATCGCGCGTCCCAGACCGCGCGAACCACCCGTGACCAGCCACACCTTGCCCATGACTCCACCTCTCCGACACCGTCCGGACGTTAATGCAACGCCGTTCTCCTATCACGTTAACGCGCCAGCGTTCTCTTAACAAGGCAACCTTGTTGCGTTAACCTGTCGACGTGGTCACACCGGAGTTCCAGCGGGCGCGGCGCCCCGAGCACAAGGAGCAGCGGCGCGAGGCGATCCTGGCGGCGGCACGGGCCCTGGCGCTGCGCGACGGCGTGCGAGGCGTGAACCTCGGTGACATCGCCGCCGAGGTCGGCATGCACAAGTCCGCCCTACTGCGGTACTTCGAGACCCGCGAGGAGATCTACCTCCAGCTGACGGCCGAGGGCTGGCAGGAATGGACCGAGGCCCTCCGCGCCGCCCTGCCTGACGCCACGCCCACGCCGGCCGGCGTCTCCGCCGTCATCACCGAGACGCTGTCGTCCCGACCCTTGCTCTGCGACCTACTGGCCCATGCCCCGCTCAACCTGGAGCGCAACGTCTCCCCGGAGACCGTGCGGGCCTTCAAAATCACGACCCTCGACCGCGTCGACGTGATCAGCCGGCTACTCGCCGACGCCCTG
>NZ_KK037166.1:254689-267605 GCF_000568255.1 Kutzneria sp. 744
CGGCCGCTGCGCCGAGATGCGCGATCACCTGCGCTGGATGCGGGCCAACGGGATTCGCTTCTACGGCATGGACATCTCCGGCTCCAGCGGCAATACCGTGCCGGCCATCGAGGCCTGCCTGCCGCTGCTCGACGAGGTGGATCCCAGCTACGCCAAGGTGGTCCGATCCACGCTGCTCCCCCTGTTCGACTACCTGCCCGTCGACCGCACCGGCCACGCCTGGGTCGCGCCGGCCCTCCAGGCCTACATGGCCTTGGCCACGGGGCTCCGGCACGAGATCACCGCCCGCGTCGGGTCCTTCGCCGAGCGCCTGCACGCCATGCGCGTCGACTACGCCGCCCAAGCCTCGCCGGACCGGGTCCAGAAGGCGCTGCACTGCGCGACCATGGCCCGCCACACGGACGCCTTCATGGCGGCCATGTCCGAAGGCGCGACCCGCACCTATCCCGGCGCCAACGTCCGCGACCTCGCCATGGCCGAGACGGTCGAGTGGATCCTGCGCCGCGAGGACCGCATCGTCGTCACCGCGCACAACGGCCACATCCAGCGCAGTCCGCTGTGGGCGCCGCCGGTCATCAACGACAAACTGACCACGCTCGGGCAGAACCTCGCCGCCGCCCTCGGCCCCGAACTCGTGGTCATCGGCTCCGCCTTCGGCGGCGGAACCCTTCAGCTGCACCGCCCGCTGCTGGACGGCCCGCCCGGCCACGTCGAGCAGTTCACCGAGAAGGTGGGGCCGTTCGAACCCCACACCCTCGACGGCGTGCTCTCCACCTTCGGTCTTCCGCTGCACCTCACCGATCTGCGCAGCACGCCGATTTCCTTCACGCACGTCATCAACGGCGGCGCGGCCCAGCCCATCGAAGCGTCCTACGACGCCGTCGTCTACATCGACGAGGTCACGCCGTGGCACGCGTTTCCGGGGCAGTGAAGGCGTACACCGTGAACTCGCTGATCGGCACGTAGCCGAGCCGCTGGTAGAGGGCATTGCTGGTGGGGTTGAACGGATTCGCGTACAGGACAACGTCTGTCGCCCCGGCGGCCAGCGCGGCCCGGCTCACCTCGACCGTGGCGGCGGCCGCGTAGCCGCGACCGCGCAGGTGGGCCGGCGTGTAGACGGGGTCGACCCGGACCATGCCGGCGACCATCGGGGTGTTGCCGGCGATGGAGACCGGCGTGCCGTCCGGGGTCTCCCAGAAAGTGAAGGTCTTGTCGGCGAAGCGGGATTCCGCCCAGGTGGGGGCCGGGGCTTCCCCTACGGCGTCGAGGAACTCGCCGCACCAGCGCACGAGATCCTCGTGGTCGGTTGGTTGCAGGACCCGGCCGCGCCCTTCGGGGAACGGATCGGGCGGGGTGAGCGTGCCGAGCCGGTACAGCCGAATCCGCACGGTCGGCTCCGCCGCCGCGCCGGTTTTCCGTTGCCAGGCCTCGGCGAACGCCGTCGAGGTGTCGTGGTCCGCGGTCACGGCGACGACCTCGCGGCCGGCCAAGTGGTCGGCGACGCTGCCGGCCTGGTCGGGCGTGAGCGGGGTGAGGTTCACGCGGTGCGTCGCGGGTCCGTGGAGGTAGGCGGCTCGGACCTCACCGTCCTCCACCAGCCAGCCCAGGCGGCCGGGCCGGCCGCTGAGCCGGAGCTTCTCCACCGACGTCAGCGGCGTGTTGTGCATTGCCGGCCGCGATCGCAGGAAATCGCCCGCGTGGGCCAGAAACTCGAGGACGTCTTCGGTGCTGTGCCATTCCCCCGCGCTCATGGCTTCATGATCGCACTTACCGCCGAGGGCGGCACCGCGACCTTCAATACCGCGAGGCGACCTTGACTGAGAGGATCCCCGCATGACCACCGGGATCTTCGCCGAGCCGGCACCCAGGTTCTCCGTCGACGGCCTGCGTTCCGTGCTGCGGGAGCACTGGTCCCTGACGGCGGCGGAGCTCGCGCCGCTGGACAGCGAGCGGGACCTCAATGTGCTGGTCGACGGCCGCTTCGTGCTCAAGATCTCCAACCCGGCCGAGTCGGTGGAGGTCGTGGACATGGAGACCCAGGCCTTGCAGCACATTCGCGCCGCCGATCCGGGGCTGCCGGTGCCGGAGATCGTCGGCGTGCCGGTGGCGGTCGTCCGCGACTCCAGCGACCGGGAATGCCTGACCCGGTTGATCACGCTGCTGCCCGGTTCTCCGGTGGAGGGAGGGCCGCTCGATCCCTCGCTCGCCGTGCAGATCGGGGCCATTGCCGGGCGGGTCTCCGTTGCGCTGCAAGGGTTCTTCCATTCGGCGGCGGGGCGGTCGCTGATGTGGGACATCCGGCGGATGCCGTCCGTGGTGGCCGCGGCCGGCATCGGCATGGGTTCAGTCGTCGACCGCGCCGTGCCGGCGTTGAAAGCCACGGCGTCGCTGCCCTCGGGTGTGCAACACGGCGACGTCACCCTGACCAACGTGCTCGCCGACAACGGCACCGTCACGGGCGTGATCGACTTCGGCGACATGCACCACACGGCCGCGGTCGCCGACCTAGCCGTGACGCTGACCTCCGTGCTGCGCCGCAGTTCTTCGGATCTGCTCTGGCCGCTGACCGAAGCCGTGCTGCGTGGCTACCACGGGCATCGGGCCTTGTCTCCGGCCGAGGTGGCCGTGCTGGGCGAGCTGGTGATCGCCCGTCTGCTCACCACGCTGGCCGTGTCCGCCTCGCGGCGCGGGGCGCATGCCGACAACCACCGGTACATCACGCAGTACGACAACAGCAGTTCCCGGGCTTTGGACCTGCTCAGCGGCTTTTCGCCCGATGACCTCGCCGACCGGTTGTCCCGCTTGGCCGGGACGCGTGACCTGGCGGGCGCGGTCACTTCTGCTGACCTGCCGGCCAAGCGGGCGGAGACCATGGGCGGCAAGCTCTCCCCGCTGTTCTACGATCGGCCGCTGGAGATCGCGCGCGGCTCCGGGCCGTGGCTGTTCGCCAAAGACGGCGCCCGGTACCTCGACGCCTACAACAACGTCGCCGTCATCGGGCACGCCCATCCCGCCGTGACCCGGGCCGTCGGGTTGCAGATGGCGTCCCTCAACACGCATTCCCGATACCTGCACGGCGGAATCGTCGACCTGGCCACGCGAATCCTCGCGACCATGCCCGCGCCGCTCGACACAATCCTCTTCACCACCTCCGGCACCGAGGCCAACGAGCTCGCCTGGCGGCTGGCCACCGAGTACACCGGCGGCGACACGGCCATCATCGCCGAACACGCCTACCACGGCTCCTCCAAGTGGATGGCCGACCTCAGCTCCAACGAGTGGCCGCCCGGCCATCGCCCGCCGCACGTCGCCACCTTCGAGGCCCCGCGCGGTCCTGAGCTCAGCGAAACCGTTGGCGCTGCCCGCATCTCCCTCGCCGCGGAGGGCCTGCGGCCCGCCCTCGTGCTCGTCGATTCCCAGTTCACCTCCGAGGGCATTCTCGACGCCCCCGGCACCTTCTTCGCCGGCCTCGTCTCCGGCGCTCACGCCGCCGGCGCCCTCTACCTCGCCGACGAGGTCCAGTCCGGCTACGGCCGCAGCGGTCCGCAGCTGTGGCGGTTCCTGCTCTCCGGCATCACGCCCGACATCGTCACCCTCGGCAAGCCCATGGGCGCCGGCTACCCCATCGGCGCCGTCGTCACCCGCCGGGCCATCGCCGATGCCTTGGCCGCTCGCTACGAGTACTTCTCCACCTTCGCCGCCACTCCTGCCGCTGCCGCCGCCGGGCATGCCGTCCTCGATATCCTCGACCTCACTTCCCTGCCCGCCCAGGCCGCCTCCCTCGGTTCGCTCCTCCGTTCCCGTCTCCGTGACCTGGATTCCCCTCTGCTGGGCGAGGTCCGGGGCACCGGCCTCCTCGCCGGCATCGACGTTCTCCCCGCTGGTTCCCTGACGTCCCGCCAGGTCACCCAGTCCCTCCTGTCTTCCCTTGTCGCCCAGGGCGTTCTCGCCGGCTCCACCGGTCCCCGTGGCGATGTGTTGAAGGTCCGGCCTCCCCTCGTCTGGGAGGAGCGGCACGTCACCCACTTCGTGGACCGCCTCCAGCACGCCCTCCGGGCCACCGGCGAGCAGGGTGGAGTGGTCACAAAGTTGGCGTCGGGCTGACCGCGGACTGCGTGATGCCGGAGCTGTCCACGCCCCATTTGCCCAGGATCTTGGCGTAGTCGCCGGTGGCGATCAGCTTGTTCACGGCATCGCTGACCGCCTTGGCCACCGGCGATCCCTTGCCGGTCACGAAACCCACGGGTGTCGAGCTGAACTGGCCGAGGAACTTCGTGTTGGGCACATGGGTCTCGTCGTACTTGAGGCTCAGCGTCGGTCCGAAGTAGACGTCGACCTTGCCGTTGGCCAGGCCGAGCCAGATGGGCGCGGTGTCGGAGAAGAGCTGCACGGAGTAGGGCTTCTTGCCGGCCGCGGCGCACTTGTCGGCGCCGCTCGTGAGGATCTGCTGGAACGTGGAGCCCGGGCTGGTGGCGACGGTCAGCCCGCACAGGTCCTGGAGCGTCTTGACGCCGGTCGGGCCGTGGTCGGCCGGGCCGAGGAAGGACTGGCCGTCGGACAGGTAGGTGGCGAAGTCGACGACCTTCTCGCGGGCGGCCGTGACGCCGAAGTTGTCCTGGCCCACGTCGTACTTGCCGTTCTGCACGCCGGGGATGATCGTCTCGAAGGTCCCGTTCTGCACAGTCCAGGTGATGCCGAGGACCTTGGCCACGGCGTCGCGCAGGTCCACGTCGAGGCCGACGTTCTTGCCGTTCACGGTGCCGCCGTGGGGCAGGCTGGCCGTGCCGGGCGACAACGTCGTGCCCAGCGTGAGGGACGTCGTCGACGGCGGCAGCTCGGCGTGCAGGGCCACATCCACCGCCAGGGACGACACGACGTCCTGCGTCGGGTACGGCACCGACGAGGTCGCCGCGGCCGGATCTTCGGCGGTGGCCGACCCACACGCCGTCAGGACCATCGCGAGCGCGGCCAGCGAAATCCCGAGAACACCCGATCTGAACACGAAGAAGCCCTTCTCCTACAGCACGGCGGACAGGAACACCCGCGCCCGGTCATGGCGTGGATTGGCGAACACCTCGGCCGGTGGCCCCGACTCGACGATCCGGCCGCCGTCGAGGAACACCACGGTGTCGGCCACCTCGCGGGCGAAGCCGATCTCATGCGTGACAACAAGCATTGTCATGCCGCTGGCCGCGAGGTCCTTCATGACGCCGAGGACCTCGCCGACCAGCTCCGGGTCGAGCGCGCTGGTCGGCTCGTCGAACAGCATCAGCCGAGGCTCCATGGCCAGCGCCCGCGCGATGGCGACCCGCTGCTGCTGTCCGCCGGACAGCTGCCGTGGATAGGCCTGCGCGCGCCCGGCCAGCCCGACCCGTGCCAACAGCTCCTCGGCCCGGCCGGTCGCCTCCTTTTTGGACAGTCGGCCGGCGGCCAGCGGGCCTTCGACGATGTTGTCCAGCACGGTGAGATGCGGGAACAGGTTGAACTGCTGGAACACCATGCCGATCCGGGACCGCTGCCGGGTGATCGCCGACGGCCGCAGCTCGTGCAGACGTTGGTGCGCGTAGCGGTAGCCGATGATCTCGCCGCCGACTTCGACGAAACCGGCGTCCGGCTTCTCCAGGTGGTTGACGCACCGCAGCAGCGTGCTCTTGCCGGCGCCGGAAGGGCCGAGCAACACCGCCACCTCGCCCTCGCGGACGTCCAGGTCGACGTCGTCCACCACGACGTTCGAGCCGAAACTCTTGCGCAGCCCACGAATGCGCACCAGCGGCCGAGTCATGAGATGCCGGCCAGGTTCCGGAACAGCGGGATGTTCGAGCGCGTGACGGCCCACAGGCCGCGCGAACCGCCCCGGCGGCTGCCGCGCGCGTAGAACCGCTCGACGTAGTATTGCCCGATCGACAGCACGGTGGTGAGCAGGACGTACCAGATCGTCGCCACCAGCAGCAGCGGGATGATCAGGAAGTTCTGGTTGTAGATCAGCTGCACCGAGTACAGCAGGTCCTGCACGGCGATCACGCTCACGATGGACGTGGCCTTGAGCATGGAGATCAGCATGTTGCCCGACGCCGGCACGATCGCCGGCATCGCCTGCGGCAGCACCACCCGGCGGAAGATCCGCAGCGGACCCAGGCCGAGTGCCTGCGCCGCCTCGACCTGGCCGTGCTCCACGGACAGGATGCCGCCGCGGATGATCTCCGACGAGAAGGCCGCGACGTCCAGGGTGAGGCCGACGAACGCCGCCAGCACGCCGGTGAACAGGTGCGCCGTCTTCACGGTGACGAACGCCGGCCCGAACGGAATTCCCAGTGAGAGCTCGGGATACAGCGACGCGAGCTCGTACCAGAACAGCAGCTGCACCAACGGCGGCACCGACCGGATCAGCCACACGTAGCCGAAACTCACCAGGCGCAGCACGGAGTTGCGGGACAGGCGCATGACCGCGAGCACCACACCGAGCAGGTACCCGCAGATCATCACCGCCGCCGTCAGCCACAGCGTCAGCACCAGGCCGTTCATGATCGGGGCGGTGGTGAAGTACCGCCACACGATCGGCCACTGGAAACGCGGGTTGGTGAACAGCGTGTGCACCGCCATGGCCACCAGCACGACGACCACCGCGGCCGACACCCACTGGCCGGGCCGCCGCAGCGGCACCAGCCGCGCGCCGAGAAGACCGGTGTCCGACGGAAATCTGTCGGACACCGATTCTTCTTGCCGCGCAAGGGCAATCGACGCTTCGTCGGAACCTGTCACCGGGCCATCATGGGCGGCCACCACGGTCAACCGTCAATGCGCGGTCACCCCTTCCCACGCAGTGGACGTCCCGTACGACGCACTCCGGCGCGACGTACGGTCGGATCATGGTGAACCCCGGACTGCACCTCGTCATCGAGATCGACGGCGACGGTGCACATCCCGCGGCGCGGCAGCGCGCCGCGCATCCGGTGACGCCGCGGCGGACGCGCGAGATCGCGGCCATCGCTGAGAACGCCGACAAGGTGCAGCTACCACGAGCAGCTCGGCCACACCGTGCTGCACCTGCACGCCGACGCCGACGCCAGCACCGGGCATCCCTGGAGTTGTTCCAGCGGGAGATCGCTCCCGTGCTGCGCAAGGGAATCCCGGATCCGCCATGGCCGTCGGCCCTCACGCCCATCGCGTCCGGCCGCGCGAACTGATGACTTCGGAACGGGGAACACGCTGACATGCGGGCAATTCAGGTCACGCGGCACGGCGGCCCGGAGGCACTGGAGGCGGCGGAGGTCGACGCCCCTGTGCCCGCCGAGGGCCAGCTGCTGGTCGCCGTCACCGCTGCCGGCGTCAACTTCGCCGACCTGTCAAGGATAGCCGGCACCTACTCCCCCGCCGTCGAGCTGCCTTTCGTGCCCGGCTCCGAGGTTGTCGGCCACACCGCAGACGGCCGCCGCGTGGTCGGCCTGTCCTTCGGTGGCGGTGGTTTCGCCGAGCAGGCGCTGGTTCCGGCCGACTCCGCGGTGGAGGTGCCCGACGGCGTGAGCGACGAGCAGGCACTCGCCCTGCTGGTGCAGGGCCTCACCGCCTGGCACCTTCTTCGCGGCTCCGCCCGCCTGCGTGACGGCGAATCCGTTGCCGTCAATGCCGCCGCCGGTGGCGTCGGCTCCCTGGCCGTTCAGCTGGCCCGGGAATTCGGCGCCGGTCGGGTCATCGCCGCCGCGTCCACTTCAGATAAACGCCGCCTGACCCTCGATCTCGGCGCCGACGCGTCCGTCGACAGCGACCCCACCGGGTACGCCGACCGGATCCGCCAGGCCAATGGCGCCCAGGGCGTCGATGTCGTCCTCGATGCCAACGGCGGCGCCGCCATCACCGCCGGACTCGACGCGCTGGCCCAGTTCGGCCGCCTGGTCAGCTACGGCGACGCCGCCCACCAGGGCCGCCCCTCCATCGACCCCGCAGCTCTCGCCGAGCGCAACCTCTCCGTCTCCGGCTTCTGGCTCCGTCCCGCCCTCAGCCTCCCGCTCGGCTACCGCGAGCCGCTCGTCGAACTGCTCGGGCTCACCGCGCAGGGCCGCCTCCGCCCCCTCACCGGCTCCCGCTACCCGCTCGTCGAGGCCGGTCGGGCCTTCGCCGATCTCACCGCGCGCCGCACCACGGGCAAGGTGGTTCTGCTCGTGGCGTGATCGATCGCTCGCACCCGACCACTCCGCCAGGCATGGCAGAGTTGTTCCTGTGAAGCTCCGGCACTTGTTCCTGCTCGGCATCGGCACCCTGGCGGCGGGCTGCTCCGCCGCCCCCGCGCCGACACCCCAGCCGACGACCACCACCGCGGAGCGGCCGCACGGGCCGCTGATCTCCCTGGGCAGGACCGATGCGGCCATGGGACTGAGGGCGCTGCCCATCCACCTCGCCAACTGCGGCAACGCCCCGCTGACCGTGACCGGCTACCCCGCGCTGCGGGTGCTGGACGAGGACCGCAAGCCCATCGACGTCACGGTGGCCGAGGGCGCCGATTCGGTGGCCCAGGTGCCGAGTCTGCAGCACTCGCCGACGACCTTCACCCTGGCGCCGGGCCAGCAGGCCCGCGCGGCCGTGGTGTGGAGGAACACCGTGACCGATGCGACCGTCGAAGCAACCAGCGGCACCTACTTCGACATCGCGCCCGCGAAGGACCAGCCCTGGCAGACCCGCAAGGCCGACGGGCCCATCGACCTCGGCAACACCGGCAAGGTCGGCGTCAGCCCCTGGACGCCCGACGCCGAGCCGGCCACCTGCCAGCAGCCCGCCCAGGACGGGGCCTGAGCATTCTGGTAGAGGTTGATCATGGCGGAACTGATGGAGCTGGCCGGGCGAACGGTGATCGTCACGGGTGCGTCGTCCGGGATCGGGGAGTCCACGGCACGACTGCTGCATGCCGCCGGGGCGTTTCCGGTGCTGGCGGCACGGCGGGCGGATCGGCTGGCCGCGTTTGAGCGAGGAGCTCGGGCGGGGCGCTGGCGGTGGCCACGGGACGTAACCGAGGCGGGACAGGTGCGCGATCTGCGCAACGGCAAACCGTCCATAGTTATCACGTTAATCCCTGCTGTCAGACGCGGGCGTCGGCCTCCAGGGACCGATCGCCGACGTGGACGCCGCCGAGTACCGGAAGCTGCTCGACATCAACGTGGTCAGCCTGATCGAGGTGACCCAGGCCGTGCTGCCGGCCATGCGAGAGCGGGGCTTCGGGCGGATCGTGAACGTCAGCTCGGGCACCACCCGCCGGGTCGCGACCGGCGTCGGGGCGTACGCGGCGAGCAAGGCGGCGGTGAACATGATCAGCTCGGTGCTGCGGGAGGAGCTGGCGACGGACGGGATCGCGGTGTCGCTGCTGCTGCCCTCGATGACCGCGACCGAGTTCGGCGACGGCATCTTCAAGGACGGCGTGCCGCCCCGGCCGGGCGCGGTCGTGCACAGCGCCGAGTACGCGGCCGGGGTGGTGCTGCGCCTGCTGCGCACCGGCGAGGGCACCTTCGACATCCCGCATGGCCCCGAGCAGCCGGACATCACCAGGGTATTCGAGTAAAACCCTGACGCCGCAGAGGATTCACAACTCCAACAGCGTCCACAATGGACCTTGCGAGAGCGGAAGCGCCGGCGTCGACCGCAGGCCGACCCGGACCTGCGGATACCGCTCATGGGCCGCGCGCAGGACGGTGGGGACCTCGCACTAGCCCCTGGCCCGCTCCTCCAACGTCACGTCGCCGGCGGCCCAGTGGGACGGCTGCACCTCGGTGACGACGACCCGGACGTTGCTGACCGGCGCGTCCACGGCGCGGGCGACGGCGGCGGTGACCTCGCTGATCAGGGCGCGGATCTGCTCCGGCGTCCGGCCGGCGGCGAGGGAAACCTGGACGAACGGCATGGACGTGCCTCCCGGGACGTGCTCGAAACAACTGCTGTCGATCACCACAGTGCCATGCGACGGGGTCGCCGGAGTGCGAGACCGAGCAGGACGGCCCCAACGGTCGCGACGGCGCTGACGGCGAGTGCGGTGCGGGGGCCGGTCAGGGCGATCAGGGTGGCGGTCAGCGGGGCGCCAGCGGCGGTGCCGCCGAGGAGGCCGACGGCGAACAGGGACATGACGCGCCCAGTCATGGCGGGTTCGCAGCTTTGCAGGACGGCGAGCACGAAGGCGATGAACAACGACCAGGCGACGCCGACGCCGGCCAGTCCGACCAGCGCGATCGGCACGGAAGTAGACGCGGCGGTAAGGACCAGGGCAGCGGCCATCAAGCCGGCCACGCGGGTGAGGGCGTGCGGGCCGGGTTCGCCGCGGGCGGTGGCAACGAGCGCGCCGACCAGGCTGCCCACGGTGACGGCGGTGAATGCAGCGCCGACGAGCGCGGGACCGCCGGACAACGAGACCCGGACGAAGATCGGCACCGACACCTGAACAGTGAAGCCGAGGGTGGCGACCACGCCCAGGGCGAGCAGGGGCGCCCGCAGTTCGGGTGTGCGCCACACGTAACGCAGCCCGTCCCGGATCTGCCCGCCGGCCCGGCGGATCCGTGGCGACGGACCGACCCGGATCGTCGCCAGCAGCAAGGCATCGCCGAAGAAGGACGCGGCGTTGGCGGCGAAGGTGGCCGTCACGCCGACCGTCGTGACCAACACCGCGCCCAGCGCCGAGCCGGCGGTCATGCCGACCAGCATCACGCTGCCGCTCAACGCGGACGCCCCGGCCGCGGCCTCCGCCGGCACCAGCATCGGCACCAGGGCACGGCGGGCCGGGGTGTCCAGCGCGTTGATCACTCCCCACGCGGCGGCCAGGAGGTAGATCACTGGCAGATCGAGGACTCCGGCGCCGGCCGCGAAGGCGTAGCCGAGGGCGACCAGGCCGAGGGCGACCAGGCCGAGGCCGGTCTCGGCGAGGATCAACAGGCGCTTGCGGTCGTGCCGGTCGGCCAGCGTGCCGAACCACGGTCCCAACAGCAGGCTGGGAGCGAACTGCCACGCCACCAGCCAGCCCAGGGCCTCCGGATCCCGTTCGACGACCACCCACGACAGCGCCACGACCTGCGCCCACGAGCAGGCGACCGACGGGAGCTGGCCGGCGAGATACCGGCGCAGCCCCGGCGCCCGCAAGGCCGCGATGGCCGGATGTCCAGTCATCACAACGTGAACGCTGTTACGACGGCCAGCGCGACCCCGAAGACGTAGGTCCCCATGGCGCCGATGAGACGCCACGGGGTCTGGTCGGCGAGGCTCGGCGCGGTCAGCATGCCGAAGGCGTGGATCAGGCGGGACAGCGTGCCGCCGACGATCAGCGTGATCGCGAGCCACGCCGGGCTGTGCAGCCCGACGAGCAGGAACAGGACGATCATCGTCGGCACGTACTCGGCCGCGTTGCCGTGCGCCCTGATCGCGATGAGCAGCGGGCTGGCCGGATCGCTCGGCATCTGCGAGCCGTTGGCCTTGGCGGTCACGCCGCGAAGGCGGGACACGTTGAAACCGAGCAGGAACACCAGTGCGGCGAGGATCGCGGTGCAGATGATGGCGGTGGTCATGACTATCTCCTTCGGTTGGGCGTGGCGAGCACGCTGTCGAGCAGGTCGGCGCAGAGCGTCCAGCCGAGCAGCGCGTCGGCCTTGCGCAGCGCGCCGACGCTGGTGACGTTGACTTCGATGAGGTACGGCCCGATCACGTCGAGACCGGCGAGGCGGATGCCGTAGCGCTCCAGGTGCGGGGCCAGCCGCGCGCAGATCTCCTTGTCCCGCACGGTGATCGGCGCCTCGGCGGTCGGGTTGCCGATCCGGAAGTCGCCGGCCGCCGGGTAGCGGTGGACGGCACCCACCGGCTCGCCGCCGACCACGAAGACCCGCTTGTTGCCGGCCCCGACCTCGCGCAGGTAGCGCTGGACGAGCACTGCCCGGGCGCCGTTGTCGGTGGAGATCTCCAGCAGGGAGGCGAGGTTCGGGTCGTGCCGGCTCAACCGCAGCACGCCGTGGCCGGCGAAGCCGTCGACCGGTTTGACGACGGCGTCCCCGTGCTCGGTCAGGAAGCCGCGGATGGTGGCCGGATCGGCGGTGAGCGCGGTCGGCGGGATGAGGTCGGGGAAGCTCAGCGGCATGACGTGCTCGCTGCACACCCGGATGCCGCGTGGGTCGTTGACCATCGCGGTCCGCGTCGGGTCGACAAGGTCCAGGACCAGCAAGGCATTCGTGTAGGTCTCGTCGACCGGCGGCTCCGTGCGGATGAACACCGCGTCCGCGTCGTCCAGCCGGAGGTGCTGCGGCGCGCCCGCGTCGAACCACGGTTCCGGCACCGACCAGCGGTGGCCGGACACCGGCTTCGACGGCGCGAGCCGGACCTGGCGGGCGAGGGCGCGGGGCCGGCCGTTCACCGCCTCCAGGCGCCGGGCCTCGGTGATCCAGACCTCCGCGCCGCGGTCCTGCGCCGCGTGCATCAGGCCGACCGTGGTGTCGATCGACGGATCCAACGACTCGAGCGGGTCGGCGACGAATACTATCTTCATGACACGCCCCCGACAGCCAGCGCCGAGCCGGCGATCGACAGCAGCTCCCGGCTCTCCGGCGAGTGGCCGGCCGCCGCCTCGCGCCAGCCCCGATCCTGGTCCGCGGCCCGAGGCAGCAGCAGGTCGAGCGCCGCGCGCCGGGCCCGCGCGCCGCACAGCAGCGTCGTGACGGTGGCGATCGCGTCGCCGACCCGCCACAGCGGCTGGGCGTCGAGATAGCGGATCTCCAGGTAGCCGCCGCGCGGCCGGACCGGCGGGAACAGCGTCGACAGGTGGTAGCCGGGGTCGGCGGTCTCCGGGATCGGCAGCCGAGGCGCGGCCGCCGCGAACGCATGATACGCCCCGACCGGGTCGGCAACGTCGAGGTGCCGGCCGTCATAGCCGGTGCGGCGCAGGTCCACGCCCTGCCAGATCCGGGTG
>NZ_KK037166.1:268174-288560 GCF_000568255.1 Kutzneria sp. 744
CGCGTCGCCGCCGAGGTTCGCCGGCTCCCGTTGCTGGTCGTCGGCGTGCACCGGGACGGGGCCGGCCTGTGCACACACCGTGCGGCCGAGGTGGTCGGCCTCGGCCCGCTGTCGCCGAGCGAGTCCGCCCTGCTGTTGTCGACCGCCGTCGACGGCGCCGACACGGCCGTGGTGCGGCGGGCGGCGGAGTTGTCGGGCGGCAATCCGCTCTATCTCAGGACTCTGGCCCGTGCGGCGGCGGACACGCTGCGCAGCGGGGCGGCCTGGGAGGACGCCGCCGGTGCGGCGCCCGCGTGCGGCATCTCGTGACGGCAGCGATGCAGGCCGCCGGCGGGGAGGCCGCAGCAGCGGTCGAGGCGCTGACGGTGCTCGGGCCCGACACGGAACCTGACGTGGTGGCGCGGCTGATCGGGGTCGACTCGCCGAGCGCCGCGCTCGAACGCTTCCTCCCCGCCGTGCCGGCCGGGTTGGTGGAGATCGCGCCCGGTGACCGGGTCCGGTTCGCTCACGTGCTGGTCCGCGACGCGGCGTACGCCTCGCTGTCGCCGTCACGGCGGGCGTCGCTGCACCGGGCGGCCGCGGAGCTGCTGGAACCGCTGGCGGTCGGCCGCGACGAGCGGGCCGGTGCGGTGGCCGAGCACTGGCATCGCGCGGGCGAACCCGGCAACGCGATCCCGTGGGCGATCCGCGCGGCGGAGGCGGCACGAGCGGCCGGCGCCTACGAGCAGTCGGCGTCCTATGGCGCCTGGCACTCGACGCCGGCGCGCCGGACCGGGCCGAACTGCTACTCGACCTGGCCAGGGTGCAGTACCTCGCCGGCCACATCGGACAGAGCGCCCAGACCTGCGAGCAAGCGGCGGAAGACGGCGAGCGGACCGGCCGTGGCGAGGTCGTGGGCCGCGCCGCGATCATCGTCCAGGGCGTCGGGCATCCCGAGGTCAATCGCCGGCTTGAGGACCTGTGCCGCCGCGCGCTCCGCCTGCTCGGCGCCGACGCGCCGGCCGCGCTGCGGGCCAGGGTCGAGGCGCAGCTGGCGTGTGTGCTGTTCGAGCTCGAAGAGAACGACGAGGCGTCCCGCCGGTCGCGCAGCGCGCTGGAGCTGGCGATGGCCAGCGGCGACCCGAACGCCGAGCTGGACGCGATCAGGGCCCGGGCCGGAGTCGAGTGGCGGCCGCGGTTCAACGAGGAGATGGGCGCGCTCGGGCGGCGGGCGATCGAGCTGGCCGAGCCGGCCGGTCGGCCGATGGCCCGGTTGTGGGCCCACATCTGGCTTTCGGACGCCGCCGTGCACCGGGCGGACCCGGCGGGCGTGGCCCGGGAGGTCGGCGCGATGTCGGCGCTGGCCGACCGGACCGGACTGCCCCTGGTGCGGTGGCATGTGTTGCGCCGTCAGGCATCGCTGGCCGCGCTGTACGGGGATTTCGCCGCCAACCGCCGGCTGCGCGTCCAGGCCGCCGACGTCGCCGCGGACTGGGCCGACAGGTCCGTGCAGTTCACCGAGCTCGCCCAGTCGATCGGCCTCGCGCTGCTGCGCGGCGACCCCACCGATCTTGCCCCCGGTTGGGCGGACCACCTGGCGGAGATGCGTTCCTATCCGCCGGTCGCGCAGGCCGCTCTCGCGTCCGCAGTGCTGTTGGCCGGTCGGCGGGACGAGGCGCTGGCGCTGGCCGGGCCGCTCGTTCACGCCGTGTCCACGCTGAGTCGGGGTCTGGCCTCCGCGGCGCTGGCCTATCTGCCCGGTCTGGCCGTCGAATTCGGCGACCAGGCCGGGTGCCGGGCGGTCCGCGAGGTGCTGTCCGGGCTGTGCGACGAGTCGGACGTGATGGGAGCGGGAACCGTGTCGTACGAGGGTTCCGCCGCCCGCATGCTGGGCGAGCTGGACCTCGGCTGCGACGAGCCGGCCGCCCCGTGCGGCATTTCGAGGCGGGTACGGATCGACGCCCAGCTCGGCGCGGCGCCGTATGTCGCGCTAGGTCGCCTGGGACTGGCCCGTGCGCTGGAGCTGACCGGCGATCGCCGCCGGGCCGTCGAGCTGGCCCGCGCCGCCGCGGCCGACGCGCGGCGGCTGGACATGCCCGGCCTGAGGCGGGCCGCGGACGCATTCCTGGCCTCGGCCGGGGCCAACGCCGAAAACCCGCTGACGCCCCGGGAGCAGGAGATCACCGATCTGGTCGCTCAGGCGCTCACCAACCGGGCCATCGCGGACCTGCTTGTGCTGTCCGAACGCACCGTGGAAAGCCACGTCCGGAGAATCCTCGCCAAGACCGGCCTGAGCACCCGCACCGAGCTGGCCCGCTGGTTCCTCCAACAGCGCTGAACATGTCTCCATCTGGCGAATTCATGTCCCGATAAGAGGTTGACTCACTTCGTTCACATCTCCCCCGGGCAATGGCGGCTGCCCGACCGGCCGACCCGGCTTGCGGGACAGCCGTCGGTCACGTTGCCTGGGAAGTGTGACATTCGACGATTCATCTGTGTCGCCCAATGATGCCGCTTCACTCGCTGCCGTTGTGGCGGGTCAGGTTCTGCTGCCGGGCGACGAGGGATATGACAATGAGCGGGCCGTCTTCAATCTGAATCACGAGCTGACGCCCGCGGTGATCGTGGTCGCAGAAAACGCGGCGGACGTCCAGGCGGCGGTCGCGTTCGCGGCGGCCCGGCGACGGCCGGTACTGGTGAAGACCACCGGCCACCAGATGGTCGGCACGGCCCGGGGCGCCGTCGTGATCGCGACCCACCGGATGAACGCCGTGGTCATCGACGCGGTCGACCACACCGCCCGCGTCGGCGCCGGGGCGCCGCGGGGCGAGGTCGTCGCGGCGGCGTTTTTTGTTTCGGCCTGGCCCCGCTCAACGGCTCGAATCCCACGGTCGGGGTCTCCGGCTACACCTTGGGCGGCGGCCTCAGCCCGACCCTCTTCTGCGTCCACGGCTACGCCGCCGACCACGTGCGCTCGCTGGAGGTGGTGACCGCGACGCGAGCTGCGGCACGTCGACGCCACGTCCGAACCCGAGCTGTTCTGGGCGCTGCGGGGCGGCAAGGGCAACTTCGGCGTGGTGACCGCGCTCGAATTCGATCTCTTCCCGGTGCCCCGCGTCTATGGTGGCGGCCTCTATTTCCCCGGCGACCGAATGGCCGACGTGCTGCACGCCTGGACCGCCTGGCTCCCGGACACGCCGGAAACCATGGTCTCGTCGTTCGCCGCATTGCGACTGCCGCCGTTGCCCGAACTGCCCGAGCCGCTGCGTGGCGTGTTCGCCGTGACAGTGCGATTCGCTTTCAGCGGCCCGGCCGAGGACGGCGAGCGGTTGATCGCACCGCTGCGGGCGATAGCGCCGGCAATCATGGACACCGTGCGCGACATGCCGTACAGCGAGGTCGCATCCATCCACGACGAGCCGACCGAGCCGCTGCCCTATTACGAACGGGGCATCATGCTGCGGGAATTCCCCGAGCAGGCACAGGACAAGCTGATCGAACTCGTCGGCCCCGGCTCCGACACCACCATGTGGATCGCCGAGCTGCGGGCCCTGGGCGGGGCGTGGGATCGCGAGCCCGCCGTGCCCAACGCCGTGGCGACCAGGGGCCTGCCGTACAGCCTTCTGGGCGTCGAGGTCGGACCGCTTTCGCAGCAGCACCAACTCAAGCAGTCCGTCGCCGCCCTGCTCGACGGCATGGCGCCCTGGCAGAGCGACCGCCGGCTGGTCAACAACCTCGCCCCGGAGGAGGCCGTCGACGCCGCCGCGATCTACGGCCCGGAACGCTACGCGCGGCTCGTGGCCGTCAAGAAGGCCTACGACCCTGCCAACATGTTCCGGATCAACCACAACGTGTCGCCGACAACCTGAGCCGACAACGTCCTGACAGCAGAGGAGGCCGGCCACGTTGCCATGTCGGCGATCCGGCAAACGACCATCCGCGCCGAATGCCCGGGGCTAGCATGGGCGCATGATCGTTGTGGCCGGGGGGACCGGCAACGTGGGCCGAGAAATAGTTCGCCAACTGGTCGATGTGGGCGAAGCCGTGACCGCTCTGACGCGGGATCCGGCGAAGGCAAGGGTTCCGGCCGGCGCCACGGCGGTGGCCGCCGACCTGACGGAGCCGTCGACGCTGGGCCCGGCACTGACCGGCGCCAGCGCGGTGTTCCTGCTCAGCGGCTACTCGCCGGACATCTTCGCCGAGGCGGAGAAGGCCGGGGTGCGGCGGGTCGTGCTGCTGTCCGGCGGCTCGGCCGAGACCGGCGACCGCGGCAATGCCGTCGCGCGCTACATGATCGAGACCGAGGACGCGCTGCGGGTGTCCGGCCTTGCCTGGACGATGGTGCGGCCACGCATGTTCATGACCAACGCGTTCCAGTGGACGGCGCAGATCAAGGCCGGCGTGGTGCGGGCGCCGTGGGCGGACGTGCCGTCGGCGGTCATCGACCCGGCCGACATCGCGGCCGTCGCGGTAAAAGCACTGGTGTCGGCGGAACACGAGGGCCGCGAATACCCAGTGACCGGGCCGGAAGCGCTCCGGCCGGGCGATCGCGTGCGCATCCTCGGCCAGGCCCTGGGACGGGACCTGCGCTACGAGGCCCAGCCCGACGACGAGGCCCGGGCCGAGATGCTGCAGCAGATGCCGGCCGAGTACGTCGACGCGTTCTTCGGCTTCTACTCCGACGGAATCCTCGACGAGGCAACGGTTTATCCGACGGTCACCGAGGTCACCGGCCGCCCACCGCGCACGTTCGCGGACTGGGCCGTCGCCAATGTGGGGCGGTTCCAGTGAAAAAGCTGATCCTCGCGCTCGTTCTCCTGCTGCTGACGGCCACTCCCGCTTCGGCCCGGCCGTTTGACGTGGGCCGGGACGCGTCGCCGAATCCCGGCTCGGTCAACGTGCAGTGGATCTCCGCGCCGCTCGGTCTCATCGTGATCGACTCGGGCCGCACGCTGTCCGAGGCCTGCAAGATAGTCAAAGGACTGCGCGCCACCGGCCGTCCCGTGGCGGGGATCGTCATCACGCACGCGCACCCCGACCACGTCGGCGGACTCGGCGTGCTGCACAAGGCATTCCCGCACGCGCCGATGTACGCGACGGCCGCGACCACCACGGAGATCCGGACCGACTCGAAGGGCTTCTACGCGCTGACCCGGCAGATCGACGGGGCCGACTATCCTGCTGTGATGACCGTGCCGGACCACGTGATCACGCCGAACCAGCCGATCACCATCGGCGGCCTGCGGCTGGAGACCGCCGAGTTCGGCCCCGGCGAGACCGACGCCGCGACCGCGTTCTACGAACCGTTGAGCCACAAGCTCTTCCCCGGAGACGTCGTGTCGAACCACATGACCCCGGCGCTGCTGGAAGAGCACAGCTGTGGCTGGCTGGCGGACCTCGACCGGCTGCGCGCCCGTTTCCCGTACGCCCGGACGCTGTATCCGGGGCACGGCGCACCTGGGTCGCCGAGCCTGATTGCCAAGCAGGCGCAGTACATCCGGGACTTCCGGGCCTTCGTGGCGCCGGCGGCCGCGGCCGACTCCCCCGGCGGCGCGACGGTCACGCCCGAGGAGTTGGCGTCGGTGAAGGCCGAGATCGACAACAGGTACCCGAACTACCCGAACGTCGCCTCACTGCCGACCCTGATGGACGTCAACATCGCCGCCGTCGCCCACGAGCTCGCGACCGCCCCGGCCTGTCCCGCCGGCTGACCCCGTGCCGATCACCTCGTTACGGAAAGTAGCGGGGTGATCACGGCCTTTCCCTGTTGGCGCAGGTCACCACCGGTGGCACGCTGATACCGGGAGAGAGGCGGTGGCGATGTCCGGTCCTCGCCGGGCCGAGGTGCTGGCGGCGCTGTCGCTGGCCATCGACATCGGCCTGGGCCAGCCGATGGAGCACATGCTGCGCTCCGCGCTCATCGCCACCCGCCTGGCCGACCGCCTCGGCCTGGACGACACCCAACGGGGCACGGCGTTCTACGCGAACCTGGTGGCCTGGATCGGCTGTCATGCCGATTCGCACGAGTTGTCCCGTTTGTTCGGTGACGACATCGCGTTCCGCGCCGACTCCTACCAGGTGAACTGGCAGGGACTGCCGTTCCTGCGGCTGCTCGCCACCCACGTGGGCCAGGGCGAGGGCCCGCTGGACCGAGGCCTGAAGGCGGCGGCGTTCTTCGTCAACGCCAAGGGCCGCCTGTCCGACCTGATCCACTCGCACTGCGCCTCCGCCTCGCGGCTGGCCGACCGGCTGGGGCTGGGCGATCCCGTCCGCGACGCGCTGGTCTTCACGTTCGAGCGATATGACGGCTCGGGCCTGCCCAGCGGCCGCGCCGGCGACGACATCCCGATCGAGATGCGGGTGGTGCATCTCGCCGAGGTCGCGGAGGTGTTCCTGCGGCAGGACGGCACGGACGCCGCCGTGTCGATGGCGAAGGCCCGCAGCGGCAGTCACTTCGACCCCACGGTGGTGGAGGCGTTCGAATCCACCGACCTTCAGGGTCTGCTCGACGACGACGTGTGGACGGCCGCGCTGCGGCAGGCCCCGGACAGCGACAGGACGCTGAACGAACAAGAGCTGGACGACCTGCTGATTGCGATCGGCGACTTCGCGGATCTCAAGTGCCCCTTCACGATCGGGCACTCCCGTGGCGTGGCCGAGCTGGCGGCGGAGGCGGCGCGCGGCTGCGGTCTGTCCGAATCGGACATACGCCTGGTGCGGCGGGCCGCGCTCGTGCACGACCTCGGCCGCATGGGCGTGCCCAACACGCTCTGGGAGAAGCCCGGTCCGTTGTCTGAGGCGGAATGGGAGCGGGTGCGGCTGCACCCGTACCTGACCGGCCGCATCCTGCGTCGGGTCCCGGGCCTGGAGCAGGTCGCCACGATCGCCGCCGCCCACCACGAACGCCTGGACGGCTCGGGCTATCCGCTGGGCGCGGCCGGCGCCGCGCTGGCCCCGCTGTCGCGGCTGCTCGGGGCGGCCGACACCTACCACGCGCTGACCGAGGTGCGGCCGCACCGAGGCCCCCACAGTCCCGACAAGGCGGCCGAAATCCTGCGGTGTCAGGCCCGAGAGTCCAGATTGGACGCTCAGGCCGTCGAGGCGGTGCTGCGAGCCGCCGGTCACCCGGTCCGACAGCGCAGGGCCTTCCCCGCCGGGTTGACCGGCCGCGAGGTCGAGGTCCTACGCCTGGTGGCCGCCGGCCGGTCCAACCGGGACATCGCCTGCTGTCCATCAGCGAGAAGACCGTCCGCAACCACGTGGAGCACATCTACGCCAAGATCGGCGTCTCCAACCGCACCGGTGCCGGCCTCTTCGCGCTGGAACACGGCCTCACCGGCGCCTTCCCGGCCTAGCTCCCGTCGAAGATGGGGCGAGCGCCCCATGCGACCGGCCCCCGGGACAGGCGAGGCTCGTAGCCGACGGAAACCTGCTGGAGGAGCCGCACCTCGGCGTTCCTCGTTCGGCTACCGAAAGGAACCATCGCCATGACCACTCAAGGCGAACTGTTCGCGCGGGCCATCGCCGCGCGCGACGCCGGCGCCCTGCGCGCGGTGCTGGCCGACTCCGTGGCGTTCGAGGCGCTCACCCCGGGGCGGCACTGGACGTCCACCGACGCCGACGAGGTCGTCGACAAGATCATCCTCGGCCCCTGGTTCGGCGTGCACCAGGGCGACATCGAGCTGTGCGCGGTCAACACCGGCCAGGTCGGCGACTGCCACGAGGTCGGCTACCGGTTCCGCGTGCGCAGCGCCGACGCCGACCGCATGGTCGAGCAGCAGGCCTACTACACCGCGCGGGACGACCGGATCGACACCATCCGCATCGTCTGCTCGGGGTACCAGGGCTAGGCGCTGACAGAAAGCCGGGGCCGGCCGACGAAGGCCAGTCCCGGCTCCGTCTCTCAGCGGGCCGCGGCGCCGCGGCGCTTGGTCCAGATGTCGTAGGCCACCGCGGCGAGCAGCACCAGACCCTTCACCAGCATCACCTGCTCGCTCGGCGCGCCGATCAGCGACATGCCGTTGTTGATGACGGCCATGATCAGGCCGCCGGTGATGGCGCCGACCACCTTGCCCACACCGCCCTGGACGGCGGCGCCGCCGATGAAGGCGGCGGCGATGGCGTCCAGCTCGAACGAAGTGCCCGCGGTCGGACCGGCCTGGTTGAGCCGGCCGGCGAAGATCACGCCGGCCAGCGCCGACAGCACGCCCATGTTGACGAAGATCCAGAACACCACGGACTTCACCTTGACGCCGGACAGCGTCGCGGCCTGGAGGTTGCCGCCGATGGCGTAGATTCGGCGGCCGAACACCGCGCGCGTGGTCAGCGCCGAGTAGAACAGCACGAGCGCGGCGAGCAGCACCAGCACCCAGGGAATGTTCTTGAACCGCGCCAACTGCACGACAACGGCGAGGACCACGACACCGGCGCCACCGGTCTTGAGCAGGAACACCGGCAGCGGATCGACCGCTTGCAGGTACTGGAGCCGCCCCCGGCGGGCCCGCCACTGCGACACCGCGATCCCGGCCACGACCAGCACGCCCACCAGCAGGCTCACCAGGTCGGCCCCGCCCAGCGGGCCGAGGCCGATGTTGCCCAGGTAGCCGTCGGTGAAGCCGTTGGACAGCGTGCGGATCGGGTCCGGGAACGGCCCGATGCCCTGGTTGCCCAGCACGGTCAGGGTCAGCGCGCGGAAGACCAGCATGCCGGCCAGCGTCACGATGAACGCCGGGATGCCGAAGTACGCGACCCAGTAGCCCTGCCACGCGCCGATCAGCCCGCCGACCACCAGCGTGATCAGCAGCGCCGGCAGCCACGGGATGTCCAGGTTGACCATCAGCACCGCCGACACCGCGCCGGTCACGGCGACCACCGAGCCCGCGGACAGGTCGATGTGGCCGGCGATGATGATCAGGATCATGCCGATGGCCAGGATCAGCACGTACGAGTTCTGCACGATGATGTTGGAGATGTTCTCCGGCTGCAGCATCGTGCCGCCGGTCAGCACCGAGAACAGCACGACGATCAGCGCGAACGCCACGTAGATGCCGCTCTGCCTCGGGTTGAACGAGAACCGGCGCGGCTCGCGGGGCCGCGGCAGCGTGCCGGAGATCTGCTCGGTGGCCGGGGACGCGGTGCCGCTCATGGGTTCTGCTCCTGGTTCCTGGTCATGTGCCGCATCAGCCGCTCCTGGGTGGCCTGCTCCCGGCTCACCTCGCCGGTGATCCGGCCGGCGGCCAGCGTGTAGATCCGGTCGCACAGGCCGAGCAGCTCGGGCAGCTCCGAGGAGATGACCAGCACGGCCTTGCCCTCGTCGGCCAGCCGGTTGATGATCGAGTAGATCTCGTACTTGGCGCCGACGTCGATGCCGCGGGTCGGCTCGTCCAGAATCAGCACGTCCGGATCCGTGAAGATCCACTTGGACAGCACGACCTTCTGCTGGTTGCCGCCGGACAGCGTGCCCGTCAGGGTGTTCACGGTGGGCACCTTGATGTTCATGCTGGCGCGGAACCGGCCGGCGATCTGGAATTCCTCGTTCTCGTTGACCCAGCCGCGGCGGGCCAGCCGGGACAGGCCCACCGCGGAGATGTTGCGCTTGACGTCCTCGATGAGGTTGAGCCCGTAGCGCTTGCGGTCCTCGGTCACGTAGGCGATGCCGTTGGCGATCGCCTCCCGCACCGAGCGGACCTCGATCGGCCGGCCGTCCTTGACCAGGCGGCCGGAGATGTCCCGGCCGTAGGACCGGCCGAACACGCTCATGGCCAGCTCCGTGCGGCCGGCGCCCATCAGCCCGGCCAGGCCGACGATCTCCCCGCGCCGCAACACGAGATTGGCCCGGTCCACCACCGCATGGTCGGGCCGCGTCGGGCTGTGCACCGTCCAGTCCTCGATGCGCAGCGCCTCCGCGCCGATCTTCGGCTCGTGCGGCGGGAAACGGTGCTCCAGGTCCCGCCCGACCATGCCGGCGATGATCCGGTCCTCGGTCACGGTGTCGGCGGCCACGTCCAGCGTCTCGATGGTCCGGCCGTCGCGCAGGACGGTGATCGAGTCCGCGATCGCCATGATCTCGTTGAGCTTGTGCGAGACGATCACCGAGGTCACCCCGTCCGCGCGCAGGCCACGCAGCAGATCCAGCAGGTGCGCGGAATCGTCCGCGCCCAGCGCCGCGGTCGGCTCGTCCAGTATCAGCAGTCTGACCTTTTTGGACAGTGCCTTGGCGATCTCCACCAGCTGCTGCTTGCCGACGCCGAGCTCGCCGACCGGCGTGACGGCCGACTCCCGCAACCCCACCCGGTCCAGCAGCTCGCCGGCCCGCTGGTTGGTGCGGTTCCAGTCGATCAGGCCGCCGGACGCCTGCTCGTTGCCAAGGAAGATGTTCTCCGCGACCGACAGCTGCGGGCACAGCGCGAGCTCCTGGTGGATGATCACGATGCCGCGGCGCTCGCTGTCGCGGATCCCGCCGAACTCGCAGCGCTGCCCGTCGAAGGTGATCTCGCCGTCGTACGAGCCGTGCGGGTACACGCCGGACAGCACCTTCATCAGGGTCGACTTGCCGGCGCCGTTCTCACCGCAGATCGCATGGATCTCCCCGTGGCGCACGGACAGGCTCACGTCGGCCAGCGCGCGCACGCCCGGGAACGACTTGCCGATCCCGGCCATGGTCAGGATGAACTCGGTCATGGCCGCTACTTCAGCTCGCCCGCGGTGTAGTAGCCGGAGTCCACCAGCTCCTTCTGGAAGTTGTCCTTGGTCACGATCACCGGCTGGAGCAGGAACGACGGCACGACCTTCTTGCCGTTGTCGTAGTCCTTGGTGTTGTTGACCTGCGGCTTGGCCCCGGTCAGCACCGCCTGCGCCATGTCCACCGCGGTCTTGGCCAGCTGCCGGGTGTCCTTGAAGACCGTGGAGTACTGCTCGCCGGCGACGATGGACTTCACCGACGCGACCTCGGCGTCCTGGCCGGTGACGACCGGGTAGGGCTGGCCCGCGGTGCCGTAGCCGTTGCTCTTCAACGCGGACAGGATGCCGATGGACAGCCCGTCGTAGGGCGAGAGCACGCCGGCCACCTTGGCGCCGCCGTTGTAGGTCTTGGTGAGCAGGTCCTCCATGCGCTTCTGCGCGGTGGCCGGATCCCAGCGCAGGATGGCGCAGGTGGCGAAGTCGGTCTGGCCGCTGCGGACCACCAGCGTGCCCTTGTCCAGGTACGGCTTGAGCACGGACATCGCGCCGTTGAAGAAGAAGGTGGCGTTGTTGTCGTCCGGGGAGCCGGCGAACAGCTCGATGTCGAGCGGGCCCTTGACGCTCGGGTCGTCCGAGCCGTCGGCCTTCTTGACCTTCAGCCCGGTCAGCAGCGAGGTGGCCTGCTCGACGCCGACCTTGAAGTTGTCGAAGGTGGCGTAGTAGTCCACGGTGGACGTGTTGCGGATCAGGCGGTCGTAGGCGATGACCGGGATGTGCCGGTCGGCGGCGTCCTGCAGCTGCGTGGTCAGGGCGGTGCCGTCGATCGAGGCGACGATCAACGCCTTGGCGCCCTTGGTGATCTGGTTCTCGATCTGGTTGGCCTGGGTCGGGATGTCGTTCTCGGCGTACTGGAGGTCGACCTTGTAGCCCAGCTTCTCCAGCGAGCTGCGGATGTTGTCGCCGTCGTGGATCCAGCGCTCGGAGGACTTGGTCGGCATGGTCACGCCGACCAGCGCGCCGGCGTTGGACCCGGCGGCCGGGGCCTGGTCGACGGTCTTGACCGCCGAGCCGCACGCGGTCAGTGCCGCGCCGATGCAGAGGGCGACGCCGGCCGTCGCCCAACGTGCGAACTTCATGAGCACTCCTGTCAGTGTGCGAGCGGTCAGAATCCCTGGGCCAGCCGGTAGTAGGCCTGGTTCCAGCGGATGCGGTCGCCGAAGTCGGCGCCGTCGGTGTTCTTGTCGATCACCAGCAGTTCGGTGTTGAGCATGTGCGCGAAGTCCCGCAGCGCCTCCGCCCCGACGGCCTGCGTGAGCACCGTGTGGTGCGGGCCGCCGGCCGTCAGCCAGGACTCGGCGGACTCCGCGAGCGAGGGCGAGGGCCGCCACACCGCGCGGGCCACCGGCAGGCTCGGCAGCGGCTCGTCGGGCGGCACCACCTCGACCTCGTTGGCCACGAACCGAAAGCGGTCGCCCAGGTCGACGAGGCCGATCACCACGGCCGGGCCGGTCGCCGCGTCGAACACCAGCTCTACAAGCCATCCTGAAGCTATGACGCGCACTTGATGGCTGAATTTTTCAGGAAGCGTTATCTGTTGCGTAATAATTTGCACTACCCAAAAACTGAGACATCCTGCGCAAGACCATGCTTGTTTGCAAGCCCTGACTGGTTCAAGATCGGAACTTTATAGATCCTCCCGCCCGCCGATGCCCAGCGGGTGGATCTCGCAGGACGGCCGCGCGGCGGCGATGCTCGGGCAGACCTCCAGCATGTGCGCGCCGAGGATCTTCGGCTCGCCCGGCCCGAAGTGGTACGTGTAGTCCTCCATGAACGACGAGCCGAGCCCGGTCCCCCGGCCCATCGCCTTGATCGCGGCCAGCAGCGTCGCGGTCTTCCAGTCGCCCTCGCCGCCGAACCCGTAGCCGTCGGCCATCAGGCGCTGCACGGCGATGCCCGGCAGCTGGCGCAGCCCGCCGAGGTCCTCGAAGTTGGTGGTGAAGGCGCCGAAGCCGCCCTCGGTCAGGAACTGCCGCAGCCCGACCTCGATCCTCGCGGCGTACCGCAGGGACTCGTGCCGGTCGCCGCCCGGCGCCAATTCCGGACGCAGCGCATAGGAGGCAACGTAGTCGGCCACCACCTCGTCCACGGCGTTGTCCGCCGCCGCGTCCACGGAGGACACCAGGTCGTTGACGCCGTAGGTGTTGACCGAGACGCCGAAGCGCAGCTCGGCCTCCACCTTGTCGCCCTCGGTCACGGCGACGTCGCGCATGTTGTCGCCGAACCGGGCCAGCCGCAACGTCCTCATCCGGGCCAGGCCGATCGCCGCGCGGGTCCAGTCCTCGACCCGGCCGAGCAGCCGGGCGTCGGAGGCGTGCCCGGCCACGGTCTTGCGGGCCACACCGAGCCTGGTCTGCACGAAGCCGAACTCCCGGTCGCCGTGCGCGGCCTGGTTGAGGTTCATGAAGTCCATGTCGATGCTCGCCCACGGCAGCGACCGGTGCAGCTGCGTGTGCAGGTGCAGCAACGGCTTGCGCAGCGCGTCGAGCCCGGTGATCCACATCTTGGCCGGGGAGAAGGTGTGCATCCACGCGATCACACCGACGCAGTCCGGGTCCCCGTTGGCCGCCAGCATGACCCGGCGGATGGCGGCCGCGTCGGTGAGCACCGGCTGGCCGACGATCTCCGCCGGGATGCGGCCGGACGCGGTGAGCAGCTGCTGCACCTGCTCGGACTGGGCGGCGACCTGGCGCAGCGTGTCCTCGCCGTACAGGTGCTGGCTGCCGGTGAGGAACCACAGCTTCGGCTTGCTGGCGCTCATGGCTGGAATCTCCTGTGAGGTCAACGCTGTCCGTAGACGTTCTGGTAGCGGTGGTGCAGGCGGTCGATGTCCTCGCGGTCCAGCGCGAGGACATCGCCGAGCTGGTGTGCGATGTGGACGGTCCGGGCCACGTCCTCGACCAGCACCGCGGCCTTGACCGCCGCGCGGGCGTCCTTGCCGACGGTGAACGGCCCGTGGTTGCGCATGAGCACCGCCGGTGAACGGCTGGCCCGCAGCGTGTCCACGATGCCCCGGCCGATGGAGTCGTCGCCGATCAGCGCGAACGGGCCGACCGGGATCTCGCCGCCGAACTCGTCGGCGATCATCGTGAGCACGCACGGAATCGGCACGCCCCGCGCCGCCCACGCCGTGGCGTACGTGGAGTGCGTGTGCACCACCCCGCCGACTTCCGGCATGTGCCGGTAGACGTAGGCGTGCGCCGCGGTGTCCGAGGACGGCGCCAGGTCCCCCTCGACCAGCTCGCCCGACAGGTCGGTGACGACCATCGTGTGCTCGCCGAGCTCGTCGTAGGACACCCCGGACGGCTTGATCACCATGAGGTCCCGGTCGGGCACGCGCGCGGACACGTTGCCGGCGGTCCAGCTGACCAGGCCGTTGCGGGTGAGCTCGCCGTGCAGTTCGGCGACCGTGCGGCGCAGCCGGGCGATGGTCTCGCGCACATCGGCGCGGGCAGAGGTCACTGGTCTCGTCCTTTCCTGGCGTCCCGCCGGCGGCGCCTGAGCCGGCGCATGACCTCGTTGGCCCCACGGCCGAAGTGGTCGTGCAGGGTCAGGTACTCGGCGAAGAGCTCCTCGTAGACGGGCACGTTCTCCGGGATCGGCCGGTACACGTCGCGCTCGACCGAGCCCATGGCGGCGGCGGCCGCGCGGATGTCCGGGTACGCCCCGGCGGCGACGGCGGCGTGGATCGCCGACCCCAGCGCGGGCCCGTTCTCCGACGCGATCACCGACAGCGGCATGTCCAGCACGTCGGCGTAGATCTGCATCAGCAGCGGGTTGCGGAGCAGGCCGCCGGCCACGACGAACTCCGTCACCGGCACCTGGGCGTCGATGAACGCGTCGACGATGACCCGGGTGCCGAAGGCGGTCGCCTCCAGCAGCGCGCGGTAGGTGTCCTCGGCGCGGGTCGCGAGCGTCTGCCCGACGATCAGGCCGGACAGCTCGTGGTCGACCAGCACCGAGCGGTTGCCGCTGTGCCAGTCGAGCGCCACCAGGCCGTGCTCGCCGACCTCCTGCTGGGCGGCCAGGCCGGTGAGCAGCTGGTGCACGGAGAGGCCGAGCTCACGGGCCTTGTCGTGGTAGGCCGGCGGAACGCCGTGCTCGACGAACCAGCCGAAGATGTCGCCGACGCCGCTCTGCCCGGCCTCGTAGCCCCACAGGCCGGGCACGATGCCGCCCTCGACGACTCCGCACATGCCGGGCACCGCACGCAGTTCGGCGCCGTTCATCACGTGGCAGGTGGAGGTGCCCATGATCGCCACCAGCTGCCCGGGCTCCACGGCCTGCGCGGCGGGCGCGGTCACGTGGGCGTCGACATTGCCGACGGCGACCGCGATGCCCGGCGGCAGCCCGGTCCACGCGGCGGCCTGTGCCGTGAGCCGGCCGGCCACGTCGCCCAACTGCCCCAGCGGATGCGCCAGCTTGTCGGTGACGAAGCGTTCGAAGCCGGGGTTGAGCTCGCGCAGGTAGTCGGCGCTCGGGTAGGCGCCGTCCTGGTGGATTCCCTTGTAGCCGGCGGTGCAGGCGTTGCGGACGTAGTGTCCGGTGAGCTGCCAGACGATCCAGTCGGCCGCCTCGACGAACCGCGCCATCGCGGCGTAGACCTCGGGGGCTTCCTCCAGTATCTGCAGGCCCTTGGCGAATTCCCACTCCGAGGAGATCAGGCCGCCGTAGCGGGGCAACCACTTCTCGCCGCGGCTGCGGGCCAGGTCCGTGATGCGGTCGGCCTGGCCCTGCGCGGCGTGGTGCTTCCACAGCTTGACGTAGGCGTGCGGCTCGGACCGGAACTCGGCCAACTCGCACAGCGGAGTTCCGTCCTCGGTCACCGGAATCATGGTGCAGGCGGTGAAGTCGGTGCCGATGCCGATCACGTTGTCGCCGGACACGCCGGCGGCCCGGAGTGCGTTCGGCACGGCGTCGCGCAGCACGTCGACGTAGTCGGACGGCACCTGCAACGCCCAGTCCGGCGGCAGTGGCCGCCCGTGCAGCGTCTGCTCGATGACGGCGTGCGGGTACTCGAAGACCGCGCTGCCGAGCTCGGCGCCGTCCCGCACGCGCACGACCACGGCCCGGCCGGACAGCGTGCCGAAGTCCACGCCGACCACGAGCGGTTCCGTTAGCGCTAACAATCCGGCCACAGCGTTGTTTCCTCCCTCAGGTCGGCTGGTCAGCGGGTGCGGGCGAGCAACCGCTGGAGTGCGATGAACACGAACAACAGCACGCCGATCACGATCCGGGTCCACCACGAGCTGAGCGTGCCGTCGAAGGTGATCAGGGTCTGGATGATGCCGAGCACCAGCACCCCCAGCACGGTTCCCAGCACGTAGCCGGAGCCGCCGGTGAGGATCGTGCCGCCGATGACCACCGCCGCGATGGCGTCCAGCTCCATGCCCACGCCGCCGAGCGGATCGGCCGACAGCGTGTAGAAGGCCATCAGCACGCCGCCGAGCGCCGAGCACAGGCCGCTGATCGTGTAGACGGCGACCTTGGTGCGGGCCACCTTCAGACCCATGAGCAGCGCCGACCGCTCGCCGCCGCCGACGGCGTGCACGGTGCGGCCGAACCGGGTGAAGTGCAGGACGTACCCGGCGATCGCCACCACGACCAGCGCGATCACCACGCTCGGCGACACGTGCAGGCCGGCGCCGAGCGGGATCGGCGTCTGGGCCATGGTGGTGTACGTGTCGTCGGTGATCGTGACGGACTCGGTGCTGATCGTGTAGCACAGGCCCCGGGCCAGGAACATGCCGGCCAGCGTCACGATGAACGGCTGGATCTCGAAGTAGTGGATCACCAGCCCCATCAGGAAGCCGAGCAGCGCGCCCAGCGCCAGCACGGTCGGCAGCACCGCGTAGGCCGGCCAGCCCTTGTGCTGCAACAGGTCGGCCGAGGCCATGGTGGACAGTGCCGCCACCGAGCCGACGGAAAGGTCGATGCCGCCGGTGAGGATCACGAACGTCGCCCCGACCGCGACCACCAGCAGGAAGGCGTGGTCGATGAAGATGTCCAGGACGACCTGGCCGGAACCGAAGGCCGGATACCGGACGGCGCCGAAGCCGTACGCGCCGACCAGCAACGCCAGGGCGGCCAGCACCGGCAGATGACGCCGCTGCGGCCGGTAGGCCCGCAGGCGCATGGTCACCGCGGTCACTAGTGCACCCTCTTCCGTGCAGACGCCGTCATGGCGTGTGTGGTAGGAACCAGGCGGAAGCCGGGGTGACGGCCTAGTGTGGTCGCCCTTCGAGGGCCTGCATGACACTGCCGCCCCCGGCTTCCCCGGAACCGCGAAGCGATGACAAGAGGACGCGCCGTAGAGCGCCGGTTAGTGACCACTCCGCTGTCGGTTCCCTCGCCTCCGCCTGGCGCCTGCCCCGAGTCACGAACGGAAAGGCGACGGGGTTGTCGCTGCCAGACGCGTTGTTCTTCGTCGGGATCGACTGGGCGGCGGCCGAGCACGCCGTATGCGTGCTCGATCCCACCGGCCGTAAAGTCGCCGCGTTCACCATCGCCCACACCGCCGCCGGGTTCGCCGAGCTGGTCCGCAAGCTGGGCAAGCTCGCCGACTGCGAGCGGGCGCCGGTCGCGATCGAACGCCCGGACGGCCGCCTGGTCGACACGCTGCTGGAAGCCGGCTATCCGGTGGTGCCGGTCAAACCGAACGCGATCAAGACCTGGCGTGAAGCCGAGGTGCTCTCCGGCGCCAAGTCCGACCCCGGCGACGCCCACGTCATCGCCGACTACCTTCGAGTCCGCGCCCACCGGCTGCGGCCGGCGACGCCGTTCTCCAGCCACACCAAGGCCTTGCGGGCCACCGTGCGCAGCCGCACTGACCTCGTCGAGGCGCGCGTGGCCGCGATCAACCAGCTCGGCGCGCTGCTCGACGCGCACTGGCCCGGCGCCAAAGCGATCTTCGCCGACATCGAGTCCGCGATCGCCCTGGCCTTCCTGACCCGCTACCCGACCGCGGCCTCGGCCGCCCGCCTGACCGAGAAACAGCTGGCCGCGTTCTGCGCCAAACAGGGCTACTCCGGCCGCAAACCCGCCGCGGTCCTGCTGGCCCGTCTGCGTGACACCCCGGCTGGCATGACCGATCCCGTTACCTGCCACGGCGTCCGTGACGCGGTCCTGGCTCAGGTCGGCGTACTCACCGCGCTCAACACCGCGATCAAGAACCTGGACCGCTCGATCGCCGAGCAGATGGACACCCACCCCGACGCGGAGATCTTCCGGTCCTTCCCCCGCGCCGGCACCATCAACGCCGCACAGATCCTCGCCGAGTGGGGCGACGCCCGCGAAGCGTTCGGCCATCCCGACGCCATCGCCGCGCTGGCCGGCATCACCCCGGTCACCAAGGCCTCCGGCAAGCAACGCGGTGTCAGCTTCCGCTGGGCCTGCAACAAACGGCTGCGCACCGCGATCACCACCTGGGCGGCGAACAGCCGCTTCTCCAGCGACTGGGCCGCCGACATCTACAACCGCGCCCGCGCCGAGGGAAAGGACCACCCCCACGCCACCCGCATCCTCGCCCGCGCCTGGATCCGCGTCATGTGGCGCTGCTGGCAAAACAACACGCCCTACGACCCCATCCTGCACGGCGCAGCCCGACGCCAGGCCGAACACCAGATCGCGGCCTGACTTTGATCTTGAGGTTGACACAAGAGGTGTCATGACGCCACCTCCACCTGGTCGGATCGGGTCTGTACGGCCGTAGGTCGAGGGCGTCGTCGGCGTCCGGCCAGCTTGGCCCGGAAGGCCGGCGACTGCACCAGGCACACCACCGTGACCACGACCGCCTTGAACAGCAACGTTTCCTGGGACGGAATACCCAACGCGTACACGGTCGTGGTCAGCGTCTGGATGAGCAGCGCGCCGATCACCGTGCCGCCCAACGAGAACCGGCCGCCGGTCAGCTGCGTGCCGCCGATCACGACCGCCAGGATGGCGTCCAGCTCGATCCACAGCCCGGCGTTGTTGCCGTCGGCCCCGGTCACGTTGGAGCTGATGATCAGCCCGGCGACGCCCGCGCACAAACCGCTGAACACGTAGCACAGCCAGATCAGCCGGCCGGAGCGCAGCCCGGACAGGCGGCTCGCCTCCGGGTTGCCGCCGACCGACTCCAGCACCATGCCCAGCGCGGACCGCCGCACGATCAGCGAGGTCAGCGCGTAGACCGCCATCGCGATCAGGAAGGACAGCGGCAGCGTCAGCAGGTAGCCGCCGGCGATGGCCAGGAACGGCCCGTTGGTCACGGTGACGATCTGGCCCCCGGTGATCAGCTGCGCCAGCCCTCGGCCGGCCACCATGAGAATCAGTGTCGCCACGATCGGCTGGATCTTCAGACCCGCGACCAGCCAACCGTTCCAGGCGCCCAGCACGAGGCACAGCCCGAGCGCGAGGGCCACCGAGACGACCACGTTGGCGCCGGCCAGCTGCACGCAGGCGACCGCGCCGCTGACCGCGACGACCGCGCCCACCGACAGGTCGATGCCCCGGGTGGCGATCACCAGGGTCATGCCCACCGCGATCAGGATCAGCGGCGAGCCGTTGCGCAGGATGTCGATGAGGTTTCCGTACAGGTGGCCGTCGCGGATCTCGACGGCGAAGAACCGCGGCGAGACCACGAGGTTGCCCAGCAGCAGCGCGATCAGCGCCGCCGAGGGCCAGAAGAGGCGATGCCCGGTCATGACCGGCCTCCGTCCGCGATGGTCGCCATGATGTGTTCGGACGTCAGGCCCTGGTTGGGCAGCTGGGCGACGACCCGGCGGTCCCGCAGGACCACCACGTGATGGCTCAACCGCAGCACTTCCTCGAGTTCGGCCGACACGAACAGCACCGCCGTGCCGTCCTCGGACAGTGTCGCCACCAGCCGCTGGATCTCGGCCTTGGCGCCGATGTCGATGCCGCGGGTGGGCTCGTCCAGGATCAGCAGCCGCGGCTTGGTGGCCAGCCAGCGGGCCAGCAGGACCTTCTGCTGGTTGCCGCCGGACAGCGTGCCCACCACGGCCTCGGGATCGGCCGGGCGGATGTCGAGGGCCTCGATGTACCGGGCCGCCAGCTCCAGCTGGCGCCGTCGGGAGATCGGCCGCAGCCAGCCCCGGCCGGCCTGCATCGCCAGCGCGATGTTCTCGCGGATGGTGAGGTCGGCGATCAGGCCCTCGGTCTTGCGGTTCTCCGAGCAGAAGGCGATGTCGTGGCTCATCGCGGCCCGCGGCGATCGCAGCTGCACCCGCTCGCCGTCGATGTCCACGCTGCCGGCGTCCGCGTGGTCGGCGCCGAACAGCAGCCGGGCCAGCTCGGTCCGGCCGGATCCGAGCAGACCGGCCAGGCCGGTCACCTCGCCGCGCCGGATCGTCAGCGAGAACGGCTCGATGCCGCCGGCCCGGGCCAGTCCGTCGGTGGCCAGCAGCACCGGACCGTCCACTTCGGACTGCCGCGGCGCCTCGTCCAGCGCCGCCAGCTCCTTGCCGATCATCTCAGTCACCAACTCGACCGGGGTGATCTCCGAGGTCAGGTGCTCACCGACGAGCTTTCCGTTGCGCAGCACGGTCATCCGGTCGGCGATGGCGAAGACCTGGTCGATGAAGTGGGACACGAACAGGATCGCCATGCCGTCCGCCCGCAGCGCCCGCAGAAACGGTCATCAGCCGCTCCACCTCGCGCGCGTCGAGGC
>NZ_KK037166.1:288660-311797 GCF_000568255.1 Kutzneria sp. 744
CGGGCCAGCAGTTCCTCGGCCCGCGCCCGTGTGCGGGACCAGCGGATGCGGCCGAACCGGCGGGGTTCGCGGCCCAGCAGGATGTTCTCCGCGACCGACAGGTTCGGGCACAGGTTCACCTCCTGGTAGACCGTGCTGACGCCGGCGTTCTGGGCCTGGTCGGGGCCGCCGAAGGCGACCGCCGTCCCGGCCAGCTCGATCGAGCCCGCGTCCACTCCCTCGACCCCGGTCAGCACCTTGATCAGGGTCGACTTGCCGGCGCCGTTCTCGCCCATCAGGGCGTGCACCTCGCCGGGGAACAGGCGGAAGTCGACGTCGTCCAGGGCGGTGACACCGGGGAACCGCTTGCTGATGCCGGTCATCCGGAGGATCTCTCGGGGTTGTTCCATCACATGGCCGTTCTCGCGGGAGGCGGACGCGGGAGGGGGCTCAGTACTGGCGGCTGGGCAGCGCGGCCTTGGCGGCAGCCTGGTCGAACGCGGTCTCCTTGGTCAGGATCCGGTTCGGCACGCTCTGGCCGGCGGCGACCTTCTTGACCAGGTCCATCAGCTGCGGGCCGAGCAGCGGGTTGCACTCGACGACGTAGTTGAACTTGCCGTCGGCCAGCGCCTGCAGGCCGTCATGGGTGCCGTCCACCGTGACGATCTTGATGTCCTTGCCCGGGGTGAGGCCGGCGGCCTTGATGGCGTCCAGCGCGCCGAGGCCCATGTCGTCGTTCTGCGCGAACAGCACGTCGATCTTGCTCTGCGACTTCAGGAACGACTCCATCACCTGCTTGCCCTGGGCCCGGGTGAAGTCGCCGTCCTGGGAGGCGACGACCTTGAACTTCGGGTCGGCCTTGATCACGTCGTTGAAGCCCTTGGAGCGGTCGTTGGCCGGCGCCGAGCCGGTGGTGCCCTCCAGCACGGCGATGTTCACCGGGCCGGTGGCCGAGCCGTACTCCTTGGCCACCCAGTCGCCGGCCTCCTTGCCCTCGTTGACGAAGTCCGAGCCGAGGAAGCTCTTGTACAGCGTGGTGTCGGTGGAGTCGATCGCGCGGTCGGTGAGGATCACCGGGATGCCGGCGGTCTTGGCCTCCTTGAGCACCGTGTCCCAGCCGGTCTCCACCACCGGCGAGAACGCGATCACGCCGACGTGCTGCTGGATGTAGGACCGGATGGCCTGGATCTGGTTGGCCTGCTTCTGCTGCGCGTCGGAGAACTTCAGCGTGATGCCGGCGTCCTTGGCCGAGTCCTGGATGGACTTGGTGTTGGCCGTCCGCCAGCCGCTCTCCGCGCCGACCTGGGCGAAGCCCAGCGTCACCGCACCGCCACCGCCGCCGGCCGCGGTCGAGCCGCCGCCGCAGCCGGTCACCATGCTCAGGCCGAGCACACCGGCCACGAGCAACGCCACTCTGGTACGCACCACGTTCACTCCTCAATCACCGTTGATCGATCTGTTAGCGCTAACAAAGAGGGTGGCCGTCGGCCGCGATCCGGCCGCGCCGCCCGCTATCGGGGCCCGGTGCTCTCGCGCACGATCAGCTCCGGGGTGATCAGGTGCCTGGTTCCGGTCCCCTCGTTCCGCAGCCGGGACATCAACAGCTCGAACGCCTGCCGGCCGACCTCGATGAAGTCCTGGCGGACCGTGGTCAGCGGCGGGCTGTAGTAGGCGGACTCCGGCACGTCGTCGAAGCCGACCACGTGCACGTCCCGCGGCGCCGCGACGCCCGCCTCGGCGAACGCCCGCAGCATGCCCAGCGCCATCTGGTCGTTGGCCACGAAAACGGCGGTCGGCCGGCCCGCGGCGAGCAGCGTGCGTCCCGCCTCGTAGCCCGAGCGCGGACTCCAGTCGCCGCGCACCACCATCGGCGCCTCGATGTCGTGCGCCTCCAACGTCTCCGACCAGCCCTGCTCCCGGGCGCGCGCCTCCAGCCAGTCCGCCGGGCCGGCCACGTGCCAGACCGTGCGGTGGCCGAGTGCCAGAAGGTGCTTGGTGGCCCGCCGCGCCCCGTCACGCTGATCGACCGAGACGACGGGGACCGGCGCGGATTCCGCGGCCCCGACGGCGACCAGCGGAACGTCGCGCGGCGTGAACTCCAGCGCCTGCCCGGCCGCCTCGTGCGGGGCGATCACCAGGATGCCCTCGACGGCCTGCCGGCGCAGGTACTCGACGGCGTCCGAAATGGACTGTCGCTGGGGCCGGCTGACGCTGGAGATCGTGATCGCGTAACCGGCCTCGCGGGCCGCGTGCTCGATGCCGTACAGCGTGCTGGCCGGCCCGTACAGGGTCGAGTCCAGCGCGACCACGCCGAGCGTCTCCGACTTGCCGGTGGCCAGCGTGCGCGCCGCGGAGTTGGGCCGGTAGTCGAGCTCCCGGACGGCTGCCTCCACCCGGGCCCGGGTCTCGGGCCGCACCGGTCCGGTCCCGTTGATCACCCGGGACACCGTCATGTGCGACACGCCGGCGAGCTCGGCGACGTCGGTCAGGCTCGCCTGCCGAACGCCCTGCGCGCTCGGGGCCTTGCGACCGCCTTCGGTCGAGGACGTCCGTGCCACCCGTGTCAGCTCCCCGTCATCTGCCGTTAACGCCGCCGGTTGAGGTGCACAGTGTTAGCGATAACAGGCATCTGGTCAACCGCTGACCGGCAACGGGTTCGAAAGCGGCCGCCGGACGCGCCGAGCCGGTAACGGCTCGGCAACAAAGGGCCGCGCGACCGTTGCCGAGACCCGGACCTGGTCCTACGGTGCCGACTGGCGCGTGTCGGCGGTCACACCCATCGGGGCGGACCGTCGTGACCACTGACCTTTTGCCACCCCTGGGAGACCTTTGTGCGCAGACCACGTTCAACGGCGTTCATGTTAGCGCTAACATTGGCGGCGACGGGACTGGCGGGCGCCGGCACGGCCACGGCCGCCGGTCCGGGCGTCGCACTGACCGCCGACGTGAGCCGCACGACGAGCAGCGTGAACAAAACCCAGTTCGGCGAGATCGTCGAGGACATCAACCACTCCGTCGAGGGCGGTCTGAGCGCGAACGTGGTGCGCAACAGCACCATGAAGGAGAACGGCATCGCGCACTGGTCGGCCGTCACGGCCGGCGGCGGGGCCGGCACGGTCTCGCTGGACACCACGCAGCCGCTCAACGCCGCCAACGGCAACTCGCTCAAGTTGTCCATCGCGGACAACGCCCGCGGCCAGCGGGTCGGCGTGGCCAACGACGGCTTCTACGGCATCGGCCTGGCGCCGTCGACCAAGTACACCGCCACGTTCTTCGCCAGGGCCGACGGCGCCTTTCACGGCGGCGTGACCGTCGACCTGGAAAGCACGACCGGGACCGTCTACGCCAAGGCCACGGTCCGCTCGGTCGGCGCGAAGTGGACGAAGTACAGCGTCACCATGACCACCGGCCGCGACACCCCCGTGTCGACGGCCAACCGGTTCGTCATCGCGGCGGACGGCGTCGGCGCGGGGTCCTCGCTGTACTTCGACGTCGTGACGTGCCAGCCGCCGACCTACCACGACACCGGCCTGCGCAAGGACCTGATGGCCAAGTTCGCCGCGCGCAAGCCGGGCTTCTTCCGCGTGCCCGGCGGGAACTACCTTGAGGGCAACACCCTGTCCACGTACTTCGACTGGAAGAAGACGGTCGGCCCGATCGAGAACCGGCCCGGCCACCAGGACGACGCGTGGGGCTACTGGTCGACCGACCAGGTCGGGCTCAAGGGGTATCTCGACATGGCCGAGCAGACCGGCGCGCAGCCGCTGCTGGCCGTCTTCGCCGGCTACACGCTCGACCACACGGTGGTCCCGCAGAGCCAGCTGGCGCCGTACGTGCAGGACGCGCTCGACGAGATCCAGTACGCCATCGGCGGCACCAACACCAAGTGGGGCGCGCAACGCGCCGCCGACGGCCATCCGGCGCCATACGACCTGCACTACGTCGAGATCGGCAACGAGGACTTCTTCGACGGCACCGGCAGCTACAACACCTACCGCTTCCCCCTGTTCCACGATGCCATCAAGGCCGCCTACCCGACGCTCCAGCTGGTGGCCACCACGTCGGTCTCCAGCCGGCCGGTCGACGTGATCGACGACCACTACTACAGCGGCGACACCTCGTTCTTCACCGACGCCGCCCACAACTACGACGGCACGTCCCGCAACGGCCCGAAGCACCTGGTCGGCGAGTACGCCACCACCAACGGCACCAAGGACAATCCCACCGGGACGCTGGCCGGCGCGGTCAGCGAGGCCGGCTTCATGACCGGGATGGTGCGCAACGCCGACGTGGTGATCGGCGCGTCCTACGCGCCCGCGCTGGCCGACGTCAACGACTTCCAGTGGCCCACCAACGAGATCGCCTTCGACGCCGGCTCCTCGTTCGGCTCGCCGTCGTACTGGGTGCAGCACATCTTCGGCAACAACACCGGTGACTACGTCGTGTCCTCGGCACTGGCCGGGGCTGCCGCCGGCCTGAACGAGGTCGTCACGAGGACCGCCGCCGGCACCGTCTACGTGACGGTGGCCAACGCCACCAACTCCCCCGTCGCCAGCCGGATCGCCCTCAACGGCACCAGGTTCGTCCGTCCGAACGGGACCGCGACCGTGTTGACCGGTGACCCGAACGCCCGCAACACGCTCGCCGCGCCGAACACCGTCGCGCCGACGACCACGGCGTTCCGGGCGTCGAACTCCTTCGACTACACCTTCCCGGCGAACTCCGTGGTGGCGCTGAAGGTCGACACCAGCGCGCCGATGACGCCGGTGCTGAACGTGAACCGCGGCCTGTCGCTGCACGTGACCACACCCGGCGCCACCGACCGGTCGGTCGCCGTGACCGACGGCGTCGGCGCGGCGAGCGTGGTCACCGCTTCGTCGCCGGACGCCGCCAAGCTCGACGCCACCTTCCTGCTGCGGCCGGGCCTGGCCGACCCGTCCTGCTACTCCCTGGAATCGCGGGCGAATCCCGGCCAGTACCTGAGCCACCGGGGCGATCGGATCACGCTGGGCACGGACAAGCGCTCGGCTACCTTCTGCGCGGTCGAGGGCAACAGCGGCATCGGGGTGTCGTGGCGTTCGTACGACGATCCGGGCCGGTTCCTCAGCTACCGCAACGGCAAGCTGTCCCTCGCCGGCTGTGAGCACCCCGCCGACAGCAGCTTCACCGTCGGCGAGCCGTGGTGGCGCAGCGACGTGTCCGTGCCGCTGGGCCGCTCCTCGTGGCAGGCGAACACCGGCGATTACCTGCGCCACCAGAACTTCGTCGCCAAGACCTCGGCCATCACGGCCGGCAGCGCCGCCACCGACCTCCAGGACGCCACCTTCACCCTGGAGCCGGGGCTCGCCGACGATTCCTGCTACTCCTTCGAATCCGTCAACTTCCCCGGCCAGTACCTGCGGCACTACAACTTCCAGGTGGTGCTCAACCAGAACGACAAGTCCGGGCTGTTCGCCGAGGACGCCACGTTCTGCGCCACGACCGGGCACAACGGCCAGGGCATCTCCTGGCAGGCCTACGCCTACGAGGACCACTACCTGCGGCAGTACGCGGGCAACGTCTACATCGGCGCGGACGGCGGCCCACGGGTCGGAGACGCGGCTTCCGGCTGGGCTGACGACACCAGCTGGCAGCGCGCGGCGCCCTGGGCTGGCTGACGACACGCCGGCGGCATGATGCCTCGGCCTCATGCCGCCGGCAAGGCCTGCGTCCACTAAGGACCGATCGACTCGGCCAGCAGGGACTGTCCTTGCGGCGTCACGGAATGGACGACCGACTGGCCGTCACGGATGCTGGTGATCAGCCCGGCCGAGCGCAGGATCGAGGTCTGGCGGCTGGCCGTCGGCAGCGTGGTGATGGCCCGTCGGGCCAGATCGCTTGTGCTGCACGGACGTTCGCCGATCGCCTCCAGCACCCGGGCCCGGGTCGGTCCGAGCAGGGCCGCCAACGAACGCTGGGCGTCACCGGCGCGGGACCAGCCGACCTCGTGCCGGATCGGATACACCAGCGCCGGCTCGAATTCGTCGGCGAGGAAGGTCGTGGGCCGGCCGGCACAGAAGAACGACGGCACCAGGCGCAGCCCCCGGCCGCGCAGGCGCAACGTCTGCTCGACCGGATAGTCGACCTCCAGCACCGGATACCGCCACCGGGCGCTCGGATGCAGGTCGGCCAGCAGCGCGCCGATCCCGTTCAGCGACAACAGTTCCCGCTGCCGCGCGAGGTCACGCTCCACGGCCGCACGGACCTGGGGCCAGTAGGAGGAAAGACAGTCCGCGAAGTAGCGGTCGAACGTATGACCCAACTGGCGCAACGCGTCCGACCGCCCCTCCCCCAGGCTCGTCGTCCACGACAACAGCGGGCGGACCTCGGCAAGGGTGGTCACGTCCGCGCGCAGCCGCGCCTTCGTGGTGCCCAGCACCGCGGAAATGCCCTCTTCCAGCGACGATGCCGCCGGTGTGAGGAAGTCCGCGTAGTAGCCGCGCGGCGGCACCAGATCGGTGAGCATCCGGGTCGCCGGCGGCACGGCCCGCACGGCGCCGCGCCGCCACTCGTCGTAGACCATGGCGTCGTCGCGCAACCTCAGCCGATGCAGACTCAACACCGTCTCCCACATCGGCTGCGGCGGACTGATCGTGGTGCGCGCCAAATCCTCCGGCGTGAAGAAGACACGTAACACCGAGCCCCCCGTTCCGTCCCCGCGCTGGATGCTAAACGCGCGCCACCGGCGGGGCAAGATCGCGCCATGCCGTGACCTCGGCCCGAGTCAACACTTTTCCGCCTGAGCACAAAGGTTTGTCGGCGATCGTGTTGCGCTGCCTAGCGTTTGCTCACCACGGATGTCGGAACATCCCGCGAGCAAAGGACTCTTGATGCGCTATTCACGCAGATCACTGGGGGTCTGCGCCCTGACGGCGGCAATGGTCGCGGCCACCGCGGCGATGCCGGCCGGGGCCTTCGCGGCGCCGGCCGCGAGCGGCGTCTACGACCACAGCGTCGAGAAGGGCCAGCCCGGCACGCACGGCCCGCTGCCGGCCGGCTTCTCACATACCGAGATCGATGTGAAGTTCCGCAGCGCGGCCACCGTCCGGCTGCGCTCGGGCAAGGCCGTCGCGGCCGACGCCGGCGACACCACGGCATTGCAGGCCGTGTTGGCCAGGTACCCGGGATCACGCATGCGGCGCACGATGGCCGAGTCGGAGCAGGCCGTGGACGCGCGGCGCGCGACGTTGCAGTCCCGGACCGGCCGCCAGCTGCCCGATCTCAACTCCTGGTACACCATCGACGTGCCGAAGGGCATCGAGTCGCTGCTCGGCGACCTGAACGCGTTGCCGTCGGTGGAGTTCGCCGGCGCCCGCCCGACGATGAAGTCCGTCGACAACCCGACGCCCGCGGCGGCGCGTCCGAACGCCGCGGCCGTGGTGGATCCGTTGCGGAACACACAGGTCTACCGGCAGAGCTCGGCCACCGCCTCCGGGATCGACGCCGACTACGCGCACGGTCTGCCCGGCGGCCGGGGCGAGGGCATCACCGTGACCGATGTGGAGGGCGGCGGCCAGGACCAGGCCGAAACCACCTTCGGCTCGATCGCTTCCGGCACCGCGCACTCGCTGATGGTCTGGCGCGAGGGCAGCGGCCACGACACGGTTCGGGCCTGGGGCCTGAACTCCAGCGGCCAGCTCGGCACCGGCACCACCACCAACGCCGGCACGTTCACGCTCGTGAAAGGCCTGACCGACGTCAAGGCAGTGGCGGCGGGCGGCAACTTCTCGATGGCCCTCAAGACCGACGGCACCGTCTGGACCTGGGGCGCGAACGGCAACGGCCAGCTGGGCAACGGCACGACCACCAACAGCACCTCCCCGGTCCAGGTCAGCGGCCTCAGCACCGTCACGAGTATCGCGGCGGGCAGCAACTTCGCGGTTGCGGTGCTCTCCGACGGCACGGCCCGCGCGTGGGGCACGAACAACACCGGCCAGCTCGGCGACGGCACCACCACGCAGCGGCTGACCCCCGTGACCGTGCACAGCGCGACCAGCCTGTCCGCCGCGCCCGGGGCGATCGCCGCCGGTACCAGCCACGCGATCGCGCTCAAGGCCAGCGGCGCGGTCGTCGCCTGGGGCTCCAACTCGGTGGGCCAGCTGGGCAAGAACCCGTCCACCACGACCAGCAGCACCTCGGCAGTGACGGTCTCGGGCGTCAGCGGTGCGACGCAGGTCGCGGCCGGCGCCACCACGAGCTACGCGTTGCTGTCCAGCGGCGCGGTCTCCGACTGGGGCGGCAACTCGGCCGGCCAGCTCGGCAGCGGCAACACCACCAACCGCTTCACCCCGGCCACCGTCTCCGGCCTGACGTCGGTGGCCGTCGTGGCGGCCGGCGGCTCGTCGGCGATCGTCGCCCGCACCGACCAGACCGTCAAGGCCTGGGGCCTCAACTCCAACGGACAGCTCGGCGACGCAACGACCACTCAGCGGCTCACGCCCGTCGCCGTGTCGGCGAGCGGGGTCCAGGTCGCGATGGGTGCGACGCAGACGATCGCCGCCGACCCGTCGGGCTTCGTCTGGAACTGGGGCGCGAACGCCAGCGGGCAGCTGGGCATCAACACGACCGCCGCCAGCAGCAGCCCGGTGGAGGCGCTCAACATCACCAACCTCTGGAACACCTGCCACGAGGACCTGGCCAATCGCCCCGCGCCGGCCGGGCCGCCGGTGCGGCTCCAGGTGACCACCGGCTCGCCGTGCCAGCCGCCCGGAGCGCACGGCACCGGTGCGGTGGGGTTCGTCGGCGCCCAGGACGACAACGGCATCGGCATCGACGGCCTGCTGCCGGCGGCCAAGCTCCAGCTGGTCAGCGGCTGGGACTGGGGCGGCTCGGTCGACCTCGCGATCACCCACTCGCAGCCCGGCGACGTGATCTGGTTCGAGGTCGAGCTCGGCGCCTACCTCGGCGGCAGCGGCAACTTCCCGTGGGAGCACTGGGGGCCGATCTACGACGAGGTCGTCACGGCCGTGGCGGCGGGCATCACCGTCGTCGAGCCGGCCGGCAACGGCTCCAACAACCTCGACAACCCCAACGACCCGGACGCCGTGGACACCATGAGCCGGCCGGACTCGGGGGCGATCATCGTCGGCGCCGGTCAGCCCTCGTCGAACATGCCGTGGACCGTCGAGTGCAAGCCCACCGACCCGCACCCGGCGCCCCGGACCGCCCGTGACTTCAGCACGTACGGCAGCCGCGTGAACGTGCAGGGCTGGGCCAACTGCATCACCTCGCTGGGCAGCCCCGGTCCGGTCGAGCACGACATGACCCCGACCGAGACCGATCCGAACAAGATGTACTGGTCCAACTTCAACGGCACCTCCGGCGCGTCCCCCATGGTCGTGGGCGCGATCGGCTCGATCCAGGGCGTCGTGAAGCAGAGCGGCCCTCCGCTCACGCCGGCCCAGGTGCGCACCCTGGTGGAGAACACCGGCGCCCCTCAGCCCGGCGCCGACCCCCACCACATCGGGCCCCTGCCCGACATCCGGGCCGCGCTCGCGAGCCTGTGACCACAAGCCGTGTTCACGGCCACTCCGGTGGCCGTGAACACGGCTCACGGTCAGGGGGCCACCAGCTGGATCTCTCGGTGCAGTGCGCCGTCGACGTCCGGGTAGAGGCTGACTTCGCCGTCGCTCCAGCGGACCAGGACGGCGTTGCCGCGGCCGGCGGTGACGCCTGCGTGGGTCCAGAGCTCGTTCGGGGCCTCGACCTGGTGTTCCTGGCCGAGGCCGGCGGAGGCGACGTCACCGTAGATGGTGAACTCGCCGTCGCTCCAGCGGACGAGCAGGTCCGGGGCGCCGCCGCCGACCCAGTTGCCGCCGGAGATGGTCTGGGCGTGCGTCCAGGTGCCGTTCGGCGCGACCAGCTGGCGTTCGGAGTGGATGCCGTTGACGGCGATTCCTTGGTACAGCGTGGTTTCGCCGTCGTTCCAGACGACGACCAGGTCACCGCCGAGACCGGCGACGTAGGACGCGTGGTCACGCCAGAGGTCGTTGGGCGCGGCGAGTTGGACCTCGCCGCCGAAGCCACCGGTGGACACGGAGCCGTAGTAGGTGACTTCGCCGTCGCTCCAGGTCACGACCACACCGTGGTTGACGGTGGCGATTCCCTTGGCGTGGGTCCAGATGCCGCCGGGCGCGGCCAGCTGGGTCTCGCCGGTGAACGGCTTCTGCGGGTCGGCGGTCGTTCCGCCGTGGTACAGGGTGACCTCGCCGTCGCTCCACTTGACGATCATGTCGAGCTGGTTGGCGCCGGTGAAGTCGCCGCTGGTGATCAGGTCCGCGTGCTTCCACAGCGGGCCGTCGCCGAGCGGGTAGCCGAGATTGCCGTCGCCGGGCGGCACGGGCGCGGCAACCGCCTTGTCGTACAACGCCTTGACCCGGCTGTCGAAGCGGACGCTGTAGTTGCGCGGATCGGTGTCGGGCAGGTTCTGCCCCTTGCCGCCGATGACGCCGATGAGGTCGTGGCCACCGACGATCCAGGGGCCGCCGCTGAAGCCGCCGGGAATTCCCGTGCACTGCAGGGTTTCCCAGTACTCACCGTCGCGGCTCACGGTGCTGTCGCAGCGGTACGGCTTGTCCTTGTACTTGACGTTTCCGGTGGACGGGTAGCCGACCACGGTCAGCGGCGACGGCAGGGCGGCGTCGGTCTTCAGGGTCAGCGCGGCCCCGGTCACGTCGGCGACGTTCTTGCCGTTGCGGGGTTGCAGCACGACGAACGCGTAGTCGTAGGGCGATCCGGCGCCGTCGATGTCGTGGCTGGTGTTCCAGCCCGGGTCGATGTGGATCGCCGCCGACTGCCAGGTGCCGTACGGGGCCTGCCCGTCGTGGTAGCCGGGAGTGAAGAACACGGTGTGCTTGCCGGCCACGCAGTGCGCGGCGGTGACGATGACGTTGCCCTTGGGGCTGGCCACGATGCTCGCCGAGCAGTGGTGGTTGCCGGGGTCGGCGCCGTCCGACAACGAGCCGACCTCGGGTCTCGGCTCGGCGATGACGGTGTGCGGCGTGGTCGCCGCCGCGGCCGTGCCCGGCAGCAGCGCGGCGACCAGTGCGAGCGCCGCTCCCCACGGAAGTTTCGACATGGACGCGAGACTACGTCGTGTCGATCACGGGCCGGCGTGACTCGAAGAACCGACCGTGACTCCTGAGGCGGGACGGACCCGTGCCGCCGAGATCGCGACGGCACGGGTCCGTTCGGCTACAGCTGGTAGAAGTTGCTGTAGTGGTCGGGCGTGAACCAGACCTCGCCGTTGTCCATGTCGACCACGATCCGGGCCGCGTCCCGGTGGGCGCCGCAGGCCCGCGGGTAGACGTCGAACTCCTGGAAGGAATCGCCGGCCGGCAGCTGGTTGTCGTCGTTGTAGTACGTGCCGCCCGCGTAGCTGCACTGTCCGTTCGGCCAGTCCACCCAGCCGCGCTTGCTCGGATAACCGAGGGACTGCCAGGTCGAGTCGGCCGACGACGCCGCGGAGCAGCCCGAGACGGTGCAGGAGCCGTGCACGGTCGCGTTGGCCGCGGGCGTGCTCACCAGGGCCAGGCCGAACATCATCGCCAGTGCGGTCAGGGGCAGGGTGACGCGTTTCGTCCAGCGGTGGCGCACAAAACCTCCAGAGTGTGACCATCGGTTGTCTTCGCACGGACGGTAAACACGTTTCGCCCCGAACGGAACCGCCCGAATTTGACAGGTCCTCACCGATTCTGTGAATTCGAAGATCCGCAATGGCCGCTATGTCGGCTATCGAGTCCGCGATCGCCACGGGGTTCGGCTGTTGTTCAGCGCCCGTTTCCTGGGGCGGCGCAACCCGTTCAGCGACGCCGAGACGATGATCACTCGGCTTCGGCGGTCAGGCCAGCGAGTAGGTCACGCCGTACGCGGTCACGGTGAGCGGCCCGGCCAGGGTGTAGTCACCGGTCGCGGCGATGCGCCGGAAACACTCGACCCGGTCCGTCGACTTGGACCATTCCTCTTTGGTGTCAGCGTTGGCCGGGTTGCGCAGGTCGTCGGCGCGCACGTCGAGGAAGGCGGTCAGCCACGCCGCCTCGTCCACCTTGCCGGCGCGGGCGGTCGCGCGGTCGATCAGCGCCGGCAGGCCGTCCGGATCGGCGCCGTGGCCGTGCTGGATCGCGGCGTCGTACAACTCGGCCCGGGCCAGCGGCGTGATCAGGCCGAGCCGGTCGGCCGCGGCCATGGCCGGCGTGAAGTAGTTCTGCTCCACCTGGTCGTCCTGGACCCGCCGGAAGGCCGGGTCGTCGGCGGCCTGCCTCCACGCGGCGATGTAGTCGGCCTCGGGCAGGTCGCCGCTGCCGGTGTCGGCCAGCTGCCGCAGCGCCGGCGCGAAGCGGGCGAGTCCGTTGCCCGGGGCCAGGTCGGTGTACGCCTGGATCACGCGCAGGGCGTCGCCGTCATTGGTGGTGTAGCCGGCCCGGCCGGCGGTGACGCCACGGCCGTCGTGCAGATCCTCGGCGTATCCGTACTGGACCGTCGCCGTGCCGTTCTCGAAGATGCTGATCAGCTGGTCGGCCCGACGCCGCTGGTCCGCGGTCAGGCCGCCGCCGGGCCGGGGCGCCTTCGACGTCGCCGTGGGTCCGTTCGGGACATCCGAACCACAGCCGCCGACGGCCACGCCCACCGCGAGCATCGTGGCGGCGACAAGGCATCGAGCGCGCATGGGCCGATTCTAGAGCGGGGCTCACCACGTGAGAGCCCCACGGTATGCCGATACGAACATATCGGTGCCCGGTTTCGGCATTGGTGGCCCGGATCAGGGGGGACCACCATCCACACAACCAATTCACCGATTCGCACCGCCCACGTTCCCGGGCGTCGCCAGATCTCGGACGAGAGGTCCCCATGCGAAGCGATTCCCCGCACCGCGCGTCCACCACCGCGGCGGACACACTGGGCGGCACCACAGTGGAGTGGTACGACTTCTTCCTCTACGGGACCGCCTCGGCGCTGGTGTTCAACAAGCAGTTCTTCCCGGCGCTGAGCCCCGCCGCCGGCACCCTGGCGGCGTTCGCGACCCTGACCGTCGGCTTCATCGCCCGTCCCCTCGGCGGCCTGATCCTCGGCCATTTCGGCGACCGCATCGGCGGCCGGGCCACCTTGGTCGTGTCCCTCCTGGTGATGGGCATCAGCTCGACACTGATCGGCGTCGTGCCCAATTACGCCGCTATCGGCGTATGCGCGCCTGTTCTGCTCGTGCTGCTACGGGTCCTCCAGGGCATCTGGCTCGGCGGCGGAGGCGCCGGCACCACGCTGATGTCCATGGAGCACGCCCCTGAGGGCAGACGCAACCTCTACGCCGGCTTCCCGCAGATGGGCACCCCCGCCGGGCTGGTGCTGGCCAACCTGGTCTTCCTGGGCGTCGGCGGCGTCACCGGGCCGGCCGCGTTCGCCGCGTGGGGCTGGCGGATCCCGTTCCTGCTCAGCATCGTGCTGGTGGCCATCGGCCTGGCCATTCGGCTCCGTGTCACCGAAAGCCCGTCGTTCGACCGGTTCAAGGCCCACGCGGAGGTCGCCCGTTTCCCCCTGGGCGATGCCCTTCGTGTCGGGCTGGCCCGGCTGGCCGTCACCCTGCTCGCCGTCATCGCGAACTCGGCCGTCGCCTACGTCTTCCTGGTCTTCGCGTTGTCCTTCGGCACGCAGCGCCTCGGCTACGGTCAGCAGTTCCTGGTGCTGGGCATCACCGGGGCGTCCGTGCTGTGGCTGGCCGCCATTCCGTTCTGGACCCGGTTCGCCGACCGCCACGGCCGTCGCGGCATGTTCCTCGGTGGCTCCGTCGCCCTGCTCCTGTGGTGCGCCGCCTTCTTCCCGCTGCTGTCCACCGGCAACACGGCCGCGGCCCTCGTCGCGCTGGCCGGCATGGGCCTGATCATCCCCGTCACGGAATCGCAGGCGTGAGGCCGTGGGAGTACGGGCACACCTCGTGCCCGTACTCCCCTTGACGCCGATCCACGGGCCGTTGCCCAGCGGAAACACTGTGGGCCTTACCTGTTGTGTCCCTTAAGAAAAGCCGCAGGATCGGGCGGAGGTGCCAGACTCTGACGCTTCGGCATGGGGGAAGCGGGGGCGGGCAATGGTGCTGGGGGACGGCGCATGTGCTCGGGCCCTACCGAGGGAGCGCCTGGAGGGAACTGCCCGTGGTCGAGGCAACTGGGGGCCGATCGGACAGAGCCGGCGCGGCGCCGTTCGTGGGCCGCGCCGCCGAGTGCGGACGGCTGGACGCGGTGCTGGCGGAGGGCGGATCGGCGATCGTCGACGTCACCGGCGAGGCCGGGATCGGCAAGACGCGACTGCTGACGCGGTTCTCCGCCAAGGCCCGCGCGCAGGGGCTGACCGTGCTGAGCGGGCAGGCCACCGCGTACGAGCAGGACAGCCCGTTCCGGCCGTTCGCCGACGCTTTCGCCGACCTCAGCCCGACGCTGATGGGGCGTTTCCCGGCGCTGGCGGAGCTGCCGGCGGAGGTGCGGGGAGTCGGCGAGACGCCGTCGGCGGGTGACCGATTCGGTCTGTGCCGGGCCACCGCCGGTCTGCTGGGACAGCTCGGCCCAGACCGGCTCGTGGTGGTGCTGGACGACCTGCACTGGGCGGATCCGGCGTCGCTGGAGCTGGTGGACCACCTCGTGCGCCACCCCGTGCCGTCGCCGCTGCTCCTGGTCGTCGCCCGGCGGGACCGGCAAACTCCGCCCAAACTCGCCGCTTCCCTCGCGCGGGGCCTGGACACCGGGGCCGTGCACCGGATCGACCTGGGTCCGCTGTCCGAATGCGACTGCGTCGACGGGCTGGCGGCCGAGCTTCCCCAACCGCAGGCCAAGGAGTTGTACGCGGCAAGCGGCGGCAATCCCCGGTACTTCCTGGCGCTGCGACAAGCCCATTGCGACGCGCCCGAACCGGCTTGTCTGGGTGCGCTGCTGCTCGACGAGTTGGCGCCGTTGAGCCCGGTGGAGCGCCAGGTCCTGGAGGCCGCCGCCGTCCTCGGCGACCACGCCACCCCGACGATGATCGCCGGCCTCACCGACTCCGACACCAAGGCGGTCGTCACGGCGCTACGCGAGCTGATGCGCTGCGACCTGCTGCGGCCGGACTTCGGCGGCCGGCCGGCGCTGCGCCATCCGCTGATCCGGGATCTCGTCCACGACGCCATCGACCCGTGGCTGCGGGAGGACCTCCATCGCCGCGCCGCGGCCGAACTCGCCGCCGCCGGCGCCACGATCGTCGATCAGGCTCACCACGTCGAGCAGTCGATGACCCACTGGGATCCTCAGGCGGCGGACGTGCTCGTCGCGGCGGCCGAGCAGAGCGCCGCGACCGCGCCGGCCGATTCTGCCCGCTGGCTCGGTGTTGTCCTGCGGCTGCTTCCGAACGGCCCGGAGCACCTCACCACACGACGTCAGCTGACGGTGCTCAGGGCCCGCGCGCTCGGCGTGAGCGGCGGCCTGTCGGAGGGCCGGGATCTCCTCCAGCAGGTGATGGACATGCCGGCACCGGACCGCTACGACGACGTCCGCGTCACCGCGGCTACGCTGCGCGGCCTGCTGGAACGGCAGCTCGGGCGGCACCGGGAAGCCGAGGCGATGCTGCGCCGGGAGCTGGCCCGCAGCCCCGAGCCGTCGCACGCGCTGCTGATCGGCCTGGAGCTGTGCTCCTGTGTCCTGTCCGCGGCCCGCTTTCCCGAGGTCCGGGCCGACATCAACGAGGTGCTCGCCTCGGCGCGCGCCCTCGGCGACGGCATCGGCGAGATGCGGGCCCTGGCCCTGATCGCCCTGGGTGAGGCCTACGAGGGCGACATCGCTATGGCCCGGGTCCGCGCCGCGTCGGCGGCCTCGCTGGCCGAGACCTTCACCGACACCGACCTGGCCGAGCTATGCGAGACCCTGTGCACGCTCGGCTGGACCGAGGTGTTCCTGGAGGACTACGCCGCCGCCGAGAGCCACCTGGACCGCGGGCTGGAGATCGCCCGGCGCGCGGGCCGGGCCTGCCTGGTTCCGCAGTTCCTGACGGCGAAGGCGTACCTGCACCTCAGCACGTGCCGCGTCACCAGCGCGCTGGAGCTGGCCGAGGAGGCTGAGCCGCTCGCGCGGGCCTTGGGCAGCGGCGACCTGCTGGCCTTTCACGCTGGCGGTCCAGTCCCAGATCCGGCTCCAGGCCGGCCCGACCTCCCGCAGCGCGCTGGCCGTCGCCGAGGAGGCCGTGGCCGTCGCGGGCGTCGACGACAGCTGGTGGGCGATCTTGGCCCAGTGCATGCTCGCCTACGCCGCGCTCGACGCCGGGGAGCCGCACCGAGCGTCGGACATCCTGTTGCGCGCCGGCGGAAACGGCCTGTGCCGGCTGCAACCCTCGACTCGCCCCAACAGCCTGGAGGCGCTCAGCGGCGCCGCCCTCGCCGTCGGCGACGTGGAGGCCGGCGTGCGCTGGGCGGAGCGCGCCCGCAAGGAGGCGGAGCGGCTCGGCCTGCCGAACCAGCTCGGTGCGGCGCTGCGCAGCCTCGGCCGCATTGCCACTGGCCGAGGTGATTCGGCCGAACGAGGATTCTAGTTTTACTAGTTGCTACCAAGGCCACATGATATTATTCGTTCTCGGCATCACTCGAGTTATTCGGCCCGACCCAGAGTACAAGTGCTAATCTGGCATTCCTGGAGAAATACTCAGTCGTCCAATGCTCAAGTTAACAAGTCTGGTCCATACACCTTTGCTGTTCATTATCAAAGGATTAGAGGCTCAGTCGGCCTCAGCTTCAAAGATGAGGGATGGTACCGTGTTTTCATCGTCGCCCTCTCAAAGGAGTCCTTAGGATGTAAGCGTGATATAATCGCCACGCACGGTGCCCGGTTAGGACGAGGTTTCGTGGGGCACGCCTTGCCATAGCGGGCGGGGCACAGCTGCTCACTGGCCTGGCGGAGCGCACCCGGGCGGCGGTCTTCGCCGCGCAGGCGGAGCAGGACGACGAACTTGTCGTCCTGACCACCCGCGAACGGCAGATCGCCGAACTGGTCTCGCAGGGCCTGACCAGCCCCGCGATCGCCGACAAGCTCGTGCTCAGCCCCCGGACCATCGAGTCCCACATCGCCCGGATCTACCGCAAGACCGGCGTGTCCTCCCGGGCCGCGCTGGCCGCCGTCGTCACCCGCAACACCGGCCCGGAAGGCTCGGCCCGACCGGTCCAGAACCTCGCACCCCGACCGGTGGTCGAGGGGCAACGGCTGCTCGGGCGGGACGTCGAGATCGGTGCGATCACCAAGGCACTCAACGACGTGAAGGCAGGCGTAGGGCGGGCGATCGTGATCGTCGGCGATCCCGGCATCGGCAAGAGCTCGCTGCTGCGGACGGCCGCCGCGCACGCCCGATCGCTGGGAATCCCGGTGCTCACGGCCCACTCCGAACCGTATGGCGCCGAACCCGCTTTCGCGGTGCTGGACGACCTGCACGACCTCGATCCCGACCGGATCGCCGACGTGGAGCGGATGTTGGCGGCGACGGCCACCCGTCCGTTGCTGTGTGTGGTGGCGTATCGGCAGCGGCAGCTCTCGCCGCCGCTCGCGGCAGCGCTGTCCCGTGCGCAGGTGGACGTGTGGCAGCTCGGCCCGCTCTCCGTCGAGCAGGCGCGCGAGCTGCTCGGCGACCGGCCGGACCTGGAGGAGCTGCACCGCGAGGCCGGGGGCAATCCGCAGTACCTCAAGATGCTGGCGGCGGACGGCGGCACCGCGATCCTCGGCGAGCTGGACGGCCTCGGCCGCGTTGAGCTGGCGGTCGTCCAGATCGCGGCGGTCCTCGGCGGCCAGTTCCACCCGGACCTGCTCGCCGCCGTCGCCGGCCTGGATCCGACGGCGGCCTTGGACGCGCTGACCCGGCTGGACCTCGTCCGCCCGGCGGAGCCCGCGCCACAGCTGTCGCTACGGCACCGAGCGGTCGCCGACGTCATCTACGACCGGCTAGAACCCAGTCGCCGCACCGATCTGCACCAGCGCATCGAGACCGAGCTGGCCCGGCGGGCGGCGCCGATCGCGGAGCGGGCCTATCACGTCGCACGGGCCGCGGACCCGCGGCGGCCGGAGCACGCCACGACCCTGATCGCGGCTGCCCGTGGCCTGCTCTACACCGGTCCGGCCGCCGCGGCGGGCCATCTCCAGGCCGCGTTGTCGCTGCTGGAGGAAGGCGGGGCGCACTGGTACGAGGCCAAGGTCCTGCTGGCCCGCACCCGGTTGCTGACCGGCGACGCCTCGGAGGGCCGGGCGCTGCTGGAGACGTTGCGGTCGGAGATCCCGGGCGGGCCGCTCGGCGACGCGAGCGCGCTGGCGGACTCGAGCCGGATCGAACGGCGGCTCGGCCGCTTCACCGAGGCCGGCGCCCTCGCCCGCGCCGGGCTCGCGGCATTGACCGACGACGACTCCCCCACCGCCGCGGCACTGCACGCCGAACTGGCCGACTACGCCTACGACATGCAGGACTTCGAGACGTCCCGGCAGCACGCCGAGACCGCCGCGGAGCTCGCTCGCGGGCACCTCGACCAGGTCGGCGAGGCCAACGCCCTGGGCAAGGCGGCGCTGGCCCACCTGTTCACCTCGGACCAGGCCAGCGCGCTGAAGAAGCTGGCTCGGGCCGCCGACCTGCTCGACACCGTGCCCGACGCGACGCTCGTGACCAACCTGGAAGCAGCGCTCCAGGTGGGCATGGCCGAGGGCATGGTGGGGCGGCTGGCCGACTCCGAACGGCACCTCGCGCGGGGCGCGGAGCTGTCCCGGCACACCGGTCAGACCTACATCCATCCGCAGATGCTGACCGTCCTGGGCAACGCGCAGCTGCGGTCGGGGAACCTGGACGACACGCTGGCGACGTTGGACGAGGCCGATCGGCACGTCCGGCGGGTCGGCGACACGGCGACCGAGGCGGTGCTGATGGCGTTGCGGGCCGAGGCCCTGCTCTGGCGCGACGCCCCCGGCGACCTCTCGGACGCGACCGCCGCAGCCGACCGGGCCATGGCCGCCGTCGGCGGCCGGATGACGTCGTGGGCGCTCGCCGTCCGCTGCTTCAACGCCGAGTTCATCCTGCACATCGGCGACGCGTCCCGCGCCGGTTGGCTGCTGCTGGATGCCGCCGGCGGAGAGGAGTTGCCGAGGTTCACCACCTGGCGGCGACCCCGCTGGTGCGAAAGCCTGACGCAGGTGGCGGCTGCGGAGGGAGATCCGGCCGCCGCCGACCGCTGGGCCCGGCTGGCCGAGGAGAGCATCACTCAGCTTCCTTCCGTGGGGCGACGGGGTTTCGCGCTGCGGGCCCGGATGCGGGCGCATTCGGTGCGGGGCGACACCGACGGCGCGCTGCGCTCCGCGCAGGAGGCGATCGCCGACTTCGCCGAGGGCGGTGATCGCGTCGAGCTGGCCCGCACCCTGCTGGCGGCAGCGGCGCTGTCCCTGGACGCGGGCCTGACCGAGTCCGTGGGCGGTTGGCTGAAACGGGCCACGGTGCTGGCCGACCAGTGCGGCTCGGCTCGGCTGGCCGCCGAGGCCGCGCGATTCGCCGCGTGCTTTTAGGACGAGAGCACGGGAACCTCGTTGGTGGTCAACCGATGGGCCTCGCCGTCGAGATGCAGGACCCGCCGGGCCCGGGCCGCGGAGCCGGCGCGGTGGGCGATCACGATGAGCGTGCCGGGACGGTCCCGGAAGGCCCGTTCCGCGACCTGCTCGGCGGCCGGCGTCTTCCCTTATTGCACAATGTCTATCTGCAAACTTGAAGTACGGTGTTGGGCTCCTGACTACTCAGAAGGTGTCAGTTGGGATCCCATCCGGGCTGTTGCCCTCGTTGGCAACTGGAGCGATAGATCTTTAACTCTGCCCGCCACTGCGATGTTAATCTGCAGGTACGCTTTAATCAGTGGGACGACCGCTTCCCACGGGCCGGGCTGTGACCATTAAAGCTCGAGTGCCAGCCGGGCCAGGGCCAGCAGTTGCCGTTCGCCGCTGGACAGGGCGCCGGGGTCGGCCACCGTGGCGTCGAGGCCGCCGAGCCGGGCGAGCAGCGGGGTGAGCCCCACACGGTCAGCGGCGTGCGAGATGGCGTCGTCGTCGGCCCGCGGGGCGAGGTAGCGCAGGTTGTCCCGAACCGTTCCTGGGAAGACGTAGGCTTCCTGGGGAACGAGGACGACCAGCCGGTTGCGGACGCCTTCGGGGAGCGTGGCGGCCGGTCGGCCCGCGAACGCCACCGAGCCGGCCGTCGGCTCGTGGATGCCGGCGAGCAGCGCGGCGAGGGTGGATTTGCCGATGCCGCTGGCCCCGGTGATCACCAGGTGGTCGCCGAACGGGATGGTGAGACTCAGGTCGCGCAGCACCGGCTTTTTTTTTTGCGCCGTAGGCGAAAGACAGCCTGTCGACGGTGAGATCGGGCGTGTTGGGGACCTGGTCGAGCGTCGGCTCGGGGCGGGCGGTCGGCGGCAGCTCCGGCGCGGCTTCGCCGAGACGGTGCAGCAGCACCCCCAACTGGCTCCAGTACCCGCCGACTGTGCCGGTCATCAGCTGGAGCGCCGGGACGACGGACTCCGCCACGTAGACAGCCGCGCCGATCAGGGCGCCGGCGGTGATGGTGCGGGCGTCGATCAGGCTCGGGCCGAGCAGCAGCAGGGCGACCAGCGGGACGTAGCCGCCGAGCAGCACCACCGGGATTCGCAGCGTGACCGCGCGGCCGATGCGCAGCAGCGAGCGGCGGGCCCGGTCCGACTCGGCCTCGACCAGCCCGGCCGCGTGCTCCTCGGCCCCGAGCGAGGTGATGTCGCGGGCGGCGCCGAGGACCTCCCCGACCTGGCGCGCCACCTCCTCCGACGCGACCAGCGCGTCCCGACGCAGCGCGGTCAGCCGGCGCACCGACCAGCTGAAGATCGCCACCGCCGCCGCCAGCGGCACGAGCACCAGCACGGCCAGGAACGGGTCGAGCCCGGCCAGTCCGATCAGCGCCGCGATCAGGCTGGCGGCCAGCGGGCGCGCCGTGCGCAGCAGCGACGCGGTCAGGTCACGGGTGGCGTCGATCTGGCTGCTGAGCCGGGAAACGCTGGCCGTGCCCGGATCCCGGCCCGAGGATCGTCGCCTGGCGCAGGGTGTTGTGGACGACCCGACGCGTGAGGTGGTCGCGCAGCGGTTCGACCACGGCCCCAGGGAGTCGAAACATGGCTCGCTCGGCGCAGGCCCGCACCAGATACAGCACGCCGAGCAGGCCCCAGCCAGGCCAGGCCGACGCCCGGCCGGCCGGTGAGGAAGCCCTGGTCGAGGGCCGCGGCTGTCACCCAGCCGGCGGCGAGCACCGGGGCCGCCTCGACCGCGGACAGCAAAGCGATGCGCAGCAACGGCTTTCGGCTCCCACGCAGGGCATCGGCCAGCAGAGCCGCCGCGGTCGGCGTCAGGCCCAGGCGCATGGCTGCTCCTTCTCGTCGGTGTGGGCGAAGACGGCCCGGTAGGCGGCATCGGCCCAGAGCAGGTCGTGCGGGGCAAGGGCTCGCACGCGACCGTCGTGCAGCCAGGCCACCAGGTCGCACCGGGCGGCGGTGGTGGCGCGGTGGGTGACGACCATGCGGGTGCTGCGGCCGAGCCGGTCGGTTATCGCCTCGCTGACCAGGGTCTCGGTCACTGTGTCCAAACCGGACGTTGCATCGTCCAGCACGTGCACCAGCGCCGGGCGGGCCAGCGCGCGAGCGAGCCCGATGCGCTGGACCTGTCCCCCCGACATCGGGGCTTCACGGGGCGGGGTGTCGTAGCCGTGCGGCAGGCGGCGAACGAAGTGGTCGGCCTGCGCGGCGCGAGCGGCGTCCTCGACCGCGTGGCGCGAGGTTTCGGGGCGGCCGAAGGCAATCGCTTCGTGAAGGGTGCGGCCCGGTAGCACGGGGTGCTCGAAGGCGTAGGCCACGGCGTCGTGCAGGGTAGGCAGGTCCAGCTCCCGGACGGGCACGCCACCCACCAGCACCTCTCCCCCGTCCGGATCGGCCAGCCGTCCCGGCAGCGCGGCCAGCAGGCTCTTGCCCGATCCGGTCGCGCCCACCAGCGCCACCGAAACCCCGTCCGGGATCTCCAGGTCGAGCCCGTCCAGCACGGCAATCCCGTTGCGCCGCACGGTGATGCCACGCAGCGAGACCGCACCGCCGGGCGGCGGCGCGCGCAGCGGCCCGCCCTCGATCACCGGCTCGTCCAGCACCGCGCCGAGCCGGGTCGCGCCGGCTCGGGCGTTGGCCAGGCCCAACACCGCGTCCACCTGGTCGAGCAGGCCGGAGGCCAGAGCGAGATAGCCGGAGACGGCCAGCAGGCTGCCCGTGCTGATGCGGCCGTCGACCAGGTCCAGTCCAGCCGTGGCCAGGACCAGGACCTGCGTCAGCGGCATCAACAGCCCGATCTTCCAAACCGCACCCCGCTGGATGCGCCAGATCGCGTGGCCCGCGGCCGACAGGTCGGACAGGGGCGCGACGACGCGTTCGGTCTCGACGGCTAAGGTGCCGACCGCCCGGATCGTGCGAGCGCCGGCCAAGGCATTGACCAACAGGGTCGCCATGCCGGTCTGGGCCGCCAGGTAACGGGCCTCGGCGTCGGTGGCCTCGGCGATGAACTTGCGGGCCACCAGCGCCGTGAGCGGGAACAGCACGGTGAACACCAGGCCGGCCCTCCAGTCCACAATGCACAGTGCGACCAGGGCCACGGCCGAGCCGACCGTCGAGACGACGGATTCGGCTGCCTGGGTGGGAAAAGCGGCCGCCTGCGGCGCGGCCTGGACCACCTGCGTCACGGCCTCCCCGACCGGGAGCGGCGACCGCGGTCCGAGGCCGAGCAGGCGCCGCACCGTCAGCATGCGGATCCAGGCCGTGCCGTGCGCGCCGGTCGAGACCGTCAGCAACAGGCCGGCGGTCTCGCCGATCGCACCGGCGGCCAGCACGGCGGCCAGCGCCGCGACCGGCCAGCCGTTCTCGCCGTGTCGCAGCACCGCGTCCACGGCCTGGGCCAACAGGATCGGCAGGCCCAGCCGGGCCGCCACCTGCGTGCCGAGCGCGGCGGTGAGCAGGAGCAGACGCGTGCGCATGCGGGTCGCGGCGGCGATCAGCAGGCGGCCACCAGGCGTGGCGGACATGGAACCTCCGGTGCGGTGGGGAACAGTCGCCGTG
>NZ_KK037166.1:311897-320211 GCF_000568255.1 Kutzneria sp. 744
GTTCCTCGTCGGCGGGCAGCTGCTGCAGGGCGTCCAGGTCGAGTTCCAGCATGTTTCCTCCTGTTGTCGTTGTGGCTGAAGGGTTTTCGGCTGATCACCAGAGGCCGGTGGCCGGGCAGGTCGCGGGGCAGGTGCCGGTGCAGCTCTGGCCGCAGTAGCCGGCCTGCTCCTCCTGCGCGGGCAGCTCCTGCAACGCGTTCAGGTCGAACTCCATGAGTGGTCACCTCCTTCCGTAGGGCTCGTGCACGGTGTGGTGGCTCATCAGTTGCTGGTGACCGTGCAGGTCGCGGGGCAGGTGCCGGAGCAGCTGTGGCCGCAGTAGCCGGCCTGCTCCTCCTGCGCGGGCAGCTCCTGCAACACGTTCAGGTCGAACTCCATGAGTGGTCACCCCCTTCCGAGGACTCACGCACGGGCGTGGCGGCTCGTCAGAACCCGGTGACCGGGCAGGTCGCGGGGCAGGTGCCGGTGCAGGTTCCCTTGCACCAGCCCGCCTGCTCCTCGTCGACGGGCAGCTGCTGCAACGCGTCCAGGTCGAACTCCATGAGATGTCCCTTCTCTACTGGGAAAACGGGTCCCGCCTAGTCGGCGGCGCAGCAGGTCCGCAGGCAGCTGGTGTAGCAGGTCGAGGTGCAGACGGTGGCCTGCTGCTCCTCGGCCGGCAGCGCCTGCAAGGCGTTCAGATCGAGTTCCATGGCAATCGCCTCCTAGTTGTTGCTCGTTTCACAGGTGGCCGGGCAGTTCATGGATATGGTGCAGGTGTACTTGCACGCACCGGCCTGTTCCTCCGCCGCTGACAGCTCCTGCAAGGCGTTCAGGTCAAGCTCCATGGGTGATCACCTCCCCTCAGTCTCCGGTGCCGAAACAGGTGGAGCCGTTGCAGCTCACATAGGTCAGGCCGCACCGGCCGGCCAACTGCTCCTGCGCGGGCAGCTCCTGCAGGGCGTCCAGGTCGAGCTCCATGCTGATCACCTCCCCTCCTGAGCGACTGCGGCCGGCTCGCCGAGGAACCGGGTCACCAGGTCGGTGATCGGGTCCTGGACGGCGGTGCCGAGGACGGCGTGGCCGCGGTCGGGCGACTCCACGTACCGGTAGTCCGCGCCCTCGATCCGGCCGAACTCGGCCAATTGCCTGATCAGGGAACGGGAATGGGCCACCGGCGTGGACTCGTCGCGGGCCCCGTGGATCAGCAGCAGCCGGGCCCGCAGGTCGTGCGCGAACCGGCTCACGTCGCGCGGTCCGAGGGCGTCGGTCGCCTCGGTGAGCCCGTCGAGGCGCTCCACCATGTTCCGCACGCCGCCGAAACCGTCGGCGTGGAGCCGAGGTCCGGACAGGAACGGGGCGACGGCCACGCAGTCGGACCACAGTTCGGGTCGGGTTGCGGCGGCCAACAGCGCGAGGTAGCCGCCGTAGCTGATGCCGAACACACCGGGCCGCGCCAGCCCGGCCCGGCGATCCTGGATGTGCGCCGCGATGACGGAGACGTCGGCGAGATCGGGCACGCCCCACGCGCCGACGAGGGACAGGGTGTGCGCGGCCCCGTATCCGGTGCTGCCACGCTGATTCGGGGCCACGACGGCGATGCCGGCCGCCGCGAGGGCCTGGAACAGCGGGCTGAAGCCGAGCGTCCAGTGGCTGGTGGGTCCGCCGTGCAGGGCCACCACGACCCGGGGGCTACTGCGCCAGTCCGGCCCGTAGACCACCGCCTCGATCGGCCCGTCCGCCCCGGGGAACGACTCCACCCGGCCCGGCCGCCAGGGCCCGGGCCGCTCGGCCGGGACCTTGAGCTCCCGTGAGCCCGGCGACACCCAGGCCATCGTGCGCGGCCTTCGGGGACCGGAGTGCGGGAGCCAGAGCCCGGCGGCGGTCCACGCCGCGAGCGGCAACAGCTCGCCCTCCGGCACCGCGATCCGTTGCACCGTATCGGAAACGGTGTCCCACCGGCTGAGCTGGGAGCGCGCGCCGACCGTCTCCAGGACGGCGATCGACGTCCCCTGGGGAGTCCAGCGCCAGCGGGTATGCGACCCCCCGCAACCGGCTGCCCTGGGTCAAGCTCCTTCATGGTCCCCTTGACCAGGTCCGCCAGCACCAGCGCCGGCCCGTCCGTGTCCCGACGGGCGAACAGCACGTGATTTCCGTTGGCGGCCAACATATATGTGGGACCGTCAAGAAATGGCGTCGGGACGACCGACCCGTCCCGTGCGTCCACCAAGAGACGCTTCTCCCCCACCGTGAACAGAACCTTTGGGCCGCAAGCAATCGCGTCCCGGACCGGTCCCGGCAGCCGGGTCAGCTCCCGCGACCACGGCGTGCCGGCGGTGACCCGGTGCACAGTCGTCTCGTCAGCTTCCCCGTCCCCCGACCAGGCCAGCGCCAGGCACTGGGACTCCGCCGGGGCCGGCAGCAGGCGCAACGGCGTTCCCCGCACGCTGCCGACGTCGACGCACCGTCCGTCCCGGTGCAGCAGCTCCAGGGTCTGTGTGTCGGCGGCGCCGTGCCGGGAGACCAACACCCGGTTTGCGTCGAGGGGCAGGATCATCGTGTAGGTGGGGTCGCAGCGCAGCTCGACCGAGAAGTCCAGCACCGGCCCCGTGCCCTGGAAACGCCAGCTCTCGGCGCGATGCCGGCCGGACTCGTCGGTGGCCAGGCAAGCGGCCCGGCGGCCGGTCGCGGAGAAGCGGAAGCTGATCCTCGACGTCACGTCGTCGTCGGTCATGGCGTGGCCAACTGCATCGAGCGGCAGGGGTCGACAGCGGCACTTCGCACGGGCGCGTCGACCATCCAGGGCCTCGGCCCGCCGTGCGCCAGCCTCAGCAGGAAGCCGACAGCGCCGCCCAGGCCGGTGTTGTAGTCGGCCGCCGTGCCCGAGGCCGACTCGTCCGGCACCACCAGGCGTTCGTCGTGCACGCCGTGACGCAGCACCATCGAGGCCGCCAACTCCTCGGCCCAGCCCCGATAAGGCCCGCCGACGGCGTCGGCCAGGTCGAGCAGGAACTCGCCGTTCCCGGCGAGGCCGTGGCACGCCGCGGTCGCCGAGGACCACCGGGCCTGACGCACCGCCATCGCGGCCTGCTCCGTCAGGCTCAGGTATTCGGCGTCGCCGGTCTCCTGCCACAGCCGCAGCAGGAAAGTCCCCACGCCGGAAGCGCCGCTGCACCAACTGGTGCGCATGCCCGTGCCGCGCTCGTCCTCACGATCACTGCGCCAGTGCGCCCCCCACGGGCCGAGCTCGGCCTCGGCGGCCAGTGTCTTCCCGGCGGCCACCGCGGTCGTCAGATACCTTTCCTCCCCCGTGTCCCGCGCGAGCGTCAGCAGGGCATATCCGACGCCGGCGACGCCGTGGGCGAAGCCCAGGTGGGTGATGCCCGACAGCAACGAATCGAGTCCGGCCGGCACGGGCCAGTACACGTGGCCGTCACGGTGCTCGGCCGCCGCCAGCATCGCGTCGCCGCCCCTGACCGCACGGTCGAGGAACTCGGTGCGACCTGTCGCCCGCCACATGTGCAGCTGGGTCAGCGTGGATCCGGCAACGCCGTGGCAGACGTCCGGATTGGGCCATTCCACCGGCACCGCGAGGGCCAGGTCGATCGCCTGCTGCGCCATCTCCTCGTCACCGAGGTGACGGGCCGCGTCATGCAGCGCCCACGCCGTGCCGGAGCGGCCGAAGTACAGGCCGGGCAACAGCTTCGGCACCGCGTCACGTCGTCGGGCGGTCCAGTCCGCCACCCGGGCGACAGCGGCGCGCAGCTCGTCCCGTCGCAGCAACCGATCGGCCAGGACGAGCACGCCGAGGATGCCGGCCGAGCCGTGCTGGACGTTGAGCGGGTCCGTGGCGTCGCCGAAGTCGGTGCTGGGCCACAGTCTCCGCGTGTCGTCGTCGGAGGCGATCGTGGCCAGGAGGTAGGCCAAGCCGTCGTCGGTGAAGCGCCGCCGGTCGGCTTCGGACAGCCGGTCCACCGCCCCGTCGACCGCCGCCGGAACCGTGCACGTCGCAAGGAAATCCCGCACGCGATCAAGCGACCAGCGCTGCTCGGGATCGTCCGCCGTGAGGCCGAGCACCGCCGGCGTCAGCATCCGCGCCGCGGCGTTTCGCCGCCCGGCCGCGGTGATCATGGCAGCGATGCGGTCGTGCACGGACAGCGGCCCCGGGCTGTCCTTCCCGAACACCGGCGCGGTCCCCACGACGAGGAGGAACAGCACCGTTCCCAACGAGTACAGGTCGGCCGTCTGCGGCGGCACGATGCCCTGGCCAGGGTTGGCCACGACCTCCAGGGCGGCGAATCCGACCGTGTGGCCGCGAACCGACCACTCGCCGGGGAGGCGCACCATCTCCGGGTCGATCACCTTCAGCTCGCCGTCCGGCGTCACCATGATGTTGAGCGGCGTGAAGTCCTGGAACACCACTCCCCGCTCGTGCACTTCGGCCAGCAGCTCGGTCAGCCCGCGCGCCATCAGCAACGCCTCGGCCGGGTCCAGCCCGTTCAGCGGCCCGCGCTCGGCCAGCCGCCCGTCGAGCCAGTGCGCCAGCGTCTGCCCGGGCAGCAGGGACTCGACGAGGAACGTGTGGCCGTCCTGGTCGAACAGGTGGACCTGTTCCGGCGCGATCCCGGCCAGCGCGGCCAGGGCCGCCCACTCGCTGCGCAGCCCGTCCCGACAGTCCCCGCCGTTCAGCCGCACCCCCACGTTGGCCCGGGCCTGCTTGACGATCACCTCCGCGCCGGTCTCGTGGTCCAGCGCCCGGTACACGCCGCCGCGGGCCGAGTGGCGGATCGCATGGCGCACCTCGAAACGACCACCGAGCAGCACCGGCTTCGGGTCGGCCTTGCCGGCCGCAGACGACGGCGGCGGGCCGGGGTACGGCGGCTCGGCCCAGGCCGGCGGGCAGAACCACGGCTTGCGGTGGTCCTCCACCGGCGTGCCGTCGGGATCGGCGACCCGGATCTCGAACACGCCGTCGTCGGTGAGCACCGGGACGCCCCGGAAGGCGCCGAACCGGTAGTGCACCAGGCTGCCGGGCCGCAGCGGCCGGTCGGACAGGACCACCGGCCCGGGCAGCCCCTCGGTCGCCTCGTCCAGTGCCGTGGCCAGCTCGCGGAACTCGTCCTCGTCGGACGGGTAGACGGTGATGATCTTCCCGCACTGGGCGCGGTCGTAGCGTTCGCCGGTCATCTCCTCGACCGTCACGATGCTGCGGGCGAACTTGAACGCGCAGCCCCGGTCCACCAGCACGCCGGCCACCCGGTGCAGCACCTCCGGCGCGGAGAAGCGCGTCGCGGAGACGTGCAGCTTCCAGCCCTGCACCCGCTGCACGGCCCCGCCGCCGGGCGGCGTCACCCGGCACCAGACCTGGTCCTCGTTGAACGTCCATCCGTCGAGGCCCTGGTCGGCGAGGACCGACTCCACCACCCACCGCAAGCGAAAGTCATGCATGCCATTTCCCCGTCCGCCGGTCCGCCGTTCGAGGGCAAATCTCGCAGCGGACGGCGGCGCCAACATCGGGGCGCGACCCTTGTTCCCGGGGCGGGCGCCGGGACTTGCGTAAGGGTCTTGCGTAGTTCAACGGACCCCGCTCGGGCCGCGCTTGGGTCAAGATCGCCGCAGCTCGTCAGATAGGAGGCACATGAGGGCACAAAACCCGCAGCCGGCCGGCCGCGACCACGAGATGTCAGCGCTCCGCTCGGCGGTCACCGCCTGCGCCGCCGGGGCGTCGATCGTCGTCGACATCACCGGCGACCCCGGCCTCGGCAAGTCCACGCTGCTCGCCGAACTCTCGAAACTGGCGCAGGCCAAGGGATTGGCCGTCGTCACGGACCCGTCGCCGGCCTTCGAAAACGGACTGGGGTCGGTCGCGGAGCTGGTCGCCGAGGCCGACCGTGGCACCGGGGTGCTGCTGTGCCTGGACGACCTGCACTCGGCCGGCGACCACACGTTGACGCTGCTGCACGAGCTCCTGCGGCGACCGCCTGGGACGCCGCTGATCCTGGCCTGCGGCCACCGGCCCCGGCAGTCCCCGGCGCGGCTTCTGGCGTCGCTCCTGCACCCCGCGCCGCACTACCGGGTCGTTCGGCTCCCGCTCGGGGACGGGGAGGGCAATCCGTTCTACCTGCGCCTACTCGGCGAATTGGCCACGAGCACCGGCTTGTCGGAGTTCGCCAGGGCCGCGCTGATCCGGGAGACCGCCACGCTGTCCGGCGACGAGCTCGCGGTGCTGCGTGCCGCTTCCGTGCTGGGCGATCCGTTCGATCCGCTGCTGCTCGCCGCTGTGGCCGACCTACCCGACCAGCGGGCGTTGGACGCCCTGGACGGACTGGCTGCGGCAGACCTCGTCCGAGCAGCCGATTCGAGGCTGCTGCGATCGCGGCATCCGGGCCTGCGCGAAGCCGTGGTCCGGGACACGCCGCCCGGTTGGGCGCTGGCCGCCCATCGCCGCGCCGACCTCGCCCTGCGCGACAGCGGGGCCGACGCAGTAGCCCGCGCCCCGCACGTCGCGCGGTCCGCCCGGGTCGGCGACGCCGAGGCTGTCGCGGTCCTGGTGGCGGCGGCTCGGCGGTCCCGTCACCTGTCCCCCGGAGACGCCGCCACCTGGCTGCGCGCCGGGCTGCGCCTGTCCGCCTCGCCCAGCTTCGACATGCTGCTGGGGCTGGCCGAAGCCGTCGCTATGACTGGCGACCTCGGCGGCTGTCTCGACAGCCTGAGACAGGCCCTGGACCTGGTGCCGCCCGACCGCCCCGAGCTGCGCGTGCCCGCGGTGGCCCTCGGGGCCGCGGCCCGACGGGTCCTGGCCGCGGAGTCGTGCAGTCTCGACCTGGAACGCGAACTGGCCAGCTGGTCGCGGAGCGATCCCCGCGCTGATCCGCTCCGTGCGCAGCTCGCCATTATGCTTACGGCACAAGGCAAGTACGACGACTCTCTGCTCTCCGACGGAGTCCCCACCGCGTGCCGCGCCTTGGCCGCCGCATACCGAGGCCGTCGGGAAACCTTCCCGGCGCACTTCGATTCCCTGACCGACGACGAGTTGGCCGCTGGCCTGGACGAGGTCGCCCAGTTCGGCTGGGCCGAGGCCCTCTCCGAACGCCACCACGACGCCCTGCGCCACGCCGGCCGTGGCGTCGCCGTCGCCCGGCGGACCGGGCAGGCTCATCTGCTGCCGTATCTGTTGCTGTGCCGGTCGTATTCGCAGCAGGCCACCGGCGACCTCGCCGGCGGGGCGGCCTCGGCCGCCGCCGCACAGCAGGCGGCGCACCGGCTGACCCTGCCGAAGCTCGCCGCCTTCGCGTCGACCCTTCAGGCCGCCGCAGCCGCCCGGAGGCCGCCCCGCCGCCGCGGCCGGCGCCGTCGAGCAGGCCTTGCGTGCCTTCGACCGACGCGGACGGCTTTGGGAGGCGTCGGCCGGCACGCTGGCCGTGCTGCGGCTGGATCAGGGGCTTCCCGATGACTGCCTGGAGCTCATCCGCGTGATCACCGAACCCGGCCGTCCTGTAGCTGTGTTTCCCTTGCGGGCCATGTGGTGCTGCGCCGCCGCCCAAGCCGAGGCCGCCCTGGGCAACCTCGCAGCCGCTCGCGACTGGGCCGCCCGCGCCGTCGAGTCGGCCGACGCCGTGGCCCTATCCGGCCAGCGCGCTTACGCCGAGCTCGCCTTGGCCGCCGGGCACACCGACGACCCTGATGCCACCGCCGAGCACCATCTCCGCGCCGCCGACCTCTTCGCCGCCGCCCGCCTCGTCCCCGCCGAGGCCCGCGCCCGGCTGTCGCTCGGCCACCGCCTCGCCGACGCCCACCGTCTCTCCGACGCCGCCCTCGCCATCGGTCAGGCCAAACGCCTCGCCGACGCCTCCGGCGCCGTCCACCTCGCCCACCTCGCCGTCAACGCCCAGCGCCGCATCGGCGGCAACCGCCCCCGCCCCGGTCCCTCCACCCTCTCCGACCAGGAGCACCGCATCGCCCACCTCGTCGCCCGCGGCCGCACCAACCGCGCCGTCGCCGCCGAGCTCTTCATCTCCGTCAAGACCGTCGAAGGCCACCTGACCCGCATCTTCCGCAAGTTCCGGGTCACGTCCCGCTCCGCCCTGACCGCCGCCCTCCGCATCCCCGAGGCCCCGTGACTCCCGCTATTCGGGATCAGAGCTCGGAAAGCGGACCTGGACGTTCGCCGCCGGGGTGAGGTAGGCGTCGCCGTACCGGCGCTGGAGCGAGATGTCGAAGGAACGGGCGGTTCGCGGGCTGCCCGCGGGAACGGCTCTCACGACGAACTCCTGGATGCGCGCCGGCTCCACGGGAGTCAGGTGGATCATGCACAGCAACTCGCCCCGCTCACCGG
>NZ_KK037166.1:320311-392056 GCF_000568255.1 Kutzneria sp. 744
GAGCAGGGGGCCGACCTCGGCCACGAGCTCGGCGAGTTCCGCGCGACGTTGCGCCAGCGGGCGGTCGAATTCGACGTTCTCGGCGAAGATCCGGGCGGCCAGCGAATCGTCCCAGTGCCGGACCAGCGAGTCGGCCTGCGCGCGAAGCGCGACAGTCTCCGGCCACAGGGTGGCGGTGGTCGCGGGGGCCTGGTTGTGGTCGAGCACCCGGCCCAGCGCCTCGACGCACAGCGCGCTCGGGTTGCCTCGGTTGCCGTTGGTCAGGACGACCGTGCCGTGCCCCGATTCGGGGTGCCAGGCCATGCAGAGCCAGAAACCGGGCAGGCCGCCGCTGTGGGAGATGACCGTCCCACGGCGCAGGTCGGTCGTGACCCCGAGGCCGAGGGCGTATCCGGTCGAGCTCAGCCGAGCCTGCCCGATACCGGTCAGGCTCAGCGACGGTGGCATGAACACGCGCACGCGCTGCAGGTCCCGCCGGGACAATCGGCTCAACACGGGGCTGTCGTCGGGTCGCTCCGGTCGGAACGCGGAGCCCAGCCAGGTGATCCACCGGGCGAGGTCACGCACCGTGCTCACCAGTCCGCCGGCGCCGAGGAACGCGTCCGAGGTCTGCGGCGGATAGGCGACCCAGTTCCCCTCCGTGTCCAGCGAATAGCCGACGGCGCGCGGCCGGTCGTCGGGCACGGCCGTGTCGCAGAACGTAGACGTCAGGCCCAACGGCCGCAGCAGCTCCTCGGTGACGAACTCCGCCAGGGGCCGGCCGACCGCGCGGCTCAGCGCCAGGCCCGCCATCGTGAAACCGAGGTTGGAGTACTCGAAGACCGCGCCCGGCAGATGGCTGAGCCGCACTCCCTTGGACACCCGGGCCAGGAGGTCCTCGGTGGGGGTGTTGATGAACGGGTCGACCCAGGCGTTGTCCTCGGTGAGGCCGCCACACATGCCCAGGAGCATCTCGATCGTGGGGACGTCCCGCTGGCCATCGGCGAGCACGAATTCCGGGACGTGCTTGGTGATCGGATCGTGCAGGGACAGCCTGCCCTGGTCGCGGGCGATCAGCACGGCACAGGCGACGAAGCTCTTCGTCATCGACGCGATCGGGAAGACCACGTCCGCGTCCGGAACGCGGTCCCGCTCGTCGACCGCGCCGAAGCCGGCCGCGTGCGACAGCCCGTTCCGGTCGGCGACGCCATAGACCAGGGCCCGCGAGTGCCCGGCCGCCGTATGTTGGCCGAGCAGGGCGTCAAGCTCCTTGTGCAGGGGAACCTGGAGCACTTCGTCGGACATCTGCCAACCAACTCCCCACCGCGGACTCGCGGCCGTGTCAGGTCACTTCGCCGCCGACGACGTTACCGAAAAAGGCTCGGTTCCGTCCGCCGCTGTTGACGGCGACCCGTCTCAGTCGTCGGCGGGGCGGCCGGACGTGGGTGCGCTGGTCAGGGCCGGGAGCAGGATCTCGTCGACGAGGGCACGGGCCGTGTCGGGCGTGACGGGGCGGCCGGGCATGAGGAAGCGGAACAGGAGGTAGCCGGGCAGGATGTCCCACAGGTCGGTGTCGATCTTGCTGGGGTGGATCTCGCCGCGGTCGGCCGCCTGACGGAGGATGGCCTGGTTGATCGGGCGCTTCTTCTGCAGGAGAAGCTGTTCGACGACGGCGCTCAGGTGGGGATTGCGGCGCACCTCGATGAGGATCGCGGTGAGGGTGTCGGCCAGGGCGGTGGCCTGGCGGATGAGGAACTCGGCCAGCTGCATGAGGTCGCCGCGCAGGCTGCCCGTGTCGGGCGCGACGACGGTGCGGCTCAGGCTGTGTGAGACGGCGGCGACGACGAGGTCGGCCTTGGTGGGCCAGCGGCGGTAGACGGTGGCCTTGCTGGCCCGCGCCCGGGCGGCGACATCGTCGATGGTGAGCCGGTCAAATCCGTTCTGCTGCAACAGGTCCAGCGTCACGGTCAGCAGCTCCACCTCGCGCTCGGTCCAGCGCGGCGCGGCGGAGTCGGGTTCGATCGCGGACGGTGACGGCATGCGCCGAGATTAACCCCTTGACTGGAGTACGGTCCAGTACCGTACCGTCAGAACGGTCCGGCACCGCACGGCTGGGGCGAGGAGACCGCCATGAGCGATCCGCTGCCGTCGGCGCAGCACGCCGCGGGCATGGAACGGGCCCGCGCGTTCACCGCGATCCCTTCCGGCCACATCTCTTCCCCGGCACCGACCGATCAGAAGGCAGGACGACGTGATCGAAACCTGGGTCTTCTCCTTTCTCAGCGCGGACAGCCTGTCACCGCAGGAGCCGTCCGAGCCGGCGCAGCTGCAGGAGACCTTCGACCGCTATCTGGAGCTGTGGACCAGATGCGACCAGCTCGGGTTGGACGGCCTGGCGTTCGCGGAGCACCACTTCAACCCGATGTGCCTGACCCCGTCACCGCATCTGATGGTGGCGGCGCTCGCCTCCCGCACCAAGAACCTGCGCTTCACGACGCTGGGCAGCGTGCTGCCCCTGCACGACGCTCGTCGTTACGTCGAGGAGGTGGGCATGTTGGACTACCTCACCGGCGGCCGGTTCGAGCCCGGGATCGCGCCGGGCGCGGGCGACCGTGAGGCGGTGGCGGCCGGCATCGCCTCCGAGGAGGTCCGACCGCGCTTCTACAGCGGCGCCGACGTGTTCGCCAAGGCGATCGAGAACCCTGTCGTCACGCAGCACGACGCGTTCTACAACCTGGAGCAGGTCCCCTTGGTTCCGGCGATGCGGCCCGAGACCGGGCGTGCGACCTGGGTGACCGTGATGTCGGCGAATTCCGCGGAGTGGACCGGTCAGCGCGGCTACAAGCTGTGCACCGCCTTCCTTCCGGTCGCGGCCACGGTCCCCCTCGCCGAGGCCTACCGGGCGGCCGCCGATGCCGCCGGCCATCAGGTGGATCCGACCATGCTCGGCCTGCGGCGACGGGTGTTCGTGGCCGAGGCCGACGCGCGGGCCCAGGAGATCCACGAGTCCAGTGTGGACAAGTTCGCCGCCGCGGTCGGCATCCGGGGGCTGGAGACCGCGGACAGCGAGATCCGCCGCCGGATGATGCATCCCGACGACTTCGCCGTGGGCTCCCCCGCCACCGTGGCCGAGAAGCTGATCGAGCAGTGCCGTGCCGGCGGTTACGGCGCGATCATGGCCTGGACCGACTTCGCCCAGTTCACGCACGACGATCTGGTGCGCTCGCACGAACTGCTCGGCCGCGAGGTCGCCCCAGTGCTACGCGCGGCCGCGGTGCGTTCGACCGTCGCCGTATCCAAGGAGCAGTGATGACCGCCCCACAGCCCGAGACCGTCGTCTACGCGCGTGACCTCGCGCTCGACATCTTCCGGCCCAGCACCGAAAACCGCCACTGCGCCGTCCTGCTCTTTCACGGAGGCGGCTGGCGGGGCGGGGCCAAGGAGTTCGTGCACGAGCAAGCAGCAGCCCTTGCCGCTCAAGGATTTACCGCCGTCGCCGTGCAGTACCGCTTACTCGGTGTCGCACCTTGGCCGGCGCAGCTCGACGACGCCGTCGCGGCCTGTGTGTGGGTCCGGGACAACGCCGACACTCTGGACATCGACCCCGCCCGTCTGGTCGTGCAGGGCCACTCCGCCGGCGCTCAGATGGCCCTGCTGACCGGCGCCCTCGACCCGGACGTGCGGCCGGCGGCGATCGTCGCCTACTACCCCGCCATCGGTTTCCACCCTTCGGCGATGCCGGAGCTGACCGGCGACCCGGACGCCCCACGCCTTCCCTCGCTGCCCCTGGATCTGGACGAGATCGGCCGGGTGCCGAGCTGGATGCTGTTCCCGACCGGCGCCACCGCGGCCGAGCTGTCGGCGGCCAGCCCGATCGACCTGCTGCACAAGGACTTCCCGCCGACCATCCTCTTCCACGCCACCGCGGACATCCTGTTCGACGTCCGCTCCAGCGTCGCCCTGCACCAGCGCCTCACCGCCCTCGACGTGTCGGCCGAGTTGCACGTCTACGCCGACCGGAACCACGGATTCGACCGCGCGCCGTCCATGGCCCGGGCCACCGTCGCGGCGACGACCTCGTTCCTGGAACGCATGGTCACCCACCGCGAGGACAGCGCGGCCGAGGCCGGCCAGTACGGCTTCCCACCCGTCCCCCAGCCCTGACCATCACCGCCGGCTGCGAGCCGCCAGGAAGTGATCGGCGCGCTCGCAGCCGGGCGACAACGAGAACCGCCTGCGTCACTGGTCGTCCTCGATGCGCTCCAGGCGGAGCTTCGGGCTGGTGACCAGCCGGAAGTGCGCGGATTCGGCGTCGCGCAACGGGTTCTCCAGCACCGACGTGAAGTCGGGCATCGGCGTGCCGTCGGTGCCGCCGACCGCGCGCAGCTGCACCATGAGGGCTTCGTCGCGCAGCCGCTCGGTGAGCACCCTCGTCGAGGAGTCGGTGGCCTCGCGCAGGTCGGACAGGCCGGCGATGATCTCGGCGAACGACCGCGTGGACAGGCCGCCCACCGCGGCCTGCCGGATGTCGTCGCCGATCAGACGGTCGGATGTGCGAAAGAAGCCGTCCTTGCCGAGGTACCGCTCGTACATCACGCTGACCAGCGCGAACAGGCGGGTGTAGGCACGGCGGTAGGCGAACTCGTAGAACAGCAGCCCCTCGTCCTCGGTCACATCGCCCCAGTCGATGGAGATGATGCTCGCGGCGGCCGTGAGACCGCTGTACAGCGCCAGATGCACGCCGGTGGACAGCAGCGGGTCCAGGAAACACGCGGCGTCGCCGACGATCGCGAAACCCGGGCCGCAGAACCGATCCGCGATGTAGGAGTAGTCGGTCTCGACGCGCACCTCACCCACGTGCTCGGCGTCGTACAGCAGGCCCCGCATCGTCGGCGATGCGCGCAGGAGCCGGTGGTAGAGGTCCTCCGGCTGCTCGCCGGCCGCACGGTCCCGGTTGAACGCATCCTTCGTGGTGACGTAGCCGAGGCTGGTTCGCCCGCCGGACAACGGGATCGCCCAGTACCAGCCCTCGTCCGAGGAGACGATGTTGATGCCGCCGCTCGGTGTGTCCGGCAGCGCCGTCACGCCGGTCCAGTAGCTCCACATCGCGATGTTGCGCAGGTTCTGCAGCGAGCGCCGGTCACGGAAGTGGCGCGAGCTCAGCACTCCGTTGCGGCCGGAAGCGTCCACCAGGAAGTCGAAGTCGTCGACAACGTACTCGGCGCCGTCCTTCGGCCGGCAGTGCACGGCCCTGGGCCGTTTCCCGTCGAATTCGACGCTGGTCACGGACACGCCGGTACGCACCGAAACCCCGCTGTCCCTTGCATGTCCGAGCAGCAGGTCGTCGAACACACCGCGGTCCACCTGCCAGGACCGCGCGCCGACCTGCTTGCCCCAGTCGAACACCCAGTTGTCCGAATCCCACTGGATTACGCCGCCGTGTTTGATGACGAAGCCGTGGGCATCGATCTTCTCGGCCACGCCGACGGCCTCCAGCACCGCACGGCACGACGGCGTCAGCGACTCCCCGATGTGGTAACGCGGAAACTCGTCCGCCTCGACGAGCTCCACCTCCAGTCCCGCCCGGGCGAGCGCAGTTGCCGTCACACTGCCGGCCGGACCGCCGCCGATCACCAACACCTTCACGCGGATCTCCTGATGCCATGGGGAAATCAGTGGATTCGCGATCGAGGCTACGTTCGCGCGGCGCACCCCGGGACAGCCGCGGCACCCGGCACCGCGTTCCTTGCCCGTTTGGATCCGCACCCGTCTTTTCGGGCTGTCCTCAGCGCATTTCCGCCACGGTCATGTATCCAAACCATCCATTGTGGACATTGGGCCACCCGGCGGTCGCTTGTCGGCCATATGATGCATTTCGCCGGTCACCGGGTGCGCTGCGGATGCGTGCCGCTCGCCCATAAATCCGGGACCGGCGCCGTTCGGGAGGCCGGTGAACGGTGCTGGCCTCGTCGTCTGCTGGCGGCTTCGGGCACCTCGACCTCGTCCGTGTGGAGGTGGCGCCGAAGCCGCTCGGCCTCCTCGGTCCGGTGCTGGGCCTGGTAGAGCTCGATGGCCTCGCCCCACACGGCGTGCGCGTCGACGAGCCGGTTCAGGGCGTGGTAGGGATGGCCGAGCGCCTCCAGGGTGCCGGCCAGTTGGTAGACGTCACCGAGGCCACGGAGCAGCGCGACCGACTGCCGGTAGTGCGCAATGGCATCGGCATGACGGCCGAGGTGGTGGTCGATGTAGCCGAGGCTGTCCAGGACGATGGCCTCGCTGTCCTCGTCGTGCAGAAGTCGTTGCAGCGTCAGTGCTTGCTGGCAGTACTCCCACGCCCGGTCGAAGTCACCGAGCTTGGCGGCGTACCAACCGACCGAGTTGAGCGCGGCCGCCTCCCACTGCGGTGTCTGAAGGTCCTGGTAGATCTCCAAGGCCTGCACGGCATGCCAGTACGCCTGCCGATCCTGCCCGGCCCGTCCCAGCACGTAGGTGAACATCTGATGCACGTAGGCCAGTTCCTCCGGCTTCCCACGGCCTTCGGCGAGGGTGAGGGCCAGCCGGAGGTGCTCCAACGCGACCTCGGGCTGGCCGTGACGGACCAGCGCGAGTCCCGACAGGCGGCGCATTTCGATGAGGGCCGAGGTGTCGCCGAGCCGTTCGGCCGCAGCGAGGCCGAGCTCCGTGACGGCGACATCGTCCACGAGATAGCTGTGCCGGTAGTGGAAACGGTTCACACTCCACGCCAACTGCCACACCACGTCGTCCCAACCAACCGCGACGGCCGAGCGCTGCGCGGCGAGCAGACACGCGTGCTCGGCGCCGAACCAGGCCATGACGGCGCTGTCGTCCGGCAGTGCCAGGGGAACGACACCATCCGTCAGCGGCGGAAGGCTGATCGAGTGCCGGTGCGGCGACAGCTGTCGGTCGCCGGCAAACGCGGTGTGCAGGTAGAACTCGGCGAGCCGACGCAGCGCGGCATCACGGTCCTCCATGGACAGACAGTGGTCCGCCTGCTCGATGGCTAGTTCGCGAACGAGGTCGTGCATCGAGTGCCGGTCGCCCGGCTGCCGGTCGATCAGCGAGGATTCCTCCAACTCACGCAACACCTTCCTCAGTCGAGGCAGGGGCAGGCCGGTGAGACTGGTCGCGGCGGGCAGGCCGATGTCCGGCCCGGGGGCGATGCCCAGCAGGGCGAACACCTTGCGCTGCTCGGTGGTCAGAGCGCGCATCGACCAGGACAACACCGACGGCACGCTGGCCGCCGGATCATCGTCGTCCAACGCGTCCAGACCGGACTCACGCAATTCCGCGGCGAACTCCGCCAGTGGGATCCGCGGCCGGGTCTGAGCACGGCCGGCCACGATGGCCAAGGCCAGGGGGTACCGCCCGCACAATGCGATCAGCTGCGCCACCGCGTCGGGTTCGGCGGCGACGCGCTGCTCGCCCAGCCGCAGGGCGAGCAGCGCATGGGCGTCGTCCTCGCCCAAGGCACCCAACGACAGGTGGTGCGCGCCGTGCCGGAGCAGCAGTGCCGTGAGGGTCTTCCTGCTGGTCGCCAGCACGGCACAGGTCGGTGTCCCGGGCAACAGCGGTATGACCTGGTCGGCGGTGGCGGCGTTGTCGAGGATGATCAGCATTCGCCGGCCGGCGACCAGGCTCCGGTACAGAGCGATCTGGCCGTCCAGGGTGGTCGGCACCCTGCTGGCGTCGACGCCGAGGGCGTCGAGGAAGCCGCGCACCGCGGTCGCCGCGTCGAGGGGATCGGGGTCGGGAGTGAAGCCCTGGAGATCGACGAACAACTGGCCGTCCGGGAAGCGCTCGGCCTGAGTGTGGGCCCAGTGCGACGCCAGCCAGGTCTTGCCGATGCCCCCGGCCCCGACCACGACACGGATCTCGCTGTCGCCTGCCCCGTCCAGCTCGGCGAGTTCGGCGTCACGGCCGGCGAACCCGGGCGAGGGCGGCGGAAGCTGCCGGGGCATCGGGCGCGTGCTCGACGGCGGCGTCTCGGTCGAGCCGAGCCCGGCCAGCTGCTCCCGCTCGTGCGGCGCCAGCTCCAGCGCGTCCGCCAGCTGCCGCAGCGAGGTGCGTCGAGGATTGCTTCGCGTTCCGGTCTCCAGCCCGCGGATCGTGCGGATCGAGACACCTGACTTCTCGGCCAGGGCCTCCTGGGTCAGGCCCGCACGCAGACGGAACTGCTTGAGCGTCACGTTCTCCTTCTCCTCCACGCCGGCCCCCACCGTCAGTGCATCCGCGTGTGCTGACAGTAGCGCCCAGGCCGGCAACATATGGCCGGTTCGTGGCCCGCCGACCCCATCAGAGCAACGAGCGGCTGCGTACTAGCGGTTCAAGCCCCGCGACAGCCGGACCGAGTGCCTCGGCGCTTCCCACCGATCGGGGGCCGGATGGCGGACACCGTCTTCGTGGAACCAGAGCCGCAGGAAGCTCAGCGCGAGCACGACCCCGGTCCCGGTGACGAGGACCAGCGCCCCCAGCAGCGGCGAGCCGGCGGAGATGTCCCCCATCGGGTGGACCATGCCCAGCACGCCGAGCGTGGCCAGCACGCCGCCGAGCGAGGCCAGCGTGAGCCAGCGGCGGCGCAGCGCGGACGTGCGCGCCGTGCCATAAACGATCAAGGTCACCTCGTCGCCGCAGAAACCGCAGGTGACGGTCCGCTCGACGGAGCCAGCCCGCTCGGGACGGCGGATCTCGATGGGGTACGCCATCAGGCTGCTGGCGGTGACATGCCGCTCAATCGTGTGACACAGCCGCGCGCCGGGGAAGTCGCTGGTCACGGCCATCATCGCCTCCCCTCCGCGCGCCGTCACAAGGCATTCGTCCGTGGCGCGGAATCCGGTTCACCGGCATCTATGCGCGGAGCGGACGATCATGACCCGCGCGCCGGCGGCTGATCAGCAGCACCACGGCGGCCGCCAGGACGATGCCGAGCATGTTCACCACCAGCTGGACCAGCGAACCCACGCACCGGTCCCACTCGCCCACCACCGCCGCGACCACGGCGTATCCGGCCGCGGGCACCGTCGTCACCGACACGAACACCCCGACCAGCGCCGCCGACTTCGCCGAGGTCATGGCCAGCATCCCGGCCGCCCCCGCCAGCAGCGCCACGATCAGCGAGTAGGGACCGACCTGGTAGACGAACTCGACCTGATGGGCCGCGAGCACGGTGTTGCGGTCGAACAGCCCAGCCAGTCCGGCCAGCACCGTGACGCCGGCCGTCACCAGCATCGCCAGCGGGAATCCGACACCGAGCGCGACGCCCGCCCGCCGCAACAGATCCGTGCGCCGCCGCACCAGACCCACCGCGATCGCCGCCAGCGGCCCGAACTCCGGCCCCACGATCATCGCCCCGACGATGGTCACCGCCGAGTTCGTGACCACGCCGACCGAGGCCAGCACGCATGCCAGCGTCAGGAAGGACTGGAAGGTCACGCTCGGCTTGGACTCCTCGCCGGTCTTGGCCAGCAGCTCCTCCCACACCATGGCGTCCGCGCCGTCGCCCGGCGCCGCCAGCTCGGCCCGATCCGCCGCGTCCGACAACACGGTGTCGATCGTCTCCAGCGTGATGCCGCCGACATGGTCGAGGTCCAGGGCGCACAACGCGGCCACCACCTCGTCGACGGCCTCCCTGGCCACCGCCGCATCGACCACGTCACCCGGCGGCGCTATCGCGGCGTCCCGCAGCAACACGATGTGTGTGACGCCCGGCTGCGCACGCAGCACGTCAAGGGCTATGTCGGTCTGTCCATGAGGGACGATCAACCTGAGGTGCAGCACCCCCGAACCGTACCGGGCGGATCGGCCGTGAACCGATCGGTCGCCCATCGACGAACGGGGGACATGAACCAACGCTCCCCGCTGCTGCCGGTGACGGTCGCGATGGTCGTCGGCGTGCTCGGGGTCGGCGCCGCGCTGGCGGTCGGAGATCTGGTCGCGGCGTTCGTCGATCCCGACTCCTCCCCCTTCCTCGCGGTCGGCAACACCGCGATCGACCTGACCCCGTTGCCGCTCAAGGACTTCGCCGTCCGCACCTTCGGCACGTACGACAAGCTCGTGCTGCTGGCCGGCATGGGCGTGTTCCTGCTGGTCGCGGCCACGGCGGCCGGTGTGCTGTCCCGCCGCCGGCCGCTGCCGGGAACCGTGCTCGCCGTGCTGCTGGGCCTGCTCGGTGTGGTGGCGGTTCTCGTCCGACCGAACCTCACACCGGTCGCCGTGGTGGCGCCGGCGGCCAGTCTTGTCGCCGGTGTGGCGGTGTTCCGCGGGCTGCACCGGCTGGCCGGCGGGGCGGACGCCGATGGCCCGTCGACGTCCGGACGTCGAGCGTTCCTGCTCGGGTCGCTCGGGACGCTCGTCGGCATCGGCCTGGCCGGCGCCGGCGGCCGGTTGCTGGTCGGCCGGGTGGACGTGGAGGGCTCCCGGGCCAAGGTCACCCAGATGCTGGACAACCACAAGCAGCCGACGGTGCCGACCGGCGCGGACTTCGCCTCGGACGGCACGCCCACGTTCCTCACCCCGAACGACAAGTTCTACCGCGTGGACACCGCGCTGTCGGTTCCTCAGCTGCGGGCCGAGGATTGGACGCTGCGGGTGCACGGCCTGGTCGAGCGCGAGCTGAACCTCACCTTCGCCGACGTCATGGCGATGAACCTGGTGACCCGGACGATCACCATGACCTGTGTGTCCAATGAGGTCGGCGGACCGTACGTCTCCACGGCGAACTTCACCGGCGTGCTGCTGCGCGATCTGCTGGCCGTAGCCGGCGTCAAGGCGGGCGCGGACCAGGTCCTGTCGTCCAGTGTGGACGGATACAGCGCGGGCAGCCCCGTGTCGTCGGTGCTGGATCCGCGTCGGGACGCGATGCTGGCCGTCGGCATGAACGGCCAGGCTCTGCCGCCCGAGCACGGTTTTCCGGCACGACTGGTGGTGCCCGGCATCTACGGCTACGCCTCGGCGACCAAGTGGCTCAAGGACATCGAGCTCACCACGTTCGCCGCGAAGAAGCAGTACTGGGTGCCGCGCGGGTACCGCGAACGTGCACCGGTCAAGACCGAGGCACGCATAGACATGCCGCAGGGCCTGCAATCCCTGCCCGGCGGCAGAGTTGTGGTGGCCGGGATCGCCTGGGCGCAGACCAAGGGCATCGCCAAGGTCGAGCTACAGATGGACGGCGGGCCGTGGCAGGAGGCAGATCTCGCCGTGACCGTCAACGCCGAGACCTGGCGGATGTGGCGCAAGGTCTACGACCTGAAACCGGGCACCCACACGGTGATCAGCCGTGCCACGGACACAGGCGGCTACACCCAGACCCGTGACCGGGTCGGCCCGATCCCCGACGGCGCCACCGGCTGGCACACGATTGTCTTCACCACCAGCTGATCTCACGCCGTGACCGAAGCGTTACCCACGGGATCGAACCGCGAACGCGGCGAGTTCCGAACACAGGGCAGACACCAGATGATGCTCCCCGAACGGCCGGGGCATCGACAATCCATCTATTCTGGAGTGATTCCGCATGCGCACCTTCCCTCGCGTCGCCGCCACCGCCGTCATCGCGGCCGCCGGCATTTCCCTTGCCGCCTGCGGCAACGGCTCGAACTCCACCGCCTCGGGCGGCAGCACCACCACCTCGGCCATGCCGACCACCACGATGTCCACTTCGGACGGAATCACCAAGACCAGCGACACCTTCGGCCCGGCCTGCGGCCAGATTCCCGCCGACGGCAAGGGCTCCCTCAACGGCATGGCGTCCGACCCGGTCGCCACCGCCGCCAGCAACAACCCACTGCTGACCAAGCTCGTCGCCGCCGTCGGCGCCGCCAACCTGGGCGACACGCTGAACTCACAGAAGGCGATCACCGTGTTCGCGCCGTACGACCCGGCCTTCGACGCGCTGGGCGCGGACAAGTTCGCCGCGCTGGCCAAGGACCCGGCCACCCTCGCGCCGATCCTGCAGTACCACGTGCTGCCCACCCGCATGGACGCCGACGGCCTCATCGCCGCCGGGTCGGAGAAGACGTTGCAGGGCGCCGACGTGAAGATCACCGGCGACAAGAGCTCCGGCATGATGGTCAACGGCGCGAAGGTGCTGTGCGGCAACATCCCCACCGGCAACGCCACCGTCTTCGTCATCGACAAGGTCCTCACCCCGGGCAGCTGAACATCGCCCCCAGCGAAGGCCCCGGCGCACCCACGCCGGGGTCTTCGCGTTGCCGCACAAGGCAATTCACGAGTGCGTAGGGATCGACCGAACCGGATTGCCGGGCAGGACCGAACACGTGAGGTGACGATCAGCATGGACGCCGAGTCGACCACCGGGAGCCGGGCCGCCGACGCGGACCTGGTGACGGCCGTGGCCGCCGGCGACCAGGACGCGTTCGCGGCCCTCTACGACCGGTACTGCCGCCAGGCCTACTCCCTGGCCCGGCGGGTCTGCGTCGACCCCGAGTACGCCGAGGAAGCCGTGCAGGAGGCGTTTCTCGCCTTCTGGCGGGAGCCGGGCCGGTTCGACCCGGACCGGGGCGGCTTCGCCGGCTGGCTGCTCACGCTCGTGCACCATCGGTCGGTCGACGTCGTGCGGCGGCAAGCCGTGCACCGCAAACGCAACCTGCTCGGCGGCGACGAGATCACCGCCCAGGCCCTGCCGGCCGAGCCCGGCGCGGACGAGAAGGCGATGAGCCGGGTGGTCGGCGGCCTGGTCCGCAAGGCCCTCGGCCAGCTGTCGGCCGACCAGCGGCAGGTCATCGCCCTGGCCTATCTCGGCGGCTACACCCAGACCGAGGTCTCCTCGATCACCGGGCTGCCGTTGGGCACGGTCAAGTCACGGACCTTCGCGGGCATGAAACACCTGCGCTCCCTGCTGTCCACCCTGTCCGGCGGTCGGCGTCATGAGAACTGGATGGAGGTGCAGTGATGGACGCGGTCCGCGAACACGGGCGCTGTGCCCACCGGGAGAACGCGGTGGGCTGGGCGCTGTACGCGCTGGGGCTCGACGAGGAACACGCCCTTCGCGCGCACCTCCAGACCTGCGCGGAATGCCGGGCGACCGTTCGGGAGGCCGAGCAGGTCGCCGCCTTGATGGGCCACGCCGTCCCGCAGCACGAACCGCCCTCGGCCCTGCGCGCACGCCTGATGGTCGCGATCAACGACACGCCCCGAGCGCCACGGCCTTTGTCGCTCGACCTCGCCCGCCAGAAACGGCAACGGCGCGGCCGTGGGCTGCTGGCCGCTGCCGCGGCCGTCGTGGTCGTGCTCGGCGGCGTGACCACCGTGCTCGGCGTGCAGGTCAGCCAACTCAACCACCAGCAGCAGGCCCAGGCCGCCGGCGACGCCATGGTCCAGTCCATCGTCGCCGACCCGACGGCGAAGCGGGCCGTGCTGACCAACTCCGCCGGCAAGCCCACCGCGATGCTGATCACCAGCGCGTCCGGCTCGGTCGTGGTGCCGCTCGGCCTCACGCCGAACGGCCGCAACCAGCAGTACGTGGCGTGGGGCCTGCACGACGCCGCCGGTCCCAGCGCCCTGGCCTCGTTCGACGTCCCCGCCGACAGCCTCCGGCCCATCGTCGTCGACGTCCCGGCCTCGGCCCGCGGCCTGGCCCGGTTCGCGATCTCCTTGGAACCGGGCCGGGTCATGCCCCAGAAGCCGACCGACGTGATTGCCAGCGGCTCGGCCTGAGCGGGGTCGTCCGCGATCCGGTTGTAGTTGTCGACCCGGCTCTGGACCTGGGCCGGATTGCGGCCGTCGCACTCGAGACTGCCGTTGATGCTGCGGATGGTCCGCCCGAAGCCGGCGCCGTTGACCATCGCGTTGTGCCCGGTCATGCTGCCGGGACCGGTCTGCGTCATCCAGTACCAGAGGCCGGTCTTCCACGAGATCGCGGAGTCCTGCTCGACCAGGTGCGGGTTGCCCAGCAGGTTGATGCCCAGCGCGTCGCCGGCCGCCTGGTAGTTGAAGTTCCAGCTGAGCTGGATCGGGCCGCGGCCGTAGTAGGCGAAGGTGCCGGCCGGGCAGCCGTAGGACTGGCTGGCGTCGCAGTGGTTGCCGGACTTGTCGATCTCCGTGACGTAGACCAGGTTCCCGGTCTCATGGGCCACGTTGGCCAGGAACGCCGCGGCTTCCTGCTTCTTCACGGTGTCGCTGCCGGTGGTGGCGAACGCCGGGCAGGCGCTCATCGCCGAGACCAGCCCGCTGTAGGTGTAGAAGCCGTTCCGGCCGGGGAACAGCGAGTTGAACTGCGACTCGCTGACGACAAAACCACCGCCGCCACCCCCGCCGCTGCCCGGGGCGTTCCACTTCTGGTTGTCGACGCACTTGCCGGCGATGCCGGTGATCGAGCCCGTGGCCGCTTGCGCCGGCAGGGCTGGCAGGACGACCGTGGCGATGACGGCGGCCGCGCCGGCGAGCGCCCGCCTGGCCACGGCGGTCGTTTCGTCGCGGAGGCCCGCGACCTCACGTCTGACAGCGACGCGTTGTCCCCGAACGACTCCAGCACCACCCGCAGTTGCTGCCGATGGCAACAACGCACCTGCCCGGAAACGGGCCCGGGCACAACGGGGCCTTAACTGTCCACACTGGACGAACGACGGCAAAGGCGCTGCGCGATCTGGTGACCGAGCTTCCGAAGGCCGCGGACCTCGACGTTCGTTGGTAGCGAGCCGCCGAGGTCCCGCCGGCCGTGGCAGAGCCGTCAGTGGGTGATGAGGTCGAACTCCTCCCACGGGCCGACCGCCGTGCGGTTGGCGATCAGCGCCGAGGCGCCGGCGTTCTCCGCGGTGACGAGGTGCTGGTTGTTGTACGCGCGCAGGGTCACGCTGCCGTCGGGGTTGTGCAGCAGGTAGAAGGTCTCCCAGGGCCCGGGGCCGCCACGGTTGGCGATCAGCGGCGCAGAGCCGTTGCTCTCCGCGGTGACCCAGTTGTTGTCCGAGTGCGCCCGCAGACCGATGGTGCCATCGGTGTCGGTGAACATGTCGAAGGTCTCGGCCGGGCCAACGGTGGTGGCATCCGCGATCAACGAGGTGGTGTTGTTGGGCGCGTCGACGTATTTGCCGTTGGCGTGGGCCCGGAAACTCACCACGGACGTGCTGCGGTGGAACGTGGTGGTGTTGTTGGCGTAGCCGGCCGCGACCAGGTCGGCCTGCACCGCGCTCTCGGTGGCGTCGGAGGGGAAGCCGGCCGTGACCGCGCCTTCGAAGAACTCACCCTTGCCCAAGGTGCTGTTGTCGCCGCCGGTGCCCAGCTCGATGGAGGGCTGCACCTTCATCGGGTTGTAGCCGTTGGGCAGGGCACCCGCGTACGAGGTGGTCAACCCGCCGGACTGGCCGTTGCCGTACTTGAGCGTGAAGTTCGTGGTGCCGTTGTTCTTCTCCCAGGCCGAGACGAACATGCCGGTCTCGCTCTGGATGTTCGTGGGGTTCCGGCCGTTGTCGCTGAAGTACATGCCGTTCTCGAGGTCGCCGCCGACCCAGGGCCCCGGACCGGTGCAGCCGCCGACCCAGCACGCGGATCCGTAGTAGATCGCGTTCATGGTGGCGTTGCCGTCGTCGGAGTCGTTGGTCTCGGCCGAACCGAAGTCGAAGCAGCAGGAACCGCTGGTGAGCTGGGACGAGGTCATCATGTACATGCCCTCGGGCTGCGCGCCGGTGGGCACGTTGCGGGCGGCGTTGTTGCGGTATCCGGTGCCGATGTCGTTGACCAGCACGCCGTACGCCGGCTGGCCGCCGATCGTCACGGGCAGCGCCATCGCGTTCGCGCCGATGTCCGCGCCGTTCGGGCCGGGCCCGTTGAGCCCGCCCGAGCAACCCGCGCAGGACGTGCCCGGGGAGATGGGCATGTGGTTGGCGTTGGCGGTCTGGTCGTAGAGCTGAGTGATGGTGCAGGTCGTGCCGGCGCAGAAGGAGACCTGCGGCGCGGAGTTCACCACACCGCCGGCCGAGCGCAGTCCGACGTTCACCGTGCCGCCGTCCGAGGCGCGCTTGATCTGGTACAGCGGGCCGCCGTAGGACGCGAACAGCGCTCGCGTGGTGCTGTAGGCCGCCACGCACGGCGTGCCGCCGGACGCGTAGATGTCGCAAGCCTTTTGCGTCGCCGCAGCAGCGGTCTGAGTGGTCGTCAGGCCGATTACCGGCAGGGCCAACGCCAGCAGCAGCGCGATCAGCAGCCGCATGCGCCGTCGGAGTGTGGGCAGGGCGTGCACGAAAACCTCCGTCGTCGTTGTCGGGAGTCATCGGGACAGCGCTTCGCGGCGGTCAGCAGCCGCGCGAGCAGGGTGAGCGCCCTCCCTGTGGTGCAGCGCATGTTCGACCGGCTTTAGACCTAAGTCAAGAGGATCACCGGCGTTTTGCCCCGACATTGAACGACATACGAAACAAACCCTGCGACGGATTTCCAGGAAACCGACAACACAAGACGTTGTTTTGCGTAAAACCAGCGCAAAAGCGCCGCATCGACCGGCGGCGCGAACTGCTCAACGTGGTGAACACCGCGGCGCATGAGGCCGGCCACGCCTTGGCCAGCTGCCTACGTTGGCCGGCCTCGGCGCGGCCGCGCTGCTGTGGCCTTGACTTGCCGAGGATCGCGTCGCCGTCCTCACGGGCGAACGCGGATGATCGTCTTCCCCCTGACCCGCTCCGTCGGGTTGAAGGCGGCGACGGCATCGTCGAGGCTCGCGACGTTGCCGATGAGTGTTCGCAGTCGACAGTCCCGCACCCGCTGCGCGATCTCACCCAGCTGGGCGCGGTCGGCCTCGACGACGAAGTCGATCGCCAGGCCGTCGGCGGGTCGAGTCTCGGGCGGGCCGGCGATGGTCACCAGGGTTCCTCCGGCTCGGATCAGGCCCACGGACCGCTTCTGAACCTCTCCGCCGAAAACGTCGAACACCAGATCGACGCCGCCGACGTCTTCCAACCTGTCGTTCTCGAGGTCGACGAAGTCGTGCGCGCCGAAGCCGAGCGCGGTCTCCCGGTCGGCGGCACGTCCGGTGCCTATGACATGGGCGCCGGCTTCGCGGGCCAGCTGCGTCACCACCGAACCGACTCCACCGGCCGCGCCGTGCACCAGGACGCTCTGCCCCATCTGAAGGCGGCCGTGCACGAACAATCCCTGCCACGCGGTCAGACCCGAGATCGGAAGGCTCGCGCCGACCGTGAAGTCGATGTCGCCGGGCAGCGGCGCGAGATTGCGCGCCTCGACGGCCACGTACTCGGCCAGGGTGCCGTCACGCGTCCAGTCCGTGAGGCCGAACACCCGCTGCCCCACCGACAGACCCGTTGTGCCATAACCGAGAGCGCTGACCACGCCGGCCAGCTCGTGCCCGGGAATCGACGGCGTCCGATCACGCTCGAGGCGGTCGGTCCAGGTCGTGTCCCACTCCAGCTCCCCCGGAGTGAACCCCGACGCGTGAACCTCAACCAGCACATCGTTTCCCGCCGCCGCGGGCTGCGGTCGTTCCGCCAGCGTCATCCCGGCCGTTCCCGCGGCCTGATCCGACACCACAATCGCCTTCATCCGGCACCTTCCCGCATCGCCCCTCGGACCCGGTGGTCCAGTTCCCTGACGCTAACCCGGTTTCCGCCCGGAATCTGGGTCCACTTGGCATCCTGGAACGGGAACCAATCGTGGCGTCACCGCAGCGCGCGAACCAACGCGTCGAGCGCGCCCGACCAGCCGCTGGGGGAAGGCGCGGCGAATCCGATGGCCACGCCGTCACGGTCCGATGTGGACTCGGGGTGTCGGAAGAGGTCGAGGGGCTCGATCACCAGCTGCTCGCGAGCGGCGCGGCGCACGAGTTCGACGCCGGTCCGGCCGAGCTGTTCGCGCACGATGTGCAGCCCGGCGGACATCCCGGTCACCCGCGCGGTGGGTGAGTGCCGGCCGATCGTCTCGACCAGCTGCTGGCGCCGGCGGCGGTACTGCGAGCGCATCGCGCGGATGTGCCGGTCGTACGCCCCCGACTCGATGAACTCGGTCATCGCCAACTGGTTGACGAACCCGACGGTCTCCTCGGTTTCCCCCTTCTGCCCGACGACCGAGCCGAGGACGTGGTCCGGCAGGACGAGCCAGCCGAGGCGCAGTCCCGGCGCCAGCGACTTGCTCGCGGTGCCCATGTAGACCACGTGGTCGTGATCGAGGCACTGCAACGCGCCCACGGGAGACCGGTCGTAGCGGAACTCGCCGTCGTAGTCGTCCTCGATTATCAGCGTGCCCCGCCGCCGCGCCCAGTCGACGACCGCCGCCCGCCGGTCGGAATGCAGCGCCACCCCCAGGGGAAAATGGTGCGACGGCGTCAGCAGAACCGCTCCCGGGATCGGCGCCTGATCGAGCGTCGACAGGTCGGCGCCGTCCGCGTCCACCGGGATCGGGACCGCGTCGAGCCCCGCGTTCACCAACGCCTCGCGCTGGGTCTGCAGGCCGAACTCCTCGACCGCCACCGTGGTGACCCCGGCCCTCGCCAGCGCCGCGGCCACGAGCCGCAAGCCCTCCGCGGCCCCGCTGCACACCACCACATTGTCCGCCCGCGCACGCAGTCCCCGGGCGCGGGCCAGATACCGGGCGACGGCCTCACGCAGTTCACTCCGGCCGTGTGGATCGGTGTACCCGAACGCGTCGAACGGTGCCGTGCTCACCGTCCGCTTCACCGCCCGAATCCATTCGTCGCGCGGGAACGACGACAGATCCGGCTGCCCGGGCCGGAGATTGTGCACCAGCTGCGGGCGGGCCGCGGGCGGGCGCGGCCGTTCCCGTTCGCCCGCCGGTTCCGCCGAACGCTGCGCCACTTCGGTGCCGGAACCGTGCACCCCGGTGAGCCATCCTTCGTTGATCAGCTCCGAGTACACGCGGACCACGGTGTTGCGGCCCAACCCGAGGTCGGTCGCCAGTACCCGGCTCGACGGCAGCCGCGTCCCCGGCGCCAACCGCCCGCTGCGGATCGCCTCCCGGAAGGCATCCATGAGCCCCGCTCGCACATTGCGGCCGATATGGCCCAGATGCAGGTCGAGGCCGGAGGTCCGGGTGCCGCCGGCCGCTTGCTCGGTCATGTCGGACAACGATACGGATCGGTCGAATCGCGACTCACGAGTGAGGATCGTTGGCCTGGAGCGGGTCTCCGGTGGTGGAGACGTAGACGACCAGCAGCTTGGCCCGTTCGGTCGCACTGGGATTCGCGGCGACGACGTGGTGTGCGCCCGGCTGCTCGAACCAGTTCTCGCCCTGGTGGTACGTGGTCGCGGGTTTTTCGTCGACCTGGCTTCGCACAGCACCTTGCAGCACGTAGGCGTACACGAAAGCCTGACCGTGCCGGTGCGGCGGCGCCGCCGCGCCCGGCGGGAAGTCCACGATCTGCGACGTGAACGTCTTGCCCTCGGCGTTCGGAAGGGCCTGCTGGAGCAGGACACTCACCTGAGGCGGCGCCGAGCTGGCCGCGGCTGTCGCCGGCATGCTTCCGTTGGCGGAGCCGCAGGCAGTGACGCCGGCCAGCGCGGCAATGGCCACAACACGACCAACGATCTGTGACCCGGCCGTTCGCTTCCTGTCGAGAATTCTGTCGACGCTGAGGGCGAACGTGTCCACGGGCGCGAGCGCCAGTAGGAGGGCGGCGGCCGCGGCGGCGGGGACGGAGTTGCTCAGCGGCGCTTCCCAGCCCAGGAACAGCCCCATCGACAGCGCGAACCAGAGCAGCAGCGCCGTGGCGGCCCAGGCCGACCAGCGCACGAGGACGCCGGCCAGCAATGCCAGGCCCAGCAACGATTCCGCGGCGGTCGCGCCCCACGCGGCGGCGCCTTGCAGGCCGTCGGGCAGGTACGGCGAGAGCTGGTGCGTATAGGCGGTGTACGCGGCGAAATCGCCCCACCCGACCTGCCCGGTGTGCGATGGGCCCCACAAGCCGAACCGATCGGCGAGGGCCGAAAGGAACCCGGCGGCCAATGCGAGCCGCGCAAACACAGTGGCGACCGACCACACCCGCTCTCGCTGGGCGACGGCCTTCAAGGACAGCTCCCCCGAATGTTTCCCCTTCGCCCATTGGCCATCGGTGACCCTGGCGTTTTCGACAGGCAACATGGCGCCAAAACTAGACCGGTTTCGACTGGGAACCTGGGTCCACTTGCCGTCCGGCAACGGGGACCAATCCGGTGGTTCCCGTTACCGCCGGCCAAGTGGCCCCAGGTTGCGGATCGAAGGCGGGTTAGCGTCGACCGACTCGGTTATGACCACAGTGGAGTGATCACCATGTCGGCACGTACAGCCCTGATCACCGGCGGCACCAGCGGGTTCGGGAAGGCGACCGCCGAGCTTCTGCACAGTCGCGGCTACCGCGTTGCCGTCACCGGACAACGTCCGGAGGGCGTCGCCCGGGCGCGGGCAGAGCTGCCCGAGGATGTCCTGGTCCTACCGGCCGACGCACGATCGCTCGCGGAGACCGACAAGGTCGTGTCCGAAGTCGGAGCACGATTCGGGAGTCTGACGACGCTGTTTCTCAACGCCGGCGTCAGCCGTCCGATGACGCTGGCCACCGCCGACGAAGCCGCCTACGACGAGGTGTTCTCCGTCAACACCAAAGGCCAGTTCTTCACGCTGGCCAAGGCACTGCCGCTACTGACCGAGGGCGCTTCGGTCATTGTCACCGTCGGCATCGGGGCGACCCGCAGTCTGACCGGAAACAGCGTCACGGCCGGGTCGCACGGCGCGTTTCTGGGCATGATCCCGACACTTGCCCTCGAATTGGCGCCCCGCCGCATCCGAATCAACGCGATCAGCCCGGGATTCACCGACACACCCATGTGTCAACGGACACGAACAGCTCCGGCTGGACGGACTTCCGACCGCCGGGTGGACGGACTTCCGACCGCCGGGTGGGCGGACAACAGAACTCCAGGCTGATGGACACCAGTTCTCCGGACGGGCGGTCAAGCCAACGCAACCACCCCCTTACCGGCCAGCGCCTCGGCCAGCCGGTGAGAGTCGCCCTTGGTGGTGACCAGATGAGCGTGATGTAGCAGCCGATCGACTGTCGCGGTGGCCAACGTCTTGGGCATGATCGAATCGAATCCCGACGGGTGCAGGTTGCTGGTCACCGCGATCGAGCGGCGCTCGTAGGCGGCATCGATGATCCGGTAGAACGCCTCGGCGGCGTCCTGCCCAGCGGGCAGCATCCCGATGTCGTCGACCACGATCAGATCGCAGCCGCAGATCCGGGAGATCGTCCGGGCCACCGACCCGTCGACCTTGGCCTTGCCGATCGCGGCGGTCAGCGTCTCCAGGGTGAACCAGGCCACCCGCATATCCTGCTCGATCGCGGCGTGCCCGAGGGCCTCGACGAAGTGCGACTTGCTCGTCCCCGATGGCCCGGCCAACGCCAGATTCTCATGCCTGCCAAGCCATTCCAGGGTCATCAGGGACTGCTGGGTGGCCTCGGCGATCGAGGACTCCTCCGGCCGCCAGGAAGAGAATGTCTTGCCCGTGGGGAAGTTCGCGGCCTTGCGCCGCATCCGCCTGGTCGCGCAGTTGCGGCCGGTGACCTCCTCAGCCAGCAGGACCCGGACCACCTCGGCGGGATCCCAGCGCTGCGCGCGAGCCGTCGCCAGGATGTCGGGTGCGGCCTTGCGCAGGTAGGGCAACCGCATGCGGCGCAGGACGCGGTCGAGGTCCTCGGGCAGCTCGGGCGCCTTGGGGCCGCTCATGATCCGAACCTTTCCCAGCCAGTGGTGCCCGGTTGGGCGGAGTGGTTCTCGTCGATCACCACGACCTCCCCGATCGCAGCGCCGGCGGTGGCCAGATGATCCAGGATCGAGGCCAGGTCGTCCTCGCCGAACCGGCCCGCGAACGCGGCCAGCCCCAACGCCTCGTCCACCTCGCCCGTGCCCAGGACCGCGGCCAACTCGATCGCGCGGGTCATCTTCGCCCTGATCCGCGTGACCCCGGTCGCGCCGGCCTCCACCAGCCAACGTCGAGCGCCCTCGCCCAGAGCGAGGAAGCCGATCTCCAACTCGGTGCGCGGTCTGATCCTCGGCTCGCGTGGGAACGCTTGGCCGGGGTGGTGAGGATAGTGGGCCTGACAGATCCTCGGGTTGCCCGGCGTCGACAGCTCGTGGCGGGCGATCTCGACCAGGCCGTGCTCGACGCGGGCGGTGATCACCAGCTCGTCGCCGGCAACCCGGCACCAGACCTTGCTGCCCTGATGCCCGTCGGGTGTCGAGTAGCGCACCGACCCGAACCGGATCGTTTGGTCGATGTCGACCAGGCGCTCCTCGCCCAAGGCGATCGCATGGGGCTCGGCGGGCAGGACATGCAGGTAGGCGTGTTCGGCGGCCAGCCGGGTGACCGGGGCGGCCGCGGTCTCCCGGTGAGCGCGGCCGTTGACCCGCTCGCACCAGCTGACGCAGGCCTCGACCAGGTCGGTGAACGAGTTGTAGGCGGGCAGCAGGTTCGCGGCCGTGGGCACCAAGTCGGCCTTGGCGATCTTGACGGTGTGCTCGGCACCGCCCTTGGACTCCGGATCGAACGGCTCGCAGGTCTCGACCTTGCAGCCGTAGTGCCGACCGGCCGCGACCATCTCAGGATGGCGGATCGGGACCCCGGCGATACGGTCCATCGTCACGGTCTTCGCGTTGTCGGTGAGCAGATACGTTGGTGCGCCGCCGATCCGACGCAGCACAGTGTCCAAACAGGACACCAGACTGCCCAGGGTCTGGTCCCAGGAGGGCAACACGACCCGGAACCGCGACCAGGACAGCCAGGCGCAGAACAACTGGGTGCGCCGGCCGCCGACGCGGGGGCCTTCACCCCAGTCAAACTGCAACCACATACCCGGCTCGGGCACCCAGGGCCGGTACTTGCGCCGGTGACCGGCCTTGAACGCCGTCTTGCTCTCCGCGACCGCGCGGCGGGTGGACCGGTCGGTGCCGGTGAAGCCCATCGTGACCAGGCGTTGGTGCACCACGTCGGCGCGGATGCGGCCCTGGGAGTCCTCCACCATCTCTTCGATCTTGTCCAGGAACGGGTCGATCAACCGGGCACGTCGGGACCGCTGGAACGGGTCATGACCACTGTCACGCAACGTGACATATCGGGTGACTGTCTTCTCGTCCACCCCGGCCAGATGCGCTGCGGAGTGAGCGCACCTCGTTCGGTCGAACGCTTCGAGAATCTCCATGATTTCCCTGTCAGACTTGGTCAAGGAGTCCCTCCGGGTCGGGGTCTGGGCTTGGGTGCTTTGGACGGCATCCGAAGCCAACCCCGACCGGAGGGGTTCCGCCTGTTATGGCTGTTCAGGTACTTCTTCCGGAGATTTCGTGTCCGCCAGGCCGGCGGTCTGGTGTCCGTCTACCCGGACCGATCTGTCCGCCTACCCGGATCTTGCCGTGTCCGCCGGCACCATGACACGGACCTCACTCCGCGCACAATCCGACGACGTCGCGGCGGTGATGGCGGCCATTGCGGAGAAGAACCCGTTCGGCCGTCTTGGCGTGCCGGAGGACATGGCCCGGACCGTCGCATTCCTGGCTTCCGACGACGCCGCGTACATCACTGGGCAGGAGATCATGGTCGCCGGGGGCGGGGGGGCTGGCCATCTGACCGAACTATCGGCGATCGACCGACACGTCATGACACCCGAATCCCGATTCCGGCTCGTCCCGATGACTCCGCGCGACCCGCACGAGGCCGGACGGGCCGCGTCCACGCTGGAGCTGTTCTTCGACCTCGTCTTCGTCGTCGCCGTGAGCACCGCCGCCGCGCAGCTGCACCACGGGCTCAGCGAAGGGCACGCGCTCGACGCGATCGCCAATTACGGCTTCGTGTTCTTCGGAATCTGGTGGGCCTGGATGAACTTCACCTGGTTCGCCACCTCCTTCGACACCGACGACTGGCTGTACCGGGTGCTCACCATCCTGCAGATGGGTGGCGTGCTCGTCTTCGCCTCGGGCATCGGCCCCGCCTTCGGGGAACACGACTACTCAGTGCTCGTCATCGCCTACGTCGTCATGCGCGGGGCACTCGTCGCACAGTGGCTCCGCGCGTCCCGGCTGTCAGGGCCCACGCGCCGAGCAACACTCATCTACGCGACCGGCATCGCACTGGTCCAAGTCCTGTGGCTCGCCTCCCTGCTGCTTCCCTCCGGGGTGTTCACCGTCGCGTTGATCGTGCTCATCGCCGCGGAACTGATCGTGCCGATCGTCGCCGAGCGCACCGGGACCACGCCCTGGCATCCACACCACATCACCGAACGCTACGGCCTGTTCACCCTCATCCTCCTCGGTGAGAGCCTGCTCGCGTCCGCCAACGCGATCATCGAGGCCCAGCGGGACGTCGAGTCGCCCGGCCGGCTCATCGGCATCGCCGCACTCACGCTCATCGCCACGGCGGCCCTGTGGTGGATCTACTTCTGGCCGCCGCACCACCACGCCATCAGGGACGTCGCGAGTTCCCTGGCCTACGTGTACGGGCACTTCTTCGTCTTCGCCGCCGCCGGCGCGTTCTCCGCCGGCATCGAGATCGAGACCGACGTCCTCACCGGGCACACCGCACTGCCTTACGCGTCCTTCGCCTACACAATCCCCCTCGCCGTCTTCGTCCTCGGCATCTGGGCCCTGGCGATCAGGCCCCACGCCGACCGCGTCGTCAACACCGCGCTGCCTTTGGCCGCGCTCCTCGTCCTCATCGACCCCCTCATCCCGGTCCCCTTCGCCCTCACGGCTGTGATCCTCGCTGGGGCCGTCGTCGTGCTCGTCTGGCGGCGGGTTCGGGCGTGACCTCTGGGATCAGCGCGTGTGGGCTTCCAGCAGTCTGACCACGGCCGGGCTGCCCGCGGGCCGGCCGGCGGAGGGGTGGTGGTAACCGGCTGCGCCGAGCGCGGTGGCACCGTGCACCGGCTCCCTGACCGACAGATCCGGCTGTTTGGCGAGCAGGTACTCGACGATGTCGGCCCGGCCGTGGCTGGCCGCGTAGATCAGCGCGTACTCCAGCGTCCGGGCCGGGTCGAACACGGCACCACGGTGGTTGACCCGCTCGATCGGACGCGGGCGGACGGCCTCCGCGTTCGTACCGAAGTAGCCGGCCACCTGCGCCAAGTCGCCAGCCACCGCAGCGAAGACCAGGTTGTCCACCCGCGCGCCGCAGCCCACCAGCCGCCGCACGCTGTCCGTGTAGCCCCAGCTGATCGCGGTCCACAACGGGGCGCCGTCGGCGTCGGGTCCGTCCGGGGATGCGCCACCGTTGCAGAGCGCCTCGACCAGATCGGCCTGCACCCCGGCGTCGGCCGGCGGGGCGGACGAGACCAACAGCTCCAACGGAGTGCTCCACCGCCCGCCGTAGGTTTCACACCGCGCGTTCGGGTCCGCCCCGGCAGCCAACAGCATCCGCGTGACCTCCACGGCGTTGTCGGGCGAATGCTGCCGGTTGTGCTCGATCCCGTTGGCGGCCACATGATGCAACAGCGTCGCATGGTGCGGGTACGTCGAACGCGTCGCACTCAGCGCCGGCCGCTGCGCCAGCAGTGTCCGCAGCGTGTCGACGTCGCCGGTCACCACGGCATCGGCCGTCGCCTCGAAACCTCGGTCGACCAGGTCGGCGCCGTGCTCCGTCGCGTCCGCCCAGTCCCGGTATCCGTGCTCGTGGGCCACCAGCAGCCGAGCGTCCTCGATCGGCAGCGGCGTGGCGAAGATCCGCTCGTCGGTCCCGTCGGCCATGCCGTGCCCACGGAGCAACCGGGCCACCACGGCACGACGGCGGCCGTGGGCCTGCCGCACCAACTCGGCCTGATGTTCCAGGGTGTCCCGCACCGTCAGCCGGGTATCGGCCGCCGGCGGCAGGCCGAGCAGGTCAAGACCGACGCCGACCGCGCTCACAACGGCCGATTCTATGCCGCACCTCGCTCAACCGATGCGGCCAGGCCCTGGGCTCGGCACTGGCCGGCGGGCCCGCCGTTCGGATATCAACAGAAACCAGCAACTGGTGGCGATCAACCACACCGTCACAGCACACAACGTGAGACGTCATCACCTATACCCACCAGTGAGGCAGTCCCCACTTCCCAGTCCCGACTTCTCAACTCCCCGACCCCGCACCCCTCACGAACCAACGCCCCCGCACCCCTCCCGGTGCCGCGGTGCTGATGGCCTGGCCACCAACCCAACCCTCCGACGCCAACCACCCCAACCGCCGCTGCCGCGCCGGTCTCACCCCGCTCCCGAACCCCTGAAGCACCCCGCCCGCACCCGCCTCCCATATCCCACCCACCCACCCTCCCTACCAACCGCCCAACCCCTGCACCACCCGTCCTGACCTGCGCAAACCCCAACACCTACCCCCGATTTGGAATCCCCTGAGACGATCATGTACTCTCTGTCCTGTCAGCAACGCTGACAACCCAGTCCGGGTGGCGGAATGGCAGACGCGCTAGCTTGAGGTGCTAGTGCCCGCAAGGGCGTGGGGGTTCAAGTCCCCCCTCGGACACGTGGGGGTTCAAGTCCCTGGGGACACCAACCCCGGTGAGGACCCGACAGTCGGGCACACTGACGGTCATGGCGGGTGACTCGGAGACTCACAACCTGGTCAGCGGGACCGTGCTAGGAACCTCCTGCAGGCTGGGCGGATCGACACAGTCACTGTCAACCACGCTGGCCGTGTGCCGGTGATACCGAGGCAGCTCCCGGCCGCTTCCAGTCTGTTCACCGGCCGGAAGAACGAGCTGGATCGGCTCACAGCAGCACTCGATGCCCAGTCCGAGCACGGCTCCACAGTGGTGATCTCCGCGGTCGGCGGCGCCGGCGGACTCGGCAAGACGTGGTTGGCGTTGCACTGGGCCCACCACCACGAGGACCGGTTCCCAGACGGTCAGCTCTTCGTCGACCTGAGAGGTTTCGATCCCAGCGACAATCCGATGCCATCCTACGAGGCGGTGCGCGGCTTTCTGGACGCTCTGGGTGTCGCTGCCGACGACGTACCCGCGGAGCTCGCCGCGCAGCTCGGGCTCTACCGCAGCCTCGTAGCGAAACGACGGATGCTCATCGTGCTTGACAATGCGCGGGACAGTGCGCAGGTAGCACCCTTGCTGCCAGGAGACTCCTCATGCACAGTCCTGGTGACCAGCCGGGACCGCATGTCGGAACTGGTGACCCGGCACAGCGCCAACCCCGTGACCTTGGAAGCGCTCGACGAACGCCAGTCGCGGGTACTGCTGTCCCGCCGACTGGGGGCAGAGCGACTCGCGGCCGAGCCCGCAGCGGTGACGGAGTTGGTGCATTGGTGTGCGGGACTGCCCTTGGCGTTGAGCATCGTGGCCAGCCGCGCCATGCTCGCCCCACAGATTCCGCTGGCGGATCTAGCTGCGGAGTTGCGTGACACCTCATCCCGGTTGAGCGCGCTGGACGAGGGCGAGCCGGCCGCCAATCTGAAGGCTGTGTTGTCGTGGTCGTACCGGGCACTGCCCGCGGGACAGGCCAGGGTGTTCACGATGCTGGGCCTTGCTCCGGGGGCCGACATCAGTTTGTCTGCTGCCGCTAACTTGGTCGGCTTGCCAGAACATGAGACGGTGTCAGTCCTGCGGGCGCTAGAGCGCGTGTCGCTCGTGCAGCAGCACTCCTCCAAGCGCTACAGCATGCACGACCTCGTGCGCCTATACGCGAAAACGCAAGCGGACGCCGCCGAAGGCGAACGGGGCATGCGGCGACTGGTGGTCTTCGCCTGTCACACCGCGCACGCTGCCGACCGGCTCATCGCGCCAAACCATGCTCCTATCGATCTCGACGAGGGGTCTGCTGCACGAGTAGGTGACAGTGGTAGTCACGCAGCCTGGCTGGCTGACGTGGTCATGATTGCTTCGTATTCGATGGGGGTCAACCGGCTGAGGGCGGCTTGGCGTCTGCGGCGGTGGTAAGTGCGTTCGATCCAGGCCACGATCGCGGTCCGCAGTTCGGTGCGGGTGGACCAGGTGCGCCGGTTGAGAACGTTGTTCTGTAGCAACGCGAAGAAGCTTTCCATCGCGGCGTTGTCGCCCGCGGCGCCGACCCGGCCCATCGAGCCAGTCAGGCCGTGACGCGCGAGCGCGCGGACGAACTTTCTTGATCGAAATTGCGATCCGCGGTCGGTGTGCACCACGCAACCGGCGACGCCGTCACGCCTGGCGACGGCGTTGGTCAGCGCGGTGACGGCGAGGCGAGACTTCATCCGGGAGTCGATGGAGTAGCCCACGATCCGGTTGGAGCAGACGTCCTTGACCGCGCACAGATACAGCTTTCCTTCGGCGGTGCGGTGTTCGGTGATGTCGGCCAGCCACAGCCGGTTCGGCGCGGTGGCGGTGAACTCGCGGCGGACCAGGTCGTCGTGGACCGGCGGGCCGGCCTTCTTGCCGTTGCGGCCGCGTTTCTTGCCGAATGCGCTCCACCAGCCCATGGCCGAACAGATCCGCCACGCGGTCCGATCCGCCATCGACAGGCCGGCGTCGCGGGCCTCATCGGCGAGGAACCGGTAGCCGAACTCCGGATCGTCGCGGTGCGCGTCGAACAACGCGTCCGCCCGGTATGCCCCGGCCAGTTCGGCGTCGGTGACCGGGCGGGCACGCCATCGGTAGTACGGCTGTCGAGCGATGTTCAGGACCCGGCACGTCACCGCGACCGGGACACCGTCCGCGGCCAGCTCGCTCACGAGCGGGTAAAGCCTTTTCCCGGCAGGTTCGCCTGCGACAGATACGCCGTCGCCCGGCGCAGGACCTCGTTCTCCTGCTCGAGCAGTTTGATCCGCTTACGGGCCTCGTGCAGCTCGGCCGAGTCACTCTTGCTCACACCGGGGTTGACGCCCTCGTTGGCGTCGGCCTGGCGCAGCCACTTGAACAGTGTCATCGGGTGGACCCCGAAGTCCTTCGCGATCTGCTCGACGGTCACACCGGGCTCACGGTCCCGAGCGACCCGCACGACATCGTCGCGGAACTCCTGAGGGTAGGGCTTGGGCACAGCGACATCCTCCCAGCTCGCCGTCACGGCAAGCCAACTCAGATGTCACCAATCCGTGCAGCAGACCCAGGTGATGTCCGCGACCCACAGCTCGTTCGCCCGCGTCGCCGTGAAGTCACGTTCCACCAGGTCAGTCGGCCTTCCTGTCTCCGGCGCCGGCCGCGTCGTGCGAGGAGACGTGTCACGGAGCAGGCCGCGTAACCCGGCCTCGCGCATGAGCCGCTCGACCGTGCACCGGGCCACCTGCACACCCTGCCGGTTCAGCTGCGCCCAGACTTTCCTGGCCCCGTAGACGCTGTAGTTCGCCTCCCACACCCGTGTGATCTTCTCGGTCAGCTCCCGGTCGGACGCCGCACGCGCGGACTCGGGGCGGGTCTTGGCGGCATAGTAGGTCGACGGTGCGATCTGGGCAGGCGTGCCCTCGAGCACCCGCAGGACCGGCTGGACACCGTGCTCCTTCCGTTGGGAGTCAACGAACTCGACCTTCATCGCGATGGACGGTCCGTGAAGTCGGCCCGGGGCGCGGTATCGGCCGATGTGGCCGATCCGTTTCCCCGAGCCGCTTCCCGCACCCGGCGTGCCCCTTTCAAGGCACCGGGCGCTCCACAAGCCCCGCTGTGCTTGTCGTCTGTCCGTCAGGCAGTGGCCGTCCAGGGAGACGGGATGACTGATCCCCGATATCGGTAACGAGTAGTGCTCACCTTCTCGGGGTCGAACAGCTCCCGATCCTGCCCCGTGGGCCACCATCCACCACCGCAGTAGTGGCGGCGCAGCTCGGTCCACCTGGACCGGCGGTGTTTCCGGCGGATCCATCGCCATACCGTCGCGAACACATAATGGCTCAGGTAAGCGAAGGTCACCGACGACACCCCGGGCCGGAAGTAGGCGCACCAGCCCCGCAACGCAGAGTTGAGCCTGCGTATCAGGTCGTCGATGGGCTGGTTCACCTCGACCTCGCGGCCGATCGTCTTCACCTTGGCCATGACCGCCTTGAGGGCTTTCTTGGACGGATAGGAGTAGACGTAGTGCTCGCGCGTGCCCTTCTTGCGATGACGCTGGATGCGCCACCCGAGAAAGTCCAGGCCCTCATCGATGTGGGTGATCAGCGTCTTCTCCTGCGACAGGCGCAAACCCATCGTGGACAAGACCTCCGCGATGTCCTCCCGCAAGGCTTCCGCGTCTGCCCTGGCGCCCTTGATCACCAGGCACCAGTCGTCGGCATAACGCACCAGCTTGAAGTTCGGCAGGCCATGCCGCAGACGCTTGGCCTTCTCCGCCCTGCCCGTGGCCGGTCCACCCGGCAGCCGGGCTATATGCTCGTCCAGCACGGACAAGGCGATGTTGCTGAGCAACGGCGAGAGGATCGACCCTTGCGGGGTGCCGGCGGTGGTCGACCTCAGCAGGCGATCCTCGCCGAGAATGCCCGACTTGAGGAACGCCTTCACCAGGGCAAGGACACGCTTGTCTCCGACTCGCGCCCGCACTCTGTCCATTAAGGACACATGCGAGATCTCGTCGAAACAGGCCTTGATGTCGCCTTCCACGATCCACTCATAGCATCGTGGTTTCGAGGTCAGGTAACGAATCTCAGCCACCGCGTCATGAGCCCGGCGCATCGGGCGGAACCCGTAGGAGCACGGGAGAAAATCCGCCTCGAAGATCGGCTCCAGCACCAGCTTCACCGATGCCTGGACCACCCGGTCGGTGATGGTAGCGATCCCCAACCGGCGCAGCTTCCCGCCCGCCTTGGGAATCATCCGCTCCCGCACCGGCAACGGCCGGAAACTACGATCCCGCAACGCAGACCGCAACCCGGCCAGATACTCCGACACCCCGACCCGCGCCACAATCGACGCGGCGGTGCGCCCGTCCACCCCGGCGGTCTTGGCACCCTTGTTGCCCCGCACCCGATCCCACGCCACCAACAGAAACGCGGGATCGGCCACCAAATTGAACAGGTCGTCGAACTGCCGACGGGCATCCTCACGCGCCCACCGGTGCAGCTTGGTTTGGATCTCCAGTACCCGGCGCTCGGCCTTGAGCACGGCCCAGTCCAGATCGTCGGTGTTCACCAACGACATCCCTCCTGGCATTCCACTCTCCATCACTGCTGACTTGCTGGCTGTCTTCGCCCTGTGTCCGGCTTTCCCGGACCCCTCGGCGGGTCGTGACGCCCGCGACTACTACACAGCCGCCGCCCCACCCGGTCAGCCACCAGCCGGTAACGGACCTGCCCGCGACTGTCCTGGATGGACAGTCATCAGGCGACTGTCGGGTGGTTCCCACGTTCACCGCGTGATCGATCGATCAGGGAGGCGCCCAGCTGTACTCCGGCAGCATCGCCACGGCTACGCCGCAGGCTTTCACCGTGGCCTCCTCGTCGGCGGAACTACCCGGCTTCGGAGTTGACATCCCGATCACGAGTCCTGGGATGTCACGCACTGCACACCGGCCCATATCCACCAGGTTGGAGCCGGCTTCGCTGTTACGGAGCGTCGAGCACTGGTTCACTCTCGTTGCACCTTCTGACCTCGCTCGACAGGCCCGCACCGTCTGGCAGTCCCAGCGCGACCTGCCTTTGTCGGGGCCGCTTGCCACCCTCTCCGGCGTTCCCCGGATCGGGCTGCCCCCGTGCTTCGATCAGGCCGCTGCGACGGCCTGACGGGAGCGGTCTCTCACCGCTCCTCGATCAACGCAGCGCCTCGTGGCGCACAGCTCCGCCGCGAAGAAAGACGCCGCTGACTTCAGGATCTGGTTCGCCCGACGCAGCTCACGCACTTCACGTTCCAACTCGGCGATCCTGGCCGCCTCCGTCGAGGCCGTCCCCGGCCGTGTCCTCTCGTCGGTCTCGGCCTGTTTCACCCACGTCCGCAACGCCTCCGGGTGCACACCGAGCTGGTCGGCGATCCGTTTGATCGCCCCAGCCGCCGACGCGGGGTCTCGCCTGGCCTCGACTACCAGACGCGTGGCCCGCTACCGCAACTCGTCGGGGTACTTCCGTGGTGCCGCCATGACTGTGAATCCTCCGGGTGTTCGATGTCTCCATCAAACCCGGGGCGGGACAACCCGACCTGATTCAGCTGATTGCCGCGGTAGAGCTGCTACGCGAACATTGGTGCGAACCGCCGAGACCGTCCCAAATGGACCTGTCCACGCTGGTACAGCAACTGCTCTCGCTCATCGCCCAGCACGGCGGCGCCAGGCCCGAAGAGGCGTATCGGGTGTTGTGCGGCCGCGGTGGTCCGTTCACCGCGGTACGCCCCCAACAGTTCGCCGCCCTGCTACGCGAACTCGCGGAACGAGACGTGGTCGTACAGTCCGCCGACCGAACCCTGCTCACTGGCGCGAAAGGCGACCGCGAGGTCAACCACTACACCTTCTACGCGGCGTTTCCGACCGCTGAGGAGTATCGGTTGGTCCATGGCGACACCACGCTCGGCACGATGCCCGTCGAGAACCCGATCCACGAGGACCAGCTGGTGGTGTTCGCCGCACGGCGGTGGCGAGTGCTGGCAGTGCATGAAGAGGACAAACTCATCCAGCTAACCCCTGCCTCGGGCGGCAAGCCTGTGATCGTAGGGCCGTCATCAGGGCGGGTGCACGCCGTGGTCCGAACACGGATGCGGGCGATCCTGGCGGGTGACGAACACTTCCCATACCTGGACAGCACAGCGCAGCAGGCCCTCGAACAGGCACGCCGCGCATACGCGCAGCTCCGGCTCGACGAGGAATGCTTCGTCCGGGACGGCCAAGATGTGCTCGCCTTGCCGTGGACCGGCGACCTCGAACTGGGCACGCTCGCGCAACTCCTGGTTGGACAAGGTCTGGATGTCGCCGCACAGAATCTGGCCCTTGTTGTCGTCAAGGCCACTGTCGAAGACGTGAGGGTCGCCGTCCGATCGATCGCCGAGGCACCACCGCCCACCGAGGTTGACCTCGCTCGGGAGGTCCTGAACAAAGTCACCGCCAAATACGACCGTTGGCTGGGCGCCGACCTGCTCGCCGCCCAGTACGCCACCACGCACCTGGACTGTCCTGCCGCCGTAGAAGTGGCACGATCTCTCATCGGCCTCGTCGCATAGGGCCGAGCGGGACTGGGCGGGACTGGCGGGCCCCCGTGGACTGATCTACCTGATGTTGCCCCTGTCGCTGGACCGCCGTCGTAAGAAGCGAGGGCTTGACTGGACCCTCGCGCTCCGTACGGAGCACACACGGCAGGTGTCCGGCCGTTAGAGCGATCCGAGCATGTGAAGACCGATTTTTACGTCTAGTCCGTGAGGCAGGGCCTGTTCACAACGAGTCGTTCACCGAACACGTTGTATCACCGCGGGGATGATCCGCCTAAATTACTTAAACCATATGGAGTATTTTTCGTCGTACTGGCAGGTAACAAACGAATAAGGAGTGATAGAAAGTTCATGACACCGCGGAGGACGATACAGCATGCCCTACAACGACCACCCGTCGAGCTTGGACATTGTCGAGCAGCGGTTCGTCGAGTTGACAAGGCCACCGATTGCTTTGAGTTTGGACTGTGCGACACTCGGTTGCGGCCTGCCGGAGCGCCTCATATGCCTTGACGAGTTGCGCGTTCTGCTACTCAAGGTACGTACTGCGTGGGTCACCAAAGACGCGGTCTGGAAGGAACTGGCGCGTCGCGCCCACACGGAACCGGATCCGTGGGTGATGGCTGCGGCTGGGATGCTCCTGCCGGGACTGAAGCGTATCGCCGGCAGGTTGAGCCGCCAGTACCCCGGCGACAATCAAGATCTCGACTCGGAGATCCTCGGCGGGTTCTTCGAAGCGTTGGATCTCGTCGAGGCTGATCATCCGAAGGTTTATTCGCAGTTGTACATGGGCGCCTTCCGGCGTGGACATGAAGCGTGCTGTCGCGAGCGCCGGCTTGCGGCAAAGCGAGCTGAGCTGGACGAAGGACGCGTTGACACCTACCGCGCCCGCCAGGAAGGTCATCCCGACCTGCTGTTGGCGAATGCCGTCCTGGACAAGGCGTTGACCGCCGAACAGGCGGGACTCTTGTCTGACGTACACCTGGGCGGCATGAACTGCACGTGCGCAGCCGCGGCGCTGGGAGTGACTCCGCGCCGATGCCGCGCCCAGCTGGCGCAAGCGCAGCGCAAGTTGGTCGGATTTCTCGCCGAACGCGTGCCGGACATCGCGTCCTAAAGACGATGCGGCTCGGACGGTGTACCGGGTCCCGACGCACTCGATTGTGACAACTTCTCACCACGGAGTCCTTGCTATGACAAACACCATTGCCGACGTCTCCCGCCTCACGCCCGATCAGCGCGCTGGCCACGCCTGCGTGTCGTGCCATCGCAGTCCCGTCGTGGCCAAATCCGTCGGCAAACTCGACGGCATCCACTTGATCGCCTGTGATGACCGACGCCGGAACCTGTGCGCCCGAGAGGTCTACTGGCTCGAAACACCCTGTCCCCGCTGGTGCTCAGGAGACCATCACGACGACGACATGACCGACGATCGAACCCACTTCTCCGACTGGCAGGGCGTCGTACTTCTAACGTTGGAGGATGGTGTGCGAATGACGTCTTCCGGAGAACACGATCGGCTGTGTCAGGCTGAATACGTTTCCGTGAGCTTGGAGCAAGGAGCTCGTGAAGTGTCGCCGCAGATCTGGTGCGGTAAGGGCGGAAGCTCCACGGGTTGGCACCTGACCGTCGAGGAGGCACGGGAATTCGCCACGGTCTTGAACGAGGCAGCGAGTCTCGCAGATGCTGCCACGCCGTGCGTTACATCCCAGGAGGCGCCAGCTGTGCCCACCGTGGCGGCAACACAGGCAGCGTGACGACCGCGATGACGTCGCCGTGTCGCCGCGTGTAGTAGACGTCGACCGCGGTTGGTGGCAGTGGTGTTGTGCCGATCATCGACATGGATCCGGAGCGAACCGCACGCGCGATAGCACGGCACCCGACGACACGGCATTTCTCCAATAGTCATCTGGCGCACGCACGCGAATCAGCCGCCCATTGGACCAAACGGGTGCAGCCTGGCTCGAAGCCGCACAAAACGCTCCGAGGCCGACCTTACAGTGGAGGCGTCGGCACACCGAGGAGGTTACATCGGGTGAGCGAGCCATGGCCTGTCGGGCGGGCTGTCTTCGACGCCTCGTTCAGCGACCGAGTACGAGTGCTCCTGCGCACCCGACCAGTGGCCGACGCGGCGGACAACGCCACCCGCCAGGCCTGGAGCGACCAGGGCTACGACGTGGTGGCGCTCTCCCTGACAGCCATCGACACGGTGATCGCCAGACAGGGTTTCGACCACGAAGTCACCTATGACGAGGCCATCACCGGGCTGGCGAGCTTGGCCGCCAACACCAATCCCACCCGGCCTCACGACGAACACAGGGCGGTCGCGGGGTACGTCGTGGACGCGCTACTCAACCGCAGGGAACGCGAGGCCCCATTCAGCTACTCGGTCTCCGCCTTCACCCGTGAGCAGGACGGCTCTGTCCGACACAGGCGCACCGCGGTCGAGTTCCGGCTACTCACCGAGCACGAGGACCACGGCCGAGGTGTCAATGTGCTGCGGGCATCGACCGACGCTATCAACGCCCTCGTGGGCGGATTGGAGTTCGACGTCGAAGACGAGCAGTCCGCCATCGAGCTCATGCTCACCCGGCAACTCCAACGTGGAGCTTTCGGACAGGCCGAAAAGGCGGCTGAACGGTCACGGTTGCTTTCCGTGCGCTACGCGGACGAACTGCGGACAATCCTGGCGGACACCAGCCGTGACATTCGGACAGTGTTCAACCAATGGGCCGAGCAAGTGCCGGCACAACTCGACCGCAACCGCGTCCACCTGGAGGAACGGCTCGCCGGGGAGTCACGGCTACTCGATCACGTTCGAGGCGCGCTGGACGCGCCGGACGTCGAGCCAGACGTTGCGGCGGCCGCGGCACGCATCGCCGGTTTGCTGGAGGAGTGCCGGCAGCGACACACCGAGCTGCACGGGAGGCTGGTCACCGCCCGAACGACCTTCCTGGACGAGCAGACCCGGCAGTCGTTCCGACCTGTCGGCGGGCTCCGCAACCCCGACATCAACGACGGTGTGTTCCTTCCGTTGCTCACGATGCCCACGAAGGGGGCCATCGAACCCGCGGAGACGTTCAGCATCCTGTTGGCGGGTACCCAGCCGCCGAAGATCGTCCGGTTCGCCGATCTGGTGGACGACCTGCTGGCACCACGTCGGGAAGCCGCGCCGGAGGAACCGCTCGAGCCCGACGAGGAACTCGGCGACCCCGATCCGCCAGCCGTGCCGCCTGAGGTTCTGGCGGCGGCCGCAGCCGTGGTTGACGGTGTCGAACTGCCCGCGAGACTGTCCGATCTACTGCTGGCCGCCCGCGAAGCGAGTCTGCCGGCCGGCGTCGACCGCCGGCATGTTGAACGGTTGGTCGTCCTTGCGGTGCTGTGGAACTACGCACCTGAGACGACGCAGGACGTGTCCACGGCGGTGGATGCGGCGGCATACGTCCTGGGTCCGACGGCAGCGGTCGACGCGGACGGCGTTCGGATCACCATGCCCGGCTGGTCCGGCGATGACCTGATCGTCGCCCAGGACGAGGACGCACTGGCCCGCTGGGCCGAACGGCATTCCGCCGCCACGCCGCGAGATCGGGAGGCATCGTGACGCTGAGCCAACGCGACCTCGCCGAGGTGGGTGTGCTCATCGCCTGTGCGCTGCGGCCGAAGATGCGGCCTGGTGCGGATTCCGACTACCGGCGTCTGCTCGGTCGGTACCGCGCCGACTTCGAGTTCCGCAACGCGGTTGACAGTGTCCTTGACGGACTCGACGCGCGCGTCCTCTCCGATTCCGATCTCGGTCTGGTGCTGGGTGTGCGCCGCGAGTCGGTCTTCGCATTTCGGTTGTCGGACCTGCCTAACGTCACCGGTGTGACAGATCGTCTCCTGGTCGGGCTCGTCAGCGTCGCGATCACGGCGTACGCCTACCCGACACCCGCCGACTTCGACGACGACCGGGTTCGTTGGGTGTCCGTCGAGGAGGTCGAACGCTTCATCCGCGACGCGTGCGAACGGCTCAAGCGCACACCGACCGACGAGGAGTCGCTGGACGAGGCATGGCGCTGCTACGACCGATTGTCTCCCGGCTACAAGGCAGACCGGGGAAAGGGCAAGGGGCGTCGATCGCCAGCGTCGTCGACCTACTGGGTGGCGAGCGTACTGGGCTGGATGGTGGATCAGGGGCTCGCCCGACCGGCGCCCGCTCGCGGCCCGGAGGCGTACCAACTGCTGGAGCGGTTCCGTATACAAGCCGGGGAACTCGCCGGGAACGCCACCTATGACGTGCTGGCAGCGATCCGACAGGATGAGGTGACGTCGTGACGTACCAACTGTCCCGACTGCGGTTGGCGAGCGTGGGAGATCGCGCAGCCCGGTTCACCGACGTGACCCTGGATATGTCCTCGTCCGGCGTGGACGGCCCGGGCGATCCGGTCGACTCCATACTCTGGTTGCGCAACGGCGGCGGCAAATCGAGCCTACTGTCGTTGTTCTTCGCCTTGCTGCTGCCGCTGCGCAAGGACTTCATGGGCAAGACCGTGAAGCGCTACCTGGAGGACTACGTCGCGTCGGGCGACACCAGTCACACGATCGCCGAATGGGTCGCACGGTCCGATAACAGCTTGCTGCCCTCGGCCGCACCGCGACTGATCACCGGCGCGGTCTACGAATGGGTGGACCGCCGCCGGCCACTCGACCCAGACCGGGACCGCGACAAGCTCAAGGGGTGGTACTACACGTTCTTCGCGGTGTCCGGGGAACTTGATCTCGACCGGCTGCCAGTACACGACACCGGCCGGCTCAGGCCGATGACCGAGTTCGTCCGCCTGTTGCGTGAGATCGCTGCGACCAGACCGCAGCAGTTCTCGTTCGCGGTGACCGACCAACGCAACCTATGGATGGACACGCTCACCGCGCGCGGCCTCGATCCCGCGCTGTTCAGCTATCAGAAGGAGATGAACCATTCCGAGGGCGGTGTGGCCGAGCTGTTCAACTTCCCGTCCACCGACAGGTTCGTCGACTTCCTGATCGACCTGACCGTGGACAGCGCGCAGCCGGACCTCGTCGCGACCAACCTGCGCAAGATCATCGACATCCTGGCTCGCAAGCCGGACCTGCTCGCTGACCGCGACTTCTGTGTGGAGGTGACGGGCCGGCTGGACTTGCTCGCCGAACGTCACGAGGTCGCCAAGAACGCCGAGACCGAGGCGAACGCCGCCAGGCAGGCCGCTGCCCGGCTTGCCGGTGCGTTCGCCGTCGCGGCACGCGAACGCGGAACCGACGCGGAGTGGTTCACGAACGAGGAAGGTCGGCTCCGCGAGGAAGCGCTCAGGTTGGACCGTGAACGTAAAGGTGTCAACGACGTCGCGAACGAGTTGCACAGGGTCGCGGCCACGCACCGTCTTGCCACCGCAGTCGCGACCCATGAGCAGGCAGCGTCTGATCATGTCGAAGCCCGGGACGAGGAACTGGCTTGGCAGGCGGTCGTTCCGCTGGCCGAGCAGATGGAGGCCGAGCACGACGCGGAGTCCGTACGCAAGCAGATGGCGGAGGAGCAACGACAGACGGCACCACTGCGCGTAGAACGCGACCGCGCGGCCACCGCACTGAAGGCCCGTTATACCGCGCTCGCCGAGGAGGAAGCCGCCGCTGAGGAAACGGAGACCTCCCTCGCCGACACCGCGGAGACGAAGGCGGCTGAGGAGGACAGCCGGGCCCTGGCTAACCGGGACCTCGCGACTCAGGAGGAGACCCGTGCCAAGGGCCTCAGGGGCAAGTTGATCGAGATCAGCGACGCGATCGCCGACTCAGTGCGGCAGGGCGACCTGCCGGGTCCGGACGCCGTACCGGATGTCATTCTCGCCGAGGCACGGACGTCCAAACGCGAGAAGAAGGACGATCTCGACACCGTTCGACGCCGCCGCGCCAAGCGGCCGGCAACGCGCAAGTCGTTGTCGAGCCGACGACAAGCCCTTGCCCGTGAGCGTGCCACCAAGGTGACAGAACGGGATCACCTCGCCGCCGAACGCCGAAAGTTGGCTGAGCGCGTCGATGAGCTCGCGACGCACCCCAGACTGGCCGAACTCGTCCAACTCGACGACGGTGGCCGGCTGGACCTGTGGCGGGAAGCAGCCGATCTCCGTGCGGCGCTGACGCATGCGATCGCACTGGCCGAGTCGACCATTGTGGACACTCGTGTCGACGCGGCAGACGATGACCGTGCCTTGGAGGGGCTGCGCGGCGACGCCTTCCTGCCCACCACACGTGATGCCCAGCGCGCGGCCGAAGCGATCCACGCTGCCACCGGCAAGGCAGCGCGACCTGGCTGGGAGCTGCTGCGCGACCTGGTGCCCGAACCCGACCGCGCCAGGGTGCTGGAGAACCCGGTCGTCGCGGAGCTCGCGGCCGGAGTCGTCGTCGCGGACGTCGCCGCCAACGATGTCCGCGACGCAGTACGGTCGCGGGACTGGCGGTCGGTGGCTCACGTGACCGTGTGCACCGCCAGCCAGCTGCAACACGCGCTGACCGGCGCGCGGCCGGAGTGGCTGGTGGTACCGAACGATCCGGCGCTGTTCGATCCGGGCGCGGCAGAGAACGCGCGCGCCGAACGTGAACTCCGCCGCGAAGTCCAGGATCGTCGGATGGCCGAGTTGCGTGACCAGGCGGCAGCGGATCGTGTCCTGCTCGACAGGGTGGACACGGTGCTGCACGACTGCCCGGAAGGCCACCTGCGCGCACTCGAGGCCAATATCGAGGAGTACCGGCAGGCGATCGAGGACATCGACGGCACCGACCGGAACCTGCTCGACCAGAGTGACGAACTCGAGCGCCAGGACGCAGAGGACGCGGACACCGAAACCGCTCTTGGTGACGAACTCGCCTCGCTCGAAGGAAAGATTCAACGGCTGGCCCTGCTCCGGGACAAAGTCGCCGACTTGCCCGGGATCAGCCAGGCTGTCGAGCAACTGGACCGTGACGCACGAACTCACAGGAGGATCGAGGCAGAAGCGACCGAACGAGCGAATGAGCATCGCCACGAAGAACGAGGCGCCCGCGACGGTGCTCGCCGACACCACTCCAACAAGGAACGGTACGAGCAGGCCGATCGCAAGATCTCATTGCTCGAACCCGATCACAAGGCCGACGTCGATGATGCCGGCGATCCGTTGTCGTTGCTGGAGAGGCAATTCGATGGCGCGGACGAACGCTGGCGCACAGTAGCGTCACAGTCCGTCCTGGCCGAACGGCTACGGAGCGCTCTCGCCCGAGCCGGACAAGCCGCGGACGCCCTGGCCAGGTTCACGCAGTCGGCTCGGCTGCGCTCCGCCGCTCTGCTCAAGACCGGTGACGGCCAGGATCCGGCACGTCGAGCAACGGCACGAGAGCGCGCCCGAAACCGCGCGGACGAGCTCCAGGTGGCGTTGACCCGCGCCGAGACGGAGGTCAAGACGGCCGAGAACGAGCTCAGCGCGCGAACACCGCGGGACAGGGCACGGCACACGCAGCTCGATGCCGAGCCGGCCACCGAAGAGCAGGCCCGTGCACAGGCCGAGGAGCACTCCGCCCGGGCGGCGGAGATGAGTGGCAAGGTGACCAGCTTCAACCGGGAAGCCGACGAGGCAGGCACAGCGGCACGCGAGGCGGACACCGCCGCCCAGGTGTTCGCACAACGTGCTCACCGCCTCGCCGATGCCGCCGTCCCGGTCACGGCACCGCAGGACGTCCCGGCGTACGACGGCGACAGCGCGCGGGCCGAATCCGACACCGAGCACCTTCTCGAGCGGCTCACCGGCGCCAACACCGTAGCCTCGTCGACCGGACAGGACCGGGACGAAGCCGTCCAGCAGGTGCGTAAACTGGCGTCGGACAACCGGTTCGCCGCGATCCCCGCCGCGATCAGGGACCGGTTCACCGGTGACGACTCCGCCGTGCTCGCCGCCCGCGCAGCCGGCCGGGCCGAGGAGATGCGCGTGCGCCGGCGGACGATCGAGGACCAGCTCGGAGACATCGACCGTGATCAAGGGCTGGTGGTGGTCGAGATCGCCGCCCTCGTCCAGAGTGTGCTCGCGAACCTGGACTCCGCGCACCGGCACTCGAAGCTGCCCGGCACGCTCGGCGGCTGGGGCAACGAGCACTTCCTCCGGATCCGTTTCACCCGTCCTACTGGTGACGAGGACCTGCGGGCCCGGATCAACGCCGTGGTGGACCGGATCGTGGCGGAGAAGTCGAAGCCGGAGGGTCTCGCGCTGCTCAAACGGTGCGTGCACGAAGCAGTCGCGCCGCGCGGCTTCACCGTCAAGGTTCTCAAGCCGAACAGCGATCTCGCGGTTGAACCCGTCGATGTGACCCGGCTCGGCAAGTTCTCCGGCGGTGAGAAGCTCACCGTGTGTGTCGCGCTGTACTGCACCCTCGCCCGGCTGCGCGCGATCAACCGCGGCCAAGGCAGATCCGCGCTGGGCGGCACCCTGGTGTTGGACAACCCATTGGGCACGGCCAGCCACGTGGCACTGCTGCGGCTGCAACGCGACGTCGCAGCCGCACACGGAGTGCAGCTCCTCTACACGACCGGCGTCGAGGACCTCGGCGCCGTCGGCCAGTTCCCCAACGTGCTGCGGATGCGCAACGCCCCTGGTGCGCTGCGCACCAGGCGCTATGTGGTCGTGGAGGAGCGTTTCGGTACGACCGTCGACGGCATCACCAGTGTCCGAGTCGCACGCGACGAAGCAGTGGAGGAACCGTCGTCATGACGTTGAGTTCACTGGCGCGATACCTGGCCGCACACGTCGCAGACGCGCCCAGGCAGAAGATCGAGGTTGGGGCGCTGTACGCCGCGGCCGTCGAGTTCGATCGCAGCCTGGCGACGGCACCGGCGGCACGCGGCGAGATCCGCCATGCGCTGGATGAGCTCGTCGCCGCCGGCCTGGTGATGTTTCCGCGCTCGCTTCGGGACTTCGACACCCGGGACGAGCCTCACCTGCCCAGGTGGGTACGGCGGCCGGCTCGCGAACGTGTCGTACGGGAGAAGGCGCCCGTTCGGGTCTGGCCGGCGGCACTCGAAGCCGCAGGCCGAATCGCGCACCGCGACGAGGAACTGGCGCTGCTGGACACGGTTACCGCTTTCCTTCGTGACAGCGGTGCGACGCGGCCGAACGTGCCGATGCGAGAGCGGTCCCTGGAACTGTTCGGCGACGAGAAGAGACTCGATCGGCTCCTGAGCACCCGCCTATTCACATCGGGGGCACTGACCCTGAACCTCCTGCGCTGCCACACCGTGCCCATCCCCTTTGTCTCACAATGGGTTCCGGGCATCGACGACCCAAAGGGCACAGCGCTGCTCATCGCCGAAAACCATCACACCTACACGTCTCTGCTGGAAGTCACACGGCACCGCGCGGCCAGCGGCGGCCCGGGACGGCATGTGGGGTACGGGACCGGTGGCCAGTTTCCCTCAGCGGTGCTGTCCGTGCCGCTGCTGTCCCCCATGCCCGAACGAATCGCATACTTCGGCGACGTGGACCTAAAAGGACTACAGATTCCCTTGGCGGCACACGCTGCTGGCTCCCTGGCTGGGCTTCCAGGAGTAGTTCCGGCGGTACCGTTGTATGGCCTCCTCTTCGAGATGGGCCTTGCGCGACCCGCCAAGCAGGTTCCCACCGCTGTCGCCACGGAAGCTGCGGCGTGGCTGGGGTCGTTCGCCGCGCAGGCACGGGACGCTCTGGTCAACGGCGTCAGATTCCCACAAGAGGCAGTCGGATACGAGCTGTTGATGGACCGTGGCGAGCGGCTCGATCAAGTCTGACGATGTCCGGGAAAACAGCGTCCGCATTAGGGGGGCTTACCCCCGGATGTTGGACACGGGGTTATGCGACTTCGGGCAGCGTAGCCGATGTCGCGCCAAGACTGTTCTCGTAGGCGATCGGGGACCGTTGCCCGAGGTAGGAATGACGGCGTCGGGTGTTGTAGCGATGCAGCCAGCCGAACGCCGCCAGCCGTGCTTCCTTTGCGGTGGACCAGCTTCCAATGCCCTGCAGGGTCTCGCGTTTGAACGCGGCGTTCAGGCTCTCCGCGGCGGCGTTGTCCGCGGAACTGCCGACCGCGCCCATGGACTGGATCACCCCAGCCGCGTGGCAGGCTTGGGCGAACGCCCGGGAGACGTATTGGGCCCCGTGGTCGGTATGGAAGATCGCCCCGGCCAGGCTGCCCCGCGTGCGCTGGGCTGCTGCGAGTGCGTCGATGACCAGCTCGGTGCGCATGTGATCAGCGATGGCCCAGCCGACCAGCCGGCGCGAGCACAGGTCCATCACCGTTGCCAGATAACAGAACGTGCCGTCGGCGATCGGCAGGTAGGTGATGTCACCGACGTAGCGGATGTTCGGCGCCTGCGCGGTGAAGTCGCGCTGGATCAGGTCTGGCGCCGTGCCCGCGGCCGGATCGCTGACGGTGGTGCGGTGCCGGCGGCGCAGCCGCACCCCGGCCAGGCCGATCCCGCGCATCTCCCGCGCGACCCGCTTGTGGTTGACCACCTGCCCAGCCTCACGCAGCTCGGCGGTAATCCGCGGAACGCCGTAGGTGCCGTCGGATTCCCGGTGAACCACGCGGATCCGGGCCGCCAGCCGATCGTCGGCAGCACTGCGGGCGGCGCGGTCGGCCGCGGTGGCCTTCCAGTGGTAGAAGCTGGACCGGGCGATCCCGATGACCTGGCACAACCGCTTCACGCCGTAGCGGCGGTGATGGTCGGCGACGAACTGGAAGCGGTTCACCAGCGCGTCTCCCCGGCGAAATACTTGGCCGCCTTGCGCAGGATCTCGCGTTCCTCCTCCAACTCTCGGACTCGCTTGCGCAGCTCGGCGTTCTCGCTTTCCAGCGTGCCCGAGGCCGGCGCGGCAACCGGGGTTGCGCCGGTCGTGGGGTGGGAATCGGCGCGTCGTGCGTCGTCGATCCGGATCCAGGACCGCAGCGTCTCGGCGTTGACCCCAAGATGCCTGGCCACCGCGGCGACCGTCGTGCCCGGACGGGACCGGTACAGCGCGACCGCCTCAGCCTTGAACTCCGGCGGGTAGTGCTTCATGACCATTTATGCAGGACTCCAGTCCACCCGGACCATCACGATCCGAGTGTGTCAGGTGTCCAACATCCGGGGTCAAGTCCCGTGGATGTGTTGCCGGGTACGGGTTCCAGGTCACAGCGTCCGTTGTCGGTGGGCGTGTCGGTGCTGGAGACATGACGAAGCCCTTGGTAGGACAGCAATCGACCAAGATCCACGTCCGACCCAAGGGCTTCGTATGCTGTTCTACCGTGCGGCGCTGCCGTTGTCACGTCAGACCCTGACCGTCGTGTCCAGGCTGATCCGTACCCACCGCCGGCGGATCGGCTCGGTGTGGCGGGCGCTCAACCCGGGACAACAGGCCCTGCTGGTGCTGGTGTGCCTGCGCAAGGCGAGCCGTTCGCCGAGGTCGGCGCCGGGTTCGAGGTGTCCACCGCCACCTGCTGGCGCTACGTCAACGAGACCGTCGGATTGCTGACCGCGCGGGCGCCGAAGCTGCGGGCGGCACTCCGGAAAGCCCAGCGCGAGGGGATGGCCTACGTGATCATCGACGGCACCCTGATCCCGATCGACCGGATCGCCGCCGACCGCCCGTACTACTCCGGCAAACACAAGCTCCATGGAATAAACGTCCAGGTGATCGCCTCCCCAGACGGCACGATCCTGTGGGTGTCCGGCCAACTGCCCGGCAGCACGCACGACACCGCCGCCGCCCGGATCTGGCAGATCCTCGCCGCCCTACGCGACACCGGGCTCATCGCGTTGGGCGACAAGGGCTACCACGGCTACGACCAGACCGGACACCACGTGATCACCCCGTACAAGGGCCGCAACAAGCCCGAGTCCCAGAAGGAGGCCAACCGCGCCCACGCCCGGCTGCGCGGCCCCGGCGAACGCGCCAACGCACAACTCAAGACCTGGCGCATCCTGCGCAAGCTCCGGTGCTGTCCCCGCCGCGCCGGCCGTCCGGCCAAGGCCATCCACGTGCTACAGAACTACGAAGTCACCGCAGGATGAAAAACGTTCAGTGTGCTCTCCAAGATGAATCGTCAATCGTTGAAGTAGTGGCCTTCCTTGATGTCCGCGATCAGCGCGGGACGCGTCGGCCGCCATCCCAGGCGTTCCTGCGTCAGTGCGCTCGACGTCGGGCTGTCGATCGACACCAGGGGGCCGAGAAAACCGAAGTGGTTGCCTGCGTCCTCGGCCGCGAGGCTGACAACCGGCACCTTCAGCTGACGGCCGATGGCCTCAGCGATGTCCCGCAACCTCACCCCCTCATCGTCGACTGCGTGCAGGCGCGAGCCGGCTGGGGCGGCCTCCACAGCCAGCCGGTACAGGTGCGCCGCGTCCAGCCGGTGCACCGCAGGCCACCGGTTCGATCCGTCGCCAACATAGGCGGACACGCCCTTCGCGCGGGCGATGCCGATGAGAGTCGGTGTGAAACCCTTCAGGTCTCCCTCGCCGTGCACCAGCGGCGCGAGCCGTAGCGCAGCTGCGCGCACGCTGCGCTCTCCCATCGCGATCACGGCGTGCTCGGTCGGAACTCGCAGGGCCCAGGCCCCCAGCCTTTCTACATCGGGGGCATCCGCTTCCGTGCCCAGGCGCCCGAACGTCAGGCCCAAGGTTCCCGAGGTCACCACGAAGGGTTTGTCGGAGCCTTCAAGCGCTGCCCCGATCGCCTCGACGGCGCTCAGTTCGACCCGGGCTCGAGCGGCCGGATCCGTGGTCTCAGTAATGTGCTGGTTGGCCGCGTAAATGACCCCGTCCGCTGCGGTGGCGCCGGCACGCAAGCTGTCGAGGTCTTCCAGTTCGCCGCGGCGAACATCTGCGCCGACCGCCGACAACGCTGCGGCGGCCGAGTCCGAGCGGGCGAGGCCGATGACCTGATGGCCTGCTCCGAGGAGCTCGCGGACAACCGCGGATCCGATGTACCCGGTGGCACCGGTGACAAAAATGCGCACGATGACAATCCTCTGTGGCTTCGAGTCAGCCCGGTCTCTGGAGAGGGGTGGGCCTGTGCCTCAACGCTAAGAACCACGGGCGCCCCGCGTCCAAGTCCTGTCCCGCACCACGTGATGCGAAATAGGTATCAGGAGTATCCTGGCGGCGTGCCCGACCAGCCCGCCTCCTCGGCGGACCTCGAACTGCGCTTGGTGCGGTACTTCACGGTCGTCGCCGAGCACCGCAACTTCCACCGCGCGGCCAGCGCCCTGCACCTCGCCCAGCCGTCGCTGAGCCGGCAGATTCAGCGTCTCGAAGAACGAATGGGCGTCCGCCTGCTCGATCGCACGAGACAGGGCAGCCACCTCACCGAGGCGGGCCGGATCTTCCTGCCTCAGGCGCAAGCACTCCTGCACTCCGCCCGGCAAGCCGTGGCGACGACCCGTGCCGCCGTTGGCCCCGACGAATTCACCATCGGGTACACGGGCGGCCTCATCGTGACCACCGCGGCGCGCGAACTGCGCAACCGGCGTCCCGACGCCGAGGTGCGCACCCTGCATCTGGACTTTAGCCAGGTAAAAGCGGCCCTCATGGACTACCGGGTCGACGTGGTCCTCGCCCGAGAGCCGTTCCCGACCGACCAGCTGCGCGTGACGGCCCTCTACGAGGAGCCCCGGGTGCTCGTGGTGCCCACCTTCCATCGCCTCGCCGGCCGCACGTCTGTCACCATTGACGACTTTGCGGACGAAGCCCTGGTCCGGTACACCGACGCGGCGTATGACGCATTCTGGCGTCTCGACCCACGCCCGAACGGACGCCCGACACCCGAAGGCCCGCTCGCCATGTCCGCGGCAGACAAACTCGAACTCATCGCCAGCGGCCAGGCCCTCGCCCTCGCACCGGCCGGCGGCGAGCACACCCCCCTTCGACACGACCTCACAACCATTCCCGTTGAAGGAATCGCACCGTGCCGAGTCGTGCTCGCAACCAGGGCCGAAGACCGTGGACCGCTCGTACAGGACTTCCTCGACGTTGCTGTGAACCAGCTCACCAGGAGGGGCGCGACGCGCTCCCCAAACCTCGGGAAAATGTACTGACAGAGACCGACAACGGCTTGCAAGATCAACGGTTGGCGCACTTAACCCGACCGCCGGCCGACACCACCTTCACCCGCCGGCTCGTTGACCACCTGGCTGACCCATCGCCGCTCCGACATCACTTGCACGTCTTCCCCCGGTTTCCGGGTGATGGCTTCGGTTTGCATGCAGATTGGCGCGTACGTCAACGTGATGAGCTCGACGAAACTGCTGCTGCCCTTAGGAAAGCTCTGCCTGGGACGATGTTGAGGTGGCGGCATAGCCGAGTTGGCTGTTAAGCGGGGCCGCAGCGCCTACACGATTCACGCGAACAGGCGTGCCACGCGTCCCACCAGCCCCGGATTTGAGAGATTCCCGACCACACAACGTCGCATCGTCCGTACTCCCCAGCAACGATCTTGATCGGGACTGCTGTCTCAAACTCGCTTCACAAATGAAGCTGCCAGCGGAGGTCGGGATCCCGTACTACATCGCGAGATGCGGATCTTCAAGCCCTGGCCGAGGACCTGGGCTGGATGTTCACCCATCCGGAGCCTTGGACGTCGTTTGCGCTGCTGGCGCGGGCGTTGCTGGCCGGCGTGGCCGGAGAAGAACTCCTGAGGGTGACCTGATGTGATGACCACTCGCGGTCAACGGCACTTATTGGCCATGACACATTCTCCTGCTCAACCAAGGGATACATGCACACTATGCGGACTCGCCTCCACCCTGCCTGCGGGAGGTACTCATGCACGCGTTCTTGCCTTTGGTGACCGCACCACTTGTCGTCGCTATGTTGACCGCGCCGCCAGGCATGGTGGCCACCGCGCCCACCGCGCTGGGAGCGGATGCCGGTTCGGTGTCGGTGACCCTGGTGACCGGCGACCGGATTGTGGAGTCGGCCGGTGGCGGTCCGGTCGCCACGATTCCCTCCGAGGACGACGGCGGACCGATGCTGTCGTTCACCGGTCCCACCGGTGACCGCTACGTGGTGCCCTCCGTGGCGGCACCGTATGCGGGGCGCCAGTTGGACCTGTCGTTGTTCGACGTGTCGGCGCTGGCTCGCGCGCGGACCCGGGACGGGATTCCGCTGGAGCTGTCGTTCGCCGCCGGAGCCCCGCCGGTGGCGCCGCCGGGAGTCACGCTTACCGCCGCATCGGGCGGCACGGCGCGTGGATACCTCAACGTCGCGTCGGCGTCGCGGTTCGCCGCGATGCTGCGCGAGCGGATCGGCGCCGACATCGCCGCCGGTCGGGAGCCAGGCACTGGCCCGCTGCCCGGCGGGTTGGCACGGATGACACTGGCCGCGCCGACCGACTCAAGCTCCGCCACGCCGGCGTATCCCATGCGTGTCGTCCAGCTGACCACGGTCGGCCTGACCGGCCAGCTGACGAACAGCTTTCTCACACTGTTCAATGTGGACTCCATCCGTCGCGTGCCTGGGGTGGCGCTGTTCACTCACGGCGAGATCCAGCGGCTGGCGGTGCCGGCAGGACATTATGTCGCGCTCAGCTTCTTCTGCGATTTCGACCAGCGCGGCAGGGTCGTGGCGGGACGATGGGTCACGCCGAGTTTCACCGTCTCGGACTCCGACGCCGTCACCGCGCTGGGGATCGATGAGCGCAGCGCGTCGTCTCGGATCTCGGTGGCCACGCCCCAGCAGGCCGCCGAAGACGGTATGACCGTCACGTTCATCCCACAGGACAAGGCCAGGCAAACCGGTTTGGTGGTCACCGCAGGCGGTGCTGGCTCGCACGGTGCCGACTTCTATGTGACGCCCACATCCGCTGCCCCGGTGGGGAATCTGCGTTTCCTCGTCTCGTGGAGCGGCCAGTCCGCGACTTCGCGCTATGACGTGGCTTTCGGTTCGAACGACGTGCCGACCGTGAACGCCTACGTCGTGCACCCCAACGAACTGGCCGTGGTGCGACAGCGTTTCTTCGCCGACCCCGCCGACACGCCCAGGGCAGCGTTCCTCAAGGCTCCCCTGGACCCGGCGACCGGTCGGATAGGGGGACTGGTGTACGGCAACCTGGGCGGCGTCCCGGCACCCGGCGAGGTGACCGAGTACGTGGGCGCCGCCAACGGGGGGCAGTGGCTGCAGATGACGCAGATGCCCGGCAACGTGCTGTACACGGCGGACGCGCGCACCTTCACCGCCGGACACCGGTACTCGATCGACTGGGGCCACGGTCCGCAGGCCGCCGAGTTCGGGCAACACACTGGACCGCACCAGTGGTTGGACAGTATCCAGTACCCGTACTGCCTAGCGTGCAGCGCTGGCGGCACGCTCTCCCTGTTCTTCGCCGACGACGCGGCCGACAGCGATCCAACCCATCAGGGAACTCTCCTGGATGCCACCACGCGGATCACGCTTTACCGTGACGGCACTCAGGTGGTCGACGGCCAGAACGCCATCGGCGCCGTGGTGACAAGTGTGCCAGGCGCCTATCGCGCGGTGTTCGATGTCGACCGCGGCACGCAGTCCCCGGTCAGCCAGTCCACCCACACGCACACCGACCTGGCCTTCCGCGACCTGCCGGGCAGCGCGCTGCCCGCCGGCAACACCTGCTACGGACAATCGGCGTCCACTGCGTGCCACATCCTGCCGGTGCTCACGCTGAACTACTGGCTGGCTACCGACCAGACCGGCAGCAGCACCGCGCCCCGGCAGTTGATGCGGCTCACCGTCGCCCATCTGAGCTATGACGGCGCCGGCTCACACGACCCGGTCACCTCGGTGACGGTGTCCGTGTCCTTCGACGGCGCCACCTGGCAGCCCGCGATGGTGCACGGCGACAACGGGCAGTACCTCGTGGCCTGGCCCAATCCCGCGTCGGCGCGGGGCACCAGCCCGGCGTTGCGAGTAACCGCCGCCGACGCCGCCGGCGGATCGATCACCCAGACCATCACCAACGCCTACACCATCGCCGCGCCCGGCCACTGATCACAGGAGTTGCGATGAGACTCGTCGTCATGCTCGCCACGATCACGGCTGCGGCGCTGACCGTCCAAGCGCCGGTCGCCATCGGCTTTCCGCGCACCGCGGCCGTCCGCGACGCCTGCGGCGCGGCACGGCCTGGATACGCCAGGTGTTTCGCCAAAATCCGTACTGACGTCCACAGTGGCCACATGACTGCAGCCGCGTTACCGGCCGGCTACGGTCCGGCGGATCTGCGCTCGGCGTACAACCTGCCCATCACCGGCGGCGGCGCACAGACTGTAGCCGTCGTAGACGCCTACGACGATCCCAACGCCGAATCCGATCTGGCCACCTACCGGACCACCTACGGCCTGCCGGCCTGCACCACCGCCAACGGCTGCTTCCACAAGGTCAACGGCAGCGGCGCCGCCAGTCCGCTCCCTCCGGCCGATGAGGGGTGGGGCCTGGAGATTTCCCTCGATCTGGACATGGTGTCTGCCGCCTGCCCGGACTGCCGCGTCCTGTTGGTCGAGGGCGCCAGCGCGGCCATCGCGGACCTGGCCACCGCCGAGGCCACCGCCGCAAGCTTGGGCGCCAACGAGATCTCCAACAGCTACGGCATCCAGGAGGACCCCGCGATGCTCCCGTTTCAGGACGCCTACCGCCATCCGGGCGTGGCGATTGTCGCCGCCGCAGGCGATTCCGGCTACGGCATCCCGGAATTCCCCGCAGTGCTGGCAAGTGTGATTGCGGTCGGCGGCACTCGCCTGACCCGCGTGCCCACCGCTGCACGCCGCTGGGCCGAAACCGCCTGGGGCGGCTCGAGCACCACCGGCGGTACGGGCAGCGGCTGCTCGGCGTGGATCGCCAAGCCCACCTGGCAGCACGACCCGAACTGTTCGGGGCGGATGACCGCTGACGTCGCCGCCGACGCCGATCCTGACACAGGACCCGCCGTCTACGACAGCTACGGGTCAGACGGAGGTCCCGGCTGGACGATAGTTGGTGGCACCAGTGCCTCCTCTCCGTTCATCGCGGGTGTGATCGCGCTCGCCGGCAATCCCACCGCGTTTCCCGACGCCAGCTACCTGTATGCCCACACCGATGCACTCAACGACATCACCAGCGGCACCAACGTCACCAGCCCGTCCGGCATGGACTGCGGCGGTGACTACCAATGCAACTCCCTGTCCGGCTACGACGGTCCCACCGGAGAGGGCACCCCCAACGGCCCGGCCTCCTTCTGACCGGGCCGTCGCGGGTTGCCCCACCCTCTCGGGTGGGGCAACCCGCCGCTTGCTTGGGGAGCATCAATGACAAGTCAGGTCAGGCATCACCACCAGGAGCCTGCGCGCCTTATGTCGCCCGACTGCTCGGCGAGCCCTACGCCAGCAGCCAGATGACCCAACACCTGAAACCTGACTCACACGTTCAGAATCCGCTCCCAAGGCTCTGGGGGCTCGATTGCTGGCGCGTTACTAAAGAGCCGCTTTGAAGTAGAAAACCGGCTCGGTGAATGCAGCGACCGCGGAGCGGGGCGGCAGGTCGACGACCGGAGTGCCCTCGCACGGGGCCTGTCCCTCGCCCGGCTCCGCGTACAGCCGGATGCTCTGGCGGGTGCGGTTGATCGCGGATCGTGCGCCATCCGGCAGAGTTTCGATTGCCACGGGCGTACACCGGAACGGCACTGGAGCGAGCACCCGCTGCGGGACCCCCAGGAAATTGGGTTCCGGGGACAGGAGGAGGGCGGTGCCCACAGCCGGACCGGCTTGAGGCGTGGCGGTCGGGGTGGCAGCACTCGCGGGTCCGCCTGCCAGTAGGCAGGCAGCCAGCACCGTGGTCGCGCCCACGATCATGCGCTTAATCATGAATTCATCCCTTCGACTAACGGAAATAGTTGGCGTTTTTCATCCAAGCCCCCCGCGTGTGGTGGAGTCTTGGTAGTAGCGACGGCGGAACCATCGAGGTGCCTGGTCCGCGGCTTCGCGACAACCACCTCCTCAGACAGCCTTGGCATGGCCGATGATCTATGCATGCGCCGTTTCTTTCGCCGCTACTGCCAGAACCCCGAAACGGCGCTTGCGGCCCACACGTAGCCGTACGCGGTCGCGCGGCTCATGCCGAAATCCTTGGCCGGCTATGATGATTCGCGAGCGACTTGCATCCAGTCTGCTCCCGTGTGGGCCGGCGAGAAAAGGGGCCAGCGAATTGGCCCACCGTAGACGAACTGCGCGGCCAGCTTCAACCGGCGTAGTGCTCCAACCCTAGATCGTGATCTTGTCTTGTAGGGTCTCGCTGTCGACGACATGTCGATCTTTGCTGACCTGGGCGTTCTGGTCGTCTCACGACCGTATCGCCCATGATCAGTCTCAATATCTGTGGCATTTCCTCGCCTGACACCGGCCAGGTCAGCGGTCGTACAGCTCATCGCCGGTGCCGCGCAGCTTGTCGAGGTTGTTAAGTTGCCGTTGGACGCGCATGGCGTCGGTTACTTCCGCCGAGCGGCGACGCGCCGAACGCAGCGCGGGCTTGGACTGAGCCCCTGCTGTCCGCGGGGGCTGGGTGCTATGCCAGGTCGTTCCAGGTCCATGGGGCTGTGGGTGTCCCGTTCCGCTCCCGTCCGAACCGGAACTGACTGCTGTGATCATCGATGTCCCTGCGTCAGGGTGAGCAGCAGATAGTCCGGAATTTGCTTGCGTAGCACGCCCATAGTCGTTGCTGACAAAAGAAAAGGCTGAGCCACGATGTGGAGCACCGAGACGTCGAAGTCGGCGTACAGCTGTCGGCGATGCGTGAAAACTGGTTCTGGCACGCTTTCCGGATGCTGTTGGTGATCTTGGATAGTTGGCCCCTGGCATCACCGCTCGTATGAGCGATTAGCTGGTCAGCGTGGGGGCGGCCTCGCGGATGAGGTGCTGGTCGTGGCGATGGGGCACAGCTCGGGCAGAACGATCCCGGCCGAGACGGCGCGGGTCGCGCGTGCAGCGAACCCCCGAGGGACGCCGGCGATGTGGATCCGGGACCAGTTGGACGGCTTGTTCGTCGACGAGGACTTCGCCGACTGGTACCCGGCCGGGGTTGTCGCCGGCCCAGCTGGCGTTGGTGTCGGTGCTGCAGTTCGCCGAGAACCTGACTGATCGGCAGGCCGCGCAGGCGGTGGCGTGCCGTATCGACTGGAAATACTGCTTGGGGCTGGAGTTGGACGCACCGGGCTTTGACCACTCGGTGCTGTGCGAGTTCCGCGATCGGATGGCCGAGGACGACCGTGCCGACCGACTGCTGGCAGTGATGGTCGATCGGTTGGTGGCCGCCGGCTTGGTCAAAAGCCGGGGGCGGCAGCGCACGGACTCCACGCACGTGCTGGCCGCGGTGCGCACGTTGTCGCGGCTGGAGTTGGTGGGTGAAACGCTGCGGGCAGCACTGGAGGAACTGGCGGCCACTGCTCCTGACTGGCTGGCCGGCGTCGTGACCGCGGACTGGGTCAAGCGCTACGGTCGACCGGTCCGCTACGATCGGCTACCTCGCGGCGCCGACGCCCAACGGGACTACGCCCTGACCGTCGGGACCGACGGAATGACGGTGCTGCAGGCCCTGGCTCGCCCGGATACCCCGCAGCGGCTGCGCCGGGGTAAACAGGTGGATGTCTTGCGGCGGGTCTGGATTCAGCAGTACTGGTACGACAGTGCCAGCCAGCTGCGGTGGCGGGGCCCCAAACAAACCAAGGACCGCAACAGTCGGCGAGGCATGCCGCGCAGATCAGCCTCCGCGCCGGCGGCCGATGGGAATCCGGATCCGGCTTCGGCTCGAGTGCCGTGGTCGGGGCTGGAGATCGTGTCCCTGCATGATCCCGAGGCGCGGTTCAGTCACAAGCCGGGCAAGGCGAGATGGATCGGGTACAAGGACCACCAGACCGAGACGTGCGATGAGGACATGCCACGGGTGATCGTGCATGTGCTGACCACCCCGGCTCCCGAGCAGGACATCGCAGCCCTCGACCGTGTCCACACCGCGTTGGCCACCCAACATCTCCTCCCCGCCGAACACCTGGTCGACACCGGATACGTGACCCCGCAGGCTATCCACCACGCCGCGACCGTCCACAGTGTCACCATCGTCGGGCCGGTTCGGGAAGACCCTCGAGCTGACGAGCATCCCGGCTTCAGCAAGGATGCGTTCACCATCGACTGGCAGGCCCGGACGGTCACCTGTCCGCAAGGAGTCACCAGCCCACCATGGAAACCTACCATCGCCGACCAGAACCCCGGCCTATCGGTCCTGTTTAGACGGTCAGACTGCCGGGATTGCGCCGTGCGCAAGCAATGCACTGGCAACGTCGATGGCAAAGGCCGGCATCTCCTCCTACTACCTCAACCGCTGCAGGAGATTCAGTCTCGTGCCCGAGTGGAGCAGAAAACCCCTGAGTGGAAGGAGAGGTACGCGATGCGGGCCGGGTGTGAGGCGACGGTCTCCGAGACCGTCCACGCCCACGGGCTACGACACTGCCGCTACCACGGACTGGCCAAGACCCACGTGCAGCACGTCCTGACCGCCGCCGGAACCAACATCATCCGCCTGAGCCAACAATCAGCGACCGATCGGAACCCACGGCCGCCGAGTCCCTTCTACCGGTTCAGTCAGACCTTGCTCACCGAGCTGGCCGCTTGAAGATCACCAACAGCATCCGGAAAGTGGGCCAGAACCACAATCCCGAATGCCTGGCCCCAACCGCGCTGGCGTCCACCAACAACGCCAAGACGCTCACGGTGTCCGCGGATGTCAGACTGCCTGCCTCCAGGACACCGATGATGCTCGCCGCCACGGGGTCGAGCACCGGCAACGGCAGCGGCGACTTCACTGCGACATCGCTGAAGCCATCCGGGTCCTGGGCAGCGGGCGGCTCCTCGGACGCGTTCACCTGGAACTACACGATGAACACTCCGCCGGTGCCCGGCGGTCTGCATCCCACCCTCGAGCTGAACTACGACTCGCAGTCGGTGGACGGCCTGACCTCGGCCACAAACAACCAGGCGTCCTGGGTCGGCGACGGCTGGTCCTACGAGCCGGGGTTCATCGAGCGGGGACTTGACCCAAGGCCGGGAAGTTAACGATCTTTGTGTCCTGGCAAGGGGTTGGGCGCCCATGTCGTTGCGGTGTAGAGACCGGGGCCGATCTTGTGGATGAGCCCGCTGTCCGCCCATCGGGAGAGCTGTCTGTACATGGTGTCCATGGTGATGTCGCCGAAGTGGGCCGCGATGTCACGGGGTCGCCACAGGCGAGTGGAATCTTGTTGTAGCAGAGCCAAAATCCGGTGCCTACGACGCTGTGCAGGGGCAGTGTTTCGGTCGTCTCGGGACTCGGTGGGCAGCGCGGGCAGCGGTTGCGGGGGTTCGACGATGACGATGTCGAGGCCGGTGACAGCGCGGCTGGTGTCCGGGCGGCCGTCGTCGAGGCGTTCGCTGTAGCGCGAGATCGGCGATGTGACCTTGCGGGTGCTCACGCGAAGGCGTCGTGGTGGAAGCAGACCGGCCAGCACGCGGTGGCCGATGACACCCACGTGGTCCGTCCCCGCGGTGGGCGCCGTGATGCCCCTGGCTCCAATGACCAGATCACGGGCGGTGTGCAGGGCAATGGTGAAGCCGCAGCGGTCCGGGTCGATGCCGGGCTGCGACTCGGCGGCCCGCACCATCACGGCCCGCAACGCTTGGTAGAGGGTCAGCAGGGCCCACATCTCCTGCTCGACGCCGGCGGGGTCGCCCGAGCGGAGCACCCGGCCTTGCCCGAGGGTGTGCCGCAGCGCGTAGTACGCCGACTCGTGCTCCCAACGCTGGTGGTAGAGGGCGACCAGGGCCTGGGCGGGGTAGCGGCGGGCATCGGTCAACGTCGTGACCAGCCGGTAGGAGCCGGTGAACACGGTGCCGCCCGTGCAGGTCACGGTGATCCGCGCCTCCACGACCCTGACGGGGACAGCGCCGATGACCGACAGGTAGGACCCGTCGCTCAGACGGGTCAGGACCGGGGTGCGACGGTTGGCGCGCAGGCGGCCCAGGAGTTGAGCGCCGGTGTCGGCCACGGCGGCGAGGAAGGCGTTGGCGTCGAAGCCCTTGTCCCACAAGACCAGCATGTCCGGGCCCAGGTGGTGCAGCAGTTGGCGGGCGTAGGCGGTCTCCCCTTCACGGGTCGGGCCGAATACCGCGGCGATCACGGCTCGGGTGCCGGTTTCGACGAGGGTCATGAGTTCCACCATCGGGTAGCCGCCTCGGCTACCGGGCCCGAACCGGTCGACGTTGCGCACGCTGTCGGGGATCTTGATGGAACTGCAGCCGTCGAAGGAGACCGTGCGCAACGGCCCGAATCGCACGCCGCGTGTCGTCGGCTGGGCGAGTAGCCCTGCGACCGCCTCGAATAGGCGTCGCATCGGTGCGGCGGTGAGCCGGCGGCGCAGGTCCCGCAAGGCTTTCGCGGTGGGCTGGGCCACCTCCAGTCCTGCCAGGCCCGCGGTCAGCTTCTGCCACACCAGCCGATAACCGACCTCCGGGAACAGACACATCGCGAGCATGAAGTAGACCCCGACCCGGGAGGGCAGGTCCCGCAGTCGGCGCTGCCCTCTGCGTGTCTCTTCCAGCACGGCGTCCACGAGATCGAACGGAACGACCTGGGTCAGCTCGCCCAGGTGGCCGGGAGCGAAGCGTCCCTCTGCCACCGTGAACTCGCGGGAGACGGTCGTCAGACCAGGCGGCAGGGCACAACGACGTGTGGGCAACAGAGCTCCGTGGAAGCAGTGGATCTTGACGGACTACCTGCTCCAACGTGGCTGCGTTACCCGCGTTCCCGTGCCGAAGAGGAACCGTACTAAAACCCTTTGCCACCAGCACGAATGCGTTAACTACCCGGCCTTGGGGGAACCTCACATAACCCCGTGTCCGACATCCGGGGTAAGCCCCGGCCTCATGCTCAGCAGGCGGTAGGTGCCCGATCCGACTGTGCAGCCGCCGGTTGTTGTACCAGTCGATGTACTCCAGGGTGGCGTATTCGACCTGATCACGGGTACGCCACGGGCCACGCCTGGTGATCAGCTCCGTCTTGTACAGCCCGATCATGGACTCGGCCAGGGCGTTGTCGTAGGCATCCCCGACCGAGCCGATCGAGGCGTCGATGTCCGTGGCGATCAGGTGGTCGGTGAAGCTGATCGACGTGTACTGGGTGGATTCAACTGGTCGTCGCAACACCTCGACGTCAGGGGTTTGTGATGGCCGGATTGAAGCAGAAACTGGCGCGTGAGTACCGCGGTCAGATGCCGTCGCCTGGGCGTCCAACGGTGGCATGGCGCGAGGATCGAGTCAGGTTTTGGGCTGCGATCGCGCGAGGCGAGAAGACCGAGGACGCGGCTACGAAGGCCGGCGTGTCGGGACCGGTCGCGTTCAGATGGTTCCGTCACGCTGGCGGCGTGAATCCAGCTCTTCCTCCGACGGTGTCGGGCCGGTACTTGTCCTTCGCTGAACGAGAGGACATCGCGATCTTGCGTGCGCAAGGCGTTGGCGTTCGTGAGATTGCTCGACAACTCGGGCGTGATGCTTCGACGATCTCGCGCGAGTTGCGGCGCAACGCATCGACCCGAACCTACAACCTCGACTACAAGGCCTCGACCGCGCAATGGCATGCCGAGCGTCGTGCTCGCCGGCCAAAAGCCTCGAAGCTAGCCGACAATGAACCGTTGCGCGGGTACGTGCAGGAGCGGCTCTGCGGCCAGGTTCGCCGGCTGGACGGGACATCTGTGGTGGGGCCGGGGACAGCGCCTTGGAAGGGGCGGAACAAGCCACGGCGTCAGGACCGGCGATGGGTCAACGCGTGGAGCCCAGAGCAGATCTCCCAGCGGCTGAAGGAAGATTTCCCGTACGACGAGTCCATGCGTATCTCGCACGAGGCGGTCTACCGGGCGCTCTACGTTCCCGGCCGCGGCGCGCTCGAACGTGAGCTGGTTGCCTGTCTGCGCACCGGCCGGGCACTGCGCGTTCCTCGTTCCCGTGCCCGTCGACGGGCAAGCGGTCACGTGACAACCGATCTCATGATCAGCGAGAGGCCGGTCGAGGTGGAGGACCGCACGGTTGCCGGGAACTGGGAGGGAGATCTGATCATCGGCTTGAACAGCTCCGCGATCGGCACTCTGGTCGAGCGGACCACCAGGTTTACGCTGCTGCTACATCTTCCTCGTATGCAGGGGTATGGCCACGGTCCGCGCGCGCACAACGGCCCGGCGTTGGCCGGCCGCGGCGCCGAAGCTGTCCGGAACGCGATCGCCGCAACGATCACAGCGCTGCCCGAGCAACTGCGCCGGACACTGACATGGGACCGAGGCAAGGAATTGGCCCAGCATGCCCAGTTGACGATCGACACCGGCCTGCGGATCTTCTTCGCTGATCCGCACAGTCCGTGGCAACGGGGCACCAACGAGAACACGAATGGCTTGCTGCGACAGTATTTTCCGAAGGGCACTGACCTGGCCCGCTGGGGTCGCGACGAGCTCGATGCCGTTGCCGCCGTGCTCAACAACCGTCCACGTAAGACACTGGGCTGGAAGACACCGGCCGAAGCGCTGAACGAACTGCTACTCTCCCAATGAGCCGGTGTTGCGACGACCGGTTGAGTCTGAGCTGGGCGCCGGCGTCAGAGTGGTGCACCAGGCCCGGCCCCACGGGATGGCCGGCGTGATCACGGGCCCACAGCGCCATCTGGAGCGCATCCAGCACCAGATCTGTGCGCATGCTGGTGTCGGCCTTCCAGCCCACGATCCGGTGGGAGAACACGTCGATCACGAACGCCAAGTAGACCGTGCCCGAGTGGGTCGGGACATACGTGAAGTCGGCCACCCACAAGGCATTCGGACGCTTCGCGGTGAACCGGCGGTTGACCAGGTCGCCCGCCCGCCCGCACGCCATCGGGACCGCGATGGTGGTGCGGCGGGCCTTGCCGCGTGTCACACCGGCGACGCCCAACCGGCGCATCAATCGCTCGACCGTGCACCGGGCTACCGTGATTCCCTTACGGCGCGACAGCCCAAACCGTGGCATGAAGTCCAGCGAGCCGGCTCCACGAAACTCAGGGCACATCAGAGCCTCCACCAAATCCGGGGCGGTTCACACCGACATGACCTGGCGGCAGTTCCTGCGCACGCAAGCGTCGACGATGCTGGCGTGCGACTTTTTCCACGTCGACTGCGCGCTCACCCTGAAGCGGATCTACGTGTTCTTCGTGCTGGAGGTCGGCAGCCGCTACGTCCACATCCTCGGCACGACGACGAATCCGGACGGTGGGTGGACTACGCAGCAGATCCGCACTCTCGTGATGGATCTCGGTGACCAAGTCGGCGAGTTCAGGTTTCTTGTCCGCGACCGGGCTGGCCAGTTCGCGGCCTCGTTCGACGCCGTTCTGGCTGACGTGGGCATCACGGCGGTGAGGATCCCGCCGCGTTGCCCACGGGCGCACTGTACGCCGAACGGTTCGTGCTCACCGCCAGATCTGAGCTCACCGACCGCATGCTGATCCTGAGCCAGCGGCACCTCAACGCCGTGCTCGCCGAGGATGTCCGGCACTACAACGGTCGCACCGGTCCCGCGGGCTCCGCCCACCGCGGGCGACCCTGTGGGGTTCCAGAAGTCGGCCCACGCACGTCCACGGTCACGCCGACGCACCCGCGGCATCCACGTGGGGCACCGCCTCAGTCGTGGAGTGACTCCTCGGTGACCATCGGGCGGTCGGCCGCGCCGCGCAGCAGGACGGCGACCAACACAGCCGAGAGCAGGGCGGCGGCGGCGCAGACCAGGTAGCCCGCGGAATAGGCGTGGTCCAGCGCCTGGAACGCGACGTCCTTGAGTGGGTTGAACGGCATCGTGCCGCCGGTTGGCGAGGGCACCGTCGCCGGGACGGCATTCGCCCCCAGCGGTCCCGAGTTCACCGCGCCGACGGCGGCCTCGACGCTGGCCCGCTGGCTCTCCGGCACGTGGGAGGGTGCGGCGTTGAAGGCCGCCAGCGCGGAGCGCAGCGCGTCGCTGCCGGCCAGCTTGTCTTGGATCTCGGCCGCGGCCCGGCTCAGCGCGATCGCGCCGACGACGGCCGGGCCGAGCGTGAACCCGAAGTCCCGCAACTGACTCGTCGTGCCGGACGCCATGCCGGCGAGATGGTTCGGCACGGTGTTCACGGCGACGGCCGTCACGCCGGACAGCGCGAAGGCGAAGCCGATGCCGATCAGGGCCAGCGGGGCGACGATCGGTAGCACAGACAGCGTCGTCGCCGACTGCGTTGCGATCCACCCGTCGCCGATCGCGATCAGCAAGAAGCCGCCGCCCAACGCCCAGCGCGGGTTGTAGTGGTGGATCGCCCGTTCGACCAGCGGGGTCAACAGCAGCGCGAACCCGTTCAGCAACACGAACGCCACCGCGGTCTGCATCGGCGTGAACTCCTGGATCGCCGACAGGCGGATGCTGGTGGCATAGGCGGTGCCCAGGAACGCGAACATGCCGACCACCGTCACCAGCGAGTTCACCGCGAACGCCCGGCTGGCGAACAGATCCAGCCGCAGCAGCGGGGCCTCCGCGCGCCGTTCCGCGACGATGAACAGCGCGAAGAACACCACCGCCAGCAGGAATCCGCCGATCACCCAGCCGTTCGACCAGCCGCTGGTGGACCCCTGGATCACGGCGAACAGCAGCGCGAACAGCGAGACCGCGATGGTGACCTGGCCCGGCCAGTCCAGCGACCGCCCCTCGGGCGCCGAGGAGTTCCGGGCGGCGAACCCCACCGCCGCGCTGACCAGCGCCAGCAGGCCGACCAGGACGAACGCCCAGCGCCAGGTGGCGGTCGGGTCCCCACCCCAGCCGATCTTGGTCACCAGCCCGCCCAGGACCGGTGACACGAAGCCGCCGCTGGACAGCGCGGCGGCCCAGATGGCGATGCCGCGAGCGCGGGTGGCGGCGGTGTGCGTCCCGGCGGCGACCATCGCCAGCGTGGTCGGGAACAAGACGGCGGCGCCGGTGCCCGCGACTGCCTGCCCGATCCACAGCACCGCCACCCGGGCATCGGTGCTCACGCCGGCGCCCGGCGTGAGCACGCTGATGAGCTCGCCCAACGCGAGCAGGACGCTGCCGCCGATCAGCAGCCGCTTGCGGCCGAACAGGTCCCCGAGCACACCGAAGGTCAGCTCCAGCAGCGTCACCGGGACCAGGAACGCGTCGGAGATCCAGGTCAGTTGGGCGGACGTGGTGCCGAGGTCCTGTTGGAACTGGCCGTTGAGCACGGCCGGAATGGCGAGCGCGACCTGGGCCACGCAGACCGCCAGCGCGGTGGCGACCTGGGTGCCGCGGGTCATCGACGGGGTACGCACGGCTGTCCTGCTCATGAGACCTCCACAGTGAGGCGAGCGACGCGGAGGTGAACGTACAGGCTTCCTGTGCTTTTGGCGTCGGATCGACATGGATCCGCAACCAACCGGCGCGATTGGCCCAGTCCGCCATCCATCGGTCACCATGGTCGAATGGCACCACCCGTCCCGGCCCGACAGCCCGACGACGATCGGAAATCCGCGCCGCCCAGCCTGCTATACCTGACCAAGCAGCTCGAACTGGCCGTCCGGGCGCACCTGGACGAACTGCTGCGCCCGGCCGCGATCACCGTCCTGCAGTACACCGCGCTGACCGTGCTGGAGCGTCGGTCGAACCTCACCACGGCCGAGCTGGCCCGCAACTCGTTCGTCACCGACCAGGCCATGGCCGACATGGTCACCGGCCTCGACGACCGCGGCCTGATCGCGCGCGACACGGATCCACGGGACCGGCGACGACGGGTGATCCGACTGACCCAGAAGGGCGAGCGGCTGCTGGACCGCTTCCGCGGACCGGTCGCCGCACTCGAGGCGCAGATGATCTACCGGCTCACCGGGGAGCAGGCCGACCAGCTGCGCCATCACCTGATCGCCTGTCATGCCAGCCTCACCGATACGCCGCCGCGTCGCGCCCGGTGAGTCGCTAAAGAACAGGAACCCTGTACAAAAACCGCCACCGGTGCCAAGCTCCTAGCCGAGTCCGTGCCACGGATCCGTGTCACTCGACCGGGAGGCACCAGCATGAGCAAGTGGCGTGTCCGGGTGTTCGCGCTGACGGTCGCCGCCGTTGTGGCCGCGGCGGTTCCGGCCGCGGCCGGAACCCCGCCCCAGCACCATACGGCCCAGCACTACACGGGCCAGCTCTCCGACGGCGCGAGCTGGACAGCGGACGTGCCCGGCTCGTGGAACGGCACGATCATCCTGTACAGCCACGGCTACGGCCCGCTCACCCCGCAGGACGCCCCCGACCAGGCCACCGCGAATGCCCTGTTGGACAACGGCTACGCCCTGGTCGGGTCGTCATACTCGGGTCCGTCCTGGTGGGCGCTGGCCGCCGCGGTGCGCGACCAGTTCGGCGCACTCGACGCCATCGAACGGCAGACCGGCGCGCCGAGCCGCACCATCGCGTGGGGCACCTCCATGGGTGGACTGGTCAGCGCGCTGGAAACCGAGCGGGATCGCGTCGACGGCACACTGACCACCTGCGGCCTGGTCGCCGGTGCGCTCAACCTCAACCAGTACCAGCTCAACGGCGAATACGCGCTCGCGCATCTGCTCGCCCCCGAGCAGTCGATACCCTTGGTCCGCTACCCGAACCAGGACGCCGCGGGCGCCGCGGCCACCCTGCTGACCAGCGTCGTCGGCACCGCCCAGGCGAATGCCGCCGGCCGGGCCCGGATCGCGCTCGGCGCGGCCCTGATGAACGAGCCCACCTGGTCCTCCGGCCCCACTCCCCCAGCCGCCACCGACTACCCGGCCCAGGAAGCCCAGCAGGAGCAGGAACTCACGTCGTTCGTGCTCAACTTCATCATGACCGGCCGGTATCAGATCGAACTCGCCGCCGGCGGCAACAGCGCCCACACCGTCGGCGTCGACTACCGAGCACTGCTCAACTCCAGCAGCCAGGCTGGGGAAGTCCTTGCCCTGTACCGACAGGCCGGGCTCGACCTCAACGCCGACCTCGCCCGTCTCACCCGCGACGCGAACATCACGCCCGACCCGTACGCCGTGGCGACGCTCGCCCACACCTCCATGCCGACCGGCCGGCTGCACGCCCCCGAACTCGACATCCACACGATCGCCGACCAACTCGTGCCCGTCGGCCAGGAGAACTGGTACGGCAGGCTGGTTCAGACGCCGAACCTCTTCCGGCAGGCATACGTCGACACCACCGGGCACTGTGCCTTCCAGCCGTCCGAGACCATCGCCGCGCTACACGCCCTTGAGCACCGGATCGCCACCGGTCGTTGGGACGTCGACCCGTCCCGGCTCAACGCCGCCGCCGCGGCGCTCGGCCAGCCGGGACGCTACTTCCGATTCACCCCGCCCGTCCTGACCGGCGGTCTGGGCCGGGGCTGACGGAGGGCCCGATCAACGAGTGCGAACGAGAGGCGTGAAACAACTGGTCAGGGCCGGTGGCCGACTTCGGAACCCCACCGGGACGAACCAGATTCATCGGATGACTGTTGACCGCAACCGTTTACACGCGTAGAAAGTCACTACCGCGCGCCACCGCCACGCCGCGCCCGTTCCCCACGGGCGCGGCTCGTTCCTCGTGAGGACGTGCGCAAGGTGATCGGACGGTTCGGTTCGGCGCTGGTGACCACGATCGGCCTGGTGTTGGCACCGCTGTGCCATGACCCCGCCGCTGTGCAAACCCCCCGCGCGTACACCCGCCACATGGCAACCCCTGACGGGAGTTCTCGATGAAGCCACTGCATGGTGGCGTGTTCCTGGCCGTCCTGCTCACGGTGAGCACGGCAAGCCTGGTGCACGCCGACACGGCGACGACGGTGTACGTGTCGCCGACCGGTTCCGACGCCAACCCCGGCACCAGCGCGTCGGCGCCGCTCAGGACCGTGGGCCGGGCCCAGCAGGTCGTGCGCGGGCTGACCGCCGGCCAGACATCGGATGTCACCGTGAGCCTCGCGGACGGCGTGTACCCGCTGCCGGCCACGCTGTCGCTGAGTTCCAGCGACAGCGGGACCGGTGGGCACAACGTCGTGTGGACCGCGGCCGCCGGGGCGCATCCGGTGCTCAGTGGCGGACTCCCCATCACCGGATGGACGAAGTCGGACGCCGCCAAGAACATCTGGTCGGCGCCTGCTCCGTCCACTCTGGACACCCGGCAGCTGTACGTGAACGGCGTCCGGGCCCAGCGGGCGAGTGGGCAACTCCCGGTCAAGCTGACCCGGACGTCCACCGGCTACACCGCCTCGGCGGCCACCATGGCCGGCTGGCGCAACCCGAGTGACATCGAGTTCGTCTACCGGGGCGGCCTCGGTGCGTGGACCGAGCCGCGTTGTCCGGTCGGCTCCGTCTCCGGCACCACCATCACGATGGCCCAGCCGTGCTGGAACAACTCCGAGAAGCGCCTGATGCGCACCGACGGCTCCGGCCGCACCTACGAACTCGTCGGCCGGCAAGCGATCACGGAGTCGCCGACGCTCGTGGAGAACGCCTACGAGCTGCTCAGCTCGCCGGGCCAGTGGTATCTCGACCGGAGCAAGCACACGATCTACTACATCCCGCGCAGCGGCGAGAACCTCGCCACCGCGACGGTCACCGTGCCGCAGCTCGAACACCTCGTGACCGGCAACGGCGTGCACAACGTGGTGTTCAGCGGGATCCAGTTCTCCTACGCGACCTGGTTGCAGCCCAACACCTCCGAGGGCTTCTCCGAGATCCAGGCCAACTACACGCTGACCGGCGCGCACGGCTGGGACCGGCAGGGCCTGTGCCAGTTCGTGTCCGGCGGCACCTGCCCGTACGGGGCGTGGACCAAGCAGGGCGCGGCCGTCACCTTCACCGCCGACCAGAACGTGCAGTTCACCGGCGACTCGTTCACCCATCTCGGCGGCACCGGCCTCGACCTGGGCACCGGCTCGCAGAACGACCTGGTCAAGGGCAACGTGTTCACCGACATCTCCGGCAACGGCATGGCCCTTGGCGGCGTCGACGTCGTCGCGCCGACCGCCGCGCAGCGCACCAGCGGCGACCGGATCCTCGACAACCACGTCTACGGCGTGGCGTCGGAGTTCGTCGGCGGCATCGGCATCGACATCGGCTACGTCGAGAAGGCCACCGTGTCGCACAACCAGATCGACCACGTGCCCTACACCGGCATCTCGATCGGCTGGGGCGGCTGGCCGGACAAGGTCAAGCTGCCCGCGCAGCCCAACTACTCCAACGGCAACACCCTGTCCAGCAACCTGATCTTCGACCACATGCAGCTCCTCAACGACGGCGCCGCGATCTACACCAACGGCATCACCGGGTCGTCGCTGGCCGGCGGTGAGCACATCACCGGCAACCTGTTCCACGACCAGACCGGCAAGGGCCACGTGATCTACACCGACAACGGGGCCGGCTACATCACCATCACCGGCAACGGCGTGTACAGCACCGGCGCGGCCAACGCCTGGGGCAGCCGGCACACCGACTACACCGCCAACGACGGCAACTACGACCCACTCGACATCGAGAACAACTACTGGCAGAACGGGTCCGCCGACGGCAGCGCCAAGAAGGTCACGCTGCGGAACAACCACGCCATCACCAACGCCGGCGGCGTCCCCGCCAGCATCGTCGCCAGCGCCGGCATCGAGAAGTCCTTCGCGGGCATCCTGACCTGGCATCCGGCCGCCTGACCAAGATCAAGGGAAGAATCCTGACGTTCAACGTCAGGAAGGGCCCCTTCCTCTCATCCAACGAGAGGAAGGGGCCCTTCCTGACATCGGGACGAACGGCGAAAAGCCGTGTTAACGGCGAGCCACACTACTGTGACAAGCGTCCTCTAGCGTTCCGGCGTCCAAGCGATCAGAGGAGGCACTGATGGCGGTCTCGGCGACCGGACCGGCGCGGTCCAGTGGGTACGCGGATCGGGTCGTCGCCGTCGAATCCGGCGACATAGAGCCCGTCGACGCCGGGGACAGACACGGCACACCACGCCAACTGTTCTGGACGTGGTCCTCGCCGAACCTGGAGTTCGCCACGATCTTCGTCGGCGTGCTGGCGGTCTCGGTGTTCGGCCTGTCGTTCTGGCAGGCGATCGCCGCGGTCGTACTCGGCAACGGGCTCGGCGCGCTGACCCACGGACTGCTGTCCGCCCGCGGTCCGCGCCACGGCGTGCCGCAGATGGTGTTGAGCCGCCTCGGATTCGGGTACTGGGGAAACCTGGCGCCCGCGGCACTGATGTCCGTCACCGCCGGCATCGGCTGGTTCGCGGTGAACAGCGTGAGCGGCGCGTTCGCCCTCAACACGCTGACCGGGCTGCCCCTGCCGGCGTCCCTCGCCGTGGTCGTGGTGGTCCAGAGCGGCATCGCGTTCTTCGGCCACAATCTGGTTCAGGCGTATGAGAAGTACGTCTTCGCCGTGCTGGCGGTGATCTTCGCGATCGTCGCCGTGGTGACGTTCGCCCAGGCACATCCGAACGCGCCCGGCGGTGCCGGCGGTGTTGGCGGCTTCCTGCTCACCACGGGTGCGGCGTTCGGCTATGCGGCCGGTTGGAATCCTTATGCCGCCGACTACACGCGCTATCTGCCGGCGACGGTCAGCGGCCGGGCGGTCGGCTGGTTCGCCGCGCTCGGACTGTTCGTGTCGTGCACCGTGCTGATGGGCGTCGGCGCCGCGTCCGCGACCATCGGCGGTGACGCCGACCAGACTCCGACGGCCGCCTTCACCGGGCACCTGCCGGGCTGGCTGGCGGCGATCACACTGCTGGCGATCGTGCTCGGGGCGGTCGCGGCGAACGCGCTCAACGTCTACTCCGGCGCGTTGGCGTTCCTCACCCTGGGCATCACGCTGCCGCTGGCCTGGCGGCGGGCGATCGTCGCACTCGGGTTCGGCGCCGTCGGCTACGTGCTCGCCCTGTTCGGCCTGTCCGACGCCGGCGCCGCGTACGAGAACTTCCTGCTGGTCATCTCGTACTGGATCGCGCCCTGGCTGGGCGTGGTCTTCGCCGACCAGTGGCTGCGCACGGGCCAGGACACCACCGCCCTGCTCACCGACCGGTCACGCGTCGGCTGGCCCGGGCTGGTGTCGTTCCTGGCCGGCGCGGTGATCTCGATCCTGTTCTTCGCGAACCAGTCGCTCTACCTCGCGCCGGTGCCCGCGGCGATCCCGCAGATCGGCGACATCACGTTCCTCGTCGGCTTCGTCATCGCCGCCGCCCTGTACCTGATCCTCGGCCGCCGGGTGCCGGCCGGAGCGCTGCGGGCACCGGAACCACGTCCGTCACGACGGTGACGAACCGGCGCAGGACGGGGGCGGACCGATGTTCGGGTCCAGCGCCCTCCACTCGACGTCGAAGGTCGGCGCACCCAGGACTTGGCACAGGTGGGCGAACTGCGCGTCCGGATCGAGGGTCCAGTACGTGGCGTTGAAGTCGCTTCCCCCGCTGACCAGCGCTCGTCCCACCGGGCTGAACGCGACGACGTTGACCGGCGAGCCGGGGCTCGCGGCGTCGATCGTCGCCAGCGGTGTCGGGTCGGCCACGTTCCACAGCCGCACGACGTTTTCCTGGGCGATGGTGGCCAGGGTCGCGCTGTCCGGGCTGAACGCGATGTAGGTGACCGTCGACGCGAGGTCGGTCAGCGTGCCGACCGACTTCCGGCTGACGACATCCCAGAACTGGACGTTCTGCGTGTCGTTGGCGGGATTGTCGACCGACGTGGCCAGCAGGCTCCCGTTCGGGCTGAACGCGACATCGCCGACATGGGGGTAGGCCGACCCCGTGTCGAGCGTGTCGACGAGTCTGCGGGTACGCGCATCCCACAGCTGGACCTTTCCGGTTCCCGTGGTCGCGAGTAGCCGACCGTCCGGGCTGAAGCTGACGCGTCCGCTGCCGTTGTCGTGCTTCGGCAGCGACCCCAGCAGACGAAAGGCGTCCGCGTCCCAGAAGTCGACCTCGCCGTCGCTGGCGGCGGTCAGGCTCGAGGTCACCAGCGTGTGGCCGTCCGGCGCGAAGGCCACGTCGTCCACGAGCGCGCTGTCGGGCGGCTTCAGCGTGGCGATCTGCCGGCCGGTGGTGACCGCCCACACGGCGATGCCGTCGACTCCGGCCACCGCCAGCCGCGTGCCGTCCCGGTTGAACGCCTCCTGGCTGACTTCGCCCTGTTGCCCGTCGAGACGACGCTGGTCGGCGGGATTGTCGACCGGCCAGAGGACCACGCTTCCGTCGGCCGCGCCGGTGGCCACCTGCCGCCCGTCCGGACTGACCGCGACGCCCGTCACCGACGCCGACGCCCTGACGCCGGTCCGCGACCAGCCCACCGCCAGCAGATTGCCGGAGATGCCGCCGGCCACCAGGGTGTGGCCGTCCGGGCTGAACACCAGCCGGTCCAGCGGAGCCTGCACGCTCAGCGGAAAACGGTTCAGCGTTCCGGTCGACAGGTCGTAGAAGCTGATGTCGCCCTGGGTGTCCGTCATCAGCAGCCAGTCGTTGCCCGGTGCGAACTGGACGGCCGGTATGGTCCCGGCACCGGTGGACTCGACCTTCTTGGAGGCGCCGGAGGCCACGTTCCACACCCGCACCGTGCCGTCCGCGCCGCCGGTCGCCACGGTGCCGCCGTCCCGGGAGAACGCCAGCGACCAGACCGGTGCGGTGTGCCCGGCGAACGTGGTGGTCAGGGCGTGCGTGGTCGCGTCCCACAGTCGTGCGGTGTTGTCGTAGCCGGCGGTCCCCATGAGGCGGCCGTCCGGGCTGTAGACGACGGTCTGCACGTAGGTGGTGGACGCGGCGATCAGGCCGCTGCTGTGATGCGTGGCGGTGTCCCACAACCGGACATCGCCCACGTGAGTGGTTTGGTGGTCGCCCTCGATCGCGGCCACGGCCAGGGTCCGGCCGTCCGGGCTGTAGGCGAGGGCGCTGACCCCGAACACGGTCGGATAGTCGTTGGGCAGTGGTTGGAAGGTGGTCGTGTCCCACTGGTGCACGCCCTGGGTGGCGACGACGCCGGCGGTCAGCGTGGCGCCGTCCGGGCTGAACGCCAGGGCGCTGACGTTGCCGCCGACCGTGAACTTCCGCAGCAGACGCCGGGTTTTCAGATTCCAGACGATGACCGCTCCGCTCTTGTCCCCGCTGGCCAGCAGCGTGCCGGCGGGATTGATCGCCAGCGCCTCGATGTAGTCGGCGTGGCCGGTGAAGGCGCCGAGGTAGCCCGTGCTCTCACTGCTGAGCAGGCTGCCGAGCGAGGCGGCGTTGTGCGCGGTCTGCCAGGCCGCCATGGCCAGCATGTCGGCCTTGCGGATGTTCGTGGCCGTCACGTTGGCGGACTCGAACGACAAAGCCTCCGAAAGTGAGGTCTGCTGCTGTTGGAAGGCGTTGTTGGCTTTGGTCACGGCGACACCGGTGGCGATCAGGGCGAGCACGGTCAACGCGGCCAGCGCGCCGATCACGGACCGGCGTCGACGCAGCCGGCGCCGGTGGCCGGCCGTGCTCGCCGCCAGGAACTCCCGTTCGACCTCGGTCAGCTCCGAACGGTCACGCCAGCCGCGCACCGCCTCCAGCCGGCCGCCCTGGTACAACCCGGCCTGGTCCCGGCCGTCGCGCTGCCAGCTGCTGGCCGCGTCGCGAAGTTGTTGGCGCGCCAGCAGTTCCTGGCGGTTGTCGGTCAGCCAACCGCGCAGCAGCGGCCATGCCCGCACCAACGCCTCGTGCGTGATGGACACGGTCGTGGCGTCCACCGTGACCAGGTTGGCCTCGGCCAACGCGCGCAGCGCGCGGTCGGTCGGATCATCGGGCCGGACGGCCAGCGTGGCGATGTCGAGCGGGTGACGGGTGTCCGCGGTGTCCTCACCCAGACGGATCATGCTCAGCAGCAGCCGACGCGCCGCCTGTTGCGCCTCGGCGTCCAGGCTCTGGTACGCCTCGTCCGCGCGCCGGCGCACGGCCTGCCACACCCCGGTGGTCGCCTGGTACCCGGCCACGGTCAGCGTGGCGCCGGCGCGCTTGTGCCAGGTTTCCACCAGCGCGTAGGACAGCAGCGGCAACGCGCTCGCGGTGTCCGCACCGGTGTTCAGGTCGGTCAGCAGCAGGTCGACCAGCGCCGGCTCGACGGTCAGCCCGGCCGACTCGGCGGGCCGCCGGATGACCTCCCGCAGTTCCGCCTCGGTCATCGGTATCACCGGAACCTGCCCGTCGGACAGGGCACGGGCGAGCTCCGGGTGCCGCAGGCAGTGCTGGTAGAAGTCCGCGCGCACCCCCAACACCACGACGACCGCCGGCTCGGCGCCGTCCGGTCCCGCCCCGGCCGCCGCGACCAGGGCCCGCAGGAAGGCACGCCGTTCGTCCTCGTCCTGGCCGGCGGTGAACAACTCCTCGAACTGGTCGACCACCAGCACCACCCGCTCGGCGTCCGGGTACGCCGCGCGCAGTGACGCGCCGATCGTCTCGGCCGTGGCCGGCCGGCCCTCCAGTTTCGCGGCCACCGCGGACATCGGGTGCTCGCCGGGCGTGAACACCAGCTGCGGCCAGTACCGCGCGCCCACCGTGTCGTCCTCGGCCAGCGCCGGCAGCAACCCGGCCCGCAGCAAGGACGACTTGCCCGAGCCCGACGGCCCGATCACCACGACCATGCCCGGCTCGGCCAGCGTCGCGGTCACCCGGCGGACCAGTTCGGTGGTCATCGCCTCACGGCCGAAGAACCAGCGCGCGTCCTCCCGGTCGTACCGGCGCATTCCCCGGTACGGGCAGATCGACTCGCCCGACGGGGCCGGGAGTCCGCCGGCGCCGGCCGGCGTCTCGGCGGCCCCGGGATTGGCGGCCAGCACCAGTTCGCCGCCCCGGTCACCGGCCTGGCGGTGCGGACGAGGCGCGTTCCGCTCCGCCAGCACCCGGGTCAGGTGCCGGTAGGCGTGGTCAAGGGTCAACTCGGCCGGCCCGGTGGGATCACCGGTGGTCAGCAGCTCGATCAGCGCGCCGCTGAACGCGGTGTGCCGGGCCCCCACCGGGGCCAGCGCCAGTTCGTCCCGGGCGGCCGAGGTCAGCAGATAGCTGCCGTGCACGCCGGTGAGTTCGGCCGCGCGCAACGTGCCCAGGGCGAAGGAGTTGCCGGCCCGGCCGGAAAAGCAGCAGTCCAGCACCACGACCAACAGCGGGGCGCGGCACCCGATCAGCGCGTCCCGGACCGCCGAGTAGGGCAACGCCTTGTACGCCAGACCGACGGACCGGTCGTCGGTGGCGCTCGTGGCCAGGTGCAGCTCGCCGCCGTTCTCGCCGACCAGACCGTGTCCGACGTAGTAGAAGACCAGCACGTCGGTCGCGGCGACGGCGGCCCGGGTCAGGGCTTGGCCGAGGTCCAGCGGGCTGGCGGGATCGACCACCACGGCCAGGTTCTCGGGGGCGACCTCGCACTGTTGGGTGAAGGCGTCGGCCAGATCCGCCACGGTGGCCGCCACCGCGGACACGGTGGGCAGGTCAGCGCCGGCGGGATGGGTGCCCGTGCCAGCCAGCACCACTCGTACTCCGGTGCCCGACAACGGCAAGCGCCCCCGAGACGGCACCGTTTCCCTGGTCGCCACGACGGCATTATGGCCCGCCGCTACCGATCCGCCACCCTCCGTGGGCTACCTGGCGTAAGGTGCCGCGCCCGGTGGCACGACCGTCAGTCCGCCACGCCGGGATCGGCGTCATCGACCTCGTCGGTCAGCGTGGTGGACAGTTCGGCGACCACACCG
>NZ_KK037166.1:393608-397142 GCF_000568255.1 Kutzneria sp. 744
GTCGAGCAGTTCGAGCAGTCTCCACAAAGCCTCCATCTGGTCAGGACTCTACGTCCTGCAGCGACCCACCGGTGGTCTCCCGCGACAGCGCCACGGCCAGCACGGAGATCGCCGCCCCGGCCGCCACGTAGAGCGCGATCGGCGTTGCCGAGGCGAAGGCCGCCAGCAGCGCGGTGGCGACGAGCGGCGCGAGCCCACCGGCCAGAATGGACGCGAGCTGGTAACCGATGGAGGAACCCGAATACCGCACCCTGGTCCCGAACAGCTCGGAGAAGAACGCTGCCTGCGGCCCGTACATCGCGCCGTGCAACACAAGGGCGATCGTCGTGGCGACGATGATCGAGCCGGCCGAACGGCTGCCCAGCATCGCGAAGAACACGAAGACCCACACCGCCATGCCGATGGCCCCGAACAGGTACACCGGGCGGCGGCCGACGCGGTCGGACAGCGCGCCCCACAACGGAATCGCCGCCAACTCCACCGCGGAACCGATCAGCACCGCGCTCAGGGCGATCGACTTCGGCAGCTTCAGCGTCTCCACGACGTAGACCAGGATGAACGACGTGATCACGTAGTACGAGATGTTCTCGCCCATGCGCGCGCCCATGGCCACCAACACCTCACGCCATTGCGTCCGCAGCACCGTGACGATCGGCATCCGCTCGACGCTCTCGGCCGCCCGTGAGGCGGCGGCCTGGAACACCGGCGTCTCCGACACGCTCACCCGGATCCACAGTCCAATCGCGACCAGCACACCGGACAGCAGGAACGGAATGCGCCAGCCCCAGGACGCGAAGTCCTGATCGGACTGCACAGCCGCGAGCACCGCCAACACCGCCGTCGCGAGCAGGTTGCCGCCGGGCGCGCCGGCCTGCGGCCACGACGCCCAGAAGCCGCGGTGCTTGGCGCTGCCGTGTTCGGCGACGATGAGCACGGCGCCACCCCACTCGCCGCCGAGGGCGAAGCCCTGCACCAGCCGTAATGCCGTGAGCAGCAGCGGCGCGCCGATCCCGATCGAGGCGTAACCGGGCAGCAGGCCCATCAGGAACGTGGCGCCGCCCATCATCAGCAGGCTCAGCACCAGCAGTCGCTTGCGGCCGAGACGGTCGCCGAAGTGGCCGAACACCAGGCCGCCGAGCGGGCGGGCGCCGAAGCCGATGGCGTACGTGGCGAACGCCAGCAGCGTGCCGGTGAGCGGGTCGGCGGTCGGGAAGAAGACCTTGTTGAACACCAGCGCGGCGGCGGAGCCGTAGAGGAAGAAGTCGTACCACTCCACGGTGGTGCCGATCAGGCTGGCTGTGACGACGCGGGCGATGCGTTCTCTGGACGGGGACAGGGTCTGGGTCATCGTTGACTCACGCTTTCCGGGTCGTCGAGCGGGATCAGCAGGTCAGGAGGCGGTCCAGCCGCCGTCGACGGGCAGGCTGGCACCGGTGAGGTGGCCGGCCTGTTCGCCGCACAGCCACGTGACCAGGGCGGCCACGTCGCGCGGCTCGATCAGCCGCTTGATCGCCGGCCGCTGGAGCAGCACGTCGGTGAGCACCTGGTCGGGGTCGATGCCGTGGGCGGCGGCCTGGGCGGCCAACTGACCCTCGACCAGCGGCGTCCGCACATAGCCGGGGGCGACGCAGTTGCTGGTCACGCCGTGCGGCGCGGCTTCGAGAGCGATCACCTTGCTCAGGCCCTCCAGCCCGTGCTTGGCCGCCACGTAGGCCGCCTTGAACGGGCTGGCCCGCACGCCGTGCACGCTGGAGATGTGCACGAGCCGGCCCCAGCGGTTGTTGTACATGTGCGGCAGACAGCGCCTGGCCAGCAGGAACGGCGCGGTGACCATGACCTGCTGGATGTGGGCGAACCGCGCCGGCGGGAACTCGTGCACCGGCGCGACTGTCTGGATGCCGGCGTTGTTGACCAGGATGTCGACGTCCGACGGCAGCTCGTCGATGGCGCCCGGGTCGGCGAGGTCCACGACGTGCGCGGTGCCGCCGATATGGGTGGCGACCTCGACTGCGGTGCGGGGGTCGAGGTCGACCACCAGTACCTTGGCGCCGGCGGCGGCCAACTCCTCGGCGCAGGCCCGCCCTATACCGCTGCCGCCGCCGGTGACCAGGGCGGTTCTGCCGTCGAGTGGGCTTGTCATGGTCACCCACCGTAGGTAGTGATACCCCGACTGAATATGTGTGTGGGGACCATGTCTTGACGGCGCTTTATGGCCGATAGCCCCACACGCGGCTCATGTGGCCTCGACACACCGGGCCGTCGCGGATGGTGGGTTGGAGCGACATGGTCCTGGGGTCGGTCACGCCCCTACCGTCGAACGGCGAACCGTCGGAAAGGTGCAACGATGCATCCCCTGCCTGCTTTTCGTCGCACGATCGCCGTCGACTTGCGCATCCTGACCGCCCGCCGCTACGACCTGGCCGCCGACCGAACGAGGGCGATCAACCGGCTGCGCGCCCAGATCCTGGAGTGCTTCCTCGGCAGAATTGCCGCCAGGGAACCGTCGCTGACAACCTTCATGGCAGACACGCACACCGAGTCGGACCGCCAGGTGCGACAACACCTGGCGGTCCGCACAACCCCTACTGGAGACTCCACAGCTGGTTGTCCCCGGTGCCGCAGGGCCACAAGACAATCTTGGTGCCGTTGGCCGTGTGCGCTCCGGTCGCGTCGAGGCACAGCCCGGACTGCACGCCGCGAATCGCGCCGTCCGCGCCGACGGTCCACTGCTGATTGGCCTGCCCGTTGCAGTCCCAGATCACGGCCTGCGTACCAGCGGTTGTGCCCTGGTTCAGGGCGTCCAGGCACTTTCCGCCGCCGTACACGCTCAACTGCTGGCCGCCGGTGTAGGTCCACTGTTGGTTGGCCTGTCCGTTGCAGTCCCAGATCTGGGCCTGTGTGCCGTTGGTCGTCGAGGAGTGGTCGATGTCGAGGCAGCGGCCGGACTGCTTGCCCACGATCGCGCCGACCCGGCCGCCGCCGCCCGGCTGGTCGGTCCCCGTCACCATCAGCAGCACGGCCTCCTGCGCCGGCACGTGGACGGTGTAGCCCGTGGTCGTCGAGCCGAGGTCGGCGGCGTTCCACACGTCACGAACGGAGGCGGTGCCGGCCAGGCCTAGATCGGCGAACCGGACCGTGATGTCGGCGGCGGAGCCGGTGCGGTTGAGGGCGACCACCGCGCGCCGGCCGCCGCCGGCGAGGACCTTGCTGTACACCTGCTGGCCGGTGTGGTCCTCGGCCACCTTGACGCCCTGCCGGCCAAGGGAATCCTGGTCGATGGCCAGCACCTCGCGGTTGCCGAGGATGTTCCTGGTGTCCGCGCTCATGGTGGCCAGGTTGTTGCCGGCGATCAGCGGGGCCCCGGAGATCGCCCACAGGCTCAGGTGGGTGCGGCTCTGCGCGGCGGTGAACCCCGACATGCCCACGACCAGCATGTCCGGATCGTTGTAGTGGCCGGCGCTCTGCGCCGTGGGGTGCTGCGCCGCGTCGAAGTTGCCCAGCACCTTGGTCATGGACGGCTGCTGGCCCCAGTAG
>NZ_KK037166.1:397242-400887 GCF_000568255.1 Kutzneria sp. 744
CGTGATGTTTCCGGCGCTGTCCCGCGTGCCCTGCCACCAGCCCTCGTCGATGTCGACGTACTGGTAACCGGCGTCCTTGAGCCCGCTGGACACCAGCGCGTCCGCCTGTGACTTGATCACGTCGGCGTTGATCCCGGCGGCGAAGCTGTTCCAGGAGGCCCAGCCCATCGGCGGCGTCGCCACCGCGGCGACGGCCGGGGCCGGCGGAGCCGCCCCGACGGCCACGGCCTGTCCGAGTGCCAGCGCCGCCGCCGCGACGGTGATCGCCACGAGCCGTCCGAGCCCACGCGGCTTGTTTCCCATACCTGTCCCCTCATGCATCTGTTAGCGCTAACACTCAAGGCTGAACGGGCGATCGAAGGCTTCGAACGAGACCATGGACGCCGGCCCGTCGGCCGTCACGCGCACGAAACGAGCCGATGCCTGACACAGCACCGTCCGCACCCGCTCGGCGTCCGTGTTGTCGGTGCGCTCGGCCAGGATCGCCCACGTGACGCCGTCGGTCGAGCCGTCGACCCGGTAGCGGCCGATGCCCTCGCCCTCCCAGACGATCCGAACACCGGTCAGCTCGACGACTCGGCCGAGGTCGACCTCCGCATGGCCGTCCTCCGCCACGGTGACCTGGTCGATGTCGATGCCGACGGGCACTACGGGCCGATCCAATTCCACCGCCAGCACGGTGTCCTGCGGATGCGACCGGCGATCGATGCCGGTGATCGTCACCCGTCCGTCGGCATCGACGCGGTACGGCAGGTTCTGCTGGGTGCGCACGTCGTACACGCGCCGAACCCGCGCATCGCCGATGGCCGGCGTGGTGAACGCGCCAACGGGCTGGCCGGGCAGCAGGTGGGCGTAGAAGGTCGCACCCCGATGGGTGTAGCCGACCCCACCGTCACACGGCGGCCACGGGCCGCCACGGGTCCCGTACACCGACTCCCCGTGCTCGCTGAGAAAAGTCCCGAGCCGCCGCAGCACGGCCACGGCGTCCGGCGGCACCACACCGTGCCGGTCGGGCCCGACATTGATCAGGCAGGTCATGTTCCGCACCAGGCTGTTGACCACCACCGCCATGAGCTCGTCGTAGCTCATCGAGGTCGCGGCGGCCGTGTGCCCCCAGTGACCGCGAATGGTGAACGTCTTCTCCACCACGTCGTCGCGCAGCGGCCCGGAGGGAATCTCCCCGCCTTCCTCCACGCCGTAGTCGCCGATCCAGCCCGACCGGGAGTTCGCCACGATGCCCGGCTGGTGGGCGCGGACCATGCCCATCAGGCCGAGTGGCCGGCCGGTCGCGGGCTCGGTCTCGCCGTGCTCCCCCACGGGCCAGTCGTTGGCCGGATCCCGGTACCGGCCCGGTTCCCAGAAGAAGGCGCCGTCCTCATCGGGGCCCTGCTCGGCCAGCCAGGCGCCGTCCCACCACAGGTCGTCGATCGGGCCGTACTCGGTCACCAGCTGCCGCACGGCCTGGTAGACCTCTTCCTTCAGCACGCGGGCGTTCGCCCGGAGGTCGACCGCGTCGCCCTCCTGGTTCCAGGGCGGCGTGTCCCGGGGTGCGCCGGTGACGTTGTAGTAGCCCGGATAGCGCCAGTTGATCGGCGAGTAGTACAGGCCCACCCTCAGACCGGCGGCGCGCACCGCGCGCACGTAGTCGGCGACGAAGTCCGCCTCCAGCGGCGGTTGGAGGCTGGTCCACGCGTTCGGATGCGAGTTGGCGCTCAGTCCGAAGCCGTCGTGGTGCCGCGCGGTCAGCACGACATACCGCGCGCCCATCTCCTGGGCCAGCCGCGTCCACGCCTCCGGGTCGTAGGCGTCCGCGGTGAACTGCTCCGGGGAACTCTCATCCAGGAAACGGCGGTAGACACTCGGCTCGATCTCGGCATCCCGTTGAAGCCATTCGCCCCGGGCGGGGCCGGCGTAGACACCCCAGTGGATGAACAGGCCGATCTTGGCGTCCTGGAGCCAACACACCCTCGCGTTCGGCTGCTGGTCCAGCCCAAGATCGGACCGGGGCACGCGCGGCGGCGGCAGCGGCACCGCGTCGGACGGGAAAGACCGGCGGGCCAACGGGGATTCGGGCACGGACACGGGAACGCACCTCCGGCGGCGGAACGAGGACAGCGACCGAGCATCCGTCCTCAGGCCACCGCCGGAGGCTAGAACCGGCTCCGCGTCAGCGTCAACGTCGTTCGACGCCATTCGACGAACCGGCTCGGGAAGACCCGTCCGCCGACAGGGTCTTCCCGACGTCCGATCAGAACTGGGTGAAGAACTTCCAGGTCTCCTTGGGGAGCCAGGTGGTGCGGCCCTTCACCGGCGCCGGCGCGGTGGCGATTAAACGCCGTCGGCCGGGCAGGCGTCGTGGCCACCGTCGAAGGCGACCCACTCCACCGGGTGCCCGGCCGAGCAGCCCGTGTATGTGGTGGCGATGTGCGTGCGGCTGCCCTTGGCCGGCTCCGGCGGATTCTGGGGTGTGCACTTGTTGTTCTTCACGAAGCGGTCCCGCAGCGACCGCCCGCCGGAGATGCTGAGCACGGGGTCGCTCACGCCGTGCGAGGCCAGATACGCGACCGGCTGCGTGCCGCCGCTGCACCCGCTGAGCAGGCCGCCGGAGTAGAGCGCGACCGCCCGGAACACGGTCGGCCGCGCGCAGGCCAGAGCGTAGGTCATGGCCGCCCCGTAACTGAAGCCGACCGAGAAGACCCGCGTGGTGTCCACGCAGAGGCCACCCTCGATCTGCTTGAGCACGTCATCGATGAGCGTGACGTCCTGTCCGCCGGGGTTGGCCCAGCCGTTGTTCAGGCCCTGCGGCGCGACGAAGATGGTGCTGTTGTCGGACAGCTGCTGGAGCCCGTAGTAGGCCCACACCCCGGTCAGCACCGTGCGCCCGGTGACGACGTCTTCAGCGTTGCCGCCGAGCCAGTGCAGCCCGAAGACCAGTCGGTACGAATGGTTGCGGTCGTAGTTGGCGGGCAGCGTCAGGATGTAGCTGCGGCTCTTGCCGCTGCTGGTGATCGTGTGGGTGCCGCTGCTCAGCGTAGGGGCCATGCCACAGCCGGCAGTCGACGCCGCCGGCACGACGGCCGACGCAGTCGCGGCGGCGGTGGCCTGTGTGGCCGCTGTGGCCAGTAGCGTGACGGCCGCCGTGATCACGGCCGACACCCGCCACAATCGCCCGGAAGGACTGTGTTTCACGTGCACTCCTCACTTTTGGGGAAGATCAGCGCACACTGGAGACCCGGTACATGACGTGCCGGCGTCCTCGTAGATGCCCGGCTTGAGCCCGCATCCAGTCATGGGCGCGCGCGGGAGCCCGCCGGCGGCGCGTAAGGGCACTTGGGCCGGTAGAGCGAGATCCCGACGGGATCGGGCGGCTTCGGGCACAGGAACTGGGTGTAGCGGCCGTCACTGTCCACAAAGGTCTTCAACCACGGGATGAGGACCTTCATCTCGACGTTGTTGGGATGCGTGTAGTACACGTGGTCGGCCCCGGCGATCTGGACGAAGTCGCTCGGGGTGGCCGTGGGCGTCGTCGCGTACAGGGTGGTCAGATAGGACGGTGTGACCACCGGGTCCCGCTGCCCGCCGATGATCATCGTGGGCGCGCGGTCCGTGGCCATGGACAGGTTTCCGACGGGCGAGCCCGGCGCC
>NZ_KK037166.1:401378-406140 GCF_000568255.1 Kutzneria sp. 744
CCACCTCCGCCGCGCTCACCGCGGCGCCGTCGTGCAGGCGCAGCTGGTCGAGCAACGCCGGCACACTCACATAGGTCTCCAGGCAGCCTCGGTTGCCGCAGCGGCAGATCGGGCCCGAGGGGTCGACGGTCATGTGCCCGAACTCGGCGGCTGTCCCGCACGCGCCCCGAAAGAGCCGGCCACCCAACACGAATCCGGCCCCGACGCCCGCGTCCAGCTTGATGTAGACGGCGACCTGCGCGCCCCGGCCCGCGCCCCAGGTGACCTCGGCCAGCGCCCCGAGATTGCCCACGTTCTCCACGATCACCGGCAGTCCGAGCAGCGAGCCGAGTTCCTCGGCCGGCCGCAGGCCCACCCAGCTCGGGGCGATGCTGGACGACCCGACCGCGCCCGTGAGCGTGTTGACCGGCCCGGGCAGGCCCACGCCGGCGCCGATCACCTTGGCCCGGTCCACCTCCGCCGAGGCCAGCGCCTGCTCGGTGAGCAACACGGCGGTCCGCAACGCGTGCCGCGCGTCGTGATCCCGTTCCAGCACCCGGATCTGCTCGGTCAGCACCCGGTGCGCCAGGTCGGCCACGATGACGCGGACGTGGGTGTGACCGAAGTCGATGCCGACCACCGCGCCGGCCGCGGGATTGAGCGTGAGCAGGCTACCCGGGCGCCCCCGCCGCTGGTGCGCGCCTCCGGTAGCGCTGTCGCTCTCCACCAGCAGGCCGTCCACGTGCAAGCCTGCGACCACAGTGGACACTGTGGCCCGAGAAACGTTCAGCAGGCGTGCGAGGTCCGCTCGGGTCAACGCGCCGCGCGTGCGCAGCAGTTCGACGACCCGCTCGCGGTTTCCCGGACGCGCCGCCGGAATCTCCATGTGCACCACTGACATCTACACCTGTACCAGCCGAAACGACAAGCGGTGAACAAAATCGGGGCCCACCCGGCGGTGTTCGACAGGAATTCGACAACGGATCGCGGTTGTTCGGCCGAATTTGTTCACCCTGTTGACAGCCAAGACAGCAAGGTCCCAGCATCGGCATGCGGCTCGCGACACATCAGTCACGGATCGTGACGGGCCTACCGGCCCGCCGCTGCGCCCACACTCGCCCGAGGACGTGCGAACGTGACCGAACACCAGGGCCCCAAGGGCTTCGAGCAGCGCCACCGGCCAGCCATGGACCGCGGACGGGCCGACACCCGCTCGGTCGAGGACGCCACGACCGGGTCTCCCTGAACCTCCCCTCCACTCCTGCCCCATCGCGCTCTCCCTTGCCGACACCCCAACAATGTTAGCGCTAACACCTCACCCTGCCCGGCCGCCGCGCCCGACGGTCGATACGGAGGTCCGCATGCTCCGAACCACACGGCGAACCCGGCTGGTAGCCGTGGCGATCGCCGGTCTGGCCACAATATTCACGATCGCGCCCATGGCGAGCGCCGCGACCACGGTCTCCGTCAACGGCGCGACGACCTATCAGCACATCGACGGCTTCGGCGTCTCGGAATCGTTCAACATGGCCAACGCCATTCGCGGTCTGAGCGCCTCGGCCCAGAAGCAGGCGCTGGATCTGCTGTTCAGCACCAGCAACGGGGCCGGCTTCAGCATCGTCCGCAACGACATCCCCTCGGGCAGCGACTCCATCGAGCCCCGCAGCCCGGGCAGCCCGTCGGCGACGCCGCAATACGTCTGGAACCCGAGCAGCGGCGGCACCGAGGACGGCCAGCTGTGGCTGGCGTTGCAGGCCAAGAACGGCTACGGCGTCACGAACTTCTACAACAACGCCTGGACGCCGCCGAGTTTCATGACCAACAGCGGGCAGCGCGGCGGCCTCTGCGGCGTGCCGAGCGTATCGTGCTCCTCCGGCGACTGGCGCCAGGCCTACGCCAACTACCTGGTGCAGGACACGAAGTTCTGGGCGGCGGCCGGGATCGCGCCGTCGACACTGGGCTTCGTCAACGAGCCGGCGACCGGCACCGGCGGCTTCGGCAGCATGCTGTTCAACCCGGCCCAGGCCGCCAACTTCCTGTCGGTGCTCGGCCCGACCCTGCGCTCGTCCGGGCTCTCCACCAAAATCACCTGCTGCGACACGCTGGGCTTCAACCAGCTTCCGAGCTACGTCAGCGCGGTGCAGGGTAACTCGGCCGCCAACTCGGCGGTCGGCGTGTTCACCAGCCACGGCTACTCCGGCGCGCCGACCACTCCCGTCGGCACGGGCGGCCGGCCCGTGTGGGAGTCGGAGTGGTCGATCAACGGCAACCAATGGGACGGCGCCTGGGACGACGGCAACCAGGCCGACGGCTTCAACTGGGCGCAGCACGTCCAAACCGGCCTGACGGACGCCAACCTCAACGCGTTCTTCTACTTCTGGGGCATCAGCACCACCAGCCACGACAGCTCGCTGATCGGCCTGCGGGGCTCGACCCTCACGCCGGCCAAGCGCTACTACTCGCTGGCCAACTACAGCCGGTTCATCCGCCCCGGCGCGACCCGTATCGGCGCCAGCAGCGGCACCGGCGGCCTCGACGTCTCGGCCTACAAGAACCCCGACGGCTCGATCATCGTGGTGGCGCTCAACACCGCCGCGACCAGCACGTCGGCGGCCTACACGGTGGCCAACACCGGCCTGACCGCCGGGACGGTGACGCCGTTCCTGACCAACGGCAGCAGCAACATCGCCGCCCAGCCCTCGATTCCGCTCGGCAACGGCGCCTTCACCGCCACCGTGCCCGGGCGGTCTCTCGTGACGTACCGCATCACGCGCTGAGCGAAAGGCGGAACCCATGCCTGGCAAGCGAATCTGGCTGCTGATCGTCGCCGCGGCACTCACGCTCGTGACAGCGCCGGCGGCGTCCGCGGCGACCAGCCTGCCCTGCAACATCTACGCGGCCGGCGGCACACCATGCGTGGCCGCACACAGCACCACCCGCGCCCTCTACTCCGCCTACAACGGCCCCCTGTACCAGGTCCGACGCAGCTCCGACAGCCACACCGCGAGCATCGGCGTACTGACCAGGGGCGGCTACGCTGATGCCGCGGCCCAGGATTCCTTCTGTGCCAACACCTCCTGTGTGATCACCGTGATCTACGACCAGTCCGGGCACGGCAATGACCTGGCCTACCAGGGCCCCGGCGGAGCCGGCGGTAGGGACACCCCGGCGACCGCGACCCGGGAGTCGCTCACGGCCGGCGGACACAAGGTCTACTCGCTCTACATCAACCCGGGCAACAGCTACTGGCGAAACGGTTCCAGCACCGGCGTGCCCAAGGGCAGCGCGCCCGTGGGCGAGTACATGGTGACCAGCGGCGCGCACGTCAACCACGGTTGTTGCTTCGACTACGGCAACAGCGAGACCGACCGCCGGGCCGACGGCGCCGGGGCGATGGACGCCATCAACTTCAGCACCAGCTGCTGGTTCGGGGGCTGCACCGGAACCGGTCCGTGGGTGCAGGCGGACCTCGAGTACGGCCTGTTCCCCGGCGGCAGCTCGAAGTGGAATCCCCAGCAGCGCGCGTTCACCGACAAGTACGTCACCGCCATGCTGAAGAACAACGGCACCACGCGGTTCGCACTCAAAGGCAGCAGCGCGCAGGCCGGCAGCCTCACCTCGCTGTGGGACGGCTCGCTGCCCGGCGGCTACAACCCGATGCGCAAGCAGGGCGCGATCGTACTGGGCAGCGGCGGCGACTGCTGCGCCCAGAACATCAACCTGAGCCAGGGAACGTTCTACGAGGGGGCCTTGGTGTCCGGCTATCCGTCGGACGCCACCGACAACGCGGTGCAGGCGAGCATTGTCGCCGCCGGCTACCGCTGACCGTGATGGCAGCTGAGAAGGGAGCACATTCGTGCCGAAGCCAGGAAGTTCCGGTGGACGGCTGGCGTTGGCCACCGCGGCAGTCAGCCTCGCCCTCACCGGTTTGGGTGTGGTTGGCACGCAGACGGCTGCCGCGGCCGGCACCGGGCCGTGCGACATCTACGCGGCCGGCGGCGCACCATGCGTGGCCGCACACAGCACCACCCGCGCCCTCTACTCCGGCTACAACGGCCCCCTCTACCAGGTCCGACGCAGCTCCGACAGCCACACCGCCAACATCGGCCTCCTGTCCCCCGGCGGCTACGCCAACGCAGCCGCCCAGGACTCCTTCTGCGCCAACACGACCTGCGTGATCACCGAGATCTACGACCAGTCCGGCAAGGGCAACCACCTCACCCAGGCGCCGCCCGGTGGCTTCAAGGGACCGGCGGCCGGCGGCTACGACAACCTCGCCAACGCCACCGCCGCGCCGACCACCGTGGGCGGCCACAAGGCCTACGGCGTGTACGTCGCGGCTGGCACCGGCTACCGCGACGACCACACCTCGGGCATCGCGACCGGCGACCAGTCCGAGGGCATGTACGCGATCCTCGACGGCACGCACTTCAACGGCGGCTGCTGCTTCGACTACGGCAACGCCGAGACGAACGTCCACGATGACGGCAACGGCACGATGGAGGCCATCTACTTCGGGAAGATCAAGGTCTGGGGCTACGGGGCCGGCAACGGCCCCTGGGTGATGGCCGACCTGGAGAACGGCCTGTTCTCCGGCGTCAACCAGCACTACAACGCCAACGATCCGACCGTGAACTACCGCTACCTGACGGCCATGGTCAAGGGCGGCCAGAACCAGTGGGCCATCCGCGGGGCCAACGCGCAGTCCGGCGGCGTGTCGACGTTCTACAACGGCAAGCGCCCCAACGTCTCCGGCTACAACCCGATGCGCAAGCAAGGCGCG
>NZ_KK037166.1:406240-450393 GCF_000568255.1 Kutzneria sp. 744
GGTCCCCGCCATGCCTCCTGTTCCGCTCAGCCGCCGCACTCTGCTCGCCGCCGCCGGCACGGCGACGGCCTTCAGCCTGCTCCGGTTCGCCCCCCGAGGCCGGCGCCACCACCGGCCCCAGCAGCTACTCTCCGACCTGGTCCTCGGTCGACCAACACCCGCCGGCTCCGACCTGGTTCCAGGACGCCAAGTTCGGCATCTACTACCACTGGGGCGTGTTCAGCGTCCCGGCCTACGGCAACGAGTGGTACCCGCGCCGGATGTACATCTCCGGCGACTCCTGCAACGCCCACCACGTCGCCACCTACGGCAGCCCGACGGCCTGGCCCTACCACAACTTCATCAACGGAGCCAACGACAAGTCGGGCCACTACACGCAGTTCGCGCCCAAGCTCGTCTCCGCCGGCGGCAAGTTCGACCCGGTGGCGTGGGCCCAGCTGTTCAAGGCGGCCGGGGCCCGGTTCGCCGGACCGGTGGCCGAACACCACGACGGATTCTCCATGTGGAACAGCAAGGCCAACGAGTGGAACTCGGTGGCCAGGGGCCCGAAGCTGGACCTGGTCGGGCTGCACGGGCAGGCGATTCGCGGGCAGGGCCTGAAATTCCTGTGCGCCCTGCACCACGCCTACCACTTCAACGGCTACTACGACCACGTGCCCGCGCAGTCCACGACCACGCTCAAGAAGCTGTACGGGCAGCTCGGCTCGACCGCGGAGAACCAGCTCTGGTACGACAAGCTCCGCGAAGTTGTCGACGGCTACGAGCCCGACCTGATCTACCAGGACTTCGACCTGAGCAAGGTCCAGGAGTCACAGCGGCTGAACTTCCTTTCGTACTACTACAACAAGGCCGTGGCCTGGAACAAGGACGTGGTCGCCACCTACAAGGACGGCTTGGACAACAGGGGCGAGGTCTACGACTACGAGCGCGGCGGCCCGGCCGGGCTGCTCTCGCCGTACTGGGAGACCGACGACAGCATCTCCAGCTCCAGCTGGTGCTACACCAACGGCATCGGCTACTACTCGGCCAAGGCCATCCTGCACTCGATCATCGACCGGGTCAGCAAGGGCGGCACCACGCTGCTGAACATCGCGCCGATGGCCGACGGCACCATCCCGGCCGGACAGCAGAGCATCCTGCTCACCATCGGCGACTACCTCGGCCGGTTCGGCGAGTCCGTCTACGGCACCCGGGCCTGGTCCTCGTTCGGCGAGGGCCCGACCAAGATGGGCGGCGGCTCGTTCACCGGCCCGAAACCCGGCACGCCGCGGGACATCAGGTTCACCCGCAGCCCGGACAACAAGGTGCTGTACGCCACCGCGCTGGGCTGGCAGGGCGCGACCACGACCATCAGCACACTCACGTCCAGCCGCCTCAACCTCAACACGCTGGTCTCGGCGCAGCTGCTGAACAATGTCACCGGCAGCTACATCTCACTGCCCAGGCCGACGCAGGACGGCGCGGGAATGCACATCAGGATGCCGTCCGCGACCGCGCCGTTCAGCGCCCTGGCCTACGTCGTGAAGCTCACCTTCTCCGGCCCGATCCCGGGTTGATCCGCCGCCACCCATCACACCGTTCGGAGACGCCCCAGATGAATGCACGACCACCGCTGCGGATCGCCCTTCCGGTGACCGCATTGCTCGTCGCCGGCGTCGCGTGGACCGGCGGCACCGCCAGCGCGCAGACGCCGCCGTCCGCGATCGCCGCCTCCGGGATCACCGCGACCGTCGCCGCCGACGGCAGCTACCAGATCCACACCACCCAGCCCGCCGCCTGGACGTTCACCGGCAGCGTCGGCCACCCGGTCACCAGCCAGAGCAGCGCCTCCGGCAGCGACGCCGTCGGGGCGTACCAGGAGGTGGACTTCGCCTACACCGACAGCGTGCGCCGCACGGCGAGCATCCGCGTCTACCAGAACACGCCGGTGGTGCTGTTCAGCTCGACCAACCAGTCCTCGACCGCGAACACCGGCACCGCGTTCCCGACACTGAACGCGCCGGCGCTGTCCTACCACGAGTCCTTCCAGGACGCGGCCTGGGCGCCGTACCAGTTCAACGGCTCGGTGGCCCACGACAGCCCGCTGCTGACCTTCGACGCCCAGAACCACGGCTACCTGGTCTCCGCGGCCGACAACTTCGCGGTCGCCAACCTGACCCGCAGCGGCGGCAACACCCTGTCCGCCGGCATCGTGTCCGGCGTGTCGACGCTGCCGGCCAACTTCACCCACCGCACGGTGTTGACCCTCGGCGACGGCATCAACGACACCTACACCAAGTGGGGCTCGGCCCTGATGGCGCTGGGCGGCAAGCATCCGGTTCCCAACGACGCCAACGCCACGCTGAACAAGCTCGGCTACTGGACCGACAACGGCGCCACCTACTACTACAAGTACGACACGTCCAAGGGCTATGCCGGCACACTGGCCGCCGTGACCAAGGACTTCGCCGCCCGCGGCGTGCCGGTCGGTTATCTGCAGCTGGACAGCTGGTGGTACCCGAAGGGTTCGTCGAACAGCTGGCAGGGCAACGGAACCAACCGCGGCGGCGAGTACACCTACCGCGCGGCCTCGGACCTGTTCCCCAACGGGCTCAGCGCGTTCCAGAAGCAGGTCGGCCTGCCGCTGATCACCCACGCCCGCTGGATCGACCCGTCCAGCCCCTACCGCGGGCAGTACTCGATGTCCGGCGACGTGATCACCGATCCTGACTTCTGGAACAGCACGATGAGCTACCTGTCCGGCTCCGGCGTCGTGACCTACGAGCAGGACTGGCTGTCCGCCGACGCCCAGCCGCACTACAACCTCAACGACCCCAACGCCTTCCTGGGCAACATGGCGCACTCGGCCGCCGCCGACGGCGTCACCCTCCAGTACTGCATGGCCCTGCCGTGGAGCGAGCTCCAGGGCACGCAGTACCAGAACCTGCAGACCACCCGGGTGAGCCTGGACCGCTTCGACCGCAGCAAGTGGGACACGTTCCTGTTCGACTCGCGGATGGCCAGCGCGCTCGGCGAATGGCCGTGGAGCGACGTGTTCATGAGCACCGAGACCAACAACCTCGTGCTGTCCACGCTGTCCGGCGGCATGGTCGGCGTGGGCGACGCGATCGGCAAGGAGAGCACCGCGAACCTGGCTCAGTCCGTGCGCGCGGACGGTGTGATCGTCAAGCCGGACGCCTCGCTGGTGCCGCTGGACTCCGTCTACCCGGCGGTCGCCCAGAACTCCAGTGCCCCCATGGTGGCCGGCGCCTACACCGACCACAACGGACTGCGTGACGGGTACGTCTTCGCGTACGCCCGCAACAACGGCTCCCAGTCGATCAGCTTCACGCCGAACAGCCTCGGTGTGGGCGGCACCGCCTACGTGTACGACTACTTCACCGGGGCCGGCAAGCTCGTGCCGGCGGGCGGCTCGTTCATCGACACCGTCAGCTCCGGCTCGTACTACGTGGTCGCGCCGGTCGGCCAGTCCGGCATCGCGCTCCTCGGCGACGCCGGCAAGTTCGCGTCGCTGGGCAGCAAGCGGATAGCCCAGCTGTCCGACAACGGCGCTGTGCACGCCACCGTGACGTTCGCGGCCAACGAGAAGTCGGTGACACTGCACGGGTACGCCCCGTCGACTCCGAAGGCGACGGCGACCGACGGCGCCGTTGGCTCGGTGTCGTACAACTCGACCACGCACCTGTTCACCGTCAGCGTCACACCCGGCGGCGACCACAACGCGGTCATCGCCCTGTCGTGACCCGTCGGCACGGCTGACAGCCGGGCCGGGGATCTGGCTGCGGGATCCCTGGCCCCGGCCTCACCACCGCGCCGCGGCAGCTTGACCACCAGCTCGTCAGCGGCCTCGCCACCCGAGTAGGCCTCGAAGACGAACGGGACGCCGTCGACTTCCGGCGTTCGGTCAGCGCGGCTCAGTCGGCGCGTCCGGACGGAACCTGAGGAGCGCGCCGGCAGGTGGCCAGCGACACCACCGCCAGCGCGGTGTTCACCGCCGAGATGGCCGTGGTGAACTTCGCGGCCTTGGCCGGGAGCTCGCACCGCCACCCGGCATACGCCGCCGCCGCGGTGTCGGAGGCGTGAATCAACACGGCCTGGGACAGGACTCGACGGGCGGACGCGTCACCCGCGCGCAACGTCAGCAGATCGAGCCCCAGCACGATCGTCCGCACCCCGAACATCCGCGCCGGATCGACGAACCGCTTGTCCTCCCCCAGCTCGCCCCCGAGCTGCGCGGCCATCCGCCGGGCCGCGAACAGCCCCACCACGCCGTTGAAGATCCGGATGCCCGCCAGCGCGGTCCGCGTCAGATCACCAGTGTTCATCTGCCCCACCGTCAGTTCTCGTCCGTCCGGCTCTCGCCGCTCGCATGTGCAGCCTTGCTCATCTCCGGTCCGTCCGCCCGGTCCACGAGGTCCAGGATCCAGGCGCTCCACGCCCCGTCGGCTCGCCGGTCGGGCAGTGCGAGGACCAAGGAGACCGTCATGACCAGGCCGGTGGCGAAGAAGGTGCGTACCCGCAACGCGTCGGCGCCCGTCAACCGGGCGACCGACCGTTGCAGGCCAGGACCGTCCGCTGTGGCCTGTCGCACTCAGTTGTTGACGCGGCGGACCGTCCAGTACTGGTCCGGTGTGTCGATCTCCGACCACGACAGGGCCTTGGCCAGATCGGTCGGAACGCCCTGGGCGATCGTCACGAACCGTCCGGTGCCGACGTTCTTGATCAGGTACCGGTCGCCGTGCGGCACCAGCGTCCAGACCTGGTTGTCGTCCCCGACGGCCGCTTGCGTGATGCCGCCCTCGTCGGTCAGCGCCAGCCCGGACTGGGCGTTGACGATCCGGTAGCCGCCGGTCGCCGCGACGAAGTGCCACAGGTGCCACGGCTGGTTCGCGTACCACCACTGGTCGGCCTGCGTGCCGGCCGCGGTCGAGCCGCCCGGGATCTCCAGGTACTTGCCGAAGTCGTTCTGGAGGGTGAAGTCGCCGTTGGTGAGATCGGGCAGCGCGGTCTGGGCGAGCGTCCAGCGCGAGGTGTCGCCGGTGCGGCGGTTGGTGAACGTGTAGGAGCCGTCGGTCTGCTGGACGATCGACCACTCCTGGGTGTCCTTCAGCGTGAAGTAGCCGTCGGCCCGCCGGGTGATCGGCGAGGTCATGGTGACGCGGCCGTTGCCGAGGGTGTAGGTGGCGCCGGAGGAGATGCCCGGCGCGATGTGGTCGAACGCGTACTGCACCTGGTTGAGGTAGTTGCTGTCGTGGTAGCCGCCGGTCAGCGTCATCACGGTGTTGCCGTCGGGCATGAGCATCAGCGACCGGCTGTAGCCGCCGGGCGCGTTGGACGCCTGCGAGCGCCAGGCGGTCGGGTCGCCGCCGGCGGTGTTGATCGACAGCACGGTCTGGCCGCCGGTGGTGACGACGATCGTCCCGTCGGGACCGCCGCTGGGCGTCCAGACGACGTACGGCTGGCAGCACGGCTTCGTGCCGTCGTTGAGCACGATCTGGTGGTCGTCGGCGGCGGCGAACTTCTCCGGGTCGGTGGCGATCCGGTAGTACGCCGGGCAGCTGCCGGCCGGGGCGCCGCAGTACTCGTAGGTCATGATCCAGCGGCCGCCGCCGATCGGGGCGACGGTGGCCATGCCGGGCCGGGCCGACTGGGCCGCGTAGGCGACGTCGTCCACGACCGCCCGCCAGCGCACGCCGTCGGTGCTGGTCTGGTGGACCAGCTTCTGCGAGTGCACGGAGTTCTGGCGCTGGTCGGAGTAGTACACGATCAGCTTGCCGTTGTTCATCAGCAGGAACGGCTCCCAGATCGGCGTGTTCGGGTCGTTCACCCACGCCGGGCCGCCCTTGGCCACCGAGCTCAGCAGCCGCCACGACCTGCCGTGGTCGGTGCTGGCGTACAGCAGGATCTCGGTCGACGACCGGTCGGCCGGCACCGACAGCCCCGCCTCCAGCAGCGTGCCGGCCGGCAGGCCGCCCAGCCGCGCCGGCAGCTCGTAGATCTGCGGGTTCCACCGCATCCCGAAGCCGTTCACGGTGTCGGTGACGCGCGACAGGTACGACCAGCTGTGGCCGCCGTCGGTGCTCTGGTACACCGGGAAGTACGGCGTCGAGTTCGTGTAGACCTCGAACGTGCTCAGCATCGTTCCGTTGGCGGAACCGCTGTGCTGCAAGGTGACCGCCCGGGCGTACATGACGCCCGGATTGACGTAGCCGGCGCTCGCGGTCGGGGTGAACACGGTCTGCACGCCGCTGGTCTGGGCCTCGGCTGGCGCGCAGACGCCGAGCGCCAGGGCGGCGGCGACCATCAGCGCCACCCGGGCGACTGTCTTGGCAGGGAACATCGTTGCCTCTCTACTCCTGTGTAGGGGCCGCGCCGACGAGAACACGAACGTCCCACGCGCCGAGGCGTAATGCCTGGCCGGTGCGGAAAACGGCGCCGTCGAAGGCGTCCGACAGGTCCACGGGCGCGGAGACGCTGGTGGGCTCCCAGCTCCAGTTGTGCACCACGTGGACGCGCCGGCCGTCCGGGGAGGTCCCCGTCGTCACCGTGACGGATTCGGGCGGGGTGGGCCAGCCGCTGCGGGGCAGCGGCGCCAGCCAGGCCGCGAGGGCGCGGGCCAGTTGGCGGTCGGGCACGGTGCCGACGTAGGTGACCCGGCCGGCGCCGTGCCGCCGGGTCGTGACGGCCGGCCAGCGGCCGAAGTGCGGGTGGTCGTACTCGACCAGGGTCTGGGCGTCGGTGGCGGTCAGGCCGTCGATCCACCGCGTCGCCGTCGCCCCCGCCGGCACGTCCAGCGCCCCGCCGTCGGCGGCGCGGACCGGGACGTCCTGCCGTAGGTTGCTGAACTCGTCGTAGCTGACGCCGGCCGCGTCGACGAGTCGGGCCGGCGCGGGCTCGCGGCGCGCTCGCGCCTCGTGGTCGGCGTACGCGGTGCGCACGCCGAGAACGAGGTGACCGCCGGCCTGCGCGTAGGCGGCGAGCCAGTCGATGGTGGCGTCGTCGACGACGTACAGCGCCGGCACGACCAGGACCGGGCGCTGCCGCGACGCTTCCTCGGGCGGCAGGTCGTGCAGCTGGCGGGCGTGCACGATGCGGACCTGACGCCGGGCGTCGAACGCGCCGCGGTAGAACGGGTCGAAGATCCGGTGGTACGCGGCATAGTCGGGCTCACCGTCCGCAGTGGACAGTGGCGGATACTTCTGCATCAGCCACTTGCTCGCCGTCGAGTAGACCATCGTGATGTCGGCGTCCGGCTCAAGGCCGGCTACCAGCGACCCGGCCGCCTCGAACTCGGCCCCCAGCCGCGCCAGCTCGGCGTACGTGCGGCCGGGCTGCCCGCTGTGCGGGAGGATCCCGCCCCAGTAGGTCTCAGCGCCGAAGTGCAGCGTCTGCCACTGCCAGTACTCGATCATCCGCGCGCCCCGGCCGACCAGTGCCCACGCGGCCTGCCGCCACTGGCCGTCGAAGGCCGGCCGGTTGTCCCACGCGAAGCCGATGCCGCCGGCATTGGTCTCGGTGACCAGGAACGGCGCCTGGAGCGAGGAGAACATCTGGTCGGCCGTCTCGTACAGCGCCCACACCCCGGTGGTCTTCCACTTCTGCTCGTGGTCGTCCGGGGTGGGGTCGGGCAGCGCGAGGCCGTCCTGCATGTCGTAGTACGGGTTGCCGGCGGCGATGTCCAGACTGTCGGTCATCTGGTCGTCCTCGACGGCCTGCCGCGTGTAGGAGATGCACGTGGTGACGAACTGCTCGGGCCGCGCGTACTCCCGGACGATCTCGGCCTGCCAGGCGATGAACTCATTGACCTGCCTGGCCTGGAACGCCCGCCAGGCCACGTCGTACTGCGGCTGGGCGTTGCCGTCCGGCGTCCACAGATCGGCCCACGTGGACAGCCGGTGCGACCAGTAGACCAGACCCCACTCCCGGTTCAGCGTCTCCACATCGCCATACGTGGCGCGCAGGTGGTCCACGAAGCGCTGGAACACGCCGTGGTTGTGCAGCAGTTCCAGGCCCGGCTCGTTGTCCACCTGGAACCCGATCACCGCCGGGTGCCCGGCGTAGCGGCCGACGATCCGCCGGATGACCCGCTCGGCGTGGAAGCGGAACGCGGGATGGGTGAAGTCCACCTCCTGGCGCGCGCCCCAGCCGATGCGCCTGCCGGTGGCCCGCTCGCCCGCGATCTCCGGGTACTGGCGGGCCAGCCACGGCGGCACGGCGTAGGTCGGCGTGCCCAGCACGACCGCCAGCCCGCGCTCGTGCGCCCCGTCCAGCACCGGCTGGAGCCAGTCCAGGTCGAACCGGCCGTTCTCCGGCTCCCACGTCGACCAGACCGACTCGCCGACCCGGATCACGGTGAACCGCGCCTCGACCATCAGGTCCAGGTCGGTCTTGATCCGGTCGGTCGGCTGGTACTCGTGGTAGTACGCGGCGCCGAACAGCACGCGGGCGGGCAGAACCGCCATGGACGAACCTCCCAGTGGACGGGTCACTGCTTGACGCTGCCGGCGGCCAGGCCGCTCTGCCAATACCGTTGCAGCAACAGGAAAGCGATGACGAGGGGCACGATCGAGAGCAGGGACCCGGTGACCACCAGCGGCAGCATCTCGCTGCTGGCGCCGGCGCCGCCGTTCTGGGCCTGGGCGGCCCAGGAGGCGAGCCCGACCGTCACGGGGTACAGCTTCGGGTCGTTGAGCATGATCAACGGCAGGAAGTAGTTGTTCCACGTCGCGACGAGCGTGAACAGCACCACCGTGACCAGGCCCGGGGCCAGCATGCGCAGCGCGATCCCGGCGAAGATCCGCAGCTCGCCCGCGCCGTCGATGCGGGCCGCCTCGATCACCTGGTCGGGCACCGCGTCCTGGGCGTAGACCCTCATCAGGAACAGGCCGAACGGGTTGACCAGCGAGGGCAGGATGACCGCCCACGCCGTGTTGACCAGGCCCACCTGTGCGAACAGCAGGTAGGTCGGGATGGCCAGCGCCGTGGTCGGCACCATCACCGCGCCGATGACCAGATTGAACCAGGCGGTGCTGCCGCGGAACCGGAACTTGGCGAAGCCGTAGCCCGCCGCGGCGGCCAGCAGCGCCGCCCCGACCGCGCTCACCACCGCGTACAGCAGCGTGTTGAGCAGCCAGCGCACGAACACGCCGCCGTCGTAGGTCACCGCCGCCTCGATGTTGGCCAGCAGCTGCGGCGAATGCGAGAACCAGAGCCCGAAGGTGGTGAACAGGTCCTGGGTGTTCTTGGTCGACGAGACGAGCAGCCAGAACAGCGGCAGCAGGAAGTAGGCCAGCGCCGCGAACATGGCGATGGTCAGCGGGGTGCTGCGCCGGGGCCGCCGCCTGCGGACCGGCGCCGGCGGGCCGGCGACCGGGGCGGCCGTCGCGGCCGGGATCGTGACGGTCACACTGCCCTCCGGCGGTTCGAGGCGAACAGGAAGCCGTACGACACCGCCACGATCACCAGGCCCAGCAGGAACGACACGGTGGCCGCGTAGTTGACCTGCTGGCCGGTGAAGGCGAGCGAGTAGGCGTAGAGATTGGCCGTGAAGCCGCTGTCGATCACGTCCGGGGCCAGCGGCTGCAACAGCTTCGGCTCGTTGAACAGCTGGAAGCTGCCGATCACCGAGAACAGCAGGGTCAGCACCAGCGCCGGGCGCAGCGCGGGCAGCTTGATCGACCAGGCGATGCGCCAGGCCCCGGCCCCGTCGACCGCGGCCGCCTCGTACAGCTCCGGGGAGACGCTGCGCAGCGCGGCGTACAGGATGATCATGTTGTAGCCGACGAACTCCCAGCTGACGACGTTGGACAGGCTGCCCAACATCCAGGTTTCACTGAGGAAACGTGGCACCGGCACGTGCAGGAGCCGTCCCAGCTGGGCGAACGGGCCGTAGTCGGGACCGTAGAGATAGCCCCACATCAGCGCGGCCACCACGCTCGGCACCGCGTACGGGACGAAGATGCCCAGCCGGACCACGCGCGCCAGCCGCATCAGGCCGGAGTCCAGCGCCAGCGCGAACAGCAGCGCCAGCACCAGCATCAGCGGCACCTGGATGACGAAGAACGTGGCCACGCGCAGGACTCCACGCAGGAACTGCGGATCGGTGACGGCCTTCGCGTAGTTGTCCAGGCCTACGAACGTCGTGCCGCCGATCAGCTTGTGCTGGAACAGGCTGAGGTACGCGGCGTAGCCGAGCGGGGTCAGGAAGAGCAGCAGGAACAGCACCATGAACGGGGTGACGAACAGCAGGCCCGCCCGGCGCGGTCCGGCGGAGACGACACTCATCGCTCACCGTCCCCCGACGGTGAAGCCCTGGTTCTTGGCGAACGCCGTGATCCGGGACTGCCACTGGTCCAGCGCGGCGACGCTGTCGGTCTTGTCTGCCAACGACTTGCCGACCGTCTCGGTCCAGTCGGTGACCACCTGGTCCAGGAACGGCGGCCACTGGAAGGACGGGTCGATGGTGTCGCCGATGCCGGCGAAGACCTGGTTGACCGGCTGGCCGCCGTAGAAGTCGGGCTTGTCGCCGGCGAACGACGGGTCGGTCAGCAGCGCCTTGGACGACGGGAAGAGGAACTGCTTGGTGGCGAACAGCTTCGTGGTCTCGGGGTCGGTGTTGAGGAACTGCGCGAACGTCGCCGCGGCGATCGGGTTCTTGGACGTCTTGATCACGGCCGTGGTGGAGCCGCCCCAGTTGCCCGAGTGCTGGGATCCGGAGTCCCACTGCGGCAGCGGGGCCGCGCGCCACTTGCCGGCCGTGGCCTTGGCCGAGCCGGACAGGAACACGGGCCCCCAGGCGGCCGTGATCCAGGTGGCGTACTTGCCGTTGTTGAGCGCGCCGTACCAGGCGTCGGTGAAGTCCGGTTCGGTGCCGATCACGCCGTCCTTGGCCAGCCCGCCCCAGTACGCCGCCAGCTTCTTGCCTATGTTATCGCTAACACTAATGGCGATGTCGCTCTTGCCCGAGCTGACGTACGGTTTGGCGCCGGCCTGCCAGAGCAGCCCGTGCCAGGCCGCGGCCTGGTTCGCGGCCATGTTGGTCAGGTAGACGTTCGGGTCGGCGGCGTGCAGCTTGTGCGCGGCGTCGGCGAACTCGTCCCACGTCTTGGGCACCGCGATCCCGTGCTGGTCGAAGATGTCCTGCCGGTACAGCAGACCCATCGGGCCGGTGTCCTGCGGCATGGCCCAGATCTCGCCGCCGGCCCCGGTGACCTGGCCCCAGGTCCAGTCCACGAATCTGCTCTTGAGCGCCGACGCGCCGTAGGGCTGCAGGTCGAGCAGGCTGTCGGTGATGGTGAAGGTCGGGATGTACTGGTACTCGATCTGCACCAGGTCCGGGGCGCCGGTGCCGGCCTGCAACGCCGTCCGCAGCTTGGTGTACTGCGGCGTGCCCTGGCCGGCGTTGACCACGTTGACCTTGATCGCCGGGTACTTCTTCCGGAACAGCGCGACTTCCTGGTCGATGTCGGGCACCCAGGTCCAGAACGTCAGCTCGGTCGGCGTGGCCATCGCCTTGTCCACATCGGACTGGCCGACGGCCTGGGCGGAGGTGGACCCGCCGCCGTCACCGCCGCAGGCGGCCAGCGCTGTGCCCAGCGACACGGCACCGGCGGCGGCGAGGAAGGAGCGACGGCTCAGGGAGAACTGGGACATGGCGGATCTCCAGTCGGTGGGCAGGTGTGATCGACACACCGGGCGGCGGCGTGCGACGAGGGAGAAAGCCGGTGCGCCCCGAAGTCCTCGGCCGGCTTGTCGGGCTATTCGGTTCGGGTGGCGGCGCCGCGGTCACGCGGCGGCGCGGTCGATCGCCGGACGACCAACTCGACCGGCGGCTCGGCCGCGGGGACAACGGGGGCGTCGGGCTGCTCGATCGCCCGCACCATCTATGTGAGGCCCTCTCGGGCGACGACGTCGAACGGCTGTCGCGCGGTGGTCAGCGGCGGCGTCACGTAGCCGGCCAGCGGGATGTCGTCGAAGCCGACCACGCTGACGTCCTCGGGGACGCGCAGGCCGGCTTCCATCAGCCCGCGGATCAGGCCGATGGCCATGTCGTCGTTGGCGGCGAACACCGCGGTGACGGTGTCGTCGGTGGCCAGCTGCCGGCCGGCGAGGTAGCCGGACGCGGCCGACCAGTCGCCTTCCACGACCGTCGGCTCCGGACAGCCGCGGGCCCGCAGCGCGGTCCGCCAACCGTCCAGCCGGTCACGGGCCGAGAACCACCGCTGCGGCCCGGCGACGTGATGGACGGTCCGGTGGCCGAGGTCGAGCAGGTGCTCAGTGGCCACCCGCGCCAGCAGATCGGACCGGACGCCGGTGGCGACCACGTGCGGGCCGGCGAACGCCGGCGGAGCGCCGAGCACGAGCACCGGCACGCCGATCTGCACGGGACCGGCGCCGTCGTCGATCGGCTCGGAGATGATGACGCCATCCACGCCCTGGTCCAGCAGCGACTCCACAGCGCCGGCGACACCCCCGGTGTCGCCCTCGACCGTGGTGGCCACGCGCAGCGTGTATCCGACGTCGCGGACCGCGCGCTCGATGCCGATCAGCAGGGAGGTGGGACCGTACAGGGCGGTCCCCAGGGTCACCACGCCGATGGAGCGCGACCGGCCGGAGGCCAGCACCCGGGCCGCGTTGTTCAGCCGGTAGCCGAGCTGGTCGGCGGCGGCGAGGACGCGGCGGCGCACCTCCTCGGAGACGTACGGCTCGTTGTTGAAGACCCGAGACACCGTCTTCTGCGACACCTCGGCCAGCCGCGCCACGTCCACGCTGCGCGGGAGCGCGGGGCTGTCCGCGTTCCGGGCCATGACATCTCCTACCGGGCTCGACTGCTGTCTGTGCAGTTCAGGGCTCTGACTGCGCAGTCATGTCTACGCAGTCAGAGCCAGCCCGTCAAGTATCCGAAATCCAATCGAAACACCGACGGGGAGCCGGGATGCCCCGCCGACCCCCGGTCAGGAAGGCGACACCGTCACGAGGGCAACACGGAGAAGCTGTTGGAGGTGAAGTCCAGCGCCTGGCCGGTCGCGGCGATCTCGAAGCCGAACTGCACGCCGCCCAGCGTCACGTCGCCGAACCAGCCCTTGTACTTGAGACCGATCATGGTGACGTCACAGTGAGACAACCAAGAACGTCCCGGTCAAGCACGATCGACATGTCAGGAGAGGCGAGACTCTACGGGAGCGTCACAGGTCCAGAATGAAAGGTGTCGGTCACCATGCTGAGAGCGCGAGGCCGGGCGCGACATGTCATTCCCCAGGGCGCGCCCGGTCGCTGCGACGTACCGTCAGTGCTGGACGTTCAGGCACTGCAGAGCGGCAAGCTCACCGTCACCGCCGTAGTAGTCGTAACCGCCGCACGTCGCCACGGCATGGTCGTAGGTGCGGAACTCCGGAAGGCCGAGGGGGTTGGGCACCAGAACAGTCAGTCGGGCGATGGTGAACACGTATGGCCCACCGTTGTCGACGAAGCCGGCGCAGCTGGATCCCATCCTGATCTCTCCGGGCGCACCGATCTGGAACCCGGCCCCACAGGCCGTCGTGGTGACCGCGTGCGCGGCCGGTGCCACCAGGGCGAACACCCCGAACAGGAAAACCGTGGCGAGGCCGGCAATTACGCGTCGGCACGATAAATGCACACCAGACATAACAGCTCCTCCCAACAATTCACAGAATCCGACGGTTCTTGTCAAAGAATTGGCGGCCATTGCGCATGACCGACCGCGAGAGGGTCGTCGAGATCCTCACGTCACGCGTCCCTCTTGTTCACCACCACTATGCCGATGACGAGCAGGGCCACCGCAACGCCCATGAAGTAGAGCAGGGACACCCACGGGCTCATCGCGAAGTCGATGCCTGCGCCGCGTCCCTGCACGCCGCCCGTCGCCGGCTCGTCCCCGTTGACGAAGTGCCCGGCGACGTTGAACGGCAGCCAGGCCTGGATCTTGACGCCGATCGTCGGAACGAGCCCGACGAGACTCTCGGCCAGCAGCGACCAGACCAGGATGATCGACACCGCGCCGGCGGTCTGCCGGATCAGCATGCCGACGCCAAGGGCGAGAATCGCGCCGCCGAAGTAGACGGGCCCGACGCCCGCGACGTTGCGCCAGTCCGACGCGGTCCGGATCGCCAGGTCGGCGTCCGGCTTCATCAGCCGCGCCACGCCCCAGCAGGCGAAAGCGATGATCTCGCCGACGACGCCGGCCAGCAGCGCGACGACAACGGTCTTGGACACCAGCACGGCGGTCCGGTTGGGCACCGCCTGGAAGGTGGACTTGATGGTGCCGAAGCGGTATTCGGTGGTGATCGCCAGCGCGGCCATCACCATCACGACCATCAGGCCGAAGTTGTAGGCGAACTGCGTGGTGCTCACGGCGAGCGGGAACGTGGTCCCCGCGTTGGCCACCAACAGGACCGTGAAGCCGACCGTCAGCGCGGCGGCCAGCACCATGCACCACCACGGCGCGCGGGTGGAGAACAGCTTGATGCGTTCGACGTCCAGCAGAGCCATCGGTTCACTTCCCTTCCGGCACAACGGCGTCGCCGAGCCCGGTGTGGTACTCGACCGAGTCCTCGGTCAGCCGCATGAACGCCTGTTCCAGCGAGCCGCGCTGCGGGCTCAGCTCGTGCACCACGGCGCCGATGGCGGCGGCCACGTCACCGATCACCTCGGTTCTCGCGCCGCTGACCTGGAGCCCCTCCCCCTCGGTCACCACCGGGAATCCCTTGTCCACCAAGGCGGCCTCCAGCTTGGCCAGCTGCGGGCTGCGGACGAACACCGTCGAGGTCGACGACCGCTCGATGAACTCGGCGGCGCTGCCCTGTGAGATCAGCCTGCCGCGGCCGATCACGACGAGGTCCTCCGCCGTCAGCGCCATCTCGGACAACAGGTGGCTGGAGACCAGCACCGTGCGGCCCTCGGCGGCCAGGCTCTGCATGAACCGGCGGATCCAGACGATGCCCTCCGGGTCAAGGCCGTTCACCGGCTCGTCGAACAGCAGCACACCGGGATCGCCCAGCAGCGCCGCCGCGATGCCCAGCCGTTGCGACATGCCCAGCGAGAACCCGCCGGCCCGCCGCTTGGCGACCGCGGTCAGGCCGACCAGGTCCAGCACCTCGTTCACCCGACGCGCGGGCAGCCGGTTGGACCTGGCCAGCCACAGCAGATGGGAATAGGCGGACCTGTTGGGGTGCAACCACTTCGCGTCCATCAGGGCGCCGACCGTCCGTAGTGGACGGTCGAGCTCCCGGTACGTCCTGCCGTCGATGCGCACGCTGCCAGCGGTCGGATTGTCCAGGCCGAGGATCATCCTCATCGTCGTCGACTTGCCCGCGCCGTTCGGCCCGAGGAACCCGGTGACCCGGCCGGGTTGCACGGTGAACGACAGGTTGTCCACGGCCAGCGTCTGCCCGTAGCGCTTGGTGAGTTGCACTGCCTCGATCACGGGCCACTCCCCTCACGGTCGACCGAAATGTGCTTACCGGACCCGCTTCGACGCGCGTAGGACTGGCTCGACGCGGGCAGGGTAGAGCAGCCCGAACGCCGTTTCTACTTTTTGGTGAGTTGCACTGCCTCGATCACGGCCACTCCCCTCACGGTCGACCGAATGTGCTTACCGGACCCGCTTCGACGCGGCGTAGAACTGGCTCGACGCGGGCAGGTAGAGCAGCACCAGGGCGACGACGGCGGCGAGCGCGGAGATGCCGGCGAGCACCGAGAACCCGGTGGCCAGCGACAGCACATCGAGCACGGTCAGCACCGTCAGCACGATGCGGGCCCAGTTGCGCCCGGCCCGCGCCTTGAATGCGAACAGCACGTACAAGCCGGCGAAGACGATCGCGAAGACGGCGGCGACGACGACACCGACCGTGGCAGCGGCCTGGATCTGCGCCTCGGTCAGGCCGCGTACGCTCGCGGAGCCGCGCAGCGCGGCGATGGCGGCATCGCGCTGGGTGAATCCGACCACGGCGCCGATGACGCCGAGCACGGCGGTGGCCACCCAGATCCAGAACGAGATCTGCACCGGCTGCGGCGCCGGCAGGTTCTGGGGGCCGCCCAGCTCGCTCTGGCTCAGCGGCGGTGCGGCCATCGGGTTCTGGTTCGGCTGATACGAGCCGAACTGGCCGGGTTGTTGTCCCGGATACGGATCCTGTGGGTTCGTCATGGTGCATGACGCTACGGTCGAATACCGCGGCTCGCCCGCCGGAATGGGTCCGGCCGTTAGCGACCTGACACCTTCACGGCGGCAATCGGCCCAGATCGACCACCCGTTCGGCGTTTCCACCACCATTCGGCTCCGGTCCGGGACGCCGGCGAGTCACCGGCTGAAGCCGGCGGCGAGGCCGCCGAGCAGTTGGCGGCGGCCGAACACGTACAGGGCCAGTATGGGCAGCGTGGTGAGGACGATGGCGGCGACGACGGCGGGGACGTTGACGCTGAACTGGCCCTGGAAGGTCCACAGTGCCAGCGGCAGGGTCCGCCGGGTGGGGCTCTGGGTGAGGATCAGCGGCAGCAGGAATCCGTTCCAGATGGTCAGCGCGTTGTAGATCGTCACGGTCACGATGGCCGGCCGGGTGAGCGGCGCCGCCAGCCGCCACAACGTCATCCACTCGGTGGCGCCGTCGATTCGCATGGACTCGAACAGTTCCTTGGGCACGTCACGGATGAAGTTGGCCAGCACCAGCACGGACAGCGGGATGGCGAACGCGATCGACGGGAGTATCAGCGCCAGCAGGCTGTCGTAGAGACGCAGCCTGATGATGATCAGATAGATGGGGATGACCGTTGCCTGCAGCGGGATGGCGAGGCCCATCAGGAACAGGCCGTTCACCATGCGCAGGAACCGGCTGGGCCAGCCCCGCACGATGGCGTAGGCCGCCATGAACGAGAACGTCACGGCCGGCACCACCGCGCCGGCCGTGACCACGACACTGTTGACGAAGTACGTGACGAAGTCGGACTGGATGACGAACAGGTAGTTGTCCAGCGTGGGCTTGCTCGGCGGGACCATCGGGTTGCTCGAGTAGTAGCCGCTCTGGGCCTTGAAACTGGTGATCAGAACCCAGTAGACGGGCACGACGACGACGGCCAGCCACAGCCAACCGGCCAGGCCACCGAGCCAATTGCGCCGATGGGCCGGGCCGGTGCCGCGTTGCCGCACTCGGCGGGAATCCGCCTGATGCCGTGGCTTGGTCAGCGTGGCGCTCATGTCAGACGCCCTCCAACTGGCTCTCACCGGCGTCGCGGCCGCCGAGCCGGCGCAGCAGCAGGGCGAGAACGAGGCCCACCAGGACGAGGGTGACGGCGATGACGCTGGCCGGCCCCATCAGGTTGGCCTGGAAACCCCGTTTGTACATGTCCAGCGCGAGCACCCGGGTGGCATCCCCCGGACCGCCCTCGGTCAACACGAAGATGAGGTCGAAGAACGTCAGCGACCCGACCACCATGAGCGTCGACGAGGTGATGACAGTGTGTTTCAGCTGGGGCAGCGTGACGCTGAAGAACTGGCGGACCCGCCCGGCGCCGTCCAGTTGCGCGGCTTCGTACATGGACCGCGGAATCTGCCGGACACCGCCCTGGTAGATCAACGAGTGGAACGGGATGAACTGCCAGGAGACGACGAAGATGACGAGGCCGAACGCGAGCCCTGGGCGGCCCAGCCAGTCCTGGCTGAGAAACGCGATGCCCAGCCCGGCGCCGAGCCCGAAGTTCGGGTCCAGCAACGCCTTGTACGCGATCGCGATCGCCGCGGAGCTCAGCAGCAGCGGGATGAAGTACACCACCGACAGCATCGCGCGGTAGCGCTGCGGGCCGGCCAGGAACGTGCCGAGCAGGATGCTCAGCGGGGTCTGGACCGCCCAGGACGCGACCATCACGAGGAACGTGACCCAGATGGCGTGCGGCAGCCCGGGGTCGGTGAGCACGGCACGCCAACTGGTCAGTCCGGAGAACTGGATCTCGCCGATTCCGTCCCAGGTCGTGAAGCTCAGCGCGAACACGCCGACGACGGGGATGACGGCGAAGCCGACGAAGAACACCAGCGCCGGCGCGGCCAACCACACCAGGTTGCCGCCTTGGCCGCGCCGCTGCCGGTGACCGGTGGACGTGGTCACTGGCCGATGACCGCGTTGAGGTTGTCGGCGAACTGCTGCGGCGAGATGGACAGCTGGAACAGCTTCGCGATGTTGTCCAACAGCGGCTCGGCCGCGGTCGGGCTGAGCGCCTGGTCCCAGGACTGGGCGAAGTTCTTGGCTTTGCTGGCGATGTCGTAGGTGAAGCCGAGGAATTCGGCGTTCTTGTCGGCGGCCAGCAGCTTCTGTGTGCCCTTCAGCACCGGGACCCCGCCGGTGCCGATCCACTGCTTCACCTCCTCGTCGTCGAGGACGCCCGTGGCGAAGAACTTCTTGGCGACCGTCTTCTGCTCGGCGGTGGCCTTCGAGGAGATGGACAGGTACTGCGCCGGGTTGCCCACGGTGTCGCTCGGGTCGCCCTTGCCGCCCTCGATCGGTGGGAAGTTCATGAAGCCGAGCCCGCCGCTCGGGACGAAGTCGCCGCCGTTGGCCTGCTGGATGCCGTAGGACCACGCGCCGTGCAGCATCATGGCGGCCCGGCCGGTGTACAGCAGTGCCTGGTCGGCGTTGGAGTCCGCGGTGATCGAGGAGAAGCCCTTGATGAACCCGTCGGCCTTGACCAGGTCCTGCACCCTGGTCAGCGCGGCGATGGCGACCGGGTTGGACCAGGCGTTCTTCTCGCCGGCGAGAATGGCCTGGAACACCTCGGGGCCGCCGAGGCGATCGAACAGGAACTCCAGCCACATCATGTTCGTCCACCGGGACTGGCCGCCGAGGGCGAACGGCGCGATGCCCTTGGCGTTGAACTTGGGCACCAGGGCCATGATGTCGCCCCAGCTCTGCGGCGGTTGCGCGCCGACGGCCGCGAAGACCTTCTTGTTGTAGTACAGGACGATCGGCTGCACGGCCTCGCACGGCATCGCGTAAATCCTGCCGTCGACGGTCGCGGCGTCGAACGCGGTCGGGAACAGCCGGTCCTTCACAGCGGCGTTCTGGTCGAACCACGAGGTGAGGTCCTCGACCTGGCCGGCCTTGACGTAGGTGCGCAGCGTCCCGCCGCCCCACCCCCAGATGACGGTGGGGGCCTGTCCGGCGCCGATGGCGGTCTTGATCTTCGTCTTGTAGGCGTCGTTCTGGAAGGTGGTCGGGGTGATCTGGCTGTCGGGGTTGGCCTTGTTGAACCGGTCGACGGCACCGGTCCGGACGCCTTCCTGGGGCTGCCCGTTCAGGTACCAGTACGTGGCGCCGCCGGTGCCGGGGCCGGCAGTGCCACAGGCGGCGAGGGCCATCGAGACCGGCACGCCGAGCGCGAGGCCCAGGACGGTACGACGAGAGAGTGGAGTTTCCACGCTGAGTTCTCCGTTCCCGAGACTCGCGGCTCCCCGAGCCGCCTTCGAAAACTTTCGAAAGCAGTAGGCCTACCGAAGCTAGAATTCGCGCCGGTTCATGTCAAGGGCCGACCGCGGCTGTTGCTGTAATAACGTGTCCTACGTATGCTGGCCGAGATCGAAACATTTCGAAAAGAATCGCTTCGGAATGGAGGAGGACGCGATGACGACGGACGATCGGTCGCCGTCGGCGGACCGGGTCAGGCGGCGCTGGCAGGACCCGACGCTGCCCGTGCCGGAACGGGTCGACGCCCTCCTGGCCGAGATGACGCCGGCGGAGAAAGTCGGGCAACTCGGCAGCCGCTGGGTCGGCAACCACATGGCCGAGCCGGCCGAGAGCCCACAGGTGGCGCCCATGCAGGACGCGTTCGCGCAACCCGGGAGCGTGCCGCTCGCGGAGGCCAGCCGGCACGGGCTGGGCCACCTGACCCGGGTGTACGGCAGCCGGCCGGTGACCGTGGCGGAGGGCGCCGCCGAACTGGTCGCTTCGCAGCACACGGTTCTGAGAGGCTCACGACTCGGCATCCCGGCGCTGGTCCATGAGGAGTGCCTGACCGGGTTCACCGCATACGGCGCCACGGTCTATCCCGCGGCCATCGCCTGGGCCGCGACCTTCGACCCGGACCTGGTGCGGCGGATGGGCGCCGCGATCGGGCGGGACATGCGGGCGGTCGGCGTGCACCAGGGGCTCGCCCCGGTCCTCGACGTGGTCCGAGACTACCGGTGGGGCCGGGTCGAGGAGACCATGGGCGAGGACCCCTGCCTGGTCGCGATGCTCGGTGCCGCCTACGTCCGCGGCCTGGAAGGCGCCGGTGTCATCGCCACTGTCAAGCACTTCGCCGGGTACTCCGCATCGCGGGCCGCCCGAAACCACGCACCGGCGCCGATCGGTCGTCGCGAGCTGATGGACATCATCCTGCCGCCGTTCGAGACGGCGATCGCGGTGGGCGGGGCTCGTTCGGTGATGAACGCGTACTCCGATGTGGACGGTGTTCCGGCCGGCGTCGACTCGTGGTTGCTCAGCGACCTGCTGCGCGACGACTGGGGGTTCGCCGGCACAGTGGTCTCCGACTACGGGGCGGTCGCGTTCCTCGCCACCATGCATGGGGTGGCGGCCGACACCGATCAGGCCGGCGTGCAGGCGCTCAGCGCCGGCATCGACGTGGAGCTGCCCGACACGCTCGGCTTCGGCCAACATCTCACGCAACGGGTCCACCGAGGCGAGCTACCCGAGTCCACAGTGGACCAGGCGGCGCGCAGGCTCCTCACCCAGAAGATTCAGTGTGGACTGCTCGATCCCGACTGGACACCCGAGGCGTCGGTCGCCGCCGCGGCCGAAGTCGATCTGGACTCACCGGCCAACCGGGCGCTGGCTCTGGAACTGGCCGAGCAGTCCGTCGTGCTGCTCGATGCGGGCAGCGCACTGCCGCTGCTCGACGCCGGTCGTCCCGCGCCGCGCCGAGTAGCGGTGGTCGGGCCGTGCGCCGCGGACTCGCGCACTCTGATGGGCTGTTACGCCTTTCCCAACCACGTCATGCCCCGCCATCCCGGCATGGCCCTCGGCGTGACGGTGCCGACCGTCGTGGACGCACTGCGCGCCGAACTGCCGGACACCGTGCTCGTCCACGAGCCGGGATGCGACGTGCGTGACGAGGACCGGTCCGGCTTCGCGGCGGCGACGGCCGCGGCCCGCGAGGCAGACCTGTGCGTCGCCGTGGTGGGCGATCGTGCTGGCATGTTCGGCAACGGCACCTCCGGCGAAGGTTGCGACGCCGAGGATCTGCGGTTGCCGGGCGTGCAGGCAGATCTGCTCGCGGAGCTCTTCGCCACCGGGACACCGGTGGTCGTGGTGGTGGTCTCCGGTCGTCCGTACGCTCTTGGCGACGTGCAGCCGCGCGCCGCCGGTCTGGTGCAGGCGTTCATGCCCGGCCAGGAAGGCGCGGCGGCGATCGCCGGTGTGCTGTCCGGCCGGGTCCAGCCCGCGGGCAAGCTGCCGGTTCAGGTTCCCCGCCGGCCGGGCGGTCAGCCGGGCACGTACCTGCAGCCACCACTCGGTGCGAACACCCACGGCATCAGCAGCATCGACCCGACGCCGCTGTTCCCCTTCGGGTACGGCAGGTCGTACACCGCCTTCGAGGTCGACGACCTCCGCGCGAGCGCGACCGAGATCGCCACCGACGGCGAGTTCGCCGTGTCGGTACGGGTGCGCAACACCGGCGGCCGGCCCGGCCACGAGGTCGTCCAGCTGTACCTGCACGACATCCTCGCCCAGGTGACCCGACCGGTCCGACAGTTGGCCGGTTTCGCCAAGGTCCGACTCGAGCCGGGCGCGAGCGCACGGGTCCGGTTCACCGTGCACGCCGACCGGACCGCATTCACCGGTCGGGATCTGCGGCGCATCGTCGAGCCCGGGGAAATCGAGGTGCTCGTCGGCACCTCGTCGACCGAACTCCCCTGCCGGATCACCGTACGGCTGACCGGTGTCACCCGCGTGGTGGGCCATGACCGGCGGCTGACCACGCCGGTGGACGTGCGGCAGGATGAGGCCGATGCCGGTCAACGCTAACCGTACGACGTTGGCGACCGTCGCGCGTCTGGCGGGGGTCTCCGTCGCGACCGTGTCCAAAGTGGTCAACGGACGCAGCGACGTCGCGCCACAGACCCGCTCGCGGGTGCAGGAACTGCTACACCAGCACGACTACGTCGCGCCCGCGCTCCGCCGCACCGAGGCCGGCGCGCGCCCGACCATCGAGGTGCAGTTCGCCGGCGACCTCAGGTCATACACGGCCGAGGCCCTGGACGGCATCGTCGACGCCGCCGCCGAGCATGCAGTCTCGGTCGTGATCAGCAAGCCGGACCGCGCCCCGCACTGGGCCAGGGACCTGGTCGCCGCGGGCCGCCGCGCCGTCATCGCGGTCACCAGCGTGTACACCGCCGCGCACCTGGACGCCTTGACCCGGGCCGGGCTGCCGTTGGTCGTTCTCGACCCGCTGCACCTGCCGCACAGCGACGTCCACAGTGTCGGGTCGACCAACTTCGCCGGCGGCCTGGCCGCGACTCGACACCTGCTGTCCCTCGGCCACCGCCGCGTCGCCTACCTTGGCGGGCCGGCGAGCGCCGTCTGCAATCAGGCACGCATGCACGGCTACCGGGCCGCCATGGAGGCGGAAAAGACACCGGTGCCCCGCTCCTACGTCCGGCCGGGAGAATTCACCTACCAGACCGGTCTGCTCGGCACCGAGGCGCTGCTGGACCTCACAGAGCCACCGACGGCGATCTTCGCCGGCAATGACGAGATCGCGCTGGGCGTAATCGAGACCGCCCGTACCCGCGGCCTGCGCATTCCGGAAGACCTGAGCGTGGTCGGCTTCGACGACACGCTCCTCGCCCGGATGGCCTCACCGCCGCTGACCACCGTACGACAGCCGCTGCGGGAGATGGGCGGCGTCGCCCTGCGGACCGCGCTTCGCCTGGCCGACGGCGAGAAAATCGAGTCCCATCACATCGAACTCGCCACCGAACTGGTGGTACGCAACTCGACCGCGCCCGTCCAGCCGTAGGTCCGGAAACCGGCCCAGGACACCACGTCGTTGACCGACCACGACTCGGCCGCGGCCATCCAGCACGCCCATGCGAGCGGTTGTCACGGATCGATGATCTCCACGACACCGTCAGCGGCCCCAGCGACGAAAACCCGGCCGGTGCCGCTGTCCACCGCGACCGTGTTGGGCTGGCGGACCGTCGGAAACCGGGCCGCGATCTTCAACTGCGCGCCGGCCAGGTCGACGCCGACCACCTCGTTGGCGCCGGTCAGCGTGACCCACATCCGGTCACGGGCCCGGTCGAAAGCCGCGCCATACGGGGTGCCAGGCAACAAAAGCGAGCCAGCCGGCTTGAGATCCTTGAAGGCCAGCAGCGCGTTGCCCCGCGTGTCCACGACAACAAAACGGCCCTCGTTGTCGGCGACGATGTGGGTGGGGCCGTTGCCGGCCGGCACGGAGCCGAGCTGCGTGAGCTTGTCGGCGTCGTAGGCCGTCAACGTCGCGTCGCGCACATCGACCATGGCCACGGTGTCGCCGATCGTCTCGATACCGCCAGGCTGCTCGGGCATGGTGAACGTCTGCACGACCTTGCCGCCGCGCACAGCCACGACGCGACCGCAGCGATGTGGCTGATCGCGGCGATCGCGATCAGCACGCCGCTGTGGTCGTGGCTGCTGCCCCAGGATTCGCCGAGTCTGGTGTTCGTGCCGGTCACCGGCGTCCGCAGTTCCTTCGGCGGGGTGCTGGGCGGCCTGTTCCTCGTGTTGGTCGCCGCCGGGTGCGGCCACGGAATGCCACGCGGGCACCTGCGCGCGAGCCGGATGCTGCTGGCGGGGTCGGGCACGAGCCGGCTGAACCGGCGGATCGCCGTGCTGACCGCGTCCCGAACCGGCGCGCTCGAGGTACAGGCCGCCGAGCTGCGCCGGATCGAGCGGGATCTGCACGACGGTGCACAGGCCAGGCTCGTGTCGGTCGGCATGCTGCTCGGCCTGTTGGAGTTGAAGGTCGGCCGGCTGCCGGACGACAATCGCAGGCTGCTGGGGCAGGCACGTGCCGACATCGGCGTGGCGCTCCAGGAGCTGTGGGATCCCGTCCGCGGTGTCTACCCGCCGATCCTGGCCGATCGGGGGCTGGCCCGCGCCATCGAGTCACTGGCCGAGCTGGCAGGGCCGACCGTCGTGGTCACTGTCGATGTGCCGCAACGGTTGCCGGCAGCCCTGAAGTCCACTGTGTACTTCGTGGTCGCGGAGGGACTTGCGCGTCGACGGCGAGCACATTCGCGTCGACGTCCGAGCTGACGGCCGCGGCGGCGCCGACGAAATGCGCGGCGACGGACTTCCCGGCCTGCGGCGGCGCTCGACGGCAGCCTGACGCTCGTCAGCTCGGACGGCGGGCCTACCGTGCTGCACCTGGAGTTGCCATGCGCGTCGTGATCGCCGAGGACCTGTTGTTGTGAGAGGGGCTCATCCGGCTGCTGACCGAGCTGACTGCACGGTGCTGGCCGCCGTCGACCACTACGACGCGATCGAGTTCCGCACCGCCCTGCGGACCGTCGCGACCGGCGGCATCGAGCTCGACCCGCAGGTGACTACCTCGTTGGTGAGCCGCCTGGCCAGCACGGAGCGGCTCGCCGGGCTGACGCCGCGCGAGCGGGACGTCCTCGGGCTCATGGCTCGTGGGCTATCCAACTCCGCGATCGACGGCGAAATCGTCGTCACCGAAGGCGCGGTCAACAAGTACATCAACCGGATCTTCGCCAAGCTCGGCCTCCCGCCGACCGACAGCGCCAACCGACGCGTGCTCGCGGTGCGGCACTTCTTGGACGACGCGGACCCCGGCCGGTAAACAGTTCGAAGCCAGGTCCACTCACGGCAATTGCGTGCCGGTAAATCGTTGCTTGATTACTGTGCATTTGACGCACTTCTCCACTCGGGGTTGCATGGTCATCACCAATCCGTTTCCACCGAGGGAAATCCGATGGACACCGTGACTGCCGAAGACCTGGCTCTGCTTCCCCAACTCGTCGACGTCGCGCAGCAGGCCGGCCGGCGCGTCCGGGAGATCTTCTCCCCCTTCGCCCGGCCGGCCAGCCGGAATGACCTGTACGCCGGCAACCAGCGAGTCGAGAAGGCCGGCGCCGAAGGCATGCGCGAGGCCCTGACCGTGCTGCGTCCGGCGGCCCACTGGCTCGACGACAACCCCGAAGCGCACCGCACTCGCCAGCACATGGCGGACGAGTGGTGGGTCGTGGACGGCGTCGAAGGCGCCGTGAACTTCCTGCACGGCCTGCCCGAATGGGCCATAAACATCACGTTGGTACGCGACAACGTCCCGGTTGCCGCCGTCGTGTACCAGCCGATCGGCGAGCTCACCTACACCGCTGTCCGCGGGGGCGGCGCCAGCCTCAACGGCACGCCGTTGACAGTCTCGGCCAAAGTCGAGCTTTCCGCGGCGATCGCCACGACAAGTCAGGCCGGCGGCGGCCCGGAGCTCAATCGCCGGACGGCCGGGTCCATCGACGTCATGTTCGGGCGCGCGCTGCTCGTGCGTCAGACGGTGCCCAGCACGTTTCCGCTGCTGGCCGTCGCCGCGGGGCATTTCGACGTCTACTGGCGGTTCGGCCCGGACCTGCCCGCCCTGGCTCCCGGCGTCCTGCTCGCCACGGAGGCCGGTGCGGTCGCGACCGACTCCCTGGGGGAGCCGTGGCAGGCCGACAGCGCCGACGTGGTCGTGGCCCCGCCGGGCCTGCACCCCGCCGTACTCGACGCGCTGTCCGCAAACTAGTCACCACACAGGGAAGGGCCAGAACAATGACACGAATCGCGGTGCTCGGCACCGGCCGGGTGGGCAGCGCCTTGGGCGCTAAGCTGGGCGCCAAAGGCCACTACGTCACTTTCGGCAGCCGCGCCCCGGAGACCGTCCGCGGCCGCTGGGTGGACCCGGAGGTGCGGTTCACCACCACGGTCGACGCCGTGCGGGACGCGGCCGTGGTCGTCAACACGACACCGGGCACGACCACGCTCGAACTGCTGACACCGTTACGGGAGGAGCTGGCCGGACGAGTCCTCGTGGACGTCGCCAATGCCACCGAGCGCGCGCCGGACGGGACGACCCGGCTGCTCTACCCGGAAAGCAGCCTCGGGGAACACCTCCAGCAGGCGCTGCCGGACACCCACGTCGTCAAGACCCTCAACACCATGCTGTTCCTGCTGATGACCAACCCGGCCGACGCCGACACCGCGAACCCGCCGACCGCCTTCCTCTCCGGCGACGACGACACGGCCAAAACGGTCACCCGTGGACTGCTCCACGACCTCGGCTGGCCGGACGAGTGGATCGAAGACCTCGGCGGCATCGCCTCCGCCCGCGGCCCGGAGTCATTCATGCTGTACGTCCCTTTCCTCGCCCGCAAGCACGGCATGGCGCCGTTCGGACTGTCACTGGCCGTGCCTCGGTAACGGCGCTCCAGCCACGAGGTCCTACAGCGAGTCGCTGTAGGCCCTCGTCCTGGAGTGCGCGGCGATCTCGTCGCTGGTGGTCACCCAGGCGCCCGGGTGGTTGACGATGTACTCGATCGCTTTCTCGACGTACTTCGCCCGGAACGGCTGGCCCGCGATGAAGGGGTGCAACGACAGGCTCATGACGCGCCCACTGTCCGCCGAGTCCTCGTGGAGCTGGTCGAAGGCGTCCTTGACCATCTGCAGGTAGTCCGCGCCCGTGAAGCTCTTCATGTGGAAGATCTGCACGTCCACGAGTTCGAGGGTGTAGGGCACGCTGAGCAGGCCCGGGACCTTCAGCCGGTACGGCTGGTCGTCGTTGGCCCAGTCGAGCAGGTAGTCGATGCCGAGTTCGGCGAGCAGGCGCGGGGTGTTGAACGTCTCGGTCAGTCCCGGCGAGAGCCACCCGCGCGGACGTTGCCCGGTGGTCTTCTCGATGCTGTCGAAGACTTCGGTGAGATAGGCACGCTCGTCGTCTTCGCTCATGCCCACCTGCGGGATCGACGTCGACCTCCCGTGGGCCAGCCAGGCCCAATCCCGTTTCCGGCCCGCTTCCACGATCTGCGGATAACGCTCGCCCGCGTCCGAGTTCAGCATGGCGGTGGCCCGGACTCCTTGCCGGTCCAGGATGTCGATGAGCCGCCAGATGCCGACCCGGGGGCCGTAGTCACGCCATCCGTAGCTCGTCACGTCCGGCACCAGCTTGCCCAGCGCTTCGTGCCAGCTCAGCGTCGGCCGATCGACGGAGAAGTGCTCGATGTTGAGCCCCACGTAGAACGCCACACGAGCGCCACCGGGCCAGCGCACCGGCGCGCGGCCGATGATGGGGTCGTAGTCGAAGAGTTCGATGTCCACAAAGGATTCCTTCTGGTAGGGCGGCATTCGGCCGCGAGCCGGATACTGGCGCTACCGCCGCACGCGTCCCCAGGGTTTGAAGACCGACAGCACGTCGGCGAAGACCAACAACACCAAGGCGATCAGGGCGATGGTGAACAGCGGCATCACGTCGCCCGGGCCGCGTTCGCCGGACGCGATCTGGCCGACCGGGATCAGGATGACCACAACCGCCACGCAGAGCACCACGTTGAGGCCGAACTTCACCGCCACCCACCAGTACCGCAGCAGGCCCCATTTGGTGCCCATACCCAATAGGACGCCGCTGGCCAGGCTGACCAACCCGGCTACCACGGCGGCGGCGAGGGCGGGGACAAGGACGTACCGACCGAGGGCGCCGTACACTGCGGTTGTGCGGATGCCGTCACCGCTCAGCAGCCCGGTCCCGACCAACACGGCGGTGAGCACGTCGATCCCGATCCAGGCACTGGCGGCGAGGACGTGCAGGGTGAGGACGGTTTTGCGGTACGCGGGGGTCAATGGCCACCGGGGGCGTGCGCGCCCGCGCAGGGCGCGACTCGACGCCCGACCGAACGGTCATCGCTCGAGCGGGACCGCGATGCGGCCGCCGTACTGCTGCTGTTCGGCCTCGTCGAGCATCGCCGCCGCCACCGTGGCCCGGCTGACGCGGGCCGGGAAGAACCGCCGCGGAGCCGAGTCGAGCGGCACCGTGCGCCAGGTCGGACTGAGTTCCCCGTTGGACAGCGGACCGGCGTGGAAGACGGCGCCGCCATCGCCACGAACGATCGCGTCCGCGGTGGTGCGGTCCGCCATCTCACTCTTCATGAACATCTTCAGCAACCCTCTGGTGAACACACCGGCGTGCGGCGCCGAATCACCGGTGCCGAAGGCCGCAAGCCAGACGATGAAGTCCGGCTCGGCGTCGACCGCAGCACGGGCGCCCGCGGTGAGCGCACCGGGAGCGTCCCCGCCGCTGATCCCGAGTCCGGAAAGGACGATCCTCGCGCCTTTGAGCGCCCGGCCGATGGACTCCGGGTCGAGGACGTCGCCGGCCACGCGCGTCAGGCCCTCGGACGTCGGCGGCGTGATCCGGTCCGGGTTGCGCGCGACGGCGGTGACGGCGTGCCCGCGCTCCAGCGCCTGGCGGGTTATCTCGGCTCCGGTGGCACCGGTGGCGCCGAGAACGGTGATGTCCATACTGATCTCCCCGAGTCTTTTAGTCCACTGTGGACAACGCGGCCAGTGCCGCGGCGTGGAGTGCCGGGGCGCTGGCGATGACGTCGATGCTGCCGGGCCGCCACGGTTCGCCGGCGAGGTCGGTCACGATCCCGCCTGCCTCGGCGACGAGCAGCGCGCCGGCGGCGGCCGCGGGCAGCGTGGGCCGGTACTGCCAGAAGAGGTCAGCGTGTCCGGCGGCGACGAGCAGCATCGGGAACGTCGACGGCACCGTCGCACGGACCAGCAGGGCACTGCCGAGCATCGTCGTGATCGAATCGCCGATGCGCCGGTAGGTGTCGCTCTGGCCGGCCTCCGCCTGGCCGGTGGTGGCGATGGCGACGCCGAGATCGGACTTGGCGGACACGCGCAGGCGCCGGCCGTCCGCGAACGCGCCGCCACCGCGGGTCGCGCTGTGCACGACGTTGCCGACCGGCTGGTACACGGCCGTCAGCACCGGGAGGTTGTCCCGGAGCAGCGTCGCGCCGACACACCACTCCGGCAGCCCGTGCACGTGGTTGACGTTGCCCTCGACCGCGTCCACCGCCCACCACTCACCCGGCGGCAACACGGCCGTTTCCATCTCCTCGGTCACCCATCCCGCGTCAGGCCGGGCCGCGGCGAGGGCGATGCGGAGGTCGTCGACCGAGCTTCTTTCGTTCTCGTCGATCGCGGCGCGGAGATCGGCACGGTCGACCGGCCGCGCGTCGGTGGAGTAGCGGGCGAGCAGGCGACGGCCGGCGTCGCGCACGGCGTCCACGACAGCCGTCAGCACCGCGGCGTCCTCGGTCATCGTCTGCGAAATAGGCACCGCACTGCTCATGGTGTTCCTGTTCTGTGAAGCGAAGTTGCTGTGCCTTCGACCGTAGACAGCAATACCGATTGACTCAAATGAACGCTTTGCACTTCTTCATTTACTCAGACGCAACGGGGACGGCACACCGGAGAACTCCTCGGCACCCGGTCACGCCTCCGACGCCCGTACGATCGCGGCATGCATCTGGACCTGAACCTCCTGACGGCGCTGGACGCGTTGCTCGAGGAGGCCAGCGTGGGCGCGGCCGCCGATCGCCTGCACCTGTCCTCGCCGGCGATGAGCCGGGCGCTCGGCCGGATCCGGCGGGTCACCGGTGATCAGATCCTGGTCCGGACCGGCCGGACGATGACCCCGACGCCGTACGCGCTCGCGATCCGGGCCCAGGTCCACGACCTGGTGGAGCAGGCCGAAAGCGTGCTCGCTCCCGAGCGGGAACTCAACCTCGCCGCGCTCGACCGCGTCTTCACGCTGATCTGTCACGACGCGATCACGACGGCGTTGGGCCCTCGGCTCATCGCGGCGGTCCATCGTGAGGCGCCGAACGTCCGGTTGCGGCTGCTCGCGGAGTCCAGTGTGGACACTCCCGAGCTGCGCCGAGGGCAGGTCGATCTCGAATTCGGCAGTGCCGCCCCGGATTCACCCGAGATCCGGTCGGAAACCTTCTTCGAGGATCGGCTCGTCCTCGCGGTCGCACCGACCCATCCCTTTGCCAGCAGGAAACCGACCATGCGCCGGTACGCCGACGCATCGCACGTCCGGATCACGAGGAGGGGACGTCTCCACGATCCGATGGATGATGTGCTGTCCGAGCACGGTCTTGAGCGCCAGGTCGTCGCGACCACACCGACCAGCACGGCGGCGCTCAGCGTTGTCCGGCTGGGGAAGTTCGTCACGGCCGTGCCCGAAAACATGTGCGCGGGCATGATCGAGGCCCTGGGCCTGGTGACCGTGCCGCTGCCGATGCCCACTCCCCCGGTGCCGCTCGTGGGTTGCTGGCATCAGCGCTACGAGAACGACAAGGCGCACCGTTGGCTCCGAGACCATGTCCACAGTGCCTTGCAGGAACTCGGCAGGCCGTAGGTCCCGGAAGTCAGTGGGTCCGGTCAGGAGCGCGCAGTCTCGGCCAACTGACGCGCGTGCCCCGGGTTTCGTTGTTATCGGGAAGAAGCATTCGATGCGGAGTTCCTGCTGGGTCACGTCCTGCGGTGTGCCGAGGGTGGTCACGGTGGAGAAGTAGTCGAACCGCCGGTCGCCGCGCGCGTGCCGGATCGGCACGATCGGCGGCACTGGCGTCTCCGGGTCGAGCGACCGCAACGACGCGGGCACGCCGGGACAGGCCAGCACCTCGTCGAGGATCCGCTGGGCTCGCTCGTCGGTGACGAGTCCGATCGCCTCCCGACGCGCGCGGCGGACCAGGGCCTCGGCGACCTCCGGCCAGTTCGTCACGTGCCGGCGGACACCGTCGGGGTGGAACATCCGCCGCAGCACGTTCGCCGGTCCGGGAGCGGTTTTCGGCTGCCCGTCCGGGGCGAGGAACCGGCGGACAGCGTCCAGTTCGGACTCCGGGCACTCCGGTGCGAAGCCGGCCTTGAGCAGCATCGTGTTCCGTTCACGAAAGGGCACATCGAGCACCTCCGCGAGCTTGAGCACCATGGCCCGGCTGGGTTTCGCGCGACCGGTCTCCAGGAAGCACAGGTGGCGGATCGAGACGGCCGCCTCGGCGGCCAGCGCCAGTTGGCTCAGCCGCCGGGCGCTCCGCCAGTGTGTCAACAACGGGCCGACGTCGGACACCACTCAAGTATCCCGCTGATCCTCGGCCGTACTCGGCGATCTCGCGCGGGTGCGCCCAGTGGTCAGGTCCGGTTGGCTGCGTGCCGAATGTCGGCGGCGGCGGCCTTGTCGCGTTGGGCGTCGATGTCAGCCAGTCGCCGGCGCAGGGTGTCAGTCATCAACTGCCAGGCGTCCGAGCCCAGTACGAGGCGGTGCGGCGGGTTCGGTGACTCTGCGGCGCGGATGATGGCCGCGACCGTGTTCTCCTGGCTGTCGGGCATCTCCTCGACCGGGATCGGCTCCTGGTCGGCCGGCCCGCCCCGGTACGGAGCGCTGACTGGCACCCGGGTGGCCGCGTCGAAGAAACCGGTGCGGACCATGCCCGGTTCGATCAGTGTGGTGCGGACCCCGAACGGCTCCACCTCAGCGGCCAGCGCGTCGAAGAAGCCCTCAATTCCCCACTTGGTCACGTGGTACAGCGAGAACCCGGGAAAAGTGAGCTGGCCGCCCATGCTCGACATCTGCATCAGCAGCCCGCCGCCCTGGGTCCGCAGGTGCGGCAGCACCGCGCGGGCGAGGTGGATCGAGCCGGTCAGATTAGTCGCGATCATCTGGTCGATCTGCGTGTCGGTCAGGTCTTCCGCGGTGGCGAACACGCCGTAGCCGGCGTTGGACACGACGACATCGATGCGTTCGTGCGCGGCGAATGCCTCGCCGACCACGGCGTGTAGCCGCGCGGTGTCCGTGACGTCCAGCGCGCGGACCCACAGCCGGTCACCGAAGCGCGTCATCAGGTCATCGAGTTGCTCCGGACGACGCAGGGTGGCCGCGGCCCGGTCGCCGCGGGCGAGTGCCTGCTCGACGAGTTCGCGACCCATGCCACGGGAAGCGCCGGTCACGAACCAGGTCCTCGTCATGATCAGTTTCTCCTCACTGTACGGAATGCCTTCCGCTCATCTGTTATCGGCAACTTCCATACTGGCCACCAAGAATCCATACGTCCAATGAGAGTTCTGGATCCCAGTGATACGTGTTCCGCATGGGTATGATCCGCGCGTGACTGAGCTGACCCTGACCGGGCTGCGCGTCGTGCGGGAGATCGCGCTGACTGGATCGTTCACCGCGGCGGCGCGGCTACTGGGCTACACACAGCCGACGATCTCGCGCCAGGTGGCCTCGATGGAGGCGGCGGCGGGGTCCCCGCTGTTCATTCGCGAGGGCCGCGGCGTGCGGGTCAGTCCGGCCGGCGCCGTCGTGGTGGAGCACGCGGGCCGGATCCTGGCCGGGGTGGAGACGCTGCGGCAGGACCTGGCCGCTCTGGGCGACCGATTGGCCGGCCGGATCACACTGGGCGCCTTCCCATCGGCGACCGCAGTGCTGGCGCCTCGGGCGCTGGCCCGACTGCGTGTCGATCATCCACGCCTGGAGGTGTCCCTGGCCGAGGCGCCGACACCCACCCTGCTGCGGCAGTTGCGGGCAGGGCGGCTGGCGGTGGCCGTCATCGGGGTCGGCGCGGGGTTGCCGGACTACGACCTGGCCGACTTCGACCGGCAGATCGTGTTCGCTGGTGGCCTGTGCGTGGCGGTGCCCGCCGAGCACCGGCTGGCCGGCGCCGGCATCGTCCCGGTGGCCGAGCTGGCCGGCGAGATCTGGATCGCCGGCGAGGGCTTGGGTGGGGAGCCGCAGTTCGGGGCCTGGCCCACACTCGCCGATCCGGTCATCGGCCACGCCGTGCGTGGGTGGCCCGCACGGCTGGGCTTGGTCGCCGCGGGACTGGGCCTGTGCCTGGTGCCCGAGGTCGCTGCCCTGTCCATCCCGGCCGGTGTGGTCAGCATCGGCGTCGACGACCCGAGCTGGCTGGGCCGGATGGTCGTTGCCCTCACCGCACGGGCCCCTGGCGCCGAAGCCGCCGCCGTGGTCGCCGCGCTACGCCGCGCAGGCGAGGACATCCACCTCCGCCGTGACGAACTGGCGCGCCAGCACACGGGTGACGGCCCGGTGCGACCAGCCGCGGTCGGGATCGATCGCGGCAGGTCCACTATGGACGGATTTGCTGGATGACGGGGCTTACCTCTGTGACAAGCAGTCGAGGAGGCCTCGTTCTGTCCTTGGGATTTGGCGGGTTCGAGAAGTGACTGATCCGAAGTGCTGGCCATGGGGTCCAGGTCAGCCGCGCTGGAGTCAGGAGTCGCCCCCACGCGCATGGCCTCCATGCTGGTCTTGCCGTCAGCCAGTCTCCGCCGGTAGTAGGCACGACCAGGCGTCTCGCGACGGAGTCAGACAATGGCCATCACATGCAGCACCCGGTTGATCCTGCGGTTGCCCGCCCGCGACAGCCGGCGCCGGCGTTGATCACCAGACGACGCCTCAAGCGGCGCCGTGCCGTTCCAGGACGCGAACCGGCCCTTGTCGCTGAACCGGCCGATATCGCCGATGTCACCGACCAGGCGGGCGGCGCTGGACGGGCCGATCCCGGTCAACTCCATCAGCGTGCTGCCACTCGCGATGACCAGCTCACGCAGCTCGACGTTGGCGGCCTTGATCCGCGTGTCGATCCGGTCCAGTTCGGTGACCAGGTCCGCGGCCAGCCGCCGGCGGGTGCGGCCCACGACATCCCGCGGCCGCACCGACGCCAGCAGGGCGCGGGCCTGCGCGGCGGACAGGAACTACTTCGCTCCGCCGGGAAGTAGTTCCAGCAGCAGGCTGTGCAGGCGGTTGACCGTCTGGGTGCGGCCATGGCCCAGTTCGTCTCGGTGATCGACCAGCAACCGCAACGCCACGGTCGCGTCATCGATCTGGACGTGCTGCAAATCCTTGGTGTGTAATGCGACCACGGCTACCGAGTGGGCGTCGACCGGGTCGGTCTTGCGGCCCTGGCCGGTGGCGAACACCCGCACCCGCGCCGCAAGCTTCTCGTCGATCTCGTCGAGGCGTCCTGCATCCGGATCCTTCGGTCGGTCGGTTGCGGACCAAGGAGCGGCCTCGGGCGTCGCCCACCGGCTCAGCGAGGGCGATGTGAGGGTCCGCGGCGGCCTCGTAGACGTGTTATCGCAGGCCTTGACGTTGCCACATCTCATAGTTGCCACACTCTGCGGTGATCGCGGCCGTGGCTTGGGCCGCGGCGACGAAGTCGTCGACCACCGTCGAGGCGCGCGATGCCGCCACGGCCAGGCACACCTGGTCGGGCGCGATGTCCGAGACGGGTACGTAGCTGATGTTCGGGTGCGAGTAGAACACGGTCGCCGAACGCGCCAGGAACGAGATGCCGCGGCCGGCCGCGACGTGCTCGAGCGTCTCGTCCACCCCGCGCACCAGATATCCGGCGTTGGGATGCGCGAGGCGCGTGGGTTGTGTGCTTGAGTCGGAGTCCCACAACAGAGGCTCGCCAGCCAGGTCGGCTTCGGTGATCTGTTCCTTGCCGGCCAACCGGTGGCCGGTGGGCAGGACCGCTACCCGCGGCTCGGTGTACACCGGGATCACGCGCAGCCCGGTCTCATCGATGGGCAGCCGTACGTAGCCGATGTCGATGCGGCCGTCGAGCAGCTTCGTGGCCTGATCGTCGCCTTCGATCCGTTGCACGTCCACGACCACGTCCGGGTGCTGGTCGGCGAACTGTTGGATCGCCGGGGTGACCGCGACGCCGGCCCGGAAGCCGACCATGAGTCGCCGGCCGCCGCGGGCGGCGAGGGTCACCCGACGGCGGGCCGCGTCGGCGGAGGCCAGCAACGGGCCGGCGTCGGCCAGTAGCTGCTCGCCGGCGTCGGTCAAGGTCACTCCGTGGCTGTCCCTCGTCAGCAGAGCGGCTCCGAGGTCGTGCTCGAGTGCGCGGATCTGCCTGCTGAGCACCGGCTGGGCGATGTGCAGGTCGTCGGCGGCACGGCCGAAGTGCAACCGGTTGGCCACGGCGACGAAGTAGCGCAGTTTACGCAGGTCCAGATCCATGGAGCCTCCTCGTGCGGCGATGCTCCCAGGGTATCGCCGTGATCGAAAGAGGTCTTGGACTCCCACCCGGGCCGGTGGCAACGTCAGGTGGTGAACGCCCTGCATCGCGCGTCGGACGCGATGGGAAACGGGCCTCTCACCTGGCGCAGAAAGCAGACACACCATGAGCAGCATCAGCATCATCGGTCTCGGGGGCATGGCCCGCGCTCTGGCCGAGCGGGCGCTCGCCGGCGGCCACGCAGTCGAGGTCATCGGCCGCGACCCGGCCAAGGCCGAGGAGGTCGCCGCTGCGCTCGGCGCCACAACGGGGGCCTTCGGCGCCACCCCTGCCGGTGACATCGTCATCCTCGCTGTGCCACACGGGGGCGGCGTAGCGGTCGTCAGCCAGTACGGGGACGCGTTGGCCGGCAAGGTCGTCGTCGACATCTCCAACACGTTCGTCGGCGCTGATGACACCAACCTGGTCACCCCGGAGGGCACGTCCGGCGCGCAACAGATCGCTGCCGCCCTGCCGGCGAGCGCGCACGTGGTCAAGGCGTTCAACACCGTCTTCGGGCACGTCCTGGCCCGGGGCGGCCAACTGGATGTGTTCTTCGCCGGCGACGACCCGGCGGCCAAGGCGAGCGTGGCGGCGTTCATCGAGAGTCTGGGCCTGCGGCCGCTGGATGTCGGTGGCCTGGAGATGGCGCACTGGCTGGAAGGAGCGGGCCTGCTGATGATGGGCCTGGCCCGCAGCGGCGCTGGTTTCGACATCGCCCTCGGCGCCGAGCTCCTCGGCTGACCGCGCCCACACTGCCCACTTCCCCCGGCGACATCACCACAGCCGGTCGACGGCTCGGGGAGAACGGCAAATCCGCCTACCCTGACAGGGAGTACTGATGCGCGTCTTCGTCACCGGCGGAACCGGCCATTCTGGGTCGTTCATCATCCCCGAGCTGATCGCCGCCGGCCACGAGGTCACGGGCTTGGCCCGATCGGACACGGCCGCCGCCGCGTTGACCGCGCTCGGCGCGACGGTGCGGCGCGGCGGCCTCGAGGACCTCGACGAGCTCAAGGAAGCGGCCGCGGACTCCGACGGCGTCGTCCACGTCGCCCACCGGCAGGACCTGCTGCCCACCGGCGGGATGAGCGCCGTGGCCGCGGCGGAGCTTCCGATCATGCACGCCTACGGTGAGGCGCTCGCGGGCACCGGCAAGCCGCTGGTCGTGGCCGGGAGCATCGGATCACCCGGCAACCTCGGACGACCGATCGTCGAGCAGGACCCGGCCCTGCCCAGCGGCGATGAGCACATGGGCACCTTGCGGGCTCGCAACGCCGTGGAAAGGGCCGTGATCGACCTCGCCGAACGAGGGGTCCGGTCGTCGGTCGTGCGGATCGCGAACATCGTGCACGACACCACCGATAGTGCCGGATTCCTTCCCCTGCTCATCGCACTGGCGAAGGAGAAGGGTTTCGCCGGTCACCCCGGAGACGGCGCGAACCTGTGGAACGCGGTACACGTTCGCGATCTCGCCTCACTATTCCGCCTGGCGCTGGAGAAAGGACCGGCCGGCAGCTACTGGCACGCGGTCGAGGACGGGGGTGTTTCCTTCCGCGAGATCGCAGAGGCCATCGGCAGCCGTTTGGACCTGCCCGTCGTGAGCATCCCCGCGGACGAACTGATGACGCCGGGATACTTCGGCTTTCTCGCGAACATCGCCACCCAGAGCTACCCGGCGTCCAACCTCATCACCCGCCGCACCTTGGGCTGGGAACCCAACCAGCCCGGCCTGCTCGCCGATCTGGACAACGGCCACTACTTCCCCGACGTCACCGCGCCAGTCCGCGACGACGTGGCCACGCTGGAGGACTTCGTCCGCGGCGGAGAGGGGGCTCTTGCGATGGTCGACGAGAACGCCGTCTGGCGGGAGGCGGAGAGCTTGCCCTGGGGTGGGGAATGGCGAGGGCCGGACGGGTTCTCACGTCTGACCCGTGAGATCGACGTGCTGGCAGAGCTCACCGCACGCGGGCACGAGATCGTCCGGGCAGGCGACGTGGTGGAGTTGCGGCTCGACGCCGTTTTCACCTCTCGCAAGAGCGGGCGACAACTGCCAATGACAGTTGTGGAGCACTATCGGGTCCATGACGGGAAGATCTACGGCGCGGACGCCTTCTACAAAGACACCCAGGCTGTCAACGACCTAGTCAAGAACGGTTGACTCACCCGGTCTTCATTCGCGCCCCAGCCGGGAACGACCTCGAATTCACGTGCCGCGTCTCGCCCGGCACCGTAACCGCCGGGCAAGCCGAGACCAGGTCGTCGGCGACGTTTGTCGTGGCTGGTCGCACACGAATGACTGAAGGAGACACCGATGCCCGACTATGGTCATCCTCTGCGTTTCGCCACGTTCATCTCTCCCGCCAACTCCCCAACTCACGCTCCAGTCGAATTAGCGCAGCTCAGTGAGCGGCTCGGTTTCGATTTCGTCACCTTCCAGGATCATCCCTACAAGGCCGACTTCCTCGACACCTGGACTCTGCTGAGCTGGGCGGCCGCGCGGACCGAGCGCATCGGTCTGTCCGGCAACGTGCTGAACCTGCCGCTACGCCCCCCTGCCGTGCTCGCCCGCGCGATGGCCAGCCTGGACCTGCTCTCCGGTGGACGAACGAGCCTCGGGCTCGGGGCCGGCTTCTACTGGGATGCCGTGCAAGCGATCGGCGGGCGGCGGCTAACCCCGCTGCAGGGCGTGACGGCCCTGAGCGAGGCAATCGACGTGATCCGCGGGGTTTGGGACGCCGACGTGCCCGGCGCGCTCACTGTCGAGGGCGAGTTCTACAAGGTCCACGGCGCCGAGCGGGGACCCACACCCGCACACCACATCCCGATCTGGCTCGGCGCCCACAAGCCGAAGATGCAGGACCTGGTCGGACGCAAGGCCGATGGCTGGCTGCCGTCCCTGCCGGTCATGGAATCTGGCGGCTTGCCCAAGGGAAACGCCATCATCGACGACGCCGCACGCGCTGCAGGCCGCGACCCCCGCGACATTGCCCGTCTGCTCAACATCTTCCCAGGCCAGCAGACCGCGGAAGCCCTGGCCCAGATGACGCTCGAGGACGGCGTCAGCATCTTCATCCTGGCCAGCGACGAGCGGGATGTACTCGAACGCTTCGCCGCTGAAACGATCCCCGCAGTACGCGAACACGTCGCCCACGGACGCAAGTAGGCCTCGTCTGCGCTTGGCGGCGTGGCGCGCGGTCTAGGGCGCCCAGCGCGCCAATGCCGTCTACGCCGCCCACTACCAGCACCTGACCAGCCGCGCCGACAACACGCTCACCCCGACCCAGGCACAAGCCGCGATCGTCGCGAGCATCCTGCGCCACCTGCATGCTGTCATCACCACCGGTTGCCGGTGGGACCCCCAGACCGCAACACACGGCACTCGAACCACGACGCCGTCGGCCACCGCCGCCTGAGCGAGGCGGTCACCAAGCTGATGGTCGGGGCGAACCTCACGTGGCATTGAGACACACCGTGATCTCGACGCTCATCACGGGCAGCCCCGTCCGTCGTCGAACCAACCCGATTACACGCTGCTGGGATCACCCCCGTGACCGCTCTGCGGCGAACCTTCCGCAATGGACCGGCCGGGTTCGATCTGGAGTGTCCTGCTGTGCGCCACTGCGGGCGAGAACACCACGTGGCCGGTGCCGCGGCATGGTCGTCGAGATCGCCGGCAAGACGCTCGCCCGACCGCTGCTAAGCAGCCGTACCGCCCTCCTGGCGAAACGTAGCCATACCCGTGCCCGTGAATGACGGGCACGGGTACGCCGCTGCCTCAGGACTCAGATGGCGCGCACGCCCTGGGCCTGCGGTCCCTTCTGTCCTTGGCCGATCTCGAACTCGACCCGCTGACCCTCGTCGAGGGACTTGAAGCCGCTGCCCTGGATCTCCGAGTAGTGGACAAAGACATCGGGTCCGCCGCCATCCTGGGCGATGAACCCGAAACCCTTCTCACCGTTGAACCACTTCACACTGCCTTGCGCCATGCCAAACGCTCCTACCGGCGCCGTTCCGCCCCACGGTGAGGTCGGCCGACAACCGGCTGGTGAGACTACCGGCTGAGCTTGGTCGAGATCGACCCGAGGCAGTGTGACGCAGTTTGCCCCCGTCGCGTCCAGCCCGAGCATCTTCGTGACTACGTGGCGTTCTGACTTGACCCCGAATGTTGGACACCTGACACACACCCGGATCGGCCGGGACGCCGCGAGTTGGAGGAGAACGCGAGATCCTGCGCAAGGCGGCCAAGTATTTCGCCGGGGAGACGCGCTGGTGAACCGCTTCCAGTTCGTCGCCGACCACCACCGCCGCTACGGCGTGAAGCGGTTGTGCCAGGTCATCGGTATCGCCCGGCCCAGCTTCTACCAATGCAAGGCCACCGCAGCCGATCGGGTGGCCCGGGCGGCCGCCGCTCGGAAGCCGACCTGGTGAAGCGAACCGCCACAGCTCTTGCAGGTCGCGGGCATGATCCCGACGTGGGTGCCGTTGGCGTCACGGCGGTAACGCAGGATGCCGTCGGATTGGCGGCTGGCGTCCAAGTCGTCCATGGCGCGCTACCCTAGCAGGCGCTCGCACACACGTTCGAGTTATCCGCATCTGGGGACAAGGTGTGGATAACTACCCACGGTTGAACCGAAAGCGGACACCATCGGCCTCGGCCACGGACCACATCCGGTCACCACCGTGCCCGATCTACGCCACGCGCGGAGACATCCGGTGAAGGGTGTCCATCTTCGCCGGGACGGTGTCCGCGGCCGCTGACGTGGCGGGCAAGGTGAACGGCAGGAGGCGGCCACGCCCACGGCACCCGCTTTCAGCAACTGACGGCGGCTCAGATGGAATGCCATGCTTCGCTCGCTGATGGTGGGACATCTGCGGAGACTGTCTGGTCAGCCCAGCTCCGGCATGGTTCGCTACCCGGCCAGCGGCCGTCGACTCAGAACTGGGTGAAGAACCGCCACGTCAGGCCCGGAAGGTACGACAGCAGTTCGGTGTGCCGGCCGTCGAACGCGATCCACTCGACCGGGTGCCCGGCCGAGCAGTTCTTGAAGTCGGTCACGGTGTGCGCGCCGCTGCCCTTCGCCGGCGCCGGTGGGGTCTGCATCGTGCAGCCGTTGTTGCGCACGAAGCGGTCGGCCAGCGCCAGACCGCCGGAGTAACTGAGCGTCGGGTCGCTGATGCCATGCGAAGCGAGGTAAGCGATCGGCAGCGTGCCGCCGCTGCATCCGCTCAGCAGCCCGGCGGAGTAGGCAGCGACGGCGCGGAAGACCGTGGCGCGCGAGCACGCGAGCCCGTAGGTCATGGCGGCGCCGTAGCTGAAGCCCGCGGAGAAGATCCGGGTGGTGTCGACGCAGAGCCCCGCCTCGAACTGATTGAGCATGGCGTCGACGAAGGCCACATCGCGGCCGTTGGAGTTGGCCCAGCCGTTGCTGATGCCCTGCGGCGCGACGAAGATCGTCGTGTCTTTGGACAGGTCCTGCAGGCCGTAGTAGGGCCGCCCGCTGCGGCCGGTGGCCACGTCAGTGGCGGTGCCGCCGAGCCAGTGGAAGGCGAAGACGAGCCGGTACGGGTGGTTGCGGTCGTAGTTGCCGGGCAGGGTCAGGATGTAGCTACGGTTGGTGCCGCCGCTGAGGATGGTGTGCGTGCCACTGCTCAGCCCCGGGGCCTTGCCGCATCCGGTGGTCGAGGCGGCCGGGGCGGCCTGGGAGGCGGCCGCGGACGCCGGGACAGTCGTCATCGTGGCGGCGGCCGTCAGGGCGGCCAGCGTGGCGGCGATCAGCAACGTCGCCCGCCGGCACAGCGAATGCGACGGAGCGCGCGTGTCGCTGGTCGAGATATGTGGGCCGAATTTCATGGGTCTCCCGGATTTGCGGACGGCGACGGGTACGTCTCCGCGCGTCGTTGAGCGAATCTGGACGGAAGCGGTGCGCCGGAATGCTCACCACGCGGTGCGATCGCGTGATCGCGAACTCGATGTCGAGATATGTCTGCCTGGAGGCAGTAGCAGGCTTGATGACGTTGCAGAGCCGGTAGTTCGTACTTCTCAGGTGGCACGCGGCCGTGCTGCGGGCGCGCTGCCGCCGTGGGTGGCATTCAGTCCCCAGCCGTGGCGGAGCCGGTCGAGCCCGGACTGGTTGGTGACGGTCAGCGAAAGGTTGGTGCCGCTGCCGGTGAGCGAGGTGATCGCGCACGAGGCGTTGAAACACGGGCCCGGGCCGGTCTTCTGGTCGGCCCGCTTGACCCCCGTCCACAGCAACGACCCCATGCCCAGACTGCGCACGGTGTCGGTGAGCGCGTAGTAGTAGGAGACGTTGTTGTTGCCGTCGCGGGGGCCGTTGTAGTTGACGCCGGTGGTCATCGGCACGCCGAACTCGGTGAGCACGGCCCGGTCGGCGTGGCCGCACAGGCGCCCCTTGAAGCTGGCGATCCAGTCGGCCTCGGTGGGGTGGGTCTCCCCGCCCAGGGTGTAGCTGTGGATCGACAACAGGGTGCCGTTGAGCCGCGAGTCGGCGCCCACCGCGCACAGGTCGATGTCCGACCACAGGCCGGGAATGACCATCCGGCCACGGGGCACGGTGCGATAGTGCCCCAGCCAGGCGGCGGCGAGGTCGGTCAGTTCGGTGGCGCTGTACCCCCAGGGCTCGTTGAGCATGTCGAAGTAGAAGTGGCTGTTGGCGCCGTACGTGGCGATGACGGCGTCCCACATCGTGTAGAACGCGTTCATGTTCGTGATCCGGCCGCTGCCCGGCTGGGTCCAGGGGGCGATCATGACGTTCATGCCCAGCGCGTCGGCCGCGTCGTAGGCCGCCACGAGGCTGCGCCACCAGGACGACGAGGTGGTCTCCGGGTTGATGCCGACCCGGATCGTGTTGGCGCCCAGCCTCTGGAAGCCCGTGAGAATGGACGTCGCCTTCGCATAGGTGGTCGAATAGTTGTCCGATGTGGACAGTCCGATCGGGACGTTCGGGTCGGTCAGGTAGTTGTCCCGGTAGTCGGCCCAGTTCACCCCGTGGAACTGGTTGGTGGCGGCGTGCGCCGACGGACCGGTGGCGGCCTGGATGCCGAGGCATCCCAGCACCAGGGCGAGAACCAGGCCGATCGAGGCGGCAGGCCACGGCCGGCGTCCGGTTGATCTCATCTTTCCTCCATGACGGGGACGGCGCCGATTTGCAGCCAGGGTTCGCGGATGCCCAGGCGAGAGTGTTGTTGCGGCAGCTGGTACCTGCTGCGATGACGTGCCACCAGGTACGCCGGTTGAACCGTCATCGGGCCGCCACGCGGTAGTCGCCTGAGGCGCTGACGGACAGGTAGACGTAGGACCCGTCGCTGTCCGCGCTGGTGACGCCGGCCCCGGCGGAGAATGTGCCGTGGTCCCAGACGGTTGTTCCGTTCACGGTGATTGCCGTGTTCGGGCCGGAGGCCGGGACGGCGATGGCGCCGCTGGTCCCGTCCGGGGCGGTGACGTCCACATCGAACTCGCCGCCACTCGCGCGGCCCCACTTGACCGCCAGTGGCCCGTGTGGGGTGGGGACCTGCCCTACGGTCCAGCTCAACGATCCGGGCTGCGGCTGGACGATCCAGGTCGCATACCCGGCTCCAACCGGCCGAGCGCCGAGCACGTAGCCGGTCAGGGCCGAGGTGGGACCGGACGACCAGCCATGGGCCAGGCTCGTGCTGCCCTTCTGGATGCTGCCGTCGGAGTTCAGGTTCTCCCACATCGCGCCGGTGAAATCGGGACCTGGCGTGACCATCTGACCCCAGACGTCACTCAACAGCTGCATCGCGCCGGTGTCGTCGCCAGCGGCCAGCCGCGCCCGCAGTTCGTAGCCGGAGACGAACGGGCTGATCAGCGTGGAGTAGCCGGTGCCGGTGAAGGGCCGCGGGCCGTGCGTGCCCCACAGCGCGGACTTCAGCTTGGCCAGGATGCCGGGACCGGCGCCAGCGGGCGCGACGCCGAACAGGACCGCGTCGGCGTTGGCGTCCTGGGCGACGGTGCCGCGGACTTTGTCGCTGAGGTCGTAGACGCCGGTGCGGGAGTTGAAAAGGTTGGTGTTGATCGCAGTGCGCAGGGCCGCCGCCTTGTTCGTGTACTGCGTCGCGAGATCGGCCTGGCCCGTCTCCCGCGCCAGGTATGCACCCTCGATCAGGTTCAGGTAGTACAGCGCGTTGTACTCGGTCACGGCACCGGTCTTGATACCGTCGTACCAGTCCCAATCCTGGCCGTCGCTGGTGTCGGTGACCAGCAGTCCCAGCGAGTTGACCCGCGAGGCGTTCCAGGCGAGCTCCCGCTGTACGATCGGGAACTCCTGCCGGGCGAAGGCGAGGTCGCCGGTGGCGCGGTAGTAGTCGGCCAGGTCGGGGGTGAAGTACATGGAGTAGCTGGTCGAATAACACGCGGTCGTGCCAGGGATCGGCGGCCCGGTATGCACCGGGGACTGCGGCGCCAGGCATCCGGTGACGAAGCCGCTGCTGAGCTGGTAGCTGCCGAGCAGCCGGATGGATTGCTTGAGGTAGTCGTTTCCGTTGGCGCCCAGGCTGTCGTAGACCGTCGGGCCCTCGATGTTGATGTCACCGATCCAGACGTTGCGATCCCGCTTGGCCCCGTCCAGGATCAGCGGCAGCTGGTTGACGCCCCCACCCCCGCGGGCAGCATGCTGAGCTGGGTGGTGTAGGCGCCGGCGTACCAGATCTTGTTCAGCTGGTCGGAGCTGGACAGGAAGTACCCCTGGTACTCGTTTGCCGTCGCGCGGTAGGCGCTGAACCGGATGCCGACCGCGCTGAGCGTGACCGAGCCGGCGGAGGTCAGCGTGATCTCCTCGAACCGCTCGCCGCCCTGGATGTAGCGGTTGGTTATCGTCCCGGCCGCGCCGACGGTGTAGCTGTCGGCCCTGGACGGGTCGCCCGCGTTGAAGGCATGCCCGCCGTCACCCTTGGCGCTGATGAACTGCTTCCCCTCGCTGTAGGCGGCGCGCAGCACCGGGCTGCCGTTCTTCGCCGCCACCGTGAAGTACGGGACGCCGCC
>NZ_KK037166.1:450493-486962 GCF_000568255.1 Kutzneria sp. 744
TCGTAGTGCGCGTCTTCGGGGACTGTCACGCGAGCCGCGCAGTGGCCGGGCAAGTTTGGAAAGCGCTTACCGGACCCGGGAGGATGGTCCTGGACGGCCGTGGCGGGCGCGGTGGCGTCGCCGCGCTTCCATTGCCGGTAGCTGCCGCCGGCGCGGGGTGTGATCAAGCGCCGTGGTCACGGGCTGGTGCAGGTGAGAGTCGGCGTGGAGGCGGCGCCGGTGGCGGTGAACCCGAACGTGGCTGACGCCCCGGCGGCCAGCGATCCGTTGTAGGAGGCATTCTTGACCGTCACCGCTGATCCGCTGGTGGTGAGGTTGCCGCTCCACAGCTGGGTAATGGCTTGCCCGCCGCTCAGCGCCCACGTCACGGTCCAGCCGCTGACGGGCGAGCTGCCCGCGGTCACCGTCACCAGGCCCTGGAACCCGCCGGGCCAGGAGTTCTGAGGCTGATACACCGCCTGGCACGCCCCGGCCGGCGGCGGAGGCGTCGTCGTCGTCGACGTCGGTCCACCACCCGGCGGCACGTACGGGCACTTGGAACGGTAGATGGAGATCTGGGACGGGTCCGGCAGCGTCGGGCACAGGAACTGCTCGTACCGGTTGTCGCTGTCCACGAAGACCTTCAGCCACGGGATGGCCAGCTTCATCATGACGTTGTTCGGGCTCGTGTAGAACCCGTGTCCGGCCCCCGCGATCTGGGCGAACGCGCTCTGCGTGGCAGCGGGCATCGTCGCGTACAGGCCGCTGAGGTACGACGGCGTGACGGTTGAGTCGTTCTGTCCGCCGAGGATCAAGGTCGGGACCTTGTCGCCGGCCATGTTCTGCGACGGGGAGAACGGCGCCAGCCCGATGCCGGCCCGCAGCGAGGGCTGGTGCTCGACCGCGTAGACCACGCCGCCACCGCCCATCGAGTGCCCCATCACCGACAGCCGGTTCGGGTCCACCTCGCCGCGCACCGGACTGGCGGTGGTCAGCCAGTTCAGCGCCGCCAGCGCCTCCTGGCCGCGCGCGGTGTCGAAGTCGTTGGGACTGTTGGTCTCCATGCACAACACCACGAACCCGAACGACGACAGCCACGGCCCCATCCACGCCTCCTCGGGCGCGGGCTGGTTGACGCACCGCGCGGTGTACCCGGGGATGATCACCAACGCGCCCCAGGTGCCCTGGCTGGTGTCGGTCGGATAGTAGATCTCCCCGCCGTTGAAGCCGTTGCCCGGCGCCACGCCCTGCTGCGCGGTGGCGAACGGGCCCCGGGACGCCTCGATCATCGCCAGCGTCGGGTCGGGGCCGCGCTGCGTGCTGTGCGGCGTGACCGCCGTCGGCGCGGGCTGGGCCGACACCGGACCGACCGCGAGCATCGCGGCGATCATCGTGACCACGGCCGCGATTGCGGCGACCGCGAGCCCGATCAGCCGCGGCGGCCGCGCACCGGACGGCATTCGACCGCCGGACATTGCGTCTTCGTGTTCTCGCATTGCCTCGCCATCTCCTTGATGTGCGCCCCACGCGCCGGATGTGTTAGCCGAGGGTCCAACGTTGGTTGGATCCGCCGTTGCAGGTCCACAGTTCGACCAGGGCGCCGTTGGCCGTCGAGGCCCCGGTCACGTCGAGGCATAGTCCGGACTGGACGCCGGTGACGGAGCCGTTGGCGTTGACGTTCCATTGCTGGTTCGCCCCGCCGCCGCACGGCCGGATCACGGCCTTCGTGCCGGCCGTGGTCTGGCTGTTGTTGGCGTCCAGACACATCTGGCCGCTGCCGGAGTACACGGTCAGCCGGCCCGACGAGGTGTGGGTCCACTGCTGGTTCGTCCCACCGTTGCAGTCTCGGATGTCCAGCTGCGTGCCGGCCGTGGTCGACTGGTTCGGCACGTCCAGGCACTTGCCCGCGCCGACCGCGTGCAGCGGACCGGACGTGCCGCCGCCGGGGCCGCCGCCCAGAGACGCCAGGTGCGCCTTGTAGGCGGCGCCGTAGTTGGTCGGCGTGCCGTTGTAGTCGGTGATCAGAGTGGGTCCGCTTGAGCAGCTGCCGGACCAGTTGTTCCAGGTCCACGCCAGGTAGCTGGTGTGCTGCGAGTCCAACCACGACATCAGCGGGTTGATGTAGGCGCCGGCGCAGTCGCTCTCGCCGATCTCGCCCGCGACGAGCGGCACCTTGGCGATGACCGGGGCGATCTGGCTGTTCCAACAGGACTGGTTGGCGCAGGCGTTGAAGTTGTACGAGTGCCAGGAGGCGACCAGGTTGTGGTCCGGGTCGGTGGGCTCGTAGGCCAGCCACTGGGTCAGGTCGTTGGAGTACTCCTCGCCGCCAAGCATCAACACGTTGGACGCGTCGGTGGCACGCACCGCGTTGACCATGCCCTGCATGCCTGCGACCTGGTAGCCGATGCCGTTGCAGGTGCCGCCGTTCTTCCAACACTGCCAGCCGCTCGTGGTGTTGCCGGTGGCGCGCGACGCGTAGGGCTCGTTGAACAGGTCGAACACGACCGCGTTGTCGCCCTTGAAGGTGCTGGCCACCGAAGTCCAGAACGGGATGGCCTGCGCGGCGTCCGGCATCGGCTTCTGACAGGTGGCCTGTGCTGAGGAGCAGCTGGCGGAGTTGCCGGTGTAGGTGCCGTCGGTCCAGTGCAGATCCAGGATCGCCACCAGGCCGTTCGAGTTCAGCAGATTGACATAGGCCTTGATGGCGTTGATGTAGTTGACGCCGGCGTACGCGGAGCTCACATATGACTCGCCGTTCCAGCACGCCTCGTTCAGCGGCACGCGCACCGCGTTGACCGCCGCGCCCCAGCTCTTGATCGCGTTGACCGACGCCTGGTCGTTCGGCCCGTCGAAGATGCCTTTGCCCTGGACACAAGCAAACTCGGCGCCGGAGCGGTCCATGCCGTGCAGGACCACCCGGCCGCCGCTGGAGTCCACCAGGTGGTTGCCCGACACGTGCAGCTGCGGCGCGGCCGGCGCCGCGTGGGCGCCGGGCGCGGCGATCAGGCACGCGGCCAAGGCCGCGGCCAGGATGGCCGCCTTGGCGCTACGGCGAGGCAGTGGGAGCCTCATCGTCCTCCTTCCCACAGGATTACCAACGTCCAACCGGACTGGGGTTTCGCCATTCGCCGCGGGCGCCATGATGACCACGCACGCGGGCGCCACGGTTCGATTCACACGGCGGTGAAGCCGTTCATGATTGCGGTCGGCTCATGAGTGGCGGAGTTCCAGGCGCCGTTGCCGTAGCCGACCTCGGGTTCCCAGTACAGCAGTCCCTGTCCGCCGTCGTTCTTGAGCGCGGTCAGGTACGCCTTGAGCGTGGCTTCCGTGCTGCTCACCTTGCTGACCGGCCCGCCGAACTCGACCTGCATGTACGGCTTGCCGTACGCGTTCGAGATCGACTTCATGTTGGCCACGATGCTCGGCGCGAGGCTGGCGCTGCCGTAGGAGGAGAATCCGTTCATGTCCCACTTGCCGCCGTGCCCGCTGAAGCCGCTGTAGAAGGTCGTCATGGAGGGGTACTTCTGCGGCTGCGCCAGGTGGATCATGACCAGGGCTTTGGGGAAGACCTGCTTGACCTCGTCGTGTGCGGCGTTGAGCAGCCCGGTCATCTGCGCCGGGTTCGTCACGCTGCCCACCGGGTGGCAGATGCCCGAGTTGATCTCGTTGCCGATCTGCACCCAGGTCGGGGTCACCCCGGCGTTCTTGATCACCGTCATGCTGCTGTTCACGTAGCTCTTCATCGCGCTGAGCATCTGGCTGTAGGACATGTTCTTCCACGCCGCCGGCGGATTCTGCACGCCGACCGAGTTCCACGTGTCACCGAAGTGGTAGTCGATGTTCACCGCCATCCCTGCGTTCTTCGCGCGCACCGCCATCGCGGCGGTCTCGGCGATGCCGCAGTGCCCGCCGGCCGGGTTGACCCAGGTGCGCAAGCGGATCGCGGACAACCCATAGCCCTTGAGGATCGTGAAGATGTCCTGGCGCACCCCACTGGCATTGCGCCAGTAGGTGCCCTGGGACTCCAACTGCGGCACCCAGCTGATGTCCGCGCCCTTGTAGAACGTGGTCGCCGCCGCGGCGGGCTGTGCTGCGGCGAGCTGGCCGACCGCCAGCGCGGCGGCGCCGACCGCGGTGGCCTGAAGGAAAGCGCGCCTGCCGATCAGTTGTTCGCTCATCGTTGTTCCTTTCGTGGTGCGCGTCTCCGGGGAAAGCGCGCGAGTCGCGCAGTGACCGGACGCGAGCTGGAAAGCGCTTACCTGGTTCAGGGAGATGGAAGCCCGCATCGAAGATCAGTTCAAGGGGCGACGCGTTCCGGTCGAGAACCGGCGAGGTCACCCGGGACATTCACCTGAAAATTTCAGTGTGCCGCCGCGGGCGGGCGATGCCGACGACCGTCGCACCGGCGGCGTCAGCAGCACCGGGATGCCGCCGCGGTCACGCACACGGGTTGACCATCGTCGTACCGTTGCCGCGGAGGGCGGTCTCCGTGGTGTCCTTGTCGTTGTGCCCGAACCACATACCGCTCCGCTGTGAAACCGTCATGAGCGGATGCCGCGATCCGACGGTGCCCCAGCGCAGGAAGGTTGTCCAATCCTGGGAGCGTCCACAATGGACAAATTCACCGCGCCGCCGGGCGGCTCCCCCGGCAGCGTCCTCACTCCCCTCCCGACTCGGCATGGAGGCATGCTCGTGACTTCCATCCTTCGACGTCGCACCGGCGTGCTGTTGCTGGCCGCCCTGGTGCTGGCCATGATCACCGCCTTCGCCCCGGACGCCCCGGCGGCGACCTATCCGAACCCTGAGACGATCAGCGGCGCCACCTACGCGCACGACCCGTCCATGATCAGGACCGCTTCCGGCCGCTACTACCTGTTCTACACCGGCGGCGGCATCCGGATCAGCACCTCCACGGACCGGGTGCACTGGACCGCCACCGGGCAGGCGCTGCCCGGTGGTGCGACCTGGGCCACCGCGTACAAGGGCTGGAAGGACCTGTGGGCGCCGGACGTCTCCTTCCACAACGGCGTGTACTGGCTCTACTACGCCGTCTCCTCCTTCGGCTCCAACCACTCCGCCATCGGCCTGGCCACCAGCACCACCGCCGCACCCGGCTCATGGACCGATCACGGTCTGGTCTACTCCTCGCAGAGCAGCGGCGACTACAACGCGATCGACCCAGCGCTGACGGTGGACGCGGCCGGGCGCTGGTGGCTGTCGTTCGGGTCGTTCTGGTCCGGCATCAAGATGATCCAGCTCGACCCGGCCACCGGAAAGCAGCCGGCGAGCAACACCACCCGCTACGGCATCGCCCAGCGGCCCAGCCCCGACGCGATCGAGGGGGCCTACGTCTACCCGCACGGCGGCTACTACTACCTGTTCACCTCGTTCGACTACTGCTGCCGCGGCACCAACAGCACCTATCGGATCATGGTCGCCCGCGCCACCAGCCCCACCGGCCCGTACGTGGACGAGAACGGCGTGAGCGCGACTTCCGGCGGCGGCACCCAGATCCTCGGCACCCACGGCTACGTGATCGGCCCCGGCGGGCAGACCGTGCTGCACGACAACGACGGCGATGTGCTCGTCTACCACTACTACAACGGAAATCAGGGTGGCACCGCCCAACTCGGGCTCAACCACCTGTCCTGGAGTGCCAACGGCTGGCCCACCGTCGTGAGCTGAGCCGGGTCGTCGAGCACGACGTCGTCCGGACACCCCGAGGGCGTGCGAACCACCGCTGGCGTGCCAGCGGTGGTTCGGCGACGTGGACGGTCACTGCTGTTGGCCGAGCTGATTCGCGCACCGCAGCACCGTCGGGTCGAGCAGCCGCGCCGGATCGAGTTCGGCGGAAGTCCGCACCAGGAAAGAAGTTTTCTCGCCCGGCAGCAAGGTCGTCAGCATGTCGCTGACCTCCGCGTCCCCGGCCACCCGGTCGGCGAGCACCGCGAGATCTCGCAACAGGGTCTCGGCGGTGACGGTGAGCAGGTAGCCGGTGGGCGCCGGCACGGCCTCCACATCGAACCGCGGCGCCGGCAACGACAGCAGCCGGTCGGGCCGGTAGAACCAGGTCGCCCGGACGTCGGCGGCGTCGGCGTCGGCGACCAGCAGCTCGGACTCCGGGCGCTGGGCGTCGACCAGGCCCGCCGGCAACACCGTGGTCACGGTTTGCCTTGCCGCGGCGTCGAAATCAACCCGAAGATCATCGAGCACGACGCCGTCGAAGGACATCCGCCGCACGTGCACGCTCGCGGTCCAGTCGCGGTCGCTGTCGTTGACGGCGACCAACGCCAGATCGGCCCCGCGCGGCTGCACGGTCAGCAGCCGGTCGGCGTAGGCGTTGCGTAAGGCGTACCAGGCCGGCTTGCGACCGCCGTCGCCGTCGATCACCGCCCAGGACGTCACCGGCCAGCAGTCGTTGAGCTGCCACACAATCGTGCCGGCGCACCGCGGTGCCCACGACCGGAAGTGCTCGATCCCCACGGTCAGCGCCCGCGCCTGGTTCAGCTGTGTCGCCCAGTGCCAGTCCTCGACCGTGAGCGGCGGCGGGAAGTGCTCCGCCAGCCTCGTTTCGAGCTTGTCGGCGCCGTCCTCCGCCTTCTGGTGCGCCAGCATGTGCGGCGAACGCGGAGTCAACGGTTCGTCATGCACCGCTCGCACCAGGGTCGACCATCTTGGCGGCCCCTGGAAGCCGAACTCGGCGGCGAACCGGGGGATGTGGTCGCGGTAGGCCAGATAGTCACGGTGGTTCCAGACGTCCCAGATATGCATGCTGCCGTGGTCGGGATCGTCGGGGTCCACGTCGGGGGACATCGACCAGGGACTGTGCGGCGTGTAGGGCCGGGTCGGGTCCAGTTCGGACAGCAACTTGGGCAGCAGGTCGAGGTAGTAGCCGACGCCCCAGCTGAGCTCGCCGAGCCGCTGCTGCCAGCCCCAGTTGTGGTAGCCGGACGCGCACTCGTTGCCGCCGTTCCACACCGCGAGACTGGGATGCGGGCACAGTCGGGTGATTGCCTCCCGCGCCTCGGCCGCGACCTCGTCGTAGAGCGGCTGTTCCTCGGGATACGCGGCGCACGCGAACAGGAAGTCCTGCCACACCAACAATCCCATCCGGTCACACAGGCCGTAGAAGTCCTCGCTCTCGTAGATCCCGCCGCCCCACACCCGGACGAGGTTGACGCCCGCGTCGCACGCCTGCGTCAGCCGGTCGCGGTAGCGGTGCTCGTCGACCCGGTGCGGGAAACAGTCGTCGGGGATCCAGTTGACACCGCGGGCGAAAATCGGCTTCCCGTTGACCACCAGGGTGAACGAGGTGCCGAGCTCGTCGGGCTCGCTGCGCACCTCGACCGTGCGGAAGCCGATCTCTCCCGCCCAGGTGTCGATCACGCCCTGCGCGCCGATCAGCTCGACCCGAACCGGGTAGAGCGGCTGCGCGCCGTGACCACGTGGCCACCACAGCCGCGGATTGTCCACCGCGACCTCGACGACGGTGCTGTGCACCCCCTCAGGGAGCGTGCTCTGCGACACTGTGTCGCCGACCTGCACCGCCACAAGCAGGTGATCGTCCACTGTGGCCCCTGAGCGCCGCACGTCCAGATGCACGGCGACACCTGCGTTCTCCACCGAGGCCAGCGGACGCACCGCCGCCAGCCGGGCCGTCGACCAGGACTCCAGGGCGATCGGCCGCCAGATGCCGGCCGTCACCAGCTCCGGCCCCCAGTCCCAGCCGAAGTTGCAGGCCATCTTGCGCAGGTAGTTGTACGGGAAGCGGTTGACGTGCGGCCGGTCACCGAGTTCCGCCCGCGCCTTCTCGACGTGATCGAGTGCGGACGCGAACGTCACGATCAGCGTGTTGACACCGACCCGCAGCAGCTCCCGCACCTCGAACCGGTAGGTGCGGTGCATGTTGTGGGTTTCACCGACGATCGTGCCGTTCAGTTCGATCGTGGCGATGGTGTCCAGTCCCTCGCATACGAGGTCGACATGGTCGTGGCCGTCGGGTTCCCAGTCGAACACGGTCGCGTAGCACCAGTCGGTGCGGCCGATCCAGGCCAGGTCCGCCTCGTTGCCGTCCAGGTAGGGATCGGGAATCCGCCCGGCGGCCAACAGATCGGTGTGCACGCAGCCGGGAACGGCGGCGTCGATGACCGGTCCCCCGGATGCGGGACGCAGTGTCCATCCTTGCGACAGGGGTTTCCTCACCCGGATGTTTCTACGGTGATTAACCGGTTAAGTCAACGCTCCGTTCGGGGTGGCCCGGTGCTGCCCCGGACGACCAACGTCGGCTGCGCGGCGGCCTGGTCCTCGACCGCCTCGCCGTCCAGCAGCCGCAGCAGCATGGACACCGCCAGCTCGCCGTAGTCCACCACCGGCCTGCGCAGCGCGCTCAACGCCGGTCGGACCAGCCGGCACAGCACCGAAATCGTCCCAAGCCACCAGGGAGAGGTCGCCGGGCACCGACAGGCCCAACTCCTGGGCGACGCCGAGCGCGGCCGTGGCCATCACGTCGTTGTCGAACACCAGCGCGGTCGGCGGGCGCTCAGCCACCAGCGCACGCCGGACCGCGCTGGCGCCGCCCTCGTCGGAGTAGTCGGTGTGCACGGTCCGCGACTCGGTCATTCCCAGCCGGGCAGTGGCCGCGGCGAACGCCTGCGCGCGAACGCTGGTGTGCACGAACTCCGCCGGGCCGGCGACGTGCACCACCCGTCGGTGCCCCAGCGCGGCGAGGTAGTCGAGCACCTCGGTCATGCCGGCGGCGTCGTCGGTCCAGGCACACGGCAGGTCGGCGCGGCCCAGTGGACCGCCGATCACCACCGCCGGCAAGCCGAGCCCGGTGACGAGGTCCAGCCTGGCGTCCTCCACGCGCAGGTCGACCAGCAGCACGCCGTCGACTCGACGCTCGGCGTGCCAGCGCCGGTAGATGTCCAACTCGACGGCCTGATGGGAGGACACCTGCATGAGCAGCGAGGTCTGCCCCTCGCCGAGGCCGTTCTGGATGCCCGCCATCAGCCGCATGAAGAAGGGCTCCACGCCCAGCACCTCGGCGGGCCGGTCGACGACGACGCCGATGGCGCCCGCCTTGCCGTCCGACAGCGCCCTGGCCGCACTGCTGGGCGCCCAGCCCAACTGCCGGGCGATGGCCGCGATGCGCCGCCTGGTCTCGTCGGAGACGCCGGGCCGGCCGTTGAGCGCGTAGGAGACCGCCACCTTGGAGACTCCGGCCTCCCTGGCGATGTCCGCGATGGTAGGACGTCTCACCAAGATTGCCTCCGAACGCGCTGAACCGGTTAGGCCGAGCTTAGCAATCAAGGCCGCGACGCAGCCGCCACCAGGAACGATGCCGATCCGACCCGACGCCTCTCATGGCAGCGGACTGTACCGGTTAACAGCACTTCAGCGACGGGCCTCAACCATTGACGCTTAACCGGTTCCGTGTTTGGCTTGCCAGCTCATGGGAGGGGTTGCCATGGACGCCAGGGCACACACGCCTTTCCCCGCTGGACGCCGCGGCGGCGCCAGCGGCACCGGCCTCGCCACCGGGTCCCCTGCCGCCGCTCGACCGAACGGTTTCGTCACCGCCCATCTGCTCTGCGAGGACGCCGAGGCGATGGCCGGCAGCTAGCCACCCGCACGGAAGCCGGAGCCAGGAGAGGATCAACGATGTTCCCACAGGCACGTCGTGGCCACGCACGCGCAGCCGTCGTCGCAGTGGTCGCGGTCGCCGCGCTCGCCACCGGATGCGCGAGCGGCAAGAGCGCCGCCGACACCGGCACGCTCGTCGTCTACACCGGACAGGCCGGCGACTACCAGGTCAACTTCAACCCGTTCTCGCCGAGCCCGATCGAGGGCCCCGGCACGATCTTCGAGCCGCTGTTCTACTTCAACCAGGTGCGAACCGACCCGCCCAAGCCCCTGCTCGGCACCGCGTACAGCTGGAACGCCGACGGCACCCAGCTGTCGATCACGTTGCGCGACAACGCCACCTGGACCGACGGCCAGAAATTCACCGCCGACGACGTGGTGTTCACCCTGGACATGGTCGCGGCCAACAAGTCCATCAACGCCACCGGCTACGACGGACAGGCCAAGGCGGTCGACCCCGCCCACGTCGTGATCACGTTCCCCGAGCCGGCCTACATGCAGGGGCCGCAGGTGCTCGGCCGGCTGTACATCGTGCCGCAACATCTGTGGAAGGACGTCAAGGACCCGGCCACCGACGTGGTGGCCAAACCGGTGGGCACCGGTGCGTACGAGCTCGCGGAGTTCAAGCCGCAGGCCTTCACGCTCAAGGCCAACCCGCACTACTGGGGCGGCGAGCCCGCCGTGAAGCAGCTGCGCTACCTGGCGCTGTCGGGCAACCAGTCCGGCGCCGACGCGCTGGCGGCCGGTCAGATCGACTGGCAGACCGGGCCGGTGCCCGACATCAAGAACGTGGCCAAGAACTATCCCGGCTACCAGGCGATCACCGTGCCGATGAACCAGATGGCGCTGTTCACCTGCGCCAACGCCCAGCTGGGCTGCACCGGCCCGCAGACCGATCCGGCCGTGCGCCAGGCGATCTACTACGCGATCAACCGCAAGCAGCTCAACTCACTCGCCTTCGAGGACACCGCGAGCCCCATCTCCCCCGGCTTCGCGCTGGCCGGCCGCGACGACAAGCTGATTTCGGGCAAGCTGCGGAACAAGCTGGCGCCGGACGCGCCGGACACCGCCAAGGCCGAGCAGCTGCTCCAGCAGGCCGGCTACCGCAAGGGCGCCGACGGCGGGTACGCCAAGGACGGCACGCCGCTGACGCTGACCGTGCAGGTGGTGTCCGGCTGGACCGACTACATCACCGCGGTGAACACGATGGCCCAGCAGCTGCAGAAGGTCGGCATCAAGCTGACCGCCCAGCAGGAGTCCTGGAACCAGTGGTCCGACTCGCGCGGCCGGGGCCAGTTCCAGCTGCTGATCGACTCGCTCTACCAGGGCCCGGCCGCCGACCCGTACTACCTCTGGAACTACTTCTTCGACAGCGCCAACACCGCACCGGTCGGCCAGACCGCCAACCCCGACTTCGCCCGGTTCTCCGACCCCGACGTGGACAAGGCGCTGGCCGAGCTGCGCAAGACGCAGACCGGCGACACGGCCGCCCGGCAGCCGTACTACGACACCATCCAGTCCCACATCGAGGACCAGCTGCCCTACATCCCCATCCTGACCGGCGGCACCACCAGCGAGTACAACGCGAAGAAGTTCACCGGCTGGCCGAGCAAGGACAACCTGTACGCCTTCCCAGCGGTATGGGGACGGCCGGACGCGGCGCAGGTCTTCACCGCGCTCAAGCCCACCGGGCAGTGACATGGCGTACTACGCGCGCAAGATCGGCTTCTACGTGGTCGCGCTCTGGGCGGCGGTCACGCTGAACTTCCTCATCCCCAGGCTGATGCCCGGCAATCCGGTGGACACCCTGATGGCGAAGCTGGCGCAGCGGGGCGGCGCCGTCGATCCGTCGGTGCGCCGGGCCTACGCGCTGATGCTCGGCACGAACGACGGCCAGTCGCTGCCCCAGCAGTACTTCGGCTATCTCGGCAACCTGCTGCACGGGGAGTTCGGCATCTCGGTCAGCGAGTTCCCGGCCAAGGTGTCCGACGTGATCATGCAGTCGCTGCCGTGGACCGTCGTCCTGGTCGGCGTGGCGACGGTCATCTCGTTCGTGCTCGGGGTCGGGCTGGGTGCGGTGGTCGGTTGGAAGCGTGGCAGCTGGCTGGACACCCTGGTGCCGGCGACCACCGTGCTGGCCGCGGTGCCGTACTTCTGGCTGGCGCTGATCCTGGTGGCGCTGTTCGCGTCGGCACTCGGCTGGTTCCCCCTCAACGGCGGCTACGACGTCACGCTCACGCCCGGCTTCGATGCCGACTTCCTGTCCTCGGCCGTCTACCACGCGGCGCTGCCGGCGCTGACGATCGTGATCTCCTCGGTCGGCGGCTGGCTGCTGGGCATGCGGAACATGATGGTGTCGGCCGGTTCGGAGGACTACGTGCTGACCGCCCAGGCCAAGGGGCTGCGCGACGCCAGGGTGATGATCCGCTACGCCGCCCGCAACGCCGTGCTGCCCTCGGTCGCCGGGTTCGCGATCTCGCTGGGCTTCGTGGTGTCCGGGTCCATCGTCACCGAGCAGGTCTTCTCCTATCCGGGCATCGGATCCAAGCTGCTGCAGGCCGTCCAGAACAACGACTACGCGCTGATGCAGGGGGTCTTCCTGGTGATCACGGTCGCCGTGCTGGGCGCCAACCTCGTCGTCGACCTGCTCTACGGCCTGCTCGACGCCCGTACCCGCGTGAGCCACTGAGGAGAGTGCCGTGAACCTGCTGCTCCCCCGCTGGTCCGCCAAGCTCGGTGTCGGTTTGGGCCTGGTGCTCGCGATCGCGCTGTTCGGACTCGTCGCCCCGCTGTTCGCCGGCGACCCCGACGCCATCCGCGACATCGGCATGACCCCGCCCGGTGGCGGGCATCTGCTCGGCACGACGCAGACGGGCCAGGACGTGTTCGCCCAGCTGGCCGCCGCCACCCGCGGCTCACTGCAGATCGGTCTGTTGGTCGGGCTGATGGCCACGCTGCTGTCCGGCGCCTTCGGCATCGTCGGCGGTTACGTCGGCAGCGTCGTCGACGAACTGTTCTCCTTGTTCACCAACGTGATGCTGGTGATCCCGGGCCTGCCGCTGGTGATCGTGATCGCCGGTTTCGTGCCGCCCGAACAGCGTGGCTCGTGGACGATCGCCATCGTGCTCGCGGTCACCGGCTGGGCGGCGTCGGCCCGCGTGCTGCGGGCGCAGACGCTCTCGCTGCGCAACCGGGACTACGTGGCGGCGGCCAAGGTCGCCGACGAGAAGACCTGGCGGATCGTCGTCGTGGAGATCCTGCCGAACCTGGCGCCGTTGCTGGCCTCGCAGTTCGTGTTCTCGGTGCTGCTGGCGATCCTGAGCGAGGCGGGCCTGTCCTTCGTCGGACTGGGTTCGTCGAACGCCTCGACACTGGGCACGATGCTGTACTACGCGCAGAACGGCTTCGCGCTGCAACGCGGCGCGTGGTGGTGGTTCGTGCCGCCCGGGCTGCTGATCGCGCTGTTCGGCTGCGGTCTGTCGCTGATCAACTTCAGCATCGACGAGATCATCAATCCCCGGCTGCGCTCGGCCGCGGCCCGATCCGGCGCCACCAGGATCGAGCCCGACGCGCCGGCCGTGCGCCCAGCCCCGGACGCCGTCCTGACCGTTCGGGACCTGACCGTGGTCTACGGCACGCACGCGGCCGCCGTCCGCAATGTCTCCATGACGCTGCGCCGCGGCGAGATCCTCGGCCTGGCCGGCGAATCCGGCTGCGGCAAGACGACGCTGGCCTATGCGGTCAACCGCCTGCACCGCCCGCCGGCCGAGGTCGCCTCCGGCTCCGTGCTGTTCCACGACCGAGACGGCGCGACCGTCGACGTGCTGCGGCTGTCACCGGAGCAGCTGCGAGCGTTCCGCTGGACCAAGCTGTCCATGGTGTTCCAGGGCGCGATGAACTCGCTGAATCCAGTGACCCCGGTCGGCCGCCAGCTCGACGACGTGCTGCGCACCCACCGCCCGCGGTTGCGCCGCGAAGAACGCCGCGCCCGCTGCGTCGAGGTGCTGCGTCTGGTCGGCATCGACCCCGAGCGACTCGGCTCGTACGCGCACGAGCTGTCCGGCGGCATGCGCCAGCGGGTGATGATCGCGATGGCGCTGCTGCTCGACCCGCAGGTGATGATCATGGACGAGCCGACAACAGCCCTGGACGTCGTGGTGCAGCGGGAGATCCTGCGCCAGCTCCTGCGGTTCCGCGACGAGTTGGGCTTCGCGGTCCTGCTCATCACCCACGACCTGCCGCTGCTGCTGGAGATCAGCGACCACATCGCGGTGATGCGAGACGGTGAGATCGTCGAGTACGGCGCCGCCGACGATATCCGCACGGCCGCACGGCACCCGTACAGCCAGCAGCTGCTGCGTTCGTTTCCCAGCCTCACCGAATCGGCGGTCGGAGGAGTGCAGTGACCACGATGCACGTACGCAACCTGGTCAAGGACTTCACCGTCCGGTCGGGGCTGCGGCGCGGCACGCTGCGCGCGGTCGACGACGTGTCGTTCACCCTCAGCGCCGGCCGGACACTGGGCCTGGTCGGCGAGTCCGGGTCGGGCAAGTCCACGGTGGCCCGGCTGATCGCCCGCCTCGACCGGCCGACGTCGGGCACGATCAGCATCAGCGCCGACCACCCGGACCGGTCCTACCGGGACCTGGTGCAGATGGTGTTCCAGGACCCGTTCGCCTCGCTCAACCCGATGCACACCGTCGGCCACCACCTGGCCCGACCGCTGCTGCTGCATGGCCGGGCCCAGCGCGGCCGGGACGTCCAGCAGAAGGTGGCGGAGCTGCTGGAGCGGGTGAGCCTGCGGCCGGCGGCGGAGTTCGCGCGGCGGCGGCCGCACGAGCTGTCCGGGACTCCAGGAATGCCCGTAAATCGACGGCTCCTTACACTGCACTCTATGCAGACAATGTACAGCTGGTTCCACTTGGAGACGTCTTCGGATTCCAATGATACTCATAGTGTAAGCTCGGTTCTAGTACGAAGGATGTTCGCAGCGTCTCTTAAGAGCCTTCACTACGTATCGTTTCGAATTTATCACTCCGTCAGCCAACTCTGATTGTACTTCGCGAATCGGGGCTTCTCCAATATTGTTTGGCATTATGCGCTAGGATCCACCACCTTAGTGATCACTCACGACCTGGCGACCGCCCGGCACTTCTCCGACGACATCATCGTGATGTACCGGGGCAGGGTCGTCGAGCGTGGCCCCGCCGACCAGGTGATCCTGACCCCGCGGCACCCTTACACGCAGCTGCTCGCCGCCTCGGTGCCCGATCCGGACGCCCGAGGCCGCGAGTTGCCGGCGGCCACGGAGATCGCCGGGAGCTCGACCCGTGCCTACGACCACTACGCAGGCGCCTGGCAGTGACCAGGGCAGTCAGGGAGCGGTCCCCATGAGCTCAGGAAAGCGCTTACCGCCATATGGCGCACTGCGTTTCTCGCCGGTGTCTCCGCGCGACCATCGCAATGGGACATGACACTCGTCTCGATCTCGTGAAATTTTCATCGACCAAAACGGGCCGGACACCTGTCGTCGATCGTGCCGGCGGTAGCCCGAAACCGGTTCCCTACCGGCAAGAACGGCGATAGCCGCGGAAGCGACCGACAGCCGATGGGCTCGCCGTTCCGGAGCCGCGGAACGTCAGCTTTTGAAACGTTTTTGGCGACGAAGCGGGCCGGCAGTAACCTCCTCCGAGCGGCCCTGCCTCACGTGACTGATCAAGTGCCCTTGCGCGACAACAACTTCACCGACTCCGCCGCGACCACGCGCCTCCGCCCGGACAGGCACGACAGGAGAAGCCCATGTCCCTCATGCGTCAAGTGATCCTCATGACCGGCGTGACCGCGGCCGTGCTGGTTCCCACGCCGGTCGCGACAGCCGCACCGCACGCCCTGCCCGCGCAGTGCTCGGGGACCGCACCGATCAAGTGCCACTTCGATGTGTCGCCGGGCAACTACGACGTCACCGTGGGCCTCGGCAGTGCCACCAAGGCAGCCAACACGTCGATGTCGGTCGAGGCTCGCAGGCAGATCCTGACCGCCGTCTCGACCGCCACGGGCCAGGTCGTCCCGACCACCGTCACGGTCAACGTGCGCAGTCCGGAGGGGCAGCCCACGGGCCAGGGCGGCACCGGAACACCGGGGTTGGACATCACTTTCGCGGGCAGCTCCCCGGCGATCAGCTCCCTGACGGTGACCAAGGCCAACTCACCGCTGGTGGCGTACCTGGCCGGCGACTCGACCGTCTGCGACCAGCCGGTGGCCCCCTACACGGGCTGGGGCCAGATCCTGCCTACGGACGTCCGCAACGGCGCCGTGATCGCCAACTACGCCGACTCCGGCGAGAGCTCCGGCAGCTTCCTGGCCAACAAGGCGCTGTTTCCGACGCTCAAGGCATTGATCAAGCCCAAGGACCTGGTGTTCATCCAGTTCGGGCACAACGACAAGGACACGTCGGAAAGCGCTTTCCATAACAACCTGGCCGCGATGGTCAACGGTGTGCGGGAGCGCGGCGGCATCCCGGTGCTGGTGACGCCGCCGGTACGGCGGCTGTTCAACGGCACCACGCTCACGCCGACCGCCTTGCACGTCAACACCAAGGGCGTCGACCTGCCCGCGGTGATCCGCGCGCTCGGCAAGAGCGCGAACGTGCCGGTGGTCGACCTGACCGCCAAGAGCAAGAACCTCGTGCAGGGCCTGGGCCCGGCCGGCTCACAGAAGATCTATCTCAGCAAGGCCAGCGACGGCGTCAGCGACAACACGCACTTCTCGCAGTACGGCGCGACGCAGATGGCCAATCTCGTCGTGCAGGGCATCCGCGAGCTGAACCTGCCGCTGGTCGGCTACCTGCGCTGACCGTTCACACTGGACAGAGACGAGGAAGGCCATGCCCCTCAGCACAAGGTCGCGAGCAGTGGCCGTCGTCGTGGCGGTCGTGGCCGCGGTGACCACCGCGGTGCAGCCGGCCTCGGCGGCCACCGGTGACGGCTCGCCCACCGACTCCAACATCCGGTACTTCGGACGCTGGGACACCCGGTCGCCGAGCACGTACGTGTCCGAATGGGCCGGCGCGTACGCGGTGCTCGGCTTCACCGGCACCACGGTGCAACTGCGCCAGCGCAACAGCGTCGACCTGTACACAAGCATCGACAACGGCGGCTGGGTGACGCACCCGAACGTTCATGGAACGGTGAACCTGACCCCGACCCGGCTGCCGTCCGGCACACACACGCTGCGTGTGGCCTACCGCCAGGACGCCGGCTCCTATCACGGCGACGGGGTGTTCCAGGGCGTGACCCTGGACTCCGGCGCGCACACCGTGGCACCGAGCGTGCCGTCCCGGATCATCGAGTTCGTCGGCGACTCGATCACGGCCGGCTACAAATCGTCCAAGGAGGCGCTGACCGCGTACGGCTGGCTGACCGCGGAGAAGCTCGGCGCCGCGCACACCGAGATCGCCCGCCCCAGTGTCTGCCTCTCCCCGTCCTCCGGGTGCATCGGCATGCGCGACCGGTACTTCAAGACGGGAGTGGACACCAGCACACCGGACTGGGACTTCTCCCGCTACCAGGCCAGCGAGGTGGTGATCAACCTCGGCACCAACGACGTCGGCCACGGCGTCTCCGGCTCCCAGTTCCAGACCGCGTACACCACGCTGCTGGCCCGGATCCGTGCGAAGTACCCGAACGCCACCATCTACGCGATGGAGACCTTCCACAAGTTGTACGTCAACGAGACCAAGGCCGCGGTCGCCGCCCGCACCAAGGCCGGCGACGGCAAGGTCCGGTTCATCGACACCGAGGGCTGGATCACCGCCTCCGACACCGCGGACGGCACGCATCCCACCGACGGCGGACACCAGAAGATCGCCGCCCGGCTCGCACAGATCATCGGGTGAGCCGCCCGCCGTCACGAACCCCTGGAGAAGGGAGTGCCATGCGTAGGTTCGCCATCAGCCGGCGGTTGGCCGTCGCCGCCGCGAGCATCGTGGCGGTGGCGCTGGCCCCGAGCACGGTGGAAGCGGTCACGCCGGCCGCCCCGCACGTGGCCGGCGCCGCCTCCGCGGACGCCGCCAACCGGTTCCGCACGGTCACCGACTTCGACCCCGGTTGGCTGTTCCACTACGGCGACGCGAGCGGCGCCGGCGGCGGCGCCTATCCCGACGGCAACTGGCGCACCCTCAGCGTTCCGCACGACTGGAGCATCGAAGGCCCGAACCCACCGTCCGACCCGTTCTCCCAGTCGGCCCCGAGCACCGGCCGCGGCGGTTACGCGCCGTCGGGAATCGGCTGGTACCGCAAGCACTTCTCGCTGGCCAGTGTGCCCAGCACCCGCAAGGTGTACATCGAGTTCGACGGTGTGATGGCCAACGCGAGCGTGTACGTGAACGGCGCGCTCATCGGCACCCGTCCCGACGGCTACACCAGCTTCCGCTACGACATCACGGCGGCGGCGAAGTTCGGCGGCGCCGACAACGTCATCGCCGTCAAGACCGACACCAGCCTGCAACCGGCGTCCCGGTACTACACCGGCGCCGGGATCTACCGCGACGTCCGTCTCATCGCGACGGATCCGGTGCACGTCGACCAGTGGGCCACCTACGTCACGACACCGAACCTCGCCACGGTCCACGCGCAGACCACCGTGGTCAACAGCGGCAACGCGACAGCGAACGTGAGCGTGCAGGGGGTGCTCACCGATCCGGACGGCATGACACTGTCCCCGGTCACCACCGCCGCGAAAACCATCGCCGCCGGCGCCTCGGCGACCTTCGGCTATGACGTGCCGGTGAGCAGCCCCAAGCTCTGGAGCCTGACTACGCCGAACCTGTACTCGTTGGCCACCAACGTGATCGCCGGCGGCTCGGCGGTCGACGACGACGTCACCCCGGTCGGCATCCGCAGCCTGACGTTCAGCGCGTCGGACGGGATGAAGCTGAACGGCAAGAGCGTGAAGTTCCAAGGCGTCGCGCTGCACCAGGACTACCACGGGCTCGGCATGGCGGCCCCGCAGCGGGCCGTGCAACGGCGGCTGGCCGAGCTCAAGGCGTTGGGCGTGAACGCGATCCGGACCGCGCACGACCCGCCGAGTCCAGCCTTCCTGGAGCTCACGGATCGGATGGGTTTCCTGGTGCTGGACGAGTTCTTCGACGTCTGGACCCAGCACAAGTACTCCGACGTCGGCGACTACGCGACGTACTTCAACCGCACCGCGTCCTCGCCCACCGGCGCCCCACCAGTACCTGCCGCGACCGGCTCGACGCCGTGGTACCAGGTCGACGCCACCAGCATCGTCGCCCGCGACCGCAACCACCCCAGCGTGGCGATGTGGAGCGCCGGCAACGAGATCCGCGACTCGCTGTCGACCCGCACGCCGCTGCTGACCAGGATGGTGTCGATCTCGCACGCGCTGGACCCGAGTCGCCCGGTCACCCAGGCCCTGTTCCGGCCGGCCGACAGCGGCGACGTCACCGGCGCCACCCGCACCACCCTCGACGTCTTCGGCGGCAACTACCGGCCCGACGACGTCATCAAGGCCATGAAGACGTCGCCCGCGCGGCCCGGACTGTTCACCGAGATGGGCACCGACACGTCGGCGTGGACGACGGTGAAGAACAACCCGGGTGTCACGGGCCTGTTCATCTGGACGGGCGCGGCCTACCTCGGCGAGGCCGACAAGTTGTGGCCCGATGTCGAGAGCGGTTTCGGCCTGATGGACGCGGTCGGCACGGTGCGGCCGATCGGGTACTCCTGGCAGAGCACATGGGGTGCGCCCCGGACTTCGCCGCCGCCGACCGGCACCACGGCCACCAAGGTGCTACTCGCTCCGGACGAGACCACGGTGTCCACGGACGTCAACGACGTCTCGTACGTGAAGGCGACCATCGCGGACGCCTCCGGCCGAATCGTGACCAGTTCGTCCGCGCCGATCACCTACAGCATCAGCGGACCCGGCGTGATCGTGGCGGTCGACAGCGGCAGCCCGGTCCAGGAGAGCTTCCGCGGCACCGTCCGCAAGGCTTACCAGGGCGTGGCGTACGCCCTGGTACGAGCGACCGGACCGGGCGTCATCACGGTGACGGCGAGCGCCGGCGGGCTGACGTTGGGCAAGACCACTCTGACCGGCGCCATCACGCCGTTCGTGCCCTGCTCGGGCAGCTGCGACTGAGGGAGAAGTGAGCATGAAACGTTCTCTGGTGATCTCCGCGGTGACCGCGATCGCGGTCACCGTCCTCGGCAGTGCGGCGGCCGTGGCCGGTCCAGCGGCCGGCCGGACCTACTACGTCGCCCCCGCCGGCAGCGACAGCGCGGCGGGAACCCCGGCCGCCCCCTGGGCCTCGATCGCCCACGCCCAGTCCGTCGTCCAGCCGGGCGACACGGTGTACTTCCGCAGCGGCACCTACGGCTACTCGCACGCGAACAGCGGCTGCAAGAGCCAGACCGACCGGGTGGACGCGATCACGCTGAGCCGCAGCGGCAGCTCGGGCAACCTGATCACCTACGCCGCCTACCCCGGTGAGCGGCCGGTCTTCGACTTCTCGAAGGTCAAGGACAACTGCCGCATCAAGGGCTTCGACGTCACCGGGAACTGGATCCACCTCAAGGGGCTGGAAGTCCAGGGCGTGCCCCAGAACAACAACCTCAACCACGAGTCGTGGGGCATCTGGATCTCGGGCAGCGACAACGTGTTCGAGCTGATCAACGCCCACAACAACATGGGTCCCGGCCTGTTCATCCAGGACGGCGGCGACAACCTCGTGCTCAACTGCGACTCGCACGACAACTACGACCCGCACACCTCCAACGGGGCCGGCCAGAGCGCCGACGGCTTCGGCGCGCACATCTCGGCCAACCACCCGGGCAACGTGTTCCGCGGCGACCGCGCCTGGTGGAACTCCGACGACGGCTTCGACCTCATCAACGCCTTCTCCTCGGTGACCATCGAGAACTCCTGGACCTGGCGCAACGGCTACCTGCCCGAGTCGACCACGCCCGCGCCGGCCGGCAACGGCAACGGCTTCAAGGCGGGCGGCTACGGCGGCGTCTACGTCTCGAACGGCGCCAAGCACACGGTCCGCGACTCGGTGGCGTTCGACAACAAGGTCTCGGGCTTCTACGCCAACCACCACACGATCGCCAACGACTACTTCAACAACACCGCCTACGGCAACCACCCGGACTTCAACATGCTCGGGATCAACTCCAGCGGCAAGGCGGTCGGTCTGGGCAACCTGCGCAACAACATCGCCTACACCGGCACCCTGCTGTCGAACATGTCCGGCACCAACGCCTCCTACAACTCCTGGAACCTGGGCGTGTCCCTGTCGGACTCGCAGTTCCGCAGCGTGTCGACGTCAGGCTGGGACGGGCCGCGCCAGGCCGACGGCAGCCTGCCCGTGCTGCCCAACCTCCGCCTCGCCGCGAACAGCTCCCTCATCGACAAGGGCACCAACGTCGGCCTGCCGTACAACGGGAAGGCGCCGGATCTCGGCGCCTTCGAGTTCTGACACCGGAGGACCAAGGACGTGAACAGAACACTTGCGGCACTGCTGGCAGCGGCCGGCCTCGCGCTGACGGCGCCCGGCACCGCGACGGCCGCCACCGCCTGGGTCGCCGGCTGGTCCGTCAGCCCGGTCGTGGGATCCACCATCCCCGGCAACACCTGCCCGGCCGGTGCCGGGCTCACCAACCAGACCGTGCGCAACGTCGTGTTCCTCAGCGCCGGCGGCGACCACGTGCGGGTACGGCTGACCAACACCTTCGGCACCAAGCCACTGGCCGTCGACCACGCCTCGGTCGCGGTGCAGGGCAACGGCGCCTCCCCGGCCGCCGGCACCCTGCGGGAGCTGACCTTCCAGGGCCGGCGTGCGGTGACCGTGCCGGCGGGCGCGCAGGAGTACAGCGACCCGGTGTCGCTGCGGGTCGCGGCGCTGTCCACGCTGCTGGTCAGCGCACACGTGGCCGGTCCGACCGGGCCGCTGATCAACCACCCGTTCACCGCCCAGGGCAACTATCTGGCCGGCGGGGACGCAACCCTCGCCGCGGACAGCGGACGGTTCGGGACCACCCCGTGCTGGATGCTGGCCGACGGGGTGGACGTGGCACCGGCGGCCGCGGTGACGGGCACCGTCGTGGCCTTCGGCGACTCGATCACCGACACCGCCAACACGACCGGCAACGCCAACCACCGCTGGCCGGACTTCCTGGCCCGGCGGCTGGCCGCGCAGCCCGGCAGGACCCTGTCGGTGGCCAACGCGGGCCTGGGCGGCAACCGCGTCATCGCCGACCGGCCCGGCCAGCCGTACTACGGGGTCGCCGGGGTGACCCGGTTCCAGCGCGACGCGCTGGGCGTCACCGGCGTGCGGACCGTGGTGCTCCTGGAAGGCGTCAACGACATCGGCTACGACGCCACCGCCACCGCCATCATCGGCGGCTACCGCCAGATGATCACCGCCGCGCACGCCCGTGGCGTCCGAATCGTCGGCGCGACCCTCACCCCGTTCGGCGGGTCGGGCATCGACACCCCGGCGCGCCGCCAGACCTGGCAGCAGCTCAACGACTGGATCCGGCACAGCGGCATGTTCGACGGAGTGGTCGACTTCGACGCCGCCACCGCGGACCCCACCGACTCGTTCCGTCTGCGCCCCGCCTACGACTCCGGCGATCACCTGCATCCCGGCGACGCCGGCACCCGGGCGATGGCCAACGCAGTCGACCTGGCCGCTCTGCTCCGCACCTGACGCGCCACGACATGGGCACCGGGAACTTCACCCCACACCTCGATCACGGACGGATTCACACAGGCATGAGCTCTATGACCAGGTTCGGCACGCGCGCGGCCGTGCTCCTCGTCGGCGGCCTCCTCGTGACCGCGGGGACGACGGGCGCCCAGTCCGCCTCCGCCGCGGCCACGGCGTCCGGCGTCACCGCGACCGTGAACGCCGACGGCAGCTACCAGATCCACACCCAGCAGCCCGCGGACTGGACCTTCAACGGATCCGTCGGCCACGCGCTGACCAGCAGGAGCAGCACCACCGGGCGCGACGCCGTCGGCGAGTTCCAGCAGGTCACCTTCGGCTACACCGACGGCGTACCGCGCAGTGGGAGCATCCGGGTGTACCAGAACGTGCCGGTGGTGGTCTTCGGCGCCACCAACCAGACCGCGGCGGCCAACAGCAGCGCGGCCGCCTTCCCGGCTCTGACCACACCGTCGCTGCCCTACCGAGAGTCGTTCCAGCACGCACCGTTCGCGCCGTACCAGTTCAACGGCTCGCTGGCCGCCGACAGCCCGCTGCTCAACTTCGACAGCCACAACAACGGCTTCCTCGTCTCACCGGCGGACAACTTCGCGGTGTCGAACATGACCCGCGGCGCCAACACCGTGTCTGACGGGATCGCGTCCGGCGTGGCGACGCTGCCGGCCGGCTTCACCCACCGCACGATCCTGGTGGTGGGCCAGGGCGTCAACTCCACCTTCGCCACCTGGGGCTCGGCGCTGATGGCGCTGGGCGGCAAGCACCCCATTCCCAACGACGCCAACGCCACCCTCGACAAACTGGGCTACTGGACCGACAACGGCGCCAGCTACTACTACAAGTACGACACGTCCAAGGGGTACGCGGGCACCCTCGCCGCGGTCACCAAGGACTTCGCGGCGCACGGGGTTCCGCTGGGCTATCTGCAGCTGGACAGCTGGTGGTATCCGAAGGGATCGTCGAACACCTGGCAGGGCAACGGGACCGACCGCGGCGGCGAGTACACGTACCAGGCGGCGCCGGAGCTGTTCCCGAGCGGGCTGGCGGCCTTCCACCAGCAGGTCGGTCTGCCGCTGGTGACCCACGCACGCTGGATCGACTCCGCCAGCCCGTATCGGCGGCAGTACCAGATGTCCGGCAACGTGGTGACCGACCCGAAGTTCTGGAACAGCACCATGAACTACCTGTCGGCCGCCGGGGTGACCGCCTTCGAGCAGGACTGGCTGGGGCAGGACGCGCAGCCCAAGTACAACCTCACCGATCCCAACGCGTTCATGGACGGCATGGGGAACGCCGCGGCGGCGAACAACGTCGCCATGCAGTACTGCATGGCGCTGCCGTGGAACACGTTGCAGAGCACGCTGTACCAGAACCTCCAGACCACGCGCGTCAGTCAGGACCGGTTCGAGCGGTCCAAGTGGGACTCGTTCCTGTTCGACTCGCGGCTGGCCAGCGCGCTCGGCGAGTGGCCGTGGACCGACGTGTTCATGAGCACCGAGACCACCAACCTGCTGTTGGCGACGCTCTCCGGCGGGATGGTCGGCGTCGGCGACGCGATCGGCAAGGAGAACGCCGCGAACCTGCTGCGCAGCGTCCGCGCGGACGGTGTGATCGTCAAGCCGGACGTGCCGATCGTGCCCGTGGACTCGGTGTACACGGCGACGGCGCAGGGTGGTACGCCGCCGATGGTCGCCGAGACGCACACCGACCACGACGGGCTGCGCGACGGGTACTTCTTCGCCTACGCCCGCAACGGCGGTTCCCAGTCGATCAGCTTCCGCCCCGATGACCAGGGGATCGCCGGACCGTCCTATGTGTACAACTACCTCACCGGAGCCGGCAAACTGGTACCGGCCGCCGGCACGTACACCGACACCGTCAACGCCGACGGCTCGTACTACGTGGTCGCGCCGGTCGGCTCGTCCGGCATCGCGTTGCTCGGTGACGCGGGCAAGTTCGTGTCGCTGGGCAGCAAGCGAATCTCCCAGCTGTCCGACGACGGGACCGTGCACACCAGGGTCACGTTTGCCACCAATGAGAAGTCGGTGACGCTGCACGGCTACGCGCCGAGCGCACCGAGGGCGACCGCGACCGACGGCACGGTCGGCGCGGTGCACTACGACACGACGACCCACCTGTTCACGGCGACCGTCACGCCGGGTTCCGACCACGACGCCGCCGTCTCGTTCGCCGGTCACTAGGGGAGGTTGTCGGCGTCCTTTCCGGACGAGCATTCCTCGTCTCCAGCACCGGCGGTGCCTGGGGTGTGCCGTGGGCCCGGGCCCACGTCGCCACGAACGCCACCTTCGCGCTGGCCGTCGCAGACGGCACACCGGTGCCAGTGCAGTCGTGGCCGCTCGCGTACTGACCGGACGGCAGTCTCCAGTGGACCGGTCACGTCGTCAGCTCCGAAACGCCGATGGCGCATGGAATCCACCTCACCACCGGCCGGTCCGACAACGCCCACGTAGTCATGCCCTTCGGCCGGATCGTGGCCGCCACCAAGGCCAGCGGCTGGACCGACTGGACCCAGGTGGTCGGCCCCGACCGGCCGGGAGCTTTCGGCGAGGTCGACGTGGGCACCTCGCGGACACGCGGCGAAGGTGTGATGTCTGCCGTGCTGTTCCAGCGGGCATCGACCGGGACCACACCGGTGCGCGCTCGGGAACCGTGCGGTTGAGCGAACTCGTCGACAAGCCCGGCGTCACGCCGGTAGCCGTGCGCCGCGACGTCAACGCCCTGGCCGACCGCGGGTTGGTGGTGCGGGTGCACAGTGGAATCCGCCTCCCCCATCACGGCATCGCGCAAGGCGCGCCCGCCGGCGCCCGCTCGACGTTCGGCAGGGTCACCAGGTTCGGCGAGGTGCTTGTCCTCACAGCGTCGGCGGTGATTCATCTACCGGCCGCATGTCGGCCGTGTTCGGTTCGATTCGTTTCGACTCCCACCGAAAAGTGTGGTGTACGCATGGACAGGTGATGCGAGCGAAAAGTACCTGAGGCATGCTTGCGACCTCGGCACCCCACCGGGAACGGCCCTACGCTCGCCCCGCACCAGAACATCTCCTCGGATCGGGGTCACAAATGAGACGTACTGTCGCGACCTTAATCGCACTCGTCGCCGGTCTCGCGATATGCACGCCCGCGACAGCCAGTGCCGCGCCCGCCACCCACTGCACCTTGCGGCTGGAAACCGGCGTGGTGACCTGTGGCGCGCGGTTGGCCGCCGTGACGAACAACGACGTGATCATCGGTCGAGTCTTCGACGACCAGAACTACGGCGGTTCCTCATTCACCATCACCGGATCGCACCCGTGCAAGAACGGCAACGGACGCGACTTCGGCGTCCAGCTCGCCAAGTACGGCTGGGCGAACCGGATCTCCTCGTTGCAGGCTTGGGGCAACTGCTGGCTCAACCTGTACTCCGGTCCGAACTACAACGGTGACCACGACGGCGAGTTCAAGGCCGACACCCCGTACGTCGGCCCGCTGATGGACAAGCGGACCCAGTCCATCGGATTTGACTGATCCCTTTACTCAGAAGGAATGGTCCCACCGCCATGCGCATCCGATCCACACTGACCTTCGTCGTGGCCGCTGTCGCCGCCCTCGGCATCGTCACGCCCGCCGCACACGCCGACTCGACGCCCACCGTCCGCGAACTGCTGGACAAGTGCGACAACGGCACGGACTCCTGTGTCTTCCACCCGTCGTCGCGCACGGAGTTCGGCGGCGCACGCCACCAGGTCGGCCGCAACGCCAACAACTGCAGCACCGTCAATCAGAACGAGTCGATCGCGTGGTCCGACACCACCGGCGGCTCCAACAGCATCGGTATCACGATCACCGCGGAGTACAAGTTCGGCGAGGAGTTTTCGGTCGCCGTTTCGGCCACCTACGAGCACACCTGGACCTGGTCGCACACCGTCACCCGCACCGACACCTTAACCACGCCACCGTGGAGCGTCGGCCAGATTTTCCACGCCCCGCAGATGCAGAGGGTGACCGGCACCTACGAACTGCACTTCGGCAAGAAGTTCTACGGCCACTACTACTGGTACGTCAACAACTTCTCGGCCACCGGCCCGGAGGACACCGACGATGCGGTCACCTTCTTCACCCGCGCCATGACCGGCGACGAACGTAACCGCTGCCCGAAGTCGGTGTCGACCGCCAAGGAGTTCGTCAGCACTGAGAGCACGCCCGCACAGCCCGCCCTCGTCGCCTCGGTCCGCCCCGGCGACTGACCCACCTGATGTCCCACCGGCGACGGCGGTATGTCCACAAAGGCAGATCGCCGAGGTGTCCGTGCCGGCACGACGTCAGCCGGTGACCTTCCGGTGGTGGTACTGGGTGATCATCTGGTAGCTGCCGCTGGAGCAGTCTCCTCTGCGGCGTTGCCGGAGTCGAAGCGGATGTCGGCGTTGCCCGGCGCCGCCCAGGTCGACCTGGGCGGCGCCGGCCGTCATCTCACGCCGACTCGCGTAACAGCAGTTCCGTGTCCAGCTCGCTCCGTCAGGGTGCCGTCGATGTGCCCGAGCAGCTCACGCGCCGTCTGCGCGCCCAGCAGTTCGACCGGCTGGCCGATGGTGGTGAGCGGCGGCCCCATCGTGCCCGCGATGGGTGCGTTGTCGAAGCCGATCACGGCGACGTCGTCGGGAACGCGGCGGCCGGTACGCCGCAACGCCCGCAGCACGCCGATCGCCATCAGGTCGGACGCCACGAAGATGGCGTCCACGCCAGGTCTGCGATCCAGCAGCCGCAGCGTCGCATGCTCGCCCGATGCCTGCCCGAAGTCACCGTGCATCACCAGACCCGTGTCGTCTCGGCCGAACTCCGCGAGTGCGCAGCGATAGCCGGCAAGCCGGTCGAGGCCCGCAGTCATGTCCTGTGGCCCGGCCACCGTGGCGATACGGGTCCGGCCGGCCGCGACCAGATGACGGACGGCGCGGACCGCCCCACCGCGGTTGTCCACGTCCACATAGGAGTGTCGGTCCGGATCCGCACACATCGGCCGGCCGACGCTGACCACCGGTATCCCCACCCGTTCCAGGGCCGCCGCGTGCCGGGTGAGCATGCTGACCATCAGTGCGCCGTCGACATGGTCACCGCGCAGGAGCCGGAGGGCCGGCGACTGGCCGGCGTGGCCCTTTCCCGCCGTCAGCAACACGATCTGATGGTCGGCCGCGGTGAGTTCCCGGTTGATGCCCACCAGGAGCCGGCTGAAGTAGGGATCGGCGAACAGCCGCCCCCCGTCCTCGCACACGACCACGGCGATCAGACCGGTCCGCCGCGGGCCGCGCATCCGGCCGGCACGCTGCCGGACGTAGCCGAGGCTGCGCACCGCCTGCTCCACCTGCCGGCGCGTCTCCGGTCGAACCTGGTGAAATCCGCTCAGCACGCGCGAAGCCGTCGCCAGCGAGACGCCGGCGGCGTGGGCAACATCCGCCAGCGTCGGGCGGACCTCGGGCAAGTTCAGCACGACAACGTCCATCTCTGGAGAACAATGTGTGACCACGGCCAAGCGCGCCGACCGGTGCCGTTTCCGACAGGCCGGTCAGGTCGGGCGAACGAGAAGCTGATCGTGGTGGAATTCAGCTAGTCGGACGGCATTCGCCGCCACGTCGCCCGGTCGTCGGCGTCATTGTTCCGAGAACTGCGGACAGTCACAGCGAAAAGCAGGGACTTTCGCATGACAGAGGTCCTTCCGAGCATCGTCGCGCGGGCTGTTCACACGGGATCTGCCGAGCGACTTCTCCGGCCGCTCCTCGTGATCACGTGATGACGCAGTGTCAGACAACCGCACTTTCGCACGACGGTTGCGACCCGTCAAGAACTCGCTCGGAGGCCACCTTTCGGTCTAGACCAAAGCAGGCCCAAGTACCTGGGATTCGACGCGTTCGACGACCTCAGTCCCCTGTCGAATTTCGACAGGCGAATCTCGTGCGGTGGAAGTCGTCGCTCGTCCCCGCCTTCGAACCGTATCGACGGATAACGCCGTCCGAAGGCCGGTTCGCCGCGTCACGAGCAAGGCATCAGCACGCGGCGGTTCAGCCCAGGATCGGAACCTCCGCGCCGTCCCGCAGGAACACCGGAATCCGCCCCAACGGCGCCGCCAGCAGGCGCCCGGACAACGATCATGTCGCCTCCCGGAAGTCTCACTCCTTGACCGCCCCGCCGGTCATCCCGGCCACGACGTAACGCTGGGCCACCACCAGCAGAATCGCGGCCGGGATGGCGGCCAGCACCGCGGTGGCCATGATCCCGTTCCAGTCCGCGGTCTGGTTGCCGACGAAGCGGTAGATCCCGACCGTGACCGGCTCGATGCCCTGTCCGGTGGTCAACGTCATGGCGAACAGGAAGTCCGCCCACGCGAACAGGAATGCGAACACGCCGGCGGTGACCACCGCGTTGCGGCTGACCGGCACGATGATCGAGACGAAAGTGCGCCAGTGCCCGGCGCCGTCCACCCTCGCCGCCTCGGACAGCTCGCGCGGGATCGCGACCATGAACGCCCGCAGCACCAGGATCGCGAACGGCACCGTCGCGGTGGAGTCCGCCAACACCAGCCCGAGATAGTTGTCGATCAGGCCAAGGTCACCGAACAGGGCGTACAGCGAGTTCGCCATCACGATGCCCGGGATCATCTGCACGATCAGCAGTGCGAACACGAACACCGGGCCACCACGCCAGCGCAACTGCGCCAGCGAGTACGCCGCCGGCGTCGCGATCACCAACGACACCACAACCGTGCCACCGGCCACCAACAGACTGGACAGCAGATGTCCGCCCTGCGTCGCCAACGCCTCACGATAGCCGTCCAGAGTCGCGGGCAGCGGCAAGAACTCCGGCGTCGGCCGCAGCAGTGCGCCACTGGGCTGCAACGACGCGTTGAGCATCCAGTACAACGGGAACAGCAGCACCAGCACGATCAGCACGCCGACGCCGGTCCGTATCCAGCCCCTCATGTCAGCGACTCCCGGGCCGAGCGGAGGTACACGAACCCGAACACGGTGGACACGAGGATCAGCACGTTCCCGATCGCCGCGCCCTGCCCGAAGGCGAAGTCGTGGAACGACAGGCTGTAGGAGAAGGTGGTCAGCGTCTGGGTGGCGTTGGCGGGGCCGCCGCCGGTGATCACCATGATCACGTCGAACACCTTGATCGTGTACACCAGACCCAGCATCAACACGATGCCGGTCACCGGCCGCAGCAGCGGCCAGGTGATGCTGCGGAACCGCTGCCAGCCCCCCGCGCCGTCCAGCGCCGCCGCCTCGTACAGCGAGCCGGGTATGGCGCGTAGGCCGCCGTGCAGCAGCACCAGGTTGAACGGGATGCCGATCCAGATGTTGGTCAGGATCACGGCCGGCAGCGCCCAACCGGTGTCGGTCAGCCACGGGATCGCGGGCAGGCCCACCAGGCGCAGGGCCGTGTTGAGCACGCCGTGGTCCTGGTCGAAGATCCACCGCCAGACCGCGCCGCTGACCACCAGCGGCAGCAGCCACGGCAGGAGCAACAACGCGCGCAACGTGGCACTGCCCAGGAAGCGGCCGTTGAAGAACACCGCCAGCGCCAGACCGATGCCGAACTGGAACACGATCGAGCCGACCGTGAACCACACGGTGTTGAGCGCCGCCCTGGCGAACACCGGATTGCCCAGGGCCGCCACGTAGTTGGCGACCCCGACGAACGGCGCCTGACCCGTGTAGAACGAGCGGACGCTGAAGTCCCGCAGGCTCATCAGGAGGTTGTAGACCAGCGGGTACCCGAAGAAGACCAGGACGTACAGCAGCGCGGGCAGCAGAAACGCGATGGCGGCCGCGCGTCGGCTCACGACCCGCCCGCCTGCTGTTGGGCCTGCCGGAGCGCCTGCTGCGGGGTCTGGCTGCCGGTGATCGCCGCCTGCACGGCGGTGGCGAGCGCCTGGGAGATCTTGGGATACTTCTCCCCCAGGTCGGCCGAACGGGACCGGGCGGTGGCGACTTCTGTCACGAACGGCTGCATGTTCGGGTGCTGCTGGCCGAAGTTCTCCGCAACGTCCTTTTGAGACGGAACGTAGGCGTGGCCGGTGTCCCAACTCTGCATCACCTCCGGCGACAGGATGCAGGTCAGCACCTTCGCCGCGGACTGCTGGGTGGCCTGGCCGGTGGCCGGGATGACGCCGGTCTCCCCGCCCAGCGCCACGGTCGGGCTGCCGCCGGCGGCCGGCGTCGGAATCGGAACCACGCCGTAGTGCAGCGACTTCTCGCCGTCCAGCCGGGACAGGTTCCACGAGCCGTTGATCATCATCGCCGCGTTGCCGGCGACGAACTGGTCGGCCACATCGTTCTGGTTCCAGTTCAGCACCGACTTCGACACCGAGCCGCTGCCGACCAGCCCGGCGACGAAGCCCAACGCCCGCACCGCCTGGTCGGAGTCCAATCGAGACAGATCGGCGCCGTTGCTCCAGAAGAACGGCAGGAACTGCCAGGTGCCCTCTTCCGACGGCACGGCCGAGAAGGCCAGGCCGTAGCGCTGTGCCTTGGTCAGCTTGGCGGCGGCGGCCGTCAGCTCGTCCCACGTCTTCGGCGGCTGAACACCGGCCTCGGCGAGCATGTCCTTGTTGTACAGCAGGGCAAGGCCGTTCACGCCGGGCGCGAGCCCGTACACCTTGCCCTGGTAGGTGCCGGCCTTGACGATGCCGTCGTAGTAGCCGCCGGTGGCGATGCCGTAGTCCGACAGCGGGGTGAGTGCCCCGGTGCTGGCGATCTGCTGCACGGTCGGGTTGTCGGTGAACACCAGGTTCGGCAGCGACCGTGAGGTCGCGCCCTGGAGGATCTTGGGCAGCATCTGGTCGGTGGGCACGGTCTGCCGTTGGATCGTCACGCCGGCCTTCTTCGAGCAGGTATCCAGCACCTTCTGCCAGGCGGCCGAGCCCTGCTGGTCGGTGTAGTAGTCCAACTCGGTGATCGAGCCCGGCGCGCCGCCACCGGGCGCGCCACAGGCCGCCAGTGCGAGTGCCAGGGTCAACACCGCTGGTCGGCCGAGGCTCTTGGTGAGGCGGGCAATCGTGGAGGACAACGCCGTCATCTCCTTTCGGTGTCGAGTGGTTTCGACGAACTGGTCGGCGACACACAGCGGTGCCGCGTCGGGCTGACTGAGGGGTGTGGCTACGCGGTGCTTTCCCGTCTCGTCAGCCGTGGCGAGAGCAACCGGATCTCGGGCAGCACCGGACCGTCGAGCTGCCGCAGGGTCATTTCGACCGCCAGCGTGCCCAAGTCCGCCGCGGGAATGGTGACCGAGGTCAACGCGATGAACTGTGCCATGGCGATGTCGTCCGGACAGACGGCCACCACCGCGATGTCCCTGGGAATATCCAGGCCGCGGTGCCGCACCTCGGACAACAGCGCACCGAGCACCGCCTCGTTGTGCGCCACGATCGCCGTGATCGACGGGTCGGCGCGCAGCGTGAGATCCAGGAAGGCGCGTACGCCCGGGTAGGATGGCACGCACGGATGCGACACCGCGTGCAGTCCACGCGCTGCCACCGTTTCGTTGAAGCCACGCAGGAAGCGGCCGGCATAGCTGGTGCCGCGCTCGTATACCGTGGGCGATGGGCCGAGCAGGGCGATGTGGCGGTGGCCCAGGTCGGCCAGGTGGTTCACCGTAAGCGTGCCGGCCGCCACGAAGTCGAGGTCCACGCAGGTGAGTGCCTGCGGCTCGTCCGGGACGCCGACCAGGACCGTCGGCCGCCGCAACGAGGCCAGCACCGGGATTCTCGGCTCGGCCGCCTCCACGTCCATCACGATCAGCGCGTCGGCGATCGCCGAGCCGACGACTCGGCGCAGTCCCGCCGGCCCCTCGTCCTTGGTCAGCAGCAGCAGGTCCTGGCCGTGAGCGCGGGCGGCGCTGACCATCGTCGCGACGAACTGCATCACCACCGGCATGTTGAGGTCGACGCGGAACGGGATGACCAGCGCGATCACGTTGGTGCGACTGCTGGCCAGCGCCCGGGCGCCGGCGTTGGGGTGGTACCCCAGCCTGCGGATGCTCTGCTGCACCCGTCGTTGTGTCTCCAGGGAGATCGCGCGCTTGCCGCTGAGCACATAGGACACCGTGCTCGGCGACACGCCGGCAGCCCTGGCGACATCGGTGATTGTCACCATCACGCCCTCCCCTTGTCCGACTCCATCGACTGCACGCTCATGTCCACCCAACGCGCATTGCCTCGTCTCCTTCTCTTATGCGCTTCCCCTCAGCGGGAGATCCGGAACGAGTACAGGTCGGCCGGCCCGTCGAAGAAGAGGTACACGTCGTGCCGGCCGACGACCTTGGCCAGGCCGGCCGCGAGGCTGATGTACTTGTACTTGTCCCCCGTGCTCGGCACGGTCACCGTGCCCAGCACCTGCCCGGTGTCGAGCTTCACGGTGATGTGCGTGGGCGCGGCGTTCGGATTGGACACCGATGCGGTGACCGTGCCGGCACCCGTGAGCTGAACGTTCTTGTATGCCAGCCATGATCCCGCTGTCGCGGCCACCGAGGTGCCGCTGGCCTTGCTCTGATCGGTCAGCGTCGTGCCCTGGTAGTCGTCGAAGTTCTGGGCGAGGGTGGTCTGAGACAGGTCACGCGGCGGAATGGTCTCGCCGGGCACGGCGATCGACGCCGACTGCCGGATGTCCTGCGAGGAGTTGCCCACCTGGAAGTCGTAGACGCCGGCCTCGACCACCGACCTGCTCCTCGTCACGTCCCAGGACGCGAGGTCGCCGGCCTGCACCGTGAACGTCACGTTCTTGGTCTGGCCCGGCGCGACACTGACCCGCTGGAAGCCGCGCAACTGCCGGAGCGGTTGCTGCACCTGGGACTGCTGCTCGTGCGTGTACAGCTGCACAACCTCGTCGCCGGCCCGCGCGCCCGTGTTCGTGACGTCCACGGTGACCCGGATCGCGGAGCCCTGCCGGCTCACGTGCAGGTTGTCGTACCTGAACGTGGTGTAGCTCAGGCCGTAGCCGAACGGGAACAGCACGGGTCCCTGGTGGTACAGGTACGTCATGCCGCTCTTGGCGATGTCGTAGTCCTGGATGCTCGGCAGCTGGGTGTCCGAGGCGTACCAGGTCTGGGGCAGCCGGCCGGCCGGGTTGACGTCGCCGAACAGCACATCCGCCAGCGCGTGCCCGGTCTCCTCGCCGGCGTGGCTGGTCCACAGGACGCCGGGCGCGGTCTGTTTGTCCCAACCCGTCGTGGGATAGCTGTTCTCCACCACGACAACCGTGTGTGGGTTGGCCTTCTGCACCGCCTGCACCAACGCCTGCTGCGCCGGAGCGAGCTCGGTGCTCGTGCGGTCGTTGTCCTCGCGGCCGTTGATGAAGGGCATGCTGCCGACCACCACGACCGCCGTGTCCGCCCCGGTCACCGCGCTCACCGCGTTGGACACGCCACTGGTGATCACCTGCTTGGTGAACTTGGTGGCGGCCGCCGGGGTCGCCGCGGCCATCGTGACGGCCATGTTCGATCCGACGACCGCGTACTTGTCGCCCCCGTTGGCATCGTTGCCGGTGTACTCCAGCACATAGTTGCCGTCGGGTTGCTGGTCCAGCTTCAGCTGCTGCTGCACGAACCACCCGTTCGGCTGGGCGGCATTGTTGACCAGGCTGCGGTTGGCGCCCAGCGAAAGGTACTTGCCGTTGGCCACCGTGCGCAGCGTCAGTTTGCCGGCGCCCCAGTCGAACACGTCCATCGACTCATTGGCGCCGGCCGACGTCGACCCCTCGGTCAACGCGCCGTCGGCGGTGGGAGCGGTGAGATACTTGCCCGTCGCGTTGTCCTTCAGGGCAATCCGGTCCACACCCTCGGTCGCCGACACGTTCGCGCCTGACCCGAGCCGTTCCCTGATGCCCTGCACGGGCGTCACCTGGTACGGCAGGCTGCCGCTGTACCAGTCGGTGTAGAGCGTGTCGGCGAGCGGACCAACCACTGCGACCTTCTTGGCCGGATCGGCTGTCAACGGCAGCGCGCCGCTGTCGTTGCGGAGCAGCACGACCTGTTCGTCGGCGGCCTTGCGGGCCAGCGCCTGGTGCGCCGGCGAGTTGATGACGGCCGGGGTGATCCTGGCGTACGGGTTGCCGGCGCTGGGCGGGTCGAACTCGCCCAACCGGAACCGCAGCGAGAGCAGGTGCCGGTCGGCACGCTCGATGTCGGCCACCGTCAGCAGCTTCTGGTCCACCGCGGCCTTGACGGCGCCGGTGATGATGCTGGGGTTGTTGTCATTGTCCGTGAAGCTGTCCAACCCCGCCTTGATCGCCGCGGCGACCGCCGCCGGCTTGGTGGCGTAGTACTGCTCGGGCCAGATCAGGTTGCTCGGCGCGCCCGCGTCGCTGACGATCGCCAGGTCCTTGGTGCTCCAGCTGCGCACGGTGTTGTCGAGATCGGTGCTCACGGTGTTCGGTCGACCGTTGACCAGGTTGTAGGACGGCATCACGCCGGTGGCGGCGTTCGCGGTCAACGCCGGTTTGAACGCCTGCTCGTCGTAGTCGTGAAGGATCTTCGGTGGCACCGAGGAGTTACTGGTGACGCGGTTGGTCTCGTTGTTGTACGCGAGGTAGTGCTTGAGCGTGGGCGCCGCCTGTAGGTAGCGCGAGTCGTCACCCTCGATGCCCTTGCCGTACGCGGTGGCAATGCTCCCGGTCAGGTACGGGTCCTCGGAGTAGCCCTCTTCGTTGCGGCCCCACCGCGGGTCGCGCAGCAGGTTGGTCACCGGCGCCCACAGGTTGAGGTCCCACAGGGTGGGGTTCTCGGCGTTGTAGCCGCGCGCCTCTTGGCCCACCGCGTTGCCAACTTGTTTGATCAGCGCCGGGTCCCAGGTGCTGCCGAGGCCGACGGCTTGGGGGAAGACCGTGCCCTTGGCCGTGACGACCGCGCCGCCGTGGTAGAAGTCGGTGGTCCAGGCGACGCCGTGCAGCGCCTCGGTGCCGGTCTTGAAGAAGCCGATGCCCAGCCGTGGGATCGGCACCTCGTACTGGTGCAGCAGCGAGATCTTCTCGTCCAGGGTGAGCCGGGAGATCAGGTCGTCGAGCCGCGCGGACAGCGGCAGGCCGGGATCGCGGAACCGGTCGACGGCCGGCGCCGCGGCGGCGGCCGTCGTGGCGACCAGCACCATGGCCAAGGCAGGTGCGACACTTCCCCACCACTGACGTAAACGCGCCAAGGCACACCTCCAGATCGGCATCCTCGAACCGCTTCGACATTCAGCGCGTGACATCGGCTCACCTCGCCGACTCTTGTCAGGACTATGTCGACGGACGCGATGGAGGGTCAAGGTCGATTCGCTTCGACGGGCCCGTTGTCGGCGTTCGACGCCCTCCCTGCCACCCTCCGCCGTGGCGACGGACGCCGAAGCCGGCGTCGACTCCTCGCGCCTGACCTGCGGAACACCGGACCGCCGGCGAGCCGGCGAAGCCCGGAAGCGCGCGGCCGGCAACACCGGTCACCGAACATGCTCGGGACTGAAATTTTCATTGCCACAGAACGAAAGACCGGCCGTCCGAGGCACTTCCTTGCCCTACCGGATGTTTGTCGCGAAACTGAAGTCCTCCGTTGACGACGCCGCGTTGTGAGGTTGAGCATGACCGCTGCCGAGCCGCCTCCCGCGCGCCCGACGCTCGCCGACGTCGCCCGCGCCGCCGGGGTGTCTCCGGCGACTGCGTCCCGTGTGCTCAACGGTGTTCCCCTGGTAGGCCCCGAGAAGTGCCGGCAGGTCGAGTCAGCGTTGGCCGCGCTGGGCTACGAACGCCAACGCGCCGCGTGGACCTCCGCGCAGCCACGCCCGCGGACGGCCGCGCTCGTGGTGTGCGAGAACGGCCCCCGCCTGTTCTCCGACCCGTACTTCGCGCGAATCGTGGCCGGCGCCAGCCCTGAGGCGGCGGCGGCCGGGATTCAGCTGGTGACGTTCGCCGCCGCGTCCACAACGGACCTTCGGATGCCGTCCGCGCCCTACCTGAGCAGTGGTCATGTCGACGGGGCGCTGTTGGTCAGCATGCACAGCCCTACAGACCTGGACCGGATCGGCGTGCCCATTGTCGTCGCCGGGAGGCCAGTGCGCCGGGACGGCAACAGCCAGATTTCCTCC
>NZ_KK037166.1:487062-526017 GCF_000568255.1 Kutzneria sp. 744
CCCGATGTGGACGCCATCTTCGCCGCATCGGACCTGATGGCCGTCGGCGTGCTGCGGGCGCTGAGCCGGGCCGGCCGCCGGGTGCCCGACGACGTCGCCGTGATCGGCTTCGACGACCTGCCCGTCGGACAACACACCGATCCCCCGCTGACCACCGTCCGCCAGCCCGTCGAGGAAATGGGCGCACGCATGACCCGGGAGCTGATCGGCCTCATCGTCGGCGGACCGGTCGCCCCGCGGCGAATCGTGCTCGACACCGAGCTCGTGCTGCGCGCCTCGGCATGACCGCGTGATCCGAGGAGACACAACGGCACCAGGCGGCCGGCGCGGGCACGTTCGGGACAACGTGCCCGGACCGGCCGCACCGGTGCTGCCTCAGCCGTGGCTGTAGACGCTCGCTTCCTTGGCGGTGGCCTTGATCCCGTTGGGACCGTTGATGATCCGCCTCCCCCAGGTCGTGAGCTGGCCGGGGTTGAAGTTGTTCGTCATGTCCAGCCGCGAGTCGTTGTTGCCGGCCCACGACCAGCCCAGGTAACCGATGCCCCGAGCCACCGTCTGCGACATGACCGTCTGGTCATCCACCTGGCCCGAGTCGAAGTGCCAGCCGAACTCGCCGACGACCAGCGGCAGCCCCTTGGCCTTGAATGCGTCGAAGTAGGAGGTGATCGACGAGGCGGTGTTGTAGATGGCGTACATGTGCACCGAAAACACCGTGTTGTGCAGGGAATCGGCGTTCCAGACGGTCTGCGCGTTGTCGCGCATGACGTGGTCCTGATCCTGGCCCCAGTTCGGCGCGTCGACCATCAGCAGGTTCTGGAAGCCGTTGGCCCGCATGCGGCGCACCGCGTTCGCGGTGGCGTTGGTCCACTGGCCGGGGTTGTTGTTGCCGATCGGCTCGTTGCCGATGTTGATCACGACGTAGCTCTCCTGGCCGACCAGGTTGTGCTTCTGGCCGATCCAGAAGCTCACCGCCTCGTCGAGGGTGGCAGCGGCGCCGTCCTGGCCGTAGCCGGTGGTGTCGTGCACCTCCAGGACGCAGATCAGCCGGTTGCGCTTGCACTGGGAGACCACGTTGGCCACGTCGGTCGACGGGCCCCACCGCTTGCCGCTGCCCAGCACCACTCGCACCGTGTTCGCGCCCTGCGCCTTGATGTTCGCGAACGAACTGGTCTGGCTGGGGAACCAGACGTGCGCGTGGCTGATCCCCCGCATGACGAAGGTCTGCCCGTTGCCCTCGACGATGTCGCGGCCGCTGATGTGCAGCCCCGTCGCGGTGGTGGCGGCGGATGCCGGGGAGACGGCGGTCAGGACGGAAGTGGCGATGGTGAGCAAGGTCGCGCCGAGAACGGCGAGTGATTTCCTCATTCGCACCTCTGGAGTTGAGGCCCCCGAATTGGGGCACGATCGCTGTGTTCGCGGGGAAACGCTGAGATCGCGGGTCCACCCTGGACGACCCACGTCGTAACCACTCGCATCGTGCCGAGTCAACGTGAAGCCGCGCGTGCCGCGGTCGCCGAACCGTACCGGACACCAGCACGGTAAGAAAGACCGCGAGGTCCACGATGAAGAACGCCGATGCCACACGCACCGGCACACTGAAATTTTCACTGGACGCCTACCCGATGGCCGCAGCCCCTTTCGTCGATCGCCGAGGCTCCCTCTGGTGCACACAGGAAGCAAACATCCAGGCACAGCAGCGATTCAGTCGACTGCGACGGACACGACGAAGTACAACGGCATCGAGGCGTCGGGCGGCCCGGTCTTCGGCGCGCGTTCACATCCTCGCCCGGGAAGCGGCAACCCTTGAAATGATCTCCGCTTGCGGTTTCGATCCCCTCAGCAGGGTAAACGCTTTCCGCCAACTTCATCGCTCGCGGATGTGTGCCTGCCTCGACTCCACCAGAATGGACGGTGCCGATGATGAAGGCGTTCCGGTTCGTCACCCTCGTGACTTCCTTGCTGTTGACCTGTGCGGCACCCGCCGCGGCGTCCGGGCAGGACTCAGGTCCACGACCTGCGCATGGCACCTTCTACACGGGAGACCAAGGTGGCGCCTGCGGCTACGGCAACTGGCAGGCGGATCACCCGGGCGAGCTGTCCACGGCAGTCAGCAAGGTGCTCTTCAACAACGGCCTGAGCTGTGGAGAGCGATTCACCGTCAGGTGCGTGGACAGCCGCTGGTGTCTGCCCGGGAACCCGGTGATCACGGTCGAGGTCACCAACTACTGTCCACCGAATCCCAGCCTTCCCAACAACGACGGGGGCTGGTGCAACCCACCGCTCGAACACTTCGACCTCTCGGAGAAGGCCTTCACCACGATCGCCGAACGACAGGCAGGCATCGTGCCCATCACGTACGTCGAAGCCGGCACCGACGGCCCCTCGCCGCTCCGATTCAAGATCGCCGGCAATCCCGACTTCAACCTGGTGCTCGTCGACTCCAACTCACGGTGGAGCACCAACGCCGTATGGATCAAGGGCACCGGCACCGACTGGCTGCCGATGACCCGGAACTGGGGCATGAACTGGCAGTCGGGCCGGAAGCTCACCGGTCAGGCCCTCAGCTTCAAGGTGACCGACACCCACGGTCGAACGGTGATCCGGAACAACGTCTTCCCGGCCGACTGGAAGTTCGGTCAGACCGCCACCGCGGCCGGGTTCTGAGCCGGCAGGGACGGCAGGACCGCACCTCTCGACCGATGTGGCCGCCTGGCTCGCGAGGCCCTACGGCACCTTTGTCACGTCAGTCCGACGGACCGGCTGGTGGTGTCCAGACGGTCCGGAGTGGACAGTGCAGATAGGTTGTCGGAGTTGGGACTGGCGATGGTGGCCCTAGTGGTGCTGGAGGGCGCCGATGTCGGGGACGGTGGGGATGGCGGCGCCGTTGTAGTCGAGGCCGCCGTTGTTGGCGATGGCGACCCCGGCACGGACGGCCGGCGAGCCGGCGGCGATCAGCCAGTTGAGCCCGGCCGTCAAGTCGGGTCCGGTCGCCGGGGTTCCGGTTCCACCCGCCGTCGGATGGGCGAACTGAGGGTTGCCGACGACCGGATGACTGTCGCCGGAGGGGATCGTCGGGCCGTTGCCGCCGTACAGGTTGTTGTGGTAGCTCGCGCCGGAGGTGGTCATCGAGGCGTGGGCGACGCTGGTGTAGAAGATGTTGTTGGTGAACGTGGTCGGGCCGCTGCCGGCGACCATTTGCGTTCCGGCGGTGTTGTAGACGGTGTTGTTGTACACGTTGGTCACGCTGCCGCTGACGCTGTCCAGCAGGATCTCGGTGTTCCTGTTGTTGGCCAGCACGTTGTAGCGGACGGTCGCGGTGTCGAACCTGGTGTTGGTGTTGCACGCGCAGGAGAGGTAGCCCACGTTGTTGTCGTGCAGGTAGTTGTACTGGACTACCGCGTTCGTCACGCCCATGTCGGTGTCCAGCGCGTTGCTGTCGCCACCGCCTGCCTTGACGGTCGTGCCGGTGACCTCGTTGTGCTGAGCGACAACGTGGTCGGAGTAGTCGAACTCGATGCCCGAGGTGCCGACCCGGTCCACCAGGTTGTTCTGCACCAGCCCGTTGCGCACGTCGTCGATGAGCATGCCGTTGGCGCCGTAGGCGGTGCCGGCCTGGATGATGTAGTTGCCCTGGATCGTCACGTTCGTGAACGGCGAGTACCTCGAGTCGGTCGCCGAGGTGCGCAGGCCCCAGCCAGTGGCCTTCGCGCCCGGGGAGGTGCCGGAGTACTGCTTGAGCACGATGCCGCCCCACGAGGTGTTCTCGACCGACGAGTTCTCGATGAGGATGTCGTTGAGGATCGTCGGTGTGCCGGGCGGGGCGGCGATGTTCGGCACGGTGGTGTTGAACACGATCCCACCGGTGTTCTTCGCGCGGTCCCAACCCATCTGGAAGTTGATTCCTGGCCGGTTGTTCGAGGTCGACCCGCCGACCCAGTTGTCGACGCCGGTCACATCGTGCGCGCGCACACCGTTGATGACGAACCCGGACAGGGTCTGGCTGTTGTCGCCGCCGATGTGGATCGCGCGGAAGTCCTTCAGGTCCGAGGTCGACTTGCCCGCGTAGTTGGACGCGTCGATGCCGGTGATCGTCCAGTACTGCTGGTTCCACAACTTCACCGCGTCCGGCACCCGGCCCGCGCCGGCGAACGCGGGCTTGTTCCCGGATCCGTAGCCGCCGATAGTGATCGGCGCGCTCGAGGTGCCCGAGCCCTTCGGCCACAACTGCCCGGTCCAGGTGTCACCAGCCCGGAAGAGCAGGTGGTCACCCGGATGGAACGTGGTGGCGTTGACCTTCGCCAGCGACGCCCACGGTGACGTCGCGCTCGTCCCCGAATTCGAATCGATACCGGACGTCGAGACGTAGTACGTGGTGCCGGTGTCGGCCTGGGCGGCCGGCGCTGCCATGACCCCGACGCCGGCTGTCACGACGGTGACGGCGATCGCGCTCAGGGCGGTGATCGCCGGTGCGCGCCGACGCGATCTGGAGGGGAGGTTCCACTTCATTGTGCCACCTTTCGAGAGGGGGTCCGTGCGGTTGCGTGTCACCTGGCGGCCCGACACGGGGCCGGAATTCGCGGCGTAGGGGTATCGGTCGCAGGCCGAGCGGGCGGGCTCGTCGCCGACACGAAGCGGGCGAACCGGGCACCGTCGGCGCCCGCACGCCGACAACGCGGAAGGTAGTGATCGATCACTATGGCGTCAAGAAAAGCCGTGTGAACGATCACCTACCATGGGCGTGGCGCGCTCGCGCTCGGATGTAACTTTCACGACGGTTGGAGTCGAGGCATGGCAGGCGAGCCCGACAGCGGCAAGAAGAGGTCGACGATCTGGGAGGTCGCTCGAGTCGCCGGGGTCTCGCATCAGACGGTGTCGCGGTATCTGCGCAACGAGGGCGGGCTACGGCCGGCAACCAGGGAGAAGATCGACAAGGCCGTCGCGGAACTGGACTACCGGCCCAACCTCATCGCCCGCTCCATGCGCACCCGGCGCAGCAACCGGATCGCGATCGTGCTGCCGGAGCTGACGAACTTCGTGCCGATCCCGGTGCTGCGGGGCGCCTCGGCCGCGGCGCGCGCAGCCGGGTACACCACGGACGTGGTCGGCCTGGAAGGCGACGAGAAGCGTCGGGCGGAGGGCACGCTCTCGCTGCTGGACAGCCAGCAGATCGAAGGGGTGCTCTCCTTCACGCCACTGAGCGACCGGGTCATCGAGGCCGCCGGCCGCCGGCCGATCGTGGTCTACGGCGAGTACGACGACCGCATGCACTCCCGGGGCAACCTGGCCGACGGCAAGCCCGCCGGGATGATCGTGCGGCACCTCGCCGATCTCGGGCACCGGCGGTTCCTGCACGTGGCCGGCGCGGACGACTGGGCCTCGGCGGTCAACCGACGCCAGGTCTACGAGTTGACGATCGCGGAGCTCGGACTGGAGAGCTACGGGGTGGTCGAGGGCGACTGGTCGATGGCTTCGGGTTACGAGGCGGCCCGCGACCTGCCCGCCAATTCCGGGGTGACCGCGGTGCTGGCCGCCAACGACTATGTGGCGATGGGCGTGATCCGCGGCTTCCAGGACCGAGGCGTACGGGTGCCGCAGGACGTCAGCGTGTTCGGCTGGGACAACGAGGAGTTCACCCGGTACTTCCTGCCGAGCATCTCCACCGTCGACTCCGACCGCGAGACGATCGGACGTCAGGCCATGACGCGGCTGATCGCGCTGATCCGCGACGAGCCGCAGCCGGCGATCGAGCTGGAGAGCCTGTTCACTCTTGTCCCCCGCGCCTCCAGCGGCCCGCCGCCACGGTAGGACGGCATCGAAGGTGATCGATCACCCTCGATACCTTGACGCTGTGGGTGATCGATCACTATCTTCGCCCCACACCGTCCGGCCCCGTGTGGTCCGGCGTCCACGGCACATCGACGTGCCAGGGAAGGACCCCCATGATCCAACGCGCTTCCGCCACCGCGTTGCGAGGCTCGAGAGCACTCGCCGGGGTTGTCGCCGTGACACTGGCCGCTGCCGCGCTGTCGGCCTGTGGCGCGCCGACCAGCCCATCGTCATCGACTACGACGAGCGCGATGGCGCCGGTCAAACCGTCGAGCCCGATCAAGCTCACGATCCTGGACGGCGGCGGTGACCTCAAGGGCGGCGGCCAGGCCGCGATCGACGCGTTCGTCAAGGCCAATCCGGACCTGGTCTCGTCGGTGGACTACCAGACCGCCGCCGGGACCGACGTGACCGGGAAGCTCAAGGCGCAGCAGCTGGGCGGGTCGGTCAGCACCTCGCTCGTGCTCGGCGGCTCGGACGTGCTCGGCGCCGCGCAGGCGCAACACGTGCTGGCGCAGCAGATTCCCGAGCACTCCGCCGGCCTGCCGGTGCTGGCGAGCATTCAGGACGCCGGCCGGGCCGGCTTCCAGAAACTGTCGGACGGCTACGGGCTGCTGATCGGCTACGACCAGAACGGGCCGTTCCTCGACTACAACGCCGCGAACCTCAGCGACTCGCAGGTGCCGACCACTCCCGAGGCGATCCTGGCGTGGGCCAAGGACCATCCGGGCAAGTTCGGCTACGCGGCCCCGAACAACTCCGGCTCCGGGCGCGCGTTCATCATGGCGTTGCCGTACATGCTGGGCGACGTCGACCCGTCGGACCCGGTCAAGGGCTGGGACAAGACGTGGGCGTACCTGACGCAGCTCGGCGCGTACATCAGCAGCTACCCGACCAGTTCGACGCTGCTGGCCCAGCAGTTCGGCAGCGGACAGTTGACGATGATTCCGACGGTCATCTCGCACGACATCTCCTTCCGGCAGTCGAGCACCTATCCGGCGAACACCGGTATCGCCCTGTTCTCGAAGCAGACGTGGGTCACCGACGGACATTTCGCGATGATTCCGACCGGGGTCAGCCCGCAGACGCTCTACGTCGACCTGGCGCTGGAGTCCTTCATCGTCTCCCCGCAGGCTCAGGCGATGCGCATGGGCTCAGTGCTCACGAGCGCGAACAAGAACGTCACAATCGACGACGCCGGGCCCACGGCGGCCGCGTTCGTGCAGAAGTGGGGGCGTTCGGGCTTCTTCCAGACGGCGTTCCGGACCGGCGCCGTGCACGCCCCGTTGACGCCGTCGGCCCTACAGAAGGCGTTCGGCCTGTGGCAGCGCAACGTCGGCGCGAAGGTCGGTGGATGAGCGGTGGCGATCACCATGGCCGGTCCGGCTCGGCGGACGTCCGGCGCGGCCTTCGAAACGCTGTCGCTGCGCGGAGTCACCCGCGTCTACGGCAGGAACCCGCCCGCGCTGTATGACTTCGACCTCGAACTCGGCCGGGGTGACTTCGTGGCGCTGCTCGGTCCGTCGGGCTGCGGAAAGTCGACCGCGCTGGCCTGCATCGCCGGTCTCCAGCTGCTCACCCGCGGCTCCATCTGGCGCGACGGCGAGCGTATCGACACCAAGCCGGCCGAGAAGCGTGGCTTCGGCATGGTGTTCCAGAACTACGCGCTCTTCCCACACCTGAGCGTGCGCCGCAACGTCGAGTTCGGACTGGCCATGCGGAAGGTGGCACGCGGACAGCGGCAGGAGCGCGCACTCGCGGCGCTGCGCACGGTCCAGCTTGAAGAGCACGCGAGCAAGCTGCCCTCGCAGCTGTCCGGCGGGCAGCAGCAGCGCGTGGCGATCGCCCGCGCACTGGCCATCGAACCCGAAGTGGTGCTGATGGACGAACCGCTGTCCAATTTGGACGCGGCGCTGCGCATCGAGCTGCGCACCGAGATCAAACGGATCTACCAGGAGCGTGGTCTCACCGTCCTGTACGTCACGCACGACCAGGAGGAAGCGCTCGCGCTCGCCACCAGACTGGTGGTGCTGCGCAAGGGCCGGATCGAGCAGATCGGGACGCCGCAGGAGGTCTACACGAACCCGTCCAGCGCATACGTCGCCGGGTTCATGGGCTACCGCAACCTGTTCCCGGCCAGTTACCGGGAACCGGGTCAGGGCCGCGAGGCACGGGTCAGCGCCTTCGGCGCCACCGTGACCGGCACGGTGATCTCCGATGGGCGCCTGGAGGACGGTGCCGGCGTGACGGTCGCGATCCGGCCGGAGGACCTGATCCTCGGCACGGGCGCGGGCCCGAACGCGATCGAGGCGGTCGCCGAGGTGGTCGAGTACCACGGGAGGGAGCTGTCGGTCCAGGCCCGCACCGCAACGGACAATGTGCTGCACCTGAAGACGACCGAGCCGGTCGCGGCCGGTTCTCTCGTGACACTCACCGCCCGTCCGGACCGAGTGCTGGTCTACCGCAGCGGCCTGAACCGTGGCGAGCTCGACGTCGAGGCCGGCGCGTCATGACCGAACCGCCCGCCCCCGAACGCATCCCGCGCCAGCCGCTTCGCCACCGGCTGGCCGAGCGGGGCGTCGACTACTCCCTGCTGCTGCTCGTCCCCGCCGTGGTCGTGATCGCCGGGTTGTTCCTCTACCCGTTCCTCTACGGCATCTCCATCTCCGTCCAGCCGCAGTCCGGCGGCGGCGCGTTCGCCAACTACACGAACTTCTTCACCGACCCCTACCAGGCCGGCGCCATCGTCAAGACGCTGCGCCTGGCGCTGCCGGTCGCGCTGGTGAGCGTCGGGCTCGCCGCGCCCCTGGCCTACCGGTGCCGCCGCGATTTCCGCGGCCGCAAGCTGGTCACGCTCGTGGTGATGCTGCCGATCACCTTCGGCAGCATCCTGATCGCGCAGGGCATGCCGCGCGTCTTCTCGCCGTACGGCTGGGTGAATCTACTGTTCAAGGCGGTCGGTCTGCCGCAGGTGAACCTGCTCTACAACTACTGGGGCACGTTCATCGCCGCGGTGCTCACCGCCCTGCCGCTCGTGTTCCTGCTGCTGATGGGAATCTTCGGCGGCATCGACCGCTCCCTCGAACACGCCGCCGCCACGCTCGGCGCGGGCCGGGCCGCCCGCTTCTGGCGGATCATCCTGCCGCTCGCCGCCCCCGGCCTGCTGACCACGTTCATGCTCGCCTGCGTCGAAGCGTTCGCGATCTTCCCGTCCGCCATCCTCGTCGGCCAGCCGGACAACCAGACCCACGTGCTGACCATCCCGATCTACCAGGCCGCCTCCCAGAATTCGGACTACACCCAGGCCTCGGCCATCGCCGTCGTGCTCACCGTGATCGAGCTGCTGATCCTCGGCCTCGCCGTGCTCGTCCGCGGCCGGCTGTTCCGGGGCCCGGCCACCGGAGGGAAGGGCTGACCATGGCCACCACGACACTCGCGCCCACCTCGGCCCCGGCAGCGCGGGCGCCGGGCTTCAGCCGGCCGACCGTCACCGCCGTGCTGACCTGGACGGTCGCCGGCCTGTTCGCGGCGGTCCTGCTCGCCGTGCTCATATCGGTGATCGTCACCGCGCTGTCCACCTCCTGGGGCGGGACCTGGTTGCCGAGCGGCTACACCCTGTCCTGGTTTCGCCACGCGTGGGACACCCCGGGCCTGGCCAACTCGATCGCGGTCACCTTCGAGGTCGCCATCGCGGACGTCGCCATCGCCCTGCTGGTCGGGGTGCCCGCCGGATACGTGGTAGCGCGTAAGAAGTTTCCCGGCCGCAACGCGATCATGCTGTTCGCCCTGCTTCCGGTGATCCTGCCGCCGCTGACCTACGCCGTGCAGCTCGCGGCCCTGATGTACCGGCTCGGGATCGGCGGCACCCTGCTGTCGGTGGTCCTGGTCAACCTGGTGCCGATCCTCCCGCTGGTCATCCTGATCACCGTGCCGTTCGTCGAACAGATCTCGCCCGACGTCGAACAGGCCGCGAAGGTCTTCGGCGCCGACAACCTCCGGCTGTTCACCAGGGTTCTGGTGCCGCTGCTGACCCCCGGCATCGTCGCGGCCGGCGTGCTCAGCCTGGTGCGGGTGCTGGGCTCGTTCGAACTGACCTTCTTCGTCTCCGGCGCCACGACCCAGACCCTGGTGGTCACCATTTTCGGCGCCCTGTCCGACCCCGGCGGACCGCCGGCCGCCCTCACGGCCGCGATGACCGTGTTCTACATGGCGATCGCACTGCTGGGCCTGGTGATCAGCCTGAGGTTCGCCAACCCGGCCCACACCCTCGCCCAGCCGGCCCGCCGCACCCTCTGAACAACCGAGAGGACAACCATGACCGACCCCGACCGCACAGTCGGGGTGGCGATCATCGGCGCGGGAAGCATCGCCGACGGCAGCCACCTACCGGCCATCCGCGACCAGGGAGCCGAGATCCAGGTCCTCGCGGTCGTCGACGTCGATCTCGAACGGGCCCGGAGCTTCGCCGAGCGTTGGCAGATCCCCGCCGCCTACGGCGACATCGACCAGATGCTCCGCGAGGCCGCACCGGACCTGGCGATCATCTGCACCCCGCCGATCGCCCACCGCGACGCCGTCGTCGCCTGCCTCGACGCGGGAGTGTGGGTGTGGTGCGAAAAGCCGCCGACACTCTCGCTGGCCGAATACGACGAGATCGCGGCGCACGAGGCGGAGGGCGGACCCTACGTCTCCTACGTCTTCCAGCACCGCTTCGGCTCCGGCGCCCGCGCGCTGCGCGAGCACATCCGCACCGGCCGGCTCGGGAACCCGCTGGTCGGCATCTGTCACACCCTCTGGTACCGCGACGACCGGTACTACCGGGTGCCGTGGCGCGGCCGGTGGAGCACCGAGGGCGGCGGGCCGACCATGGGCCATGGCATCCACCAGATGGACCTGATGCTCTCGCTCCTGGGCGAGTGGACGGAGGTGCGCGCCGCGAGCGGCACCCTCGCTCGCGGCATCGAGACCGAGGATGTCTCGATGGCCATCGTGCGCTTCGCCTCCGGAGCCATGGTCTCGATGGTCAACAGCGTCCTGTCGCCCCGGGAGACCAGCTACCTGCGCTTCGACTTCCCCGAGGCCACGGTCGAGCTGACCCACCTCTACGGCTACGACAACGCCAACTGGCGCTGGACCCCCGCCCCGCACCGCGCCGACGACACTCCCGCCGATCTTGGCGCGCCCGAGGACAACGAGGCCAGCAGCCACGCCGCGCAACTGCGGTATCTGCTCGACGACCTGCGCCGCGGCCGCCGACCCGAAGCCAGCGGCGACGACGGGCGGCGGGTGCTCGCGTTCATCGCGGCGCTCTACGCGTCGGCGGCCACCGGACTCCCGGTGACCCCGGGCCAGATCACCCCGGACGACCCGTTCTACCACTCGATGAGCGGGCACAAGGAGAACGCGCATGCCTGACGCCGCCTTCCATATCCGCGACGACCACGCGAGCACCGAACTGACCGTCACCGTCGCCGGCACCGAGATCGCCACCTACGTCTACCGCCCCGACACTCCACGAGAGGAATCGCCCAAGCCCTACGTCTACCCGCTGCGCACCCTGTCCGGCGCCCCGCTCGGGACCTACCGGCCCTGGGATCACCGCTGGCACAAAGGTTTGCAGATGACCTGGTCGCACCTGTCGGGCCAGAACTTCTGGGGCGGGCCCAGCTTCGAGTCGGGTGCGCCGGGACACGGATATGTCTGGCTGGACAACAACGGCAGCCAGCTGCACTGCGGCTTCGACCGGCTCGACGCCGACGGCGCCGACGCCACCGTGACCGAGCGCCTGAAGTGGGTGGCCTCCACCGGGCAGAGTTGGCTGGCCGAACGGCGCGTCCTCCGCTTCCACAGTGCCGATACCGGGCGGGGGCTCTGGGCGCTGGATTTCTCCACCGAGCTGACGAACACTCACATCGAGCCCCTCGAACTCGGCAGCCCCACCACCCACGGCCGGCCGAACGCCGGCTACACCGGTCTGTTCTGGCGCGGCCCGCGCGCGTTCAGCGGCGCACCGATCATCGCCGAGGGTGCGGAGGGCGACCAGGTCATGGGGTCGACCGGCTCCTGGGCCGCGATCAGCGGCGAGCACGACGAGATCGACGGCGGTGCCACGGTCCTGGCCTACGCCGGCACCTCCTCCGCCGACGTTCCGCTCAAGTGGTTCTCTCGCAGCGACCCGTTCGCCTGCCTCAACCCCTCGCCGGCCTTCGACGCCGAAATCAAGCTCGAGCCCGGGACAACGCTCGAACTGAGCCACCGGTTCGTGTTCCTCGACCACGTCACCGACCGCGCCGGCCTGGAGTCGATCGCTCGCGAGTACGCGCCATGAGCGCTTCTGGTTGGCCGGAGTTTCCCGGCGCCGTCGGAATCAGCGACCTGCACGCTTACCCATGGCCCACCGCGGACGACGAGCACGGCGGCTCCCCGCACATGCACCTGACCTGCACCGAGGCCTACGTGGTGATCAGCGGCCGAGGACGGTTGCACACCCTCAACCACAGCGGCCCGAGCATCCAGACACTCGCCCCCGGCGACGTGGTCTGGTTCACCCCCGGCACGATCCACCGCGCGATCAACGACGGCGGTCTGCGTGTGGTCGTCATCATGCAGAACGGCGGCCTGCCGGAAGCGGGCGACGCGGTGATGACCTTCCCGCATGAGCACCTGACCCCCGAGCGGTACCCGGCCGCCGCATCCGTGCTCGGCGCGGACGGGCAGCCGAGCGACGAACGCGCCCGGGCCCGACGCGACCTGGCGGTGGAAGGCTTCACCGAACTGCTGCGCCAGTGGGACCTGGGCGACCACCGCGCACTCGACGACTTCCACCGCAAGGCGACCGCGCTCGTCACACCCCGGTTGAGCGAATGGCGAAAGCTGGTCGAGAACGGCGCCGCGGCCACCGCCGCAGCGGCCCTCGAACACATCGATGCCCTCGGCCGGGGGGACACGACGCACCTGATCCGCGCCGGCGTCAACCGCATTCCCGCCCTGTCCGAAACCACGCTCGGCATGTGCGGACACCTGCACGCGTACGACCCGGTCCGCCGCCTCGGCGCCGGCGGCTGACCACGGCGCAACTCCGATCCAGCAGGTGGGCACAACCTCCAGAGCCCGGGATTCATGACCCGCGGCATCCTCGACCCGGGCCACTACTACTACCGCCGCGTCTACACAGACGCGATCCGAGCCGTCGACGCCGCGAGGACGCACCCAGCCATCGGCCCCGGCCGGATGTATGTCGCCGGCGGCAGCCAAGGCGGATTCGAGGATATCTCGCCTTCCGTCGACGACACTCCGTCGTCCGGCCTGCTCCCATGCGCCGATCAGGCCGTTCACACATCGAACATCATCGAATGGCGGCCGAATCCGTTGACACCGTTTCGAAGACGCTCCTACAGTCCGGAACCCCTGCTCTGAAGGAGACCTTCGTGAAACGGCTCTCACTGTTCCTCGCCGCCGCGCTCGTGCTGGCGACGGCCCCAACGGCCCAGGCTTTGGGCAACGGCCTTGCCACAACCCCGCAGATGGGGTTCAACGACTGGAACGCCTACGGCTGCAACGTCTCCGAGACACTGATCAAGTCGACGGCCCAGGCCATGCACGGCAACGGCATGCAGGCCGCCGGCTACCAGTACGTCAACATCGACGACTGCTGGCTGACCCACAATCGCGACCGCAACGGCAATCTGGTGCCCGACCGGACCAAGTTCCCCGACGGGATCGCCGGCACCGCGAGCTACGTGCACTCCCTCGGCCTCAAGCTCGGCATCTACGAGGACGCCGGCACCGCCACCTGCGCCGGCTACCCGGGCAGCCTCGGGCACGAGCGGCAGGACGCCGCCCTGTTCGCATCCTGGGGCGTGGACTACCTGAAGTACGACAACTGCAACAACACCGGCGTCAGCGCGCGATCGCGCTACACCGCGATGCGCGACGCGCTGGCCGCCACCGGCCGACCGATCCTGTTCAGCCTGTGCAACTGGGGCCAGGAGAACGTCTGGACCTGGGGCGCCAAGGTGGGCAACAGCTGGCGAACCACCGGCGACATCTCGCCGAGCTTCAGCTCCATGCTGGGCATCTTCCACGCCAACGTGCGCCTGAACAGCTACGCGGGCCCCGGCGGCTGGAACGACCCGGACATGCTGGAGATCGGCAACGGCATGTCGGCCACCGAGGACCGCGCGGAGTTCAGCCTCTGGGCCGAGATGGCGGCGCCGCTGATCGCCGGCACCAACATCGCTAAGGCGAGCAGCACCACGCTGAGCATCCTGTCCGACAAGGCAGTCGTCGCGGTCGACCAGGACTCACTGGGCAAGCAGGGCCGGATGGTGTCGTCCACCGGCGGTCATGACGTGCTGGCCAAGCCGCTGGCCAACGGCGACGTGGCCGTAGCGCTGTTCAACGAGACCAATTCCACCGCGACCATCGGCACCACCGCCGCCGCGGTCGGCAAGGCCGCAGCCACCCGCTACGGCTTGGCCGACCTGTGGTCGGGCGCGAAGTCCAGCACCACCGGCACGATCTCCGCGTCGGTGCCGGCACACGGCGTCGTCATGTACCGGCTTTCCGCCGGGTGATCACCGTGCCGTGAGCAGAGAACAACTTGAGCCCGTTCGTGCTGTCCGCGTAGCACCACGAAGCCGGTGCCGGCGTAGCGGTGGAATCCTGTGCGCGAGAACGCGGTCGAGTGCTCGATGACTTGTCGGCGCCATTGCTGGTTAGTCCAAACAGGACCGTCTCCCCCGCGCGCTCGACCTGATCGACGGAGCGGTCGGTGGCATCGCCGAACGCTGCCCGGTACAGACCAGGTTCACCGCGGCCCGCGAACGGCTCGTCCATCTGTAATTTTCAGCTGATCCCGAGGTCCCGATCGAGGCCGGGAGCCGTGGCCGCAACCGCCGGCGATGTCCGTCGCGGGCCGAAAACCCTGGCACGGCGCACGATCCGAACTCGAGGTGACCGCGCGTCCCCGCTCCGGCACTCCGCCGCCGAGCCGCCAACCCTTGAACTGATCTTGGGTACGGACTTCCATCTCAGTGGACAGGTAAGCGCTTTCCAGTGCCGAGCGCGCACATCCGGAACCCCGATCGGAGGACGTGAAATGCTGAGCAGAACCGTCAGGTGGGCGATCGTCGCGCTGCTGCTTCCCGTCACGGCCACCCTCATGTTCTTCGCCGACCACGGCACAGCGACGGCGGCCCGTGCCGACACGGGCGCCGCCGCCCCGACGCTCCAGAACGACATCTTCTGGAAGGACACTTCCGGCAACCCGATCTACTCACAGGGCGGCGGGGTGCTGAAGGTCGGCGGCACGTACTACTGGTACGGCGTGAAGTACAACGGGGCACCCACCTACTACAACGACCCGGCCAAGGGAAAGAACGGCGACGTCTCCTTCAACGCGATCCCCTGCTACTCCTCCACCGACCTGGTGCACTGGAAGTTCGAGGGGAACGCGCTGACCGCCTCCGACGTTGGCGGCGGCGGCTGGGTCGGCCGGGTAGGCGTCGCCCACAATCCCACCACCGGCAAGTACGTGCTGATCTCGCAGGGGCGCGGCGGGCTCATGTTCGCCACGAGCAGCTCTCCAACCGGTCACTTCGCCCTCGCAGGCACCCAGTCGAGCATCGGGAACGTCAGCACCGGCATGTCCGGCGACCAGTCGGTCTTCACCGACGACGACGGACGGGCCTATCTGGTCTTCAGCAACTCCAGCGGCCGGTCCCACCTGTATGTCGCACCGTTGCGCACCTCCGACTTCCTGCACGTCGAGTCGGCCGTGAACATCTACAACAGCTCGTCGGGCGGGCGCGAGGGCAACATCATGTTCAAGCACGGCGCGGTGTACTACTTCTGCTCGTCGGACCTGCACGGCTGGAACGCGTCGCACACGTACTGCATCCAGTCGACGAAGATCTCCAGCTCGTATTCCTCGGAATACGTGCTCCAGGGCACGGACGCCGACTTCTCGCACGTGACGCAGACCGGCCTCGCGTTCGAGGTGACCGGCTCGTCGGGATCGTTCGTCATGTTCGGCGGCGACCGCTGGAGCGACTTCGCCGGCAACGGCCTCGGCTACAACGACTGGGTGCCGGTCACCTTCAACGGCACGACCCCGGTCTTCCACTCGCTCAACGAATGGAACATCGACGCCGCCGCCGGCACCTGGTCGGTCGGCAGCGGCAACAACCACGTGCTGAATCCGAGCGCCGAGGCCGACCGGGTGGCGCAGACCGCGCTGGCCGGCTGGACCAACTCCGGCGCCGCGAACGGCAACCACCTCGGCGGACACACGGGCCGCTGGGCGCTGTCGCAGCGTTCCTCCTCCGCCTACAACGCGAGCATGTACCAGAACATCTCGCTGCCCAACGGCACCTACACGCTGTCGGCCTGGGTCGAGAGCAGCGGCGGGCAGAAGACGGCGAACATCTTCGTCAGGAACTTCGGCGCCGGCGAGATGGACCACTCGATCAACCAGTCGATCGGCGGTTGGACGAAGGTCAGCATCACCGGCATCACCGTGACCAACGGGACGATCCAGGTCGGCGTGTCCTCCAATGCGGGCGCGAACAACTGGGTCAACGTCGACGACTTCAGCCTGGTCCAAGCCGGCTAGCGGCGGACCGTCCAATCACGACACCGGTGCCGAACATGGGGCCCGGGGCCGACCTGAACGGCTTCACCGCGGCGTGAAGCACTGACAACAGCTGCTTCGGCACTATTTCAGGAGGTAGTGAAGCAATGCGACAACATCGGGGACGCTGGTCCCGGTCGACGGGGGCCGTGCTGGCCGCGGCCGTGCTGGCCTCGACCGCGGCGCTGACCTTGGCCGGTCCGGCCTCGGCCCGGCCAACCACCTCGAATCCGGCCACCGCGTCCGTCAAAAGCACCCAACGCGGCCCCAACCCCACCCTCGCGATGATCGAGGCGTCCCGGGGCCCATTCGCCACCGCGCAACAGAATGTGGCCCCGGGCAACGGTTTCCACGGGGGCACGGTGTACTACCCGACCGACACCAGCCAGGGCACCTGGGGGGCGCTGGCCATCATCCCCGGGTACACCGCGAGGTGCGTCAACCAACCCGCCCCCGAGGAGGCGTGGATGGGGCCATGGCTGTCCTCGTTCGGGTTCGTGGTGATCTGCATCGAGACCAACAGCCCCAACGACTTCGACACCGCGCGCGGCCAGGAGGCGCTGGCGGCGCTGAACTGGCTGACCACCCGAAGCCCGGTCAAGAACCGGGTCGACCCCAACCGGCTGTCGGTGATGGGCCACTCGATGGGCGGCGGCGGCGTGGTCTACGCGACCGAACATCAGCCCTCGCTCAAGGCCGGCATCGGACTGGCGCCGTACTCCCCGTCGCAGAACATGTCCAGCGACCGCGTCCCGACGCTGGTGCTCGGCGGCCAGAACGACCCGACCGTGACACCGTCCTATCTCAAGGGCCTGTACGCCACCATGCCGTCGACGACCAAGAGCGCGTTCGCCCAGATCGCGGGGGCCGACCACGAGTTCTACCGCACCGCGAACAACGTCATGATGAAGCTGGTCATCCCGTGGCTGAAGATCTTCGTCGACAGTGACAACCGCTACGAGCAGTTCCTGTGCCCGAAGCTGCCCGACGCCGCCAAGATCTCCATCTACCAACCCAAGTGCCCCTACATCTGACGACAAGTGCGACTCCCGCGTCGAGCGCCGACGCGGGAGCCGCCGTTCGCCCGGTCCCGAATCGGGAAGAGTTTCGACATGCTCAAGAATGAAAGAGAGGAGGGAATACCCATGCTTTCACGAGCAGGCAAGACAAGAAGCATCATCCTTACCGCCGTATTGACGGTTGCCGTATCCACATCCGGCCTGACAGGTCAGGCTTCGGCCGACACCACGGCACAGGAAGGCGCATCGCAGATTGTTGCCGACATGGGCGCGGGCTGGAACCTGGGCAACCAACTGGAGGCCAGCTCCAACGGATACCCCAGCGAAACCGCCTGGGGTCAGCCGACCGTGACGCAAGTGATCATCGACAAGGTGAAGGCGGCGGGATTCAAGACGATCCAAATCCCGGTCTCCTACCTGAAAACATAGGACCCGGTCCGAACTACACGATCAACCCTTCCTGACTGAACAGGATCCAGGAGGTCGTCAACTACGCCTACAACCGAGGCCTGCATGTGTTGATCAACATGCACGGCGATGGCTACAAGACCGTCAGCAACTCGTGGTTGATCTGCGACTCGTCCAACCAGACGACAATCAGGGCCAAGTACCAGAAGAACTGGCAACAAATCGCGAACAAGTTCCAGAACTACGACCAACACCTGATCTTCGAATCCATGAACGAGGAGTTCACCGGGCAGTACGGCAACCCCACCCAACCGTGCTACTCGAACATCAACAGCTACAACCAGATCTTCGTGGACACCGTACGGAAAGCCGGCGGCAACAACAACGGTTCACGATGGCTGCTCATCCCCGGCTGGAACACCAACATCGACTACACCGCCGGGAACTACGGCTTCACGCTCCCCACCGACAAATACCGTTCCTCCTCCGTCCCCGGAAATGAACAGCGGATCATGATCTCCGTTCATTACTACGACCCCTGGGACTTCACCGGAGCGGACAGCGGCGCCAGCACGCAGTGGGGACGAGCCGCGACCAATCCGTCGAAGAGGTCGACCTGGGGCCAGGAGGACCATCTGGACGCACAGTTGAAGAAGATGCACGACACCTTCGGCGTCAAGGGATATCCGATAGTTGTCGGTGAATACGGTGCGAACGACAAGACCTCATCCGACTCGTCGAACAACAAGTATCGCGCGAACTATGCCCACGCCGTGGTGGCCACGGCCAAGAAGTATGGCGAAGCCACCATTTACTGGGACAACGGCGCCACCGGCCAGTACGGGTTCGGACTCTTCGACCGACGCTCGTACGCGGTGACCCAACAGGGCATCATCAATGCCATTATGAGCGGCCTTGGCGGCGGCGCCCGGTCGGCCATGTGAAGTGGAACACGGAAGCGACAACCCCAGCGCGGGGCCGCCGTTCCGAAATTGACGTGACAAAGGTTCCCGCACACCGAAGGAATCGAGGACCGTCGCCATCGCGCGGAATGGTTTTCCTTGGCGGCACAACAAAGGGGACCGTCGAGCACACGAGTGTCACCAGGACGTCGGCGGCAGCGTGTCGCCGTGAAAGTAGCTGGAGGTAGCACGCTATGCGCCGGATCGAAGTGCATGCAGGGCGGGCGGGGACCCGCTCGTTGGGCCAGGTGTGGAGGTGGTTCGCGGTCGCGGTCGGTCTCGCGGTCGTCACCGCCGTGGCCGGGGCGGTTCCGGCGACGGCCGCCGAGAATCCGCACCAGCCGGGACAGGTCCAAGTAGCCGAGAACCTCTACCAGCGCGGCCCGGACCCGACCAAACAGAGTGTCACCACAGCGGGCACCTTCGCCACGGCCACGATGAACGTGTCGGAGTTCCGAAAGGGCGTGATCTACTACCCGACCGACACCAGTCACGGCACCTTCGGCGCGATCGCGTTCATCCCCGGCTACAACGGCTCGTGGGCCGCGCTGGAATGGACGGGACCCTGGCTGGCCTCGTTCGGGTTCGTCGTGATCGGATTCGAGGCGGCCAACCCCGGCGACGGGGACGCCGCCCGCGGCACACAACTGCTGGCCGCGTTGGACTACCTGACCCAGCGCAGTCCGGTACGCGGCCGGATCGACCCCAACCGGACGGCGGTGATCGGCCACTCGATGGGTGGCGGCGGGGCCATGTCCGCGGCGTCGAAGCGTCCGTCATTGAAAACCGCGATCGGGCTGGCGCCGGCCATCTTCTCGACGAACATGAAGACCCTGAAGGTGCCCGCCATGGTGATGGTCGGACAGAAGGACACGACGGTCTCGCCGTCGTACGCCAAGAACTTCTACAACCAGATTCCGACGAAGAAGGCGTACGTCGAACTCACCGGCGCCACTCACGGCTTCCCCAGCTGGAAGCCGAACTCGGTGATGATGCGCAAGGTCGTCCCCTGGTTCAAGGTCTTCCTCGACAACGACGCCCGCTACACCCAGTTCCTGTGCCCACAGCTCGACTCGACCGGCGTCAGCGCCTACCAGAGCACCTGCCCGCTCCTGCCCGGCGGGTCGGCCTCCACGTCCACCGACCACGAAGCGGTGAACCCCGCAGCCGTGCACACCGGCGCCATCAACTCCCACTATCCGGGCTGATCCGCACCGGCCCCGACGCCGTCGGGGCCGGTTCCGTGCCGGCACCCGGTTCACGGTCGTCCCGGCCGCGGCCGGGACGACGACGCGCTTCGACCGCCCACTGCCGCCCGGTGCAGGACAATCCAGGTCTCACCGCCCGTAGGCCAAAGGTGACGAGCGCCGCGCTGTTCGTGGCCGTCTTTCTGGCCTGCGCGGTCGAGGCCGTCGAGGCGCTGACGATCGTGCTCGCGGCCGGCACCGCCCGCGACTGGCGGTCGGCGTTGTGGGGCGTCGGCGCGGGCCTGTCGGCTCTCGCCGTGATCGTCGCCGCGCTCGGGCCGGCGCTGACCGCCATCCCCATCGACGCCCTGCGGATGGTCATCGGCGGCCTCCTGCTGATCTTCGGCCTGCAGTGGCTGCGCAAGGTGATCCTGCGCGCCACCGGCCACAAGGCCCTGCACGACGAGTCGCGCATCTTCGACGAGACGCTGGCGGCGGCCCGCTCGGCCGACAGCCGCCGCAGCGCAGTGATCGGCGACTGGTACGCGTTCACGCTGTCGTTCAAGGGTCTTCTGCTGGAAGGGCTCGAAGTGGCCTTCATCGTGTTGACCTTCGGCGTCAGCCAGGGCGGCATCGGCACGGCCACCGTCGCAGCACTGTGCGCCGTCGCACTGGTCACCGGTGTCGGAATCGCGGTCATGGCCCCGTTGGCCAGGGTGCCCGAGAACGGGCTGATCGCGGTGGGACGACGGAAGGTGACGGCATGACCAGGCTCCGACGGTTTCTGTTCTTCTGGTACGACTTCGTCGTCGGCGACGACTGGCGGATGGCGGTCGCCGTCGTGGCCGCGCTCGTGATCACGTTCGTCCTCGCCGGCGCGGGATTGCCGGCCTGGTGGGTGCTTTCGCTCGCCGTCCTCGTCGTGTTGCCGTTGAGTCTGCGCCATGCCACACGTGACCGTTGACCGTCGCCCACTGACGGTCGCCGGCGTGCCGGCAGTCCTGCCGATCCACGGTTGACTCGTCGCTCACCGGCAGCCACCGGTGACCGCGGTCGCCGTCGCGCTGACGGACACGGCCACGCCCGCCGGCCCTCTGACGTGGTCGGCGGCTGGTTGTTCGCCACGGTCTGGCTCGCCATGACCTGGTCGTTGCCCGCCATCACCGGTCCGCGTCGCACTCCGCCGGCCGACGCGACCGAGGACCTCGGTGACGAGGCCGCCTGAGCCGGATCCGCCCAGGGACTTCTGGAGGCTGTGATGTGCCCCGGGTTTCTCGCTTCGAGACAGCGGCGCGAGCTTTCCTCGGGTCGTCGCGATGGACATGCTCTGCCGGCTCGACCCCGGCTTTCCGCCGCCGGGCCATCGGGAGAACACCGGACGTGGCCCGGCTGAACAGTCCGTGTCCGCCGTCAACGGTCAAAAGCGGACGATGCTCCATTCGGTCATCGCCTACTACAGGACTGTCGAAGTTCGGGCCGGTGACGCTTACGCTGCCTGCCGGCACACCCACCGGACCCGGCTTCCCACAAGGAGAAACAATGCGCAGAGGGCTGATGGTCGCGGTCCTGGCGGCGACCGCGCTCGTCGGGTCCACGGCCGGGGCCGCGTCGGCCCTGCCGGTCGCCCCACACGCGATTCCCCGTCCGGACCACGTCGTCGTGGTGTTGGAGGAGAACCACTCGTACGGCGACGTCATCGGCAGCTCCAGTGCGCCGTACCTCAACTCGCTGGCCGCCGGGGGCGCGTCCTTCACCCAGTCGTTCGCGATCACACACCCCAGCGAGCCGAACTACCTGGCCCTCTTCTCCGGCTCCACACAGGGCCTGTCCGACGACTCCTGCCCGCACACCTACAGCGGCGCCAACCTCGGTCAGGAGACCATCGGCGCCGGACTCACCTTCACCGGTTACTCCGAGTCGATGCCCTCGGCCGGCTACACCGGCTGCACCAGCGGCAGCTACGCCCGCAAGCACAACCCGTGGGTGAACTTCACCACCGTGCCGGCCGCCTCCAACCAGCCGTTCACCAGCTTCCCCAGCGACTTCACCACGCTGCCGACCGTGTCGTTCGTCGTCCCCAACCTGCAGAACGACATGCACGACGGCACCGTGCAACAGGGCGACACCTGGCTGCGCAGCCACATGGACGCCTACGCCCAGTGGGCCAAGGCGCACAACAGCCTGTTGGTCGTGACCTGGGACGAGGACGACAACAGCGCCAACAACCAGATCCCGACGATCATCACCGGCGCCGGGGTTACCGCCGGAAAGTACAGCGAGACCATCAACCACTACAACGTGCTGCGCACCCTGGAGGACGCCTACGCCCTGCCGCGCGCCGGCGCCAGCGCCTCGGCCACCCCGATCACCGACATCTTCGCCGGCCAGACCGGCGGCGTGACCGTCGCCAACCCCGGCAACCAGACCGGCACCGTCGGCACGGCCACGAGCCTGCAGATGCACGCGACCGACTCCGGGTCGGGTCAGACCCTGACCTACTCCGCCTCCGGTCTGCCCGCCGGTCTGTCGATCGACTCCTCGACCGGACTGATCTCCGGCACACCGACGACGGCCGGCAGCAGCACTGTCACCGTCACCGCGACGGACACGGCAAACGCCAGCGGCAACACGACTTTCGGCTGGACCGTCGGCCCCGCGTCCGGTGGCTGCAGTGCCGCGCAGAAGTTCGGCAACCCCGGCTTCGAGACCGGCGCCGCGCCGCCGTGGACCGCCGCCTCGGGCGTGATCTCCAACAACAGCGGAGAGTCCCCGCACAGCGGCTCGTGGTACAGCTGGCTCGACGGCTACGGTTCCTCGCACACCGACACGCTGGCCCAGACCGTCACGCTGCCCACCGGCTGCACGAGCTACCAGCTCGGCTTCTGGCTGCACATCGACACCGCCGAGACGACGACCACCACCCAGTACGACAAGCTGACCACGCAGGTCCTCAACGCCTCCGGCACGGTGCTCGGCACACTGGCGACCTTCTCCAACCTCAACCACAGCACCGGCTACGCCCAGCACACCTACGACCTGTCCGCGTACGCCGGCCAGACGATCACCATCAAGTTCACCGGCGCCGAGGACTCCAGCCAGCAGACGTCCTTCGTGCTCGACGACACCAGCCTCGCGGTGTCCTGACCGTCAGGACGGCCGGGCGCAGTTCCGGTGGATCGTGGCACCTGTGGGGTTTCCAAAACCCCACAGGTGCCAGAAGCTTCAGGTCTGCCAAGAATTGGCCGGCCGGGGTGAGCGAACCTCGCGGGAGCGGCGCAGCCGTCGACCGTTGTAGCGCCGGCCGGCCGTGGCGAGCATGACATCCTGAAGGCCGCTTCATTCGCACGATCGGCGGATTTGCGAACGTCCGTCACCGACCAGCCCGGCGAATTCGTCCGTTTCGTGAGCAATGGTCGCAACGTCCGCGCATCCGTGGCCGGATGTGAGTCAGACACGACTTCCGTCGGTGGCTGCCCGTCTTGCCGTCGTCCTACCATCGTCCAGCGCGCACTCCAGTGGCTCGGGTACCCCTGCGACCAATGGTGACCCCTGAACGGAGATGGCTCATGAACCCTGCACGCCATCAACAGCGGGCGAGGAGGCTCGCGGCGACCGTCGCCGGCGTTCTCGTCGCCGCCCTCGGGTGGGCAGTGCCGACGGCGACCGCCCACGCTGCCCCGACGATCGCCGCCCGACCGGCGGCACACCTCGGCGCGACCGCCCAGTCCCTGCTCGGCGACCGCACCATCGGCTTCTACTACGACAACGCCAGCAAGCAGCTGATCGTCACCGTCACCGACGACGCCGCAGCCGCGCAAGTCCACGCCCTGGGCGCAGTGCCGGTCAAGGTGCCCTACCACGCGTCGGAACTCGCCGCGGTGACAACGCAATTGGCGCTGAAGGCACGAATTCCCGGCACGGCGTGGCGGATCGACCCCCGCACCGGCCAGGTGCTGGTCACCGCCGACTCGACCGTCACCGGCGCCAAGCTGGCCTCCTTGACCAGCGTGGTCAAGGAACTCGGCGACAAGGCTCGGCTGAAGATCACTGCCAGCACACTGCGGCCGCTGATCGCCGGCGGCGACGCCATCTGGGGCCAAGGACTGCGCTGCTCCCTGGGCTTCAACGTCCACGACTCCAGCGGCAACCCGGCGATCCTGACCGCCGGCCACTGCGGCGTCGCGACCAACGACTGGTGGGCCGACAGCGGCAACAACGAGCACATCGCCACCACCGCGCAGGCGGACTTCCCCGGCACCGACTACTCCTACGCGACCTACGACCAGGGCGTCGACGCCCCCAGCGCGGTCAACACGGGCCAGCAGATCTCCCAGGCCGGTGACGCGACCGTCGGCGAGCAGGTGACGCGCAGCGGCTCCACCAGCGGCGTGCACCGTGACCGGCCTCAATGCCACCGTGAACTACCAGGAAGGCAGCGTCAGCGGCCTGATCGACACCGACGTGTGCGCCGAGCCCGGCGATAGCGGCGGCTCGATGTACGACGGTGACACCGCGCTCGGTCTCACCTCGGGCGGCAGCGGCGACTGCCAGTCCGGCGGCGAAACGTTCTTCCAGCCGGTGCCGGCCGCGCTCAGCGCGTACGGCCTCACGCTGCCCTGACGAATCCCTGTCGGCGTCCGGCGAACCGCCGGGCGCCGACAGGGCCGTCATCTCACGGACGGTACATGAGCACCGCTCATACCCGCTGTCGCCCCGATGCTCGGAGCAATCAGGCATCGATCATCGACGCGGTGCTCACAGTGCTGCTACGCCCTCGGTACAGCCAGAATCCGGAGCGCGACAGGAGCGTTCGATCAGGCGGTGCAAGAGGGGCTGCCTGTCGCTCTGTTCGCCAGCCCCGTCGCCGTTACCTGTGGGGTGCGTGACGTTCTGATCAGGTGTACTCGTGCTCAGCGTTGATCCGCTGCGCTTCGTGGAGCTGGTCTTCCAGGGTGATGATCCGACAGGCCGCGCCCAGGGCCGTGCCCTGATCGACCAGCTCCCGCACCCGGGCGGCGATCCGCAGTTGGTGGCGGGAGTAGCGGCGATGCCCACCGGTCGAGCGCGCCGGCTCGATCAGCTCGGCCTCGTCCAGGCTCCGCAGAAAACCCGCCGTGGTGCCCAGCATCTCCGCGGCACGGCCCATGGTGTAGGCCGGGTAGTGCTCATCGTCGAACCTGTCGGCCGCACTCGCACCGGCCGCGTCTCGCTGACCAGGGATCATCGCGCCTCCACATCATGAGGGGCCCCGGCGCAGACAGCGCCGGGGCCCCAGGGGTTTGGGTTTGATCACCATCAACCGACCGAAAGATCGGCTTTCACTGTCCGCGTGGCCCGCCTGAGAGGCAGAACCCGCGGGGATCGCATACGCGTGACCGAAGACCACCTTCCAATCCGATGGGACTGCGGCACCCGCCCGGCGCGACACAACCTGAAGCGGGCGATCCGACGGCGTGCAACCCTTCCCTTCTCCTCTGACTACCTCATACGCACTGCGGATACTGCATGTACTGCGGATACAGCGACTTGCTGAACTGCGACTTGCTGAACTGCCACTCGCACTTGCCGAACTACTGCGTGACTGTCGTGCTTGTCCTTTCACGACGACCACGTCTGAACCCCTTACCGAATTGGGCCCAGCACCTGACGCCGCTGGTCACCCACCAGAACCCCGTCCACTGATCGGCTCCGGCGCACCTGACCGTCTAACACTTCACTTGCGTCCCGCGGACAGGTCGAACATCGCCCGCGTCCTACTGTCGTGCCGTATGCGTTCGCAACTGCCATCACCGCGCGAGACCAGGTGAACAGTCTGGCCCCCTTCGGCTCACTGCCTCGGTCACCCGCCGGAACCCCTTCCACTGACCGGCTCCGGCGCACCTGACCGTCTAGCCACTGCTCGCGGGTAGTTCGTCATCTCCCGCGTCGATCCCTCTTGCGTTTCTCTTTGCTTACGACCGTCCGCTGAGCCCTGGCGTATCTGCCCAGCACTACCACCGGTCCTTGGCCACCTACCGGAACCCCGTACCGTGATCGGCTCCGCTACGCCTGGCCGTCTTGCCTGTACTCCACGGGTAGTTCGTCATCTCCCGTGCCATCGGACGTTTTCTTCCCTCGTGCTGGGTAGAACACTACACACGCCCAAGGCCGAATGTCTACCCCGGTCACCATAGATTTGCTCGGACGGATGACCCACGTATGCCCCGACAGGCCACACGCGCCGCTGACCTGCGCAGACACCGACCGGCTCCTACGCCGGGGGCTCCTGCTGCGCCGCGAGCAGAGTGACCGTCCGACGCCGGTAGTCCACATCGGCCACCATCTGGTCCAGAACCCGCAGTGCCTCGGCCGCGTCCTGCGCCTGCACCCTGTCCCGCACATACCGCGCCAACCCGACCAACTCCTCGGGCCAGCTGTCCCACGTGGCGCGGGCCGCCTCGATCAGCGGACCCAGATGCTCGGTGCTCCACTGCCCTTCCGCCCCTTCCCGGCCCGCCTCCGTCGCCGGGTGTTCGCCGTCCCCGCGCCACCCGCACGAACACGACGCGACAAAGCCCTGCAACGAGCTGGTCTCCTCGGTCCACCCCGCGCTGACCGTGCCATCGGCGAGCTTGCGCGCGGCATGCCCCTCATGGTCGTCGACCTGCTGCGCGTACGGACCGGTGTAACGGATACCCATGATTTCCTCCCGCGGGCTTCCCTGTCCCCTCGACCTCGGCTGAGGATCCTGCCACCACGGTCCCGAAACCACCCGATGTCAACGGTGACGGCCAGCATCCAACGGCGAAGTTGCCGTGAACGGCTGGTCATCTGCAGCCGGCCCTACTCGGCGTCCTGCGCCTCGATCAGGTCGAGGTCGCGGACGCAGAAGCCGCGGTGCTCGAAGGTCTCGTTGAGCACCGTGCCGAGGCACTGCCGCACCAAGCGGCCGCGGGCGTACGGCGGCCAGACATCGTCGTCGGGCACCGGCGCTCGCGCTGCGAGTTGCACAGCGGTGACCTCGTCGAGCCAGGCCTCGAGCTCGGCGGCCTGTGCTTCACGCACGCTCACGATCTCATCGAGCGTCGGATCGAGCGAGAGATCAAGCCCATGTGCTCCACGGTAGGGCTCGACGGTCGGCCCGATGCCCATCGGCGTGAACAGCTCCGTCGAGCCCAGGCAACAGCGGCGGAACCACGAGTCGTGGACGAAGACCAGGTGGCGCATCGTCTGCACCGCCGACCACTCGTCGTTCACGCTGCGGCGCTCGATGCCAGGCGTACGGCGGATTCGCTCGACCGTGGCGGCCCAGCCGGCATGAAGCTGTCGCGATGCCTCGCGCAGATCGGCCGGGTCCTCGGAGCGAATCAGCACCCGCACCGGATGACGCCGGTCGAGCTCTGCCTCGACGTACCCGGTGACCTCGACACCGTTCACCACGAGGTTGGTGATGAGCCCGTCGATCACGGCATCCTGCATGACGACGCCGATCAGGCGTGCTCCGGTCAGGTCGCACTCGCGGAACTCCGCACCGTGCAGATCCTCGCCGACATACCGCGTCATGCTCCGCATACTAGTGTCCTGCGCCTAAAGTTCGTTGATTAATTGTAGGATTGACGGATGGCAGGTAGAGGCCGGCCGGTGGCCGCTGTGGTGTTAACCGACGAGGAACGCGAGACGCTTCAACGGTGGGCGCGGCGGGCGAAGTCGTCGCAGGCATTGGCACAGCGATGCCGAATCGTGCTCGGGTGCGCGGCCGGCGGATCCAATCAGGACGTCGCCGCCGAGTTGGGGATCTGGCCGCAGACGGTGGGCAAGTGGCGACGACGGTTCCTGGACAGGCGCCTGGAGGGCTTGGTGGACGAGCCACGTCCGGGCGCCCCGCGCAAGATCACCGACGAGCAGGTCGAGGAACTGGTGGTGGCCACGCTGGAACGGACCCCGGCCGATGCCACGCACTGGTCGCGGACCTCGATGGCGGCCGAGAGCGGATTGTCCAAGTCGACGGTCGGACGGATCTGGAAGGCGTTCAACCTCAAGCCCCACCAGGTCGACACCTTCAAACTCAGCAACGATCCGCAGTTCGTCGACAAGGTCCGCGACGTCGTCGGGCTCTACCTGAATCCGCCCGACAAGGCGCTGGTCCTCTGCGTCGACGAGTTGGGTCGGACCGGGGCGCGTTGACGTCCTTACGAACGTTACGTTTCCCCGGCCCGCCCGCCGAACCGGACGTGCCCATTCCTGAGCATCCGGCTCTCCACGAGCCCGTGTCAGCGGATCACTTTGCTGGTTCTGGCGTTATGACTGCCCAGGGTGTAGGGATGTTGGCCGCCCGGTATCGGTAACGGCTGACCGTCACCGTCTGGGGCTGGAACAACGTCACCTCGTCCTCCGTCGGTCGCCACCCCGGAAGGTAACGGCGCATGAGGACGGCCCACTTCGTTTTGTTGTGCCGCTTACGAATCCACCGCACTACCCGATGCCAGGCGTAATCATCGAGGTAGTGGAAGGTCGCCTTCGACACACCATGACGGAAGTAGACGCACCAACCCCGCAGCACCAAGTTGAGTTGGCGCAGCAGGGCGGCAAGTGTTGGATGCGACGACCTGCGGGTCAGCGCGCGGACCCGCCCGACGATCGAGGCCAGCGCCTTCTTCGACGGGTAGGTGTAGACCACGCGCTTGTCCGTGCCCCGCTTCCGTTTCCGCTGGATGCGGAACCCGAGGAAGTCGAAGCCCTCATCGATGTGACAGACCCTCGTCTTGGCTGCCGACAACCGCAGGCCCATCGGGGCCAACAGTCCGGCCACCACCTCCCGGAGGTCTTCGGCATGCCGCTTCGACCCGGACACCAGAACCACGAAATCGTCCGCGTAGCGAACGATCCGATAGGTGGCCGACCCCTTGCGGCGCGCCACGAACCGCCGATACGAGGTGCCGCTGGCCGCCCATGCCCGGGCGAAATGCTCGTCCAGGACTGACAGGGCGATGTTGGCCAGCAACGGAGACAGGATCCCGCCTTGGGGTGTGCCGGTACTGGTGTTCCTGACCACGCCGTCCTCGCTGAGGACGCCCGCATGCAGGAACGCCTTCACCAGAGCCAGAACACGTTTGTCCCCGACCCGACCACGCACCCGGTCCATCAGGGCCGGGTGGTCGATCATGTCGAAGCACGCCTCGATGTCCCCTTCCAGGACCCACTCATACGAGCGGGACGTGAACTGGTGGATCTCCGCGATCGCATCCTGGGCCCGGCGCCGAGGACGGAAACCGTAGGAACACGGTTGGAAGTCCGCCTCGAAGATCGGCTCCAGTACCAGCTTCAGAGCCGCCTGCACGGTGCGGTCCCGCGCGGTCGGGATACCCAAGCGACGCAGATTCGCGCTGCCCGGCTTGGGGATCATCCGCTCCCGCACGGGCATCGGGTCGAACCGCCGCTCCCTGAGATCTCGCCTCAAGGTGGGCAGGAACCACTCCTCGGCGGCGAACACGGCGTCCGGACGGACACCATCCACCCCCGCCGACCGCTTACCCTTGTTGCCCCTGACCCGCGTCCACGCCACAACGAGAACAGCCGGGTCACACACCAAATTGAACACGTCGTCGAACCGGCGACCAGGACCATCGATCGCCCACTGATGCAGCTTGGTCTGGATCCGCAGTACCCGCGCCTCGGCCTCCTCGACCGTCGGCCACAGCACACCCGTATTCACCGGTGATCTCCTGCCCTTCCGTTCCCATCGCCGCGGACTCGCTGCCGCCCTTCGCCATGTGGCCGGCTTTCCCGACCTCGGACTACTACGACGGCTCCGCCACGCCCCGGCCCGCTCAGCCGACGACGAGCCTGCCCGCACCCGACCTGGACGGCCAGCACGCGGGACCAGCCCGGGACGCTTCCCACGTTCACCACACACCGGTCGACGGGGTCGGTGCCCAGCTTTGCCCCTGCGACATCGCCACGAGTACGCCGCAGCCTTTCCTCGCGGCCTCCCTGCCGGCGTCTTCACCCGGCCCGAAAGTCACCCGCCCTGTCCCGGACATCCGGTCAAGACAGGTGTGCGTCGCGCTCCGGCCCGCATCCGCCAGGTTGGAGCCGGTGTATCTCTTGAGAGGCTTTAACCGCTGGTTCCTCACGTACACCTTTCCGTCTCGCTAGGTGAGCCCGAGCCGTCTGGCAGTGCCGGCCCGTCTCCTCGTTGTCAGGGCTGCTCCCACCCTCCCCGGCGCCTCCCGGATCAGGCTGCCCTCAGCTTCATCGACCTGCTGCGACAGGACGACGGCGGAGGTCTCTCACCTCCACCCGATAGTGCAGCGCCTCGTGGCGCACGAAGTCGCAGATCCAGGCGCTGGACCGGTCCGCGCCGATGCTGCCGATGATGCCCGGCCTGCCGCAGCGCCGTACCCATGACTACATCCGGCACGGCATCACCACCCTGTTCGCCGCGCTCGACGTGGCCAGCGGCGAGGTGATCGGCTCCATCCACCGCCGTCACCGCGCGGTGGAGTTCAAGAAGTTCCTCACCACACTGGACAAGCAGGTGCCCGCCGACCTTGACGTGCACCTAATCTGCGACAACTACACCACCCACAAACACCCCACGATCAACAAGTGGCTGGCCGCGCACCCCCGCTTCCACATGCACTTCACCCCGACCTACTCCTCCTGGCTCAACCAGGTGGAGCGATGGTTCGGCTTGCTGACCGACAAACGCCTGCGTCGAGCTGCGCACAAGTCCTTACGTGCACTGGAAAACGACATCCGCGACTGGATCACGACGTGGAACGCCGATCCCAGGCCGTTCGTGTGGACCAAGGACGCTGACGAGATCCTCGACCGCCTCGCCTCATATCTTGACCGAATTCCTGGCGCAGGACACTAGGTCCGAGCACCGACAACTCGACGAGTTCATCGAGGTGCACGCCAACCAGGCGCCCGATCTGCACGAACCTCTGCAGAAGGCCAAGGCCGACGGCTGGCGGACGGCTTTTCCGCTGTGGGTAGCCGATGTCGAACCCGGCTCGATGCACGACCTCACCCTGGCCCGCGAGCACCTGCTCGGCGCTTTGCACTGGGCCGCGTCCCAGCTCGAACTACCGACTCCGGCCGACGGCAGCTACGAAGGCTCGGGCATCGGCGTGCACACCACACTCCAACAACCTGCCGGTGATCAAGTACTCGACGTGGACAACGTACCTACAACGCGCTCCTCCGCGGACTGCGCTGCCTGGGTGAACGCGGCTTTGCGCTACTCACCGGCCGCTGGCGCACCCTCCACCACATCACCGCCGGCCCCCGCAAGATCGGCGACATCGTCAAAGCCGCACTCGTTCTCACCCATGTCGAACACGACCGACTCAGCTGATGTAGGGGCGATCACCTCATTGTGCTGGGGAGACTGGCCGCAGGCAAATGTTCTTGCCACCGCGCCAACGCGCACCGGCTCCACCACGTCGCTTGGAAAGCCATCCAAATGGAGTGCGAGTATCCGGCTGTCCGCGCGCACTGTGTCAAACGCCTGCGCTGCCGACCCGCGCTCACTAGCGTTGCCCCATGACCGGGATCAACGTGCATCCTGACCACCTGCGCAGCTCCGGCGGCAAGCTGGCTGCGTTCGGCGGCAAGCTCGCCGACGGCGGCCAGAAGCTGGAAACAGCAGGCCAGAACCTGGTCTCCCACGCCAGCAGCGACAGGTCCGGGATCGGCGCCGTTGTCGCCAAGGCCATGGGCGAAGGCGTGCAGATTACCGGCAAGGTCTTCGGCGAGGGCGGACGAGTCGTCGAAGGCGCCGGCAAGCGCCTGCACACCATGGCTGACCTGCACGAGGAGGCCGACCGGTCAGCCGCGAGCGCGCTGCGGAAGCACCACCCGGGCAGGGAAGGCAATATCGCCCCGCACGGTGGCGGAGTGCGCGCCGCCCGTCCGCTCGGACGGTCCTCCGGTCGAGACCGATCCGCGCGCAGCCACCTCGGCGGCAACCCGCGTGACCACGCAGTCGACGTCAACGGTCGGACGCTCAGCGAAGACCCGATCGACTTCGCCTCCGGCGAGGTGATCCTGACGCAGACCGATGTCGAGTTGCCGGGTGTCCTGCCCCTGGTGCTCAGCCGCACGCATGTCTCCTCCTACCGAGTGGGGCGAAGCTTCGGCCCTGCCTGGGCGTCCACAGTGGACCAGCGGCTCGAGGTCGATGGCGAAGGCGTGGTGTTCGTCGCTGCCGACGGTGTCCTGCTCGCCTACCCGACGCCACAGGACGAGGCGGTGCTTCCCGAAGAGGGGGCCCGGTGGCCACTGCGGCGGACGGTGGACGGATACCTTCTCGACAAGCCGGAATTCGCGGAGCACCTGCGTTTCGACGTCGATGGGACACTGCGGTCGATGGGCGATCGTCGGGGCCACGACATCGACTTCGTACGCGCCGCAGATGGCACGCTGACCCAGATCCGGCACTCCGGCGGGTACGTCGTCGGTGTCGAGGCCGCGGACGGCCTGATCACCGGCCTTTCGGTCGAGGGTCGACCGCTGGCGCGGTTCGGCTACGACAACGATCGGCTGGCCGAGGTGGTCAACGGATCGGGACAGCCGCTGCGGCTGCACTACGACGCCGACGGCCGGCTCGCGCAGTGGGTCGACCGTAACGGCATGTGGTACCGGTACCACTACGACAACACGGGCCGCTGCATCCTGGCAGAAGGCGCGGACGGCAATCTGACCTGCGCCCTTGACTACGACCGGGACAACCGCGTCACGTCGGCCACCGACTCGCAGGGCCATGTCACCCTGTACCAGTTCAACCAGGCCCGTCAGATCGTCTCGGTGATCGACCCGTTGGGCGCGCGGACGGTGTCCGAATGGGATCGCTACGACCGCCTGTTGTCGCGGACCGATCCGCTGGGGCACACAACGCGGCTGGAGTACACCGAGAACGGCGATGTCGCCCGGGTTACCAGGCCTGATGGTTCACAGGTGCTGGCCGAGCACAACGATCTCCGGCTGCCGGCCGTGGTCGTCGAGCCGGACGGGGCAGTGTGGCGCCGCGAGTACGACGATGTGGGCAATCTCGTCACTGTGACCGACCCGGCCGGCGGCGTCACCCGCTACACCTATGACGATTCCCATCATCTGGCCGCGATGACGGACGCTCGCGGCGCGGTCACCTCTGTCGAATGCGACGCCGCCGGGCTGCCCATCGCGGTCACCGATCCGCTGGGCGCACGCACCCGTTACGAACGCGACCGCCTCGGACGGGTCACCACGGTTGTCGATCCGCTCGGCGGCGTCACACGCCTGGAGTGGACCGGTGACGGTCAGCTCGCCACACGGGTCCACCCCGACGGATCGATCGTGCGTTGGACCTACGACGGCGAGGGCAATGAGATCGAACGCGTCGACCCGCACGGTGCGCTCACCCGCACCGACTACCGCGGGTTCGACATGCCGGCCGCGACCATCGACGCCACCGGCGCCCGCACCGAATACCACTACGACACCGAGCAGCGCCTTGCGTCGATCACCAACCCGGCCGGCCTTGTCTGGCGGTACGAGTACGACGCCGCCGGCCACCTGGTCGGCGAGACCGACTTCGATGGCCGGTCGACCCGCTACGGCCGGGACGCGACTGGACGCATGGCGTCGCGCACCAACGCGCTGGGCCAGACCACGACCTTCGTCCGGGACGCCTTGGGCCGCGTCGTCGAGCGGCATGCGATCGACGGCATCACGACCTTCGGCTACGACGCGGCCGATCGCGTCCTGTGGGCGACCAACACCGACGCCGACCTGACCCTGACCTACGACTCGCTGGGCAATGTCCTCACCGAGACGTGCAACGGACGCACGCTCACGTCGACCTACGACCCACTCGGCCACAAGACCACCCGCACCACTGCCTCCGGAGCCGTCTCGCGGTGGCGCTACGACGCCGCGGGCCAGCCTCTCGCCCTGACGGCGGCGGGCGCGACGTTGACCTTCGGCTACGACCCGGCCGGCCGCGAGATCAACCGGCGGGTCGGCGCGCTCAGCCTGAGCCAGACCTGGGATGCCGCACACCGCCTGCATACCCAAGCACTCACCGTGCCTGCCCCGGACAATCGCCCCCATCTGATCCAGCGACGTGCCTACACCTACCGCGCCGACGGCGCGGTGACGAACGTCGTCGACCAGATCGGCGGCGTGCGCACCTACGAGCTCGACCAGCTCGGACGCGCCGCCAGGGTCATCGCGGCCGATGTCGACGAGCGCTACGACTACGACCCCAGTGGCAACGTCGGCGGGCCGACTCGCGAGCACGTCGGTACGTTGGTCCGCGCCGCAGGCCTGATCCGCTACGAGCACGACGCGCAGGGGCGGATCATCGCGCGGCACAGCCGAACCCTGTCCGGGCAGCGGCGAACCTGGCGATACGCGTGGAACTCCGACGATCAGCTCGTCGCGGTGAGCACACCTGACGGTGTCACCTGGCGGTATCTCTACGACCCGCTCGGCCGTCGCATCGCGAAACTGCGCCTGACCGCCGACAACCACGTCGCCGAGCGCACCGACTTCTGTTGGGACGGCACGACAGTGGTCGAGCAGGCGCACTCCGGCGGACTGACGACGACTTGGGACTATCAGCCGGGCGAACACGTGCCGCTCACCCAGACCGAGCGCGACGCGACCAACCAGAGGTTCTACGCGATCGTCACGGACATGCTCGGCACACCAACGGAACTGGTCGAGGCCAACGGACGCCTGGCCTGGCGCCAGGCGACCACCCTGTGGGGCGAGCAGCTCGCCCCGTACGCGCCGGGCGCATACTGCCCGCTGCGGTTTCCCGGCCAGTACCACGACGTCGAAACCGGTCAGAACTACAACCTGCACCGGTATTACGACCCTACGGCCGGCAGTTACGCCAGCGACGACCCGCTCGGCGCGGACGGCGGTCCCAATCCTCACGCCTACGTGCCCAACCCGATGGACTGGTCCGATCCGCTCGGCCTCACGCCGTGTCCGAAGGGACGGTGGAAGGCTAGGGCGGACTTCTCACACAAGGGCACGATGAGCAAGAAGTACGATGCCCACGCCGCGGACTTCGGCGTCACCGGCAACCGGAGCAACGCGACCCTCGCACAGTTCGAGCAGGCCATGAAGAACCACATGACGGACCCGGACACCAAGATCTACCGGTACAACTATCGCGGGCAGGGTCCGGCGGTGGGCTTCATCAACCCGACCAGCCACAAGATGGTCATGCTGCACACCGACGGCAAGTTCTGGTCGGCGTACCAGTTGGGCGACAATCAGTTCATGAACATTGTCCACAAGGGATTCCTATGGTGAGCGACGCGGTGGCCGACTTCCGCAGGCGGTGGGGCGCGGGTTCCGTGGTTCCGCTGGCCGCCCACGACATCACCAGACGCCTGGGCATCCAGCCCGCCGACACCGTGATCGCCGGGCCCGACGGCGCGGTGCTGGTCACGACACAGGGATACGGATTGGTGGGGGGCACACCGGACTTCGTGCGGGAGCGCGTTCCCGAAGGTGTGGACGAGGCCCGGGCACGGTTCGTCCGCTACGCTCGCCGGACCGGGTCCGCGGTCCTCGTCGAGATCGCCGCCGAGTTTCCGCCCACGCGGCAGAGCTGGTCCAAGCCCGCGGACGTGGCCCCGGGAAGTGCCGTCGCCGAGCAGCTGGACCTCATGCGATCGTTCGCCGACGGCCAGACCCCGCCCGCCGACTTCGCCCGTCGCTGGCTCGCCGCCCGACGCCGTTCGCTCAGCGAGGGTGAGCGGACCAGGCCGCCACTGACAGAGATCCTGGACCGGATGTTCTCCGCATTGGACGACTACGCGATCGACCCAACCCTGCACGAGCCCGGCGACCTCACCGACGAGCAGCTCGCCGACGTTGCGCGCCGGGCGCTGGAGGAACTCGCCGACGCTTGATCCGCCGATGCCTGGCTGGAGCCCTACGAGCAGTGGGCAACAGCCGAGGTGCTACCGGGCCTCGGCCACCCGGCGGGATTTCACGGCTGCTCGAGTCGGCCGCCGACGCGGACGTCCCCGACAGCGATCGAATCAGGGCTCTCGGCGGTGGCCGTCGACGATGGTGGCGTGGCCGACGGATACTCAGATCGGTCGGGGCGCCTCCTTCAGACCGGAGAACACGGCGGAGATCAGCCGCCGGCCCTGAGCCACGCCGTCGTCGTTGTTCGCGACCCGCCACAGAAAACTCATCAGCATGATGATGTCAGCGGGGTCGTGCCCCGGCGCGATGGCGCCCTCGGCCACGCAGGCGTCGACCAACTTCGTCACGGCGGCAGTGGTCGGACCCCAGGACGCGGCGATGAGCTCCTGGGCCGCGGCACTGTGCAACGCGTCACCGAGGCCGTGCTTAATGCGGATGTAGGCCGACAGGGTCTCGAACCACTCGACGAAGGCGGCCTTCGCCGAGGAGTGCCGGGCCAGGACCTCGTCGGCGGTGGTGGTCAGGCGGTCGATGTCGTGCTGGTAGGCCGCCAGGATCAGGTCCTCGCGCGTGGGGAAATGGCGGTAGAGCGTGCCGGCGCCGACGCCGGCGCGTTTGGCGACCTCGCTCAGCGGCACGAGCGGATTCTCCGCGAACAGCTCGTGGGCCGCCTCGATGATCGCGACCCGGTTGCGCGCGGCGGCCTTGCGCTGCGTGCCGTAGGTGCTCGGCGTCTGGTCGGTCATGCCTCGATGATGCCCCACGCTTTGACATGCGGACAATCCTCCGCTAGTTTAGGGCGACATGCGGAGGATCGTCCGCGTGTTGGATCCCGGGAGGTCTCTCATGCGCCGCACGCTCACCGCACATCGACATGACGCCGAACCGGGCGACCCGGACGAAGCGGCCCCGACCCGCGCCCGCACCGCGCGAGGCGCCGAAGCGAGGTCGATCCTTCGGTCCGGTGCGGCCGCCCGGATCGGCGCGGTCCTGCTGTTCGTCGGCCCGCTGGTCTCGTGGGCGGCCGAGTTCGTCACGGCGGCGGCCTGGCAGCAGCCGCACTACTCGCCGTTCTACAACTGGGTCAGCCACCTCGGCCTGACCGGCCCGAGCCAGGTCGCGTTCGGGCAGGTGGGGAACTCCCCGCTGGGCGCGGTCATGGACACCGGCTGGGTGCTCTACGGCGCCCTGCTGATCATCGGCGCGCTGCTGTCCTTCGACCTGCGCCGGGGCGCGCGGCCGATCGCCGTCGTCGTGCTGGCCGTCCTGTCCGGCGTCGGCGTGTCGCTCGTGGGCATCTTCCAGGGATCCAACGCGAACGTGGCCAACGGCCTGATCGCCTTCCACCAGTTCGGCGCGCAGGGCGTGATGCTCGCCGGGAACATCATGGCGATCGTCGTCGGCGCCACCGGGGCCAGGATCGGCCTCGGCCATGGCCGCCGCGTGGCGAGCGTCGTGCTGGGCATCGTCGGCCTGGTCGCGTTCCCGGTGTTCATGGCCGACGTGTTCACCGGCTGGGAGTGGAACATCGGGATGTTCGAACGCGCGGTGATCTACCCGATCATGATCGGCCACGTCCTCCTGGGCAGCGGTCTCATCGCCGCACGACGGGTTTCGCGCCGCCAGCCGGTCGCCGTCGGCAGCTAGCGGCTCCAGCGAGCCGCCACGAACAACGAGAGTGAGGACACGACATGGCCCAGGTGCTGGTCACCGGGGGAACCGGCTACGTCGGCGGCTGGGCGATCGTCGCTCTGCTCCAGCGTGGCTACGACGTGCGCGCGACCGTGCGCTCGTCGTCCCGAGAGCAGGCGGTGATCGACGCGGTGTCCACCGAGGTCGATCCGGCCGGGCGGCTCACCTTCGCGCACGCCGACCTGATGGACGACAACGGGTGGGACGCCGCCATGGCCTGCGTCGACTTCGTCCTGCACGTCGCGTCGCCGCTGGGCAGCGGTGACGACAAGGACCCCGAAGCGCTGATCGTGCCCGCTCGCGACGGCGCGCTGCGCGTGCTGCGCGCGGCGACCCGCGCGCAGGTGAAACGAGTCGTGATGACCTCGGCCGCCAACGCGGCCAGTCCCATGTCCTACGCGACCGAGGGCGTCACCGACGAGACACTGTGGACGGTCGACGACCCGTCCCTACCGGCGTACCGACGGTCCAAGACGATCGCCGAGAAGGCGGCCTGGGACTTCATGGCTGCCCACGACGGCCCGACCGAACTGGTCACGGTGCTGCCCGGCGCGGTGCTCGGCCCCGTCCTCACCCCGGACAACGTCGGCACGGCGTCGATCATCCTGCGGATGCTGCGCGGACAGATGCGCGGCGCCCCCAAGATCGGCTTGGAGGTCGTCGACGTCCGCGACCTCGTCGACCTGCACATTCGCGCCATGACCGCACCCGATGCGGGCGGACAGCGGTTCCTGGGCACCGGGCCGTTCATCTGGATGGCCGACATCGCCCGTGCCCTCAAGGCCGGTCTCGGCGACAAGGCGGCAAAGGTCTCCACGCGGGAACTGCCGAACGTCCTCGTCCGGGTGATGGCGAGGTTCAGCCCGCCGTTGAAGTCGATCGTCATCTCGCTCGGCCGCCGCAACCGGCACACGACGGACAAGGCGCGAAGGATCCTGGACTGGACTCCACGTCCCGCCGAGCAGACCGCCGTCGACTGCGCGGAAAGCCTCCTCGGCCACGGGCTCGGGTGAGCGCTCGGCCGTGCCGTCGACGGGGACGCGTCCGGCTGCCCGTACGGCCCTCAAGGTTGACGGTCACGTGTGACTGTGAAACCGTCATTTTCGCAGTCACACCATCTGGCGGGCCGCCAGGCCGAGGCCGAACGCCGGGTGCTGCGCGCCGTGCTGCCGGGTGGCCGTACCGCGCTCGACGCCGGCGACGGACCGCCGGCCGAGCTGACCGTGTCCTGGACGGTCACGGTCGGCGTGCGACACCCGGTGTCGGCGGAGTTGACGCTGCCCGACCGGCAGCCCCGTGCCGCCGCG
>NZ_KK037166.1:526117-529217 GCF_000568255.1 Kutzneria sp. 744
CACGGGCCCGCGACGCCGTCGCGCAAGCGGCGGATGCGGCCGTCCGACACGCGGTCGCCGCGCGGGCCCTGCGGGAGATCGAGGCCGAACTTCGGGTGACCGCACTGTGGGTCCGCTCGCTGCGGCAGCACTGGCTGCCGCGGCTCGCGGACGCGCTGGCGGCGGTCGAGTTCGAGCTGGAGGAACAGGAACGCGCCGAGTCCGTCGAGCCCGGCTCAGGTGAGCACCGGGATCAGCGCGGGACCGGACCGTTGTCGGCCGGGCGCTCACGAGCCAGTTCGCGGTCGATGTCCGCCTCGGTGATCGGCTTGCGCACGAACGCGGTCCACGCGTGCATGACCAGGCCGATGCCCCACGAGAACATCACGATCGCCGGCCAGAAGAACCCGGACGGCCCGGTGTTCGCCCAGACGAACAGCAGCGTGCCGTTGATGAACAGGTAGGACACCAGGTGCGGCAGGAATCCGCGCCTGTCCTCGACGCGCTTGCGTGCGGCTTCCCTTCTCTCCTCGAGAGTCTCCGTCATGGGAGCCACCTCCTTCGGCGATCCCAGCGTGCGCCGGTACCCCGGCGCCGCACAGGGGCGTCGGTAACCATTCACCGGGGACCATCGGCCGTGCGCCGGTTCAGGCCAGGCCGAGCACCGATGCCAGCCGGCGGGCGGACGCGCCGCCCACGTCCGTCGCGAGGTCGACCGCCGCGGTGACGTCCAGGTCGCGGGAGAGCAGCCCCAGCGTCTCGTCGGCATCGCCGCCGCCGGGCCGGGCCGCCGCGCGGTACAGCCGGTCGACCCGGTCCGCCGCGACTTCGAGCAACTCCGGCGTGTAGTCCCAGTCCCGCGCCCACGGCCGGTCCAGGATCATCATCCGCACCACCGCCGCGGGCGCCGCGGCGAGCAGATCCTCCACCCGCACCAGGTTTCCCGCCGACTTGGCCATCTTGGCGCCGTCCACCGTGACCGTGCCGGCGTGCAGCCACGCTCGCGCGTACGGGCGCACGCCGGTCACCGCCTCCGCCATCGCCCGGTGGTAGGCGTGGTGCGGGAAAGCCAGATCAGCGCCACCCGCGTGGAAGTCGACGCCGACGCCGAAGGCGGACAACGACATCGCCACGCACTCGGCGTGCCAGCCGGGCCGGCCCGGACCCCACGGCGACTCCCACTCCGGGTGATCGGGCTCGGCCGCCTGCCAGACCGCGACGTCGAACGGATCCTCCTTGGCCGGATCGTCGAGCCGACCGCCGTACTCGCCGGCCAACGCCCGGGCGCGACCGACGTCCAGCCCGCTCGCCCGCACCACGGCGCGGCCCCGGAAGTACACGCTGCCGCCGCGCGTATAGGCGTCGCCGGTCGTCAGCAACGCACCGGCCAGCCGCGCCACCGCGTCCACGTAGCGGTGAGCGCGCGGTTCGTGTTCGGGCGGCCGGACGTTCAACGCCGCCATGTCGCCCTCGAACTCGAACTGCTGGATCGCCGCGAAGCGGTCGTACTCCGAGCCCGCCCGCCAGGCGGCCACGTCGAGCACCTCGTCGACGTCGGTCACGTTGCGGCACGTGATCGGCTCCACGTCCAGCGCGCGCAGCACCCGCGACAACGCGTCCGCCCACACGAACGTGGCGGCGTGGCCCAGATGGGTCACGTCGTACGGCGTGATGCCGCAGGTGTAGATCCGGGCGCGGTCCAACAGCGGCACTGTCCGGCCGCCCAGCGACAACTGGCACCGCAGCGTCATGTCTCGAAGTGTGCGCGCCTGCGGCCTCCGGCGCACAGGGACCTTCGGCCGCGCTGACGAGGTGACATCGGCACTGGGGGCGCGACACCGGCCGGCCGACCATGAAGGCATGAGCGACTCCCCGGTTCGGCTCGACGCCCGCCTGGACGAGCACCTCAGTCCCGGACTGTGGCTGGTGAAGTGGCTGCTGGCGATCCCGCACGTGATCGTGCTGTTCTTCCTGTGGATCGCGTTCTTCGTGGTGTCCGTGGTCGCGCTGGTCGCGATCCTGGTCACCGGCCGGTATCCCCGCCCGCTGTTCGACTTCAACCTGGGCGTGCTGCGCTGGAGCTGGCGGGTCGGCTACTACGCCTACGGAGCGCTGGGCACCGACCGCTACCCGCCGTTCAGCCTAGCCCCGCACCCGGACTACCCGGCAACGCTGGACATCGCCTACCCCGAGCACCTCTCGCGGGGGCTGGCGCTGGTGAAGTGGTGGCTGCTGGCCATCCCGCACTACGTCGTGGTCGCATTCTTCGTCGGCGGCGAGGCGCAGGGCACGCACTGGAACGCCGGCCTGATCCTGGTGCTGGTGGTCGTCGCCGGTGTCGTGCTGCTGTTCACCGGCCGGTACCCGAAGGCCCTGTTCGACCTCGTCATCGGCATGCAGCGCTGGGTGTTCCGGGTGACCGCATACGCCGCGCTGATGACCGACGAGTACCCGCCGTTCCGGCTCGACCAGGGCGGCGCGGAGCCGCTGGGAGGACCAGTGTTGTGAGCAAATCCGTTTCCACGAAACAGATTTGCCTCGGCGTGCTCGACGACACCGAGCATCCCGACTGTCGGACGGCCAGCAGCAGAAGGTGATGGACGAGCTGCCCGCGGCGCTGCTGGAGTCCGACTGACCCGGAACGCGCGGCGGCAACGCCGAGCCGCCCGACACCGGGGCCTTTGTGCCCCAACGGAAGCATCTACCGGCACTACCGCACCTTGGGCGCCGGGGCAATGGTGGAAACGTGAGTAGGCAGACGGTTACGGTCGGGACGGACGGTTCCCGGTGGGGCGAGGCCGCGCTTCGGTGGGCGGCCCGCCACGCCTGGAACCGCGGCGACGAGCTGCTGGTGCTACGAGGCACGAGCGGGCGGCCCACGCGGCCGATCACCCGTGACTTCCCGCTGCTGCCGGTGCGGATCCGCACCGTCGGCGGAGCCCCGCTGTCCGCGTTCACCGAGGCCAGCCGGGAATCGGTGCTGTTGGTGCTGGGCTGCCGCGGCGACCGGCACCGCCACCTCGGTCTCGGGGCGCTCGTGCTGCCGACGGTGCTGGCCGCCCACTGCGACACCGTCGTCGTGCGGGGCACGGACCACGCGGTGGACGGGCGGCATCACCGC
>NZ_KK037166.1:529317-531730 GCF_000568255.1 Kutzneria sp. 744
CCCACCCGCAGAGGTCGTCGCCGACCGCACGGACAGCGATCTGCTCGTGGTCGGCCGCGGCGGCAGCGGGGCGGTCACCAAGGCGGCACTGCATCTCGCGCCGTGCCCGGTGCTGGTCGTGCACGACAGCATCAGACCCAGTCGCGCACGCAGTGGACAACTGGCCGACTGGAGCCCTTGCCTGCCTTGGCCTCGCGAGCGCTCGACCGTCCACCTCGAACGGGCGGGCGTCCACCCGAACTGACCGAAGGAGAAGCCATGCCGCACGCCAGGAAATGGCACGTCGAGATCTACATCGACGAACACGAGGACCAGACCCGCGCCGAGGCCCGGCTGACCAGCCAGGACAACCTGGCCACGATCGGCCGCGGCCGGGCCCGGCGCAAACCCGCACGACCCGAACGTGCCGGAGATCGGCGACGAGCTCGCCGTGGCCCGGGCACTGGCCGACCTGAGCCACCAGCTGCTCGACGCCGCGGTGCAGGACGTCGAGGGCATCACCCATCGCCCCGCGCACTTCGCCGAGTGAGTCCGGGAGGCCGGCGAGCACCAGCCACTGATCGGCACACCGAACCCAAGGCACGAAAGGAGAAAACCCATGCTCGCCGACCGTGTGGTCGTGTTGGGTGGCGGATTCGCCGCCCTGGAGACGGCGTTCCAGCTCACCGCCATGGTCGACCCGAACCGGCTGCACCTGACCGTCGTGTCGGACCGGGACCACTTCCTGTACCGGCCCGGCCTCGTCGGCCTGCCGTTCGGCGCGGCGGAGGCCCCGCTGCACGTCCCGCTCAGCATGGCCCTGGACCGGTGGAACATCACCCGCCGCCTGGCCTGCGTGGAGAACGTCGACACCGAACGGCGCATCGTGCACACCAACCGGGTCATGCCGATCCACTACGACCACTTGGTGATCGCCACCGGCGCGCAGGCGCACCCGCACGGCGTCCCCGGCCTGGCCGAACACGCCGCGCAGATCTCGTCGCCGGGTCAGTTGCACCGGCTCGGCGAGCGGTTCCAGTGGGTCGCGCACAATGCCGGGCACGGCCGCCCGCAACACGTGCTGTTCGTCGTGCCGCCCGGCACGGTGTGGCCGGGGCCGGCCTACGAGATCGCGCTGATGTTCGACACGTGGCTGCGCCGGCGCACCGTGCGCCACCAGGTGCGCATCACCTTCGCCACCGCCGAACGGGCCTTCGGCGAGCAACTGGGCGCCGGCCTGCACCGCATCCTGGCCGACGAGTTCGCCACCAGGGGCATCACCGGCGAGACCGACCTGCCCGTCACCGAGATCGCCGAAGTGCACACGTGCTTCGACGACGGCTCGAAGCTCCACCATGACCTCGTCGTCGCGCTGCCGCCGCACGCGGCCGCGCTGTGGCACGACGGCCTGCCGGCCGACGACCGCGGCTTCCTGACCTGCCGGCCCGATCGGTCCCTCGTCGGCCGGGACGACGTGTTCGCGCCGGGCGACGCCGGCGACTTCCCGGTCAAGCAGTCGTTCCTGGCCGTCACCCAGGCCCGGGCCGTCGCCGCGGCCGTCGCGGCCCGCATCACCGGCCGGCCGGTCGACACCGGGTTCGAGCCGACCGCGCTCTGTGTGCTGGACACCGTGGACAAGGGCATCCTCGTCGAGGCGCCGCTGACGGCCGAGGGCCTGGTCCGGGTGGACCACGACCGCGTGCTGAGCGGACCGGCCTGGCGGGCCGCCAAGTACGCGCTCGCGCGGTACGTGCCGATGCGCTACCGCCACGGCAAGCCGGCGCTTCCGCGGGCCGGGCACGGGCTGCTGACCGCCGCACGGCACTTCCTGGAGCGATAGGCCGATGGTCCCGGTCGCGACCGGGCCCGTCGGCACCGCAGGAGGTGTCGACGGGCCGTGTCGACGATCACCCTCGCGACGCGAGACTTCCTTCAGGAGCAAGGAACTTCCCTTCCCGGAGGCGGCAATGTCCACCACGACGCAGCACCGGCAGGCGATCGACGACCAGCGTTACGCGGATGTGCGCGACCGCCGGCTCGCGGCGGCACTGGCGGCCGAGGACGCCGCCGAGACCGAGGGCCTGGACCCGTTGGAGCGCATGACGTGCGGCCTGCACCGCAAGTGGATCCACCGCTGCGTGCACTCCGCGCTGCACGTGATCCCGGTGACCGGGCACCGCTGGTGCCGCGACTGCGCGACCGCCGCCGACGTGATGGTCGACGAGCTGACCGGCGAGATCCGCGTGACCTGCCCCCGCTGCCGCCGCACGCCGAATCCTCGTGCCACCAAGCAGATCGTCCGGACGTGCCGGGCCAGCCTGTCGGCGGCCTCGGCGTGACGACCGTCGGCGTGCTCGCGGAACGGGCCGGCGAGCGCCGGGTCGCGATGACGCCGGACGTCCTGCGCCGGGTCTTCGCGCTCGGGCTGGACGTG
>NZ_KK037166.1:532789-560118 GCF_000568255.1 Kutzneria sp. 744
CATCGTCATCGGCACGATCACCTTCGCCGGCTCGCTCGTGGCGCTGGCAAGCTCCAGGGCCGCGTGCCGACCCGAGCGCTGCCCGGCCTCCGCCCGGTTGCGGCGGTCGCGGTGCTGGGCAGCGGAATCTGGCTGGCGTGCGCCCCGGCCGACGGGCTCGCGCTCGGCGCGGCGACCGCCGCCGCGCTGCTGTTCGGCGTGGTTCTGGTGCTACCCATCGGCGGCGCGGACATGCCGGTGGTCATCTCGCTGCTCAACGCCTTCACCGGAACCGCCGTCGCGCTGGCCGGATTCGCTCTCGGCCAGACCGTGCTGATCGTCGCCGGGGCGTTGGTCGGCGCGTCGGGCAGCATCCTGACCAAGCTCATGGCCGACGCCATGGACCGCTCGCTGCCCGCGATCGTGCTCGGCGGCTTCGGCGCATCGGCCGTCGAGACGACTGAGGGGGCCGCCGGACCGGTCCGGACGATCACCGCCGACGACGCCGCGATCCAGCTCGGCTACGCGCAGCGGGTGATCATCGTGCCGGGGTACGGCCTGGCCGCCGCGCAGGCCCAGCACGCGGTCGCCGAGCTGGCGGCGCTGCTGGAGCGGCGCGGGGTCGACGTCTGCTACGCCATCCACCCGGTCGCCGGGCACATGCCCGGCCACATGAACGTGCTGCTGGCCGAGGCGGATGTGCCGTACCCGCAGCTGAAGGAGATGGACGAGGTCAACCCCGAGTTCGACCGGGCCGACGTGGCGCTGGTCGTCGGGGCCAACGACGTCACCAACCCGGCGGCCCGGCGGCCGGGCAACCCCGTGTCCGGCATGCCGATCCTCGATGTCGACCACGCGCGCAGCGTCATCGTGCTCAAGCGCTCCCTCGGTCACGGCTACGCCGGCATCGACAACGAGCTCTACACCAACCCCAAGACCGCCATGTTCTTCGCCGACGCCAAGGCCGGCCTGACCGCCCTGACCGCAGCGGTCAAGACACTGGTCGGGTAGCGCCCGGGCAACACGGCGAACTGTTGCAGGAGGTAGATGTCATGAATGGTCCGACTCGTTCCTCGCCTCGCTCTCAGCGGTGGTGGATCCTCGCCGCCATCGTCGTGCTGATCGGCCTGGTCACCGCCCTCGTCGTCACGCAGCTGCACTCCGACACAGCCGCGCCGCGCACGACGACCACGGTCCCGACCACAGTGCTGACGACCACGGCGTCGTCGTCGCCGGCCACGAAGTCGACCACCACGACACCGGCACCCGCGCCGGGCCACCAGCTGCTGTGGCCGTTCGCCGACGACAAGCAGGCGGCGGCGTGGCAGGCCGGCTACCGGGAAGGCGGCCATGAGCCCTGGCACCTGGACGCCGGCCTGACGGCCCAGTCGTTCACCCGAGGCTACCTGGGCTACAGCTCACTGGACCAGATCACCGCCACGGCGGTCGTCGGCACTGACGCGCACATCGGCGTCGGCTACAAGGCGCCGGGCGGCCAGCAGGCCACCGCCGCCCTGCTGCACCTGGTCAAGATCGGCTCCGGCCAGGATGCGCCGTGGGAGGTCGTCGGCAGCGACGACGTGCCCGGGCTGACGCTGACCGCGCCCGCGTACGGCGCGACGGTGACCTCGCCGGCGACCGTCGGCGGCCGGATCACCGGCGTCGACGAGAGCCTGCGAATCCTGGTGCTGCGCCTGGGCAGCGACAAGCCGATCGGGCAGACCGGCGGGATCCCGGCCGGCGGCGAGAACACCCCGTGGACCGGCCGGGTCTCGTTCACCGCGCCGACCGGCGGCACGCTGACCATCGCGGTGTCGACCGGCGGCCACATCAACGACGTCGAACGCTTCGCCATCACCGGAGTTCGCTCGGGGTCAGCCGCGAACGGCTGACTTCGGGAGGCGTCCAAAGTTCACTGGGAAGGTGTCACGGTTCGCGGCGCACGCGCTCTACGGCACGAGATGAAACGTGAAGCGTTTTATTGCCTCGCCAGAGGATTGGCGGTTATTTGTGCCTGAAAGGAAGTGTGTATTCGTCGCCGGCCAGGCTTACCTCGGAACTGACATTCGGCTTGCCCGCCTCGCGCGTGATGTCGCCGAAGCGCTGCCAGCTGCCGTCGGCGCGGCGGATCGTGTGGTACAGCCCGCCCTGCGCGGCCACCACCAGCTGCATCGCGCCCCTGGACGCGGCCACGGCAACGTCGTCCACCGCCGGCACCGCGCCGGCGGCGGCCCCCTCGAAAATAAAACGAAACAGGTCCCAGCGAAAGTCGGAGTGCAAGATCGAGTGCCGCACGGTGACACCGGTCCCGCTGTGCGCCACGGCCACGACCTCCAGATCGGCGAAAAACATACGCGACGGCGAGGTCGGTCGCGGCACCCCCGCCGAACGACGTCCGGTTGCCCGCCGACCACACGCCGCCGGCCGAACGGTCGTAGGCCGTGATGGCCGTGCCGTCCGCGCTGGCCACCACGACACGGAGGACGTCACCCCTGGCGGACACCGAAAAACTGCCGAGCGGCCCCTGGGTCGGGACCGTTTCCCAGCCCACCCAGGTGCCGTCGGGCGCTGCACCGACAGCACCAGCTCGTCGCCGTCGCGCCGCACCAGGGCGGGTCCGCCGCCCAGCTCCGTGGCGGCCTGTCCGTCCAGCTGGGTGGCGTCGATGCCGCCGGGATCCACCTCCTGGCTCCAGGAGCCGTCGGGATGCCGGACGTAGTCGCCGTAGTAATAGGGACTGATCATCCCCTCGCCGTAGCGGAAGAACAGGTGCTCCTCACCGTTGATGAGCACCGACGCCGGCGTGGTCGTCTTGCTTCGCGGCAGCGATCCGAACGGCTGCCAGGAGCCGTCGGCGTGGCGAATGGTGTGGTTGAGGTCGAGCCAACCGGTGACGACCAGGTGCACGTCGCCGAGGGTCGACGGCGCGGCCAGCGCCAGTGGCACAAGGCTTGGTGCCATGGAAACTCCTCCCTTGGTCAACCCGGTTCGGGCCGCATCTCGATGGCGCCGCAGGGGCACTCGGACACGCAGATGCCGCAGCCCTTGCAGTAGTCGTAGTCGATCTCGTAGCGCCGGGTGGGGCCGAGCTTGATGACGGCGTTGTCGGGGCAGACGCCGTAGCAGTTGTCGCACTCGAAGCAGTTGCCGCAGGACAGGCACCGACGGGCCTCGAACAGCGCGGTGGACTCGTCGAGGCCCCCGGTCACCTCGTCGAAGGTGGAGACCCGGCGGGCGGCCTCCAACTGGGGCCGCACGGTGGCGTGGGCGTCGGAGTAGTACCAGGTGTTGAGCTTGTCGAAGCTGGCAAGCGCAGCCGGCTGCGGAGCCCGGTGATCGCCCTTGCGCAGCCACGAGTCGATCTGCCGGGCGGCATTCTTGCCATGCCCGATGGCGATGGTCACGGTCCGCTCGGACGGGACCATGTCGCCGCCGGCGAAGATGCCGGGGTGGCCGGTCATCAAGGTGGGGCCGACCCGCACGACGCCGTCCTCGGTCTCGATGCCGGACACGCCGTCCAGCAGCGCGAGATCGGCCTCCTGGCCCAGCGCCAGCACGACGGTGTCCGCGGCCAGCTCCTCGAACTCGCCGGTGGGCTGCGGGAAACCCTTGTCGTCCAAGCGCATCTTCTCCACGGTGACGGTCTCGCCGTCGGCCCGCGCGATGGTGGACAGCCACTTCATCGCGACGCCCTCGTCGGTCGCCTCGGTGACCTCGACGTCGTGCGCGGGCATGCGTTCCCGGGTGCGCCGGTAGACGACGAGCGCGTCGGTCGCGCCGAGCCGCTTGGCCGTGCGGGCGGCGTCCATGGCGGTGTTGCCGCCGCCGTAGACGACGACCCGGCGGCCGAGCATCGGCGGTTGCGCGTCCTCCACGTCGTGCAGCAGCGCGACGGCGTCCAGTATGCGGGCGGAGTCGCCGGCCGGGATGTACGCGCGCTTGGCGATATGCGCCCCGACGGCGAGGAACACCGCGTCGAACTCGGTCAGCGCCGCCACGACATCCGTCACGTGGCAACCACTTTCCAGCCTGACACCCATGGCCAGGATGCGGTCGATCTCGGCGTCCAGCACCTCGCGGGGCAGGCGGTAGCGGGGAATGCCGTAGCGCATCATGCCGCCGGGCGCGTCGCCGGCGTCGCGGATCGTCACGTCGTGCCCGAGCAGCCGCAGGTGGTACGCGGCGGAGAGGCCGGCCGGCCCGGCGCCGACGATCAGCACGTGCTTTCCGGTCGCCGAGGCGGTCATCGGCACGGTCCAGCCGTTGCGGACGGCCTCGTCGCCGAGGAACCGCTCCACGGAGTTGATGCCGACGGACTCGTCGAGCTGACCGCGGTTGCACGCCGTCTCGCACGGCCGGTAGCAGACCCGGCCCATCACGGCCGGGAACGGGTTGTCGGCCATGATCTGCCGCCACGCGGCCTCATAACCGCCGCCTTCGGCGTGGTAGAGCCACTGCTGGATGTTCTCCCCCGCCGGACATGCCTGGTTGCAGGGCGGCAGCAGGTCCAGGTAGACCGGCCGCTCGGTGCGCCAGGCCCCGGTCTTGTTGGCCAGGCTGGACCCGACGTCCAGGGTGATCGCGAACGGCTTCTCGTGGTCCATCATTCCCCCTCGACCAGGCCGAACCGGCGGATGTTGCGGTCGGCGACCGCCTGGATCCGGGCCACCGTCCCGGGATGGCCGTGTTCGCCGAACAGGTGGGCATAGCGGGTCTGCAGCCGCAGGTAGTCCTCGACCGGCACCCGGCGGCGGATCTTCGACACGTCGGTGACCTCGCCGCCCTCGGCCTCGAACACCGGGAACAGGCCGCTTTCCTTGGCCAGACGGGCGATCCGGATGGTGTCGCCGGAGGCGCTGCCCCAGCCGAGCGGGCACGGCACCAGCACGTGCAGGTAGCGGGCGCCGCGGAAGTCCATGGCCCGCGTCACCTTGTACTCCAGGTCGCGCAGGTCGGCGACGGTTGCCGTGGCCACGTAAGGGATCTCGTGCGCCATCGCGATCGCCGGCACGTTCTTGCCCTGTCCGAACACGTTTCCCGGCTCTGGGCCGATGGCCGGGGTGGTCGTCGTGCGGGCGGCCGGTGGCGTCGCGCCGGAGCGCTGGACGCCGGTGTTCATGTACGCCTCGTTGTCGTAGCAGATGAACAGCACGTCGTCGTTGCGCTCGAACATGCCGGACAGACAGCCGAACCCGATGTCGACGGTGCCGCCGTCGCCGCCCTGACCGACGACGCGGACGTCGCTGCGGCCCTTGGCCTTCAGACCGGCGGCGACGCCGGTGGCGACCGCGGGGGCGTTGCCGAACAGCGAGTGCAGCCACGGGATCCGCCACGAGGTCTCCGGATACGGCGTGGAGAACACCTCCAGGCAGCCCGTCGCGTTGACGGCGACCATCTGGTTGCCGGTGGCCCGCATCGCGGCGTCCAGCGCGTAGCGGGCGCCGAGCGCCTCGCCGCAGCCCTGGCACGCCCGGTGCCCGCAGTTCAGCGAGTTCGTGCGGTCGATCCGAGCCTGCACGGCCCGCTCGTCGGGGTCCAGCAGCCGGTTCCCGACGACAAAACTTCCGGTCTGGTAGAACTTGATCGGTTGCAGCGGCATGGTCCGACCCCTCATCCGATCCGGGACGCGACCGCGCCCAGGTCCCGCAGCAGGTTCTCGGCCATCGGCCCGGACCGTCGGCCGGCGGCCATCCGGGCCAGCTCGTTGCCGATCAGCTCGTGGTTGAGATCGAGGAAGGTCAACGGCTCCAGCCGGCCCGCGATCGCGTCGGCCAGCATGCGGTGCAGCGAGGCCTTGGTGATCGCCCGGCCGCCGAGCCCGGCGATCACGGTCGACACCCGTTCCGGCGTCACGGCCATTCGGACGTTGGCGGTGACAATCCCTCCGATGCCGACCGCAAGTGCCTTCTCCAGCACCACGACGTGTCGCGCCTCGCCGACAGCCGTGCGCACCGCGTCCAGCGGGAACGGTCGGAAGCTGGTGATGCCCAGCACGCCCATGCGCACCCCGTCACGGCGCATCTCGTCCACGGTGTCCTTGATGGTGCCCAGCACGGAGCCGAGCGCGATGACGATCGTCTCCGCGTCGTCGGTGCGGTACGGGTGCACCAGGCCCCCGGAGTTGCGGCCGAACGCCTCCGCGAACCGGGACGCGACGTCCGGAATCAGCTCCAGTGCCTGCATCTGGCGGGCGTGCGCCAGGTAGCGGACCTCGGTGAACGCCTCCGGGCCGACCATTGCGCCGATGGACACCGGGTCGGCCGGGTCGAGCACCTGACGCGGCTCGTAGGCCGGCAGGAACGCGTCGACCTCCTCCTGCGACGGTGTGTCGACCTGCTCCCAGGCGTGGGTGAGGATGAAGCCGTCCATGCACACCATCACCGGCAGCGAGAGTTCCTCGGCGATGCGGAACGCCTGCACGTGCAGGTCGGCCGCCTCCTGGTTGGTCTCGGCGTAGAGCTGGATCCAGCCGGAGTCGCGCTGGGACATGCTGTCGCTGTGGTCGTTCCAGATGTTGATCGGCGCGCCGATCGCCCGGTTGGCCACCGTCATCACGATCGGCAGGCCCAGCCCGGACGCGTTGTAGACGGCCTCGGCCATGTAGAGCAGGCCCTGGCTCGCCGTCGCGGTGTAGGCCCGCGCGCCGACCGCCGACGCGCCGATCGCCACCGACATCGCAGCGAACTCGGACTCCACCGTCACGAACTCGCACGGCGACAGCCGCCCCGACTTCACGTGCGCCGCCAACGCCTCCACGATGTGCGTCTGCGGCGAGATCGGGTACGCGCACACTACTTCCGGCCGGCACAGCGCGACCGCGTCCGCGACGGCCCGGGATCCCTCAACCTGCCTGAGCATTCCTCATCTCCTCCTGCTCGGCCCGGACGAACTCGTACGCGGCGGTGGCCGCCGCGATGTTGCCGGCGGCCACCCTGCCGGCGAAGCGCTGGCCGATCGCCGTGGTCACCGACTCCAGCGACACCCGGCCGCTCAACGCGGCGAAACCGCCCAGCAGCGCGGCATTCGGCACCGGCCGGCCGACGTGCTGCCGGGCCAGCTCGGTGGCCGGCACCACCAGCAGCCGGTCCCGCCGGAAGTCCCGCACGAACTCGCCGATGCCCAGCTCGTCGAATCCCCGCGTGGAGTTGACCAGCAGGTATCCCTCCGGCCGCAGCCCTTCGAACACGTGCACCTGGTGCAGCAGCGTGACGTCCTGGATGATCACCGCGTCCGGCCGCACCACGGGTTCACGCGACCGGATCGCGTGGTCGTCGATCCGGCAGAACGCCACCACCGGCGCCCCGGTCCGCTCCGAGCCGAAGCTCGGGAACGCCTGGGCGTGCCGGCCCTCCAGAAAGGCCGCCACCGACAACAGTTCGGCCGCCGTGACCACTCCCTGGCCGCCTCGGCCGTGCACACGCACTTCGAACATGCCCCCAGCCTCCCGGCCCGCCGTCGTCGGCGAGCAGGGACGAAAGGCACCACCGTCCGGGGCGAAAGTTCCCGAGTCGGTCGACAAGCGACGCCGAGTTGCACACTGTCTGCAAGGTCGGCAGCAGCCCTGGCGCCGCCGACACCCTGGCCGTCCTCAAGGATGCCGGTCTCGACCGCGACGCGAAGTCCTTCGTCATGGTCCTTCAGGCGCCCGGCTACGACAGCGTCGCGGACGCTCTCGCTACCCGGGCCCTCGGTGATCCAACCGCAACGCCACGGCCGCGTCATCGACCTGAACGTGACGCAAATCCTTGTGCGTAGGGCGACCAAGGCCACCGAGTGCGCGTCGACCAGTTCTGTCCTGCGTGGCTGTCGGGATGAGGGAAAGACCGCCAACCCGCACACGATGGGCCAGCTGTGCGTGATATTCCCGGCGACTCGTCTCGGGATCTACCGCTGTCCCAGGTGGTGTTCTCGCCGTTCGCGGTCTCCGTGGGGTAAGGCCAGCCCGCGTCGCGACTTGATGGTTGTCACGACTGCGATTGCCACGCAGAGCGCTGCGACGATCACGGCTGCGCGGTAGCCGGTGGCTACGGTGTGAGCCGTTGTGTAGCCGCCGGCGGCGGTGAAGGCTGCTGAGCTTGCGGCGACGCCGAATGCCGCGCCGACCTGCCGGACGGTGGTGAACAGGCCGGACGCCGTGCCGATGTCGCCTGGCTGCACCGAGCCGACCACCGACTTGGTCAGTGCGGGGACAGCGAAGGTGAAGCCCGCAGCGAGGATCGTCATGGCCGCGCCGAGGACGGGATACGGCAGGTCGGGGCCGGGGAAGACGGCGATGATCACGGTTCCCGCCGTTTGCAGGGTGAGGCCGATCATGATCATCGGCCAGGTGCCCACCCGGTCGGCGTAGGCGCCGGACCGCGGCCCGAGCGCGAGTGGGACCAAGCCCAGCGGCAACAGGTGAAGTCCTGCCGCCAACGGGCTGTCGCCCTGTCCGTTCTGGAGGAACTGCGCGGTGAAGAACACCACGGCGGTCAATGACGCCGACTGCAGGAAGATACCGACGATGCCTGACCTGAACGCGGTGTCGGTCAACAGCCGCAACGGGATCATCGGTCGGCTCGCGAGTCGCTCCCACAGCAGCAGAGACAACGACAAAGCCATGCCGAGCACGATTGAGCCGATCACCGGGCCGTCGCCCCATCCGTGGACCGCGGCGCGAATCACGCCCCACACCAGTGCCAGTACCGCCGTGCCGCCCAGGACCAGTCCCGGTAGGTCCACCGATCGCCAGCTGGAGGCGTGGTCCCGAGGGATGCGCAGCGCGACACAGGCCGCGGCGGCCACACCGATGGGAACGTTGATCCAGAAGATGTACGACCAGGACAGTGCCTGCGTGATGATCCCGCCGAGAATCGGGCCGAGGGCGGTGGCGACCCCGGTGACGGCGCCGAACACGCCCATTGCCCGCCCTCGCCGTGCGGGTGGGAAGGCGGCGTTGATCAACGCGAGTGCCGTCGCCATGGTGACCGCGGCGCCGATACCCTGCACTGCCCTGGCAGCGACCAGGGTGGCGCCGTCGGACGCGAGGGCGCACGCCGCGGAGGCGCCGGCGAACAGCACCAAGCCTCCGATGTAGACCGCCCGACGGCCCCAGCGGTCGCCGAACGCGGCGGCCGTCATCAGCAGGGCCGCGAAGGTGAGGGTATAGCTGGTGATCGTCCAGTCCAGCGTCGTGATGGTCGCGTGCAGTGTCACCCGCAGGGTGGGCAGTGCGGTAGACACGGCGAACAGGTCCAGGACGACCAGGAATGACCCGATGCCGGCCAGGGCGAGCGTCCACCGCTGGTCCGTGGTGGTTGTCGTTCGAGAGGGCATGGTGAGGTAGACCCGCGCAGCGCGGGGAATCGGGCGCGACCGGTTTTCGGGGCCGCCGGTGTCGGTACAGATGTCGAGTGATTCACCACAGAGGTGAGGACGGGACCGTGGACGAGGCATTGCTGTCCGGCGCACGTCAAGGCGATGCGGAGGCGTTCAGCAGGCTCACCGAGCCGTACCGGAGGGAACTGCAGGTGCACTGCTATCGGCTGCTCGGGTCCGTCGCCGATGCCGAGGACCTGGTCCAGGAGACCCTGCTGGCGGCATGGCGCGGCATCGACCGGTTCGCCAGCCGCTCCTCGGTGCGCACCTGGCTGTACCGGATCGCGACCAACCGCTGCCTGAACGCGCTACGCGATCGCGGTCACCGGCCGACGCTGGCCACACCGCCCGCGGACCACCTCCCCGAGCCGACCAGGCTGGACGACGTGCCGTGGCTGGAGCCGTATCCCGACACGGCGATGGAGTTCGACGCGCCAGTGCCTGGTCCGGAGGCGCGGGTGGAAAGTCGTGAGGCGGTGTCGCTGGCGTTCGTGGCGGCCGTGCAGACGATGCCACCGCGCCAACGAGCCATCCTGGTGTTGCGGGACGTCCTCGGCTATCGGGGCGCCGAAGTGGCCGACATGCTCGACACGACCGAGGACGCCGTCGCCGGCGCCCTGAAGAGAGCCCGTAGCGCTCTGGCCATGCGCGAACCCGCCGGCGATCCCCCATTGCCGAACTCTCTGGCCGAGCGACGCGTCATCGACACGTTCGTCGCCGCCTTCGAGCGCTGCGATGTCCCGGCCATGGTCGAACTGCTCACCGACGACGCCTGGATGTCGATGCCGCCGCCGCCGCAGGAATACCAGGGCCGCGACGCCATCGGCGGCTTCTTCACCGACATCGCCTTCGCACACGGCACCCGGCGGTTCCGGCTCATCCCGACCCACGCCAACGGTCAACCCGCGTTCGGCCGCTACGCCCGTGACCCGCGCGCCGGCGTCGCCCACGCCCACGGGATCACCGTGCTGACCCTGGCCGGCGACCGGATCACCCGGATGACCGCGTTCCTCGGCGCGGACCTGCTCCCGCGGTTCGGTCTGCCTCGAATACTGCCCGACTAGGGCGCTCACCGCCGCCGGACCTGGACGCTGTCGGGCAACGTCCGGCCATGCCGCCGGTCGTGAGTGACAACGTCCGCTAATGCCGACGAACGGGCACGTCACTCTCCCGCGGGCCGCGAAAACCCGTTGCGAGTGGCCGCCATCAGGTGCACGGTTGATCGACCACCATTGCCGGGAGGGACGATGACGGGCATGTCGCTGCCCACCCCCACGCTGCACACCGCTCGCCTTCGACTGCGTCCCTTCGACGACGCGGATGCGAACGACCTGTTCGCGCTGCACAGCAATGCCTACGTGTTGCGCTACTGGGACGCACCGCCGTGGAGCGAGCACGCGCGCTCCGAGCGGTTCATCGCGGCGTGCCGGCAGATGGCAGAGGAGGGCACCGGGGCGCGGCTGGCCGTGGATCGTGTCTCCGATGGCGCCTTCATCGGCTGGTGCACCCTGAGTCGGTGGAATCCGGACTACCGCAGTGCGTCGCTGGGCTACTGCTACGGCGATGCGGCGTGGGGCCACGGCTACGCGACGGAGGCCGCGCGCGTCTTGCTGCGGTGGGCATTCGACACGCTGGACCTGAATCGCGTCCAGGCTGAAGCCGACACACGCAACGTGGCATCTGCCCGCGTGCTGGAGAAGCTCGGATTCGTGCGTGAAGGGACGCTGCGGGAAGACTGCGTCGTGAACGGCGAAGTCTCCGACTCGTGGGTCTACGGGCTGCTCAGGCGGGACTGGCTGCCGTCGTCCGAGCCGACGCTGATGAGATAGCGGCTTTGTCGGGGGGCGTGGTCGGGGTCAGTCGCGTTTGTCTGGTGATTTCCCGTGGAGCAGGTCGGCTATGGCGGCGATGCCGGCTTCGATGGAGCGTGGGGACGTGTCGCCGAAGCCGAGGATCAGTCGCGGTTCGGTCGGCGTGGCGCGACACATGGCGGCGAGGCCGTGCAGCCCGACGCCGCGCTGCCGGGCCTGCTTGATCAGCTGCTCTTCGTCGGTGCCGGCAGGCAGGTGCAGGACGGCGTGGAAGCCGGCGGCGAGGCCGGTGAGGCGAAGACCGGGGGCGTGCTGGGCGAGGGCTGCGATGAGGATCTCGCGCCGGGCGGCGTACTCGGCGCGGGCGCGGCGTAGATGCCGGTCGTAGCGTCCGGACTCGATGAGCAGAGCCAACGCCAGCTGGTCGAGCGTCGGGCAGCCGCGGTCGGCCACGCGCTTGCCGTACGCCAGCGCAGGCAGCAGACGATCGGGTGCGACCAGCCAGCCCAGGCGCAGAGCCGGCGCGAGAGACTTGCTCACCGTGCCGAGGGCGACGACACAGTCCGGACCGAGACCTTGCAGCGAGCCGACCGGCTCTCGGTCGTAGCGGAATTCGGCATCGTAGTCGTCCTCGATGATGACGCCGCCGCGCCGCCGCGCCCATGCGATCAGTGCCTGCCGGCGGTGTCCGGCAAGCACCACGCCGGTGGGCCACTGGTGCGCCGGGGTGACCAGCACGGCCCGCGCCGGGCTGCGTTCGAGCGCGGCGATGTCCAGGCCATCCTGGTCGACCGGCACGGGCACGACGGCCATGTCGGCCGTGCGCGCCTGTTCGGTGGTCGAGCCGAACGCACCCGGATCCTCGACGGCGAGAGTGTCGATGCCGTCGGCGGCCACTGCCCGCAGCACCAGCCCGAGCGCCTGCGCCATGCCGGCGCACACGACCACGTGGTCGCCGGTCGCCGCGACTGCCCGCACCCGTCGCAGATACGCGGCGAGCACCTCACGGAGCCGCCGCTCGCCAAGCGGGTCGCCGTAGTCGAAAGCGGTGTTCGGGGCCGTCCGGCACACCTCGCGGATCGCCCACGCCCAGTCCTCGCGTGGCGCCAGGCGCAGGTCGGGGACGCCGTGCCGGAAGTCGGCGACCGCGTACTGCGGCCGGTCCGGCGGCCTGGCCGGCGGGGGTTCGATCAAGGACGGGGCCGCGGCCGCCGCCACCCGCGTGGCCGATCCCGGCCGGCTGCTCAGGTAGCCCTCGGACTGCAACTGCAGGTAGCAGTCCTGCACCAGGCCACGGGACAGCCCCAGCACGCGGGCGAGCTCGCGCGAGGAGGGCAGTTTCTCGCCACCGGCGAGGCGGCCTCGGCGAATGGCGTCGCGCAGCTGGTCCTCCAGCTGCGAGCGCAACCCGGCTCCGCCGTCCCGGTCGATGGTGATCAGCAGCTCCGGCCCCGAACCGGCCCACTCCACGGCCATGAAACTGGACCTTACCGATGTCCCGGTCCGCTCATAGCGTTTTCGCCATGACGACCGAACTACTGACCCGACCGGCTCCGGCCCGCCTGCTCTCCCGCGCACTGTTGCTGCGTTTCGTCTCGATCGTGGGCTCGTCGATCGGCTTCTATCTGCCACTGTCGGTCGTGCCGCTGTTCGCGCAGCAGGCCGGTTCGAGCGGCGGCGCCGGGCTCGCGACCGTCGCGCTGCTGCTGGCGACCGTGGCCTGCGAGCTGGTGACGCCGCGGCTGATCCACCGGATCGGCTGCCGCTGGGCGCTTGCCTGCGGGCTCGTGCTGCTCGGCGCGCCGACCCTCGTCCTGACGGTCAGCGCCGACACCTGGGTGATCGTGGCCGTCAGCGTGGTGCGCGGCTGCGGTTTCGCGATCTGCGCGGTGGCCGGCGGCGCGATCACGGCCACGCTGATCCCGGCCGATCGGCGCGGCGAAGGCCTCGCGCTGGTCGGGATCGCCAGCGGGATCCCCGGCACGCTCGCATTGCCCGCCGGCGTCTGGGCGGCCGCGCACTGGGGCTATGAACCCGTGTTCGTCGTCACGGCGGCGGCCACGCTGCTTGCCCTGCTGTCGCTGCCGAGCCTGCCCCGCAGCACACCCGCGGCGACGGCGCAGAACCACCACAGCGTGCTGACCGGCCTGCGCAACGGCCAGATCATGCGCCCAGCGACGATCTTCGCCGCGGCCGCCGCGGCGGCGGGCGTGCTGGTCACCTTCCTCCCCCTCGCCACCACCGACCGGCCGGCCTGGGTCGCGGCGGCGGCGTTGCTCGCCCAGCCCGCGGCGTCCACAGTGGCCCGCCTGATCGCCGGGCGGATCGGCGACCGCATCGGTCCGGCCCGGCTGCTGCCATGCGGACTCGTGCTGGCGGTGGCGGGCACGGCGGCCATCGCCGCCACCGGCACACCGTCCGCGGTGATCGGCGGAGCTGTGCTGGCGCCGGGTTCGGCGTGCTGCAGAACGCAACACTGACGCTGATGTACGCCCGCGTGTCGCCCGCGGGGCGAAGGCGTGGTCATCGCGATCTGGAACGCCGCCTACGACCTCGGCATGGCCGCCGGCGCGTTCGCCGCCGGGCTGGTCGTCACCTCGATCGGCTACCCCGTGACCTTCGTCCTCACCGCCGCCATGATCCTGCCCGCGCTCATCCTGGTCCGCCGCGACCGCCGTCCCTGAAGGACGTCCCGATGTACACCCAAGCGGTCCGCTGGAGGGGCCGGAGGGCGGCTGAACCTGGTCGGCTGATGTCGGGAGCGGTTGCCTGACGGGGCGGCCGACGGCGCCCAAAGACCGCCAGCTGCGCTCTGTGCGACGTCACGCTCAGGGCCCTGGGCGTGTATGTGGAACGGATTGGCCTTTGCTCATGCGCAGGATCAACGCGACCGCGTCCTCCGAGTGGCCTGCCGGAGTCAGAACTGCCTGCAAGAGCAGGCCGCGAATCGCGGCAACGGTGACGGTGGCCAAAGCCAGCGCTTCCTCGGCGTCGAGCCCTTCGCGTTCCGCGAGCGAGGCCAGCATCTTGGTCAGGTCGTCGAGCGAGTCGATGAACTCACGAAAGTCCGCCGGGCTGTACGCGGCCAGTCCTACGACGTGAAAGAACCCACGGACACGCGACAGCTGCTGCGGGCGAGTGTAGGCACGCCAGATCGCCACGACGAAGTCGTCGAAGGTGCTCTCGTGGGCGGCCTCGAAAAGCGCCTCGTTGTCACGGGATCGCTGTGCCTTCAGCATGGCCGCCAAGACGCCCGGGAGTGACCCGAAGTGGTATCGCAGGTGGGCGTGGTTGGTCCCGGTCCTGGCGGCGATCTCACGGAGCGACACTTCCGGCGCGGGAAGGTCCTCGCCGAAGGCGTCGAGGAGCCGAGCGAGGAGACGCTCGCGTGCGTCGCTCTTGCGTTCCGTGCTTGACAGGATCACTCCCACAGTTTATCCATTGGATAAGAACCTGGCTACGCCGTGTTGCTCACACAGGGTCGCAGCCTGCGCCAGCGGAGGGAGCGACTCGTGAAACGGTGTCAAGTGGTCGGCGCGACCGTCGTCGACGGATCGGGTCGCGACCCCGTCGCCGTCGACATCAGCATCGAAGACGGGCTTATCACCCAGGTCGGCGCCTCCGGCGCACACGGCGAGCGCCTGGATGCCGGAGGCCTGACGATGACGCCCGGCCTGATCGACGCTCACGTCCACCTGGGCTTGTCGAGCCCGATCCAGCCGCAGTTCTCGTTCCGGATCAGCGCCGCCGAGATCGCGGCGGACATCTTCGCCACGGCCGGCGCGACGCTCGACGCCGGCTTCACCACCGTCCGGGACACCGGCGGGGTCGACGGCGGCCTCGTCACCACGATCGCCAAGGGCAAGGTCAGGGGGCCGCGCGTCCTGTCGTGCGGACCAGTCCAGTGCCAGATCGGTGGGCACGGCTACTACGGAGCCGACTGGGAGCCCACGGAGCTGTGGAACAGCCACCACCTGCCCGGCCTGTGCGCCCTGTCCATGATGTCCGGCAACGCGGACGAGCTGCGGCGCAACGTGCGCGAGGCCTTCCGTCGCGGAGCCTCCTTCCTGAAGCTCTGCGTGACCGGCGGAGTGGTCGGAGCGCACGACCGGCTGACCGACACCCAGTTCACCGTCGAGGAGATTGCCGTCGCTGTCCAGGAAGCCACGGCGCGGGGCACCTACGTGACGGTGCACGCCCACAACAACGACGGCATCCGGAACGCGGTCGAGGCCGGCGTGCGTTGTGTCGAGCACGGCACCGACCTCGATGAATCCACGGCCGCCCTGATGGCCACTCGCGGGGTAGCCCTCGTGCCCACGTTCGCCGTCGTCGAGCAACTGCTGCACGACACCGTCGGAGCGGGCCTCGACGAATCGACCCGCGATCGGGTGCTGGGTGTTCGTGAGCGGATGACCGAGGCGCTCGCCGCCGCCAAGGAGGCCGGAGTGCGGATCGGGCTGGGTTCCGATCTCATCGGTCCGGCTCAGAATCGTCGAGGCGAGGAGCTCAGGCTGCGCGCACAGCTCGAGACACCGATGGAAGCCCTCGTGGCGGCCACCAGGACGAACGCCGAGATCCTCGGCCTGTCCGGCCAGGTCGGCGTCATCGCTCCCGGCGCGCAGGCAGACCTCGTGTTGTGGAACGGCAACCCGGTCGAAGACCCGGAGCTGTTCGCCGATCCCGCCAATGCCGTCCTCGTTCTCAAGGCCGGCCGAGTCGTGAAGGACCTTCGATGAGCACCATGTGGCAGGGCTGCCTCGCCGACACCGACTATTTCGAGCTGCGTTCCGGCGGAGGGCACGACTACGGCGTCTGGGTCACCACGCCACCGGGCTACGACCCCGCCACGACGCAAGCGCCTGTCGTGTATGTGCTCGACGGCAACTGGGCCGTGGGCATGACGGCTCCGCTCATCGTCACTCAGAAAGACCCCATGCACCAGATCCAGCCCTACATCCAGGTCAGCGTCGGTTACGCAGGCGAGGAAGCACAGCACTGGGATCGGCTGCGCAACAGGGACCTCGTGCCGCCGGGCGAGCCCATCGCCAAGGAGCTCGTCGATGCCGTGGAGATGGGATTTCGCACGGGCGCGAGGACACGCGAAGAAACCGACGCCTACCTCGCCGAACTACGCGACACCCACGCCGATGCGTTCCTGAGTTTCCTCACCGCGGAACTGCACCCGCGGATCGAACGCGACTACGGCACAGCCACGAGCGGTCACGGCCTTTTCGGCTACTCCTACGGCGGTCTCTTCAGTCTCTACGCCTGGCTCACCGGCAGCACTCTCTTCGACAGCATCGGAGCGGGCAGCCCCGGTGTCGCCGGTGAGGACAGCCAAGTCTTCGCGCGGCTCGAAGAACTGGGCGAAAACCTGCCTGCCGCCAAGCTTCACGTGACCGTCAACGACCAGGAGCTCCTTGGAGACCTGGCCATCTACCAGAACCTCGCGAAGAACACGGCCACCGTCCTGCACCGCCTGACCGCCCGCGGCGCAGCCGTCACCAGCGCGGTCCTGCGCGAAACGCACGTGACCGGCCTACAGGCATCGTTCCTGAGCTACCTCAGGACCTGCCGTGCCCGCTGAGTGCCGGGGTACCGACGTGGTCGTGATCGGGGCGGGGGTGATCGGTTCGTCGATCGCCCTTGAGCTTGCGCGGGCAGGGCACCGGGTGATCGTGCTCGATCGGGCCCCAGGAGCTGGACAGGGGTCGACCTCGGCGTCGAGTGCGGTCGTCCGGTTCAACTTCTCCACGCTCGCCGGGGTGGCGACGGCGTGGGAGGCGCATTTCGGCTGGCTCGACTGGGCCGGCCACCTCGGGCACGACGTCGGCGACCTCGCGATGTTCCGCAAGAGCGGGCTGGTCATGCTGGACGTCGAGGCGGCTGCGCGTGCGTCGTGGCTTCCGTTGTTCGACGAGATCGGTGTCCCCTACGAGGAATGGGACAGCGCGACCTTGGCCGAGCGCGTTCCGGGCATCGACGTCGGCCGCTATTGGCCGCCGAAGCGGCTCGACGACGAGGAATTCTGGCAGGACGCGCACCACTCGCTCGGTGGCGTGTACACCCCGGATGCCGGCTACGTCTCGGACCCGAGCCTCGCCGCCGTGAACCTCGCCGCCGCGGCGTCGGCGTGCGGGGCGGAGTTCCGCTTCCGCAGCACGGTGACAGCGGTGGAGAAGACCGGCGGGCGCGTGGCGTCGGTGCGGCTGTCGGACGGTGCCCGGATTCCCTGTGCCGTCGTGGTCAATGCGGCCGGTCCGTGGTCGGGCGCGGTGAATCGGCTGGCCGGCGTGGGTTCCGACTTCACGGTCGCGGTGCGCCCGCTGAGGCAGGAAGTAGCGCACGTGCCGGTCCGGGAGGGCTATGGCGGGCCGGTGGTGGCGGACATGGATCTGGGCACCTATTTCCGCGGTGAAGTAGGAGGGGGCCTGCTCGTCGGCGGAACGGAACCGGAGTGTGATCCGATGCAATGGACCGACGACCCGGACGCCGTCGACATCCACCCGACGGCCACGGTCTTCGAGGCGCAGGTGACGCGGGCGGCGCGGCGGTTGCCCGGTCTGACGGTGCCCAACCGGGCGCGCGGCGTGGTGGGCGTGTATGACGTCGCCGACGATTGGACTCCGATCTACGACCGCACCGAACTCGCGGGCTTCTACGTCGCGATCGGAACGAGCGGCAACCAGTTCAAGAACGCGCCGGTCGCGGGGCAGCTGATGACGGAGCTGATCAACCAGGTGGAGAACGGCGTCGACCACGACGCCTCGCCCGTCCGGTTCCGGGCCCCGCGCACCGGCCTGGAGATCGACCTGGGCGCGTTTTCTCGTAAGCGCAACCGAAACACCGCGAACTCGGGCACCGTGATGGGCTGAGCCGGAACTCGGGCGAGCCGATGCTCTCCCAGACCTGGACCGACAACACCGCCAGGCTCCGGCGCTCGCGCAGGGGAAGCACACGCGAGCGCCGGTCGGGCCGATCCGCGGCCGGTCAGCCCTGAGCGGCGCGGGCCTGGACCATGGGCGAGGTGTCGAAGACGCTGATCACATGGCTGATCTTGCCGTCGGTGACGGTGAGGTACTCCACGCCGTGCAGGTTCTGGACGAAGGGCAGGTCGACGGCGTAGACGGTCGCCGCGTGGGTGTCGTGGCCCAACACGTCGAGAACCTTGCCGTTGGCGACCATGCCCACGAACGGCGCCAGGAACTGGCGGTAGCCCTCGATGCCCTCGATCCGGCCGGTGGGGGCCTCGCACACGACGTCGTCGGCGACCAGGCTCAGGGCCTTCTCGGCGTCACCGCCGGTCCAGGCCCGGACGTAGGCGTCGGCGATCTTCTGAGCGGCACCGATGGTGGCGGTCATAACTGAGGAATCCTTCCTTGAGGTGACGTCCGCGATGTCCGCGGCCGATGACGTCATCCTTCGCCCTCATACATGACAGCCGCCGTCATATAGGGACAGCCGCTCGGGCGTGATCGCCGTCACGTCCGCGCGACACAGCCCCGAACGCATATATGTCATCGAGTGACCTATAGGAGGAGACTCGCGGCATGAAGTCCGACCGCCTGCTCTCGATCCTGCTGCTCCTGCAGACACACGGACAGCTGGCGGCCGCGACCCTGGCCGAGCGCCTGGAGGTGTCGATCCGCACGATCATGCGCGATGTCGAAGCCCTGTCCACGGCCGGAGTTCCGGTCTACACCGTCCGTGGTCCCCAGGGCGGCATCGCCCTGCTGCCCGGCTATCACACCGACGTGACCGGCCTGACGGCCGACGAATCCCGAGCCTTGTTCGTGTTGTTGTCCGGCTCCGCCCACGTGGACCTCGGGCTCGGCCACGCCCTCGGCTCCGCGCTGCGCAAGGTCATGGCGGCGCTGCCCGCCCCATATCGGTTCGACGCCGACCTGACCAGCCGCCGCATCCTGATCGACCCTGTCCGCTGGCGTGGCTCCCCCGGACCCGAGCGTGTCGGTCCGGACCTGGATGCCTTTCAACGGGCCGTTTTCGCGGACTGGCGGCTCAGGCTGCGCTACCGGCACGGCCGCGACAACCGCGTGCGCACCTACACCGTCGACCCGTACGGGCTGGTCAACAAGGCCGGTGTCTGGTACCTCGTCGCCGACCACAAAGGCGAACCCACTCTCTACCGTGTGGACCGCGCTCGGTCCGTGACCGTGCTGACCGAGCCGGTGCGGCGACGTGACGGTGTGGAGTTGGCCGGGACCTGGGAGATCCTGCGCCGACGCATCGACGACCTTCCCGCCCCGCTGGCGGTCACCGTCCGGGTGCGGGACGACACGCTGGCCCTGTTCCTCCGCGTCCATCAAGCCGATCTCGCCGACCCCGACCAGGTCGACTCCCCGCCGCCCGCGACACAAACCGGGTGGACCACCGTGGAACTGCGTTTTCGTTCCCTGTTCGCCGCTCGGACTCTGCTCGCCTTCGGCCCCGACGTCGAAGTCCTCACGCCTGACGAGGCGCGCCAAGTCCTGGCCCGCCTGGCCGCGGCGATCGTGGCGCGCTACGAACCGCCGGCCGCGGGACAGTGACCCTGGTCCGCGAGATCGACCCGAAGCGGAGTCGAGCCTGGGGCTCACATCCAGTCGCGCAGGTCCTTGTCCCGGGCTGTGTGCCAGGCCTGTGGCCACGCCGCCCGCAACCGCGCTCGTTCGGCCCGTTCGATGGCGATCAGCTGGCCGGCGGCGACGCGGCCGTCGGGCAGGCGGTCGGCGGTGGCGCGGAGCCAGGCCTCGGCGACGACGGTGTCCTGGTGGTCGCCGAGCACGGTCTGGATCTCGGCCATGGCGTCGGCGAAGTGGCGCGCGGGCTCGCCGACGACGGGGGCGACGGCGTCAGCGGCGTAGCGGCAGCGTTTGGCCTGGATGCGCATGGCATGCAGGTCGGAGTCGGTGGGATCGTCGCCCGCGGCCTTCACGGCGTGGGCCAGCCGATGCCAGGTGTGGGCGACGAGTTCGGGCGCGTGCTTGCGGGCGGACCGCGTGTCCGCGTCCGCGAACTGCGGTTCGTTGACGGCCTTGGCCAACGAGTCCAGCAAAGAAATGTATCGGTGGCTGCGCAGTGCCGTCAGCAGTCCGTCACGGGCGGTCGCGGATTCCATGGTCAGCCAGGCCATCAGCACCGCGGCGCCGGCCTGGTCGACGCCGGGCAGCTGCGTCGCCTCGCGGCTCAGCCGTTCGGCCAACACATCGTGGTCGCGGACCGCTCCGGCCTTGCCGCCGAGCCACCACAGCTCGTCCCGCAGCACCGTCACCCATGCCCAGTCGAGGGAGCCGGTGAAGGTGTGCAGGTCGGAGCGCAGCCGCCGGGTGCCGACGCGGAACTGGTGCACGTGCTCGGGATCCTCGCCGAGCCGGACGCCGGCGTCATGGCGGACGATCCGGTCCACCGACGCGGCGATCGCGTGCCGCACCAGATCGGGCAGGCTCGCCTCCCGGCCGATGTCGGGCACGACGATGTCCGGGGGGTGTGTCGCCCGCGACCCCAGCACGCGGACCAGCTTCGGCGTCGGTGGCCCCGCCTGGCAGCCGGCGGCGACGAGTGCCGCCACGACCGCACGGGCGAGCTTGTCCCCGCCAACTTTCCGTTCGACCTCGATCTCGCGGAACCGCTGGGCCTCGTGCACCTGGTCATGCCCGGTGACCAGGTCGTCGACCACCTCCACCTCGTCGCCGCCCGCCCGCACGACCACGGTCCGGCGGTCGGTGCGCACCTCGCCGACCGGCACCACGCATTCCATCCGCAGGAAGGCACGGACGAGGTCGACCGCCTTGTCCGGCACCACATCGGCCGGCCCGGTGAGGTCGATCTCGGTCCGGGCCGTCAGACTTCCGGCGACCGCGAACGGCAGCTTCACCGTCCACACGGGAGCGTCCTCGCCGGTGCGATACCGCAGTGTCGCGCCGGCCCGCGCCAGCCGGAGATCCGCGCTGTCGTAGTACTGCGCGACCAGTGTCCGGCGCGGGGCCTGTTCGGCGACCGCGCCGTCCACGACATCCGTCAGGTCGGGCAGCTCGAACCCGGCGGGCGCGCCGAGCTTCGTCTCCTGTTCGACACCCATCTCAGACCTCGGTCTTGACCGGCTGCTGCCCATTGGCCGTGGGCAGTTCGGCGCGCTCACCGGTGCGCTCGAAGAAGCGCAGCAGCTCCACCGGGAACGGCATGACCAGCGTGCTGTTCTTCTCCGCGGCGACGTCCACCACGGTCTGCAGCAGCCGCAGTTGCAGGGCGCTCGGCGTGGCGGCCATCCGCTCGGCGGCCTCGGCCAGCCGGCTGGACGCCTGGTACTCGCCCTCGGCGGCGATCACCCGGGCGCGGCGCTCACGTTCGGCCTCGGCCTGCCTCGACATCGACCGCTTCATGGTGTCCGGCAGCGTGACGTCCTTGACCTCCACCCGCTCGATGCGCAGGCCCCACGGCTCCTCGGTGGGCGCGTCGATCACGGTCTTCAGCTCGGCGTTGATCTCCTTGCGCTCCGAGAGCAGCGTGTCCAGGTCGAACTCGCCGATCACGCTGCGCAGCGAGGTCTGCGCCACCTGGAGCACCGCCCGCGGGTAGTCCTCGACCTTGATGATCGCCTTGACCGGGTCGACGACCCGGAAGTACACCACCGCGTCCACGGTCAGCGTCACGTTGTCCCTGGTGATCGCGCCCTGGGCCGGGATGCCCAGCACCACCGTGCGCAGGGAGACCCGGACCATCCGGTCCACGAAGGGGATGATGAACCGCAGCCCCGGCTCCCGCACGCCCGGCAGCAGCCGGCCGAACCGGAACACGATGCCCTGCTGGTACTGCTGCACGAGCCGCATCGACGCGCCCAGCAGGATCAGCAGCACGAGGACGACGGCGAACACGATCGTCAGCGCCATGGCCGGTCACATCCCTTCCGACGGGTTTCCCTTACCCGACGGTAGTTTCATGAGCGGCTGGCAATGCAGGGCAGCAGGAATCGCGCCGGCAGGGCCGTTGGTCACCGTTCGGTGAGCGGCACTCGCCATTGCACCAGCGTGCCGCCCCCGGGCAATGCGGAGACAGTCAACGCGCCGCCCGCGGCCCGTGCGCGCTCGGCCATGTCGCGCAGTCCGCGACCGTCGACGGCGGACGGAACACCGACGCCGTCGTCGACGACCTCCATCTCGAACATCTCGGCGGCGGTCACCGACACCTGCACCGAGTGCGCGTGGCTGTGCCGGACCACGTTCGACATCGCCTCGGCCAACACGACAACCACCTGATCGGCGACCGGTGTGGGCACGGCGGAGTCGACCGACCCGTGCATCCGGGTGGTGGGAACCAGCTCGGTGTCGCCGGTCGCCTGCACGACGACGTCCAGCAGCCGACCGCGTAGCGGCTGCGGTTCGGTGGCGCTCTGCAGGTCGTAGACGGAGGTGCGGATCTCGGCGATCACCTGGTCGATCTGCCTGACCGACTCCCGGATCCGCCGAACTCCCGCGTCGCCGACGGTCGGCAGCATGCCCTGCAGTTGCAGGCCGACCCCGAACAGCCGCTGGATGACGTGCTCATGCAGGCCCTGGCCGATGCGGTCCCGGTCGGACACGACGTCGAGTTGACGCTGCACGTGCTGCTTCACGGCGAGTTCGAGGGCCAGCGATGCCTGGCTGCCGAAGAAGACCAGCAGCGGCAGCTGCTCGTCGACAAACGGCTGTCTCTCCTTGCCGCGCAGCACGAGCAGCACGCCGGTGATGTGCTCGCCGGACCGCATGGGGACAGCCATCGAGTGCTGGTAGCCGGTCAGCGTGTCGGCCAGCGCCGACTCCCCGCGGTTGCGGTTCAGGTCCGTCTCGATCAGCGGGGCGCCGCTGGCGACGACGTCGCCGATGAGCTGGTCGTCGCTGCCGATCACCCGGCCGAGCGCGGCGGCGTCGACGTCGCCGACGACGGCCTGCACCACCCGACGGTCGCGGTGGCCGTTCGGGGTCAGCAGCACCAACGCGGCGTCCGCGGCGGTCAGCTCGACCGCCCGGCGGGCGACCAGGTCGAGCGCTTCGTCCTGGTCCATGCCCGACAGCAGGTCGGTGGCGAGCTCGGAGAGCGCCTCCAGCCAGCGCTGCCGCTGTCGGGTCTGCTCGAACAGCCGGGCGTTGTCCACGGCGATGCCGGCCGCGGCGGCCAGCGCCTGCACCACGACCTCGTCGTCCTCGGTGAACTGGCCGCCGCCGCGCTTGTCGGTCAGGTAGAGGTTGCCGAACACCGTGTCCCGGATGCGGACCGGCACGCCCAGGAAGAAGACGCATCGGCGGATGGCGCTCGGGAAAGCCGACAGAGGTGTCGTGGGCGGCGATATCGGGCAGCCGCAGCGGTCGCCTGGTGATGACCGTGCCGAGCAGGCCGTGCTTGGTCCCATCGGTCCCATGGTGGCACGCGTCGCGTCGTCGATGCCCACGGTGAGGTGGTTGGCCAACCTGCCGTCCGCGCCGAGCACACCCAGCGCGCCGTACTGGGCGTCGACGAGCTCGGTGGCGGACCGCACGATCCGGTCCAGGGTGGCGTCCAGGTCGAGCCCGGTCGACACCGCCATCACGGCGTCCAGCAGCCCCTGCACCTGGCTCTTGGCCGTCGCCAACTCGGCCACGTGCTCGGACAGCTCCGCGACCAGTTCGTTGAGGCGAAGACGGGACAGGTCCACAGCACGCTCCCTGCTTGACGTGCTCGGTCGACCCATGTGTAGTCGCCGGGCCCGGCCGGATCAAGTGGCCACGGGCCCTACGCCCCGGTCCGGGCGGGGTCACAGGTCCCGGCGGGCGGTGGCCTTGGGCACTCCTACCAGGTATTTCCCGTTCCTACGCTCGACCCATGACAGACGCGATCTCCGCGTCGGGCCTGATCAAGTCCTTCGGCCGGACGCGTGCACTCGGCGGCCTCGACCTGCACGTGCGCACGGGCGAGGTCCACGGCTTCCTGGGCCCCAACGGCTCCGGAAAGACCACCACACTGCGCATTCTGCTCGGCCTGCTGCGTGCGGACGGCGGCACGGCAACGCTGCTCGGCGGCAATCCGTGGCGCGATTCGACCAGCCTGCACCGCCGGCTGGCCTACGTGCCGGGCGAGGTGGCGCTGTGGCCGAACCTGACCGGCGGCGAGGTCATCGACCTGCTCGACCGGCTGCGCGGCGCCAGCAACCCCCAGCGCCGCAAGGAACTTCTGGAACGATTCGACCTCGACCCGACGAAGAAGACCCGGGCCTATTCCAAGGGCAACCGGCAGAAGGTCGCCCTGGTCGCCGCACTGGCCAGCGACGTGGAACTGCTGCTGCTGGACGAGCCCACGGCCGGGCTGGACCCGTTGATGGAGGCCGAGTTCCGCGCCTGCGTGGAGCAGGAACGCGACCGCGGCCGGACAGTGCTGCTGTCCAGCCACATCCTGTCCGAAGTGGAGGCTCTCTGCGACCGCGTGAGCATCATCCGTGACGGGAAAGTGGTCGACTCCGGCTCATTGTCCGACCTGCGCCACCTGACCAGGACCTCGATCACCGCCGAGTTGGCCGGGCCGCCGAACGGGCTGAGCATGCTGCCCGGCGTGCACGACCTGGACGTGCAGGGCGACCGGGTCCGGCTGGAGGTGGACAGCGACAAGCTGGACGCCGTGCTGGCCAGCCTGACCAGCACCGGCGTGCGCAGCCTGACCAGCCAGCCGCCGACGCTGGAGGAGCTGTTCCTGCACCACTACGCGGTGCGGTCATGACCGGCGTGTGGACGCTGGTGCGGCTGGCGCTGCGCCGTGACCGGATCATGATCCCGGTCTGGATCGGCGCCTTCGTCCTGATGACCGTGACGTCGGTGGCCGGCACCGTCGGCCTGTATCCGGACGCGGCTTCCCGGACCGCAGCGTCGGCCGGCATCAACGACGTCCCGTCGCTGGTCGCGCTGTACGGCCGGATCTACGACACGACCTCGCTCGGCGCGCTGTCGATGATCAAGATGGACGGCCTCGGCACCGCCTTCGTCGCCGTGCTGTGCCTGCTGCTGGCCGTCCGGCACAGCCGGGCCGAGGAGGAAGCCGGCCGGCTGGAGCTGATCGGCGCGGGAGTGGTCGGCCGCTACGCCGCGCTGACCGCGGCGTTGCTGGTTTCCGTCGGCACGAGCCTGGTGCTCGGCGTCGTCACGGCGCTCACGCTGATCGCCAGCGGCCTGGCGGTCGCCGGCTCGCTCGCGTTCGGCGCGGCCTGGGTGGGCGCCGGCATCGCGTTCGCGGGGATCGGCGTGCTGTCGGCCCAGCTCACGCGGGGCTCCCGTGGCGCCAACTCGATCGGCATGGTGGCGCTGGGGGCGGTGTACCTGCTGCGGGCGGTCGGTGACAGCCGTGGCCCGGAATGGCTGTCGTGGCTGTCGCCGATCGGCCTGAGCCAGCAGATCCGCCCGTTCGCCGGCGACCGGTGGTGGGTGTTCCTGGTCCTGACCGGTGTCGCCGCCGTGCTCACACTCGGCGCGTACGCCCTGCACGGGCGCCGCGACCTCGACACCGGACTGCTGCCCGAACGAGCCGGCCGGCCTCGTGCCAGCGCGTTCCTGCACGGCCCGCTCGGCCTGGCGTGGCGGCTGCACCGCGGCTCGGTGCTCGGCTGGGCCGCCGGCTTCCTCGTGCTCGGCGCGGTCTGCGGCAGCATCGCCAACAACATCGGCGCCCTGGAGACCACCCCTCAGGTCAAGGCCCTGTTCGAGGCGATGGGCGGCCAGCAGGGCATCACCAACGCGTTCATCGCCGCCGAGCTCAGCATCGGCGGCCTGATCGCCGCCGCGTACGGCGTGCAGGCCACGATGCGACTGCATGGCGAGGAAGCCTCGTTGCACGCGGAGTCGCTGCTGGCCACCGGGGTCAGCCGAGTCCGCTGGGCCTTGAGCCACCTCGTGGTCGTCGCCATCGGCTGCGCCGCGCTGCTGACCGCGATGGGGCTGGGCGCGAGCCTGACCGATGGCCGGATGCTGATCGGGGCGGCGCTGACGCAGCTGCCGGCGGCGCTCGTGCTCGTCGGCCTCACTGTGGCGGCATTCGGTTTCCTGCCACGGCTTTCGGCTCTCGGCTGGGCGGCGCTGGTGGCGTTCCTGTTCATCGGCGAGCTCGGCCCGCTGGTCCCGCTCAACCACTGGGTCATGGACCTGTCCCCGTTCACCCACCTGCCCAAGCTGCCCGGCGGCGCCGTCACGGCCACACCGTTGATCTGGCTGTCGGTCGTCGCCGTCGGTTTCGCCGCGGCCGGGCTGGCCGCGTTCCGTCGCCGGGATCTGGTCTGACCGTCGTTCCCACGTGAGGAGAACACCATGAAGGCCGCTGTCGTGCCCGAGCTGGGCGCACCGCTGGAGATCCGCGACGTCCCCGTGCCGCAGCCCGGCCCCGGCCAGGTCCTGGTGCGGATGATCGCCTGCGGCGTCTGCCACACCGACATCCACGCCGCACGCGGCGACTGGCCGGTCAAGCCGCACGCCCCGTTCGTGCCCGGCCACGAGGGCGTCGGCATCGTCGACACCCTCGGCGAGGGCTGCACCCTGCGCGAAGTCGGCGACCGGGTGGCCATCGCCTGGCTGGGTTCGGCGTGCGGGAACTGCTCGTACTGCGTGTCCGGCTGGGAGACGCTGTGCGAGGCGCAGCAGAACAGCGGCTACAGCGTGGACGGCGCCTACGCCGAGTACGCCGTGGCCGACGAGCGCTACGTCGTGCCGGTGCCGAACGGAGTGTCCGCTGCGGACGCTGCGCCGCTGACCTGCGCCGGCGTCACGACGTTCAAGGCCGTGAAGGTCGCCGACATCCAACCGGCGGAGAAGGTGGCCGTGTTCGGCATCGGCGGCCTCGGGCACCTCGCGATCCAGTACGCGCGGCTGCGCGGCGCGGAGGTCATCGGCGTCGACGTCACCGAGGACAAGTTGCAGGTCGCCGAGGAGGCCGGCGCGGACCGCCTGGTCAACGCGGCCACCCACGACGCCGCGACGACCATCGAGGCTCTGGGCGGCGCGGACGTCGCCATCGTGCTGGCCGCCGCGCCGGACGCGTTCCAGCAGGCGTTCCGGTCGCTGCGCCGGGGCGGCCGCATGATCCTCGTCGGCCTGCCGGCCGACGGAACGCTGACCATCCCGATCTTCGACACCGTGCTGAGGGGCATCACCGTGAAGGGCTCCATCGTCGGCACCCGCCAGGACCTCGCCGACGTGT
>NZ_KK037166.1:560874-564433 GCF_000568255.1 Kutzneria sp. 744
GACGCGCTGGACGACACCGCGTTCCTCGCGATGGACCTGGAGCGGCTCGGCCGGCCGGACCTGGGCGCGTGGTTCCTGGACTGCTACGCGGAGTTCTCGGGCGCGGAGCGGTCCGTCGCGCTGGAGCACCACTACATCGCCTACCGAGCCGTGGTGCGGTCCAAGGTCGCCTGCCTGCGGCACGCCCAAGGCGTCGCCGGGCAGGACGTGCTGGCACGACAACTGGCCGGGCTCGCGCTGCGGCACCTGCGACTGGCCGAGCCGAGGCTGATGCTCGTCGGCGGTCGCCCGGGCACCGGTAAGTCCACAGTGGCCGGTCGGCTGGCCGACGAGGCCGGCGGCGTGCTCGTGCAGTCCGACCGCGTTCGCAAGGAGCTGGCCGGCATCGACCCCGAGCAGTCGGCCGAAGCCGGATGGCAGCAGGGCATCTACGACGTCGCGAGCACCGAGCACACATATCGGGAGATGCTGCGGCGGGCCGAACTTCTCCTCGGCCGCGGCGAGACCGTCGTGCTCGACGCCAGCTGGCGCGTGGCCGCGCACCGGGAAATGGCCCGGGTGGTGGCGGCCGGCACGTCCAGCCGGCTGGTCGAACTCGTCTGCCGGGCGCCGGGGGTGGTCGCGGACGCGCGGATCAGGACCCGCGCCGGCGGCCCGCACCTGTCCGATGCGACGCCGGAGATCGCGGCGGCGATGGCCGAAGCGTTCGATCCCTGGCCGGAGGCGGACGTCGTGGACACGGACTCGCCGGCCCGCTGAGCGGGCCGGCGAGCTGTCTCCGGAGGTCACTTCGCCTTCTCGTCCGCCTTCGTGTCCTTCTTGTCGTGGGTTTCCCGGTACGCCACCGCCCCGAGGTAACGGGCCAGCGGATCGCCGTGCGTGGTCTTGGCCGTCGGATCGGCCTTCAGCTCCTTGCGCGCCTCCGCCGCGGCCTGCCCGGACTCGACATCCGTCACGTCGTCCACCTCCTTCCCACTCGATCGTCCCGCCCGCCGAAGCCCTCCCGCAGGTGCCGAAAGCCCTTGTCCCCCATGTCCTTGCGGCCCTTCGTCGGCACCGGCGGCCGCCCTAGCGTGGTCGGCATGAGACTTGTCCAGCTTGACGGCCGCAGCGCTCGGGGCCGTCCTCGTCCTCGCCGGCGCGGCTCCCGCGGCCGCGGCCGCGCCGACCCCCACCCTGGTGGCGATCCGCACGGCCCACCACCCCGGCTACGACCGGGTGGTCTTCGAGTTCTCCGGACTACTGCCCGCCGACAACAGCGTCGCCCGGGTGCCGACCGTCATCGGCGACCCGTCCGGCCTGCCGATCCCCGTCGCCGGCAACGCCTTCCTCCGCGTCCGGATGAGCCCGGCCGCCGGGCACGACGACAACGGCAACGGCACCTACGGCCCGACCCGGCGCACCTACGCCCTGCCGCAGGTGATCCAGGTCGTGCAGGCCGGTGACTTCGAGGGCGTGCTGGCCTTCGGCATCGGCATCGCACGGGCCACGGATTCGGTGCGGCTGTTCACCCTGACCGCGCCGAGCCGAGTGGTGCTCGACATCGCCGACGACTTCGCCACGGTGGACGTCCGGGACTACTTCTACGACGTGTCCCGCCCGCCGTACCTGTTCCCGGTCACCCGACCGGTGATCCCGCCGACCACGGCCGGCGGCGCGCTGCAACGGCTGTTCGCCGGGCCGACCGAGGCCGAGTCCGCCGCCGGGCTGCGCTTCGTCAGCTCCGACGCGACCGGCTTCGACCACCTGTCGATCACCGACCGGGTCGCGACCGTGCGGCTGGTCGGCGGCTGCGACAGCCACGGCTCCACCTACACCGTCGCCGGCGAGATCATGGCCACGCTCAAGCGAGTTCCCGTCCGTCGGCTGGGTGAAGATCCTCGATCCGGCGGGCCGCACCGAACGGCCGACCGGCCACACCGACTCGATCCCGGTCTGCATCGAGCCATGAGGCCCGCGCACCGGTCGGACGTCCGGGCCTCGCTCGCCGAGGCCGTCGGGCAGGCCAACGTGATCACGGGTTCGGACGCTTCACCCGACTACGCCCGTGACGAATCGCTGACGTGTGTGCCGCGGACGCCGGCCTTCGTGGTGCGTCCCGGCTGCACGGCCGAGGTGTCCGCGGTGCTGCGAATCGCCAGCCGGGAGCAAATTCCCGTGACCGCAAGGGGTTCCGGGACGAGCCTGGCCGGCGCGGCGATCGCGCGGGTGGGCGGACTGCTGGTGTCGTTCGAGCGGATGAACGTCGTGCTGGAGATCGACGAGGCGAACCAGGTGGCGGTGGTGCAGCCCGGGGTCACCTTGGCCGAGCTGGACGCCGCGACGGCGGCGGTCGGCCTGCTGTATCCGGTGCACCCGGGCGAGATGGGGGCCACGGTCGGCGGCACGCTCGCGACCAACGCGGGCGGCATGCAGGCGGTCAAGTACGGCGTGACCCGGCACAACGTGCTCGGGATCGAGGCCGTGCTGGCGTCCGGCGAGGTGATCCGCGCCGGCGGCCGGTTCGTCAAGAACAGCACCGGTTACGACCTCACCCAGCTGATCGCCGGGTCGGAGGGCACGCTGGCGCTGGTGACGCAGCTGATCCTGCGGCTGCGGCCCCGACTCGGCCACCGGGCCACCATCCTGGCGCCGTTCGCCGACGCGCAGGCGCTGGCGCTGGCGGTGCCGCGCCTGCTGGCGACCGGGGTAGACCCGGTGGTGCTGGAGTACGTCGACGCGTTGACCATGGCCGCCATCGCCCACACCGAAGGGCTGGTCTCGGCGGTGCACGAGTCGGCGCAGGCCTACCTCATCGTCGAACTGGAGTCCCGCACCGCCGCGCGCCTCGACGAGGACGTCATCGAGGTGGCGGAGTTCCTGGCCGCGCAAGGCGCGTCCGATGTCTTCCCGCTCGACCGGGCAACCGGGCAGCGGCTCCTCCAGGCGCGGGAACGGGCTCTGCACACGTCCAGGGCGGCCGGCGCGAACGAGCTGGTCGACACCGTGGTGCCGCGGGCGGCGATGCCGGACTTCCTGGCCGAGGTGCAGCGGCTCGCCACCGGCAGCGGCTCGTACGTCGTCGGCTGCGGGCACGCCGGCGACGGCAACGTGCACCTGTCCGTCTTCCAGCAGGATCCGGAGATCCGGCAGCGGCTCATGACGTCCGTGCTGCGCGCCGGCATGGCGGCCGGCGGCAGCATCTCCGGCGAGCACGGCATCGGCACGGACAAGCGTGTCTACTTCGACGCGCTGGAGGACCCGCTGCGAACGGAGCTGATGCGCCGCGTCAAGCGGGCCTTCGACCCGGCTGGCATCCTCAATCCCGGCGTGTTGTTCGACCCGGCGGAGGCGGCACTGCGATGAACGGCGCCGAGACGGTGTTGCGGACGCTGGTGGCGTCCGGTGTGGAGGTGTGCTTCGCCAACCCGGGCACGTCCGAGATGCAGTTCGTCGCCGGGCTGGACGAGGTGCACGGCATGCGCGGCGTGCTCGGGCTGTTCGAGGGCGTGGTGACCGGCGCGGCCGACGGCTACGGCCGGATGACCGGCCGACCGGCCGCCGCGTGTTGCACCTGGGG
>NZ_KK037166.1:567714-583294 GCF_000568255.1 Kutzneria sp. 744
CGATCTTCGCCGGCACGCCGGCGGCCAGTGCCGCGCCGGCGTCGAGCACCAGCACCTCGCCGGCCCGCTCGGCCTCGTCCAGGTAGCTGGTGGTGAACACGACGGCGGTCCCGTCCGCGGCGGCCGACGCGATCAGCCGGGCGATATCCGCCCGGCTGGCCGGGTCGACGCCGGTGGTCGGCTCGTCCAGCACGAGCAGCCTCGACCGGTGCAGCAGACCCAGCACGACACCGAGCTTCTGCCGCATCCCGCCGGACAGCTCGGCGCCGAGCCGGTCGTCCACTCCGGACAGTCCGGTGCGGTCCAGCAGCCGCCGCTGGTCCCGGTCCCGCACCCGATAGGCCTGGGCCACGAATTCGATGTTCTCGCGCACGGTCAGGTCCGGGTACACGCCGGTGCCGGCGCTCAGGTAGCCGATCTCGGCGACGGATGGCCGCACCACCGCGCCATGGGTGACCGGCGCGCTGCCGACCAGGGCACGCATCAACGTCGTCTTGCCCGCGCCGTCACCGCCGACCACACACGTGACCATGCCCGGCTCGGCCCGCAGGCTCACGTCCGACAAGGCGGTCCGGCGGCCGTAGCGCACGGTCAGCCCGACCGCTCCCCAACTCACCGCAACGCCTTCGGCGCGAGGTCGCGGCGGAACCGCAGCACCGACAGACCGAACACCGCGATGCCCAGCACCGCGAGCATCAGCAGCGGGAACCACAGCGCGCCGATCGGCGTGGCCTTCACCAGCACACCCCGCGACACCTGGATGAAGTACGTCAACGGCAGGAAGTACGAGATCCACTGCACGCCGGCGGCCATGGACGCGATAGGGAACAGCAGGCCGGACAACAGAACCTGGGGCAGCAGCGTCATCATCGCCAGCTGCATGGCCTGGCCCTGGTTCTGCGACACCGTCGAGATCAGCACCCCGATGCCCAGCGTGACGAACAGGAACAGCAGCACGCCGAGGGCGAACGTGCCGACGGCACCGGTGAACGGCACGCCGAACAACGCGATCCCGGCGGTCACCACGATCGCGGTGTCGATCATCGCGACCAGGAAGTACAGCACCACTTTGCCGAGGAACACCTGCCAGGCCCGGAACGGCATCACGGCGAGCTGCTCCAGCGTGCCGGCCTGCCGTTCGCGCACCACGCCCAGCGCGGTGGCCAGCGTGCCGACGAACACCAGCACGATGCCGATCAGGCCCGGCACCATGATCACGGAAGTGGTCAGGCCGGGGTTGAACAGCACCTCGACCGACAGGTGCGCGGCGCTCGCGCCGGCCGCCACCGCCCGCGCGGAGAACAGGTCGGAACCGTCCACCAGGACCTGCGTCGAGCCGTCGGCCGACGTGACGACGGCGGCCGTGGCGGTGCCGTCCCGCAACGCCTCGACGGCGTCGTCACGGTTCTGCCCGGTGTCGGTGCGCTGCACGTCCAGCAGGCCCGGCAGCCGCGCCGCCATGGCCTCGGCGCGCGGGCCCACCACGATGGTCGACACGGACCCGACGTCGAAGCTGGCCGCGTAGCCGAAAACCACCAGCAGCAGCAACGGGATCGCGATGATCATGGCCAGCATCCGCCGATCCCGGCGCAACTGGTTGAACTCCTTGACGGCGATGGCCCACACGGCGGGCTCACCGCCCCTGTTCCGTGCGCAGGGCGTCCGCGCAGGCCTGCACCAGCGCCGGCATCTGCACGGCGGTCATGTGCGGGTTCATCCCGGTCGGCACGGCGGCTCGGCGGTCCTCGTCGACATCGACGAACACCACCTGCCGGCGGGCGCGAACGCCGCACACCACGCCGTACTCGCGGGCGGTCAGCTCGCCGGCGCCGTCACGGACGTCCACGACGATGCCGGCCGGTTCCGCGCCGTCGAGCGGACAACCGCCGCCGGGCGCCACGGCCCGGCAGACCGTCGAACTGTCGTGGCACGCGCTGACTCGACAGCCCAGCTCGCGCAGCCGGCCAACCAGCCGTCTCGACGCGCCGGGCGCGGACTCCGTGACCAGGATGTGCATCGTCCTCACGTCCCGATCGGCGTCGACGCCTCGACGTGCGCGTCCGGGCCGGGAAAGACGATCGCCTCGTGGTCGTTGTCGGTCCAGCGCACGACATAGGGCGGCGTGCCGTCCGTGCCGTGCGCCTCCATGATCATCCCGCGTCGGGACGGCTTGTCCAGCGTCGCCGACTTGATCACCAGCCAGTCACCGGGTTTCGCGTGCACAGCTCTCCTCCTGTCCGTCAGCGGGCCGTCAACTGGGCCCATTCGAGGTCTATCGCCGCGAACTTCCTGCGCTCCATCCGCCAGTGGACGAACAGTTGGACCGCGAGCAGCAGCCCCTCGGCCCCGGCGACGACGGTCACGCCCGCGACGATGCCGGTGACGATCGCGTCGCCCGGGGTCGGCGGAGTCGGCGCGATCGCACCCTTTTGGTCCAGCCACACCGGCACGGTCGTACCGGCCGACAGCCCAACGCTCACGGCTGCCTCGCCCGTGCGGGTGGAACCCGTCAGGTCGCTGTAACGCACCTGCACCGAGGTCTTCATCGCCGTGCTGCCCGTCGCGGCGACCGAGTTCTCGAGCATCACTCCGGTCGTGCTGCGCAGCTGCGAGGCCTGTTGCGCGGACGTAGCGAGATCTGACTCGGCGATCGTCACCCCGAACGCGATACCGGCGAGGGCGATCACGACACTGGCCAGCCAGACCAGCACGACGAGCACGCCTTCGGCGCGGTCGACGGGCCGGCGCAGCGAGTTGCGGCCCCACCCGATCCGGCGGGCCAGACCCATCAGCACATCCTGCCGCGCATCCGTGCTCATCATGTCTGTCGTCCCTTCTCGCTCGATTTCGGCTGCCACGAGCATCGCCGCCGCGCACCCGACGCCCCCAGAGTCGTTGGCCGGTCGGGAGGTCCCCGATCGACAGGGACTTCCGACCCCGTCGGCCGCGCCGGATGGCGGCCCGCGCGGGGCCTTGTCCTCTGCACCGCGCACCGCGCCGAGGAGTCCGATGGAGGGGCAAGGGAAACCGAGGAGGCAAGGAGGTAGACAGATGGTTACGCCGGTCCGTGGGCAACACGGCCTGCTGCCGGACCTGATCGACTGGGTCGAGTCCTTCCCCACCATGTTCGGATTCCGGCCGATGGCGGGCGTCCAGGGCATTCGGGTCGAGGACTTCGTCGAGGACGGCAAGTACGTCGTGCGCGCCGAGCTGCCGGGCATCGACCCGGGCCGGGACGTCACGATCACCGTCGACGGCCGACTGCTGACGATCAGCGCCGAGCGCACCGAGGAGACGGCCGAGAAGAACCGCTCCGAGTTCCGCTACGGCTCCTTCGCACGCACCGTCGCACTGCCCGCCGACGTCAAGGAGGAGGACATCAAGGCCAACTACACCAAGGGGATCCTCACCGTGACGGCGCCGGTGGCCGAGACGGCCGAGGCGCACCGCAAGATCGAGATCGAGACCGGGGACGACAGCTGACGTCCCCGGGCCGTGTAACAAAATGACTTGCCTCTATGTATCTACATCAAGACGTTTAGGTTTGAGGTCGAATTAATTCTATTCGGACTGTGGTAGCGGGAGGTCGTCGCAGAATGGTTCCTTTGTGTGAGGGAGTTCACGCTTCGCTCCCGAAGGAACGATAGAGCTAGAGTTCACTTGAAAACGGCGTTGTTATGGGGAGATCGTGCGACTACATTCCGAACTAACGGTGAACCGATTTTAGACGTATAGTAAGCAATTTGTTTCCAAATAACACTTCGTACAATCATATTGTGGAAGAACACGAGCTATTAATATAAGGCGGCGGCCACGGCACGCGGCTCGTCGGCCGAGAGGAGAAGACGGTGAAACACCGAGAGATCAGCACCGTGATGACCACCGACGTGTCCGTGGTGCACAGCGACACCCCGTTCAAGGACATCGTCGCCCTGCTGGCGGAGCGCCGGATCAGCGGCGTTCCCGTGCTGGGTAGGGACAGCAGTGTGGTGGGCATCGTGTCCGAGACCGACCTGCTGCACGGCACGAAGGAGGAGCACAAGCCGTTCTGGGCCGGTGGCCGGCACGGCTACAACCCGCACAGCGTCGCGGCCGAGATGATGACCACGCCCGCCGTGTGCGTGCACCCGGACACCACGGTCGCGCACGCGGCGAAACTCCTTGCGGAGGAAGGGGTTCACCGGCTTCCGGTGACCGACACCGAGGGCCGGCTGGTCGGGATCGTGAGCCGTCGGGACGTGCTCGGCGTGTTCCTGCGCTCGGACCACGATCTGCGCGAGGAGATCCTGCGCGAGATCTTCGGCCGCACGCTGTGGATGGACCCCAGCGAGGTCTCGGTCGAGGTGCAGTCCGGCGTGGCGACACTGCGTGGGCAGGTGGAGACCAAGGCGCTCGTCGAGATCGCCGCCACGCTGACCCGTGGCGTCGACGGCGTCGTGGACGTGCACAACCACCTCACGTACGCGCATGACGTCGGCCAGATCGACCGGCCGCACGGCAAATACGTGGAGTTCGACCACGAGCCGCTGAAGCCGGTGCCGCATCGGGGAGGCGCGCTGTGATGCCCTGGTACTACAACGGTCCCGACGCCGGCTGGATCATGCCGCTGATGATGGCGGTCGGCATGGCGGTGTTCTGGGGCGGCCTGGTGACGGTGGTCGTGCTGGTGTTGCGGCACTTCCGTGCCCAACCGCTCGGCCACCGCGGCGCTGAACAGATACTCGCCGAGCGGCTGGCCCGCGGCGAGATCGACAAGGACGAGTACGCCCGGCTGCGCGACATTCTGCGCGCACACTGAAGGAGCTGGCATGTCGCGCTACGTGAAGAGCTTCGGCGAACTCGGCAAGGACGACACCGCCGTCCCGGTGGCAAGGGCGCCAACCTGGGCGAGCTGACCCGGGCCGCGCTGCCGGTGCCGTCCGGCTTCGTGGTGACCGCACAGGCGTATCTGGACTCACTGGAGCACGCCGGTCTCCGTGACGATATCGCCGAGGCCTTCCGCGCGGCGCTGGCCGTGTCGCAGTCCTCCGAGCTGCCGGCCGCCTGCGAGCGGATCCAGGCGCTGGTGCGCAAGGCCGGCGTCGCCGACGACATCCGCGCCGAGATCGAGGCCGCGTACCACCAGCTGGGCGACGGCTCCGAGGTGGCGGTGCGGTCGTCGGCCACGTCCGAGGACACCGCCGGCACATCGTTCGCCGGCATGAACGCCACGTACACCAACACCCACGGCGTGCACGAGGTGTTGGCCCGCCTGGTCGACTGCTGGGCCTCGCTGTTCGGGCCCCGCGTCGTCGCCTACCGCTCCAGCACCGGTCTGGACGAGGAACCGGCGATCGCCGTCGTGGTGCAGCTGATGGTCGACTCGGCGCGGTCGGGTGTGGCGTTCACCGCCGACCCGTCCACCGGCGACCGCAGCCGCATCGTCATCGAGGGCGCCTACGGCCTCGGCGAGGTCGTCGTGAGCGGGGCGGTCGAGCCGGACACCTACATCGTGGCCAAGGACGGACCGCGCCTGCTGCACGCCCGCACCGGCCACCAGACGCACAAGATCGTGCGCGGTCCGGACGGCCACGACCTCCGCATCGACCTCGACGCGCAGACCGGCGCGAGCCGGGTGCTGACCGACGACGAGGCGATCGAGCTGGCCCGGCTGGTGCTGCGGGTCGAGGAGCACTACGGCAGCCCGCAGGACATGGAGTGGGCGATCGCCGGCGGCCAGACCTGGCTGGTGCAGTCCCGCCCGATCACCACGCTCGACGAGGAAGCCACCGCGGCCGCCGGCTCCGAGCTGCTCAGCGGCCTGGCCGCGTCGCCCGGTCGCGCCGTCGGCCGGGTGCGCCGGCTCGCCGATCCCAGCGAGGGCGACCGGTTCCAGGACGGCGAGATCCTGGTCGCCGTCATGACCACGCCGGACTGGGTGCCGACCATGCGCCGCGCCGCCGCGCTGGTCACCGACGGCGGCGGCATGACCTGCCACGCCGCGATCGTGGCCCGGGAGCTGGGCGTGCCCTGTGTGGTGGGCACCCGCACCGCGACCCAGGTGCTGCGGGACGGGGAGACGATCACCGTCGACGGCGCGGCCGGCAAGGTCTTCGCCGGGCGGCTGGAGCCGGCCGCGCACACCGTTCCGCAGCTCACGCCGCTGGTCGTGCCGGCCATGGAGACGTTGGGCACCAAGGTGTACGTCAACCTCGCGATGCCCGAGCACGCCGAGGAGGTCGCGGCCATGCCGGTCGACGGCGTCGGCCTGCTGCGCGCGGAGTTCATGGTCACCGACGCCCTGGACGGCGAACACCCGCGGGCCCTGATGTCGCGCCCGGGCGGCAGCGAGAAGTTCACCGCCCGGATGACCGAGTCGCTGCTGCGGGTCACACGGGCCTTCGCACCGCGGCCGGTGATCTACCGGGCGATCGACTTCCGCACCAACGAGTTCCGCCACCTGGCCGGTGGCGCGGACTTCGAGCCGGTCGAGGACAACCCGATGATCGGCTACCGCGGCTGCTACCGCTACGTCCGCGAGCCCAAGCTGTTCGCGCTGGAACTGGCCGTGCTGGCCAAGGTCCGCGAGCAGACGCCCAACCTGCACCTGATGATCCCGTTCGTGCGCACGCTGTGGGAGCTGCGAGCGTGCCTGGCCGCCATCGACGCCAGCCCGCTGGGCCACGATCGCCGGCTGCACCGGTGGGTGATGGCCGAGGTGCCCTCGGTCGCGTACTGGATCCCCGAGTACGCCCGGCTGGGCATCGACGGGATCTCCATCGGCAGCAACGACCTGACGCAGCTGGTGCTGGGCGTGGACCGTGACTCGGAGATCTGCGCCGACCTGTTCGACGAGGCCGACCCGGCCGTGCTGGACACCATCGAGCGGATCATCACCGCCGCCCGCGACAACGGCATGACCACCTCCCTGTGCGGGCAGGCGCCGTCCACCAAACCCGGCTTCGCCGAGCAGCTGGTGCGGATGGGCATCACGTCCGTCTCGGTCAACCGGGACGCGCTGGCCGCCACCCGCTCCGAGATCGGCTCGGCCGAACGCCGCCTGCTGCTGCGGGCAGCCCGAGAGAGGTGAGCACTGTGCTGACCAGTCCTGACGTGCAGACGCTGCGCAGCGCGGTGGCGCTCGCCGCGCGGGCGCCGTCGATCCACAACTCGCAGCCGTGGCGCTGGCAGTCGGGCGACACCTCGCTGCACCTGTACGCCGACGCGTCCCGGCTGCTGTCGGCGACCGACCCGGACGGGCGCGACCTGATGCTGTCCTGCGGGGCCGCCCTGCACCACCTCCAGGTGGCCTCGGCGGCCTCCGGCTGGGCAACGCGGGTGCACCGGTTCCCCAACCCGAACCAGCCCGACCACCTGGCGTCCGTGGAGTTCCTGCCGCGCGAGCCCAGCCGGGACGACGTCGCGCTGGCGGCGTCGATCCAGCGCCGTCGCACCGACCGCCGCCGCTACACCTCGTGGCCGGTGCCCGCCGAGTTGCTCGACGACCTGGCGCGGACCGCCGGCACCTTCGGCACGGTCCTGATGCCGGCCACCGAGCCGGACGACCGCTACCAGCTGGTGAAAGCGCTGGCCGAGGCGTCGATCCGACAGGAAGCGGACGTCGCCTACGCCGCGGAGCTGGCCACGTGGACCGGTCGCAGTCCGTTCGTCACCGAGGGCGTGCCGGCGACCAACATCCCGACCGGGGAACGCCGCCACGGCGACACGACCATGCGGGCCTTCCCCAACGGCCAGCTCGCCGACGCGGGTTCCCGGTGGGAGGAGGACGCCGGCGAGCTGCTGGTGCTGGCCACGTCCGCCGACAACGCGGACGCACGGCTGCGCGCCGGTGAGGCGATGAGCTCGGTTCTGCTGTGGGCCACGGACTTCCGCATGGCCACCTGCCCGCTCAGCCAGGCGCTCGAGGTCGAGACGACCCGGAACCTGGTGCGCGACCGTGTGTTGGACGGCTTCGGCGTGCCCCAGATCGTGCTGCGTGTCGGCTGGGCCCCGGTCAACGCCGCGCCGCTGCCCGCGACGCCACGACGTCCCGTCGACGACATCCTTGGGAGGCAAGGACAATGACTGTGAAAGTCGGTATCAACGGGTTCGGCCGCATCGGCCGGGACTTCCTGCGCTGCGTGCTCGACCGCGGCGACGGCCCGGTGGAGGTCGTCGCCGTCAACGACATCACCGCGCCGTCGGTGCTGGCGAACCTGCTGCGCTACGACTCCACCTACGGCCGGCTCAACCAGGAGATCACCTTCGACGACCACTCCATCACCGTGGACGGCCGGCGGATCCGGATCTGGTCGGAGCGGGAGCCACGCCTGATCCCGTGGGACGAAGCCGATGTCGACATCGTCATCGAGTCCACCGGCCGGTTCCGCACCCGTGAGGCCGCCGCCGGGCACCTGGAGCACGGCGTCAAGAAGGTGCTGCTGTCCTCCCCGGGCAAGGGCGTCGACGTCACCATCGTGCTCGGCGTCAACTACGACGACTACGACCAGCACAGCCACCACATCATCTCCAATGCCTCCTGCACCACCAACTGCGTGGCCCCGATGGTCGAGGTGCTGCACCGCGCGTTCGGCGTGCGACGCGGCATGATGACCACGATCCACAGCTACACCAACGACCAGGCCCTGCTCGACGGCCCGCACAAGGACCCGCGCCGAGGCCGTTCCGCGGCGCTCAGCCTGATCCCGACCACCACCGGCGCCGCCAAGGCCGTCGGCGAGGTCCTGCCCGACCTGGCCGGCAAACTCGACGGCGTGGCCATCCGCGTGCCCGTCGAGGACGGCTCCCTCACCGACCTCGCCGTCGAACTCGACCAGCCCGTCACCGTCGGCCAGGTCAACCGGGCCTTCGCCAGCGCGGCCACCAGCTACCTCAAGGGCTACCTGCGCTACAACGAGGACCCCATCGTGTCCCGGGACATCATCGGCGACCCGTCGTCGTGCGTGTTCGACTCGACCCTGACCCAGGCCGACGGCAACCTGGTCAAGGTCTTCGGCTGGTACGACAACGAATGGGGCTACACGAGCCGGCTGGTCGACCTGACCGAACACGTCGCCCAACTGCTCTGATGGACGCCTTCGGCCTCGACGGCCTCGACGAGTTTTTTGTTTTACGCTGATCGCCGACGGACACCGGGTGATCGGCCCGCGCCTGCGGGACAACGCCATCGTGCTGGACGAGGTCGCGGGGGTGGCCGATCTGCGGCTGACCGCGAGTAGTGCACATGGTCGGCTCACAGCCTTTGTCCTTACACGAACGTGCCAAGACGGGACCTTAAAATCCTGATGCCCTGGTTCTATCTTTAGGCGTCCAGAGGTATCCTTTGGAGTATGTGGGCTAAAGATGGCGGCTTAGGGCTAATAGGGAATACTATTTCCCTTGGGGCCAGACGTCACTAGTATGCGGATTCTTTCCCGGGAGTGCAGTTTCGTACAGTCCGGACGCCCTGTTCGGGCACTCCGCCGGGTCGCAGTCGTGGAAGCAGTTCGTGCACCCGCCGCGACGCAAGCTGTGGGAGACCACGGAGAACGGCGAGTTCGCGGCGGCCCAGCCGGACGACCGCAAACCGGCCTTTCTCGGCGTGCGCGGCTGCGACCTGGCGGCGTTGGGCGTCCTGGGTCGGGTGCTCGGCAACCGGATCCGGCCGTTCATCGTCGCCGTGGACTGCACCGAGCCCGGCGGTCTGTGCTTCTGCGCCAGCATGGGCACCGGCCCCGGCGTCCGCGGGGGCTACGACGTGGCGCTGACCGAGCGGATCGACGACAGCGGGCACTGGTTCCTGGCCACGGCCGGCAGCGAGGCCGGCGAGCGGATCCTGGCCACGGTCGCCCGGCGGGAGGCCTCCTCGGACGAGGTCGCGGCGGCGCTGCGGGACGTCACGGCGGCCGGCGGCCGGATGGGTCGCGCGATGCCGGAGCTCGACCTGCGGGAGCTGTTGCGGGACAGCCGGACCGCCCAGCGCTGGAACGACGTCGCCGATCGCTGCCTGACCTGTGGCAACTGCACGATGGTGTGTCCGACGTGCTTCTGCACGACCACCGAGGACGTCACCGATCTCACCGGCGACCACGCCGAGCGCTGGGAGCACTGGGCCTCGTGCTTCGAGGTCGACTTCTCCTACCTGCACGGCGGCAGCGTCCGCACGTCCGCGGCCAGCCGCTACCGGCAGTGGCTCACCCACAAGCTCGGCGCCTGGCACGACCAGTTCGGCGAATCGGGCTGCGTCGGCTGCGGCCGGTGCATCGCCTGGTGCCCGGTGGGGATCGACATCACGACCGAGATGGCCGCGCTGGCGGCGGAGAGGAGTGCCGACGATGTCGATGTCTGACCAGCTCGGCGCGTTCGTTTGCTGTCGGGACTGTCGCCGACGCACATCGCGGTGCTGTCCGGCGCGGCCAAGGAGGTGACGTTCGCCGCCGGCGAGCGGCTGTTCCACGAGGGCGCGCCGGCCCGGGGATGCTGGCTCGTCCAACGCGGCTGCGTCGCCGTCGACGCCGCGATACCGGGCCGCGGGCCGGTGGTCGTGCAGACCGTCGGCCCCGGCGAGGTGGTCGGCTGGTCGTGGCTGATCACGCCGGCGAAGTGGCATTTCGGCGCGATCTCGGTCACGCCGACCGTGGCCGTCGAGCTGGACACCGACCAGTTGCGGGCCTTCGCCGAGCACGACCCGAGCTTCGGCTACCCGATCGCCGTCGCGATGCTGACGATGGTGTTGGACCGGCTGCAGACCACCCGGGCGCGACTGCTGGACCTGTACCGCAATCCCGCCGACGTCCCGACGAGTCCGCTGTGACCGAGGAGATGCTGCCCGCGCGGTACGTCGTCACTGGCCGGACCGCGGAGACCGCCGACTCGGCGACGCTGCGGCTGGCGCCGGTGGACCGGCCGATTCCCCGGTTCCAGCCCGGGCAGTTCACCATGCTGTACGCACGCGGCGTCGGCGAGATCGCGGTGTCGATCAGCGGCGATCCGTCCGTTGTGGACACCTCGCTCACGCAGACGATCCGGGCCGTCGGCGCGGTCAGCCGCGCGCTGCACGCCGCCCAGCCGGGCACCGTCGTCGGGGTGCGCGGCCCGTACGGCGTCGGCTGGCAGCCGTCGCTCGCGTGGGAACGCGACGCACTGATCGTCGCCGGTGGCGTCGGGCTGGCCCCGCTGCGCCCGGTGGTGCTGGCGGTGCTCGCGCAACGCTGGCGTTATCGGCGGGCCATCCTCGTCGCCGGGGCGCGCACGCCGCGCGAGTTCCTGTACTCCGACGAGCTGAAGTGGTGGTCGTCCCGCGAGGACATGGCGGTGGAGCTGACCGTCGACCACGCGGCGGACGACTGGACCGGGCAGGTCGGCTTCGTCACCCAGCCGCTGTCCCGGTTGCCGCTCGACCCGGCCGCCACCACCGCGTTCATCTGCGGGCCGGAGCCCATGATGCGGTACAGCGCGGAGACCCTGCTGCGGCGCGGAGTCCACGCCGACCGGATCAGGATCTCGTTGGAGCGCAACATGCAGTGCGGCATCGGGCAGTGCGGGCACTGCCAGCTCGGGCCGCTGCTGGTCTGTCGGGACGGCCCGGTCGTCGACTACGCCGTGGCCGCGGATCTGTTGTCCGTCAGGGAGTTGTGATGCACCCACCCACTCTGGCCGTGTGGAAGTTCACCTCGTGCGACGGCTGCCAGCTGACCCTGCTCGACTGCGAGGACGAGTTGCTCGCCCTGGCCGGCGCGGTGCGCATCGCGCGGTTCACCGAGGCCAGCAGCGCCGTGTCGCCCGGCCCGTACGACGTGTCGCTCGTGGAGGGCTCCATCACCACGCCCGAGGAGGCCGAGCGGATCCGCGAGGTGCGCGCGCAGTCGAAAGTGCTGGTCGTCATCGGAGCCTGCGCGACCGCCGGCGGCATCCAGGCGCTGCGCAATTTCGCCGACGTCGAGGAGTTCCGTTCGATCGTGTACGCCAGCCCGCAGCACATCGAGACCTTGGCCACGTCCACGCCGATCTCCGCGCACGTGGCCGTCGACTACGAGCTGCGCGGCTGCCCGATCGACCGAGGTCAGCTGCTGGAGGTGCTGTCGGCGTTCCTGGTGGGGCGCAAGCCGGATCTGCCGAACGCCAGCGTCTGCACCGAGTGCAAGCGCCGTGGTCTCACCTGCGTGATGGTCGCCGACGGCACGCCGTGCCTTGGCCCCGTCACCCATGCCGGCTGCGGGGCGCTGTGCCCCGCGTACCGGCGCGGCTGCTTCGGCTGCTTCGGGCCCGTCGACCAGCCCAACATCACCGCGCTCACGGCGCAGCTTCGGGTCTGTGGCCTGTCCGAGGACGCCATCGACCGGGCGTTCCGCACCTTCAACGACTTCCGCCAGGGGGTCGGCACATGAGCCACCGGGCGCGTCAGCTCCGGGTCAGCGCGCTGGCCCGGGTCGAGGGCGAGGGGGCGCTCAACGTCGTCGTGGGCGATGGCGGGGTCGAGCGCACGGAACTGCGGATCTACGAGCCGCCCCGGTTCTTCGAGGCGCTGCTGCGCGGTCGGGCCCACACCGAGCCGCCCGACATCACGGCCCGCATCTGCGGCATCTGCCCGGTCGCCTACCAGCTCAGCGCGTGTCACGCCATCGAGGACGCATGCGGTGTGACAGTGCCCGAGCCGGTGGAGGCGCTGCGCCGGCTGCTGTACTGCGGCGAGTGGATCTCCAGCCATGCGCTGCACGTCTACCTGCTGCACGCGCCGGACTTCCTGGGTCATCCCGACGCGATCACCATGGCCGCCGACCACCGCGACGCCGTGGAACGAGGGCTGGCGCTGAAGAAGGCCGGCAACGCGGTGCTGGCGGCCGTCGGCGGGCGCCCGATCCATCCGGTCAACGTGCGCGTCGGAGGGTTCTACCGCGCCCCGACCCGCGCGGATCTCGCCCCGCTCACCGCGCAGCTGCGGGCCGCGCTCGACATCGCGCTGGCCACCGTGCGCTGGGTCGCCGGCTTCGACTTCCCCGACCTGGAACTGGACCACGAGCTGCTGGCCGTGCACGAGGACGACCGCTACGCCATCACCCGCGGCCGGCTGGTGTCCAGCGGCGGATCGGACTTCCCGGTCTCCGAGTTCTCCTCACACGTCGCGGAGCACCAGGTGCCGCATTCCACGGCACTGCACGCCACCCTGGACGGCCGCCGCTACCTCACCGGGCCGCTCGCCCGCTACACCCTGAACCACGCGCAGCTGTCCCCACTGGCCTTGCGGGCCGCCGCCGAGGCAGGGTTGGGACCGTCGTGCCGAAACCCGTTCCGCAGCATCGTGGTCCGCGCCGTGGAGCTGGTCTACGCCGTCGACGAGGCCCTGCGGCTGCTGTCCTCCTACGAGCCGCCGGAGCCCTCTTTCGTCGAGGTCCCAGCACGCCCCGGCGTCGGCCACGGCGTCACCGAGGCCCCTCGCGGCCTGCTCTACCACCGCTACGCCATCGGCGCCGACGGGCTGATCACCGCCGCGGTGATCGTGCCGCCGACGTCGCAGAACCAGGCCGCCATCGAGGCCGACCTGCACGCCCTGGTGTCCGCCAACCTCGCGCTGCCCGACGAGGAGCTGACCCCGTTGTGCGAGCGGGCGATCCGCAACTACGACCCGTGCATCTCCTGCTCCGCGCACTTCCTCGACCTGACCAGGAGCAGGGCGTGAAGGTCGTCATCGGTGTCGGCAATCCGTACCGCCGCGACGACGCGGTCGGCCTGCTCGTCGCCGAGTCCGTGGCCCGTCACGGCGGTCACGCCGTGCAGTCCGACGGGGAACCCGCCGGACTGATCCTGGCCTGGGAGGGCGCCGAGCTGGCCGTCATCGTCGACGCCGTCGTGTGCTCTCCGGCCACCCCGGGCCGCATCCACCGCACCGCGACTCTCCCACCCGCCCACGGCAGCGCCAGCTCCCATGGCCTCGGCATCCCCGACGCCGTCGCCCTGGCCACCGCTCTCGACCGCATGCCCCGACGGCTGGTCGTCTACGCCGTCGAAGCCGCCGACGTGAGCCTCGGCGTCGGCCTGAGCGACGCAGTGGCACGGGCCGTGCCGACGCTGGTCGATCAAGTGCTACGCGAAGGGACAACGACATGAAGTGGACTCGCCTGAAGCTGATTCCCGCGGCGGCCGTGGTCGTCCTGGTCGCCGGTGCGCCGACCGCAGCCGCCCAAGCGAGACCCAGCCTCCGCCTCATCGAGCTGGAAGGCCTGGGTGGCTCGGCCGGCGTGACGGCGGTCAGCCGGACCGGCACGGCCTTGGCCGGAACCGCTGTCACGGCGTTGAGCCGACCGCACGCCGCACGGTGGGACCTGTCCGGGCACATCACCGACCTCGATCCCGACGTGCTGTACAGCGAAGCCGTCGGCATCAACGACGCCGGCACGGTCGCCGGTGTCCGCGATGACGGCGTCGACCCGTACCGCACCGTGGTCTGGGACAGGCGCGGCCGGATGACCGTGCTGTATCCGCCGTCGCCCGACCGTGAACGCAGCACCGCCACAGCCGGCATCAACAACGACGGCACGGTGGCGGGCACCGTCTTCAACGCCGCCGGGACGTGGGACTACGCGGTGCTGTGGGATCGGCACGGCACACCGACCAGGCTGCCCGGCCTCCCCGGCGGCAGAGGTGCGTACGCCCAGGCGATCAACGACCGCGGTGTCGTGATCGGTGACGTCGGCACGGCGTCCGCCATAACCCATGCCGCCCGCTGGGACGCACAGGGCCGGCTCGTCGACCTCGGTTCCGCGTTCGCCGACGCGATCAGTCAGGCGTACGCGGTCAACGCCAGAGCGGAAGTCGTCGGATTCTCCAGTGACGGCAGCGGCATCCGGGCCGTCAAGTGGAACGCTGACGGCACAACGGCACCCCTCGCCGCCTTGCCCGGTGAGGTGGCCGGCTTCGCCTACGCCATCGCCGACGACGGCACCGCCGTGGGGACCGCCACTGTCGCCACCGCGCAGAACATCAACCGTCAGCACGCGGTGCGCTGGGATCCACGCGGCAGGGTCACGGACCTCGGCCCCCTTCTGGGCGGCACCGACAGCTCGTCGATTTCCACGCCGGGTCGAGACGGCACGACCGTGGGCTCCTCGTTGACTGCGGCCGGTCACACGCACGCGGTGCTGTGGGACCGCGGCGGTGTCGTCAGCGACCTGGGCACACTGCCGCAGGACACCGACAGCTCGGCGCGTTTCCTCACGAGACAGGGGCTGATCGTCGGCAATTCGTGGGGTTCGGACAACGTCCAGCACGCGGTGATATGGCGCAATGCCCGCCTGCCGTAGCGAAATCGGGTTTCGCGAGCGACGCCTTCGCACTGAAGGCAATTCCACGCCACGCGGGGTGACCACTAGTGGCCACTGTGCTGGGACGAACTCGGCGTGAGGCTGAAGTAGCCCTGTTCCTCCTGAGCGAAGTGCAGCGTCAGCACCGCGTCCAGGCCGTACAGCGTCGCGCGTAGATCGTCGACTTGGCCCGGTTGCACGGGGCCTTCGGACAGGTGACGGGCCAGCCGGCGCACAAGGCGTTCGATCTCGGCGTGGCCACGGCTCATGGTCGCCGTGGATTCGCTGCTGCCCAGCATCTCCCC
>NZ_KK037166.1:583394-584494 GCF_000568255.1 Kutzneria sp. 744
CGCTCTGCACCGCGATCCGCCGCGCATGCGAGGCCGTTTCGACAGGAGGAAGCGGGTCGATCCGGTCGCTCAACACCACCGCATCCGCGGACTGGGCGGCGGCGGTGGCGCCTCGCGCGCTCAACGCCACGCCGACATCGGCCGTGGCGAGCGCGGGAGCATCGTTGAGGCCGTCGCCGACCATCAAGGTGACGGCACGGTGATGCTCCGCCCGCACCCGCTCGACCTTCGTCACCGGCGTGCACTCAGCCTGTACGTCGTCGAAACCCAGCAGTCCGCCGACATCCGCCGCGGTGTCGGCACGATCGCCGGTCAGCATCACGATGCGACGGAGACCGACCGCGCGCAGCCGACGCAGCGTCCGCGCGGCGTCCGGCCTGATCTCGTCCTTCGCCAGGATCACGCCGATCAACTCGCCGCCGACGGTCACCCAGATCGGGCTCGCGCCGTCCAGCCCGGCCCGACGTAGCGCGGAGGCCGCCCAGCCGGATTCGGGTGGAACGCTCCACGGCGGCTTCCCCACGGTCACGTTCTCGCCGTCAACGGTGCCGGTGACACCGATTCCGGGCTCCTCGCGCACATCCGTAGCCGTCCCGATGCCCAGCGGCCGGGCGGCGGAGACGACCGCCGCGGCGAGCACATGCGACGACAGCGACTCCACGGCCGCGGCCGTGCGCAGCACGGCATCCCGGTCGTGTCCGGGCGCCGTGAGCACTTCCGTCACCCTCGGCGCGCCCAGGGTGACGGTGCCGGTCTTGTCGAGAACCGCGGTTTCCGCTCGTCCCAAGGCTTCCAGCGCGCGACCGTCCCGAACGACGACACCGTGCCGACTCGCGCGCGACATGCCGGCGGTGACCGCGATCGGCACGGCCAGCAGCAGCGGACACGGCGTCGCGGTCACCAACACGGCCACGGCCCGCACCGGATCCCCGGTCACCGCCCACGCGATCGCCGCGATGGCCACCGCGAACGGCAGGAACACTGCCGCATACCGGTCCGCCAGCCGCGCCACCGGAGCCGCGTTCGCCGACGCCGCACCGGCCAGCCGCACGATGCCGGCGTACGTGCTCTCGGTTGCCGGCGCACGGCGACAATGTCCA
>NZ_KK037166.1:584627-612881 GCF_000568255.1 Kutzneria sp. 744
CACGACGACATCATCGGCGGTCACTCGTTCGACCTCGACCGGTCTGAGCTCGTCGCCGACCCGCAACCGCGTCCCGGTCGGCGATCGGTCCAGCAACGCGCTCAGGTCGCGGCCCCGCACGGCGTTCGGCGTACAGCTCCAGCACGCGGCCGGTCGCCAACATCACGCCGATCACCGCGCCGGCCAGGTATTCGCCGACCGCCAGCGTGCCGGCCAGTGCCAGCACCGCGAGCACATCAGCGCCGAGACGACCCGCGCGCAGATCCACCACCGCCCACCAGGCGGCCGGCAGCAGCGCGGCCACTGCGCCGGCCGCAAACGCCGGATCCGCCCAGCCGGCGCCGAGCGCCCCCAGCGTCAGACCGACGGCCACCGAGGCAGCCGTGAACACCAACAACCACCATGCGACCCTTGCCATGTCAGTACAGGGGTCCTGGTGTCGCAGGCGCCTCCACCAAGCGGCGTTCCACGGCCTTCTCGGTCTGCCGGGCCGGGGTGATCACGACCGGGCAGGTGGCGTGCCGCAGGCAGTACGCGGCCACCGAGCCGAGCAGCTTCTCCGCCAGCCACGAGTGGCCGTGCCGGCCGAGCACGAGCAGGTCGGCGTCGGCGGAGGCGTGCACCAACGCTCGCGGCGGCCACTGGCCGACCATGTGCCGCTGCACGGCGACGCCCTCGGCCACGCCACGGACCTCGTCCATGATCCGCTCCTGCAGGGCCAGCGCGTTCGCGCGTGCGGCCTCCTTGGTGCGGTAGGGGATGCCGACCATCGGCGGCGGTCCCTCCACCGGCGGCGGGTCGGTGTGCCACGCGGTCACCACGTGCACCTCCGCACCGCGCCGGCGGGCCTCGTCCAGCGCCCAACGCAAGGCATCCGCGCTCGCGACCGAGCCGTCCACTCCTACGATGATCTTTCCGTTGCCAGCCATCAGTTGTCACTCCTTTCCGACTCCACGGTCGTCCTTCGTCCGCACGGCGGCCAGCGGCGGGTGGCCCCTGTCGGCGGGGACCTTCGGTCCTCTGCCGGGGTTTCACATCGTTCGGCCGGGTCCGGGCGGGGCTTTGTGCTCTGCTGGCAAGGGTTTTCCAGGAGTGCCATGGAGGTGGAACCACTCCCGGCCGATCGGAGCGAACCATGCGAGTTGAGACGCCGACGCAATCGCCGACCATCGACGTGGAACTCGGTGGACTGGCCTCGGCCGACAGCGCGGACCGGGTGCGGACAAGGATCCTCTCGCTCGACCGGTACGCGCCGCGACCGATCATCGGCGCGACGGTGCGATTCTCCACGCCTTCCGGACGCGCGCGCACGCTTGTCGTCGCGCACGCCACACTGGCCCTGAGCGGCACGCAGTTGGTCGCCTTCGGCACCGGCGTCACCGTCGGCGAGGCCACCGACCGGGTGCGAGCCACACTTCGCCGCCAGCTGGTCGACATGGCGCACGGCCGGCGCAGGCATGGGCGCGCCGGTTCGTCCACATCGGACGACAAGCCCGTGGTCGTGCGGCACGCCAGCCGGATGCCCACCTGCGCTTCGCCCGAACAGGCGGTGCTGGCGCTCGATCAGCTGGACCAGGAGTTCGGTCTGTACGTGGATGCCACGACCGGCCGCGAGGCGGTCGTGTGGCGCACGAGCGGCGGCGAGTACGCGTTCGCCACCGAACGACCGGCCGCGCTCACCGAGTCCGAGGCGCTGCAACGCCTGCTGCTGACCGGCGACGCATGGCTGTTCTACACCGACCTGCACACCGGGCACGGACACATCGCCCACCGGCGTGGGGACCACCGCTACGGCGTGATCACGCCCGTAGCCACGACCGGACGGAGGTCGTCATGAGCACTGCGCCGATCATCGTCGGCTTCGACGGGTCCGACTCGGCCAACCAGGCCGTCATGTGGGCCGCGCGGGAAGCGGCCCGGCGCCACGTCCCGCTGACCATCGCCCATGTCGTTAATCAATCCCAGGCCGATATGTATCGTAGGTTTGATGTATAACTCTCGGGCACCTGAGGGCCCATGTCCTAGAGCCCGTTACTCGGTGCCCGGGGCACGGATAACCGGTCCAGACCGCTTGACCTTGTACCCACCCGTTGCAGTATAGAAGTATATTGTTTAATGGAACTGGTAGTAGGAGATTTTGGGCGCGGCAACAGCTAATGATCGATGTGCTCACGGGAATACCCTGATGTGGTTATGGGCACGAGAGCCGACTCGGTGGGGAACTCACTGGTAATGCCTGAATTCGGCAATGATTTATAAGTTGTTAAAAGAAGACAGGAGCTGCGCCGCCAACGAAGAAGTCGCCACTGCCAATCTAGCCACGCTGCCGCACGGGTGTGCCTCCGGAGACAAGGCCAGTGATAGCGGAGACTAGAGACCAGCCCTGGTCCCCACTGACGGGTCGCCACGCCCGGGCCAAGGGTGTGATAGCGCGAGAATGGCTATCGAGGGAACGAATTACCGTTGCTGCGAGCCCTTGCCACGGTGGGCGAGATGGACACTCTCGCACTCGTGACCGTAACAGCTATTGACCCAGTCGAATGACTCTCCTCGTAAGATCGTGAATGTACTCAGCGCGCGTAAGTAGCACGTCCTCACCAGACTGGCTCGGAGGGCGAGGGACTCAACGCGAGTTAGAATGGTAAGCGGTAAAGTCGATACCCCTCGGGCTGCTGTCCGAGCCATGGCCCAGTGGCGGGAGAAGTTCCCCACCGTGCGGCTGCAGCTGTTCACCGCACTCGACAGTCCCGCGCACGCCCTCGTCGAGAAGTCCAAGCACGCACAGCTGGTGGTCGTGGGCACGCGCGGCCACGGCCCGCTGGCCGGGGCGCTGCTCGGTTCCACCAGCCGTGCCCTGCTGCACCATTCCGCGTGCCCGGTCGCCGTCATTCGCACCGCCTCGTGAGGAGGCCGTCATGACTCTTCCCGTCACAGTCGGCATCGACGGATCGGGTGCCGCGGAACGAGCCCTGGGCTGGGCCGCCGCCGAAGCCGAGCTCCGCCACGTGTCGCTCGACATCGTGCACGCCGCCCAACTCGTCACCGTGCCGCCCGGAGTTCCGCCGACCACCAGCATGAACGCGGCGCTCGCCGCACAGTGCCGGAAGTGGCTCGACGAGGCGGTCACGGTCGTCAAGGAGGTCGCCCCGGAGGTTCGCGTCACTACTGAGCTGATCGACGACGGGGTGCTGGACGCGCTCACCCGGCGGTCGTCGCAGGCCCAGCTGCTGGTGCTCGGTTCCCGTGGCATCGGCGGCTTCGCCGAGTTGCTCGCCGGTTCCGTAGCCGTCGCCCTCTGCGCCCACGCACGCTGTCCGGTGGCGGTGGTTCGCGGTGCGATACCGAGCCCGGACGCGCCGGTTGTCGTCGGCATCGACGGCTCCCCCACCAGCGACGCCGCCCTCGCCTTCGCCATGAACGAGGCCTCGCTGCGCTCCGTGCCGCTTGTCGCCTACCACTCGTGGAGCGACACGAGCCACGAGCCCGGCATGCAGCGCCAGCCCTTCGTGCTGGACTGGAGCGCCATCCGCGAGGCCGAGGAAGGGGTGCTCACCGAGCGTCTCGCCGGCTGGCAGCAGCGCTACCGCGAGGTCGAGGTCCGCCACGTCGTGGAACGCAACCGCCCCGCCCACGGCCTCATTCGCCAGTCCGCCAGCGCCCAGCTCGTCGTCGTCGGCTCCCGCGGCCGCGGCGGCCTGGCCGGCATGCTGCTCGGCTCCACCAGCCACGCCCTCATCCACCACGCCGCCTGTCCCGTCGTCGTGGCCCGCTGACATCACTGACGGCCGGAGGTGAACACCATGCCCGCAGCCGGGTTCAAGGCCTGGTCGGCTCGGCACGGCCACGCGATCCTCGCGACGCTGGTAGTTCACGAGCTGGCGGCGGGCACGGCGTTCACAGTCGCCGGTCAGACCGGCGCGGGGTCGCTGCTGTGGGCGGCGGGCGCCGGACTGGCGTTGGCCTACCTGCTTGCCACCTTCGCGCTGAGGATACGGGCGAGTCGCCGGCCCCAGCTGTTCGTGGTGACGACCGTGCTGCTGGCGGCCACGACCGGCGCAGCCGTCGCCGGCGTCTACGGGGTGGCCAACCTGCTGGGGCTGCTCGGAATGCTGGCGGTGATGGCCCCACAGCATCATCCGCAACGGCACGTGACTTCCATCGGCCACGCCGCGAATGCGAGGAACTGTGATGAGCGATCACCCGACCGGCGCTGATCCCGTGATCGTCGGTTTCGACGGCTCCGACTCGGCCATGCAGGCCGTGTGCTGGGCGGCGAGAGAGGCCGAAGACAGAGGCATCCCACTGTCCATTGTGTACGCGACCGCACTGGACTCCGTGCGTGTGCCCGCCGGGGTTCCGCTGCCACGGCCCTACCACCAGGCCGTGCTGGAGATAGGTCAGCAGTACCTCGCCGAGGCCACCGCGGCGGCGGAAGCAGCGGCGCCGAAGGTGGAGATCGACACACGGCTCAGCCACACGAGAGCCGCGCCGGCACTGATCGGGTTGTCGTCGCAGGCGCAGGAGATCGTCGTGGGCTCGCGCGGCCTTGGCGGGTTCACGGGTCTGCTGGTCGGCTCCACGGCGGTGGCCTTGGCCGCGCACGGGCACTGCCCGCTCGTCGTGGTCAGGGGAACACGCCTCGACGGCCCACCGGGCCCCGTCGTGGTGGGAGTCGACGGCTCTCCCGAAAGCAGCGCCGCGACCGCGTTTGCCTTCCAGGCCGCGGCGCGGCGGGGCGCGCCGGTCGTGGCCGTTCACGCGTGGTTGGACACGGTCGTCGAGAGCGCGTGGCAACGAGCGACAACCGGCGCGGACCGGCCGCATGAGGCAGACGAACAACAACAGTGGCTCACTGAGCAATTGGCCCCGCACCGCGCACAACATCCGGACGTCGACGTACGTCACCGTGTCGTCCTCCACGGCCCGGCCCGCGCGCTGCTGCACGAGGCAGCCGGGGCACAGCTGGTGGTCGTCGGTTCACGAGGCCACGGCGGATTCCGCGGGCTGCTGCTGGGATCCACCAGCCAGGCGCTGATCCAACACAGCCCCTGTCCGGTCGCTGTCGTCCCCGCGCGCCGATGATCGACGCGCCCTGGCGTTGCGAGCCCGACGAGATAGCGCGGCGGCTCGACGTGGATCCCACCCACGGGCTGGATCCCGGCACAGCGCGCAGCCGGCTGGAGGAGACCGGCCCCAATCGACTCGTCGAGCCTGCGCCGCGACCGTGGTGGCGCCTGTTGCTCGCGCAGGTCGCCAACCCGCTGGCCGTCACGCTCGCCGTGGCCGCGGCGGTGGCCGGTTCCGTGGAGCGCTCCTACCGTGAGGCGACTGCCATCGGCGTCGCGCTTGCGCTCAACGGGGTGCTGGGCTTCATGCAGGAACGACGGTCCGGAAGAGCGGTCGCCGAGCTCAAGCACATGCTCGATCCCTCGGCTCGCGTACGCCGCGACGGCACGGCGCTGTCCGTGCCCGCCGCCGATCTCGTGCCCGGCGACGTCGTCCTGGTCCGGGCCGGCGACCGGATCCCGGCGGACGGCCGTGTGCTGCGGGCGGCCAACCTGGAGGTCGACGAGTCCGGGCTGACCGGCGAGACCGTCCCGGTGGCGAAATCGGCCGCCGCCCTCGACGGCGAGGCCGGGCTGGCCGACCGGACGTCCATGTGCCACATGACCAGCACTGTCACCAGGGGCAGCGGTGAACTGCTCGTCACCGCGACCGGCATGCGGACCGAGGTGGGCCGGGTTGCCGACCTGCTGGCGCACACGAGCACCGAGCCCACCCCGCTCCAGCGCCAACTCGACCGCCTGGGGTTCCGACTCGCGCTGCTCGCCGGTGTGGCGGTCGTGGCCGTGGCCGCCATGCTGTGGCTGGCCGGGGGCTCGCTCGGCGAGGTGATCACGGTCGCGGTCGCGCTGGGTGTGGCGGCCATTCCCGAGGGCCTGCCGGCGGCGGTCGCTGTCACGTTGACGCTGGGCATGCGGAAGATGGCGCGGGAGCGGGCGATCGTCAAACGCCTGCCCGCGGTCGAAACGCTCGGCGCGACGACGGTCATCTGCACGGACAAGACCGGCACGCTGACGGTCAACCGGATGACGGCGCGGTCGGTCTGGTACGCGGGGCGCGACCGGGCGATCACCTCGCCCGATGACGGCGTCGCCCTGCGCGACCTGCTCGTGCCGGCCGTGTTGTGCGGCGACGCGGTCGTCCGGGACGGCGCCGTGATCGGGGACCCGATCGAGGGGGCGCTGGTGATGCTCGCCGAGCGGGCCGGCCTGGATGTGGCGGCGGAACGGGTGGCCGCGCCCCGGGTCGCCGAGATCCCGTTCGACGCGGAGCTGCGGTACATGGCCACCTTCCACGACGTCGGCGCCGGGACACAGGTGTGTGTGAAGGGTGCCGCGGACGTGCTGCTCGCCCTCGCCGCGCGCGTCCGCACGGAGCTGGGCGACATCGAACTCACTCCGTCGTCACGCACGCGGCTGGCAGCCGAGATCGACCGGCTCGCCGGGCAGGGCGAACGTGTGTTGGCGGTCGCGGTGGGCGACGCCGCTGCCGGCGCCGGCGCGGTGCTGCCGGCCGACCTGCTCCTGCTCGGCCTGATCGGCGTCGCGGACCCGCCTCGGCCGGAGGCGGCCGCTGCCATCGCCGAATGCCGGGCCGCGGGCATCGACGTCAAAATGATCACCGGGGACCACCCGGCGACGGCGAACGCGGTGGGACGGCGCCGTCGATCATCACCGGCCATGCGCTGTCGGGCCGGGACATCGAACTTCTCGACGACGCGTCCCTGGCGCAGGCTAAAGCACTGCAGTCACCAGCGCGCCCCTGGGTTGCAGTTAATGTCGAGTGTCACGCGACGGCGTCAACGACGGGCCGGCGCTCAAGGGCGCGGACATCGGCGTCGCGATGGGCCGCACCGGATCGGACGTGGCCAAGGAGGCCGCCTCGATGATCCTCGCCGACGACAACTTCGCCACCATCGTCACCGCCGTCCGCCACGGGCGCACCATCCGCGACAACATCGTCAAGTTCGTCCGTTTCCAGGTCAGCACCAATGTCGCCGCGATCATCGCGATGGCCGCCGGCGCGGTGCTGCTGGGCGGCGCCAGCCTGATGACGCCGCTGATGCTGTTGTGGGTCAACGTGATCGCCGACGGGCCGCCGGCGCTGGCGCTCGGCTTGGAACCGGCACGTCCCGAGGTGATGAGGGAACCGCCCCGGCGCCCCGGCGCGCAGATCCTGACCGGCCGCCGCCTGGGCTGGATCACCGCCGCCGGTGCGGTGATGGCCGCGGGCACGCTCGCCGCATACTGGCTCGGGCTGCCACGTGGCGTGCCCACCGCACGGACCCTGGCCTTCACCACCTTCGTGTTCTTCCAGCTGGTCAACCTGCTCAATGTCCGGGACGAACACGACAGCGCGTTGGGACCGCAGCTGGCGCGCAACTGGCGGCTGTGGGCGGCGATGGCCGGCGTCGTCGTCCTGCAGGTGATCGCCGTTCACCTACCGGTCGCGCAGGGCCTGTTCGCCACCACCGACCTCGCACCGGGCGACTGGCTGGTCGCCCTGGCCATCGCCGCCACGGTGCTGTGCCTGGAGGAACTGCGCAAAGCGGTCAGGAGAAGGCGACAACGCTCTTACCGCATTCTCACCGTGGACACATCGAGCGCTCACCCGACTACGCAATGGTGATCACCGACGATTCCAGTCGATCACGAAGGAAGTCATGAGCACCATCGACGGTCTGCCCGCCCATATCCTGCTCGTGCACGCGATCGTCGTGTTGCTGCCGTTGAACGCCCTGCTGTTGGCGGTGAGCGCCATCTGGCAGCAGGCGCGGCGCCGGCTCGCCGGGGCGAACGCGCTGCTGGCCGTGGTCGTGGTGACCCTCGTGCCGATCACCACCGACGCCGGCGAGTGGCTGGAACGACGCGTCCCTCGCACGGATCTGCTGCGGGCGCACACCGAGCTGGGAGACACGGCCCTGTTCGTCGCGCTCCCGGTGGCGGTCCTCGCGCTCGTCGTCTGGTGGCGCCAGCGCGAGAACACCATCGCCACACAGCCGGCCGAGTCCGACGTGGACGCACCGACGGCCGGCGGCACCGCGACGATGGCCAAGACGGCCGTGCGCCGCAGGACCTTCCTGGCTCCCGCGTCCAAGACGGTCACGACGGTGATCGCGGTCCTCGCCGTGCTGGCCGCCGGCGCCGCCTGCTACCAGGTCTACCGCATCGGCGACTCCGGCGCGCAGGCCAGCTGGCAGGGCAAGTTCAGCTCCGAGCCCGCACCCCGCGGCGGCCACTGACCGCAGTGTCCGAAGCAGACACCGCCCGAGCCGGCTGGTCGCTGTGGCGGCATCATGGACCGGTGCCGTACCGAGTGCTCGTCGCCGACGACGACCGGGCGATCCGCGAGTCGCTGGTCCGTGCCCTGGAGCTGGAGGGCTACGAGGTCGTCGAGGTCAGCGACGGGGTCGACGCGCTGGCCACCGCCCGGCGGGAGCGGTTCGACGTGCTGATCCTGGACGTGATGATGCCGTCGGTGGACGGGCTCGGCGTGTGCCGGGTGCTGCGGGCCGACGGCGACGGAACGCCGATCCTGATGCTCACCGCCCGCGTGGAGACCTCGGACCGGGTGGCCGGGCTCGACGCCGGGGCCGATGACTACCTGGCCAAGCCGTTCGAGCTGGACGAACTGCTGGCCCGGTTGCGGGCGCTGCTTCGGCGCGCGGCCCCGGACGCCGCGGGCGGGCCGGCCCAGCGGCTGCGGCTGGACCGGCTGACCGTCGATCCCGGGGCCCGCCGGGTGTGGTGGCTGGACGCCGAGATCATCCTGTCCAAGACCGAGTTCGACCTGCTGGAGCTGCTCGTCCGCAACGCCGGGATCGTGCTGGACCGGGCCACCATCTACCGGCGCATCTGGGGCTACGAGTTCGGCCCGGAGTCGAAGAACCTCGCCGTCTACATCGGCTACCTGCGGCGCAAGCTCGACGACGCGGGCGCGACCGAGCTGATCCACACGGTGCGCGGCGTCGGCTACTCGGTGCGGTCGGCGTGAGCCTCGCGGCCCGGCTCGCGCTCGCCTTCGCCGCCGTCGGCGCGGTCATCACGGTGCTGGTCGGCGTGTTCAGCTACCAGACGGCGTCGGACCGCATCCACGACGAGCTCGACCGCACGCTGTTGACCACGGCCGCGGAGATCTCCGCCGGAGCGACCGCGGTGCTCGCGCCGAACCCGGCGATCACCGGCCCGGACAATGATCACGACGAGGCACAGCCGATGGTCGCCCAGCGGATCGCCGCCGACGGGAGCGTCCAGCGCGTCGGCGGCCGCCCGGTCGCCCTGCCGACCACTCCGGACGAACGGTCGCTGGCCGCGCGGGGACATCCCGGCGAGCACCTCTACCACAACGTCACGAACGGTCCGGACGACTACCGCGTCGTCACCGTCGCGCTGAGCTCCGGCCACGACGCGCTGCAGCTGGCCATCGACGTCGACGAGACACGGCACGTCCTGTCCTCGCTGGCCACCATGATCGCCCTGCTCAGCGGGCTGGTGCTGGTGGCGGCGGCGGCCGCCGGCTGGCTCATCGCCCGCCGCGTCACCCGGCGGCTGGTGCGGCTGACCGGGCTGGCCGAGCAGGTCAGCTCCAGCGGCCGTCTCGACGTGGAGGTGCCCGTGGACGGCCGCGACGAGGTGGGCCGGCTCGCGAAGTCGTTCGACGCGATGCTCAGCCGGCTCGCCACCTCGCGCGAGGACCAGGAGCGGCTGGTGCAGGACGCCGCGCACGAGCTGCGGACGCCCCTGACGAGCCTGCGGACCAACGCCCGGGTCCTTCGCCGCTTCGACGAGCTCAACCCGGACGCGCGGGAGCGCCTGCTCGAGGACGTCGACGGCGAGACCCGCGAGCTGACGCACCTGGTGGACGAGCTGGTCGAATAACGTACCGCACCACATACCATATGGTAAATACATACACTGCATGCTCCCGCATATCTTCAGGCGCCTCGGTAGGGTGTATCGTAGGCGCTGTCTGGACTGATGGCAGGGTCGACGTGGTGCTGCGCGGCGGCCGTGTCGAGGTGCGCGACCGCGGACCGGGCATCGCCGAGGCCGACCGGGCGCGCGTGTTCGACCGGTTCTACCGCGCCGACACCGCCCGCGCCCAGCCGGGATCGGGGCTGGGACTGGCGATCGTGCGGCAGGTCGCGCTGACGCACGGCGGCGACGTGGTCGTGGCGGCCCGCGCCGGCGGTGGCGCCGTGGTGGGGTTCACGGTGGGCGACGACCGGCTCTCACCGGACTCTTAACCGCGCCACGCTCGCTCCTCACCCGGCGAGGGCAGGGTTGCGGGAAACCGACCGCTGGAGCCTTCGTTGACCACCACCTTCCGCGCTGCGCGCCCGCTCGCGCAGACGCTGCCGCGTCCCGTTCAGGCTTGGTGGCGTGACGCCTGCGGCCTGACGGCCTGGGCGAGCATGTTGTTCGTGGTGGCGCTGTGGGTGGCCGGTCGCGGCGTGCAGAACCTCGCGACCGATCCGTTGACCACTCTGGGCCGGCTGACCGGTCTCGTCGCTGCCGACCTGCTGCTGCTCCAGGTGCTGCTCATGGCCCGGATCCCGTGGGCGGAGCGCAGCTACGGCCAGGACGGGCTGGCCCGTCGGCACCGGCTGGTGGGATTCGGCTCGGTCACCCTGATGCTCGCCCACATCGCGCTGATCAGCCTGGGCTACGCGATCACCGGCCACAGTGGACTGCTGGCCGAGGTGTGGGACCTGGTGACCACCTATCCCGGCATGCTGCTGGCCACCGCCGGGACGGCCGCGCTGGTCCTGGTGGCGGCGACCTCGATCCGGGCCGCCCGGCGGAAGCTGCGGTACGAGTCCTGGCACCTGCTGCACCTCTACGCGTACGTCGGCGTCGGCCTGGCTCTGCCGCACCAGTTGTGGACGGGCGCGGACTTCACCGCGTCCCCGGTCGCGACCGTGTTCTGGTGGACGGCTTACGCGGTGGCCGCCGGCGCGTTGCTGGTCTGGCGGATCGCCGTGCCGGTCGGGCGCAACCTTCGGCACCGGCTGGTGGTCGACCGTGTGGTCCGCGAAGGTCCCGGCGTGGTGTCGGTGTACCTCCGCGGCCGGAACCTCGGCCGGCTTCCCGTCGCGCCCGGGCAGTTCTTCGTCTGGCGGTTCCTCGACGGGCCGGGCTTCACCCGCGGCCACCCGTTCTCGCTGTCGGCCGCGCCCAACGGCGTCCACCTGCGGATCACCGCGAAGAACCTGGGTGACGGCAGCGCTCGCCTCGCCCGGCTGCGCCCGGGCGTCCGGGCGCTGTTCGAAGGCCCGTACGGCCGGCTCGGCTCGGTGCGCGGCGGCCGGAAGGTCACGCTGATCGCGGCCGGAGTCGGCATCACGCCGTTGCGGGGACTGCTGGAGACGCTGCCCTATCGCCCCGGCGAGGCCGTGCTCCTCTACCGCGCCGGGAATCCGGGCGATGTCGTGTTCCGCCACGAGCTCGACGCGATCGCCGCCCGGCGCGGCGTCAGGCTGGCGTACCTGGTCGGGCGCCGCCGCCGCGGTTCCTGGCTGCCGGACCGCTACCAAGGCGCCGCGGACGCCTCTGTTCTGCGTCACCTGGTGCCGGACATCGCCGAACACGACGTCTACGTGTGCGGGCCCGAGGCGTGGACCGCCCTCGTGGTCGCCACCGCGACGGCGGCCGGCGTCGCCAGAAAACAGCGTCCACACCGAGAGCTTCGCCTGGTAGGAGGAAACACATGACCAGGATCGCGGTGGCCTTCGCCGCCACGGTGTCGGTGATCGTGCTGCTGTTCAGCTACCGCACGAGCACCCACCCGAGCGCACTCGGCGCCACCGGTCCGACGACCCGCCTGCCCGCCGGCTCGGCCGTGCCGATTAGCCCGACGACGCCGAGCGATCCCTCGTCGGCGACGCCGAGCGGCAGCCCGTCGGCCACCACCGGCGCCGGCGCGAACGGCACGTACGACGGGAGCGCGGCCGACACCCCGTACGGCCCGGTCCAGGTGCGGATCACACTGTCCGGCGGGCGGATCACCGCCGCGCAGACCGTGCAGGTGCCGAACGAGAGCCGACGCGACGTCGAGATCAACAATGCTGCGGTGCCCGAGCTGGTGCAGGAGACGCTGCAAGCCCAGACGGCACAGATCGACACCGTCAGTGGCGCCACCTACACCTCGGAGGGCTACATCCAGTCGCTGCAGTCCGCGATCGACGCGGCCCACCGGTGACCGACCGCCGCGCCTGGGTCGAGCACATCATGGGCATGCCGATCAGCCTGCACCTGCGCGGCCCCGGCGTACGCGACGACCCGGGCACTGCCGCCGCAGCGACCGGCGTGTTCGCCGTCCTCCGTGAAGCCGACCAGTTGTTCAGCACGTACCGGCTGGACAGCGTGATCTGGGCGATCCGCCGGGGCGAACCCGTCGACCACCCGCTGGTCCGGGAGGTGCTCGCGCTGTGCCGGGAAGCCCGGGATCGCACCGACGGCTGGTTCGATCCCGAGCTTCCCGGCGGTTTCGATCCGTCCGGCCTGGTGAAGGGCTGGGCGGTCGAGCGGGCCGCGGCCACGCTGCACGCGCTCGGCGACGTCGATCACTGCCTCAACGCCGGCGGCGACATCGCCCTGCACGTCGCCTCACCGTCGCGACCGGCGTGGCGAGTCGGCATCGAAGACCCGCGTGACCGCCACGCACTGCTGGGCGTGCGGACGGTCCGCACCGGCGCTGTCGCTACATCCGGCACCGCCGCGCGCGGCCCGCACATAGTCGACCCGCACCGTGGGCTACCGGCCGAGGGCCTGCTGTCGGTCACTGTGTCCGGGCCGTCGCTGCTGTGGGCGGACGTCTACGCGACGGCGGCATTCGCCCATGGTCCGGGCGCCGAGACGTGGCTCCGGCGGCGAGCGCCGGAGTACGAGATCACCGTGGTGGCCTGAGTTCGCGGTCAGACCGACGCGGAGACCGGTTCGGCGCTGCGCCGGGACAACAACCGGCCCAGCGCGAACCGGCCCGGTCCGGTGAACGCCACGATCAGCAGCGCCCAGCAGAACAACGCCGCTGCTTCGCCGCCGTTCTGGATCGGCCAGAGACCGTTGGGCAGGTGCACGGTGAAATACGCGTAGGCCATCGAGCCCGAGCCGAGGAGCGCGGCCGACCTGCTCGCCACACCGACGCACACCAGCAATCCGCACACCAGCTGGATGAGCGCGGCCCACCAGCCGGGCCACACGCCGACCGGGGACGGCGCGTGCGCTCCGAACAAACCGAAAATCGTCTTCATGCCGTGGCAGGCGAACAGGAAGCCAACCACGACGCGGTACAGCCCGATCAGGTGATCACGGGCTGAATCCAGGCGATGCATGGGCCCTCCGGGTGACTGACGGCGGGCACGGCAACGTGCCCGCGGGGGCAGGGAAGTTCACGGCGGCGAGCCGGTTCTCCCGTTCAGGGGGACGGGCCTGTGGCGGGAAACGGCGCGGTCAGGTATACCGCGAACGACAATTCCCGACACCCGTCAAAAGTCGCAGTCCGCCGAAATCTCACCGATCTCTTACCGAACTTTCCACCCATATCACGAGCCGATGCGTCCGCGTGGCGCAATCGTCACGCCACCCCGATGTCAAACAAATGCCCCGCGCCTTTGATTAACCGTGAACACGAGCGTGAATCAGAGGAGGAGGGCATATGCGGCCACGCCGATGACCGCCACGACGTCGATGACGAGGCCGGCGTAGGCCTGCTGCCACCAGAGGGCGGCCAGCGCGAGGGACAGCACGCCGGCGCAGAGGACGACGACCCACCACCATGTGGCGCCCAGAGCGAGGGTTGCGCCGCCGGCCATGAAGCCGAGGCCGGCTATCAGCCAGAGCACGCCGATGAGGCGGGCGCCGGTCTCGCCGACGTCGACACCGGACAGGACGTCGGTGCGGTGCGGGAAGCCCGTCACGGTGGCGAGCTTCCACGGCACCACGAAGCCCAGCAGGTGCACCAGGCCGTGCAGGACGAGGAGCACGGCGATCAGCCAGCGGACCATGTCAGGCCACCGGGATGTGCGTCGTGGCGATCCGCTTGCGGAACACCCAGTAGGTCCAGCCCTGGTAGACCAGCACCGCAGGCGTGCCGAAGAGCGCGACCCACGACATCACGGTCAGCGTGTACGAGCTCGACGCGGCCCCGGCGACGGTCAGCGAGTTGGCGGGGTCCACAGTGGACGGAAGGACGTCCGGGTAGAGGGAACCGAACAGGGTCACGACGGCCCCGGCGACCGCGACGCCCAGCAGGGCGAAGGCCTGGCCCTCACGGTCGGCCAGCAGACGGTGCACCGCCAGCGCGGCGCAGACGACGACCAGCAGCAGCGGGATCCAGGTCAGGGCCGAGCCCCGCTGGAACTGCACGACCAGCAGCACGGCGGCGAGCGGGGCGAGCGCGAAGGGCGCGGCCTTGACGGCCAACCGCCGGGCCCGCTCGCGGATGTCGCCGGACGTCTTCAGGGCCAGGAACACGGCGCCGTGCACCACAGCGAATCCAGCGACCGCCAGCGCGCCGAGAAGTGCCTGCCACGACACGATGGCCAGCGGACCACCGACACGGTCGCCGTGGGCGTCCAGGGGAATGCCGGTGACGTTGGCGGTCAGCACGAGCCCGACGCCGATCGCGGCCACCCACGAGGACAGGAAGATCACCGTGTCCCAGCTGCGGCGCCACCGGTGCGAGTCGATCTTGCCGCGGTACTCGAAGGCGACGCCACGGCCGATCAGGGCGACGAGGAACAGCACCAGCGGCAGGTAGGAGGCGCTGAACAGGGAGGCGTACCAGCCGGGGAAGGCGGCGAAGGTGGCGCCGCCGGCGACGAGCAGCCACACCTCGTTGCCGTCCCACACCGGCCCGATGGTGTTGATCAGGACCCGGCGCTCGGTGTCGGTGCGCCCGAGCACGGGCAGCAGCATACCGACACCGAAGTCGAAGCCCTCCAGGAACAGATAGCCCAGCCACAGCAGGGCGATCACACAGAACCACAGCACGGGAAGGTTCACCGCGGTCTCCTAGTACGCGAAGGTGAAGACGTCGGACGAGGGTGTGTCGTCGGGCTCGGCCGCCTCGACGGGCTTGCGGACGGCGCGCACGACCAGCACGGCCTCGACAGCAGCGAGCACGCCGTAGACCAGGGTCAGCACGATCACCGACGTGAGGGCCTCCCCCACGGTCAGCTTGCCGGAGACGGCCTGGGCGGTGAACATCCACACACCGTCCACTCCGGACGGATTGGGCGCGACCACGAACGGCTGCCGGCCCATCTCGGTGAAGATCCAGCCCAGGGCGTTGGCCAGGAACGGCGTCGCGATGCCGAACAGCGCCAGCCGCGCGAACCAGCGGCCGGGGCCGCGCCCACGCCGGATCAGCCACAGCGCCAGCGCGCAGCCGGCCGCGGCCAGCACGCCGAAGCCGATCATCAGCCGGAACGCCCAGTAGGTCACCGGCAGCATCGGCACGTAGTCGATCGGCGTGCCGTCGGCGTAGGTGGAGCCGTACTTGGCCCGGTACTGCCCGACGAGATCGGTGACACCGGTGACCTTGCTGCTGGTGTCCGAGTTGGCCAGAAAGCTCAGCAGGCCGGGAAGTTCGATGCTCTTGACGTTCTCGCAGTCGGGTTGGGACACGTCCCCGACGGCCAACACGGAGAAGCCGGCGGGCTGCTCGGTGTGGCACAGCGCCTCGGCGGCGGCCATCTTCATCGGCTGCTGCTGGAACATCAGCTTCGCCTGCGCGTCACCGGAAACCGCCACGGCGACGAACGCGGCGACGCCGACCCAGGCGCCCAGCTTCAATGACGACCGGAACACCGGGCCGTCGGCCTTGGCCTTCCACAGCCGCCAGGCCGAGATGCCCACCAGCACGGTGCCGGCGACGGCGAACGCGCCGGCCAGGGTGTGCGGGAAGGTGGCCAGCACGGTGGAGTTGCCCAGCACCGCCCAGATGTCGGTCAGCCGGGGCTTGCCGTCGACCAGCTGCACGCCGACCGGGTGCTGCATCCAGGAGTTGGCCGCCAGGATGAAGAAGGCGGACACGTTGGTCGCCACCGCGGCGGCCCAGATGCAGGCCAGGTGCACCCGCTTGGGCAGCCGGTCCCAGCCGAAGATCCACAGTCCGAGGAAGGTGGACTCGACGAAGAAGGCGATCAGGCCCTCCATGGCCAGCGGCGCGCCGAACACGTCGCCGACGAACCGGGAGTAGTCGCTCCAGGCCATGCCGAACTGGAACTCCTGCACGATGCCGGTGGCCACGCCCAGCGCGAAGTTGATCAGCAGGATGCGGCCCCAGAACCGGGTCATGGCCAGGTATCGGGGATTGCCGGTGCGCACCCACGCCGTCTGCATGCCCGCGACCAGGATGGCCAGGCCGATGGTCAGCGGGACCATCACGAAGTGGTACACGGTGGTGATCGCGAACTGCCACCGCGCGATGTCGAGCACGTTCACCGGACTTCCCTCTCGTTCACGGTCTTCTCGTCACGCAGCGCGTCGACGCAGCCGATCAGCAGCGCGTTCTGCCGCACGGCCGTCGCCCGCGACCGCAGGCCGTCCGGCACCGGCGGCTTGTCCTGCCAGTCCAATCCGGTCAGGACGACCGGCAGCCCGGCCCGGACCCCGCACACCGCGCCGTACTCGCGGGCGGTCAACTCCCGCTCGCCGCGAACGGTGATCACCAGATCGGCGGGGCGGCGCCCCTCCAGCGGACAGCCGCCGGGCACGACTCCGTTGCAGATGTCGGTGGTGTTGTCGTGGCAGGTGCTGACCGTGCAGCCGAGGTAGCGCAACCGGCGGGCCAGTTCCGTGGCCTGGCCGGGATTCTGTTCGGTCACCAGGACATGCATCGCACTCACTCCGGCTTCACGACGGCGACGGGACACGGGGCGTGGTGCAGCAGGGCGTGGCTGACCGAGCCGAGCAGTGCGTTGGCCAGCGCGCCGCGCCCGAGCGAGCCCACCACGAGCAGCTGGGCGTCCTCGGCCTCGTGCAGAAGCCGTTGAGCGGGCCGGTTCTCGTGCACGACCTGGCGGACGGCGGTGTCGGGGTAACGCTCGCGCCAGCCGGCGAGCCGCTCGGAGAGCACGATCCGCTCGTCGGTGGCGACGGCGTCCCAGTCGAGATCGGGGATCGGCACGGAGCCGCCCCACACGGAAATGACGTCGTTCCACACGTGCACGGCGACCAGCTCGGCGTTGCGCCGCGAGGCCATGTCGTACGCGAAGGCCAGCGCCGCCTCACTCGCCGGCGAGCCGTCCACTCCGACGACGACCGGGCCGCCCGCGGTCTCCTTGCCACGAACGACAATCACCGGGCATCGGGCGCGAGCGGTCAGCGCGACAGCCGTGGATCCCACGACCAGTTCGGCGAAGCCGCCGCGGCCCCGCGCGCCGATCACCACCATCTCGGCCTTCGTGGACTCGTCGGCCAGCAGGTCGATGCCGGGCTTGAGCTCCAGCACCGGCTCCACCTTCAGCTCCGGACACGTGTCGAGGGCGGCCTTCACGCCGTCGCGCAGGCAGTGCCGCGCCGCGGCCCGCGCCTTCGACGAGGAACCCGGACGGCAGCCTCGGCGTGGTGATCGAGTGCCCGTGCACGACCCGCAGCACCGCGTGCCGGCGATGTGCCTCCTCGGCCGCCCAGCGGACCGCGTCCAGCGACGGCGCGGAGCCGTCGACGCCTACGGCAATGGTGTTCGTCATGTCGGGCTCCAGGGATGAGCTCGGCCGGGGTCAGACCGAGCAGCGCTTGGGGGAAACCGTCGAACGCGAAGTCGTTCATCAGCCGCAGCCGGGTGTCGCGCAGGTGCATGGGCCGCACCACCGTTATGCGGCAGGAAGCCGAGGCCGGGCGCGGCGAGCATGGCGATCTGCATGACGGTGCCGGCCAGCACGTGGTCGGCGCGGGTGTCGGTGTCGGTGACGACGGCGAACATCGGCCGGGTGCCGAGCCGATCGGCCAGGCTGCGCAAGGCCTCACGCCGGGTCGCCGGCCCCACCGGGCGCTGGGCCGGCACGAGCTGCGGCTTGGCCAGCCACGGGATCAGCTCGGCCGCACAGCGCCGATCGCCGTCGAGCTGTCGGCTGGCATCGTGCAGGATGGCGGCGAACGCGACGCCGCCGACGGGCTGCAGCCGCGCGGTCCGGAACCGCGACGCCACCAACAGTCTCGCCAACTCGGCAACGCCGCCGTGGCCGCGATTCACCACGTCCGGCTCGCTGATCGCGCGGTACAGCGCCAGTTCGCACTCGCTGGGCGGATCGGACTTCACGGCCCGCACACGAGCGGCCAGGTCCGGCTCGCGATGCCCGCCGTCGAGCTGGACGCGGGTGTCCCAGCCGAGCGTGCGAACCGCGAGCACGACATTGGCCAGCGCGGCTCCGCACGACAACAGCCGGTCGATGCCGGCCGTGTCGCGACGTTCGCCGCCCATCACCTCACGGATCTCCACGTCGTGCCCGCGCAGCTCCAGCACCCACGGCTGTTCGTGACACAGCACTGGCGCACCACGGGCAGCCCGCACGATGGCAGCGGTGTCGTCGGCGGTCCACTCGTTCACAGTTGGTCTCCTTCAAGCAGGCCGAGGAGTTGCACGCCGTCGACCACGCCGAGCGCGTCGGTGTGGTCGTGGCGCAGCTGCTCGTCGATGTGGCGGCGGTCCGCGTCGGGCGACACGCACGGCGCGGGTCGTCGGCACACCAGGCCGACGAGGTCGTCAGGGCCGGTGGCACCGGCCAGTTCGTGTTCCCCCAACAGACCTACGCAGTGGCGCCGCTCGACCACGGGCAGGTGGCGCACGCCCAGTCGGCGCATCAACCGGATCGCCGTCGCCACATCGGTTTCCGGCGTCACGGCCGGCACCGCACGCATCAGAGTCCGTGCCGTGTCAGCCATGGTCGGACCTCATCGCGGCACCGAGCCCGATGGCCAGCACCCCCGCGGCCAGGATCGCCGTGATGATCTGGACCGGCGCCTGAAGTCCGAACAGGACGTACTGGAACAACAGCCAGGCGACCAGGATCGCGCCGGCCGCGACCGAGGTCTCGGCGGCCCGCTGTGTGCCGTTCCAACTGACTACCGCGGCGACGGCCATCGAGCCGCCGATCACGACGATCAGCGCGATCCCGGGCCACAGCCAGCTGTGCAGTCCCAGCGGCGCGATCCACTCGACCGGCAGCTGAAAGGCGGCCGCTCCGACGGCGAGCTCGACTCCGCCCCACACGGCGAGCAGGGCGATCAACGCGTCCAGTCCGGCCAGCGCGAGCAGCCAGGGGTCTCCGTCACGTCCACGCATGGCCATTCACCGCCACTGCTTCCAGCGCGGCGCGGTCCGCGCCCAGTCCTCGTCCCAGGCCCTAGCGCTCCACGACTTGATCGGCAGCCGGACCAGGTGGAGCAGGCCTCGCAACAGCAGAAAGGCGACGGTGAAACCACCGGCCAGCGTCACGCCGACCAGCAGCACGATGTCCAGCGCGCCGATCGGGCGGCTCACGACCGTGCCGGCGGCGTCCGTCCAGATCGTCGCGGACGCCCCGGCGTGTTCGCGGTAGAAGACGTCGATCATGCCCGTGTGCGCCTCGCCGGCGGTGGTCCACCGGGCAAGCGCGGTCTGCGAGGCGTTCGCGTCGGTCAACAACACCGCGGCCGTCTCGGTCCTGGTGGCCTGCTGTTGGGCCGCGACGTCCGACTCCCGCTCGGCGAACTGGAGTCCGAGCAGCACGCCGACGATCACGATCACCACGCCGGCCAGGACACCCAGCCCGACCACGAACCCGTCGACCCGGTCCACCGGGCGGCGCAGGTCGTTGCGCCCGAATCCAATCTGCCGGGCGAGCCGCAGCACCGGCTCCATCGTCACCACTCTCCCGCCGTGTCCGCTGGTTCTTCGTCGCATTCAGCGTCGCGGGAGGCGCTGGTCGGCCCCAGGGCCGTAGGCCACGGCCGAGGTCCCGACCTGGCCAGGACTTTCGGCCCTGAAACGGCGATCGTCACCTGCTCGTTCGGCGGACGAACGGGTGAGAGCCGGTAACGGCGCATTCATCCCTTGCGAACTTGCCGCTGTGCCGCCCACACCGCAGCCGCCTGATTCCGCCCCGAGAAAGCCGCCGGGTCGACCGCCCAGCACGGCGAAGTCCCGCATTGTGCCGATTCTCGCGAGCCTGGCGACGGTGCTCGGCGCAATTGCCGCGGGGCAACAAATCTCTCAGATCTTCACCGGCGGCGACGGCACCGTCGCGCTGATCGCCGCGATCGTCGCGCTGGGCTTCTGTGCCGCGTTGGTCGTTCTCTTCGTGTTGTGGTGGGAACGCCGCAGGCCCGGCCTGGTGCTCGCCGCATTGGTGGTTGCCCTGGTCGTCACCGCCGCGGTGGGCGGCGGCGCGCTGGGCGTGCTCGCCCGCTCGACCGACCGACCAGCCACGACGGCGACCGGCTCGTCAACCATGCCCAGCCCGACAACCGGCCCGATCACAACGCCGTCGTCGCAACCGGCGCCGCCACCCGCGACACCGCCGGAGATCACCACCAAGCCGCGAACTCCGCCGGCCACGGCGCCTCCGGCGCCGACGCGCACAACCAACGGCGCCGCCGCGCAGCCGCCGACCATCACCGTGGCATTCGACCGGCCGGGCGGCTGCAGCACCGACTACGTCGTCTCCGGAAGCGACCAGCAAGCCGGCGACCAGCACCTGTGGGTCGTCCTCGAACGCTATCCGGACCCGGCGGGCGGCCCCCACGCGTTGTTCTTCGCGAAGGCCACCGCCTCGGCCACCTTCCGGTCGACGATACCCGCGAACACCGATTCCGGTGCTCGCACATATCGGTTCCTGCTCGCCACCGCCGACGACGCCGCGAACAATGAGTTACAGCTGGACTACAACGCCGACCGCGCCCACGACAAGTCCATGTACCCCGACGAGAAACGATGGCAGTTGCCGGACGGGAGCACCGAAGTCGCCACGACTTTCCTGTTCCCGCAGCAGTGCTGACGACGGATCGTCAATCGCTGTCGCCCGAGGGCACGACGACGACCGGGCAGGTGGCGTGCCGCACGCATTCCCGGCTGACCGAGCCGAGCAGCAGCTCCCCGACCGGGCCACGCCGGTGGCTGCCCAGCACGAGCATGTCCGCGCCCTCGCTGACCTCGTGCAGCACCCGCGCGGCGTCGCCCTGCACGCTGGAGTAGCTGATGTCGTCCGAACGCGGCCGTCCGGTGACGACGGCGACCTCGCGCTCCAGCAGCGCGGTCGAGTCCTCCTTGATCTGCTGACCGGGCAGCAGATCCGTCATCGGGTCGAAGCGCCACGCGTGCACCACGTGCACCGACGTGTGCCGAACCTCGCCCTCGCGCACGGCCCATGCCAGCGCCTTCTGCGACACCTCGGTGCCGTCCACTCCCACAACGATCATGGCTTCCTCACTTGTCCGGACCGGCGGCGCCGACGCCACCGGTTGAGTTCGTCCACGCCCCACACGACAACCGGGAAGGGCAGCATCATCAGCAGCACCCACGGCGGCAGGGCCGCCGTGCCGAACACCTCTTGCAGCGGCGGGACGTACACCAGCGCCGCGGTGAATGCGAGCTCGAAGGCGATGCCGGCCAACAGAAGCCGGTTGGTGGTCAGGCCGATCGCCCGCAGTGACGCCCATTCGGTGCGGGCGGCGAAGGCGGTGCCCAGCTGGCAGGCGACGATGCCGACGAAGGTCGCGGTCGTCGCCTGCATGTACACCTGGTGCAGCGGCGAACCGACGCCGACATGGTCGCCGGGATGCCAGCCGCCGGCCAGCAGCACGGCGAAGAACGCCAGCAGCGCCAGCACCGCCGACACCGAGCCCATCACGCCCCACGCCCGCCACAGCAGCCGCTTGGTGATGACGCCTTCGCCGCGCCCGCGCGGATTCCGCGTCATCAGGCCGGGTTCGGCCGGCTCGCGGCCCAGCGCCAGCGCGGGCAGCGTCTCCGTGCCGAGGTCGATCGCGAGGATCTGCAACACCGTCAGGGGCAACGGGATCGCACCACCGGCGAGCGCGAACACCAGGAACGGCACGACTTCCGGGATGGCGTGGGCGAAGATGTAGAGGATGAACTTGCGCACGTTGTCGAACACGCGCCGGCCTTCCTCGATGCCGGCGGCGATGGTGGCGAAGTTGTCGTCGGTGAGCACCAGGGTCGCGGCCTCGCGGGCCACGTCGGTGCCGGCGGCGCCCATCGCCACGCCGATGTCCGCGCGGCGCAGAGCCGGCGCGTCGTTCACGCCGTCGCCGGTCATCGCCACGATCTCGCCCTGGTGCCGCAACGCGTCCGCGATGCGCAGCTTGGTCTCCGGGGTGGAGCGGGCGAACACGATCTCGCCCTCGCCGGCCAGCAGGCGGTCCAACTCGTCCTCGGGCATCCGGTCGACCACCGCGCCTTCGACCACGCGATCGGCGTCGATGCCGACCTGGCGGGCGATCTCGGCGGCGGTGTGGCCGTTGTCGCCGGTGACGACGTGCACCTTGATGCCGGCGGTGTGCACGGCCTCCACCGCGGCGGCCACTTCCGGCCGCGGCGGGTCGAGCAGCCCGACCACGCCGATCGCCGTGAGTCCCGACTCCGCGTCCTGCGGCGCGGGCATGGTCTTGCCGCACAACGGCTTCGTGGCCACTGCCAGCACGCGCAGGCCGCGGCCCTCCAGCTCCTCGGCGTCCCGGCGCAGCGCGGAGACGTCGCCGACACACCGGGCCAGCACCGCCTCCGGCGCGCCCTTCACGTGGATGCCGTTGGCATCCACCGTGGACATCATCTTCCGTCTGGGATCGAACCGGTTGAGCCCCAACCGTTCTCGGTCCCGCACATCGAATCCGGTCGTGACGCCCGCTTCCCGGGCGTAGCGCACCAGCGCCACTTCGGTGGGATCGCCGGTCGTGTCGTCCGCCGTGCTACACCTCAGCAACGCCTCGGCCAGCGCCGGCGACGCGGGACGCGCCTCGACGACGTGCATGGAGTTGGCCGTCAGGGTGCCGGTCTTGTCGGTGCAGATGACCGTTGTCGACCCGAGCGTCTCCACTGCGGACAGCCGCTTGACCACCGCTCCGCGGCGCGCCATCGACCGCACGCCCACGGCCAGCGCCAACGTGATCGTCGGCAGCAGGCCCTCCGGCACGTTGGCCACCAGCAACCCGATCGCGAACAACAGCGCCGCCGCCAACGACAAGCCGGCAGCCAGCCCCAGCGGCAGGAACGCCACGCCGACACCGACGGCGACGATGGCGATCAGCCACGCCACCCGGCGCACTTGGCGTTCCAACGGGCTCTGGTCGACCCGCACGCTCTGCGACAACGCCGCGATGCGCCCGATTTCGGTGTGCGCACCGGTGCCGACCGCCACGGCCTTGGCCGAGCCCTCAGTGCACACGGTCCCGCTGAACACCCGCACCGGCGAGTCCAGCGGATGCTCGGTGTCGTCCTCCAAGGACGCGTCCCGCACCACCGGCGCCGACTCGCCGGTCAGCGCCGAGTTGTCCACCTCCACCACGCCTTCGACCAGCTGCGCATCGGCCGAGACCCGGTCGCCCTCCTCGATCAACAGCACGTCGTCGGGCACCAGGTCGACGGCCAGCACCTGCTGGCGGTGCCCGTCGCGCAGTACCCAGGCGTGCTGCGGCAGATACCGTCCGAGCGCCTCGACAGCGTGTTCGGCCTGCTGCTCCTGCACGAACGCCAGCAGCGCGTTCAGGACGATCACGACCAGGATGGCGATGGCCAGTTCCGTCGAGCCCGACACCGCCGACAGGGCCGCCGCCATCCACAGCAGCAACGCCAGCGGATGCGTGAACTGCTTGACCAGCTCGCGCCACCACCGGCGGGTCGACCGCTGCGGCAACGCGTTCGGGCCGTACTGCTGCAGGCGGCGCTGTGCCTCCCGGGTGGACAGTCCAGCCGGGGTCGAACTCACCGTCACGGTCATGCTTTCGAGGCTCGCGCCGGCGGCTTCGCGGCAACCAGGGCCACAGGTCCCCTGGGGACCGGGCGCGATGGCACTGTCCCGCAGGGCCGCGCGTGCGGTGTGCTGGGGCCATGCCGAGTTGGAGGCCAGCGATGAGTTACCCCACTGTGCGATCGGTGATGACCACCCCGGTCATCGCCGTGACGCCCGAGACCCCGTTCAAGGAGATCGTCTCCACGCTGGCCGAGTACCGGATCAGCGCGGTGCCGGTGATCGACGGCGCCGGCCGGGTCACCGGCGTGGTGTCCGAGGCCGACCTGATCCGCAAGGAGGAGATGCGCGGCGGGCTCTCCCAGCTGCTGACCACCACCCGCCCCGTGCGCAGCCGCAAGGCCCACGCCGGCACGGCCGCCCGGCTGATGACCTCGCCCGTGATCACCATCGGCGCCGACGCCACCGTCGAGGACGCCGCCAGCAAGCTCGGCCGGGCCGACGTCCGCCGGCTGTTCGTCGTCGAGGGCGACGGGCGGCTGGCCGGCGTGCTGTCCCGGGCCGATGTGCTGCGCCTGTTCCTGGTCTCCGACGAGGTCATCCGCGACCGTGTGCTCAGGGCCGTGCCCGAGGGCGTCACCGCCACCGTCGCCGAGGGCGTCGTCACGCTCGGCGGACGCGTCGCCCGGCGCAGCCAGGCCATCGCCGCCATCCGCATCGCCTGGGCGCTGCCCGGTGTCGTCGGCGTCGCCGGCGCCGTCGAGCACGAGGCCGACGATGTGGATCCGGGTGTCGCGTGACCAGCGGGCAGGAACGTGGAAGGCTCTACTCGGAGGTGGCGGCATGACCATCGGCGTGTTCCTCGTGGACGACCACGAGATCGTTCGGCGCGGTATTTCCGACCTGCTCGAAGGCGAGACGGACCTCAAGGTCATCGGCGAGGCCGGCACCGTCGCCGAGGCCCTCGTCCGCGTGCCCGCCGCACAGCCCCAGGTGGCCGTGCTGGACGTCCGGCTCCCTGACGGCAACGGCGTCGAGCTCTGCCGCGAGCTCCGCTCCTCCATGCCGTCGTTGCAGTGCCTCATGCTCACGTCGTTCTCCGACAGACGACGCCCTGTTCGACGCCATCATGGCCGGCGCCGCCGGCTTCCTGCTCAAGCAGGTCCTCGGCAGCGACCTCGTCAACGCCATCCGCACCGTCGCCGCCGGCCAGTCCCTGCTCGACACCCACACCACGTCTGCCCTGCTCGCCCGCCTGCGCCGCGACCAGGAGCAGCGCACCGACCCCCTGGCCGTCCTCTCCGACCAGGAGCGCGTCGTCCTCGAACACATCGGCGAGGGCCTCACCAACCGCCAGATCGCCGAACGGATGTTCCTGGCCGAGAAGACCGTCAAGAACTACGTCTCCCACCTGCTGGCCAAGCTCGGCATGCAGCGCCGCACCCAGGCCGCCGTGCTGGCGACCGAGCTGAAGGACAAGCGGGGTTCCTGACCCACCCTGCCTCGCCACTCACAAGAGGGATCACTGCGTGACCATCGAAAAGTGGCAAACCGACGAGCAGGTCGCCGTCTACGTGCCAGGACAATTCGCCTCGACACCAGGCATGGAATTCGTAGAGAAAAAGCAGGTGACAGCCGGTAAATCCGGAGCCACCTGGGAGATCGACAACAAAGCCGTCCTGGAGGGCGAAAAAGGTCAAACACTCGCCGGCGTATCGGCCACCGCCACCTCACCGCAACTGTAGAGGTGCAGGTCATCCGCCACTCGGCAGAATGATCTCCGGCAGCGCCAACCCTGTCCCCTAACTGGTCGGCCGGATGGGCACCGTCCAGGTGTAGCGGGTGCCGGTGTCGGGGCCGGGGGTGACGGTGAGGGTGCCGCCGAAGGTGGAGGCCCGGTTCTCGATGTTGGCCAGGCCGCTGCGGGCCACGGTGGCCGGGACGCCGACGCCGTCGTCGAGGACGTCGACTATGAGGTCGTGGGCGGCTTCGATGGTGACGACGATGTGCTTGGCGCGGGCGTGACGGAGGGCGTTGGACAGGCCCTCGCGGAGGGCGGCCTCAGCGTGGGGGGCGACGTCGGGCGGGACGAGGGTGTCGACGGCGCCGGACATGCGCACGGACGGGGAGACGTCGGTGCCGTTGGTGAGCTCGGAGACGACGTCCAGGAGGGTACGGCGCAGGCTGGAGACCTCGTCGGCGGTGTGGAGGTCGAAGATGGAGGTGCGGATCTCCATGACGGTCTGGTCGAGCTGGCCGACGGAGTTCTGGACCCGTTTGCGCGCCTCGGGGTCGACGATCATGCGGAGGGTGCCCTGCAGGCTCAGACCGGTGGCGAACAGCCGCTGGATGACGTGGTCGTGCAGGTCGCGGGCGATCCGCTCGCGGTCGGCCAGCAGGTCGAGCATGCCCTTGGTGCGCTGCTTCTCGGCCAGCTCCAGCGCCAGCGCGGCCTGGTCGGCGAAGGAGGTGACGAGGGGGACGTCGTCGGGCCGGTAGTCGACGCCGTCCTTGTCCCGGGCGGTGACCAGCGCGCCGGTGCTGCCGTCGGAGGTGCGGAACTCGACGACGAGGCCTGGACCGAGGACGTTCCCGGGGAGGCGGCCGTCGAGCTCCTGCGCGAGGTCGGTGATGAGCCGTGGGGCGTTGTCCAGCAGCCGACGGCCGTCGGGCAGCGTGGTGCCTTCCAGCTGTTCCGCGCAGGCGCCGACGACGCCGCGAACTGTCAGGGTGTCGTCGCCGTTGGCGAGCAGCACCATCGCACACGTGGAATCGGTCAATTCCATGGCCCGCAACACAACCAGGCTTAGAGCATCGTCCACAGTGGCCCCGCCGAGCAGCTCGGCACGGATCTCGGAGGTCGCCTCCAACCACCGCTGCCGCTGCTGGGACCGTTCGAACAGGCGGGCGTTCTCGATCGCGACGCCGGCGGCCGCGGCCAGGGCCCGCAGCACGACCTCGTCGTCGGCGGTGAACTCGCCACCGCCACGCTTCTCGGTCATGTAGAGGTTGCCGAACACCTCGTCACGCACGAGGACGGGCGCGCCGAGGAAGCTGTGCATCGGGGGGTGGTTGGGCGGGAAGCCCACCGACGCCGGGTGCGAGGCCAGGTCGGCCAGGCGGATCGGCTTGGGGTCGTGGATGAGCAGACCGAGCAGGCCCCGTCCCTCCGGCAGGTGTCCCATGATCTTGCGCTGCTCGGCGTCGATGCCCAGGTAGACGAACTCGGACAGGCCGTCGCCGGTGTTGGCCAGCACACCGAGCGCCCCGTAGCGGGCCTCGACGAGGTCGGCCGCGGCCTGCACGATCCGGTTCAGCGTGGAGTCCAGCTCGATGCCGGAGCCGACGGCGAGCACGGCGTCCAGCAGGCTCTGCACGCGGTCGCGGGTGTTGACGATCTCGGCGAGCCGCTCCTGGACCTCGGCCAGCAGTTCGTCCAGCCGCAGGCTGCCCAGCATCCGCGGACTGTCGGGCTCTGACATCGCGATGCTCCCGTTGATCTCCGTCGACAACCGGAAGCCTGCCACGCCGCCGGGTCACGTCCAAGGGGCCCGGCCGTTTCGTGGTCGAGGGCCCTGGTCCGGCATGACTTTGGGCCGTGTCTGCGCAAGGGCGCCGACGCGCACCGTTGAGCCATGACCAGTCCAGTTCCCGCCAGCCTCGGGCTCAGCCCGGACGAGGTGGCCGCCGTGCTCGGCGCGGCGACGATGGCGCCTTCGGTGCACAACAGCCAGCCGTGGCGGTTCCGGGTGCTGCCCGACCGGATCGAGCTGCACGCCGACCTGGCGCGCCGGCTGCCGGCCACCGACCCGGACGACAAGGAGCTGCGGCTGTCGTGCGGAGCGGCCTTGGCCAACCTCCGCATCGCGTTGGAGGCGCTGGGTATTCGCCCGCTCGTGACGCTGCTGCCCCATGGCACGAAGACGCTCGCCGTCGTCCGCCGCGGCGGCCATGTCACGCCCAGCGACCACATCATGGACCTGCGCCGCGCGATCCCGGCGCGGCACACCAACCGCAAGCCGTTCCTGACCGACCGCGTGACGCCGGTTCAGCTGAACCAGCTCGTGCACGCCGCGCAGGCCGAGCGCTCGTGGCTGCACCCGATCACCGAACCCACCCAGCGGGCCCGCCTGCACGCACTGGTCACCCGCGCCCACCAGGTCCAGCTGGCCGACGTGGCGTTTCGCGCCGAGCTGGAGCACTGGACCGGGCACCAGGGCAAGCACCACGACGGTGTGCCGGCCCGCTCGGCCGGCCCGGCGAACGAGCCGCAGGACCGG
>NZ_KK037166.1:613132-615461 GCF_000568255.1 Kutzneria sp. 744
TCCGGGTCGTGCACTGCCAGCCCCGCGCGACGAGCACCGAGCACCGCGACTCCGTGTTCGACCTCGTCGCCCTGTTCGCCGCCCGCTACCCGGCGATGGCCGTGCAGGTGCACACGTTGACCTGCGCGCCGGCAGAGGCGCTGGCGTGGCACTCGCAGTTCGCGTCGATGGTCGTCATCGGCTACCGCGAGCACGGCCTCGGCGGCCGGATCTACCGCAAGGTGCTGCGCGAGGCGGCCTGCCCGGTCGTCATCGCCGGCCCCGACACCTCACTCGACGTCGCGCTCGCGGCGTCGGCACTGGACACGGCGAGGAGCTGACGATGAGGGCACTGGACGTCATGAGCAGCCCGGTGGTCACGGTCCGCCCGGACCAGCCGGTCAAGGAGGTCGCCGCGCTGCTGGCCGAGCACGGCTTCACCTCGGCCCCCGTGGTCGACGACAACGGACACCTGGCGGGCCTGGTCACCGAGGCGGACGTGCTGCGCGACCGCATCCCGGTCGACGCCCGCACCCGCATCTGGCGGGACGAGGATGTCGACGCGCATCCCGCGCAGACCATCGCCGAGCTGATGAGCACGCCGGCCGTGGCCGTCGCACCGGGCACCGATGCCTCGGCGATCGCGCGGATCATGTTGGACGACCACGTGCGTGCGGTGCCCGTGGTGGACAGCGGCCGCGGAGTGGTCGGCATCGTCACCCGCCGGGACCTGCTGCGCGCCATCGCCACGGACGACGGCACGGTGCTCATCGCCGTGAAGTCGCGCCTCGCCGGATACGGCGGCACGAACCGCTGGGCGGTCACCGTGCACGACGGCGTGGTCGAGATCGTGGACGACTTCGACGACGCGACCGACCGGCACGTCGCGCAGGTCATCGCCGAGTCCGTGCCTGGCGTCGCCGAGGCGCGGGTGCGCAGTCGGGAGTCGGTGCGATGAGCGGCGTGCGTGCACTGTTGGCGGACGGGCAGGTGGCGCTCGTCCGCCGCCTCACGCCGGCGGACAGCGGCGCCGTCCGGCTGCTGCACCAGGCGTTGCCGGAGCGCGACACCTACCTGCGCTTCTTCACGCTGCGGCCGCCGCGCCTGAACGCCTTCGCCGAGCACCTCACGGCTGAGGATGTCCGGCACGCCACGCTCGGCGCCTACGTCGACGGTGCGCTGGTCGGCGTCGCCACCTACGAGGTCGTGGCCGATCCGGCCGAGGCGGAGGTGGCGCTCGCCGTCGATCACCGACAGCAGGCGCACGGCGTCGGCACGCTGCTGCTGGAGCACCTGGCGTCGTTGGCCCGCGAGCACGGCGTCCGCCGGTTCGTCGCGGATGTGTTGGCGGAGAACGCCGGCATGCTCCGCGTGTTCCATGACCTCGGGCTGCCGTGCGAGGTCGCCGGCGCAGGCCCGGAGATCCGGGTGGTGCTGCCGCTCACCACGGACTACCACTACCTGGACAGCGTGACGGACCGCGAGGTCCGCGCCGACATCGCCAGCCTGACCCGGCTGCTCCGCCCGCGCAGCATCGCGGTCGTCGGCGCCGGTCGCACGGCCGGCACGGTCGGCCACGCCGTGCTCGGACGGCTGGTCGACAGCGGCTTCACCGGTCGGCTCATGGCCGTGAACCCGCACGCCGCCAAGATCGACGGCGTCCCCAGCTACTCGTCCGTGCTGGAGTTGCCGGTGGTGCCCGACCTGGCCGTGGTCGCGGTGCCGGCCGGCTCGGTTCCCCTCGTGCTCGCCGACTGCGCGACACGGAAGGTCCCGGCGGTCGTGGTGATCACTGCCGGCATCACCGGCGACGAGAAGCTGCACGGCGCGGTGCTGGACACCGTCCACAACGGCGGTTTCCGCATGGTGGGGCCGAACTGCCTCGGCGTCGTCAACACCGATCCGGCGATCCGCCTGGACGCCTCGTTCTCCGACCGGCCGGCCCGAGCCGGCGACATCGGCGTGGTCACGCAGTCCGGCGGGGCCGGCATCGCCCTGGTCGACCAGCTGTCCGCGGCCGGCCTCGGAGTGTCGACAATGGTCTCGACCGGCGACAAGTACGACGTCAGCGGCAACGACATGCTGCGGTGGTGGGAATTCGACGAGGCCACGCGGGTCGCGGTGCTGTACCTGGAGTCGTTCGGCAACCCCCGCAAGTTCGTCCGCCTGGCCCGGCGGCTCGGCCGGATCAAGCCCGTCGTCGCGCTGCGGACCGGCACCAGCGAGGTCGCCCGCCGCGCCGCCGCCTCACACACCGCCGCGAGCGCCACCCCGGCCGTCACGCGCGACGCGCTGTTCCGGCAGGCCGGCGTCATCGCCGTGGACACGCTGTCCGAGCTGACCGCCACGG
>NZ_KK037166.1:615766-622651 GCF_000568255.1 Kutzneria sp. 744
CCCGCTTCGGCGACGACCTGGAGGGCTTTCTCGTGCAACCCATGGCCACCGCCGGCCGGGAGTTCCTGGTCGGCGTGGTCGGCGACGCCGCGTTCGGGCCGCTGGTCGTGTTCGGTCTCGGCGGCACCGACACCGACGTCATCGACAAGCGCGTCAGCTGCCTGGTGCCGGTGACCGACATCGACAGCCACGACCTGCTGCGCGGCCTGCCCGCCCCGCAGGCCCTGGCCGGCGTCGACGTGGACGCCGTGGCCGCCGCCGTCATGCGGGTCGGCCGCCTGGCCGAGCTGGTGCCCGAGGTCGCCGAGATGGACATCAACCCGCTCATCGCGTACGAGACCGGCTGCGTCGCCGCCGACGCCCGAATCCTGCTCCGCCCGGTCGAGCAGAGGGATGCCACGCTTCGCGCACTCAGGGTCTGAGGTGGGCGCCTGGTCGCGCTCCACCCGACCAGATCCATCCCGCCACGGGTCGCAGGCGCCCGCGGACGTCGATCGAGCACCGATGAGGTTTCCGCATCGCGCCCGTCTGTACGTGTGAGGTCGACTCACGGGAGGCTGGCACGATGCGGAAATTGATCTTCGGCATGAACGTGACCCTGGACGGCTACATCGCCGCGCCCGGCGACGACATCGGCTGGAGCGGGCCGCCGAGCGACGAGCTGTTCCAGTGGTGGCTCGACCACGAGCGGGCCAGCGACCTGTCGCTGTACGGACGCAAGCTGTGGGAGGCGATGAGCTCCTACTGGCCGACCGGCGACCAGCAGCCCGACGCCACGCCGGCGCAGATCGCGTTCGCGCGGAACTGGCGGGACACGCCGAAAGTGGTGTTCTCCTCGACGATCGACAAGGTCGACTGGAACACCCGCCTGGTCACCGGCGACGCGGTCGCCGAGATCACCCGGCTCAGGGCCGAGGACAGCGGCCCGATGACCATCGGCGGCTCGACGCTCGCCGGGGCGGCCATGCGGGCCGGGCTGATCGACGAGTACGCGGTCGTCACCCACCCGGTTCTGGTGGGCGCCGGCACGCCGTTCTTCACCGCGCTGGACAGTTGGACGAACCTGAACCTGGTGGAGACGCGGACGTTTCCCGGCGGTGTGGTCCTGGCCCGATACGAGACGAGGCGATGAGCGCAGGCCGGCGGCTCGGCTCCGGTCGGCGTTGCCGACGGGCGTGAAGACGCCATGTCGGCAACGCCGGCCCCTTGTGGTCACAGCGTCGGAGGCAGGCCCAGCCATGGTTTGTCGGTGGCGTCGAATCCGGTGAGCTCGGCGATCTTCCCGTCGGCGATGTGCAGGACCGCGATGTTCAACAGACGGTACGCCGGGTGGTCGGGGGTGCGCAGGTACAGCGCGGCGGCCGGCATGCGATTGACCGTCGTGGTGATACAGCGCCAGTCGTCGTAGCCGGGTTGGAAGAGCCCACCAGAGACCCAGCCGTCCACCGAGTCCTTGGCCCCCACGATCACGGTGCCCGGATCGGGCAGCATCGCGAAGCGGAGGTCGTCGCGCAGCAGGGACATCAGCCCGCCGAGGTCGTTGCGCTCGTGGGCGTCGATGTAGGACTTCACCACGCCGCGCTCATCGGCCGACAGCTCGTGTGTGGCGGGGCTGCGCCAGTCCAGCCGGTGCTCGGGCAGTTGCTCGCGCATCGTCACGCGCGCCCGCTGCAGCGCGCTGGTCACCGATGCGACGGTCAGCTCAAGGGCATCGGCGGCCTTCGACGCCGGCCAGCCGACCACGTCGCGCAGGATGAGCACCGCCCGCTGCCGCGGCGGCAGGTGCTGGACGGCGACGATGAACGCCAGCTCGATGGTCTCCCGCGCCACCGCCGTTTCCTGCGGGTCCTCGGGGAGCATCCGGTCGGGGTAGGGCTGTAGGTACGGCAATTCGGAGCCAGGGTCGCACAGCCCGGACGGCACGGGTGTCCGGTCGTTGCGCTTGTCCAGGAAGTCGAGGCAGGCGTTCGTCGCAATCCGGTACAGCCAGGTCCGCAGCGTGGCGTCGCCCTTGAACGACTCCCGCTTGTGCCACGCTCGCAGGAACGTCTCCTGCGTCATGTCCTGGGCGTCATCGTAGTTCGCGAGCATCCGGTAGCAGTGCACCTGCAGCTCACGCCGGTGGCGCTCCGTGATGAGTGCGAACCGCGCCGTGTCACCCGAGCGGGCCGCCGCGATGAACGTGGCCTCATCGGCGCCCAGCGGTCTGGCATCGGTCATGGTCGTCAATCCTTCCACCGGTGCGAGGGTTACCAGAACTGACGACACGGCGGAGGATTTCTCATCGGTGACGCCGACGAGCTCGCCAGCCTCGTCCGTGGCGGCCGGTGGCCACTCAACCCGGCAGAACCTCGCTGATCCGGCGGCCGCTGATCGAGCCGATGGCGATCCGGATCAGGCGGTCACGACCGCCCACCCAGGTCTGCGGCGCCGTCTGTTCGGCCTCCGCGAGCTCGGCGGGATGGTCGACCACGCCGGAGCGGCCGACCACGACCACGCTCCAGCCCTTGCCGGTGTCGGGGTCGATGTCGTCCACCTCGAACGCCACGACGGCGTTGCGGGTGGCGGCGACGAGCTTGCTGCCGGCGCCGGTCCGGATGAGCAGGGATCCGTCCCACACCGAGAAGTTCACCGGCAGCACCGCCGGCATGGCCTGATCGGTGAACACGATCCGACCGAGCGGCACGGTCCGCAACAGCACCAGGCACTCGGCGCGAGTGAGGATCTCCAGGCCCGCAGCATCGAACATGTCGTTGCCCCTCTGTGGACATGACTGTGTGACCAGAGCACAGGCCCTGGTCACACAGGTGGTTCTCGGTCGGTGGTCAGCGCAGCCACGGGTTGGCCCGCACGACGGCGAGCTTCTCCCACTGCCGGCCCAGGCCCCACGTCCGGCCGGCGCCGAACAACGCGGCGACGATCAGCACCAGGGCGAAGATGATGTGGTAGTCGATGAGCGGGTTGGTCGAGCCACTCGGCTTGCCTGCGGCGGTCAGGGTGGCCAGCGGCCACTCGGCGGCCCACATCATGACCAGCAGGACGGTGCCCGCGACGGCGGACAGGCGCATCGCCACGCCGAGCGTGACGGCGGCGCCGATGCCGAGCAGGGCCAGCATGAACAGCCAGTCGGCCCACGGGGCGCCGGCCCAGGCGTGGAACATGGACTGGAACGGGCCGACCTCGACGTTGCCCAGGAAGCCCTTGGTCGGCGAGCCGCCGCTCAGCCAGGACTTGGCGGCCGGCGTCGCATAGCCGAACCCGAACAGCTTGTCCACGAAGGCCCACACGAAGATCAGGCCGGTCGCGATGCGCAGCACCGCGAACCACTGGTCGGCGCCGGCCGGCCGGTCACCCACGCCGGGCGACGGACTGGCGGCAGGACGCTCCTTGACGGACATGGTTCTCCTCCTCAGTTCAGTGTTTCCTCGGTCTGCCTTGCCATCTCCAGGTCCTCGCGGGCCGGCGTCACGGTCGGCGCGACGCCGAGGAACTCCAGTCCCGCGGCCAGCTCGTCGAGCAGGCCGGGCTGGTGCTCCGCGACACCGCCGGTGAGGACCAGCGCGTCCAGTCGTGGCAAGGAAGTTCGTGCGGCCGCGATCTCCCGACGCAGCCGGTGCAGGTAGACCCGGACGGCCAGGTCCGCGTCGGGGCAACCCTGCGCGCGGGCGGCGAGCACCTCGCGGAGGTCACCGTTGGTGCCGGACATGCCGGCCAGTCCACAGTGGTGGTTCAGGGCGACGTCCAGTGTCTCCAACGGAACTTCCCGCGCCAGGTACAGCAGCAGGCCGGGATCGAGCGCGCCGGGCCGGGTCGCCATCGCGACCCCGTCCAGCGGTGTGAAGCCCATCGACGTGTCGACGCTGCGGCCGCCGTCGATCGCTGTCACGGAGACGCCGGAGCCGAGGTGGCAGCAGATCATCGCCACGTCCTCGAGGTGCCGCCCCAGCGTCTCCGCCGTCGTGCGCAGCGCGTTGGCGCACGACAGACCGTGGAAGCCGTACCGCCGCACGCCGAACTTCCGGGTCCACTCCATCGGGATCGGATAGGTCGACGCCGCCGGCGGCAGGCCGGTGTGGAAGCTGGTGTCGAAGCAGGCGACCAGCGGAGTGTCCGGCCACCAGGTCCGCAACGCCCGTCCGAGCAGCAGGGATCGCGGCTGGTGGATCGGGGCCAGCGGGGCGAGGGCCTGCAGGCCCACCTCCTCGGCCTCGGTCAGCACCACCGGACCCGGCCGGTCACCGCCGTGCACGAACCGCAGCGCGATGGCGTCCACCGGACCCACGGCCTCCATCGCCGCCGGATCGGGCAGGCCGTCCCAGTTCTGGACGGACCACTCGCCGATCGACGCACCGCCGTCCACAACGGACACCTTCAGGCTGGACGATCCCGGGTTGACGGTCAGGATCCTGCTCATGGCGTCCACCTCCACTCGCGGATCTCCGGCAGGTCCTCACCGGTGCGCCGGATGTGGTCGTGGTGCACGGCGAGCCGGTCCAGCAGCTGCTGCCGCACGTGCCCGAGCCGACCGGCGACGCGAGGAACCCGCTCCAGCGCGGCCAGCGCGAGGTGGTAGCGGTCGAGCTCGTTCAGCACGCACATGTCGAACGGGGTCGTGGTGGTGCCGTTCTCGTGGAAGCCGTGGACGTGCATGTCGTCGTGTCCGGGCCGGCGATAGGTCAACCGGTGGATCAGCCACGGGTAGCCGTGGTAGGCGAAGATCACCGGCGCGCCGGTGAAGATCTCCCGGTACGCCTTGTCGTCGATGCCGTGCGGATGCTGTTCGGGCGAGGCCAGCCGGGCCAGGTCGACCACGTTCACGACGCGGATCCGCAGATCCGGCACGAACTCCCGCAACACCTCGACCGCGGCCAGCGTCTCCTGCGTCGGCACGTCGCCGGCGCACGCCATCACCACGTCGGTGTCGCCGTCGAGATCGGTGCTGGCCCACTCCCACACACCCAGCCCCTGCTCGCAGTGCGCGGCCGCCTGCTCGGCGGTCAGGTACTGCAACGCCGGCTGCTTGCCGGAGACGATCACGTTGATCAGGCCGTGGCTGCGCATGCAGTGGTCGGCGACGGCGAGCAGGGTGTTGGCGTCCGGCGGCAGGTAGACCCGGACGACCTCGGGCCGCTTGTTCAGCACGTGGTCGACGAAGCCGGGATCCTGGTGCGAGGAACCGTTGTGGTCCTGCCGCCACACGTGCGAGGTCAGCAGGTAGTTCAGGCTCGGAATCGGCCGCCGCCAAGGAATCTGCGCCGCGGTGTGCAGCCACTTCGCGTGCTGCGCGACCATCGAGTCCACCACGTGCGCGAACGCCTCGTAGCTGGACAGCAGGCCGTGCCGGCCGGTCAGCAGGTAACCCTCCAGCCAGCCCTGGCACAGGTGCTCGGACAGCACCTCCAGCACCCGGCCCTCCGGGTCGAGGTGGTCGTCGCCCGCCTCCGTCGCCAGCTGCCAACGACGTCCGGTCACCTCGAAGACGGCGTCCAGCCGATTGGACGCGTGCTCGTCCGGGGCGAACAGCAACAGGTTGTCGGGATTCAGCTCGACGGCGTCGCGCAGGTACTTGCCCAGCTGGCGGGTCGACTCACCGGTCACGGCGCCGGGCGACGGCACCTCCACCGCATGGCTAGTCGGATCCGGAAGTCGGAGGTCACGCTGGACCTGGCCGTGCGCAAGGGGTTTGGCGCTGATCCGGTTCGTCCCGAGTGGACGGTGATCGCGCACCATCGGCACCGGGGAGCCGTCCTGCTCGAACAACTCCTCCGGCCGGTAGGACTGCATCCACTGCTCAAGGCACGCGAGGTGGTGCGCGTCCTCGCGAACGGCGGCGAACGGCACCTGGTGCGAGCGCCAGCTGCCCTCCACCTGCTTGCCGTCGATCTCGTGCGGCCCGGTCCAGCCCTTGGGCGTGCGCAGCACGATCATCGGCCACTGCCGGTCGCGGCGGCCGTACCCGCTGCGGGCGGAGTTCTGGATCTCCCGGATGTCGTTGACGCACGTGTCCAACGCGTCGGCGTAGCTCTCGTGCACCTCGGCCGGGTCGCTGCCCGCGACCTCGATCGGCCGCCAGCCGTGCCCGATCAGCAGCGAGTTCAGCTCGTGCCGCGGCATCCGGGACAGCAGCGTCGGGTTGGCGATCTTGTAGCCGTTGAGGTGCAGGATCGGCAGCACCGCGCCGTCCCGTTTCGGTGACAGGAAAGACGTCGCGTGCCAACTGGTGGCCAGCGGGCCGGTCTCGGCCTCGCCGTCGCCGATCACGCAGGCCGCGATCAGGCCGGGGTTGTCCAGCGCCGCGCCGGTGGCGTGAGCCAGCGAGTAACCGAGCTCGCCACCCTCGTGGATGGAACCGGGCAGGTGCGCCGAGGCATGGCTGGGCACGCCGCCGGGGAAGGAGAACTGCCGGAACAGCCGGCGCATGCCCTCCTCGTCCTGCGCGATCTCCGGGTAGCACTCGGAATACGTGCCCTCCAGCCAGGCCGCCGCGTTCAGGCCGGCCGCGCCGTGGCCGGGGCCGGTCACCAGCATCAGGTCCAGCCCGTGCAGCATGATCATGCGCGAGAGGTGGGCGTAGGTCAGGGTCAGACCGGGCACGGTCCCCCAGTGCCCGAGCAGGCGCGGCTTGACGTGCCTGGGCTGCAACGGTACCCGCAGCAGCGGGTTGTCGAGCAGGTAGATCTGGCCGACGGACAGGTAGTTGGCCGCGCGCCACCAGGCGTCCAGGCGCTGTGCCCATCGTGTCGTCGGCTGCTGCTCGATCGAGCCTGCGGTGATCATCGATGCTCCCGTGGTCGCTGCTCTCGATTCAGCAACCACAGTCGCGGATCGGCCCCGTCGCGGGCCGCGGGCGGCGGACCCGAACCTGCGGGGTCTTTCGGCCCCGTC
>NZ_KK037166.1:623204-691293 GCF_000568255.1 Kutzneria sp. 744
TCATGGGCACACCCGAAGATCCAATCCGTCGACGACGCGTCGACGGCTCACCTCGATGGCGGCCATCGCCGGATTGCTGGGTGGCCGGCCTGTTCGCAGCCGGCCCCGCATCGGCCGACTCCGCACCGGGATACACCGTCTTCGTCGGTTACGCCGACACGCTTCGCCCGCTGCCGCGGAACTTCCCGACGCCGTTCGACACCGCCGCCGGCGTGGTCGACGAGGGCCTGCCGGGCAGCGCCTCGCTCGACGGCGGCGCCATCCGCATCGCCAACGCCACGGCGGCGACCGAGAACGTCGACTACATCACCGTCTCCTTTGGACCGTGCACCTTCGACCTCTGGCCGCACAACGTCGCCCTGCCGTTCGGCGGCCAGCTCGTCCTCGGTCCCACGGCCACCGGCGGCGGCGACGGCTGCACCCCCGGCGTCACCACCGGACCATCGCTGTTCGACACCTCCGACATCGGCCCCAACGGCGCCGACTGGGCGGGAAACTGCACCCAGTCCGGCGTCGTCCCCCAGGTCACCGTGAGCGTGAACGGCGTCGTTACGACCTACCCCGACACCGGACAGGTCCTCAATACCGGCGGTGTCGACGGCGCCGACTGCGGCCGGCCGGGCATCCCCGCCGGCAACGAATCGGCCCAGTGGGTGTCGATCGGGTCGCCGCCCTGCGCAACCGGGGCCCAGCTGGCGCTCGCGCCGGCCACGCAGACTCACACCGTCGGCCAGACGGCTTCGGTGACGGCCACGTTGTCCGCCTGCGGCACGCCGCTGACCGGGGCGACGGTCGACTTCGCCGTGCAGTCCGGACCCAACACCGGCACGACCGGCTCGGGGCCCGCGGTCACCGACGCCAACGGCAACGCTTCGTTCACCTACACCAGCGCGACCACCGGCACCGACACCGTTCAGGCCACCGTCACCAACGCCGTCGGCCCGATCCCGTCGAACACGGTGAACGTCGTGTGGCAGAAGCGACCCACGGCGATCACCTCCACCACCGCGCTGCAACCCTTCGCCGAAGGCGGCGTGGCCGCGTTGTCCTCGACCCTGACCGACGCCGGCAACGGCGCGCCGTTGCCGGGCAAGAACGTCACCATGACCCTCGGCTCGGGCAGCACCGCGCAGAGCTGCTCCGCCGTCACCGACGCCGCCGGAACCGCGGCCTGCTCGATCAACCCGGTCACCGTCGGCCTCGGTCCGCAGCCGGTCACCGACAGCTTCCCCGGTGACGACGCCGACCTGCCTTCCGACAACGCCCAGCACGCCTTGGTGTACGCCTACAGCCATGGTGGGTCCTTTGTGGTCGGTGACCGCAGCGCAAGCGGATCGGTGACGTTCTGGGGCGCGCAGTGGGCCCGCGTCAACGTTCTCAGCGGCGGCGGCGCACCGGCCAGCTTCAAGGGCTTCGAGGACACTCCGCCCGCACCGGGCTGTGGAATCTCGTGGAGCACCGACCCCGGCAACAGCACGCCGCCGCCCGCCGGCGCGCTTCCGGCCTACATGGCCGTGGTCGTGGCCGACCACGTCACCAAGTCCGGGGCGACCATCACCGGCGACACCGTGCACGTCGTCGTCGTGAAGACCGATCCGGGGTACCAGCCTGATCCAGGCCACCCGGGCACCGGAACCGTGGTCGCCACGGTCTGCTGACAACGGGCCCGACACCGCCCCGGCGTCTCACGGCGCCGGGGCATCCGTCGGAGCCACTGCCTTCCGTGGGGTCAGCCGTTCAGCGGCACGGTGAACACCGGGCCGGGATCGCGGGACTGCTCGGGGTCGACGAGCACCAGAACCTCGTCGCCGGCCTGGATCACGGTGGACGGCCGCACGTGCAGCGGCTGCGCGTCCCGGATGACCATGCTGATCCACACCGTTTCGCCGATATCGAGATCCTCGATCGCCCGCCCGTCGGCGGCGGCTCCCGACGCCACCCGCAACCGCCGCAGCCCCTCGGGCCGTTCCCGAAACCGCACCCCCAGGCCCCACGGCGTCAGCTCCACCTCGCGCATCGGCACACCGCACCAGCGCGCTACCGTCGGCACCAAGCTGCCCTGTACCAACACAGAAAACGCGACCACCACGAAGATGACGTCGTAGATCAGAGTGGTGTCGCCCAAGCCCGCGCCGAGGACGAACGTGCCGAGCAGGATCGGCACGGCGCCCTTGAGCCCGGAGAACAACACGAACACCCGTTCCCCGAAGCGAAGGCGGACCGGCCACAGCACCAGCCCGACGAACAACGGCCGGATCACGAACGCCAGCAGCACGGCCAGCACGAGCCCGATCAGCCAGGCTCCGCCGTCGGCCAGGCTGCCCAGGTTCACGGTCAGGCCGAGCACGACGAAAGCCACGATCTCGGCGATGCTCGCCAGTGAGGCGTGGAACCGTTTGATCTCCGCCTTGTACGGTGCGCGTTCGTCGCCGACCAGGATGCCGGCGACGAACACCGCCAGAAACCCGGAACCATGCGCGACGGTGGCGATCCCGTACAGCGCCAACGCCATCGCCAACGTCCGCAATGCGTACAGGCCCTCGTTGGGCAGCTGCACGTGCCGCATCACGATCACCAGCAGCTTGCCGCCGAAGAACCCGACCGCGCCGCCGATCACCATCTGCAGCAGGAAGTCGACCGCGACACCGCCGAAGTCGATGCCGCCGCCGGAGCCGGCGGCGAGCAGGCTGACCATCAGCGCGATGCCCACCGGGTCGTTCGCGCCGGACTCGCCCTCGAGGATGACACCGGTACGGCCGGTGATCTCCCGCCGGCCGAGCACGGAGAACACGACCGCCGGATCGGTCGGCGACAGCGCAGTGCCGATCACCAGCGCGATCTGCCAGTCGAAGCCGCACACCACGTGCGCCGCCACCGCGATGGCCGCGGCGGTCACGAAGGTGCCGGCCACGCCGGTCCACACCACCGAGCCGGCGGCGGAACGGAAGCGTTTCCAGCCGATGTGCATGCCACCGTCGAACAGCACCACCGCGAGCGCCACGGTCACGATCCGCTGCACCGAGGTCGTCGACAGCCCACCCAACGACGGCACCAGGTCCGAGGCCGCCGCCGCGCACACCAGGAAGATCACCGGCGCCGGGATCCGCAGCCACGCGCTGATCCGGTTGGAGAACACCGCGGCCAACGCGGCCAGCGAGACAATCAGCACGACCACACCGAACGGCTCGACATCCGCCACCGCCGCGTCCCCTTCCGCCGATGATCAGGAGGATAGCGACGATTCACCGGACCGGCCCATGTTCGGTCGTCCCATAATCGACCAACACCGCGAAGTTCGCGCAGAGTCGGCGGAACGGCCGACCGGGCCGAACAACCCCGTAGACGGCATGCGAACCAACCGGCGATCACGGCGGTTCAGTCGTTCGTGTCTGCCGAGCCTGAGCCTTGGCCGACGGGCGCGTGGGTCTTCGTCGAAAGGTCAGGACGGCGTTGACGAACCGGCCCGGGTCCAGGCCGATCGCCATGTGCCCCTGCCGCTACGAGTCCGGTCCCGATGCAGTGTCAGGACGCTGCGCTCTCGTCGCCGCTCCCGCAGCCGCTCGCCAGCTGCCGGCTTCGCAGGTTCAACCGGGCCGCGAACTCCCGGGCGTCTGTGCCAGCAGTCGGCTTGTTTTTCATCTGCACCGTCCGCAAGATCGCCACGTCCGGGCCCTCGACGGTGAGGTAGACCTCTCGATCGTCCTGTTTCTTCTTTGCCGCCAGCGCGAACGGGCCCATCACCGCGAGCCGTGTCGCGGTGATCCGCCGATTCAAGGTGCCCGAGTCCTCGACCCGGGCCGTGAGGCCCGCGAGCGAGTGGCGGCGTGCGGCGTCTCCCAGTCCCTCGATCAGCTCGGTCTCGGTCAGGTTCAGGTTGGCGAAGCTGGCGATCACCCCAGCGGCCTTCTTCGCATTCGATACCGAGACCTGGTATGCGATGCCGATCGCGAAGACCGCGATCATAATGATCACGACGACAGCCGTCATGGCTACCTCCGGCACTCGCAGTATCGGGCTGAGCTGGGCATCGCCAATTCGATCCACATCGTTACGAGCTGCGCCCACACCGGCACCGCGCCAGCGCAGCTCGGTATCTGTTGAGATTGCCCGACTGTTCCGGAATCATGTCTCCCCGCGCAAGCGGAGCTGTTACCTGTGCGGTCAACCCGGACGCTGTCGGCCTATCCGCAGAAGAACGTCACCTCGCGGCGATCGTCCGCAAGCGTGCTTCCGACGACGCCGCCAAACTACGGCTGGTCGAGGCTATGCTGGCCGACGCCCGCGCAGCGGTGGCGCCGTGGTCATCCGCTCACTGTTCCACCAGACCTCGTCGACAGCGAAGCAACTCGGCCTGGCCGCCCTCAAAAAGGTCGCGGCGGTGGGCTTGCCAGGCGGCGCCTACGCTGGATCGAAGCTCTACTCCTCACGAGCACCGTTCGGCTTCCTTGGTACCGGAGCGACCTCCAGTCCAATAGCGACGGCACCGGGTCGGTCACCGTGATCGGTCGCTTCACCGTCGAAACATTCGCCGTGGAACCGAACACCACCGCCGCGCCGGTAGTGCACCCCGGCCAGGACGCCGCGAGCAACCCGTTCGCTCGATGCACACCTTCCACGTCGGGTTCTGGTTCAACGATCCCGCCGACGCCGTCAAGGCCGGCTGCCCGGGCACGGTCACGCCGTTCAACCGCGAGCACAACGCCGGAGTGCAGGACATGAGCACCCGTCACACTCCTACCTGCCGGTCAAGTGCTCCTTCCGCCCCGACCATCTGACGCGAAGTCCGGTTCCCACGCCGGACTCCGCGTCCGCCAGACCTGTGGCGTTCACAGCGACGCGCGTAGTTCCCACAACTCGGGGTAGAACCGGTCGTCCAGATGGGACTTGAGGTGGGCGGCGCCGGCAGTGCCGCCGGTGCCGCGCCTGCGGCCGATCTGGCGCTGGACGGTGAGCAGGTGCCGGCCCTGCCAGGACGCCCACGCCTGGTCGTGGGCGATGAGGGACTCGGCGAGGTCCCAGAGCTGACGGTGCTGATCGGTGCGCGCGGCGAGCCGGCGGCAGGCGGCCGCCCGGTGCGACGTCGTCGCCACCTCGAAGCCGGCCTCGGTGAGCAGGGCCAGGAAACCGTCCCACAGCGAGGGTTCCTCGAACCGCCGGCGAAGCCGTGAGCGTTCCTGCTCGGTGTACCACGGCCGGTCGAGATAGGTGTCGTCCCGTGAGCCGGACAGCAGCGCGAGCTCCCAGAACTGGGCGGACTGACCGCCGTTGCCGGCGCCGAGCGCGCCGCGGAAGACAGCGAAGTCCTGCGGCTCCATGGTGTCCAGCACGTCGAACTGGGCCAGCAGCGCCCGCTGGATGACCACGGCGCGCTCCAGCCGTTTGCGGGGCAGGTAGCTCTCGCCGCCGAGCATCCGGTCCCGCGCGTCGCCCAGTTCGAGCAGCAACTGCTTGAACAACAGCTCGAAAACCTGGTGCACGGTGATGAACATGAGCTCGTCGTGCGCGTCGGGACCGGCGTGTGGGCATTGGTTCTCCAACAACGCGGGCAGCTGGAGATAGGAGCCGTAGACAGGCATCAGGGTGCACTCCCGTCGATCAGACCGTGCGCGGCGAACTGCTCGACCGCACCGGGCACGGCGAACACGCCGGCCGACTCGCACATGCGGAGGCTGGCCCGGCAGATAGCTCTGATCCGCTCGTCGCCGGCGTCGCCGCCGTAGCAGTCGCGGACGACGGCGGTCGCCGTGGAGTCGTCCAGGCCCGCCAACCGGAGTGACGAGCGAACCGGTTCCACGTCCCAGAGCAGGCAGCCACGGATCAACGCAGGCAGCGCGAACGCCACACGAGCCCGGATCGGCTCGTCCAGCTGGCGCCAGAGCTCGTGGAAGAACCCGGTGAAGTAGCGGTGGTGCCGCCCCTCGTCCAACGCGTGGTCGCGAACGGTCTCCCGGACCGCGCCGACCACCGTGTCGTCGTTCGGAATCTCGTGCAGCACGGCGGTGATCAGCGTCTCGAACACGACCACCTGCAGCAGAACGGCCAGCCGCGGATGGTCGGGCAGGGTCATGGCGGCGGCGTCGGCGAGCTGGCCGACGAACCCGCCGTAGTCCCAGCCCGGCACGGCCACCCGGGTCACGGCACCGATCTGGTCGGCGAGGTCCAAGCTGTACAGGGCGTGATAGCCCTCGTCGCAGTACACCTTGAACGCGGCCAGCCGGCTGGCGGGCGGCAGCTCGATCCCGCTGCGGCCGTTGGCGATGAGCTCGGCCCCACGATTGACGACACGGGTCTCCAGGTGCGCGGTGGACAGCAGGAACTGGTAGAGATGGCGCACCGTCAGTTCCTGCCGCCGCTCGTCGGGCAGCTCACGCACGGCCTCGTGGGACAGGTAGGGCACCAGGCGTTCCGGGAAGAAGACCCTGCCCGCCTCCGCCTCCTCGTGGAAGACCCGTCGGACGCCGGTGCGCACGCCGGCCAGGTCGTGCCATCGGTCCATCGGGCCGGTCACGACAGCTCGCCGATGCGGCGCAGCGCTTCCCGGACGTGGCCCGGGTCCGTGGTGTGGCACAGTCGGAACCAGCCGGGCTCCGGGCCGCCGAACGCCGCGCCGGGGATGAGGTTCACCCTGGCCTCGTCCAGCATTCGTTGCCACAGCTGGTGTTCCGGCAGCCGCCGGCCGAGGTCGGCCCAGATCGTGAAGCCGGCCCCCGGCCGCACATGGGGGATGCCGCGGTCGGCGAGGCAGCCGGCGGCGTGGTCGTAGGAGTCGGCGAGCCGGGACTGATTCTCCTTGAGGAAGCCGGCGACCCAGTCCTGGTCATCGAGCAGGCCGGCGAGCAACGCCTGCGTGTGGGTGGAGACCGGGGCGAAGTAGGCCAGTGCGGTCGCCGCCGCGAGGACCTCCGGATGCTCGGTGTGCAACACGCCCACCTTGAGACCGGACAGCCCGAAGTCCTTGGCAAATCCCCAGATCACGTGCAGCCGGGCCCGGCTTCCCTCTCGTACCAGTGGATCCAGCACGCTGACGAACGGCCGGGCGCCGAACACGGAGTTGGCGTAGATCTCGTCGGCGATGACATCCACGTCGTGGCGCTCCGCGACCGCCAACACCTCCCTGAGCGCCGCCACAGGATGGACGTTCCCGGTCGGGTTGCACGGCGAGGTGATCGCGACCGCCCGCACGGTGACGCCGTCCTTACGAGCCTGCACGATCGCCCGTTCGATCGCCGAGGCGTCCAGGGCGAAGCCGCTCGCGGGAGACAACAGCGCTGGTGTCAACCGGGCTCCCGACCGACCCGTGAGCAGCACATCGAGCGCGCTGTAATAGGGCGCGGGAACGACGATCGCCTCGTCCGGGTCACACAGGACGCTCGCGATGACGTCCAGCGCAGCACTCGCGCCGCTCACCACGACCAGCTGGTTCGGGTCCACCGGTGTTCGCCAGGTCCCGGACAGCAGCTGAGCGGTCGCGGTGCGAAGCCGCACCGATCCGTGCAGTGGGCCGTATCGCACCTCCCGAGGGCAGATTTCCCGCGCTGCGGCGAGCTTGGGCGACAACAGGTCCCATACCAGCCGGTTCTCCGCCGTGCCGAGATTCAGGAAGCCGGCCGGATTATGTTGTGGGTCATAGGGATCCTGTTCGACCCGCAGGTGGGCGGCCGCGATGGCCGGAGCGTGGGCGGTCAGCGCAGCGGCGCGCCGGGACACCATCAGGCCACGCTCCTCGCGGTCGTGCTGCTGGCGTGGCCCATCGCGGCGCCGGGGCCGGTGAGCAGCCCCGGGTGCACTCCGAGTCCGAGCGACGCGTCGAGCACCGCGCCGTGCAGCAGCGAGGCCTCTTCCCGGCACAGCCACCAGATCAGCTCGGCGACCTCCTCCGGGCTGATCAGCCGCCGGCCCGGCAGCCGGAGGACGAGGTCGTCCAGTTCGGCGCCGGCCAGCCCGTCGAGCAGACTCGCTTGCAGCATCGGGGTTCGCACCGCGCCCGGGCAGACCGCGAACACGTCCACCGGCTCGTGGGTCAGCTCGGCGGCCAGGTGCTTCGTGAGGTACACCAGCGCCGCCTTGCTCATGCCGTCGGCGATGTGGAAGTCGGGGAAGGTGGCGACCCCGCCGCCGACACTCGCCACGTTGACGATCTTGCCGTGGCCGCGGTCGAGCATGCTCGGCAGCACCGCCCGCGCCAGCCACAGCGGCCCGACGCTGTTCACCTGAAGGAACGCCGCGTCGCACTCCTCCGGCGAGCCCTCGACATAGCGCTGCACCGTCTTCGACCCGACCGCCGCGTTGTTGATCAGGATGTCGACCGGTTCGGGCAGCTGCTCATGCAGCCGCCGATGGCTCTCCCAGTCCCCCTGGTCGAACTCGAACGCTCGCGTCCGCGCGCCGCCCAGCTCGGCCACGAGTGCCTCCGCCGCCGCGCGGTTCGAGCGGTAGGTGAACCACACCCGGTGACCGCCGAGTGCGAAGCGACGGACCAGCGCCCGACCGATGCCGGTGGAGCCGCCGGTGATGAGCACGCCGTGCCTTGCCATGCCTCGATTCTGTGCCCGTCCGCCCCATCCACGCCGGCGACGCCGGCACTCCGTGTGATCGTCCGGCAGCTGTCCCCCGTCGCCCGGATTCGGGCGAGGAGATGTGTCCGACGGCTGGCACGCTCAGGACCGGCGTCGGCAGGTTCGAGCGCGTGATCAGCTGAGTGCCGGCTCAGCTGGCGAGGCGCACACTGCCGGCATGGACCGGCAGGCGGTGCACAGCGAATTCGATGGAGCGCGGACGGCGTTTCACGAGCTGCTGGGCGGCGCCTCCGACGACGATCTGCGTCGTCGGTCGGCGGGGACGCGGTGGTCGAACAAGCAGCTGTTGTTCCATATGCTGCTCGGCTACCTGATCATCCGCGCGCTGCGGAACCTCGTCGTGCTGTTCAGCCGGCTTCCGGAGCCGGCCGGGCGAGCCTGCGCACGGGTGCTCAACGCGGTCACAGTGCCGTTCGACGTGGTGAACTGCGCCGGGGCGTGGCTGGCGGGGACCGTGCTGCCGCGTCGAATTCTGCTCCGCCTGTTCGACGGCGTCATCGCGGCACTGCATCGCCGGCTCGACAGCGAGTCCGAGGCGACGCTGGCGAGGAGCATGCACTACCCGACGCGGTGGGACCCGTTCTTCCGCGATGTGATGACGCTGGCCGACGTGTACCACTTCCCGACGCAGCACTTCGACTTCCACCGCGCTCAGCTCACATTGGACGCCTGCTGAGGAACACGAAGTCGCAAAACGGTTCGGCCAGCAGGAAGACGCGTATGCGGCACACGCGTTCCTGCCCGCCTGAGCTTCCACCGCCGCACTCCGGGCCGAACCAGGGACGGATCGAACCCTTTCCGGTCGATAACTTCGAATTCAAAGCATGTACGATCGCGGGATGAGTGAACCGGCGCCAGGCCTGAGCGCCGAGCAACTTGGCGCGTACTTCGCTCTGGTGGAGGTCGGCAGCCTTCTCCAGTACGCGGTGGACGAGCACCTGCGCATCGACGGCGACCTCAGCCATGTGCAGTTTCAGGTCCTCGCCCGGCTCGTCGACGCGCCCGGGGGCAAGCTGCGGATGACCGATCTGGCCGACGGTGTCGTGTACAGCCGCAGCGGGCTGACCTATCAGGCGGGCTTGCTGGACAAACGCGGCCTGATCACCCGTTCGCCGTCGCCGGACGACGAGCGCAGTGTCATGGTGGCGGTCACCAAACTCGGCCGCGGCCTGGTCGCCCGGGTGCTCCCAGGGCATGTCGACCGCGTACGGCGCCTGTTGTTCGAGCCCTTGACCGGTGACGACGTCACCGCCCTCAACGTCGTTCTGGGCCGGATCCGTGACCACATGCGCGCCGCTCCACCCCGCTCCGCCAAGCCTCGCGCCCGGCGCAACCAGACCGACTAAGGCAGGGAAGAGCGATGGACCGCGCGTTGCTGGCGGACTTTCTCCGGGCTCGCCGGGAAGCACTGCAGCCGGAGGAGGTGGGGCTGCCGCGGGGCGCCCGGCGTCGTACCGGTGGGCTGCGGCGCGAGGAGGTCGCGGTGTTGGCCGGCATGTCGGCCGACTACTACAGCCGGCTTGAGCAGAAGCGCGGCCCGATGCCGTCCGAGCAGATCCTGGCCGCCGTGGCCGGGGCCCTGCGGCTCAGCCCGAGCGAGCGGGAACACCTGTTCGCCCTCGCCGGGCACGCGGCTCCGCGGCGTGCCCTTCCGGACGACCGGGTCGGTCTGGCCATCAGGACCATCGCGGAGCGGCTCTCGGACACGCCCGCGATCGTGTTCTCCCGGTTCGGCGAGGCGTTGCTGCAGACCCCGGCGGCGGTGGCGCTGTTCGGTGACTACACCCGTTTCGAGGGTCTGTCGCGCTACCTGGTCTATCGCTGGTTCACCGACCCGGCCCAGCGGGCCATCTACCCGCCCGAGGACCATGACGTACGCGCCCGGGTCTTCACCGTGGACCTGCGGGCGGCGTACACGACCGATCCGGCGGGCACCGCCGGGGAGATCGTCGACGCGCTGCTGGCGGTCAGCCCCGAGTTCGCCGAGGTCTGGCGGCGGCACGAGGTGGACGTCACCCATCACCACGATCTCAAACGCTACCGGCACCCGGAACTGGGCGAGCTGGAGTTGTACAGCCGGCGGCTGGTGGAACCCGACGAGGGCCAGGAGCTGCTGGTCTTCATGGCCGAACCCGGATCGCCGAGTGAGGCGAAGCTCCGGCGGCTGATCACCGTGACCGATGGCGAGGCATGAGCCGAGTCTGAAGTTGTTATCCATGCTCTGTCATACCGTGGATGACGAGAACGTTCATCCGCCTCCCGTTCCGCGCCACGCTTGAGTGGTCGAACCGGGAAGGCGGTGAGCGACGTGGATCGGGAAACACTGGCGCACTTTCTCCGGCAACGCCATGACGAGGCGATCCCCGGCCGGCCCGGTCACCGGGCCAGCCCGATCCTGGAGCTCATCGTCGAGCGCCTGCCGGAGTACCCCGCGACGGTGTTCTCCCGGTTCGGCGAGGTGTTGCTGCAGACCGGTCCGGCGATCGCCCTGTTCGGCGACTACACGCGGACCGGCGGATCGTCGCGTTTTCTGGTGGATCGCTGGTTGAGCGACCCGTCGGCGCGTGAACGCTACCTGGTCGAGGTGGGCGTCCCCGTTCGGCGCCGCCCGAGGTGCTATTGGCATCTCGCACTGGGCAGGGTGGCTTTGTACCGCCATCTGCTGGCCTGTCCGGCGCAGCGCCAGGCGCTGCTGGTCTTCATGGCTGTCCCCGGCTCCGCCAGCCACGCGAAGCTGCATGCTCTGGCCGCCGCGAGCAGCAAGAAGAGTTCTGCCGACCGGCGGTAACCCTGTCGAAGACGGCTGTCACCGGCCACACCGAACCCGCTTCGAAAGCGAAGCATGCCATCGCCCAAACATGCTTCGAGCTCGAAGCACAACGGATTCAGAGAGAAGAGGCTCGTCATGAAGGCAGTGCGTTTCCACGAGTACGGCGACCCCGAGGTCCTGCGCTACGAAGACGTGGACCAGCCGGTCCCCGGTGTCGGCGAGGTCCGGATCCGGGTGGCGGCGACGTCGTTCAACCCGGTCGAAGGCAACATCCGCGCCGGTGTCATGCAGGGCCCCATCCCGCTCCAGCTGCCGCACACCCCCGGCATCGACCTCGCGGGCACGGTCGACGCGCTCGGCGAGGGCGTGACCAGCTTCGACATCGGTGACCGGGTGATCGGCGCCCTGCCCCTGACCAGCACCGGCGCGGCCGCCGAGTACGTCATCGCCCCGGTCCGGATCCTGGCGGCAGCCCCCACGAGCGTCCCACTGGTGGACGCCGCCGGACTACCGCTGGTCGGGCTCACCGCGTGGCAGGCGCTGTTCGACCACGCGAAACTGACCACCGGCCGGCGAGTGCTGATCAACGGCGCGGGCGGCGTCGTCGGCGGCTACGCGGTGCAGCTGGCCAAGAACGCCGGCGCGTACGTGATCGCCACGACCGGCCCGCGCAGCTCCGAGCAGGCCAAGACGGCCGGCGCCGACGAGATCCACGGCCCCGGGATCCCGCAGCTGTCCGAGCCGGTCGACATCGTGCTCAACTTCGCCCCGATCGCCCCGGAGCAGATGGCCGCCCTGTCCGCCGTGATCCGGGACGGCGGCGTGCTGGTCAACACCACCGTGTGGATGCCCGCCGCGTCCGACGAGGCCCGCGGCGTACGGGGAGTCAATCTCTTCTTCCGGCCCGACGCCGAACAGCTCGCCCAGCTGGTGACCCTGCTTGACGCTGGCAAGCTGCACCTCGGGGCGACCCGGCGGGTGCCGCTGGCCGGGCTGGCGCAGGTGCACGCCGACGTCGCCACCGCCCCGATCAACGGAAAGATCGTCTTCGTCGCCCCCGGCGCCACCATCGACTAGAAGGAAGGCGCTCGGTCCTCCCTCGTTCGCCGCAGTGGTCGCCCCCATGGCTCAAGCCATGGCGGGCGGCACACCCTCGGCCGGCTCGGGTCAACCGCAGGGCACCGTGAGTTCCTTGCCTACAGCGGTGTAGGTGTTCACCGCGGTGCCGTTGCACGTGTACTGCACAAAACCCTTGCCGCTGGCCACAACCTGCTCGACACCGTTGACCAACCGGGAGATCGACACGGGGAACAGCACAGTCGGCCCCAACGGCCAGTAGGAGATCTCGTTCACGGCGGTCAACGTGGTCGAGGTGGCGGTGAAGGTCTGGATGGGACCGCCAAGGGCATGAGCGGGTGCCGCCGTGGCGACGGCACCGCCCATCACCGTGGCCACGGTGGCGGCGATCAGGACATGTCGATGGTTTCTGCGGGACATGACCACCGGTCTAACAGCGTCACCGGGAGCTGTCAGCCGCCGTTTGTGCTCATCCGGCCTACGACGATGTCGGGCAGACATACATCGGAAACGATAGTCCACAGTGGATATACGACGAACGCGTTTCCCCCGGCGTGACAGCACTTTCGTCCTCAGCGGAACTGTCGATGTCCGCCTGAACTCCCGAAAGGCCGCGCAGCGCGGGTTCGGCGGGCACGAACTGTCCGATGTGGACTATGACGTTCGAGGCCCGCCTACGCGGCGAAGTTCCCCAAAGCCGGCGCGAAGGTCATCGCCGAGCGCGGCCCTCAGCGATCGGGGCGGTCTCCGGCCAGGGCGCGACTCGCCGTCGCGAAGACCGTGGGCGTCAATGCCGGATTGTCCAGATCCGGCAACCATCCGGCCGAACCGGTGCAGGCCGCCAACGCGTAGGCGCAGGCCCGCAGAGTGTCGAAGTCGGCCCGAGTGGCGGACTTGTCGTGCAGTGCCCGCACCAGACCGGGTAACGCCAGCAAGGGGTGCGCCGGGTCGTCGGCGGCGATCAACGGCGGCTGCCCCTCCTCGGTGGTGGGCAGGACGACCGGCACACCGCCGCCCAGCGGATCAATGACCGCGTCGGAGCGATGGGTGATCCGACGCAGCGGATAGCTCAGGGCGTCGGTCGGCTCCCAGGACACGATGTCGCCCACCCCGATCGCCAGCAGCAAGGGGCACATCGTCGGAATCGCCGTGGACTCGACGATGACCACCCGTGCCGTCGCCGGCGAGCGACCGGTCCTGGCCAGCAACACCAGCACCCGGCTGGCGAGTCCGACGGCGGTCATCTCCTCACGGGTCAGACACGGAACCTCCGCCGTCGCCAGGAACTCCGCCTTCAACCGCCGGGCCCGGATCTGGTCCACCCCGCACAGATAGACGGCATCGACGGCGGGCGGACGAGGCATGGACAACAGTTCGGCCGAGGCCGTCACGATCTCCAGATCGGGGATCTCGCCAGGCAGATCGCTGTCGGCATCCCCGATGACAGCCAGTCGCAGCGGCCGCCCCATCGCAGTCACCCGTTCCCTTCGGGCAGTGTGACAAGAATGTCCGGATCCACCCACCCGGTGACATCGACGTCGTGCCGGCGGGCGACCGCCAGCAGATCGAGCAGCCGACCCGAGTGCAACTGCTCGTGATAGCCATCCGCGTCCCGCCCGGCCTGGCGGATATCGCGTTGGACGTCCTGGACGCGGCCGCGCAACGTCGCGACGAACTCACCCATCGGATCCGCCCTCCCACGGCCGCCCACCCAGCGGCATCAGGTTCTGCGCAATTGCAGACTATCGCAACCCTGTGACACGAGCCTGTGATGCTTCTCTCCCGCTCAGATCGTTACCGGCACAGGAGATTGCCCGGTGCGGCCACACCGCGGGCGTGGACGAAGTGCGCCGGAGGTGCCCGGCTCAGCCGCCCGGTGCGTGTGACTCCGGCGCCGGTCCGGGCACGGGGGTGCGGAGGTCTTCCAGCAGCTCGATCTGGCCCGACAGCACTCCGGTCAGGATCGACCGGGCGACCGCGAGCAGCTCGGCCACCTGCGGGCTGGTCAGCGAATAGTAGACGTTCGAGCCTTCCTTGCGGGTGATCACCAAGCCGGCCCGGCGCAGCACCGCCAGCTGCTGCGACAGATTCGCGGCCTCGATGCCGACCTCGGGCAACATCTCGGCGACAGCGTGCTCACGCCGGCTAAGCAGCTCCAGCACCCGGATCCGCGCCGGATGCCCCAACGTCTTGAAGAACTCGGCCTTCAGCTGGTACAGCGGCCTGCTCACGCCGACCACCCCGCCCTCGTCGTCATGACGTGATCCTCCCCTGTCCCTGTCACCGGAGGACCGAGCACACCCACCCTTCATAAAATCAACAATTACCAATCTGTGCAAGTCTTCACTCCGCGAGAGGCTACTTCACCGCCGGCGCAGCGTCCAACGCCTGTCGTCGCCGCGTCGGGGCTCCCGACCGCTGCCAGGGATGGTGTCGACGCCGGCACCGGCGTGGATGATCAACCTGACCGGCAGGACACGCCGCCCGTGCTTCAGCCGAACCCCCACCGCGAGGCCGGTTTTGGCCGCAGAGACAGGAAGTTGTAGGGCGGCAGCGGGGCAAGCACCCTGGCGGTGACGGTGTCGGGCAGCGCCTCGACGGCCGTGGTGATCCGGTCGAGTTGGTTCGCGCGCACCAGGAGCGCCCAGCTGCGCCCGCCGTCGTCGGACTCGCCGAGGGCCACCGTTTCCGTGGCAAGCCCGGCGAGCAACTCACCGGCTCGCTGGTCGATCCAGGCCCGGACCTGATCGGCGATCTGCCGGCCCTGCTCGATGGTCGCCTCGAAGCCGGTGACCGGACGGGTCAGCGTCGGCCGGGCGTCCGCCAAGGCCGCCAGCACGGCAGTCTCGTCGAAGGTCAGGTGGACCCGAGCCTCCACCAGGCCGGTCAGCCGGTCCAGCGCCAGCCGCAGTCCCTCGGGATCCGGACGCAACGCGTTGTCCCGCACGGAGTCGTCGTCCGGCCCGACACTGCCGAAGCGCAGTGGCAGCACCGGGCCGTCGGCCATGAGGGCGCACAGAACGTCCAAATGGGACCGCGCATCCTCGGCGGTGAGTTCGACGCCGGAACCGAGGTCCGAAACCACGACCGCCAGATCGGCCAGGACGACGGCACGCAGTCCGGCGGGCAGCGGGTGATCGGCGCGGACGATCCCGTACAGCGCCAGGGTCACGTGGTCGCCACCGGCGGCGCCGGCTGCTGCGGGTACACCGCCACCGGCGACACCATCGCGGCCGGCAGAGCCGGCGTGCTGCGCCGTGGCAGCGCGCCCAGCTGCTGCATGGCCTCGACGTAGCGGATGTAGGTGTCGACGCTCGCGATCACGATACGGGCCTCGATGGTGAGCAACTCGATGCCGATCACCGACACGCGGACGAACGCGTCGATGACGATGCCCTTGTCCAGCACGATGTTCAGCACATCGGCCAGGCTGGTGGAGCCACCGGGGCTCTGGATCACGCTGGTCACACCGAACCTCCGTCGTCGAAGAGCGTGCGCAGTTCGCGGAACTGCCGGTCCAGTTCGATCAGGGCCCGGCCGAGCCGTTCGACCTCGTCCGGGGTGAGGGTGCCGGCCTCCATCCGCCGCAGCACCTGGCGTTCGATCAGCTCGCGCACGATGTCCAGCACGGCCAGGACCAGGCCGCCGAGCCCGCGGCCGGCGTCAAGGGCGAACCGGCGGGGCGGGACGGTCACCGGACCTCCGGGGTGTCCACGGCGGCCAGCAGGGCGCGCAGGTCCAACCGGATCAGGTCGACGCCGGCCAGCGAGATGAGCACATCGCCGTGGACGACCACGCCGGCGGTGATCACGCGGTCCAGCACCTCGACGAGGTCGTCGGCGGTCATCGAGCCGTCGTCCGCAGCTCGCTGAACGAGTAGGGCGGCCAGGGACCGGTGATCTCGACCGGACCGTCGATCCGGTCGGCCTCGGCGAGGAACTCGTCCTCGCCGGACAACGGCACGAGGTAGACGGCGTCGAGTCCGAACTCCGCGGTGGACCGGCGGATCGTGCTCCGACCGGCGTGGCGCGCGAGTCGTTCGTGCAGCTGCTCGCCGCCGCTGCGTTCGCGACGGCGCAGCGCCAGGTAATCGGTGCCGCTGAGCCCGTCCGGTGGCACCGCCTTCGGCCGCCGCACCCGCACGCCCCATTCGCGGTGGCCGGCGAGCGCGTCAAGAGCGGTGACGGCCTCGTCGTAAGCGTCCCTGAGCAGTTGGCGCGCCGCATCGTCATCAGTGAACATCGTGGCGAAACGGAACGGCAACACGCTGGTGCCTTCGAATAATTCGACAATCACGCCGTGGTGCCGGCGCACGAGCGGCAACATCGCCGGATCGGTGAATTCGGCCGGATCGACATCGGCGACGACCAGTGCGATGTTCCGGTACGTCAACGCGCGAACCGGCGCCGCCGGAACGGCGGTCGGCCAGCGGGTGATGGTATACGCGTAAACCGCAGTCTCAGGGTTTTGGCTCGCCCTCGCCCGCGAGTTGGCGACGGCCGGGTGAGAAGAAGGGATCATTGGTCCACCAGTCCATGCCCATTTCCTGTGCGGTCTGAGCGGACGCCACGAACAGGCGCACCCGCAGCGTCAGCAGTTCGACGTCGACGACGCTCACCGAGATGTCGCCGACGATCACGATGCCCTTGTCCAGCACCCGTTCCAGCACGTCGGCGAGGGAGCCGCCGGATCTGGTCGCCAGCTCGTCGGTCACCCGTCGGTCGCCCCTCTCGTGTACCGCCGCAGCCGCTCGAAGCCGCACAGGCCGCCGTCCGCGTCGACGTCGACGCGATAGGTCGCCACCACGCTGGTCGACGCGGGAATTCTGACCAATTCGACGACGTCGAACAGGACCGACCACCCGCCTTCGGGGCGCGCCTTGATTCCGGTGGCCGTGCAGTTGTCATGGCCGGTCATCGTGTGGAATTGACTTCGGGCGGACTCCATGGCGGCCGCCGCCGTGTTCGGCGGCTGTTGCTCCGACAACGGCCTTCACCTGCCCCGTTCATCGAGTTGACCATATCGTCATTCCCGCGCGGCAGGCTCCGTAATTTCATGTCGAGCGAATGCAGCAGACATGGACTGCCGTTCGGCGGTCCCGGAATGCGAGGTTCACCCACATCGCTCCCCCGGGTGAGAACCTGCCGACGTCCAGCTGGCCAGTGGCGATCATCCGCAGCAGGGTCGGCGTGGAGTTCGTGTCGACCAGGCCGGTGGTGATGGGAGCGGCATCGCGGCGCGGGGTCATGTGCCCGATTGGGACGCCGCGGCGTGCGAGCTGAGCTGGGCAAGGGACAGCGGATGGCGTGGCGGTCGCTCGATCACGATCTGCCGGGTGCACGCGAGGTGGCTGTCGACGTGCAGCAGTTCGCCAGGGCGTAGGGCCTGCCAGCCCGGGTCCTCGTCCATCCGCTCGCTGGCCACCACCACGGCGGGGTGGCTGGACAGGTCGCCGGAGCGGGCGCGGATCCGCCCTGCGGCGCTGGCATGCTCCAGGTGTCGGCGGCCGTGCGGGCCGCCGGCCGGGCGCTGGAGCACGAACAGGTCGTGCGTGTCGGGGTAGCGCAGCGCCCACAGCTCGGTCGGGGTGGTCAGGATGAGGTTGATGGCGTACACGGGCAGGGTGTCGGCCACCCACCGGGCCGCGGTGGCGATCGCGGCGCCGACGTCGCCGCCGTTGGCGTCGATGTGCTTGGTGATGAGGGCGAAGAACCGTTCCGAGTCGGTGTCGCCGGCCACCAGGCAGCGGTGGTCGCCGAGTTCGGCCTCCAGGGCCGGGAGATCGTCGATGACGCCGTTGTGGGCGAACAGCCGCCCCTGCTGCTCGAACGGGTGGGTGTTGCGTGGATCCACGCCGCCGGTGGAGGCGTAGCGGATGTGCGCGAGGAAGGTCGTCGACTCACGTTGCCGCGCCGCTTGGGCGAACTGCTGGTCCTGATACGCGGCCAGCGGCTGCTTGTCCACCTCCGGGGCGCCGTCCTCGGCGAAGATGCCGAGTCCGGTTCCGTCGGGCTCGCGCCGGCTCTGCTGGGCCAGGCTGTCCGGGGCTTCCAGTAGCCAGAACGTGGCCCGCACGCGCCGCGGGGCGGCCGACAAACCGAACAATCGACACATCGCGAGTTTCCCTCCGGCGCTCCCTGCTGGGTGAGGGTTGCCCGCGTGCCCCGGGCGACAAACGTCTGCGTCTCAGCGCGTACGACGGCGCGGCGTCTCACGACTCGGCTGGTGGCGCAGGAGGTCGCCAGGTTGGCATTCGAGCACCTCGCAGAGCCGCGACAAGGTGGAGAAGCGGATGGCCTTCGCACGGCCGTTCTTGAGCACCGACAGGTTCACCACGGTGATGCCGACCTCGTTGGCGAGCTGGCTCAACGTCATCCCGCGCGCCGCCAGCAGTTCGTCCAGGTGCACGGAGATGGACATCAGACGGTGCCTTCGAGATCCTCGCGCATACCGACGCCGATACGCAGGATGTGAGCGAATGTCAGCGCGGCGACGCCGGCGACCACGGACCAGTCCGGGAAGTCCGAGAGCCAACGGTCGATCCAGTTCGACGTGGCCGCGTCCGGCACCAGGCTGCCCATCAGGCTCGTGCGGGCCAGGGCCTCCAGCGCGCTGCTGACCGGACCGCCGATCAAGGTGAACCAGCCGAATGCGGCCAGACGGCCGGGTACCGCACCGGCGTAGGGGCCGTCCTGTGCCGCGGTCCGCAGGAAGCGCAGCAGCAGCCACAGCGCGCCAAGGCTGAACAGCAGGCTCGGAAGCTGGTCTCCGGCATCGGCCAGCCGCTGGATCAGGCTCGGGTGATCCGTGCAAGCCAACCGGGCGCCAGTGTCCACACAGGCCGGTCCGGCGGTGGTTGTGGGCAGCCAGCCGAACTCGCCCGCGGCTGCGATGACGACGACCAGCGCGGTCAGCCCGGCCAGCCAGGTCAGGATCCGGGTAACGGCGGCCAGAACCGGCAACAGACCCCGTTTCGTCGGCATCGACGACTCCTCACGTCACATCGACTGTCGATAGTATCGAATAACGATAGCATCGAGTTTCGATATGGGCACCGCCGTCCCATGACCCCTCAGCTCGTCGCCGCGTAGGCGTCGGCCTGGATGCCGTACAGGTCGGCGTACCGGCCGCCGAGGGCGATGAGCTCGTCGTGCGGCCCGGCTTCGACGAGCCTGCCCTTGTCGAGGACGAGGATCAGGTCCGCGCCGGTCACCGTCGAGAAGCGATGCGAGACGATGACGCTGACCGCTCCGGTCCGCGCGCCGAGTTCACGAGCGCGGGCCATGTGGCGCTGGAAGATCTCCTGCTCACTCGGCGCGTCCAGGGACGCGGTCGGCTCGTCGAGGATGAACAGCAGCGGCTCGGGACGCATCGAGGCCCGCGCCAGCGCGGTTTTCTGCCACTGGCCCTCGGACAGCTCCAAGCCGCCCACGTCGCGTCCCAGCAGAGTGTCGTGACCGTCCGGGAGGCGGCGCAGGACACGGTCCGCGTCGGCCTCCCGCACCGCCGCCGCCACGCGTTCGCGGTCGTCCAGGTGCGGCAGGTCGCCGAGGCCGACGTTCTGCCCGAAGGTCGTGGCGAAGCGGCCGAAGTCCTGGAAGGCGGCGCTGATGCGGGCGCGCCAGGCCCTGGTCTCGAGGTCGGCGAGATCGACCCCGTCGACGGTGACCCGACCGGAGTCGGGCCGGTAGAACTTGGCCAGCACCTTCACCAGCGTCGTCTTGCCCGAGCCGTACTCGCCGACGACGGCGACGACCGAGCCGGCGGGCAGGTGCACGCTGATGCCGTCGAGGGCTCGCCGGTCGGTGCCGGCGTAGGTGTGTCCGACGTCGTGGAAGGTGATGCCCTCGGTGAGAACCGGTGGTGCGACGAGGGTTCCCGTCCGGTGGGCCCGATCCGCGGCGAGGTGGTCGCGCATCCAGAACAGCGGTTCGACGAATCGAGACACCTGGGCGACGCTCGCGGTCCTCGTGACGGCGCCGTGCAGGGTGTTGCGGAGGGTGGCCGCGACGGTCACCGCCATGACGAGGTCGCCGACGGTGCCGGCGCCGTTGGCGGTCCCGTCGACGACGACCGCGAGGCCGGCGGCGAAGCCGGCGGTGAACACGAGCCAGCCGCCGAACTTCCAGGCCGCGCCGACCGCCGAGGCTCGGGCGCGGCCGTTCATCGTCTGCTGCCAGGCCTGCGCCTGCAGGCGGACGATCTCGGCGGCGGACCCGGCCACGCGGATCTCCTTGCCGGCGGCGGGTGTGGTGGACAGCTCGAACAGGTGCTGCTGGAGGCGGAACGTCTCGGCCGTGGCGAGTTCGGCCTCGGTCACTGCCCGGCTGCCGCGCCGGTCGCACCACAGCGGAACCGCGGCGACAGCGAGCAGGAGCAGCAGCCAGGGGCTGACCGTGCCCAGGAGCAGCAGCGTCACCCCGAGCTGCGCGAGGGCGAAGACCGCGCCGACCGAGGACCAGAACCCAGCCATGATCATCCACGGGGACCGGCGGACGATCGTGACTCGGTCGAGGACGTCGCTGCGTTCGAGGTGGTCGAGGGTCTCGATCGCCGCGAGGTCGCTGAGGACGCGTGGGAGCAGGCCGAGGATCGCGGGCTGGTCGATGAGCGGGATCGGGGTCGCGACCAGGTCGGCGAGGACGACGTTGACGGCGTAGGCGAGGGCGGCGAGCACCGCGGCCAGGGCGGCCGAGCCCGCGTCGCCGTGGATCGTCGCGTCGATGGTCCATCGCAGGGCCAGTGCGGTGCCCGCGACGCCGCCGAGCACGACGATGTTGGCCGCGAAGTAGAAGACGACCATGCCGGGCATGCGCTGCCAGGCCAGGCCGAACAGTTCCCGCCAGAGCGCGGCCCAGCGCCACATCGGGTAGCGCGTGGTCGGGATCGAGGGTCCCGTGATGTCAGCCATGAGTAGTCGCCTCCTCGGAGTCCGCGTCGGCTCCGCTCACGTCGTCGTAGCCGCGCTGGAAGCGCTCGGCCTGGATCGCGAACATCGCGGCGTAGGCGCCGCCGGCCGCGACGAGCTCGTCATGGGTGCCTGACTCGGCGATGCGTCCGTTCTCGAGCAGGACGATGCGATCGGCCTGGCGCACCGTGGACAGGCGGTGCGAGATGAGCACCACGCTGGTCTCGCCGCGGCGCGCCGCAAGGCGGTCGAAGACCTCGAACTCGGTGCGGACGTCGAGGTGCGCGGTCGGCTCGTCGAGTACCAGCAGTCGCGCGCCGGTGCGGACCGCGTAGAGCGCCCGCGCCAGCACCACCTGCTGCCACTGGCCGCCGGACAGGTCGACGCCGCCGGTCCGCGTCCGGGACAGCGGCGTGTCCCAGCCGTCCGGGAGACGGTCGAGGACGTCGCCGAGCCCGGCGTCCCGCGCGGCGGCTTCGAGGGCGTCATAGTCGAGCGGCACGTCGCCGCAGCCGAGCGCGACGTTCTGGGCGACGGTGAGGTGATAGCGGACGAAGTCCTGGAACACGACGGATATGCGCTGCCGCCACCGCTCGGCGCCGAGCTGCCGGATGTCGACGCCGTCGGCGGTGACGCGGCCGGCGGTCGGTTCGTAGAGGCCGGACAGGAGCTTGATCAGCGTGGACTTCCCGGCGCCGTTGAGGCCGACGACCGCGAGCAGCTCGTTCGGGCGGATCTCGAGGTCGAGGTGGTCGATGACCCGGCGCTTCGTGCCCGGGTAGGTGAAACAGACGTCGTCGAAGCGGACGACGGTGGCGCGGCCGGTCGTCGGCTCGGCTGACGCACGGGCCTCGTCGGGCTCGTCTCGCCGCAGCGCCTCCCTCACCTCGTCGTAGGCGTCCAGCGTCTCCAGCGCGGCGCTCATGTTGCGGGCGTCCTCGCCGAGTCCGAACGCCTGGAACAGCGACCAGCCGGTCGCCAGCACCGCGGTCTCGACGGCGACGGTCGCGTCTCCGTGTGCCGTGCCGCCGGCCACTGCCGCGTACACGCCGGCCAAGGGGACGGCGATCAACAGGAAGCGTCGTAGGTCCGCACGCCAGGCCTTCGCGCCGAGACGCCACACGGGTTCCAACAGCCCTCGCAGATGGCGCCTGATCTGCGCGACGGTCCATTCTTCGAGGCCGAACAGGCGGATGTCCTTGCCCTCGCCGGTCGAGGCCAGGGCGTCCTCCCACGCGGCGCCGTGCACACCTTGCGGGATTCCGGATCGCCAGGCCTCGACGAACCGTCCATGCATCCTGTTGCCGAGAAAGCCGTTCAGGGCGGCGGGGACGAGCAGCGCGGGCACGAGCCACCACGCGTAACCGGCCAGCACGCCACACGACGCGGCCGCGCCGACCAGCCCGATGAGCCAGTGGAGCTGCCCGACCGCGCCGTCGCCGGGCGTCCGCTCGGTCCAGTTGCGCGGATCGGCTCGCGCGATCCTGATGAGCTGCTGAACGCGCGGACTCTCCAGCCGGTCGACGGTCGGACCGCCCGCCGCCAACCGCGCGAGATCGGTGCGGTGCGCACCGTCGATCCGGGCCTTGGCCATGAACTCCAGCGGCACGGTGACGGCCTCGGCGGCATGGCCGGCCACCATGACGACGGCGAACAGGAGCAGCGGCACGGTGGCCGCGGCGAGCAGACCCGAGGGCGCGTGGCCGCTGATCCTGGAGACGAGGAACGCGGTGGCGATCGCGGTCGCCGCCGGGATCAGGGCGTTGAGGACGGTGACGGCGCAGAGGGCCGCGATGAGCGGTGGTCGGGCGGCGCGCAGGGCGCGGAGCAGGCGGATGCGGCGGGCACGGACGGGCAAGGGGAGTTCCTATCGAAGCACTTCGATCGCGAGGTCAGGACGGACCGAGGCTTGCATCGAAGGAAATCGAAGAGCAACGGCTTTTTCGCGCCGAGACCACGGGAGTCCCGTCCCACGTCCGGCCCGGCGCCATCATTCGTCCACCACTGCCGTGAGTATCGCTCGGGCCAGGCTGTCGGCCGGACCCGCCCACTGCTGGCGCAGGGTGCGGAACACAGCCGCGGCACGCACTCCCGGCCAGTCCGCCGGCAGCAGAGCCGCTGGCAGCACCGGATCGCGGCGGATCAGCAGCAACCACTCCGCGCCCAGCCGGACCCGCCGGGACAGCTCGTCGAACTCCTCGGCAGCCGTGTCGGTCCACCGCCGGCGGAACCGGTCGTATCCGGCGGCGATCTCGGGCAGGTCCCAGGCTTCGCGGGCGATGCGGGCCGGATCGGTCCACATGAACGCCTCCGCCCGGAACACCTCGGTGTGCGCCAAGAGGTCGAGCTCGGCCAGCGCCACCGAGATGTCCTCGGCCGAGGGCGAGACCCACAGGCCGCTGCGCAACGGTCCGAAGCCGAACCAGCCCAGCCGGGTCCGCAGGGCATGCCGATCGGCGCGGCGGCTTTCCGGCAGCGAGAACGTGAGCAGGGTCCACCGGCCGTCCCAGTGCCGCTCGACGATGTCGCCGTCGAGCTTGCGCTGCCCGTCGCGCAGCACCGCGGCGCCGTGCGCAGTGAGGCCGAGAAATGCTTGGCGGCCTTGACGAATCGTCCGAAGCAGGCCACGGCGGCTCATCCGACTCAGCGTCGCCCGGGTCGCGCGTTCGCTCACACCGAGGCGCCCGAGCACGGCGATGACACCGCCGGTCGACACGGCGATGCCGCGATCCAGCACGTAGTCCCCGAACAAGGTGAGCAGCAGTGCCTCCGGCCGCACGGCCGCGCCGCCGGAAGGAGCAACGGCCGCCACCATCGCCACTCCTCTCGCCTGCCGTTCGCCGCGGGCTGGCGATCATCACCCGGCCGGGCAATGAAAGTTACCGCGCACGATCGGCGAAGTACCAGGGAAATGCCGGCGGCACAGCGGCAACGTTCGGCACTTCGTTGACGGCCGTCACCGTCGTGCCTAACGTCCCCGGCGACGAGTCCCCGACGGAGGGCCCACGATGACTGGAACCAGAACCGCGCTCGTGACGCTCGTCAGTGCCCTGTTGATCACCCTCACCGGCGTTGCCCTCGCTCCACGGGCGGCGGCCGCGTCACTGCTGGAGGTGACCAACTTCGGCAGCAACCCCGGGCGGCATGCGCATGCACGTCTACGTGCCGAACTCGCACCCGGCCACACCGGCGGTCGTGGTCGCCATGCACGGTTGCGGCGGCTCCGGACCCGGCTTCTACGCCAGCAGCGAGTTCGCCGCGCTGGCCGACCGGTACGGCTTCGTCGTCATCTACCCGAGCGCCGAGCAGCAGGCCGGCTTCGGGAACTGCTTCGACACCTGGTCGGACGCGGCCAAGCACCGCGGCGGCGGCAGCGACCCGGTCTCCATCGTCTCGATGGTGACCTACGTCGAGCAGCACTACGGCGGCGACCCGAACCGGGTATTCGCCACCGGATCGTCCTCCGGCGGCATGATGACCAACGAGATGCTCGCCCTCTACCCGGACGTGTTCAAGGCCGGCGCCGCGTTCATGGGCGTGCCCTTCAACTGCTTCGCCAACGCCGCCGACTTTCCGCCCGGCAGCAGCAAGTGCACCGGCGGCAGCATGAACCGGACCCCACAGCAGTGGGGCGACGCGGTCCGGCAGGCGTATCCCGGCTACACCGGTCCCCGGCCGCGAATGCAGCTGTGGCACGGCACCGCCGACCCGCTCGTGCCGTACTCACTGCTGCAGGAGGAAATCGAGCAGTGGACCAACGTGTTCGGGCTGAGCCAGACACCGACGTCCACGGACAGCCCGCAGTCCGGCTGGGACCGCCGTCGCTACGCCGACTCCGCCGGCGCCGTCCAGGTGGAGGCGTACAGCATCCAGGGCGCCGGGCACAGCCTGCCGGCGGCCGGCATGGCGGCCTACGCCGTGGCGTTCTTCGGTCTGACCGGTTCCGGCAATCCGCCACCCGGGTCCGGCACCTGTCGCGTCACGGACACGGTGAACGCCTGGAACACCGGTCTGACCGAGAACATCACCATCACGAACACCGGCACCAGCCCGATCAACGGCTGGTCCCTGGTCTTCACCCTGCCCGACGGACAGGCCATCACATCCGGTTGGAACGCCACCTACTCGCCATCATCGGGCCAGGTGACGGCGCGTGACGCCACACAGAACGCGATGATCGCGCCGAACGCCTCGACCACCATCGGCTTCCAGGCCACCCACACCGGCGATACCGGCAAACCCGCTTCGTTCACCCTCAACGGCATGTCCTGCACCGCCGCCTGAACCGTCCGAGACGCGGGGCTGCCGGGCGCACCGCCCGGCAGCCCCCTAGCGCGCTCAGCACCGGGTGGTGCCCGCGGCCGGAGGTCCGGCGCGAGTTGCAAGGGAGACGAACCGGATCGTATCCTCATTCCATGTTCAGGCTCACCGACGGACGGCTGACCTCGCCGGACGGCCGGCCGTTCCGGTCCATCGGCATCTCGCACGCCGACGACACCAACCTGCGCTACCCGCACAACCGGGAGATCTGGCGCTCGCGGTACGGCGGCTCGCGGCGGCGGTGGCTGCGGGAGGGGCTCGTGCCGGACCTGCGGGCGTGGGGCTTCACCACCATCGGCTGGACCCCGGAGTACATCAGCGGCACGGGCCTGGGCACCTCGGGCGCGCCGGTCGACCTGCCGCACTCGGCGGGCATCCCGGGCGAGGCCCTCGCCGACGCCGGCATGCCGTACACGCTGGCGTTGCGGGTGGCGGAAATCGAGAGCTGGAACGGATATCCGGCCTACCGGGACCCGCGGTCGCGGGATTTCGCCGAGTACTGCGACCACCTGGCCCGGACGACCTGCCGCCCGGACGACCCGTTGCTGCTGGGGTACTTCCTGGTCGACGGCCCGGCGTGGTCGGGGCATTCGACCGGGGCCGGCTGGGACGGCCCGCTGGAGGACAGCGCCCGCGCCTACTACCGGGTGGCGACCGAGGCGATCCGCCGGCACGACCCGAACCACCTGATCCTCGGCGATCGCTACGGAACGCGTGCCGGCGCGCCGGATCCGGTGCTCGACGCCATGACGGAGCACGTGGACGTGCTGTCCGTGCAGACCTTTCCCGGCCGGGCGGTGGATTCCGCCATGACGACCATCTCCCGCTGGCACGACCGGACCGGGCTGCCGGTGCTCGTGGCCGACACCGGCAACTGGTGCCCGACCACGATGAGTCCACATCGGACCGGCAGCGAACCCGACCAGGCGGCCCGCGCCGAGGGGTACGAGCTGCTGGCGACGACGTTCGCCGCCGAGGACTGGATACTCGGCTGGCACTGGTGCGGTTACGTGGAGAATCCCCAGCGGGGCTTCGGTTTGAAGGACCCATGGGACGAGCCGTACGCCGAGCTCGTGGAGCGGGTCACGCAGGTGAACCGCCGTGCCTGACCAGTCCCGTCGCAATCCCCAGGTGCACCAGGCCGTTCTCGACGCCACGTGGGAACTTCTCGTGACCGGCGGCTGGTCGGCCGTCAGCGTGGATGCCATCGCCGCGAAGGCCGGCGTCGGCAAGCGCACCATCTACCGCTGGTGGCCCGGCAAGAACGCCGTGGCCCTGGAGGCCTTCCTCGCCCGAGCCCGCAGCACCCCGCCGCCCGGGTCCCCCGCCAGCCTCGCCGAGACACTCCGCGCCCATGCCCGGCACTTCGTCGACCTCTACGTCGGCACGAGGCTCGGAGCCCTGCTGTGCGAGCTCCTCGGCGCCGCCCAGAGCGACCCCGACCTCGCCGCCTCGCTGCGCGAGCACTGGTTCCTGCCCCGCCGTGAACCCCTCCGAGCGTTGATCACCGCCGGCGACCCGGACCTGGTGCTGGACCTGGTCTTCGCACCCCTGCACTACCGCCTGCTCACCGGCCACGCCGAGGTGGACCATGCCTTCGCCGACAAGGTCGTGACGGCAGCGCTACTGGCACATCCAGCCGGGTAGGCGCACCCGGCACAGGGGGAATGTTCGCCTCCGGCAGCGGGATACCGTGCCCTTCAGTGATCAGATGGTGTTTCCCGCAGACGCCGCCAGCACGCCCATGCGAGCGGTTGTCACGGATCGATGATCTCCACGACACCGTCGGCGGCCCCGGCGACGAAAACCCGGCCCGTGCCGCTGTCCACCGCGACCGTGTTGGGCTGGCGGACCGTCGGAAACCGGGCCCCGATCTTCAACTGCGCGCCGGCCAAGTCGACGCCGACGACCTCGTTGGCGCCGGTCAGCGTGACCCACATCCGGTCACGGGCCCGGTCGAAAGCCGCGCCATACGGGGTGCCAGGCAACAAAAGCGAGCCAGCCGGCTTGAGATCCTTGAAGGCCAACAGGGCGTTGCCCCGCGTGTCCACGACAACAAAACGGCCCTCGTTGTCGGCGACGATGTGGGTGGGGCCGTTGCCGGCCGGCACGGAGCCGAGCTGCGTGAGCTTGTCGGCGTCGTAGGCCGTCAACGTCGCGTCACGGACGTCGACCATAGCCACGGTGTCGCCGATCGTCTCGATGCCGCCAGGCTGCTCAGGCATCGTGAACGTCTGCACGACCTTGCCGCCGCGCACAGCCACGACGCTGTGGCCGTGCTCGTTGGAAACGAACACGGTGCCGTTGGCGGCCGCGGTCGCGTCGTGCGGAAAGGTACCGACCGACACGCTCGCGGTGATGTCGCCGCCGGGCAGCGCGACCTCGATCAGCCGCCCCGACCCCTCGTCCGGGACCAGCACCGGACCACCCTGGGCCTTCAGCTGAAGGTGCCGCAGCTGGCCCGGCAGCGATGTCCGGTGCACGACGTCGCCGCTGTTCGCGTCCAGCAGGACCAGCTCGTACGGATTCCTGGTGGCCACCGCCACCACGTGGGTCGTCGCATCGGCCACGATGCCCTCGGCCTGGTCGCCGACGTGCACGATGCGGCCGGCCGGTGGTCGGTCGGTAGTGGGCGCGGCGGCGGGCTCCGCGGCCGGCGGCCGTTCGCCCGGCGTCGAGCAGCCGGCGAGCAGCAGAGTCACGGCAAGTCCGGCCACCACGCGTCGCATCCCGCCACCCTGCCCTCTCCGGCGGTGGATCAGCCAAACGGGTAAGCAATCGGTAATGGTTGGAATGGGCCGGTTCCGGCCGAGGCGCCCGGCGCTCGTGGTTCGACGAGCACCGAGCGCTCGGCTCTCGACAATCACCTCCCTGTGTCCGACGCGACTCCGCTCAGCACTTGCGGCCGTTGTTGACGCAGCTCACCACGCCGTTCATCTGGGCAGCGGTCATCACGTTCTCCCAGTCGCCGTGGTCGGTCGACGGGCTGTGAAACTGTCCGGCGAAGCCGTCCACGGCGAACAACGAACCGGCCGGCACCGGATACACCAACTGGTACTCAAGCTGTGGCACGGCCCTCGTCGACTTCGGGCAGGTGCCGTTGGCCTTGGGAAAAACGAGATGCGCGCGGTGATCGACCGAATCCAGGTTCTTGCCGTCCCAGCAGTTGGGGAAGTCGATGATCCGCTCGACCTGGCTGTTCCGCGGGCAGACCGGGTACTTCTGGGTGACACGGTTGGTGAAGCCGGTGCACGTCCAGGTCGGCCGGGCGTTGGCCGGCCCGTTGGTGGCGGCCTTGGCGTCACCCGTGATGGAGCGCAGGAACTGCGGCGCCGGCGACACTCTGCTCGCGCCGCCGCTGCCGAACCGGATGGTCACCGATGCCGGCTCGATCACCCGGCCGATATTGCCGGGAGCGTCGGCGGTCTGCTGGTTGTCGACCGTGCCGTTGGCCTCCTTCTGGATCCGGAGCACCGGCCAGTAGAAGGTCGACTTGTCGCCGTTGGCGCAGGTCGTGCCGCCCGCGGCCAGGCTGCGGTCGGTGGAGCGGGCCGTCGTGGTGCGGTTGCCGACGTAGTCGTGCACGTGTGCGGCCCCGTGATCCACGCCCGGTGTCACGATGAAGTTGTCGGAGTTGTGATGGTTGTTCTGATCGGTGCCGCAGTTCTCGGTGAGGGTGCCGGCAGCGCCGCTCACGGCCGTGGAACGGTTGGGGGCGACCTTGGTGATGTCGATGAAGTCCTTGGCGAAGGGGCCGGCCTTGCCGGCCGCGGACGTCGCGTTGGCGGCGAGCTGGGACAGCACGCCGGCCATCTGGGGCGAATCGGCGTCGGTGGCGGCGTGGGCGTCACCGAGTTGGGCCGCGACGCCGACCCCGACGGCCGAACCCGCGGCGAGCACGAGACCGCCGATCACCGCGGTCAGCCGAATACCGCGCGGCCATGGAGTTCTGAGTCCTGCGAACACTGATTCTCACCTCGTCCTGCGAAGTTCGACGCCCGCCTCGACCGCCGGGGCCGACGCCGGGCATCGTCGTCGAGAAATAGGGATATGCGATCCACGTTTGGATCAGCAATAGCCACTAAGGACTACCGCACAGAAGGAACGGTAGCGCCTAAGCCGACGACACGGGCAACCATAACCAAACCCGTAACACTTCTTTCCAGATCATTACGAGCACACAAAGGGCGAACCGTAATCGGCTCCACCGCGTAAGCGGAAACGCCGAAACATTCGAGAAGACATCAGAATCCGTCATGAGGTCGGCCACGTGACCAATCAACGTACGACCGGAGTCGGGTTTATCCGTCCACGCGATGGTGTCGGACACGCGCGACGTCACGGGTCGACCAGGTCAGTCGAACCCGGCGCTGAAAGCCGGCCCGGGGCGGCTCATGACCGCACTCCGTGACCGGCTCTCAGCGGGGATCTCGGCTGTCGGACACGATGTCCGGGTGCGCCGGCTGCGGCAGGCGTCAGCCGAGATGCCACTGCTGGTTGCCGCCGCCGTTGCAGGTCCACAGTTCGACCGGCGCGCCCTCGGCGGTGGAGCCGCCGGTGACATCCAGGCACAGCCCGGACTGCGCACTGGTGACGGTGCCGTTGGAATTGACGTTCCAGTGCTGGTTGGCCTGGCCGTTGCAGGACCAGACGATCGCCTTGGTGCCGGGACTGCCGCCCTGGCCGCTGGCGTCCAGGCACAGCGTGGCACCGGCCGTCGTGACGGTCAGCTGGTCGGTGGCGGTCCGCGTCCAGGTCTGCCGCGCCTGCCCGTCGCACGTGCCGATGGTCAGCTGCGTGCCCGGTGTGCCGGACGACGGTGCGGCAAGGCACTTGGCCGCGCCCACGGCGTGCAGCGCGCCGGTGTTCCCGCCGCCGCCCGGTCCGCTGCCGCCGGGCACGTACGGGCACTTCGGGACGTACATCGACAGGGAGCTGGGATCGGGCGGCGCCGGGCACAGGAACGGCACGTACCGGGTGTCGTTGTCCAGGAAGGTTTTCAGCCAGGGGATCAGCAGTTTCGTCTCGACGTTGTTGGGGCGCGTGTAGTAGACGTGGTCGGCGCCGGCGATCTGGGCGAAGGCGCTCTGGGTCGAGGCGGGCATGGTGGCGTAGAGGCCGCTGAGGTAGGACGGCGTGACGACGCTGTCGTTCTGGCCGCCGATCACCATCGTCGGCACCGTGTCCGTGGCCAGCGACAGGTTTCCGACCGGCGAGCCGGGCGCGAGGCCGACCGCGGCCTTCAGCGTGGGCTGCCGCTGCGCCGCGAGCATCGCCCCGGCACCACCCGCGGAATGGCCGAGCACCGACAGCCGGTTCGGGTCGACCCGATCGCGCACCGGGCTCTGCGTGGTCAGATAGTTCAACGCGGACAACAGTTCCGTGCCGCGGGCGTCGGCGCTGTCGGTGCGGGTGGTCGTCTCCACGCCGATCACCACGAACCCGAACGAGGCCAACCACGGCCCCATCCATGCTTCCTCGTTGGCGAACAGCGCGGAATAGCCGGGCACGATCGCCAGCGCACCCCAGGTGCCCAGGCTGGTGTCGGTCGGGTAATACACCATTCCGCCGTTGAACCCGTAGCCCGCCGGCACGCTCGCCGACGCCGTCGCGAACGGCCCGGTCCTGGCCTCGATCATCGCCACCGTCGGATCGGGGCCGCGCTGGTACGGATTGCCGGCCGTGACGTCCCGTGCCTGGGCGAGGGCGGGCCGCGCCGCGAGCACGCCCGCGGCCAGTGTGGTCGCCACGGCCAGGACGGCCACGACGATCGCGGTCACCCGGCTCGTCTTCCTGCTTCGTCGCATGATCGCCTCCACCGCCGCGGACATTCCCCCGAGCGTGACAAGCCGCCTGCGCGACATCAACGACGCCGGCCGACGGCGCGAATCGCCGCCGCCGAATCGCCGCTGGCCACTCGCCGGTTTCGATCCGTTCGACGCGGCCGCCATCGCCCCGGTCACCGGCGTCGTTCCGGAAAGTTTCATCGGTGAGCCGGGATTCTTCGTGGCGACGGCGCCCTGCCGTTGACATCCGTCGGAGCCGCGCCGCGCAATGAACGCCGACGAGCAACGTTCGGAAGGGGTGATCATGGGCAGGTCGCGCGGGACCAGACTCGTGCTCGGCGCGAGGGTGCTGGCGGCGACGGCGTTCGCGGCCGTCGTCGGACTGCTGCTGTTCCAGACACCCGCCGCCGCGCTCGACGTCGCCGGCACGCCGTCGCCGGTCACCGGCAACGCCACCTACTTCAGCGGACTCGGCGCGCCGTACGGCGGTTGCGGGATGCCGCAGGCCAACCTGGACAGCCAGGACTTCGTGGCGCTCAACGTGTTCAACACGCCCGGCGACTACGCCACGCACCCGCGCCCGGTGCCGGCGTCGCAGTCCGGCATCCTGGGCATGTTCGACAACGGCCTCAACTGCGACCGGTACGTCCAGGTCACGATCGGCGACTACTGCACCGGCACCAACGACGGCGCGCAGAGCCAACCGTTCTGCCGCAACGGCTCCTGGGTCGGCGACCGGTACAACGGGGCCACGCTGACGATGCTGGTCGCGGACAGCTGCGCCGACTCCAACGCGTGGTGCCGCGACGATCCGCACCACCTGGACCTGCACCAGGACTCGCTGAGCCGGTTCGTGTCGAACGGCGCCCCGGTCGGCAGCGGGCTGGCCGACCACTGGAACAACCGGCACATCTCTTGGCAGTTCGTGCCGACGCCGAACTACACCGGCGACATCCAGATCGGTTTTCTGCAGGGCGCGCAGACCTGGTGGGGCGCGACCGCGATCTCCCACCTGCCCAACGGCATCCACGGCGTGCAGTACTACGCCAACGGCGCGTGGACCAACGCCGTGATGGACGGTGACATGGGGCAGGCGTACGTCCTGTCCCCCACCACCTCCGGCGGCAGCCAGTTCCAGATCCGTGTGCTGGACGCCGACGACACGCTGGTCAACAACGGCCGGGTGTACACGTTCTCGCTGCCGGCATCCTGCTCCGGGCAGTGTTCCGCACCGTACACACAGGTCAGCTACACCACCGGCGACGGCGGCGGTGGTGGCACCACGACGACCACGCCCCCACCCTCGTCCACCACGCCGCCGCCCGGCGGTTGCACGGCGACCGAGTCGATCACCAGCACCTGGTCCGGCGGTTTCCAGGCGAGCGTCACCGTCACCAACACCGGGACGACGCCGACCACGTCCTGGACCGTCGACGGCGCCTTCCCCGGCAGCCAGACCCTCGTCAACTCGTGGAACGCCACCGTCACCCAGTCCGGTGCGCGGCTGAGCGCCAGGAACGCCGGCTACAACGGCACGATCGCGGCCGGCGGCAGCACGAGCTGGGGCATGACCGTCAACGGCGCCGATCAGGCGCTGACCAACCTGACGTGCCGGGCGGCCTGAGTCCCGTCCGGCGCCCGAACGTTGTCCGAACGAAGCCGGTCGGGGTATACATGGAAGCGCTCCCACAGCCGTCCCCGAGCAACGGAGATCCGATGCCCGAACCAGGCTTTCCCCTGTCTCGACGCGCACTTCTCCGCACGGCGTCGATCACCGCGCTCATGGCTGCCGCCGGCAACGAGGCGGTGGCCAACGCCGCCGCACCGAGTCACGGTCCCGTCGCCGGCCCGCTGCCCGACCAACAGCGTTACTTCGGTCTGTTCCGGGAAGTAGCCGACCAGTCGACCGTGCCGGCCAGCGCGTTCGCCGACTACGGCGCCGTGCCCGCCAGCGTCATGTGGTTCGACAACTGGGGCCGCCGGGCCGCGTTCCCCGTGGCCACGGCCGAGGCGCTCTGGCGGCGCAACGTGCTTCCGCACTTTACCTGGGAGCCTTGGGATCCGACACTCGCGCTGACCGACCCCAAGCAGATCACGTTGGCAGCCATCACAAGTGGGCAGTGGGACGACTACATCGCCGCGCGCGGCCGCGAGTTCGCACGGTACGGCAAACCGCTGATCGTGCGCTGGGGCCACGAGTTCAACGGCAACTGGTATCCGTGGGCGGTCGCCACCAACAACCAGGATCCGCGGGCCTTCGTGCGGGCCTACCGGCGCGTGCACGACATCGTGCGTGCCCAGGGCGCGCACAACGTCCAGTGGTGCTGGGCCTACAACAACGGGGCGAGCCCCGCCGCCGACTGGAACGACGAGGCGCTCGCCTATCCCGGCGGCGCGTACGTGGACTGGATCGGGATCGACGGCTACAACTGGGGTTTCGGCCCGTCCTGGGACCCGAACGTCGACCACTGGACCAGCTTCGTCGACACCTTCGCCGCGGCCTACGCCCGGGCCCGCGCCATCGATCCCGGCAAACCGGTGATGCTGCCCGAGTTCGCCAGCAGCGAGGACGGCGGCAGCAAGCGCGACTGGGTCGCCGCGATGATCGCCGAGCTGACCGCCGGCCGGTTCCCCAACCTGCGCCTGCTCACCTGGTTCGACATCGACAAGGAGGAACGCTGGTCGCTCACCCCGGGTCTGCCCGGGCTCCGGGAGCTCCTCGGCTCCGGCGACCACCGGCGATGGGCGACCGCGGCCGGCTGTGCGGCGGCCGCGGTGCCACGCACCTTCCGGCCACTGCCCGAGTAAGTCCTTCTCCCACGTCATGTCGGAAGGCCGCCGGCGCTGTGACCCGGCTGTCCACTGCCTGGCGCTGGTGAATCGTCGCCAACCGACTGGGCCTGAGATTGTCCCTGCCTGCCGCGCTCGCCCACTACTACCGCGCACTGGTCGTCACCGACGTGCTGCCCGGATCTGTGCTCGCTGACGACGGCTCACTAATCTGTATTCGGCCCGCTGCGTGGGTCGGCTCAGGTGGGGGTACAGGTCAGCGTCGGTGATGCCGCCGGCCCCGTGGCCTCGATCCCGAACGTCGTGCTACCGCCGGCGCCGATCGAGCCGTTCCATCCGGCGTCTCTGGCGACCACGGTGGCGCCGTTCTGCGTCAGGGTGGTGTTCCACGAGTTGGTGACCTGCTGGTCGCCGGGCCACGTCCAGTTGACGCGCCATCCGGTCATCGCCGTGCGACGGTCGTTGGTGATGGTCACCGTCGCCACGTGGCCGGTGTTCCAGTCGCCGTTGACGTGCAGGCTCGCGGAGCACCCGGCCGCCGGCAGGACCAACAGCGTGATGGAGTTCGCCGGGTACGTCGCGTCGACGTGACCATTGCTCACCTGGAGATCGCTGCCGCGCACGATGCCGCCCAGATTGCCCGGACCGTAGGTGAACCGCTGCGCCGCGCCGGCATTGTCGAACCCGGCCACCGACAACGGCGAGGTCAGGTCGCCGCCGGTCTTGTTGACGACCATGACGGTCACCGCCTTGTCGGCGGAGCGCTGCGCCGCGTACACCGCCAGTTGCCCCTGGTCGGCCGAGCTCGACGACACGCTGACGTCGCCGAACCGGCTGCCCGCGCCGTCGTAGTCGCGGTACATCCGGAACGCGTAGGCCGCCGGATCGGTCGGCTTGGGCTCGCCCCACAGCGTGGCCAGGTCCAGGCCCTCACGTCCGAAGATGCCCAGGACGTCGGCTTCGGCCAGCGCGCCGTTGATGTCGTCCAGCGCGCCCCAGTTGTACTCGGTGATGGCGGTCTTGGTGCCCGGGTTGTACTGGGCGACCCACGACTTCATGGTGCGGATGAACTGCAGCGGCGGCGCGTTGACCCCGCTGGGCCCGATCCAGGACTCGTCGACGTAGGTCGGGTCCCACAGCGACCGGGTGGAGCGCAGCCGCAACGCGTCGGACGCGGGGTCCTTGTCGCCGCTGATCTGCGGGTAGTAGTGCTGGTCGAAGTAGTCCAGGTAGCGCCGGCCGTGGGCGTCGCTGTAGTCCTTCATGTTCTTGAGGTACCCACTGGGAAAGGTTGAGCCCGCCGTGCGCGGCCGAGTCGGCGCCCGGACCGCAGCCGTCCACCCCGGACGCGACCCACTCGCAGTATCCCCAGCCGGACGGGCCGAGGACCGCGGCGCTCGGGTCGGCGGCCTTGATCGCCGCGGCGGCCGCGGTGCCCTTGTTGCCCAGTTCGTCGTCCGAGACCGCCTCGGGATGCACGTCGCGATGCGTGCTGGACCACAGCACCGGCTCGTTGTCGAGCTCGTAGATCGGCACGCCGCCCTGCGCCGCCGTGCCGAACTGGCTCACCAGGTGCGAGGCCATCTCGCCGTCGAACGACGCGTCCTGCGGGATCGAGGTGTCGGTGGGCACGCCGGTGAGCTTCTGCTGGTTGAGCTGGCCGTTGCCGCAGTTCGGGTCCCACTGGTCGAAACCGTCCTGCTGAGGGAACCGGGTGGCCGGAAAGCCACAGGTGAACGGGTGCGACGACGGCGAGTCCTTGGCCACCCAGCCGATCAGGGGCACAGTGACGACCGGCTTGATGCCGCGGTCGAGATCGGACTTGACCACACCCTCCACGGAGTGCTGGTCGTCGGCGACGATGTTCTCGAAGTACCAGTCGCTGCCGGTGTTGTAGGTGTGGTTCTTGAAGTTGTAGCGGGTGGACGCGTTGCCGCCCCAGCGGGCCACCGACTGGCCGATCTCGGCGCTGAACGCCGGATCGCCGCCGTTGAGGCCATAGATGTCGGGACTGATCGCGTGCCGGGCGGCGGAGACGTCCACCGACAGCGCAGGCCCGGTCGTCGCCGCGGCGTTCGTTGCCGCCGGGGCCGTGAACATCATTGCCAGGACAGCAGCCGCCAAGCCGACGGCCGTCACCGGTTGTCGCCTCCGCCATCGCCGAGTACCCACCACGGACGCCTCCACCCGGTCCTGTGCGCGGACGTTGTTGACTTGGCGACAGAATGCTTGAGCGCATGCGGCATCCGTCAAGTCGCCGACGACCACCGTCACCATCGAAAAACCGTTGCCGCGTCGGCGTGTCAGTGCCTTTCGCCGCAGCCGTCCCCGTAGAGGGGCAGGCCAACCGTGGCACGCGCCGCCTTCCCGCCAGGCCCGGCGGTGATGTCGTTTCGCCGCGGTGGGCGATTCGGCTGCCGGCCGGTCGGACGTGCCGACTCTGAAACTTTCACGAGGGAAGCCGTTAGCCGGCAACGATCGCATGGCGCCGTCGTCGTGGTGCGGCTCGACCGGTTGACGAACCGTCCACGGTTGGGCACGCTCCGTGTGGAAGCGCTTCCATACCTGCTCGCCACCACAAGGGAGTGTTGATGTTGTCAAGGCTGTGGAGGACGACGGTCGTGCTCGGGGCGGCCGCCCTGCTTGCCGGTGCGACCACCCTGACGACCACGTCAGCCGCCGGTGCCGACACCCAGCTCTGCGACAAGTACGGATCCGTCCGGGTGTCGGGCGGCCGTTACATCGTGCAGAACGACGAGTGGGGCGACGACACCACGCAGTGCCTTTCCGTCCGCGACGACGGGTTCACGATCACCACGGCCAACCACAACAAGCCGACCAACGGCGCACCCGCGTCCTACCCGTCCATCTACGCCGGCTGCCACTACGGCAACTGCACCAGCGGCAGCGGGCTTCCCCGCCAGGTGGCCAACTTCCACTCGGTGCGGTCCTCCGTCGCCTACACCGTCGCGGGCGGACAGTGGGATGCGGCGTACGACATCTGGTTCGACCCGAACTCGAACCCGTCCGGGCAGAACACCGGCGCCGAGCTGATGATCTGGGGCAACCACCAGGGCGCTCCGCAGCCGATCGGGTCCAGGATCGCCACCGTGTCGATCGGCGGTGCGAGCTGGGACGTCTGGTTCGGCAACGTCGGCTGGAACGTCATCAGCTACGTCCGCACCTCGCCCACGACCTCGCTGAACGTCGACATCGGCGCGTTCACCTCGGACTCGGTGGGGCGCGGCAAGATCAGCCGGTCCTGGTACCTCACCAGTATCCAGTTCGGCTTCGAGCCCTGGCAGGGCGGCGCCGGCCTCGGTGTGCAGTCCTTCAGCACCTCGGTGAGCTGACCCACCGCGGGTCCACAGGTCCACGGGTCCGGGTCGGCTCGCCGTCCACGGCGGCCACCCGGATCATCGGATCCACCAACGTCATCTCGTGACCACCGAGGGGACAGACAATGCGAACAGGGCTCAGATTGCTCGCCGCGGCGCTGGTGGCCCTGGCCACCAGCGCGTTGCTCGGTTTCGGCACGGCCGCCGCCGAGTCCAACGGCGGGGTCCGGATCATGCCGCTGGGCGACTCCATCACCGACGGCGTCCAGACTCCCGGCGGCTACCGGATCGGACTCTGGCAGCGGTTCGTGGCCGCCAACTACCGCGAGGACTTCGTCGGGTCGCTGTCCAACGGCCCGGCCTCCCTCGGCGACCACGACCACGAGGGCCACTCGGGGTGGCGCATCGACCAGATCGACGCGAACATCGTCACCTGGTTGCGCAACACCACCCCGCACAGCGTGCTGCTGCACATCGGCACCAACGACATCCTCCAGAACGACGACGTGGCCAACGCCCCCAACCGCCTGTCCGGGCTGATCGACCACATCACCGCGACGGCGCCGACGGCCGAGGTGTTCGTCGCGACGATCATCCCGCTCGCCAACTCCGGGCAGGAGCAGGCCGTCCAGAGGTACAACGCCGCGATCCCGGGCATCGTGCAGAGCAAGGTGGCCGCGGGCAAACACGTGCACCTGGTGGACATGCACTCGGCGTTGACCGCCGCGGACCTCGTCGACGGCATCCACCCCACCGCCGCCGGCTACGACAAGATGGCCACGGTCTGGTTCACCGCGCTGCGCTCGGTGCCCGGCAGCATCGGCGATCCCGTCGTGCCATCGGGCCGGGAGCTCGTCGGCGCCCAGTCGGGCCGGTGCGTGGACGCGCAGGACACCAATGGCGCACAGGCGCAGTTGGCCGACTGCGCCAACCGGGCGAGTCAACTGTGGACGGTCACGTCCAGCGGGCAGCTGTCGGTCTACGGGAGCAAGTGCCTTGACGCTTACGGCCAGGGCACCGCCAACGGCACCCAGGTCGTCGTGTGGGACTGCAACGGGCAGCCCAACCAGCAATGGCGGGTCAACTCCAACGGCACCGTCAGCGGCGTCCAGTCCGGACTCTGCCTCGACGCGTCGGGACAGGGCACCGCGAACGGCACGAAGATCATCCTGTGGTCGTGCAACGGCCAGGCCAACCAGCGGTGGACGCAACCGTCGCCGTTCTGACCGGCCACGGCCGCCGGCATCACGGGCTCGTGATGCCGGCGGCCGAGGTGGTCAGGGTTCGACACCCCAGGCGAGGGCGCCGGACTGATAGGCGGTGGCGGTGGCGAGGTCGGTGAACGACCCCGCCGTGCGGTAGCTGTAGTCGTTGGCCTGGTTGAAGGCCGACCAGTCGGACTTGGCCACCCGCACCTGGATCTCGCCGGTGCTCGCGCCGGCGGCAAGGGCGCCGCCGCTGAAGCTGATCTCGACGTAGGCATCGGCTCCCGGGCGCGGGGTGCTGAGCTTCACGACGCGCAGCGTGACGCTTCCGCAGCCGAGAACCGCGTAGTCGCACCAGATCTGGTAGCCCGGGTTGGTGGCGTCGCCGGTGAACCAGTAGCGCGCGGTGACGCCGTCGAGGGCTGCGGCCGTGCTGCCCCGGTTGACGATCTGAAGGCTGGTCCTGATCTGGCTGTCGGCGGTGCCACTGCCACCGCGTTGCTGCACGGCGAGTGTGCCGGACCCGGGATTGCCGCCGCCGGTCGTGGTGGTCACCGACACCGGACTGCTGGCCGGTGACTGGTTGCCGGCGGCGTCCCGGGCGCGCACCGAGAACGTGTACGCGGTGCCGGGGGGAGGCCGGTGACCTGGTAGCTGGTGGTCGTGCTGCTGCCGACCACCGCGCCGGCCGCATTCAGCACGTCGTACCCGGCGACGCCGACGTTGTCGGTGGCGGCGGTCCAGCTGAGGCCGACGCTGGTGCTGCCGGCCGTGGCGGTGAGTCCGATGGGCGTGGTCGGCGGCACGGTGTCCACTGTGGACTGGCCAGGTTGGTCGCCCCACAGCACCGAGGAACCCTGCGCGAGCACGAGGCGCGGGTCGTCCACGGGCGTTGTCCCGCTGGCGCCAAGGCCGGTGTGCGACCAGTCGTTGCCGGGGTCCCAGGTTCCGGTGCTGGTGATCCGGAACTGCACCTCCTTGCGGTAGCGGGACTGGCCGCCGGGGGCGACGCCGCCGGAGCACGGCACCTCGACGTAGTACACCGCGCCGGAGAACTGGTGCAAAGTCGGCGCGTCGCACTGGTTGTAGGCGGAAGTGACCGAGATCTGGCTGGGCGTGGTGCCGCCGTCGAGCGTGAAGTAGTAGCGCAGCGAGCCGGTGAACGTGCGTGCCGACCACGCCGACTTGTTGATCACGTACGCCTTGACCTCGGTGAACGTGCTGCCGTCGGGCTGGTTGAGCGCGCCCTGGGCCAGGATCTCCGGGCCGTCCGGGGTTTCCCTCGGCGGGAAGTCGGCCAGTGGCACGCCGCCGTACTCGCCGTAGAGCCGGGCCAGCGCGCCGGTGAAGCCGGCGTTGTAGTCGAGCGCCACCTCGTTCATCGTGTAGTTGGTGCGGTCGTCGGTGTACGCGTCGTTGGCGGCGGTGGGGCCGCCGACGAGCGCGCCGTACAGCACATGCCGACTCAGCGTGGGGTCGAGAATGTTGTCGTCCCAGGAGCCGTGCGCGGTGCGGTGGTGCGGGTTGCGGGGCGGGGTCACACCGAACCCGACCTCGAAGCTCGCGCCGCGAGGGTTGTCACCGAGCGCGTAGTTGATCTGCCGCACGGCGAAGTCGTGGTATGTGGTGGCACGGACGGGATCGCTCGCCCGCAGCCAGTCCGAGTAGGTGAGGGCGACGAACGCGGTGTTGGCGGCGTACCGCAGCGAGCCCCACTGGTCGAGGACGGCCTCGCCGCCCGGGGAGTAGGGCACGTGCTGGCCGTTGACCCCGGTGGTCCACCAGTCCAGCCAGCGGTCGGCGTCGGCGACGTACTCCGGGTCGCCGGTGAGCTGGGCGAGCAGCACGTAGGCGCCGTAGGACTTGTCGTCCCAGGCCAACGTCCACCGGTAGGAGCGGGTGGTGGTCTGCGGCTCGGTGGACAGCTTCTCGTAGGCGGCGCGGGCCTTGGCCAGGTAGCCGGCGTCACCGGTGGCCCTGTAGAGCCAGATCGCGCCCCACACCAGTTCGTCCTGGTAGCCACTCCAGGACTTGTAGAAGTTCTGGGCGTCGGTGATGCAGTCGGAGTAGACGCCGCGGTAGTTGTCGGCGAACGAGTAGAGCTGCTTGGCGTGGGTGAGCAGGGTGGCCGCGTAGGCGGGGTCGTCGGCCTGGAACACCAGCGAGCTGGCGGCCATCTGCGCGGCGCCCTCGCCGGCGAGATCGGAACCGGGACAGGACGGGTCGACGCGGTAGGCGGGTCGGGCCATGGCCATGGTTTCGGCGGGGCCCCACCACTTGTGGTCGTCGTCGCCCTTGCCGACCTGGCCGTAGAGCACGTCGGGCTGCGGGTGCGCCTTGATCAGCCAGTCGTCGCCCCAGCGCAGGTTCGACAGCAGGTACCGCCACTGGCCGGAATTCTGGTAGGCGGCGCGGTTGTCCAGCGCGCCCCAGGCGAGCATGGTCATACTGAACTCGAACGGCAGGCCGAACTTGACGTGGTCTCCGGCGTCGTAGAAGCCGCCGGTGAGGTCGACGCCGACGTCCTTGCCGTCGTCGAGGGCGGACGGGCCGCGCCAGGACACCCGGTTGTCGGCCGGCAGCACGCCGGAGCGCTGCGCGTCGTAGAACCAGATCGCCTTCTGGAGGGCCTCGGCGTAGTTGAACCTGCCGGTGGCGGCCGGAGCGGTCGGGGACAGCCCGGGAATCACCACCGCCAAACCGAGCACGAGCAGCGCCACGAGCGCTCGGGGCACCGCCTTCATCGTCGAAGCGGGCACTGCGCCTCCTCGATTCTGGGAGCGCTTCCAGCACGAGAAGGTAGGGAGCCGAGTCAGCCGTGTAAAGCATCAGCGCCAACACTGCGCGGTTCGGCGGTGTCTCGCACGACCATTCGCACCAACTGCCCGGCGGAAACCACGCCACAGGTGCCGGAACACGCTATTCACATGACCGACAGGTCGCGTTACAGTGACCAAACTGGAAGCGCTCCCAGACGAAGTTGACGTCATCCGGGCGGCCGGTCCGTTCTTCCGAGGCGCCCGCCACACCGTCCCGCGTGGCGGCCACTCACGCCGCGATGACGAAGCCCGGCAACCGAAGTTCCGCGCCATCCGGAGGTGCCCGTGCCACGACGTCCGCCCCGCGCCCTGCTCGCGCTGGCCGCTGCCGCGCTCGCCACGCTGTCGATCACCGTCGCCGTGGCCGCCGGTCACCCCGCGCCGACGACGCTGCCGGCCGGCGGCCTGCCCTACCAGGACCCGTCGCTGCCGGTCGCCGACCGGGTGCACGACCTGATGTCCCGGATGACGCTCGACGACGAACTCGGCCAGATGACGCAGGCCGAGCGCGCCGCGCTGAACCCGCAGAGCGACCTCGCCACCTACCGGGTCGGCTCGGTGCTGTCCGGCGGCGGATCCGCGCCCAGCCCGAACACCGCCCAGTCCTGGGCCGACATGTACGACAACTTCCAGCGCATCGCGCTGTCCACCTCGCTGGGCATCCCGATGATCTACGGGGCGGACGCCGTGCACGGGCACAACAACGTGTACGGCGCAACGATCTTCCCGCACAACATCGGCCTCGGCGCGACCCGCGACGCCGACCTCGCGCAGCGGATCGGCCACGCCACCGCCGAGGAGGTGTCCGGCACCGGCATCGACTGGGACTTCGCCCCCTGCCTGTGCGTGGCGCGCGACGACCGGTGGGGCCGCACCTACGAGTCGTTCGGCGAAGTGCCGGAGATCCCGACCGCCATGACGTCCATCATCACCGGCCTGCAGGGCGCCACGCTGGGTGGTCCCGCGTCGGTGCTGGCGACCGCCAAGCACTACATCGGCGACGGCGGCACCACCGGCGGCGTCAACGAGGGCAACACCCAACTGTCCGAAGCGGACCTGCGGGCCATCCACCTGCCGCCGTTCAAGGCCGCGGTGGACAAGGGCGTGGGCTCGGTGATGATCTCCTTCAGCAGTTGGAACGGGGTCAAGGACCACGGCAACCACTACCTGATCACCGACCTGCTCAAGGGAGAACTGGGCTTCGGCGGGTTCGTGGTGTCCGACTGGGCCGGCATCGACCAGATCGACGGCCAGTCCGGGTTCTCCGCCGCCGACGTCGACGCCGCCGTCAACGCCGGCATCGACATGGTCATGGTGCCCACCGACTACAAGGGCTTCCTCAACACCCTGCGCGCCGAGGTGAACAACGGGCACATCGCGCGGTCCCGGATCGATGACGCCAACCGTCGCATCCTGACCAAGAAGTTCCAGCTCGGCCTGTTCGAGCACCCGTACACCGACCGCTCCTACACCGCCACGGTCGGGTCCGCCGACCACCGCGCGCTGGCCCGACAGGCCGTGCGAGAGTCGCAGGTGCTGCTGAAGAACGCGGGCGGGATCCTGCCGCTGGCCAAGTCGTCCAAGGTGTTCGTGGCCGGCAAGTCCGCCGACGACATCGGCAACCAGAGCGGCGGCTGGACCATCAGCTGGCAGGGCGGCAGCGGCAACACCACGCCCGGAACCACGGTCCTGCAAGGCATTCGCAGCGCCGTGGCCGGATCCGGGTCGGTCACCTACGACCGCTACGGCAACGGCATCACCAATGGCTACACGGCCGCGGTCGCAGTCATCGGCGAGACTCCGTACGCGGAGGGCCAGGGCGACCGGCCCGGTGGCCTCGGCCTCGACCAGGAGGACCTCGCCACGCTGTCGCGGCTGCGCGCGTCCGGGGTGCCGGTGGTCGTGGTGCTGGTGTCCGGCCGCCCGCTGGACATCGCCGCGCAGCTGCCGAACTGGAACGCGCTGATCGCCGCGTGGCTGCCCGGCACCGAAGGCAACGGCGTGGCGGACGTGCTGTTCGGCGACTACGCGCCGACCGGGAAGCTGCCGGTGACCTGGCCGAGCAGCAGCTCCCAGGAGCCGATCAATGACGGCGACGGCCAGACTCCGTTGTTCCCACTGGGATACGGCTTGACCTACCCCGGCGGCGGTACGGCCACACCACCCCCGACCACGACTACGACCACCAGCCCTGGGCCCGGCGGGTGCGCGGCGGACTACTCGGTCACCAGCACGTGGCAGGGCGGCTTCCAGGCCGCGGTGACGGTCACCAACCGGGGTAGCGCGCCGATCAGCGCGTGGACCGTGTCGTGGACGTGGCCGGGTGGTCAGACCGTCACCAACGTGTGGAACGGCACGTACACCCAAGCCGGGACGGCAGTCACCATTCGCAACGCGAGTTGGAACGGCACACTGGCGCCCGGCGCGTCGGCCACCTTCGGACTCACCGGCACCGGCACCGCCGCGATTCCGACCATGGCCTGCTCCTGACCAAAGTTGCCGTGATGGGTCATGGGGAGGGCGGTTCGCCTCGGCGAACCGCCCTCCCGGTCCATTGTGGACTCCGTTCGGGTGAGCGCGCCACGACGAGTCCCGGCTCGGTGCGAAGTCTGCGGACACATCCACCGTCCGCGCGAATCGGCATGACAGTCCAGCAAACAGGCTCCATGGAACCCGGGGCACATCAGAGCATCCACGGAACACGGGACACCGCGGAGGACCGGACCGCCTGGGCGGAACCCGCGCGGTCCGGTCCTCCCCCGTCGCCTCAGCCGCAGGCGGAGCCGTTGACCGTGAAGCTGGTCGGCGAGGCGTCGCTGCCGGCCCAGGTGCCCTGGAAACCGAAGGATGTGGATCCGGCGGCCGGGATCGCGGCGTTGTAGCCCACGTTGGTGACGGACACGTTCTCCCCGCTCTGGGTCGTCACGCCGCTCCAGGTGTTGGTGATCTTCTGGTCGCCGGGGAACGTGAAGGCCAGCGTCCACCCGTTGATCGCGGTCGAGCCGGTGTTGGCGATCGTGACGTTCGCGGTGAAGCCGCCCGGCCACTGGTTGGGCTGGTAGGTCACGTGGCAGCCACCGCCTCCGCCGCCGCCCGGCGAGATCGTCCAGGTGAAGGCGGCCGATCCGGATGCCCCGGCGCCGTCCGCGGCGGTGACGGTGACCGACGAGGCGCCGGCGGCGGTCGGCGTGCCGGAGATGACACCGGTGCTGCCGTTGATGGTGAGTCCGGCGGGCAGCCCGGTGGCGCTGTAGGTCAGCACCTGGCCGGTCGTCGAGTCGTTGGCCTGGACCTGCAGGCTGGTGGGCGTGCCGACGGTCCCGTTCTGGTTGCCGGGATTGGTCACGGTCACCGTGCCGCCGGTGCCGCCGGAACCGCCGATGACGTAGGTGACCATCGAACGCGCCGGGATGCTCGCGCTGAAGGCGCCGCCGCCGACGGCGATGGCGGCCTGCGCCGACGCGTTGTTGGTGGAGTTGGTCAGGTACGGCGTGACTGTCGCGCCGTTCGCGGTCGCGGTGTTCTGGAGGTTGTAGGTCACCGAGTCGGCGCCGCTGCCGGTGTTGATCGCCACGACCGCCACCGTGCCGTCGATGTTCTTGTAGGCGCTCAACTGCAGACTGCCGTCCGAGGTGGTCGCGCCGATGCGGGTCGCGCCGGGGTGGACGTACCGGCTGTAGTTGGCGAACGCCCACAACCGGCCGGCCGGGATGACCGAGGAGCCGTTGATCTCCAACAGGCCCTCGTTGTCGCCGTTCTGCGAGGGCGTCGTGCTGCCCCACCAGTAGAGGAACGCGCTCAGGTCGGCCGAGGTGAGGCCGGCGTGGATGTGCTGGGCCCAGGTGAGGCCGGACGCCGGCGAGCCGTCGTCCCACGCCGGGTCCCAGCCTTCGAAGGTCGACCACTCGGTCTGCCACGTCGGCTTGCTCCACCCCGACATCCGGGAGGCGGGCGCGCTGCTGTAGCCGTGGCTGGTCAGCACGGCGGTGTCGGCCAGCGCGGTGGGGTCGGCCGCGATGGCGGCGGCGTACTGGCCGGACACCGACCACCCGGTGGCCGCGCAGCAGTCGATCTGCGTGGACAGGCCGGAGTTCTTGACCGTGGGGCCCACCACGTCGAGCAGGCTGGCCATCTGCGCCGGACTCATGGTCATGCTGTCGTAGTTGGCGCTGAAGTCGGGCTCGTTGGACGGGCCGAGATAGGTCAACGGTATGCCGGCGGCGGCGTAGTCCTTGGCGTACTGGACGAGATAGTTCGCGTAGGCCTGGCGCCAGTCGCCGCTGGCGCACGATGCCCCGGCGCCGCAGACCTGGCCGCCGTTGGCCGTCGAGTTGTTGGTCTTCATGAACGCCGGCGCGCTCCACGCGTCCGCGAACACGTCGTCCACTCCGTAGCGACTCTTGATCTGCTGGGCGAACCAGAGCTGACCCTGGTCCTGCCCGATCGACGCGAGCGAGGCGTAGCTCGGTGTGGCGTTCGGGCCGCCCGGGTTGTTCGGCTCGATCGTGCTGCCGGGGTCCGCGCTGATCTCGTTGCGCAGCATGGTCAGGCCCGCGCCCTTCGTCGGGCTGTACAACAGGTCGAGCGCCTGCTGCTGGACCGACGCCGGGGCGTTCATGACCGTGCTCGCCTCACCGAACGCCTCGGAGGCGCCGAAGCCGGTGATGGTCTGGTACGTCAGGCCGCCGTTGATCGTCGCGGTGGACGCCGCGTGCGCGACGCCCGGCTGGGCCACCACGGTCAGCGCGCTCGCGACCGCCAGTGCTCCCGCCATCACCAGCGACAGGGACGCCGTTCGACTTCTTCTTCCGCGCACGGTGGAATTCCTTTCAGCAGCAGGACAACCGAGAAAAAGTTCGGGACATCGCAGGTGCCGCCCCTTCGGACGGCCCACCGGGAAGATCCGGGCGCCGCAGCATGTGGTCACGTTCCCATGGCTGCCGAAGAAACAGGCGGACGGCCGTCACGAGCGCAGGTCGGGCGACCGCCTTGGAGTGAAAGTTTCATGTGGCTGTCAGGGCTACGACGAACGATGACTCTGAATCATCATGGCCGAGCCAGCCGAGACAGGTCTGACTCTCGCGGCCGAGGTGACCCAGCTGAGCCCGACTGTCAGACGCCAGGTTCGGGTGATTTCGTGGCCTCTCGCCCGTCGAGAGGAAGCCGGCGCGAAGGATCCCGCGTCACCTCGACTGCTTGCCGCACGGGCAGATCGGCTGCTATCGATGGTGGCCGACCGGGCCCGTGCCACACCGAAACCAGACTCATCAGTGCCTGCGGATGCCATCCATGAGTGTTACTTCCGAGACCGGCATCTCTCGCACAAGTGGGGAAGGAGCACACATGCGCGCTGCCCATTTCGAGCGCCGCGGTTCCCTGCGGCGGCGCGGCAGATCACTGATCGGCGTCGTCCGGGCCGTCGCACTGACCGTGGTGTTCGCCCTCGTGGCCATCGCGCTGCCCGGCACCGCCAACGCCGCCGGCACGATCTGTTCGAGCCAGACCGGGAACAGCAACGGCTACTACTACTCGTTCTGGACCGCCGGCGGCGGCTCCGCCTGCATGACCCTGGGCTCCGGCGGGAACTACAGCACCTCGTGGAGCAACGTCAACAACTTCGTCGCCGGCACCGGCTGGGCCAACGGCGCACGCATGACCGTCAACTACTCCGGCTCGTTCAACCCCTCCGGCAACGCCTACCTCTCCCTCTACGGCTGGACGTCCAACCCGCTCGTCGAGTACTACATCGTGGACAACTGGGGCAGCTACCGGCCGACCGGGACCTACAAGGGCACGGTCACCAGCGACGGCGGCACGTACGACATCTACGAGACGACGCGCTACAACGCCCCCTCGGTCGAGGGCAACCAGACGTTCAACCAGTACTGGGCCGTCCGCCAGGCCCGGCGCACCGGTGGCGCCATCACCACCGGCAACTTCTTCGACGCCTGGGCCAGTCACGGCATGAACCTCGGCAACTTCAAGTACTACATGATCCTGGCCACGGAGGGCTACCAGAGCAGCGGCAACTCCACCATCGTCCTCGGCGGTTCCGGTGGCGGCGGCGGAGGCGGCGGCACGACGGGCGCCCTGCACGCGGTGGGCGCGGGCAAGTGCCTGGACGTGCCGAACTCCTCGACGACGCCGGGCACACAGCTGCAGATCTACTCCTGCTGGGGCGGGGCCAACCAGACCTGGACCCACACCTCCTCGAACCAGTTGACCACCACCGTCAACGGCACCACCCTCTGCCTGGACGCCTACGACAACCAGACCAGTCCCGGCACCAAGGTGGAGACGTGGTCCTGCAACAGCGGGGCCAACCAGCAGTGGACCCTCAACTCCAACGGCACGGTCACCGGCGTCCAATCAGGACTCTGCCTCGAGGTCGTCGGCGGCTCCACGGCCGACGCCGCGCAGGTCGATCTGGGGACGTGCAACGGCCAGAGCAACCAGCGATGGTCCCTCGGATGACCACCGACCACCCTGTGACGGAGTCTCGATGCCCTTGATCCGCCCCGTCCGGCGACGAGCACGACTCGTCGCCGGCGCCGTGCTCGCCGCCGCCGTCCTCGTCCCGTCCACCTGGACGGCGGCATCGGCGCAGCCCTCCGCGACCGCCGTGCCGCTGTATCGCGACACCCACCACAGCTTCGCGGAACGGGCCGCCGACCTCGTCTCCCGCATGACGCTCGGCGAGAAGGTGTTGCAGCTGCACACCAACAGCGCGCCGGCCATTCCCCGGCTCGGAGTGCAGCAGTACACGTACTGGAGCGAAGGGCAGCACGGGCTCAACACGCTCGGCGCCAACACCAATCACGGCACCGCCACCGGCGGGGTGCACGCCACGAGCTTCCCCACCAACCTGGCCAGCACCATGTCGTGGGATCCGAACCTGATCTACCAGGAGACCACGGCGATCTCCGACGAGGCCCGCGGCATGTTGGACAAGTCGCTGTGGGGCGTCGCGCAGAACAACATCGGCCCGGACCAGAACGGCTACGGCTCACTGACCTACTGGGCCCCGACCGTGAACATGGACCGCGATCCCCGATGGGGCCGCACCGACGAGGCGTTCGGCGAGGATCCGTTGCTGGTCGGCCGGATGGCCGGCGCGTTCGTGGACGGATACCAGGGCCAGACCCCGTCCGGCCGACCGATGACGCCGTATCTGAAGGTCGCGGCCACGGCCAAGCACTACGCCCTCAACGACGTGGAGAACGACCGGCACGCGGACTCCTCCGACACCACCGACGCCAACCTCCGGGACTACTACACCGCGCAGTTCCGGGACCTGATCCAGAACGCGCACGTGTCCGGCCTGATGACCTCGTACAACGCGATCAACGGCACCCCGGCGCCGGCCGACACCTACACCGCCAACGAGCTGGCCCAGCGAACCTACGGCTTCGACAGCTACACCACCTCCGACTGCAGCGCGGTCGGCGACGTCTACGCGCCGGGCAGCCACAACTGGGCGCCGCCGGGCTGGACCACGGCCACCGCCAACGGCGCGACCCAGTGGACCAATACCGCCACCGGGCAACAGGTTTCCGGCGCGGCCGGCGGCCAGGCGTACGCGCTGCGGGCGGGCACCCAGCTCAACTGCACCGGCGCCGAGGACACCCTCGCCAACATCCAGGAGGCCATCAGGGCCGGCGTGCTGTCCGAGGGCGTGATCGACAACGCCCTGGTGCACCTGTTCACCATGCGCATGCAGACCGGTGAGTTCGACCCGCCGAGCCAGGTGCCCTACACGAAGATCACCAAGGACCAGATCCAGAGCCCCGAGCACCAGGCGCTGGCCGAGAAGGTCGCGGCGAACTCGTTGGCGCTGCTGAAGAACGACCCCGTTGCCGGCACCAGGACGCCGCTGCTGCCGGCCGATCCGGCCAAGCTGGGCAACGTCGTCGTGGTCGGCGACCTGGCCGGCACGGTCACCCTCGGCGACTACTCCGGCGAACCGGCCCTCCAGGTGAGCGCGACGCAGGGCATCACCGCCGCGGTCAAGGCGGCCAACCCCGCGGCCACCGTCACCTTCGACGCCTGCGGCACGTCCACCGGCGCGACCGCGGCGGCGAGCTGCTCGGCGGCGACCCTGGCCGCGATCAAGACCGCCGACCTGGTCGTGGTGTTCGTCGGCACCGACACGAGCGTGGCCACCGAGGGCAAGGACCGCGCCACCATTGCCATGCCGGGCAACTACGGCTCGCTGATCGACCAGGTGCACGCGGTCGGCAATCCGCACACGGCGCTGGCGATCCAGGCCGGCGGCCCGGTCGCCATCGACGACGTCAAGGGCGATTTCCCGGCCATCGTGTTCAGCTCGTACAACGGGGAGAGCCAGGGCACCGCGCTGGCCGATGTGCTGTTCGGCAAGCAGAATCCCGGCGCCCGCCTGGACTTCACCTGGTACGCCGACGACACGCAGCTGCCCGACCTGAAGAACTACGGCCTCACCCCGTCGCAGACCGGCGGCATCGGCCGCACCTACCAGTACTTCACCGGCACGCCGACCTATCCGTTCGGCTATGGCTTGTCCTACACCAGTTTCGCCTACTCGCACGTGCGCACCGACGACCGGAGCGTCGACGCGGACGGCCGGGTGACCGTGCACGTGGACGTGACCAACACCGGACACACGGCCGGCGCTACCGTGGCCCAGCTGTACGCCTCCACGCCGTTCACCGTGCCCGGCGTGGAACTGCCGCGCGAACGACTGGCCGGCTTCCAGAAGACGAAGGTGCTGGCCCCCGGCCAGTCCCAGCAGCTGGCCATTTCGGTGCGGGTCAGCGATCTGGCGTTCTGGGACGAGGCCAAGCACCGCGACGTGGTGTACGACGGTTCCTACCGGTTCGGTGTCGGCACCGACGCCGACCACATCGTCGGCGCCAGCACGGTGCGCGTCACCGGGGCCATCACTCCCAGGACGCGGTACGTGACCGTGCAGCCCGATCAGGTGGTTTTCGCGCCGGGCCAGAGCATCGACCTCACCGGCAAGAACCCGTGGATCGCCGATGACACCGCGCAGGCCGCGCAGCACGTGCCGGCCGACCGCATCGTCGAGGCGGTGAACAACGACGAGTCGTTCGTCGACCTGGCGCACACCACGGTGAGCTACCGCAGCAGCGATCCGCGAGTGGCGCAGGTCAGCAGGACGGGCAAGGTGACCCTGGTGGCCCCCGGTGTCGCGACCATCAGCGTCACGGTCAACGGGGTCACCGGCTCGACGCCGGTCGTCGTCAAGCAGCCGTTCACGCTCACCGCACCGGCCCAGGTGCAGCCGGGCATGACGTACACCGTCAGCGCGTCGCTGCCCAACCCGGTGGGGGCCAGGCCGCTGCACGATGTGGCCTTGACGCTCACCGTGCCCACCGACTGGAGCGCGAAGGCCACGTCGCCGTCCACCTTCGCCACCGTCGCCGCCGGGCAGACCGTGAGCACCACCTGGCAGGTCGGTGTGCCGGCATCGGCGCAACCCGGCAAGTTCGACGTGTCGGCACAGGCCGCGTTCACCTCCGTCAACGGGCGGGCCAGCTCCGTGGATGCGACCACCGTGCTGCTGCCGCATCCGCCGTACCCGTCGCTGCCCTCGGCGTTCAACAACGTCGCCATCAGCGACGACGCCAACCCGGGCGCGGGCAACTTCGACGGCGGCGGCGCCAGCTTCTCCGCCCAGGCGTTGGCCAACGCCACGCCCAGCCTCACTCCCGGCGCCGTCTTCACCCATGACGGGTTGACGTTCACCTGGCCGGACGCGCCGCCCGGCAGCCAGGACAACGTGGTCGCCGGCGGGGTGGGCGGCGGGCAGACCATCGCGATCTCCGGCTCCGGCCACACGCTCGGCCTGATCGGCGCCGGCGACTACGGCAGCCCGGCCGGCACCGCGACGGTGACCTACACCGACGGCACCACCGAGTCCCACACCGTCAGCTTCGCGGACTGGTGGGCCAATGCCGCGACCGGCGGCGACATCCTCACCACCGTCCCGTACCTCAACACCAGCACCGGCCGGGAGAACCAGCAGGTGAGCCTGTACTACGCCCCGATACCGCTGCAGGCGGGCAAGACCGTGCGCTACCTGACGCTGCCGGACGTCAGCGACGGGGCGCCCTCCGGCACGGCGGCCATGCACATCTTCAGCATCGCCATCGGCTGACCGCACAGCCGCGGTTCTGGTTGTCCCGCCGGCTGTTGTGCCGGCGGGACAACCCGTTCTCGGTCCCGGTGTGTGCCGGGAACGTCCAGCGGGAGGGTAAGCACGCTCAGCTGAGCATCGGATTGCCACTGGCTGTCTGGTCGTCCGGCACGTAGGCCTGCATCACCCGCTGATCCGGGAGCGTCGACCCACTGCGTTGCCGTCAGGGCGCCTTGGTGATGACCGTGTACACCTTGGCGATCACGTTGTCGCGGACCAGGCAGATGTCCATCCCCTTCACCACTGGTGGCTGTCCCTCGGGCCCGAACGTCCACGCGAGCACGCTCAGGTCGTGGTTGACGTGTATCGGCCCGTCTTGGTCGAAGACGAAGCTCGGCGCATCGTCGAGCAGGCCCTGGGCCTTCGTGTTCAGTGCTTCTCGGCCGACCACGACCCCGTCCGGGTCGGCGAACTGCACATCTTCGGCGTAGACGCGTTCTACGGCCGCGAAGCGCAGTCGGGCGTCTCGCTGGCCGAAGACCTCGAACAGGTGCGACCTCACCAAGGCCTCGATCGGCTCGGTCATCGTGTCTCCGTCTCCGGGTCGCACCAGGTGCGGCGCGAATTCCGTGGGCTGTCGCGAAGGACGGTCGGAACGTGTTCACACGAGTGATCGTCGGAAAGCGCATGTAGGCGATCAGGCCATGCTGCCACTCAGATCATCGGGTTGCCGCTGGCCGTCCGGTCGGCAGGCACGTACGGCTGCACGACGTCCCAGTGCTCGACGATGCGGTCGTTCTCGAGCCGGAAGAAGTCGGCGATCGCCGCGTCGCCCTCGGGCAGCCAGCCGCTGACCCGGCTCAGGGCGATGACGACGTCGCCGTCCTCGTACATGTGCTCGGGCTGCCAACGGAAGCCGCGCAGGCTCGGCAGGGCCGCGCGCAGGGTGTCCAGGCCGTTGGGCATGTTCGGGCTGTGCTGAACGTAGGGCTCGGCCCAGTAACGGTCGAGCGCGGTGGCGTCCTTCTCCTCGAAAAGCTCCCGCATGGCGGTGCGCACGATGTCCTTCTTGGACATGGGTCTTCCTCCGTGAAGGCGCCGGTCAGGCCGGCTTCACGTCGCGCCGCCGGCCGCACCCTCGTAGTGAGTTGCACGTTCAACTTACTGCGGGATGAGTTGAACGTGCAACTCGCCTGGCGCGGTACGGTGCGGTGCGGTGCGGTGCGGTGCGCGATGATGGGCCCATGCCCGCACGAACGCCGACCGCCGCCGTCACCCGGGAGGACCGGGAGGACTGGCAGGCGCTGGTCATCCTGGCCCACCTGGTGGAGGCCGAACTGGAGCGGCAGACGCAGCACGACGCCGGCATCTCGCACAGCCACTTCAAGGTCCTGGCCCTGCTGGCCGGCGCCCCCGACCACACGATGGGCCTGACCAAGCTGAGCCAGGCGCTGCGATTCCACAAAAGCCGCCTGTCACACGCCCTGGCCAAACTCGAGGCCGGCGGCCTGCTGCGCCGCGAGGACACTCCGGAGAAGGGCCGTGCCTACCAGGCTGTGCTGACCAGAGCGGGACTGCGGCTGGTGAACCGGGCCCTCCCCCTCCAGGACGCCTTCGCCCGCGACACCGTGCTGGCCGGGTTGAGCCGAGAGCAGATCAAGCAGCTGCGGGCCATCGCCGAGATCATCAGCGGCAATCTGGAGCACGGGGCGTAGCCCTCGCCCGCACGGTCGAGCTCGCGCCGCTGCGCCCCGAATTGACGGCGGGGACTGCTACGCTGCGAAGCCTCCGTCTACCGGAAGGCTCACGCCGGTGACGAAGGAGGCGTCTTCGCTCGCCAGAAAGGACACGGTGTTCGCGACCTCGGCCGTGGTGGCGAGGCGGCCCGCCGGCGCCCACTGGGATATGAGTTCTGCCATGTGGGCGGGCAACGCTTCGGTGTCGACCGCGCCGGGCAGGACGGTGTTGGCGGTGATGCCGCGTGGGGCGAGCTCGCGGGCGAGTCCGCGCGCCATGCCTTCGAGTGCGGCCTTCGTCAGGTTGTACGCGGCGATGCCCGCCATGGAGCCCGGCGGCTGGCGCTGTGCGAACACGCTGCCGATGTTGATGATCCGCCCGCCCTCACCCAGATGGGGCTCGGCGGCCTGAACCGCGATCCACGCGCCGCGGATGTTGACCGACACCATGCGGTCGAACACCTCCAGCGGGAAATCGGCGAGCGGGTGCACCTCGGCGGCGAACGCGTTGTTGACGACGATGTGCTCGGCGGGCGAGGCGGCGCTGGTGTTCCACCTCGGTGAGATCCAGCTCGTGCGCGGACAGAAGGTATCCACCTCGGACCGATCTGACCACGTGGACGGGAAACGCCTTTCGCAGGCGCGAAAGGTAGGTGCGGACCACAGCCGGACCGGCGGAAGGCGCCTCAGCACCCCAGATCGACGTGACCAGTTCGTCGAGCGACGCGGGATTCTCTTTGCGCAGCAACAGGCTCATCAGCACCGCCCGCTGTTGCGGGGTGCCGAGGTCGAGTTGGGTCTCACCGTGCCAGGCTCGGATCAGGCCGAGCACCTCGAACCGCAGTGCCTCGGCGTTCACTGTCGCTTTCGGACGCCGAGGTGCTGCGGTTCGATCACCCGACGACACGGCGCAGCAGCGAGTCGGACGCGGTCATGAAGCTCTCGACGCGATTCGGCGTCATACCCAGCGACGGCCGGATCGGGCGTGCCTTGCGATCGAACATCACGCCCGTGCGATGGTTCAGGTCGTGCGTGAACAGCACCGGCACGATGCGGCGGGCGTAGGTCTGCGGGGACTGCGCGAGCAGACCGACGAGGGCCTCGGTGGCCTTGTGGGCGAAGCTGCCCGCGCCGAGGTAGTTGGCGCGGATGTCGGTCTTGATCAGGCCGGGGTTGAGTCCGAAGTAGGCGGGTCCGTTCGTGGCGTTGGCGCCGTTGATGGTCAGCGCCTCGTTGGCCGCGACGGTGTTCATGTGCGCTGTGTTCTGGTTGTAGTCGGTCAACGCGTTGAGGTCAGCCGGGTTGCCGTCCTGGTCACCGCCGGGGCCCGCCATCACGAAGACCCGCGCCCGGGGCGAGCTCGTCGGCCGGTTGACGCCGATGCGCTCGTGCAGGCCCTGCAGCAGGGCGTAGCGGCTCAGGTAGCTGACGGCCATGTCGCGTTCGACGCCTTCGGAGGTCTCCTCACGGAGCTTGGCGGCGGTGATCCCGTTGGTGAACAGGACGACGTCCTCGTCCTCGGCCGGCAGTTCCTCACCGAGGCGGACCGCGCCGCTCATGGAGGACAGGTCGGCCTGCACGAAGCGCAGCCGCTTGTGCGGGGCGTCTCGGAGAGTGCGTCCGACAACGGTGACGCCCGCGCCGAGGGCCAGGGCCTGGCGGGCGATCGCCTGACCGAGGCCGTTGGTGCCGCCGACGACGGTGAGGCGCTTGCCCGTCAGGTCGAGCCGTTCGACGGGGGTCGAGCGGACGACGGTGGCGCGGTCAAGAGTTCCGAAGGCACCCATGGTGTTCATCCCTTGGTGTTGTGGTGGGTGGAGTAGGTGGTCAGTTGTGGCAGGTGTTGTCGCAGAACGGTTTCCTCGACGACTGGCCGCAGGCACACAGCGCCACACGGGTTTCGCGCCGGGAGGACAGAAGAAGGTTGCCGTGCAGGAGGATCGGGCCGTTCTCGACCACTGTGACGAGTGTCGGGTCGGGCGGTGTCTCGGTGGAGCCGTCGCGACGGGTGTAGTGCAACGCCCCGCTGGGGCAGCGTCGCACCACCTCGGCGACCTCGTCGGCGTCCGCGCTGTCGGGCGAGATCCAGGGCCGTGTCTTGACGTCGAACACCGCAGGGAGCCCGCGCAGGCACTCGGCGAAGTGCAGGCAGCGGTTGCCGTCGAAGGCAACGGTGATGTCGGATCCGTCGTAGGACTTGGGTTTCGCCTCAGTCATCCTGTTTCCCAGCACAGTGTGGTGGCGGATCCGGGTCAGGTCATGGTGTTCCGGGTGGTTGCTGATCCAGCCGGCGTACTGCCGGGTCAGCGCGGGTCGGGGCGCAGGCGGACGACCCGCTTGCCGAATCCGTGGCGGGTGGCGACGTCGATGTAGGCGCGGCGGATGTCTTCGAGTGGGTACTCGGCCTCGACGGGCACGATCAGCTGCCCGGACACGACGAGATCCTGCAGTGCCGTCCAGATCTCCGGGGACATGGCGTTGCCGTTGCCCTGGGACTGCACGCCGTAGCGGCTGACCGCCGCGTAGTCGGCGATCGTGTTGATGCGGGCCGGCGCCACGCCGAGCTCGATGGCGAGGTCGACGTACCCGCCGCCGAAGGTGTCGATGACCGCGTCGATCCCGCTGGGAGCCAGGTCCCGCAGTCGGGCGCTCAGTCCAGGTCCGTAGGCGACGGGTTCGATGCCGAGCCCTTCGAGGCGGTGGGCGTTGGCGGAGGAGGTGCCGCCGAGGACCCGCGCGCCCCGCAACCGGGCGAGCTGGACGGTGAACACACCGGCGCCACCCGAGGCCGACGACACGAACACGGTCTCCCCCTCGCCCGGATCGACGGCCGCGACACCGGCCCACCCCGTGGCACCCGAGGCGGGAATCGTTGCGGCGGAGGCGAAGTCGATGCCCTCGGGCATCTTCGCCGCGGTGGAGGCGTCGATGACGGTGAAGTCCGCCATCGCGGCGCGGGGGGCGAACCCGATCACCGGGTCGCCGACCTCGAAACCGGTGACTCCCGGCCCGAGCGCGGCGACCACGCCGGAGAAGTCGTGTCCCTGGCCCATCGGGAAGTCGGCGGGCCAGATCTGGGCGAACGCGCCTTCACGGATGCCGACCTCCGCCGGGTTGAGCGATGCCACCACCACGTGGACGAGGAGCTGGCCCTCGATGGGCTCCGGTCGGGCAACGTCGACGACGGAGAGGACCTCGGGTCCTCCGAAACGGGTGAACTGCACAGCCCTGGGCATGGTCGTCTCCTGGCGTTCTGTCACGGAGGTAGGTCGGTGATGCGGTCGAGCACGACGATCGGCGTCTTGCGGGCGACCGGGTTCCTGCCGGTGGCGCCGGGCCGTCCTCGGCCGCCCATTCGCCTTGCGAACGCACGGTGTCGCACCTTCAGGAATCGAGCTGTCGTTGTGCCGCGGCGGTGTCGACGACGAACCACATGTCCTGGACGCGGCCGTCGCGCACCCGGTAGAAGGCGGTCTCGTCGACCTCGAACGAACCGCCGGTGGGCCGGACGCCGAGCCATTCCCGCACCGGTGTGCCGGCATCGACCAGCCGTGCCGCCAGCCGGTCGCCTTCGACGACGACCTCGTGGGCCGTCCAGACGAGGTCGGGCACCGCCTCGCCGGCCGTGTACCGCATCGCCGTCATGACGTCGTCGCGGCTGACGGGCCGGCCGTTCAGCGTGACCTGGTCGTGGAAGAGCTCGCTCAGCTCGTCGAACCGGCGGTTGTTGAGCAGGTCGAGGTAGTTCCGGTAGAACCCGCGCAAGTCGTTGTGAGACATGGGGTAAGCCTCAGGCCGCCGAGACGGCGGCCGCTTGGCGCATGGACCGCATCGCGCCGGCCCAGCTCTCCAGCTGGTCGAACAGCACCTGGGCGAACGCGGCATGGATCTCGGCCGGCGTGAACGCGGTGAAGTTCTCGAAGTCGGTGAACAGCGAGAAGCTGAGCTGCTGCTGGACGTGCGCGACCTGGAGCTCGCTGAGCACGCCGCGCAGGTGCTCGATGGCCCGCGCGCCGCCGACGCCGCCGTAGCTGACGAACCCGGCCGCCTTGTTGTTCCACTCCTGGTAGAGGTAGTCGATCGCGTTCTTCAGCACGCCGGACGTGGAGTGGTTGTACTCCGGCGTGACGAACACGTACGCGTCGTACTCGGCGATCTTGCCGGCCCACGCCCTGGTGTGGTCCTTCGAGTACAGGTCGGGTCCGGCCTTCGCGGACACGGGCTCGTCGAGGTGCGGCAGCGGATAGTCGAGCAGGTCGAGCAGCTCGTACTCGACGCCGGCGCGCCCGGCGGCCTGCGCCATCACCCAGTCGGCGACGGTCTTGCCGTTGCGGCCGGGGCGGGTGCTGCCGATGACGACGGCGATCTTGAGCGTGGACATGGCCATCCCTCGATTCGGTCGATTACGTGAACGTTCATGTATTTCTGGCAGGCCGGGCGCCCGAAAATCCACCGGGGATAGGCTCGGCCGATGACGGAGAACGCCGACTGGCTGAGTGCGGACGAGGCCCGCACCTGGCGCGCGCTGCACGCGGCGCTGGTTCTGCTGCCCGTCGCCCTGGACGCGCAGCTGCAGCGTGACGCCCAGCTGAGCTACCTGGAGTACTACGTGCTGGCCGGGCTGACCGACGCGCCGTCGGGTCGGCGTCGCCTCAGCGAGCTGGCCATCCTGACCAACGCCGAGCTGTCGCGGATCTCCCACCTGGTGGCGCGGTTGGAGAAGCGCGGCCTGCTGGAGCGCCGGGTCGACCCCGACGACGCCAGGGCCACCAACGCCGTGCTCACCGAGGCGGGCCGGGCGAAGATGGAGCAGGCCGCGCCGGGACACGTGGCGACGATCCGCGAACTGGTCTTCGACGGCCTGGGCGAGACCGGGCGGGACGAGTTGAAGAACACCGCGTCCCGGATCGTGGCCGCGCTCAACGCCAGCGACCTGCCGCTGGCGCCGACCATCCGCAAGGCGTTGCGCGAGACGACATAGCTCGTCACGGCCGGCACGGCTCGCGTTACCGTCGAAGCTGTGCGTTCAGTCGCCAGCGGTGTCCAGATGGCGACGCAGGGCCGCCGTGAGCGTCTCGACGCTCGCGAGCTCGTCCGCGGTCAGCGCGTCGACGAACAGCTCGCTAATCGCTTGCAGGTGAGGAGCGGCGCCGCGACGGAGCTCGGCGGCCCCGGTCTCGGTCAGCACGATCTCGGCGGCGCGCAGGTCCTTCGCGTTGCCTTCGCGGGTGACGAGGTCCTTGGACTCCATTCGCCTGAGGTGGTGCGAGAGCCTGCTGCGCTCCCAGTCGCACACCTCCGCGAGCACCGACGACCGCAGCCGCTGACCGTCGGCCTCGTGCAGGGCGAGCAGGACCTGATAGTCGGCCGGGGACAGGATCGACTCCCGCTGCATGCGCCGCGCCATCCGGGTTCTGAGCCGTTCCGCGGTCTCGATGAAGTTCCGCCAGATCCGCAGCTCGTCGCCCGTCGGCCTGCGCCGCTCGCCGCCCGCCTCGCCCATGTGCCGCTCCAGTAGTTGACGCATCAGTAGTTGATGTCTCAACACTAGCGACCGACGATTGACGCGTCAATATTGACGCGTCAATCGTCGGCGGAGGTCCACGCCGGCCCAGTTCAAGGAGCACTGCCGGCCAGCGAGCGCGTCAGGGACGCTCCGCACCTCCGAAGGCGGGCAGGGAAAGGGTGACCCGATGGCTGTCCGGCCAGAACAGCTGAACCTGGTCCGACACCACGTGCAGATCCGGCGCCGGCGAACCGCGACCGAGCACCACCACGGCGGCGAGCACCTCGCCGAGCGGGACCGAGCCCCTCGTCGCCAGCCAGGGCGTCGCGGTCCACCGTCCGAGCGGCGTGACGTCCCGCTCGACGGCCACGCCGCTGCGCGCGAACCCGCGTAGCGGCCGCAGCTCCGAGCGGAGCCGGCCGACGCAGGCGCTGGCGGCCGATCCGCTGACCGTCAACGGCTTGTCGTCGCCCGACACCGGCCAGCCGCCGAGGCGGACCGCACGCCAGCGCTCGTCCGGCTCATCGGCGTCGATCCGGCACAGGCGCACCTCGGTGCCGCCGCGCAGGACGGAGGCGACGGTGAGCACGGGTCCGGCGGTGACGGGCCCACCGCGGCCGGAGCCGTGGTCGGGCGAGCGGTCGTCGATGTCGACCCAGCGGACCGGACCGCTGGACGCCGCCAGCAGAATGCCGCCGGGCCGCTCCCCCACGTACAGCGTGCGGAAACCCGCCCGGTGGCTGGCCCGGCCGTCGGCGTCGATCACGGCCACGGTGTTGTCCAGCGGCCGGGCCCAGCCCGACGAGGGCGGCATCGTGACGGTGGAGTAGCCGAGCCGGCTGTACAGCGGCGAGTCGGAACGCTGGTCGTCGGGCAGAGCATGGTCGGTGCCATGGTTGAGCACGACGGCGAAGCCGTCCTGCCGGCGGGCGGAGAGCAGCCAGCCCGGCGCGGTCACCGCCCGCTCCTCGTCGCCGATCTCCACCGGCAGCGGCCGCTCCGGCGACGTCCACACCGGGTGGCCGGCGGGCAGCACGAGGCCGAGCATGCCCTTGGCCGCCCAGTACGGCGATCCGGGACCGGAGTAGGCCTGCCGGACCGCCGGCCACTCCCCGTGCCACCCCAGGCTCAGGATGCCTTTGGCGTCCAGCGCCCCGTTGGTGACGAAGTACTGCGCCATGCGCGTGGTCACGCGGCGGATGAGCCCTGCATCGAGCCCGCCGGTCCCGGTCAGCGCGGCCACCCAGAACGGCGCCGCCGTGGCGAACCGGTACGTCAGGCTGCGGCCCTGCATCAGCGGCGCCCCGTCGGCGCCGACCAGGCGCACCGCGTCGTCCAGGTACCGGGTCAGGTCCGCGGCCCACTGAGCCCGCACCCCGGCCGTGACCAGTGAACCGGTGACGTCGAACAAATGGGTCCACAGCAACGGGTACAGGTGCAGCGCCCAGCCGACGTAGTGGTCGTAGGCCCGCTCCGGGCCGTCGCTCAGCCAACCGTCGCGCCGTCGCATCCCCGCGTGCACGGCGAGGTCCGCCTCGATGTCCTCGGCCGACCACGGGCCGCCGACCTCGCGCAGGAAGGACTCGACGACGATGCGGAACCACACCCAGTTGATCGGCGGGTAGGGCTGCCCGATCACGCCGGCCAGCCAGTCGACCACGCGCTCCCGCACGCCGGCGGCGAGCCGGTCCCACAGCCAGGGACGGGTCAGCTGCAGGATCAGGGCGATGGACGCGGCCTCGACCTTCGCCTGGTCGAGCCGGTCGACGCGCGGCCACGCCTCCGGCGAGGAGGGATCCGTTCCGGCGGCGAGCCCGACGGCGTACCGCTCCAACCAGCCGTCGGGATCGACACCGCCGTTGCCGGCGACGAGGAAGCCGGCCAGCAGGAACGTGCGGGCGAAGCCCTCCAGGCCGTCGGAGGCAGCCCCGTTTCCGCTGTTCGGTCCCGGGAGGTCCACCCGTGCGCCCAGCGGCGACCGGTACGGCTCCACCGCGACCAGCATCCGCCGCGCCAGGGCGACCCAGTCGTCCCGGGTCCAGCCTGCCCCGTGCGGCGTCGGGATCTCCGGATTCACTTGACCGCCCCGGTCGCGAGGCCAGACCGCCACTGCCGCTGCAGCACGATGAAGGCGATCACCAGCGGCAGCACCGCCAGCAGCGATCCGGTGACGACCAGCGGCGTGTACTGCGGGAACTGCGTCACGCGGGTGCTCCACTGGAACAGGCCGAGGCTCATCGGGAACAGCCGGGGATCGGTGAGCATCACCAGCGGCAGGAAGACGTTGTTCCAGATCCCGACGAACTGGAACAACAGCACCGTGACGAGGCCGGGCCGCATCATCGGCAGCGCCACGGTGAAGAACGTGCGCAGCTCCCCCGCCCCGTCCATCCGCGAGGCCTCCAGCACCTCGCCCGGCACCGCCGCGTCGGCGTACACGCGGGCCAGGTACACGCCGAACGGGTTGGTGAGCAACGGAAGGAACACCGCCCAGAAGGTGTCCACCACGTGCAGCTGCGCCGCCAGCAGGTACAGCGGCAGGGCCAGGGCCGTGGTCGGCACCAGCACGCCGGCGAGCGTCAGCGCGAACAGCAGGCGCCGCCCGGGGAAGCTGAGCTTGGCGATCGCGTACCCCGCGGCGGTGCAGATCAGCGAGCCCAGGACCGCGCCGAGACCGGCGTAGAGCAGCGAATTCCGGATCCACCACAGGAAAACGCCGCCGTCCTGGTCGAACAGCGCGCTCACGTTGGCGCCGAGGTTCCAGTGGCCGAAAGCGAAGGCGCTGGTGGTGGAGAACTCGCCCAGCGACTTGGTGGCCGAGGTGACCAGCCACACCAACGGCAGCACGCTGTACAGCGCCGCCAACAGCAGCACGAGGTGCACCGACGCCTTTCTCATCGGTACCTCCGGGTCGACAGGCGCATCACCAGCGCGGACAGCACCGCCGACACCACCGCCAGCAGCACGGACGCGGCCGCCGCGCGGCCGTAGTCGTTGGTGATGAAGGCCGATTCGTACACGTACAGGCTCGGGGTCCAGGTGCTGGTCACAGCCCCGGTGAAACTGCGCAGCACCAACGGCTCGGTGAACAGCTGCAGCGAGCCGATGACGGTGAACACCAGCGCCACGAACGCCGTCGGCCGCACCAGCGGGACCTTGATCGTCAAAGCCGTGCGCACCGGACCGGCGCCGTCGGCCCGGGCCGCCTCCAGTATCTCCTTCGGCACCGCCCGCAGCGCCGTGTAGAAGATCACGACGTTGTAGCCGACCCACTGCCAGGTGGCGATGTTCACCACCGCGGGCAGGATTCCCCGCCCGCTCAGCGGGTCGAAGCCCAGCAGCGAGGCCAGCGGCCCGACACCCGGGCTGTACAGGTACGCCCAGATCAGGCCGCCGATCACCACCGGCACCGCATACGGCAGGAACAGCGCGAGCGTCCAGACCTGCCGCAGCCGCACGACCGCGGAATCCAGCAGCAGCGCCAGCACCAGCGCGAGGACCAGCATCACCGGCACCTGCACGAGGGCGTACAGCGCGACGGTCAGCACGCTCTGGCCGAAGGCCCGGTCCACCAGCACCGACAGGTAGTTGCCCATGCCGACGAACACCTGGCGGGGACCGTCGAATCCCAGGCCGGACAACCGGTCCGTGAACAGGCTCAGGTACACCGTGTACAACACCGGCACGAGCACGGTGAGCACGAGCAACACCGCGAACGGCAACACCAGCGTGAAACCCGCGCCACGGCGACGTCTCACCTCGCTCCTCCTTCCACAACGGACAGTCCGCGGCCGCGCATGTCCGCCACCGCACGGGCCTGCACGGCCCGCACGGCGTCCGGCATCGTGGTGTGGCCGGATCGCACGTCGCTGAAGGTGTCGGCCACCACCGAGAACGACCCCAGCGCGGTCGGCCCCCACGTCCAGTCCGGCACGCGGCGGGCCGCCTCGTCGAGCACCTGGTACACCGGTGGCCCGAGGAAGAACTTGCTCGCGTAGACGTCCCGCGCCACGGCACGGCTGGCGTCGAAGGCGGGAAACGGGGCGGTGAAGGCGGAGCCGACGCGCACCACGGCCGGGTCGGTGCTGAGCCAGCGCAGGAAGGTCAGCGCGGCCTCGGCCACCCGACTCTGCTTGGAGATCGCGAACGCGCTGCCGCCCTGCATGCCGTTGGCCGGCCGGCCGTCCCACGTCGGCATCGTCGCGACCGCCCACCGCCCGGTGTCGTTCGGCACCGACTTGGCGAAGGTGCCCACGTTCCAGGACGCGCCGAGCAGACCCCAGAGCCGTCCGTTGTGGATCGACGCGATCCAGCCCTGGTCGCCGGTCGGGTCGGTGGCGACCAGGTCGTCGGCGATGAACCGCTGCCACTGCTCGGCGGTCCGCACGGTGCCGGGGCCACTGATGTCCACCGCCCAGGCGTCGTGGTCGATGCGCCACCAGGGATCGCCGGCCTGCCAGCACATGCCGGCGAAGAACGAGCCGTCGTTGAGCGGGAAGGTGGTGATCCTGGCGGTCGGGTCGGCGGCCCGCACGGCCTCGGCCGCCGCACGGAAGTCCTGCCAGGTCACGGGAACGGGGATGCCGTGCGCGTCGAAGAGGTCCTTGCGGTAGTAGAACACCATCGGCGCCACGTCCATCGGCACCGCCCAGGTTCGGCCGTCCGGCCGAACCGCGCGCCAGGCGGCCGGCGTGTAGCCGGGCCCGAGGTCGGCGAGGTCGGCGGTGATCTCCCGGAATCCGCCGCTGAGCAGCAGTTGCGGCAGCGCCTGGTACTCCACGTGCATGATGTCGGGCGCGTTGTGGGCCTTGATCGCGTTGACCTCCTGGGCGTAGCCGCCCTTCAGGCCGCTGCTGATCACGCTCAGCTCGACGTGCACGTGGCGCTGCGCCGCGTTGAAGGCGGCGATGTAGGAGTCCATGCCGGTCAGCCAGGACCAGATCCGGACGACGGTGCGGCCGTCCGCCGCGGCCGAGGTCGCGCAGCCACCCAACAGCCCGTCCGCCAGCAGCGCGCCGGCCGCCAGCGCGGCCCCGGCACGCAGGGCCGTTCGGCGCGACAGCACCGTTTTTTCACCCATCGTCGGGTCCATGGGGAGCAACCCTCAGCTGTACGATGCTCAACGTCAACTGTTTCGATCCTTTTCGATCAAAAACGAACGGGAACGATAGTGAAAGCGCTGACAGCCTCGGACCTCGCGACACTGCTGGACCATGCCCGCAGCCGGATCGGCATCCCGGACGTGACCGATCGCGCGGTCTGGAATCGCGTGGACCCGGACGTGCGCCGGCGGTTGCTGGCGGCCGCCGAGACGGAGCTGGCCACGCCTCCCCCGGTGCTGAGCGCGACGGCGTGGGCACGGGCGTTTCGTGACGGCGTGCGAACCGAGTACGAGGATGCCGCGCGGCGACTCCGGGACCGCGTGGGCGTGGCGGTGCTGGGCGTGGTTCTCACCGGCGAGGTGGAACCCTTTCTGGACGTGGCAATCGACGGCATGGTCGCCCTCGCGGAGGCGAGCACGTGGTGCTGGGCCCCGCACGACGGCTTCACCGCGGCCCGTGGGGAAGTCGTGCCCGATGTCGACGACCCCTACCTGGATCTCGGCGCGGCCGAGGTGACTTCGCTGTTGGCCTGGGCCGATCACGTGCTCGGACCGCTGTTGGACGCCAGGGCGCCGGGCCTGCGTCGCCGATTACGGCGCGAGGTGGACAAACGCGTGTTCGATCCTTTCGAACGAATTCGGGACTGGCACTGGATCGGTGTCGACGGCGACGCGCACAACTGGAATCCGTGGATCCACGGCGCGGTGCTGACCGCCACGCTGCTGCTGTGCGACGACCCCGCGCGGCGGGCCGATCTGGTCCGGCTCGTCATGACCGGCCTTGAAAGTTTCATCGCGGTGCTGCCCGACGACGGCGGGATCGACGAGGGCGTGGCCTACTGGTGGCAGGGCGCCGGCCGGCTGCTCGAAGCGCTCGACCTGCTCGCCATGGTGGGCGGCCCGGCCCTCGACTGCCGTGACCGGCCGGTGTTCGCCGAACTGATCCAGTTCCCGCACCGGATGCACCTCGGCGACGACTGGTACGTCAACGCGGGGGACGCGTTCGCCCGGCTGCCCGCCGCCCAGCCGTGGCCCGTGCTGTACCGGTGGGGTGAACGCCTCGGCGACAAGGACGTCCAGGCCTACGCGCTGGCCAATGGCCACACCGTGCACCCGACGGCCGGCCTCGGCCGGGCGCTCGACGCGTTGGCCAACCCGATCCCACCGAGTCCACAACGGACGGAGAGCTGGCACGCTCCGCACGTGTGGCTGCCACGAGTGCAGGTGTTGGTGGCACGGGAAACCGCTGCCGGCCTGACCCTGGCGATGAAAGCTGGGCACAACGGCGAGCGGCACAACCACCTCGACGTCGGCTCGTACTGGGTGGCCCTGCACGGTCGTCCCGTGCTGGTCGATGTCGGGCAGCCGACCTACACGGCCGCCAGCTTCGGGCCGGACCGCTACGCCGCCTGGCCGTTGCAGAGCGCGTGGCACAACGTGCCCGAGCCGGGGGCCGCGCAGCAGCCCGGCGCCGAGTTCACCGCGACCGGCGTTCACGTCGAGCTGGCAACGGAAACCGCCGCCCTGCACGCCGATCTCGCGGCCGCGTATCCGCCGGGAACGGTGGACAGCTGGCGCCGCACGGCCCGGCTCGTCCGAGGCCCGCGTCCACATGTCGAAGTCGTGGATTCGTGGACCGGGGCGCGGAACACCGTGCTGCTGCGGCACGTTCTCGCCGGCACCGTCGAGCCGGCCGAGGGCGGGGCGGTGATCGAGCTGGACGATTCGCGCCGGGTGCGCATGATCTGGGGCGTCCCGGCCGACGCTTCCCTGGAGCAGAAGGAGATCACCGACCCGCTGCTGCGGGCCGGTTGGGGCGAGTCGCTGACCCGGCTGACCCTGCGGCTGCCGGCCGGCACGGGCTCGCTCACGGTGCGGTGGGAGGCAACGGAATGAAGCTGGCGTCGGAACGTCAGGAACTGATCCTGGCCGCCGTGCGCGCGCAGGGAACCGTGCGGCTCACCGACCTCGTGGACAAGCTCGGCGTCACGCCGGTCACGGTCCGCCGCGACGTCACCGTGCTGGCCGATCGCGGCCTGGTGGTCCGCGTGCACGGCGGCATCCGGCTCCCCCACCGCGGCATCGCGGAGGGCAGCGCGTCCGCGGCCCGCTCGGCGTTCGGCCGGCTGTGTGGCGGCGAGATCGGCATGGTGGTGCCCTCGGTGGAGTACTACTGGCCGACGGTGATCCGGGGCGTCCAGTCCGCCGTGACGGCCGCGGGCGGTCGGCTGTTGCTGCGCGCCTCCGCGTACGATCCGGCCGAGGACCGCCGGCAGGTGACCAAGCTGCTCGACCGCGGCATGCAGTGCCTGCTCGTGGCGCCGAGCACCGAGGGCAGTCGTGGGCTGGACCTGCTGCGCTGGCTGGGTTCCCTGAACGTCTCCGTCATCCTGATGGAACGGGTTCCGCCGCCGGAGCTGCCCGTGCTCGCGCTGGACGCGGCCTACACCGCGCACGGGCTCGGCGCCGGCATGGCGGTGCGGCACCTGGTGACGTTGGGCCACAGGCGGATCGGGCTCGTCACCTCGCGGTCCAGCCCGACCAGCCGCGCCCTGCGGCGGGGCTGGTCGGAGGCCGTGTCCACGCTCGGCCTGCCCGAGGTGCTCACCGCCGAGGTGCCGGCCTACGGCCAGCCCTGCTGGGCCCAGGCCTACGACGAACTGCTGCGGCGGTGCCGGGAACGCGACGTGCATGCCCTGATCGTGCACGCCGACCGAGAGGCGATCGGATTCCTCGAACGCGCCCAGGAGCTGGGCATCGACGTGCCGGGTGACCTCGCCGTCGTCACCTACGACGACGAGGTGGCCGCCGCGTCCGACCCGCCGCTGACCGCGGTGTGCCCGCAGAAGTACCGGCTCGGCGCGCTCGCCGCCGAGCTGGCGCTCACCCGGCTCGCCGACGGCGCCGAGCGGCCCGTGCACCGCGTGGAACTGTGGCCCACGCTGGTCATCCGCGAGTCCTGCGGAACCCCGGCGCGGTGACTCAGCAGAGGGACTGACAGCGGTAGCCGGGCGAGGTCACCAGGTGCACGGGGACGCCGCCGCGGGCGGATCCCAGGTTCGTCAGCGTCACGTTCTCCAGTCCGTTGCCGGGACCGCCGTCGCTCGTGACCGCGATCGCCAGGGTGTTGCGGCCGTGCGGGTCGAGGATGCCGGTCGGCAGCACGAAGGTGTGCTGCGGCCCGACGTCGGCGATGTACTGCCCGAGGTTCCACCCGTTGACGAAGATCAGCGCCCGGTAGTGGCCGCCCGACCGCGGCCGGCTCGGGTCGCCGATGGTCAACCCGACGGAGGTGTCCTGGCCGGCCGGCACGCGGAGGTCGAACGTGGTGCGGTACCAGGTCGTTCCCGGGTCGGTGGTGGCGGCGGGCACCGTGGCCGGCGCCCAGTCGCGGTCCGGGAATCCGGGCAGGTGCCAGCCGTCACGCTCGCCGGCGAGGCCACCGCTGTTCAGCGGGCCGCGCACGGGATCGGGGCGGCCGCCCTGGATCCGCCACGACGTTCCGTTCAGTGTCACGGAGATGAGGCCGCGCCCCTCCTTGTGCGCGTCGTTGACGCCGCCGTCCTCGTTGTGGCCGTCGTCGCGGACCATCACCGACAGCACGTGCGGGCCGTCGCCGCGCAGACTCTCGGGCACCGTGAACGTGGCTGTGCCGGTGGTCGGCGGCGAGGCCAGCGCGCTGGGCAGAACGTTCTCGCCGAGGTACTCGCCGTCGAGCCAGGCCTGCAGCATCCCGGCGCCCCCGCCGCCGTACCGCAGGCTGAGCTGGTCCGGCACGACACCTTGGTAGTGACCGCGGTACCACACGTCGCCGGTGGAGAAGCCGTAGTCGTCCGCGGTGAGGACGGGCTGCCCGGCCGGCGGCTTGGTGGTGCTGTTCGTCGCGGTCCTGTCGGCGACCGCCCACGTCGAGTCGTCGTAGCCGGACGCTGCCTCCGGGGAACCCGGCGCGGTGCGCCAGCCGGTCAGGGCCGGCAACCGCGGATCGACCGGCCCCGGAAGCTGCGTGACGGCCCGGA
>NZ_KK037166.1:691393-706413 GCF_000568255.1 Kutzneria sp. 744
GGCCGCCGCCATGATCTCCGACGTGGAGTACACCAGGTGCTGGCCGGCCAGGTCGAGGTCGGCGAGCAGCAGCTTGGCGTCCTGGCCGTTCAGTCGCAACGTGCCCGCCTGCGGCACGGTGAACGAACCGTCCGGTGTGGACAGTGGGAAGGTGAACGTGTCGTCGGTGGTCGCGTTGGACGGCGAGTGCGTCGGCACGTACAGCTGCGTCCCGGTGTCCGGGTTGGCGTTGTGGTAGACTTTCACCGCGGCCGACGACGGGGTCACCGCGGCGGCGCGATCCATTGTGGACAGCTGAGGCACGGTGGCGATGAGGTATCCCATCTCCTTCATGGTGAGCGCTTTGGGCCGCAGCTGACGGGCCTCGTCGATGGCCGCGCCGTAGTCGTAGGAGGTGTACACGACCGGCGCCGGCAGCCAGCCCCACGACGTGCCGCCATATGTCATGTAGAAGTTCTGGATCGTCAGGCCGTTGGCCAGATTCGTGCCGTAGAACACGCGCTCGTAGCCGGGGCCCTCGCGGACCGCGGTGCACGGGTAGGTTCCGTTGCTGCCCCAGTAGTCGAACCAGCCGCCGCCGAACTCCGCGGCGAAGCCGGGAGTGTTCGGCGAGGCACTGGCCCCGCCCTTCGCGCCGCCCGGACCGTAAAGGCCCCAGTCCGGCGCGGCGTTGGGGCTTCCCGGCGTGCCGTCGGTGTGGCAGGAGCCGCCGGGATAGCCGTCGAACGCGTACAGGTCGACCTTGCCCGGCACGGTGCCGGGCACGCCCGAACTCGCCGGCACCCAGATTCCGTTGCGGCCCTTGTCGTTGTGGAAGACCGGCACGTCGATGCCGTCGGCGCGCACCTTGTCGTGCAGGTGGGCGACGTAGTTCTGCTGACTGGTCCCGGTGGCCGAGAGCTCGTTCTCGATCTGGTAGAGGATCACCGAGCCGCCGCCGTCGGTGTACTGGTGGCGCGCGATGATCCGGTCGATCCGGGTCAGCCACTCGTCCGCGGCGGCCAGGTAGTCGGGCGCGTCGCTGCGGGCCCGCCCGGCCTGCGTGGACAGCCAGCCGGGGAATCCGCCGCCGGTCGCCTCCGCGTTGATGTACGGCCCCGGTCGCGCGATCACGTACAGCCCGACCCGGGCCGCCAGGTCCAGCAGCCGGTCCATGTCCCGGACGCCGGTGAAGTCGTAGACGCCCGGCGCCGGCGAGTGGTAGCCCCAGTCGAAGTAGACCGACACCGCGTTGTAGCCGGTGGCCTTCATCTTCTGCAGCACGTCGAGCCACAGGTCCGGGCTCGGCAGCCGGTACGGGTGGAACTCGCCGGACCAGATGACCTGGCGCCGCCCGTCCAGCGTCAGCGAGTACTTGTCGAAGCCGATCTGGTGCCGCGCCGCGGGTTCGGCGGCGACCGGCGCCGTGACCGACCCGACCGACATCAGCAGTGCCAGCGCCACAGCCAGAAACCGCATGGCCGTTTCCCTCCCGGGTCAGGTGCGATTGGGTGTCCACGTCGGTCGGGCCGGACCAAATGTTATCGCTAACAAATGCCGCGGCCAGCAGCGTAGTGCCGTGGCGCCACCAGCCGCAACCACTCGTCGTGGGCGTTCGACACTTTTCGACAACGCCTCGGCCGAACCGCCCGACCGGGCCGGCTCGTGATTCGCGATTCCACGGCCGGCTTGTTGGCCTGAACCTTGACTCGCCGTCGACCGGGCAGCATAGTGAGCACGGGCCGCCCGCCCAGCCGGAGGTTGTGCACGCGCTTCTCGGCTCAATTATGTCTGCGCTACAACTCGGAGGAGACATCGCGTTCTCTGAGTGCTCATCGACGTTCTCCGCCGCCATGAGCAAAGCAGCTCACAATGATATTTCCGGCACGGCTGCGCCAACCCTGCCGGCCACAGCGGCGGCCCGTGGGTGATGGCCGACCTGGACAACGGGCTCCGGGTGCTCGGCTGACCGTCAGTCCCTGACGGTCAGCACCGGAGCCGACAGCTCCATGCCGTGTGGCGGCGCGCCGTCGATGCGGGCGACGAGAAGGTCGACGGCGCGACGGCCCAGGTCCTCGGCCGGCACGTGCACCGACGACACCGTGGGCTTGGTCCGCTGTGCCACTTCGTCCGGGCATATCGCCACCACGTCGACCCGAGAGCGCGCACCGGCCAGCACGGCCGGCAGCGCGGCTTCGTTTGTGCACGACCAGGCCGGTGATCTCGCCGTATGACTGGTTTGGTGCCGAGGGGGTGTCAGCACTAGTGAGCACTTTCCCCTAACGTTGAAAGACCCTATATCAAATTCACTACTCTGCCTCCCCGGGGTGGGTGGTCCCGGAGTTTTCAAACGCTAACGTTACGGTGAATGTTAGGTCTAGACACAACGTACTCAGAGGCCAAAAGGTACTGCCGTCGATCCCCGCTTTCAACAACGGAGTAACCGAGCAGGCTTAAGTTTTTATTCCCGAAGACTTCCAGTGTGGCGAACGCGGCGCGCCGAGCAGGGCGAATGTCCCGGTGTCCGCGGTCGGCCAGATGGTCGACGCACAGGCGTACGCGGCGAAGAAGTCCAGGTCGACGCACGTCAGACCGCATGGATCCATCGGCACGCCGATCAACACCGACGGCGTCGGACACGCCCGCAGCCCGCCACCCGCGGATCGTCCGTCTCGACGTCCATCACCACCAGACCGGCCACAGCCGACTCCGCGGCGCGCAACACGCCGGCCGGCCCCTCGTCGGCGGTGACGACCAGGACGTCCCGCTCGCGCCGGCGGGCCGCGTCCACGACCGCGCGGACGAACCGCATCGCGACCGCGACGTTGACGCCCTCCCGCAGCGGCAGCAGCACACCGATGGCGCCGGCGGCCGCGGGCGCCACTGCGCCGCGTGGCCGATAGCCGAGGGACCGAATGCTTTCCCAGACTCGGTCGGAGGTTTCCGTCGAAATCGTGCGCTTGCCGGTCAGCACATAGGACACGGTGCTCGGAGCCACCCCGGCATGCCGGGCGACATCGGCGATCGTGACCACCGAACCACGTTACCGAACGCCGGCCGCGACGACAAGCGGTTCACAATTGACGAACCATCGAATCCAATTCGACGAATGTCGTCGAATGTCTTCGAAGGTTGACATTCGACGAACGGGCCCACAACACTCGTTCACACATCCGGATGCGATTCACATTCGTAGAAACTGCTCATCCCATCCTGCTGGAAAGAGGGTTTCCATGTCCGCAACACTTCGGCGAAAGGTCGCGCTCGCCCTGCTGCCCGCGTGTGCCGCGTTCGCCGCGACCCTGCTCGCCGGCCCGGCCCAGGCCGCCACATCCGCCCCGGAGGGCTACGGCGCGGGCACGACCGGTGGCGCCGGCGGCGCCACCAGCACCGTCAGCTCGCTGTCCGCGTTCACCACCGCGGTCAAGGGGGACGCGGCCAAGACGGTGCGGGTCTCCGGCACGATCACCTTGTCCGGTCAGGTGAAGGTCGGCTCCAACACGACCGTCGTCGGTGTCGGCGCCAACTCCGGCTTCACCGGCGGGGGCCTGTCCCTGGACGGCGTGCACAACGTCATCGTGCAGAACCTGCGGATCAGCAAGGCGGTCGGCACCGACGCCATCACGATCATCCGCGGCGCCAACCACATCTGGGTCGACCACGACGACCTGTCCTCCGACCTGTCGCACGGCAAGGACTACTACGACGGCCTGGTCGACATCACCCACGCCGCCGACTACATCACGGTGTCCTGGAACCACTTCCACGACCACTACAAGGTCTCCCTGGTCGGCCACTCGGACAGCAACGCCGCCGAGGACACCGGGCACCTGCGCGTCACGTACGCGCACAACTGGTTCAGCAACGTCAACTCCCGGCTGCCCAGCGTCCGGTTCGGCACCGCGCACATCTACGACAACTACTTCCAGAACGTCACCGACAGCGCCGTGCACTCGCGGATGAACGCGCAGGCCCTGGTGCAGAACAACGTGTTCCGCGGCACGAAGACCGCCGTCACCACCACGGGTGACAGCAAGGTCGACGGCTACGCCAACCTGTCAGGCAACGACCTCGGCGGCGCGGCCACCGACATCACCCGCACCGGCACCTTCACCAAGCCGCCGTACGCCTTCACCCTCACGCCGACCTCGTCCGTCGTCAGCACGGTCACCGCCGGCGCCGGCACCGGCATCGTCGGCTGACCACAGCGGAAGGCACCAGCAATGAAGCTGTTCATGGCCGCGCTCACGGCCGCCACCCTGCTCTCCCCCACCGCCACGGATCCCGGCCACCAGGCACTGCCGGCCAAGGACGGCTGGGCCAACGGCACGACCGGCGGTTCCGCTGCCACCGCCGGCCACGTCACCACCGTCAGCACGCGCGACCAACTGGCCGCCGCGGTGAAGGGTGACACGCCGAAGATCGTGTACGTCAGCGGAACCATCGACGCCAACACCGACTCCTCGGGCAAGGCACTGTCCTGTCAGGACTACGCCGTCGACGGGTACACGCTCGCCGGCTACCTCAAGGCCTACGACCCGGCGACCTGGGGCCGCACCAAGGTGCCGTCCGGTCCGCAGGAGAGCGCCCGCGCGGCGTCGGAGTCCGCGCAGGCCGCTCGCGTGGAGATCAAGGTGGGCGCGAACACGACGATCGTCGGCGTCGGCGCCTCGGCCCGGCTGCTCGGCGGCAACCTGATCGTCAAGAGCGACAACGTGATCATCCGCAACCTCACGTTCGCCGACGCCTTCGACTGCTTCCCGCAGTGGGATCCGACCGACGGCAGCACCGGCAACTGGAACTCGCAGTTCGACAACGTCTCCCTCGCCGGCGCGACCCACGTGTGGGTGGACCACGACACGTTCACCGACGCCCCGTACCCGGACAGCAAGGAGCCGACCTACTTCGCCCGGCCGTTCCAGCAGCACGACGGCCAGCTGGACATCACCAGCGCCGCCGACCTGGTCACCGTGGAGCGCAACGTGTTCACCCGGCACGACAAGACGATGCTGATCGGCAACTCGGACAGCAAGACCTCCGACGCCGGACATCTGCGGGTCACCGTGCACCACAACGTCTTCGACGGCGTGCTGGAGCGGGCGCCACGGGTTCGGTTCGGCCAGGTCCACGTGTACGACAACCTCTACCGGTCCGACGCCGGCTTCGACTACAGCCTCGGCGTCGGCAAGCAGTCGCAGATCTACGCCCAGAACAACAACTTCCAGTTCAGTGGCGTGACCGCCGCCGCCGCGCTGCACAACTGGGGCGGCACGGGCATCCACGCCACCGGCAGCGTGGTCAACGGCGCTTCCGTCGACGTGGTGGCGGCGTTCAACGCGGCCAACCCCGGCTCGCCGCTGGGCACGACGGTCAACTGGACACCGACGCTCTACACCGATCTGCAACCGGCGTCCGGACTGCCCTCGCAGCTGCCCGGCAGCACGGGCGCGGGTCATCTCGGCTGACGGGCCGCCGTCCCGCCAGAGGCGCCGGTGCGCCTGCTCCAGCGCACCGGCGTCCACCACACGGAAGGATCGGTGTGAGCAGAGCCCGATGGACGCCGTACGTGCTGATCGCCCCGACGGTGCTGCTGATGGCCGTGTTCGTGGTCTATCCCGTCGGCAGCGTCGCGTACTACAGCCTCCAGCACTACGACGTCACCCGCAGCTGGGCCAACGGCTTCGCCGGCCTCGACAACTTCCGGCAGATGCTGCTGCACGACCCGTTGTTCTGGCAGAGCCTCGGCTTCAGCGCGCGGTGGGTCGTCGTGGAGGTCGGCCTGCAACTGCTGCTGGGCCTGGGGCTCGCGCTGATCGTCAACGAGACGTTCGTCGGCCGCGGTCTGGCGCGGGCCCTGGTGTTCTCGCCGTGGGCCGTGTCCGGCGTGCTGACCACCGGCATCTGGATCCTGCTCTACAACCCGTCCACCGGCGTCTTCCAGCAGTTGGCGGCCGCGGGCATCGGCAGCCCGGGCACGTCCGTGCTCGGCGACCCGGCCACCGTGTTCCCGGCCACGGTCGTCGCGGAACTGTGGCGTGGCGTGCCTTTCTTCGCCATCCTGCTGCTCGCCGACCTCCAGGGCATTCCCCCGGATCTGTACGAGGCGGCGTCGGTGGACGGCGCGACGCGCTGGCAGCGGTTCCGGATGGTGACGCTGCCGCACCTGCGCGACGCCATCGTGCTGTCCACGCTGCTGCGGGCGGTGTGGGAGTTCAACAACGTCGACCTGCTCTACACGCTGACCGGCGGCGGGCCGGCCGACCAGACCACCACGCTGCCGCTCTACGTGGCGCGCAAGGCGGTCGACGCGCACGACTTCGGCTACGGCTCGGCGCTGACCACGGCCGGCTTCGTCGTCCTGCTGTTCTTCTCCGTGCTGTACCTGCGACTGTCCAAGTTCGACCGGAGGTGACGATGCGCGACAAGGGCCGGTTCGCCCGCCTGTTCCTGCCGCTGGGCGCCTATCTGGTGGTCACGCTGGTGCCGTTCTACTGGATGCTGGTGTTCGCCTTCCGGCCGACCGGGTCGACGGCGCTGGTGCCGTGGCCGGCGACGTTGGACCATTTCCGCACCGTGTGGACGGATCTCGGCTTCGCGGTGTTCTTCCGCAACAGCGCCATCGTCGCGCTCGGCACCCTGGTGGTCGTCTGTGTGCTCGGGCTGATGGGCGGCTACGCGCTGGCCCGCTTCGCGTTCCGCGGCCGGCGGGCCTTCCTGCTGGCGCTGCTGTGCTCGCAGTTCGTGCCCGGGGCGATGGTGCTCATCCCCCTGTTCCTGGTCTTCAAGGCCACCCACCTGCTCAACAGCCTGCAGGGCCTGGTGATCGCCGACAGCGCGGCGCAGCTCCCGCTGGCGGTGATTCTGATGAGCGGCTTCGTCCGCGGCATTCCGGTCGATCTGGAGGAGGCCGCGATGGTGGACGGGTGCGGCCGGCTGCGCGCGTTCTTCGCGGTGGTCCTGCCGCAGCTGCGACCGGCGCTGGTCGCGGTCGGCTCGTTCGCGTTCATCGGCTCCTGGAACAACTTCCTGTTCGCTCTCATGTTCTCCGGCCGGCAGGACAAGTTCACCCTGCCGGTCGGGCTGAGCTACACGCTCGGCGAGTTCACGGTGGACTTCGGCGCGCTCGCGGCCGGCGGCATGGTCGCCGCGGTGCCCGTGGTCCTCGTCTTCGCGGTGATACAGCGTTTCCTGGTGCAGGGACTGACGGCGGGAGCGGTGAAGGGATGAGCAGAGCCACGACGATCGCGGTGATCCTGGCGTGCGTGCTGGGGTTGGCCGGTTGCGGCGGCGGCGACGCCGACGGCAAGGTGACGATCACGTTCTGGGACAACAACGGCGGCCCCGGCCGCACGCCGGTCTTCCAGCACCTGATCGCCGAGTTCGAGCGGGCCGAGCCCGACATCCACGTCGAGTACGTCGGCATTCCCAGCTCGTCGGTGCAGCAGAAGTACGACACCGCGATCGCCGGCGGCGCCACCCCCGACGTCGGCGGCGTCACCACCTCGTACCTGTCGGACCTGGTCGGGCAGGACGCGCTGGCGCCGCTGGACGACCGGCTCGCCGGCAGCCCCCTGCGCGACAAGCTGCTGCCCAGCCTGGTCGACGACGTGCGGCAGGCCGGCGGCGACCACAAGCTCTACGAGTTGCCGTCCTCGGCCAACCTCGACGTCATCTGGTACCGCAAGGACTGGTTCGCACAGGCCGGCCTGCAACCACCGTCCACATGGGACGAACTGCTGGCCGACGCGGCCCGGCTCACCGACCGGAGCGCGAACCGCTACGGCTACACCGTTCGCGGCGGGGCCGGCTCGGTGTTCCAGCTGCTGAGCGAGGCGTACTCGTATTCCGGGCAGCCGAGCTTCTTCGGCGCCGACGGCACGAGCACCACCGCCGCCCCGGGCAACGTCGACCTGGTGCGTCGGGTCGCCGCGCTGTACGGCAAGGCGACGCCGGCGGCGGACGTCAACAACGGCTACACCCAGATGGTCGCCGAGTTCACCGGCGGCTCCGTGGCGATGATGCACCACAACCTCGGCTCGTCCGGCGACCTGCTCAAGGCGTTGGGACCGGACAAGGTCGGCGCGATCCCGCTGCCCGTCGGCCCGTCCGGCAAGCGCACCGTGGTGCCCAACCCCACCGACGGCTTCGCGGTGTTCAAGGCCGGCGAGCACCAGGACGCCGCCTGGAAGTTCGTGCAGTTCCTGCTGTCCAAGGACAGCAACAGCTACTGGAACCAGCAGGTCGGCCAGATCCCGGCCAACACCGACGTGTACGCCGACGCGTGGCTGCGCGCCGACCAGCCGGTGGAGATGGCGCTGGGCGTGCTACGGGCCAAGGACACCGTGCTGGCCACCGCGCCGTTCGCACTGCCGCGGTTCTCGCCCATCACCAAGGCCGACAGCGAGCCGCGCTACCAGAAGGTGCTGCTGGGCACCCTGTCCGCCAACGACTTCCTGCACGGGCTCGCCGACGAGCTGACCGCCGCCGAGCGCGACTGGCGTTCGCACAAGGGATAGGAACACATCGCCGATGCTGATCGAAGCTGTGGCCGTCCGCGTCTTCACCACAACGGCCAGCACCGCGGTCGACGAGGCCGGGCACCGCCATCCCGCGCCGGAGCACGAGGTCCGGGCCGCGATGCTGGAGATCACCGATGAGGACGGCCGCACCGGCTACTGCCAGGTGCAGCCCGACCACCTGCGGGAGCCGGTGCTGTCCGGGCACATCCGGCCGGTGCTGCTCGGTCGGGACCCCTGGTGTCGCGAGGAGATCTGGCAGACCCTGGCCCGGCGGCAGCGGGGCGCGCACGGCGGCCTGACCGACCGTGCGCTCGGCTACGTGGACCAGGCGTTGTGGGACCTGCTCGGCCGCCGGGTCGGCCTGCCGCGGGCCAGCGGACAGCTGTAGCCTCACTCCCGTAAACAGTGATACCCATAAGCCCTGGGTTACGACGCGAAACTAGACGAGGGTATGGCCCACGGCTAGCATGCGGTTACTGACCAAAGCCTCGCTTATCGTAACTGAGGGCAGGGGGGATTTACATAAGCGCGGGCCTTTCAATGGCAACTTATAAGAAACTCTCAAGTTGATGTCAACACATCTTCCTCCAATAGTAAGAGGTACCACGAGTTTGGAACCCGGAGATGACGTTGTATACCATAAGTGGTAAAGGCAGAGGGCCCTCGGCTTCTACCTAAGAAGGGTGAAAGGCATACCGGCGTAGCCCCCTCCCTTCCTCCGTTGGTTAGCCAACGGACGTCCAGCTCGACATCAAGACCTGCGCGGCGGTCCGCGAGGCCGTCGGGCCCGACGTCGCGCTGATGCTGGACGCCAACCACTGGTACCGCCGGACCGAGGCGCTGGAGCTGGGGCGGGCCCTGGAGCGGCTGGACTTCGCCTGGTACGAGGAACCCATGGAGGAGGCGTCGATCAGCTCGTACCAATGGCTGGCGCAGCAGCTGGCGGTGCCGGTGATCGGACCGGAAACCGCCGGCGGTAAGCACTTCGTCCGCGCCGAGTGGATCAGGGCGGGCGCCTGCGACATCCTGCGGGCCGGCGTCGACGACTGCGGCGGCATCGGCGCGACGCTCAAGGCCGTGCACCTGGCCGAGGCGTTCAACATGGACTGCGAGATCCACGGCAACGGCTCCGGCAACCTCGCCGTTCTCGGCGGGAGCGAGAGCGGCCGCTGGTACGAGCGTGGCCTGCTGCATCCCCATGTCGACTTCGACCGTCCGCCACCGCACCGGCACTCGGTCGTCGACGCCGTGGACGCCGAGGGCCTGGTCGCCATGCCGACGGCGCCGGGCCTCGGCGACGACTGGAACCTGGGTCACATCGCGGCGCACACCGTCGACACCTGGTGATCTGACACGCCGTTCGTCGGCCAGGTGCTGCACCGAAAGTGTTCGACTCCCCCTCCCGCCCGACACGCTGCGGCCGCTCAGTCGGCGGCGCGGAAGTCCTGCCATGCCTGGTCCAGCAGCTCGGGCCGGGTGAGTACGTCGACCGCGGTCCCGGCCAGTGCGCGAGCGGCGGCCAGCATCACCGCGCGGCCACGCGCGCTGGCCGCGGCCGCCGCGAACTCCGGGGTGTGGTCGGACCGGTCGGCATCGGCGATGGCGAGAAAGGGGTGGATCGCCGGCAATGTGTTGCTGACGTCGCCGATGTCGGAGGAGCCGAGGAAAACACCCGGCTCGGGCTCCGTGAGCGTGATATCGGATTCGGCCAGGTGTCGGGCGAACGTGCCGGACAGCGCGGCGTTGTCCCGGACGTGCTGGTATCCCGTGCTCACCGCCTCAACCTCGACCGTGGTGCCGGTGGCGTGAGCGATGCCGTGGGCGCACTCGGTCAGCTGCGCCACCAGGTCGTCACGCGCCGCCGTGGTCAGGCCACGCACGCCGAAGCGTCCCTCGGCCAGCTCGGGCACGATGTTGGTGGCCGTTCCGCCCTGCGTGACGATGCCCTGCACATGAGACCCGAGCGGCAACCGTGACCGCAGCATCGCCAGCGCGGTGAACAGCTGCACGAGCGCGCCCAACGCGTCGATGCCCTCGGTGGGATTGCCGGTGGGATGGGCGGCGCGGCCGTAGAACCGAACCGCGACCTCGATCTGCGCGGTGAGCGGCGCGTACCGCCAGTCGTGCACGCCGGGATGGAACATCAGGGTGGCGTCGATTCCGTCGAAGACGCCGGCCTCCAGCTCCAGAATCTTTCCGCCGCCGCCCTCCTCGGCCGGAGTGCCGATCACCTCCAGCGTGCCGGCGAGGTCGGGAAGAGCGTGCCGGACGGCGAGGGCCGCGCCGAGACCGGCGGTGGCGATGAGGTTGTGGCCGCAGGCGTGCCCAAGGCCGGGCAACGCGTCGTACTCCAGCAACAACGCCACGCGCGGCGACGCCCCGGTGCCCCAACGAGCCCGAAACGCCGTCGGCAGGTCGGCGATCCCTTGCACCACCTCGAACTGCGCCGTCGACAGCACGGCGACCAGTTCGGCGCACGCCGCATGCTCCTGGAACGCCAGTTCCGGGTTGCCGTGCAGGAACTGGCTGATCCGCCACAGCTCGTCCGCGTGCCGCTCGATCTCGTGGCGGATCCGGTCGGTCACGCCGGATCCCGGACGACGCGGATCGACTCCAGGTCCGAGTCGGCCGGGTCCGGCAGCTGCATCCCGGCGGCCAAGCCGCTGCGCAGGTAGTCGAGCACGTCCTTGGTGATCACCTCGCCGGGCACCAGCGCCGGACTGCCGGGCGGATACGGGCTGATCATCTCCGCCGCGACCCGGCCGACCGCCTCGTCCACGCCCACCTGCTCGGTCTCGCCGAAGAAGGCGTCGCGGGGCAGCATCACCGTGCTCAGCTCGAGATCGCGCGGGTCGGGAAGGTGCAGGACCGGCGGAGCCTTCATCCGCTCGGCCGCCTTCGTCAGATCGTCGAGCGCCGCCACCAGCGTCGCGGCCGTCCGCTCGTCGTCGCCGATGGTGATGATGGCGACGATCCGCCGGTGGTCGGACAGCCCCACCGTGACCTGCCGGCGCGCCCGCAGCCAGTCCGCCGCCTGGTACCCGCTGATGCCGAGCTCCGACAGATCGACGACGACCTTGAGCGGGTCGAAGGAGTCCGCCGGGCCGATGAACTCGCGCTCGCCCATCACCCGCAGCCCCGGCAGTTCGTCGATCTCACGACGAACGCCATGAGCCAGTGACAACGCCGTCGACAGCAGCTTCTCGCCGTCCTCGACCATCTGCCGCCGCCAACCGTCCAAAGTGGCGTACACGAGCGAGGAGGCGCCGGTGGTGCCGAGCAGATCCTCGCGCGCCTTGAGCAAGGCGGGATCGACCCGGTTGCCCTGGAGGTGGAACACCGAGCTCTGCTCGACGGCCGCGCCCATCTTGTGCACACTGGTCACGCACAGGTCGGCGCCGGCGTTCATCGCCCACGGCGGCAGGGCCGGATGGAACGGCAGGTGCGCACCCCACGCCTCGTCCACGATCAGCGGCTTGTCGAACTCGTGGCACACCTCGGCGATGGCCGCGATGTCCCCGCACGTGCCGTAGTCCGTCGGGGTGACGAGCAGCATGCCTTTGACCTCGGGCTCGGCCTCGAACGCCGCCCGCACCTCGTCCGGGCCGGGCGGATGCGACAGGTGCCGCTCACCGTCCCAGTGCGGGTGCACCCACACCGGGGACACGCCGCTGATGATCAGGCCCGAGATCACCGACTTGTGCGCGTGCCGGGCCACGATCAGCTTCTCGTGCGGCCCGGCCACCGCCAACATCTTCTTGACCGACAGCGAGCTGCCGCACGTGGAGAAGAACGTGTGCTCGGCGCCGACTGCATCGGCCATCAGCTCCTGGGCCTCCTGCAACACGCCGTGCCGCAGCAGCCGGTCGTCCAGGCCGTTGGGACCGAGCACGTCGCTGCGGAACACGCCCTCCCCGACGACGTCCACGACACGCTGGTCGGCCCCGCGCCCCTGCTTGTGGCCGGGCGGGTTGAAGGGCGTGATGCCCTGCTCGTGGAACTCGACGAGGGCATCGAGCACCGGCGCTCTGCTGTGGTCCATGGCCACGGATTCCCGCCCGGCCAACGGGGAAACCACCGGCCGGACCCGGCTACCCGGTGAACGGCGGGGTGACGTCCGGCGTCGCGCGCATTCTCTCCTGGTCGCGAGAAACCCTGCCGGCGTGGCGCCGGCAGGGTTCGTCGGGGGGTGTTGGCTCGCGTCAGTTCGCGTTGATCTGCTTGGGTTCCGGCGAGCTGTGGTCGACGGCGATCCGGCGCGGCTTGGCCCGCTCGGCCACCGGGATACGCAGGGTCAGCACGCCCTGCTCGTACCGGGCCGCGATCCGGTCGGCGTCGAGTGCGTCACCGAGGAACAGCTGGCGGGAGAACACGCCCAGCGGCCGCTCGGCGACCTGCATCTCCACGCCGTCGCCGCGCTCGATCGGGCGGCGCTCCGCCTTCACGGTCAGCACGTTGCGCTCGACGTCGAGCTCGATCGCGTCGGGGTCGATCCCGGGCAGGTCGAAGTGCACGACGAACTCGTCACCGCTGCGGTAGGCGTCCATCGGCATCGCCGCCGGACGCGACCAGGTCCCCTGAGTCCCGAACACCTGCTGGGTAAGCCGGTCGAACTCCCGGAACGGGTCGGTGCGCATCAACATCGTCCCACCTCCAAGTCCCTTGTCTGGTGTCAACGCGCACCACATTTCTATCATGTCGTCCATCGGATGACAACCTCTATGTCGTCCAATGGACGACATAGGACAAGATCATGGTCGCCCCGCGATCGCCTTGGCCGTCGCCGTGCTACGACCCCACGTGGGTCAGGCTCGTCGTCAGGGTGGGATTCAGTGCCGGGGGCATCGGGCCGTAGGCGTTGGACCTCGCCGCACGGGCCCTTACTCCCGGGATGGCGGTGATCGCCTTGAGCAGGGCCGGTGGCGCGATGGGGCGGCCGGTCCGGCGGGCCCGCCCCGAGCGCTGTTCGATGCGGACCTGCTGTGCCTGCACGGTGCGGATAGCCGGTTCACGCTCCTGCTGCACGGCTTGGAGCACCTCGTCGGGAACGGCGCCGGAGCCAAGCAGCGCGGGCGCGAGGTGGTTGGCGGCGGCCACCGCGTCCTGGATGGCCATCAGGATGCCGTTGCCGCCGACCGGAGAGATCACGTGCGCCGCGTCGCCGATCAGCAGCAGCCCGGGCCGCCACCAGGTGTCCACGCGCGAGATGTCCACCGACAGCAGGGTCGTCCGGGCGAAGTCGGTCAGCAGATGGGTCCGGTCGGACAACCACGGGACGTGCTGGTCGAGGAAGGCCCGGATCGGCGCGACGCCGGCTTCTCGGGCCGCGGGGTAGCCGCCCTTGGGCAGGCTGTAGCCCACCTGCCAGCCCTGCGGCCCGGCCAGCAGGCCGACGTAGTGGTCGCGGCCGAAGAACAGGTCCACGTCGGCGTCCGGCGGGTCGCTGTCGTGGTGGGGCAGCCGCAGCCACAGCAGGTCGCTGCTCGCGCCGAGGGAACGGGCCGGCAGGTCGGCCAGGCGGCGCAGCTTGGAGAAGCGGCCGTCGCCGGCGACCACCATTTCGGCGTGCAGGTCGTGGACGCCGTGCTCGTCGCGGTAGCGCACGCCGATCACGCGGTCATCCGCGCGGAGCAGGTCGGTGACCTTGGCCCCGGTGAGCAGCCGGCAGCCGGGCAGCCGCGCGAAGCGGGCGGCGAGGAAGTCCAGGAATCGGGCCTGCGGCATGAGGGCCACGTAGTTGAAGCTGGTGCGCAGCCGTCCGTAGTCGGCGGTGGTCACCGTGCCGGACGGGGTGTGGAACCGGAAGTACCGGGCCTTGTGGTGCGGCAACGTCAGCAACTCGGCGGCCAGGCCGAGTTGGTCGAGGAGTTCGAGCGTGTACGGGTGCAACGAGTCGCCGCGGAAGTCGCGGTCGAAGTCGCGGTGCGCCTCCAGCAGGGTCACCGGCACGCCGGCCCGCCCCAGCAGGTAGGCCAGCATCACGCCGCCGGGGCCGCCGCCGACCACCACACATCCCGACCCGCTCGCGCCGCCCGTATCACTAGAACTTCTAGTCATATCGCGGACGGTACACGTCGTTAGACTTTCTAGCTACCATTCGCTGATGTCTGACGATCGAGCGGCCGGGCGTGAGGTCAACCTCGCGGTGCGCCGGCTGCTGCAGGCGGGCCGGGAGATGCAGGGCGCGTTGGCCCGGCGCCTCGGCGTGCGGGTGACCGACGTGCAGGCGGTGGACCACGTGGTGTCCAGCGCCGATCCGCTCGGCCCGGTGGAGCTGGGCAACCGGCTCGGGATGCGGTCGGCGTCGGCGACGGTGCTGGTGGACCGCATGGTGGCGGCCGGGCATCTCGAACGGGGGCCGGACCCGCGCGACGGCAGGCGTGTCGTGCTCCGCGCCACCGACCACGCTCGCGAGGAGGTGCGTCAGGCGTTGGCGCCGCTGGTGGACCAGGTGGCGCAGATCGCCAGCCGGCTGATGACGACCAGGCGCGCACCGTGCTCGACTTCCTCGACGCCGTCACC
>NZ_KK037166.1:706513-731336 GCF_000568255.1 Kutzneria sp. 744
GGGGCACCACCCGTTGGCTGGCGCCGGCCAGCTCGTCGGCTCCCTCCGCGCCGAGCACCAGGCGGGGCCCGAACGACGGCACGGGCAGCAGCGCCGGCCGATGCAGGACATGAGCCAGTGCCGTGGTGTAGTCGGCGTTGCGAACCGGTTGCGGCGCAACGGCGTTCACCGGTCCGACGAGGCCGCGGTCGACCAGCGCCCGCAGGTAGACGTCGATCATGTCGTCGATGCCGATCCAGGCCAGCCACTGCTCGCCGTCGCCCAGCCGGCCACCGAGTCCGGCCGCGAACAACGGGAACAACAGGCGCAGGCTGCCGCCGCGCGGGGACTGCACGATCCCGGTGCGCACCGTGACGACCCGGACGCCGTCCTCGGCGGCGGCCATGGCGGCGCTCTCCCAGTCGGCGACGACATCGGCGAGGAAGCCGTCGCCGCGGGGACTGTCCTCGGTCAACAGGTCGTCGCCCCGGTCGGCGCCGTAGATGCCGACGGCGGAGGCGCTGACGAACGCCGCCGGCCGGTGCCGCCCACGCGCGGCCAGTTCGGCGAGCCGACGGGTGGGCCCGATGCGGCTGTCCCGCACGGCGGCCTTTGTGGGACGGGGTGAACCGGCCCGCTATCGGCGCTCCGGCCAGATGCACCACGGCATCCACGCCGGCCAGCAGGTCGGGATCGGGATCCGCGGGTCGCCACCGCCGTTCGCCCGAAGACCGCGGGGTGCGCCGGACCAGGCGGATCACCTCGTGGCCGCCGGTGCTGAGCAGGGCCGCGAGCTGCGTGCCGATCAGGCCGCCGCTGCCGGTGATCGCGACCGTCATCGGATTCGGGCGGAGCTCACGCGCCCACCGATGAGTGGCCAGGTCGTCGGCCAGTTGCCGGTGCCGGTAGGCGACCATCGGTCGCAGCAGGGCCTGGGGCACCGGGGTGTCGATCCGGTCGGTGACCCGCGTCGCCGAGTCGCCCTCGGCGGCGAACTCATGGCTGTGCCGCCAGGTCAGGACCGTGCGCAGCGGCTGCGAGACCAGCTCGTCCACGAACCGGCGTGGCGGGTCGTACCCGTCAGGTTGGTGCGCGGCGACCCATCGCAGCCAGCCCGGCAACCCGAGCACCGCACGGCCATCACGCAGCGACGACGCTTCCGCGAGCACGCGCAGCGGCGCCCACGGCGGCGTCAACCGCGGCATCGCTCCACGCCTGCGGTGCCAGGCGAACACCTCGTCCGGCGGAAAATCGACGACGCTGGAATGCACGATGCCCATGGCGAGCGACGCTACCGGCGGTCCGCCCGGTCCACATGACGGCGCTGCCGTCGACCGGTTTGGCGCGGCACACGCAGGGTAGTCGGAAGCCCGGCGTCGATCGGCCGTCAAGCAGCCGGCGGCCGTCTCACCATGGACCGAGTGACACTCACCTTTTGTGGGCCTCGCGATCCCGACGCCGGCACAGGGTCATCGAGAGAGCTGGAGTCGCCATGCCGTCTGCGAAACCGGACCAGAGCGCGCCGGCGCCCGTGGAACCCACGGGCGTGGAGGGAACCCGCACTCAGAACGGAGAGTTCCTCACCACGGCTCAGGGCCTGCGGCTGCCCGACACCGACCACTCGCTCAAGGCCGGCTCCCGCGGTCCGACGTTGATGGAGGACTTCCACCTCCGCGAGAAGATCACCCATTTCGACCACGAGCGCATCCCGGAGCGGGTGGTGCACGCCCGGGGCGCGGCCGCGCACGGCACGTTCGAGTGCTACGGCACGGCGGCCGCGGTGACCAGGGCCGACTTCCTGGCCGCAGGCCGCACGACGCCGGTGTTCGTCCGGTTCTCCACCGTGCTGGGCTCGCGCGGCTCCGCCGACACGGTGCGCGACGTGCGCGGGTTCGCGGTCAAGTTCTACACCGCCGAGGGCAACTTCGACCTGGTCGGCAACAACATGCCGGTCTTCTTCATCCAGGACGGCATCAAGTTCCCCGACGTCATCCACGCCGGCAAGCCGCATCCGGATCGGGAGATCCCGCAGGCGCAGACCGCGCACGACACCTTCTGGGACTTCGTGTCGACGCACACCGAGGCCACCCACCACGTGCTGTGGGCGATGTCGGACCGGGGCATCCCGCGCTCCTACCGCACCATGGAGGGCTTCGGCGTGCACACCTTCCGGCTGGTGAACGCCGAGGGCGCCACCACGCTGGTGAAGTTCCACTGGAAGCCGGTCGCCGGCGTGCACTCGCTGGTCTGGGAGGAGGCGCAGATCGCCGCCGGCGCGGATCCGGACTTCCACCGCCGGGACATGGCCGACGCCATCGAGGCCGGCGCGCCGCTGGAGTTCGAGCTGGGCCTGCAACTGCTGCCCGACACCGAGGACCAGACCTTCGAGGGCATCGACCTGCTCGACCCGACCAAGATCGTGCCCGAGGAGCTGGCCCCGGTGCAGCTGGTCGGCAAGCTCACCCTGGACCGCAATCCCACCAACTACTTCGCCGAGACCGAGCAGGTCGCCTTCCACACCGGCAATCTGGTGCCCGGCATCGAGGTCACCGACGACCCGCTCATGCAGGCCCGCCTGTTCTCCTACCTGGACACGCAGCTCACCCGGCTCGGCGGGCCGAACTTCACCCAGCTGCCGATCAACTGCCCGCACGCCGCGGTCAACGACAACCTGCGCGACGGGATGCACCAGACCGCCGTGCACACCGGCGTCACCCCCTACCTGCCCAACGGCCTGGACGAGGACCGGCCCGCCCGGGCCTCGGCCGACGAGGGCGGGTACGTGCAGGTGCCGCGCGAGGTCAGCGGCCCGAAGGTCCGGGAGAACCCGGTCTCCTTCGACGACCACTTCTCGCAGGCGACGATGTTCTACCGGAGCCTGACGCCGTTGGAGCGCAAGCACGTCGTCGAGGCGTTCACCTTCGAGCTGGGCAAGTGCCACGAGCAGGGCGTCAAGGAACGAGAACTCGCCGTGCTGGCCGAGGTCGACTCCGACCTGTGCGAGCAGGTCGCCGCGGGCCTCGGTCTGCCGGCCCCGACGGGAAGTCCGGCGGAGGACGTGGTCCTGTCCCCCGCCCTGTCCCAGGTCGTGACCGAACCCGGGCCGGTGGCGGGCCGCAAGATCGGCGTCATCGCTGACGCCGGATCCGACCTCGCGGGAATCACGAAGCTGCGCAAGGCAGTCGAGCGGGCCGGGGCCACGCTGCTGGTCATCGCGCCCGTCGGCGGAGAGCTGAAGAAGGGCCGGTCCCAGCACTCCGTGGATCGCACGCTGTTGACCACGCGGTCCATCGAGTTCGACGCGCTGGTCGTGGCCGGCTCGACCACGCCGACCGGGGACATCAAGCTGACCGTGCTGTTGCAGGAGGCCTTCCGGCACTGCAAGGCGATCGCGGCCTGGGGCGACGGACTCCAGGTGCTGTCCGCCGCCGGCATCGGCGCGAACCAGCCCGGAGTGCTCGCCGGCGACGAGGTCGGCCGGGAATTCGCCGCCGAGCTGCTGGCGGCGGTGGGTCGGCACCGGGTGTGGGAGCGCGCCGACCTCGTGATGGCCTCCATCGTCCCGCCTTCGGTGTGACGGCCCCGTTTCACCGTCATGCCGGCGGGCATCCTGCCTGCATGACGGAGGTCAGCAGGACTGTCCCGGTGTCCCCGGAGCATGTGTACGCCGTGCTCTCCGACGGCTGGTCCTATGCGGGATGGGTCGTCGGCAACTCCCACATCCGCGAGGTGGATCCGGCCTGGCCCGCGGTCGGCTGCCGGATCCACCACAGCGCCGGGCTGTGGCCGTTGCAGTTCAACGACTGGACGGAGGTCACGGCGACCGTGCCGGACCGGATGATCGAGCTTCGGGCCCGGCTGTGGCCGCTGGGCGCGGCGATGATCCGCATCGAGCTGACGCCGACCGGCGACGGCACCACGATCACCATGGTCGAGCACGCCACCGAGGGGCCGGCGACGCTCGTGCCGGCCTCCGTGCAAGGTGTGCTGCTGCGCGCTCGCAACAAGGAGGTCCTGGGCCGCTTGTCCGACCTCGCTCGGGGGCGCGCCCGCGCGGTTCAGCCGTAGATCGGGCCCGGGATCGACGCGTGCGCCGGCACTTCGCGTTTGACGGACCGAGCGGGTGGAATCCGCACGCATGTCAGAGGAGTCTGCGGACGCTGTGGTGATCGGTGCGGGCCACAACGGGCTGGTCGCCGCCAACCTGCTGGCCGACGCCGGCTGGCAGGTGCTGGTCTTGGAGGCGGCCGAGCGGCCGGGTGGCGCGGTGCACACCGAGGAGATCACGGCGCCGGGCTACCGCAGCGACCTGTGCAGCGCCTTCTTCCCGATGTCGGCGGCGTCGCCGGTGTTCGCGCAGCTGAACCTGGAGCGTTACAGCCTCACCTGGCGGCACGCGCCCGACGTCGTCGCCCATGTCCTGCCGGACGGCCGCAGTGCGGTGCTGTCCCGTGACCTCGACCGCACGATCCGCTCGGTGTCGGAATTCGCCGAGCAGGACGGCGCGGCGTGGGAACGCATGCACGAGCAGTGGACGCGGCTGCGGGAGCCGCTGCTGGACGTCCTGTTCCAGCCGTTTCCGCCGGTCCGCGCGGGCGCGCGCCTGCTGCGCCGGATCGGCGCCGCCGAGGCCCTGCGCCTGGCGCGGATGGTGACGCTGTCGGCCCGCACCCTCACCGACGAGTGGTTCGCCGGAGACGGTGCCCGGCTGTTGCTGGCCGGCAACGCCATGCACGCCGACGTCGGCGTCGACAACGCGGGCAGCGGCGTGTTCGGCTGGCTGCTGGCGATGCTGGGGCAGGACGTCGGATTCCCGGTGCCCGAGGGCGGCGCGGGCCAGATCACCGCGGCGCTGGTGCGGCGGCTCACCGAGCGCGGCGGCGAAATCGTGTGCAACCGTCGCGTGGATCGGGTGTTGGTCGCGGGCGGACGGGCCGTCGGCGTGCGCGACAGCGAGGGCCAGCCCGTGCGGGCCCGGCGCGCGGTGCTGGCCGACGTGCCGGCCCCGGCGCTCTACCGCGATCTGGTCGGCGCCGAGCATCTGCCGGCGCGGCTGGTCGACGATCTCGACCGGTTCCACTGGGACCCCGCGACGATCAAAGTGGACTGGGCCCTGTCCGGCCCGGTGCCGTGGCCGGCGGAGCAGGTGCGCGGCGCGGGCACCGTGCACCTGGGGGCGGACATGGACGGCATGTCGACCTTCGCCGTCGACCTGGCCCGGGGGCGAACACCCCGCGACCCCTTCCTGCTGCTGGGGCAGATGACCACCGCCGATCCGTCGCGTTCCCCGGCCGGCACCGAGGCCGTGTGGGCGTACACGCACGTGCCGCACGGCCAGCGCTGGGACTCGACCCGGCTGGCGCGGGCCGCCGACCGCGTCGAACGGACCGTCGAGCGCCACGCCCCGGGCTTCGGCGACCTGGTCGTGGCTCGGGCCGTGCAGGGGCCCGACGACCTCCACGGCCACAACCTGAGCCTGGTCGACGGCGCGATCAACGGCGGCACGTCGGCGATCCACCAGGAGCTGTTCTTCCGACCGGTGCCCGGCTTGGCCCGCTCCGACACGCCGGTGCAACGGCTGTTCCTGGCCAGCGCGTCGGCCCATCCCGGCGGGGCCGTGTTTTTTTGGTCCGGGCAGCAACGCCGCTCGGGCCGCGCTGGCCCGCGCCGGCTGGGCCGGCGGCGGCTACCAGGCCGCGATCAACGCCGCCCACCGGTTGGTCTACGGCTGAACCGCTGACAACGGCGACGGAGTCCGTCAACACTGGACTGGTGCGAGCGGCGGTCGCCTCAGGGTAGGGTGCCGTCCGTCGGTCGAAGGCCGATCACACCGGCGCGGCACGTCCGGAGGTCATCCAGCACGACCGCGGCGTGGCGGAAATCGTCGTCGGTGTCGAGACCGCCCAACAGGATCGTGCGGACACCCAACGCCAGATAGCGGTCCAGGTAGTCGGCGACCCGGTCGTAGCTGCCGACCAACAGCGGCATGGCGCCCTTGTCCGTGCGATAGGCGCCGGTCCAGTACACCTCGTCGTAGGTCTCCTCGGCGGCAGCCAGCGTGGCCAGCCGCCGGCTCCAGTCCGACCCGGACCGGACGCGCATGGCCGTCGTCAGCTCGGCTCGGCGGTCGTAGGGATGGCGGGCGGTCGCGACCCGCCACGCCTCCGCGTCGGTTTCCCTGGCCAGCAGGCCGATTCGGATGCCGATCCCGATGTCCGACTCGACGAACGTGGTGGCGAACCGGTCGACCGGCTCGGGGTGCGTGATGGCGACGTCCGCGACCGCCCGCACCGTGCGGCGGGCTGCCGGCGAGGAGCCGGCCACGAAGAACCGCGGCCGCAGGTACTCCTCCAACGCGGAATTCGTTCGCAGGGCCCGGTAGTTGTAGAAGCGGCCGCTGTGATTGAGCGGCGCGTAGTTACTGAGCAACGCTCGCAACACGACGCCGTACTCGATCAGCCGGTCGTACCGCTCGTCATGGCTGAGCATCTCGCCGAGCTGCTCCAGTTCGGCGCCGGCGGCCCCGGTGATCAGGTTGACGTCGATGCGCCGACCGTGCAGGCGGGTCAGCGTGTGGATCAGCTTGGCCGCGGTGAACGGCGGCATCGCGTGCGGAGCCAGCGCCACCAGCGGCGTCACGCTCTCGCTGTGGTGCAGGATCGTGCTCGCGACGGCCCATGGGTCGAGGTTGCCCAGGTTGTGGAACGCGAGCAGGCCGTCCAGGCCGTGCCGTTGCGCGCGGCGGGCCGACCCGACGACGGTCCGCAGCTCGTCGGCGCGGGGCGACGGCGTCGTGCCGTACGTCTGGAATCGCTGCTGAGACAAGACCTTCAGCCCTCGACACCGCGGCGCGCGGTGATCACCGCGAGCACGTCGCCGACCCGGTGGTCCTGGTCGATGTCCTCGTCGGTGAGCCGGACCGCGAAGGTGGACTCGATCGCCAGCAGTAGCTCGACCAGCGCGAGCGAGTCGAGGCCGAGCGTGCCCAGGACGGTGTCGAGATCGACCCGGTCGGCCGGCACGGCCAGGATCTCGGCGACAAGGTCGCGGACGGCGGGAAAATCGGGGCTCATGCGGTGCTCCCGGTGTGGTGGTAGGGAAAGTGGGTGGCCGACAGGTCGAGTTCGGGCCAGTGCACCGTGGTCGCGGCCCAAGAGGCGCCTGCGCCGAACGCGACGAGCGCGGTCCGGTGTCCCGCCTTGAGAGCGCCCGAGCGCGTGGCGTCGGCCAGCGCCAACGGGATGGAAGCGGCCACGGTGTTGCCGACACGGTCCAGATGGATCGGCACTTGGTCGTCGGTCAGCCCGAGCCGTCGCCCGACGGCCCGCAGGATGCGCAGATTCGCCTGATGGGCCACGACCCGGTCCAGCTCCGCCTGGGGCCAGCCGGCGAGTTCGAGGGCGGTGCCCACAGCGTCGGACATCCGCACAACGGCGTGTTCGAACACCGCCCGGCCCTGCATCCTGGTGTGGACGTCCGCCGCGGTCATCGGCTCGCCACTGGCGCGCTGCTCCGAGCCGATGCCCGGCGAGGTGATCAGGTCCACCAGGGAGCCGTCGCTGCCCAGCGTGAACCGGCCGAGCGCGCCCGGCTCCGCCCGGTCGCCCCGGCGCAGCACGACGGCGCCCGCGCCGTCGCCCATCAGCGGGTACAGGGACCGGTCGGCCGGATCGAGGTACAGCGAGTTGGTGTCCGCACCGATCACCAGCACGGTGGCGGCCGTGCCCGTGGCGATCAGGCCGGCGCCGGTGGCGAGCCCGTAGACGAAGCCGCTGCACGCGGCGTTGACGTCCAGCGCGCCCCGGCCCCGCAAGCCGAGCCGTTCGGCCACCACGGGTGCGGTGCCGGGCACGCGCCGGTCCGGCGTCTCCGTGGCCAGCACCACACAGTCCACATCGGACACTGCCGCCGACGCCATCGCCCGCTGCCCGGCGGCCACAGCCAGATCGGACGTGTGCAAGCCGGGCGGCACGTGGTAGCGCTGGCCGATGCCGGATCGGGTTCGGATCCACTCGTCGGTGGTGTCCAGCCGGCCGGCCAGATCCTCGTTGGTCACCAGGTTCGGCGGCACCCAGGCCCCGAGCCCGGCGATGACCGCGGCCGGAAGTCGTTCGTTCACGGTGTTGTCTCCTCGTGTCGCACGGCGCGCACGCTGTCCTCCGACAGCCGCGCCAGGGTCTGCCGCCCGCCGACCGCCGGCAACGGCGGCAGGAAGACGATCTCGGCGGTCACTCCCCGAACCGCCATCACCCGACTCGTCCAGGTGGTCAGGCTGTCGTCGCCGATGAAGGCCATGGCCGTGGCCGGCGAGCCATCCGACAGCACGTAGTCGACCCGCACCGGCCGAACCGGCGCACCGGCGTTCACGGCCGCCTGGAACAGCGCCGGCCGAAACGCGCCGGCATGCTCGCCGCAGTAGGTCGTGCCCTCCGGGAAGCACACGAACCGCCCGCCACCACGCAGAATCCCGGTGATCTCACCGATCGTCCGGGGCAGCTGCTCCGGCCGTTCGCGATCGAAGAACACGGTGCCGAGCGCCCGCAACGGCCGGTGGACGATCGCGGGCACGTCGTCGCCGTCGCTCTTCACCAGTGTCTGGCCCGGCCGCCACAACTGGATCAGGCCGGAATCCAGCCACGAGACGTGATTGGCGACGACCAGCTCCGGGCCGTCGTACCAGGACCCACGAGGGCCACGCACGCGGACCCGAATGCCCAGCGCGAACAGGAATCCCCGAAACCACCACGAATACACGGCTCGGCCCACACACGGTGGTGGCCCCACGGCCAGGAAAGCCAGGCACAGCAGGAACGCCACCAGCGCTACCGCGACTTTGAGCCGACGGATCGCCAGCAGCGCGGGACCGACAGTGGGGGTCGTGGCGGACACGCAGCCGGCCACGGAACACGTCGCCGTCACGCTCAGGCGCATTGCCGTCCGTACGCCCAGAGCCGCTCGAACCGGGCCAGGTAGCGCTGCGGCACCGCGTCCAGGTCGAGGAGCACGTACAGGTCGGCCGTGTCGAAGTCCGGGTCGTGCGCGGGCTTGCCGCATACCTGCGCGCCGAGCCGCAGGTATGCCTTGAGCAGCGCCGGCAGTTCTCGCTCCGGGATCCGTTCCGCCGGCCCGACGACCCACTCACGGCGAGGCGCGACCAGGCGCTCCGGCGGTGCCAGGTGTTTCTCGGCGACGGTGGCCCAGATCCGGTCCGCCTCCGCGCCGCCGTCGGCCAGCGGCACGGAGCAGCACCCGGCCAGCCAGCGCAGGCCCTGCTCCCGCGCATGCGCGACCAGCCCCATCCACAGCAGGCTGATGACCACTCCGTTGCGGTGCTCGGGATGCACGCACGCTCGCCCGAGCTCAAGCAGCCGTGGCTGGATCGACCGCAGCGGGCGCAGATCGAACAGCTGGTCCGAGTAGTTTCCGCCGGCCCGGGCCGCGGCGGCCGGGGTCAGCATCCGGTACGTCCCGACCACCTCCCCGGACGTTCGGTGCCGAACGACCACGTGATCGGCGTATCGGTCGCACGCGTCGCTGTCGACACCGTCGGCCGAGGCCGACAGGCCGAACTCCTCGCCGAACACCTGCTGCCGCAACTGCTGGGCCTGCCGGACCAGGTCGTCGTCCCGCGTGACAACTGCCTCGTACTCCGCGTCGGCCATCGACTCTCCTGTTCGGCCACCACTCCTTGACCGCAGGCACACGAGGCCACGCGCCGTTCAGTTCTCCGACAAGATCAGAGTCGGCCGGAAATACCGCAACACCTGCCCGAACTATCGGTGTTCAGGTCACCTGGATCTGCCGTACCACGGTGGTTTCGTCGAACTCGGAGGTGCGCACCGTGATGGCCAGCCGCCAGGTGCCCGCGAACGGCAGTTCGACGCCGGCCGCACGATAGCCGCCCATGGCCATGCCGGTACGCGGGATCGACACGGCCATCGGACCGATCCCCTTGTCCGGCATCGACAGTTGAGCGTCCAACTCGGCGACGTCCACGCGCATGCCGGCGGCATCGGTGACCGTGACGGAGATGATGTTCGGGCCGACCGTGCCCGGCAACACGCCGATCTGGAGCTTGCCCTGGCCGTGCGGACCGCCGGTGTCGAAGGCCAGCGGGCCCTCCTCCGACGTGGACAGGGCGTTGGGGTTGGCGGCGACGAGCGCCGCCGTCAGCGAGAGCACGACAACGGCCCCGACGGTCTCCAGCAGCACCGAGCGCCGGACCGCCTCGGGTCGAGTTCGCAGCCAGCGGCGGGAGAACCAGGCCGCAGCCAGGATCGCCAGCACGACACCGACCTTCACCGCCAACAGCCTCGCGTAGTCGGTGTCGAGGGCGCGGAGCTGGTGCCAGCTCTGGAAGATCCCGGTAACGATGAGCACTCCGACGCAGGCCAGCGCCAGTCGGCTGAACCGGGCGATCGCCGACGGCGGGGGCTTGGCGACCAGGATCACCGCGAGGCCGCCCACCCACAGGGCCATCGCGTCCAGGTGCAGCACGTCGGCGGGCACCGTGGCCACGTCCGCGTCGTGCCCGGACATCGACCACGTGACGGCAAGGCCGCTGAGCAGCAGCGTGGCCACAGCGCGCCGCCCGAACGGATACGCGTCGGCAATCACCGGCGCGGTCAGCGCCAGCAGGGACATCCTGATCACCAGGCCGGTGCCGAGCGGGATGCCCATGGTGACCGCGAGCAGGCCGCTGTCGAACATGTGGTCAAGCCCGAGCCCGGTGCTGTACGGGCCCTGAAGCAGCGCGTCCGCGACGGTCGCGACCACGAGCGCCGCCCAGCTGCCCCACGTCAGCCGCTTCGTGACGTAGCCGCCGGGCCAGCACAGGAACAGGAAGCCGAGCGAACCGGCCAGCCCGGCGAACGCGACATAGCCGAACGCCCGGAACAGCCAGTAGAGGACCGCGACCGTGGTGTCGCCGCCGGGCGATGTCCCGGGCGCCACCGATGGATGGCCGACCGAGAACGTGTACGCGCCCGACACCGGATGCGAGTCCGCCGACGCCACGTGCCAGGACACCGTGTACGTGCCCGTCCCATGCGCCTTGATCGCCACACCTATCGTGTCGGGCCGGCCGTCGACGTGGCCCACCCCACCGTTGTCCACTGTGGAGCCGTCCGGGCCGAGCACCTGGATTCCGTCCGTCGTCACCTGAATCGGCTCGCCGAAGCTCAGTGTCACGGTGGACGGCGCCGTCACCAGTATCGAGGACGGCGCCGGCTGCGTGCCCAGCAGCGCCGCGTGCGCGGCGGCCTGACCGGCGGTCGCGAGCAGTGCCACGAGGACGCCGGCCAGCACCGCCGGCACGGATCTCATCGGGCCTGGCGATTCCGACGCCAGGCGAGGGCAGCCATCGCCCCGGCGACAACCCCGAGGACCGTGCCGGTGACGCCGAACAGATCCGGCACGGCCGCCGCCCGCTCGGCCGCGACCAGCGTCACGACCGGAGCCGGGTGTTCGGTGCCGGCGCCGGTGTCGATCCAGCGCACCACGTCGCCGTTGTCGTAGGTCTGGATCACCTTGAACACCAACGAGTCCTCGTCGGACGGCACCGGGTCGAGCAGCACGACGAAGGCGTCGTAGCTGCCCGGCGCGATGCTCCCGCCGTGCCAGGTGATCACCGAGACCACCTCGGTGACCGGCCCGTCGTCCGAACTCAGCGGTGTCGCCGTCCGCGTCGTCGTCGCGTCCGCCGTCCACCCGGCCATCGCCCTCGGCCGCACCGACGCGATCGGGTGGTCGGCCGGGAGGCTCACCTGGACTTCGGTGGTGCTGGCCGACTTCTCCTCGTCGGGCACCCGGAACGCGATCTCCGCCGCCGTGCCCTTCGTCGCCGTCGAAGGCTGCGTCGTCACGTGCGCCGCGGCGGTTCCCGCCCCGGCGAGCAGGGCCAAGGCCGTCGCGGCGGCCAGCACGATCACGCGCCACATGGCTACCTGACCGGGATGTACGGGCGCATCATCTCGTTGTCCTCGTGATCGAGGATGTGGCAGTGCCACACGTAGCCCGGGCCGACCGTCGGGTCGAAGGCGTACCGGTTCACGCCCGGCTGGGCGTCGCCGACCGGGATTTCCGTTGGCGCCCAGCGGATCAGCACCCGGTTCACCATGCCTGGATTGATCTTGAACGTGTCCTTCCAGCCCGCCTCGGCCGGATCCGGCGGCAGCACCGGGCCGGTCAGGAACGGGCCGATCGCCGGGTTGCCGCCCAGCGCCCCGTCCGCGTTGGGCGTCAGGTAGTCGCGCGGCGGTCCGTAGCCCGGGATGATCTCGCCGGCCGGGTAGGTGGTGCGGCCGAAGGAGCCGTCGCACTGCTGGCCGGCGAACGTGCCGCCCGGGAACATCGCCGCCCAGGCCGCGCGGTAGCCGTCGACATCGACGGTCTGCCGGTTGAGCACCTGGAACTGGATCAGGTGGACATGGATCGGGTGCGCGTCGTCGGTGATGTCCAGCAGCTCCCACAGCTCCGTCGCGCCGACCCGGGGAAGCTCGGTGATGAACAGGCCGGTGTTGCCCCGCGACCCCGTGATCGGCGTCGTCGTCCCGTCCCGCAGGCCGTTCCACTTGCTGTTGTTCAGGAACGCCTCCAGCGGGCCGTCGCTCTGGTCGGAGACCGCGCAGTCGACGGTCTCCTGCTCGAAGACGACGAGTTGCCGCTTCACCGTCGGCCGCACGCCCACCGCGACCGCGCCCGTCGCCGGGTTCGCCAGCCGCACGATCGACGGCGGCTGCCCGCTGCCGCCCCGCAGCGGCGCGCCCGCCGCCGGGTTGTAGCTGGTGTCCTGACCGGACAGTCGCAGTGTCACGTCGAAGCGCATCAGCTGGCCGTCCAGGTTCGGGTCCGGCGGGCCGCCGCTCGGGTACGGGAACAGGCCGTCGTTGGTCAGGATCAGCGACCGGCCGCGCAGCCCGCTGAAATCGATGATCACGTCCGCCCGCTCCGACGGCGCCAGGAACAGCTTCGGCGCGTCCGGCCTCGCCGGGTCGTTCAGTTCCACCGGCCGGTCCAGCAGGCCGCCGTCGGTGCCGATCTGCCAGCACGCCACCGCCGACGGCGGCGTCGCCGAGGACGCGTTCGCCGGGTCCGTCAGGTTCATTCGCAGGAAACGCGCGTTGCTGGCGTTGAGGAACCGGAAGCGATAGCGCCGGGGCTCCACCGCCAGCACCGGCCAGGTCCGGCCGTTGACCACCATCGCGTCGCCGAAGAACTCCGGGATCCAGAACGGGTGCGACAGCGGATTCGACGGTGGGCCGTTCAGGTCCGCGTCGGTGTTGCTGCCGTCCGGGAGGCGCAGCTGGCCGTTCGTGTCGAACAGCCGGTCCTGCAGCATCAGCTCCACCTCGAAGGCGCCCGCTGGCAGTCGCAGCGGATTGTCCGGGCGGCCCGTGTCGAACTTGTCCCGGACCAGGTAGAACGCCGACAGGCCGCTGAGCACGTTGATCCTCGTGATGCCCAGGGCGTGGTCGTGGAACCACAGGGCCGTCGCCGGCTGCGTGTTCGGGTAGCAGTACACCGCCGCGTTCGAGGCCGTTCCGGATGCCGTGCTGTAGGCCGGTCCGTGCCGACCGTCCGGCGTGAACCACGCCTCCGGCAGTCCGTCGAAGGCCGACTGGACCTCTGCCCCGTGCAGGTGCACCACCGTCGGCATCGGTCCCGTGTACGGCTGGGACGCCTTCACCACGCCCAACGGGTCCGCCCAGTGGATCGTCTGGTCGATCGTCAACAGCGGCTGCACCCGCGAGCTGCGGGGCAGGCTGTTGACGTACGTGATCGTCGTCGGCGTTCCTCGCGTTGCCTCCACCGTCACGCCCGGCCAGGACGCCGCCATCCCATCCACCTGGTAGGCCCACACCCAGGTGCCGTCCGCGTGTCCCGGCGGGTACATCGAGCTCGGCAGAACCACCTGGGGCGCTTCGGCAATCCTCGTCGTGAAGCTCGATCCCGACACCCGGCCGCCCGCGAACGTCCGCAGCGCCGTGACGTACTTGGGAATCCTCGCGCTCGCCAACGGCGTCTGCGCCTGCGTCACCGCCTCCGGCGCCACCGGCCCACCCACCGCCGCCAGCCCTCTCGCCGCGGGGAACGCCACCGCGCCCACGGCCGCCCCGGCGACGAGCATCTGCCTTCTGCTGATCCGTGCCATCAATGGCCTCCGGGTGCTCGCTTTCCCCGGCCGGCACACTATCCACGCTGTCCCGATCCCAGCTATGGCTGGAAACCCCTAGGAATCCCCGTTGTCACCTAGGGGTGCTCGAACTGACTAGGTAGGTCGCCCGGTTCCTAGGTAGGCCCGGGAACCGCCGATCCCGGACCTACCCGAGGAACGCTCGTCAGCCGTCGGAGTCCGAGGACGGGATGTACCCGCCGGGAACCTGGTCCGGGGCGTAGACCTTGTTCTCACCCGGGTAGGGCTGCGTCCACCCGTGCGTCTCGTACCACGTGAGGTGGTTCATCTGCGCGGGATTGGCGTAGTCCGGCACGGCGTTCGATCCGGTCAGGTGTTGCTGCCCCTCCCACGACATCCACTGTGCCGCCAACTGCTTCTTGTCCGTGGGCACGGTGGTCGACGGCGCCGACGCGGCGAACTGCGGCGCGACGGTGTCCACGCCGCAGGACGGTGGCGTGGACAGGCCGAGGGTCAGCGAGGTGCGGTTCGGCACCGAGTTGAACGGCGTGTAGTCGGGCTTGGTGGTGAACGCCGCCGTCATCGGGGTGGCCGCGCTGTCCTTCTGGTTCATCGGGTGGATCCCGAGGATCTGCTCGATGGTGCGGATCATCGTGATCTGCGAGTAGTAGTGGTTGTCCACGACGCCGTGCTGCGCCCACGGGCTGATGATCTGGATCGGGGCGCGGTGGCCGTCCACGTGGTCGAGACCGGCCTGGGAGTCGTCCTCGACGACGAAGATCGCCGAGTCCTTCCAGTACGGGCTGTGCGAGATGGTGTCGATGATCTGGCCGGTCGCGAGGTCGTTGTCGGCGACCTGCGCGGCCGGGTTGGGCGGGCCGCCGGTGTGGTCGCTGGACAGCCAGAACATGTTGAGGTTGGCCGGACCGTTCTTGGCGAAGTCCTGCTTCCAGATCTGCTCCCGGTAGACGTCCGGCACCGAGGTGTCGAACTTCGGGAAGCCCGGCACCGACACGCTGTTGAGCGACGGGATCGGCGAGGACGAGACCAGCGGGTAGGCGGTGGACTGTCCGGTCGCGGCCATGTTCTTGGCGTCGCAGTACAGGTTCTGCCACGAGGCGTCGGCCGGCTTGGTCAGGAACTGCTGGAACTCGCCGAAGTCCCGCACGGTCTTGCCGGCCGCCTGCGCCCCGGTCCAGATGAACCCGGACGCCTGGTGGCCCAGCGCGTCGTCCTCGGTGTCGTAGCTGCGCAGGTATTCGCCGGCGGAGGACTCCGTGTACTCCGGGTCGTCGGCCTGCATCAGCCAGTTGTGGCCCTCGGCGGAGTTGGTGCCGATGTCGTAGGTGTTGTCGTACAGGCCGAACTGCCGCTCCAGCGCGTGCTGGTTGGGCGTCACGTTCTCGCCGAAGGTGGCCAGCGCCGCGTTGCCGTTGCCGCGCGGGTCGTCGCCGTACACCTGGTCGTAGGTCCGGTTCTCCTTGACGATCAGGAAGACGTGCTTGATCGTCGACGGGTCGCCGATGCGCTGCGGGACCGGCGCCGGCTTGGCCTTGCCGTAGCCGTTGGCCAGCTGGACCGAACCGTTCGTCCACCCGTTCTGCTCGAACACCTTGCCGGTGTAGCCGCGAATCGCCCGGTCGTCGGGCAGCCGGAACTTCTGCACGCTCGACGTCGTGTCGTGCGTGTTGTGCCCGGCGGCCGTGGTCGGACGCAGGGCGTCGATGCCGCGGGTGTTGGAGACCACGATGTTGTTGCCCACCGTGGCGATCGCGGTCGGGAAGTAGTCCGTCGGCAGCAGGCCGACGTAGCTGACCGGCTCCTGCGCCTGGGAGAAGCGGTAGACCGCGACGGCGTCGGCGCGGCCGAGCGTCACCAGCAGGTGGCCGTCGCTGGTCATGGTGATGCCGTCGGGCTCGTAGCCCACCGAGGCTTCCGGCCACGGCTGCGTCGAGATCGTCTGCACGACCTTGTTCCGGCCCGTGTCGATGACCGACACGCCGTTGCTGGACGTGTTGGCCACGAACAGGGTGTTGTTCCTGGCGTACAAGGCGGTCGGGTGCAGGCCGACGTCGATGCTGCCCACCGCGGCGGCCGGGTGCGCCAGGTCGATCACGCTGACCGTGCCGGTGGTGGTGGCGCCGGTGACCGGGCTGGCCGGCACCTGGGTGTTGTACGAGTTCAGCGTGTTGTCACCGGGCTTGGCCGGGCGACCGCCCTCGTTGCTGACGTACAGGCGGCTGCCCATGCGGACCAGGTCGCGCGGGGCGTTGCCGACGGCCCAGCTCTGCCCGATCGCGCCGGTCGCCGCGTCGATGGCGATGACCCGGTTCTGGCCGTTGACCGCGGAGTACACCGTCTTGCCGTCGGCGGAGAACACCGCCTGCGCCGGCAGGCCGTGCTTGGCGCCGTCGGCCGGGATGGCGACGAAGGTCGGGTTGGCCAGCGTGCCGTCGGCGTTCACGGTGAACCTGCGGTAGCCGTCGGTCTGGGCCAGCCACAGCGCCTTGCCGTCCGGCGAGTACGACGGGCCTTCCTGGCCCACGTCGTTGCCGGAGATCTTCAGGTCGGCCGTCGCCGAGTTGCCGACGAGCTGCTGCACCTTCCAGCTCTTCAGGTCCACCACCACCAGCGCCAGGCCGCCGTCGGTGACCAGCGCGGCGAGGTGGCCGCCGTCGGGGCTGACCGACGAGGCCATGATCTTGCCGTTGTTGACGACGAGGCGGTCGCCGATCGGGTTGAGGTACTGGTCGCTGGAGATGACCTGGCCCTGGCGGGTGGTGTCGCCGACCTGGTCGGTGCCGAACTGGCGGGTCGACGCCGAGCCGACGCCGGAGCCCACGGCGACCAGGGCGAGCACGGAGACGCCCGCGGTCCAGACGCGTAATCCGCGCGGGACACGTCTCTCGACACGCCTTCTGCGGCGCGCTACCTGCATGGGATTCATCCCTTCGACGGGGCAGAGAGCAGGTCGACGTGGCCGTCGAACTGCCAGAGGGGGTTCGGCTGGTCCCCGGTCGGGGTCCGCACCTGGAAGTAGCCGTTGACTTCCTTGGGCCCGTCGCCGTCGGCGACGTACTGGCCGTCCGAGGCGACGTCGAGCTGGTAGATGGCCTGTCCGACGGCCGTGGTGCCGGGCAGGTGCCAGGAGGCCACGCAGCGCCAGTCGTTGCCGGGCCCGTCGGGCTCCGCCAGGCCGTCGCCCTTGGCGCAGGCGGCCGTGGCCGCCAGTTGCTCCTCGGTGACGTCGGGGCGGTGCAGCTGCTGGGTCTGGAGCCGGTAGAGGTGGGCGAAGGCCGTGGCGACGGACTGCTGCACCTTGTCCCGGTCGATCCCGGAGTCCGTGGCGGCCGACGTCGCGACGGCGAGGATCCCGGCCGTGACGACCAGGATGCCGGCCAGCGGCGCGGCGGCGACGGTGAGCGCCCGGCGGCCCGAGCCGTCGTGGGTGAGGTTGGTGAAGTCCCGCCGTACGAACAGAAGGTAGGCCAGCGCGGTCGCGGCGACGGCCCAGATCAGGCTCACCGCGACGCCGATCAGGAGCGGACCGAGTTGTGCCGTGCTGGTGAACAAGCCTTCCCACGCGATGAAGGCGTAGCTGGGCAATGCGAGCCGGACGGCGACGGGCAGCGGCAGCATCTGGGCCACCCCCATGGCCAGGGCGACGACGGCCGGCAGCAGCAGCCCCATCGGTGACCGTCCTAATGCGACGGACCCGAGCAGCCCGATCCCGGCCAGCGCCAGTGTCGGGGCCAGCACGCAGATCCACGCGAGCAGGACGAGTCCGGCCGCGTCCGCCGGCGCCACCACATGGCCGTCGAGGCCGACGAGCGGATGGCTGCCGACGGCCACGACCCCGCCGACCGTGCTCGACACGGCCATCCCGACCACGAGCACCAGGATGACGGTCAGGCTGGCCAACGCCTTCGCCACGAAGATCCGCCGGTACGACCGCACCGCCACCAGCAGGTGCCGCCAGGTGCCGAGCCGGTCCTCGGCCGCGAACACGTCGCCGGCGACGACGGAAGTCAGCAGCGGCAACGCGTAGACGCCGGCGAAGCCGAGCATCACCAACGGGCCGGCCCACCCGCTGATGTTCATCCAGCGGCCGAAGAGGGTGTCGGTCGGCAGATCGCTCTGCCGGCTGACCGCGGCGACGAACAGCGCCGGCACGAGCCAGCAGGCCAGCACCAGCAACCGGATCCGCCACTGGGACACCAGCTTGACCATCTCGAAGCGGTAGCAGTGCGCCACCGACACGGGACGGGTGGTCGTGTCCGGGGCGTCGAGGACGGCGGTCATCGGCCGGTCTCCTGATCGGTGAGAGCGAGGAACGCGGCCTCGATCGGCGACACGACGGGGGCGAGTTCGCGCACCGCGACGCCGGCGTGCACGAGCCGGGCCACGAGGTCGTCGAGAGCCGGAATATCGGCCCGCACAACGATCAGCGCGGCGTCGGAGCTCTCGACGACGACGGCCCCCGGCGTGTCGAGGGCGAGGCGCTGCGCGGCCTCCGGATCGGAGGTGCGGATCCGGTAGTCGAGTTCGCGGTTCTCGGCCGACAGCTTGCCCAACGGCCCGGTGAACACGACCCGCCCGGTGGCGAGGATGGTGACTTCCGAGCACAGCGCCTCGACGTCGTCCATGCGGTGACTGGAGATGATCACGGTGGTTCCGTCCGCCGCGAGGCGGTTGAGGACGCCGTGCACCTGCCGCTTGCCGGCCGGGTCGAGGCCGTTGGAGGGCTCGTCGAGCACGAGCAGCCGGGGTTGGGTCAGCAGCGCCGCGGCGAGCCCGAGCCGCTGGCGCATGCCGAGGGAGAAGCCCCGGACCCGGTCGTCAGCGACGTCGGCCAGCCCGACCTGGCCGAGCACGTCGTCGATGCCCGCCGTGCGCGCGTCGCGGCCGCGCAGCGTGGCCAGCGCGGCGAGGTTCTTCCGGGCCGTCAGCGAGGGGTAGAGGCCGGGCCCGTCCACGAAGCCGGCGACACCGTCGGGCGCCGTCAGCGCCCGGCCGACCGGTGCGCCCAGGATCTCCAGGCTGCCCTCGTCGGCGACGGCGAGGCTCAGCAGCAGGCCGAGCAGCGTCGTCTTGCCGGCGCCGTTCGGTCCGACCAGCCCGTGGATCTGACCCTGCTCGACATCCAGATCCATGCCGTCGAGGGCGACGACATCGCCGAAGCACTTCGTGATGCCGCGAGCCCGGACCGCGAGACTCGTGTCCATGGATTCCCCGTTCCGCACGCTGTGAGGACCGTAGGGCACGGCAAGTGACACGCAGACCGGCCCCCGTTGAACGTTCGCCGAACGGGGATCGACCAACCGGCGGCGTCCGGACAAACCTCGCAATGATTCGCGCGGGGTCCATCCGGCGCCGGCCGAACAGGGGTTTCAGGGCCTGGACCGCAAGAGCACGTCGCCACCGGGGTCACCCGCCCGTGCGGACCTCGATCTCGGCCACGGCGGCGGCGAGGATCTTGGTGGTCTGCTCAGGGTCCTCGTGGCTGGCGATCACGTAGCCGAGCCGGTCGTAGGCGTCCCGGGCGGGACGGATCTCGGCACCGGCACGGGTGGTGATCGCCACCTGGTCGACGCCGTCGACTGATCGGGCGCGGTCGACGCCGTCGACCGCCACGAGGGTGCCTTCGCGCTCGGCGAGCAGGAACTGGATCGCGGCGGCGCGGGACCTGGACGGAGTCAGCTCCACCGGCAGCCCCACGGCCTGCCGGAGCTGCTGGGCGACAAGATCGACACCGGTGGCCAGCTCGATCAGGGCGGGAATCATGCCGCCGGCCAGTCGGGGGTTGATCTCGATGACGACCGGTCCCGTCGCGGTGAGCCGCAGTTCGGTGTGCGTGGCCCCGGAACGGATGCCGGCAGCCCCGACGGCCCGGCGGGCGGCGGAGATCAGGGCGTCGGACAATTCCTCGGACCGGGCCGGGAAAAGGTGCCGGTGCTCGACGAAGCACGGCCCTTCGGTGACGGATTTCTCCGTGACTCCGGCGAAGGAGTCGAACAGCTCGACGCTGAACTCCGGGCCGTCGACGTACTCCTCGACCAGTGCGATGCCGGCGGTGGGCAGACCTCGCACGTTGGCGTGGACGGCAAGCACCCGTTCGGTCTGCGCCAGGGCCTCGTCAAAGGTCCGGCACAGCAGCACATTCGTCGAGCCGGAGTCGTCAGCCGGCTTGACCACGCACGGCAGGCCGACCTGCTCGACGGCAGCATAAACCTGGGCGGCGTCCGTGACGGCGACGTACTTCGGTTGGGGAATGCCGGCCGCGGCCAGGCAATCGCGCAGCAGCGCCTTGTTGCGGCAGGTCGTCACGGCATCCACCGTGTTGCCGGTCAGCCCGAGCCAGCTGGTCAGCTCCGCCACGAACGGCACGTAGAAGTCGCTGGTCGTGGTCACGCCGGCGATCTCCTCCCGTCGGAACCGCTTCTGCACGGCGGCGCGCAGGGCGACCAACGAGTTGGTGTCGCACTCGAGCACCTCGGCGCCGGTCCCGGCAAGACCCGCATAGCGTTCCGGACGGCTGGTCAGCAGCACCGGTCGGTACCCGAGGCCCTCGGCACCGGTGAGCGCCAGGACCCCGGTGCCGGAGGTGTTCGCCTCGACGAACAGCAGGTGGGGTTCGTTGTGCACGATCTCGCCGGCGTCGGCGCGCGACCAGGTGTGGACCACGGTGCCGTACCGTACCGGCGCCGGCCGGTCCGCTTGGGGAACCTCCGACAGCGAGTGTTCGGCCCAGTGCTCGTCGCTGTAGACGGTCCCGGTGTAGCGGTCGCCTCGGTCGGGCAGGATGCCGACGACCCGTGCGCCGGCAGCCGCCCGGGCGCTGACGTCCTTGAGCACGCGGTACACCGAGCCGGCCGTGTTGCCGGCGAAGATCTGCTGCTCCAGCGCGAGGTCCCGGGTGGCGGCGAAGGCCTCATGGTCGTTGAGCCAGTGCACCTCGTCGATCTCGCGGCGGTCGAGGTTCTGCGGGTGCAGGCTGTTGCCCAGCCCGCTCTGCAGCCGCTTGGGCACGTCGGGCTGGTCGAACAGGGCGCTGCCGACGCAGTCGATCCCGACGACACGGAGATCGGGCAGCGTCCGCCGCAGCGCACGGGCGGTGCCGGTCAGCGAGCCGCCGCTGCCGACGGAACCGACCAGGATGTCGATGGGGCCGAGGTCTTCGAGGATCTCCGCGGCCAGGTCGGCGTAACTGCCGGGGTTGTCGGGGTTGCTGTACTGGCGCGGGCAGAACCCGTCGGGCATCTCGCGGAGCAACCGGTCCAGCAGCTCGATGCGGACGGCCTGCCACCCGCCGGTGTCGTGCATCCGCTCCACGACGTGCACCTGGCAGCCCAGCGCCCGCAGCTTGGCCAGCGTGATCCGGTCGATCCGCGGGTCGGTGACGATGTGCACCTCGTGGCCGAGGGATCGGCCGACCAGCGCCACCCCGAGGGCCATCGTGCCGGAGCTGCTCTCCACGATCGGGGCGCCGGGGCGCAGCGTGCCGGTGCGGCGGGCCTCCAGGATCATCTTGCCGGCGACGCGGTCCTTCATGCCGAACAGGTTCTGCAGCTCCAGCTTGGCGTACGTGCGCACGCCGTGCGGCGAGTCCAGGTCGAGGCGCACCAACGGGGTGTGCCCGATCGCTTCGCGGACGTTGTCGAACAACACCGGTCACACCCCCGTCCGGGCCCGGGACAGCGACCGGTGCCCGATGAACTCCCCGCCCAGCGTGGCGAAGTTGCGTCTGACGTACTCCGTCTTGGTGTCCTGCTCGGGATCGTCCCCGTCGAGCAAAATGCCGAGCATGGTGCCGCTGTGGGCCAGCACCAGGCCGAGGCCGTCGACCTCGTTGCACGCCCGGCGCAGTTCCCGGAACCCGCCGCGCGGCCGCAGCTTGGCGTTCATCTCGGCGCTGCGGGTCGTGATGCGCCCCACCGTGCGCAGGTCGCCGGAGTCCACGGCCTCGGCCAGTTCGACCAACATGCGGGCGTACTCCCGTTTGTCCCGCGCGGTGAACGGCTTGGGCAGGCGGTTGTGCCGGATGGTGTCGACCTGGCCGCCCTCGTCGTGGCCGATGATGGCCAGCGGCGGCAGCGTGCCGAGCACGTCGAGCAGCCGCACCTCGCGGTGGTAGAAGGCGACGATCCCGTCGTACATCACACCGTCCGACGGTTCGATCCGGCGCAGCAGCGACTCGATCGCCGGCTCGTCGAAGGTCCGGCCGAACGCCGCCGCCACCGCCCGCGCCGTGGCGACCAGGTCCGCCGAGGAGCTGGCCAGGCCCTTGCCCTCGGGCAGCTCGCTGCTCAGCGTGAGCCGGCCGCCGCCGCCTTCCCCCAGCTCGTTGAGGGCCAGACGGACCAGCCGGTGCGACTTGAGCTTCGTGGTCGGGCCGACCACGATGTCCGGCCGGTCCGGCGTGTGCTGGAAGGTGGCCGTGGCCCACGCGTCGACGGGAAAGGTGACCAGGAAGTCCCGGTCGTGTTCGGGCAGCACGCCCTGCAACAGCTCGCCGAACGTGCCGAAGGCCCGCCCCGTGCCCACTGCGCCGTCACTCATCGTCCGGGTCTCCCCCCGCGCTCACGCGAGCTGCCCATTCGGCGCGCAGCCGCTCGTATTCCCCCTGTTGATCGGCCAGCACCGCACGTACCGCCCCGGGCCGCGCGGACCCACTGGACACCAACTGTTCCAAGGACTTGTCGACGTCGAACGCCTCCGAGAGGGCACCGAGCGGGTCGCTCAACTCGGCGCCGTGCTCACGCGCGACCCGTCCGAGCAACTCACCGTCCACATCGGACGGTTCGCGACCCGACTTCAACGCGGCCAACACATATGCGCCGGCGATCACCTGGGCCCGCCGCCACGGCACGCCCTCGTCCAGGGTGAGCGCGTTGGCGAGGCTGAAGCCGCCGAAGAACTCGCTGCGGCAGATCTCCCCCATCCGCTCGGCGTCGAAGGTGACGGCGGCCAGCACCGCGGTGGCCAGGCGCAGCACCGACCGGCACGTCTCGAACGCCGCGAACAGGTGCGTGCCGGCCTCCTTGGAGACCTCGACCAGGTTGGTGAACGGCGTGTTGCGCTGGCCGAGCAGCACGTCGAGGTGGAACGCGGCCAGGTGGGCGGTGCGGCCGCGAATCCGCTCCAGCACCGGGAAGTTCTTCTTCTGCGGCATCGCCGAGGAGATGCCGGACAGCTCGTCGGGCAGGTCGAGAAAGCCGTACTGGCTGCTGCCCCAGGTGAGCAGGTCGGTGCAGAACCGGCTCAGCACCGCGCCGAAGATGCTGAGCTCGGCGGTCACCTCCAGCACCCAGCCGCGGGAGGCCACCGCGGTCAGCGCCAGCGGCTGCGGCCGGCGGAAGCCCAGATCCCGCGCCATCCGGTCCCGGTCCCATTCCAGCTGCTGGCCGGCCATCGCGCCGGCGCCGAGCGGACAGGCGTCGATGCCGTCGTGGGTGGCCAGCAGCCGGCGGGCCGTGTGCAGGACCTGGTCGGACACCGCCGCCAGGTAGTAGCCGGGCGTGATGATCTGGGCCGCCTGGTGGTGGGTGTAGCCGGGCATCGGCATCTCGGCCGTCTCGCCGGCCAGCCGGTGCGCGGTCGCGCCGAACTCGAGCAGCACGCCCGCGGTGGCGCGCAGCTGGCGCAGCCCGAACATCAGCTGCGCGCAGGACTGGAGGTCGTTGCGGCTGCGGTCGACGTGCCAGTACGGCACCACCGTCCCCAGCCGCTGCTCGACGCAGCGTTCCAGGGCGAAAGCGATGTCGGACATGTTCGCGTCGCGCCACGCGACGATCGTCTCGTCGTCCACCGAGTCGAGGATGTCGACGATGGCCTTGGTCTCCTCGGCGGTGAGCAGGCCCATCCGCTCGTACTCGCGAGCCAGCACCGTCTCGATGGCCAGGTAGTGCGGCAGCAGCTGTCGGCTCTCGTAGTGGAACTGCGGGTCGAGCACCTCGGCGCGGAGCAGCTCGCTCGGGCCGCCCGCCACGCGGCCGCTGAGGGCGGACGTCCAGAACTCCTTGTGAGCGGCCAAAACGAGTCCTCCGATGTGGGTGGTGGGTCAGGGCAGGACGTGGCCGGCGAGCCGGACCGGGTCGCCGAGGATCACGACGATCTCGCGGTCCCCCTCGTACGGCGTGCGGCTGTGCGCGGTGCGGACGTTGTCGACGAGCAGCACGTCGCCGTCGCGCCACGGCTCCGAGACGGCGACCTCGGCGTAGGCGGCGTTGATCGTCTCGACGGTCTCGGCGGTGATCGGCGTGCCGTCGCCGTGCGCGGTGTTGAACGGCAGTCCGTCGGGGCCGTAGGAGTCGACCAGGAACTCCCTGATCACCGGGTCCATGGTCCACTCGTTGAGGAAGGCGATCTGGTTGAACCACAACGGGATGTCCCGACGCGGGTGCCGGACGACGGCGGCGCGGCGCTGGCGGGTGAGCAGCCGGCCGTCGGGCTGCCACTCCCGCCACACGTGGGCGCCGGCACAGTAGGTGTCCACTTCGGACGGACTGTCGGCGTCGAACGCCTCCTGCCAGGACACACCGACCTCGTGGAACATCCGGGTCAGCAGCCAGCCGTCGGCGAACCGGTCGACCAGGTCGCCCGGCAGCTTGTCGAGCACCTTCGCGGCGTCGGCCAGTTCGGTGTGACCGCCCGTCGTCGGCGCGGTCAGGCAGCCGAACACGATACGACTCGGCACCTCGTCGGCGTAGC
>NZ_KK037166.1:731436-738976 GCF_000568255.1 Kutzneria sp. 744
GACCAGCGCGGCAACGTCGCGCACGGTCGGTGTCGCGGCCAGCTCGCCGACGGTGACGACGCGGTCCAGCGCCAGCACCAGCCGGATGGCGGTGAGCGAGGTGCCGCCCAGTTCCGAGAACCGGGTGGACCGCCCGATCTGGTCGTGCGGGACGTGCAGCAGGTCGGACCACAGGCTGGCGATCCGGCGCTCGGTGGCCGTGGCGAGTGTGTCCACGTCGGCCGACTCGGCCGCGCCGGCGAGCGCCGTCAAGGACTTCTTGTCGATCTTGCCGTTCGGCGTGAGCGGCAGCTCGGGCAGCGGGTACAGCCGCTGCGGCACCATGTAGCCGGGCAGCGTCTCGCCCAGGAAGGCGGCGACGCTCGCCGGCTCGGGGGCGGCGGGTCCGGCGTAGTAGCCGACGAGCTGCGGCTGATGGCCGGTGCCGGCGATGACCACGGCGCCGTCCCGCACACCGTCGACCTGGAGCAGTCGGTTCTCGATCTCGCCGATCTCGATCCGCAGGCCGTTGATCTTGACCTGGGAGTCCCGGCGCCCCAGGTACTCCAGGATGCCGGACGGCAGCCACCGGCCGAAGTCGCCGGACCGGTACAGCCGGACACCGGGCTGGTAAGGGTCGGCGGTGAACGCCGCCTTGGTGCGGACCTCGTCGTTGATGTAGCCCCGGCCCACACAGACACCGGCGAACACGATCTCGCCCTGCGCGCCGATGGGGACCAGCCGCAGCTGCTCGTCGACCACGTACACGCGCACGTTGCGCAGGGGCCGTCCGAGCGGCACCGAGCGGTGCGCCGGAACTCGGTCCATGACCTCGTGGTTGGTGTCGTCGGAGACCTCGGTGGTCCCGTAGTTGTTGACGAGCGTGATGTCCGGGAAGGCGGCGAACCAGCGCTGCACCAGCTCCTTCTTCAGCGCCTCGCCCGTCACCGCCACGCAGCGCAGCGCCGGGAACCGCCGGGGACGCTCGTCGAGCGTCGACAGCACGATGTCCAAATAGGACGGAACGAGTTGCGCGAGCTGGATGCCGTCGGCCTCCAGGCTGTCCAGGAACCGGTGCACGTCGAGGACGACGTCCTGCTCCACGATGTGCGTGCGGCCGCCGACCACCAGGGCGGACACCAGCTGCCAGAGCGAGATGTCAAAGCACTGCGGCGCGGTCTGGGCGATGACGTGCCCCTCCCCCACACCGAGGTCCTCGATCTTGGCCAGCAGGTGGTTGAGGAAGCCGGCGTGCTCGCACATCGCGCCCTTGGGCTCGCCCGTGGAGCCGGAGGTGAAGTAGATGTAGGCGAGTTGGTCCGCGCCGACGGCCACGTCGAGGTCGCCGGTGGGCTCGGCCGAGGCGACGAGTTCGTCCAGATAGGACAGTTGCCGGTCCGCGACGGCCGCGACGAGCTGAGGGCGTTCACGGTCGGCGAGCACCCAGCGGCATTCGCTGCGGCGCAGGACCGTGGCGAAGCGCTCGGCCGGGTAGTGCGGCTCCAGCGGCAGGTAGCAGCCGCCGGCCTTGAAGACCGCGATCACGGCGGCCAGCCATTCCAGCGTCCGCTCGGTGACGACGGCGACGACCTCCTCCGCCCGCAGGCCCCGCCCGTGCAGCGAGTGGGCGATGCGGTTCGCGGCGGCGTTCAGTTCGCCGTAGGTCCAGCTCCGGTCGCCCTGCACCGCCGCGACCCGGTCGGGGTGCTGGCGGACGCGCTCCTCGAACAGCTCGTGGAAGCGGCGGTCCGGCAGCGACTTGACCGGGCCGGCGCACATCGCCAGCTGCGCCTCGATCTCCGCTGCCGGCAACAGCGTGTCACGGTCGTGCAGGTCCTCCGGCGTCTCGACGAGGCGCTCGACGGCGGTCGCCAGGTAGCCGGCGATCCGCTCGGCGTCGACGTGCTCCTCCTCGCCGGCGGCCAGCCACGCGGCCTCCGCATCGGCGCGGCCGACCGACGTGGCGACGCGGGCCAGCAGATCACGCCAGGTCTTCTCCTCCGCCAGCGCCGACTGCGTGCCGGTGACGACCGTGGCCGCCTTGTACCGGGCCGCCAGCCACACCGTGTCGGCATCCACGCCGGACGCCGCCGCGAACCGGTCGATGCTCGTGCTGTCCATTTGCGGGCTCGTCCCCTCAGTCGGTCGGGTTTGGTTCGGTCAGCCAGTCCGAGATCGCCGTCCACACCTGGCGAGCATCTCCGGGCGCGGCATGTCGGGATGGCGGCACGGTAGGCGGGTCTCCGCGATCTCGCCGGCCACGTACGGCGCCCAGCGAAAACAAAGATCGGCATGCCCAGCGCCCGGATACCGGCCGGCGACCAGCAGCAGCATGTCGCCGTCGAAACACGGAGAGGTGGTGCCGGGCCAACCAAAAAACGTTGTTCTGGGGCGCCCGGTCCTGCTGCATCACCTCGTCGTCGGAGATGGCGCCGAAGACGTCGCCGGCCTCGCGGCGGACCCAGTCGATGCGGGCCTCCAGCGCCGCGGCGGCCTCGTCCGGAGCCAGCAGTTCCGGCTCGGCGCCGGGCTCCAGCTCCTCCGGATAGGTGTCGAGGATGACCAGTGCGGCCACGTCCTCGCCGGCGGCGCGCAGCTGCACCGCCATCTCGTGGGCCGCGATGCCGCCGAACGACCAGCCGAGCAGGTGGTAGGGCCCGGTCGGTTGGACGCTGCGGATCTGCTCGATGTAGTCCGCGGCCATCTCGGTCAGCGACCGCGCGAACTCCTGCTTGCCGTCCAGTCCCCGTGACTGCAAGCCGTACAGCGGAATGTCTTCCGGCACGTGGTGGGCCAGCCGCATGTACGACCAGCTGACGCCGCCGCCGGGGTGCACGCAGAAGAACGGCGGGCGGCTGCCGGTGGTCCGGATCGGCAGCAGCACGTCCATCGAGTCGTTGACCGAGGAGAGACTCATCCGGTTCATCAGGCCGTTGACCGTCGGCGCCTCGAACAGGATGCGCAGCGGAACCTGCATGCCCAACACCTCGCGGACCCGGATCAGCATCCGCACCGCCGACAGCGAATGCCCGCCCAGGGCGAAGAAATCGTCGTCGACGGTGACGGTCTCCAGCCCGAGCGCGTCGGCGAAGGCCTCGCACAGGGCGTCGTGCAGCGCGCCGCCCAGCGCCAGGCCGCGGCTTCCGTTGGCCCGGGCGAAGTCCGGGGCCGGCAACTGCGGCCGATCGACCAGACCGTGCCGGTTGAGCGGAATCCGGTCGAGCACGACGACCGCCGCCGGCACCTTGTGCTCGGGCAGGCGTTGCGCGGCGAACATCCGACCACGTTCGGACAGACCGCCGACGTCCTCGCCGATCTCGTCGGTCGGCACCACGTACGCCACCAGCCGACCGTTCCGGGTCGTCACCAGCGCCTCGCGGACCGCGGGGTTCTCCGCCAGCACCGCCTGCACCTCGGCCGGCTCCACCCGGAAGCCGTCGATCTCGACCTGCTCGGCCATCGGACCGCAGTAGGCCAACCGGCCGTCGACCGTCCATTTCACACAGTCGCCCGTCCGGAACATCCTTGCGCCTGAACGGAAACGGGTCGGCGACGAACCGTTCCGCGGCCCGGTCCGGTCGGTTGACGTAACCGCGGTCGAGCGGTGCGCCTTCGACGTACAGCTCGTCGCGAACGCCCGCCGGCACCGGTGGGGGGCAAGCTAGAACGTAGATCCGAGTGTTGGCAACGGGTTGGGAAGGGGACACCGGCACTGCGTGCGACGCCATCACACCGCCACGCCGCGACCTCGCCGGTTGTCATGGCCGTGCCGTGCACGGTGTGCAATTCGACGCCGGGCAAGGCGGCGAAGAACTCCGCCTCGATCTCGGCCGGAAGGGGCTCGCCGTGCACGATCACGCGGCGCAGTCCAGCGCAGTCGGCCGCCGACCATTCGCGGAGGAAAGCCGCGAGGAGGCGGGGTGTGAACAACGCCGTCGTCACGTCAGCGCCGCCGATGACCACTGCGGCACCGCTGGCCAGCGGCCAGCCGATCTCCGCGATGAGCGTGTCCGAATCGATGGCCGCCTGGTGAAGGACGCGGTCGTCCGGCCGCAACCCGTGCCGCTCCTCGAAGGCGGCGACGCGGTTGGCGACGGCGGTGTGCGTGACCACCACACCGGTGGATCCCGGGTAGGCGAGGCACGCCGGCAGTTCACCGTCGATCGCGAGCCCGAGCGGGCCGTCCGCGTAGCCATCCAAGGCCAGGTCGGTGAGGACCAGCACCGGGACCTGGGCGTATTCGTACGCCACGCCGGCGATGGCGCAGATGCCGCCGGCATCGGCGAGCATCTCCGTCGCCAGGGCGCCGGAGGATTCCGGGTCGATCGGCAGGTACGCGCCGCCGGCCTTCCACACGGCCAGCATCGCCGTGACGAGGTCCAGCCCACGCGGCAGGGACAAGCCGACCACCGCTCCCGGCCGAACGCCCTGCTCGACCAGGTGCCGGGCCAGCTGGTTCGCCCGCCGATCCAGACGCCCATAGGTCGTCTCGACCCCGTCGACGATCACCGCGACCGCGTCCGGCGTCCCGGCCGCCTGTTCCTCGATCATCTGGGGCACGGTCCGTCCGACAGGCAGCACGTGCGGCTCGCGCCCATCGTCGTCACCGGTGATCGTGACGCTGCTCAGCCGGGCCGCCGGCCGGTCGGTCATGGCGGTCAGCACGCGGAGATAGCGGGCGACCAGCCGTTCGACGGTCCGCGGCTCGAACAGGTCGGCGGCGGCCGTGACCGCGCCGGCCAGGCCCGCCGGGCGACCGTCCTCGTCAACGATCTCGTTGACGTTCACGTCCAGGTCGAACTTGGCCGCTGACAGGCCCGCGCCCAGGCCCTCGGCCCGGACCGCCGACAGCCGCAGGCTCGCCCGTGCCGTGTTCTGCAGCGTCAGAATCGCCTGGAACAGCGGGTGGCGGGCCATCGACCGGGCCGGGGCCAGCTCCTCCACCAGCCGCTCGAACGGCACGTCCTGGTTGGCGAAGGCGGCGAGGCTGCGGTCCCGCACCCGGGCCAGCAGCTCGGTGATCGTCGGGTCGCCGCTCAGGTCGGCGCGGATGACCAGGGTGTTGACGAAAAAGCCGACCAGGACGCCAGCGCCTCGTCGGTGCGGCTTTTTTATGGCCGATCGGGATGTCCGTGCCCGCGCCGAGCCGGGACAGCAGCACGGCCAGCGCCGTCTGCAACAGCATGAACAGGGTCACGCCCTCGGCCCGGGCGAGCGCGAGCAGCCGGTGGTGCAGGTCGGTCGGCACGTCCAGGGGCACGGTGATGCCCCGGTAGCTGCCCAGCGCCGGCCGGGAATGGTCGATCGGCAGTGCCAGCTCCTCCGGCGCACCGGCCAGCGTCTCCCGCCAGTACGCCACCTGTTCGCCGAGCAGGCTGCCCTCGTCGGCCTCTTCGCCGAGCAGTTCCCGTTGCCACAGCGCGTAGTCCGCGTACTGCACCGGCAACGGGGCCCAGTCGGGAGCGACGCCCTGGCTTCGGGCCTCGTACGCGGTGGTGACGTCGCGGGCCAGCGGCTGCATGGACCAGCCGTCGCCGGCGATGTGGTGCACCACCACGACCAGCACGTGCTCTTCCGGCGCGACCACGAACAGCCACGCCCGGATCGGGATCTCGGTGGCGAGGTCGAACGCGTGCGAGGCGGCGTCGGTGATCTCCTGACGCAGGTCGGTCGGTTCCGCCACCGCCAGCGCCCAGTCGAGGTCGTCCAGGTCGACGATCCGCTGGTACGGCTGACCATCGGCCACGGGGAACACCGTGCGCAGGGCCTCGTGCCGCCCGAGCACGTCGCGCAGGGCCAGGCCGAGCGCCGTGACGTCGAGTTCGCCGGTCAACCGCAGCACGACCGGGTTGTTGTACGCGGCGCTCGGTCGTTCCAACTGCGCGATGAACCACAAGCGGTTCTGTGCGAAGGACAGCGGGGTCAGCTCCGGTCGTTCGCGGGTCGACAGCTGCACGCGGGCGGGCGCGGCGTCGGCGAGGCGGCCGGCCAGCGCGGCCACCGTGGGCGCCTCGAACAGCAACCGCAGCGGGATCTCCACGCCGAGCACGGACCGCACGCGGCTGGCCAGCCGCACCGGAGCAGCGAATGCCCGCCCAGGGCGAAGAAGTCGTCATCGACACCGACGCCGTCCAGGCCGAGGATCTCCGCGAACGCACCGCACAGGATCTCCTCGGTGGCGGTCGTCGGCCCACGGCCGCCGGCCGCGGCGGCGTAGTCCGGTGCGGGCAGCGCCTTCCGGTCGAGCTTGCCGTTGGTCGTCACGGGCAGCTCGTCGAGGAAGACGATCGCCGCCGGCACCATGTGCTCCGGCAGGCGTTCGGCGACGTAACGTCGCAGCTCCTCGGCATCGAGGCCGCCGGCGACCACGTAAGCCACCAGCCGCTCGTCCCGCACGACCACCGCGGCCTGCGCGACGCCCGGGTGCGCGCCGACCACGGCCTGCACCTCGCCCGGCTCGATCCGGAACCCCCGGATCTTCACCTGGTCGTCGGCCCGGCCGGCGAAGATCAACTGACCCTCGTCCGTCCACTTGGCACGGTCACCCGTGCGATACATGCGGCCGCCGAACGGACACGCGACGAACCGCTCGGCCGTCAGCATCGGCCGGCCGCCGTAGCCACGGGCCAGCTGCACCCCGGCGATGTACAGCTCGCCGATCACCCCGGGCGCCACCGGCTGGAGATTCGCATCCAGCACGTACATCCGGGTGTTCGCGATGGGTGCGCCGATCGGCACCGAGCCGTCGCGCTGGGCCGGCCGGCACTGCCAGGCCGTGACGTCCACGGACGCCTCGGTCGGGCCGTACAGGTTGTGCAGCTCGACGTCGCCGAACACCTCGAAGAACCGTTGCTGCGCCGGCAGCGGCAGCGCCTCGCCGCTACAGATCACGCGCCGCAGGTCGACACAGTCACCGGCCGTCGGCTCGCGCAGGAACGCCTCCAGCATCGACGGCACGAAGTGCGCCGTGGTGACCTGCCGTTCTCGGACCAGGGCCGCCAGGTACTCCGGGTCCTTGTGGCCGTCCGGTCGCGCCACCACGATCGAGGCGCCGAACAACAGCGGCCAGAAGAACTCCCACACGGACACGTCGAAGCCGTACGGCGTCTTCTGCAGCACCCGGTCGTCCGGGCCGAGCCGATAGCGCCGCTGCATCCACACCAGCCGGTTGACGATGCCCCGGTGCGTGCTGATCACGGCCTTCGGCCGGCCGGTCGAACCGGACGTGTAGATCACGTACGCGGGGTTGTCCGGTCGCGGGCCGACCGGCGCCGGGCCGTCGCCCGGGTCGTCGACGAGCACCCTGGGAATGTCCAGTGTGGACTCACCCGTCGTCACCACGCAGGCAGCGCCGGCATCGGTGGCCATCAGCTCGATGCGCTCCGCGGGGTAGCCGGGATCGATCGGCAGGTAGGCGGCGCCGGCCTTGACGATCGCCAGCAGCGTCACCACCAGGTCGGCCGACCTCGGCAGGACCACGGCCACAATCGACTCCGGTCCGACGCCGAGCCCGGTCAGGCGACGGGCCAGCCGGTCCGCGCGGGTGGCCAACTGCCGATAC
>NZ_KK037166.1:739076-750389 GCF_000568255.1 Kutzneria sp. 744
GGTCGGCCGCGCCGACCACGGTGCCTCGCAGGCCGGCCGGCGCGCCGATGTCGTCCTTGATCTCGCCGAGGCTCACCTCCAGGTCGACCTTCGCCGGCGTGAGCCCGGTCGGCCGGCTCTCGGCGCGCACGCCCGGCAGCCGGGTCGACACCGTGACGCGGGCGGTGTTCTGGACCGTCAGCATCACCTGGAACAGCGGGTTGCGGGCCATCGACCGGGCCGGCGCGAGCTCCTCCACCAGCCGTTCGAACGGCACGTCCTGGTTGGCCAGCGCGCCGAGGCTGGTCTCCCGCACCCGGGCCAGCACCTCGGCGAAGGTCGGGTCGCCCGTGAGATCGGTCCGCACGACGAGGGTGTTGACGAAGAAGCCGATCACGTCGTCGAGCGCCTCGTCGGTGCGGCCGGCCACCACGGAGCCGATCGGGATGTCCGTGCCGGCCCCCAACCGGGACAACAGGATCGCCGCCGCTGCCTGCACGACCATGAACAGGGTCACGCCCTCCGCCCGAGCCAGCTCGGACAGCCGCGTGTGCACCTCGGCCGGGATCTCGAACCGGCTGGCGAAGCCCTGATGGCTGCCCACCGCCGGACGGGCGTGGTCGGCGGGCAGCGCCAGCTCCTCCGGCGCACCGGCCAATGCCTGCCGCCAGTACTCGACCTGCTGCTGCAGCAAGCCGCCCTCGTCGAGGAGTTTCCGCTGCCACAGCGTGTAGTCCGCGTACTGGACGGGCAGCTCGGGCCAGGACGGCGCATGGCCGGAACGGCGGGCCTCGTAGGCGGTGGAGACGTCTCGTGCCAGTGGGCCCGAGGACCAGCCGTCGCCCGCGATGTGGTGCACGACCAGCACCAGCACATGGTCGGCGCCGGTGTCGAACAGCCAGGCCCGCATCGGCGGTTCCGCGGCGAGGTCGAAGGCGTGTCCAGCAGCCTCGGCCACCGCGGCCGCGACGTCCTCCACGGCCCGAACCGTCAGCTCCCAACCGGTCTCGTCCAGATCGAGGATCCGTTGGTAGGGCTCGCCGTCCAGGGCCGGGAACACGGTGCGCAGCACCTCGTGCCGGCCGAGCACGTCCCGCAGGGCGGCGGCGAGCGCGTGCCGGTCGAGATCTCCGGTCAGCCGCAGCACGATCGGGATGTTGTAGGTGGGATCGGCGCCGTCGAGCTGGCCGATGAACCACAATCGCCGTTGGGCGAAGGACAGCGGCAGCCGCTCGGGTCGCTCGGCGCGCACGAGCGCCGGCCGGGTGTGCCCGGTGTCGGCCAACCGCACGGCCAGCCCGGCGACGGTCGGCGCCTCGAACAACAACCGCAGCGGGAGTTCGACGCCGAGCACCGTGCGGACCCGGCTGGACAGGCGCATCGCCAGCAGCGAATGCCCGCCCAGGGCGAAGAAGTCGTCGTCCACGCCGACGGATGCCAGGCCGAGGATCTCCGCGAAGACGCCGCAGAGCAGTTCCTCCCGCACCGACGAGGCCGCGCGGCCGATCCGGTTCGGCGCCGGCAGCGCCGCCCGGTCGAGCTTTCCGTTGCCGGTCAACGGCAACGCGTCCAGCACGACCACCGTCGGCACCATGTGCTCCGGCAGGCGCTCGGCGGCGAACCGGGTCACGGCGGCGGCGATGTCCCGGTCCGACACCACATACCCGAAAAGCCGGCCGTCCCGCGCGATCACGGCGGCCTGCGTGACGTCCGGGTGCGCCGTCAACACGGCCCGGATCTCGCCGGGTTCGACGCGGAAGGCCTTTGAGAGCCCGGTCGTCGGCGCGGCCGGCGAAGACCAGCCTGGGAGGAGGTCCAGCGGACCCGGTCGCCGGTGCGGTACATGCGCTCGCCGACCTCGAACGGGTTGGCCACGAAGCGTTCCGCCGTCAGCCCGCGCCGGCCCACATAGCCACGAGCGAGCCCCGCGCCGGCCACGTACAGTTCGCCGGTGACGCCCGGCGGCACCAGGCCCAGCCTGGTGTCCAGGACGTAGCACCGGGTGTTGGCGATCGGCGTGCCGATCGGGACGATCCCGTCACCGTCGAGGCGCGTGGTAGCGACGCCGATCGTGGTCTCGGTGGGCCCGTAGTGGTTGAACACCGGTCGATCGCCGGCCACGGTGACCAGCTCACGCACCCAGTCGACGGGAGCGGCCTCGCCGCCGAGCACGAGCGAGCCTGCGGGGAGCATGCCGGCCATGTCGTGCGCGGTCAGCGCCATCAGGTGGGACGGAACCGCCTTGAGGTGGTCGATGCGTTCCGCCGCAAGGTATTCCGCGAGCGCCCTCGGGTCGGTCACCACGTCGGCGTCGAGGATGTGCAGCTGCCCGCCGGTGGTGAGGCTGGTGAACACCATGGTGTTGCCCAGATCCGTGACCTGGGCCTGAAGCAGCGCGTAGCGGTCGCCCGCGCGGCCGAGCCGCAGGCGTTCCGACACCGAGGCCACGTAGTTGGCGAGCGACCCGTGCGTGACGGCGACGCCCTTCGGCCGGCCGGTCGACCCGGACGTGTAGATCACGTACGCGAGTTGCCCGCGCTCGGGCACAGCGGGAGAGGCCGGCGCCGGGTCGCCCTCGATGGATCGCACCACGAGGCGGGCGCCGGAGTCCGCGAGCATGAAGTCGATGCGGTCGGTCGGCAGTTCCGGATCGATCGGCAGGTACGCCCCGCCGGCCTGCCACACGGCGAGGATCGCGATGATCATGTCGACGCCCCGGCCCAGGCACAGCGCCACGATGTCGTCCGGCTCGATGTCCAACCGACCGGCCAGGGCTGCCGACCTGGCGGCGAGTTCGCGGTAAGTCAGTCGGACGTCGCCGTGCACCAACGCGATGGCGTCCGGCATCGTGGCCACGGTCGCGGCGAACAGCTCCGGAACGGAGGGCGCAAGGCCGGCGGCGGTGTCGTTCCAGCCCACCAGGACGTCCTGCCGCTCCTCGGCCGACAGCACGTCGACCTGGCTCAAGCGGGTCAGCGGGTCCTCGGCCAGCGCCGTCAGCACGACCAGCAGCCGGCTGACCATCCGTTCGACCGTCGCCTGGTCGAACAGGTCCGCCGCGGCGGTCAACGTGCCGCGCACACCCGCCGGCGCACCGTCCGCGTCGAGACGTTCGGCGACGTTGAAGTCCAGGTCGAACTTCGCCGCCGGCACGCCGCCACGCATGCCCTCGACCCGCAGGCCGTCCAGGGCCACCGCGCGGCCGCCGTTGTTCTGCAAGGTGAGCATCACCTGGAACAGCGGGTGCCGGGACAGCGACCGGGCCGGCGCCAGCTCCTCCACCAGCCGCTCGAACGGCACGTCCTGGTTGCCGAAGGCGGCCAGGCTCGTCTCGCGGACGCGGGCCAGGACCTCGCGGAACGTCGGGTCGCCGGACAGGTCGGTGCGCAGCACGAGCGTGTTGACGAAAAAGCCGACCAGGTCGTCCAGGGCGACATCGGTGCGGCCCGCGACGGCCGCGCCGACGGGGATGTCGTCGCCGGCGCCGAATTTGTTCAGCAGCACCGACAGCGCGGTCTGCAGCACCATGAACAGCGTCGCGCCCTCGGCCCGCGCCACCTCGGCCAGCCGCTGGTGCAGCTCGACCGGGATCTCCACGCCGACCCGGACGCCGCGGTGGCCGGCGACCGGCGGCCGGGGCCGGTCGATCGGCAGCGCCAGCTCCTCCGGCGCGCCGGTCAGCGCCTGTCGCCAGTGCCCGACCTGCCGGCTCAGCAGGCTGTCCGGATCGGACTCGTCACCGAGCAGTTCCCGTTGCCACAGCGCGTAGTCCGCGTACTGGACGGGCAACGCCGACCACAGCGGCGGAACGCCGGCGCGGCGGGCCTCGTAGGCGACGGAGATGTCCCGGGTGAGCTGGCCGAGGGACCACCCGTCGCTGGCAATGTGGTGCGCCACGAGCACGAACACGTGCTGGTCGGGGCCGGTGGTGAACAGCCATGCCCGCAGCGGCAGGTCGACCGCGAGGTCGAACGCCGCACCCGCGACATCCGCGACGACGCTGTCGATGGCCTCCGGCGCGATGGTGGCCGTGGTCAACCGCCACGTGAAGTCCTCGACGATCCGCTGGTGCGGCTCGCCGTCGACCACGGGGAACACCGTGCGCAGGGCCTCGTGCCGGCACAGCACATCCCGCAGCGCGTCGCCCAGGGCGTCGGCGTCCACAGCGCCGAACAGCCGCAGCACGATCGGGACGTTGTAGGTGGGGCTCGGGCCGTCCAGCTGGCCGATGAACCACAGGCGACGCTGCGCGAAGGACAACGGAACCAGCTCCGGCCGTTCCCGCGGCGACAGGGGCACCCGCCCCGGCGCGGCCTCGGTGAGCCGGAGTGCCAGCGCGGCAACCGTCGGCGCCTCGAACAGCGTGCGCAGCGGCAGTTCCACCCCAAGAACGGCCCGGACGCGACTGGTCAGCCGCACCGCCAGCAGCGAATGCCCACCGAGCGCGAAGAAGTCGTCATCGACGCCGACACCGTCCAGGCCGAGGATCTCCGCGAACGCGCCGCACAGGATCTCCTCCGTCACCGTGCCAGGACCGCGACCGCCGGCCAGGGCGGCGTAATCCGGCATCGGGAGCGCCCTGCGATCCAGCTTGCCGTTCGTCGTCACGGGCAGCTCGTCGAGGAAGACGATCGCCGCCGGCACCATGTGCTCCGGCAAGCGTTCGGCGACGTGCCGGCGCAGCTCCTCGGCATCGAGGCCGCCGGCGACCACGTAAGCCACCAGCCGCTCGTCCCGCACGACCACCGCGGCCTGCGCGACGCCCGGGTGCGCGCCGACCACGGCCTGCACCTCGCCCGGCTCGATCCGGAACCCCCGGATCTTCACCTGGTCGTCGGCCCGCCCGGCGAAGATCAACTGACCCTCATCCGTCCACTTGCCACGGTCACCCGTGCGATACATGCGGCCGCCGAACGGACACGCGACGAACCGCTCCGCCGTCAACCCCGGCCGACTGATGTAACCCCGGGCCAGCTGCACCCCGGCGATGTACAGCTCACCGACCACCCCGGGCGCCACCGGCTGGAGATTCGCATCCAGCACGTACATCCGGGTGTTCGCGATGGGCGCGCCAATCGGCACCGACCCGCACCGTTGCGACGGCTCGCACTGCCACGCCGTCACCTCGACGGACGCCTCGGTCGGGCCGTACAGGTTGTGCAGCTCGACGTCGCCGAACACCTCGAAGAACCGTTGCTGCGCCGGCAACGGCAGCGCCTCGCCGCTACAGATCACGCGCCGCAGGTCGACACAGTCACCGGCCGTCGGCTCGCGCAGGAACGCCTCCAGCATCGACGGCACAAAATGCGCCGTCGTAATGCGACGATCCCGGATCAGCGTGGCCAGGTAGCCCGGATCCTTGTGGCCCTCCGGCCGCGCCACCACCAGGGTGGCGCCGAACAGCAGCGGGGCGAAGAACTCCCACACCGACACGTCGAAGCCGTACGGCGTCTTCTGCAGCACCCGGTCCCCCGAACCGAGCCCGTACCGCCGCCGCATCCACACCAACCGGTTGACGATGCCCCGATGCGTGCTCACCACGCCTTTCGGACGGCCCGTCGAGCCTGACGTGTAGATCACGTACGCCGGGTTGTCCGGCCGCGGGCCGACCGGCGCCGGCCCATCCCCCGGCTCGTCCGGCCGGACATGCGGAATGCCCAGCCCGGTCTCCCCGTCCGTCACCACGCAGAGGGCCTCAGCGTCGACGGCCATCAGCGCGACGCGGTCCACGGGATAGCCCGGATCGATCGGCAGATACGCTCCCCCGGCCGTCACGATCGCCAGCAGCGTCACCACCAGCTCCGCGGATCGCGGCAGGACCACCGCCACGACCGACTCCGGCCCGACGCCGAGGGCTGTCAGCCGACGAGCCATGCGGTCCACCCGACCGCGCAGCTGCCGATACGTCAGCTCGACGTCCTCGAACGCCACGGCGACCGCATCCGGCGTACGTGCGACCTGCGCGGCGAACATCTCCGGCAGCGTCGACGCGGGCACCTCGGCGGTGGTGTCGTTCCAGCCTTGGACCACCCGGTCGCGCTCGGCGGTGGCCAGCACGTCGACCTCGCTTAGGCGGGTCTCCGGGGCCGCCGTCAGGGCGTCGACCAGCCGCACGAACCGCTCGGCGACGCGGTCGACCGACGCCGGCTCGAACAGGTCGGCCGCACCGACCAGAGCACCGCGCAGGCCGGCCGGCGCACCGTCGTCGCCCAGGACCTCGCCCAGGCTGATCTCCAGATCGACCTTCGCCGGGGTCAGACCGGCCGGCATGGTCTCGGCCCGCACGCCCGGCAACTCGGGCAGCACCGTGGCGCGGGTGGCGTTCTGCACCGTCAACATCACCTGGAACAGCGGGTTCCGAGCCAGCGATCGGGTCGGCGCGAGCTCCTCCACCAGCCGCTCGAACGGCACGTCCTGGTTGGCCAGGCCGGCCAAGCTGGTCTCGCGGACCCGTGCCAGCACGTCCACGAAGGTCGGGTCCCCGGTGAGGTCGGTGCGCACGACCAGCGTGTTGACGAAAAACCCGACCACGTCGTCGAGGGCCTCGTCGGTCCGGCCGGCCACCCCGGAGCCGATCGGGATGTCCAGGCCCGCGCCCAACCGCGACAGCAGGATCGCCAGCGACGCCTGCAACAGCATGAACACCGTCACGCCCCGGGCCCGTGCCACCGCGAGCAGCCGGCGGTGCAGGTCCGGAGCCAGTTCCAGCGGGACCGCGATGCCGCGGTGGGTGGCGGTCGTGGGGCGGGGATGGTCGGTCGGCAGCGTCAGCTCGGCCGGGGTGCCGGACAGGGCCTCGCGCCAGTAGGCGACCTGCTTGGCCATCAGACTGTCCGGATCGGACTCGTCGCCGAGCAGATTCCGCTGCCACAGCGCGTAGTCCGCGTACTGAACGGGCAGTGGCCGCCATTGCGGCTCCGCTCCGCCGGCCCGCGCCGTGTACGCGGTGGCGATGTCCTGCGTCAGCGGCGCCATCGACCAGCCGTCAGTGGCGATGTGGTGCACCACCAGCACGAGCACGTGCTCCGCGGGGCCGACGACGAACAACCACGCCCGGATCGGGAGCTCCGCGGCGAGCTCGAAGGCGTGGTTGGCGCAGTCGGCCGCGGCCGCAGTCAGATCGGGCGGCGAGTCGACGACCGCCGGTTCCCAGTCCAGGTCGTCGATGTCGACGATGCGTTGGCACGGCTCGCCGTCCGCCGCGGCGAAGATCGTGCGCAGCGACTCGTGTCGGATCAGCACGTCCCGTAGCGCCTGGGCCAGGGCCGCCCGGTCCAACTCGCCGGTCAGCCGTAGCACGCGCGGCACGTTGTAGGTGGAGTTCGCGCCCTCGATCTGGGCCAGGAACCACAGCCGGCGCTGCGCGAAGGACAGCGGGATCCGCTCGGGGCGCTGCCACGGCACAAGCGCCGCCCGAGCCTGATCCTCGTCCTCCAACCGCGTCACCAGCTGCGCGACGGACGGGGCGTCGAACAGCGTCCGCAGGCGGACCTCCAGGCCGAGCACCGCCCGGATCCGGCTGGCCAGCCGGACCGCGGACAGCGAGTAGCCGCCGAGGTCGAAGAAGCTGTCGTCGACACCGACCGTCTCCAGGCCGAGGATCTCCGCGAACACACCGCGGAGCAGCTCCTCGCGCACCGACGTCCGCCCACGCGTGCTGGTGGCGGACACCGGATGGTCGAGCTCGCCGCGGATCTCGACTCGGTCGTCGGCGAGCAGCACCGAGCCGTCATTCGTCCACCGGGCCCTGGTGCCGGAGCGGTACATCCGGCCGCCGAACGGACAGGCCACGAACCGCTCGGCCGGCAGGCCAGGACCGAGCACCGCGGCGGCCAGGTACAGCTCGCCGACCACACCGGGTGGGACCGGCCGAAGGCGTTCATCGAGCACGTACAGCCTGGTGTCGGGCCCGACTGCCGCGACCGACTCCGGCACGGATCGATCGCGCACCGCATGGTCGGCGTCGTTCCACTCGATCAGGATGCGGCGGCGTTCGTCGTCGTCGAGCACATCGACGTCGTCGACGCGCATGGTCGGGTCCGCGACCGCGGTTTCCAGCACCCGCACGAACTGTCGCGCGATGCGGTCGACGGTTTCCTGGTCGAACAGGTCCGCCGCGGCGATCAGCACGCCCCGCAGGCCGGCCGGCGCACCGGTCTCGTCGAACACCTCGCCGAGGTTCACGTCGAGGTCGAACTTCGCCGCGGCCAGGCCAGCAGTCATCGCGTCGACCTGGACATCGGGCAGCTCGAGCGTGCCGCGGGCGGTGTTCTGCACGGTCAGCATGACCTGGAACAACGGGTGCCGGGACAGCGACCGGCTCGGTGCGAGGTCCCCCACCAGCTTCTCGAACGGCACGTCCTGGTTGGCCAGCGCGGCCAACGCGGTCGCCCGCACCCGAGCCACGACGTCCCGGAATTCGGGGTCCCCGGCCAGGTCGGCGCGGATCACCAGCGTGTTGACGAAAAAACCGACCAGATCGCGCAGGTCGTCGTCGGTGCGACCGGCGACCGAGGCCCCGATCGGGATGTCAGTGCCGGCGCCGAGCCGCCGCAGCAGGACCGCGAACGCCGCCTGCAAAACCATGAACGGTGTCGCCCGCGCCGCCCGGGCCACGTCGCGCACCAGCCCGTGCACGTGAGCCGGCACGTCCAGCGCCGCCCGCACACCCTCGTAGCTCGTGGTGTGGGGACGAGGTCGATCCGCCGGCAGCGTCAGCTCCTCCGGCGCGCCGGCCAGCGCATGCCGCCAGTAGCCGACCTGCCGGCTCAGCAGACTGTCCGGATCGGAGTCGTCGCCGAGTAGCTTGTGCTGCCACCGCGCGTAATCCCGATACTGCACGGGAAGCTCGCCCCAGTCCGGTTCCTGGCCGGCACGCCGCGCCGCGTACGCCTGGGCGAGGTCCCGTCCAAGCGGCGCCATCGACCAGCCGTCGCTGGCGATGTGGTGCACCACCAGCACGAGCACGTGGTCCTCAGGACCGACCTCGAACAGCCACGCCCGGATCGGGATCTCCGCGGCGAGGTCGAACGTGCATGCCACGGCCTCCCGCACCGCCGCGGCGACGTCGGCGGGCACCGACACACGCAGGTCCCAGGTCAGCTCGTCAACCGCCAGGACCCGCTGGTACGGCTCTCCGTCGACCTCCGGGAACATCGTGCGCAGCGACTCGTGGCGCGAGAGCACGTCCCGTAGTGCCGCGCCCACCGCGGCCTGGTCCAGCGGGCCCGTCAGCTTCAGGACGATCGGGTTGTTGTACCCCGAGTTCGGCCCGTCCAGCTGGTGGATGAACCACAGCCGGCGCTGGGCGAACGACAACGGGTCCGTCACGACTGCTCCTGCCTGCGCATCAGCCGGACGCCCGGCCGCGCGGGTTTGCGCTCGCCGACGCGGGGCGCGAGGCCGGCGACGGTCGGTGTGTCGAACACCGTCGCGATCTCCACCTCCACGTCGAGGAGGGCGCGAATCCGGTTCACCAACTGGACCGCGAGCAGCGAGTGGCCGCCGAGGTCGAAGAAGTCGTCGTCCACGCCGACGCCGTCGAGGCCGAGGACCTCGGCGAACGCCTGGCAGAGCAGTTCCTCCTCGGGCGTGGACGGCCCACGGCCGACGCCGGTCACCCGTTCCGGCTCGGGCAGAGCCCGGCGGTCGAGCTTGCCGTGCGCGGTCAGCGGCAACTCGTCGAGCGTGACGACGGCCGACGGCACCATGTGCTCCGGCAGCCGCGCGGCCGCGAACTGCCGCAGCGCCACCGGATCCACGGTCGCCGGCACGACGTAGGCGACGAGTCGGTCCTCGCGGAGAACGACCGCCGCCTGCGCCACATCGGTGTGCGCCGACAGGACGGCCGCGATCTCTCCGGGCTCGATCCGGAACCCGCGCAGCTTGACCTGGTCGTCGGCGCGACCGCCGAAGACCAGCCGGCCGTCGGCCGTCCACTTGGCCCGGTCGCCGGTCCGGTACATCCGGCCGCCGAACGGACAGGCGACGAACCGCTCCGCGGTCAGGCCCGCCCGACCGGCGTAGCCCCGGGCCAGCCCCAGCCCGACGAGATACACCTCGCCGGCCACACCGGGCGGCACGGGTGTGAGCCACTCGTCCAGCACGTAGACCCGGGTGTTGCTGATCGGGGCGCCGATGACGGGCTCGTCGTCGGGCCCGAGCGGCTCGGACATGGTGGCGCAGACCGTGTTCTCGGTCGGCCCGTACGCGTTGACGAAGGTGCGGCCCGGCGACCAGCGGGCCAGCACCTCGCCCGGCAGCGCCTCGCCGGCGGACACCAGCGTGGTGATCGATTTCAGGTCGTCCGGCGCCATCGCGCCGAGCACCGCCGGCGGCAGCGTCACGTGCGTGACCTGGTGCCGGGACACCACCTCGCTGAGAGCCGCGCCCGGCAGCAGTTCGGCCGCGGACGCCAGGACCAGGGTGGCCCCGCCGCACAGCGTCACCCAGATCTCGGCGGAGGCCGCGTCGAAGCCGATGGACGCGAACTGGAGCACCCGGCTCTCCGCGCCGATGGCGAACCGGTCGCCCTGGGCGGCGATCAGGCTCTCCAACCCGACGTGCGTGACGACCACGCCCTTCGGGGTTCCGGTGGAGCCCGAGGTGTAGATGACGTACGCGGGATGCGCCGGCAGCACCGGCCGTGGCGTGAAGTCGCCGTCCGCCAACGCTTCCGCACGCAGCAGCGGCAGGGTCGTGACCGGCTCGCTCGCCGTCGACGTCACCACGCCGACCGCGCCGGAATCGGCCAGCAGGAACGCGATCCGCTCGGCCGGGTATTCCGGGTCGATCGGCAGATACGCGCCACCGGCCTTGCTGATGCCCAGCAGGGCGGCGATCTGGTCGATCGAACGGGGCATCACCACCGCGACGACCGATTCCGGACCGACGCCCCAGCCGGCGAGCGCGGCGGCGAACCGGTCGGATCGCGCGTCCAGCTCGGCGTAGGTCAGCTCGGTGTCCCCGCTGACCACGGCAGCGCGGTCGGGCATGCTGGCCACCTGCGCGGCGAACAGCTCGGGCAGGGTGGCCCCGTCCACCTCCACCAGGGTGTCGGTCCAGTCGACCAGCATCGTGCGTCGCTCGTCCTCGGCCAGCACGTCGACGTCGCCGAGGCGGACGCCAGGATCCGCCGTGACGGATTCGAGCGCTCGGACGAACCGCTGCGCCAGCCGCTCGGCGGACGCCGGCTCGAACAGGTCGGCGGCGGCGATCAGCGTGCCCCGCACGCCGGCCGGTTCGCCGGCCGCGTCGAAGGTCTCGCCGACGTTGAGGTCGAGGTCGACCTTGGCGCCGGCAGCGCCCGTCTGGAGCGGCACGGCGGTCACACCG
>NZ_KK037166.1:750737-760383 GCF_000568255.1 Kutzneria sp. 744
GCGCAGGGCCTCGTGCCGGGCGATGACGTCCCGCAGGGCGTCGGCCAGCGCGGTGGCGTCGACCCGCCCGATCAGCTTGACGGCGACCGGGATGTTGAAGGCCGGGCTCGGCCCCTCCAGCTGGTCGATGAACCACAAACGCCGCTGCGCGAAGGACAACGGCAGTCGGTCGGGCCGTGGGGCGGCGACCAGCGCGGCGCGGGTCGGCGCGTCGTCGCCCAGGCGCTCGGCCAGCTCCGCGACCGTCGGGGCCTCGAACAGCAGCCGCATCGGCAGTTCCAGGTCCAGCAGCGCGCGGACCCGGCTGACCAGGCGGACGGCCAGCAGCGAATGGCCGCCCAGCACGAAGAAGTCGTCGTCCACGCCGACCTTGTCCAGGCCGAGGACGTCGGCGAACGCCGTGCAGAGCTGCTCCTCCCGGGCGTTGCGCGGACCCCGACCGACGCCGGCGCGGCCGTCGACCGCGTACTCCCGGGTGGCCAGCATTGTCTTGTCCACCTTGCCGTTGACCGTCATCGGCAGGACGTCGAGCAGCACGACCGCGGACGGCACGAGGTAGGCCGGCAGCCGGGCGGCGACGAAGCCCCGGATCGCGTCCGCGTCGGCGGACTCGTCGGCCGGCGTGGCGTAGGCGACCAGGCGCCGGTCGCCGGGCACGTCCTCGCGGACGATCACCGTCGCCTGGGCGACCCCCGGGTGCGCGGCGAGCACGGCCGCGACCTCGTCGGGTTCGATCCGGTAGCCCCGGATCTTCACCTGGTCGTCGGTGCGGCCGGCAAACATGAGCTGCCCGTGGGCGGTCCACCGCGCCCGGTCTCCGGTGCGGTACATACGCTCACCGTCGGCGAACGGGCAGGCCACGAACCGCTCCGCGGTCAGCCCCGGCCGGCCCGCGTACCCCCGGGCCAGCTGGCCGCCGGCCACGTACAGCTCGCCGTCCACACCGACCGGCACCGGCTGGAACGCCTGGTCCAGCACGTACACGCGGGTGTTGTCGATGGGCCGGCCGATCGGGAGGGTGTCCGGCACCTCGTCGGCGGCGGTCATGGTGTGCACGGTGCAGCCGACCACCGTCTCGGTCGGGCCGTACTCGTTGACGACAACCGTTTCCGGGGCGCGGGCCAGCCAGGCGCGGACTTCCGCGCCGGGCAGCGCCTCGCCGCCGACGACCAGCGTCGCGGCGGCCCGGTCAGGTCCGTCACCAGCTCGCCGAGCATCGGCAGGTGGCCCGGCACGACCTTGACCAGGCCGAAGCCCCCTCGCCGGTCGAGCAGCTCCGCCAGCCCCTCGGCGCCGCCCTCGCGACTGACGACCACCGTGCGACCCGTGATCAGCGGCACCAGCAGGCTGGTCACCGTCAGGTCGAAGGCCAGCGACGAATGCAGCGGGGCGCCGCCCTCCGACCCGTAGGTCCGGGCCGCCCAGTCCACGTAGTTGGCCAGGCCGCCGTGCGGCACGGCGACGCCCTTGGGCCGGCCCGTCGAGCCGGACGTGTAGATCACGTACGCCAGCCGCTCGGGGTGCGCCTGCACCGCCGGCGCGGTGGCCGGCTGGGTCGACAGCGCCGCCGCGACCCCGGGGTCGTCCAGGTCGATCGTGCGCAGCCGGCCGACCGGCAGTTCGTCGAGAACGTCGCCGGTGCCGAGGACCACGGCCGCGCGGCTGTCGGCGAGCATGAACGCCAGCCGGTCCGCCGGATACGTGGGATCGAGCGGCACATACGCCGCGCCGGCCCGCCACACCGCCAGCACGGCCACCACCAGGTCGATGCTCGCCGGGAGGCAAAGCCCGACCAGGCTCTCCACCCCGACGCCGGCCGCCCGCAGGTAGTGCGCGAGGCGGTTTGCCCTGGCCTCCAGTTCGGCGAACGTCAGATCGACGCCGTCACAGGTGACTGCGACCGAGGACGGCGTCATCACGGCCTGGTCCGCGATCAGCTCCGGCACCAGGGCTTCCGGCCCTCGCGCCGCGGTGTCGTTCCAGTCGGCGACAAGCTTGCGCCGCTCGTCCCCGTCCAGCACCTCGATGGTGGCGAGACTCCGGTCCGGCGATTCCTCCAGCGCTGCAACGAGGTTGCCGAGGCAGGTGTGCAGCAGCGCCGCCACGCGGTCGGGGTGCACCGGGTCGACCGCGTCGACCGTCAGCACGAATCCGCTGCCGTCGTCGCCGATGGACACGTCGAGCGGGTAGTTGGACCGCTCCCAGAGCGACAGCGTGCGGACCCCGTCGAGGCCGCTGGGCTCGTCGCCGGCGGCGTGGCTGTGCCGGTAGTTGAACACGGAGCTGAACAGCGGCGCGTTGCCCGGCACCGCGCTGGCCTTCTGCGCCACGGCCAGCGGCGCGTGTTCGTGGGACAGCAGTTCAGCCAGCTGGTCGCGGAGCAGGGACAGCGCCTCGCCGACGCCCTGGCGGCCGACCCGGACGCGCACCGGCAGCGTGTTGATGAACGGGCCGGGCACCCGGTCCGCGCCGGCGCCGGCGTTCATCCGTCCGAACAGGACAGTTCCGAACACGACGTCGTCCCGGCCGGAGACCGCGGCCAGCAGCCGGGCCCAGGCGAGGTGGAAGATCGTCGCAGGGCTCACGCCCAGCCGCCGGGCCAGTCCCCGGACGCGGCCGGCGAGATCGGTGTCGACGGGCGTGTCCGTGCGGATCACGCCGTCGCCGTCGCCGTAGACGTCGACCAGGCCGAAGGGGGCGGTGGTCTCCTCGACGTCACCGAGCAGCTCGGCGAAGTAGCGGCTGTGCTCCTCCTCCGGGACGCCGAGCCGGGCCTGTGCGACGAAGTCCCGGAACCGCAACGGTTCCGGCAGCTGCTCGCCGCGGCCACTCATGAACGCCGCCAGCTCGCCGAGCAGGATCCGCAGGGTCGTGTGGTCGCGGACCAGGTGATGGATCCGCAGCAACACCAGCCGGCGGTCGCTGCCCGGTTCGGCGGCGATGTGCACACGCAGCAGCGGGGCCCGATCCAGCTCCATCCTCGGCACGTCCGCGGCGACCAACTGGGCCACCGCGTCCTCGCCCGCCGCCAGCGTCAGCTCCTCCACCGGCAGCGTCACGTTCCGGGCCACGACCTGCGCCGGTTCCCGCAGACCCTGCCAGGCGACGGAGGTGCGGTAGATGTCGTGCCGGTCGATCACCTGCTGCAACCCCGACAGGAACGCGTCCAGCCGGTCCTGGGAGTCGATGCCGAGCACGATCCGCGAGACGTAGACGTCCACGTCGGTGTCGTCGCTGACGAGGTGGTGGAAGAAGATGCCCTCCTGCAACGGGGCCAGCGGGTACACGTCGGCGACGTTGGCCGCGCCGCCGGGCACCGTCGCCACCAGCCGCGCGATCTCGGCGGCGTCCAGCGTCACCAGCGACAGCATGTGCGGGGTGATCTCCCCCGCGCCGTCGGGAATCTCGTTCGGCGGCACGTGCACCCGCTCCGGTGCGGCGGCCTCGGCCAGGCCCGCGACGGTGGGCGTCTGGAACAGCGCCCGCACGGAGATGGCGACGCCACGCGGCCGCAGCGCCTCCACCAGCGCGACCGCCAGCAGGGAATGCCCGCCCAGCTCGAAGAAGTCGTCGTCGATGCCGACGCCGTCCAGGCCGAGGATCTCGGCGAAGGCGGCGCACAGGAGCTCCTCCCGCGGCGTGGACGGACCGCGGCCGCCGGCGGCGACGCCGGCTCCGTAGTCCGGCGCTGGCAACGCCTTCCGGTCCAGCTTTCCGTTGTTGGTCAACGGCAACGCGTCCAGCACGACCACCGCTGCCGGCACCATGTAGTCCGGCAGCCGACCGGCGGCGAACTTCCTGATCGAGGCGGCCGCGTCCGGATCGTCGGCGACGACGTAGGCCACCAGCCGATCGTCACGGACGAGCACCGCCGCCTGCTCCACCATGGGGTGGCCGGCCAGCACGGAACGGATCTCGCCGGGCTCGATCCGGTAGCCGCGAACCTTCACCTGGTCGTCCGCGCGTCCCATGAACACGACTTCGCCGTCACGCCAGCGGGCCAGGTCGCCGGTGCGGTACATCCGCCCGCCGAACGGGCAGGCCACGAACCGCTCGGCGGTCAGGCCCGGCCGATGGACGTAGCCACGGGCGATGCCGGCGCCGGCCACGTACAGCTCCCCGGTGACGCCTGGCGCGACCGGCTGCAACCGCTCGTCCAGCACGAACAGCCGCGTGTTGGCGATCGGCGACCCGACCGGCACGACCTCGCCGCCGGACAACTCGGTCGTCGCCACGCCGATGGTGGCCTCGGTCGGCCCGTAGTGGTTGAACACCTTGCATTTGCCGACGAGGTCCCGCACCCAGGCCGCCGGGGCGGCCTCACCGCCGAGCACCAGCGACTTCGCCGGCAGCACACCGGACAGCGCCATCAGGTGCGACGGCACACCCTTCACGTAGTCGATCTCGTGTTCGGCGAAGTAGCTCGCGGCGGCAGCCGGATCGGTGACGGCGTCGGCGGCGAGGATGTGCAGTTCCCCGCCCAGGGCGAGGCTGGCGAACACGGTGGTGTTGCCCAGGTCCGTGGCCTGCGCCTGCAACAGCGCATACCGACCCGCGCCAAAACCCAGCCGCGCCGGCACCGACGACACGTAGTTCGCCAGCGAGCCATGCGTGACGGCAACGCCCTTCGGACGGCCCGTCGAACCGGACGTGTAGATCACGTAGGCGGTGTTGTCGGGCTGGATCGGCGTCAGCGGGGCGCTCGACGGGAACGTCGCCAGCAGGGCCTCGTTGTGCACGTCGATGGTGAGCAGCCGGCCATTAGGCAGCTCCTCCAGGACCTCCGCGGTCCCCAGCAGCAGGGAGACCCGGCTGTCGGTGAGCATGTAGCCGATGCGGTCGGTCGGCAGCTCGGGGTCGATCGGCAGGTACGCCCCGCCGGCCCGCCACACCGCCAGGATCGCCGTGATCATCTCGACGCCGCGGGGCAGGCACAGGCCCACCACCGCCTCCGGGCCGACGCCGGACGTGGTGAGCAGGCCGGCCAGCCGAGTGGCCCGGGCGGTCAGATCTGCGTACGTCACCTCGACGCCGTCGCTGACCAGCGCGACCCGGTCCGCGGACTGCTCGGCACGAGCCGCGATCATCTCGATCACCGAAGCGGTCGGCACAGCGGCGGCCGTGTCGTTCCACTCGGTCAGCACGGCGCGAAGCTCGGCCTCGTCGAGGATCGGCGCCTCGCCCAGGCGCGTGGTCGGGTCGGCGGCCAGCGCCTCCAGCATGCCGACGAACCGTCGGGCGACCATCTCTGCGGCCGGGGCGTCGAACAGATCGGCGGCAGCGCTGATCGCGCCCCGCACGCCGGCCGGCGCACCGTCCTCGAACACCTCGCCGATCAGCACGTCCAGGTCGAACTTGGCGACCGGCTTGCCCAGCACGACCGGCCTGCACCGCACGCCGGCCAGATCGAGCGACGGTGAGGAGTTGTCCAGCACGGTGAGCACGGTCTGGAACAGCGGATGGCGGGCCATCGACCGCGCCGGCGCGAGCTCCTCCACCAGGCGCTCGAACGGCACGTCCTGGTTCGCGAACGCCGCCAGGCTGCCCTCCCGGACCCGGGCCAGCAGCTCGGCGAAGGTCGGGTTCCCGGCGGTGTCGGTGCGGACGACCAGCGTGTTGACGAAGCAGCCGACCAGGTCGTCCAGCGCCTCGTCGGTCCGGCCGGCGATGGCCGAGCCGATCGGGATGTCCGTGCCCGCTCCCAGCCGGGACAGCAGAGCCGACAGCGCCGCGTGCAGCACCATGAACAGGGTGACGCCCTCGGCGCGGGCCACCGCGCGCAGCTTCCGGTGCAGCTCCGCCGGCACGCGGAAGGCGGCGGTGTGGCCCACATGGCTGGCGACCGCCGGCCGCGGACGGTCCGCGGGCAGCCGCAGGTCCTCCGGCGATCCGTCGAGGGCCGCTCGCCAGTGCTTGACCTGGCGCGCCATCAGACTGTCCTCTTCGGACTCGTCGCCGAGTAGTTCCCGCTGCCACAGCGCGTAGTCCGCGTACTGCACCGGCAACGGGGCCCAGTCGGGGGCGACACCGTGGCATCGAGCCTCGTAGGCGGCGGTCAGATCCCGAGCCAGCGGGCCCATCGACCAGCCGTCGCCGGCGATGTGGTGCACGACCAGCAGCAGGATGTGCTCCTGCGGCGCGGCGCCGAACAGCCAGGCCCGGACCGGGATCTCCGTGCTGAGGTCGAAGGCGTGACCGGCGGCCGTCATCGCGGCGTCGACCAGGCTCCCCCGGCCGGCGTCGGACAGCCCCGGCGCCGGCTCGATGATCGTCCGGTCCGTCGCCGGCAGGTCCCAGGCGAGGTTGTCCAGGGCGGAAAGCTGCGCCGCGCCGTCCGGCACGTCGACGACGGCCAGCTCCCAGTCGAGCTCGTCCAGGCCGATGATCCGCTGGTAGGGCTGCCCGTCGTGGCTGGGGAAGACGGTCCGCAGGGCCTCATGGCGGCCGAGGACGTCCCGGAGCGCGGCGGCCATCGCTGCCCGGTCCAGGTCGCCGGACAGGCGCAGCGCGATCGGGCTGTTGTATGTGGGGCTCGGCCCCTCCAGCTGGGACAGGAACCACAGCCGTTGCTGCGCGAACGACAGCGGCACGCGCTCCGGCCGTTCGGTCCGCACGAGGGCCTGTCGGGCCTGGTCGGCGGCATCCAGCTGCGCCGCGAGGCCGGCCGGGGTGGGCGTGTCGAACAGGAGGCGGATCTCCAGCTCGACGCCCAGCAACGCGCGCACCCGGCTCACCAGGCGCGTCGCCAGCAACGAATGGCCGCCCAGCTCGAAGAAGTCGTCCTGCGGACCGACGTGGTCCAGGTCGAGCACCTGGGCGAAGGCGGCGCAGAGGATCTCCTCGCGCATGGTCGCCGGGCCGCGACCCACCACCGCCGCGCCGGTGCCGTAGTCCGGGGCGGGCAGCGCCTTGCGGTCGAACTTTCCGTTGCCGGTCAACGGCAGCGCGTCCAACACGACGATCGCCGCCGGCACCATGTGCTCGGGCAACCGGTCCGCCACGAACTTCCTGATCGGGGCGGCCAGGTCCGGGTCGTCGGCGACGACGTAGGCCACCAGCCGATCGTCACGGACGAACACCGCCGCGCGGTCGACGGACGGATGCGCGGCCAGCACGGCTTCGATCTCGCCCGGCTCGACCCGGTAGCCACGCACCTTCACCTGGTCGTCCACCCGGCCCGCGAACACCACCTGGCCGTCACGGGTCCAGCGGGCGCGATCGCCGGTGCGGTACATCCGCCCGCCGAACGGGCAGGCCACGAACCGCTCCGCCGTGAGGGCGGGCTTGCGGAGATAACCCCGCGCCAGCCCGGAGCCGGCGACGTAGAGCTCGCCGACCACACCGGGCGGCACCGGCTGCAACCGCTCGTCCAGCACGAACAGCCGCGTGTTGGCGATCGGCGTACCGATCGGCACGACCTCGCCGCCCGTCAGCTCGGTGGTGGCGACGCCGATCGTGGTCTCGGTCGGCCCGTAGTGGTTGAACACCTTGCACTGACCGACGAGGTCCCGCACCCAACTCGCCGGGGCGGCCTCACCACCGAGCACCAACGACTTCGCCGGCAGCACGCCGGACAGCGCCATCAGATGCGACGGCACGCCCTTGACATAGTCGATCTGGTGCTCGGCGACGTAGGCGCTCATCGCCTCGGCGTCCATCGCGGTGTCGGAATCCGGGATGTGCAGTTCGCCGCCGAGCGCGAGGCTGGCGAACACGGTGGTGTTGCCCAGGTCCGTGGCCTGCGCCTGCAACAGCGCATACCGACCCGCGCCAAAACCCAGCCGCGCCGGCACCGACGACACGTAGTTCGCCAGCGAGCCATGCGTGACGGCAACGCCCTTCGGACGGCCCGTCGAACCGGACGTGTAGATCACGTAGGCGATCTGGTCCGGCAGCGGTTCGTGCCCGAGCCGTGCGTCCGGCTGAGCGGCGAGCATCGCGGCGGCGTTGTCCAGCTCGATCGTGCGCATCCGGCCGACCGGCAGCTCGTCCAGCACCTCGGTGGTGCCGATGACGACGGCCGCGCGGCTGTCGCCGAGCAGGTACGAGATGCGGTCGGCCGGCTGCGTCGGATCGATCGGCAGGTACGCGCCGTCGGCCTTCCAACGGCGAGGATCGCCGTGATCATGTCGGCGCCACGGGGCAGGCACAGTGCCACCACGGACTCCGGACCGACGCCGACGGCCCGCAGGTGGTGGGCAAGCCGGTTCGCCTGGGCGTCAAGCTCCTGGTACGTAACGGAAACTCCGCCGCTGACGACGACCGGCGCGGTCGGCGTGCGGTCGACCTGGGCCTCGATCATCGCCGGGACCATCGAGTCCGGGCCGGCCGAGGCGGTGTCGTTCCACGTGCCGAGCACCTGCCGCCGCTCGGCGTCCTCCAGCACCGGCACGGAGCTGAGCCGCCGCGTAGGCTCGTCGGCCAGCGCGGCCAGCATCCGCAGGAGCCTGGTCGCGAACAGCTCTACCGACTCGCGGTCGAAGAGGTCGGCGGAGGCGCTCAAACCGCCCCGCACGCCGGCCGGCTCGCCCCGTTCGTCGAACACCTCGCCGATGAGCACGTCCAGGTCGAATTTCGCGACCGGACGCCCGACGAACACCGTCTCCGAATCCACCCCCGGCAACCGCAGCTCGGCCGACGCGCTGTTCTGCATCGTGAGCACGATCTGGAAGAGCGGATGCCGTGCCAGCGACCGGGTCGGGGCCAGCTCCTCCACCAGCCGCTCGAACGGCACGTCCTGGTTCGCGAACGCCTCCAGGCCGCGTTCCCGCACGCGGGCCAGCAACTGCGCGAAGGTCGGGTCACCGGTGACGTCGGTGCGCATGACCAGCGTGTTGGCGAAGTAGCCGACGAGGCCGTCCAGGGCGCCGTCGGTGCGGCCGGCGATCGCCGAGCCGATCGGAACGTCCGTGCCGGCCCCGAGCCGCGACAGCAGGCCGGCGACGGCCGCGTGCAGCACCATGAACAGGGTGACGCCCTGCGCCCGTGCGACGTCGAGCAGGCGGCCGTGCAGGTCGGCCGGGATGTCCATCGGCACCGTGATGCCACGGTGGCTGGCCACCGCCGGGCGGGGCCGGTCCGCCGGCAGCGTCAGCTCCTCCGGCGATCCCTCCAGCGCGCCCCGCCAGTAGCGAAGCTGGCGCGCGGCAAGGGATTCGGCGTCGTTCTCGTCGCCGAGCAGTTCGCGGTGCCACAGCGCGTAGTCCGCGTACTGCACCGGCAGCGCGTCGAACTCCGGTGCGGTGCCGCTGCGTCGGGCCACGTAGGCGGCGGACAGGTCGCGCATGAGCGGCCCGGTGGACCACCCGTCGCCGGCGATGTGGTGCACGACGAACACGAGCAAGTGCTCGCCGGTGCCGACGCCGAACAGCGCCGCTCGCACCGGCACGTCCACGGCCAGATCGAAGGGCTGCGCGCCGAACTCGGCCACCCGCTCGTCCAGCGCGGCGGCGTCGATGTCGTGCACGGCGAGGTGCCAGTCCGGGTCGGCGAGCATCCTCTGGTACGGCTGCCCGTCTTCGGCCGGATACACCGTGCGCAGCGCCTCATGGCGTGCGAGCACATCCCGGAGCGCGGCGGCCAACGCGTCGCGGTCGAGATCGCCGGACAGCCGCATCGCGACCGGCGTGTTGTACGTCGGGCTCGG
>NZ_KK037166.1:760483-785800 GCF_000568255.1 Kutzneria sp. 744
CGGACCAGCACGACTGCCTGCGCGACATCCGGATGCGCGGCCAGCACCGCCTCGATCTCGCCGGGCTCGATCCGGAAGCCGCGGATCTTCACCTGCTCGTCGGCCCGGCCGGCGAACACCAGCTGCCCGTCGACCGTCCATTTGGCACGGTCGCCGGCGCGATACATGCGGCCGCCGAAAGGACTGGCGACGAACCGCTGAGCGGTCAGGCCCGGCCGGCCCAGATAACCGCGGGCGAGTTGTCCGCCCGCCACGTACACCTCGGCCGTCACGCCGGGCGGCACCGGCCGGAGGGCGTCGTCCAGCAGGTACACGCCCTGACCGGCGATGCCACGGCCGATCACGCTGCCGGCGGCGGCATCCTCCGGACCGAGCTCGCGATACGTGACGTGGACCGTGGTCTCGGTGATGCCGTACATGTTGACCATGCGCGGCCGGTGCGTCCGGCCCGCCCACCAGCGGTCCAGCTTCGCCGGATCCAGGGCCTCGCCGCCGAAGACCACCGCGCGCAGGTCGGGCAGCTCGCCCGGCTCGACGTCGAGCAGCTGGTAGAAGGCCGAGGGCGTCTGACTGAGCATGGTGACCCGCTCGCGTTCGAGCAGGCCCAGGAACTCCCGCGGCGAACGGGACACGTCGAACGGGACCACCGCGACGCGGCCGCCGTGCAGCAGCGCGCCCCACAGCTCCCACACCGAGAAGTCGAAGGCGATCGAGTGGAACCAGCTCCACACGTCGTCCGCGCCGAATTCGAACCGTGGCCTCGTCGCGGCGAACAGGTCCGTCACGTTGCGGTGTGTCACCACAACGCCCTTCGGCCACCCGGTCGAGCCGGAGGTGTAGATCACGTAGGCCGGGCTGTCGACGGAAACCTTGACGGACAGCGGATCCGCGCTCATCTGCGAACACTCGTCGGTCAGCACGAGCGGCAGCTCGGTCGCCGGCGCGAGGCCCTGCTCCGTCACGACCGCGACGGCGCCGGCATCGGCCAGCATGAACTCCACGCGTTCGGCCGGATAGTCCGGGTCGATCGGCAGATAAGCCCCACCGGCCTTGAGGATCGCGAGCATCGCGACGACAAGCTCCGGCGTCCGCGCCATGAGCAGGCCGACCACGGACTCCGGGCCGACCCCGATCTCGCTCAGCCGTCGGGCCAGGCGGTTCGAGCCGGCGTCCAGCTCGCCGTACGTCAGGCGGTGCCCGGCCGACGACACGGCCACCGCCGAAGGCTCACGCTCGGCTTGCGCGGCGAACAGTTCGGGCAAGGTCCCGGCGTTCGTCGGCGGCAGCGTCGCGTTCCAGTCCGTCAGGACCGCCTGCCGCTCGTCCTCACCCAGCAGCTCCAGGCCGCCGACCAGGTCCGTCGGGGATGCCGTGGCCAGCCAGCCGAACACGCGTTCCAGCCGGCGAGCATGGGACTGCGCGGGCTGATCGTCGCCGTTGACGTCGACCCGCAGCTGGAGCCCCGGGTGGTTGGACCGGTTGTAGATGTCGATCTTCACCCCGTCGGCCGGACCGCTGGCCAGGCCGCGAGCGGTCACCGCGCAGTCGCCGAACCGGGCCGGGTAGTCGACCGCCATCACGTTCACCACGAAGTCGCCCGGGCCGACCTTCAGCTCGCGAGCCATGTCCTCCATGGGAAAACGCTGGTGCCGCTGGGCATCCACCAGCGCACGGGCCGTCTGCCGCATCAGGTCGGCGACGGTGGTGGCCGGCGTGACGGTCAACCGGACCGGCACGACGTTCGACGTCATGCCGACCACCGCGGCCGCTCGGCGGCTGACCCGACCGCCGACCGCGACGCTCACGACGACGTCCCGGTTGCCGGTGATCCGGTGCCGGTACGCGGCCGTGCCGGCGATCAGCAGGCCGGCCAGGCCGATCCGCAGCCGCCTCGCCGCGGCGCCGAGTTCCTCCGCGCGGGCGGCGTCGATGTCGGCGAAGTGCCGGTCCGGCATCGCCGAGGTCCGCCGCGGCCGGCCGGTCTCGGGCAGGCCCGCCAGCCGCTCCCGCCAGAACTCTCGATCACGGGCGACATCCGCGGACGCCCGGTACGAGATGTCCTCGCCCAGCAACACCGCGACCGATTCCAGCGCGACACCGTCGACATCGCGGCCCTCGACCAGCGCGGCGTACACCTCGGCGAGCCGCCTCGCGAACACCGCCAGGCTGCCGCCGTCCAGCAACAGGTGATGGACCCGTTGGTACCACAGGGAACGCTCGGGACCGAGGACCAGCACCGCGTGCGCGAACAGCGGGCCGTCGTCGACCTTCACCGGCCGCGCCAGGTCGGCCTTCATCCAATCCTCGGCCGCCGCACCCGGATCGGGCCGGCCGGACAGGTCGACCACCTCGATCGGGTAGTCGCCCGAGTTGTCCACGTGCTGCCAGGGCACGCCGTCCCGCACCGCGAAACGCAGCCGGTAGGCGTCGGCCTCGTCCAGCGTGCGCCGCAGCGCGGCGACGAACGCCGGCACGTCCAGGCGCCCCCGGATCTCCGCGCACTCCCCGACGTTGTAGACCGGGCTGGCCGGATCGAGCTGCTGCCCGTACCAGACGCCGAGCTGCCCGGCCGTCAGCTCCCGGTGGCTGCCTTCAGACGCGACCATGCCCGCGCTCCCCATTCCTGTCCCCCGTTGCCAGTTCGATTCAGCGCCCGGACCGCTCGGCGACCATGCCGGCGAGGTGCGGGATCAGCGCGTTGAGCGTGTCGACGTCCCAGAGCAGCGTCGGCTCGACCCGCAGGCCGAGCGTGTCCTCGATCTCGCCGCACAGCGCGAACGTGTAGACGGAGTCCAGCCCGTACTCCGCGAGCGGGGTGTCCGGGTCGATCTCCGTGCCGGGCCGGTCGAGGTAGTGCGCGACGCGGTCCACCAGCCAGGTCCGGATCTGCTCCGGGGTGTGGTCGTTCTCGGCCATCTGGCACCTTCCTCAGCCCGGGACTCGCCGGGCGGACAGATCGAGCAGTCGGTTGTCGCGCACCCGGCGGACGACCTCGCCGAACAGGTGCTCTTCCACGTGCGCGCGCTCGGCCGGCAGCAGCACTCCGTCGCCGCCGAGCCGGCCGTCCAGCCGGTCCAGCACGCCGAGCAGGGCGGTGTCGGGCCGGCGACCCCACACGGCCAGTGCCGCGGCCCCGGCCAGCACGACCGTGTACCGGTCGGCGAGCGCGAAGGCCGCCGGCGAGGCGTCCATCGTGATGTCGGACGGCCGCGGTCGGCGCATTCGACCCGCAGCCGCCGGATTCGCCCTGGAAGGTGCAACTGTAAAATCGACAGAGATGTCCTTTGCAGGCCAACAACTGATTACATGTCCAGAACGCCATTGTTTTACTGCGCCACAGCCTCTACAGTGTGCCGAACACAGGTAATCACGGAACACGTAAGTCTCCTGGCTATGATCGAGAGGATTGCGGCACGTGAGCGTAGTGTGTCGCCATGAGACAGTAACTGCGTTCTGACCTAGCCTGCCGTCTAAGAAAAGCGGCTCTATATTGACCGGTACAACAGGAGGTAACCTGATCAGCGTGTCAGGCTGTTACATTTTTAAGGAGAAACGTTCCTATATCTGCAGATCTGCTCATTATTCCTATATTTTGATACTTGTACCGCGGACGACTCATAAGTTCCTAGAACGTCAATCTCCATCCGTCCTCTTACATCGACTGACGCATAGCACGGACTCCCCACGACTTCCGTCTGGACGGGTTCCTGACTCGTTAAATTCACAGCGACATTGGGTTGGTTCCCCACCAAACCCCTGATTAGGGACGTTATGCATGAATAATCCCGATGATGGCCTGTGCTCTACGTCGGCTGGATCCGTCCGTTTGCGCTCGGCACACTTTGCCTAGAGGCAAATTTACATGGGTGTAAGTTCAAAATAGCCGCCCAAGCACTTTGCGGCCCAGCCTGTTCGTGACACGTGGCGAAGGTCGCCGGCGCGATGTCGCGGTGCAGCTTCTGGAACATGCCGTACTTGCCTTCGCGGAGATAGGCCTGCGCGCCCAGCACCGACCGCAGATCCTCGAAGGCGTCCAGCACGACGCGTGAAGTCAGGTACTTCGCCGCCGGCGCGTAGATCCCCATCTCCTCCGGCAGCAGATGCAGCGCGCGCACCGCCACGGCGGAGAAGGCGTCGATCGCCAGGAGGTCCGCGTAAGCACGGGCCAACGTCGCCCGCACGTAGGGGATATCGCTGACCGCGCCGCCGTACAGCTTGCGTTCCAAGGCGAATTCGGTGGCCAGGCGCAGGGCCGTGTCCAACGGTCCCACGCTGATGGCCGGGAACACCGCCCGCGTCACCTGGTAGGCCCGCAGCGCGATCTCCATGCCCTGGCCCGGGTCGCCGAGCAACGCATGGCGCGGCACCGGGCAGTCCGTGAACTCCGCTCGACCCAGCTGCACGCCCCGCATGCCGGAGCTGTGCAGCCTCGACAGGTGCCGCACGCTTTCGCCGGGCAGGTCAGCGGTCTCGACAAGGAACTGGCTGTGCCCTCGGCTGCCGGCCGCCGAGCTGGTGCGCGCGAACAGCACCAAGGCATCGGCCCGGCGCAGGTTCGTCACGACCTCCTTGCGCCCGGACAACAGCCAGCCGTCGTCGGTGGCGCGGGCGGCGAATCCGGCGTGCGCGAAGTCGTTCCCGTGGTCGAGCTCATGGAACGCCGCGGCAATCTTTCCGTTGTCCAGCAACAGCTTTGCCGCGTTACGCTGCTGCTCCTCGTCGCCGGCGGTCCAGATGTTCATGCCCGAGATGAAGGAGCTGAAGCCATAGCCGAGCCCCAGGCAGGGATCGCGCCGCCACAGCGCCCGCAGCGCCGCGGCCACCCGGTCGACCCGGTCCAGCCGCCCGCCCAGCCTGGTCGGCACGAACTCCGCGTTGAAGCCGTGCTCGTCGAGCAGACGCTCGCCGTCGGCCAGCATCTCCTGACGCTCGTCGGCCGCCAGCACCGCGTCGAAGCCCATCGGGTTGTCCGCGGCCCGCGGATCAGCCAGCAGTTCGTCAATGTCCACGGGAGTCCCCCGCACCGAACGGAGTGATCGCGCCGCCGGTCATCGCCGCGTCCGCGACCAGCTCAGCCAACGGGTCGTGGTCGACCGGCTCGGGAGCCGGCATGCGCAGGACGGCCGTCAGCCTGGTCAGAACGGCATGCAGGGCGACCCGCAGCCAGACGTCGTTCTCGGCCGTCCACAGGTGCAGGCAGGCGGCGCCGACGTAGCAGAGTTCATAGGCCGCAGCGAGTTCGTACGCCGCCATGGCCGGCCGCGCCGCCGGTCGAACCTCCGCCATGAGGCCGACCACCTTCGCCGTGATGGCCAGCAACGACCGCGCCATGGCCGTCAGCTCCGGCTCGGACAGCGCGGCGACCACTCCCGGCAGCGACTGCACCACCGAGCACCCGTTGCGGGACGCCAGAACCAGCTCGCCACGGTCCAGTTCGGATGGTCGAACGCCGATGTCGACCGCCTCGGCGAGGCCGGAGCCGTCCACGGTTTCCGCCGCGTAGGCCCGGGCCAGGCGTGGGAACTGTTGCGCGAGCGCACTTCGGTTGACGGGCGTGCTGCCGTCGAAGACCGAGACGATCTGGTGGTCGCGGGCCAACTTCTGGAACGCGCCGTACTCGTACACGTCGGTCAGGTACGACCGCGCCCCCAACAGCTCGGTCAGGTCGGCGATGACCAGGTCCGTCAGCGCCGGCACGACCGACTTGACGATCGCGGAGGCCACGCTCATCTCGCCGGTCAGACCGTGGATGGACCGGGCGCCGACCAGCGCGGCGGCCTCCGCGGCGGCAAGCAGACCGGCGCAGCGGGCAAGTACCGACCGCGGCTGCGCCCGGTCGATCAACGGCTTGCGCTGGATGACCCGGGTGCTGACGAACCGGCCGGTCAGCCGCAGGGCGTGTTCGCCGGCGCCGAGGGACAACCCGCCGCACATGGTGCGGGTGAGTTGCAGGGCACGCAGCACCGTCTCGACGCCTGTCCCCTGCGCGCCGAGCAAGTCCGCCCGCGCGCCGTCGAAGGCGATGCCCGAGATGTCGACGCCACGGATCCCGTGGGTGGCCGCCTTCCGCCGGTGTTGCCACGTTCCCGGCGCGAGGGTGGACTTGTCGACGAGGAACAGGCTCTGGCCGCGGGCCGAGCCGGCAGTTCCGGTGCGGGCCAACACAGTCAGCAGGTCGGCCCGGGTGGCGTTGTTGATCGGCCACTTCGCGCCGGTCAGCCGCCAGCCGTCGGCGGACTCGGTCGCCGTGAGCGATCCGTTGAGCAGGTCCGCGCCGTGCCCCGGCTCCGACAGCGCCCAAGCCGCCGGCACCCCGCCCAGCACGGCCTTGGCCACGGCCGACGCCTGGTCCTCGCTGCCAGCGAGCCAGACGCAGGCCGTCCCGAGGTAGGTCTTGCCGTGGGCGACGATCGTGCTCAGGTCGCGCCGCGCGACGTCTCGCCACAGGCGCAGCAGGACCTCGTGATCGTCCAACTTGCCGCCCCACTCGGGCGGCACGTAGTAGGCCGGCAGGCCGGCGGCGTCCAGGGCCGCGCACTGCTCGGCGGGAAACGCCGCTGTGGCGTCGAGTTCGGCGATACGCGCGGCATCGCCGAGCGCGTTGTCCAGCAGCGGCCCGCTAAGCATGGGCTCTCCCGGCCAACGCGGACACCGCCGGGTCCAGATCGGCGTACACCGGGGTGATCTCGCCGGCCAGGAAACGGTCCCGCATCACGACCCGCTGGATCTTGCCGCTGGTCGTGCGCCGCACCGTGCCGCGGCGGACCAGCATGACGTTGCGGATCGGCGCGCCGAACTCCACGGTGAGGCTCCTGGTGACGGCGGCGACCACGCCCGGCAGGTCATCGGCCAACAGCGTCGGGCTGACCTCGTGCACGAGCACGATCCGGCTGTCCGGCGCGGGCACTTCGAAAGCAGCGCCGGTGAAGCCGACCAGCGCCTCGTGCGCCGCGCGGGCCTGGCGTTCGACGTCCTGCGGGAAGACGTTGCGCCCGTGGACGATCAGCACCTCCTTGAGCCGCCCGGTGACGAACAGCTCGCCGTCCACCAGGGCGCCGAGGTCGCCCGTGCGCAGCCAGTCCAGATCGGACCCGGCCAACCGGGCGCGGAAGATCTCGGCGGTCAGATCCGCCCGGTTCCAGTAGCCGACACCGACGCTGTCCCCGCGCACCCAGATCTCGCCGATCCCGCCCTCCGGCACCGGACTCAGGCGCTGCGGATCCACGATCCGCACCTCGTGTGCGGCCGGGCGGCCGACGCCGACGATCTGCTTGCCGTCTTCAGAGGCGGCGCGAATCCTTGGGGCATCAGAAGATTCGACGGCAGCCGGGTCGACCGTGAGCACGGTCGGCTGCGCGCCGATCCTGCTGCACGACACGTACACGGTGGACTCGGCCAGTCCGTAGCCCGGGGACACCACGTCGGGGCGCAGCCCGGTGCCGGCGAACCGTTGCGCGAAGACCGCCATCGTCGGCGCGTGGATCGGCTCCGACCCGTTGATCGCCAGCCGCAGCCGGGACAGGTCGATGCCGGCGAGCATGTCGTCCGAGATCAGCCGCAGGCACAGGTCGTAGGCGAAGTTGGGGCCGGCCGTGACCGTGATGCCGAAGCGGTCCAGCAGCCGGAACCACTCGATCGGCCGGCGCACGAAGTCGGCCGGCGGCATCAGCGTGTTCGGCGCGCCGAGCACCAGCGCGGCGGTCAGCTGGCTGAACAGGCCCATGTCGTGGTGCAGCGGGATCCAGCCGCCGAACACGTCGTCCGGACCGATGCCCGAGCCCCGCTGGAAGCCGACGATGTTGCCGAGCAGGTTGCCGTGGGTGAGCATCACGCCCTTCGGCGTGCCGGTGGACCCGGAGCTGTACTGGAGGACGGCGACCGTGTCGCGCCCGGCGACCTCGTGCAGGTCGGCGTCCCCGTCACCGGCATCGCCCACCGCCTCGACGACCGTGCCCGGCAATCGCTCCGCCAGATCGCCGCACGCGGCCGAGGTGGTGATCGCGACCTCGGGCGTGCAGTCGGCGGCCGCCGCCGCGACCCTCTCGGTGGCGCTGGAGGAACCGCCGGGCACTGGCACGGGAACCGCGATCAGCCCGGCAAACAGACACGCCAGGTACACCTCCGCGAACTCGACGCAGGTCGGCAGGGCGATCAGCACCCGGGGTGCCCGGGGCCAACCGTGCGGCGAGCCGGGCGGCCCGCAGCCGGGCCCGCCGCGCCAACTCGCCGAACGTCACGTCGTCCTGGGCGCCGGAGTGGACACGGTGAGCGCGATGCGATCGGGATGGGCGTCGGCCCGGTCGAGAAAGGCGGCGCCCACGCTGCGGTGAGCGGTCAGGTCGAACGTCACGGCGGTACCCCCGGCTTTCCGTCTCGATCGGACTAGCTCTGCTCCATCGCCGCGATCAGGCTCTTGGGCCGCATGTCGGTCCAGGACTTCTCGATGTGGTCCAGGCAGTCCTGGCGGCCGGCGGCGCCGAACACGGTCTGCCAGCCCTGCGGCACGGCGATGAACGCCGGCCACAGCGAGTACTGCCCCTCGTCGTTGACCAGCACCAGGTAGTCGGCATCGGGATCGTCGAACGGATTGCTCACCGTGCGGTCCTTTCCTCGGCGAAACGGGGCGGGACGCGCGGCGACCGCGTGCCCGGCATGAAACTCTTGTGTGGCAAGGCGATCCGCTCATCGGCGGCGCCATCGGTGGACATGAGTACCCGAACGGCGACACCGGCCACAACAGCACCGTGACTTCGCGACGGGCGTTCAACCCCGGCAGCCGCCGCAGTTGCACGCCCAGGTCACGGTGCCGTTGTAGCGGCGTGCCGGCGCTGCCATAGTGAGCGCGCCGACGTCCCCGACGGACGCCGGAATCCCTTGTCCTGTCGCTGTTTGCGCGCGCGGACCCCGTCACACGATCGAAGGGACCCCCATGGGTGACGACGCCGAGCAGAGGTATCTCCGCTCGAACGTGATCATCGAGCCACTGGTGGACAGGTTCTACGCCTGGCTGCACACGGTCGCGCCGGTGCAGGCGTCGATGAACCTCGCCTTCGTGCAGGTGCCGCTGCTGGAGTCCTACCTGCAGTCGCCCCAGGTGCACGTGGCCGCCACCAACAACCCCGACCTGCGCGGCGGCTACTTCGTCGGCGTGCCCGAGGACCGCAGCCCCGAGGTCGCCGAGCTGCTCGACACCATCAAGCGCGAGCGCGCGGACATGCTGGCCTTCGCCGCCGCGATCGCCGAAGGCGAGGAGCTGGTGCGGCAGAACGCCGTCGGCTACGACCTCGGCCCGCTCTACCCGAAGCTGCCCGCCGCCCTCAACGGTCTGGTGGAGCTGGCCTACGACACCAGCAACCAGGCCTCCATGCACTTCCTGGAACCACTGGCCTACCACGGCCCGGGCTACGACGAGCGGCGCCAGTCGGTGCAGGTGTCGCTGGACGACGGCGTCGAGCGGCCGTTCATCCTGAGCACGCCGCGCCTGTCCGGTCCGGACGTGCTCGACCTGGAACTGCCGTTCCGCCACGACGGCCTCCGCGAGCTGGTGCAGGCCCGGATCAAGCCCACCACCGCCGCACGGCTGCGCGAGGCCCTCGGGCTGAACGACGCCCAGGCCCGGCAGCTGGACCGGTTCCTGGACACCAAGCCGAGCCTGTCGCCCGACCGCCACATCGACGCCGGCGGGCGCGTCCGCTACTACGGCCACGCCTGCGTGGTGCTCCAGACGCCGGAAGCCTCGATCGTCACGGATCCGTTCATCAGCACGGACAACCGGCCCGGCAACCGGTACACACTGGACGACCTGCCCGACCACATCGACCTGGTGCTGATCACCCACGGCCACCAGGACCACATCGTGCTGGAGACGCTGCTGCAGCTGCGGGGCCGCGTCGGCGCCGTGGTCGTGCCGAGATCCTCGCGCGGCAACCTCGTCGACCCGTCGATGGGCCTCTACCTCAAGCGCATCGGCCTGCCGGTGATCGAGGTCGACGACTTCGACGAGGTGCCGTTCCCGGGCGGCAAGGTGGTGGCCACCCCGTTCCTCGGCGAGCACGCCGACCTGGACATCCGCGGCAAGTCCACCTACTGGGTGGAGCTGGCCGGCAAGAAGGTGTTCGTCGGCGCTGACTCCTCCGGCATCGACCCGGTGCTGTACCGCTACATCCGCACCCACCTGGGCAAGGCGGACATGGCGTTCCTGGGCATGGAGTGCGACGGCGCCCCGCTCACGTGGCTGTACCAGGGGCTGCTGACCAAGCCGGTGCCGAAGAAGATGTCCGACTCCCGCAAGCTGTCCGGCTCCAACGCCGCGCAGGCCGGTGACATCATGACCGAGCTCGGCGCGGACGAGGCGTACATCTACGCGATGGGCGAGGAGAGCTGGCAGGGCCACATCATGGCCACCACGTACAACGAGGACACCTACCAGCTCAAGCAGATCGACGAGTTCCTCGGCTGGTGCAAGGACCGCAACATCAACGCCGAGCACCTGTTCAACCAGCGCGAATGGCGTTGGTGATGCCTTTCCTGCACAGCAACGGCATCCGGCTGGCCTATGAGCGGGCGGGCACGGGCGACCCCGTGCTGCTCGTCATGGGCCAGTCGGCCGCCGCGCGTTCCTGGAGCGTCTACCAGACGCCGGCGCTCCAGCAGGCCGGCTACGAGACGGTCGTCTTCGACAACCGCGGCATGGCCCCGTCGGACGCGCCGGTCGGCCGGTACTCGATCGCCGACATGGTGGCCGACACCAAGGGAGTGATCGAGGCGCTGGACCTCGCTCCCTGCCGGATCGTCGGCACGTCGCTGGGGTCGACCGTCGCCCAGGAACTGGCGCTCGCGCACCCGGAGCTGGTCCGGTGCGCGGTCCTGTTGGCCACCAGCGCACGGTCGGACGTCTACCGCACCGCGATGACCCGGGCGAGCCGTGCGCTGCGGGACAGCGGCGTCACGCTGCCGGCCGAGTGCCGGGCGGCCAAGTCCGTGCTGGAAATGCTGTCGCCGGCCACCCTCGACGACGAGATCATGGTGGCGCAGTGGCTGGAGGTGTTCCAGCTGGCCGACGACGACCCGGCCCCCGGGCAGTCCTGGGTGGACCCCGGCGACCGGCGCGCGGCGCTGCGGGAGGTCGCCGTGCCGTGCCGGGTGATCGCCTTCGCCGACGACGTGATGTCGCCGCCCCACCTGGGCGCCGAGGTCGCGGACGCCATCCCCGACTGCGACCTGGTGGAGATCAGCCGCTGCGGACACCTCGGCCACCTGGAACGGCCGGCCGAGGTCAACGCCGCGATCATCGAATTCCTCGACAAGAACTGACGGTGGGCCCGTGCTGCGCGACGAATCCATCACCCGGCAGCGAATCCGGCCCGGCACCGTGCGGCGCATCGTGCCGTACGCGCTGCGCCACCGCTGGCCGCTGGCCGCCCTGCTGGCCGCCACCGGGGTGGACGCGGTGATCACGGCGGCGAATCCGCTGATCCTCAAAGGACTGATCGACGACGGCATCACGCCGGGACGGATGCCGGTGGTGGTGTGGCTGTCGCTGTCCATCGCCGGGCTCGCCCTGGTCGACGCCGCCGCCGTGTTCGCCCAGACCTGGGTCTCCGGACGGGTCGGGCAGGGCCTCGTCTACGACCTGCGCACGACCGCGTTCGACCACGTGCAACGGCAGCCGCTGGCCTTCTTCACCCGGGCCCGGACCGGCTCGTTGGTAAGCCGCCTCAACACGGACGTGGTCGGCGCGCAGCAGGCGGTCACCTCGCTGCTGTCGCAGACGCTGTCCACGCTGCTGACGCTCACGCTCGTGCTGGCCACGATGTTCTACCTGTCGTGGCAGATCACGTTGGCGGCGCTGGCGATGGTCCCGTTCTTCCTGTTGCCGGCCAAGGCGATCGGCCGCCGACTGCAGCGGCTGACCCGTGAGGGCATGCAGCAGGACGCCGAGATGGGCACGATGATGAGCGAGCGTTTCAACGTCGCCGGCGCGATGCTCGCCAAGCTCTACGGCCGGCCGGAAGAGGAATCGGCCGAGTTCGCCGGCCGTGCCGGCCGGGTACGCGACGTGGCGGTCGCGACCGGCGTGTACGGGCGGATGTTCGTCATCATCGTGTCGGTGCTGACCGCGCTCACCACCGCGCTGGTGTACGGCGTCGGCGGCGGTCTGGCCATCGCCGGCACCCTGCAACTCGGCACGCTCGTGGCGATGGTGACACTGCTGCTGCGCCTGTACGGGCCCATCAACCAGCTGACCAACATGCAGATCAACGTGATGACCGCGCTGGTCAGCTTCGACCGGGTATTCGAGGTGCTGGACCTGGAGCCGCTCATCGCGGAGCGGCCGGACGCCCGCCCGGCCGCTGTCGCCGGTCCGGCGCCGGACATCGAGTTCGACGGCATCTCGTTCCACTACCCCGGCCGGGGCGAGGTCGGCCTCGCCTCCCTGGAGTCGCCGACGGCCGGAGTCGAACGCAACGACGCCGTCCCGATCCTGAACGAGATCAGCTTCCGGGCGCCGGCGGGCCGGTTGACCGCGCTCGTCGGGCCGTCCGGGGCGGGCAAGACCACGATCACGCACCTGGTGCCGCGGCTGTACGACCCGACGGCGGGCACCGTCCGCATCGGCGGCCAGGACGTTCGCGACCTCACCATGGCGTCGCTGCGGGACACCGTCGGGGTGGTCAGCCAGGACGCCCACCTGTTCCACGACACGATCCGGGCCAACCTGACCTACGCCCGCCCCGACGCCACCGAGCGCGACCTGATCGAGGCGTGCGAGGCGGCCCGCATCTGGGACACGATCGAGGCGCTGCCCAACGGCCTGGACACCGTGGTCGGCGACCGGGGCTACCGGTTCTCCGGCGGCGAGAAGCAGCGGGTCGCGATGGCCCGGCTGCTGCTGAAGTCGCCGCCGATCGTGGTGCTCGACGAGGCCACCGCCCACCTGGACGCGGAGTCCGAGGCGGCGATCCAACGTGCCCTCAAGACCGTGCTGGCCGGGCGGACCTCGCTGGTCATCGCCCATCGCCTGTCGACCATCCGCGACGCCGACCAGATTCTCGTCATCGAGGGCGGCCGGGTCCTGCAACGGGGCACACACGAGGAACTGCTGTCAGCCGGCGGCCTGTACGCGGAGCTCTACCGCACCCAGCTGGCCGACCAGGCCACCGGCTGACCGCCGTCACGAGTCGGCCGTGGGCCGCTCGTCCAGTTCGTCGCACAGTTGCAGCCACCGGCTGGCGAACTGGCTGGCCAGCTGGCTGACCAGCACCACGCAGTGCGGCGGCACCAGCGGGACCAAAGAGGACAGTTCGCGCACGCTGCCCGCGTTCTGGCGCAGCAGCCGCAGCAACTGCCGTCCGTTCTCCGTCTGTCTCAGGGAAGGATCTCTCAGCAATGTCTCCAGCGCGGCGCCCGGACTCGCCTCGGCCGACTGCCGGGCCGGCGCGGGGGCGGCGTCCGGCACCGGCGCTTCCCCACGCTCCAGCCTCATCCGCACGTCCCGTGCCGTCGCCGGCGAAATGCCGGCCGTCCGGGCCACGTCCCGCAGCGACTTCTCCGGATGCGCGGCGATGACCTCCGCCGCCCGCACCCGTCCCTCGACGCCGCTGACCGGGCGGACCTTGCCGTCCTTGCCGACGCGCGCGGGCGGCTGCACACCCGTCCCGGTGCGGCCGCGGACCCGAGCGACCGTCCGCGCGCCGACTCCGGCCACCTCGGCGATCGCCCGATCGGACATGCCCGGGTGCAGCTCGATGATCCGGGCCACGGCCGCCCGTCGATCGGCCTGCGTCAGGGGGAAGCCGTGCGCGATGTTCGACGCCACGCCCTGCACGTAGGCGTCGGCGACGGTGCCGTCGAAGAACTCGACCTCGATCGACTCGCGACCGTTGCGCACGGCCGCCAGGAGCCGGTGCATGCCGTCGATGACCCGCATGGTCGTCCGGTCCACCAGGATCGGCGGCAGCGGCGTGTCGATCTCGGCCAGCCGGGCGACGTGCGCCTCGTCCTGCCCCTCCAGCCGGGGCGACTCGCCCGGCTGCAGCAGCGCAATGGGAACGGAGACCACTCCCCGTGGCGACCCCGCGCCGTCCCCCGATTCATCCGTGGTGGATGCGCCCCCGTTCGCATCCAAAAGTACTGGCATTGCTCTCCGGTTCAAGCTGTCCTCCCCACCGGACATCCAGCGCACACCGCGACGGGAGGACGTCCACCCCTCGTGAAGAGCCATCCCGCGCATTAGCGGAGACGCTGGAGAAAAGCACGTGAACGAGACTCAATTCGCGAAATCGGGGCACAGACCCCGTCGCGGGCACCCGCATCCCCGGTCGCGAGCACCCCACCGACCTGCGACACGACCCGAATCCGCCGGCCCCATCCGACAAATTCGCCCGACTCGTCAGGTCACGCCACGCCGGCCCGGACAACATCGTGGCCGACCGTCGGAACAGCCCCCTTCGGTCACCCGCCGCGGAATCCCAACAGTGTTAACGGTTCACCCTTTATTTCTACACCACCGTAGATGCCCTTGGTAGGAAAGGTCCCGCCCTCGACCGAACGGCCCACAGATTGCCGCCGAAGCGAGGGCAGGGAACCGGCAAAAACGGTGCACAGCCCGAACCGACCCGGGCGACGCGCCCATCAAACGGACAAAACAACCACTTTCTCGTCAGGAGCGACATGAACAGCGCGGCCCCAGCCTGGATCACTCAGACCCGCACCGAGTCCGCCCTGCACGTGGTCCACGAATCAGGCGTCGTCGACCCCGCGGCGGCCGAGCGAGCCGCCGCGGACCTGTTGCGGGCACTGGGGATCGAGCACAGCAGCGAAAGCATGCGCGAGACACCGGCCCGGATGGCCCGGGCCTACGCCGAGCTCTTCACGCCGCGGCCGTTCGACCTGACCACGTTCCCCAACGACGAGGGCTACGACGAGCTGGTGCTCGCCCGCGACATTCCGGTCCGGTCCGTCTGCGAGCACCACCTGCTGCCGTTCGTCGGCGTCGCCCACGTCGGCTACCTGCCGGGCGAGCGCATCCTCGGACTGTCCAAGCTGGCCCGCGTGGTCGAGCACTTCGCCTGCCGCCCGCAGGTTCAGGAGCGGCTGACCAAACAGATCGCCGACTGGCTCGCCGACCAACTCGACCCGGTGGGGGTCGGGGTCGTCGTGCGGGCCGAGCACAGCTGCATGACGCTGCGCGGCGTGCAGGCCATCGGCTCGTGCACCGTGACGTCCACCCTGCTGGGCAGCCTCCGCGAGGACGCCCGGTCGCGGCATGAGTTCTTCGCACTGGCCGGCATCATGAGCTGACCGACGGTAATCAGGCACGGCGCCGGTCCGTTACGCATCTCGTTGGCATCGAAAGGAAACCGACAGTTTCACGGGGGCTTTGTCCGGCCTGAGGCGCATCTCAGCAACTGGCTTTGCCCGGCGCGCCAAGCCGTGCCAGTCTCCCGGTGCCGGCGACCGGCGCCCGCGCGGCAGGGGACGAGGAGCAGATGATCGACGCAGTCGGTGTCACGAAGAGGTACGGCGACCGGGTCGCCGTCGACGACGTGACCTTCACCGTCCGCCCCGGCGCGGTCACCGGTTTCCTGGGGCCGAACGGGGCCGGCAAGTCCACCACCATGCGGATGATCCTCGGCCTCGACGCGCAGACCGCGGGCGAGGTGCGGGTCAACGGCAAGCGCTACGCCGACCATCCCGCGCCGCTGCGCGAGGTCGGCGCGCTGCTGGAGGCCAAGGCCGTCCACACCGGACGGTCGGCCTACAACCACCTGCTCGCCCTGGCCCTGACGCACGGCATCCCACGCCGACGCGTCGACGAGGTCGTCGAGCTCGTCGGACTGCGCGAGGTGGCCCGCAAGCGAGTCGGCGGCTTCTCCCTCGGCATGGGGCAGCGTCTCGGCGTCGCCGCCGCGCTGCTGGGCGACCCGCACACGCTGGTCCTCGACGAGCCCGTCAACGGGCTGGACCCCGAAGGCGTGCGATGGATCCGGCAGCTGCTGCGGTCGCTGGTGGCCGACGGCCGCACGGTGTTCCTGTCCTCGCACCTGATGAGCGAGATGGAGCTGACCGCCGACCACCTCGTGATCATCGGCAGGGGCCGGCTGATCGCCGACACGTCGATGGCCGAGTTCACCGCGCGCTTCTCCCGCAAGGTCGTCCGCGTCCGCACCCCGGAGGGCGGCGCGCTGCGGGACCTGCTCGTCGGGCCCGACGTCACCGTGACAGCGCCGGAGACCGGCCTGCTCGAAGTGCACGGCCTCACCAGCGGCGAGATCGGCCAGCTCGCCTGTCGCAACGCGATCCCGCTGGAGGAGCTGACGCCGGTCACCGCCTCGCTCGAAGAGGCGTTCATGGATCTCACCCAGGACGCCGTCGAATTCTCCGTCCACCAGGACGTGCTCACCGAGAGGACCGCGTCATGACCGCGACGCTCACCAAGGCCCAGCGGCCGTCGGCGGCGCCGCTGCCGGACGACATCCGGGTCACCCAACTCCGGGTCATGCACTCGGAATGGCACAAGTTCTGGTCGCTGCGGTCCTCGTACTTCACGCTGGCCGCGACGCTCATCGCGATGATCGGCTTCGGTGGCCTGTTCGCCGCCGTCACCGCCACCCGCTGGACGCACATGCGGCCGGTCGAGCAGGCCCACTTCGACCCGACCGCCGTGAGCCTGCGCGGCTTCTACCTCGCGCAGCTCGTCGTCGGCGTGCTCGGCGTGCTCATCGTCACCGGCGAGTACAGCACCGGCATGATCCGCTCCAGCCTCGGCGCCGCGCCACGCCGGCTGCCCGTGCTGATCGCCAAGGCCGTCGTCTTCGCGGTGATCACCCTGGTCGTCACCACCGTCACGGCCTTCGTGGCGTTCTTTCTCGGCCAGTACCTGCTCAGCTCGCACCACATCGAGACCACCATCGGCGCCGACGGCGTCGCCCGGGCCGTGGTGGGCGCGGCGCTGTACCTCACCGTCGTCGGCCTGATGGGCGTCGGCCTCGGCTTCGTCGTCCGCAGCACCGCCGGCGCGATCGCCAGCCTGTTCGGCATCCTGCTCGTGCTGCCCGTCCTCGGCGAGGCCCTCCCGACCGACTGGGCCACGAACATCGACCCCTACCTGCCCAGCAACGCCGGTCAGCAGATCATGGTCGTGCACCCCGACCCCTCTGCCCTGCTCGGCCCATGGTCCGGCTTCGCCGTCTTCTGCGGCTACGCCGCCATTGCCCTGGTCCTCGGCGCAGTGCTCCTCCGTCGCCGCGACGCCTGAGCGGACCACTGTCGCTTGGTGTACGTCTCGCAGCCGGCGCTGAGCCGGCAGATCCAGGCGCTGGAACGGCTGATCGGCTGCCCGCGGCTGCTGCGCTCGACCCATCGCGTGGAGCTGACGCTGGCCGGCGAGGCGCTGCTGTGCCGCTGCTGGCCGACCTCAACGACGCCGTCGCCCTGACCAGGTCGGCCGACGGCGAGGTCGCCGCCCGGGTCGCACGGCTGTGGGACTCGGTCGCCGAGGACGGCCAGCCCGGCCTGCCGCAGATGCGGGAGGCCTACGAGGCGCTCAACGCGCAGTTCCCGGTCCCGGACGGCACACGCGTCCGACCGGTGCAGGCCGGTGGCGTGCCGGCGCTGGTCGTGTCGGCCGGCGCGGACGGGCCGCCGACCCTGCTGCATCTGCACGGGGGCGGCTACATCTCGGGCTCTGCCTTCGGCTACCGCCCGCTGGCCGGGGCGCTGGCCGCCGCGACCGGGGCGACCGTGCTGCTGCCGGACTACCGCTCGCGCCGGAGCACCCTTTCCCGGCCGCGCTCGACGACGCCTTCCGTGCCTACCGATGGCTGCTCGACCAAGGCACGGATCCGAGCGACCTGGCCATCAGCGGCGACTCGGCCGGCGGCGGGCTGGCGGTGTCGGTCATGGTCAAGCTGGCTCGGGAGGGCCTGCCGCGGCCGGGGCGGGCGGTGCTGCTGTGCCCGTCGGTCAACGTCGTGGACCCGCCCGACGGCACACCGGTGGCGCGGTGGCTCTCGCTCTACGTCGGCGATCATCCGCACACCGATCCGCTGCTGAACGTCTTCAAGGCCGACCTGTCCGGGCTGCCTCCGCTGCTCGTGCAGTCCGGCACCCACGACATGGTGTTGCGCGAGACGCGCCGCTTCGTCGACCACGCCGCCGCGCACGGCGTCGACGTCCGGCTCGACCTCTACCCGGTGGGCACGCACGTGTTCCACCTGTTCTGGTCGTTCCTGCCCGAAGCCGCGACCGCCCTGGAACAGATCGGCCACTTCCTCCGCGAGCCCGCCGTCGACACCACGGCCGAAGCCGGATGACCACGGGGACAACGAGAATCCCGCCGCACGCCGCCGGCGTGATCCGTATCGCCAGCTTCATGCCGACGGACTGACTAACTCGGTCTTCTTCTATCGGCCGGATATCAACTGCTGGCGCGGTGTGGCGAGCTAATTTCACTTGCCACTGAAGCCATAGTGCCATCGTTAACTCTCAACGCACGCGATGCGGAGGCCCACCGGCGATGCCGATCAAGGGTGTGAAGCCCACCCCGGCGTGGTAGTCCTCCTTGTTCGACGGCACGGGAGGTGGGCAGATGGACCCTGATCCGTTCAGCGCGACGGGCGAGCGGCCGTTGCTGTCGCACCGCTACCGGATCGGCGCGCTGGTGGGCAGCGGCGGCATGGCCGAGGTGTACCGGGCGTACGACCTGAAGCTGGAACGACCGGTGGCGATCAAGAGGTTCACCCCGCCGGCCAGCGCGATCGACCACCGGCGGTTCGAGGACGAGGCCAGGCTGCTGGCCGGCCTGTCACATCCGGGACTGGTCACCGTCTACGACGCCGGTCAGCACCAGAACAGCCGGTACCTGGTGATGCGGCTGGTGGACGGTCCGAGTCTCCACGTGGCGCTGAGCAAGGAGCGGCCCACCGTCGACGAGGTGGTGTCGCTGGCCGGGCGCCTGGCGCCGACCCTGGCGTACGTGCACAGCCGCGGCATCGTGCACCGCGACATCAAGCCGTCGAACATCCTGGTCGACCTGGACGGCGAGGCCTACCTGGCCGACTTCGGCCTGGCCCGCCTGGTGGACGCCGACGGCATCACCCGCTCCGGGGACATCGTCGGCACAGCCGCCTATCTCGCGCCGGAACAGGTCCGGGGCCAGAAGGCCACGCCGGCCTCCGACGTCTACGCCCTCGGCCTCGTGCTGCTGCAGGCGCTGACCGGCCACCAGGAATACCAGGGCGGGCAGGCCGAGGCCGCGCTGGCCCGACTGACCCGCGACCCTCTGATCCCGGACTGGTTACCCGTCGGGCTGGCGATGTTGCTGGCCGAGATGACCAGCGCCGATAAAAACACAGCGACCGACGACGGCGCAGTGCGTGGAACGATTCGCCCAGCTCGGCCCCGCCGAACTGTCGACGATCCCGTTGCCCACAGCGGCCACGCCGGCGCCGCGCCGTCGCGGTGGCGGCCGGCGGAATTCTCATGATCGGCGCGGCGCTGACCTTCGCCCTGAGAGCCGCCGCTCCCCCAGCGACCACGACCGCCCCTCCCCCGGCCACCACGAGTTCTGCGCCGACCGTGCCGCTGAGCACGACGTCATCGCCCACCACCAGTGTCGATCTCGCGGCCAGCACCGCCGTCGACGACCATGGCGCCGGCGGTGGTCCAGGGTCCGGCAACGGCGGCCATGGACACACTCCACCCGGTCAAGCCAAGAAGACCGGCCCCGGGCAGCCGCCGGACAAGGGCAAGCACGGCTGACTGTCCTGATCCGAGGAATGACCGAACTTCCTCTGCCACCTGGATTTCAGGACAACATGACAGCTCCGGTCACCGACGCACGCCGTAGCTCCACAGCCCACGTCCATGGGTGGCCAGCAGCAACGCGGTGCCCTCCGGCGCGACGATCAACTGCTGCCCGGACGCGTTGGGCAGGTCGGTGCCGAGCTTGAACCACTTGCCGGCCAGGCGGACGTAGACGCCGGCGTCGGTCGCCGCCGCCAGCAAACCGTTCCACTGCACCAACGACGTGGTCGGCAGGTCGGGCAGCGCACCGGTGTCGTCGGTCCAGCTGGCTCCGCCGTCGCCGCTCTCGAACACGTGCCCCTTGCCGGCGCCGGGCACCCACTTGTCGGTGTAGCCGCCGAACGAGATGTACAAGTGCCCGTCCCGCACGGGATCCAGCGAGATCGAGGTGATGTAGCGGGCCGGCAGGTTCGGCGTGGCGAGGCGGTGCCAGCTGCCGCCGTAGTTCGTGTCGATGCCGGAGTGGTAGACCTTTGCCGCATCGCGGTACTGCCAGGCCGCGTAGATGGTCTTGCCCTTGGCGACCACGGCGGTGATCTGCGCGCCGGTGTCGTGCACGTTCTTCCAGTCGCAGGCGGCCGGGCCGCAGTTGGTGTCCCAGCCCTTGCCCTGGTTGTCCCACACGTACTGGCCGCCGGCCACCCAGTGGTCGAGGTTGGCGATGTCCGCGCTGTAGGGCGCGATGAACAGGCTGCCGGGGTCGCAGGGGTCGGCGAGCGTGCCGGCGACGGGGTTGTCGCAGGACGGGGACATGGTGGTGTAGCTGGGAGTCGTGAAGTCCGACTTGCCGCCGTTCTCCGTGCGGGCGGTGCTGAGGTGCACGTATTCGTTGACCGCCCGCATCCCGTTGCGTGGATCGACGATCACCTGGCCGCCGTCGCCGCCGAACGGCGAGACCTGTTCCTTCGCCCCCGGTAACAGCAGTGACACGCCGTTGTCCTGCAAACCGCCCCAGATCGCGTCGCCGCCGGCCACCCGACCCGCTCCGACCGAGTAGTACTGCAGCGTGTGCAGCCCCTCGTTGAGGTTGTTCCACTTGACGACACCGCGCAGTGCGGCGGCCCGGGAGTAGACGCCACCGTCGTTGCCGAAGTAGGCCGTGCCGTCACTGGCGACCACCGCGGCGTGCTGGTCGGCGTGCGTGGTCGGCGGACAGGTCAGCTTGCTGAGATCGGAGCTCCAACACGGCAGCCCGAAGTTCCAGTAGGGACCGATGACCTGCCAGCTCGCACCGCGGTCCGAGGTCTCGTAGACGTCTTCGAGGCCCAGGTAGATGTGGTTGGGGTCGACCGGGTCGGCGGCCACGTACTGGTCGTACCAGCCCTGGCAGCCGCCGCAGCCCTGGGCGCCGGCCTTCACCAGGCTCGGCGTGTCGGCGATCTTGGTCCACGGGCCGGCGGGTGAGCCCGAGTCGGCACGGAAGACGCCGGTCAGCAGGCCGGTGTTCGTGGCGTTCTGCACGACCGCGTAGAGCGCGGAACCGTTGGCGTTCCAGGTGAACGTGGTGCGCCCGATGTCGGTGTCGGTCAACTGGCCGGTGGCCGCCTGCCGGCTGAAGGTGCCGGGCCCGCCGCCGGTGGTCGACTGGTAGAAGGCGTTCACCGCGCCGGGGTTGACGCCCTTGTTGACGATGATGGCCGCGACGACGGATCCGTTGCTGCCCGGGCGGATTCGCACGTCGGTCGCGAACGACGTCTCGGCGCCGGCGGCCGGGGCGAGCACGGTGGTCCAGGGCGCGGACCAGTCACGCATGTCGTGGCGCAGCAGGCCGAAGCTCGTGGCGGCGTAGATGTGGCCGACGCCGTCCAGCACGATCCGGGCGGTGCGCAGCCCGAAGAAGGACTGGCCGATGCGCTGCCAGGTGCGTCCGCGGTCGGCGGAGCGGTAGATGGCGTCGCCGCCGAGGCTGTCGCCGCTGAAGTCCGCCTCGCCGGTGCCGACGTAGACGCTGTGGTCGGTCGGATTCACCGCGACGGCGCCGATCGCGAGGCTCGGCATGCCGTCCCACAGCGGCTGCCAGTGCGCGCCACGGTCGTCCGAGCGCCACACTCCGCCGTCGGCCGCGCCGACGTAGACCGTGCGCGCGCCGTCGGTGGCCAGCGCGCTGACGCGGCCGGAGACATGTCCGGAGCCGCCGGTGGAGTTCGACCAGTTCGGGTCCCGGTAGGCCGGGGCGTCGCTCTGGTACGGCTGGTTCGTCACCTCCTGCCAGGCGCCCGGCAGCACCGGCAGGTGCTGTCCCTGCTGCTGACCGGAGTAGTAGGCCTGTGCGTTCGCCGCCGTCAGGCCCGGCGCGTTGCGGATGTCGCTGTACTGCTGCGAGGCGTCGGTGAGGTCCTCGGTCTCGTCCTCGGCCGCGTGACCGTCCATCGGATCGGCCAGATGGCTGATCACCGCGTGCGGGCCGGCCGGCGTCCTGTCGGACGCGGCGGCCGCTGGGCTCACGCCCAGCCCGAATGCCAATAACGCTGCTGCTGTGACGATCGAGGCCGACTTCACCGGCCGAGGCTAACCGCGGGGTGACCCAGGCAGAAGCGATCACACTTGACCGCGATCGAGCGGGACGCCGAGCACCACGCCGCCGAGACGTCGCTTCACCGAAGCGCTCGGCGCCAACACTGCTGTCGACACTTCACGAATAGCAGCTCACCAGCGGAAATAGTGCGCCGCCAGGTTTGACGCGACCGAAATCGGGGTATCACTTCTCGGCAGAACACGCTCGTCCCCGCACGGCGACGCCGATCGGAAGGGACCGCGGATGCCACAGCCGGACACGCACCAGGCACACGGGGCCTCGGCCAGGCTGAGGCTGTTCGTCTGCCTCGCCGCCGGCGTGCCGATCGCGATCGTGGTCGCGGTGTTCGCCACGTGGCAGGCCGCGCTGCTGGCCGGTTGGATCGTCGCCGGGGCGGTGTTCGTCACCTGGATGTGGATCACCATCTGGCCGATGGGCTCCGCCCGCACAGCCAGCCACGCCAACCAGGAGAACGCCGGCCGCCCCGCCGCCGACACCACAGTCCTGATCGCCGCCGTCGCCAGCCTGATCGCCGTCGGCCTGGTGTTGACCGCCGACGCCTCCGACGTCGGCGGCCAGGCCGCCCAGGCCACCGTCAGCCTGGTCAGCGTGGTGGTCTCCTGGACCAGCGTGCACACGATATTCACCACCCGCTACGCCAAGCTCTACTACGGCGCCAACCCCCACGGCATCGACTTCAACGACCCCACCCCGCCGCGCTACACCGACTTCGCCTATCTCGCCTTCACCATCGGCATGACCTTCCAGGTCTCCGACACCATCCTCAGGTCCAGCCCCGTGCGCGCCACCGCCCTGCGACACGCGCTGCTGTCCTACCTGTTCGGCGTGGGCATCATCGCCGCCATGATCAACCTCGTCGCCGGCCTCGGCAAATGAGACCGCGCCGCGCCGGACAACTGCTCCGTCCGGCCCGTTTGGACAGACCTCCCAGTGGCCACCCTCACCACGTACCGACGGCCCTGCCGAATCCCGCAGGACCTGCGCCGCCGCCGAGAAGGAGTTCAACAGTGATCACATTAGGCGTCATCCTGCTCGTCGTGGGTTTCCTGCTCAGCATCCCCGTCCTCTGGACCATCGGCATCATCCTGTTGGTGGTCGGCGCCATCCTGGCCATCCTCGGCGGCACCGGCCGCAAGGTCGGCGGGCGCGCGCACTGGTTCTGACAGCTCGCTCGGGGCTGACACCGACCCGCCGGCGCGCGCCGGAGCACGCGAAGCCGGCCGCTGCGGCGTGCCACTATGGCGGCTGTGTCAGACCCGACCGGGAGCCGGTCCCGCTCGTATCCGCTGCGCGGGCGCATGTCCGAACTGGACATCGCCCTGCGGGCGATTCGCGTCGCACGCACCGGAATCGCCCCGTGCTGGTCGTCGAAGGCGAGCCGGGCATCGGCAAGACCTCGTTCGCTGCGGAAGTCGCCGAGCAGGGCCGCCGGCTCGGCTTCGCGGTGGGCCAGGGAACCGCGACAGAACAGGACAAGGTGGCGCCGCTGGCGTCCCTGGGCACCGCCCTGCGCGCCGGACGCGCGCCGCTGGTGGGCTCGGCGGACTTCACCGGCCTGGCGCCGCTGCTCGACCAACCCCTGTGGCTGGCCGAACGGCTCTGCGAACTGCTGGCCCGGCGCAGTGACACGGAGCCGGTCCTGGTGCTGCTGGACGACGTCCAGTGGGCGGATCCGCTGAGCGTGTTCATGCTCCGCGTCGTCACCGCCAGGCTGGCCGATCGGCCGATCGCCTGGCTGCTCGCCGGCCGGCCCACCCCCGGCGGCCCCGCCGACCAAGCCGCGACCGCCGCCGGTCGAGCGGTTCCGGTGCACCGCATAGCCCTGCCGCCGCTGACGACGGAGGCGGTGTTGGAACTGGCCGCCGACCGGCTCGGCGGGCATCCGTCGGACCACCTCGGCCGGCGCCTGCGCGACACCGGCGGGCTCCCGTTCCTGGCCGTGCACATCGTCGAAGGACTGGTGGAGACGGGCGCGCGGGCCGACGAAGACCTGCCGGCCGGCCTCGTCGAGGGCGTGCGCCGCCGGGTCGGCGCACTCTCCGCACCGGCGCGCGCCCTGCTGCGGGCCGGCGTCGTGCTCGGGATGCGGTTCAGCCTGCACGATGTGGCCACACTGTCGGCCGTTCCGATCGCGGAGCTGACCGACCCGTTGGTGGAAGCCATGGACGCCGGTCTGCTCACCGACGACGGCAACGCCGTGGCCTTCCGCCACGACCTGTTGCGCCAGGCCCTCTATCAGGACGTGCCGCCGTCGGCACGGCGGGCGTTGCACGACCGTGTCGTCGAGCACTTCCTGTCCAGCGGTCGGGCCGCCGCCGACGCGGCGCCGCACGTGCTGGCCACGGCGCAGGTGGGCGATCTCCGTGCGGTGCGGGTGCTTCGCGACGCCGCCCTCGACATCGTCGGTTCGATGGCCGTCACCTCGGTGGCATTCATCAAGCAGGCCTTCGACCTCGTGGACGCGAACGACGCGATGCGGGCCGAGGTCGGCCGGGACGTCGTCACCGTTCTCGTTGCCGCCCACCAGTTCGACGAGGCGTTGGCCTTCGCCGCGGAGCTGCTGCGCGGGCCCGTGGACCCGGACATCGCGGCGACCGTGCGACTCACCCTGGCCCCATGGCTGTGGGCGAACGACCGACGTGACGATCTGCTGCTGTGGACCGAGGATTCGCCCGCCTCGCCGGCATTGCGGGCTCGGCTGCGGGCTTATCGTTCGCTGGCCGGGGATTCCAGCACCGAAGACGCCGAGGATCCGGTGGCGAGGGCGGTGCAGTTGGCGGCGGCGGCCGAGAATCTGGACCGGGCCGGTGTCTTCGGCGGGGCGGCCGAGGCGTATCGCGCGGCGCGGGCCTCGGCGGAGTCGGCGGGAGACGCCGTCGGCTGTCCGGACGGCGTCGTGTTGGCGCTGCGGGAGTTGCTCGCCCTGGGGCACGCCGTCGATCCACAGCGGGCGCTGGCCGAGCTCGAAGCCG
>NZ_KK037166.1:785900-806819 GCF_000568255.1 Kutzneria sp. 744
GCGGCGACGGCCCGGCAGCTGACCGCCGACCATCCGATGCGCTTCGTGACGGCGCTGCTGTCCGAGCCGGGGGCCGGCGACGAGCTGCTCGACGCCATTCACGCGGAGAATCCGCCCTGGCGTGACCACCTGCTCGCCATGGCGGCTCAGGAGCCGCGGATCCGGGACGCAGCAACCAGATCCCTGGCCGACCTGGCCCGGGACAACCCCTCATCAGCCGGCATCGCCGGCGCCGCCATGATCGCCCGGCGCGATCTCGCGCCGGCCGTCGACACGCTGCGGACGGCCCACCGGCCGCTCCTGCTGGCCTTGGCGCTCCAGGAACTCGGGCGAGCCGAGCTGTCCGCCGGCCATCGCGACACCGGCGTCGCGCTGCTCGACGAGACCCGGGATCTGTACGCGGAACTGGGCGCCGATGCCGATGCGCTACGTGTGCAACGACTTCTGCACGCCGCCGGTGTCCGACGGCGGCGCTGGCCACATGTCCCGCCGAAGGCCGACACGGGCTGGGACGCCCTCACCGTCACCGAGCGCAGGGTCGCCGAACTGGTCGCGGACGGTCACACCAACAAGTCCGCGGCGGAGGTGTTGACGGTGTCCCCGAGCACCGTCAACACGCACCTGCGGGCGGTGTTCACCAAGCTGGGCGTGAACTCACGGGTTCAGCTGACCCGGCTGCTGATCACCGACCAGCGTCAGTGACCACGGGCCGCACGCGTGATGAGGTCGGCGACCTCGACCGGGTGTGAGGTCGGCACGTCGTGCGCCGACCGCAGCGTGACGATCGTCGCGCCGGCCCGCTTGGCCTCCCACTGCTCGGCCACCGGCGGAATGGCCCGGTCCTGGCTGGCCACGATGGCGTACTTCGGGATGTCGGTCGGCGCGCCCGCGGTCACCGTGTCGCTGAAGACCGCCCCGTCGGCCGGTCGCTGCGTCGCAGCCGCGACGGCGGCGTCCGCTGCGCTCCGGTCGCCGGCGAACGCCTCGTGGAAGGCGTCCGGCTTCACGTACAGGTCGGTGCCGCCCGGGTAGCTGACGGTCTGCAGCGTGTCCGGCCCGATCAGCGTGCCCGGGAACTGGTTGTCCAACTGCCCGGCGCTCTCCCCCGCCACCGGGATGAACGCAGCCGTGTACACCAGAGCCTTCACGGCGGGGTTCTCGGCCGCGATCTGCGTGATCAGCATGCCGCCGTAGGAGTGGCCGGCCAGCACCAGCGGACCGTCCACCGTCTTGAGCAGACTGTTCAGGTAGGCCACGTCGCTCTGCACGCCCCGCAACGGCACCGCCGGCACGATCACCCGGTAGCCGGCCCGCTGCAACCGCGCCGTGACGCCGTTCCACGCCGAGCCGTCCTCGAAGGCCCCGTACACCAGCACGATCGTCGGCTTCGCCCCGTGTGACACCGCCGCCGGCTGGGCTTGCGCGCTCGCCGCCACCGCGCCACCCGACACCGCGATCAACCCGGCCACCACCGCGGCCGAGTACTTCCAGCTGTTCTTCACGATTCGCTTCCTCACCAGAGCCCGTCGGCCGATCACCGGCCGCTGCCCCGAGTCAACCGGTGTGGGCCGTGCCCCGGATCGCCCGAAGACAGGAGCTCGCGACCCCGTCTCCTCGCCCGGCGCGGCCGGTGGCGCACCTTCTCCTCACGCGAACATAGGAGGCGACTGTGCACGGTGAGATCAGGCCTTCGCCCGGGCCCGGGCGCGGGCGGGCACCAGGCACATGCTCGCCACGGCCGCCGCCACCAGCACCGCGGCCAGGACGAGCCAGCCGGTCGCGGCCAGGCCGGTGACCAGGATGCCGATCAGCCCAGGGCTGACCATCTGCACCACGGACTGCGCGGCCGCCGCGACGCCCTGGTACGTGCCGGTGCGGCCGGGCGGCGTCAGGTGCAGCGTGATCGTCCACGCCGCCGAGATGTAGAGCACCTCGCCGACCAGGTGGAACAGCGCCGCGAGCAGGATGACCCCGACCGCCCGGTAGCCGCCGGCGTTCAGCGTCGTGGCGAACAGGACGCACGCCGCGGCCAGACTCGCCCCAGAGATGCCCACGGCCCGGCGAGCTGCCCTGACCGACGTCGTCAGCCGCCCGGCGGGCACCTGCAACGCGGCGACGCCGATCGAGTTCACCGCGACCACCACGCCGGCCAGGCCGGTCGACAACCGGGTGTGGTCGCTGAGCCACAGTGGCAGGCCGGTGGAGACCATGCCCCAGCACAGACACAGCACCGCCGTGGCCGCCACCACCGCGACGAACCGGAGGGTCACACCGTGGCCCTGCCTCGACTCGTGCCCGCCGGCGGATCGCGGCGTCCCGCTGGCCGGCAGCCGGTGCACGATCGCCGCGTACACCAGCGACGTCGCCGCGTTCACCAGGATCACCACGAGGAAAGCCGTGTGGGTGTTGATCGTCAGGCACAGGGCTCCCCCGGCGGCGCCGATGGCGTAGCCGACGTGGCTGGCCGTCCGCTGCCGCGCCAGTTCGATCGTGCGGTCCTCACCCGGCACGAGATCGGCGACATAGGCGGTTTTCAGGCCGCTGGCCGCCTGGCTCGCCGCCGCCTCCACGACGCGTGTCACCAGCAGCACGGTGAAGCTGTGCACCAGGGTGTAGCCGGCCATCGCCACCCCGTTGACGGCCAGCAGCACCGCCAGCACATCGCGGTGCCCGATCCGGTCACCCAGCCGGCCGGCCGGTCCCGGCGTCAGGCACCCGACGGCCCCCGCGACGAACAGGGCGATGCCGACCTGCACGATGCCTAGGCCGGCGTCCCGGGTGAAGTAGATGGCCCAGGTCGTGTACCAGGCGCCCTCGCCGGCGGTCGTGAGCAGCACGCCCGCCGCCATGGTGCGCAGCGGGCCCCGCGGCGGCACCTGAGCCTCGCGGCGGCGTCGACGGTCACGGCGCCGGCCCAGACCGAGACCCAGGTCGTCTACGCGGCTCCCTACGGACGGGGCCAGGCGTGCACGGCGCGGCAGCCCTGCGCGAGCGTCCAGGCCAAGAGCGCGGCCGCCCGGCGGGCCGCCTTCGGCCGGCACGTCACCGTGTTGCTGACCGCCGGCACCTACCAGCTCAGCACCCCGCTCACCTTCGGCCCCGACGATTCCGGCGTCACCTGGACGGCGGCACCGGGCGCGCACCCGATGATCAGCGGCGGAACGGCCATCACCGGATGGCGGCAAGACCCGGACAACCCCGCCCTGTGGTCCGCCCCCGTGCCAACGAACCTGAACACCCGCCAGCTGTACGCCGACGGCCGACGCATCCCGCGTAGTTCCGGCGCCAGCCCGGTGTCGCTGACGCAGACCACGGACGGCTTCACCGCGGCCGACGGCACGCTCGCGTCCTGGCGCAACCCGGGCGACATCGAGTTCGTCTTCGACGGCGGCCATGGCGCCTGGACCCAGCCCCGCTGCGACGTCGCCGGCATCAGCGGCACGGCCATCACCATGAAGCAGCCGTGCTGGTCCAATATGGACTTACCGAGCACGCCGACGGCGCCGGACGGGGACAACCCGTCGGGCGGCTTCCCGGCGCTGGACAAGTCGGCGACGCCGACCAGGATCGAGAACGCCTACGAGCTGCTGAGCCCCGGCACCTGGTACCTCGACCGGACCCGGCACACCGTCTACTACGACCCACGGCCGGGCGACCACCCGGCGGCCATGCACTTCGTCGCCCCCGTGCTGCAACAGTTGATCAGCAGCTCGTCGACCGCCGCCCACCCGCTGCGCGACGTCACGTTCAGCGGCATCGCCTTCGCCTACACCACCTGGCTGACTCCCAGTGGTGACAACGGTTTCCCCGAGATGCAGGCGAACATGTACGTCCAGGGCGTGAACGGGGCGCGCACCCAAGGCCTGTGCCAGTACGTGTCCCCGCCGGGCAGCTGCCCGTTCGCCGCCTGGAGCCGCCCGCCGGCGGCGGTGGACCTGGTCGGCACCAGCAACGTCCGGATCATCGGCGACACGTTCACTCACCTCGGCGCGGCCGGCCTCGGCGTGTATCACGGGGCCCGCGAAGATGTGTTGTCCGGCAACGAGATTGTCGACGTGTCCGGGAACGGCGTCGAGTTCGGCGCCACTGACGATCCGCAGCCGACGGCCCCGGGCGAGACCTCGGTCGACAACACGATCAGCGACAACTACATCCACCAGGTCGGTGTCGAGTACACCGGGGCGGTCGGCATCTGGGGCGGCTACGCGCGCCGGACCACCATCAGTCACAACGAGATCGGCGACCTGCCCTACAGCGGCATCAGCTTCGGCTGGGCCGGCTGGCACACCAACGCCACCACGCCCGACACGAACCCGAACATCCAGGCCGACAACGTGATCGCGGACAACGTGATCTACGACGTGATGGGCGTGCGGTCGGACGGCGGCCCGATCTACACCAACGGCCCACAGGGGCAGAGCCTCGACCACGGGCTGACGATCCGGGGCAACGTCACCTTCGCCAACAAGCAGACCAGCTTCGCCAACTACAACGACGAGGGCGGCGCCTACATCACCATGGACGGCAACGTCCAGTACGCCGACGGCGGCAACTTCAACGGCGGCTGCTCGACCACCGGCCACATCATCGTCGAGAACTCGTACCGGGTCGGCGCGCTGAACGTCTACATCTGCGACAACGTGGGCACCGATTTCCGTGACGGCGGCGGCAACACGCTCATCCCGTTCAACCCGGGTCCGGGCGTCATCCCGAACGCCAAGCTCGCCGCGGCCGGTCTCGAACCGAGGTTCCGGCGCCTGTCCACGGCGACCGCGCCGGCCGTGCTGGCGGTCAGTCCGATCACCGACCACCAGGTGCTGATCTCGGGGCGCGGGTTCACGTCCGACGCCACCGTGACGATCAACGGCATGGCCGCGACCTCTGTCGTCCACAGTGGACCTAACCAGCTGACCGCGGTGTTGCCGAGCACTGTCCACGACGGCGACGTCCGGGTCAGCACCGCCGCCGGAGCCAGTCCGGTGAGCGACGCCGCCTACACCTACGACCCGAGCCTGGACATCGCACAGGGCAAGGCGGCCACCCAGTCCTCCACCGCGTTCGACGCGCCCGCCGCCAGCGCGGTGGACGGCAACACCAACGGCTCGTACTTCGCCGGTTCGATCTCCCACACCGGCGACGACCAGAACGCCTGGTGGCAGGTCGATCTCGGCGCGACGCAGTCCGTGGCCGACGTCAACCTGTGGAACCGCAACGACTGCTGCGCCGACCGCGACAGCGACTACTGGGTGCTCGTGTCCGACACACCGTTCGACCACTCGCTGACCCCGGCTCAGCAGGCCGCCCTACCCGGGGTGTGGTCGAGTCACCAGGCCGGCACGATGGGCCGGCCCACCAGGCTGCCGGCCGCCGCCACCGGCCGATATGTGCTGGTGCAGCTGGCGGGCGCCAACTATCCCGCGCTCGCCGAGGTGCAGGTGTTCCGCTGATCCGGAAGGGATACCCATGCAGCGACACGCGGCCGTCATCCGACTGCGTCCCGAACAGGAGGCCGAGTATCGCGCCCTGCACGCCGCAGTGTGGCCGGCCGTGCTCACCACGTTGACCCGGGCCAACGTCCGCAACTACTCGATCTTCCTGCGGGACGGCCTGCTGTTCAGCTATCTCGAGTACGTCGGCCAGGATCACGCCGCCGACATGGCGCGGGTGGCCGCGGATCCGGAGACCCGGCGGTGGTGGACGTTCACCGACCCGTGCCAGCAACCGGTGGACACCGCCGCGGCCGGCGAGTGGTGGGCGCCGATGGAGGAGTTGTTCCATCTCGACTGACGGTCGGCACGGTTCGGCCGGACGCCCCCGGCCGCGTTCATGCCGTGATCGGGGGCGGAGCACGGCGCTGCCGAGCACTCCTTCAGCCGATACGCCCGAGCCAGCCGTTTGTTAGCGCTAACATAACGTACCTGACAATGCCACAGGGGTGGGCGCCGTGCTCTCCCGGATGGTCAGCGCGGGGGTGAGCAGCCGGACCGCCGGCACCTCGTCGTTGTCGAACTGCCGCAGGGCCATGTCGACGGCGAGTCCGCCGAGTTGGGCCGCCGGGACCGGAACCGAGGTGACGCGGACCGGGGAGCGCTCGGCGACGTCGTCACGGCACACGGCGATGACGGAGACGTCCGTGGGCACGCGTCGGCCCAGGTGCTGGAGCACGGCCGCCAGCACGAGTTCGCTCTCCACCACCAGCCCGGTGATGGCCGGGTCCTCGGCGAACAGCTCGTCCAGACAGTGCCGGACCGCCTCGTGCGAACAGGCGCACGGCTGCCGCCGGACCCGCAGGCCCCGCTTCTCCGCGGCGGCCTGGAAGGCCCTCGTGAACCGCCTCGGATAGCCGCAGGCCCCCGCGTCCTGCACCCGCGTCGAACCCAGCACCGCGACGGCCCGATGCCCCAGGCTCACCAGGTGCCCGGCGGCCCGACTCGCCGCCACCCCGTAGTCGAGGTCCACACACGCCAGGTTCGTCGACCGGTCCGGCGTCCCGACCATCACCACCGGCCGGTCCAGCGCCATCAGCGCCGGCATCATCGGGTCGGAGCCCGGCGCGTCCAGCACGATCAGCGCGTCGGCGACCGCCGTCGACATGGCCCGGCGCAGGCCGGCCAGGCCGGAATCGTGCGTGAGCAACAACAGGTCCTGCTCGCGACCCCCGGCCGCGGTCATCGCCGCGCTCACGAACTCCGCCATCGCCGGCATGCTTCCGCCGGGCGCCAACAGGCCGAGCACGTTGGTCCGAACCCGCGGCGTCGCGGTCCGCCGATTGAGGGGGCGGTACCCGAGGCGGCGGATGCACTGTTCCACCTGTCGGCGGGTGTCGGCGGAAATCGGCCGTTTTCCGTTCAGGACGTACGACACCGTGCTCGGCGCCACCCCGGCCGCCCTCGCGACATCGATGATCGTCACCAAGTTCCGACTCCTTCGCCGTTGAATCAGCCGATGCGGACTGAAAGTAGAGTAGAGCCGGGACGGCGCACAAGCACACGCTCGCGGTGTCGACAATCGGAAAGAACCCTACTTCGTCGAATGTGTCGAACACACTGCCGAAATCGGACGCGGCCGCCGTCGCCTCGACGCCCCTCCGGCCGCGACACCGTCCTTGAACAGCACGGATCCGCCGTCGACGAGACCGGCGAGCCGGAAACCTTGACGTAACTCCACCGAAGGTCGATAGTGATTCAAGCCACAGGACACCGATCCCCCCTTCACCGGAGGTCATCGAGCGCGGATCCGCCGACATCAAGTGTTAGCGCTAACAACGGTCTGCGTCGACACGGGACAGGGCCCCAATCCCGCTTCCCACTTTCCGGCGGCTTCCCATTTCCGTGGCTCATATTCACATTCGTCCGACCGTGAAGGAGCACATTCGTGCGCAAGTCGGAAAGGTTGGTGGCCGCCACCGCCGCCACCTGCCTCGCCCTCGCCGGTGTCGGCATCGTCGGCGCGCAGGAGGCAGCTGCGGCCGGCAGCGGCCCGTGCGACATCTACGCGGCCGGCGGCACGCCGTGCGTGGCCGCGCACAGCACCACCCGGGCGCTCTACTCGGCCTACCACGGATCGCTCTACCAGGTACGACGCGGTTCCGACGGCCACACGGCGAACATCGGTGTGCTGTCGACCGGCGGCCCGGCCAACGCCGCGGCGCAGGATTCCTTCTGCGCCAACACGAGCTGTGTCATCACCGTGATCTACGACCAGTCCGGCCGCGGCAACAACCTCACCCAGGCGCCCGGCGGCGGCGCGGCCGGCGGACCGGACAACCTGGCCAACGCGACCGCGGCGCCGACCACGGTGCAGGGCCACAAGGCCTACGGCGTGTTCGTGGCACCGGGCACCGGCTACCGCAACGACCACACCTCGGGCATCGCCACCGGCGACGGGGCCGAGGGCGAGTACGCCATCTTCGACGGCACGCACTTCAACAGCGGGTGCTGCTTCGACTACGGCAACGCCGAGACGAGCAACAACGACACCGGCAACGGCCACATGGAGGCCATCTACTTCGGCAACAACAAGATCTGGGGCTCCGGCAGCGGCAACGGCCCCTGGATCATGGCCGATCTGGAGAACGGCCTGTTCTCCGGCGTGAACCAGCACGTCAACACCAACGACCCGAGCGTGAGCCACCGCTACCTGACCGCCGTGGTCAAGGGCGGGCCGAACAAGTGGGCCATCCGCGGCGGCAACGCCCAGTCCGGCGGCGTGTCGACGTTCTACAGCGGAAAGCGGCCGAACGTCTCGGGCTACAACCCGATGCACAAGGAGGGCGCGATCATCCTCGGCATCGGCGGCGACAACAGCAAGGCTTCCGCCGGCACCTTCTACGAAGGCGTCATGACCGCCGGCTATCCGTCCGACAGCACCGAGAACTCGGTGCAGGCCAACATCGTCGCCGCCGCGTACCACTGACCGAGCGCGCGGATCGCCGACGACAGAACGGGATCGGCCGGCCGCCGCTGCGGCCGGCCGATCTCAGTTCAGGTGCCAGAGCTGGTTGTCACCGGCGCCGCAGGTCCACAGGATCAGCTTCGTCCCGTTGGCCGTCCCGGCCTGGCTGGCGTCGAGGCACAGCCCCGACTGCGCGCCGCGGATCGTCCCGTCGGAGTTGACGCTCCACTGCTGGTTGCGCTGGCCGTTGCAGTCCCAGATGACCACCGGCGTGCCGGCCGTCGTGCCGGCGTTCATCGCGTCCAGGCACTTCGTGCCGCCGTACACCGTGAACTGCTGGCCCGCGGTACGCGTCCAGCGCTGGTTGTCCTGCCCGTTGCAGTCCCACAGCTGGGCCTGCGTGCCGTTGGCCGTCGCGTGGTTGTCGATGTCCAGGCAGCGACCGGATTGCTGGCCCGTGACCGCGGCGACCCGGGTCCCGGCGCCCGGCTTCTCGGCGCCGGCGACGGTCAGCAGCACCGCCTGGTGCGCCGGCACGGTCACCCGGTAGCTGGTGGTCATCGAGCCGAGGTCGGTCGCACCCCAGACATCGCGGACGGCGGCGGTGTCGGCGAGCCCGAGGTCCGCGAAGCGAACGTCGATCACGCCGGCGCTGTCGGTGCGGTTGAGCGCCACCACCGCGCGACGGCCGGAGCCGGCCAGGACCTTGCTGTAGACCTGGCGGCCCTCCTGGTCCTCGGCCACCTTCACGCCCTGCCTGCCGAGCGCGTCCTGGTCGATGGCCAGAACCTCCGGTTGGCGAGCACGGCTCGGGGTCCCGCTCATCGTGGCGATGTTGTTGCCGGCCAGCAACGGAGCCCCGGAGATCGCCCACAGGCTCATGTGGGTCCGGTTCTGGGCCGCGGTGAATCCCGGCAGGCCGACGACGAGCATGTCCGGATCGTTGTAGTGGCCGGGGCTCTGCGCGTCCGGGTGCATGGCGGCGTCGAAGTTGGCCAGCACGTGGTCCATGGACGGGCTCTGTCCCCAGATGATCAGGTCGTCGCTGTCCCGCCACAGGGTGGACATGCCCGGCGCCCAGTTCCACGGGGCCTGGCGGCCCCAGTCGCAGATGGACAGCAGCAGCGGCCGGCCGGTGCTGGCGGTGGCCCGGCCGATCGAGTCGCTGATCGCCTGGTACGTGCTGCGCGCATCCAGGCCCTCGTGGTCGCCGCCGCACCAGTCGACCTTCACCAGGTCGAATCCCCACCGGGAGAACTGGAGGAAGTCCTGGTCGTAGTGGCCCTCGCTGCCCGAGCCGGGCGCCGCCGGGCGCCCGGTCGGATAGTAGTAGCCGCAGCCGTCCCGGCCGGCGTCGGTGTAGATGCCGGCCTTGAGCCCCTTGCTGTGGATGTAGTCCACGACGGCCCCCATGCCGCCCGGCCAGTCAGCGCTGTCCACCGTGATGTCGCCGGCGGCGTCCCGGGTACCCTGCCACCAGCCCTCGTCGATGTCGACGTACTGGTAGCCGGCGGACTTCAGGCCGCCAGCGACGATCGCGTCGACCTGAGTCCTGATCGCGTCGGCGTTGATCGCCGCGGCGTAGGTGTTCCATGATGCCCAGCCCATCGGCGGCGTCGCCGCGGCGACGGACGGCACGGGTGCGCTTGTCGACGGACGACCGGCGGCCGTCGAGGACTGCGCCACGGCCAGGGACAGCACCGCGATCCCGATGGCCATGGCCCGTCCGAGAAACCCGCGACCTCGGCGACGCCGCTCGATGTTCACGCTGGCTCCCGATCAGGACGAGGACACGGAAAAGCTGTTGGACGTGAAGCTCCGCGCCGTGCCGGTCGAGGTGATCTCGAAGCCGAACTGGACGTCGCCCAGCGTGACGTCGCCGAACCAGCCCTTCGACTTGATCCAGTTCAGCACCGCCTTGACGTCGACCGACCCCGCGTTGGTGTTGCCGTGGCGCAGGAAGGAGAACACCGCGTTCGAGCCGTTGGATCCCTTGTAGACGTCCCAGGTGTGGCCGCCGACCGAGACCGTGGTCTGCAGACTGCCGATCGGCCCGACCGCGCCGGTCTTGTTCATCCACAACATGATCTCGTACGCGTTGTTGTTCGCCCAGATGTCATAGGCGGTCTCGTAGGCGCCGGCGCCCGGCACCGAGACGTTGAAGGAGCTGGTGACACTGCCGAGGCTGCTCAGCTGGCGGCCGATGGTCCGCCCGGAGTGCGGATAGGACTTCACGCCGCCGGTGTTGGGCTGGTTGGAGCTGACTCCCCAGTTGCTGTACGAGTTGGCCCAGATCGACTGCGGGCCGGCGCCGCTGCCCCAGACGTCGTTGGTGATCGTGTATCCGCCGTTGGACCAGGATCCCCATTTGTCGGACGAGGACCAGGTGGCGGCCTGGGCCGATGTCGCGGTCAACACCACGGTGGCCAGCGCGGCCACTGTGGGCAGGATGTAGCGCAGGGTTTTACGCATCGAATTGCCTTTTCTTCCGGGCGACATTGCGCGGATACGGTCGTCGAACTTCCTTCGACGGCAAGGCTTGCGGGTCGATCGGGAGTTTCCGTCGAACCGATTGCACTGTCGCAGGCCGATCGAGCCGCGGTCAAGAACCGGTGTTCACCGGCCGGACCGGACCCGCCGGCGTCCGGCCGCGTCGGCCTGGGTCTTCGACGAAGTTTCGACGAAACGACCGAAAACGGGGGGTGTCGAAGATTCGACGGTCCATTTCGCACAGTGCGTCCGGGACCGCGTCCGCCGGCGGCCCCACGACCGGCGGGTTCGGCCTTCCGGGGGAAAACATGAGAATTCGACATGTTCGATGGGCGGCGGTGTTGACCGGGTCGCGTCCAGCGTAAACACTGCTGCTCCACATGATCGAAGGTCACCGTCCGAACGGGGTGGTGGCACTGGGGCGGGGGTGACGGTGCGATCCGCACGCGAGCTTCACGACGGCCGGTCCGACTGTGCTCGAATCGTCGATCTCGAGCTGACCCGGCTGGGTCCGGCGGCTCGGATCGCGCTGCTCGGGCACCTGCAGCCCGCCATCGAGCGGTTGGACCTGCCTCCGACGGATCTCACCGTGCACACGGTCACTGAGGACCTCGGCACGGCCTTCCCGTCGCCGCTCGGCCTGGGCAGCAGCTGGAATCCGAAGCTGGCCCTGCTGGTCGGCGCCTCCGTCGCCGACCAGATCCGGGCCGCCGGCGCGGGCCCGGTCCGGGAAATACCCCTGCCGGTCCCGCTGGAGGATCCGCGGTTGGGCCGCAACGACCAGCGCCACGGCGAGGACCCGTTGCTGTGTGCCAAGCTCGCCGCGCTGCACGCGTTGGGCATGCGCGGGGCGGACGAGGATCGGACGCGGGTCGCGCCCGTGCTGTGGTGGGGGGACAACGCCGACACCAATCCCCGCGAGTCGTTCAACCTCCGGCTGATACACGAGCACCAGCTGACGGTCTTCCGCGCCTGCTTCGAACTCGGCGGCCCGGTCGGCGCGGTGCTGTCGGCGGAGCGTTTCGGGCCGCGCCGGCGATGGCCGCCTTCCTGATCCCGACCCGCACGATGCGGTCTCAGATATAGCGTTGACTTGTAATAGCGAATAGAGGTGCTCTCAGACTTACTAGGAATTCAGCGGTACCGCGCGTTGATGAACAGTCTTAATGCCCACGCTTAAGTAATTGTTTTGTACGACCTGGAGTGTTGTTAGTACGTAGGAACACTCGAAAGAGGGCCACAATACCGACAGCAAGCTTTCCTGATCCGGGAGATCGTCCGCACCTGGAGCGACGAGGACACCCTGGTGTGGTTCGAGGCCAGGTCGGCCCCGGCGCGCGGCGCCGCGACCGAGGCGCTGCGGATGGACGTGGACGGCTTCCTCGGGCCCTGGCGGGCCGGCATGGAGCTGGTCGAGGCCCACCGGGCCGGCGCCGTGGCGGACTCGCGGCTGGCCCTCGCCGCCCGCCGGATGCTGACGCTTCGCTTGCGGCTGGAGGCCGCCGACGGTCCGACCGCCGACCCGGCCGCCCATCAGATGTTGGCCCTGCAGGCCGCTCGGGAGTCGATCGTCCTGCTCCGCAATGACGGCCTGCTGCCGCTGCTGACCGGCGTCGGCCTGCGGATGGCCGTGCTCGGGCCGCACGCCGAGGAACTCGCGGAACAGTTGCGCCTGCGCGTCGAGGACGTCCAGCACGACACCGGCGCGGACCGGGTTCGCCTCGTCGCCGCCGACACCGGCCACCCGCTCGATGTCGAGTTCGAGATGACCGAGTGGCGGCCCGGCCGCTACGCGCTGCGGGCCGGCGACCTGACGTTGACCGCCGAGCAGCAGCCGGACGGCACGCTTCTCGCCGGCGACCTGGCTTCCGGGGCGTATCTGACGGTGGACGAGTCCGACCGGACGACCTCGACCACCGCCGACCGCGCCCTGGCCACGCCGCTGCGCTGGGAGGTCCTGGTCGACGGCGCCGCCCGGGCCGCGGACCTGGCCCGCAACGCCGACGTCGTGGTGCTGGCCGTCGGCGACGACCCGAGGCCGGACGACACCCGTCAGCAGGTCCGCCGGACCCTGAACCTGCCGGCCCGACAGGAGCGTGTCGTGCGGAGGCCCGGGCCGCTAACGCGAACAGCGTCCTCGTGGTGCTCAGCCCATACCCCTACGCCCTGGGGTGGGCGGACAACCACGTGCCGGCAATCCTGTGGTCCGTCCCCAGTGGACTGAACACCCATCGGGCCGTGGCCGAGATCCTGTTCGGCGAGCAGTCGCCGGCGGGCCGGCTGCCGCAGACCTGGTACCGCTCCGACGCGGACGTGCCGGCCGATCTCGACCGGGACACCGTCGCCGGCGAGTGGACCTACATGTACACCCGCCGCGAACCGCTGTACGCCTTCGGCCATGGGCTCACCTACACCACGTTCGCCTACGGGCCGTTGCGGCTCAGCGGTTCCCACCTGCGCGACGACGAGGAGCTGGCGATCTCGGTCCAGGTGCGCAACACCGGCTTCCGGGAGTGCGCCGAGGTCGTGCAGCTCTACACCCGGCAGCTCCGGTCGGCGGTCGCGCAGCCGAACAAACAGCTGCGCGACTTCCAGAAGATCACCCTGGCCGCGCAGGCCAGCCGCACCGTGACCTTCCTGCTTCGCACGTCGGATCTGGCCTTCTGGGACGTGACCACCCAGCGGTGGGTGGTCGAGAGCGGCACCCACGAGATCTGCGTCGGCCGGTCGGCCGACGACCTGGTCGGCACCGCCGCCATCACCGTGCACGGCGCCACCGTGTCCGGCCGGAAACTGGCCGCCGGCCCCGTTCCGGCGAGCACGGCCGACATGACCGCCGGGATCGCCATCGTGGACACCGACGAACGGGACTGCCCGGTGCTCTCGCCCCTGCGACCGGGCGCCTGGCTGGGTTTTCTGCGCTGCGAGACCGCCGGCGCCCGACGCTGGGGCGTGGTCGGCGACAACCTCGGCGACCGGCCGGTCATCGTCGAACTGCACGCCGACTCGGCCGACGGCCCGGTGCTGTCCCTGCTCGCCGTGCCACCCGCGACGGCCCGGCACCCGACGGCAGTGACGGCCGCGCTGCCGCCACTGCCCGAACGCTGCGACCTGTTCGTCGTGTGCGCCGCAACCGGTCTCCGGCTGTCGGTGATCACGTTCGACTGAGCCGGGAACCGGCCATCACCGCTGGGTGTAGAGGAATCCGACCTTGTCGACCTCGTCGCCGGTCCGGCCGTGGAAACCGGCGATCTGCCAGCCGTCGGGCGCGGTCCGCGTGACGCAGTCCGAGGTGTCCTGGCCGCCGGCCAGGGTGTGCCCGAGGTTGGTGGTGAAGCGGGCCGAGAAGATCCGCGTGTGGCCCTGGTAGCTGCCCTCGCACAGGGTCGCCGATGTGACGTATTCGTTGCCGGCCAACGCCAACGACGCCGGATCGCCGCCGGTGCCGCCGTGCGTGAGGGTGGCGCCGTTGTCCAGCGTGATGCCGAGCTGGTCGATCCGGGCACCGCTGCGCAGCGACAGGGTGCGGACCCGCGCCGCGGCAGGAACCGAGGCGACGTCGGTGAAGTAGTCACCGTGCGGGCCGCCGAACTGCTCGGACAGCCGCAGCGCCGGATTGCGCGACCAGCTGAACTTCACGGTGATCGGGTCGTGGTCGGACAGCATCTTGCCCGAGTCGTCCAGGAACTTCGCGTGCTCGTTGTTGTAGTAGGTGGCGTTGAGGTTGACGAGCTTGCTGCTGCGGTAGAGGACCTTGTCCACGACCTCGCAGTCGTTGGTGACGGCCTGCTCGTCGCACAGCAGCGCCGGGCTGCCCGCCGCCGGAGCGCTGCCGCCCCGGACCAGCTGCACCCACGCGTCGGTAAGTCCGTTGCTGGCCCCGAAACCGGCGATGGTGTCGGCGGCACGGGTGTAGCGGGTGTTGGTGTCGCCCATGACGATCACGGCGTTGCCGGCCGAGTGCGACTGGATGAAACCGCTCAGCTGAGCCAGGTTCGACGCCCGCGACGACTCATCGCCGTCATTGGTGCCGGCATTGGTGTGCAGGTTGTAGACGTCGACGTAGACGCCCTCGGCCAGCCGCGTCCGCATGAACGTGAAACCCTTGGGGGTCAAGCAGTCCCCGGAGTCGAGCTGGCACGAGTTCCAGTGCGCGCGCTCGAAGTCGTCCCCGTCGTACGGCAACGACGACAGCGAGTTCAGGCCGCTACCGACGCCGGCGCCACCGCTGGTCGGCGTGCGGTACGCGTGGTTGTCGGCGGCGTAGAGGGCGGCGTGGTAGTTGAAGTCCTCCTCGACGTGCACGAGGTCGTACGGGCCGAGCCGCTGGCCGATCGCGGTGGTAGCCGACTGTCGGGGCGTCGGGGCGCTGGAGATCCCCTCCGGCAGGCCGGCCACGTTGAGGCTCAGCACGGAGAAGCTGCCGCCGTCGACGCCGTCGGCGTGGCCGACCGCCGGCACGGCCAGCGCCGCTAGGGCCAGGATGACCGCTGTGGCCACGCTTCTCTTCACGATTGCTCCTTCTGGATGCGGATCGACAGGCAGTTCGAGCTGTAGGTGGGCACCGCCCGCAGGCCGGGGCGATTGATCTTGATGGCGGCGAACCGCCCGTGCAGGCGGCAGGCGCTGAGCACCCGGACCGGCTCGCGCGGCACCGAGGAGCCCACGAGGATCTCGAGCACGCCACCCGAGACCACAATGGACTCGCCGGACAGCACGTCTCCGAGCCGGACCACGAGATGGCCGCCCGACTGGCGGTAGTCCCCGCCGCACAGGCCCCGGCCGAGGCTCAACGCGCCGCCGACAACCTCGACCGGACCGGAGCCGAGCGCGGTCGGCGTCGCCGCCACCACCGTGCCGGCCTCGACCCGCGTGCCACCCCGGTAGTGGTTCGAACCCATCAGCGTGAGCGTGCCGCTGCCCGACTTGACCAGGCCGCCGGCGCCGCCGATGTCGTTGCGCCAGCTGTCATCGGCGCTGAAACCGCCGCGTGCCGCATCCATCTCGACGTGGACGTCGGCGTCGAAGGAGCCATAACCGTCGGCCGCGGCGAACAGGTTCAGCCGTCCCCACTGTTCGGGGCCGTCCATCAGCTGGTTGCCGGCCGGGAAGGCCGTCGTGCGCAACACTTCGCGGCGCTGGGCCGGGTCCAGGTACGGAAGACGGGTCTCCAAAAGGACTTCCGCGCCCTTCGGCACACTCATCGGCGAGCGCGCGGCCGTGCCCGGCAGCCCATAGGTCGAGTGCGCGGCGACCATCGCCGCGTTCGCCTGCCGGTTCGCGTACTCGTCCGGCCCGGTATGCGCCCGCGCGTACAGCGTGTCCGCGGTTGTTCCCGTCTCCGCGGTGAAGTAGCGCAGCGCCTGGTCACGCGCGGCCGTCCTGAGCGTGGCGTTGGCCGGGTCGGCGAGCGTCGCGGCCGCCAGCGCCGTGGCGAGGATGCGGCCGCCGATCACGTCGAGCGGCGAATGCATGCCGGCCACGATCCGGGTGTCGGCCAGGTCGTACGCCCGCGCCACCAACTCCTGGAACCGCTCCGGGACCGCGTAGGCCAACGCCAGGCACGCCAGGTGAAACGCGTTGGTGTGGCCGCTCGGGTAGCCCGCGTCGTCCGCCGGGCTCAGGCTCCGCTGCCGCAGCAGCTGCGGCGCCACCACCACATCGGAAGCGTAGACCGGGTACCCGAAGGCATCGACCCGACCGGTGTCGACAACCCGGCTGTCCGCGTTCATCCGCCACGGCCGCGGGTACTGGTAGGCGTACTTGCTCGGGTTGCCCGACGCGTAGGGCCCGCGCACCGTGTCCACCAACTGGACCACCAGGCCCAGCGCCGAATCCTCGGCCCCCGCGCCGAGCGCCGATCCCGCCGGCGCACCCGGCGGGATCACCTCGTCCACCGGGCCCGGCGGCGTCCCGTCCGGCGCGCCCGTGATGCTCGTGACCGCCTTCGCGCCCCGACGGTACAGGTCGGCCAGCGGGCCGAGGCCGCCGATCGCCGCGTACGACTGGTGCTGCCGGTCGAAGACGAACGCCCGCTTCGCCTGCGACCGGGTACGCGACCGGGTCACCATGACCACGTGTCGAACATTCGCCCGCAACACCGACGAATCCAACCCGACGCCGTTGTTCCACGCCGTTCCCGTCCGCCACAGCCGCTGCATTCCGGCGAGCGCGCGCACCGCCGCATTCGACTGCACGGTCCGGTTGGCCGAGACATTCGTGCGATAGTTGTCGACGAATGCCAACGACAACTCTTCCGCCTGTGCGGAAGGGACAACCACCGCCGGCGCAACCACGATTCCGGCCGTGACGAGCGCGGACCGCCGGAGGAACTCCCGCCGCCGCACAGTGCCTGATCTCAACTGCTTCTCCAGTACGAACCGCCCGGGAAATGGGTCGCCGACACGATGTCCGCACCGGCGACGGCGCGGCAGGACCCACACATTGTTAGCGCTCACAGTCCTCGCGGCCGTGACGAATGATCAGCCGCCCGGCACCGGCCGTCAAGAGCCGACAGAGGGGATTTCCCGGCCGGCCATCCGCCGTATACCAAGGCCGAACACCTTTCCGCAGGCCCGCCCCGAATTCGTCGAATTCGACGATCGATTCCGCACCCGGCGGCCACCCGCGGCTTCGACCTCCACGCCGCGCGGCGACGGGCCGTCCGGAGCCACGGCGAAAGTTTCACGGGCCTCGCCAGGTGGAACGGGGTGCTCACGGCCGTTGATTGACGCCCGCCGGGAAACATGCCAAGCCTCGCCGTGGCCGGGTCACCACGACACGAGGAGCTGCGGCATGCGGACGTCCCGCCGAGACCACTGGAGACGATGGGCGGCAGTGCCCGTCGTGGCGCTGATGTCCGCCGCATGGGCGGCCGGAACGACACCGGCGGCGGTGGCGACCGCGCCCGCTGCCGCCAAACCCGCGGCCATGAGCGCGTCGGTGAGCGTGAACGCCGGCAGCGCGCTCGCGACCGTGCCGAGCACCGCGATCGGGATCAACGGCTCGGTGTACGACGCCGCACTCACCGACGCCGCGGTCCCCGGACTGCTGAAGTCGGCCGGCACCAACGTGATCCGCTTCCCCGGCGGCACGGAGTCGGACATCTACGACTGGCGGACCAACACCGATGTGCAGTCCGGCCAGCGACAGGCGGTGGACTTCGACCAGTACGCCACGCTGCTCGCCCAGACCGGGGCGCAGGGCATGGTCACCGTCAACTACGGCACCGGTGACACGGCCGGCGCCAAGCAGAGCCCGGCCGAGAGCGGCGCGCAACTGGCCGCCGACTGGGTGCGCTACGCCAACGTCACCCACCACCTCGGCATCAAGTACTGGGAGATCGGCAACGAGATCTACGGCAACGGGACCTACGGCGGCAGCTGGGAACCCGACCAGCACTGCGCCACCGGGGCGAACCCGACCAACTGCGGCCCGGCCGTCTACGCGCAGAACGCCAAGGCGTACATCAGCGCGATGAAGGCGGTCGACCCGAGCATCGTGGTCGGCGTCGTGCTCACCGCGCCCGGCAACTGGCCGGACGGCATCACCTCGGCCGGCAGCCCGCAGCCATGGAACCAGACCGTCCTGTCCGCGCTGGGCAACCAGATCGGGTTCGCCGACGTGCACTGGTACCCGCAGAACCCGAGCACCGTCACGCCGCCGGGGCCGACCGACGCCGGCCTGCTCGCCGCCGACGCCCAGATCCCGGGCATGGTGTCGTCCCTGCGGGGGCAGCTGCCCCCGAACCTGCCGATCATGATCACCGAGACCAACTCGGTGTCGTCCAATCCCGGCAAGCAGACGGTGGGCATCGTCAACGCACTGCACCTGGAGCAGGACTATCTCGGCTGGCTGGGCCAGGGCGTCGCGAACGTCGACTGGTGGCAGATCCACAACGGCATCGTCACGACCGGCGACAACGGGCCGTCGTTGTACGGCACCGCGACCTACGGCGACTACGGCGTGCTCTCCGACGCGACGTGCGACACGGCCAACGGCGCCACGGTGTGCGAACCGGCCGTGGACACGCCGTTCCCCGCCTACTACGGCCTTCAGTTGCTCGGCCGGTTCATCCACCCCGGGGACACGCTGGTGTCGGCGTCCTCCACCGCCTCGCTCGTGCAGTCCTACGCGGTGAAGGCGGCGGACGGCTCGCTGCGCGTCATGCTCGTCAACGACGACCCCAGCACCAGCTACACGGTCAACCTCGCCTACACCGGCTTCACGCCCAGTGGCGCCGCACCGACCGTGGCCACGCTCGCGCCGCCCGGCACCGGCATCACCACGACGACCACCGGCACCTCGGCGTCGCAGACGATCGCCCCGTACACCGCGACGATGATCACGCTCCAGCCCGGCACGTCCGGCACGCCCGGCGGCTGCAAGATCACCTACCAGCCGAACAACTGGTCCGGCGGCTTCACCGGCGGCGTGACCGTCACCAACACCGGCGCCACGCCGTGGTCGGGTTGGACGGTGGCCTTCACGTTCGGCGGTGACCAGAGGATCACCAACGCCTGGAACGCGACGGTGAGCCAGTCCGGCGCGCACGTCACCGCGGTGAACGCCGGCTACAACGGCAACGTCGCCGCCGGCGCGTCGACATCGTTCGGTTTCCAGGGCAGCTGGTCGAGTTCGAGCGCGCCCCCGACGGCATTCACGGTCAACGGCATGGCCTGCGCGAGTTGACCGACCGGCGGCTGGTGGTTCGGGGCCGGCCACCAGCCGCCGGGTACGACCTTCCTCGGCCACGTCGGCGTCACCCCGGTCGACGCCCACCGACGTCAGGACTGACATGGATGCGTTACGCCGCAGGACATCCGCTTGGCATCTCGCCGCGACCCTCGCCGCGCTCGGCGGCCTCGTGCTCGCCGCGGTCGTCGTGCCGAACGCACGGGCCACGAGCGACCCGCAGCCGGCCGCGACTCCGATCTGCCAGGTCACCGACCAGATCAACCAGTGGGCGGGCGGGTTCACCTCGACCATCACCGTGACCAACAACGGCCCCGCCGTCGCCTCGTGGACGGTGACGTGGACGTTCGGCGGCAACCAGCACGTGACATCGGGCTGGTCGGCGCAGGTGACCCAGACGGGGACGGCGGTCACCGCGACCAACGAGCCCTACAACGGCGCGATTCCCACCGGCGGATCGACGAGTTTCGGTTTCCAGGCAACGTATGCCGGCACCAATGACGTGCCGGTCGACTTCGCGGTGAACGGACAGCCCTGCAACGACCGCACCCCACCGACGACCACGACCACGACGCCGCCGGCCGGCTCCGGGTGTGCGGCGTCCACGGCCATCCGCTGCGACGGGTTCGAGGACCAGACCGGTCCGGCGCCGTCGGGACGCTGGAGCACGGTGACGCCCAACTGCGCGGGCGCCGGCACGGCGGCGATCACCACCGCCACGGCGCACACGGGCACGCATTCGTTGCAGGTCACCGGGGCGGACGGCTACTGCAACCACGTCTTCGTCGACGACACGACCGACCCTCCGGCCGCGAGTCCCACCTGGTTCGTGCGGTTCTGGCTCAAGCACACCACTCCGCTGCCCACCGGTCACGTGACGTTCCTGGCCATGAACGACGGCGCGGCCGGCGACACCGACCTCCGGCTCGGCGGCCAGAACGGCGCCCTGATGTGGAACCGGCAGTCCGACGACGCCACGCTGCCCGACCAGAGCCCGGCCGGTGTCGCGCAGAGCGTGCCGCTGCCCGTCAACGCCTGGACGTGCGTGGAGTTCTCCGTCAGCGGCACGGACGGTCAGATCCACACCTGGGTCAACGGGTCCGCGGTGCCCGGCCTGACCGAGGACGGCGTGCCCACCTCGAACATCGACGACCAGTGGCTGGGGCGCGCCTGGCGGCCGAAGCTGACCGATCTGAAGCTGGGTTGGGAGAGCTACGGCGGCGGTGGTCCGGACGGGCTCTGGTTCGACGACGTGGCCCTGGGCACCAGCCGGATCGGCTGCGGCTGACCGGAATCACTCCGGTCCACTGTGGATGACAGGTGGACGCGCACTCCCGGCGA
>NZ_KK037166.1:806919-809989 GCF_000568255.1 Kutzneria sp. 744
TCGTCTTCGCGCAGCTCAGGCCGTGTGAGCACCGGTCGGAGACCGCGGGCACCCACCGCCGTGCCGGGAAAGTTACATGGCCCCCACCGGCATAAGTACTACCCATTCTGTCGCCCGACCAGCGATTACTGCCGGCGGCGTGCCCGGGCCAAGGTCCTCTTCTTGTTGGTTTCAGCAGGTCGTGCTGTCCTGAGGGCGGCAGATGAGTCTTACACATGCATCATCCGCACTCGACCATGAACAAGGGAGTTCATCTATGGTCCGACGAACATGGATGCCTCGTGCCGGACGAATACTGGCGGCGAGCGCGGCGGCGATGCTCGCGGTCGGCGTCGCGGTCGGCGCGGCGCCGGCCGCGGCCCAGGGACCGTGTGACATCTACGCGGCCGGCGGAACGCCCTGCGTGGCCGCGCACAGCACCACTCGCGCCCTGTACGGCGCGTACACCGGCTCCCTCTACCAGGTGCGGCGCTCGTCCGACAACACGACCCGGAACATCGGCGTCGTCGAAGGCTACGCCGACTCCGCCGCGCAGGATTCCTTCTGCGCCGGCACGACGTGCCTCATCACGATCATCTACGACCAGTCCGGCAAGGGCAACAACCTCACCCAGGCGCCCGCGGGCGGCGCCGCCGGCGGGCCGGACAACCTGGCCAACGCCACCGCCGCACCCACAACCCTCAACGGGCACAAGGCCTACGGCGTCTACGTGGCCGCCGGCACCGGCTACCGCGACAACCACACCTCAGGCATCGCCACCGGCGACCAGCCGGAGGGCATGTACGCCATCGTCGACGGCACGCACTACAACGGCGGCTGCTGCTTCGACTACGGCAACGCCGAGACCAACAGCAACGACGACGGCAACGGCACCATGGAGGCCATCTACTTCGGCAACATCCGGGTCTGGGGCTACGGCGCGGGCAACGGACCGTGGATCATGGCCGACCTGGAGAACGGCCTGTTCTCCGGCGTGAACCAGCACTACAACGCCAACGACCCCACCATCAACTACCGCTACACCACGGCGATGATCAAGGGCGGCCCGAACCAGTGGGCCATCCGCGGCGGCAACGCGCAGTCCGGCGGCCTGTCGACGTTCTACAGCGGACCCCGCCCCAACGTCTCGGGCTACAACCCGATGCGCAAGCAGGGGGCGATCATCCTCGGCACCGGTGGCGACAACAGCAAGGGATCCACCGGCACCTTCTACGAGGGCGTCATGACCTCGGGCTATCCGTCCGACGCCACCGAGAACGCCGTGCAGGCCAACATCACCGCGGCCGGCTACAACAACAACGGCGGTGGCGGCGGTGGCGGCACCGGGCCGTTGCACGCGGTCGGCGCGGGCAAGTGCCTGGACGTGCCCAACTCGTCCGCCACACCCGGCACGCAACTGCAGATCCACGGCTGCACGGGCCAGCCGAACCAGACCTGGACGCGCACGTCGTCCAACCAGCTGACGGTCGCGCTCGGCGGCACGACGCTGTGCATGGACGCCAGCGGCAACCAGACCAGTCCGGGGACCAAGGTGGAGACCTGGTCGTGCAACGGCCAGGCCAACCAGCAGTGGACCGCCAACTCCGACGGCACGATCACCGGCGTCCAGTCGGGGCTCTGCCTTGACGTGACGGGCGCGTCCACCGCCGACGGCGCGCTGGCCGAACTGTGGACATGCAACGGCGGCAGCAACCAGCAGTGGACTCTCGGCTAGGGAGACGCGTGATGTCGAAATACAGGACCCTGCTCGGGACAGTCGCGGCCGCGGCGGCACTGCTCCTGACCATGACCGGCGCCGCGCAGGCCGCGCCGGCGACCGACACCGGCCCGGCCGCCCACCCGGCGGCGTCGACCGCCGGCTGCGGCAAGGCCCCGACCTTGGCCAGCGGCACGCACACCATCCAGGCAGCGGCCAGAACCGCAGCTACATCCTGCGGGTACCGGCCAACTACGACAACAACCACCCCTACCGGCTGGTCTTCGGCTTCCACTGGGTCGGCGGCACCGCCAACGACGTGGACTCGGGCGGCACCGACGGCTACAACTGGTCCTACTACGGCCTGCGGCGGCTGGCCGACAACGCCGGCAACGGCACGATCTTCGTCGCGCCGCAGGGCATCGGCAACGGCTGGGGCAACTCCGGCGGCCAGGACGTGACCTTCGTCGACGACATGATCAGGCAGCTCGAGGGCGGCCTGTGCGTCGACACGGCCCAGCTGTTCTCGGCCGGCTTCAGCTACGGCGGCGCGATGACCTACGCCCTGGCCTGCGCCCGGGCGACCGTCTTCCGCGCGGTCGCGGTGTACTCCGGCGCGAACCTCAGCGGCTGCAGCGGCGGCACCCAGCCCATCGCCTACATGGGGCTGCACGGTCTGCGCGACAACGTGCTGCCGATCTCCAACGGCCGGGCACTGCGCGACACCTTCGTCCGCGACAACGGCTGCACGCCGCAGAATCCGCCGGAGCCGGCCCAGGGCAGCCTGACCCACATCGTCACCGCCTACTCCGGCTGCAAGGCCGGCTATCCGGTCGTCTGGGCGGCATTCGACGGGGCCGGCCACGACCCCGGCCCGATCGACGGATCCACCGGTGACGGCTGGCACACCTGGACCTCCGGCGAGGTCTGGAAGTTCTTCAGCCAGTTCGACTCCAACCAGCCCCCGCCCCCGCCGCCGCCCGCCGGCAAGCAGCTCGTGGGCACGCAGTCGGGCCGGTGCCTGGACGTGTCCAGCACCAACGGCGCCCAGGCGCAGCTGGCCGACTGCGCCAAGCAGGACAGTCAACTGTGGACGGTCACGTCCAGCGGGCAGTTGACGGCCTACGGCAACAAGTGCCTCGACGCGTCCGGTCGGGGCACGGCCAACGGCACCCAGGTGATCACCTGGGACTGCAACGGCCAGACCAACCAGCAGTGGACCGTCAACGCCAACGGCACGATCACCGGCGTCCAGTCGGGTCTGTGCCTCGACGCGACGGGCCAGGGCACGACCAGCGGCACGAAGATCCAGCTGTGGTCGTGCAACGGGCAGCCCAACCAGCAGTGGAGCCTGCGCACCCCGTGACGACCGTT
>NZ_KK037166.1:810110-842345 GCF_000568255.1 Kutzneria sp. 744
CGGCACCTGCACGACCGTCAGCGAGTACGGCGCGACGGTGACCGAGGTCGCCGGGGACTGGGTGGTGCTGGTGATGGCGGTGCCGTTGTTGGCCAGTGTGAACACCGTCGGCGATCCCGAGGGCGTGAAGTTGTTGTAGTTCAGGTTGACCGTGTATGTGGTGCTCGGATCCTCGTTGTCTATCAGCACGTCCAGGCTGCCGTTCGCGCGGCGCACCGCATGCGTGCGCACCACCGCGTTGGCCGACGAGGAGGTGACCATCTGGTCGCCCGGAGAACCCAGCTTGGACAGCATCTGGATCGCGTAGTACGGCGAGAACGGCGTGTTCACCGCCGGCTCGGTGACGCCGCTTCCGTTGGCGCCGCTGGAGAAGATGCCCTGGTCGCCGTAGTCCTGCGCGCCGTTGACCACGCTCGGCGTGCCGGGGCCGTTGTGCTCGTTCCACCAGTCCACATTGGTGACGCCGTGCTCCAGCCAGCTCATGTACATGTCCGCGCCGAACAGGGCGGCCGGCTGGGTGTCGAGGTCGATGGTGGAGTTGGTCTCGGTGACGACGATCTTCACCCCGGCCGGGTCGACCTTGGCGTACTGGCTGATCTGCGACCGCAGTGTGGACATGACGCCGGGGATGTCGTTGGGATCGGTCAGCATCCCGGCCGTGGTCGACCCGCCCGGGTAGTAGTGCACGATCACGCAGTCGGTCTTGGCGCCCAGCGCGGTCAACACGGTCTGGTTCCAGGGCTGCGGGCTGGTCGTCGGGTTGGTCACGCCGTCCGGCCAGTACCCGGGCGTGGTCAGCACCGCGCAGACGTGGATGTTCGGGCTCGCCGCCTTCATCGCCGTGCTGTACTTCAGCACGTTGGCCGCGTACGTGGCCGGCCCGCAGTTGTAGGTCTGGGCCGGCGCGCTGCCGACGGTCACCGGCTTGCCCGCCGCGTCGGTGCAGTGGCTGTCGGCCTCCCAGTTCGCCCCGTAGGTCCCGTTGCCGTAGACCTCGTTGCCCACCTCCCAGTACGAGATCCCGTAGTTGTTGGTGACATCGGCTTCGCGCACCCACGCCTGCGCCAGCGCGTCGGTGCCGGTGCCGTAGTTGACCGTGATGATCGGGTTCGTCCCGGTGGCCTGCGCCGTCTTCATGAAGTCGGCGAAGCTGGTGTTCGGCGCGTCGTATCCGCCCTGGGCCACATTGGTCTGCCAGTTGTAGATGTCCGCGTAGGAGCCGCCGGGATAACGCAGCGCCGTGATGCCGGCCGCCTTGACGAGGCCGGGGATCGCCGGGTCGTTCATGTGTCCGTCGTAGACGGCGGTGTTGAGGCCGATCGCGTTCGATGGTATGGAACCGAGTCCGCCGGCCGCGTTGACGGAGACCGTGGTGCCGGCCGCGGTCGCGGCAACGGCCGGCCCGGTGAGGCCGGCGGCGGCGAGCGCCATCACGGCGATCCCGGTGACACCGCGGACCCATCGTTCGTTTCTGTCCATTCGATCATTCCCCTTCCGTCGTTCGCCTCGAATTACAAACCCTGTGCGGAGGTGTCCACCGCGACCGCCGACGCGGTGTCGTCGAATCGAGTCGAAGTCGCATGTCAGTACGGACCAGCTGGCCCAAGGGACCATGGAACTTACATGCGGCAAGGGAAGTCGACCGCGCGCGGCGTGCGCTGCGACCGGTGTCCCTGCTACGGTCCGGACGGATCATCGTTGTCCACCAAGGAAATAATGCCGGCGCGGGAGGAATGACCATGAGATCAATCGTGTCGAGGGTGGTGGCGGTGTTCGTGCTCGCCGCGGGAACGCTGGTCGCCGGCCAACACCCGGCCCTCGCGTCCACGAGTCAGTTCCGCGGCGTGAACTGGGCCGACCAGCGGGACAACTTCGTCAACGGCGTGCTGTACGTGTCCGGGCTCGGCGCCTCGGACACCTACTCCTCCGCCGCCACCGTGGCCGACCGCGTCGTCGGGCAGCTGGACTCGATCACCGGCGCCAACACCGTCCGGATGCCGATCAACGAGCCGACCGTCGCCAACTACTGGGGCACCTACACCGGCGCGATCGACACCGCGCTGACCAAGGGCCGGGTGATCCTCGCCTACTGGGCCTACACCGGTGGAAAACCGACCAGCACCACCGGGTTCAACCAGATGTGGGACAAGGTCGTCGCCCGGTACGCCGGCAACGCCAACGCCTACTTCGAGGTCATCAACGAACCCTACGGCTACAGCGCCGCATCCCTCGACAACGCCTACAACGACTGGCTGTCCCGCTACTCCAGCGTGCCGCGCGGCCGGGTGATCCTCGACGGCACCGGGGACGCCCAGAACGTCGCCGCCGTCGGCAACGACCACCGCCTCGACAACACCCTGCTGGCCGTGCACGACTACTCCTTCTTCGCCGGCTACGAGGACGAAACCGAGTGGTCCAACCACATCGCCAACTCCATCGGCGGCTACGCCAGCCGCACCGTGGCCACCGAATGGGGCGGCCCGATGGGCCCGGGCAGCAAGAACGGCGTCCACTACGACCCCATCGACTACAGCATCCCCAGCGGCTCCTTCTTCGCCGACTACATCCGCGGCGTCAGCAGCGAACTGCGCAGCCTCGGCATGGGCAGCGTCTTCTGGCCCGGCCTGCGTGACGGCGACTGGTACAGCCTCACCACCAAGACCGGGACCGGCGCCAACATCGCGCTGTCACTGGTGAATCCGTCCGGCCTGACCCGACTGCAGTACGCGTGGGGTATCGGCAACGGGGGCGGCACGTACGTGCGGATCGTCAACGCCGCCAACGGCCTGTACGTCGACGCTGCCGGCGGCGCCGAGGCTGTCGAGCGCAGCGGCGACAGCGGCCGCTACGAGCAGCAGTGGACCGTCGAGAACGACGGGAACTACGTCCGCGTCAAGAACCGCGCCTCCGGCCTCTACCTCGACGGCCAGGGCAACACGACCGACGGCGCGGTGGTGGGCCAGCGCGGCGACACCAACGCCACCAGTCAACAGTGGACAGTGCTGACCGACGGCAACAACGTGCGGATCAAGAACCGCGCCACCGGCAAGTTCGTCGACGGCATGGGCCGCACCGGCAGCGGCGGCGATCTGGGCCAGTGGAGCGACACCAACAGCGCCAACCAGCAGTGGCGGATCGTCGCCGCCGGCTGAGGCGCGGCCGAGCATGACTCGGCATCGAAACTGTCGAATGCCCCCGATCCGCCGCGACCGGACGGGCACGGCCGGACCAGCTCCGTTCCCCCGGCCGGCCTAGGACTTCACTTTCCGTTGCGGTGACACACATCAACGGCCCCGCCGGCGTAAGGCCGGCGGGGCCGTCGCGTAAGCTGCGCGCGCTATGGAGCCCTTCGACGATCAGCCGCGACATCGCGGTCGGCAGCGGGTCGACGCGGCGGTGGTGTGGACGGCCACGGCCGGCGCGTTGGTGTGCTCGGTGGTGATCTTCCTGGCGACCAACTGGCCGTCGCCGGAGCCCGTGGCCGTGCCGGCGCCCTCGTCGGAATGGCGATTCCCGGTCACGCCGTCGTCCACGGTCGACGCCGGCACACCCGGCTCTCCGCTCGACGTGGTGGCGCCGCCGCAGGCCATGCCCACCGTCTCTTCACCGCCCCGCGTGGGCACATCCACCATCACGACGGCGAACCCGACGCAGCCCCAACCTGCGCCGGAGAATACCACGACCGCGCCGCGGCCCGCCGGCACCCAGGTCCGGGCCGCCGGCAAGTGCCTGGACGTGCCGAACTCCACCACCACGCCCGGCACGCAGCTCCAGATCTGGTCCTGCAGCGGGCGTCCCAACCAGGCCTGGTCCCGCACTCCGTCCTGTCTTTGGTTTGCCACTTTTGAACTCCCGGAACGAACGTCCGTGTTTGGTGCTGGGTTTGGAGTGGATATAGCTAATATCTCGGTAATAACGATCGGCCGAGACCCGACCGAGAGCCGACGCTGCAATGGCGAGACTGGATAACAGGCATGTACCCGGAAAGGAAGCTATTTTTAACTCCGAAGCGATAATAGGAGACCCCAAACCAACCAGCAGTGGCTGGTCGGCCCGGGCGGCACGATCACCGGTGTCCAGTCGGGACTGTGCCTGGACGTGACGGGAGGGTCCACCGCCGATGGGGCCCAGGTCGAGTTGTGGACCTGCAACGGCCAGACCAATCAGCGGTGGACCCTCGGTTAGCCGTTCCTCAGTCGCGGCTCCATCGCTGGTTGCCGTTGCCGTTGCACGTCCACAGCTCGATCAGCGTGCCGTTGCCGGTGCCCGCCCCGGTGGCGTCGAGGCAGAGCGCGGACTGGGCTCCGGTGATCGTGCCGTCGGCGTCGACGGTCCACTTCTGGTTGGCGCCACCGGTGCACGTGGCGATGTCGACCTTGGCGCCGGTGCCCTGACCGGCGGCGTCGAGGCAGGCGCTGCCGTAGACCCGCAGCTCACCGGCGGCGGTCGCCGTCCACTGCTGGTTCGCGCCGCCGTTGCAGTCCCACAGCTCCACCTGGGTGCCGGGGGTCTGGCTGGCGCCGGGCACGTCCACGCAGCGTCCCGAGTCGGCCCCGACGATCGTCGCGGTCGCGCCGCCGGTGCCGCCTCCGCTGCCGGGAGTGATGGACAGGTTGTCGAACTGCGCCGTCTCCCCCTGGCTGGTGGCGTAGCCGGCCTGGCCCGCGCCCCACGTGGAGTCGTTGGCCGAGCCGACCGTCACGCCGTCGATGCTGGCCGTGATGGTGCTGCCGGCGAACGTGAGGGCCAGGCTGTGCCAGCGGTTGGTGCCCAGTGCCGCGACGGTGCCGTGGGCCAGCGTGCCGACATTGGCGCTGGTATTGGTGTTGAGGATGGACCAGGCCCCGTTGTCGCCGACCCGCAGGTGGTACGCGTTGAGGCCGCCGGCCCCGCCGTACGACTGCGTGTTGGCGCGGCCCATCAGCTCCGCGTATCCGGACTTCTCCAGCAGCACGTCGGACGAGACCGTGTAGTTGCCCCAGCTCAGGTTGCCGAGCAGAGCATGCGGATCCGAGAGCGTGTCCCAGGTGATCGGGGCCTGCGCGCTCATCTGCCGCACGCACTTCCCCGCCCGGCCACCGGCGCAGCCGGCCACCTCGAACGCTCCCTGCCAGTCCATCAGGTACTTGGCCTCGGCGCCGCTGGCGTAGCTGTCGAAAGTGTCGGCGTAGGGCAGGCTCAGGCCGCCCGAAGCGGGGCCGGCCGCGATTCCCTTGCCCTGCCCCGTCGTCGTGGTCACGGTGTAGACGCGCCCGGGCTGCAACGTCAGGCTGTAGTTGCCGCCCGACGGGGTGATGTCGGACTCGTGCACGAAGTAGTCCGCCTGGTTGGCGGAGTTCAGGTTGGTGGACCACACATGCACCGCGCCGGTGGACAGCCCGCCGGTGACGGACAAGTTCACCGTCTGCGCGCCGCCGGCGTCGACAGTTTCGATGACCGTGCTGTAATCGCTGTTGTTCGTGGACTTCAGCGTGACGTAGCTGCCGTTGCCGCGGTTGCCGCCGAGGTAGCCGCTGGAACTGTCCAGATAGTGCCAGCCGGGCGCGGTGAACTGGGTCGTCTGCGCCTGCACCCAGGCGTTCTTGCCCACCGAGTAGTGCCCGGACCACGGCTGCGAGGCCAGCACCAGGCCCATGGTGGGATACGGCAGGTTCGGCGTGATCGCGGCGACGATCGGCCAGTTCAGGTACGCGGTCATCCTGCCGTCGATGTAGCCGCGGTTGATGCCGCGCGCCATGGCCTGCGAGCCGGAGTTGTAGTCGTCGGAGCCGTTCTCACTGGCCCACAACGTCTTCCCGGACGAGGTGGCGGCCCCGGAAACGCTGCAGTTGGACTGGGCCGAACGGTAGCCGCACGGATAGTGCGCGCCGAGGACGCTGATCGCGGACGCGAAGGTGGGATTGGAGTTGACGTCGTTGGCGATGGACCAGTCCGAGTCGGCGCCCACGATCTTCACGCCCGCATTGCCGCTGGAGTTCAGCGAGGAGCGCAGGTTCTCGTACCAGCCGACGTTGTAGCCGCGTTCGTTCCAGCCGCCGAGGTAGTCGATCGGCAGGTTGTGCTGCTTGGCGCAGCCCAGCCACGACACCAGGTAGTTGACCATGTCGGTGGACCAGAAGTTGCCGTTGCCGATCCAGCCGGGCGCGCCCCAGGCCAGCCCGTAGAGCTTGACGTCGGGATTGCGGGCCTTGGCCTGCTGGGCCAGCCAGAACTCGTAGCCGACGTCGCAGTTGACCGCGCCACGGGTGTGCTCGATGCTCGGCTCGGCGCCGGAGGTCGAGTTGGTGTCGCCGCCGATCTCGATCTTGAGCATCTGCACCGCGGCGCCGTAGCCCGGCTTGAACAGGTAGTCCAGGATCTGGCTGCGCTGGGGTTCGGGGTAGTCGAACAGCAGCCGCGAGTTGCCGCCGCCGCCGCTGATCGCGCCGACCCCGTCGAACGTGCGGCCGCCCGACGAGCCGTTGAGCGTGATCGAGGTCGCGGCCTGGGCCGGCGTGGCGGTGATGCCCACCAGACCGCCCACGAGCAGGACGAGGATGCCGAGCAGCACCGGCCAGCGACTCTCCACAGTGGACCTCCCGCGCGCGCTCATCCGAAGGTCCAATGCTGGTTGCTGCCGCCGCTGCACGTCCACAGCTGCACCAGCGCGCCGTCGGCCGTGCTGGCGCCGCTCACGTCGAGGCACAGACCGGACTGCACGCCGGTGACGGTGCCGTTGGAGTTGAGGTTCCACTGCTGGTTGGCCTGCCCGTTGCAGGACCAGATGATCACCTTGGTGCCGGCGCTGGTGCCCTTCCCGTTGGCGTCCAGGCAGTCCGCGCCGTTGTAGACCGACAGCTGGCCCGAGGAGCTCAGGGTGAAGTTCTGGTTTGCGCCGCCGGTGCAGGAGTGGATCTGCAACTGCGTGCCGGGCGTGGTGGACGAGTTGGGCACGTCCAGGCACTTGCCCGCGCCGACCGCGTGCAACGGCCCGGTGGTGCCGCCGCCTCCGCCGCCGGAGCCGCCCAGTGCGGTCGCGGTGGAGTTGTAGGCCGGCTTCGGCTGGTAGTTGTTGTCGTACATGGTCGGCGTGCCCCAGCCCGGGAAGGTGCCGGGAATCCAGGAGTCGGCGTCGCCGACCCCCCACTGCGAGACGCCGGGGCATCGGGTGACCGCCAGGCAGTCGTTGATGACGGTGGCGTAGTCGGTGGCCTGCTGCTGGAGGCTGCCGCCGGAGGCGGGCTGCTGGATGCGGTCGTCCAGCTCGGTGACCGCGACGTCCAGGCCGAGCGCGGCGAACCGCTGCATGTTGGCCAGCATGGACGACGGCACCTGGCCGACGATGAAGTGTCCCTCCAGGCCGATGCCGCCGAGCGGCACGCCCTGGGCCAGCATCGACTGCGCGAGGCTGTAGAGGCCGTTGCTCTTGGCGTTCTCGCCCTCGATGTTGTAGTCGTTGATGTACAGCACGGCGCTCGGGTCGGCGGCGTGCGCGGTGCGGATCGCGTCGGCCAGGTAGCCCGAGCCCATCGCGTTGTAGAAGGCGTCGGCGCGCAGGCTGCCGTCCTCGTTGAACGGCTCGTTGATCACGTCCCAGGCGTAGATCTTGCCCTTGTAGTGGTTCACCTCCGTGGTGATGTGGGCCTCCATCGCGCCCTGCACCTGGTTGCGCGGCAGGCCGTTGACCCAGCCCGGCAGCTGGCTGTGCCAGACCAGGTTGTGGCCCCGCACCCGCATGGAGTGGGACTGGGCGAAGTTCACGATGGTGTCGCCGGGACCGAAGTTGTACGAGCCGTTGCCCGGCTCGGTGGTGTCCCACTTCATCTCGTTGCCGGGCGTGACCATGTCGAACTGCGCGCCGGCCAGCGAGGTGATCGTCGAGTTGTTGACCATGTTGCCGGTCAGCTCGGTGCCGATGTACTTGCTCTTGGCCTCGGCCAGCGACCGCAGCGGCGAGGCGGCGTGGGCGAGCGGGGCCGCGACGAAGGTGAGGACCGTCGCGGCGACGACGGCCATCACCGCGGCCAGTCGTGGGTGTCGTGGTCGAAACGGGCGAACGCAGGGGGACATGACAGACCTCCGAGATCGTCTCGACGGACGCGGTGGTCGCGACGGAAAGCCCGCGCACGGTCGAGGAGGAACAGCGCATCGCGGGCGGGCCGGCACCCGATCCCCGGGAAGGCAGTGCGATGTACGTAACGCCCGGCCGCCACCGGCGTCAAGGTCGGCCGCCTTGACGCTGCCGGAATCGTTCGCGGCCGGTTGAAACTTTCACCCGCCGCCGGCGCGTCCCAGCAGGGCCACGCATGAGTACGAAACATGCCGTTGACCCCCGGACGCCCCCGTCCGTAGCATCCGGCCCCGCCGGCGAACCGATTCGACCGGCTGTCTGTGCGGCAACAGGGAAGGAATCGGCCGGGGCCCGGCAGCCCGAGGTCGGTTCCGCCCCGACAGGTCACATCGTCAGCTCGCCCGATGAGTTCTACACATCGTCGTGCGGTACCCAGGAGGAGCCGATGAGAACGAAAACCTGGCCCGGTCGGTTGCTGGTGGCCGCCGGCGCGGCCCTCGCCCTGGCCGTCCCCCTGCTGACACCCACCGCCGGCCACGCGGCCCCGGCCGCGTCCCTGAGCGTGGACCTCGCCACCACGCGGGGGCCGTCCACCGGCGTGGGCGAGGGCTTCCTCTACGGCATCAGCTCGGACGGCACACAGCCGGTCGACCAGTACCTCAAGCCGTTGGGCATCAACGCCTTCCGCGGCGGCGGCTGGTTCTCCGGCGGCTGGATCAAGGACGGCTACCGGTACGGCTCGGCCACCCAGGCCGACCTCGACTCCATGATCGCCGAGGCCAAGCGGCTGACCCAGCCGCCGTACCACGCCCAGTACCAGGCGCTGCTCACCGACATCTACGGCCTCAACGGCGGCCAGCCGTCGAACACCACCTACCCGTGCGACAACGGCAACTGCGCCAACTGGGTCAGCTTCATCGACGCCACGGTGGGCGCGTTGCAGGCGTCGGGACAGAAGTTCGCCTACGACATCGACAACGAGCCGGACATCTCGGTGTTCTGGACCCGCGGCGTGAACAGCGCCCAGTACTTCCAGATGTGGGACACCGCCTACCGCGAGATCCGGCGGCTCGCGCCGGGGGCGCAGATCGTCGGCCCGTCGTTCGCGTTCACGCCGCAGGCCCGGTCCGCCCAGTGGCAGACCTGGCTGTCCCACGTGAAGGCGGCCGGCACGGTGCCGGACATGATCACCAACCATGACGAGGGCGACGTCGACGACCCGGTCACCGTCTCCCAGTCCCTCAACAACGCCCTGTCCACGGCCGGTGTGGGCCCGGTTCCGTTGTCCGCCAACGAGTACCAGCCGGCCGACCGGCAGACCGCCGGCGTGACCGCGTGGTACCTGGCCCGCTTCGCGCAGTCCGGCTACACCAACGCCATGCGCGGCAACTGGGTCTGCTGCATCACCCCCAACCTCACCGGGGTCCTCACCCAGAGCGGCGGGACGTGGCAGCCGACCGGCAACTGGTGGGCGCTGCGCGACTACGCCGACATGACCGGCACCCTGGTCGCCACCTCGGGGCAGGTCGGCTCCACGGCGATCTCGGCCTCGGAGGACGCCACCGCCAAGCGCGCGGTGGCGATCATCGGCGACTCCAACGGAACCACCGGCTCCTCGTCCGTCACCTTCAACGGTCTGTCTGCGGTCCCCTGGCTGGCCAACAACGGCTCCGTGAACGTCACCGTGCAACGGATCCCGGATCAGGCGCCGCTGTCCGCGCCACAGGTGGTCTACAACCAGAACGTCAGCGCCGCCGGCGGTTCCATCACCGTGCCGGTCAACTTCCAGGCGTCGCACGACGCGTTCGCCGTCTACCTGACGCCGGCCTCCTCGGGCGGCGGCGGTGGCGGCTTCCCCAGCGGCAACCACCAGCTCGTGGTGGCCAACGACAACCTGTGTCTGGACGTGTCCGGCGCCAGCTCGAACGCGGGCGCGCTGATCGACCAGTGGACCTGCAACGGGCAGTCCAACCAGCAGTTCCAGTTCACGCCGGCCACCGGCGGCTACGGCGAACTCCGGGCGCAGAACTCCGGCCAGGACGTGACAGTCGCCGGCGGCTCCACCGCCCAGGGCACCCCCGACATCGTCCAGGGATCGCCGGGCGCCACGGCGGCGAACCTGTGGCAGCCGCTGCAGCAGTCCGACGGCTCGTACGAGTTCCGCAACCAGAACAGCGGCCTGTGCCTCGACGTGTACGGCGCCGGCAGCACCGTCGGCCAGCAGCTTGACCAGTGGCCGTGCAAGAACGCGCCCGGCACCAACCAGGACTTCATGCTCCGCTGACCGCCCGTTTCCCTGCACCGGAAGGCACCGAAGCCATGTCCAGCCGCACCACGACGGTGCTAGTGGCGGCCTGCGCCGCCCTCACTGGGGCCGTGTTAGCCACGGCCCCGGCGCACGCCGCCACCACCGTCACCATCTCCGTCTCTCCCACCGGCAACGACAGCAATCCCGGCACTGCCGACCAACCCGTCGCCACCCCGGCCAGAGCGCAGCAGCTGGCCCGCACCCAGTCCGCGAGCAACGACGTGACCGTGCAGCTCGCCGGCGGCACCTACCGTCTCACCTCTCCCCTGACGTTCACCAGCGCGGACTCCCCCGGCGCCGGGCACCAGGTCACCTGGCAGGCGGCGGCCGGCCAGACTCCGATCCTGTCCGGCGGACAGCAGGTCACGGGCTGGTCCGTACGGGACGCGGCAGCGAACATCTACGTCGCGTCCGTGCCCAAGGGCATCGATTCCCGGCAGCTGTTCGTGGACGGCTCGCTGGCCCCGCGCGCGGCGATCTCGCTGTCCCGCAACGATGTGCAGATCACCACGGCCGGCATGACCATCGTGAACTCCGGGCTCAACTACCTGGCCACGCTGCCCGAGCAGAACCGGATCGAGGTGGAGAGCCAGAACTCCTTCACCGACCGGTTCGCGCCGGTCGACCACATCAGCGGCAACGCGATCACCATGCAGCAGCCCGCCTGGAACAACAACAACTGGGGCTACGACACGCTGGCCAAGCCGTTCGGCGGCGGTCAGATGTTCCTGGAGAACTCGTACTCCTTCCTCAGCAGCGCCGGACAGTGGTTCCTCGACCCGACGGCCGGGCAGCTGTTCTACAAGGCACCGGCCGGCAAGAACCCGGCACAGAGCGACATCGAGCTGCCACGGCTGACGTCCCTGCTCGACATCGGCGGCAGCTACAGCGCCCCGGCGCATGACATCGCCTTCAAGGGCATCCACTTCGAGCACACCACGTGGCTCACCCCCAGCACCTCGGTCGGCTACGCGGACCAGCAGAGCGGCACGTTCTTCCCGAGGGCCGAGCAGCAGCCGTCCGACTTCCTGAGCTCCTGCCAGTCGGGCTGCCAGCTGTTCGAGGGCGCACGCAACGACTGGGCCCAGGCCCCCGCCGCCGTGCAGGTCTCGGCGGCCAGCGGGATCACCTTCTCCGGCAACACCTTCACCAACCTCGGCGAGGTCGCGCTCGGCATCGGCAACGACGCCGACGCGCACACGTCCGGGGTCGGGCTCGGCGCCTCGTCGATCACCGTCGACCACAACACGTTCACCGAGGACTCCGGCGCGGGCATCGTCGTCGGTGGCGTGCGGCCCGACGCCCACCACCCGTCCAACCCGGCCATGGTGGACAAGGACATCACGCTGACGAACAACACGGTCACCGGCGTGGCCAAGGACTACAAGGACATGGCCGGCATCCTGTCCACCTACGTCACGCACGCCGTCGTCACCCACAACGAGGTGTCCAACCTCGCCTATGACGGCATCGACATCGGCTGGGGCTGGGGCGCCAACGACGCCGGCGGCAGCCAGGACTACCGCAACCGCGGCCTGTACAACTACCAGCCCGTCTACACGACCGCGACGACGCTGCGGGACACCGTCGTCAGCTACAACCGCGTGCACGGCACCAAGCGGATCTTCCACGACGGCGGCAGCCTCTACAACCTGTCGGCCAACCCGGGCAGCTCCTTCGACCACAACTACGTCTACGACAACCAGCACTCCGTCGGGCTCTATCTGGACGAGGGCTCGCGGTACGTGAACCTGTCGAACAACGTGGTGCAGGACTCCGGCGTGTGGGCGTTCACCAACGCCAACGGCAACAACAACACCAACGACAACACGTTCTCGACCAACTGGTACAACGGCGGCTCGACCAACGTGGCCACCGGGCCGCCGCACAACAACGTGCTGAGCGGGAACGTCCAGGTGAGCGGCACCAACTGGCCGTCGGGCGCGCAGCAGGTGATCTCCGCCGCCGGAGTCGGCGGCAGCGGCGGCGGCGGATCGACGACGGGCGCGGTGCGCAACACCGGAGCCAACCGCTGCCTCGACGTCAACAACAACAGCACCACCGCCGGCACCCAGCTCCAGATCTGGGACTGCAACAGCGGGACCAACCAGACCTGGACCCACACGGCCGCCGGGGCACTGACCGTCTACAGCGGCGACAGCATGCGCTGCATCGACGCCAACGGGCAGGGCACCACGCCCGGCACGAAGGTCATCATCTGGAACTGCAACGGCCAGGTGAACCAGCAGTGGACCGTCAACTCCGACGGCACCATCAAGGGTGTCCAATCAGGACTGTGCCTCGACCTGACCAACTCCGGCACCGCCAACGGCACCCTGGTCCAACTGTCGACCTGCAACGGCCAACCCACCCAGAAGTGGTCCACCAGCTGACGGGAGTGGACAATGTGGTCTCGAATCGCGATAGCGCTCGCCCTGCTGGCGGCCGCGGTGACGTGGTCGGCGCCGGCATCGGCGGCCGCCACCGGCCCCTGTGACATCTACGCCGCCGGCGGCACGCCGTGCGTGGCCGCGCACAGCACCGTGCGCGCGCTGTACGGCTCGTACAACGGCAGCCTCTACCAGGTCCGGCGTTCGTCGGACAACACCACCAGGAACATCGGGGTCCTGACGCCGGGCGGCGTCGCGGACGCCGCCGCGCAGGATTCGTTCTGCGCCGGCACCTCCTGCGTCATCACCGTGCTCTACGACCAGTCCAGTCACGGCAACGACATGTGGTACCAGGGATCGAGCGCCGTTCCCGGCTCGAACCAGAGCAGCCCCACGAACGCGACGGCCGAGTCGCTGACGGTCGGCGGGGACAAGGCCTACGCGCTGCACACGAACCCCGGGAACAGCTACTGGCGCGACGGCCATCTCACGGGAATTCCCACCGGCACCGCGCCCGAAGGCATGTACATGATCACCAGCGGCACGCATGTCAACGGCGGCTGCTGCTTCGACTACGGCAACAGCGAAACCACCAGGAAGGCCGACGCGGCGGGCGCGATGGACGCCATCAACTTCAGCACCTCGTGCTGGTTCGGCGGCTGCACCGGAAGCGGCCCGTGGGTCCAGGCCGACCTCGAATGGGGGCTCTACCCCGGCGGAAGCCAGCAGTGGAACCCCAACCAGCGCGCCTTCACCAACAAGTACGTCACGGCGATGCTGAAGAACAACGGCACCTCCCGCTTCGCGCTCAAGGGGGCCAACGCGCAGGCCGGCAGCCTGACGACCCTCTGGGACGGCTCGCTGCCGCCCGGCTACAGCCCGATGAAGAAGCAGGGCGCCATCGTGCTGGGCAGTGGCGGCGACTGCTGCAAGCCCGGCGGCGGGGCCAACCTGAGCGCGGGCACCTTCTACGAGGGCGCGATGGTGGCCGGCTACCCGTCCGACGCGACGGAGAACGCGGTGCAGGCCAACATCGTCGCGGCCGGGTTGGGCGGCGGCGCCAGCAGCGGCTCGACCGGGCCGATGCACGCGGTCGGCGCCGGCAAGTGCCTGGACGTCAACAACATGAGCACGACGCCGGGCACCCAGCTGCAGATCTGGGACTGCAACGGCGGCGCCAACCAGGCGTGGACCCGGACCGCGAGCGGGCAGCTGACCGTCTACAGCGGCAGCAGCACGATGTGCATGACCGCGGCCAACACCACTGCCGGCACGCCGGTCGCGATCCAACCCTGCGGCAGCGCGACGAACCAGCAGTGGCACTTCAACGACGACGGCACGGCCACCGGCGTCCAGTCCGGGCTGTGCCTGGACGTGAGCGGCGCCTCGACCGCCAACGGCGCCAAGGTCCAGCTCTGGACGTGCAACCACGGCAGCAACCAACAGTGGACGCTCGGCTGAAAGGTTCCACCATGTCCTTGTCCTCCCGCCGGTTCAGCCGGCGCACGCTGCTGAGCGTCGCCGGGTTCACCGGCATCGCCGCGGCCGGCGGCCTGGTGCGCCCCGGCATCGTCTGGGCCACCGCCGGACCCACCAGCTACAGCCCGACCTGGGCGTCCGTCGACCAGCACCCGCCCGCGCCGGAGTGGTACCAGGACGCCAAGTTCGGCATCTACTACCACTGGGGCGTGTTCAGCGTCCCCGCGTTCGGCAACGAGTGGTACCCGCGCAACATGTACAACAACGGGTCGGCCGAGAACAACCACCACAAGGCCGTGTACGGCGACCCGTCGGTGTGGCCGTACCAGAACTTCATCCTCGGCGCCTCGGACAAGGCCGGCAACCGGGTGCAGTTCGCGCCGAAGCTGGCCTCGGCGGGCGGCAACTTCGACCCCGACTCGTGGGCAAAGCTGTTCGCGGCCGCCGGCGCGAAGTTCGCCGGGCCGGTCGCCGAGCACCACGACGGCTACTCGATGTGGAACAGCGGCGTCAACGAGTGGAACTCGGTCAAGACCGGTCCCAAGCTCGATCTGCTGCGGTTGCACGCCGACGCGATCCGCGGCCAGGGGCTGAAGCTGGTGGCGGCCCTGCATCACGCCTACCACTTCAACGGCTACTACCAGTACGTGCCGTACCAGTCGACCGAGTCGCTGCGCCGGCTGTTCGGCCAGAACGGCTCGGCCGCCGAGAACCAGCTGTGGTACGACAAGCTCCAGGAGGTCATCGACGGCTACCAGCCCGACCTCGTCTACCAGGACTTCGACCTGGGCCTGGTGGACGAGTCGAGGCGGCTGGCCTTCCTCGCCCACTACTACAACCAGGCGGTGGCCTGGAACCGGGACGTGGTCGCCACCTACAAGGACGGCCTGGACAACAAGGGCGAGGTCTACGACTTCGAACGCGGCGGCCCGACCAGCCTGCAGTTCCCGTACTGGCAGACCGACGACAGCATCTCCCCCACCAGCTGGTGCTACACCGTCGGCCTGAGCTACTACTCGGCGAAGTCGCTGCTGCACTCGCTGGTCGACCGGGTCTGCAAGAACGGCAACCTCCAGCTCAACATCGCCCCGATGGCCGACGGCACCATTCCCGACCAGCAGCGGACGATCCTGCTCAGCATCGGGGACCACCTCAAGCGCTTCGGCGAGTCGATCTACGCCACCCGGGCCTGGACCGTCTACGGCGAGGGCCCGACGCAGATGGGCGGCAGCGGCCCGAAGGAGGGCACGAACCGGGACATCCGGTTCACCCGCAGCAAGGACAACACCGTCCTGTACGCCACGGTCCTGGGTTGGCAGGGCAGCACCCTCACCATCACCAGCCTGGGCTCCAACCAGGTCAGCCTGGCCAACCTGAAATCCGCACAGTTGCTCGGCCCCACCGCCGGCACGTACGTCGACCTGCCGACCCGCACCCAGGACGGCGGCGGGCTGCACCTCACCATGCCCTCGTCCAATCCCCCGTTCGACGCGCTGGCCTACGTGGTCAAGCTGACCTTCACCGGCCAGATCCCCACGCCCGGCTCGGGCCCGCTGCCCACCGCCTGGGCGCGGATCGCCAACGGCACCACCGGTCTGGTGCTGGACGGCGGCGGCAGCGTCGCCGCCGGCTCCCGGGTCAAGCAGTGGAACTGGGACGGCAGCAACAACCTCCAGTGGCAGCTGGTCGACGCCGGCGGCGGCTACTACCGCATCGTCAACCGCACCGACGGCCTGGTCATCGACAGCGGCGGCAACACGGCCAACGGCGCCACCCCCGTCCAGTCGTCGTGGAACGGCGGCAACAACCAGCAGTGGCGGCTCAACAGCATGGGCAACGGCCTTTACCAGATCATCAACCGCGGCACCGGCACCGCCCTGGACGGCGCGGGCGATCGCACCGTCGGCGACCCCGTCGTTCTGTGGGCTCCGAACAACAGCACCAACAACCAGTGGACCATCACCGCCGTCTGACCAGGGAGACACATGGGAAGCAAGCTGCTCCTACGGGCCGGCCTGGCCGCCGCGCTCGTGCTGGGCGCACTGTTCGCGACCAACACCACCACACCCGCCCCGGCCCAGGCTGCCACCAGCCTGGCCTGTGACATCTACGCGACCGGCGGCACGCCGTGCGTCGCGGCACACAGCACCACCCGGGCGTTGTTCGCGGCCTACAACGGCCCGCTGTACCAGATCCAGCGCAACTCCGACAAGAAGACCCTCGACATCGGCGTGCTGGCGGCCGGCGGCGTCGCCGACTCCGCGCCGCAAGTCACCTTCTGCGCCAGCACCTCCTGCACCATCACGAAGATCTACGACCAGAGCACCAACCACAACGACCTGCCCATCTCCTGGGGCGGCTTCTGGCACGGCCCCGGCCCCAACGGCTCGGACATCGGGGCCAACGCGATGGCGCTGCCGGTCACCGTGGGCGGCCATCCGGCGTACGGCATCAAGAACACGCCCGGCACCGGGTACCGGATCGACGTCGCCAAGAACGCGCCGACCGGCTCCCACCCCGAGGGCGTCTACATGGTGACGTCGTCGAACTACGTCAACGGCCAGTGCTGCTTCGACTACGGCAGCGGCGAGACCTCGCACAACGACACCGGCAACGCCACCATGAACGCCATCGAGTGGGGCACCGCGTGCTGGTTCGGCAGCTGCGTCGGCAGCGGCCCGTGGGTCGAGGCCGACCTGGAGAACGGCATGTACCACACCGGAACCGGCTCCAACAAGGACCCGAACAACCCCGGGGTGCACTTCCCGTTCGTCAGCGCGTGGGAGAAGAACAACGGCACCAGCAACTTCACCCTCAAGTACGGCAACGCCACCACAGGCGGACTGACCACGCCGTACTCGGGCGCGCTGCCCAAGGGCTACTCGCCGATGAAGACCGAGGCCTCGATCCTGCTCGGCACCGGCGGCGACAACAGCAACGGCGGCGTCGGCGAGTTCTTCGAAGGCGCAGTGGTCTCGGGCTTTCCCTCTGACGCCACGGAAAACGCGGTGCAGGCCGACATCGCCGCCGCCGGCTACACCAGCGGCAGTGGCGGGGCCACCGGCGCGTTGCGCAACACCGCGTCGAGCCGCTGCCTCGACGTCAACAACAACACCACGACGCCGGGAACGCAGGTCCAGATCTGGGACTGCAACAGCGGCGCCAACCAGACCTGGACGCGTACGCCCGCCGGTGAGCTGACCATCTACTCCGGCGACACGATGCGCTGCCTGGACGCCAACGCCCAGGGCACCAGCCCCGGCACCAAGGCGATCATCTGGAACTGCAACGGACAGAACAACCAACAGTGGACGGTCAACGCCGACGGCACCGTCAAGGGCGTCCAATCCGGGCTCTGCCTCGACGTGACCAACTCCGGCACCGGCAACGGCGCGCTGGTCCAACTGTCCACCTGCAACGGTCAGCCGAGCCAGAAGTGGGCCCTCGGCTGATCCCCTGACCGGTCGCCCCGGGAGCTCCGGGCGGTCCTCCCCTGGCGACCGAAACCGGGCACGGCACGCGAAGCGTGCCGTGCCCGGTCCTTTGTGTGCGGGGTGGTCAGCAGGTGGAGTTGGTCTGGGTCACCAGGCCCCGCCGCTGCGGATCAGATCGCCGTGGCTGACGTCCTGCGTCCAAGGTGTGCCGCTGAAGGTCGACCGCCACCGAATCCACTGCCACTGAGGGTCCACTGCTGGTTGGAACCGCCGTTGCACGACCACAGCTGGACGAGCGCGCCGCTGGCCGTGGAGCGCCCGGAGACGTCGAGGCACAGTCCCGACTGGACGCCGGTGATGGTGCCGTTGGCATTGACCGTCCACTGCTGGTTGGCCTGCCCGTTGCACGACCAGAGCACGACCTTGGTTCCGGTCGCGGTCCCGTTGCCGTAGGCGTCCAGGCACATCGTCGAGCCGCCGGACTGGATCGCGAGCCCGTTACGCGTCCAGCGCTGGCTGGCCGCGCCCGAGCAGACCTGGATCTGCACCTGGGTGCCGGCCGAGGTCGAGCCGTCCAGGCACTTGCCCGCGCCCACCGCGCGCAGTTCGCCGGCCGTCTGGCCACCGCCGCCGCCGTCCAACCCCAAGAAGTGGATCGCGTAGGCCGCCATCCCGTTCTGTGGCAGGGCGTGTCCGACGCCGGCGATGCTGTATGCCTCGACGTCGACGTTCCCACCGCTGTCCGCGTAGCGGGTGCGAGTCCACCCGGACTGCGGGGCGTCGGTGGAGGTCGGCGTCTGACTCAGCCCGAAGACGTTGGTCCACTGCTTGATCTCTTCACCGAAGTTGTGGTAGTAGAGCGTGGTGTCCGCAGTACCGTGCCACAACTGCATCCGCGGCCGCGACCCGCTGTAGCCCGGGTACGCCCCACGCACCAGGTCACCCCACTGTTGCGGGGTCTTGGTCAACTGGCCCTGAGCGCACTGGGCGTTCCATTGTGAGCCGTCGGTCGTGGCGAAACAGCCGAAGGGCACGCCCATGAAAGCGGCGCCGGCCTTGAACACGTCCGGGTAGTCGCCGAGCATGACGTTGGTCATCATCGCGCCGGAGGACTCGCCGGTCACGTAGACCCGGCCGGCGTCGGCGCCGTTGTGCTGCTCGACGTACTGGATCATGGACACCAGGCCGGCCGGGTCGTTGTTCCCGTTGTGGGTCAACGAACTCGGCGAGGACACGTCCCAGCAGTCGTAGCTGCGGGTCACCGACGGGTAGATGACGACGAAGCCGTACTGGTCGGCGAGGGACGCGAACTGGGTGCTCGAGTAGAGGTACGGGCCCGACCCCTGGCAGCCGTGCAGCGCGAGCAGGATCGCCGGGTGCGCCTGGACGTTGTCGGGCACGTACTCGTACATCTTGAGGTTGGACGGGTTGTTGCCGAAGTTGGTGACCTGGGTCAGCGTCGCCGCCGACGCCTGCGGCGCGATCACCGCCGTGGCGGCGCACATGGCCATCGCCACCACCGCCGTGAGCAGGGTTGTCAGTCTCATGCCAAGTCGCTCCCTTGCGACGCGCTCAGCCGAGCCGCCATTGCTGGTTGGATTGTCCGTTGCAGGTCCACAGTTGGACCAGTGCGCCGTTGCTGGTGGCGCCGGCGCTGACATCAAGACACAGCCCGGACTGGACGCCCGTCACGCTGCCGTCGGCGTTGAGGCGCCACTGCTGGTTGACCTGGCCGTTACAGGCCCAGGTGATCACCCTGGTGCCAGGACTCGTGCCCTGCCCGTAGGCGTCCAGGCACAGCTGCGAGCCACTGGTCACGCTGAGCTGGTTGGCGTCGGTGTGGGTCCAGGCCTGGCTCGCGCCACCGGTGCAGTCCTGGATCTGCGCCTGACTGCCCGAGGATCCCGCGTTCAGGCACTTGCTGGCGCCCACGGCGTGCAGGGGTCCCGTGTTGGCCGGGGGCGGCGTCGTCCCTCCGCCGGGCACGTACGGGCACTTGGGCCGGTACGCCGAGATGGTGCCGGGATCGGGCAGCGTCGGGCAGAGGAACTGGGTGTAGCGGGTGTCGTTGTCCACGAAGGTCTTGAGCCACGGGATCAGGACCTTCATCTCGATGTTGTTGGGGTGCGTGTAGTAGACGTGGTCGGCCCCGGCGATCTGCACGAAGTCGCTCGGCGTGCTGGCCGGCATGGTGGCGTAGAGGCTGTCGACGTAGGACGGCGTGACCACGGTGTCGTTCTGCCCGCCGATCACCATGGTCGGCACCGTGTCGGTCGACAGGTTCTGGGACGGGGAGAACGGCGCGAGCGCGACGGCGGCCTTGAGCGACGGGCGGTGCTCGGTGGCGTAGACGACCCCACCGCCGCCCATGGAGTGGCCGAGCACCGACAGCCGATTCGGGTCGACACGGTCGCGCACGGGGCTCTTGGTCGTCAGATAGTCCAGCGCGGCCAGCAGCTGGGTGCCCCGTGCGGTGTCGTAGTCGGTCCGGCTGTTGGTCTCGACGCCGATCACCACGAAGCCGAAGGACGCGAGCCATGGGCCCATCCAGGCTTCCTCGTTGGCGAACAGCGCGGTGTAGCCGGGCACGATCGCCAGCGCGCCCCAGGTGCCCAGGCTGGTGTCCGTCGGGTAGTAGATCATCCCGCCGTTGAACCCGTTGCCCGGTGACACGCTCACCGACGCGGTGGCGAACGGGCCGCGGTTGGCCTCGATCATGCCGATGGTCGGATCGGGGCCGCGCTGGTAAGGATTGCCGTCGGCGTGCGGGGCCGGCGTGGTGGCCGCCATGGCCGTGGCCGCCGGCGTGAGGATGACCAGCCCGACCATCGCCGTCAGCGCCGCCAGGACGAGCCTGACCAATCGCCGCCACCCGGGGTCCCGTGCCGATATGTGGTGTCGTCGCATCCCCAGCCTCCTTGTCACCATGGGAAATCGCCCGCCGGTCGGCCGGACGGGGAATGTGTCGGGCACATCGTTCCAAGTGCGGTCCGACACATGCTCGGCGTTGTGGCCCCGGGTTTCCCACCGGTCCAAGACAGCAGGTCAAAGGCGTGCGACGACACCCGTCTTCCGTGAAAATTTCACCGCGCCCGGCCTTCGGCGTACTCGTCGAACGGTGTCCGATAGCTGGGGGTGTTGCCGCGCAACGTGAGCGCGAGGGTCAGGCGGACACGGGTGGAGGCCGGCAGTTCGACGGCCAGCCATGGGCCGTCGACGACCATCGACTCCTCGGTGACCTGTGGCCGGCCGTGCCCGTAGTCGTAGAGGCCGCCGATCCACGCCTCGTCCCGGCACACGGTGTGGCGCACCCGGCGAATGGTGTGCTCGGCGAACGCGCCGGCCTGCACGATCACCGTGCGCTGCTGCTGCGCGTCGAGATTGACCAGCTCGACGACGGTCGCGTCCGGCTCGATGCCGGAGACCAGCGCCGCGACCCCGGGCGGCAGGCCTGGGCGACGCGCATCGGCGTCGTAGTAACGCAGCCGGGCCTGGGGCAGGCCGCCGTTGTAGATCACCTGGGGCGCGCCCCACGTCAGCTGCACCAGCGCCTCGGTGACGACGGGATTGGACTGCTGCCACAGGTGGATGTCCGCCTCCGGCACGTCCCGGTCCTTGTGCCGCGCCATCCGCGCCAGCCGGTGGCGCACCTGCGCCTGCGCGGCGGCCAGGATCCGTTCCGGGTAGTCGGGATTGTCGCCGCCGAGGTAGGCCAGCCAGGGTTCTTCGTGCCCCGCCTCCTCCTTGCCCCGGAACGAGCGCACCGCACACCAGTCGTGGCCGCTGGCCGCACGCAGCCGCAACAGCCGCCAGCGGTCGGCGTCGCTCGCGCTGTGGTGCCACAGCGCGGTGGGCACGGCCATCAGCATCGGGTTGTGGTCGAACCAGCCTCGGTCGTCGTGACGGAAGGGCACGTGCAGCGTTGGCGTGCTGACCTCGTCGCCCAGCTGGACCGTCCACCTGGAACGCAGGCTGGAGTCCGACTCGGTGAAGGCGATCGTCTTGCCGTTGGCGATGATCGCGTCCAACGCCGGCCGCACGAGGTCCAGGTGGGTCTCGTCACCGGTCGCGGCGACAGCGGCGACAGCGGCGACGACCGCGGCCTGCCCGACGCTGTACCAGCCGTGCGGCCAGGACCAGCCGTAGTGACCGCCGTACCAGCGGCCCTCCAGCAACCCGCCGACCGTGCCGTCCGGTGCGACGTTGTCGGGCAGCACGCCGCCGTTGGCCGCGGCGCGCTCCCGCCAGGCGCCGACGTACTCCGCGATCCACTCGCGGTACTTCCGTTCTCCCGACAGGAGCAGGGCGTTGTGCACGAGCCCGGTCGCGGCCAGGTTGACCGCTGTGTCGCCGACGCCCAGCCGCTCGGCCATTTCGCGGCCGAGCCTCGGATCCTGGTCGCGCGGCGGCTCGTCGGCGCCCGGCGGCAGCAGCCAGCTGAGCGGAAAGCCGTACGTCGCCGCTTCCTGCGGCAGCCACGGATACGAGGCTCCGTCGAACAGGCCGCCCCGTTCGGCGTCGGATCCGTTGTGCGGGCGCGTGATGATGCGGTGTTTCGGATCGTAGTTGCCGTGGGCCGGGTCGACGTACAGGTCGGCGAAGCGCAGCGCGCGCCGCTGCCACCGGTCGGGCGCGGCCATGCACAGGAAGTAGAGCAGCAGCAGGCTTTCGCCCTGGTGGAACCAGTCGTATCCGCGTTCGTACTCGTCCTTGAGCATGCCGAGCTCGGTGAGCTGCCGGGTCACGCCGTGCCAGTGGCGTTCGGACTCGGCCAGCAGGTCGTCGGCTCCGCCGAGCAGGTAGAGCTGCGGCCAGTTGAAGAAGGACTCGTAGAAGTCGTCCACGCCGTCCCGGGAGGTGAGCCGGTCCCGGTAGGCCAGGCCGCCGTCCGGCCCGGTGAAGTCGCGGGCGAACTGCCGCCACGCCTGGTCGAGCAGGTCGAACAGGCCCCGCTGGGCGACCGCCCAGCCGGGCGGTTCGAGCAGCGGCACCGAAGCGGTGATCACGGGATGCATGAGGTCAGTCCTTCGTCGCGCCGGCGAGCAGGCCCGCCACCAGGAAACGTTGGGAGAACAGGAAGACCAGCAGCACCGGGGTGATCGCCAGCAAGGTGGCCAGCGCCACCTCGGGCCGCTGCACCGCGAGCTCGCCGGCCGTCGGGTTGAACTGCGGCACGTTGTCCAACAACGTGCCCAGGCCGACCTGGACCGGGACCTGGTCGCTGCCGGGCAGCAGCACGTACGGCAGGAAGTAGTTCGTCCAGTTCGCCACGAAGCTGAAGAAGCCGACCAGCGCCACGACCGGGGCGGCCAGCGGCAGGGCGATGTGCCGGAAGGCCGCGAACGCCGAGCAGCCGTCGAGTTCGGCCGCGTCCAGCAGCTCCCGGGGCAACGCGGCGCCGAAGTAGATGTAGGCCAGGTACACCCCGAAGGGATAGAACGAGTACGGCAGGATGATCGACCACATCGAGCCGATCAGGTGCACCGCGTTGACTTCGAGGAACAGCGGCACGACCAGGGTCGCGTTGGGCATCAGCATGACCACCAGCGTGGCGACCAGCAGCGTGCGCCGGCCGCGGAACTCGGTCACCGCCAGGGCGTAGCCGGCCGGGATGGCCACGCACAGGGTGATCGCCAGCGCCAGGAACGCGTACACGGCGGAGTTGCGCAGCCACACCAGGATCGCGCCGCTCTGGTAGCCGGTCAGCGCGTCCCAGTTGGCCCGCAGCGCCTGCCACGACCCGAACGACAGCGGGTTGCCGTGCACGAGCTGGTCGTCGGTCTTCGTGGCCGCCAGCACCAGCCAGATCACCGGCAGCACGAAGAAGACCGCGAACAGCAGGAGCACCAGCGCCGCGAGCGGGTTCGGAATCGGCCGTCGGTTCTCAGTCCGCATCGAAGAACCCCGACCGCACCACGAAGACGGCGGCGACCACCAGCCCGACGACCAGCAGCTCGACCGAGATCGCCGCCGCGGTGTTGACATCGTCGTTCTGGAAGGCGAAGTCGTAGGACAGCTGGTTGGGCGAGTAGTCCCGCCCGGCCACGCCGACGCTGGCCTGTGAGAGCAGCTGGGGCTCGACGAACAGCTGCGTGCCGCCGGCGAACGCGAGGATGACCATGTACACGATCCACTTGCGCAGCAACGGGATCTGGATGCGTCGCGCGGTCTGCCAGGCGCCCGCCCCGTCGATCCGCGCCGCCTCCAGCACCTCGGGGGAGATGGTGTTCAGCGCCCCGTACATCACCACGATCCAGCCGCCGGCGCCCGTCCAGAACGCGATCATGGCGAACAGCACCGGCAGGTTGCCCGGCGCGATCACCTGGCCGAAGGTCTGATAACCGACGGCGCGCAGCAGAAAGCCGACGGGGCTGACCGCCGGATCCAGCACGAACAGCCAGACCAGCACGCTGGCCGCCCCCGCGAGCGCGCCGGGCAGGTAGTACAGCAGGCGCAGCGCCCGGCCGACGCCGCGCGCGCCGAGCCGGTGCAGCAGCAGGGCCAGGCCGACCACGAACACGACGAGGGCGGCCAGCCAGCACACCAGGTACAGGGCGACGTGGCCGATCGACGGCAGGAAGCGGAAGTCGGCCGCGGCGACGGCGAAGTTGGACAGGCCCGCGAACGCGCCGCCGGAGTCGGTGAAGGCGTAGTAGATCGCGTAGACCGTGGGCACGACCCCGAACGCCGCCAGCAGAATCACGTAGCCGGCGACGAAACCCGGCGCGGACCGGCTCCGGCGCGGCCGCGACGCGGCAGTGGTCACCGGGTCACCTGGTAGCCGTCGGAGCGGGCGTAGTCGGCGATCGCCTGCTGCCACGCGGGCAGCATCGACACGAGGGACTTGCCGGCGGTCAGTCCGGGAGTGACGGTGGCGGCCCAGATCGCCTCCTGGCTGAACTGGCCGTAGCCCCAGTCCGGCCACACCTGGCCGGCCGCGGCCTGCAACGGCCCGATGACGTCGTTCGCGTAGTAGCCGGCGGCGGACTGGGCGGCCAGCCAGGTCTTCGCCGCCGGGGCGTAGGCCGGGTAGCCGACGGCGACCTTGCCCTGGTAGTCGTCCGAGGTGGTGACCCAGGTCAGGAAGTCGGTGGCCGCCTTGAGATGCGCCGAGTGCGCCGACAGCAGCCAGGTGCCGCCGCCGACGTTGCCGACGGCCGGGCTCGGGTCGTCGGACCACTGCGGCATCGGCGCGACCGCGATCCGGCCCTTCGGCGTCTTGAACGTGCCCTGGAACAGCGAGCCGCCGTACCAGGACGGGCCGGGCATCATGAGGATCTTGTCGGCCTCGTTCTTGTCGAAGTCCGAGGAGAAGACGCTGCCGGCCGACATGCTCCTGGCCGCGATCAGGCTGTCCAGCAACGAGGCCATGCGCGTGCAGGCGGGGCTGGTGGTGTTCACCGTGACCGCCTTCGGCCCGGTGATGTGGTTGGCGCCGCACTTGCTCGCCCACAGGTAGATCTCCGGCGTGAAGGTGTCGCCGGCCGCGCCGACCAGATAGCCCGGGTGCTCGGCGGCGACCTTCTTGCCCAGCGCCTCGTACTGTTCCCACGTGGTGGGGACCTGGTAACCCCACTGGGCCATCAGCGTGGCGTCGTACCACAGCACGGTCTGCGCCAGGTCGTTGCGCAGGCAGTAGACCGTGCCGTCCACAGTGCACGGTTGGTTCGCGTTGCGGGCCCAGCCGTCCAGGAGGGACTGCGGCAGCAGGCCCTTGTTGAGCGGGGCGGCGAACTTGGCCGTGACCGCCCAGGTCGCCTCGTTGTTCTGGGAGCTGAACACCACGTCGGGCCAGCCGTTGCCGGTGCGGTTGAACAGGCTCACCTTGGTCTGCAGGTAGTTCGACCCGTTGGCGTCGCCGTCGTAGGTGACGATGTCCATCTTCACGGCGGGGTGCTGCTTCTGGTACAGCTGGGCGGCGGGCAGCCGGGTCGAGTCCACCCACACGGTCAGCGGGCCGTCGGACTGCGGCGCCTGCGTGAAGCCGTCCTTGGCTCCTGCGGTCGAGTCGGCGGCGCCACCGCACGCGGTGGCGGCCAGTGTGAGGGCGGCGCCGGCGGCTAACAGGGCGACTGTCCGGATCCTTCGGATCATGGCTGCTCCACGGCGGTGTGGCGCCCGACCGGACGGGCGGGGCGGCGGGTGAGCCCGGCTGAAGAAGCCCCAGATTAGGCTCCTCATCAGGGCCCGCGTCAAGAGCATGAGCCCACCTATTCACAGCAGGCTTCAAGGTTCACCCTGGTGAAGGCCGTTCAGGTCGGCCGCGTGGCCGCAAAATAAGTCGTACACATATGGCGGCCGGTCGTGGTGGAGTACGCTCATCATGGTGGTCTGGACCGGCCATGCGGTGCCCTCTTGCCCACGACCACGGAGGTACGCGGTGGACGCACTGCCCGGGGAGCCGGTAGCCGTCGGGAAGGCCGGGACCGACCGTGCGGTGACCGCCTACCGTCCCGGCTACGAGCTCGTGGCCGAGCAGATCCTGCAGCTGATCGCCGACCTCCGGCTGCGGCCGGGCGACCGGATGCCGACCGAGAACGAGCTCGCGGCCCGGCTGGGCACCAGCCGCACCGTGGTCCGCGAGGCCGTCAAGATCCTCTCCGCGATCGGCCGGGTGCGGGCGCAGAAGGGCCGCGGCCTCTACGTCGCCGACGACGAGGGCATGCTCGGCACGGCCCGCTGGGGCGGCTTCTTCCTGCCGACCGACCTCGACCACGTCTACATGCTCTTCGAGTTCCGGCGGATCCAGGAGATGGAGGCCAGCCGACTGGCCGCCACCCGGGCCACCCCGACCGAGCTGCGGGCCATCGAGGCCGCGGTGGAGACCTGTCGCCACGGCCATCTCACCGGGCAGGCGGCGGTGTTCGAGCAGGGCGACGACGAGTTCCACGTCGGGATCGCCACCGCGTCGCACAACCCGCTGCTGGTCATCGCCGTCCGCGAGGCGCGCCGGCTCCAGCACCAGTCCAGCGTGATCGGGCTCAACGGCACCATCGGCGGGCACGCCGAGGACGCCGTCGCCGAGCACGCCGCCATCTACCAGGCGATCAGGGACGGCGCGCCGGAGGCCGCCGCGCAGGCGGCCGCGCTGCACATCGACAACACGCTTGAGGACTACCGCCGCGAGATCCAACGCCGCGTGTTCGGCTAGCCGGCCGCGAATACGATAAGCGTGTAGTTTAATGGCAAGTCGGCTCGTCGCGAAATATTAGTAGCGTCGCATATCTATGCCTAGAACATAAGTAAAGTCCCGACCCACATGGGGAGTCTGGTACAAGGATTCCAGGCGTGCGAAAAGTCCGTCGCCTTTTGTAATGGAAGGGAGGAGAAAGGTTAAATTTGGGGGCAAGCGATGTCTCCTCTCCGCCGCCGTTAGCGGCATAAGGTTCCCAGACTTTCCAGTTCACGGATGTTGGGGCTTGGGGCCCGCTCCACCCGGCGCCGCCGGATGTGGCCCACCACGGTGCGTCCGGTGCCGTCGCGGAACAGCCGGGTGAGGTGGCTGTGCGAGACGCCGGCAACGGCGGCGATCGCCGGGACGCTCAACGGCGCGGCCAGATTCTCCTCGATGTGGGCCAGCGCGGCGCGCAGGGCCGGGTGGCCGGGGCCGCGTTCGGCGCCCGGCAGCCCCGTGGTGCGCCACAGCGCGGTCCACAGCTCGGCAGAGGCCCGGGCCGGCGACCGGTCGTTCGCGGCGATCGTGTGCCGCAACAGCCCACGCAGCACAGTCATCTCGGTGCCCGCGCTCTGCATCACCGGCAGTCGATGGCGGTCGTCGTTGCCGGGCAACCGGAAATGGGCGTACAGGTGCTCGCAGCGCGGCCCGTCGTAGTCGAAATGCACCTCGGTGTCCGGCGGGACGAGGCTGACGTGCCCGGGACGGATGGGGTGCGAGTCGCCGTCGAACGCCAGCGTGCCCGAGTAGTTGTACACGTGCAGCTGCCAGAGCTCGGGAAGCCGGAACACCTCGTGTGCGGCAACGAACCCGTGCACCCCGACGCCCGCGTTCACCACCTGCGGCGGCCGGTCGAGCGCCAGCTCCACGAACGGGGCCATGGCGAAAAGCTACCAGTAGTCGCGGATTCCGGCCCACGACGCCGGCGCCGCGGCTTCCTAGGGTTGCGGCATGCCAACCACCCGACAGCTGCTGGACTCCGGCCAGGTGGCGCGGTTCGTGACGCACGGTTTCCTCCGTCTGGACGGGGTCGTGCCACCGGAGATGAACGCGGAGGCGCTCGGCGTGTTCGCCGCCGGGCTGCCGGCCGTGCCGTACGGCACTCCTCTGTCCGCGGCGTTCCCCGTCGGCAGCTTCGCCCGCAGGCTGGTCGAGCTGCCGGCGATCGCCGGCGCCCTGGACAGCCTGGTGGGGCCCGAACCCACCGTGGACCACCACTTCGTGCACACCCGGCAGCCGCGTGAGGGCAGCGCTCAGGCGTTGCACGCCGATGCCCTGATCGACCTGCGATTCGATGCTTTCGACGTGCAGCTCATGTACTTCCCGCAGGACGTCACCGAGGACATGGGCGGCACGCTGCTCGTCCCCGGCAGCCATCTGCGCCGTACCAACGAGTCCGACACCGGCCGCTACCAGAACCTGCTCGGCCAGGTCCGGCTCGTCTGCCCGGCCGGCACGGTCCTGGTGCTGCACCACGGGATCTGGCACGGCGGACGGCGCAACGACAGCGACACCGTCCGCCACATGTACAAGATCCGCCTCAATCCGACCGTGCCGCAGGTTCGGCTCTGGGACACCGCCGACCTGGCCGACCCGGCGGTCCACGAGGAACTGCGCAGGCGGTTCCCCTGGTACGAGGAGGCGTCCGGCCGGCTGGAGATCCACAACCGGATCCGGGTGTGGCGGGCGCTGACCGCCGACCCGGAGTTCGACGTCGACCACTGGGCCACCCGCATCAGCAACCGACCCACGCACAGGAGCCACCCGTGAGGCAACAGGTCCTCGTCCTGTACCTGAACAACTCCAGCCTCGACTCGCCGGTCGTCGGCTGGGCCCGCTACGACGGCACCGGCCGGACCCGTCCCACCACCGGGGACGGCGACGAACCGCCGTACCGGACGGGCGTGGCCGCCCTCGCGGACGGGTGGCGGCTGTTCCAGGCGGCCCAGCTCATACCCCCGTTTCCCGGCGCGGAGCATGAGACCTCCTTCCTCAAGCACGAGTTCTTCTTCGACAAACTCGACGGTCCGTAAGGGTCGCGACACCGTCGAACCGGCCGGCCGGGGCAACCGTTCTGCCGCAACGGGTCGTGGGTGTCCGACGGGTATGGCGGAGCGACGCTCACCGCCCCGACCGGCATGTCGCCGTCGCCGGGCACGCAGTGCGAGGTCCGGGTCGTCGATCCTGTCGACACACCGCTGAACGGCGGCCAACGGCTGCGGACCGGCCTGTGCCGCGGTCACGCCCACGACGTCATGAGTGAACGTTCCTTCCTTGCCCACAACGAATGTTTGCGGTAACACTGAGGTCACGTGAGGTCCTCCGCTGGACAACGCCGTCTTGTGAGGTGGAGCGTGATCGCAGTGCTGCCGTGCCCTGCTCGCCCGACGCTCGCGGATGTGGCGCGGGCGGCCGGGGTTTCCTCGGCGACCGCGTCCCGTGTGCTCAACGGTTTTCCACGGGTGCGGGCCGAGACCCGGCAACAGGTCGAGTCGGCGATGGTCGCGCTGGGCTATGAACGCCAGCGCGCCGCCCGCACGGCCAGCGCGCCACGCACCCGGTCGATCGCGTTCGTGGTGTGCGAGGAGGGCCTGCGGCTGTTCTCCGATCCCTACTTCGGCCGGATCGTGGCCGGCGTCAGCCGCGAGGTGTCCGCCGCCGGGATGCAACTGCTGCTGTTACCGGTTCCGTCCACAAGGGACTGTCAGGAACCGGCGATGAACTATCTGAGCAACGGTCATGTCGACGGCGCGCTGTTCGTCAGCATGCACGGCCGCAGCCCGCTGGACATGGACCGGATCGACGTCCCCGTGGTCATCGGCGGCCGGCCGGTGCACGGCCGCGAGGACGACCAGTTCTCCTACGTCGACGCGGACAACTTCGGTGGGGCGGCGCGGGCCGTTCGACACCTCGTCGACAGCGGGCGCTCGCTGATCGCGACGGTGGCGGGGCCGCGGGACATGACCGTGGGACTGGACCGGCTGGCCGGCTACCGCCGCGTCATGGTCGACGCGGAGCGCTCCGACCACGGCCTGGTGTTCTTCGGCGACTTCGGCCAGGCCTCCGGCGAGCACGCGACGGCCCGGCTGCTGGAACGCCGGCCGGACGTGGACGCCATCTTCACCGCGTCGGACCTGATGGCCGTCGGGGTGCTGCGCGCCCTGCGCCGGGCCGGCCGGCGGGTGCCCGACGACGTCGCCGTGATCGGCTTCGACGACCTGCCCATCGGCCGGCACACCGATCCCCCGCTGACCACCGTCCGCCAGCCGGTCGAGGAGATGGGCGCACGGATGACCCGCGAGCTGCTCGGCCTCATCGTCGACGGGCCGTCCGCGCCCCGACGGATCGTGCTCGACACGGAACTGGTGCTGCGCGCCTCGGCGTGACGGCGCTCAGGTGGCCACGAAGATCCGCACGTCCCAGGCCCCCAGCCGCACCACGGCGCCGCTGGGCACCCAACTGCCGTCCAGCACGTCCGTCAGGCTGGTCGGGGCCTGAGCCTGGACGGGCTGCCAGCTCCAGTTGTGCACCACATGCACGCGCCGGCCGTCCGTGCCGGTCCCCGTCATCACGGTCACGGACTCGGGCCGCTCCCACCAGCCGCTGACCGGTTCCGGTGCCAGCCAGGCGGCCAACGCCCGGGCCAGGCCGGGTCCGGGCACGGTGCCGACGCAGGTGATCCGGCCGGCTTCGTGACGGTGGGTGGTGGCCGCGGGCCAGCGGCCGAAGTGCGGATGGTCGTACTCGGCCAGCACTTCGGCCCCGTCGACGGTCAGACCGTCCACCCAGCGGGTCGCGGTGGCATCGGCCGGCGCCTTGAGCGGACTACCGGGCGCCGCCCGGACCGGCAGGTCGGCGGCGAGGTTGCTGAACTCGTCGTACCAGGCGCCCGCGGCCTCGGCCAACCGCGACTCAAGAGGGACCGTGCCTCGTGATCGGCGTAACCGGTGCGTGGCCAGAACCAGGTGGCCGCCGGCGGCCGCGTAGGTCACCAGCCAGTCGAGCATGGCGTCGTCGGCGAGGTACAGGCCGGCCGCGATCAGCACCGGATGGCGGCGCGCGGCCAGGTCGGGCGGAATCTCGCCGAGCTGGCGGGCGTGGTAGATCCGCACCTGGCGGCCTGCGTCGAACGCGCCGCGGTAGAACGAGTCGAAGATACGGTCGTATGCGGCGGGATCCGGGCCGCCGTCGGGCTTGCCCAGCGGCGGGTACTTCTGCATCAGCCACTTGCTCGGCGCCGAGTAGACCATCGCGATGTCGGCATCCGGCCGGATGCCGGCGACCAACGCGCCGGCCGTGTCGAACTCCGCGCCGAGGCGGGCGATCTCGGCGTAGACGCGGCCCGGGCGGCCGCTGTGCGGCAGGACCCCGCCCCAGAACGTCTCGGTGCCGAAGTGCAGTGTGTGCCAGTGCCAGTACTCGATCATCCGCGCCCCGCGGGCGACCAGCGCCCAGGCCGCCTGCCGCCATTGGCCGTCGTAGCCGGGCCGGTTGTCCCACGGCGAGCTGATCGCCTGGGCGTTGGTCTCGGTGACCAGGAACGGCTCCTGCCGGGAGGAGAAGATCCGGTCGGCGCTGCGGACCAGCGCCCACACCCCGGTCGACAGCCACTGGTGTTCGCGGCCGCCGGTGGGATCGGGCAGTTCGAGGCCGTCCTGCATGTCGTAGTAGGGGTTTCCGGCGGTCACGTCCAGGCTGTCGGTCAGCTCGTCGTCGGCCAGCGCCGGGTGCCCGTAGGCGATGCATGTGGTGACGAACTGCTCGGGGCGGGCGTGCTCCCGGACGATGTCCGCCTGCCAGGCCACGAACTCGGTGGTCTGGCGGGCCAGGAACGCCCGCCAGGCCACGTCGTACTGCGGCTGGGCGTTGCCGTCCGGGGTCCACAGGTCGGCCCAGGTGGACAGCCGGTGCGACCAGTAGACCAGGCCCCATTCGCGGTTGAGGGTCTCGACGTCGCCGTACACGGCCCGCAGGTGGTCCACGAAACGCTGGAACACGCCGTGGTTGTGCGGCAGGCGCAGTCCCGGCTCGTTGTCGACCTGGAAGCCGATCACCGCTTCGTGCCCGGCGTAGCGGCCGAGGATCGCCCGGGTCACCCGCTCGGCGTGGAAGCGGAACGCCGGGTGGGAGAAGTCGACCTCCTGGCGGGCGCCCCAGCCGATGCGCTGCCCGGTGGCGTGCTCGGCGGCGATCTCCGGGCACTGCCGGGAAAGCCAGGGCGGCACCGCGTACGTCGGCGTGCCCAGCACGACCGCGATGCCCCGCTCGTGGGCGCCGTCGAGCACCGGCTCCAGCCAGTCGAGCTCGAACCGCCCGTTCTCCGGTTCCCAGGTGGACCATACGGACTCGCCGACCCGGCTCCCGGTGAACCTCGCCGCCGCCATCAGGTCCAGGTCGGT
>NZ_KK037166.1:842445-844863 GCF_000568255.1 Kutzneria sp. 744
CCGCCGGGTCATCAGGACGAGGAGCCGGTCACCGCGCTGCCCGACTTCGTCACGTGGTACGTGACGGTGGCGCCGCTCCAGAAGTGGAAGGTCAGCGTCACCGGCGCGTTGTCGTTGACCGCCTTGAAGAAGTCGGCGGTGAGAACAATGCCGTTGTCGGCGTAGTGGGGTGCGAAGGCGCTGTTGAACTGCTGGTAGGAGGTCCAGTTGGCGGGGCCGGCGTTGGTGCCGTCGGCGTACTTGGCCTCCATGGTGGCCAGCACGTCACCGCGGAACTGAGTGGGCACGGTGAAGGAGCTCGTCGTGCCGGTGGCGGCGGACAGCGCAGGCGGGTCGTTCGTGATCACCTTGAGCTGCCACGGAAGCCCGGCGGAGAACCGAGCCTCGATCGTCGCGTTCACCCCGTACGCCCGGTTGCCGACCAACCGCGTCAGCCCGGCGGCCGTGAGCGTGAGCTGGTCGCCGGAGACCGTGTAGTCCCGGCGCTCGACCAGACGGGTGTTGCCCTGCCACAGGCCGCGGAAGGTCGTGCCGTTGAGGTTCAGTGTCAACTTCTCGTCGCCGATCGGGCTCGACTTCGGCACGAAGACCAGGTCCGAGGAGGCGGTGGCGGAGCGCGTGCACCAGCTCGACCTGATCTGTGCGACCAGGGCGGGGTCCCGCCACTGCAAGGTGTCGCGGTTGAGGAAGTTGGCGTCGTCCCACAGCTCGCTCGTGACCCCGGCCAGCCGCGCCTGGTAGCCGAGTTCCTCGTAGTACTTGAGCATCTCGCCCCGCTCGACCGTGTCGGTGGTCGGCTCGCTGAGCAGGCCGTACTCGCCGAGGTAGACCGGAATGCCCTTGGCCACGAACGTGTCGTGCATCCGGGCGAACGCGTCGGTCATGTCCTTCTTGACCTGGGCGTCGAACGTGGTGCCGCCGGCGATGTTCACGCTGAACGGCCAGTAGCCGTAGTAGTGCACGGTGGCGACCAGGTAACGGTCGTGCAGCGAGCTGATGGTGGCGGCCAGGTCGTCCATGAGCTTCTGGTCCGGCGTGCAGCCCAGGGTCGGCAGGACGAGCAGGCGCGTGGCGTTGTTGCCGCCGGACTGGCGGACGATGGTGTGGAACGAGGTGTTCAGCTCGTTCATGAACTGCGTCTTCTGCGCGTCGGTGGCGTTGTTGAACTGCGGCTCGTTGACGCTCTCGAACAGCAGCCTGCTCGACTCGTCCCGGAACTCGGCGGTGATCTGCTGCCAGGTCGCGTCGAAGCGGGCCAGCACCTGGTCGTGCTGGGTGGTCATGTCGGCGATCCACTGCCACGAGTCGTGGTGGACGTTGATCTCGACGTAGAGGCCGTCGGCCAGCGCCCAGTCGACGACCTGCTTGACCCGGCCCAGGAACTTCGGGTCGATCGTGTACGGCGCGGTCGCCGAGGCGTGGCCGCTCCAGGTCACCGGGATCCGGACGCTGTGGAAGCCCTGCGCCCGGATCGTGTCGAACAGGGCCTTGGTGGCGAGCGGGTTGCCCCAGGACGTCTCGTCCGGAATGGCGTCCAGGGTGTTGCCCAGGTTCCAGCCGGGCTGCATGGCCGCCACGGCCTTCATCGGATCCGCGGGCGCCGACTGCGCCGCCGGCGGCGAGGCCGCGCTCGTGCCGGCCGTGAGGCCGGCGGCGGCCAGCGCCAGCAGGACGCTGACCGACATTCGTAACAAGCGTGGTGTCTTCGGCATGGGGTTCCCCTTCTCAGAAGTCGTAGTCGAACCAGTCGAAGTGGACGGTGCCGGCCGCCGCGTACATGCCGAGCACCCGGCCGGTGAAGCCGCCGGCGACCTCGGTCGACAGGTACTTGCCGTCGAGTTCGGCCAGCGCGGTGAGAACCCCGTCGGACTCCGCGCCGAGGCGGATCGTGTCGGGTCCGGTGCGTGCGTCCCGCGCGGCCCGGGGCGCGATCTCGATGGCCAGAACCACCGGACCCGCGGGCAGGGGTTGGGACGCCACAATGCTTCTCAACGGCCCGATGCGGGCGATGACCCGCACTTCGCCGGTGGCGGCCTCGATCTCGTAGTGGTGTTCCTCGTCGAGCCGGACGGCCAGTCCGCCGCGTCCGGTCGAGACGTCGACCAGGGCGCGGGCCTGGCAGGCCAGGTGTTGCTGGCGGCGGCCGACGAACACCACGTCCGGCTTGTTGAGGGAGACGCCGCGTGCACGCAGGGTCAGCCAGCCCGGCCGTTGCATGGTGGTGCAGTGTTCGACGGGACGGTCGCGCAGCGAGATCCAGCACGGCGACAACTCGCCGTGCTCGAAGTCGTCCCGGTGCGAACCGGTGACCTCCGGCCCGGACACCAGGTCGCCGACGACCGGCCAGCCGTCCGTCCACGTCACCGGCGCGAGGAAGGTCTCCCGGCCGAGCACGTGCCAGCCCGGGGTGCCGCCGCC
>NZ_KK037166.1:846141-847119 GCF_000568255.1 Kutzneria sp. 744
AGCTGCAAGCGGGACAGCAGTGCGTGGTCCGATCGCATGCCGCCGGAGGCGCAGTTCTCCAGCACCAGCCGGGGGTGGCGGTCAAGCACACCGTCCAGCCAGTCGAGGTGGGCCCGATTGTGGCCCAGCAGCCCCGCTCCCGGTGTCTCGCCGGGGTGGCTGCTCGTGCCGCTGCCGGCGTCGACGTTGTAGTCGAGCTTGAGGTAGCCGACGCCGTACTCGCCGACGAGGCGGTCCACCACCTCGTCGAGATGGGCACGGGCGGCCGGATGGCGCAGGTCCAGGTGGTGACGGCCGGTTTCGGTGACGCGCACCCCGTCGCGGCGGAAGAACGCCTCGTCGGGCAGGGACTTGGCGACGGGGCTCCGGACGCCGACCACCTCGGGTTCGAGCCACAGCCCGGGGACCATGCCACGCTCCCGGATCCGGTCCAGGACTTCCTGAATGCCGCGCGGTCCGGGAAAGCGGGTGACGGACGGTTCCCAGGCGCCGACGCTGTCCCACCAGCCGTCGCTGTCGTCGTACCAGCCGGCGTCGATCACGAAGTACTCCGCGCCGGCCGAGGCGGCCGCCTCGATCAACGGCAACAGCTTGGCGGTGGTGGGATCGCCCATCAGGCAGTTCATGTAGTCGTTGAAGACGACCGGGAGGTGACGCTGGTCGTCGTGTGGGCGGCGGGCGGCCCGGCGGTAGCGGGTCAGCGCGCCGAAAGCGGTGTCGAGTCCGTCCTCCACCGCGACGGCGACGGGCACGGTGCGAAACGCGGCGCCGGGTTCGAGCGGGTGCCGCCAGCCGTGCTCCCGGTCGCCGGGTCCGCACAACGCGAGGTAGACGCGATCCTCGCGGTCGCCGCACTCCCAGCGCCAGGCGCCGCTGTTGTGCTCGACCTGCCACAGCCACGTCCGGCCCGACCGGCGGTCGGTCAGGCCGCCCATCGGCAGCGATCCGGCGCTGGACCAGGTCCCCCGGCCGGTCCGG
>NZ_KK037166.1:847219-914155 GCF_000568255.1 Kutzneria sp. 744
GCAGGGTGGACTCCCCCTCGTTGCGCAGCACGACCTCGCCGCGCAGCACGGGAATCCCGTCCGGGGACCGGAACACCACCTGCGCCGCCAGGCCCGTGAGCGGGTCGTGCAGATCGACCGTCAGCACATGCCAGTCGCCGTCACGGAAGGCGCTGTGCGTCCGGTACCGCAGCCGTGCGCCGATGGCCGTGTCCACCAGTCGATCGCTCGACCAGCGCCGCCCGTGGCCGGCCGCCGTGACCTCCACCAACGGCAGCGGCGCGGCGGCCTGTTCGCCTCCCGGCAGGCTGAGGCGCACGGCGTTGTCCTCGTCGATGCCGAGCTCGACTTCCAGGGCGTTGTGGCCCCAGTGGATCGTGTTGGTCACGGCAGCCTTTCTCGCGAGCCGGGCCGGAGAACTCAGGGCAGACGCAGCACGACGCAACCGCCGGGCGGCAGCTCATGCGCCGTCGCATCGGTGAGCAGGTCGTGGCCGGGCGCCGGCAGGGGCACGACATCGGCGGTGTGGTTGAGCACGATGAGCCACCGCCGGCCGTCCTGGGCGTGCCTGGTGACGGCTTCGACGCCGAACGGCAGGTCCGGCAGATCCGGCCCGACGCCGGTCCCGGCCAGCAGCCGGTCGACCAGCACGGCGTAGTTCGCGTCGTCGAGCCGGGTGGACAGGTACCAGCCGTGGCCGTCGCCGAAGCGATGCCGGGTGAGCGCCGCGCCGCCGGCCAGCATGCCGCCGGTGTACGTGGCGACGGCCTCCGCCCCGTCGAGGCGCACGGATTCGCTCCAGGCCGTGCCGTGCGAGCCGTCGGAGAGGACGACCTGCTCGCCACGGCCCAGAGGACGGTACTCATCGACGCGGATGCCCAACGCCGCACGCAGAGGCGCGGCGGGATAGCCACCGAGGCGGGCGTGCAGGCGGGCGTCGACAACGCCGCTGAAGTGCTGGACCAGCAACGTGCCGCCGCCGGCGACGTAGCGGCGCAGGTTTTCCGCGCTGGCATCGGAAAGCAGGAACAACGCCGGTGCCAGCACCAGTCGGTACCGGCTCAGTTCGTCGTCGGGACGGGCGAAATCCGTGGTGACGCCGGCATCCCACAGCGCTCGGTGCGCACGGCGCAGCGCGCCGAGGTAGTCGAGCTCCGCCGACGGCAGGCCGTCGCTGTTCATGGCCCACCACGAGTCGGAATCGTGCAGCACGGCCACTTCCGCCCGCACGGTCGACCCCGCCAGCTCCCCGAGCCGGCCGAGGGCCGAACCCAGCGCCGTCACCTCGCGGAAGATGCGGCTGTCCGCGCCGGCGTGCGGCACCATCGCCGAATGCCACATCTCGGCGCCGGCACGGGACTGCCGCCACTGGAAGAACAGCGCCCCGTCCGAGCCGTGCGCGACGTGGCCGAGGCTGTGCCGCAGGATCTCGCCCGGTTCCTTGGCCAGCACCCGATCGCCGGCGTAGACGGTGTTCGTGCCCTGTTCCATCAACAGCCACGGCCGGCCGCCGCCGAACGACCGGGCGCGGTCTCCCCCGAACGCGGTGTCGGCGGCCGCGTCGACGCCGGGCGCGATCGGATAGTGGTCGATGGTCACGACGTCGACCTCCCGGCCGAACGCCCACAGGTCGAGGTTCTGATAGCCGGGCACCATCAGGTTGGTGGTCACCGGCCGGTCGCTGTGGGCCCGGATGGCGTCGCGCTGGTCGACGTAGGCGGCGAGGGCCTCGTCGGACCAAAACCGGCTGAAGTCCAGTGTCTGCGCGGGATTGTGGTGCCACTGCGTCGCACGCGGCGGGAGCACCTGGTCCCAGCTCGTGTAGTGCTGGCTCCAGAAGGCCGTGCCCCACGCCTCGTTCAGCGCGTCGAGCGAGCCGTGTCGGGCGTGCAGCCACACGCGGAACGACGCCGCGACGTGGTCGCACCAGCACAGGGTCATGTACTCGTTGTGGACGTGCCACATCGCCACCGCGGGGTGGTCGCCGTAGCGCTCGGCCAGCGCCAGGGCGACCCGCCGGGCAGCGCCCCGGTAGGCCGGGGCGGCCAGGCAGTAGGTGTCACGGCTGCCGTGCACCAGCTTCGTGCCGTCGGAACTCACCGGCAGCGCGTCCGGGTGGGCCAGCGTGAACCACGGCGGCGGGGATGCCGTGGGCGTGGCGAGGTCGACGGCAATCCCGTTGGCGTGCAGGCGATCCAGGTGGGCGTCGAGCCAGCCGAAGTCGAAGTGGCCCTCCGTCGGCTCCAGCAGGGCCCAGGAGAAGACGCCGACCGTGGCCAGGTTGACCCCGGCCCGGCGCATCAGCTCGTCGTCCTCCTCCCACACGGCCTTGTCCCACTGCTCGGGGTTGTAGTCCCCGCCGAACGCCAGCCCGCCGAGCCGCCGCACCAGACGCCGCGTCGTCATGACTCCACCCGAATCGGCAGCCGGGCGTCATCGCGCAGGAACAACGGGATCCGGTCGATCGGAGCGGCCACGGTGACCATCTGGCCGCCCTCGTGCTCCGCCCCCGTCCACGCGTCCGTCCAACGCGCGCCACCGGGCAGATACACGGCCCGGTCCCGGACGCCGGCCGCCGTGACCGGCGCGACGAGCAGGTCGGGGCCGAGCAGGAAGGCGTCCTCGACGAGCCATGCCCCCGGGTCGTCCGGGAATTCCAGGAACAGCGGGCGCATCGGCGGAAGGCCGGTATCGGCGGCGGCCCGCATCTGGGCCATGACGTACGGCAGAAGGCGCTCGCGCAGCCTCATGTGCTCGGCGAGGATCTCGTAGGCCTCGTCGCCGTAGGACCAGACCTCGTTGGGCAGGCCGGTCATCGCCGGTTCGAGGACCTGGGACGGGCCGCGGAAGCCGTGCAGGCGGAACAGCGGGCAGAAGGTCCCGTACTGGAACCACCGCACCAGCACCTCGCGGTAGGCCGGGTCGTCCGGGTCGCCGCCATGGAAGCCGCCGATGTCCGTTGTCCACCAAGGGATCCCGGACATCATCACGTTCAGTCCGGCCTTGATCTGCGTGCGCAGCGACGCGAAGTCCGTGCCGATGTCGCCGGACCACAGCGCCGCCCCGTAGCGCTGCGCGCCGGCCCATGACGAGCGGTTGAGCGAGACGATCTCGGTCTCCCCCGCCGCCCGCAGGCCGTCGTGCACCATGCGGGCGTTCTCCCGCGGGTAGAGGTTGCCCACCTCCAGGCCGGGACCGGCGTGGTAGCGCAGGCCGTTCTGGTGGCCGGGCTTGAGTTCCGGCTCGGACGCGTCCAGCCAGAAGACCTTGACGCCGAGCTCGTGGTAGCCGCGGCGGATCTGCTCCCAGACGTAGTCCCGGGCCTCGGGGTTGGTGGCGTCGTAGAAGGCGACCTGCGCGGAGTAGGCGCCGAGGCCCTTGTCCGGCCAGTCGGCGTGCGCGACCGGACCGTACTCGGAGCCGATGAACAGGCCCCGGTCCAGCATCGGGTGGAAGTTGTCGCTACCCGGCGAGACCGACGGCCACACCGACACCATCAGCTTCACGCCCAGCTCGTCCAGCTCGCGGACCATGGCCGCCGGATCGGGCCATTCGGCCGGGTCGAAGCGCCACTCGCCCAGATGCGTCCAGTGGAAGAAGTCGCTGACGATCACCGACAGCGGCAGGCCGCGGCGCTTGTACTCGCGGGCTACCTCCAGCAGCTCCTCCTGCGTGCGGTAGCGCAGCTTGCACTGCCAGAACCCGGCCGCCCACTCGGGAAGCTCGGGGGCGTGGCCGGTCGCGTCGGCGTAGCGGCGGAGCACGTCGGCGGGCCGGCCGGCGGTGATCCAGTAGTCGATCTGGCGGGCGCTGTCGGCGACCCAGCGGGTGCCGGTCTCGGCCAGCTCCACGCGGCCGATGGCCGGCGAGTTCCACAGCAGCCCGTAGCCGCGGTCGGAAACCAGCAGCGGGATGGTCACTTCCCCGTTGCGCTGGACGAGGTCGACAACCGCGCCCTTCTGGTCGAGCCGGCCGTGGGTGTGCTGGCCCAGCCCGTACAGCCGCTCGCCGGGGTAGGCCTGGAAACGCTGTTCGAGGCGGTGGTAGCCGTTGCCGGTGGCGGTGGCCAGGCGGGGGCCGGGCCACCAGAAGTGGGCGGGCTGCTCGGCCAGCAGCTCACTGCCGTCCTCGGTGCGCAGGAAGGAAGTTCTGAGTCTAATGTGATGACCTATAATACCTAGGTTCGAAGCTAAGAAAACCAGCAGAATGAAAGTTTCATTCTACCACCCTTCCACTACTGCTTAGGTTGTGTGGCTTGAACTCGTGGATCGCACCGAACGTTGCGTACCCCTAGCAATATAGAAACGAGTGCTATCTTGCATACCCCCCCACTCGTGATAAGGCGCCGTTGGCCAGCGGCGTAGTGCTCGTTGACGGAGATCTCCGCCTTGCCGCCGTGCGGTGGGGCGGCCAGTAGGGCGCCGGGTAGGTCGTCGACGAGCGGTCCGCCGTAGGCGACCCGGACCCGGACGGCGTCGGGCCCCCAGGGCTCGATGCGCAGGGTCTCGCCGTGGGCCCGCCATTCGAGGGCGTCGCCGAGGTCGCGGAAGTGCATGTGGTGCTCCTTGTTCAGGGCGCGCGGAACCAGACCGTGCGCCCGGCACGGTCTTGCGGTGCGGCTCTAGCGCGGGGCGGGGCCGGTGCTCTCGCGGACGGTCAGGACGGGGGTGAGCAGGACGAGTTCGTCGCCGGGCCGGTCGCCGCGGCCGGCGGCGGCGATCCGGCCCAGCACCTGTTCGACGGCGACGCGGCCGAGTTGCTTGGTCGGCCCGGTCACCGCGGTGAGCCGGGGCGAGTACTGCTCCGCCAGCTGCTCCGGGCACAGCGCCACCACCGAGGCGTCCTCCGGCACCGTGCGGCCCATTCCGCGCAGCAGGTTGAGCAGTGGGCCGATCGCGCCTTCGTTCTGCACCACGAAACCGGTGGTGTCCGGACGGTCGGCCAGGATCCGGGCCAGCGTGCCGGCCGTGCTCTCGTAGGTGCCCTCGCAGGACCGGTGCAGGAACCGCAGGCCGCGCTGATCGGCCCGGGTGCGGAAGCCGGTCAGCGTGCGCTCGGCGTAGCCGGCATGCCGGTGGTAGACGCCCGCGCCGTAGCCGATGAACGCGATCTCGCGGTGGCCGAGGTCGGCCAGGTGATCCGCGCACAGCGCGCCCGCGGCGGTGAAGTCGTGGTCCACACAGGAAAGGCCGGCCGTGTTGTCGGGCAGTCCGATGAGCGCGGCCTGCGTGCCCTGGGCCCGTAATGCCGGAATGCGCTCGTCGTCCAGCTCGACGTCCATCAGGATCACGCCGTCGGCCAGCCCGCTGGCCGCGACCCGCCGCACCCCGTCGACGCCCTCGTCGTTGGTGATCAGCAGCACGTCGTAGCCGTGCCGGCGGGCCGCCATGGTGACCGAGATGGCGATCTCCATCATGATCGGCACGTACACGTCCGCACGCAGCGGCACCACCAGGGCGACGATGTGCGAGCGGCGGGCGGCCAGCGCGCGAGCGCCGGCGTTGGGGTGGTAGCCCAGCTCGATGACGGACTGCTCGACCCGGCGGCGGGTCTGCTCGGAGATCGAGCGCTTGCCGCTGAGCACGTAGCTGACGGTGCTGGCCGAGACGCCCGCGTGCTTGGCCACATCGGCGAGTGTCGCCATCGGTGGTGCTCCTGCTTCCTCGGGTCAGCCTTTGATCGCGCCGGTGAGCACACCGGCGCGGAAGTGCTTCTGCACGAATGGATACACGATCAGCAGCGGCACCAGGGTCAACACCACCACCGCCATCTGCAGCGACAGCGGCGCGGTCTGGGCGTGGGTGCTGCCGAAACCGGAGTTGACCGAGCCCGGCAGCCCGTTGCCGCGGTTGACGAACGTCAGCAGCACGTACTGCAGCGGCCACTTGGCGCTGTCGGTCGGCATGTACAGCATCACGTTGAAGAAGGAGTTCCAGTAGCCGACCGCGTAGAACAGCGCGATCACCGCGGTCACCGCCCGCGAGGTCGGCAGCACCACCGACCACAGGATCCGCCACTCCCCCGCGCCGTCCATCCGCGCCGCGTCGACCAGGTCGGCCGAGGTGCTCGAGTAGAACGACCGCAGCACCAGGATGTTGAACACGGAGACGGCGCTGGGCAGGATCAGCGCCCACCACTGGTCGTAGCCGCCGAGGCCGGTCACCACCAGGAAACTGGGGATCAGGCCACCGCTGACGAACATGGTGACGATCAGCAGGAACAACAGGAACCGGTGCCCCAGCGAGCGGGGCCGGGACAGGCCGTAGGCGCACAGCACCGACACCGCCATCGACACCAGGGTGCCGACCAGGGTGATACCCAGGCTGACCAGCAGCGATGTGCGCACGGTCGGATCGCCGAGCATCTCCCGGTACGGCTCCAGCGTCAGCCCGTCCGGCCAGATCACCAGGCCACCGGCGCGATTGACCGCGCCCGGCGTGGACAGGCTGGTCACCACGATGATCCACAGCGGCACCACGACCACCGCCAGCATCGTGCCGAGGGTCAGCCCCTTGGCGGCCTGGCCGACCGTGGTCGGCGGTTCCTCCCACGGCGCCCGGTTCCCGCGCCGCGCCACGGCCCGGGGCGCGGCGGACGTCGTCGGACCGCGTTCGATCGTCATCGTCATTTTCGGTACAACCCGTCCTCGCCGAAGGCGTGCGCCAGCTTGTTCGCGCCCCAGATGAGCAGCAGCGAGATGATGCTCTTGAACAGACCCGCCGCCGCGCCGTAGCTGTAGTTGCCGGTGGCGATGCCGTAGTAGAAGGAGAAGGTGTCCAGCACGTCGGCCGCGTCGTGGCCCACGGCGTCGCGCTGGACGAGGAACTGCTCGAAGCCCACCGACAGGGCGTTGCCCAGCCGCAGCACCAGCATCAGCACGACCACGCCGCGCAGGCCCGGCAGGGTGATGTGCCACATCCGCCGCCACCGCCCCGCCCCGTCCGCCGCGGCCGCCTCGTACAGGTCGGTGTTGATCGCGGCCAGCGCGGCCAGGAACACGATGATGCTCCAGCCGGCTTCCTTCCAGATCGCCTGGGAGGTGACCAGCAGCGCGAAGGTGTGCGGGTTGGTCATGACATCCCAGGTGCCGATGTCGTGGCCACGCAGGAACTGGTTGAGCACGCCGGCGCCGCCCAGCATCTGCTGGAAGATCGTGATGGCCAGCACCCACGAGAAGAAGTGCGGCAGGTAGACCACGGACTGCACGAAGTTGCGCAGCCGCTCGGACAGCACCGAGTTGAGCAGCAGGGCCAGCGCGATGGGGATCGGGAAGAACAGCACCAGCTGCACGAAGCTCAGGTAGAGCGTGTTGACCGTCGACTCCCAGAACAGCGGGTCGCCGAGCAGCTGGCCGAACTGCTCCAGCCCGACCCAGCCGCTGTGCCACACGCCGATCAGCGGGTCGTACTCCTGGAACGCCGTCACCAGCCCGAAAAGCGGCGCGTAGTTGAACACCAGCAGCAGCACGACCGCGGGCACGGTCATCAGCAGCAGCGACCGGTCGCGCCGCAGCCGGGTCAGCCGGCTCAACCGCGGCCGGCCGGTGCTCATCGGACCGGAGCTCATCGAGCTGGTGCTCACTGGCCCGTGCCGTACTTGTTCAGCACGTTGTCGGTCATCCACTGCTTGAGCCGGTCGCCGCCGCTGGACTTCCAGGTGCTGATGGCCGCCTGCACGTCCGAGACCTTCTTCTTGCCGTGGTAGCAGTCCTTCACGGTGTCCTCGACGGCCTGCGCCGCGTCGGCGGTGGACGCCCACTGCGGCATGGTGATGTTCATGTTCCAGAACACCGGCTTGGTCAAGGCCTTCACGTTGGCGATCTGCCAGGAGGTGTAGTCCTTGGTGACGACGTCGCCGCCCGGGTTGCTGACCACCGCCGACGGCGAGGCCAGGAACGGGAAGGTCTGGGCCTGCACGTCCTTCTTGCCCTCGTCGGTGGCCGTCGGCACGCCGTTCTGCCGGGTGTAGTGCTGCCCCTCCACCCCGAAGTTGACCATCGTGTACTCGGCGGTGCCGTAGGGCGCGGCCAGGTAGTTCGCGACCGCCAGCAGCTCCTCGATCTGCGCCGGCTTCAGGTTCGCGTTCAGGTAGCTGATCTCGCTGGTGGACGCGCCGAGGAAGATGCGCGGCGCGGACTTCCCGTCGGCGGCGAGCGCGTTGAACGCGCCGCGGCGGTAGTTCGGGTTCGCGGCGACGCCGGACTGGTGGTCGGCCAGGTTCCACGCGCCGGCGCCGCCGCCCCCGATCAGCGTCTTGCCGGCATAGAAACGGGTGACGGCGTTCGCGTTGTCGCCGGCGATCGCGTCCGGGTGCAGGTACCCGGACGTCGCCAGCGTGTAGTGCCACTCCATCGCGTCCAGGAACGCCGGCATCTCGTACTTGTGCACCAGCTTGCCGCCGTCGACCGCCCACTTCAGCGGGAGGTTCCACGACGGAAACATGTACGTCCACACGTCGTCGAAGGCCCACACGCCGGCCTTGGCGTTGGTGAGCTCCTTGCCCAGGTTCATCAGGTCGGCCGCGGAGCGCACCTGGTCGGCGGTGATGCCCTTGGCCTCCAGCACATCGCGGCGGTGGAAGACGACACCGGCGACGGCGAAGCCGCTGGAGAACGATGGGATGCCGTACAGCTTGTCGCCCCACGCGCCGGCCCGCCACGCGCCGCTGGGAATCGCCGCCAGGTTCGGGTACTTCTTGACCTTGTCGCCGGCCAGGTACGGCGTCAGGTCAGCCAGCTGCGTGCCGGCCAGCTCGCCGACGTTGAAGTTCGGGTTCCACCAGCTCGGCAGCTGGATCCAGTCCGGCAGCTTCCGGGCCGCGGTCATGGTCGGGATGATCGTGGCGTAGTTGTTGCCGTCGGCCGGCTTCATCGCGAGGGTGACGCCCAGCGCCGCGTTCATGGCCTGGTAGAAGGAGTTGTCGGCGGTCGGCACGGTGCCCCACAGCGGCGTGACCGCGGTGTAGCTGCCGCCCTTGCCCGGCTTGCCGGAGACGGTGGCGACCGGGTTGGCCGGGTAGCTGAGGAAGCCGGGATCGGTCAGCACGTCCGGTCCGCCCGCCACCGACGGGATGTCCGGCTTGACCGGCGTGTTCGGCACGTAGGCGGGCAGCGCGGCCTTCAGGCCGGCCTCGCTGTTCGCGCCGGTGGTCTGCTGCGCGCCGTCGCCACAGGCGGACAGCAGCGGCGTCGCCGCCGCGGTCCCCGCGATGGCGGCGGCGGCACCCAGGAAGTGTCTGCGGCTCAACTCGTTACCCATGGTGGCGGCGATCCTTCTGCGTTGAAGTGTCGAAGCGCTTGAATTGACGGTGAGACTAGCGACACACATCCGCGTTCGACAACCATTTCGATGAGTCCGAAAAACCCACTACCAGCGGCGTTGACAGCGTCGCGGCCGCATGTCACGGTTCGAACCGCTTAAATTCCGGTTTGCGACGAGGGGTTTGCCACGTGAGTTCCCCGGCCGTGCCCACTACCGACCGCCTGCTTTTCCGTGACTCGGCGCTACCGCTGGACAAGCGCATCGACGATCTCGTCGACCGGCTCACGCCCGACGAGCGGATCGCGATGCTCCACCAGTACGCGCCGGCGGTGCCCCGGCTCGGGCTCGGTGCGTTCCGCACCGGGACCGAGGCCCTGCACGGCGTCGCCTGGCTCGGACCGGCGACGGTGTTCCCGCAGGCCGTGGGCCTGGGCGCGACGTGGGACGAGGAGCTGCTGCGCGCCGTCGCCGAAGCCGTGTCGGTCGAGCAGCGGGCCTTCCACCACCACCGCCCACCCCTGGTCGGCGACGGGCCGCACAGCCTGCAGGCATGGGCGCCGGTGGTGAACCTGCTGCGTGACCCGCGCTGGGGACGCAACGAAGAGGGCTACTCCGAGGATCCGGTGCACACCGCGCGCCTGGCGATCGCCTACTGCCGCGGCCTCACCGGTGACGACCCGCGGTACCTGCGCACCGCGCCGGTGCTCAAGCACTTCCTGGCCTACAACAACGAGGACGACCGCTGCACCACCTCCTCCGGCGTGCGGCCGCGGGTGCTGCACGAGTACGACCTCGCCGCCTTCCGGCCGGTGGTCGAATCCGGTGCGGCCACCGGCGCCATGGCCGCGTACAACCTGGTCAACGGGCGCCCCTGCCACGTCACCCCGCTCATCGAGACCCTCCGCGGCTGGGCCGACCAGGAGCTGTTCGTGGTCAGCGACGCCGAGGCGCCGTCCAACCTGGTCGACCCGGAGCACTACTTCGACGACCACGCCGAGTCCCACGCCGCCGCGCTCAAGGCCGGCATCGACAGCTTCACCGACCACGGCGACGACAGCGGCGTGCCGATCGGCCGGCTGCGTGAGGCGTTGCGGCGCGGCCTGATCGACGAGTCCGATGTGGACCGAGCCGTGCGGCGACAGCTGTCGATCCGGTTCCGGCTCGGCGAGTTCGACCCGGACCTCGACCCGTACGCGGGCATCGGGCCGGAGGTGATCGACTGCGCCGAGCACCGGGACCTGGCCCGGCGGTCGACGGTCGAATCCATCGTGCTGCTGCGCAACGACGGCCTGCTGCCCCTTGCCGCGCCACGGGTCGCGGTGATCGGCCCACTCGCGGACATGCTGTGCGAGGACTGGTACAGCGGCACCCTGCCGTACCGGATCACCGTGGCCGACGGCCTGCGCGCGGAGCTCGACGATGTGTCCTGTGTGGACGGATCGGACCGGATCACGTTGCGGTCGAGCACGTCCGGCGAGCCGCTCGGCACCTTCGACGTCGTCGACTGGGGCGGTGAGGCCCTGACCCTGCGCGACGCCGACACGGGCCGCTACCTGAGCCTGCGGGACGACTCCACGCTCGCCGCCGACAAGGAGCTGCTCAAGAGCTGGGAGGTGCGCGAAACCTTCCGTCTGGAGCGGGATGGCGACGCCGTGTTGCTGCGCAGTGTCCTCACTGGACGCTATGCCGCCGTGGACGGCGACGGCCGGGTCACCGTCACGGCCGAGACGCCGGCGGACGCCGAGCGCTGGCACCGTGAACTGCTGCGCGACGGCATCGCGGAGGCACGGGCCGCGGCGGAGGCGGCCGATGTCGCGGTGGTCGTGCTGGGCAACCACCCGCTCGTCAACGGCCGCGAGACGCAGGACCGCGCGGGGATCGCCCTGCCCGCGGGCCAGGAGGCGCTGCTGCGCGCCGTCGCCGAGGTCCGCCCGGAAACGGCGCTGGTCGTGATGAGCAGCTACCCCTTCGCCCTGGACTGGGCACACGAGCACCTGCCCGCCGTGGTGTGGATGTCCCACGGCGGGCAGGAATCAGGCAGCGCGCTGGCCGCCGTCCTGCTGGGCCAGGCCGACCCGGCCGGCCGGCTGCCGCAGACCTGGTACCGGGGCGACGACGAGCTCCCGGACTCCCTCGACTACGACATCGTCAAGGCGGGCTGGACGTACCAGTACCACCGGGCAACCCCGCTGTATCCCTTCGGCCACGGTCTGTCCTACACCGACTTCGCCTACCGCGAGCTCCGCCTGTCCAGCGAAGTCATGGGGCAGCACGGTTCCGTGGACGTCGCGGTGACGCTGGCCAACGCCGGTTCCCGGGCCGGCAGCGAGGTGGTCCAGCTCTACGTCCGTGCCCTGGATGCCCGCTACCAGGCGCCGCACCTGCGACTGGCCGACTTCCGCAAGGTCCGGCTCGACCCCGGCCAGAGCCGCGAGCTGACCTTCCACCTGCCGGCCGAGGCGCTGGCCCACTGGGACGTCGCCACCAACGCCTTCACGGCCGATCCCGGCGGGTACGAGGTGCTGGTCGCCCGTTCCGCCGGTGATGTCGTGCTCACCGCGCCGCTCGCGGTGAGCGGCCCGGCTCCCGGGCCCCGGCGTGTCGTGGATCGCCGCATCCTGGGCGTCGACTTCGACGACTACGCGGACATCACCATCGTCGACGCCACTCGCGAAACCGGCGACGCGGTCGCCGGAGCCGGGACGCTGTGGTTCCACTCCACCGATCTGTCCGACGCAGTCCGGGTCGAGGCCGAGGTCAGCCGGGAGAACGCCGGCTCGGGCCTGGCCTGCCTGGAATTCCGCATCGGCGACCGGCTCGTGGCGGAGATCGAGGTGCCGGTGACCGGCGGCCGCTACGCATGGTCGACCGTGGCCGCCGAGCTGCCGGCGCCGCTGGCCGGCGTCCACGATCTCCGACTGACCCTGCACGGTGACTTCCGCCTCACCGCCTTCCGGTTCACTTCGGCCAGCTGAGGAACTCAATGCCTTTGACCGACTCCCCTCTCGACGGACTCGTGGACTACCGCCCCACGATCCCGGCGCCGCGGGATTTCGATGGCTTCTGGAACCGCACGCTCGCCGAGGCGCGTGCCCACGGCGGGGCCGTCAAAGCCGACCGGGTCACCGACCAGCATCGGCTGCGCACCGTCGAGGTGGACGACGTGCATTTCCCGGGCTGGAACGGCGAACCAGTGGCGGCATGGCTGCTGCGCCCCCGCGACGCGAACGGTCCGCTGCCGGTCGTCGTCACGTGCATCGGCTACAGCGGCGGCCGCGGGCTGCCGACCGACCACCTGCTGTGGTCCGCCGCCGGGTACGCCCAGCTCGTCGTCGACAGCCGCGGACAGGGGCACGACACCCCGGACCGCGGCGAGGGCGACGGCACGCAGTGGGCCGGGGGCTTCATGACCCGCGGCATCGACTCCCCCGACCACTACTACTACCGGCGCCTGATGACCGACTGCGTCCGCGCCGTGGACGCAGTCCCGCAACTGCCGGGCCTGGATTCGGATCGGGTGATCATCGCGGGCGGCAGCCAGGGCGGCGGTCTCGCACTGGCCGTCGCCGGGTTGGCGCCGGACCGCGTGGCCGCGGTGATGCCGGATGTGCCGTTCCTGTGCCACTTCCGCCATGCGGTGGAGATCACCGGCGAAGGGCCGTATGTGGAACTGGCCAAGTACCTGCGTTGGCACAGCCGGCACAATGTGGTGCCGGCCTTCGCCACACTGTCCTATTTCGACGGTGTGCACTTCGCGGCGCGGGCGACGGCGCCGGCGCTGTTCAGCGTCGGCCTGATGGACCCGATCTGCCCGCCCTCCACCGTCTACGCCGCCTTCAACAACTACACGGGCGCGGATCGCACCATGACCGTCTGGCCCTTCGCCGACCACGGTGGCGGCTATGGCTCCAACCCGGCCACGCAGCTGGCCTGGCTGCACGACCGGGGCCTGAATCCGAAGTGACAGCGTCGAGGTGACGCCCCCGGCCGGGGTGCCGGGGGCGTCGGTCTCGTCACGGCGAGGAGCAGTTCACCGTGGGCTGAGCGGGATTGGACCCGGTCACGTTCATGGTGAGCCCGAACGTGGTCGAGCCGTCGGCCGGCACGGTCCGGTTCCAGTCCGCGTTGCGGACCACCGTGAGCGAGCCGGCCTGCGTCATCGTCCCGTTCCACACGCTGCCCACCGTCTGCCCCGCCGGCTGCGTCCAGCTGACGGTCCAGCCGTTGATCGGCGCGGTGCCGTGGTTCATCACCTGGACGGTGGCCTGGTAGCCGCCGCTCCACTGGTTGGTGATGTCGAACTCGGCCATGCAGCCGTGGTCGCCGTCGCCGGGCGGCGGTGGCGGTGGCGCGTCCTTGACGCCGGTGACCTCGCCGTGCCCGCCGTCGAAGGTGACGTCCGAGCAGCCGTAGAAGGTCTCGGTGCTGTCGGACCGCTTCCACACCGAGTAGATGATGTGCCGGCCGGTCTTGTTCGCCGGCAGGGCCCCGGACCAGTCGTACTGGCCGTTCACGGTGCCGACCTGCCCGGTCACCGGCGGGTGGTCGACGCTGAGGAACGGCTGGTCCTCCAACTCGTCCCAGGTCAGCGGCTTGCTCGGATCCCAGCCGTCCTTGGTGACGTAGGTGTAGAACCAGCCGGGATGGGCCGCCCAGGCGTTGTAGGCGAAGTCGAAGTTCGCGCCGGCCGTGAGATGGGTGATCGGCCAGTCGCCGACCTGGTCGAAGCCGGCGTAGTTGGGGTTGCCGCCGCTGCACAGCTTGCCGTCGGGGATGAAGCCGCGGGTGCGGCCGGCCCCGTCGGAACGCAGCACGGCGAACCAGTTGTACAGGGAGTTCGCGCCGCTGACGGACACGGCCGCCGAGCAGGCGGGGTTCTGCGGCACGATCTGGCCGGTCGAGCTGAGCCCGTCCTGCCAGCACAGGAACGTGCGGCTGCCCGGTTTCATCATCGCGCCGTGCGCCGAGGCGGGTCCCGCCCCCAGCAGCACCAGGCCCAGGCTCGCCGCCAGCACGGCGAGCGACTTCCACATCTTCACGTCAGTTCACCTCGCAGGTGGTGCCGTCGACGGCGTAACCGGTCGGTTGTGCCGAGGAGGATCCGTTGGCCTGGAAGCCGATCGACGCGCTGGCCCCGGCGGCCAGGGTCGGCGCCCACGCCGGGGCCTTCGCGGTGACGGTCGGGCCGCTCTGGCTCACCGTCGCGTTCCAGCCGTTGACGATCTGCACGCCGCCGGGCTCGGTCCAGGCCAGGCTCCAGTTGGTCAGCGGCGAACTGCCGGTGTCCTTCAGCGTGACGGTGGCGTTGAAGCCGGTGCTCCAACTGCTGTCCACGTGATAGGCCACCGTGCAGGAGGCCGGTGGCGGCGGCGGGGTGGAGCCGCCTCCGCCCCCGACCGGCGGAATCAGGTACGGCTGGAGGATCGACTGCTTGTTCTGGTCGACGGTCTTCCAGTCGTCTTTCAGGATCCCGCCGGTGTCGCCGGAGTCCGGGTTCCACGACCAGTACGTGAAGCTCATCCCGGTCGGCCCGGTTCCCATGTACGCCAACAGGTTCTGCAGCCACACCTTGTCCTTCGGATCGGACAGGGTGCTGCCGAACTCGCCGACGAGCACCGGCGCGATGTGCTGCTTGACCAGGTAGCCGAAGAAGTGGTCCCACAGCGCCGGCATGTTCGCCGGGAACGTCGGGTCGTCGAACCAGGTCTGATGGAACACCGACGTGGCGTACTCGTGCGCCGAGTAGACCAGCTTGTCCGGTTTGGACAGTCGAACGGGGTACTGGGCGGCGGCCGAGAGGTTGCCGCCCCACCAGCCGCACTGCGGATCGCCCGTGCCGGACACGCAGTCGATGCCCTCGACGATGATCAGCACGTCCGGGTTGACCGCGAGGATGGCGTTGCCGCCCCGCTCGGCGGCCAGCCGCCAGTCCGTGGCGGTGGCGCCGCACCCCCAGCAGGCGCCGCCACCACCCTGGATCGTGTGCGGCTCGTTGTGCAGATCCATGCCGACCACGGTCGGATTTCCCTTGTACCGCTGGGCGAGCATGGTCCAGTCGGAGAGCCAGCGGCTCTCCGGGTACTGCGCGGTGTACCACAGCGGCGACTGCGCACCGCTGTCCGGACGGTGCTGGTCGAGCACCACCCGCATGCCCTTGCGGCCGATGTAGTCGATCACCTTGTCCAGGACCTGGATGCCGGACAGGCCGATCAGCTCCGGGTTGGAGTTGGCGTCGATGCTGTTGGGCGTGGAGCCGGGGTCGAACAGCTGGTCGGAGTACGGCACCCGGACGGTGTTGTAGCCCAGGGACGCCATCTGGTCGACCATGTCCTTGTAGTTGCGCGACCACAGGCCGTGGAAGGTGTAGTTGGCGGTCTCCGCGCCGAACCAGTTCAGGCCGGTCATCCGGACCGGCGCGCCGGTCGAGTCGACGATCTGCGAGCCGACCGTGTGGTAGTAGCCACTACCGGTGCCGGCATCAGTGCTGCTGGGCGCCGCTGGGGCCGGGCTCACCGTGACGACGGCGAGCCCGACCGCGGCGGCGACGGCAGCGAGCCATCGCTTCATGCCTACCTCATCCGAACAGTTCGACGTGGACGGCGAACGCGGTCGCGATGTCCGACTGCGCCCAGAACCGGTGGTAGGTGAACGTGGGCGCGGGCCCGCCGTTCAGGTAGGACTGGACCTTGGACCAGTCCGGGTCGTTCTTGTAGAAGGACCGGATCGACAGGAACGTGGAGTTCGAGTTGATCGGGTCGCCGTTGGGCATCGTCCCGGTCCAGCCCGGCGGCACGTACAGGCCCTGGTCCGCGGCCGCGTCGTAGGTGTCGTCGAAGCGGTTGTAGTCGGTGCGGGTCTCGGGCACCGCGATGCCCAGGCTGTCCTCGTGCGCGGTCAGCGCCGTCAGCAGCCCTTCGGCCACGGTCCTCGACTTCGTGTCACCGGAGCCGGCCGCGTAGTACATCAGCGTCTTGGCCAGCGAACCGGCCACACCGACGTCCTGGGTGTAGTTCTTCACGGCCACGTGCAGCCCGGTGTTGCCGCCCGGGCTGGTGGCGTTCCACGTGTCCGGGGCGCCGGTCCAGGTCAGGTCGGACGGGATCTGGAACGAGCCCCCGGCGCCGACGGTGGTGTTGGCGATCGCCCACGGCACCCACTTGTCCAGCACCTTCTTGGCCCGCGGGTCCTTCGTCGTCTGGTAGTACTCGGCGACCCGCTCCATGCCCCAGGTCTGGAAGCCGAACCACTGGTTGCTCGGCGGGTCGTGCCAGACCGGCTGCTGGTCGTAGTACATGCCGTAGAAGGTCGGGTCGCCGGACGGCGGCGTGCCGTACTGGCCGTCCCAGCTGTTGGTGGCGCCACCGGCGATGCCGCCCTCGCTGGACTGCAGCCACTGCAGGAACTCCAGCTGCCGGCCCAGGCTGGTCGCCCAGTCGCTGGAGCCGGTCGCCGACAGCGGCTTCAGACCCGGGTCGGTCGACAGCGCGTACGCCGCCAGGGGGTTCTGGTAGCCCTGATGCGCCGCGCCGTCGCCGATCCGCCACGCCCACGCGTTGGAGGTGTCGGCCGAGCCGCCCCAGGCGTAGTACCAGGAGATCAGGTAGTGCTCGCTGTCCTTGCCGCTGCCGGCCGGGCAGGTGCTCGGGCCGACGCAGTTGCCGATCTTCTTGAAGTACTTGTCGAACAGCGAGTAGCGCAGGTAGTCGCCCATCTTGGACGCCTTCTTGACGACGTCGGCGACGGCCGAGGACTTGCCCTGGGCCTTGGCCCACTGCTCGGCCTGGTAGGCCACCTGCACGGCGCGGGCGTCGGCGTCCGGCGCGTCGGTGTACTTCCACTGCTTGGCGTAGCTGGAATCCCCGGTGAACAGGTCCAGATAGCCGTTCTTGCCACCGTACTTCATCATGTCGCAGGACGGCTGCGTGACGGTCTCCCACACGGACTCCTGCGAGCCGCGCTGGAAGGTGTTGATGAAGGCCGGCGTGGTGTTGGTGCCGTCCTCGCAGTGGCCGAAGCCGTAGATGTTGTCCACGTCGAACAGCCAGTGCATGCCGTAGACACTGCTGGTGCCGTAGGTGGACTTCAGCTCGCCGGCGATCGGGTCGCTGCCGACCGCCACACCGGACTGCAGCTGCGACGGGTACTTGGTCGGGCTCGGGTACTCCGCCGCGTAGGTCGCCGGCTTGCTGGCGTTGTAGCCGGAGTTGGTCGGCTGGTCGGCGTCCGACGGGATGGCGAAGGTCTCCAGCGAGGTCCAGGCCGCGTTGAACGGGGCCCAGTCCTGGGTGATCCGGCCGTAGGAGGCCTCCAGCCACAGGTAGTAGCTGAACGCCTCGGAGGTGGTCTCGTGCCCGTAGTCCGGGGCCTCCACCATCAGCGTCTCCACCGAGTGGTAGGGCACCAGCAGGTTGCCGAACTTGCGGAAGTAGCCGCTGTTCGGATCCTTGATCTTGTTGTACTCCTTGAGGAACTCCACCTGATAGTCCGAAGTGGACTTCGAGACCTCGGTCACGGTGACCGTGCCGGCCGCGTACCCGGTGGACGTCGCGGTGAACACCGCGGAGCCGAGGTCGCCCCCGTTGTCGGCCGAGGTGACGGTGACGTTCTGCGCGGTCTGCCAGTTCGACGGCGTGAACGTCAGGCTGCTCGGGGACGCGGTGAGGTCGGCGCTGCCGGAGGTCCTGGCGACGCCGACCGTGACGTTGCCGGTCGGGGCGCTGGCCAGGCTCACGCCGAAGGTGGCCGTCGAGCCCTGTTTGACGTTGACCGCCGCCGGCGAGGCCACGATCGTCGGTCCGGACAACACCTTCACCGACACCGGGCTGCTGGAGGTCGACGCGCCCTTGTCGTCATACGCCTTGGCGGTGATGGAATACGTGCCGGCGGGCACGGTCGTCCAGCTGCCGGCGTACGGCGCGGTGGTGTCGGTGGCCAGCAGCGTGTCGCCGGCGTAGAACTCGACCTTGCTGATCGTGCCGTCGCTGTCCGACGCCGTGGCGGCCAGCGGAATCGTCGCCGGCGCGTTGTAGGAGTCGGTGGACTTCGGCGAGGTCAGCGACACCGTCGGGGCCTGGTTCGCCCCGGTGCACGCGGTGCCGTTCACGGCGAAGTCCGTGGGCGGCCGGTTGGCCGAGCCCTTGCTGGCGTTGAAGCCGAAGGACGTGGACGCACCCGTCGGCAGGTTTCCGTTGTAGCTCAGGCTGTTCGCCGTGACCTTGGCGCCGGACTGGGTGACCGTGGCGTTCCAGCCCTGCTGGATCTGCTGGCCGTCCAGGAACGTCCAGCCCAGCGACCAGCTGGTCAGCGCCGGGCCGTTGTTGGTCAGTGCGACGTTGGCGGTGAAGCCGTTGGACCAGTCGTTGGTGGTGTAGACGACCGTGCAGGCCACGGCCGCCGCGTTGGCGGGGGTTGTCGGGGTGATCATGGCGGCGATCAGCGCCGCCGCGGTGCCGAGGGCGACCCGCAGTCGTCGACGCATGCGCAGGGATTCCTTTCCGGGAATGGAAACTCCCGCCCCGGGGGCCGCCCGGGGCGGGAGCGGTCTCTACTGCACGGGCGGATAGGCGTTGGTCACCAGTTGCGCGAACTGGTCCTGGAACCAGTGCCCGGACAGCGGCGCGTTGGGCAGGGCCCCGGTCAGGTTGCCGCCGTTGGCCTGCTGGCTGCCGTGGAACGTCGGGTCGCACATCGGGTCCGCGCCCTTGCCCTCGTCGTTCGGGATCGACGTGCTGGCCCCGTCCGACTCACCCGGCGGCTTGATCCACACGTAGGCGTCGAAGTGCGGCGCGGGGCTGGCGGTGGGTCGCTGGCCGAGGCCGGCGCCGTCCTGGTTGCACCAGTTGCCGCGGGCCAGCCGCCGGTCGATCCGGCCGGAGTTGACGTAGGAGTCCACGGTGGACCCGCTGGCGCCGGTCGGCCGGGCCGAGCCGCCCCAGCCGTTGCGGGAGGTGTCGATCAGCATGCCGATGCTGCTGGGCATGCCGGCCGCCACGAACGCGTTGTACATCGCGGTGTCGTAGTGGGACTCGTCGAAGTACGGGTTCCACTGGTAGAAGGTGGCCGACTTGAGCGGCTGCCCGCCGACGGTCAGGTTCGGGTCGGTCAGGTACGGCTCGGTCACCGGCGTGTCGTTGGCGGTGTCGCTGATGAAGCCGTCCACGCTGTTCACACCGGCCGTGGTGCCCCTGATGGTCTGCGTGATCAGGTTGACCGCCGGCTGAAGGTTGCTGTCCCAGCCCAGCCAGGCCGAGTGCGCGATGTCGATGTAGTTGTAGACGTTGTTGACCGCGTGCAGCTTGTTCAGCGCGTACTGGATGCCCTGCACGTAGGCGCCGCTGGACTGGGCCTCCGCGCACTTGGCCATCGACGTGTTCGTGACCAGGTTGGGCAGCGAGTCCGGCTCGACGATGGCCACGATGCGCAGGGCGGCGTACTTCGGGTCGGCCATGATCGCGGCGATCGGGTCGATGTACTGCGACTTGTACTTGTTCAGACCGTCCTGGGTGACCTGGAGTTCGCCGTTGGACGCCAGGGCCGCGCAGTCACGGTCGGGCAGGTCGTAGATCACGAACTGGGCGACCACCGGAGTGCCGCCGGTGGCCTGCGCGAGCGCCGCGTCCAGGTGGGCCCGCAGTCCGCGCTGGTTGGCGGTGCCGGCGATGGCCGCGATCCGGTCCAGCCACACCGCCGTGGAGGTGGTGGCCACCTTGGCCATCTTGCCGCCGAGCGTGCCGCCCGTGGTCGCCGCGGCGGCGGTGACCTCGCCCGACCAGTCCGGGTTCACGTAGCCCTTCGCGCCGGCGTAGGGGTTGTCGACGTGGGTTCCGGGCGGCGGCGGGTTGCCGGTCGTCGTGGTGGTTGTCGTGGTGGTGGTTGTTGTCGTCGTCGTGGTGGGTGGCGCGGTTCCCGTGCAGGTGGTCCCGTTGAGCGTGAAGGAGGCAGGGGCGGCGTTCGTGCCGGAGTAGGCGGCGTTGAAGCCGAACGTCGCGGACGCGCCGGTGGCCAGGGACTTCGCCCAATCCGGGCCGACGGCGGTGACGTGCTGGCCGGACTGCGTGACGGTGGCGCTCCAGCCCTGTTGCACCTGCTGGTTGCCGGCGAAGTCCCAGCCGACGGTCCAGCCGTTGCCGATCGCGTCGCCGAGGTTGGTGACGGTGACCGAGCCGGTGAACCCGGTGCTCCACTGGTTGACCGAGTAGTCGACCTTGCAGGCGGTCGCGGCCGCGGCCGCGCCGCCGGTGGCGACCAGGAAGCCCGCGGTGAGTCCGAGTGCCGTGAGCGCGGACAGTCCGGAGATCAGGCGGGTGCGACGGGAGCCGGGTGATGCGGTTGCAGGCATGTGCGGAGTACTCCTCGCGGCGTTGAGGGAGTGCTGACCGATCGCTCTGGAAGCGCTTCCAGTCGGAGCCGACTGTAACGAGCAAGCAACCTGATCGCCAGATTCCGAGCTCACATTCACCACACATACCGCAGACTTCCGTCATTCGTCGGCCCCATTTTACGCCGTACGGCCGAGATTCGTTTACAGCCAGTCGTGCCAGCGTTACGCTCTCGCTACTCTGGAAGCGCTCCCAGTCGGTGTCCCCTGCCACCGAGGAGCAACAATGCGATTGGGCACCACCGCGACAACCCTGCTCGCCGCGACCTTCGCACTGGTCGGCATCTCCGCGCCGACCGCCGGCGCCGACGGCACGCCTGCCTGCAAGGTCGACTACACCGTCAACGACTGGGGCGCCGGCTTCACCGCCTCGGTGACCATCGGCAACCTCGGCGGCTCGCCGATCAACGGCTGGCGGCTGACCTACTCCTACGCCGGCAACCAGACCCTCCAGCAGGGCTGGAACGGCACGTGGTCACAGTCCGGCCAGGCGGTCACGGTGGCCGGCCTGCCCTGGAACGCGACCGTGCCGCCGAGCGGCTCGGTCACCACCGGCGCGAACTTCGCCTACAGCGGCAGCAACGCCGAACCGACCGACTTCGCCGTCAACGGCAGCCCCTGCAACGGAACCGCCCCTCCCCCACCGCCCGACGGTCCCGCCCCGGCGCTACAGGTGTCCGGCAACCACTTCGTGGACGCCGACGGGAAGACCGTGACGCTGCACGGCGTCAACCGGTCCGGCGCCGAGTTCGCGTGCGTGCAGGGCAACGGCATCTTCGACGGGCCGGTGGACGCGGCGTCGGTCGCGGCCATCAAGAGCTGGCACGCCAACGCCGTGCGGGTGCCGCTCAACGAGGACTGCTGGCTGGCGCTGTCCGACGTGAAGCCTCAGTACGCCGGGGCGACGTACCAGAAGGCGATCAAGGACTATGTGAACCTGTTGCACCAGAACGGGTTGGCCGCGATCGTCGAGCTGCACTGGACCCATGGCCAGTACACCGGCAACTCCGCCGGCTGCTCGGACGTCAACGCCACCTGCCAGAAGCCGATGCCGGACGCGCAGTACGCGCCGACGTTCTGGAGCCAGGTCGCGACGGCCTTCAAGGGCGACGACTCCACGGTGTTCGACCTGTTCAACGAGCCGTACCCGGACCGCGCCACCGCCAACGGCTGGACCTGCCTGCGCGACGGCGGAACCTGCCCGGGCATCACCTACTCCGTCGCCGGCACCCAGTCCCTGGTCAACGCCGTGCGGGCGGCGGGCGCCGACAATGTGATCATGGTGGGCGGCCTGGCGTACACCAACGACCTCTCCCAGTGGCTGACCTACGCGCCCACCGACCCGCGGCACAACCTGGCCGCGTCCTGGCACTCCTACAACTTCAACACCTGCTCGTCGTCGTCCTGCTGGGACAGCCAGATCGCGCCGGTGGCGGCCCAGGTGCCGCTGGTCGCCGGCGAGATCGGCGAGAACGACTGCGGTCACTCCTATGTGGATGGTCTGATGAGCTGGCTGGACCGGCACGCCGCCTCCTACCTGGCGTGGACCTGGAACACCTGGGACTGCTCGACCGGTCCGGCGCTGATCACCTCGTACGACGGCACGCCCACGGCGTTCGGCGCGGGCATCCGGGCCCACTTCGCCTCGTTCTGAGCTGGACCGGCCCCGACCGCGACGGTCGGGGCCGGATCCCGTTCAGGCGCAGCGAGTTCCGTTCAGGGTGAAGTCGCCGGGCGCGGAGGTGTTGCCGGTGTGAGTGGCCTGGAAACCGAACGAGACGGAGGCCCCGGGGGCCACGGACCCGTTGTAGCCCACGTTCTTCGCGGTCACCTGGCCGCCGGCCGGGCTGATCGTGGCGTTCCACGCCGAGGTGACCGTCTGGCCCCCGGCCAGGGTGAAGGCCAACGACCAGCCGTTGATCGCCGCGGTGCCGGTGTTGGTGACCGTGACGCTCTCGGTGAGGCCGGTGTTCCAGGCGTTCACCGAATCCGTGACCGTGCACGTGGAGTTCGGCGGTGGCGAGGTCGTCGTGGTGGTTGTCGTCGTTGTCGTCGTTGTCGTCGTTGTCGTCGTTGTCGTCGTTGTCGTGGTCGAGCCACCGAGGGCGGTCGACGTCGCATCGTAGGCCGGCTTGGGCTGGTAGTTGTTGTCGTACATGGTCGCAGCGCCCTGACCCGGGAAGGTCCCGGGGATCCACGAGTCGGCGTCACCGACGCCCCACTGGGACACGCCGACACAGCGGCTGACCGCGAGGCAGTTGTTCACCACGGCCGCGTAGTCGGTGGCCTGCTGGGCCAGGGTGCCGCTGTTGGCCGGCAGCTGGATGCGATCGTCCAGCTCGGTCACGGCGACGTCGAGGCCCAGCGCGGTGAAGCGCTGCATGTTGGCCCGCATGCTCGACGGCACCTGGCCGACGATGAAGTGGCTCTCCAGCCCCACGCCGTCGATCGGCACGCCTTGGGACTTCAACTGCGACACCAGCCGGTACATGGCGTCGCTCTTGGCGTTCTGGCCCTCGATGTTGTAGTCGTTCAGGTACAGCTTGGCATTCGGGTCGGCGGCATGCGCGGTGCGCAACGCGTCGGCGAGGTAGCCGCTGCCCATCGCGTTGGAGAAAGCGTCGGCGCGCAGGCTGCCGTCCTCGTTGAACGGCTCGTTGACCACGTCCCAGGCGTAGACCTTGCCCTTGTAGTGAGTGGCCTCGGTGGTGATGTGCGCCTCCATCGCGCCCTGCACCTGGTTGCTCGGCAGGCTGCTGACCCAGCCCGGCAACTGGCTGTGCCACACCAGGTTGTGCCCGCGCACCCGCATGCCGTGCGACTGTGCGAAGGAGACGATCTGGTCGCCCGGCCCGAAGTTGTAGCTGCCGTTGGACGGTTCGGTGGTGTCCCACTTCATCTCGTTGCCGGGCGTGACCATGTCGAACTGGGCGCCGGCCACGGCGGTGAGGGTGCCGTTGCTCAGGTTGGACTGGGTGAGCGCGGTGCCGAAGTAGATCCCCTTGGCCTCGGCCAGGGTTTTGAGTCCGGTGCCGGCCGCGCCGGCCGGGTCGGTCACGCCGGCGAGCAGCAGCCCGCCGACGGCCAGCACGGCGGTGGCGGCGAGCACATTGCTGGTTCTGGACACAGTGGTCCCCTCATGCGTGGCGGGATGACGTGGTTATGGGGCGACGGCGCGGCCGGTCTGCGGCGAGATCCGCCCGGCGCACAGGCCACGGCTGGTGAGTCCCTGCGCGATACGGGGAATCGCGGCGAGGGTGTTGGCGGGCCACTCGTGCATCAGGATGATCTGCCCGTTGGTCAGCCGGGCGTTGGCCTGCACGATGGCGTCGACGCTCGCGCCGTTCCAGTCCTGCGAGTCGACGTCCCAGATGATCTGCGTCAGGCCGTGGCTGGCCTCGACCGCCCGCAGCGTCGAGTTGGTTTCCCCGTACGGCGGACGGAACAGCGACGGCGTGCCGCCGCCGGCGGCGGCGATCGCCTGCTGCGTGCGGGAAAGCTCGCTGTCCATCTGCGCCTGGCTCTCCTGGGTCAGGTGCGGGTGGGTGTAGCTGTGGTTGCCGATCCACATGCCGGCCGCGGCCTCGGCGCGGACCTGCGCCGGGTAGGCGGCGGCGTACTGGCCCTCGTTGAACATCGTCGCCCGCAACCCGTTCTGTCGCAGGGCATTGAGGATCGCCGGGGTGTGAGCGTTCGACGGGCCGTCGTCGAAGGTCAGCCCGACATAGCCGGAGCAGGGCGCGGCGTGCGCGATTCCTGGGGTGAGCAAGGCGGTCAGGGCCGCCGCGAGCAGCAGCGTGGTCGTTCGCATCACGGCTCAGCTCACCGAGATGGACGAGTTGCCACTGCTCTGGTAGCCCTCGGTGGCGAGGATCATGTAGTACTTGAAGCTGCCCATATTCATGCCGACGCGGGCCCACGCGTCGAAGTGGTTGCCGGTGGTGATGGTGCCGCCGGTCCGCCGGCTCTGCCGAACGCTCCAGTACTGGTTGAACGTGCGCGTGCCCTCGACCGACGGGGCGTTGTACCGGGTCGTCTCGTAGATGTCGTACATGCCGCCGTCGCTGCTGACCGTGCCCTTGTGCGTGCCCGTCGGCCGGTACGTGCCCCAGTTGTCGACGATGTAGTACTCCACCAGCGGATTGGACGTCCAGCCGTAGAGCGACAGATAGGAGTTGCCGGACGGCGAGAAGCTGCCCGAGTACTGCACACTGCGCCGTCCGCCGTTGCTCCATCCCTTGCCGGCGACGAAGTTGTTGCAGTTGCTCCAGGTCGTGCGGTAGCTGCCCCCGCCGGACAGCGTCATCGCGACCGAGCCGCCACCCGCGGTCCAGAACGAGTAGTAGTAGCCGTTGTTGGTGCCGGTCTGGTTGGTGGTGATCGTGGTGTCGGCGTTCGCGGTGACCGGCAGCGCCAGCGCGGAGACGGCCAACAGCGCCCCCGAGGTGAGCACGGCTCGGCGACCGATCGGAAACGGAGGGTTGTGGTCCATGGGCGATGTTCCTCCTCAGTGAGGAAACCGTGTGGTGTCGAGCAGTGTCGACCCGGTCACGTCGCGTGGGCAACAACTTTCGTTGATATTTCGGTAATCCAGCTTTCGTCCACACTGGACTGTGGTCGTCCGGCTGGTCGGGCCGGACGATCGAAAGTTTCGACGCTCGTGTCGCGGGTGTCAGCGGCCCGCCGGCGGCGCGGTGCTGTTGCGGACCACCAGCGTGGTGGCCAGGTCGACCCGGGTGGCCGCGGGCCGGTGACCCCGGCCAAGGTCGAGCGCCAGCTGGCAGGCGGTCTCGGCCATCTCCACCAGCGGCTGGCGCACCGTGGTCAACGGCGGACCGACCCAGCGGGCCAGCGGCAGGTCGTCGAAGCCGACCACGCTGAGCTCGTCGGGGATGCGCAGCCGCAGCTCACGGGCCGCCTCGTAGAACCCGAGGGCCTGCAGGTCGTTGCCGGCGAAGACGGCGGTCGGCCGGTCGGGCAGGGACAGCAGCGCCCGGCCGGCAGCGTAGCCGGCCTCGTGGTGGAAGTTCCCCTCCCGCACCAGCGCCGGATCGACGCCGATCCCGGCGGTCTCCAGCGCCGTGCGGTAGCCGTCGACCCGCGCCCGGCTGCACATCATCCGGGACGGCCCGCCGAGCATGGCGATCCGCCGGTGGCCGAATTCGATCAGGTGCCGGGTGGCGGTCAGGCCGCCGAGCCAGTTGTTGGCACCGACCGCGGGCACGCCGTCGGCCGGGTCGCCGGCCGGGTCCAGCACCACGAACGGGATGTCCCGGCTGGTCAGCTGGGCCCGCTGGGTCCGGTCCAGATCGGACAGCACCAGCACCACGCCGCCGGGCCGGCGGGCCAGCACGCCGTCCACCCAGGTCTGCCCCGGGGTGAGGCGGCCGGCCGACTCGGACAGCACGATGCTCATGCCCTCGCGGCGGGCCACGTTCTCCACACCCCGGATGACCTCCATCGCCCACGCGCTCTCCAGCTCGTGGAAGACCAGGTCGAACAGCTTCGACGACTGCGCGCCGCCGCGCCTGCGCCGGTAGCCGTGCGCGCGCAGCAGCTCCTCGACCCGGGCCCGCGTGCCGGGAGCGACGTCAGCCCGGCCGTTGAGCACCTTCGAAACTGTCGGCGTGCTGACCCCGGCCGTCCTCGCGATGTCGGCCAGCCTCGGGAGGCCGCCCGAGGCCGCCGAAACCTCGGCTGTGGAACCGGTTTCCTCGACACCCATGGCATCGGATGGTAGGCCATCGACGGCCGGACCGGCCCCCTTGACGCGAACCGGCGACCGGACGTAGTTTCGACGCTGTCTCCGAATCTTTCGAATCGTGCTCCCGCCCTGCCCGCCCGGGAAGACGACGTGAGACACGCGGTGCGGCCGCGACCGACCGTGACTGCCGCGCGCCCGACTGTCCACTTGGGACTGATTCGATCGCGGGCGACGGCAGTGCCCGCGCCAGACCTGATGGCTCGCACGGCTTTCTAGCGCGGAATGACCGGCAGCACGATGCGGCTCGGACAGGCGGCCGTTCGGTGGATCGTCTGGTGGGCCGGCCTCAGGTCCTCGTCCGAGTCGGTTCCCAGCGGGTTTCCCGTGTTGGGGTTGGGTTCCCATTCGGGGAAGCTGCTCGAACCGACAGCGCGCGGACAGCAAACTACTACATTGCCGTAGTAGTTTGGCCGGCATGACCTCGCTCGCTTCGGCTGGGCCGGCCGGCGCCACCACCCCGGTGCCGCAGCTGCGGATCGTCATGGGGGCCGACACTTATCCGCCCGATGTCAACGGCGCGGCGAACTTCGCGGCGAGGCTTGCCGCCGGACTGGCCGAGCGTGGTCATGACGTGCACGTGTTGTGCCCGTCGACGACCGGACGATCGGACACTGCGGCCGTCGGCGATGTGACGGTGCACCGGATCGCGTCCATGCTCACACCGGTGCACCCCACGTTTCGGATATGCAGCCCACCACGGGCATTCCGGGCCGCGCAGGCCCTAGTGGACGAGCTCGCGCCCGACCTCGTCCACATCCAGGCGCATTTCCTGGTCGGCCGCGGGCTTGCCGCCGCCGCACGTCGATGCCGCATCCCGCTGGTCGCCACGAACCACTTCATGCCTGAGAACCTGCACGGCTACCTCCATCTGCCGAAAGCCCTGCAACCGCTCGTCTCGAAGCTGGGCTGGTGGGATCTGCGACGAGTGCTCCGCCACGCCCAGGTCGTGACCGCCCCGACGCCGCGGGCCGTGCAACTGTTGGCGGACCAGGGAATTCCGTGGGCGATCGCAGTGTCGTGCGGGATCGACCTCAACCGCTTCGCCACCACGACGCCGGCAGCCGGCCGGCGTGTTCCGCACGTGTTGTTCGTCGGCCGGCTGGACGAGGAGAAGCGGGTCGGGGACCTTCTCCTTGCCGTGCACCGGATCCGCCATGGCGTCCGGGTGCGCGTCGAGATCGTCGGCGACGGGAGGTGTCGCCGCGCCTGGCAGGAACTGGCCGGCCGTTTGGGCATCGCCGGCGCCGTCACCTTCCACGGCTACGTCGACGAGGAAGCGCTCATCGCGGCGTATCAGCGGGCCGACGTTTTCTGCATGCCGGGGGTCGCCGAGCTGCAGAGCCTGGCCACGATGGACGCGCTGGCCGCCGGCAAGCCGGTCGTCGCCGCCGACGCGATGGCGCTGCCACATCTGGTGCGACCCGGCGAAACCGGTTGGCTCTACCCGCCCGGCGACGTCGCCGCCCTCGCCGACCGACTGCGCTGTCTCCTTGCGGACGGACCGGCCCGAGTCCGGATGGGAGCCGCCGGCCGCGACCTCATCGCCGAGCACTCGATGGAAAAGACGCTCGACCGCTTCGAAAGCGTCTATCACTGCGTTGCGCCGAGCCAACGAAGCGTATCGAGGAGATAACGAATGTCAGTGCGGACAACGCTTCTGTGGCAATCGACCGGGGCGTGGTGACAAGGCAGACGCGGACCGACGGGACAAGGTCCGGTTACCTGCCAGCAGGTTCATGGCCGCCGGCGGCGGAGGTCCAGGCCGGTGACGAGCAGCGCGGCCGCCGACGTGGCCAGGGCGCAGATCAGCATCACGGAACCCAGGTCAAAAGATGTACGCAGCGCCAAGGCAAGAGACTGCGCCGCCGCGAAGGCCAACCCGGTCGCGACGAGAAGCAGAGCGATGTGCAGCCGATGCGCGCTCGGCATGACCACGACGCGACCGGCGCGCGCCACGAGCACGCAGATCCTGATCCCGCCGAAGAAGAGCGTCGCCCAGTAGCAGCCCACGAACAGGACGCGCGTCACGCCGGCCGGGTGGTCGAATGCGCCGAGATTGGCCAGCAGGCACAGGAAACCGAACGAGAGGGCCGGCGCGGCCAGGGTGCGGATGACGATCGTGACAAGGCGACCGAGCCCTGAGCGCCGCGGGAGTGGCGTGGCGAGGGCGAACCCGGCCAAGATCGGAACCAGCCAGGCACTGCTCGCGGGCCGGTCAACGGTCGCGGACAGCGAGCCGACACCGGCCGCGCGCAACCACAGCGTCAGCACCACGCTGACGGCGACGAGCGCAGTGGCCACAACACGGGACGTTTCCCCCTCGGTGGTCTCCGGCCAGTCACCGGGGTGCAGCCACAGCCTGCCGGCCCCGATGGCGCTGTTGAGCCATGAGCGCGGGCCGGCGCGGCCGACCTCCTCGGCGATGGCGCTGCCCCACCGCTCACGAATCGCCGGCGGGTAGAGCCGAACCAACGCCGTCGACACTCTCATGCGAAGCCCAGCGCGCGCAGGCCGGCCTGGGCGACCCGGGCCATCTGCTCAAGTTCAGCCCGCAGGGTGTTCCGCCCGGCGTCGGTGATGCGAACGGTCCGCCGTTCGTCGGTGTCCGCCGAGTCCGGCTCGATCAGGCCATGGGATTCGAGACGGGCGAGCGCGCCGTAGAGGCTGCCCGCCCCGAGCCGGCTCCCGGTCAGCGCCTCGATCGCCGTGTTGATGGCGTAGCCGTGCAGGGGTTCCGCCGCGAGGACGGTCAGTACCAGCATCTGTGCGTCGTTGCCGCGCATGCGCCTCCTTCGTGCCGATCCCAGCATAGTACGTGACACGTAGTACGCGGTGCGTACTATGGGCGGCATGAGGCGATGGCTGCGTCACCTGCTCGTGCTGGCACTCACGGTCGTCCTGGCAGCCGGCGGTTATGTCGCCTACGTCGCCGTCAGGTCGGCCCAACCGGTCACACTGCCCGCACCTACCGGCCCGTATCCCGTCGGCCGAGCCACGGTCCAATGGACCGACAGCGCCCGCGTCGATCCGCTCGCCCCGCAACCTGGCGCGCCTCGGCGCTTGTCCGCCTGGCTTTGGTACCCCGCAGCGCCCGGCCCCTCCCCCACTCCCGCGGCCTATGCACCCGACGCCTGGGCCGGCCTCCACCTGAGCTGGCCGGTCGGACTGGCCGAGACCGGCTTCGACCACGTGCATGCGCACGCGTTCACCGACGCCCCCGTGGCCGAGGGCCGGTTCCCCATCGCCGTGCTCGAACCCGGCCTGGGGTTCGCCGCGCCGCAGTACACCGCTCTCGCGGAAAGCCTTGCCAGCAACGGATATCTCGTCGTCGGTGTCACGCCCACCTACAGCGCGAACCTGACCGTTCTGGGCGGCGAACCCGTGTCCACGACCGAGGCCGGCAATCCGAAGGCGTTCGACGGAGCCGATGAGCACGCGGGCCAGGCCCAGGCCGCGGGCGACCGACTGATCGAGGTGTGGGCGGCCGACGACCGATTCGCGGCGGTCCAGGCCGACGCCGGCCGCTTCGCCGGACACGTCGACGCCACGAAAGTCGTTTACCTCGGCCATTCCTTCGGGGGTGCCGCCGCGCTTGAGGCCTGCCGGACGGACCAGCACTGCGTCGGGGCCGCCGACCTCGACGGCACGCAGTACGGCCCGGTCGTCCACACCGGACTGATCAAGCCAATGCTCCTCGTGGCCAGCGAGAACTCCTGCATCACCGGAACCTGCCAACCCACGACCGCATCGGACCGGTCCAGCCTCGACACCGCCCGAACCTTGGTGGCCGCCAGCAGCGGACCGACGTGGTGCTACCAGCTCAACGGCGCCGAACACTTCAACTTCAGCGACTACGGCGCCTACTACATCGCCGCTCCGGTCCGATCACAACTCGCGCTCGGTGCCATCGACGGCGACGACGCGCTGGCCATCACGAACGCCTACCTGGCCGCGTTCGTCCGGCAAGTGACCAGCGGACACCCCGAACCCCTGCTTGCCGGTCGGACGACGCCGTACCCACAGGTGGTCGTCCAGCACACGCCATGACGCCAGGTCAACGTTCCTGGACGGTCCCGACGCCATCGAAAAGGGCATCTCCGGTCCGCTCGACGGCGACCGTCGTCACGGCGCTGCACATCAACAGCACCACCAGCACGGCGGCCAGCCACGGTCGGCGGCCGGGGCTCGGCGCGAGCAGCGCCCGAACCCGTCGAGGCACCTGGCCGCCAGTGGCGGCCGGGATCACCGCGGGGTTGCCGGCGTCGTGGCGGAGCAGAGCGACGCGGGCGATCGTCCGCGCGACAAGTTCGCGATTCCCGACCTCACGCGCGGCGTGTTCGTCGGCCCAGCGCTCGACGGCGTGCCGCACGACGCCAGTGGTCGGGCGCAGCAACGGGTTGACCGCCTCGGCGAGATCGGCCAGCAGGAGCCACCACGTGTGCCCGAGCCGCAGGTGCGCCCACTCATGGGCAACCACCACCCGCTGCTCGGCGGGAGACAGCGCCTCGGTCAACGCCGAGGTGACGACGATCCGGCCGCCCGGCGAAGGCGTCGCGAAGGCGTCAGGGCGATCGCTGTCCACCACGATCACCAGGGCCGGCGCCCCTCGATGAGCACGCCGCACCTCGACGAGCGCGCGTCCACGTCCGACCGCCCGGATCAGCAGCCGCAGGCCGGCCGCCAGAAGCAACGCCAACCCGCCGACGGCGATGAACTCGGGTATCGGGCTGGAGGCGTCCAACTCGGCCGCCGACCAGTCGGCCATGGAGGCGATCAGCGGCACCTGCCCGAGCCAGGTCAGCGCGAGCACCGCGAGGACGAGCCCGGTCGACCCGGCGACGATCACGCTGCCTACGGTCAGCACGACGGTGGCAGCCGCCGGTGGCAGCCGGTCACCCAGCCTCGGGCCGAAGGCCACGAACAGCAGCATCGCCGCGAGCGCGGCCACGACAGACGTGGTCATTGGCTCAGCAACCCGCGCAGCAGGTGCTCGTCCTCGGGCTGAAGGCCGTGGACGAACCGGGTCAGCACGGCTTCCCGATCGGCTTCGTCGTCGAGCATCAGCGCCATCCGGCGGGCCGCCAGCTCGGCCGCGTCGTACGGCGCGGTGTAGGCGTAGCCGCGGCCGAGCGTCTCGCGAGCGACCTCGCCCTTCTCGAAAAGCCGCGACAGCACGGTCAACACCGTGGTGTACGCCAGGTCGCCGCCGAGGGCGTCCCGCACCTGCCCCGGAGTCAGCGGTTGCGACGCGGCCGTCAGCACGGCGCGCACCTCTCGCTCCAGGCTGCCCTTGGTTCGACGCGGCATGGATCCACCTCCTACTCCACTGTAGTAGATTGGCGGCAGTTACTACACGACTGTAGTAGCTGACGGGAGGATCACCCCTTGATCTGGCTGGCCATCGCCTTGACGGCTGCACTGGCCGCGCGTTCCGCCGGGGCTCGGCCGACGCGGTCGACGTGGTTCGCGATGATCGCCAGCACCCTCGGCATCGGCCTGTTCGCCCGTGAACACACCCGTCCACAGTGGAGTCAACCGTGAGTCTGGCCTTCCTGTCCGCGTCGTTCTGGCTGAGCAGCCTCGGCGTGCTCGGCGTCCTGATCGTCACCTTCGCCGAGACCGGGCTACTGATCGGCTTCTTCCTGCCCGGCGACTCGCTGCTGTTCACCGCCGGCGTGCTGTGCGCGACCAGCGGCGCCACGCATCTGTCCCTGCCGCTGGTGCTGCTGGCCGCGGCCGTCGGCGCGCTCGCCGGGGCCCAGGTCGGCTTCGAGATCGGCCGACGCGGCGGCCGGGCGTTGCTCGCCCGCAGCCACAACACCCACCTCGCCAAGGGAATCGCCCGCGCGGAGGAGATGTTCGAGCGGTACGGCCACGGCAAGGCCATCGTGCTCGCTCGCTTCATCCCGATCGTCCGCACCGTGCTCAACCCGGTCGCCGGCGTCCTGTCCATTCCCACCAAGGTCTTCACGCTCTGGCAGGTCGTCGGCGGTCTCGTGTGGACGATCGGCGTCACGCTCGCCGGCTACGCCCTCGGCACCAGCATCCCCGGCATCGACCAGTACCTGTTGCCGATCATCGCCTTGGTCGTCATCGTGTCCCTGATCCCCGTCGGCCTCGAACTGCGGCGGGCCCGCCGACGTCAGGGCTGAACGAGCGCGAAGTAGCCGAGGCAGCCCAGGCCGGCGAGCACGCAGTAGATCGCGAACGGCGTGAGGGTGCGGGTTTCGAAGTAGCGCACGAGGAATCGCACCGAGATGTAGGCGGCGACGCCAGCGATGACACTGCCGACGATCGTGGGGCCGATCGCGTCGTGCATCTCGGGGCGGGCCAGCTCGGGCAGCTTGAGCAGGCCGGCGCCGGCGATGGCCGGCGTGGCCAGCAGGAACGCGAAGCGGGCGGCGTCGTCGTGGCGGAGCCCACGCAGCAGGCCGCCGGCGATGGTGGCGCCGGAGCGGCTGATCCCGGGCAACAGGGCCAGGATCTGGCTGGCGCCGACGCCCACCGCTTCCCACACGCCAAGCTTCGACAGGCGGACGTCGCTCGCGACCTCGCTGGGCACAGTGGCCATCGCCTCGGTCGGCGCCGCGGACATGACCATCGTCGCCTCCGGGTCTCGCGCCGCGCGGCGCTGGCGACGGTAGAGCCGTTCGACGGCGAAGAGAATGACGCCGTTGAGCAGGAGGAACGCCGCCGCCGGCACTGGTTTGCCCAGGTGCTCGCGCATGAATTTGTCCAGCACCAGGCCGCCGATGCCGACCGGGATGGTGCCGGCGACGAGCAGCCAGGCCAGGCGCTGGTCGGGCGTGGCGATCCGGCGGTCCCGAACGGAGGTCAGCAGTCCGCCGACGATGCGGACCCAGTCGCGCCAGAAGAAGATCACCAGCGCCGCGGCGGTGGCCACGTGCATGGCGACCAGCGTGTCGAGGTAGGCCGAGCCCTGCGTGGACATGTCCAGGTCGGTGGCCCAGTGGCCGCCGATCAGGGCCGGCAGCAGCACGGAGTGGCCCAGGCTGGAGACCGGGAAGAGCTCGCTGACGCCCTGGAGCAGGCCGACGACGGCCATCTCCAGGTAGCTCGGTGCGGACATTGTCCTCGCCTTCGTTCGAGACATGACTACTACATCACTGTAGTAGATCGCGTCCGACGGCATCCGCGTTAGCCCCTTTGCCGCGTGTAACGCGCGCCCCGACGGGCACCCAGGCGAGATGAATGCCCTCCTCGTCCAAGCTGCCAGCGTCGCCGGCCAGGAGCCGAGCGACTCGTTCCTCGCGGTCATGTACGCGCTGCTGTTCGTCGGCGTGGGCTGCGGCGTCATCGCGTACATGGCGATACGGCACGCCTGGAGGCGCTAGACGCCGGTACGGACCTCGATCTCCGCTGTGGCCAGGGTTCCGCCGATCGGGTTCATCCTTCCGTGTCGTAACCCCGCGGATACCGCCCGCGATCAGTCCCGACGGCACCCGTTGGAAGGAGAGGTCCCTGAACACCGACGACCTGGCCGACATGCCCGCGCTGCCCGGCACGAACGACTTCACCCAGCTGGAGGTCCGGTTCGACAAGGAGCGCGCGGCGCTGTGGATGGTGATGCGGGCGCATCCGCGACCGACCTTCAACCCCGGGCTGCTGGACGAGATCCTGCGGCTGGGGCGACTGGTCCGGGACTCGGGCCTCGACGTGGACTTCTGGATGACGGCGTCGTCCTGCCCCGGCATGTTCAACGCGGGCGGCGACCTGCCGCTGTTCGCCCGGGCCATCAAGGACGGCGATCACGCGGTGCTGCGCGCGTACGCCCGGGCGGCCGTGGACGTGGTCTGGGAGCTGATGACCGGGTTCGGCATCGGGGCCCTGACCGTGGCCCTGGTCGACGGCGACGCGCTGGGCGGCGGTTATGAATGCGCGCTGGCGCACAACTTCCTGGTCGCCGAGGACGGCGTCACGATGGCGTTCCCGGAGATGCGGTTCAACCACTTCGCCGGCATGGGGGCGTATTCCCTGATCGCCCGGCGCGCCGGCATCCCCGCCGCCGAGCAGCTGCTGGTGCACGGCGCGCGCCGGCCCGTGCGGTGGCACGCCGACCGGGGCCTCGTCGACACCGTCGCCGAGCCGGGCGACGGCCACCGCGCCACCCTCGCGCTCCTCGACCGGTTCCGACCCCGCCTCAACAGCGTCAAGGCGCTGGTCCGCACCCGCAACCGCGTCCTGGCCATCACCCGCGCCGAGCTGATGGACATCACCGAGGACTGGGCCGACGCCGCCTTCACCGTCGGCGACCGCGGCGTCGCCTACATGGAGCGCCTGGTCACGCTCCAGAACCGCCGCTTCGTCGCGAGCTGATCACCGATCGAGGCCGGTGAGCGCGGCGAGTTTGAGCCGGCCGCCCCCGTGGTATAGACCGAGCTCATCATTGTCCCGCTTCGGAGGGTGCTCATGCAGATCCAGGTCAACACCGACCACAACATCCACGGCGGCGAGCGCCTGGCCGCCTTCGTGACCACCGACCTGGAGGGCAGCCTGTCCCGGTTCGACGGGTGGTTGACCCGGGTGGAGGTGCACCTCAGCGAGGACAGCGGCGGCAAGCCGGAGGACATGAAGTGCGTGATCGAGGCGCGGCCCGGGGGTAAGCAACCGGTCGCGGTCACCCACCACGCGGCCACGGTGGACGACGCGTACTCCGGGGCGGCGCACAAGCTGGGCAAGGTTCTGGATACGCGATACAGCCGGGCCCATGACCACAAGGGCAGCGACAGCATCCGTCACATGCCCGCTCCGGACGAGGTCGGCACGCTCGATGAGGAGCCGCGGGCCTGAGCTCGCCGTTTTGTGCTGGTCATCCGGCGCGCGAGGCGCATCGCTGGACGCTCGACCCAGCGGTGGCTCGCGTGCGCGGCCGACACGGTGACGGCGAGGCCAACGACAAGCGCGCTCGGGTACCCGACCAGCGGGTACAGAACGTTCATAAGCGCCACTGCGAGCAGACCGTGCAGTAGGTACAGGGAATAGCTGCGGTCGGCCAGGTATCCGATCAAGGCGATGGGGCGCAGCTTCGATTCGGCGAGCAACGCGGCCAGGAACACCGCGAAGCCGAGCGCGAGGGTCAGGTTGTAGTGGTAGACGGTGGGTTGGCGCCCCATTCCGGGCAGCCCGGCCCAGACGTACTCCGAGACGGCGACGACGCCGAGCACCGATCCCGCCCACGGGGGAATGCGGCGGCTGCGCACCGCCCAGACGACCTGGCCGAGCAGAAGCGCGGGCAGGTAGCCGACGTCGACGGCGAGCAGGGCGTAGGACGGTCCGCCCAGGTGCGCCGATGCCAGCACAGCGGCGACGGCGCCGAGCTCGCCGAGGATGGCCGGTGAGGTCGCCCGACGCAGCAGCGGAAGGGCCACGAACAGCAGTGTGTAGAACAACACCTCGATGATCAGCGTCCAGCCGACGTCGACCAGCACGACCCGTGGCGTCATGAGGTAGTTGGCCAGCGACATGTTGGTCAGCAGGCTCACCGGGTCGACCGACGTGCCGTCCCCGGTGGACAACGGCTGGAGGCCGACGGTGAACAGCGCCGCGGACACCAGGACCGCGGCCGTCAGCATCGGGTAGATCCGCAGCAGGCGCTTGATCGCGTACTGCCGTGGACTTTCGGCGAAACCGGTGTGCGTCACGATGAAGCCGCTCACCAGGAAGAAGATCACGACGCCGAGGTTGCCGACGTTGAGCGCGACGGCCAGCGGATCGACGGCGAACCCCTCGAACACGGCGGCCGTGACCGAGTGGATGTCGTGCTGGTGCAGCCAGATGCCGACCAGGTGGCAGTACACGACCAGACACACGGCGACGGCGCGAAGCAGGTCGAGGGACCGGAATCTGCCCGGGTTCACGGTGACCTCCTCCTCGTGTGCAGGACTGTGCCGCTTCACACGGGGCAGGCGATGACCATGTTCAGCCGTGGGCCTCGCGCCGGCGGAAAGACCACCGAAGGTTGCCCGTGCAGCCGATCCATCATCCGCCTCGGCGCGGGTCAGGAGCGGAGGCTGTCCACGACCAGGTCGAGGAGGCGGGAGGACTGGCGTTGCCCGGCGGGGGTGAGGGGGGTGCGCCAGACCGAGCTCATGAGCATGAGGACGTCGTCGGGGTCGAGGGAAGGGCGGATGGAGGCGTCCCGCTCGCCGGCCTGGAGGATGAGGGAGATGGCGCCGATGACGGGGGCGTAGGTCTCGCTGGTGACGGAGTCCTGGGCGGCGGCGCTCAGGGCGTCGCCGAGGCCGTGCTTGAGGCGGATCTGCGAGGCGAGGCGCTCGAACCAGCGGCGGAGGGCGGTGAGCGGGGGCTCGGTGGCCACCAGCTCGGGGGCCCAGTCGACCAGGCGCTGGACCTCGGCGCGGTAGACGGCGAGGACCAGGGCCTCGCGGGTGGGGAAGTGCCGGTAGAGCGTGCCGGGGCCGACGCCGGAGGCCTTGGCTATGGAGTTGAGCGAAGCGTCGCCGTCGGAGGTCAGCAGATCGCGGGCGACCTCGAGGATCCGGGCACGGTTGGCCTGGGCGTCGCTGCGCTGGGGCATGGCCGTCATCGTACGGCCCGGGCTAGGCGGGAACGCCCAGGGCGAGCAGGCTCTCGGCGGTCTCGACGATGGTCCGCTCGATGGGCCGGGGCTGCCAGCCGAGGAGGCGCCGGGCCTTGGCGGAGGTGGCGTCGAAGTTCTTGCCCAGCTGGGGAACGATGAGCCGCAGCTCGGGATTGACGCGGGCCACGGTGCGCGTGAGCCAGATGGGGAGCTCACGGGTGGGGACCTTGCTCGCCCGCTCCCCCAACCTTTCCCGAAGGATCCGGGCGATGTCCCGCACCCACAGGCTGGGCCCGGACTGGGCGATGAACCGCTCCCCCACGGCGGCCGGGTCGGTCATGGCGCGCAGGTGAAGGTCGGCGACGTCGCGCACGTCGACGTAGCCGGAGGCGAACTTCAGGCTGGCCGGCACCTCGCCGTCGAGCATGCGCCTGAGGAGTCCGAGGGACGGCGAGTAGTCGGGGCCGAGCACGGGACCGAGCACGCCGACGGGGTTGACGGCGGCCAGTTCGAGACCGTTGCCCTCGCTGGCGATGAAGGCCCAGGCGGCGCGTTCGGCCAGGGTCTTGGACTTCTGGTACGGCGGGATACCGGCGTCCACGTCGGTCCAGTCGTCCTCGGTGAACGGCGTGGAGCGATCGGGATGGCCGTAGGCGACGGCGCCGATGGCCGAGGTCAGCACGACGCGCCGAACGCCGCTGTCGCGGGCGGCCCGCAGCACCCGGAGGACGCCGTCACGGGCCGGCACGATCATCTCGTCCTCGTGGCGCGGCACGCTGGTGAGGGTGGGCGACGCCACATGCAGGACGTAGTCGCAGCCGTCGACGGCCTCGCGCCAGCCGGCGTCGCTCTGGAGGTCGGCCGGCAGCACCCGAAGCGGACCCTCGGCCCCGCCGCGCGCCAGCATCGCGCGCAGCGCGGGCTCCTTCGCGAGGTCGCGGACGGTGGTGCGCACCGAGTGCCCCGCGGCCAGCAGGTCGAGCACGCACCAGCTGCCGATGTAGCCGGAACCGCCGGTCACCAGGACTTCAGCCATGATCGCTCTCTCCGTTCGTGTCCACCGTGGACGCCGTCGACGTTAGCGGAGAACTCTCCGTTTAGTCAACGAGCGGCTAGAGTGGCCGGAGTGGATGCTCCCCGCCGCTGGCCGGCGTTGCTCGCGTTGGCGCTCGGCTCGGTCGGGATCGGACTGACGGAGTTCGTGCCGTCGGGACTGCTGCCCCAGATCGCCCAGGACGTGCTCGGGGCGGAGTACACCCAGGAGCCGTCCCGGGCGGTGGCCCACGCGGGCTGGATGATCACGGCCTACGCGCTGGGCGTGGTGGTCGGGGCCCCGCTGATCGCCGTGGTCACGGCGAGGGTGCGCCGCAACCGGCTGGTGATCGGACTGCTGGTGCTGTTCGTGCTCGGCACGATCGGCTCGGCGGTGGCGCCGACGTTCGAACTGGTGCTGGTGGCCAGGTTCGTGGCCGGCCTGCCGCACGGCGCGTACTTCGGCGCGGCCGGGCTGCTGGCGGCGTCGATGATGGGGCCGGGCACCGAAGGCCGGGGATTCGCGATCGTCCTGAGTGGACTGACAGTGGCCAATGTCGCGGGCGTGCCGCTGATCACTCTGCTCGGGCAGAACGCGGGCTGGCGTGTCGCCTACGTGGTGATCGCCGGAGTTTTCGTGCTGGCGCTGATCGCCGTGGCCGCGACGGCGCCGAAGGCGTCGACCGCGGGCGGGTCGCCGGCCGCGGAGCTACACGCGCTAGGAAGGCCGCAGGTGTGGCTGGTCGCCGTGACCGCCGCGCTCGGGTTCTCCGGATTCTTCGCCGCGACCAGCTACATCGCCCCGATGACCACTGCGGTGACCGGGCTGCCGCAAACCGCGGTCGCTTGGGTGCTGGTCGCCGTCGGCCTGGGCATGACGGCAGGCAACGTGGTCGGCGGCTGGTACGCCGACCGGCAGCCGCAGCGCGCCATGCTGCTCGGCTTCACGGGCATGATCTTCGCGACGGCGCTCGTCTGGCTGGTCGGCAGTCAGCCTGCGGGCTTGTTCGTCGGCGCTTTCCTGGTCGGCGCAACGACTTTGTTCTTGGCCCCGGCGCTGCAGGCCCGGCTCATCGCGGCGGCCCCGGGCGCACAGTTGATGGGCGCAGCACTGAACCAGTCGGCCACGAACGTGGCCAACAGCCTGGGCGCGGCGGTGGGCAGCGTGGTGATCGGGGCGGGCTTGGGCTACCGCGCCCCGGCCGCAGCCGGCGTCGCCTTCGGCGTGATCGGCCTCGCGCTCACGGCCGTCGGCGTCGTCGTGAACCGCCGTACCCACGACATGGCAGCTACGTAGTTCCCGTAGCGGCTCTGAGCCGGAATGCGGCCAGGGCAGTAACACCGACGCTGATCAGGGCGGCGGCCAGGATCGCCCCGGCCTCGCCGGGGGCCAGCAGGTGTTGGTCGGTACCGATCGTCACGGCGGACACGGGCACGCCGAGCTGGGCGCCGGCCAGCACCGCCAGCGGCAGCGGCTGGCCGGCCAGCCGAGCGGCGGCGTGCACGGCCACCGTGCCCAGCACCAACAATCCGGCCAGGGCCAGCATCAGCGGCCGGTCGCCGAGTTCACGCAGGTCCAGCGACGCTCCCAGCCACACGAAGAACACCGGGCCCAGGAACCCGTCGGCCACCGCGAACAGCTGCCGGGCCAGCCGCCGCGGCTCGCCCTGGGCGGCCAGGGCCAGGCCGCTGACGAAGCCGGCCAGCATGACCGACACGCCCAGCAGCTGAGCCAGGCCGGCCAGCCCGAACAGGCCGATCAGCTCGATCCGCAGTTCCAACCCGAAGTCGCGGGCCTTGCTCAGGCGGTGCAGCCGGGAGCGCACGCCGAGCACGCCCAGCCGCCGCATCCCCACGTACCAGAGGCCGCCGGCCGCGATCACCGCCAGCACGCCGAGAGCGGCGGGCCCGGCGCGAGCGGGTTCCTCGGCCAGCGGCAGCACGATGATGCAGACGGTGTCGGCGATCGCGACGTGCACGATGGTGGCCAGCGCCGCCGAGGTGGTCGGCTCGTGCTCGTCGAGCACCGGCATCACCAGCGCCGCCGAGCTGGAGGCCAGCAGCACCGCGTAGACGAGGCCGTGGCCGGTGCCGACCAGGGCGGCGATGCCCAGCCCGGCCGGCACGGCCAGCACCCCGACCAGGCCCGCGAGCAGCGCACCCCGGCGCAGGCCGGCCCGCATCGCGGGGTTGCGCAGCGGCACGTGGCTGCCGGCGATCAGCATCACCAGGGCGAAACCGAGGCTGGCCAGGAAGGTCAGCACCGGGTCCTCGGGGTGCACCCATCCGACGCCGGTGCGCCCGATGAGCACCCCCAGCAGGATCTCGCCGACCACGATCGGCAGCCGCCACCGAGTGGGGGTCGCCAGCAGCGGACCGGCCAGGCCGGCCAGCAGGATCAGCGTCAGGGCGAACACGGTCCCCGGCTCTCAGGGAGCCAGCCGTCGGGACAGCTCGGGCGCCCCGTCACCGCCGAGATCGGCCAGGAACGCCGGCCGGTGGGACATCACCATCACGAACGACAGCAACGGACCTTCGACCTGCGGGCCGGCACCGGTCCGGAAGTCGGCGTCGGTGGCCCGCAGCGCCAGGCCCTTGACCAGGGTCTTGCTCTTGACGGCGAAGTCCCGGCCGGCGAGGAAACGCGCCACCTCCAGCAGGCCGGCGGGATCGTAGGCGTGCCGGAGCCCGAGCGGCCGCCGGATGTCCTCGGCGTGCACGATCACCTCGCTCAGCCCGAACGGCGACCACTTCGTCGGCAGCCTGATGGTCCCGACCTGCCGGAACCGTTCGAGCGTCTCCTGTGGGGTGGCGCCCCGGAACTCCGCCAGGCGCCGTCGATTGTGGACGTCCGCGTCGAACCGGGCTCCGAGCATGCTCAGGAACCAGGTCGCCAGGGTGAACCTGGTCGCCGCCCCGAGGTGGGCGACGACTTCCTCGACGTCCCAGTCGGCGCACAACGTCGCCGCCCGCCACTGCTGCGGGTCGAGCCCGCCCAGGTCTTCGGCGAGCGCCCCGAGTTCACGCCGCTGGATCTGCCCGAAGTCAGTCACGCCGCGACAATACCCAGCCCGTCTGACAACGGCCGCTACTTGGCCCCGTCAGGGAGGATCTCGGTGGGAGGAGTCCCCTTCGCCTTGACGTAGAACACGGCCAGCTTGGCCGGCTCGGAACCGCTGGCGTTGCGGCTCACGACGTGGATGTCGGTCGGGGACTCGGAGAACGTCCCTCCCGTGTGGACGGTCTGGAGCCGGCCGCCCTTCAGTTGGGTCTCCACGGTTCCCGACAGCACGTAGACGAACAGGTCGCAGTTGTGGCGGTGCACCTGGGAGGCCTCGCCGGGCGCGAAGTCGACGATCTCGACCATGCCCTCCTTTCCTTCGATGTCGGGCAGGCTCTGCGTGATCAGGCGTGTGATCGCGCCGGCCTTGGTCTGCGTGCCGTTGGAGGAAGCCGGCGAACTGCCGCAAGCCACCACGCTCCCGAACGCGAGCAGCGCAGCCAGGCCGATCTTGATCTTGGCGTTCATCCGTCAGGCGCCCGGGGTGTAGTGGCCGGGAACCATGCGCGTGCTGACGCCGAAGCGGTTGAAGGCGTTGATGGCGGTGATGGTGGCGAGGAGGTGCGCCAGCTCGGTCTCGTCGAACTGCTCGGCCGCGGCGGCGTAGACGGCGTCGGGCACGAAGCCGTCGGTCAGCACGGTGACGGCCTCGGTGAGCTCGATCGCGGCGATTTCCCTTGCGGTGTAGAAGTGTCGCGACTCCGTCCACGCGCCGAGCTGCACGATCCGCTCGACGGTCTCGCCCTCGGCGATGGCGTCCTTGCTGTGCATGTCGAGGCAGAAGGCGCAGTGGTTGAGCTGCGAGGCCCGGATCTTGACCAGGTTCACCAGGCCGGGGTCGAGGTTCGTCTTGGCGGCGGTGTCCAGGCGGAGCAGCGCCTTGAACACGTCGGGGGCGAGCTTCATCCAGTCCAGACGCTGGCTGTGCTCGGGAAGGTGCGTTGTCATGCCCTCAACGCTAGGGCGACAACGTCCCATGTACTTGGCCCAATTCTCGCCCACGAGCTTGGGCCAATCAGCGCGGCAGCACCTGGCACAACGTGGCCAAGGCACCGGACCAGGCGCTGTCGGACGGGGTGGCATAGCCGACGACGAGGCCGTCAGAACCGGTGGCACCCACCGAGGGATGAGTGAAGTCTCCCAAGCCGTCGAGGGCCATCCCCAGCTTGGCGGCGGCGCCGATCACGGCGCGCTCGGTGCCGGGCGGAAGGTCGAGCACGGCATGGAGCCCGGCGGCGATGCCCGACACGCGGATGCCGGGAGCCTGCGAGGCGACGGCCTCGACCAACTGGTCGCGGCGACGGCGGTAGCGCAGACGCATGGCCCGGACGTGCCGGTCATAGTCGCCGGACGTGATGAACTCGGCCAGCGTCAGCTGATCGAACGCCCCTGGCGCCCAGTCGACGTGCCCCTTCGCGGCCACGACCTCCTGCACGAGCGACCGCGGCAGCACCATCCACCCGGTGCGCAGGCCCGGCGCCAGCGACTTGCTCGCGGTGCCGAAGTACACGACCCGCTCGGGGTCGAGTCCCTGCAGGGCGCCGACGGGCTGCCGGTCGTACCGGAATTCGCCGTCGTAGTCGTCCTCCAGCACCAGGCCCCCGGTGGACCGCGCCCAGTCGACGACCGCGGCCCGACGATCCGGCCGAAGCGCGCCCCCGGTCGGGTACTGGTGGGCCGGGGTCAGCAACACAGCGCCGACACCGAGGTCGGCGAGCTCCTCGCTACGGGTGCCGTCCTCGTCGAGCGGCAACGCGGGAGTGTGCAGGCCGCCGTCGGTCAACAGGTCGTAGTACTGCGGGACGCCGTAGGACTCGACAGCGACCGACCAAATGTGACGACCGCTCAACACGGCACTGATCAGCCGTAGACCGTGGACGAAGCCAGCGCAGATCAGGATCCGGTCGGGCGTCGCGTGCACGCCCCGAGCGCGGGCGAGGTAGTCGGCCAGGGCCGTGCGCAGCTCGATACGACCGCGCGGATCGCCGTAGCCGAGGGCGTCGTTCGGGGCCGCCGTCAGCGCACGCCGGGCGGCCGAAAGCCATTGCGCCCGGGGAAAACTCGCCAGGTCGGGGTTGCCGGGCAGCAGGCTGTACTTGGCCTCGGGCGGACGGATCGGCGTCGGACGGGCGAGCACGACACGCTCGGGCCCGCCGGCCGGCTTCTGCGGTTCGGCCCGCCGAGCGACGCGGGTGCCCGAGCCCTGCTTGGCGGTGAGCCACCCCTCGGCGACGAGTTCGGCGTAGGCCTCCGCGACGGTGTTCCGGGCGATCGACAGGTCGGCGGCCAGCGTCCGCGACGAAGGCAGCTGCACGCCGGGCGCGAGGCGGCCCGATCGCACGGCCTCGCGCAGCGCGTCCATGAGGGACGAGCGCAGCCCGTGCTGGCCGCGAAGGCCCAGGTGATCGAGGTGGAGATCGGCCCCGAGCGTGCTCGGCTCTTCCGGCGAATTGGCCCGCGCTCCTGGCATGAAAATGGACCATACCCCCGATCCACTCGCGACCTAGCGTTGACCTCGTTCCCAGCACGCCGTCCTTCTCGGGGAGAGTCATGAGTTCGCTCGACGTCCGGCAGCAACCGGCCGGGATCAGCACGAGGTTCGCCGTGCTGCTGGCCGTCGCCTGCGGCATCGCGGTCGCCAACATCTACTACGCCCAGCCGCTGCTGGAGGAGATCGGCCACGACCTCGGCGTCGCGCAGGCCGACCTCGGCCTGGTCACCACCGTCACCCAGGTCGGATACTTCCTCGGGCTGATCCTGATCGTGCCGCTGGGCGATCTCGTTAACCGACGGATGCTCATACCGATCGGATCCGTCATCACGGCGGCCGCGCTGCTGGCCACCGCCGCCGCCCCGACGGCAGTGACCTTCTTCATCGCCAGCGGCGTCGTCGGGCTGGCGACCGTGGTACAGCAGGTGATCATCGCCTACTCGGCCGTACTGAGCAGCCCCGAGTCACGCGGCCGAGTGCTCGGCATCGTGACCAGCGGCGTCGTGATCGGCATCCTGCTCGCCCGGACGATCGCCGGCCTGCTGTCGGACGCGCTCGGCTGGCGTTCGGTGTTCGTCGTGTCGGCGGTGCTGATGCTGGGCGTCGCCCTGGTCCTCGGCCTGAAGCTCCCGCCGGAACGCCCGGACCGGCCTCAGGTCTCCTACCGACGCCTGGTCACGTCGGTGTTCACGTTGACGGTGCGGGAGCGGGTGTTTCGCGTCCGCAGCCTGATCACGTTGTTCATGTTCGCCGGATTCGGCGCCCTGTGGGGCTCCATGGCGCTGCCGCTGAGCGGGCCTCCGTGGCACATGTCGACGTCCACCGTGGGCCTGTTCGGTCTGGTCGGGGCCGCCGGCGCGTTCGGCGCGGCCCGGGCCGGGGCACTGGCCGATCGCGGCCGGGCGCAGCTGGTCAGCGGGGTCACGCTGGTCCTGTTCACGGTGTCGTGGCTGCCGATCGCGTGGTTGCCTCAGACCCTGATTCCGCTGCTGGTCGGCATCGTCGTCATCGACTTCGCGGGCCAGGCCATCCACGTGACCAACCAGCACCTGATCGTCGGCCTCGACCCGAACGCCAGCAGCCGGCTCATCGGCAGCAACATGGTCTACTACTCGGTCGGCTTCGGCGGCGGCGCGGTCGCGGCGACCTTCACCTTCAGCGCCTGGGGCTGGGCCGCGGTCTGCGTGCTCGGCGCCGGCTTCAGCGCGCTGGCCCTGCTCGTCTGGGCCGTCGACCGGATCTCCCCCGCGGCCAAGGCTTTCCCGTGACCGTCCACCGAGGACCGGCCAACTCGGCTGCCAGGAACAACGCAAAGGTCACGGGGAAGCCGACAACCGGCCGCGGCACATGATCGTCATCCCGGTGCAAGCACCCACCGAGAAGGAGATCGGATGCCTTACCGCGCAAAGCATTACGTGGTCGGCGCAGTGGCGGTCACAATGCTCGCCGGCCTGAGCGCGACGACCGCCCAGGCCGCACCCGACCGGTCCACCTGCTCGTGGACCGTTCGGACGCTGCCGCCCGCACCCGGCTTCGTCCAGTCGCTCAGCTACGGCACCGACCACGGGTCCCACGTGTTCGGCATGGCGACCAACGACAGCGGCATCACGGAAAGCCCGGCGGTGTGGAACATCGACGGCAACTCGCCGCCACGCCTGCTCGGTTCCGCCCACAGTTCACCCACCAGAATCATGGGTCTGAACGCGGCCGGGGTGGCCGCCGGCTACTACCGCGACGGCACCGGCACCCACGCGGTCCGCTACGTCAACGGCGCCTACCAGGACCTGCCCGTTCCGGCCGGCACGAGCCACGCCGAGGCCGTGGACATCAATGCCGGCGGCGACATCGTCGGCACGGTCGACAACACCAGCATCATCGTGTGGCCGGCCGACAAGCCGAGCACGTACAGCCTCCTGCCCAGGGCAGCCGGCGACAACGACGAGGCCACGGGCATCGACAACGCGCGCAATGTCGTCGGCATCGTCGCCCAGGGCGACAAGCTCGCCGGCTACATCTGGAACGCGGACCCTCAAAAAGATCCGTCACCGGCCTCACTATAGGCGTGGTAGGGTCCACGCTAGCATCCTCATTTCCGTTCTCTCAAGCGAGCCCGCATGTCTTAGAGATCCGTAATCGATTTAAATCAGTATGTAATGAGTCAGGAGTTGGGCGGCCTGAGGTCCTCACGGCTGTCTCAGAGACCGTGCCGTTGAACGATAGATATCTCCCCACGCTCTAGGACAACCGCAGTAGAATTCACGAGACGGCGATGGTTTACCCAACGACCAGCCAGTCTCTAATTGCGCCTTGATGCCTTGTCTAGCTTCCGCCCCTTTCAGAGGTAAATTGGACGGTGCATTCACGTAGAAAAGTTGTTGGCAGTTCGCGGAGTATGTTAATAACTATGTCACGTACAGGGAGATGTCCGCCCGGGCGGACTAGCTGGTAAGAGGAAGCGATTGCCAGTGGCGTTTGGGGGGATCGTCAATCTTTAATTAGCCAAATTGCCCACACTTGATGCTCATCTGCCAGCATCTCGAGGCGTCCGCCAGACGTGCGATGGAGCCGTAGCGAAGCCAGGAAGCGGTTATGGGTATAGGACATCACGCCAACAGGGACCACAGTTTGTCCAGCTTCACGCCGGCCATCCCGGCACATATCCTTGGTTGACTGACTCCTGTAACCCTCATACAACGGACCAGAGGGGTTCGGCGAGTTTAGTCGTGAGGCTTTTCGCTCCATTCGTTCGGCAGTTCACCTGTCACTACGCCAGAACGGACAACCCCGATCCGTGCAGGGCGTCGAGCGCCGGTGCCAGGCGTCCGGTGGACAGCAGCAGGAGGGCGAGCGCCGGGCCGGCGACCTCCGGGCCGGTTCCGACGGTCCAGTCGGTGTCGGTGGCCGTGAGGGTGACGCCGGCCAGGCGGCGCCGGGCGTGGAACGGCCAGCCCATGGCCCATACGCGCTCCAGGCCGGCGCGGCTGAACTCGGCCGGCACGGGGAATTCGCGGTTCAGCGGCCTCGCGATGTCCTGGCTGTGCACTATGATGTCGAACAGCGAGTTCCTGGTGTCCAAGGCTTTCGCCGTGCGTCGATCGGCCGCGTGGTCACGGATGCTCGCGACGATCTGGGCCGGGCCGCGCGAGCCGTACCTGGTGGCCAGCACGGTGTTGATACGGTTCGGGTTGAAGCCGGCGCGCGGCCCCGCCGCGATCAACTCCCATGTGGTGATCGTCGGCACGAGCGACAGGTGGCCGGCGACCTCGCGGACGCGCCACCCCTCACACAGGGACGGCGTCTCCCATTCGGCCGGGCTCAGCGTGTCCAGCAGGTCGGCGACGGCCAACCGCAGGGTGCGGACCGCCGTCCAGTACTCGTCTTCCCGCACGCGGCACCTCGCTCACTAGTCCGAACTTCGGACCAAGAGTAGTCCGGAGTTCGGACTTCTGCCAGGGTGTGGGCATGACGCCCGACGACGAGCCGCTGAACCTGGGGCTGCTGCTGTTCATCCCCTACCGCCACCTGGAGTCGGCCGTGCTGGCCGAGCTGAAGGCGCACGGACACGACCTTCCGCTGAACCAGGCGCGCGTGTTCCAGCGGATCAACCCGGAGGGCTCGCGCCTGAGCGAACTGGCCCAGGCCTCCCAGCTCAGCAAGCAGACCGTCGGCTCGATCGTCGACCAGCTGGAGGCGGCCGGCTACGTGCGACGTGTCCCGGACCCCGACGACGCCCGCGCCCGCCTGGTCACCGTGACGGCCAAGGGAGAAAGCCTGGTGGAGATCGGCATCCCGGTGATCCGCGAGATCGAGGCGGCGTGGGAAACCGCCCTCGGCCGGGCCCGCATGCTTGAGCTCAAGGAGACCCTCGCCGCGCTGCGGGCCATCACCGATCCGTACGGCTGAGTTTCGCCGCGGGCGTTTGTGGCTATATCTGTCGACTATGACCTCTGAGACGCCCGAAAGATCTCCCGAAGTTCTCGACTTCCGCCGGGAGACCGTAGGGCAGAGCACGGTCCTCCAGGTCATCGGAGAGATCGACACCGACACCGCTCCCCTGTTCCGCGAGCATCTGGCGGCGGCGCGCCGTGACAGCACCGAGCGGCTGGTCGTCGACCTCAGCGGCGTCACCTACATGGCCTCGCCCGGCCTGTCGGTGCTCATCGAGGCCCACAACGAGCACCGGCGCCTGAACACCCGCCTGCTGGTGGTCGCCGGTTCGCGGGCGACCCGGGTCCCGATCATGACCACCGGCCTGCACGCTCAGCTGGACGTGGTCATCACTCTGGAGCAGGCGCTTCCCTCGTGACGTACGCGGCCAGGTTGGCCAGCGAGGACGCCAGGCCGACGGCGTGGTCCGCTGCGGAGATGCCGTCCGGCACGTCGTCGGCGCGGATCTCCACCTTCGTGCCCTCGACGTCGGCGGCGACCTCCCAAGTCATGATCATCGTGCCGGCGTAGGCGGGGTCGTCGGAGACGAAGTCGACCGCCTGCACCACCCGCACTCCGGGCACGATGTCGACGAAACGCGCCTCCACGACATCGGAGTCGGCCGTCGCCTTGCCCGGCGCCCGCGACGCGTCCGCGTAGGTCAGGGTCAGCCGATACGACCCGCCCGGCCGCGCGTCGAACCGCTCGAACCGGCCGCTCATCCCTTCCGGCGGCAACCAGACCGCCAGCGCCTCCGGATCGACGAAGGCGGCGTACACGCGGTCCGGCGTGGCGGCGATGACCCGAGATGCGGCGTCGGTCCTGGGCATGGCGCCCAGGCTAGCTCAGCTCGTCGATCAGTCCACGGACCTCGTCGGCCTCGGCGGTGGCGCCGGTCTGCACGAAGGCGGCGAGCGCTCGTCGCTGGCTGGCAAGGGCTTCCTTCCGCCGCCCCTGCCGGGCGTGGATCCGTCCGAGCTGGGTCAGGGTCAGGCCTTCGCCGTGCCGGTCCCCGACCTCCCGGCGCAGCGGCAGCGCCCGCAGATGGCAGGCCAGGGCGTCACCCCACTGCCCAAGTTCCTGGTACGCCAACGCCATGTTGTGCAGGGCGCGGCCGGCGCGCAGCCGATCCCCGCTCTGGAGCAGCAGTTCGAGCGCCTGCCGGTGCAACTCGACGGCCTCGGCCGCCCGTCCGGTCTGCTGGAGGACCGCGCCGAGATTGGTCAGCACGCCGCCCTCGGCCTGTGGATCGCCCAGCTCGTGCGCGCAGATGAGGGCCTGCCGGTAGCGGGCCTCGGCCACGTCGTGCCGGCGTTGCTCGGCCGCGAGGAAGGCGAGGTTGTTCAGGCTCCGGGAGATCAGGTAGCGATCCTCCTGCTCCGTCGCGATGGCCAGGGACTCCTCCCACGCGGCCTCGGCCTCCTCGAACCGCCCGAGCTGGTAGCCGACTCCACCGAAGTTGTGCAGGGCCTTGGCCAGCCCGAGCCGGTCGCCGGTATGCCGGCAGATGGCCAGCACCCGCCCGTGGAAGTCGCGCGCCTCGGCGAACCACCGGAGTTCCTGGTGGGCCAGGCCCAGGGCGGTGAGGCTCTGCGCCTCGGCCGTCCGGTCGCCGAGGCGCAGCGCCGCGGCCAGGCCGAACTTGGCCAGGGTGATCCACTCGTCCGGGTGGTTGCGCAGCTCGAAGAACGGATGCAGCGCCGACACGACCTCGCTGGTCAGGTTGTCGAGCCCGGTGCGGGCCGACAGGCTCACCACGGGAATCAGGTTCGGGCGTTCGCCCTCCAGCCACGCCAGCGCGTCGCCGCGCCCGGCGAACAGCCACGACCGCTGCTCGGCCGGCGTCCGGGAGTAGAGATGCGTGCCCACGGCCGTTGTCGCCGCCCGGTAGTACGCCAGCAGCCGGTTGACCGCCTCCGCGCGGTCGGCCGGCTGTTCCTCGTTCTCGCAGCACTTCCTGGCGTGAAAGCGAACCAGGTCGTGGAACCGGTAGTTGTCGGGCACGATCGACGGCTCGATCAGGTGGGCCCGGCACAGCCTCTCCGCCAGCCGCTGAGCCTCCGGCTCCGGCACGTCCGCGAGCGCCGCGATCGCGCCCGGGCCGATGTGCGAGCCGGGATGCAAGGACAGCAGCCGGAACAGTCGCGACAGGGCGGCCGGCAGCTGACGGTAGGACGTGTCGAACGCGGCCCCCACGGCGATCGAATCGTTGTAGTGGAGCGGGTCGAGCCGGTTCGTGGCCGCGCCGACGGTCCGCGCCAACCGGCCGATGCGCTGCCCGGGTTGGTCGGTGAGCCAGTAGGTGGCGATCCGCAACGCGAGCGGCAGGCCCTCACACAGCTGCGCCAGCCTGATGGCTTCCCGCGGCTCGTCGGCGACCCGTGTGTCACCGGGCAGCGCCGTCTCCAGCGCCTGCGCCACCAGGCCGACGGCATCGGCGTCCCGCAGCACGCCCAGCTCGACCCGGCGGGCCCCGGGCACCGGCAGGTTGTCCCGGCTGGTGGTCAGCATCCGATGCGCCGGGCTGCCCGGCCGCAGTGCCTCGACCTGCGCCGAGTCCAGGACGTTGTCGGCCAACACCAGCACACGCCGTCCCTGGCCGGCCAGCTCGGAAAGCAGTGAGCGGTAAAGGATCGCCCGCTCGGCCTGACCGGCCGGCGGTCGTTCGACCCCCAGCCCGACCAGCATCGCCAGCAGCGCCGCGTTCGCCGAGACAGTGCCGTCCGGGCCGTAGCCGAGCAGGTCGATGACCAGCACCCCGCCCGGAAACCACCCGGCCGCCACCGCTTCGTGCGCCACCCGCGTGGCCAGCGCCGTCTTGCCGACGCCGGCCAGCCCGGTGATCGTCGCGACGGTCGGCTGCCCCTGGGTCGCCGGATCGAGCAGCGCGGCCAGCGCGGCCCGTTCGGCCTCCCGGTCCGTGAAGCCCACCTCGCCCGGCAGGCCGGCCATCGCCACCGGCACCTTGGACCCGAAGTTCACCACGCCGATGTGGCCGGCCTGGACGACGTTTCCCTCGACATGCCCGGTGATCTGGTTGTTTACGGTGTCGTCCCGGTCCTCTTCGTGGTTGTCGGCCACGCACACCGCCTCTGCTCCGGCTCCGCTGCCCGCGGTCCCGGAGCAATAGATCGCTCGCGGCGGGAAAACGTAACCAGCCGAGCTCAGGCCGTGCGGCCGTAGAACAGTTGCTGGGTCAGCTCGTTGAGTTTCATGTCGGGACGTTCGCCGTAGGTCAGGACCGAGTTGATCCGGGGCGTGGCGCCGCGGACCGGGGTGACCCGGTGCAGGGCGTGCTCACCGTGGAAGAAGGCCAGGGTGCCCGGCGCGCTCGGCAGGACTCGGATCCCGGACCGGTCCCCGAGCAGCACCCGCCGCACGCCCGGGTGGTTCTCGTCGTCGGCCGACCGCAGGCCGGGGACGTACTCGAAGTCGCCGCCCGCGTCGGCCTGCTGGTACATGACGGTGACGGAGAACTCGCTGCGGTCGAAGTGCCAGCCGAGTTCCTGGCCGGGCCGGAACGTGGTGATCTGCAAGGCGTCGAGCGGGTCGGCGCTGCGGTGCAGGACCGGCTTGTCCAGCACGGCGGCGATGAACGCCGTCAGGTCGTCGGACTCGTAGAGCCGACGCAGCGGGGCGTCGGCCGGGATGTGGTCGTAGGCGATGCCGTTCTTGGCCGACCGGACCTGGTGCGCGCGAGGGTGATCGGCCGGCACGGACTCGTCGACCGGCTCGAAGTAGACGGTGTGCGGGCGGTCGGTTTCCCACGCTTTGTCGGCGATCCGCTCGGCCAGGGCCGCCATTGCGGCCACCGCCGTGTCGGTGACGAAGCCGGGCAGGTTGCAGACGCCGGTGTCGACGAGTTCGGCCCGGCAGTCGAACACGAGCGCCCGCCCGCGATCGCTGTCGAGTTCGTGGATCGGGTACCGGCCGAGGTCGACAACGTCGGCGTGGTCCATGGTCGGGATCCTCTCTCCGGGGTGCGTCCAGCCTGACCACGCCGCGTTATCAGGACAAGTCCGGTTTGTGCTCGTTTCCATCAGCAGCACTTCTAGAGTGAGGTCGTGGGACTGGATCCGCTCGGTGTCGAGCTGCGCCACCTGGTGGCGCTGGCCGCGGTCGGCCGGCATGCGTCGTTCAGCCGGGCCGCCGAGGAGCTGGGGTACACCCAGTCCGCGGTCAGCCAGCAGATCGCCCGGCTCGAACGGCTGGTGGGCCAGCCGCTGGTCGAGCGGCCCGGCGGGCCGCGGCCGGTGCGGCTCACGGCGGCCGGCGAGGTGCTGCTGCGGCACGCCGAGGCGATCCGGGCTCGGCTGACCAGTGCGGCGGCCGACCTGGACGCACTGGCCGGCGGAACGTCCGGCACGCTGCGGGTCGGCTGCTACCAGAGCGTGGGCGTGCGGATTCTGCCCCGCGTGCTGCGGGAGTTCCGCGCGCGGTGGCCGGCGGTGCGGGTCGAGCTGACCGAGAACGAGGACGACGGCTGGCTGCTGCAACAGGTCGAGCGCGGCGAGCTGGATGTCACGTTCGTGGTGCTGCCGTTGCCGGACGGGCCCTTCGCGGTGATGGACCTGCTGGCGGATCCGTACGTGGTCGCGGTCCGGCCCGATTCGCCGCTCGGGCTCGACGGCGGTCCGGTGTCGCTGCGGGACCTGGCCACGCAGCCGTTGATCAGCTACGCCCGGATGCGTGACGTGCACGCGATCGAGAACCGCCTCGGCGATCCCGCGCTGCGGGACCAGATCGTGTTCCGCTCCCACCACAACGGCACCATCCTCGGCCTCGCCGCCGAAGGCGTCGGCGCAGCCGTCATCTCGTGGCTCTCGGTCGACCCGCACCGGCCGGGGCTGCGGGTCGTCCCGATCGCCGGCGTGAGCCCGCGGATCGTCGCCATCGCCTGGCACCGCGACCGCTACCAACTGCCCGCGGCGGCCGCTTTCACCGATCTCGCCCACACGGTCGCCTTGACGGAACGCTCGCTCATGCGGGACACACTGGGCAGCTGACTTGCACAGTTTAAAGTCAGGGTCGTGGCGAGCTGTCGTGGCCAGGGTTCGTCGCTGACCAGTGACCGCAGTTGCGTGGTGACGCCCTCGGTCAGGAGGGCTCCCGGCCCAGCACCATCGCGCGGCGACAGAACTCATACAGCCCGTCGAACAACGGCCCGGTGCAATCCAGAATCTGCTCGTCACCACAGACCATCGACAGGCCGCGGAGGACGACGTCCAGGCCAGTTCTGACCTACCTGTTCCTCTGCGTCTACGCCGACCTGCGGTCTCCGGCCGACCTGCGCCGTTTCGGCCAGACACGCGCGGTGGCCGTGCTCGCCTCGCTCATCGTCAACGTCGTCACCATCTGGGACCGTCGCGCGAAGCCGGCGGCGGCAACGTCGGCGCAGATGTGAGGAAAGTGCCACCGAAAGTGGTGTCGGTCAGCCCAAGGTGCCGGACAGGATCCGCGCCAGCCGCCGGGTGCGGTGACGACCTGGCCCTCGAAGTGACCGTGCCGCGCGATGTGCCAGGCAGAGTGCGGCGAAACTGCGTCACGCTCAGCTTCCACGGCCGGCCGCCAACCAGCGGGACGGCGTTGTCGCGGCCGCGGGCGTGGCAGTGCCAGTCGATCCAGCGAACCAGCTCGTCGAGCTGGCGGCTGGTCATGTCGTGGGGCAGCGTGGTTGCGTCGGCGTCGCGGTGCACGCGCACGCAGTCGCGCCGTAGATGTTTGATCACTGGTGGAGGGCACTTGCTACGACCGTGCCTACCCAACGCATGCCGGACGAACCGCCCCGGGATGGCGCCGGGCCCCAGAGCGAACGGCCGATCCACAAAGGACGGCGTGTGGTGACGGAGCGGAGTGATCAGGTCAGTCGTTTGGCCGATGCGGGGCGAGCGGCGGAGTCGCGATCATGCTGCTGTCCGATCCGCCCGGCCTGGGGAGTCCGATGTCGAAGCTGGTGCGGGTCATTCTGGCCCTGCTCGCCCTGTTACCGGGCGCGGCGGTCGTGCAGCAGCATCCCCACCCGTTCACGGTGCTGGCCTTCTACACCGGACGCCCGGACGCCGCGCACATCGCGTTCGACAACGAGTCGGCGATCTGGTTCCCCCAGGCGGCGAAGCGCTACGGATTCAGCTACCAACAGACGAAAGACTGGTCACAGCTGACCGATATCACCAAGTCCCGGGCCGACGTGGTGATGTTCCTCGACGACATTCCCACGGATCCCGCCCAGCGCGCGGGCTTCCAGCGCTATGTGGAGCACGGCGGCGCGTACTTCGGCTTCCACTACTCGGGCTACAACGACGAGGACATCACCTGGCCCTGGTTCAACACCACGTTCATGGGCGCCGGGCGGTACGCCGACAACACCTGGTCCCCGACCACCGCCGTCCTGCACACGGACGCACGGCATCCGTCCACGCGGCGGCTGCCCACGACGTGGACCGCGGCGGTCAGCGAGTGGTACAGCTGGCAGTTCGACCTGAGCAAGAACCCGGACATCGAGGTGCTGGCGTCGGTCGACCGGTCGAGCTTCCCGGTGGGCACCGACCCGGCCCAGTCCTGGTACAGCGGCTACTACCCGATCCTGTGGACGAACAAGCGCTACAAGATGCTGTACGCCAACTTCGGCCACAACGCGATGAACTACGCGGCGAACACGCCGCTGTCGTCGACGTTCGCGGACCCGGTACAGGACCGGTTCATCATCGACGGCCTGCTCTGATTGGGCGGCGGCACGCCGACCGACGCGCCCACCGACCAGATCGATCCGAACGCGTGGCTGCGAGTGGTGAACCAGGGCAGCGGCTTCTGTGTGGACGGATCCCCGGTCCGGACGGACGCCTGCGGCAGCTCGGCGGCGCAGCGGTTCCGGTTCCGCTGGCTCGACGGCCCGTATCTGCGGATCGACAACGGCGGCCGCTCCCTGGGCTGGACCGCCGACGGCATCCAGGCGACCCGCTTCGACGGCAGTGACAATCCGATGGGCTTTTTTCGGTTTTTCTTTTCTTTCCTATCGAACATCTCTCAGATCCTCCGGACCCGACGCTGGCGCGCGCGTAGGCACGCACCCGTATAGAAAGCTATAGATCACAGCCAGCCATATTTTCTTCGAAGTCAAAGACGGTTTCCACAAATTAATTCCAGTTTTTTCAATGTTCCAGGAGTTGTTCGAGGGCGCACAGCCCAAACCATAAGTTAGGCATTTCACTAGTGAAAACACGCCGCTCCTTTAAGTTATATTGGGGTCAAGGTCGGCCAGAAGTGCCTGACCGCCGCCACCGGGGCGGCGCCGTTGACCCTGGCCACCTGCACCGGTTCCCCGACGCAGTCGTTCGACCTCGCCCGGACCTGAGCTACCGCTGGGCCTTCAGCACGTCGACCTCGCAGCCGGGCGCCGACGGGTCGAAGCCGTGCTCGACCAGCCAGCGGATGGCCGTCAAGCTGCGCAACGACCACCACGCGCGGATCACGTCGGGGTCGACGTCGCCGCCGTAGCCGGCGATGACGTCGCCGAGGTGCTCCTCGTGCCCCAGCGTCAGGATGGCGAGGTCGAACAGGGCATCCCCTTGCGCGGCCTCGGACCAGTCGATCACGCCGGTCACGTCGTCGTCGGCGACGAACACGTGGCAGAGCTGGAGGTCGCCGTGGATGAACGCCGGCGTCCACGGGCGGAGCGCGGCCTCGGCGATCCGCTGGTTGCGGGTGACCAGGTCGGTGGGAAGGACTTCGTTTCCCACGAGCCAGGCGCATTCGACGTCGAGCTCCGTGGCGATCTCGTCACGGCTGCGGCCGGGCCATGGCGGCAGCGGTGCGTCGTGCAGCTTCCGGACGGCCGCGCCGGCCGCGGCCCAGGCCGCCGGTGACGCCGTCAACGGCTCGCCGAGGCGGCCGAGTGCCGTGCCGGGCACGGCGGCGATCGCCAGCACGGGCGGCTTGCGCCACAGGACCTCCGGCGTCGGGATCGGCGCCAGGGCCATCGCTTCGACCTCGACGTCGATGCGCGCCTGATCGGCGTCGATCTTGAGGAACACGTCGCCGACGCGCAGGGTCGCCCGCTCCTGATGGGCGACGACAACCTCGACCTCTGTCACGCCGGCCAGTATCGCGGCGACGGCCGTCGACGTCGCCCGGTTTATCGCTCAGCGCCGCAAGGCTCGCGCCAGCGCGGCCAGCAGGTCGTCCGGAAGTCCACGGCGGCGACAACGCGAAGCTGATGGCCGAACATCTCCGGTGCGTCGGCGAACGGCACAATTGCGCTGCGCTCGGCGCCGATGATTCGCGTCGGACAAGAGCGTATCAAATCAGGCCAGAAGGACATGGCGTGGAACAACGTCGACCGCACGAAATACACAATCGCCTCGTCGAGGACGAGGCCGCAGTCCGGCTCCGTCGACGCGCTTCGTACGGTCAGATCTGTGTCCGCCGCACTCTCCAGAGAAACGGCGCCGACGCGGGCGGCCATACGCAGTTCTACGAATGGTCCGCGCCGGCCGGACTTGGAAGTCTTTGCCGTGGCAGCGAAACATCGCTGTTCCCGGCGAAAGGACCACGTAGGTGTCTCGACTGAGACGACTGGGTTTGCTCACCTTGCCGTTGGTGGCGCTGGTGCTCGGCCTCACGGCCGCCCCCGCCAGTGCCGACACGGACTGGTACCAGTTCTCGAGCAAGTGGAGCGGCAAGTGCATGGATCTGCGTGATCAGGAGGCGAACAGCGCCACCCCGCATGTCCAGCAGTGGTCGTGCAAGAACAACGTCTCCAACCAGCAGTGGTCGCCGGTGCTGCAGACCAACGGCACCGTCCAGCTGGTCAGCAACCGCACCGGCAAGTGCCTGAGTGTGGACGGCCATGCCGACTTCGCCGGCGCGCTGATCGTGACGGCGTCGTGCTTCACCGCCGACGCCTGGCAGCAGTGGCGCTTCCAGACCAACCCGTTCCCCAACGCGACCGGCTCGGCCTGGCTGGTGAACTCCCACAGCGGCAAGTGCGTCGAGCTGCCCGGCTGGAACACCGACGACGGCCTGCTCCTGGCCCAGTCCGACTGCGTCGGCGGCTGGAAGCAGTACTGGGACACCATCGCCCACTGACCCTGTCCGGGGCCGGCCGCGCGCGGCCGGCCCCGCTCTGTCAGCGGCGCAGCGCCTCCCGCTTGACCCAGCCCACCACAGCCGTGACGACGAACAGCACGGCCCCGAGGACCAGCAGCCAGACCAGCCCCTTCACCACGGCGCCGACCACGGCGCAGACGAGCCAAATCACCAGCAGCAGGCCGATCAGAGCAAGCATCGCGCACCTCCGGTCGCGTAAGAGGATCCTGCCGTTTCATACCCGCTGCACGGCCACTCCAAACTAGGCCGGATACGCGCTGTCCAACTCGGCCAGAATCTCCTCGAAGGCCCCCGGCCCGGTGGCGATGACCTCCGGCAGCGCCACATACCAGGTGCTGAGCGTCAGGACCTCCGCCACCGCCCGGGCATCTACCCCCGGCCGCGCCCGAATCACCGCCAGCAGCGCCTCGGCCCGCATCCGTTGATCGACGATCAGGCGTGCGATCTCCTCGGCCCGATCGAGATCACCAGCCTTCACCACGGCGAAAGTGATGCGCTGCAACGCCTTTGCCTGCGGGAGCGAACTGCCGAGGGATCGGGCGATCGCCACGGCGCCCTCGATATGGCCGGCGGCCGCCGCGTCACTGGCCACACGCTCCTGCGCATGGACACGCGAGTCGTGGTGCTCAAAGGACTCTGTCAGCTTCATGGCATGACCGAGCGCGCCCAGCGCGGCGTGTCCCCGCGCCAGCCCGATCACCGCGTTGGCCTGGCCGACCCTGACCCTGTCGAACAAGACCTCGGCCAGCTCGACATCACCCGCCAGGGCCACCGCCGACACCAGAGCCGCCAATGCCATGTCCTTGGTCACCGGCGTCGTCGCGGACTTGTGGAACCGAGCAATGGGCGCGATGAAGCCGGCCGCATGGTCCGGATCGGTGGCATCAACCGCGACTACGGCCGCGAAGGACAGCAGATGCGACCGGGCCTCGTCGTCGCGTTCCGAACGGGCGAGGGCTTCGACGCGATCGAACCGACCCATCTTGGCATACTGGTCCAGCAGCACCTCGGACATGACGTCTTCATGGCTTTGGGTACCCCTTGTGGCATCGACCAGTCGCACGGCACAGTCGAGTATCTCGATGGCCCGTTCGCCGTGGCCTGCGTCGGCCAGACCGTCGGCAGCGCCCACCAGCGCGTCGACAGCCTTCCGGACGCCGGCGGCCTGGGAGCTGAACCGCTCCGCGCGGTCGAAGTCACCACACAACGCCGCCGCCACGATCAAGGACACCACGGTCGGCTCATGAGGCTCGGCGCCCATCCCGTGCGTGACGCCGTCGGCGCGGTCGATGAACTGCCGTGCACGGTCGACGTCTCCGGCTCGGGCCAGCACCGAGGCCGCCAGCGCCAGGTCATGCCCGATAGTGGTCAGCCCAACGCCATTCAGGGCCGTCTCCTCGGCCTGCGTCATCACCTGCATGGCCAGCTCACCCTGGCCGGCGGCCAGCACCATGACCAGGCCGGCCAGTGCCGCCGCCGACGTCTTCTTGTCCACGATGGACAGCGCGATCCGTGTCGTCGCACGGACGTCGCCGAGCTCGGCGAAACCGCCGGCCACGTGCATCAGAGCGTGATCATCGGCGATTTCGCCGGCAGCCTGCCCGGCGTCATTGAGCACCCGCAGCGACCGGCCGATGTCCCCGGCCGCCGCGAACCCGCGAGCCACCGCTACCAGGGCCCGTGCCTTCTCGCTCTGAACACGCATGCTCCCGGCGACCGCCGCCGCGCGCTCCGGGTCACCAGCAGCCACGTGAGCTGCGACAAGGACCCCGGCTGCCTCCGAATACAGAAGTGCGGGGTGCCCGCCCTCGCGGCGAATTTCCTCGGCCACGACCTCGACGTCACGCATCAGTTCGGCAACGCGGCCCGTGACGCCGGCCGCCGCGAGCGCCGTGATCAGCGACGTCAGCACCTGGAGTTCGTTTTCCTTGTCTTCCAACGCATGTGCGCCGACAATCGCCGTGACTCGGGCAACGAGGCGGTCGAGACGGTCGGCATCACCGGCGGCGGCGGTGACCGGGATCAAGGAGATCCACGCCTCGGCCTGGTGCAGGAGCGTGTGCTCCGTTTCGATACTGATCATGGATTCGCACCAGGCCTCGGCCCGACCGAGGTCGCCGGCAGCACCTAATGACTCGACCAGTGTCCGACGCCCGATCACACGGGCAACCGGGTCGACGACGGCATCGACCACGGTTTCGGCGCGGTCGGCGTCGCCGACCGCCACGAGCGCCGCCGCCAGCGCCTTCAACGCCTCGGTCTGCATGAAGGAATTGGTGATGAACCGGGCCGTCTCCTCCGCTTCGGAGAGGAGGTTGAGCGCCCGGGTGCGGTAGCCGGCCGCGAACAGCTTCTCCGCTACCTGTGACGACGCCACTACGCGGTCGTGGAACTCGGCGAGGGTGCGGGCTGTGGACTCGGCGCGGTTGTAGTGGCCCAGGGCGGCCCAGGCCAAGGGAGCTCGACGGGAACGTTGGCGTTGCGGTCGTAGAGGCGGTCGCGGTGGATGGCCAGCTTGGTGAGGGCGACGAGGTCCGGCGCAGTGGTCGAGGCGAGGAGATCGCGGACGGTGCGGATCTCGGTCAACGCGTCGGCGTCGGCGCCGGAGACGGCCAACAGCCTGTCCTGGCGGTGGATGTCGGTGACGCAGGAGAGCATGCCGGGGGTGTCCTGGGCGGCCGCCAGCATGCGGAAGTAGCCACGCAGCAGGTATTCCGGCGTCTCAGCAGGCCAACGGAGGCAGCGGTAGCGGTCGGCCCAGGCGCGGATGCGGGAGCGGTAGGCGGCGAGGCGGGAAGGGCCGAGGAGCTCCATGGCGGTGACCTGGAGTTCCTCGTGGCCGAGGAGGTAGGCGGCGGGGCCCTCGGGGGTGAAGTAGGGGTCACGGAAGGAGAAGCTGCGGCCGGTCACGGTGCCGATGCAGTCCTTGACCTGCCAGGGCAGCAAACCGGTGATCTCGGCCAGGTCGGGGGCGGTGAGGCCGCCGCCGGAGGCGGTGACGAGGCCGAGCAGGTCCTGCCCGGTCGCTGAGCCGGTGAGCAGGCGGTGGAGATCCCGTTCCATCTCGCGGCGGATGGCCTGGGCCATCGGGGAAGGAGCCAACGTCCGGACGATGGCGGGATCGCGCAGGGGGTGGTCGGAGGGGACGTCCTCGGGAATGGGCGGGTTGGGGCGGCCGGCGACGATGACGCGGAGGCCGGAGGGCAACCGTGCGGGGAGGAGGGCGGCGATGCTGTGCTCATGGGCTCCGCGGTCCTCGTCCAGGCCGTCGACGAGGAGCACGAGGCGCTGGCCACGGGCCTGGCAGGAGGCGGCGGCATCGCTGAGGCGGGCGAGCAGGTGGGCCTCGCGGGTGGACGCGGTGAGCAGCGGCGGCACGGTCTCGCCGAGCAGGGCCAGCAGCTGCTCCAGCACGTTGTCGATGAAGGCGTTGCGGTCGTCCTGGGCGGCCAGCCGAGCCGTCACGAAGAACGACACGATTGCCGCGCCGGGCGGCGGGTTCAGCACGAACGTGGACATCAGGGCGGATTTGCCGGCCCAGGCGTTGGCCCGCCACCAGGCGTAGCCGCCGGTGGGCGCGAGGCAGAAGGCGGCCAGCTCGGCCAGTTCGACGGAACGATCGGTGAGGGACAGCGGGGCGATCCGCTCGACCTGGTGCCGGTACTGCGACCGCACCGGCGGGGCGGTGAGCTGGATGTTGATCGCGTTGTCGCCCGTGGAGACGATGCCGCTGTTGTCGCCGGCGATGTCCATCGGCGTGCGCACTCCCTCACGTCGGCGCCGGTCACTGGGAGACTGCCACGAATGTCCGCACGCCCGGCGCAGGCTGCCCTCGATCACCTGAACGGCGTACGCGGGAGCCGAGCGGCGTCACGCCGTGTCTACACTGCGGCGGGTGCATGATCACGACCGTCCGAGCATCGTTCCCCAGCGTTACCGGCATCTGTTGCACCCCAGGCACGGCGGCACACCCGGCCCGTCGGCCGAGGTCGACACGGCGGCCGTCGAGCGGGCCCGGCAACTGCTGCGGGACCGGCAATCCGTGCTCGACCGCGTGCTCGCCTCCCCGTACAGCGAACCCGACCTGGTAGCGGCAGTGAAGGCGCAGACTCCGCTCGGGTCGGCGGCGGTCGCCACCGTGGTGCACCTGGGCGAGAACTTGCCTGGGCTGGCCGACATGTGGGTGGCGGAGCACGGCATCGTGCATGCTGCGGTCGCCGCGGCCGAGCTCGGCGGGCTGGAGATGAGCCACCAGATGCTGCGGCGCGGGGACCCGGCCCGGCCGCCGTGGGACCGCCAGAACGCGTACTGGATCGACCCCGTCATCTACCGGGTGCGCGCCCTGCTCAGCGCGGTCAGCGAGGATGATCACCGAGCCGCGGAGCAGGCCCTGGCCGAGCGTCGCGGCACGATCGGGTCCCGGCTGATCGTCACGTACCTGATGCCGCACCGCGAGGACTGGGTGCAGCAGAGCCTCGACGAGGCCATCGACGACCGTTTCAGCGCCCACACCCCGCGCGCGACCTTCCTGCTGTGTTCGCTGGCCACCATCGACCAATTCGAGCGTGTGCTGCGGGACGACCGGTTTGCCGCGCACGACCGGCGAGGACTGTGGGATGCCGGTGCCGTGTGGACACTCGTCGACCAGCTCGGGGCCGAAGCCGTGCCCCTGCTCGTCAAGTCGTTCGACGAATCCCTGTACGACACGGGAAACCGCGCGGTGCTGGACGTCCTCGCCGCCGTGGACACCGATCAGGCGTTCCAGGCGCTGCTGACCCGTTTCAAGCCGGAGTACCGCGCCCTGATCGGCGAGGCCATCGACCGGTTCCCGCCCAACTCGATCACGCGGCTGGCGGCGATCGCGGCCCGGCCGTCGAGCACGGCTGTCAACGCGAAGCAGTTCCTCGCGGAGCAGCGGCTGGCCCGTCCCGACCTCGTCGCCGAGATCGTCGGCGCGCAGGTGCGGGTCACCGAAGCCGAGGACGCCAGCCTGCCCTCGCTGCTGGTCGAGCCGCCATGGACCCGAGCCAAGCGAAAGACGGTCAAGCCCAAGGTCATCGCCGGCCTCACGCCCAACGTCGCGCCGACCGTGGCCTGGCAACCCGGGCAACGCGAGGAGTGGTTGAACCCCAAGAACAACTGGCGCTGGGAGCACTTCGCCGACCGGGACGTCGAGGGCTGGGCCGCCATCGCGACCGAGCTGAACAGTCACGACAGCGACAGCCGGCTGATGCTGACCATGCTGTGCCTGGGCCCGGTGGAACTGGCCCGGCCGTTCCTCGAACGGTGGCAGCCCACCGTGTTCTGGCGCATCGGTGACGACGAGCTCCGCGCGATGGTCGCCCGCTTCGGCCCGGAGGCGCTCCCCCAGCTGCTCGGCGTCCTCCGGTACAAGTCGGACTGCGTGGACGTGCTTTTCCCGATCCTGCATGAGGATCTGGCGAGGGTAATGGCGAAGTGGGTGGCCACCGCCCGCACATTGCGGCCGATCGCGTTGCGATGGTTCGCGCTGCACGGCGCGCCCGCCGTCGCGTTGGTGGTGCCGGATGCGGTGGGCAAGGCCGGTGTGACGCGACGGAACGCCGAGACGGCGTTGCGGGCGCTGCATCCCGAGATTGTCCTCGCAGCGGCAAGGAGTTACGGCGGCGAGGTGACGGCGGCGGTCGAAGCGATCCTGGCCGTCGACCCGATCGACATCGTGCCGAAGACGGTGCCGACGCCGGGCGCGTGGGCCGATCCGGCGCTGCTGCCGCAGATCCTATTCGCCGACGGCGGGCTCGCTTTGCCGGCCGAGGCGACGAAGCATGTGCTGACGATGTACGCGCTGTCCACTGTGGATCAGCCGTACGCCGGCCTTGACGTGGTCGGCGAGATCTGCGATCCGGCCTCGCTGTCGGCCTTCGCGGTGGAGACGTTCCGGCGCTGGGTCTTCATCGGCATGCCGATCGACGACACGTGGGCGATGACGGCGCTGGCCCTGCACGGCGGTGACGACGGGGCGCGGGTGCTGACACCGTTGATCATGGCGTGGTCCGGCACGGACGGGTACGCCCGCGCGGTTCGCGGCGTGGAGGTGTTGGCGCGCATCGGCACCGACATGGCGTTGGTCCACCTCCAGGGCCTTTCACGCAGCGGCCAGTACGCCAAGCGCAAGAAGCTCGCCCTGCGCAAGCTCAACGAGGTGGCCGCCGACCGCGGCCTGAGCGCCGACGAGCTGGCCGACCGCCTCGTCCCCGATTTCGGCCTGGACGAGGCCGGCACGATGACGTTGGACTACGGGCCGCGCCAGTTCACCGTGGGCTTCGACCACCAGCTCAAACCGTTCGTGCTGGCCGCCGACGGCAAGGTGCTCAAGTCGCTGCCCAAACTATTGGCGAGCGACGACGAAACCCTGGCGGCGCAGGCCCGGGCCCAGCATGCCGGCCTGACCAAGGATGTCCGCACGGTGTCGGGCGCGCTGATCAAGCGGCTGCGGTCGGCCATGCGCCATCAGCGCAGCTGGACAATGGAGACGTTCCAGCAGCTGTTCGTGCACCACCCGCTGGTGTGGCACATCGCGCGGCGGCTGGTGTGGCTGGGCGGGGACACCACGTTCCGGCTGGCCGAGGACCGCACCTTCGCTGACGTCAACGACGACCAGGTGACGCTGCCGCCCGGGACCACCGTGCGGGTGGCCCATCCCGCGCTGCTGGAGCCGCAGTGGGGCGAGGTGTTCGCCGATTACGAGATCCTGCAACCCTTCCACCAGCTGGACTACCCCGTGTTCCGTTATGTCGGGGATGCGACGTTCAGCAAGTTCGTCGGCGCGCACGCGTCGATCTCGAAGGTGGAAGCCTTGCAGTACCAGGGATGGGACCGGGAAGGCGCGCGAGCCGTGCTCCCGTTGCCTGCGGGCGGGGCCGTCTTCGTCGACTTCGGTCCGGGTGTCGTGCAACTGGCCGGCGAGTACGTCCATGTCATCGACGGGATTTCGATCGACGGCCAGGAGTTCGCCGACCTGGATCCGGTGACCATGTCCGAGCTGCTGGCCGATCTGGAGGGCCTGACCGAGAAGTGAGACCAGGTCGGTCATGAGGGGTCCGCGCGCTCGCCGCGTTCACACAGAAGGGGCCGGTGCGCCTCGAACGGCGCATCGGGGCCGTGGCAGGCGACCGCCATCAACATGACGCAGATGTGCGGCGTCGGGCCGCTGGTGACGATCCCGTTCATGGTCGCGGACGCCGGCGGTCCACAGGCGGTGTTCGGCTGGATCGTCGGCGCGATCATCGCGTTGGCCGACGGCCTGATCTGGGCCGAACTGGGGGCCTCGCTGCCCGGCGCCGGCGGCACGTACATCTACCTGCGGGAGGCGTCCCAGTACCGGACCGGCCGGCTGATGCCGTTCCTGTTCGTGTGGACGGCGATCCTCCACATCCCGCTGACCATGGCCGGCGGCATCATCGGCCTGGTCTCCCACCTCGGCGCGCTGGCCTTCACCTACGCGCCGGGCACGTTCTCCTCCGGCGGTCCGTTCTTCACCGGCCTCGTGCTCGCCGTCTACGCATCATGGGCCTGTATCTGCTGCTCCAGGTCGGCATTCTCGGCGTGCTGCCCTGGCAGGAGGTGGCCAAGTCGACCTCGATCGCCACGCTGGCCGTGTCCACGGCGTGGGGCCTGACGGCCGCCGACATCATCACCGTGCTGATCCTGGTGACGGCCTTCGCCTCCGTGTTCGCGGGTGCCCGAGGCCGTGCGGGACAAGCTGCACGGCCGAGAGCGCCGCCGCGTCGTGAGCGGCACGGATGGTGTCGGCCGAAGCCTCGCTGATACCCAGGTAGCGCACTTCGCCCTCGGCCACCAGCTCGGCCAGCGCGCCGAAGGTCTCGACCACCGGCACGTTGGGGTCGACCCGGTGCTGGTGGCACAGGTCGATGCGGTCGGTGCCGAGCCGCCGCAGCGAGCCTTCCACCGCTTGCCGCACGTAGTCGGGGCGGCCGTTCGGGCCTCCGACGATCTTGCCGGTGTCGTCGAGCGTCACCCCGCCGAACTTGGTCGCGAGCACCACTCGGTCCCGGTGCGGGGCGACCGCCCGCCCGAGCAGCTCCTCGCCCGTGAACGGGCCGTACATGTCGGCGGTGTCGAACAGGGTGACCCCCAGCTCGATCGCCCGGTGAATGGTGTCGACCGACTCGGCGTCGTTCGGGTGCCGTACATCGCCGTCATCCCCATGGTGCCCAGGCCTTCGACCGACGTGGTCAAGCCCTGGCTGCCGACCTGGTGTGTCCTGAGGCCCATCCGCTGACCTCCTGTCCGGCGCGCCAACAGGGAGAAGCCGCGGTCCGACAACAGCTTCCCGCGCCGTCGGGGCCTTGTCCTCTCGCCGGAAAGGCGGATCGGCCAAGGCGCGGCGTGACGGCATTCGCCGTGGGGGCAGGCACAGGTCTTCGATCGGCGGCTGCCCTGCTACGTTTCGCCGGTGATCGAAATTCGACGCCTGTTCCAGGGGTTCGGCAAGACCAGGGCCTACGCCGCCATCGGCCGGGTGCTGGCGCCGATGGACCGGGCCCTGCTGCGCGCCACCAACGGCAAGGTCGGGGTGGGCACCGCCGTCGGCGTGCGCACGCTGCTGCTGACCACCACCGGCCGGCAGAGCGGGGTGGCCCGGCAGGTTCCGCTGGTCTATGTGCGTCACGGCAAGGGTTTCCTGGTCGTGGGCTCGAACTGGGGCGGCGAGCGGCACCCGGCGTGGACCGGCAACCTCCTCGCCGACGCGGACGCGACGGCGGCCATCGGCGGACGGACCGTTCCCGTGCGCGGGCGGCTGCTCGACGGCGACGAGCGGGAGCGGGCCTGGCTGGATGTCGTGGCCTACTGGCCGGCCTACGACACGTACAAGAGCCGTGCCGGGCACCGCGAGATCCGGCTTTTCCTGTTGGAGCCGCGATAACGGGCGTCGGCACTGTCACAACCCGGCGGTCCGTCCGGTCGTAGCGGCATCCGCAGCGAAGGGACCCCGATGGCCGACCGCGACAACACCGACGCACCGCGACCCGACGAGGTGGAGGAGCGCATCCACCGGTTCGTGGCCGAGGTCATCCGGGTCGCCGGTGTGCTCGACGACCCGCCCGGTGATCACGAGCACAGAACAGGTACGGGCGATACCTCTTTTGACTAGCCTGGCCGCGTGCACCTCAGCCGAGCCACCGACATCGCCCTCCGCATCCTGATGTTGGCGGCCGCCCAGCGCCGGCAGTTGACGATCGACGAGCTCGCCGCGGCCCTCAACGTGCCGCGCAACCACGTCGCCAAGGTCGTCCAGCGACTGCAGCGCCCCGGCTGGCTGACCACGACGCGCGGTCGCGGCGGCGGCATCTCGCTGCCCGACGCCACCCTGCGGACCACCGTCGGTCGCATCGTGCGCGACTTCGAGGGAACGGGCGAGGTCGTCGACTGCGAGTCGCCACCTTGCCCGCTGAGCGCGGCCTGCCGGCTGCGCGGCGCGCTGCGCACGGCGCAGGAGGCCTTCTTCGCCTCCCTCGACGAGGTGGTCCTGCAGGACCTGATCGCGCCGCCAACGGGCGCCACTCTGCTGTCACTCACCTAGGGGTACGACGATGCTGTCCTCGTCATCGGCCACGATCGTGGCCGCGACGCTGCCTGCCGTCCGCGCGGCGGCGGTCGACATCAGCACCACCTTCTACGCCGGCATGTTCGCCGAGCACCCGGCGCTGCTGGACCTGTTCAACCGCGGCAACCAGGCTAACGGCGACCAGCAGCGGGCCCTGGCCGGCGCGGTCATCGCCTACGCGGAAAGCCTGCTCAGCGGCGTGGACGTCGATCCGGTCGTGCGACGCATCGCGCACAAGCACGCCTCGCTGGGCATCCGGCCCGAGCAGTACACCATCGTCGGGCGGCACCTGCTGTCGGCGGTGGCCCGTGTCCTGGGGCCGGCGGTGACGCCGGCGGTGGAAACGGCCTGGGACGAGGTCTTCTGGCTGTTCGCCGTCCGGCTCATCGCCGCCGAAACCCGCCTGGGCCAACAGCAGGGCGTTGATCCGGCCCGGCCGCTGGAGCCGTGGCGGGTCGTCGGCAAGTACGCCGAGGCGCACGACGCGGTGTCGTTGTTGCTGGCGCCGGAATCCGGCGGCGTGCCCGAGCACCGGCCCGGTCAGTACGTCACCGTCGCGGTCGACCTGCCCGGCGCGGGAAGACAGGCCCGTCAGTACACGATTTCTCATGGCCCGGGGCATTCCGCGCTGCGCATCACGGTTCGCCCCGTGCGTGGCACTCCCGATGGGCTGGTGTCGGGCCACATCGCGGATCGGCTGACCGTCGGCGACACCGTAGCCGTGAGCCGGCCGTTCGGCGATCTCACGCTGGACGACGACATGACCCCGGTG
>NZ_KK037166.1:914255-919475 GCF_000568255.1 Kutzneria sp. 744
CCGGCCGTGTCAATACAGTGTCGGCAGGAGGTGCGGCCTGATGACCTTGGAGTTCCCGACCCCGTCGACGGCACGGGATCGGCTGCGTCGGCTGGGTGTGCCGGAGGCCGACGTCGAGCCGGCCGTCGAGGCGATGGCGGTCATGGAGCAGTCCTCCGAGCTGAGGGCTTCGTTGGCTCGCCGGCACCAGGAGCTGTTCGCCGACGCGTACCCGGCCGACTGGCCGGATCTGCCGCCGGACGCCGTCGGCCGCTACTTCTACCTGATCCTGTTCATGCTGGCCGTTCCCACCGCCCTGAAGCGCCTCCAGGGTGTCTCGGACGCCGTCGTCCAGGACACCTTGGCCGATGTCGGCGCCAAGGCCCTGTCCTACCGGCTCGGCCACGGCGTCGGCGGCCTCGACGAGCAGAACTGGCTGGTCCGGCACTTCCGCGGCCTGCTGCTCCGCCTGGGCCGGCTGCAGTTCGAGCCCACCACGATGCCGGCCGCCGGTCCCGAGGCCGGACAACCCGTGCTGGACGTGCACATCGCCGCCGACGGCCCCCTCACGCCGGCCCTGGTCAGCGCTTCACTGAAGGAAGCCGCGGAGTTCTTCCCGTACTACCGCCACGCGATCTGCCGGTCCTGGCTGCTGGATCCGCAGCTGGGTGAGTACCTGCCGGCCGAGGCCAACATCATCCGGTTCCAGCGCCGGTTCCAGCTGTTCGGGCCGGCCGAGGAGAGCGACAGGGACGTCCTCTACTTCGTGTTCAACGCGCCGAAGGACGTCCTCACCGATCTCGACTCGCTGCCACAGCAGAGCACCCTACAACGTGCGATCGTCTCCCACCTGAAGGCCGGCCGGCACTGGCAGCTGCGTTCCGGCTGGCTTCCCTTGCCCTGAAACAGAACCAGGAGTCGCGGATGCGCATCGCCGAAGCACGGGTCGTCGTCACCTGCCCCGACCGGAACTTCGTCACCCTGAAGCTGGTCACCGACGACGGCCTGACCGGTGTCGGCGACGCCACCCTCAACGGCCGCGAGCTCGCCGTCGCCGCGTACCTGAACGAGCACGTGCTGCCGGTGCTGATCGGGCGCGACGCCTCCAGGATCGAGGACACCTGGCAGTTCCTGTACCGGGGCGCGTACTGGCGACGCGGGCCGGTCACCATGACGGCCATCGCCGCCGTCGACACCGCGCTGTGGGACATCAAGGGCAAGGCCGCCGGGCTGCCGGTCTACCAGCTGCTCGGCGGACGCTGCCGCGACGGCGTCACGGTGTACGGCCACGCCAACGCCGAAACCGTGGACGACGTGCTTTCCGATTTTTGGACGGTACGTGGACATGGGCTACCGCGCGGTGCGGGTGCAGACCGGAATCCCGGGCCTGGCCAGCACCTACGGGGTCAGCGGCGACAAGATGTTCTACGAGCCGGCCGACGCGGCGCTGCCGAGCGAGAACGTGTGGTCCACGCCGGCCTACCTGAACCACGTGCCGACGGTGTTCGAGCGGGTCCGCGCGGAGTTCGGGCCCGGCCTCGCGCTGCTGCACGACGTGCACCACCGGCTGACCCCGATCGAGGCGGCCCGGCTCGGGCGCAGCCTGGAGCCGTACGCGCTGACCTGGATGGAAGATCCGGTGCCGGCCGAGCTCCAGGAGGGCTTCCGGCTGATCCGTCAGCACACCACCACACCCATCGCCGTCGGCGAGGTGTTCAACAGCATCTGGGACTGCCAGCAGCTGATCACCGAGCAGCTGATCGACTACGTCCGGACGACGGTGGTGCACGCCGGCGGCATCAGCCACCTGCGCCGCATCTTCGACCTGGCCGCGCTGTACCACGTGCGGAGCGGGTCGCACGGCGCCACCGACCTGTCGCCGGTGTGCATGGCCGCCGCGCTGCACGTGGATCTCAGCATCCCGAACTTCGGGCTCCAGGAGTACATGCGGCACACGCCGGCCACCGACGCCGTTTTCCCGCACAGCTACCGGTTCGCCGACGGCTACCTGCATCCCGGCGAGGAGCCGGGGCTGGGCGTGGACATCGACGAGGACTTGGCCGCGCAGTATCCGTACCGCCCGGCGCAGTTGCCGGTGAACCGGCTGGTCGACGGAACGGTGCACAACTGGTGAAACGCCCGCTACGACTCGGTTCGTGAGGCGACGATCAACGTGGTGGTCAGCTCGATGTGGCGGCCAGCGCCGCACGGCCGCGTCGGCGTCGCCGTCGATGGCGTGCTGTGCGATGGCGGCATGCTCCGCGGCCGGATCCCTTGCCGCGTCCGAGGAATCGATGGCCTCGGACCATCGGCGGTACAGGCGGGCGCTGGTGCGCAGCGCGGTGGCGATGGCGTAGAGGCGCGGGCTGCCGCAGCCGGCCAGCAGCACGTCGTGGAACTCCTCGTGGACGACGTCCCACTCCGGCGTGACGGTGGTGGGATCGGCCGGGTCCCGGCGGGGCGTGTTGGCCAGGGTGAAGTGGGCCGCCACCAGCCGGGCGCGCCAGGCCATGTCGTCACGCTCGACGCCTCGGCGCAGGGCCAGTCCCTCGACGTCCATCCGCGTGCGGGTGAGGTCGAGCAGGTCGTCGACGGAGATCGGCGTGACCTGGAAGCCGACCTGCGGGCTGGCCTGCACCAGGCCCTGCTCGGCCAGCCGGCTCAGCACCTCGCGGGTCAGCCCGGCGCTGGCGTCGTAGCGCTGGCACAGCACGGTGAACTTCAGCCGCTCGCCCGGCGCGAAGAGACCGGTGAGGATGTCGGCCCGCAGCCGGTCGTGCACCTCGTCCGTCCTGGTCTTCGCGCTCGTCGCCACGCCGGACAGGATACCCAACTTCGACATGATCTCCGATTTTCGAAGATAGCTTGACACCTCGAACATCCGGGACCGAGACTTCCGGCCATGACCTCTGTTCTCATCACCGGCGGCGGGACCGGGATCGGCGCCGCCGCGGCCGAGCTGTTCGCCAAGGCCGGGCATCACGTGACCATCACCGGCCGGCGCGCGGACGTGCTGGCGGCCACCGCCGAGCGGCTGGGCGTGGACCACGTCGCGTTCGACGCCGCCGAACCGGCCGCCCTCCAGGAGGCGCTGAACTGGCTGCCGACCAGCGTCGACGTGCTGGTCAACAACGCCGGCGGCAACACCGACCGCCGCCGCCCCGCCGTCGAGCCGGGCGACCTGGCCGGCATCGCCGACGCGTGGCGCGCCAACTTCGAGGCCAACGTGCTGACCACGGTCCTGGTCACCGAGGCGCTCAAGCCGCGACTGGCCGACAACGCCCGCATCGTCACGGTCGGGTCGATCGCCGCCAAGCTGGGATCGGGCTCCTACGGCGCGGCGAAGGCGGCGCTGGAGGCGTGGAACGTCGACACCGCACGGACTTTGGGCGCCCGGGGCATCACCGCCAACCTCGTGGCGCCGGGCGTCACCGTGGACACCGAGTTCTTCGCCGGCACCGCGACGCCGGAGTGGATCGCCAGCCGGGTGTCGGCCGCGTTCAACAAGCGGGCGGGCACCCCGGACGAGGTCGCGGAGACCATCTTCTTCCTCGCCCGGCCCGAATCAGGCCATCTGACCGGGCAGGTCATCCACGTCAACGGCGGCGCGTTCACGGCTCGCTGAAGCCCAGTCGCCGTTGGCGCTGACCACCAGGTCGTCGAGCTCCACGACCTTGCCGGACGGTGTGACCGCCGTGATCACCACCGGCTCGCCGGTGGCGCGGTCGGACAGCTGGAAGGGACCGTCGTCCGGTTGCAAGTGGGCGTTGCCCCACTGCATCAGCCCGAACACGACCGGCAGCAGCTCCTTGCCGCGGTCGGTGAGGTGGTACTCGTAGCGGGTGCGCTCTCCCGGCTCACGGTAGGGCTGCTTGGCCAGCACCCCGAGCTCGGTCAACCGCTTGAGCCGGGATGACACGATCGCGTCGGTGCTGTGGGTCCGGCGCACGAAGTCGTCGAACCGGGTCGTGCCGTAGAGCGCCTCGCGCAGCACCAGCATCGTCGAGCGGGTGCCGAGGACGTCGATGGCCTTCGCTACGGAGCAGTCGTCGTTGGCCAGCTGCCATCCGCCGCGATCGGCCAGGGGTCCCCCGAATGTGATCGGCATCGCCTCTCCTCTCTGGCTACTATTCTACAGAGCCAGGCTGGCTATCATCAGTGGGAGCCAGACCGTGAGAGGGAGGCCCCATGACCGTCGTCACCGCCGCCGCCGTGCAGCTCAGCCCGGTGCTCTACAGCCGGGAAGGCACCGTGGACAAGGTCGTCCGCAAGATCGCCGAGCTCGGCCGCTCGGGCGTGCAGTTCGCCACCTTCCCCGAGACCGTCGTGCCCTACTACCCGTACTTCTCGTTCGTGCTGCCGCCGTACCGGATGGGCGCCGAGCACCGGCGGCTGCTGGAGCAGTCGGTCACCGTGCCGTCGGCCGCGACCGAGGCCATCGGCGAGGCCTGCCGGCAGGCCGGCATGGTCGTGTCGATCGGCGTCAACGAGCGTGACGGCGGCACTATCTACAACACCCAGCTGCTGTTCGACGCCGACGGCACGCTGATCCAGCGCCGGCGCAAGATCTCGCCGACCTACCACGAGCGCATCATCTGGGGCCAGGGCGACGGATCCGGGCTGCAAGCCGTGGACAGCGCCGTCGGCCGCGTCGGCCAGCTGGCCTGTTGGGAGCACTACAACCCGCTCGCCCGCTACGCCCTCATCGCCGACGGCGAGCAGATCCACTCGGCGATGTGGCCCGGGTCCTTCTCCGGCGAGCTGTTCGCCGAGCAGCTGGAGATCAGCATCCGCCAGCACGCCCTGGAGTCCGCCTGCTTCGTCGTCAACGCCACCGCCTGGCTCGACGCCGACCAGCAGGCCCGGATCATGGCGGACACCGGCGCCCCGGCCGGCCCGATCTCCGGCGGCTGCTTCACCGCCATCGTCTCGCCGTCGGGCCGGCTCCTCGGCTCACCGATCCGGGACGGCGAGGGAGAGGTCGTCGCCGAGCTCGACTTCGCCCTGATCGACCAGCGCAAGCTCCAGATGGACATGCGCGGCCACTACGCCCGGCCCGATCTGCTGAGCCTGGCCGTCGACCGCCGTCCGGTGCAACACGTGCACTCACAAGCTGATCTCGTGAGGGGCTGACACCTGGCCCGTTCTCGGTACAGTGCGAGTCATGCTGGCGAGCCCCGACGACGCGGTCCGGGCGCCATGCCCGGGCCTGACACGCCGACCGTCACCGACCTGCTGCTG
>NZ_KK037166.1:919716-970378 GCF_000568255.1 Kutzneria sp. 744
CGAGGGCGCCGAGGCCGACATCGCCCGCTTCGCCGAGCGGTTCGACTGCCGCGTGGTCGACGGCTTCGGCTCGACCGAGGGCGGCGGGCCATCGCCCGAGACCCCGGCACCCCGCCCGGGGGCTCGGCCGGCTCACCGACGGCACCGTCGTCCTCCACCAGGACACCGGAACCCCTTGCCCACCGGCCGAATTCGGCCCCGACGGCAGTCTGCGCAACCCCGAGCAGGCCATCGGCGAGCTGGTCAACACCGCCGGCTCCGGCTGGTTCGCCGGCTACTACGGCGATCCCGCGGCGACCTCGGACCGGCTGCGCAACGGTTGGTACCACAGCGGCGATCTCGGCTACGTCGACCGGGACGGCTACTGCCACTTCGTCGGCCGCACCGGCGACTGGCTCCGGGTCGACGGCGAGAACCTCGGCACCGCCCCGATCGAGCGGATCATCGCCCGGCACCCCGACGTCGCCGAGGTCGCCGTCTACGGCGTGCCCGACCCCTCGGTCGGCGACCAGGTCGTGGCCGCCCTGGTCCTCCGCCCCGGCGTCGCCTTCGATCCCGGCGCATTCGCCAAGTTCCTCGCCGCGCAGCCCGACCTCGGCCCCAAGCAGCTGCCCCGCTACGTCCGAATCGCCTCTGTCCTGCCCCGAACCGCCACCTACAAGGTCGTGAAGCGCACCCTGTCCGCCCAGGGCCTCGACTTCGCCGGCGACCCGACCTGGCACCGGCCGGATGCTGCCCTGGAGTTCGCCCCGCTGACCCGGTGATGCGCTTGGAAGGGGGCTTTCCTCTACTCGGAGTTTAGGAAAGCCCCTTTCACACACTCAATTTTTTCACTTCAGGTGCCGGTGACGGCCGGGGGTGGTGCCGACGAGCTTGGCGAAGGCGGCGATGAAGTGGCTGGGGTTGGCCCAGCCGCAGGCGTGGGCGACGTGCGTGGTGTCGTGGCCGTCGGCGAGCAGGACGAGGGCGTGGTAGATGCGCAGCTGGGTGCGCCATTCGTAGAAGGTCATGCCGAGTTCGGTGTGGAACAGGCGGCTGAGGGTGCGGCTGCTGGCGCCCATAGACCGCCCCAGCTCGGCCAGCGGGGAGTTGTCCGCCGGGTGTTCGCGCAGCAGACGGGCGACGGCGCGCAGGCGATCGTCGACGGGTTCCGGCAGCTGCAAGGGCTGCTCGGGCGCCTCGTGGAGTTCGTCGACGAGCACCCGACGAAGGCGAACGCGGGCGGCGGGGTCGAGGGGCCGGGCGGCCGGGTCGTAGTTGCGCGGGCCGGTAAGGACGAGCAGGACTTCGCGGGCGAGGCCGGAGGCCGTGAACACGGCGGGATGGTCGGGCACCAGCCGGGCGAGAGACGGTGGCAGGAACACGATCCGCATGTCGGTGTCGCCGTGCGCGCGGTGGTGGTGCTCGCACCCGGCCGGGGTCCACGCGACCCGGTTCGCGGGAACGATCGAGGTGCCCCACGAGGTGCGCACCGACAACACACCACGGGCCGCGTACACCAGGTGTCCCTGGGCATGGGACTGAACCGGGCTCGCTCCCCCGGACGGCCAGGAATGTGCCCCTCCGGAGGGCCAGACGTGCGACGCCGCGATTTGGCGGCCGATGGGCATAGCTTGGCATTATATCGGTGGCCGGCCAGCCCAGTCCGAGACGACAGTGCAGGCATGGGTACGACGATGCGTGCGGTGGTCTGTGTCCGGGCCGGTGGCCCGGAGGTGTTGGAGGTCCAGCGGGTGCCGGTGCCGGCGGTCCGGGAGGGCTGGAGCCTGGTCCGGGTGCGCGGCGCGGGCCTGAACCGGTCCGAGCTGAGGACACGCCAGGGGCATTCGCCGAACGTCGTGTTCCCGCGCGTGCTGGGCATCGAGTGCGTGGGAACCGTTGCGGCGTCTACCGACCCGCGCCTGCCGGAGGGAACCGCCGTCGCGGCGGTGATGGGCGAGATGGGTCGGGCCTTCGACGGCGGCTACGCGGAGTACGCGTTGTTGCCCAACGACCTCCTGATGCCGGTCACGACGACGTTGCCGTGGGACGTCCTGGCCGCGTTGCCCGAGACCTATCTGACCGCACGGGGCGCACTGGATGCGTTGGGGGCCACGGCCGGTCGGCTACTGATCCGCGGCGGCACCTCGTCTGTGGGCATGGCGGCCGCGTCCATCGCCGCCGGTCACGGCCTCGAAATCGCCGCCACCACCCGCCGTTCGGACAAGATCGCCGCGCTGACCGGCGCCGGCGTCCACCACGCACTCCTCGACACCGACGCAGTGCGCTCGATCTGGCCCGAAGGCCCGGACTACGTCCTGGATCTGATCGGGGCGGACACGGCGGTCGATTCGCTGCACCTGGTCCGTCGCGGCGGGACGGTGTGCGTGGCGGGATCGCTCAGTGGCTGGCTGATCCCGAACCTCGAACCGATCGCCATGATCCCGTCCGGCACCAAACTCACCGCCTTCCACAGCGACAACCTCCGCGGCAGCGCGGGCACCGCCGTGTTGCAGCGAGTGATCCACGAGGTCGAGGCCGGCGCCTATCGCCCCAACATCGACCGCGTCGTCGCCCTGGACAGCATCGTCTCGGCCCACCGGCACATGGAGGACAACGCCGCCGCCGGCAAACTCGTGCTGGTGCCCTGGTCCCGCAAATCCGGGCTCGGCCACCTGTTCGCGTGAATCGCATAGGCAAGGCCAATTCCCTTGGCTAGCGTCGGATGCGGCGCACGACAGGGGTCGAGGCGATGACGGACACAAACCGACACACCAGCAACACGGTCAACACCAACACGGTCAACGGCTTGATCGTGCAGGGCGGGCTGGTCACCGGCGACATCCACCAGCACCTGCCCGCACCGCGGCCACCGACACCCCCGCCGTGCCAACTGCTTTCGGCGCCGGCGGGGTTCGTCGGGCGTGACGACAAGCTGGCCGCGCTTGACGCCTGCACCACCGCGGTGATCTCCGCGATCGGCGGCGCCGGCGGGATCGGCAAGACCTGGCTCGCACTCACCTGGGCCAACCGGAACCTGGGCCGATTTCCCGATGGGCAGCTCTCGGCCGACCTGCGCGGCTTCGGCCCCGCCGCGCCCCGGCATCCGGCCGACGTGCTGGCCGACTTCCTCGCCGCCCTCGGCGTCGACCGCGATCACCAGCCCACCGACCTCGACGCCCGGATCGCGCTCTACCGCACCCACACCGCCGGCCGGCGCCTGCTGATCCTGTTGGACAACGCCGCCACCGCCGACCAGGTCGAGCCCTTGCTGCCCGGTGGCACCACGTGCACCGTCCTGATCACCAGCCGCCACCGCCTGCCGTCCTTGCTCGCCCGCCACGGCGCCCACCCCGTGCACGTCGACGTGCTCACCGACGCCGAGGCGCGCACCCTGTTGGAAGCCGCCCTCGGCCACAGCGCGGAGCGGGCCGTCACCGAGTTGATCGCCCTGTGCAAGGGTTTCCCGCTCGCGCTGGGCCTGATCGCCGCCCGCATCCGCAGCGAACCGACCCTGATCGACGACCTTGTTGCCGACCTGGGCGCCCTCGGTCTGGCCGCCCTGGATTCCGACGACCCCGCCGCCAGCCTGCCCACCGTCCTGTCCTGGTCCCTGCGCCGTCTCACCGAGCAGCATCGCACCGTGTTTGGCCTGCTGGGCATCGCCCCCGGCCCCGACATCGCCCTGCCGGCCGTGGTCTCGTTGACCTGGCTGTCACATTCCCTTGCCCGCCAAGCACTTTCGGCATTGGAGGAGGCGTCCCTCCTCGAACGCCGCCCCGGCGGCCGGTACGTGATGCACGACCTGATCCGCGACTACGCTGCCAGCACAGTCCTGTCCGAGGACGTACGCGAGGCGGCTCTGGTGCGGGTGACGGACTTCTACCTGCACACCGCCTTCGCCGCGGACCGCCTGCTGGAATCTCACACCACCTTCGTGCCTCCCGACCCGCCGGCAGCAGGGGTTCACCCGTTTCCGCTGCCCGATTTCGCGGCCGCACTGCACTGGATGGAGGCCGAACACGCCGCCCTCTTGGCCACCCAGCGCGCCGCCCTCGCCATCGGACGTCACCACGTCGTTCCCCACCTCGCCTGGATCCTGAGTACCTTCCACCACATGCGGGGGAACTTCCGCGACGCGTTCACCGCATGGCAGGCCGCACTCGACGCCGCCGCCCACCTGCCCGATCCCTCGATCCGAGGCCGTGCCCACCGCAACCTCGGCCGCGCCTGCACCCATCTGGGCCGCCACGAGGAAGCCATCGAACACCTGGACCAGGCCCTCGGCGTGGCCGCGGACCACCACGACGCCACTCAGCAGGCATTCACCCACCAGGCGCTCGCACTCGCCTGGGCGGGTCGGGGGAACGACCGGAGGGCGTTGGAGCATGCCCGCCACGCGCTCGACCTCTGCCGCGATCTCGAACTGCCGCTGTGGGAGGCCACCTCGCTCAACATGATGGGCTGGTACTCCGCACGTCTTGGTGAGTTCGGCGCCGCCCGCGACCTCTGTCTGGCCGCCCTCGACCTGTACCGACGGCACGACCACCCGGGCGGCAAGGCCGACACCTTGGACAGCCTGGGGTACATCGCCCACCACAGCGGCGACCACCGGCAGGCTCTCGACCACTACCACCAGGCCCTCCTCGTGCGCCGCCCGACCGGCGACGCCTACGAGGTCGCGAACACCCTCGACAGCATCGGCCGCCCGTACGCCGCTTCCGGGCAACAAGGGCGGGCCCGGGCGGTGTGGCTCGAAGCGCTGGACCTGTACCGGCAGCAGGGGCGCACCGCCGACGCCGAGCGCGTTCAACGACAGCTGGACGAGCTCAGGCCGCCGTGAGGTGGTAGGTCGTGCCGCTGCTGCTCGGCACCCAGGCGTCGGCAGGGCACCGGCCAGGGCGTGCTGGGCGCGCCAACCGGTGCAGTGGCCGGGGACGAGCAGGTCGGGGGCGAGGTCGGTGAACGCGGCGACGGTCGGCGAGATGATCGGCTCGAACGCCGGACCGCTCAGGTGCAGGCCGCCGAGCAGCGCGTGCAGCTGGTTCACGCCGGTGAGCCGCATGGCCTGCCGCACGATGTTGACCGCGCCGGCGTGGCCGCAGCCGGTGAGCACCACCAGGCCCCGACCGCGCACGTTGACGACCAGCGCCTGGTCGTCGAGGACCAGCGGGTCGTGCTGCCAGTCGGATCCGGTCCACGCCTGGTGGGCCGGCGGCATGCCGCGTTCGAACTCCGTGGTCCGGTCGATCTCGCCGGTGATCAGCACCCGGCCGTCCAGCAGCAGCGACGGTTTCCGCCGCTCGATGACCTCGTAGCCCTCGCCGGCCAGTGCCTGGGCCGACAGCGTCGGGAGCTCCATCGGCTCCCGACCAGGCACGGCCAACCTCCGCCGGGTCCAGATCAGCGGGTGCACCACCATCGGCAGGGCCCGCACGCCCTTCCGTCCGGCCAGCCCGGCCAGCCCGCCCGCGTGGTCGAAATGCCCGTGGCTCAGCACCACGCTGTGCAGCTCGCCCAGCTTCACGTCGAGCCGCTCCGCGTTGCGCACCATCGCGTCCGGCGACTGGCCGGTGTCGAACAGGACGCTCGTGCTGCGCCCGCCCGCATGCACGGTGACCAGCGCCGAGAACCCGTGTTCGGCCACGAGCCCGGCCACCGTCGCGCCGTCCTCGAACTGCGCCGCCGGCACCCTCCCCGCCATGCTCGGCCGCCGCACCCGATCGCTTCCCGGCAGCAGCGCGTCGTAGACGTTGTCGACCAGCGTCGTGATCTCCACCGCGTCCACCGGCTCAAGCCCGATCGGGTCCACCGCCGTCCCGTCGGCCGAACGGGGCATCGCGGCCAGGGCTTCAGCGGCACTACCAGGCTCGTCGCACATGCCCGTGAGCCTAGAACCCACTCCCCCCGGCCGCCTGTGCGCACTTGCCCTGCACGGATGGCCGAGCGGAACTCGGCACGGTTGACCGGTCCCTCGGCGGTCCGTACTTTCTACCAATAATTAGGAAACTTTCTTAACTGTGGGCCACGCCGCCGGCCCCCGTACCGGAGGAAACCCATGCATGTTGTGACAGCAGCGATAGCGGCGCTGACCGCGGTCGCGTCGGCGCTGAGCCCGGCCGTGCCCGCGGCGACCACGGCGCAGATCAGGGTGGACCAGGTCGGCTACGTGACCGGCGAGGCCAAGGCCGCCTACCTGATGGGCACGACCGCGAACGCCGGAGCGGCGTTCACGGTGGTCGACGCGGCGGGCAAGTCGGTGCTGACCGGCAAGGTCGGCGCCAGCACCGGAAAGTGGAGCACGGCCTACAGCGCGGTGTACCCGATCAACCTCACGGCGCTGAAGACCAAGGGCACCTATCAGATCAAGGTCGGCGGCACGACGTCGCCGACGTTCAAGGTGGACAGCGCCAACGCCCTGTTCTCCCCGCTGGCCGACGACACGGTGACGTTCTTCCAGATGCAGCGGGACGGCCAGGACGTGATCCCCGGGACCATGGACCGCAAGCCCAGCCACCTCACCGACAAAACGGCGTCGGTCTACGAGATCCCGACGTTCAACGACGAGACGATCACCAGCAACATGACCGGGACGGGCGTCACGGTCGACGCCTCGGGCGGCTGGTTCGACGCCGGCGACTTCCTGAAGTTCACCGCCACGACCTCGTACACGGTGAGCAACCTCCTGCTGTCGCAACGGGCTCACCCGACCGCCGCACTGGGCGCGGAGGCGCAGTTCGGGCTGGACTACCTGAACAAGATGTGGGACCCCAGGACCGGCGTGCTGTACGCGCAGGTCGGCATCGGGGTCGGCGACGGCAAGGACTTCGTCGGCGACCATGAGGTGTGGCGGCTGCCGGAGGCCGACGACGCGCTGAACCCGAAGCCGGGCGACAGGGACTACTTCATCAAGTACCGCCCGGTGTTCGCGGCCAACAAGCCCGGCGCGAAGATCAGCCCCAACCTGGCCGGCCGGATGGCCGCCTCGTTCGCGCTGGCCGCGCAGAACCTGGCCACCACGGACAAGGCGAAGGCCAGGCAGTACCTGTCCTCGGCGGCGGCGATCTACGCGCTGGCCGACACGGCCGGCGGCAGCGTCGTCTCCGTATTCCCGCACGAGTACTACCCGGAATCGTCCTATTTGGACGACCTCGAGCTGGGCGCCACTGAAATGTCCCTGGCGGCCAAGGCATTGGGCGACAACCGTGCCAATGGTTGGGCGACCGACGCCGGCAAGTACGCCAAGGCCTACATCGCCAGCGGCAACCACGACTCGCTCAACCTGTACGACACCAGCGCGCTGGGCCACGCCGATCTCGTGAAGCTGTTGCGCCAGAACAACTCTCCCAAGCTCGCCGTCACCGAGGCGCAGCTGACCGGCGACCTCGCCCGCCAGCTGAAGGCCGCCGCCGCGGAGGCGGCCAAGAGCCCGTTCCGCACCGGCGCGCCGATCGTGGACGGGGACGGGGCCACGCACACCTTCGGCCTGATGACCACCGCCCTGCTGTACGGGCAGCTGACCGGCAAGCACGACTACGACGCCTTCGCCACCCAGCAGCGCGACTACATCCTCGGCTCCAACGCGTGGGGGATCTCGATGCTGATCGGCTCGGGCAACTTCCCGAAGTGCGTGCACAACCAGGTGGCCAACCTGGCCGGCAGCCTCACCGGCAGCGGCAGGATCGCGGTCGGCGGCGTGGCCAACGGCCCGATCGACGCCCACCAGTTCGACACCATCGACCCGCTGCCCGACGGCTACCGCGCGTGCAGCGACCCCTCGTACAAGACGTACGACAACACCTCGATCCGCTACCTGGACAACATCCTCACCTGGGCGACCAACGAGCCCGCCGACGACTACACCTCGACCGGCACGCTCGCCCTGAGCCTGGCCGCGGCCGGCTGACGCCACGGGGCCGCCCGGTTCGCGCGACCGGGCGGCCTCAGCCGGTCAGCTCCGTTTTCGTGGCCAGCCAAGGCAAAGCCCGCTGGAACGCCGGCCGCCACGCCTTCCAGCTGTGGCCGCCGTCCACTTCCTCGTACCGCACGTCCATGCCGGCCGCCCGACAGGCTTCGGACACCGTGCGCTGCTGCGGCCGATAGGTCTCGTCCTGACGGCCGACCGCGACAAAACCAGCGCTGCCTGGGAACTTCGCAGCGGCCAGGATGTCCAACGGGTTGACCCGGGCGAACGCCGCCTGGTCGCCGCCGAACGCCGCGGCCACGGTCTGCTCATGCCCGCCCAGCGTCGGCTCACGTTGACCGGACAGGTCCACGAAGCTCCGGTACACCTCGGGCGCCCGCACCGCCAGTTGCAGCGAACACGTGCCGCCCAAGGAGAATCCGCCGACCGCCCATCGCCGGTGATCGTCCGTCACGGCCAGCGAACGCTGGATCCACGCCGGCACATCCTTGGCCAGATACGTCTCCACCTGCCCTAATCGCGAGTCCAGGCACAGCGGATTGGCCGCGTACGAGCCGAGGATGTCGGGCATGACCACCACCGGCGCCAGGCCCTGGTGAGCCCGGGCGAAGTCGTCCAGCATGTCCGCGAGGTGGCCGCCGTCCAACCAGTCACGGGTGGTGCCGGGCTGGCCGGACAGCAGCACCAGCACCGGTAACTCGGCCCTCGGCGACACCAGGTAGGCCGGCGGCAGGTACAGCCACGCCGACCGCGGACCGAATCCGCCGGAGGACGGGATCTCCACCGTCGACACCGCTCCCCGGTCGGGCATGCCGACCGGCGCATGCCACACGTCAGCCAGCGGCTTCCCCCGCCCCGACCGCACGAGCCAGCCGTCTTTTCCCCGCACCGAAGCGAAATCGGCCTGCGGCGACACCAGCGGCCCCAACACGGCGCGCAAAGTCGTGTACTGGTCGAAGAATTCGTTGACCTTGGCCGCCCCTATCACCACCGACAGCACCATGCCGAACGCCAGCAGCACCCGCCCCGTCCAGCGCGCCGAGCCCACCCGGGCCACCGCCAGCGCCACGGTCAGCACCGTCAGCCCGACCCAGCCGTACAGGCTCCACGGCAGCCGGTCCGGGAACGGCGCCGCCACGTCCTCGATCACCCACCGCAGTCCCATGGTCACCGCCACCGCGACCGCCACACAGATCGGCACCGCCCGCGTCCACCACCGCGCCCGGCGGGTCCACGACAAGACGATCACCAACAGCGCCGAGACCACCGTGAGCGCGACCGGGATCGGCCCCTCGACCAACGACCATTCCAACGGCGAACTCACGAACACCCCGCCTCCCACCCTCACCCCAAGGACGCGCGAGAACACCTTGCGGTTGACCGTGAAATCGGAGTGAGGCTCACACTCGCCCACGATGCACGGGGTCGGGCGGGCAGGCTCTAGGATCGGACGATGCGCGAGAACTTCCACGCCGAACTGCAGAACCTGGACCTCCAGCTCGCCGCGATGTGCCAGCGGGCCGGCATCGCGATGCGTGACGCCACGGAGGCGCTGCTCCGGGTGGACCTGGGCAAGGCCGAGGGCGTCATCGGCGCGGACGAGGCGCTGGACGACGCGCGGACCGAGCTGGAGGCCCGCGCGTATGCCCTGCTGGCGCTGCAGGCTCCGGTGGCGACCGACCTGCGGGTGGTGCTGGCCAGCATCCGAGTGGCCGAACGCCTGGAGCGAATGGGCGATCTCGCCCGGCACATCGCGCAGGCGGCCCGCCGCCGGCACCCGAATCCGGCGGTCCCGGAGCCGCTGCGGGCCACCTTCGCCGACATGGGCGCGATCGCCGCGGAGATGGCCGACATCGCCGAAGGCGTGATTCGCCGCCACACGAGCGGACCGTCGCTGCACGAGCTGGAGGACCGCATGGACACCCTGCACCGCAGCGTGTTCGCGGCGACGATGGGCGACGACTGGTCGTACGGCGTGATGCCCGCGGTGGACGCCACGCTGCTGGCCCGGTTCTATGAGCGCTACGCCGACCACGCAATGTCGATCGCCCGCCGCGTGGCCTTCGTGCCCCCGGGAACCGCCTGGGCCAGCACGGAATGACGGCTCAGTTCGAGCCGACGCGCGTGCCGGTGCAGACGTTCCAGTAGTTGTTCGGATCGAATTTGCCGCCCTCGCTCGGGAAATACCATTCGACGGCCTGGTACATGAGCTTGCCGTGGCACATTCCGAGATTGAACGCCTGCACCGTCGCCGTCCGGGAAACGCCGTGCGCCAGATCGGGGGCGTCCGGGGCGACGTAGAAGGCCGTCCCGGTGGCGACGGCGGTGGCGGCGCCCCACGACTGCCACTTCACGCCGTCGACGACGCCGGTCCCGTCCCCGCCGTTGTCGATGACGGCCGGCCGCACCGTGCCGTAGCCCTTCTGCGAGGTGTTCCACGGCTGGCCCAGGGTCGGCGCCGGCTGGGAAGCCTGCGCCGACGTGGCCGTGCTCGTAGTGGGAGCGGGTGCGGTGGTCGTGGTCGTCGTGGTGCTGGTCGACGTGGCGGTGCTGGTGGTCGTGGCCGGTGCGGACACCTTCGCCGGCGTGGAGTCGCACGCGGTGGCGGCCAGTCCGACCAGCGCGACTCCGGCGCCGATACCGGCCAGCAGGCGAACGCGTTTGGGCATGGCGGTGCTCATCACGGAATTCCCCCGAAGAATTGTGGAAACGAGCGGATCTCGTTCACACATACAGGGACGCGCACACCGCCGACAGGTTCGCCATTCCACTGCCGGTTATCGTTTCGTGACCACTGCGGTCACGCCGCCACGGGCTCGACGGCCCGCCGGGCCAACATGGTCGACACGCGGTAGCTGGCGTACAGCGACGCCACCAGCATGACGACCAGCACCGTGCCGAGGGCGAGCACACCGCCGTCCACGGCCGGCGCGGGCGGGCCGCCAGCCTGGGTCCGGGCCGAGCCGGACAGGAACGGCACTATGGTCAGCACGGCCAGGCCCAGCACCGTCTCCACCGCCACGACCTTCGGGAAATGCTTGAGCGTCAAGGCAAATCCCCGACCGAGGTCGCCCTCCGCGTGGGCCCGGGCGATACGTGGGGTGAGGGCGAGCTGGTTGTAGGCGCCGGCCGCGACCATGGCGGCGACGATGATCAGCTTCACCAGCAGGAACCGGCCGTAGGTGGTGGTGAAGAGCTGGCAACGGCGCCGACGTGCCGCCAGGCCAGCCAGACCCCGGAGGCGACCACCGCGCCGACCGAGACCAGGGCGACGGAGCTGAACCGCTGCCACATGCGGGCCAGGCCAGGCCGGCCCGTTCGCCGAGACCACGGCCGCGACCCACGATGACCAGCCCGAACAGGCCGCCGAGCCAGGCGCACGCGCCGAGGATGTGGAGCTGGGTGAGCCAGGAGTTCAGCTGCGTGTCGACGGTCTGGTTGCGCCAGGTCGTCGGCAGCGCCAGCACGACCGTGCCGAGCACGGCCAGCGGCAGCGCGACAGCGGTGGCCAGAACCGGACTGTCGCGGACGAAAAGGACGATCAGCGCGAGCGCCGCCAGCACGTAACAGACGTTCTGGACCAGGGTGAGCGTGCCCGACGACACCCACGCGCCATGCGGGGCGGGGAGGTTGAGGAAGGCCCAGATCCGGCCCGGTTCCAACGCCTGCCCGAAGGTGACGCCCTTGACGCCTCTGGCCACCCGGCCGGCCAGCTGGAGGTAGCCCGCGACCAGCAGGCCCGGGCCACACCAGGCGAGTAACCGCACGGCTCTCCGATGCATCGAGCGTCGATCGGCATCGTCCACATCGGAGCTCAGGACCGGGCGGATCACCGCCAGGTACACCACCGCGCCGCCGATCACCGCCGCGAGCGCGGCGAAGTAGGCGACCTCGCTGAACACCCGCCACCAGGCCGGAATCGCCGCCTCGGTCGGCGCCGCCGCCATCGGAAGAAGAGTCACAAGGCCGTTAGGTTAGGCTTAGCTAACCCTGAACGCAAGATGGGTCAGTCGGCGGTTCGAGGCCAGATCGTGTCGCCGAGGGCACGGACCGTGGCGAACCACTCCCTGACCTCGTTCACGAACAGGAGGAGGGCGCCGCAGTCGCAGTCGGCGGCCACTCCCTCGGCATCCATGCCCAGGCCGCGGCACAGCGAGACCGCCCGCGGCAGGTGGTAGGCCTGCGTCACGAGCAGCGCCCGCCGGATGTCGAACACCCGCACGGCCCGCGCGCAGGTGTCGTACGTGTCCAGGCCGTAGGGGTCGACGACGATCTTGGCCGCGGGCACGCCCCGGGCGACGAGGTAGGAGGTCATTTCCTTGGTCTCGTCGCCGGAACTGCCGGCGGCGTTGCCGGAGACCAGCACCGACTTCGCCTTGCCGGCATTCACCAGCTCGACCGTCGCGTCAAGCCGGCCGGCGAGGAACGGGGTGTGGACCTGGGCACCGAACACGATCACCACTGGCGCGGGCGGGGCGTCGGCCAGGTCGTGACGATGCCCGACCGAGGCGGAGTACGCCCAGATCACACTCGCGCTCGTGAGCAGCACGGCCAGCACGACGGCGACCAGCCCGGCGCCGAGCACGCGCCGGACCCAGCGACGGCGGAACATGCGTCAGTCGGTCGCGTCCAGGAGGGCGCGTTCCCGGCCGATGGTGGTGTCGTCGCCGTGTCCGGTGTGGACGATCGTGTCGTCCGGCAGCGCGAAAAGCCTTGCGCGGATGGACGATTCGAGCATCGGGCGATCACTGAACGAGCGCCCGGTGGCGCCGGGGCCGCCGTTGAAGAGCGTGTCGCCCGTGAAGACGCAGCCGAGCGCGGGCACGTAGAGGCAGACCGCGCCGGGAGCATGACCCGGCGTGTGCAGGACTTGCAGCGAAGTGCCGGCCACGTCGACGGTCTGGCCGTCGATCAGGTCCGTGTCCCAGCGGGACTCCGTGTGCGTGAGCTCCCACAGCGGCCGATCGTCGGGATGCAGCAGGATCGGCGCCGAGACCCGGTCGCGCAGGGCAGGCGCGACCCGCACGTGATCGTCGTGGGCATGCGTGCACACGATGGCCTTGACGGTCCGCTCCCCCACCACCGCCAGGATGTCGTCGACGGAGTGCGGGGCGTCGATGACAACGCATTCGGTGTCGTCGCCGACGACCCAGATGTTGTTGTCGACGTCGAACGTCCCGCCGTCGAGGCTGAACGTGCCGCTGGTGACTGCATGGTCAACACGAATCACCCGACGAGCATAGGGCAGCGCGTGGTCCGCGCTGCCCGTCGACATCGCTCAGGCGCGCTCGGCCAGCGCCTTCAGGACCGCCTCCGCCGCCTCGCCGCCCGAGGCCGGGTTCTGGCCTGTGATCAGGTTGCCGTCGACCACCACGTAGGACCCCCAGGCCGGGCCCGCCGAGTAGTCGGCGCCGGCGCCGCGCAGGCGCTCTTCCAGCAGCCACGGGGCGTTGGCGGCCAGGCCCACCTGCGTCTCCTCGTCGTCGGTGAACGCCGTCAGCTTGCGGCCCTTGAACAGCCAGCTGCCGTCGGGCGCTCCGGCCGCGAAGAACGAGGCCGGGCCGTGGCACAGCGAGGCCACCACCTTGGTCTGGTCGGGCAGCAGCGCCGCCAGCACGCGGGCCACGTCCGCGTTGACCGCCAGGTCCTGCATCGGGCCGTGGCCGCCGGGGATCAGCACCCCGTCGAAGTCGGCCGGGTCCATGTCCTCCAGCCTCGCCGGCTCCTGCAGCAGGTCGCGGTGAGCCTCCACGTAGGCCCGCATCTCGTCCGCGTGCGCCTGGTTGCCGTTGTTGGCCTCCGCGCTCAGGCTCAGCTCGTCGGCCCGGGCCGGCCGGCCGCCCGGCGTCGCGATGGTCAGCTGCACGCCGGCAGCGGACAGGATCCGGTGCGGCACAGCGAACTCCTCCGCCCAGAAGCCGGTGGGCCGCTGGCTGCCGTCCTTCTGGCTCCAGACCGTCGCGGACGTGAGGATCACCAGCAGCTTGCTCATGTTCTTGTCTCCCTGAACTGTCCCCGCGCTGGACCGCGCGGCTCGTGACCCGTCATACGCTACTCGCACACGGTCATCACATAGCAAGCCTGTTGGCCCTCTTGTGACATTCGTAACCAGTTAGCTCATGACACCCACGTCCACTAGACTCGGCTCCAGGAGGTGTTGGCCGTGAAGGTGACTTTGGGTCCGCCGCGCGCCGGGGCGGAGTGCGTCAGCTCGGATCTGCTGATGGCGTTCGTCAATTCGCGCCCGCACCACAAGCAGCCCACCGAGCTGCTGGCCGACGGTCCCGCCGTCGCGGCCTGGTTTGCGGCCGCCGGCGCCGGCGAGTCGTCCGACGCCACCGACGCCGATGCCGCCACCGCCCGTGAACTTCGCGACGCGCTGCTCAGCATCCTTCGTGCTCACGTCGGCTGCGACGAGGGCCTGTCGATGGTGTCCGAGGCCGAGGCCCACCTCCAGCGGGCCGCGCTCCGTTTTCCCGTGACCACCGTCGTCACCGCCGACGGCTGCGAGCTGCACCCCACCGGCACCGGCGTCGACCGCTCTTTCGCCTATCTCCTCAGCGCCGTCGCCGACCTCGCCTCCCGTGGCGCCTGGGCCCGCGTCAAGGTGTGCAAGAACGACACCTGCTACACCGCCTTCTTCGACAAGACCCGCAACTCCTCCGCGCTGTACTGCAGCACGTCGTGCAGCGGCCAGATGGCCACCCGCGCCTACCGCGAGCGCAAGAAGGAGTGCTCGATCCGCTGACCGCGCCGTCCAGTTCTCGTCAGCCGGACGCCCGCTCCTCGACCGGGCGTGGCCCGTCGACCAGCTCGTCCGCGACGCCGAGCCCTGGCGACTGACTCCCACGCGGTGCAGTTCTCGTCGGGCGCGGCCAGCTTCTGGTGGCCGCCCTGGACGAGTGGCGTTAGCGGCAAAGCCCGTGCTCAGCTGCGCGATGGGGTGCCCAAAGGCGCGGTACGGCTCCGGGCGGCGCCGGCGACGGCGTCGGTGCCGGATGCTCGGGGGAATGCGGACTCCACGACGAGCGGCGGTCGGCGGTCACGGCCGATGAGCGGGGCACACGCGGACGACGGGGGACGCGGGGTGCTGGACGGCGCGTTCCGGTTGCTGGACCGACTGTGCGAGGTCGGCGACGCCGGCCTCACGGCCTTGGCGGCAGGCAGCGGACTGCCGAAGGCGACGGCGCATCGGCTGCTGGATCAGCTGGTGCGGCTGGGGGCGGTCGAACGGGCCGACACCAGGTACCGCGTCGGTCCGAGGTTGTTCCAGCTGGGCCAGGCGTGGGAGCCGCATCCCGGACTACGCAGCACGGCGACGCAGCCCCTTCACGAGCTGGCCCGGGCGACCGGGGCCTCGGTGGGTCTGTGCGTGCTGCGGGCCGGCCGGGCCCTGGTGGTGTCGGGCGTGCCGGGCGAGATCGACGAGCTGGTGCCCCTGCGTGCGGGCGCCACCTGGGGCTTCCCGACCGCGGTCGGCAAGGCGCTGGCCGCGGGCTTGGCCCCGCTTGCCCTGGAATCCGCGTCCTGGCAACGAGAAGCGGCCCTGATCAGGGACCGGGGAATCGCCCTCGACCACGAGCAGGCGGTGCCCGGCGTCGCCTGCGCCGCCGTGCCGATACGAGCGCGGGACGGCCGTTCGGTGGCGGCGGTGTGCGCCATGATCGAGGCCTCCCCGCGACTGCCCCGCATCGCCGAGGTGCTCCGCCGGGTCGGCCGCGCCATCAGCGCCGGCCTCGAACCCGGCTGACGGTCGGCCAGCCTGACGATCAGGCCCGCTGACAGTCAGCCCCGCAGAGGATCAGGCCGGGCGGCGCGCGATGCGGCGCAGGTCGTCGGGCGAACCGAAACGCTGGTCGATGCGTCGGGCGGCGACGGCCCACTCGGCCATGGTCCGCACGGGGCCCAGGGTCTCGACGACGAAGGGATCGTGCCAACGGGCCAGCGCCCGCTCCCACAGCACGGACGGCGGGTCGGTGCGGATGTTGCCGACGGTGCCCTCGTAGATGGACATGGCTCGCACCTGGCCGTCGGGCTCGATCTGCACGGAACCGTAGGTCGACCAGTCCCTGGCCCGATCGGGATGCATCATCAGCTGGCGGTTGTCGGTCGTCTGCACGTCCACGCCGTCGCCGGCCAACGAGCGCAGCCGGGCCACGCGGTCGTCGCTGGTCAGCTCCCGCACCTGGTCGTCGGTCAGCAGCTCGGCGTCGAACCCGGCACGGCTGGCCGCGCCGCTGGGCACGACGGGGCCGAAGTAGGCGAACCCCAGCCGCGGGAAGCGGGGCGCGACGGTCGCGCAGATGTCGTCGAGCTGGTGGAAGTTGCTCCGCATCACCGAGCAGTCGAGGCCGAAGTTGAACGGCACGCGCGAGGCGACCTCGTCCAGGATGGCGAGGGAGCGCAGCGCGCGGTCGAAGGCGCCGCGCCGGCCACGGACCTTGTCGTGGACCTCGGCGGTCGCGCCGTCCACGCTGACGCCCAGCAGGGACACCGTGGACGCCAGCTGCTCGGCCAGCTCGGGCCGCATCGACCAGCCGCCGGTGTACACCACGACCTGGACGCCGGCTTGCGACAGCCGCCGGGCGATGTCGGCGATCACGGGAGTCAGCAGCGGCTCTCCGCCCGACAGCACGACCGACTCCGGCCCGGCCGCCGCGATCTTGTCGGCGACCAGCAGCATCGTGTCCGGATCGAGTTGCCGCGTCGGCCGCCGACCCGATTCCGAATAGCAGTGCACGCAGAGCAGCGGGCACGCATAGGTCGTGTCCCAGACGATGATTCGCGGACCGGATTCCATGGGCACAACCACCACCGTCTGCCGCGGGCGAATACGCCGACCGGGCCAGCATGCCCCGTTCGGGGCCAATTCGGGAAGTCCCGGTCCGCTGAGCGGACCGGCCATTGCCTGCCCCGCGCTGGCCCGGCGATTCTTGAGCGGTTGGTCGATCCCGAAAGGAGGAGTCCACGTGGAGAACGAACTCGACCTCACCGAGGTCGCGACCGTCGATCCGCCGCGCGAGCCGGCGATCCAGATCGAATTCTTCGATTTCCAGACGCAGGTCGCCTGGCCGTGCCTGCCGCTGTGACACGGTGAGAACCCGCCGGGTGAGGGCGGGTTGTCGGCTCTCGCCCGGCGGCGCACACGTATTCGAGGGAAATTCGAGCCAGCGGAAAATGGGGGTCCTGGCATGCGTTTCATTCGCGGCGCCGCCGGCTACTGGGCGGTCGGCAGCACCTTCGTCGCGCGCGTCCCGGAGCAGCACTTCGACGCGCAGGGACGGCCGACGCCGGCGGTGCGGGAACTGCTGGCGGCCCGGGACGCCGCGCCGGCCACCGACTCGGACCTGTACGGCCTGACCGTGCTCGTGACGACCCGCTGCAATCTGGCCTGCCCGTACTGCTTTCAGAACACCGAACTCCCGCAGGCCCCCGAGGGCGCGATTCCGCTGCGGATCCCGGGCGCCACCGTCGATGACCGCAAGGTCGCCGACATCCTCGCCTTCACCCGCGACCGCATGGCCGAGCTGAACAAGACCGCGGTCAAGCTGATGCTGTTCGGCGGTGAGCCGACGATGTTTCCCGGCTATTGCCTGAAACTGCTGGAAGGATGCCGGCCGCTCGGGCTCACCGGCGCGTCGATGATCTCCAACGGAACGCTGTTCGACGCGGCCGGCGCGATCGAGATGGAACGCGCCGGCCTGGAATGGGTGCAGATCAGCCTGGACGGCGACGCGGCCGACCACGACCGCTCCCGGATCACCCTCGGCGGCCGCGGCACGTTCGCCACCATTCTGCGCAACGTCGAGGCGGCCTCCGCGCGGACCGCGCTGAAATGGCGGCTGCGGGTCAACATCAGCCGCGAGTCCATCGACGGCGTGCAGACGCTCATCGACCGACTCGGCGACCGGCTCGACACTGGCCGGTTCATGCTGAAACTGGCCCTGATCCAGGACGTCGGCATCGGCTACCAGAAATCCGTGCGGCATTCGGCGGAACTGGCGAAACGGGTGGGCGAGCTGTACCTGCACGCGATGGACGCCGGTTTCACGGTCGCCCCGCCGAGGGCCGCCCCCTGCCTGTTCTGCGACGCGGTCGGCGGCACCACCGGCGCGGTGGTCAATTCCGACGGAACCCTGTACAGCTGCTGCCATTCCGCCGGCCAGGACGGATACGACGTCGGCACGGTCACGGCCGGCTACCACCGCGAGCCGGTCGTGCGGGAGCGGTGGGTGATGTGCGGGTACGGGGCCGAGCCGAACACCGACAAGGCGGCCGAGCGGCTGCACGCCGACATCGTCGACGCCATCGTGCTCGACCGGCTGCACGCCACCGGATCGCTGGCCGCCGCGACGGCATCGCAGTTCGCCCTGATGGACCCGGCCTGAGCCGCGAATCCGGAGACGTGTCATGCGCATAGTGCTGGTCAACATGCCTTGGGGCTCGGTCGAAATCCCGTCGCTGGCGCTCGGCATCCTCAGCCGCAGCCTGCGCGCCCGGTTCCCGGACGCCGAGGTCGAGGTGCTGCACGCGAACATCGACTACGTGGACTGGTTGAGCCGGGAATCGCCGGTCACGCTGCCGGACTACGAGTTGTTCTCGCTGCACTCGTTCGCCACCGGCGGCGGCGACTTCGTCTTCTCGTCGGCCCTGTACGACGATCCCGACTGGCGGTGGCCGCAGCTCGTCGACGCGGTCGGCGGCCGCTCCGAGCGGGACCTGGCGCTGCTGCGGCGGCTGCACCGGTCGGCCCCGGCGTTCGTCGCCGAGCTGGCCGAGCGCATCGTGGCCGGCCGACCGGATCTGGTCGGCTTCACCGCGACCTTCCAGCAGACCACGGCCGCCCTGTCCGCGGCCAAGCACATCAAACGGCTGGCCCCGGAGATCATGACCATCATGGGCGGCGCCAGCTGCGACGGTCCGCAGGGCACCGCGCTGCACCGCAACTTCGACTTCCTGGACTTCGTGCAGCGCGGCGAGGGCGAGGTGGCGTTCCCCCAACTGGTCGCCGAACTGGCCGGCGACCGGGACCTCGCCGCCGTGTCCGGGCTCTGCTGGCGCGACGGCGACCGTTCGGTGGCCAACGCGATGAGCACAAAACCATTGCCGCCCAACGAGATCGTCGCGCCGGACTACGACGGCTACTTCGAGCGGCTGGCGTCGTCGGCGGCTCGCACGTGGACGGATCCCAAGCTGGTCATGGAAAGCTCGCGCGGCTGTTGGTGGGGCGAGAAGCACCACTGCACGTTCTGCGGCCTCAACGGCTCGTTCATGGAGTTCCGCAGCAAGAGCCCGCGGCGGTTCTTCGACGAGATCGTCGAGCTGACCGGACGCCACCGGGTGCTCGACATCTTCATGGTGGACAACATCCTGGACATGAACTACCTGACCTCGCTGCTGCCCGAGCTGGCCGCCGCCGACCACGACTTCCGGTTCTTCTGCGAGATCAAGGCCAATCTCCGCCGCGAGCAGGTGCAGCTGCTGGCCGACGCCGGCATCGTCAACGTGCAGGCGGGCATCGAGAACCTCAGCAGCCACGTGCTCGGCATCATGGACAAGGGCATCAGCGGCTGCCAGAACGTGCGGATGCTGCGGGACGCCGAGTCCTGCGGCGTCTGGGTCGAATGGAACTACCTGTACGGGTTTCCCGGCGAGACCGTCGCCGACTACGCCTCGGTCGTCGCGCAGATGCCGGCCCTGCACCACCTGCCGCCGCCGCACTCGGTGGGGCGGTTCGCGGTCGAGCGGTTCAGCCCGTACTTCAACCGCCCCGAGCTCGGTTTCCCTGACCTGGCGCCGGATCCGCAGTACGCGATGATGTACGACCTGCCCGAGTCCGAGTTGTTCGAGCTGGCCTACCTGTTCGCGGTGCCGCCGCGCGGTGTCGACGAGGACGTGGCGGCCGAGCTGGCGGCAGCCGTGGACCGCTGGGCCGCCGCGTACCAGAGCAGCCGCCTGACCAGCGCCGACCGGGGTGACCACATCGAACTCGTCAGCGAGCGCTCGGCTTTCGACTGGCGGACCTTGACCGTCGACGACCCCTTGGAGCTGACCGCGTTGCGACTGCTCGACCGCCCGCACACGTCGGCCGCGTTGACCCGCAAGCTCGCCGACCGGTTCCCCGGCCTCGGCGATGGCGCGGTTTCGGCTCTGTTGAGCCATTGGCGGGAACTCGGGCTGCTGTACTCCGACGGCGGCCAGCACGTGTCGACCGCGCCGTTGGCCAACAACCAGGCGCTGACCCGGGTTTCGCGTGGTGCCCGGACCACCTGGACGCCGTCGGCGCCGCTGGTCGGCAGTGAGGGGCGGCTGCCGTGACCGAAGTGATCCTGTGGCGGGACTACGGCCGGCCGGAAACGGTGCTGGGCACCAGGTCCGGGCCCTCCCTCGCCACCGTGGCCGAGTTCTACGCCGAGGGCGCGCGGCACGCCGTCCTGCCCTCGCTGGTCGATCTGGCCGCCGACGCGGAGGCCTCCACCGTGCAGTCCCTCACGTTGGTACGGGAGCTGACCGCGTGGGGCATCGCCGTGGACTGGCGCCTGCGGCTGCCCGGCGACGCCGAGATGTGGCCCGCCCTCGGTCACCTCCATCCGCCGGCCGAAGTCGTCGACCACCCCTCGATCCGTGACCAGTGGCGGTCCTCCTACCACTTCTGCAAGTGCGTCGACCGCCACGGCCCCGGCTTCGTCGAGATCCGCGACTTCCGCTCCGGCCGCCTACGCAAGCTCATCATCTCCGACCCCCGCTACCGCCAGGCCATCGAGGCCCTCCGCGACGGTCCCCCGCTCGCCTCCCTGCCCGCCCCCATAGCCCGCGACCTCATCTCCGCCGGCCTCGTCGGCCTGGTCGGCGCCCGCGCCTGGTGGCTCCCCTACCGCGTCCGTCGCTGGCCCCTCGCCTCCGACATCATCTGACCCCCACCCTCCTGCCGGCCTGAAAGCAGGCGCCCACCCTCCAGGCGTGGTGTTGTCCTGCCCCGAGGTCAGAAGATTAGATTTCACTTATCACTGAAGTCATAGCGCTATATACTGCTACCTCGAAGCAGGGCCGCGGTCAGACCGCTTTCCAGCACGAAGAAGATGAAGCAGATGAAGCGCTTGTGGCCCTTGAGCTGGTCGGCATGGAGCTCGTAGGCCTCGGGGGCGGGATAGGGCTCGGCGATGTGGGCGGTGCGGAAGCCGGCGGCGGCGAAGGCGTCGCTCATGGCGCTGAGGGGGCGGTGCCAGTAGGTGAGCACGGCCGGACGGCCGGCGAAGGTGTACTCGTCGGACCACTGTGTGGTGTCGAAGTAGTTGGTGTCGGGGAACGCCAGCTTGTAGATCATGGGGTGGTTGACGACGAGGATGAGGCGGCCGCCGGGCTTGAGGACGCGGCGGAGCTCGGCCAGCGGGGTGGTCCAGTCCTCGAAGTACTGCAGCACGAGGGCGGAGACGACGTCGTCGAACTCGGCGTCGGCGTACGGCAGGGGCTGGGTGATGTCGGCGACCCGGATGTCGGCGTCGGGTCCGAGCTTCTCACGGCCGATGCGCACCATCTCGGCGCTGGAGTCGAAGCCGCTCACGACGGCGCCGCGGTCGCGCAGGTCCGAGAAGATGGGACCGGCGCCGCAGCCGGCGTCGAGAATGCGGCGGCCGGCCACGTCACCGGCCAGTTCGACGACGGCGGGCCGGGTGTAGTAGGCGTTGAACAGGCTGGTCTCGTTCTCGGCCACGTACGCCTCGGCGAAGCTGTCGTAGTCGTTCAGCACGGCTTCGGCCGAACTCTCGGGAATCGCGGACATGCGGCCCATAGTGCCCACGAAACAGCCGGCCCGCCAGGAGTTGATCATGCTCCCTGTCGGGTGGCGCCGAATCGACACTGGTAGGCGGTGGAACTCAGCGACACTTCCTCGGGGAAGGCCGGGTCAGGTCGCGGGCGCTCAGACTGACGGAGCCGGCCACCAGGCACGTGTCCGGCGCGGGCTCGGTGGAAGCGGCGCCGTCGACGGCGACCGCCTGTCCTGATCGGTGGGTTTCGTGGCCGGAGAACACCGGCGCGGGTCCGACCGCGGTCGGCACCATGGAAGAAGTCCGGTCACCATCAGCCGAAAGCGCGGAACGTCATGTCAGAGGTCATCGCGGGTGTGGAGGTTCCGGAGACGGCGGCCGTCGCCGAGGCCACCCGTCTCGTGCAGGAGACGACCAGCCCGCTCGTCTACCACCACTCGCGCCGGGTGTTCCTGTTCGGCCAGATCCAGGCCCGACGCCTCGGTGTGACGCCGGATCCGGAACTGCTCTACCTGGCCGCGATGTTCCACGACACCGGCCTCGCCACGCCCTTTTCCGAGGTGGAGCAGCGGTTCGAGGTCGACGGGGCCGACCACGGGCGTAAGTTCCTGCTGGAGCACGGCTTCTCGGCCGCGGCGGCCGACACCGTGTGGACGGCGATCGCGCTGCACACGACGCCGGGAATTCCGCACCGAATGGGCCCGGAGATCTCGTCGCTGTATTTCGGCGTGGTGACCGACGTGATCGGATTCGGCCTCGACGAGCTGGATATCGCGCAGGTAGAGGAGGTGCTGGCCGGCCATCCGAGGGGCGATTTCAAGAAGGAGTTCCTCCGCGCCTATTTCGACGGGTTCAAGCACCGACCCGACACGACCAACGGCACCGTGAACGCCGACGTGCTGGCCCATTTCATCCCCGGTTTCCGGCAGACCACCTCGGTCGAGCGCATTCTCGGCTCGGCCTGGCCGAGCTGACGATGCCCGCTTTCGGCCGGGCCGCCTCGTTCGGCCTGATCGTGGTCACCACTGTGCTGCTGATGGCCGCCACCAGCGCGCCCTCGCCGATCTACCCGCTGTACCTGCAGCGCTGGGGCTTCTCGGTGACGGTCCTGACCGTGGTCTTCGCGGTGTATGTGGCCGGGCTGGCCGCCGCGCTGCTGACGGTCGGCTCGCTGAGCGACCATCTCGGCCGCCGGCCGGTGCTGGTGGCGTCGCTGCTGGTGGCCGCGGCCGGCACGGCGGTCTTCTGGACGGCCGACGGGGTGGTCTCGCTGGTGGTCGCCCGCATCGTCCAGGGCATAGCGACCGGGGCCGCGACGGGCGCACTCACCGCCGTGCTGGTCGAGTTCTCCCCCGAGGGCCGCCCGCACCGGGGGCCGACGATGACCGCGGTGGGCACGAGTTTCGGGCTGGCCGTCGGCGGCGGCGTCACGGGTCTGCTCGTCCAGGCCGGCCCCCGCCCGGACGGTGTGGTGTTCCCCGCGCTCACGGTGGCGTTCGCGATCCTCGCCGTGTTGGTCGCCGCCGTCCCGGAGACGGCCGGACGACGCCCCGGCGCGCTGGCCGCGCTGCGCCCGAGAGTCCACGTTCCCCCGGCGACGCGGCGGGAATTCCTCGCCGCCGTGCCGGCCATCGTCGCTGGCTGGTCCATCACCGGCCTGTTCCTGGCCCTTGCGCCTTCGCTCGTGCACGACGTGTTGCACGTGGGGTTCGGCGCCGCCGGCGGTCTCAGCATCACAGTCCTGTTCCTCGCCAACAGCGTGGGCGGCCTGTGGGCGGCACGACAGCCGGCTGGGCGGGCCACGCTGCTGGGGTCGGTGTTCCTGACCGTCGGCGCGGTGGGCCTGGCCGCCGCGGTGTTCTTCGCCTCGCCGCCGGTGTTCATCGGCGGTTCGATCGTGGCCGGTCTGGGCGTCGGCCTGACATTCAACGGGACCCTGCGCGGCATCAGCGGGGCCACCGACGCGGCGTCGCGGTCGGCGGTGTTCTCCGCCGCCTACCTCGTCAGCTACGCGGCGCTGGGCCTGCCGTCGGTCGCCGCCGGGCTGGCCACACCTTGGTGGGGCCTGGCGGCCACCAGCTATCTGTACACGGCGTTTGTCGGGACACTGTCCCTGTTCGCGACGCTGCACGCCGCCCGCCGGTCCACACGGACCGCCGGGCCCTCGGGAAAGGCATTGGCATGCAAGCAATCACCGTGACCGACCAGGCCGCCGGCATCGACGGACTGACGCTCACCGACCGGCCCTACCCGCATGCCGCCGAGAACGACGTCATCGTGCGGGTCCACGCCGCCGGCTTCACCCCGGGCGAGCTGGACTGGCCCACCAGCTGGACCGACCGGGCCGGCCGCGACCGCACGCCCAGCATTCCCGGGCACGAGCTGTCCGGCGTGGTGGCCGAACTCGGTTACGGCACCACGGGTCTGACCGTCGGCCAGCGGGTGTTCGGTCTGGCCGACTGGGCCCGCGACGGCTCCCTGGCCGAGTACACGGCCGTCGAGGCGCGCAACCTCGCGCCGCTGGCCGCCGACATCGACCACACCGTCGCCGCGGCGCTGCCCATCTCGGGATTGACGGCGTGGCAAGGACTTTTTGTCCACGGCGGTCTCACCACCGGCCAGACGGTGCTGATCCACGGCGCGGCCGGCGGCGTGGGATCCATCGCCGTGCAGCTGGCCCGCGAGGTCGGCGCCCGGGTGATCGGCACCGGCCGGGCCGCCGACCGTGATCTGGTTCTCGGCCTTGGCGCACAGGCGTTTGTGGACCTGGACGCCGAACCGTTGAGCGGCGAGGTCGACGTGGTGCTCGACGTCATCGGCGGCTCGGTGCTGGAGCGGTCGGCCGCGTTGGTCCGCCCCGGCGGGACGCTGGTCACCATCCCCGCGCCGCCGACGGTGCAGCCCAAGGACGGTCGGGCGGTCTTCTTCGTCGTCGAACCCGACCGCGCGCAGCTGGCCGACCTGGCTCAGCGCGTGCGGGACGGCCGGTTGAAGCCCCTCGTCGGGGCCGTGCGCCCGCTGGCCGAGACGGCCGACGCCTTCGCCCGTCGAAACCGCACCGCCGGCAAGACCATCATCCAGGTGACCGCCTGATTTTCCACCCCCGACGGCTCGACCGGGCACCGTGACTATTGCCCGATAACGAACAACCTGGGTGATCCGCATGGCGTCAGATGGCTGCACACGACCATGAGGAGACCTCCCAGTGCCTTTACGAACAAGACCGCGCCTGCGGGCCGCCGCCCTCGCCGCCGCGCTGGCCTGTGGTCTCGGCCTGCTGCCGGCGACAGCCGACGCCACGGCCGACGGCTCCGACGTGCTGGCCGACCGCGCGCCGACGCCCGCGCTGACCTGGGCCGACTGCGCCGACGGCTTCCAGTGCGCCACGGCCGGGGTGCCGCTGGACTACGCCAACCCCTACGGCACCAAGATCGACCTGGCGCTGATCAAGCTGCCGGCCAGCGACCCCGCCCACCGGATCGGCACGCTGTTCGTCAACTTCGGCGGGCCCGGACCGTCCGGTGTGGACAGACTGCGGCAGCGGGCCAAGTGGCAGTGGCTGTTCTCCGACGAGCTGCGCGCCCGGTTCGACCTGGTGTCGTGGGATCCGCGGGCGGTCAGCCACAGCACGGCGGTGCGGTGCTTTTCCACCAACGCCGAGCAGGAGCAGTACTTCGCCTCGTTCCCGGAGATGCCGGGCGACGCGGCCGGCGAGCCCGCCTACTTCCACGCCTCCAAGGACCTCGCCGACCGCTGCCAGCAACAGGCGGGGAACCTGTTGCCGTACATGAACAGCGTCAACACCGCGCGGGACATCGACCTGCTGCGGCGGGCCGTCGGCGACGCCAAGATCACCTATCACGGCATCTCCTACGGCACCCACATCGGCGCCATCTACGCCAACCTGTTCCCCAACCGGATCAGGGCGCTCGTCATGGACGGCACCATGGACTTCCAGGGCAGCGCCACCGGTCACGGCAACGCCGGGACGACCCTGCCCGTGGACACCCGGCAGGACGTGGCCGGTGGCATCGCAGAGACCTTCGAGTCCTTCCTCACTCAGTGCGCCGCGGCCGGCCCCAACTGCGCCTTCTCCGGCGGCGACGTGCACGCCAAGTGGCAGACGCTGGCCGAACGGGCCCGCCAGCACCCGATCACCGTCACCAATCCCGACGGCACCGCCAGCACCTTCAGCTACTCGGCGGTGATCAACCTGGCCGGGGATCTCGCCAAGCCGGAGGCGTGGAAGGACAACGCCGCCCAGCTGGAGCGCCTCTACGAGGCCAGCGCTGTCACGGCGAAGGCCTTGTCCCCCAAGGGAGAGCCGTACCTCGGCAACTCCACCGAGGCGTTCAACGCCATCCAGTGCGGCGACAGCACCGTGCCCACCGACGAATCGACCTACAGCGCCCTGGCCACCAGCGAGGACGCCCGGGTGCCGTACTTCGGCCGCATCGGCGTGTTCGACATGATGTCCTGCGCCTACTGGCCGCACCGGGCCGTGCAGCCCTACCGCGGCCCGTGGAACCGCCCGACCTCCGCCCCCATCCTGGTGATCAACAGCCGCTTCGACCCGTCCACGCCGCTCAAGGGGGCCAAGGACGGCATCGCCGAGCTGGCCAAGGCACGGCTGCTGGTGGTCGAGGGCTCGGGCCACAGCACCATGTACGTGCACAGCACCTGCGCCGAGAAGGCCAAGCGCGCTTACCTGATCTCCGGTGTGCTGCCGCCCGTCGGCGCGACCTGCGGCATCGACCAGAAGCCGTTCGACCCGGCGTAGTCCCGGGCCGGGTTCGGGCGTCGGACACGCCTGAACCCGGCTCAGCGCTGGGGCGTCAGCTCCTTCGACCACAGCACGGCGCCGGAGTTGTCCCGCAGCCGCACGGTCATCGCCCCCGTCACGGCGGAAACGCTGACCTGGCCGAAGAACTGGAACTCGGTGGCCGGCGATGCGTTGGCGTAGGGCGGGGCCTTCACGAAGACCTGCTGCGCGCCGAAGGTCGTGTCGACGGCGGCGGGCGGGAACGCCCCGGCGTTGAGCGGCCCGGAAGTGAACTGCCAGAAGGGATCGAAGTCCTGGTAGGCAGCCTTGTCCGGGTCGAAGTAGTGCGCGGCGGTGTAGTGCACGTCCGTGGTGAGCCACACGACGTTGTGGATGCGGTTGCGCTTGAGGAACGTCAGCAGCTCGGCGATCTGCAACTCCCGGCCGAGGGGCATTCCGTTGTCGCCCTGGGAAACCGCCTCGAACTTGCCGCCGGCGTCGGTGACGACCTCGCACAGCGGCATGTCGTTGGAGATCACCTTCCACCGGGCCGTGGACCGCTTCAGCTCCCGCTTGAGCCAGGCCGCCTGCTCCTGGCCGAGGATGCCGCCGTCGTTGAACGTCTGCTTGTCGGGCGAGTTGGCGTCGCGGTACCAGCGCATGTCCAGCACGAACACGTCCAGCAGCGGCCCGTGGTGCAGCACCCGGTAGATCCGGTTCTCCCGGTCGTAGACCGGATTGATGGGCACGTACTCGTGATACGCCTGGCGGGCCCGCAGCTTCAGGACGTCGACCCGCTTCTCGGTGTAGAGCGGGTCGTCCAGGATCTCGCCGGGATACCAGTTGTTGTGGGTCTCGTGGTCGTCCCACTGCTGGATCTGCGCCACCTCGGCGTAGAACCGGCGCAGGTTCTCGTCCAGCAGGTTGTACTTGTAGTTGCCCCGGAACTCGTCCAGCGTCTCGGCGACCTTCGACTTCTCCTCGGTGACGACGTTGCGCCACAGGGTCCCGTCGGGCAGCGCCACGGTGGGCTCGATCGGGTCGTCGGCGTAGATGTTGTCGCCGTTGCAGAGGTAGAAGTCCGGGTCCAGGCGGCGCATCTGCTCGAAGATCCGGTAGCCGCCGCGGGCGGTGTCGATGCCGAAGCCCTGCCCGGCCAGATCGCCGGACCACACGAACGACACGTCCTTGGCCCGCCGCGGCACGGTCCGCAGGCGCCCGCTGAGCGGTTGACCGGCCAGCGAGCTGTCGTGCAGGTCCACCGGGGTCACGCGGTAGTAGACGTCGGCCCCGTCCGGAAGCTGCGGCAGCACGGTCTTGGCCGTGAAGTCCGAACCGGGCAGTAGCAGCGCCCCGGGCATCCGGGTGGTCCGCCGGAACGTCGGATCGGTGCCGAACTCCACCATCATCCGGGACGGCCGGTCAGCGCGGGCCCACACCGTCGCCTGGTCGGCCAGCACGTCCCCGCTCTGCACGCCGTGAGTCAGCGCGGGCCTACCAGAACGGACCAGGCCGGGACCGGAGGCGGCCAGGCCACCGGCGGCGAGCGCGCCGCGGAACAGTGTGCGCCGGGTCAGTGACATCGCTGGACCTCCAGAATCGGTTCCCCCGCTTCCTATCCCGCCCCGACGAACATCGCGTGGCCAACCGGTGTCGCCCACCCGTTAGTGACCCGGGTCACAGCGATCTCTTGGGACATCGGGGGCGAATTCGCCCGATACTCGCCGGGCAGCTGCACATCTGAGGGGGATGCATGAGATCTGCGCGGATCCGGTCGAGAGCCGTCACCGCCGCCCTGGTCGCCGTCACCGGCGGAGCCCTACTCACCGCGCCGGCCCTGGCCGTGTCCGGTGACGCCGCGACCACCTACAACTTCACGGCGAAGATCACCGCAGACGGCCGGGCCTGCTCCGGCGCCCTCGTCGCGCCGGCCTGGGTCCTCACCGTGCCCAGCTGCTTTCCCGAGAACCCCGACGGCGGCGCGCCGGCCAAGGCGACAACAGTTGTTGTCGGCCGCGTCAATCTGGGCTCGACGGCCGGCATCACCGCCCACGCGTCCAAGCTCGTGCCGGACGCCGGCCACACCGTGATGCTGGTCAAGCTGGACAAGGCCGCGACCGGCATCACGCCCGTCCCCCTGAGCACCACCGCGCCCGCCGCCGGCGACCCGGTCCGACTGGCCGGCTTCGGCCGCACCGCGGACGAGTGGATCCCGAACGTGCTGCACACCAGCGCTTTCACCGTCGGGACGGTCGACGCCGCGCAGCTGGTGTTGCACAGCGACACCGCCGACGCCTGCAAGGGCGACGCCGGCGCCCCGGCCTTCCGCGAGGCGGGCGGCCTGGCGACGCTCGTCGGCGTCACCACTTCTTCGCTGCAACACGGCTGCATGGGCATCGAGCAGCCACAGCAGGGCACCACCGAGATCCGCACCGACACGCTCGCGGCGTGGATCGGACAGCAGACCGCCCCCGCGCAGGTGCAGTGCACCCCGGCCACGGTCTGGTCCGAGCGGGCCGGCGGCGGGATGTGGCACTACGTGCACAACGACGCCGCCAACGGCACGGCCAACTGGGTCAACCCGACCGCGGCCGTCGGCAGCGGCTGGCTCGGCCGGATGCTTGCCGCGCCCGACGGCATCGTGTGGGACATCCACAAGAACACCGGCGCGGCCGACACGTTCGCCGACGGCGTCATCCGGCGCTTCGCGTGGAACGGAACCAAGTGGACCGGCGGCGGCCAGGTCGGTGGCGGCTGGGCGCCGTACCTGACCGCGCGTACGCCAACCGGGTCACCGTGGACTCGCAGGGCCGGATCTTCGCCATCAACGCCAAGGGCGAGCTGCGGGTGTTCATCTGGAACACCGCCACCAACAACTGGGTCAACGGCGCCGGCGTGTCGCTGGGCACCAACTGGCTCATGTACAACTCGATCACCGCGGCCGGCGACGGCGTGCTGTACGCCCGTACCCCGGCCGGCGCCCTGTTCCGGTACGAGTACTCCTTCGCCGACAACAGGTGGCTCCAGATCGCCGAGCCGATCGGCACCGGTTGGCAGATGTTCAGCGAGATCTTCTCGCCGGGCGCGGACATCCTGTACGCGCGCGGCTCCTCGATCTCGACCGGCCCGGTGCTGCGCTGGTACAAGCGGGACGACACCACCGACACCTGGGCGCCGCTGGCGGCCGACGGCGCCGGCAAGGTCGTCGGCTACGGCTGGACGACCGAGCTCCACGTCTCGGCCGACCCCTCGGCGTGCGGGCTGGTGAAGTGATCCGGGCGTGACGAACCGGTCCGTGGCGATTAACGTGTCACAGTGACACGATAATCACCACGGGCCGGGGGCGCGCATGACCAAGTCGCTGCAGGAGCTGTCCGACCGGTTGGAGATCCAGGACCTGCTCGTCGACTACAGCTACGCGGTGGACCGGCGGGAGTGGGACGCGCTCGACGGGATCTTCACGCCCGACGCCGAGATCGACTTCCGGGCCACGACCGGCTCCGTGCACGGCGACCTCGCCACGATCAAGGCCTACCTGGGTGAGACCATGGCGTACTTCAGCGTCACGCAGCACCTGGTCGCCGCCAGCAAGATCGAGCTGGACGGCGACGTCGCCACCGGGCGCACCATGTGCCACAACCCGCTCGTGCTCACCGCCGGCGGCGTGATGTTCGTGGGCCTCTGGTACATCGACCGCTTCGTGCGCACCGACGCCGGCTGGCGCATCGCCCACCGGGCACAGGAACTGGCCTACCTGCACAACGATCCGCGGTCAGCCGCGAGCTAGCCCGGCACAATCACCGCACGGCCGGTGATCTCGCCGGCCTCCAACAGCCGGTAGGCCTCCAGGGCGTCGTCGAGGGCGAACGTGGTGACTTCGGCATGCAGCCGGCCGCGGGCGGCGAGGTCGAGGACCTCCTCCAGCTCGGATCGGCTGCCCCAGTAGGTCGTCTGCACCGACAACTCATGAGGGACAGCGGCGAAGCGCACGGGCACGGCTCCCCCGCCGAGGCCGATGAGCGTCAGATCGCCCATCACCCGCCCGACGGCAACGCCGAGGGCGACGGTGCGTTCGCTGGCCACACAGTCGAAAACGGCATCGGCGCCGCGGTCGTCGGTGAGCTCGCGGATGGTGCTTGCGGCGTCGGGACCGGCCAACAAGCAGTGGTCGGCCCCGGCCCGCGAAGCGAGCTCCAACGCCTCGTTCCGGGTGTCGACGGCGATCACGCGGGCGGCGGTGGTGGCCCGCAGGATCTGCACGGCGAGATGGCCGAGGCCGCCGATGCCGATCACCACGGCAGTGGCGCCGGGATGCAGCTTGGACCAGGAGCGCCGAATCGCGTGGTACGGCGTGAGCGCGGCGTCGGTCAGCGGGGCGGCGAGGATGGGATCGAGGCCGTCCGGCAACGGGACGAGGTGTCGAGCATCGGGCACGAGCACCAGTTCGGCCATGCCGCCGTCGACACCCAGCCCGCAACCGCCGCCCGGGGCCGGTGCCCCCGCACGGTTCTCGCAGTACGACTCGATGCCGAGCCGGCACCGCGCGCAGGTTCCACAGCCCCACGCCCCGTACACGGCGACGGGCTGGCCGACTTCGACGCCGGTCACGCCGGGACCGAGTTCGTGCACCCAGCCGGCGTTCTCGTGCCCGAGGGTGAACGGCGGACCCCACGGCAACAGGCCGGGGCCGAACTCCCGCATCAGGTGCAGGTCCGAGTGACAGGCGCCGGCCGCGCCCACCCGCACGACCACCTGCCCCGGGCCGGGCCTCGGCTCCGCAACCTCGGTCAGCACGGGATCCGACTTCCAGCGCTCCAAGCGCAATGCCTTCATCGCAGGCCTCCTGCGGTCACGGCGGCCATCAGGACCGCGGCCTTGTCCACGTGCTCGCCGGCGGAGCGGGCGTCGAGGACGACGATAAGGGCCTCGTCGGCGCCGGCCTCGGCGTACGCGGCGAGGTCGTCGACCACCTGGGACATGGAGCCCTGGCCGGGCATGCGGTCGGGGCCGAGGTCCTTCGGGGTGACGAATGGGCGCACCTGAGGGTAAAGGCCCAGCGAGGACGGATCACGGCCGTGATCGGCGGCCAGGTCTCGAAGCCGCTTCCACGTGCCGGCGACGGCCGCGGGCCCGAGGCCGGCGGGGATCCAGCCGTCGGCCTTGCGGGCGATCCGGTCCAGCGCGACGTTCGGTCTTGCCGCCACCGAGGAGAATCGGTAAGCGTCCCAGGGGTTTCGGCGTGACGAGGGCGTTGTCGACGACCATACGACTGTCCCGATAGGACACCGGGTTGGGGCCCCACAACGCCCGGCAGGCGTCGACGGTCTCCTCCAGCGACCGGCCACGGCGGCGGACGTCGGCGCCCGCGGCCCGAAACTCGTCGCTGGACCAGCCGCCGCCCAGCCCGAGCACCGCCCGGCCGCCGCTGACCTGGTCCAGGGTCGCCATGGTGCGGGCCAACGCGTGTGCGGGATGCAGCCCGGCGACCAGCACCCCGGTGCCCAGCCGGACCTTCTCCGTGACCGCCGCGGCCAACGTCAGCAGCGTCAACGGATCCATGTTGTGCCGGTAGAAGTCGGCCCACGGCAGGCCGGGCACGCCGCCCATGCCGTCGGCCGGCTCCAGCGGGAACAGGGTTCGCTCGAAGGCCCACAGGCTGTCGTAGCCGATCCGCTCCGCCTCGCGCGCCACCGTCATCACGCCTTGCCGCGCATCGGCCAACTCGCCCTGCGGCAGGTACAGCCCGAACCTCATGCCGCCACCCTAACCACGACGATCACGGCAAGGAGGTCACCTCGGACCAGAAATGCCCGATCGGACAACAACAACGCCGACTAGATCACCTGCTCCGCCGAGCACCACCAGCTGGTGCGGCCGCCGACGGTGCCCCGGGCCATCGGGGCGCCGTCACGGGGGCACAGCGCCCCGGCGTGGCGGAACGGGATGATCGACAGGGTGTGCACGCCACCACCGTCCAAGGCGTCCGTCACGGCGGACTGGGTGGCACGGAAGACCTTCCCGACCTCGCGCGGGGTGAGTTCGTCGACCGGACGGCCGGGATGGACGCGAGCGCGCCAGAGGATCTCGTCGGCCAGCAGATTGCCGATGCCGGCGACGAAATGCTGGTCGAGCAGGCGGGCCTTGAGCGGGGCCGACCCTCTCGACAAGGCCGCCTTGAACTGCGCGGAGGTGATCGTCGCGGCGTCGGGGCCGAGACGGTCGACGGGCGGGTCGAGGGTGATGCGACCCAGCCGACGCGGGTCGACCAGCAGTAGGCGGCCGCCGTCGGAGAAGGTCAGGGCGAACCGCGACCAGCGGTAGTCGCCGGACACGCGGCGGCCCTCCCAGTAGTCGCCGCCGTCGATCTCGCTGCCGTCGACGTCGGCGATGACGATCTTTCCCGACATGCCGAGGTGGATGCCGAGCGCCGGGCCGTCGGAGGAGGTGTCGCACCACAGCGACTTGCCCCGGCGGTGCGCGGCGACGAGCCGGTGGCCGAGCAGGAGCGACCGGATCTCGCCGGGCGGATGGGGCCGGCACACGTAGTCGTCGGTGTCGTCGACCTCGACGATCAGGCGGTCCAGCGCGGCGCGGTCTATGACGGAGCGAGCCGACTCGACCTCGGGGAGCTCAGGCATAGCCGCGCTTGAGCATCATGCCGGCGGCCTTGTCGAACTCGGCCTCGCTCGGGATCACGAAGTCCAGGGCGTTGGCGTAGCGGGTGATGATGTTGAACACCGAGGCGACCGCGGCGGCGTCCGTGAGCTGTTGCCGCGTGACGCCTTCGGCCGTTGCCGCCCGGACCGCGGCCGGCAGCTCGCCGGGACGCAGGGTCATGGTCTCCACAAAGGACAGTGTGGCGTGCAACGGTTCCGAGATGGGCGCGGTGTGGTAGTCGTCGAGGCAGGCCTCGGCAACGGCCTTGTCCATGCCCAGCGCGGCAATGGCCCGATGCGCCCCGACGCAGAACGGACACGAGTTCCACCGGGCGACCATCGCCGCCATGAGTTCCCGCTCGGCCACGGACCACTCGCTCGGCCCGCGCATGGCCTCCTGCGTCCATGCGCCGAGCGCCGTGCCGACAAAAGCCTTGTTGGTAGAAGGCAACCCGGGCGGCGTCGGGCAGTCGCGCCCCCAATGCCAGCGAGACGACCTGGATCACCGCCCGGCTGCGGAGGCTGTCGCCGCGCTCGATCTCAGGAAGACGCATCGAGCGCCTCCACGAAGGCATCCCAGGCGTGAGACCGGGCCCCGACACAGGCCGCCATCACGGCCCTCGAACGCCGCCTTCTCGCTGCCGGCCGCCTACCGCACGGCGTCGACCTCGGCGTCGGTCACGCGGTAGGAGGCCTCGGCGATCCGCCGGGCGAGGGTGTCGTACGGCTCCTTCACCGCCGGCCCGCCCGCGACCCGCTTCGAAATGGCGTTCCGGAGCGACACGGGAGTCACTCCGGAACGACCGACGACCGCGAGACGCAGGGCGTCCGCGAGCTCCTCGTGGCTCATGGACATCAAACCTAGTGCACGTGGCTGCGCCAGTCCTCCGGAACGCGACCGGCCGGGCCGGGGATGGCCGCGTCCTCGGGATGCGACTGCGGGCCGGCCAGCGCCGGACCGTCGTAGAACTCGTTGGTCTGGAAGTTCCAGAACCAGTCCTCGCCCGGCTCGAAGCTGCGGATGAACGGGTGCCCGGAGGACTTCGCGTGGGCGCTGGCGTGCTGGGCCGGCGACGAGTCGCAGCAGCCGATGTGCCCGCACTGGGCGCACCGGCGCAGGTGCACCCACCAGCCGCCGGCGGCGTCGCACTCGACGCAGCCGGTGCCGCTCGGGGGCACGGACGGGTCGATGCCGGGAACGGTCATGAGTTGCCTTCCTGAACGGCGGGGACGAGCGGGATGCGGACCTGGAAGCGGGTGTCGCCGGGCACCGAGACGACGGCCAGGTCGCCGCGGTGCTTGTTGACCACGATGCGCCATGAGATGTCCAGGCCGAGGCCGGTGCCCGAGCCGACCGGCTTGGTCGTGAAGAACGGCTCGAAGATCCGGTTCTTGATCTCCGGCGCCACGCCGGGCCCGGTGTCGCCGATCTCCACCAGCAGCCGGTCGTCCTCGCGGGCCGTGCGCACGGTCAGCGTGCCGACGCCGCCCATGGCCGAGATGGCGTTGTCGATCAGGTTCGTCCACACCTGGTTGAGCTCGGCCGCGTACACCGGCACCTCGGGCAGGCTGTGGTCGTAGTCCTTCACGACGGTGATGTTGTCACCGATCTTGCGACCCAGCATCAGCAAGGTGCTGTCCAGCAGCTCGTGCACGTCGACGGGACGGAACGGCGCCCGGTCCAGCTGGGAGTACTGCTTGGCGGCTGAGACCAAAGTGGACACTCGCGTGGTCGCGTCCTCGATCTCGGTCATCAGCAGCTCGGTCTCGACGGTGTAGTTGAGCCAGCGGACCGCACCCTCCAGAATGGACCTGTCCACGGTGCTGGCCACCGTGTCCAGCCAGGCCACGTCCAGACCCGCCTGCACGAAGGTGGGCGCGATCTCCCAGCCGGCGCGGATCTCGTGCTCGTCGAACCAGTCGGAGAGCTCGTCCTCCTTGTCGGCGGCCTCCAGGGGCTCCAGCGGCTTGGCCTTCGCCACCAGCTCGACGGCCTGCTCCTGGAGCTGGACCAGCGTCGCCAGCGAGACCCGGTCGTACGGGCCGGCGGCGATCATGCCCAGCTTGTGCCGCATGCCGGCGACCCGCTCCCGCAGCGTCGAGGTCGCCCGGATCGCCGCGGCGGCGGGGTTGTTGAGCTCGTGGGTCAGCCCCGCCGACAGGGATCCCAGCGCCAGCAGGCGTTCCCGCTGCCCGATGGCCTGCTGGGTGTTCTGCATGCCGAAGAACAGGCCCTCCAGCATGTGCAGGGCCATCGGGAACCACTCGCGCATGACCTGCTCGAACAGCACCGCGTCGAGCACGTAGAACCGGGACGGCTCGGTGACCCGCATCGAGCCGTCGTAGTTCTGCGGCACGCGGTCGCCCAGGTAGGCCCGCCACGCGCCGGCGTACACGCCGGGCTGGGTGGTCCGGCTGATCTCCACGTCCTCGGCGCCGACCCGCCGGGACATCGCCAGGCCGCCCTCGATCATCACGTAGAAGCAGGTCGCCGGGTCGCCCTCGCGATAGACGGGGCCGGGCTCGAAATGCTCGATGTGCCCGTGCTCGCACAGCCATTCCAGCTGGTGCTCGTCCAGCTTCTCGAACAGGAACAGGGTGCGCAGCTCGGCGATGTCACACGGCAGAGGGCTCATGTCCGCTCCAGATAACGGTGCACCAGCATGACGGCCATCGCTCCCTCGCCGACCGCGGAGGCGACCCGCTTGCCGGAGTCGGAGCGCGCGTCACCGGCCACGAACACGCCGGGCACATTGGTCTCCAGGTGATACGGCGGGCGGTCCAGCGGCCAGTCCCGCAATGCGTTGTCCACGGCCAGGTCGGGGCCGGCGATGACGAAGCCCCGCTCGTCACGGGCGACCACGCCGTCCAGCCAGTCCGTGCGCGGCGCGGCGCCGATGAACGCGAACAGGAAGGACGCGTCGACCTTGCGCACCTCGCCGGTCTTGTTGTGCCGCAACGAGATGTGCTCCAGGTGGTCGTCGCCGCCGGCCTCGACCACCTCCGTGCAGGTCAGCACCGAGATGTTCGGGATGGCGGCGATCTGCTGGATCAGGTAGTGCGACATGGACTCGGTCAGCGACTCGGCCCGCACCACGATCGTCACCGACCGGGCCGACCGGGACAGGTACACCGCCGCCTGCCCGGCCGAGTTGGCCCCGCCGACGATGAAGATGTCCTGCTTGGAGCAGTTGGTGGCCTCCGTCAGCGCCGACCCGTAGTACACGCCCCGTCCGGTGAAGTCGTCCAGGCCCGGCGCGGACAGCTGCCGGTACGAGACACCCGTCGCCAGAATGACCGCGTGGGCGTCGATCGCGTCCCCGTCGGCGAATCGCACCGTACGGGCCGATCCGTTGATCTCCACGCCGACCACGTCACGGGTGGTGATCAGCTCCGCGCCGAACTTGGTGGCCTGTCGGCGGGCCCGGTCCGCCAACTGGGCGCCCGAGACACCGTCCGGGAAGCCCAGGTAGTTCTCGATCCGCGAACTCTGGCCCGCCTGCCCGCCCGTGGCCGTGCGCTCGATGAGGACCGTCCGCAGCCCCTCCGAGGCGCCGTACACCGCTGCCCCGAGACCCGCGGGTCCGCCGCCGACGATGGCCAGGTCGTAGAAGCGTTCCGACGGCTTCGTGCTCAGGCCCACCTCGTTGGCCAGCTCCGCGTCCGTGGGCGCGATCAGCGCGTCACCGTTCGTGGTCACCACCACCGGCAGGATCCGTCCGTCCGCACCGGCGGCGGCCAGGAGGCGTTCGCCCTCCGGCTCGTCGACCTGGTACCAGCGGTAGGGCACCTGGTTGCGGGCCAGGAACTCCCGCACCTCCGACGACCGGGCCGACCACTGGTGGCCGACGATCTTGGTCTCCGGCACCCGCTTGTGGTCCGTGCTCGCCCACGCGTCGATCAGGGAGTCCACCACCGGGTACAGCTTCTCCTCCGGCGGATCCCACGGCTTGAGCAGGTAGTGGTCCAGGTCCACGAGGTTGATGGCGTCGATCGCCGCCTCCGTGTCGGCATACGCCGTCAGCAGCACGCGCCGGGCCGCCGGGTACAGGTCCATCGCCTGCTCGAGGAACTCGATGCCGTTCATGTCCGGCATCCGGTAGTCGGCCAGCATCACCGCCACCAGCTCCCCGCGCAGCGCCATCTCCCGCAGCGTGTCCAGCGCCTGCCGCCCCGACTCCGCCCGGATCACCCGGTGCCGGTCGCCGTAGCGCCTACGCAGGTCCCGCGCCACGGCTCGGGAGACGCCGGGGTCGTCGTCGACAGTGAGGATCGCGCTCCGCGCGGGGCGAGTCGGCGCGGTCACGCGGCTGGTGTTGGGGAGTAAGGAGCATGCACGTGGCAACCATACGTTCAGGGGGTGGGGTGATGCAGCTGTGGCAGTCGGTGGGGTTGGGGTGGTGGGTTGGCGGGGTGGCGGGTCGGGGGGTTGGTGGATCGGGGAGTGGGTGGGTCGAGGCGGGCCTGCGCGACCGGGTTCGAGCACAGCACTGCCAAGTCCGCCGCTGAGAGTGGTGGACTGTTCGTGGCTCGCTTGCGTTGGGTCGCGTGGATTTGGCGTGGAGCCTCTGATTGATGTCGCGAAGGGCAAAAGCGGGCAGGCAGGGCTGCCCTTCGCGATGTCAATTGTACGACACCAATCCCCTCCACGCAAAATCCACGCTTTTCTGAATTGTCAAAGGTGAAAGGTTGACGGAAAAGCTTTTCTCCCGCCTCCCGCCTCCCGCCTTCCTTTCTCTTATATCCCACCTTCCCCCCTCCCCTTCCCCACCTTCTTCCCCCCGCACCCCTTCCGCCTCTCCCTCTCCCTCTCCCTCTCCCTCTCCCTCTCCCTCTCCCTCTCCCTCTCCCTCTCCCTCTCCCTCTCCCTCTCCCTCTCCCTGAGCGCGCGATTATGCATGAAGCAATCACCCGTTAGTGACTCGAATTGGATCTTGCGCGAGAGTATTCTGGAGACATGGGAGAACTCACTCCGGAAATAGAGAACGGTCGGCCCGATGGGGCGATGTATGACCTGATCATGAGTGTCGATCCGGCGGGGCTCACGCAGGAAGAATTACTGACGTTTGCCATTGTGGCGCGGAGACTGAGAGCCTGCTGCGAATACGCCGAGCTGGCGGCGCTGGCGCAGGTGCGGGACACCACCGAGCTGGCCATGGCGCGGCCATGGCGATCAAGGTGGCGGAGCCGGCGCTGACGAAGGCGCGAGAGGTGGCGGCGGCGCTGGGCGGTCATCCGGCGCTGGCGGAGCGGTTTCGGGGTGGGGATGTTGATCTGGCGCGGTTCGTGGCGGTGCATGAGCGGACCCGGCATCTCGAAGACCCGGCGCAGGTGAGTCAAGTGGATCGCGCTCTCGCTGAGGTCGCTGGCGGGCTTACCCGGTCACAGCTGTGTCGAAAGACAACGGCGCTGGTGGCCAAAGCGGATCCGGAAGGATACGAGAGGCGGTGCAAGAAAGCCCGGGAAGAGCGGCGGGTGGAGTTCTCGCCGCTGCCGGACGGGATGGCGAAGCTGATGTGGATCCTGCCGGCGGCGGAGGCCAGGGAGCTGTTTCAGCAGGTGTGTGCGGATGCCAAAGGACTGCCGGCCGATGGGCGCACTACGGACCAGAAGCGGTGTGATGTGCTGAGGGAGAGGATGCTGGGCCAGCGGAAAGAATGGAACGTCAGGACGTTCGTCACGGTGGGGATGAAGACGCTGATGGGGCTCGATAACGAGCCGGGTCAGCTGGCCGGGTATGGGCCGATCGCGGCGGACGCGGCGCGGGAGCTGGCGATGCGAGGGCGCTGGCGGGGGATTGCGCTGGACGAGTATCGGCGGGCGGCGGCGATCAGCAAGAACACGTATCGGCCGTCGAACCTGATGAAAGAGTTCGATCACGTGCGGAGCGGGGGAACGTGCACGGCGCCGGGGTGTTCGAGGCCGATCGAGGAGCATGACCACATCACGCCGTGGCCGGCCGGCGGCACGGAGCCTGCGAATCTGCAAGGCCTGTGCCGCCGGCACCGTCACGTCAAGCACGACAACTACAGCGTGACGAGGGATGCGGACGGGACGACGCACTGGACTACGCCACTGGGGCGGGAGTACAGCACACAAGCCCACCAATACTGACCGGCGAACTATGGCGACGGGGTCAAGCGGAGGGTCTGGACCTGGAAGGGGCGGAAGCGGAGGTGCACGGAGCCGTCAGGCGCGACAGGGAGGTCCTGGCCGAGGGGGCGCTCCAAGAGGTCCACGACCTGGACGCGGGAAACGGGGAAGCCGGGGCGAAGCACGGTCCGGGCGCGGCCGCCGAGGGACTCGTAGAGGCGGACCACGACGTCGCCGGAGCGGTCATCGGCCAGCTTGACGGACTCGACGGCCGCCCGGCGGCCGTCCAGGGCGACCAACGGGGACGTCGAAGCGCGGGAAGAACCGGGGACGACCCGCAAAGGCAGGTTGAGGGCGTAGCCGCCCTCGACGGCGTCGGCCACGGAGGCGCCGGGCAGCAGCGAGTAGGTCATCCGGTGCAAGCCCTGGTCGGCGTGCGGATCGGGCACGCGCGGGGCGCGGACGAGGCTCAGCCGCAAGGTGGTCGTGGTGCCGCCGTCGGGCCGGGCGGCGCGGCCGACGTCATGGCCGTAGGTGGAGTCGTTGAGGACGGCGACGCCGTAGTCGGGCTCGGCGACGTGGACCCAGCGGTGGCAGAAGACCTCGAACCGGGCGGCCTCCCAGCTGGTGTTGGTGTGCGTGGGCCGGAAGACGTGCCCGAACTGGATCTCGGCGGCCGAGCGGTCGGCGTGCACGTCCAACGGGAACACGGCCTTGATGATCTTCTCCTGCTCGTGCCAGTCGATCTCCGTCTCGATGTCGACACGAGGCGAACCGGCACACAGACGAATGGTCTGAACGAGGGTGGACGAACCGAAACGGCGCTCGACGCGAAGAGCACCGACCAGCGGACCGTGCTCGACGACGGTGATCGACGAAGCGTCGGTGAGATCGGTGTACTGGTGGCGGTAGTGCTGGTCGATGTCCCAAGCGTCCCACTGGTTGGGGAAATCGGTGTGCAGGCGCAGAAGGTTGCCGCGCTCCCCCGGCGCCAACACCTCACGGTCCTCGACGAGGTCGTAGACGGACGTGAAAAGGCCGTCGTCGTCGAACGAGACCCGGACGAAGCCGTTCTCCAGCAGGCGATCGCCGACGACAACGGGGTGTGCAGCAGAGACAGTAACCAACGGCCCGGCGGTGGAGCCTTCGACAGCGGTCAGCACGGCGACGGAGCCGTCGGAGAGAGACTGACCGTCGACGGCCAATTTCCTAGGCACGGCAACGACTTCGGTTCGAGCGCGAGGACCGGCGTTGAGTACCCACGGGACATCGGCCGCAGTGCCGGCCAACGCCGAGGAGGCCCCGTCGATGATGCCACGGAGATCGGCGGCGACGGCGGCGTAGGTGGCCTCGGCCTCGCGATGCACCCAAGCGATGGAACTGCCGGGCAGGATGTCGTGGAACTGGTGCAGCAGCACGGTTTTCCACAACCGGTCCAGCTGCTCGTACGGGTACGAGTACCCAGCCCGCACAGCCGCCGTGGCCGCCCACAACTCGGCCTCGCGCAACAGGTGCTCGCTGCGGCGGTTGCCGGACTTGGTGCGGGCCTGGCTGGTGTACGTGGCCCGGTGCAACTCCAGGTACAACTCCCCCGACCACACGGGGGCGTTGCTGTACTCCGCCTCTGCCTCACGGAAGAACACGTTCGGATCCTGCACGACCACGCGCGGCGAACCCTCCAAAGACGCCAGCCGCCGGGCCTTCTCCATCATCTCGCGGGTGGGGCCGCCACCGCCGTCGCCGTGCCCGAACGGCACCAACGACCTTGTGCCGCCGCCCTTGTCGGCGTAGTTGCGCGCGGCGTGGGCCATCTCCTCGCCGGAGAACACCGCGTTGTAGGTGTCCACGGGCGGGAAGTGGGTGAAGACGCGGCTGCCGTCGATGCCCTCCCACCAGAAGGTGTGGTGCGGCATCTTGTTGGTCTGGTTCCACGAGATCTTCTGGGTCAGGAACCAGTGCATGCCGGCCAACCGCGCCAGCTGCGGATACGCCGCCGTGTAACCGAAGGAGTCCGGCAGCCACACGCCCTCGCACTCGACGCCGAACTCGTCGAGGAAGAAACGCTTGCCGTGCACCAGTTGTCGGGCCAACGCCTCGCCGCCGGGCAGGTTGCCGTCGGCCTCGACCCACATACCCCCGACGGGCACCCAGTTGCCGGCCTTGGCCGCCTCCTGCATGCGTTGGTACACAACGGGATGGTGTTCCTTGGCCCACGCGTACTGCTGGGCCTGCGAACACGCGAAGACGAACTCGGGGTAGTCCTTGGCCAACGCCGTCACGTTGGCGAAGGTCCGCCCGGTCTTGCGGACGGTCTCCCGCAACGGCCACAGCCAGGCGCTGTCGATATGCGCGTGGCCGACCGAGGACAAGGTGTGGGCGCTGGCATGGGCCGGCCGGGACAACACGCCCTCAAGCTGGACACGCGCGGCGGCGGCCGTGCCACCGACGTCGGCGATGTCGACGGCGTCGAGCGTCCGTTCCAACGCGCGCAACAGCTCGTGGCGGCGGGTGTCGTGCTCGCTGAGCTGCTTCATCAGCTCACCGGCGACCTCGATGTCCAGCACGAGATGCCAGACGTCCTCGTTGAGCACGGCGAGGTCGGCGCGGGCGAAGGTGTAGATCGGGTCGGGCGGGGCGGTGAGCTTGTCGCCCATCGGCGTCGGAATGAAGCCGTTGGCCAGGATGTCCGGGTTGGCGGCGGCCTCCAGCAGCAGCTCCACCGGCTCGCCGCCGACGGCCGGGGCGGCCACCGGCACGTACTGGTTGCGCGGCTCGATGCCCTTCACCGGCTGCCCGGACGGGGAGTAGACGAGCGCCTCGGCCTGGCCGCCGGGCCAGTCGCCGACGAAGCCCAGGTCGAAGACGGCCTCCACACGCCGTCCCGCCCACTCCGCCGGCACGGTCCCGACGACACGGAACCAGGTGGTCGACCACGGCCGGCCCCACCGCTCCCCCACCGCGAACGGCGAGTACGGGGCGGCCAAGGCCTCGGACACCGGCACCGGCTCGTCGGGCACGTGCCACGCGGTCAACGTCAACGGAACGACATCCCCATACACAGCAGGACGAATCCGCTGCTCCAGGACTCGGTCGAGACGCGCCTCGACCTGCTTGCGGTCGTCATGCATTGCTGGCCGCCTTGAGGTAGTCGAGGCCGGGGGCGTGAGTCAGATACCCGTCGAGCAGACGCCGCGCCACAGCAACGGAATCCACCAAGGGATGCAACGCGAAGGCCCGCAGAGCAGCGGACCGGTCGCCAGTAGTGGCAGCGGCGATGACGTCCCGCTCCACGGATTTCACGGCAGTCACCAGCCCGACGGAGTGCGGGGCCAGCGGCAGGCCGGTGATGGGACGGGCGCCGTTGGCGTCGACGTGGCAGTTCGTCTCGATCACGGCCTCGTCGTCGAGCGGCTTCAACGCGCCCCGACCACGGACGTTGAGGATCAGCGTGGTGCGCTCGTCCAGGGCGATGGCCCGCATCAGGGCCAGGGCGACCTTCTCGTAGCCGCCGGAGTCCAGGTCGCACGAGTTGCGCTCGCCGGCGTCCACGGCCTCACGGTTCTCGGCCATGTAGGTGACCTCACGCTCCAGGCGCGTGGCGTCCCAGGTGGCGAACGGCGGCGTGCCGGGGACCTGCATCTGCTCGTAGAAACGGGACTGCTGGTCCAGCAGGAACGCCCCGCGGGTCTGCGAAGCCGCCCGCGCGCCGGCCACGGCCTCGCGGTTGAAGTAGTAGTAGTGCAGGTACTCGTTGGGCAGGGAACCCAAGGTGCGCAACCAGTCCGCGCCGAAGAGCTTGCCCTCCTCGAACGACGTGAGGGCGTCCTCGTCGGCCAGCAGCCGGGGCAGCACGTCCACGCCGTCGACGCGGATCGCCCGCAGCCAGCCCAAGTGGTTCAACCCCGCGTAGTCCAGCCAGGCCCGCGACGGGTCGACGCCCAGTGCCTGGGCGGCGCGGCGGCCGAGGCCGACCGGCGAGTCGCAGATCCCGATCACCCGGTCGCCCAGGTGCGCGGCCATGGCCTCGGTGACCATGCCGGCCGGGTTGGTGAAGTTGATGACCCACGCCTCAGGGGCCAGGCGGGCGATGCGGCGGGCGATGTCCACCGCGACCGGAATCGTCCGCAGGCCGTACGCGATGCCGCCGGCCCCGACCGTCTCCTGGCCGAGAACACCCAGCTCCAGGGCCACCTTCTCGTCGGTGGCGCGGCCGGCCAGTCCGCCGACGCGGATGGCCGAGAACACGAAGTCGGCGCCGGTCACCGCCTCGTCCAGGTCGGTCGTCACGCGCACTTCCGGCGCGTCGTCATGATCGGACGCCTGCTCGCGCAGCACCTTGACGATGGCGTCCAGGCGGCGCGGATCCAGGTCGTGCAGGGTCACGTGCGTGACCCGGTCCTTGCCCCGATCGGCCAGCAGCGCCCGGTAGACGAGGGGGACCCGAAAGCCACCCCCGCCCAGGATCGTCAGCCTCATGCCTCCACGACCTCCACCCCAGCTTCGCGCAGTGCGCCGCACGTCGCCGCGTCGGCGGGCGCGTTCGTCACCACGACGTCGAGATCCTCCGGCCCGCACACGCGGGCCATGCCCGTGCCGGGGAACTTCCCGGCGTCGGCGGCTAACACGACCTTCTCCGCGGCGGCGATCATCGCCCGCTTCACCGGCACCTCGACGGCGGTCGTGTCGAGCACGTGGCCGTCGGGCCGGATGCCGCTGGTGCCCAGGAAGAGCACGTCGGCGTGCACCTGGCGCAGGTTGTCCTCGGTCAGGAAGCCCACCAGGGAACGGTAGTCCCGGCGGACCACGCCGCCCAGCAGGATGAGCTGGATCTCCTTGTCCTCCACCAGTTCCTCGAAAACGGCGAGGTTGCTGGTGATCACCGTGAGGGAACGGCCGCGCAGGTGGCGGGCGATGCGGTGCGCGGTGGTGCCGATGTCCAGCAGCACGGTCTGGCCGTCGCGCACCATCGCCGCGCAGCGGGCGGCCACGGCGTCCTTGGCCTCCACGCGCACGTCGGCGACGTCGGCGAACGGGTCGTCATGGCCGTTCACGGGGACCGCTCCGCCGAAGACCCGCCGCAGCAGGCCCTCGTCCTCCAGTTGCAGCAGGTCGCGCCGGATCGTCGCCTGGCTCGCGCCCAGCAGGTCGGCCAGCACGGCCACCGTGCTGGGGCCGTCCGAGCGCAGCGCGCGCAGGATCAGCTCGTGTCGTCGGGCGGGAAGCACAGTCGGACCCTACTCTGCAAACTCGCTCAAAGTCACGCAGCTATTGCCATTCTCGTGCACGCGGTGCAGTCTCTAGCTCAACTTCGGACCGAACAGAAGGTTGCGGCGTGGCAACACCAGCAGCGGTCCCCGACGTGTTCCTGTCGGGCCTGCTCTTCTACGACATCGGCTTCGCCGGCCTGCCCGCCGCGCCGGCGGCCGGCACCGAGGTCTGGGCCGGGTCGCGCGGCACCAGCCCCGGCGGCATCGCCAACTTCGCCGTGGCGCTTAGCCGGCTGGGCCTGCGCACCTCGCTGGCCGCCGCCATCGGTTCGGACGTCATGGGCGACATGTGCCAGCGGGAACTGCTGGCCGAAGGCGTCGATCTGTCGCTGTCCCGGGTGATCCCCGACTGGCTGATGCCGCTGACCGTGGCCATGGCATACGACGGCGACCGCGCGCTGGTCACCCACGGCACCGCCGCGCCCGTCACGGCCGACGACCTGGTCGGCACCCCGCCACCGGCCCGCGCGGCCGTCGCCCATCTCTGCCCCGAGCCACAGACTTGGATCGGCAAGGCCGTCGCCCAGGACACCCTCGTGTTCGCGGACGCCGGGTGGGAGGAGGCCTCACACCACGCCGAGGCGATCCTGGCCCAGCTGCCCGGTTGTCACGCGTTCCTGCCCAACGACCGTGAAGCCATGGCTTACACCGGAACGGATTCCGCCGAGGCCGCGGTGGCCAAGCTCGCCGAACTGGTGCCGCTGGCCGTCGTGACGTGCGGGGCCGACGGGGTCCTGGCCATCGACGGCAGCACGGGCGAGAGCGCCTCGATCCCCGGCGTCGCCGTTGACGCCGTCGACACCACCGGCGCCGGCGATGTGTTCGGCGCCGCGCTGGTTTTCGCCACCCTGGCCGGCCTGGCCCTGGCCGACCGGCTCCGCTTCGCCGCCCTCGTCGCCGCACTGTCGGTGCGGCGGATCGGCGGAGCCGCGTCCGCTCCACTGTGGACGGACCTGGCCCGCTGGCGGGCCACCGATCACCGCCCCGAACACGCCTTCCTCGACCGCCTGCCGGGCATGCACGACTAGGAGCGATCCCATGGAACTCTCCCGCAGACGATTCATCCAGGCCTCGGCGCTGACCGCCATGGCCGCCGGTTTCTCCGCCGCCTGCGGCAGCTCCGGCGCAGGCGGCGCCCAGGGCAAGGACCTGACCCTGTGGTACTGGGGCGGCGGCCTGAGCGACAAGGTCGTCGGCGACGCCAAGACCCAGTTCGCCAAGGACATCACGCTCACCGCCAGCTCCATCGGCGGCGACTTCAAGCAGAAGCTCGTCACCACGCTGGCCGCCGGCGGCTCCTCGGTGCCGGACATCACCGGCATCAAGGGCGAGGACATGGCCTCGTTCCTGCCCAGTGCCAGCAAGTTCCTCGACCTCAACGAGTTGGGGTTCAAGGACGTCTCGTCGCAGTACCTGGCGTGGAAGGTCAAGCGGGCGCAGACCACCGACGGCAAGCAGCTCGGCTTCCCGATCGACATCGGCCCGACCGGCATGTACTACCGGACGGACCTGTTCGAGCAGGCCGGCCTGCCCACCGACCCGAAGCAGGTGGCGGCCCAGGTCAAGACCTGGGACGACTTCTTCGCCATGGGCAAGCAGCTGCACCAGGCCGTGCCCAAGTCCTTCCCCATGCGCAACCTGCCCGAGCTGTTCAGCATCGTGGTCAACCAGGGCACCAAGCGGTTCGTCGACGAGAACAACCACTTCATCGGCGACCAGGAGCACATCCGCACCGCCTGGAACACCGCCGTGAAGGGCGCGACCGCCGGCCTGAACGGCAAGGTGGACGACAACAGCTGGAACGCGGCGATCTCCACCGGCACACTCGGCGTCGAGCTCGGGGCCGCCTGGCACGCCCTGGACATCGAGCAGGCCGCCCCCGACCTCAAGGGCAAGTGGCGGGTGGCCCCGATGCCCGGCGGCCCGGCCAACGACGGCGGCTCCTTCCTGGCGCTGCCCAGGCAGTGCCGCAACCCCGAGCAGGCGTTCAAGGTCATCAGCTGGATCCTGAGCCCGGCCAACGACGCCCGAAGCTTCACCGACGCGGCGATCTTCCCGGCCGCCCCGGCCGCCTACAAGCTGCCGGCGCTGACCGCGGGCGACCCGTACTTCGGCGGCCAGAGCACCATCGACGTGTTCGGGCCGGCCGCCGAGGCCATCCCGATCAGCTACGAGGCCCCGGCCGACGCGGCCGTGATGGCGCCCTACCGCACGGAACTGGGCAACATCGAGGCCAGCGGCAAGTCGCCCGAGGCGGCCTGGAACGACGCGGTGAGCCAGGCCAAGCAGATCGCCCAGCGGCAGGGGGTGAGCTGAGCTTGGCCACTCGGACGGCGCCGCCCCGGTTCCGCCCTCGGCGCACCCCTCCCCTCTCGGCCCAGCCGGCCCGGCGAGGAGTCCTCACCTACTGGCGGCAGTACCTCGCGATCTCGCCGTTCTACCTGATGTTCGCGGTCTTCTCGCTGTTCCCGGTGTTCTTCTCGCTGTTCCTGGCCTTCCAGCACTGGGACGGCCTCAGCGACATGAAGTTCGTGGGGCTGCAGCAGTTCGGGTTCCTGATCAAGGATCCGGTGTTCTGGCTGTCGGTGCGCAACACGCTGGTCATCTGGGTGCTCTCGACCGTGCCGACGCTGTTCGGCGCCCTGGTGCTGGCCGCGCTGGTGCACTCGGTGCGGCGGTTCAAGGGCTTCTACCGGATCGCGCTGTTCCTGCCCAACGTCACCTCCATCGTGGCCGTCGCGATCTTCTTCGCGGCGGTGTTCAGCAACAACTTCGGTCTGGTCAACGCCATTCTGGCCGGGGTGGGCATTCCGCCGGTGGCCTGGCTGAGCAACCCGTGGCTGATCAAGGTGGTCATCGCGCTGCTGATGACGTGGATGTGGACCGGCTACAACATGATCATCTATCTGGCCGGCCTGCAGGCGATCCCGCCGGAGGTGCACGAGGCCGCCCGCATCGACGGCGCCGGGCCGGTGCGCGCGTTCTTCTCCGTGACGCTGCCGATGCTGCGGCCGATCATCCTGTTCACCGTGGTCATCTCCACCATCAACGGGCTGCAGAGCTTCAGCGAGCCGCAGGTGCTGTTCGGCACCAACGCGGCCAACGCCAGCCTCGGCGGGCCCGGTCAGGCCGGCCTGACCACGCTGCTGTACTTCTACCAGGAGGCGTTCACCAACAACGACTACGGCTACGGCGCCGCGATCGTGTGGGCGTTCTTCCTGCTGATCCTCGTGCTGGTCGTGGTCAACTGGTGGCTGGTGCAACGCGGGAGGAAGGAATGACCCGTCGCTGGGGCACCCACGCGATCCTGGTCGTGGCCGTGCTGATCTCCGTGTTCCCGTTCGTGTGGACCATCATCATGGCCACCAACACGACCACGGACATCTACCACAACCCGCCCAAGTTCACACCCGGCTCGCACCTGCTGGACAACATCGGCAACGTGCTGGCCAACGTCGACTTCTTCGGGTCGATGCTCAACACCCTGGTCGTCGCCTCGGTCACGACGTTCCTGGTGGTGTTCATCGACTCGCTGGCCGCCTTCGCCTTCGCCAAGTTCGACTTCCCCGGCCGAAGAGTCCTTTTCGGACTACTGCTGGTTTTCATGATGCTGCCGCTACAGCTGGGCACCCTGCCGCAGTTCATCATCATGTCCCAGATCGGCTGGGTCGGCACGCTGCAGGCCCTGGTGCCGCCCGCGCTGGCCAACGCGTTCGGCATCTTCTGGATGCGCCAGTACATCAGCGGAGGCGTGCCCGACGAGCTGCTCGACGCCGCGCGCATCGACGGCTGCGGCTTCTTCCGCCAGTACTGGAACGTCGCCGTCCCGCTGATGCGGCCGGCCCTGTCGTTCCTGTCGATCTACGCCTTCGTCAACTCGTGGAACGACTACATCTGGCCGCTGATCGTGCTCACCAACCCCGACCGGCTGACGCTCCAGGTCGCGCTGGCGCAGTTGAACGTGGGCCACAGCACCGACTACAGCATGGTCATGGCCGGGGTCCTGATGGCCACCGTGCCCATGGTCGCCGTGTTCGGCCTGTTCGCCCGCGGTTTCATCGCGGGAGCCACCGAGGGGGCGATCCGCGGGTGACCTGGTTCCAGGACGCCAAGTTCGGCATCTTCATGCACTGGGGCGCCTACTCCGTGCCCGCGTGGGCCGAGCCCATCGGCGAGCTGGGCACGTTCGACTCGGAGTTCTGGTTCGCCCACTGCCCCTATGCCGAGTGGTACTGGAACACCAGCCAGATCCCCGGCAGCGCAGCCTTTTCCCACCACCAGTCGGTGCACGGCGGCCGGCCGTACGACTCCTTCTTGGACTTCTGGCGGGCCGAGAACTTCGATCCCGCCGACCTGGCTTCGCTCTTCGCCGGGCGGGGCCCGCTACGTGGTGCCGACACAGCACACGACGCATCACCCTGTGGACGCTCCCGCACGGCACCCGCAACACGTACACCGCGGTCCCCGCCGCGACCTCGTCGCTCCATCGCGGACGCCTCTCGTGCCGCCGGGTTGCGGTTCGGCGTCTACTACTCCGGCGGCATCGACTGGTTCGCCGGCCGCCGGGCCGTCATCCGGCACGAGGACCAGATCGACGACCACGGCCGGGCCAACGAGGCCGCCTACGCCGCGTACGCTCTTCGCCACGTCCAGGACCTCATCACCCGCTACTCCCCCGACATCCTGTGGAACGACATCGGCTGGCCCGACCAGGGCCTGGTCGATCTGCCCGGCCTGTTCGCCTTCTACCGCGCCGACGTTCCCCACGGCATCGTCAACGACCGGTGGGACGGCACCCACTCCCGCCGCCCCGACGTCGCCTACGACTTCCGCACCAGCGAGTACCAGGCCAACCGCTCGGTCGAGGGCTCCGGCCCGTGGGAGAACTGCCGTGGCATCGGCTTCTCCTTCGGCTACAACCAGGCCGAGGACGCTTCCCACTCGTTGCCTGTGGCCGGGGCCGTCCGCCAGCTGGCCGACGTGGTTTCCCGTGGTGGCAACCTGTTGTTGAACGTCGGCCCTCGCGCCGACGGCACGCTCCCACCGACGCAGTGGGCTGTGCTGGAGGGCATGGCCGAGTGGATGGCCGTCAATTCCGTTGCCATCCATGACACCCGGCCGCTGGACGGCGTTTCCCCCAGCGATTCTCCTTGGCTGCGCTGGACTCGCGGTGGCAACCACGCCTATGCCCTGATAGCCGAAACCGGCGAGATGAGACTTCCTCACCTCGCCGGCCTGCTCGATCTTGACACTGCTGTGAGGCTCGACGGCAAGCCCGTGATCTCCGAGGGAACGGCCGTCACGCTGGGCGAGATCGGCGACCTGCCGATCGTCGTCCGCTTCGACCTGGTGTCCTAGTCCTCGATCACCGGGTTGCACGGGGACAGGAAGGGGTCCAGGCGGGTGTGGATCTCGCCCCGAGCCATCACCCGCACCCGGAACGCGTTGACGCCGGGCGTGTCGAAGTCGGCCGGGTCGTCGGAGCGCTCGTACAGCAGGCCGTAACTGCCGGGGAACCGCGTGGCGACATGCTCCAACAGCCTGTCCAGCTCCATCGCCTCGACGCCTCGCCGGTTCGCCACCCCGTTCACCTCCAGGAATTCCCGGGCGTTGTGGACGACCACCCGCACCGTGCCCATCGACCACGCCAACTCGGCGACCCGGGCCCGCAGCTCCGCCAGCCCCTCCGCCAGCGTTCCCTCATCAGCTTCATAGGCCGATTCCGAGATGCCGAACCAGCCGTGGAACTCGTGCATGGCAGTCAGCCTAACGGCTCGAGGTCGATGACCGGCTCGATCGCGTATCGCTCGGCGTACCGCTTGAGCGCTTCGAGAACTCCCGGCCCGGGTGGCCCCTCGAAATGGAAGTACGGCGTTCGGCCCGTCTTGACTGCCATGTCGAACACGGCTTTGGCCTGCCTGCGCCAGTCCTTGTTCAAGGTGAAGTTGGCCGGTTTCGTCTCCGCGACATACCGGTCGGTGATGGTGTCATATTCCTTGCCGGCCGGGTCGTTCTCGAACTTCATCCGGGACTCGCCGCCGATCCGCTCGGCCAGTTTGTCGGCATCGGCGTCCGGCTTGTTCACCTTGACGAGATTGCCCATGCCGTTGTTGACGCATGGTTCCCCGACCTCGCACTCCGGCAGCGAGGATGTCTCCTCGGCTTCCGCCGAGAGCTCCTCCGACTCGGCCTCGGCTTCCGCCTCCAGGGTCTCG
>NZ_KK037166.1:972137-980214 GCF_000568255.1 Kutzneria sp. 744
CCGAGGCCGCGTTGGCCGCGCCGATCGCCTGCCGGGCTGTCGCGGCGGCCTGGTTCGCCGCGTAGGCCGCCTTGGCCGCTGCGTCCGTGGCCTGGTCTGCGTGGTTGTGGGCCGCTGCGCCGCGTCCTTGGCCGCCTGCGCCGCACGTTGCGCGGCCGCCGCCTCCGTGGCGGCGCGCTCGGACTCCAGCTTCGCTGCCTGAGTCTCGGCGGCCGCCTGGTCTGCGGCCTGCTGAGCCGTCAACACGAGGACAGAGATGCCGGCCGTCTCGGCGTCACGGGCCTGGGCCACCGGCAGGTCGACGGCCAGGAACTGGTTCAGCGCGTCGAGCGTGCCGGCGTCCAACGCCTGCTGCGCGGCCAGCCGCACCTCGGGGCCGCCGGCCGCCATCAGCTGGTTGACCTTGACGGTCTGGTCGATCTCGAACGGCTGCTGCCAGCCGTTGTCCAGGAAGTCCTGGAGGGCCTCCTCGGTGCCGGCGTCCAACGCCTTCTGCCCCGCGGCGCGCACCTGCGCCCCGCCGGCCGACATGACCTGGTTGACCCGCAGGTTCAGGTCGTTGTCGTGCGGCGTCTCCCAGCCGTCGGCCAGGAACGCCGTCAGCGCCGAGTCGGTGCCGGCGTCCAGGGCCTGCTGGCCCGCGGTCTTCGTGGCCGGGCCGCCGGAAGCCATCAGCTGGTTGACGGCGACGTCATGGTCGATCAGGACGTCGGCGGCCTTGAGCCGGTGCAGGAAGTCGCTGACGTCCGCGTCCGACCCGAGCAACGCCGCCTGGGCGTCGCGTTTGGTGACCGGGCCGCCGAGGCGCCACAGCATGAGCGCGGTGGTTCGAGCCTGCGCACTCACACTTGGTCCGGCGTGGCGATCGGTGGCAGCGGGCTCGCCCCGGCCGCCGAAAGCGGCGGGGGGCGAGCGTCGCGATCACCGTCGTCGTCAGAACCAGCGCGAGAGCAGCCCTCAGGCGACCCGGCATCGATCCATCTCCTCGGTGGTGGTCGAACCTCAGGACGAGGCGTCCAGGCGCAGCAGCGTCGTCGCGTCGCCGGGCGGCGACGTGGCGATGCCCACCTGGGTGGTGCCGCTCGGATTGACGTCCACAGTGGACTCGGTCCCGTTGTCGGTGGTGAGCTTGGCCTTCAGCTTGTGGCCCTGCCCGGCCTGGAGGCCGTCACCGCGGATGGAGAACACCGCCGGGATCTTCAAGGTCAGCTGGCCGGTGGCGGCCAGCACGTGGAAGCAGATCCTGCCGTCGTGGTCGGCGCCCACCGGGTCGGTGGAGCGGACCATGATCAGGCCGACGGTGTCGGGCCCGGTCGGGCACTGCGCCAGCACGATGTGGCCGTCGCCGGACACCAGCTGCACCTGCTGCTGGGCCAGGATCTGGGCCGCGCCCGGGTAGGAGAAGTCCTCCACTGTGCTCGGCGGCGCGTCGTCGCTCTGGCCGGCGGCCTGGGCAGTGAACGCGGCGACGAGCGTCGCGCCCGTGGCCAGGACGGCCGCGAGGACCGTCACGCGTCTCGAGGGTCGTCTCATCGCGATTCCTTTCCGGTCCGGGTCACGGCACGTACGGGGTGGGGATGACGACGGGGGCGCCCCACGGCATCTCCGCCCAGCCCTTGGTGTTGGGCCACGTGCGGATCTGGTTGTTCGGGTCGATCGCGACGGCGTCGGGCTTGCCGTCGCCGGTGAGGTCGGCGAAGCGCAGCGTCAGCGGGTTGGTGAAGCCCTCCACCACCCGCACGAGGGTGGGATCCCACGTGTCCTGCACGAAGCCACGGGCGTTGCGCCAGGAGTAGCCGTTGTTGTCGGCCCGCATCTGGACCACGTCGGCCTTGCCGTCGCCGTCCAGGTCGGGGAAGAAGGTGCCGTCGACCGTCATACCCGTGGCGAACTTCGGAATGAAGCCGTTCCACGGCATCTCGGCGAAGCCGGCGCCGTTGTGCCAGGCGCGGACGTCGCCGGTGGCGTCGACCGACAGCACGTCGGACTTGTGGTCGCCGTCCAGGTCGGCCCACTTCAGCCGCCGGCCGTCGGGGAAGCCGGTGGCCACCTTGACGCCGGCCGGCACCGTGGTGTCGAACGGCGACGCGGCGAAGCCCTTGGTGTTGTGCCAGGCGTGCGCGTCGCCGTCGGCCCCGAGCGAGATGAGGTCGGCCTTGCCGTCGCCGTCGAGATCGGCGAAGTAGGTCCGGTCCACCGTCATGCCGGTGGCCACGACCACGTCGGCCGGGTTCCACGTGGTGGCCGAGCCGCCGCCGTCGTTGTGCCAGGCGTGCACGTCGCCGTTCGGGTAGATCACCATCAGCTCGGCCCGGTGGTCGCCGTCCAGGTCGGCCAGGATGAACCGGTTCGGATTGGCGCTCAGCGGCACGGTCTGCTGCGCGATCCACGGGCCGAGGTCGTCGACCCGGGTCACCGTGGCGCCGGTGCGCGTCTCGGTGCTGTCCAGGCAGCCGTGCTGCCAGGACGTGCTGGCGATGCCCACGAGTTCGACGTGGTCGCCGACATCCCGCAGCACGGGGCCACCGGCGTCGCCCTTGCACGGGTCGTTCGCGCCGCCGGTCGCCGCGATCGACGCCGACGTCGCCGCGACGCCCTGCACGGTGTAGCTGGCGGTGTTCAGCCGGGCCGGCACCCAGTCGGTGGCAGTCCGGCCGAAGCCGGCCAACCGCAGCGTGTCACCGGTCGCGGGCGCCGTCACGCCGATCGGCACCGGCGTCTGGGCCGGCACCGGCGTCGACGGGTGGCTGGACAGCACGTGCGCCAGCACCACGTCCCGATCCGGGTACGGCACCAGCCGGTCCACCACCAGATCCGGCACATCGGCGACCTTCGGACCCACCGACACGGTCGTCGGCTGCGGCGGCGGTCCGTCGACCACGGTCGCGCCGAAGCACGCCTTCGCCGTGAGCACCCATCCCTGCGCCACCACCGCGCCGGAGCAGCCGGCGGTGGTGCCGTTGACCACGATTCGCGCGGCGTAGCCGTAACTTCCGTCCGGCGCCGCCGTTCCTCCACTCAGTGCACTGGCCGGCACGGCAACACCGATGACCGCGCCGAGCGCGACCGTCGAGACCGCGAGCTTTCGAAAGCCCACCTTCTGTCCCCTCCCCATGACCGCCGAAACGGCTGCCATCGTGAGGAGGATCCCTTGCGTTTCTCTTGAAAGATCTTCAAATCACCAGTTCAATACCGCTTCGGGACCGTGGTCACGGTCGGCGTCCGCCGGCCGCGAGCACGGTGCACCGTGGGAATCCGGGGGGACGAACATGACGGCGATCGGGCTGCTGGGCGAAGTGACCGCGCACGTCGGCGGGCAACTGGTGGATCTGGGGCCGGCGCGGCAGCGCTGCGTGCTGGCGGCACTGGCCGTGAACAGCGGTCGCGTGGTGCCGCTGGACCGACTGGCCGAGCGCGTGTGGACGCCGGAAACCGCGCCGCAGCGGCGAGGGAGCCTGCACACCTATCTTTCCCGCCTGCGGCGGATCCTCGCGGACGATGACGTCGACATCGCCAGACGCTCCGGCGGATACGTCCTGCTGGCCGGGGCCACGGACCTCGACCGATTTCGTGAGCTGTGCACGCGTGCGCGCGGCGACGCCGACGACGTGCGGGCGGAGCGGCTGCTCACCGAGGCGCTGGAACTGTGGCGCGACGAGGCGCTGACCGGCCTCGACGGCGACTGGGTGCAGGCCGAACGCGACCGCCTGCACCAGGAGCGCTCCGCCGCCGAGCACGCGCTGACCAGCGTGAGACTCCGTCTGGGGCAAGGAGAACAGCTCCTGGCGACGCTGTCCCGCCGCGTCGCGCTGGACCCTTTGGACGAGCTGGCCGCCGGCCAGTACCTGCTCGCTCTTTACCGCGCCGGACGCACCGCGGACGCCCTCGCGTACTACCAGCGGCTGCGCGAACAGCTCGTCGCCGAGCTGGGCACGGATCCCGGCGCGGCCCTTCAGGCCCTGCACCGACAGATCCTCGGGGCCGATCCCGCGCTCGCCGGCGGCTCCCCCACCGTCAACTCCGGCATGCCCGTGCCCCGGCAACTGCCGGCCGCGCCGCTGCCGTTCGTCGGCCGGGACGAGGAGCTGGACCGGCTCGACACGGCCCTGGACGGGGCGCCGATGGTCATCACGGCGGCGGCCGGCGTCGGCAAGACCTCGCTGGCCCTGCACTGGGCCCATCGGCACCTCGACCGGTTCGCCGACGGGCAGCTTTTCGTTGATCTGGAAGGTTTCGGACCAACCGGACAACCCATGACACCAGGTGTGGCGCTGCGCGGACTTCTGGACGCCCTCGGCGTCGATCCCGGCCGCGTCCCGGTCGACGTGCACGCGCAGGCGGCGCTGTTCCGCAGCCTCGTCGCGGGCAAGCGGATCCTGGTGTTTCTGGACAACGCCGCCAGCACCGCGCAGGTCGCGCCGCTGCTGCCCGGCGGCAAGACGTGCACGGTGGTCGTCACCAGCCGCCATCCGCTGCACGCGTTGGTCACCGTCCACTCGGGACGGCCGCTCCTGCTCGACGTGCTGCCCGAGGCCGACGCCCGCGAGCTCCTGTCCGAACGCCTCGGCCCGGCGCGGATCGAGGCCGAGCCGGCGGCGGTGACCGAGCTGGTCCGGCAGTGTGGCGGATTCCCGCTGGCGCTGAGCATCGTCGCCGGGCACGTCGTCACCAATCCGCGCCTGCGGTTGGCCGACCTCCACTCGATCACCCTCGACACGCTCGACCGGGAAGATCTGATGTCCTCGGTCCCGGCCGCGCGGCCGTCTCCCGGCCAGACGCCGGAAACGCTGGAGGAGCTTGGCGGCACGTACGAGGCGGCCGGGCGGCTCGGGGATGCGTGCGAGGTGTGGCAGGAGGCCGTGGAGCTCTACCTGGCGCAGCAGCGCACCGAGGCGGCGGAACAGCTCGGGCAACGCCTGGAGGATCTGGCCGGCCGGACCGGTTCCCTCGTCCTGGACATGGTCGAGCAGATCATGACGGCCTGATCACGACTGGTTGGCCGCCCGCTTGACAGTGCGGATCACCGGCGCGGTCTCGATGTGCGTGATGGCGGGCAGGTCGGCTACGCGGGTGGTGAGGTAGCGGTACAGCGAGCGCTGGTCGGCGCAGACGATGCTGGCGCACAGGTTGGACGGGCCGGTGGTGGCGGCGGCGAAGGCGATCTCGGGGTGCTCAGCCAGGGCGGCGCCGACGACTGCCAGGTGGGCGGGGGCGACCGACAGCCAGAGCAGGGTGCGCGGGCCGACGCCGAACAGGCGGCCGTCGACGTCGATGTCCCAGTACAGCACGCCGCGTTCGCGGAGCTCGGTCATCCGCCGGCGGACGGTGGTGGGCGACCAGCCAGTCACCGAGGCCAGCTGCTCCACCTCGGCCCGGCCGTCGAAAGCCAAGGCGGCCAACAGCTTCCGGTCGCCGTCGTCGAGGCTCACGGGGCCGGGCCGCGACGGCAGCGGCGGCGGGCGGAGGCAGTCGACGGCGGCGGGGTCCAACGAGCCGAGCTTGGCGACGAGGCTGTCTGGGCCGCCGTAGAACGAATGCAGGACGGAGTGGGCGGTCATGCCCTCCACCCGAGGCGTGCGCGGCAGCTTGGCCAGCAGCAACGCCTCGCTGTCGGCCTCGTTCTCGGTGCGCACGGTGCAGACGATCTCCGTGCCGCCGGAGGTGAGGCTCACCCATGATGTGTCGGGCCGCCGGGCCAGCGCCTCGGCGACGGGCACGGAAGCGTTGGGGGCGCAGCGAATCCTCACGAACCAAAGGATCGCCCCGAGCGCGGTCGGATCGACCGCGCCGACGACCCGCAGCGCCCCGACGGAACGCAGCCGGGCGTAACGGCGGGCGATGGTGCGATCCGACACGCCCAGCACCTCGGCGATGAGGCTGAACGGGGCCCGGCCGTTGACCTGGAGGGCGCAGGCGAGCAGCCGGTCGAGCTCGTCGTAGTCGGATTCCACCGTCTTGACGGTAGTGAATGTCGGATCCCACCGCAATCGGGGCCGTTCCTGGCCCGGCGCGCCGACCGGCGGCACCGTTGTCCCCGACGAGAGAACGAACCGAATCGGGGGCATTCCATGGACACCGATGTGCTGATCGTCGGCGCGGGGCCGACAGGCCTGATGATGGCCGAAGAGCTGCGGGTAGCGGGAGTTTCGGCGGTGCTGGTGGACAAACTGCCTCAGCGCAGCGATCTGTCCCGTGCGGGCGGCGTGCAGTCCCGCACGCTGGCGGCACTCGACCAGCGCGGCCTGATGGAACCGTTGCTGGCCCGGGGAGACTTCCCCAAGAGTGCCGGGCACTTCGCCGGCATCCAGCTCCCGCTGGACAACGTCGGCGACCGCCTGCCGTGGCGGTCCGTGCCGCAGGTGGACATCGAGGCGTTTTTCGAGGATCACCTTGCGGCGCACGGAATCCGCGCGCGACGGGATCACGAGCTGGTCGATCTGGCGCAGGACGGCGACGGCGTCACCACCGCTTTTGCCAACGGCACCACCATTCGCAGCCGCTACGTCGTCGCGGCCGACGGCGCCCACAGCAAGGTGCGTTCGTTGCTGCGGGCCGACTTCCCCGGCCGGCCGGGCATCAAGACGGTGATCGCGGCCGACGTGCGGCTGGCCGGCGCCGGCGGGGAGATGTCCCACACCTGGAGCGACGACGGCACCTGGGTGGCGCTGTTCCCGCTCGGCACCGATCCCCAGGGCCGGCCGCTGACCCGGCTGGTCGTGGGCGGCCCGGGCCGGTCGGTGCCCCGGGACACCCCGATCACCGAGGAGGAGCTCCGCGACGGCCTGCGCACCGTCTTCGACGACCGCGTGCAGCTGCTGGAACTCCGCTACTCCCGCCGCATCACCAACGCCGCCCGCCAGGCCGCGCAGTACCGGCACGGCCGGGTGTTCCTGGCCGGCGACGCCGCCCACGTGCACCTGCCGCTCGGCGCGCAGGGCATGAACACCGGCATCCAGGACGCCGTCAACCTGGGCTGGAAGCTCGGCGCCGCCGTGCACGGGTGGGCCCCGCCGCGCCTGCTCGACACATACCACGATGAACGCCACCCGGTCGGGGCGGCGGTGCTGCGCAATGTGCAGGCGCAGAGCCTGATCATGGACTGGCTCGGCACCCGCGACCCCGACGTGATGGCCACCCGCAGCCTGTTCCAGGACCTGGCCCAGCTGCCGGCGGTGCAGCGTCGGCTCGGGGATCTGTTGTCCGGCACGGCCATTCGCTACGAGATGCCCGGCGTCGACACCGGGCACGCGGCGTCCGATGTGGACGGCCTGCACGAGCTGCTGCGCTCCGGGCGCGGCGTGCTGTTCGACCCGGCCGACCAGTTCGGCAAGATCGCCGATCTCTGGTCGGACCGGGTCGACCGGGTCACCATCGGCACGCCGATGCTCGTCCGTCCCGACGGCTACGTGTGCTGGGCCGGCGATCCGGACGAGCTGGAGCCGGCGCTGGGCCGCTGGTTCGGCGAGCCCCGCTGATCAGCTGGTCCCCTCCCCCTGCCCCAGACCGATGCCGGTGCGCCAGGCGGTGACCGAGACGCCGTCCTTCTGGATGTCGATCACGCCGGGCGTGCCGAAGAAGGTGCCCCGCAACGACTTGTCGGGCATGGCCAGCCGGAGGACGCTGACCTTGGCGGCGTTCTCCGGCAGGTCGGGGCGGTTGTAGGCGATCGTGGCGTGCAACGGGCTGTCGGGGCGCAGCGTGAGGATGCCGCCGCGGCCGTTGACGTGCACGGGCAGGTCGCCGTCGGGCCCGGAAGCGGTGATCAGCGGGGTGTCCGGCAGGGCGCAGGTGACGCCGTCGTGGGCCACCAACGTCACGTCGAACGTGCCGAGGCTGAGGTTCTGGCTGAACCCGCCGTAGTAGAAGGACACAAGGTTGACGCCGCACTGCACCGGCGGTGGGGACGCGGCGGCGGTCAAGGCGGGCAGGGCGAGCAGGCCGGCGACGGCCAGGGCGAGGTTCTTCAAGGCAGTCTCCAGAACTCAGAAGGCTTCGAGCCCGTGCGGGGTGCCGAGGCCGGTGGGGCCGTCCCAGCCGGGGCCGGCGTTGCAGACCGACGAGCCGGAGCCGGGGAAGT
>NZ_KK037166.1:980314-1010985 GCF_000568255.1 Kutzneria sp. 744
GATATAAGGGGATGAGGCGCTGGTGCCGCCGACGACCAGCCAGTTGCCGGGCGCGTCGCCGGTCGGCGCGTACGTGGTGTAGACCGCGACGCCGGTCGCGCCGTCGGCGTCGGCGGAGATGTCCGAGGCGGCGCGATGCCCGTTGCACGCCGCGGTGACGGCCTTGGGCTGCCCGTTGGCCTTGGGGAAGGCGGTCTCGCAGCCGCTGCCGGCCAGCGACCAGGCCGTTTCCTGTCCGGGCGCGGTCAGCGTGGTGCCGCCGACAGAGACGACGCCGGGCAGGTCGGCCGGCCAGCTCTGGTGGACGCCGCCGTTGAAGCCCTCGTCGCCGGTGGCCGCCGTGATGGCAACTCCCTTGTGCGACAAGGCGAACTGCTGGGTGTTGGTCACGTCGGCGGTGTAGCCGTAGCTGATGCTGACCGCGTTCGCGCCGGCCTTGATCGCGGTGTGGACGGCGGCGGTGAAGTCCCCGGTGCTGACGTCGTTGTCGTCGATGGCGTCCTGCCACGGCACCGACACGTACATCAGGCGGCACGACGGGCAGGCCGCCGAAGCCATGTCCACGTCGAGGGCGGTCTCGGTGGCGACGTCCTCCTCGACCGCCGCCCCCTGCCCACTGGTCTGCGGCGGCACCTGCGGGCCGCCGGTGTAGTCCAGCAGCTTCAGGCAACCGCTCTCCACGGTGCAGGCCGGCAGCCCGAAGGTCTTGCGGTAGGTGGCCAGATCCGCCGCCAGGTTGCCGTCGATGCCGGCGCCGATGAGGGCGATCGTGTTGGTGCTCCGGGAATCCGCCGGAAGCGAATAGGCAGTGGCCAGCTCCGAAGGCGAGTAGCCGGCGGGGTCCGCCGTGCTCAGCGGGGTCCGACTCCCCGGCGAGGCCGTGACCACCAGCGACCGGCATTGCCCGCAAACCGCTCGTAAGCCGTGATTCTGCAACAACGTCGCCGAGTGCACCTGCTGATGCAGCTGCGCCACATCGGGTTGTTGGCCCGCCGCGGCAATCGGGCCACCGACAATTCCCACCAGAACCGTGACGGCACAGGCCACCACGGATGATCGCGCCCAAGACATGGCGGCCACTATGGCACCGCCGTGACGAGATGATCGCGATACGTGAACTATCCTTCACCGACGCAACCGATACCGGCCACAGGCGTCCTGAATCACCTGGCATACCATCGGTTCCGACCGAACGGGCAGCGATCAGCGGCCGAGGGTCCGCAGCCGCTCCACCGCCGCGGCCGACGGGTTCGGCGTGGAAGGCCAGAAGTGCTGCCGCCGCAATGCGACACGTCGAACTTGATCCGCGTAAGATAGACGTCCCCGACCACAGGATGCCGCATGTGGTTGACGCCCTCGGAGTAGCCCACGTCGGCCTGCTCCCACAGCCGCCTGAGCCGCTCGCTGCTGCCGGAGAGCTCGGCGATCAGGTCCAGCAGCACGGGGTCGTCCGGATCGGCGGCGGACAGCGCCCGCAAACCGCCGACGGCCACCGCCGACGCGTCATCCCAGTCGGGATACACCTCCCGCGCGGCCGGCTCCAGAAACCGCCACCGCGACAGGTTCTGCCCCACGCAGAACCCCGGCGACAACGCCTCGGCCAGCGCGTTCGCCGCCAGCACGTCCTGATACCGGCTCACGATCAGCGCCGGCGTCGGCAGCTGGTCCACAAATCCCGCCACCGCCGGCACGACCCGCTCCGGACTGGGCCGCCGGGGCACCGGGTTGGCGAGCTGGTGCAGGTAGGCCACCCGCCGCCGCCGGCCCGGCACCAGCCCGACCTCCTGTTCAGCTCGACCTGTTCGGTCATCGACATGTCCCTGGTCTCCCCGCCGTGCCGTGCTCACGTTCGCGCCGCGACCGTACGGACATCGGAGCTGGTCAGCACGGTGCAACCGGGCATGTCATGGTCAGGAGGGGACCAGGCCGGCCGAGCTGGGTCCGTGGCGACCAAACGTCGGATGTTGGACAAAACAAGCCAGAAACAGGTCGGATCCGACCCCGCCCCTTGCCTTTGAATCGTTCCAATCCTACCGTCATGAGAGCCCTCTCACGGTAGGAGGTCAGGCGTGCTCATGGTGTCATCCCTGCCCGACGTCACGCCGCCCCCGCCGACAAGAGCGCCATTCAGGTCGTCATCCCTCCCTGTAAGGAGACAACCGTGAATCTAGTCCGATTAGGACTGTCCGTAATGGTGACAGCGGGCCTCTGCGCCGGTCTCGGCGCGCCACTGGCCACCGCCAGCCCGGTCGTGCTGGCCGCGATGCAGCACGACCTCGGTCTGACCGCACAGCAGGCCCAGGCCAGGCTCACCGAGGAATCGGCCGCGATGCGGTTGGCGCCGCAGGCCGAGCAGCGGGCCGGCGACGCCTTCGCCGGCTCCTGGTTCGACCCGGCCACCGGCAAGCTGGTCGTGGCCGTGACCGACCAGCACACCGCCGCCACCGTGCGGGGGATGGGCGTACAGGTCGCCACGGCGACGGTGAATGCGAAAACGTTGCAGGCGAACAAATCCGCGATCGACAATCGCAGCAGGGCCCACCGCGCGCCGGCCGAGGTCGCCAGCTGGGGCGTGGATGCCAGGACCAACTCGGTGGTGATCACCGTGCGCGGTCAGGACGCCGCCGTGCAGGAATTCGTCGCGGCGGCCAGGAAGAACGGCCCGGTCACCGTCCGGCAGACCAGCAGTCCCCAACCGCAGGTGCTTTCCGCCGGCACGGTCGGCGGCGATCCGTACTACATCAACGGCAATGTCCGGTGCTCCATCGGCTTCTCCGTCTCGGGCGGCTTCGTCAGCGCCGGGCACTGCGGGCAGCCCGGCTACTCCGTGGTCGGCTGGGACGGGTCGGCCATGGGCAGCTTCGCCGGATCAACCTTTCCCGGCAACGATTTCTCCTACATCAGGACCGGCAACGGCTGGTGGCAGGCGCCGGTCGTGCTCGGCTGGGGCACGGTCAGCGACGCACTCGTGCGTGGCGACTGGGTCGCCCCGCCCGGCACCTCGGTGTGCCGCTCCGGCTCGACCTCGCACTGGCACTGCGGCACCGTCGAGGCGCTCGGCGACACGGTCAACTACGCGCAGGGCGCCGTGTACAACATGACCAGGACCACCGTGTGCGCCGAGCCCGGCGACTCCGGTGGCTCATTCATCACCGGCGACCAGGCCCAGGGCGTCACCTCCGGTGGCTACGGCAACTGCAGCTCCGGCGGCGAGACCTGGTTCCAGCCGGTCGGCCCGATCCTCGCAGCCTACGGCGTCGGACTCGTCACCCCGTAGTGATCGCGCCGTGTGGGGAGCCGGTTCGCGCTCCCCGCACGGCCCCGATCTCACCGTCACCGAGGAGACACCATGACATCGTCGTCAGCGGGCCTTCGTGCGCTCAGGGGTCCTTTGTCAGCCGCCCTCCTTCTCCTGTCCGCAGTCACGGCGGTCGCCGATCCGCACGCGGCAGCGGCCTCGCCGTACAACTACGCACCCGCCGGCCGCACGGTGACGCCATTGGCCGTCCATGGCACGGTGGGTACCGTCAGCTCGGCCGGCAATGTCCTTTCTGGACAGCCGACCCGCATCTCCGGCACACACTCCGCCGTGGTGCTTGACTTCGGCAAGGAAGTCGGCGGCATCGTGACGTTGAACTTCGCCGGAGCGAGCGGCGCGGGCCAACGCGTCGGGCTGGCGTTCACCGAGTCGTCGCTGTACATCGGCGAGAACAGCGACGACAGCAGCGGGATCGTGAACGGCGGCCCCGGCACGGACGGTGCGCTCTACGCCACCGTCGACGGCGCCGGCAGCTACACGATGCCGACGGACAAACTGCGTGGCGGTTTCCGCTACCTTACGGTGTTTCTGGCCACGGCGGGCTGGGTCGACCTCAATGGGGCGTCGCTGTTGTTCACGGCCGCGCCCGGCATGACCAACCCTCAGGCATACCCCAACTCTTTCTCCTCCAACGACCCACTGCTGAACCAGATCTGGTACGCCGGCGCGTACACCGTGCAGCTTGACAGCATCGATCCCAACCAGGGCCGGGTGTGGCCGCCGCCGGCCACCGGCTGGGAGAACAACGCCACCGTCGGCGTCGGCGCCAGCGTGCTGACCGACGGCGCCAAGCGCGACCGGACCGTCTGGCCCGGCGACATGGGCATCTCGCTGCCGACGGAGTACGTCTCCACCAACGATGTCGCGTCCACGCGCAACGCGCTGACCACCATCTACCAACACCAGAAGACATCCGGCGAGCTGGGCTACTCCGGGCCGGCGTTCAACCTGTTCGGCTCCGACACCTACCACACCTGGAGCCTGATCGGCACGGCCTCGTACTTCACCTACTCGGCGGACAAGAGCTGGCTGGACTCGATCTGGGGCCAGTACCGACAGGCCATGGGCTTCATCACCGCGAAGATCGACGGCACCGGTCTGCTGAACGTCACAGGCACGGCGGACTGGGCCCGTGACGGCCAAGGCGGCGAGAACATCGAGGCGAACGCGATCCTCTACCGTGCGCTGATCTCCGGCGCGGAGCTGGCCGCCGCCGAGAACGACGGCGGTGACGCCTCGACGTGGACCGCGAAGGCGGCGAACCTGAAGACAGCGGCCAACTCTCTGCTGTGGAACGCGAATATCGGGCTGTACAAGGACAATCCGAGCAGCACGAGCTACCCGCAGGACGGCAACTCGCTCGCGGTGTGGTACGGGCTGACCGACAGCCCGGCCAAGAACACCGCCATCACGACCGCGCTCGACGCCCGCCGCAACGAGTACGGCGCGCTCACCCCGGAGAAGAACTCCGGCGGCGCCATCGGCACCTTCCCCGGCTCGATGGAGGTGCAGGCGCATTTCGTCGCCGGTGACGACACCAGCGCGCTCGCCATGATCCGCCGCGAGTGGGGCTATATGCTCACCACCCCGATCGGCACGAACAGCACGTTCTGGGAAGGCTTCCAGTACGACGGCACGTTCGACTACGGCGGCCAGTACATGAGTCTGGCGCACGGCTGGGGCACCGGTCCGACATCGGCGCTCACCTTCTACGTGCTCGGGCTGACGCCGACGAGCGCGGGCGGGCAGTACAGCTTCGTGCCGCACGCGGGCGACCTCAGCCATGTGGAGGGCAACATCACGACTCCGCAGGGCCCGGTCACCGGTTCCTGGGACTACACGCCGGGCACGTTCACCGAGCACCTGACCAGTCCGGCGGGCAGCACCGGCACCATCGGCGTCCCCACGTACGGATCGCCGAACGTCAGCGTCACGGTGAACAACGCGACCGTGTGGAGCGGCGGCACGTTCCACCCGGGTGGCGGCGTCACCGGCGGCTCCACCGACGGCAAGTACATCTATCTGACCGGCGCAGGCGTCGGCACGTACACCGTCGTCGGCTCGGGAGTCACTGCGCCGCAACAGTTCCAGACCTCGGTCCTGCCCGATCGGTTGCCGCCCGGGTACATCCCGTGCGCTGGTGAAGGCGGCACGTGCACGCCGAACGGCACGCAGGTCATCGCCTACGGCGCGGGCACGTACGCGTACCGGACGGCGAGCGCCGCGACGACGTGTTCGAACGCGGCCTTCGGCGATCCCGCGTTCGCCCTCAGGAAGTCGTGTTATCTCGCGCCGACGGGCGGTCCCGCCGGCTACACGTCCTGCGCGGGCGAGCACGGCGCCTGCACGTTCAGCGGCACCAGGGAAGTCGCGTTCGGACTCAATGGCGCGTTCCAGTTCACGACGGCGATTGGCAGCATCACCTGCGACAACAACGAGTTTGGCGCTGACCCCGTGCCTGGCGTCGCGAAAAACTGCTACGTGGCTTCGGCGGACACGCCGCCGGGCAACTGGACGTCATGCGCCGCGGAGAACAGCTCGTGCACGGTAGCCGCGAGCCAACCGCTGGCGTTCGGCGCGAACGGCGCGTACTGGACAACGAAGTCCGGCACGGCCAGCTGCGACCGCGGCACGTTCGGCGTCGACCCGATCTTCAACGTGGTCAAATCGTGCTACACCCCCTCGGGGCCACCGCCCGGATTCGGCACCCAGTGCGCCGCTGAGAACGGCACCTGCACGTTCAGCGGCGCGCAGACGGTGGCCTTCGGCGCGGACGGCGACTTCGTCTACCGGACGTTCACGGGCAGCACGCCTTGCGACAACACGGCCTTCCCCGACCCGATCTTCAAGGTCGTGAAGGCCTGCTACCTGGTGGGTTGACCGCCGCTTCGGGACGGTTCGGGCGTCACCGCTGCTGTGTCCGGTGCCGCCCGTCGTAGCACGATGGCCGGATTGAAACGTTCCAACAACCGGAGGTGAGCCCGATGGGTCGGTCGCGACTCGCCCGGGGCAACAGCACGATCTGGGTAACGGTCGCGGCCGTGCTGGTGGCAGCGATGCTGCTACCCGGCGTAGCGTCCGCACAGGCCGACTGGCATGGCGCGCTGCCGCCGACGTCGTTACGCGCCGACGGACAGGCGACGCACGTGTTGGTCGGCACGCCAAGACCGACGCTGGCCTGGACCGTGAACGACTCGGGACGCGGCCAGGCACAGACGGCATACGAGATCCGCGTCGACGACCAGCGCGCCCGCGTCTGGGACTCCGGGCGCGTGTCCAGTCCGAACTCGGCCGGCGTCGTCTACGCCGGTCCCCCGCTCACCAGCGACCACTCGTACACGTGGTCGGTGCGCACCTGGACGAGCCATGGCGGCCAGTCCCCGTGGTCCGCGCCGGCATCGTTCGACACGGGCCTGCTCGCGCCGGCCGACTGGACGGCGTGGTGGCTCCAGACCGACGACGGGACGCTGACCCGCGGCGGGTTCGACGTCACCAAGCCGGTCGCCCGCGCCCGGCTGTACTTCGCGGCACAGGGCCTGATTGAGCCGCACCTGAACGGCGCACGCGTCGAGCCGACCGAAGTCCTCGACTCGTCGGTGACCGACTACGCCTCGCGAGTGCTCTACCGCGACCTCGACGTCACCAAGAACGTCCATAATGGACACAATGCGCTGGCCTTCATGGTCGGACGCGGCCAATCCCCCGGCCGGCCCACGTTCGCCGCCCAGCTCGACATCACCTACACCGACGGCTCGACCTCCACGTTCGGCACCGGTCCGGCGTGGAAGTACCACGCCGGACCGGTGACCGGTGACGACTTCTACCTCGGCGAGACCTACGACGCGCGCCGGGAGATCCCGGGCTGGGACTCGGCCGGCTTCGACGCCGGCGCCTGGCCCGTCGTCCATGCCGTGGCTCCGGTGTTCCATGCCCAGAGCCTCGCGCAGGGCAAACCGGTCACCGCCCACGACACCACCACCTGCTGCGGCTGGTCGCCCGCCGCCGCGACCGACGGCATCGACGGATCGACCGACGCGTCCGAGGGCTACCACTCCGCGGTCGAGTCGACCGCCGACACCACCAAGTGGACGCAGGTCGATCTCGTTTCCCCACAGCACATCGCGTCGGTCGCTCTGTTCCCCGCGCGGCCGACCAACGACACCTCCGGCGACGTGATCGCGGCTGGATTCCCGGTGCGGTACCGCGTCGATGTCAGCGACGATCCGACCTTCGCCACCGCGACAACCGTCGTCGACCGGACCGGCGCCGACCAGTCCAGCCCCGGCACGTCGCCGGTGACACTGGCCGCCGACGTCACCGGCCGATACGTCCGGGTGACCGCGACGAAGCTCGGCTGTGAAACCGTCTGCTCGTTCCGGCTCGCCGAACTTGGCGTCTACGGCACGAATCCCGTGATCACGCAGAGCGCGCTCACGACCTTGCAGGCGGACCCGATGCCCGCGACCCGAAGTGTCCGGACGATCGCCCCGGTCAAGCAGACGCGCCCCGCAGCCGGCGTTCGCGTCTACGACTTCGGTCAGAACCGCACCGGCCAGGTGACACTGACCGCCGCCCAGCCCGCCGGCACGACGGCCGTGGTGAAGAAGGGCGAACTGCTCGACTCGAACGGGCGGGTGACGACCGCGAACATCAGCTTCTCCGCCGGCGAGCCGCCCCGGCAGAGCGACCACTACACGTTCGCCGGCACCGGCGCCGAGACCTACACGCCGCATTTCGACTACGCCGGCTTCCGCTACGCCGAGTTGACCGGCGTTCCGGATGACGCCACCGTCACCGCGCGGGCACTGGAGATCCACACCGATGTCCCCGCCACCGGGCACGTCGACACCTCGAACCCGGACCTGGACAAGATCCAGGCGGCGGTGGCGCAGACCCAGCTCAACGGCCTCGAATCGCTGCCGATGGACTGCCCGACCCGGGAGAAGCACGGCTGGCTGGGCGACGCGGCCGACTCCGACCAGGAGGCGATGAGCAACTTCGACATGCAGTCCACGTACGACAAGTGGCTCGGCGACGTCGTCACCAGCATCGGCGCCGACGGCAGCATCCCGTCGGTGGGGCCGACCAACGGCGGCACCGGCTGGGCGACCGACCCGGCATGGGGATCGGCCTACCCGCAGGTCATCTGGGACTCCTACCAGCAGTACGGCGACGCCCACCTGGTCGCGACGCACTACGCGCACGTGAAGGCGTGGGTCGACTATCTGGCGACCATCAGCGACGCCGACCACGTCGTCGTCAACTCGCCGACGTCCTGGGGCGACGACTGGGTGGCCACGGTCAGCACGCCGCACGACTACTTCCAGACCGGCTTCTATTACCTGGACGCGACCCTGCTCGCGAAGATGGCTTCCCTGCTGGGAAAGTCGGCTGACGCTACGCAGTACACCGCATTGGCCGGACAGATCGCCACGGGGTTGAACAGGCGCTACTTCAACGCCGACACCGGCGTCTACGCGACTGGGACACAGCTGTCCTACGCGCTGCCGCTCGTGTTCGGCCTGGTCCCGGCCGGCCATGAACGATCCACTGTGGACAAACTGGTGTCCGACATCGTGTCCCACGGCAACCACGTCACGACGGGATTCGTCGGCACCACACTGGTCTTCCAGGCGCTCGGCAAGTACCAGCGCAACGATGTCGCGCTGGCCGTCGCCGAACGCACCGACTATCCGAGCTTCGGCTACATGGTCGACAACGGACCGGGCACCATCTGGGAGAAGTGGGTCAATTCCACCCAACCCGACGGCACGTCGTCCAAGGACCACATCGGACTCGGCGGCGCCATCGGCCAGTGGTTCTACCAACAGCTCGCCGGCATCCAGCCCGGATCGCCCGGCACGCTCACCCTGGTGCCCAGCGTCGTCGGCGATCTCACCCACGTCACCGCGCAGCAGCAGACCGCGCGGGGCAACGTCGTGAGTTCGTGGCAGCGCAACGGAAGCACGCTCACCTATCACGCTGTCGTGCCGGTCGGCACGACAGCGACGATCCGGCTGCCGCTGTTGGGCGGGCGACAGTCCACCGTCCGGGAGAACGGCCGGACGATCTTCGCCGGCGGCCGGCCCGCCACGTCCGACCCGGGCCTGACCATCGGCCAGGCCACCGACGAGGCGCTCGCCCTGGCCGCGGGCTCGGGCGACTACACCTTCACAGTGACCCCGAAGTCCTTCACCCAGGTCACGCTGACGGCAGGCGCGACCGCCCCGATCACCGCCGGTTCCACCGGCGACCTGCCCGTGATCGTCGAGGGCCGATCCACCGTGAACGCCTCGACGGTCCTTGCCGCACAGGCGCCCGCCGGCTGGACGGCGACGGTGACGCCGGCCACGATCCCGCTCCAGCCGGCCACGACCGTCACGTCGGCCACGGTCCGAATCTCGGTGCCCAACAATGCCACGAGCGGGTCGTATCCCGTGACGGTGACCGCCAAGGCGTCGGACGGCCGGGTGAGCACCGCGACGGTGAACGTGCTGGTGTTCGGCCGGTGGGCGACCGGAACCTCGGCGTCGGCGTCGAGCGAACACGCGCCCAACACCGTCGACGGCGTCGTCCGCACCTACACCGCGTCGAACGCCATCGACGGGAACCTGGCGACGTTCTGGAACGACGACACCGCCGATCAGTTCCCCGACAGCCTCACGGTCATCGCACCGACGGCGGTCACCCTGGCGGGCGTGGGGTTCGCGTCCAACCCGGACGGCGTGCCGACCAACTTCACGGTGCAGACCTGGGACGGCACGCAGTGGGCGACGCAGGCCGACGTCGCCGGCAACTCGGCCGTGTACCGGCGGATTCCCTTCCCGGCGCCGGTGACGACGAGCCGTGTCCGTGTTGTCGTCGCGGCGGCCCAGAACACTTTTTCGCGGATCGCCGAGTTGACGCCATGATGCGCAATTGTCGAAGCTGTCGAATTCTATATCACGGAGAGTGGCATACCATTTACTTTACGTATCGGCAGACTCGTTTCTGACATAACTACGAGGTCTCGTTACACGTTCGGCCGCTTTTCGGAAATTGGTGCCCCCTGAGGCTCAATGGCGTCCTGACGTTGCTCCGAACGGGCATGTACCGACCCGTTCGGGCGACATAGGGTGATCAAGTCACGGAGAGCAGAATTGCCGCGGCGTCCCGGGGGAATGCCGCCGCCGAGCACGAGGAGAAACTGTCGAATGAACATCGACATGGCGTTGAAGGAGTCCCTGGCCATTCCCGGCGCGGTGGGGGCCGCGCTGGTGGACTACGAGAGCGGGATGTCACTCGGCTCGGCGGGCGGCGGAGAGTGGCTGGACCTGGAGGTGGCCGCGGCCGGCAACACCGAGGTGGTGCGGTCGAAGCTGCGGGTGATGTCGGCGCTCAAGCTGAACGACGGCATCGAGGACATCCTGATCACGCTGCACCGCCAGTACCACCTGATCCGACTGCTCGCGCCGACCAAGCGGGGCAGCCAGACACTGTTCCTGTACCTCGTGCTGGACCGGGAGCGGGCCAACCTCGCGTTGGCCCGGCACAGCCTCAGGGCCATCGAAGCCGACCTGACGGTGTGACCGACATGCGCTCGGACCCCGAGGTGCTGCCCTTGCGACGGCGTGGCTCGGCGTTGCCGGCGGCGAGACCGACTGCGCCGACTGCGCCGGCCGGCGCCGACGCGACGACGATGACCGAGGCACTGCGGGAGATCCACGGCCGCATCGACGCCATCACGATCAGCGGGGTGCTGGTCGCGACGCGGGACGGCCTGGTGCTGTGCGGCGTCACCCGTGGCATCGAGGACCACGGCGTGGCCGCGATGGCCGCCGCGGCGGCCGGCCTGGCGGCCCAGTTCACCGCACAGGCCAACGTGGGCGGCCCGCGGGCTGCGTTCTTCGAAGGTGACGCCGGTCAGGTCGGCGTGTTCCCCATCGACGCCGCCACGCTGCTCGTGCTGCTCGGCGAGCGGGACACCACCATGGGCATGTTCAACGTCGCGGCCAAGCAGGCGTTGGCCCTGTTGCAGGACGCGATCGCGCGCCGCCCGTCACCTGCCTGACGACATAACGCGCTGATGTGATGAAGGAGCGGGGCCTCCGCTCCTCGTGGTCCCGAGCGGACACTCGGGTTCTCACGTCAACACGACGAAGGAGGCCCCTGTGTCTGAGTATGACGGCAAACAGTTCGTCGGGATCGATCTACACCGGCACCGGTCGGTGATCGTGCGCCAGACCGCGGCAGGAGAGCACCTGGCCACGGTCCGAATCGCCAACGATCCGATCGCGTTGGGTCTGGAGATCGGCAAGGCCGGCCCACAACCCGAGGTGGTGTTGGAGGCGACCTACGGCTGGTACTGGGCCGCGGACGTGCTGGCCGAGGCCGGCGCCCACGTGCATTTGGCGCACCCGTTGGGAATCAAGGGATTCGCCTACCGACGCGTGAAGAACGACGTGCGGGACGCAGGCGATCTGGCGGATCTGCTGCGGATGGGCCGGCTGCCCGAAGCCTGGATCGCCCCGCCCGCCACGCGTGAGCTGCGGGAGTTGGTGCGCCACCGGGCCAAGCTGGTCGACCTCCGATCCGGCCTGAAAGCCGGGGTGCACGCGGTGCTGGCCAAGCAGGGCCTGCACCTGGGCGTGACCGACCTGTTCGGGGTCCGTGGCCGGCAGCTGCTGGCCCAGGCCCCGCTGGATCGGGCGTATCGGGCGCGGGTCAACGCGCTGTGCCGGCTGATCGAGTCCCTCGACTTCGAGATCGCCCTGGCCGCCAAGCTTATCGCCACCCGACTGGTCGGCGATCCCGGATACGTCGCGATCCAGGCCATCCCTGGGGTCGGGCCGACCCTGGCGGCGATCTTCGTCGCCGAGATCGGTGACGTGCACCGGTTTGTCAGCGCACGACACTTGTGTTCCTGGGCCGGACTGACCCCACGCCACCGCGAGTCCGACACCACCGTGCATCGCGGCCCAATCACCAAACAGGGCTCCACCCTGCTGCGGTGGGCCGCGGTCGAGGCCGCCCAGAAGATCCCGGCCACCGCCGGCTGGCTGGTGGCCACCCGAGCGGGGATCACCGCTCGTCGGGGCCGCAACACCGCCACCGTCGCGGTGGCCCGCAAGCTGCTCACCCTCGTGTTCTACGGTCTGCGTGACGGGCACATCCGCGCCCTGAGCCGCGGTCGTGAGGACGCGGCGTGAGCGGGCTCGGACGTGACCAGACGCGAGGCCGACGCAGGTCTGACACCCACCAGATGGTGGCGTGCTCGCCGCACTGATTGACCCCGTCTGGTCACGGTCGCAGCTCACCATGCCGACACGCGAATGGATGACCGGCAGCCGAGCCCTCGGCCTGTCCTCCGGCACTGGTCCGGAGCCTGGTGAACGCGACCTCACATCCCCTGGTCCCGCCCACAGCAGGGAAGGGAGACCTCTACTTCTTCCGGCACAACCAGGATCGCGCGCACGACGTCGGCGTCAAGGCCACGCCCCTACGGGGTGGCCTACGGCCAGCCTGGACCCCGACGCCTCAAGCGCGCATGCCCACACCACGCCGGAAGACCAGAAAACAAGGCCAGCTCGTCTAAGTCAGGACTTGACCGGCCCCGCTCCTTCATGGATGACCTGCGGAAATACGACCTCCGCAGGTCGGCGTGATTCCGTTCGGAGTCGAACGCCGGGGTCAGTGCTCTTTCTTGATGACGAAGTAGGAGCCGAGGATGGCACCGGCCAGCTTCGACTTCTGCCGGGCGAACTTGAACGAGCCGAGTTCCTCGGGGACGTCCATCCCGTCGGAGAGCGTGCACCCGACCGCCCGTTTCCCGAGGTCGTCGATGGTGTACATGACGTTGATCGACAGACCGCTCTGGTAGAGGACGTAGGCGACCCGAATGTTCCCGACCTGGAATTCGGTCGCTTCGAGCGGGCGGGCGGAGATGACGATGCCGCGTTCTTCCTCGAGGATCCGGCTCACCCAGTCGATGGTCGATGTGGCGTCGGCGGCGGGCTCGACCGTGAAGACGTGGCCGTCTTGTCCTTGAAGTACCGAGCCTCGTTCGCCCTCAGCCCGGCGAGCGCGGCCGCGGCCGGCGACGTCTCCAGGCCGACGGTCGACACGGTGTCGAGGTCAACGGCGGCGCGAGATCCGCTTCCGAGATCACCGTCAAACTCCTGCGACGCGGTGTCCACCGCTCGGTCGCCGCGCTGGAGAAAGACATTCGAGGCTGGATCGAGCAGTGGAACACCAACCCCAGGCCCTACGTATGGACCCGCACCGCGGACCAGATCCTGGAGTCCCTCAGTGCCTACTGTCAGCGAATTGATGACTCAGGACACTAGCGGGAGCAGCCCCGGGCCAACAGCTACGGGCCCAGCAGGGCGATGGAGGCGCGGACGGCGGTCTCGGTGATGTCGGTGGCCTGGCCGCCGTCCTCGACGTTGCTGGCGATCAGCTCACGGAGGCCGCCGAGCAGGAGGATGGCCATCTGGCGGTCGACGCGGTGGATGCCACGGGCGCGGAGGCTCTCGCGGTCGGTGAGGGACTGGACCATGTCGATGAACTTCTCCATCAGGTCCCGCTGCAACTGGCGGCCGAGGGTGCCGAGGGCGGGGATGTCGCGGATCCAACTGTGGGTGAGGGCGCGCTCGGCATCGGAGCAGGCGAGCCACTCCTCGACGGCCTGGCGGACCTGGGTCGACCACGGCTGGGCGGGATCGACGGCGGCGGTGATACGGGCGATCATCACGTCGTTGGCCTCGCTGACCAAGGCGACGTAACAGCTCTCCTTGCTGGCGAAGTGCTCGTAGAAAGTGCGCCGAGAAGTACGGGCCAGGCGCACGACATCGGCGACGGTGGTGTCGCGGTAGCCGATCTCGTCGATGGCCGCGGTCATGGCGTCGAGCAGGCGCTGCCGGAAGTCCACCGAGGTGGCGGTGTGCGTGCGCGTCACCATCGTCACGGTATACCTCCCCCTTGAACGGTGCTGGTACGTGAGCGTACCATGGCCGTGGTACGTTGATGTACCACGAGGGAGGCGCAGGATGACGACGCTGCCACCGGGCCCGTCCACCCCAAGGCTGATGCAGGCGGTGGCCGCGCTGACGAAGCCGGGGCGCGGATTCAGCCGGGCGCGAGAGCGGTACGGCGACGCGTTCACCATCAACTCCCCACTGTTCGGCCGGGCGCTGGTGATCAGCGACGCCGGCGAGATCAAACAGCTGTTCCAGGCGGGCGCGGACATCGCCGACAACCTGGAGCCGAACCTGGGCCGAGTGCTGGGCCCGGGCTCGCTGTTCGCGCTGGCGGGCGACGAACACCGCAAACAGCGCAAGCTGCTCGTCCCCCCGTTCCACGGCCGCCGCCTCGCGGCGTACGAGCAGATCATGGAGCAGGAGACGCTCCGCGAATTCGCCACCTGGCCGCAGAACCGGCAGTTCGAGACCCTGCCGTCGATGATGCGGATCACCATCAACATCATCCTGCGCACGGTGTTCGGGGCCGAAGGCGCGGAGTTCGAACAGCTGCGTGATCTGCTGCCCCGACTCGGCAAGCTCGGCTCCCTGCTGGCTGTGCTGCCGGTGCCCCGAGTGGACTGGGGACGTTGGAGCCCCTGGGGCCGCTTCCGCCTCATGCGCGAGGAGTACGACGCGATCATCGAGCGGCTGATCGCCAAGGCGGAACGGGACGGCGACCTCGACAACCGCGAAGACATCCTCGCCCTGCTGCTCCAGGCCCGCTACGACGACGGCACGGCCATGAGCCACCGCGACATCGCCGACCAGCTGCTGACCCTGCTCAGCGCGGGCCACGAGACCACGGCCACGACGCTGGCCTGGGCGGTCGAACGCCTGCGCCGCCACCCGGACGTGCTGCGCGACCTGACCGAAGAGGCCCGCACCGACGGCAAGACGCTGTTGGAGGCCTCGATCCTGGAGATCCAGCGGACCCGGCCGGTGATCGACATGGTCGGCCGCCGGATCCGCACCGACCAGGTCCGGCTCGGCCGGTGGACGCTCCCGGCGGGCATGACGGTGCTGGTCAGCATCGGGCTGATCCACCAGGACCCGGCGCTGTTCCCGGACCCCCAGCGGTTCGACCCGCACCGGTTCGTCGGCACGAAACCCGATCTGTACCAGTGGATTCCCTTCGGCGGCGGCGCCAGGCGCTGCATCGGGGCGGCGTTCGCGACCATGGAGATGAGCGTGGTGCTGCGGACCCTGCTGCGCGAGTGGGACCTGGCCCCGACCACACTGCCGGACGAGCCCTGGCATTCTCGGGGCATCGCGACCGCGCCGGCCAAGGGTGGCCTCGCGATCGTGCGCAAGCGGACCCTGTACGACCAGCACGCGACAAGGAGTGCCGATGCCCCGACAGCTTCCTAGGCTCACCGGCCGGCCGGTGATGATCACCGGCGCCGCCTCCGGCATCGGCCGCAGCCTGGCGCTGAGGCTGAACCGGCTGGGCTCGCCGGTGGCCGTCGCCGACGTGGACGAGACGGGGCTCAAGCAGACCGCCGCCTCGCTGCGCGGCAAGGTGCTCGTGCGCGTGCTGGACGTCAGCGACGCCGCCGACCAGCGGAAGTTCGCCGACGAGGTGCGGGACTGGCTGCCGGCGCCGCTGGCCGGGGTGTTCAACAACGCGGGCGTCGCCCTGTCGTCCACGGTGCTCGACGCCGATCCCGAGGACGACACCTGGCTGCACAACATCAACTTCCACGGCGTGGTCAACGGCACCCGGGCGTTCCTGCCGATCCTCGTGGCGCAGGACTCGGGTGTCATCGTGAACACCTCCAGCGTGTTCGGGCTGGCCGGCATGCCGTACCAGAGCGCCTACTGCGCGGCCAAGTTCGCGGTGCGGGGCTTCACCGACTCGCTGCGGCAGGAGCTGCGCGGGACCGGCGTGAGCGCGGTCAACATCCACCCGGGCGGCATCAAGACGAACATCGTCCGCAATGGACGGATGCGGCAGGACCCCGAGGGCGGCGAGCGGTCCATGGACGAGATGGCGGCCTCGTTCGAGCGGATCGCCATGACCACGCCGGACAAGGCGGCGCAGATCATCCACCGCGGCGTGGAGGCCGGCAAGGCCCGGGTGCTGGTCGGCCCGGACGCGTACGTGTTCGACGCGATGATGCGCATCGCCCCCACCCATTACTTCGACCTGATCGGCCGCGTCGCCGACCGTCGCCGCTGAGGAGCCCCGCGTGTCAGACCACGTCGATGTGCTGATAGTCGGGGCCGGCCTGTCCGGCATCGGCGCGGCCCACCACATCCATGCCGCCTTCCCCTGGCGCACCTACGCGATCCTGGAGGCGCGGGAGGCCAGCGGCGGCACCTGGGACCTGTTCCGCTACCCGGGTGTGCGGTCCGACTCGGACATGCAGACACTGGGCTACCGGTTCCGGCCGTGGACACAGGCCAAGGCCATCGCCGACGGTCCGTCCATTCTGGACTACATCCGGGACACGGCTTCCTCGGCCGGCATCGATCGCCATATCCGGTACGGACATCGCGTGATCTCGGCGTCGTGGTCCACTGCGGATTCACTGTGGACGGTCGAGGTCTCGCACGGCGACGAGACCGTGCGGATGACGGCCCGGTTCCTGTACCTGTGCACCGGCTACTACCACTACGACGGCGGCTACACGCCGGACTTCCCGGAGATCGAGCGGTTCGGAGGGCCGGTGATCCACCCGCAGGCGTGGCCCGAGGACCTGGACTACGCCGACAAGAAGGTCGTGGTGATCGGCAGCGGGGCCACGGCGGTCACACTGGTGCCGGCCATGACCGACAAGGCGTCGCACGTGACGATGTTGCAGCGCTCCCCCACGTACATCCTCGCCCGGCCCGGCGAGGACAAGCTGGCCAACCGGCTGCGCCGGCTGCTGGGCGACAGCCTGGGCTACAAGGTGACGCGGTGGAAGAACGTCGCCATGAGCACGCTGATCTACAAGCTGAGCCGTAGCCGGCCGGGCATGATCCGGTCGTTCATCCGCGACAACACGGTGAAGCTGCTGCCGGCCGGGTATGACGTGGACACCCACTTCAAGCCCCGCTACGACCCCTGGGACCAGCGGCTGTGCCTGGTGCCCGACGGTGACCTGTTCAAGGCGATCCGGCGCGGCGACGCCTCCGTGGTGACCGACGAGATCGCCGGCTTCTCCGCCGACGGCATCCGCCTGAAGTCCGGTGCCGAACTGCCCGCGGACATCGTCGTGACGGCGACCGGGCTGCGGCTGCTGGCCTTCGGCGGCATCCGGCTGACCGTGGACGGCCACGAGATCAAGCTGCCGGAGACCTTGGCGTACAAGGGGATGATGCTCAGCGGCCTGCCGAACTTCGTGTTCACCATCGGCTACACCAACGCATCCTGGACGTTGAAGGCCGACCTGGTCTCCGAGTACACGGTGAGGCTGTTGCGGCACATGGACTCCCATGGCTTCAGCCAGTGCATGCCGGTCCAGGACGGCCCGAAGGTGACCGAGCGGCCGCTGATGGACTTCGCCGCCGGCTACGTGCAACGCTCCATGCACGAGTTCCCGCGGGCCGGGTCGCGCCGGCCGTGGCAGCTGGGCATGAGCTACGCCAACGACGTGGTGCGGCTGCGCCACGGCCGGATCGACGACGGCACACTGCGGTTCCTAGCCCGCAAACCGGCCGCCGACAATCGTGTGGACGGGGTTGAGGTCGGCTAGGTTCGCACAGTCGGCGGGATTGCGTTCCCACACGGTCAGGTCGGCGAGGCGGCCCGCGGTGATCATGCCGCGCAGGTGGTCCTCGCCGACCAACCGGGCCGCCTGAGTCGTGTGCAGGGCAACGGCTTCGTCGTAGGTGATGGCGTGTTCCGGGCCCTGCACGCCGATCACCGTCTGGCGGGTGGTCATGCCCCAGACCGACCGCATGGCCCCGAACTGCCCGACCGGGAAGTCCGAGCCGGCGGCGATCAGGACGCCCTGGTCGAGCCAGCCCCGCGCCGGGAACAGGGCGGCAACCCGTTCCGGGCCCCAGTACTCGCGTTCGACCTCGGCCGTGTCGTGCAGCAGCGGCTGTTGGATGGTGACGGGAACGCCGAGCTTGGCGGCGCGAGCCCGCTGGGCGGGGCCGGCCAGGCCGCCGTGCTCCATGACGAGGGTGCCGTCGGGGAGCCCGGGATTGTTGGCCAGCACGCGTTCGTAGACATCGAGCAGGACACGCACGGCCCGGTCGCCGTAGGCGTGCGTGCCGACCTTCCAGCCGCGGCGGACAACCGCCTCGACGGCTTCGGTCAACGCCTCGGGCTCCCAGATCAGCGTGCCGGAGAACGCGTGGTCGCAGGCATAGGGCTCCTCGGTCGCGCCGGCTTCGAGGCCGCCGTCGAGCCCGAACTTCACGCCCCAGACCTGGAGCCACGGGTCGGCGTTGTAGCGGTGCTCCTCCATGCCGTCGAGGAGATGCTCCACCTCGGCCGTATTGCTACAGCCGAAGGCCCCGATCAGGGCGCGGACCCGGGTGCTCAGGGCCTGCCGATGGTGGGCGGCCTGGAGGATTGCGTAGTCGTCGAGGGAGACCGCGCAGTCCCTGACGGTGCCGATTCCGGTCGCCGCGTAGGCGGCGCTGGCTCGACGCAGGCCGTCGATGCGCTGGTCCCGGTCTTCCTTGGGCACCAACCGTTCCACGAGTCCCATGGCGCTGTCGATCAGCCGCCCGGTGAGCCGGCCCTCGTCGTCACGGCCGATCACGCCGCCGTGTGGGACCGGCGTGTCCTCGGTGATGCCGGCCAGCCTCAGCGCGTACGTGTTGACGACATCGTTGTGGCCGCCCCTTTTCACCAGCACCGGGTGACGGCTCGTGGCCTCGTCGAGCTCCCTGGCCGTCGGCATGCGCCGCTCCGCCAGGTTGAACTCCTGCCAGTTCGTCGTCGTGCGGATCCATTGCCCCTCGGGCGTTGTCGCCGCGCGCCGACGGATGAGGGCCAGGAACTCCGGGACGTCGCGGGCCTCGTGCACCGGCACGTCATGGGCGCTCATGCCCGCGAAGATCAGGTGGGTTTGCGTGTCGTCGAACGCCGGCAGCACCGTGGCGTCGGGCCGGTCCAGGACCTCGGTTCGCTTTGTCACCAAGGCATCCAGGCCGTCCGGGTCGGCCGACACCGCCGCGATCCGGTCGTTCCTGATCGCCACCGCCCGCTGCGGCGGCCGTCCCGGCGCCAGCGTGTGCACCGCGCCCGCCTTGATCACCAGGTCCGCCCCGTGGTCGCTCATCGCCCGCTCCCGTCGTTCCACTTGGTGACACTGTTCTAAGGCCTCAAATGCAGGGTGTGCCATATTTGGCGGCCTTGAGCGCCGAACTTGCGACATTTGACGGCACACTCGTGTCGAATACGCGACATGCGATCGTCGACCCGTCCGTGCTCGCCCGGGCGCGGCGTTTTGTCGGGGGTTGGCGGTAGCGTCTGCGCCGTGAACCCCGGGGAACGCATCCAGGAACTCGCCGACCAGGTCGTGGCGCTGCGCGACGCCTACTACAGCGGCTCGCCGCAGGTGGCCGACGCCGAGTACGACGCCATCGAGGACGAGCTGCGGGGCCTGATCGCCGCCAACCCGGAGCTGGCGCCCGACCCGAACCCGCTGGAGCAGGTCGGCGGGCCGTCGGTGCTGCACGCCCCGGTCCGGCACTCGCGGCCGATGCTGTCCCTGGAGAAGGCCACCCGCCCCGAGCAGGTGGCGGCGTTCTTCGACCGCTTCCCCGGCCAGCCGATGGCCGTCATGCCCAAGCTGGACGGCCTGTCGCTGGCCGTGATCTACGAGGACGGCCGGCTGGTGCGGGCGGTCACCCGCGGCGACGGCACCACCGGCGACGACGTGACGTTCCTGGTCCGTGCCCTGGTCGACGGCGTGCCCGAGCGTATCGACGCGCCGGGGCGGGTCGAGGTGCGGGGAGAGGCCGTGATGCTGCGCTCCACCTTCGCCGCCTACAACGCCGCGCACCCGGACAAGCCGCTGATCAACCCCCGCGGGGCGGCCGCCGGCACGCTCCGGGCCAAGGACCCGGCGACCGTGGCCGAGCGGCGGCTACAGCTGTTCGCCTTCGACCTCTACACGTCTGCTGACGGCGCTTCGGCCGACCTCGAACAGGCGTTGTCGGCGCTCGGGCTCGCCGCCGCCGACATGCGGTTGTGCGCCGACGCCGAGCAGGCGCAGGCCGTGATCGCCGGGATCGAGCAGAGCCGCAACACCCGTGACTACGACCTCGACGGCGCCGTGCTGCGGCTGGCCAACCGCGACGCCTACGGCGCCGCCGGCACCCGGTCCAACTCCCCGCGCGGGGCCCTGGCCTACAAGTTCGCGGCCGAGGAGAAGACCACCGTGCTGGCCGATGTCGTGTGGGACGTCGGCAAGACCGGCAAGATCGCCCCCGTGGCCCACCTGGAGCCCGTGTTCGTCGGCGGCACCACCGTCACCCGCGCCACCCTGGCCAACCAGGAGGTCATCAAGGCCCGGGGCATCCGCATCGGCGACACCGTCCTGGTCCGCCGGGCCGGCGACGTGATCCCCTTCGTCGCCGGCGTGCTGGACGAGTCCAAGCGCACCGGCGACGAGCAGGAGATCGTTCCCCCGACCCGCTGCCCCTCGTGCGACGAGCCGCTGACCGAGCAGGGCAACAGCCGGGAACTGTTCTGCACCAACGCTTCCTGTCCAGCGCAGACCACCCGCCGGCTCATCCACTGGGCTTCCCGCGCCGCCGCCGACATCGAGGCCGTCGGTCCGGTGTGGATCGAGCGCCTGGCCGAGTCCGGCGACCTGGAGAACCCCTCCGACTTCTACACCCTCACCAAGGAACGGCTGCTGGAGTTCGACCGCATCGGCGAGGTCTCCGCCGCCCGCATGATCGAGTCCATCGCCGCCAGCCGCGGCGTCGGCCTCCGCCGCGCCCTCATCGGCCTGGCGATCCCCATGGCCTCCGAGGGCACCGCCTCCCGCCTCTGCCGCGCCGGCTTCCCCTCCCTTGAGGCCGTCGCCGACGCCGCCGAGGAGGAGCTCACCGCCGTCGACGACATCGGTCCCCGGGTCGCCGCCTCCCTGTCCGCCCACCTCACCCGCCTGCGCCCCGAGATCGACCGCCTGCGTTCCCTCGGCGTCACCCTCGACGTGCGCACCGAGGACCTGCCGCCCGTTGTCGCCGCCGGCGCTCCCCTGGCCGGCAAGACCGTCGTCGTCACCGGCTCCATCGCCGACCCCCGCTCCGGCGAGAAGGTCCCCCGCCCCGCCTTCCAACGCCTGTGCGAGAAGGCCGGCGCCACCATCGCCTCCTCCGTCTCCGCCAACACCGACCTGCTCATCACCGGCGCCGACGTCGGCGCCAGCAAGCTGACCAAGGCCGAGAAGCTGGAGGTGGAGGTCGCCGACCAGGCCGACATCTGGCGTCAGCTCATCGACGCCGGCATCGCCTGACCTAGTCGGACTTCCGGGGTCGTCGCTGGCCGCCGGTGACCTCGATCGTCTGCTTGTGCGGGAACCGCTTCTCCACGTGCGCCTTGGCCTCGGAGCCGGGCAGGACGTAGATGGGTTCGACCTTGTCCTGCAACGGTTTCAGCACCAGGTTCATGAAGGCCTTGCGGTCGTCGAGGTAGGGTTCGAGGACGTCCTCGCCGGCCGGGCAGACGGCGAGGCAGTAGGCGGCCTTGTAGTTGGGCTTGAAGGACAGGCTCTGCCACATGGAGGCGTTCTCGGAGTCCGAGACCCGGTCCCGGAACTCCTCGCCGTCCTTGCTGTCGGCGATGGTCTCCACCCATTCGGTGAAGCCGCCCATGAACTCCCGGTAGTTGTGGGTGGAGCAGGCCCGCCAGTCCAGCACGCCGTCCTTGCTGATGGCGCCAACCGGGCAGGCGGCGACGCACAGCTTGCACTCCAGGCAGGGGTTGTAGTCCAGCTTCTGCCCGTGCTCGCTGATCTCGGCGTCCACCAGGATGGTGCCCAGCAGCACGAAGTTGCCGTACCTGGGGTGGATCACGTTGCGGTGGATGCCCATCGCCCCCAGGCCGGCGGCCACGGCGATCGGTTTGTGGGCGACCACCCAGATCCGCCCCGGGTACTTGCCCATCTCCATGGGGAACGTCGCCGACGGGTTGATCGCCCGATACCCGGCGTCCTCCAGCGCCCGCACGATGGCGTGCGCCGCCTCGTTCAACAGCTCGCCCGTGCGGTGGAACTCCTGGTTGGCCACGCTTCGGGCCGGTGACCGGACGTTGTCGCGGTTCATCCTCGCCACCAGGCTGATGAAGCTCTTCGTCCCCGGCAGCGCATGCTCGGCGTGCTCGACCTCGCTGGCCAGGTCCTCGTGGTCGATAGGCACAAAGCCCACATCGTCCACGCCGGCGTCCAGACACAGCTTCCGGAGCCACTCCGCGTCGATCACACGCGCCGGCCCTCCCCCAGGCCTCTCGCGCACCGCCTTCACGTTCGGGTGCTCCACCAACCGCGCCGGCAAGTTCGCCACGCCCGACCTCCTGGGTCTCCCGATGCAACTCACACCAGCCTCGCAGAGTGAGTTGGAAAACACAACCCACCGACAAACCGTTCGCCCCGGATGCCCGAGCCGAGTTAGCCTCCGCCGATGTCCGTCACCGCAGCCGATCTCGAGCAGACCGTTCGCCTCACCGTCGCGACGTTGGGCGCGGCGTTGGATGCGAACTGGGAGGCCAAGGCGGGTCCGCTGGAGTGGACCTGCTGGGAGACCACGGAACACATCGCCGACAACTTCTTCTTCCACGGGGCGCAGCTGGCGCCTGGGACGCCATCGACGGAGAAGATGGTGCCGTTCGCATGGGCGCGGCATCGGCCGGACGGGCCGGGGCTGGTGATCTTCGCGGATCGGAAGGCAGGGCCCGAAGGTCTGGTGCGAGTGGTGGACGCGTGCGGGGGCCTGATGGTGGCCATGCTGCGGAACGCATCACCGGACGCGCGGGCCTACGACACGGGAGTGCTTTCCCCGGAAGGGTTTGCGGCCGTCACCGTCGCGGAGACGTTGCTGCACATGGACGACGTGACGAAAGGGCTGGGCCAGACCTGGGAGCCGCCGGCGGAGCTGGCGGGCAAGGTGCTGGACCGGTTCTTTCCGGACGCGCCAAGGGAAACGGACCGGTGGGCGACGCTGCTCTGGGCCAGCGGCCGAGGCGAGCTGGAGGGCCACGAGCGGCCGACCGAGTGGCAGTACGCGCTATCGGGACTCTGACAGCTCCCACGACTGGGGATCACGGGCCCAGTCGGCGAACACGGGGCTGCGACGGGCCTCGTGCCAGTAGGCGCTGCGGAGCTCGGAGATGAGGGTAGAAGCGGCGGGGGCGAGCGGGCTGTCGACCCGCCAGGCGAGGGCGTGCTTGCGGGAGAGGGCATTGCCGGCCAGGAGGCGGCAGACGACACCGGGCGCGAGGGCGGGAGAACCGGCCTGCGAGAGGCTGATCGCGCCGTTGCGGACGACCTGGAGGGATGCCTGCTCGTTGGTGCAATGGTGGCTGACGGAAGGCCGGAAGCCCAGGGCGGCGCAGCTGGCGAAGAGGTACTCGTGGAAGCGCGAGGAGTCGACAGGATGCAGCACCCACGACTCGTCGCGGAGATCGGCCAGCTCCACGAGGGAGCGGTCAGCCAGCGGATGGTGCTCGGGCAGGAGCACGGCGGTGGGATCGGCCATGAAAGCGGTTACCCGCACGTCGGGCGGCAGCGGGTGCTCGTAGCCGGGGTACTCCTTGATGGCGGCGAGGTCGAGGCGGCGGTCGCCGACCATGTCGATCAGGCGCAGGACGCAGTCGTCGATCTGCACGGAGACGGTGCCGCCCTGCACGGCCCCGGCGACGAGACCGCCGATGCGGCCGGCGATGGCGCTGCACACGGCGCCGACGCGGAGCACGGACGGCCCAGCGTTGATCATGGCGCGCTGGTCGATGTCGGAGAGCAGGTCGTCCATCAGCGGCAGCACGGAGTCGACGCGGCGGAGCAGGGCCTCGCCCATGGCGGTGGCGATGACGCCGGAGTCGTGGCGCTCGAAGAGCCGGTAGCCCAACTGCTTCTCCAGCCGGCTGAGCTGGCAGCTGACGGCGGGCTGGCTGACGCCGAGGGCGGAGGCGGCCCGGGACAGGTTGCCCTCCCGGCCGATCGCGGCCACCAGTCGCAGCTGCCGAACCTCAAAGCCCATGCTCACTCCACAAAGGACGGAGAAGGAAAGCGTCATCCTCGGCCACCCGACGCCGATACCCGCCGATCACGGCGGCGCAGACCGACGAGGCGTGCACGGCGAACTCCCCGCTGGTGCGCCAGGCCAGGAAGTGGCGTAACACCAACGGATTCCCGGCCAGGAGTCTGACCGCGATGCCACGACGGCCGGGACGAACGGGGCGCGAGGGGCACACGCCGTGACCGCCGGCGACGAGGTCCTCACGGACGTCGGCGGCGTCGACGTCGACCCAGACCCGCAGCGGGGCGCCGTCCCGCTCGCACAGCTCACGCAGCCGCGAACCCAGGAAGTCCAGGCCGGCCGGCAGGATCCACGGCTCGCCGGCCAGGTCAGCAAGCCGGATCTCGTCGGCGTCGGCGAACGGGTGCGTGTCGCGGACGGCCACGAACACGGGCTCGGTGATCAGCGCGGCGGTGGCGACGCCGTCCCGTGGCGGAATGTCCGTGGCCAGATCGCACAGCAGGACGGCGTCGACGTCGTCCTCGACCAGCTTGGTGATCAACCGGGCCTGCCACGGGTCGGCGCGGCCGGTGAGCTGCTTGCCCGGCGTGACGTCCCGCAGGGCATCGGCCAACACGCCCAGCAGGTCGGCGCTCTGCCAGTCGATGCGGAACGGCTGCCCGACCCGCGCCGGCCCCCGGTGGAACTCCCGGTCCAGCTCGTCGAAGGCCGTGACGACCGCACGGGCCCGGACCAGCAGCGCCTGACCGAGCGGCGTGGCCCGCACGCCCAGGTGGTCACGCGCGAAAATCGCGCCGCCGACCGTCGATTCAATTCTTCGGAGCTGGTGGCTGAGGGCGGCCTGAGGCAGTCTCAGTTCGGCGGCGGCCCTGGTCAGACTGCCGGCCGTTTCGATCGCACGAAGAACCCTCAGGTGCCTGACGCCGAGCTCCATTCCGAAACGGTACTTCCGATGCCTCTGTCCGGTTACCTACTTTCGTCGGCCGCAGGGTAATACTGCGGTCGTATTCTGCACGTGAGGTCGGCTCATGGTGGCCGGATCTGTGGCTATAACCCGGCGACATGCCCATCCGGCAGTACCCGCGGGCAGCGCGGCGCGCACATCATCGGTGCTGGATCCGCAGCAGGCGGACCCCCGCGGCGAAGCGGGAGCGTCGATCCGGAGTGAGGCGTCATGTCCCGTGATCCGCGAAACGAGAAGCGGGGTCACCTTTTCCCCGGACACGACTAATGACCACACAGGACCGGATCATTCCGGGAACCGACGACTACTCGATCAGCCGCATGCCCGATCACGCCCGGCGTTCCTGGTTCGGGGTCGCGGTGCAGCGACTGGGGCAGATCTCCTCCTTTTCGCAGTTCTTGATCGGGTCTGCGCTCGGATTCGGAATGACGTTCTGGGACGCGGTGCTGGCGATGGCGCTCGGCGTGGCCATGCTGGAGGTGGTCACGGTGCTGCTGGGCATGGCCGGCGCCCGCGAAGGTCTGTCGATGTCGATGCTGAGCCGTTGGGGCGGCTTCGGCCGCAAGGGATCGGCGCTGGTCGGCCTGCTGCTGACGGTCAGCCTCACCGGCTGGTTCGGCGTGCAGTCGGGGGCGTTCGCCGAGGGCCTGCACAGCATTGCCGGCGGCCCGCCGACCTGGGTGTGGGCGCTGGCCGGCGGCGTGGTCGTGGCGCTGATCGCCACCGGCGGCTTCGTGTCCATGGCCTGGACCGCGTACGTGACGGTGCCGGCGTTCGTGCTGCTGGCCGGCTACTGCGTCCTGCGCTACCTCGGCGAGCACTCGCTGGCCGAACTGACCTCGGGCCCTCCCCCGGGTCCGGCGATGACCATCGCCCAGGGCGCGACGATCGTGGCCGGCGGCTTCATCATGGGCGCGATCATGACGCCGGACCTCACCCGGTTCAACCGCAGCCCGGGCGACGTGGTCAAGCAGACCGTGCTGGCGGTGACGCTCGGCGAGTGCGGGGCCGGGGTGATCGGGATTCTCCTGGCCCATGCCGCGAAGTCCTCGGACATCGTCGGCATCGTGACCTCGTCCTCGGGCGTGATCGGCACGCTGATCCTGGTCGCGGCCATCGTCAAGGTCAACGACGTCAACCTCTACTGCGCCTCCCTCGGCCTGGTCAACGCCGTGGATGCCCTGAGCCGCAAGCGGATCCGCCGGGTGAGCGCGGCGCTCGGGCTGGGGCTGGCCGGCTCCGTGCTGTCGGCGCTGGGCATCCTCGACCACTTCACGTCGTTCCTCACCGTGCTGGGCGTCATCACGCCGCCGGTCGCGGGCGTGTTCGTCGCGGAGTACTACCTCGTCCGGCGCTGGCGGCCTGGACTGGACGAGTCCCGCGCGAAGGGCGAACTGCCGGCGCAAACGCCCGACTGGGAGCCGCGCGGCCTGATCGCATGGGCCGCCGGGGCGGCGGTCGGGCTGACCGTGGACTTCGGGATCCCCAGCCTCAACTCGATCCTCGTCACCTTCGTGCTGTACCTGCTGCTGGCCCGCCGGTCACGACCACGCGCCGCGGACGAGGAAGCCCACAACTCCGCCCCAGCCCCCGCGACAACAACTGTTGTCGAGTTCCGGGTCGACGGAAGAACCGAAGGTGGTTGTTTTCCCATGCGTCGTAGGCCCGTCCACGTCCTGCTCGTCTGCTGCCTGTCCGCGTCCGTCGGCTTCGTCGCGGCCTCGCCGGCCCGGGCGGCCGACGACCCGGAGATCGGCACCGACGGCTGGGTGCACGTCGAGCCCAACGGGGTGGTGCTGGGCCGGGATCCCTACTACCCCAAGGACGGCAACGGCGGCTACACCGTGGCCGACTACAAGGTCGACATCAGCTACGACCCTGCGTGCAAGAAGCTCGTCGGCAAGGCCGTGATCACGGCCAAGACCCTCCAACAGCTCAAGCAGTTCAACCTCGACCTCCAGGGACTTCAGGTGTCCTCGGTCAAGGTGAACGGGGCCGACGCCACCTTCTCCCGGGCCGACGAGCACGAACTCGTGATCGTGCCGGCCACCGCGCTGGACAAGGGCGTGGCGCTGACCGTAGAGGTCGCCTACTCCGGCGCGCCGTCCTCGATCGACACGCCACAGGGCAAGACCGGCTGGCAGGCCCTACCGGACGGCGGGGCGGTGGCCGTGGGCCGGCCGCACTCGGCGCGGACCTGGTTCCCCCTCAACGACACCCAGATGGCCCGGGCAACCTTCGACCTCACCGCGACCGTCCCGAGTGGATGGTCGGTGGTCTCGATCGGCAACCAGCAGCCGTCGACCACCGCCGACGGCAGGACCACGTTCCACTGGAAGGAAACCACCAGCGCGCCGCCGCAGTCGATCGCCATCGGCATCGACAGGTACCAGTTCGAGGAGTCGAAGCTGGCCGACGGGACGCCGGTGGTCAACGCCTTCGCGCCCGGCGGCAACCACGAGCTGGCCGCGATGCTGCCCGAGGTCATGGATTTCCTCAAGGCCACCTTCGGGAACTACCCGGAGGACGCCCTCGGCGGCGTGTTCCTGCCGAGCGCCATCGGCTCCACCACGCCCGCGCAGGGCCGGCCGTTCTACGGCGGCGACGCCGACCTGAACACCCTCATCCACGCCATGGCGTACCAGTGGTGGGGCAACGCATTGACCATCAAGATGTGGAAAGACTTCTGCATGGCCGACTGCTTCGCCCAGTACGCCACCTGGCTGTGGGACGCCAAGCACGGCGCCGACCTCGACGCCCGGTACCGGCAGATCGTCGAGTCCAACCGGGACAGGCCCGAGCTCTGGGCCACCAACCTCGAAGACCCGGGCGCCGGCAAGGAGTTCACCGCCGCCGACAAGGGCCTGCTGTTCGTGCACGCGCTGCGCGAACGGGTCGGCGAGGACAACTTCGCCAAGCTGCTGGTCAACTACGTGAAGATCAACAAGAACTGGTGGAACCAGGGCTGGTACGACTGGGAGCTCTACGCCAAGGCCGCGACCCAGCAGAACCTGGACGACTTCTTCGCCGCGTGGTTGCACAGCGCCAAGATCCCCGAAGACAAGTTCCTTTACCCCGCCGAATAAACTGGGAGAAACCGCCATGCGCAAGATCGCCATGCTCACCGGCGCGGTGGCCGTCGCCGCCGGCACCATGCTCGCCACCCTGGCCCCGGCCGGCGCCGCGCCCGCCACGGGCGAGGAGAACATCGTCGAGGTCACCGCGGACAACTACGACTCGGTGATCAACTCCTCCGCCGACAAGCTCGTCATCTTCGACTTCAACGCCACCTGGTGCGGGCCCTGTCAGCAGATGAAGCCGGTCATCGAGAAGCTGGCCAAGGAGGGGGCCGACGCCGGCAAGTGGACGCTGGCCTCGGTCGACGTGGACAAGAACGGCCCCATCGCCGACAAGTACGGCATCCAGTACATCCCGACGCTGATCCCGGTGCGCAACAAGGCCGAGCTCGCCGACAGCCGCCAGATCGGCTTCGACACCGACGGTGGCGAGGCCACTCTGACCAAGTACATCGAGGACCAGCTCGCCAAGGGATGACCCCACGTTCCGGCCCGGCGCCCCCGCCGGGCCGGAACGCCGGCGGGGTGGCCGAGTGGCTCAGGCAGGGGTTTGCAAAACCCCCTACGCGGGTTCGATTCCCGCCTCCGCCTCCCTCTCTCGTGACAGGAGAACCCGTTTGTTCACCGAGGAACCGCTGACTTCGCACTGCGCGGGCGTGCGGGACAGCAGCGCGCACGCCTGCGTCGGCGTCAGCCCGTTCAACGGCTACTACACCGCCGAGCGCATCGGCCAGCTGGCCGCGTGGGTCCGCGACAACTTCGACGACTTCCACTTCTTCGTGCCCGACGAGGCCGCCGCCCACACGTTGGAGGCGGTGGGCTATGAGCCGGCGCGGGCCCGGCACAAGGCCCGCCGGCAGGGCAATCTCGTGATCAACCGCATCGGCCGGGCGCTGGCCGACCTGGGCGTGCCAGACGCCGGCAGACACATCCTCGACGCGGCGCGATTAGCCGTGAACCCGGCGTACCAACGGATCCACGACGAGGTGACCCGCCTTTTCGCGCAGGACAAAGACTTCCGCATGCAGACGATGGCCAGCTCCGAGTGGGTGCTGGCCAAGCGGCTGCCACCCGGGTCCGCCCCGACCGAGCGGCAGCGCCTGCTGGCCGTGCGGTACTTCCTGGCCGAGCTGCCGCTTTTCCTCGACACGCCGGGCATTGTCGGTCGCCCGGCCTCGGTGTTCGTCTACCACCAGCGCGTCGAGTTCCTCAACCGCCTGTACCACGGCGAACTGGCCCGCCGACCGGACCCCGCACAGGGCTTCCTCGTGCTGACGGCGGCCGAGGCCGTCGTTCCCGTGTGATCCCAGCGAAAGGAGCACCAGCCGTGCTTCCCGTCATCACCCGACAGGACCTGAAGGCGGCCATCGACGCCGGCGCGGTGACCGTCGTGGACACCATGCCGGTGGCCTACTACGAGAAGGAGCACATCGAGACTGCGGTGAACATCCCCGGCTTCCCGTATGAGAACGCCGCCGAGTTCACCCGGTTCCACGCCCCCGAGGTGCTGCCCGACCGCGAGGCGACGGTCGTGGTGTACTGCGCCAACGTGCCGTGCCGCAACAGCGAGCTCGTCGGGGCCGAGCTGCTCAACCTCGGCTACGCGAGCGTGTACAAGTACCGCGAGGGCATCGAGGACTGGGTGGGGGCCGGGCTGCCCACGGAGACCGGCCACTAGCCGGGTATTCCGCACGTGAGGATTGATCAACTCGGGATGATCGTCGAGTGGGATGTTATTTGATCATCTCGGCTGGGTGGGGTCGACACCGAGTAGGTCCAGGAGCCTGGCTTGTAGCGGGGGTGGTTGCGGAATCCCTGGTGGTTGCCCGTTGACAGCGGGAATCAGGCGAAGCCGGGCGAGCGCTTCGAAAATCAGCCGCCCGGTGGGCTTGGCGGGTCTGCCCGCGTAGAGGCCGTCGAGCGTGATGTGCGGGGCGATCGCCTGCCGGACTTGACGTTCGATCAGACAGAAGATCAGCAGTGCCAGGCAGATCACGGTGATCAGGGCAGCGATGCGCCGGTTGTTCTTCACGAACAGCGGTGCCACTGCCAGGGGGCCTTTGACGGCGCCGTAGCGGCGTTCCACAACCTCCTGGCCTTTGTAGCGGATCAGGATCTCGGCCGGGTCGACGTCGCGGGCAGGTTGTCAGCAGCGCGTA
>NZ_KK037166.1:1011085-1015801 GCF_000568255.1 Kutzneria sp. 744
TCGTCGGGGTAATGCCGGGAGCCCAGGCCCCGGACCAGCCGGTCCAGATCGTCGCGAGCACGGTCGAGTTTGCGGGCCCGCGCGGTGGCCGCGGCGCGGGCTCGGGCGGTGGAGTGCACGAACACCCGCCGCAGCGTGAGCACCGGGTCACGCTTGCGTTTGCCCGCCAGCGTCATCGTGTCCTCGGTGACTCGCCAGCGGCCACGGTCGGCGGCTGGTTTGCCCGCGTCCCGTTCGGCGACGTAGTCCACCTCGGCGGCCGAGTCGAGGTCCAGCGCGGCCAGCGTCGCGGCCGGCGTGTAGGCCTTCGACGCGGGCGCGACGAACCCGACACCGGAGGCGATCATCGCCGAGACATTGGCGTAGGACACCAGCTTGGAGTCCCCGACCAGCAGGAACTCTCGGGGTCTGGCCATAGTCTGCAGCGCGCTCATCGCGCCCACCACCTGGGCGACTTCGCCCGCGCCACCGTCGTAGGCCCGGTGGAACACCGGCACACCACCATCGCCGGTGACCGCCAGCCCGGCCTGGATCTGCTTCAGGTCGGGGCGGCGGTCTTTGGGGTGCCCGAACTTCGGCGCCGGGTGGTCGGTGTCGGCCTGGTCGTAGGCGCCGTACAGCGAGATCGAGGTCATGTCCCAATGAAGCCGGGATGTGTCCAGCCCGAACATCGAGATCGCTTGTGCGCCAACGGACCCGACGATGTGATCGAGTTCGGGGGCGATCGCGTCCAACGCCCGGCCGATCCGGTCGTCGTTGAGCAGCGTGGGCTCGATGCCGAAGACCTCCTCGACCGCGTGCTCGCGGGCCCAGTCGGTCACCCGGACCAGTGGTGCTGGTGAGGTCAGTCGGTTCGCGACCAGCGCTTCGATCACCTGTCCGTGGGTCAGGAGTGCGAGATCACGCACCGGGCAGGCGCGGTCGATGATCCCGGCCAGGTCCAGACGGCGACAGTAATCGGCGATCACCGGCAGCGCGCCCAGTGTTTTCTCCACACTCGCCGCGACATAGCGAGCCCGTCGTCGTGCACGTTGATCCACGACTGAACACCCTGGCAGAGCCCTTGACCGAGCGGACACCGGCCCGCGTGATCAACTCACCTGTGTCCATGTGCGGAAGACGGGACTAGCTCACACCAGGGTCTCGCTCAGCTTCCACAGGCGCTCGGCCGACTCGGGGTCGACGGCGAACGGCATGACGCCCCGCTTGGTGTGGGCGTCGGACAGGCCGATGCTGTCGGCCTGGTCGGCCGGCGCGAGCTCGGCGATCTCCACGTCCTCGCAGTAGACGCCGCCGAGCCCGTCGAGCTGCGGGCTGACCGCACACCACACGCTGGTCGCCGCCCCCTGCTCACAGGTCTTCATGCCGTGCTCGGGGCGGATGACGGCCTCGCCGCTGTCGTCGATGATGCCGCCGGCCCGCAGCATGTCGTCGGAGACATGCTTGTCCAGTCCGGTGTTCTTGATGCCGCCGGGGTGCAGCGAGAACGCCCGGATGCCGTCCTCGCGGCCGCGGGCGTCGGCGTGCACGGCGAACAGGATGTTGGCGGTCTTGGACTGGCCGTAGGCCGAGAAACGGCTGGTACTCGCGGCGCTCGAAGTTCGGGTCGTCGAAAGTGGATGTCGGAGAAACAAAAAAAACCCACGAGGAGACCGACACCTCGCGGGCACCGCCGGCCCGTCGCAGCGCCGGCCACAGCGCGGTGGCCAGCTGGAAGTGGCCGAGGTGGTTGGTGGCGAACTGCGACTCGTAGCCACGGGCGTCGCGGGTCAGCGGGTTGGCCATGATGCCGGCGCTGTTGACCAGGATGTGCAGCGGACGGCCGGAGGCCAGGAAGGCCTGGGCGAACGCGTCGACGGAGGCCGGGTCGAGCAGGTCCACGGTCGCGATCTGGATCCCGTCGATGCCGGCCAACGCCTCCGCCGCCTTGGCGTGATTGCGTGTAGGAACAATCACTTCCGCGCCCGCCGCGCGCAGGGCCCGCGCGGTTTCCGTGCCGATGCCGGAATATCCGCCGGTCACGATGGCGGTCCGGCCGGTCAGGTCGATGCCCTTGATCACGTCGTCGGCCGTGGAGGCGCAGCCGAAGCCCGAGCCGAGGGGGCGCTGTGGCGTCATGCCGTCAATTTAGGGGCATTCCGTCGCCTGCTCACAAACCGAGCTCCCCGAACGGCCCAATCCCACCCGATCGTGCCGGCAGTTCGGCCCGGCGCAGCGACACCGACTCGGCGAGGAAGCGGCGAACCGCGGCGGCCCGACACCCGGGCTGTGTCCGGCGGGACCGGACACCAACCTCAGGATCGTCGAAGGCCGAAGGCGAGCTTCAGCACCACCAGCAGGACCGTGCCGAGGATCAGCGGCTGGCCCAGGACGAGCTGCACCACCGGCGGCATGGCCTTGAGGGTTGCCGCCGGCACGAACAGGCCGCCGATGGCCGTGATGAACGGGAAGCCGACCAGCATCAGGTTGTCACGGGACCAGTGCACGCCGGACAGCACGTCGATGGCGCTGGCGAACAGGACTCCGAAAAGGACGGTGCCGGCGGCGGCCAGCACCGGCAGGGGAATGGCCTGCAGGAGGCGGTCGAAGGGCCCGAGGCCGCCCAGCACCAGGAGGATGATGCCGGTGGCCAGGGTGACGTAGCGGGAGCCGACCTTGGTCACCCGGAGCAGGCCGATGTTGTCGGGATAGGCCAATGTGGACATTCCGCCGAAGACCGCGCGGACGGTGCTGCCGAGGACCTCGCCGAACACGCCCTGGGCCACCCGCTGCCCGGACAGCTCCTGGCCGCCCCAGCCGGCGACGATGTCATAGGTGGCAATGCTTTCCGCCACGGCCGGGAACAGCGTGATGAAAAAGACCAGCACCAGCTCGCCATTGACGGCGAATCCGAACGGGAACGGCTTCGGCACCGTGAACCCGAGGTTCTCCCCCACCGCCGCGAAGTTGGTCGGGGCCAGCAGGGCGTACACCACCGTGCCGGCGATCACCGCCGCCAGCACCGCTCCCCGTCGCAGCAGGGTTCCCTTGGGCAGCAACGTCAAGGCGATGACCAGCGCCGCCGCCACCGCTCCGGCCAGCACGTTCACCCAAGGAAAGCCGGGGCTGTTCGGCGCGCCCAGCCAGTTCGGCAGTGCCGTGCTGGTCAGCTGGGTCGCCAGGATGAGGATCAGCACGCCGCAGATGATCGGGTCCCGGACGAACTTCGCCAGGTACGTCACCGGCCCGAACCTGCGGGCGGGTATCGCCAGCACGCGTGGCCCACTGCGACCCGAGCCGGTTGATGTCGACCAGGTGCTCGATGCGCGCGAGACGGAAGTTGAGCATCGGCATCAGGCTCTGCCCGCCGGCCAGCACCTTGGCCTCGCTCACCGGCCGTGGTAAGCGTTTTCCACGACGGCCGAATTACCCACATCGCCCCGGCCGCCGCGACGACTTTCGCCTGGAGTCGTTGCCCTCGAACGCCTTGAGCGCCGGCGCGCGCACTGAGTTTCATAGCGGGGCCGAGAACACCGTTCACCGCGGTGGTCCGGCCGCAGCCAGGGAATGGAGTTGCAGTGCCGAGCAAGGAAGAGCTGAAGGCCGCCATCCACGCGGCCTTCGAGTCGGTGGTCGCCGACGGGGCGAGCTACACCAAGGTGTACGCCTCGGAGATGAAGCAGAAGAACTACATCGTGTTCCGCACGACCACCGTCAGCAACTTCGCCGTCGGCTTCAAGCCGGGGCGAACCGAGCTGGTCATCGTGCCGCTCGACGAGAACAAGGGCGTCATCAGCGCGGGCGCGCCGCTGACCGTCACCGACGCCAATCGCGCCTCGGTGAAGCGCCGCGACCTACAGGGCCGCACGGTCATCAAGACGACCGACGGCCAGACGTTCAAGCTCTCCGTGCTGCCGTCCGTGCCGAAGCTGATGGCCGCCGCCTACCAGTTGCCGGTCGACCAGAAGGCGGAGTACGAGGCGTTCGTCGCGGTACGGGACGCCATCACCGCGTCGTAGTTCCCTTACGCGACACCGGGCCCCGGCGGGCATCACCCGCCGGGGCCCGCGCCTGTGCCGGCCAGGAAGGCGCGGCGCTCGTCCGCCGGGAACTTCTCGATGGCGTAGCGGAGCATGGTGCGCGGCATGGTCCGCTGGTGCCGGATCAGCCACCGCACCTCGGCCTCGCGATCCCGGTTGCCGACCTCGCGCAGCATCCAGCCGACGGCCTTGTGGATCAGGTCGTGACGGTCGCCGACCAGCGTGGTGGCGATGCGCAGGGTCCACTCGTGGTCGCCGCGTCGGATGAAGGCGAACGTGGCGATGATGGCGATTCGCCGCTCCCACAAGGATTGCGAGCCGGCCAGCCGGTCCAGCACCGCACGGTCCCGGTCCGCCAGCCACTCCCCCAGCAGCTGGAAGGCCGAGGAGTCGACGAGGTCCCAGTTGTTCACCGAGGCGGTGTTGGCCAGGTAGAGGTCCACGATCTGGGATCGGACGGCCTCATCGGCCTTGGCGAACTTCAGCACGAGGATGAGCAGCGCCGTCAACCGCTCCTCGTGCGCGCCGGTGACCAGCAGCGTGCGGATCTCGTTGAGGGCCAAGGACTTGAACCGTCGGGCGACGCGGCGCTGGTCGGGCACGGAGACGCCGAGGAACCGGTCGCCCTCGCCGTACTCCCCGGGCCCGGTGCGGAAGAAGCGCCGCTTGTCCTCGACGCTGTCCGGGTCGGCGACGG
>NZ_KK037166.1:1015901-1019263 GCF_000568255.1 Kutzneria sp. 744
CCCAGGAACCAGCAGCGGGCGAAGGACGCGCTCAAGCGCCTGCGCAAGAAGTGATCAGTTGCCCGGCGCCACCAGTCGGTACACGGCGCCGGCCTGGTCGTCGGTGATGTAGACGGCGTGGTCGGGGCCGATGACCGCGCCGACGGGCCGGCCCCAGCGCGACCCGTCGGTGGCCTGGAAGCCGCCGACCAGGGTCTGCTGCTTGCCCAGATCGCCGTTGGCCCACGGGAAGAACGACACCTCGGGCGCGCGGGGCGGCTGCGCGTTCCACGACCCGTGCACGCCGACGAGTGCGCCGTGGGCGTAGTCGCCGGGCAGGCCGCCGTCGACGAAGGACAGGCCGAGCGGCGCGGAGTGAGCGCCGAGGGACTGCTCGACCTTGGGCAGCTTCGCGCAGTCGAGCTGGTGGCCGTCGGCATTGGTCTCCACGTCGGTGTTGAAGCCGACGTTCGACAGGTCCTGGGTGCTGCCCTTGACGCCGGGATCGGTGTCGGCGTCCGGGTTGCAGTACGGCCAGCCGAGGTTGCGGCCGCTGGTCAGCTTGGCCAGCGGCTCGATGGGGTGATCACGCACGTAGTCGGGGATCACCTGTCCCTTGGACGAGCCCGAGGCGTCGCCGTAGGGACGGTCGAACGGGTACTGCACGTTGTCGCGGTTGTTCACGGCCGTCCACACCGCGCCGTCAGGGGCGATGGCCAGGCCCGTGCCGTTGCGGACACCCACCGCGAACGGCTTCGCCGGACCTCCGCCCGGCGGCACGCGCAGGATCGAGGCCCGCGGCGGGTTGGCCTTGAGGTCCGCCGGGGTGACGTTGCCGGTGGAGCCGACCGACACGTACACCGAGCCGTCCTGCCCCACCGCCACGCTCTTCAACGCGTGCGCGTACTGGCCGCCCAGCTCGGGGCTCCGCGCGTCCGGCAGACCGGTCACGACCGGCCGGGGATCCGTCGCTTTGCCGTCCGCGTAAGCGAACTTGTCCACCCGGTCGCTCTGCGCCACGAACAGCGTCGAGCCGGCGAACGTCAGGCCGTGCGGCTGGTTCATCCCCTTCAGCAGCACCGACTCGGTCGCCTTGCCCGTCCCGTCCGGCACAAGTCGCACGACTGTGCCGTTCTCGGGCACAGACACCAGCAGCGTCTTGTCCGGCGCCCACACCGCCAGGCGGGCCGAGGGGACCCGGGCGAACACCGACATCTTCCAGCCACTCGGGATGACGACCTGCCGGTCAACGTCGAACGGCGCCGCGCCCATGCCCGTCGGCACCGTCAGCGCCACCGCCACCAGGCCCGTCGAAGCCGCCGCCGTCGGCGCCGGCCCGCTGCTGGTGTTGCCCGAGCATGCGGTGGCCACCAGCAGGGCCGCGGCCAGTGCGGCGACGTGTCGGATAGTCATGCCGGCCTTTCGATGTCGGAGGTCTCGACTGCATGTCCCGCCAAGTCAACGAACGCCCCGGCCCTCGCGGCCAGCGCCGCCGCGTTCGCGGCCCGGTCGGCCGCCGGCTCGTCCGGCACCCGGCCGGTGATCAGCAGGTCGTAGTACAGCGGCGCCGACACCGCCTGGATCACCGCGGCCGGGTCGGTCCCCGCCGGCAGCTCGCCCCGCTCGACCGCCTCCGCCACACACGGCGACCATTCCCCCACGCGCGTTCGATAGAAGGTCCGCAGCGCCGTCGCCGCCCCTTCGTCCCAGGTCGCGCCCGCGATGATCGCCTTGAACAGCGGCCCCTGGCGTGGATCGGCCAGCGTGCGCTGCACCAGCCGCGCGTTGGCCCGAAGGTCCTGATCGAGGTCCCCGGTCCGCGACCGGGGCAGGGACTGCTCCGCCATGTCGATCAGCAGGTCCGTGACGAGCGCAATGGCCGTGCCCCAGCGGCGGTACACGGTGGTCCGCCCCACCTCGGCCCGCCGCGCCACCTCGCCCAGGTCCAGCTGAGCAAAGCCCTGCTCCGCCAGCAGATCCCCGGCCGCGCGGAGCACGTCGGCGCGTACCCTCGCGGTCCGGCCGCCGGGCCGACTGGCCACCATAACGGTACTCCCGTCCCCTTAACGTGCTACGTTGCTAACGGGATCACCGTACCGTTAGGGGTGGGTTTCATGGAGTACCGCAGGCTCGGCGCGTCGGGACTGCACGTGCCGGCGCTGAGTTTCGGGGCCGGCACGTTCGGCGGTCGCGGACCGCTGTTCGGGGCGTGGGGCGACGCCGACGCCCGGACCGCCCGGCGGCTGGTGGACATCTGCCTGGAGGCCGGCGTCACCCTGTTCGACACCGCCGACGTGTACTCCGACGGCGCCTCCGAGGAGGTGCTCGGCGCGGCCGTGCGGGGTCGACGGGACGCGGTGTTGTTGTCCACCAAGGCCAGCCTGCCCACCGGTGACGGGCCGAATGACGCCGGCTCGTCTCGCTCGCGGCTCATCCGCGCCGTCGAGTCGGCGCTGCGGCGGCTGGACACCGACTACATCGACCTGTTCCAACTGCACGCCTTCGACGCCGGCACACCGATCGAAGAGGTTCTCGACGCGCTGCACGACCTGGTGCGCGCCGGCAAGATCCGCTACCTCGGCGTGTCCAACTTCGCCGGCTGGCAGCTGATGAAGTCGTTGGCCCTGGCCGACCAGCACCACCATCCGCGCTACGTCGCCCACCAGGTCTACTACTCGCTCGTCGGGCGCGACTACGAGTGGGAGCTCATGCCGCTGGGACGGGACCAGGGCGTCGGAGCGCTGGTGTGGAGCCCTCTCGGCTGGGGTCGGCTCACCGGCCGGGTGCGCCGCGGGCAGCCGCTGCCCGAGCAGAGCCGCCTGCACGCCACCGCCGGCTTCGGGCCGCCGGTCGACGACGAGGTGCTGTACGCCGTGGTGGACGTGCTGGACGAGATCGCCGCCGAGACCGGTCGGGCGTTGCCGCAGATCGCCCTCAACTGGCTGCTCACCCGGCCGACCGTCGCGTCGGTGATCATCGGCGCCCGCGACGAGCGGCAGCTGCGACAGAACCTCGGCGCGATCGGCTGGCGGCTGACCGACGGGCAGGTCGCCCGCCTGGACAAGGCCGGCGAGCGCACCGCCCCGTACCCGCACTTCGCCTATCAGCGCCAGGAGGGTTTCGCCCGGCTCAGCCCGGTGATGCCGGGTTCCCCGCGCTCGGGCGATTGACATGAACGTCGGGTCTTTCATAGCCTGCCCCCGGTTGTATGCCGTTTCATCTCGTCATACATCCGATGTGTAGGCCATCCTCCCGCCGCAGGTGGCCGTCGGTAGCGCAGTCGACTCCGTTATCGACGGCGGCGATCACCCGATCGCCGCGTCCCTGCGACGAGAAGGAAGCCATGCGTACAGGTTGGGGCAAGCGACTGCTCGCCTACGGGG
>NZ_KK037166.1:1019363-1031324 GCF_000568255.1 Kutzneria sp. 744
AGGGCGGCTGGACGGCCGACTACTGGGTGAACGAGGCCAAGAAGCTGCACGCCCAGTACATCGTGCTGGCGACGTTCCACAGCCGGCTGGGCTACGCGCGGCCGTGGCCGTCGAAGATCCCGGGCAGCTGCCACACCAGCCGCGACTTCCTCGGTGAGCTGATCGCCGCCACCAAGAAGGCCGGCATGCGGACCATCCTGTACATGACCGACGATCCACAGTGGAACGCCGACGGCCTGCCGTCCGGCAAGAGCTGGCTGGACTCCAAAGGGTTTTCCACCTACGCCGGGCACACCGTCAACCTCACCACGCGCGACGGGTTCGGCGAGTTCAGCTACGACAACTTCCTCGAGGTCATGGACAAGTACCCGGACCTCGGCGGGTTCTGGATCGACAACGACAACGACTACTGGCTCAGCCACAACCTGTACGAGCAGATCCGGGCCAAGCGGCCGAACTACACACTGAGCAACAACAACGAAGACACGCCGATCATGGACATGGTCAGCAACGAGCAGAAGACCGGCATGACCCCGGCCTACGACTACCCGCAGGCGGTGTGGACCGCGGCGCCGCGGCTGGTCGAGGCCGACTACAAGCTGCCCGACACCGGCGCCTGGTGGTACACCGGCACGGATTCCACTGTGGACGCGGGTCTCAACGTAGGACGGTACATCGCCAACGCGGGCTCGTCGATCAAGTCGCTGATGGACGAGACGGCCATGGTCAACGGGAAGTTCCCGAGTCACCAGGTCGACTACAACAACTTCCTGAACGGCTACCTGGACCAGATCTGGGGCTCCGTCAACGGCACCGAGGGCGGCGGCTACCTCAACGGCGGGCTGCAACCCGGGTTCTGGAACGACGGCTCCCACGGCGTCACCACGATCAGCAAGACCAACCCGGACCAGCAGTTCATCCACGTGCTGACCAAGCCGTCCGGTAGCACGCTTCGCCTGCGGGACAACGGGTACCAGGTCACCAAGGTGACCAACTTCCGCACCGGGGCGGCGGTCGGCTTCAGCCAGGCCAACGGCAGCCTGACGTTGACCGGGCTGTCCGGCTGGGACAAGTACGACACCGTGTTCCAGGTGGAAACCCATGGCCGCACCGGCATCTACCCCGCCGGGTCGTACACCATGAGCGCGTCCGCCTCGGCCAGCGGTCACCCCGCCTCCGCCGCGGCCGACGGCAGCTACCTGACGTACTGGGACAACAAGAAGACCCTGCCGGTGTCGCTCACCTACGACCTCGGCTCCGCCAAGCACGTCCAGTACCTCGGACTCAACCAGCGCGAGGACTCGGTCAGCTACGCGCGGTCCAGCACCGAGCAGTCGGCCCGCATCCGTGACTACAAGGTCTACGTGTCGGCCAACGGCACCGACTGGGGCAGCCCAGTCACGAGCGGCACCCTGCCCAGCCACCGCGGCGTGCAGTTCATCGACCTGCCGGCCCACGACACCCGTTTCGTGCGGCTTGAGGTGGACAGCACCTGGGCCGCGTCCAGCGACTCCACCCACTACAAGCTGCTGCGGATCGACGACTCCTGGCTCGGCTCGGCCTACGCCGGCTCTGCCACGCCGCCGCCGCAGGGCACTCGGTACGAGGCGGAGGCCGGCACCTGCCAGGGCACCGTCGACTCCGACCACGCCGGCTTCTCCGGCACCGGCTTCTGCAACACCACCAACGCCACCGGCTCGTACGTCGAGTGGTCCGGGGTGCAAGGCCCCGGCACCGTGAAGTTCCGCTACGCCAACGGAACCACCACCGACCGCTCCGCGGCGCTCACCGTCAACGGCGCCGCCGCCGGCACCTTGGCCTTCTCCCCCACCGCTTCGTGGGAGGCCTGGACCGACGCCACCGTCACCGTCCCCCTCGCCGCCGGACCCAACACCCTCCGCCTCACCTCCACCAACACCGGCGGCACCCCCAACCTCGACTACCTGGAGGTCACCCCCTAACCCTCCGCGAGTCACGCGCTCCGGCACACCGAAATACGGTTTCGGGCAGAACTGAGCCTCCAGTCTCGGTTCTGCCCGTTCCCGTGTTTCGGCATGACGCTGGGCGGGACTCGCAGGGGTTTCGGGCTGACCGTTGCGGAACAGGGGGCGACGCAATACGGTGGCCGTTGAACTAGAACACGTTCCAGTTTTGGGCGGCGGGCTAGGAGCGGCTGATGGCGAAGAAGGCGCGCGGGGTCGAGGCCGACTACGTGGTGGTCGGGTCGGGCAGCTCGGGGGCGGCGATCGCCGGCCGGCTGGCCCAGTCCGGGGCCAGCGTGATCGTGCTGGAAGCGGGCAAGAGCGACGAGCAGCTGCTGGTCCGCAAGCCGGGGCTGGTCGGCCCGATGCACGCCGTGCCGCAGCTCAAGAGCATCGTGGACTGGGGCTACTACTCCGTGCCGCAGAAACACGTTCTCGATCGGCGGATGCCGGTGCCCCGCGGCAAGGTGGTGGGCGGCTCCAGCTCGATCAACGGCATGGTCTACGTCCGGGGCAACCGCGCCAACTTCGACTCCTGGGCGGCCGAGGGCAACACCGGGTGGGACGCCGACAGCGTCAACGGCGCCTACAAGCGCATGGAGGACTTCGAGGACGGCGAGAACGCGTTCCGGGGCGCCGGCGGACCGATCCGGATCACCCGCAGCAGCACCCCGCAGGAGGCCTCGCTCCAGTTCGTCGAGGCCACCGCGGACGCGCTGGGCTGCCCGATCCTCGACGACTACAACGCCGAGTCGCAAGAAGGCGTCAGCCGGATGCAGCAGAACGCCGCCGACGGCCTGCGCTACAGCGCCTCCCGCGGCTACCTGCACCACCTCGCCCCGGCGACGCTGGAACTCCAGTCGCGGGTGCTGGTGCGCAAGGTGATCATCGAGAACGGCCGGGCGGTCGGCGTCGAGGTCACCGACGCCGACGGCACGCGGCGCACGGTCCGCGCCGGCAAGGAGGTCATCCTCGCCGCCGGCTTCGTCGGCTCCGCGCAGCTGCTGATGCTGTCGGGCATCGGCCACGCCGACCACCTCAAGGAGCACGGCATCACCGTGCTGGCCGACCTGCCGGTCGGCGACAACCTGCACGACCACATGTTCCACGCCCTGACCTTCAACGTGTCCTCCAGCCGCAACCGGGGCACCGGCTCGTACTACGCGCGCGGCCTGCTGCAGGAGATGCTGCGGCCGGGCAAGAGCTTCCTGGCCAACACCGTCTTCGAGGCGGTGGCGTTCCTCAAGACGTCCCAGGCCGACGGCATTCCCGATCTGCAACTCCAGGTCCTGCCATGGGCCTACGTGTCGCCGAACCAGGACGCGCCGATCCGCCACGACGTCGACAAGCGGCCGGCGCTGACCGTGCTGACCACGCTGATCTACCCCCGCAGCCGCGGCACGCTCCGGCTGGCCTCGGCCGATCCGACGGCCACGCCGCTGATCGACTTCCAGTACCTGGCCGATCAGGGCGATCTCGACGTGCTGGCTGAGGGCAGCGAGATGGTGCGGGAGATCATGGCCTCGCCGGCGTTCAAGGGCGCGGTCAAGGAGGAGATCCACCCCGGCACCAAACTCCAGGGCCAGGAGCTTCGCGACGCGATCCTCAACCGCGCGACCTCGGTCTACCACGGCGTCGGCACGTGTCGTATGGGCGTGGACGAGCTAGCGGTCGTGACCCCGGAGCTCAAGGTCCGCGGGGTCGACGGGCTGCGGGTGTGCGACGCCTCGATCATGCCGTCGGTCACCGGCGGCAACACCAACGCGCCCTGCATCATGATCGGCGAGATGGGCGCGGCCCTCGTCCTCGGGAGCGGATCATGACCCTCACCCCGGTCCAGCTCACCCGCCCGGCCTCCACCACCGACGCCTTCCTCCGGCAACTCGTCGCCCGGGTGCCGGGCGGCAGCCCATGGCACCTCACCGAGGTCTACACCGGGCAGCTGCTGGTCGAGCTGCCACAGTCCACTCCGGACGACATCGAGCGGGCCTTCGTCAAGTCCCGTGCGGCGCAACGGAAGTGGGCCGCCACACCGGTCCGGGAACGGCTGGCGGTGTTCAAGCGGGCGCACACGATCTTCGTGGACAACGCCCGCACGGTCACCGATCTCATCCAGGTCGAGAGCGGCAAGAACCGGCTGATGGCGATCGAGGAGTCGTGCGACCCGCCGATGGTCATGAGCCACTACCTGAAGCGGGCGGCCAAGCTGCTGGCGCCGACCCGGCGCGGCGGGCCGGTGCCGATGCTGACGTCCTCGACCGAGATCCGCCAGCCCAAGGGCGTCGTCGGCATCATCGCGCCCTGGAACTTCCCGTTCGCCACCGGCATTTCCGACGCGATCCCGGCGCTGATGGCCGGCAACGGCGTGGTGCTCAAGCCCGACAACAAGACGGCGCTCTCGCCGCTGTACGGCGTGCAGATGCTGGAGGAGGCCGGCCTGCCGGAAGGCCTGTTCCAGGTGGTCTGCGGCGAGGGCCCGGACGTCGGCCCGACCCTGATCGACAACGCCGACTACGTGATGTTCACGGGGTCGACCGCCACCGGCAAGGTGATCGGCGAGCGGGCCGGCCGCAACCTCATCGGCTGCTGCCTGGAGCTCGGCGGCAAGAACCCGATGATCGTGCTGGCCGACGCCGACATGCCGGAAGCGGTGCAGGGAGCCATCTTCGGTGCCTTCGGCAACACCGGCCAGATCTGCATGCACATCGAGCGGATCTACCTGCCGGAGTCCCGCTACGACGAGTTCAAGACGGCCTATCTCCGCAAGACGCGGGACCTGGACGTCCGGGCCGCCTACGAGTTCGGGCCGGAGATGGGATCCCTGGTCTCCGTGGACCACATGCGGCGGGTCAAGTCCCATGTGGACGATGCCGTGGCCAAGGGCGCCACCGTGTTGTGCGGCGGCAGGCCCCGCCCCGATCTCGGGCCCGCGTTCTTCGAGCCGACGATCCTCGAAGGCGTCACCAAGGACATGCTCTGCGGCGTCACCGAAACCTTCGGCCCCGTCGTGGCGCTGCACAAGTACCGCACGGTCGACGAAGCCGTCGAGCTGGCCAACGACACCGACTACGGCCTCAACGCCTCGGTGTGGGGCAGCGACATCACCGCCGCCCGGGCGGTGGCCGCGCGCATCGAGTCCGGCAACGTCAACATCAACGACATCCTGGCCACGGCCTACGCCGCCAAGGGCACTCCGTCCGGCGGCTTCAAGAACTCCGGCGTCGGCGCCCGGCACGGTGACCAGGGCCTGCTCAAGTACACCGATGTGCAGAACATGGCCGTGCTGAAGAAGCAGGTGATGGGCCCACGCCCGGGCCAGGATCCCGACAAGTACGTCACGAGCATGCTGTCCGGGCTGAAGATGATGCGGCGCTTCCGCATCCGCTAGGCCAGGCTGGCAAGGCCTTCCTCGATGCGTTCGATGACCCGGCCACGGGGCCGGCCGCTGTAGAACAGGAGCGCGCGCGACCAGGCGGCGCGGGCCCGCCCGACGTCGTCGCGTTCCCGGTGGCATTCGGCCATTTCCACCAGGTACTGCGCCGCCAGCTGCACGTTGCCGATGCGACCGGCGGTGTCCACGACCCATTCGAAGCGCTCGATCGTGTGCTCCAGCTTGCCCCGCCTGCGGTCGATCCAGGCCAACTGGCCGACGGCGTTGGCCTCCTCGCTGACGAAACCGTTCTCGCGGGCGACGGCCACCGAGCGTTCCAGGTCGGCCGCGGCCTCGTCGATCGCACCCAGTCATCACCCAGTCGCCCGATCCGGTCGACCGCGGTTAGCGTCGACCACGCACCGATCGTTGTCCTCGACAGAAGTTCCGCATGCTCACCAGGGGACAGTTCACCCAAGGCTTCGCCGGAGTCGTGGCCACGGCGTCGATCGCCGGCTGCTCGACGGGCAAGGCGGCCGCACCCGTCTCCGCCGCGAGCACGCCCGGGCACACCTCTTTCGCCTCGCTCAAACAGGTCAAGGCCGGCCCGCTGGACATCGGCTACGCCGAGGACGGCCCGGCAATGGCCAGCCGGTCATCCTGCTGCACGGCTGGCCGTACGACATCTTCGCCTACGTCGACGTCGCCCCGATCCTCGCCGCCGCGGGCTACCGCGTCATCATCCCGTACCTGCGCGGCTATGGCACCACAACGTTCCTGTCCCCCGACACCGTCCGCAATGGACAGCAGGCCACCACCGGCCGACCTCGTGGCGCTTATGGACGCCCTGCACATCGACAAGGCCGTCCTCGGCGCCTACGACTGGGGAGGCCGGACCGTCACGAGCGTCGCCGCACTGTGGCCCGAGCGGGTCAAGGCCGCCGCCATGGTCAGCGGCTACCTGCTCAACAATCTCAAGGCCCAGCAACAGCCCCTGGCCCCGGCGGCCGAGCGGGGCTGGTGGTACCAGTACTACTTCGCCACCGACCGCGGCGAAGCCGGCTACCGGCAGCACGTCCACGACTTCAACAAGCTCATCTGGCAGACCGCCTCGCCCGGCTGGAAGTTCTCCGACGCCACCTACGACCGCAGCGCGAAGTCCTTCACCAACCCCGACCACGTGGCGATCGTCATCCACAACTACCGCTGGATGCTCAGCCTGGCCCCGGGCGAGGCCCAGTACGACGCCATCGAGCAGAAGCTCCAGGCCGCCCCGCCCATCACCGTGCCGGCGATCACCATCGGCTCCGACTTCGACGGCGCGGCCATCGAAGGCAAGGCGTACCGGAACAAGTTCACCGGCCGCTACGAGCACCCGGATCTTCCGGGGCATCGGCCACAACGTGCCACAGGAGGCCCCGCAGGACTTCGCCAAGGCCGTGATGGACGCCGATCGCCTGTAAGGGCCTCACACGGGTTCTTCCAGCACATCCATCGCCGCCTCCCGGCCGGTGTCCACAACGGAGCGAAGCACCGGAGCCCGGCGTTCGGTACGGCCGACCGTCGGGCTCCCCAGCGGCGGGCGGATCGACACAGCGGCCGGATGCGACTCCAGCAGGCGCTCTTCTTGCGCACGGATCTCCGCCCGGTGCAGCCACGGTTCTACGCACCCCGGCGCGTGGCGGGCGAACCACCGCGACAGCAGGAGCCGTTCGCCTCGGGAAGGAGCCAGCGCGGGCTCGTCGGCGCGGCGGGTCCGCAGGGCGACGATATGGGTGGCGCCCTGGGCCAACGCCGTCCGTATCGGCACGCCCTCGCTCACGCCGGCGTCGACCAGCGATCGCCCACCGATCTCGACCGGATCGCCGGCCAGGAAGGGCATCGCGGTCGAAGCCCGCAGCGCCGCCTGGAGGCTGGCCTGGTCATGGATCTGGTCGTGCAGGTCGACCGGCTGGCCGGTGCGGGCGTCGGTGGCCATGGGATGAAACTCGACGGGGTTGTCCAGCACCTCGCGGAAGCCCATCGGCATGACCGACGTGTAGACGGTGTTCACGAGATAGCCCGTGTCCACGACGGGTTGTCCACGCAGGACCCGGCGCGGGTTGATGGTGGCGCCCATGATCTCCGGGTCCCACCAGGCGTGCTGGGTCTTCTCGGCGCGGCCGCACAGCAGCCAGGCGGCGTTCAGCGACCCGGCGGAGCTGCCGTACACCGCGTCGAACGCCGGCAGCAGGCCGAGTCGTTCGATGGCGATGGTCATGCCGCTCGAATAAGCGCCGCGAGAGCTGCCGCCCTCGACCAACAGCACGAGTCGCGCGTCGTCACGACGCTGCCCGGGCACACTCCCCTGCCGCTTGCGCTCACGCAGCAGCTCAACAACGGTGGCGGTCACCCGGCCACTGTACCGTATCGTTGTTCCGTAACGTCGATACGAGACGTTCTAACGTCGTTACGTAACGAGCCTGCTAAGATCGGCCACGTGCCCCGGGTAAAGCAGCGCACCGAAGACCTCCGCGAACGCGGCCTGGCCGGCGCCCTGGCCGTGCTGGCCGAGGACGGCGTCGCGGGCCTGACCACCCGGGCCGTGGCCGGCCGGGCCAACGCCTCCCTGCCGGCGATCTACGAGGTCTTCGGCGACAAGGCCGGCATCGTGCGCGAGGTCTTCTTCCACGGCTTCCACCTGCTGGCCGACGAGCTGGCCGCCCTGCCCGAGACGCCGGAGCCCCTTGACGCCGTCCGGGAACTGGCCGACGCGTTCCGTTACTTCATCGTCAGCAACCCGGTGCTGGCCGAGATCATGTTCGCCCGGCCCTTCGCCGACTTCGACCCCACGGCCGAGGAGACCAAGGCCGGCGTGCGGGTCCGCAAGATCTTCACCCGCCGCGTCCGCGACGCGGTCGACGGCGGCCTGCTCAACGGCGATCCCGTCGACATCGCCCTTGTGCTGTTCGTCTACGCCGAGGGAATGGCCAAGGCCGAGAGCGCCCACCGCCTCGGCACCCGGCACTCCATCGACCGCCGCTGGCGGCTCGGCCTCAACGCGCTGCTCGACGGCCTGAGGTAGCGCCCGCATAACGCGACGGGCTCACGCCGAGCATCCGCTTGAAATGCCGGGTCAGGTGCGACTGGTCGTAGAACCCGACCTCGGCCGCGACCGCCCCGGCCGGCAGCCCGGACAACAGCAGTTGTCGGGCCATCTCCACCCGCCGGCCGGTCATGTACTGGTGCGGCGGAATGGCGAACCGCCGCGTGAAGGCCCGGACCAGGTGCGCGGGATGGCTGTGCAGCAGCCCGGCCGCCTCGTCCAGGGTCAGCCCGCTGGCCAGCCGGGCGTCCAGAAGGTCGTGCAGGTCGTCGGCCACGCCCCGACGGATCGGCGCCGGGTCCACCGGTTGCCGCCGCAGCCGCGTGTCGAGGCGGTCGACGATCAACGCCAGCCGGCTCTCCGCCTCGAAGGACTCGCCGGGCTGCGCCAGCACGCCGTGCAGACGGGCGATCCGGTCCCGCAGCAACGGATCGGCCAGGTTCGGGCTGTCGGTGGTCGGCCCGATCAGCGTGGCGGACAGCGCGTCCTCGGCCAGGTAGATGACCCGCTTCCGGAAGCCCTCGGGCGCGGCGGTCCGGCCGTCGTGGGGCACGTGCGGCGGCAGCAGCAGGACCTGGGAGCGCAGCGTGTCGTGGTCGTGCCGGTCCAGGTCGAAGTGCAGGACGCCGTCGTCCAGGATGAGCAGTGTCCACACGGTATGGGTGTGCAGCGGGTAAGCGTGCTTGGTGAAGTGGGCGTGGAACACCTCGGTGATGCCGGGCACCTCCGGGCGCCACGCGCGCACCTCCGGTTCACCGACCATGTCAGGAACGTACAAGACGGCGGCCGGAACCGGCAGCACGATATGAGCCATGTCCGACCACTCCACCGACGGGCCGCGCACCGGGCCGTACCTCTATCTCCTCATCACCATGGTCCTGTTCGGCACGGCCTTCACCGGCTCGAAGGTCGTCGTGGGCGAACTGCCGCACGAGGTGGCGGCGATGCTGCGCTTCGGCGGGGCCGCCGTGGTCCTCGTGCTGTTGCTGTTGCTGCGCCCCGACAAGACGCGGTTCTCCTGGCGCGATCTGCGGGTGGCCGGCGGCGTCGGCCTGGTCGGCGTCTTCGCCTACAACTTTTGCTTCTTCTGGGGCCTGACCCTGGCCCCGGCCATCGACGGCAGCATCATCGTGCCGGTCTTCAGTCCCATCCTGACCACCGTCGCCTTGCTGGTCTCGGGCCGGGAAACCGCGTCGGCGCCGCGGATCGTCGGCCTGGCGACCGGCGTTGCCGGCGCGGTCGTGTTCTTCGTCGGCATCGGGGCCGGCGGCGTCTCCGGAGCGCGTCTGGGTGGCGACGTCCTCTACCTGCTGGCCGCCGCGTGCTGGGCCGTGTACAGCATCGCCTCCAAGAAGGTGTTGCGCGGCATGGAACCGCTGCGCGCCACCACCTACGCCACCGGCGCGGGCGCGCTGGCCCTGGCGCTGACGGCAATCCCGTCACTGTCCACAACGGACTGGGGCGACGTGCGTCCGTCCACTTGGGTCATCACCGCGTTCCTGGCCATCGGCCCCACGGCGATCGCCTATCTGTTCTACCACCGGGCGCTACACGTGGTCGGGCCCACTACGGCCACCGTCGCGATGTTCTCCGTGCCGGTGTTCGGGACCGTCTCCTCGGTGGTGTTCCTGGGCGAGTCGTTCACCACGATCGAGGCCGTCGGCGCGCTGATCACGATCGTCGGCGCCCTGCTGGCCGTGGTTCAGCGCAGGTCGAAGGTCTCGCAGACGGCGGCGGTCGAGGACGCGGGCGGCAGCGAAGTGGTTCCGTTGGGCGACAAGGCATCCAACACGAGCACGACGTAGCGGCGCCAGCCGTCGTCGGCGTAGGCGACGCTGCTCAGCATGGTCAGGAGCCGGTGGATGTCGTCCGGCGTCACATCGGCCCGCACGAGACCGGCTTCCTGGGCCCGGCCGGTCAAGGAGGCCAACGCCGCCCGGAGCGAGGTCGCGCTCTCGCACGTGACGACGCTGGAGTTGTTGACGGCGGTCACCATGTGCCGGTCGCGTTCGACCAGGTCCAGCGTCGCCTCGAACAGGCTGGTGAGGCCCCGCAGCGGGTTGTCGTCGGCCGAGGCCCGCTCGATGAACGCGGTCAGCTCCTCGGCGACGTTGAGGTTGATCACCGCCTGGAGCAGGTCGTCCTTGGACGGGAAGTGCCGGTAGAGCGTCCTGACGCCGACGCCGGCCCGGCGGGCGACCTCCTCCAGCGGCACGTCGGGGCCGAGGTCGGCGAACACCTCCCGCGTCGCACGCAGGATGCGCTCGCTGTTGCGCGCGGCGTCGGCGCGCACGGTCCGCTCGGTCACACCCCCAGCCTAGCAACCGACAGTCGTCTGCCACTTGTGCTAGCGTCCGAAGAAGTGACATTCGACTGCCACTTGGAGGGCATCGTGACACTCGCATTCATCGGCGCCGGCATGATCGGCGGCACCGTGGCCCGCCTGGCCGTCAACGCCGGCATCGACGTCGTGCTCAGCAACTCGCGCGGCCCGGAGACGCTGGCCGACCTGGTGGCCGAGCTGGGCGACCGGGCCCGCGCGGCGACGCCGGCCGAGGCCGCGAAGGCCGGCGACATCGTGGTCGCCAGCATCCCGCTGCACGCCTACCCGAAGCTGCCGGCGGCCGAGCTGGCCGGCAAGACGGTGATCGACACCCTGAACTACTACCCGGACCGCGACGGCAAGATCGCCGAGCTCGACTCCGGTGAGCTGACGTCCAGCGCGCTCGTGCAGCGGCACCTCGCCGAGTCGCACGTGGTCAAGGCGTTCAACAACATCTTCTTCAAGGCACTGGCCGAACTCGCCCGCCCCGCCGGCGCGGCCGACCGCAGCGCCCTGGCCATCGCCGGTGACGACGCCGCGGCCAACGCCGCCGTCGCCACCCTGCTGGACACCATCGGCTACGACACCGTGGACACCGGCAGCCTGGCCGACAGCTGGCGCTTCCAGCCCGGCACCCCGGCCTACGTCGAGTGCTACCTTCCGCCGTCGCCGGCGGGCCTGAGCCAGGAGGACTTCTTCGCCTGGCTGTACCAGCAGCCCGGCGTGCCCGCCTCGGCCAAGCGGATCAAGGAGCTGCTGGCCAAGGCGTGATCATTCCGTGCGCAGCGCCGACGGCCGGGTGGCGCTGCGCAGGGACGGCAGGCTGCACGCCGTCACGACAAACACCAGAACCAGGGCCACACCGGTGGAAATGCCGATCGTCGGCCAGTCGATGTGCAGGTCAAGCGAGGTCAGGCGGATGACGAGGGCCGCTATGGCGATGCCGATACCGACGGCCACCGTCACGCCCAGCACGACCGGAACCGCGGTCTGCCACAGCAAGGACCGCGCCAGCACGGATCTCGGCACGCCGGCGGCGGCGAGCATGGCCAGCGGGCGGCGGCGTTCGCGGACCTGCTCCAGCGTGAGCACCAGCATGCTGATCCCGGCAGCAGCAAGGTGAACACCGATGCGGTCAGCAGCGCCGCCCGGATGGCCTCGAAGCTGCTCTGGCCGGCGTTGACCAGGTCGGTGGCGCTGA
>NZ_KK037166.1:1031796-1043083 GCF_000568255.1 Kutzneria sp. 744
ACGATGCCGACGGCCGCGCTGACCAGCGACTCGGCGGCGGCGGTTCGACGCACCTGCCGGTCCCCCGCGCCGACCAGGCGCAGCGCGGCCAGCCGCCGATCCCGTTGCGCACCGGCGATGCGGCTGCTCACCGCGACGAAGATGAAGATCGGGACCAGCAGGGCGACGCTGCCGATCACCGTCACGATCAACAGCGTCGGATCCCCCAGGCCCGACAGGCCCTTCTGGCCGAAGGAGTACGCGTCGACCACGGTGGTCAGGCCCGGCCCGACCGCCGGAAGCGGCCCGGCGCCGGCGTAGAACAGCAGGTCGGCCGGGCCGCGGAGGCCGGCGTCGCCGATCGTGCCGACGATCTTCTGCGGGAACCGGGGCCGCAGGTCCGGGTTAGCGTCGAGCAGGCGGGCCAGCGCCGGCGACACCACGACCTGGTCCGGGCCGGGCAGCGCGCCGATGCCGGGCGGGACCGGTGAGTTCGGACCGGTGCCGTGCAGGTAGGCGCCGCTGATGGTGGTGTTGCGGAAGGCCAGGTCGGATGGGAAGTACTGGGTCGGGCTGACGCCGCTGATCACCGCGGAGTTGGCCTCTCGCCCGGCGAGACGGCCGTTCACGCCGCCCGTGATGGTGCCGACCGAGGCAAACAGCAACAGAACGGTGGCCGCAAGTCCGATGCCGACTGTGCCGAGCGCCAGCCGCGCCCAGGACGTCCGGCCGCCGCCGACGGCCAGCCGGATGCCCAGCGTGAAGTCGCGCAGCCAGCTGTCGCGCACGGCCGGCCGCGACACCGTCGACGTCACGGAACATCCCGGGTCTTGCCATCGCGCACGATGACCTCGCGGTCGGAGTAGGCGGCGACCCGCGCCTCGTGCGTGACGAGCACGACGGCGGCGCCGGTGTCCTTGGCCGCCGCCACCAGCAGGCTCATCACCCGCTCGCCGTTGAGGGAGTCCAGCGCGCCGGTCGGCTCGTCGGCGAAGACCACCCGCGGCCCGGCCACCAGCGCACGGGCCACGGCCACGCGCTGGCCCTGACCACCGGAAACGTCGCCCGGTCGCCTCGCGGCGACGTCTGAGACCTCCAGCCGGGCCAGCCACTCGCGGGCCGTCTTGTCGGCGTCGCGGCGGCCGACGCCGGCCAGCCGCAACGGCAGGGTCACGTTCTCCAGGCAGGTCAGTTCGGGCACCAGCTGCCCGAACTGGAACACGAAGCCGAATTCAGTGCGACGCAGGGCGCTGCGCTCCATGTCCGACATGGCGCCGATGTCGGCGCCGGCGTAGTGCACGGCGCCGGCGTCCGGGGCAATGATGCCGGCCAGGCAGTGCAGCAGCGTGGACTTGCCCGAGCCCGAGGGGCCCATGACCGCGACCACCTCGCCCGCGCGCACGGCCAGGCTGGCCCGTTCGAGGGCGGGTGTCGGGCCGAAGGCCTTGGACAGGTCGACGCCGCGCAGCAGCGCCTCCTCGCGTCGGCCGTCGGCCAGCGTGTCGTCCGTGGATGCTGTCGTCACGCTCATCTCTCGTCCGTCCCCCGACTAGTCGAGCCATCATCGGCTTTCCCGGGTGTCCCCGCCTGGTGAGCCCGCTGGCCACTATACATCACGTCTATACGCTTCGTGTATAGCGGATAAACGCAGGTCAGCCCAGGTGGACGAGGCGAGGCCAGAGGTGCTGCCAGGACCACTGCCGGCCGGTGCACACCACGATCGGGGCATGCTGGGCCTGGTTGCCGACGTCCGCGCCGAGCTCCACCGTGCCGACCGTCGCGCACTGGGCGAAGCCCGGAGCCAGCAGATCCGGGTTGATGCCGACCGCCACGGCCGTGGTCGCCGACTCGGGCGGCAGCCAGGTCGCTAGCTCGTTGTGTCCGCTGTAGACGGCGGGCAGGCCGTCGGGCCAGCGAGCCAAGGCGCCGGCCTCGCCGTAGTCCTGGGCCAGCAGGACCGGCTGCTCGCCCGCAGGCAGGCCCGCGACCACGCCCCGCACCTGATGGGCGAGCTCCGGCCAACCCACGCTGTCCCGCACCTCGACGTTGGCCATCGGGATCGGGGTGTGCGCGATCACCGACTCCGGCAACACCGGCAGCGTGAGCACCACCGACAGCCCCGTGTTCAGCGCCAGCGCCCACGCCACCAGGCGACGGCGGCCCCGGCTGAACGCCCACGTGTCCAGCCCGACACAGCCGGCCGCGAGCAGCACGAACAGCAGCGGGGCGGCGTAGTCCATGCGGCCGCCGGCGGCGAAGACCAGGGCCAGCGCGACCGGGAAGCTCAATGCCACCGCGCGGGTCCCCGGCCGCTTGAACAGCCCGACCAGGCCGGCAATCCAGATCGGGGCCAGCGGCAGACCGACCAGGATCAGCTGGCCGGGCAGCATGAACAGCCTGTTCCGGTCGCTGTTGCCGTCCGCGCCGAGGGCGGCGGCCATCTTCAGCTGGGGCCAGTCGTGCGTCGCCTGGTACAGGATGTTCGGCGCGCCGATGACCAGCGCGATCCCCACGCCGGCCAACAGCCAGCGGCTCACCAGCACGCGACGCGGACCCGCCACCAGCAGGCTGACCAGCAGACCGAGGCCGAACAGGGCGATGAGGTACTTGTTGTAGAGGCTCAGGCCGACGGCCACACCGGCCCACAGCCACCACTTGCCCTCGGACCGCAGCAGGGCCTTGAGCGCGAACAGGGCCACGACCAGCCAGGCCACCAGGTCGAAACTCGAGGTCAGCAACGTGTGCCCGACCAGCAGGACGTAGCAGGAGCCAGCGGTGCCCAGCGCCGCGATGACCTGCGCCCGGGCCGAGCCGCCCAACTCCGCGGCAATCATGGCCACGAGCACCACGGCCGCCGCCGCACACAGCGCCGCCGGCACCCGGATGCCCACCGCCGTGTCACCGAACAGGTGCGTGGCCAGGCCCGCCAACCAAGGCGTCAGCGGTGGTTGGTCGACGTATCCGAGCGCCGGATGCTCGCTGAGCATCCGGAAGTACAGCTCGTCGCGGTAGTAGCCGTAGCGCGAGGCCATCGCGACGAGCAGCACCACCACTCCGACCGCCACCGAGCCGATCGCCGGCCAGGCGATCCTCGACGGCGGCCGGACGACCGTCCTGCCCGGACCGATCCTGCGGACTTCGAGCGCGTTCTGTGCCATGCCACGGGACTATACACTGAATGTATACACCGTGCGTATAGACCAGTTTGCGCAGGCCAGGGAGTTACGGCCGGTGGGCGAGCAGCCACCGGGAGGCGGCGTCGAGCGCGGTCCCCACCGGGGCGATATCCGGGTACCAGGCCCGCTCCCACTCCAACGAGACCCATCCGGACCACGCCTGGAGGACCTCGGCGCACTCCGCCAGCGGGACCTCGCCGTCACCAGGCGGCAGCGGCGTCGGGTCGGCCGCACGGGCGTCCTTGAGCTGGAAGTATCCGAGGTAGTCGCCGAGCACGGCCCGAGTGCGGGCGGGCGATTCGCCGTGCCGCCACGGATGCACCGCGTCCCACAACGCGGCCACTGCCCCCGGCATCCCGAGCGGTTCGACGATCGTCAGCACGGCCTCCCCGGTCGGGTGCGAGTCGTGCGTCTCGACGAGCAGCCGCACGCCGGCCGCCCGCACGTCGTCAAGCACCGCCGCGATCCGGTCATGCGCAGCGCCGTCGCCGCCGGGGAACACGCGGATCGACGGCACCCCGAGCTGGTGAGCGAGGTCGACCAGGGCTCGGAGCTCGGCGATCACCGGCCCGTCCGGACCCGGCTCGCACACCTTGGCGTAACCGGCGAGGCAGGCGATCTCCAGCCCCGCGTCGCCGATCAGCCGTCGCGCAGCGGCGGCGGACGCCATGCCGAGGTGGACCTCCTCGTCCGGGTGGGCCCGGATCTCCAGGCCCTCGCAGCCGTGCGCGACGGCGATGCGCACGGCTTGGGCCAGTGGCACGCCGGGCATGCCCAGCGTGCTCACCGCGAACCGCCAGGCCATCAGGTGCCGTTGATCAGTCGGACGGCCAGGTCGGGGCTGAACTGACCGGCCGCGACCGTGGGCGCGACCCCGCACTTGCCGTCGGACACCCCGGGCGTCTTGATCCACAACAGCATGTCCGCGCCGCCTCCGTTCTGCGGCGGTGTGCCGAGCTTGCGTCCGGACGGATTGCACCACTGGCCGTTCGAGCCGTTGCCGTTGCGGCTGGTGTCGATCACGAACCCGGCGACGTGGCCGAGGGCGGCGTTGACGGCGTTGGCGTAGGTGATCGACGAAGCCGTCGTGTAAAAGTTGGACACGTTGAGCGCGAACCCCCGGATGTCGCTGACATCGGCGGACTTCAGCCGACTCGCCATGGTGTCGGCGGCGACCCAGCCGGCGTTGCCGGCGTCGAGATAGGCCGACGCGTTGGAGGCCTTCTCGTGGAACATCCGCGCGGCGAAGGCGAGCATGGTCAGCCGGTCGGCGATGTCCGACGACGACGTCATGCAGCCGATGTCGGCCAGGCCGTCCGGCTCGATGACCACCACCGCGGGCTTGGTCCCGATGCCGGCGGCGAAGCCGGAGATCCACGTCTCGTACGCGCCGACGCCGCTTGCGCCGCCGCTGGACTCGCCGCCGCAGACATCCCGCCCCGGCAGGTTGTAGGCGACCAGCACCGGCAACTGGTTGTGGCTGGCCGCCGCGCCGACGTAACTGCCGACGGTGGCGCCGATGTTCGCGTCATCGCCGAACCAGCGGGCGATCGGCCGGTCGGCAATGGATGCCTGGATCGTGCTGGCCCGGGAATCGCCGGGGTTGGCCCGCACCCAGGCGGCCGGGGCCGAGTCGGGATTGACGTAGAAGCCGGCGGTGGCGGCGTGTGCGGGCACGCCGCCGGCCAGCGTCAGCAGGGTGGCGGAGAGGATGGCCCACCTCATCGTGGACCTCCTTTCGGTTACGGTCGCAGGGAATCGACGAAGCCGGCCAGCCAGGCCAGCGAGGAGTTCCAGTTGATCGCCACCTCGTTGGTGGAGTACGAGTCGATCTCGTCGAGGTAGCACTTGGCCGGCCGGCAGCCCGGCAGGTTCTGCTGCGCCACCGGATCCTGAAGGCCCGAGTTCGGACCGCCGGCCATCGAACCGGCAGGCGGGCTGGGCAGTGCCGGATCCAGCTCGTGGGCGAAGATCCGGTTGTGCTCGTTGTGGCTGGCGCGTTCGCCGTAGCCGGTGATGTAGGACTGGTTCACGGCGTTGCGGCCGAGCAGGTAGTCCATCGACTCCAGCGCCGCGTCGCGGTACCCGGGCCGGCCGGTGAGGTCGTAGGCGGTGGCGATGATCATGGCGTTGTTCGTGGTGGCGCTGTTGGAACCCCACACGTACTGGCCGTCCGTCGGCCGGTAGGGATTGGGATATCCCTGCGACTTCAGGTCTTTCACGTAACCGTCCGCCACCTTGAGCACGCGGGCCCGGGCCTTGAGCACCGTGATCGCCGGGAAGCGCCACGGCGCCCGCACGATCGTCAGATCCGCCAGCGCCCCGGTGTCACGCCAGGAGAAGCCGGCCGAGGTGATGCCGGTGGTGATGTGGCCGAGGTACGTGTGGTCGCCGGTGGTGGCGTACAGCTCCGCCGCCGCCCAGGAGAACTCGTCGCTCACGTCGGTGTCGTCGTAGGCGCCGCCGCCGACGTTGTCGTCGGCCGGGGCGTAGATCGCCGGGTGCGCCAGCGCCGCCTGCCAGGCGGTGCGGGCGGCAGTCAGGCATCGCTGCGCGAAGGCCGTGTCCCACAACGCCCACACCCGTGCACACTGGGCCGCCGTCGCCGCCAGGTTCAGCGTCGCCGCCGTCGACGGCGGGTGCAGGTACCGGGGCTGCGGGTCGTTCTGCGGCATGGTCGGCAGGGGCGTCCAGGCCAGGTCGTGGATCTTGTGGTGGACCATGCCGGCCAGCGGCTGCCCGGCCGGCACCTGCATGCTCAGCAGGAACTCCATCTCCCACCGGGATTCGTCGAGGACGTCCGGGATCCCGTTGTGGTTCTCGGGAATCGCCAGCAGCCCGTCGCCCGGGCGGCCCCACGACCGCTCGTCCATGTCCATCAGCTGCCACGCCGCCAGGCCACCGTTGACCACGTACTTGCCCTGGTCGCCGGCGTCGTACCAGCCGCCGGCCACATCGAGGCTGTAGTCGCAGGTTCCCGGCAGGCACGGCACGCTCGTGTCGCCCTTGTTCGGGGCGACGCCGATGTGGCCGGCGGGCCGGGCGTAGGCCGCGCCGGCGTAGGCGGCCTCGATCGGGGTTCCGCTTCGGTTGTCGTAGAAGTACTCCAGCGAATCCCGGCGCAGCGAGTCGTACAGGTCGGCCTCGATGTCGAACGGCTCGCTGACCGAGGAGCCGACGGCCAGGGTGTAGCCGTGACCACTGCGGCGGTACGTCGAGAAATCGGCGATGTGCACGTGGTCGCCGGACATGGCGTCGCCGCCCTGCACCTTTGTTCGACCCGTGGCGACGGTCCGACCGTCGGAATCCTTGAGCTGCCAGGACAGGGGTCGGTCAGCATTGTCCACAATGGATGCCTGTTTGGGGCCGGACGGCAGGTAGCCGAGCTGGTTGACGCGGACCGGCGAGCCGTAGTCGTGGCCGCCGCCGGGCGGGATCGCGCCGCCGATCAGCGACACGTCGTCCACACAGAACGTGAACGCGCCGGCGTTGGCACCGAGCTGGAAGCCCAGCTGTCCGCTCAGGGTCGCGATCGTCGCCGCACCGGTGAGCGTGAAGGTCTTGGCCGTGGTCCCGATAGTCACGGCCTTGGTGAACATCGACGTGTTGGGCTTCACGGCCAGTGCCAACGCGGCGCGGACCGTGACGTTCGCCGTGGCCGACGCGGTGAAGCGCAGGGTGTACGGCTGGCCGGCCTCCAGGGGGATGTCGTTCTGGCCGATCATCGAGTCCCACGGATTGACCGTGCCCGCCGGCACATCGGCGCAGAGCCGGCCGTTGTCCACTTGGGACGGTGTGCTGCCGCTGCTCCACCACGGCGTCTTGCCGGTGGCGAAGGAGCCGTTCAGCACGCGTTCGAAGCCGTCGGCGTGCGCCGGCGGTGCCAGTGAGGGAGGGGCGAGCGCGACGACGAGGACGGCCGCCATGACCAGCAGGGCGCTTCTCACGAGTGGTTCACCACCAAGGGATCGAAGGCGATTCGGGTGTGGCGGCCGTCCCGCCAGTGCACGAGGATCCGGTCCCCGTCGGGAACCTCGACGACCGGCGACGACGGCGGCGCCGGGTCGGCGGTGAGAATGGCCAGCGCGACGAACAGGGCGCTGCCCTCGACATCGGCCGTCAGCCGGGGCACCGTGGCCGTCGTGGCGAAGGCGGTGCCGTACGGGGCACGGGCCTCGTCACTCGATTCCCAGCCGTGCAAGCGAAACAGCCGCGAGCGCGGCGTCCCCGAGGTCGCCCAGCCGGTGAGCTCGACCCTGGCTCCGCACGGCGCGGCGATCACCCGGTGCACACGCAGCTCCCACGGCCCGCGCGCCACCGTTACGCTCTCCACCCGCAGGCCGGGGCGCATCGGTGAGCCCGACACGAACACGGGTCGGTGCCAGGAGGCGGCCCAGTCCGGCCCGGCGCCGAGCGGGTGGATCCGCCGCCGCACGCTGCCGATCCCGTCGACGATGACGTTGAGGTGGTTGTCGGCGATGTTGCCGGGCCCGGTCGGCCCGGTCCGGGTGGAATACGCCTGCCGGCCGTAGTGCGGATCGTCGCCGGCCGCCGATTCGCCCTCGTCCGGGCGGACGTGGTCGCTGCCATGGTTGTGCACACGGACGATGCCATCGGCCACAGTGGACTGTATCAGCAGGCCCGGCATCGGCAGGGCGACCACGTGGTCTCGTCCCTCGACCGGCGCGGGAAGTTCCTCGTCCGTCCACAACGGATGGTCGCCCGGCGCGAGCAGGCACACGAACGCCTTGGACGCCCAGTACGGCGAAGCAGGGCCGGAATAGTGTTGGGCAGTGGGCGGATGGGGGCCGTGCCAGCCGATGCTCAGCAGCCCCGTCGTATCCACCGCGCCATGATCGAGGAAGTGGCGCAGCGCGCCGCTCAGCAGCCGGCGGGAAACCCCTGGGGCCAGCGGGGTGTCGCCGGTGACCGCGCCGAGCCCGATCGCCGACGCGGCGGCGAAGCGGTAGGTCAGCGACCGGCCGAAGTGCAGCGGCGCGCCGTCGCCGCCGAACATCAGCGCCAGGTCGGCCAGGTGCCGGCGCAGCCGCTCCCCGTGCACGTCCACCTTGCCGGTCAGGTGCGCGTCGAGCACGGGATAGAGGTGCAGCGCCCACCCGTTGTAGTGGTCGAACGCGCGGCCGTCGCCGTCGGAATACCAGCCGTCGCCCCGATACCAGGTGTCCAGCAGCTCCAGGGCCCGGGCGCGGGCGTGCGCCGTCTCGGCGTCGCCCCGACCCACGGATTCCAGGAAACCGGCCACCGTGAACGGAAACAGGTACCAGTTGTTGGGCGACGGCACGTGCCGCAACGCGCCCCGCAGCCAGTCCTCGACGCGGTCCTGGGTCGGCTCGTCGAGGTGGTCCCACAGCCACGGCCGGGTCAGCCGCAGCCCCAGGGCCACCGAGGCGGACTCCACCATGGGCTGGCCGGCGACGTCGTGATCGAGGATGACCGGCCACGACTCCTCGTCGTCCCGGCCGGGCGTGCGGACGCCGGCCCGGATGCCGTCGGCATAGCGCGGCAGCCACCCGTGCGGATCTTCGCCGCCCGCGCCGGCGATTCGACAGGCGGCGGCCAGGAAAGTCCTGGCGTAGCCCTCAAGTCCGTCCGAGCGGACCCCGTTCGACGATGGCCGCCCGGGTAGGTGGAGCAACGCCCCGCGGGGGCTGGCCCACGGCCACGCGGCCTCGACCAGACCGTCGGCGACCGCCTCCCAGTGCCGGCGTGTGTAGCCGGTGCGGGGGCTCAGTCGCCGGTCCTCGGCCGGCAGCCGCGGCATGCTCATGCGATGCGTCCCAGCCCTTCGCGCGGCACCGGATGCGCGAAGCCCCGGCCCGCCGCCCACCGGGCCACCTCGGCCACAGCGGTGTCGGCGAGGCGACGCCACTCGGAGCCTTGCGACCCGGCCAGGTGCGGGGTGATCAGCACATTGTCGTGCTCCCACAAGGGATGTTCGGCCGGCAGCACCTCCGGCTCGGTCACGTCCAGCACGGCGCGGATGCGCCCGGCGGCGGTCGCCTCGGCCAGCGCGTCCTGGTCGAGGATCGCGCCACGGGCGGTGTTGATCAGCACGGCGTCGGGGCGCATCGACGCGATCAGGGCCCGGTCGACCAGCCCGCGTGTGGACGGCAGCAGCGGGGTGTGCACGCTGACCACGTCGCTGCGGGTGAACAGCTGGTCCAGGTCGACCGCTTCCGCGCCTAGCGCAGCCGTTTCCCACGACGTCACGAACGGATCGTGCAGCAGAATCCGGAAGCTGTAGGGCCGCAACAGTTCGATCACCCGGCGGCCGATCATCGACGCGGACAGGATGCCGACGGTGCGGTCGAAGTTGCCGATGCCCGGCGGCGTCGCGAGCCAGTCCTCCACCCGCCGGGACGACCGGTACTCCCGGGCCCGTTCGAGCACCTTCTTGCCGCTCAACAGAATCATCGCCACGGTGTACTCGGCGACCGGCAGCGCGTTGGCCGCGGCGGCGGAGGCGACCTCGATGCCGCTCGCCCAGCATTCCTCGGTGACGTGGCCGCGGACGGAACCGCCGGTGTGCACCACCGCGCGCAGTTGCGGCGCGGCCGCCAGCGCGGCGGCGTCCAGCGGCGGGCAGCCCCATCCCGTGACGAGCACTTCGGTGTCCCGCAACACGTTCCGGGCTCGTGGCGTGGTCAGGTCGTCCAGCGCCGGGCCGGGGGCCAGCTCGCAGACGCGGCGCAGGGCGGCCAGCGCGGTCTCGTCGAGCACAGCCGCGGCGGCGGCCGGCGCCATCGCGAGGGCGGTTCGTGGTCTGCGCACGAACCGAGTATGTGCGGATGAACGCTTTACGGTCAATCGTTGGCGTTCATTCGATCAAACGCTCATTGTCGACCCGCGGACCTTCAACTCGGGCAGCACGGCCACCCGCCGGGGCCGGCTCGGGCCGGCCAAGCGGGCCAGCAGCAGCTCCGCCGCCGCCCGCCCGACCTCGGTCTTCGGCGGCGCAACCGCCGTCAGCGGGGTAACGCCCATCGGCGCGACGACATCGTCGTAAGCCACCACCGAACAGTCCGCCGGCACCCGGATCCCGGCCTCGTCGAGCTGCTGGACCAGCATCAGCGCGTCCACGTCGCTGTGCATCACCGCGGCCGTGGCGCCGACCGACCGGATCAGCTCGGCTACCGGCGGGGAGGCGTCCGGGACATCGGGATCGGCCCGCGAGTCCGGGGCGCTGAGCGTCACCGCCCAGTCCTCGATCTCCGGCCGCGACGCGGCGATCTCCACGAACGCCGACCGCAGCGTGCGCGCCGTCGGGCTGTCGTCGCGGGCCGCGAGCACGATGCGACGGTGGCCCAGCCCCGCCAGGTGGTCGATCGCCAGGTGCATGCCGTACCAGTGATCGGTGCAGGCCGAGTCGGCCGCGTGCAGCACGCTGCCCGCGCGGGGACGGCGTTCCATCAGCACGACCGGCACGGGCAGCTCGGACAACCACTGGTAGTCCGCCACTTCGTCATCGGCCGTCCGCCAGCGCGGGGCGATCAGCAGACCACGCGCACCTTCGGCGACGACGCGCTCCGCGATAGGCCGCTCGGCCCCGGCGACGCGCGGCGCGATATGCAGCACGGCCCGCATGCCACCCGCGGCCAGCGCGGCGCGAGCGCCGTTGACCGCCTCGTCCAGGTACGCATGCCGCTCGGGAATCACCAGCGCCACCGCGGCCTCCTTGGCCCGGACGGGCGGCTGCGGTGCCGAAGGCAGCATGGAGCGGACCACGCCGTGGCCGCGCGCGAGCTTGCCGGCCACCGCCAGCTCCTCCACGTCGCGGCGCACCGTCACCACGGAGACGTCCAGCTCGGAGGCCAGATCCGTCACCCTGGCCTGACCACGGCGGTCGACCACGGCCAGGATCCGCTGCCGCCGATGCTCGCCCGGTTCCCGCATGCCGCCACCCGCTTCTGATCGTTTGATCGCTCGGGGCAGCATAACGATCAGCGGGCGACGGTGCATTTCTGGCCCTCCGACCGGCGCCGGAGTTCTGCTAGCTTCCCGGGAATGCATGGGGGCTCGAAGATCACCAGGACCTTGGTCGCGCTCGTCTGCGTGCTGTCGGCGCTGGTCGGCACCACGGCCAACGCCGCCGCGTGCACCACGACACCGTC
>NZ_KK037166.1:1043183-1087080 GCF_000568255.1 Kutzneria sp. 744
AGGTGGCGTTCCTCAACGCCGAGTGGCATGTGGCGGTGTTGTGGCTGGGCAACCAGTTCGAGGCCCAGGCCGACCTCTCCCGCTCCAAGGGCTTCACGCTCACCTACAGCGCCACCGACGACGTCTACGTCCAGCTGCGGCCGGCCTCGCACTGGAGCGGCGGCGACAAGTGGCTGACGAAGATCCCGTCCACGCACGGGAAGATCGTGCGCACGTTCTTCAGCTTCGCGCCCGACCAGTGGACCTGGCTGCCGGAGCTCGGCCAGCCGCGCTACTCCTTCGCCGCGGCCCTGACCGAGGCCCGAGGCCTGGTCTTCGTCGGCAAGACCCCGAACAAGCTCGACTTCCGCGGACTCCAGGTCGACGGCTACCGCCCACCGCACGTGTGAGCGGTAGCCGGATCGACTACTTCTTGTACACCGCCGCGCTGCCGTAGAGCACGTTGGTGAAACTCGAGATGTAGGTGTGCCGGTCGGTTCCGTCGAGGTTGTACGTCAGGTACACGCCGTATCCCTCGGACTTGGTGCGCTGGGCGAGGCTGGTCGCCGTGCTGGTGGCCGTCCCGCCTATCTCGATGGCCGCCGGCGACAGGCCGGACTTGGGCAGCTTGATGCTCGGCACGCCCCACGTGCCGTAGTACGGGTTCCAGGCGTAGTTGAACTTCGAGTCCACGCTCACGCCGTTGTAGGTCAGCCGGGAGGCGGCCGGGCCGATGTTGTACAGCGAGATGAGCTTGTTCGGCAGGTAGTTGCGCAGCGCCGTGACCAGGTAGACGAACGAGCTGGCGTTGGGCTGGCCGGTGCCGTTGTTGCCGTACTCGGCGTACTCGTCGTCGAAGTCGATGCCGTCGAGGTTGTACTTGGCGACGGTGTCGGACAGCTGCTTGGCGAAGGCGTTGGCGGCCGCCTGCGACGGGAAGTTGGCGAAGCCGGCGCCCTGGTGGTTGCCCAGGATCGACAGCATCACCTTGATGCCCTTGGCCTGCAACGGCCGGATCTCGGTCGCCGCGTTGTCCAGGGTCCGCTGCACGTTCGGATTGTTGTAGAGGTACGCCGACTTCGTCGTCGTGTCGTAGTTGATGTTGGCCGCGAAGATGACCGCCACGTCGAACACGTTGGCCCCGCCGTTGGCCAGCGTGTACTTGCCCACGTTGACCATGCTGTTGTTGTTGACCTCGACGTAGGCCACCGAGATCGGCCCGGTCTTGGCCTTCACCGCCGGCGCCGCCGTCGCGGTTCCCGTGGTGCCGAGCAGCGCCGCCGCGGTGACAACGGCCAGCGCGGCCGCGACCCGCCCCAATGTGAACATCGTTGACCGAACTCCCATCGAACGAGTGGAGACGTCAATTCCGACGTCAAATGTCAACCATTGCGCGAAGGCGGCACATCTGCGCGGCAACCCCGCCCTCACCTGGACATTCATCCCCGAACGGTACGTCCGCGGGCACCCGGCCGCCGTGCTCCAGCCGGGGGAACTCGCAGCGGCCGCCGATTACTGAATTGACATGTCCTGTCCTGTCGAACGGCCGTCGACAGGCGCCGTCGACCCCATTTGTTCCGACCGAATCACGTCCTCTGTGGACACGCCGGCGGGCCGGGCTGCCCGAACGGGCCAGGGACATCCGCGCCCCAGCGGGCGGACGGCCGGGATTTTCGGTCACCCGATTCCGGTTCTGACCTGCGGTTTCACCCGTTCGACCGATCGTGCAGACAAACGTGGCGGGCCGAAGGCGACCAACGCTCACCGCCCGCATCCCGACGTATGCTCGCGTCGCGGTGGGCACAAGATCGTCCGCTGCGACAAGCCCGCCGGACCGATAACCAGCATGACTGGCGGCCGTCCGGATACATGCCTCTTCTTTTCCTGTATGTGAAAGGTTTCTGTGATGTCATCTCGCGTTGCGAGGCTCGCGGTGGCGCCGGCGGTGCTGCTGTTGCTGGCCGCATGCGGCACCAACAAGACCGAGGCCGGTGGCAGCAACGCCGCCTCCTGCGACACCAGCAAGGGAAACCTGGTCGTCGGGGTGGTCGCGCCGTTGACCGGCAGCGTGTCCGCAGTGGGCCTGGGCATCCAGAACGCCACCGCGCTCGCCGTCGACGAGGCCAACGCCAAGTGCGCCGTCAAGGGCTACAAGCTGGTCATGGTCGGCGAGGACGACCAGGCCACGCCGCAGGTCGGCGCCCAGGCCGCGAGCAAGCTGGCCGCCGACGACACCGTGATCGGCGTGGTCGGGACCTACAACTCCTCGGTCGCCCAGGCCGTGCAGCCCATCCTGGCGGCCAGGAAGATCCCCCAGGTCTCCCCGGCCAACACCAACCCGTCGCTGACCGTCGGCGACAACACGGCCGCGCCCAAGCGCCAGTTCGACTCGTACTTCCGGGTCTGCGCCACGGACAACTTCCAGGGCCCGTACGCGGCGGACTACCTGGTCACCAAGGCCGGCAAGAAGAAGATCGCCATCGTCACCGACGGCAAGACCTACGGCAAGGGCCTGGCCGAGGAGTTCACCAAGCGGGCCACCAAGGACGGCGCCACCATCGTCGACACCGAGCAGGTCGGCGAGAAGGACTCCGACTTCTCCGGCGTGCTGGCCAAGGTCAAGCGGGCCAAGCCGGACGCGATCTACTACGGCGGCGAATACCCCGTCGCCGGCCCGCTGTCCAAGCAGGCACAGGACCTCGGCCTCGCCGTCGCCCTGATGGGCGGCGACGGCATCTTCGACAAGAAGTTCGTCGACCTCGGCGGCAAGGAGGGCGACCTGGCCACCTCGGTCGGCGCGCCCACCGACCAGTTGCAGAGCGCCCAGGACTTCGTCAAGGCCTACACCGCCAAGGCGTACAAGGATCCCTACGCCGCCTACGGCGCCTTCGCCTACGACGCCGCCAACGCGATCATCGCCAGCACCGCCAAGACCCTCGGTGACAACGGCACCTGGGCCGCCTCGATGCGGGACGCGTTGGTCAAGAACATCGGCTCCTACACCGCCAGCGGCGCGACCGGCCCCGTCGGCTTCGACCATTACGGCGACAGCACCAACAAGGTGCTGACGGTGTATCAGGTCTCGGGCGGCGACTGGAAGGCCGTGCAGACCGGCACCGCAACCAGCTGAGCCCTCGACGGATCCGCGTGCCGGCCGGCGCGCGGATCCTGAGGCGGGTGGGCTCAGCTTCGCGGTGACCGGTGGGGCTAGCACCACCGTGCCACGGGTGGCACGACCAGTGCCCGGATCGCCACCACGTACCAGGATCGATTGGGACACAACCAGTCGAGGAGCAGGGCACATGGCGACGATCGTGCAGAGCGAACCCACCACCGGCCGCGTAGAGCGGCGGAAGCGGCGGCGGTGGCCGCTGGTGACGCTGGCGGTGGTCACGGTGGCGACCCTCGTCTACATGCTGTCGGCGTACGTGCCGCCGGTGATGAGCAACAGTCGGATCCCCGTTCAGGGCACCGGGCATTTCGTGTTGCTGGTGGCGCACATCTTCACGGCGACGGTGGCCACGCTGACCGGACTGGTCCAGTTCTGGCCGACGCTGCGGGCGCGGTATCCGAAGGCTCACCGATGGACCGGGCGTGCGTACTTCTTCCTCGGTGTGTTCCCGTCCTCGGTGCTGGCCATCCCGGTCATGGTGCTGGCCCCGTACGGCGCGGCGAACCAGGCCGCGGTGGCGGTGCTGGATGTGCTGTGGATCATCACCGCCGTCGCCGGCTACCGGGCAGCCCGCGCGCGGCGGTTCGCCGACCACCGCCGCTGGATGATCCGCAACTACGCCCTGACGTTGTCCTCGTTGGCCTCGCGGTTCTTCACGCCGATCATGGCGCTGATCATCATTCCCCAGGCCACCGGCCCCGTGTACCAGAGCAGCGAGGTCGTCATCGGCCACGACATCGCCAGCGGCAGCGCCTGGCTGAGCCTGGTGGTGACCATGGTGATCGCCGAGGGTTACCTGCAACGCCGCCAGGTGGCAAAGTCGCGACCGTGAACGACTGGTTGCCGGCCTGGTGCCGGAAGCACCTGGGCAGCGTGCCGACGGACACGCTGTTCCAGGTGACGTCCATTTCCACGGTGTTCGGCCTGCGCCTGGCCGACGGCGCCGAGGTCGTGGTCAAGGCACGCCCCGACGACGGCCGTGCTGCGTCCTGTGTGGACGCCCAGTCCCAGCTGGCCGCGAGCGGATTCCCTTGCGCCCGAACGCTGACCGAGGTGATCGACGTCGGAGAGCTGGCCGTGCACGCCGAGGAATACCGCCCCGGCGGCGAAGTCCTGCACGGCGACGGCCCGGCCGTGGCCGTGCGCTACGCCGAGGTGTTCGCCCGCCTCATGGCCGCGCTCACCGACGTCGCCGTCCCTCCACCGCTCCCCAATCCACGCTGGATCCGTTGGGACCACGGGGATCCCGGCCTCTGGCCGGCTATCGACTTCCTCGATGACCGGGATCAGAGCAGCGTTCCCTCTCACGTCGTCGAGACCGCCGAGCGGGTCCGCAACCGGCTACTGGCCACGGATCTGCCGTGCGTGCTGGGCCACGGCGACTTCGAGGCGCAGAACCTCCGTTGGCACGGCACGGACATCTGGCTCGTGCACGACTGGGACAGCCTGACCTGGCAACCCGAGGCCGCCCTGGTCGGCGCGGCCAGCGGATCCTTCGCCTCCTCCGGGCAGCCGACCTTGGCCCCGATCGACGCCTCCGAGGCGTTCCTGGCCGCCTACCAGCACTTCCGCCGCCGCCCGTTCACGCCCGAGGAGCTGGAAGTCGCCTGGACGGCCAGTCTGTGGCCGCCGGCCCACAACGCCCGGTGGGAGGCACTGCACGGCGACCCTCCACTGGCCGTCACGGCGCTCCGCGTGCAGGCGGCCGAACGCCTGATCCGGGGAAAGGCCTAGGGCTTCCAGGGCAGGACGGCGCCGTCGAGCAGGAGTTCGCCGTAGTGCTCGGGTTTGACGGGGTCGAGGGCGAGGTCCAGCAGGGCGACGGCGGCCTGGGCCGGGGTCGGCGCGGTGGCGACATCCCACCACACGCCGGAGGTGGGTGTGTTCATCATGCCCGGGCACACGGAGGCGAGCAGGATGCCGCGGGCGAGGTCGGCGTCGCGCCTGGAGCGGGCCAGCGTTCGCACGGCGGCGACCTGGCCGATCTTGGAGGGGATGTTGACAAAGCCGGGCCAGGCGCTGGCGCGGACGGTGCCGTTGCGGACGGCGTCGCGCCAGGCCGAGACCTGGCGGTCGACCTCGTCCAGTGAAGGCAGATCGTCGAAGCGGCTGTGGAGCACCGGGGCCAGGTAGCGGAGGGTTCCCAGTGAGCTGGCCACGATGATCAGGCGGCCGTTGTCGCGCAGCAAAGGCGCGAAGGCGCGAAGGATTCGCGTGGTGCCAAGGTTGTTGACCTCGACGTACTGGTCGATGAACGTCGGCGGATCGTCGTCGGGGCCTACGCGCATGACAGCGTTGCCGAAGACGATGTCCACGCCGCCATGGCGTTCTCGTAGTTGGTCGGCGAAGCGGGCGGCGGCCGTGGGGTCGGCGACGTCGAGCAGCGCGGCACGCACCTCGGCACCGCCGCCGGGCACGCCCTCGGCCGCGGTGGTGACGCGGTCCAGGTCGCGGCCGGTGAGGTAGACGGTGTCGGCCGGGGTCAGGCGCTGCGCGAGCCCCTCGACCAACGCCAGGCCCAGCCCCTGGGTTGCCCCGGTGACCAGGGCGACTTTCGGTGTCATGCCCACCACGCTAAGCGGGCGCCGGCCATGCCAAAAGCGAGAATGTGGCAGGGCAGCCATGCGTGTTCGTCATGGCCTCGGCGCCGCCAGGCCGTTCATCAGCAACGCCAGCAGCCGGTCGGCCTGGGCGGGATCGTCCTGGGCGGCCCAGGCGATGCCGCCGGCCATCTTCAGCACGTCGGCCTCGTCGACGGCGACGATCGCGCCGGCCTGCCAGGCCCGGTCCAGCAGCGCGGCCCCGACCTCGAACAGCTGGGCGTGCAGCCCGGACACCAGGTCGCTGCGGATGGCCGAGTTCATCATCGCGGCGGCCAGGCCCCGGTAGGTCACGCCGTGGATGATCGTGGCCCGCAACCAGGTCCGCAGCGCGTCGAACGGGTCCGCGGCATCGAGCAGACCACGCCCGAGGTCGCCCAGCTCGGTGATCTGCCCGGCCAGCACGGCCTCGACCAGATCGAGCCGGGTCGGAAAGTGCCGGTACAGGGTCCCGCTGGCCACGCCGGCCCGCTGAGCGATCTTGTCCAGCGAGGCGTCCACACCGTGCTCGGCGAACGCGCTGCGCGCCGCATCGAGCAGCCGCTCGTAGTTGCGCCGGGCATCCGCTCGCATCGCGCTACCGCCTTGCTAACCGGGGACATAGTCCGTTACCGTGCCCGACAACCGGACCGTGTCTCATCTTAGCCGGAAGGCGACCCATGGCGCTGACCCACCAGGACCGGATCGACATCACCGACCTGGTCAACGGGCACGGCCACCTCGTCGACGGCGGCGAGCTGGACCGGCTGGACGAGCTGTTCACCCCGGACGTCACCTACGACCTGCACGACTTCGGCCGCGGCGAGCTGGTCGGCATCGCTGCCCTGCGAGCGGCCGTCGAGGGCGCCGCCGGCCCGGTCGGCCATCACGTCACCAACATCGTGATCACGGAGGTCGACGGCGCCTCGGCCGCTGTGCGTTCCAAGGGCATCGGCGTCAACGCCGACGGCACCGCCGGCAGCGTCACCTACCAGGACACCGTCACGCACGGCCCCGACGGCTGGCGGATCATCCACCGCAAGGTGATCGGCCGCCGGAAGCCGGGCCCGCGAGAGGTTCTGGAGCGCTTTGGCTACTCCATATCCGACTTCTCAATTTCAATTCTTTGAAGAACCCTCGGCTGGAGCTGTTGGGACGTTGTGGTTTCTCTCGTTATGCGAACGTAGAGCAAAGTACGCATAGCTCCGTTATTGGGGATAGTAGCTGGGTTCACTTGAGGTGCTATCGAAGGTTAAGTTAGGGGTCGCCATCGCATACCAGAGCTTGCGCGATATGCCTGCTTTATGACACTATATGGAATGCGGAATCAGGTCCTCATGAACAACTGATTTGAGAAGACGGTCTAAAAAGAATAACTTCTGACGGCGCCTTTGCTGCTTCGTGCAGCGGCGGAAGTCTGGCAGGCCAAGGCCTTCCAGTACCGGGCCTACCGCACCATCGCCATCCACGACACCGGCGACCCGGCCACGATCATCGTCGAACAGGAAGCCCTCGGCACCAGCCCGGCGGCTGGCGAGTTCGCGCTGCCCAACATCGTCGTGCTCACCGCGCACGACGGCCGGATCACCCGTTTCCGCGACTACGTGAACATCCTGGCCGCCATGGACGTGCTGGGGCGTTCAGGTGGCGTCGTGGAAGACGAGCCCGAGGGTGTGCCGAAGGCCTGAGCGAACGGCCGAGACGCCGTGCCGCACGGGCGAGGCGGACCAGCCGCGTGAGCCCTGCACCGGGCGGTCACGGGTGGTGAAGACCAGGCCGTGGCCCTGGGGAATGAGCGTCGAGGTGCCACGCGACTGGGCCCGGGGCCGCTGCTCGACCAGCAGGAACTCGCCGCCGGTGTGGTCCTCGCCCGGCGCGTTGAGGTTGATCACGACCTGGAGCGGGAACACCTTGTCCCCGTAGAGATCCCGGTGCAGGGCGTTCCACCCGCCGGGCTCGTAGCGCAGCAGGATCGGGGTCGGCCGGGTCTGCCCGGCGTCGTGGCAGATCCGCAGCCACTCGTCCAGGGTGTCGGGCCATTCGGCCTCGCGGCCCAGGCGCGCGTGCCAGTCCCGCGTGATGGGCAGCAGCCGCTGGTACAGCGCCTGCCGCAGCTCCTGCACGGCGTCGGGGAACGGCTCGGCGAAGTACCGGTAGTCGCCGTTGTCGCCGAACCGGTGCCGCCGGAGGTTCACCTCGGCCCGGAACCGCTCCGGGGACCGCCACAGCGCGATGATCTTCGCGCACTCGGCCGGGGTGAGCAGCGGCGGCAGCAGCGCGCAGCCGTAGTCGTCGAGTTCGGCCGTCACCGCCGCCCAGTCCGCCGCGGCCACCCGTTTGTCGTACTTCGTCATGCCCCGAGTCTGCCCAGCGGCCACCGATCCGAGCTGGCGGAAATCGGTCGCCGCGTTCTGTCGTTTTCGGGTCCCGCCGTTCGTCCTACGGGTGGTGAGTACGGTCAGAAAGGGATCAACGATGAACGTGATGGAGCTGTACGGGCGGGCCCAGGACGGGTTCGAGGCGGTGCTGGCCGGCGTCGGCGCCGACCAGTGGGAGACGCCGTCGACCTGCCCCGAGTGGTCGGTGCGGGACGTCGCCGGGCACGTGATCTGGGCGCAGCGGCAGCTGCGGGCGTGGGCGACCGGCGAGGAGTACGCCGAGTACGGGGGCGCCCCGGGTTCGGCGCATCCGGCCGCTGTGCTGGCCGAGGGTGAGCCGCTGTCGTTGTGGCGGGAGGCCCGCGCCGCGGCGTCGGCCACGCTGACCGAGGAAGCACTGGCCAAACCGGTGTCTCTGCCCGGTGTCGGCGAGATGCCGGTGGTGGGCGTGGTGACGCTGCTGCTCAGCGACACCATCACGCACACCTGGGACATCGCCCACGCACTGGGCCAGCCGGTCACGCTGGACCCGGCCGCGGTGTCGGCGGCGTTCGAGTGGTCGCGGGCGAACGTGATGCGGCGGCCGGGTTTCTTCGGGCCGGAGCTGACGCCGCCCGACGACGCCGACGTGCAGACCCGGATGCTGGCGTTCCTCGGGCGGAAGGCCTAGTCGAGGTCACGCAGCCGGCCGGCGAGAAATCGCCGGTCGGCTGCGCTCGCGGCGAGCTCGTGGGCCCGCCGATACGCCTGTGCGGCCTCGTTTTTGCGGCCGAGCCGGCGCAGGAGATCCGCTCGGGCGGCATGCCACAGGTGGTAGCGGTCGAGGCCGGTGATCCGGTCGATCAACGCCAGCCCCTCATCGGGCGTCGTCGCCATGGCCACCGCCACGGCATGGTTCAACGCCACGACCGGGGAGGGGGACACCATCAGCAGTTGGCCGTACAGGGCGGAAATCGCCGCCCAGTCCGTCTCGGGCCGGGTGTGCAGCGCGGCGATCGCAGCCTGCAACTGATACGGACCCGGCCGGCCCAGGGCCAGCGCCCGATCCAACACCCCGACGGCCTCGACGATCTCGACGCCGTCCCACCGGGACCGATCCTGATCCTCAAGCAGCACAACGTCGCCGTCCGGGCCGAACCGCGCGGCGCTGCGGGAATCGTGCAGCAGCATCAACGCCACGAGCCCGAGCGCCTCCGGCTCGTCCGGCATCAGCGCCGCGATCAGCTTGCCGAGCCGGATCGCCTCCCGGCGCGGATCTTCCTCGGCCGTGGTGTAGCCCTGGGTGAAGATCAGGTACACCACCGCCAGCACCCCGGACAGCCGCTCGGGCAGCAGGTGATCGGCCGGCACCCGCAGGCTGATGCCGGCGTCGCGGATCTTGCGCTTGGCTCGCACGAGGCGTTGCGCCAGCGTCGACTCGCCGACCAGGAACATCTGCGCGATCTGGCCGGCCGTCAGCCCGGCCACGGCTTGCAGGGTGAGGGCGACCCGGGCGTCTTCGGCCAGCGCCGGGTGGCAGCACGTGAAGATCAGGCTCAGCCGCTCGTCCCCCACGGCAACCAGCCGCTCCGTGCCCATGTCCACCGCCTCGGGACGTTCTCCCAGCTGGGCGAGCTTTTCTCGGCCGACCCGGGCCCGCCGCAGCCGGTCGATCGCGCTGTTGCGGGCCGTGGTCAGCAGCCACGCCATCGGGTCGTCCGGCGCTGCCGAGCCCCAGGTCGTCAGCGCCGCCGCGCAGGCGTCCTGCAATGCGTCCTCGGCCAGCTCGAAGTCGCCGAGGACGCGGATCAGGGCCGCCAGCATGCGGGCCCGATGCTCGCGATAGACCCGGTGCAGCAGGTCGGTCATGCCGACGGACGGTGGTCGAGGCCGGCCACCGGGGCGACCGGTCGCACCTCGATCGAGCCCTGTTCCGCCATCGGGCACAGCGCTGCCAGCTCCAGCGCCTCGTCCAGGTCGCGGCAGTCGAACACGTACACGCCGCCCAGGTGCTCATGCGTCTCGGCGAAGGGCCCGTCGGTGATCAGGGTCTTGCCGTCGCGGACGCTGACCGTCGTCGCCGTGCTCTCGGGCTGCAACGGATGTCCGTAGACGAACGCGCCGCGCCGGCGGCACTCCTCCGCGAACGCGTTCACCCTGGCCAGGGCCTCCTCGAAGCCCGGATCCCCGGGTTCGGGCCGGTCGCAGTCGTAGATCAGCAGCATGTACTGCACGGGTCCTCCTTCGTCTCACTGATGACGAACGAGCCGACCGTATCTCGACCGCGCCGCGGAAATTCGGTGGCGACCTCCCATTAGTACGCCATAGCGTACTAACCATGCCGAAGCTTCTCGTGCTCTCCCTCCTGGCCGGCCTGCTCACTCCCTGCCCGCCGGCCGCGGCGGTCACCACCACCGACGGCCCGGTCCACGGCACCGTCACCTCGGACTACGCTTCCTACCAAGGGATTCCCTACGCCGCGCCGCCGGTCGGCCCGTTACGGTGGCGACCGCCGCAACCGGTCCAGCCGTGGACGCAGCCGCTGGACGCCACCGCCCCCGGCAACGCCTGCCCGCAGGCCCCCGGCGAGCCGCGCACGGACGAGGACTGCCTGTACCTCAACGTCACCGCGCCACGGGAGGCCCACCGGCTGCCGGTGATGGTGTGGCTGCACGGCGGCAGCTTCATCGCCGGCTCGGGGGCCGACACCGACGCCCGCAGCTTCGCCGAGAAGGCGCACGTGATCGTCGTGACGATCAACTACCGGCTCGGGGTGCTGGGCTTCCTCGCCCATCCCGCCCTGGACGCCGAAGCCGGCGACCAGTCCGGCGACTACGGCATCCAGGACCAGCAGGCGGCGCTGAAGTGGGTCAAGGCCAACGCGGCCGCGTTCGGCGGCGATCCCGGCAACGTCACGCTGTTCGGGCAGTCGGCCGGCGGCGCCAGCGTCTGCATGAACCTGGTCTCGCCGGGTGCGGCCGGGCTGTTCCAGCGGGCCATCACCGAGAGCGGCGGCTGCGTCGCGCCGGAGCCGGACAAGACCATCGCCGAGCGCAACGGCGTCACCCTCGCCGCCCAGCTCGGCTGCACCGACCTGGTTTGCCTGCGTGGCAAGACACCCGCCGAGCTGTTGGCCGCCGCCGCGGCGATTCCGTACAGTCCGACCTACAGCTGGCATCCGGTCTGGGGCGGTTCCGTCATCCCGCTCAAACCGGCCACAGCCATCTATAGTGGACAGTTCAACCGGGTGCCGCTGCTGGTGAGCAGCAACCGTGACGAGGGCACGATCCTGATCGCCTCGCAGTACCCGAACGGCATCACCGCGTCGCAGTACGAGCAGCTGCAGACCGAGATCTTCAAGGCCGACGCCCCTCAGGTCCTCGCCCACTACCCCGCCGGCGACAACCCCACGCTCACCTTCGCCCGCTCGACCACCGACTGGGTGTTCTCCTGCACCTCGTTGGCCACCGACCAGTTCACCTCCGGCCTCATGCCCACCTACGCCGACGAATTCGCCGACGAGAACGCCCCCGGCTGGCCCTCCCCGTTGTTCCCGCTCGGCGCCTACCACGGCTCCGAGTTGCAGTACCTGTTCGGCCATCTGCCGACCGCCGCGCAGCAGGCCCTGGCCGACCGCATGATCGGCTACTGGTCACACTTCGCCTGGACCGGCAATCCCAACGGCCCGGGATTGCCGGCCTGGCCCCGTTTCCAGCCGGGCGATCACGACGTGACGGCGTTCGCCCCGGGCCGGCCGCAGCAGGTCGACCTGGCGGCCGAGCACCAGTGCGCCTTCTGGGCCAGCCTGGTCTGACCTCAGCCGCAGGTCAGCGTGGGCACGGCCCAGTCGGCGTGGTCGAGGCCGTTGCCGTCGCCGCCGTCGCCGACCTCCAGATCGAGCACCTGCCCGCCGGTGACCGGGACGTCGATGGTGGCGGCGGCCTGGTTGCCGTGCATGACCGGCGTGGTCGCCAATGTCGTGCCGTCCATGCGCACGGCGAAGGTGACCGTGCCGGAGCTGCCGGCCTCGGCGTCGACGCCGACGGAAGCCGTGAAGCGACTGCACTTCCCGGCCAGATAGAACTGCACGTCACTGGCGGCGTTGGTGCCCAGGCCCTTCGGGTACTGGACCCCGGCGATGGTGATCGGCTTGCCGTCGCCGGGGTCGGCCTCGCCGTTACTGGTGTCCCGTTCCACCGGGCCCCAGCCGTTGGTGGCGGCCAGGAACGGCAGGCTGCTCACCGCGACCTGCCCGCTGGGCGGCGGGGCCGGCACGGTGCCGACGATTCGCTCGTCGGTCACGGTCTCGCGGCCGGCCTTGGCCGTCACCTTCAACGCTGCCGGGGCTGCGACCCCGACGGTCACCGGCCACGAGAACGTGTTCCCGTTACGAGTGACCGGTCCGACGGTCCAGCCGGCGGGCGCGGTCAACGACGCCGACACGTTGTGTTCCCGGGTCTGGACGGTCGCGGTGGCGGTGAACTGCTGTCCACCGGCGGCGGTGTTGGGGGCCTGCAGGGTCACCGAACTGCGGGGCGCCGGCGGCACGGCGTACTTCCCAGGGTCGTAGCCCGGCGAGTAGTTCTGCCGCACGGTCAGCGGCGAGGCGTGGCTGCCGTAGTTGGTCAGCGACACCTGGCCGAGGCCACCGGTGCTGCCGTCGAGGTTCCACACCGCGATGGCGATCGTGTTGTCCCCGTTGGGGTTGAGCACACCGTTGGGGATGGGGAAGCTGTGCTGCGGCCCGAGGTAGTTGACGTACTGCCCCATCTGCCAGCCGTTGACGAAGATCAGCGCCCGGTACTGCCGCGACGGGTCGTCGGCGATCGTGATACCGACGGAGGTGTCCTGCCCGCGCGGGAGATCGAGGCAGACATTGGTGCGGTACCAGGAAACTCCGGGCGTGGTGTCCTTGGCCGGCAGCGTGGTGGTCGGCCAGGACCGGTCCGGGTAGCCGGCCAGCGACACGCCGGTGCGTTCTCCGTAGAGGCCGCCGGTGTTCAGCGGGCCGCGGGTCTGGTCCAGGCCGTTCGCGCCCTGGAGCCGCCAGGTGACGGAGGTCAGCGGCGAGCCGGTGATCCGGGCGCCGATGAGGCCGCGGGCGGCCTTGTTCCCGTTGGAGCTGCCGTAGTCCTCGTCGTGGCCCATGTTGACCGTCAGCACGGACAGCTCGTTGTCGCCCTTGCGCAGCGCGTTCGCCGGGAAGGCGAAGGTGTGCTGGGTGGTGGTGGAACTGCCGAGGAAGGTTCCGTTGAGCCACACCGAGGTCGCGCCGGCCGAGCCGCCGCTCTGCGACGACAGGGTGATGCCGGTCTGGGTGCCGTCGCCGGCGAACTTGCCGCGATACCAGGTGTTTCCGGTGTGGAAGCCGTAGTCGTCGGCGAACAGCACGGGCAGCGTGCCGGCGACCGTGGTGCTGTTGCTGGTCATCTTGTCGGCGACGGGCCACCGCGAGTCGTCGAAGCCGGGCTGGCTCTCCGGCGACTCCTGCTGGTGCTTCCAGTTCGTCAACGCCGGCAGGGTGACCGGTTTCGCCACCGGGAGCGTGCCGGTGCGGCTGCCGCTGCTGGTGGTCCGGGTCCGCACGTCGCGGCCGTTCCACGTGATCTTGTCGGCGGCGGCGAAGACCTCCACCGAACCGTCGGTGTCGGTGTCGCCGGTCAGGGCCAGGGTGTGGCCCGCGGTGGCGGCGGTGCGGAGCAGGTGCGTGCCGCGGACCAGCACCGGGCCGGCGGCGGTGTCCTGTCGCCAGAACGTCTCAGCGGTCGCCTTGTCCCCCACCAGAAGCAGGAGCGGCCTGGCACCCGGCTCGCTGACCAAAACCCGTGTCAGTCCGTTGTGGACGTAGTTGAGCCGGAGGTCGCCCCTGGCGGCGTCCCAGGTGCTGGTCGCCGAGCCGCCGAGCACGGTCACGGTGGGCTGCTGGGCATAACGCAGCACTGTTTCGCCCGGCTGGCCGGAATCCCCGTACAGCACGGCGATGTCCCGGTTGCCGATGGTCGCGTTGGTCATGATCTCGGACGTCGAGTACTGCATCCGGGACTGCCCGAGGTCGTAGCCGGCGACCAGGATCTTCGACTGGCGGCCGTTCAGCGTGATGCCGGTGTCCGGCTGCTGCGGGACCGACGGGTAGTAGTCCTTGGTGGCCGCCGACAACAGGTCGACGGCGTCCACCACCACGAAGGCCCCGGAGGCCGCCGGGTTGCGCTGCCCCGTGACGACGATCTTCAGCGTGTGCGGGCCGTCGGCCAGCCCCCGGACCTCGTAGCCGGTCAGCTGGTTCTGCTTGGTCGCCGCGTACAGGTCGACGGTGCTGACCTTGGCGCCGTCCAGGTATACGTCGGCGATGCCGTGGTTGCCGTCCTTGGAGGTGATCCAGCGGATCCCACCGCCGGTGAAGGGAATGCTCATGCTGTCGCCGGCCGTGTTGGAGAACGACTCGGTGTGCAGGTAGTCGCCGCCGGTGTAGTTCTGCTCCGGCCCCACGTGGCTCCACGTGCCGGCGTAGGTCGCGGCCGGATCGTCATATGTGTAGCCGGAATGCGCGGCCAGGTCCAGGGCGACGTGCGTGGTGTCGGTGGCCGCCGACGTGGAATCGCTGTGCCGCAAGGTGTGGAACTGGGTGTGCGTGTCGGGGTTGATGCGGGCGGTGTCGCTCAACGTCGCCGAGGTGAGCGGGGCGGAGCCGAGGCCGTCGGTCTTGGTCAGCGGCGCCACCGACTGCGTGAACTCGCCGATCAGCTTGTCCTCGTAGTACTTCGGGTCCAGCTGCCGGCTCTCGGTGATCGCCGCGCCGTAGTCGTAGGAGGTGTAGTTCTGCGGGATCGCGCTCCAGCCCCACGACGTGCCGCCGTAGAGCATGTAGAAGCTCTGCGCGGTGGCCCCGGCGGCGATGTTCTGCTTGTAGAACACGTTCGCGAACTGGTCGTTGATCAGCTGCCCGCACTTGGCGTAGCCCGGACCGCCCCACGGGTCGAAGGCCCCGCCCTGGAACTCCGGCGTGTACAACGGCTTCCCGGCAGGGTGGTCGTAGCTGATGTCGGGGACGCCGTTCCAGGCGGTCGGGTTCGAGCAGTCGAAGCCCTGCGGGTAGGAGTCGGGGCCGTCCACGTCCAGCGCCGCCGCGCCGGCGTTGAAGGTGCCGTTGTTGTTGCCGGTCAACGGAACCTTGATGCCGTCGGCGCGGGCCTTGTCCTCAAGGTGCTTCATGTAGGCGCGCCCGGCGTCGTTGCCGTTGTAGTACTCGTTCTCCACCTGGTAGGCGATGACGCTGCCGCCGCCGTCGGTGAGCTGGTGGCGCTTGAGGATGCCGTCGATCTGCGACTGCCACTCGTCGGAGTAGGCCAGATAGGTCGGATCGGCGGAGCGGGTGTGCCCGGGCGTGGTCGACAGCCAGGTCGGGAAGCCGCCGCCGTCGACCTCGGCGTTGATGTACGGCCCGGGCCGGGCGATCACGTACAGGCCGGCCCGCTCGGCCATGTCCAGGACCTTGTCGATGTCCCGCACGCCGCTGTAGTCGTAGACGCCCTGCGCCGAGGACTGGTAGCCCCAGTCGAAGTACAGCGAGGTGGCGTTGAAGCCGGCCGCCTTCATCTTCTGGAAGACGTCCAGCCACAGGTCGGGGCTGGGCAGCCGGTAGTAGTGGAACTCCCCCGACCACAGGTAGGTCCGCTGGCCGTCGATCAGGAACGAGTAACCGTCGTAGCCGATCGTGTGGCTCGCCTTGGCCTGGGGCGGCGGCGCGGCCGTCGCGGCCGGCGTCACCCCGGTCAGGGCCAGGGCGACACAGCCGAGAAGGGCCAGCAGCGATCGGGGTAAGCGCATGTTTCTGCCTCCTGGGAGTGCCACCTGCCCAGAAAGCTAAGGAACCGATCAGAGTCCGTCAAGATTCAACATTTTCACGCTCATGAACACCGCAAGCACTCCGCCCGTCGAACGACGAGGGCGGGCAGCGCCGCGGACGAGGTGCCAGATCAGCCGATATTCCTTGCCACGTAAGGACTCCGGAACACACCGTCCGGGTCCAGCCGCTGTCGAAGATCACGGAACGCCGGCAGCATCGGCCACGACTCGGCCGAAGGGCTGATGTGGAAAAGCTTGCCCCAGTGCGTCCGAACGCCGAAGGGGGCCAGCCGCTCCTCGATCACGGGCAGCAACGCCTCGACTTCGGACTGCCGTTGGTGCCACGTGAAATGCAGCGCGACGCGGTCACCGCCCTGGGCCGGGCTCAGCCAGTGGTCGTCGGCGGCGATCGCCCGGATCTCGGAGCACAGGACCAGCGGCGCGATGCGGTCGCCCAGCCCTCGCAGGGCCTCGAAGGCCGCGGTGGCGTGCTGGTACGGCACGAAGTACTCGGACTGGAGTTCGTTGCCGGCGCTCGGGGTGAAGCCCAGCTTGAAGTGCGGCAGGCGTTCGTGCCACGGGCCGGGCAAACCCAGCTGCTCGGTGCAGTTGTCGGCCGGCAGGCCGGCCGCGTGCGCGGGATGCCTCGGACCGTCGGCCGGCCGCGCGCCGAACAGCTCCGTGCGCCCCGGACCGACGCTCTTCAGCCACGCCAGGTCGACGGAGTCGTTGGCCCAGTTGGTGAACATGCTGACGCTGTACGCCGAATCCTCGATCTCGTCGAAACGATCGAACAACGCGTCCCACGGCAGCGCGTCGAACACGTTCTGCCGCACCTCGAAAGCCGGCACCAGATCGAGCGTCATGCGCGTGACGACACCGAGCGCGCCGACGTTCACCACGACGCCATCGAAGTCTTTGTCCCCCTTGGCGAAGCTGAGCAGCTCACCATCGGCCGTGACCAGGTCCAGCGCGGACACTGCCGAGGCCAGGCCCTGGTTGCGGCGGCCGGATCCGTGCGTGCCGGTCGCGACGCTGCCGGCGATCGTGCAGTGCGGCAGCGAAGCGAGGTTGGGCAGCGCGAATCCCTGGGCGTGCAACACAGGGGCGAGTTCGCCGTAGCGGGTCGCGCCGCTCACGGTGACCTTCGCCGCCGCAGCATCGATCTCGATCGGCGACTCCACGCCGCTGATGTCGATCTGCACGCCACCGTCGAAGTCGGCGATGTCGTTGAAGCAGTGCCGGGTGCCCAGCGCCTTGATCCGTGGCGCGGCCGCCACCATCTCGCGTACCTCGTCCACGGTGCCCGGGCGGAGGATCTTCTCCGCCGCGTAGGCGAGATTGCCGGCCCAGTTCAGCTCATCCACGCCGTGACGCTAACACCCGCGCTAGTGACGGATCGGGTCGACGGCGGGCAGTTCGGGCGTGATCAACGAACCCAGCAGGGCCAGCCCCTCGGCCGACGACGAGCCGGGCGCGGCGTGGTAGATGACCACGACCAGGTTGTCGGTGCCGGTGACGGCCAGCTTGTCGCGGTGCAACGTCAACTCACCGACCTGCGCGTGGATCAAGCGGGTGGTGGCGCTGCGCCGGCGGCCGATGTCGTGGCGGCCCCAGAGGCGTCGGAAGCGCTCGCTGCGTAGCGAGAGCTCGCCGATGAGCTCGGCCAGGCGCGGGTCGTCGGTGTCGACGCCGATCACGGCCCGGAGCTGGGCCACCACCTCGGCCGTGCCCTGCTCCCAGTCGGGATGGAGCCGCTGGGCCTCGGGGTCGGTGAACAGGGAGCGGAGCCGGTTGGTGCCGGGCGCCAGATGCGGGGACAGCGCTACGGCGAGAGGGTTCGCGGCGAGCACGTCCATGTACTTGTTCTGCACGAAAGCCGGCAGCGTGAGGGTCTGCACCAGCTGAAGGATGCTGGCCGGCACCCGCTCGGCCCGTGGACGGGGACGACGGCGGGACCGGGGGCGCGCGAGCTCACGGAGGTGGGCGGCGGCGTCCTCGTCCAGGTGCAGCACGTCGGCCAGGGAATCGAGGACCTGCGCCGACGGGGTGCGGTCCCGGCCCTGCTCCAATCGCAGGTAGTAGTCGGCGCTGATACCGGCCAGCATGGCCACTTCCTCACGGCGCAGCCCGGGCACCCGACGGATCCCGGCCGCTCGCAGGCCGACGTCCTCGGGACGCACCAGCTCCCGCCGCGCCCGCAGGAACTCCCCCAGCGCGTTGCCTGTGCTCATATCACCGACGGTAATGCGCCGGGGCCGGCGGTGGGTGGTCCTGCTACTCCCAGGAACTCCTCGACACTCCCGCAGGGCTCGTGCCGGCGGCACGCTCGGGGAATGACATGGTTCATCACGGGCATCAACAGCGGCTTCGGCCGACAGCTGACCGAGCAGCTGCTTCAACGAGGCGACCGGGTCGCCGGCACCGTCCGCCGGCCGGGCACGGTGGCTGACCTGGAGGACAAGTACGGCGACCAGCTCCGGGTGGCGCGGCTGGACGTCACGGACACGCCCGCCATCCGGGACACCGTCGACCGGGCGTTCAAGGAGCTGGGCCGGATCGACGTGGTGGTGAACAACGCCGGCTACGGCCTGTTCGGCGCGGCCGAGGAGGTCACCGACGAGCAGATCACCCACATCCTGGCCACCAACCTCGTCGGCTCGATCCAGGTCGTCCGGGCCGCGCTGCCGCATCTGCGCGCCCAGGGCGGCGGGCGGCTCATCCAGCTCTCCACCTACGGCGGCCAGGCCACCAACCCCGGCGCTTCGCTCTACCACGCCAGCAAGTGGGGCATCGAGGGCTTCATGGAGTCGGTGGCCAAGGAGGTGGCCCCGTTCGGCATCGAGGTCACGATCGTCCAGCCGGGCGGCGCCCGCACCGAGTTCCGCTTCGACAGCCTCCGCACCGCCACGCCCATGCCCGCCTACGACCACTCCCCCGCCGCCATGACCCGCGCCGCCGGCGACCGCGACCGCCCCTCCCTCGGCGACCCCGCGAAGATGGCCGCCTGCATCATCGCCAGCGCCGACCGATCACCGGCCCCGAAGCGCCTCGTCCTGGGCAGCGACTCCTACCGCTTCCTGCACGCCGCCCTGACGGAGCGTCTCGCCGACGTCGAGGCCCAGTGGCACACGGCCGGGCTGACCGACTTCGCCGCCGGATCCTGAGCCGATCAGGTCCGCGACACCGCCGCGTCCGCGCCCCAGCTGACCAGCATGCGCAGGGCCTCGGCCGAAGGTGAGGCTGGCTCGGCATGGTAGGTGGACAGGAACTGCTCCTGGTCGCCCGGCAGGGTGAAGGTCTCGTAGTGCAGGGTGATCCCGCCGACGAGCGGATGCGCGAGGGTCATGCCGGCGTACGTCTTGCGCTTGACGTTGTGGGTGGCCCACATGGTGCGGAACTCTTCACTGCGCACGGAAAGCTCGCCGATGAGCTCGTTGAGCACGGGGTCTCCCGCGTGCTGCCCGGCGTCCATCCGCAGCTGGCCGACCACATCGGACGCCTTGGCCTCCCAGTCGGCGAACAGGTTCCGGGCCTCCGGGTCGAGGAACACGATCCGGGCCCAGTTCCGGTCCTGTGGCGCGCGGGCCGCCCAGTCGCCGAACAGCGCCGACGCGGAACGGTTCCAGGCCAGCACATCCGTGCGCCGACCCCAGATGTAGGCCGGCACGGAATCCATGGCGCTCAACAACTCCAGCAGCGCGGGCCGCACCTGCTGGCGCTGCGGCGTGGGACGGCGCTTGTGCTGCTTGGGCTTGGCCAGGTGCAGGAGATGGGCGTGCTCGGCATCGGAAAGCTTGAGGGCGGCGGAGATCGCGTCCAGGACCTCGACCGAGACGTTGCGGCCGTTGCCCTGCTCCAGGCGCGTGTAGTACGCCACGGAGACGCCGGCCAGCTGAGCCAGTTCCTCGCGGCGCAGCCCCGGCACCCGGCGACGACGGCCGAACTCGGGCAGCCCCACGTCGCCCGGGGTCAGCCGGGCCCTGCGGGTGCGCAGGAACTCGCTCAGCTCAGTGCGTGGGTCCATGGCCCCAGTATCAGGCCGGACAGCCCGCGCTGCCTGTCCCTGCCGGTGGTAGGCACCCGTTTCGTAGGTGGAGCGGAGGTCTGGGGACCCTGACCGACCCGTCCGACCCCGCCACGGTGATCGGCCCGCTGGTCAACGCCGGCGCCGCCCGGCAGGTGTCGGAGCTGGTGGCCTCGGCGGTGGCGGCCGGGGCGCGGGTGCGTCTGTATCGCTTGGTGAACTCAGTGCCACCTCGGGCAGCCCCACGTCGGCCGGGGTCAGCCGGGCCTGCGGGTGCGCAGGAACTCGCTCAGCTCAGTGCGTGGGTCCATGGCCCCAGTATCAGGGCCGGACAGCCCGCGCTGCCTGTCCCTGCCGGTGGTAGGCACCCGTTTCGTAGGTGGAGCGGAGGTCTGGGGACCCTGACCGACCCGTCCGACCCCGCCACGGTGATCGGCCCGCTGGTCAACGCCGGCGCCGCCCGGCAGGTGTCGGAGCTGGTGGCCTCGGCGGTGGCGGCCGGGGCGCGGGTGCTGACCGGCGGCGGCGAGGCCGACGGGGCCCGCTTCCCGGCCACGGTGCTGGCCGATGCCACCCCGGACATGCGGATCTTCGACGAGGAGATCTTCGGGTCGGCGGTCACCGTGATCACCGTGAACGACGACGAGCAGGCCGTGGCCATCGCCAACGACACCCCCTACGGGCTGACCGCCGGCGTGATCACCGAGGACTCCCGCCGCGGCCTGGCCCTGGCCCGCCGGCTGCAGACCGGCATCGTGCACGTCAACGACCAGACCGTCGACGACCAGCCGCAGGTCCCGTTCGGCGACGTGAAGGACAGCGGCTACGGCAAGTTCGGCGGCCGGTGGGCGTGGGCGCCTTCACCGAGACCCGTTGGGTGACCGTCGCCGGGCAGCAGAAGGTGTTCCCCTACCGAGAAAAAAAGAGCGGCGGCCCACGGGCTGCCGCTCTTTTCTCTTTGTTCCACGCCAACGTTGGGCCTTACTCTGGCGGCCCATGCCACGGCGGTCCCCGGCGCCTCGACGTGAGGGCGTGCCCTCTGTCAGTTTCCCGGCGGAGGGCACGGTGACCGCCACTTTTCCTACTTGGCGTCGCCCTCGAACCGAAGCCGGCTGGGATCCGGCCCGAACCATTCCTGGGCGCGACGCCCCCACACTTCGGCGGTGGGCTTGAGGCCGGTCCGGTCGTCGAGCGTGCCGGCCTTGACGATGATGATCTCCGGCCGCTCGCGCATGACCGTGAAGATCGGGGTCCCGCAGTCGCCGCAGAACATCCGGTCCCTGACGTGTCCGTTCTCGGCGCCGACAGTGTTGTACGCCTTGGGAATGCCGTTGATCCGCACCGAATCCTGGGGCACCAGGATGTTCTCCGAGAAGGCGGAGCCGGTGTGCCGCTGGCAGTCGTCGCAGTGGCACAGCACCTCGATCACGGGCTCGGCGTCGTAGCTGTAGCTGATCGCGCCGCATAGGCAGTGTCCGGTACGCATGGCTCAGGCACCCTTCGGGAAGGCGTGCTTATGGCCGCCGATGACTGCGACAGCGGCGGCGACCAGGAGGACCAGCGTGGCCCAGGTGATCGAGCCGGTGCCCAGGTCGTCGATCAGCAGGCCGCCGAGGAAGCCGCCGATCGCGATGGAGCCGGAGAACACCGTGATGGTGATGGACTGAGCCACGTGCGCGGCCTCCCCGGTCGCCTTCATGCCGGCGACGATGAACAGGCTGGCGGAGCTGCCGAAGGCCAGGCCCCAGGCCGCCACGGCCACGTAGACGAGCACCGGCACGCCCGACAGCACGGCCAGCACCAGCGCGCTGACGGCGAACACCAGGGTGCTGCCGACGGTGAGCCGGCGCAGGTGGTGGTCGATGTGCGTGCCGACGACCAGCACGCTCAGCACCGACGTGACGCCGAAGGCGAACAGCACCCAGCCGGCCTGGCTGGACATGCCGGCGTAGCCCAGGAAATCGGTGACGTAGGTGTAGAGGATGTTGTGCGCCACCATGTACGCGGTCAGCGCGAACAGAACCGTGCGCAGGCCCGGGATCATCAGGACCTTGGTCAACCTGAACCGGTCGTCCGTGGGCAGGCCCGGCATGTTGGGCAGCGTGGCCAGCATCCACAGCATGTTCAGGCCGGCCAGCACGGCCGAGGCGTAGAAGGCGATCTGCCAGCCGCCGACGCTGCCGACCAGCGTGCCCAGCGGGACGCCCAGCGCCAGCGCGATCGGCGTGCCGGCGGAGGCGACGGCGACCGCGCGGCCCTGCAGGTGCGCGGGGGCCAGGCGGGCGGCGTAGCTGCCGAGGTGGGGCCAGACCATCGCGGTGCCGAGGCCGGCGACGAAGCGGATGACCATGGTCAAGGTGTAGTCGGTGGACAGCGCCGTCAGCGCGTTCGTCACGAGGACCACAGCCAGCGCCACCATCAGCACGTTCCGGCGCGGCCAGCGGGCGGTCAGCCGCGACAGCGGGATCGCGCCAAGCGCGGTGGCCAGCGCGTAGATCGTGACGACCTGGCCGGTCAGCGCCGCGTTGGCGTGCAGCGTGACGCTCATCTCCGGCAGCAGGCCGGCCGGCAGGCACTCGGTGAGGATGGCGATGAAGCCGGCGAAGAACAGCCCGAACAAGGCCTTGCCCGGCAGGCGGGTGGCGGTCCGCTGTGGTGTGCTCAGTGTTTCGGTCACGAAGTGAGCGTGCCTCGGCAGCCAAGGGTTACCCAGACCTCGGCTTGACGTACGTCCCGGTTTCCTACCACCGGCAGTGGTAGGAAACCGGGATCGGCACCTACGCCTTGACCCGGTAGGCGTGGATGAAGGTCTGTTCGACCTGGTTGCCGGCCCGGTCCTTGGCCGTGGCCCGCAGCGACGCGAAGCCGTCCGACGTGGCATTCGTCGTCACGGCGTACCAGGTGTCGCCGACCTTGAGCACTGGCATCCGGTGCCAGGTCGCGCCGTCATCATACGACGAATCCAGGGTGACCCGGGTCGCCTCCGATGGCCCGCTGTCGGGGTTGCGTTCGATCCGGACGGGCAGCACCAGCGGCCGGTTGGCCTTGGCCGTGTCCATGCTGTCCAGCTCGGGGTTGATCTTCACGATCATCAGCGGCAGCGGGTGGATACCGTCCACATGGGGCGACCTGAACGTCCAGGCGATGCTGGTCCGGCTGGACAGCGGCATGATCGTGTCGTCCTGCTGGAGGTCGACCACGGCCTCATAGGTCGCCTCCTGCGCCGGCTGGTCGGAGAACAGGCAGTCGAACAGGTTGCTGCGCTCAGACACCAGCTGGCCGTCGCGGTAAAGGGTGATGTGCGAGGACTTGGTGGTCGCGCCGTAGCCCCACCCGCCGGCGACACCGTCGGCGTAGCCCGGGGTGTGAATGTTGATCATGTCGTCCTTGCGGACGGAGCTGTACTGCGGCGGCGAGCCGGCCGGGGCGAACGCCGCCTCGTACACGCCCTGGTTCCAGGTCCGGTCGTAGTCGCGGCCGGCCGTCAGCCAGGTAGTACTCGGTGCGGCCGAACGGCAGGGTCACCGTCAGCGGCGCGTCCGTCCGATGTGGAACGTCCATTGTGGATCCGAACGACCAGGTGTGGCCGTACTGCAGCTAAGTGGACTGGGCATGGTAGTGCTGGTTCACGGCCGCGAGCTCGCGCGGCGACACCTGGGTGGCGTCCGGGGCCACGCCTCGGTACTTGCCGTTGGAGGCCGCGCCGCTGCCGGCGATCGTCGACGCCACGTGGGTGCCGTGCCCGATGGTGCCATCGGTGGAGTTGTCGCTGGTGAAGTCCTTGGCGTCGGCGATCCGGCCGGCGAAGTCCGGGTGCGTGGCGTCGATGCCGGTGTCCAGGACCGCGACCGTCACGCCCTTGCCGGTGAAACCGGCCTGCCACACCGTCGGCGCGCCGATCTGGGGCACGCTCTCGTCCAGGCTGACCTGGCGCTTCCCGTCCAGCCACACCTTGGCGCCGCTGTCCTTGAGCTGCGCCCACGCCTGGCCCTTCTTGGCCTGCACCGCCTCGGCCTTGAGGCTGGGCAGCGCCTGGGTCGTGGCCCCGGACCAGCTGCCGGCGACGATGAGCGGGATGTCGGCGGAGTTGCCGTAGCTGAACCGCTGGAGGTCGGTGAGGTCGAACGGCCGCCGGTCCAGCCGTCCCGACGCCACCGCGGCCGCCGCGTCGAGCGGCACCACGTAGGTGTGGCCCAGTGCCTGGTATACGTGGAAAGCGGTTCCCTCACGGCCGGGTACGGGCAGCGGCGACACGTCCTGGCCGTTGACGGTGATCTTGTCCCCGGTGATCAGCGTGATCGTCGAGGGCGGCTCGGGTGCTGGTAGCGGGACCGCCTGCGCCAGACCGGGGGCTAACGCCGCGATAACGGCCGTGGCGAGGCCGGCGGCGAGCACTCTGCACCTCAACTGGGCTCCTCAGGGTTGTTCCAGTCGGCGGCGCAGCACGGAATTTTACGCGCAAGATCACGAAAAATCGGGACATCGGTGCGCGATAACCTAAACAGAACAACCAGAACAAGTCACCCATGACCACTTCTGACCGATGGTCGCTCGGGCATCGAAAGTCGTCGGCCGGGCACCGAATCCCACCCCTCATTCGACAACGGTCGTACCGTCGGAGGCGACGTTCCTTCGCGAAGGGATCTGGGGATGCCGAACGGGTTCTATGGAGTAGCGGTCGCGGATCCGTCGAGGCCGGCGCTGATCGACCCCGACGGCCAGGTCACGACCTTCGGGGAGCTTCGGGCCCGTGTGAACGGCCTCAGCCATGCGCTGCGGTCCCTCGGGCTCGCCCCCGGCGACGTCGTCGCCGCGATGGTGCACAACTCGTCCGCCTACTACGAGCTGGTGTTGGCCACCGGGCAGCTCGGGCTGTACCTGGTGCCGGTCAACACCCACCTCACGCCGCCCGAGGTCGAGTTCATCGTCACCGACTCCGGGGCCAAGGTCGTCGTCGCGCACGCCGACCTGGCCACCGACCTCGACCTGGCCGTGCCGCACCGGTTCGCCGTCGACGGCGCCGTGCCGGGCTGGCAGGACTACGCGGCCCTGGACGGCCCTTCCGAGGATCCCTCGGATATTCTAGAGGGCCGGGTCATGATGTACACCTCCGGCACCACCCGGCCGCCCCAAGGGCGTGCAGCGCCGGCTGACCGGCCGGCCGCCCGGCGTGATCGCCCAGGCGATGGCCGACTCCGTGGCCCCGTTCGGTTTCCAGCCCGACGACGGCGTGCACCTCGTCGTCGCGCCCCTGTACCACGCCGCGCCCAGTTACTTCTCCCTTTCGGCGCTGCACCTCGGGCACACCATTGTCTGGCGACGCAAGTTCGACGCCGAGGCCACGCTGCGGGCCATCGAGCAGCACCGCGTCACCGACAGCCACTTCGTGCCCATTCACTTCGTCCGCCTGCTGCGGCTGCCGGCCGAGGTCCGCGGCCGCTACGACCTGTCCAGCCTGCGCACCCTCATCCACGCCGGCGCGCCGTGCCCGGTGGAGGTCAAGCAGCACATGATGGACTGGCTCGGCCCCATCGTGTGGGAGTACCTCGGCGCCACCGAGGGCCTGGTCAGCATGATCGACCCGCAGGGCTGGCTGCGCCGCCCCGGCACCGTCGGGCGGCCGCTGCCCGGCCTCACCGTCAAGCTGCTCGACGACGACGGCCGCGAGGTGACGCCCGGCGAGGCCGGCACCATCTACTACGACGCCCCCGGCGACCCGTTCGAGTACCACAACGACCCCGCCAAGACCCGGGCCAACCGCATCGGCGACCTGCACACCGTCGGCGACCTCGGCCGCTTCGACTCCGACGGCTACCTCTACCTCCTGGACCGCCGCACCGACCTCATCCTCACCGGCGGCGTCAACGTCTATCCCGCCGAGGTCGAGCAGCACCTGCTCACCCAACCCGCCGTCGCCGACGCCGCCGTCATCGGCGTGCCCGACGCCGAGTGGGGCCAGAGCGTCATCGCCATCGTCCAGCCCGCCTCGGCCCCTTCCCCCGACCTCGCCCGCCAACTCCTCGACCACTGCGCCGCCGGCCTCGCCTCCTTCAAACGCCCCCGCCGCATCGAGTTCCGCACCGACTTCCCCCGCACTGCCACCGGCAAGCTGCTCCGTCGGCAGCTACGGGAGGAGTTCGCCGGCTAGGAAGGGCCGGCGAGGGGCCGCGCCCGTTACCACCGGTTGTCCTGGCGGCTCCGCCCAACCGTCCCCTCGGCCGGACCGAGCCGCCGAAGTGATGTTGTTCGTCATGGACAAGGCTCAACCCTGACGTGCGGTCAGGGTCAAGCCCGTCCGGACGCGCGCCGCGGCACGTCACTGGTCGGTCGGCGGTTGGAGCGAGGTCCAGGTGAGTTCGGGCAGCGGGCCGCTGGCGACGCCGAGGTCGGTCCGGGCGCGGGCGTAGAAGTCGTTGCGCAGGAGCATGGTGTTCTTGTAGGCATCGACGAAAACCGCCTCGTCGGGGCGGTCCTCGCGCAGGATGCGTTCGAGCTGCCACACCTGCTCGTGCCAGGCGCGGGCGGCGGAGATCGCGGCGGGATCGCCAAGCAGGAGAACGGTTTCCCAGTTCAGGGCGCGTTCCGTCTCGGCTTCGGCCAGCTCGGCGAACGCGGCGTCGAGGTCGACGGGACGGCCGGTGGCGAGCAGGTTCCTGGTCTCGGCGACCCGCCGGCACAGGCGAACCATGCGCTTCACGGCGTTCGAGTACTCGGTGTAGGCGGCCAGGCGCTTGTCGTCCCATCGCGCGGACTGTGTGCGCCGCCACCGTAATCGCTCGGACGTGGTGGTGACGACGAACGTCGCGGCGGAGCCGAGCAGGACACCCGCGATGGTCAGGATCTGTGTGACGACTGGGTTCACGGATTCCAAGCCTGCCACGGCCATCAACGATCGAACCAGCCTGGTTCACGGCCGGGAGCGGAGGCTTCGGAGCATGCGGGCGTCCTCGAAGCCGGGTGGACCTGGCCGCTGGGGCTTCGAGATTCTCGCCGACATGTGTCGAACCAGGGCCGTCCCTTTCGACGTGTAGGTGTAGCCGACCCCAGCCGGAAGGAGCACCGCCATGAACACCACACCACCGCTTTCTGTCAGCTGTCGAGACCGGGCGGTGCTGCGTGCCGTGGCCGCCGGGCGCTGCGAGCTCACCGGCGTCTGTCTGGTCGTCGACGGCCTGAACTGCTGCGATCAGTTCGCCGGCCGGCGACTGGCCGATGCCGGTCTGATCATGGCGACATCAGGGCCCGCGCGACTGACGACCGCCGGTCAGAGGCTGCTGGCGGCGGCATGACCGGCGGCCTCAGCCCGCCGATCACACCTCGATCCGGCCGCTCGTCCGACTTCCTGGGACCTGGAGGACATCAGCGGGATCGTTACTCTCGACGAACCCCGCCACAGATGACACCGGGCAGCGCCGCCCCGAGTTCACGCCGTTCCAGAAGTCTCCCGGTGCGGAGGACGTTCAGTGAGCCATAGCCGCTCGATGGCACGGCCTGAGCCTCCAAGAAGTGCCGACTCCTGTGAGAAACCAGCGACTTCGGTCTCAGCAGTTCTGGTCTGCCGACCATGGTCGGCAGACCAGCACCGTCCTGCGCCGCTCGTCAGGACGGCGACAGTCAGATGCTGAAACCGCCGTCGACGTTGATCGTCGCGCCCGTGATGTACCGGCCATCCGGACCGGCCAGGAACGCCACCGCTCCGGCGATGTCAGCCGGAGCCGCGTAGTGCCCCAATGCCGTCAAACCGGCGATCCCCTCGGCGCCCGCGTCGTCGGCCGGGTTGAGTTCGGTGTCGGTCGGGCCGGGGTTGACCAGGTTCACCGTGATCGCCCTGGGGCCCAGCTCGCGACCGAGCGCCTTGGTCAGGCCGATGAGCGCGGTCTTGCTCATCGAGTACAAGGAGAATCCGGGGAACACCGCGCGCTCGGCCACGTTGCTGCCGATGCTGATGATTCGGCCGCCGTCGGACATATGGTTGACCGCGGCCTGCGATGTCACGAACGGCGCCCGGACGTTGACCGCGATGGTCTGCTCGAACTCCTGCAGGGTCAACTGTTCCAGTGGACCGAGCAGGAACGCGCCGGCATTGTTCACCACGATGTCCAGCCGGCCGAACTCACCGGCGGTCCGCTCCACGGCGCGGACCAGTGCCACTGGATCCGCGCTGTCCGCCCGAACGGCAAGCGCCCGCTGTCCCATCGCCTTGATCTGCTCGACCACGTCGTGGGCGCGTTGCTGGTTCTGTTGGAAGGTCAGGGCCACATCGGCGCCTGAACCGGCCAGGCGCAGGGCCACCGCGGCCCCAATGCCTCGGCCGCCACCCGTGACCAGTGCGACCTTCCCGTCAAGTTCTTTGCTCACAACCGTAAGCTTGGCCGCCACCGGCACAACTGTCTGGCGGTCATCGGACATCGCGTTCGTGTCAAAGCAGCCAGTTTGTTCGTGAACTTCGGGCTCTGCCGATGAGCGGACATGAAAGACGAGCGGGCTTCCCGAGATCAGTCCTGCAGATCTTCGGCGGTGAATGCGCGGCGCGCAGTGAGCCGGGCCAGCTGGGTCTCCAGGGTCTCGAGCTGCTCAGGGCCTATTCGGGCTGCCCAGCGGTTGCGTACGTCGTCGAACAACGCGCCGCCAACGGTCATCAGCTCGCGGCCGCGAGGGGTAACACGCACGCGCTTGCGGCGGCCGTCGCTTGGGTCGGGCGCGCGGTCGACATAGCCGAACCCTTCCAGTGCGGCGATGGTCTGCGCGGCGGCCTGCTTGGTGACCGCGAGTCGGCGACCGAGCTCGGAGGCGGTGTCCGCACCAGCGTCCACCGCACGCAGGGCGAACTCGTGCACAGGCCGGACACCTTCGTGGCCGCGCTTCGCAAGCTCCACGTTCACCTCGTCGACCATTGAGTGAAACCCGCCGAGCAGCAGAAGCGCGAGCTCTGCCCCGCTGGACTGTGCCATGGGTCGATCATACGAGGCCCGCCCAGGTAGACAAGTCACTTGTCTAACCCGTAGTGTTCGACAAGTAACTTGTCTATCAACCCGAAGGAACCTCGTGAATCGTCTCGCCGCCACCATCCCCAACGTCGACCACCACCATGTCAGCCTCAACGGCACCGAGCTGCACTACGTGGCCGCCGGCACTGCCGGGTCCCCCGTCCTGCTGGTCCACGGCTTCCCGGAAACCTGGTGGGCCTTCCACAAACTGATCCCCCTTCTGAGCGAGCACCATCGAGTGTTCGCTGTCGACCTGCGCGGATTCGGCGACTCCGCCACCGCCGCTGCGGAGCACAACAGCGAGACGGCAGCGAAGGACCTCGGCGACCTGATCGCGCACCTGGACGTCGGACCCGTCCACCTCACCGGGCAGGACATCAGCGGCTCCACAACGTTTCGTGTCGCCGCCACCCGTCCCGAACTCGTCTGCAGCTACACCGGGATCGAAACCGGACTCCCGGGGTTCGGCGCCGAGAAGCTCGCCGACGTCGCCCACGGCGGCGCCTGGCACATTGGCGTTCTGGCCGCCCCCGGCATTCCGGCGATGCTCCTGACCGGACGCGAGCGGGAGTTCCTCGCCGACTACGCGATCCCGTCACTCACCGCGAGCCCTGACGCGTTCACCGACGCGGACATCGACGAACTCGTCCGCTCCTACGCGCGAGCCGACGCGTTCGCCGGCGCAGCCGGCCTGTACCGGTCCCTGCTCTCGGAGGGTGACGAACTTCGCACGCTCGCGGCTCGGAAACTGGACATGCCCGTGCTTGCAGTCGCGGGCCGCTCGGCGGACTTCACACCCGCGACGTTGCGGCAGGTCGCCACCAAGGTGACCGCGGCACACATCGAAAAGATCGGCCATTACGTGGCGATGGAAGCACCCGAACAACTCGCCACCGCCCTCCGCTCCTTCTATGCGGACATCGATCCGAAGTGACGCCTCGATCGACCGCGCGGCCGCGGACCTCGCCGAACATCCTCTTCTGCCGTTGGTCGTGCGCGGGAACGCTCGCTCGTGCCGATGAGCGGACGTCGGCGCCACCGTCGGCCGGTTCCGTAACGGACTGGTCACCTCGTGGCGCTTCCCACGGCGGTAGCCGTGGCTCGGATGTTCATCGAGGACACCCCTTGACCGCCTACCAACTAGAAGGTAAAAATTGTCGCGTGACCACGACAGCGGATCGGATCCTGGACAGCGCTCAGACGCTGGTGCAGGTTCGGGGGTACAACGGCTTCTCTTACGCCGACATCAGTGCCGAGCTGTCCATCACGAAGCCGAGCATCCATCACCACTTCCCCACCAAAGCCGTACTGGCCGAGGCGCTGATCGCGCGCTATCGGGAACGGTTCGCCGTAGCGCGAAAGGAAGTCGACGACGACGCGGCGGGCGCACGGCAGCGCCTGGTGGGTTATGCCGGGCTGTACGCCGAGACCTTTGCCCACGGCGGCCGCATCTGCCTCTGCGGCGTCTTCGCCGTGGATGCGGAGAGCCTGCCCGTTCAGGTACGGCAGGCGACGGACGCGTTCTTCGCCGATCAGCGGCAATGGGTGGCCGGCGTGTTGGCCGAGGCGGGCATGCCCGCCACCCGGACCGGTGCGGCGGCCGAGGCTTACCTGGCGTCCCTGGAGGGGGCGCTGCTCCTGGCCCGCGCTCACGGGCAGCCGGACGGCGCCGCTGGACAGGATCGGGATGTGGTCCGGTCGGTGGCGGCGACCTTGGTCGACGCTCTGCTCTGAAAACGCACCACCCAAGGCCGCCGCGCGTGGCGCCGCGGCGACCTTTTGCATGACCAATCAACCTACCAACTAGTAGGTAGTCAGATGAGGGGAACCACCATGGAACAGGACTTCACCGGCCGCAAGCTCGTCGTAGTCGGCGGTAGCAGCGGCATGGGCCGTCAGATCGCCGAGGACATCGTCAGCCGCAGCGGCAGCGCGGTCGTCATCGGCTCCCACCTCGAGCGGGTCGAGAAGACCGTGGCCGACCTGGCCACCCGCGGACAGGCGTGGGGCATCACCGCCGACCTGCGCGACCCCGCTGAGGTGACGCGGGTGCGCGAGGAACTGGCCGGCCAGCACGCTGACACGACGTTGCTGGTCAACGCAGCTGGCGTGTTCAGGCCGCTGCCGTTCCTCGACCACACCCCCGCCGACTACGACGCCTACCTCGACCTGAACAAGGCCACCTTCCTGATCACCCAGACCGTGGCGCAGAACATGGTGAACAGCGGCCACGGTGGCGCCATCGTCAACATCGGCAGCATGTGGGCGAAGCAGGCCATCGCCGCGACACCGTCATCGGCGTACTCGATGGCCAAGGCCGGTCTGCACGCCCTGACCCAGCACCTCGCCCTGGAGCTGGCCAACCACAAGATCCGGGTCAACGCCATCTCCCCGGCCGTGGTGGCCACCCCCATCTACGAGGGCTTCATCCCACCGGCTGAGGTCGACTCCGTGCTGGCGGGGTTCAACGCCTTCCACCCGGTCGGCCGGATCGGCACCACCGAGGACGTCTCCGCCGTGGTCACCTTCCTCCTCTCCGACCAGGCCGGTTGGGTCACCGGCGCGATCTGGGACGTCGACGGCGGCGTCACGGCAGGCCGAAACCAGTAACCACCGAGGCGCTGCCAGGCCTGTACGGGTTTCACGGTTCGGAGCCCGTACAGGCCCTCGTCCCCTTGGGTGCTCAGCACTTCGCCCACCACAAGGCACAACTGCGGATACCACCGGTTCGAGACCAGCCGAACGTCCGCTGATGCCGCAGGTCGCGCACCGGGCGTCCGCTACTGCCGATGAGGGAGCGGTCACGGTGAGGGTGGGTGATCGCGTGATCCGGTGGGTTGGTCGGCGTCGAGGAAGGGCGTCATTAGACGGAGCAGTTCCCGGGGCCGGTCCAGCGGGATGATGTGGCCGCAGTCCGCAATGACGTGCCCGGTGAGGTCGTCGGCGATGGGGCGTAGTTGCCGTTCGAGCGTGGTGCCAGCCGGGTGGGCGCCGATCGCCAGGGTGGGCATGCTGATCCGGCCGTCGGCCACGGCGTCGTCGAGCTGACGGTCGGTGGTGGGCAGTGCGCGGTAGTAGGAGAAGGCGCAGCGCAGCGCGTCCGATCCGGTGTAGGCATCGATGAACGCCGCGCGGACGTCCGGTCGCACGCCCTTGCCGCGACTGCCGGCCATGAGGAACCAGTCGATGTACTGTGCCTCGTGTCCGATCAGGACCTTTTCGCCGAGGCCGGGGACGGCGTGGAATCCGAACCACCAGGGTGGCCCGGCGGCGAGGAAGTCCTCGGCGCCGGGCAGCGAGCCGAGCAGCGCCTCCATGACGATCAGCCGTCGTATCCGTTCGGGATGCCGCAGGGCGAGCAGGACAGCGACCGGGGTGCCGGCGTCGATGGCGACCACGGCGGCGGTGGATTCGGCGAGGGCGTCGAGGATTCCGGTGATGTCGTCGGCCAGGGTGCCGGCGTCGTAGCCGTCCGACGCGTGGGTGCTGGCGCCGCAGCCGCGTAGGTCCGGGGCGATGACCCGGTGGTGCGTGGACAGCGGGCCGATGATCTCGCTCCAGAGCTGCCAGGTGTGCGGGAAGCCGTGCAGCAGCACGATCGCCGGGCCGGTGCCGGCCGTGGCCACGTTGAGATGGATGCCATTGGTGGCGATCCGACGCAGCTGGACCTGCGGCGGGCGGGGTGGCGCGGTTCCGGACACGAAGTCTCCTTGCGGTTACCATTGGTTACCTCAAAACCATAGGTAACTGCGTTTGAGGTAACCAGGAGGCACTTCGTCGACAGGTGGTGAGGTCAAGGTGACCACTCGGCCCGTGGGTGCACAGCGTGCAGGTCACGGTGATCTGTTCGATCCCCAGTGCCCGACACGTCAACTCCTGGACCGGATCGGCACGAAATGGACGTCGATGGCGGTCAAGGTGCTCGCGGAAGCCGTTCCGGGTGAGGTGCGGTTCGCCGAGTTGAGGCGGCGGATGCCCGGTGTCTCGCAGAAAATGTTGTCGGTGACCCTGCACAGCCTGGTCCGGGACGGGTTGGTCGCCCGCCGGGTCGAGCCGACTGTGCCGCCGCGGGTGCACTACCGGCTCACGGAGCTGGGCCTGTCGCTGGAGGTCCCGCTGGCGGCGTTGCGGGACTGGGCCGAGCAGCACATGGCCGAGATCGACCGCGCCAACGCCGGCAACGACGACACGCAGGCCGACCCTCTCGGCGGCCAATGACGCGTCATCCACAGGACACGCGCACATGCCGCAGCAGAACTCCGCCGGTCAGGACGGTCGACCATTCAATCGAGGCCGGATCTCAGGGCGTCGTTGTCAGACGTCAACAGCAACCCCGAGCGCCAGGTCGAGGGCGGCATCGCAGTGCAGCGCGGTGGTGGCGAACACCGGCACGTCCAGGTCCGAGGGGCGAACACTCAGCTCCAGCTCCGTGCACCCCAGCACGATGCCCTCGGCGCCGCCGGCGACCAAGGACCGGCAGACGTCCAACAGCCGGTCACGGGAAGCGGCCTCGACCCGGCCGACGCAGAGCTCGTCGAAGATGATCTGCTGTACGACCGCCTGCTCCGCCGCGCCTGGCACGTCGGCGGTCACGCCGCGCAGGGCAAGGCGGTCACGGTAGAAGGACTGCTCCATGGTGTACCGGGTCCCCAGCAGGCCGACGCGGCTGACGCCGGCGGCCAGGGCGGCGGAGGCGGTGACGTCGCAGATGTGCAGCACCGGAACGGAAACGGCGGCCGCCACCTCGTCATAGAGCTTGTGCATGGTGTTGGTGGCCAGCAGCAAGAACGAAGCGCCACCGGCCTCCAGGGCTCGGGCCTCGGAGATGAGCACAGCGGCGATACGGGACCACTCCCCCGCCGCCATCATGTCGGCGACGGGTGCGAAGTCGACGGTGGCGACACGGAGCCGGGCGGAATGCAGACCACCGAGCCGGGCCCGAACGCCCTCGTTGAGCAGCCGAAGGTACTCGGCGGTGGACTCCCAGCTCAGGCCGCCGATGATCCCGATCAGTTCCATGCACCCCAGGATGCCGGACGACACATGTAAGCAAAAGAACGCATCGATGACACCACCTGGCAGTATCGGTTACATGCTGGATCCCAGGAGCCTGGTGGTGCTCCACCTCGTCGACCGCACGGGCTCAATGTCGGCGGCGGCCCGCGAACTGGGCTGGACGCACCCGGCGATCAGCCAACACATCAAGCGGCTGGAACGCGCGGCCGGCTGCGACCTCGTCGAGCGACACGGACGTGGCGTTCAGCTGACCGACGCCGGAACAACGCTGGCCCGGCACGCGGCGCAGATCGCCGCGTCGCTGACGGCCGCCCAGGAATGCCTGCCGGATCTGGCATCCGGTCACGTCCCGCGGCTCAGGGTGGCGGCATTCCCCACGGCCTGCGCGACGCTCGTGGTCGATGCTGTGACCTCTCTGGAGGATCTCCGCGTCGACGTCCGCCAGGCGGAACCGCCGGAAGCGTTGGCCGCCCTGAACGACGGCGTGGTGGACGTCGCCGTGACCTTCCACGACGAGCCACCACAAGGCAAAGGAGTCACGGTCCTCGGCCGCGACCCCCTACTCGCCGCGCTGCCGGCCGAACATCCGTTGGCCACCAAGGAAACCATCGCCCTCGACGATCTCCGCGCGGCAACGATCATCGCCGGCTGCCCGCTGTGCCAGGCCAGGTTCGTCAACCATTGCCAGTCGTTCCGCCCGACGCTGCACCACCAGGTGACCGACGACTACGTGCTGATGCAGGCGATGGTCGCCGCCGGCCAAGGCATCGCCGTCCTACCGGGACTCGCACTGGCCGCACACCGCCGCGTCGACATCGTGACCCGAGAGTTGAACCCGCCCTTGCATCGGGAAATCGCCGTCTGGCTGCCGTCCGACCGCGCCACCCCGCCCGAGGCCCGGCGACTGCTCGACGCACTCTCGGTAGTTGACGCAATAATGCGCCAATAAGGCCCCTGGATAGCGTGGCGGCTCGGTAGCGAACCGAACCGTTCGAGGGGGTCGTATGGACAGCGCCCACGGTCTCGCGCAGGCGGCGGGAAAGCTCGGCGTGACCGAGGAAATCCTGCAGCTCGCCGCGCACGCCAAGGTGCTGAGCGTGCTCACCGGCGAGGGCGCGGTCCAGTACGGTCACGGCCGTGTCGTGGTCCGCGACGGATCCTGGCGTGACCTGGTCGAGGCAGCGCGAGCGGGGAACGGCACGTGCCCGGCCATGGACGAGCGCACGGCGGGGTATCACGCCAAAGCACTCAGCCTGCTGATCGCCGACCCCGACGCCGATCACGACGCGGAAACCCTGCTGAGCGCCGAGGAACTGCACCTCCAGGTCCACGGCATGGCCGGCCCCCACCGTGAACTTCCGGACCGCCGCATGCACCGGCTGTTCGAGGAGCGGGCCCAGCGCCACCCGGACGCCGTCGCGGCACAGTGCCGGGACACGCAGTGGACGTACCGCGAGCTCAACGAGCGGGCCAACCGCATCGCGCATTTCGTGCTCGGCCAAGGTGTTCAGGCCGAAGACGTGGTCGCGGTCATCTCCGAGCGCAACCTCGACTGGATGGCCGCCGTTCTCGGCGTGTTCAAGGCCGGCGCGTGCTATCTGCCGATCGAGCCGAACTTCCCGGCCGAGCGCATCGAGGCGATGCTCACCCGAAGCAACGCCGCCGTGCAGCTGACCGAGCAGGTGCTCACCGGCATCGTCGACGGCCCGACGACCGACCCGAACATCCCCGTACACCAGAACCAACTGGCGTACATCTACTTCACGTCCGGCTCCACGGGCCAGCCCAAGGGCGCCATGTGCGAGCACGGCGGCATGATCAACCACCTGTACGCCAAGATCGACGACCTGGGCATCGGCGAAGGCGCCGTGGTGGCCCAGACCGCGCCCCAGTGCTTCGACATCTCCCTGTGGCAGCTGGTGTCGGCACTGCTGGTCGGCGGCCGCACGGTCATCGTGCCGCAGCAGGACATCCTCGACATCAACGGGTTCCTCGACACCGTCGAGACCGGCGAGGTCGAAGTGCTGCAACTGGTTCCGTCCTTCCTGGAGGTCGTGCTCTCCGAGCTGGAGGTCCGCCCGCGTGACCTGCCGGCGCTGCGCTGCGTCTCGGTCACGGGCGAGGCCATCAAGAAGGAACTGGTGCAGCGCTGGTTCGCCCACCGTCCCCATGGGACACTGGTGAACGCCTACGGCCTCACCGAGACCTCCGACGACACCAACCACGAGGTCATGACCTCGACCCCGGACACGGAATCGGTGCCGCTGGGCAAGGTCATCGCCAACACCACCGTGTACGTGCTCGACGAGCGCCTGCGCCCGATGCCGCTGGGCGCCGTCGGCGAGATCGCCTTCTCCGGCATCTGCGTCGGCCGCGGCTACATCAACGACCCCGAGCGCACGGCCGCGGCCTTCATGGACGACCCGCTGCGCCCCGGCCGGCGGATGTACCGATCCGGCGACTTCGGTCGGTGGCTGCCCGACGGCCGGCTGGAATTCCTCGGCCGCCGCGACGCGCAGGTGAAGATCCGGGGCTTCCGCATCGAGATCGGCGAGGTGGAGAACCGCCTGCTCGGCGCGCCCGGCGTGAAGGATGCCGCCGTGGTCGTCGCCGACGGACCGCAGCTGGTGGCCTTCTTCTCCGCCACTGGTGATCTCACCGGCGAGCAGCTCCTCGCGCACGCGGCCGTCGCGTTGGCCGACTACATGGTGCCGACGGCCGCGCACCGGTTGGACAAGCTGCCGCTCACCGACAACGGAAAGATCGACAAGAAGGCGCTCAAGGCCGCCGCCAACGATCTGTCCGAACAGGACTACGTCGCCCCGGCCACCGACGCGGAGCGGAAGCTCGCCGCGACATGGGCGGACGTGCTCGGCCTGCCGGTGGAGCGGATCGGCGCCGACGCCGACTTCTTCGAGCTGGGCGGCACTTCGCTCAGCGCCGTCCGGTTGGCGATCAAGCTCAAGCCCGCGGTCTCCCTGACCGACATCACGGCCGCCCCGACCCTGAGCAAGTTAGCCGCGCTGGTCGAACAGGCCGGCTGAAAGGAACACAACGATGTCGTCCTTGGTGGAGGCGTTCGCGCCACTGCTGGAAGGCAGACCGCCGGTCCTGCGGGCGTACGCGAACAGCGACGCCGAAGGCTGGGTCGCCGACAACCTGGACACGCTGCGCGCCGCGGTCCTCGGCCACGGCACGGTTGTGGTACGAGGCCTCGACGTCGCGGATGCCGCGCAGGCCGGTCGGCTGGCCAAGCTGATCACCGGCCGGTTGATCACCGAGCGAGAGTCGTTCGCGCCCCGCACGGCCTACGCGCCGGCGGTGTACTCCTCGTCGGCGTGGCCGGCCAACCAGCCGATGTGCATGCACCACGAGCTCAGCTACGCCCAGGAACTCCCTGGCACCATGGTCTTCGCCTGCCTGCAGGCGCCGGCGGCCGGCGGCGAGACCGCGGTCGCCGACGCCGGCGCCGTGCTGGCCGACCTCCCGCCGGACATCGTGTCCCGCTTCGAGAAGGACGGCTGGCAGCTGATCCGCAACTACGGCAAGACCATCGGCGTGCCGTGGCAGCAGGCGTTCGGCACCGATGACCAGTCCGAAGTGGAGGCCTACTGCCGGGCCAACGACACCGAGTTCGAGTGGACCGAGGCCGGCCTGCGCACCCGGCAGCTCCGCACCGCCGTCGCCCACCACCCGGTGACTGGGCAACGCCTGTGGTTCAACCAGATCGCGTTCCTCAACGAACTGACCATGGACCCTGACGTGCGCGAGTACCTGGCCATGGTGCTGGGCCCGGACGGCCTGCCGTTCACCACCCGCCACGGCGACGGCGAGCCGATCCCGGCCGAGGTCGTCGACGTGATCAACGAGGTCTACCAGCGGCACACCGCGAGCATTCCGTGGCAGCGCGGCGATCTGATGCTGGTGGACAACCTCCGCACCGCGCACAGCCGGCAGCCCTACGAGGGCGACCGCGAGATCGTCGTCGCGATGGGAGATCCCGTGCGGCGCACCGACATCAGATGGAGCCGTTCATGACCGACCCGCAGGTGCCCCCGTTCGCCGTGATCCCCGGCAGCCAGGTGCACGGTGTGCTCAGTGGCAACGAGAAGCGTGTCGTCGAGATCGTGGAGGCGGCCTACAGGGTGCACGGCGGCGGCGACACCGTCAACCCGCCGTCGTACTTTCTGCGCTTCCCGGACCGCCCCACCTCGCGCATCATCGCGCTGCCGGCCTCGATCGGCGGCGACGTCGCGGTCGACGGCCTCAAGTGGATCTCCAGCTTCCCGGAGAACGTGCAGCGCGGCGTGCCCCGCGCGTCGGCGGTGCTGATCCTCAACGACCACGACACCGGCTACCCGCTGGCCTGCATGGAGGCGTCGATCATCAGCGCCGCCCGCACCGCCGCCTCGGCCGCGCTGGCCGCGGACGTGCTGACCCGGGGCCGAAACCGCCCGCGCCGCATCGGTTTCTTCGGCGTCGGCCTGATCGCCCGCTACATCCACACCTATCTCGCCGGCACCGGCTGGGACTTCGACGAGATCGGCGTGCACGACCTGTCGACCGAGCACGCCGTGGGCTTCAAGGGCTACCTGGAGCGCGGCGCGACCGGGGCGACGATCACCATCCGGGACAGCGCGGAGGAGCTGATCCGCACCAGCGACATCGTGGTGTTCGCGACCGTGGCCGGCCGGCCACATGTGTCCGAAGTGGACTGGTTCGAGCACAACCCGTTGGTGCTGCACGTGTCCCTGCGCGACCTGTCGCCGGAGATCATCCTGGCGTCCACCAACATCGTCGACGACGTGGACCACTGCCTCAAGGCCGACACCTCGCCGCACCTGGCCGAGCAGCGCACCGGCAACCGCGACTTCCTGGACGGCACGCTGTTCGACGTGCTCACCGGCCGGGTCGAGCTGCCCGACGACAAGCCGCTGGTGTTCTCCCCGTTCGGCCTCGGCGTGCTGGACCTGGCCGTCGGCAAGCACGTGCACGACGAGCTGGCCGCGGCCGGCGAGCTCGCGACCGTGCCCGACTTCTTCCACGAGCTCTCCCGTTACGGCCGGTCCTGACGAAGGCGGTTTGTGCCATGCAGGTGATCTCCGGCCCGGACGAGTTCCATGTCGACGACCTCTACGTGGACCTGCGCCGGGCACTGGGACTTCCGCTGCTCCTCAAGTGCGAGGCCTTCAACTTCGCCGGCTCGGTCAAGCTCAAGGCGGCCGTGGCCATGGTGGACGCGGCCGAGCGGGACGGGCGGCTGGCGCCGGGCTCAGTGCTGATCGAGTCCTCGTCGGGCAATCTCGGCATCGCCCTGGCGATGATCGCCGCGAGCCGCGGCTACGGCTTCCTGTGCGTCACGGACTCACGCTGCAACACCGCTTCCCGGCGGCTGATCGAGTCGTTCGGGGCGCGGGTGCACATGATCACCGAGCCCGATCCGGACGGCGGCTTCCTCGGCGCGCGCATCGGGTACGTGCGGCGGATGTGCCTGCTCGACGAGCGGTACGTGTGGCTGAACCAGTACGCCAACAGCGGCAACTGGCTGGCCCACCACGGCAGCACCGCGCCGGAGATCGCCAAGGCGTTCCCCGAGCTGGACGTGCTGTTCGTCGGGGCCGGCACCACCGGCACGCTGATGGGCTGCGCGCGCTACTTCCGCGAGCACCGTCCGTCGGTGCGGATCGTGGCCATCGACGCCGTCGGCTCGGTCACGTTCGGCGCGCCGGCCTCGCCGCGGCTGATACCCGGCCTCGGCACCAGCGTCCGCCCGCAGCTGCTCGACGAGTCCTTTGTGGACGACGTCGTGCACGTGCGAGAGGAGGACACCGTGAAGATGTGCCACCGGCTGGCCGCGGCCGGCTTCGTGTTCGGCGGGTCCACCGGGACGGTGGTCAGCGGCCGGAGCGGTGGCTGGCCGACAACGGCGCCGGCATCTCGGTCGCCATCGCCCCCGACCTGGGCGAACGCTATCTCGACTCGGTGTACCGGCCCGAGTGGGTCGAGCAGAACTACGGCAGCCCGCTGCTGGTGTAAGTTCGGCGGATGGCTGTTGGACCGGCGCTGGTGCGTGACCGAAACGCCTGGCAGCACCTGGAGCGTTCGTGGTCTGCGCGGTCGCGACCATCCTGATCACGAGATCGTTCCTCGGCGCCACCGGCTATCCCAAGATCGGCAGCGGCGGCCTGCACATCGCCCACATGCTGTGGGGCGGGCTGTTGCTGCTGATCTCGCAGCTGCTGGTGCTGTCCTACCTCGGGCCGGTCACCAAGCCGCTGGCGGCGGTGCTCGGCGGCGTCGGGTTCGGGCTGTTCATCGACGAGGTGGGCAAGTTCGTCACGGCCGACAACAACTACTTCTACCGACCGGCCGTCGCGATCATGTACGTCGTCTTCGTCGCGATCGTGCTGGCCGGCCGGCTGGTGCACGACCGGCGCCCGCGCGGCCCGGCCGAACAGCTGGCCAACGCGGCGGCCATCGCCGCCGAGGGTGTGGTGGCCGGGCTGACGAAGTCACGGCGTTCGGTGGCCAACCGCCTGCTCATGCGGGCGGCAAAGGGCGGCGCGGACTCGGGAATGACGTCCGCGCTGTCCACTGTGGTCGATCTGTGCCCGCCGGGCCGTGCGGCCCCGCACATCTTCGACACCTTCCGTCACCGGCTGGCGGCGGTCCTGCCGCAGAGCTGGGTTCTGGTGTGGCTGACCAACATCCTGCTGATCGGCCAGGCCGCGGCGGGCATCGTCGGCTCGCTTCTCGTGCTGCTGGAGGACGCCCACGGGGCCGAGTGGATCGCCGGCGTCGGGCAGCTCGCGAGCGCCACCGTGGCCGGTGTGCTGGCGATAGTCGCGCTGATCCTGCAATGGTCCGACGACCGTGCCGCCGTGCTGCGCTGGAGTCGTTACGCCGCACTGGTCACGGTGTTGTTCACCGAGGTCTTCGACCTGGTCGAGCAGGAGTTCGCCGGGTTGACCGGGGTGGGGGTCGGCCTGTTCGCCCTCGCTGTGATCGCGCTGCACGAGCGGCGGTCACGCCGACCCCTCACCAAGGCTCAGACCAGCACGTAGCCGTCGCCGGGCCGCTGGAACCGCGAGCGGCGCAGGTCGTTCATCACGAACGTGCGCTGCAACCAGCGGTCCTTGCCGTCATAACGCGGCGTGAAACCGGTGCGGCCGTGCACGGTCACGCGGTTGTCCACAATGGCCAGGTCGCCCGCCCGCAGCCGAAGCGTCTGCGACGCGTCGTTGAACCGCTCCCGCAGCTCCTCCAGCGCCGCCGCGGCCCGGGGCGTCTGCGGCGTGGTGGCGGCCAGGTCGACCCGGAGGTTCGGGTCCTCCTCGGCGCCGAACAGCACCGCGTGCTCCACCGCCCCGTCGCTGCCGAGGCCGAACGACGGCGGCGCCTGCGTGACGAACTCGCGGCTGAACAAGGCTTCCCGCGCCTCGTCGGTCAGCATCGGCAGCACCGTGCGGGCGCACGAGGTGCGCAGACCGGCGATGCCCTCGTGGTCCTGCCGCAGGCACAGCAGCATGACGTAGTCGGGACGGTTGGGGTGAAACGCGTTCTCGGTGTGCCATTCCAGCAGCACCGAGCCGGCGTTGCCCTGGAACTCCTCCTTGCCCGGCACCGGAACCACGTCCTGCACCAGGGCGCCGGTCTTCTCCGGCAGGAACGCGGCCGGGTCGCCGAGCCCGGTCGCGATCATCATCAGCACCGCCGCCGGCACCGCGACGGTGCGCTGCACCGAGCCGTTCACCGTCGGAGTGTTTGGCAGACCATGCTCGTTCACGGGCAGGTTCCGCAGCAGCATCGCGCCCTGCGGGCCCGAGTCGCGGCGGAACTCCCGCAGCGGCCGGCGTAGACCGACCGGGGCCTCGTCCCAGGCCCGCCGCGCGTCGTCCACCCACTCCGGGACGTCCACCAGGTCGTTGTCCACCGCGCTCAGGGCGCGGGCCAGCTCCTCGACGGCCTCGGCGTCGGCCGTGGCCAACGCGACCGGCGAGGGACCCGCTGTGGTTTCGGTGACCACCGTCATAGCTGTCCTACCTCCACTCGGATACGCCCGCGACGGTAGGCAGCCCCGGCTTTGTTCCGTTATCGCCGGCATTTCACCGGCCGGTCCCCTGTGGACGGACATCGTCGCCTCGATATCTGGCCGATAAGGGGGTTCTCTAGCGTCCCGTGCTATGACAGCAGCCATCCGCGTCGAGGGCCTGGCCAAGCGCTTCGGCGACACCCAGGCGCTGGACGGCGTCGACCTGGAGGTCGAGGCCGGGACCGTGCTGGGCCTGCTCGGCCCGAACGGCGCCGGCAAGACAACGACGGTCCGCACGTTGGCGACGCTGGTGCGCCCCGACGGCGGTCGCGCCTTCGTCGGCGGCTACGACGTGGTGGCGCAGGCGACCGAGGTGCGCCGGCTGATCGGCCTGACCGGGCAGTACGCGTCGGTGGACGAGAACATCTCCGGCCGCGAGAACCTCTACCTGATCGGGCGCCTGCTCGATCTGTCCGGCAAGGCCGCCAAGGCCCGTGCCGACGAGCTGTTGGAGCGCTTCGACCTCACCGCCGCCGCCACCCGGCCCGCGCGCGGCTACTCCGGCGGCATGCGTCGCCGCCTCGACCTCGCCGCCAGCCTGGTCGGCAACCCCAAGGTGTTGTTCCTGGACGAGCCGACCACCGGCCTGGATCCCCGCAGCCGCAACGAGTTGTGGGACGTGGTTCGGTCCTTTGTGGCCGGTGGCTCGACCGTGCTGCTGACCACGCAGTACATGGAGGAGGCCGAGGCGCTGGCCGACCGGGTCGTGGTGATCGACCACGGTCGTGTCGTCACCGGCGGCACCCCCGACCAGCTACGGGCCCGCGTCGGCGGCCGCGTGCTGCATGTGCGCATGGAACGTCCCGACGAGGCCACCGATGCCGCGAAGGCCTTGGCCGACGCCGGATTGGGCTCCGCCGTCACCGACGAGGAGGCCGGCCGGCTCTCCCTGCCCATGGCCGACGAGCAGTGGCTCACCGCCGCGCTGCGGGTCATCGGCGGACTGGGCCTGACCATCGCCGAGATCGAGACCAGGCTGCCCAGCCTGGACGAGGTTTTCCTGACGTTCACGAAGAGGTCGGCATGACGGCGTCCACCCTGCGGCACTCGCTGGCCATCTGCCGGCGCAACCTCGTGCACATCCGCAACGACCCCGAGCAGCTGTTGGACGCGACGGTCATGCCGATCGTGTTCACCCTGGTGTTCCTGTACGTGCTCGGCGGGGCCATCGGCGGCGACCACCTCGACTACCGGGAATACCTGTTGCCCGGCATCATGGTCCAGACCGCCTCGTTCGCCTCCACCGTGACCGGCATCGGCCTCAACACCGACTTCGGCCAGGGCGTCATGGACCGCTTCCGGTCCCTGCCCATCGCCCGCTCGGCCGTCCTGGCCGGCCGCATCGGCTCCGACGTCTGCCGCCTGTTGTTGGGGCAGCTCGTGATGCTCGCCTTCGCCTTCGTCGTCGGCTTCCGCGTGCACACCGGTCCCCTTGAGGTCCTCGGCGCCTTCGCCCTGCTGCTCCTGTACGGCACCGCCCTCTGCTGGGTCTCCGCCTTCGTCGGCCTCAGCGTCAAGAACGCCCAGGTGGTCTCCACCGTCGGCTTCCTGTGGATGATCCCCCTCCAGTTCGGCAGCTCCATCTTTGCCCCGCCCGACACCATGCCCTCCTGGCTCCAGGCCTTCGTCGCGGTGAACCCGACAACACTTGTCACCGACGCCTGCCGCGGCCTCCTGGTCGGTGGCCCCGTAATCGGCTCCGCCGCCGGCGCCATCGCCTGGAGCCTCGGCCTCATGGCTGTCTTCGCCCCCCTCGCGGTCCTGCGCTACCGCAACCGCACCTGACCTCACCCCGCGAGTCCCGCCGAAAACCGTTCCCCGGCACACATTCTCTCCCCCTTCTTCA
>NZ_KK037166.1:1087180-1106997 GCF_000568255.1 Kutzneria sp. 744
TCGGAGGACATTCAACAGGCGGGCGACATCGCCTACGTCATCTACACGTCCGGGTCGACGGGTCGCCCGAAGGGCGTCGCGGTCACGCACGCCAACCTGGTCAACTTCCTCGACGGCGTGGCCGTCCACGCGTCGATGACGCCGGCGGACACGCTGCTGGCCGTCACCACCATCGCCTTCGACATCGCCGGCCTGGAGATGTACCTCCCGCTGCTGCACGGCGGCAGGGTCGTGATCGCCACCGAGGCCGAGGTCCGCGACCCGGCGGCGCTGACGTCCCTGATCGCCGCCGAAGGCGTGACCGTCATGCAGGCGACGCCGTCGCTGTGGCAGGCGCTGGTGACCAGCCACCCCGATCGCCTGCGCGGGCTGCGGATGCTGGTCGGCGGCGAGGCGCTGCCGGGTGTCCTGGCCGAGAAGATGGCGGCGCTGACAACAAGTGTTGTCAACCTGTACGGCCCCACCGAGACCACGATCTGGTCCACGGCGTCGGCGGTCACGGATTCGACGGTGACCATCGGGAAGCCGCTGCGCAACCAGGAAGTCCGGGTACTCAGCGACACCCTGGCCGAGCTGCCCGAAGGCGAGATCGGCGAGCTGTACATCGCCGGCGACGGCGTGGCGCGTGGCTACTTCGGCCGCCCGGAGCTGACGGCGCAGCGGTTCGTGGCCGACCCGCAGGGCAGCGCTGGCACCCGCATGTACCGCACGGGTGACCTCGCCCGCTGGAACCCCGACGGCGAGCTGGAGTACCTCGGCCGCGTGGACGAACAGGTGAAGCTGCGCGGATTCCGCATCGAGCTGGGCGAGATCCAGGCCGCCGCCGAGTCGCACCCGGCCGTCGAGCGGGCGGTTGTGGTCGTCCGTGACGAGCGTCTGGTCGCCTACGTCGTCGGCAAGGCGGACGGTCTGCGCGAGCACGTGGCCAAGACGCTGCCGGAGTACATGGTCCCGGCGACCTTCGTGGAACTGGCCGAGTTCCCGCTCACGCCGAACGGCAAGATCGACCGCAAGGCGCTGCCGGCCCCGAAGCACATCTCCACCGGCCGCGACCCGCGCACCCCGCGCGAGGAGACGCTCTGCGCGCTGTTCGCCGAGGTCCTCGGCCTGCCCAAGGTGTCCATCGACGACGGCTTCTTCGAAGCCGGCGGCCACTCGCTGCTGGCCACCAAGCTGATCAGCCGGCTGCGCACCGAGTTCGGGGTCGAGGTCCCGATCGCGATGCTGTTCGACGCCCCGACCGTCGCCGAGCTGGCGTCCCAGATCGACGGCGCCGCCGCCGCCCGCGCCCGCATGGAACGTCGCGACCGCCCCGCGCGGGTACCACTTTCCTATGCGCAGCAACGTCTCTGGTTCCTTCACCGGCTTGAGGGCCCCAGCCCCACGTACAACCTGCCGACGGTGATCAAGCTGTCCGGCGCTGTCGACATCGAGGCGTTGCGGCGGGCCGTGAACGAGGTCGCCGACCGTCACGAGTCGTTGCGCACGATCTTCCCCGAGGCCGACGGCCGGCCGTACCAGCAGATTGTTGACACCCCGGTTCCGTTCGAAGTGGTCGAGCCGGGCAACCTGGAGGAGGCCCTCAAGGCCGCCGTCCGGCACGAGTTCGAGCTGTCGACGGACATGCCGTTCCGGGTGACGCTGTTCAAGGCATCCGACACCGAGCACACGCTTCTGTTGCTGGCGCACCACATCGCCAGCGACGGCTGGTCGCAGGCGCCGCTGTGCGCCGACCTCGCCGACCGCTACGCCGGCCGCGCCGCCGAGCCGCTGGCCGTCCAGTACGCGGACTACACGCTGTGGCAACAGGAACTCCTCGGCAGCGAGGACGACCCGAACAGCGCCATCCGCGCCCAGCTGGACCACTGGGTGTCCGCTTTGGACGGTGCGCCGGAGCTGCTGACGCTGCCGACCGACCGCCCCCGCCCGACCGTCGCCTCCTACCGCGGCGACATCGTCGAGTTCGGCATCGACGCGGACCTGTGCGCCCGGCTGGGCGATCTCGCCCGCGACGCCAACGGCACGCTGTTCATGGTCGTGCACGCCGCTCTGGCCACGCTGCTGACCCGTCTCGGCGCGGGCACCGACCTCCCGCTGGGCACGGTCGTCGCCGGCCGCACCGACTCCGCCCTCGACGACCTGGTCGGCTTCTTCGTCAACACCTTGGTGCTACGGGCCGACACCAGCGGCAACCCCACGTTCGCCGAGCTGCTCGCCCGCGTGCGGACCAACGCCCTCGCCGCGTACGCCAACCAGGACGTGCCGTTCGAGCGGGTCGTGGAGCAGCTCAACCCGGTGCGGTCGCTGTCGCACCACCCGCTGTTCCAGGTGATGCTGGCCTTCCAGAACAACACCTCCGCCGACCTGGACCTGCCCGGCCTGCGCGCCTCGCTGGCCGACGCCGCCGCCGACGTGGCCCGCTTCGACCTGTACTTCAGCGTCACGGAGCGGGCCGGCGGCCTGCGCGTGGACCTTGAGTACGCCACCGACCTGTACGACCGCGAGACCGTCGAGCGCCTGGCCAACCGCCTGGTCCGGCTGCTGGCCCAGGTCGCGCAGGACCCGTCGGTCGCCCTCGACGACCTGGACCTGCTGGACGAGGCCGAGCGGGAACTGGTGCTGCGCGGTTGGAACGACACCGTGGTGGATGCCCCCGCCGCGTCGATCGTCGAGCTGTTCCACGCCCAGGTCGACCACACGCCCGAGGCCGTCGCGCTGGTCGCCAGTGACGTCGAGATCACCTACGCCGAGCTGGACCGCCGCGCCAACGGCCTCGCGCTGGAGTTGTCCGCCGAAGTGCCGGTGATCGTGCTCCAAGAGCGGTCGGTCGAGGCCGTGGTGTCGATCCTGGCCGTCCTCAAGGCCGGCGGCACCTACCTCCCGCTCGACGTCCGCTACCCCGCCTCCCGGGTCGAAGCGATCGTCCGCGAGAGCGGCGCGACGCTGGCCCTGGTCGACGCCGCCGGAGCCGCCCTCCTGCCGGCCGAATGCCGGGCCGTCCTGACAACAGATGTTGTCGCAGATGAGCGGCCCGACGTGCGGATTCACGCCGACCAGCTGGCCTACCTGATGTACACCTCGGGCTCGACCGGCACGCCCAAGGGTGTCGCGGTGACCCATCGCAACGTCGTCGACCTGGCCCGCGAGCGGGCGTTCCGCAGCGGGGCGCACGAGCGGGTGCTGCTGCACTCCACGCTGGCGTTCGACGCCGCCACCTATGAGCTGTGGGTGCCGCTGCTGTCCGGCGGCCAGCTGGTGATCGCCCCGCCCGGCGAGCTGGACCACACCGCCCTGGAACGGGTGATCGTGGAGCAGCGGATCACCAGATTGTTGCTGACGCCGACCTGTTCCGGCTGCTGGCCGACGAGGCGCCCACCTGCTTCGCCGACGTCCGCGAGGTGTGGACCGGCGGTGACGTCGTGCCGGCGGCCTCGGTGCGCCGCGTGATGGAGCGCTGCCCCGGGCTGACCGTCGTCGACGGCTACGGCCCCACCGAGACCACGACCTTCGCCACACACCACATCATGCGGTCCGCCGACGCCGTGCCCACGACCGTCCCGATTGGACGGCCGCTGGACAACATGCGGGTCTACATCGTGGATTCGCGGCTGCGGCCGGTGCCCATCGGTGTGGTCGGCGAACTGTGCATCGCCGGCACGGGACTGGCGCGCGGCTACCTCAACTCCCCCACGCTCACGGCCGAGCGCTTCGTCGCCGATCCCTTCGGCGAGGGCCGGATGTACCTGACCGGCGACCTGGCCCGATGGCGGGCCGACGGGACCGTGGAGTTCGTCGGCCGCGACGACGACCAGGTCAAGGTCCGGGGCTTCCGCATCGAGCTCGGCGAGGTCGAGACCGTGCTGTCGGCGCACCCGGCGGTCGCCCGGTCGGCGGTCGTCGTGCGTGAGGACCAGCCCGGCGACAAGCGGCTCGTCGCCTACGCCGTGCCCTCCTCGACCGACGAAGATCATGCCGACGAGCACGTCGACGAATGGCAGAAGCTGTACGAGAACCTCTACACCGACAGCGCCGGGCGGTCCGGCTTCGGCGAGAACTTCGCCGGCTGGCACAGCAGCTACGACGAGCAGCCGATCCCGCTGGAGCAGATGCGGGAGTGGCAGGCCGCGACGGTCGAGCGCATCTTCTCGCTGCGGCCGCGGCGCGTGCTGGAGATCGGCGTCGGCTCCGGTCTGCTGCTGTCCCAGGTTGCCCCGCACGTGGAGTCCTACTGGGGCACCGACTTCTCCTCCGTGGTCATCCAGACCCTGCGCGGCGAGGTCGACCGCCACGACTTCGCCTCCCGGGTGCGGTTGCAGGCCCAGCCGGCGCATGTGGTCGACGGCCTGCCCACCGGCTACTTCGACACGATCGTCATCAACTCGGTGCTGCAGTACTTCCCGGGCATCGACTACCTGCTTGACGTGCTGCGCCACTGCGCTGATCTGCTGGTCCCCGGCGGCGCCGTGTTCGCCGGCGACGTGCGGAACCACCGGCTGTTGCGGCACTTCTCCACGGCCATCGAGCTGACCAAGGCGGGCGACGACGTGCCGGCGTCGGTGCTGCGGCGGGCCGTCGAGCAGGACCTGTTGCTGGAGAACGAGCTCACCGTCGACCCCGAGTTCTTCGCTCGCATCGGCGAGGCCGTGCCGGGATTCGAGTCCGTCGACGTGCGGTTGAAGCGCGGACGGTCGCACAACGAGCTCAGCCGCTATCGTTACGACGCGTTGCTGCGCAAGGGTTCCGGCCTGTCCGTTTCGGACGTTCGCACGCTGCGCTGGGGCCGGGACGTGAGCTCGCTGGCGGAGATCGTTCCCGACGACGAGCCGCTGCGGATCACCGGTGTCCCGAATGGACGGATCGCCGGCGAGGTGTCCGCGATGCGGGCCCTGGAGCAGGGTTCGGGAGTTGCTGTCGCACGCAGCCTGCTGGCCGCCATCGAGGTGCCGGACCCCGAGGACTTCCACGCGCTCGGCAACGCCGTGATCACCTGGTCGGGCCACGGATCCGACGGCGAGCTGGACGTCATCTACCTGCCGTCGGGCGTCGACCCGGCCGGCGTTTTCCTGCCTCGGGGCGGCGACTTCGACCCGTCGCGGTACGCCAACGACCCGGGTCGGTCGCGTTCGGCCGGCGCGCTGACGCAGGCCCTGCGTTCGTATCTGGCCGACGAGCTGCCGGACTTCATGGTGCCGTCGGCGGTCGTGATGATGAACTCCCTGCCGCTGACCCGGAACGGCAAGCTGGATCGGGCCGCGCTGCCGGCCCCGGACTACGCCATCACCTCCACCGGCAAGGCCCCGCGCACCCCGCGCGAGGAGATCCTCTGCGGCCTGTTCGCCGAGGTCCTCGGCCTGTCGACGGTCGGCGTGGACGACAACTTCTTCGACCTCGGCGGCCACTCCCTGCTGGCCACCCGCCTGATCAGCCGCCTGCGCGCGGTGTTCGGCGTCGAGTTCGAGATCCGCAACCTGTTCGAGGCCCCGACCGTCACCGAGCTGGCCCGGCGCACCGAGGTCGCCGCCCCGGCCCGCACCCCGGTAACAGCTGTTGTCGACCGCCCCGCGCGGATTCCGCTGTCGTTCGCCCAGAAGCGGCTGTGGTTCCTGCACCGCATGGAGGGCCCCAGCTCCACCTACAACGTGTCGATGACCCTGCGCCTGACCGGCGCCATCGACCGCGACGCCCTCGCCGCGGCGATCGACGATGTGCTGTGGCGGCACGAGTCGCTGCGCACGGCCTTCGCCGAGACCGACGGTGAGCCGCACCAGGTGGTTCTGCCGCACACCACACCGATGCACATCGTGGAAACAGATGTTGTCGACGAGGCCGTGGTGGCCGAGGCGAAGTACGGCTTCGACCTCGCGGCCGGCGCGCCCGTGCGGATCACGCTGTTCGCGGCGTCGGAGACCGAGCACGTGCTCCTCATGCTCATGCACCACATCGTCAGCGACGGCTGGTCCTGGGCACCGCTGTGTCGTGACCTCGAAACCGCCTACACCGCCCGGCTGTCCGGCCAGGCGCCGTCGTTCGAGCCGCTGCCGGTGCAGTACCCGGACTTCGCCCTGTGGCAGCAGGACGTGCTCGGCTCCGAGCGTGACGGCAACAGCCTGGTGACCCGGCAGCTGGAGCACTGGAGGCAGGCGTTGTCGGGTCTGCCGGAGCTGGTCACCGTGCCGGCCGACCGGCCGCGCCCGGCGGTCGCCACCTACCGCGGCGACCTGTTGCCGTTCACGGTCGACGCCAAGATCCACCAGGCCATGGTCAAGCTGGCGCACGACACCGACACCACGGTGTTCATGGTGGTGGAGGCGGCGATGGCCGTGCTGCTCACCGCGCTGGGCGGCGGCGAGGACATCCCCATCGGCACCGCCGTCGCCGGCCGCACCGACGCCGCCCTCGACAACCTGGTCGGCTTCTTCGTCAACACCCTCGTGATGCGCAACGACACCTCCGGCGATCCGTCGTTCACGGAGCTGCTGCGCCGGGTCCGTGAGACCAGCCTCGCCGCGTACGCCAACCAGGAGGTGCCGTTCGAGCGCCTGGTCGAGCTGGTGAACCCGACCCGCTCGCTGTCGCACGCCCCGCTGTATCAGGTGATGCTGACCTACCAGAACAACAGCGACGCCTCGCTGTCGCTGCCCGGTGTGCAGGTGGAGATCGGCGAGGCCAACACCGGCATCTCCAAGTTCGACCTCTCGTTCAACATCCGCGAGGTGCCCAGCCACACCGGCCTGCCGGCCGGGCTGGAGGGCGAGGTCGAGTTCGCCACCGACCTGATGGATCCGACGACCGCCGCCTCGGTGGCGCGGCGTCTGGTCCGGGTGCTGGCCGCCGTGGCGGACGACCCGTCGCGGCCGATCGGCTCCCTGGATCTGCTGGAGCCGGCCGAGCGCCACCAGGTGATCGAAGAGTGGAACGACTTCGCCCGCGAGGTGCCGTCGGCCACGCTGGTCGAGTCGTTCGAGCGCCAGGTAGCGACAACACCTGTTGTCACGGCCGTGGTCTGCGGGGACTCGGCGCTGACCTACGCCGAGCTGAACGCCCGGGCCAACCAGCTCGCCGCTGTGCTGCGGGAGCAGGGCGTCGGGCCGGAGAAGTTCGTCGCCGTGAAGATGCCGCGGTCCACCGATCTCGTGGTGGCCCTGCTGGGCATTCTCAAGGCGGGCGGCGCGTATCTCCCGCTGGACCCGTCATATCCGGCGGACCGCCTGGAGTTCATGGTCTCCGACGTCGCCCCGGTGCTGACGCTGACCTCGCTGCCGGCGCTGGACGGCCGTCCGGCGCAGAACCCGGCTTCGCCGCTGCTGCCCGGCAGCGCCGCCTTCGTGATCTTCACGTCGGGGTCGACCGGTCGTCCCAAGGGCGTTGTCGTGCAACACGATTCCCTGAACCAGTACCTGTCGTGGACGCGGTCGGCCTACCCCGGCGTCGGCGGACGGTCGCTGGTGCACTCGCCGGTGTCGTTCGACCTCACGGTCACCGGCCTGTTCTCCACGCTGACCTCCGGCGGCTGTGTGAGCATCGTCGACCTGGACCGCTCGGCCGACGCCGCCCAGGTGTCGGCGCAGCCGACCTTCGTCAAGGCCACCCCGAGCCACCTGCCGCTGCTACTCACCCTGCCCGACGCCTTCTCCCCCACCGAGCAGCTGGTGCTGGGCGGCGAGTCGCTGATGGGCGAGGTGCTCGACCAGTGGCGGGCCCGGTTCCCGACAACAACCGTTGTCAATGAGTACGGGCCGACCGAGACCACGGTCGGCTGCACCGAGTACCGGATCGAGCCCGGCGACGAGGTGCGGGCCGGCGTGGTCACCATCGGCAAGCCGGTCTGGAACACCCGGATGTACGTGCTGGACAAGGCGTTGCGGCCAGTGCCGCCGGGCGTTCAGGGCGAGCTGTACATCGCCGGCGACCTCGTGACCCGCGGTTACCACAACCGCCGGGGGCTGACCGCGACGAAGTTCGTCGCCGATCCGTTCGGGCCGCCCGGCAGCCGCATGTACCGGTCCGGCGATCTCGGCCGGTGGCGCACCGACGGCAACCTGGAGTTCATCGCCCGCGTCGACGACCAGGTCAAGGTGCGGGGGTTCCGCATCGAGCTCGGCGAGATCGAGGGCTGCATCGGCACCCACCCGGACGTGCGGCACGCCGCGGTGATCGTCCGCGAGGACCAGCCCGGCGACAAGCGGCTGGTGGCCTACGTCGTGGGCGACGTGGACCTGGACGTGCTGCGTAAGCACGTGGCCGACGCGCTGCCGGAGTACATGGTGCCGGCCGCCTTCGTGCCGCTGGACGTGTTGCCGCTGACCGCGAACCGCAAGCTGGACCGGAAGTCGCTGCCGGCCCCGGACTACGCGGCCGCTTCGGCGAGCCGGGAGCCCCGCGACGACCGCGAGCGGACGGTGTGCGCCCTGTTCGCCGAGGTGCTGGGCCTGCCCGAGGTCGGGGTGGAGGACAACTTCTTCGACCTCGGCGGCCACTCGCTGCTGGCCACCCGCCTGATCAGCCGGATCCGCGCCGACCTCGGCGCCGAACTGTCCCTGCGCGCCCTGTTCGACCAGCCCACACCCGAGGCGGTCGCGGCGCGTCTCACCAAGCCCGCAAAGGCCCGGCCCGCGCTGCGGCCGCGCACCCAGGAGGCGTTGTGATTCCCCTGTCCCACGCCCAGCGGCGGCTGTGGTTCCTGCACCGCCTTGAGGGCCCCAGCGCCACCTACAATATTCCCCTGGTGCTGCGCATCTCCGGCCCCCTGGACGCGCCGGCCTTGCGGGCCGCGCTGAACGACGTGGTCCGTCGGCACGAGTCCCTGCGGACCGTTTTTCCCGAGGTGGACGGCAATCCCGTTCAGTCCGTTGTGGACCTTCCGGTTCCGTTGGAGGCCAAGCCGGTCTCGAACGTGACGGCCGCGATGGAGGCCGCCGCCCGGCACCGGTTCGACCTGCTCACCGAGACTCCGTTGCGGGCCAGTCTGTTCCGGGTGGCGCCCGAACGGCACGTGCTGATGCTCGTGATGCATCACATCGTGGCCGACGGCTGGTCCATGGGGCCGCTGTGCAACGACCTGTCTTCGGCTTATGCGGCAAGGGTTTCCGACGCCGAGCCGGCATGGGAACCGCTGCCCGTGCAGTACACGGACTACACGCTGTGGAAGGCCGAGGTGCTCGGCACCGAGGACGACCCCGACAGCCTGCTCAACGAGCAGCTGGCGTTCTGGCGCTCGCAGCTGGCCGACCTGCCCGAGCTTGTGCAGCTGCCGCTGGACAAGCCGCGGCCGGCGACCTCCTCCTACCGCGGCGCGACCCTCGACTTCACGATCTCGGCCGATGTGCAGGCCCGGTTGTCGGACCTGGCCAAGCGCACCGACACCACGGTGTTCATGGTCGCCCAGGCCGCACTGGCGACCCTGCTCGGCCGGCTCGGCGGCGGCGTCGACGTGCCGATCGGGACGCCGGTCGCCGGTCGCGACGACGAGGCCCTCGACGACATGGTCGGGTTCTTCATCAACACCGTGGTGCTGCGGACCGACCTGTCCGGGGATCCTCGCTTCGTCGACCTGCTCGACCGGGTTCGCGCCACCAACCTGGCGGCGTTCGACCACCAGGACGTGGCCTTCGACCGGCTGGTCGAGCTGCTCAACCCGACCCGCTCGCTGGGCCACCACCCGCTGTTCCAGGTGGCGCTGACCTTCGAGAAGCCCGGCGAACTGACGGCATCGCTGCCGGGGCTGGACGTCTCGGTCGAGGTCATCGGGGCCGGCGCGGCCAAGTTCGATCTGTCGTTCAGCGTGCAGGAGACCGCCGCGGGCCTGGTCTGCGACCTCGACTACGCCGTCGACCTGTTCACGCCAGCCGGCGCCCGGACCTTGGTCGACCGCTTCGTCGCCCTGTTGACCGCTGTTGCCGCTGCCCCTTCGACGCGGCTCAGCGCGTTGCCGGTGCTGACCGCTGCGGAGGAGCTGAGCCTCGCCGCGTGGAACGACACCTCGCGGGCTGTGCCCGGTGGTTCGGTGCTGAGCCGGTTCGCCGAGCAGGTTGCCCGCACGCCGGACGCCGTGGCCGTTGTCGGCGCCCTGACCTACCGTGAGCTCGACCTTCGGGCCAATCGGTTGGCGCACAGGCTGATCGCCGCGGGCGTCGGCGCCGAGACCCCGGTCGCCGTGCTGATGGACCGTTCCGTCGACCTGATCGTCGCCGAGCTGGCCGTGCTCAAGGCCGGTGGCGTGTACGTGCCGCTGCACGCGAGCTATCCCGAGCAGCGGATGCGTTGGGTGATCGAGGAAACCGGCGCTCTGGCCGTGCTCGTCGACCGTACGTCCGGTTTGGACGGTGTGGTCGAGCTCCTGGCCACCGACCTCGCCGACGACGACTGCGACCCTGGCGTCACCGTCGATCCTCGGCAGCTGGCCTACGTGATGTACACGTCCGGCTCCACCGGCAATCCCAAGGGCGTTGCCATCACCCACGAGGACATCGTGGCGTTGGCCGACGACCACTGTTGGCAGGGCGAGGCCCAGCGCCGCGTGCTCGTGCACTCTTCGCACGCCTTCGACGCCGCCACCTACGAGGTGTGGGTGCCGCTGCTGGCCGGCCACGAGATCGTCGTCGCGCCGGCAGGCCAGGTCGACATGTCCGCGCTGGCCTCGATCCTCGTGTCGGAGCGGATCACCAGCGTCTTCCTCACCACCGCCCTGTTCAACGTCATCGCCGAGGAGCAGCCCCTCGCCTTCGCCGGTGTCCGCGAGGTCTGGACCGGTGGCGAGCTCGCCTCCCCCGCCGCCATGCACCGGGTGATGGACCTGTGCCCGACAACAACCGTTGTCCACGTCTACGGGCCCACCGAGACCACCACCTTCGCCACCTACCTGCGTCTGTCCCCCGACTTCGCCGGCACCCCGCCCATCGGCCGCGCCATGGACAACATGCAGGTCGCCGTCTTGGACGCATACCTGTGCCCCGTGCCCCCTGGTGTCGTCGGCGAGCTCTACATCAGCGGCGCCGGCCTCGCTCGTGGCTACTGGAACCGACCAGCCCTGACCGCCGAGCGCTTCGTCGCTTCGTCCGGCGGCCACCGCATGTACCGCACCGGCGACCTCGTCCGCTGGACCACGTCCGGCCACATCGAGTTCGTCGGCCGCGGCGACGGCCAGGTCAAGATCCGCGGCTTCCGCATCGAGCTCGCCGAGATCGAGGCCGTCCTGGCCACCCATCCGCGGATCGCCCAGGTCTCCGTCACCACCTACGAGCACTCCGCCGGCGACCGCCGCGTGGTCGCCTACTACGTCCCGGCCGATACCTCTGCTGCCAACTCACCAGCGGACGTGTCCGAGCTGCGGTCCCATGTCCTCACGTCGCTGCCCGAGTACATGGTTCCCGCCGCCTTCATGCCGCTGGCCGCGCTTCCCTTGAACTCCAACGGAAAGGTCGACCGCAAGGCCCTGCCCGACCCGGTCTTCACCACCGTCGAGTCCCGTGCCGCCGGCACTCCCACGGAGGAGGCCCTGCTCGCCCTGTTCGCCGAGGTGCTGGACGCGGCGGAGGTCGGCGTCGAGGACAACTTCTTCGACCTGGGCGGCCATTCCCTGCTCGCCACCAAGCTCGTGAACCGCATCCGCGCGGCGTTCGACGTGGAGATCCCCATCCGCGCCCTGTTCGAGGAGCCGACGGTCGCGGGTCTCGCCGCGCGGGTCGACGTCGCCTCCAGCGCCCAGCCGGCGCTCGTGCGGGGTGAGCGCCCGGAGCGGCTGCCGCTTTCCTTTGCCCAGCAACGCCTGTGGTTCCTGCACAAGCTGGAAGGCCCCAGCGCCACCTACAACATCCCGCTGGCGCTTCGTCTGTCCGGCTCCCTGGACGTTTCCGCTCTCCGGGCCGCCCTCGCCGACCTCACCGCACGACACGAGCCCCTGCGAACCGTGTACCGGGAGGCCGATGGCGAGGTCCACCAGGTCGTCCTCGACGCCTACGAGCCGGAGCTGGGCTCGGACTCTGCGCCGGAGCGTTACGCGTTCGACCTCACGGCCGAGGTCCCCCTGCGTGTTTCCCTTTCCTCCCAAGGCTCTGAGCACGTCGTCACGCTGGTGATGCACCACATCGCCGCCGACGGCTGGTCTTTCGCTCCGCTCGTACGCGACCTGTCCGCCGCCTACGCCGCCCGACTCGGCGGCACTGCGCCGTCGTGGTCCCCGCTTCCCGTGCAGTACGCGGACTACGCCCTGTGGCAACGACTGTTGTCGGTGGACGAGCAGCTGGACTTCTGGGCCTCGCAGCTGGCCGGCGCCCCCGAGCTGCTGGAGCTGCCGCTGGATCGCCCGCGCGGGTTGGCGGCGAGCTTCGTCGGATCCACGGTGGCGTCTCACATCGACTCCGGCCTGCACTCCGACCTGCTCAAGGTGGCCCGGACCACCGGCACCACCCTGTTCATGGTCGTGCAGGCCGCCCTCGCCACACTGCTCAACGCCCTCGGCGCCGGCACCGACATCCCGTTGGGCACCGTCGTCGCCGGCCGTTCCGACTCGGCCCTCGACGACCTGGTCGGCTTTTTCGTCAACACGGTGGTGCTGCGCGCCGATCTCGCCGGCAATCCCTCGTTCCGCGACCTGCTCGCCCGGGTCCGCGACACCGACCTGGCCGCCTTCTCCAACCAGGACGTGCCGTTCGAGCTCGTCGTCGAGCGCCTCAACCCCGCCCGGTCCCTGGCCCATCACCCGCTGTTCCAGGTCATGGTCATCCTCCAGGGCACCGACGCCGGCGTCGTCACGATGCCCGGCCTCTCCGGCACCGTCGAGGACCTCGACACCGGCGTCGCGAAGTTCGACCTGTCCTTCAACCTGCGCGAGTCCTCCGACGGCATCGAGTGCAGCCTCGAATACGCCACCGACCTGTTCGACCCGTCCTCGGCCGAGGCTCTCCTGTCCCGACTGATCACCGTCCTGCGCGCCGTCGCCGCCGAGCCGTCCGCCCCCATCGGCGCCATTCAGGTCCTCACCCCCGATGAGCACCGCCGCGCCTTGGTCGACTGGAACGCCACGACCGAGGCCGTCCCCCAGCTCACCGTCCCCGAGCTCTTCGCCCTTCGCGTAGCCGAAAACCCCCGGGCTCGCGCCCTCGTCTTCGAGGGCACCGAGCTCTCCTACGGCGAACTCGACCGCCGCTCCAACCAGCTCGCCCGCCTCCTGGTCAGCCGCAACGTCGGCCCTGAGAGCTTCGTCGCGGTGGCCCTGCCCCGGTCGATCGACATGGTCGTGACCTTGCTCGCCGTCCACAAGGCCGGCGGTGCCTACCTCCCCGTCGACCCCACGTATCCGGCCGACCGCATCGCCTACATGCTCGAAGACTGCGCCCCGGTCCTCACCATCGACACCCCACTCGACGCCTCCGCCTTCGACGACAGCCCCCTGCACAGTGGCGATGGGCAACGCCCGACCCTCAAGAACTCCGCGTACGTCATCTACACCTCGGGCTCGACCGGCCGTCCGAAGGGCGTCGTCGTCACGCATGCTGGCGTGGCCAGCCTTCTGACCCAGCAGATGCGGGCCTTTGAGGTCGGGGCCGGGAGTCGGGTTCTGCAGTTCGCGGCGCTGAGTTTTGACGCGGCGGCGTGGGAGCTGTGCATGGGGCTGCTCTCGGGTGCGTGTGTGGTGCTGGCGCCGCAGGAGAGGGTGATGCCGGGGGCGCCGCTGGCGGAGCTGGTGGCGGAGACGGGAGTCACGCATGTGACCCTGCCGCCGACGGCGCTGGCAGAGCTGCCGGAGATGCCGTCGGTGACAACGCTTGTTGTCGCGGGCGAGGCATGCCCACCGGCGCTGGTGGACCAGTGGTCGCGTGGGCGGCGCATGATCAATGCGTACGGCCCGACCGAAACCACGGTCTGCGCGACCATGAGCGCGCCGGTGCACGGCGAGGTGGTGGCGCCGATCGGGCAGCCGATCGTCAACGCGCAGGTCTACATCCTTGACGCGTACCTTCGGCCGGTCGCGCCAGGGGTGGTCGGCGAGCTGTACGTGGCCGGCGCGGGCCTGGCCCGGGGCTACCTGCACCGGTCCGCACTGTCAGCGGAGCGTTTTGTGGCCAATCCGTTCGAGGTGCCGGGATCGCGCATGTACCGCACGGGCGACCTCGCCCGCTGGACGAATGACGGCCAGCTGGACTACCTCGGCCGGGCGGACCACCAGATCAAGCTGCGCGGGTTCCGAATCGAGCTGGGCGAGATCGAGAACGTCCTCGAACACCAGGACGGCGTCGAGCAGGCAACGGTTGTTGTCCGCGACGAGCGCATCGTCGCCTACGTCGTCGGCACCGCCGACCCGGCCGCCGCACGTGAGGTTCTGCCGGAGTACATGGCGCCGGCCGCCTATGTGCAGCTCGATGCCCTGCCGCTGCTGCCCAACGGCAAGATCGACCGCAAGGCGCTGCCCGCACCCGATTTCACGGCCGGCAGCACGGGCCGCGCCCCGCGCAGCCAGCGTGAGGAAGTCCTCTGTGGACTGTTCGCGGCAGTGCTGGACGTCGAGCGGGTCACCATCGACGACAGCTTCTTCGACCTCGGTGGCCACTCTCTGCTCGCCACCCGCCTGATCGGCCGCATCCGGTCGGCCCTCGGCGTCGAGCCCAAGGTCCGCGACCTGTTCGAGGCCCCCACCGTCGCCGAGCTGGCGGCCCGCCTCGACACCGCCGCCTCGGCCCGCCGCCACATCGCCGCCGGCCCCCGCCCGGACGAGATCCCCCTGTCCTACGCCCAGCGTCGACTGTGGTTCCTGCACCAGCTCGAAGGACCCAACGCCACCTACAACGTCCCCCTGGCGATTCGATTTACCGAGGCGGTCGACCCGACCGCCCTCGAAGCAGCCCTCAACGACGTCCTGACCAGGCACGAGTCCCTGCGCACCGTCTTCCCCAGCACGGACGGCCGCCCCCGCCAGGAGATCCGGCACGACGGCCGCATCACGCTGGTCATCGCCGGCCGGGATGACACGCCCGAGGCCGAAGCGCGGCGTGGATTCGAGCTGACGTCGGAGCTCCCGATCCGCGCGACGTTGTTCAAGGCCGGCGCGAGTGTCTCCGCAGCCGGTGACCTTCTTGTCCTTGTGGTGCACCACATCGTGAGCGATGGCTGGTCCTTCGCCCCGCTGTGCCGCGACCTTTCCGCCGCCTACGGCGCCCGTGTCGGCGGGGCCGCTCCCGAATGGCCGGCGCTGCCAGTGCAGTACGCGGACTACGCGTTGTGGCAACAGACGTTGTCGATCGAGGCGCAGGTCGAGTACTGGACGGCGACGCTGGGCGGGCTGCCGGAGCTGCTGGAGATCCCGACGGATCGGCCGAGGCCGAACGTGGCCAGCTACCGGGGCGACTATGTGGACATCGCCGTGGCGCCGGAGCTGCACGAGCGGTTGTCGAGGCTGGCCCGGGAGACGGGCACGACGCTGTTCATGGTGGTGCAGGCCGCGCTGGCGGTGCTGTTCGCCAAGCTCGGCGCGGGCCAGGACATTCCACTCGGGACGGTCGTCGCGGGCCGAGGCGACGAGGCCCTGGAAGACGTGGTGGGCTTTTTCGTCAACACGGTGGTGCTGCGCACTGACCTGAGCGGCAACCCCACCTTCCGCGACCTGCTGACCCGGGTCCGCGACGCCGACCTCGCGGCGTTCGCCAACCAGGACGTCCCGTTCGAGCGGCTGGTGGACGCCCTGCAGCCGACCCGATCGCTGTCGCACCACCCGCTGTTCCAGACGATGCTGATCTTCCAGAACAACGCGGCCGCCGACCTCGACATGGCCGGGGCGCCGGCGGAGATCGAGTCGGTGGACGCCGGGGTGGCGAAGTTCGACCTGTCGCTGAGCCTCGGCGAGTCCGCCGACGGCCTGACCGGCATGCTGGAGTTCGCCACCGATCTGTTCGACCGCGCGACGGCCGAGCTCATGGTCGAGCGCCTGGTCACGGTGCTGCGCGCGGCGACAGACGACCCGTCGGCGCCGATCAGCGCCATCGAGCTGCTCACGGCCGACGAGCGTGACCGGACGCTGGTCGAGTGGAATGCGTCCACGGAGGACGTTCCCCCGCTGACGGTCCCGCAGCTGTTCGCCAAGCGCGTGACCGAGGCGCCCGAGGCACCGGCGCTGATCTTCGAAGGCACGGAGCTGAGCTACGCCGAGCTGGACCGCCGCTCCAACCAGTTGGCCCGGCTGCTGATCGGCAGGAACGTCGGCCCGGAGAGCTTCGTCGCGGTGGCCCTGCCGCGATCCGTCGACATGGTGGTCACCGTCCTGGCGGTGCACAAGGCCGGCGGCGCGTACCTGCCGATCGACCCGACGTACCCGGCCGACCGCATCGCCTACATGCTCGACGACTGCGGCCCGGTCCTCACCATCGACGGCCCGCTGGACGCCGCTTCCTTCGACGACGCCCCACTGGAGCCGCGGGCGGCGCTGACCAACTCCGCGTACGTCATCTACACCTCGGGCTCCACCGGCCGTCCCAAGGGGGTCGTCGTCACCCACGCCGGCGTCGCCAGCCTGCTCACGCAACAGATGCGGGCGTTCGGAGTCGGGGCCGGCAGCCGGGTTCTTCAGTTCGCGGCCCTCAGCTTCGACGCCGCGGCCTGGGAACTCTGCATGAGCCTGCTCTCCGGGGCGTGCCTGGTGGTGGCGCCGCCGGAGCGGGTGATGCCGGGCGAGACCATGGCCGCGCTGGTGGCGGAGGCGGGCGTGACCCACGTGACGCTGCCGCCGACAGCGTTGTCGGTGCTGCCGGACATGCCGTCGGTGACAACACTTGTTGTCGCGGGTGAGGCCTGCCCACCGGCGCTGACCGGCCAGTGGTCGACCGGGCGGCGCATGATCAACGCCTACGGGCCGACGGAGACCACGGTCTGCGCCACGATGAGCGCGCCGGTGCACGGCGAGGTCGTGGCGCCGATCGGCCGGCCGATCATCAACGCGCAGGTCTACGTGCTCGACGCTGCGCTCAACCCGGTGACAACAGGTGTTGTCGGCGAGCTGTATGTGGCCGGCGCGGGCCTCGCTCGCGGCTACCTGCACCGGTCGGCCCTGACCTCGGAGCGCTTCGTCGCCAACCCGTTCGGGGCACCCGGATCCCGCATGTACCGCACGGGCGACCTCGCCCGCTGGACGAATGACGGCCAGCTCGACTACATCGGGCGCGCCGACCACCAGGTCAAGGTCCGGGGCTTCCGGATCGAGCTGGGCGAGATCGAGAACGTCCTCGAACACCAGGACGGCGTCGAGCGGGCAACAGTCGTGGTCCGCGACGGCAAGATCGTCGCCTACGTGGTCGGCGCGCCCGATCAGGAGACGGTCAAGGAACTCCTGCCCGAGTACATGGTGCCGGCGGCCTACGTGCAGCTCGACGCCCTGCCGCTGCTGCCCAACGGCAAGATCGACCGCAAGGCGCTGCCCGCACCCGACTACACCGCCGACTCCTCGGGCATCGCGGCCCGCACCCCGCGGGAGCAGCTCCTCACCGGGTTGTTCGCCGAGGTGCTCGGCGTGCCGACGGTGTCGGTGGACGACGGCTTCTTCCACCTCGGCGGCGACTCGATCCTGTCCATCCAGCTCGTCGCCCGCGCCCGCGCCGCCGGCCTGGTGATCACGGCCAAGGACGTGTTCCAGCACCAGACCGTGGAAGCGCTCGCCCTGATCGCGTCCGAGGCCGACACCACCGAGACCGATCCGGACGCCGGCATCGGCCGGTTCGCGCCGACGCCGATCATGCACTGGCTCCGCGAGCTGGGCGGCCCGTCCAACGGCTTCAACCAGTCCATGGTCATCGACATCCCGGCCGACCTGCCCCGCCAGCGGCTGGTCGAGGCGCTGCAGGCCCTGCTCGACACGCACGACGCCCTACGGATCCAACTGCTGCCCGACGGCGACATCGAGGTCCGCCCACGCGACGCAGTCGACGCGGCCGACGTCCTGCACGAAGGCGACTTCGCCACCGCGGCCGAGTGGCTCGATCCCTTGGCCGGCCAGGTCTTCCGGGTCGTGCGTGACGGCGACAAGCTGCTGATCGTCTTGCACCACCTCGCGGTGGACGGTGTGTCGTGGCGGATCCTGCTGCCCGACCTCGACGACGCCATCGCCGGCCGGTCCCTCGCCCCCGCGACGCTCTCCGTCCGCGAATGGTCGAGGCGCGTCCACGAGCAGGCGACCAACCGCACGGACGAGCTGCCGCTGTGGCAAGAGGTGTTGCAGGCCAAGGACTTCCTACCGGAGCTCGATCCTCGACGGGACGTCGTCTCCACGCTGCGGGAGGTCAGCATGACCCTGCCGCCGGAGGCGACCGAGCCGCTGCTCACCACGGTCCCGGCTGCCGTGCACGGCAGTGTCGACGATGTGCTGTTGGCCGGCCTGGCCCTGGCGGTGCAGCGCTGGCGTGGCATGACGGAACCGGTGCTCGTGGAGATGGAGAGCCACGGTCGGCCCGACGACATGGCAAATAAAAACAAAAATCGGCAAAATCACCTCTCTGAACACACGGTCAAGCTCGACCCCGGCGACGACGAGTCGCAGGCGATCAAGCGGGTCACGCAAAAAAACACAAAGACGTTGCCGGACAACGGCATAGATTACGGCCAGCTGCGCTACCTGCTCGGCCGGACCGAGCTGGCCCGGTCGCCACGGCTGGGCTTCAACTACCTGGGCCGGTTCACCGCGACAACAGATGTTGTCACCGGTCCGCCCGGTCGCGACGCCGGTATGCCGGCGACGCACACCCTCCAGCTCAGCGCCGTCACCGAGGACACCGCCGACGGGCCGCGGCTGACCGCGACCTGGCAGTGGCCGTCGGCGCTGCTCGCCGAGGCCGAGGTGGCGGAGCTGGCGACGCTGTGGTTCGAGGCGCTGCGTTCGCTGGCCGGCCGCGAGGACACCGGCGGCTATACCCCGTCCGATCTGTTCCTGGAACTGGACCAGGACGAGATCGAGGCGCTGGAAGCGGAATTGAGGTTCGCCGAATGAGCACGCCCGCGTTCGATGACGTCCTGCCGCTGACGCCGTTGCAGGAGGGCATGCTGTTCCACGCCCTGTCCGGCGAGGACGACGTCTACAACACGCAGCTGGTCGTGCGGGTGCGCGGCCCGCTGGACCCGAAGGTGCTCCGAGAGGCCGCGGAGAAGCTGCTACGCCGGCACGGCAACCTGCGCGCCGGGTTCCGGCAGCGCAAGAACGGCCAGGGCATGCAGGTGCTGCACCGGGACGTGGAGCTGCCGTGGCGGGAGGTCGCCGCCACGGAGTCCGAAGTGGACGGCATCCTCGCCGCCGACCGGGCCGAGCGCTTCGAGCTGGCCAAGCCGCCGGCCCTGCGCTTCACGGTGATCAGCCTGGGCGACGACGAGTTCTGTGTCGTGCTGACGTGCCACCACATCCTCATCGACGGCTGGTCGGCTCCTCTGCTGCTCGGCGAGCTCTGGACGCTGTACGGGGGCGGGGCCCTGCCGCCGGTCACCCCGTACCGCAACTACCTCGGGTGGCTGTCCAAGCAGGACCGGGCGGCCGCCGAAGCGGCATGGGCCAAGGCACTCGACGGCCTCGACGGCGCGACGAAGGTCGCCCCGGAGCTGACCGGCACGGTCATGCCGTCGGCCATCGACGTGGAACTGTCCGAACTGGACACCACCAGGCTCCTCGACGCCAGTCGAGCCAACGGGTTGACGCTCAACGCCGGCATCCAGGGCGCCTGGGCGGTCGTGCTGTCGGAGCTGACCGGTCGTGACGACGTGGTGTTCGGCGCTGTGGTGTCCGGGCGTCCGCCCGAGGTCCCGGGCATCGAGACGATGGTCGGCCTGTTCATCAACACCATCCCCGTGCGGATCGG
>NZ_KK037166.1:1107097-1111216 GCF_000568255.1 Kutzneria sp. 744
TCCAGCGGGCCGCCGGTCAGGGCGAGATGTTCGACACCGTCACCGTGGTGCTGAACTACCCGCTCGACGAGACGCCCGCCGAGCCGATCCGGGGCGTGACCGTCACGGACATCGCCGGCTACGACGCCGCGCACCTGCCGCTGAGGCTGACCGCCGGCACCCGCCAGGGCCGGCTCCAGCTCCGTCTGGAGTACCGCCCGGACGCCTTCGACGAGGCGACGATCCGCGCCGTCGCCGACCGCCTCACGGATCTCCTGACCAGGGACGACTTCGGCACCGCGCTGCCCGCGCTGGACCTTGCCGCCAGCAACACAGACGCCGTCGCCGTGGAGATCGCCGAGCCGCGCACCCCGCAGGAGGAGATCCTCTGCACGCTGTTCGCGGAGATCCTCGGCGTCGACCAGGTTCGTCCCGACGCCGATTTCTTCGCGCTGGGTGGGCAATCCCTCTCGGCGGTGAAGCTGCTCAGCCGTATCCGCACGGTCTTCGGCGCGGAACTGCCGATCCGCGCCGTCTTCGACACGCCGACGGCGGCGGGGCTGGCCTCGCTCGTCGTCGCCGGCGGCACCACCCGCCCGCCGGTGCTGGCCGGCAAGCGGCCCGAGCTGGTGCCGCTGTCGTTCGCGCAGCGGCGGCTGTGGTTCCTGCACCGCATGGAGGGCCCCAGCGCCTCGTACAACCTGACGATGGCGCTGCACCTGACCGGGACGCCGAACATCCCGGCCCTGCGCGGGGCGATCGCCAAGGTCCTGGCCCGACACGAGAGCCTGCGGACGGTGTTCCCGGACGTCGACGGCCAGCCGTACCAACGGATCCTGACCGACGCCGAGGTGCCGTTCAAGATCGTCGACATGACGCCGGACGCGCTGCCGAAGGCGGCCGGCTATGCCTTCGACCTCGCCACCGAGATCCCGATCCGCGCCACGCTCGCGCGGATCAGCGACACCGAGCACGTGCTTTTGCTGCTGGTGCACCACATCGCCAGCGACGGCTGGTCACTGGCCCCGCTGTTCCGCGACCTGTCCGCCGCCTACGCCGGCCAGGACCTGCCGCCGCTGAACATCCACTACGCCGACTACACGGTGTGGCAGCGGGAAGTTCTCGGCGCGGACGACGACCCGACCAGCGTGCTCTCCGGACAGCTGGACCACTGGCGGCAGGCGCTGGCCGGGCTGCCGGACGCCATCGAACTGCCCACGGACCGCCCCCGTACGGCGAACGCCACCCGCGGCGGCGATGTCGTCGAGTTCGAGCTGAACACGGAGGTGCAGGCCGGCATGGCCAAACTGGCCCGGGCCACCGGGACCACGGCGTTCATGATCCTCCAGGCCGCGCTGGCGTCACTGCTCAGCCGGCTCGGCGCCGGCGCCGACATCGCCATCGGCACACCGGTCGCGGGCCGTCTCGACGAGGCGCTGGACGACCTGGTCGGGTTCTTCGTCAACACCCTGGTGCTACGCAACGACCTGTCCGGCGATCCCACGTTCACCGAGTTGCTGCACCGGGTCCGCACCACCGACCTCGCCGCGTACGCCAACCAGGACGTTCCGTTCGAGCGACTGGTCGAGGTGGTCAACCCGACCCGGTCGCTGACCCACCACCCGTTGTTCCAGGTGCTTCTGGCGCTGCAGAACAACACCGGTGGCGAGTTGGAGCTGTCGGGGCTGACCGTTCGGCCGCACGAGGTCGCCACCGGCACCACGCGGTTCGACCTGTCCTTCGTCCTGGCCGAGGGGGACGGCATCAAGGGCGTGCTGGAATACGCCACCGACCTGTTCGACCGCCGGACGACACAGTCCATTGTGGACCGACTGACCAAGTTCATCGAAACTGTCGTCACGCAACCGAAGACCCGGGTCAGCGATGTCGACATCCTCACCGCCGATGAGCGCAAGCCTTTGCAAGGCCTGCCCTTCGGGCACGAAGCAACCACGCTGCCGGCGGCGTTCGAGGCCCAGGTCGAGCGCACGCCGAACCGGCCAGCCGTGGAGTGCGGCGACGAAACCTTGACCTATGCCGAGCTCAACGAGCGCGCAAACCAGCTGGCGCGCAAGCTGATCGATCAGGGCGCACGCCCCGGCGAGCACGTGGCCGTCACGATCAGGCCGTCGATCGAGCTGATCGTCGCCTGCCTGGCGATCCTCAAGTCCGGCGCCGGCTACGTGCCCGTCGACCCCGGCTACCCGGCCGAACGCATCGAGTTCATCCTCGGCGACGTCAATCCGGTCTGTGTCGTCTCCGCCATTGAGGCTCAGGGCTTCGACACCGACAACCCGGCGGTTGCCCTCCAGCCCGAGGACTCCGCCTACGTGATCTACACGTCCGGCTCGACCGGCCGGCCCAAGGGCGTTGTGGTGCCGCATCGCGCGCTGCTCAACCTGATCGTCGAGTACGGCCGGCGGTTCGGCGCCGACCCCGACCGACGGGTCCTGACCTTCGTCTCCCCCAGCTTCGACGTGTCCCTGTCCGAGTTCGCGCAGGCGCTGTTCTTCGGCGGCTGCCTGGTGATCCCGCCGGCCGGCGTCGAATTCGGGGAAGTCCTCCAGGACAAGGACATCACGCACGCCACCGTGCCGGCCGCGGTGCTCGCGACCGTGGAACCGCGAGAGCTGCCCAAGCTTGAGGTGCTGGTCGTCGGCGGCGAGCCGTCGCGTCCGGAGGTGATCCGGGCGTGGCAGCCGGGGCGGATGCTCATCAACGCTTACGGGCCGACCGAGGCGACCATCGAGTCGACCTTCACCGTCTGGGGCGATGAGGCCAACCCCGTGCTCATCGGCGCACCGGTGAACAACGTCTCGGCGTACGTGCTGGACGGCCGGTTGACGCCGGTTCCCGTTGGCGTGCCGGGAGAGTTGTACCTCGCCGGTGCCGGCCTTGCCCGGGGCTACCTGCGCCGGCCCGCGCTGACCGGCGAGCGTTTCGTCGCTGATCCCTTCGCCGCCAATGGAAGCCGCATGTACCGGACCGGCGACGTCGTGCGCCGACGGGCCGACGGGCAGCTGGAGTTCGTCGGCCGCACCGACGATCAGGTCAAGGTGCGGGGGCTGCGGATCGAGCTCGGCGAGGTCGAAGCAGCGCTGGGCCGGCACCCCGGCATCGACGCCGTCGCGGTCGCCGTCCACGACGCCGCGCTCGTCGCCTACGTCGTCGGCGACGACCTGGATTCCGCCGAGCTGCGGCGATTCATCGGCGCTTCGCTGCCGGAGTACTACGTGCCTTCGGTTTTCGTGCGGCTGGACGAGCTGCCGCTGACCCCCAACGGCAAGGTCGACCGCCGCGCGCTGCCCACCCCCGACGTCACCTCGATCGAGGGCCGTGGCCCGCGTTCGCCGCGGGAAGTGTTGCTGTGCCAGCTTTTCGCCGAGGTGCTCAAGGTCGAGCAGGTGTCGATCGACGACAACTTCTTCGACCTGGGCGGGCATTCGCTGTTGGCCACGCAACTCGTCAGCAAGATCGGCGCGGTGCTCGGGGCCCAGCTCAGCATCCGCACCCTGTTCGACGCCGCCACCGTCGCCGAACTGTCCACGCAGCTCGACGAAGGCGACGAGCGGGACCCGTTCGCGATGCTGCTGCCCCTGCGGACCGGCGGCGACGGACATCCGCTGTTCTGCGTGCATCCCGTCGGCGGGCTGAGCTGGTGTTACTCCACGCTGTTGCGCGGGCTCGACCGTGACACCCCGGTCTACGGCCTCCAGTCCCGGTCCCTGTCCGGCGGGCAGCCGCCGGCGACCCTGGAGGAGCTCGTCGGCGATTACGTCGACCAGATCCGCAAGGTCCAGCCGACCGGGCCGTATCACCTGCTCGGCTGGTCCATGGGCGGCCACCTGGCCCATGCCGTCGCCGCTTCGCTCCGCCAGGCCGGCGACGAAGTTCCTGTGCTGGTCGTGCTCGACGCCTACCCGGTCGAGCCGTCGCTGCGCCGCCCGATGTCCGCGCGCCAGGTTTACGACGATCTTCACGCCGGCTACCGGCGTCTCGGCACCACAACCGCCGAGCCTCCGGCCGACGAGGAGGAGCTGAAGGAGGAGCTCGTCCGCCTGCTCGGCACCGACGAGGAGATGCGGGGCTTCGACGACGCACAACTCCGTCGGGTGCTCGACGCCACCGTGGCCAACGTCG
>NZ_KK037166.1:1111592-1118596 GCF_000568255.1 Kutzneria sp. 744
TGCTGGCGCCACAGCGGCCGCCGAGCTGGGTCCCGCCGCCGACAACAGATGTTGTCGAGCTGTCCGACGGACGGGCGGCGCTGGACGCCCTACCACACGGTCGGCCGGAGCGAGTGGCTGGCCGACGGGCTCAACCAGCTCGGCTGGTCGCGGTGAACCTCGGCAATCACGACAGGGCCCGCCAGCACTGCGAGACGGCACTGTCAAACATGGAGGTTCTCATGACGGCGTCGGTGGAGGCGTTCTGGGAACGGGTGTGGAACGCGCACGACCCGGCGGCGGTGGACGAGTTCGTGGTGGAGGACTTCGTGATCACGAACGCGGGCACGCGCATCGAGGGCCGGGAGAACTTCAAGGCGTGGATCCGTGGCGGGCGTGCGGCAGTTCGACGAGCGGCTGGCACTGGAACGAGCGCTGGACGCGTTCAGCGAGCGAGGATTCCGCGCGACCACGATGCTCGACCTCGCGGCCGGCACCGGGGTCCAGCAGGGGTCGCCGTACCACGCGGACGGCGGCAAGGAAGAGATCTTTCTGCGCGTGTTCGGGGAACACAGCGGGAATTTTCTTGACGGGGCAACGACGGCGCTGGAGCAGCCGACGAAACGCCAGGCCCTGACGGCGTTCTTCGACTACCGCATCAGCGCATACACCACGGGCGAGCCGGCGCGAGGGAGCCTGTCGACGCGGACCGCCATAGAGGCTGCGAAGGACTCCCCCAAGGCCGAGGCGGCCGTGAAAGCGCTGCTGACGCGGCTGGAGAACCTCGTCCACGACAAGCTGTCCACAATGGATGACGACACGGCCTCGCCCGTCGACCTCCGCACGGCGGCACGGCTGATCGTGACCACCACCTGCGGACTCGCGGTGATGGAGCGGGCCCAGTACCGGCCCGATGAGCTCCGCGCCATCGCGGAAACGCTGGTCACGTCGCTGTTTCCGGCCTAGTCCAGGTCGCGCAGGAGGCGGTGGATGGCGGTGACCTCGGCGCTCATCTCCCGCATGCGGTCGTCGATGGCCGCGAGCTGCTCGGCGAGGTCACGGGCGGCGGACTGACGGGCGCGGCTGCGGGCGAGCAACGCGATCCAGACGGTCACGCTGCCGAGCACGGCGATCATGCACGCCACCGTTGCCGCGGTCTCTGCCATCGAAGTCCTCCACAATCGTCGGAGCCCGTCCCGACCGTTCCACTCAGCGCCGAATGGGTGACGTTTTCAACGGGGCCGCGGTTCACTGCCGCCGCCAGGAGGACCGTGGGCCTTCGCCGGCATGCGGGACTCTACTTGTGGGTCTTTTCTTCCCGTTATCGAGCGGTTTTGCGTGACTTTTCGGGTGGGCTGCGTCACTCGCATGACGGGGAGCCACATTGGATCGATCCAGAACTACTCACCGTCATATAGGCAGTTCAGTGGCTTCCGCGAAAAAACATCATGTTCGACTGGTGGTTGAGAGGTGACGTCAAGGTTACCGGTTGGTGCGCAGCGTGTTCGACAGTATCGACGGATCGTGCCGAACCGGACACAGTGCGTGAGTTCACGGGGTGTCACGGTCGAGTCCAACTCAGCCAATCCTTTTCGTGCTTCACTGTGCTCGCCCGGATGAGTCGGGAAACCAGGGGTGGGGACTCATGGGGAAACCGGGCCAATGTCGAATACCACGTTCGTGACCACTGGGGGGTCAATGAACCGCTTGAACATCGGTGTGCTCGGAATGCTTCAGGCCTGCGTCGGCGACACGCCGATCGCCATCGGGGGGTCGAGGCAGCGCACCATCCTGGCGATGCTGGCCCTCGCCCCGGGCCAGGTCGTCTCGGTCGACGCGCTCGTCGAGGCGGTCTGGAACGGCCGCCCGCCGGCCACCGGCCGCACGCAGGTGGCGATCTGCGTGGCGGCGCTGCGCAAGACGGTCAAGGCCGCCGGCTTCCACGACGACGTCATCATCACCAGCGCCCCCGGCTACCTGCTGCGCACCGACAGCACCAGGATCGACGCGGTGGAGTTCGCCGAGCTCACGGCCAAGGGCGAGGCGGCGGCCGACCCCGCCGAGGCGGCCGGCTGCCTCGACGAGGCACTGAAGTTGTGGCGCGGGCCGGCGCTGACCGGGGTTTCCGGCCTACCGGTGGAGATCGAGGCGGCCCGCCTGGAGGAGCTGCGGCTCACCGCGCACGAGAAACATGCGGCGATCCGCCTGGATCTGGGCCAGCACAACGACTTGATCGGCGAGCTGACCACGCTCGTGCGCGAACACCCACTGCGCGAGCAGTCCCGCGCGCAGCTCATGCTGGCCCAGTACCGGGCCGGCCGCCGGGCCGAGTCGCTGGGCACGTTCCGGGACGGGCAACGCCTGTCCATCAACGAGTTCGGGCTCGAACTCGGTCCCGCGCTGCGCAAGATGCACGACGCGATCCTGCGCGACGACCCGTCGCTGGCCGCCACCGCTTCCCGTCCCGATCGCACGGCGAATTCGTCGCTGCGACAACGGCTTCGTCCCGCGCAGCTGCCGGCCGACGTGCACGGCTTCACCGGCCGCGCGCACGAGATCGCCGCGCTGGACGGCATGATCGGCGACACCAAGCTGTCCATCGGGCTGATCACCGGCGGCTCCGGTGTCGGCAAGACGGGGCTGGCGGTGCACTGGGCGCACGGCGTCGCCGACAAGTTCCCGGACGGCCAGCTGTTCGCCGATGTCAGCGCGGGCGCCAAGGCCGTGCTCGGCGGTTTCCTGCGCGCGCTGGGCGTTCCCGACGACCTCATCCGTGACGACGTCGAGGAGCGGGCGGCGCTCTACCGCAGCATTCTGCGCGATCGGCGGGCGCTGGTCGTGCTGGACAACGCCAGTTCGTTCGCCGAGATCCGCCCGCTGCTGCCGGGCAGCGCGCAGTGCCATGTGCTGGTCACCAGCCGCGGGCAGCTCTACGACCTGCTCGGCCAGCACGGCGCGCACCACCTCCGCCTCGGTTCTCTGGCCGCGCCCGATGCCGTGGAGCTACTGGGTTCCGTGGCCGGGTCGGCTCGTGTCACGGCCGATCCCGTTGCCTCGAACCGACTCGCCGAGCTCTGCGACCGGTTGCCGCTCGTCCTGCGCACCGCCGGGGCGCGCCTGGCCGCCAAGCCGCACTGGTCGGTCCGGCACCTGCTGGACAAGGTGGCCGACGAGGCGCACCGCCTGGACGAGCTCAGCGGCGCGGAGCAGGACCTGCGCGCCGGTTTTGCCGCTAGCTGCCGGGAATTATCTGAGCCGGAGTCGGCTTTGTTCCGCCGGCTGGGCCTGCTGACCGTGCCGGAGGTGTCGGTGGATCGGCGCCGCGCTGCTCGACACCACCGCCAACCGGGCCGAGATGCACATGGAGCGGCTGGTCGACCTGCAACTGCTCGACGTCGTCGGCACCGACCCGGCCGGCGGCGTGCGTTACCGCCAACCGGAGCTGATCCGCCTGTACGCCAAGGAACTCTGCGAAGAGCACGACAGCCGGCAGGTGCGGGTCGGGGCGTGCGAGCGGGTGTTCTCCGGCTGGCTCTCGATGGCGGTCGACGGTCGCCGCAGCACCGGCTTCGACGGGCAGCGCCTGGAGGACATGCTCCGCGATCCCAGCACCCTGTTCGACGTGCCGGCCGACACCGTGCCGAGTGCGCGTGGGGCCTACTGATCGAATGTGACGGGCAGCGCCCGCACACCCCGGATCAGCTGACCGGTGCGCCACTCGATCTCGGCGGCGGGCACCGCGAGGCACAGGCTCGGCCACCTTCGGATGAGGGTGGCCAACACGACGCGCAGCTCCAGCCTCGCCAGCGGCGCCCCGAGGCAGTGGTGCACCCCGAAACCGAAGCCCAGGTGGCGGTTCGCACTGCGGCCGAAATCAAGCTCTTCGGCGTGGGCGAACGCCGTCTCGTCGAAGTTGGCCGAGTCCAGCTGGACGACCAGGGCGTCGCCGGCGCGGATCAGCTGCCCGCCGATCTCCAGGTCCTCCTTGGCGATCCGGGGCAGGTCGGCGACGGCGGCCAGCGGCGTGACCCGCAGCAGCTCCTCGACCGCCGCCGGCACCAGCTCGGGCCGCTCGACGAGGTCCTGCCACCGATTCCGGCTCAGGAGCTGGAAGACGAAGCTGCCGATCTGGTTGGCGGTGGTCTCGTGGCCGCCGGTCAGCAGGGCGATGCCGAGCATGAGCAGCTCGCGGTCGGAGAGCCGGTCCCCCTCGTCGCGGGCCGCCACCAGCGCCGTCAGCAGGTCGTCGGCCGGCTGCTCACGACGTTCGACAATGAGTGTTGTCAGCAGCCCGGCCAGCTCGTCCCGAGCCGCGATGATGTCGTCACGGGTGACACCGTCGACCGCCACGATGGTCTCCGTGCAGCGGCGCACCAGTTCGCGTTCACCGAGCGGCACCCCGAGCAGCTCGCAGATCACCTGGACCGGCAGCTCCCACGCCACCGTCGCGGCCAGATCGCCCGGCGAGGTCAGCCGGTCGACCAACCCGTCCACGATCTCCTGCACTCGTGGCTGCAACAACTCCACCCGCCGGGTGGTGAAGGCCTTCGCCACCAGCGTGCGGATCCGGCCGTGCTCCGGCGGGTCCATGCACAGCAGGTTGCCCGCCGGCTCGTAGCCCGGCCGGGACCTCGACACGTCCGCCCCGGCCGCCGCCGCGCGGGAGAAGCGTGGATCGGACAACACCAGTTTCGCCTGCTCGTACCGCGTGATCAGCCACGCGTCTCCCCCGTACGGCATCCTCACCCGCTGCGGCGCGTCCGCCCGCCGCAGTTCGGCCAGGCGCGGATGCGGCTCCAGCGCGACGGCCCGGCCAAAGGGATACGGCTCCGACATCGGCGACCCCCAGTCAGTCACCTCTCACTCAAGCACGCGGTCCAGCCGCAGGGGAAGGGTGCGCTGCCGGATGCCGGTGGCGTGCCAGACGGCGTTGGCGACGGCGGCGGCCGTGCCGACGTTGCCGATCTCGCCGGCCCCCTTGACGCCGAGCGGGATGCCGGGCTCGTGGTCGTCGACGAAGTCGGCCTCGATGTCGGGAATGTCGGCATGGGCGGCGATGTGGTAGCCGGCGAAGTCGGCGTTGACCGGCCGCCCGGTGTGGCGGTCGCGAACGGCTTCCTCGTGCAGGGCCATGGAAAGCCCGCCGATCATGCCGCCGACGACCTGGCTGCGGGCCAGCAGCGGGTTGACGACGCGGCCGATGGCGAACATGCCCAACAGCCGGCGGACCCGGACCTCACCGGTCGCGGGATCGACGGTGGCCTCGGCGAAGACGGCGCTGTAGGAGTGACGTTCCTGCGTGGCCAGGAGTTCGAGCAGCTGGGCGGTGTCGGCGGTCGCGGTGAACGGCAGTTCGCCGGTGTGGCCACGGAGTTGAGCGGCGGCCTCGGTGATCGCCCACGTCCAGGACGTCGTGCCGCGGGAGCCACCGGCGCTCCAGGCCGGACCTAGGGTGCTGTCGGCGATGTGGATCCTGACCTTGTCCACGCCGACGCCGAGCGCTTCGGCGGCGACCGCCGTGAGGGCGGTGCGGGCGCCGGTGCCGATGTCGGAGGCTCCGATGACCACGGAGAACGTGCCGTCGACCTCGGCGGTGATCGACGCCGTGGACGGGAACGCCCCAGCGCTGAACGACGTCGCCGCAACGCCCGTGCCGACCAGGAGGCGGCCTTCGCGGCGCAACCGGGGACGATGGTCGCGGGCGGCCCAGTCGAATCGGCGTGCGCCTTCTTCCAGGCACGCAACGAGATTCCGGCTGCTGAACGGCAGTCCGGACACCGGGCCGACGCTCGGCTCATTACGCAGCCGCAGTTGCACGGGGTCCATGCCCAGGCGCTCGGCCAGTTCGTCCATGGCCGATTCGAGCGCGAACGATCCCGGCGTGGCGCCCGGTCCACGCATGGAGAACGGCGGCACGGTGTCCAGCGGCACCGCGGTGATCTTGGTGTGGATCGCCGTTGCGGCGTAGAGGGTCTTGGTCAGCTCAGGGAAACCCTCGACGTAGTCGGCCAGCGGTGACAGGGAGAACGTCGCCTCGTGTTGCATCGCCCGCAGCCGGCCGTCCGCATCGGCGCCGAGGCGCATGCGCTGCACGGTCGGCGGCCGCATCCCGGTGGCCAGAAAGACCTGGTGCCGCGTCAAGGAGACGCGAACCGGGCGGCCGAGCATCGTGGTCGCCATCACGGCCAGGATGAGCTGCGGCCCGCACATTCCCTTGGCGCCGAACCCGCCGCCGACATGCTCGGCCCGGATCCTGATCCGCGCCAGGTCGAGCCCGAACAGGGCGGAAAGCACGGTGGCGATGGAGAACGGGCCCTGGTTGGTGTCGATGGCTTCGAGGCGGTCGCCGTCCCACCATGCCGTGGCCGAATGCGGCTCCATGGCCGCGCAGTTCTCTTCCGGCGTGCTGTACGCCTCGTCGACCACTGCCGCCGACGCCGCCAGCTCCGCAGCCAGGTCTCCGATGACCAGATCGGGGCCGTACAAGGGAGTCGCTGGTCGCGCGGCCGAATTGTCCTCGGAGAACAGGGTGTTGTGCGGTTCCGCGACATAGTTGACCGGCAGCGCGTCGGCGGCGGCTCGGGCCTGTTCAAGGGTTTCGGCCACCACCAGCGCGATCGGGCGACCGGCGTGCGGCACGGTGTCGTCCTGGAGCAGCTGCAAGGCGTCGTCGGGGCCGAAGTACGAACCGACACCGGGGGTCAGCCGGGGCGCGGTCCGGTGGTCGATCACCCCTAGGAGACCCGGCATGCCTTGCACGGCAGCGATGTCGATGTCGGCGACCCGGCCCCGGCTGATGGTGGACGTGACGATGCAGCCGAAGGCCAGGTTCTTGACCGGCTCGTCGGCCGCGTAGCGCACGCCGCCGGTGACCTTGCCCGGTCCTTCGATCCTGGGTCGCGAGACGCCGAGACTCACTGCCGCTCCCCCAGTTCGGTCAGGACGGCCTCGATCAGGTTGACCGCCAGCGTGACCTTGTACCCGTTGTCCCGCAATGGCTTCGCCTCTTCCATCTCCCGTTCGGC
>NZ_KK037166.1:1118696-1125587 GCF_000568255.1 Kutzneria sp. 744
GTTCGGCGGCGAGCCGCACCCGGTCGAGGGGGCCGCCTCGAAGCAGCTCCTCGGCGAAGTGTGCCCGCCAGGGCCGGGAAGCCACGCCGCCGAGGGCGATCCGCACGTCGTGGACGATCCCGTCGCGAAGGTCCAGCCCGGCCGCCACCGACACCGTGGCGAAGGCGTAGGAGGCGCGTTCACGGACCTTGCGGTACCGGGAAAGCGTCATCCCCTGCGGCGGCAGGGAAACCGCGGTGATCAGGGCGCCTGGGGGCAACGTCGTCTCGCGGTGCGGGGCGTCGCCGACCGGCAGGTAGAAGTGGGACAACGGGACTTCAGCCGACCTGTCCTGGGTCTCGTAGTGCACGACGGCGTCGAACGCCGCCAGCGCCACCGCCATGTCCGACGGATTCGTCGCCACGCAGTGCTCGGACCAGTCGAGAACGGCGTGGTTGTGATGTTCCCCTGCGACGGCCGGGCATCCGCTGCCCGGTGTGCGTTTGTTGCACGGCTGCGACGGATCGGCGAAGTAGGCGCACCTGGTGCGTTGCAACAGGTTCCCACCGACGGTGGCCATGTTCCTCAGCTGGCCCGATGCCCCGGCCAGGATCGCCTGGCTCAGCGCCGGAAAGCGCCGCCGCACGGTCGGGTCGGCGGCGACGTCGCTGTTGGTGGTGGTCGCCCCGATCACCACGGTGCCGTCGTCCTCCGCGCGCACGCCGGCCAGCGGCAGAAACCGCACGTCCACCAGCCGTGACGGTGTTTCCACGCCCTGCTTCATCAGGTCCACGAGATTCGTGCCGCCGCCCAGGAACTTCGTGCCCTCGCCCTGAAGGCCCAGTGCCTCGTCGACCCGGGTGGCCCGGTGGTAGGCGAAATCCTTCACTGCGCCAGCACCGCCCGCACGATCGCCGGGTATGCCCCGCAGCGGCAGAGGTTCCCGCTCATGCGTTCCCGCACTTCGGCCGCCGTCAGCTCACTGTGCCGATCCGGCGACACATCCGCCGTCACTGCGCTGGGCCAGCCCGCCGCGTGTTCGGCCAGCACCGCCACCGCCGAGCAGATCTGGCCCGGCGTGCAGAACCCGCACTGGTAGCCGTCGAGCTCGACGAACGCCCGTTGGATCGGCGCGAGCTCGCCATCAGCGGCAATGCCTTCCACGGTGGTGATCTCCGCCCCCGACGCCGCGACCGCGAGCGTCAGGCAGGACAGCACCCGCCGGCCGTCCAGCAGCACCGTGCACGCCCCACACTGCCCGTGGTCGCACCCCTTCTTCGGGCCCGTGTTCCCGGTGTCCTCGCGCAGGGCGTCCAGCAGCGTGCGCCGGTTGTCGACCACGACGTCATGGACCGTCTTGTTGACCCGAAGGGAAATCTCCACCACCACAGAAAACCATTGCCGGACGGGATTTCCTTGACCAGAACGACCCGGTTCTTGCCTGATCCCGCCCGGCTCGGCGAGTCAGCGACGGGTGGCGGTGATGTGCCAGATGGGCAGCAGGGAGCGGCCCTGCCCGTCGTCGACGGCGAGCTCCATGGACGCGTCGGGCACCAGGTCCTTGAGGCCCGCCGGGTCCATGTTGGTGGTGTAGCGGCGAACTTCCATGTGGTCGATGGACCAGTGGACCTCGATGTCCCGACGGAGGCTGGCCTCGTCGAGGTTGCCCGGCATGGGGAAGGCGCCGGCGACGAAGTCGGGGAAGCACAGGACGTGCAGGCGGGCGCCGGGGGCGGCGACGCGGTGGGCGGCCGCGAGATAGGCCTGGCGGTCGGTGTCGGAGAGGCAGTGCATCATGGCGCTGTCGAGCACTGTCTTGTAACCAGCGGAAATGCCATCGAGGACGGTGGCGTCGCCGACGCGGAAGTCGACGTCGAGGCCACGGGCGGAAGCCTTGGCCCGAGCCTGTTCGATGGCCGACGCGGCGATGTCGACGGCAGTGACCTCAAATCCCCTGGCGGCCAGCAGGAGGGCGTTGTCGCCGACCCAGCAGCCGAGATCCAGCACCGGCCCGCGGAACTCGTCCTTGTCGGCGAGCTCGACGATCAGCGGCTGCGGCTCGTCGAGCTGCCACGGGGCGACATCGAGCCGGGGGCCGTCCGCGCCCAGATTGGCGCCCCCGCCCCCGTGCAGCGCGTCGAAGTCCATCAAACCGTGGTCGGTCATCGATCCTCCAGCCGATCGGGCGGGCAAGGCACCGCAAGAGGCTAGTCACTTCCGCCAGAGAGCGACCACCGGCCGGCGTGGACTGCCCGATACGGCAACGAAAGGAGCCCGCCGATCCCCACTCGACCGCTGCGGTCGATCAGACAATTGCGACGAACTATGCGTCCACAGTGGACGCGGCGGGAAAGAACCGCGACAGCTGGCGGGGCGGAGGCAGGCTGGTCAGGGCCCGTGTGATCCCCTGTGTGGCAACAGCGAGTGCCGGCACGTACATCATCGGCCGGGCGTCCTTCACAGCCACGCCAACGGTCAACGCCGCGATCACCGTGCCGTGGGATGACCACACCGGCACGCCGACGCCCATCGCACCAAGGGTGACGTACTCCTTGCAGACGACGTGCCCGTGCTCCCTCACGCCGGCCAGCAGCCTTCGCACCACGTCGGGCTCGGTCGGGGTGTGCGGCATGTAGACCCCCAGCGGCGCGGCGAGGAAGACGTCCCGGATCTTCCATTCGTTGTGGGCCACCAGGATCAGGCCGCCGGTGGTGGCATGCAACGGCAGCCGCCCGCCGAGGCGGTGATAGGTCGTGATCGCGTCCCGGCCGACCGCCTCTCGATCACCACCGACTCGTGCCCCTCCAACACGCTCAACACGACGTGATGGCCGACGGTGGCCTGAAGGTCGACCATGAACGGCAGCGCGGCGACCCGCAGCCCCGATGCCCGCGGCACCAGCGCGGCGAGCTCCCACAGCCGCACTCCCGGCCGCACCTCGCGGTTCTCGGCCCGCTCCAACAGCCCGGTCTCGACCAGATCGCCGACCAGCCGGTACACCGTCGGCGCCGGCAGACCGGACCGCCGGGTCAGCTCGGCGACGGTCAGCGACGGATGGTCCTGGTCGAACGACTCCGGCACGATGATCAGCCGTGACAACACCGATTGTCCGCCCGATCGATGAGCTACCGGCTCAAGCGCCCGGACGGTTGAGCACGGCGTCCAGGATCTGCTCGATTTCCGCCGCGCCCGGCGAGTGTCCGGTCAGCAGGAACGCCTGCATGATCAGCGCGGGCCCGGTCTGCACCGCCATCGGTGACAGCGTGCCGGGCCCGATCTCGCCGGTCTGCTCGGCGTGTTCGAGGATGGACTCGATCACCGCGAAGCGAGGCCGGACGATCGCGTCCACAAAGCACTCGCGCAGCGCGGGATCGGCCAGCATGCCGGCGATCACCGGCAGGGCCGGGAATCTCGTGCCACCGCTGAACACCTGGCACAGCACGGTGTACACGGCCCGCAGGTTCTCCCGGGCCGGGATCCGCGGGTCGAAGCCGGGCAGCGCCGGCAGGCTGTAGACCAGGGCGTCGAGCACCAGCGCCTGCTTGGTCGACCACCGTCGGTACACGGCCGCCTTGCCGGTGTGGGCCCGGGCGGCAACGCCCTCCATGGTCAGCCGGCCGTAGCCCGCCTCGGCCAGTTCGGCCAGGGTCGCCTCGTGGAGGGCGCTTTCCAGCTCGGCCCCACGGCGGCGGCGGGCGGTGTCGGCGGTGCTCACCACCCGATAGTAGACGTTGACGTTCCCAATACGCAGCACTACGCTCCGTCATAGTGAACGTTTCCGTCTACTACCGCCTGGGGTGACCATCGGTGACCGATGACAAGTTGATGGACTTCGACGCCCTCTACCAGGGGCAGAGCGTGACCTACAGCGGCTCCGACCAGCAGCTGGACACCATTCCGTGGCGGCTGGACGGCCCGCAACCGGTTGTTGTCGAGCTGGCCGACAACGGCGAGTTCACCGGCCCCGTCCTGGAGAGCGGCTGCGGCCTCGGCGACAACGCCCTGTTCCTGGCCGAGCGGGGCTACCAGGTCACCGCCTTCGACGCCGCGCCGACGGCGATCGAGCAGGACCGGGCCAAGGCGGCGGAGCGGGGGCTGAAGGTCGACTTCGTCGTCGCCGACGCCACCACGCTGGACGGCATCGAGGGCGGCTTCAACTCGGTCCTCGACTCCGCGATGATGCACTGCCTCACCGACGAGCAGCGGGTCGACTACCTGACGGCTCTGCACGCCGTCTGCAATCCCGGCGCCCTGCTGCACATCCTGTGCTTCCCCGACCTGATCGAAGCCCTGTTCCCCCTGCCCGGCCACACCGACGAGGCCAGCCTGCGCCGCGACCTCGGCCGGCACTGGCGCGTCGACCGCATGCAGATGCGCAGCTACACCACGGGTCTGACGCAGGATCAGTGGGCCGCGGCGATGCCCCCGTCCGCCGCTGTGTTCCTGCCCGCGCCGGACTCGCCGGCCGGCGTCGACGACCAGGGCCGTCTACAGCTGCCGGTGTGGCAGATCCGGGCCGTTCGCGCCTAGGTTCTGCGTCCGCGGCGGCTTTCGCCGCCGCGGACACCTCGTCAGGACGTACCGCAGAAGGCGTGGTCCATCAGGTCCTTGGTGATGTCGTACGGCGCACGTGGCACACCTGGCTTCACCACGGGGGAATCGGTGTTGACCGTGACGACCACGCTGCGCTGGGCATCGGCGCTCACGCCGTTGCGGGTCATGAAGCCGTGGATGTCGCCGCCGTGCGACCAGTAGCCGCCGCAGGCCGTGGGAACCCAGGCGATGCCCAGCCCGTACTGCGCGCCCGGGAACACCGGATCGAGCTCGTGCGCCGCCACCGTGGTCCGCATCTGCTTCAGCTGCGCCGGTTTGAGCAGCTTGCCGCCGACCAGGGCCCGCAGGAAAGTGTTGGCGTCGGTCGTGTCGCTGATGATCGCGCCGGCCGCGCCGGCCCATGACGGAGACATCGCCGTGGCGTCGATGTCCGACTCGTCCCGGGCGAAGCGTTGGTAACCCACGGCATGTGGCTCGGGCAGATACGGATACGCTTGCGGGGCATAGGTGTTGCGCAGGCTCAGCGGCGCGATGATGCGGCGCTGCACCTCCCGCTGCCAGTCGTTGCCGGTGACCTTCTTGATGATCATCCCGGCCAGCAGGTAGTTCGTGTTGGAGTACTCCCAGTTCGCGCCCGGCTCGAAGCTCGGCGCGTACTTCATCGCCATGGCCACCATGTCCGGCGCCGTGAGGACGCGGAACCGATTGGCCTCGAAGCCTGCTGCAGTGTTGAGGAAAGGCAGCGCCCGCAGGTAGTCCGCCAGGCCGCTGGTGTGCTGCAATAGGTTCCGCACGGTGATCTTGGCGCCGTCGTTGCCGTTGCCGGTGACGACACCGGGCAGCCAGTGCTCCACCGTGTCGTCAAGGGACAGCTTGCCCTCGCCGACCAGTTGCAGCACCACCGTGGCCGTGAACGGCTTGGTCATGCTGCCGATGCGGAAATGCGTGTTCCACGGCACCGGCGTCCTGGCTGCCTTGTCGCCGTATCCGCTGCGCACCTTCACCTGGCCGTCCGGCGTGTCCATCTCCGCCAGCACACCCGGCGCGCCCTGGTCCAGCAGCGCGTCGGCGTCACGCTGGAGCACAGCTCGGTTCGGGACCTGCGCCGGCGCGGCGACGGCCCCCGCCGTGGACGCCACCACCCCCGACAGCGCCACCACCGCCATCACTGTCTTTCGCATCGTTCTCCCCATGTGGTTGCTTGTCGTCCAAGCGAACCAGCCGGGGCGGGGCGCCCGACATCGTCCAGGGTGGGATCTTCGGCTACCCCGCTGGGGGTAGGCGGAGATCAGTCCATGGGGTGGCGACCGGGCCCCGCATGCGCGGCTACCGTGAGCACGTGCGAGGGGCTCTCCGATCCGTGCCGTTCGACGTGGCGCTAGCCGTCGTGCTCACCGTCCTGGCGCTCGCGTCGGTCGCGGTCGAGACCGGCGGCCACGTGTACTGGCTGGCCTACGTGCTGGCCGGGCTGGCCTTCGTGCCGGTGGCATTGCGGCAGCTGTGGCCGCTGACAATGACTGTTGTCATGGGGGCCGCCCAGGTCGCCACCCTGCTGCTCGGCTACCCGGACTCCCCCAGCAGCGGGGTCGGGCTGATTATCGGCCTGTTCTCGGTGGCCCTGCTGCGGTCATGGCCGGCCGCCGTGATCGCGTTGGGGACGGCGCTGGCCGTGCTGGCCGTGAACTTCACCGTGCTGGTCGGCGACGTCAACCGGTGGCCGCTGTTCGGCAGCTCCGCCGTGCAGGCGCTGACCGCCTTCGGGCTCGGCCTGGGCACCCGGCGCTGGTCGCACCGGATGGAACGGCTGGCCGAGGAGGCGTCCCGGGCCGTGGCCGACGAGCGGATCCGCATCGCCCACGAGCTGCACGACGTGGTGGCCCACCACATGTCCGTGATCTCGTTGCAGGCCGGGGTCGCGGAGTACGTTGTGGACAGTGACCGCGCGGCGGCTCGGGAGGCGCTGATGATCGTCGGCGACACCAGCCGGTCCGCGCTGGGCGAGATGCGCCGGCTGCTGGCCGTGCTGCGGGTGGACGAGCCCGGCGCCACCCAGCCGCAGCCCGGTCTGTCCGAACTGGACGGTCTGCTGGATCGACTGCGCGCCAGCGGACTCCCGGTGTCCTTGGCCGTCACCGGGACACAGCGCCCGCTGCCGCCCGGAGCCGATCTGTGCGCCTATCGGGTTGCCCAGGAGTCGCTCACCAACGTGCTCAAGCACGCCGGGCCCGCCTCGGCCGGTGTGGATCTGGACTACGGGGAGCACACCCTGACCGTGAAGATCACCGACAACGGCCGTGGCGCGAAGGTCCGTTCCGCGGGAGCGTCCCGTGGGATCATCGGCATGCAGGAGCGGGCCGA
>NZ_KK037166.1:1125694-1126825 GCF_000568255.1 Kutzneria sp. 744
GCCCAGGCCGTCGTCGCCGCCTACGAGAGCGGCCTTGTCGTGCCCGGGAATTCCGGCCAGCGCTGACCAGCATCCGATGTCTTGTCGTGACAGAAGCTCTGCTTCCCCTTCTTGTCCTGGGTGGCTTCGTACTGGGTTGCGGCCTAGCGACCGACCAGACGGCCCTCGCTGACGCGGTGCGTCTCGTGCAGCCGCGCGACCCGCTCCGCGTCGGCGAGGAGCTCGTCCTCGACGTCGATCTCGTGCAGGATCTGGCCCTCCTGCGGCAGGATCCGCCCCACCGGCCGGGTTCCCTCGCTCTGTGTGGGGCCGGTCGGCTCGTGCACGGGGGCGATGCCGATCAGGCGGCCCTCGGTGTCGGTCAGTACGGCGATCTTCATCGGGTGGCCTCCGGTCACCGAAGCTGGCTGATGAGCAGGCGGTAGCCGCAGCCGTTGTTCGAGGTCAGCCGCGTCGTGTAGTGCTTGCCGCCGTTTCCGTCCTGGTAGAAGCCGTTACTGACGGTCGTCACGTCCCCGCCGGCCGTCACGATGGACGGCGGCATCGCGACCGCGAGTATCGCCGGCCCGAACGTGACGTCCGGCCAGCCGAAGTCCCAGGTGATGTCGCCACCCGGGTAGATGTACGCCCCGTTGATCCCGTTCGGATCGGGCATGAACCACTGATTCATGCCCATACCATCGGCCGCGCGACCCGTACATTATGGGCGTACGCGACAGACCGCCCGATCGGCCCAGGGGTCGCCCCTGGCCCCCGCACGTACGTGACTACCGGTCTGCTCGCGTCACTGAGGTCGGTTAGATCGGGACCTTGCGGAAGGTGTTGGTGCCGCAGTGCAGTTCCCCGTCGTCCATGTGCAGGTTGAGAAAGTCGTCGACGATCTGCGGGTGCAGGCCGATGCCGGTGAGGATCTTGTTCACCGCCTCCTGGAACACGTCCTTGCCGTCGATGATCGGGCCGTAGGACTTGGGTGTGAGGTAGACCCCGCTGTTGAGGGAGACGCCGTTGATCGCGTTGGGGATCTCGGCAATGGATGTTGTCACGGAGTCGAGCTGCTGCTGGAGCTTGTCGCGCTCGGGCCCGGGCGGGGTCTGCTCGACCTGCTGCTTGAGCATGTAGTACGAGATCAGG
>NZ_KK037166.1:1126925-1137571 GCF_000568255.1 Kutzneria sp. 744
CTGGACGAACTCGTCGACGTGGCCGACGTTGAGCCAGGTCGAGTCCAGCACCAGCGGATCCTGCACGCCCTGCGAACGTAGCAGGGTCATGATCTCGGGGGCGGGCTGGCCGCCGACGATGATCTGCCCGCGCGGGTGGCCGGGCGTGGGCGGGATGGTCTCGAGGTTGCCGAGGGAGTTGTAGCCCTCCTTCTCGTTGGGATTGAAGGCGTGCTCGACGTGGAGCGCGGCCACGTCCGGCCCGGCGAGCTGGGTCCACGCGGCGCGAGAGCTGTCCCGGTGCGCGGAGTCCACGGAGGTGAGCAGCACTCGCATGCCGTGGCCGTCACGGGTCTCGTACATCGGTTCGAGAACGTCCTGCATCCATTTGTCGTCACCGAGGTCGACCTTGCGCAACCCGGGCACGGCGTCGGCGAGGGTCTTGTCGAAGTCGGGGGCGTTCTTGCCACGGTCGGCAGCGAACACCTGCTCGACCGGCTGCGTGTCGTTCTGGGTGATCAGCGGCGCTTCCTTCAGTGTCACGGAGGCGTTGCCGAAGCGGACCGTCACCCGGCCGTCCCACACCGCGGAGTCACGGATGACGTCCGTGCCCTCCAGGCCCAGTTCGACGCCGTGTCGCAGTTCGGCGGCGTCGAGCTTCGTGCCCGGGCGCAGGATTTCCCAGTTGGCGCGCTTGATGAACACGTGCGTGTGGGCCGGGATCACCACCTCACCTCCGGTCGACGACCACAGGTGCAGCTTGGTCAGGTCCAGCTCGTCGCGGGGACCGTTGACCACCTCGTCGGCGGCGTCGTTGCAGGCGGCGAGGTCCCGGTCGGTCTGGTACTGCTCGATCCGGTGCTGGCGTTGCAGCTCCTGGAACTGCTGCTCGGCCCCGGTCGGATCGGTCTTGGCGAGCTCCTCCAACTCCTTCCGACGCTGGTAGAACGCCTGGTCCTGGGCTTGCTCGCGGGGCGCGGCGTCGGCCACGATCTGCTTGGCGCGGGCCTGGCACACGCCGGCGTCGTCGTCGATGTTGGCCAGGAACGAGGTCGAGTCGGCGACCAGCACCACGCCGTCGGCCAGCGCGGCCGGCGCCAGGCCGATCACGCCCGCCGCGACGGTGGCAAGTACTAGCAGTGCACGGGCTTTCATGGCCCGTCACTGTCACAGAGAGATGTCAGGAACCTGTGGTGAACTCGTTTCCTTACAGGTCGAGGTCGACGGGGGCGGTGAGCTCGCCGCCCGTGTCGCCGGTGTTGACAACGCCTGTTGCCTCGAACAGGGCGACCGTGGCGCCTTCGGGGGCGTGCGGGCAGTGGAAGACGCCGCGCGGGATCACGTAGAGATCGCCCTCGGTCAGCTCCACCGACCGCTCGCCGTCGTCTTCCCGCAGCTCGATGACGAGGCGGCCGCTCAGGCACAGGAACGCCTCGTCGGTGTCGGAGTGGTTGTGCCACACGAAGTCGCCGTCGAAGCGGGCGACCTTCACCAGCACGTCGTTCACGCGGCCGGCGACCCTCGGACTCCAGGCCTCGGCCAGTCCGGCCGCCCCCTTGGGCAGGTTCACCGGTTCGGTGCGGTGCTTGTTCATGTGCCTCACGCTTTCTGTGTTGCCGCGAGCACGGCGACCAGCAGACCCTCGATCGTCCTGTGTGGAGTGTCTATGCGGAAGGTTCCGTCGAGGATCGCCGTGCCGACGGTGAATCCCCAGACTCTCGCCTTCCGCAGACGGTCGATCCGTTCGACACGGTCGACACTTCCCGCGGCCAACACGGGGATGTCGACCGCTTTGACGACTTCGGCGGCCAGCGCGGGGGCGTCGCCGGCGAAGCGGTAGGCCAGCAGGTCGAGGCCGTGCACGCCGGGCGTCGCGGCGATTTCCTCGGCGCTGGCCACAATCTCGGCGGCGTCACCGGTGAGCACGCTGGGGTGGCCCTCGACTCGGCCGGGGAACGGCCAGTACTCGATCCCCGTGCCGTCGAGGATCTTGATACCGTCGGCGACGCGCGTGCCGCCGAGGACCACGTCCACGCCGAGGTCGAGGGCCGCCTCGATGCTGCTGGTTTCACCATCGACGCTGACGACCTCCAGATAGGACCGCGCGCCGAGGTCGTGAATACGCCGGGCCAGTGTCTTTAGCTCCACAAAGGACAGTCCGATGTCCTTGAAACCGATGTGGCGCAGTCCGATCGGTTCTATGCGTTCGAGAATCCCGTGCGCGTCGGCGACCGTTCGGTCGTCGCGGGTCAGCATGAACACGAACTCGGTCACCGAATCCCCTTGGCCCGCACGAAATCGATGGCGCTGCCGATCGCGTAGCGGAGGCTGCCGGCCGCGGCTCGGCCCGTGCCGGCGATGTCGAAGGCCGTGCCGTGATCGACGCTCGTGCGCACGAACGGCAGGCCCAGGGTGACGTTCACGCCGTCCTCGATGCCGAGCAGCTTGACCGGGATCAGGCCCTGGTCGTGGTACTGGGCGACGACGATGTCGAACTCGCCGCGCCGGGCCCGCATGAACACCGTGTCCGGCGGGTGCGGCCCGGTGGCCCCGATGCCGGCCTTGACCGCCGCCTCGACCGCCGGCCGGATGGCGTGCGTCTCCTCGTCACCGAACAGACCCCCTTCGCCGGCATGAGGATTCACACCGGCAACGGCGATCCGTGGCTGCTCGATCCCGATCGCGCGCATCTCGTCGTGGGCGAGCTCGATGATGCCCAGCACCCGTTCGGTCGTGATCTCCGTGAGCGCCTTGGCCAGCGGCACATGCGTGGTGACCAGCACCGTCCGCAGCTGGTCGTTGGCCAGCATCATGGCGTGCCGGGGCGTTTCGGTGAGGGCCGCCAGCATCGAGGTGTGATCGGCGAACTCGGCTCCGGCCGCATGCCAGGCTTCCTTCTGGATGGGCGCGGTGACGATGCCGTCGACCTCGCTGCTCAGCGCCATCTTGATCGCCGCTTCGACGTACCCGTAGGAGGCTCTCCCCGCCTCGGCCGAGACCTGCCCGAACGGCAGGTGGTCGGTCGGCTCCCCCGTCTGTCGGATCTTCAGTCCACTCGCGTCGACACCGGTGATCCGGGCCGCTCGACGGAGCCGTGCGACGTCGCCGAGGACGATGATTTCGGCTCTGTCCTTGGGAAAGTCGGCGAGGGCGCCCACCGTGATCTCCGGACCGATGCCGGACGGGTCGCCCATGGTGACGGCCAGCCGTGGGAGGGTCATCGTGTGCTCCTGGTCAGTGCGTCGGCGGCGGTGATGAGCATGTCCGGGCCGCCGAAGCCGCCCGCCTTCGTGATCACGGGATGACCGGGGCCGATCAGTGTGCCGACCATGATCCCCGGCGCCACCGTGCCGGCCGCGCGGATCCCGTTGCTGCGCAGGGCCACCGCCAGCTCCCTTGCCGTGTCCCCACCACTGAGCACGAACCCCGTGCCGGGCACCGCTTTCACGCAGTGGACACCGATGGCCGCGAGTGTTCGGAGATGCCGTTCCGTCGTCGGGACCTCCGGCGTCGCCACCGCCACCGTCGTAGCCGTCTTCAACGTTTCGACCACCTGTTGCGGTTCCGGCGCCGTCAGCACCGGCACTCCGCTGTCGGCCAGCTCGGCCAGTTGTTCTCGGGTGGTCGGATGCAGGCTTCCCACCAGCACCAACGCTTTCCTCGCTGTCGGCAGCTCCCTTCGGACCGATCCCTTGGAGTGCAGCGCCTCCCACAATCCCGGGCTGCCGCACAGCACGATCTCCTTCAGGTGGCCTTCGACCGCCTTGGCGACCAGAGCCAGGTCGTCCTCCGTGGCGGCGTCCACCACCACCGCCCCGTGCCCCTCCAGTGCCGCCGCAACCCGGTCCGGTGTGACCAGCGTCGTCAGAATTCCCTTTCGCGCCAGCGGTTCCAGCACCGACGAGGCGGTCACCGGCCGTACCGGGTCCTTACCCGCCGGCCCTCGGTGCACCGGAACTCCGTCGGCCCACTGATGCCCGTTCACCGTCTTGCGGTCGTAGGCCGGGCACGCAGGCGCCACGACCGCCAACCTCCTTCCCGCCGCCTCCATCACTGCCGCCAGCTCCGCCGCCCAGTTGCCCCTGAGCGAGCTGTCCATCGTCTTGTAGACGCCCAGGCCGGGTTCTCCCAGCCACTTCATCGCCCGCTCATGCCGCGCCGCCGCCTCCCGTTCCGACAACCGGCGACTGTCCAGATCCAGGCACAGCCAGCCGTCTCCTGCGTCCAGCCCCGGCGACACCTCTCGACCCACATCCAGCAGAACCGATGCTTGGCGGCCGGTGTCCGCCAAGTGGCCCGCCGCCTCCGCTGCACTGGTCAGGTCGTCGGCCAGCACGACGAACCGTGTGCTCTCCACGCCGTCCAGTGTGGTCCGAGCGGATTAGGGTGGGACAGAGCCACTCACTCGACAGCTGCCACGACCACTCACTCGGAGGCTGGCATGGATCGGCGAACTCCGGGCAGTGACCAGGCTCAGCGAGGGCAGGTCAGGGCCGAACAAGGGCTCATCTCCATCGCAGCTGCCGGTATAGCGCTTCCCCTCCCTCGGACCGGCAAGCGCACCGACGCCCTGGTCGAGCTGCTGGCGAGGGCGATCACGGAGGGGCGTCTAGGGCCGGGGGCCAGGCTGCCGTCTTCGCGGGCGCTGGCGGAGGCGGCGGGGGTGTCGAGGAACGTGGTGCTCGGGGTGTACAGCGTGCTGGCCGAGAGGGGGCTGGTCGGCGGCCGGCATGGGAGCGGGAGCTACGTGCGCGGGGAGCAGAGGGCGGGGCGAGCGAGACCGGTGCCTGAGGCGGCACCGTGGCTGACGACGCCAAGGCCGTCGACAACGGATGTTGTCGCGGGTCTGGACCTGCGGCTGAGGGCCAGGCCGGCGGCAATGTTGCCGGCGGCGGCGTGGCGGAGGGCCTGGCAGGCGGCGGCGAAGAGGCGGCTGCCGAGTGGGTACGGCGACCCGGCGGGCGACCGGAGGCTGAGGGCGGCGCTGACGGACTTTCTCGCGACCAGTCGAGACCTGCCGGCGGCGACAACGGATGTTGTCGTCACCGGCGGTGCGGCCGAGGCGCTGGGACTGTTGTTAAGGGCGGTCGTCCGACCCGGGGATCGGGTCGCGGTGGAAGAGCCGGGCTATCCCGCCTTCAACCGAATGGTTCGCGACCGGGACGCCACGGTGGTGCCGATCCCCGTCGACAGCGACGGCATCTCGGTTTCGGCGCTGGAAGCAGTCAATCCGAGGCTGGTCCTCGTGACCCCAGCCTGCCAGTTCCCCACGACGGCCACGCTGACCCCCGACCGTCGACAACATCTGTTGTCTTGGGCACGGGACCGGGGCGCTCTGGTCGTCGAAGACGACTACGCCGGTGAATTCACCGATCACCGTCCACTTGCGACACTGGACGAGCACGGAGTCGTCGCCTACGTGGGAACCCTGTCCCGGCTGCTGGCCCCGTCGCTGCGTATCGGGTACCTCGTCGCTGCCCGCCCGCTGGCCGCCGAGGTCGCTCGCCTGCGCGGTGAGACCGACTCCTACCTCAGCCTGCCCATCCAGTTCGCCCTCGCCGACCTGCTCACCACCGGCGAGCTCACCCGTCACCTCCGCCGCGCCCGTCGACTCGTCGCCGAGCAGCGCGCCGTGCTGCCCAACGCCTCGGGCCTGCACGTCCTCCTCCGTATGCCCGAGGCAACCGCTGATACCCTGCTGGGCCAAGGCATTCTCGTCGACCGGCTCTCCGCCTTCTACGACGGACCGCCGACAGCCGAGGGCCTCCTGCTCGACTTCGCCGGCCTCGCCCCGAACACCCTGCGCCGGATCCTCGACGCCGTCAGTCGGAAATCAGGCGGAAAGCCGGATACTCCGACATGTCCGGCGTGAGCCACACCGGCAGCTCGCGCACCTCCCACCCCCACGGCTGCCACTGCACACACGTCGGCTGAGCGCCCGTCACAATGTGCTCGGTCAGCGCCTTCTTCGCCTCCTCGGCTGGCAGATACGCCGACCTCGGGTAGTAGACGAGCGGATCATCTGCCCCATCGCGTGGCAACAGCGGCGCGTCGGCGAAGGGCTTCGGGTTCAGACTGCGCTCCGCCGTTCCCGTCCACGACAACGCCCGACATGCCCCATCACCTGGGTGTCCATCGTCAGTCCTTCTCACCACGTCCCGCGATCACGAGAGCAGTGGCGACAACCGGGCGGCGCGGTCGACGCAGCCGGCAACGGCGCCGAGTGCCGACAGGACCTCGCCCACGTTCGCCATCGCGCCGCCCCCCAAATGCCGCGGTCCCGAGCTACGGCAACTCGTGGGAGACGGTGAGGTCCGAGCCGCTGGGGTGGGCCCGGATCTTCCAGGGCTCAGCGCTGAAGCCGGACTGGGCCCGAACGGGGCAAAGAGCCGGAGAGAAGGCGGCAATGGGCCTTGCCGCCGTTCTCGCCTGACGACGGAAGGAACGCGGGGCTCAGACGAAGGAGACGGTGCGGAACTGGAAGGAGGACAGGGGGAGGCCGCGGTCGGGGATGAAGCCGGTGACCTTGCTGCTGAAGGCGTCGATCTGGTTCTTGAAGCCCCACACCAGGTAGCCGCCGCGGTCGTACTCGATCTGCTGGGCGTCCTGCAGGAGGCGGGCGCGGCGGGAGGGGTCGAGCTCGGCGCGTGCGCTGGAGATGACGGAGTCGAAGGCGGGGTCGTTCCAGTGGCATTCGTTGTAGGGGGCGTTGGGCAGGGAGCCCTGGGCGACCTGGGGCAGGTAGTTGCGGGTGTACCAGTAGTCCTGGGCGAAGGTCCAGCCCAGGTACTGCTTGCCGTAGAACACACCGCTGTCGACGGGGCGCACCCGGACGGAGATGCCGGCGGAGTGGGCCTGCTGGGCGAACAGGAGGGCGGCGTTGACGGCGGAGGTGTCGACGGCGGTGGAGGTGTAGAGCTCCAGCTGGAGACCGGACTGCCCGGCGCTGCGCAACAACGAGCGGGCCTGGTCGAGATCTTGCTGCCGCTGGGGCAACTGCTTGGCGTAGGCGACGTCGTAGGGCGCGTACAGGTCGTTGCCGATCCGGCCCTGGCCGTTGAGGGCCTGGCTGACGAGCTGCTCGCGGTCGGCGACGAGCCGCAGGGCCTGGCGCACACGGGGATCGGTGAACGGCGGGGTGTCGACCCGCATGGTGAAGGGCGTCCAGTTGCCGGTCTCGGACACCAACACGTTGTGCCCGGCGGCTTTCACGGTGGCGATGCGCTCGGGCGGCAGGTTGTCGACGGCGTCGACGTCGCCGCCGAGCAACGCCTCCAGCTGGGGCTCGGCGCCGGGCAGGTCGACGATCACCAGCTCGTCGACGTACGGCTGGTCACCGCGCCAGTAGCCGGTGAAGCGCGGGAAGGAGCTGCGGTCCCCCGGCGTGAAGGAGCCGAAGCGGAACGGGCCGGTGCCGACGGGCTTGGCGACGTCGAAGCCGACCGGCACGATCCCGTTGTAGTACTGGGCGAGCTCGTCCTGGAACTGCGCATACGGCTGGGTCAAAGGGATCCGCAGGGTGCGGGCGTCCAGCTTGCGCAGGCCGGCGAAGTCGATGATGCTCAGGGCCGCGGCGCCGTTGCCCTTCACGTCGACGATGCGCCGGAAGGTGAACATGACGTCGTCGACGTCGAAACGCTTGCCGTTGTGGAACTCCACGCCGTCACGCAACCGCAGCGTCCACGTGCTGCCGTGGTTGGAGGGCTCCATCGACTCGGCCAGCACGGGCTGGAGGTTGTAGGCGGCGTCGTGCACGAACAGCGGCTCATACAGGTTGGACACCCGCGCCTGGTCGGTGTAGGTGGGCGGGTGGTGCGGGTCGAGCCCGTCGGCGGCGCTGCCGCCGGCGATGCCGACGCGCAGCACGCCGCCGTGCTTGCTGGGCCCGAGCGCCGCGGCGCTGACGGCCCGGCTGTCCTGGTCGGTGGAGCAGGCGGCGGTCGCGCCGAGGCCGAGCAGGGCGCCGGCGCGCAGGAAGTTCCGGCGGGAAACCGTCACGAGACCCCGGCCAGCAGGGCCCGCAGCACGGCGATCTCCCCGGGCGGCCCGGGCTTGGGCCGCCCGAGCAGGTAGCCCTGGGCCTGGTCGCAGCCCAGCGCCCGCAGCATCTCGAACTGCGCGGGCTCCTCGACGCCCTCGGCGATGGTGGTGAGACCGAGGGCCTGCCCCAGCCGGATCACCGCGGTCACGATCTCCCGGTCGGACGGGTCGGTCACCAGCCCGGCCACGAAGGACCGGTCGATCTTGACGAAGCTGACCGGCAGCCGCTTGAGGTAGGTCAGCGACGAATAGCCGGTGCCGAAGTCGTCGATGCCAAGGCCCACACCGAGTTCACGGATCCGCTCCAGCTGCCGCAGCGTGGCCGCGTCGGCCTCCATCAGCACGGTCTCGGTCAGCTCCAGCGTGAGCCCGGACGGCTCCAAACCGCTCTCCGCCAACGCATGCTCGATGGTGGCGGCGAGATCGGGCCGGGTGGCCTGCCGGGCCGACAGGTTGACCGCGGTCCGCAGTCCGGCCGGCGCCGCCCCGCTCGAACGCCACGACATGAGCTTGCGGCAGGCCTGCTCCAGCACGGACGTCCCGATCGGCACGATCAGGCCGCTGTCCTCGGCGACCTGGATGAAGGTGTCCGGCGCGAGCAGGCCACGGTCGGGATCGTCCAGGCGCACCAACGACTCCACGGCCACGGTGTCGCCGGTGACCATGTCGACCACGGGCTGGAAGTGCAGCACGAAGCGGTCGTCGCGCAGGCCCTGCCGCAGCGCCGAGGCGATGGCGATGCGGTCGACGGCCCGCTCCTGCAGCCCGGCGTCGAAGATCTCGCACCGGTTCTTGCCGCGGGTCTTGGCCCCGTACATGGCGGCGTCGGCCTCGCGCAGCAGGTCCTCGGGGGCCGGGTTGTGGCCGTTGGCCAAGGCGATGCCGACACTGGCCGTGACCACGACCTCGTAGCTGTCGACCACGACCGGCTCGGACAGCACGCCGGCCAGCCGCTCGGAGATCTCCACGACGTTCTGCTCGCTGGCCAGGTCCTGGCACAGCACCACGAACTCGTCGCCGCCGAGCCGGGCGACGGTGTCCAGCGGGCGGATGTGCTCCTGCAGCCGGCGGCCGACCTCGGTCAGCACCTCGTCGCCGACGTCGTGCCCGAGGCTGTCGTTGACGTCCTTGAAGCCGTCGAGGTCGATGAACAGCACGGCGGTCAGCTCGGGATGCCGGTCGGCGCGGGCCAGCACCTGCCGCAGGCGGTCCATCAGCAGCGTCCGGTTGGGCAGGCCGGTGAGCGGATCGTGCAAGGCCTGGCGGACCAGCCGGGCCTCGGCCTCGCGCCGCTCGGTGACGTCCTCGACCTGCGTGACGAAGTAGGGGGAAGCGCCGTTCTCGGAGTGGATGGTGCACACGGTGACCTGGGCCCACACGGTCCGGCCGTCGGACCGCAGGTAGCGCTTCTCCAGGCGGTGCGGCGCGGTGTAGCCGTCCTTGGCCACCTCCACCGTGGCCAGGCTGGCCGAGACGTCGTCGGGATGGGTGACGTCGGCGACGCGCAGCGCGAGCAGCTCCCCCTCGGGCCGCGCCAGCATCTCGCACAGCGCCCGGTTGACCTGCGTGAAGCGACCGTCCAGGTCGACCAGGCACATGCCGATGGAGGCGTAGTCGAAGGCCTTCTGGAACCGCTCCTTGGCCTCGCTCAGGCCGGCCTCGGCGGCCCGCTGGGCGGTGACGTCGATGCCGGTGGCGATCACGTGCGTGACGGCGCCAGACTCGTCGACCAGCGCGGTGTTGGACCAGGCGATGCGCCGTTGCTCGCCGGACCGGGTGAGCCACGGGCACTCGAAGTTGTGCGGGAACCGCGTGGCCTGGAGGTCGTCGAACTGACCTTTGATGCAGGGCTGGTCCTCGGGCAGCAGGAACAGCTCCCAGACCAGCTGCCCGAGGACGTCCTCGGCGGCGTAGTCGGTGGTGATCTCGCAGGCCCGGTTGAAGCGGACGATGCGGCCGTCCTTGTCGATCACCAGCACGAGGCTGCCGGCGACCTCCAGCACGGCGTCGACGAAGTCCCGCTCCGAGCGCAGCGTCCGCTCGGCCCGCTGCTGGTTCTCCACCAGCTCCTGGAGCTGTTCGGCCATGCCGTTGAAGGCGGTGGCCATCACGCCGACCTCGTCACGGCTGCGGACCCGCGCCCGGCCGGTCAGGTCGCCGCCGGCCAGCGAAGCGGCGACGCGGGACACGGTGCCGACGTCCGTGGTGATGCGGCGGGACTGCCACACGACCAGGAGCACCGTCACCGCCAACACCGCGAGCACGGCGGCCAGGGCCAGCTGGCGGCTCATGGAGTCCGTGTCGATGCGGGCCTGGAGGATCGCGCCTTCACGTTGGGTCAACGCCGCCGTCAGCGCGGACACCCCGCCGACCGCCTTCTCCACGGCGTGGCTGAGGATCGGCCGGTCCAGGCGGATCTGGGACGCCTGCACGAAGTCCTGCGTGATCATCTGGCACAGGTTGGCCACGTTCAGGTACGTCGTGGTCAGCAGCGGGCCGAGGTCGTTCTGCACCGCCCGGGTGTCCGCGCTGCCGCCGCCGTCCTGGAAGGTCGTGAACAGGTCTTCCTGGAGTCCGTCGGCGTCGGCGGTCAGAGTGGACACCGTCGCGTCGGACGCCGGTGCGAT
>NZ_KK037166.1:1137671-1147611 GCF_000568255.1 Kutzneria sp. 744
GCTGGGTGTGGAAGGCGTCGTCGGTGCCGGCGTCGTGCTGGCCGGACTCCCAGTTGTGCCAGTTCTTGGCCAGCGTGGCCGGCAGGATGGTCGCGTTGAGCTGCGCGCCGGTCGTGCGGAGGTCGTCGCCGACCTGGGCGTCGATCGCCGTCAGGGCCGCGAAGTCGGCGTCGACCCGGGCGCGTGCCGCCTGCACCTGTCCACCGCCGGGCTGGCCGGTCGCGGCCAGGCGGTCCTGCGTCTTGTCGGCCGTGAGGTCGGTCAGCAGCGCCTCCAGCGGGCGCAGGTAGTCCAGTCCCCGCAGCTCGTTCCGGCTGAACTCGATGCGCTGGCCGTTGTTCACCATCAGCAGATACGTCGAGGTCACCAGGGGTAATGTGAACGCCAGTCCGATCAGCGCCAGCCGGTGCCAGACACGCGGCCGCCACCAACTCGGGCGTGCTCCGCGTGGACCGGGACCACTCGTCACAGGTTCAACACCCCATCGCTTCCTACATTTGTGGCGCCGCTCACCTTAGGGTTCGACCGTTTCGAGGCGGAAGCACCCGGGCTAATGCGTTCGCCGGACGGTAGGAACATCTGGTCGATCATAACGCTGCGCAGCCGCCCCGCCGCGACCTGACACTTTGGGTCACGACTCGCCCTGCAAGTTGACGCCCGCAAGTTGAATACCGGGACCCACGCTCCGCCGCCGCGTCAACTTCCCGGACCCACCACTCGGATCAACTTGCCGACACAACTACCGGGTCGGCCCCGGACGCCAGCCGGGAGGGCTGACTTCCGAGGCCGACTCGCGACTCGAGTTCCTATCCGGGTTTTCCGGCGATCAGCGCTTGGCCCGCTTCTTGGCGGCCGGCTTCGCCTTCGTCGCCTTCTTGGCGACCGCGGTCTTCTTCACCGTCGCGGCCTTCTTGGTGGCCGGGCGGGTGGCCTTGGCGGTGGCCTTTCCGGCGGCGGTGCGGGTGGTCTTCGCGGCTGTCTTCTTCGCCGGCATCGCCCTGGTCGTCGACGCCTTGGCGGCGGTCGCCCTCGCCGCGGGCTTGGCGGCGGACCTCGTCGTGGTCGCCTTTGCCGTGGTCTTGGTCGAACGGGTGGCGGTCGCCTTTGCGGCGGTCGCCCTAACCGCGGGCTTGGTCGCCGATCGTTTAGCGGTCGCCTTTGCCGCCGGCCGGGCCGCGGGTTTCGCCGCCGCCGCAGTGACGCGGGGCAGCTTGCGCGTACCGTCCACGACCTCCTTGAACAGCATGCCGGGCCGGAAGTTGGGCACGTTGGTCCGGCGCAGCCGCAGCGACTCGCCGGTGCGCGGATTGCGGGCCGTGCGGGCCGCCCGAGCGCGTTTCTCGAACACACCGAAGCCCGTGAGCGTGACATTCTCGCCCGTGTTGACGTTGCGGACGATGATGTCGAACATGGCGTCGACGGCCTGCGCCGCCATCTTCTTCTCCATGCCGAGCCGCAGGCCGAGCATCTCGATCAGCTGCCCCTTGTTCATTTCCGACCCTCCTGTGCGCGAAACGGTGTCGATATGCGTGCACGGTAAGCAGAAAATCCGCCGAGACGCAGGCATTGGGACCACAAATGCGCTGCGAATCGGCGGATTTCACTCCTTCGAGGGAACGATCTAAGCGTCCGGGTCGAGTCCGGCGTCGGCTATCGCCACGCGTTCCCGTTCCGCGGTGAGATCGAGCGAACGGCACAGGACGAGATAGAGGCCGGCCGCCACGAGCAGGCCGATCGGCATGGAGATGTCGGCGCCGCCCAACAGCCGGGCCACGGGGCCCTGGAGGTCGCCGACGATGGCGAAAGGCATCATCGCGGCGAAGCCGACGGCGTAGGCGACCAGGCCCCGCCAGCTCCACCGGCGGTAGATGCCGTGCGGGTTGAAGATCTCCCGGATCGAGTAGTGGCCGCGGCGCACGACGTAGAAGTCGACCAGGTTGACGGCCGTCCACGGCGTGAACAGATAGCCCAGGACCGTGAGGAAGTACTCGAAGTCCTCCAGGAACGTGTCGTTGGAGGCGAAGGCGATGGCGGTGGCCAGCACGCCGACGACGATCAGGGCGTAGACCCGCTTCATCGGGGTGGGCCGGAAGCGCTTGATGGAGTCGACGCAGGACAGCAGGGTCAGGCTGCCGCCGTAGAAGTTGAGAGTGCCGATGGTGATCAGCGGCAGCACGGAACCGATCAACAAGGCCAGGCCGAAGCCGGGAAACACCTTGTCGCCGGCCGACAGCACGGCGTCGACGGTGTCGGCCTTGGGAAACAGGCTGGCGGCCAAGGTGCCGACGAGCATCATCCACGCCCCGCCGACGCCGGCGCCGAGATAGGTCCACCAGAACGACGCCCGGACGCCGACGTCGCGGGGCAGGTAGCGGCTGTAGTCGGAGACGTAGATCGACCACGACAGCTGGTACACGGCGGCGGTGAAGAACTGCACGAGGAACGGGGTCAGGGCGAACGCCCCGAGGTCGAGCTGGGTGGCGCTGAACGGACCGGCGGCCAGCAGCCCGATCGTGAACACGATGAGCAGCACCAGCATCAGGTACGTCAGCCAGCGCGAGGCCTTGTGGATGAAGTCGTAGCCGACGATGGCCAGCACCACGCCGATCACGGCGTAACCGATGTAGCTGATCGGTTTGGGCAAGTCGACCAGGTGCTGCATGGTGGAGCCGACGAGGATCTGGTTGAAGCCGGTGTACCCGACGTAGGTCACCAGCGCGACGACCCACACGAGTAAGGCGCCCATGAAACCGAACTGGGGCCGGGACTGCACCATCTGCGGCAGCCCCAGCTGCGGTCCCTGGGTGGAGTGAAACGCCATGAAGAACGTGCCGAAGGCGTTGCCCAGCACGACGGCGATCGCGGTCCAGATGAGATTGCCGCCGAGCGCGACGCCGATGATGCCGGTCGCGATGGTGGCCAGGTGGGCGTCCCCCGCGAACCACACGGGAAACAGGTGCCACACCTTGCCGTGGCGTTCGGCGATGGGCACGTAGTCGATGGACCGGGCCTCGATGCCCAGCACGGGCCGGTGGTCGTCGCGGACGATGGTGGGTGGCTTGGCCGCCATGCCTGTTCTCCTCGTTGAGTCGCCGTGGTGGCGGAAGGCGCGCGTCCCCCAGGTTCGGACGCCCGGCTCAACCGATGCGGTTGAGCGTGGCGTAAGCCAGTTGCTCCAGCAATAGCGCGGTCTCGCGGGGAGCGTCGGTGGCCGCCGTGATCACCCGCTTGGCGACCGAGACCGCCAGCGGAGGTTGTCCGGCCAGTTCACGGGCGATGTTCAGGGCCGTTGACCGATGTTCGCCGGCCGGCACGGCCTCGGTGATCAGGCCCCACGAGTGGGCCTCAACAGTTGACATTCGACGCCCGCGCAGCACGAGATCCCGGGTTCGGGCCGGTCCGACGGCGCGGACGAGCCGGGTGACGCCGCCGGAGCTGGGCAGGATTCCCAGCCCGACCTCCGGCAGCCCGAACACGGCCGTCTCGTCGGCGACCCGGAGGTCGGCCGCGAGCGCGAGCTCGAAGCCGCCGCCCAGGCAGTAGCCGGCGATCGCGGCGACGGTCGGTTGCGGCAGCGCGGCCACCGCCTCGTACACCGCGCCGCTCTCCCTGTAGTACTCGGCAATCGCCTCGGGCGTCATCTCCCGCAGCTCTGATGTGTCGGCCCCGGCCGAGAAAACCTTGTCCCCGCCCGTGATCACGACAGCTCGGCTGGCCTTCACGGCATCCGACCGCACGGCGTCGAGCAGGCGGGACTCCAGATGCAGGGACAGGGCGTTGAGCTTGGCCTCGCGCCGCAGGGTCAGCACCGCGACATCGCCGTCGCGCGTGACCTCGACGTCGCCGATCACCTGGGGCCGGCGAAGGACAGCAGGCCGGTGAGCCCGCGCTTGGCCACCTCGTTGGCGATCACCAGCCGCTGGATCTCCGAGGTGCCCTCCCAGATCCGGTCCACGCGCAGCTCACGCCACAGCCGCTCCACCGGGTAGTCCCGGATGTAGCCGCGGCCGCCGAAGATCTGCACCGCCCGGTCGGCGACCCGGTTGGACGCCTCGGACGCGGCCAGCTTCACGGTGGCCGCCTTGGCGTGCAACAACTTCCGGTCCCCGCCCTGGTCGAACTCCCACGCCACCTGGTGGGTCAGCGCGCGGTTGGTGGCGATGTCCACGACGGAGTCGGCGATCATGCCCTGGATCAGCTGGTGCTCGATGAGCGCCTGGCCGCCCTGGATCCGCTGCGAGGCCCACTCGGAGGCCAGCGTCAGCGCGCGCTCGGCGGCGCCGATGGTGCGGGCGCCGATCATCAGGCGCTCCTCGGTGAACCAGTCCCGGGTCAGGTCGTAGCCGTTGCCGATGCCGCCCAGCACCGCGTCGCCGCCGACCCGCACGTCCTCGAACAGGAACTCCGGGTGCTCGTAGACGAAGGTGTGGGTGTAGCGCGGGGTGCGCTTGACCGACACACCGGGAAGGTCCTTGTCCACCAGGAACAACGTGGGCGCGTCGCCGACCAGGGCCAGCACGATGAGGAAGTCGGCGGCGTCGCCGACGGTGACGAACCACTTCTCGCCGTTGATGCGGTAGCCGTCGCCGTCCGGGGTGGCCGTGGTCTCGATGCCGGACGGGTCGGAGCCGGCGCCGGGCTCGGTGATCGCGACGGCGTCCCGGCGCCGCCCGAGGATGTCCGGCACGAGGTAGCGCTCGCGCTGCTCGGGCGTGCAGGCCCGCAGGCAGTTGGCCGGCCGCCACACGGTGTCCCACAAGGCGTTCGTGAGCTTGCCGAGCTCGTCCTGCACCACGACCTGCTCCAGCACGGTCAGGCCGGCGCCGCCCCAGTCGGCCGGCATGTTGACGGCTTGCAGCCCGCTGGCCAGTACGTCCTGGCGGATCGCGTCCAGTGCCGCCGCCGACAGGCCGTTGTCGGCTTCGCACGCGTCCTCGTACTGCATGATCTTGCCGGTGAGGTCGGCCGCGCGCTGCTTCAGCTCGGCCAGCCTCGGGGTGTAGGCGAACTCCACGGTGGATCTCCTTCAGCGTTGTGCGAGCACGATCCGGGCGTCTAGGCCGAGGCAGCCGCCCGGCGTCGCCAGCAGTGGGTTGACTTCGAGTTCGGCGATCTCGGGATGGGCGGCGGCGACTTCGGCGATCGCCGCGACGGCCCGGGCGGTGGCGGCGAGATCGACCGGCTTGCGGCCGCGGGCGCCGTGCAGCAGCGGGGCCGCCTTGAGGGTGCGGAGCATGGTCTCGGCCTCGGCCGGGGTGACCGGGGCGAGCGCGAAGGTGACGTCCTTGAGGATCTCGGTGAACACGCCGCCGAGGCCGACCATCAGCACCGGCCCGAAGCGGGGATCCCTTCGCACGCCGACGATGAGCTCCACTCCCCCGGCGGTGTCGGCCATCGCCTCGACGCAGTACTCGGTCACGCCGAGGCGGGCGACCATTTCCTTGTGCGCGGCTGTCACTGAGTCCTGGTCTGACAGTCCGATCGCGACACCGCCGGCGTCGGACTTGTGCAGCAGGCCCATGGCCTTGAGCACGACCGGGTAGCCGATGTCCTCGGCGGCGGCGACAACATCTGTTGTCAGTCGCGCGGCCGGGAAGGTGAGGCCGCCGACCTTGAGCAACTCGCGCGCGTCCCAGTAGCCGCATTCGGTGACGGGTTCGGCGGGGTGCGGCAGGGGCCGGGTCATGGGGTGCCGGTCGGCGTGGTCGGCCAGCATGCCCAGGGTCCGCGCGGCGTCGTCGACGACCCGGAACACGCCGATGCCGTTGCGGCGGAGTTCGGCGGCGGCCGCGCTGTCGGAGCACATCGTGTGCAGGGCCAGGGGTTTGCCGTGCCGGTGGACGTGCTCGGCCATCACGGTGGCGGTGGCGATCTCCCGGGCGGCGAGCTCGGGACCGTAGTCGCCGTAGCCGCCGAAGTAGCCGGTGACCAGCACGGAGTCGATGTCGGGATCGGACAGCACCCGGTCGATGGTGCGGGCGAAGGAGGCAATGTCCTGCTCGCCGGCCCCGGCCAGGTCGACGGGGTTGGCGACGCCGGCCGAGGGCGGCAGGTCGGCCTTCAGCGCGGCCACCAGCGAGGGCCGGAACTCCTCGACCATCAGGCCGTTGGCGTCGGCGATGTCGCTGGCCGTGGAGGCGTGTCCGCCGCCGTCGGCGATCACCGCCACGCGCCGGGCCGGCTTCGAGCCGTGCCGATGCAGCGCCGCAACGAGATCGGCCATCTCGCGCGGGCTCCGCACCCGGTCCACGCCCGCGGCCCGGCAGGCGGCGTCGATCACGGCGCTGTCGCTGGTCAGGGCGCCGGTGTGGGAGCGGGCGGCGCGGTTGGAGGCGGTGCTGGTGCCGATCGTCAGCAGGACAACGGGTTTGCCGGCCGAGACCGCCTCGGCCGCGGCGGCGATGAACGCGCGGCCGTCCTGGAAGTCCTCGCAGTACGCGGCGATGACCTCGGTGCCCGGGTGGTGGGCGTAGGCGCGGATCAGGTCGGCGGCGCAGAGGTCGGCCTGGTTGCCGAGCGAGGCGAAACGGGAGAAGCCCAGGCCCCGGTCGGCCAGGAACTTGCTCAGCTCCAACGCCATGTTGCCGCTCTGCGACACCAGCCCGACCGGCCCGGACGGCAGCGGGTTCGACACCAGGTACAGGTCGCTGGTCGTGTCCAGCACGCCGAGGCAGTTGGGCCCGAGCAGCACGGCCCCGGCGGCGCGGATCTTGTCCGCCACCGCGATCTGCGTCGCGCGGCCCTCCTCGCCGAGCTCCGCGAAGCCGGAGGTGATGCCGACGATCGCCGTCGCCCCGGCGGCCAGGGCGTCGTCGACGGCGGCCTCGAAACCGTTGGCCGGCACGGTGATCACCACGCAGTCGACCGGCTGCTGGATGTCGGCCATGGCGCGGTAGGTGGGTCGGCCCAGCACCGGTTCGCCGCGGCGGTTGACCAGGTAGACGGGTCGGCTCATGCGCAGGGCCTGCACGCTGATCCAGTTGCCGTACTTGGTCTCGCCGTTGCTGGCGCCGAGGATCGCGACCGCTCGCGGCGTGAACAGCGGGTCCAGGTTCCTCACGCCTCCACCTCCGGCACGGGGTAGCCGGCGCCCCAGGCGTCCGCACCGCCGTCGACGACAACTGTTGTCCCGGTGACGTAGGCCCCGCCGTCCGAGGCCAGGAAGGAAATCAGACCAGCGACGTCGTCCGGCGTGCCGAGGCGACCGAGCGGCACGGCCTGGGCCCAGCGCCGGCGGTCCTCGTCGGTGTAGTTCTCCTGGAGGCCCTCGGTCGCGATGGTGCCGGGGGCCACGCACACCGACCGGATGCCGTACCGGCTCCACTCCAGCGCGAGGCCGGCCGCGAGGTTCTCCAGCGCGGCGCGGGCGGCGCTGGCGTGCACCATGCCGGGGATGCCTCGGCGCGGCGAGAAGGCGATGAAGAAGACCACCCCGGAACGGTTGGGGATCATCGAACGGACGGCGACTTCGCGGGTCAACGCCCAGGCAGCGTCGACGGCCAGCCGGTGCACGGCCCGCCAGCCGCCGGGGCTGATCTGCTCGGCCGGCGCGGCGAACTGGCCGCCGGCGTTGTTGACCAGGATGTCGACGCGCCCGTACTCGGCCATCGCGGCGTCTACCACGCTCGTGATGTCCTCGCGGATGTCGGCCGTCAGCGCCAGGCATTGCCCGCCGGCCTTGACGATCTTGTCGCGCACGGCCTCCAGCGGCTCGGCCCGGCGGCCGCAGATGACCACCCGCGCCCCGCCGGCGGCGAGATCCAGCGCGACCGCCCGGCCGATGCCGGTGCCGCCGCCGCTGATCACCGCCACTCGGCCCGCGTGCACGTCCGGCCGGAGAACACCGCTCACCGTCGACCTCCCATCTGACTGACGCGTCAGTCAGGATCAGTAAACAGGCCCTGTCAAGGGCAATGGGTGCATTTGACTGGCGCGTCAGTTAGGCTGGCCGGCATGACCCGTGCCGACGAGGACAGACGTGAGGCGATCCTGGAGGCCACCTGGCGGCTGATCGCCGAGCGCGGCTACCACGCGGTGCGGATCGCCGACATCGCCAAGGTCTGCGGCACCAGCACCGGCACGGTGCACTACTACTTCCCGGGCAAGCACGACGTGCTGACCGAGGCCCTGAAACACTGCGTCGAGCACGCCTTCGAGCGGCAGAGCCATGAGCTGCGGCAGATCGACAACGCCTACGAGCGTCTGCTCAAGCTCATCGACATGCAGCTGCCCAAGGTCGGGCCGGTCCGCGACGAGTGGTCGGTGTGGCTCCAGTACTGGGCCGAGTCCGCCATCCGCCCCGAACTGCGCCCCGTGCACAGCGAGTTCTACGCCCGCTGGCGCGAGACCGTGGTGCGGATCGTGCGCCGCGGGCTGCGGCAGGGCGTCTTCCGTGACGTCGACGCCGACCAGGTCGCCCTGCGGCTCACCGCGCTCACAGACGGCCTGGCCATCCAGGTGCTCACCGGTTCGCCGGCCGTCACCGTGACGGTGATGCGGGAACTGCTGGTGGATTTCGCCCGCCGCGAGCTGTTGGCCGGGGCGATCGCCGGCTAGTTCGGGTAGCCGACGTCGCAGTCCTGCTTGGCCAGCACGAGCAGCATGGCGTCGACATGGTCGTGGGCGTCGACGAAGAAGCGGTAGGCGGCGGCCGGGTTGCCGGGAACGGGCGCGCGGTAGTGGTCGTCCATCTCGATGCGACCGTCGGCCATGTCCTTTTCGGTCTCCTCGACGGTGTCCGGGTAGGCGCGGCGGACGTCGTCGAGGCCGGCGCCGAGGGCCACACCCTCCGGAGTGGACACTCCGGCGTACGCCTCGATCTTGGCCACGCCGTACTTGGCGGACACCCAGACGCCGCCGCCACGGGCCGGCGTCGCACCGGTCTCGACAGCGGTGCGGCAACCAGGCAAGTCGCCGGTCGCGGTCCGGCTCACCTGCCCGGTGCCGACGGCTTGGTCAAGAGTCATGCCGAGGCGGAGCTGCCCGAAGCCGTCGGGGCCTAGGCGGTGGTCATGGGCCAGCGCGACGGCCGGCCCGGCGACGGGGCCGTCGTCGGCCGAGTGGGTGTAGACAAACCGGGAACTGCAGCCCACAAGCGCGGACAACAGGAGCAGGCCGACGGCCGCCCGCGCGAGGCGCGCGGTCATCCGGCGGGGATGAGGTAGGTCGGCTCGTCCGGGTGGTCCTGCCGGAACACGTTCCTGTTGTCGCGGATCACCTGGAGAATGATCTTCGGGTCCCGCATGTCGGCGGAATTGGGGTGCTGCTTCCACAGCCGCGCGCCGGCCCGGATGGCGGCCTCCTTGCTCGGCCCCCAGTGGTTGTCCTCGACGATCTTGCTGAGGATCTGGTAGGCGTGCGCGCCGTTGACGACGGCGTCCTCGCTGAGCCCGCAGGACGCGGCGACGTAGCCGTAGTGCAGGTTGGACCAGAAGTCGTAGTTGAGCTTCTCGTCGGTGCCGGGAATCGTGAAGTAGTAGCCCTGCAACCCGTTGGCGCGCAGGATGTTCACCAATGGTCCCTTGTGGTCCCACGGGGCGCCGGTCTTGAACTGCATGGCCATCATGATCAGGCCGGACTCCTGCCGGGCCACCGGGTCGTTGAACAGGCAGTCGCGAAAGCCCTGGCACGGACCGAAAAGACCGCGGATGCTCTTCGCGAGGTCGCTGTTGGGGTTGTCGGCCATCTGACCGGACATCAGGGACATCGCCTGGTCCCACGCCGGGTTGTCGGGCTGGCGCTGGGCCGGCGGCAGGCAGGTGGGCGGGCAGTCGAGGCCGCCGTCCACGCCGCCAGTGGGGGGCGGCGGGGCATTGCGGCGGGCGTTCTCCTCCCGTTGCGCGGCGGCGACGGCGGACTGGAACACCTCGGCGGCGGCCTGCGCGGCCTCGACGGCGGACTTGTTCGCGGCGACGGCGTCGGCACGGGCCCGCTCGGCGGC
>NZ_KK037166.1:1148705-1173045 GCF_000568255.1 Kutzneria sp. 744
GGCGGCGGAGGCGGTGCGCGCGGCCCGGGTCGCCGCCTCGGCGGCGTCGATCGCCGTCTGTGCGGCATCGGCGGCGCGATTCGCGGCATCAGCGGCGTGGCCGGCCGCGGGGCGGCCTGGCCGGCGGAGTTCTGGGCGGCCTGTGCCTCCTGGGATGCGCGCTGCGCCGCGTCCTTCGCCGCCTGCGCGGCGGTCGAGGCCCGCACCGACGCGTCCTTGGCGGCCTGCGTCTGCGTCGCGGCCCGCTGCCCGGCCGCGTGGGCCAGGGTGACCAGCTGCGAGATGCTCAGCACCTCCTGGTCCCGCTGCGCGGCGACCTGCCAGCCGGTGTCGAGGAAGTAGTGGATGTCGTCGGTCGTGCCGGACAGCGCCGCGTTCGCGGCCTTGCGCACCTCCGCGCCGCCGCTGTTGAGCAGCAGCTGCACGGAGATCCGGTCGTCGGCGTCCTGCGCCTGCTGGACGCCCGGGCCGAGGAACGCCTCGATGTCGGCGACCGTCCCGCTGAGCGCCCGGTTGGCCGCGGCCTTCACGCTGGTCCCGGTGGCCGCCGTGAGAATGCGGGTGACCTGGATCCGCTCGTCGTTCTGCCACGGCTGAACCCAGCCGTCCGCGAGGTAGGCCTGGACGTCGGCCTGCGTGCCGGACAGCACCCGGTTGGCGGCGCTGCTGGTGGCCGGCCCGCCCACGCTGATCATGCGCTGCACGGCGATCCGGTCGTCGTTCGTCCGGCACAGCGCCACGCCCGTGGCCAGGAACGCGTGCACGTCCGCATCGGTGCCGGTGAGCGCGGCCTCGGCCCCGGCGGAAACCAGCGGTCCCCCGGCCGCCAGCAGCGCGACGAGCTGGGCCCGCTCGCTCTGCGGCGGCGGCACCGGGTCGGCGGTGGCCGGTCCCGCCGCCACTCCCACCGTCAACGCGAACACACCGACAGCCGCGACAGCGGCACGACGAACACCCATCAGGCCCTTGCCCTCCCCCAACGACAAGAAGTCCGAAATATCCCCCAGACCAGGACAGTCTCGACATCGAGAAGGCGTACGACAAGCAGCCGAACGGGCTAACGGCGTGGACCCGCCACGCCGGTCCACTGTGGACAATCTCGGGCCGAGGGCGGCGGCACGCCCCTCCGCCGCCCTCGGCCGGCGCTTGACGCCTACCATCAGATTGGAGGTTATTACTCCATGCGGGAGCCTAGGTAATTGTGGGGTTCAACTGGCAACTGTGGCACCACATATCGCACGACTTTCCTCGGTCACGATACAAAATCGAGTGGACGTGTGACCTTCCCGACTAGTACAGGGCACCGTAAGGATTAGCCATCCGCTCCCCTTAATCCCACGGTGCTGAATATACCCCGGGTCCTCAAGGATAGGAGGCAGATCACCTCGGTGATCACGCTCCAGTACTCGGGCTGGCTGTTGAACTCGTCGTGCTGGCCGAGGAAACCGACCGTCGCCGCCAGCACGTAGGAGCCCAGCGTCAGCACCCCGAAGCCCAGCGCGCCCAGCGCCGGCAGCCAGTGCCGCCAGGCCAGCACCGCGATCGCCAGCACCAGCCCGCCGATCGCGTTCAGCAGGAACAGCGGCGTGACGATGCCCGGGTACCCCTGTGTGAACAGGAAGTAGTGCACGCCGGCCGAGCCGAGCAGCGCCACCGCGACAACGATCCGCAACACCCATCCGATCATGACCGTCCTCCACTTCGTGCCCCTGCTCCACACACGAGCACAGCGTGGGACCGGTTCACCCGCCGCGCACGCCGAAGCCCCGACCGGGGCGAGCCGGTCGGGGCTGGCCATGCCTGGCCGAGGTCAGGGGCAGGCCTGGATGGGGTTGGTCTCGTCGCGGACCATGCTGTCGGCGACCCATCCGCCCGAGCCGCCATAGGTGGTGTATTCCCACCGGTTCGGGTGCGAACCCCGGCCGCTGTAGTTGCCGCCGTCGTTCATGCAATTGGTCTCGAACCCACCACCGGAGATGTATCGGAGAGGGGTGTCGGTGATCTGCGCGTTGTCACGAAAGACCGGCAACGGATTCCGGGCATTGCACCACCACACGCCGTGGCGGAGCAACTGGCAGTTGGCGGCCGGTGCCTTCGGGGCGGGCGCAGGCGCCGCCGAGGCGGACGGCACGATCGACAGCGCGGCGCCGGCCGCGAGAAGCGAGGCCGCCAGCGCGGTCTTCACGGGAAGCATGGGATTCCCCCTCATAGGTTTTGAAGCAACGAGACAAACGCTATCGAGGCTCACTCGGCTCGGGCTTGTAGAAATCCGCAGGCGCGCAGGCTGGATCGAAGCTCGGTGGGAGTGCAGCCGACCATGGCGCGGACGTCCTTGGCGAAATGGGCGTGGTCGGTGTATCCGCATTCGTGAGCGATCCACGTGAGGCCGGCGTCCTCCCGTTCCAGGAGGCGGGCGGCGTGGTGGAAACGGAGGATGCGGGCGGCGTTCTTCGGGGAGACGCCGATCTCACGGCGGAAGCGGGTCTCCAGGGTGCGGGTGCTGACCGAGAACTCCTCGGCCAGTGCGGCGACGGACAGCGCGCCCTCGACGGACCGCAGTCGCTGCCAGGCGCGGCCGGCGAGGTCGACGGCGGGCCGTGCGGGAAGGGCACGGAGCAGGAACTGGTCGAGCAGGGCGAAGCGGGACGGCCAGTCGACGGCGTCGGCCAGCCGCCCGAGCAGGTCCCGGGCGGCGGAGCCGAGGTGGTCGACGAGATCACCCCAGCGACGGCCGAAGTCGGCCATCTCGACGCCCAGCAGCGCGAACGCGGCGGTCGGGCTGAGGCAGGCGGCGATGCCGCTGTACCGCCCGGCCTGCGCGAACCGCACGACGCGGTCGTGCAGGCCGCTGACCGGCACGACGACGTCGCAGCGCTGGTATCGGCCCCGCAGCACCCAGCGCTGCGGGACTTCGAGGTCGAACAGCACCATGACGAACCCGCGCGGCAGCAGCTGCCACTGCGCCGGCCCGGGCCAGAACGTGCGATAGCCGAGGTAGCCGGTGACGGCCCGCCCCAGATCCTCGTGCGGCGTCCCGTGCACGATCTCCCTGGTGAACATGGATTTCCCCCAAGAACCGGAAAGGTCTCCCTTCCTGACTACCGGTCCCTGGATGTTCAGACGGCCTGGTCGGCCGCCTTACGACAACGGCCGAACACCGCCTCAGCAGGGCGGGTCGTAGGCGATGCCGGGGAAGTAGCGGTCCCAGTCGACGTGGCCCAGCGGCGGGTCGGCCAGGGCGCAGACGCGGGCGGCGGCGACGGCGGGGTCGATGTCCCACAGGCGGGCGGTGTGGTCCTGGCTGCCGCTGGCCAGGGTGTGGCCGTCGGGCCCGAAGGCGACCGAGTAGACGCGTTCGGTGTGGGCGTCGAGCTCGGCCAGGGCGGCGGGGCGCCGGGGGTCGTGGACGTCCCACAGCCGGACCCGGCCGTCGGCGCCGGCGGAGGCCAGCACGGTGCCGTCGCCGTTGAAGGCGACGGAGAAGACGACGTCGGGGTGCACGATGGGATCGATCTTGTCGGTGGGGTCGTCGAGGTCCCACAGGCGGACGGTGGCATTGGCGCCGGCGCTGGCCAGGAAGCGGCCGTCGGGGCTGAACGCGACCGACTTGACGAAGCCCCCCTGCACACCGACCGTCACGGGTTCGGCCGGGTGCGCGGGGTTGGTGATGTCCCAGGTCCGAATGGCCTCGTCGAAGTCGGTGCCGGCGGCGAGCCGGCGACCGTCCGGGCTGAACGCGAGGTCGTCGACGTCGCTGGGCAGCGGCAGTGTGACGACGACCTGCGGCGACCGCGGGTCGCTCACGTCCAGCAGCACCACCATGCGGCGCCGCCGCCGGCGGGACCAGCTTGCCGTCCTGGCTGTAGGCCACGGTGTTGACGGCGTCGGTGAACCCGGCCAGCGGCTCGCCGAGCGGCGTGATGTGCGTCAGGTCGTGGGTGTCCCAGAAGCGCACGGTGTGGTCCAGCGACCCCGAGACCATGGTGCGGCCGTCCGGCGAGAACGCGATGGAGTTCACCGCGGCCCGATGCGCCTGGAGCACGACCGGCTCACTCGGCTCGTTGCGGGCGCCGAGGCGGCGCACCAGGATGGTGCCGTCGTAGCCGGCGGTCGCGACCGCCTTGCCGTCCTGGGACAGCGCCACGTCGTAGACGGCATCGGTGTGCCCGTCGAGCAGCGAGCCGGCCACATCCCACAGCCGGACGGTGTGGTCGTCGGAGCCGGTGGCCAGGGTGCGCCCGTCGGGGCTGAAGGCGACGCTGAGGACGGCGCCCGTGTGCCCGGTGAAGGTGACGAGCTCGGCCAGCTCCGCCTGCCCCACGGTCCACAGCCGAACCGTGCGGTCGTTGCTGGCGGTGGCCACCGTCCGCCCGTCCGGGGCAAAGGCCACCGCGTGGATGTCGGAGGTGCGGGTGAAGTTGGACGTCTTCTGGGTGGCGTGGGCCGGATCGCCGATGTCCCACAGCCGCAGCGTCTGGTCCACGCCGCCGCTGACCATCCAACGCCCGTCCGGGCTGAACGCGATCGAGCTGACGTGACCGACGTGGCCGGTCAGTGGGGCGCCGGCCGCGACCGGGTGTCGGGGATCGGTCAGGTCCCACAGCCGGATCGTGCCGTCGTTGCTGGCGGTGGCCATCAGCTTTCCGTCGCGCCGCAACGCCACGGACAGCACAGCGTCGGTGTGGGCGATCGGATCCGCCAGCGGGGCCGGGTGCTCGGGGTCGGTCAGGTCCCAGACCCGAGCGGTGCGGTCGGCGCCGCCGGTCACCAGCAGCTTGCCGTCGGCGGAGATCGCCACCGCGTTCACGGCCGCGCTATGGCCGGTGAGGGTGATCGGGTGGCCCACGTGCTCGGGATCGCGGACGTCCCAGATCCGCAGGGTCTGGTCCGAGCTGACGCTGGCCAACACGCCCGCCCCGAACACGACGGCGTTCACGCCGCCGAGGTGCCCGGCCAGGGTGGTGATCAGCTTGGGGTGGCGGCGGTCCCGGACGTCCCAGAGCCGGATGGTGTCGTCCGTACTGGCGCTGGCCATGAGCTTGCCGTCGACCGAATAGGCCACGCCGCCGACCGCGCCCCGGTGGCCGTACAACTGCGTGGCGTACGGGGCGCCGAGGGTGCTCAGCAGCGCGCCGCGGGCCTCCGCCGTCGGCGAGATCCGGTACGCCGCCAGCGCCAGCTGGGCCGCCAGCCCCGGATTGGCCGCCCGCTCCCGCGTGGCCTCGATCGCCACCCGCTGCGAGACGGCGACATTGCGGTCCTGTGCGGAGTTGAGCTCGGATCGGAACGCGTAGACACCGGCCGCGACGGCCACCAGCAGCAGCACCGACAGCACGGCCACCAGCTGCCGCAGGCGGAGGCGCTGCCGCCGCTCGCGGGACAGCTCCTGTTCACGGGCGTCGAGGCTGGCGTCGAGGAACTGCCGTTCCCGCACGGTCAGGCCCTCGCTCGTGCGGCCGTCCCATTCCCGTGCGGACTCCAGCCGGATGCCCCGGTACAGCGCGCCGGGGTCGCGGTCGAGCGACTCCCAGGTGTTGGCCGCCTCGGTGAGCTGCCGGTGCACGCGGCGGCCGTCACGGTCCTCGGCCAGCCACCGGCGCAGCCGCGGCCAGGACCGCAGCAGCGTCTCGTGGGTCATCTCGACCGAGTCCTTGTCCAGCATGACCAGCCGGGCCGCGGCCAGTCGTTCGAGCACGAACGACAGGTCGGGGTCGCCGTCCAGCTCGTCACGGGCGACCCGGGCCTTGGCGTCGCCGACCCCGTCCCCGACCGCGGTCAGCCGCAGGAACAGCCGCCGCACCAACAGTTGCTGTTCCGGCTCGAACCCGGCGTACACGTCCTCGGCGGTCTTGGCCAGCGCGCCCTCGATGCCGCCCGCGGCCTCGAATCCGCTCAGTGTCAACATGTTGCCGCGCCGCCGTCGCCACGTCTCCAGCAGCGCGTGGGACAGCAGCGGAAGCAGGCCGGCGTGCCCGGCGACCTGGGCCACCAGCGCCGTGAGCAGCGCGCTCTCCACGCGGGCCCCGGCGCGGACGGCCGGCTCGACGATGACCTCGCGCAGTTCCTCGGTGGTCATCGCCCCGACCGCGGCCTGCGCGTCCCGCAGGTGCGCCAGCAGGTCGGGGGAATCCATGCAGTGGCCGTAGAAGTCCGCCCGCACGCCCAGCAGCACGCGGCACTGGCCGCCGGCGTCGTCAGCCAGGCCCACCAGCCGCGCGATGAACTCGGCCCGCTCGGCTGGGTCCTGGCAGCGGGTGTAGACCTCCTCGAACTGGTCCACCACGACCAGCGTCTCGCCGTCGGTCGCCGGCAGCGAGTCCAGCCGTGCCGACGGGTGTTCGCCGGGAGTGAACAGTACGACGCTGCGCGCCTCCCCCTGCCACCGGGCGATCACGCCCGCCCGCAGCAGCGAGGACTTGCCGGCGCCGGACGGGCCGAACACCCCCACCAGCCGGTTCGCGGCCAGCCGGGCCAGCACCTCCTCGATCAGCCGGGTACGCCCGAAGAACGTGCCCGCGTGCTCCGGTTGGAAGGCGCTGAGCCCGATGTACGGAGGCTCCTGCTCGTCCGCCTCGGCCTCGGCCGGCTCATCGGCCAGCTCCGCCGCCAGCTCCCGCCAGCGCTGCTCCCAGGCCTGCACGTCGCCGTCGCAGCCACGCACGTAGGCCAGGGTCACCGGCAGGCTGGGCAGCTTCCGTCCCGAGGCGGCCTCGGACAGCGTCGCCGCCGAGTAGTGCACCCGACGGCCCAGTTCACGGTAGGCCGGACTGCCCGCCTTGGCCCGCAGTGCGCGCAGATCGGCCGCGAAGGCCAGCAGCGACTCTTCCCCGAGCCGCAGCGGCTGCTCACGACGTGGCACTCCCCCACCCCCCGAACGCATTCTCCCGGGGCGGGCGTGACCATGTCCAGACATCCCACAAGCGGACGACTCAGCGGCTCCGGGCGGCCTTGCGGAACTCGCGGTTGAGGGTGGCGATGCTGGCGAAGGGGATGCCCTTCGGGCAGGAGGCCACGCACTCCCCGGTGTTGGTGCAGCCGCCGAAGCCCTCGTCGTCCATGGTCTCGACCATGTCCAGCACCCGCCGCGCCCGTTCCGGCTGCCCCTGCGGCAACACGCTCAGGTGCGTCACCTTGGCCGCGGTGAACAACATCGCCGAGCCGTTGGGGCAGGCGGCGACGCAGGCGCCGCAGCCGATGCAGGTGGCGTTGTCGAAGGCGAGGTCGGCGTCCGGCTTGGGCACGGGCGTGGCGTGGGCGTCGGGGGCGCTGCCGGTGGGGGCGGTGATGTAGCCGCCGGCCTGCACGATCCGGTCCAGCGCCGAGCGGTCCACCACCAGGTCCTTGACCACGGGGAACCCCTTGGCCCGCCAGGGTTCCACGTCGATGGTGTCGCCGTCGCGGAAGGAGCGCATGTGCAGCTGGCAGGAGGTGGTGCGCTCCGGGCCGTGGGCCTGGCCGTTGATCACGACGCCGCAGGAGCCGCAGATGCCCTCGCGGCAGTCGTGGTCGAAGGCCACCGGCTCCTCGCCGTCGGCGATGAGGTCCTGGTTGAGGACGTCGAGCATCTCCAGGAAGGACATGTCCGGGCTGACCTCGTCGACGGCGTAGCTGACCAGGCGGCCGTCGGCCTGCGGGCCGGACTGCCGCCAGATGCGGACGGTGAGTTTCATGTGTAGCTCCGCTGGGTGGGGTGGACGTGCTCGAAGGCCAGTTCCTCGCGGTGCAGCACGGGTTGGTCCCCGTACTCCCACGCGGCGACGTACGAGAAGCGCTCGTCGTCGCGCCGGGCCTCGCCCTCGGGCGTCTGGTGCTCCTCACGGAAGTGCCCGCCGCACGACTCCTCGCGGTGCAGGGCGTCGATCAGCAGCAGTTCCGCCAGTTCGAGGAAGTCGGCCACCCGGTTGGCTTTCTCCAGCTCCTGGTTCAGCTCGGTCGCGGTGCCGGGGATGCGGACGTCACGCCAGAACTCGGCGCGCAGCTCGGGAACGCGTTCCAGCGCCTTGGTCAGGCCCTCGCGGTTGCGGGACATGCCGCAGTGGTCCCACATCAGCACGCCGAGCTCGCGGTGGAAGGAGTCGACCGATCGCTTTCCGTTGACCTGCATGAGCTTCTGAATGCGTTCCCGGACCTGCGTCTCGACGGCGACGACCTCGTCGCTGTCGGGGGCCACGGTGTCCAGCTTCGCGCCGCCGAGGTAGTCGTTGAGCGTGGCCGGCAGCACGAAGTAGCCGTCGGCGAGGCCCTGCATCAGCGCCGAGGCGCCGAGCCGGTTCGCGCCGTGGTCGGAGAAGTTGGCCTCACCGATGACAAAGAGCCCGGGGACGGTGCTCTGGAGGTCGTAGTCCACCCACAGGCCGCCCATGGTGTAGTGGATGGCCGGGTAGATCCGCATCGGGACCTGGTACGGATCCTCGGCGGTGATCCGCTGGTACATGTCGAACAGGTTGCCGTAGCGGGCCTCGATGGCCGGCCGGCCCAGGCGTTCGATGGCGTCGGCGAAGTCGAGGTAGACGCCGAGCCCGCCGGGGCCGACCCCGTAGCGAGCGTCGCACATGTTCTTCGCGGCCCGGGAGGCGATGTCGCGGGGCACGAGGTTGCCGAAGCTGGGGTACTGGCGTTCGAGGTAGTAGTCCCGCTCGTGCTCGGGAATCTCCCGCGGCGGCCGGGTGTCGGCCTGCCGTTTGGGCACCCAGATCCGGCCGTCGTTGCGCAGCGACTCGCTCATCAGCGTCAGCTTCGACTGGTGCTCGCCGGAGCGCGGGATGCAGGTCGGGTGGATCTGGGTGAAGCAGGGATTGGCGAAGTATGCGCCCCGTTTGTGGGCCCGCCAGATCGCGGTGGCGTTGGAGCCCTTGGCATTCGTGGACAGGTAGAACACGTTCCCGTAGCCGCCGCTGGCCAGCACCACGGCGTCGGCCAGATGGGTGGTGATCTCGCCGGTGATCAGGTCGCGGGCCACGATGCCGCGCGCCTTGCCGTCCACCACGATCAGGTCGAGCATCTCCGTGCGGGCGTGCAGTTCCACGTTGCCAGCGTCGATCTGCCGCGACAGCGCCTGGTACGCCCCGATCAGCAGCTGCTGGCCGGTCTGCCCACGGGCGTAGAAGGTGCGCTGCACCTGCACGCCGCCGAACGACCGGGTGTCGAGCAGGCCGCCGTACTCGCGGGCGAACGGCACGCCCTGGGCCACCGCCTGGTCGATGATCTGTTCGGAGACCTGGGCCAGCCGGTACACATTGGACTCACGGGAGCGGAAGTCACCGCCCTTCACCGTGTCGTAGAACAGGCGGTAGACGGAGTCGCCGTCGTTGCGGTAGTTCTTGGCGGCGTTGATGCCGCCCTGCGCCGCCACGGAGTGGGCGCGGCGCGGGGAGTCCTGGAAGCAGAACTGGATCACGTGGTAGCCCTGCTCGGCCAGCGTCGCCCCGGCCGAGCCGCCGGCCAGCCCGGTGCCGACGACGATGACCCGGTGCTTGCGGCGGTTGGCCGGGTTGACCAGCCGGGCCTGGAACTTCCTTTCGTCCCACCGCTTCTCCAGCGGGACGGCCGGGGCTTTCGCGTCGATGAGCGCGTTGCCGTTGAGGTACATGTCAGCGCACCAATCCCGTCATGACGGCGATGGGGACCACCGCGAAGCCGGCCGTGGTGACGATCGCCGTCGCGCGGCCGACGACCTTGAGCGCCCGTTCCCTGGTGACGCTGGTGATGCCCAGCGTGCGGGCGGCGCTGGCGAAGCCGTGGTCGATGTGCAGGCCCAGCATGGCCAGCGCGACCAGGTAGATCACGTTGACCCACCAGACCCGGAAGTCGGCCACGAGGTTGTGGTACGGGTCGCCGGCCACGAAGTCCTGGTTCACCTGGCCCACGGTCAGGTCGAGGATGTGCCAGACGATGAACACCGCCAGCGTCGCGCCGCCCCAGCGCATCGTGTGCACGGCGAAGGTGGCCTTGACCGGGCGGCGATGGGCGTAACGGACCGGGCGGGCCCGATGGTCGCGGCGGACCAGCTGCACGGTGGCGGTGATGTGCAACACCACGGCCACGACCAGGCCGGCGCGCATGATCCACAGGAACCACTCGTAGTGCAGCACCGGCTCGCCGATGGTGCGCAGCCAGTGCGCGTACGCGTTGAGGTCGTTCGCGCCGAAGAACGTCTTGAGGTTGCCGACCATGTGCGCGAACACGAACCCGAGCAGGGCCGCGCCCGTCACCGCCATGACGATCTTCTTGCCGATCGTCGAGTCCCAGAACTGCCGGGCGGCCGGGCGTCGTTTCCGTCCGACGCGCCGCTGCGCCGCATCAATGACCACGTCCAGGACGCTAGGCCGCCGATTTACAGAGGTCAAAGACATCATGACTGTCGTCTTCAGAGGCAACAGCTATCATCGGGCCATGCAGTTCCAGCAGCTCGCCTATTTCGTCGCGGTCGCCGAGCACCGGCACTTCACCCGGGCCGCCGAGCACATGCGGGTCGCGCAACCCTCGCTGTCCCAACAGATCCGGGCCCTTGAGCACGATCTGGGGGCGCCGCTGTTCCACCGCATCCGCGGCAACGTGTCGCTGACCGAGGCCGGCGAGACGCTGCTGCCGATCGCGCGCCGGATCCTGGCCGAGATCGAGGGTGCCCGGCGGGCCATCCGGGAGCTGGACGAGCTGGAGCGCGGCCGGGTCCGCCTCGGCGCGCCGCCCAGCCTGTGCACGGGCCTGCTGCCGGCGATCCTGTCGGCCTTCCGCCGCCGCTACCCCGGAATTCAGTTGGAGCTGCACGAAAGCGGCTCCGGCGACCTGCGGCAGCGGCTGTCCGAGGGCGCGCTGGACCTGGCCCTGCTGGCCGGTCCCCGCCACGCCGGCGATCACCAGCTGTCGACGACGGAGCTGCTGCTGGAGGAGCTGGTGCTGATCTCCGCCGGCACCGCGCGGGAGTCGGCCTCGACCCGGCTGAACGTGCGGGAGCTGGTCGATGTGCCGCTGGTGATGTTCCGGCGGGGCTACGACGTGCGCGAGGTCACCGTGAACGCCTGCCGTGACGCCGGATTCGAGCCTTCCTTCGCCATCGAGGGCGGCGAGATGGACGCCGTGCTCGAACTCGTGCGGGCCGGCGTCGGGGCGGCCGTCGTGCCCAGCACCGTGGTCGGCGGGCGGTTCCGGATGACCCGGTTCGCCGCCGACGCCGGCATGACCCGGATCGTGCAGTTGGCGTACCGAAAGGACGTCGACCCCACTCGGGCCGTGCGGGCCCTACGGCTGGCCATCGTGGCCTTCATCGCCGACCCGGTCCGGCGCTCGGAGCTGCCGCCGGGGACGCGGCCCCTCGTCGACTACGCCGAGCTCGGGCTGGGCGAGCGGTGATCAGGACACTTCCTGACCGAAAGGGAGGCAGGGGCCGACGACTGGACGGAGGATGACAGGGGACCGGCCGGGCCGCGACACTCGACCCGTGGGATTCCTGGACATGCTGATCGACGCCGCCCGCCAGGTTCCCAGCACAGCGGACGTGCTGCGCGGCGTCCGCCTGCTCGCCCGGCGGATCGGGTCCGCCGAGCTCGAGGCCTGGGCCGACCGGGAGCTTTCCGGCTACCCCGAGGACGGCCGGCTGCCGTCCTACCGAGGTCCGTACCGCTGCGAGGCGCACGTCCGCTACCGCCGCACCCCCGGCGGGGTGGCGCCGGGGATGGCGCCGCTGCCGCAGAGCGCGTTCGCCGAGGAGCTGCGGGACTCCCGGCTGATGCGGGTGTACGAGGTGGCCGTCGTCGATCCGGTCGACCACCTCGACGACCTCGTGCGGGCCGGAGCGCCTCTGGTGCGGCCGTGGGGCGGGGTGCAGATCGACCTGATCAACCGGCTGATCGACATCGGCGGCCTGGACGTGGAGCCGGGGCACACCATCGCCGCCGCCGAGACCCGGCTGGCCGGCGACTCCGTGGCCAAGGTGGTGGATTCCGTGCGCAGCCGCGTGCTCGGGCTGGCGTTGGGGCTGGAGCGGGTGGCCCCGTCGGCCGGCGACGAGGATGGGCCGTCCTCGGTGTCGCCGGCCATGCACGAGGTGATCACCAAGACGCTGGCGTGAGGGTTCGGGCCAGCCACCGGGTGCGGGTCTCGCGGGCTTCCCGCGAGAGCTGGGCCTTCGGGTAGAGGGCGTCGAAGCCGTGAAAGCCGCCGGCCCACACGTGCAGTTCCGCCTGGCCGCCGGCCGCCCAGATGCGGGTGGCGTAGTCGACGTCCTCGTCGCGGAAGACCTCGGCCGTGCCGACGTCGATGTACGTGGTGGGCAGGCCGCCCAGGTCGTCGGCCCTGGCCGGGGAGACGTAGGCGGGCACGGGGTCGGCGCCGCCGGTGACCGCGTTCCAGCCGAAGGCGTTCATCTCCCGCGTCCACACGCCCGGATCCCCGGAGTACTGGCGGCTGGAGGCGGTGTCGTTGCGGTGGTCGAGCATCGGGCAGATCAGCACCTGCGCGGCGATGGCCGGGCCCTGCCGGTCGCGGGCCATCAGCGTCACGCCAGCGGCCAGGCCGCCGCCCGCGCTCGTGCCGGCGACGATGATCCGGTCGGGGTCGATGCCCAGCTCGTCGGCGTGCTCCGCCGTCCAGACCAGGCCTCGGTAGCAGTCCTCCACCGGGGTCGTGCCCGTGGCCTCCGGGGCCAGGCGGTAGTCGACGGTGACCACCACCGCGCCGAACTCGTCCAGCCAGTCCAGGGGGATGTCGATCTGCGAGAACCGGTCCCCCATCACCATGCCGCCGCCGTGCAGCCAGTACACGCACGGCGCTTTCGCCGCCTTCGCCGCCGGTGTGAAGATCGACAGCGGGATGTCGGGGCGATCCTGCCGGTCGATCTTTCTGCCGTCGAGGATCGCGTCGATCGGTCCGGCCGTGTACGGCCGCATCTGGTGCAGCGTCTCGTTGTCCAGAGTGGTCCGCAGCGGCATGTCGGCCAGCAGCGCGGCCAGCTCCGGGTCGAGGTCGGGTCGGGTCGCCATGTCAGAACGCCGCCTTGCCGCCGACGGGGACCTCGTCGGTGTACCGGGATTCGCCCTCCAGCAACGGTTGCAGCCGCTCGACGAACTGCTGCGCGGCTTCGCCGGCGAAGAACCGGCTGTGCGCCTCCTGGCTGGTCCAGCCCTCGGTCACGCTGATGGTGTCCGGGTTCTCGGCCGAGCGGCAGACCAGGAACACCACGCAGTCCTCGTTCGGCATCGAGGGCGCGTCGAGCAGCACCCGCACCACCTCGTCACCCTGGCCCGGGCGGGCAGTCATCGTCGCGTGGAATCCGTGAAGGACGTTCATGGGGTTGCCTCCTGTGTTATTCGGACAGCCCCATCCTCACAGTCTGACCAGCGGAAACGTAAGATCGATCCTGCCTGACTCTTGCCTGATCCGACCACTTGCGCCCCGATCGGACAGCAGTACGCTCGGCGCCATGATTACCGCGGTCCACACCCTGGTGTACGCCGACGACCCCGACGCCGCCCGCGCCTTCTTCCGGGACGTGCTGGCCTGGCCCCATGTGGACGCCCACGAGGGCTGGCTGATCTTCCGGACCGGGCCGTCGGAGCTCGGCGTCCATCCCGGGCCGCCCAGCCACGAGATCTCCCTGATGTGCGACGACCTCGACCAGACCATGGCCGAACTGGCCGCCCGCGGCGCCGAGTTCGCCGGCCCCGTCGAGGCCCGCGCCTTCGGCCGCACCGTCGCGCTGAAGGTGCCAGGGGCCGGGGACATCCTGCTGTACCAGCCCCGACACCCGGTGGCCTTCGACCTGTAGCTACACCCCGTGGTGTGCCAGCTCTCGCCGGGATCTTCTCGCCGCGCGTCACCAGAGGGATGTCCCGCTCCCGGTCCAGGCGCACTCTCGGGCAAGGATCAGGCGGTCACCGGGTCGACGAGGTGCGGCCCGTTGTTGCGCACGCTGTTGACGGCCGTGGACACCTCGTAGGGCTCCAGGTGCGGCTCGGGCAGGCTGTTGATCAACGCCTGCACGTCGTCGACCTCGTCCAGCTTCGGGTCGAGCCAGGCGTCGAGCAGGTCGCCGGCGGGAATGAGCAGCGGGCTGCGGTCGTGGATGTGGCCGAGGGTGTCGGCGGCGGTGGTGGTGATCACCGTGCAGGTCCACAGCCACCGGTCCGGGTGGTCCTCGGGCAGGTCGGGATCGGGACGCAGCTCGTACAGGCCGGCCATGGCCAGCGGCTGCCCGTCGCCGGCGTGCAGGAAGAAAGGCACCTTCCGGTTGTCGATCTTCATCCACTCGAAGTAGCCGTCGGCCGGGATGACGCAGCGCCGGCGCTTGGCCGCCGACTTGAAGGCCGGCTTGGCCAGCAGCGTCTCGACCCGGGCGTTGATCATCTTGCTGCCGATCTTGACGTCCTTGGCCCACGACGGCACCAGGCCCCAGCGCGCCGACCGCAGCAGCCGCGCCGCCGGCGCCTCGGGCTCGTCCTTCGGGGCGCGCTCCAGGACGGCCCGGACCTGCTGCGTGGGCGCGACGTTCCACGACGGCTCGGGCTCCTCGCCGATCACGTCGACGACCTCGAACGCCTTCGCCAGCTCGGCGTCGGTCTGGGCACTGGCGTATCGACCGCACATGTCACGAATTCTGCATCGACGCGCGCCCCGATGCCCGCTTTTCGGCCGCGGCGGGTCAGCCGGTGCGGCGGGGCAGGGCGACCAGGGCCTCGTCCACGGTGGAGTCGACGATCAGCACGGTGTCGAGGCCGGTGATCTGCAAGGGGCGCAACGCCTGGCGGCGCGAGGCGACGACACGCAGGCCGAGGCCGTCTGCCTCGGCCCGCTGGGACCAGCGGGCGAGCAGGCTGAGGCCGGTGGAGGCGAGGAAGGTCAGGCCGTCGAGGTCGAGAACGAGCGCCGAGGCGCCGTCGGCCGCCGTGGTGATCCCGCGGTCGACATGGTCGACGGTGGCAAGGTCCAACTCGCCGAACAGGTGCACGACGGAAATCGTGCCGATCCGTTCCGTGCTCACGGAAATCGCTGTGGCGGGCGTTGCTGACATGGGCACCGCTTTCGGTGGTGGTGGAGACGCAGCCCGAATCGGACACAGGCGTGCCACGTCGGCTGTTTTCTCAACCGCCACCACCGTAAGGCGCGACGCCACCAGCGGCAACACGCCTACCCACAACCGAATCCGAATAAACGCAACAGGCCGGTTGTTGCTTTTTCGTGATCAATCCAGGTCAATCGGCCGGCCGGCGTCCCGAGCGCCGGTCCAGCGGCCCCCATTCGGCGGACTGCTGGTCGGCGATCTGCTTCTCGCACTCGGCCAGCACGGCGTCGTCGATCCACGCCACCGGCCGGATGCCGACGACCAGCGGCTCATTGTCCGGGCCACGGCCGCATTCGGTCGCCGCCAGCACCCACGGCCGCACCCCGGGCCCGCGGAGCTCACGAAGGTGGCGGTAGTCGTACAGGCGGCGGGCCAGCCACAGCCGCAACGGCCGGTCGCCCCACCACGGCTCGACGCGCAGCGGGTTGGCCGACAGCCCGGGCAGCGGCACACCGGTCAGTCCGTCCCGACTGGACGTGGCGTCGCCATCGGTCTGCGGACCGTGCGACCACCGCACGTACAACGGCTCGGTTTCCCCGCGCACCAGGTCGACCAGCCCGGCCAGATCGGGCACCACGGGCATGTTTCGATCGGACACGGGGGCTGGGATTCCCACGGACCGGCCGCGGCGAACCACCGATTCGGGTCGGCGGCAAGGATCGAACCGGGGACCGCCGACCGCGGGACCGGATTGAGTCGGTTCAATCGGGCTAAAACCCGGGTACTCAACGGCATGAACATCAGCGAGCTCGGACAACTGGCGCGGTGTTACGCGCGTGAGCAGGCGGTCGTGGCGATGCTGGGCATGCCGGCCCTGCTGGGGCATCCGGCCTGGCGCACGGTGAACCCGGATCTCGGTGGCGGGCAGGGGGTGCTGCTGGTGCCGGGGTTCGGGGCGGGTGATCGAAGCCTGTCCCTGACCAGGAGATGGCTGGGGGCGCGGGGTTTCGTGCCGGCACCGGCCCGGATCGGGCTCAATCTGGGCTGCACCTCCACGCTGGTGGACCTGGTCGAGCAGCGGGTGGAGGAGCACGCCCGGACCACCGGCGGCAAGATTGTCCTGTTGGGACAGAGCCGAGGGGGCGCGCTGGCCCGGCTGGTGGCGGTGCGCCGGCCGGAACTGGTGCGGGGCCTGGTGATGCTGGGCAGCCCGGTGCTGGATCTGCTCGGGGCCCGGCTGGGTGTGATCACGATGGCCCGGCTGCTGGCGAGGCTGACCGAGCTCGGTCTGAAAGGCGTGCTCGACAACGACTGTTTCCGAGGCGACTGCTACGCCCTGCACTCGGAGGCGCTCCGGGCGCCGCTCGAGGTGCCGGCGGTGGCGTTCTACTCCCGCAACGACGCGATCGCCCCGTGGCGGCTGTGCATGGACCCGTACGCCCGGTGCATCGAGGTCCGCAGCACGCACACGGGCATGGGCCTGGATCCCGAGGTGTACGCGGCGCTGGGCCCGATCCTCGCCGACTGGTCCGACCACGCGGTCAGCCAGGTCGCATAGACGGCCGGCAACGTGGGTAGCCGGGAACACCTGTTGTCGACCCCGAGGAGCCGACGGTGCGTCGATGGATCGAGTCCTGGCCGGTGTACCGGCAGCTGCGGGGCGACGACCCGCTGGGCCGGGGCACGGCGGTCACTTCCCCCACGACCGAGAGCCTGACGCCGAGGACGGCGACGGCGGACCGGGTGGCGAAGTCGATCTGCCCCTACTGCGCCGTCGGCTGCGGCCAGAACGTGTACGTCAAGGACGACAAGGTCGTGCAGATCGAGGGCGACCCCGCCTCCCCCGTCAGCCGCGGCCGGCTGTGCCCGAAAGGGGCGGCGAGCCTCCAGCTCACCACCGGGGACTCGCGGCGGCACAAGGTCCTCTACCGGCCCCCGAACGCGAAGGACTGGCAGGAGATCCCGCTCGACCGGGCCATGGACATGGTCGCCGAGCGCGTGATCAAGGCCCGGGAACAGGGCTGGGAGGACACCAAGGACGACGTCCGGGTCTCCCGCACGATGGGCCTGGCCAGCCTCGGCGGCGCGACGCTGGACAACGAGGAGAACTACCTCATCAAGAAGCTGTTCACCGCCCTGGGCGTGGTGCAGGTGGAGAACCAGGCCCGCGTCTGCCACAGCGCGACGGTGGCCGGCCTCGGCACCTCCTTCGGCCGCGGCGGCGCGACCATGTTCCTGCAGGACCTCCAGCACTCCGACTGCATCGTCATCCAGGGCTCGAACTTCGCCGAGGCCCACCCGGTCGGCTTCCAGTGGGTGATGGAGGCGAAGGCCCGCGGGGCCAAGGTGATCCACGTCGACCCGCGCTTCAGCCGCACCAGCGCCCTGGCCGACCTGTTCGTGCAGATCCGGCCGGGCACGGACATCGCCTTCCTCGGCGGCGTGATCAACCACGTGCTCACCGCCGACAAGTACTTCCACGACTACGTGGTCAACTACACCAACGCCGCCTCGATCGTGCGTGAGGACTTCCGCGACACCGAGGACCTGGACGGCCTGTTCTCCGGCTTCAACGAACAGACGCGGCACTACGACTTCGACACCTGGCAGTACGAGGGTGTCGAGATGGTCGCCGCCACCGGCGATCGCGACCAGGGCTACGAGGAGCACAGCAGCGGCGGGGAGAGCCAGCACCACGCCGGCAAGGCCGAGGGCCGGGGCTCCGGCGGCGTCGGCCTGAGCGGCAGGCCGAAGACCGATCCGACGCTGCAACACCCCCGCTGCGTCTTCCAGATCCTCAAGCGCCACTACGCCCGCTACACGCCTGAGTTGGTCGCCGAGATCTGCGGCACGCCGGTCGAGAAGTTCCAGGCCGTCTGCGACGCGCTCACCGAGAACTCCGGCCGCGACCGCACGAGCGCCTTCGCCTACGCCGTCGGCTGGACGCAGCACACCGTTGGCGCGCAGTACATCCGCACGGCCTCAATACTGCAACTGTTGCTGGGCAACATCGGCCGGCCGGGCGGCGGCATCCAGGCGCTGCGCGGGCACGCCAGCATCCAAGGCTCCAGCGACATCCCGACGCTGTTCAACCTGCTGCCGGGTTACATCCCGATGCCGCACGCGCATGCCAACGAGTCGCTGGACGACTTCGTCGAGGCCGACGCCGCCGAGACCGGCTACTGGGCGTACATGCGCTCGTACCTGGTGAGTCTGCTCAAGGCCTGGTGGGGCGAGAAGGCCACCGCGGACAACGACTTCTGCTTCGACTACCTGCCGCGGATCACCGGCTCGCACGCCCACTACGACACGGTGATGGAGCAGCTGGCCGGCAACTGCAAGGGCTATTTCCTGATGGGCGAGAACCCGGCCGTCGGGTCGGCCAACGCCAAGATGCAGCGGCTGGGCATGGCCAACCTGGACTGGTTGGTGGTGCGGGACTTCTCGCTGATCGAGAGCGCCACCTGGTGGCAGGACGGCCCGGAGATCGAGAGCGGCGAGCTGCGCACCGAGGACATCGGCGCCGAGGTGTTCTTCTTCCCGGCGGCCTCGCACACCGAGAAGTCCGGCAGCTTCACCAACACCAACCGCTGGGTGCAGTGGCACGAGCAGGCCGTCGAGCCGGCAGGCGACGCGCGCAGCGACCTGTGGTTCATGTTCCACCTGGGACGGATCATCCGCGAGAAGCTGGCCGGCTCGACGGATCCCAAGGACCGGCCGATTCTCGATCTGACCTGGGACTACCCGATCATCGACGAGCTGGGCGAGCCCGACGCCGCCGCGGTGCTGGCCGAGATCAACGGCTTCGACGCCGACGGCAAGCATCTGGGCTCGTACAAGGAGCTCAAGGACGACGGCTCCACGACGTGCGGCTGCTGGATCTACTGCGGCGTCCACGCCGACGGCGTCAACCAGGCCGCTCGCCGCAAACCCGGCCAGGAACAGGACTGGATCGCCGCGGAATGGGCCTGGGCCTGGCCGGCCAACCGCCGCATCCTCTACAACCGGGCGTCGGCCGATCCGGACGGCAAGCCGTGGAGCGAACGCAAGAGCCTGGTGTGGTGGGACGGCGAGAAGTGGACCGGGCACGATGTCCCGGACTTCGACGCCGACAAGAAGCCGGACTACGAGCCGGACGAGGACGCGCGGGGCTCGGATGCGCTGAGCGGCAAGGACCCGTTCATCATGCAGGGGGACGGCAAGGGCTGGCTCTACGCCCCGGCCGGCTTGGACGACGGCCCGCTGCCCACCCACTACGAGCCGCAGGACTCGCCGTTCGTCAACGCCCTCTACACGCAGCAGCGCGGGCCGAGCCGGCTGGTGTTCGACGGCGAGCACAACCGCTACCACCCGACCGGGTCACCGGTTTTCCCTTACGTGGTCACGACATACCGTCTGACCGAGCACTTCACCGCCGGCGGCATGAGCCGGTGGACGCCGTACCTGTCCGAGCTGCAGCCGGAGTTCTTCTGCGAGGTGTCGCCGGAACTGGCCCGTGAGCGCAACCTCGACCACGGCGGCTGGGCCACGATCGTCACCGCCCGCAACGCGGTCGAGGCGCGGGTGATGGTCACCGACCGGGTGCCGACGCTGACCGTGCAGGGCCGGACCCTGCACCAGATCGGGTTGCCCTATCACTGGGGCCCCAACGGGCTCGCGACGGGCGACGCCGCCAACGAGCTGACCGCGATCGCCTTGGACCCCAACGCCCACATTCAGGAGGACAAGGCCCTGACCGCGGACATCCGGCCCGGGCGACGACCTCGTGGGCCGGCTCGCGTCGAGCTCGTCCGCGAGTACCAGCGGCGAGCGGGCATCACCGACCGCACCGGCATGGAGGTGTGAGCGTGGAAGCGCAGCCCCGGATGGGATTCTTCACCGACACCAGCGTCTGCATCGGGTGCAAGGCGTGCGAGGTGGCGTGCAAGGAGTGGAACGCCGTCCCCGAGGACGGCCTGAACTTCACCGGCAACTCCTTCGACAACACCGGCGGCCTCAGCGCCGACACCTGGCGGCACGTGGCGTTCATCGAGAAGCCGGCCGCCGAGAAACCCAAGGTGGATCTGGGCATGCCGACGGTCGGACAGTCCACTCCGGACTTCCAGTGGCTGATGTCGTCGGACGTGTGCAAGCACTGCACGCACGCCGCCTGCCTGGACGTGTGCCCCACCGGCGCGTTGTTCCGCACCGAGTTCGGGACCGTGGTCGTGCAGCAGGACGTGTGCAACGGCTGCGGCTACTGCGTGCCGGCCTGCCCCTACGGCGTGATCGACAAGCGCGAGGACGACGGCCGGGTGTTCAAGTGCACCATGTGTTACGACCGGCTCGGCGCCGGGCAGGAACCGGCCTGCGCCAAGACCTGCCCGACCGACTCCATCCAGTTCGGCGAGCTGGACGAGTTGCGGACGAGGGCCGCGCAGCGGGTTGAGCAGCTGCACGCCGACGGCTTCGACAATGCCCGCCTGTACGGCGAGGACCCGGGCGACGGCGTCGGCGGGCGGGCGCGTTCTTCCTGCTGCTCGACGAGCCGGAGGTGTACGGCCTGCCGCCGAATCCCGTGGTCACGACCAGGGATCTGCCGTCGATGTGGAAGCACGCGGGCGTGGCGGCGGCGACGCTGCTCGTCGGACTGGCGGCGACGTTCTTCGGGGGCAGGCGATGAAGGACCGTGGACCCGAGTTCGAGTCCTACTACGGCAAGCCCGTGGTGAAGGCCCCGGTGTGGTCGCCGCTGGACATCGGTGGCTACCTGTTCCTCGGCGGCCTGGCCGGCGCCTCCTCGGTGCTGGCCGCGGGCGCCGAGCTCACCGCGCGGCCGGGGCTGGCCCGGGCCGGCAAGATCGCCGCGCTCGGGGCCATCTCCGCGTCGGCGGCGGCGCTGGTGCACGATCTCGGCCGGCCGGAACGGTTCGCCAACATGCTGCGGGGGTCAAGCCGACCTCGCCGATGAGCGTCGGCTCGTGGCTGCTCGCCGGTTACGGCCCGGCGGCCGGCATCGCGGCGGCGACGTCGGTGACCGGCCTGTTCCCCGGCATCGGCAAGGCCGCCACGATCGGCGCGGGCCTGCTGGGGCCGGCGATCGCCTCGTACACGGCGGTGCTGATCTCCGACACGGCCACGCCGGCCTGGCACGGCGGCTACCGCGAGATGCCGTTCCTTTTCGTCGGCTCGGCGGCCACGGCCGCCGCCGGTCTCGGGATGATCGCCGCCAGCACGGCCGAGGCCGGTCCGGCGCGACGGGCGGGTGTGTTCGGGGCAGCGCTGGAAACCGTGGCCATGCACCAGATGCGACAAAGGCTGGGCATGGTGGCCGAGACCCATCACCAGGGCAAGGCCGGCCCGCTGCTCAAGGCGGCCGAGGTGCTCACCATCGGCGGCGCGGCCGTCGGCGCGCTGCTCGGCCGACGCAGCCGCGTGGCCGCCGTGATCGGCGGCGCCGCCATGCTCGCCGGCTCGGCCTGCACGAGGCTCGGGGTGTTCCACGCCGGCGTGCAGTCGGCGGGAGACCCGAAATACACCGTGCAGCCCCAGAAAGGCTAGCTCGGCTCCGTGTGGTGCATGACCAGCAGGGCAACGTCGTCGGCGGTGGACTGGCCCTCGACGAACTCGGCCATCAGCTCGGCGCAGACCGTCTCGGACGGCAGGGCCGCGACGGCGTCCAGCAGCTCGGCCAGACCGGCGTCGATGGGCCGGTCCCGGCGCTCCACGAGGCCGTCGGTGTAGAAGCAGAGGGTCGCGCCCGGCGGCACCTGGATGACCTGGCTGCGACGGTGGCGGCCCTTGAGCGAGAAGCCGATTGGCGGGTCGACGATCGCGTCCACGAAGCGGCTGGTGCGGCCGGGCACGGCCAGCACCGGCCGCAGGTGGCCAGCCAGGCACAGGGTCAGCCGCCCCTCGGCCGGCTCGACCACGGCGTAGGCCACGGTGGCCATCACGCCGGCCTCGAAGTGGCTGGCCTTGCGGTCCAGCTTGTCCATCACGATCTCGGGCTCGTCGTTGTCCAGCGCGTAGGCCCGCAGCGCGCTGCGCAGCCGCCCCATGACCACCGCCGCGGCGAACCCGTGCCCGGCGACGTCGCCGATGACGATGCCGATGCGGCCGCCGGACAGCGGGAACACGTCGTACCAGTCGCCGCCGACGCCCAGGTCGGCGCCGGGGACGTAGCGGCCGGCGAAGTCCAGGCCGGCCACCGACGGCAGGCGGCTGGGCAGCAGGCTGCGCTGCAGCGCCGTGGTCGCGTTGCTCTCCACGTTGGAGGCCTGCGCCTGCACGGCCAGGGCCAGCCGGTCGGCGGCCACCTGGAGCAGGAGAATCTCCTCGGCGGTGAACGTCCGGTCGCCGCTCACGCCCACCCGCAGCACGCCGACCAGCGCGCCGGCGGCGATCATGGGCACACCCAGCAGCGCGGTGACACCGCTCTCCCACAGCAACGGCGTCTCGACGGTCGTCTCGTCCACCCGATCGGCGACCAGCGCCTCCATGGTCTCGACCACCCGCCCGGCCAGTCCGACCCCCGACGGGATACGCGTCAGCCGGCGAACGTGCTGCTCCAGGCCCACTGACGCGCCCGCGACGAGGTGGTCGCCGGACCGGTCGTAGATCAGCACCGCGGCGGTGTCCACCGACAGCAGGTCGTGGATGCGGGTCAGCAGCGTCCGCAGCACCGCCTCGGTGCTCAGCCGGGCCAGGCCGGCGTCCGTGACGGCGTCCAGGAAGGCCAGGCGCCCGTCCTTCGGCTCCTCGACCGGCCAGCGCATGCGGACCCGGGTGCCGGTGTTCGACGGCAGCACCGTGACCTGGGCGGCGAGCCGCTCTATCAGCTCAAGGCCGCGACCGCGGTGATGTTGTTCCTCGGGCGTGCTGACGTGCCAGTGGCCCTCGTCGGCGACCACGGCCAGCACGGCGTCCCGGTCCCGGCGCAGCTCCACGTCCAGCGTGCCGATCCCGTCGTCGCGGTAGGCGTGCTCCACGACGTTGGCCATGGCCTCGTACACGGCCAACGCCACCATCTGCGACAGGTCCAGCGACAGACCTTCGCGCTCGGTCCACTCCTCGATCGACCGGCGGATGCCGCTGAGCTGCTCGGCCTTGGCCAGCCCGTGCCACCGCAGAATCGGCTCCACGCCGCTCATGCCTCCATCGCGGCCCTGAGATCGGGTCGGATGAACAGGTCCTCGGTCAGGCCGGTCAGCTCCAGTGGCCGCAGCACCGCCGCGTCGTTGGCCACCACCCGCAGCTGCGTGCCCTCGTCCGCCTCGCGATGGGCCAGCGCCAGCACGGCCAAGCCGGCCGAGGAGAAGAACCGCACCCCGGTCAGATCGATGACCAGCATCCGGAGCTTCTCCCCCAGCAGCGCGACGACCTGGCTCTCCAGCGCCGGCGCGGTGACCATGTCGACCTCGCCGTCCACCCGCACGACAGCGACGTCGTCGGCCGGACGCTCCACGGCGACGGTCGCCAACCCTACCTCCGCGTTGTTCGATTCTTCCGCGCTGAAACCGGTCACCCCGACATCATGCCCCGCGCCAAGGCGGCGGGCATGCGCGGCACGCACCGGTAGTGCGGGGTTGCCGGCGAGGTGGCCGTTCAAACCTGCCATTTTCGACGGCCGGTCCGATCAGGGCTGCAGCAGCACCTTCACGGCCCCGTCCCGCTTCTGCTGGAACATCTGGTAGGCGGCCGGGGCCTGCTCCAGCCGCACCCGATGGGTGGCGAAGCCCTCCACGCCCAGCGGGTCACCGTCCACCAGCAGCGGCAGGATGTCGGGCACCCAGCGGTGCACGTTGGCCTGCCCCATCCGCAACTGGATCTGCTTGTCGAACATCCGCAGCATCGGCATCGGGTCGGCCATGCCGCCGTACACGCCGGACAGCGAGATGGTGCCGCCGCGGCGGACGATCTCGATGGCCAGGTACAGCGCGTGCAGGCGGTCCACCCCCACCCGCTTCATCAGCCAGGCCTGCATCCCGTCCGGCAGCATCGAGGTCATCTGCTGCGTCGCCTGCGCCGCCGGCGAGCCGTGCGCCTCCATGCCGACGGCGTCGATCACCGCGTCGGGCCCGCGGCCGCCGGTCTTGTCGCGGATCACCTTGACCAGGTCGGGATCCCGCACATCCAGCGCGTCCACGCCACCCAGCCGCGCCCGCTCCAGCCGCTCCGGCACCAGGTCGACGCCGATCACCTGGCCCGCGCCCCGGTGCTGCGCGATCCGGCACGCCATGTCGCCGATCGGCCCCAGGCCCAGCACCGCCACGCTGCCGCCGTCCGGGATCGCCGCGTACTCCACCGCCTGCCACGCCGTCGGCAGCACGTCCGAGAGGTACACGAACCGGTCGTCCGGCGGACC
>NZ_KK037166.1:1173145-1203722 GCF_000568255.1 Kutzneria sp. 744
GTAGCCGAACAGCGCCGCCCCGCTGCCCTGCTCGTGCACCTGCGTCGTCTCGCACTGCGAGTGCAGCCCCTGGCCGCACATGAAGCACGTTCCGCAGGACACGTTGAACGGGATCACCACCCGGTCGCCCGGTCGCCCGGCCGCACCGCCGTGACCTCCGGGCCGACCTCCTCGACCACGCCCATCGGCTCATGGCCCAGGATGTCGCCCTCCTCCAGGAACGGGCCCAGGACCTCGTACAGGTGCAGGTCGGAGCCGCAGATGCCGCTGGAGGTGATGCCCACGACGATGTCCGTCGGCTGCTCGATCCTCGGGTCCGGCACGGTGTCCACACGAACGTCGCGCTTTCCGTGCCAGGTCACTGCCTTCATCGGATTTCCTCCCATGTCGTCAGGGCCTGGCTACCCGGTGCGCGACCGGACAATCACCGGCCCACGCCGGCGCACGGCGCCGTCCCGCACCTGTCATCAAATGGACGACAAGTGCTCGTGTCATCACTGGGATGACCCTGCTAGGATGTCGTCCGAGTGATGGCAGGGAGGGAGGGACGAGTGTTGGAGGGCAGCGAGCGCGAGCGGGCCCGGCGGCGGCTGGCCGACCGGCCGCTGGACGAGCAGGCGCGCGACGGCGACATGGCGCTGACCGACCTGGGCCTGGTCAACCGGGTCGCGCACCGCAAGCTCGGATTTCCCGAGGACGACGAGGCGGGAGTCGCCGACGCCGTGGCCGCGCTGACCCTGCTGCGGCACCTGCGGGAGGAGCTGGCCGAGTGGGAGCCGCGGCTGATCGCGGCGGCCCGGGCCCACGGTGCGAGCTGGATCCAGCTCGCGCCGGCGCTGGGCGTGGCCAGCCGGCAGGCGGCCGAGCGCCGCTACCTGCGGCTACGCCCCGACGACACGGGCGAGGCGACCACCGGCGAGCAGCGGGTCCGGGCCGAGCGCGACCGGCGTGCCGGGGATCGGGCCGTCACGCAGTGGGCCCGGGAGAACGCCATCGGGCTGCGGCAGCTCGCCGCCCAGGTGAGCGCCCTGGACGGCGACGGCACCCTTGATGACGACGCCCGGAAGCACGTGGACACCGTGACCGCGGCGCTCGGCGAGCCTGACACCGCCGCGCTGCTCGGGCCGCTCACCGACGCGCACCCGCACCTGCACACCAGTCACCCCGGCCTGGCCGACAAGATCGCCTTGGTCACCGACGCGGGCAACAGCTCCCGGCAGTCCAAGGACTGAGCCCGAACCCGCTGCGGGACCTGATGGGCATGCGGCCCACAGGTCCCGGGCGGCGCGGGAAAGCTGCGAAGGGGCAGAAGCCTCGTGGCGAAGGCCGCGGCGAACCAATGGCGCAGGGCGTGCCGCGAACGTCACGAACCAACTCAGCGCCACCGTGGGTCGGACCAGCAGCGCGGGCGAGCTGGTCCGTCAGTCGCCCGCGCTGCCGGGCTCGCTCATCTTGCGGTGCTGGGCCGCCATCACCTTGTCCGGCAACACCTTCGCCGCCGCGACCTGCGCCCTGTTCTTCATCGACCCGGCCACGACACGGTCCTTTGCCGGCCATCATCGCCTTGTAGCCCTGTTCGGCCACGAGTTCGGCGGAGTCCTTGTCCTCGGACGCCCCGAGCTTGGTGTCGCCCATGTCCGCCCGGTCGAAGAACTCCGTGTCCGTCGGCCCGGGCATCAGCGTCGTCACGGTGACCCCGCTGTCCTTGAGCTCCTCGCGCAGCGCCTCGGCGAAGGAGAGCAGGAACGCCTTGGAGGCGTTGTAGACGGTCTGGAACGGCCCTGGCATGACGGCGGCGATCGAGGACGTGAACAGCACCCGGCCGCTGCCCCGGGCCGCCATGTTCGGCAGCAGGAGCTTGGCCAGGTGCACCGCCGAGCGCACGTTGAGGTCGACGACGGAGAGCTGGTCGGCCGGCGTCGAATCGCCGACGAACGCCCCCGAGACGCCGACGCCGGCGTTGATCACCAGTGCGTCCACCGGGCGGCCCGTCGCCGTCACGCTTTCGACCAGCTGCTCGACACCGTCGGGCTCGGTCAGGTCGGCCCGCACGGCCTCCACGGCCACGTTGTCGGCGCGCAACGCATCCGCGGCGATGACCAGCTCGCTGTCCTCCGCGCACACGAAGAGGTCGAAGCCGTTGGCCGCGAGCTGGTGGGCCAGTTCCAGGCCGATGCCGCTGGACGCCCCGGTCACCACCGCGAGCGGGTTGAGGGGTGTGGTCACGTCTCCTCCTTCGATGTCGCTCATCGAAGGCGATACCCCGCGGCGCGGCCGCTACACGTGCACGCCGGTCAGGCGCAGCACGTCGATCACATGGATCGGCGTGGCCAGACCGGTGCGCAGTTCCAGTGATGCCCCGGTCACGGGCGTGGTCGTCCAGGGCCAGCAATGGTCGATGAACGTCACCTTGGACGCGTCGAGCTCGTCGGCTTGTTGTGAATTAGCATGGTTTTGCGCGATTTTCTGTGCAGATGGCGCTACGAAACGCTTAGGTACGTTTTCTTTCAGTTGACGACTTGGGGCAGCGAACTATGTGTTAGGTGTCTACGGTAAAAGCGGGACGTTCCTAGCGCACGTCTCTTCTTCGCAATAGCTCGAAGGGATGCGCGCGCATAAAGCATAACCTGTATCGCCGTGAAACGCGCCGCATGTTGAAGGTGCAAGCGCTGCTATAGACAGCTAAGGAGATCGACTTGCACAGAACAGGCGATCATTGACTTGCTTAGCGTGGCGGGGAATGAGTAGGTGTGCCTAAATCGGTATCGCTGGGAGCTTTCGCAAGCTGCGAGCAGTCGGCCCGAGCCGTAGAGCCGGAAAGGGCGTGGCGCCGCGACTGTGCTGGGATGCATGCACGCCAGTTGGGCCACCGCCTCGCGGCCCAACTGGCCGCGGTTGTAGCCCGCACAGCGCCGCGAACGGCCGCGCCGTCATGTAGCGGTCGATGAGGTGTTCATAGCGGGCGAACGCGTCCAGTTGGGCCGGACGGCGGACCATGCTGGTCACGTCGGCCGCGACCCGCAGCCCCGCGAACCCGTCGGCCAGTGCCCGCTCGGTGGCCGCGGCGTACCGCGCGACCTGTGCCTCGGGCTCGATCACCGTGTCCTCACGGTAAATGCCCCACACCGGCATCACGCTCGCCGCGCCCCTGCGCAGCGCCCCGGCCATGCCCTTCGCCTCGCACAGCTCGGCCTCCAGCGTCTCCACGCTGCCGTCGCCTACATAGCAGACGCGTTGTCCGAGAGTGAGTCCGTCGGCCAGGAAATCGCGGGCATGGCGGCGGAACTCGGCACCGCCGTCGAAGCTCCAACAGACGTGGTCGTGAACCCCGAGGCCGCGAGCATTGTCCACAGTTCCGCTGGCTCGCACCACGAGACCAGCCTACGCCGGTAGCTGTGGGAACGCAGCGTCGACCGGCACGGATTACCCCGCCGGGACGACACGAGTTTGCAGGATGACATGGGAATTGTCAACGCTGCGATGACATTCGCGTGCGAGAGCGAGGCACGGGCGAAAACGGCGAGGCAGCGCGACGACCACCCGCGCCGGCCACCGACAACGCTCGGCCGCACCTCCGTCGCGCCTCGCCGACGGACTGCGCGAACCGCCGACGGCAGGAATTGCGCCATCGGCGTCGTCGATGGACCCGCCGGGCGGACCGCGGCCGTCCAACGACGCGCAGCAGGATGCAACGCCGATGAAAACGTTTTCAGTCAAATGTGAACACACCACCCCTGAGCACGGCCGGGCCGGGTCGGAAGGCGCTTTCCACATTGACGCTCGGTGGCGCCCTCACTAGCTTCGCCTTCGCTTCCCCGCCCAACCCGGTTCAGCCACATGAACGTTTGGGGTGCACATGTCTGTGAAGCGTTACGCGGCCGCCCTGTGCGGCGCCGTCTGCGGGGTGACGATGATGATCGCCCCCGCGGCATCGGCGCGGACGCCGGCCGCGACCTGGGTGGAGTACTCGCCGAGCTTCAAGGTGCAGCAGGAAGGGTGCGCCAAGGTCAGCGACCTGACGTTCCAGCTGACCTGTTCGAAGTCCGGCTCGTCGCACGACCGCGCGGAACGCCGCTACGTCGACTACACCAGCGGCGCGCACAAGTTCGAGGGCACTTTCAAGATCACCAGTCAGGGCGGGTCGCGGATCAGTCTCAAGCAGACCTTCCACGGCACGCAGGGCCCGTACTTCCTGCTGGCGGTGGAGAACGGCGGCCGGCTGTACTCCGTGGAGAACCAGAAGACCATCGCCACCGGCGCGACCATCGGGACGCCGGTGACCGTGGACACCGTGCACACCGCCGGCAAGACGATCCAGGTGTACATCAACGGGGCGCTGAAATACACCGAGTCCAGCCCCGGCGGCACGTTCTACGACAAGTTCGGCGCCTATCGCACGGCCAGCGGCAAGGGACCGATCACGGTCCAGTGGAGCGACATCCACTTCTGGCATCAGTGATCGCGGGCGCCGGTCCTCGCGCGGGGGCCGGCGCACTCCGCGCGGGGAGGTGACATCGATGATGAGACGGCTGCTGGCGGCCGCGCTTCTGCTCGCGGCGCTGACCGCTTGCGGCACAACAACTTCCGCCGCGGACATCCGTCTCACCGCCACTCTCGTCACGCCCGTGGACGTCACGCTGACCTGGCACGACGACGGCCCCGCACCCGCAGGCCACGTGGTGGAGTACGCCACGCACGACGGCGGCCCGTACACCGTCCTCGGCTTCGTGGTCGCGGCGCAGACCAGCTACCGGCACCAGAACATCATGCCCCACACCACGTTCTACTACCGCGTGCGACCGTACTACGGTCCCGCGTCCGAGGCCGTTGACGTCACGCTGCCGCCCGGCGCCTACGACGACGACGCCCACGCCGACGACCAGGCCTGGGCCGCGCCGCGCGCCGAACCGGGTCGAAACCGGGCCGACCAGGCGATCCGGGCGCCTGACGCCGCGGCGTCGGGCGCCCCCACCGACCTGGCCCCGACCGTGATGAACGACAACGGCGTCCGCCTCACCTGGGTCGACCACGCACGGGACGAGGACGGCTACCTGATGGAGATCAAGGCCGCCGACGCCGAGGACTTCCAAGTGGTGCAGGTGCTGGATCCCCGCGTCAACGCCTGCGGCGTGGCAACGCTGCCGGATGAGAAGCGGGCGGCGTACCGGGTGCGCGCCTTCTACTACGGTGATCGATCCGCCATCGCCCACGCGACGACCGGTGGCCCGCCATGACCGGCGGGCCCGCCGTCCGCGCCTCAGTCGGGCCGCTCGGGCAGTCGTGAGCGGATCTCGGGTCTGCCGTCGCCGCCGGTCCGGTCGGTCGTCTCGTGCCAGCGCTGTGCGGCCTGGCGGGTGAGCGTGCCTTGCGTTAGTAGCATTTCTACCGGCAGCTGCTCGGCCGGGGGTGAAATCACGCCGTGGCGATGGCGAACAGGCCGGCCACGCCCAGCGCGTACAGCACCAGCACGACCAACGAGTCGACCCCCATGCCGGCGATGCGCCGGGCCGGCCGGAACAGCAGGCCGGCCGCGTAGACCAACGTGAGCAGGATTCCCAGTGCGGTGAGGTAGATGTCGGCGTGCTGGGCCTGCGGCAGGACCGAGCGGCCCGACAGCAGCGTCGCCAGCAGGAACAGCACGGGCAGGAACGCGTTGCCGCCGAAGATGTCGCTGACCGCGAGCTGGTAGTCGCCGTTGCGCACGGAGGTCAGCCCGGTCGAGATCTCCGGGAGCGAGGTGGCGGCCGCGAGCACCGTCGCGCCGAACAACACGCCGGAAAGGCCGATGTGGTCGGCGATGGCGTCACCGCTGCGCTCCAGGGCCACGCCGGCCACCAGCGTGACCACGGCGGCCAGGCCGAAGATGACCGCGGCCTTGGCGGTGCTGGTTCCCTTGCTGGTGGCCTGGTGCTCGGCGTGCTTGCGACGATGTCCGCGCGGACGGTCCTGGCCGTCGGGCGCCTGCCCCGACTCCTGCCAGGGCAGCGAGCTGCCCGCCCGTCGCAGGAGCAGCAGCCCTGCCACCCACAGCACGGTGATGAGCACCGGCCCCGGCGTCAGGCGGAAGGCGATGAGCCCTGACGGCAGCTGCGTGCCGGCCACGACCACCGCCAACACCGCGATCACGAGCATGGCTTCGAGCACCAGCACGAGCGAGGCGGCCCGATAGGTGAGCGGCTTCGAGCCGCGCCCGCCGGCCGCGTCCAGCACGACCAGGACGACGGTCTGGATGGCGATGCCGCCCAGGACGTTGCCGACGGCCACGCCGAGATTGCCCGAGACCGCCGCGCTCGCCACGATGGCCAGCTCCGGCAGGTTCGTGGCCACCGCGAGCAGGATGAGACCGCCCAGCGCGGAACCGAGACGCAGTCGGGTGGACAACACGTCGGTCTGGTCGGACAGCTGCACACCGGCGACCCAGATGACCGCGGCGGCTCCGGCGAAGATCGCCAGCAGCGCCACCAGTGGCAGTCCCGACATTCGCAGGCCTCCGTCCGTCCCTGTGCAGGCAACCCTGGGGCAAACGCCCCGAGGACAAGCGACTCTGTGCAAGTATCCGCAAGCCACCGCGCCCAACCCACGTGTCGTCCTATTCACGGCTGGGTATCCGGCCGTCACCACCGGTTCGTGAACAGGAGCGCGAGATGAACGCGAAGGATCAGGCGGCGGAGCTGCGAGAGCAGGCCGAGCGCACCCGTGAGGCACTGGGCGAGACGGTGCAGCAGCTGTCCGACAAGCTCGACGTGCAGGCCCGGGCCAGCGAGGGCATGCAGAAGGTCGGGGCCAAGGCCCAGCAGGTGGCCGCCACGGCCGCCGACAAGGCCCAGCAGGCCACGGCGCAGGTCAAGGACTCCGCCGTGCACACGTTGGACGAGGCCGAGCGCAGGATCAATGATCTGCCCGAGGCGGTTCGGGAGCCGGCGCATCGCACCATGGACGTGGTGCGGCAGCGGCCGGGCCTGGTGCTGCTGGGCGTGGCCGGGCTGATCGTGCTGCTGCGGCTGTTGCTTCGCCGGTCCCACGACTGAGAAACTCGAACAGGGTTTCGACGGGGACGGCGTCGGGCATCCGCACCGCAGGAGGTGCGCGATGACTGAGCCGGAGCCGAACCCGGAGAAGCCCGTCGAGCAGTGGACGACCGGCGAGGAGCCGATGACCGGCCCCCAGGCCTCGTATCTGGGCACGCTGGCCCAGGAGGCCGGCGAGGAGCCGCCGTCGGAGGACCTGACCAAGGCGGAGGCGTCACGCCGGATCGACGAGTTGCAGCAGCGAACGGGACGAGGCTGACCGACCTGTGGGCTCGCTCCGGTACCGTCAAATTCCACCGGCCTAGCGGGTAATACAGCGTCGGCAACCCAAGCTTTCCCTAGATGCACGGAAAGCAGGGAGGGTCCTGGAGTGGGCTGGGAGGCATCTCTTACCTTTGCCTTACCTGCCATGGCTTAAGCACCCCCACACGCGTCTTCCAGACGCCGTCCTCGCTGTAGGTGATCACACGTCCGGGCACCGCTTCCCCTAAGCAGTCTTGACTTCCAGCCGGCCGGCCCGCACCCGGCTGTCCGGCCGCTGCTGCGGCGCCGTTGCGGGCCCGTGCGCCGGACGGCCGTCATCGAGTCGGAACACGCTGCCGTGCAACGGACATCGGACACAGTCGACACCGCCGACCTCGGTCAGCTTCCCCTCGGACAGCGGGCCGGACATGTGGCTGCACAGGGTCGTGCAACACCGCGAAGTCGTCGCCGCGCCGGACCACGAGCACCGGGATCTCTCCCGCGTCCCGTCGGATCGGCTCCGCCTCGGCGAACTGCTCGACGGGACCCAGATCGCACCAGTCGGCCGGGCCGAGGCGGGACGCCTGCTCGGAATGGTTGGCCCCGACGGCTCGTCGGAAGGCCAGATCGCCGCCGAGGGTGGCGCCGGCCATGCTGAACGTCAGACCCGCCAGCGCCGACCACACGCCGGCCCGCTCCCGCCCGCGCGCCCGCAACGCCAGGGAAGTGACGTAGCAGACCAGCGCCGCCGAGTTGGCCGCGGCGCACGACGCCGATCCGCTGGTGGTCCCGCTCGCTGTCCGCGTAGTCGGCCAGGCCCGCCGCGGCCGCCGGCACGCTGCTGAGCACGCCGAGCCCGATCAGGCGCGTGGCCTCCCGCGAACTGCCCCCGATGTCCAGCACGGCCGCGCTGGCGAAACACCCGATGGGCACCTGCACCAGGGCCGGGTGCAACGGATGGCCGAGAAACACGCCGTGCAGCAGATCCTTCACCATGCCTGGACGCAGGACTGCGTGCACGCCTCGGCGAAGGGCGTCGCCGACGGTGTCGAGCCGCTCGTCGTCGGCGATCCGATCGAAGACACGGGTTTGCTCCATGGTTGCCGCATTCCCATAACACCAGCGGTTAAACAGCGGTTGACGCCGACCGCCGACGGGTATCAGAGCGCCGTGCGAGGCAAAAGACGTGACGACGAGACCAGCGCCGTGCCGGTCGGGGAGGTGTGACCGTGGCCCTGACCTTCGGTGTCGAGGAGGAGTTCCTGGTCGTCGACGCCACCGGCCGCCCCGTCCCCGCGGGTCGCGCGGTGCTGGCCGACGCGGTCTCGGACGGCTCCGACGGCGAGGACAAGGAGCTCCAGCCCGAGATGATCGCCAGCCAGGTGGAGTCGGCGACGCCGGTCTGCACCTCGGTCGGAGAACTCGTCGGTCACCTGGACCGGCTGCGAGAGACGTTGGCGGCCTCCGCGCGCGACCACAGCCTGCGCCTGATCGCCTCCGGCACGCCGCCGCTGGGCGAGGCGTCGCCGCCGCCGCTGACGCCCGAACGCCGCTACCACCGGATCGCCGACCACTTCCGCAACCTGATGAAGTCGGCCAACGTCTGCGGCTGCCACGTGCATGTCGGCGTGCCGGACCGGGAGACGGGGCTGCACGTGCTCAACCACCTGCGGCCCTGGCTGCCGGCGCTGCTGGCGGTCAGCGCCAACTCGCCGTTCGCCGACGGCGCCGACACCGGGTACGCGAGCTGGCGGCACATGCAGATGTCCAACTGGCCCTCCGCCGGCCCGCCGCCGCTGCTGCGGTCGCCGGCCGAGTACGACGCCACACTGGCCACGATGACCCGCTCGGGGGCGTTGCTGGATCCGGGCATGGCGTACTGGGACATCCGTCTCTCGCCGACCTACCCGACGGTGGAGATCCGGGTCTGCGACGTCATGATCACCACCTCGGAGGCGGCCCTGATCGCCGTGCTGACGCGGGGCCTGGTCGCCACGGCGCTGCGCCGGGACGATGCGCCCGAGGTTGCTCAGGAGGTGGTCCGCGCGGACCTGTGGCTCGCCGGACGGGACGGGCTCCGCGGGCGCTGCGCCGCCCCGAGCGGCAGTCCGCCGGCGTCGCGTGTCCTGGACCGGCTCGTCGCGGAGGTTCGCCCGGTGCTGGAGGACGAGGACCGGGACTTCGTCGACCGGGTGACCGACAGGCTCGCCCAGGTCGGCGACGGGGCCACCCGGCAGCGCGCGGCCTTCGCCCGGGCCGGTCGGACGGAGGATGTCGTCGCGATGCTCGCCGAGGCAACCGCTGCCCGGCTGACGGTTAGCGATCGGGGATGTGCGGGTAGCCGTTCGCGGTGACTGCGCCGGGTTCCGTCGCCCAGATGCTGGCCGGATTGTTGGAGGCCGGCCATCTGGCCACCTTCGACGACCTCCCCGCTCTCGTCGCGCGGCACGGCGCGACCGCCGGCCTCGTGGACGTGGCGGCCTACGTCGCGGACATCCGTGAGGACAACCTCGTCCGACTGGACGACGCCGCGACGAGGCTGCCGATCGACACCAGCGCGGCCGGCTGGGCGTTCCGGAACGTGGACGTGGTCACCAGCCAGTCGTCGCTGTGGGTTCCGATGCTGGACGGCACCGAGCGCATCGGCGTGCTCGGCGCGAGGGCCGGCGACGGCGACACGGTGGTCGCCCTGCGCGCCCTGGCCTCGCTGGCGGCGCTGCTGGTCGTCAGCAAGCGTCCGCACAGCGACAGCTACCCGGCGATCGTGCGGTCCCGGCCGATGTCGCTGCCGTCGGAGGTCATCTGGCCGCTGATGCCGCCGCTGACCTTCGCCACCAAGGACCTCGTGGTGGCCGCGGTGCTCGAACCGACGTACGAGATCGGCGGCGACGCCGTGGACTACGCGGTGTCACCGGACCTGCTGCACCTGTCGATGTTCGACGCCATGGGACACGACCAGTCCGCCGGCCTGACCGTCGCCATCGCCACCGGCGCGTGCCGCAACACCCGCCGGCGCGGCGCGACGCTGCCGGAGATCGGGGAGGCGATCGACGACGCCATCGCGCGGCAGTTCGACCGCAAGCGGTTCGCCACCGGCGTCCTGGCCCACCTGCGGCCGTCGACCGGCCTGCTGACGTGGATCAACCGGGGGCATCCGCCGCCGCTGCTGATCCGGCAGGGCCGGTGGCTGACCACCCTGCGCTGCCCGCCCGCGCCGCCGATGGGGTTCGCCCTGGGCATCCCGGCGACCGAGTGCCGATACCAGCTGGAGCCCGGCGACCGGGTGCTGTTCCACACCGACGGCATCACCGAGGCCCGCGACCACCTGGGCCGTGAGTTCGGCCTGCGGCGGTTCACCGAGCTCGTCGTGCGCGGCGCCGCCGACGGCCTGCCCGCGCCGGAGACCCTGCGCCGGCTGATGCGGGCCGTGCTGGCCCACCAGAACGGCCGGCTGCAGGACGACGCCACCGCGCTGATGCTGGAGTGGCGTGGCGATCAGCAACGCCGGTTGACGATCGGTTCCGGCTGAGCGGAACCGGGTATTCCCCGACCATGCGGTTGAGACGGAGCCGGTTGGCCGGCGAGTGCATCACCCGGCGTCGCCGTGGCCGCGGCTTCGGCTACCAGCACTACGACGGCTCGCCCGTGACCGATGCCGAGACCCTCGACCGGATCCGGGCGCTGGCCGTGCCGCCGGCGTGGCGGGACGTGTGGATCTGCCCGTGGCCCAACGGCCACATCCAGGCCACCGGCACCGACGACGCCGGCCGCAAGCAGTACCTCTACCACGCCCAATGGCGTGAGGACCGCGACCGGCAGAAGTTCGACCGGGTGCGGAAACTCTCGGCCAAGCTGCCCGCGCTCCGTGAGCAGGTCACCACCGACCTCGCCGCCGGCGGCCTCGCCCGCCAGCGCGTCACCGCCGTCGCCCTGCGCATGCTGGAGCAGGGCGTGTTCCGCATCGGCAACGACGAGTACGTGGAGTCCAACGGAACCTACGGTGTGTCCACTTTGCTCCGTGAGCACGTGGCCGTCCGCCGTGGTCGCCTGGAGTTCTGTTTTCCCGCCAAGGGCCAGAAGGAGCGCCGCGTCGCCCTGGAGGACCGCGAGCTCGCCAAGGCCGTCACCAGCCTCAAGCGCTTCCGCACCGGCAGCGACCGCCTGCTCATGCACCGTGACGGCAAGGACTGGCGGCCGCTGGACTCGCAGGACGTCAACGAGCGCCTGCACGAGCTGGTCGGCGACGAGTTCACCGTCAAGGACCTCCGCACCTGGAACGCCACCGTGCTCGCCGCCGTGATCCTCGCCGGCCGCAAGGGCCAGGGCAGCAAGCGCGTCGCGGTCCGCGAGATGTACGAGCAGGTCGCCCACCATCTCGGCAACACCCCCGCCATCACCCGGAAGTCCTATGTGGATCCCCGCGTCGTCACCGCCTTCGAACAGGACCGCGCCATCCGCCCCTCGACGGACCTTGACAGCGTCGAACGCTCCGTCGCCCGCCTCCTGTCCCGCACCGACTTCGACACCTGAACCCCCGCGAGTCACGCTCCGGGACACACCGAATGTAGGTTTCGGGCAGAACTAAGCCTCGATCCACCGGTGATCTTGGTGATCTCGGGCCGCGAGGTGTGGCGTGAACAGGGAAATGCCCTCCAGGTGAGGATAATCGGTCTTGCTGAAGGAACGATCCATCCCGACCGAGAGGGCATCTCCGAGGTGCGATTATGTCATAGCGCCGTGCGAGTGGGCGCGGTGTTCGATGATCCGAATCTGGTGGCGTCGGCCGGTGTCGTGCCAGTGATGCGACTGGCCGAGCAGGCCGGCCTGCACGACCTGGTCGAGGACCGGGTGCGGATACCGGAATCGGCAGGGGCGAACCCCGCGGCGAAGGTCGGCTCGATCGTGGCCGGGATGCTCACCGGCGCCGACAGCATCGACGACCTGGACGTGGTCCGGCACGGCGGGATGGGCCGGTTGTTCACCGGAGCACGCGCACCGTCCACAGTGGGCACCTTCCTGCGCGCGTTCACCTGGGGACACGCCCGGCAACTGGAGTCGGTGGCCCGACAGATCACCATCGGCCTGGCCTCGCGGACTCCGCTGCTGCCCGGCGCCGAACAGATGATGTTTCTCGATGCGGATTCGACGTTGGGTGAGGTGTTCGGGCACGCCAAGCAGGGCGCGGCGTTCGGACACGCGAAGGTGGGCGGCTATGTCGTGCGGTTACGGGGCTATCACCCGCTGATCGCCACGCTGTCCACCCCCACCGCGGCGCCAGTGATCGCCGCCACCCGGCTGCGAGCGGGCAACGCCGGCTCGGCACGGGGCGCGGCCAGCATGGCACGAGAACTGATCAGTGTGGCCCGTGGCTGTGGCGGCCAACCGGGACGGATGCTGTTTCGCGGCGATTCGGCCTTCTACGTCGGCGAGTTGATCACCGCCTGCCGGCAGGCGGGCGTGGCGGTGTCGGTCACGATCAACCAGTACCCCTCGGTGGTCGCCGCGATCGCCGGAGTCCAGGAGTCGGCGTGGATGCCGATCCGCTACCCGAAAGCGGTGTGGGACGCCCAGACCCAAGCGTGGATCAGTGACGCGGAGATCGCCGAGACCCCGTTCACCGCCTTCGCCGCGGACAAGCAGCACCGGGTGGTCGGACGGCTGGTGGTGCGACGGGTCCGCGACCAGAACCACCTCGACGCGTTGTTCCCGGTCTGGCGGTGTCACGCCTTTTTCACCACCAGCACCGCCGAGTTGGTCGAGGCCGAAGCAACCCACCGCCAGCACGCGGTCATCGAGCACGTCAACGACGACCTCAAACACGGCCCGCTGGCGCACTTCCCGTCGGGGTGCTTCGCCGCGAACGCCGCCTGGCTGACCTGCGCGGCGATCGCGTTCAACCTCACCCGCGCCGCTGGCTGCCTGGCTGGCGGACACTGCGCCAAAGCCCGCATCGCCACGCTGCGCCGTCAGCTGATCAACGTTCCCGCCCGCATCGCGCACCGGGCACGCCGGCTGATCCTGCACCTACCCCAGCACTGGCCCTGGGAACCGGCCTGGCTGGCACTGTCGGCAACCGCCCACGCCCCGCCCAGGACTGCCTGATCAGCATCCCGCCTTCTCAAGGCTCGACCGGAGACCCTGTCGTGGAAAGCTGGACAGACCAGCGGTTTCCGGCTGCCCACAGCCGCGAGCAAGATCGCTGACGCAGCCACTTCACGAAACCAAGATCACCAGCAATCTAGACCGGTGGATCGAGGCTAAGTGGTTGGTTTCGGAAGTTCCTCGTAGGTGATCATGCTGCGGTCGCGAGTCCGGCAGCGGCCTGTTGTGGTTCGTGATAGCTGATGCGAGCGAGCAGGTCGTGCAGGTCGTCGCGGGTGAACGTCCACCGGAACGGCCTCGCGGTGGCGTTGTACCGTTCCTCGAAGTCGGCCAGGCGGTATCCGACCTCGGCCAGGTCGGTGAAGTCGTTGGGAGACACCACCTTGCGCTGCACCACCGAGAAGTGGACCTCCACCTGGTTCAACCACGAGGCGTGCACCGGGGTGTGCACCATGACCGCGTTGGGGAATCGGCGAGCCAACCGGTCGACCGCCGCCTGCCCCCGATGCGACGACCCGTTGTCCACCACCCAGAACACCCGCTTCGCCGACGCATAGGGCTCCTGAGTCATGACCTGCTCGACCAGCGCCATGAACGGCACGATCCCCGTGGACGGCGCGCACGAGCCGAACACCCAGGCCCGATGCACGTCGTAGGCGGCCAGATACGCCACCGCCCCACCCCGGGTGTACTCGTGGTTGACCCGCATCATCCGGGCCCTGCCCGGCGGCAGGCTGGGATGGCAGCGGCAGCGGGCCTGGATCGAGGTCTTCTCATCACTGGAGATCACGAACTCGCCCGCCCCGAGTTCCCGGCCGCCCCAGCGGCGGTGATACAGATCCAGCACCCGCCCGGCCGTCACGGCGAAGTCAGGATCACGGGGAAAGACCCACGACCGGTACTGCCAGGGCTTGATCGCGTTCCGGGCCAGCCAGCGGCGCACCGTGGCCGCCGAGACCCGCTCGGCGACCCCCTGGGCCACCACCTCGCGGGCCAGTTCCGGACACGACCACCGCGCCAGCGGCACCCCGACACGGGCGGGAAGCTGGCAGGCCAGCGCGGTGACCTGCGCGATCTGCACCGGGCTGAACCGGGACGGCCGCCCCGAGCGGGGCCGATCCATCAATCCGGCCAGGCCGTGCTCGGCGAACCGGCCCCGCCAGGTGCGCACCGTGTCCACCGTGACGCCCGCTTCCGCGGCAATCTGGGTGTTGGTCTGCCGATCGGCGGCCCGCAGCACGATCCACACGCGGATCTTGTCGCGATACGGCGTGGTGTGTCCCCGCGCCCGCCGGATCAGGATCCGCCGCAGGGCGCCGGTCACCCGCACCGGACAGGCCGCCATCGCGGGCACCGCCACCACACTCACTCTCGTGATCGAGGATCAGGACGGTGATCATCGTGGTGGTGGGGCACGATGATGGCCATGGCCACCCCGCCCGAGTCCACGAAGAACTCCCTGTCCTATCGGCTGGCCGTGCATGCCCGGACACGGTGGCCGCGGGTGGCCAGCCTGGACGTGCGGTACCGCGGCCAGTTCGCCTACGCCGACGCGCATCTGGCCGACGGGACGATCCAGCCACTGATCCGGCTGCGCTACGGCGGTTCGGCCCGGCACTGGGGCTTCGGGCTGTACCTGGCCAGCTCCGGGAAGTACGAGGACCAGGTCCTGCCCAGCGGGCTTCCCTTTGGCAGCCCGGAAGAGGCCCTGGACTGTGCCTGTGGTCTCTACCTCGGCGATCCCGTCTGACTTCCCAACCGACCCCCGAAGGACTTCCGAAACAACCACTAAGCTTGTTCTTTAACCTGCCGGCGTCGGGGACGCACCCCGGTTGATCATGAGCGCAGCCCTTGGTTGATCATTCGTCTTGCGACAGAACGACGATCAAAACCAAGGGCTGCAGTGATCAGTGTGCACGATCCCGACCGCGAGGCCGCGGTCGGGGAGCTGGCCAGGTTCCGACAGGAACTCTATGACTGCTTGACGGCGCGGGCGGATGCGTTGTTCGAGCTGACAGACGCGGTGCTGTGCGCCGACGGACCGGTGACCTCGCTGGTCGATCTGACGCTGACGCCGGAACATCGACGCGGCCACGGCGCCCTCTACGACGGCCTCAACCACGGCCAGATCGATGTCGCGCGGCTACGCGTGGATCTGGCCCGCCTGCCCCTGCCCCGCACCCAGGACGGGCGGATCGTGCTCGCGGTGGACGTCAGCCCGTGGCTGCGCTCAGACGCGGCCACCAGCGCTCAGCGGTTGTTCTGTCACGTCTACGGACGTGCGAAAAGCGCCTCGCAGTTCATCCCCGGCTGGCCCTACTCCTTTGTGGTCGCACTGGAGTCCGGACGCACCTCGTGGACCGGAGTGCTGGACGCGGTCCGGCTCGGGCCCGCCGATGATGCCACCGCCGTGACTGCAAACCAGCTGCGCGCCGTGGTCGGCCGACTGGTCACGGCCGGGCACTGGACCGACGGCGACCCGGCCATCCTGATCGTGATGGACAGCGGCTACGACGTCACCCGGCTCGCCTTCGTGCTGGCCGACCTTCCCGTCGAGGTCCTCGGGCGGATCCGCTCGGACCGAGTGCTGCGGCTGCCCACACCACCCCGGCTACCGGGCACCAACGGCCGACCACCCAAGCACGGGCCCGAATTCGCCCTGGCCAAACCCGCCACCTGGCCTGAACCCCAGCACACCACGACCACGAGCACCACTCGCTACGGTGCCGCCCGAGCCAGCAGTTGGGACCGGGTGCATCCCCGGCTCACCCACCGCACCTGCTGGCTCGACCACGACGGTGACCTCCCGATCATCGAAGGCACACTGCTGCGTCTTCAGGTCGACCACCTGCCCGGTGACCGCAACCCCACCCCGGTCTGGCTGTGGTCCTCGGCCACCGGCGCGACCGCTGGGGACGTGGACCGCTGGTGGCAGTCCTACCTGCGCAGGTTCGATCTTGAGCACACGTTTCGTTTGATCAAGCAGACTCTGGGCTGGAACCGTCCGAGGATCCGTACCCCGCAGGCAGCTGATCGGTGGACCTGGCTGATTATCGTTGCCTACACGCAACTCCGCCTCGCGCGTCCGCTCGTGGAGGATCTGCGCCGTCCGTGGGAGAAGCCCGCCGCCCCTGGTCGCCTCACGCCCTCTCGCGTCAGGCGCGGGTTCCGGAACATCCGTCCGGCACTCGCCCTGCCAGCCAGGGCACCGAAACCCGGCACACCAGGCCCCGGACGCCCACCTGGTTCCAAGAACCGTACGCCAGCCGTGCGGCACGACGTCGGCAAGACCGTCAAACGCGACCTCACCATGGCCGAACATCAAGCCCACACGGGTTAAAGAACAAGCTAAGCCTCGATCCACCGGTCTAGATTGCTGGTGATCTTGGTTTCGTGAAGTGGCTGCGTCAGCGATCTTGCTCGCGGCTGTGGGCAGCCGGAAACCGCTGGTCTGTCCAGCTTTCCACGACAGGGTCTCCGGTCGAGCCTTGAGAAGGCGGGATGCTGATCAGGCAGTCCTGGGCGGGGCGTGGGCGGTTGCCGACAGTGCCAGCCAGGCCGGTTCCCAGGGCCAGTGCTGGGGTAGGTGCAGGATCAGCCGGCGTGCCCGGTGCGCGATGCGGGCGGGAACGTTGATCAGCTGACGGCGCAGCGTGGCGATGCGGGCTTTGGCGCAGTGTCCGCCAGCCAGGCAGCCAGCGGCGCGGGTGAGGTTGAACGCGATCGCCGCGCAGGTCAGCCAGGCGGCGTTCGCGGCGAAGCACCCCGACGGGAAGTGCGCCAGCGGGCCGTGTTTGAGGTCGTCGTTGACGTGCTCGATGACCGCGTGCTGGCGGTGGGTTGCTTCGGCCTCGACCAACTCGGCGGTGCTGGTGGTGAAAAAGGCGTGACACCGCCAGACCGGGAACAACGCGTCGAGGTGGTTCTGGTCGCGGACCCGTCGCACCACCAGCCGTCCGACCACCCGGTGCTGCTTGTCCGCGGCGAAGGCGGTGAACGGGGTCTCGGCGATCTCCGCGTCACTGATCCACGCTTGGGTCTGGGCGTCCCACACCGCTTTCGGGTAGCGGATCGGCATCCACGCCGACTCCTGGACTCCGGCGATCGCGGCGACCACCGAGGGGTACTGGTTGATCGTGACCGACACCGCCACGCCCGCCTGCCGGCAGGCGGTGATCAACTCGCCGACGTAGAAGGCCGAATCGCCGCGAAACAGCATCCGTCCCGGTTGGCCGCCACAGCCACGGGCCACACCGATCAGTTCTCGTGCCATGCTGGCCGCGCCCCGTGCCGAGCCGGCGTTGCCCGCTCGCAGCCGGGTGGCGGCGATCACTGGCGCCGCGGTGGGGGTGGACAGCGTGGCGATCAGCGGGTGATAGCCCCGTAACCGCACGACATAGCCGCCCACCTTCGCGTGTCCGAACGCCGCGCCCTGCTTGGCGTGCCCGAACACCTCACCCAACGTCGAATCCGCATCGAGAAACATCATCTGTTCGGCGCCGGGCAGCAGCGGAGTCCGCGAGGCCAGGCCGATGGTGATCTGTCGGGCCACCGACTCCAGTTGCCGGGCGTGTCCCCAGGTGAACGCGCGCAGGAAGGTGCCCACTGTGGACGGTGCGCGTGCTCCGGTGAACAACCGGCCCATCCCGCCGTGCCGGACCACGTCCAGGTCGTCGATGCTGTCGGCGCCGGTGAGCATCCCGGCCACGATCGAGCCGACCTTCGCCGCGGGGTTCGCCCCTGCCGATTCCGGTATCCGCACCCGGTCCTCGACCAGGTCGTGCAGGCCGGCCTGCTCGGCCAGTCGCATCACTGGCACGACACCGGCCGACGCCACCAGATTCGGATCATCGAACACCGCGCCCACTCGCACGGCGCTATGACATAATCGCACCTCGGAGATGCCCTCTCGGTCGGGATGGATCGTTCCTTCAGCAAGACCGATTATCCTCACCTGGAGGGCATTTCCCTGTTCACGCCACACCTCGCGGCCCGAGATCACCAAGATCACCGGTGGATCGAGGCTAAGCTTGAGATTTAACCCTCAATGTCTGTTTTTTTGGGCTTGCCGGGGTCGTGTACCGGGGCTTGGCGGGAGTTTCGTGACCCTGTCGGACGTCCAGGACCGGGCCGGGAGAATTTCGGTGCGCTGGCAGGCAAAGCGGCCGTCGGGCGAACCGCGCGAAAACCTCGCCGGACCCGGGTCGGGGACAACCGGGCAGGTGTTGCCGACTTTCGCTCCCAGGGACGCCGTCGATCTTCCACGAGGTGACGGGCCAGCCGAAGCTGGGTGTAGACCGCGATCATCAGCCAGGTCCATCGATCCGCGGCTCCGGGCGTACGGACGCGAGGCGTGGTCCAGCCCAGAGTTTGTTTGAGGAAACGGAAAGTGTGCTCCAGGTCGAAGCGCCGCAGGAACATCTGCCACAGCCGATCCACCTGCCCTGCGGTTGCCGCGGTCGTGGAGTGCCACAGCCACAACGGTTTCGGGGTGCCGGTGCCGGGTAGCCGGTCGACCTGGAGCCGGATCACCGTGCCTTCCATGATCGGCAGGTGGCCGGCGTGGTCGGCCCAGGCGCCCGTGCGGGTCAGCTTGGGGTGCAACCGATCCCAGGAGCGAGCGTGGGCGGCGCCGTAGCGGGTGGTGTCGGTCGTCGTGGTGCGCACGGGGGCCGGCCAGGTCGCCGGATCAGCGAACACGAACCGGGCTCCGTGCCGGGTGCTGCGGCCTCGGGCGCCGGGCTGCCGTGGCGGCGCGGGGAAGGCAAGCACCCGGTCGGACCGTAGTCGCACCAGCACCTGGACCGGGAGGTCGGCCAGCAGGAATGCCAGGCGGGGACCGTCATAGCCGCTGTCGCCGGTGATCCAGATCTCTGGATCGCCGGCGTGCCAGTGTCCGGCGGTGACCAGCGCGTCCACCACGGCGCGGAGTTGGGTGGCGGCCAGGTCGGTGTGGTCATCGTCGGGACGCACGCGCGTCACGTCGAGCATCGCCGTCCACGAGGTGCGGCCGGGTTCCAGGGCGGCGACGAAGGAGTAGGGCCAGCCGGGGATGATCTGGGCTTGGCCGCGACCGCGTGCGTAGGTGTGGCAGAACAGCCGCTCCGGGCTGGTGTTCGCATCCGGGCGTAGCCAGTGGCTCACGTCGATGGCCAACACGATCCGGCCGTCGTCGCAGCGGGGGATCGACTGGCGGGCGACAACGTTGCGGAATCGGGTGATGTCGATCTTGCCCTGGCGCAGGCCGTCGTACAGGGTGCCGTGGCCCCGTCGGTGTTCGGTGGCCAGTGATAACTCGACCAGCGAGGTGACCGGTCCCTCGGCGCACAGTGCCGCGTCGGCCAACTCGAACAACGCGTCCGCCCGTGCGGTCAGACACTGGTAGAACGCCTTACGGAACCCGGACAGGTCCCCCAGCACAGCGGTGGCGCTGGTGTGGTGCACACTGATCATCGAAGCCCTTGGTGTGATCTTCCGACTGTCGCAGGAAGGAATGATCAACCAAGGGCTTCATCCATGATCAACCGGGTGCCGTCGTGGGCACGCCAACCTTAAATCTCAAGCTAAGCCTCGGGTCTCAGTTCTGCCCGAAACCGTATTTCGGTGTGCCGGAGAGCGTGACTCGCGGAGGTGGTCGCCGACAGGCAACGGCGGGCGAGTATCTGGTTTGGACGGTTGAGGCGGGGCTATTCCGTTGGCGTGACTACCTTTGAGGATCGGGTGGGTGCGCCGCCGGCGGTGCGGCTGGTGCGGTCGCCGGGGGTGTACCGGCCGCAGTCGGACACCTGGCTGCTGGCGGAGGCCGCGATGGCGGCCGGGGTTCCGCCGGGGGCGCGGGTGCTGGACATGTGCACGGGGACGGGGGCGCTGGCCATCACGGCGTCGATGCTGGGGGCCAGGGACGTGGTGGCCATCGACGCGTCCCGGCGGGCGGTGGTGTCGGCGAGGCTGAACGCCTGGCTGAACGGCCAGCGGATCCGCGCGTCGCGGGGGTCGATGCTGGCGCTGCCGGCGGCGTCGTCGTTCGACGTGGTGCTGGCGAATCCGCCCTATGTGCCCTGCCCGGCGGGCACGGTGACCAAGGGACGGCGAAGGGCCTGGAACGCGGGGCCGGACGGCCGGGCGCTGCTGGACCCGATCTGCCGGTCGATGCCGGTGTTGTTGCGGAGAAAGGGATTTCTCCTGATGGTCCACTCGACGCTGTCCGATGTGGGCAAGTCGCTGCGCCGGCTGCGCGAAGGCGGGCTGACGGCGGAGGTGGTGTCGCGGGGCACGATCCCGTTCGGGCCGGTGCTGCGGAGCAGGACGGAGTTCCTGGAACGGGCCGGGCTCATCGAGCCGGGGCAGCGTCACGAGGACCTGCTGGTGATCCGTGCCGACCGACCGTGAGCACCGGCGCGTGGCCGTGGAGCACGGCGGGCCCGTCCTGGTGGACGGGCCCGTCGAGATCGTGTTGCCGGACGGGACGACGGCCCGCTCCGACCGGTTCGTGGTGGCGGTGTGCACCTGCCGGCGCAGCAAGCGCTACCCGTTCTGCGACACCAGTCACCGCAAGAGGGTCCGCGACTCCTGACGCAGCGAGGTCCGCCCACCCCGCCAGCAGGACAGCAGGTGGCCGGCCAGGTTCTGCTCCAACAACTCCGTGGCCTGGACGCCGAACACGATGTCGGCGGCCAGTTCCGGTTCGCGCGCGAGCAGGTCGCCGACGACGTCGTGGCGCAGCACCTGCTCGTGCACGGCGTCGGCCTCGATGTGCTCGGTGTAGAACAGCCGGCAGGCGTCGGGGGCGTCGAGCCGGATGAGAGCCTGCTCCATGCGCTGGGCGCTGGGGCCGGTGCTGATCTCGGCGGCGGCGAAGTGGCCGACCAGGGCGCCGCGCAGCCGCCGGTGCAGGCCGAACAGCGACATCATGTTGACGGTGGCCAGCGAACACGCCGGCACGTCGTCGAGGTAGCGCAGGTACGCGGAGGAAAGCCCGGCTGCGTCGAGGAGATCGGCGAACAGCCGGGAGTGCACACGCTCGGCCCGGCCGCCGCCGAACTCGTCGAACTCGACGGCGACGAGCGCGGCCTTGGCCCGGCCGCTCAGCCGGGGAATGACCCAGGCATGTGGGTCGGCCTCCTTGAGATGGTAGATCGAGCGGTGCATGAACAACTCGCGCAGCTGCCACCACTCCCCCTCATCCCGCAGGAAATGGCTGAGCCCCTCGCCGGGCACGTGCTCGACGAGCAGCTCATCGATCTCGGCGGTCACGTCGTCGCCGCCGGGAACCGCGGCGTGCAGGGCATCCTCGAACACCCGCTCCATGCGACCGCGCAGCCGCAGCAGGTCCGGATCCCATTCCCACGCCGGGTCGACCCCGGGCAGCCCCTGGTAGTGCAGCTCGTAGCACAGGTGCAGGGCGAGTTGGAGGTCGTCGCCGAACGGGTCGGCGTCCTCCACCGGCCCCGACGGCCGGGCCGAGCCGGCCGGCCGACGCAACACTCCGACGACCTCTTCGGACAGTGGTCCCCTAGCGATCATTGCCACCTCCCAGCGAAAGCCGTCGCACGACGGCGGACAGCCCGGCCGCGGCCACCAGGCGCTGACGGGTGGCGCCGGAGCACCGGTCCCGCAGCAACCGGTGCACCTCGTCGAGCTCGCCGGCGTCCACGAGCGCGTCCCGCACGTGGTCGAGCAACAACGTCATCATGACCGGCGCCGGTATCTGGCGGCCCAGCACGGGATCGACGGCCGGACCGTCCATTCCGTACCGGGACGCCGTCCACACGGCCGCGGCGGCGGTCTGCGCCGGCAACGCCTCCACCCCACGGTCCAGTTGAGCCAGGACCGTGGTCACCAGTGCCCGGCACAGCAGCGCCTGCAACACCGCATCGTCCACAGTGGCCGCGGTGTCGGCGATGCGGAACTCGACGGTGGGCCAGCGCGGCGAGGGTCGGGCGAACCAGAAGGTCTGCTTCTCGTCGACGAGAACGCCGCACTCCACCAGGCGGGAGATCTCCTCCTGCCACTGGGCGTGATCGGCGCACCAGGGCGGGATGCCGGAGCCGGGGAACCGCGACTGCTGCACGATCCGCCAGCTCCCGTAGCCATGGTCCAGTCCATTGTGGAACGGAGAATTGACCGACAGCGCCAGCAAGGTCGGCAGCCACCGGGCCACATGGTTGACCACGGCCACCGCCGTGTCCCGGTCCGGCACGCCGACGTGCACGTGACAGCCGCAGGCCTCGTAGTCGTCGGCGATACCGGCGTAGAGCTCATCGACGAGGGCGAAGCGCGGATTCGCGCTCTTCTCCGGCTGCGCGGAGCCCATCACCGGCGTACCGGTGGCCAGGACGCGCACGTCCAAGATCGAAGCAGCAGCCATCAGCGCCGCACGACCGGCCACTAGCTGATCCCGGAGTTCCGTCGCGTCACGGCACACGCCGGTGGCCACTTCCACCTGGGTGTCGCGCAGTTCCCGTTGCACGGTCATCCCGTCGGGCAGCGGCGCGACGCAGCGCGCCACCACCTCGGCCGCGCGCGGCGTCGTGTCGCCGGCGCGGTCGACAAGGAGGAATTCCTCCTCGACTCCGATCGTGCTCATCACTCTGCCGAAATACCCGCCGGACACGGCCGTCAACCGGCCGCGTGGAAGTCCCGCCACGCCTGACCGGACACGACCATGCCGTCACCGGCCGCGATGGTCAGCCCGACCAGGCCAGGGCGTCGATCACGTCGGTCATCTGTTCGGACTTGTCGTGGGCGGCGCGCTGACGCTGCGCGCCGTTGCCCGACGCGCGCACGCCGGCCAGGGCCTGTTCCACGAATTCGGCGTCGTCGCCGAGTTCCAGGGACGCCACCAGGTCGTTGACGGCCTGCCAGGCGGGCACGAGGTCGCCGGTGCATGGGTGGACGCAGCGGCCGGTGAGGCCGTCACGGGCGGACCGCCAGAGCCAGGCCCGCAGCACCTCGGGGGCGGGCTTGGCGACGGGGTCGGCGTCGAGGGCCTGTGCGGCCAGGCCGCGAACGATCGCGGCCAGCAGGGCCGCCTCAGTGGGCGTCGGAAGGACGTCGGCGATGCGCACCTCGACGGTGGGCTGGTGCGCGGAAAGCCTGATGTCCCAATAGAGCATGCCCCGGTCCATCGCCGCGCCGACGGTGGTCAGCGCCTCGACGGTCGACTCGTACGCGTCCACGGAGTCGAAGTGCGGCGGCGCGCCGGCAGAGGGCCAGCGGGTCCACAGCACGTGTCGCCAGCTGGCGTAGGCGGTGTCGTCGCCGTTGTGGAACGGCGAGTTGGCGGTCAACGCCAGCAGCACCGGCAGCCAGGGCCGGATGTGGTTGCTGATCCGCAAACCGGTTGCCGCATCGGGAATCGAGACATGGACGTGGCACGCGCAGGTCAGCGAGGCCTGGGCGATGCCGCCGAACTCGCGGGCCATGCGGTGGTAGCGGACGTCCGGGGTGAACCTCGGCGGACGGTCGTCGGCCATGAGCGCGGTGCCGCTGGGCAGCAGTCGCAGGCCCTGCTCGGCCGCCTTGGCGGCCAGCCGGTCGCGTAAGGCGTGCAAGCCCTCGACGACCTCCTCGATCGTGTCGCAGACGGCCGTCGCGGACTCCACCTGGCACCGCCGCAGCTCGTGCTCCACCTGGCCGTCCAGGTCCTCGACCTGCTCGGATATCTCCGGTCCGGCGGCCGCGAGCCGGCCGGAGCCGTCGACCAGCAGGAATTCCTCTTCGACGCCGAGCGTCGGACCCGGTCTCATGTCGGGAAGATGCCCGTTCGCGGCATCCGTTCAAACGCGAAACCGCAGGCTTCCCACCAGCACGTCGTCGGCGATGTCGGGCAGGCGACGGCCGGTGGCGAAGGCGTGGGCCCGCAGCCGCGCGTACGCCTGCGCCGGATCGCCGCCGAGCTGGCCCGCGACCACGGCGACGGACCGGGTGACCCGACCCCACCGCTCGGCCAGCGGCCCGGACAGCACGTCGTTCTCGCCGTCCACCAACAGCTCCAACGCGCTCTCGGCGAACAGCTCGGCGTCATCGACCTGCGCCACGGTCAGCGCCCCCGGTTTCCGCTGGCACAGCTCGAGAACGCCGACGGTGACCCCGCCGGCCTCGATCGGGAACGCGAACAACGCCGCCGCCCCGGCCTCGACCAGGGCCGGCCCGAGCATCGGCCAGCGCCGGTCGGTGGCCACCCTCGGGACCAGCACGGGGTCGTTGCGCTCCATCGCCTCGACCATCGGCCCGCAGCCGTGCACGATCTCGGCCTCCAGGACCCGTTCGGCGACGTCGTCGGTGGCGTGCACCGGCTCGGCCGCGCCGAGGTCGCCGATCACGCACAGGCTGACGCCGTCCACGCCCAGCACCGCCGCGCAGGCCCAGCACACGTGCCGCAGCGCGACCGCGTCACCACCGGCCGCCGCGGCGATCTCCGCGGCGATCCGGTCGCACGGCTCGCCCTCCTGCACACGATCATTGTCATCCGCAATGGTTACCCAGAGCAATGCTCAACCACGATCCGCGCGAATGCCACCGGATCGAGGTAAGGGAACGCGTGCGGTAGCCCGGGCAGGGTCACCAGCTCCCCACCCAGTTCGGACGACCATCCCGTGGTGCACAACGGATCGCGCCCGCCGCGCACCACCGTCAGCGGCGCCGTGACCTCGGCCAGCAGATCCTCCAACGGGTGACGCAGCATCGACCGCAGCAGCGTGAAGATCCGCCGCGGCCCGGCCCTGCCCCACTCCGGGAACTCCTGCCACGCGAGCGATGCCGGTTCTCGGGCGCCATCGATCAGCCACCGCGCCATCACTCGCGGCACGGTCCGACAGGCCGGATCGACCGTCGGGCCGCCCGGCACCAAGCGCGCCACCGCCACCTTGCCGGCGACGGCCGCGGCGACCTGCGTCCCCGAGGAATGCCCCACCAGCACCACCTCCCGGTCTCCTACGCACTCGGCCACCAGGGCGGCGTACTCGGGAATGCCTACCGGCGGCCCGCTTGTCGGCAACCGAACAAGATCGCAGCGGACGCCCGTCTCCTCGATGCGGCGCACGGTCGGCTCCAGGTACCGCGAGACGGCCAGGCCCGGCACCATGACGACGTCAGGTGGCACGCGCGTGGCCGAGCTGGTCGAGAATCCGCCGCACGCCGATCCGCAACTGCCGTTCGCCCGGCGGGATCGCCGAGGAATACGTGGCCAGGGCGGCGAAATCGGCCGGGTAGCGGTCGACGTCGGTGGCCGGCAGCCGCACGACGCCGCTGCATTCGCGTAGCCGCAGCCAATCCTCGGGCGCGGCGAGGCCGGCGGAGCGGACGCCGTGCGGGAACATCAGCACATCGACATTGGGGTAGCGGCGTTCCCGCAGGTAGGAGCGGACGGCGTGCAAGGCGTCCCGGACCGGGAAAGCCGTCCAGAACGGGACGAGGCCGGCCTGGTTGACACCGACCGGGTCCAGCATCACGAACGACTCCACCAGCAGCCGGTCGGCCGGGCGGTCGGCGGCCAGCAGCCAGTCCCGGTGCATGTCGGCGACGGTGGCCGACAGGCCGTGCGGCTCGTCGAAGGTGATGCGGTGCACGGGATGCCCGTGCGCGGCGGCCCAGCGCTCGATGTCCGCGCCCAGCGACGGCTCGAAGCCCCACTCCGCCTCCGGCGCGTGGTCGTCGGCCGCCGGCGACTCGAAGGCCCGCAGCGGGGATCCCTGCGCGGCCAGGAATTCGGCCACCCGCGGGCTGCCGCCCAGATACTCGTCGGGGCTCAGGCCGCCGTAGGCGCCGGTCTGGAACACGTGCCGGTCGCCGATCCTGGTCACCGGCCACGACAACCCGCAGTCCACCAGAATGATCGGCGCGCCGGGCATCAGCCGTGTGGCCAGGAACTCCGCGTACGCCCGGGGCAGCCGCAGCCACTTGAGCCGGAAGTACGTCATGAGGTCGATCATCAACCGGTCCTGGTTGCCGTCGTGCATGTGGTGCAGCGTGACGTCGGGATTGTTGGCCAGTAAGGGTTCGGCCACCGACGCGCCGAAGTCCGCGGCCCGGGCCGGCCGGTCCGCGTCGTTGCCCGGCCACCGCACCGGCACCAGCATCGTCTGCGGCAGCCAGGGAATCCCGCCGACGGCGCACAGGTGAGCCATCGCCCCGTTGCTGGAGCCGATGACCACGCCCGGGTACTGCGGCGGCAGATCCTCGTAGTGGCCGGTCATCCACGCCGCCACCCGCTGCATGTCGATGGACGCCAGCATCGCCGGCGTCACTCCCTCGGCCGCGCCGGAGATCCGGTACAGCTGGGTGCGCAGCGCCTCGGGCAGGAGGTTGGACAGGCGCAGCGGCACCGACATCAGCCGGCTCTGGCCCAGCACCTCGAACCGCTTGCCGCGCAACGCCGACGCCACCGCCCGCAGCATCGCGGTGGCGGAGTCGAACCCCGCCACCGCCCGTGCCGGCGCGACCGTGGACACGACGGCCGTCCTCAGGCGCTCTGCAGCGCCAGCGGGTCGCTGGGCGCGTCCGCCTTGGCCTGGGCCATCCGCGCGCCCAGCTCCTGCAACTGCTTGCGCCCCATCGCCTTGCGCACCTCGGGGAACCACTCCTGTTCCTCTTCCTCGACGTGGTGACGGACGTTCTCGATGAGCACCGTCACCTTGGCGTCGAAGTTCTCCGCCTGCGGCTCCAGCTTGGTCAGCTCCGACAGCATCCACATCACGACGTGGTGCTCCTCCACGCTTTCCAGCACGTGGTCCTCGGTCTCCGGCACCGCGCGCCGCGCCTCCGGGTAGAAGATCGTCTCTTCGATGTAGGCGTGCGTGGTCAGCTCCTTGACGATGGAGTCGACCAGCTTCCGCTTGGCGACGAACGCTTTCTCGCCGGCTTGCTCGTACTTCTTGAACAGCTGCTCGACCGTCTTGTGGTCGTCCTTGAGCAGCACGATGGCGTCGGTCGACACGGCTTTCTCCTCACGGAACGGAACAGAACCAGACGCTGGGGATTACCCAGGGTCGCCGTCGGCAAAACTGGGCCGTCCACTGTGCCGCGCCCCGTATGCGTTGCCGGTCGGGCGTGGCTGCCTCAAGCTTGAGGGCATGCACGCGAAGGGGGCAGGTCGGTGAGCGAGGTTTTCCCTGGTGCCAGCGAGATGGCCGCACGGATGCGGGCGTTCGACTGGTCGACCTCCGCGCTCGGCTCGCCCGAGGGCTGGCCGGAGGGGATGCGCGCGGCGGTGCGCATCTGCCTGACGTCACGGTTCCCGATGATCCTGTGGTGGGGCTCGGAGCTGCGCTTCCTCTACAACGACGCGTATCTGCCGCTGCTCGGCTCGAAGCACCCGGCGCTGGACAAGCCGGGGGCGGAGGTCTGGCCGGAGATCTGGCACATCATCGGCCCGATGCTGGAGGGCGTGCTCACGACCAGGGAAGCGACCTGGTCGGACGACCTGCTGCTGCCGATGAACCGGCACGGGTACTGGGAAGAGACGTACTGGACGTACTCCTACAGCCCGCTGCTGGACGACACGGGCGCGGTGGCCGGGGTGTTCACGGCCGTGACGGACACGACCGATCGGGTGGTGGGCGCGCGCCGAATGGCGGCATTGCAGGATCTCGGCGCGCAGGCCGGCGCCCCGAGCGCGGACGAGGCGTGCCGGCGCATCGCCGACTGGGCCGACCGCCACGGCCAGGACGTCCCCTACGTGTGGGTGCACCTGGACGGCGCCGACGACGACCGCTGGCCGCTGGCCGACGTGATGCGGGACGGTGAGCCGGTGGTCGTGGCCGCCGTGAGCGGGCTGCCGAGCGGCGGCTGGGCGACGCCGCCGACCGAAGCCATGGTGCTGCCGCTGCGCAGCGACGCCGGGGACCGGCCGCTGGGCGCGGTGGTGCTGGCGGCCAGCGCCGGCCGCGCGCTGGACGAGGACTACCAGGCGTTCCTGCGTCTGGTCGCCGACCAGATCGCGGCACTGGTCAACGGCGCGCTGGCCTACCAGGCGCAGCTGGTCAGGGCCGAGGAGCTGGCCGCCCTGGACCGCAGCAAGACGGTGTTCTTCTCCAACATCAGCCACGAGTTCCGCACGCCGCTCACGCTGATCACCGGTCCGCTGAGGGAGCTGCGGGAGCAGGCGCCGCCGGAGGTCGACGAGCAGCTGTCGATGATCGAGCGCAACGCCATGCGCCTGGGCAAGCTGGTCAACGCCCTGCTGGACTTCTCCCGCATCGAGGCCGGCCGCGTGCAGGCCCACTACGAGCCGGTCGACCTGGCCGTGCTGACCACGGAGCTGGCCAGCGTGTTCCGGGCGGCGATGGAGAAGGCCGGCCTCGCGCTGGAGGTGGACTGCCCGCCGCTGGGCCGGCCGGTCAGCGTGGACCGGGACATGTGGGAGAAGGTGGTGCTCAACCTGCTGAGCAACGCCTTCAAGTTCACCCTGGACGGCTCCGTCACGGTCACGCTGCGGCCGGACGGCGACCACGCGGTGCTGTGCGTGCGGGACACCGGCGTGGGCATTCCGGAGCGGGAGATGCCCCGCCTGTTCGAGCGTTTCCACCGCATCGAGCAGCCCCGCGCACGCTCCACCGAAGGCAGCGGCATCGGGCTCGCGCTGGTCCGGGAGCTCGCCCAGCTGCACGGTGGCGACGTCACCGCCGAGAGCGTGGACGGCGAGGGAACCTGTTTCACCGTGCGGATTCCGTTCGGCGAGGGCCGGGCGATCACCGCCACCACGAACTCCACGGCGGTGTCGACGCCGTACGTGGAGGAGGCGCTGCGCTGGCTGCCGCCGGACGTGCCCTCGGGCGGGCCGTTCGACCGCGGCCCCGGCCACGTTCTGGTCGCCGACGACAACGCCGACATGCGCGACTATCTGGCCCGCCTGCTGGGCGAGCGGCACACGGTGCGCACGGTCGGCGACGGCGCGAAGGCCCTCGACCTGATCCGCTCCGAACCGCCGGACCTGGTGATCAGCGACGTGATGATGCCCGGCCTCGACGGCATCAGCCTGGTCCGGGAGCTGCGCTCCGACCCGCGCACGGCCCGCCTGCCGGTGCTGCTGCTGTCCGCGCGGGCCGGGCAGGAGGCCGCCTCCGAGGGGCTGAGAGCCGGGGCCGACGACTACCTGGTGAAGCCGTTCGCCGCCGGCGAACTGCTGGCCCGCGTGAGCACGCACGTCCGGCTGGGCCGGGTCCGCCGGCAGGGCGAGGAGCGGTTCCGCACCATGGCCGACGTGGCGCCGGCGCTGATCTGGGCGTCGGACCGCACCGGCAGGCGGGTGCTGGCCAACCGCGGCTGGTCGGAGTTCACCGGCTTGGAAGGCCTCGGCGACGAGTGGCGCGAGGCGCTGCACCCCGACGACCGCGACGCCTATCTGGCCACCTTCGAGCAGGCGACCCGGGACGGCGAGCCGTTCGACACCGAGTACCGGCTGCGCCGGGCCGACGGGGCGTACCACTGGGTGCTGGAGCACGCGGTGCCGATCGGCCACGGCGCCGAGTTCGGCGGGCACGTCGCGAGCTGCGTGGACGTCAACGAGCGCTACCAGGAGAGCGAGCGGCAGCGGCTGCTGGCCCAGGTCGGCACGGCCCTGGACACCGCGACCGGCGTGCGGCAGCGGCTGGACCGGCTCATCGGGGTACTGATCGACAGCCAGCTCGCGGACGGCTGCGCGGTCACCCGGGTCACCGACGCCGGCGTGCCGGTGACCATGGCCCACGCCGGCGTCGCCGTCACACCAGTCGCCGTGGAAGAGCCGACCCTGATCAGCCCCACGCAGATGGCGTTGCCGCTGCGGGCCCGCGGCGACGTGCTGGCCGTGCTGACCATGAACGGCGCCGAGTACTGCGAGCGGGATCTGGCGCTGGCGACGCAGATCGCCGACCGCGCCGGCATCGCGCTGGACAACGCCCTGCTGCTGGCCGAGGAGCAGGCCACCGCCCGCCGGCTGACGCTGTTGCAGCAGGCCACCGCCGACTTCTCCGCCGCGACCTCGCCGCAGCGCGTCGCCGAGACCGTGGCCACACACGGCCGGCGGCTGTTCCTGGACCACGAGTTCGCCGTCTTCGAACAACGTGACCCGCACCGGCTGGAGGCGCTGGTCGTGCCCGGCCAGCAGCACGGCCTCGACCGGCTGGACCTGCGGGAGCACTCCCCCATCGCCGACGCCGTGGGCGGCCTGATGCCGCTGTGGCTGGACCGGGTCGACGACTGGTACGACGAGTACCCGGACTTCG
>NZ_KK037166.1:1204419-1213045 GCF_000568255.1 Kutzneria sp. 744
GGCCGGCACACGTGTGGAGTTCACGCTCGCGCCAGCTGTTGCCGTGCTCCCTGACGCCTGGCTATGGTCGGTCCCATGGGCAGTGACGGAGTTTTTCCGACGCCCGCCGACGCGATCCCGCCCGCACTGGCCGCGGTCGACACGCTCGGCCCGGTTTCCGTCGTCCATGTCAGCGGCGAGCTCGACATGACCAGCCGTGACGCCGTCGAGCGGGTGCTCACCCGCGCCGTCGACAGTCGGCCCGAGACGGTGGTCGTCGACCTGTCCGACGTGACGTTCTTCGGCTCGTCCGGGCTCCAGATGCTGGCCGAGGCCCGCGCCCACGCCGCCGCCAACCAAGTGACGCTGCACCTGGTGGCCAGCAGCCGCCGGGTGCTGCGGCCGCTGGAGATCACCGGCATGACCCTGGCGTTCCGCGTCTACGCCAGCGTCGCCGAGGCGGTCGACGGCTGACCGATCCCCTCTCGCCGGCCACGGGTGGCCCAACACTTGGGGGTGACCAGGTGTGGGGCTCCCGATCGGGGGTAGCCTCGGGTGACCGGGGCCGAAGGCCGGCGAAGAAGGTGACGCACAGTGCCGCAGCGCCGCGACGTGATCGTGGTCGGCGCATCCGCCGGTGGTGTCGAGTCGTTGCGGGGACTGGTGTCGGCCCTGCCGGCCGACCTGCCGGCTACCGTGTTGGTGGTGCTGCACATGCCGAGCAGCGGCACGAGCGCGCTGCCGTCGATCCTGCGCCGCGAGAGCCGGCTGCCCGTGCATCCGGCCACGCACGGCGGGCCGCTGCGCCGGCAGCACGTCTACACCGCGGTGCCGGACCATCATCTGCTGGTCGTCGACGGCGTGATGAGCCTGTCGAAGGGGCCGACGGAGAGCGGCCACCGGCCGGCGGTGGACGCCTTGTTCCGGTCGGCGGCCCGTGCGGTCGGCGCGCGGGCCATCGGCGTCGTGCTGTCCGGCGCGCTCGACGACGGCACGGCCGGTCTGGTGTCGATCGTCGCCCGCGGCGGGGCCGCCCTCGTCCAGGATCCGGCCGACGCGCTCTACCCGGCCATGCCGGAGAACGCGCTGCGCGAGGTGCCGACGGCGCTGATCGCGCCGGTGTCGACGCTGGGGGACGTGCTCACCGCGCTCACCCGGGAACCGGTGGCCGACCAGCGGCCACCGGCCACGATGTCGCCCTCGGAGATGATCGAGGCCGACATCGCCGAGAACGGCCCACAGGAGGGTGACCTTGTGATGGACACCATGGGCGGTCCGTCCGGCTTCACCTGCCCCGACTGCGACGGCAGCCTGATGACGATGCCCGGCAGCCGGCGCTACCGCTGCCGGGTCGGGCACGCCTGGACGCTGGAGGCGCTGGCCGAGCAGAAGGACGCCCAGCTGGAGCGCGCCCTGTGGACCGCGCTGCGCACCCTCGACGAGAAGATCAGCCTGGCCCGGCGGATGGAGCGGACCGCCATCCAGCGCGGCAACGACCTGGTCGCGCGCCGGTACGCGGCGTCGGTGGCCGAGGCGGCGGACGCCGCCGGCGTGCTGCGCGAGTTCATCCGCGCCGACGTGCACGCCCAGCAGGGCACCAGCCGGTGAGCGCCCCTGAAACTGGCTATCAGCGTCACCGCTCGGGAGCAAGCCGCGATTGTCTGGCTCGACGGCGACCTGGCGCTGGCCACCGTGGCCTCGGTGCGCAACGTTTCTGTTTTAAGTGCGTGGCCGACGAGCCCTCCGGGATCATCGTCCAACTCGACCGGCTGACCGTCGTCACACCGCTCACGCTCAGCATCTTCGGCTCGGTGGCCCGCAAGGCCAGCGATTGGCCGGGGTTGCCGGTGGTGCTGGTCGCCCACCCCGGCCGGACCCGTGAGCTGCTGCGGAACACCGCCATGGACCGATTCGTGCCCACGTACGCCACGATTTCCGACGCGGCCCGCGCGCTGCGCGGCGTCCCGGCCCGGCAACTGGCCACGGTCGAACTGCCGCCCGCACCGGGCAGCCCCGCTGCCGCCCGCCGGTTCGTCACCGAGGTCCTCGGCAGGTGGCGGGTCGACGTGGTCGACGACGCCTGCCTGATCGTCTCCGAACTGGTGGAGAACGCCATCCTGCACGGGGGTTCGTCCGCGCGGCTGCGCCTGGAGCTGCGTCGCGGGCTGCTCACCGTCGCCGTGCGTGACGCCAGCGACCGGCGGCCGGCCCGGTTCGAGCCGAGTGCCGCGCCTACCGGCGGCCGCGGGGTCTTCCTCGTGGACGCCCTGGCCAAGGTGTGGGGCACGGCCCCGACCTGGGACGGCGGAAAGGTCGTGTGGGCCGTGCTCGCCGTGCCGGCCGGCACGTGAGCGGCGCGGCCGAGTACGGTCGGCCCGTGGTGGACATGACTGCCGGCGACCGGACGGGCGCGGACTTCCAGGCCGTTCTGCTGTATCTGAAGGAGACCCGCGGCTTCGACTTCACCGGCTACAAGCAGACCAGCCTGTCCCGGCGGCTGCACCGGCGGATGACCCAGGTCGGCATCGAGAGCTACCCCGACTACATCGACCACCTCCAGGTCAACACCGACGAGTTCGCCGCGCTGTTCAACACGCTGCTGATCAACGTCACCGGCTTCCTCCGCGACACCGACTCGTGGGACTTCCTGCGCACCGAGGTGGTGCCCAAGGTGCTCCAGGAGGTGGGGCCGGAGGCGCCGATCCGGGTGTGGAGCGCCGGCTGCGCGTCCGGCGAGGAGGCCTACAGCCTGGCGATCCTGCTCACCGAAGCGCTGGGCGTGGACGCGTTCCGGCAGCGGGTGAAGATCTACGCCACCGACATCGACGAGGAGGCGCTCGCGCAGGCCCGCCAGGCCAGCTACGGCGAGCGTGAGGTGGAGGGGCTGCCGCCGGACCTGCTGGAGCGCTACTTCGAGCAGCAGGGCAGCCGGCACATCTTCCGGCAGGACCTGCGGCGCTCCATCATCTTCGGCCGCAACGACCTCGTGCAGGACGCGCCGATCTCCCGCATCCATCTGCTGCTGTGCCGCAACACCCTGATGTACTTCAACGCCGAGACCCAGGCCAAGATCCTGACCCGGCTGCACTTCGCGCTGCTGCCGCAGGGCGTGCTGTTCCTCGGCAAGGCCGAGATGCTGCTCAGCTACGAAAGCCTGTTCAAGCCGGTCGACCTCAAGCGCCGGATCTTCCGCAAGGTCCCGACCCGGGGCCTCGCGCCGGGGGCCATGTTCAGCCACGCCTCGACCCCGGCGCGACGAACGGCCGGCGACGGCGATGACGAGCTGCGCGAGCAGGCGTTCTCGGCCGGACCGGTGGCCCAGATCGTGGTGACGGCCGACGACCAGGTCCTGCTGGTCAACCACCAGGCGCAGTCCATGTTCGGACTCACCTCCCGCGACGTCGGCCGGCCGCTGCGCGACCTCGAGCTGTCCTACCGCCCGGTGGAGCTGCGGGCCCAGGTCGACCGGGTCAAGGCCGAGCGGCGCACGTTGCGGCTCAAGGACATCGAGTGGCTGCGCGGCCCCGCCGAGACCGTCTGGCTCGACGTGCAGCTCAGCCCGCTGGTCAGCGAGGGCACGGTGCTGGGCGTGTCCATCGTGTTCCAGGACGTCAGCGCGGCCCGGCGGCTGATGGACGAGCTGGAGCACGCCAACCGGCAGCTGGAGTCGGCCTACGAGGAGCTCCAGTCGACCAACGAGGAGCTGGAGACCACCAACGAGGAGCTCCAGTCCACTGTGGAGGAACTGGAGACGACCAACGAGGAACTCCAGTCCACCAACGAGGAGCTGGAGACGATGAACGAGGAGCTCCAGTCGACCAACGACGAGCTCCAGACCATCAACGAGCGCCTCAGCGAGCGGTCCGTCGAGCTCGACGACCTGAACAACTTCCTGGAGTCCATCCTCACCTCGCTGCGGTCCGGGGTGATCGTGGTCGACGTGGAGATGCGGGTCATCGTGTGGAACCGGGGCTCCGAGGAGCTGTGGGGGCTGCGCCGGGACGAGGCCAACGGCCAGCACCTGCTCAACCTCGACATCGGGCTGCCGCTGTCCGAGCTGCGGCCCCTGGTCCGCAGCGCCCTCGTCGACGCCGACCCAGCCGGCGAGGTCACCATCGCCGCCGTCAACCGCCGCGGCCGCGCCGTCTCCGTCCGCGTCGTGGCCAGTCCGCTGCGCAGCCGCGGCGGCGACACCGAGGGCGCGATCCTGGTGCTGGAGGAGAACTGAGGGTCACGCCGGACGCGGTGCACGGAGGCCGGCGAGCAGGTCGGCAAGGCCGCCGACGGCCCGGCCCCGGGTGCGGGCGCTGGTGGTGACCGGGGCCTCGGCCGTGGTTCGCATGCGGTAGCCGGCGAGCTTGACGCGGTCCCAGAGGTGCTGGTCCTCGCCGGTGGACAGCGGCGCGAAGCCGCCGACGGCTCGGTAGACGTCGCCGCGGACGCCGAGATTCGCGCCGTAGACGCGTTCACGGCGGGGGTGGGCGAAGTCGCGATACCTGGATCGGAGCCGCTGGTCGGGCCAGTCGGCGATATGAACGCCGCCGGCCACGGCATGGACGCCCCGGTCGGCCAGCGCCAGGTGGGTGGCGATCCAGTCGGGGTGGACGGTCGAGTCGGCATCGGTGGTGAGCACCCAGCACTGCTCGGCGGGAGTGGTCAGACTCCGTTCGACGCCAAGGTCCCTCACCGTTCCGAGTGGACGGTCGTCGAGGTTCACGACCACGTCGGCCAGGGGTCGGGCTCGCGCGGCGGTGTTGTCCCGGCAGCGGTCGGCGACGACGCAGACGGTGACGTCCACGGTCGGCGGCGTCGCCGCGTGGATGGCCAGGAGACAGGCCACGATGGTTTCCTGCTCGTCGCGGGCGGGCACGACCACGGCGACGGAGCGGATCACCGGCGCCTCAACACGTGCAGCAGGAACTGCTCGTCCCGGTGCTCGATCAGCGGCGTCAACTCGGGGCGTGAGGCGACGAGCTCGTGGGTCTCGGCGGCGTCGCGCGTGGCCTCCGGGGCCCACGGTCGCCAGTGCACGAGGACCAGGTCGCCGCCGGGCGCGAGACCGGTGATGGCGTGGTCGACGGTCTTGCGCAGGTCCTCGTCGGACAGGTAGTAGAGGATCTCGCTGAGCACCACCAGATCGGCCTGTACGTCGGGAAATCCTTCCGGCAGCACGGCTTCCGTCACGTCGACGTTGGCCAGTCCGCGTCGACGGGTTTCCGCGACGGCGTCGGGCACGGCATCGAAGGCGTGCACCTTTTCGCACCGGGCGGACAGTTCGGCGGTCAGCGCGCCGGTGTCGCAGGCCGGTTCCACGGCGTGCCAGTAGCGTTCGCACGCAGCGCGGCGAGCAGGGTGGCCCGCTTTCTCCGCTCGTACCAGCTGTCCTTGGTGTGCCAGGGATCGGCGTTGCCCGCGTAGAGCTCCTGGAACCGTCCGATCGGGGTGCTCTGCCGGCGCGGCTGCCGGAACAGGACCTCGCAGTCGCGGTCGAAGTGCTCCAGCACATCGGGCGGCAGGATGGGATCGCTGCCGTCCGGCCCGCGTTCCAGCTGTGACACGAACGCCTGGACACCACTGGACTTCCGGTGTCGCTGCGCCGGAGACAGCTCGTAGCCGTAGGCGTGCCGCCACGGGATCTCCTCGGACTCCTCGGCCGTCCAGTGCCACATCCAGATCGGATACGACCAGCAGTGCGTGGTCACGGGCGCGGCGGCCAGCACGGACTTGCCGACGATGCTGTGGTCGGGGTGCGGGTCGTTCGGCCACGGCAGCAGGCAGCAGTCGGCGTCGGCCAGCAGCTCCCGCAGCGCGGCGACCATCTCGTCCGCGTGCTCGGTGAGCCCGGAATCCGGCAGCCCGAGCCAGTGGACCTCGGCGTCGATCCCCTGCACTCGCAACGACTCCGCCAGCTCTAGTCGCCTTCTATGTCCCAGCTCGGTTCGCTCTCGTTGCCCCAGCTTGGGGAACGCCGCCTCGCCGTCGCTGGCCACCACGACGTCCACCCGGCATCCGTTGTCGTGCAACGCCTGGAGGATGCCGCTGGCCCCGAGGGTCTCGTCGTCGGGATGCGCGGCGACCGCCACCACATGCCGGTAGCCGCTGGTGTCGAAAGCCGGCAAGCCGGTCAGCCGGCTCGTCCACCTGCGTTCGACCGAGGTCATGCCAGCACCGCCTTCCCGATGGCCGCCAGGTCCTTCTCGGCGTGGTGCTGGCGCACGTACACCTGGAGATCGGCCAGGCGTTGCGCGAACCGGGGATCCCGGCACATCGGCGTCGGGCCGGTGACGCGGGGCACCCGGTCCAGCACCTCCCAGGCCGCCCGCTCCGCCGCCGCCCGGCAGGTCCACGCCAGCAGGTGGTGATCGCCGAGCGGATCAGCGTCCACTGTGGATGCCGCCTGGGCCAGCAACGCCTCCGTGGCCCGGATCGCGGTGTGCAGCGCGCCGATGTGCGCCAGCTGATGGTCGTCCGGAGTGGACAGTCCGGCCAGCACCTCGTCCAGCACGCCTTGAGCCCCGCCCAACCACACCGCCGCGACCCCCATGCCACCCTGCCAGAACCCCGGTCGGTCCAGATAGAAGCCCGGATCGCCGACGATCATGTCGTCGGTGACGGCCACGTCGTCGATCGTCACGTCCGGACTGTCCGAGGCGTCCATGCCCAGCGGCAGCCACGTCCCCGGCACGGCGGTGATCCCGGCGTCGGCCAGATCGACCTCGACCAGCACGCTGCGCCCGTCGTCGAGGGAGGCGACCAGGGCCCGGTCCAAGCGGTGCGCTCCGGAGCAGAACCGGACGGTTCCGCTCAGAACTCCGTTGTCCAGCACAGCTCCCGTGCCGCCGGAACGGGCCGCCCACACGCCGTACAGCGCCTCCGGCGCCGGCTTGCGGCCGGCTTCCGCCAGGATCGCGACGGCGTCCGTGTGGCCCTCGGCCAGCCGGGCCAGGGCCAGGTCGCGCCGTCCGAGTCGGGCCAGCGCCGCCCAGCGCCCGGCCGTGTCACCCGATCCGGGCAGCGGCAGGTCCAGCTCACCGACCGCGGCCAGCGTGCGGAGCTCGGTGATGACGGTGTCGACGTCTCGTGGCCAAGAAATCCGCGGTGGCGGTCGGTCATCAAGCATGGCACCGGATTACCCTCCGCCCGCGGCCGCCAATCCCCGTTTGACCTCGGTCGTCCCGGGTAGCCGACGCCATGACCACAGCGAACGAACTGCGGGCCCTGGCGCTGGTGTGCACACTCACGCCCTCGCCCGGCGACTCCAGCAGCGATCTGCTGGCCCAGCACGTCATGGACCAGCTCGCCGCCAACGGCGTGAAGGGCGAGACCGTCCGGGTCGTCGACCGGGAGGTCAAGCCGGGCGTGGCGGTGGACATGGGGCGCGGCGACGAGTGGCCGGTGATCCGGTCCCTGTTGCTGCAGGCCGACATCCTGCTGATCGCCACCCCGATCTGGCTGGGCCACCCCTCCAGCGTCGCCCAGCGGGTGCTGGAGCGGTTGGACGGCGAGCTCTCCGAGACCGACGACAACGGCCTGCCCCACATGTACAACAAGGTCGCCACCGTCGCCGTGGTCGGCAACGAGGACGGCGCGCACAAGGTCAGCGCCGATCTTTTCCAGGCCCTGGACGACATCGGCTTCACCATTCCGGCCGGCGGCGTCACCTACTGGGTCGGCGAGGCCATGCAGGGCACCGACTTCAAGGATCTCGACGAGGTGCCCGACACCGTCGCCCAGACCACCAAGCAGCTCGCCGGCAACGCCGCCCACCTGGCCCGGCTGCTGCGCGAGTCCCCTTACCCGGCTTGAGGAGGCACACCCCGTGGCGCTCACCAAGAACCCGGCCCGGCCCCCGCTCGTCGTCGACGGCAACCCGCCCGAGCAGCGGCGGCGGGCCGCCCGCACCGTCGCCAGCGTCTCCGACGATCCGCGCCAGTGCGCCGAACTGCTCGACATGCTCGGCCTCTCCGCGGACGACGGTCTCGCCCCCGAGGAGTGATCGGCCATGCGGGTCGTGGTCGTCGGCGGTTCCGGCATCTCGGAACCGCCTTGCTGCACGCGATGGAGGCCGTCCCCGACCTCGATGTCGTCGGCGTCTCCCGCCGCGCTCCGGCGGGCGCGGGACCCTGGCACGAGATCGACATCTCCCGACCCGACTCCGACCTGCTCCTCCGGGCCGCCTTCGAGTCCGCCGACGCCGTCGTGCACCTGGCCTGGCTTCTCCAGCCCAGCAACAACGTTCCCCTTCTGGAGCGGACCAATATGGACGGTAGCCGCCGCGTGTTCGAGGCCGCCGTCGCCTCGGGCATCGGACATCTGGTGTACCTGTCCTCCGTCGGCGCTGACCGTCACCCGCTTCCGCCCCGTCTTGGTGCTCCAGCACGCCGCCGCCAGCGAGATCCAGCGCTACTTCATCGGGCGCCTCGCCCCGCCGGCCCTGTTCGACCGCGCCGCGCGGGCCCGCCTCCGGCTGCTGCCCCTGCCCGGCGAGCTGCGTCTGCAGTTCGTCCACGCCGGCGACGTGGCCGACGCCATCGTCCGGGCCCTGCGGGGCCGCGTGCCCGGCGTCTTCAACCTCGCCGCGCCTCCCCCGCTCACCCCTCGCAAGCTGGCTCGCCTCACTGGCGCCGTGCATATTCCCGTGCCCGGA
>NZ_KK037166.1:1213145-1219759 GCF_000568255.1 Kutzneria sp. 744
TCTCCCGCACCTGGGCGTCGTAGCCGGAGACGACCTCCTCCTGCTTACGCCGCGTCAACATGCGCAGGGCGATCGCGTAGGCGACGGCCACCATGATGAGCAGCAGGCCGATACGGACCAGGAACACCTGGTTCTGGTCACCGCCGAACGGAATCGCGGCGAGCAGGGCCAGCAGACCCAGGGTCACCAGGTGGAACAGCATCGACACGAGCATGGCCACCGAGCCGGCCGACTCCCGCTCCTGCGGGGCGACGGTGGCGCCGGCCAGGTAGCGCTTGCCGCTGAACGCCAGCAGCCGGCCGACGACCACGATGGCGATGACGCCGGCGACCAGGTAGTACACCGTTCCGGTGTCCACGAGAACCACCTCTCTTCCAGTTGACCCCGGAATACCCCGATCGACCGGACCGCAACCTCACTCGGCGGCCTCGCGGGGGTCGAAGGTCGGGTCCTTCTCCCCGGCCACAATCTGCCGGCCCCGCACCAGCTCGGCGTCGAAGGCGGCCCCGAGCAGCACGGCCAGATTGCTGATCCACAGCCACACCAGGAACACGATCACACCGGCCAGGGAGCCGTAGGTCTTGTTGTACGAGGAGAAGTTGGCCACGTAGACGGCGAAACCCACCGAGGCGATGAGCCACAGCACCACGGCCAGCACGCTGCCGGCGGTCAACCAGAGAAAGCGCGGCTTGGGCTGGCGCACGTTCGGGGCGGCCCAGTACAGCAGGCAGATGGCCAGGCTGACCAGGATGACGATCACCGGCCACTTGGCGATACCCCAGATCAGCAACCCCGTGGACCCGATGCCGAGCCACTGCCCCACCTGGTCGGCGACCGGCCCGGACACCGCCAGCCCCAACGCCGTCACGGCCAGCATCAGCATCAGGCCCACGGTCAGCCCGAGCTGCAACGGCACGGTCTTCCACAGTGGACGGCCCTCCGCCACCCCGTACACGGCGTTGTTGGCCCGCATGAAGCCGCCGATGTAGCCGCTGGCCGCCCACAGCGCGCCGAGCAGACCGATCACGGCCAGCAGACCGGCCCCGGTGTGGGCGTTCTGGATGGCGCCGACGAGAAGATCACGGCCTTGGCCGAGCGGCACGGAGTTGATGCTGTCGATCAGCATCTTGGTCGCGTCCGGCCCGAGCAGGCCGACGGCCCCGGTCACCACGATCAAGCCGGGGAACACCGACAGCACGGCGTAGTAGGTCAGCGAGGCGGCCCAGTCCATGAGGTGGTTCTCCGGGATCGCCGCCACGGTGCGTTTCAGCGCGCCCCACCATGAGTTGGCGGGCATGTCGATCGGGGTCCCGGGGGCGTGTGCTGTCGCCATGGGCCCCGAATTCCCGCGGTCACGGCCGGTGAAACTACCGCCGGCGCTCGGCCTCGCGCAGATCCTTGGCCCGCCGCTGCGCCTCACGCCGGGCCTCCCGCACCGCCCCGTCGGCGTCCTCGCGGGCGGCCCTGGCGTCGGTCAGCGAGGCCTGCAACCGCTCCACTTCGTCCGCCGCCGACCGCAGCCTGTCCTCCGCGGCCTCCAACGCCCGCTGGGCCTCGGCGTCAGCTGCCTCAGCCGCCCGGAATGCCTCCTCCAGGGCCCGGCGTCGTTCCTCGTCACGCTTCGTGTCCCGCGCCGTATCCCGCGGTGGAGGCGAAAAAGGCGTGGCCGGGTCGAAACCCCAGCCACCGCCCTCGGGCGCCGTCACCATTCGCCCGGCCACCAGGTCATCGGACGACGCCGGGTCCGTGTACGAGCGCTCCAACAGGTCCCGCAGCCCCGGACTGGCGTCCTCGACGAACCCGACCAGTTTGTCCAGAACCTCGACGCGCCGCCGCGACAGCTCCCGCAACTCGGGGCCGTTCAACGTCTCCTGGGCCGCCCGCAGCCGGTGGCCGAGGTCCACCAGCGCGGCGACCTCGCGGGGATGCTTGCGCGCCAACTGATTGGCCTGCCACGCGGCGACGGTCGGCTTGCGCAGCTTGCGGACCTGATCGCGGATCTTCGGCTCGGCCTTGGCGATCTTGTCGCGCTCGGCGGTGAACCCCTCCCGCGGCAGCCCGTAGAGCCGGTCGACCGCCGCCCCGAGGTCCATGCCGCCCAGGCTAGCCCGCACCGTGGTTGCGCGCAGGTCAGGACGGGAATACCCGGGGTCATGGACACCTTCCGGCACGAGCTCGCCATCTACCTCAACGACCATCTCGCCGGCGCGACCGGCGGCGTCGAACTGGCCCGCCGCATCGCCGACGAGCACGAGGACACCGACCTGACCGGCCTCGCCTGCGACATCGAGGCCGATCGGGACAGCCTGCTGCGCATCATGGGGGCGCTGGGCGTGCAGCAGGACCACATCAAGGTCGCCGGCGGCTGGCTCGGCGAGAAGCTGGGCCGTCTCAAGCTCAACGGGCGCCTGTTCAGCCGGTCGCCGCTGAGCTACGTGATCGAGCTGGAGGCGATGAGACTGGGTGTGGACGGCAAGGCCGCCGGCTGGCAGACGCTGCGCCGCCTGGCCGAGCACGACGACCGTCTCGATCGGACACATCTCGACGAGCTGCTGGCCCGGGCGCGGTCCCAGCAGGAAACCCTGGAACGGCTGCGCGTCGACGCCACGGCGACCGTCTTCGTCAACCCCGGCTGAGCCGGATTCGAACCTCGCGCGCCGGGTACCCGTCAGACGAGCATCGGCAAGCGCACGCGAGGAGGAATCATGGCCGAGACCGTCGGCGACTACCTGCTGGGACGGCTGCGCGACTGGCAGGTGGACCAGGTCTTCGCCTATCCGGGGGACGGCATCAACGGCATCGTCGCCGCCTTCGGCAAGGCCGACGACGCGCCCCGCTTCATCCAGGCCCGCCACGAGGAGATGGCCGCCTTCCAGGCCGTCGGCTACGCCAAGTTCAGCGGCAAGGTCGGCGTCTGCATGGCCACCTCCGGCCCGGGCGCGATCCACCTGCTCAACGGCCTCTACGACGCCAAGCTCGACCACGTCCCGGTGGTGGCGATCGTCGGCCAGACGGCGCGCAGCGCCATGGGCGCCAGCTACCAGCAGGAGGTCGACCTCCAGGCCCTGTTCAAGGACGTGGCCAGCGCATACCTGGTCGAGGTGAACGTGCCCGAGCAGCTGCCCAACGCCCTGGACCGGGCGATCCGGGTGGCCGAGGCCGAGCGGGCGCCGACGGCCCTGATCATTCCCAGCGACCTGCAGGAAATGCCGTACTCACCGCCCGAGCACGTGTTCAAGCAGTCGCCGTCCAGCCCCCCGAACCACCCGCACACCATGATGGTGCCCGATCCCACCGAGCTGGAACGCGCCGGCGAGGTGATCAACGCCGGTTCGAAGGTGGCGATCCTGGTCGGGCAGGGCGCTCGCGGCGCGGCCGACGAGGTCCGCCAACTGGCGGAACTGACCGGCGCGGGTGTGGCCAAGGCGTTGCTGGGCAAGGACGTGCTGCCCGACGATCTGTCCTATGTGACCGGTTCGATCGGATTGCTGGGCACGCGTCCCAGCTACGAGATGATGACCGACTGCGACACGCTGCTGATCATCGGCTCCAACTTCCCGTACTCGCAGTTCCTTCCGGAGTACGGCAAGGCCCGCGGCGTCCAGATCGACATCGACGGCAAGTTCATCGGAATGCGCTACCCGACCGAGGTCAACCTGGTCGGCGACGCGCGGGCGACCCTGGCCGCACTGCTGCCCAAGGTCGAGCGCAAGGAAGACCGCAAGTGGCGGGAAACCGTGGAGCGCAACGTCTCCCGCTGGTGGGAGACGATGGAGCGGGAGTCGATGGTCTCCGCCGACCCGATCAACCCGATGCGCATCACGTGGGAGCTGTCCTCCCGCATCCCGGACAACGCGATCGTCACCTCGGACTCCGGCTCCGCCGCCAACTGGTACGCCCGCACGCTGCGGCTGCGCGGCGACATGCGAGGTTCGCTGTCCGGGACGCTCGCGACCATGGGACCTGGCGTGCCGTATGCCATCGGGGCCAAGTTCGCGCATCCGGACCGGCCGGTGATCGCGCTCGTCGGGGACGGCGCGATGCAGATGAACGGCCTGGCCGAGCTGATCACCATCGGCCGCTACTACGACCGCTGGACCGATCCCCGCTGCGTGATCTGCGTGCTGCACAACAATGACCTGAACCAGGTGACGTGGGAGCTGCGGGCCATGGGCGGCGCGCCCAAGTTCGAGGAGTCCCAGGTGCTGCCGGACATCGACTACGCCGGCATCGCCCGTTCCTTCGGCCTCGGCGGCATCTCGGTCACCGACCCGGACCGTCTCGGCCCGGCCTGGGACGAGGCGCTGTCGGCCGACCGGCCCGTGGTGCTGGACGTGCACTGCGACCCGAACGTGCCGCCGATCCCGCCGCACGCCACCTTCGAGCAGGTCAAGGCGGCGGCCGAGTCCGTGCTCAAGGGTGATCCCGACGCGTTCAGCCTGGTCACCCAGGGCATCAAGACCAAGCTGCAGGAGTTCGTGCCCGGCCGGCGCAAGTGACAAGGACCCGACCACCGGCCCTTGGGCTGCCGCCGATCCACGCTCGGCGGCAGCCCAAGGGCAGCGCGCTCGAAGAGACGCTGTTCACCACCGATCACAAGCGGATCGGGGTGATGTACCTCGTCACCACGTTCGGGTTCTTCCTGCTCGGCGGCGCGCTCGCGCTGCTGATGCGCACGGAGCTGGCGCAACCGGGGCTGCAGTTCCTGTCCCAGGAGCAGTACAACCAGCTGTTCACCATGCACGGCACGATCATGCTGCTGCTCTACGCCACCCCGAACGTCTTCGCCTTCGCCAACCTGGTGCTGCCGCTGCAGATCGGCGCCCCGGACGTGGCCTTCCCCCGCCTCAACGCCCTGTCGTACTGGCTCTACCTGTTCGGCGGGCTGATCGTCATCTCCGGCTTCGTCACGCCCGGCGGCGCCGCCGACTTCGGCTGGTTCGCCTACGCCCCGCTCAACGACCTGGCCCACTCCCCCGGCGTCGGCGGCAATCTCTGGGCCGCGGGCCTGATCGTGTCCGGCCTGAGCACCATTCTCGGCGCCGTCAACATGATCACCACGATCGTCTGCCTACGGGCGCCGGGCATGGTCATGTTCCGGATGCCCATCTTCACCTGGAACATCCTGTTCACCTCGTTCCTGGTGCTGGCCGCGTTCCCGATCCTGACCGCCGCGCTGTTCGGGCTGCTGGCCGACAGAACCCTGGGCGCGCACGTGTTCGACCCGCACAACGGCGGGGCGATCCTGTGGCAGCACCTGTTCTGGTTCTTCGGCCATCCCGAGGTCTACATCGTGGCGCTGCCCTACTTCGGCATCGTCACGGAGATCTTCCCGGTGTTCAGCCGAAAACCGTGCTTCGGCTACAAAGGGCTGATCTACGCCACCATCACCATCGCCGGCCTGTCGATCGTGGTGTGGGCCCACCACATGTTCGCCACCGGCGCCGTGCTGCTGCCGTTCTTCTCCCTGACCAGTTTCCTCATCGCGGTGCCGACCGGCATCAAGTTCTTCAACTGGATCGGCACGATGTGGAAGGGGCGACTGACCTTCGAGACGCCGATGCTGTTCGCCGTCGGCTTCCTGCTGACGTTCCTGTTCGGCGGCCTGTCCGGGGTCCTGCTGGCCTCCCCGCCGCTGGACTTCCAGGTCACCGACAGCTATTTCGTGATCGCGCACCTGCACTACGTGCTGTTCGGCACCATCGTGTTCTCCACCTTCGCCGGCGTGTACTTCTGGTTCCCCAAGATCACCGGCCGGATGCTGGACGAGCGGCTGGGCCGGCTGCACTTCTGGACCACGTTCATCGGCTTCCACACGACCTTCCTGGTGCAGCACTGGCTCGGCGCCGAGGGCATGCCCCGCCGCTACGCCGACTACCTCGGCAGCGACGGCTTCACCGTGTTGAACTCGATCTCCACCGTGGGCGCGTACATCCTCGGCCTGTCCATGCTTCCGTTCCTGTGGAACGTGGTCCGCAGCTATCGCTACGGCGAGATCGTGCACGTGGACGACCCGTGGGGTTTCGGCAACTCCCTGGAGTGGGCCACATCCTGCCCGCCGCCCCGGCACAACTTCCACTCGCTGCCCCGGATCCGCTCCGAGCGGCCCGCGTTCGACCTGCACTACCCGCACGTCAAGGATTCGACGACATGAGCGGTCCCGAGCGGGACGAGCACCAGCGGCTGACCCGCAACGTCGGTGAGCTGCTGCAGGAGCTGCGCGTCGCCCAGAACGGCGTGCAGGTCCTGTTCGGGTTCCTGCTGTCGGTGGTCTTCACCGACAGCTACCGCAAGGCCGGCGACTTCGTGCACGTCACCCACCTGGTCGTGGTGCTGCTGACGGCGGCGTCGGCCGGCTTCCTGATCGCCCCGGCGGCCTGGCACCGGGTGCTGTTCCGACGCGGCGCGCGCGAGGCGATCGTGGACCGGGCCAGCCGGTTCGTCATCATCGGGCTGATCCTGCTGGCCGCGGCCATGGCCGGCACGGTGCTGCTGATCGGCTACGTCGTGTTCGGCGGCGTCGTCGGGGGTGTGCTGGGCGGGGTCATCGGGTTGTTGTTCGGGCTGCTGTGGTTCGTCTGGCCGACGTCGTTCGACCGCGCCGACCGTCAGGG
>NZ_KK037166.1:1219859-1249083 GCF_000568255.1 Kutzneria sp. 744
AACGACTCGAACTGGGTCCACTGGTTGTAGGCCGTTCGCACCGGGACGAACACATCGATGGACTTCTCGATCGTGGTGGTCATGGCGCTCGAATACCCCCGACGCCGCAACCCAACCGGGTTTCGGGGGCCTGGGCCCGGGGCATTCGGGTGCATGGTCAGAGCCGTCGAGTCGGCCGTGTGGTGGGCGGTCCTGGTCGGCGTCTGGCTGACCACGTTGAGCGCGGTCAACTGGCAGGACCTGCTGGCCGCCGCCGTGTTGGCCGTCCCGTGCGCGGTCATCGCCGCGTCGGTGCGCCTGGCCTATGAGGGGCGCTGGCGGCCGGACAGCGCTTGGCGGCTGCCCATCGACATCGCACGCGGTAGTGCGGCCCTGGGCAGCTCTCACGCCGAGCTGCGACGGATTCCCGTGTCCGCACTGCGGAAGGGCGTGAAGACGGTGGTGGTGTCGGCGTCGCCGGGCACGGTCGTGCTGGACGACAACGGCGACTCGCTGCTGGTGCACTCGTTGGGGGACGAATGAGCGGCTGGGAGATCGCGACGCTGGCCCTGCTGGTCGGCGGGATGGTCCCGGCGCTGGTGCTGGTCGCCCGGGGCGGGCCGATCGAGCGGTTGGTGGGGCTGGAGTTGGCGTCCGCCGTGGGGACGTTGACGCTGCTGGTGATGATCCAGGGTGACGGCCAGTCCAGCTACCTGATCGTGCCGCTTGTGCTGGTGCTGCTGGGTTTCGCCGGCACGCTCGTGTTCACCCGGCTGCTCGGGCCGAAGCCGTGATCGCCTGGGTGCTGCTGGGCGCGGGCAGCCTGGTCGTCGTGGCGTCCTCCATCGCCGCCGTGCTGGTGCGTGACTTCTACCGCCGGCTGCACTGGCTGACGCCGGTGACGTCGATCGGCGGCCCGCTGATCGGCCTGTCCCTGGCGGTGGCCAACGGCTGGAGCCTGACAACAGCTGTTGTCCTGCTGACGGTGGTCCTGCTCGGGATCACCGGGCCGGTGCTGACGGCGGCCGTCGGCCGGACCGCGGCCCAGCGCGACGGGATCGTGGAATCGTGACCCCGCTGCTGGTGGTGGCGTTCCTGCTGGTCGCGGCCGGTGCGACGGTCGTGGTGCTCACCCGCGAGCCGGGACGGCAGGCCGTGACGCTCTCGGTGTACGGGGTGCTGCTGACGCTGCTGTTCGTGCTGCTCCAGGCCCCGGACGTGGCGTTGTCGCAGGTGGCGGTGGGCTCGGCGGTGGTGCCGCTGATGGTGCTGCTGGCCGTCCGCAAGGTGCGGGGAGGCAAGCGGTGACCCGGTCGGCGCGGTGGATCGTGTTCTGGCTCGGCGCCGGCGGGGTCGGCACGCTGATCGTGTTGGCGCTGCTGCGAATGCCGTCGTTCGGCGGACTCGTGCACCCGTATCGGGACCTGGCCGTGCCGGCGGCCGTCGGCCGGTCGTCGCCGAACATCGTGTCCTCGATCAACTTCGACCAACGGGCGCTGGACACGCTGGGCGAGGAGACCATCCTGCTCGGCTCCGTCGTCGGCGCGGCGACCCTGTTGCGGCCGTCCAAGGACGAGCAGGAGCTGCTGGATCGCGACGAGGGCCGCGTGCTGGAAGCCACCAAGCTGCTCGGCTACCTGCTGCTGCCGGTCACATTGATCGTCGGCGCGGACGTGGTGTTCCACGGCCATCTCACGCCGGGCGGCGGCTTCCAGGGCGGTGTCGTGCTGGCGACCGCGGTTCATCTCCTGTACGTGGCCGGGAGTTACCGCTTGCTGCGACGCCTCCGGCCGAAGAGCTGGTACCAGGTCGCCGAGGCGGTGGCCGCCGGTGCGTTCGTCGTTCTCGGCTTGGTGGGACTGCTGCTGACCGGCGCCTTCCTGGCCAACGTCTTCCCGCACGGCGTCCTGGGCGACCTGTTCTCCGCCGGGACCGTGTTCTTCCTGAACGCGGCGGTCGGCGCCGAGGTGACATCAGGTGTTGTCGTGCTGCTGTCAGCCTTCCTGGCCCAGGCGCTGTCGGTCCGGGAGGTCTCGTGAGCCTCCTCCCCTACCTGGTCGCCGGGTGGCTGTTGCTGATCGGCTGCTTCGGCGTCGTGCGCAGCCGGGGCCTCGTGCACACCGTCGTCTGTGTGGCCGTCGCCCAGTCCGGGACGTATGTGCTGCTGCTCAGCATCGGCTTTCAGTACGGGGCATCGGCGCCGGTGCAGGGCGCACCTGGGCCGGTGGTGGATCCGGTCATGCAGGCGCTGACGCTGACCGACATCGTCGTGTCGGCCACGGTGACCGCGCTTCTGCTGGCGCTGGTCATCCAGATCGCCAAGCGCACCGGCACCGTCGATCCAGACCAGCTCGACGAGCTGCGGGGGTGACCGTGGACCCGAGCTGCCTGCCGCCGCTGGGCATCGCGATCCCGCTGGCCGGCGCGTGCGTGCTGCTCGCACTGGCCAAGTTCGCGCCCCGGGTCGTGGTCGACACCGTGGCCATGACAACAGCTGTTGTCAGCGTGGCGGCCATGGCGTTGCTGGTGGCGGCCACGAGCTCCGGCCGGGTGGTGACGTGGGTCGGCGGCTGGACGCCCAAGGACGGCTCCGGTGTCGGCATCGTGCTGGCCGCCGACGAGATCGGCGCCGGCTTCGCGCTGCTGGCCTGCGCCTTGACGGCATGTGCGCTGATATACACCTGGCGGTACTTCGACGACGCCGAAGCACATGTGCACGTGTTGATCCTGCTGTTCCTGGCCGGCATGGTCGGGTTCTCGCTGACCGCCGACCTGTTCGACCTGTTCGTGTTCCTGGAACTGATGAGCGCCACCGCCTATGCCCTGACCGGCCACAAGATCGAGGAGCCCCGGTCCGTGCAGGGCGGCTTCACCTTCGGCGTCGTGACCTCGCTGGGGGCGTACTTCTCGTTGACGGGCATCGGAATTCTCTACGCGCGCACCGGCCGGCTCGGGATGCCGCAGATCGGGGCGGCGTTGGACGGCCACGGCCTGGACCCGCTGGTCCTGGCGGCCTTGGTGCTGGTGCTGACCGGCTTGCTGGTCAAGGCGGCCATCGTGCCGTTCCACTTCTGGCTGGCCGACGCCCATGCGGTCGCGCCGACGCCGGTGTGCGTGCTGTTCTCCGGCGTCATGGCCCCGCTGGGGCTGTACGGCGTCCTGCGCGTGTCGACGACGGTGTTCGGCGGCGTGCTGCCGGCGGCGTCGCTGCACGGGACGTTGGTGGTGCTGGGCATCGCCACGGCCGCGCTGGGTGCCACCTTGTGCCTGATGCAGCGGCATCTCAAGCGGATGCTGGCCTACTCCACGATCGCGCACCTCGGCCTGTTCCTGATCGGCCTGGCGACGCTGACCGCCTCCGGCGTCGCCGGGGCCGTGCTGTACGTGTTCGGGCATGCCGGCGTGAAGGGCGCGCTGTTCCTGATGGTCGGCGTGTTGTTGGCCCGCAAGGGAAGCGTCGACGAGTTCGACCTGCACTGCCAGGGCCGGGACGCGCGGCTGACGAAGTGGCTGCTGCCGCTGGGCGCGCTGGCGCTGGCCGGGCTGCCGCCGTTCGGCACCGGGCTGGGCAAGGCGATCAGCGAGGAGTCCAGCGGGCTGACGGCGCTGTTCGTGCTGGTCTCGGCGGCGACCGGCGGCGCCGTGCTGCGGGCGTCGCTGCGGATCCACTTCGGCCTGGGGCCGCCGCCGCAGGACACCGACTCCGATACCACCACGGGCGACGACGAGAAACAGGAGGGCCGCTTCCCCCAGCGGCTGCCGGCGACAATGGTTGTTGCCATCACGGTGCTGCTGACCGGCGGCCTGCTGGTCGGAGTCGTGCCGGCGGTGGCCGACGCGCTCGGGGCCGGGCGCAGCGCTTCCTGGACCGAGCCGGGCTGCTGGCCCAGACCCTGCACGGCGCCCCGGCCACGGCGGTCGGCAGCGTCGACGTGGAGTGGACGGGGTCGGGCGTCACGCTGGGGGCTTGCTCAGCGCCCCCCAGAGGGGCGGAGGGTGGCGAATTGGGCTATCACCTATCCGTCACATAGAGGACCTTAATATAACCTCCCGTATTGTGGCTATTCCGACTTCGTCTCCAGGGCGGAACGGTCGGCTTTAAGTCCTTAAACGGTTACTCTCTGTGAACATCAGCGTACTACAGTACTCAAACAGAGTATTACTGGCCGGAGTCAGCCGGCGTGGCTAATATTCTCTAGCTTTGATCCATTCCGTAAGAAGAACCTTATCCGAACATGCTCCAGTAGTGTAATAGCTCCGGTCTTGTTACGCGTTCTGCCCCGACACACTGTGTGCCGACTTGCGGGCATGCAACCATCCGACATTCCCGGACCCTTAATTGAATCCTATCGTGGGCATTGGTTTCGGCGCAACATGGTTCACAGAGTAGGGAGCTTTCACGACTCCCTAAAAGACTGGGCCGGCTGCGCGGCGCGCTGAAGGCGCCGCTGCATGTGGTGCACCGCCTGCACTCCGGCCACGTCGGCGACTACGTGGCCTGGCTGGTTCTGGGTATGGCGGCGGTCGGGGCGTTGTTCGCGATCACCTGACGGGGATACTCGACGGCTTCATGGGTACCCGGGGTTCATGGATCGAGTCGTTGTGATCACAGGAGCCACCGGTGGTGTAGGTCGCGCGACGGCACGGGCGTTCGCCGAGAAGGGCGACCGCGTCGCGCTGCTGGCCCGAGGCGAGGCGGGCTTGGCCGCCGCGGCCGAAGAAGTGCGGCAGGCCGGCGGAACACCGCTGCCGATCCCCGTGGACGTGGCGGACGCGCGGCAGGTCGAGGAGGCCGCGACCGCCGTGGAGACCGCGTTCGGGCCCATCGACGTCTGGGTCAACGACGCGTTCACCTCGGTGTTCGCCCCGGTCGACGAGATCACCGCCGACGAGTACCGCCGCGTCACCGAGGTAACGTACCTGGGCTACGTCTACGGCACGCTGGCGGCGCTGAAGCGGATGAAGCCCCGCAACCGGGGCACGGTCGTGCAGGTCGGCTCGGCCCTGGCGCACCGGGGAATCCCGCTGCAGTCGGCCTACTGCGCGGCCAAGCACGCCATCAAGGGCTTCACGGAGTCGTTGCGCTGCGAGCTGTTGCACGACCACAGCGGCGTGCACGTGACGATGGTGCACCTGCCGGCCATGAACACGCCGCAGTTCGACTGGTTGCTGTCCCGCCTGCCGCTGCCTGCCCAACCCGTGCCGCCGATCTACCAGCCTGAGGTCGCCGCCAAGGCGATCGTGCACGCGGCCGCGCATCCGCGGCGGCGCGAGTACTGGGTCGGCGGATCGACCGTCGGCACCATCCTCGGCGAGAAATTCGCCGGTGGCGTGCTGGATCGCTACCTCGCGCACACCGGGTACGACGCGCAGCAGGTGGATCGCACGCCGCCGCATTCCGGACCCAACCTGTGGGAGGCGGCCGATCGGCGGCTCGACCACGGCGCGCACGGCGCCTTCGACGACACGGCCCGGCCGCGCAGCCGGCAGTGGTGGCTGAACTCGCACCGCAGCGCCATTCTCGCCGGCGCTGCCGCGACGACCGCGCTGCTACTGCGCCGCCGCGCCCATCGAAAGGGAGACCATGCAGACGACCGAGCTCCGTGAGCTCGTCACCGCCCCCGGCGACTTCGCGTCGGTGTACTTCGACGCGAGCCATGACACCGAAGACGCCGACCACGCCACCCAGTTGCGCTGGCGGGCAATTCGCTCCGCGCTCGACGGCCAGGGCGCCGACCACTCCACGGTCGAGGAGCTGGAGCAGGCGATCCTGACCGGCGCCAAGCCCGTCGGATCCGCCGGCCGCGCCCTGATCGCCTCGGCCGGGCGAGTGCTGCTCGACACCTGGCTGGCGGTGCCGCCGACAACACCTGTTGTCCGCTGGTCCTCGCTGCCGTACCTGCTGCCGCTGGCCGCGCAGAACGTGCCGCCGGTGGCCTACGTGGTCGTGATCATGGACCGGATCGGGGCCGACCTGCGCGGCTACAGCGCGCACGGCGAGCTGGCCGGACGGGCCACTGTGGACGGTCCGGCCGAGGTCGTGGATGCCCTGTCGCACCTGGTCGACGAGCTGGCAGCTGATCGTCATCGCCGCCGAGGCGCAGGCCCGGGCCGAGCTGCGGGAGAAGCTGCCCGAGCGGCTGCTGGAGATCGCCGTCGACACGAGGACCGGCGGCCGCGCCGAGGGCATCGACGAGGCCGCGCTGGAGACCGAGGTGCGGCTCATCGCCGAGGACTACGCCCGGGCGGCCCAGCAGACCTGGGTGGACCGGTTCGCGGCCGAGCTGGCCCGCGACAGCGGACTCGCCGTGCAGGGGCTGGAGGCCGTGACCGCGGCCCTGCGGGAGGCGCGGGCGGAAACAGTCGTTGTCACCAACGAGCTGGCCGGCGACCGCGTGCTGTGGACCGCCGGCGGGTTGGAGCAGGTGGCGGTCGAGGCCGAGGGACTGGCCGAGGAGGACATCGTGCGGCGGCGGGCCGACGAGGCTCTGCCAGCCGCTGCCTCGGTGTCCGGGGCCGGCCTGGTCATGTCCGGCCACCTGGAGCTGACCGACGGGGTGGGGGCGTTGCTGAGGTACTGACACCCGCGTTTCACCCCGCAGTCGCCGAGGTATCCCCGTCACCATGGTGACTCATATCGTCGCGACCACCATCGACTGCGCCGACCCGCACCGGCTGGCCGAGTTCTGGTCCGCTGTGCTCGGCTATCGCACCGTCCAGACCGGCAACAGCACCGACGGCACGGCATTCGTCGAGATCGGCCCGTCGGACTGGGACACCGCGCGCGGCGGCGCCGTGCTGTTCGAGGAGGTCCCGAACGTGCCGCCGAAGACCGGCAAGAACCGCGTCCACCTCGACGTCGCCGCGCCGCCGGGCCGCCACCGCATCGAGATCGAGCGCATCCTCGGCCTCGGTGCCACCCGCGTCGACATCGGCCAGCGCAGCGACGAGCCGTGGATCGTGCTGGCCGACCCCGAGGGCAACGAGTTCTGCGTGCTGAACCGGGACGAGCTGACCGAAGTCCGGGGGTGACGGCGTGCCGAACCGACAGACCACCGTCAGACAGCTGCTCGACCGGTTCGGCACCACCTACGCCGCCGAGGCCGGCATCACCCTGCGGGACAAGCCCTCTCCCCTGTACGAGCTGCTCGTGCTGGCGACGCTGTTGTCGGCCCGGATCCGGGCCGACATCGCGGTTTCCGCGGCCCGGGAGCTCCTCTCCGCCGGCCTGCGCACCCCTCGCCGCATGCTGGACGCCACGTGGCAGGAGCGGGTCGACGCCCTCGGCCGCGGCGGCTACGTCCGCTACGACGAGAGCACCGCCACTCGACTCGGTGAAGGCGCGCAACTTCTGCTCGACACCTGGCGCGGCGACCTGCGCCGCATGCGCTCCCCGCACCGGGAGATCCAGAAGTTCCCCGGCATCGCCGAAACCGGGGCCGACATCTTCTGCCGCGAGGTCCAGGCCGTCTGGCCCCGCGTGCGCCCCTTCTTCGACCAGCGGGCCCTGGACGCGGCCAGGCACCACGGTTTGCCGGCCGACCCCCGCGGCCTGGCCGAGTTGGTCAAGCCGGACCAGGTCGCCTCACTCGCCGCGGCCCTGATCCGTTCGACGCTGGCTCACTAGGTTTGGCCGCCGGCCGCGGCGGTACCCGACAGGCATGGTGAAACTCGGATACTTCCTGTCCAGCGAGGAGTTCGGGCCCAAGGAGCTGGTGCGCCAGGCCGGCCTCGCCGAGCGCGCCGGGTTCACCCGGCTGTGGATCTCCGACCACTATCACCCGTGGAACCGCGAACAGGGCAACAGCCCCTTTGTGTGGTCGGTCATCGGCGCGCTGTCCGAACGGACGACCCTGCCGATCACGACGGCGGTCACCTGCCCGACGGTCCGCATCCACCCGGCGGTGATCGCCCAGGCTGCGGCGACGGCCGCGGTGCAGTGCGAAGGGCGCTTCACCCTCGGCGTGGGCAGCGGAGAAGCGTTGAACGAGCACATCTTCGGCGGACCGTGGCCGACGGCCGACACGCGACTGTCCATGTTGGAGGAAGCGGTGGAGCTGATCCGGGCGCTGCACCGCGGCGGGCCGGTCAGCTACGAGGGCAAGCACTACACCGTGGACCAGGCCGAAATCTTCACGCGGCCGGCCGAGCCGGTGCCGATCTACGTCTCGGGCTTCGGTCCGAAGGCGGCGGAGCTGGCCGGCCGGATCGGCGACGGATTCGTCTGCGTGCAGCCGAACTCCGACCTGCTGAGGACGTTTCGCGAGTCCGGCGGCGACGACCGGCCGGCGCAGGGCGGGTTCAAGGTCTGCTACGCGCCGGATGAGCAGGAAGCGGTGACCACCGCGCACCGGCTGTGGCCGAACGAGCAGCTGCCCGGCGAGCTGGCGCAGGTGCTGCCCAGCCCGAGGCACTTCGAGCAGGCCAGCACGCTGGTGACGCCGGAGATGATCGCCAAGGCGGTGCCCTGCGGGCCCGATCCGCAACGGTATGTCGAGCAGTTGCGCGCCTATCTGGACGCCGGCTACGACGAGGTGTACGTCCAGCAGATCGGGCCCGACCAGGACCTGTTCTTCGAGTTCTGGACGGAGCACGTGCTGCCCCGGGTGCCGGAACTGACGTCCGCGTCGGCCTAGCGCACGACGTACACGGGGCACATGGCGTGGTGCAGCGCGGTTCGGGCGGCCAGCCCAAGCTGCGCGCCCCCGCCGACCACGACCAGATCGGTCCCCTCGGGCACCGGCACGGTGGCGCTCTGACGCTCCACTTCCAGCACCGACCGAGTCAGCCGGGCGAAATCCTTGGCGCGCGCGATGACGACGTCGTCGGAGGCGTCTTCTCCCAGCCAGGCCGTCACTTTCCGGAACTCGCCGTGCACGGCCTGCGGGCGGCCCCGCACGACGACCACGTCGCAGTGGGCCGAACCGGCCAGCAGCAGGGCATTGCGGCCGACGCCGAGGTGGCATTTGTGCTGGCCCCGGCATCCCAGGGCCAGTAATCCGCTGGCCGCCGACGCCGACAACAGGGCCGCCGCGGCATCGGCCCCGCTACTACGGATCCGTGCCCCCAGCAGCGGATATGGTCGTAGCACGGAGCCGGTGCCGATATCGGCGGGCAGATCGGCCGGCAGGTCTTCGTAACGCCGATCGGCCTCGTAGACGTCGAGCTCGAGGCCGGCGCGGTAGGCGTGGCGAGCCGCCCAGCCGAGGGCCGCCCTGCCCCAATAGGAACCGTCCGTGCCCACCGTCACCCGCCCGGGGCGGGTCCGTGTCACCTGAGAGGGAACCAGCTGGACCGAATTCACTGGGCGAGTCGGTCGCTCGGCGTGTGCCACCACGTGAACCCCTGGATTGTGAGACGGTCCCATGTGGACCGTTGTATCGGTGGATTCCCGCCGGGCCAACGTTTCACACCACTTTCACCAGTGGTCTGACCCACTTGGGGTCAGTCCAGGCCCCGCAGCACGTTGGGCTCCTGCTCGCCGTCGGCCAGCCGGCCCAGGAACGCGTCGACCCAGCCTCTGGGCAGCAGTAGTTCCGGTTCGTCCGGAATGGGGCGCGGTTCGTCGGTGGCGGTGTCGTCGTTCATGTTTCCTCCCTGTACGGAGCGGAAATCCTCTTCACCAGGTACCCGTTCACGGGTTCTTGACACCTCAAGGAGGTCCGGTGGAGCTGGCGGCGGAACTGGGCAGGGCGGTCGAGGGTGAAGTCCGTTTCGACGCCGGGAGCAGGGCCACCTACTCCACCGACGCCTCCAACTACCGCCAGGTGCCCATCGGTGTCGTCGTGCCGAAATCCGTGGAGGACGCGGTCCGCACGATTCAGTTGTGTCACGAGGCCGGCGTGCCCGTGTTGTCCCGTGGCGGAGGCACCAGCCTGGCCGGCCAGTGCTGCAACGAGGCCGTGGTTCTGGATTGGTCGAAGTACTGCACGCAGCTGGTGTCGGTGGACGCCGCCGCCAAGACCTGCGTGGTCGAGCCGGGTATCGCCCTCGACGTGCTCAACGACCAGCTCAGCAGCCACGACCTGATGGTCGGGCCCAAGCCGTCGACGCACGTCAGCTGCACCATCGGCGGCATGATCGGCAACAACTCGTGCGGCTCCACCGCGCAGGCGTACGGCAAGATGGTCGACTCCGTGCTGCGGCTGGAGATTCTCACCCACGACGGCTGCCGAGCCTGGGTCGGCGAGACCTCCGACGAGGCGTACGAGCGAATCGTGGCCGAGGGCGGCCGGTTGGCCGAGCTGTACCAGGGGCTGCGGAAACTGCGTGACGACTACATGGCGGAGATCCGGACCCGCTACCCGAAGATCCCGCGCCGTGTGTCCGGCTACAACCTGGACTCGCTGCTGCCGGAGAACGGGTTCAATGTGGCCAAAGCCCTCGTGGGCAGCGAGAGCACGCTGGTCACGGTGCTGCGGGCCGAGATCCAACTGGTCGACGTGCTGCCGGCACGGACCCTGGTCGTGCTCGGGTTTTCCGACATCACCGCGGCGGCCGACTGCGTGCCGGCGATCCTCCCGCACGAGCCGGTGGCGCTGGAAGGCGTCGACGAGCAACTGGTCCAGTTGGAGCACAGCGAACACCTGGCCGAGCAGGCCATCAAGCAGCTGCCCAAGGGCAGCGGCTGGCTGATGGTGCAGTTCGCCGGCACCGACCAGGAGAAGGTCGACCGCCAGGCGCAGGCGCTGTGCGACGACCTGCACCGCAAGGAGAACGCCCCGGACGTCGCCTTCCTGGACGACCCGAAACGTGAGGAAGAGCTGTGGCAGGCCAGGGAGGCCGGCCTCGGCGCCACCGCCTATCCCCCGCAGGGCCCGGAAACGCACGAGGGCTGGGAGGACGCCGCCGTCCCGCCCGACAAGCTCGGCGACTACCTGCGTGACTTCCGGAGCCTCCTGGAGCGATACGAGTACGAGAACGCCTCCCTGTACGGTCATTTCGGCCAGGGCTGCGTGCACACGCGGATCCCGTTCGACCTCAAGACCGCCGACGGCGTGGCCAAGTACCGCCGGTTCGCCACCGACAGCGCCCGGCTGGTGGTGTCCTACGGCGGTTCGCTGTCCGGCGAGCACGGCGACGGGCAGTCCCGGGGCGAGCTGCTGCCCCTGATGTTCGGTCCCCGGATGGTGGAGGCCTTCGGCAAGGTCAAGGCGCTCTTCGATCCCGACGACCTGATGAACCCGGGCAAGGTCGTGCACCCGCACCGGCTGGACGAGAACCTGCGGCAGGGCAGCGACTACCGGCCGTGGGAGCCGTCGACGCACTTCGCCTTCCCCAAGGACGACAACCGTTTCGCCAATGCCGCCGCGCGCTGCGTCGGCGTCGGCAAGTGCCGGGGGCACGAGAGCGGCGTGATGTGCCCGAGCTACCGGGCCACCCGCGAGGAGGAGCACTCCACCCGCGGCCGGGCCCGGCTGCTGTTCGAGATGCTGAACGGCGAGGTGATCCAGGACGGCTGGCGGTCCGAGGCCGTGCACGACGCCCTCGACCTCTGCCTGGCGTGCAAGGGATGCCAGAGCGACTGTCCGGTCAATGTGGACATGGCCACCTACAAGGCCGAGTTCCTGTCCCACCACTACGCCGGCCGGCTCCGGCCGCTGTCGCACTACTCGATGGGCTGGCTGCCCCTCTGGGCGCGGCTGGCCGCCCTGGCCCCGAGTCTGGTCAACTCCGTGTCGAACCTACGCCTGGTCAAGGCCCTCGGCGGCATCGCCCGTCAGCGCCAGGTCCCTTTCTTTGCCGGACAACGACTCGTGGCACGGCTGGCCGGCCGGACCAGTCCTGCCGGGCAGCGGGGCAAGGTGCTGCTGTGGCCGGACACCTTCACCAACAACTTCCACCCGGCCATCGGCGAGGCCGCCGTCACGGTACTGGAGGCCGCCGGCTTCGAGGTGATCACTCCCGATCGGACTGTCTGCTGTGGACTGACGTGGATCTCCACCGGCCAGCTTTCCGTCGCGGAACGGGTGGCCCGTCGCACCTTGGCCACGCTGGAGCCGCAACTCCGGGACGGCACGCCCATCGTCGTGCTGGAACCCAGCTGTGCCGCCGTGTTCCGCGACGACCTCCCCAACCTCCTGCACGGCGACCAGGACGCCCACCGCCTCGCCCAGCAGACCAGGACCTTGGCCGAGCTCCTCACCGAGCGGGCCCCGGACTGGCGACCGCCGGTGGTCGGCCGGCGGGCCGTCGCGCAGCCGCACTGTCACCACCACGCCGTGCTGGGCTTCGACACCGACGAGAAACTCATGCGCCAGTACGGAATCGACCTCGACGTGCTCGACGCCGGCTGCTGCGGCCTGGCCGGCAACTTCGGCTTCGAGCAGGAGCACTACGACGTGTCCATGGCCTGCGCCGAGGACAAGCTCCTGCCGTCGCTGCGCCAGGCCGGCGCGGAGACCCTCGTGCTGGCCGACGGTTTCAGCTGCCGCACCCAGATCGACCAGTCCGACGTCAACCAGCGGCCGATGCACCTGGCCGAGGTCATCGCGGCTGCGCTGCAGGGGGCGCAGCCGCGACCCGAGCGGCCGTCCGCGCCGGGCCGGGGGCGAAAAGCTCAACCGCGCGTTCTTCTCCCTATCATCCCGAGGCTTTAGCTCAACTGACTGATCGAATCCGCTAGGAGGGTCTTGAGACTTTATAGTACACTCAAAGAGAGCGCAAGGATGTGGGGACGCCTCTTCTCCCCTGTAGTGATCGTTACCATTGAGTTCAGGCTAACTATTTAGAGCAGCGGCCGCGGGCCCGGCCGTCGCATGGCTGTACCGCCGTTCACGCTGAGCCATCAGCGGTCGGTGGCGCCCCGCCTCCGGCGGGGCGGCGTCACTCATGTCGACCAGTCGCGGGCCAGGCGGGCGGAGCACTCCAGGAGCATGCCGTGCACGAAGGCCTGCGGGATGTTGCCGCGCAACTGTCGCTGGCGCACGTCGTATTCCTCGGTGAACAGGCCGGGCGGCCCGCAGGAGGCGCGGTTGCGTTCGAAGCGGCGGGCGGCCTCGATGCGTTCGCCCTGCTGGTTTTCAGCGAGGGCGAGCCAGAAACCGCAGACCAGGAAGGCGCCTTCGGCCGCACCGAGCTGACGGTCGTCGTGCCGGAAGCGGTAGACGTAGCCGTCGCGGCCAAGGTCCTCCCGCACGGCCCGCACGGTGGCCACGCTGCGCGGGTCGTCGGCCGGCACCGCACCGCGGATCGCCGGCAGCAGTAGCGAAGCGTCGACGGAATCGTCCTTGGTGGACCGCTGCCAGCGGCCGCCGGGGTGCAACGAGGTCCGCGTCGTCTCGGCCAGAATGGCGTCGGCCAAGGTCGTGCAACGGTTCGTCATCGTGAACCGGGCGGTGCGACGCAGGCCGGCGACGCAGGTCAGGTTGGAATGCGTCCAGGACCGCTCCTCCAACTCCCACACCCCGGCCTCGGTCTTGCGCCACTCCCGCTCGATGGCGTCGACGGCGATCCCCAGCGCCCGCTCGGCGTCGGCGGTCAGGTGGTCATGCTCGGCAGCCGCGGCGAACAGCAGCAGCGCCTCGCCGAAGGCGTCCAGCTGGAACTGGTGGCGCACGCGGTTGCCGATGCGGTCGGTTCCGCCGGGATAGCCCGGGAGGTCGAGTTCGCGCTGGTCCGGGATCTGCCCGCCGGTCACGGTGTACGCCGGCTTGAGGTCGGGGCCGTCCTCGATCAGCCGTTCGGCGACGAAGCGGACGGCGTCGTCCATCAGGCAGTGCGGTTGGTGGGCGGCGACGGCCTCTCCGACGTAGCACTGGTCGCGGATCCAGGCATACCGGTAGTCGTAGTCGCCGCCGAGCTTTGCCCGCTCCGGCAACGACGTCGTGGCGGCGGCGACCATGCCTCCAGAGCCGGCGGTCAGTCCGGTCAGGACGGCGTAGGCATGCCTGGTGTCCTGCGGCACGAGGGTGTTCACACAGTCCGGCACCGCCTGCCGCCAACCGTGTTCGGTTTCCTGCCAGCACAATTCCGGATCCGGCGGCGGCCCGTTGAACGGCCGGTCGGACACCTCCAGCACGAAGTCGTGATGCCGCCCGGCATCCACCCGCACCTGCCCGTCCGCGGCCCCGCTCCAACGGATCCACAGTGGACCGCTGCGCATGGTCCACACCGCGCCGTCACGTCGCACGTCGTGCACCTCGGCCCGGCCGAAGTCGGCCCCGGGCCGGCAGCGAACCCGCATGTCGACCGGATCATCACTGGCCAACACCCGTCGGAGCAGCACCGCGCGGTGGGGGTCGGCCGGGAGGGCCAGCGCTTCCCGGCACTCCACGATGGTGTCCCGCGTGCTCCACCGACTGTGCCAGATCAGGGTGCCGGGCTCGTAGTAGCCGCCCCACACGTGCCACGGGTCGGCCGGCGCCACCTGGTAGTGCCCGCCGCCGCCGATCAGCGCACCGAACACGGCGTCGTCGTGCCACCTCGGCGCGCACATCCACGCCACACAGCCTTGCGGGTCGATCAGCGCGCCACGTTCACCGTCGGCCACAAGCGCGTACTCGCGTAGCACGTGCGGCGTGCAGTCCAATCCGTCCACAGCGGACGGATACCCGCTCATCGCACCCGGAATCGCTTCGCGTCGGCCTCCTTGAACACCAGCCCGTTGCCGGGTGTCTCGGCCGGGATCAGACAGCCCTGGACCGGTTCGAGCACGCCGTCGAACACCATCCGCTCGATGCGCACGTGGTCGTGGAAGTACTCCAGATGCCGCAGATGCGGCGGAACCGTCGCCGTGTGCACGTGGGCCGACGGGGCGCAGTGGGCGGACATCGGCTTCGTCACCGCCGAGGTGACCCGCAGCCATTCGGTGATGCCGGCACAGCGGGTGATGTCCGCCTGGAGCACGTCCACGCACGGCGCCATGTCCTGGAAGTACCCCAGGTGGTAGCCGTACTCCCCCGCGGTCACGTCCAACGGCAGGTCACGGGCCAGGCTCGCCAGCCCGGACAGGTCGTCGGAGCTGACCGGCTCCTCGAACCACGTCACGTCGGCCCGCTCGACCAGCCGCTGACCCAGCCGCAGCGCGGTGACCCGGTCGTACGCCCCGTTGGCGTCCACGTAGAGCTCGGGTTCGGCGCCGATCGCCTCGCGGACGGCGCAGACCCGGTCGAGGTCGTCCTGAGGCGAGATGCCGATCTTCATCTTGACCCGCGGGATGCCCTGCTCGACCCAACCGGCCAGCTGCCGGACCAGGTCGTCGCGGGAGTAGGTCGTGAAGCCGCCGGAGCCGTAGACCGGGACTTCGGTCCGGCTGCCGCCGAGCAGCCGGTGCAGCGGCACGTCGAGGGTACGGGCCTTGGCGTCCCACAACGCCATGTCGACGGCGGCCATCGCCATCGAGCACAGGCCGGGGCGGCCCAGGTTGCGGATCGCCGACCGCATCGCCTCCCAGGCCGAGCCGGTCTCCCGCACGTCGATGCCCATGACTCGCGGCGCCAGCAGGCCGTCGATCAGCACCGTCAGGCACTCGTGGCCGTAGGTGTGGCCGAGGCCGGTCACCCCGGCCCGGGTCCGGACGGTCACGACAACAAGTGTTGTCGCGTCCCACGACAGGGTGCCGTCCGCCGCCGCGCTGTCCCGGTTGTCGGGCAACGGAAACTAGCCCGGGCCCACCGTCTCGGCCAGCAGCCAATCCCAGTCCCGCAGGAAGGCGTCCAGTCCGTATCGGGTCAGCGCCGCCTGGCGGGCCTGCTTTCCCAGCTCGGCCGCCAGGTCGGGGGCGTTGATCAGCTCCCGGGCGGCGTCGGCCAGCACATCGACCCGGGTCGAGACGACGCCGGCGTCGGACGGCACGGCCTCGATCGCCTCCGTCGCCGCGAGCACCACGACCGGCATGCCCAGGTGCATGGCCTCGATCAGAGGCAGCCCCAACGAGGTCCAGCGCGGCGGATGGACGTACACGCGGCGACGGGCCAGCTCGGCGTGCAGCTGGTCGGGCCGGAGATCGCCCTGCGGCCGCACGCCCGGGAGGTCGAGACCGTCGCCGCGGACACCGAACACGTCGACCGGCGCGAACCTGGACAGCAGGTCGGTGCCGGTGATTCTGGCCTGGCGTAAGGGTTCCTCGATCACGGTGGCCGCCCGCGGCAGCTCTCCGGTGTAGCGGTGGCCGAGGTCCGCAACGCCGTGCTCGATCACGGTTGTCGGGGCGCGGCCGGAGTCCCACATCACCTCGTTGAAGTGGGTGACGTGGACCAGGCGGATGTCCGTGCGGTCGGCCACCGGATGCGGCTTTGCGTCTGGGGTGTTGTGTTCGACGTAGATCATCGGCGGGTCGTTGGCGACCCATTTCGGGGCCTCGGCGAGGTCCTCTGGTCTTTGCAGCACGACGACGTCCACTTCGGACGGTTCAGCGACCCCTTGCGCGCTCGTCGGGATGACGTAGTCGTGCCGGCCGGCGACGAAGGCCGACATCCACGTCGCGTGCACGGGCCACACCAGGATGCGCAGCCGGCGATCGGGTGCGATCCAGGCGCGCGGCGGCAGCACGGCGCGTTCGCTCATGCACGAACCCCCTGCATCGCCTCCACGGCGTCGGCGACCTCGGTGGCGGTGACGTTGTTCAGGCACGGGTGCCCGGCGAGCGGGCAGATCCGGGCCCGTGTGTCGCGGCATGGCGAATCCTGGTCACCTAGCAGCACATACGGCACGCGATACGGCGCCCATCGCCGTGCCGGGACGACCGGCGAGAACAGCGAGACCACCGGCGTGCCGACGGCCGCGGCCAGGTGCGCCGGGCCGGCGTTGCCGACCACGAGGGCATCGGCCCCGGCGATGGTCGCCGCGAGCTGTGGGAGGTTCATCCGACCACCGAGATCGAGTCCGTAGTTACCGGCGACGCGCGCGGTCAGGGCTCGTTCGTCGTCCGCGCCGGTGACGACGACCTGATGGCCCCGACGGCTCAGTTCGTCCACCGCCTCGGCGCACCGCTGCGGCGACCACGCCTGTGACGGGGCCGAGGCGCCAGGATGCAGCACCACGTAGGGTCCCTTGCGCACCAGGCTTTTCGGCAGCGGGCGCACGGCCAGTCGGCCTTCGTCGGCCGGATCCAACGCGAAGCCGGCCGCCCTGGCCACGCTCAGGGCGCGTTCGGGCTCCGGCATGTCCTCGTCCACCTCGACACCAGGCCGCAGACAGACGTCCACCAGGGAACCCGGATGGTCGTCCGACACCGCCGCGATCCACGGCACTCCGGCCAGGCGCAGCAGCAACGCCGTCGGCAACGGCGACTGATGGTCGGAGGTCAGGATCAGCGCCATGTCGAATCCCCGGCGCTGCAGCGTCTTGCGAACGGACTCGACATCACGACGGTCCACATCGGACGGGGTCGGCTCGACCCACGGGCAGCTCCACGTCACCACGTCGCCCACGCCGGGCAGCAGCCGGGCCGCCTGCTCTCCCCTCGGGCCGCACAGGAACGTGACCTCGTTGGCCTGGGCGGCGGCACGCACCGCCGGCCCCGACACGAGAACCTCGCTCTCGCCGTCGAGGCGGACCACCAGCACTCGGCGTCTCATCGCAGCACCCTTCCGCAGTGGTAGGGAGATCCGGTCCCGCTGGTGACTCCGATCGGTCGCAGCCGCGTCCCGTAATGGACATTTCCGCTGCGGGCCTGCGGTAAACGCGACTGTCCCCCGATGGGCGTAGCCGTTTGACCGGCCCGCGGCCGGGGTATCCCGTTCGGTTGGAGCCCCGTCGGTGACATGCCGGGTGTGTCGCGACGCTGACCGGCGGGTAGTCCCCCGGCAGTAACTGTCACGCTGGGAGGAACCCATGCCTCAGGACGAAGCCTCGACCGGCCAGTTGTTGGGCCGTCTGACCGAGCAGTTGTCGACCCTCGTTCGCGACGAGGCGGCCCTCGCCGTCGTCGAGGTCAAGACCAAGGCCCGCGCCGCCGGTGTCGGGGTCGGCGTCCTCGTCGGCGCCGCCCTGTTCGGCTTCCTCGGCCTCTGCGCCCTCATCGCGTGCGCCATCATCGCGCTCGCCCTGGTGCTGCCGGCCTGGCTGTCCGCCCTTGCCGTTCTGCCGTAGCAATCATCCTGCGCCACTGCGCTGTATCTATAAAAGATTCGCGAGTCATTCCAATTATAATAATAACAACCGGATCTACGTGATTTGTGGTCGACGAGGATATGAGTTGAGCGGACCGCAAACTAGCCCACAAAGAGCTACCCATCCCTGCATGTTCAAGAGGAGCACGACACTACACGAATATCTGGTTAACTATACAGCGGGCGTCACCAACTGACAAACACAACACCGGTCCATAGTGTTGCGACACCAGCGGGTGTAAGCGCGAGGAGTGGTCGACACGATCACCCTCCTGCACGGCAAGCTGGACCGGGCCCGCAAGGTCCCCGCCGCGGTCATCGCGGCCGGCGGCGTCGGCGTGCTGGTGCTCGTGATCCTGTTGCTCCGCCGGCGCTGAGCCCGCTAGTCCGACGACGTCGAGCGACGAGTCCAGCGCCCGGCGTGCTCGGCGCGGGCGGCCTCCAGCGCGGCGACTTCCTCGGGCGGTCCGGACGTCAGGAGGTGCCCCGCCGAGGCCGACCGGCCAGCGCCAGCTGGTTGGCCCGTCGCGGAACCGGCGCACCCTGGTACTCCAGGGGCCGGTCGGCCAGCGGTTGTTCGAGGTCGAGGCCGGCAGCGAGGACCTTCAGAAGGTTGACGTCGACGAGGTTTTCGGGCCCAGCTTCACGGTGGCCCTGCATTCGGTGGCCGAGGTCGGCACCGGGCGCAAGGCGAAGGAGTCGCCCAGTCGCCTGGCGGAGGTGCAGCGGGTGTACGACCGGAGACTGGCCGAGCACACGGACCAGTAGAGGCCGTTGACCACACGAGGCCGTGCTGGTCCACTGATCCCTCGTGACGGATGATCAGACGGTCTTCGACGGGGCCACCGGGAAAATCCACTATGGACACTGGGTGCCGGCGGAGCCGAGGGCGCTGGTGGTGTTCCTGCACGGGCTGGGCGAGCACATCGGCTCGTACGGGCCGATGGTCGACGCGCTGACCGCGGCGGGGATGGCGGTGTGGGCCGCGGATCACGCGGGGCACGGGCGCAGCGAGGGCGAGCGGGTGCTGATCGAGCGGGTGGACAACCTGTTGGACGACGCGGAGCAGCTGTGCGGATTGGCCCGAGCGGAGCATCCGGAGCTGCCGCTGGTGCTGGTGGGGCACTCGCTCGGGGCGTCGGTGGCGACGCTGCTGGCGGCGGAGCGGGAGGCACGGCCGGCGAAGGTGGTGCTGGCGGGGGCGTCGATTGTCGTGACGGACGCGCCGGGAGGCCTGGTGGAGCTGCTGGCCAGCGGGATCGACCCGATGGACCTTCGCAAGGACCCAGGTGAGCTGACCCGCAACACGCAGTACGCCCAGTACGTCCGCGAAGACCCCCTGACCTGGCAGGGCGGCCTGCGCCCGCAGACCCTGATGGCCCTGGCCGAGGCCGCTCCCCGGCTGGCGGCGGCCATCCCGACACTGACCATGCCCGTGCTGCTCCTCCACGGCGAGGACGACGACCTGGCCCCGGTCGCCGGCGCCCGTGAGGCGGCCCGCCGGCTGAAGGACGCGCGCCTGGTGACGTTCCCGCTGGACCGGCACAACGTCCTCCACGAGATCGATCGGCAGGAGGTCTACCGGGTCCTGATCGACTTCATCGGCTGATTTTCGAAACGGCTTGCGCAGCCTGGGCAAGGCCACCGGCACGGCCCGGCCGGACATCGAGTACGCGCTGTGGGCGATCGTGATCGGCCTGCCGGCGCTGTTCCGCCCGGGCGTGGCCAGCTACGGGTTCTGGCTCAAGACCGGCATCGTGCTGCTCGGGGCCCGCCTCGTGCTGGGCGACCTGGCCCGACTGGGCGGCTTCAGCCTCGGCGTCATCGCGATCGACATGGCCGTGGCCACCATCGTCATCCTGTTGGTGGGCAAGGCTTTCGGGCTCAACGCCAGGCTGTCCACGTTGCTGGCCATCGGCACGTCCATCTGCGGCGTGTCGGCGATCATCGCCGGGCGCGGGGCGATCGACGCCGACGACGAGGACTCCGGCTGCGCCCTCGGCCTGGTCAGCAAGGCTGAGGCGACCAGCCTCGGCAACCTGTCGAAGTAGGCTTTCCTGTTGTGCTTCGCCGGCGTCGGCCTGAACTTCGACCTGCGCGAGCCGGCCCGCGGCGGGGTGCGGCCGCCGATCGTGGCCGCACTCGGGCTGGTGGTGGTCGCGGCGTGCTCGCTCGGCCTGGTGCTGCTGACGTCCGGGCTGATCAGCTGACCTTGCGGGCCTTCCAGACCTCCTCGACCGGCCACTGCCGCGACCAGTCGGCCGGGGCGTAGTGGAAGGACGAGTCGGGGGCGCCCTCGGGGGCGAAGATCTCGATCAGGTCCTCGACCTCGAAACCGTTGGCGCGCAACAGACGGATCATGTCGCCGTGGCCGAGGTGGAACTCGACGCCGCCGTCGTCCCAGGTGAAGCGGTGCATGTCCCGCTGGGGGCGCAGCATCCGCTCGGTGGACTTCTCGCTCTCGTCCTCCGGGGCACACAGCATGCAAACCACGCTGTTGCCGAGGAAAGCGAGGCGCCCGCCGGGCCGCAGCAGCCGGGCCGCCTCCGGGATCCACCGGTACGGGTCGCACCAGATCGCCGCCCCGTACTCACTGACGGCCAGGTCGAAGAACTGGTCCGGGTACGGCACTTGCTCGGCATTGCCGTGCAGCAGCGGGAAATCGAGACCGTGCTCCTGCTGCAACCGGCGGGCGGTCCTGAGCTGCTCCGAGGAGTTGTCGATGCCCACGGGTCGAGCGCCGCGCCGGGCCAGCCACGAACTCACGTAGCCGGTGCCGCAGCCGAGTTCGATGGTGTCCAGGCCGTTGACGTCGTCCGGCAGCAGCGGGACCTCGGCCTGCGGGACGCTGAACACGCCCCAGGTCACCTCGTTGAGCGCCCACGAGCGTTCGCCAGCGGCGACCCACTGGTCGGCCATGCCGTCCCAGTACTCGCGATTGGCGCGGACGTGCTCCGGCAACTGCTCGGTGGTCATACCGGCCATGACAGCGCGCCCGAACGAGCGTGGTCAATCGAATTAGGCCGCCCCCGCCCGTTCGGGCGGGGGCGGATCGCTCAGTTGGGGACGGTGTCGGTGAAGTGCGTGCCGGCGGCGTAGTAGCCGGCGACGGCGCTGTTCACCTGGGCCGGGCTCAGCGCGCCGGCGTTGAAGTACACCCAGTTGACCTTCTGGTCCCAGGTGCGCTGGCCGGTGAACGGCAGGTCGATGAACCACTCGTTGAAGTCGATGGTCATCTTGTCGCGCGGGTAGTACTTCCCGTTGCTGGTGAAGTAGACCTGACCGTCCACATAGTACGTGACGGTGCCGTTGGCGACGGTCATCACCAGCGTGTGCCAGCCCTTGAGGCTGGACAGCACGTTGTGCGTGACGCGGTCCATGGCGTCGGCGCTGTACCAGGTGGTGGTGTAGAGCGTCGGGCCGGGCGCGCCCCACCCGCCGTTGGGCAGGTACTCGTTGTCCAGCTCGCTGTAGAGCGGCTCGTCCGGGGTGATGGTGTAGAAGGTCTCGTTGACGTGGTCGCCGTTCTGGCCGCTGGTCGGCGCGTCGGTGAAGTACACCCGAGCGGCGTAGGTGCCTTCCTCGAACTTGCGCTGCGCGGTGTCGATCTCGGCCTGGGTGGTGTTCGCGGCGGTGCCGTCGGTCCTGGCCTCCAGCTGCATGACTTTGCCGCCGGTCGCCGTCGAGTCGGACGGGAAGCTGATCGCGTCGGCCGACCAGGTGTCGGCGATGCCGGGGCCGCCGCTGCCGGTCCGCACACTCCAGCCGTGGGCGGCCAGCGCCGGGTCGGACGAGCCGCTGTAGTGGAAGTCGTCGAACAGCGTGGCGCCGCCGGGGTTGACAACAGTTGTTGTCGTGGTCGTCGGGGCCCCGCCGGCGGGGGCGGCGCCGAAGGCCAGGGCGCCGTTGACGTAGGCGGCGACGTTCGTGTTGACGGCGTAGTTGGTGTCGGCGCCGTTGAATGAATAGTCGTTGGCCTGATTGACGTTCTGCCAGTCGGCCCGGTACAGCCGCAGCTGGATGTCGCCGCTGTCGGCGCCGGGGGCGATCGAGCCGCCGGTGAAGCTGACCTGGAGGTAGTGGTCGGCGGTCGCGGTCGGTGTGGCCAGCGCGCCGACGGTGCCGCTGATGGTGCCGCAGCCGACGACGGCCCAGGCGCAGGCGAACACGTAGGAGCCGCCGGTGTCGGCGGTGAAGTAGTAGCGCAGGGTGACCTGGTTCAGGGCCAGCGACGCCGACCCGGTGTTGACGATCTTGAACCAGGGTTCGGCCTCACCGGCGCTGGCCGGTGTCGAGGTCTTGTACTGCACGCTGAGCGCGGGCGTCGCGCCCAGCGCGGGATGGATGGCGTAGAGGCTGGCCGCCGCGCACACCGCCGCGGTGGCGGCGATCGCGGCACGGCGGCGGCCCCGGGGCCGGGCAGGGGTGTGGTCCATCGGGCTCTCCTCGGTCGAACGACGCGTGGCGGCCTCGTCGACACCGACTGACCATTGGTAAGTCGGATGCCGTACACGGTGATCCCAGCTCGGCCGACTGTCAAGAGTCTTGACATGACCAATGGTCAACCATCACGCTCTGACGCCATGTCCAGACGAAGCCTCGCCGCCTTAGCCATGGCCGCCGTCGCCCTCACCGCCGCGTGCGGCGCCGGACCGGCCGTCACCTCGCAGCACAAGGCCATCACCGTGTGGCTGATGGACGGCGATCTCAGCGACAAGGCCGTCGCCGCGATCAACGCCGCCTTCGAGAAGGCCACCGGGGCCACGGTGACCGTGCAGGTCCAGGAGTGGGACAACATCAACACCAAGATCAGCACGGCGCTGGCCCAGGACAGCACCCCGGACGTGCTGGAGATCGGCAACACCGACGTGCCCCTGTTCGCGGCCAACGGGGCCCTGGCCGACCTGACCGACCACAAGGCCGAGTTGGCCGCCGGCCAGGACTGGTTGCCGGGGCTGTCCGGCCCGGCGACCGTGGACGGCCGGATCTACGCGGCCCCGCTGTTCGCCGGCAACCGGGCGGTCATCTATCGGAAGTCGTTGTGGGCCAAGGCCGGCGTCACCACGCCGCCCACCACCTTGGCCGAGCTGACGGCCGACCTGGACAAGGTCAGGGCGGCCAATCCCGACCCGGCGTTCGCCGCCTTCAACTTCCCGGGCCAGTACTGGTACGGGGCCCTGCAGTTCGTATGGGACGCGGGCGGCCAACTGGCCACACAGGACGGTGGCAAGTGGACGGGCGCGCTGGAGAAGCCGGCCGCACAACAGGGTCTCAAGGCGTGGCAGCAGTTCCAGAACGCCTACTCCGGGGCGGCCTCGCGCAACGTGGACACCAAGGCCCCGGACCAGGCGGCGATGTTCGCCCAGGGCGCGACCTCGGCCATTCTCGACACGAGCGTGAACACCGTGCTCAAGGACAACCCGTCCATCAAGGACGACATCGGCACCTTCCCGTTCCCCAGTGCCACCAACGGAAAGACGCAGCCGGTGTTCCTCGGCGGCTCCGATCTCGGCGTCGCGGCCAAGTCCCGCCACCAGGACCTGGCGACGCAGTACCTGAAGACCGCCGCCGATCCGGCCGTGCAGAAGGCGGCGATCGCCGGCATCGACGGCTGGACGCCGGTGTCCACGCAGATCATCGACCAGGTGACGCCGTCACTGCCGCCGCTGAACGCAGCGTTCTTCGCCGCCGCCAAGTCCTCCGGCAGCACACCGGCCACGCCGGGCTGGGCGACCGTGGAGAGCGACAAGTCGATCAACACGTTCTTCGCCGACATCGCCACCGGCCGCAAGTCGACCGCCGACGCCGCCCGCAACTTCGACGCGCACCTCGACCAGGCCCTGAACGCGGCATGAGCACCCTCCAGACGTCGCCGCCGGCAGCAGCGGCGACCGTCGCCGGCGCCGAACCACCGCCCCGGCGCCGGCGACACCTTCTTCTGCCGTACGGGTTGTTGGCGCCTGCGGCGGCCGTGCTGGCCCTGGTGCTGGGTTATCCGCTGGTCCGGCTGGTGCTGATCTCGTTGCAGGACTACGGGTTGCGGTCACTGTTCACCGGCGCCGTCGGCTGGGCCGGTCTGGCCAACTACCTGACGGTGCTGCAATCCCCCGATCTGGGCCCGGTTCTGGTGCGCAGCATCGGTTTCTGCGCGGCGCTGGTGATCGGCACACTCGTCATCGGGCTGGGCGTCGCGCTGCTGATGGGCGGCCTGGGCCGGCGGATGCGGGTGGCGGTGATGTTCGCGCTGATCGCCGCCTGGGCCATCCCCAACGTGGCGTCCACGCTGGTGTGGCAGTGGCTGTTCCAGCCGGTGTACGGCGTGGTGAACTGGCTGCTCACCCGCGTCGGCGTGTTCGGCGACCTCACCCAGCGGGACTGGACCACCTCGGCCTTCTCGGCGTTCGCCCTGGTGTGGCTGCTGGTGGTGTGGCAGTCGGTGCCGTTCGTGGCGCTGACCCTGCACGCCGGCCTGACCCAGATTCCCCGCTCCTACTACGAAGCCGCGGCGATCGACGGGGCCGGGCCCGTCCGGGCCTTCACGACGATCACGTTGCCGTTCCTGCGCCCGATTCTGGGCCTGGTCACGATCCTGTCGGTGATCTGGGACTTCACCGTGTTCAACCAGATCTGGATCCTCACCCAGGGCGGCCCGGGCGGGCAGACGACAACGCTGGGCATCTGGACGTTCACCACGGCGTTCAGCAAGAACTCGTTCGGCCAGGGCGGCGCGATCGCCGTGGTCTCGGTGGTGCTGCTGGTGGCCATGACCGCGGTGTACGTGCGGCGGCTCGTCCGCTCCGGGGAGGCACTGTGAGGATTGCTCGCAACACGGCGGCGACGCTGTTCTGTGTGGTGTGGCTGTTCCCGGTGTACTGGATGGTCACCACGGCGTTCAAGCCGTACGGGGACATCCTCAGCGCCACGCCGCGGTTCCTGCCGTTCCCGTTCACGCTGGACAACTTCGTCGATGCCGTGACGAAGTCGGGCTTCCTGCGCGACCTCGGCAACAGCGTCCTGATCACGACAACAGTTGTTGTCACGGCCATCGCCGTCGCGTTCCTGGCCGCCACGGCGCTGACCCGGTTCCGATTCCCCGGCCGGCGCGGCTTCCTCATCGGCGTCCTAGTCGTGCAGATGGTGCCCGTGCCGGCGCTGGTGATCCCGTTGTTCCTGAGCCTGAAGTCCGTGCACCTGCTGGACACGTTCCTGGGGCTGGGACTCACCTACGTGGCCTTGGTGCTGCCGTTCACCATCTGGACGCTGCGTGGCTTCCTGCAAGGCATTCCGGTCGAACTGGAGGAGGCCGCCATGGTCGACGGCGCCAGCCGCGGCACCGTGATCCGACGCATCCTGTTGCCGCTCGTGCTGCCGGGCATCATCGCCACCAGCGTGTTCGCGTTCATCACGGCCTGGAACGACTTCCTGTTCGCGTACGTGATCATGAAGGACCAGTCGGGCTACACGCTGCCGGTGTGGCTGGTGTCGTTCAGCACGAGCACCGGCACCGACTACGGCGGCCTGATCGCCGCCTCCACCCTGTTCGCGCTGCCGGTGGTCGTGTTCTTCGCCCTGGTGCAGCGCCGACTGGTCGAGGGCATGACCGCCGGGGCGGTGAAGGGCTAACCGATGATCATCCCCAGTCCCCACCACGTCGAACCGCGACCGGGCGCCTTCCCGCTGCACCCCGGGCGGCGGATCAGCTGCGCTCCCGGCGCCGAGCGGGCCGGCGAGCTGCTGGCCGGCTACCTCGGGCTGCGCGGCGCAAACGGCTCCGCACCGTCGATCTGGCTCGAACTCGCCAGCCGAGGCCCCGGTCCCGAGGGCTACCAGCTGGACATCCGGCCGCAGCAGGTGCACCTGACCGCGACCACGGAAACCGGCCTGCTGCACGGTGTCCAGACGCTGCGCAGCCTCGTGAGCGGTAATCGCCTGCCCTGCCTACGGATCCGGGACGCGCCGAGGCTGCCGTGGCGGGGTGTGCTGCTCGACGTGGCCCGGCACCACATGCCGCTGGAGTTCCTGCACCAGTTCGTGGACGTGATGGCGCTGCACAAGCTGAACGTGCTGCACCTGCATCTCACCGACGACCAGGGCTGGCGCATGGAGATCGCCGGCTGGCCACGGCTGGTCGACGTCGGCGCGTGGCGGCCGGAGAGCATGATCGGCCCCGCCGGCAGCGGCGAGTTCGACGGCATGCCCCACGGCGGCTACTACACCCAGGCCGAGCTGCGGGAGCTGGTGCGCTGCGCGGCGGCCCGAGGCGTGATGATCGTGCCGGAGATCGAGATGCCCGGACACGTGCGGGCGGCGCTGGCGGCGTATCCCGAGCTGGGCAACTTCCCCGAGCGGCGGCTGCAGGTGTGGACGAGTTGGGGCATCAGCGAGGACATCCTCGGCGTGCACGACACCGCGCTCGCCTTCTGCCGGGACGTGCTGCGGCAGGTCGCCAACGTCTTTCCCGCGCCGTACGTGCACATCGGCGGCGACGAGTGCCCGACGACGCAGTGGTCCAACGCCCCTTCCGCACTGGCTCGGGCTGCGGAGCTGGGGTTCGACGACCCCGGCCGGCTGCACGGCTGGTTCCTCGGGCAGATGGCCGACACGCTCCGTGAACTCGGGCGGACCGCCGTCTGCTGGGCCGAGACCGGCCAGCACGCGGGCGGCATGCCGGCCGGCACGGTCGTCACCGCGTGGCGGGACGCCGCCCACGGGGCGTCGGCCATTGCGGACGGCCACCAGGTGATCATGGCCCCGCACCGCTCCACCTACCTCGACTACCGGCCCGAGGAGCCGGCCGGGCACTCCGGCATCGTCACCACCGTGGCCGACGTGTACGGGTTCGATCCGCTGGCCGGCGGGCTGCCGGTGGCCGCCGGGTCCCGGCCCGGGGTGCTCGGCGCGCAGGCCCAGCTGTGGACCGAGCTCGCCCCCACGCCCGACCACGTCCGGCGGCTCGCCTTCCCCCGGCTCTGCGCGTTCGCCGACACCGCGTGGCGGACCACCGCCCCCGACTACGATGAGTTCCGGCGCCGGCTGGCCGTGCACATGGACCTGCTCGACGCCCTCAACGCCCTTCCGACCACCTGCGCAGAGACGACGCCGTGACCGCTGAGCCGTACAAGCCCTCGCCCAAGCGGGATGTCGTCCGCCGGCACATCCTCGGGCTGATCGAGAACACCCGCCCCGGCACCGGCCTGGCGTCCGAGCGGGAGCTCGCCCAGCAGCTCGGCGTGTCCCGGCCCACCGTCCGCGCCGCCCTCGACGACCTCACCCGGGACGGCTTCCTGGTGCGGCAGCGGGGTCGCGGCACGTTCACCAGTCCGAACAAGGTCACCCAGGAGCTCGCCGGCAACGGCATGGCCGTTCCCCCGGCCGAGGGCGAGTGGACGAGCCGGGTCGTCTCCTTCGCCGTCTCCCCCGCCCTGCCGCCGGTCGCCGCCCGGCTCGAACTCTCGCCCGGCGACCCCGCCCTCCGCGTCACCCGGGTCCGCCTCGTCGACGACGAGCCCATCGCCATCGAGCACCTGGAACTGCCGGCCGACCTCGTGCCCGGGCTGCAGGCCGCCGACATGGAGACCGGCAACTTCTACCACCTGCTCCGTGACCGGTTCGGGATCCGCGTGGCCGAGGCCGTGCAGAGCATCGAGCCCTCCTTCACCAACCCCGAGCAGGCCGAACTCCTTGACGTGCCGGTGTATTCGCCGCTGTTGCAGATCGAACGCACAACCCGCGACACCACCGGCCGCGTCGTCGAGGTCACGCACTCGGTCTACCGGGGCGACCGCTACCGGATCACCTCGACGCTGCGCCTGGACGAGAGCTCGGGCTGACGGGGCAGACGCCGGCATCCAGCCATTTCTCACGCAGGTCGGCCGGGATGTTCAGGGCGGTCGACTGGCCGTTGGTGAGCGTGCGGACGCTGCCGCCCAGCAGCAGGCTGCCGGCTTTGTCCAAAATGGACGTCGCCACCCTGCTGCGGTCCTCGGCGCGTTCGAGGACACGCATCAGCCAGGTGCCGGCGCGCACCGCCCGGTTCCAGGTCCGCGAGTTCGGGACCTCCATCCAGTCGGCGACCTGGGGATCGACCGTCTGGCGGACCATTGCCGACACGACACCGTCGAAGGCCTTGCCCGGCACCATGTCCTCGTACAGCCGGATGAGGTTCCGAGTAAGGGCAACGCCTTCGGCCGACGGCCCGTAGGTGGACCCGACGATCACGGCGTTGAGCTCCCGTGCCTCGTCGATCGACTCGGGCATGGCCTCGACGGGAATGCCGAGCATCGCGCCCGTCACCCGCCAGACGTAGTAGTAGCTCGCGGCCTCGTGCTCGGTCACGGAGATCCCGATGCGGCGCATGCCGTCGACCACCTGCACCGAGAAGATCAGCAGGGCGCCCAGCATGTCCTGCTGGCACACCGGAACCCCCTCCGCCTCGACATCCCAGCGGCCCGAGCTCGTGATGAAGTGCCGCACGGCGGCGTGGATCAGGCGCGTCTTCTGGACCGTCGGCACGAACGAGCCGCCGGCGCCGAACGGCTGCCGCCCCATCATGTTCAGCACGAACTGCGACGTCTCCGACAGCCGCCGGTGCGGTTGGTTGAGCCGATGCGTCAACGCCAGCACCCGCGACGGCCGCGGCTGGGCGTAGCAGTTGACCATCGCGCCGAACGACAGCACCGAGGCGACGTGCACCCCGTCGTCCACGAAGAACTCGTACGCCTCCGCCACACGGTCGAGGTCGGCCCACGGCGGCGGGTCGTCCGTGGCGACCAGATAGGCCCGCACCGACTCGGGCAGATTCTCCGGAATGGGCTGATCGTTGTCCCGCAGGTGGGCCAGGACCTCGTTCACGGCCTCGACCCGCCCCGTCGCGACAAGGTCCGCGATCACCCCGTCGGCGAGCGGATCGCCTTGCCACATAAGCGCTTCCACAGCCGCCATGTCGACCATGTGGGCCCGTCCTCACTCGCCGCGCGACCTGCCTGTCGTCTACACAGTGCTAGGGCACCCGGCCGACGGCCCACCAGCCCGACGCGCATCGACCGCCCGAATGGACGCCCGACACCAGCCGAACGGCCTACCGCCCGGTGTCCTTCTTCGCGTACTCCAGCAGGGGGCGCATCACCGTGACGTCGACGCCGGTGCTGCGGAGGGCGACGATGATCTGGGCGGCGCGGCGGTACTCCTGCTCG
>NZ_KK037166.1:1249183-1268397 GCF_000568255.1 Kutzneria sp. 744
CAGCGGGGCGCCCATGAGGACGGCGTCGAGGTCGGCGGCGGCCCGCAGCAGGGTGCCGTAGTCGACCTGCGCGCCGACGGCCTGGATCTGCTGGACGACGGTGCGGGCCAGGTCGGCGGCGGGATGCGGCCCGAGACCCCGATCCAGCACCTCGACCTCGGCGGCCGCGGCGTCCAGGGCGTCGGCGAGCCGGCGGAACTCGTCGGCCGCGCGGCGGACGGGAGCCTGCACGGCGCGGCGGAACGGCTGCCCGTTGTCGGTGGTCATGGGTGCCAGGTTAGGAGAGGATCCGGTAGGTCCCGAGTCAAGGAGGCAGACCATGGCCGTGTTGACCGATCTGGTGACGGCGCTGGCGGGTGGGAACGTGGAGGTCGTGGACCTCACCGCGCCGCTGTCGGCGAGCACGCCGGTGCTCCAGCTGCCGCCGCCGTTCGCGAACACGACGAGCTTCCGGCTGGAGGAGATCAGCCGCTACGACGACCGGGGCCCGGCCTGGTACTGGAACGACATCCACACCGGCGAGCACGTCGGCACGCACGTCGACGCCCCGAACCACTGGGTGTCGGGCCGGGACGGCGACAGCGTGGACGAGATCCCGCTGCGCACGCTGGTGGCCCCGGCGGTGGTGCTGGACGCGTCGGCCAAGGTGGCCGAGGATCCGGACTTCCTGCTGAGCGTCGACGATGTGCGGGAGTGGGAACGCGAGCACGGGCCGCTGCCGGACGGGGGCTGGCTGCTGTACCGGACGGGCTGGGACGCGCGATCGGGCGACCAGGAGAGCTTCCTCAACGGCCAACACAGCCCGGGCGTGTCGCCGGAGTGCGCGCGGTGGCTGGCCGAGGAGGCGCCGATCGTCGGCTTCGGTGTGGAGACGGTCGGCACGGACGCGGGGCGGGCGGCGGAGCTGGAGCCGATGTTCCCGTGCCACAATCGCTTGCTGGGCGCGGGAAAGTGCGGGCTCACGCAGCTGCGCAACCTCGCGCAGCTGCCGCCGACGGGCGTGGTGCTGGTGGTGTCGCCGCTGCCGATCGTCGGCGGCTCGGGCAGTCCGGCCCGCGTGTACGCGTTCGTGGAGCGGGCGTGATCGTCGCCGAGGCCGTCGGTCGGGTGCTGGCGGACCTGGGCGTCGGCCCGGTGTTCGGGGTCGTGGGCAGCGGGAACTTCCACGTCACGAACGCCCTGCGGGACGCCGGTGTCCCCTTCTACGCCACCCGGCACGAGGGGGCGGCGGCCACCGCGGCCGATGCCTGCGCGCGGATGACCGGCCGGCTCACGCTGGTGTCGACGCACCAGGGGTGCGGGCTGACCAATGCCGTCACGGGGATCGGGGAGGCGGCGAAGAGCCGGACGCCGATGATCGTGCTCACGGCCGAGTCGCCGGAGTCCGATCCCCTCAACAACTTCCGCATCGACCAGGAGGCGTTGGCCCGGTCCGTCGGCGCTGTCCCGATGCGGATCACCGACCCGACAACAGTTGTTGTCGACACCATTCGCGCCGTGCACACTGCGCGGTTCGAGCGGCGCACGATCGTGCTCAACCTGCCGGTTGACGTGCAGGCGATGACCGGGGCGGAGCTGAAGTCCGTCGCGCTGAAGGCCTATCCGCGCCCGACAACACCTGATGTCGCGGAGCTGACGGCCCTGATCGCCGCCGCCGAGCGGCCGGTGTTCGTCGCCGGCCGCGGCGGGCGCGGCGCCGGGGCGGAGATTCGGGCCCTGGCCGACGCCTGCGGCGCGTTGCTGGCGACGTCGGCCGTGGCTCACGGCCTGTTTCACGAAGACCCTTGGGCGCTGGGCATTTCCGGCGGCTTCTCGTCGCCGCTGGCCGCGGAGTTGATCCGTGACGCCGATCTGCTGGTCGGCTGGGGCTGTGCCTTGAACCGGTGGACCACTCGGCAGGGCAAGCTGATCGGCCCCTCGGCCCGGCTGGCGCAGGTCGATCTGGACGAGGACGCCCTCGGCGCGCACCGACCCGTCGACGTCGGCGTGGTCGGCGACTCAGCAATGACGGCCCGGGCGGTGCTGGCCGGCCTGGACGGCGTGAAGACCGGCTACCGCTCCCCCGAGCTCCGCGAACGCATCGCCTCGCGGGCCCGGTGGTCGGCCGCCGACTTCGCCGATGAGTCCACTTCGGAGCTCATCGATCCCCGCACGCTGTCGTCGGAGCTGGACCGGATGTTGCCGGCGGAGCGGATCGTCTCCGTCGACTCCGGCAACTTCATGGGCTATCCCAGCGCTTATCTGTCCGTGCCGGACGAGTTCGGGTTCTGCTTCACCCAGGCGTTCCAGTCCATCGGCCTCGGCCTGGCCACGGCCATCGGCGCCGCCGTCGCCCGCCCCGACCGGCTGCCCGTCGCCGCGCTGGGCGACGGCGGCTTCCACATGGCCGCCGGCGAGCTGGAAACCGTGGCCCGCCTTGGCCTGCCGATGGTGGTGATCGTCTACAACGACGCCGCCTACGGCGCCGAGGTGCACCACTTCACCGGCGACCACGCCACCGTCCGCTTCCCACCCACCGACATCGCCGCCATCGCCCGCGGCTTCGGCTGCACCGGCCTCACCGTCCGCACCGCCGCCGACCTCACACCCGTGCAGGACTGGCTCGACGGCCCCCGCGACACCCCGCTGGTGATCGACGCGAAGATCATCGAGGACGGCGGCTCGTGGTGGCTGGCCGAGGCGTTCCACGGTCACTGACGTTCCCGCTCCGCACAGCGAAGGCTCCCAACGACAGCACGGCGACGACGACCGCGGCCGCGATGGTGGCGGTCGGCACGCTGAGCAGCCTGGCCGTCGTGCCCGAGGCGATGGGCGCGATGGCAAGGCCGGTGGTGTAGGCGAGGTTGTAGAGGGCGTACGCGGCGCCGTAGGCCGGCGGGCTGGAGTGCTCGGCCAGCACACCGATGAGGACGAGGGTAGGCGCGAGCACGAGCGTGGCGCCGAAGTCGACGATGAGCACGCCGATGATGCTGACGACGGTGGATCCCATGCCGGCCAACAGGAATCCGACGGCGGCGACCACCGCGCCGATGGCGGCGGCCGGGGCGGGGCGCAGCTTGTCGGCCCAGAGGCCGGCCAGCGGCGCCCCTATCGCGCCGACGAGGGCGCCGGCGCTGAACACGAGGCCGATCATCGTGGAGTCGAGGCCGAGACCGCTCAGGTGCAGCGGCAGAATCGGTTCCAGGAAGGCGATGCTGCCGGCGCCGACGGCGGTCAACAGCACCAGCAGGGGCACGTTGGGTCCACGAAGGACAGCCCTCAGTGGAGTACGGCTTTCCGCCACCGCCATGGGCTTGATGAGGACCAACCGGGCCACGGCATCGGCGGCGGCCAACGCGGCCACGACCAGGAATGGCGCAGCGGTGCCGAAAGCGTCGGCCAGCGCACCGCTGATGCCGGGCCCGAGCAGCACGCCGATGCCGATGGCCGACAGGGCCAGACCCATGACCCGGCCCCGGCGACTGGCGTCGTGCGTGGCGGCGATGAGCGCGAGGCCGGCGATCCAGGACGCCGCGGCGGCCATTCCCTGGGCCACCCGGGCAATCAGCAGCACTGCCAGGCTGCCGCCGGCCACACCGGCGAACAACACCGTCGTGACGGCGAGTCCGACCAGGCCGGCGAGCATCGCCGGCCGAGAAAAAGAAAACGGTCGACCCAGATGCCGACGAACGGCGTGGCCACCAGCAGCGCGGCCGCGTAGGCGGTGAACAGCAGGCCGGAGATCAGCGCCGATCCGTTGACCGCCGGCAGTCTGGGCAGGATCGGCACGATCGAGCCGTACAGGAACATGTCGACGCCGAGCGCGATCGTCGTGACCGCGACGGCGGCGCCGGGCTTGGTGGTGGTTCCGGGTTTGGTGGTGGTCACAGCATCCCCCTGAGCAGTGATTCGACCCCGTCGGGATCGGCGGGCGGCAGCAGGTCCGTGTCGGCTGCCGCGAGCATGGCCGTGCCGCACAGCCAGGCCAGCAGGCTCGACGCCGCGTGGGGCGAGACGTGCCGGGCCAGACGGTCGCGCCAGTCGTGATAGGCCCGGATCTCGATCTCGTCGTCCATGTCGGCCGGCTTCGGCACGCTGCCGCTCATCGTGATCGTCAGCAGCGCGCGGAACCGCTCGTTCTCCCGCAGATCACGCAGCCAGGCCACGAGGAACGCGGTCAGCCGCTCGCGGACCGGGCCCTCTCCGTCGAGTTCGGCCCACACCGACACCGTCAACGCGTCCCACGACTCGGCCAGGATGGCCCCGAACAGCGCCATCTTGTCCGCGAAGTGGTGGTACACGGCGCCTCTGGTCACGTTGGCCCTGGCCGCGATGTCCACCAGCCGGGCGTTGGCCACGCCCGTCTCGGCGAACACGAACAGGGCCGCGTCCATCAGAGCGGCCCGGGGTCCGGGCGGACTCCTCCGCGGTTCGTCGCACGACGTTATTCATACATGCATGCACGTATGTTGGCAACGCATACGCCCGCGATAGGCCCGGCGGCCTAGGCTGCGTCGATGCGCGTGCTGATCGTGGAGGACGAGCCCTACCTGGCCGAAGCCGTCCGGGACGGCCTCCGGCTGGCGGCGATCGCGGCCGACATCGCGGGCGACGGCAACACCGCGTTGGAGCTGCTCGGCGTCAACTCCTACGACCTGGCGGTGCTCGACCGCGACATCCCCGGCCCCTCCGGCGACGAGGTGGCCCGGCACATCGTCGCCGCCGGCAGCGGCATGCCGATCCTCATGCTGACCGCGGCCGACCGGATCGACGACAAGGCCTCCGGCTTCGGCCTCGGCGCCGACGACTACCTCACCAAGCCGTTCGACCTGCGCGAGCTGGTCATGCGGCTGCGGGCGCTGGACCGACGGCGCGCGCATGCCCGGCCGCCGGTGAGCGAGATCGCCGGCCTGCGGCTGGATCCCTTCCGCCGTGAGGTTTTCCGCGACGGGCGCTACGTCGCGTTGACGCGTAAGCAGTTCGCCGTGCTCGAAGTGCTCGTCGCCGCCGAGGGCGGTGTGGTCAGCGCCGAGGAGCTGCTGGAACGGGCCTGGGACAACAACGCCGATCCCTTCACCAACGCCGTCCGCATCACCGTTTCCGCGCTGCGTAAGCGTTTGGGCGAGCCCTGGCTGATCGCCACGGTGCCCGGCGTCGGCTACCGCATCGACAACGCCGATGACTAGGCGCCCTGGGCTCAGCGCCCGCTGGAAACTCGCCCTCAGCTACGCCGGGTTCCTCCTCATCGCCGGCGCCGCGCTGCTGGTCGTGGTGTGGATGTTCCTGTTGCGCTACATCCCCGACAAGAGCAAGGGCCTGCTGGGAATCGACCCCAACCGCTACCTGCTCGTGCGGATCTTCACGCCCGCCGCGGCCGTGGCCATGATCTTCCTGCTGGTGGTCGGCCTCCTGGGCGGCTGGCTGCTGGCCGGCCGGATGCTCGCGCCGCTGACCCGGATCGCCGACGCCGCACGGAAAGCCTCGAACGGAACGCTGTCCCATCGGATCCGCCTGGCCGGCCGCAAGGACGAGTTCCGCGAGCTCGCCGACGTGTTCGACACCATGCTCGAACGACTCGAATCACACGTCGCCGAACACCAGCGGTTCGCGGCCAACGCCTCCCATGAGCTGCGGACCCCGCTGGCCATCTCGCGGACGCTGCTGGACGTCGCCCGCAACGACCCCACGCGGGACAAGGCCGAGCTCATCGAACGCCTGCACACCGTCAACACGCGGGCCATCGACCTCACCGAGGCCCTGTTGCTGCTCAGCCGCAGCGACGGCGGGAGCTTCGCCCGCGAGCCCGTCGACCTCTCCCTCATCGCCGAGGAGGCCGCCGAGACGCTGCTCCCGCTGGCCGAACAACGCCGGATCACCCTCGACGTCACCGGCCCGACAACACCTGTTGTCGGCTCCGCCGCGCTGATCCTGCGCATGATCACGAACCTCGTGCAGAACGCCATCGTGCACAACCTGGCCGCCGGCGGCACCGTCACCGTGCACACCGAATCGCAGCCCTCGGCGGCCGTGATCCGGGTCGAGAACACCGGCCATCCGCTCCCCGCCGACCTGGTGCCGACCCTGACCGAACCCTTCCAGCGCGGCACGGAACGGGTGCGCACCGACGAGCACGCCGGCGTCGGTCTCGGGCTGGCCATCGTGCACAGCGTCGTCCGGGCTCACGACGGCGCCCTCGAACTCACACCCCGCCCCACCGGTGGTCTCGTCGTCACGATCCGCCTTCCCGGGGCCACCGAGGGTGAGAACTCCGTCGTCGGGGTCCGATAACCTGCCGGAGTGTCGTCGGATGAGGTTCCGCTGCGGCGGGACGCGCGGACCAATCTGGAGCGGGTGCTCACGGCCGCGGCCGAGGTGTTCGCCGCGCAGGGCCTCGGCGCCACGCTGGCCGACGTGGCCAAGCACGCCGGTGTGGGTGTCGGCACCGTGTACCGGCGGTTCGCCAACAAGGACGACCTGATCCACGACGTCTACGCCGACCGCGTCCACGCCACCGAGAAGCTGGCCGAACGGGCCAGCCTCGCCACCGACGTCTGGGACGGCTTCGTCCAGTTCTTCGAGCAGTCCACTCTGGAGCTGGCCACCGACCGGGGCCTGCGGGAGCTCACCACCGGCGGCTACACCGAGTCGCTGGGCTGGGCTCGCGGCACTCCCCCGACCCGGCTGGCCGAGCTGCTGGAGCGCAACCACGAGACGATGGGCGTGCACCTGATCAAGCTGGTGCGCCGGGCCAAGCGCGCCGGCGTGCTGCGCAAGGACTTCCAGGCCAGCGACATGATGGTGCTGTCGCTGGCCGTGCAGGCGGCCATGGCCTTCGGCGGCGAGGAGCGGCCCCAGCTCCACCGCCGCGCCCTCGGCTTCATCCTCGACGGCCTGCGCCCGTCCCGCACCGAGCCCACCGCCCTGCCGTCCGCCGGCCTCGCCGACACGGACCTGATGAAGTTTCGCCGCCGCTGAGCTACGCCCCCGTCCCGCACGTGAGTGGCTCGTGTCGCGCCAAGCGCCACCTGAGCCACTCACGTAGGCGCAAAAGGCGAAATGAGCCACTCAGGTGGGGCTACTCGCGCTCGATCCGGCGCAGGCCGTCGGCCGGCGTCCACCACTCGACCACCAGCAGCGTCGCCGCCTCGTTCAGGTGGGTGTGCACGACCTCGGTGATGTCGGCCCGGAACTTGTCCCCGTCCGGCCCTTCGGTGACCGGCCCGGCCGACACGGCCCGGCCGGCGATCTTGGCCTCGCCCGGCCACGCCGCCTCCTGGCCGTCGACCGGGTCGACGGTGGCGCCGTGCAGGGCGAACCGGGGGTTCCGCCGCAGGTCGGCGCCCTTGCGGGCCCGGGCCATGGACCCGAACACCAGCTCGCCGTCCTCGAACACGACCTCGATGCCGGAGATGCGTGGCGAGCCGTCGGCCCGCAGCGTGGCGATGGTCTTGTGCCGATGCGCGTCGAGCAGGGCCCGCACGCGCCGTGCGAACTCGGGCTCGGCCTGCTCGACGTCCCGCCACGCGGTCATGCGCCCATGATCGCGCGCCAGGACGCCGGACGCCACAGGTCCGCCGCCATCAGTCCGGCTCCACGTCGATGATCAGCACGGCCGGCACCAGGTCGCCGGTCCCGTCGGCGCCCCGCACCGGGATCCACTGCTCGTCGGTGCCCGGGTCGACGATCACGGTCCCGCCGGCCACGCCCCGGCGCACGGCGCCGACGGGGTAGCGGTTCAGGTCGAAGTACGCGACGACGGCCCCAGCCACCTGTCCCAGTCCTCGTCCATGGACCGGGGTTTATTTCGGACGGCCCGGGACAATTCCGCGACGTGGACATCGGCGTCCACTAACGACCGGCAGTTGTCCGTTCGGGAACGTTCGTCCGTGAACCGGGTCGCATATTCCGCGAATCACGCAACCTTTTCGCCATCACGCACGTATCAACCAGACATGAGCACGCTTTCGCGCCGGCCGGCGCCCGTGCGCCTGGGGGCCATCGCGGCCGCGGCCGTACTCGGCGCGGGCATCGCCTGCGCATACACCGTGAGCACTCCGTCACGGACCGTGCCGCGTAATGCCGTGCTCACGACCGGTAGCACCGACCGCCCGGCCCAGCAGCCAAAGGTCGTCACGGCCACCACGACGACACCGCCGCCCGGCCCGAGCGCGGTGCTGCCGTTCAACGCGAAACTCACCTCGCAGGACATTCCGCTGCCCGGCGGCGGGATACGCAGCGGGGCGTGCAGCGGTTCACTGATTGCGCCGGAATGGGTAGTGACCGCGGGCCATTGCTTTCATGACGTGAATGATGTAAGGATCGGCGGCGCGCCCCAATATCACATGACCGTGACGCTGGGAAAGCTCAAGGACAGCGATCCGGGCGGGGAAAGCGCGACGGTGGTGGACGTCCGCCAGTCCCCGCTCAACGACCTGGCCGTGGTCAGGCTGGACAAGGCCGTGACCGACATCAAGCCGCTGGAGCTGGCCAGCAAGCCGCCGGCCGTCGGCCTGCCGCTGCAGTTCGCCGGCTGGGGCTCCACCTCGCCGACCGTCGTCGCCCCGTCCGACCACCTCAAGCGCGGCCAGTTCCGGGTCAAGGTGCTGCACAGCACCGTGCTCGACGCCGAGCCGACCGTGGCCCGCACGGTGGAGAACAGCCCCTGCCCCGACGACTCCGGCGGCCCGTTCTTCGTCTCCGAGGACAACGTGACCGGCACGCTGGTGGCCATCGTGGACAACGGCCCGGCCTGCCCGCAGCCCGGCCTGGAGGTCGTCGCCCGGGTGGACGTCGTGTTCACCTGGATCCACCAGCAGATCGACCCGGCCCGCTGACCCCCGCCATGCGGGGAAGGACGCCTTACCCTCGTTGAACGCGGGTAAGGCGTCCTTCCCTGCATCAGTGGGCCGCCTCAGCCCTCCACGCGGTGCGAGGTCCAGAACGACGTGAGGTCGGTCGAGCCGGCCGCCGCCTGGGCCGCGGCCTTGAACTCGGCCACGGTGGACACGCCGTACCAGTGGGACTGGGCGTACGACTTGAGCAGGGTGGTCATCGCCGTGTCGCCGATCAGCCGCCGCAGGTCGTGCAGGGTGCACTTGCCGTAGTTGTAGACCACGGTGGAGTACCGGGACGAGTGCGCGTCCCAGTAGGCCATCGAGTTGGTCAGCTTCTCGGCGCTGGACTGCCAGCTGATCGAGCAGCCGGCGCCGGTCACGCCGCGGTAGAGATCCGTGGCGTAGTCGGTGAAGCCCTCGTCCAGCCACGGCGAGTTGTACTCGTCGTCGCCGACGATGCCGTAGAACCACTGGTGCGCGATCTCGTGCGGCAGGGCCACAGTGGACACGAGGTCCATCACGAAGCCCGGGTACTCCATGCCGCCGAACCAGAAGTTGTTGTCGATGACGGCGTCCAGCTCGCCGTACGGGTAGTCGCCGAACCGTCCGGAGTGGACGTCGACGGCGTCGGCGGCCAGGTTGAGCATGGAGGTGGCGTTGCTGCTGGAGATCCCGCTGACCGAGTAGACGTTGACCCGCACACCCTTGCCGGAGGTCTTGGTGATCTTCGCGAAAGGCCCTGCGGCCCAGGCGAAGTCACGGACCTTGGAGGCCACCGCGTGCGTGGTCGTGGTGCTGCCGCTGGTGGTCTCGGTCGAGGTGCCGGTGGCCGGCGTGAGCAGGCTGGTCGGGTGCACCAGGGTCACGTCGAAGTCGCCGATGACCGTGTAGAACGACTCGCCGTTGTTGGTGTACGGGTCCAGGTGCCAGCCCGAGCCGTCGCGCACGGCCAGCACTGGCAGCGCGTTGCCGACCATGTTGAAGGCGCCGTCGTGGCCGAACCGGTCGGCCCCGCTGGGCACCACGATGCTCAGGTCGAACGCGATGGTGGCGGATTGGTTCTGCGCCAACGGGGTCGGCAGCGTCACCTTCATCGCGGTGCAGCCGACCGTCAGCGCCGACGCGGTGCCGCCGGTCAGGTTGGTGACGGTGATCGGCGTTGTCGGGCAGGAGCCGTGGTAGTTGTCCCACAGCCGCAGGTAGACCTCGGGCAGTGCGGTCGCGGAGCCGTTGGTGAAGGTCACGCTCTGGTGCCCGGTCCAGGTGTCGCCCGCGGTGTTGGACGTCAGGTTCACCGTGTACGCCGGGTTGATCGGCGTGCGGGTGGTGTCGGTGGGCGGCGGCCCGCCGGTGCCGGTGGTCAGGGCGAAGTCGTCCAGCGCGAAGTTGGTGGCCAGGCTGGAGTCCTCGCGGCCGGTCAGGCTCAGCGTCACCGTCTGGCCGAGGTAGCGCGACACGTCGACGGTCCGCTGCACGTAGCCGGTGTTCTTGTCCAGGTTGGAGTAACTGGCCACGGTGTCGGAGCCGATCTGCACCGCCAGCGTGTCGTACTTGGTGCTGGTGGTCGTCTCCTTGGTGTCGATGTGCGACCAGAACGTCAGACTCGCCGACGAGCAGCCGCCGGGCAGCGTCACCGACTGAGACAGGATGTCGTGTGGGTGCCGCCCGATGCCGTCGAGCCGGGCCCAGCCTGGCCCCGCCGTGCGACGGCTCCGCCGTGGTGGAGGCGACGATCGCGGCGGTCGACCCGGTCCACGTGCCGGCGTCCTCGAAGCCGGCGTTGCCGATCACCTGGTCACCGCAGGCCGCGGCCTGCGCCGGCGGGGTCACCGCCACAAGTCCGAAAAGTCCGACCGCCAGCGTGAGGGCAGCATGCAACGCCCGGCGTCTCATGGGGATTCCTTTCGTGGCCCCGCCCGTCGGGGCCACGGACAGGTTCCCGGTTGCCCGTTCGGCCAACAACCCGCCATCAGTACTGTTTCCACCCAGGCGGGGACAATTCGATCGGATGGCGGCCTATCAGCCGGAACCCGAAGCCGCGGACCAGTTCCAAGGCCGCGCCAGCAGCCGAACCCCCTTCGACCGTCCTGGGGCAGGTGCTCAGGCCGCCTGACCTATGAGGCCGGCCGCATGTACGAATGCGGCCAGGGCCCGGGAACGGCTGTGCGGCGGCCATGCGATCACCGTCGTGACGGTCGGCGCGTCGATCAGCGGCACGGCCGGCAGATCGCGGTGCAGGTGCGTTCCCGACGACTCCGGCACGATGGCGGCGGCCCGGCCGAGGGCGATCAGCTCGTACAGCTGGGCGCTGTCCCGCACCTGCGGGCCGGGGCCGTCGACGAACTCGCCGTCGGGGCCGGGCCAGCGGGCCAGCGGCAGCGCGGCGGTCTCAGCCGTGAGCAGATGCGGTCGGTCGGCAAGAGCATGGCCGGGTGGCAGGACCACCACTTGGCCTTCGGTGTGCAGCGCTTGGGTGTCGAAGCCGGTCGTGGCGTCGAACGGCAGGTGCAGCAGCGCCGCGTCGGCCCGCCCGTCCCGCAGCATCCGCGCCTGCTCGGCGATTCCGCACAGCACCACCTCGACCGGTTCGCCGTACGTGTCGAGCAGCCGCCGGAGCAGCTCGGTCGACGCGCCGGCCTTCATGGCGAGGACCAGACCGCTGCCGGCGCGGCGGGTCCGACGGGTGGCGGCCTCGACTGCGGCCAGGGCGGCCCGCCCCTCGCACAGCAGCACGGCCCCGGCCTCGGTCAGCGCGACGGTCCGGTTGGCCCGGTCCAGCAGCGTTACACCCAGGCGGCGTTCGAGCTGTTGGATCGCCCGGGACAGCGGCGGTTGCGCGATCCCGAGCCGCTGCGCCGCCCGCCCGAAGTGCCGTTCTTCGGCGACGGCCACGAAGTACCGCAGCTCACGCGTCTCCATACCGGCACGGTACCTGTCTCGATACTGGTGCGGTATCGAAGCGCACCGAGACGGTGTTGGAGTTCCGACGCCCGGCCGACGCAGCATCAGGGGTGTGAGTGAACAGAAGACCGCGCTGGTCACCGGCGCGGGCAAGGGCATCGGGCACGAGATCGCGGCGCCCTCGGCTGGCGCGTCGGGGTCGGCGCGCGGGGTGACGACCGACGAGAGACCGCCGTGGAGAAGCTGCGCGCGGCGGGTGTCGACGCGTTCAGCGTGCCGCTGGACGTGACCGACGACGGCAGCGTGGCCGCCGCGGTCGAGCTGATCGGTCGGCTGGACGTGCTGGTCAACAACGCCGGCGTCGACGGCGGACTGCCGTCCGACACGTCCACTGTGGACCTGGCGGCGGTGCGGAATGCCGTGGAGACCAACGTGTTCGGGGTCATCCGCGTGACCAACGCGATGCTGCCGCTGCTTCGGCGTTCGACGTCGCCGCGGATCGTGAACATGTCCAGCCATGCCGGCTCGGTCACGCAGCAGGTCGATTCCGACGACGAGGTGGCCACGAGCCCGCTGACCGCCGCCTACGGGCCGTCGAAGACCTTTCTCAACGCCGTCACCGTGCAGTACGCCAAGAAGCTGCCGGACTTCCGGGTCAACGCCGGCTGCCCCGGCTACTGCGCGACCGACTTCAACGGCTTCCGGGGCGTCCGCGCGGCCGAGCAGGGGGGCGGCGATCGCCATCCGGCTCGCGACCCGGCCCGACGACGGCCCCACCGGCGGCTGCTTCGACGACGACGGCCCGGTGCCCTGGTGAGTCAGCCGACCTCGAGCTCCTCCAGCCGGGCCCGCACCGACAGGGCGGGCTCCTCGGCGCCGAAGGTCTGCCACAGGGCCAGGGCGCGCCCGAGGTGCAGGCGGGCGGCGGCGCGGTTCTCGTAGCCGATGTCGAGCTCGCCGAGCAGCTGCCAGCAACTGGCCTCACCCATGCGGTCGCCGTCGCGCTGGAACCAGGTCGCGGCGCGGGTGAGCACCACGGCGGTCTGGAAGCCATCGCGGAGGGCGGCGTAGACCTGGCCCATCCGCAGCAGGGTGTAGGCCAGGCAACGGTCGTCGCCGAGCTGCTCGAACATGTCGTGGGCAGCGCGCAGGCGTTCGAGGGCGCGGTCGGGCGACAGCTGGCTCATCTCCCGCAGCACCACGGCTTCCCGGTGCACGTCGCCGGTCTGCCGGGACAGCTGCAACGCGCTCTCGAACCAGGTCTCGGCCTCGGCGGCGGAGCCCTGGGCCAGGTGGATAACGGCGATGCCGTTACGCAGCTGGGCCTCGATGTGCCGGTCGCCGGCCGCGATCACCAACTCCAGGGCCTGCCGGGCGTGGTCGAGGGCGTCGGCGTGGCGGCCACGAAAGCGCTCGATGGTTGCGAGGGCGCCGGTGGCCAGGGCCTCGCCTCGACGATCACCGAGCCCGCGGTAGAGCTCCAGGGCCCGGTGCAGGGTGGGGACGGCGGTGTCGAACTGGTCCCGGTAGATCTGCACCTGGGCGAGCTCGGTCAGCAGCACGGCCTCGCCCTTGAGGTTGCCGGCCTTGCGCACAGCCCCGAGGGCGATTTCGTGGCCCCGCAACCACTCCTGGTGCAGGCTGCGCAGGTCGTAGTACGACACCATGGCGGCGGCCAGCTCCCAGGCCAGCTCGTCCAGGCCCCATTCGGCCGCCAGCGCGACCGCGTCGAGGGCCGTCGCTCGTTCGGCCTCGAACCAGCCGAGCGGATCGCGCCCAACGTCGACCGGTGCCTTGACCCGAACTGAACTCCCCGGTGTGGGTCGGAACAGGCTCGGCGGCAGCGACTCCGCCGCCTTCTCCGCCACGTACAGCCACGCCCCGAGCAGGCGGACGACCGCGGCCCGGCGGTCCTCCAGCGAGTACCCGCCGGCCACCTCGACGGCGTAGGCCCGCAACAAACTGGGCAGTTGGTAGCGGAGCTGGCCGGTCACATCGGTGTCGACGACCTGGACCAGGCTGGCGTCGAGCAGCACGTCCATCACGTCGTCCGCCCGAGCCCGCCCCAGCAACGGCCCCAGCACCCACGCCGGCACCGACCGCGCGCAGGACAGGCCCAGCAGCGCGAAGCCCCGTGCGGCGTCGTCGGGCAGCGACCGCAGGCTCAGCTCGAAGCTGGCCCGCACCCCCGACTCCCCCACCCGCAGCTCGTCCAGCCGCTGCGACTCGTCGTCAAGGCGCTCCCGAAGCGCCCGTAACGGCCATTTCGCCCGGCCGGCCAGCTTGCCGCCGGAGATCCGGATCGCCAGCGGGAGATACCCGCAGGCCCGCAGGATCGCCTCCGCGTGCTCGGGCTCGGCCTCGACGCGGCGCGCCCCGACGATGGCGGTGAACAGGTCACGGGCCTCGGCCGCGGCGAACACGTCCAGTTCGAGGTGCCGGGCCCCGGGCAGGTCGGCCACGGATCTTCGGGTGGTGATCAGCACCGCGCAGTTGCCGTTGGGCGGCAACAGGGGTCGCACCTGGCCGGCGTCGGCGGCGTCGTCGAGCACGAGCAGCATCCGTCTTCGGGCCAGCAGGGAGCGATACAACGCCGCCCGAGCGTTGAGATCGTCGGGCACCCACTCGCCGCGAACCCCCAGCGCCCCAAGGACCTCGGCCAGCAGCATCGCGGGATCCCTTGGCCTGACCGACGTCCCGCCGAGGTCGAGGTACAGCTGCCCGTCGGCGAACCTCGGCCGCACGGCGTGCGCGGCATGCACGGCGAGGCTGGACTTGCCGACGCCCGGCCCGCCGACCAGCACGGTCACGGGCGGCGGGCCGTCCTCCGAGCCCGAGGACACGGCGTCGACCACTTGGGCCAGAGTGTCGGCGCGGCCGGTGAAATCGGGGATGTCCGGCGGCAGCTGGTGCACCGGCGAGACCGCGGTCGTCGGCCGCACGGCCAACGCCGGGTCGGCCCGCACGATCTGCTCGTACAGGCGTTGCACGGCCCCGCCCGGGTCGACGCCCAGCTCCTCGGCCAGCAGTGAGCGCAGCTCGATGTAGACGCCGATGGCCTCGGCCTGCCGGCCTTGCCGGTACAGGGCCAGCATCTGCGTCTGCCGCAAGCGTTCCCGCAGCGGATGTCGCGTGATGAAGTCGGCCAGCCGGGCCAGCACCGCGCCGTGTTCGCCCCGGGCCAGCTGTGCCTCGGCCCAGTCCTCCAACGCATCCACCCGCGCCTCGGCCAGCCGGTCGGCCTCGGCGCGGATCATCGGCGAGACCGGCACGTCCTCGTACGGGTTGCCGCGCCACAACTCCAGCGCCGCATCCAGGTCACGAGCAGCGCTCTCGAAGTCGCCGGAACGCAGCGCCGCCCGGCCTCGCCCGGCCAGGACCGCGAACTGACCGGCGTCCGTGTCCGCCGCGTAGACATGCAGCCGGTAGCCCGGTGACTGCGTGACGAGCTGCTCGGGCCCGAGCAGCCGCCGCAGGCGGGCGACGTAGCCGTAGATCTGGTTGTCCACGGTGCGCGGCTGACGCTCGCCCCACAGCTCGGCGGCGATCCTGTCGTTCGACACCACACGATCCCGCTCCACCAGCAGCACGGCCAGCAGCGACCGCCACTTGGCCGCGCCGATGCGTCGCCATTCGGCGTCGTCGAGCAGCTCGACCCGGCCGAGAACCCGAAACCGCATGTGTCCCCTTCAGGCCTTACGCCACCTTTGCCGCCAATCTAGGCGACGAGGCCGACCGCCGGAAACCACTTCGCGTACAGGTCGGCTACAGGTGCCGCTGCCAACGTCGACGCCCGCAGGCGAGCGGGGAGGCACGCGGACACATGGGGCGACGGAGATCACGCGGGTTGCGGTGGATCTGGTGGGTGTCGGCGACCGTGCCGATGAAGATCACGGCATTGGGCCTGGCCATCGTGTTGCTGGGCGGCGTGGTCGCCACCGGCTTGGTCGGACCGTTCTGGTGGGGCGGCCCGGGCGGCACGCCCTACGCGCACGGACCCGCGCAACGCTGGGGAACGGCTTCCCCAGGCGCCCCAAGCGGAAAACCCGGCAACCGAGTGTTGCCCCAGTCGCTACGCGGACGCTACCCGTCGTTAACCTGGAATCAACCTCAGAACGAGGGTTCCGTCGCGACGCCGCCGGCCGCGGCCACGACCGGCTTCGATCCGAAGACCAGCACGGAGATTCCGTCCGCGCGCAGCGCCTTCGACACCACGTACGCCAACACCGACGGCACCGAGACCACCGAGTTCTCCACGGTGCCGGTGAACTACCGCGCGGCCGACGGCTGGCGGCCGATCGACACCCGGCTCACCTCGGACGGGAAGTCGGGCTGGCGCAACACCGCCGACTCGGTCGGCCTCGACTTCGCGCCCACGGCCACCTCCCCGACGCTGGCCACGCTCGACACCGGCTCCGGGCACCAGGTGTCCTTCGGGCTGGACGGCGCCGCGGCCGCCACCGGCACGGTCAGCGACAGCACCATCACGTACCCGGCCGTGCGGCCGCACGTCGACCTCAAGCTGGAGGCCCGCCCCGGCGGCGTCAAGGAAACGCTCGTCCTCGACTCGCCGGACGCGCCGACCACCTTCACCTTCCCGTTGCGGCTCAACGGCTTGGCGCCGCACCTGGACCACGGCCAGGTCGTGCTGGCCGACAGCACCGGCGTTACCAAGGCGGTCATTCCCGCCGGCGACATGCTCGACGCCGGCGCCGCCCGGTCGGCCGGCGTGACCTACAAGCTCGTGGGTTCGGCGCTGGAGGTGACCCTCGACGCCGCCTGGCTGCGTGAACCGGCCCGGCAGTTCCCGGTCCAGGTCGACCCGACCGTCAAGATGCCGGTCGACGGCGGCTCCGGCACCGACGCGATGTACGTGCAGGACGGCGTCGACTCGGCCAAGGGCGACCAGGACCTGCTCGTCGGCACGGTCAACGGCCACGAGTCCGCCTCGTACGTGAAGTTCAGCGACCTGGTGAGCAAGCTCCAGTACCACACGATCTTCGGCGCGCAGCTGTGGATGGTGGAGTACAACTCGGACTCCTGCAAGCCGCGCGAGATCACCGTCGACCCGGTGACCGGCTCATGGACCGGCGGCTCCGGCTACAGCTGGCCCGGCCCCGCGGTGGGCGGCTCGCTGGCCAGCAAGTCGTTCGCGCACGGCTACATCGCCTTCGGCCACTCCTCCTCGGACTGCCCGACCGCCGGCGAGACGCTCGACCTCGGCGCCGGCGGGCGCGACCTGGTGCAGCGCTGGGTGAACGGGGACCAGGCCAACAACGGCCTGTCCATCCGCGGATCCTCGGATGCCTTGTCCGGCAAGTGGTTCACCGGCACCGGCACGGCCAATCCGCCCCGGCTGTACGTCACGCACAGCCCGTACAACGCCTCGTACTCGATCCCGAACCCGGTGCCCAACCCGCCGGTGCTGCAGAACCAGGACGGCAAGATCAAGGTCTCCGTCACCAACAAGGGCGCGGAGTCCTGGGCCCCGGGCAGCTACTACCTGGCCTACCGCGCCTACAACACCGCCACCGGCGCTTCCGTGACGCAGCAACGCGCCGCCAACCTGACCAGCACGGTGGCCCGCAACGGCCGCGTGACCCTGGACGCGACGATCAAGGCGCTGCCGCCGGGCAAGTACTTCCTGGACTTCACCATGGTCCACACCGGCGGCCAGGTCTTCACCGACTACCAGGTGCCGCCGGCCCGACTGGTGTTGCAGGTCTTCGACATCCCGCCGGTGGTGCAGGAACTGTATCCGCCCAACGGTTTCCAGGCCCCGACGCTGAGCCCGCAACTGTGGGCGCGGGCGCTGGACATCGACGCGCCGCCGAGCTCGTCATTGCAGTTCAAGTTCCAGGTGTGCCTGCGCGACGACGCCGGCAACCCGACCGGCTGCACGGATTCCGGCTACACGACCAAGCAGGCGTGGACCGTGCCGGCCGGCACCCTGAACTGGACCAACGCGTACATGTGGCGCGCGTACGTCAAGGACGCCACCACCGAGGTCACCTCGCCGTACTCGACGATCCTGACCTCGGTGCCGCAGCCGGACATCACCTCGCACCTGTCTGGCGCGCCCTACGGCGAGCAGCACCAGGACTTCGACCCTCAGGTCGGCAACTACAGCACCGCCGCGGTCGACGCCTCGGTCAGCACCGTCGGCCCGCAGCTGACGCTGGCCCGCACCTACAACAGCCTGGACCCGCGCAAGGACGGGCTGTTCGGGGCGGGCTGGACGTCCACCTACGACATGAAGCTGGTGCCGGACAACGACGGCTCCGGCAACGTGGTGGTCACCTACCCCGACGGGCAGCAGGTGCGTTTCGGCCGCAACGCCGACGGCAGCTACGCCGCACCGGCCGGCCGCACCGCTTCACTGACCCTGGACTCCACCTCCTGGAAGCTGCTGGACAAGTCCGGCAGCACCTACCAGTTCTCCACCGCCGGCCGGCTCAACCGGATCACCGACAACGCCGGTCACGCCATGGTGCTGACCTACGACACCAACACCGGCAAGCTGTCCAAGGCACAGATCTCCAACAGCCAGACCAACACCGCCGGGCGCTCGCTGAGCTTCGCCTGGACCGGCAACCACATCACCGGCGTGCAGACCGACCCGGTCAACGGCACGCCGCTGAGCTGGGCCTACAGCTACACCGGCGACACCCTGTCCAAGGTCTGCGGGCCGGCCAGTGCCTGCACCAACTACGGCTACTCGGCCGGTTCGCACTATCGCAGCGCCGTACTGGACTCGCACCCGGAGTCGTACTGGCGGCTGGGCGAACCCGACGGTACGGCCGCGGGCAGCGAGGTGACGGTCAACCTCGGCAAGGACGCCGGCACATACTCCAACGTCACCCTCGGCGCCGCAGGTTCGCTGTCCGGCACGACCGACACCGCTGTCTCGTTCAACGGCACGACCTCGGCCGTCACGCTGCCCAAGGGCACGGTCAAGAAGAGCCGGGACGCGGCCGTGGAGCTGTGGTTCAAGAACTCCCTGACCGGCTCGGGCGGTCCGCTGCTCGGCTACCAGGACAAGGCCCTCGGCAGCGCCTCCACCACCGGCGTGCCCGTGCTGTACGTCGGCACGGACGGCAAGCTGCGCGGCCAGTTCGCCACCGGCAGCGTCAATCCGATCACCTCGGCCACGGCCGTGAACGACGGCAAGTGGCACCAGGTGGTGCTTTCCTCCCTGGGCACCACCCAGACGCTGTATCTGGACGGCGCCAAGGTCGCCGACCTGACCGGCAAGCAGATCGACGCTTCGCTGCTGACGTTCAACCAGCTCGGCGCGGCCTACGCCACGACGCCGGCCTCCTGGCCGGCCTGGGGCGCCACGGCCCAGCGCTCCTACACCGGCGCGATCGACGACGTGTCCCTCTACAGTGGACCGTTGGGCGCCGCAGCCGTTGCCTCGCACTTTTAGGCCGGCGCCGGCGCCGCCGACCAGTTTTTCCTCGATCACCCTGCCCAGCGGCAAGACCGTGGCGTCCGTGA
>NZ_KK037166.1:1268807-1328820 GCF_000568255.1 Kutzneria sp. 744
GCGCCGCACCACCACGACCTATGACGTGGACGGCGATCCCACCCGCGTCGAGGTGTCCGACGTCGTCGGCGGCGACCCGAGCCGGGCCATGACCACCGACTACGACGAGCACGACCGCCCGATCCGGGTCACCGACGCCGTCGGCGACGAGACCGGTTACGGCTACGACCAGTTCGGCAACGTCACCTCCGAGACCGACCCGAACGGCAACCGCTACGACTACGCCTACACCGCGCGCAACAGCCTGGCCGAGGTGCGGCTGCGCAACTGGCACAGCGACCCGCCGGGCGCGCCGGCCACCCCGAACGACTACCTGGTGCTGCACGCCTACAGCTACGACTTCGCCGGCCGGCTGGCCAGCGACACCGACGCCATGGGCCGCCGCATCGAGTACCAGTACTACGGCGACGGTCTGAAGCACCAAGTCGTGCTGAAGGGATTCCACAACGCGGACGGGTCCACAAAGGACTACGTGCTGGAGGACGACTCCTACGACGCCGCCGGCAACCTGATCAAGCAGGTCACCGACAACGGCGCGACCGTCACCCAGCACACGCCGGACCTCAACGGCCGGCCGGTGTCCACCGTGGTCGATCCCGGCGGGTTGAACCGCACCACGACCTTCCGCTACGACGCCAACGGGAACGTCACCCACACCGAGGTGTCCGGCAAGGCGTCCAACGTGCCGTGGATCATGCCGGCCACGCCGTCGACCGTCGACTACACCTACGACGACGCCGGAGACGTGCTGACCGAGGCCGTCACCGACGGCGCCACGCCCCGCACCACGTCGTACACCTACGACCGGCGCGGCCTACAGACCTCGGTGACCGACCCGCGCGGCAACGTCAGCGGCGCGACCAAGGCCGCATTCACCACCACCATGGCCTACGACGAGCTGGGCCGGCAGACCGGCTCCAGCGGGCCGTCGCTGGCCGTGGAGTCCGGCGGCAGCCCGGCGGTGCAGCTGGCCCCGGCCCGCAAGACCGGTTACGACACGTACGACGACCAGGTCGAGCTGGCCGACGAGCTGGGCAACGTTTCCCGTGCGGCGTATGACAACGCCGGCCGGATGACCACCCAGACCGCGCCCGCCTACCAGGCCCCGGGCACCAGCCAGGTGATCACGCCGGCCACCAGGTACGCCTACGACGGCAACGGCAACGTCACCTCGATCACCGACCCGCGCGGCAACGTCACCAGCACCACGTACGACCAGCTCGACCGGGCCGCGACCGTCGACGCGCCCTCGGCGACCAACGACGTCCGGGCCGTCACCGCGTACACCTACTCCCGCACCGGCAAGGTCCTGTCCACGGTGGACGCCACCGGCGCGCGGACCGAGGCCACGTACGACGATCTGGACCGCCAGGTCTCCGGCACGGCGGTCGAGCGTCGGCCCGCCTCGGCGGCGTACACGACGTCGATGCGGTACGACGACCAGGGCAACCTCGTGCGCGTCGTCTCCCCGACCGGGGCGTCGACCCTCAACGGCTACGACACAGTCGGTGAACTGACCAGCACAACCGACCCGTCGGGCATTCCCGCCCAGTACGGCTACGACTACGCCGGCCGGCAGGTCCGCAGCACCGACGGCCTCGGCCGCACCACGCAGACCAGCTACGACCTGCTGGGCCAGACCGTCGCGGTGGCCAGCCTCAAGGCCGACGGCACCACGCTGCGCACCACCAAGTACGGCCACGACCTGGTCGGCAACGTCACCTCGGTGACGGATCCGTTGCAGGCCACCACGACCTACTCCTACGACGCCGCCAGCCAGCTGGTCAGCCAGGTCGAGCCGGTGGACGCCAAGACCACCATCACCAGCTCGTTCGGCTACGACGCGGCCGGCAACGCCACCCGGTTCACCGACGGCCGGGGCAATGCCACCATCACCACGTACAACAGCCTCGGCCTGCCGGAGTCGACCATCGACCCGGCGACCGCGGCCCAGCCCAACGCGGCCGACCGCACCTGGACCACCGGCTACGACGCCAACGGCAACGCTGTCCGGACCACCTCGCCCGGCAATGTGGTGCAGCAGCAGACCTTCGACGCCGCCAACCGCGTCACCGACGCGACCGGCAGCGGCGCCGAGGCCGCGACGACACCCCGCCACCTCGGCTACGACCTGGCCGGGCACGTGGTGGCCGCCGGCGGCGACACCTACGCGTACAACGACCGCGACGAACTCCTGAGCAGCAACGGACCCGGCGGCACGGCCAGCTTCGGCTACGACGGCGACGGCAACCAGACCGTTCGCACCGACGCCGCCGGCACCACCGCCTACGGCTACGTCAAAGCGCGGCTCGACTCCGTCACCGACGGCCTGACCGGCACCAAGGAGCAGCTGGGCTACGACGGCGCCGGGCAGGTCAAGACCGTCGGCTACGGCGCCGGCCGCACCCGCACCTACGGCTACGACGACTTCGGCCGGGTGTCCTCCGACGTGCTGGCCAACTCGGCGGCGCAGCCGGTCGCCAGCACCACATACCACTACGACGTGAACGACCAGCTCTCCGACAAGACCGAGCTCGGCGTCACCACCGGCTACACCTACGACCAGTCCGGGCGGTTGACCAGCGACACCACCAACGGCGTCACCACGTCCTACGGCTGGGACGCCGCCGGCAACCGGACCAAGGCCGGCAATGCCACCGCCACCTACGACGAGCGCAACCGCCTGCTGACCGCGGGCGGCACGAGTTACGCGTACACGGCGCGCGGCACCCTCGCCTCGAACGGTACCGCTCAGTACAGTTACGACGCCTTCGACCGGCTCACCGCCGCCCCCGGGCAGTCGTACAGCTACGACAGCCTGGACCCGTAACGGCTCCTCGTTCACGTATTCGGGACAGGGCAACGACCCGGTGTCCGACGGCGCCGAGACCTACGCCCGCGGCCCGGCCGGCGGCCTGCTCGCCGTCCGCGCCAACGGATCCGACCAGCTGACGCTGAGCGACCAGCACAACGACGTGGTCGGCTCGTTCGCCCCGTCCGACACCACCTTGAGCGCGCTGTCCGGCAGCACCGCCTACAGCCCGTTCGGCCAGGTCACCGGGCACACCGGCGACACCGGCAACCTCGGCTACCAGGGCGACTGGACCGATCCCGGCACGGGCCAGGTCGACATGGGCGCGCGCTGGTACGACCCGGCCAGCGGCGCCTTCACCAGCCGGGACAGCTGGTCGCTGAGCCCGCAGCCGTCCAACAACGCCAACCGCTACCTGTACGCCAACGCCGACCCGGTCAACGCGACCGACCCCACCGGCCACTTCGGCTGGGGCTCGGCCTGGAAGTGGGGCAAGAAGCTCGTCGGCCACGGCGGTCCCGAGGGCGACCTGGTCGACCTCGAACTTCACATGCTGTGGAACATCGTGAAGCCGACCCCGCTCGGCGACGACTCCTGCACCGGCCTGTACGGCATGGACTGCGACGTCTACTTCCACAGCCAGTACCACGAGTCCGTGCACGATCTGTTCTGCGACACCCACTCGTGGACCAGCCAGTGCGGCGGAGGCGGCAACTACCCTTACGCCCCTGGCGGTTCCGGTTCGCACCACGGGGGCGGTGGCGGCGGTGGCTACAACCCCGGCGGCGGTGGCGGCAGCCCCATCGACTGGGCCGAGCGCGCCGCCGAGGCCGCCCGTCGCGCGGCGTACGAAAGGGCTTTGCGCATAACGGAAGCCGCCCGTGACGCGGCCGAGAACGCCGCCAAGCACACGGCGATCGCGGTCGGCACCGCGGCCACCACTGCGGTGTTGAACCTGCCCACGCTGGTCTCGTCCACGCCGGCCGCCGCCGCGGCCGTCGTCGACACGCTCGAGAACGTCGTCGTCGACAACAAGGCCCAGGCGCAGAAGATCTACCAGGCCGCGGTCGACGCCACCGGCGCCGTGGTCGCCGTCGTCTCCCTTGCGTCCCAGACGAAAACCAAGACCGACACCCGGCGGGACGAGGACTGCCGCGAGCGGCTGCCCGAGCCGAACTACATGCCGCGGGACGCCTCCAACGGCAACCGGGCCACCGGCGTCGAGGCCTGCGTCACCATCGACGACCTCGGCACCGGATCCGGCACCACCCAGACCATCAGGCCTCCGGGCTACGACTGGGCCGGGCGCTACGGCGCGCACCTGGGCAGCCTGCCGCCCAAGTTGTGGATCAACAACTGTCACCTGCTGGCCTCCCAGCTCGGCGGCAGCGGCACGGACCTACGCAACCTGTCCACCTGCAGCCGGGCCACCAACGCCAATCCCCAGGCCGCGCAGGACCCCGGCTTCCAGCCGAACATGTACTGGTTCGAGACCCAGGTGAAGAACGCGGTGGCGAAGGACGAGGTCGTCGACTACACGGTGACGCCGCTGTACGACGGCCACCGCACCGTGCCGTACGCGTACGAGATGGACGCGGTCGGCACCGCGCCCAAGGGCGTCGAGCCGATCAACCTGCACCGGGAGATCCCCAACCAGATCTGGGGCGTGAACTCGCCGGGCTGGCACAGCCTCGGCCGTGGGTTCAAGGACGGCCATCCGGTTCCGACCGGGGCCATGAAGTAGCCGCTCGTTCAAGGAGAATGATGTGCACAGAAAGATGATCGCGGCACTCGCGGCCGCGGTGTTCGCACTGGCCGCCCTGACCACGGCTCCAGTGGCGAACGCCGATGCCGCCGGCCGTGGCGGCGACTTCGTGCCGCTGCCGTCCACCCCGGGCGTGCTGGACACCCGCAACGGCACCGGCGGCGTCAGCGCGCCGGTCGGCGCGGGGGCGACGGTCAGCTTCCCGGTGCTCGGGGTCGGCCAGGTGCCGGCCACCGGCGTCAGCGCGGTGCTGGTCCGCATCGGGCTGCTCGGCCCGACCGCGGCGACCTTCGCGGAGCTGTGGCCGGACGGCACGTCGCGGCCCAACGTCACGATGATCACCGCGATGACCAACGAGCAGATCTCCACCACCGCCGTGGTCAAGGTCGGCGCGAACGGCAAGCTGGACCTCTACAACAATGCCGGCAAGACCGACGCCGTGGTCGAGGTCGAGGGCTACTTCAAGGCGGAGCAGGGCGGCACCGGCGGCGGCTTCGTGCCGCTCACCCACACCCGGCTGATCGACACGCGCAGCGGGCTCGGCACCACGACCGGCACCATCGCCGCCGGCGCCAGCCGCACCGTCACGATCACCGGCAGCCTGGTCCCGGCCGGCTCCGCGGCCGCGCTGGTCAACCTGACCGTGCCCGGCGCGAGCGTCGAAGGCTGGCTCACGGCCACGCCGGCCGGCGGCACCGCGCGGCCCATCCTCAACTACGAGAAGGGTTCCACCCAGTCCGGGGTCGTGCTGTCGCTGCCGGCCAACGGCCAGGTCACGTTCACCAACAAGGGAACCGCCGCGATCAACCTCGTGGTCAACGTGGAGGGCTACTACTCGTCCAGCCCAACGCAGGGCGCCGGCTACCGGCCGGCCCTGACCCGGCTGCTGAACACCCGCACCGCCGGCACCGGGCAGCCGCTGGCCGCCGGCGCCACCATCGACGTGCAGGTGGCCGGCACCAACGGTCTGCCGACGCGCGGCGTGGCCGGCGCGGCGCTGGCCCTGATCGCCACGCCCGTCGACGCCGGCTATCTCAAGGCGTGGCCGGTGGGCCAGGCCGAGCCGTCCATCAGCGTGATGGACTTCAACGCCGGCGGCTGGCGGGCCAACGCGATGGTGCTCAAGCCGGGCACCGACGGCAAGATCCGCATCCGCAACGGCAGCAGCGACACCATCCACCTGATCGTCGACCTCCAGGGCTGGTACTCCGACCCGCAGGCGTCCGTGCCGGTCGCCCAGAACACCCGGATGACCGCCATGCAGGCCGCCCCGGTCGCCGGGGCCACCGTCGGCACCCTTGAGTACTCCTATGTGGACAATGCCGGGCGTGTCGTCGAGGGCCATCAGTCCGATGTGGACAACTTCGGTTCCGTGCAGTGGACCGTGACCTCCGGCAACGAGGCCTTCACCGGCCAGCCGTCGCTCACCCAGCTGCCCAGCGGCAAGATCCAGGTCGCCGCCCAGTACACCGACGGCGGTGACATCTGGGGCGACGCGCAGACCGCCGCCGGGGCGCAGACGTGGTCGCCGTGGGCCGATTTCGGCGGCTCCATGGCCTCTCCGCCCGTGACCGCCAAGCTCGGCGACGGCACCGTAGTCGACTTCGCCGTGGACGCCGACGGCAAGTTGTGGTCCTACGCCCAGAGCGGCACCGTGCCGTTCTGGAAGGACCTCGGCGACCAGGACCTCGTGTCCGGCCTCTCCGTCGTCCCCGTCCGTGACGGCCTTCGGGTCTTCGGCCTCAACGGCGCCGGTTCGCTGCGCTCCATCGAGTACTACAACGACGGCACCCAGTCGGCGTGGTCCAACCTCGGCGGCGACGGCCTCTCCGGCCAGCCCGCCGTCGTCGTCCGGCCCGGCTACCTGCTCCAGGTGTTCGTCCGGGCCGCCGACGGCACCGTCGTCACCAAGCTCGCCAACGCCGACGGCTCCTGGCCCGCCGACTTCTCCCCCGTCGGCTCCTTCGCCGCCGCCGGCTCCCCCGCCGCCATCCTCGACCCCGCCCTCGGCCGCCTGGCCGTCGTGGTTCGGGGCGCAGACAACGAGATCTACCACGTGTGGGAGACCTCCGTCGGCAGCAACACCTGGGGCGACTGGACCAAGACCATCGCCGCCACCGACCCGTCGGCCACCGACCCCAGCGTCGCGCCGTACGTCAACTCCAACGGCCAGTCCTGGATGATCACCTTCCGCAACACCAACGGCGCGGTCCGCTTCTACGACCGCCAGCTGCCCGGCGCCTGACCGCGCCCTCATCGGGCCGGCCCTCGCTCCCCGGGGGCCGGCCCTCTTTTTTTCGTTGGGAGATTCCCCATGCGGTACCGCCTCCTGGGCCATGTCACCGCCTCCGACGGGCCCCTCGGCGGTGCCAAGCCCCGCTCCGTCCTCGCCGCACTTCTGTTGCACGCCAACCAGGTTGTCCCGGACCGCCGGCTGTGGTCACTCGTCTGGGGCGACTCCCCGCCCGCCACCGTCCGCAGCCAGCTCCAGATCTGCGTCTCCGGCCTGCGCAAGCTGCTCGGCCCGGCCACCATTCTCCGCTCGGGCACCGGGTACCTGATCCGTGTCCTCCCCGGCGAACTGGACCTCGACGTCTTCACCGATCTGGTGGCGCACGGTCGTTTCCGCGATGCCCTCGACCTCTGGCAGGGTCCGGCCCTGTCCGGCTGCACCGACTCCCTTGTGGACAGTGTCCGCCTGGACGACCGCCGCCTGGCCGCGTTCGAGGCCTTCTTCGACACCGAGCTACAGCGGGCCCCTTCCGCCACCCTCATCGCCGAGCTCCGCCGCCTCGTCGCCGAGCACCCCCACCGGGAGCGCTTCGCCGAGCAGCTCATGCTCGCCCTGCACGCCGCCGGCCGGACCGCCGAAGCCCTGGCCGCCTACACCACCACCCGCCGGCGCTTGATCGCCGAACTCGGCATCGAGCCGGACACCCGTCTCCAGGACCTCCACCAGCACCTCATCACCGGCCGCACCCAGCGGCCCCAACCCGACACCGCCGCCGGCCGGCCAACCCCCGCACAACTTCCCCAACCCTCCCGAAGCCCCGCCCACCGGCCCACCCCTCCCCTCATCCCCACCCCCGCCCAACTTCCCCACTCCCCCGAAGGGTTCGCGGGCCGTGTCGACGAACTGCGTCGGCTCGATGCCGACCTCGCCGACTGGGCCGGGGATTCCGTGCGGATCCGGGTGCTCGCCGGGCCGCCGGGAGTGGGCAAGACTGCCCTGGCGGTCCGCTGGGCCCAGGAGGTCCGGGCCGAGTTTCCCGACGGCCAGCTCTATGTCGACCTTTCCCACGCCGATCCGGACACGGCGCTCAAGGGACTGTTGCACGCGCTGGGTGTCGACCGCGTCCCCGACCGCACCGAGGAACGGGCGGCGCTGTATCGGTCGGCGCTGGCGGAGCGGAAAGTGCTGGTGCTGCTGGACAACGCCGCCGACGCGGATCAGGTGCGGCCGCTGCTGCCGGGGAGGTCGGCACTGGTGCTGGTGACCAGTAGAAGGAGGTTGACCGGGCTGGCGGCCCGAGACGGCGCCAGGGTGATGCGGTTACATGCGGGCGTGTGGGGTGGCCGAGAGGGTGTCGAACGGCAGCCGGAGCGCGGTCACGTCGCCCAGATCGGTGTTGTTCTGCCGCACCGAGGTCAGCTCCGCCGTCGACAGGGCCTGGCGGAAGATCCGGAACTCGTCGAGGGAACCGTGTAGCCAACCGGTGCCGTCCGGCCGAGCGCCGAGCTGCAAACCGGTGGCGGTGAAGGCATCGCCGTACGTGATCGAACCAGCGACGTTGGTGGCGTCTGAGCCGGTGCCGTCGACGAGGAGCGAGAAGGTGCCGGCGGAGCGGCGCAGGGCGATGTGGTGCCAGGCGTTGTCACCAGTGGACGGGGCCGTCACGGAGAAGACGCCGGCGTCGGTCTGGACGTACGCAAGGAGCCGGCCCTGGCTGGGCTGCGCCCGAAGCCACAGGCCCCGTTGTGTGGCGCCGATGCCGCCGGCCCACAGCACGACCTGGTCGGCTGTGCCGGTGTACTTGAGCCAGGTGGTGATGGGTGAAGTCCTCGGCGCCGAGGTTCGTGGCGGCCGAGTACGGGATCTGCACGGTGTCGTCGACGCCGTCGAAGGTCAGGGCGCTGCCGGCCCTTGCCGGCCCCGAGCGTGGGCCCCGCCACGAACGTAGGCGCCGCCGCAATGGGCTGGAATAGTCCGGTGTGGACGGTCCGTCGGTCAGCCGGACGACGTCGTGCTTCTGGGTGTTCTGGCTCTCGAACGACCACCACAGGGCGGGCAGCTCAGCCGGGTACGCGCCGGCGGCCTCGGCGGCGGTGAGGGCACGCGGGTAGAACCGGGTCTCGTCGATCGCGCCGGTGAACACGTCGGTGCCGTCGGGCTTGGAGCCGGCGCGGAGACCGAGCAAGTCCGCCTTGGTCGCGGTGACCGACCCGGTCAACCCGGCCGCCGAGGCGGACTGGGCGCCAATGCTGAGCCGGACCTGGCCGCCGGTTCGGGTGACGGCCAACGCGTGCCAGGTGTTGTCGCCGAACGCGGTCGCGCCGGTGGTGTCGGGCAGGGCGACGCTGACGGAGCCGGTGTCGGTCTGAACCCACGCGTACAGTCGGTCCTGCGACGGCTGGGCCCGCACCCACACCGACTGCTCGACGGCTGTCGCCCCGTAGGCCCAGATCAGGGCCTGGTTGGCGCTGCTGGGGGTGGCGGAGTACTTGAACCAGGCGGTGATGGTGAAGTCGCCGCTGCCCACGTCGAGCCCGGGCACGAACGGGGTTTCCGCACCGGGATGCGCCGCGCTCACCTGCAACGCCGTCGTGCCGGCGGCCCGGCCGGCGATGAGGGATCCGAGGCCACCAAGCAGGGTTGCGTCCGCGCAGTGGGCCGACAGGTCATCCGACAGGGCAACAGAGGTGCGGGTCGGCGACGTCGCGTCGTCGATCATCTGGAAGGCCAGGTGAGCGGTTTCCGTTGCGCCACGGTGGAAGTGGAAGTCGCCAATGGTGCCGTGGAACGGATCGCTCGCCCCGGTGTCCTGCTTCGCGCCGAGGCGAATGCCCGAGGTGCCAGCGCTGACCGAACCCGTCACGCCGCTCGCAGCAGCCGAAACACCGTCCACGGTGAGCTTGATCTGGCCGCCGTTCCTGGCCAGCGTCAGGTGGTGCACGACGTTGTTGCCGAACGCGACCGCCGACGACGGGTCCTTGAGCGCCACCTGAGCGCCCGTGGCGCCCTGAACCCATGCGTACAGCTGGTCCTGCCCCGGCTGGGCTCGGAGCCAGACCTGCGGCTCGCCGGAGCCGACCCCGTAGGCCCACAGCAGGGCCTGGTCGGCACTCGTGGCGGTCGCGGTGTAGCGGAACGTCAGGTCATAGGCGAAGTCGCCGGCGCCGGGGTCGACCGTGCGGCTGTGCGGAATGTCCGCGTAGTCGCCGGCACCGTCCAGGACCAGGCCGTTGTCGACGGTCGCGTTGCCGCCCAGGTAGGCGTCGTTGGCCTCGGGCGACGAATCCGGGGTCGTCGGGCCGGCGGCCGGCGAGGGCTGCGTCGACGGGTCGCCGACGAAAGTGCCGGGCAGCCCGATCTCCGACGGTGTGAACCGGTTGAACCGGATCTCGTCGGCCGAGAACGAAGTGCCGCCTTCGTACAGCACGCCGATCTCGCCGTCGACCAGCTCGGCGAGGTCCGAGTAACCGGAGCGGTCGTTGGTGACCAGGCCGCGCGCGGGTGTCGCCCAGCTGGCGCCGTTGTTGGTGGAGTAGCGGATCTGGAGGTGGGTGCGGTCGGTCGGGTCGGACGGCCCGGAGAAGATCAGCGTGTCGCCGGGAGTGCCCTTGTACGTCTGGCGCAGCGCGAGAACGGAGCCCTGAACGTTCGGCGTGACCAGCGACGGCACCACGGAGAAGGTCGGGAAGGTCGTGCCGCCGTCCGCGCTCACCGCCGCCACGCGGTGATCACCCGTCGTGATCTCGTTGCGCCCGGCGGCATACAGCCGCCCGTCGGTCAGCTCCGCGACCTCGATCTCGCCCGGGCTGATCGCTCCGTCCATAAAGGAGTTCGGCGTCACGCTGGCCTGCCACGTGTCGCCGTGGTCATCGCTGTACAGCACCCCGGCGTTCACCACACCACCCTGGGGCTTCTGGTGCGCGCCAACGACAATCCGCCCGCTCCGCAGCTGGATCCCGTGGCCGGGGCCGGTCGCGAACCAGCCGTTGTTCGTCCCGTCGAAGGTCGACGGCAGCTGCGTCGCCGCGGACCACGTCAGCCCGTCGTCGTCGCTGTGCTGGACCCACGGCAACCGCTGGCCCGACGCGCTCGCCTCGTTCGACGTCGACACCAACAGCACCCGGCCGGTGGTCTCGTCCACCACCGGCGACGGGTTTCCCCGCGTGAACGCCGCGAACGGGTCATTCTCCTTGCCCGCCAGCACGACCCGGATCGGACCCCAGGTGCGGCCGTCGTCGGTGGAGCGCCGCAGCACGATGTCGATGTCGCCCCGGTCCGCGCAGGACGGCGACTTCCGGCCCTCCGCGAACGCCAGCAGGCTGCCCTGTGCGGTCCGGACCAGCGCCGGGATCCGGAAGCAGCCGTAGCCGGCCGTGCCCGCCTTGAACAGCACCTGCTCCGTGCCGGCCGCCGCCGACTGGGACACGCTCACGCCGCTCGCCGCCGCCTCCGGCGTGATCGCCAGCAGCAGCGCCAGCGCGATCACCAGACCTCGCACCATGCCGGCCATCCTCACCCGGCCCGGTTCGAAACCGCCTTGCGCCCGCTATGAATCCGGTTCACCAGCGGCTGGCCCAGTAGCAGACCGACCAGCACGAGCGCGATGCCCGCCACCTGCCGCCCGGTCAGGCCGTCCCCGGCGACCAGCGTGCCCAGCAGCACGCCGGTGACCGGGTTGAGCAGCCCGATCAACCCAACCGTGCCCGCCGGCAGGTGCTTCAGCCCGGCGAACCAAGCCGCGAAGGCGATCGCCGTCGCCACCACGGTGACGTACCCGAAGCCGAAGATCGTGTTCACGCCGAGCGCCGGCGGCGCGCCCTCGACCAGCACGGCCGCCGGGAGCAGCAGCACTCCGCCCCAGGTCAGCTGCCATGCGGTCGACGCCAGCACGTCCACCTCGCCCGCCCACCGCCGGGCCAGGATGTAGCCGACCGACGACAGCGTCATCGCCGCCACGGAGGCCATGACTCCCAACAGATCGACCCGGGCCGCCGACGTGAGCAGCATCAGGCAGGCCCCGCCGATCCCGATCACCGCGCCGACCAGCGCCACCGACGCCGGCCGCTCCGCGTTGATCAGCCAGGCCAGCAGCATCAGCACCACCGGCGACGTCGCCATGATCATCGACGCCAGGCTGGTCGGCAGGGCCTGCGCCGCCACGTAGATCAGCGTGAAGAACACGCTCGTGTTCAGCACGCCCAGCACCAGCGACTTCCACCACCACCGGCCCTTCGGCAGCTTTCGGCAGGCCGCGAGCAGGATCAGGCCCGCCGGCAGCGCCCGCAACACCGCCCCGTAGAGCGGATATCCGGCCGGCAGCTGCTCGTGCGTGACGAGGTAGTTCGTCCCCCAGGCCACCGGCGCGATCGCCGTCACCAGGCTCCACTTCACGGTAGCTTCCATGGAAGCTACTTTATACCTTCCCGGGAAGCTATTGTGGCGGTGTGAGCGAGCCCAGGGACCACGTAGCCCGCATCCAGGCCGAATGGCGCCGCGAACGGCCGGATCTCGACGTGTCACCCCAGGGCGTCATCGGCCGCCTGCATCGCGTCGGGGCCCTGCTCACCGATCAGCTCACGGCCCTCTACCAACGCTTCGGGCTGTCCGAGGGCGAGTTCGACGTGCTCGCGGCCCTGCGCCGCGCCGGCTCCCCGTTCGAACGGGCCCCCGGCGAGCTCGCGGCGTTCACCATGGTCACCACCGGCGCCATGACCAAGCGCCTCGACCGGCTCGAAGCCGCCGGCCTCGTCACCCGCCGTCCCAGCACCGCCGACGGCCGCGGGCGGGTCGTCGCCCTCACGCCTGCCGGCCGCGCCCTCATCGACGAGGCCTTCGCCGCGCACATGCGCAACGAACGCCGCCTGCTGGAGGACCTCTCCCCCGCCGAGGCGGCCAAGCTGGAGGAGCTCCTCACCGTGTGGCTGGCCCGCCTCGAACCGCCGCGCTGACTCCCAAGATCAAGGGACCGATCCTCGCGTTGAACGTCAGGAAGGGCCCCTTCCTGACATCCCCGCTAGCCGACCTGCTCCAGCGAGGCCACGCGGGCCACCACGAATACCGGCCGCCGGTGCACCCGAAAGCCCAGCGACTCGTACAGGCGGATCGCGCCCGTGTTGGTCTGGGTGGCGTGCAGGAACGGGATCTCGCCGCGGGCCTTGATGCCCGCGACGACGGCCAGGACCAGCCGTGCGGCCAGGCCTTGACCGCGATGATCGGGGTCGGTGCAGACCGCGCTGACCTCGGTGAAGCCCGGCGGGTGCAGGCGCTCGCCGGCCATCGCCACCAGCGCCCCGCCGCGGCGGATGCCCAGGTAGGTGCCCAGTTCGATGGTGCGCGGCAGGAACGGTCCCGGCTTCGTGCGCTCCACGAGATCGAGCATGTCCGGCACATCGGCCGGCCCGAGCGCGATCGCCTCTGGGTCCTCGACCCCCTCGACGCCGTCGTCGACGAGCTGCACGGCCGGAAACTCCTCGACGATCTCCCAGCCCTCCGGCGGCGTCACCTCGCCGGCCGTGACCGTCACTTCGGCCCCGGGCCCGGCGAAGGCCGCCAGGTCTCGCCACGCGGCCTCGTCCGGCCGGTCCGGCAGCGCCAGGAACGGCGCCACATCGGTCTGGTAGCGCAGCACCTGCCCGTGCCGCTCCGCGAACCGCGCGTGCGGCCCGCTCAGCGAGCTCCAGACCGGGTTGTCGAGCGCCGAGAACGAGACGGTCATGCCCCGATCATCGCCGAGACGGCCTCGATCCCGCCGGGGCGTCCACTAAGTGGACTCCAATCCAGCCAACAGTGTCCGGAGTCGTTCACGCATGACCGCACGCAGTTCGGCCGGCTCCAACACGGTCAGCGGCGTGGCCAGGGCCAACAACCTGGTGGCGAGGATCGTCGACGGTGACGATGGCGGGCGTGGTGGTCCTCCAGGTCAGCCAGGCCACAGGTCGGTCGACAGGTACTTCAGCCCCGAATCCGGGACGACAACGGCGATCGTCGCCCCGGGCAGGTCGGTCCGCAACAGCTGGAGCGCGGCGGCGACGTTGGCCCCGGCGGAGAAGCCGGCGAAGATGCCCTCGCGCGTGGCCAGGAGACGCGAGGTCGCGCGGGCATCGTCGCCGCTGACCTGGAGATGGCCGTCCAGGCGCAGACCTCGGAGGTGCGTGAGGTCGGCACGGGCGAAGCCGCCGCCCTGGATCGGGTGGTTGGGCTCCGACACCGGCCGGCCGGCCAGCGCGGCGGCGCCGGCGGGTTCGACGGCGTAGCAACGGATCGACGGATCGCGCTCCCGGAGGAACCGCGTCACGCCGGCCAGACACCCACCCGTGCCGACGAAATCGACGAACGCGTCCAGGGAACCGCCGGTCTGGAACCAGATTTCCGATCCCGTGCCGGCGTAGTGGGCCTCCACGTTGCTGTGGTTCTCGAACTGGTGCGACCGGAACGCACCTCGCTCCTCGGTGATCCGCTGCGCCTCCAACTCGACCAGCTCAAGATCAGCCCCGGACACGCGGCCGGGAACGGAATCGGGGAGCTGATCGACGAGGACGACCTCGGCCCCCAACGCAGCGATCATCCGTGCCCGCTCCGCGGAACTACCCCGCGACAGCACGGCGACAAAGGGATGACCTGTGACGGCGCAGGCGATCGCCAGACCCGCCCCAGTGTTGCCACTGGTGAGCTCGACGACCGGCTGACCGGGCCGCAGCACGCCGGAACGTTCGGCGTCCTCGATGATGCGCCGGGCGACACGGTCCTTTTTGGACGCCCCGGGAGTGAAGTACTCCAGCTTGGCCAGGATCGTGCCGTCCACGTCGGCGGTGAGCCGGTCGAGGCGGACCATGGGGGTGTTGCCGACGGTGTCGAGGACCGAAGCCGCTACCGTCGACGGCGCGATAGCGCTACTCTGTTTTCTCATGTCCGAGAGTAGCAGTTCGGCCCAGCTGGCCGAAACCCTGCGAAATGAGCTCGACCGCTACCCACAAGGTGGAAAGCTGCCGTCGAGCCGGGCACTGGTCGAACGCTTCGGGGTCAGCCCGGTGACGGTCTCCCGGGCGCTGGCCGAGCTGGTCACCGAGGGCCTGGTGGTCACCCGTCCCGGCGCGGGCGCCTTCCGTGCGACAACCGACCGGCCAACCACCACAGTGGACACCTCCTGGCAGGAGATCGCCCTCAACGGCGAACCCGCGCCGCACATCGCCGACGCCACCGGCATCACCGCCAACCTCGCCGTGCCGCCGCCGGGCGTGATCGCCTTCAACGGCGGCTACCTGCACCCTTCGCTGCAACCTGAGCAGGCTCTCGGGGCCGCCGTCGCCCGCGCCGCGCGCCGCCCCGGGGCCTGGCAGCGGCCGCCGTTGGAGGGCCTGACGCCGCTGCGGGCCTGGTTCGCCCGCGAGGTCGGCCTCACTCCGGCCCAGGTCCTGATCACCGCCGGCGGCCAGGCCGCGCTGGCCACCGCCCTGCACGCCCTCACCCCGCCGGGCTCGCCCGTGCTGGTCGAGTCGCCGACTATCCCGGCGCGCTCTCCATCGCCCGGGCCGCCGGACTACGCCCCGTCCCCGTGCCGATGGACCAGGACGGCGTGCGCCTCGACCTGCTCGAAGACGCTTCGCCGCCACCGGTGCAGCGTCTTTTATTGCCAGCCGCTGTTCAACAACCTCACCGGCGCCGTCCTGGCCGCCGACCGTCGTGGCCGGCTGGTGGAGATCGCCCACGCCGCCGGCGCTTTCGTCGTCGAGGACGACTACGCGCGCCGGCTCGGGCACGGCCTCCCGCTCCCGCCGCCGCTGGTCGCCGACGATCCGTACGGCACGGTCGTGCACATCAGCTCGCTGACCAAGCCCACCTCGCCTTTAATCGGGGGAAAAAACCGCTCCCGCCCGCCGCTGGTCGCCGACGATCCGTACGGCACGGTCGTGCACATCAGCTCGCTGACCAAGCCCACCTCGCCCAACCTTCGCGTCGGCGCCCTGATCGCCCGCGGCCCGGTGTTGGAACGACTGCGCGCCATCCAGGTCGTCGACACCTTCTTCGTGCCGCGGCCGCTCCAGGAGGCCACCCTCGACCTCGTCGGCATGCCCTCGTGGCAACGCCACCTCCGCGGCCTCGCCCCCAGCCTCCGTGACCGCCGCGACGCCATGCTCACCGCCCTGCACCGCCATGCACTCACCGTCCGCTCCCCGCTCGGCGGCTACTACCTGTGGCTTCGCCTCTCCGACGGCACCGACGAAGCCGCCGTCGTCGCCTCCTGCCTCCGCGCCGGCGTCGCCGTCTCCCCTGGCCGCCCGTACTTCGCCGCCGAGGCCCCCGAACCGCACCTCCGCCTCAGCTTCGCCGACACCGCCGGCCTGGACGAGATCAACGAGGGCATCAGCCGTCTGGCGCTCGGCGTCGGCCAGACCGGCGTGAGCTAAGGGCGGTGCGCGCTGACCAGGATGTAGCCGTACTCGGGCAGGTCGGCCACGGGATGCAGCAGCACGTCGATCAACTGGCGGGCCGCTTCTCCGTGCCGCTCGACGAGTTCCGTCCGGCGAGCGCGGACGCCGGCGGCCAGGTGGCGCATCGTCGGGCGGGTGTGCTCGCTGACGTCGATCACCTGGTCCAGCACGAGACCGGCCTCGCCGATGAGCGCACGGTAGTCGTCCACGGTCGGCAGCGCGCTGAGGGCGAACTTCGTCAGGGCGTCGTCGAAGGCCTCGCGGTGGTCGGGGCTGAGCGGCGCGCGCTGGAGCAGGTCGGCGATCACGAGGCGTCCGCCCGGACGCAGCACGCGGCGGATCTCGCGCAGCGCCCGATCCCGGTCCATGTGCAGCAGCGACTCGAATGCCCAGACGGCGTCGAAGTTGCCGTCACGGTAGGGTAATTCGAGCGCGTCGGCCTCTTCGAAGCGGATCCGGGCGCTCACACTGGCGGCGTCGGCGCGGCGGTTGGCCTCCAGCACCTGGCCGAGGTTGATCGACACGCCGGTGATGTCGGCGTCGACCTGGGACGCCAGCCGGAGGGCCGGCTCGCCGATGCCGCAGCCGACGTCGAGCATCCGTTCCCCGGGTCGCAGGGCGAGCAGGTCGATCAGCACGTCGGTCATCCGCCGCACGGCCACGGCCACCGGCTCGTCGTCGGAAAGCCAGTAGCCGTAATGGAAGTTGACGTCCCAGGAACTCAGGAGCACGTGCGTGTACACGTCGTAGAAGTCGGACACCTGCTTCGGCGAGGTCATGACAGCACCACCGGCAGCCGGTCGACACCACGGGTCAGAAGTGTGAACTGCCAAGGGATCTCGTCCGGCGGCACGGCCAGCCTCATCGACGGGAAGCGGCTGATCAAAGCGCCCAACATCTCCTCGCACTCGACCCGGGCCAGCGCGGCGCCGAGGCAGTAGTGCGCCCCATGCCCGAAGCCGAGGTGGCTGCCGGCGACCCGGCTCAGGTCGAGCCGGTCGGCGTCGGCGAACTGCCGCTCGTCCCGGTTGGCCGACAGCAGCGACAGCATCACGACCTCCCCGGCCGGCACGGTCGTCACGCCGAAGTCCACGTCTTCCCTGGTGTAGCGGAAGGTTCCCATGTGCACCGGCCCGTCGAACCGGATCAGCTCCTCGACGGCGTTGGGCAGCAACGAGGGATTCTCCCGCAGCGACGCCAGCTGCCCGGGGTGGTCGAACAGGGCCAGCAGGGCCGTGCCGATGAGGTTGGCGGTGGTCTCGAAGCCGCCGATGACCATCACCGCCAGCAGGGAGACCAGGTCCAGCTCGGACAGATCCTCGTCGAGAAGATCGCTGACCAGATCGTCCCCGCGCGACACCCGCCGATCGGCGATCACCCCGGTCAGGTAGTCGTGCAGGGCGTGCCCGGCGGCGCCGTACTCCGCGACCGACCGGGTCGACATCGACACCAGCGTCTCGGTCCAGCCGCGCAGCCGGTCCGCGTCGGCCACCGGCAGCCGGAGCAGCTCGCACATCAACAGAATCGGTAGCGGCCGTGCGATTTCCGTGACGAGATCGATTCGGTCACGGCCGGCGACCGCGGTCAGCAGCGAGTCGACGATCTCCGCGACGCGGGGCCGAAGGTGACGTACCCGTCGAGCGGTGAAGGCCGCGGTGGCGATCTTGCGCAGCCGGGCGTGCTCGGGGGCGTCCATGCTGAGCAGGTTGACGGCGATGGACGGCGGCAGCGCCAACAGGGCCTTGCCCTCGTCGCCGCCGTCGCCGAGGATGTCCCTGGCCGTCACGACGTCCTTGCTCAGCCGGGGGTCGGCCAGCCCCGCCCGGACGTCGGTGTACCGGGTCACCAGCCACACCCGCATGCCGTTGGGGGTGACGGTGGCGCACACCGGGGCGGTCTCCCGCAGCCGAGCATAGGTCGGGTGCGGGTCGCGCACGAAGGCTGGATCGAACACTTCTCCTTCCTAACCAACCGCCCGGACGCCCGCCAGTGGCCGAAGGGGCCGGCAGCGAACCGGGACTCTGGACGGAAGTCCCCTCGACCGACTGCCTGCCGGATGGTAACGCGGAGATCGTGGCCGACGACTTCACGCGCAACTCTCATCCACAGTGGAGGTCGCGTGACATCCGTTGCCGTCATCGGGGCCGGGCCGTACGGGCTGTCGATCGCCGCGTATCTGCACGACTACGGTGTGAACACACGTGTTTTCGGTATCCCGCTGGACACGTGGCGTAGTCACATGCCCGCCGGGATGCTGCTCAAGTCCGACGGGTTCGCCTCCAACGTCTACGACCCCAAATCGGCCGGCACCCTGGCCGAGTACTGTCGGGAACGCGGGATCCCGTACCACGAAACGGACATCCCGGTCCCGCTCGACGTCTTCAGCGACTATGCGACGGACTTCCAGCGCCGGTTCGTGCCCGGCCTGGAGGAAGTTCTGGTCACGAGCCTGACACGGAACGGGAACGGCTTCCTGCTGAAGTTGACGGACGGTCAAGAGGTGCTCGCCGACCGTGTCGTGTGCGCGGTCGGGATCAGCCATTTCGCCGCCCTGCCAACGGAACTGGCCGGACTGCCGCCGGAGCTGGCCAGCCACGCCTACGACCACCACGAGCTGACCAAGTTCGCCGGCCGGCACGTGACGGTGATCGGCGCGGGCGCGTCGGCCGTGGACACCGCCGTGCTGCTCGGCGACAACGGCGCCACGGTGTCCCTCGTGGCCCGCAGCAACGTGGTGAAGTTCGGCGGAAAGCCCGAGCCCCGGGGGCTGTGGGAGAAGCTGCGCAGCCCCTCCTCCGGCGTCGGACCGGGCCTGCGGAACTGGCTGTGCGAGGCCACGCCGTCGCTGTTCCGTTTCCTGCCAGGTAATCTGCGGTTGCGGCTGATCCGCAGCCACCTCGGTCCGAAGTCGCCGTGGCACATGAAGGCCCGCTTCGACGCCGGCGTCAGCACGCACCTGGGCCGGGAAATCGTGTCGGCGCGGGAAGTTGACGGCCGGGTAGAGCTGAACCTCGGCGGCGAGACGCTGACGACCGATCACGTGCTGGCAGCGACCGGTTACTATCCCGACCTGGCCCGGCTGGAGTTCCTCTCCGACGACCTGCGGCGGTCGGTCCGCAGCCACGCCCGGATGCCGTTGGTGTCGCGGTCGTTCGAGAGTTCCGTGCCCGGGCTGTACTTCGTCGGTCCCGCGGCGGTGAACACCTTCGGCCCGCTGATGCGGTTCATGGTGGGCGCGGAGTACGTGGCGCCGCGGATCTCCCACCACCTGGCCCAGGGTGCGCCGGCCATCCGCTCGCGACGGAGGCGGTGGCTGGTCCGTTGATCGTCCACAAGGCGGGTGGGGTGCGGATCGACCTCGAACGCGAGGGCACGGCCGGCACCTTGGTGCTGGTGCCGGGCCTTGAGGGCGATCCCGCGGAGCTGGCCGGCGTGATCGCCGGCTACACCGGTCCGGAGTCCGTCTACTGTGCCGCGCCGATGCTCGTCGACGACAACGGCGAGGCCATCGAGACGGTCGAGCGGATGGCGGAGCTGATGGTGGCCGCCCTGGACGAGGTGCTGGGCGGGCCTTATCACCTGGGCGGCTATTCGTTCGGCGGGTTGATCGCGTGGGAGATGGCCCAGCGGCTCAAGGCTTCCGGGCGTCCCGCGGGACACGTGTTCCTGATCGAGGCGATCTTCGACGAGCGGTTCTGGAACCGTCGACTGTGGCTGGTCGCCATGCGGCGGCGGGGTCTCAACCAGCTGGCGCGGATCCGCCGGTTGCCGCCGCGTCAAGCCGCCGCCGAGTTCGGGCTGCGCGGGCAACGACTGCTGCGACGGTTGGCTCGGCGATCGGCCTGCGGCGAGGCGACGTCGGTGTCGTCCGGTGAGACGGATGCGGGGCAGCGAGCGTATCGGGCGATGCCGCGCTACCGACCGTCGTTCTACGACGGCGCGGTGACGGTGCTGGCGGCCACCGACAACCGGCATTTCGGCTGCGACACGGCCGAATGCTGGCAGGGGCTCGCCCGTGAGACGTACGTGCGGCGGGTCGTCGGCGATCACCTCACGATCGTCAGCGCCGCCGACGCGGCGGCCTCGGTGGCCGACGGAATCGCACGAGACCTCAACAAGGGCCCTGGTGTTCGGCCCGAGCCGGGGTTCGAGCGGGTGCTGATCGTGTCGACCATGCGGTGGTTCTCGGCGGCCCGGCTGGCCGACGCGATGATCGAGTCCGGGTTCACGGTGTCGGTCTGCCGGCCGTCCGGTCATCCGCTGGAGGTGGTGGACGGGTTGGCCGGCTCGTACCCGCTGCACAAGTCCCGTCCGCTGCGGTCGATCGCCCGGGCCATGGCGGCGGCACAGCCGGATCTTGTCGTGTGTGACGACGAGCGGTCGCTGGTTCTGTTGCGGCGCCTGCATTCCCGGCGACCGCACGACGAGCTGCTGGCCCGCTCCCTCGGCGAGTGGACGCGGATGGTGTCCCGGTCCGGTGTCGCCGAGATCGCCGACGACGCCGGTGTTGACGCGCCGGCAACCATCGTGATCACCGATCCTTCGGTCCTGCGGTCGTTTCCGGCGGTGCTCAAGACCGACGGCAGCTCCGGCGGGCGAGGTGTCGCGGTTGTGGAGCAGACGTCGCTGGCACAGGCGTGGCGAAGCATCTCGCGGCCGCCGGCGCCGCACGTGGCCGTGAAGCGTGCGCTGGTGAACCGGGAACTGCACTCCCTCACCGCCACCGTGTTGCGGCGGCGGCCGACCGTGAACGCACAGGAGTTCCGCGCCGGCAAGGACGCCATCGCCACGGTGGCTTGCCGTGACGGCGAGGTGTTGGCGTTGGTGTGCTTGGAGGTCGTGCTCGCGGAGGAGATCCGGGGGCCGTCGGCCGTGGTCCGGGTGATCGATCATTCCGGCATGGCCGAGGCCGCCCGGCGGATCGTGCATCGCCTGGGGCTCAGCGGCTTCTGCGGTCTCGACTTCGTGCTCGGCGAGGACGGCGTCGCGTGGTTCATCGAGCTCAACGCCCGGGTGACGCCGACCTGCCATCTGTTGTTCGACGCCCCGCGCCCGCTGGGGCAGGTCATCGCCCTGTTCCCGTTCGAGCACGGCGCCTCCGCGTACGCCGACTGCGTCGACGTGCCGGTGCGGGCGCCGCTGCTGGCCGAGCGTGGGCGGCAACTCCTGGTCCGGCAACAACATCCGGTGTTCCGACGGATCCGGGAATGGACCAGCCGGGCTAGGCCGGAGCTGCCCTAAGCACCTGGCCAAAAGTCTTGTCCGTAACCTTCGGGTAGCCAGGGGCTGGTCCAGGGGGCGGCGGTGATCAGGTTCTGCTCGGTGGTCCGGTGGCGGAAGTAGGCGTGTGCTTGGCGGACGCGGCCGGCCATCGTGGTTGGCGCGGTGTTGGCGATGTGGTGTTTGAGGCCGGCCCAGACGCGTTCGACGGGGTTGTCCTGCGGGCTGTATTTGGCGCCCTCGATCAGGGTCAGGCGTGGGTGCTTGGCCAGCCAGCGGCGGGTGATTGCGCTGTGGTGGGTGCTGCCGTTGTCGCAGATGACCGCGACGACGGGTGCGTGGGGGTAGGCGTTGAGTAGCTGGTGCAGGAAGTAGCAGAACACGACGGAGACGTTCTTGACGGAGACGTGGTGGTGCCAGGCGCCGGTGGCGAGGTTGACCGCGCCGTGGAGGGTGCGGCGGATGTTGCTGCCGGGGGTCAGGATGTGGTGGCGCAGGCCGGTGGGCATCCAGCACGATCGGACGCGTGGTAGCAGGTCGAGGTGGGTTTCGTCTTCGGCCAGGACGATGGATCCGGTGGGGAGTGCGGCGACGCGGGCGGCGATGGCGGCGCAGGTGGTGTCGTGGTCGGGGTCGCCTTTGGCGATCAGGCGGGGGCGTCGCCAGCTGGCGTGTTCACGGAGGCGTCGGTAGAAGGTGCGCAGGCTCATCTCGGGGCGTCGGGCGGCGTGCCAGAGTCGTGCGGTGGTCCAGGCTTTCGGGGTTTGTAGCAGGGTGTGGATGCGTTGCCCGAGGGTGGGGCTGCCGAGGCGGGGGCGTCCGCTGCGGGCTCGGTCGGGTAGTCCGCTGATGCCTTCGTTGGTGTGTCGTGTGATCCAGCGGCGCACTGTGACTGGCTCGTAGTGCAGGAGTTGCGCGATCTCGGGCGTGCTCATTCCGGACGCGGACAGCATGACGATGACGATGCGGGTGGCGACTCGGCAGGGTCCGTGCAGCGCGGCGACCAGTTCGAGGTGTTGGGCGGGGGTTATGTCGGCGTAGACATGCGCGGGGCGCATACTGGTGGTGGCCTCGTCGGGTCGGTTGTGTGTGGTAACTCAATCCAACCCGACGGGGCTCTTCGCGTTCGCGGCAAGGTCAACTCATGGGGTTACAGACACAACTTCTGGCAACCTGCTTAGGGTTTTCCACGAACACACGCAACGCGGTGCGGGCGGCGTCGAGCATCGCCTCGTCCCGCACCGCCAGCGCGAGCACGAACACGCCTTGCACCAGGGCCAGCACCGCGTCCGCCAACTGCTCGACGGTGAGCCCGCCGCGGACGTCGCCCGCGTTCTTGCCCGCGCCCGCAACAGTTCCCGTAAGGGAACCTGCCATTCCTTGACGTGATCGGCCAGCACCGCCCGGAATTCCGGTGAGCCGGCGGACATCTCCGCCGACAGCTTGCCGAACAGGCACGCCCGCTGGTACTCGGATCGCGTGAACGCCTCGGCCATGTCGGTGAAGTAGCCGACGAGCACGTCCGCGGTCGGCAGGTCCGCCTTGGCCGTCCAGCTTTCGAGCAGGTCCAGCTGGAACGTCAGGTAGCGCCGCAGCGCCTCCTTGGCCAAGGCCTCTTTGGACCCGAAGTGGTGGTAGAAGGAGCCTTTCGGCACGCCGGTCGCCGCCAGGATGCCGTCGACCGTGGTGCCGTGGAAGCCGTGGCTGTAGAGCCGGCGCGTGCCTTCACGCAGCAGCTTTTCCCGGTGCGGCAGCGCTTCCATTCAGATTTCGACACCCATGCCGACGGTCGTGCTCAGGCCGCCGTCCAGCGGGATGACCGCGCCCGTCATGAAGGTGGTGGCCGGCGAGGCCAGATAGATCGCCGCCGCGCCTACGTCCTCCGTGCGGCCCACGCGGCCCACCGGGCTCTTGGCGCGGATCGCGTCCCCGTGCTTGTCCAGCGTCGCGTCCATCATCTTGCTGGGGAACGGGCCCGGGGCGATCGCGTTGACCAGGATCTTCGGCGCCAACTCCGCGGCCATGTGCCGGGTCAGGTGGTGCAGCGCCGCCTTCGAGGCCGAGTACGAGAAGTTCTTGAAGCCGGGCACCATCAGGCCGTCGATCGAGCCGATGTTGATCACCCTGGCCGGGTCGTCCTCGGTCGCCGACGCCTCCAGCAGCGCCCGTCCCAGCTGCGTCAGCACGAACGGCGCCCGCACGTTCAGGCCCAGCACCTTGTCCCACGCCGAATCCGGGAACTCGTCGAACGCCGCGCCCCACGTCGCCCCCGCGTTGTTCACCAGCACGTGCAGCTGCCCCACCCGCTCCCCCACCTCCCCGATCAGCCGCTCGCACTGCCCTCGCTCCGACACGTCCGCCGGCAGCGCCGTCACCTCTCCGTACTGCGACAGCTCCTTCTCCGCCGCCGCACACGCCTCCGCCTTGCGCGACGACAGGAACACCCTCGCCCCCGCCCGTAGGTAGCACTCCGCGATCATCTTCCCGATACCGCGCGAGCCCCCCGTCACCAGCGCCACCTTGCCGCTTATCGAGAACAGGTCCCGCACAGCGGTGTCCCCCTTCCAACCCGGACTAGACGAGGCCGTCTAGACGATACCGTCGCAGTTCCTCCGAGGTCGGGAGGGTTGACAGCATCAAGTGTGAGTGGTTTATTACTCACCATCGCATCAGTGAGTGGTCAATCACTCCTTAGCCTGGGAGGGCGTCTTGACGTCACTGCCGTACATCAGCGATCACTACGCCCCGGTCGCGGAGGAGCGGACGGCGCGGGAGTTGAGGGTGCGGGGGACGCTGCCGAAGGAGCTGGAGGGGCGGTATCTGCGCAACGGGCACAACCCGAAGCCGGGGGTGACGCCGACGCACTGGTTCAAGGGCAGCGGCATGATCCACGGCTTACGGCTGCGAGAGGGCCGCGCGGAGTGGTACCGGAACCGGTGGGTGCGGACGCCGCTGTTGGAGGGGGTGGCGGAGGGCCACGGGGACCTGACGGCGAGCGTGGCGGGCACGCACGTGATCGAGCACGCGGGACGGCTGCTGGCGCTACAGGAGGCGAACCTGCCGTTCGAGATCGACGCGGAGCTGAACACGGTGGGGGCCTACGACTTCGGCGGCAGGCTGAAGACGAACATGACGGCCCACCCGAAGGAAGACCCGGTCACGGGTGAGCTGCACTTCTTCGCCTACTCGCCCTTCCCGCCGCACCTGATCTACTACGTGGCCTCGCCGCGGGGCGAGATCACCAGGCAGGAGGTCGTCGAGGACGCGGGCCCGTCGCTGATGCACGACTTCGCCATCACGGAGAACTTCGTGGTGTGGATCGACATGTCGGTGATCTTCGACGCGGCCGAGACGGGCGGCCTCCCCTACCGCTGGCACGACGACTACGCGCCGCGGATCGGCGTCATGCCGCGCATGGGCCCGGCGGAAGTGACCTGGCACGCGGTGGAACCGGGCGTCCTGCTGCACGTGACGAACGCGTACGAGGACAACGGCCGGATCGTGCTCGACGGACCGCGCTTCGACCGCGGCGCCTGGGAAACCTCCTCGAAGTTCTGGGCGGGCCGACCGGCGCACCCGGAGACGCCGGCGGTCGGCATCAGGCAGCACCGCTGGATCCTCGACCCGGCTGCCACCATTGCCAAGGAAGAAGCGGTGGACGACCTGGTCGTGGACTTCCCGGCGATCAACAACCAGGTGCTCGGCCGCCCCAACCGCTACGGCTACGCGGTGGCCTTCCCCGGCGGCGGCCTGCACCGGCACGGCATCGTCAAGTACGACAACCACTCCGGCGCCAGGAGCCTGACCAGCGGCGACGAACACCACATCCCCGGCGAGGCGGTGTTCGTGCCGGCCGAGAACGGCACCGCGGAGGACGACGGCTACCTGCTCACCATCGTCAGCGACACCCGCCGGCACGCCTCCGAGTTCATCGTCTACGACGCCAGCACGCTCGACACCGTCGCCACGGTGGAGCTCCCCCACCGCGTGCCTGGCGGCATCCACGGCTCGTGGATCCCCGACGCCGACCTCTGAATCTCACCACCAGCAAAGGACTTCTGACATGGACCTGATCGACACCTGGCTGCGGCTGTGGAACAACGACCTCACCCTGGCCGAGAAGATCGTCTCTCCCGACTTCGTCGCCCACGCGGCCCCGCTGGTCGACAGCGGCAGCGACGAGATCCGCGGCCGCGACGGCCTCACCGAGTGGATCGCCGGCACCCACGCCACGATCCGGGATCTGGAGTTCACCGTCGCGGTCGGCCCGATCGCCGACCGGGACTTCGTGGTCGTGCGCTGGCACGCGAGCGGCACGAGCGCCGTCGGCCCGGTCTCCATCACGGGCACCGACATCCTGCGCCTGGTCGACGGCATGATCGTCGAGTACTGGCTCAACGCCGACAGCCTGCAACTGGCCCGCCAGGTCGGGCTGATCCCCCAGGCCTGACGTCATTGCGGGTGGTGCAGGCCGACGGTGACACCGGCGGCCAGCACCCCCGCGTTGGGCAGCAACAGGGTTCCGTTCTCGGCGGCCAGGGTCACGTACGTCAGCCCCAGGGCCCGCACCCGCCCGGTGAACGGCCCGTTCAACGCGCCGGACCGCACCTCGATGGTGTCGCCGACCCGAAACGGCCGCACCATCAGGATCATCAGCCCGGCAAAGACGTTGCCCAGCGTCTGCTGCGCGGCGATACCGACGACGACACCGGTCAGCGCGCCGCCGACCACCAGCTGCTGCAACGGAATCGCCAACGCGCTCAACGCCGTCAGCACGATCACGCAGTAGCCGGCGGCCGAGATCACCACGGCCAGGATCGACCCGGCGGAGCCCATGCCGCGCCGGCTCAGCCGGGCATCGACGTAGCCGGCAGTGCGTCTGATGGCCAGCACGCCTGCGATCACGAACAGCAGCGCACCGACCAGCGAGATCGCCTTCTCCACCAGGCGATCGTGAATCGGCAGCAGGCCGGCGTCCGGGGCATTCACCATGATCAGGAACACGACGGCCAGACCCGCCCACAGCAGCGGCCGCCTCAGCTTCTCCTCCGTTCCGGTCATGAAGATCGCCTACCCGGCCCACACGGGGTGGCAAACCCTAGGACGCCTTGCGAGTGGCCCGTTTCACCGCCGACGCCAGTTCGTCCCGGCTCATCTTGGACCGGCCCTTGATACCCAGCTCGCGCGCGGCCTCCGCCAGCTCGGCCTTGCTCGAATCGTCCACCTGCGACGATGAACGGGCGGGCCTCCGGCCTCGTTCCACGCTGCGACGCAAGGCTTCCAACAGGTCCGTCGTCCCGGTCGGCTCCGGCGGCTCGGCCTCGACGACGATCTTGCGGCCCTTGTGCTTGTCCTGTATGAGCTTGTTCACCTTGCGCGTGTAGGTGTCGCGGAAGTCCCGCGGCCGCCACGGCATGGCCATGGACTCGATCAGCTGCGTCGCCATCTTCAACTCGTTGGCATGTGGTCGATTTCCGCTGGGCAGCGTGTCGAGCATGTCGTGCGGGTCACGGATCTCGTCGGCGTAGTACAGCGTGTCCAACGCCAGCACGCCGTCATCGGCCCGGATGTCCGTGAGATACTGCTTGCCCCGCATCACGAACGAGGCGATGCCGACCCGGTTGGTCTTGGCCAGTGCCTCGGTCAGCAGCGCGTAGGGACGGCCGTACTCCTCCTTGGCCGGGGCCAGCCAGTACGTCTTCTGGAAGTGGATCGGGTCGATCTCGTCCAGGTCGACGAAGCCGGTGATCTCGATCGACTTGGACCGCCCCGGCGCGATGGCCGCCAGCTCGTCCGGCTCGACCAGCACGTACTCGCCGTCGCCGACCTCGTGGCCGCGCACGATGTCGGCGTACTCGACCTCCTTGCCGGTCCGCTCGTTGACGCGCTGGTAGCGGATCCGGTCGGAGGTGCCGCGCTCGAACTGGTTGAAGTGGACGGTGTGGTCGTCGGTGGCGCTGAACAGCGCGACCGGGATCGTCACCAGCCCGAAGCTGATGGAGCCGCTCCAGATCGACCGGGCCATCACGCGCCTCCGCTACGGGCCTGTCGCATCGCCTCGGCTCCGAGCACCCGGCGCCAGCCGATACGCAGGCGCAGGGTCACCGGCCGGCCGTGAAGGCCGTCCAGGTCCGTCATGGCTGAGCCTCCGCGAACTCCCGCACCAGCGCCTCGCAGAACGCCGGCAGGTCGTCGGGGTTCCGGCTGGTGACGAGGCCGCCGTCGATGACGACTTCCTTGTCCACCACTGTTCCCCCGGCGTTGCGGATGTCCGTGCGCACGCTCGGGTACGACGTCAGCGTCCGCCCGCGCACCACGTCGGCCTCGACCAGCAACCACGGGCCGTGGCAGATCGCCGCGACCGGCTTGCCGGCCTCGAAGAAATCGTGCACGAGCGACACGGCCAGGCCGTTCTGCCGCAGTTTGTCGGGATTCGTGGTGCCGCCGGGCAGGATCAACGCGTCGAAGTCGTCCGCGTCGGCCCGGTCCACGGTCACGTCGACGGCGAACGTGTCGGCCGGGTTGACGTCGGCGTTCATCGCCTGGATCTCTCCGTCCTCCAACGACACCAGCAAGGCCTTGCCGCCGGCCCGCTCGACCGCCGCCTTGGGCTCGGTCAGTTCCACCTGCTCGACGCCGTCGGTGGCGAGAATCGCGACCGTGCGGCCGCGCAGCTGCTCGGACATCACTGCCTCTCTCGGGTTGCCGTACACGTCGGGTTCTTCCTCGGCGAGCCGCTCGTCCAGGGTCTCCCCCTCGCGCTCCTCGCGGGGCGTCATGCCGAACCGGTCCGCCGCCGCCCAGTCCTCGGGCGGCTCGACGCCCTCCTCCAGCGGATCCTTGCCCAGCTCGTCCTCGTCGAGCTGCTCGCTGGTGGTCAGGTCCGGGTCAGGTGGGCTCGTCATGCCCATCGGGTACCCCGTCGACGCTGCTCAAACGCCGCCGGTGGCGGAAATCCGGCGTGGCGGCGGCGGGCGCTCTGCGATAATCGCCGCCGTGAACAGAGGGGACGACCAGGCGGGGGTTCACTTCCTGCTTTCGCTGATCAAGCCGGAGGACGCGGCGGCGGTGCGGCGGCGGCTCGGGTTGGGCGTGTCGAGGACCCAGAGCGGCGAGATGGCACTGTGGCAGCTCGAACGGCTGAGCGCACCTCGGTCGGCGTGGCTGTGGATGATGGAGCAGAACGATCCGGCCGTCAACCAGCTGGTGTTCCACCGGCACGACATTCCCGATGTGCTCAAACGGGACATCCTGCGTGGACAGCCGTTCGGCGGCACGAAGCCGCGGCTACTGCGGCGGCGGCTGCCGCACTGCGGGCAACGAGGCTGCCTGCACGAGGAACCGGTGATCCCGGTCGGCCGGCGCGGAGTTATCGGTGAACTGCGCGAGGCGAGCACGATGGGGGCGGGCCGGGTGGCGGCGCGCGCGGTCGACTGGAGCCTCTGGGCTCAGGTCGCGGAGGCGGACCGGGAGCAGCCGCTCCCCGGCTACGCCCGCTGGGCGCTGGCCGTGCGGATCGACTGCCCGCCGGAGCTGCGTGCGCAGTTCGGCCAGCACCCCAAGTTCGTCCACCGGCTGCGTCAGGCCGGCATCGTCGAGCTGCGGGATTATGTCGAACGCGGCCGACCGCCGCGCCAGGTGTTGGGCGTGCTGCACTGCGGCACCCAACTGTTCCCGCAGCGGGCGGCCGAGGCCGCCGCGCTGCTGGCCCCGTTGGTGCGGGCCGAGATCGGGACGAACCTGGACGCGTGGGCGGTGCTGGCCCAGTTGTTGCCGACGTTCGCCGGCACGGCGCCGGAGCTGATCAGCACGAGCGGCGCCGTGGCGACGGTGTGAGGACGGGCGGCTGGATTCGAACCAGCGTGGCCACCATGCCGTAGTGGTGCGACTGCCTCTGCGCTACGACCCGTCGACATCGATCTTACAGAGGGAGAAATGGAGCACCGCAAGCGGTTGCCGGTCGTCGACCTGCGCGATCGACGGGCGCTGGCCGACTGGCAGCCGGCCGCGCCCGAGGTGATCGCCGAGGCGGAGCGGCTCAAGGAGGCCGCGCTGCTCGATTTCGGGCTGGCCGAGTCGGTGGTCGGCTCGTGGCTGTTCGCCAAGTGCCGGCACCAGATCGTCACCACGGCGATCGAGACCGCCGCGGTCGTCGCCTCCGGCGACGGCGCCTGTCTGCTGCTGTTCAACCCCGACTTCTTCGTCGGCATCGGACTGGACGGCGTCAAGTTCGTGCTCTTCCACGAGGCGCGGCACCTCGTGCACCGCCACCTGTTCACGGACCGGGAACTGCGGGACGACCCGGTCTTCACGCTCGCGGCCGAGGTGTCGATCAACCACGTCGTGAAGACCCGGCTGGGTCGCGGCCTGCCGACGGTGAACCGGAGACCCACCGGCATCGACCCGAACGGCATCCATGCGATGTACGAAGCGGATCTGACCGCGCAGCACCTGGATCCCCTGTCCTATGAGGACTTCGTCCGCACCGACATGACCGTCTACGCCGAACTCAAGCGCATGAGACAACCGCCGGTGCCGGACACATCGTGCGTCCACGTCACGCACGACCTCCAGCAGGATCAGCAGACGGTGGACGGGGTTGTCCAGTCGGTGCTGCTGAACTCGCTGCTGGCGGCCCGTCGCGGCAACAGCAGGGCCGAGTCGGAGATGCTCGACCTGATGGGGCGCACCGAGGACACCGCCAGCAAGATCTGGGGCAAGCTCGGCGCCGGCATGCTGCGCGGCGAGACTGCTCGCACCGGCAAGGTCGACTGGTGGCAACGGTGGCTGATTGACGTGCTGGGGTCCAAGCTGCGTGCCGGCGAACGGTTGGTGTATCCGAAGAAGCGTGGCGCGGTGCTGGCCATGCTCGGCCATGAGCCGATGCTGTCGCGAAGCGGACCGGTGCGGGACAAGGTGTTGGTCATCGCCCTCGACACGTCCGGGTCGATGCCGCAGAGCGTGGTGGACTGGATGGTCGAGCTGGTCGGCGGGATCGACGGCGTGCAGGCGCACTGGCTGTCGTTCGACTGGGTCGTGATGCCGTTCAAGCCCGGTGATCAGGTGCGCGGCGGTGGCGGCACGAGCTTCTACGCCGTGATGGAGTACGTCGAGGGGCGGTCCACAGTGGACGGAAAGCACTTCGAGGAGCGGCCTGACGCCGTCATCGTGCTCACCGACGGCCATGGCGGACACGTGACACCGGCCGAGCCGGACAAGTGGATCTGGCTGATCACCGAGGGCGGCGACGACTGGCCCGACGCGCACACCCCAGCCATGGCCTGCCACCGAGTGCGGCCCGTGAACGGAAGAGACCGATGACGACCACCCGGCAGAACGCCACCTACCGGACCCCGCCCGAGGACCCGTCCCGGCTGGCCGCGTTCATCGACACGATGATCGACATCGGACAGACCGGGCAGATCTTCGGCCCGCACGGCATCGGCAAGACCGCGACCTTCTTCTCGCACATCGCCGAGGCCCATCCGGACGCGGCGCTGGTGTTCGTGCCCGCGGCCAATCTCACGCCGGACGACCTGCTGGTCAACGCCCCGGTGCGGGAGGACGGCGAGCTCGTGCTGCGGCAGCTGGTGATGAGCCAGCTGCGGCCGGGCAAGCCGTTCGTGCTGCTGATCGACGACTCGTTGCAGGCCGGCGAGACGATCCAGTCGCAGCTCATGCAGATCGCCTGCAACTGGACGCTGGGCGAGCACGATCTGCGTGAACTCGGCTGTATAGGTGTCTTCCTGACCGACAACGAGTCCCTGGCCGAGACCTCCGCGCGGCGCGGAGACCTCGCGATCCTCGACCGCATGGTGACCGTGCGGATGACCGCGAACGACACGGCATGGCGCACCACGCTGGCCGCCCGCCACCGCGACTGGGACCTGGGCCCGTTCTTCGCCGTGTGGAACTCGCTCGGCCCGGAGCTGCGGGAGTTGTTGTCGCCACGGACGATGGAGCACATCCTGGCCAACGCCCGCGAGGGATTCCCGTTGCGCTGGGCGCTTCCACTCGTCAACGGCGAGCGGCTTCGGCTGGAGGACACGCACAGCCGGCGGACCGTCAACCGCACCGCCGAGATCCTCGACAGGCTGGCCGCCGCGCTCGGCGTACGAAACCCTGACACCATCCCGGATCCGGTCCGGCAGGTGCTGCGGGCCGCGGTGCGCAACCGCTGGTGCGTGCTGTTGCAGGGGCCGCCCGGCTGCGGCAAGACGGAGCTCGTACGTGAGACGATCCGGGCCGAGCTCGGCCGCGAACCACTGTACTTCTCTTTGCCGGTAACGAATGTCGAGGATCTGTGCGTGCCGCTGCCGACCGCGGACGGCACGCTGGAGAACCTGTTGTCACGGCCGTTCACCGGCGGCGAGCCCAAGGCGATCGTGTGGGACGAGTACAACCGGCCCAAGGACAAGGCCGCCTTCGCCCGGCTGATGGAGGTCACCCAGGAGTGGTCGCTGGCCGGGCAGCCGATCCGCAACCTGCGGGCCCAGGTCGCGATCCAGAATCCGCCGTACCACCTCGGGCGCAAGCTTCTGGTGTCTCGCAACAACATCGCCCAGGCCACCCGCTTCACCGTGTCGCTCCAGGTCGAGCCGGCCGACATCCCGGCCAACGAGTGGCTGATCAAGCGGTACGGCGGCGTGGCCGAGACCGTGCTGGAGTGGTGGAAGAACGACATCGACGACGAGGGCCGGGAGTGGATCACCAAGCGGACCCTGGAGCGGTTCGTCAAGCTGCACCAGCGCGGCCTGCCGCTGGAGCTGGGCACGATCTACCTCGGCGACGGCGAGTACGCGCCGGTTCCGCTGACCGCCCTGATCGAACGGCTGGCCAACCGCAAGGTAACCGGCCTCGGCGAGCTGGCCGCCGACGTGAACGGCTGGGAGGCCCGGCTGCGGGCCGAGTCGGCGTCGCCCGAGGGCGGCGACGCCGGCGACGTCGTGCACCAGGTGCTGGCCAACGCCGAACTGTCCCAGCTGCGCCGGCACCGCAAGGTCGTCCCACGGCTGGTCGCCCTGCTGCCGCCCAAACTCCGGGCCACCTACCTGGTCGGCGTGGCCGAGGACCGGCAGCGGTTCTGGATCGAGGTGTTCGGGAACATGCCGCGCTAAGCCCGCGACTGTCGGTGCACGCTACGCACGGCCACCACATCGGCTGACACCGAAGGCCGTTCGGGGATCGCGAGGCTGAGGGCGTCGAGCCTGCGACGAACGCTGGTGGCGATCCCCTTGCCAACCAAAAAGTGGGGAAGTACAGACATCATCCGGGCACCGTCCAGGAGGCGGTGCGCGGCGCGGCTGTCGAGGCCGGTGTTGCTCAACACGAGGTGCCGCAGGCGATGTGGGCTCGAAGAAAGCGCATCGGCGATGGCGGTCGTGGCGGCCTCGTCGAGGCGGTTTCCTTGAGCCCCAAGGACCCCGGCGGCCTTCACGCGCCCGAGATCGCACGTCTCGACACCGGCCTGAGCGGCCGCGACGACCAGCGCCGCGGCCGCCTGCGGGCCGATGCCGTTGCTGGCCAAGGAGATCCTGCGCAGCCGGCCGGGCCGCAACGCACCGGCAATGGCGTAGGCGCCTTCGTCGCTGAGCTGGGCGGCCGAGACGTACAGCTCGCTCACGGCATCGGCGGCCACCAACGCGGCCAGGTGTCCGGCACCGGCCGGGCCGAGCGGATTGCCGCCGACATAAAGACGTTCGATCCGACGGCCGGCGGTGGTGGCGGCCAGGATGCCGTCGACCACACGGCCGACGGCGTCGGCGTCGAGGTTGGTCTGCACCAGGTCGATGGTGCGCAGCGACCGTGCGGACTCGATGATCGCGGCCGCCGCGTCGCCGTCGCCGATGGGGTTGCGCTTGAGCCAGATGCCGGTGACGGCGCTGGCCTGCGGCGACATCCTCAGCTGGTCTGCAATGCGGCACGCGCCGCCGGCGGTGATGCCGTTGCAGCCGAGGTACAGGGTCTCGACCTCGTGCTGGACGGCCTCCGCCGCCACTTCGGCCGCCCCGTCCCCCAAGCCGTCGGTGCCCAACAGCAGATGCCGGACCACGCCGGGTTGCAGCGCCTCTGCCACCAGCGACGCGCCGTCCGGCCCCAGCGCCTGCTTGCACAGATCGAGCCGGCCGTCGGGCAGCGCGGTGCCGGTCGGGAAGTCCAGCCGCTCCGTGGTCGCCGTGCCGGTACGCAGCCAGGCCAGCAGAGGTTCGAGCTCGCTCACCACGCCGCCTCCCTGTAATCCTTGAGGAACACGCCGGCCACCGGGACACCCCGCTCGCCCCGCACGACCGGGTCGTACACCCGGGCCGCACCGTCCACAATGTCCAGTGGCGTGCGGAAGCCGTTGTCGGCCAGGTGGGCCTTCTTCGGAGCGGGGTTCTCGTCGGTGATCCAGCCGGTGTCGACCGAGCACATGTACACGCCCCGCTCCGCGAGCTCGGGCCCGCTGGTGCGGGTGAGCATGTTCAACGCGGCCTTGGCCATGTTGGTGTGCGGATGCCCGGAGGTCTTGTTCCGCACGGCGAACCGTCCCTCGACCGCCGTCACGTTGACGACGTAGCGGCGTGGCCGCGGCGAAGCCAGCAGCAACGGCAGCAGCCGGTCGCACAGCAGGGTCGGCGCCAACGCGTTGACCAGCTGCGTCTCCAGCACCTCGGCCGCGTCGAGCTCGCCGACGCGAGCCGACCAGGAGTTCACCGGCGCGGTGTCCGGCAGCAGCCCCGCCTCGTCGATCTCGGCCAGCGCCAGCGCGCCGTGGCTCTGGCCCAGCGCGAGCATGGGGCTGAATCCCGGCGCCGCCATGACGTTCGACGGCAACGCACCGACCTCGCCGCCGATCAGCGCCGCGTAGGATTCGGGCGGCCGGCGCACGGTCTGGGCCGCGTTGTTGACGAGGATGTCCAGCGGCCGGCCGTCCTCGCGCAGCGACTCCGCCAGCCCGAGCACCTGCCGTGGATCACGCAGGTCAATGCCGACGAGCGTGAGCCGGTCCAGCCAGTCCGCGCTGCCTGGCGCCTCCTCGAAGCGCCGCCGCGCATCGCGCGGGAAGCGGGTCGTGACCAGGAGCTCTGCCCCGTCCCGCAGCAGCATCAGCGCCAGCTGGAACCCGATCTTCACCCGGCCGCCGGTCAGCAGCGCCCGCCGCCCGGTCAGATCGGCCCGGGCGCTGCGCCTTGAGGCGTTCTCCCGCGCGCAATCCGGACAAAGCCGGTGATAGAAGGCATCCGCGAGTTGGTAGGCCTCCTTGCAGATGTAGCAGCGGCGGGTTCGCGCCAGCGGCATGGCCGGCGCCTCCGGATCGTGCCTCAGCGGCGCGTCCTCACGCCGGTCCGTACCGCCCGTCGCCGTCGTGGCGTCGATCGCCGCATCCGCCTGCGCACGTTCGGCCGAACGCACCTTCTTGCGGCGCTGCTTGCCGTCACGGGCGAACGATTCCGCCACCCGCTCCGCCTTCAGCCGCACCGGATCGTCCGCCGGCAGCGCCCGCAGCCGCGCCACGGTGTCGTGGAACGCCTTCAACTCCCCCTCGCTGACCATGCTCCCCCCTCTTCATGCAGGGAAGGACGCCTTACCCTCGTTGAACGCGGGTAAGGCGTCCTTCCCTGCATCATGAGACCGCGACCTGCCAGGGCGGCCGGATTCGAACCGGCGTGCTTCGGATCCGCAGTCCAATGCGCCTGCCTCTGCGCTACGGCCCTGGCATTGCCGGACATCGTAGCTTTGCCGGCTTCGTCGGCTCACGGCCGTCGTCGTTCGACCGACAATCGCTACCACGGAAAGAAAAGCCGATCCCACAACGGCCGCCAACCCGACATCGGCCCAGGTCAGCGCGGACTCGATCAAGCGTGACCATCGTCAGGAATTTTCGGCACCGGTTCCGGGCTGCTCCGGGCGGCCAACGGCCGATCGGGCCGGCCGATGTGACCCTTGACACTAAATAGGAAACTTTCCTAACTTTTTCATCATGCGGGAGACAACTGGACGTCGGCTCACGTTGGCCGAGCAACATGAGCAGTACACGGCTCGGTACTCACGGCGCACGCTGTTCCGCGCCGGGGCGGTGGGCGGGGCGGCGCTGGCGGTGGGCGGAGTGCTGCCCGCGACCGCCTCGGCCGCCACGAACGTGCCGATGACCAAGGCCACGGACAAGGTCTCGGGCTCGGCGGTGCGGCCGTTCGGGCGGCACATCGCCTTCGGCGCGGACCCGTCGCAACAGGTGGTCGTGTCCTGGCAGGTGCCGGCCGCGGTGACGGCGCCGTTCATCCGGATCGGCACCAGCCCGACCGATCTCGGCGCGGCCCTGCCGGTCGAGGTGCGCACGCTGACGAGCCAGCTGTCCTGGCAGAAGCCGACCGAGGACGAGCCACTGGTCAAGCCGAAGACCGTGGTGCAGTACTACCTGCACGCCCGGCTGGACCACCTCGTCCCGGACACCGCCTACTACTACGTGTTGGGCCACCAGGGTTACGACCCGGCGGGCCGGCTGGACGGCGTCGCCACCTTCCGCACGGCGCCGGCGGTCGGCAAGGGCGCCGGCTTCGGCTTCACGGCGTTCGGCGACCAGGGCGTCGGCTACAACGCGACGGCCACGACCGGCCTGATCGCCGGCCTGTCCCCCGCCTTCCACCTGCACATGGGCGACCTCAGCTACGCCAACTCCAGCGGCGGCGGGGACACCACCGACTCCTACGACGCCCGGATCTGGGACACCTTCTTCAACCAGAACGAGCCGGCGGCGGCGCAGATCCCGTGGATGATGGCGATCGGCAACCACGAGATGGAGCCGTGGTACGCGGCCGACGGCTACGGCGGCGTGCGGGCCCGGTTCACCATGCCGGACAACGCCTGGAGCGGTTCGACCGGCATCTACTCGTGGCGGTACCAGAACGTCGGCCTGATCAGCCTGGACGGCAACGACATCTGCTACAACACGCCGACGAACCTCAACTACACCAAGGGAAAGCAGCTGTCCTGGCTGAAGGCCACGCTCAAGGCGATGCGGGCCGACGCCTCCATCGACTTCATCGTGGTGTACTTCCACCAGTGCCTGTACTCCACGTGCCAGGACAACGGGGCCGAACTCGGCGCGCAGCAGCAGTGGGCCCCGCTGTTCGATCAGTACAAAGTGGACGTGGTGCTCAACGGGCACAACCACATCTACGAGCGCACCGACCCCATCCGCGCCGGCAAGCCGACCCGCAAGCTGGCCTCCGGGGACACCGTCACCCCCGCCAAGGACGGCACCACCTACGTGGTGGCCGGCGGCGGGGGCGGCGGCATCTACAAGTTCCCCGGCTCGGACACCTACATGGGCCACGAGACCGCCAACGACGGCACGCAGCCGATGAAGGTGTCCGATGAGGACGGTCACGACAAGACGGTCAAGGTGTCCTGGTCCCGGGTCCGCTACACCGGCTACTGCCTGGTCGCCGTCGACGTCGTGCCGGCGACGGCGACCACACCGGCGAAGATGACCGTCCGGTCGCTGACCGAGGACGGCACCGCCGTCGACCAGTTCACCGTGCAGCGCTAGCCGATCACCCTGGTGAGCTCCGGCAGGCCCTCCAGCGCCGTCCACGGCCTGCCGGACCACAGCCTTCGCCTTGTCCCCCAACGACTCCACCGCGCCGGCGAACAGATCCATCGGTAGGTCCAGGTCCTTGGCCAACGCCGATCGACGCAGCCCGGTGGCGTGCTGCACCAGCACGGTGCCGGGCCGCATCGCCGCCAGCAGGCCGCCGTTCACCGCCACCTCAAGGGCATCCGGGTCCTCTTACCGGCCAGCACCCGGCCGGCGGGCCCACACGTGCAGCTCGAAGCGTTCCGCGATGGCCCGCGCGATCGGCGCGCCCTGGTCGCCGAGGCCGACAAAGCCCACCGCGGTCACGTCACGCCCCGATCGCGTTGAGCTCGGCCACGACCTCGGCGTCCAGGCGCAGGTCGGCGGCGGCGATGTTCTCCCGCAGGTGCGCCACCGAGGACGTGCCCGGGATGACGCCGATGGCCGGCGACCGCTGCAACAGCCAGGCCAGCGCCACCTGCTGCCGCGACGCCCCGAGCCGCTCGGCCACGGCCGTCAGCGCGTCCGACTGCAACGGGGAGAAGCCGCCCAGCGGGAAGAACGGCACGAACAGGATGTTCTCCTGCTCGCACTGGTTGAGCAGCGCCTCGTGCCGGCGGTCGGCGATGTTGTACAGGTTCTGCACCGTCACCACCGGCGCGATCGCCTGCGCCTCCTTGAGCTGGCGGGCATTGACGCCGCTCAGCCCGAGGTGCCCGATCAGGCCCTGCTCGCGCAGCTCGGCCAGCGCCCCGAACTGGTCGCTGATCGGCTCGTCGTCCGACTCATCGTGGCCGGCCACCCGCAGGTTGACCACGTCCAGCGCGTCCAGGCCCAGGTTGCGCAGGTTGTCGTGCACCTGCGCCTTCAGGTCCGCCGGGTGCAGGATCGGCACCCAGCCGCCGTCGGCCGCGCGCCGGGCGCCGACCTTCGTCACGATGTGCAGGCCGTCCCCGTACGGGTGCAGCGCCTCCTTGATCAGCTCGTTGGTCACCACCGGCCCGTAGAAGTCGGCCGTGTCGATGTGGTTGATGCCCGCCGTCACCACCGCGCGCAGCACCTCGACCGCCGCGCCGCGGTCCTTCGGCGGGCCGAACACCCCCCGCCCCGCCAGCTGCATCGCGCCGTACCCCATGCGGGTCAGCGTCAGGCCCTCCGCCGGCGTGAAAGTGCCACCGCCCAGACTCATCGCTCTTCCCTTTCGTCGTCTCCGTCTTGCTTCTCCAGCTTGCCGCGACGACGAGCGTGGTGGATGCACCCCGCGTTTCCTGGGAGTGGCAGGGCTAGCCTCCGGACGGGCAGGGATCGGGCAGATCGGGCGACGGAAACCCGCCGTGCTCCCCCGGACCCATCACCCGCGGCGGGGTGCAGATCTCCTTGGCCGCGAGGTCGACGTCGAGGCCTCGGATCAGGACCGTGCCGGCAGCGGCGGCGATGCGGTTCTCGGTGCCGAAAGCGAGCACGTGGGCACCCGTTTCCGGCCCGGGCAGCACGGCATAGTCCACCGGCCGCGTGGGATCGCTGACATCCCGCAACACGACCGTGTTGTCGCCTTCCGCCGTGGCCAGGTAACGGCCGTCAGCGCTGAACACCGGCAGCGCGGGAGCAATGGCGGTGGCCACGTCGCGGATCTTCGTGATCGCGCCTTCCGGCGTGCGCCGCCACAGCGTGACGTATCCGTCCTGTCCCTCGCGGTGGGCCACGGCGATCAGCCGGCCGTCCGGCGACACCGCCGCGGCGTCGTGCAGGTCGACACCGTCGAGATCAATCGGCTTGGCCGGCTTGCCGCTCAGGATCTGCGGCACGTCCCAGACCTTGGCCGGGGCCGCGATGATGTCGGGCTCCCAAGACTTGTGGCCGGCCGGTGCGGGAACGGCGACCGGAGCGGTGACCAGGGTGCGGCCGTCGGCGGAGAACTGCATGGCCGACGGCGAGATCGGCAGCACCGCCAGCGGTTCGGCGGCGGCGGCGTTCGTGGTGTCCCACAGGAACGTGCGCTGGTCGTCCGGTCCGTGCCCCGTCTTGCCACCGGTCTGGTGGTCGATCTCGGTCGCGCCGAGGCTGCCGATCGCCAGCAGGCGGCCGTCCGGGCTGAAGGCGACCCCGACCGCCGCATCCGTCCGATAGATCCGAAGCATCTGAGGGTGGGCCATACTGGCGACGTCCCACAGCGACACCGTGTTGGCGGACTCGCTGGCCGCATACACCACGGCGACGCGGCGGCCGTCGGGCGACAGCACGCAGAACGTGATCTTCCCGGTGACCTCCGGCGGCCTGGGCAGTTTCGCCCACTCCGAACTCCCGCCGACCGGCCTCAGCTCCTCCACTTCGACCGCGTCCCCTTGCGCGTAGGCATGGCGCTTGAGCGCGACGTCCAGGGATTCGGCGAAATCGGACTGCCCGGCCGAGGCGTACTGGAGGCTGTTGGTGAACGAGCTCAGCACGAGGCCGCGGGTGCGGGGCGACGGCTCGCTGCGATAAGCGGCCAGCGCGAGCTTGGCGGCCCCACGCGGGTCGCTGAGCGCGGTGGTCGAGATCTGGTCGATGACGTTTCGGACGACGGCCTCGTCGCGTTGCCTGGCCACGGTTTGCTGGCTGATCAGCGAATAGGCCGTCGTGCCGGACAGGGCGACCAGGAGCACCACCAGCAGGGCGATGAACCGGCGCTGACGGCGGGTCTGGCGCTGGGCGGACAGCAGCTCCTGCTCGCGGACGGAGACGCTGCGGTCGTAGAAGGCCTGCTCGCGGTGGGAAAGCGACGGGGTGCAGGAGCGGACCCAGTCGCGGGCGAGCTGGAGGCGGGCGCCGCGGTAGAGGGCGCCGTCGTCGCGGGTGAGGCCGTCCCAGATCTCGGCGGCCTCGGTGAGCTGGCGGTGGACGCGCAGGCTGTCGCGGTCCTCGGTCAGCCACTCCCGCAGCCGCGGCCAGTGGCTGATCAGGGCCTCGTGGGCGATGTCGACGCTGTCCCGGTCGACGGTGATCAGCCGGGCCGCGACCAGGGCGTCCAGCACCTCGTCGAGGCCCTCGACGTGTTCGAGTTCGGTTCGGTCGACGCGGCGGCGGGTGTCCTCCGTGCCGTCACCGAGCGCGGTCAGGCGCAGGAACACTTGACGGGCAACGGCTTGCTGCGCCTCGGTGAGTCCACTATAGACGGATTCGGCGGTGCGGCTGAGGGCATGGCTGATGCCGCCGGCGGCGTCATAGCCGGCGGCGGTGAGGGTGATGCCCTGGCGGCGACGCCAGGTCTCCAGCAGGGCGTGCGACATCAGCGGCAGCACGCCGGGCTGGTTGGTGACCTCGGCGACCAGGCGCGTGACCAGCGCCGTCTCGACGGTGTAACCGAGGTCGATGGCCGGCTTGGTGATGGCCAGGCGCAGCTCGTCGGAGGTCATCGCGCCCACCAGCACCGGGCCTTCGCCGAGCACCTGGCGCAGCTGCGGATATTGCAGGCAGTGGCCGAAGAAGTCGGCGCGGACGCCCACACGAGCCGGGCGCGGCTGGACGGCGCGGCGGCCACGTGCATGAGGGCGGTGATGACGGCAGCCGCTCCTCCTCGTCGACGCAGAGGGTGAAGACCTCCTCGAACTGGTCGACGATGACCAGCGCGTCCCGGCCGGCGGGTTCCTCGGCCACGACCTGCCGCAGCCTCAGGTGCAGCGCAGTCGGATCGGCCCGCAGCTCGGCCCGCAGCTCGGTGGCCGGTGCGCCGATCGGCCCGGCCAGGCCCAGCGCGCACTCGTCGATCGGGTGCGCGCCGGGCGTGAAGACGACGGTCGGCTGCGGACCGAGGCCGTCCACGCCGTCCCGCAGGCCGGCCGCGGCGAGTCCCGCCCGCAGCAGCGACGACTTGCCGGCGCCGGAGGCGCCGAACACCACCACCAGCCGGCGATTGAGGATCTGGTTCGACAAATGGGCCAGCAGCGCGCCCCGGCCGTGAAATCTCGTCGCGTCCTCGATCTGGAACGCCGACAGGCCGAGATAGGGCGGCTGTCCGCCGTCCGGATCGGCGGGGGCTTCCTGTGCCTCCGCCACGTCACGCCATTTCCGCTCCCATTCGGCCAGGTCGCCGGCGCAGGCGTCGACATAGGCCAGGGTCACCGAGAGCGAGGGCAGTTTCCGGCCGCTCGCCGCCTCCGACAACACGGCCACCGAGTAATGCGCTTTAACGCTCAGTTCCCGATAGACCGGACTGCCGGCCGATTCCCGCAGTTTGCGGAGATCCGCGGCGAACCGCAGCAGCGGCGTGTCGCCCGGGTCGAGCGGCCGCTCGCTTCGTGGCATGGCCAGACACCCCCCGATGTTCGTTGCCCTCGATCGTTGAACAGGGGCTGCTTGTCTGGCAAATCCGGGACGAAGCCGAACAAAGCTTTGTCAGTTCAGCTTGCCGTCCTCGATGCGCACGACCCGATCAGCCAGGTCGAGGGCCCGTTCGTCGTGGGTCACGACCAGCACCGCGGCCCCGCGCTCGTGGGCGTGGGCGGCCAGCAGCGACATCACCGCACGACCCCGCTCACGGTCCAGCGCCGCCGTCGGCTCGTCCGCGAGAATCACCGGAGCCCGCGTGTAGAGCGCCGCCGCGACCGCCGCCCGCTGCCGTTCACCACCGGACAACTGCCCCGGATAGCGATGCGCTTTCGCTTTGAGGTCCACGGCTTCGAGTAACTCTTCGGCCCGTTCACGATCGGCGTCGGTCGTTCTTCTGCCGGCGGTGATGTCCCGAACCAGCAGATTGTCCATCACCGTCAGGAAACCGATCAGGGCCGACGCCTGGAGCACATAGGCGGTGTCACTGGCCGCCTTCCGATTCACCTTGCCGTTCACGTAGAGCGGCGACTCCTTGATCTGTACGACGCCGGCGGTCGGGGTGAGCAATCCGCCCGCGATGGCCAGCAGGGTCGTCTTTCCGGAGCCGCTCGGGCCCAGCAGGGCGACCAGTTGGCCGGCCGGCAGGTCGAGGTCGATGCCGTGCAGCACCTCGACGTCGCCGTAGCCGTGGCGGATGTCGTGCAGGACGGCGGCGTTGGCGCCCATCAGGCGGTCCTTCCCAGGCTGAGCAGCGGATCCACGGTGAACAGCCGGCGTACCGAGGCCGCCGCGCCGACCAGCGCCACGACCAGCAGCAACGCGCCGGCGGCGGCCGCTTCGCCCGGCGGCAGCACGAAGACGTTCGACGGCATCACGGCACCCATGGCCACGCCGGCCGCCGCGCCGAGGAGCACGCCGGTCAGGGCCGTGGCCAGCACCTGCGTGACGTACGCGCCGACCAGCAGCCGCCGGGACGCCCCCGTGGCCCGGAGCACCGCGAGCGGGCCTTCCTTCTGCAGGGTCAGGATCCAGAACACGACGCCGATCAGCAGCGCCGCCCCGGCGTACAGGAAGGTCCTGATCATGCCGATCGTGCCCGTTTCCGCCTGGTAGCCGGGGACCGCGTCGATCGCCGCCGCCTTGGTCAGCGGTTCCGTGTCCGGCAACGCCTTCGCGATCGCCGCCAGGGTCTCGTCGTCCTTTGTGGACACCATGTAGGCGCTGACTCCGGCCGCGTCGCGCAGGCGCTGCCAGTCCTTGAGCGGCAGCGAGGCCACCGCCGCATGTTGGATGCTGCCCAGGTCGGCGAAGCCGGTGATCTTCAGCGGCACGTTGCCCGGCTGCGCCCGGACCTCGTCACCGGGGCTCAGGCCCTTGTCGCGGGCCTGATTGTCCAGCACCACACCGCTTTCGGCGTTGTCCGTGGCGAGCAGTGCCACCGGTACGCTGCGCTGACCCGCCGTGAGCGAGGCCATCGTGAACCCGAGCGGCTGCACGTCCGTCACGCCGTCGACGCCTTCGATCAGCGCCTTGTCGCTGGTCGGGAGGCTGCTGCGGGAGAGATCCCCGTCCGCGCCTTTGGCGTACACGACACCGTCGACCGGCAGCCTTTGCAGGCCCGACACGTCCGCCGCGCCCAGGCCGACCGTCAGTCCCGTCAGGACAAAAACCAGGAAGGCCGTCAGCGCGACCAGGCCCGCGATCAGGCCGAACCTGACCGGCGCGTGGCGCACCTCCCGCCAGGCGAGAAACCGCATGAGCACCTCTTTCCGACACCTTGTCGGCAACTATTCCAACACGGCGTCGGGAACCCGTGCCCGCTTTTCCGACGTGACGTAGGCAACACCCGGTAGACTCGGTCTCGTGCCTAAGATCAGCGCCCCCACCGTCGCCGAACACCGTGCTCAGCGGCTGCGCGCGCTGCTGGAGGCCGCCCGCGTGCTGGTCGCCGAGCAGGGCCCCGACGCGCTCACCCTGTCCGCCCTCGCCACCCAGGTCGGTCTCTCCCGGCCCAGCCTCTACGAGTACTTCCGCTCTCGCGACGACCTCGTCGCAGCCATGGTCGAGGACGAGCTCCCCCGCTGGATCACCGAGCTCGAGGCCGAGGTCCACCGCCACTCCGCGCCGGCCGACCGCATCGCCGCCTTCGTCCACACCCAGCTCCGCATGCTCTCCGACGGCCGCCACACCGCCCTGGTCGTGCTCGCCGGCCACGCCCTCGGCCCCGCCGCCCAGGACCGCATCATGGCCGAGCACGCCCGCCTGTTCGCTCCCCTCGTCTCCGCCCTCTCCGACCTCGGCATCGACCACCCCGACCTACGCGCCCGCCTCATCCAGGGCATCGTCACCGCCGCCACCCCCCTGCTCGGCGCCGACGAGCTGGCCAACCGCCGCGTCATCGACGCCGCCACCCACCAGGCCGTGCACGGCCTCTAACGGTCGGCTTCCAGCAGATCGAGGGCCTTGGCCGCGTCGGCACGGCGGGAGACCTTGAGCTTCCGGAGGATGTTGGTGACGTGGACGCTGACGGTCTTGGGGCTGATGACCAGGGCGGCGGCGATCTCGCCGTTCGAGCGGCCGGCGCGGAGGTGGCTCAGGATCTCCAGTTCCCGGGCGGTCAAGCCGGCGTGGGAGGCAGCGGGAGGGGGCAGCACCTCGGCGAGGGGGATCCGATACCGGCCGGCGGTACGCACAATCGCCGCCTGCAAGGCAGAAGCGCCAAGGGCCTGAGCGGAGCGGTGGGCGTCGCGGAGGAGGAGGGCGCTGCGGTCGCTCGACGACTGGCCGAGCAAGGACTCGGCGGAGCGCCACTGGGCGAAGGCAACAACAAAGGGCTGACCGACATGCTGCCAACGGCTCACGGCGGCGGACCAGGTGTCGGGGTCGGGAGAGCGGCGGACGTCGGCGGCCAAGGCGTGGCAGAGGGCGGCGTGGGCCTGCTGCTCGGGCTCGGCGCAGAGCTTGGACACGGCGGCGACGATGCGGTCGGCATGGACCGGCTCACAGCGGCCGGCGACGACGGACAACTCGTCCTCGGCCCACAGGCCAAGGACGAGAAGACCGCCGAGCCGACGCTCGGCGGAGGTGCCGGCCAGCCGGGTCAGGGCGGTGTCGACCAGCCCTCGCACAACGGTGAACTTTCCTTCCCAGCCGGCGAGTTCGGCCTGGAGACCCAACACGCGGGCGACGGTGGAGGGACGCGCGGTGTCGAGGCTGATCACGGCGTCGAGGCGCGAGAGCAACGCTCGGCCGCCAACCAGATCGCCGCGCAGGACGGCCAAGCGGACGCGGACCAGATCGAGCGCGGCCGCGACGTACGAACCTGGATCGCACGCATCGGCCTCAACCAGCAAGCGGTCGGCGCAATCCCAGTTGCCACGCAGAATCTCGATGTCGGCGGCGCTGCTGAGGAGACTGGCGCCGCCGGTGGCACCGGCCCCGACGGCGTCGAGCTCCACGCGCCCGGCCAGGGCCGCCGCCACGGCCTCGTCGAGCCGATTGGCATGGCGCAGCGCGGAAGTCAGGTACAGGTGCTCGCCGTAGGCATCCGGCGACACGGCCAGCTCGGCGGCCATCCGCACCGCGGTCCGCAACGAGGCGATCCCCTCCTCGTGACGGTCGTCCTCGGCCAAACCGTGCCCCAGCGCCAGATGCCCCATCTGCTCGGCCTGCCAGACGCCGCCGGCCCGGCCGAGGGTGATCGCCTCCGCGCCGAGGCGACGGGCCTCGGCCGGCTGGTCGCGGCGGATCGCCAGCCAGGCCCGGCTGGCGGCGAGCTCGGCCAGCCACGCGGCGGGAGGATCGCTCGGCAGGAGCTGCTCGGCCAGGTCGAGCGTGGCTACGGCCTCCGATTCCTGGCTCTCGCACAAGTGATAGTCGCTCAGCAACAGGCACATGCGCAGGATGCGTTCGGGTTCACGAACACTGGGCACGTGGGCGATGGCGGTCCGCATCAGCTCGATGGCCCGTTTCCCGTCGCCCAGCCGATCGGCGTACAAAGCGGCCTGCTGCAACAAATGCCCGCAGTCCAGACCCACGAGCTGGTCGGCATCCGGGACCTCCGGCCACAGGGCGACGGCGTGCTCCAGGTGACGCAGCGTTTCCTCATGCGCGTGTACTTCGGCCGCGGCGAAGGCGGCGTGGACGGCGGCGGTCAAAGCCCGCGGACGGTCGCCGGCGGCATGCCAGTGCCGGGCTATCTGGGCTGCGGCCCCGGCGGGAGCATCGTCGGCCCACTGCGAATTCGAGCTCAGCAATTCGGCCAACGTGGCGTGGATCCGCCGGCGTTCGGCCGGCAGCAGGTCCGCGTACATCGTCTCGGCGATCAACCCGTGCCGGAACCGATATCCGCCGTCTGTTCGCACAAGTAGGTGGCACCGCACGCATTCCCGCACCGCCGCGTGGTCCTCCCACAGGGCGGCGAACAGGTCGTCGCTGATCGTCGGCCCGGCCACGGCGGCGATGCGCAACGCGGACAACGCCGACTCCGAGAGTTGGTGCGCGTGCCGGAGAACCAGGTCGGCCACCGAGGGCGGCACGTCGCCGTGACCGGGCGGGTCCATGCCGGCCAGTACCTCGGTCAGGAACGGATTCCCTTGGGAGCGCTCGAAAATCCGGCGCACAACAACCGGCCCCGGGGTGCGGCCGAGCAGGTCGAGCACCTGCTCCCCGGTCTCGCGGAGGGTGAGGCCGTGCAGCGCGACCGTGGCGGCCTGGTCGTGACGGACCAGTTCGGCCAGCAGCCGGCGGGTCGGATGGCCGGCGTCCAACTCGTCGTCGCGGTACACGCACACCAACACCACGGGCGTGGCCCGCAACCGCACGGAAAGGAAACCCAGCAGGCTCACCGTGGACGGATCGGCCCAGTGCAGGTCGTCCAGACCCAACAGCACCGGAGCGGCATCGACCAACACGGTGGCGACGTGTTCGAACAGCTCGGACCGGGCCTGCGGATCCAGCCGCAGCTCGTGGCCGGGCGGCGACAGCAGTTCCGCCACGTGTCCGTGCAGCGCCTCGACAATGGGCGCGTACGGGATCGGGTAGTCACCCACCGGCGGGCATGCACCGCGCAGGGCGACGCCACCGGACGCCACGTGCTCGTCGCAGATCTCGGCCAGCAGACGGGACTTGCCGACGCCGGCGGCACCGCTGATCAACAGCACGCCGCCGCGGCCGCTGCGCCGCACGTGTTCGGTGAATTCCCGCGCCGCGTCGAGTTCTTCGCGACGCCCGATGAAACGCGGGCTGCCGACCCTGACGTGGCTGACCACGACCCCACCCGCCCCCAGGTTGGCGGCCCCTAAGAAAAATAAGGTAGCACGCCCGATGCCGTCCTATCGGCCTCGTTCCTACCGTCGAGGAACACGAATTCTCGATCATGCGCATCGATCAGGCGCGCGGACGGAGGAGATCATGAGGGGCAGCAAGCGGGCGGCGTCGGTGGTCATGGCGATGGCGCTGTTGTTCACCGGCATCGCGAGCGCCGCATCGGCGTCGGCGCAGCCGGCCGGGGCCGGCAACGCGAAGACCGCGCTATCGGGCAGCGAGGACTTCAAAGAGTTCACCATGTGGTTCGACATCGGGGAGCTGTCCAACACCAACGCGTGCATCCCGTCCTGGGTGACCGCGCGCTACCGGGACCCGGGCTCGGGCAGCGACACCTGGACGCAGCTGGTCAGGACCAACAACAACGGCTGCGAGGCCGACCAGACGCACCTGCAGGCCTGGGGCGACTTCCAGAACACCTACACCAGGGTCAACCTGCTGGGCGGCCCCAAGCCGGGCCAGCACATCCACTGGGACCAGCTCACCAGCCTCACGCTGACGGTCACCACGCCCAACACCCCGCCGGGGCGGCAGAAGTGCGTCGCCATCAACCGGGAGGGCATCTGGGCGCTGGACACCAACAACTACTGGCACGAACTGGTGAACCAGCCGGAACGGCGGGTGCTCTGCGACGGGCACAACGATTTCGAGATGTTCGTCGAGCACTGAGTCGAGTGAGGCGCCGGCGGAGGACCGCCGGCGCTTCCCCACTCCTGGCTCAGGAGAACGTGGTCCAGGTGTCGACGGCGCGGAAGTGCAGTGCGTCGAGGACGGGCTGGACGTCGGGGTCGCTGGGGGCGACGGCGAGCTTGGCGCCGTGGATGAAGGCGTCACGGAGGGCGGCCGAGGCGGCCAGCACGTTGTAGCCGTGGGCGGCGTAAGCGGGCAGCGTGAACAGGTAGCTGGTGATGACGGCATTGCCGCCGCGGACGGCGAGGGCCGAGGCGACAGGCTTTCCGTCGACGTAGACCAGGTACGGGCTGGCGGCCGGCGAGTCGAAGACGGCGGGAATGAACTGGTTGCGCACGCTGTCGGCGGGGACACCGGTGGCGGCGACGGCGATGTCGAGGAAGGTCGAGGCGGCCGAGCCGTCGACGCGACGCACGGTGACGCCGGCCGGCGAGCCGATGAGCGGACGGTATTCGGTGGCCGGCAGCGCCGTGAGGGAACGGTGGTCGACGGTGTTCAGCCCGTGCGCGGCGGCGACCGGGTTGGCGGAGACGTCGCCGCGCACGCGAAGGACCCACGGCTGGTTGAAGGACGGCAATTCGTCGGCGAAACGGGCCAACTGCGCCGGATCGGGATTACTGGCGATGCCGAACACACCGTTGGCCCGGGGCTGGGCGAATCCGCTGACCATGAGCGCGCTGCCGCCGGCGGTCTTCACCACGGCGTGCGGCTGCACGGAAATCAATTGGGCGGTGGCGGCGAACCAGCCGGCATTGGCCTGATCCGCAAGGTCGGAACCGGGTGCCGAATAAGCGGTCTGGGCTGTCGCCAACAGTGTGAGGCTGGCGAAGAGGCCGGCAAGTCTGCGCTTCATTTTCGGACTCCTTCGCGGGGGAAACTCCGAGTCCGACGCTAATGGCGGCAATCACGACAACCTAGGCGCCAGGTACGCGTGAGGTTGTCTCGACTACCCCTTTGGACGGGCACGTGACGGCCGTTACCGCAACTCCGGCCGCGGTCGGCCGGATCGTCACCGGCGAGTCGGCCGTGGGACGCCGCGACCCCGAGCGTATGCTCCCGCCCCGATGGACCCGTTGGATCCCGAGCCCCCGGGCGGCGACTCCCACCGGCACGACCGGCTACTGGTCTGGGCCGCGACCGTCGGCGCGCTGAGTTGCTCCGCGCTGATCTTCCTGGCGACGAACTCGTTCTTCGACGCCGATCCCGTCGCGGAGCCGGCGCCCACCACGGCCCTGCCGCTGGCCGCCTCGTCGACGATCACCACCACCACGACGACAACGACCACCGCTCCCCCACCGACGACAACGACGACGACGGCAGCACCGACGTCGACGACGCCGCGGCGCATCACCACGACCACCCGCACCACGACGACGACACACGCCGTCACGACAACAACAACCACGCCCCGGCCGACGACCACCCGCCGGTGCGTCACGACCGAATGGCGGCGTGACACGGCGTACGAGGGCGGCTCGATCGTGGCCTACAACGGCCATCTCTGGGTGGCGAAGTGGTGGAACTACAACGCCGTTCCCGGCGCGAACCAGGAAGGCGCGTGGCAGTTCGCCCGCGACTGCTGACGGGATCTTCTCCGGCGCGGCGACTCAGTTCAGGGCGGCGTCGAGCAGGATGGTCGCGGCGGCCCGGGCGATGGGCATGCTGTCCGGGCCGCGGTCGTTGCGGGTGGCCATGCCGTTGCCGTCGAAGACCATGTGCAGCTGAGTGGCCAGCATGACCGGGTCGGGGGCGCCGGCCTGCTCGGCCAGCTCGGTGAACAGGCTGCGCACCCAGGCCCGGTACTCCCGCGTCGTCAGGTCGATCCGGTCGCCGGGGCGGGACTCGGCGCTGGCCCGGTGGAAGGCGCAGCCCTGGTAGCCGGACTCGGCGTACACGGCGATCTGGCCCTCGAACACCGCCAGCACCTTCTCCCGCGGCGTGTCGGCGGCGTCGACCGCGACCTGGATCCGCTCGGCGACCTGGTGCTGGCGGCCCTTGAGGTAGGCGTGGATCAGCTCGTCCTTGCTGCCGAACGTGTTGTACAGCGAGGCCTTGGCGACACCGGCGTGCTCGATGATCCGGTCGATGCCGACCGTGTGCACACCCTCGTTGTAGAACAGCTCGTCGGCCGCCGCCAACAGACGCTCACGCGCTGACACACGCCCCGTGGTCGTCGGCATTGACATCCACTCCCTCATACCAGACAGATCTGTTCAGTTTACCCACGCTGGTCCGACGTGCCCGCACCAATGCTGCAGATCGGTGGCCAGGGCGAGCACCATCACGGCGACACCGTAGGCGGTCGCCGCGCCGAACAGGCCGGGGCCGTCCACGGTCAGCACGCCGGCGACCACCGCGGGCACCCCGAAGCCGAGGTAGGACACCACGTACAAGCAGAGACAGCGTGCCGGCACCGCTCGTGCGGCGCGACCTGCGGGACCACGATCCGGATGCCGCCCTGGAAAGCCGGCGCCGAAGCCCGCGCCGGAGATCACGGTGCCGACGAAGAACAGCGCCACCGAGCCGAGTCCGAGCGATGCCAGCGTGACGGCGACGCCCGCGAACAAGGTGATCGAACCGGTCAGCATCACCGCCGTCGCGCTGACCGAACGCAGTACCAGCACCATCGCGCTGGCGACGCCGGCGAAGGCGACCAGCAGCACACCGGCCAGAATGGTGTTGTTGCCGCCGAGCAGCTTGCCCAGCAGGGCCGGGCCGAGCGCGCCGTACAGGCCGGCCAGCGCCCACGCGGCGAACAGCACCGGGGCCGCGGCGATCAGGTGGGCCCGCACCGAACGGGGCAGGGCGATCTCCGGCCGCAGGCTGGCCAGCGCGCCGGGGGCGCGGGTGACCGTCTCACGGATGAAGGTGACGCCCAACGCCTGGAGCAGGAACAGGGCGACCAGCACGTAGTAGACGAGGTGGGTGGGCGCCGGCAGGAAGCTGACCAGCAGCGCCGAGAGCAGCGCGCCGGATCCGGTGCCGATGCCCGGGGTGAGGGCGTTGGCGAGCTGACCGCGCTTGGCGTCGATGTCCAGCATCATCGCCCCGATCGCGCCCACCGCGGCGCCGGTCGCGAGGCCCTGCACGATGCGGGCGACCAGCAGCGCCGGGACGCCGCCCGCGGTGGCCAGCACGATCATCGTGGCCGCCTCGACGACCAGCGTGACCAGGAGGACCGGCTTGCGGCCGACGTGGTCGGACAGCTTGCCGAAGATCAGCAGCGAGACCAGCACCGAGACCGCGTACACCCCGAACACGATGGTCGTGGTGATCGGCGAGAAGCCCCATTCGGCCTGGTAGATGGCGTAGATCGGGGTCGGCGCGCTGGACGCGGCCAGCAGCGACACGACCAGCGAGGCGAGCAGCAGCAGCGTCGCCGTGCCGGAGCGGCGGCCCCGTGTCCCCGATCGGGCCGCCGCGTCGACCGTGCGGCGATCGGCGCGGGTCCGCGTGATGGCCTGGGTCATGGCACACACTCCGTGAATGAGTAGACAGGTCTGTTCAATCGACTGGGACTGAGACTAGACAGACCTGTTCACTCGGTCAAGTGAGCCCTGGCACACATCGTCAGCCGCGGTGGCACTGATGGTGACTCCCAGCGGGAAACCCCGTGACCAGGCGGGCACGGCGTGGGCAGAGAATGCCGCCCAGCCTCAGGACGGTGACGAGCTGCGGAAGGTGCGGCGGTAGGCGTCCGGGGGCACGCCGACGGTGCGGTTGAAGTGCCGGCGCAGCGTCGCGGCGGTGCCCATGCCCACTGCCGCCGCGATGGCGTCGACACTGTCGTCGGTGGTCTCCAGCAGCTCCTGGGCGTGGCGAATCCGCTGGGTCAGCAGCCATTGCAGCGGGGTGGCCCCGGTCACGGACCGGAAGTGACGCCCCAGGTTCCGTGAGCTCATGTTGGCCCGGCGGGCCAGGTCCTCCACGGTCATCGGCTGGTCCAGCCGTTGCGTCGCCCAGGGCAACAGCTCGGCCAAGGGGTGGTTGTCCTGGGCGGGCACCGGGGCGGTGACGAACTGCGCCTGGCCGCCGGCCCGGTGCGGCGGCACGACCAGGCTGCGGGCGATCGTGTTGGCGATCGCCGAGCCGTGGTCGGAGCGGACCAGGTGCAGGCACAGGTCCATCGCGGCGGCCTTGCCGGCGGAGGTGAGGACGCTGCCGCTGTCGACGTAGAGCACGTCCGGGTCGACCTCCACCCGGGGATGACGGGCGGCCAGTGCCCCGGTGTGAGCCCAGTGCGTGGTCGCCCGCCGCCCGTCCAGCAGGCCGGCGGCGGCCAGCACGAACGCGCCGGTGCACAGGGAGACCACCCGCGCGCCCGCCTCGTGGGCCGCCCGCACCGCGTCGACCAGGTCGGCGGGCGGGTCGGCGTCGACGTCGGCCAGCGCGGGAACGATCACCGTGTCGGCGTGGGCCAGCCGGTCGAGCCCGTGGTCGGGCTCCAGTCGAAACCGGCCGATCCGCACGGTGTCCGAGGCGCAGACGACCACCTCGTACCAGGGGGCGACCACCCCGGACAGGTCGGCGCCGAAGACTTCGCACGCCACGGCCAGCTCCAGGTGCCGCATCCCGTCGGCGGCGGCCAGCGCGACAGTGCTCATGTCCGGAATTGTACGCATCTTGGCGTTCCGGACACTCGCGCCGGGCGGCCACCATCGTCAGGATGTCCACTGTGGATCACTTGAGCACGGCGGTGCAACCGAGCGGATCGGGCCAGAAGGTGGTGGTGTACGGCGCTTACGGGCACACCGGGCGGTTCGTGGTGGCCGAGCTGCGCGAGCGTGGACTCGTGCCGGTTGCGTCCGGTCGCGACGCCGCCAAGCTGGCGGCGTGCCACCCGGGTCTCGACATCCGGCCGGCGCCGGTCGACGACCCGGCCGCCCTCGACCGCGCGCTGGACGGCGCGGCGGCCGTCATCAACTGCGCCGGGCCCTTCGCGGCGACCGCGGCCCCGGTGATCGAGGCGGCACTGCGCGCCGCCGTCCCGTACGTGGATGTGGCGGCCGAGATCGAGGCCAACATCGACACGTTCGCCAACTTCGCGGACCGGGCCCACGCCGCCGGCGCGGTGGTGGTCCCCGCGATGGCCTTCTACGGCGGCCTCGGCGACCTGCTGGTCACCGCGTCGATGGGCGACTGGACGACGGCCGACGAGGCGCACATCGCGTACGGGCTGAGCAGCTGGCGCCCCACGGCCGGAACGCGCCTGGCCGGCAAGGTCTCCCGTGAGCGGCGCAACGGCCGGCGCATCCGCTACACCAACGGACAGCTGGAGTACCGCGACGACGCCCCGCCGACCCTGGAGTGGACGTTCCCCGCCCCGCTGGGCACCCGGACCGTCATCGGCGAGTTCACGATGAGCGACGTCGTCACCATCCCCAGCCACCTGTCCATCCCCGAGGTGCGCACGTACATGACGGCCGAGGCGGCCACGGACCTGTCAGCTCCGGACACCTCGGCCCCGACCGCGATCGACGAACGCGGCCGGTCCGCGCAGACCTTCCTCGTCGAGGTCGTCGTGCGATCCGGCGACGCGGAACGACGCGTTGTCGCCAGCGGCCAGGACATCTACGCCGTCACCGCGCCGCTCGCGGTGGAAGCGGTCCAGCGCATCCTCGACGGGCAGACCAAGGCGACCGGCGTCGCCTCCGCCGGCCAGATCTTCGACGCGCCCGATTTCCTCCAGGCGCTGTCCGCGCACATCACGGTCGTACCGAACCGCCGGTGACCGGCCGGGTCCGGCACGCCTCACGAGAGAGGCGGCCGGACCCGCGGCCCGCGTCGGCCCGTCACCGCGATGTCACGCGTCGACCGGCAGCTCCTGGTCCTGCCGCTGCGCCGGCACCTCGGGCGCCTCGAAGGTCGAGTAGCCGGCGTCGAACGCCTGCTGCCGGTCCTGGATCTCCTTGAGCAGCAGCTGCGACTGCTCGACCGCCTGCTGCACGATCTGGCCGGCCTGCTCGGCCGCCTTGGCCAGGCAGCGCTGGGTCTCCTGCTCGGTCTGCTCGACCAGCTCGACCCGCTGCCGCAGCAGCTGCTCGGCCCGGTCGCGCAGCTGCTCGGACTGCTCGATGGCCGCCTTGCGAATGAGGTTGGCCTCCTGCTCGGCGTTCTCCAGCATCACCTGCATGTGCTGCGCGGCCGGCGTCTGGGCCCGCCGCTTGTCCGGGTCGGGGCGCAGCCGGTCCAGTTCGGACTGCATCTGCTCGGCCCGCTGGGCCAGCTCCTGGTACTGCCGCAGCACGGCGTCGCGGTCGGACCGGGTCTGCTCCAGCGTCTCGGTCAGGTGCTCGCAGCGGCGGGTGGTCGCCTCCAGGTCGGCCCGCACGGTGCGCAGCTCGTCGTCCACCGCGGTCATCTCGTCGTCGACCTGGTCGCGGGCGTAACCCCGGAACCGGACCCGGAAAACACGCGGCTGTCGCTTCGATACCTCGTCGATCAGCATCTTGGGCTCCTTCGTCCACCAGGTGGTTTCCCCGTCAAACCCGCGCGCATGCCACCCATGTGGGTGGTCAACGAGGCACGTCGTGGCCGGCGCTGACGATCAGGGTGATCCCCGTGTCGGTGGGGAACGCCCCGGCGTGCGACTGACCGAGCACCGTCCCGTTCGGACTGTTCGACTCCTGCGCGGTCACATCCACTCGCGTGTAACCGGCCTGTCGCAGGGTGTCCCGCGCGGCCGTCATGCCGCTGCCGACGACCCACGGCACGGTCGGCCCGTGCGGCCTCGCGTCGAGGTAGCCGGGATCCGCGGCCGGCAGTCCCAGGTCCGGCGCAGTGCCGAGCAGCTTCGCGAACGCCGCGAAGAACGGCGGCGAGGCCAGCGAACCGCCGAAGGCGCCGGCACATCCGCTGTCGTCGGAGTCGAGTCGGGGCGGCTTCGAAGCGCAGATCGGCGCCGGAGCGGACCCGTCCGCGAACACCAGCGAGGACACCGCGTAGTTCCGCAGGCCGGCCACGAAGCCGACGGACTCGTTGTACTCCGTGGTCCCGGTCTTGCCGGCGAGCTCGCGCTTCCAGTGGGCCTTCAGCGCCGAGGTCGCCGAGGTGCCCGAGACGGTGTCCTTGGCCAGCCCCCGCATCATCGTGTCGGCCAGCGCCGGCGCGACGACCTGCTCGCACTGCTGGTGGGGCAGCGCGACCGGGTGCCCGTCGTGATCCAACAGCTGCCGCACCGGCGTCGGCGGGCACCACTTGCCGCCGTCGTCCAAGGTCGCCATCACGTTGGCCAGCTCCAGCGGGCTCACCGCGCTGACACCCAGCGTGAAGGACGGGTTGTTGTTGAAGTACTCCCGCTGAGGCGAGTTGTACTCGGCTTTCGTGGCGCGCTCGTCGGACGGGTCGGTGGTCGGCGGGCTGCCCGCCTCGGAGGCGGCCAGCGTGCGGCGAAGTCCCAACCGGTAGGCCATGGTCAGCACCTGCGGCAGCCCGGCCCGCAGCTCCAGGTCGGTGAACGCCACGTTGGGCGAGGTGGCCAGGGCGTTCTCCAGCGTGATCGGGTTCGGGTAGCCGACGTAGTCGTTCTGCACGGTGTGACAGACGGTGTAGTCCTTGACGATCGGCGGCATGAAGCACTGGCTGTTCGGATTGGACAGTGGGGTGTTCAGCCCGACCTTGCCCTGCTCCATCGCCGCGGCCGTGGTGAACAGCTTGAAGATGGAACCCGCGCCGAAGGGATCGCTGACCTCGACCGGCAGGTTGGTCATGGACTGGCCGGCGTCCACGCCGTACTCGCGATTGGCCACCATCGCGGCCACCTCGTGCGCCTGGCTGCCGGGCCGGATGACGACCATGGTGTTGGCGATGCCCGGCGTGCGCCGCGGCACGTTCTCGTCGACGGCCCGCTTGGCCAGGCCGGTCAGTCCGGCGTCGACCGTGGTGCGGATCCGGTAGCCGCCGGTCTGCAGCTGGTCTCGGGTGAACCCGTTGGACAGCAGGTAATCCCGCACGTAGTCGCAGAAGAAGCCGTAGCCCGGCTGGACGCCGACGCAGTCGCTGGCCGGGATCCGCGGCTCGGCGACGATGCCGAGTGGCTGCTTCTTGGCTCGGTCGGCGACGTCCTGGTCGAGCTTGCCGATCGACACCTCGGCGTCCAGCACGGCATTGCGGCGCACGGTTGCCGCCTGCGGGTGGTTCCACGGGTTGTAGGCGACGGGATTGTTCACCACGCCGGCCAGCAGCGCGGCCTGCGTGACGGTCAACTTGTCCGGGGTGGTCTCGAAGAACACCTGCGCGCCGGCGGCGATGCCGTCCACGTTGCCCACGAAGGTCACGAGATTCAGGTAGCGGGTGAGGATCTCGTCCTTGGTCAGCCGGCTGTCCAGCTCGACGGCCACCCTCGCCTCGCGCACCTTGCGCACGGCGGTCACCGCTCGGGCCTGTTCCTGCGCCTTCTTGTCGTTCCTGGCCGTGACCAGAATCTGGTAGTTCTTCACGTACTGCTGGGTCAGTGTCGAGGCGCCCTGGGTGGTCTCGCCCGCGGCGCCGTTGCTGACCAGCGCCCGCATCGTGCCGGCCGGGTCGATGCCGTGATGGCTGTAGAAGCGCTTGTCCTCGATGGCCACCATGGCGACCTTCATGTTCGGCGAGATGCGCTCGGACGGCGTGTCCAGCCGGTACTGGTCGTACAGATAGGCGATCGGAGTGCCGTCGGTCGCCTCCAGGATCGAGGCGTAGGGCGGTCTGCCTCTCTCCAGCGCGAGCGCCAGCGAATGCACCGCGTCCCCGGTCGCGTTGGACAGCAGCCCGAGGCCGGCCGCGGCCGGAAACGCCAGTCCGGCAAGGCAGACACCGGCCGCCACACAGGCCACGATCAGCTTGGTCACCAACCACGGACGCCGCATGGCAGCCCCCTTTCCTCTCTTGTGAAATCCCCCGGCGGTTGCGTGCGGAAACAACCGAGCACTCCTCGATCGAGTGGTTTGCGGGTCGCGCGGAGTAGTCGGCCGCGGTTGGGGCACGCTGCAGCATGTCCGTCAGCGAGGCGTTCGATGCCGTCCCCGGCCGCGTGCCGGCGCGACGAGTTTGGGAGCTGCGCCAACAGGTCCGGGCGCTGAAGGCCGAGCGGGACGAGCTCGCGGAGGAGGTGTCCGAACTGCGCAGCCAGCTGATCGGCGCCTACCAGCGCCTCGCCGCCGGCGCCGGCGGCCCGGACGTGCCGAGTCGGCTGCTGCGTCTGGTGTGCGACGAGGCCAACCGCATCCGACTGGAAGCCCTGCGCTACGCCCAGCAGATAGAACACGAGGCCCGCTCGCGGTGATGGCCGAGCGGGCCTCGCTGTCGTCCGTGCCGGTCAGCCGTTGGCCAGCGCCTTCAGCCGGTCGTAGGCGCCGTTGAACCGGTCCTGGTCGCCGGGGAAGGTGCCCTTGTCCGCGTACTGCCAGACGGTCAGGAAGCCCCAGCCGGCCGGCAGCGCGCCGACCGAGCTGCCGTAGAACGGCGTCCACAGCGGATTGTTCGCGCCGAACCCGCCGTTGTTGCCGGTGCACTGGGTCCACCACTTGGTGCTGGTGTAGATCGTCGGGTACCGCTTGGTCCTGGCCACCACCCGGTCGCTGAACGCGTGCACCCAGGCCACCATCGCCGCCTGGCTCAGGCCGTAACAGTTGGCGCCGTAGGGGTTGTACTCGATGTCCAGCGCCGGCGGCAGCGTCATGCCGTCACGCGACCAGGCACCGCCGTGGTCGACGAAGTAGTCGGCCTGCGCCTGGCCGCTGGACTGGTTGGGCACCGCGAAGTGGTAGGCCCCGTGCAGGAGGCCCGCGCCGAACGCGCCCGTGTACTGCTGGGCGAAGTTCGGGTTCGTGTACGTCGTCGCCTCGGTCGCCTTGACATAGACGAACTTGCCGCCCTTGCCGGCCACCGCCTTCCAGTCGATGTTGCCCTGGTGGCTGCTGACGTCCATGCCGGGCGTCTGCGCGACCTGCGCGGTCAGCGGTTGGGATGCCGGCATCGCCCGGCCCTCCACCAGTGCGATCTGCGAACCCATCTCGTGATCGCCATCCTCGGGGGCGGCATTGGCGGTGGCCTGCGCGGCCGCCACCAGCAGCAGGGCCGAGAGCAGGACGACCGGCCGACCGGGGTTGGACATGGTGACCTCCAGGAAGCTAGAGCTTCTGTCGTTCACCGAGGCCTACCCGGACACGGGCGAACTGCACGTATCGGCCGTCAGGTTAAGCCTTTCGTGTGCACTGTGGACGCTGCGTCACCGTTACACGGCAAGCAGGACACGGCCGAACGGACCGCCCTCGATCAGGTGCCGCTGCGCGTCGGCCGCCTCCGCGAGCGGGAACACGCTGTCAGTGATGGGGCTGATCTCCTTTCGGGCCAACAGGTCCAGCAGCCGCACGTTGGCCGCGGCGACCTGCTCGTCGGTGAACAGGGCGAAGCGGAAGCCGTGGATGTGGGCGTTGCGCCAGATCAGGTCGGTGACGTTGATCGTGCCGGTCATGCCGGCGGAGTAGCCGATGCTGATCAGCGAGCCGCCGACCGCAAGGGCCCCAAGGGCTTCGCCGGTGAGCGCGCCGCCGACACCGTCGAGCACGACATCGACGCCCTTGCCTTCGGTGATGCGGGCCACGCCGTCGCGCAGCGATTCCTGGGTCAGGTCGATGACCTCGAAGCCCGCCTCACGCCCCTTCGCGGCCTTGGCGCCGGAGGTCGCGGTGGTGATGGCGTGGGAGGCACCAAGAACGCGGGCGATCTCGACACCGCCCTGGCCGACCGCTCCCCCGACGCCGGGCGCCAGCACCGCCTGGCCCGGCCGGAATCCGGCCGCCTCGGTGAGGGCGAACAGCGCGGTCAGGTGGCCGGCGCCGGTGGTCAGCGTGGCGGCCGCGGTGTCGTTCGACGGCGTCCGGGATGGGCACGAGGTTGCGCGGGGGTTGACGGCCAACAGCTCCGCCCACACGCCGTCGACACTGAGGCCGTACCCGCCGCCGCCCATCGCCACCCGGGCCCCGACCGCCAGGCCCGAGGTGCCGGGCTCGACCAGCACACCGACCCCGCTGCTGCCGGGGACCACCGGGAACGGCTTGATCACGCCGGCGGGGAGTTTGCCCAGCCGGGCGGTGTTGTCGAGGGGGCTCACGCCGGCCAGGGCGACCCGCACGATCGCCCAGCCGTCGGGGGTGGCCGGCTCCGGGGCGGTGGCCGAGCCGAGGACGTCGTAGCCGCCGAAGCGGTGGTACTGGATGGCGCGCATGTCGGGCTCCTAGGTCGTGGTGAAATAACCGTAGCACTTTCAATCCTTACGTTGGCCCGATGAGGTGCACGAACGGTCGTTGCCCCGGGCCGTCGACTGCGCGAGGTTGGTCACATGACCGACGAGACCGACGTCTTGATCGTCGGCGGCGGCCCCGTCGGCCTGTCCGCCCGCGCACTGCTGGCCCGGTGGGGCGTGCGGACGCTGCTGGTGGAGAAGCACCGGCAGCTGTCGCCGTTCCCGCGCTCGCGGCTGGTCAACGTGCGCACGATGGAGATCTTCCGGCAGCTCGGCGTCTCCGCCACGATCCGCGACCGCGCCTTCGAGCCCCGATTCGGCCGCGTCCGCTTCCGCGACCGGCTGTTCGACCCCGACTTCGCCACCGCCGCCATGATCGGCGTGCACGAGTCCATTCCGGACAGTCCGGAGTTCGGCGTTGTCACGTCACAGGACCGATTGGAGCCGGTCCTCATGGGAGCGGCCGACGAGCCGCTGCGATTCGGCTCCCCGTTGACCGCTCTGTCCGAACAGGACGATGGTGTGGTCGCGACCTTGGCCGCCGGCGACACCGTTCGCGCCCGGTACGTGATCGCCGCCGACGGCGCCAATTCCACCGTGCGGGACCTGCTGGGCATCGGGATCGACGGCCCCGGGCCGCTGCGGGACATGACCACCGTCGTTTTCGACGCCGACCTGTCGGAGTGGTCGGCCGAGCAGCCCGCCGGCGTCTATTTCACCGCCCACGGCATGTTCATGCCCATCTACCCCGAGGGCGGCTGGGCCTGGATCTCCCCCACCACCGCCGACACCGACTGGGAAACCCTGATCGCGCAGGCCGTCGGCGCCGAGGTGACCGTGAAGGTGCTGCGGGTTCAGCAGTGGACCGTGACCGCGTTCGTCGCCTCGTCCTTCCGCCACGGCCGGGTGTTCCTGGCCGGCGACGCCGCCCACACCGTGCCCGGCGCCGGCGGCCTCGGCATGAACACCGGTCTCGCCGGCGTGCACAACCTGTGCTGGAAGCTCGCCGGGGCCCTCCAGGGCTGGGCGGCGCCGGACCTGTTGTCCACCTACGAGACCGAACGCCGCCCCGTCGCCCAGCTCACCCTTCGCCAGGCCGTCGCCAACACCCGGCTCATGCAGGAGGCCGTCGAACATCGCCGCGCCCAGATCCGGGCCGGAGTCCCCGCCGACGCCGTCTCCCTGCCGTGGTCCGAGCAGTACTTCGCCCAACTCGGGCTCGTCCTCGGCGTCGCCTACGACTCCTCGCCGGAACCCGGCACCGAGTACGTCCCCAGCACCGCGCCTGGGCATCGCCTGCCCCATGTGCTGCTGCCCTCCGGCCGATCCAGTCTCGACGCCCTCGGCGAGTGGTTCACCGTCTTCACGCCCGCCCCGGACGCCTGGCGGCGGCACACCGCTCCCTGGCCCGTCCGCGTGGAGGAGATGTCGCCCGAGCCCTGGGATCTCGGC
>NZ_KK037166.1:1328920-1386958 GCF_000568255.1 Kutzneria sp. 744
CGCCCGCATGGACGCCATCGCGCTGGACCCGGACCTGATGGCCGACGTCGTGAAGCTCGACCTGGCCACGATCCTGCGCCAGGGCCAGGAGTCCGGCGAGTTCCGCGACTTCGACGTGAACCACATGGCAACGGCCGTCAACGGCGCCGTGCGCAACGGCCCGCTGCTGGACTACGCCATGAATCCGAACTTCGACCTGAACGGCTACGCCGGAGAGCTGGTGACGTCGTTCGACCTGGCGACAAGAAGGGGGTAGACCATGGCCAAGGTGGTGATCGCGGCCGTCGGCTCGCGGGGTGACACCGCGCCGCTGATCGCGATCGGAACCCGGCTGCAACAGGCGGGGCACGAGGTCACGATGTCCGCGCAGACCATCTTCGAGGACCTGGTCACCAGCTGCGGGCTGCGGTTCCGGCCGCACGACCTGAGCCTGCCCGGGCTCGACACGGCCGCGCCGGGCATGGTCGCACCCGGGGTGCCCGAGATGAGCGACATCGAGAAACCCGGCCAAGGCCGTCATGCGCTTCATGTCGCCCAAGGGCATGCAGGCGACCGGCGAGGGCCTGCTCCGGACGCTGCGGGACGAGCCGGCGGACATCCTGCTGCTGTCACCTTTCGCCGAACTGGCCGGCCATCCGCTGGCCGAGGCCCGGGGCGTGCCCAGCATCGGGATCCGGCTCCAGGCCATGTCCACCACCGCCGATTTCCCGCCGTCGATCCTGGGCGGATGGTCGGTCGGGCCGTTGCTCAACCGAGTCGTTGGACGGTTCGGGGCCGGCTGGGTCGACCGGTACTGCGCGAAGCCCATCGCCGCCCTCCGGTCCCAGCTCGGCCTGCCGAAGGTGTCGGCGCGGGCGCTGCGGCGTCGTCGCACCGAGGCGGAATGGCCCATCCTGCATGGGTTTTCGCCCACGGTCGTGCCGCGCCCGCGGGACTGGCGGCGTGGTCTGGAGGTGGTCGGCTACTGGTGGCCGCCGCGTCCCCTCGGCTGGGAGCCGCCGGCCGATGTCGTGCGGTTCCTGGAATCCGGGCCGCCGCCGGTGTACATCGGCTTCGGCAGCCTGCCGATGCCCAAGGCCAAGGCCGCCCAGGTGTCCGAGCTCATCGCCCAGGCCCTGCGCAAGGCGGGCGTTCGTGGCATCGTGCAGTCCGGCTGGGCTCAGCTCGCTGTCTCCTCCGACGACGTGCTGACGGTGGGCGAGATCCCGCACGACTGGTTGTTCGACCGGGTCGCCGCCGTCGCGCACGCCTGCGGCGCCGGCACCACCGGCGCCGGACTGCGGGCCGGTGTTCCCGCCGTCGCCCTGCCGAACGCCGGAGATCAGTCGTTCTGGGCTCGTCGCCTGGACAAGCTCGGTGTCAGCGCCGGCACGGTGCCGCTGAAGAAGCTCACCGCCGACTCCTTGGCCGCCGCTATCACCACCGCGGTCACCGACCCCGACCTCCGCGCCAACGCCAAGGCCGTCGCCGCCCACCTAGCCACCGAAGACGGCCCCGCCGCCGTCCTCCAGACCGTAGAACGCCTCACCACCTAAACCGCGAGCCCCGCTCTCCAGCAACCGAATGCAGTTTCATGACCCGAGGGCGCCCAGCGCGTCGAGGGCGGCGGCGTGGATCCGGTCGTCGAGCACGATCGAGCGCAGCCCGGTCGGCTCGGTGAGGCGTTCATCCCGCTCCAACACCGCCAACACGCGCGAGCGCAACACCTTCGCCGGCGATCCGACCTTCGCGACGGCGCGGAGGGCTTCCAGGATCACCGGCTCGTACTCGGGGGCGTCCAGGGCGCGGGTCAGCACGGTGACGGCGAGCTCGGTGTCGCCGCAGGCCACCACGGTCTCCGGCACGCCGAACATGCCCCAGCGGTCCGGGTTGTCCCGCACCCACCTCTCGGCCCGCGCGAGAACGGCCGCCCGGTCGGCCGGATCGAGCAGCACGGCCGAGCGTACGAAGGCGTGCGCGAACCGCCAGTCCTCGGGCGGGCCGAGGCTGTCGAGCACCTCGCGCAGGATCTCCTTGTCACCGGTGACAATGCAGTGCACCCGCGCGGCCCACAGTTCCAGCCATCGATCCTGAACCACCCGGACCAGGGCCTCGATCCACGGCCCCAGGTGCGCGGCGGCGGAACCGAAGCCCTCGAACGCCATCAGCGCGGGCTCGGGCCGCTTGGACGCCAGCATCAGCGTCAACGCGTCCTCGGCCCCGTACCCGGCCGGCCCGCACGCGGCGAGGGCCCGCCACAGCTGGTACTGCACGGAAGTCGGCTCCGGGCCACACTTTTCGAGCACGGCGTGCAGCACCGGAACCACCCTCTCCGGGTAGCGCGGCGCGCACTCCTTCACCATGTCGCCGAGTTCCGGTTCGAAGCCGGACAGGTGGTGGTAGGCGAGCTTGTCGCTGTTCTCCTTGACGGCACGGAGAACCGTCGTCACGGCGCGCTCGTCGCCCTGCCGCGCCAGAGCCCAGGCCGCGGCCATCTCGACCACGGGGTCGCCGTCGGCCAGCAGGCTGGCCAGCCTGCCGGCATGGGGCGTGCCGGCCTCGCCGACGGACGCGAGCAGATCGGCGGCCCTGGTCCGGATCTGGGCGTCGTCGTCGAACAGGACCTGTCCGAGCAGCGGCAGCAGCGAACGGGTGGCGGAGCGGGATTTCGCCATCACGGCGCCGGCCGCCCCGAGCGCGCCCGACAACACGCCGCCGGTGCCGCGCGCGATCAGCAGGCGGATGATCTCCATCCGTGCCACGACATTCTCGTCCGGGCACAGCGCTTCGATCAGGTGATGCCCGTCGTTGACCCAGGCGCTGTAAGCCCCGCGAGGCAGCGTCGGCGCGAGGGCGGCCTCCACCAGTTCCCTCGCGGACACCGATTCCCGGTCGAGCGCACGGCGGGCCAACAGATTGGCCAGCCGCAGCCGCTCGTCCACCGCCTCAGCCAGCCGGAGCACCGCCGTGCGGCCGGCGGCCGCGCCCTCCAACCGGGACTTGACCCGGATCGCCAGCTCCTTCTCCCGGACGTCGCGCGCCACCAACGCCTTCTCGATCTCCTTGGCGCGAGGCGACATCGCGGCGTACTGCCAGAGCAGCGTGACGGCTTCGCGGCGCACGTTGGCGTTGCGGTCCTTCACCAGCATGATCACCCTGTCGTGCAGGGAAAGCAACGTCTCACGGCACGCCACGGCGTGGGGATCCGGCTGCTGGCCCGGGTCGTTCAGCCGCATCACCAGCCGAGCCAGCAGATCCACGATGTCGGGCCGGATCCGGACCTTCGGCGTGCCGACGAGCTCCACCAGATACCGCACGGTCGGCGCGCTGGCCGAGCAGATTCCGCCGTCCGGCGGGAAAAGCGCGAGCTCGATGCCCTCGAACTGGTCCCGCATGTTCCAGTTGCTGGCCAGCGCGCGCAGCCGGCGCGGGATGTCCGAGGCTTTGCCGTTGGCGTGCCGCAGCTGCGCCCACGGGATGTCGTCGAGCCCGTCCAGAGGCGTGTACTGCTCGCTCGCCACCGTCAGGACACCGGGGCAAGCAGGATCCACAGTGGACCGTCGGCGGCCGGAACCGCGTTGCCCGCGGCGTCGGCGTAGATCGTCGCGGCGGTGCGGCTCGTCCGCGACCACGTGGCCGCGAACAGCTTCCCGTCCCGCAGCACGGTCGCCGACCCGCTGCCGACCGTCACCCCGACCGGCGAAGGATTGCCCGCCACGTCACCGGGAACCGTGCCCGCGCGGGTGGTGACCTTCTGCACGATCACCGTGGCCGCGCCGACCCGGCCGCCGTCGGTGGTGGTCAGCGGTGTGCCGTCCATGGAGACCAGCCACTTCTGGTCCGCCCACTCGAAGTCGAAGCCCACGGTCGCGACCTGCTCGTGCTGTTTGGTGGTCGGCGTGCCGCCGGCCGGCGCGGGCCCGGTGGCCTGTGGCGTGACCGTGCCGGTGCCCTTGGGCAGCTTGTCCGGCGCACGAACCTAAAAGAACCGAGCTCAACACTTGTAATCGCAGCCGACGCGCCCGAGTCTTGGGAGGACTGGTCAATAGGCATGCCGTATTTCCCCTTGCGATGCTGCTATACGGGTCGAACTGGCTGACTTGGCTGTACATGCCATCCCCGGAACCTTGCGCTAGGGCTACGGGAGGCATGGGGGTACGGGATCACATGTTACCGCTAGTAACGTTCTCTCTTACTCCGTACTCGGTGGCCGGTACGCATACTTCATGCCCCTCGCTCTCTCACAAGGGGGGTCGACCGGGTTCACTTTGCGTCTTCCGTTAGGCAGGCAATTTCAAATTGACGCACTCTGATAGAAAGCAGCACGAGGTCAATGCTAACTTCTTATAAGCCAGCGACAGACTAACGACGCCCGACGTCTCGAGCCACGAAGCTTGACGGTTTCCTGAGTTACTGGAGAGGAATTTCTATCAGACATTAGGTGTGAGGGGAAGATCACAAAGATGCTGATAGGGGAGAGAGGAAGTCGACTCTTAGCTACGAAAGGAAGGAAAAAGTCCAGACGTCAAAAGGAGGGAGGGAGGAGGCCGCCGCCGTCATGGTGGCCGCTGTGGCCGCCGAACGGGCCGTGGTGGTGGTGATGCTGGCTGCCGCCGCCGTCGGAGCCGGTGTAGCCGTCACCCCCGCCGAGGTTGCGCCGGCGCCGTCCGGACGTGGCGGACTGGACGATGCCGACGATGAGCAGGGTGATACCGACCAGGATGAGCAGGCTGAACGCCATGACGTCACCTCCTGCGGCCGCGTCGGCGGTGTCCCCCTGACCCCGGGTCCGCGACCTGTGACATCGGAGTGTTCTCCCTGTCGCGGCTCGAATTCCACGCACTTGAGCAAGGTTTGAGCCAACGGGTTGTCTTCGATCGGCACTGAAGCCATAGTGTTGGCTCGTGCAGACACGCGTCGGCCTGGGCGTCATCCTCGCGCAGTGGGGGCGGATCGGGTGCATCGGCTTCGGCGGCCCGCCCACGCACATCCTGCTGCTGCGGCGGCTGTGCGTAACCGAGCGGGGCTGGCTGACCGCCGAGGAGTTCGAGGACGGCATCGCCGCCACCACCCTGCTGCCCGGCCCCGCCTCCACCCAGCTGGCGATCTTCTGCGCGTGGCGGCTGCGGGGCGTGCCGGGCGCGCTGGTCGGGGCGGTCGGCTTCATCTGCCCTGGGCTCATCGTGATCCTGGCACTCGCGGCGCTGTTCCTGAGCGGCAACCCACCACTCTGGGTCACCGGCGCGGCGGCCGGCGCCGGCGCAGCCGTCGCGGCGGTGGCCGCACACGCGGCGTCCGGTCTGATCCCGGCCAGTTGGCGGCGGGCCCGTCACCATGGCCGCTGGATCGCCTACCTGCTCCTCGGGGCGGCGGCCACGGTGCTGTTCGGGCCGTGGGTGGTGCTCGCGCTGGTCGGCTGCGGGTTCGTCGAGGTCACATGGCGGAGCCGCACCGTGCGGTCGTACGCCCTGCCGTTGATCGGCGGGATCGCCGGCGGGCTGCCGTGGGTGGCGCTGAAGGTCGGCGCGCTGTCCTACGGCGGCGGGTTCGTGATCATCCCGCTGATGCAGGCTGACGCCGTCGACCGCTACCACTGGATGACCGGCTCGCAGTTCCTCAACGCGGTCGCCCTCGGCCAGATCACGCCCGGCCCGGTCGTGCAGACCGTCGCCGTCGTCGGTTACGCCGCCGGCGGGCTGGCCGGCGGCCTGCTCGCGTCGCTGTTGGCGTTCGCACCGTCATTTCTGTTCGTGGTGATCGGCGGCCCCAGGTTCGACCGCCTGCGCGCCAGCGCGACCGTTCAGTCCTTTCTGGACGGTGCGGGACCGGCGGCGATCGGCGCGATCGCCGGTTCCGCCGTGCCGCTCGGGCTGACGCTGCACCATCCGTGGCAGGCGGTCGTGCTCGCCCTGGCCGCGATCTGGCTCCTGCTGCTGCGCCGCGGCGTGGTCACCGCCCTGCTCGGCGCTGCCCTGCTCGGGGTCGGCGCCGCACTGGCCGGTTTCGCCCTGACGTGAACCGCTCGACCCTCCCCCGCGTACCGAACAGTGGCAACGCACAACAGTGTGATCATGCAACGATCCATAGTGGAGCGTGGACGATGAGGGCACGGACGTTCCTGGGGGTGTGCGGTGCGGTGGCCGTGCTGACGACGGCGGGCTGCGGCAGCACGCAGCTGGGTGTGACGGCCGCGACCGCGCCCCAGCAGCAACAGCCGCCGGCGGCACAGCTCACCGACACCAAGTACGGGCCGCTCAGCGCGGCCGACATGAAGCTGATGACCCTGGTCCAGGAGACCAGCATCCGTGAGATCGAACTGTCCCAGTGGGCCCTGCAGCGTTCGACCAACCAGCAGGTCAGGGCGTCCGCGCAGATGATCGTCACGCAGCACGTGGAGCTGCAGAAGGAGGATCTCGCCGCCGCGGCCAAGCTCGGCCTCACCCTGCCCGACCGGCCCGCCGCCGACATGCAGGTCGGCATCGACCGCATGCAGCAGGAGAACGGCAAGACCTTCGACGTCGACTACACCAACACCCTGCGGCAGGCCCACGGCGAGGCGTTCATCCTCATCGCCCAGGTGCGCGCCGACACCCGCAACTCCGTGGTCCGGCCGCTGGCCGACTCGGCCAACAACTTCATCAAGATGCACATGCAGGTGCTGGAGACGACCGGCGAGGTGGACTGGGGGCAGCTGCCCGTTCCCGACGCCTCCTAGGGCAGCAGCCGCTCCCGGTGATGTTCTTCGTGCAGGTCACGGCGCCGGGCGTGCAGCAGCTGGGCCAGCGTGATCACGCCCAGGCGGGTCGTCGGATCGTGGCGGTCGACCACCGGGGCGCTGGTCACGTAGCCCTCGGCCAGCTTGTTGGCCACCTCGCGCAGCGTCTCGTCCGGGTGCACGGTCACGCGGACCGGCGTCGTGAGGTCCGGCTGCGCCTCGGGCGTCATCACCTCGTGCGCGAAGAACGTCTCCAGCGGATCGGTGGTGTACTCGCGGGTGAGGTGCAGCCGGCGGCGGGCGATCTTCTCCGTCAGCACGGATCGCTTGAGCAGCAACACCGACAGCGCGTAGGCCGACACCGACGCGACCACCAGCGGCAGCAGGTAGCTCCAGGCGTGGGTCAGCTCCAGCGTGAACACGATGCCGGTCAGCGGCGAGCGCATCACGCCGCCGACCACCGCCGCCAGGCCGCACGTGGCCCAGAATCCCGGCGAGAACTGGGGCAGCAGGCCGCTTTCCGCCGCGCCGAGCGAGGCGCCGATCATGAACACCGGCGCGAGCACGCCGCCCGAGGTGCCCGAGCCCAGCGACAGCGACCAGATCGCCGTCTTCACCACCAGGATGCCGATGATCAGCGACTGCGTGGCGTGGCCGGTCAGCAGCTGGTCGATCACGTCGTAGCCGACGCCCAGCGCCCTCGGCTCGATCAGGCCGCCGACGCCGATGACCAGGCCGCCCAGGGCCGGCCACCACATCCAGTGCGCCGGCAGGCGGGCGAACAGGTCCTCCGCGAAGTACACCAGCGCCGTCGCGCCGATCGCCAGCAGGCCGCCGGTCAGGCCCGGGACCAGCGCCAACGCGTCGAACGCCGGTCCCGGTGCGGACGACGGCGCAGGCACTGCGAACACCGGGTCCGCGCCCAGCATGACACCTCGGCAGATCGTGCTCACCACCACCGCCGCGCCGACCGGGATCAGGCTGCGGGGCCGCCACTCGAACAGCAGCAGCTCCACCGCCAGCAGGATCGAGGCCAGCGGCGCGTTGAACGTCGCCGCCATGCCGCCCGCCGCGCCCGCCACCAGCAGCGTCTTGCGTTCGTCCGCCGACAGTTTCAGCGTCTGGGCCAGGATCGAGCCCACCGCCCCGCCGGTCATGATGATCGGGCCCTCCGCGCCGAACGGCCCACCCGTGCCGATGCTGATCGCCGCCGACACCGGCTTGAGCACCGCCACCCGCGGCGCCACCCGGCTGCCGCCGGTCAGGATCGCCTCGATCGCCTCCGGCATGCCGTGGCCGCGGATCTTCTCCGAGCCGTACCGGGCCATCAGCCCGATCACCAGCCCGCCCGCCACCGGCGCCGTCAGCACCAGCCACCAGGGGTGGTGCACCGCCCCCGGCGCCACCAGGTCCGTGGCCAGGCGTTGGTAGAACACCGCGTTGGTGATCAGGCCGATCAGCTTCAGCAGCACGTACGCCGCCCCCGCCGCCGCGGCCCCCACCACCAGCGCGATCCCCGTGATCACCAGCACCCTCGGTCGGACGTGGAAGTCCCCGAGCCTGGCCACCGAATGTTGCATACAGTAACCATTGCTTAGTGCAACAGATCGCGTCAATTCCTGGTGGCGGAGCTCACGGGCCGCCCCCTACCGTCCACGCATGCCCGAATTCGCCTGGGTGGAGCTGGACCCGGCCATCGCCCGCGAGCTGGCGGTCCGGGCCGTGACCGAGCTCAACGACGGCGTGCTCATCACGGTGCTTCGCCGCGACGGCCACACGGTTGACGGGTGAGGTCCGGTCAGTCCAGGTCGAGCATCGGGAAGAGGCGGGCGACGACGGCCACCGGCGCCGCGTCGGAGGGCCGGGCCGCCGGTTGGGTCTCGCGGTGGCGGAACAGGGTGATCACCGAGCGGATGGCGTCCCCCATGGCCGCCATCTCCTCCGGCGTCAGGTACACGACCTCGCTGAAGGCCTCGTCGTCGCGCCACTCCGCCGGGGCCTGGGCCCGGCTATCGCGCCAGCGCCGGTAGCTCTCGTCCTCCAGCCGCCGATTCAGCTCCCCCAGCTCCGACGACGGCTTCGGACCGGTGGCCAGCCGCCACGGCCGGGCCCGCCCCGTCGTCCCCGGCACGTCCTCCACCAACCCCTGCTCGGCCAGCTTGCGCAGGTGGAACGAGTACAGCCCGGTGTTGCCGCCCAGCTCCCTCGCCGCGTCCGTCGACGTCAGCTCCGCTCGCTCGCGCAGCAGCTCCAGCAGCGCTTCCCGCACCGGATGGTTCTCCATGTTTGCAAACATTACACCCTTTGCAAACCCGGGGCCGCCACCCTACTCTCGCCGCTATGACCGTGCTGCCCGTACGCCTGTTCGGCGACCCCGTGCTCACCCAGCCCGCCGCCCCCGTCACCGATTTCGACGCCGAGCTCCGCAAGCTCGTCCGGGACCTCCACCACACCCTCGACGCCCAGCACGGCGCCGGCCTCGCCGCTCCCCAACTGGGCATCGGCCGCCGGGTCTTCGTCTTCGACATGGGCGACACCCGCGGCCACCTCGTCAACCCCACCCTGGCCTTCCCCGACGAGCAGGAGCAGGACGGCCCCGAGGGTTGCCTGTCCATGCCCGGCCTCTACTTCGACACCGTCCGCCGCCTCAACGTCGTCGCCAAGGGCTACACCATGCACGGCGACCCTTTGCAAATAGTCGGCGCCGGCGACCTCGCCCGCTGCCTCCAGCACGAGACCGACCACCTCGACGGCGTCCTGTTCCTCGACCGCATGGACCCCCGACGCCGCCGCGCCGCCCTTCACGAGATCCTCGCCGCCGACTGGAACACCCCGCCGACGGTCAAGGTCTCCCCCCACACCGGCGCTTTCTGGCAGCGCTGATCGGCACGCTTGGCCCGTCCGGCAAACTGATCGCCATGACTGGGGCGTCGGAGATCCGGAACATCGCACACTCCGTTTCGGGAGTGCAGGCCGGATACATCGACTCCGTGACGATCCACCACCAGTCGCACGAACGAGACGTACCTCGACAGCTGCCGCCGGCATCGGCGGACTTCATCGGCCGCGAGGCGGAGCTGGACCAGCTCACGGCCGCTCTCGACACCAGCCCGACAGTGGTGATCTCCGCGCTCGGCGGCGCCGGCGGAATCGGCAAGACGTGGCTGGCACTGCACTGGGCGTACCGGAATCTTGATCTCTTCCCGGACGGCCAGCTGTTCGTTGACCTGCGCGGTTTCGACCAGCACGAGAAGCCGATGTCTCCGCACGAGGCGGTGCGCGGATTCCTTGACGCACTGGGGATCCCGCCGGACGACATGCCGCAGGAGCAGTCCGCGCAGGTCGGGCTCTACCGCAGCCTGGTCACCGACAAGCGAATGCTGATCGTCCTGGACAACGCCCGCGACAGCGCGCAGGTGGAGCCGCTGTTACCGGGTGCGTCCGGCACCGTCCTGGTGACGAGCCGGGACCGTATGGACTCGTTGGTCACCGGCTACAGCGCACGGCCAGTCGCGGTGACGGCGCTGGACGCTGCGGCGGCCAGGGACCTACTGTCCCAGCGGCTCAGCGCCGGTCGACTTGCCGCCGAACCAGCAGCTGTCGACGAGCTGATCCGCTGGTGTGCTGGCCTGCCGTTGGCATTGAGCATCGTCGCCGGGCAGGCCCTGATTGCCGATGACGTGCCCCTGGCCGCCTTCGCCGCGGAGCTGCGTGACGCCTCGTCACGGTTGAGCGCGCTCGATGCCGGCGGTAAGAGCCAGCTGCACGCGGTGCTCTCGTGGTCATACCAGGCCCTGGCGCCGCAGGATGCCCGGGTGTTCCGGCTGCTCGGCACTGCACCTGGCGCCGATATCAGCTTGTTCGAGGCGGCCAACCTCACCGGTCTGCCCAAGCGAGCGCTGCTCATGTCATTGAAAACGCTGACGCGGGTCTCGCTTGTCCAAGGACATTTCTCGACGAGCTACCGACTGCACGACCTGGTTCGCTTATACGCCGCCGAGTTAGCGACACCGGAGGAAACGGATGCCGCGCTGAAGCGGCTTGCGGCTGCGGCCTGCCACACCTCACACACCGCCGACCGGCTCATCGCCGCGCATCACCAGGAAATCAACGTCGGCGAACTGCCGCCTGACTGCACGCTTCCGAACCTGACGGTCGAACGCCAGGCACGGGAGTGGCTGAGGACCGAGCGGGCCAATGTCATGGCGTTACAGCAGGTTGCGTTCGAACGTCGCTGGTACGAGACAGCCTGGGCGCTCGCCTGGACCATGACGACGTTCAACCTTCGCATGGGACATCTGCACGACAACTTCACGGCCTGGGTGTCGGGTCTTGAAGCGGCCAAGTACCTCGACAAGGATATGCGGACCCGCGCCTACCGGCATCTCAGCCGTGCCTGCTCCGATCTCAACCGACACGAAGAGGCTTATCGCTACGGGCTCGAGGGTCTCGCCTGGGCCCAGGAATGCCAGGACGAGCTCGGCGAGGCGCACACGCGCCGTGCCGTTGCCCGGGCCTGCGAGCGTCGCGGCGACAACGAAGAGGCACTGACGCATTCGAAACGTGCGCTGGAGCTGTACGAACGGTTGGACCGGCCGTTCAGCAGCTCCCATGCGCTCGACGAAATCGGCTGGTACACGGCCAGGCTCGGACGGTTTGACGAAGCCCGTGAGCACTCGACAGCAGCGCTCGCACAGTGCCGGGATCGAATCGATCGCAGCGGCGAGGCGGGCGCGTTGATGACCCTGGGCTTCATTGCCAACGGCACCGGCGACCCCGTCGGGGCGATTCGCCTCTACGAGGAGTCGCGGGCGATTTCGCAGGAACTCGGCGACGCCAAGTCCGAGGCCAAGGTGCTCGACCACCTCGGGGACGCGGCGGCGACGATCGATCCAGCCAAGGCGATCGACGCCTGGGAAAGCGCGGCCGGCCTGTACAAGGCGCAGCGGCTCACCGAGGAAGCGGCCGCGGTCCGCGAGAAGCTCGAGGCGCTTACCCAGCACTAGAACAGGCGGCCGAGGTCCTCAGCGGGCGGTTCCTCCAGGGAGAGCAGGAATCGCTTGCGGGACAGGCCGCCGGCGTAGCCGGTGAGGCGGCCGCCGGAGCCGACGACGCGGTGGCAGGGGACGATGATGCTGATGGGGTTCCAGCCGTTGGCATTGCCGACGGCCTGGGCGCCGGCGGGGTCGCCGAGGGCGAGGGCGAGTTGGCCGTAGGTGCGGGTCTCGCCGTAGGGGATCTTGACGAGCTGGTCCCAGACGGCGAGTTCGAAGGCGGAACCGCGAGGGGCGAGCTCGAGGTCGAAGGTGGTGCGGGTGCCGGCGAAGTACTCGCGGAGCTGGGTGATGGCCTCGGAGAAGCCTGAGTCGTCGCGAGGTCCCAAAGGGATTCGGGGAGTGCGGCTGTGGCCGTCGAAGTAGAGGCCGATGAGGGCGGCGCCGTCGGCGACGAGGGTCAGAGGTCCGACGGGCGAGTCCGTGATCGTGTGCCGAACGCCCATGGCCCCAGACTAGCGACGACCATGGCCCCGGCGATGACGGCGATGGCCGTCCAGTCGAGCCACGCGAGCCGCTGCCCGAGCACGACGAAGCCGACGAGTGCGGCCAGCACGGGATTGACGCTCATGAACAGGCCGAAGAACTGGGTGGGCACACGGCGCAGGGCGAACAGGTCGACCAGGAACGGAATGGCCGACGACAGCACGCCGGCGGTCAGGGCCTCGCCCACCGAGTAGGCGGTCGGCGGGTGCAGAAAGAGAACCACCACACCGATGGGCACGTACACGACGGCCGACACGAGGGCCGCGGCGGCGGATCCCTGGGCACCGGGCAGGCGCTGGCCGACGGTGCGGTTCAACAGGATGTAGCACGCCCAGCAGGCGGCGGCGAGCAACGCCAGCCCGATGCCGAGGTAGTCGGTGCTGGCCTGCGGGCGAGCCAGCACCACGGCGGCGGGGGCCGCCACCAAGGCGCACCCCATGTCGACCAGACGACGCGAACCGGCCAGCGCGATGGCCACCGGACCAAGGAACTCCAGCGTCACCGCGAGACCGAGGCCGACGCGGTCGATCGCGGTGTACAGGGAGAGGTTCATCGTGGCGAACACCAGCGCCAGCGCCAGCACGGGCCGCCACTCGTAGGCGGTGAAGGACCGTAATCGCGGACGGCCGGCGGCCAGCAGCACGGCACCGGCGACCCACTGCCGGACCGCGACCACGCCGGCCGGCCCGATCACGGGAAACGCCAGCGCCGCCCGTCGCGCCCCGACCTGGCTGGACAGCGCGCCGCCCAGCATCATCGCCATGCCCCCGACCCGTGCAGTCGCCATGGCGGGAGCCTGCGCCGCGCCGACACATACGCAAAATGCATCTGACACGCCATCTATACGATAAACGCATGGATCTCGAACTGCGTCAGCTCCGCTGCCTGGTCGCGATCGTGGACACCGGCACGTTCACCGACGCCGCGATCGAGCTGAGCGTGTCCCAGGCGGCGGTGTCCCGCACGCTGTCCGCGCTGGAACACGTGCTCGGCGTGCGCCTGCTGCACCGCACGAGCCGTTCCATCACGCCGACGACCGCGGGCGTGCAGGTGCTGGCCCGCGCCCGGCAGGTGCTGGCCGAGGCCGACAACCTGGTCCGCGAGGCCACGACCGGCCACACCCGGCTGCGCATCGGCCACGCCTGGTCGGCGATCGGCCGGCACACCGCCGAGTTCCAACGCCGCTGGGCGGTCCGCCATCCCGGCGTGGAGCTGCTGTTCGTCCGCACGAACACGACGACCGGCGGCCTGGCCGAGGGTCTCTGCGACCTGGCCGTCGTCCGCACGCCAATCGACACCCAGCGCTATTCGCACGTGCAGGTGGGCAGCGAACCCCGCTACTGCGTGATGGCCGCCGACGACCCGTGGGCCAAGCGGCGGTCGATCACCCTCACCGAGATCGCCGAGCGCGTGCTGATGATCGACCGCCGCACCGGCACCACGACCGCCGACCTGTGGCCGCCGGACAAACAGCCGAAGCTAATGCCGACCAACGACGTGGACGACTGGTTGGCGGCCATCGCGGCCGGGCGCTGCGTCGGCATCACGCCGCAGGCCACGGTCACCCAGTACCGCCGGGACGGGATCGTCTACCGCCGCGTGCGTGACGCGCCGCCGGTCCCGGTGCACCTGATCTGGCGCCGCCACGACCCGCATCCCGCAACGCACGCGGCGATCGCCCTGCTCACGGAGCTGTACTCACCAGGAACCGCACACTGACGACGCCGACCGGGCGGCGGAGACGACGGCGCTCCACGGCGGCGCGCACTCGCCGAACACGGGCCGCTGCAACCACCGGCGCTCCGACGAGTCGCCGGGCAGCGGCACCACCGTGCCGACGGGCAGGTAGCCGACCTGGATCCGCACCAGGTCGGCCCAGGTCGCCGTGCGCAGCTGGGTCCTCGCCTGCGTGATGAAGATCCACTCACGCTGCCGCCCGATCGACAGGATGATCGGGGCCCGCAGCAGGCAGCGGGTCAGAATGCCGTTCACCTCGGCCGCGAAGCCGGCGCGCATGATCAACGCGTCGGCGCTCTCGCCGACGACGATGTGGTCGCCGCCGAACAGTTGTGCCTCGGAACCGGTGTTGGCCAGAGCGGTCATGACTGCCTCTCCCTACGAGCAGGGTTGGGCTACCGCGTTGGTCGAGGATGCGCGCGAGGGGCGTGATCGTCGAACGCCGCGCGGGAGCGCGACCGGGACTCCACTTGAGCACTCCACGGGTGCTGGGTTTGGTCGGACCGGCAAAAGATAGGCGCACGCGGGCAATCCGTTCGTCCCCAGCACACCAGTGCGCGGGGAATCCCTTGAAACACCGCGACTTGGCGGCGGTCATCGGGTAGACCTGTGTGGTGGGGAGCGAGATTCGGGAAGACCTGCTCAGGCCGCTGTTGACGTCTCTGAGCAGCCATGACGCCGATCGGCCGGCGTACAGCGACGGCCGCCGCACCATCACCTACGGCCAACTGCGTGGCACCGGGTGCCTCGATGTCGACCGGGGCGACCGGGTCCTGATCCACATCGGGAACCGCGTCGAATTCGTCGAACACCTGCTGGCGACGCTGCGGGCGGCGGCGATCGCGGTCCCGGTGAGCGTGCGCGCGACGGAAGACGAACTCGCCCACATAGCACGGGATTCCGGGGCGACGCTGATCGTCACCGAGGCCCGGAACGCGCATCTGGTGCGGGGCCTGGACTTGCGCACGGTGATCGTCGAGGACGGCCCGGCCTGGCGCGAGCCACGCGAGGAGCCGGCCCTGGACGACCCGTCGTGGCTGCTCTACACATCCGGCACGACCGGTCGCCCCAAAGGCGTGCTGACCACGCAGCGAGCGATGTTGTGGTCGACCGCCGCCTGCTACGCCCCGACGTTCGGTCTGTCCGAACAGGACACCCTCGTCTGGCCGCTGCCGCTGCATCACGCCTACGGGCTCTCACTCGCCATCGTCGGTTCGATCACGGTCGGCGCCCACACCAGGATCGTCGACGGCGATCTGGAACAGGTTCTCGCTCACCATCCCGGTTGCGTGCTGGCCGGTGTGCCCACGACATATCTCCAGTTCCGGGGCGCCGGGTCGCCGCGGCTGTGTCTGACCACCGGGGCATCCTGCACGCCGGCTGCACGCGCTGCCGCACAAGGGTTGTTCGGCGCGCCGCTGCTGGACGGCTATGGCAGCACGGAGACCGGCGGCAAGATCGCCGTGCAGCGGCCGGGCGAGGACGCGCTGGCTCCGTTGCCCGGTGTGGACGTCCGGATCGTCGACGGCGAGATCCAGGTGCGCAGCCCCGGCCTGATGCTCGGCTACCACGGCCGCCCGACGGACTCCATTGTAGACGGTTGGTATCGCACCGGCGACGCCGGCCGGTTGGAGGACGGGAAGCTGACGGTCGAGGGCCGGATCGACGACGTGCTCATCTGCGGTGGGCAGAACGTGCACCCGCTGGAGATCGAGGCGGTGCTGCTGGAGTCGCCGTCGGTCCTGGACGCGCTGGTGGTCGGCCGGGCCGACGACATGGTCGGCCAGGTGCCGGTCGCGCACATCGTGCCGGCCCACGGCGCCTTCGACGCCGAGGAGCTGCGGCAGCTCTGCCTGCGTCGGCTGTCGCTGCACAAGGTGCCGGTAGCTTTCGAGCTCGCCGACGAGATTCCCCGAACGGCCTCGGGCAAACCTTTGCGCCGCAAGTTCACCGCCAGATCCTCGCCCACTGCAACGACATCGGACCTGGTCGCGGCGGTGCGGGCCGAGATCGTGGCGCTGTGCGGTCACGACGGCGGAGACCGGTGGCGCGACCGGACGTTCACCGATCTCGGGCTGACGTCGATCGCCAGTGTCCAATTGCGACACCGGATCGCCGCGATCACCGGGGTCACGCTGTCTCATTCGCTCGTGTACGACTTTCCGACGCCGGGCGAAGTGATCGCCGAGGTCGAACGGCTTCGGGCGGGCAGGGCGACGCCGGAACCCGTCCGAGCACGACCGGTCAACGACGAGCCGATCGCCATCGTGGCGATGGCGTGCCGCTATCCGGGCGGTGTCCGGTCGCCGGAGGATCTGTGGCGGCTGGTGGCCGACGGTGTCGACGCCACCGGCGACTTCCCCACCGACCGCGGCTGGGATCTCACCAGCCTCTACCACCCCGATCCGGACCACATCGGCGGTTCCACCACCCAGCGCGGCGGTTTCCTCCACGACGCCGCCGATTTCGACGCCGACATGTTCCGGATCTCGCCACGCGAGGCGCTCGCCACCGATCCCCAGCAGCGGCTGCTGTTGGAGACGTCGTGGGAGCTGTTCGAGCGCGCCGGCATCGACACCACGGAGCTGCGCGGCAGCGACACGGGTGTGTTCGTCGGCGTGATGAACGAGGACTACGCGAGCCGGTTCGAGTCGCACGAACTCGAGGCGCGGCTGGGCATCGGCTCGTCGCACGCGGTCGCCTCGGGCCGGATCTCCTACACTTTCGACTTCCACGGGCCGGTTGTCACGGTCGACACCGCGTGCTCGTCTTCGCTGGTGGCACTGCACTGGGCGGCCCGGGCGCTGCGTTCCGGCGAGTGCTCGCTCGCGGTTGCCGGCGGGTCGACGGTGATGGCGACGCCCCGCACGTTCCTGGCGTTCAGCCGCCAGCGTGGCCTGTCCCCCGACGGTCGCTGCCGCTCCTATGCGGCGGGCGCCGACGGCACCGCATGGTCCGAGGGCGTCGGAATCGTTCTGCTTGAACGCCTTTCGGACGCCCGGCGCAACGGTCACCCGGTGCTGGCGCTGCTGCGCGGTTCGGCCGTGAACTCCGACGGGGCATCGAACGGCCTGACGGCGCCGAGCGGCCGGGCCCAGCGTGCCGTGATCCACTCGGCCCTCGCCGACGGCGGACTATCCACCGTGGACATCGATGCCGTGGACGGCCACGGCACCGCCACGCCGCTGGGTGATCCGATCGAGGCCGAGGCGCTGATCGCCACCTACGGACATCGCCGGGACCGCCCGCTGTGGCTCGGCTCCGTGAAGTCCAACCTGGGCCACACCCAGGCCGCGGCCGGTGTCGCCGGCGTGATCAAGATGGTGGAGGCCCTGCGCCACCAACAGCTTCCGCTGTCCCTGTTCGCCGACGACCCGAGCCCACGCGTCGACTGGTCCGCCGGCCAGGTGTCCCTGTTGGCCGAGCCGCAGCCGTGGCCCGCCGGCCGTCGGATCCGTAGGGCCGGGGTGTCCTCGTTCGGCATCGGTGGCACCAACGCCCACGTGATCATCGAAGAGGCGCCGGCGGCCGAGATCCCGCACCGCGCCGCGTTCCCGCCGGTTCCCTGGCTGCTCAGCGCGGCCGACGAGAACGCGCTGCCAGCCGTCGCGGCCGGCCTTCTCGACGCCCCCGATGACATCGACACCGCCTACACGCTCGCCACCCGCACCGCGTTGCCACATCGGGCGATGGCCGTCGACATCGCTGCGCTGAGGGCCATAGCCGCCGGTCGGACCGGCGGGCAGAGCGTACGCGCCGGGGCGAAGGTTGCCTTCATGTTCAGCGGCCAGGGCGCCCAGCGGGTGGGCATGGGCCGAGAACTGTCGCGACTGTTCCCGGTTTTCAAGAAGTCCTTCGACGAGGCGTGTGCCCCCGAGGTGCGCGAGGCGGCGTTCAGCGGGGATCTGCTGGACCGCACCGACAACTCCCAGGCCGCGCTGTTCGCGTTCGAGGTGGCGATGGTCCGGCTGCTGGAGTCCTGGGGCGTGCGCCCGGACTTCCTCGTCGGTCATTCCATCGGCGAGATCGCCGCGGCGCACATAGCGGGCGTCCTCTCGCTCGACGACGCGATGACATTGGTGACGGCCCGCGGCCGGTTGATGGCGGCGCTGCCGCCGGGCGGCGTGATGATCGCCGTCGACGCGGCTGAGGCGGACATCGCTCCGCTGCTGAACGGCCAGGTGTCCATCGCCGCGATCAACGGCCCGAGGTCGCTGGTCCTGTCCGGTGGCGAAGCGGCGGTGCGGGCCGTCGCCGACACCTGCCGGCGCAGCACCCGGCTCACGGTCAGCCATGCCTTCCACTCCCGGCTCATCGAGCCGATGCTGGAGGAATTCCGTGCTGTAGCGGAGAAACTGACCTACCACCGGCCGGAGATCCGGCTGATCTCCACCCTCACCGGCCGTGCGATCGAGATCATCGACGCCGATCACTGGGTCCGCCACGCACGCCACACCGTCCGTTTCGCCGATGCCCTGGCCACCCTGGGCACTGATACCTCCATCTTCCTCGAAGTCGGTCCGGACGCCGTGCTCAGCCACGCCACCACCCCGGCGATCTCGACCACCCACTCCGGTGCCGGCCTGCTCGACGCCCTCGGCGCACTGCACACCGCCGGCATCGCCGTCGACTGGCGCGCAGTCTTCCGCGGCAGCGGTGCGCGCCTCACGGACCTGCCCACCTATCCGTTCCAGCGCACCCGCTACTGGCTCGACCCACGACCGCCCGCCACAACCACCGCCCTGCTCGGCCCCGCCATGAAGGCCCCGGACTCGCCGCGAATCGTGCACGGCGGCGCAATCGGCCTGCGCACTCACCCCTGGCTCGCCGATCACGTCGTCGGCGGGGAAAACATCGTCCCGGCCACGATGTTCGTCGAGATCGCGCTCCAGGCCGGCCAAGCCGTCGGGGAGCTCGCCATCGAGCGGCCGCTGCCCGTGCGGGACGAGATCCAGCTCCAGGTGGTTATCGACGAGCGGCGCATCGACATCTACGCCCTGGCCGACACCGAGTGGATCCGCCACGCATCGGGCCGCCTCAAGCTCCCGGAACCAGCCTCCCGGCAGCACGAATGGCCGCCCGCCGGCGCAGCCGAGATCGACATCGCCTACGACCTGCTCGGCTACGGCCCGGCCTTTCAAGCGGTGACAAGACTCTGGCGACGCGGCGACGAGATCTTCGCCGAGGTCGAGGCCGACGCCTTCCCCGTCCTGCTCGACGCCGCCGTACACGCGATGGCCCTCGCCGAAGGCCCGGCCGCGCCCAGGGTTCCGTTCCTCTGGACCGGCATAGACCGTTATGCGACCGGCAATCGGGCCCGGGTCAGCCTGCTGAGCGCCGGCGCCGACAGCATCCGTGCGGAGCTCCACGACGAAGCCGGTGAGCCGATCGCGGTCGTGGCGTCCATGCTCACGCGCCCGCTCCCCGCACCTCAGTCCATGCTCTACAGTCCACATTGGACCGAGGTGCCGCGGACGCCCGGCGAAGCCAAGGTGGTCGAGGTTCCCGCCGGCGACCTGAGATCGACTACCACGAAGGCGTTGGCAGAGCTGCACGACTGGCAGCGCACCGGCGAGAAGCTCGTGCTCGTCACGAGAAACGCCACTGGTGCCGACCCCGATCTCGCCGCCGCGGCGGCCTATGGAGTCGGAGTCTCCGCTGCGGCCGAGCACCCCGAGCGGATCACCGTCGTCGACCTGGACCCGGGCTTCCCGCTCGACCGCGTCCCCGGCCTCGTCGGCGGCAGCCTCGAACCACAACTGGCCGTGCGCGACGGCGTCCCCCACGCCCTTCGCGTCACCCGAGCGATTCCTTCGACGAAACGCCCCATCGACCCCGCCGGCACGGTCCTGATCACCGGCGGCGCCGGCGCGATCGGCACCCTCATCGCCCGGCATCTCATGGCCGAGCACGGCGTCAGGCATCTGGTGCTGACCAGCCGAAACCCCGGCCCCGTCGACCTCAACGCCAGGATCGTCGCCGGCGACATCGCCGACCGTGCCTTCGTCGACGACCTGATCCGGCAGTGCGATCCCCCGCTGACCGCCGTGGTCCACTCCGCCGCCGTGCTCGACGACGGCGTCCTCGCCGCCCAGACACCGTCCCGAATGGACACTGTCCTACGCCCGAAAGCGGACGGCGCATGGGTCCTGCACGAGGCCACCAAGCACCTGCCGCTCTCCGCCTTCGTGCTGTTCTCCTCCGTCGCCGGCGTCTTCGGCAAGGCCGGGCAGGCCAACTACGCCGCCGCCAATCGCTACCTCGACGCGCTCGCCCACCACCGCCACGCCCTCGGGCTACCCGCGCTCTCCCTGGCCTGGGGCCTCTGGGATGCCGGGCTCGGCAACCAGATCTCCGACCTCGCCCGCCGCCGGATCGCCGCCGCCGGCATCGCCGGGCTCACCGCCGAACAGGGGCTCGCTCTCTTCGACGCCGCCCTCGGCTCCGACGAGCCCGTGCTCATCCCCGTCCGCTTCGACGGCGCCGCGGATCTTCCCGCCCTCGCCGGACGCCGCGCCGCGACCGCCGCTCGCTGGCCGCGACGCCCGTCCGAGGACGAGCTCAAAGCCTTGCTACGCCAGGAACTCGCCGCCGTCCTCGGCCACCCCGACCCCGACCGGATCCCCGACGACAAGCCCTTTCCCGACCTCGGCTTCGACTCCCTCACCGTGGTCGAGATCCGCGGCCGCCTGGCCGCGCTGACCGGCCTCGACCTGCCCGCCACCCTGCTGTTCGACCGGCCGACCGTGGTGGATCTCGCCGCGCACCTGCACGGCGAGATCCACCGCTGATCAGCTCAACGGGTGCGCTCCATCAGGGCGAACAGGTTCTCCCAGTGGCGCTGCTCGCCGGCCGCGTTGTAGGCGGCGGTGTCGGTCATGGTGAAGCCGTGCTCGGCGCCCTCGTAGACCTCGGACGTGTAGGTGACGCCGGCCTCGTCCAGGGCGGCCTCCAGTAGCTTGATCTGGTCGGCGTCCATGGAGTGGTCGTGGTCGGCGTGTCCGAAGTAGACCTCGCCGGTGATGTTGCCGACGGCCAGGTGCGGGCTGTCGGGCTGGTCGGTGGCCAGGCGGCCGCCGTGGAAGGAGGCGATGGCCTTGACCCGGTCGGGCAGGGCCTCGATCACCCGCAGGGCGTTGGTGCCGCCCATGCAGTAGCCGGTGATCACGACGGGACCGGCCTCGACGCCGTCCTGCGCGGCCAGGAAGTCGAGATACCTGGTGGCGTCGCTGGTGATCACGTCCGGTGTGAGGGCGGCGATCAGCGGCATGATCTGGCCGAACAGGGCGCCGCGCTTGTCGGGGTCGGCCAGGTCCGACAGGTCGAACAGGGGCGCCCGGCCCCCTCGGTGGAGCAGGTTCGGGGCGAGCACGGCGTATCCACGGGCGGCGATGGCGTCGGCCATCTCCTCGATCCGAGGCCGCAGCCCGAAGGCGTCCATGAACAGCAGGACCCCGGGGCCGCCGCCGTCCGGCACCACCAGGTAGGAATCGGCGACGCCGTCCTCGGTCGGCACGTCCACCATGCCCTTGCGCATGTGCTGTCACTCCACTCGCGGATCGGCGAAAACGTTGTGCGTTCAACCTACCGCTGGCAGAGGAGGACCTTGCCGACCGCTTCCCCGCTTTCCACCAACCGGTGCGCGGCGGCGATCCCGGTGAGCGGGAACCGGGCGGCGATCGGATGCGTGAGCACGGCGTCGGCGAGCAGCCGGTTCACGTGCTCGGCGGCGGCCGACAAGGCCGGCGCGGGCATGGTGAAGACCTGCACGGCGCGAATTGTGACGTTTCGGCGCATCAACGGGTAGAACGGCAGCGCCGGCTCGGTCACCGCGTCGGAGCCGTAGGCGACGATCGTCCCGTTCGTCGCGATCACCGCCGACGTCAACGGGAGATTGGCCCCGAACGCGACATCCACCACCCGCTGCACGCCCCCGCCGGACAGGGCCAGGATCTCGGCCGCGGCGTCCTCGGACCGGTAGTCGACGACGTGGTCGGCGCCGGCGGCCAGCGCCGCCTTCTGCTTCTCCGGGGTGCTGGCGGTGGCCAACACCGTTGCGCCGCCGTGCTTTGCCAGCTCGATCGCGTAGTGGGCGACCGCGCCGGCCCCGCCAGTGATGAGCATGGTCTTGCCGGCCACCGGCCCGTCGACGAAGACTGCGCGATGCGCCGTCAAAGCCGGCACGCCCAGGCAGGCCCCGTCCTCGAACGAGGTCGAGTCGGGCAGGGCGACCGCCCGATCCGACGGCACGACCACGTACTCGGCCGACGTCCCGAACGGACGGCCCTGGCCGGCGCAGTGCAGCCAGACCCGGGCCCCGAGCCGTGAATACGGGACCCGCGGCCCGATCCGGTCGATCACGCCGGCGCCATCGTCCCCGGGTATCACCCGGGCGCTGGTCATAGCCCGGCCGCCTGACCCGGCTCTCCGCTTCACGTCGACCGGGTTGACGCCGGTGGCGTGCAACCGGACCCGCACCTCGCCGATCCCCGGTTCAGGGTCGGGCAGTTCTCCCACCACGAGCACGTCATCGGCGGCCCCGACGCGGTCGTACCAGGCCGCCCTCATATCCAGAACTCCGTCAGGGCCGCGGCGACCAGGCCGGGCTGTTCCAGCGGCTGCATGTGCGGCGTGCCGGGCAGAACCCGGAAGTGCGAGCCGGGGATGCGCCCGGCGATGCCCCGCATGATCTCCGGGGTCGTCGAGACGTCGGCCTCGCCGGCGAGCACGAGCGTCGGCACCCCCAGGGACGCCAACTTCCCTTGCACGTCAAGGCTTTTGAACGCGCGCCAGGCGGCCGCCCAATCGGCGGTGTTGCCGCCGAGCACACGTTCCCGGGCGTACTGCACGCTCTCGCCGTTGACGGCGAGGGCGTCCGCGGTGAACCACCGCGTGAGCGACGGCGCGACCTGTGCCGCCATGCCGTCGTTCTCCCCGGACGACGCCCGCCCCTCGAAGGCGTCGAACGGGAAGTCCGTGGTCGCCAGCAGCGCCAGCGACGCGAACCGCTCCGGCGCGAGCACCGCCGCCGTCTGGGCGATGCCGCCGCCGAAGGAGAGGCCGACGACGTGGGCCCGCTCGACGCCGATCGCGTCCAGCACACCGATCAGGTCCCGGGCGGTGTCGGCCATCGTGTACGGGCTCGGCGACCCCGTGGCCGAGCCGTGTCCCCGCACGTCGTAGGCGAACACGCGGCGGCCGACGGCGAGGGCGTCCATGACCGGCTCCCACATCTGCCGGTCGAGGCCGAGCGCGTGCACGAGCAGGACGGCCGGCCCGGTGTCGCCGCGCTGCGCCACCACGGTCTCGTGGTCGGCCAGTCGAACGCGGTGCAGCTGGGCCGGCGGATGGGCGTCGACCATCGTCACGGTCTCGAGCTGGCGGGGGAAGCCGGTGTCGAGCGACATCCGTTTGGCCAGGCCGAGCACACGTGCGTCGGCCAGCGAGGTGACGGTCATGACGGCAACGATCGTCCGTTGATCGTCATATGTCCAAGACCTAAAAAAGCTGATGGTCAGTCGTCGTAGATATCACCATCGAGGGTCAGGTCGGGGTGCCCGACCATGAAGTCGATCAACGTGGCCAGCGCCGGCGCCGGACGGCGCGCGCCCGACCAGGCCAGCGACGGCGTCCACACCGGCTCCGGGGTCAGCTCCACCACCTGCACCGGCGGCCCGATGGTCCGGGCCACCGAATCCGGCATGATCGCCGCCGCCAGCCCGACGTTCACCAGGGCGCGGGCCGTGGTGTAGTCGCGGGTCTCGAACCGCACGCGCGGCTCCGCCCCGGCCGCGGCCAGCGTGCCGGCGATGATCTCCCCGACCGCCGAGCCCGGCGGATACTTGATCAGGTCGACGCCGTCGAGCTCGCCGACCTTCATCCGCTGCCGCCGGGCCAGCGGCGTCATCACGCCGGTGATCAACACCAACGGCTCCGCGCCGAGCGGATGCGACATCAGGGTCCGGTCGCCGGGCGGCGGCGGGGCCGCCAGCGTCACCACGTCCAGCCGGCCGGCGTGCAGCCCGGCCAGCATCTCGTTGGTGTTCTGCTCCTGGAGCTCGATCTCCACCGCCGGGTACGTGGCCGAGAACGCCGCGAACACCCGGGCCAGCCGAGCCGTCAGCCCGCGGGCCATGCCCAGCCGGATCCGTCCGCGCACGCCGCCGGCCCAGCCCAGCATCTCCTGCTCGACCGCGACCAGGTCGGACAGCACGCGCTCGGTGTGCGCCAGCAGCGCCTCGCCGGCCGGCGTCAGCGCGACCTTGTGGTTGTTGCGCTCGAACAGCTCCAGGCCCAGCTGCCGCTCCAGCTTGCGGATCTGCTGCGACAGCGCCGGCTGGGCGATCCGCAGTGCCTCGGCGGCCCGGGTGAAGTGCAGTTCCCGGGCCACCGCCTGGAAGTACTCCAGCTGACGCGAACTGATCATAAGCCGAGTGTCTCACCAGTCGGCTCGGTCAGACAGTTCAGACCAGCAGCACGAGCTTGCCGCGGACGTGTCCCTCTTCGCTCTCGTCCTGCGCCTCGGCCGCCTCCTCCAGCGGATACGTCGCCACCGACAGCTTCAGCTTGCCCGCCGCGGCCAGGGCCACGCCCTCGGCCAGCGCGCCCGGCACCTGCTCGTCCGGGCTGCCCGTGGTGAAGTGCACGCCGAAGTCGCCGGCGTTGTTGTCGGCGATGGTGATCACCCGCTCGGGGCCGCCGGTCAGCTCGATCAGCGCCGGCAGCCCGCCCCGCCCCGACGCGTCGAGTGCGGCGTCGACCTGGCCGAGGGCGTCCACCCGGTCCATCAGCCCGTCCCCGTAGAGCACCGGCTTGACGCCCAGCGACCGCAGGTACTGGTGGTTGCGCTCGCTCGCGGTCCCGATCACCGTCACGCCACGGGCCACGGCGATCTGGGCGGCGACGGTGCCGACGGTGCCGGCCGCGCCGTCGATCAACAGTGTCTCCCCCGGCTCCAGCTTGAGCAGCGCCAACGCCCGGTACGCGGTGGTCACGCCGGTGTTCAGCGCGGCCGCCTCGGCCCAGGACAGCCCGGCCGGCTTGGCCACCAGGTTGTCGGCCGAGGCCAGCGCCACCTCCGCGTACGAGCCGGACGCGGCGCCCAGCACCTCGTCGCCCACGGCGAATGCCGTCACCCCGGGCCCGACCGCCTCGACCACGCCCGCGACGTCCGATCCCGGGACGGCCGGGAACGAGCCCGGCATCGACGGCCCGAACAGGCCCCGCCGCACTTTCCAGTCGAACGGGTTAACCCCGGCGGCCCGCACCGCCAGCCGAACCTGCCCTCGGCCCGGCTCCGGAACCGGGCGCTCCCCCAGCGTGAGAACCGAGGAATCGCCGTGCTCGCGGTACTCGACGGCCCGATAAGTGTTCGACATCGACGTTCGTCCCTTCCGACAACCGACTGCTCAGGGCAACCCTGCCGGTGTCGGGCTTGTTCCGCGAGTGTTCGGCGTTTGTCGTTCAGCGTGTCGTCGCCGACACCGAACTTGCCGCCGGCGACTACTCCTTGCCTCGTCGGACCGAGGTGGGGAGCGGATCGTGGACGATGGGCAGTTCGGCAGATCGCTGCGGCAGCGTCGACAGACGGCCGGATTGACGCAGCGGGAGCTCGCGGTGCGGGCGGGGGTCAGCGTGCGGGCGCTGCGTTACTGGGAGAACGGGCAAGATCGACACCCGCGCATGGCGTCGCGGCAAGCAGATCCAACAGGTGCTGGACGGCGCCCCGGCGCCGGCCGCCGAGACCGTGCGGATCGGCGTGCTCGGCGCGCTGACCGTGCGGGGCCGCCACCGCGAGCTGGGCCTGCTCCGGCCCAAGGCCGCGGCGCTGCTGGCGGTCGTGGCGCTCCAGCCCAACCAGGAAGTCGGCCGGGACGAGGTAGTCCGCGCGCTGTGGGGCGACGTGCCGCCGGCCTCGTACTCCCGGCTGCTGCGCGGGCATGCCGATGCCGTGCGGCGCATGCTCGGCCAGACGCCGTGGCTGTCGTCGGTCGGCAAGGGCGACGGCTACCTGCTCACGGTCGCGCGCGGCCAACTCGACGTGCTGGAGTTCAAGGCCCTCGTCGCCCATGCCCGGGCCACCCGCGGCATGGGCGACCTGGCGCGGGCGTACGAGCTGTACCAGGCGAGCCTCGACTGCTGGCGCGGCACGCCGCTGCTCGGCTTCCACACGCGGCTGCGCCACCACCCGGCGGCCGTGGCGCTCGCGAACCAGCGCGTGAGCGTCGCCATGGAGTACGCCGACCTAGTGTCCTGCGCCTAAAGTTCGTTGATTAATTGTAGGATTGACGGATGGCAGGTAGAGGCCGGCCGGTGGCCGCTGTGGTGTTAACCGACGAGGAACGCGAGACGCTTCAACGGTGGGCGCGGCGGGCGAAGTCGTCGCAGGCATTGGCACAGCGATGCCGAATCGTGCTCGGGTGCGCGGCCGGCGGATCCAATCAGGACGTCGCCGCCGAGTTGGGGATCTGGCCGCAGACGGTGGGCAAGTGGCGACGACGGTTCCTGGACAGGCGCCTGGAGGGCTTGGTGGACGAGCCACGTCCGGGCGCCCCGCGCAAGATCACCGACGAGCAGGTCGAGGAACTGGTGGTGGCCACGCTGGAACGGACCCCGGCCGATGCCACGCACTGGTCGCGGACCTCGATGGCGGCCGAGAGCGGATTGTCCAAGTCGACGGTCGGACGGATCTGGAAGGCGTTCAACCTCAAGCCCCACCAGGTCGACACCTTCAAACTCAGCAACGATCCGCAGTTCGTCGACAAGGTCCGCGACGTCGTCGGGCTCTACCTGAATCCGCCCGACAAGGCGCTGGTCCTCTGCGTCGACGAGTTGGGTCGGACCGGGGCGCGTTGACGTCCTTACGAACGTTACGTTTCCCCGGCCCGCCCGCCGAACCGGACGTGCCCATTCCTGAGCATCCGGCTCTCCACGAGCCCGTGTCAGCGGATCACTTTGCTGGTTCTGGCGTTATGACTGCCCAGGGTGTAGGGATGTTGGCCGCCCGGTATCGGTAACGGCTGACCGTCACCGTCTGGGGCTGGAACAACGTCACCTCGTCCTCCGTCGGTCGCCACCCCGGAAGGTAACGGCGCATGAGGACGGCCCACTTCGTTTTGTTGTGCCGCTTACGAATCCACCGCACTACCCGATGCCAGGCGTAATCATCGAGGTAGTGGAAGGTCGCCTTCGACACACCATGACGGAAGTAGACGCACCAACCCCGCAGCACCAAGTTGAGTTGGCGCAGCAGGGCGGCAAGTGTTGGATGCGACGACCTGCGGGTCAGCGCGCGGACCCGCCCGACGATCGAGGCCAGCGCCTTCTTCGACGGGTAGGTGTAGACCACGCGCTTGTCCGTGCCCCGCTTCCGTTTCCGCTGGATGCGGAACCCGAGGAAGTCGAAGCCCTCATCGATGTGACAGACCCTCGTCTTGGCTGCCGACAACCGCAGGCCCATCGGGGCCAACAGTCCGGCCACCACCTCCCGGAGGTCTTCGGCATGCCGCTTCGACCCGGACACCAGAACCACGAAATCGTCCGCGTAGCGAACGATCCGATAGGTGGCCGACCCCTTGCGGCGCGCCACGAACCGCCGATACGAGGTGCCGCTGGCCGCCCATGCCCGGGCGAAATGCTCGTCCAGGACTGACAGGGCGATGTTGGCCAGCAACGGAGACAGGATCCCGCCTTGGGGTGTGCCGGGTACTGGTGTTCCTGACCACGCCGTCCTCGCTGAGGACGGTCCGGCATGCAAGACGCCTTCACCCAGAGCCAGAACCACGTTTTGTCCCCGACCCGACCACGCACCCGGTCCATCAGGGCCGGGTGGTCGATCATGTCGAAGCACGCCTCGATGTCCCCTTCCAGGACCCACTCATACGAGCGGGACGTGAACTGGTGGATCTCCGCGATCGCATCCTGGGCCCGGCGCCGAGGACGGAAACCGTAGGAACACGGTTGGAAGTCCGCCTCGAAGATCGGCTCCAGTACCAGCTTCAGAGCCGCCTGCACGGTGCGGTCCCGCGCGGTCGGGATACCCAAGCGACGCAGATTCGCGCTGCCCGGCTTGGGGATCATCCGCTCCCGCACGGGCATCGGGTCGAACCGCCGCTCCCTGAGATCTCGCCTCAAGGTGGGCAGGAACCACTCCTCGGCGGCGAACACGGCGTCCGGACGGACACCATCCACCCCCGCCGACCGCTTACCCTTGTTGCCCCTGACCCGCGTCCACGCCACAACGAGAACAGCCGGGTCACACACCAAATTGAACACGTCGTCGAACCGGCGACCAGGACCATCGATCGCCCACTGATGCAGCTTGGTCTGGATCCGCAGTACCCGCGCCTCGGCCTCCTCGACCGTCGGCCACAGCACACCCGTATTCACCGGTGATCTCCTGCCCTTCCGTTCCCATCGCCGCGGACTCGCTGCCGCCCTTCGCCATGTGGCCGGCTTTCCCGACCTCGGACTACTACGACGGCTCCGCCACGCCCCGGCCCGCTCAGCCGACGACGAGCCTGCCCGCACCCGACCTGGACGGCCAGCACGCGGGACCAGCCCGGGACGCTTCCCACGTTCACCACACACCGGTCGACGGGGTCGGTGCCCAGCTTTGCCCCTGCGACATCGCCACGAGTACGCCGCAGCCTTTCCTCGCGGCCTCCCTGCCGGCGTCTTCACCCGGCCCGAAAGTCACCCGCCCTGTCCCGGACATCCGGTCAAGACAGGTGTGCGTCGCGCTCCGGCCCGCATCCGCCAGGTTGGAGCCGGTGTATCTCTTGAGAGGCTTTAACCGCTGGTTCCTCACGTACACCTTTCCGTCTCGCTAGGTGAGCCCGAGCCGTCTGGCAGTGCCGGCCCGTCTCCTCGTTGTCAGGGCTGCTCCCACCCTCCCCGGCGCCTCCCGGATCAGGCTGCCCTCAGCTTCATCGACCTGCTGCGACAGGACGACGGCGGAGGTCTCTCACCTCCACCCGATAGTGCAGCGCCTCGTGGCGCACGAAGTCGCAGATCCAGGCGCTGGACCGGTCCGCGCCGATGCTGCCGATGATGCCCGGCCTGCCGCAGCGCCGTACCCATGACTACATCCGGCACGGCATCACCACCCTGTTCGCCGCGCTCGACGTGGCCAGCGGCGAGGTGATCGGCTCCATCCACCGCCGTCACCGCGCGGTGGAGTTCAAGAAGTTCCTCACCACACTGGACAAGCAGGTGCCCGCCGACCTTGACGTGCACCTAATCTGCGACAACTACACCACCCACAAACACCCCACGATCAACAAGTGGCTGGCCGCGCACCCCCGCTTCCACATGCACTTCACCCCGACCTACTCCTCCTGGCTCAACCAGGTGGAGCGATGGTTCGGCTTGCTGACCGACAAACGCCTGCGTCGAGCTGCGCACAAGTCCTTACGTGCACTGGAAAACGACATCCGCGACTGGATCACGACGTGGAACGCCGATCCCAGGCCGTTCGTGTGGACCAAGGACGCTGACGAGATCCTCGACCGCCTCGCCTCATATCTTGACCGAATTCCTGGCGCAGGACACTAGGCCGCCGGATCGGGCGGCACACCGAGGTCGACGCCCGGCTGCAGCGCTGGGCGCCGTTCAGCGCCTGACCACCGGGGCGGTGGGGCGGCCGAACCGCCCCACCGCCGGCCGTCACCAGGGGACGTCGGGTGACCGGAAGTACTTGACGCCCATGACGTCCCACCGCGGCCCTTGCGCCGCCAGCCTGGTGCGGTAGGCGTCCCAGGAGTGCGTCCGCTGGGCCGACCACCCGATCTCCGCCACGCCGGGCAGCCGCGGGAAGGCCATGAACTGCACGTCGTCCCAGGTCGGGAACACGTCGGTCCACAGCGGCGCCTCCACGCCGGCGACGTCGTCGGCGACCCCGGGCACGAAGGTCGCCGGATCCCAGTCGTAGGAGTCCTGCACGCTGTTGTAGCCGGCCCAGTCCTGGCCGATGGGCGTGTTCGCGTCGTACTTCATGTCCAGGTAGACCTTGTCGGCCGGCGAGAGCACCAGCTTGTTGCCCCGCGCCTGCGCGACCTTGGCCAGCGCCTCGTCGTCGGTCGAACCGGCCGTCCCCCAGTAGTCGGCGAGCGCGGATCCGGCGAGGTCGCCCGCCTCGACCTGGTGCCAGCCCATCAGCTTCTTGCCGTGCGCGGTGACGATCGCCTGCAGCCGGTTCACGAAGTACTTGTAGTCGGCCGCGCTGGTGTTCACGGCCTCGTCGCCGCCGATGTCGATGTAGTCGCCGGGCGTGATCGCCGCCAGTTCGCCGATCACGTCGTCGAGCCACTTGTAGGTGATCTCCAGCGGCACGCACAGCGAGCTCCAGCCGGGGTTGAGCAGCGGCGGCGCGACGCCGTCGCAGTTCAGCGGCGCGTACGAGGCCAGCGCCGCCGTCACGTGCCCCGGCGTGTCGATCTCCGGCACGATGGTGACGTGCCGGCTGGCCGCGTAGCGGACGATCTCGCTGTAGTCGTCCTGCGTGTAGAAGCCGCCCGGCCCGCGCGAGGCGTCCGTGCTGCCGCCGTAGCGGGCCAGCCGCGGCCAGGACTTGATGTCGATGCGCCAGCCGTCGTTGTCGCTCAGGTGCAGGTGCAGCGTGTTCATCTTGTACAGGGACATCAGGTCGATGTACTGCTCGACCTGCGGCACAGGGAAGAAGTGCCTTGCCACGTCGAGCATCGCGCCGCGCCAGGCGTACCGGGGCGTGTCCCTGACCGTCACCCCGGCGACCGTCCACGGTCCACTCTGGACGGTCTTGGCCTCCACCTTGGCCGGCAGCAGCTGCCTCAGCGTCTGCACGCCGTAGAACAGGCCCGCGCTCGCGTTGGCCGACACCTCGACGCCCACCGGCGTCGCCGTGAGCCGGTAGCCCTCGCTGCCGAGGCTCGACGGGCCGCCCAGGGTCAGCCGGATGTCGCCCGGCAGGCCGATGTCTTCCGGCAAACTGATGGTCGTCACCGGCAGCCGGAATCCCGTCGCCGGCCGCAGCAGGCCGGCCAGGTACTGCCCCGTCGCCGCCGCGCCCGCCGGGGCCACGATGTGGGCCGTCGACTTCAGCGTGAACACCTGGCCCGGCAGCGTCACCACCGAGGAGGGCTCAGGCACCAGCCGCACCGGCGCCGCCGCCTGTGGTGTTGCCGTGGCCACCGGCGCGAACAGCAGCGCCGCCAGGCAGGACACCGTCAGGCCCAGGAGTTTTCGGGTCATCTCCGACCACCGATCTCACAAGGATTCGCCGAACGGTCGCAGGCTATCGGCGTGATCGATTCACCGGAACCCGCCGACCGACGGAAAGTGGGAGCGCTCTCCCTCGTCCACCCCGCGACCGGCCGTATCCTGGGCTCATGACGTCGTCGCTGGCCAGATGGGGCGGGACGGGCCGGTACGCGGACATCGACGGCCCCGTCCACTATGTGGACTTCGGCGGGCCGGCCGACGGTGTGCCAATGGTGATGGTGCACGGGCTGGGCGGCTCGCACCTGGATTTCAGCCTGCTCGCGCCCAGAATGACCGGCCGCTTTCGCGTCCTGGCGCCGGATCTGCTCGGTCACGGCCTGACGGCCCCCGACCACCGGACTTCCACCATCGCCGCCAACACCGACCTGATCGACCGCTTCATCCGCACCGTCGCCGACCGTCCCGTGGTGCTCGTCGGCAATTCCATGGGCGGTCTGATCGCCGCCCGCCAGGCCGCCCGGCATCCCGAGACCGTGGCCCGGCTCGTCCTCATCGACCCCGCGCTGCCCCTCGTCCCGCGCTCCCGCCTGGACGTCGCCGCCGCCATGATCTTCGGCCGCCTCGCGCTGCCCTTGGGCCGCCCCATCCTCGCTTTCCGCCGCCGCAACCGCACCGCTCGGCAGCAGGTCCGCGAAGCCTACGACCGCTGCTGCGTCGACCCTTCACGCGTGCCGGAGAGCCTCATCGTCGCCTTGGTCGAGCTCATCGAGCACCGCGAAAGCCTCCCCGGCATCGACGACGCCTTCCTCGCCTCGGCCCGTACCCTCCTGGACATCAACAACGCCCGCCGGGCCGCGTGGGCCGCCCTCGGCGACATCGTCGCCCCCGTGCTGTTGATCCACGGCGAGCAGGACCGCCTCGTGTCGGTAGCGTCCGCGCGGGAAGCAGCACGGAGGCTTCCACAGTGGACGGTCGACGTGCTGCCCGGGTTGGGACACCTGCCGCAGATCGAGGCGCCGGATCGTGTGGCGTCACGGATTCACAACTGGGTCGGGTGATCTGGCGTCAGGGCAGTAGGCCCAGGCCCGCGACGGCGCGGCTGCCGACGGCCTCGTCGTCGGAGACGGGCTTCTCGGGGCGCCACACAGCGGTGAAGACCACGCCGGGATCGACCACGTCGTAACCGGCGAAGAACGCGGCGACCTGGTCGGGGCTGCGCAGGTTCAGGGGATGGGTGCTCTTGGTGTACATGTCGACGGCCTCGGCGACGGCTCCGGGCCAGTAGTCGAACGACAAACTGTGCGCGAGGGCAAGGTAACTGCCGGACACGCAGGCGTCGCGGTACGAGGCGACCACCCGGCCGGGATCGTCGGAGTCGGGGATAAAGGGCAGCACCTGGAGCATCAGCACGGCGAGGGGCTGGGAGAAGTCCAACAGCCGCAGGGTTTCCGGGTGACTCAAGACGGAGTCATGGTCACGGACGTCGGCCTGGATCACGGCGGCGTAAGGGTTCCCGGCCAGCAGGCGCTGCGACTGGGCGACGGCGACGGGCTCGTGGTCGACGTAGACGACGCGGTTGCCGGGATCGACGGCCTGGGCCACCTCGTGGACGTTGCCGACGGTGGGTATGCCCGAACCCAGGTCGAGGAACTGGGTGATGCCGGCGTCGGCGGCCAGGAAGCGGACGACCCGCTGGAGGAACTCGCGGTTGCGGATGGCGAACTCGCGGGTCTCGGGCAGGATCGCCAGCACGCGGTCGGCGGCCTCCCGGTCCACGGCGAAGTTGTGGGCGCCGCCCAGGTAGTAGTCGTACATGCGGGCCGGATTGGGGCGGCTGACGTCCACGGACTCGTCGTAATCGGGCATGAACGCCATTCTGGATCACCGGGGCGCGCCCGACCAGACGCGCCCCGGTGACCGTTTCAGTTGGTGGCGGACTTGTCGTGCGGGACGGTCGTCCGGCTCAGGCCGTCCAGGGCCGCGCGCACGCCGTTGGCCACGGCGTCGGCGTTGATGCCGCCGGTGCTCATCGGCATCGCCTCGACCAACTGGTCCGGCAGCGCCTGGATGACCGCCGCCAGGTTCTCCAGCGCCTTGCTCTTGTTCACCCGGTCGGTGAACTCGCCGTCAGAGACAGCACCACGGGCGATTCGGCGAATTCCCGTGCCGTGCGAACGACGTTGCCGCCGGTCAATCCGCCAACCGGGTCCGCCACTCGGCGAGGGTCGCGTAATCGTCGAGAGTGAGGCCGACGCGCGGATCAACCCTGTGCAGGAACGCGTCTCCGCCATGACGTGCGGAAACCCAGGCACGGTCGGCCGATCCGAGCTCGTCGTCCACCCAGGCGAAGGGGCGGCCGGCCGCGTACGTCACGAGAAACGGCGTCTTCCAGTGCACGCCGGGGAATTCGGCAGGATCGTCATCGGGCCACTCGACAACCGGCAGCGGCGGCAGGCCGAGCAGGGGCGCGATCAGATCATTGGCGTCGGACAGCCATGTGGTAGCCCAGACGAGTTCGCACGACAGCGCGGACAATCGGGCGCCATGGGCGGGATCGAGGCGGTCGAGGAGCGGATTCGGTGAATCGGTGTGGTAGCTCAGATAAGCGACGCCGCCAAAGGGAATCAGCGTTCCGTCGACGTCGAGAAAGAGCAGCGGGCGGGGCACCTACACATACTTGCCCATGCCGCCGGCCACGTCGATGACGGCGCCGGTGATGTAACTGGCGCGAGAGCCGGCGAGGAAGGCGACCAGGCCGGAGACCTCGTCCACGCGGCCGAAGCGAGCGAGGGGGACTTCGGCGGCGGCGAGGCCGTCGAGGAACTCGGCGCGGTCCTGGGTGGGGGCGCGGCGGGCATGGATGTTGCCCCACTGCGGGGTGTCGACGAAGCCGATGTTGACGCTGTTGACCAGGATGCCGTCGGCGCCGAACTCCTGAGCGAGCACCTTGTTCAGGTTGACGCAGGCGGCGCGGACGACGGTGGTGGAGAAGAACGCGGGATCGGGCTGCTTGGCGTAGACGGAGTTGATGTTGATCACGCGCGGCGACGAGCTGGCCCGCAGGTGCGGCAGGGCGGCCCGGAAGCAGCGGATCTGGGAGAAGAGCTTGACGTCGAGATCGGCCCGCCAGTCCTCGTCACGCAGCGTCTCGAAGTTGCCGGGATGGGCCCGGCCGGCGTTGTTGACCAGGATGTCCACACCGCCAAGAGAATCGGCAGCGGCGTCCACAAAGGACTGTACGGCGTCGGCGTCGGTGACGTCGCAGACCTGATGGAAGACGTTGCCGCCCAAGGAGGCGACGGCCGAGGCCAGCTCCTCGGCGTTGCGGGAGCAGATGGCCACGGCGGCGCCCTCGGCGATCAGCTCGGCGGCGACGGCCAGCCCGATGCCCTTGGAGCCGCCGGTGACGATCGCCCGGCGGCCGGAAAGACCCAGATCCACGCTCAGTCCTCGACCTTCGAGCCCTCGACCTGCGTGGCGGCGTAGTCGACCAGGGTCGACCGCGGCGGCGTGAACACGTCGATCTCCTTGCAGGTGGTGTCCAGCGTCCTCGCGCCGTGCGGCACCCATGGCGGCACGACCGCGACATCGCCGGCCCGCATGGTCCGGGTGTCGCCGTCGATGGTGAACTCGAACTCGCCCTCGGTGACGATGACGATCTGCTCCTCGGCGTGGCTGTGCATCGGCGCCTCGGTGTTCGGCTCGTACGAGGCGAAGTTGAGCAGCATGCTCTCGCCGAGCACGGGCTGGAAGTCCAGGCCCGGCACCAGGGTCATCGCCTTGATGGCGTTCACGTCCACGAACCGCCCGGGCGCGATCGGGGCGCCGCCGCCCTCGGTGCTGAAATGCTCTGAGCTGGTGGTCATGGCCTCTCCCGGATGGATCGGACGGCGGCGGCCAGCCGGACGACGCCCTCCTCGATGTCGGATTCGCTGACCCTGCTGTAGGACAACCGAAGGTGCTCGTTGTCGCGCCCCGAGGGGAAGAAGCCCGCGCCCGGCACGAAGGCGACCTTGCTCTCCCGGGCCGTGTCGGCCAGAGCCATGGTGTCGACGCCGGGCACGCGCAGCCAGCTGAAGAAGCCGCCCTGCGGCACCGTCCACGTGCCCAGGCCGTCGAAATGCTGTGCCAGCGCACCGATCAGCACATCGGCCCGCCGCTGATAGAGCGCGCGGGCGAGCGGCAGGTGCTCGTCGAGGTGCCCGCCGCGCAGGTACTCCTCCACCATCCGCTGCCCCAACGCCCCGGCGCACTGGTCCGAGTTCTGCTTGGCAACGCACAGTTGCGCGATGATCGCCGCCGGTCCGGCCGCCCATCCCAGCCGCACGCCGGGGAAGAACACCTTGGAGAAGGTGCCGATCTGCACGACCACGTCCGGCCCGAGCGACCACAGGCTGGGCCGTGGCTCGTCGTCGAAGCCGAGCTGGCTGTAGGCCACGTCCTCGATGATCAGAACCCCGTGCCGCCGGCACAGCTCGACCAGCGCCGTCCGCCGCTCGACGGACATGGTGCGGCCGCTGGGGTTCTGGAAGTCGGGAATGGTGTAGACGACCTTCGGCGGCGTCGGCAGCTCGCGCAGCAGCACGGCCAGCGCGTCCACGTCGAGGCCGTCCACATCCAGCGGCACGCCGCGAAGCGTCGGATCGAAGGCCATGAAGCCGGATAGGGCCCCGAGATAGCTGGGTTCCTCGACGACCACCACGTCCCCGGGGTCGAGCAAGCTCTTGGCTATCAAGGTGATCGCGTCGATGCCACCGCTGGTGATCATCAGCTCGGCGTCGCCCGGCCGCCGCCCGTCGGTCACGGCCACCCGGTCGGCGACCGCCGCGCGGACGCTGGCGATGCCCTCGCTGGCCGCGTATTGCAGCGCCACCGCGGCGTCGTTGTCGATCAGCTTGTGGGCGATGTCGCCGACCACGTCCGTGGGGAACAGCGACGGGTCCGGGAAGCCGCCGGTGAAGTTGATCAGGTCCCGCGCGCCGGCCAGCGCGAGAATGCCGCCGATGAGGTCCGGCGTGGTGCTGGTGCGCCGCGCCAGCCGTGTGGTCCAGTCGATCACGTAACCACCCCGCCTTGACATGTCCTTACATCTGCCAGGAGAGTTGCACGACTGACCTTACATATCGACACCAGAGACGTCCAGACACCAATCATGTGACGGAGAGTTACCATGGAGTGGGTCAAGCCGCTCGGCGGCATCGGCGAACACGCGGCGGCGGCCGTCGAGCCGGCCCAGCTGGACGCCATCGACCTGCGGCTGTTGCTGCTGCTCAGCCAGGACGCGCGGATCTCGCAGCGCAGCCTCGCCCGTGAGCTCGGCATGTCCGCGCCGGCCGTAGCCGACCGGATCGCCCGCCTGCACCGGCAGGGCGTCATCGAGGGCTACGGCGTGCGGCTCAACTGGAGCGCGCTCGGCTACCCGACCATCGCCTATCTGACCGTCACCGCCGGCCAGGGCTTCGAGCAGGGCACGATCATGACCAAGCTGGCCGAGCTGCCCGAGGTGGAAGAGGTCATGATCGTCACCGGTGGCGTGGACATGCTGGTCCGGGTGCGCGTGCGCGACCACACCCACCTGCGCGAGCTGCTGATCGACGGCGTGTGGCAGATCGAGGGCGTCCAGCGCACCGAGACCTCCCTGTCAGTGGCCGAGAACAAGCCGAAGAACACCGCCAGCGAGCTGCTGGCCGACATGATCCGCCGCACCGAAGAAGGCTGACGGCCCCGCCTTTCGGGCGAGTTGGCTCACTTGGCGAACAGCTGGGCCTCGTCGCGGAACGCCTTGAACTCCAGGGCGTTCCCGGCGGGGTCGTGCAGGAACATGGTCCACTGCTCCCCCGGCTCGCCGGCGAAGCGCTGGTAGGGCTCGATCACGAACTTCGTGTCGACGGCACGCAGCTTGTCGGCCAGCACCTGGAAGTCCTCGACCGTGAGCACGAGACCGAAGTGCGGCACGGGAACGTCGTGGCCGTCGACCGGGTTGCGGCCGGCCTCGGCGCGGGCGCCGGCGACGACGTGGGTGACGACCTGGTGGCCGTGGAAGTCCCAGTCCACCCAGTGTTCGGCCGAGCGGCCCTCGGACAGGCCGAGCACGCCGCCGTAGAAGGCGCGGGCGCGGGCCAGGTCGTCGACGGGAATGGCGAGGTGGAAGGCGGGGCGCGAGGTCATGCCCCCACCTTGCGGGCTCCATGTTCGAATGTCAACATTAGGACATGAGCCTGCCCAGGGCCGCCCGCCGCGGTCTCGCCGAGGAGTCGGCCGACCGGATCCGCGACGCGATCTTCGACGGCACCTTCCCGCCCGGCGCTCCGCTGCGCGAGGTGGACCTGGCCCGTGACCTGGACGTGAGCCGCGGATCGGTGCGTGAAGGGCTGGCGCTGCTGGAGCGCGAGGGCCTGGTGCACAGCGCCTGGCACCGCGGCACGACCGTGATCGACGTGACCCCGCGCGACGTCGAGGAGGTCTACACAGTCCGGGCCGCGCTCGACCGTCTCGCCGCGCTGACCGCCCTGACCACGGCCTCACCCGACGACTTGGCCGCGCTGGACGACATCGTCACGGCGATGGCCGCCGACATCGACCGCCGCGGCCCGCACTTGCTGGCGCTCGACATCGCCTTCCACGACGCCGTGTACGCCGCCAGCGGCAACAGTCGGCTGGTCCAGGCCTGGCAGGCCGTCCGGTCCCAGGTGTGCCTGTTCCAGCTGCGGCGAATCGCCGCCGCCCCGGAGGACTACCTCGCACGAGTGGTAGCCGAGCACAGGGAGTTGGCCACGCTGATCCGGGGCGAGGAGCCTGAACTTCTCGCGCGGACAGCCGAGGAACACGTGCATTCCGCCCGTCGGGCCCTGCTGGCCCATCTGGCCGGGGAGAACCATTAGTCCACAGTGGACGGCCGCAAGACCGCGACGCGGGCATCACCGACGCGCAGTGCGGCTCAGCCCTACCCCACTCACACCAAATACGGATCATCCACCGGCAACCACCCGTCCAGCTCACCGTCGCCCCAGGCCTCAGCCCCACGCATCACGGCCTCGACCGTGTCGAACACGGCCCGGCGCACCTCTTCCCGCCGCCACACCAGCGACCACGTCCACAGCGGCGCCGGCTGCACAATGGGCCGCCGCACGAGATCCGGTGGCAGCAGCACTTCCTGCCCCTTGGGGGAGTTCAAAACCGGCCGACGCAGACGCCGGACGTGGTCGACGAAGGCTTCGCCGGTGATGCCGCCGTCGGAGATGCGCACGATCTGGGCACCGGTGTGCTGGGCGAACTCCTCGGCGTAGGCGTTCCACGAGGACCAGGAGGTCTGGTCGTCGTCGACGGGCACGAGCACGTCCGAGGCACGGACGGGGCGCTCGTCCTCGCCGACGGTCACGGCGTGGAGGCGGTCGACGCCGAGCAGTCGGGAGGCCAGTGCCAGGCGTTCGAGGTCGGGCTTGCGGATCCAGCAGATGGCCAGGTCGAGGCTGCCTTCGGCGACGCGGGCGGCCTGGGCGTGGGAGGGCACGACCCAGGTGTCGATGATCAGCTCGGCGGCGGGGGCGGCCCGCGCACGGAGATCGGCGGGCCGCCAATTGACGTAGCCGAGGCGCACCTGCTCGGTGCCGGCCAGGCGGCCGGCCCGGCGTTGGAGGTCCGCGGCCTGGTCCAGCAGCGCCTTGGTGTGGGGCAGCAGGGTGGCGCCGGCCTGGGTGAGGGCGACGCCACGGCGGTTGCGCTCGAACAGCACGACGCCGAGGTCCCGCTCCAGGGCCTTGATCTGCTGCGACAGCGAAGGCCCGGCGATCAGCAGCCGCTCGGCCGCCCGCCCGAAGTGCAGCTCCTCGGCGACGGCGACGAAGTACTTCAGCTGGCGTAGCTCCACAGCCCGATCCTAGGAGGCTGCGCCTATCACAGGCGAGCCGGCCAGTCGTGGCGTCGACGCAGGCCAGGGGCCCAGGATGGAGGCATGAAGGACTTCGTCGTCACGATCACGACCACCATTCCGGACGGCACAGACCCGGCGGAGGTGGACCGCCGCCGGGCAGCCGAGCATGAGCGGGCCAAGGAGCTGGCGGCCAGCGGGCACCTGTACCGGATCTGGCGGCCGGCCGGGGAGAAGCGCAGCATCGGCATCTGGCGCGGCGAGGACGAGCGGGACCTGCGCGAGAACGTGCTCGGCACGCTGCCGCTGTGGCCGTGGATGCACGCCGAGATCGTCGAGCTGGAGGCGCACCCGAACGACCCGGTCCTGAACCAGTGGTGACCGCCCCCTCGGGACCTCCATGGCGGCATGTCGGCCGGTCGGCCGCGGCGTTGGCGGCCAGCATGGGCATCGGGCGGTTCGTCTACACGCCGATCCTGCCGCTGATGACCGCTCAGGCCGGCCTGACGGCCCAGGGCGGGGCGGCGCTGGCGACGGCCAACTACGTCGGATACCTGGCTGGTGCGCTGGCCGGGGCGTTGCCGGCATTCCGCCGGCCGGCCGTGGCCCGGGCCTCGCTGGTGGTCATCGTGCTCACGCTGGCCGCGATGCCGTTGACCCACAACGTGATCCTCTGGCTTGTGCTGCGCCTGATCGCCGGGATCGCCAGCGCCGTCACGTTTGTCGCCGCCGTCGGCTCCGTGCTGCACCACCTCCGCGAACATCCCGCCCACCTGCCGGGCTGGGCCTTCGGCGGCATCGGCGGCGGCATCGCGATCTCCGGCGTGCTGGTGCTGATCCTCAGCACGATCGGCGACTGGCGGACGGCCTGGTGGTGCTCGGCCGCTCTGGCCGCGGTGATCGCCGCCGGGGCATGGAACATGCACCCGGAGCCCGATCAGAAGTCCACAATGGACACAACACGAAAAGGCACCCGCGCATTTGCGGCGCTGTTCACCAGCTACAGCCTGGAAGGCGTGGGATACATCATCGCCGGCACGTTCCTGGTCGCGGCCATCGACCAGAACTCCCCCGGCTGGTTGGGCAGCGGCGCGTGGGTGATCGTCGGCCTTGCCGCCACGCCGTCGGCCGCCCTGTGGGCGTGGCTGGGCCGCCGCTGGTCACGGCCGTGGCTGCTGGTCGTGGCGCTGCTGGTGCAGGCGACAGGCGTTGCCCTGCCGGCACTTCTCGACGACACGGCCGGTGCGCTGACCGCCGCCGCGCTGTTCGGCGGCACCTTCATCGGCATCGCCACGCTGGCCCTGGCCACCGGCGCCGAGCTGCGGTTCCCGCGTTCGGTCGCGCTGCTCACCGGGGAGAACTAATTGGGGCCGACAATATTCCTATCACGAGCCGAAAGTGAAAACAAAATTGAGGAAGCGGATTGTATCTCCTGCAGGCTCACGTTGTCTCTTATGTTCAGGGCATCTCGGTTTCGGTCTGGGGGCACACCGTTTATCTATCTGAAAGTCCGTTACCAGCCAAATTAGATTAAGGATTGGATAATACAAACCACGTCGGCGCCGTATGTCCTCCTAGCAGCCACTGAAAGCGTTCTTACGCGCGACGGGGATAAATGATTTACGTGCGGTAACGGCTCTCTAATAAGTACGTGTGCGTAAGAAAGTCCACGTCGTCGCATTGGCGAGAAGAGTCGCAATACCTGAGTGAACTGAAAAGAACCTAGCCGCAGTCCAGCGCCCCGATAGCCGGTGCACTCCCCCCTTGCCGGGCGAAGCATCGGCGGGGCCTCGCGGCGGGTGACCGGGCGACCCATGTGCCGAGCCTCGCCAGGTTGGGCAGATCAGCGTGCGCGTCCGGCCAGCGTGGCGCGGCCCGCCTCCAAGCGGGCGACCGGGACGCGGAACGGCGAGCAGGAGACGTAGTCCAGGCCCACCTCGTTGAAGAAGTGCACGCTGTCGGGGTCGCCGCCGTGCTCGCCGCAGACGCCGAGCTTGAGCCCCGGCCGCTGGGCGCGGCCCTTCTCGCAGGCGATGCGGACCAGCTCGCCGACGCCGTCCCGGTCGACCGACTCGAACGGGCTGATGCCGAAGATGCCGCGTTCGAGGTAGGCCGAGAAGAACGCCGCCTCGACGTCGTCACGGGAGAAGCCCCAGGTGGTCTGGGTGAGGTCGTTGGTGCCGAAGGAGAAGAACTCGGCGGCCTCGGCGATCTGGTCCGCGGTCAGCGCGGCCCGGGGCAGCTCGATCATGGTGCCGATGAGGAACTCCAGGTGCGTCGACTCCGACTCCCGCACCTCGCGGGCCACCTGGATGATGTCCTGCTTGACGGTCTCGAACTCCTGCACGTTGGCCACCAGCGGCACCATGATCTCCACCCGCGGCACGGCGCCGGCCTTGATCCGCTGGGCGGCGGCCTCCAGGATGGCGCGGGCCTGCATCTGGAACAGGCCGGGAATGACCACGCCGAGCCGCACGCCACGCAGGCCCAGCATCGGGTTCTGCTCGTGCAGCCGGTGCACGGCCTGGAGCAGCCGCAGGTCGTTCTCCCTTTGCTCGCCCCGGGATTCGGCCACGGCGACCCGCACCGAGAGCTCGGTGATGTCGGGCAGGAACTCGTGCAGCGGCGGGTCGAGCAGCCGGATGGTCACCGGCAGGCCGTCCATCGACTCCAGGAGCTCGACGAAGTCCTGGCGCTGCAACGGAAGCAGCTCCTTGAGCTGGCGCTCCTGCTCCGCGTCGGTGTCGGCCAGGATCAGCCGCTCCACCAGGGACCGCCGCTCGCCAAGGAACATGTGCTCGGTGCGGCACAGGCCGATGCCCTGCGCGCCGAACCGGCGGGCCCGCGCCGCGTCCTCGGGCGTGTCCGCGTTGGTGCGCACGGCCATCCGCCGCACCCCGTCGGCGTGGCTGATCACCCGGTGCACCGCCTTCACCAGGTCGTCCGCGGTGTCCACGTCGATCTCGCCCTCGAAGTACCGCACCACCGGGGAATCCACCACCGGCACGTCGCCCAGGAACACCTCGCCGGTCGCGCCGTCGATGGAGATCACGTCGCCCTCGTGCACGACGACGCCGTGCGGGGCGCGCAGGATGCGCTCCTTGGTGTTGACGTCGATCTCCTCGACGCCGCAGACACAGGTCTTGCCCATGCCGCGGGCCACCACCGCCGCGTGCGAGGTCTTGCCGCCACGGCTGGTCAGGATGCCGGCGGCGGCGATCATGCCGTTCAGGTCGTCCGGGTTGGTCTCGCGTCGGACGAGGATGACCTTCTCGCCGGAACGCGACCACTTCACCGCCGTGTAGGAGTCGAACACGACCTTGCCGGTCGCCGCGCCCGGCGAGGCGTTCATGCCCTGCGCGATCTTGCGGCGCTCGGCCTTCTCGTCGAAGCGCGGGAACATCAGCTGCGCCAGCTGCGCGCCGGTGACCCGGGTGAGCGCCTCGTTCATGTCGATCAGGCCCTGGTCGACCAGCTGGGTGGCGATGCGGAAGGCCGCGGCCGCGGTGCGCTTGCCGACGCGGGTCTGGAGCATCCAGAGCTTGCCGCGCTCGACCGTGAACTCGATGTCGCACAGGTCCCGGTAGTGCTCCTCCAGGGTCTGCATGATCCGCAGCAGCTCGTCGTAGACCCGCTTGTCGATCTTCTCCAGGTCGCGCAGCGGCACCGTGTTGCGGATGCCGGCGACGACGTCCTCGCCCTGGGCGTTCTGCAGGTAGTCGCCGTAGATGCCCTGCGCGCCGCTGGCCGGGTCGCGGGTGAAGGCGACGCCCGTGCCGGAGTCCATGCCCAGGTTGCCGAACACCATGGCCACGATGTTGACCGCCGTGCCCAGGTCGGACGGGATGCGCTCCTGGCGGCGGTAGATCACCGCGCGCGGCGTGTTCCAGGAGTCGAACACCGCCCGCACGGCCAGGTCCATCTGCTCGCGCGGGTGCTGCGGGAACGCCCGGCCGGCGTGCTCCTGCACGACCTTCTTGAACACCTCGACCAGCTGGCGCAGGTCGTCGGCGTCGAGATCGAGGTCGCCCGTGACGCCCTTGGCGTGCTTGGCCTCCTCGATCGCGTCCTCGAAGTGCTCGCCGTCGATGCCGAGCACCGTCTTGCCGAACATCTGGATGAGGCGGCGGTAGGAGTCGAATGCGAACCGCTCATCGCCGGCCTGCTGCGCCAGTCCGTGCACCGAGTCGTCGTTCAGACCGACGTTGAGGACGGTTTCCATCATGCCGGGCATCGAGAACTTGGCGCCGCTGCGTACGGATACGAGCAGCGGATCGGCCGCGTCGCCGAGCTTCTTGCCCATCGATTGTTCCAGCGCGTCCAGCTGCGTGGAGATCTCGTCGGCCAGCCCGTCCGGGAAGTCCCGGTCGGCCAGGTAGGCCAGGCAGGCCTCGGTGGTGATGGTGAAGCCGGGCGGCACCGGCAGGCCCAGCCGGGTCATCTCGCCCAGGTTCGCCCCCTTGCCGCCCAGCAGGTCCTTCATGTCCTTGTTGGCCTCGGCGAAGGCGTAGACGAACTTGGGCATAACAGGGCCTCCTCGGCATGGGCGACAGATCGTCCAGTGTTGGGCCGGATCCGACGCCCCGCAATCGGTCGTGGCCGCGCTAACACCCGTTCGCGAACCGCATCGGTTCAGTTCTCGATACAGCTGGGCGAACGGGTGTAGCGAAGGTCATCACGGGATATCCCCCGCATTCGGAAATGCGCCCACCGAAATCCGGAATTGCCGCGTCAGCGCTTGCGTAGCGCGTGCCAGCCGGCCACGCCCGTGCCGAGGGTGAGCGCCGCCGCCGACATGCCCAGCGACAGGTGCACGCCGACCGCGGAGCCGAGCAGGCCCACCGTGAAGCCGCTGCCGGCCCGCAAGCCGTTGGCAGCGACGCCGTACACGCCGATCACCTTGCCCCGGTCGGCCGGATTGGCCCGCAGCTGCACCACCGTCTGCCCGATGGCCATGGAGGCCAGGTTGGCCACGCCGCCGATGACCAGGGCGACGACGGCCAGCGCGTAGCTGCCCGTGACGGCGAAGAACAGGCTGGTCAGGCCGTAGATTCCGGTGCTGGCGACAGCTGCTGGCACGCTCGGTTTGATGCGGCCGGTGGCTTCGAGCAGGATGCCGCCGATCACGCCGCCGGCGCCGTTGGCGAACAGCAGCACGCCGTAGGCCGTGCCGGCCGCGCCGGCGCCGAGGTCCTGGGCGTAGATCGGCATGGACGTCTGTAGAGACGCCCCGACGAAAAACGCCCCCAGGCCGCCCAGGATGATCATGCTGACGATGGTCCGGTCCGAGCGCACCTCCCTGAACACCCGGATCGAGTCCATCAGGCCCAGCCGGGTGCGCGGCACGCCGCCGTCCCGGCTGTGGCCGGTCACCTTGGTGCGGAACAGGAACAGCGTCAGCGGCAGGTAGAACAGCACGTTGACGAAGATGCCGGCCTCCGGGCCCAGCCCCAGCAGCAGCGCCGAGCCGACCACCGGCCCGAACAGGATGCCGAGGCTGCGGAACGTGGCGTTGAGCCGGACCGCGCTGGGCAGGTCCGCGTCGCCCACGAAGTCGTGCAGCATCAGCTGTTCGCCCGGTCCCCAGATGGCGCCGGCGCAGCCGTGCAGCACGAGCAGGAGGCACGCCTCCCACACCTCCAGCGAGCCGGTGAGGAACAGGACGCCCCAGGCCACCGACACCGCCATGAACAGCACCTGCGCCGCCTGGATCACCCGGCGGCAGTCGTGCCGGTCGGCCAGGCCGCCGAAGTACACCGAGCCCAGCAGGAACGGCACCCAGTGGCTGATCACCTCGAAGCCGGTCAGCGCCGGCGAGTGGAACTTCTCCCACAGCACCCAGTACGTGATGACGTGCTCGATGTTGTCGGCCATCATGGCCAGCGCCGCGCCGACCAGGTAGGTGCGGCAGTCCGCGTTACGCAGGGCCGCGAACTTGCGGGGCGGCGCCGGAACGTGCGTCGGCACGCCGCAGGTGGCGCACATGTCGTTACTCCCCCTCTGTTCGGTCGTTCAGACGCGGCAGCTGATCTCCATGCCGTCGGCCACCGGGAACTCCACGCCCAGGTAGCCGTTGCGCGGGTCGCGGACGTGGTCGAGGTAGGGGCGCATGGAGGGCATGGTGATGTCGTCGGCCACCACCAGGGCACCGGGCGCGAGGCGGGGCTCCAGCAGTCGCAGCACGGGCACGCTCAGCTCCTTCCAGCCGTCCACCAGGACCAGGCCGATCGGGCCGGGGACGTCCGCGAGCGTGTCGAGGGCGTCGCCCGCAAGGATCGTCACATGATGGGACAGGTCGGCCGCGTCCAGATTGGCCCTGGCCGCGGTGACCTTGGTCGCACTCAGCTCGCTGCCGTACACGTGACCGATGCCGTTGTCGTGCACCGCGGCGGCCAGGTGCAGCGTGGAGATGCCGTACGAGGTGCCGAACTCCACGACCACGTCCGGCCGGATCGCCCGCACGAGTGAATACAGCAGCCGACCGCCCTCGGGCGAGATCGGCATGTACACATCCGCCAGCGCGTCCGCCTTGCCTTGCACATCCGTGGGAATCTCGCCGTAGACCCGTCGGTCGTCCTTCTCCGCCTCGGCGAACAGCGTCGCCAGCACCCCGCGTGTCTTCGGTTCGAGCAGTGTCGATGTCATGATCCGTACCATAGACGCAACGTTGCGTCTTGTCTACAGCCGACTAGGCTGTGCCCCATGGGCGCTGATCATCACGGCAACCGCTACGGCCGCAGCGAGGCGGCCCGGCAGGCCGTTCTCGAGGCCGCCGACGACCTGCTCGTCGAGCACGGTTTCGCCGGCCTCACCATCGAGAAGATCGCCGCCCGGGCCGGCGTGGCCAAGCAGACCATCTACCGCTGGTGGCCGTCCAAAGTGGACATCCTGCTGGACGCCTTCGGCGACGACATGGCCAAGGCCCTCACCCCCGCCGACCACGGCTCACTGGCCGCCGACCTCCGCGAGCACCTCGCCGCCGTCGCCGACTTCCTCACCACCAACGACGCCGGCGCCGTCTACCGCGCCCTGGTCGGCCAGGCCCAGCACGACCCCGCCCTCGCCGCCCGCCTCCGCGACACCCACCTCGCCGCCCAGCACCTGCGCGACCGCCTGCCCTTCGACCGCGCCCTCGCCCGTGGCGAACTCTCCCCGACCCTCGACCTCGACCTCGCCGTCCAGCGCCTCATGGCCGTCGTCCACTACCGCGTCCTGGTCACCGGCGAACCGGTTTCCCGCGAGTTCACCGACCCCCTGGTCGATTCCTTCCTACCGACGCTGCCGCTGTAGCCCCCTTTACGCAGGGAAGGACGCCTTACCCTCGTTCACCGCGGGTAAGGCGTCCTTCCCTGCATGGGGTGGAGTCAGTTGCTGCTGAGGAACTGCTGGGCGAACTTGCGGCCCTGGGTCACCGCGCTGCCGTGGTTCTCGATGGGCGAGACCTTGGAGTTCTTGAACACGATGTAGGTGACCTTGTCCGAGGTGCCGCCGTTGGACGGGTCGGGGTCGATGCCGAGGGCCTTGGCCGTGGCGTACGAGGCCTCGCCGATGGAGTCGTCCGGACCCTCGTCGCCGAAGACCGCGTACTCGACGTGACCGTGGTAGATCACCGCGAGCACGTCACCGCCCTTGATGCCGGCACTGCCGTAGTTCCAACGGGAACTGGGCAGCGGGATGACGACGTAGGGCACCTGGGCGGCGTTGAACGGCTTGCCGTCGGACTGGTGGAACGACGTGTCGTCGTAGAAGCAGCAGTCGGTGTTCTCGTTGCACTGGGCCGTGCGCTGGCCGTCGCAGTCGACGGCCATGCCCGAGGTCCAGAAGTACGCGCCGGTGGCGCCGCAGATCGGGGTCTGGCCGCCGTTCTTGTCCGAGTAGGTGCCGTGGGAGACCTGGTTGCAGTGGGTGGTCTTGGCCAGCAGCTGGGCGGCGGTGGGGTTGCCGTCGTCGGACCGGGGCGCGGCGGCGGCCTGGTGACTCGCCTGCGGCGCCGCGGCCGCCTGGCCGGCGGCCGCGAGCGACGTGCCGAGGACCACCGCGAACACGGCGACCAGCACTTTTCTGATCATGAACTTCCTCCACAGGGAATGGCAGGGGATATCGCGGCGGAGTCAAGGGGCGCAACGGACAGCGCGGTGTCGTGGCAAAAGTTCACGGCGCGGCAAGGGGAGCGCCGCCGGACAGGGATCGGCGGCGGTCACGGCCGTTCAGCCGGGTCTGGGGACTGTGTTCCGCGACAAGGGATTCCCGTGTGGCGCGAACCGCGCCGTGCACCGAGCACCCATCAGGATTCCCTCCGCGAAGTCGCTTCGCTTGAGTAGAAATCCCTGTGGCGGCAGTGATTTCCGGTTCGACGGCCGAGGCCGCCTCACATCGGCAGTTAGGAAACTTACCTTCCTAATGCGGGGAGAGTAGCCGCACCCGCCGGGACCGTCAAGGACACGAATCCGAGACGGGCTCAGGGCAATCGGGCTTGTCCGAACCGGACAACAACGCCGGCCGGCCCGACGCCCACGCAGCCACAACGGCTCAGGACACCGGGTAGTCCGGCAGGACAACGTCGCTGGCCAGCTTGGTGGTGCCGGCGACCATCAGCTTCTGCACGGCCCTGGTGCTGAACATGGCGTTGCGCAGCCACAGCAGGGCGGCGTTGGAGGGGGCGAGGAACTGGCCGGGGCTGGTGCCCTTCTGCCAACGGCCGGCGTAGCCACGCATGCGCTGTTCGTACGCGGCGAAGGCCTTCCGGTGATCACCCCGCGCCTGGGACAACTCCCCCGCCAGCACGTAGGCGCCGACGACGCCGGTGCCGACGCCCATGCCGCCGAGCGTGACTCCCCACGCGGCGTCGCCGAGCAGCGCGAAGCGCCCCTTCGTCCACCGCGGCGCCTGCACCCGGCTGATCGAGTCGAAGTACATCTCGTCGACATCGCCCAAGGTGTCGAGCAGATGCGGGACGTGCCAACGCATTCCGCCGAAGGCGTCCCGGATCATCGCCTTCTGGCGGTCCACGTCACGCCAGTCGACGTCGACCTGTGGGCTGGCGAACACGAACAGCGCGCCGGCCTTGCTCGGCTCACGGAAGTCCGCGCTCACCGCCGCCATCCGACCCGGCACGTTGTACTGGGTCGACGTCGTGCCGTACCCGCGGTCGTTCGGCAGGTCCCAGCCCGCGATGTAGTAGCCGAGATGCTTGACGTAATCCCGTTCCGGCCCGAAGGCCAGCCGCCGCACCGCCGAGTGCATCCCGTCCGTGCCGATCACCAGATCGAACGTCCGCGACTCCGCCCTGGCGAAGTCGACCTGCACCCCGTCCGCCGTCTCCGTCAGGCCGGTGACGGTGTCCCCGAACAGGTACTTCGCGTGGTCCAGGCTTCGCTCGTACAGGATTCTCGACAGGTCGTTGCGCCGAACCTCCACCTCGCCGCCCGCGAACTCCTCCGGTAAGCGGAAGATGCGCTCGCCCCGCTCGTTCACCGCCTCCATCGCCCCGCCATGCGTCTGGACCGCCTTCAGCTCGTCCAGCACACCCAGCGTCTTCAGCACCCGCCTGTGCGTCTCGCCGCGGAAGTCCACCGCGAACCCGCTGGTCCGCAGCTTCGACGCCGCCTCGACCACCGTCGCCTCGATGCCGTGCCGCCCCAGCGCCGTCGCCAGCGCCGGCCCCGCCACGCCCGCACCCGAAACCAACACCCGCATGATCGCCTCCCATAAACCGTGTCCCTAAGACACAGTGTACGGTAGACACAGTTTCAGCGGTTGGCAAGGGCGGCCGGCGGCGGGCCGCTGGGCACACTGCACAGTGAGCGGCGGAGAGTCGGCGGATCCGGGAGTGGCGATGGACGCGTTCGAGGTGCTGTGGGGCGAGCGGGGCGCGCCGAGGAGGGGGCCGAGGCCGACACTGACGGTGGGCGAGCTGGCGAAGGCGGGGATCGACCTGGCCGACCGGGAAGGCCTGGGGGCGGTGACGATGCAGCGGGTGGCGGAGGCGCTGGGGGTGACCAAGATGGCGACCTACCGCTACGTCCCGGGCAAGGACGAGCTGATCGCGCTGATGGTGGACACCGCCATGGGGGAACCGCCGGAGCTGAGCCACATCGACGGCGGCTGGCGGCCGCAGCTGAAGGCCTGGACGATGGCGATGTTCGACCTCATGCGGGCTCACCCCTGGGCCCTGCGGGCGACGGTGGGACGGCGGGTGACGGGCCCGAACGAGCTGGGGTGGGTGGAGAAAGCGCTGGGGGCGCTGGCCGAGGCCCGGATGGACGGCGGCCAGAAGATGGACGTCGTCGTCGCGCTGACGGGACAGATCCGCGCGATCATCGAGCAGGCGGCGGACACCTCGGAGGAGGACATCGCCGAGGGCTGGGCCAAGGTGCTGGCGACCCGGGCCGAACGGTTTCCGCACGTGGTGAAGGCGCTGGCGGAGTCGGAGCAGCACAAATCCCGTGACCAGGGCCTGGAGTTCGGCCTGGAACGCATCCTCGACGGCGTGGAGCTCTACCTCAGCCGGCAGTGACCGCGGCCCGGGTGGGCCCGTCCATCCACAACGGACGGACGGGCCACCGAAAGGCCTAAAGCTACTTCACGTTGAGGTCGATGCAGCTGTAGAAGGCGTTGGCGGTGTCGCTGATGTTCCAGATGGCCAGGACGGTGATGCGGCCGGTGCGGTTGCCCAGGTTGACGGAGTGGGAGACGGTGGCGGGCGGGGGCTGGTTGTTCCCGCTGAACTCGGCGAGCTTGGTGTTGCCGACGTAGTACTGGTAGCTGGCGGTGCGGTGCCTCGCGGTGAAGGTCCAGTTGAAGGACACGGTCTTGCCCACGGACGCGGCCTGCCACGGCTTGGAGTTGTCGTTGAGCTCGGCGAACCGGTCGACGCCTCCGTTGCAGCTGCGCAAACCCTTGGGCCCCTCCACACTCTGGGGCTCGTACTGGATCGCGCCGCAGGACACCGTGTGCGAGGCGCACTGGGCCTGACGGCTGGCGGGTGAGTTGACATATCCGTGCGCGCTGGCGAGGGCAGCGGGACCGGCCACGACGATCAGGGGCGCCGCGACCGCGCCCACGAGGGCAGCGACCAGCCTTTTGTTCAGATTCATGCCGACTCCTTGCAGGGTTGCCCCACAACGGGCGTCGCGAGCGCCACGAGGGGGCGGGAGCGGGACGAAAGAGACGAAATGTGGTTCAGACCATAGCGACGGCTGCCGATCACCGTCAAGACACGCTCGTTCACAGATACGACGGAGCAGACTCGAAAATATGTTCGACAGAGCGGCCTCGGGCTGGAACAATATAAGGCGTCAGTCGGTCAACCGGCAGGGGGAGCCATGACGCTGCGTGACGACGAGCTGCGATCGCTCGCGGAGATCGAACGATCGTTGACGACGACCGATCCCAACCTGGCCCGCAAGATGGCGGAGCTGCGGCCGCTCACGCCGGGCTCGGCGGCGGCGCTGATCGCCGGCTGCCTGGCCATGCACGCCAGCGGCATCGTGATCGCCGTGGCCGGCAACGGCATCGACTCGCCGGCCACGGTCGCGATCGGCCTGATCCTGGTCGTGGGCTTTCCGGCGCTGGCGGTGTGGCACCTGTGGTGGCGCCGCCGCTGAGCCGCAGTCCACAAAGGACGGAAAGATCAGCCGGCGGCGTCCGGCCGCTGCGGCGGGCACTGGCCGCCCGGCGTCGTCAACAGCTCGAAGTGCCACATCTCGTTGGAGTAGGCCTGACACAACCCGTAGTCGGCGCCGTGCCGGTTCACCCAGTCGTCGGCGTCGGTCGGCCCGATGTCGACGGCCTTGCCCGTGACGTGGGTGGACTTGTCCGGCGTGTTGACGTACTGCCGCGCCGCGGCCAGCGTCCCGTACTTGCGGACGGCGTCGTCGAGCAACTGCTGCTGGTAGGCCTTGCTGCGCCAGCCGGAGGTGATCCGCACGGTGATGTCGTGCCCCTGGGCATCCCGAGCGGCCTGCTGCACGGCGGCCAGCAGGGCCGGGTCCAGGTTGCGGATCGCCGCCTTGGCGGTGTCGAAGGGGCTGATGCTGTTGTTGTCCGGAATGACGCCGTCGGCATCCCCGAGCGGGGCGGCGGCGCTGGTTCCGCACGCGGACATGAGCAGCACAGCCGCCAAGGCAGCGAACACCGGACGAATGGACAACGAGCACCCCTACTCACCAACGGCAGCAATCCGTAACAGACACACTCCCCACCTTTTGTGACAGTTCTGCGCGCACGGACCGACAACACCGCGACGGTCACTCAATCATCAGTTGTGCCGCCTACCGTTTTCACCATGAGCACCGCACTCGCCACCGTCTCCACGATCGGCCCGCGCACCGAGCAGATCTTCCCGGTCCGCCTGGCCGTCGACGACGCGCTGACGAGGGACGCGGTGGCGCAGGCGATCACGGGCCACCCCCGGCTGCGCCTGACCGACGCCGCCGCGTCGGGCGAGGTGCTGCTGGCGATCACCACCGAGGTCACCGACGAGCTGCTGGCCCGCATCACCGGCGACACCGCTCCCCCGGTGCTGCTGGTGGCGGATCGCCTTGGCGGCCGGCACTTGCTGCGCAGCCTGCACGCCGGCGTGGTGAGCTTCCTGCCCCGCCGCTCGACCGACCTGACGACGATCACCAAGGCGCTGGTGACGACGGCGGAGGGCCGGTCGGTGCTGCCGCCGTCGGTGGCCCGGCTGCTGGTGGATCACTTGCGGCGCATCGATCACGTGCTGATCACGACGACCGGTTACGGCGTCGCGGGCCTGGACGCGCGCGAGGTGGAAGTGCTCAGACTGGTGGCGCAGGGCGCCGAAAACGCGGATATCGCCCGTGAGCTCAAGTATTCCGAGCACACGATCAAGCGGATCCTGAAGGATCTGCTGAGCCGCCACAATCTGCAGAACCGCGCGCATGCCGTCGCTTATGCGCTGCGGATCGGCGCGATCTGACCAAGCCCGGGATCTAGTCGAGAACGGCGGCCAGCCGCGCGCGGACGACCTCGTTCTCGAACAGGCCGAGCTCCGCGCCGGCGTTGAGCAGGTGGCGCAGCAGCGTCTTGGTGTCGTCGGACACCGGCCCACCGCCGACGCCGAGCCGGGTGTCCATGACCTGCAACGCTTCCGCGATGACGATGCCGGCGGTCTTGCGGTCGCCGCGCGTCTCCTCGACGCCGGCCAGCCCGATCAGGGTGATCACCACCCGCCGCGGGTCGTCGACCTCCTTGCCGACGATCAGCGATTCCCGGTACAGCGTCACGGCTTCGTCGAACCGGCCCGTGCACTGGGCGACGCCGGCCAGCCCCATCAGCAGTCGCGCCCGCGGCGCCGGCTCGACGGCCTTGGCCAGGCTGTAGCGGACGCTGTCCTCCCAGTCCTGCAACAGCCCCCGGCGCAGGTAGAAGCGCTGCATGGGAATGGTGAGCCGCCACGGCTCGTCGATCTGCCGGATGAGCGTCTCGACGACCTCGTACTCGCGGGTGTACCAGCCGATGGCCTCGCGCTCGTTCCGTTCCGCGGCCAGGCTGTCGTGCGCCCACTGCGCGCCTTGCACGTAGTGCTCGACCATCCGGGCCCGCGCGCCGGCTCGATCCGCGTCGGAGTCGATCTCCTGGCTGAGGTCGTGGGCATAGGCCATCACGAGCTCATGCGCCTGGTACCGGCCCGGCCGTGGCTGGTCGACCAGCCACGAGTCGAGGAGTTCGGCCAGTGCGGCCTCGGCCGTCGGCGCGTCGACGTCGAGCAGCCGAGCGGTGACGGGCGCGGAGAAGCCGTCCACGGGATGCAGGCTGAGCAGCCGGAAGAGCCGGGCCGCCGTGGGCCCGAGCCGGTCGTAGGACCACGAGAACACCGTGCTCAGGCCGGGGCCGGCGCCGAGCACGCTGGTCAGGTCGTCGACCACCGCGGCCAGGGTGAAGCCGGGATTCATCAGCAGCCGCGCGGCGACCAGCGACAGCGCCAGCGGCAGACCGCCGCAGGCCTGCACGATCCGATCGGCGGCGGCGGGTTCCGCGTCGACCCGGTCCGCGCCGAGGCGGTGCACGAGCAGGTCCCGGGATTGGCCGGGGTCCAGCATTCCGACGGATACCACCCCTACTTTGCCGACGTCGGACAGCTGGGGCAGCCGGCGCTTGAGTGTCAACAACAGCAGCGAACCCGCCTGCGCGGGCACGAGTCCACGGACCTGCTCGACGGTGCAGGCCCCGTCGACGACCACCAGCAACTCCTTGCCGGCGGTCATCCGACCGTACTCCGCGGCCAGTTCGTCGAGGGTCTCCGGCACCTCCTCCGCCGGCAGGCCGAGGGCGCGCAGGAACGACCGCAGCATCGGCACGCCGGTGTCGTGCCCCGCGTGGTGCAGGTTCACGTACAGCTGCCCGTCGCGGAACCGGAGCTTGCGCCGATGGGCCCAGTGCACGGCCAGTGTGGACTTGCCGGCGCCGGGCATTCCGTCCAGCGACAGGATCTGCACCGGCTCCGCGGCCAGCCGGTCGAGTTCGGCCAGCTCACGGTCGCGGCCGGCGAAGGACCGCACGTCGGCCGGCAGCTGCGCGGGCCGCAGGACGGCGGCGCGCACGTCGGCCATCCGCAGCGCGGCCCGCAGCTCCTTGCCGGGATCGATGCCGAGCTGCTCGACCAGGCGCAGTGTGATGTCCCGGTAGACGTCCTCGGCCACGCTCGGGCGCCCCATCGCCACCAGCAGCTTCATCAGCCGCACGTGCAGCGCTTCGTCCAGCGGCAGCCAGCGCGCGATCCGCCGCACGACGTCGTGCACGGCATCGGGGGTGCCCAGGGCGAGCGCGCGGTCGGCGGCGGCCCGCGCGGCGTCGGCGACCTCGTGGTCGATCTCCGCGAACACCGGGTGCGACCGGTTGACCTCGGCGGCGCAACGGCCCTGGACCAGACCCAGCGCCTCGACGTACTCCCCCAGCCCGCAGGACATGTGGGCACGCGCGACGAGTGCGCGGAACCGGGACAGGTCGCACGCCTCTGGTTCGATGTGCAGCTCGTAGCCGCCGGCCTGCCGGGTCAGCAGCTCACCCTGACTGCGTGCCGTCAGCCCGGGTTCGAGCGCCCGCCGCAGCGCGCCGACGTACCGGTGCACGAGGTTGGCCGCGCTGGTCGGGGCGCGCTCCCCCCACACCAGGTCGATCAGCTCGGACTGGCCGGCCGGCTTGCCCGCCTTGGCCAGCAGCAGCGCCAGCACCGCGCGCTGCTGTGGCGGGCCCAGCTCGACCGCGTGGCCGTCCCGGGCGGCCGTCACCGGGCCGAGCACCGTGAACGTCAACACCTCCGGGATTCTACGGCAGTCAGTCGAACGAACCATCAGCCGCGCTGACGGTCCTCACCACATCACCGGCAGCGACCGCAGGCCGTGCACCGGCGACCGGTCCGTGAACACCAGCTCGGTGCGCGGCTTGGCCAGCCGCAGCTGCGGATGCAGGCTGAACAGGGCGGTCAGGCCCTCCTGCACCAGCACGCGGGCCAGCTGGCTGCCGAGGCACTGGTGCGCCCCGTAGCCGAACGCGAGGTGTGCTCGCGAAGTCGGCCGCACCAGGCGCAACTCGTCCGGATGGTGGAAGACGGCCGGGTCGCGGTTGGCCGAGCTGATCGACACGACCACGCACTCGCCCTTGCGCACCACCCGCTCGCCGATCCGCACGTCCTCGGTGGCGTACCGGGGCAGGCCCTGCTGGACCACCGTCAGGTAGCGCAGCAGCTCCTCGACGGCCACCGACACGGCGACCTCGCCCTCGGTCAGCGACTCCACCCGGCGCGGGTCCTCCATCAGCACCAGCGCGCTCAGCGTGAGCATGCCGATCGAGGTCTCGTAGCCGGCGTGCAGCACGGTCATCGCGAGGCCGACCATCTCCGCGGTCGACGGCGGCTCGGCCATCACGGCCGCCTGCCGCAGCAGACCCGAGATCAGGTCGGTGGTGGGCTCGCGGCGGCGCTGGTCGACGACGTCGGTGAGCATCGGCCGCAGCAGCGCGGCCTCCAGCCCGACCGGGAAGCCCTCCGGCAGACCGACCAGCTCGCCGAGCACGCGGCCGGTCACCGGCCGGGCGAAGTCGGTGACGAGGTCGGCCGGCGACTCCAGGATCGCCACGCGTTCCTCGGCGGCCTTGCGGACGCGCAGCCGCCAGCCCTCGGCGCGGCGGATGGTCAGTTCCGGGATCAGCAGCTGGCGCAACCGCTTGTGCTCGGGGCCGTCGATGTCGATCACGCCGCGTGACTCGACCGGGCCCCGCGCGGTGAACCGCTTGTCGGAGAGCACAAGGCGGGCGTCCTCGTGCCGGGTGACCAGCCAGGCCGGCGCGCCGGCCGGCGTCACCACCAGCGAGACGGGCTCGTCCCGGCGCAGCCGGGCGAACTCGGTCGGTGGGTCGAACGGGCAGTGCGCGGGCCGGCGCAACGGCATTGTGTTCATCGGGTCCTCTCCTCAGGGGACACCACGAGGCAGGTGGTGGACGCGGTGGCCAGCACGTCGCCGGCCGCGTCGCAGACGTCGGCCTCGGCGAACTGGACCTGGCGACGGGACTCCCGGACCCAGCCGCGGGCATAGACCTCGCCGACGGCCCGGTCGACCGGGCGCACGTAGCTGACCCGGAGGTCGAGCATCACGTAGTCGCCGCCGGGACGGAGCGTGCTGCGGACCGCGAAGCCCAGCACCGCCTCCAACAGCCCGGCCATCGCCGGCACGTGTCGCAGCTCGGTGGCGATGACCACGTCGCCCTCCTCCACACACACCCAGCGCGGCTCGCCGCCCGCCGGCAACGGCGGGCTCGACGTCGTCCGCAGCACGTCCAGACCGGACGGCTGTTCGACCGCCTCCATCGGCTCCTCCCGTGTCCTGGTGCCGATCAGGCCACAGCGGCGGGGAACCGGGACAGGTCCGACGACCAACGGGTACGCGATCCGATCCGCCCGGCGCACCACGGTCACTCGATCGTCAGTTCCGGTGGCTAGCGTCGGCGCCATGGACACGGCCCTGAGGGAAATCGCGTTGCGGGAAGTCCGCGCACGGGAAGTCGGGCTGAGGGGCGAACCCGCGGTGTGTTTCTCGATGTTCGGCGACGATGTTCTCGCCGCGGAAGGCATTGCCGCCGCCGGCGCACGGCTGCGTTACGCCGCGACCGCGCCGGAGCAGGCCGACGCTTTGTTGGCGGTGACCATGGACCTGACCGAGGAGATCGCCTCGAACCTGGTGTTCGCGGCCGATTCCCGGCGCAGGCCCGCTGTTCTTGTTGTCACGGAGACGGTTCTGGGCCAGCCGCTCGCCGAGGAGATGACCTCGGGGCCGGTCCGCCTGGTGCCCCGCCGCGACGCCTCGACACAGGGCATTGCCGCGATGCTGCACGCCGTTGCCGCCGATCTCGGCGAGCCGGCGGCCGTGCACCTGGACCGTCTGCTGGGCGAGCTACGGCGCCGGTCGATGCGGCCGCGCGGGCTGGACGAGCGCGAGGCACGGCTGCTGAACCTGTTGGCGGACGGGGCGGACACCGCGGCCATCGCCCGGGATCTGCACTGCTCCAACCACACCGTGAAGCGCCTGGTGCGGGATCTGTTGCAGCGCTACCACGCCCGCAACCGCGCCCACATAGTCGCCCACGCCCTCCAGTCCAACCTCATCTGACCCCCGCGAGTCACGCTCTCAGAACCACCGAATGTAGGTTTCGGGCAGCTGCCCGAAACTGTATTTCGGTGTGCCCCAGAGCGTGACTCGCGGGGGTGTCAGGGGAGGTGGCGGCGGCGCTGGTGGTCGGTGACGTCGAGGAAGGCCGCCTTGAACTGAGTGAAGGCCTCGCGGCCGAGGCGGCGGGCGTGCCGGTCCTGGATGGAGTTCATGATCTTGTCGGCCGCCCGCATCTGGGCCAGGCCGCGCTCGGTGGGGCAGACCAGTTTGGCCCGGCGGTCGGCCGGGTCGGGACGGCGCTCGACGTAGCCCAGCCCCTCCAGCTCGTCGACCATGGTGCCGATGACCTGCTTGTGCTGGCCCGACAGCCGGGACAGGTCGGTGGCCCGCACCCCGTCGGAGTCCAGGTAGGCCAGCACGGCGCCGTGCCGCGGCAGCAGGTCCTCGAAGCCCTGCGCGGCCAGCGTGGTGAACAGCTCCTGCTGGATCGCGAACAGCAGCCGTCCCGCGAGCACACCCAGGTCGGGATTGGTCCTGTTGCGCTCCGCCCTCGTGCCCACCGTGCCTCCCGTCCCGCCGCCGACGGGGTGATCATCGCACAACGGTCGGACGGGTGACGGTCAAGGACGCTGACTGTCAGCGACGGGCACCATTCGGCCGGCGGCCGGGTGCCCCAGCTCCCGCAGTATCTCCACGGCCTCGTCCAGGGCCTTGCGCGCGGTGGGCACGTCGTGGGAACGCGTCACCGACGCGATGCTGCGCAGCGTCGCCGCCTCGGCGGCCCGGTTGCCGAACTCCCGGTGCAGGGCCAGGGCCCGCCGGTAGCTGGCCAGGGCCTCGCGGTAGCGGCCGAGCCGCCGGTTGACAAAACCGAGGGTGTCCCATGTGTCGGCCTGGGCCCGCCGCATGCCCAGTCCGGACAGGATTCCCAACGCTTCACGGCAGTGTCCGATCGCCGCCTCGAACCTTCCCTGGCGCGCCTCGAACCAGCCGACGCCGTTGAGCACCGCCGCCACGTCGTCCGGCCGCGCGTCCCGGCGGCTGATCGACAGCGTCCGGTCGGCGTGCAGGGCGGCGGCGGCCGGGCGACCGGCGGTGGCCCGCAGCCAGGCCGACCCGAGATGCTGCCGGGCCAACGACTGCTGATCGTCCACTTCGACGAACAACGGCATCGCGGCGGCCATCAGCTCGATCGCCGTGCCGTAGTCGCGCAGCCCGGCGTGCACACGGGCCAGACCGCGCAGCGCCTCGGCCGTGCGGCGCGGGTCCCCGGTCCGCTCCGCGCACACCAGCGCGGCGGCGCCGGCGGCCCGCAGCTCCGGCCACAGCCCGGTCTTGTCCAGGTGGTCGCCGATGATGCCGGCGAACCGCCACACG
>NZ_KK037166.1:1388048-1397393 GCF_000568255.1 Kutzneria sp. 744
GCGGCCCCCCGCCGGCCGCGCACCGGCCCCAGCACAGTCCCCAGAACGACGACTCCACGGCCCTGCCTATCGACCCGCGTGAACACGATCCTTTGATGGGCCAAACTATATGATTGAGTTCAAAATTCTCATCGGCCCGTCCGATTGTCGAGCAACGGTGACACGGAAGGCCCGAAGTGGGAGGGACCACGTGGGTTTCGCGGTCAGGAAGGCCACCTATCAGGACATGCCGGCGATTGCCGCGCTGCTGGCCCAGGCCCGCGGCGACGGACTGGATCCAGCCGAGCGGGCCGCACGAGGCTTCATTCAGGGGCATCTTTCCGACCGGATATTGCTCAACTTCATCGACGGAACGGGAGTTTTTGTCGCCGTTCACACTGATGAACACGGCGAGCGGAAAGTTGCCGGCGCGGCGCTCACGTCCGATCCCGCCGCGCTGGCCGGCGGCGACGGGCCGCCGGCCAGAACGATTGCCACCGCAACGACTTCCGGCCTGACCGACTTCGTTCTCTACGGCCCGGTCGCGGTCGATCCGCGGTTCCAGGGCCGGGGCGTCGTGCGATTGTTGATCGACGCCGTGCAGAAAAGCCTTTCCCCCGACTATTCGGAGGCGGTCCTGTTCGTCGAGACGGCCAACGAGAAGTCGCTGGCCGTGCACCGGCACCTCGGCATGCGCGAGGTCGGCGCCTTCGAGGTGGGCGGGCGGGACTACGTGGTCTTCGCCTTCGCCCTCGGTGACTAGACCCGGAGAACGAGAAAGGTCGCCCGGCGGCCACCGTCCACGTGCGGCCGCCGGACGACCCGTTTCGGCCCGGGACCCGCCCTGTGGGCCCCGCGACCGGCTTCGGTCACCGATCAGGACTGTCAACGATCGTGACAGTCACCGGTGGGTGAAGGTCCCCATGATGGTCGAGTACTCCCACGGCAGCTGCTGAACGCCGGAGCACGCCTCCTGGTGCTGGCCCGGGCAGCTGCCGTTGTCCCGGTGCAGGCCCCAGAACGACAGCAGCGCGATGCCGTGCTGCCAGGCCCAGACGGTCAGGTCGACGGCGTCGGCGGGAGTGAACTCCTCGACCGGGCCGGTCTCGCCGCCCGAGCCGTAGTCGTCGAGCCCGATCATGGCCGTGATGCCGACCATGGACCACAGCTGCGACGGCGTCTTGTCCGGCCACAGGCCGTGCAGGGTGGTGACCAGCGCGGCGGCGGCCGACTTGGCGTCGGTGGCCATCTCGTGCTGCTTGTTGTCGTAGTAGTCGAACGTCATGATGTTGACGGTGTCGACCCGGGTGCCGTTGGCCACCGCGTTCTGCAGCATCTTCACGGCGTCGCCGTTGGGCGCGGTCGGTCCGGTGCCCATGGTGTAGACGACCTTGAGCGGGCGGCCCTGCGCGGCGGCCCACTTCTCGGTCTCCAGCAGCGCCTTGTTGCGGCGGTCGATGCCCTCGGCGTTGGTCAGGGACGCGTCCTCGATGTCCACGTCCAGCTGGGTCGCGCCGTAGGAGACCAGGGCCTGCTCGTAGGCGGTGGCAATGGCGTGCACGTCGGCGCAGCTGTCGGCGATCTCGATGCCGTTGTCGCCGGCGTAGGCGCCGCCGAAGGACGGGATCAGCTGGCCGCCGCGGGCCCGCAGCTTGTCGGCGGCGTCCGCGTAGTCGGGGCCGGTGGCCACGCCGTTGGGGTAGACCTGGCAGGAGCCGGGCTTGTCGGTCTCCAGGAAGGCCAGGTTCTGGAACAGCGCGCCGGACTCGCCGGCGAACTCGGCCGGGTCGCCGGGCAGGTAGGCCTGGAAGTACGGCGCGAAGACATGCGCCGGCACCGGCTGCGGCTGGCCGTAGGGGGTGGTCGCGGCCGCGGCGCCGGCCAGCGCGGTCGTCGCGACCGTGATGGCGGCCGCGATCGCGCCGAACCGGCGGAGTGTGATCAGGTTTCGCACCGGAGAAGGGTTGCGGGGCGTGGGCCCGCAGACAGCATGCGCCGAACGGAATGGTCGGCTACGGAACCGGTTTCCTGTCCGAATTGCCGACGAGCGGCCCGTTCCCGACAGCCCTGTCAGGATATCGGGTGTCGGGATACGGGCCGCCCGTCGGATCGATCACTCCTGGACGTAGCTCACGTCGAAGGAGCCGCCCGACAGCGCGCCGGTGCGGTCCTCGGATCCGGAGTTGTTGCTGGCGTCCAGCGCGACGCCGTTCTGCCCGGTGTAGGTGGCGCCGTCGACCTTGGCGTCGGTGAAGGTCACCGTGCCGAAGTTCGGGTAGGCGCCGGTGGGCGACTCCAGGATGAACTCGGCCGAGGCGTTCTGGCCGTTGTAGGACTTGGTGACGTGCTGGGTCCAGCCCGCCGTGTTGTCGGTGATGGTCAGCGTGTAGCTGGTGCCGCTGCGCTGCACGCTGGCGCTGAAGTTGTCGCCGGCCTGGACGGGATTGTCGTAGTAGACCGGCGAGTCCGGGTACATCTCGTACCAGGCCTGGTAGCTGGGCGACCCCGACGAGCAGTCGGTGGCCACGCCGGTCTGCTCGACCGACTGGCTGCCGTAGCCGTCGATGCCGACCCACGGCGCGTACAGGTCGTTGGAGGAGTTGCAGGTGACCGCCGGCTCGGTCCAGCTCGCGCTCACCGAGCTGAAGCCGCTGCCGGTGGACACCCAGCCCGACCAGTTGCCGCCGTCCTGGTTGAACGTGCCGCCGACCGCGTTGGCGTGGTGCGTGTGGTTCGCGTGCTGCGGGGCGAACCCGGCCGACGTGGTGGCGAGTGCGGGGGCGGCGCCGGCCAGCAGGGTGGCGGCGCCGGCCGCGGCGAACGCGAGGAGACGTGCTCGCATGGTTGTGGACCTCCGGATGCAGGGTTGGGGCCGGATGGCCCCGCCGGTGCACCGACTCTGACCGAACGTCCGTTCACCAAACACCCTGCATTCGGAGGGTTTCTCGGTTATGAGCCCGGGGTATCCCGTCCTGTTGGGAGAGTCCGCAGGTCGGGATGTCACGTTGGCGAGGTTTGGTCGATTTCGACGCGCACTGACGTGACAGCGTCGGCGATCTGCCGGCAGTTCCGGGGTTCTCCACAGGATCGTCACCAGATAGTGATCAACAGTCACTAGGATCCGCAATGTTGACCGGGCGCGGTTGCGAGGGTGGTGACGTGCGGTCGAAACGCTGGCGGCGAACTCGTTCGCTGGTCCTGCTCAGCCTGTTGCTGATCACTGCGATGGTGGTGTGGGTGCAGGTTTTCCGTGGTGTGCCCACGATCGACCAGTCCGTCGGCTGCACGCCTCCGACGCCGGGTGTCTCCGCCGTCGGCTTCCACGACCTCGACGGCGTCGCCCCCGCCCCGCCCGACCGGGTGCCCGTGCGGATGTTCAACGCCAGCTCCCAGCGTGGCGCCGCCGGCCTGATGTCGTTGGAGCTGGCCGACCTGGGCTTCCCCCAGGCCGCCGAGGCCGCCGACGACCCGGCCCATCCGCTGGGCAACATGAGCTGTGTCGGCCAGATCCGCTTCGGCGCCCAGGGCGCCGCCGGGGCTCGGACCCTGAGCCTGCTCGTGCCGTGCGCCCAGCTCGTGCGGGACAACCGCCCCGATGCGACGGTCGACTTCGCCGTCGGCACCAACTTCAACGGCCTCATCGTCAACACGGCTGCGCGTAAGGTGCTCGGCCAGCTCTCCACCTGGGGCCGCCAGCACCCCATCCCGCCCGGCGGTCTGCTGACCCAGGACCAGGCCATGCCCAAACTGGACACTCCGCTGTTGACGGCGGCCCGCCCCGGCCACTGCTGAACCCGAATCCGGTCCGATCATCGGGCGAATCCGGTCACACCGAGAGCTCGTTGACCGTTGCCGCACTCGGCCCGGCAACAATATGAAGAAAATTCACCTAATCGGCACTCGTGGCGGCCGCGGCGGGATGCTGGACTGCCGGGCATGACGATCACCCTCCGATTCGCCGCCGCCGGCCTGACGGCCGGGCTGCTGATCCTGGGCGCCGGGTCGGCGCAGGCCGCCCCCGCCGCCGCGCCGAGCGAGGCGACGTGGATCGCCGACGTCACGACCGTGACGAGCCAGGCGACCACCTATCTCCAGCAGCGGCTGTCCTCCCCCGGACGCAACGCCATCGTGCTGGACATCGACAACACCTCGCTGGAGAGCTACTACCACCCGGTCTGGACCACCCCGGCGGTCCCGCCGGTCCTGACGCTGGCCAAGCTGGCCAAGGCCGACGGCGCGGCGGTCTTCTTCGTCACCGACCGCACCGAGCTGATCCGCTCGCTCACCCAGGACAACCTGTCCGGCGTCGGCTTTCCGGTGGACGGCCTGTCCATGCGCCCGCTGTTCAACTTCGACCCGGCGCAGGTCAACAAGACCAAGGCCCGCGCGGCGATCGAGGCGCAGGGCTACACGATCGTCGCCAACATCGGCAACAACACCACGGACCTGGACGGCGGCCACGCGGAGCGCACGTTCAAGCTGCCGGACTACGACGGCGCGCTGAGCTGACAGGAGTAGGGGCCGGCCGGTCGGGCTGGGGGGTGGTGTCCCGACCGGCCGGCGAATCACGCCGGCACAGGCAGCCGGCGCGAGCTCACGGCACCCGGATGAGGCCGGCCAGGGCGGACACCGTCTCCGGGTCGCAGTCGGCCACGCCGAGGCGGATCACGTCGCTCCAGTCGGCGGCACACAGGAACCGCTCCAGCAACGGCACGAGGAACAGCTCGGTGGCGCAGATGTGCTCGCCGATGGCGTCGGAAATGCGGTCGAGGGCGTCGGCGAGCATGTCGCGGCGATGCTCGGTCGGCTCGTCCTCCCAGGCCAGGATCGCGGCCTGCACACCGAGGGACATGGCGTCCAGGGCCCGGTGCTGGCGGTGCATGACGTCGACCATGATGTCGGCCTCGCTGGGCTTGTCCCCCACCAGCTTCGGCCACAGCAGCGCGTCCTCGGCGCAGTTGTGCCGGTAGACGGCGTTGTCGACCATCCGGACCCGCGCGGCGACGAGCTGCGCGCCGTCACGGTCTCCGGCCGCGACGGCGCGCACCAAGCCGGCCCCGCGACCGACTTCACGGCGGAAGACGGCGTGCAGGTGGAACACCCGGCGACTGTCGAAGCTGCGACGCTCAGTAGCGGCGGTCATGACACCCTCCCTCTTTCGGATGTCTTGACACACGCGTGAATCGCCGTCAGCGGATGTGCTCCGGAGCGAAGGGCCTCCGGTTGTTACCCGAACGGACTAAAGGCGAATACTTTTCTGGTTCATGAACTCCTCGATGCCGGCCGGCCCGAGCTCGCGTCCCATGCCGGACCGCTTGATGCCGCCGAACGGCAGGTCGGCCTGGGAGCCGCCGGCGCTGTTGAGGTAGACCATGCCGGACTCGATCTGCTCGGCGACCCGCCGCATGCGCTCGGGATCGGTGCCCCAGACGCTGGCCCCGAGGCCGAAGGGCGAGTCGTTGGCGATCTCGATGGCCTGCTCCTCGGTCTCGGCCTTGAAGACCAGGACCACCGGCCCGAAGATCTCCTCGTAGTAGGCGTTCATCTCCGGGGTGACGTTGGCGAGCACCGTCGCTTCGAGATACGCGCCGGGACCGTCGACCGCGTGTCCGCCGGCCAGCAGGGTCGCGCCCTGCTCCACGGCCTGCGCGACCTGGCCCGCCACCTCGTCGCGGGCCGCGGTCGAGGCCAGCGGCGGCAGCTTGGTGTTGGGATCGAGGGGATCGCCGGGCTTGAAGTAGTCGGCCACCCGCGCGGCGAGCTTGTCGACGAACTCGTCGTAGATGTCGGCGAGCACGATCATCCGCTTCGGCGCGTTGCAGGACTGACCGCAGTTGCGCATCCGGGCGGGGCGGTCTTGGCCACCGTCTCGTCCATGTCGTCGGAGTCCAGCACGATCAGCGGATCCGAGCCGCCCAGCTCCAGCACGGCCTTCTTCAGATTCCGGCCGGCCTCGGCCGCCACGGAGATGCCCGCCGCCTCCGACCCGGTCAGCGACACGCCCTGGATCCGGGGGTCGGCCAGGATGCTCGGCACCTGCCGGCTGGAGGCGAAGGTGTTGACGTACACGTCCTCCGGCACGCCGGCGTCGTGCAGGATCTGCTCGATGGCCAGCGCCGACCGCGGGCAGATCGAGGCGTGCTTGAGCAGGATAGTATTGCCCAGCACCAGGTTGGGCGCGACGAAGCGGGCCACCTGGTAGCAGGGGAAGTTCCACGGCATCACGCCCAGCAGCGCGCCCAGCGGCGTCTTCTGGATGACGGCCTCGCCGCCGCGGATGCTCATCGGCTGGTCGGCCACGAGGTCCGGGCCGTGCTGGCCGTAGTAGTTGAAGATCTCGACGACCACGCCGACCTCGCCGCGGCCCTCGTTGATCCGCTTGCCCATCTCCAGGGTCATGATCCGCGCGAGCTCGTCGGCCCGCTCCGCGAACAGCTCCGCGGCCCGCAGGACGATCTTGGCGCGGTCCGTCGCCGGTCGCCGCCGCCAGGCCGGGAACGCGTTGTGCACCCGGGTGATCGCCGCGCCGACCTCCTCGTCCGTCGCGTTGGGGATCTGCTCGACCAGCTCGCCGGTGGCGGGGTTGGTGACTGTGTACATGGGGACGCGCGCCTCCGTTCACTCACACCGTGCCGCCTACTGTATACCGTATGCACGTCACCCGGCAGTGACGTCCGACCCACGGCGGCAGCGGCACACCGGGCCCTACCCGGTCAGGTGATCAAGTCCGCGCCACCGGGTGGCGCGGCTGGACCGGCCGACCCGGGGCCCTGTTAGCTCCGCCCCGGATGATCAACAAGGGTCACCGATAGTTGTCATTGCAAACACGGTCCGTGACGACCGGAATGCATTCGCAGACAAGGGCGATCATGGCCGATCAGGTGACCGTGCTCATCGTGGGCGCCGGGCCCGCGGGGCTGGTCCTGGGCAATCTCTTGCGCGCCAACGGCGTCGACACCCTCATCCTGGAGCGCGGCCGCCGCGAGCACGTGCAGACCAGGGCCCGGGCGGGTTTTCTGGGTGCCAACAGCGCCCGCGTGCTCACCGAGCACGGCCTCGGGGCCGGCATGCTCCGATGTGGACACTCGCACGACACGTGCGCTTTTCGGGACGGTGACGGGGAGTTCGAGCTGAACTACGCCGAACTGGGCCGCGGCGAGGTGCACACTGTCTACCCGCAGCAGGCGCTGGTCACCGACCTCATCGCCGAGTACCTCGACCGCGGCGGCCGGCTGCGATTCGACGTGACTGTCACCGACGTCGACCCCGTGACGGCCACTGTCCGTCACCGCGACGGTGAGATCCAGGGCCGGTTCCTCGTCGGCTGCGACGGCAGCAACGGCGTCACCCGCAAGGCCATGCCGGCCTCGGCCGCACGCCACACCCGCGACCACGGCATCGCCTGGCTGGCCGTGCTGGCCCAGGCCCCGCAGAGCATGTCGGCGGTCACGTATGCCATGCACGACAACGGGTTCGCCGGCCACATGGCCCGCAGCCCGGAGGTCACCCGCTACTACCTCCAGGTCGACGCCGACGACCGCGCCGAGGCCTGGTCCGACGAGCGGATCTGGGCCGAGCTGGGCCTTCGTATGCAGGTCGAGCAGTTCGGCCCGCTGCGGCAGGGCCCGATCACCGAGCGCCGGATCGTGCGGCTGCGATCGGACGTCGTCGACCCGCTGCGGCACGGCCGGATGTTCCTGGCCGGCGACGCCGCCAGCCTGATCAGCCCGTCCGCGGCCAAGGGCGCCAACCTCGCGATCATGCAGGCGGAGGTGCTGGCCAAGGCCCTGACCGACGCCGTCAAGGGCGACGAGCGAGGACTGGACGCCTACTCCCCCACCTGTCTGCCGCGCATCTGGCGCGCGCAGGAGTTCTCCCACTGGATGATCACGCTCCTGCACGGGCCGGCCGCCGCCGCGCCGGACGCGGGCTTCCAGCGCGTGCTGCGCCGGGCCCGACTGGACAGCCTCCGCGACTCCCGCGCCCACCAGGACTTCTTCGCCGAGAACTACGTCGGCATCTGAACCCCGTTTGCCGGATCTGCCCCGTTGTCGATCTGCCCAGTTTTGGAGTGCACCATGACCGCGACGATCGCCCCCGCGCTCGCCCCGGAGGACCTCGACCGCCTGACCTCGGCGGCCGCGCTGATCGGCGCCGCCGACACCGACTCCGTGCTCGCGGCGGCCATGCCGTCGCTGGGCGCGGCCGAACGCGCGGCCCTGGCCCGGTACACCCGCTTCACCCACGCGGCGGTGCTGGTCTTTCCCCGGACATTCAAGGGGCTACGGGAGGACCTGACACACCTGGGCGTGCGGGTCGGCCCGATGACCCCGAGCGTGGTCGTGCGGGCCCGGCTGAGCATCCGGTACGGCGTGCCGATGGAGAGCCTGACCGTCGGCATCCTGCGGGCCCGCCTGGCCGACCGGCTCGGCAACCGCTGCGAGCTGGAGATCTTCGCCATGGTCACGCCGCCGGAGTTCGAGCACATCGCCGACGACGAGCGCCTGCACGGCCGGGAGAACCACTTCGCGCTGGCTGTGCCGCACGCCGACCCGGTGCTGCTGGGCGGGCTGCGGGCGGCCGTGGCCACCCGGATGCTGCCCGACGGCGGCGGCTACAACGAGCATGAGGACAACACCGTCCTCTACTTCCGCGACGCCCATCACACGGTGCCGTCCTACCGCCGCCTTGAGCTGATCAGCGCCGGCCGTTTCCCCCGGGTTCTGACCGCCCACCTGCGGGAATCCGCCGCCGGCACGCGTCTGCTGGGTCTGATGACCGGGGCGTGGGCGACGCAGGCCATCGCCGCCGCGGCGACGTTGCGGCTGCCGGACCACCTCGTCACCGTCTCCCATCTGCCGGGCCTGGCCGCCGCGACCGGCACCGACGCGGACAGCCTCGGCCGCCTGCTCCGCTACCTGGCCACCCTCGGCCTGGTCCGCGAGGTCGGCGACCACTACCTGCTGACCGACATGGGATCGCTGCTGCGGGCCGACGTCGAGGGCTCGCTTCGGCCGCTGGCCCTGATGTACGGCGGCCCGTTCTACCGGTCGTTCGGCGCGCTGACCGACGCCGTCCGCACGGGCGAGGAGTCGTACGCGAAGATCTTCGGCGCGCACCACTTCCAGCACATGGCCGCCGACCCCGAGCTGGCCGAGCTGTTCCACGAGTCGATGGCCGCCAGCAACGCCGTGTTCGCCGACCTGGTCCGGGTCGTCGACCTCAGCGACGTGCGGGAGGTCGTCGACATCGCCGGCGGCAACGGCGAGCTGCTGTCCCGGGTCCTCGCCGCCAACCCCGCCGCGCACGGCGTGCTGGTCGAGCGCCCGCACGCCCTGGCCTCGGCGTCGGTCACGCTGGCCGACG
>NZ_KK037166.1:1397493-1399153 GCF_000568255.1 Kutzneria sp. 744
GATCGAGCGCCTGCTGCCGGCCGACGCCGACATCGAGTCCCTCGCCGTGGCGTGGGACATTCACATGCTGTGCAACGTGGGCGGCCGGGAGCGCACCGAGTCCCACTACCGCGAGCTGCTGGCCGACGCCGGCTTCGAGCTCACCGCGGCCATCGCCCTGCCGCTGGACACCTATGTGCTGCGCGCCCGCCGCGCTCAGCGGTAGGGGGTCAGGAAGCGGCGGGCCAGGGCCCTGAGGCGCTCGATGTCGCCGCTCAGGCCCTCGGACCAGACCGAGCCGGGCCGTTCCACGATCACCGGAACGGCCCGGCCGGCCGCGTCGAAACAGGCCCGCACCAGCTCCACGACGTCCGCCTCGACCTCGACGCCGCCCACGTTGACCTGGGCCAGCCGATCGCCGTGGCGGGAGGCGAACGACTTGACCTGGGTGAAGCCGCCCACCGCGAAGGCCAGCGACGCGTCCATGCCGAAGGAGGCGTCGGGATGGACCTCCATCGCCTCGTCCAGCCGATCGGGGTCGCCGGTGTTGCGCAGCAGCACAGTTCTGGTCAGCGGGCCGACGGCCAGATCGGCCGGCACCACCACCGGCATGCCCAGGCCGACGAGGCGGTCCACCTGGCCGACGGCGTGCAGCGACGGCCGCAGCCCGTGCAGTCTGAGCTGGTCACGGGCGTGCACGAGGGCATCCAATCGGGTGGATTCGCCGCAGGCGATCTCCACCGCGTTGGCGCCGTGCGTCTGGCACGCCAGCGCCGCCACCGGGAATTCCGGCGGCGTGAAGCAGGCGGTGGAGAAGCCGACGACGTCCCCGAGCGTCGTCCGGGCGGTCAGAAAAGCATGCCCGTCCTGCCGGCCGCCGACCGCGCCCTCCACCGCACCGCCCACCTCCACGCACAATCCACATCCACCCACCGCCACAGGGTTGCCGGCCGATCTCCAAACGCTCTCGACGTCGTCTTCAGAGCGGCCGCTGTGGCACAGGCGCTGCCCGATACGTGACACTGTGCGGTGATCGTGACGAGCGACCGGCGGAGTGATTCCAGATGACGAGCCAACCGACCCCCGGGCTGCGGGCCAAGCTGCTCGGGCCGGTGCGCCTGTGGGCCGGGGACCGGGAAGTCACCCTGGGCTCGCCGCTGCCGCGGGCCGTCATCGCCATGCTGGCCATGCGCACGTCCACGGTCGTTTCCCGAGAGGAGCTCATCGACGGCGTGTGGGGCGAGAACCCGCCCGCGACCGTGGAAGGCAGCCTCTACACGTACATCTCGTCGCTGCGGAAGGCGTTGGAACCGGACCGGGGCCGGCGCGAGTCGTCGGGGCTGCTGGTGTCGGAGGGCGCGGGCTACCGGCTGCTGCTGGCGCCGGCCGACCTGGACGTCGTCGAGTTCAACCGGCTGCGTGACCACGCCGAGCACCAGCTCGCGGCCGGCGACGCCGCCGGGGCGCTGCGGTCGATCGACGAGGGGCTGTCCCTGTGGCAGGGAGAGGCGTTCTCGGGAGTGACCGGCCCGTACGCGCAGTCGCAGCGCAACCGGCTCGGCGAGCTGCGGGTGGTCGCGCGTGAGCTCCGGTCGGAGGCCGCGCTGGCCAACGGCCAGCACACGACGGCCGTGGCCGACATCGCGGGCCTGGTGCACGAGTACCCCATCCGGGAACGGCC
>NZ_KK037166.1:1401118-1446262 GCF_000568255.1 Kutzneria sp. 744
CAGGTTGAACCCGTTCCCACGAGGCCGAAGCATACGTGGTCAAGCCAGCGCGGCGATCATCCTGCCGACGAGAGCCAGGAACAACAGCGTGCCGAACACGAGGGCGACGACGTCCAACCGACGGATCGGGCGGGTGCGACGCAAGGGCAGGCCGGGTTCGGCGGCCTTCTCGGCCAGCACGGTCCGCACGACGAGGACCGCGAGCCAGATCGGGCCCAAGACGGCGGCCAACACGACGAACGCGGTCTCGCTCACGGGCCGACCTTTCGCGCCGGGGAGCCGACATAGACGCCGGGTTCGAGGCAGTCTCGGGTTACGACGCTACCGGCCCCGATCACGACATCATCGCCGACGGTGACGCCGGGCAGGATCATCGCCCGAGCGCCGATCCACGCGCGGTCGCCGATCTTGACGCTGCGGCCGCGAGGAACCTTGGAGACGCCGCCGTCCGGGGTGCGGTCGTGGTGGGAGGTCACGATCATCACCTGCGGACCGATCTGGCAGTCACGGCCGATCTCGATCGGGGCGACGGCCTCCAGATAGAGCTCACGGTTGGCGAAAGTGCCGGCACCGATACGGACATGCCGCATCGGGCCGAGAAGCTTGGCACCGGGGAAGATGTTCGGGGTGTCGATCCTCGTGCCGAACGCCCGGTAGCCGAGCCACCGCAACGGCCGTGGGATGAGGTTACTGCCGAGCACAGTGTTGACCAGCACGCCGAGCGTGGCGGCCCACAGGTCGATGCGGGCCTCGCGGATCAGCCGCCGGGCGAGGCTCATCGCTTTCCTTCCTTACGTTGCAACAGTTGGCTGTCGCCTTCGGAAGCTACGCGTTCGTAGTAGCCGTCGGCGATCAACCGGTCGGCCAGGGCCCCGGTCCAACCGGGCGGGGCTCCGAAGTAGACAGTGCCGTAGGCGTCCTGGGCATGGTTGATCACCAAGAAGTCCAGCTTGGCCTTGAGGACACAAGATTCACCGTTCGGGAAGACGGTGCAACCGTCCTCGGCGGACACCTGGCGCACATCCCCGACACGCTGCCACTCCAACGGGGCATACGACACCACCGTGCCGATGCTCTGGCCGTCGCGGGCAAGGTCGTAGGCCTTCTGCACAACGTCCACGTCGGCCTTGGTGAAAGCAACGTACGCGTCGTTGCCGCCACGAACGGCGACGGTGGCCAGGATGGACAGGCCGAGGGCGATTCCCGTGAGGTAGGACCGTTTGGTGAGGGCGTCCAGGGCAATGCCGCCCAGCACCGCGAAGAACGGGAGGGCGAACAGGTAGCAGCGGATGAAGATCTCGCCACCGTACGGCTGCAACACGGCGAGCCCGAACGACGCCAACGCGAGGGCCGGCAGCACCAAGGATTTGCTGCCCCTTCGCCGCAGCACGAGGAATCCGGCGGCCGCCAACAAAGTCGCCCCGCCCATGATGCCGATGCGGGTCAGGAGGATCGCCTGACGGCCGGCGTTGCCGACGAAACGCTGGCCGATGCCCTGGCTCACCGAGGAGTTGAGATCACCGATCGAACCGGTGATCACGCTCAGCTGCCCGATCCAGAACTCCCGCGCTGCCAACACGAACCAACCGACCGCGAGGGCCAGCACCACGACCGGCAGCCAACGCGGCCACAGCCGACCCCACAGCACCAACACGATCAGCAGGCCGCCCAACATGTACGGCGTCAGCTGGTGGGTCGGGGCGAGGGCCATGGCCAGCAGCACCACGAGCCCCTCGGCACGGAGCCGGTCGCCGGCCGAGTTGTTGGGTGCCGGGGGCCGCTGGATGTCGGCGCGAGGAACAGCCAGGGGGCTCGGGCTGACCAGGTGCTGGAAGGTGATGGCCAGCGCGGCCAACAGCAGGATGTACGTGGTGCCCTGGGGTGAGGCGTAGTCCTGCTCGGTCCAGTTGGCAACCAGGAAGATCCAGGCCGCGATCCACGACGCCCGACCCGGGCCGACGACGGCGACGGCGATCGCCCGCACGCCCAGCACCGCCAGCCCCGACAGCAGCACCGGCGCCCAGTTCAGCAGCACCGACGTGTCGTGCAGGCCACTGGCCTCGGTCAGAAACGCCAGCAGGGCGAAGAAACCGGGCCAGCTGAACCTCGTGTCGAAGTCGTGCAGGACGTCGCCGTGCGCGCCGATGTAGTTGGCGAAGCCGGAATGCAGCCAGGCCACCGGCAGCCGGGCCGCCGGTTCCACCGCCGGCTGGAGGCCGTACACCGCGAAGATCGCCACCACGGTGATCAGCGTGAGCACGGCGGTTCGGCGGTTCTTCAGCAGCTCGATCGTGAACGCCGCCACCAGCAGGGGATACGCCACCATCAGCAGCGGGGACAGCGCCGGCACCAGACCGAGGCTGCCCAGCGTCGTCGGGTCGATCTCGCGGAAACCGATGAGCCAGCACAGCACCGCCGCACCGGTCAGCATCTGCGGCCGCCAGTCCTTTGTGTACTGTCGGCTTCCGGTCTCGACGGGGCGCTCGACAGTCATGAGAGTCACGCAGCGATCTCCAGTCGTCGGCGCAGGCTCAAGGCGGCGACGGCGGCCACGGCCAGTTGCACGGTGAGGAACCCGACGGCGAGTGGAACCAGGCCGCCGGTCGGCAGCAGCGCCGCCACCGGCAACATCACCGCCGCGCCCGCCAGTTGGAAGGCCGCGACCGGCATGCCCCGGCCGTCGGCCTGGAACACGCCCACGGCCAACAGGATGAGCAGCCGAGGCGCGAAGCCGATCAGCACCAGCATCAACGCGGTGCCGCCCAATTCCACGTAGTCGGGACCGAAAATGCTCAGCAGCGGCCGGGCGAGCACCACTCCGACCACGATCATCGGCCCGAAGAAGACCGCCAGCCTGCTGCCGGCCAGCCGCACGAGCTCCCTCGCCCGAGCCGGCTCCGTCGCGATCCGCACCACCAGCGAGTTCACGAATCCGGTCGCCGCCACGTCCACCGCGTTCACGGCGGTCCAAACCACGAAGAACACCGCCCCCGGCACCGGTCCAAAGCGGGCCGTGACGATCAGCGGCACCAGGTAGTACATCAGCGACTGGCCGATCGAGGCCAGGTAGGTCGGGCCCAGCAGGCTGACGACTTCGCTCCTGGTGGGCAGGATTCCGGGCTCCAGACGCCGATCACGCCGTCGTGAGGCCGTCACGACAACAACTGTCGCCCCCAGCACCGCAAGGATGGTCGGCACCGCCCACGACAGCAGGATGCCCAGCGCCCCAAGGGATGCCGCCAGCACCAGCACCGCGATCCGGCCCAAACCGAAGCCCAGGTTCTTCACCAGCACCGCGCCGGCCCGGTCCAGCCCGGTCAGCACCGGGTCCTGGAACTGGAGCACCGCCCAGGCCAGCGTCACCACCACGAACAGCGGCGCACCCCAGCCCGGCACCGCCAATGCCGCCTGCCGGCCGGCCGGGAAGGCCAGGAACACCAACGATCCCAGCAGGGCCCCGGCCATCACCACCGCGTACGTCCACAGCAGCAGCTTCCCGCTCCGGCCGCCCGCCCTCGGCAGCCAGCGCAGCACCGCCGGGCCCAGGCTCACCTGCGTCACGCCCGACACCAGCAGGAAGCCTGAGGTGAACGCCGCCGTCAGGCCCACTTCCGCCGTCGGCACGAGCCTCGCCGAGATCACCCATCCCAGCAGGCCCGCCACCGACGTGAACGCCGCCCCGGCCGACAGCGCGATCCCGTCTCGCACCATCCGGCCGTCGTCGACCGTCGCCGTCACTGGTTGCCCCGCATGATGTGATGCACCAGCGGGATCATGCTCACCAGCGCAAACCCCAGCAGCGCCCGCTCCGGATGCCAGTACCCCAGCGACAACATCGCCTGACTCAACAGGATCGACAGGGCGAGGCTCACGCCCACTGCCACCGTCCAGACGAAGGATTGGTTCCAAGGCCGGACATACGCCGCCACCGCCCAGCCGGGGACAGTCAGTGCAAAGAGGACGGTCAGCGCCAATCGCCACGGACCGCTCACGCCGATGAGCACCGAGAGCGCGGTCAAGGCGGCGATAGAGAGCAGAACGATGGCGGTGGTCTTACGGTAAGCGAGGTCGGTCATTTCCCACCCCGCAACAGCTTCAGCGGCGTCGGCGCGGTCTCCTCCGCCGCACGAACGGCGGCGGTGGCCTGAGGCTCGGGCAGGCCGAGACGGCGGCGCGGCCCGGTCAGCAGGCCACGCAGCAGCGCGAACGGACCGGCGATCACGCCATGAAGCTCCGCTTTGGACAGTTCCGGCGGGAAATCCGCGCCACGGCCCCGGTTACGGGCCGAGTCACCGGCCAGGAAGTGCCTGATCCCGCCGGGCATCCGGCGGGCGACGGCCAGGAGCTCGACCGGGCGGCGACCGACGTACACGGCGAACAGGGGCAGCAGACCGGTACCGTAGCCGCGCATCTGGCCGATGAGCTCGTCCAGGCCACGGCGATGCTCGTGCCGCACAACGGCATGCGGGGTGTAGACCAGCACGCCACTGTTGCGCAGCAGCCGAATGAACAGCTCCAGGTCCTCGCCGGACTTGGTGGCGCTGCCGGCGCCGAGCAGAGGGTCGCAGCCGCCGAGCTCACGGTAGGACATCGCCCGCCACGCCATGCTGTTGCCGGAGCCGAACAGGCCGGCGGCGAAGGGGTACAGGGGCCCGGTCCGCGCATCGTCCGAACCTGACGCGCCATGGGCGTCGAACCTGGTGCGGCGGAAGCCCTTGCCGAAGCCGCCCCACTGCTCGAACCATTGCTGCGCGGGCGTTTCCAACGCGTACGGCAACACCAGCCCGGTGACGCAGTCCACGGCCGGGTCGAAGAACTCCGCCACCAACCGGTCCAACCACAACGGGTCCACCACGGCGTCGTCGTCGGTGAAGGCGATGATCTCCCCGGACGCCTCGGCCGCGCCCCGGTTGCGGGCATTGCTCAAGCCCCGCACGGGTTCCGGCACATAGCGGACACGATCGTCGGAGGCGGCCAACTCTTGCAGCGCACGGACTTCCGGCCGGTTGTCCACCACGATGACCTCAAGCCGCGGATACTCCGTCGCCAACACCGAGCGCACGCACCGCGCCGCCAACTCCGGCCGACCGGCGCTGGGCACGACCACCGTCACCGACGGCGTGGCGAACCGCTCGTCCTCGGTGGCCGGCAGATCCCACAAACCGTCGGGCTCCGCACCGGCGGCGACCGACACCTCCCCCAGCACGGTCAGCCCGTCACGCACCAGAACCCTTGCCGGATAAGGGAACCGTGGGGCGTCCTCGACGGATCGGTCCCACTCCCCCACCGACACCGGCCCTAGTTCACGGTCGGCGCGGACCAACTTCCCCCGGGCGTAACCGGCGGCGGCGAACAACACCGACACGACCAGGGCGAAGGCGCCGGCGACGTGCAGTCGCAGCAGCTCGCGGAAGAAGGCGGCCGGGATGATCCGGGTGGTGTAGGCGCGCTCGGTCGACAGCGCGTCCCCGGCTCCGACCAGCCGCGACACCGCGGCCTTGGAGATTCCCTCGCCCCACGACCGTCTTCGCAGATACGACCAGCTCAGGCGGTCGCTGCTGACCCGATGCCGCACCAGCGCCCGCGGCTCGAACACGATCAGCGCCGACGGGTCGTGCTGCCGCAGCCGGATGCACAACTCGGTCTCCTCGCAGCCGACCGGCACCGTGCCGACCCGGCCCATGTCCTCGGTGAACCCGCCTACGGCCTCGAACACCGTGCGGCGGAAGGACATGTTGCAGCCCATGAGGTTGCGGACCTCGGCGAGCTGGACCGGTTGCCCCGTATAGGTGCAGCCCACGACCCAGTCCAGCTCACCGCGATCCGAGGCAGCCGGCAAGGTGACGGGCCGCTCGATCGGCCACAGCGGTGTCGCCGCACCGCCGACGGCCGCGACCAGGGGGTTGTCGTACGGGGCGAGCAGCAGCTCAAGCCAGTCGGGCGAGGCCGCGGACGCGTCGTCGTCGAGGAACACCACGATGTCGCCGACGGCATGGGCCAGTGCCGTGTTGCGCGCCCCGGACAGCCCGCGGCGATTCTCGTTGGCCAGCACGGTGACGCCGGCGATGCCGGCCGCGCGGGCGGCCAGCGCGGGATTGTGGTCGATCACCAGCAGCAGCTGGTCGACCGGAATCGTTTGCGCGGCAACGGATTCGACGGCCGTGACAATATCGGGCCAACGCCGCTCGGTGTAGGCGCAGACGACGACCGTGACCGTCACGACGCGCGGTCTTCCGCCAGGTCGAAACGGGGCGTCGGCAGGTGCGGCCGCAGGGTGGTGATGCCCGCTCTGCGGGCCCGCCCGAGCAGCGTCGCCCGTCTCCGCTCGGCGAGAAGCGTCTTGAGCACCCGGAAGCCGTCGCTGAAGGTGCGCAGGTTGCTCTCGCCGTGGATGCGGCGGCGCTCCACGCTGGGCACCTCGGTGATCGTCAGTCCGGCGGCGACGACCCGGCAGCTGATCACCGTCTCGATCTCGAAGCCGTCGCCCCACAGCAGGCCGTCGCCCCGCGCCACGCGCTCGACGGCCGGCAGGTCCAGCACCGGCACGATGTCCCGCCAGAAGGCGTTGTAGCCGTAGCACAGGTCGGAGAACCGGGTCCGGAACAGCACGTTGGACATGCCGTTGAGGCCGGCGTTGCCCAGGTTGCGCAGCGGCGTGATGTCCTCGCTGCCGCCGGCCGCGCCGTAGCGGGTGCCCTTGGCGAAGTCGGCGCCGGCGGTCAGCGCGGCCAGGAAGTCCGGGATCTCCGCCGGGTCGGCCGAGCCGTCTGCGTCGAACATGACGATCACGTCGCCGGTGGCGGCGAGGAAGCCGCAGGCCAGCGCGTTGCCCTTGCCGCGCCGTGTCTGCCGCACGACCCTGATGCCGGGTAACAGCCGGCGCGAGGTCGCCACGGTGTCGTCGACCGAGTCCCCGTCGACCAGGACGACCTCGTGCACGTCGGGTAACTCGGGCAGCACCCGCTCCAGGTTGCGGGCCTCGTTTCGGGCCGGGACGACGATGGTCACGGTGGGGCGTTCAGTACGCGTCATGGTCTGAGTGCCTGCCTCGACGAACGGGTTTCGGACGGCATGTCCCGAATAATGCTGACGAGTGAACGTGACGTCCAGAGGTGACGTTAAGTAACTACCGGATCGGACGCGTGAACGCGGAATGAACCCCCAGCTCGCCCGGCCATTAACCCCAGCTGACGACGGTTGTGACCCTGTTCACGTCAAGAGTGCCGGCGATCGGAGGTAACGTCTGGGCCGGGAAGCCGATACCGCGGATGTGAGGGCGCGATGAGGGCCGCGACGCCTGCCGTTTCCGTCTGCGTGCCCGCCTACCAGGCGGAACGCTTCCTTGGCGCGACGATGCGCAGCGTGCTGGCGCAGAATTTCGGCGACTTCGAGCTGCTAGTCCTCGACAACGCGTCGACCGACCGCACCGAAGTTGTTGCACATTCATTCGACGATTACCGCGTACGGGTGATACGGAACCCCCGGGTTCTCCCACTGGCCGAGAACTGGAACCTGGCCGTCCATTACAGCCGCGCGCCGCTGGTGAAACTTCTGTGCGCGGACGATCTTCTCCGACCCGATTGTTTGCGGTTACAACATCAGGCGCTAATCGGCCGGCACGATCTGTCGCTGACCGCCTGCCGGCGTGATTTCGTCGACGACACCGGCCGCAGGCTGGTCGCCGGGCGCGGGCTGCGCGGACTGATCGGCCGGCACGATCGGACGGCGGTGGCCCGGCGGATCGTGCGTGACGGCGGAAATCCGGTCGGCGAGCCCGGGTCGGTGCTGTTCCGGCGGGAGCACTTCGAGGCCGTCGGCGGCTTCGACGGCCGGCTGAGCTTCCCGATGGACCTCGACCTGTGGCTGCGGATGCTCGACCACGGCGGCTTCCACGGCATGGCCGACAGCCTGGCCGCCTTCCGCGTCCGGCCCGGCTCGCTGTCCGGAAAGGCCGGTCGGGCCGAGTATGCCGAGCAACGCTCGTACACCCGCCACATCGGCGGCGTTCGCCCGGTCGACCGGGCGCTGAGCTCCGTCAACGCGCCGGCCTCGCGGCTGCGCCGGCAGGGTCTGTTTCTCCTGGCCGGCCACTACGCACGGCAATCGGGCTGATCGATGGCGGGCCTGCTGCCCGGCCGAACGGGCAGCAGACTCGACACCACAGGCCTCAGCTACGCCAGCAGCTTCTCGATCAGGGCGAGTTCCTCGTCGCTGAAGTCCAGGTTGGCCGCCGCGCCCACGCTGTCCTCGATCTGCCGGACGCTGCTCGCGCCGACCAGCGCCGAGGTCACGCGGCCGCCGCGCAGCACCCAGGCGATGGCCATCTGCGCCAGCGTCTGACCACGGCCCTGGGCCACGTCGTTCAGCGCCCGCACCCGGTCCAGCTGCCGCTCGACGCCTTCGCTCGTCAGGAAGGGGCTGTCGCCGGCCGCGCGCGAGTCGGCCGGGATGCCGTTGAGGTACCGGCCGGTCAGCAGGCCCTGGGCCAGCGGCGAGAAGGCGATCGAGCCGGCGCCCGCCTCGTCCAGCACGTCGAGCAGGCCGTCCTCCACCCAGCGGTTCACCATCGAGTACGACGGCTGGTGGATCAGCAGCGGCGTGCCCAGCTCCTTCAGCACCGCCGCCGCCTCTCGGGTCTGCTCCGCCGAGTAGTTCGACACGCCGACGTAGAGCGCCTTTCCTTGCTGCACAACGGAGTGCAGCGCGCCCATGGTCTCCTCGATCGGCGTCTCCGGGTCCGGCCGGTGGTGGTAGAAGACATCCACGTAGTCCAGGCCCATGCGCCGCAGACTGGCGTCCAAACTGGACACCAGGTACTTGCGGGAGCCCCACTCGCCGTACGGACCGTCCCACATCAGGTAGCCGGCCTTGGTCGACACCAGGATCTCGTCGCGATACGGCTTGAGGTCGTCCGCGAACAGCCGGCCGAAGTTCTCCTCCGCCGACCCGGGCGGGGGGCCGTAGTTGTTGGCCAGGTCGAAGTGCGTGACGCCGAGGTCGAACGCGCGGCGCAGGATCGCCCGCTGCGTCTCGATCCGGTCGACGCCCCCGAAGTTGTGCCACAGCCCCAACGAGACCGCCGGCAGCTTCAGGCCGCTGCGGCCAACGCGGCGGTAGGGCATGGCGCGGTAGCGCGCTTCATCGGCGACGTACGGCATTCGACACTCCTGATCACCACGGACAACTCCGTGTCGAAGCCTAACCCGCCGCGAGTCCCGCTCTCGGGGCAACCGGATGGAACTCTCGCCTCCGCGGGTCGAGTTTCCGGAACTCGACATTCAGCTGCTGGAGAGCGGGACTCGCGGTTCAGCCCGGTCGCCAGCCCGGGTCGGCGAGCTTGCGTTCCAGGGCATCGGCGTCGACGATGTGGTAATAGCGGCGGTCGGTCAGCAGCACGCCTTCCTGACGCAGCAAGGCAAGGCCGTACTCCACGGACTTCGGCGAGGCCGTCACGAGCTGGGCCAACTCCGCCTGCGTGACGCCGCGCACCACCCAGCCGGCCCCGGCCCGCTCGCCCAGTTCCCGAGCCAGGTCGAGCAGCTGCCGCGCCAGCCGGGCCGGCACGTCGAGGGAAGCCCGGTACTCCTGGCGCCGATCGGCCAGGGACAGCCTGTGCCGCAACAGATCCGTGACGAAGCGCAGCACCTCGGGGTCCTCGTCGGCCAGGGCGAGAAAGCGCTGTCCCTCGACGTGCACGGCCCGGCCGTGGGTGCGGGCGACGATGCTGGCCGAGCGGCTGGCGCCGGACAACACGCCCATCTCGCCCAGCACCGCGCCGGGACCGTAGAAGCCGAGGATGGAGTCGACGCCGTTCTGGCCGGGCAGCACGATCTTCACCGAGCCAGCCTCGATGAGCAGCACCTCGTGGCTCTCCTCGCCCGCGCGGCACAGCAGCTCCCCGCCGCGGAACGCGGCCGGCCGCCCATGCGCCCGGAGCTTGGCCCGCACGGTCTCGAAGTCCACGCCCCCGTTGCTACCAGGTCGGCCGCCTTCCGGGGAACGACACGGCGCACCCTTCCCCCGAGCGGCGGCGTATTTTCCGCCCACGCGGGGGGCGTCACGGCACGGCGTGCCCCCGCGCGGCGGTCCATAGGCGGTACCACTCGACGCCGGTCATCGCGGCCGCCTGGGCCTCCGCGTCGGCGCAGGCGCGGATGCGGTCGGGGTTGGCGGTGCCGATCACGGGCTCGATCCGGGCCGGGTGGCGCATGAGCCAGGCCAGCACGATGGCCTCGGCGGTGGTGCCCTTCTCCGTCGCCATGGCGTTGACCAGGTCGTACGCGGCCTCGTCGGCGGCGGCTCGCGAGGCGCCGCTGTAGATGCCCCGGGCCAGGGAGCCCCACGCCTGGATCCGGACGTCGTTGGCGCGGCAGTACTCGACGGTGCCCTCGGTGAAGCTCAGGCCGCTGCCCTCGGGGTGGTTGACCAGCACCGCGGACTCGACCCAGTCCCGCCGGTGCAGGCTCATCTCCAGCTGGTTGGCCACGATCGGCTCGTCCAGATGCCGTTGCAGCAAGGACATCTGCGCGGCGGACATGTTGGAGACGCCCAGGGCCCCGACCTTGCCGGCGGCGCGGAGCTCCCCGTACGCGTCGGCGACCTCGGCCGGCTCCAGCAGCGGGTCGGGCCGGTGCAGCAGGAGGACGTCCACCCGCTCCACACCCAGCCGCCGCAGGCTGGCGTCGACCCGCTCCAGGATCGCCGGCTTGGACAGGTCGTAGTAGGTCTGCAGGCCGCTCTCGCCCAGCCGGATCCCGCACTTGGTCTGGATCAGGACCCGTTCCCGCAGGCCCGGGTCGCGCCGCAGCACCTCGCCGAACACCTGCTCCGCCTTGCCGGCCCGGTAGATGTCGGCGTGGTCGAACCAGCTGACGCCGATCTCCAGCGCCGCGTGCACCGCCCGCTCGGCGAGGTCGACGTCGGCGCCGGTGTACGGGGCGTCGTCCCAGGTTCCGCCGAGGCCCATGCAGCCGTAGATCATCGTCACGTCCCCGACTCTAGAACGGAGACCGCGCGCCTGCTGGAGAGGCACTTCCGGCCCGGCTATCCTGGATCTTCCGCCACCGACCCTGAGGTTCCGCGAAGCATGAGCGACTCGTCCGCCGTCCTGCCGGGGTATCCGGACCCGCTGTGGATCCAGGCGGTCACCCTCGTGCGCGGGGAGATCGAGCGCGGGATCCTGAAGCCGGGCATGCGCCTGGCGCCGGAACGCGAGCTGTGCCAGCAGCTGGGCATCAGCCGGGTCACGCTGCGCCGCGCGCTCGGGCACCTGGTCGAGGAAGGCGTGCTGAGCGCGTCTCGGGGCCGCGGCTGGTACGTGAGCCAGGCGGTGCAGCCACGCAAGGAGTGGCCCAACACCCTGGAGTCGTTCACCGAGACGGCCGCTCGAATGGGCCTGCGACCGCGCTCCGAGGTGCTGCAGAGCCGGGTCGATCCGGCGACCATCGACCAGGCCGAGCAGCTGGGCATCGCGCCGGGCACGCAGCTGTTCACGCTGGAACGGGTGCGGCTGCTCAACAACATGCCGATCGGCCTCGACCTGACCCGCCTGCCCCTGGCGCTGGCCCCGTACCTGTCCACGCTCGACTTCGGCGAGCGGTCCCTGTACGCGGCGCTGGCCGAGGCCGGCGTGGAGCCGGTGCGGGCGGACTCGACCATCGAGGCCACCAAGGCCGACGACCGCACCGCCCGGCACCTGGAGATCGAGCCGGGCGAGCCGATCCTCGTCATGCACCAGCTGGCCCTGAACGCCGGCCAGGAGCCGCTGTTCACGTCGACGATCCGCTATGCCGGCGAGCGCTACCGCCTGCGCACGTCGTTCAGCCGGACTACGGGTTGACCAGCACGCCCTTGACGAAGTCGGGGCCGGCGGCCGCCATCGCGGCGAAGGCCTCGTCGACCTGGTCGAGGGTGTACCAGTGGGTGACCAGCGGGGCGTAGCTGAAGCGGCGCTGGGCGATCAGCTCCAGGGCGACCGCCATGGCGGCGATGGTGCGGGTGCGGTCGGGGCAGAAGCCGTTGACCACGGTGACGGCCTTGTACCAGAGGTCCATGTCCATCTTGGCGTCGCCGGTGTGGTGGTAGCCGACGACGTTGAGCGTGCCGAACGGCCGGACCAGGCGGCCGGCGGTGGCCAGGCCGGGCGTCACGCCGGTGGCCTCCAGCACCACGTCGAACCGGGTGCCGAGGTGTTCGTCCGGAACCTCGTCGGGCGCGAAGGCGAGGTCCGCGCCCAGGGCGAGGGCCCGCGCGCGGCGGGCCGGGTCGGGGTCGACGCCGACGAGCAGACCGGGGGCATGCCGCTTGGCCAGCTGCACCAGAACCCAGCCCCATGAAGCCGAGACCGACCACGGCGGCGCGGCTTCCGGCGGCGACCGGCGACCGGGAAAGCGCTTCCTCCAGGACGGCGACCGGCTCGCCGAGGGCGTGAGCGGGCTCGACACCGGGCGGAACGGGCAGCAGCGCGGCACTGTCCATTACGGCCAGTGACGCGAAGCCCTCGCCGCCGAGCCCGGTGACGAGGTCGCCGACGTTCCACCGGGTCGCCTCGGAGCCGACGGCGGCCACTCGCCCGGCGATCTCGTGGCCGAGACGCATCGGCGCCGCGCTCGGATCGTGGTCGCGCCAGGCCGAGAGGTCCGACGTGCAGACACCGCAGGCCAGCACCTCGACCAGCACCTGGTGGTCGGCCGGCGTGGGATCGGGCCGCTCGACGACCTCGGACGTGCGCGGTCCGACCAGCTGGCTGAATCTCATGCTCGTCTCCGAGTGGTTTGAAGTGGTATGCGGTGGATTGGTGACCTGTCGCACGCCGGAACCCTGCCCAGGATGCTCTCATCACGGTTTCATACCGTCACTACTCTGTTCAGCCGCTAGACAGTACCGTGCCGTCTGTCCACTCTGGTATGCCGTGGTATGCATCTGGTACGTCGTCCGTCAGGGCGTGAAGGGAGCCGAGCCATGCGCACCGTGCTCAGGAAGCTCGGCTTCTACCTGCTCACGGCCTGGGTCGCGATCAGCCTGAACTTCCTGATCCCCCGGGTCATGCCGGGCGACCCGGCCGAGCACCTGATCAACCAGTTCCACGGCAAGCTCGGGCCGGCGGCCATCCAGGCCCTGCGGGTCCTGTTCGGACAGCCGGACGCCAGCCTGTGGACCCAGTACCTCAACTACTGGCACAGCATCCTGACCGGCGACTTCGGCATCTCCTACGCCTACTACCCGACCGACGTGGGCACGGTGCTGGGCCAGAGCATGTTCTGGACGCTGGGCCTGATCACGGCCTGCACCATCCTGGGTTTCGTGATCGGCACCGGCCTGGGCATCCTGGCCGGCTGGAAACGCGGCACCTGGCTGGATTCGCTGATACCGGTGACCACGTTCCTGTCGTCCATCCCGTACTTCTGGTTCGCCATCATCATCGTGCTGGTCTTCTCGATCACGCTGAACTGGTTCCCGCTGTCCGGCGGCTACTCGGTCGACACCACCATCGGCTTCAGCGGCGACTTCATCGCCAGCGCGCTGTACTACGCGGTGCTGCCGGCGGCGACCATCGTGATCACCTCGGTCGGCGGCTGGCTGATCAGCATGCGCAACATGATGGTGACCACGCTGTCCGAGGACTACGTGCGGCTGGCCGAGGCCAAGGGCCTGTCCCGGCGCCGGGTCATGTACAAATACGCGGCCCGCAACGCGATGCTGCCGTCACTGTCGGGTTTCGCGATGTCGCTGGGCTTCGTGATCGGCGGCTCCATCGTCACCGAGGTGGTCTTCAACTACCCCGGCCTCGGCACCACGCTGTTCAAGGCGGCGCAGGCCGCGGACTACCCGCTGATGTCGGCCATCTTCCTGCTGATCACGATCATGGTGCTGGTGGCCAACCTGCTCGCGGACGTCGTCTACGTGTTCCTCGACCCGAGGACGAGGGAGGGCTGATCATGGCCATGCAACCCGCGGTCCTCGCCGAGACGACCGAGCCCATCGAGCCCGAGGCGGGCCGGCTGTGGCTGCGCGCGCTGCGCGCCCCGCTGACCCTGACCGGCGTGATCATCACGCTCGTTTTTGTCGTGCTGGCGGTGATCGGACCCTGGATCGCGCCGTACGACCCGTCGGCGGTCAGCGACGCGGCCACCGCTGCGCCGTCCTTCGACCACTGGCTGGGCACCACCCAGAACGGCCAGGACATCCTGTCCCAGGTGCTCTACGGCGCGCAGGCGTCGATGCTGGTCGGGCTGGGCTCGGCGGTGATCACCACCGTCCTGTCGGTGCTGGTCGGCATCACCGCCGGCTATCTCGGCGGCACGAGCGACGAGCTGTTGTCGTTGCTGGCCAATGTGTTCCTGGTGCTGCCGGGCCTGCCGCTGACCATCATCCTGGCCGCCTACATCCCGCACAGCGGCTCGCTGGGCATCATCCTGGTGATCTCGCTGACCGGCTGGGCCTGGGGCGCCCGGGTGCTACGAGCCCAGACATTGTCCCTGCGCAAGCGGGATTTCGTGGAGGCGGCGCGGGCCACCGGCGAGCGCACGTCGAAGATCATCCTGCGGGACATCCTGCCCAACCAGCTCGCGGTGATCGCCGCGGCCTTCCTGGGCACGGTGACCGCGGCCATCCTGACCCAGGCCAGCCTGGCGTTCCTCGGCCTGACCGACGTCACGCAGTGGTCGTGGGGCACGATCCTGTACTGGGCGCAGGCCGACAGCGCACTGCTCACCGGCTCCTGGTGGTGGTTCGTGCCGGCCGGGCTGGCCATCGCGCTCATCGGCACCGCGCTGTCGCTGGTCAACTTCGGCATCGACGAGTTCATCAACCCGCGGCTGCGACAGGCCGGCATCGCCACCTTGAAGGCGCAGCGGGCCCAGGTTTCCCGTCGCCGAACCAAGCGGGTCAGGCTTTCCGGCGACCGGCAGCCGCGGCCCGCGGGCGCGCCGTTCACGGCCGACAGCACGGACGTCGTACTGGACGTCCGCGGCCTCAAGGTGAACTACGGCGCCACCACCGCCGTCGACGACGTGTCGTTCACCTTGAGGCGGGGGGAAGTCCTCGGGATCGCCGGCGAGTCCGGCTCCGGAAAGTCCACTCTGGCCTATGCCATCACCCGGCTGCACAAGCCGCCGGCCGACATCCCGCAGGGCGAGATCCGCTACACCAACGCGGACAGGTCCACTGTAGACGTGCTGGCCATGGACGACGAGCAGCTGCGGGCCTTCCGCTGGGAGGAGCTGTCCATCGTCTTCCAGTCGGCGATGCACGCGCTCAACCCGATCATGCGTGTCGGCGAGCAGATCGAGGACGCCCTGGTGGCCCACCGGCCCGGCATGGCCGCACCGGAACGAGCCGCCCGGGTGGTGGAACTCCTGGGCATCGTGGGCATTCCCGCCGACCGCGCCGGCTCCTACCCGCACGAGCTGTCCGGCGGCATGCGGCAGCGGGCGATGATCGCGGTCGGGCTGGCGCTCGACCCGGAGATCATCGTCATGGACGAGCCGACCACCGCGCTGGACGTGGTGATCCAGCGGCAGATCATCGACAAGATCATGGAGCTCAAGGACCGGCTGGGCTTCTCGGTCATCTTCATCACCCACGACCTGTCGCTGCTGATCGAGATGTCCGACACGATCGCCGTGATGTACGGCGGAAAGATCGTGGAAATGGCTGCCGCACAGGACTTCCACGAGCGGCCGCAGCACCCGTACAGCCGTGGCCTGCTGGAGTCGTTCCCGACGCTGAGCGGGCCGAAGAAGGAGCTGTCGGGCATTCCCGGCTCGCCGCCGGACCTGCGCCGGCTGCCCAGCGGCTGCTCGTTCCGGCCCCGCTGTCCGGCCGCCTTCGACGCCTGCGCCGAGCACGAGCCGCGGCTGTACCAGATCGGGGCGTCCTCGGCCGCCTGCCTGCTGTACTCCGACGACCACGTCGTGAAGATGGGTGAGAGCGCATGACCGCACCGGTGTTGGAGGCCGTCGACGTCACGAAGCACTTCCCGGTGCGCGGCCTGGTCAAGCGGGGCGCGGGGCGGGTCGTGCACGCCGTGGACAACGTGTCGCTGAAGCTCTACTCGGGCCGGATCACCGCCCTGGTCGGCGAATCCGGCTCGGGAAAGTCCACCCTGGCCCGCCTGCTGGCCCAGCTCTACCCGCTGACCAGCGGCGAGATCCGGCTGCACGGAAACCCCGTGCAGGCCACCAAGGGCAAGGCGTTCCGCGAGCACGTCAGCAAGGTGCAGCTGATCCTCCAGGACCCGTTCGCCTCGTTCAACCCGGTCGCCTCGATCGCCAGCACGCTGCGCCGCGCGGTGTCCATCCACCACGCCGGCAAGGGCGGTGACGAGCAGCTGGCCGTGATCGACGACCTGCTGACCCAGACCAATCTGGCGCCGCCACGGCAGTTCACCCAGAAGTTCCCGCACGAGCTGTCCGGCGGCCAGCTCCAGCGGGTCTCCATCGCCCGCGCGCTGGCGGCGAGCCCCGAGGTGTTCCTGGCCGACGAGCCGGTGTCCAGTTTGGACGTCTCGATCCGGCTGGGCATCCTCAACCTGTTGCGGCGCTTGACCGAGGAGCGTGACGTGGCCATGCTCTACGTCACCCACGACATCGCCTCGGCCCGCTACTTCGCCGCCGACACCGCCGTGATGTACGCCGGCGAGATCGTGGAGACCGGCCCGTCGGAGACCGTCACCCAGCAGGCCGCGCACCCGTACACGCAGCTGCTGATCTCCTCCGCGCCCGATCCGTCCCGCACGGATGTCAAGCGGGTCAAGGACATCGGGCAGCCGCCGAGCCTGATCTCCCCGCCCAGCGGCTGCCGGTTCCACCCGCGCTGCCCCTTCGCCATGGCCCGCTGCAGGGAAGAAAAACCGCCGCCCTTCGAACTCGCCGACGGCCACACCGCACGGTGCTGGCTGTACGCGGACAACCCTGAGCCCGCCGCGTCAGAAAGGCCCGATGCGCAGTGACCACCCCGGTTCAGCTCACCAGAAGGAACCTGTTGGCGGGCATGCTCGCCACCGCCGGCGGCCTCGCGCTGGCCGCCTGCTCGCCCGGCGGCTCGTCGTCGTCGGCCAACGGCCTGACCGTCACCGTCGCGGGCCAGTCCGACAACCTCACCCAGGTGTTCAACCCGTTCCTGGAGAACACCGCCCTCGGCGTGACCTACAACGGCTCCTTCATCTACGAGCCGCTGGTGCAGATCAACACCGCCGACATCGGCAAGGACATCCCGTGGCTGGCCAAGTCCTGGGAGTGGTCGGACGACAACAAGACGTTCACGGTCACGTTGCAGGACAACGTGAAGTGGTCCGACGGCAAGCCGTTCTCGGCCGATGACGTGGTGTTCTCCTACCAGATGCTGAAGAAGTACCCGGCGCTGAACCTGCAGGGCGTGCCCGACAACGAGGTCAGCTCGCCGGCGCCGAACAAGGTCGTGTTCACCTTCAAGGACCCGTCGCAACAGCTGTTCCCGAGCATCGTGTCGGCGCCGATCGTGGCCAAGCACCTGTGGGAGTCGGTCAAGGACCCCACCACCTACCAGGACCCGAACCCGGTCGGCACCGGCGCGTTCAAGATCGGCACGTTCTCGCCGCAGAGCCTGCTGCTGACCCGCAACGACGACTACTGGCAGACCAAGGCGGCCATCGCGGCGATCCGCTTCGTGCCGTACAAGGACAACTCCACCATCACCAACGCGATGGTGCAGGGCCAGGCCGACTGGGCCGGCGCCTACATCGCCAACGCGGACAAGACCTTCACGTCCAAGAACAAGAACTACCACTTCTGGGCGCCGCGGGCCGGCACCGACGGCCTCATCCCGAACCTGGAGCGCTGGCCGCTGTCGGACATCGCGGTGCGCAAGGCGATCAGCCTCGGCGTGAACCGCAAGCAGGTGGCCGCGGCCAGCGGCGAGCAGCCGGCGACCAGCGTCACCGGCCTGCCGCTGCCGACCTACAAGTCCTCGGTGGCCAAGGCCTACGACGGGGTCGGCTTCGTCGAGGACAAGAACAAGGCCATGCAGACCCTGGAGGCCGCCGGCTACGCCAAGGCGAGCGACGGCTACTACGCCAAGGGCGGCAAGCGGGTCGAGTTCAGCTGCAGCTTCCCGGCCTCCTACACCGAGATCGCCGCGCGCGTGCAGGTGCTGGTGTCGCAGCTCAAGGACATCGGCATCAAGTTGAACATCGACACCACCACCGTGGACGACATCAACCCGCGCACGGCCAAGGGCGACTTCGACTCCACCATGGGCTATCCGGTGAGCCCGACGCCGCGGGCGTTCTCGTTCTACAACGACACCATCAACCCCAACCTGTACTACCCGATCGGCCAGTCCACGCCCTCGTTCCAGAACATCGAGCGGTTCAAGGACGACGAGGCGGCCGAGCTGTTCAAGCAGTACCCCCTGGCCACCACCGACGAGCAGCGGCAGCAGATCCTGGACAAGATCGAGAAGGTGTTCGTGGAGAAGCTGCCGTGGATCCCCATGTTCTACTGGGGTTCCTACAGCAGCTGGAGCACCGCCAAGGTGACCGGCTTCCCCGACGAGAACAGCCCCTACTTCACCGCGGTGCCCAACGTGGTGGTGGCGCTGAGGCTGAAGCCGGCGTGACCGCCGATCTCGCCGTCATGGCGTACACGGTGCTCGATCAGGCCCGCGCCGATCTCGACGGCACGTTGGCCCGGCTGGCCGAGATCGGCTACCGGGGCGTCGAGACCTACGGCCTGGTCGAGCACTTCGGTCCGGCGCGGGTACGGGGCGCGCTGGACGCGGCCGGGCTGGCCGTGACGAGCGCGCACGTGCCGTTCCCGGCCGGCCCGGACGCGGAGTCCATCCTGGACCAGAACCAGGAGCTGGGCGCCGAGGTCCTGGTGTGGAGCATGGAACGGGAGGAGTTCGACTCGCCGGACGCGATCAAGCGCGGCGTGCAGCGGGTGAACGTGGCGGCCGAGCACGCCGCCGCCCGGGGCATGAAGATCGCCTACCACAACCACTTCGCCGAGTTCTCCCAGTTCTTCGACGGCGTGCAGGCCTACGACCTGTTGTTGGCATCGATGGACGAGCGGGTGCTGCTGGAGCTCGACGCGTACTGGGCGGTCCTCGGCGGCGCCGATCCGGCCGAGATCCTGACCCGGCTCGGCGACCGCGTTCGGTTCATCCACATCAAGGACGGGCCGGCCCTCAGCTACGAAGACGACGTGATGGTGCCGATCGGCGAGGGTCGGATCGACTGGCGCACAACGCTGTCCGTGCCGTCCGGGCTGCGCTGGCACATCGTCGAGCTGGAACGGCTGCACATCGACACGTTCGAGGCGCTGCAACGCAGCTATGACCACCTGGTCGGCAACGGGCTCTCGTTGGGGGCGCGATGAAGGTGCTGTTCCTGGGCGGGGCCGGCATGATCGGCTCCGCCTGCGCGGACGAGGCGGTGGCCTCCGGTCTGGACGTCACCGTCGTCACGCGCACCGAACCGAAGCGGCAGCCGCCGCCCGGGGTCCGCGCGCTGCGGGCCGACGTCCGGGACGCCGAGCAGCTGCGGCACGCCCTGGACGACGAGGACTTCGACGCGGTCGTGAACTGGGTCGGCTTCACGGTCGACGATGTTCGTGCGCATCCGGAGGTCTTCGCCGGGCGCACCGGGCAGTACGTGTTCATCAGCACCTGCTCGGTGTTCGCTAGGCCGGTGCCGCAGCTGCCGGTGACCGAGTCGACGCCGCGCCGGCAGCCGGTGTTCGGCTATCCCCGCGGCAAGATCACGTGCGAGGTGTTCCTGGAGAACGCTTTCCGGGACAGCGGCTTCCCGCTGACGATCATCCGGCCGGCGCACGTCTACGACCGGACCGTGGTGCCGGTGCTGGCCGGCTGGACCGCGATCGACCGGATGCGGGCCGGCAAGCCCGTCGTCGTGCACGGCGACGGCACCTCGCTGTGGACGTTGATGCACTCCCGGGATTTCGCGCGGGCCTTCGTGCCGCTGCTGGGCAACGGGCACGCCGTCGGCGAGAGCGTGAACGTGGTCTCCGGGGACATCCTGACCTGGGACCAGATCCACCTGGAGCTGGCGTCCGCCGCCGGCGTGCGGGAACCGGCGCTGCGGCACCGGTCCAGCGAGACCATCGCCGAGGTGCTGCCGGGCTGGCGGGACGTGCTCCAGGAGGACTTCCGGCACTCGATGTTCTTCGACACCGGCAAGCTGCGGTCCCTGGTGCCGGACTTCGCGCCGGCGGTGTCGTTCGCGGAGGGCGCCCGGGAACTGGTCGCCCACCACGACGAGGAGCCCCGGTTGCGCTCGGTCGACGAGGAGCTGAATTCCGCGTTCGATCGCCTCATCGAGCAGACCGATACAAGACCAAAGTAATACCACTTGGTATTCTGGTCACCCGCCGACAGGAGGTACAGCCGATGCAGGGGCCCGTGTGACCGCCGAACAGCCGGTGCTGCCCGCCGCCTACCCGGAGCCGCTGTGGACGCAGGCGGCGTCGCTGCTGCGCACGCGGATCGCGGACGGCGAGCTGCGCCCCGGCGCGCGGCTGCCACCGGAGCGGGACCTCTGCCAGCAGCTGGCCATCTCCCGGGTGACGCTGCGCAAGGCCCTGTCCGCGCTGGTCGACGAGGGTGTGCTGCGCTCGGCCCACGGCCGCGGCTGGTACGTCACCTCACCCGAGCGCGGCGACTGGCCCAACACCCTGGAGTCGTTCTCCGAGACCGCCCGCCGGATGGGTCTGGCGCCCACGTCCACCGTGCTCCGCGCCGCGGCCGCCCCGGCCAGCTTTGACGAGGCCGAGGCCTTCCAGATCGCGCCCGGCACCCCGCTGTTCCGCCTCGACCGCGTCCGCCTGCTCGACGGCGTGCCCATCGCCGTGGACGAGTCCGTGCTGCCCACCGACGTCGCTGAGGACTTCGGCCGGCTGGACTTCACCACCGCGTCCCTCTACGAGATCGTCTCCGGCCGCGGTTTCCAGCTGGCCCAGGCCGACACCACCATCGAGGCCCGCCCGGCCACCGCGGCCGTCGCCGAGCACCTGGACGTGCCGGAGGCCACGCCCATCCTGCAGATGCGCCAGGTGGTCCGGGACCGCTCCGGCCGCCCGCTGCTGTCCTCCACCATCCGGTACGCGGGCGACCGCTACCGGCTGCGCACGTCCTTCACGAGAAATGCAGGAACGGAGCAGACATGATCGACGGCTTCATCGCCTACACGCGGGCCCGCGCCACTCAGGCGGCGGACCTGGCGGCGGCGGTCGACCGTCTGGCCGGCTCGGTGGCGGAGCTGGCCTCTGGGGGTCGTTTTTCCGGTCCTGGACCGGTGTTCGTGGGGATCGGGGCGAGCCTGGCGGCGGCGTGTGCGCCGGTGTGGGCGCTGCGGTCGCGGGGGATCCACTCGTGGCGGCTGGGGGCGGGTGACCATCCGCTGCCGTTCCCGCCGAGCACGCATCCGGTGTTCGGGGTGTCGCAGAGCGGGCGCAGCGCGGAGACTCTGGCGGTACTGGAGACGATCCCGTTCGCCAAGCGGTACGCGGTGGTCAACGTGGTGCCGTCGCCGATCGCGGACCTCGCGTCGGGCCTGGTCGATCTGGGCAACATCGCCGACAGCTACGCCTCCACCATCGGCTTCACGGCCACGGTGGCGGCGCTGGGGCTGATCGCCGACGCCTGGCACGGAGGCAAGATCGACGACGGTTGGGCGTGCATCGGCGACGTGGTGGCGACCATCGACCGCGACCAGGGGCCGCGGATCCGTGCGCTGGCCCCGTTGTTCGCCGCGGCGACGTCGGCGGACTTCGTCGGGGCGGGGCCGTTCGTGGGGTCGGCCGAGGCCGGCGCGCTGCTGTTCCGTGAGGTGGCGCGCATTCCGTCCACGGGCATGAGCACCCGCCAGTACCTGCACGGCTCCATGGAGTCCGCGGGTGGCGGCGTGCACGTGCTGTTCGGCGGCGACCGCGAGCTCGCCGCCGCGGAGACGCTGGCCGCGGCCGGTCATCCGACGATCCTCGTGACCAGCGAGGACATCGACGCCGGCCCGCTCGTGCACACCGTGCGCCTGCCGGCCCTGTCTCCCGCACAGGCCGCCATCGCCCAGATCGTGGTCGTGCAGATCCTGGTCGAGGCCGTCGCCGCCCTCCGCGGCGTGGCCATCGAGGAATTCGTGTTCCACAACAACGACATCAAGGTGCCGGGACTATGAGAGTTGTGGTCGGGGTCGACGTCGGAGGCACGAAGGTCGCGGTGCGGGTCGCGACGCTGGACGGGAAGGTGGTGGGCGACCACCAGTGGCCGGCGGACGCGTGGTCGGCGACGCCGGTGGGGGCGGCGGCGCGGTGGCTGCGGTCGGTGCTGTCGCTGGCGGTGCCGGAGGAGGACGAGATCGTCGCCGCGGGCATCGGGGCGCAGGGGTGCGACACGCAGCAGCACTGCCACGAGCTGGCGGAAGCGCTTGGGGCCCTTGGGGTGCGGGCGACGGTGGTCAACGACGCGCAGCTGCTGGTGCCGGCGGCGGGACTGGAGCGCGGCATCGGCGTGATCGCCGGCACGGGCTCCATCGCCCTCGGCGCGGACGCCAACGGCACGGCGCTGTACGCGGGTGGCTGGGGATGGGTGCTCGGCGACGAAGCGAGTGCGCCGGCCATTGTCCGGGAGGCGACGAAGGCGGCCCTGGCGGCGTACGACGATCGCCGGCCGGATGACGGCCTGATGCGGGCGCTGCTGGAGCACTACGCGGTCCCGGACCCGCCGGCCCTGGCGCGGGCGGTCAACGATGTGCCGACGCCGGAGAACTGGGGTCCGGGCGCGGCGGCGGTGTTCGAGGCGGCCCACGGGGGTTCGACGTTGGCGGCGCGGGTGGTCGACGAGGCGGCCCGAGGCCTGAAGCTGTTGGTGTGTCAGCTGATCGCCCGCGGCGCGGTCGGCGACACGGTGGTGGCGGCGGGCAGCGTGATCGTCAACCAGCCGCGCCTGGCCGAGCGGTTCCGGGCCCGGCTGGCCGACTTCTACCCCTCGCTGTCGCTGCGACTGCTGGACGTGCCGCCGGTGGCCGGCGGTGTGGTCCTCGCGCTACGAATGCTTACGCCCCAACACTGATCACCGCAGCAGGGACGCCGCCAGCAGGAACCAGGCGGAGTGCGGGATCCACTGCTCGGCCCAGCGCCACGCATTGCCGGCGGCCACCGGGGCGGGCGGCATGAAGTCGATGTCGTGCTCGTCGGCGAACCCGGCGGTGATGCCGTTGAGGATGCCGCCGGGCACGTTCTTGAAGATGGCGTGGTACTCGGGGGTGTTGCGGCCCCGGCCCTGCAACATGCAGCTGTCGAACGGGTTCAGGCCGAGCACCCAGTGCACCTGGTCGTCGGCCAGCACCTGAAGGCGCTCACGCAGTTCGTCGTCGCACTCGGGCTGGGCGGCGGTGACCAGGGCGGCGTAGGCGGCGGAGCAGATGCCGGCGTTCTCGCCCTGCCACCAGTAGCCGGTCTCGTTGCCGTGCGGGAAGAAGAAGCTGGTGCGCGGTTCCTCCCCCTTGGGCTGCACGTACTGCCGGTTGACGCCGAACGGGTTGTCCACTTCCTCGTTGAGGCGCACGGCATCCCGGGCCAGCGCCAGCGCGGTGACGCGGGCCTGGGCGGCGACCGGGGAGTCGGGGCAGACCTCGGCGAAGCGGAGCAACGCGATGATCGGCAGGCCCGGCTCGGCGGCGTGGAAGAACGGCCGGCCCTCGACGTCGCCGACGAGGTAGCCGAAGCCGGGACCGTTGGTGTAGCGGGAGATCAGCGACGTGGCCCGGGATTCCGCCGCCGACACCAGGCTTTCACCGGCATTGACCAGCTCCGCGGCGGCCAGCAGGGCGCAGTAGTCGTCGATGACGCTCTCGGTGCCGTCGAAGCTGTACTCGGTGTTGTGCTCCCGCAGGTGATCGAAGCCGCGGCGGGCCGTCCGCAGGTACTCGGCCTGGGTGAAGTCGCCGCTGACCTCGGACATCGAGGCCCGGGCCAAGGCGGCGACGGCCAGACCCCCGCCGTGACGGAAGGCGGCCTGCCAGCGCTGGGTGCGGACGCTGTCCTGGAGCGGAGCGTTGATCACGCGCTCGTCGAGGTTCTTGGTCAGCGCGTCGAAGATGCCGGTGTAGAAGTAGCCCTCGGGCGCCTGGAAGCGAACCAGGAAGTCGGCGCCGTGCAGGCCCTCGTCCCGCAGCTTCGCCCCCAGCGCGTCGGACAGGGCCGGGTCGGTGGCGCGCAGGTTGTCCCGGGCGGCGAAGAAGGCCCACGCGCACAACGGGATCTGCTGCGGGCTCATCATCCGCGTGTACGTGAGGTGGCTGAGGAACTTGCTGAAGTCGCCGGAGGCGTCCAGCCAGCCGCCGCGGGCGTCGACCGTGCGGCCCGAGTCGTCGTCGTAGAAGCGGGCGGCGCGGTCCTTGCGGTCGATCTCGCCGGTGGAGCGGACCGCGCGGAAGTAGTTGACGCAGTCGGACATCGCGGTGGCCGGCACGGCCTTGTCGGCGACGGCGAACGGCAGCGAGCGCTGAAGTCCTTCCGCCGTCCCGATCTCGACCTGGTACGTGCCTGGCTCGCGGGCGCTGCTGAAGTCGAGACGGCGGAAGGAGCCGACCGACCAGCGGTCCACGGTCACCTCGGGACCCGGCGTCAGCTCCAGCCGCGTGCCGTCCGCGCCCACCAACGCTGCCGAGCGAATCTCGGTGGGTTCGGTGTGCAGCAGCACGGCCTTCTTGCTGCCGGCGGAGTCGTAGCCGAGGTGACTGGTCAGGATCGTGGTCGGCACCGCACCGACGGTAGCCCACGGCCCGCCTTGGTTCAACTGGTATGGCTCTGGACTTACCTTTGTATTGTCGACGCCGCCCATTCTCGGTAGCGTCGGTGGCTGTGAAGCTGCGCGCCATCCCGTCCACGCTGGTGCTCGTCGACGGGACCGATCTGCACCACGACCTGATCGGCGCCGCACTGGCGCTGCAGGAGATCGTCACCGAGGCCGGGCTGCCGGCGGCGCGGGGCGTCGGCGTGCACCGCTTCGCCGATCCCATGCCCGCCACCGCCGAGGCCGACGTCTATGTGTTGTACCTGTCCGGGCCGCGGTTCGACCCGGCCGAGCAGCAGGCGCTCTCCGACCTGGTGGCCGCCGGCAAGGGCCTGGTCGCCATCCACGCCAGCAACCTGTTCGGCTTCGGCCCCGGCGGCATCGAGGCGGACCGCGCCGGTGTCGACCTGGTCGGCTCTCGCTACCTCTCGCACGGCGACGCCGGCTCCGAGGGCCGGTTCGAGGTGCGGGTCAAGGCCGGACACCCGGTCACCCGCCACCTCGGCGACTTCGCCATCGACGACGAGTACTACCTGATCGACTGCCGGCCCGACATCGAGGTGTTGGCCGAGCGGGACACCCCGGCCGGGCCGCAGCCCATCGCGTACGTGCGGGAGCACGGGCAAGGCCGGGTCTGCTACACGGCGCTGGGCCACGATCCCCGCGCCTGGGGCAATCCCTGGTTCCGACAGCTGGTCCGGCAGGCCGTGCTGTGGACGGCCGGCGTGCCCGAGCAGGACATCGAGACCTGGTCCACCCGCTGGCCGCTGGGCAACGGCCGCTTCGTCGACCGGCCGTCCACTTAGGACACGGTTGAGGGCGGGGTCCCGACCCGCGAGGGGCGGTCGGGACTCCACCGCCCGTCAGGCCGCCGGCGGCGCCGTCGAGTCGCGCACTATCAACTCCGTGGCCAGCTCCACGTGCAGCGCCTCCAGCTGATGCCGTTCCAGCAGCCGCATGAGCAGGGTGACGGCCATCCGCCCCATCTCCTCCAACGGCTGCCGCACGGTGGTGAGCAGAGGCCGCGTGGCACGGGCGAGGTCGATGTCGTCGAAGCCGGCGACCGACAGGTCCTGTGGCACGCGCAGTCCCAGGCGGGCGGCGGCGGACATGGCGCCGACGGCCATCTTGTCGTTGAAGCCGATCAGCGCGGTCGGCCGGTCGGGCAGGCCGAGAAGCTCGGTGGCCAGCCGGAAACCCTCCTCGGTGGTGGGTTCGCCGCTGCGGATCAACGCGGGCGGGGTGAGCACGCCGACCTCGGCCAGCGCGGCGGCGTGGCCGGCGCGGCGGGCGTCGGCGGCCAGCCAGTTGCCGGGGCCGGCGATGATGCCGATGCGGCGGTGCCCGAGCTCCAGCAGGTGCTGGGTGAGCCGCCGGGCGCCGGTGAAATGGGCGGCGGAGACGGCGGCGATGTCCCGGGGCAGGTTGGTGCGGGGATCGATGACGACAAAGGGAAAACCGGAGCCGCGCAGGGCCAGCAGCTGCTCACTGGGCTCGGGCGGCAGCAGCATGATGGCGCCGGCGACGCCGCTCATCAGCGACAGTCCGGGCAGCACGGCCTTGCGCTGGGCGGCTTCACCGGCGTTGAGCAGCAGGCGTCGGCCGTGCAGGTCGAGGGTCTCGGCCACCGAGGACACGATCAGTCCGAAGTAGTCGCTGAGCACGTACGGGCAGTGCACGTACACCGCGCCCTCGGCGATCCGGTTGCGGCGGGCGCGCGGCACGGGGGCGAGCCCGCCGAGGCGCTCGATGGCCGCCAGCACCAGGTCGCGGGTGGGCGGCGCGACGTCCTCGCTGTCGTTGAGCACGCGTGAGACGGTCGCGATGGACACCCCGGCGTCGGCCGCGATGTCCCGCACGGTGGCCCGCCCCCCGCCGCGCCTAGCCATTTGTTTCAGCCCCGTGTTTCATTTCGGCAGTCTAACTCCGCGCTCCGATTCAGGGCACACATTTGTGAACACCCGGTTCACACGGCGTTGACAGTGCCGAGGAGCGACTGCTTTGCTGTCCGCGCCGGCAATTGTTCCAGTTCTGTTCCATTTTGTTTCAGGACCTCGGGAGGGGCCGATGACGTCCCGTGCCACCGTCGTGGCGGCCGTCGCCGCGACACTCGCGCTCACCGCACCCTTGGCGGTCACCGCCGACGCTTCGCCCTGGACGGCGGTGTCGGTGTGGGAGACCACCGCGGACCAGAGCCGGTTGCTGACGCCGATGCCGGGCACTGCCTTCGGCCGCGGCGCGGCCGGCAGCCAGACCATCAGCATTGACCAGACCAGGAGATACCAGTCCATCTCCGGGTTCGGCGCGTCGTTCACCGACTCGTCGGCCTGGCTGATCGCCAACTCGCCGCAGCGGGACGCGATCATGACCAAGCTGTTCGACCCGCGCCGCGGCATCGGCCTGGACTTCCTGCGCCAGCCCATCGGTGCCTCGGACTTCTCGCGCTCGCTGTTCAGCTACGACGACGGGCCGGCCGACCCGAAGCTGGCGCACTTCTCCGTGCAGCACGACCAGGACTACATCCTGCCGATCCTGCGGCAGGCGCTGCGGCTCAACCCGCAGACCACGGTGATGGCCACGCCGTGGAGCATGCCGGGCTGGATGAAGACCAGCGGCTCGATGATCGGCGGCTCGGTCAGGACCGACGACCAGACACTTCGGGCATACGCGAACTATCTGGTGAAGTTCGTGCAGTCGTACCGAAAAGCCGGCGTGCCGGTGTCGCTGCTGTCGGCGCAGAACGAGCCCGAGTACTCCCCCGCCGACTATCCCGGCGCCACGATGACCGCCGCCGACCAGGCGAAGTTCATCGGCGACTACCTCGGGCCGGCCCTGCGTGACGCCGGGCTGCGCACCGGAATCCTGGCCTACGACCACAATTGGGACGACACCCAATACCCGTCCGCGGTGCTCGGCGACCCCCAGGCCTCGAAGTACACCAGCGGCGTGGCGTGGCACTGCTACGGCGGCAATCCCGACGCGCAGTCGGTCGTGCACGACGCCTACCCGGCCAAGGACGCGTACTTCACCGAGTGCTCCGGCTCGCAGTCGTCCGACCACGCCAACACGTTCTCCGACTCGCTGGTCTGGCAGACCCAGCACCTGATCATCGGCGGCACCCGGAACTGGGCCAAGTCCGTGGTGACGTGGAACGTGGCGCTCGACCCGAGCGGCGGCCCGACCATGCACTGCACCACGTGCACGGGTGCGGTCACTGTGGACAACGCCGCCGATTCGGTGTCCTACAACGCGGAGTACTACGTGCTCGGCCAGGCCAGCAAGTTCGTCAAGCCCGGGGCCGTGCGGATCGACTCGAACACGTTCGGCGCGAACAATGTCGAGGATGTCGCCTTCCGCAACCCGGACGGCTCGACCGCGCTGCTCGTGCTGAACTCCGACGGGGCCGCCGCGCACACGTTCACCGTGTCCGAGCACGGCCGTTCGTTCAGCTACACCCTGCCCGCGAAGGCGGTCGCCACCTTCACCTGGCGCTGAATTCGCTCCGGGCCGGGCGGGCGAAGCAACCCGCCCGGCCCCGACAGCGTCCGAGTACACAGAAAGAACTGTGCGATCCGCGCCTCGCGCGGGATGATCGAACAGTGGCTGTGTTATCGGAAGGGCGTGGCGTGATGAAGAGGTGGCCGGCGGCCGTTGTGGCCGTGACCGGACTGCTGGTGGCCGGGTGTTCCGGCGGGGCGACCGGCGGATCGGCGCCCACCAGCACCACACCCCCGCCCCCGCCGGCCAAGGTGGCGATCAGCCCGGCCGCCGACGGGCAGGCCGTGGCCACCGAGACGCCGATCAAGATCACCGCTGACGGCGGCAAGATCACCGACGTCGAGATCAGCGGCGGCGAGCACGTCACCGGCAAGCTCAGCGACGGCGACAAGACGTGGACCAGCACCGGCGTGCTCAACGTGTCGCAGACCTACACGGTCGCGGCCACCGCGACCAACGCCGCCGGCAAGGCCACCACCAGCACCAGCAAGTTCACCACCGTCACGCCCAACGCCGTCGTGCACACGCACATCTTCGAGGGGGAGAACTCCACCTACGGCGTCGGCATGCCGATCATGCTCACCTTCGACAAGCCCGTGCAGAACAAGGCCGCCGTCGAGCAGGCCCTGCAGCTGACCACCTCGCAGCCGGTGGTCGGGGCGTGGGCGTGGACCGACGACACGCACGTCAACTTCCGGCCGCGCGAGTACTGGCCGGCCAACACCAAGGTCACCTTCGACGGGCATCTCAACGGCGTGCAGATCTCCCCCGGCGTCTACGGGGCCGCCGAGCTCACCCAGACGTTCAGCATCGGCGACTCCATCGTGGTCGTCGCCGGCACCGCCACGCACCACATGCAGGTGTACAAGAACGGGCAGCTCCAGTACGACTGGGCGATCAGCACCGGCAAGCCCGGCCACGACACCCCCAACGGCACCTACCTGACCATCGACAAGGGCAACCCGGTCGAGATGAAGCCGTCCGACATCGCGCCCGGCGGGCCCGGCTACTACGACCTCAAGGTGCCGTGGTCGGTGCGCTTCACCTGGAGCGGCGACTACCTGCACGACGCCTACTGGTCGGTCGGGCAGCAGGGCACCGAGGACGTCAGCCACGGCTGCGTGAACATGGCGCCCGACGCCGCTCAGGCCTACTACGAGGAAGAGCTGCCGGGCGACCCCGTGACCATCACCGGCAGCCCGCTGGCCGGGCAGCCCGGCGACGGCTGGACCGACTGGTTCGACAACTGGGCCACCCTGCTCGGCAAGAGCGCCACCCACCAGGCCGTGCAGGCCGGCCCCTCGGGCAGCTCCCTGGTCGCGCCCACCTCGGTCGCCGCGTCCACCGCCGTCACGCCCGCCGGCATCTCCGCCGAGAACAACGCCCTCGCCTCGTAGGGCGAGGGCGCGGTTCAGGCGCTCGCCATCGCCAGCACGATGGTGGTGAGCAGGATGCCGCACACCGTGGAGGCGAACAGCATGCCGGCGAAGACCTTGCCGGCCGTGCCGAGCAGGTTCTGCACCGAGGACAGGATGCGGCCCAGCACGCGGACCACGACGATGAGCAGCACGACGCCGAGCCCGAGGGCGATCGCGAACATGGAGGACAGATCCGAGCTGTTCATGGCAACTCCCGGCGACTGCGGGTGATGCGGGTCAGGGACGGTGTGGGGACGCCCCGGCCGGCGAGGCCGGCCGCGAACCGGGTGAGGCGAGACGGATCCCGACCGGAGCGGGTCGCCGGCTTCCGTGGCGGGGCTCGTCGGGAGGCTGCCGTGCGCAGTAGTTCACCGAGTGGTTCATCATCCACCTCCTGAACTTCACCAAGCTCAGTCAACTTCAGTCTGAACTTAGTGAAGTACTAGAGTAGGGCGCGACCCGCAGGTGGACAAGAGGGTTTCGACACGCTAGTGGATGCCCTACATCGGTACACCTGGCGGATGGTGTACCGTGCCAGCTTCAGCGAGGTATGGTGAACTTAACCTGAAGGGGTTTACCGCCGTGCACCTGACCTCTCCCGCACCTGATCTCCCCAACCGCCTACGGGCGTTGCGGGAAGAAACGTGGCCCGGGCAGATCGTCACGCAGGCCCAACTGGCCGAGGCGTTCAGCGGGGAGCGGTCGACCAGCGTGCCCCTGATCTCCTCGTGGGAGAGCACCACCTCGCCCCGCACCCCACCGGTCAACCGGCTGGAGCAGTACGCCCGGTTCTTCGCCACCGCGAGGTCGGTCGAAGGCAGCGGGCAGCGGCTGCTCCCCTTGGCGGAGCTCACCGCGGTGGAGCGCGCTGGCTACGACCAACTGCTCGACGCATTGACCGCACTGCGGCCGAAACAGCACGTCATACGCGCAGTCAACGCGGTTATGTCATCGCAGCTGCAGAACGGTCTGTGGTACTTCCCCGACACTTACGACATCGTCATCGTCTGTGCCCGGCTACCCCGGGACCTGGTGCACTCCATGGGTTCCTACACGGACCCGAACGACCCCGACTACGTCGACCTGTACACGTACGCGGATCCCGACGCCCTGATCGAGCTGTTCGGCCACATCCGCGCGGTCAACTCAGTCAGCCAGGTCGACTTCAAACGGGCCGACCAGCTCGACCGGGACGACTACACCAAGCACCTGGTGCTACTCGGCGGCGTCGACTGGAATCGACTGACCAGAGAGCTGCTCCGGCGCGTAGATGTCCCTGTGGAGCAGACAACCCGGCCCAACACGGGCGAGCCCAGCGGCTTCGAGGTGACCGAGAACGGCAAGCGCATGTACTCGCCGGTCGTGCGTGGCGGCCAACTGCTGGAGGACGTGGCGCACTTCTACCGCGGCCAAAACCCGTTCAACGTGGCGCGAACCGTCACCATCTGCAACGGCATGTTCGGCCGTGGCACCTACGGCGCCGTGCGCGCCCTCACCGACGTCAAATTCCGCGAGCGAAACGACGACTACGCCCGTGACCAGCTGGAACGGCACGGTGCTTACAGCCTGCTGATGCGTGTGCAGGTGGTGGACGGAGAAGTTCTGACCCCCGACTGGACCGTCGCCGAGACTCGCCTCCATGAATGGCCGGAGGCCACCACTTGACCCACGCCATCACCGCGGCGAGCCTCGACCATCCCGTGCTGCACCATGGCTCGCACCGCAACCTGCTGACTCTGGTCGCCGAGCCCCGGCTCGGGACCTGCGAGGTCGACGCGATCATCGTGCCCACCTCGCGCCCGGCCGGCTACCTCCGCCGGGCCGTGGAACTGGCTGCCAAGCTGCGCTGCACACTGGTCACGCTGAACAGCCAGCACTCGCGGGCCAGCCAGGCGCGCAGTCTGGCCTGGTCCAGCGGGGTCGACATCGCGGCGGTGGACATGCGGGACGTCTCCCCCGCCTTGTTGCCGGCCTTCGGCACGACCTCGTTGTTGGCCGGCACGCCCTTCGCCCGTGGCACGGACACCAGCCGCAAACGCAACATGGGGCTGCTGGTCGCGCGATTGGCCGGGTGGAAGCACGTCGTTTTCCTGGACGACGACATCACCATTCCGGATCCCCAGCACCTCACCGACGCCGTGCGGCTGCTGCACCAGTTCGACGGGGTGGGTCTCACCGTCGGCGGATTTCCCGACAATTCCGTGGTGTGCCATGCCCACCGCGAGACCGGCGGCGTTCAGGACACCTTTGTCGGCGGCGGGGCGCTGGCCGTGAACGCGGCCTCCTGTGAGTCGTTCTTTCCGGACGTCTACAACGAGGACTGGTTCTTCCTGCTCAACGACACCCGGCTGCGCCCGATCGCCAAAACCACCGGGCTGGCCGTGCAGAAGCCCTACGACCCGTTCGCCAGCGAGCAGCGGGCCCGCACCGAGGAGTTCGGGGATGTGCTCGCCGAGGGCGTTTTCTGGCTACTCGACCAGGGTAAACGGGTGCAGGACGCGGACGAGGACTACTGGCGGAAGTTCCTGGCCAAGCGGCTCGACTTCATCAACGGCGTGTTGCGCCGGGTCGACGAGGCCGACGTGAGCCTGGCCGAATGTGAACGCATGAAATCGGCGCTGCGGGCCGCTCGCGGCCGATGCACGCTCATCACGCCGGACCTGTGCGTGCAGTATTTGAAGGCGTGGCGCACGGATCGCGGAAAATGGCGTCGCCACCTGGAGAAGCAGGAACGGACCTTCACCGCCAAGAATCAGGACATGGATGAGGTGCTTCTGATGCTCGGCATTTCTCAGCCGAGCAGCTTCACCAACACGGTGCATTCCTCCAGGTTCTCGACCAGGGTACCGTCCGCCAGCCAATCGCGCTGAACGCAGTCCACCCGGCCGAAGTCCCAGTCCTGATAGCCGAGTCGCTTGTAGAGCCGTTTCGCGCCCTCGTTCGACAGTTCCACGGCCAGGGCGGCCGACTTGTGCCCACGGTCCCGCAGGAGCTGCTCGGCGGTCTCGACCAGGCGGGTGCCGATGCGCTGGTTGCGGTGGCCCTCGAACACCTCAAGGTGGGTGATCAGGGGCGTGCCGGGCAGGTGCAGGCGGATCTCGGGCTCCTCGGCCGGCTCCAGCCACAGGTAGACGCTGCCGACGGCCACGGGCCCGAGCCAGGCGGCGAGCAGCAGGCCACGGCCGCCGGACTGCCGGGCCAGCCGGTCACGGACGTAGCCGTCCTGGTTGCCCGCCGCGCCGAGAGCCGGCGCTTCGCCGAGGCGCACGGGGTGTATCTCCAGGTCGACCATCACGTCCGACGGTAGGCGAGGCCGGGGCGCGCGTCACTGGTCCGACAGGGTGGGGCCCCGTCAGAAGACGATCAGGGCGCGGGGGCTGTCCAGGGTGCCGGCGGACAGGCGGGAGTAGGCGTCCTCGACGTCGTCGAAGGCGAAGCGCTGCACGTCGTTACGGAGAGCGCCGGCGGCGGCCAGGGCGATGACGTCGTGCAGGTCGGTGATCGAGGAGCCCTGGAAGGAGAAGACCTCGCCGTCCTTGGGCAGGGCACGGAGCAGCGGGGCCTCCATGCGGCCGCCGGCCGCGCCGACGAGGCCGAAGGCGCCGCCAGGGCGCACGGCGGCCAGGCCGGCGGCGATGGTGTCGTCGGTGCCGACGAAGTCGAGGACGGCGTCGGCGCCACGGATACCGTCGAGGGAGGACGCCGTGGCGTCCGCGCCGAGAGAGGTGGCGGCGGCCAGGCGCGCGGGGTTGGTGTCGACGGCGAGGATGCGGGCAGCGGTGAGCAGCCGCAGGAACTGCACGGCGAAGGACCCGAGACCGCCGACGCCTGTCACGGCCACGGTGCCACCGGGATAGATCCGCGGCAGGGCCCGGCGAACGGCGTGGTACGAGGTGGCGCCGGCGTCGGTTAACGGTCCAGCCGTTACGGGGTCGAGGGACTCCAGCGGGATGAGGAAGCGCTTCCCGTCGACGAGCACGTACTCGGCCAGCCCGCCGTCACGGCCGTAGCCGCGGCCGGCAAGACCGTTGGGGCAGGCGGAATCCAGGCCCCGCTGGCAATGCCAGCACTGCCCGCACGAGTTCGGCGACACCAGGGCGACGGCATCGCCCTCGGCGAAGCCGGTGACGCCGTCGCCGAGGCCGGCGACCCAGCCGGCGGCCTCGTGCCCGAGCGTGAACGGCGCGCGCCAACCGAGGCGCTTGCCCAGCGCGGCCGGCATGTGCGGCAGGGAGATGTCCGTGTGGCAGAGCCCGCAGCCGGCCACCTTGACCAGCACCTGCCCCGGACCTGGTTGCGGCACCGGCACATCCACGACCTGCGGCGGCGTGCCCCACTCGGTGATCCGAAATGCGCGCATGTCGATCACCGTACCGGGATTCGGCTCCCGGCGATCTGCTCCAACAGGGCCTTCGCGGCCGGCGCGGCGCTGGCGCTGACCGCCACGGCCAGCCGCCGCACGGTGCGCGGACGCAGGGTCCGGATCGCCACGTCGGAGGGCTGCTCGGGCAGGCCGACCGTGGGCAGGATGCTGACGCCGAGGCCAGCGCCGACCATCTCCACCACGGCGCTGGGCTCCCGTGCCTCGAACGCCACGTCCAGCCGCACGCCGACCTCGTGGGCCACCTCGTTGAACACCCGTGCGCAGCCGCCGGAGGACCGGATGAAGGGCTCGGCGGCCAATTCCTCATACGTGACAACGTCTTGCGCGGCCAGGCGGTGATCAGACGGCACGAGGGCGACCATCTCGTGGCTGTCCAGCTCGGCGGTGAGCAGGCCTGGCGCCGGCAGCGTGACCACCCCGGCGTCGACCACGCCCTGGTCCAGCCAGTCCCGCACCTCGCTGTCGCTACCTTCCAGCAGCCGCACCGCGACCCGGGGATGGCGCTGGCGGTAGGTCCGCAGCTGCGAGGCGATGAGCGTGCCGGTGGCGCTCGGCAGGCTGGCCAGCCGCAGCGTGCCGGTGACCTCGCCGGCCAGCGCGGCGACCTCCGTGTGGATGAGGTCGAAGTGCCGCAACGCTTCCCGCGCGTGCCGGGTGACGATCTCGCCGACGTCGGTCAGCTTCACGCCGTCACGGCAGCGGGTCAGCAGCGGCACGCCGAGCTCCGCCTCCAGCGTGGCGACCGAGCGGCTGACCGCCGGCTGCGACATGCCGACGCGGTCGGCCGCGGCGGTGAATCCGCCGTGCTCCACGACCGCGAGCAGGGCCCTGAGCTGCGACAAGGTCATCGTGCCCCCATACCCGGACGGTTATGCCCGCATACCAGACAAGCCATTTCACGGTCGGTCACCACAACCGTAGCGTTATGAACATGACGAGGCGAATTCTCATCACCGGGGCCAGCAAGGGCATCGGCCGCGTGCTGGCCGACCGCGTCGCGGCCGGCGGCGGCGTGCCGATCGGCCTGGCCCGGACCGCGCCGGCCGACTTCCCCGGCGAGTTCCACGAGGTCGACCTGCTCGACCGGGGCGCGACCGCCGACGCTCTGGGCAAGATCGGCGACGTCGACGCCGTGGTCAACAACGTCGGCTTCGCCAAGCCCGACACGGTCGGCGAGATCGACCTGGACGACCTGGCCTGGGCCCTGGACGGCAACGTCCGCGTGGCGGTCCAGGCGACACAGGCCGCGCTGCCGGCCATGAAGGCCGCCGGCTGGGGGCGCATCGTGAACATCACCAGCATCGTCACGCTCGGCACGCCCCACCGCAGCGCCTACGCGGCCGCCAAGGGCGCGATGGACGCCCTGACCATGGTGTGGGCGGGCGAGCTGGCCGGCAGCGGCATCACCGTCAACTCGGTGGCGCCGGGCCCCACCGAGACGGAGATGTTCCGCCGCAACACCCCCGTCGGCTCGCCGCAGGAACAGCGGTCCCTGGCCAACCTCCCGGTCGGCCGCATCGGCCGTCCCGAGGAGGTCACGGCGGCGATCTCCTTCCTGCTGTCCGAGGACGGCGGCTACACCACCGGCCAGATCCTGCGCGTCGACGGTGGCGGCAGCATCGCCGCCGCGCACCGCGGCCGTTAACGGATGGGCTGGTCGCCGAAGGCCGCCAGGAACTTGTCCCGGAAGGCGCTCATCGGCCACAGCGGGGCGTGCGGGCTCGGCTTGAGCCCGTCGGTCCAGCCCCAGCCGGCGACCCGGTTGAGCACCGAGGGGTCCTTGGCCACGATGCTGATCGGCACGTCGTGGTCGGCCGCGGTGCCGCTGACCAGGGTCCCCGGCTGGTGGTCGCCGAGGAACACCATCACCGTGTTGTCGTCGCCGAAGTTCTGCAGGTACGAGATGAGCGTGTTCAGCGAGTACTGGATGGTCTCGCCGTAGGCCTGCTGCACCTTGGCCTGGTCCGGCCAGACGTCCTTGACCTGCTTGCCGTTGGCCGCCTGCGGCCCGAACATCGAGCCGTCGCCCATCGAGTTCCAGTCCACCATCTGCGGCGCCGGCGTCCACGGCACGTGGCTGGAGATCAGGTCGATCTCGCCGAACGCCGGGCCGGGCTTGGTCAGCTCGTGCTGGCGGATGAAGTTCATCGAGTACTGGTCGGGCATGGTGGCGTAGGAGAACACCGGGCCCTTGTAGCCGACGTTGCGCGAGTCGTAGACGCTGTCGTAGCCGTAGAACTGGCTCTCCGGCACCCAGTCGCGGGTGTTGGCCGGGTCGTCGGCGAAGGTGCGCCAGCCGGCGTCGTTGAACGCGCGGGCCAGCGTGAACCGGTCGCCGTTGATCAGGCTGGTGTAGCGGTACTGGCTGTTGACGTCCACACCGGACTCCAGTGTGGAGTGGGCCAGCCAGCTGCCGCCGCCGAACGTCGGCGAGGTCAGGAAGCCGCTCTTGGCCGCGAATCCGGCCTGGGCGAGCTTCTCCGTGCCGTCGAGCACGGCGTCGATGGCGGGCGCGAAGCTGGAGTTCATCACCGCGGACCGGCCGTAGCTCTCCACGAACACCAGCAGCACGTTCTTGCCGCGCAGGCCGCTGAGCAGCTTGTCGTGGGGCTGGCCGACGTACGGGTCGGCCGCCACCTCGCGGGCGAACTCCCGCTGGTCGGAGATGTCCGCGCTGACCTGCCGCAGGTCGTTGACGGCCAGCGCGGCCGTGTTGCTGGCGGCCAGGGGTTGTCCGGCGGCGAGCTGCGCGCCGGTCGGGGCCAGCACGAGCCAGATCACCGCCATCAGCGCGACGCCGCGAAAGGCGCCGGTGCGGTGCTTGGCGACGTAACCGCCGAGGCGCGCGACCGACAGCGCGGTGAAGATGATCAGTCCGATCGCGACGACGATCACCAGCGCGGCGGCGACCCAGCCGAGGGCGTCGCCGACCTGGCCCTGCACGAACTCCAGGCCCGGGCCGAGGAACGTCCAGTCGTACACCGGGTCGAAGGGACGGTTGAGCGAGGCGTAGAAGCCCATGTTGGTCAGCTTGAGGATGGTCAGCACGCCCAGCAGGCCGCCGGCCACGATGCCGGCCGGCTTGCGCCACTTCGCCGGCAGCAGCAACAGCACCAGGATGCCGACCAGTCCCTCGACCGGGATGCGCACGAAGGCCAGCGGGGTCAGCTTGCTCAGGTCGTCCGGCGCCACCAGCGCGAACAGGACCAGCAGGAATGCGAGCACGGTGGCCGTGACGGCCAGGACGCGGCGCGCTGTCGACGGCGGTGTGCGGTCGTCGGTGCCCTCGTCGGGCTGCCGGCGAAGGCGCGTGAGGAGCGACAAGCCGAGGTCCTTCCCTGCGGTGGTGGCGATGGTGCCACTCCAGCACACGGCCCCGGCTCGGCTTCGGTTCAATCCCGCGTTCGTACGCCACCCGTATGTGCCGGATGCCCGAAATCCGTCAACAGTTGGACGTGGCGCAGGGTCGACGGCTCAACGCGTCGAACAGGACGCTGCGGAAGTCGGCGCCGCTCAGGGCCTGGTAGGCCTTGCCGCCGGTGGCCGTGGCGAGCCGTTGGAGCACGTTCATGTCGGCGTCGGGGCCGAGCCCGATGCCGATGATCTGGATCGGCCGGGTCGGGTCGACCTGGGTCCGCAGCGCGGCGACCATGCCGTCGAGGTCCAGACCGCCGGTGGTCTCGTTCTTGCCGTCGGTGATCAGCACCTCGGAGTTGACCTTGGTGGCGTCGTAGCCGTCGCGCAGCGTCTGGTAGGCCTGCAATGCAGTGTCGTACAGGGCGGTGTTGCCGCCGACCAGGGTGGGCAGCGTCATGGCGGCCTGTTGCAGCGCCTGCCGCTGCGGCGACCCGGTGGTCCTGCCGCCGAGCGGGCCGAGCGGCACGAGCTCGTTCGCGTGCTCGGCGAACGTCCACAGGCCGACGGATGTGGTGTCGGGCATCAGCGACATGCCGGCCAGAGCACCGTCACGGGCGACGTCGATGCGGGACTGCCCGTCCGGCATGGGTTCCGCCATCGAGCCGGAGGTGTCGATCACCGCCAGGGTGCGGCCGTCGAGGTGGATGACGTCCCAGGCCCGCAGCACGGTCGCCACCTGGGTGGTGGTCGGTGTCGGCAGCCGGTTCGGCGTGTCCATCCGCACGCCCTGCCGCATCGACCACGCCGCGCGACCGCCCGGTTCGCGGAATCCGGCTTCGCTCAACGACTTCGCCGTCGTGTCGGATCTCAGCCGGCGCTCGAACGCGTCCGCGGCGGCGCTCGTTCCGCCCGGCTCCGCGGCCGTGGACACGCGCACCACCGGGTAGTCGAACAGCACCGAGCCCTCGGTCGGGTACAGGGCGACGGCCGGCACCTTCGAGCCGGCGTTGTGCGCGATCACCGACTGCTCGGTCGCCGTGAAAAGCGGTGCGGTGGCCGGGTTCTTCGCCATCAGCTGGTAGCAGGTGTCGATGTTCGCCTGCGTCGAGTCACGCAGCCGCAGCAGGGTGGCGATCAGCTCCGGCGGCGGCGTCCCGTTCTGCGCCGGGGCCATGCCCTCGGCCAGGCCCAGCGTCGCGATGCCCTCGGTGTTGGTCAGCGGGTCCGCGATGTCCACCGGCACGTCCGGGTCCACCAGCCGCTTCCAGCTGACCGACGACTGCGGCCAGCCCAGCTTCGTCACCTCGTCCTGGCCGCTCACCACCACCAGCGGGGACGTCGCCAGCGAGCCCCTCGCACTGATCTTCGGCGTCACCCCCGGCACCGCCGCGTCCTTCTCCGCCGCCGTCGACGCCCAGAGCTGCGAGTCCGGTATCCACAGCGCCGGCGGGTCGATCGGCTTCGTCGGCAGCTCCGCCACCACGTCCGCCGACTGCTCGGCCACCACCTCGACCTTGACGCAGGTCCCGTTCACCGCCGCGTGGTCGCGCTCGAAGCCGTCCGCCGCCTGCCGGGTCACCTGCTCCATCGCCGGCGTGACCGTCACCCTCAGCGGCAGCTCCCCGCCGCAGGTGCGGGCCGCGTTGGTGGCATTGGCCGTGACCACGGCGCCCACTGCCAGCACTGCGACGAGCACCGGCAGCACAAACCGCCCGCGCCGTGAACCCCGCCGATGCCGACGCATGGCCTCGAACCACCTCCGGAGGGGATTGTTGGCCCTGGACGTGCGATCCGACACCGCCGGACGGCGTGGTCAGCATCCAGCCGACCGGGTCAGCGGTCCCGGATGGCGTCGAGCAACTGCCGGGCCCAGTCGCCGTCCTCGCCGTCGATCTCGATCACACGAGCGAGGTCGTCGGCCGCGCGGTCCCGCTCCCCCACTGTGAACAGGATGACCGCCCGGTTCACGAGGCCGTACAGGTAGTGCGGGTCCAGGTCGATCGCCCGGTCGAAATCAGCCAGCGCCTCGGGGAGGCGGTCCATTCGGCGCAGGGTCTCGGCGCGGGTGCCCAGGGCCCAGATGTAGGTCGGCCGCAGCTCGATGGCCTGGTCAAGGTCGCCAAGTGCCTCCTCGAACCGCTCGAGTGCCTGGAGCGTGGCACCGCGGCAGCCCCAGGCCCAGGCGTCATCGGGCTTGGCCGCCACCAAGCGGTCCAGGTCGGGCATGGCCTCGGCGTGGCGGCCCATGCGGCGGAGGGTCTCGCCGCGTTCGCCGATGTAGGTGACCACGCCGGGGGCCAGGTCGATAGCGGCCTCCAGGTCGGCAAGGGCGATGTCGAAGTGGCGATCGGCGCGGCGCAGAACGCCCCGCTCGGAATGGGCCAGCGCACGAGTCGCGGCCGGCAGGGAGTGGTCGTCGACGAGCAGGCCGATCAAGTCGAGGTAGGGCACCGCCTCGGCGAGTTCGGTGCCACGCCGGAGAACCTCCGGTGCGTCGGCGTCACGGCCGGCCTGGACGATCATCGGAACCCATTGCCGCGACAGGGATCGGCGCACCGCGAAGGCCTCGACCAGCCCCACGAGGGCTTCGGGCAGCGCGGCGGCGCCGTTGGCGCACAGGCGGTGGTAGGCCTTCTCCAGATCCGGGGCGTCGGCGGCCAGGGCCAAGTGCCGCTTGCGCCACTCCCCCGGCTCGCGGCGGCGCAGGACGCGGAGCATTTGCGACCGAACGACATCGTGGTAGCGGTAACCGTCGGCCTGCTCCGTGACGAAAGGCTGTTGCAGCAACCAAGGCAGGTGATCCGTCGAGCCGGCGGCGACCGCGAAGACCTCGGAGGAGAAGCGGCGAGGCAGGGCGCCATGGAGAGCGGCAGTTCGGCGAGCGGGATCGGGCTCCCACTTCAGGAACCGTTCCACGGCACTGCCGCTGGGGTCGCCGACCTCGCTCACCTCTGCGGGCCTCGCTTCGGCGAGCATGGCCACCAGGACCGGCAGCTTGCCGGACAGGCTGAGGATGACCTCGACGACCCGCTCATCGGAAACGCCGCGGGAGGTGAGAAAACCGCGGGCCTCGGCGTCGGTGAAGACGTCCAGGGGCAGGTCCGCCCGGATGCCGAGGTAGTCGCCCCAGCGGTTCAGGTCCAGGGGATGCTGGCCGGCCACCACCAGCACGGCCTCGGGCGGCAGGGTGCCGTGCTCGCCGGCCAACAGGTCCCGAAGCCACTGGTCGAGGAAGGGCGAGGTCCGCTCGTAGGTGTCGAAGAACAGGGCCAGCGGCTTGCGCAGCGACGTGAGATCACGCAGCAGGGCCGGGGTGAGCACCTCGGCCGGCGACATCACCAGTTGCACGTCGTTGTGGTTGCGGAGCTTGCGGGTCAAAAAGACCCGCAGCTTGTCGATCTCCTCGGCAGCGGCCTTGGCGTCGATGGGCTTGGTGATCGCCCCGAGCCCCGGCACCTCGCCCGCGACCCCGAGGCCGATCTTCACGGTGCCCCGGGTGAGCAGCGACGACAGGCCCTCGGGGGCGGTGGGATCGGCGTCCAGGTTCTGGCGGTGCTGCCGATACGCCGTCAGCCGCTTGGTGAACTCCTTGCACGGCCCCAAACCCGCCGCCAGCGCCTCCAGCGCGGACGGCAGGTCGTAGGCGGACTCGTCCACCTGTCCCGTGGCGAAGCCATGATCGGTGGCGACGCGGCGGAACTGCCTTACCAGGAACGACTTTCCGATGCCGGCGGCGCCGTGCACGCTGAACAGGAAGCGCCGGCGAGGGTCGTCCACGGGCAGCCGCAGGTTCTCCTCGAACAGGGCCAACTGCCGCTCGCGGCCGACGAACTCGCCGGCCTGCCGCCGGCGGATCAGTTCCTGCAACGTCAACGGGCGCTCCGACACCCGATGAAGCCTAGTGGCCGCTGAGCACGTCCGCGGGCACTTCGGCGTCGGTGCGCAGGGCCTCGAACAGGCGGGTGGCCTTGTCCTTGTTCCAGAGCACGACCGAGCCCGCGCCGGAGATGGTCGGCGTGCTGCCCACCGGCACCGTCGTGGTGACGAGGTCCTTGCTGGCCAGGGAGAACGCCAGGCTGGCCAGGTTCCAGACGTGGTCGCCGTTGTTGACGGTCAGCGCGCCGGGCACGCTCGACATCAACGGGATGATCTTGAACGGGTTGAACATCACGCCGGGGCTGGTGATCTTGGTGACCACCGCCGACAGGAACTGCCGCTGGTGCACCACGCGGTCCAGGTCGGCCGACGGCGTGGCCCGGGTGCGCACGTAGCCGAGCGCCTGCGCGCCGTCCAGGTCCTGGCAGCCGGGCTGGAGGTTCAGACCGGCCTTCGGGTCGACCATGGGCTTGTCGATGCACATGTTCACGCCGCCGATGTCGTCGACCACGTCGGAGAAACCGCCGAAGCCGATCTCCATGTAGTGGTCGACGCGCAGCCCGGTGGCGCCCTCCACCGTCTGCTGGAGCAGCTGCGGTCCGCCGAAGGCGAATGCGGCGTTGAGCTTGTTCTTGCCGTGCCCCGGAATGTCCACATAGGAGTCACGCAGCATGCTGACCAGGGTCGGCTTGCCGCTGGACGGCACGTGCAGCAACAGAATGGAGTCGGTGCGGGAGCCCGCGGCGTCGCCGGTGGCGAGCTGCTGCTTCTGCGCGTCGGTCAACCCCTCACGGCTGTCCGACCCGACCATGAGCCAGTTCGTGCCCGCGCCCGCCGCCGGGCGGCCGGAGTAGTCCTGGAGCGCGTCGGTCCGCTTCAACGAGAAGTCGGCATACACGAACACACCCAGCACGAGCAGGATCAGGACCACGACAACGATCCCGATGACACGCCCGATGCGCACCAGACCACCTCCGCTTTGTGGACAGACGTCAACAATAGGGACGTGTGGCGAGGCGCGCTGGTTGCGTTAGGGAACGCGCTGGGACAGAACCAGCGCGCCGGCCGCACCGAGGACCGCGAGCACCGCGCCCAGCGCCACGAACGGCTTGCTGACGTCGGCCTCCTGCGTCTCGTAGCCGATCTGCTGGCCGAGCGAGGCGTAGATCTGCTTCAGCTTGTCGCTGGTGTCGGCCTTGAAGAACTGGCCGCCGGAGATGTCGGCCAGCTGGTGCAGCGAGTCGTCGTCGACCGGCACCGGCACCTCCTGGTTCTGCAGCACCACCACGCCGTCGGTGGTGCCGTAGGAGATGGTGTTGATCGGGATCTTGGCGTCCTTGGACTCCTTGGCCATCGCGAACTCGTCGCGGCCCGCGGTCTGCTTGCCGTCCGACATGAGCACGATCTGCGCCGGCGGCGCGCCGGCCGAGCCGCCGAGGCCGCGCTCGAACTGCTGGATGGACTGCAGGGCCGCGGCGATGGCCTCGCCGGTCGCGGTGGCCGGCTGGAGCTGGATGGCGTCGATCGCGTCGGCCACCGGCTTGCGGGCCGTGGTCGGGCTGACGTCCACGGTCGCCGAGCCGCCATAGGTGACCAGGCCCAGGTTGACCCCGCCGGTCATGTCCTCCACGAACGACTTGGCCGCCGCCTGCGCCGCCTTGATCCGGGACGGCTGGATGTCCGTGGCGTCCATCGACGGCGACACGTCGATCACCAGCATCACGGTCGCCCGGTTGCGCGGCACCTTCGCTTCGGCCATCGGGCCGGCCAGCGCGGCGGTCAGCGCGAGGAAGGCGACCAGGAACATCACCGGCGGCACCATCCGCCACCGGTTCGGCCGCTTCGGCGCCACCTTGTCCAGCACGGCCATGTTGGCGAAGCGCACCACGTGCCGGCGGCGGCGCCTCGACACCCAGAAGTACGCGCCGAACACCGCCCCCACGCCCAACAGCAGCGCGAACCACACCGGCGACGCGAACGAATCGATCCCCACGGACCCTAGTGAACCGCCCTCAACGTAAAACCCCGGTACACGAGGCACATGCGGACCGCACGTGCCTCTGGGAGGCAACAACGACGCTCATGTGACATTCGAATGTGCTTGAGAGCGGGCCCTCGTCCGCGTCCACACTGCTCGCCACCACGAGCCATTACGGAGCGTAGCCGTACCGATGGCTGCAAAGCCGCGTTGAGACGGGCTCAGCCTTCAGTGGCCTGCCACTCCGCGGCTGACGGCCGCTGACCACCGGTCGCGAGGTACTCAACCACCGCCGCCTGCACGGTGGAGATCGGCACCTCGGAGTTCGGCGGAAACTCCGAGTCGGCAGTCACGTAGTAGTAGATGACCGGCTCGGCGTTGCTCGGCTCGACGCTCTTGCTGTACGACCCCCGGAAGTCGCCGTGCCCGGAGTATCGAAGCACGCCCTTGTCGCCGTCGACGCCTACGGACAGCTCCTGGCCCCACGGGTCGTCAGCGACGAGAACCGTGATCAACACGGCAGCACCGTCGGGGTACTTCTCGCGCACAGCGTCCAACAACCCGGCCACGTCATCGGCGCTGGCGACCACCACCGGATCGTCGGCGTGCTCGGCGGTGTAGTAGGCGTTCAGCGTCGCCACGGTGGCTTCGCCCCTCCTTGGTAGGTCTTGGTGAAGTCGTTCGAGCCATGCACGGTCAGTGTGGACCCCGACGGGAGCAGGACCGGCAGTAGGCCGTCACATCCGAACTGACCAGGACACGGGACGTTGTTGATCACCACGTCTGCTGACGTGACCCCGTTGTTGCGCATGTGGGCGGCCAGCTTCATCTCTACGTCAGAGGCACGCGTGGGCAACCCGGGAGCGCCGAGATCCTGAAAGGCCTTCACCGACTCGGCGTAGTCCTGGTCCTCACCGCTGACGATCTGGTGGACCTGGCCGTCAGGGCCGATCCACCGTCCGTGTGTCTTCGGGCGGGGTGCCCCGCGTTCGCGTCGCTCCCGGGGGGAGCACATCCGGCGGCAGCTCGTCGCGAAGCCGCCGGATCTGCTCGGCCGCTGGACGACCAGCAGGCGCGGCACGCGGTTGCTTCGGGCTGGCCGGCTTCTCCGTCGCGCCGCCCGTGGCCCCGCTGCCGACCGGGCCGGAGTGGTCGAACCGACCGACCTCCCGCCGGACACCGTCCGCGGCGGCGTGGACGGCGTCACGGGCCTCGCCTACGGTGGCCAGGCCAAGGCGCAACGCCCTGATCGACTCGTCGTCGTTGGCACCGGTCAGGGCCAGCGCCAGCGCTTCCAATGCGGCCTGGAGGAGCTCGTCGGCGTCGCGAAGGTGATCGGCGGCGGCGCCGCACGAAGTGAGGACCTCACGTAAGCGGTCGGTGACCTCGCCGATGCTGGCCACCGTCGCTCCCTTCCCGTGAAGGTCTCGCGTACGCAGTGTGCCAGCAGCGGGCTGGATCGCGTCCATACGGCCCGGCGCCGCCGACGTCCTCATGCTCGGACCCGAAGCCACACTGGCACAGGCTGGTCACGTGCGTTGCCAGGTCCGCCGCCAACGCGCGTTGCGCACCGAAACCGTGTTTCGGTGTGCCGGAGAGCGGGACTCGCGGGGGTTGGACACGCCGGAGGGCAGGCTCGCGGGGGTCAGCTGAGGCCACGGAGGCCGATGGTGGGGCTGGCGCGGCGGACCATGGCGGCGGGGTCGGTGGGCAGGACGTTGTTGAGGAACTCGTAGGCGTGCAGCTCGGAGGCGTCGCGGCGGCCGAGGTGGCGCCACCAGCTGGCGATGTCGTGCCAGCCGGGGGCCGACAGGGAGCCGCCGAAGTGCTGGACGGACAGGGCG
>NZ_KK037166.1:1446362-1490318 GCF_000568255.1 Kutzneria sp. 744
CGAGGGTCCGAACACGAAGCCGGCCCCGAAGACGTCGCCGGCGCCGGTGGGGTCCAGCGCGGCCATGTTCAGGCCGCCGACGTCCACGGTGACGCCGTTGGCGGAATCGACGGCGAAGGCCCCGTTGCCGCCACGGGTGACGACGACCACCGGCACGACCTCGGCCAGCTTCACGGCGGCCCGCTCGGGGGTGTCCTCGCGGGTGTAGCTCATGGCCTCGACGGAGTTGGGCAGGAACACGTCGTAGCCGTCGAGCTTGCGCAGCATGGACGGCGCCCACTGCTCGGTCGGGTCCCAGCCGACGTCGGCGAACAGCAGCGCACCCTGCTCCTTCACGGCGCGGATCCACCGCTCTTCCTGCAGGTCGACGTGCACATAGGCGGCACGGGTGCGCGGCGGCGGGCTGAGCAGCTCGTCCGGCCCGACCGGCGACGGGTGGCCGTGGGTGACCATGCTGCGGTCCCGGTCCACGGCCATCGACACGGTCAGCGGCGAGTGCCAGCCGTAGAACCGCCGACTGCACGACAGGTCGACGTTCTCCTGGTTGGCCAGCACCTCCCAGCAGAAGTCGCCGTAGAGGTCCTCGCCGAACGCGGCGGCCAGCGCGGTGCTGAGCTGGAGCCGGCTCAGCGCGACGGCCAGGTTGGCGATGCCGCCCGGGCTGGAGCCCAGCCCGGTCGACCACACCTCCGTGCCGGCCGAGGGCTGGTGCGCGAGCCCGGTGAAGATGATGTCCAGGAACACCGTGCCGGACAGCAGCACGTCGAACGCGGGACTCTGGTGTTCTGACGCCGTTGCCACCTGGGTCACCTTAGGACGCCGACGCCGCGACGACCAAGATCAACGGCGCCCGGCCGGGTGACAGCTGCTCACTTGGCCAGGCAGAACTGGTGGACGTCGAGGTAACCGGCGCGGAATCCGGCCTCGGAGTAGGCCAGGTAGAACTCCCACATCCGCCGGAACGTCTCGTCGAAGCCCAGCGCGGCGACCTCCTGCCAGCGACCGAGGAACCGACGCCGCCACGTCCGCAGGGTCAGCGCGTAGTCCTGGCCGAACGCCCGGTCCTGCACCACCCGCAGCCCGGTGTGCTGGGCGACGGCGTCCTCGATGGCCTCCACCGACGGGATCAGCCCGCCGGGGAACACGTACTTGTGCATCCACGTGTAGGCGTTGGCGGTGGCCAGCATCCGGTCGTGCGGCATGGTGATGGCCTGCAACCCGATCCGCCCGCCGGGCCGCACCAGCCGGTCCAGGGTGGCGAAGTACGTGGGCCAGTACCCCTTCCCCACCGCTTCGATCATCTCCACGCTGACCACGGCGTCGTAACTGCCGTGTGCCTCACGGTAGTCGCGCAGCATCACCTGCACGCGGTCGGCGACACCGGCGGCCTGGATCCGCTGCTCGGCCATGGCCTTCTGCTCGGCCGACAGCGTCAGGGTCGTCACGCGGGCGCCCCGCTGCGCGGCCCGGATGGCCAGCGCGCCCCAGCCGGTGCCGATCTCCAGCACGTGCGTGTCCGGGCCGACGCCGGCGAAGTCCAGCACGCCGTCGATCTTGCGGAGCTGGGCGTCCATCAGATCCTGCTCTGGGTCGGCGAACCAGGCCGAGGAGTACGTCATGGTCTCGTCGAGGAAGACCGAGAACAGGTCGTTGGACAGGTCGTAGTGCCGGTGGATGTTCTCCCGCGCGCCGGCCAGGTCGTTGTCCTCGACGGACGGTTGGGTGCGCTCGGCGATCCGCCGCAGCGCCTGCAACGGCCGCGGCACGAGGGTCGCCATGCGGGCGGCGAACGGCGTCAGCACGTCGGCGACCTCGGGGCTGGACCAGTCCCCCACCATGTACGCCTCGCCGAAGCCGATCTTGGCGTCGGCGCCGAGGCGCTGGAAGAAGTGGCCCGGCCGGTGCAGCCGCATCACCGGCGCGTCCGGGCCGCCGGCCCCGAGCACGCGGCCGTCGGGGAACTCCACGCGCACCGGGATCGTGCGGACGGCGTGGTGGAACAGCCGTTCCGCCGCCACGGCACGCAGCGGCGAGCGGGGTACGGTGGCCAGCCCGGGCCAGATCCCCTTGCTGGGCAACGGAACTGCACGGGTCTTGGTCATTGCGCGGTCTCCTCGTGCGGGGTGCGGGGGACGATCGGGATGCGGCGCAGCCACAGGCCGATGCCATGCGTGCGGATGAGCGCGGACACCCGGTGCGTGGTCAGCGGCCGGGTGATCAGCAGCTTGACCAACGCGAGCGGGGTCGCCGGGCGGCGGTGGCCGCGCAGCGTGGCGGTGAGCGGGGTCTTGCCGTGCTGGCGCAGCGCGATGGTGACGGACAACGTCGGCCCGGGCTCGCCGAACCGCATCAGGTACTCGCCGCCCAGGTCGAGGAACGGCGAGACGTAGAACTCCTTGTCGGTGCGGGCCCGGCCGGCCTCGTCGGGGAACAGCAGGTAGTGGTGCCGTTCCCCGTACGTGTTGTGCACCTCGGCGATCACGCAGGCCAGGGATTCCTCGCGGTAGCACCAGAACACGGTCAGCGGGTTGAAGACGTGCCCGAGCGAGCGGGCGTTGGCCAGCATGAGGATCCGGTCGCACTCCAGGCCGTTCGACGCCAGGTAGGCGTCGAGGTTCTGACGGATGGTGCGGGACGGAATCCCCAGGTGGTCACGGGATTCGAAGCGCGCGAACGGCCGTAGCCACCGGGGCAATGACGGCAACGCGTCGAGGTCGACGAGCCACAGGAACACCCGATGCTTGAAGGCGTAGTCGATGCGTTCCCGCCGCGCATGCGCGACCTCCACGTCGTACAGCGCGGGCGCTACCACGTGACGCCCAGGGATTCGGCGGCCCGCACGCCGGAGGCACAACCGTCCTCATGGAACCCCCAGCCGTGGTAGGCACCCGCGTACGCCACGGTTCCGTCGTTCAGCGACGGCAACCGGCGCTGGGCGGTCAGCGCGGCCGGCGTGTAGATCGGGTGCTCGTACACCATCCTGGCGATCACCGCGTCGGGCGCGACCCGGCCCGTGGCGTTCAACGTGACGACATAGCCGACGGGAGTGCCCAGGCGCTGCAACCGGTTCATGTCGTAGCTGACGAGAACCGGGCCGCCGCCGTCGTGACAGCTGGTCTTGAGGTAGTTCCACGACGCCCGCGCCCTCGACGAGACCGGCAGCACGGAAGGGTCGCTGTGCAGCCAGGTCTCGTTGCGGGAGTACTCGAACGCCCCGAGCACGTCGCGTTCCGCCGCGGTCGGATTGGCCAGCAGGCGAAGCGCCTGATCCGGATGGGTGGCCACGACGACCTTGTCGAACTCGTGGGTCTGGTCGGCGTCGTCCCTGATCGCCATGCCGCCGGCCGTCCGGCTCACCGCGCGGATCGGCGTCGAGATCTCCACCGCCGACAGGCCTTTCGCCGCCCGCTCCACGTACCGCCGCGACCCGCCGACCACGGTTTTCCACTGCGGCGAACCGCCGACGGACAGCATGCCGTGGTTGGCCAGGAAGGTGAACAGGTACCGCGCCGGGTAGCTCAGCGACGACGCCTCGCCCGACGACCACACCGCCGCCACCATCGGCACCATGAAGTGCTGCATGAAGTACGTCGAATAGCCGCCGACGGCCAGAAACGCGCCCAGCGTGACGTCACCGGCCCGCTCGTCGTCCATCACCCGCCGCGCGTGCCGGTGGAACCGCTTGACCTCGGCCAACATCCGCAGGTAGCGCCCGCGAACGACGTTGGCGCGCTGGGCGAACAGCCCCGGCAGCCGCCGCGCCCCCGCGTATTCGAGGCCGCAGCCGTCGCAGCGCACGCTCATGGACATCTCCGAGTCCTGCGTGGGCACGCCGAGCTCCTGGAACAGCCGCAGCAGATTCGGGTACGTGCGCTCGTTGTGCACGATGAATCCGCTGTCCACGGCGGTGTAGCCGCCGCCCTGCGTCGGCAGGTCGTGCGTGTGGGGCGTGGCCGCCCAGGCGCGCGTCGGACTCGAACAGCGACACATCGTACCGGCGTTGCAGCAGGTAGGCGGCGGTCAGCCCGGACACCCCCCGACCCGATGACGGCGAGCTTGTCCCTGCTCATCCGGCGGCCCCTTCCAGGGCTCAGCGGCACCCGTAGGCCCCGCGGCGACGGCTCACGCACAGCGTTCGCGATCCACCCGGGCATCGGTTCGTAATCCAGGCGACCAAGGACAAAACTTCGCACCAATCTCGTCCACTCACGCGCGCGCCGCAGCATCGCGTGCCCGTCGCCGTGCACCTCGAAACGGCAGACGTCGTCGGTGACGGCCTTGGCCCGGACCGCGTAGTCGTAGGACAGGCGCGGGTCGGTCCAGCGCTCGCGGTCGCCGTGGGCGATCAGCAGGGACTTGCCGGCCAGCTGCGCGACCGGCTCCCCCGGCTCGGTCCACGGCGCCAGCGCGCACACGCCCAGCACGCTCCGGTCGTCCGCGGCGTGCAGCGCGGCGCGGCCGCCCATGGAGTGCCCGACCAGGACCACCGGTAGCTCACCGTGCCGCCGCCGCAGGTCGTCCAGCGCCCAGCGGGTGTCCTTGACCGGGTCTTGGTCGTTCCAGCCGCGATAGCGGTAGCTGAGCTGGGCCACGAGCAGGCCGGGTTGCCCGGCCAGGTCCCTCGCGAACGGCACCATCCGCAGATAGGTGAGGTTCGCCCTGGTCGCCGGCTCGTGGCTGCGGGCGCGGCCGCCGTGCAGGAGCAGCGCCACCCCGGTGGGCCTGCGGCCTCGTTCCCGCAGCACGGGTGCGACTGAGCTGGACATGTCACTCCGTTCGCACGCGACGATCATCCGGTTCACGGTGACTTTCCGTACACACGCGTCGCCGAATGTTCTGGCACTGTGGAGAAGGTGTCCAGGGGGTGAATCGGGGGCCAACAGCCGGTGCGGCATCCTTGATCAACATCAGTGAGCACGAGGAGCGGGCGTGAACTACGAGATCTTCGGCATCGTCAACGGCTTGGCCGGCACGTTCGGCCCGCTCGACCTGCTGATGGTCTTCGCCGCCAAGTACCTGATCTTCCTGCTGTTCGCCGCCGGGGCCGTGGCCACGTTCCTGCGCGCCAGGCAGGACGGGTGGTGGCCGGTCGGGGCGTGGCGGATCGGGCAGGTCGGCGCCACGCTGGCCATCGGGCTCACGCTCTCGGTCACCGTGCGTATGTTCCATCTGTCGCTGCGGCCGTTCCAGACCCACCAGGTGCACATGCTGATCACGCACGAGCCCGGGGTGTCGCTGCCCAGCGACCATGCCACGGCGTCGTTCGCGCTGGCCATCTCGGTGTGGTTCTTCGTCTCGGCCAAGTGGGGGCCGTACCTCATGGGCGTGGCCGCGCTGGTCGCGATCTCCCGCGTGTTCGTCGGCGTGCACTACCCGGCCGACATCACTGCCGGCGCGCTGCTGTCCACCCTGGCCGGCCTGGCCGTGTGGGGCGCGACGCTGCTCTGGCAGGACCGGTTCATCGCCCGGTTCACGCCGGAGCCGGCCGCTGAGCGGGAACTCCAGCACAGCGCGTGATCCGCGCCCTGGCCGGTGGGGCCCCAGGCTGATCACGGGCGGGCGGAAAAGAACTCCCTCGTCCGCTCACGGCCGGGTACGGTGACGCCCGCCCGATCAGGAGAACCATGTCCCAGTCGCCGCTTTCCGATGCGGAACCACTGCCCTGCCCGTTGCCGACCGGACCGGTCGCCACCCTGTTCCTGATGGTCGGGCTGCCCGCCGCCGGGAAGACCACCCGAGCCGAGGAGCTCGCGACGGCGCGCCGGGCGCTGCGGCTGACCCCGGATCACTGGATGATTCCGCTGTACGGGGACTCGATGGCCGACGGCAAACGCTGGGTGGTCGAAGGACGGCTCATCTCGGTCGCCCTTCAGACGCTGCGGCTGGGGGTCGACGTTGTGCTCGACTTCGGGCTCTGGGGCCGGGACGAACGGTCGGCGCTGCGGTGGCTGGCCGAGGCGGCCGGGGCGGCGTGCCAGGTGGTCTACCTGCCGGTGGACAAGGACGTCCAACTGGCCCGCATCGCGCACCGACAGGAAACGACGCCACAGCGGACATTCCCGATGAGCGAAGCCGAAGTGGACGGTTGGCGGCGGCAGTTTCAGACGCCTGACGCCGGCGAACTCGACGGCGGGGAGATCCCCGGGCCACCGGCCGGCTGGCCGGACTGGGCGGCGTGGGCGGAGGACCACTGGCCCACCTGCACCGACACCTGAGCTCGGTCGAGGAAGTGATCCGTGCCACAGGTTGATCCATTCGGCTCCTGCCCGGGGCCGCTGGCGGTAGTACTGCGCGCATGGCTGAACAGCGCAGCTTCGCGCGTCTCGCAGTGGCCTTCTCGGCGATCGTCGTGGCCGTCTGCGCGGTCGTGTTGACGGTCAAGGTCATGAGCACGGACACGGTCACGGTGAAGCCGGTGCGGGTGCTGGATCCGGCGGCGGTGGAGAAGCAGGTGGCGAACACGGTCGGCGAGACGAAGAACGGGCCGCCGCGGGTGTACTGCCCGGTGTCGGTGGTGGTCGAGGTGGGCGCCAAGTTCGAGTGCCGGGCCTGGGGCAACACCAACCCGGAGACCTACGAGGTCAAGATCCTCGACGATCAGGGTGAGCTGTCCATCGAGAAGCAGTGATCGGGCGGACGCTAGAGTCGACCGTGTGATCGAGAAAACGCGCATCTCCACGCCGGCCGGCACGTTCGACGCGCTGGCCAGCGGGGACGAGGACGGCCGCGAGGTGCTGCTGCTGCACGGGTTTCCGGAGTCCTCGCTGGAATGGGAGCAGCAGCTGCGGGTGCTCGGGGGCGGCGGCTGCCGCGCGGTCGCCCCGGACCAGCGCGGCTACTCCCCCGGGGTGCGCCCGGAGCACGTCAGCGACTACCGCCTGGAGGAGCTGGTCGGGGACGTGGCGGCGATCGCGGACGAGCTGGGCTGGCAGCGGTTCGACCTGGTGGGCCACGACTGGGGCGCGATCGTGGCGTGGGCGGCCGCGGCGGCGATGCCGGAGCGCGTGCGGACGCTGACGGCGGTGTCGGTGCCGCATCCGGCGGCCTTCGAGCACGCCCGGGCCACCGACGAGGACCAGCACGAGCGGTCCCGCTACATCGGCACGTTCCGGGCGGCCGGGTCGGCGGAGAAGACGCTGCTGGCCGACGAGGCCGACAAGCTGCGCCGCATCTACGACTGGAAGGTCCCCGAGGACCACATCGAGCACTACCTGGACCGCTTCACGCAGCCGGGCGCGCTGACGGCGGCGCTGAACTGGTATCGGGCGATGGACCTGGGCGCCGAGGTCGGGCCGGTGGAGGTGCCGACGCTGATGGTGTGGAGCACCGAGGACAACGCCGTCGGCTCGGCCGGCGTGCTGGCCACCGAGAAGCACGTCACCGGCCCCTACCGCCTGGAGATCGTGGAGGACGTCTCGCACTGGATCCCGGAGGAGGCGGCCGAGGAGCTGTGCCGGCTGCTCATCGAGCATCTGCTGGCACACCGGAGCTGAGCACGCGCTCATAGCAGAGCGAGGTCTCGCTGCCGATGTAGTCGCCGTAGGCCGGGATCGGGACGTAGCCCTCGCGTTCGTAGAAGCGGATCGCGTCGGGCTGGCCGGTGCCGGTCTCCAGCCTCACGGTGGTCCAGCCGCGGTCGACGGCCGCCTGCTCCAGGGCGCGGAGCACGGCCGTCGCCACGCCGGTGCCGCGAGCCGACTTCTCCACGAACATGCGCTTGACCTCGGCGGACGTGTCGTCGAGTTGACGCAGGGCGCCGCAGCCCAGGGGCGTGCCGGCGTCGTCGAAGGCGATCAGGAAGACCGCCACGTCGTCGGCGCTGGGGTGCACGCCGGGTTCGGTGTCCTCGCCGTCGTAGCGGGCCAGTATCTCTACACGCTGCTGTTCCCGCAGGTAGACGCCATGCGGGTCGTCCCAGGGGCGGGCTTCGATCGTCGTCACGGAACAGATGTTACGGTAACGTCTGTTCCGAACGGAAGGGCGGCCATGTCACGAGCGGCGAACCCGCGGGCGGCGGAGCAGCTGTCGCAGGCGGTGTGGGACGTGCTGGCCCAGCAGGGGCTGGAGCACCTCACCATCCGCGCGGTGGCGGCGGCCGCCGGGTGTACGACCGGGCTCGTCATGCACCGGTTCCCCAATCGGCGGGCGCTGCTCCGGCACGCCCGGGAGCTGCTGCACTCGCGCACTCTGGAACGCGTCGAGGCGCTGGAGGCGGCAGCCGCCGGTCCTCGGGAGGCGCTGCGGGCCGTGCTCGCTCAGGGGCTGGCCACGACCGAGATGCACAGGTTGCAATACGGTATTAAGCCCTCACTAGTGATCGACGACTGTGTGGTGAATCTCGAAGGTCTGGCTAATCTCCGATATGATCCGGTGGGCGTAACCTCCGTCAATATTACTTTAGCAAAGCGCCGGTGAAATCATACGTCAGATTGATTACAGGGCACTACTTTAGTCCTGCCGAACATACAATGGATTTTCTTATCTAGGGTAATACAACCAGATACGAACCTACGGAGATAATCTTGTTAAAGCTGGCGGGTGTAACCTCATCTACGTAGTCGCGCTAGGGACATGCATAGTTTGAAATCGGGATACGATAGAGTTAAATAGGTCATGAGTTACTTCCGCAGTAAGAAGATGGCGTCCCGAACACAAGCGTGATGCCGCAGCGAGAAAGCGGGTGTTGGCACTCACGGATGGAATTCTTTACCGATGTGAAGCTTGCCACCGTCGGATCTGGATAATGACGATAATGCAGGCACTGATGCTATTAAATGAACATCACCGGCGGCCGATCGGGGGACCGCCGGCAGGCCGCTCGCGCCGGCCTCAGGCCGGCAGGGTCCAGATCTGGTTGAGCTGGTTGTTGCCGCAGGCGTACAGGCCCAGCGCCGTCCCGTTGTCGCTGCCGCCGCCCGTGACGTCCAGGCACAGGTTCTGGTTGACCAGGTTGCCGTTCAGCTTGTACGACCACTGCTGGCCCGCGCTGCCGTCGCAGGTGGACAGCACGGCCTTGTTCCCGCTGCTGGTCAGGCACTTGCCCAGCGACTGCACGGTTCCGCCGGCGACCTGCCAGCGCTGGTTGGCGTTTCCGGTGCAGGGCCACAGGATCACCGGATTGCCGTCGGCGGTGCCGCTGTTGCTGTCGTCCACGCACTTGCCGCTGGTGGCGGAGATCTGGCCGATCGGCGCCGGCTGGCCGCAGTCACTGCCCGGCGTCACACGGAAGATGGCGGTGCCATGGGCCGGAATCGTTGCGCTGACGGCGTTCGAGGTCTTGCCGGTCCACAGGTCCTTGGCCGTGAAGGAACAACTCGGCAGGCCGGCGGTGGTGCTGGTGGTGACCGAGGCCCCGCCGCGGTTGAGGATCGCCACCGCGCGGTCGCCGTTGGCCAGCGGCCGGTACAGGACGTCGGTGGTGCCGTTCTGGGCGTACACCGTGCCCTGCTTGCCCAGGCGGTCCTGATCCACGGCGATGATGTCCTTGTTGCCCAAGGTCTTCACCGAGTCCGCCGACAGCTTGGTCACGTCCGAGCTGAGGATCATCGGCGCGGCCATCATCGCCCACAGCGCGACCTGGCTGCGGGACTCGTCGGCGGTCATGCCGCCGTCGCCGGCGATGAGGAAGTCCGGGTCGTTCCAGTTGCCCGGGGCGGCATAGCGGCCGAGCGGGTTGTTGTAGCCGTAGTTGCCCAGCACGCTGCCCCAGCGGCTGTTGTCGGGTTTGTTCGCGTCGTACGTGGCGACGTCGTAGCCCTCACGCCAGAGCTGCCCGTACTGCTTGACCCAGCCCAGAATCGTGTACCAGTCCGGGGTTCCCTGGAAGTAGGCCGGGGCCGACTCGGAGAACACGATCTTGCGGCCGGTCTTGGCCAGCGCCGCCGCCTGGTCGGCGTAGGCGCCGCGGTAGGTCTGCTCCTCGGTCTGGCCGGCCACGCTCGGCAGGTTGCAACCGTCCAGCTTGAGGTAGTCCACGCCCCAGCTCGCGAACAGGTCGGCGTCCTGCTGGAAATGGTTCCAGCTGCCCGGATAGCCGCCGCAGGTGAGCGTGCCGGCGTCCTCGTAGATGCCGAAGCGGAGGCCCTTGTTGTGCAGGTACTTGCCCACGTAGGCCATGCCGTCCGGGAATCTCGCCGGATCGGCGACGAGGTCTCCCTTGCCGTCACGGGATTTCGACATCCAGCAGTCGTCGATGGTGACGGTGTTGTAGCCCCTGGCCGCGAGGCCGGTGGAGACCAGGGCGTCGGCGTTGGACAGGATGGTCTGCTCGGTGAAGTCGCACTGGTAGTGCGCCCAGTCGTTCCAGCCCATCGGCGGCGTGTCGGCCAGGGTCGGGGCGGCAGCGGCGGTCACGGGGGTCAGCAGGGAGGCGGCCGTGACCGCCGCGAGCAGGAGAATGGATCGCACGGCGGATGCCTTTCAGCTCAAGGTTCGCGCGAAGCTGATCGGTTGCGGGGTGGTCTGGTGCAGGTCGAACACGAGGATCTCGTTGCGCCCCGGCCGAAGCCACGGCGCGGGGCAGAACAGGCGGTGCTGCGGGCCGATCTCCCAGTACCGGCCCAGGTTGTGGCCGTTCACCCAGACCACTCCCTTGGTCCAGCGGGAAAGATCCAGGTAGGTGTCGCCGGTCCGGTCGAGCTGGAGGGCAGCCTTGAAGAACAGGCCGGGTCGCTGGGCGTCCTTGACGATCGGCTTGAGGGCGGCGGTGTTGTCCAACGGAAGCGGGAAGATCTGCCAGCCGGTGATCCTCTTCCCGTTGAGCGACACCGATTCCAGGATGCCCTTGCGGTCGACGATGGCCTGGCCGTAGTTGGTGCGCCCCATGCCCTCGACCAGGACGTCCAGCGTGCCGCCGGAGGTGGTCAGGGTCAGCGGCGCGTTGTTGTTGGTGACGTTGAGCTTCTTCGACTCGGCGTCGGGGATGAGCGTGCGGGACAGGCCGCCCTCGTAGTGCCCGTCGACGAAAACGGTGGCGTAGTCGTGCACCCAGCGGATGTCGAGGGCGCCGGTGTCGGCGATGGTGGTGCGGTACAAGGCGAAGCCGTAGCTCTGGCCGAGCATCTCGAACGGCTGCGGGTCGGCGCTGGCCACGGCATCGGGCAGGTTGTCCCACAGCGAGGCGAAGACGGTCGGCGTCACCGGAGCGGGCACGATCGTCGGCTTCGCATCGGGAATCGTCGGCAGCGGCAGGCCGTAACTGCCGATCAGGCTGCGGTACTTGTGGAACTCCGGGGTGGCCACGCCCTGCTCGGTGATCGGGGCGGCGTAGTCGTAGCTGGTGACGTCGGGCTGATAGGCGCCGGAGAGGTCGTTGGCGTTGGCGCCGGCGTAGAAGCCGAAGCTGGTGCCGCCGTGCACCATGTACAGGTTGAACGACAGGCCGCCGTCCATGAACGCCTTGAGGTCCGGGGAAATGTCGGTGGGGCCGGCGAAGTTCTTGTCGCCCCAGTGCGTCAGCCAGCCCGGGTACACCTCGCCGGCCATCGCCGGCACGGCCGGATAGGCCTGGCGGGCGGCGGCGATCGAGGCCGCGTCCCCGCCGCTGAGCGCGATGGCCCCGCCGCTGACGTTGCTGTGGTTGTGTTCCAGCTGCCCCAGGCCGTCCTCGGTGTAGAAGGGCCCGTCGATCCCCTGCTCCAGCCACAGCTGGCGGAGCTGCTCCAGGTAGGCGGGGTCGCTGCCGTAGGAGCCGTACTCGTTCTCGATCTGCACCATCAGGACCGGACCGCCGTTGCCGATCATCAGCGGGCGGATCCGGGGCGCGAGCTGCGCGATGTAGCGGCGGACCGCCGCCAGGTAGCGCTCGTCCTCGTGCACGCGCAGCTTGATGTCCTTATTGGCCAACAGATAGGGCGGAATGCCGCCGAGATCCCACTCGCCGCAGACGTACGGCCCCGGGCGCAGCAGCACCCACATGCCGGCGGCCTGGCAGAGCCGGATGAACGCCTCGATGTCGCGCTGCTCGCTGCGGAAGTCGAAGACGCCCGGGCGGGGCTCCACGTAGTTCCACATCACGTAGATCGAGATCGTGTTGAGGCCCATCGCCTTGGCCATGAGGATGCGGTGGCGCCAGTGCTCGACCGGGATGCGCGCCGGGTGCATCTCGCCGCTGCGGATCTGGAACCGCTGGCAGTCGAGCAGGAAGCCGCCGCCGTCCGGGGCGAACGCGAAGCGATGGCCGCACCGTCTCTGTTCCCGGGCCGGCGGACCGGGGGCCACCGCGGCGAGCGGGGCCAGTCCGCTCATGGCCAGGAACCATCGCCGGCCCATCTCCATGGCTGTGCCTTCCCGCCGACGTCGTCGTCGGGAACGGACACTACGGGTGCGCACTACTGCTCGTCCATGCTCCTAAAGTAGGTAAATCAAGCAGTTTCGCGCAGTGATCAGCTCGCTCTGGTCGCGCCCACGATGACTCCGTCCACGCGGGCCAGCCAGCTGCCGCAGAGACAGCGCAGGTACTCCACGCCTTGTCGGCCCGGGTGTCGGGCCTGCGGCGGCAGCTCCACCACCGGCCATGAGCAGCGCGGACAGGTCTCGTCGGTCATGGTCCCAGCGTGCTGTAATGCTTCAGTGCACTTCAACCCTTACGGCGGACCCGGCGCCCAGGCGGCCGCCGCGCTCGTGAACCTCCAGGACATGCCGCCCGAGGTCGTGCTGGCCACGCTCCGCGACCACGGCATGGCCGTCACCGCCGTGAGCCCGTCCGACGCGTCGGCGATCGCCGCTTGGCGGTTACGGCTGCGCGAGGTCTTCGCCACGTCCGATGTGGACGCCCGGGTCGAGCTACTCAACCGCCTGCTGGCCGACTCCGCTAGCGCCCCCTACATCTCCCGCCACGACGGCCGGCCGCCCCACCTGCACTACCACGTCTCCGGCGGGTCCATTGTGGACCGTGTGCGCGCCTACACCGCCGGCGGTCTCGCCCATCTCGTGTGCGAGGACCCGGCCCGCGCCGGCAGCTGCGACCGCCTCGGCTGCGACACGGTTTTTGTCGACACCTCACGCAACGGCCGCCGCCGCTTCTGCTCCACCCGCTGCGCGACCCGGGTCTACGTCGCCGACCACCGCCAGCGCCAGACGGGTTGACCCAAGGACCTAGTGTCCTGCGCCAGGAATTCGGTCAAGATATGAGGCGAGGCGGTCGAGGATCTCGTCAGCGTCCTTGGTCCACACGAACGGCCTGGGATCGGCGTTCCACGTCGTGATCCAGTCGCGGATGTCGTTTTCCAGTGCACGTAAGGACTTGTGCGCAGCTCGACGCAGGCGTTTGTCGGTCAGCAAGCCGAACCATCGCTCCACCTGGTTGAGCCAGGAGGAGTAGGTCGGGGTGAAGTGCATGTGGAAGCGGGGGTGCGCGGCCAGCCACTTGTTGATCGTGGGGTGTTTGTGGGTGGTGTAGTTGTCGCAGATTAGGTGCACGTCAAGGTCGGCGGGCACCTGCTTGTCCAGTGTGGTGAGGAACTTCTTGAACTCCACCGCGCGGTGACGGCGGTGGATGGAGCCGATCACCTCGCCGCTGGCCACGTCGAGCGCGGCGAACAGGGTGGTGATGCCGTGCCGGATGTAGTCATGGGTACGGCGCTGCGGCAGGCCGGGCATCATCGGCAGCATCGGCGCGGACCGGTCCAGCGCCTGGATCTGCGACTTCGTGCGCCACGAGGCGCTGCACTATCGGGTGGAGGTGAGAGACCTCCGCCGTCGTCCTGTCGCAGCAGGTCGATGAAGCTGAGGGCAGCCTGATCCGGGAGGCGCCGGGGAGGGTGGGAGCAGCCCTGACAACGAGGAGACGGGCCGGCACTGCCAGACGGCTCGGGCTCACCTAGCGAGACGGAAAGGTGTACGTGAGGAACCAGCGGTTAAAGCCTCTCAAGAGATACACCGGCTCCAACCTGGCGGATGCGGGCCGGAGCGCGACGCACACCTGTCTTGACCGGATGTCCGGGACAGGGCGGGTGACTTTCGGGCCGGGTGAAGACGCCGGCAGGGAGGCCGCGAGGAAAGGCTGCGGCGTACTCGTGGCGATGTCGCAGGGGCAAAGCTGGGCACCGACCCCGTCGACCGGTGTGTGGTGAACGTGGGAAGCGTCCCGGGCTGGTCCCGCGTGCTGGCCGTCCAGGTCGGGTGCGGGCAGGCTCGTCGTCGGCTGAGCGGGCCGGGGCGTGGCGGAGCCGTCGTAGTAGTCCGAGGTCGGGAAAGCCGGCCACATGGCGAAGGGCGGCAGCGAGTCCGCGGCGATGGGAACGGAAGGGCAGGAGATCACCGGTGAATACGGGTGTGCTGTGGCCGACGGTCGAGGAGGCCGAGGCGCGGGTACTGCGGATCCAGACCAAGCTGCATCAGTGGGCGATCGATGGTCCTGGTCGCCGGTTCGACGACGTGTTCAATTTGGTGTGTGACCCGGCTGTTCTCGTTGTGGCGTGGACGCGGGTCAGGGGCAACAAGGGTAAGCGGTCGGCGGGGGTGGATGGTGTCCGTCCGGACGCCGTGTTCGCCGCCGAGGAGTGGTTCCTGCCCACCTTGAGGCGAGATCTCAGGGAGCGGCGGTTCGACCCGATGCCCGTGCGGGAGCGGATGATCCCCAAGCCGGGCAGCGCGAATCTGCGTCGCTTGGGTATCCCGACCGCGCGGGACCGCACCGTGCAGGCGGCTCTGAAGCTGGTACTGGAGCCGATCTTCGAGGCGGACTTCCAACCGTGTTCCTACGGTTTCCGTCCTCGGCGCCGGGCCCAGGATGCGATCGCGGAGATCCACCAGTTCACGTCCCGCTCGTATGAGTGGGTCCTGGAAGGGGACATCGAGGCGTGCTTCGACATGATCGACCACCCGGCCCTGATGGACCGGGTGCGTGGTCGGGTCGGGGACAAACGTGTTCTGGCTCTGGTGAAGGCGTTCCTGCATGCGGGCGTCCTCAGCGAGGACGGCGTGGTCAGGAACACCAGTACCGGCACACCCCAAGGCGGGATCCTGTCTCCGTTGCTGGCCAACATCGCCCTGTCAGTCCTGGACGAGCATTTCGCCCGGGCATGGGCGGCCAGCGGCACCTCGTATCGGCGGTTCGTGGCGCGCCGCAAGGGGTCGGCCACCTATCGGATCGTTCGCTACGCGGACGATTTCGTGGTTCTGGTGTCCGGGTCGAAGCGGCATGCCGAAGACCTCCGGGAGGTGGTGGCCGGACTGTTGGCCCCGATGGGCCTGCGGTTGTCGGCAGCCAAGACGAGGGTCTGTCACATCGATGAGGGCTTCGACTTCCTCGGGTTCCGCATCCAGCGGAAACGGAAGCGGGGCACGGACAAGCGCGTGGTCTACACCTACCCGTCGAAGAAGGCGCTGGCCTCGATCGTCGGGCGGGTCCGCGCGCTGACCCGCAGGTCGTCGCATCCAACACTTGCCGCCCTGCTGCGCCAACTCAACTTGGTGCTGCGGGGTTGGTGCGTCTACTTCCGTCATGGTGTGTCGAAGGCGACCTTCCACTACCTCGATGATTACGCCTGGCATCGGGTAGTGCGGTGGATTCGTAAGCGGCACAACAAAACGAAGTGGGCCGTCCTCATGCGCCGTTACCTTCCGGGGTGGCGACCGACGGAGGACGAGGTGACGTTGTTCCAGCCCCAGACGGTGACGGTCAGCCGTTACCGATACCGGGCGGCCAACATCCCTACACCCTGGGCAGTCATAACGCCAGAACCAGCAAAGTGATCCGCTGACACGGGCTCGTGGAGAGCCGGATGCTCAGGAATGGGCACGTCCGGTTCGGCGGGCGGGCCGGGGAAACGTAACGTTCGTAAGGACGTCAACGCGCCCCGGTCCGACCCAACTCGTCGACGCAGAGGACCAGCGCCTTGTCGGGCGGATTCAGGTAGAGCCCGACGACGTCGCGGACCTTGTCGACGAACTGCGGATCGTTGCTGAGTTTGAAGGTGTCGACCTGGTGGGGCTTGAGGTTGAACGCCTTCCAGATCCGTCCGACCGTCGACTTGGACAATCCGCTCTCGGCCGCCATCGAGGTCCGCGACCAGTGCGTGGCATCGGCCGGGGTCCGTTCCAGCGTGGCCACCACCAGTTCCTCGACCTGCTCGTCGGTGATCTTGCGCGGGGCGCCCGGACGTGGCTCGTCCACCAAGCCCTCCAGGCGCCTGTCCAGGAACCGTCGTCGCCACTTGCCCACCGTCTGCGGCCAGATCCCCAACTCGGCGGCGACGTCCTGATTGGATCCGCCGGCCGCGCACCCGAGCACGATTCGGCATCGCTGTGCCAATGCCTGCGACGACTTCGCCCGCCGCGCCCACCGTTGAAGCGTCTCGCGTTCCTCGTCGGTTAACACCACAGCGGCCACCGGCCGGCCTCTACCTGCCATCCGTCAATCCTACAATTAATCAACGAACTTTAGGCGCAGGACACTAGTCGGTGGGCGTCCTGATCGTCACCTTGAAGTCGGCCCCGATCTCCAGCGGCGCGGTCAGGTTCCAGCAGTTCTTGTCCGCCAACTGCTGCAGCGCCTGCACCCGGTCCACCGCGTCGCTCCACACCTTCTGCCGGCCGGTGGTGCAGGGGTTGCGCATGTGCTTGAGCCGGACCTGGTTGAAGTAGGCCAGGAACACCTGCTCGGTTATGCCCGAGACCGGTGTGCCGGAGGCCTCGATGATGGACTCGGTGATGAGCTTGGGCAGTCCGTCGCAGTCGCTGCTGCTGGCCCCCATCATCAGCGCGGTGTCGAAGAGGTCCTCGATGCCGAGGTTGCTGCGGATGTTGAGCTGGTTGGCGATGGCCAGCGCGGGCGTGAGGAAGAGCTGGTGGGCGACCCGGAGCTGGGCCTCGTCGAAGCGGCGGTCGGCGGCCGCGGTGCGCCAGTCGTTGACGAAGGAGTCGCCGAGGGCGACGGTGTCCTCGCTGTGGGTCTCCCCCAGCTTCTGCAACGTGGGCAGGTAGCGCCGCAACGGGTTGTCGGGCACGGCGTCGGTGTACTGGACGACCACGGTGAACAGGTCGCCCCGCGAGGTGCAGAAGCTGGCCCAGCCGGCCTTGAAGCCGCAGCCGTCGTGGTCGTTGACGATGCTGGCGTACTGGGGCGTGGTCTTGCTCTGCTCGAACACCGACGTGATGTCGTCGAGCATGGCCACGACCTGGGCGGGCAGGGTCGGCCCGGCCGGGGGCCTGGGCGTGGTGGTCGTGGTGGCGCCGCCGGTGGAGGTGGGGCCGCCGGTGGGCGAGGTCGAGGCGGCGGGCGGCGGGGACCCGGCCGGCGGCAGCGTGATCTGCGACGGGCCGGTCGGCACGACGACGGGTGGCGCGGCGGCGTCGGGGCTCGACGCGGGCATCAGTGTGGCGAAGGCGATGCCGACGCTGGTCACCAGCGCGAGCGCCACCGGGACGGCGGTCCGCAGCGGCAGGCCGCCGATCTCCGCGTCCCAGAACCCCTTGGACCGGGGCTCACCGCCGTTGCCGGGCTGCACTCGCGTTCGCTCCGTGGTCGATCGCATTGCGCACACTAGTGGGTTTACGCAGGTGGGAGCGACGCGGTTCAACCGATCGGCCTCCCGCATGGCGCGTTCGGTGCAGCCGAACACCGCAGCCGACAACACATCCGATGACTCAACAGATGTAACCGTATTCCGGGCGAATACTACGGCTATAGATCGGATGTCCAGCCTTGACGTCGCGGGCGTGACCGGAGTAGTCGTTCAGGGACAGCAACGAGCCTCCCGCCGCGGGCTCCATCGAGAGGAGCACGATGCCCAGCCCGCGCACGCGGGGCCGCTGGATCCGTCGGATCGGGCTCGTCCTGGTCGCCAGCCTCGCCCCGGTCCTGCCGGTCACGGCCACCGCCGCCCCCGCCCAGCCGTCAGCGACCGACTGGTCCAAGGCCGTCGTCGACTCGACGATGAAGCGCTTCACGCCGGCCACGCTCGGCAGCTGGGGCTACCAGACCGGCCTGTACCTCTACGGCCAGTACCTGGTCTACAAGCGCACGCACGACAAGGCCTACCTGGACTACATCAAGGCCTGGGTGGACCGCTTCGTCGACGCCGACGGCAAGGTCGGCAACAGCTTCAGCAGCCTGGACTCCATGCAGTCGGGCAACCTGCTGGTGCTGCTGTACCAGGAGACCAAGGACCCGCGGTACCAGAAGGCGGCCGCGCAGATCCGGACCCGTCTGAACACCTACCCGCGCACCGAGGACGGCGGCTTCTGGCACGCCACCAGCCGTGAGCACCAGCTCTGGCTGGACGGCACCTACATGGTGCTGCCGTTCCTGGAGCGCTACGGCGCCACCTTCAACGACGCCAAGTACGCCAACGCCGAGGCGGCCAAGCAGCTCGTGACCTACGGCAGCCACCTCGCCGACCCGTCCGGCTTCTTCTTCCACGCCTACGACGAGTCCGGCACGCAGACCTGGGCCGACCCCACCACCAAGCACTCGCCCGAGTTCTGGTGCCGCTCCATCGGCTGGTACGCCATGGCCAGCGTCGACGTCCTGGACTACACGCCGCGGTCCGACCCGAACCGGGCCAAGATCGTCAAGAACGTGCAGAACCTGGCCAAGGCGGTCCGCAAGTACCAGGACCCGGCGACCGGCCGCTGGTTCCAGGTGCCGGAGAAGCCCACGCTGGCCGGCAACTGGACCGAGACCTCCTGCTCGGCCATGTTCACCTACATGCTGTCCAAGGGCGTGCAGAAGGGCTACCTCGACCACAGCTACCAGGCCGTGGCCGACAGGGGCTACAAGGGCGTGCTGGCCAAGGTCTCCGTGGGCAGCGACGGCCTGACCAACATCGCCGACATCTGCATCGGCACCAACGTCGGCGACACCGCCTTCTACCTCGCACGGCCACGAGCCACCAACGACCCGCACGGCCTCGGGGCTTTCCTGATCATGAACGAGCAGATGCGCAACGCCCACACCTAGGCGGGGTCGTGATCCGGCCCGCGGCGGCTGTCGTCGCCGCGGGCCGGATCACGCCGGAATCAGCTCAGCACTTGCCCCACTTGAACCCGGTCAGGTCGTCGGTCCGCCCGGCCGCCGGGTTGAAGACGAAGGGCGTGCCGATGGTCGACCACTGGCCGCCGGCCCGGAACGTGAACTTCACGGCGGGGTGCTGCTCGTTGTTCAGAATATGGGTGAAGCCGCACGCGTCGGTCTGCGACACGTTCTTGACCGACCTCGTCGGATTGGACGTGAAAAGGTACTTGCTGGATATCCAGAGCCCCTGCGGCGAGCCCTGGAAGTTCGCCTGCGGGTAGGCCCACACCCAGGGGTTGGGATCGGCCGACGCCGCGGGCGCCACGGCGATCGTCACGCCGAGCCCCAGGGCCAGGGTGGCCGCGATCGTGGTGAACCGCTTCATAATCCCCTCCACATCACTTCGTTCTGCCGGTCTGGCGGTTTTTACGAATCGGACGGTAAGCGACCAGAAAATGGCCGGCAAGGTGGACCGGCCGGTCGGGCAGCCGCCGACGAACAACGGACACGCACCTCTTCAGAAGTGACCTTTTTCGTTTGAAAGTTGCTCGGAAATTCCCGCCGTCGTGGCCGGAGCGGCGAATTTCGGAAAGTGTTCACCCATGCGGTGTCACCTGCTTGTGCTGTGCGCGGCGCTCGTGGTGCTCGGCGGCTGCGCGCCGGCCGGCACGGGCCCCCGCGATCCCGTCCCGGTCGGAGAGCTGGCCGACGCCCTGCGCCAAGCGCTGCCCGCGGGCAGCACGGCTCGGGTGTCGCCGGCGGACCAGCCGGGCATGGTTCGTTACGACGACGGCAAGGGCGCCGTGGCCATGGCGGTCTCGGTCGGACGGGTGCCGCCGGATCAGGCCGACCAGGCCACGGCCTGCCCCCTGTACTCGCAGCACCCCTATGCCCGCTGCGTCCGCCACACCAGGCCGGACGGCGGGCTTGCCGCCGTCGACCAGGACCACGTCCAACCACTCACGCCGACCGGGGTCGAGAGGTGGACCGCGCTGTCCGTCACCGCAGCCGGCGAGTTCGTGTCGCTCGCGGAATGGAACGCGGCCGACGCCGACGCCGCACCCTCCCGGCCCCACCCCCCGTTGACCCCGGACCAACTGCTGGACGTCGCCGGCTCCCCTCGCTGGGTTCCGCTGGCGAAACGCCTGCCGGTGCAGCCGCCACCGCCGACAACGCCCGAGTTCGCCTCCGACCGGATCCTCGCCGTGCTGAGGCAAGAGCTTGCGCCGGCGATCCGCTTGGAACGCAAGGACACCACGAGCCGCGGCTACGTCGAGGCCACTGTGGACGATGGCGGCGGCGAGGGTCTGCTGACCGTCACCGTGCAGCAATGGCAGCGGCCGGACGATCCGGATCTGGTCGACCTCTTCCGGAATGCCCGGACGACCGCCGACGGCACGCAGGTGACGACCCGGCGGCAGTCTCCGACGGCCGACACCGTGCAGGAGGACGCCGATGCCCGGACACCGGGCGGCCTGCGGGTCGCGGTGTCGCAGGTGAACGCGCCCGCCTTCGGCCTCCCGGCCACCCGCGCGGCGCCGCTGCTCACCGTCGACCAGTTGACCCGGCTTGCGTCGGCTCTCCTGCGGGCCGTCGGTTGACTTGGCTCGATGAGTGGGAACGCTGTCTCACTACGGGTGCGGAACGGTCACACGACGGCACTACCGTCGCCGTAGTGACGAACCGCGCGGACGGCGCACCGGCATCGCGGGCCGAGGACGCCGATATCGGCGGCGGGCAACCGTGTTCGCGCTTGGGGTCCAGCGACGGGTACGGCTGGATGTCGCTGGTCGCTCGCACCTACAGCTGCCCATCGACCGTTGCCGAGTTCAGCACCGAATCGACCACGGCGCTCACCGTCGTGGTGACCACTCACGGCGTTCGGGAAGTCGCGTGCCGCGTCGACGGCCGCTGGCGGCAGACCATCCACCGAGCGGGATCCGCGCACGTCACCGCCCCGCTGACGTCGAGCACAATGCGTTGGCACGCCACAACATCCGCGCCGGTGCGGACGGTCAACATCTACCTGCGCCCGCACCTGGTGGACGAGGTCAGCTGGGCCATGGGCGGCGTCGGCATGCTGCTGCCCGGCGAACTCCCGGACATCCCCCTGCTGGAAGACCCGTACGTGGCCGCGACGGGCAACGCCATCGCCGACGCCGTCGAGCGCGGAGCCCCCGCGGCCTACGCCGACGCACTCGCCCACGGACTGACCGCACACCTGTTGCACGTCACCCACTTTCGGCCGCCCTCAGACCCTCCGTCGCCGCTCGGACGGACCATGCTGCGCACCGTGGCGAGCTATCTCCACGAGCATCTCCATGAGGACGTCACACTGTCCGACCTGGCGACGCTGACCAATATGAGCAGACATCACTTTCTGCGGATGTTCAAGAAGTCCACCGGGACGACGCCCCACCGCTACCTCGTTCAGCTGCGGCTGCGCAAGGCCGCCTGCCTTCTGCGGACCACCTCTCAGTCCGTGCAGCAGGTGATGGCCGCGTGCGGCTACGCCAGCATGGGCCCGTTCTCGGCGGCCTTTCGGCGGGAACACGGCTGCTCGCCGGGCCAGTTCCGACGGGAGCCCGGCTGACCGCCACTGAACGGCTTTCGCCGGACGAGGAGCGTGGCCACAGCTACTGATCGATGCTCGGAGCCCGGGCCGGCAGAAGGCCCGGGCACCGAACACGTCAGCCCTGGTCGTCCGATGGCTCGCGGACGACGGCGACCGGGCAGGGGGCCTGGTTGAGCACGGCATGGCCGATCGAGCCGAGGATGACTCGCTGCAAGCCGCCGCGGTGACGGCTGCCCACGACCAGCAGGGCGGCATCGGCGGCCCGGGCCAACAGGGCCTCGACGGGCTGAGAGTCGATCTCCTCGCGCTGGATGTCGAGATCGGGATGCGCCTCGCGCCAGGCCTCGACCTCGGCGACGACCGCGGCGTCCGCGACGTCCTGCTCGGCCGCGGCGGCGTTGCGCTGCTCGGTGGTGAGGCGCTCGACGAGCAGCGCGAACGGACTTGCGGAGCGACCGTGCACGGCACGTACCGGCAGCTTGTGCCGCGCGGCGAAGTCGAGGGCGAAGCGGGCGGCGTGGTCGCCGGTGCCGAGGCCGCCGACGCCGATCACCACCGACGAGCCGGGCGCGTGCGCAGCCTCGCTCCGGACGACCACGACGGGCCGGGAGGTGGCGTGCACGATCTCGGAGGCGGTGGACCCGAGCAGCGTCCGCGCCAGCGCGCCGTGACCGGAACCGCCCACGACAACCAGGTTGGCGTCCACGTTCTCGGCCTCGTTGGCCAGCGCGTCGGAGGCGAACCCGTCCACCAGCGCGACGGTGACGGCCAGCGCGGGCTGGTCCCGGCGCAGCCGCTCGGCCTCGGACTCCAACAGCTCCGAGAGCGCCTGCCGGATCTGGTCGAGGTCGGGTTCCGGCGGATAGCCGGGCAGGGCGCCGGGCGTCATCGCCGGCGACCACTGCGACTCCACGGCCTGCACGAGGCGCACGGGGCGGTCCCGCACGACCGCCTCCCGGGCCGCCCAGAGCGCCGCGCCCCGGGCGCCGTCCGACCCGTCGAAGCCGACTAGGACGGGACCACCGAACGATGAGGTCACGGGACATGTCCTTCCATCACGGATCACGGGCGTGTCCGAGGATGCCCGTGATCGGCTTCGCCGAACCCTGCGACCGGCCCGGCGATTACCATCGACGCCCATGACGAGCGTGGCGGGGCTGGTGCTGGCGGCCGGGGAGGGCCGGCGGTACGGGATGCCGAAGGCGCTGGTCGTCCACCGGGGCCGGCTGTTCGTGGAGTCGACGGTGGATCGACTGCGGGCGGCGGGATGCACGCGGATCGTGGTCGTGGCGGGGGCGGCGGCGGACGAGGTGCGGCGCGCGGATCTGGGCGACGCGGACGTGGTGGAGAACCCGGACTGGGCGACGGGGATGGGATCGTCGCTGCGCAAGGGAATCGAGGCCCTGCAAGACGAAGACGCGGTGGCCGTGATGACGGTGGATCTGCCGGGCGTCACGGCCGAGGCGATCACCAGGGTCCTCGAACGCGCGAGCACGAAAGCCCTGGCGGCGGCGACGTACGACGGCAGGCGGGGACACCCGGTGCTGATCGGGCGTGAGCACTGGCAAGGGGTGCATGAGGTGGCGCAGGGCGACAGCGGCGCGCGGGCTTACCTGAAGCGGCACGAGGTGACGGAAGTGGCCTGTGACGACGTGGCCGACGGGCACGACGTGGACCGGCCGGAGGATCTTCCCGGGTGAGGTAGCGTCCGCCCATGAGGTGGATCACGGGAATCGCGGCGGCGCTGCTGACCGTAACCATGGCCGTGCCGGCCCAGGCAACCCCGGGCCCGACCTGGCGGTTGCACACCACGGGCAGTGACGCCCGGCTGCGCGGGCTGAGCGCGGTGAGCCCGCTGGTGGCCTGGGCCAGCGGCAGCGCGGGCACGATCCTGCGCACGACCGACGGCGGCCGGACCTGGGAGCAGAAGGCCCCGCAGGGCACGGCGGCGCTGGACTTCCGTGACATCCAGGCGTTCGACGCGCAGCACGCCGTGGCGTTGTCGATCGGCGAGGGCGACAGCTCCCGCGTCTACCGCACGGACAACGGCGGCAAGACGTGGCAGCAGACACAGACCAACCAGGAGCCGAAGGGCTTCTACGACTGCATGGCCTTCTTCGACCAGCGGCACGGCCTGATCGTCGGCGACCCGCTGAACGGCCGCTTCGAGGTGCTGGCCACCGATGACGGCGGCCGTAGCTGGCAGATCCTGCCCAACACGGGCATGCCCGACGCGCAGCCGAACGAGGCCGGCTTCGCGGCCAGCGGCCAGTGCGTCGCCACGAGCGGCGCGAACGACGCCTGGATCGGCAGCGGCGGCGGCACGCAGTCCCGGGTCTACCACTCGGCCGACCGCGGCCGGACCTGGCACGCGACGGCCACTCCCCTGCCCAGCAACGCCTCCTCGGGCGTGTTCGCGGTGGCCTTCCGCGACCGCAACCACGGCGTGGCGGTCGGCGGGGACTACTCGCCGCCGAACGCGGGCGCGGCGGCCACGAGCCGGGATCAGGGCCGGACCTGGCAGGCGGCGAGCGTCGGCGGCTACCGCTCGGGCGCGGCCTGGCTGCTGGGCAATGCCGTGGTGGCGGTGGGCCCGACCGGCAGCGACCTGAGCTTGGACGGCGGCCAGCACTGGCGCCAGTTCGACACCGGCAGCTTCGACACGGTCGACTGCCCGAACCCGGTGACGTGCTGGGCCGCGGGCGAGCACGGCCGGGTCGCCACACTCGGCGTCGGCTGATTCGCCGTAAGCTCATGCCTTGACAAGCATATAGCCGGTGAGTTACTCCAAGCAGGTGGCCACGACCTTCGAAGTGCTCGCCGAGCCGAGCCGGCGCCGGATCCTCGACCTGCTGCGTGACGAGGAGCGGTCGGTCGGCCAGCTCGTCGACCAGCTGGAGCTGAGCCAGCCGGCGGTGTCCAAGCACCTGCGAGTGCTGCGCGAGGCCGGCCTGGTGACGGTGCGCATCGACGCCCAGCGCCGCTGCTACCGGCTGCGCCTGGACCCGCTGCGCGAGCTGGACGACTGGCTCGCGCCCTACCGGCGGCTCTGGTCGGACCACCTGGACGCGCTGGAACGGCACCTCGACAGCATCGCCGGCGACAGCGAGGCTTGACGGCCGGGGTTTAGTGGTGTGGACCATTTGAAACGATGCACGGAGGCACGTTCACATGACCGAGGACTACGGGACCTTCCTGCGTGACGAGCTGGGCCGCGTCGAGCTTCACAACGTTTTACACGCTGGACAAGGTCGCGGACGTGCTGCTCGCCGCCATCAAGGCGGACGGCACGGTGCTCACCGCGGGCGCCGGGCACTCGCTGGCCGCCGTCGCCGAGACCTTCTACCGCGCGGGCGGCCTGGCCTGCGTGCGCCCGCTGTACCACCCGTCGCTGCTGCCCATGCACGGCGCGCTGTCCAGCACGACGGCCGAACGCCGGTCGGGCCTGGCGGCCGAGGTCCTGGACGGCGTGGAGCTGACCGACAAGGACGTGCTGATCATCTTCTCCACCTCGGGCATCAACCCGTACCCGGTGGAGCTGGCCCGGCAGGCCAAGGCCGCCGGCACGCCGGTAGTGGCCTTCACCTCGATCGCCACCAGCTCGGTCGCCCCGAAGCGGGCCGGCACCACGCTGGCCGAGGAGGCCACGTTCGTGCTGGACAACCTGGTCATTCCAGGCGACGCCGCCTACCCGCCGGCCGCGCCGGTGACCGCGCCCAGCTCGTCGCTGGCCAACGCGTTCCTGTGGAACCTGCTGCTGGTGCGGCTGCTGGACCGCGCGACCGCGACCGGATTCGACCTGCCGCTGTGGCGCAGCGCCAACGTGGAGGGCGGCGACGCGGCCAACAAGGCGATGCTGGCCAAGTACACGCCCCGCATCGACGTGCTGGCGTGACGGAACAGACACCGGCGGTGAGTAGAAATACCGAGGAAAGGAAGTCGGGGAGGGTCTAGCGTCCGTCATGACGCTCAAGGGGGGCTTGAACTTCATGCAGTCGAAGACCAGATGGTGGATCCTGGGCACGGGCGGCACGGCGGTGGTCGTGGTCATCTCACTCGCCGGTTATCTGCTGTTCGCGCCCGGACCGCCGTCGTCCCATGCCGCAAGCGCGACGACGGCGGAGCAGCCCGCGGCGACGGCCGACAGTGTGGCGCAGGACTACGCGCACTCCTTCGGCGCGCTCGAGACCACGGCCGCCGCCCAGTTGACCGATGATCCGACGGCGGCGACCGCGGCGCTCACGGTCGTGTACAAGAACATGAGCAATGCTCGACTGACCGCGAGCCTGGTCGGGCCGGTGGCCAACAACGCCGCCACCATGAACGTGGACTGGCACGCCGGCACGCTCGACCTGGCCTACCAGGCACCGCTGCAACTGGTGCAGCGCAACGGGAAATGGCTCGTGCACTGGTCGGACGCGGACATCCATCCGGAGCTGGCCAAGGGGCAGTCGCTGACCCTGCGGACCACGCCCGGCGGCTCGTCGCTGACCGACCGCGACGGCAAGCCGCTCGCGCTCGACGCCGTGCCGAAGACACTCAAAGCCGGTGTGCAGCAAGCGATCGGGGGCGATCTCCAGGCCGTCGACGGGCACTCGATCACCATCGTCGACACCACCGGCGCCGACGTGAAGACCCTGCAAACCCAAGAGGGCGCCAAAAAAGCGGCCTACGCGCTGACCATCGACACCGCCACGCAGGCAGCGGCCCAGAAGGCGGTGGACGGCTTCCAGGGCGCGGCCACGATCGTGGCGTTACAGGCCTCGACCGGCGAGATCCTCGGCATCGCCACCAACAGCGCGTTCGACAGCGGCTCACTGAGCCCGCTGACCGGCACGTTCCCGCCCGGCTCCACGTTCAAGATCGTGACGTCGACCGCGGCGCTGCAGCACGGCCTGACCTCGAACTCCACGGTGTCGTGCCCGAACACCGTCCACATCGGACCGCGCACGATCCCCAACGAGGGCACGCTCAAGCTGGGCGCGGCGCCGGACTACGCCACCCCGCTGATCCAGGCCTTCGCGCAGTCCTGCAACACCACGTTCGCCCAGGTCGCGGCGAATCTGGGCGCGAACGACCTGCCCACCGCCGCCCGACAGCTCGGCCTCGGCGTGGACTTCGACATCCCGGGCATCACGACCAACACCGGACGCGTCGATGCCGCGACCGACGAGGTGGACCGCGCGGTCGACGGCTTCGGCCAGGGGACCGACCTGGTCAGCCCCTTCGGCATGGCGGTCGTCGCCGCCACCGTCCACAACGGACAGGTGCCGACGCCGGTGCTGATCAGGGGTCAGCAGAGCACCGCGGACGGCAAGGTCGCGGCACCGCCCGCGAGCGTGCTCACCCAGGTGCGGAGCATGATGCGCGAGGTGTGCACATCGGGCACCGCACGGGCGCTGGCCCCGCTGGCCGGCACGTACGGCAAGACCGGCACGGCCGAGGTCGGCGACGGACCGGCCCACGGCTGGTTCGTCGGCTACCGCAACGACGTGGCCTTCGCGGTGCTGCTGCCGCACGCGGACTCGTCCGCACCCGCGGTGACCCTGGCGGGCAGCTTCCTGCGCGCGATCGGCTGATCCCAACTGATCACCCGGACGGCGTTGATCACCCTATCGGACCAAGGGGTTCAAGGCGTGAAACGGTCGTCCGGGTGCAGCCTCGCCCTACTTCTTCTTGGTCCTGGTAGCACCGCCCCGGCCCCGAAGAGTGACGCCGGACTCGGACAACACCCGGTGCACGAAGCCGTAGGAACGCCCCGTGGACTCCGCGAGCGCGCGGATGCTGGCGCCCTTCTCGTACTTCTTCTTCAGGTCAGCGGCCAGCTTGTCCCGCGTGGGCCCCGTGATCCGGGCGCCCTTCTTCAGGTCAGCCACCTTGTCCCGCCTTCCGTGGGAGTGCAGGTCGGGCCCCGTTCGGCCCCTGTCGTCGCAATGATCGAACACGACGGGCCCGAACGCCAGACGATCAAGCAAAATCATCGCTCGGTGATCGTTGAGTTACCTCTGGCTGATCACCGGAGTGAATGAAGTGATCAGAGTGGCCATTGATGCAGATCAGCGCCTCGACCAGCGGATCAGGCCAGCTCGATCAACTCGAGGTAGTCCTCCGACCAGTGGTCCTCCTGGCCGTCCGGCAACAGGATCACCCGCTCGGGTTCCAGGGCCTGCACGGCGCCCGGGTCGTGGGTCACGAGCACGACCGCGCCCTCGAAGCGCCGCAGCGCGTCCAGCACCTGCTCCCGGCTGGCCGGGTCCAAGTTGTTGGTTGGCTCATCCAACAGAAGCACGTTGGCCGCGCTGGACACAAGGCCCGCCAGCGCGAGCCGGGTCTTCTCGCCGCCGGACAGCGTGCCCGCCGGCTGGTCCAGCTGCTCCCCGCTGAACAGGAACGTGCCGAGCAGCGACCGCAGCTGCTGCTCCTGCGTGTCCGGCGCGGCGTGCCGGATGTTGGCCCAGACCGACGCGTCGTGGTCGAGGGTCTCGTGCTCCTGCGCGTAGTAGCCGATCCGCAGGCCGTGCCCGGGCACGAGCTCGCCGGCGTCCGGCTTCTCCATGCTGCCCAACAGCCGCAGCAGCGTGGTCTTGCCGGCGCCGTTGAGCCCGAGCACCACGACCTTGCTGCCCCGGTCGATGGCCAGGTCGACGCCGGTGAAGATCTCCAGCGAGCCGTAGGACTTGCTCAGACCCTCGGCCATCAGCGGCGTCTTGCCGCACGGGGCCGGCTGCGGGAAGCGGATCTTGGCCACCTTGTCGGCGACGCGCTGGTCCTCCAGCCCGGACAGCAGCTTCTCGGCCCGCTTGGCCATGTTCTGCGCGGCCACCGCCTTGGTCGCCTTGGCCCGCATCTTGTCGGCCTGGGCCATCAGCGCGGACGCCTTCTTCTCGGCGTTGGCCCGCTCGCGGCGGCGGCGCTTCTCGTCGCTGGCCCGGGCTTCGAGGTACTTGCCCCAGCCCATGTTGTACAGGTCGACCTCGCCGCGGGTGGCGTCGAGGAACCAGACCTTGTTGACCACGTCGGCCAGCAGCTCGACATCGTGGCTGATCACGACCAGGCCGCCGGTGTGCTGCTTGAGGAAGGACCGCAGCCACGAGATGGAGTCGGCGTCGAGGTGGTTGGTCGGCTCGTCGAGCAACAGCGTGGTGCCGGCCTTGCCGCCGACGCCGGACTCCGAGGCGCCGAACAGGATCCGGGCCAGCTCCACGCGACGGCGCTGGCCGCCGGACAGCGTGCTCAGCGGCTGCGCCAGCACGCGGTCGGCCAGGGCCAGGTTGGCGCAGATGCGGGCCGCTTCGCTCTCGGCCGCGTAGCCGCCGAGGGCGCCGAAACGCTCCTCCAGCCGGCCGTACTTGCGGACCGCCTTGTCCAGCGCGTCCTGGTCGACCAGCTCGGCCATGCTGGTCTGCGCCTTCTCCATCTCGCGCAGCAGCTGGTCGAGGCCGCGGGCGGACAGCACGCGGTCCTTGGCCGTGACCGACAGGTCGCCCTCGCGCGGATCCTGTGGCAGGTAACCGAGTTCGCCGCTGCGGCGGACCTCGCCCGCGTAGGGCTGGCCCTCGCCGGCGAGCACCCGCAGCGAGGTCGTCTTGCCGGCGCCGTTGCGGCCGACGAGGCCGATCCGGTCACCCGGCTGCACGCGCAGCGTGGCGTCGGAGAGCAGGATGCGCGAACCCGCGCGCAGTTCAAGGTCAGTGACGGTGATCAAGGGAGACTCCGGGGTCGAGGGTGATCGCGGGCAAGGCACGTCCGCCCACCGGCTCGCGGCCGGCGGGCCCGGAGGCCGCCTAGCAGATCAGCTTGATCACGCACCCAGTTTACGTGCTCATGCGAACCGATTTCGCCAACCCCGGGCTTCGGTCCGCGGTTGTGACGCGACGCACAGCGACAAGACGTCAAATGTGAATGTCTTGACTAGTCCATTCGAGCTATGCCTACACTCCATCGGCCCTAATGAAGTTGCTAGATCAACAACTTCCAGTGACCGCCCGAGATCAATTTCCGCCGCCGTTGATCTCTTTCCGGGGTAAGCGCTTTCCCTTGACGCTGCCGCGCGCCCGGAATCCGACCCGGTGAGGGGATTTCCTTGCTCCGACCACGCAAGTGGCTGCCTGCCGCGGCCGCGACCCTGCTTGCCGTCCTCGTCACGCCGACCGCCGTGGCCGCACCTGCCGGTCCGCTGGAGGCGGGCGGCTCCAACTACGACTTCTACTCGTTGAGCGGCGGCTGCGACCGCGAGCCGTACGGCACCGTCGACAGCTTCGACCGGGGCCGCGACACCATCACCGCGCAGCTGGCCCAGATGTACTCCGCCGGCCAGCGGCGGCTGCGCATCGGGATCTTCCACCAGCACGGCGCCGATTCCGGCACGGTGATGGACTCCAGCACCGGCGATCTCTCCCCTGTCGATCGCCAGCAGCTCGTCGACCTGCTCGCGGCGGTGCGCTCCGCCGGGTTCCAGGAGATCGAGGTGGCCTTCCACCCGCAGGGCGACGACGACCCGCACAACTGGAACGCCATGGACTCCTCCGCGTACGAGGAGGACTGGGGCGTCATCTCGCAGCTGCACCCGTTGATCGAGGCCGCCGGCATCCCGTACCGGATCGACCTGCTCAACGAGGGCATGCCCATGTCCAACGAGACCGTGCTGCGGCAGTACACGCAGCGGCTGTGGGCCGACTACACCGGGCGCTTCGGCCGTGACGACACCGTCGGCTTCTCCATGACGGTGTGGATCGCCGACCGTGCCACCCAGCTCTCCGCCGTCTACGGCGACAACCCGCCCGACGTGTTCGACGTGCACCTCTACGGCGACAGCTGGAACGGTGACGAGTACAGTCAGTTCGTCGACGCCGACAAGAAGATGACCTCCTTGGGCTACCACCAGCCGTGGATCATCGGCGAGACCTTCTTCGACGACGCCACCGCCGCCGACGGCATCCGCCGCGCCATCGCCGACACCGGCCGCTCCGTGCGCTACCTGACCCAGTGGCCCCTGACCCGGGCCAAGCAGTGCTCCGACGTCGACCAGGCCCCACCCATCTCCTACGCCGCCTTCAGCGCCGCCGGCTTTTAGTCCCCGGCTTATGCAGGGAAGGACGCCTTACCCTCGTTGAAAAACAAAAAAATAAAACCCAAAATCAATGAAGATAGTGACACGACGGAACGGGGCGGGGAGGGGTGCCAGGCTGGTGCCTGGTGATCGGCACGGGTGAAGGGGCGTTCCTTGCTTCGACCGCGCGAGTGGCTGCCCGTGGCGTTGGCGATCGTGGTGGGCCTCGCGGCGATCCCCCTTCACCCGGTGGCCGAGCCGCAGGACGTCGGCGGCTCCAACTACGACTTCTACGGCCTGGCCAACGGCTGCGGCCGTGAGGCGTACGGCACCGTGGACAGCTTCGACCGGGGCCGCGACACCATCACCGCGCAGCTGAGCCAGATGTACTCCGCCGGCCAGCGGCGGCTGCGCATCGGGATCTTCCACCAGCACGGGCGGGACACCGGCACGGTGATGGACTCCAGCACCGGCGACCTGTCCCCCGCCGACCGTCGGCAGCTGACCGAGCTGCTGGCGACCGTCAAGAAGGCGGGCTTCCAGGAGATCGAGGTGGCCTTCCACCCGCAGGGCGACGACTCCCCGCAGGACTGGGACGCCATGGACGAGCAGGCGTACCGGGAGAACTGGAGCCTGATCGCCAACCTGCATCCGCTGATCGCCGCCGCCGGCATCCCCTACAAGATCGATCTGCTCAACGAGGGCATGCCGATGTCGACCGAGCCGGTGCTGCGCCAGTACGCGAAGCGGCTGTGGGCCGACTACACGGCGAAGTTCGGCAAGGCCGACACGGTCGGGTTCTCGATGACGGTGTGGATCGCCGACCGTGCCACCCAGCTGCCCACCGTCTACGGCTCGAACCCGCCCGACCTGTTCGACGTGCACCTGTACGGCGACAGCTGGAACGGCGGCGAGTACTCCCAGTTCGTGCAGGCCGACAAGAAGATGACCTCGCTGGGCTACCGCCAGCCGTGGATCATCGGCGAGACCTACTTCGACGACGTCCTGGCCGCGCAGGGCATCCGGCAGGCCATCGGCGCCACCGGCCGCCAGGTCCGATACATCACCCAGTGGCCGCTCAGCCGCGACCGCCGGTGCGCCGATGTCGACGTCGCCCCGCCGACCCGCTTCCTGACCGGCATCTAGGACACCAACGGCCGCACCTGCTCGGCCACGAAGCGCACGAAGCCGACGGGATCGGGCTCGTCGCCGGTGGGCTGCAGGATGACCGTGTCGGCCCCGGCGTCGGCCAGCTCACGGACGGCGGCCGCGACCGTCTCGGCGTCGCCGGCCACACCGTGCTCGGGGTCGTTGCGGCGCAGGCGCTCCAGGGCGCCGGGACCGGTGGCCACGTGCAGGGCGGCGATGATCTCGTGGTCGATGTACTCCCGCAGCCGGCGAACACCCTCGACGGTCTCATCGGCCACGAGCAGCGTGCCGTCGGCCGATTCGGCGGTCAGCCGCAGGGTCTTGGGCCCCTGGCCGCCGGCGTACACCTTCACCGGGCTCGACGGCGGCCAGTCCAGGCGGACCCGGTCCAGCTTCACGTACCGGCCGTCGACCGTGACCTCCTCGCCCCGCAACAACGCCCGCAGCGCGTCGAGGTACTCCCGCAGCAGCGTCATCGGCGAGGCCACGCGGGCCCCGGTCTGCCCCATCCAGCTCTGCACGCCGTGACCGACGCCGACGATCACCCGATCGGGGAACAGCCGGTGCAGGGTGGCCACCTCCATGCCGGCCAGTGCGACGTTGCGCAGCGGAACCGGCAGCAGCCCGATGCCGACGCGGACCCGCTCCGTCCAGGCGAGTGCGGCGGCCGCGGCGGCGATGCCGCTCTCCGAGAAGCAGTCCTCCCACACCCACAGCTGCTCCAGGCCCAGCGCCTCGGCCGTCTCGGCCATGGGGCGCAGGGTCTCGGGCGGGAACTGGGGGCGGAACACGGTGCCGAGGGCAGTCATGCCGCCTTTCCTACCAGCCGCCGGTCCGGTTGATCACGTCCAGCAGCGTGCCCGGCTCCTCGACGTGCAGGTTGTGCCCGAGGCCGGGCAGCACCTCCACGTTCTCGGCCAGCGCGCGGACCTGCTCGGGGGAGCTCATCGGGTCGTTCTCGCCGGTCACCATCAGCACCGGGCACTTCGCGGCGGCGAGCAGCCCACGCATGTCCGGCCGGCCCACGGCGAAGGTCGACGGGTCCAGGGCCAGCCGCCAGCCGTCGCCGGTCGCGGCCAGGCCGTCGGGATCGGCCGGCATCAGACCGCCGAGACCGGACACCTTGAGGTAGCGCTGAGCAGCCTCTTCCTTGCTGCCGAACGTCTTCACCGGCCGCTGGGCCATCGCGGCCGCCCCCGCCAGCTCGTCGTCGGTCCACTCCACCTTCACGCCGACGGCCACCGCGCGCCGGACCTCCACGCCGTACCAGCCGCTGGCCAGCGCGACCGCCAGGACGCCGCCCAGGGAGTGCCCGATCACGGTGACGGGCTCGCCGGCCGGCAGGTGTTCGGCCACCGCGCCGGCCATGGCGCCGAAGGAGTACCGCTTCAGCCGGCCGGATCTGCCGTGCCCGGGCAGGTCGGGGGCGATCCAGCGGCGGTCGAGCCGCTCGACGAGGCCGTCCCACACCGCGCCGGTCGCGCCCAACCCGTGCAGCAGCAGCACGGTCGGTCCGCCGGCTCCGCCTGTTCGCACCCTCAACGTGTCCACCGTCCGGATCTTTCCCCACCACGGCCCCGGCGGGCTAGCGTCGTGGCCGTGGACGCCAGCGTGATCAACGATCCGGAGACCTACGTGCGCGGTGTGCCGCACGAGGTTCTCTCCTCGCTGCGGGCGGAATCCGCCGTGGTGCGGGTGGACGACTTCTGGGCGGTGCTGCGGCATGCCGAGGCGCGGCAGGTGCTTCGCAACCCACAACTGTTTTCGTCCACGCTGGGCGGCACCCAGATCCGCGATCCGCTGACGGCCGAGGATCTCCGGTACGTGCGGCGAATGATGCTCAACATGGATCCGCCGGACCATCCCCGGCTGCGCGGCCTGCTGGCCCGGGCGTTCACGCCGCGGGCGGTGGCGCGGCTGACCGATCGGATCACCGTATGGGCGGATGACCTCGTGGCCGCGGTGCAGGGCGACGGCGGCGCCGATCTGGCCAAGCAGCTGGCCGATCTGCCGCTGCTGGTGTTGGCCGAGGTGTTCGGCGTGCCGGAGCAGGACCGGCGGCTGATGTTCGACTGGAGCAGCCGCGCCATCGGCTTCCAGGACGCCGAGTACGCCGCGATCGACACCGTCGACGCCTCGGGCGTGACCGACATGGCCCGTGCGGCGCTGGCCGTGCGCCCCAAGCCCGGGCCCGATGGCCTGATGCCCGATCCCCGCAGCCGCAACGGCATGCCCGACCTCTACGCCTACGCGACCGCCCTGGGCGAGCACAAGCGTTCACAGCCGGGCGACGACGTCATGAGCAACCTCATGCGGCACGTCGACGACGACGGCGGGCGGGTGTCGATCGAGGAGTTCGAGAACCTGTTCTGGCTGTTCTCCGTGGCCGGCAACGAAACCCTGCGCAACGGCATCCCCGGCGGCCTGATCGCCCTGATGGCCCATCCCGTCGAGTACCGGCGGCTGCTGGCCGACCGGTCGCTGCTGACGACCGCCATCGACGAGATGCTGCGCTGGTGGACGCCGGTGATGCACTTCCGCCGCACCGCCACCGACGACACCACACTGTCCGGAGTGGACATTCGCGCCGGGGACAAGGTGGTGGTGTGGTTCTCCTCGGCCAACCGGGACGAGCGGGTGTTCCCCGACCCGCACCGCTTCGACGTCGGCCGCACCCCCAACGACCACCTGACCTTCGGCCACGGCCCGCACTTCTGCCTCGGCGCCCAGTTGGCCCGGGCCCAGATGACCGCTGTGTTCACGGCCGTGTTGGACCGTTTGGGGGAGGTTCGCCCGGCCGGCGAGCCGATCCGGCTACGGTCCAGTTTCCAGAACGGAGTCAAGAGCCTGCCGGTCACGTGGTGACCACGCCTGGGGAGGTTTGTGCCTTGCTCAAGTTCGTCGTCGGTGTCGCGCTGGCCGCCGTGGCCACCAGCTGCGGCCCCAATCAGATCGGGACCACGCCGGGCGCGCCGCCGGCCACGTCCACCTCGCCGCCCATCCAGCACTGGGCCATGCCGAACCTGGTCGGCTCGGGCCTCCAGGACGCCCAGGACACCATCCAGAAGCTCACCGGCAACGAGATCTTCTTCAGCGCCTCGCACGACGTCAGCGGCAAGGGCCGGCACCAGGTCCTGGACCGGGATTGGAAGGTGTGCAACCAGAACATCGCCGCCGGCAGCCGGATCCAGGCCGGGGTGAAGATCGACTTCGGTGTGGTCAAGCTGGCGGAGGCGTGTCCCTGAGGTCGAAGGGGCCGGTCTGCCGCAGCACCCTTCGCGCCGTGACCTGGTTTCCCCACATCAGGACAGCCATCAGGGCGCACACGACCGTCAGCGTCAAGAAGGTCCAGTACGAAAACGCGGTGGACGCCCCGGCGTCCAGGGTGGTTTCCGCCAGCAGCACGCCGCACGCCAGGGTGAGCCAGACGAAAGACCAGGACATGCCCCGGCGGAGCACTTCCTCGCCGGCCCAGCGGCGGGCGACGTCCCGGTGCTCCGGGGCCGGGACCTGGCGGCGCCGAAGAGCGTGCATCAGCCTGCGCCGCTCCGGCTTCGGCAGTTCGCGCAGCGGCGTCCGCAGGTTCAGGTACCGAATGCCGGCCCGGCGGAGCGCGGCATGCGACACCCAGAGGTGCACCAGCGCCATCAGGAGGAGCCACACCCCCGTCAGAATCAGAACAATCGCCCACATGGGACGCATCCTATGGCGCGCAACCCGGCCAAGCGGGACCTGCCGGGCCCCGGCCGCGCCTTGTCCTTCCGCGCCACCGACACCGACGCCGCCTGGCACATCGACCTCATCGGCGACGCCGACCTGCTGGCCTTCTGGTCCGAGCACGTCGCCTTCGGCCGATCAGGGCGCGACGGCCACCCACAGCGGCAGTGGGTGGCCGCTCTCCTTGGGCGTGAGCCGCTGCACGGCGGCGAAGCCGGCGGCGGTGAGCCCGGCCGTGACCTGCGCGCCGGTGATCACCTGGTGGCGGGTGGAGACGGCGCGGATCAGCTCCCACTGGCTGCCGGAGCGGGCCAGTTGGAGCACTTCCAGGCCGTAGGACTGCCCGTCCTCGGCCCAGTCCCACAGCTGCACGGTGACCTGGCGCTGCTCGCCGCGGCCGGACACGCGCGGCGGCGGGGCGGTGGGGCGCAGGCGGCGGAGCTTGTCGAGCTCGGGGACGGCGGCGATGAACAGGCCGCCGGGACGCAGCGCCAGCCGGGCGGCCGAGAGGGCGGCGTCGAGGCCGTTCTCGTGGGCCATACGGGGCAGCAGGTCGTCGTTGGCATGCACCACATCGACGGGATTTGCCGGCATCTGGGCCAACACGTCGAGCAGATCGGCGAACCGGTGATCGCCCGGACCCAGCACCGCGGTGGCCACGTCGGCGAACACGCGGTCGCCCGCGGGTCTCGGTGTGGTCACGCCGGCCAGACTACGGGTCCGCCACCCGGCGGCTTGCCCCCGGCCCGACACTAAGGTGAACCAACCCGTACGCGGGACCGTCGAACCGGTTACAGCTGGACACCTGGCGACTCCACGTAATACTTTACGCCATCAGGAGTACACACAGCCTCCGTTCAGAGGTGCCACGGTCACGTGCTCACCCAGTAGTGTCACTGCTGCGTGACAAGTTGACAGCGAGGAGTCACTATGACGATCGCTGCTGGTCATCCGGATCTGTCGTTCGTCGACACGGTGCCAGCCGACCGGGACGAACTGGTCGGCCTGCTGGCCACCGGTCCGTTTCCCGACGCCTTGCGCGCCGCGATCAAGACCAGCCGGTTGAGCCTGGACCGCATCCAGCACCGGCTGGGGTTGCGCGGCATCACGATCAGCGTCGCCACGCTCAGTTACTGGCAGTCCGGTCGGAGACGGCCGGAGCGGCCGGAGTCCCTGGAAGCACTGCGTCACCTGGAAGCCGTGCTCGGCGTGCCGCCGAGCTCGCTGACGGCGCTGCTGGGCCCGCCTCGTCCACGGGGCCGCCGCAGCCGCCCGACCCGGGTGCTGCCGATCGACGCGCTGTGGTCGCGCCGGGAACGGCTGGCCGCGCTGCTGGCCCGGGTCGACACCACCTCCGACTGCCGGCTCGGCCGGCTCAGCCAGCACGACCGCATCGAGGTCGCCCCCGACGGCGGCCAGCGCTCGCTGTGGGTGCGCCAGGTGCTGCGGGCCGAGCAGGACGGCGCCGACCGCTGGGTTCTGGTGTACGACGCCGAATCCGGGCCCGGCATGATCCCCGAGCTGACCAACCTGAGCAACTGTCGGGTCGGTCGGACCGCGGTGGACGAGGAGTCCAGCATCATGGTCGCCGAGCTGGTCTTCGACCGCACGCTCGCACGCGGCGACACCGTGATCATGGAGTACCAGCTCAACAACCCCGGCCCGCAGTACCCGGCCAGCGGCAACGCCTACTGCCGCAAGTTCCGGCTGCCGGTCCGGGAGTACGTCATCGAGGTGCGCTTCGACCAGTCGCGACTGCCGGCCCGTTGCCAGCAGTACGCGGTGCCGGCCGGCGAGGAGGGTCCGTCCCGCCGCCGCAACCTCACGCTCGACCCGTCCGGCGGTGTGCACTCCGTCGCCCTGGGCTTCGGCCCCGGCGTCTTCGGCATCCGCTGGGACTGGCCCAGCCGCTAGCAGCTCTCCCCGAGAAGCCCGTCGCCAATGCCCCGGCGACGGGCTTTTTCGTGCTCAGGGCCAGAGCAGCGCTCGGTGTGTTGGCCGGCTCCTGGCCCTTCCGGCTGGCCGCACCCGAAGCACGGACGAGAGCGGTTCACCCATGCCGCCACCCCATCCACAGACTCGTTGTACTAAATTAGGAATAATTATTGACAGCCCGGGTACCTCGCCGGTTACCTTCCTCCCGGCAGCAGCGCAGCCGCCAGGAACGAGGTAACCATCGATGTCCCGCTTGTTACGCAGACTCACGCTTGCCTGCGCGATCGCGCTCGGCGTCGGCTCGGTGGCGGTGCCCGCTGCGACCGCCCAGACCGACAGCCACGGCGCCGGCCAGCATGACTCGAGCGTCGTCTCCCCCACCCCGTACATGGGCTGGAACACCTACTTCGGTGTGGGCCGCCCGACCGAGGACAACGTCCACAGCGTCGCCAACTTCCTGAAGTCGAGCGGCCTGGCCAAGGCCGGCTACGACATCGTGTGGCTGGACGGCGGCTGGCAGGCCGACACCACGCCGCGCGACAGCAAAGGCAACCTCGTCGTCGACCCGGTGCGCTGGCCGCACGGCATGGACAACCTGGTCAAGTTCATCCACGGACTGGGCCTGAAGGCCGGCATCTACACGGACGCGGGCGCCTACGACGGCAAGAACTGCGGCCTGGGCAGCGGCGGCGGTTACTACCAGCGCGACGCCGACCAGTTCGCCACGTGGGGCTTCGACGCGGTCAAGATCGACTTCCTCTGCGGCCTGGCCCAGAAGCTCGACCCGGCCGTGGTGTTCCAGCAGTTCTCCCAGGCCGTGGCCCAGTCCGGCCGCAAGATGATCCTCAACCTGTGCGACCCGGTCACCGGCGAGTGGGGCGTGCCGGACTGGCCGTCCACCCGTCAGGCCGGCTACGCCTACACGTGGGGCCCGGGCAACGCGACCTCCTGGCGCACCGACACCGACGTCGCCTTCGGCAACGCCACCGCGGGTGAGTGGCCGGCGGTGCTGCGCAACATGGACGACAACGCGGCGCACCCCGAGGCGCAGAGCCCCGGTCACTACAACGACCCGGACTACCTGATCCCGATGCGTCCCTTCCCCACCGGCGGCACCGAGCTGACCGAGGAGGAGTCGACCACGCAGTTCGTGATGTGGGCCGAGATGTCGTCGCCGCTGATCATCGGCTCCGACCCGCGCACGCTGCCCCAGTCGATGCTGGACACGTTGAAGAACCCGGAGATCCTCGCCGTCGACCAGGACCCGCTGGCCATCCAGGGCGTCCGGATCGGCGACTCGGGTTCGGGCAACGTCTACAGCAAGGTGTTGTCGGGCAAGGGAAATCGGGCCGTCGTGCTGCTCAACCGGGGCACCGCGCCGTCCGACATGACCGTGGACCTCGCCAAGGCCGGCCTCAGCGGCACGGTGAAGGTGCGCGACCTGCGGGCCCGCGCCGACAAGCGCAGCGCCACCGGCTCGTACACCACGACCGTGCCGGCGCACGGCACCGTGATGCTGAAGCTGTCCGGCACGGACCTGGCCCCCGGCGCCGACCTCGGCGGCAACGCCAGCGACAGCCCGGCCCTGGTCCGGTTCGACGACACGCACGCGTACACCTTCGTCCGTGACGCCTCCGGCCAGCTCGCGGAGAGCACGGTCGGCAGCGGCAAGTGGGCCATGCTCGGCGGCCCCACCCAGAACCAGATCATCGGCCAGCCCGCGGCCTACGCCTCGGGCGCCGACCGGGTGGACGTCTTCGTGCGCGGCACGGACAACGCCGTGTACCAGCGGACCTTCGAGCACGGCTGCTGGGGTCGCTGGATCAAGCTCGGCGGCACCGTGACCGACTCCCCCACCGTCGCCTTCACGTCGCCGACGCAGTGGACCCTGGTGGCCCGCGGCGCCGACGGCAAGGTGTGGCAGCGCGGCACGACCGGCAGCTGGACGTCGCTGGGCTCGCCCAGCGACAAGCCGATCTACGGCCGTCCCAGCGCCGTCGCTGACACAGGAGGCACGCACATCGTCGTGCGGGCCTTCGACGACAGCGCCTGGTTGTGGGAGCAGGGCACCGGCTGGACCGGTCTCGGCGGCGTGATCAGCACCGCCCCCACGCTGCTCGCGACCTCCGGCCGGCTGTACATGTTCGCCCGAGCCAGTGACTACACGCTGTGGCAGCGCAACTTCGCCGACGGTCAGTGGGGAGGATGGTTCCCCCGCGGCGAGTACGCCAGCAACGCCATCGTCGGCACCCTCGGTGTCGCGGCTGGCGCTAACGGCTCGGCGTGGGTGGCCGTCCGCGGTGTGGACGACCATGTGCACCAGACCGTGCTGTGACTAGGAGTTCTGTTGTCTGAAAGAGTTGCAGTCGTGACGGGGGCCGCGTCCGGTATCGGCGCGGCCACCGCCCGGCGGCTCACCGCGGACGGCTACCGGGTGATCGGCATCGACATCGCCGAGGGTCCCGAGGTGGCCGTCCGCGGCGACGTGAGCGCGCAGGCCACCTGGGACGAGGCGTCCCGGCTGGCCGGCGGGTCGGTGGACGCGTTGGTGAGCAACGCCTTCACCGTCGTCGTGAAGCCGCTGCACGAGCAGACGCCGGCCGAGTGGTCGCGTCAGATCGACGTCAACCTCACCGCCGCCTTCCTCGGCGCGCGCCAGTTCCTGCCGTCGCTGCGGGAGCGGCACGGCGCGATCGTGCTGGTGTCGTCGGTGCATGCGCGGGCCGGCCTGCCGGGGCATCCCGCGTACGCCGCGAGCAAGGGCGCGCTGGTGTCGCTCGGGCGGCAGCTGGCCGTGGAGTACGCGCCGGAGGTGCGGGTCAACACCGTGCTGCCGGGGCCGGTGCTCACCGGCGCGTGGGATCGAGTGTCCGAAGAGGACCGCTTGCGCAGTCAGGATTCCACGCCCATGCGGCGGCTCGGCGATCCGGACGAGGTGGCGTCGGTGATCGCGTTCCTGCTGTCCTCGGAGGCGTCCTTCGTGACCGGCGCCGACCTTGTGGTCGACGGCGGCTGGACCGTGCACAAGGACTCGGCGTGACCAGCTCATGCAGGGAAGGACGCCTTACCCTCGTTCAACGCGGGTAAGGCGTCCTTCCCTGCATGAGGTCAGGTGCTGGTCAGCGGCGCAGGATCACCCGGGCCGGGGCGGCCTCGGCGGCGGTGAGGCGGATGGGCAGGCAGGTCAGCTCGTAGCGGCCAGGCTCGGCGGCGGCGAGGTCGAGGCCCTCGATGATCGGCACGCCCGCCCCGAGCAGGGTGTGGTGGGCCGGGAAGTCGTTGGCGCCGAAGCACTCCACCGACAGATAGTCGATGCCGACGAGCCGGATCCCCCTGGCCACCAACGCCTCCGCCGCCCGGCCGCTGACCGCGACGTAGCCAGGGTCGAAGTCCCGGTGCAGCCGGCCGGTGGTGGAGTTGGTGGTGCGGAACAGAACCCGCTCCGCACCGGCCGGGATCTCGGCGACGTGGTCGGCGCGGATCGGGCTATCGTCGTCGATGCCGACCACGTGCACCGGCCCGCACAACACGTCGAGGGAGATGTCCTCGATGCCGGCCGCGCCGGGGATGAAGTGGGAGGGAGCGTCCACATGGGTGCCCTGGTGCGCCGACAGCGTCCACTTGCTGGCGTCGGACTCCTCGCCGCGGTCCATCCGCGTTTCCCACTCGCACACCGGGGAAGTGCTGCCCGGCCAGTGCGGCATGTGGGGCCGGATGGCCAACGTCACGTCGATGAGCACGGACGGCATGCTAGCCGGTCAGATCGCGAACCGGACCCCGGTGAGGCGTTCGCTTTCCTGCCACAGCCGCAATCCCTCCGCCGGATCGTCCGCGCCACGGGGCAGCTTCGCCGGGATCGGCGCGCCGGCGGTCTGGTCGCGCCCGGCCGGTCCGTAGAAGCCGCCGCTGACGATGTCGGCGCTGGTCGACGCCCACAGCGACGGCCAGGCCGCGCCCTCCGGCGAGCCCATCAGCAGGACGCGGGCCAACGCGACGGCCGCCCGGTCGAGCACGCCCTGGCGCTGCCGCTGGAGGTTGGTCACCGCCGACCCGGGATGCACCACCACCGCGGCGATGTTCGTGCCGGACAGTCGCCGGGCCAGTTCCCTGGTGAAGACCACGTTGGCGCGCTTGGACTTCGCGTAGGCCCGCATGCCGCCGTAGCGCTGTTCGCTCATCAGGTCGTCGAGCCGGCCCACACCCCAGCGTGCGGCCATCGCGCTCACCGTCACCACCCGCGCGGCCTCCGCGCGCCGCAGCGCCGGCAGCAGGCCCGCGGTCAGCGCGAAGTGTCCGAGGTGGTTCGTACCGAACGTGAGCTCGAAGCCGTCGGCTGTGGTGCGGCGCTCGGGCACGTTCATCACGCCGGCGTTGTTGATCAGCACGTCGATGGTCTCGGTGGCCGCCAGGCGGTCGGTCGCCGCGGCGATGGAGGCCAGCGAGCCGAGATCGACGGCCAGCGTGTCCATGCGGCCCCCGGACAGCGTGCCCACCGCACGGTCCAGCTTGGCCTGGTCGCGACCGGCGAGGATGACGCGGGCGCCGTGGCCGACAAGAACCCGGGCCGTCTCCAGCCCGATGCCGCTGTTGCCGCCGGTGATCAGCGCCGTGCGGCCGGTCAGGTCGCCGATGTCGGTCGGGCTCCAGTGCGCGGTCGGCCGGGTCGCCGGCATGGCCACCACCTCCTTATTGAACGTCCATTCATTACCTGTTCCGAGCGTGACACGGCGGCGCAGGACTGTCAAATGAACGTTCATTCGATACGACCGTCGCCTGGTCCAGCCCAGTGCGAAAACCGGTTTGCGGAAGTATCCATAATTAATGAGTTGATGTACCCTGAGCGACGTCCGGCGACCATCCGTGAGGCGGGGACCCTGTGAAGATCACTGACATCGAGACGTTCCTCGTGCCCCCGCGCTGGCTGTTCCTGAAGGTCAGCACGGACGAGGGCGTCGTCGGCTGGGGTGAGCCCGTGGTCGAGGGCCGGGCGGAGACCGTGCAGGCCGCCGTGCACGAGCTGGCCGACCTGGTGCGCGGGCAGGACCCGCTGCGCATCGAGGAGCACTGGCAGGTGTTGCGGCGCAGCGGTTTCTACCGCGGCGGCCCCGTGCTGTCCAGCGCGCTCGCCGGCTACGACCAGGCCCTGTGGGACATCGCCGGCAAGGTCCGCGGCGTCCCCGTGCACGAGCTGCTCGGCGGCCCCGTCCGTGATCGCATCCGGGTCTACTCCTGGGTCGGCGGCGACCGTCCACACGGGATTCGCGAGGCCGTTCAGGGTCAGGTCGACCGCGGCTTCACCGCCGTGAAGATGAACGCGTGCGGGCCCATCGACGCCATCGCCACCCCGGCCGACGTGGACGGAGTCCTTGCCCGGGCCCATGAAGCCCGTGACGCGCTCGGCCCCGACCGCGGCCTGGCCATCGACTTCCACGGCCGCGTCTCCCCCGCCATGGCCCGTCGCCTGCTGCCGCTGCTGGAGGAGGTGCGGCCGCTGTTCGTCGAGGAGCCGATCCTGCCCGAGTTACCGGCTTCCGTCCTCCAGTCCGTTGTGGACAGTTCGCCGGTGCCCATCGCCACCGGCGAGCGGCTCTACTCCCGCTGGGAGTTCAAGCCCGTGCTCGACGCCGGCATCGCCGTCGCGCAGCCCGATCCCTCGCACGCCGGCGGCATCTCCGAGCTGCGCCGGATCGCCTCCCTGGCCGAGATCTACGGCGCCAGCATCGCCCCGCACTGCCCGCTCGGCCCCATCTCGCTGGCGGCCAGCGTGCAGGTGGCGTTCGCCACGCCCAACTTCCTTATCCAGGAACAGAGTCTGAACCTGCACTACAACGCCGGCAGCGAGCTGACCGGCTATCTTGTGGACACCAGCCCGTTCGCGTTCGTGGACGGGCAGATGGCCCGGCCGACCGGGGTCGGGCTGGGCATCGAGATCGACGAGGACGCCGTGCGCCGGGCCGCCGAGATCGGCCACGCATGGCGGTCGCCGGTGTGGCGGCACGAGGACGGGAGTCTCGCGGAGTGGTGACCTTCGGCAGTGTTCTTCGTTCCACCCGGCTGGTCGGCATCGTCCGGGGCGACGGCGTGGGCAACACCCGCGACGCCGTGCGGGTGTTGTTCGAGTCCGGCGTGCGTCTGGTCGAGGTCTCCCTGACCGGACCCGGCGCCCTGGAAGCCATTTCCTCCATCCAGGCGCCCGAGGGATGCTGGCTCGGAGCCGGCACGGTCCGAACCGCCGCCGGCGCCTCGGCCGCTATCGCCGCCGGCGCCACCTTCGCCGTCAGTCCCGCGCTGACCGCTTCCGTCGCCGCCTGCGTCGACGCCGGCCTGCCCATCCTGGCCGGCGCCCTCACCCCCACCGAGGTCGAGTCCGCCGTCGCCGCCGGAGCCGAGGCCGTCAAGCTCTTCCCCGCCTCCTTCGGCGGCCCCGGCTACCTTTCCGCGCTGCGCCAACCCTTCCCGACCGTCCCGTTCGTGCCGGTCGGCGGTGTCGGCGTCGCCGAGGCCGAGGCCTACCTCGCCGCCGGGGCCATCGCCGTCGGCGTCGGTTCCCCGCTCGTCGGCGACGCCGCCGCC
>NZ_KK037166.1:1490884-1522777 GCF_000568255.1 Kutzneria sp. 744
TCCCGGCGCAACTTCCTGGCCGGACTCGGCGCCGTAGGCGCGGCCACCGCCCTGGGCGGCTGCGTGACCTCGACCGGCAGCTCGGTGTCCAGCGGCTCCGCCACCGGCCCGGTGACCGTGCAGTCCAACCTCTCCGCGCCGTCCGCCAAGGCCGCCATGCAGGCGCTGATCGACGGCTTCAACAAGAAGGGCGCTTCGCAGTCGACGCTCAACACCGTCGCCTCGGAGACCTTCCGCACCCAGCTGCCCACGTACCTGACCTCGTCCAACCCGCCGGACGTGATGACCTGGTACGCCGGCTCGGTGGCCCGCTCCTACGCCGACAAGGGCCTGCTGCTCGACGTCAGCGACGCCTGGAACGGCGTCTCGGGCTACAGCGACGCCCTCAAGCAGCTCAGCACCGACAACGGCAAGCAGATCTTCATCCCCACCAGCTACTACTTCTGGGGCCTGTTCTACCGGAAGTCCAACTTCGCCAAGTGGGGCGTGCAGGCGCCCACCACCTGGGCCGAGTTCCTCCAGGTGTGCGAGACGATCAAGTCCAAGGGCGTGACCCCCATCGGCCTCGGCGCGGACAACTCCACGCCGTGGGTGGCCTCGGGCTGGTTCGACTACCTCAACATCCGCATCAACGGCGCGAACTACCACCGTGAGCTGCTGGCCGGCAAGCACAGCTTCGCCGACCCGCAGGTGCACAAGGTGTTCGACCAGTGGAAGACGGCGCTGCCGCACTTCGACCCCAAGGGCACCGCGCTGTCCTTCCAGGACGCCACCACCAACCTGCTGCAGGGCCGCACCGGCATGATGCTGATCGGCACCTTCCTGCTCGACACCACGCCCAAGGAGGACGTCGACGACATCGACTTCTTCCGCTTCCCGGTGATCGACCCGGCGGTGCCGCTGGCCGAGGAGGCCCCGACCGACGGCTTCTTCGCCAGCGCCCACACCGCGCGCAAGCCACAGACCCTGGAGTTCCTCAAGTACCTGACCACGGTCGAGGCGCAGGAGGCGTACCTCAAGTCGTCCTCGGGCAGCTCGCTGCCGGCCAACTCCGCCGCCAAGGACGCGGGCACTGCGCTGATCACCAAGGGCAAGCAGATGCTGCAGAAGGCGCCCGACCTGACCCAGTTCTTCAACCGGGACTCCAGCGACGCGCTCCAGCCGACCGCGGACAACGCGCTGATCAAGTTCATCCAGCACCCGGAGCAGATCGACTCCATCCTCACCGACTGGCAGACCGCCGCGAAGAAGATCTGGACCTCCTGACCATGACCGCAACCCTGACGGCACCGGCCGTGGCCCCGCCGTCCTCGGCGCGATCACGCCGCAGGCGCCGCACCCTGTCGCCGATCCTGTTGGCCTTCGTGCTGGTGCCGCTGCTCGTGGAGTCGTTCTGGGTGTTCTGGCCCGCGCTCCAGGGCATCTACCTGTCGTTCACCAGCTGGGACGGGGTCTCGCCGGCGGCGCTGGTCGGCCTCGGCAACTACGCCGAGCTGTTCGGCGATCCCACGTTCGGCAGGGCGTTCCTGGACACGGTGCTGTGGCTGGTGCTGTTCGGGGGGTTCTCCGCGCTCGGCGGCCTCGCCATGGCGATGCTGTTCCTCAAGGAGCGGCGCGGTGTCGGCTTCTACCGCGCCGCGCTGTTCACGCCGGTGGTGTTCTCGCTCGTCGCCACGGCGCTGATCTGGCAGGCGATCTACCAGCCGGACGGCCTGGTCAACACCGTGCTCGGCGCGCTCGGCCTGGACAGCTGGCAGCACTCCTGGCTGGCCGACGCCAACACCGCGCTGTACGCCGTGATCGTGCCGGCGCTGTGGCGGCAGATCGGCTACATCATGGTGCTGTACCTGGCCGGGCTCAAGGGCATCGACCCGACCCTGTACGAAGCGGCCACTGTGGACGGCGCGTCCAAGTGGCAGCAGTTCACCAAGATCACCCTGCCCCAGCTGAGCAGCGTCAACTCGGTGGTGCTGTCCGTGATCATCATCGACTCGCTGCGCTCGTTCGACGTCGTGTGGGCGCTGACCCGCGGCGGCCCCTACCACTCGTCGGAACTGCTGAGCACCTACATGTACTCCACCGCATTCCAGTCGCTGCGCCTCGGCTACGCCTCCGCGCTCGCCGTGGTGATCTTCGTGCTGGCCTTCGGGGTCATCCTCACGTACCTGGTGCGTGCGTTCCGGGACGCCGACGCATGAGCCGGCGACCCCTCCGCACCGGCGGCTATCACCTCGTCGCCGGTGGCATCTCCGTACTGTGGCTGCTGCCCATCGCGCTGGTGCTGGTCACCAGCGTGCGCAGCTTCGACGACGTGGCCGCGAACGGCGTCGGCAGCCTGCCGCACTCCTTCACGCTGGGCAACTTCGGCCAGGCGTGGGTGGACGGCGGCGAGTTCCAGGCGATGGTCAACAGCCTCATCGTGACCATCCCGGCCGTGATCATCACACTGGCTCTCGGTGCGATCTCGGCCTTCGCCCTGAGCCGCTACGACCTGCCGTTCCGGCGGACCGTGCTGCTGGTGATGCTGGCCGGCAACCTGCTGCCGCCACAGATCCTGCTCGTGCCCGTGTCGAAGATGGCCGAGATGCTCGGCATCTACGACTCCCTGACCGCCCTGATCGGCGTGCAGATCGGCTTCGGGCTGGGCTTTTACACCTTCGTGCTGTACGGCTTCATGCGGGCCATCCCCAACGAGATCCAACAGGCCGCGGTGATCGACGGCGCGTCGCCGATGCAGATCTTCTGGCGGATCATCCTGCCGCTGACCCGGCCGGCGCTGGCGTCCCTGTCCGCGCTGGCGTTCACCTGGGTGTTCAACGACCTGCTGTGGTCGATCACGGTCATCCGCAGCGACACCAAGATGCCCATCACCTCGGCCCTGCTCGGCCTGCAAGGACAGTACGTGTCGCAGTGGAACGTCATCGCCGCCGGCTCGGTCATCGCCGCCATCCCGACCGTCACCGTGTTCCTCCGGTTCCAGCGGCACTTCGTGGCCGGACTTGCCCTGGGGGCGGTGAAGTGACCCAGCAGTGGACGCTGCGGCTGGCGACCACCTCGTACACCGTCGGGCTGCCGGAGCACCGGCGCTGGGCCGAGCTGCGGGCCTGGGGTCCGCACGGCGTCGAGGACGGCCCGTCGCCGCTGGCCAACGTCGGCCGCACGCCCTATCTGACCGAGGCCGACGGGGCGCCCGTGGAGTACGCCCCGTTCGGCCTGCGGCCGTTCGCCGGGGCCGACCTGGTGGCCGGGCCCGTCGGCGCGGCCCGCGAGTCGTGGTGGACGTTCGATTCCGCTTCCTACAAGGAAACCTCCCTTCGCCTGACCTTCGCCGACCAGCTGACCGGCCTGCGCACCGACCTGTACTACGACGTCGTACCCGGCACCGACGTGCTGCTGCGGTGGGCGGAGCTGACCAACACCGGTTCCGTGCCGATCCGCCTGGAGCGCTTCGACTCCGCCGGTTTCTGCCTGCCCGTGGACACCGCTCGCGTGTCGTTCCTCATCGGCCGGTGGAGCCAGGAGTTCCAGCTGCGCCAGGTGGTGCTGCCGGCCGGCCGGTTCGAGATCAACAGCCGTCAGGGCGTCGCCGGGCATGGCTACTCCCCCTGGCTGGCCGTGCAGGACGACTCCTCCCCGGACGGGCCGACGTGGGGCTTTCAGTTGGTGTGGCCGGGATCCTGGCGGATCGACGCCGACATCGAGCTGAGCGGCTCCTGCCGGGTGCGCGTCGGCCGTCAGCCCCACGAGTCGGCGGTGCTGCTGGAACCTGGCGCCACGTTGGAGACGCCCCAGGTCGCCGCCGCCTACAGCGCCGACGGCCTCGGCGGCCTGGCCCAGGTGTGGCATTCATACGAGCGCCGGCTGTCCCCCGGCGGCCGTCAGGTGCTGTACAACTCCTGGGAGGCCACGGAGTTCGCCGTCGACGCCGCCAGCCAGTTGGAGCTGGCCAAGGTGGCGGCCGAGATCGGCGCCGAGCTCTTCGTGGTCGACGACGGCTGGTTCGTCGGGCGTGACGACGACACCGGCGGCCTCGGCGACTGGACGCCCGACCCGGCCAAGTTCCCCGACGGCTTCGGGGCCTTCGTCGAGGACGTGCGGGCCCAGGGCCTGGAGTTCGGCCTGTGGGTGGAGCCCGAGGCCATCAGCCCCAAGTCCCGGCTCTACGCCGAGCATCCCGACTGGGTGTACCACCTCGACGGCCGCGAGCCCACCCTGATCCGCAACCAGCTGCTGCTGGATCTGGGCCGCGAGGACGTGTTCTCCTTCGTGCTGTCCACTCTGGACTGTCTGCTGTCCTCCTATCCGATCCGGTACCTCAAGTGGGACATGAACCGGCCGCCGACCGAGCGAGGCCGCCCCGGCCCGGGCGATCCCGAGTCGCTGGACCTCGACGGCGCCCATGCCCGGAACTACCTGCGGGTGCTCGACCACCTGCGGGCCGCCCACCCCGACGTCGCCATCGAGGGCTGCGCCGGCGGCGGCGGCCGGGTCGAGCTGGCCACCATCGCCCGCACCGATGTGGTGTGGCCCAGCGACAACACCGGGCCGCTGGACCGTCTGTCCATTCAGTACGGCTTCCTGCACGCCCACGCCCCGCACGTGATGAGCTCGTGGGTCACCGACGCCGTCGGCCTGTTCGACCTCCGACCCCGTTCACTGCGGTTCCGCTTCGTGCTGGCCATGGCCGGCGCCCTGGGCATCGGCGCCGACATCCGGTCGTGGACGCCGTCGCAGCGCTCGGAGGCCGCCGGGTATGTGGCGCAGTACAAGGAGCTTCGGGAGTTCCTGCACTCCGCCACCGTGACGATGATCGGCACTCCCGCTGATCCCGCGTTCGCGCTCCAGTACACCGGGCCCGACCGGGTTGTCGTGCTGGCCTGGAACACCGGGCCCCTCGACGGCACCCCGGCGCTGTCCGGCCGGCTGTCCCGGCTCCGTCTGTCCGGTTTGGACGCCTCGGCCCGTTACGGCTCGTACAGCGGTGCTCATCTCATGTCCGCCGGGCTGCCGGTCAGCTGGGAGTCCGTGGACGCCGACGTGATCGTGCTGGACCGCTCGTGACCATCACGTTCGCCCGCGGTTCCGGCCGGATCCTGCAGGTCTCGGTGCGCGGCCGCGACGCCTTCTGGGTCGCGGCCCCGGAGCCGTCCGGCTGGAACCTCGGCGGCGACCGCCTGTGGCTCGGCCCGGAACGGGACTGGTTCTGGGCCGGCGAGGCCCGAGACGACCTGTCCCAGCACCTCGTGCCGCCCGAGATCGACCCCGGCCCCTGGGACGTCGTGCACGACCGGCCCGACGGCGTCGACCTGGTGCTCGGCGCCACCCTCGTCAACCGCGACACCGGCTCCCCCACCAGCGTCCTCGTCGAGCGGCACATCACCGTGCTGGCCGACACCCGCTACGTCGCCGAGTACGAGACCGAGACCGTGCTCCAAGTCCAGAGTGGACACCCTGTAGATCTGTGGAGCATCGTCCAGGTCCCGCTCGGCGGCCGCCTGGAGATCGGCGTCACCGGCCAGTTCTCCTTCCGTGACCACCTCCCTTCTCCCACTGATCCCACCCGTTTCACCGTGCTGGACGGTGTGGCCGCCATCGACCTGGCCGGCGAGCACATGTCCAAGTTCGGCCTCACGTCGTCCGTGGCCGCCGGCCTGCTCCGGTACACGCTCCCCGGCCTCGTCATCGAGCGGCGCATCGACGTCCGCCCCGGCGGCGACTACCGGGACGGCCCGTATCAGCTGACCGGTGACGTCATCCAGGTCTTCGAGGACGACGGCCACTACGGCGGCTATGCCGAACTGGAGCACCACAGCGTCGCCTGCCAGCCCGGCCAGACCGTCGTCGACCGCTGCCGCACCGTCATTCGTGCGACGTGAGGAAGGCCAGGATCCGGTCGTTGACCGTGCCCGCGTGGGTCTCCGCCAGCGGATGTGGTGCGCCGTCGATGATGTCGGCCTCCACTTCCGGCATCAGGCTCCGTACCCGGTCCAGCACCTGCCGCGGGTCGTGCACGATGCTGTTCTCCCCCAACAGCACCAGCGTCGGCATGTGCAGCCGGCGCACCTGCGCGTCCTTGGCGTAGCGGATCATCGGCACGCTCGGGCGGTAGTGGGCCATGCCGAAGTTCACCACCCGCTGCCGGTCCGGATCGTTCGGCCATCCTCCTTCCACGAACCGACCGAACCGCTCGAACTCCGCTTCGGTTCGCAAGGCCAGCAGGCGCAGGAACCGGGGCAGGCTGGGTAATGGCGGCCGTCCGAGCGAGTTGCCTCCCGGTTCCAGCAACAGCAGCGACTCCACTCGTCTCGGCTCGTGCCAGGCCAGTTGCATCGACGCCCATGCCCCGTACGACAGTCCCCCGACGTGGGCGGTGTCGATGCCGAGCTGGTCGAGCACGTCCTCCAGCCAGAGGGCCAGGTCCACCGGCCTGCGGATCGGCGCTGTTTGCGCGCCCAGCCCCGGCAATCCCAGCGTGTCCACCGCGATCACCGTGTGCCTCGCGCCCAGCGCTTCCGCGTTCGGCGACCAGTTCTCCGCCGTCGCCCCCGTGCCCGGCACCAGGAGGATCGGCGGCCCTTGGCCGTACCGGATCACGTGCGTGCGGCCGAAGCGGGTCTGCACGTCGTGGTCCTCCGCGCCGGCCGGCCACTGCGCCCGCACCCGGGCGTAGATCTGTCGGTACTGCTTCGCTGACGCGCTGTCCGTGAATCCCCCGATTTTCCCCATGTGCCCGTTCTACTCCCGCGAGGGTCGGGGGTTATGGTCCTGAGGTCAGGTCTGTGGCGGGACCTTGGTCCTGGGGTGGCCGGGACCCTTCACTCCAGGTACTCCGTGATCCACTCCCCCAGCAGGTCCACTGTGGACTTGCGGACCCTCACCCTGAAGTCGTCCAACGCCGCGTCCAGTTCGTGCGTGGTCAGGACGCCGCCCCGGATGATCCGCTGCGGGTCCTCGTCGTTCACCACTCGCCAGCCGCCTTCGGTCGGCACGAACCGCACCGCCCACCGCTCCGCCAGCGACATCGACTCGTACTCGAACGTTCCTCGGTTATGCTGCCATGCTTTGAGGGCGGCGCTCAGCTCCACGACCGGGAACAGGCCCTCCGCGTACAGCTCCCGGCCGTCCTGCACGATCGCCAGATCCGCTTCGACGTGGACGTTCACCTCCGCCCTCGACCGTGACCGCCCGCCCGCGTCCAGGCTGAGGTCGTCAGCGATGACGTCGCCGAAGTGGATCTCGAGCACCGTGTTCCCCCCGTGGTTCGCACTGTCCGTGCCAACCTACCTCTGGGGTCGGTGCGAGGATGCCGGCCATGGTGTTTCGGTCGATCATCCTGTTCGTATTGGCGGCCTTGGCCGAGATCGGGGGCTGCTGGCTGGTGTGGCAGGGCATCCGCGAGCAGCGGGGCTGGCTGTTCGTCGGCGCCGGGGTCATCGCGCTGGGCCTGTACGGCTTCGTGGCGACGTTGCAGCCCGACGCCGCCTTCGGGCGCATCCTGGCGGCGTACGGCGGCGTGTTCGTGGCCGGGTCGCTGGCGTGGGCGATGGTCGCCGACGGCTACCGCCCGGACCGCTTCGACGTGATCGGCGCACTGGTGTGCCTGGTGGGGGTGGGAGTGATCATGTACGCGCCACGGGGATGAACGTCGAGGGTCGTGCCGTGCTGTTGGGCGGTGATCGGGCTTGGAACAGCGGCTTGGGTGTCGAATCGGGATCGTTAAGGCTTGCCTGCCATGGAGGTCGAAGGGCGCGAGTCGCAAAAGAGTGAAAAGCGTTGGTGCGCAAAAAGACTCGCGAGAGTCCACAAAGGACTCCCGCGAGTCACGAAGAGATGGTCAGGCTACGAAACCGTTGATGTGCAAGGAAACGGAACGGATGCTGCCGGTGTCGACGGCGCCGCCGTCGACGACCTTGAAGGTCCAGGTGCCGTCGACCGGGTCGGCCAGCAGGGAGCCGAGGGTGGACTGGGGGCGCCAGGAGCCGGTGAAGGGGGCGTTGGCGGAGCTGACGGTGGAGAAGGCGGTGGAGGCGGAGTCGTCGAAGACGACCTGGCAGAAGTTGTGCCCGGCCCCGCCGCGACGCTGGAAGAGCACGGCGGTGGCCCCGGACGGGGAGGTGAGGGTGCCGGTGAGGTCGCCGGCGTAGGTGTGGTCGAGACCGACGGTGGTGGAGCCGGCGGTGGTGCTGCAAGCGCTGCCGTCGATGGAGAAGGTGAGCTTGGAGGCCCTACCCACACCGGTGACGGGGATGGAGACGCTGGCGCCGACGGTGCTGTTGTCGGGGATGGCGGCGGCGTCGCCGGCGAAGGCGAAGTTCTGCACGACCGAAGACGGCTGCCCGATGGGGATCTGGAAGGTCTGCGTCGTGGGCGAATGGGCCCCGGCGAAGGTGACCTTGGCGTTCAACACGACGGGCACGCCGAGCTGCTGGGTGGCGGGCACGGTCAGCGTGAACGAGTTGATGACGGTCTGCCCGGCCTCGATGGTGCCGTATCGCTTGGAGCGAGGCGCGATGGTGACACCGGGGGTGGGCGAGTCGACGACAACGCTGGTGGACGCGGCAGTGCCGTCACCGCCGTTGTAGACGGGCAGCGTGACGGTGGCGGTGTCGCCGGGCTTCACGAACGGGGAACCGTTGGGGCCCCGGACGGTGGGAGCCTGGGCGGTGGCCAAGGGCTGCGGGCTGGCGCCGGTGTAGGCGAGCACCTTGTCGGCCAGGATGACGCCGACGCCGGTGCGGTTGTCGACGCCGGGGGCGCCGATGTCGACGGCGGTGGCGGTCAGGGCCTGACGAACGTCGGCGGGCGACATGCCGGGGTTGCCGGACAGCACGAGACCGGCGATGGCGGCGGCGTGCGGGGCGGCGGCGGAGGTGCCGAAGAACGGGGAGAAGCCGGGCGCCGAGGTGGCAACGCCGTCGGCGGCGGTGATGTCGGGCTTCTGCCGGACCTCGGCCCCGGGGGTGCCATCGGCCTTGAAGAAGATCTTGCGCGGGCCGTCGGAGCTGAACCGCTCGATCTGCGAGCTGGAGCTGAACGTGCCGGGGTACGGACCGGCGGGGTTGGCGGGGTCGCCGGGCTCCAGCGGTCGGCCGAAGGCGGCGGCGGCCGGGGCGGCGGCGACGCTGTAGGCGTCCTTGGCGGCGGAGTGGCCGCTGGTCTGGCCGGGCGTCACGAAAGCCTGCAGGCCACCGCTGGCGACGAACCGTCCACGAAGGGCGGACAGGGACAGGTACTTGTTGTCCCCCTTGAACTTCACGATGGCGAGGCGCTGACCGCCGGCGGTGGTGTTGACCCGCTCGTACGGGTCCTGGGTGCCGGTCTGCAGGTTCTGGCTGAACGACACGACGTTGCCGGCCGCGTCGAGCAGGTACAGGTCGTAGTCGTCGCCGGCGTGGCCGAGCGGGTCGTTCCACCACAACGTGACGGGAACGCCCGCGGAGGACGCGGACAGCGGCTCCAGGACCTGGGTGCCGCCGGCGGAGGCGGCGAAGTTGTGGGCGCCGCCGGCGAACTTGCCGATCACCTGGCCGGAGTCGACGTAGTCGCCCTCCCAGTGGCCCGAGGTGCCGTCGCCGACGTTGCCCTCGTTGCCGGCGGAGGAGAAGTACAGCGCGCCGTCCGCCGTGACGGCGTTGACGGCCTGCGCGATGGGGCCGTCCTGGAAGGTGGCCTCGTTGAAGTAGAAGACGTCGTCGACGATGACGTCGCAGTGCGCCTGGCTGCGCAGCGCGCGGATGTTGTCGGCGAAGCTGCTGTCGCTGATGAACGCGGTGGCGAAGCCCAGCGCGGCCCCGGGCGCGAGGTCGTGCATGATCTCCAGCATCGCGGTGCCCTCGTCACCGCTGCCTTCCTGGCCGGGCAGCACGTCGACCGGCGGCAGCTCGCCGGAGGCCACGGAAGCGGCCAGCGACGACACACCGTCCGACAGCGCACACAGCTTGGTGCCGACGCCGGTGATTCCGTTCTGCTGCCGGGCGGTGTCGGCGGCGTGCGCCCGGTCGCCCTGGCTGGTGATGGCGGCGGCGATGTTGGCCCGCAGCCCCGGCTTGGTCGCCGCCTCGACCCGCGCGTCACGGGTCTGCTTCGACACGGGGTCGGGCTGGCTGGAGATTCGGCCCGGAGCCTCCGAAGAGGTCATGGCGTCGGCGGCAGCGTCGATCTGCTTGATGTCGCCGCGGGCGGCCAGCTTGTCCAGAGCGGACAGCGGCACGTCGGCGCGGATGCTGGCCTCGCGCTGCGAGACGTTGCGGATCTGACCGCCGGCCTTGCGCACGGCGTCGACCAGCGCGTCGGATGTCTTGGTGGCGCGGATGTCGACCGCGACGGTGTCGCCGCTGACCTTCAGGCCGGACTGCACCTGCGGCAGCACGGAGCGCGTCGAGCGGTCGGTGCGCAGCTTGTTCTCGACGAGCAGGCGGCTGTCGACCTTGCGGTCGGTCGCCGACTCGGACTTCTTGAGCTGTTGCAGCGTGGCGATCTGCGCCGCGGTGTTCGCGGACATCATGCCGGGGTTGGGATGCGGCGCGGCGACGGCCGGAGAGGTGAGGCCGAGCACCGCGGTGAGGCAGGCTGCCCCGGCTGCTAACAGGGTGGTGCTGGGTCGAACGGATCTGCGCAACTGGCCCTCCGAGGGGTGCGGCGTGGGCAACACGGCCGGTGATCACCGGCCGTGAGCCCAACGTAAAGTTTCCGCACGATCACCCACAGCAGCCTTGCGGGTGTCACCCAAGTGGGCCAATCATCACGTTTTGTCGATAACTACAGCACAAAGGCATCTGTCCACAGCTGTCCGGTTCGCCCGGACAGCGCATCGAGCATGGAGGCGGCCTGACCGTCCGTCAGCGACGCCACGAAGTCCACCACGGCCCGCCCCCGGGCCAAGGCGCGCACGGCATCCGGCCCAGTCCGAACGTCGCCAGCCGGTCCGGCTAGCAGGTCGGGGGCCGTCCGGGCGAGTGACCGGTACTCGGTGTCGGCCAGCTCGACAAGATCGTGCAGCCGCCGGGGAAGCCGGTCGGATTCGTGTCGATCGGACAGCCACTGATCCAGCGCCTCCACCAGGTTCGTCAGCAGCCGGGCCTGGCCGCGCTGGTGCAGCGCGAGGTCCGGGCGCAGCAGGACGAAGCGCCGGTGCACGAACTTCAGCACGGCCACCTCGTGCCACTGCGCGGGCGCGAGCAGAACGTGACCGGACCTCGGCGTCGGGTCCAGCAGCACGTCGACGCCGTCGACCAGCCGGGTCGTCCACCGCCCGGAAAAGGCGGCGACCCGCTGCTCGGCCTCGGCGGAGCCGTCGAACGGCACCGCGAGCAGCCCGTCCACCAGTTCCGTCCGCACGCGACGGACGGCCGCCGCGAAGGCGTCGTCGTCGACGGCCCAGGAGTCCTTCTCGTGCAGACGCCGCCGCATCGACTCCAGCGACCGTCCGGGCAGACGGGACTGCGCGGCAAGCTCCGAAGTGGACAGTGCCACCAGCTCCAGCGCGTCGGTGAGCCACGTCGTCAGTTCGGCGGCCACGGTCGCGTGCTGCAACACCCCGACCCGGTGGAAGTCCTCGATGTCGTGGATGGCGTAGGCGACGTCGTCGGCAGTGTCCATAACGGACGCTTCAACGGTCTGCTGCCAGTCCTCGATGCGCCCGTGGAACGGGGCCCGCGACTGCTCGAAGTCGTCGAGTTCCGTGACGTACGCGGAGAACTTGGCCGAACCGCTGCCCTCGGCCTCCGGCGGCTCCGACGCCCCGCGGGGCGGGATGCGCAGCGTGCGGGGATGCGGCGCGGGGTGGGAAAGCCTGGTCCACGGGTACTTCAGCAGCGCGGCCCGCACCGCGACCGTCAGGTCGAGGCCGACGGCGGCCGGGCCGCGCACGTCCGTCGTGGTCACGATGCGAAACGACTGGGCGTTGCCCTCGAAGCCGTCGGCCAGCCCGAAACGGTGGCGCGCGATGCGGTCCAGCACCTGCTCGCCGAGATGCCCGAACGGCGGGTGCCCGAGGTCGTGGGCGAGGCTGGCCGCCTCCACCACGTCCGGGTCGCAGCCGCCGAGCTTGTCCAGCACGCTGGCGGTGTCGCTGCGGGCGGTCAGCCGCTCGGCGATGGCCCGGGCGACCTGGGCCACCTTCAGGCTGTGCGTGAGCCGGTTGTGCAGCAGCAGACCGGACCCGGTCGGGCTGACCACCTGGGTCACGCCGCCGAGCCGGGCGAAGAACGGCGAGCTGGCGACCCGGTCCCGGTCGGCCCGGAACGGGCTGGCGGCGAGGTCTGACGAGGGGTCCGAGGATCGGCGATGCGCCCGCAGGTCGTGCATGCCAGTGACGTTAGCCTGAACGCGTGCTGGGACGTGCTGGTGGTCGGGGCCGGGCCGGCCGGGTCCGCCCTGGCGGCCGCCTGCGCGGACCTCGGGCTCAGCACGGCCCTGGTGGATCGGGCACCGACCCGGCCGTGGCGGCACACCTACGGGGCCTGGGCGCATGAACTGCCGTCGCTGCCGGCGGACGCGATCGCCGCACGAGCGACCACGGTCAAGGCCTTCGCGCTCACCGAGCACCGGCTCGACGGTGAATATGTCGTGCTGCACAACGAGAGTCTGCGGCGGCATCTGTCCCGTCCGGACATCGAGGCGATCACCGGCCGCGCCGAGTCGATCACGCCGACCCGCGTCGTGCTCGCCGACGGCCGCACGATCGAGGCGAAGCTCGTGGTGGACGCCTCCGGGCCGCCGCGCGGGCGGTACGTCGAGCAGACCGCCGTCGGTGTGACGCTGCCGGCCAACATCCTGCCGGCCGGCGAGGCAATCTTCATGGACTGGCGGCAGGCCGGCGACCCGCCCACCTTCTGCTACGCGCTGCCGCTCGACGACGAGCGGGTGCTGGTCGAGGAGACGTCGCTCGCGCATCGGCCCGGGCTTCCGTTCGCGCTGCTGCGCGAGCGGCTGCATCGGCGGCTGGCCGTGCACGGCTGGCCCTTGGACCGTCCGGAGCACGAACGGGTGCGCTTCCCGTTGAACCCGCCGCTGCCGAAAGGCCGGCTCGCCACATCCGGGGCGCCGCGCCGGCCCTGGGGCCCCCGGCGACCGGCTACAGCGGGGGCCACCGCGTTGACCCTGGCGCCGAAAGTGGCCCGTGCAATCGCGGAGACACCGGGCCGAGTTCGTGGCACGATCTGGTCTCCGGCGGCCAGAATGACGCACGGATTGCGGCGTAGGGGCCTGTCCGCATTGCTCCACCTGCCACCGACAGGCGTTCCCGCGTTTTTTGAGCTGTTTTTCCGGTTGCCCGCGGAAAAGCAACGGATTTACCTCACAGAACGTGAGAACTTCACCGGTACGGCGGCTGCGATGCTGGCCTTGTTCCGGTCCGCGCCACCCCGGTTACGCAGCGCAATTGCATTCGCCGCGACAACTCGATGAACACATAGTGAAGCCACTCGGCAATTTCACACCGGGCACGCCACTATCGGACCGTGACCGGGTTGCTGGAGGATGTGCGCTTCGCGTTCCAGCCGTTGTTCAACCTGCACACCGGCGGCGTCATCGCGATCGAAGCGCTAGCGAGGCCCGCCTCTCGTTCCGTCTACGAGCTGCTCCGCGACGCCGCGCGCGCCGGTGAGCTGCTGGAGACCGACGTGGCGCTGGCCGCGGCCGCAGTGCGGGCCGCGGCCGAGCACAACAACGTCGTGCCGCTGCACGTCAACGTGCTGGCCGCGACCGTGTCCAAGGCCGCCGAGTCGATCGGGCCGCTGCTCGACGCGATGCGGCAGACCGGGCGAGCGCCGGACACGCTGTGGCTGGAGATCGGCACCCCCTTCTCACGGCTGCGCCGCGAGAACCTGCGCAACGGCCTCGACCTGCTCCGCAGCAGCGGCTTCCACATCGCGCTGGACGGCGTCGGCGACGGCGACGTGCCGCTGTCGCTGTACACCGAGCTCGCCCCCGAGATGATCAAGCTGGACCGGCGGATCGTCGCCGGGCTGCCGACCGACGCCGGCAAGGCCGCGCTGGTCAACGCCCTGGCCGTGCTGGCCGAGCACAACAAGGCCCAGCTGGTGGCCGAGGGCGTGGAGAACGAGCTCCAGCTGGCCGCGGTGCGCCGCCTGGGCTTCGGCGTGGCCCAGGGCAACCTGCTGGCCATGGCCAGCCGCCGGCCCAACGTGGAGATCACCATCGCGGCGGCGCTGACCAAGCTGCCCGAGGCCGAGCTCACCGGCCCCGTCCGGCGGGCGAGCGGCCCTCGCGTGACGGACTTCCTGCACCCCGCGACCATGCTGCCGGTGTCGGTGACGGCCGAGGAGGTGCGGTCCATCCTGGCCAACCAGGGCACGGTGGGCGGCATCGTGCTGGTCGACGAGAACAACCGGCCGCACTTCACGGTGGACCGCAACCGGTTCCTGCTGGCCGTCACCGGCCCGTACGGGCACGCGCTGCACGCCAAGCGCGACGCCGCCCGGCTGGCCGACCGGCCTTATCTCCTGCCCAGCGACGCCACCGCGCTGGACCTGCTGGACCTGCTGGCCAAGGCCGACCGGCAGCGGATGAGCGACGAGGTGGTCATCGTCGACGCGCACGACCGCTGCCTCGGCGTCGTGCACAGCGCGGACGTGGTGCGGGGCATCGCCGAGATGAAGGTGGAGCAGGCCGCCTCGCTCAACCCGCTGACCCGGCTGCCCGGCAGCGACGCGCTGGCCCGCGAGGTGGACCGGCGCATCGCCGCCCGGGAGATCTTCGCCGTCGGCTGGCTGGACGTGGACGGCTTCAAGCAGGTCAACGACTCCGCCGGGTTCGCGGCCGGCGACGACCTGATCCGCGAGATCGGCCGGGCCCTGGCCGACGCCGCCGCGGTGCTGCCGACCGTGCAGGTCGGCCACGTCGGCGGCGACGACTTCGTGTTCGTCGCGGGCTTGGACGACCTGGTGCCGCTGTCCTCGGGGCAGCTGGACACCGCGCACACGGCCGGCGGCCTGGCGATCTCGATGTCGCTGGCCACGCTGGTCTGCTCGGCCGGCGCCGTCGCCGACTACCGCGAGGTGTCACGGCTGCTCGCGCCGTTGAAGAAACACGCGAAGGCCCTGCGTGGGGACAGCTGGGTGCTCGGTCGTCCGGGCTCCGACCGGATGGACGTGCTGCGCGGCGGCAACGCCGCGCCCGTGGTGCCGCCGGCCCGGCGCGGGGCCGTCAGCGCCTGAAAGCGTGCATGCGTCAGGCCGCCGCCAAGCGGGTTAGCACCGCCCACAGCACGTCGAAGTGCTGCCACCATCGTGGGCCTGGGGACCACACCAACGCCGGACGCGCGGTGCGGTGGTCACTCCTAGCATTGGCTCGGTGACGGAACGCGACTATGTCCAGTCGGCGGCAGGAGCTTCGGTGCACACCATTGACGGAATCGAGCGGCAGCACCAGGACAAAGCGGGCCTGTTGGCCGTGCCCGCACCCAGATCGCGGGCAAACAGAGCGGCGCTCACGGTCGGCGTCGAGGAAGAGTTCCTGCTGGTCGACTACCGCACCCGACGGGTGTCGCCGCGAGCACCCCTCGTGCTCGCCGCCCTGGCCGGGCAGATACCGGGGCTGCAGCCGGAGATCACTCAGTTTCAGGTCGAGACGGCGACGCCGATCTGCGACACCATGGCCGAGGTGCGGGAGAATCTCCTGGACAGCCGGGAAAAGCTGGCCGTCGCCGCGCGGCTGCTCGGGCTGCGGCTGGCCGCGACCGGAACCCCGGTGCTGGGCCGCGCCGCCCCGCCGCCGCTGACCGACAGCCCCCGCTACCAGCAGATGGCCAGCGAGTTCGGCGCCGTCACCGACGGGCTGTCGATCTGCGGATGTCACGTGCACGTCGGCATTCCCGGGCCGGAGGAAGGCATCCGGGCCAGCAACTACCTGCGGCCGTGGCTGCCGGTGCTGCTCGCGCTCAGCGCCAACTCCCCGTTCTGGGAGGGACGCGACACCGGATACGCCAGCTGGCGCTACCTGGTGTGGGCGCGCTGGCCCACGGCCGGGCCGCCGCCGGTGTTCGAGTCGGCCGACCAGTACGAGCACGCCGTGCGGTCGCTGATGCAGGTGGGCGCGGCGATGGACCGGAACATGGCGTACTGGGATGTCCGCCTGTCGCAACGGCATCCGACCATCGAGATGCGGGTGTGCGACGTGGCCGCGACCGCCGACGAGGCCGTGCTGATCGCCGCGCTGACCCGAGCGATGGTCATGACCGCGCTCGACGACACCCGGCCGCCGCTGGCCATGCCGCAGCACCTGCTGCGGGCGGCCGGGTGGCGGGCCGCCCGTGACGGCCTCAGCGGCAGCTGCGTCAACCCTGTCACCGGGCACACCCTGCCCACGCCCGTGCTGGTCCGGCAGCTCGTCGGCCGGGTGCGGCCGGCGCTGGAGGAGGCCGGCGACCTCGACCTCGTGCTGGACCTGCTGGAGTCGTTGGTGGCCAAGGGATGCGGGGCGACACGGCAGCGCAGGGCGTTTGCGCGCAACGGCAAGCTCACCGACGTGGTGGACCTGCTGACCGCGCAGACGGCCGGGGCCGACGACCTGGTGTGAGCCCTACTCGCCGGTCGTGCCGTCGGCGAATTCCCTCAGCACGTCGAGGTGTCCGACGTGGCGCGCGGTCTCCTGCACGACGTGCGTCAGCAGCCAGCGCACCGTCTTGTCGATGTCCGTCGTGGAATGGTCGCCGGCGGCCTTGCCGTCCAACGCCTGCCGGGAGAGCTCCCACTGTTGCCGGTACTCGGCGACAACGGACTCCGGAGTGTCCTGTTCGGACAGCCGGAAGTCGATGTCGGCGTCGGGGCTCTCCCAGCGGTTGGGCAGGTCGAGGCCGCCGCCGACGATGGCCAGCCAGTAGCGCTCGACCGAGGTGAGGTGGCGGATCAGGCCGAGCATGCTGAACACCGGCGAGGCCGGGAAAGGCGTGGCCGCCGCGGCCTCTCGGTCCAGCCCGGCCAGCTTGTTCACGGCTGTGACCCGCAGGAACGTCAGGAACTCGGTCAGCAGCGTCAGCTCGTCGGCGGCGTCCGTCTCCGGCCAGCGGCGCGGCAGTTCGCTCGAACTCATGTTCGATAAGGTATCATTCGGGGAGGTCGTGACTGGCGAGGGTGGGCTACCACCGGGGAGCGACCGGCACGTGATGCGAGCGTCGACCGCCTGGGCGCCTCCGTCAGCAGAGAAGCTGAGGAGGCAGCGATGGAGCTCCGCTACGGCATCAACCCGCAGCAGGCGGCCGAGGTCGAGGGATCGGCGGTCCGCGTGCTGAACGGGCAGCCCTCGTTCGTGAACATGTTGGACGCCCTGAACGCGTGGCAGCTGGTGCGGGAGGCGTCCCGGGCACTGGGCCGCACCGTGGCCGCCTCGTTCAAGCACGTCTCCCCCGCCGGCGCCGCGCTGTCCGGACCGATCGACGAGGTGACGGCCGCGCTGTACGGCATGGACGACGTCGGCCCGGTGGCCAGCGCCTACCTGCGGGCCCGCGACGCCGACCCCAAGTCCTCCTACGGCGACTTCGCCGCCGTGTCCGCGCCCGTCGACGCCGAGCTGGCCGCGCTGCTCAGTGTCGTGGTGTGCGACGGCATCATCGCTCCCGGCTTCGATCCCGGCACCGTAGCGACGTTGAGCGCCAAGAAGGGCGGCCGCTTCCTCGTCATCGAAGCCGACCCGGATTTCGTTCCGCCGCAACGGGAAACCCGCGAGGTGTTCGGCATGCGGCTGACGCAGGACCGGGATCCCGTGCCGCTGACGCGTTCCCTGCTCGGCGAAGGGCTCCCGTCCACCGCCGTCGACGATCTGCTGCTGGGCATGGCGGTGCTGCGCCACACCCAGTCCAACTCGGTCTGCTACGTCAAAGACGGTGTGACACTGGGCATCGGGGCCGGTCAACAGTCCCGTGTGGACTGCACCCGACTGGCCGGCAGCAAGGTCGACATCTGGTGGCTGCGCCGGCACCCGGCCGTCCGGGTGCTGCTCGACGTCGCCCCCGGCACCCGCCGGCAGGACCTCATCAACGAGCAGATCCGCTACATCGAGGAGGACCTCACCGCCGTCGAGCGGGCCGAGTGGATGGAACGCCTGTCCGGCGTCGCCTTCGCCTCCGACGGCTACCTCCCGTTCCGCGACAACGTCGACCACGCCGCCCGGCACGGCGTGCGGTACATCGCCGAGCCCGGCGGGTCGATCCGCTCCGACGACGTCGCCGAGGCCTGCAGCAAGCACGGGATCACCCTGGTGCACACCGGTTTGCGACTGTTCCACCACTGACCCGACTTCGTCGCGAACGGCCCTCGCCTCCCGGCGGGGGCCGTTTTCGTTACGTGGTAGGACTTTTCCTACCCGATGGGGCAGCCGACCGTGCCGTTCGGCGATCACAGTTGCCTGATCAGCTGTCAATGAGGCGCTCTTGAACGAAAACTGAAGCCGGCCGGCCAGTGTGGGGAGGTCACCACCGACTGGGAGGAAACCCCATGAAGTTCCAGCTCGTCGCCGCGGCCGCCCTGGCGCTGGCCGCCGCCGTTGTCCCGGCCGTCGCTTCGGCCCAGGGAGCACCGTCCCAGGGAGCGCCCGCCGCGGCGCCAAAGTCGGCGCAGGCCGGCATCAGCATCACGTCGCCGGCCGGCGGCCTGTGCCTGACCGTCGCCGAGGCCAACAACGTCCACGGCGCCGAGGTCGACATGGAGACCTGCACCGGCAGCCCGGCCCAGCGCTGGAGCCACCAGCCGAACGGCCTCATCGTCAGCGACCTGGCGCCCGTCACCGGCCACCCCCAGCTCTGCCTGGACGACCGCTGGAACAACCCGCGCTACGGGGCGGCCATCGACGTCTACGACTGCCACGCGGACTGGCCGGCCGAGCAGTGGCGGTTCGACGGCAGCCACCAGCACAACGCCAACGGCCTGTGCCTGGACATCACCGACGCGAACCCGCTGCCGGGGGCGGGCGTCAAGCTGTTCGGCTGCACCGACACCAACAACCAGAACTGGCACGAGGGCTGACAACTCGGTCGACGCCGCCATGGCCGCGGCCCTAGGGTTGCGATCATGGGGGACTACGACTCACTGGTGGCCGCGGCGGTGGCCGTTCCGTTGCACGGCTGGGATTTCGGCTGGCTGGACGGGCGGGCCGTCACGGCCGAGCCGTCCTGGCGCTATCCGGAGCTGGCCGCCGAGCTGCTCCGGGACGCGGACTCCGTGCTGGACATCGACACCGGCGGCGGCGAGCTGCTGACCGAGCTCGCCCCGCCGGCCGGCCGGACCTGGGCGGCGGAGAGCTGGCCGCCGAACGTTCCCGTGGCCACGGAACGGCTCAAGCCGCTCGGGGTCGAGGTCGTGGGCACCGAGGGACTTCCCTTTGCCGACGGGAAGTTCACCGTGATCCTCAACCGCCACGGCCGCTTCGACGCCGCCGGCATCGCCCGGGTGCTGGCGCCCGGCGGCACGGTGTTGACGCAGCAGGTCGGCAGCGACGACTGCGTGGACCTGAACCGAGCCCTCGGCGCACCAGTCACCGACAAGCGCTGGGACCTCGGCGTGGCAACGGAAGCGCTGACTGACAACGGCCTGCGGGTGATCGACACCGCCGAGGAGTGGCCGCTGCTGCGGTTCCACGACATCGGGGCGGTGGTGTACCAGCTGCGCATGGTTCCGTGGCAGGTGCCGGACTTCACCGTCGAACGCTACGACTCGGCGCTGCGCCGGCTGCACGCCCGCATCGAGGCCGAAGGCCCGCTGGCCGTTCGGACACACCGGTTCCTGCTCACGGCGAAGGCCCCGCACCAAGGGTGAGGGGCCTCCGCCGGCAGCAAGTTCTCAGACCGTGAAGCCGAGGGCGCGCAGCTGGTCGCGGCCGTCGTCGGTGATCTTCTCGGGACCCCACGGCGGCATCCACACCCAGTTGATGCGGAAGTCGCTGACCACGCCGCCGCCGGGGCCGCCGGTCAGCGCGGCCCGGGTCTGGTCCTCGATGACATCGGTCAGCGGGCAGGCCGCCGAGGTGAGCGTCATGTCGAGGGTGGCGATGTTCTCGTCGTCCAGGTGGATGTCGTAGACCAGGCCGAGGTCCACGACGTTGATGCCGAGCTCGGGGTCGACCACGTCGCGCATGGCCTCCTCGATGTCCTCCAGCGACGGCACCTCGGCCTTGGCCGGAACCTCGGGCAGTGCCTCGGCCGTGCGGGCCTCGGCGGTCCGGGTCACGTCTTCCGTGGTCATGCCTGTCCTCCATCGACGACGCGGGCGACCGCGTCCTTGAACGCCATCCAGCCGAGCAGGGCGCACTTCACGCGGGCGGGGTACTTGGCGACGCCGGCGAACGCGACGGCGTCCTCCAGCACGTCCTCGTCGGGCTCGATCCTGCCACGGCCCTGCATGAGCTCCACGAAGGAGTCCATGGTGCCGAAGGCGTCGCCGACGGTGCGGCCGATCACCAGGTCGGTGAGGACCGAGGTGGAGGCCTGGCTGATGGAACAGCCCTGCCCGTCGTAGGAGACGTCGACGACCTTGGCGTCGGGGCCTTCGCCCTCAAGGTGCACCCGCACGGTGACCTCGTCCCCACAGGTGGGGTTGACGTGGTGCACCTCGGCCTCGAACGGATCGCGCAGGCCACGGTGGTGCGGATTCTTGTAGTGGTCCAGGATGATCTCCTGGTACATCTGCTGCAGCTGCATCAGGCCCCCACCCCGAAGAACTTCTGCGTCTCCCGCACGCCGTCGAGCAGCGCCTGCACGTCGGCGAGGTCGTTGTAGACGTAGAAGGTGGCCCGCACGGTCGCCGCGGCGTCGAGCTTGCGGTGCAGCGGCCACGCGCAGTGGTGCCCGACCCGGACCTCGATGCCGAGGCTGTCGAGGACCTGACCGGCGTCGTGGGCGTGCACGCTGTCGACGACGAACGACACGGCCGAGCCGCGGTCCACGTTGTCGGCGGGGCCGACGATGCGCACACCCGGGATCTCCTGGAGCCCCGAGAGCGCGGCGCCGGTGAGCTCGTGCTCGTGGGCGGCCACCCGGTCCATGCCCAGCGCGGACAGGTAGTCCACGGCCGCGCCGAGGCCGATGGCCTGCGACGTGTTGGGCACGCCGGCCTCGAACCGCTGCGGCGGCGGCGCGAAGGTCGAGTGGTCCATGAACACCTGCTCGATCATGGACCCGCCGGTGATGAACGGCGGCATGGCCTGGAGCAGCTCGCTGCGCCCGTACAGCACGCCGATGCCCGACGGCCCGAGCATCTTGTGCCCGGAGAACGCCGCGAAGTCCACACCCAGCGCCTTGAAGTCCACAGTGGAGTGCGGCACGGACTGGCAGGCGTCCAGCACGGTCAGGGCCCCGACGGACTGGGCCTTGGCCACGAGCACCGACACCGGGTTGATGGTGCCGAGCACGTTGGACTGGTGGGTGAAGGCGACGACCTTGGTGCGCGGCGTGATCAGTTCGTCCATGTCGGACAGATCGAGCCGGCCCTCGGCCGTCACCGAGAACCACTTCAGGGTGGCGCCGGTGCGCTGCGCCAGCTGCTGCCAGGGCAGCAGGTTGGCGTGGTGCTCCATCTCCGTGACGACGATCTCGTCGCCCGGGCCCAGCGCGAACCGCTTGGCCGCCGGGTCGTCGGAGAAGGTGGCGTTGCCGAAGGCATAGGCGACCAGGTTGATGGACTCGGTGGCGTTCTTGGTGAACACCACCTCGTCGAACCCGACGCCGACGAAGTCGGCGATCTTCTCGCGCGCGCCCTCGTAGAGGTCGGTGGCCTCCTCGGCCAGCTGGTGCGCGCCCCGGTGCACGGCCGCGTTGGCCGTCTCGATGTACTGACGCTCGAAGTCGAGCACCTGCCGGGGCCGCTGCGATGTGGCGCCGGAGTCCAGGTAGACCAGCCGTTTGCCCTCGCGCACCGTGCGAGCCAGGATCGGGAAGTCGGCTTTCAGTGCGGCGACGTCCAAGGGTGCAGCGGTGGTGGTCACTGCCGGCGCCTCCTCGTTCTAACGAATACAGGTCAACAGGTGCAACGTCAGCCGACCTGCGCGGCTTCCTGCTTGCCGGTGTACTTCACGTAACCCTCGTCCTCCAGGTGCGCGGCCAGCTCAGGGCCGCCGGACTCGACGATCCGGCCGCCGGCGAACACGTGCACGAAGTCGGGGGTGATGTGCTTGAGGATCCGGGTGTAGTGCGTGATCAGCATGACGCCGGACTCGCCGTTGGCCCGGAACCGGTTCACACCCTCGGAGACGACCCGCAGCGCGTCCACGTCGAGGCCCGAGTCGGTCTCGTCGAGAATGGCGATCTTCGGGTTGAGCAGCGCCAGCTGGAGGATCTCGTGCCGCTTCTTCTCGCCGCCGGAGAAGCCCTCGTTCACGCTGCGCTCGGCGAACGCCGGGTCGATCTCGAGCTCGGTCATCGCGCCCTTGACCTCCTTGACCCAGTGCCGCACCTGCGGGGCCTCGCCGCGCACGGCGGTGGCGGCGGTGCGCAGGAAGTTCGACATGGACACGCCGGGCACCTCGACCGGGTACTGCATGGCCAGGAAGATGCCGGCCCGCGCGCGCTCGTCGACGGCCATCTCCAGCACGTTCTCGCCGTCGAGCAGGACCTCGCCCGAGGTGACCTGGTACTTGGGGTGGCCGGCGATCGCGTAGGACAGCGTGGACTTGCCGGAGCCGTTGGGGCCCATGATGGCGTGCGTCTCGCCGGCCTTGATCGTCAGGTCGACCCCCTTGAGGATCTCCTTGGGGCCGTCGTCGGTGACGACGGAGACGTGCAGGTCCTTGATCTCCAGGGTGGCCATCGGCTCTTCGTTTCTCCTGTGTGGCGGGTCTAGTACAAGTCAGTTGGTTCGGCAGTCCGGGTCGACGAGCACGTCGTCGCCGTCCACGGTCACCGCGTACACGGCCACCGGCTCGGTGGCCGGCGGCGAGGACGGGGCGCCGGTGCGCAGGTCGAAGCACGACCCGTGCAGCCAGCACTCCAGGCCCTTGCGGGTCAGCTCGCCCTCGGCCAGGGCGATCTCGGCGTGCGTGCACTCGTCGCGCAGCGCGTGCACCTCGTCGCCGCTGCGCACGAGCACGATGGGCGTGTCCGCCAGCTCGACCGGGAACGGCTTGCCGTCCTCCAGGTCGGCCAGCGAACACGCGCGAAGCATCGTCACGCCCCCACGGCCTGGAGCTCGGCCTCGATCGCGGCCTCCAGCCGGTCGCGCACCTCGGGCACGTCGATCTTCTGCAGCACCTCGTGGAAGAAGCCGCGCACCACGAGCCGCCGCGCCTGGTCGACCGGGATGCCCCGGGCCTGCAGGTAGAACAGCTGCTCGTCGTCGAACCGGCCGGTGGCGCTGGCGTGGCCGGCGCCCTCGATCTCGCCGGTCTCGATCTCCAGGTTGGGCACCGAGTCGGCGCGGGCGCCGTCGGTGAGCACCAGGTTCCGGTTGAGCTCGTAGGTGTTCGTGGCCTCGGCCGCGGCCCGGATCAGCACGTCGCCGATCCACACCGTGTGCGCGCCGTCGCCCTGCAGCGCGCCCTTGTAGACCACGTTGCTGCGGCAGTTGGGCACCGCGTGGTCGACGAAGGTGCGGTGCTCCAGGTGCTGGTTGGCGTCGGCGAAGTACAGGCCGGCCAGGTCGGCGTCGCCGCCCTTGTCGGCGTAGGTCACGGTCGGGCTGACCCGGACCACGCTGCCGCCGATGGTGACGACGGTGTGCTTGAGCCCCGCGTCCCGGCCCAGCTTCACCAGGTGCGCGCCCACGTGCACGGCGTCGTCGCTCCAGTCGTGCACGACGACGACCGTGAGCTTCGCGCCATCGAGGGCGACGATCTCCAGGTTGTCGGCGTACGTGCCGGAGCCGCGGTAGTCGACGACCACCACGGCCTCGGCGAACGCCTCCGCGCGCAGCTGCACGTGCCCGAAGGCCACGCCGCCCTCGCCCGGACCCGTCACGGTGACGACGGTCGCGCGGGACGTCTTCGTCTCCTTGGGGAAGGTGACGACGGTGGCCTGGGTGAAGGCCGACCACGCCTGCGCGGACACGCGGTCCGCCGGCACGCCGCCCTCGCCGATGCGCTTGTCGTCGCGGGCGACGCGCTCGACGCGCACCTCCGGCGACTCGTTCACCTCGACACCGGCCGAACCACTGGCCACCGCTGTGCCGTTGTGCAGGCCGTTCAGCCGCTTGAGCGGCGTGAACCGCCAGTCCTCCTCGCGCCCGCCCGGAACCTCGAAGGCGTCCACGTCGTAGGAGGTGAACCGGTCGCCGCGCGAGCTCTGGGGGACAACGGCCCCGCCGTGCGAGTGCTCGGTCAACCCGTGTTGCGTAGTTGGGGTGGCCATGTCAGCCGACGGCCCCTTCCATCTGGAGTTCGATCAGGCGGTTCAGTTCCAGCGCGTACTCCATGGGCAGCTCGCGCGCGATCGGCTCGACGAAGCCGCGCACCACCATGGCCATCGCCTCGTCCTCGGTCAGGCCGCGGGACATCAGGTAGAACAGCTGGTCCGCGCTGACCTTGGAGACGGTCGCCTCGTGGCCCATGGACACGTCGTCCTCGCGGACGTCCACGTACGGGTAGGTGTCCGACCGGCTGATCTGGTCGACCAGCAGCGCGTCGCACTTCACCGTGGAGGCGGAGTGGTGCGCGCCCTTGTTGACCCGGACCAGGCCGCGGTAGGAGGTGCGGCCGCCGCCGCGGGCTACCGACTTCGACACGATGGTCGAGGAGGTGTGCGGCGCCAGGTGCACCATCTTCGCGCCGGCGTCCTGGTGCTGGCCCTCGCCCGCGAACGCGATGGACAGGACCTCGCCCTTGGCGTGCTCGCCCATCAGGAACACCGACGGGTACTTCATGGTGACCTTGGAGCCGATGTTGCCGTCGATCCACTCCATGGTCGCGCCCTCTTCGGCCTTGGCGCGCTTGGTGACCAGGTTGTAGACGTTGTTCGACCAGTTCTGGATGGTCGTGTAGCGGCAGCGGCCGCCCTTCTTGACGATGATCTCCACGACCGCGGAGTGCAGCGAGTCCGAGGAGTAGATCGGCGCGGTGCAGCCCTCGACGTAGTGCACGTAGGCGCCCTCGTCGACGATGATCAGCGTGCGCTCGAACTGGCCCATGTTCTCGGTGTTGATCCGGAAGTAGGCCTGCAGCGGGATCTCGACGTGCACGCCCTTGGGGACGTAGATGAACGAGCCGCCGGACCACACCGCGGAGTTCAGCGCGGAGAACTTGTTGTCCCCGGACGGGATCACCGAGCCGAAGTACTCCTGGAAGAGCTCCGGGTGCTCCTTGAGGCCGGTGTCGGTGTCCAGGAAGATGACGCCCTGGGCGGCCAGCTCCTCGTTGATCTGGTGGTAGACCACCTCGGACTCGTACTGGGCGGCCACACCGGCGACCAGCCGCTGCTTCTCGGCCTCCGGGATGCCCAGCTTGTCGTAGGTGTTCTTGATGTCCTCGGGCAGGTCCTCCCAGGAGGCGGCCTGCTTCTCCGTGGAGCGCACGAAGTACTTGATGTTCTCGAAGTCGATGCCCGAGAGGTCGGAGCCCCAGTTCGGCATCGGCTTGCGCTCGAACAGCTTCAGGCCCTTGAGGCGGTGCTCGAGCATCCACTCGGGCTCGCTCTTCTTGGCCGAGATGTCCCGGACGACGTCCTCGTTGAGACCTCGGCGAGCGCTCGCGCCCGCAGCGTCGGAGTCGGCCCAGCCGTACTCGTAGGTGCCGATCGTGGCCAGGGTCTCTTCCTGGGTCAACGGCTCGGCCTGCGGCGTGGTGGGCGTGCGCTGCTCGGCAGCGGCAGTCATGCGAGTTCCCCTCCGTCCGGGGTGGGTGATATCTGGTTCGGGGTCTTGCCCTGGTCCTGGGTCGGGAGCAGGGGCACGTTGGTCGTGCACGCTGCGTCACCGCGGGCGATGGTCGCCAGCCGCTGCACGTGTACCCCGAGCATCTCGGCGAACGCCGTCGTCTCGGCCTCGCACAGCTGCGGGAACTCGGCCGCGACGTGCGCCACCGGGCAGTGGTGCTGGCACAGCTGCTCCCCGGCGCCGACGTGCCGTGACGACGAAGCGTAGCCCTCGCGGGTCAGCGCGGCGGCGAGGGCCTTGGCCCGCTCCGCCGGCTGCTCGGGCTCCGTCACGGCGTCCCGGTGCCGTTCGATCATGGCTTCGACCCTGCGCTCGGCGAACGCCCGCACGGCCTGCTCCCCGCCGTTCTCGGCCAGGAAGCGCAGCGCGGCGACCGCCAGGTCGTCGTAGGCGTGTCCGAAGCGGGACCGGCCCGTCTCGGTGAGCAGGAAGAGCTTGGCCGGGCGGCCGCGCCCCCTGCGCCCATGCGGCGGAGCGTCCCTCGTGGTTGCCTCGCCGTCGGCGAGCAGGGCGTCCAGGTGCCTGCGCACGGCGACGTGGCTCAGCCCCAGCTCGTCGGCGACGTCGGCCGTGGTGACCGGTCCCCGTTCGAGCAGCAGCCTCGCCACCGCCTGCCGGGTGCGGCCGTCGGCCGGCTGCGGCGACGCCACACCCAGCTCCTGACCGCTCCCGACGTTTTTCACAACACAAGTGTTGCCTATTTCGATCGGTACGGCAAAGTGGCGGCATGCTCGACACCACACTTAGTGACTCGCTTCACAGTATTTTCGCCGCGCGTGCCGCGCGGGGCGAGGCGCTCGGACCGGGCCTTCCCTGGCCGGATTTAGGTCGCCGCGCCGGCTTGGGTGGGGGGCACGTCGAGTGGCGGCGACCGAAATCCGGCGACGGTCCAGGCACCGGCGCGGCCTCGCACTCTCCTGGGTCGGCGGGCGCGGGCCTTGAGCGGCAGCTCACCCCCGGCTCGCTAGTCTGCTCGGGTGTTGGCCGCCAAACTGCGAGCGCTGGTGACCGGAGCGGTCGGTGAGACCGCGCCGTCCGGACTGGTCCCGGTGCAGGACGCGCCGCTGCGGCTGGACCGCACCGAGCGGCACCAGCTCCAGGTGATCCGGCGGTTCGGCACGATCGGCTCGCTGCTGCTGGCCTGCGGCGGCCTGGGCGCGGGGGCGTCGCCGACCATCAACCCGCTGCTCGACACGCCGATCCTCGGGGTGTTCGCCCGCATCCCGACGGTGGCGATGGCCAGCGCCTTCTCCGGCATGCTGATGATGGTGCTGGCCTGGCTGTGGCTGGGCCGCCTGGTGTGGCCGGGCCGCCCACGGGTGCTGTCCCGCGCGCAGATGGACCGCACGCTGGTCATGTGGACGATCCCGCTGATCCTGGTGCCGCCCATGTTCAGCCAGGACGTCTACAGCTACCTGGCGCAGAGCGCGGTGGTGTCGCACGGCCTGGACCCGTACACGGTGGGCGCGGCGCAGGCGCTGGGCCCGGACAACATCCTCGCCCGCAACGTGCCGACGCTGTGGCGGGACACGCCCTCCCCGTACGGGCCGCTGTTCCTCACGGTCGGCCGCGCGATCACGGGCATCGCCGGCGACAACATCGTCGTGGGCATCCTGCTGGAGCGGGTGCTGGCGCTGATCGGCCTGGGCCTGATCGTGTGGGCGCTGCCCCGGCTGGCCCGGCGCTTCCACGTCTCGCCGGTGGCGGCGATCTGGCTCGGCGCGGCCAACCCGTTGGTGGTCTTCCACCTGGTGGTCGGCGTGCACAACGAGGCACTGGCCATCGGCCTGATGCTGGCCGGCTTCCACGTGGCGATCAACCACCTGCCCAAGATCGGCCCGGGCGACCCGATACCGCCCTGGTCACGGGACGAGCTCATCGGCATCCTGGCCGGCGGCACGCTGATCACCATGGGCGGCGGCGTCAAGATCCTGGCCCTGGTGGCGCTGGGCTTCGTCGGCGTGATGATCGCCCGGCGCTGGGGCGGCGGCCTGCCCCAGCTGCTCAAGTCGGCCGGCGCCATGCTGGTGATCGGCGTGGTCGTGATGACGTTGATCACGGTCGTGAGCGGCCTGGGCTGGGGCTGGCTGAAGACCCTCAACGGCGGCACGATCATCTACACCTGGCTGTCCCCGGTGACGCTGGTCGCGCTGGGCAGCGTGGGCCTGGGCATCCTGTTCCAGCTGGGCAACCACATCGACGCCACGGTCGGCACGGCCCGGGCCATCGGCTGGATCGGCTTCGCCGGCTCGGGCGTGGTGCTGCTGTGGCGCTCCTACCGCGGGCACCTGTCGGCGATGGCCGGCCTCGGCCTGTTCCTGGTCTGGTTCGTCGTGCTCGGCCCCGTGGTGCAGCCCTGGTACCCGCTGTGGGCGATCATCCCGCTGGCCACGGCCAAGGCCAGCAAGCGGTTCCGGACCTGGGTCACGGTGTTCAGCGCCCTGATCGCCCTGGTCACCCCGCCGACCGGGTCGACCTTCGACGGCCGCGCCTTCCTCATCCCCACGGCCGCGGTCGCCGCCCTCATCCTGGTCGGCCTGCTGCTGTTGCTGGTTCGGGGCAAGCTCCCCGAACGCGAACCCCGAGGTGAACTGACCGTGACGCCCGCAACATCCGAGCCGATCAACTTCGGGCCGGTCGGATGAGCCCCACGAGCCTGAGCCAGGAGCACCCCCTAGGCTCGACCGTCGTGACCGCACCCCCGACCACCCCGGCTGTCGAGGTGTCGGGCCTGCTGAAGCGCTACGGGTCCACCGTCGCGGTGAACGGGCTGGACCTGAGGATGGACCGCGGCTCCGTGCTCGCCCTGCTGGGGCCCAACGGAGCCGGCAAGACCACCACCGTCGAGCTGTGCGAGGGCTTCAAGCGCCCCGACAGCGGCACGGTCCGCGTGCTGGGCCTCGACCCCGTCCGTGACGGGGCCGAGCTGCGGGCCCGCATCGGAGTGATGCCGCAGGGCGGCGGCGCCTATCCCGGTGTGCGCACCGAGGAGATGCTCCGCCTGGTGGCGGCCTGCGCGGCCGATCCGCTGGACCCGGCGTGGCTGCTGGAGACCCTGGGCCTGGCGGCCGCGCGCCGCACGCCGTACAAGCGGCTGTCCGGCGGGCAGCAGCAGCGGCTGTCGCTGGCCTGCGCGCTGGTCGGCCGCCCGGAGCTGGTGTTCCTGGACGAGCCGACCGCCGGCCTGGATCCGCAGGCCCGGCACCTGGTGTGGGACCTGGTTCGTGCCCTCAGGGCGGACGGCGTCGGCGTGCTGCTGACCACGCACCTGATGGACGAGGCAGAGACGCTGGCCGACCAGGTCGTCATCGTGGACCACGGCCGCGTGGTGGCCAGCGGCTCCCCGCAGGAGCTGACCAGCAGCGGTTCGGCCGAGCAGCAGCTGCGCTTCCGGGCCCGGCCCGGCATGGACACGAAGCTGCTGGTGGACGCGCTGCCGGAGAACCTCGAGGTGGACGAGGTCGGCCCCGGCTCGTACGTGGTGGCCGGCTGCATCGACCCGCAGGTCGTCTCCACGGTCACGGCCTGGTGCGCGCAGCAGGGGGTGCTGGCCGAGGAGCTCCGCGTGGCCCGCCGCAGCCTGGAGGACGTGTTCCTGGAGCTGACCGGACGGGAGCTGCGCTCGTGAGCACCTTCTCCCCCGGCGCCTTCGCGCCCGCCCCCGGCCGCGGCCGCCTGAGCCGAATGCTGCTGGCGCAGGCCCGCATCGAGACGGCGTTGGCGCTGCGCAACGGCGAGCAGGTGCTGCTGACCCTGCTGATTCCGCTGGCGCTGCTGATCGGCCTGACGGTGCTGAAGATCGTGCCGCTGTCCGAGCCTCGGGTGAACGAGGTGACGCCGCGCATCCTCGCGCTGGCGGTGATGTCCTCGGCGTTCACCGGGCAGGCCATCGCGCTGGGCTTCGACCGCCGCTACGGCGTGCTCAAACGCCTTGCCGCGACGGCGATCCCGCGTTGGCTGCTCGGCGCCGGCCGGGTGCTGGCGGCGTTGACCATCGTCGCCATCCAGGTCGTGATCCTGGGTGTCGTCGCCGCTCTGCTGGGCTGGCAGCCCGCCGTCACGGGCGTGCTGTGGGCGATCGCGTTGGTGCTGCTGGGCACCATCTCCTTCGGTGCCCTGGGCGTTCTGCTCGGTGGGGCGCTGCGGGCGGAGATCGTGTTGGCGGTGGCCAACATCGTGTGGTTCGTGCTCCTGCTGGCCGGCGGCATCGCGCTGCCGCCGAGCGCGCTGCCGGGCGGCCTGGGCGCGATCGTGGAGCTGCTGCCGTCCGGGGCGCTGGCCGAGGGCCTGCACACCGTGCTCACCCAGGGCGGCCCGCCGGGCTGGCAGCCGGTGCTGGTATTGATCATCTGGGCGGCCGCCGCGGGCGGCATCGCCACCAGGACCACCCGGCTGACCTGACCCCCGAGAGGGCAATCCCCGAGTTGAGCACGACTACTGTGGACCAACAACAAGACGAAGAGCCGTCACTGGCGCGAGCCAGCGGCTCCATGGCCGTGGCCACCCTGGTCAGCCGCATCACCGGCTTCCTGTCCAAGCTGCTGCTCGCCGCCGTCGTCGGCCTGTCCGCCGGCGCGATCAACGACTCGTACACGGTGGCCAACACCGTGCCCAACATCATCTACGAGCTGCTGCTGGGCGGCGTGCTGACCAGCGTGGTGGTGCCGCTGCTGGTGCGGGCCCGCCACGAGGACCCGGACGGCGGCCAGGAGTACACCCACCGCCTGCTGACCGTCAGCCTCACCATGCTGCTGGGCATGACCGTGCTGGCGGTGGCCACCGCGCCGCTGCTGACCAAGCTGTTCGTGGACAGCAGCAGCGGCAACGCCAACCCGGCGCTGGTGACCGCGTTCGCGTACCTGCTGCTGCCGGAGATCCTGTTCTACGGCCTGTTCGCCATGCTGGGCGCGATCCTCAACACCCGCAACGTGTTCTCCGCGCCGGCGTGGGCGCCGGTGCTGAACAACGTGACGCTGCTGGTGACCATCGGCGCGTACTTCGTGCTGCCGGGCGACATCGCCACCAACCCGGTGCACATCACCGATCTCAAGCTGCTGGTCCTCGGGGCCGGCACCACGCTGGGCATCGTGATCCAGGCGGCCGTGCTGATCCCGCCGTTGCTGCGCAGCGGCTACCGGCCGCGCTGGCAGTGGGGCTGGGACCGGCGGCTGGGCGAGTTCGGCGGCCTGGCGCTGTGGGTCGTGGCCTACGTGGTGGTCAGCCAGATCGGCTACATCACCATCACCCGTGTGGCCACCAACGGCGCGGCCGGCGGCATCTCCATCTACACGTACTCGTGGCTGCTGGTGCAGATGCCGTACGGCGTGCTCGGTGTGTCGCTGCTGACGGCGATCATGCCGCGGATGAGCCGGGCCGCCGCCGCCAACAACATCCCGGCGCTGCTGGACGACCTGTCGCTGGGCAGCCGGATGTCGGCGGTGATGCTCGCGCCGATCAGCGCCCTGATGACCGTGCTCGGGCCGGCGCTGGCCGTGGCCATCACCGTGTTCGGCAAGGGCGGCGCGGACGCCTCCCGGCTCGGGTTGGCCATCACCGCCTCCTCGTTCGGGCTGCTGCCGTACGCGCTGACCATGTTGCAGATGCGCGTGTTCTACGCGATGAAGGACGCCCGCACGCCGACCCTGATCAACGCGGTGATGATCGCGTTGAAGGTGCCGGTGGTGCTGCTGGCCGCGCACGTGCTGCCGCCGTCCCAGGTGGTGTTCGGGCTGACCTTCTCCGACGCGATCAGCTTCACACTGGGCACGCTCGTCGGGGAACTGTGGCTGCGTAAGCGTTTCGGGCGGCTGGGCAGCCGGCGCGTGGTCCGCACGTACATCAAGGTCGCGGTGGCCGCGGTGTGGGGTGCGGCGGTGGCGCTGGCGGTCGAGCTCGGCGTCCGCAGCTTCGTGCCGGGCGGCATCCACGGGGCGCTCGGGGCGTTTACTTCCCTTGTCCTGGGCGGCATTCTCGGTCTGCTGGCCGCGTTCGGCATGATGGCGCTGCTGCGTGTGCACGAGCTGAAGCCCGCGCTGGACAAGATCGGTTCTTTGGTACGCCGCTGATTTCGCAGGGAAGGACGCCT
>NZ_KK037166.1:1522877-1555768 GCF_000568255.1 Kutzneria sp. 744
GTAGCGCGAGGCCGCCGGGTACTCCACGCCGTAGCCGGAGTCACCGGAGCTCACCGTCACCGCGACACCGGGGTGGTTGTAGTACGTGTCGGCCGACGTCTCGGTCGAGAACTCCGCGCCGCCGTAGCTGTTCGACACGGCGATCGCCCCGAGCCGCACGGCCGTGTTGACCGAGGTGCCCAGGGCCGCGATGGAGGCGGAACTGGCCTCCACCAACAGGATGTGGCACTGAGGGCAGACCGCCGAGACCATGTCCAGATCCAGCGAGATCTCCTCGGCCCAGCCGGTGTTGCCGGCCGGCAGCGGGCTCGCCGCGCCGTTCTGGTTGACCTTCTTGAAGCAGCCGTTGGCCGTGGTGCAGGCCGGAATGCCGAACGTGGACCGGTAGGTCGCCAGGTCGGATTCCGCCTTGGGGTCGTCGTAGGCGTCCACGATCGCCACCGTCAGGCCGCCACCGCCGGACGAGGGCAGTTTGTACGCCGAGCGCAGGTTGGCCGGGGACAGTCCCGACGGCGCCAGCGGGGAGAACGAGCGGGCCGCGGAATCGGTGCGCAGCAATGCCTTGCACGCCGCGAAGCCCGGTGCGGGCCGCTCGGCGCAGGAACGGACGGTGGTGATCGTCGGAGCCGATTGTGTCTGGGCAACCGCCGCCGTGCCGCCTAATGCCATCGCGCTGGCCCACAGCGCGACGACAGCGAGGATTCTCAGGGGGATCTTGGTCACCGGTACCTCCACAGGGAGTGCGGGACAAAGCTCCCCGACGGTAGGCAGTCGGTCACCGTGGGCCAATAGCCAGAATGCGGGACCCTGGCTCCGAAACGGGCAAAACGCCGGGCGGGTGCGCCCGCCCGGCGTCGTCCGTCAGAAGGCCCCTGTGCCGTTCGGCGTACCGAGACCCGTGGGCCCGTCATAGCCGGTCTTGGCGGTGCACAGGTACGTGCCGCCGCAACTGCCGTTGGAGCCGCTCGTCACGTCGAACAGCGAACCGGTGTGCGAGTACGCCAGCGAGGCCGGCACGCCACTGACGTTGCCGGACAGGGCGTAGACCGAGGCCACGATCGGCGACGCGACACTCGTGCCGCCGAAGACCAGCCAGCCCGACTCGCCGTAGCTGTCGTAGACGGCGACGCCCGTGGCCGGGTCGGCCACCGCGGACACGTCCGCGACCGTGCGACGCGAGCAGCTGGTGTCCTTCTGCCACGTCGGCTTGGGCTCGTAGGCCGAGCAGCCCGAACCCGCGCCGCTCCACGCGGTCTCGGTCCAGCCGCGGGTGCCTCCGCCGGCCGTGAGATGCGTGCCGCCGACCGCCGTGACGTAGCGGGAGGCCGCCGGGTACTCCACGCCGTAGCCGGAGTCGCCGGAGCTGACCGTGATCGCCACACCCGGGTGGTTGTAGTAGGTGTCATAGCTGGTCTCGGCCGAGGACTCGCCGCCGCCGTAGCTGTTGGACACCGCGGTGGCGCCCAGCTTGACCGCCTCGTTCACGGCCGTGCCCAGGTTGGCGTAGGACGCCGAAGTGGCCTCCACCAACAGGATGTGGCACTGCGGGCAGACCGCCGAGACCATGTCCAGGTCGAGCGAGATCTCCTCGCTCCAGCCGGTGTCGCCGGTCGGGTAGCTGGTGCCGCCGGTCTGGTTGACCTTCTTGAAGCAGCCGTTGGCCGTGGTGCAGGCCGGCAGCCCGAAGTTCGACCGGTAGGTGCCCAGGTCCTTCTCGGCGTTCGGGTCGTCCTGGGCGTCGACGATCGCGACCGTCTTGCCCGCGCCGCCGGCCGACAGCTTGTAGGCCGACTGGAGGTTGGCCGGGGTCAGGCCCGACACGGCCGGCCCGAACGACCGGGCGCCGGCGTCGGTGCGACGCAGCGCCGTGCAGGCGGCGTAGCCGGGGGCCGGCGTGGCCGCGCAGGAGTGGACCGTGGTGACGGTCGTTTGCGCCGATGCGACGCCGGCGGTGGCCAGCGCCGTGGCCGCCATCGCGGCGGCGGCCAGCAGGGACAGGAGTTTCACAGGACCTCCACGCAGGGTGTGGGGGGTGAAGAGCGCCGGGTGGGCGCTACCTGAACGTAACTACGCGGTTCCGGACAGCCAACGCGGGAAAACCCTCGGTCCGATGACCCGACCCCTACGTTCGGACAAACGGGCCGGTGCCGGGCACCCCGAAGGCCGGTCCTACCATCGACTCGTGTCAACCCCCTCGCTGCTGTCCCGCGTCCCGTCCCCCAGCCGCGCCGTGCAGCGCGTCATCGCCGGGGCCGCGGTTGTCGGACAGGTCGGCCTCGCCGTCACCGGCGCCGTGGTGCGGGTCACCGAGTCCGGGCTGGGCTGCACCACGTGGCCGCAGTGCCAGCCGGGCAGCCTGGTGCCCGTCACCGACCCGGTCGGCGGCCAGGCGCACCAGTGGATCGAGTTCGGCAACCGGCTGCTCGGCGGCGGGCTCGGCGTCGTGTCGGCGCTGTGCGTGCTGATGGCGCTGTTCGCGAACCCGAGGCGGCGTCGGGTGATCGTGCTGGCGCTGATGATGCCGCTGGGAGTGGTGGCGCAGGCCGTGATCGGCGGCATCACCGTCCTCACCGGACTCCAGTGGTGGAGCGTCGCCCCGCACTTCCTGGCCTCGATGCCGCTGATCTGGTTGGCAGTGCTGTTGTTCCGCGCCGTCGGCGAGGGCGACGAGCCGGTCCGGCCGCTGCTCCCCCGCCCGCTGCTCGGCCTTCAGCTGGGGCAGGCCATCGCCGTCGGCGTGATCCTCATCGCCGGCACGCTGGTGACCGCCGCCGGCCCGCATGCCGGCGACATCCGCACCCCCCGCCTCGACATTCCCGTGTCCACCCTGGCCCAGATCCACGCCGACCTGGTGTTCCTGCTGATCGGCTCGCTGTTCGCGCTGGGCTTCGGCATGCGGATCAAGGACGCCACCGCCGTGCAGTGGCGCCGCTACTGGACGCTGGTCGGCGTGGTGCTGGCCCAGGCGCTGGTCGGCCTGGTGCAGTACTGGACCGGCGTGCCCGACATCCTGGTGCTGGTGCACGTGTTCGGCGTGACGCTGGTGCTGATCGCCGCCGCCTCGCTGTGGGTGGCCAGCCGCGACCGTGGCCCGGCTCCTGTCGCTGTGACCTCGAAGCCGGCCGCCGTGGAGGAGCCGGAGTTGGCCGCCCGCTAGCTCTTCTCGGCCTGGGTGAAGAACTTCAGCATGTCCTCCAGCGTCAATCCCTTGGCCGCCTCGGTTTCGGCGGCGACCTCGGCGCTGCGGGCGAACATCGTCACCTCGTAGTCGGCCAGCGCGGCCTCGACGTCGTCGGGGTGAGCGACCAGCGTGAGGCCGAGCTCGGCGCCGTCGAGCATGGCCAGGTTCGCGCCCTCGCCGTTCGGGGCCGTGACGTGGGCCGCGTCGCCGACCAGCGTCACCCCCGGCACGCGGTCCCAGCTGTGGCCGACCGGCAGCGTGAAGTGTGGGCGGAACACCGGTGGCGTGTCGCCCTCGGTGATCAGCGCGGTGAGTTCCGGGGCCCAGCCGTCGAATTCCGCCGCGATCCGGGCGGTGGTCGCCGCGGCGTCGGTGAAGTCGATGGCCTCGAACCATTCCATGGTCCGCGTGAGGACCACATACGTGTGCAGGGTGTCGCCGCTCTCCCGGTGGGCGTGGATCTCCGTGCCGTCCCGGGGCGCGATCAGCGAGCCGCCGCCGACGGCCTTGGCGGCGGCCGGATGCCGGGTGTCGGCGTTGTAGAGGTACGTCTCGACGAAGGCCGTGCCGGCGTACCGGGGCACGGCGTCGGACAGCAGGGGCCGGATCCGTGACCAGGTGCCGTCCGCGCCGACCAGCAGATCCGTGACGACGGTGCTGCCGTCGGCGAAGGTCACCTCGTGCTTGTCCCCGGCCCGGGCGGCGCTCTCGACCTTGCGCCCCCACTTCACGGCACCGGCCGGGAGGGAGTCGAGCAGCATCTGCCGCAGGTCGGCGCGCTGGATCTCGGGGCGGCCACCGGTGCCGTCGTCGCCCTGTTCGAGCAGGACCGTGCCGTCCGGGTCGAGAACCCGCATCGCCTGGCGGCCTTCGAGGATGCGGCTGCGGAACTCGGTCATCAGGCCGGCGGCCTCGACCGCGATCTGGCCGTTGTAGTCGTGGATGTCGAGCATGCCGCCCTGGGCGCGGGCGGTCGGCGAGGGCTCCGCCTCGTAGACCGTGGCCTCGATGCCGTGGACGTGCAGGACGCGGGCCAGGGTGAGGCCGCCGAGTCCGGCGCCGATGATCGTGATGTTCATGGGTGACTCCGTTTCCGGGCAGGCTGGATCGCGCGCCGTCCCCGGGACGGCGCGGCTGGTGGTGCTGGGGTCAGAAGTGCCGGTCCAGGTCGTCGAACATCGCCTCGACCACCGGCGTCAGCTCGTCGACCACGACGTCGTGCGGCGTCCCGGCGAGCACGCCCTGGCCGATGCGGTCGGTCATCAGCTGGAGGGCCTTCATGATCGCCGCCGCGTGCACCCTCGCGACCGCGGGATGCACATCGGGACACGTCTCGGTGATCGCCTCGGCCACGGTCTCGGCGTGGTTGTCGCGCATTTCGAGGACGTAGCGGCGGATCGTGGGGCTGCTGGCGCAGATTGCCGGCAGCTCACCGCGCGTCTGCTCCGGCGTGACCCGGCGATGTCGTTCCAGGTCCGCCTCGGCGATCTCGCGCAGGGCGCCGGCCGGGCTCATGCCTGCGGGCCGCTCGCGGACCATCCGGGGGTAGCGCTCGCTGAACTCCTCGGCCCGATCGAGCACGAGGTCCTGCTTGGCCGGGAAGTAGTTGTAGACCGTCTGGTCCGACACCTCCGCCGCCCGCGCGACGTCCACGACCGACACCTGGTCGTAGCCGTGCTCGCCGAACAACCGCGCCGCGGTGTCGACGATGTGTTGACGCGTCAGCGCCTTCTTGCGCTCCCTGAGCCCGGCCATGCCCTCAGCCTAGCCCAGAATTTTTGGTCGCGCCAAAGTTTTGTGTGCGCCAATGTTTCAGTTACGAGGCGGGGCCGGGCGGCGCATCCAGACGGCCGGCAGCTCGTCGGCCAGCCAGCCGTACATCTCGTCGATGTTGCGCAGCCGCTGCGCCCGCTGCGGATCGCCACTGAGCAGCCGCAGCCCCGCCGCCGTCAGCTCTCGTGTGCCGGCCAGGGCGCGCAGCCGACGGTCGATCATGTCGTTCCAGCCCTGCTCGTTCAACTTGTACTCCGCCGCCTGGCGGCCCCGGCGGGTGGTCTTGGTGACCACGCCCAGGTTGATCAGCAGGCGCACGTTCGTGCTGATCGAGCCGCTGCTGGCCTCCAGCTCCTCCGACAGCTCGGCGGCGGTGCGCTCCACCGGGTCGCAGACCAGCAGGTAGGCCAGGATGCGCCCGCCGATCAGCGGAATTCCCTCCGGCACGAAGTGCGCCGCCATGCGCTCGATCCACACCGACAGCTGGCTCTGCGTCGCCACGCCACCCACCCCTGATCCGGTCCGACACCTCGACCAGTGCCGATCAGGCCCGCTGGCGGCCCGTGAGCCTCACCGATCAACTTCAATCGACACTGAAGCCCCAGTGTATGAGGTGAAAGCTAACCGCGGTCGGCGACACGCTCACGGGGTTTCATGGTCGGGGCCGCGTCGGCGTCCCGGGTGGTGATCGCGACGGCGGCGGCGAGCAGGGCGAGGGCGGCGGCGGTGAAGAACGCGGCGCGATAGGCGATCAGACCGTCCCCGCCCGAACCGAAGGCGGCGACGACGGTGCTCAAGCCGGCCACACCGCCGGCGGCGCCGAGCTGCCGGCCCACGTTGTACAACGCCGAGGCCTGGCCCAGCTCCTCGCCCCGGATGGTGGCGAACGCGGCGGTCTGCGTCGGCAGGAAGACAAAACCCACGCTCACGCCGGCCAGGAACATCAGCACGATGATCTGCCAACGCGGCGTGTCGACGCCGATCAGCCCCATGCAGCCGACGACCACCGCCAGCCCGAGCAGGCCCGGAAGCTGGAGCCGGCGCGGGCCGACCCGGGGGTAGATCCGGGCCACGAACTGCATGCACAGCACCACGCCCAGCGCCTCGGGAAAGGTCGTCAGGCCCGATTCCAACGGGTCGAAGCCGCGGACCGTCTGCAGGAACAGGGGCATCAGGTAGAGCAGGCCGAGGAACGCCGCCGAGTTCAGGACCGTCACGCCGCCGTGCGTGCGAAACGGGCGGTTGTGCAGCAGTCGGAGGTTCAGCAGCGGCGCCTCGGCCCGCAGCTCCACGCGCACCATCGTGACCAGCAGGCCCACGCCCAACAGGCCGCTGACGATCACGTCCGGCTCGGTCCACCCGCGGTCCGGGCCCTCGCTCAGCGCGTACATCGCCGCCGCGAACCCGAAGCCCGACAACAGGAAGCCGCGAACGTCGAAGCGCCGCGGGGCGGTGTCGGCCGTGCGGACCAGGAACAGCACCCCGAACAGGAACGCCAGCACGCCGATCGGGATGTTCACCAGGAACACGTACCGCCAGGACAGCCGGACCGTGAGCAGGCCGCCCAGCACCGGGCCCGAGGCCGGGGCGATGATCGTGACCAGGTTCATCAGCCGGGTCGCCCGTGGCCGCTCGATCGGCGGGAACGTGCGCAGCACCATGGTCATGCCCACCGGCACCAGCAGGCCGCCGCCGGCGCCCTGCACCACCCGGAACAGCACCAGCTCCGGCAGGCTCTGGGCCAGGCCGCACAGGCCCGAGGCCGCCACGAACAGCGCCAGCGCCGTGAGGAACACCCTCTTCACGCCGTACCGCTCGGCCAGCCAGCCCGAGGCCGGCATGAACACCGCCAGGCTCAGCAGATAGCCGATGACCACCGCGTGGCCCTGCTCCGGCTGCACGTCGAAGCGCCGGGCGATCGCCGGCAGCGCCACGTTCACCACCGTGCCGTCCAAGATCGACATGAACACCGCCGCGATGTAGACCACGGGCACGACGATCTTCTGGCTCAGCTGCGGCACCGATCCCCCTCCTACCATCCCTCGTCTGGCACCTTACGCACAGCGAGCGCGCTCGCGGACCAGCCGAAGGGGTGGGTGGATGAACGGGCAGGCGCGGGCCCGGTCAAGGCGAACTTCGACGGCCAGGGCCCGACGACCCATCCGGGCGCCCGTCCCGGGCGGTGATCACTCGGCAGTTGCCGGACGGTAGCGGACGCGGGCCGCCGCCGTGGGGTCGTCGTGGTCGAGGCGGTGCAGACGGATCGGCGCGCCCCCGGGCTTGTGATAGAGCCGGACCCCGTCACCGAGCAGCACCGGCACCACGTGGATGTCGATCTCGTCGATCAGGCCCAGCCCCAGGAGCTGGGCCCCGATGTCGGGCGAGAACACCATGATGTCCTTGCCGCCGGCCGCGTCCAGGGCGATGCGCACCGCCTCGGCCGGATCGCAGTCGAGGAAGGTGACGTCGCCGGCGGGCGTGGCGTCCTCGGGGTGGTGGGTGAGCACGAAGATCGGCCCCTTCCACGCCCCGCCCCACGGGCGGTGCTTGCCCACGGTCGCATCCCAGCCGGCCCGGCCGCCGAGGACCGCGCCCGTGCCCGCGATGTAGCCGTCGATCACGCCCGGCCCGACGCTGAACCCGGTCATCCAGTGCATCTCGTGGTTCGGACCGGCCACGAAGCCGTCCAGGGACATCGCGAAGGTCCACAGCACCTTGGCGGTCAATCGGTCATCGGTCGCCTCCTCTGCTCGTCCGGCTCAGCCTCCCTCCGGGCCACTCATTCGTCCAATGACAACCTTCGTGCCAATCCATCGATAACCTTGATGAATGCTGGATATCGTGCGGCTTCGCGTGCTGGCGGCGATCGCCGCGCACGGCTCGGTCACCAAGGCGGCCCGGCAGCTGAACTACTCGCAGCCCGCGGTCAGCCACCACCTGGCCCGGCTGGAGGCCGAGACCGGCACGCGGCTGGTGCAGCGGGTCGGCCGGGGCATCCGGCTCACGCCGGAGGGCGAGCACCTGGCCCGCCGCGCCGCCGAGATCGTCGGCCGGGTCGACACCGCCGCCGCGGAACTGTCGGCGATGGTCGGCCTGCGCACGGGCCGGGTCCGGGTCGCCGGCTTCCAGTCCGCGCTGGCCACCCTGGTCACCCCGGCCGCGGCCACTCTGCGCCGCGAACACCCCGGCATCGAGCTGCACCTCGTCGACGCCCATCCCCAGGTGGCACTCGATCTGCTGCGGGCCGGGCAGGTCGACGCCGCGCTCGTGTTCCGGTACGACGACACGACACCGGACGACATCCGCGCGGTCCACCTGTTCGACGACCCCATGTGCCTGCTCAGCCTCGCCCCCGGCCAGACGCTGGCCGACCACCGGGACTCGGACTGGATCGCCGGCTGCGAGAACTGCCGCCGCGAGTTCGTGGACGCCTGCGCGGCGGCCGGCTTCACCCCGCGCATCGCCTACACCAGCGACGACGTGATCGTCGAACAGGCGCTCGTCGCGGCCGGCATGGGCGTGACCACCATGCCCGGGCTGGCCCTGCTGTCCCATCGGGCGCCCGGCATCGAGGCCACCCCGCTGCCCGAGTTCCGACGCCGCGTTTACCTTGCCACGTACGGCAATCCGCCGGACTCTCCGGCCACCACGGCGTTCGCCGCCGCCATCCGGGAGGCGGTGGGCGAAGCCGGCCTCAGCGGGTGACCCGGCGGCGGATCTCGTGCGCCGCCCGGTCGGCGACGGGGTTGCCGGCGGGGCGGGTGACCAGATCGCTGAGGGCGAACATGTCCAGGACCTGACCGAGATACAGCCAGTCCTGGTCGGCCGGCAGGTGCTCGGCGAAGGCGGCGCGGAAGCCGTCGACGAAGTCCTCGGGGTAGTCGGCGGCGAAGCGGAGCATGTTGGCGGCGTCGCCATAGGGGCAGCCGGCGAAGCTGAACTCCCAGTCCAGCAAGGCATCCACCCGCCAGCGCCCGTCGACCCGGCTGACCAGGATGTTCTTGGGGTTCAGGTCGGCGTGGACGAGGCGGGCCTGGTCGTCGATCGCGGCCAGGGCCGGGGCGTGGAGCGCGCAGAGCTCGGCCCAGGCCTTGCGGGCGGAGACATCCAGGCGGGCAGTCTTGGCCATGCAGGCCTCGGCGAACTCGGGAAGCTGTTGCGACCACGGGCTTTGCGGCGCGACGGCCAGACCCGCATCGGCGAAGAACCCCGGGCGGTCGAAGGTCACCGCGCTCACCGCCGCCGCCACCCGCCCGACCTCGGCCCCGAGCTCGAAGCCGCCGTCGAGCACCTCGCTCAGCGGCGTTCCGGCCACGTACTCCAGCACCATGGCCGTCCCCGGGATGACCTTCAGCACCTCGGGCACCGGGACGTGGCCACGGGCGGCGGCCATCACCGCCGCCTCGATCTCGTGATCGGCGCCGCCGACCCGGACGACCACGGGCCCGCTGGTCAACGTGAGCAACGATGTCTGATGGGAGAACCCGCCGGCCAACACCCGTGATCCGACGATCTCGGCACCCAGCGCCGCTGCGATGTCCTCCATAGCCCCAGTGTGTCGTGCCCGCTCCCCCGCATCGGAACGGGCACGACATATGTCCCGCACGGAGATCATCCACAGGGATGACAGCGTTCGTTTTCCGCCAAGGACAACGACCTTCAGCCCAGTTTGACCGCGACGATGTAGATGATCGGGTACCAGGTGCTGCTGAGCGAGTAGTGCCCGCCGGGCTGCACGACGCGGGAGTTCTCGTCGACGGTGCAGGTGCTGTTCAGGTAGATCGTCAGCTTGGTGTTGGTGTGGTTGTCGACCGCCCGCGGACCCGGGTACGGGGTCGAGGTGTTGATGCACGTGCCGTTCGGCGGGTTCTTCAGGTCGGCGTGGGTGCCGCCGGTGAAAACCACCGTGCCGGTCGCCGCGTTCGCGGTCGCGCCCATGGCCAGCAGCAGGGGAAACACCAGAAGCAGAGCGAGTTTGCGCATGCCGGCCGACGCTAGCCGGGGCGGCTATCGCTGCGTTATCACGGTTTCTGTGCCGTCATCGACGGGGCGCGGGGCGGCACCGGCCTTCGCCGGCGCCGCCCCGGTCGTCACTTCAGGTGCCGGGCGAGGAACCGATTCGCCGCTTCTCCCTCGAACTCCGGAATCCCCGTGTGGCCGCCCATATTGGCGTGCAGCGTCTTCTCCTCGGATCCGAACGCGTCGAACAGATCCAGGGCCTGCTGCCGGTCGTTTCCTTCGTCGTCCCACTGCAACATGACGTGCAGCGGAATGGTGACCCGCCGGGCCTCTTCGAGGATGTCGCGGGGCACATAGCTCCCCGCGAACAGCAGCGCCGCCTTGATCCGCGGCTCCACCAGCGCCAGCCGGACGCCGATGCCGATCACCCCGCCCGCCAGTCCCACCGGGCCGCCGATCTCCGGCAGCTCAAGCAGGGCGTCCATGGTGGCCTGCCATTCCGGCACCGCCTTGTCCACCAACGGAACGATCAGCCGGTCGACGACGTCGTCGCCCACCGGCTCGCCCGCCTCCAGCGCCCGGCGCAGGTCCGCCCGGGCCCCGTCCACCACGTCGAGCCGGGGCCGTTCCCCGCCGCCCGGCAGCTCGATGGCCGCCGCCGCGTAGCCCTCCGCCACCGCGCCCCTGGCCCGGGCGGCCAGCCTCGGGTACATCCGGCCCAGTCCGCCCGGGTGCCCCAGCAACAGCAGCGGCGCCGGCCCCTCGCCCGCCGCCGTCCACAGGATGCCGGGGATCTCCCCCAGCGTGAATTCGCGCTCGAGCACGCCGTCGTCAAGCCGTTGCTCGGAAGTGAATCGCATGGTCGTGCCTTTCCGGAGTGCCTCGAACGGCGCTCCCGGACGACGACCTATCGCCCGACCGTGACCCCGAAGGGGAGCACCCATGTCGTTACGTTCACGGGTACCACCTCCTCGGTCTCTCGCACGGCCGGCGACAAGCTAACAGCGCCCGCCGACCTCCGACAACCGGTTTCCGGGGCGGTCGTCGTGAAGATCGACGGCCGACGCTGGAGGAAGTCGGTCGGGGTGTAGACGGCGAGCGTCTACCCGATCTTCTACGTCCGTTCCGCTCGCGGGCGAACGGTGAGCCCCAGAACGACCAGCATGACCACGAAACTCACCGCCCCGGCGGCGTGGAATCCCGTGGTGAAGGCGTCGCGGACCTGGGCCAGCAGGGCGGGATCGTGCTGGTCGGTGGCCTGTTTGAGACCGTAGACCCAGGAGCCGTCGGCGTGGCCGGCGGTCGAGGCGAGCTGGTGCCGGTAGGCCACGGTGCCGATGGTGCCCAGCACGACCAGGCCGAGGGCGATGCCGAGCTCGTTGGCGGTCTGGGTGAACGAGGCGGCGGAGCCGGCCCGCTCCGGGGGCGCGTGGCCGATGACGTCGTTCATCAGGAACGGGAACGCCGCGCCGATGCCGCCGGTGGTGAGGACGGTGCCGCCGACCAGCACGACCAGGCCGGCGGGACCGGCCGGGACCAGGGCGAACAACGCGAAGCCGGTGGCCATCAGGGCCATGCACACCGCGGTGATCCGGGCCGGCGGCAGCCGGCGGCCGAGCCAGGGCCCGAGGTTGGACGCGACGATCATGCTGGCCATCTGCGGCAGCAGCCACAGCGCGGCGGCCAGCGGCGACAGGCCACGCACCGACTGGAGGTAGAACGTCACGAACAGGGACGTCCCGCCCATCACCAGGGCGGTCAGCAGCAGCACCCACATCGTCCTGGCCACGCCGGGCCGGCGCAGCAGCCCGAGGTCGACCAGCGGATGCTCCAACCGGTGCTGGCGACGCACGAACACGACCCCGAGCGCGACGCCCACGGCCGCCGCGACGACGGCCGGCCCGGTGAAACCGGTGTTGACCAGTGCTTTGAGCGCGTAGACGACCAGCAGGATCGACGCCAGGCACAGCGCGGCGCTACGAAGGTCGAGCCGGCCGGGATCGGGCGCGCGGAACTCCGGCAGCACCCGGGGCGCGGCCACGACGGTCAGCACCATCACCGGCACACCCATCAGGAACACCGAGCCCCAGCCCCAGTGCTCGACCAGCACACCGCCGACCAGCGGGGCGACCGCCATCCCGGTCAGGAAGCACGTCATGTACGCGCCCATCGCCGACAACGAGTCCTTCGGATCGGGGTAGATCCGCCCCAGCAACGCCATCGAGGCCGGCATGATCGCGGCGCCGGCGACGCCCATCACGGCCCGGGTCGCGATGATCATCCACGGCGCGACGGCGATCGCCGCGACCGCCGAGGCCAGCGCGAACACCGCCGCGCAGACGACGATCAGCCGGCGGCGGCCGATCCGGTCGCCGACCGTGCCCATCGTGACCATCGTGCCGCCGACCATGAAGCCGTAGATGTCGTTCATCCACAGCAATTCGGTCGGCGTCGGATTCAGGTCGGCCGCCATCCGGGGCAGCGCGACGGCCATCACGCTGATGTCGATCGCGATCAGCAGAGACGGCAGCGCGAGCAGCGCCAGCGCCACCCGCGGGCTGCGGGTGCGCGGCGAGGACGTGGTGGTCACGACGTCCTCCGGCTGAAGATCACGTGCGAGACCCCGGCCGGCGAGGCGACCGTCTCCACGTCGAAACGCCCCTCGACCCCTTCCAGCCCGTCCCACAGCCCGACGCCGCGGCCGAGCACGATCGGCACGATCACCACGTGCAGCAGGTCGACCAGGTCGGCGGCCAGGAAGTCCCGCACCACGGTCGGTCCGCCGCCGATGCGGACGTCAAGGCCGCCGGCGGCCTCCTTGGCCTCCGCGAGCACCTCCTGCGGCGTGCCGGCGCGGAAGTGGAACACCGTGCCGCCGTCCATCTCCAGCGACGGCCGCGGGTAGTGCGTCATCACGTAGACCGGGGTGTGGAACGGCGGCTCCTCGCCCCACCAGCCGCGCCACGACTCGTCCTCCCACGGCCCCCGGTGCGGCGAGAACTTGTTGCGGCCCATGATCTCCGCGCCGACCCCTCGGAAGCCGGTCTCGATCAGGGCGTTGTCCCCACCCCGGCTGCCGCCCGGGCCGCGTCCCATCATGTCGCGGGCCATCGCCGTGTCGAAGAACCACTCGTGCAGCCGCTGCCCGGCGTGCCCGAACGGCGCCTCCATCGTCTGGCCCTCGCCGGTGGCGAACCCGTCCAGCGACACGCACATGTTGTGCGCCCTGACCAGCTGCTTCTCGGCCGGTGACGTCGTCATGGCTACCCCTTCCCCTCTGCGGTTTCACTGACACGTCGGATGCGCCCGGCGATTCTCGACATCGCGCGGGGACCGATTCGCAGGTTTTTCTCTAGCCCTTGCCGGCTGCGTTGCTTTGTTCTATAACTACTACAACAGCTCACCAAGGAGGGAGGTCCCGTGATCATCAGCCTCGATCTGTCCAGCGACGTGCCGATCTACCAGCAGCTGCGGGATCGGATCGTGGAGGGCATCGCGACGGGCACGCTGCCGGACGGGGAGTCACTGCCGTCGACACGGCAGCTGGCGGCGGACTTCGGGATCAACTTCCACACCGTGAACAAGGCGTACGACCTGTTACGGCAGCAGGGATTCGTGCGGCTCAACCGCAAGACCGGCGCCGTGATCGGCGCCACCGCCTCGGACGAGGCGTTCGTGGCCGACTGGACCGGGCGGGCGCGCACGCTGCTCGCCGAGGCCGTGGCCAAGGGGGTGCCCGCGGACGAGGTGCTGGCGACCTGCCGGGCCGTGCTCGCGGAATTCGACCAAGAACAAGGGGATGAGTCATCGTGACCACGACCGGTGTTGCGGTGCATCTGGTGTTGACGGCTCTGCTGCTCTACATGGCCTGGCTCACGCCGTCGCTGTCGGCCCGAACGGTCCGCTTCGGCGTCCGCGTGCCCGACGACCGCATCGACGATCCGGTGGTGCGGCGGGAGATCCAGCGCTTCCGCACCACGCTGCTGCTCTCGGGCGTGGTCATCGCGGCGGCCGGCGTCGGCCTGATCCTCACGGCGGGCGTCGCGCTGGTGCCGGCGCCGCTGCTGGCGCAGGTCATCGTCTGGTACCTGCTGTACTTCCGGGCCAACCGGGTGATCACGGCGGCCAAGGACCAACAGCAGTGGTTCGCGGGCGTGCGGCAGGGGCTCGTCGCGGACACGACGCTGCGCAGCGACCCGCCGAAGTTCCCGTGGCTGTGGCTGCTGCTGCCGGTGCTGGTCGTCGCGGTCAGCGCGGTGCTCGGCATCATCCGCTACCCGGACCTGCCCGATCCGATGCCGGTGCACTTCGACGCCGCCGGCAACGCCAACCGGTACGCGGCGAAGTCGATCGGCAGCGTCTTCTCGATCGTCTTCATCCAGGCCGGACTGACGGTGGTGCTGTGCGGGATCGGGGCGCTGGTGTTCCGCGGCCCCGCCGACGTCGACCCGTCCCGGCCGGCCGCCTCCGTGCGGGCGCACCGGGAGTTCATCGCCCGGCTGGGCAAGGGCTTCATCGTCTTCGCCACGCTGATCAACCTCGGCCTGCTCGCCAGCGACTGGTCGATGTGGAGTGGTTCGGGACAGATGGGCGTGTTGCTGCCGCTGACGCTCGGGCCCATCGTCGTCGGCGTGGCCCTGCTGGTGATCATCATCGTGCAGCGCAACCGCGACCGTGAACCCGACGAGCACACCGGACTGACCCATCGCGACGACGACAGCAACTGGATCGGCGGCATCATCTACCGCAATTCCGACGATCCGTCCTGGTTCGTGCAGCGGCGCTTCGGTTTCGGCTGGACGGTCAACGTCGGCAACCGGGTCGCGCTCGTCACCTGCCTCGGCCTCACGGTCGTGGTCATCGCGTTCGGCCTGCTCCTGCCGCTGATCGTCCGCTGAGGGGGAATCACCATGCACAGCCTCGTAGTCGCGGCCCTCGTCGCCGCCACCATCACACCCGCCAACGGCGTCGCCGCCGTGGACCGGGAGATCACCTTCCAGTCCGACGGCGTCACCGCGTACGGCACGCTCCACGTGCCCGCGCATCGCCGCGGCGACCGGCTCGCCGCCGCCCTGCTGCTGCCCGGCAGCGGCCCCACCGACCGCGACGGCAACCAGGCGAGCATCCACCCGAACACCCTCGCGCTGCTCGCCGACGCCTTGGGGCAGGACGGCATCATCACGTTCCGGTTCGACAAGTACGGCAGCGGGCCCAGCCACACCCCGCCGCCCGCCGGCGCCGACTACACCGTCTTCATCCGCCAGGCCGACGCCGCGTACGCCACCCTGCTCCGGCAGCCCGAGACCAACCCGTTCGCCATGCTCGTCGTCGGCCACAGCGAGGGCGGCATGAACGCCATGCTCGTCGACACCTCCGTGTGGCCGCGCCCGGCCGGGCTGGCGCTGCTGGCCCCGCAGGACGCCCGCATCCTCGACATGATCGCCATGCAGGTCGGCGCCCAGCTCGACGCCGCCCTGCCGCCCGATCAGGCAGGCGTCCAAAAAGGCCTGATCGCCGGCTGGATCTCCGCCTACCGGGCCGGCACTCCGGTCAGCACCGCCGGCATGCTGCCGTCCATCGCCGCCCTGTTCCAGGTTCTCCAGGCCCAGGGCGACTTCCTCCGCGCCGACGACGCCATCTATCCCCCCGACGTCGCCCGCCATGTCCCCGCCGGCACCCGCGTCCTCGTCACCTGCGGCACCGCCGACGCCAACGTCCCGTGCGACACCACTCCCCCGCTCCTGCGGTCCCTACGCGGGGAGCACCTGGCCACGCTGGACGACCTCGACCACTTCTTCCACCCGGCCGGCAGCCCCGTCGACAACCAGCCCCTGGCCCCGGCGCTGCTCACCGCGCTGCACCAGTGGGCCCGCCCCTGGGCACACTGACCCCAATGCAGGGAAGTACCCGATAATTAGCTTATAGGAATGATTCCGGGCCCCGCATAACGTCAGACCTTGGGGGCGGCCATGCGGCGGCGGTGACGGGGGCCGATCTTGGCGGCGGCGGTGGTTTCGCGGTCCCATTCGGCGGCGTGGAGGTCGGTGGCGGCGACGAGGGCGTCGCCGGTGGCGACGTCGGGGACGATGATGTCGCCGAGGGCGCCGTCGTGGCCGACGAGGACGACGCGGGCGCCGGCGCGGCCGAGGCGTTCGACGACGGCGCGGGTGGGGCGGCCGTGGGCGGCGACGAAGGCCTTGGCGGAAGACACCGCGCGGCCGGGAATCGTGGTCTGCTCCGACATCCGACCACCATATGGCCAGGCCGGGCGACTAGATTGGGCGCAGTGACGCTCGTTACCTCATTCCTCGACTGGTACCTGCCGGCGAACCCGATGCTGGCGGCGAACCTGGGCCTCACCGAGCACGAGAGCACGCTCGGCGACTACACGGAGGCCGGCTTCCTGGCCCGGCAGCGGGACCACGCGCAGTGGCTGGCCCGGTTCACGGAGGCGGCCCCGCCGACGGAGTTCAGCGACCTGATCGACCACGAGCTGGTGCTCACGCATCTGCGCCGCGAGCGGGCGATGGCCGACTGGCCGTCCTGGCGGCGTGATCCGGCGGTGTACGTGGGCACGCCGTTGCAGGCGCTGTTCTCGACGTTCCAGCATCGCCTGCGGCCCGAGCCGGAGCTGGTGGCCTCGGCGCTGAGCCGGGTGGCCGAGCTGCCGGGCGTGTACGCGGCGTGCCGGGCGAACCTGGACGTGGAGCAGGCGTCGCCGCAGATCGTCCGGCGGGCCCTCCGGCAGCTGGGCACCACCCGGGGTTTCCTCACCGAGGTGCTGCCGTCGGCGGTCGAGGACGAGGCCGACCGGGCCCGGCTCGCCGAGGCCGGCGCTCGCGCGGCGGACGCCGCCGACGAGCTGGCGGGGTACCTGTCGGACTTCGCCGAGCGGGCGATCGGCGACTGGCGGATGGGCGAGAAGCTGTACTCGACGCTGCTGACCGAGTGCGAGCTGCTCGACTACGGCGCGGGCGAGCTGCTGACCCGGGGCGTGGCGGCCTGGCAGGCGCTGGACGCCGAGGCCACGGAGCTGGCCGGCGGCGACTGGCGGGCCAAGGTGCGCACGTTCCAGGACGACCACGCGGCGTCCATGGACGAGCTGCTGGCGGACGTGACCGCGGAGACGGAACGGGCCCGGCAGTTCCTCAAGGACCACGACCTGGTCACCTTTGCCGAAGGCGAGGAGTGCAAGGTCGTGCCGTCGCCGTCGTTCCTGCGACCGCTGTTCGTGGTGCCGTTCTACGGCGCACCGCCGGCGATGACCACGTCCCGCACCGGCTTCCACTTCGTGCCGTTCACGCCGGACGACGCCACGCCCGAGCAGGTGGAGCAGCGGCTGCGCACCAACTCCCGGGCCTCGCTGCCGACGCTGGCCGTGCACGAGGCGTATCCCGGACACCATTGGCACTTCTCTTGGCACGCCGGCAATCCGCGGCCGGCGCGCAAGGTGTTCCGCACCCCGTACTTCGCCGAGGGCTGGGGCCTGTACTCGGAGCGCATGATGCGCGAGCGGGGGTACTTCGCCGACCCGGCGCACGAACTGGCCCACCTGGACTTCCGGCTGTTCCGGGCGGCGCGGATCATCGTGGACACCGAGCTGCACTGCGGCGACATGACCGTGGAGCAGGCCGAGGAGTTCATGACGACCAGGTACACGCTGACCGCGGGCACGGCCAAGGGCGAGGTCGACCGGTACTGCGCGTGGCCGACGCAGGCGCCGTCCTACCTGACCGGTGCGATGGAGATCGAGGCCATCCGGGACGAGTTCCTGGCCCGGGGACTGGGCAGCCTCAAGTCGTTCCACGACCGCATCGCCGGCTCGGGCGCGCTGCCGCTGGGCCTGGCGCGTCGGGTGGTGCTGGAACAACCCGGGGAGCAGGCTGGTTGGCGCTGACGAAGGGTGTCTTTCGAGGAGGAGTGAGTCCATGCGGGCGGTAGTGGTCGAAAGCTTCGGCGGTCCCGAGGTCCTCAAGGCGGCCGAGGTGGCCGATCCGACGCCGGGCGCGGGAGAGCTGCTGGTCAAGGTGGCCGCCGCGGGCGTGAACTACATCGACACCTACCAGCGGACCGGCGCTTACCCGATGCCGACGCCGTTCGTGCCGGGTCTGGAGGGCGCCGGCGAGGTGGTCGCCGTCGGCGACGGCGCCAGCCGGTTCAAGGTCGGCGACCGGGTCGCCTGGGGCGCGACGATCGGCAGCTACGCCGAACTGACCCGGGTGCACGAGGACGGTGCGGTGGCCGTGCCGGACGGCGTGGAGTCGGACGTCGCCGCCGGCGCGATGCTGCAGGGAATGACCGCGCACTACCTGACCCGGTCGACCTATCCCGTGCAGTCCGGCGACACGGTTCTCGTGCACGCGGCGGCCGGCGGCATGGGGCTGCTGCTCACGCAGTCCATCAAGGCGCTGGGCGGCCGCGTCATCGGCACGGTGTCCACGGCCGAGAAGGAGAAGCTGGCCCGCGAGGCCGGCGCCGACGAGATCATCCGCTACACCGAGACGGAGATCGCGCCGGAGGTCCGCCGCCTCACCGACGGCCAGGGCGTGGCCGTGGTCTACGACGGCGTCGGCAAGGACACCTTCGACGCCAGCCTGGAGAGCCTGCGTGTCCGCGGCACGCTCGCCCTGTTCGGCGCGGCCAGCGGCCCCGTGCCGCCGTTCGACCTCCAGCGCCTCAACGCCGCCGGCTCGCTGTTCGTCACCCGGCCCACGCTCGCCCACCACGTCCTGACCCGCGAGGAGCTCGACTGGCGGTCCGGCGAGGTGTTCGCGGCCATCCAGTCCGGCCGCCTCACCATCCGCATCGGCGGCCGCTACCCGCTGGCCGAGGCGGCCCGGTCGCACGACGACCTCCAGGGCCGCCGCACCACCGGCAAGCTGCTGCTGATCCCCTGAGGCCACCATGCAGGGAAGGACGCCTTACCCGCGTTCAACGAGGGTAAGGCGTCCTTCCCTGCATGATCAGCGCTGGAAGTGGATCTCGCCGTGGGCGGTGGAGCCGGGGCAGCGCTGGTCGAAGGAGCCGTCGAAGGCCGTGAGGGCGCCGGTGGTCGGGTCGGTCTCGATCCGATCGACGGTGAAGCCGCCCTCCTCCCCGTAGCAGCCGAGGCGGTTGGAGATGAGCTGCACGGCGGCCAGTTCCGGGTGGGCGACTAGAATCCGCTTGATCATCGATTTCCTTCTCTGGAATCGTGACCAGATCCTGTCGCCGCGAGTGATCACGGCGCTGGCGGGGAAGCTCACAGCAAGGCGACCACTGGCTGTGCGTCTATCAGCCCATCCTGTCACCCGATGGGATGAAATGCCCTGGTCACTGCCGCTGGTCACGACGATGAGCCGACTGCACAGCCATATGCACGTGCACGATTAGCTGGTACGGTTCACCACATGCACGAGCCCCTGCACGTGCATGTGCACTGGAATCGCTAGTGACCGGGAGGGGTCATGGCAGACCAGATCGACATCCACAACGGCATGTCCGCGACCGACCTGGCCGACGTCGCCTGGCGCAAGAGCCGTCGCAGCGGCGCGGTCGGCAACTGCGTCGAGGTCGCACGGCTGGCCAACGGCGACATCGCGGTCCGCAACTCCCGGTTCCCGAACGGACCGGCGCTGGTCTACACGCAGGCCGAGATCACGGCCTTCGTCGGCGGCGTCAAGGACGGCGAGTTCGACGACCTGGCCTGAGCCGGAACCACGGCCCAGGGCAGTACGACCCAGGAACTGTTCAACACAGCAGCAGTTCGCCCAGGAACAATCGGCACCGGGTCAGCACGGCGGGGGTGGCCTCCTGCTCGAATCAGGAGGCCACCGCCGACCCGCCCAGCAAGCGGGACGTCAGACCGTAATCGAGACTAGCTCACGGATACGGCGAACACATGCGCCGCGCCGCCGGTCGTGCCGGCCGGAAGCGTGACGCTGCGAACCTGCTTGCCCGCCGCCAGCGTGATCGGCGCGGTGGCGAACAGGTAGGACGTGTACGGCCGGTGCAGCCGGAACCCGTAGCGCGCGAACGCCGAGTTGATGTACGGCGAGCTCGCCACCACGGTGTTGCCGAACTGTGGCTGCTCCTTGCCCCCTTGTAGCAGCCACTCGGACAGCCCGAGATCGGCCGCCTGTGTGCTGCCGTCGGCGTAGGTGATCGTGACCTTCCCGGTGGCGTCGCCGCCCGTCGCCGCGCCCAGGAACGCCAGCCTGGTCGCGGTGGCGGGCGCGTTCAGTTGCACCGTCTGTCCATTCGCGACGATGTTGTCCGGTGCGGCGCTGCCGGCCGAGGCCGGCCAGGTGAAGCCGTCGACCTGACCACCGGGCGTGATTCCATTGGCCGCCAACTGCTGCGCGGAGTAGGAGAAGCCGCCGGGGTACAGGCTGGTCTCGCCGAAGCGCCCCATCCACACGGTGTTGTCGTCGCTGACGCCGATGTTGTTCGCCGCCGCGGCAAGGGTTCCCGGCGCGGCCGCGTCGACGGTCAGCTGCGCGGGTAGCTGCTGCGCGCCGGATCCGCTGAACACAATCGGAACCTTCGTGTAGGTCTCCTTGGCCGCGGTCACGGTGACGTCCTGTGTGGACTTTCCGTTCGGGCCGACCGTGAGCTTGCCGCTGGACGGCGTCACGGTGATGCCGGCCGGCGGATTCGCCTTCCACGTCACGGTTCCCGAGCCGGTGATGCCCTCGGCTCGTACGGTCGCGGTCGCCGACCCGCCCGGGGCCAACTTCACGGTGCCGGAAACCGCGCCGCGCACCGGGACCTCGCCGTCCTGGAACGAGGGCGGCGCATCCTTGGCGTCGGTGCCCGACGTCGGGCTGGGCGTGTTGCCGAGGGTGTAGTCCAGCCGGCCGCCGTTGACCGCGAACGACTCCGGCACCCACGGCTTGGTGCTGCGCTTCCCGTTGAGCCGCAAGGACTGCACGTACTTGGTGGTCGAGGACGCCCCGGGCGCGCTGATCTCGATGCGCTGCCCGCCCTCGCGGGTGATGCTGATCTTCGGGAACAGCGGGCTGGCCAGCACGAGCTCGGCCCGCCCGGGCGCCTCCGGGTACATGCCCAGCGCCGCCCACACGTACCAGGACGAGGTGGCGCCGAGATCGTCGTTGCCGGGCAGGCCGTCGGCCGTCGGCTTGAACAGCTGCTCGGCGCTGCGCCGCACCACGTCGGCGGTCTTGGCCGGCGCGCCGGCGTAGGAGTACTCCCACGGCACCTCGAACGACGGCTCGTTGGCCATCCACGCGTACGGCTGGTCGGGCGAACCGTTCAGGACGGCGAAGAAGGTGTCCAGCCGCTTGATCGTCGCCGCCGGCCCGCCCATGGCGGTGACCAGGCCGGACACGTTGTACGGCACCATCCAGGTGTACTGGGCGGCGTTGCCCTCCTGGTACTGGAACTCCTGGTAGGCGGCGGGGTCGAACGGCGTGGCGAACTGCCCGGTGCGGTCCCGGGTCTGGAGATAGCCGGTGTCGGGGTTGTAGACGTTCTCCCAGTACTGGGCGCGGGCCATGAACTGCCGCTGCACGTCGCCCTGCCCGAGCCGGCCGGCCAGCTGCGCGATGCCGAAGTCGGCGGTGGTCTCCTCCAGCATGTCGGAGACGTTGTCGGCGTGGTAGCCCAGGGTCTCGTAGTCCCACAGGCCGGGCCGCTCCAGCGCCCGCTCCCCCGGCTGCTGGATCCGGGTGGCCCCCTTGACCATGGACGCCAGCGCGCCGTGCACGTCGAAGTCCTTGGCCCCGAAGGCAACCGCGCTGGCGATCATCGAGTGGTACGGGTCGCCACCCATCACTCCCATGAAGTCGTTGTTCTGCGACCAGCGGTCCCAGATGCCGCCGGCCTGCGTCGCCTGGTTGTACATGGACTGCGCGATGTCGGAGGTCTCGTGCGGGGCCAGCAGGGCCAGCAGCTGGATCTCGTCGCGGTAGACGTCCCAGCCGGAGAAGTTGGCGTACTGGGCGTGGCCGCGGGGCTGTTGGTGGATCTTGTTGTCGAAGCCGGTGTAGCGGCCGTCGACGTCGGAGAAGACGTTGGGCTGCAACAGGGTGTGGTACAGCGCGGTATAGAACGTGGTGAGCTGGTCCTTGGACCCGCCGCCGATCCGGACCTGACCGAGCCGGTCGTTCCAGGCCTGACGCGCCTGCTTCACCAGCTGGTCGAAGCCCTTGGTTCCTTGCTCAGAACGCACGTTGTTCACGGCGCCGTTCGGATCCACATAGGACAGACCGACGCGGGCCTGCACTGTGGTGCCGGGCGCGAACGTCACGAACGCGCCGGATCCGCCGTCGGCGGTGACGACCTGCTTGTCCCAGGTGGTGTTGCTGAGGTTGCCGCCGTGGGCCTGCGTGCCGCCCGGGGTCACGGTCCCGTTCTGCCAGGTGCCGACACTGGCGAAGGGCTGGTCGAAGGTGGCGGTGAAGTACGCCTTGTACTTGTTGGGACCGGCGCAGAAGTGGCCGCTGGCGACCCAGCCGGAGATGGTGTGCTTGGCCGCGTCCACGGTCACGGCGGCGTCGTCGCTGCCCATCGCGGAGTCGGCGGTGTCCACCAGCAGCGTGGCGGGGCCGTTGGCGGGGAAGGAGAATCGGCCCAGGCCCGAGTGCTGCGTGGTGGTCAGCTCGGTGGTGATGCCGGCGTCGGTGGTCACCTTGTAATAGCCTGGCGACGCGGATTCGTTGCTGTGCTGGAAGGTCGAGTAGTAGTGGGCCTGGTCGGCCGCCGGGGACACGGTGACCGGCCCCGCGTAGGGGATGAACGGCAGGTCGCCGGCCGCGCCGCCGCAGCCGGCCCCGTTGAAGTGGGTGAGGCTGAAGCCCCGGAGCCGGTTCTCCTCCCACGCGTAGCCGCTGTCGCGGTCGCGCACGAAGTACCGGCCGGCGCCGTCGGGCGCCTTGGGTTCGAGCGGGTTGTCCGGGCTCCACTGCACCATGCCGAACGGGACGTCCGCGCCCGGGAACGTGTCGCCGGCGTAGCTGTTGGTCTCCGGCGTCTGGCCGGCGGCCGCGCCGACGAACGGGTTGACGAGGGCGGCCAGGTCCGAACCGTGCTCGGCGTCCGCGTCGGCCGGCACGGCGGCGAGCGCGGAGGCCGCTAAGGCCAGTGGGAGGACCAGCCCCAGGGTTAACCGCATGAACAGCGCTCCCTTCGGGTGACAACGTTGTCACCCCACTCTCTGGGTGACCGGTTGGAGACAATCAGTAGCTAAAGTCCGCGTCAAGGCCCGTCCGGTCGCATACCCGCCGGGAACGACCCGAACGGCCGTGGGCAATACACCGCATGCACAACGAGACAGCGCTGGTCGACCTGATCGCGCGAGAGGTCCGGCCGATGACGGCCGAGGCCTTCGACACCGGCCGCCGAAGGCTGATGGGTAGCCTGCGGTCGGAACGCCGCCGGCGGATCGCGCTCCGGGTCGCCATCGGCGTGTGGGCGATCGCGCTGGTGTGGCTTCCGGTGGACCTGATCTGGCTGCGCGGCGCCACGATGCTCGATCTGGAGGTCTATCGCAACGGCGGCCTGGCCTGGCTACGGGGAATCCCGCTCTACGTGGGCTTTCCCGGTCCGCTGCTGAGCGGGCCGAACCTGCCGTTCACCTATCCCCCGCTGGCCGCCGTGCTGTTCAGTGTCTTCGCCGCCATACCGCTCTGGCTGTCCCGAACCCTCGTCACGGTGGTCAGCTTTCTCGCGCTGTCGACCGTGACAGTCGTGGTCGCCGGCCGACTGGATAAGCGTCTGAAGTGGACACTCGGACCGGCGGCCGCGGTTGCTGCGCTGTACTTCGAGCCGGTGGGATCGACCTTCGGCTACGGCCAGGTCAACCTCGTGCTGATGGCGTTGGTCGTGGCGGATTGCCTTGCCGTGCGGCGGTTCCGGGGTGTCCTCGTCGGACTGGCCGCCGCGATCAAGCTGACACCGCTCGTGTTCATCGTGTACTTCCTCGTCACACGCGACCGGCGTTCCGCCGCCACCGCGGTGGCGTCCTTCGTGGGATTCGCGGTCATCGGCCTGCTGCTGGCACCCCGGGACACCGTGGAGTTCTGGTTCCACGCCATGGTCAATCCGGAGCGGATCACCACACTTTCCATCATGACCAACGAATCGCTGCGAGCCGAGCTGTATCGGCTGCCGGCCTTGGCCTCCGTGCAGACACTGCTGTGGGTGGTGCTGGCGGTTCTCGTGTTGGCCCTGGCCTGGCGGTCCGCACACCGAGCCCGCAACGACGTCGTCGCCCTGGTAGCGATCGCCGCAGCTGGGCTGCTCGTGTCGCCGATCTCCTGGTCACATCACTGGGTCTGGGTGGTACCGGCGCTGATGGCGTTCGGCTGGACGATCTGGCGGGACCGCGCCTGGCGGGGTCTGCCGCTGCTGCTCGTGGCCTGCGCCGTGTTCTGCATCGGTCCGCCCTACGGCTGGCTGCCGTCGAGCGCCGACCAGGAGCTGAAGTGGACCGTGTGGCAGCACATTCCCGGGGCCGCCTACGTCTGGCTGGGCCTCGGCCTGCTCGCGGCGCTGGCCTTCGGTCGTGACCGGATCGGGAACGCTCGGCCCGGTCGCGGGCAATAAACCACATGCAGAACGAGACAGCGCTGGTCGACCTGATCGCGCAGGAGGTGCCGCCGATGACCACCAAGGCCTTCGAGGCCGGCCGTCGGCGGTTGTTGAGATCCTTGGCTGACAACGGGTTCCACCGACCGCTGGACGCGGTCGGGCGCTGGCTCACCGCCCATGCCCGTGCCGTGTCCGCGGTGCTGGTCGGGGCGGCCGCGCTGATGTTCGTGCTGTGGCTCAGCGGCGGCCTGATCGACATGCAGGTCTACCGGGCCGGCGCGCAGGCGTTGATCGAGGGCCGTCCGCTGTATTCGCAGGGCGTGCTCGGCCCGATGTTCTTCACCTATCCCCCGTTCGCGGCCGTCTTCTTCCTGCCACTGGCCGTCATCCCGTATCCGGTCCTGTGTGGACTGTGGATCGCCGGCAATCTGGTGCTGCTGTGGCAGATCGTGCGCCGTTGCACCGCGACCGTCGGCCTGCCCATGCCGCTGGCACTGGTGTTGTTCGGCCTGGCCGTCTGGCTCGAACCAGTGCGCACCAGCCTGGCCCTGGGCCAGATCAACATCATCCTGCTCGGGCTGGTCGTGTTCGACCTGTGCCGCCGTCGGCCGTCGAGGTGGGCCGGCATCGGTGTCGGCCTGGCCGCCGCGATCAAGCTCACGCCGCTGATCTTCGTGCTGTACCTGCTGTTCGCCCGCCGCTGGCGCGAGGCCGGCGCCGCCGTCGCCACCTTCGCCGTCACGGTGATCCTCGGGATTCTGTTCGTGCCCGAGGCCATGCACTACTGGATCGGCGGCGTGTTCGGCGACTCCACGCGGGTTGGCCCGGTGCTGTCGTGGTCCGACCAGTCCATCCACGGCATGCTCGCCCGAGTGCTGGGCGAGAGGGAATCCGGGCCCCCGTGGCTGCTCCTCGGCGGCGCGGTCGGCTTGGCCGGCACCGCCGTGGCAGGAGTGCTCGACCGGCGCGGCGACCGTGTTCTTGCCCTCGGCATCGTCGGCATGACCGCCGCCGCGGTGTCCCCGTTCTCCTGGGAGCACCACTGGGTCTGGTTCCTGCCGGTGATCATCGCGCTGGCGGCGCGGCTGCCCTGGCACGTGCCGGCGCTGGTGTTCCTGGCCGGGGCGGCGGTTCCCACCGACCTGCCGCCGATCGACTTCGGGCACGGCATGCCCACGGGCATCATCTCGATCGACTTCGAGGGACCGCTGGCCTTCGTGGTCCGCAACAGCTACCCGTTGACGATCATGGCCGTCATCACCGCGCTGGGCATAAACCTGCTGCGGCGTCGACGGGTTCGGGCGTGACCGGCCCCGGGAACGGCTCGGGCGCCGGCGGCTCGGTACGGTCGATCGGGAGCGAGAAGACGTCGATGACCCAACTCATGCCTGGTTCTTCGCGTTACGCCGATAAGCGTTACGGCCTTTCGGCAATGCGCCGAGCCGCCTCCTCCGACCAGCCCAGGATGGCCTCGGTCAGCCCGCAGTTTGAGGTCGAGCGACAGGTTGTGCGGCCCGTACGGCGGCGAGATGCGGCGCTTGCGGGCCATCAGCGCCAGCACGCCCTCCCTGCTGGTCCCGCAGCGCCTGGGATGTCCCGTTTCCAGCACGCACAAGGCGTCCTCGCGGGCTCAGCGGCGACCGGACAACTAACGCGGGCCGCAGGTAGGCCTCGCTGCGCATGGTGCGGTCGGGCTCCACGTCGACCAGCCAACGCCGCAGCTCGGCCCGGCCGTCGTCGGTGATGGCGTACGTGCGCTTGCCGCGCGGCCCTTCCTCGACGCACTCGACGTGCCCGTCGGCGGCCAGCCGCGACAGCTCGGGATAGAGCTGGTGGTTGCGGGCATTCCAGATTTGCCGCAACGTGTCCTGGAAGATCCGGCCCAGCTGGTAGCCGCTGTTGGGGCTGACCGAGAGCAGCCCCAACAGCGCGTGCCGCAACGACATCAGGCGCTCCGCTCGGGTCCGGACCCATTTGACGCAGGCAGATACGCCGCCGCCTGGAGCGTGAACAGGTGCGCATAGCCCTCGTCGGCGGCCATCAGCTCGTCGTGCGTGCCGTACTCGGCCAGCTGGCCGTTGTCCAGCAACAGGATCCGGTCGGCCTGGCGCACGGTGGAGAACCGGTGCGAGATGTAGAGCGTGGTGCGGCCGTGGGAGAGATTGCGCAGCCGGGCGAACAGGTCGTGCTCGGCCTGCGCGTCCAGCGCGGAGGTGGGCTCGTCCAGGATCAGCAGGGGCGCGTCCCGCATGAACGCCCGGCTCAGCGCGATCTTCTGCCACTCGCCGCCGGACAGGTTGGCGCCCTCGTTGAACCAGCGGCCCAATGGCGTGTCCATGCCCATCCGCATGCCGGCGATCAGCTCGTCGGCCCCGCCCGCCTCGGCCGACCTCTCGATCAGCTCGCGGTCGGTGACGTGCTCGATGTCGCCGACGCCGATGTTCTCCGAGGCGCTGGCCTGGTAGGTCACGTAGTCCTGGAACATGGCGCTGATCTGGCGGCGCAGCGCGTCCGGGTCGAACTCGCGGATGTCGATGCCGTCCAACAGGATCCGGCCGCTGGTCGGGTCGTAGAGCCGGCACAGCAGCTTGAACAGGGTGGACTTGCCGGCGCCGTTTCGGCCGACGACCGCGGTGGTCTGACCCGGCCTGATCTCGAAGCTGACCCCGTTGAGCGCCACCGAGTCCGTGCCCGGATAGCCGAAGGTGACGTCCTCGAACACCACGTGGCCACGGACCGGCTCGGGCAGCGGCCGCGGGCGGGACGGCGCGATCACCGCGGGCTCGGTGGCCAGCAGCTTGTACAGGTTGTCCAAGTAGAGATTGTTCTCGTACATGCCGGTGAAGCCCGAGAACAACGACGACACCGACTGCTGCACGGCCGTCGAGGCCTGGGTGAACAGCAGCAGGTCGCCGACGGTGAGCCGGCCGTTGACCGCCTCCAGTGCGATGTACAGGTACGTCAGCGAAGCGGTGATGGTGGTGATCAGACCCCAACCCGTGCCGCGCAGGTTCCGCTCGGTGACCAGCTTGCGCTGCCGTCCGAAGTAGACGGCGCTGATCCGGCGGAACCGGTCGACCAGGTAGTCGCCGAGGCCGAAGAGCTTGATCTCCTTGGCATAGGTGTCGGTGGTGACCAAAGAGGACAGATACTCCATGCGGCGGCGAATCGGCGAGGTCCACACCGCGTAGACGTAGCTGCGGGCGCCGTAGCGGGAGTCGGCGATGAAGGCCGGGATCGGCGACAGCACGGCGATCAGGGCCAGCCACGGGTTGATCGACAGCAGCAGCGCGATCATGGACGTGAACGTGATGCCGGTGCGGACCAGCCCGAACACCGAGTTCAGCATGGCCACCGGCCGGGACGGCGCCTCGTCCTGGGCCTGCCGGATCAGGTCGTAGGAGGACGAGCCCTCGAAGAAGGAGAGGTCCAGCCGGCTGGCGTGGGCCATCACCCGCAGCCGGATGGTCTGCGACACCCGATCGTTGAGCAGCTGCTGGCTGATCGTGGAGACCGCCGTCATCATCGCGTTCACCACGTAGACGATCAGCTGCAGGCCGGCGACGCCGATGATCACCTGAATGGTCGTGAGCTCCAGCGGGCCGACACGCACCGCGTCCGGCAGGTGCCCGGTGTGCACGGCGATGGCGTGGGTCACGGAGTCGATCAGCAGCTTGGAGATGTAGGCCGTGGCCGTGGGCGTCAGACCGGCGATCACGGTGGCGAACACCAGCCACAGCGTGGGCCAGCGGCCGGCGTCCCAGGCCAGCTTGATCACCCGCGGCAGTCCCTTGACCAGGCCGCCCACCGACCGGCGCAACCGGCCGAGCCGGGACCGGAGGTCCTTGGGCTCGTCCGGCGGCTCCGGATCGGGAATGTCCACCGAGCCGGTCAGGCCGCTGTCCGGCACCGTGGTCGTCCTCGACCGCCGCCCCGGGCGACCACCACCCATCGTCACCGCAATCCCCCACACGTCGTACTCGACAGGTCGAACTCGATAGGTGAGTACGGTACACCGGATCGGACGCCAAAGTCACCGGAATAGCCCGTTGCCCCGGCCCTACCGTGGCAACCGTGGCTGCTGATCAGTTGCTCGACGGTGAGTGCCAGATCTGGTGGGCCCGACCCGACCAGGTGCCCGACGACGTGCTCGCCTCCGCCGTGCCGGAGTCGGAGCAGCGCCGCGCCGGCCGGTACCGGCAGCGCGTGGACCGGCAGCGGTCGCTGACCGGGGCGTGGCTGCTGCGGGCCGCCGTGGCCGCGCAGACCGGGGAACGGCCGTGCGAGGTGTTACTGGATCGCACCTGCACCGACTGCGGCCAGCAGCACGGACGCCCGCGGCTGCCCGCCGGCTCCGGCATCGAGGTGTCCGTCTCCCACGCCGGCGAGCGCGTCGCCGTGGCGCTGACCCGCCTGGGCGAGGTTGGCGTCGACGTCGAGCACACGCCGCTGATCGGGCACTTCGATCACGAGCTGGCGGAGAACACCTTGAGCGCCAACGAACTCTCCGCCCTGGACGCCTCCGAGAACCCCGGGGTGGACTTCCAACGGCTGTGGGTGCGCAAGGAGGCGCTGCTCAAGGCCACCGGGCACGGGCTGCGGATGCCCATGAGCCGCATCGAGGTCTCCCCCGCCGATCAGCCGCCGATGCTGCTGGCATGGCCGCTGGACATCCCCGTCGACCAGGTGCGGCTGGCGATGCTGGAACCCGGCCCCCGGCACCACGCCGCCGTCGCCGTGCTCACCGCGGCCGCGTTGCGGGTGCGGGAACTCGATGCGGACCTTCTGCTCTAAGCGGAACCTTTCCTCCGTGTAGGGTGGATCTCGCCCACGAACGACGGAGGGACGACAGACGTGTCCGACGCGATGCTGGCCGAGACCATCACCATCACCGGCGACGGCGGTGACGAGATCGAGGCGTACCTGGCCCGGCCCCTCGACACCACGCCGCGCGGCGGCGTGCTGGTGATCCACCACATGCCCGGTTACGACGAGGGCACCAAGGAGATCGTGCGCAGGTTCGCGGTGAACGGCTACAACGCCATCGCCCCCAACCTGTTCTGGCGCGTCGCCCCCGGCGCCAGCCCCGACGACGCCGCCGCGGCCGCCCGCGCGCAGGGCGGCGTGCCCGACTCGCAGGTGGTCGGCGACGCCGACGGCGCGATCCGCCACCTCAAGTCGCTGGAGTCCAGCAACGGCAAGGTCGGCGTCATCGGCTACTGCTCAGGCGGCCGGCACACCTTCCTGGTGGCCTGCTCGCTCCAGGTCGACGCCGCCGTCGACTGCTACGGCGCGTTCGTCACCCGCGGCCCCGACCCGGCCATGGGCATCACGACCATGGGGCCGCTGCTGGACATCGCGCCCAACCTGTCGGCGCCGCTGCTCGGCCTGTTCGGCGCCGACGACAAGTTCCCCACGCCGGAGGAGACCGCCGAACTGGAGGCAGTGCTCAAGCAGCACGGCAAGACCACCGAGTTCCACACCTACGAGGGCGCCAACCACGCCTTCTTCTCCGTGGAGCGCCCGAGCTACCGCTCGGAGGCCGCCGCCGACGGCTGGCTCAAGGTGTTCGACTTCTACGGCCGCCACCTCGCGTCCTGAAAGGACAGTCCCGATGTGCACGTACCTGACCGAGAAGGTCCTCCTCGACGGCGCGGGCAAGGGCGCGAGCGGCTGGTTCCGGCTGACCGACGGCTCCGTCTACGTGGACCACCCCACGCACGCCCGCTACACCCACACGCTGAACATCGACTTCCTCAACCCGGCCGACGGCCCCGGCGCCCGCGTCGCCGTGGAACTCACCGAGGAGGCGGCCCGAGCCCTGGCGGCCGCCATCACCGCCGCCCTCGACCACGCCCCCGCCGGCATAGCCTCGGAAAACCAGCCCTGACAAACCGCGAGTCCCGCTCTCGGGCAACTGAATGTCGAGTTCCGGAACTCGACATTCGCTTGCTGGAGAGCGGGACTCGCGGTGGTTGGTCAGTCGACGAAGTGGTTGTCGTGCTGGAGGAAGAACTCCAACCGCTCCTGGTCGGACAGTCCGGACACGGTCTTGAGCCCCTCGAAGTACGCCTCACGCGGCGCGCCCGGCGTGAACAGCAGCAGCATCGACGCCGGCTCGTCCGACTCGTTGCGGAACCCGTGCCGCCCGCCCGGCGGCACGTGCAGGAAGTCGCCCTCACGGGCGTCGACCCACTTGTCGCCGTTGAACAGCTTCATCGTGCCCGACAGGATGAAGAACGACTCGGTGATGGTGCGGTGGAAGTGGTCGGACGCGCCGCCGGCCCGCGGCAGCATGTCCAGCCGGTACAGGCCGAAGTCGCCGCCGGTGTCGGCGCCCGTGGCCAGGTAGCCGAACTTCGTGCCGGCCTTGCTGGTCAGGTCGGCCGGCGTCGAGGCGGGCCGCATCCAGGCCGTGACCTCGCCGCTCTCGCCGTCGTACCTGATCTCCGGATAGGACATCGTGTTCCCCCTGCGGGTCTGATGCAGGCAAGGACGCCTTACCCTCGCTCAACGCGGGTAAGGCGTCCTTGTCTGCATGAACGGACTCAGCTCTGGTAGGCCTCCATCGGCGGGCAGGAGCAGACCAGGTTGCGGTCGCCCTTGGCGCCGTCGATCCGCCGCACCGGCGGCCAGATCTTGGGCGCGTTGACGCCGGCCGGGAAGACGGCCTCGTGCCGGGTGTAGGGGTGCTTCCACTCCTGCTCGGTCAGGCAGGCCGCGGTGTGCGGGGCGTTGCGCAGCGGGTTGTCGTCCACCGGCCACTCGCCCGAGCCGACCCGGTCGATCTCCCGCCGGATCGCGATCATGGCGTCGCAGAAGCGATCCAGCTCGGCCAGGTCCTCGCTCTCGGTCGGCTCCACCATGAGCGTGCCGGCCACCGGGAAGGACATGGTCGGCGCGTGCAGGCCGTAGTCGGCCAGCCGCTTGGCCACGTCGTCCACGGTCACGCCGGTGGCCTTGGTGATGCCGCGCAGGTCGAGAATGCACTCGTGGGCCACGAAACCGCCCTCGCCGACGTAGAGCACCGGGAAGTACTCGTCGAGCCGGCGGGCCACGTAGTTGGCCGCCGCGACGGCGGTCAGGGTGGCCCGGCGCAGGCCGTCGGCGCCCATCATCCGCACGTACGCCCAGGAGATCGGCAGGATCGAGGCGCTGCCCCACGGGGCGGCGCTGATCGGGCCGACGCCGGTCTCGGGGCCGGCGGCCGGCTGCAGCGGGTGGTTGGGCAGGAACGGCGCGAGGTGCGAGCGCACGCCGATCGGGCCGACGCCGGGGCCGCCGCCGCCGTGCGGGATGCAGAAGGTCTTGTGCAGGTTCAGGTGCGACACGTCCGAGCCGAACTTGCCGTACTGGGCCAGGCCGATCAGCGCGTTCAGGTTGGCGCCGTCCACGTACACCTGGCCGCCGGCGTCGTGCACCAGGCCGCAGACCTCGCCGACGGTGTCCTCGTACACGCCGTGCGTGGACGGGTAGGTGATCATGATCGCGGCCAGGTCGTCGCTGTGCTCCGCGACCGTGGCGCGCAGGTGGTCCATGTCGATGTTGCCCTGATCGTCGCACTTCACGACGACGACCCGCATGCCGGCCATCACCGCGCTGGCGGCGTTGGTGCCGTGGGCGCTGGCCGGGATCAGGCAGACGTCCCGCTCGCCGTGCCCCTGGGAGCGGTGGTAGGCCCGAATGGCCAGCAGGCCGGCGAACTCGCCCTGGCTGCCGGCGTTGGGCTGCAACGACACTGCGTCGTAGCCGGTGATCTCGGCCAGCCACTGCTCCAGGTCGGTCACGATGGACAGCAGACCCTCCGCGTCCCCGGCCGGCGCGAACGGGTGCAGCCCCGAGAACTCGGGCCAGGTGACGGCCTCCATCTCGGTGGTGGCGTTGAGCTTCATGGTGCACGAGCCCAGCGGGATCATGCTGCGGTCCAGCGCGACGTCCTTGTCCGACAGGGCACGCAGGTAGCGCAGCAGCGCGGTCTCGGAGCGGTGCTGGTGGAACACCGGGTGGGTGAGGAACTCGCTGGTGCGGCGCAGGGCCGGCGGAATGCCGTCGGCGGTGTCGGCGTCCAAACCGTCCACATCGGACACGGTGACGCCGAACGCCTGCCACACCTGGGAAAGGTGCTCGCGGGTGGTGGTCTCGTCGCAGGCGATGCCGACGTGGTTCTCGTCGACCAGGCGCAGGTTCACGCCCAGCTCGCGGGCCTTGGCCACGACCTCGGCCGCGGTGCCGGGGACCTCGGCCAGCACGGTGTCGAACAGCTCGCCGTGCACGACGCCGACGCCGCCCTCGCACAGGCCGGCGGCCAGCACGGTGGCCATCCGGTGCGCGCGGGTGGCGATCGAGCGCAGGCCGTCGGGGCCGTGGTAGACGGCGTACATGGAGGCGATCACCGCGAGCAGGACCTGCGCGGTGCAGATGTTGCTGGTGGCCTTCTCGCGGCGGA
>NZ_KK037166.1:1555868-1557444 GCF_000568255.1 Kutzneria sp. 744
GGGCCGCCGAAGCCCATCGGCACGCCGAACCGCTGCGTGGTGCCGACGACGACGTCCGCGCCGATCTCGCCGGGCGCGCGCAGCAGCGTGAGGGCCAGCAGGTCGGCCGCCACGACCGCGGCCGCGCCGGCCGCGTGCACCTCGGCGATCACGGACTCGTGGTCGCGGATCACGCCGGAGGCGCCCGGGTAGGACAGCAGCACGCCGAAGAAGTCGCCGCCGAGGCCGAGGCCCTCGATGCCCTGGGACAGGTCGGCCACGACGATCTCGATGTCCAGCGGCTCGGCCCGCGTCTCGATCACGGCGATGGTCTGCGGCAGCGTGTCCGCGTCGACCACGAACTTGGTCGACCTGGACTTGCCGGCCCGGCGGACCAGCGTCATCGCCTCGGCGGCTGCGGTCGACTCGTCCAGCATCGACGCGTTGGCCACCGGCAGCCCGGTCAGGTCGCCGACCATGGTCTGGAAGTTGAGCAGGGCCTCCAGGCGGCCCTGGGAGATCTCCGGCTGGTACGGCGTGTAGGCGGTGTACCAGGCCGGGCTCTCCAGCACGTTGCGCAGGATGACGCCCGGGGTGACCGTGCCGTAGTAGCCCAGCCCGATCATCTGGGTCATGGGCCGGTTGCGGTCGGCCAGGGCGCGCAGCTCGGCCAGCGCCTCGACCTCGGTGGCCGGGGCGGGCAGGCTCAGCGTCAGGGCGTCGCTGCGGATGGCCGACGGCACCGCGCGCTGGGCCAGCTCCTCCAGCGAGCCGACGCCGACGACGTCCAGGATCTTGCCCAGCTCGGCGGCACGGGGACCGACGTGGCGGTCCGCGAAGGGCGTGCCGTGCTCAAGCGCGGCAAGGGGAATGCGGTCAGTCGTCATGCGTCGTGCCTCCGGGGCGTCGGGCATACGGGCGCGGGCCGTTTGCCCTCCCCCTCTGTCCCCGCCCGTGACGGGCACCTGAGAGCTTCACCCGCGCACGCGCGGGCTTGCACCGTCGGCGGGACGCGAGGAGGCCCCGCGTCCTCTTTCCAGAGGCGTCTGTCCCGTGCGGTCCTGGGTGCCTGAGAGGTTCCGGGGAGGATTTGCTCCTTCGGCGCCGGACCGGGGTCCGGGCTCTCCCGCACGGGATGTGCGACTACAGGCGCGAGTTTACCCCGGCCGGGCTACGGACCCCAGCCTTGACCACCGCGTGTCATCTCGATCACGTTCAGCCGGTGCGGCGGGCCTGCCGGCGCTGGGTGAGCTCGTCGCCGCCCTGCGGCTCCAGCTCCAGGCCGTCCGCGCGCTCCGCCTGGAACTCGTGGATGGTGCCGCTGATCTCCCGCATGGCCCCGCTGACCGCGATGCCGAACACGCCCTGGCCGCCCTGGAGCAGGTCGACGACCTCCTCCGGCGAGGTGCACTCGTACACGGTCGTGCCGTCGCTGAACAGCGTGATCCGGGCCAGGTCGGCCACCCCGCGGCGGCGGAGGTGCTCCACCGCCACCCTGATGTTGTGCAGCGAGACGCCGGTGTCCAGCAGGCGCTTGACCACCTTGAGGACCAGCAGGTCCTTGAACGAGTACAGGCGCTGGCTGCCCGAGCCCTGC
>NZ_KK037166.1:1558084-1587349 GCF_000568255.1 Kutzneria sp. 744
AGGTCGCGCCGGTCTCTGGAGCCGCGGCCGGAAAAATCGCGTCTTTTCAGCGATTTTTCCGGACTAGGCGAAGAGACCGGCGCGACCTCGCCCCGCGCGGAACGCGCGGCAATGTCACTGCTCAGCACCTCTGAAGTCCTCAGGTGAGACCGAATCCAGGAACTCGCGGAACTTCTCGACCTCGTCCTCCTGCTCGTCCGGGATGACGAGGCCGGCCTCGGCCAGCACGGATTCCTCGGCGTGGATGGGCACACCCGCGCGCAGCGCGAGGGCGACCGAGTCGCTCGGGCGGGCGGACACCTTGATGCCGCCGTCGAACACGAGCTCGGCGAAGTAGGTGCCTTCCTGCAGGTCGGTGATGCGGACCTGGGTCAGCTCCCGGCCGAGGGCGGCGATCACCTCTTTGAGCAGGTCATGGGTCAGCGGCCGGGCCGGCCGCACGCCCTGCTGCTCGATGGCGATGGCCGTCGCTTCCGCGTTCCCGATCCAGATCGGCAGATAGCGGTCACCATCGGTTTCACGCAGCAACAGGATCGGGCTGTTCGCGGGCAGCTCGACCCGAACTCCGACGACGCGCATCTCGCTCATCGGGTATCGCCTCCCTCAGCGGGCTGAACCTCGGCGTCCCCGCACGTACGAGGATCCCCCACGGACTCCTACAACGCTACCCGCCATGCGGGCACGACGCTTGCGGGCGGGCGCGTTGTCAAGATCACCCGCCGGCCATGCCGCGCAGTTCGGTCTTGACCAGAAGTGTATGGAGCGCAACCGAGAGCGACGCCAGTTCCCGGACTATCTCGTCGGCCCGCTCCCGCGCGTCGGGATCGCGCTGCCGGTACATCGGGCCGACGATCTGGTGCAGCAGCCCCACCTCGCGGTCGGCCGACACCTTGAAGGCGCGCAGGTGGCGGGGTTCGATGCCGAACTCCCCCATGGCCACCACGATCCGCGCGACCAGCATCGAGTCCTGGTCGTAGAAGCCGGCCGCGCCCGACCGGACCAGGCCGTAGTTCTCCAACTCGGTCAGCAGCCGCTGATCGATGCCGGTCTCGGCGAAGAGTTCCTCACGGGTCATCCGCACCTCGTGGCCGGCGGCGAAGTCCTCAGGCGTGGGTAAGCGATCGACCCCGACCAGGGCGCGAGCCGGCTGGTCGGGGTCGGACGCCGCGTCGAGCTGTTCCTTGATCACCTTGAGCGGCAGGTAGTGATCGCGCTGGGCGGCCAGCACATAGCGGAGCCGGTCCACGTCGGCCTGGGTGAACTGCCGATAGCCCGACGGCGTGCGCGCCGGGCGCAGCAGGCCCTCCGACTCGAGGAACCGAATCTTGGAGATGGTCACGTCCGGGAACTCGGGGCGCAACTGCGCCAGCACCACCCCGATGCTCAGACCCTCGCGCTGTGGCCGCCCGGCCGACGTCACTGGCCCCCCTGGCCCCCGGATCCCGGGCCGGTGAGGAACACCAGGCGGAACTTGCCGATCTGCACCTCGTCGCCGTTGGCCAGCACGGCCTGGTCGACCGGCTCGCGGTTGACGTAGGTGCCGTTCAGGCTGCCCACGTCGATCACCACGAACTCGCCGCCCTCACGCCGGAACTCGGCGTGCCGGCGGGAGACGGTGACGTCGTCGAGGAAGATGTCGCTGTCGGGGTGCCGACCCGCGCTCGTGGTGTCCTGGTCGAGCAGGAAGCGCGAGCCGGCGTTGGGGCCGCGCTTGACCACCAGCAGGGCGGACCCGGCCGGCAGTGCGTCGACGCCGGCGACCGCCGGCTCCTGGACAGGGGCCCCGACGCCCTCGGCGTCGGTGAGGAAGTCAGCCCGGAAGACAGTGGTCCGCTCCGGGGACTGCTCCGGCGGAACACCGGGCCCGTCGTTCGTGCTCACCTGAGCTCGCCTCCTGCTGGTGGATCCTTCGGGACCGCTCAAACCTACCGTGCTGGACTGACCGCGCCCCTGGCGGCTCCCCAACCAGCCGAAGAGCCTCTGGAAGATCGACATCAGCCCTGCTCCGTGAGTTCCGTGTGGTCGGACGGCGTGCGCCACTGCGGGGCGAGCATCCCGTCCCCGGGCCGCCGCGCGGCGTGATCGGCGCCGCCGACGCGCACCGTGCCCGGTGTCGTCACCAGCGCCCGCTCGCGCTCACGGGTGTGTCTGAGGTCCAGTGGAACCACCTGCCGAGCCTTCCTTCTTCCTGGTCATCGCCGCGTCGGCCGCACCGACGAGGATGTCACCCGCCGCCGTCGGACCGCCGCCGTGGGTGCCCACCGTACCTGGATCGTGATCAAACGGAGGCGAAGGAACAACACCGAGAGTGTTCCCGCCACCGCCCGTTCGGAGCAGTCGAGTCCCACCTGCTGGACCCCCTCTCGGAGAGCGCTCTCCCCATACGGCTCCTTTGCCGGGAATGCCGGCTTCCCGGGCCCTCCACGACCCCATTGACACCGCCAGGAACGCCGTGGACCATGCTTTGGGAGAGCGCTCTCCGAGCACGCCGCAGCCCTCCCGGGCCGCGCCCGCACGGCGACGATCCAGTCCAGGTCGGCTCCACACGGGAAGGGTTCGGTCCAGCTCCGCACGGCAACGGCTCCGACCGAGCCGGATCCGAGCGGCGACGGCCCGGGCCAGGTCCGAGCAGCAACGGCCGGGGTCAGATCCGAGCAGCAACGGTCCTGACCGGGGTCCGGCTCACGCGGCGACGGTCCTGACCGGAATCGGCTCCGTGCGGCTCCAGCCCTGGTCAGGGTTCGATCTGCGCAGCGACGGTCTCAGTCGGTGTCGGGACTGCACGGCAACGACTCCGACCGCGGTTCGGTCTGCGCGGCGACGACCCTGGTCAGGGTCGGGTCCGCGCGGCACCGGCCCTGTCTGGGGCAGAGCTGCGCGGCAACGACTCCGACCACGGCTGGGTCTGCGCCGCCACCGTCGTCCCCCAGGTCAGAGCCATGCGGCGACCGTCCTGACCAGGGCGGGGCCGCGCGGCAGCCGACCGGGGCGGGGTCGTGCGTGTTCGGAGTCCGCCGGGCGCTCCGGCTCAGTCCTGTTGCCCAGCCCTGTCCCTCAGCCCCAGGAGCGCCCCATGCACGTGTCAGCGCGGTCGGGACCACACCGCCGCACCGCAGCCAACCTGTCCGTGGCCGCAGTGATCCTGTCCTTATTGGTCGGCCTGACGCTGGTGGCGTCGGCGGGCCGAGGGCAGGCCGCATCGACGCTGCTGTCGCAGGGCAAGGCGGCGACGGCGTCGAGCCAGGAGAACGGCGGCACGCCGGCGTCGGCGGCAGTGGACGGCGACGCCACCACCCGGTGGTCAAGCGCGGCCACGGATCCCCAGTGGCTTCAGGTCGACCTGGGGGCGGCGCACGCGATCGGCCAGGTGGTGGTGAAATGGGAGGCGGCGTACGCACAAGGCGTACCAGATAGCGCTCTCCCAAGACGGAAACGCATGGACCACGGCGTACTCGACGACCACCGGCACGGGTGGCACGGAAACGCTGGCGGTGGCCGGGAATGCCCGGTACGTCCGGCTGACCGGCACTCAGCGGGCCACGGGCTACGGCTACTCGGTGTTCGAGTTCCAGGTCTACGGCGAGACCGGCGGCTCGGGGTCGAACTGCGGCACGGACAACGCGGCCAAGGGCCACGCGGCGACGGCGTCGAGCCAAGAGAACGGCGGCACGCCGGCGTCGGCGGCAGTGGACGGCGACACCAATACACGGTGGTCAAGCGCGGCCACGGATCCCCAGTGGCTTCAGGTCGACCTCGGCGCGGCGGCGAGCGTGTGCCAGGTCGTGCTCCAGTGGGAAACGGCGTACGCGAAGGCGTACCAGATAGCGCTGTCCAACGACGGCGCCAACTGGACCACGGCGTACTCGACGACCACCGGCGCCGGCGGCACGGAAACCCTGACCGTGGCCGGGAATGCCCGATACCTCCGGCTCACCGGCACACAGCGCGGCACGGGCTACGGCTACTCCCTCTGGGAACTCCAGGTGCACACGAGCGGCGGATCGACGCCGCCGGTGCAGGGCGGCGGCGACCTCGGCCCGAACGTGCTGGTGTTCGACCCGTCGACGCCCAACCTCCAGGGCCAGCTCGACGCCGTCTTCCAGCAGCAGGAACGGGCCCAGTTCGGCGCCGGGCGCTACCAGATCCTGCTCAAGCCCGGCACGTACAGCGGCCTCAACGCCCAGATCGGCTTCTACACCTCCATCTCCGGCCTCGGCCAGGACCCGGACGACGTCCTGATCAACGGCGACATCACCGTCGACGCGGGCTGGAACGCCGGCAACGCCACCCTGAACTTCTGGCGCTCAGCGGAGAACATGGCCCTGAACCCGGTCAGCGGCACGGACCGGTGGGCGGTCGCCCAAGCGGCCCCGTTCCGACGCATGGACGTGCGTGGCGGGCTGAACCTCGACTCGGCCAGCTACGGCTGGGCCAGCGGCGGCTACATCGCCGACAGCCGGATCTCCGGCCAGGTCGGCAACTACGCGCAGCAGCAGTTCTACACGCGGGACAGCGCGATCGGCGGCTGGAGCAACGGCGTGTGGAACCAGGTGTTCTCCGGCGTGCAGGGCGCGCCCGCGCAGGGCTTCCCGAACCCGACCTACACCACGCTGGACACCACCCCCGAGTCGATCGAGAAGCCGTACCTGTACCTCGACGGCACCGGCAGCTACTCGGTATTCGTGCCAGCCAAGCGCACCAACGCGCGCGGCGTGTCCTGGGCCAACGGCCACACGCCCGGCACCTCGATCCCGTTGAGCCGCTTCTACGTCGTCAAGGCCGGCGCGACCGCGGCGACCATCGACGCCGCGCTGGCCCAGGGCCTGAACCTGCTGTTCACGCCGGGCATCTACCACGTCGACCAGACGATCAACGTCACCCGGCCGGACACCGTCGTGCTCGGCCTCGGCGAGGCCACCGTCGTGCCGGACAACGGCGTGGTCCCGCTCAAGGTCGCCGATGTCGACGGCGTCCGCGTCGCCGGCCTGCTGCTCGACGCCGGCCCCGTGTCGTCGCCGCAGATGATCCAGATCGGCGCCCCGGGCTCGAATGCCAACCACGCCAACGACCCCACCGTCATCCAGGACGTCTACGTGCGCATCGGCGGCGCCGGCCGGGCCGCCGCGGGCACGGCGATGGAGGTCGACAGCAACGACACGGTCATCGACCACACCTGGCTGTGGCGGGCCGACCACGGCGACGGCGTCGGCTGGAACGACAACCCCGCCGACTACGGCCTTGTTGTGCGCGGCAACAACGTTCTCGCCATCGGCCTGTTCAGCGAGCACTTCAAGAAGTACGACGTGGACTGGTTCGGCAACGGCGGCCGCACCCTGTTCTTCCAGAACGAGAAGGCCTACGACGCCCCGAACCAGGCGTCCGTGCAGAACGGCGCCACGCTCGGCTTCGCGGCGTACAAGGTGGAGAACTCCGTCACCAGCCACGAGGCGTGGGGGCTCGGCAGCTACTGCAACTACACCGCCGACACCTCCATCCGACAGGACCACGGCTTCGAGGTCCCCGTCACGCCCGGCGTCCGCATGCACGACCTGTCCGTCGTCTCCCTGGCCGGCGACGGCGAGTTCAACCACGTGATCAACGACGTCGGCCCGCCGACCGTCGGCACGGCCACCGTCCCCTCCACGGTGACGGACTACCCGTGACCTGAGCCGGCTGCCCTGCCCGTCACGGCGGGCAGGGCGGTCGGCGTTCGCCACTCGGTGTGCGTGGCGATCCAGCCGGCATAGAAGGGGACGCTGGTGAAGATGCCGGCCCGGGCCACGCAGGGGTCGCTCTGCCCGTGGCTGGCCGCGCCGACGAGCAGCCACCGGCCGTAGGCCGCTACCACGGCGGGGCCGCCGGAATCGCCGTAACAGGCATTGACGGTGCCTCCCTTGTTGTCGCTGCACAGCTGTCGGGTCGAGTTGAAGTCGGGCAAGGTGCATTCCGCGGCCGGCGCGGTGGTGGTGTCGAGTTGTTGCAGCGTCACCGGACTGTCGCAGCCGTGACGGAGGCAGGTGCTGCCCCAGCCCAGTTCCCGGATCTTCGTGCCGGTCGGTGGGGCGGCGCCGATGGCGATGGGGCGGGCGTGGACAGGCTTGGTGAGGTGCACGAGGGCGATGTCGTTGTGCAGGGAGCTGTCCCAGCCCTCGTGCCGGATGAACCGGTCGGCCACGGCCGGTTCGCCGCCCCGGGTCCGGTTGACGGAGCCGATGCGGAACTGGTACTGCGAAGGATCCTCGACTCCGAGGGTTTCGGCGTCGGTGACGCAGTGCCCGGCCGTGACGAGCCACTGGGCGGCGATCAGCGAGGCCCCGCACTGCTGGGCGCCGGTCTTGGTCTGCATGGAGGCCATGAAGCCGTACGTCTGGGTGGCGTCCGCGCCGCCCACGATGGCCGCGGCCGGCGTCGCGAGGGCCACGGTGGCCGCGGCGGCGACCATCAGGGCAAAGACGGTGCTTCGTTTCCTCATACGGCTTCCCTTCGTCCAGGTGCTGCGGCGATCATGCGCGGGACGACCTGAACGGTTGCTGAAGCGAGCTGAAGAACGCTTCAGTACGTACATTGTGGACGAACGGTCCACGGACGAAAGGCACTGCGGTGACTCAGGAACCGGTAGCACTGGCGATGCAGGCCCGGCAGCGGCTGGAGGAGATGCGCGCCGGGGCGCAGCTGCTGGGCCTGCTCACGGCCGTGCACGAGAAGGGCTGGACCACGTTCCTGCTGGAGCCGCGGACGGCCGACGAGCTGGCCGAGTTCTCCGGCCTGCCGGCCGCCCGCGTGTCGGACGTGCTGGACGCGTTGGCGGCCAACGGCATCGTCGAGCAGGACGGCGGCAAGGCCTGGTTGGCCGCCGCGTTCGCGGCTGTGGTGGCGGACGGCGCCTGGATCCCGCTGGACGACAAGCTGGCGCAGATCGAGATGGAGGTCCGGCAGGTCCGGGCCGTGGTCGAGCAGCCGGGGCCGCTGGCGCTGACCGAGGACGACGCCCTGGTGGTGGCCAACGCCGTCGGCGGCCATGTCACCGACGTGACCAAGGCGGTGTACGGGCAGCTGTTCGAGCAGCTGCCCGAGCTGCCGGCGCAGGTTCGGTCCGGGCGGATGCTGGACATCGGCTGCGGCGTGGCCTGCGCCAGTCTGACGATGGCCAGCACCATCCCGGAGATGCGGGGCGTCGCCGTCGAGCTCGTGCGCGCGGTCGCCGCCGAGGCCGTGCGCCGGGCCGCGGAGCTGGGCGTGTCCGACCGGGTGGACATCCGCCGCATGGATGCCCGCGACGTGCCGGAACGGGACGAGTTCGTGGCCGCCTTCTGGGCCCAGCCGTTCTTCCCGGCCGCGATCCGCCCCGCGACGCTGGCCATGATCCTGCGGGCCCTCAAGCCCGGCGGCAAGCTGTTCATCCAGGAGCTGGAGGCCGTGCCCAGCGCCGAGGACCGCCCCGCGTGGACCGTCCGCCGCCTGATCGCCCACGGCCTGGAGACCCGTTTCGGCCCGAGCGCCGAGGACCTGGCCGCCGAGGCCGTGGCCGCCGGTTTTGTGCTGGATCGCATCGCCACCACGGGCTTCGGCCGGATGGTGATCGTGAGCAGGCCCGCGAACTAGCGTCAGTGGTTGGGCGGGGTGAGGCCGTAGCGGGCGACGATGTCGTCGAGCCACTCGGGATTGCCGTAGGTGAGGCCGTAACGGGAGGCCAGGTCGGCGAACTCAGAGGTCTCGTGCAGCGCCGTGCCGGGCGGCGGAGTGACGGAGGCGAGGAGCTCGGCCAGGTCGCGGAAGTAGGTCTCGAAGCCGCCGGGGGCGATGACTTCGAGGATGCGGCCGGGGCGGTCGGCGGCGTTCCACATGGCGTGCATCTGGCCGCGGGGCTTGGTGATGAAGCCGCCGGGGCCGAGCACGACCTCGGTGTCGTCGGAGCGGAAGCCGATCTCGCCTTCGAGAACGAAGGAATGCTCGTCTTCACGGGTGTGCCGGTGCGGCGCGGTGATGGTGCCGACGGCGAACGGGTGCTCGACGACGGCGACGGTGCCGCTGTCCCGGCTCTCCAGCTTGAACGTGGCCCCGAAGCCGGGGATGGCCACGGAGTCCCCGGCGCCGGGCCGGAGGGCGCGTGCGATGTCCATCAGGTGGTCCCCAGGTTCTGTGCGATGCGGTCGAATTCGGCGGCGGGCAGCAGTCCGGAGACGAGCCGGCCGCCGATGAGCCAGCTGGGCGTGGCCCGGACGCCGGCTTCGGACGCGGCCAGTTCGGACTCGGCCAGCCAGCCCTTGGCGGTGCCGTCGGAGAGCGCTTCCCGCAGGGCGTCGACATCGATGTCGACGCGGCCGGCGTGGCGGTCGACCACGGCCGGGTCGCCGAGGTCCTCGCCGTCGACGAAGTAGGCGTGGAACAGGCGCTCGTTGAAGGACTCGGAGCGGTCGGGCGCGGTGCGGCGGATCCACTCGGCCGCGGAGAGCGCTCTCCGCGTGGTGGAGAGGCGGGCCGGCCAGTTCAGGGTCAGCCCGGCGGCGGCCGCCTCCCGGGCCAGGTTGTCGTACATCGGCCCGACCCGCGGTCCGGCCTGGAGACCGCTCTCCGGGATCGCCGGGTGGATCTGGTACGGCAGGTGCACGACCTCGATCCCGTGCCGCGCCAGGATCTTGTTGCGGTCCTGGGCGATGTAGCAGAACGGGCACATGAAGTCGAACCAGTGCTTGACCACCGCGCCGCCTCCAGCCGAGGTTTCGATACCGGTTCCGTTACAGATGATGACCGTAACTGAACCGAGCCATGGTTACAACCAGCAGCTGTAACTTATCCGGTACGGTGGGGCCATGCCGAAAGCGCAGGAGGACCGCAATCTCGGGGGCAGGCCGAGGGACGCGGCCATCGACGAGGCCATCATCCTGGCCACCCGGGACCGGCTGGTGCGGGACGGCTACTCGCGGATGACCATCGGCGACATCGCGGCCGACGCCGGCGTCACCCGGCCGACGCTGTACCGCCGCTGGGCCACCAAGTTCGACCTGGTCGTGGACGCGCTCGACTACGGCTTCCGCCGCCAGCGCGACATGTACACCGTCGACCTGTCCCAGCTCGAACCGCGGGAGGCGCTGGTCGAGGCCGTACGCCGGCTCGACCCCGCCTACTTCAACCCGGACGCCATGGTGCTCATGGGCAACTTCGCCGGCGAGGCCATCCGCACGCCGGAGCTGCTGGACATCCTGCGCACCCATGCGGTCGAGCCCCGCGTGGCGATGCTGGAGGACGTGCTGGGGCAGCTCCAAGAGCGTGGGGCCGCCCGCGCCGGCATCGACCCCCACACCATCGCGATCATGTGCTTCGGCAGCTACTTCGCCGCGTTCTACCGTGGCGAGCCGACCAAGGAGCTCGCCGAGCGCGTGGTGGCCGTGCTGTGGCCGGCCATCGCCGCCGAGCGGGAGTGACCATGGACGTGCACGAGGCCCTGTACACCACCCGCATGATGCGCCGGATGCGACCGGACCCCGTTCCGGTCGAGGTGCAGGGCCGCATCCTCGACGCCGCCATCCGCGCCCCCAACGGCGGCAACACCCAGCGCTGGCACTTCCTCGCCGTGGACGATCCGGCCCTCAAGGCCGAACTCGCGTCCCTGTACCGCGCCGCCCGCGAGCTCGAGTACGCCGAGATCAACGCCGGCACCATGGCCCGGTCCCTGCACGATCCCGTCGAGCATGCCGAGACGCTGGGCCGGATCAAGAAGTCCGGCGACTACTTCACCGAGCACTTCGAGCAGATTCCCTTGCTGCTGTTCGTGTTCGCCATCGACGACCACGGCGGGGCCAACATCTACCCCGCCATCTGGAGCGCCCTGCTGGCCGCCCGTGCCGAGGGCGTCGGCGGCACCATCACCACCGTGTTGCGGTACAAGGCCGATGAAGTGTTCAAGCTCCTCGGCGTGCCCGCCGTCCAGGGGTGGGAGATGACCGCCATGCTCGCCCTCGGCTATCCCCTCGGCCGCTGGGGCGTCGCCGCCAACCGCCGTCCCGTGCACGAGGTCAGCAGCCGCAATCACTGGGATCGTCCGTACACACCGGAAATCCCCGAGCCGCTCTGGCCATGACTAGTCGGCCAGCCAGCGCCGCCAGACCGCCACGTGCAGGATCACGGCCAGGCTCAAGGCGTTCAGCGTGGCGTGGGTGGACCAGCTCAGGGCCTGTGCCTCGGGCACGCTGATCCAGCCGGCCACGACGGGCAGCCCTGACGAGAGCACGAAGGTCAGCACGGCCACCAGGACCAGGGCGAGAGTGCGACCGGGGACCTCGGTGAGGCGGATGGCCGGCCAGGCCTCGAAAAGCATGGCGACCACGAGAATGGCGCCGATGGCGGAGCCGGAGACCTCGGCGACGCGGCCGGTCTCCCAGTCGAGGGCGTGGACGGCGAACAGGTAGGTGCCCCAGCCGCACGCGATGACGGCGAGGTGCGCGGTCACCAACCGCATGCCCCGCTGACGGATGCGGGCGAAGGGCCAGCCGCGCAGGGCGACGTACCAGACCATCTGCCACATGCCGAGGGCGGCGAACCAGCTGGCATAGGCCTCACCGGCCACCAGGCCGGTGCCGACCAGGGCGCCGTAGAGGACGAAGCCGACAGCCCAGCACAGCGCCAGAGCGGCGACGCCGGAGGGAACGCGGGCCAGGGAACGCAGGGGCCAGCACTCGCCGACCAGGGTCAACTGGAGGATGAGCCCGAAGATGCCGACGGCCAGCGGAACGGTCTCGGCCACCGAGGGATGGCCCGGTCCGGGGGAGAAAATCCCTTGCAGGTCAACGTCTTGCAGCAGGCCCTGGCCGAGGATGGTCAACAACACCCCGCCGACGGCGACGATCACGGTGTCGCCGAGCCCGGACCAGCCGCCTGTCAGCAGCGAGCCGGGCCAGTCCTGCCACCAGAAGGCGATGACCGCGACAATAGGCAGCGCGAACGTCAACAAGGGCCCGAGCACCGTGAGCGAGTGCACCGGCCCACCCCAGCCGACGGCCAACAGCACCGACGCCGGCACGACGAACAGCAGGCCCAGCAACCCGCGCCGAGGCTGGGCCCGCCGCGCCTCGGCGAGCGCCGCCGGACTCATCGCGTCTGGGGCGCTCACCGCTGGACGATCAGCCCCCAAGACCTCGGAACCCGTTGTCTCAGAGGACATGCTCAATCCGGATGGGCAGTCGGTGGTGCCGGCGACCGGTGGCGTGGTGCACGGCATTGGCCACGGCCGCGGCGGCACCGACCATGGAGACCTCGCCGAGGCCCTTCACGCCCACCGGGTTGAACTGGTAGTCGGGCTTGTCGATGAAGTCGACGTCGATGCGGTGCACATCGGCGTTGACCATGACGGGGTACTCCTCCAACGTGGTGTTGAGGAAGCCGCCGACGCGGTCGTCGACCATGCTCTCCTCCCGCAGCGCGGCGCCGATGCCCCAGATGACGCCGCCGCGGACCTGGCTGGCGGCGGTGACGGGGCTGGCGACCCGGCCGCAGTCGGCCACGCTGACGACACGGGGAACCCGGATGCGGCAGGTGGTCGGCTCGACGTGCACCTCGACGAAGTGCGCGATCCAGCTGAAGGTGACGAAGCCGGGGAACACCGGGCCGGAGATGGCCAGGTGGCCGGTGTTGGTCTGCGCCAGGGCATCGGCGGTCTGCCCGGGCCCGAGGGACCCGACCGACACCTGGACGGCGTGCCCGGCGTCGGCCACGGCCGAGGCGACATCGACGTCACCGGTGTCGGCGACGTTGAGGTGCTTGCGCAGCTCCTGGAGTCCGGAGTGGACGGCCGGCAGAGCGGTTGCGGTGCCCCAGGAACCGGCGGTGAGGTGCTGCGTGCCGACGGTGGTGTCGCCGACCTGCACGGTCACGTCGGCCACCGGAATCCCGAGATCCCGGGCGACGAGCAGGGCCACTGTGGACCGGATGCCTTGCCCCATCTCATGTCCGTCGACGGCTACGGTGACGCGGCCGTCGGCCGACGCGGTGAGCGTCGCGTTGGCGGCGACGATGCTGCCGGGGTAGTTGCCGATGGCCACGCCCCAGCCGACGAGCGAACCGTCCTCGGCCCGCATCGAACCGGGCTCGGGATTGCGCCCGGACCAACCGAAGAGTTCCGCGCCCCGGCGCAGGCAGTCGCCGACGTGGCGGCTGGAGAACGGCAGGCCGGTGACTGGATCGGTCTCGGTGTCGTTGTCCAGCCGCAACTGCACCGGATCCCGGCCCACGGTGTGGGCGAGCTCGTCCACGGCCTGCTCGAAGGCGAACATCGACGGACTCTCGAACGGGGCCCGCATGTAGCCCGGGGTCTGCACGTCGGTCTGCACGAGGCGTTGCCGCCCACGGAAGGCTGAAAAGCCGTAGAGCCGGCTGGTGACCTCGGTGTGCCCGGCGATGAACAGGTCGTGCCGGGAGGTCTGCTGGTCGACCTCGTGCACGGCGGCCAGGATCCTGCCGGTGGCGTCGGCGCCGAGCCGGATCCGGTGCTTGGTGGCCGGCCGGAAGCTGCCGTTGTGGAAGGTCTGGGTGCGGGCCAGCACGAGCTTGACCGGCCGCCCCAGCCGCCGCGACACCACGGCCAACGGTCCGATGTGGACCAACAGGGAGTTCTTCTGCCCGAATCCGCCGCCGACATACGGCGAATGGACCTCGATCAGCTCGGCGTCGATGCCCAGCTGCTGGGCCAGCCCGAAGCGCACGGCGTTGGCGTTCTGGGTGCCCTCGTGCACGATCAGCCGGTCGTCCTGCCACCACACGACGCCGCCGTTGAGCTCCATCGGCACGGCGTGCTGCGGCGGGTGCTCGAAGGTCTCCTCGATCCGCACCGCGCAGCTGTCGATCACCGCGTCCGCGTCGCCGACCTTGATGTCGGCCAGGAACGGCAGGGGAATGGCCTCTTCCTGCACGAGCGTGGTGGCGCCTTCGGAGTCGAGGTGCAGGGCGAAGGGCTCCTCCTCGTACTCGGCGGTGATCGCCTCGGCGGCCTCGGTCGCGGCGACCGGCGTCTCCGCGACCACGATCGCGATCGGCTGGCCGCGGTAGGCGATGTGGTCGTCGGTCATCGGTTGCAGGCTCTGGAAACCGAAGCCGCCGCCCATCAGGAAGCCGGGGCTGGCGAGATCGAACTTCGTCTCGACCAACAGCACGCCCGGCACCGCCAACGCGGCGCTGGTGTCCACACCGGACACTCGGCCTCGGCCGATCTTGGCCAGCGCCAGCGCGGCGAAGGCCATGCCCGGCAGCACGCGGTCGGCCCCGTAGAGCGCTTTCCCGGTGACCTTGTCGTACGCGTCGACCCTCATCGGACGGCTCGCTCCCCGGCGGTGCGCACGGCGTCGGCGACCGTGCGAATGCCCAGCTCGATACGGAATTCGTTGGTACGGCCCGGACGCGCCGCCGCGAACGCGATCTCGCCGGCCCGCCGTGCGGCCGCCGCGGTCAGCGGCTGCCCCAGCAGGGACTGCTCCGCCTCGACCGCACGCCAAGGGCGGGTGGCCACGCCGCCGAGCGCGATCCGGCTCTCGGTGACGATGCCGGCGCCGTCGATCACCAGCCCGACCGCCGCCGAGGCCAGCGCGAAGGCGTAGGACTCACGGTCCCGGATCTTCAGGTAGGTCGAGCCCCGACCGGCTTCGGTCAGCGGCACCCGGATCCGGACGATCAGCTCGTCGACGTCGAGCACGTGCTCACGCCGAGGGTCCTCCCCCGGTTCGACGTGCAGCTCGGCCAGCGGGATGGACCGCTCGCCACGCGGCCCGACGACGTCCACAACGGCGTCGAAGGCCAGCAGCGCGATGGCGAAGTCGCCGGCATACGTTGCGCTGCACAGGGAACTCGCACCCAGCAGCGCATGCGGCCGGTCGACACCCTCCATGGCGGCGCAGCCGCTGCCGGGATTCCGCTTGTTGCACGGCATGTCGGCGTCACGGAAGTAGCCACACCGGGTGCGCTGCAACAGGTTTCCGCCCAGGGTCGCCATGTTGCGCAGCTGCTGCGACGCGGCCCGCCAGATCGACTCGGCCAGAGCCGTGTAGGACGGCCGGATCACGGGGTGGTCGGAGACGTCGGCCATCCGCACGCCGGCCCCGAGGACCAGCTCCGAGTCCGTGACCGAGATGCCGGTCAGCTCGGGCAGCCGGTGCACGTCGATCACCGCCGACGGCGCCTCCACCCCGAGCTTCATCAAGTCGTACAGGGTGGTTCCGCCGGCCAGGATCTTGGTTCCCGGCTGGGCCACCCGCAGCGCCTCGACGACGGCGTCGACGCTGGAGGGCGCGGTGTAGGCGAAGGGTTTCATCGCTGGGCCGCCTGTCGGACGGCGGCGACGATCCCGACATAAGCACCGCAGCGGCACACGTTTCCGCTGAGGTACTCGCGAATCTCGTCGTCGTCGGCGGTGTGCCCCTCGGCGATGCAGGCGAGGCCGGACATGATCTGCCCGGGCGTGCAGTAGCCGCACTGGAGGGCGTCGTTGTCGACGAAGGCCTGCTGCAACGGGTGCAGCTCGCCGTCCGGGCCGGTGACGCTCTCGATGGTGTGCACCTGGAGGCCGTCGACCTGCACGGCCGGCGTCAGGCAGGACACCACCCGGCGGCCGTCGAGGTGCACCGTGCAGGCACCGCAGTGGCCCTGGTCGCAGCCCTTCTTGGTGCCGGTGAGGGCAAGTCGTTCGCGCAGCACGTCCAGCAGCGACTCCCGGGGATCCAGCCGCAGCTGGACGGGTTCGCCGTTGACGGTGCAGGTCACGTCGACCGTGGTGGCGGGTACGTCGTTCGTGGACACGTCGTCACCGTAGGTTCCGGATCCGGCGGGCGCATTCCGCTGATTGCGGTGTCAACAGGCAATTATTGCGACGCCCGCTACAACGATGCCGCCCGGAACTCGGACGGTGACAGCCCCGTCTCGCTGCGGAACGCGGCCGTCAGCCGGGACGGCGACGCGAAGCCGCACAGGTGGGCGATGTCCGTGATGGACGGCTCGGGCCGGGTCAGGTGCCGCCGGGCCCGTTCGACCCGGACCTTGGTCAGGAACCGGTACGGCGTCTGGCCGGTGACCGCCTTGAACAGGCGCAGGAAGTGGAACGGGCTCAGGTCGGCCACGGCCGCCATCTCGGCCAGTGTCAACGGCTGCGAGTGGTTGTCGCGGATGAACTGCGCGGCCCGCCGCACCCGGTGGTCCTCCCGGCCGGCCTCGCGCGGCGGCGGGGCCGCGGCGTGCATGGTGAGCAGGTGCACCGCGAGGAACGTGGCCGCCGACTCGGCGTAGAACTCGTCGACCCCGGCCCGGGCGGCCACGCACAGCGCGTCGATCACCGACGACAGAACGGGATCCTGGACCGCCAACGCGTCAGGCCGCCCGAGCCTGGACGCGTCCCGCCCCCACAACTCCACGCAGGTGCGGTCGATGAGGGCCGAAGGAAGCTCGACATGCGTGGTGAAGCTCCGTTCCGATCCGCACCAGCGGATGTCGGTCGGCTGGCCCGGCGCGGTCAGGCCGATCATGCCGGGCCCGTACTCCGCGCCCCGCCAGGTGGATCCGTGCCGGGACTCGATCCGGCTGAGGCCCTTGTTGACCAGCACGACGGACTGACAGCCGCTGGGCGGCAGGTGCAGCTCGGCCTGCTCGGCATTGTCGAACTGCACCACTCGCAACGACGTCCAGCCGACTTCCGGCCAGTCGTCTCGTCTTCGACGCGCTTGCTCGGCGTTCATGCACCGCAGTATTCATCCTCGCCGTCGTGAAACGTGACGAAAGAGGACAGGGGTAGCCGCGCGGTGCGGCAACGTGCGGTCAAATGGTCGCGGTCGCCGTAACCGAGCGACAGTCCGCACACGATCAGTTGCTCGTCGGGTATCCGCAGATTCCGCCGCAGCACCGCGGAGAAGTCGATCAGCGAGGCCTGTGCGCAGGTGTCGAGGCCCTCGGCCCGAGCGGCCAGCATCAGCGACTGGAGAAACAGGCCGGCGTCGACCAGAGCTCCCTGCCGCGGGCGCCGGCTGACGGTGAGGATCATGCCGACCGGCGCCCCGAAGAAGTCGTAGTTGCGGCGGTGGTGCGCCGCCCGCCGGTCCCCGTCCTCGCGGCCGATGCCGAGCGCCCCGCCGTACAGCCGGTCGCCGAAGTCCCGCCGCCGGCCACGGAACGGCTCCGGCCAGTCCTCCGCCGGTGGCTGGTAGTCGTAGTCGCGGCCGCGTTCGTTCGTGTCGTACGCCGCGAGCAGGTCCTCGGTCAGCCGGCGTTTGGCCGCGCCGGTGACCACGTGGACCTGCCACGGCTGGGAGTTCGAGTTGCTGGCCGACCGGGAGGCCAGGGCCAGCACCCGCTCGACCACCTCCCCCGGCACCGCTGTCGGCAGGTAGCCGCGGCAGCTTCGCCTGCGGGCCAACGCCTCCGCGACGTCCACTGTGGACTCAGGCGGCCGGCGGCGTGATGTCGTAGGAGATCCGCCCGGCGGGCAGGTAGAACAGCGCGATCAGCGCCCCGCCGCGGACCTCCGGGTAGTGGTGGCTGCCCGGCCCCGGCGCGGTCCAGCCCGGGCCCTGCCAGCCGCGCGGCCCCATCAGCTCCGCGCCCGGGGTCAGCGGCACGACCAGGTTCAGCTCGCCGTACGGATGCTGGTGGTACTGGCCACGGAAGGGCTCGACGCTGTCCATGTACACCGCGGTGATGCTGAAGTAGTTCAGCACGTCGGCCGGGTCGGCGATGCGGCTGCGCCGGTAGTGCCGGCCGTCCACTTCGATGTTGGCCGCCCACCCCTCGCGCACGCCGTCGGTGATCATGCGGGCCAGGTCGTCGTAGAGGGCGGTGCCCGGGCCGTGGGTCTCGTTGAGCCAGGTCTCCAGCTTGCCGCCGGCCGTGCGGTTCTTCACCTCGTCCAGGAACGGGATGCTGCGGTCGACCAACTCCTGCGCGGTAGTCACGTCTGCCTCCTCGCCGTGGGGATGCACCTCACGGTAGGGGCCGGTTAGGTTACAGTCAACAGTTGTAACGTAACTGGACGCGGCCGAGTCCCGACAGGTGGCTCAGGGTTGATCAGCGGCGCACCGGGTGGCGGGCGGCCTGGACGCACTGGAAGACGTACAGCGCGCCGGACCAGACGTGCATCAGCAGGCCCCAGCCGGCGAAGCCGTAGCCGATCGGGCCGGCGATCATCGCGACACCCGGCCCGATCTGAGCCAACAGCAGGATCGGCAGCGCGTAGAGCAGGCAGAAGGTGCCGGCCTTGCCGAGGTAGATCACGTCCGGCGCGTCGTAGCCGGCCCGCTTGAGCAGGGGCAGGCAGAGGGTGACGGCGAGGTCACGCAGGAACACCAGCGCGACGAACCACCACGGCAGAATGTCCCGCACGACGAAGGCGAACGCGGTGGCCAGGATGTAGAGCCGGTCGGCGGCCGGGTCGAGCAGGGTGCCCAGGCGGCTGGTCTGGTCGAGCCAGCGGGCCAGCTTGCCGTCCAGCCAGTCGGAGATGGCGGCCAGGGCCAGCACCACCACGGCCCACACGTCCTCACGCGGGCCGAGCAGGAGCCAGAGGAAGAGCGGCACACCCGCCAGACGCAGGATGCTCAGCAGGTTGGGGACGGTGAGCACCCGGTCGGACCGTACGTGTGCGTTGCCTTGGACCACGCCCCAAGCCTAGGTGCGTCATGAGAGATCCCGCCCCCGGGGAGCTGGCGTGTCGCCAGAACGAGACGGGGGCGGGATCGGATTGCCCAGAAGTGGGACTTGGCTGCCCGCGCGCCGACTCGGGAATCGGCGCTCGGGCAACTGGGTAACGCAGACGAGCGGAACTCGGTGTGGCGCTGAGCGGGACTCGCGGGGGTGCCCGAAAGCGGGTTTCGGTGGGCCCGAGAGCGTGACTCGCGGGGGTGGCCGCGAGGGGTCAGCGGGAGCGGGACCAGCCGCGGAGCTGGAGCTCGTCGCCGGTGTAGAAGCGGGGGCGGCCGCGGTCGTCGACGCCGACCCAGCGGGCCCGGCCGTGCGATCCCTCCAGCACGTACGCGTGCCCGCCGCTCCACACGACGCTGCACGGCGCGGTCGGCAGCGGACGGGAGTTCCGGTTCGCCTCGGACGGGCTGATTGCCTCGGCAGTGACGCTCATCGCTAGCTGAATCCTCCGTGAGGGGTTCCGTCCGGGAAGTCGGTCACCCGGTCGCTGTGCGTTACCCCGACCTGGACGATTCTGGACCCCTTTCCGCCGCCGAAACCCGGATTCCGCACTGCCCGCGCTCGCCGGAGCAGATACGTCGCCCAGCTGCGATCCCGGTCACGTGATCGACTTGTGCCGGGGGTCACCGCCGGTGCCGTTCGGCGCAGCTGCACGACCGACCAACGTCGACGCTTCGTGGTACCGCCGATCGGCCGCACTGGTCATACCGGGGCTGACCTGCCCAGTTCCGCCAACCGCGCGCGCATGCGCCGTTGCCACGGTTCGAGACCGGCTCGGGTGAACAAAGCCAGCGCGTCGGTCAGCCTCCGGCGGCCGAGCCGCTCGTCGCCGTCGCGCAGCGCCAGCTCGGCCAGACTCCAGCAGGTCGTGGCCTCCCCGAACACGTCCCCGATCTCGGCGAACGCCCGCTGGCAGCCGCTGAGCACCCGTTCGGCGCGGGCGGTGTCCCCTCTCGTGACGAGCACGTGCCCGAGTTGCCGCACACAGCGCAGCTCGCCCAGCCGGTCCCCGAAACCTCGATACAGCGCGGTCGCCTCGACCAGGCAGCGTTCGGCGGGGTCCTGGTCGCCCCATTTGCTGTGCGAGGCGCCGAGGAACAGCAGGACCTGGGCCTGCCCGTACGAGTCGCCGAGGCCTCGGAAGGCCGCCAACGCCGCCGCCAAGGCCGCCTTCGCGGCGTCACGGTCCCCTTCGTCGCGATCCACCAGCCCCAGACAGAAGCCGGCATTGATGCTGCCGCGGGCGTCGTGCTCCAGGTCGTAGCCGGCGGCCGCCTCCTCGAAGCAGCGTCGCGCGAGGTCGAGGCGCCCGTTGTGGTGGTGCACGTCCCCCAGCGCCATCAACGCATGCGCATGCGACAGCCGGTCCTCGGCCCACAGCTCCGCGGCCTGCCCCAGCAGCCGCGAGGCCAGGTCGTGCCGGTCCTGGGCGAAGCACAGCCGCCCGAGGCCGAAGCGCATCCGGGCCTCGCCCCAGCGGTCGTTGCCGGTCACGGCGGCGGCGAGGGCCCGTTCCTGGCACCGCCGCCAGTCGTCCCAGTGCCCGCGCAGCTCCATGAAGCCTTCGCAGGCTGCCGCCAACCGCCATGCGTGTTCCGCATACCCCTCGACGGCCGCCTGTTCGATGGCGACGGCCAGTTCCGGCCGTTCCAGCTCGAACCAGGCCATCGGATCACCGGACGACACCGCTCTCCGGCCCGACGGACGCGGCAGCCAGCCGGCGTTGGGCAGCTGCGCCTCGGCCTCCTCCGCCGCCGCCAACCACGCGGTCAACGACCGCGACACGGCCGCGGCCCGCTCGACGGGCTCCACCTGTTCACGGGCGTACAGCCGCACCAACCCGTGCATCCGGTACCGGTCGGCCACCTCGTCCAGCAGCTGGGCGTCGACCAGATCCTCGACCAGCCGCTCCGCCCGATGCGCCGGCCGATCCAGCACCGCGGCCGCCAGCCGTGGCGAGTACTCCGTGTTGTCCAGCGATCCCAGCAGCCGCAGCGCCCGCCGCCGCTCGTCGTCCAGGGCCCGATACCCGGTTGCGAGGCTGGCTCGCACTTGCAGATCCCCGGCCTCCAGGCCGTCCAGCCGCCGCTGCTCGTCGGCCAGCTGGGCCACCAGCCAACTCAGCGGACGACTCGTGCGGGCGGCCAGCCGTGCGGCGGCGATCCGCAACGCCAGCGGCAGCCCGCCGCACTGCCGGACCAGGTCCGCGGCGGCTTCAGGCTCGGCGGCGACCCGCTGGGCGCCGAGCACGGTCTCCAGCAGCCGCCGCGAGTCCTCGTCGTCGAGCACGGTCAGGTCGACGGTCGAAGCCCCGGCCAGCCCGGCCAGTCGGTTCCGGCTGGTCACCAGCACGGCCGAGCACTCGTCGCCGGGAATCAGCGGCCTGACCTGGGCCTCGTCGGCGGCGTCGTCCAGCACGAGCAGCACCCGCCGCCCGGCCAACCGGTCACGCAGCAACGTCGACCGGCCCTCGACGCTGTCCGGGAGGTGGGTGCCGAGCACGCCCAGCAGCCGCAGCAGCCGGCCCAGCACCTCGGCCGGATGGACGGGGCCGGTGGCGTCGCTCAGCGTTGCGTGCAGCCGGCCGTCCGGGAAGTGGGCCCGCAGCCGGTGACCGATGTGGACGGCCAGCGCGGACTTGCCGACGCCGGACATGCCGGTGATCACCTGCACCACGGGCATGCCGCTGCGCGGGGACGGCTCGGCGAGCCGGGAGGTCAGGTCGTCGGCGAGGGATGCTCGACCGACCAGGTCCACGTCCGGCGGCAACGCCTGCGGCCGGACAACGACCCTGTCCGGCGTCCAGTCCAACGCGGGATCCCCGGTCAGCACGCCGCGTTCCAGCTCCCGCAGCCGCTCCCCCGGCTCGATCCCCTGCTCGGCGACGATCATCGATCGAGCGTCCCGATACGTCTGCAGGGCATCGGCGCTGCGGCCGGCGCGGTGCAGGGCCAGCATGAGCTGGGCTCGGAACGGCTCATGCAGCGGCGAATCCGCCACCAGACCGGCCAGCTCCCCCAGCAGCTCGGCGTGCCGGCCGAGCCGGAGGTCGGCGTCGATGCGCCGCTCCAACGCGTTGATCCGCAGCTCCGCCAGCCAGCGCCCGGCCACGGCGTGCAGGGACGGCGACGGCACGTCGGACAGCGCCGGCCCCCGCCAGAGATCCAGCGCCTCCCGCAGCCGTTGCGCGGCCACGGCGGCCGGCGCCGACTCGGCCTCCGCCACCAGGGCCTTGAACACGTCCAGGTCGAGCTGGCCCGGCTCCACGTCGATCAGATAGCCCGGCGGCCGGGTGCGGAGTGAGTGAGGTGAGTTAGAGCGGCGATCCGCTCTTTTGACATTAGTTGCTCGCTTTATACCCCTCAGAGGCGGAGATCGCATTGTTCTGGATTCGAGCAATCTCGCCCTAGTTGCGCTCTCGGATCCCGCGCTCTCGAGCACCATGGACATGGCTCGATACCGAGCCACAGGCTGACAATATCGAAATATTGACGGGAGAAAGCTACCACACACTAGTTGGTAGATATTTTTTCATCCACGAGGCGGTCGGACGGCCTAAGTTCATACAATGACAGTTCCCTCGGTTTGAAATTGATGCTTAGTGGCCCTGGGTAATAACAAGTTATGGCGCCACTGGCACTGATTAGTATTACCCAGCACCCCGTAGTGCACCCCCACCCTTGAGATAATGCCGGTGCTGACAAGACAGAGTTGGGGGAACCAGTGTCTCCAGTCACGATCGTCACGGGCGGCAGCCGCGGCATCGGCGCGGCGGCGGTGCGCCGCCTCGCCGCCGACGGGCATGCGGTCTGCCTGTCCTTCCGCGAGGACACCGACGCCGCCGAGAAGGTCGTCCAGGAGGTGATCGAGACCGGCGGACGGTGCATCGCGGTGCGGGCCGACATGACCAGCGAGGACGACATCGAGGTGCTGTTCCGCGAGGCGCGCGAGGAGCTCGGGCAGATCACCGGCCTGGTGGCCAACGCCGGCGTGACCAGCCCGATGGCGCCGCTGGCCGACCAGCCCGTCAGCCAGCTGCGCTACGTGCTGGAGGTCAACGTGCTCGGGGCCATGCTGTGCGCGCGGCGGGCCGTGCAGTCGATGTCCACCGCCCACGGCGGCAACGGCGGCAACATCGTCTTCGTCTCCTCCTCGGCCACCATCCACGGCGGGCCCGGCGAGTACGTGCACTACGCGGCGTCCAAGGGCGCGGTGGACGTGCTGACCGTGGGCCTGGCCAAGGAGGTCGCCCAGGAGGGCATCCGGGTCAACACGGTGGCCCCCGGCATGGTCGACACCGAGATCCACACCCTCTCCGGCGACCCCGAACGGGCTTGGAAGGCGGCCGGCCGGATCCCGCTGGGCCGCCCGGGCGACCCAGCGGAAATCGCGAACGCGATCGCCTGGCTCATGACCGAGCAGGCGTCCTACACCACCGGCGCCATTCTGCGGGTGGCCGGCGGAATCTGATCACACGTCGTTGTACGTGAGCTTCAGCAGATCCGTCGCCTTCACCGTCGGCGTGGACAGCGCGGTGCCACCGGAATTGACGAGCGTGATCGGAGTTCCGGTGTTGCCGCCGACCCAGCCTGCCGTGTTGGCCAACGCCTGTGCGTCATCGAAATAGACCACGCCGTAATCGGGAAGCGTGGTCGGAGAACCGCCTACGCTCGGCGTTTCCACGATCCATTCCGCGCAGTTGCCGCGCAGCGTGGTGCCGCTGGGCGCGGTGATGGCGAACGACACCGACTGGTCGGTGCTGTCGTTGGTCAGCCAGATCGACGCGGTGGTGGCCGAGGTGGCGCAGATCAGGCAGAACATGGTGTCGCCGGCGGAGACCGGGAAGTTCGAGATGGCGATCTCGAAGTCCGGGTACCACTCCCACCAGGCGTAGACCCGCTTGGTCCCGTTGACCAGTGAGGACTCGGTGCCGGCCTGGAGCACGTCGGGCGAGCCCCAGCCGTCGATGCCGACCCAGGACGAGGAGTAGTACGAGGTCTTGCCGCCCTTCGGGTCGGACGGGTCGGCCACGGTCCACTCGCCCTCGACCCACTTGAACGAGTCGCCGGCGGCGGCGAACACCGCGGTGCCCGACCAGTTCGTCGAGGTGGCGTCGGCCGGCTTCGCCTGCGCCGCGCCCAGGAGATCGAGTTCCGAGCTCGGGCCGCGCATCGGGCCGTGCACCTTGTCGGTGTTGCGCACGAAAACCGGCTCGATTCTCGTGTACTTTCTGCTGACTCTGCGCTTCCACTGCGTGTACAGCGGCCGCTGCGAGTCCTGGTCCGGCCGGGCCGGGAAACCGTGCACCAGCAGTTCCCGCTGGTCGGCGGTCAGCGGGTCGAAATCGGCCGGCGGCGGGGTGAACAATCGGACGCCCAGTTCGCTCGGCGCCATGGTGGTTTCGGTCAATGCAGAGCACCTCCCGTGCGGCGCCGGGGCATTTCTGATCAATGCGGAAAACGACGTCGCGTGCTTCCAGGAGCCCGCCAGGGGGCAACAGATACAGTTGACCTCGTCGGCCAGCGATCCTGTCCGGCGACGTGGACCGATGAAGGAGGAAGGATCCCTGTGGCTGAGATCCGCCGGGTGGGCGTGGTTGGCGCCGGACTGATGGGTTCGGGCATCGCGGAGGTGTGCGCGCGGGCCGGACTGGACGTGATCGTCAGCGAGGCCAGTCCGACCGCGATGGAGGCGGGCCGGGAGCGGATCGCCAAGTCGCTGGCGCGCGGCGTGCGCAGCGGCAAGCTGTCCGAACAGGACCGCGACGCCGCGCAGGGCCGCCTGCGGTTCACCACCGACCTCGGCGACTTCGCCGACCGCGAGCTCGTGGTCGAGGCCGTCGCCGAGAGCGAGCAGGTCAAGACCGAGGTGTTCACCACCCTGGACAAGGTGGTGACCGACCAGGACGCCATCTTCGCGTCCAACACCTCGTCCATCCCGATCATGAAGCTGGGCATGGCCACGCAGCGGCCGGCCAACGTGATCGGCATCCACTTCTTCAACCCGGTGCCGGTGCTCAAGCTGGTCGAGCTGGTGCCCTCCCTGCTGACCAGCCAGGAGACGGCGCTGCGGGCCCGTGGCTTCGCCGCCGGCCAGCTGCGCAAGGAGGTCATCACCGCCCAGGACCGGGCCGGCTTCGTGGTGAACTCGCTGCTCATCCCCTACCTGCTGTCGGCCATCCGGATGATGGAGTCGGGCTACGCCTCGGCCGCCGACATCGACCAGGGCATGGTGCTGGGCTGCGCGCACCCGATGGGGCCGCTGCAGCTGACCGACCTGATCGGCCTGGACACCACCAAGGCCATCGCCGAGTCGATGTACGAGGAGTTCAAGGAGCCGCTGTACTCGCCGCCGCCGCTGCTGCTGCGCATGGTCGACGCCGGCCTGCTGGGCAAGAAGTCGGGCCGCGGCTTCTACGACTACTCCGGCTGAGTCGACGCCGCCGTCCGGACGGGCACCGAAGATCGGCACGGGTGCCCGGCCGGCCGGCCGGCCGGACAGGAAGTGATCATCGGCCGGGCGGCCGGTGGCGGCCTGATCTCTGCGGCAGATGGCCGAACATCAGGGCATGTCTCGCAGGCACATGCACTTCGTCGGCACGATGCCGCAGTTCTCCGACGCGCGAGCCGCGTTCTCCTGGCAGCTGGGGCAGGAAGTCCGGCCGCTGCTGCGGCGGCTGTCCAGCGGCGAGACCGGCCCGCGGCTGATGTGGTTCGTGCCGATGGTCAAGGAGCTCAAGGGCCAGCCGGAGATCCGGTCCGTCAAGGACGGTGACTGGTCCGGCTACGAGGACACCGACCTGTTGACCGTGCGGCGCGGCCAGCAGCTGCGTATTCCGCTGCGCCTTGAGCAGTACGCGACCGAGGACCGGGCGGCGCTGGAGTCCGTTGTGGACGATGCCGGGCTGCCGATGCAGGTCGGTGTGCCCGGTTATCTCGACATGGCCCTGTTCACCTTCGGCCCGCTGGGCGCGATCCGCTACAGCCGCAAGTTCCTCACGGCCGTGTCCGATCAGATCTCCCGCATCGCCGCGCCGGATGTCGTGTTCCAGCTGGAAGTTCCGGCCGCGTTGATCGCCGTCGCCTCGGCGCCACGTTTGCTGCGGCCGGCGATGGCTGCGTTCATGGCCCACCTGGTCACCCGCCCGGTCGCCCGCGCGCCTCAGGGCTCCCGCTTCGGTGTGCACCTGTGCCTCGGCGATCTCGGTCACCGGGCGCTGCGCCAGCTTCCCGACGCCGAACCGTTGGTGTTGCTGGCCAACGCCATCGTGCGCCGGTGGTCGGCCGGCCGATCGCTGGAGTTCGTACACCTGCCCATGTCCGGCGGGGATCAGCCGCCGACCACCGACGCCGCCTTCTACGCGCCGTTGCGCCGCCTGCACGACATGCCGCTGATCGCCGGCATCGCCCACGAGCTCCAGGATCCGTCGGACCAGCTGCGCGTCCGCGATCTCGTGGAGACCGCCGTCGGGCGGCCGGTGGACATCGCCACCAGCTGCGGGCTCGGCCGTCGGGCGCCGTCCGAGGCTGAGCGGGCCGTGCAGGCCATGCTCAAGCTGACGGCCGACTGAATCACTTGCGGCGCAGGTGGATTCCCTCCAGCAGCTCGGGGATCAGCTGGGCGCCGCGGGAGCTGTCGACCACGGCGGTCGACGTCACCGGGGCCATCAGCCAGGGCTGGCGGTAGCCAAGCACCGGCGAGTACACCGGCACGAAACCCTGGTCGTAGAGCCAGATCGCGAAGTCGGTGGACAGCGTGCCCTTCTCGTCCACCGCCGCCGTCCCGTGCCACGGCAGCAGCGCGGAGCCGCCCAGCGCGGCGAAGCCGACCCGGCCCGGCGACGGCATGCTGACGGTCAGGCGCACCCGGTGCGTGAACAGGCTGTCGTAGCCCAGTTCCCGGTCGGTCAGCACGGCCGACAGGTAGCGCACGGTGTCGCTCCAGGCCTGCCGCAGCACCTGCCGCCGGGCCCGGACGATCTCGGCCGGGGTCGCCGGGTCGCCCATCTGGTACGGGTCGGTGTACACGGCGCGGGCCCAGGACATCCGGTCCCGCCCGGCCGGCACGTCCAGCGCCACCGAGTGCAGGATGGACCGGAACATGTCGCGGAAGGCCAGCCCGCCCGGGGTGTGCTCGGCCATCGGGTCCACATCGGACACCCGCGACAGCACGCCCATCGGGTCGGCGGCGATGTCGAGCTCCGTGAACGCCTTGCGGAAGGTGTTCTGGAAGTACTCGATGAGGACTATCCGTTCGCTGTCCAAAGAGGACCCGATCCTGCGCCTCGCCACGTCGTCGATGTCGGCGAACTCCAGGAAGTCCTGGCCGCCGACCAGCCGCAGGTACTGGTTGAGCTTGCGCAGGTAGGACTCGACGATCACGGCCGGGCGCGGGCGGAAGTGGTGGCCGTCGGTCAGCACCGTGATGCGCAATCCCGGCGCGTACAGGCATTTCACCGTCTGCTGGAGCTCGCGCAGCCGCACCAGCACGCCCAGTTCCGCGAGGTCCGGCAGCACCCCGGTGGCCTTGAGCCCGCTCTGGCTCTGCTTCACCGGGAAGCCCGGCACCACCACCTGGATCGGCTGGTTGTAGCGCAGGAACGGCATCAGGTCCTTGCGGGCCATCTCCGGCGTGTACGTGCCCCGCGAGCCGCGGTGGAACTGCTTGCGCATGAACACGTGGTGCAACAGCAGCGCGGTCCGTTCGAGCGGATCGGCCACGGTGGACAGTGCCGCACGGAGGTGCCCCGGCGCCGCGGCGGCTGTGCGCTGCGCGTTGGAGTCGGCCTCGGCCACCAGCCGGTCGACGATGGACAGCGTCTGTGCCACCGACAGGTTCACGGCGTGACCCCGCGCGGGCAGGCCCACCGACAGCTCGCCGACCTGCAACTCGGCGATGGAATGCGTGTGGGACAAGGCCGGCGTGGAGCCGCCGGCCTGCCGCGGCAGGCGTTCGAAGGTGGCGATCAGCGGGGCGCCGTCCGGCGGCGGGCAACCGGGGACACGGTCGCTGACGAAGCCGGGGGCCTCGACGGCGACGACCATGGCGTTGGGGAAGGAATCCCGCAGCACCTGACGGTTCTCGGTGAGGTCGTCGAACACGGCGACCACGTCGAGGTCGCCGAGGCGGCGCAGGTTCTCCACCTTCAGCTCGGCGATCGGCCGCACCCGGTCGTCGGGCAACGTCAGCAGTCGCACGTGGGTCAGGCCGCCGCGGGCCAGCACGGCACTGGTGTGCTCGCGCACCCGGTCCCGGCGGCCGGTGTTGAACACGACCTCGCCGCCGGCGTCCTCCACGTCGCGGACGAAGCGGACCAGCCCCGGCGCCAGCGAGTCGGAGCGCAGTCGTTCCCACGGCCGGTAGAAAGCGGGGCAGAACTCGGCGTGCACGTCGTCCCACTCGACGTCCGGATAGCGCCCGGCCACGCCGGAGACCTCCAGGAACCGGTCCCAGGCCGGCTTCGAGTAGGACGGCAGGGCGCGCAGCGTGCCCGGACGGGCCAGCTCCGGGATGCCCTGCGGCGCGCCCTCGCGCGGCCCGGCCAGCGTGCGGGCGGCGTGCAGGGTCCTGGCCTTCGGCACCAACCCGCACAGGTCGAGGTCGATGACCACGGCCGGCACAGGCAGCGACGGGTCGCGGCGGCGGGCGGCCGAGCTTTCCTCGACCGCGCGCAGCACATCGCGCAGCAGGCGGTCCTGCTCCTCGGGCACGGAGTGCACGTAGCGGTCGAGCGGGTGGTCGCCGCGCAGCAGGGCGGCCGTCTCCGGCGCGAGATAGCGCAGTTCGGCCGACAGCACCGACTCCACGGCGGCACGCACGGCCCGCCCCTTGTACTGGCGGCCGTCGAAGGTGGCCTGCTGGAAGCCGGCGGCCAGCGTGTTCAGCCCGCCGTGCAGGGCGCGGGCCGCCCGGCTCACCTCCAGCGCGTCGACCTCGGCGGTCTCGCGCAGCCCGGCGACCGAGGTGAGCACGAGCCGTCCGGTGGCGCGCACGCCCGGCGTGAGCTCGAATCTGATGTGGTCAGTGTCCAGGTCGAGCAGCAACCCGTGCCGGTCGACCAGGGCCCGCCACACCGCGACCAGCGGCCGGACGAAGTGCTCGGCGACGAAGTCCAACGCGTCCATCGGCTCGTGCTGGTTGGCGATGACCTGCTCCAGCAGGGTTCGCTCGTCGTCGGCGGCGCGGTCCAGCAGCGCGGCCGGCGAGACGATGCGGACCTGGTCGGACGCGCGCGGATGTGTCGGCTGAGGGCCGTCACCCAGATCGGCGGACAGGTCGCGCGGGGGGCGCAGCGCGAGGTGCAGGCGCAGCTCGGCGTCGCGCCGCACCAGCTCGGCCAGCCGCTGCCAGCCGGCGGCCATCGCGAGGTGCTCCTCGCAGCCGTCACTGACCGGGCGCGGCACCGCCTGTGGGGCGGCTCCGTCCAACATGCTCATACCAGGGCCCTAACGAACACGTGGCTCTCCACATATTCAGCCGCGGTTCTTGGTCCCCGGAATTCGCGGCACTGGATCCGAGTATATCGAGAACCTGTCGGCGTGGAGCGCCTCTTTCGGGTGTTACGTGATCTACATCACTCGCCTCGTAAGCGAGCTTGACATACCGCCGGGCAGGCCCGCACCATGTCCGGCCGCGGGTTCACGCCGATACGTTCCACCGGGCCGCACGCGGTTCCTCCCCGGTTTTCACCCGGCATTCACAGCCGGTTTCTACAATGCGCCGGGTCTACCGTCGGTGACATCGTCCCCACGGCAACCGCCACGATGATACGGACGGCCACGCCCGGGCAAGCCGGTGCCGCCCGTGCGCACGGGAATTACCCGATCGGGTTCCGGGGCCGGTCGACACATCGTGGCCGGGAAACCGCCGCCGGGACGAACTGGGCGGCTACCGTCCACCGTAATGGGCACGGCTCGCCCTTACCCACCGGAGACGCGCGGTAAACATCGTCATCCGGTCATGCCGAATTGAGACGTCCGGCCGGGTGAAATGCCGGTGACGTGAATCAGTCCTCGGGCCGCAACCGGGTGCTGAAGCTGAACCGGTCACCGCGGAACAGCGACCTGACCCGCTCGATCGGCACCCCGTCGGGGTCCAGCGACCGGCGGTGCAGCAGCAGCATCGGCAGCGCCGGGTTGGTGCCGATCAGCTTGGCCTCCCGCGGCGTCGCCAGCACCGTCTCGACCCGCTCCTCGGCCTCGGCGAAGACGACACCGAGCCGGTTGGCCAGGCAGCTGTGCAGCGAGGCGTCCGGGTCGAACACGTCGAGCAGCGACGGGAAGCGGGCGGCGGCCAGGTAGGTCGACTCCAGGCCGACGTTCTGGCCGGTGGCCTCCACCGTGCGCTCGATGTGCAGCACCAGGTCGCCGGGCTCGATGTTCAGATCGGCGGCCAGCGTGGGATCGGCCGGCAGGTGCTCCAGGGTGACGAGCTTGCGGCTGGGGGTCGCGCCCTGGCGCCGGATGCCCTCCGAGAGGCTGACCAGGGACAGCGGCTGCACCAGCTTGGGCGGCATGACGTAGGTGCCGCTGCCGTGGCGGCGCTGGAGCTTGCCCTCCAGGACCAGCTCGGAGACGGCCTGGCGCAGCGTCATGCGGGCCACTC
>NZ_KK037166.1:1587449-1588867 GCF_000568255.1 Kutzneria sp. 744
CGGCAGCGACGCTACGGCCAGGCCGGGTGCGGCGGTAGCGAACTTCAGATGTTCCCACTGGTTGGCTGCGTGCGCCTGGCCACCCAGCACCCAAAGTGTGCACGAATGGTCCAGCCGGGTGTGACGCGCTTCTCCGTGCCCACGCCAAAAGACGGCCGCGCCGATACCGCGGCGCGGCCGTGCTTGAGCCGATGCGTCCCCCTCGGCTGCGCCGAACGGCGCAACCTCCGGGCCGACCCTCCCGATGTCGACCCGGCTTCCCCCAGTGCCGGCTGCGGCCTAGAGGTCCAGGGCGAACGCCGCCGAGTTGACCGGCGCGCAGGGCCAGACCTGACCGCAGTCCGTGCAGTGCTCACCGGCGCGGACGTGCGCGTTGAGCACATCCGCGGCGACGTGGTGATAGGAGTCGAGCAAGGCCTCGAGGCCGCGCTCGCTGCTGGGAGTGGCACCGGGGTGCTGTACCGAGAGCACCATCCGTGCTCACCGCCTTCCGAGTTAACCCCTCAACTGCTCTGTTGAGGTGTGGCAGCCGCCACAACGATTACCATCCGCGCATGACCCGTCAAGGACATCCGCCATCCGGCGGAGAATTGTGACAGCCACTCTGTGGTGTGATGACGCAGAGCAACCGCCGTTCGGTTCACTCGCCCGGGCGGCCACGCTCCGCACACGGATGTGTGCGACGACGACGTCCGGGTGGTAGACGAGCGACACGGCTCAAGATCCGTCTACTCTCACAGCATGGGGCCAACCGCCGCGACGGAGACCTTCGTGGGACGGCACGGAGACGTCGCCCTGCTCGGTCGGCTGCTGCGTGAGGTGGTCGCCGGCCGCGGCCAGTCCGCCCTGGTCGAGGGCGATCCCGGCATCGGCAAGTCGGCCCTGCTGGCCGTCGGCCTGCGCACCGCCCGCGACCTGGGCTGCGAGGTCTTCTGGGCCGCCGCCGACGAGCTCGGCCAACCCTTCCCGCTGCGCGCCGTGCTGGACTGCCTCGACGTGATCGGCCGGGCCGAGGACCCGTGGCGGGCCGGCATCATCCGGCTGCTGCGGCAGGAGCACTCCCCCGGCGTGACCGGCACCGGCGACGCCGTGCTCGGGGCGGCCGAGCAGCTGCTGGCCCTGGTCGACCGGGCGTGCGAGACCAAGCCCGTGCTGATGGTGCTGGACGACATGCAGTGGGCCGACAGCGCCAGCCTGCACGTGTGGCACCGACTGTCCCGTGCCACCGAGCAGCTCCCTTTACTGCTGGTCGGCGCCTACCGGCCGGTGCCTCGGCGCACCGAGCTGGACCAGTTGCGGCGCAGCTTCTCGGCTCGTGGCGGCGTGCAGCTGGAGTTGTCACGGTTGGCGGCCGACGAGGTGTCCGAGCTGATCGCCGTGCGCACCGGCGGGCGTGAGGTCGGGGCCGAGCTCACTCG
>NZ_KK037166.1:1588967-1609175 GCF_000568255.1 Kutzneria sp. 744
TCCGACGAGACCACCGAGGCCCTGCGGGCGGCGTCGCTGCTCGGGGCCGAGTTCGCCGTGCACGACCTGGCCGTGGTGGCGCGGATGCCGGCGTCCGAACTGGCCCTGCTGTTGGCCGAGGCCGTCGGCGGTGGCGTGATCACCGAGGCCGGGCAGCACCTGGCGTTCCGGTATCCGCTCATTCGGCAGGCCCTGTACGACGGCACCCCGGTCGCCGTCCGGACCGCGCTGCACCGGGAGGCCGCGCGGGCACTGGCCGACTCCGGCGCGCCCATATCGCAGGTGGCCGAGCAGCTGTTGCCGGCCGCCGGCAGCGAGGACGAGTGGTTCCTCGACTGGCTGGCCGGGGCCGCCCCGATCCTGACGCACCGGGCGCCGCAGACCGCGATCGAGCTGTTGCGGCGGGCCATCGACCAGGTCGGATCCGACGACCCTCGGCGGGACGTGTTCGCCAGTTGGCTGGCCACCTCGCTGGCCGGCATGGGGCGCAACGCCGACGCCGCGCAGCAGGCCCGCCAGGTGCTGAGCAGGACCACCGACCCCCGACCGGGTCGCCGAGATGAGCTGGGTGCTGGCGTACACCTCTTTGCGTACCGGGCACTCCGCCGAGGCCCTTGAGGTGCTGGCCTCCGGTCTGGCGGCCGCTTTGGCGCCCGGTTGGCACGCGCGGCTGCTTTCTCTGACCGCCCTCGTCCAGGCCGTCGACCTGGACACCGCCACCGCTCTTACCACCGCCGCCTCCGCCATCGAGGCCGGTCGGGCCGCGCCGGATCGTTTCGCCGTGGGCATGGGGCTGCACGTCATGTCCCTGGACCGCAGCTTCGTCGGCGACGAGCTTGGCAACCGGGGGCTCATCGACCAGGCGCTGACCGTGCTCGGGGACGACCGTGAGCACCTGGACCTGCGGCTGCTGCTGTTGTGCAACCGGATCGTCGCCGACGTCAACCTGGACGAGACCGCCGGCATCGACGAGCGGATCATTCTGGTGCGTGAGCTGGCCGAGCAGGCCGGGGCCGCGCGGTTCACGCAGGTGCACGTGATGATGGCCGCGCACTACTTCTTGTTGGGGCGGTGGGACGACGCACTGAGCGAGCTGGAGTCGATTCCCGAGTTGAGCGAGGGGCGGTACTCGTTCCTCACCCTGCACGGGTTGTTGGCGTTGATCGCCGGGCATCGGGACGACCGCACCACTGCCGCCGTGCACCTCAAGGCCGTGCGGACCGAGCCGTTGGCCATCGCCGACGACCGCCGCAATGCCGGCTATGTGTTGTTGGCCCGGGCCTTGGCCTGTGAGCGGGATGGGCTGCCGGCCCAGGCCGTCGCCGAGTTGTCGCCGGTGTTGTTGTCTCCCGGCACCGGCTTGGAGATGAACGTCCGATACATGTGCCTGCCGGAGCTCACCCGTCTCGCCCTGGCCGCCGGCGATCGGGAAACCGCTTTGTCGGCCACGCAGCAGTGTCAGGCCGAGGCCGATGAGGCGCCCATGCCCGTGAAGGATGCCGCCGCCGCCCGGTGCCAGGGTTTGTTGGAGCGGGATCCGCTGCGTTTGCTGACCGCCGCCGAGCACTACCGTTCCGCCGGGCGGCGCCTGGAGTTGGCCAACGCGCTGGAGGACGCCTCCGTGCTTTTCGGCGAGGCCAACGATCTCGTGCGGGCCCGCGCTGCCCTCTCCGAGGCCATCGAGGTCTACACCGAGCTCCGCGCCGACTGGGACATCCGCCGCGCCGACGCCCGCACCCGTCCTTATGGCGTACGGCGTGGGCAGCGTGGTCGCCGGGCCCGTCCCACCACCGGGTGGGAGAGCCTCACCCCCACCGAGCTCCGCGTCGCGCACCTCGTCGCCCAGGGCCGTTCCAACCCCGACATCGCCGCCGCCCTCTTCTTGTCCCGTAGGACCGTGCAGACCCATGTGTCGCACATCCTCGTCAAGCTCGCCGCCCATTCCCGCAGCGAGATCGCCCGGGAGGCCGCCCACCACCCCGTGTCCACTGTGGACTAGCCTTTTCCCCATCCGATCTGTGCTTAGGATCGCGACATGCCCGTGCGCACCGAGCTGTCACCTTTCGGGCTGCTCGTCACGCCCGTGCCCGGCGAGGACGTCTCCGACCTCGCTCCCGCCCTGTTGGCCCGTTGGGTCGGGCAGCACCGCCTCGTCGTGCTTCGGGGCTTCCGCTCCGTCAGTCCCGACGCCCTCGCCGACTGCGCCCGGGCTTTCGGTCCCCTGCTGCGGTGGGAGTTCGGGGAGGTGTACGACATCACCGGCGTCGATCCCGTGCTTTTCCACTGGGACGGTCCTTTCGTCGAGCAGACCCCCAGCTACCTGCTCTTCCACTGCCCCGCCGCGCCTCCTTCCGGCTGGGAGATGACCTTCTGCGACACCACGCGCCTTCTCGCTTCCCTGCCGCCGGCCGAGCTCCTTCGTTGGGAGTCCGTCTCCGTCACCTACCAGGGCGGATACGGCGACTGCACCTGCACCAGCCGCCTCGTCGACATCCACCCCATCACCGGCCGTCGTGTCCTCCGCTATCAGGAGCCTTTGGACCCCGCCGCCTTCACGATCCCCCTGCTGTTGGAGTTCGCCGGCGTGCCCGACGCCGTCGGCCTGGTCGGTGAACTCCGGGAGCGGCTGTACGACCCCCGCTTCTCCTTCACCCACGCCTGGCAGGACGGCGACTTCGTGCTCGTCGACAACCATGCCGTGCTGCACCGTCGGGAGGGGTTGGGGGCTGTGGGCCGACCGGCGTTGCATCGGGTGCACATCTTGTAGGTGGCTTCGTCGGTCGGCAGTCGTGTTGCGGCTTCCGCCGTGCGCTGTGGGCAGGCCGTGGTTGCGCGGCTGGCGTATGGGGTGAGACTTCTCGGCATGCGGCTGTGGTGCGGGAGGGACGCGAGTTTGGGTCGGTGCGCGGGTGAAGTCGGGCGGTGTCCGGTGGGTGGGGCGTGCGTTTACAGAAGGCTTGGGAGGGCACGAAAGGTGGGGAGAGTTTGCGCTGCTTGGTGTGGTGTTGGGGGAAGGGCGGGACTGCCCGGCATGCGGCTGGGGCGTCGGCGGGGGCGCGAGGTGGGTGGGTGCGCGGGTGAGGTCGGGCGGCGAGGGTTGGGTGGGTGCGCGGGTTTACAGAAGGCTTGGGAGGGCCAGGTAGGAGAGGAGCGTCCGTGGTTGGCGGGCGTGAGGTTGGGGAAGGGTCGGCGCGGCGGACGGTTTGTGGTGCGGGGTGGCGAGGTGAGGGCGGCAAGGGATGCAGCAGGTGGAGGTGGGGGATGGCGCGCGCGGTGGGGTGACCAACGCGTGACGTGAGTGGACCTGCGGTCGCAAGCGCTGGACGTGAGGCGCGACTGGCGGGACCACGGGTTCGGGTGGCAAGGCCGCGACGGCACAGACATCCGTCAAGACAGGGACTTGCCGTTGTGGTCGCGGCAGCGGTCCCGCTGGCGCGAAGGTCTCCGGCCGTGGTTGGCCGGTAAGGCGAGTGCCCCCAGTCCGCCTTTAGAGCGGGGCTCATCCAACGGCTCTGTGGTGACGTAGGTCAGGCCCCATCGGGTTGTCATGGTGGTGGTGCCGTCCTTGGCGATGGCGCCTTCGGTGTTGGTGGCGTGGTGCGAGTCGGCCGGGGGCGCGGTTCCGTCCTCTTCGGACGGTCGTTTCCCCCGACCGCTCGCCCGAACCGGACGTGCGGTGAACGCATCCGGCTCTCCATGAGTCGGTCAGGCCATGACCGGCGCGGTCGCGTGGGACCACGGGGTAGGTATCTTGTTGCCCCGGTAGCGATGACGCTCAATCTTCATCGACCCCGGATCGAACAACTTCTCCGCGCCTGCCGAGGGCCACCATCCAGGACGGTAGTACCGCTCGACAATCCACTTCCGCCCCTTCTTTGGATGCTTCTTCTGCAGCCATATCCACGTTCTGCGCCACAGGAAGTCGCGCAGGTCCTGGTAGGCGGCAGCGGAAGCACCGTGCCGGAAGTACAGGCACCATCCACGTGTGAGCGCCGACAACCTGTTCATCGTCACGCTCGCGGACTGGTTCGTGACCCGTTTGTCGCTGGCCGCCTTCACTTTCCGTCGAACCTTCGCCATGGACTCGGCCGACGGATACAAGTAGACGAACCGGCGGTCGCTTCCCCACTGGCGGTGCCGCTGGATGCGGAACCCAAGGAAGTCGAACCCCTCGTCAATGTGGACAACGCGTGTTTTCTCCACAGCCAGCCGCAGGCCGACTTCGGACAACACGTCGCCCACCTCCTCCCACTGCGCCTCGGCGTGCTCCCGACACCCGTACACCAGGATCACAAAATCATCGGCATAGCGGACGAGGCGATACGTCGCACCTCCGCGCCGCCGATAGCGCCGCCGGCCCGCTTCTGAGCCATGCGCCATCCATCGCGTGTCGAAATAGTCGTCGAGGACAGTCAGGGCGAGATTGGCCAAAAGCGGCGACAAGATACCGCCCTGGGGAGTTCCCGCAAGGGTGTCCCGGCCGATCCCGTCCTCACCCAGCACCCCGGCCTTCAGGAACGATTTCACCAACGCCAGGACCCGTTTGTCCCCGACTCGCTTCCGCAACCGGTCCATCAGGGCCGTATGCGAAATCTCGTCGAAGCACGAGGCGATATCACCCTCGAACACCCACTCGTATCCCAAGTGGGCGCTGTGGCGAATGTCCTCGATCGCGTCCTGTGCCCGTCGTCCCGGCCGGAACCCATAACTGGACGAGGAGAAATCCGTCTCCAGGATCGGCTCCAGCACCTGCTTGAGGCAGGCCTGGACCACCCGGTCCGCCACGGCGGGTAACCCCAAATATCGAACCTTGCCCTTTCCTTTGGGGATTGCGCGTCGCCGCGTAGGAACGGGCCGGAAAGTCCGCGCTTTCAACTGCGTGCGCAGGCCCTCCAGAAACCCTTCCACACCACCAGCGGACTCGGTGATCGATCGGGCTGTGCGCCCGTCGACCCCCGCGGTCCGTGACCCTCTGTTCTCCCGAACCCGAGTCCACGCTGTCACGAGGAACGCCGGATCCGCCACGAGGTTGTACAGATCATCGAACCGACGACCCACGTCGGCCTTGGCCCAACTGTGCAGCTTCGTTTGAATACCCAGTACCCGCCGCTCCGCCCGACAGGGTGTGCGCAGCATGGCGCCGATGTTCACCGGCGCGTCTTCCGGCATGACCATATCTCCTCTGCTGACCCACTGCTCTCCTTCGCCATGCGCCGGGCTTTCCCCGGCTCGGACTACTACGAGAGCTCCGCCCCACCCCGACACCATCGGCAGGCAGTGTGCCTTCCCTTCCCGGTTCCTGACTGGAACCCTAGAGGGAGGGGATGCGGGGTGGTTCCCGTGTTCACTTGTCACCGATCGACGAGTGAGGCACCCAGCTCTACCCCGACGGCCTCAATGCCTACGCCACGAACAATTCGGCATGGACTGCCCGACGCCACCGGGTGTGACAGCGGACGGCCACCGCGCAGTAACAATCGAGCACGGCGGGCACCGTAGTACCGGCCCAGATCCACCAGGTTTCGAGCCGGCTCCACATAACGAGGAATCAAACACTGGTTTCTCGCGTATACCTTCTCGTCTCGCTCAACAGGCCCACGCCATCTGGCAGTGCTAGCGTGTCCCACCTTTGTCAGGGCTGCTTCCCGTCGAATCCCCTGCACTCCCTACGGGAACCCGACTGCCCTCAGCTTCGACCGTCCTTTCGTGACAGGACGGCGACGGAGGTCTTTCACCTCCGTTCGGTGAACAAGCGCCTCACGGCGCACCTTGTAGCGGTGATGCCGTCGATCGAGCGGTGCCATGTTGGTGGCGGTCGACTCCCCCACGGGCCAGGGGGTGGCGTGGTCGATGTCGCAGCTCCGCGAGGGGTGTGAGCAGCAGGGCATCACGCAGGTGTGGTGGCGGGCGCGGAGGAAGCGGTCGAGGGCGGTGTTGGGGCGGTACAGCTTCGGGGTGTACTCCACGAGGTGTCCGGCGGGGTCGGTCAACAACCGGTGGAACAGGGTGCCGGGGTGGGACATCAACTCCCGCACCACGGGTGCGGGGATGAGTTGGCCGGTGGCGAGCGTGCCGGGGCGTTCGTCGACGCCCAACAGGGCGGTGAGGGGGACGGTGACCTGGATCAAGGGCTTCAGCCCAGCGGTCTTGGGGTCCTCCAGGATCAAACCGGCCATGACGTCGGCGCGGATCTCGTCGAGGGTGCGACCGTTCTTCGGTTCGTGGGCGGCGAGACGGTCGATCGTGGCGTACATGGCGTGGGCGATCTCGATGGGCTGGGAGCAGGAGACGACGCCGAGGCCGTCCTGGGCGTCGAACAGGACGACTGTGCGGCTGCGGCGGGCGGCGTCGCGCCGTTGCAGGTGGATGGCGGGGTCGGCGCGCTGCAACCGGGCCTGGCAGGACCGGCGGAGCTGCTGCGGGGAGCGGCCTGCTGCTGTTTCGAGGGTCTTGGCGATGGCGCGGTGGGCGAGTTCGGGTGGGTAGTACTCGGTGGGGTCGATGAGGGCGTGGGCGGAGCGCTCGGAGATGATGCCGGCGTGCAGGGCGTCTCAGACGGTGGGGTGCTCGTCGTGCAAGACCCGGGCCCATTTGACGCGGTCGGAGGCGTTGGACGGAGAGAGTTGCAGGGCGGGGCCGATGTCGTGGGCGGTCCATTCGTCGACGTCGAGGGGGGCGATGAGGCGGAGTTGCTCGGCCTGCAGGCGGCGGATCTCGCGCTCGCATTCGATCATGCGAGCGACTTCGGTTCATACCTGCGAGTTTACGCGCGAGGTATGATCGACTCGAATCACTAACGAGTGAAAAGCGTTGGGGCGCAACGACTTACGGTGAAGGAGGGCTGCCCGAAACCTACATTCAGGGGGTCTGAGGGCGTGACTCGCGGGGGTTCTGTTCTAGCCACGGGAGGACGGCGGTGACGAAGCCGGAGGGGCTGGTCATGGGGCGGCCGTTCATGGTGGCGACGAGGTGGCCGACGCCGAGCAGGCAGTCCCAGGTGCGGGCACGGTGGTAGGAGACGGGAGAGACGGCCTGACGGACGGTTTCCCAGCCGTGCCAAGACATCAAGGCGGCATCGATGGCGGGGTCACCGGGCATGGCCATGTCCCAGTCGAGAATGCCGAGCAGCTTGCCGTCGGGCGAGTAGTGGACGTTGGAGCCGCCGAGGTCGCCATGCACCAAGGAATCGGGAACGGCGGGTAGAGCGAGGGCGTCAGACAAGCGGCCAAGAACGTCGGCCTGCCAACGGGGAGGGAGCAGAGGAACGATGACGGACTCGATGACGGTGGACCAAGAAGGACCTTCGGCGCGAGAGTCGAGGGCAGCCAAGAGGGAGGGTGTCAAAGGAACGGAGCGGACGGCGTCCAAGACCTCGGCGATCTGGGCGGGAGAGCCGACACCCTCGGGCAAAGCGGTGCCGCCGACCCAAGAGACGGCGACGGCGGCACGGGAGTCGAACATGGTGACGGGGGTCAAAGGTTCAGGGATCTGGAAGGGCAGACCGGCGGAAGCCAACTGGCGCAAGACCTCGACGCGGCGGGGCATCGAAGAGGCGGCCAGGGGACGACGGCTGACGCGGACGGCGGCGACGTCGGGGATGAGCAGGACGTCATGGACGTTGCCGTCCACGGCGACGAAGGCCGAAGAGAGATCGACGCCGGGCAGCAACTCCTCGGCGATGTCGAAGAGCTCCACCGCCTACCGCCGGATTAGGCGGGCGATCTCGGTGCGCAGTCGCACGAAGGACTCACTCCCCCGGGTAGTGATCTGGTCACGAGGCGAGGCCAGATCGACCTTCAACGTCTCGACGACGGTAGCGGGCGAAGGCGACAGGACCAGCACCCGGTCGGCCAGGTAGACGCTCTCGTCGATGTCATGGGTGACAAGGAGAACGGTCATGCCAGCCTCCAAACGAACCTTCAAAACCAGGTCCTCCAGGTCGGCACGGGTCTGGGCGTCCACGGAGGCGAAGGGCTCGTCCATGAGCATCAAAGCGGGGCGATACGCCAAGGCACGGGCGATGGAGACCCGTTGCTGCATGCCACCGGAGAGCTCATGAGGGTGCTTGCCGGCGGCACCGGAGAGACCGACCCACGCCAAGGCCTCCTCGACGCGCGAGCGGCGTTCCACAGTGGACAGACCACGGTCCCGCAACGGGAACTCGACGTTGCCGAAGACGGTCCGCCACGGCAACAGGGAGCGGCTGTAGTCCTGGAAGACGACGGCGAGATCCGACGGCACGCCGGAGACGCGGTCGCCGTGCAGGAAGACGTCGCCACGGGAGGCGGGCAACAGGCCGGCGATGCAGCGCAACAGGGTGGACTTGCCGGAGCCGGAAGGCCCGACGATGCAGACCAATTCCCCCGGCTCGACGGCGAAGGACACATCCGAGACGGCGTCGACGGAACCGTAGGTGTGACCGAGCCCGGTCACTTCGAGCATGCTCACGGCCGGCTCCAGACCAGCGCCCTGTGCTCCACGGCGAGCAACCCCCTGTTGAGTAGATAGCCGAGCAGGCTGATCAACGCGATCCACGACCACATCCCGGGCAGGTCGGACGCGCCCTGGGCGGTGCCGAGCTGGTAACCGATGCCGCTGGTGGCGCCGACGACCTCGGCGATGACCATGAGGATCAGGGCGATGGACAGGCTGACCCGCAGGCCGGCGAAGATCTTCGGACCGGCGGCCGGCAGCACGACGCCGAAAAGCCAGCGGGCACGGGAAAGCCGGAACACGCGGGCAGTGTCGGCCATGACGGGATCGACGGACCGGGCACCGTCGACAGAGTTGAGCAGCACGGGCCACACGGAGCCGAACACGATGGTCGCCACCTCCATCTCGGTGCTGATGCCGAAGATCAGCATGAACACCGGCACGAGCAGGGGCGGCGGCAGGGTGCGCAGAAACGTGAACACGAACTCGAAGTAGTCGGCGGCGGCGCGGGAACGGCCTAGCAGCACGCCGATGACAATGCCCAGCACGGAAGCCGCGGCCCAACCGCCGAGGACCCGAAGCAGGCTGGGCAGCACATCGGCGGCGAAATGGTGGGAGGGCCACAGCCGAACGGCCGCCTCGGCGACTCGCAGGGGTGGCGGAAAGTACGGATTGCCGACCTCGACGGTAACCCATTGCCACACCAGCAGCGCGCAGAAGAGAACGCCGGCGCGGATCCAGGCATTCACGCGGCCACCTCTGCCCCACTGGATGAGACACTCCCCCATGACACCCAACGGCGTTGCACCGTCAGGAATCCGGCGTTCACCAGACAACCGAACAGCCCGGCGAACACGGTGGCGGCCAGCACGACGTCCATTCGACCGCCGCTGGTGCCCTGGAGGAACGCGTACTGCCCCAGTCCGATGCTGCCGCCGGCCAGGAACTCGGTGCCGACGATGGCGATCAGCGTGATGGAGGCGGAGATCCGCACGCCGGTCACGACGAACGGCCCGATGCTGGGCAGGGTCACGCCGGTCAACACCCGCCACCGGCTGACCCGGAAGCACCGGGCGGTCTCCAGCAGCCGGGGGTCGACCTCCCCGAGCGCGTAGCTGGTGTTGAGCAGGATCGGCCAGGTCGCGGCGAACGCGGCCAGGGTGATCTTGGTCTGGGCGTCGGTGCCGAACAGGGCGATGGCCAACGGAATCAGGGCCACCGCGGGCAACGGTCGCAGGAATTCCACCACCGGCATGCTGATCAGCCGCAACAAGGGCACGGACCCCAGCACCAGTCCCAACACGAGGCCGACCACCCAGGCGCACACCAGGGCGATCGACCACGACAGCACGGTGGAGATGGCGCCGGCGACGAAACTCCGGTCGGTGAACAGCAAACCGAAGCGCACCAACACGTCCGACGGCGGCGGCAGCACTCGCGGGTCGACCAGCGAAAGCCGGCTGGCGGCCTCCCACACGAGCAGGAAGCCGACCAGACCGACCAGTTTGCGGACCAGCGACATCAGCTGTTCGGCGTGGGCAACACGAGCGTGCTCACGTCCATCGACTGCTGAAGGTAGCCGTAGGTCTTCATCAACGTGACCACGCGCTGCAACCGGGTGGCGTCCACCGACGTGGGGAACACGCCCAGCTTCAGCAGCGAGGAGGTCTGCTTGTCGACGCCGGTCAGGTCCGGCAGCACGGAGCTGATGGAACTGCGGTCGGCGGCGGCCTTCTGGGCCTTGACCATGGCCTTCTGGAACTTGGCCACGACGTCGGCGTGGGCGCCGATGAACTTGGCCGACGCCACGTAGCCGGACAGCGGAATGTTGTCCGTGGCGCCGGTCACGATCTTGAACGTGGGCTGCACGCCGAACTGCTGCTCACCCTGAGTGATGTACGGCTCGAGGTCGCCGCCGGCGTCGATCTGGCCGTTGGCCAGGGCGGCGGGGATCTGAGGGAACTTCACCTCGAGGTAGTTGACGGAGGTGGGGTCGACGCCGTTGTCCTGCAGCACGGCCTTGATCAGCAGCTCCACGATGTTGCCCTTGGAGTGCACGGAGACCTTCTTGCCGGCCAGGTCCTTGGGCGTGCGGATGCCGGAGTCGGGCTTGGCCAGCAGCACCAGCGAGTCGGGGGTGCCCTGGTAGGCGTCGGAGACGACCTTGGCGTCCAGCGTCTTGGCCGCCTCGGCCTGGAAGAAGGACACGTAGTTCATCAGCGTGACGTCGATCTCGCCGGACTGCAGGGCCGGCATGGTCTGCTGCACCGACGGATAGACCTTGACGTCGGCGTCGAGGCCCTCCTCGGTGAAGTAACCCTTGGCCTGGGCCAGTTTTACCGGTGCGTCATCGACCGTGGCGATGATGCCGACGCTGATCTTCTGGTGGCCAGCGGCGGGCGCCGATGTGTCGGCGCCGCCACCGTTGAGCAGGCTGCATCCGCTCGCGGTCATGGCGGTGACGGCGATCACGGCAGCCCATCGAGTGGCGCGGGTGGCCATCGGCGGACTCTCCTTTAATCAACAGTGTTGAGCGGTACTCGGGGTGCGGTTGTGAAGGGAATGACCCATTCACGGGCACAACCGGCCCGGAACGGGGATCACCGTAGCCGATCGAACACCGTGCGTGATTCAATCATGGACGCGGATGACACCCGACGGAGTGAGGGTTTGAGGTAGGTGCCAATTTTTCCCATCCCTCGGCACCAGTCCCGCTACGAGCCGTCACCGCACCTTCACGGTGCAGGATCATCCCGAGCGGACACCACCGGCGTCCAGACCTCCAAACGCTTGATCACATTGCCCCGAAGGCACCACCATGCACGTGACTGTCGTGCCCAGTACTCCGATCGGCGGTACGGAATGAGCCTCTCGCCCTCCAAGATCCACCTTCGGCGATGGACCGAAGTGACCTTGGGGGAGTGCTGACCGTGCATGGTCCGGCCGACGAGGCTGAGTCCGAACGGCGCGGCTCCGCTCATCCCGACAAAAGCCGCGATTCCGGCGCGGGATGGCGGCTGCGCAACTGGAAACTGGGCCGCAAGCTGGTGGTCATCCTGCTGGTGCCGGCGCTGAGCACGCTGACGCTGGCGGGTTTGCGGCTGTCCAGCCAGCTCGACGACGCCCGCCAGTACGGCGACGACCGCCACCAGTTGGCGGTGGCCGGCCAGGCGGCCACGGTGGTCGACCTGTTGCAGGCCGAGCGTGACTCGGTTGTGGCCTACATCGCGGCCGGACGGGTCGACCAGCCACCGAAGTTCGGCCCGGTGGACACGGCCGTCGACACCTTGCGCGACGATCGGGCGACCGTGTCGGGGCCGGTGGGAGACGCGGTCGACAAGGGCCTTGAGCAGCTCGACCAGCTCTCCGCCCTGCGCAACAGCGCGGTCACCACGCGGCTGCCGGACGTCGCCGCGCTGACCACCTACACCGAGGTCATCGACTCGCTGATCCAGATCGTGCGGGTCGCCGCCACGAACGTGAGCCACCCTCTGCTGTCCCCTTTGGACACCTCGGTGCAGACGCTGACCGACGCCAAGGAGCAGCTCCGGCTGCAGGGCACGCTCGTGGTCTCCGCCACGCTGCACAAGCAGTTCGCGCCCGACCTGGCCGATCAGCTGCGGGCCGCGCAGGCCCGGTTCGCCTCCGACATGGAGGACTTCACCAACACCGCCGGCGCCGACAACCGCCAGCTCGCGCAGGACACCATCAGCGGTCCGGACGTCGACGAGCGCAACCGCGTGGTGCAGTTGGCCCTCGTGCAGTCCGGTGACGGCGGCGGCGCGATCACCGTGCGGCCGGCCGACGTCCAGGCGCTGTCCAGCACCACGGCCGCGTTGTTCACCCGGGTCGTCGGACAGATCCAGCAGCAGGCCCAATCCGTGGTGCGCACCCTGATCGGGGCCGCCCGCGGCGCCGCGTTCCGGGACAGCGCCCTGGTCATCGTGGCGCTGCTGATCGCGTTGGCGGTCACGGCGTTCGTGGCCCGCTCGATGCTGATCCCGCTGCGGGTGCTGCGCCGCAGCGCGCTGGAAGTGGCCCGCACCAAGCTGCCCGCGGCCATCGAACGGATCATGCGTGACCGTGAGGCCGAGGGCGAGGCCGTGGAGCCGGTCCCGGTGCACACCACCGAGGAGGTCGGCCAGGTCGCCCGGGCCTTCGACGCGGTGCAGCGGGAGGCCGTGCGGCTGGCCAGCGAGCAGGCGGCGCTGCGCGGCAACGTGAACGCGATGTTCGTCAACCTGTCCCGGCGCAGCCAGGCGCTGGTCGAGCGGCAGATCGGCGTGATCGACCGGCTGGAGCAGGACGAGCAGGACCCGGACCAGCTGGCCAGCCTGTTCGAGCTGGACCACCTGGCCACGCAGATGCGCCGCAACAGCGAGAACCTGCTGGTGCTGGCCGGCACCACGCTGACCCGCCGGGTGACCAGGCCGGTGCTGGTCTCCGACGTGCTCGGCGGGGCCATGTCCGAGGTCGAGAAGTACGCCCGGGTGCAGATCGCGCCGGCGCCGGACCTGACCATCCAGGGCCGGGCCGTCAACGACATCACGCACCTGATCGCCGAGCTGCTCGACAACGCCACCGCCTTCTCGCCGCCGACCAGCAAGGTCACGGTGCGGTCGGCCAAGATGCGGCGCGGCGAGCTGGCCATCGAGATCCACGACCGCGGCGTCGGCATGCAGGAGCCCGACCTGGCGGCGGCCAACGAGCGGCTGGCCGATCCGGGCGAGGTGGACGTGACCGCCTCCCGCCAGATGGGCCTGTACGTGGTGGCGCAGCTGGCCAAGCGGCACGACATCAAGGTTCGGCTGCGGGACAACGCCGACATCGAGGGCGGCGTGACGCGCACGTGGTCATCCCGGCCACGCTGGTCGACCGGGCCGACGCCGTGCCCCCGCCGCCCGCGGCGCCGCCGACCGTGGCCGCCGCGGCCACCCAGCGCACTCCCCTGCCCGAGCCGGACCTGCCGCAGGACATCGTCGGCCTGCCCAAGTGGGTGCCGGGCCAGGTGTCGCCGATCGTCACCAACCAGCCGGCGGAGCCGGGTGTCACCGAGTCGGTGGACCTGTTCGCGCCGCGCCGCAAGACGCCGCCGGCCGAGCCCGAGGTGACGCCGGCCAGCAGCGTGGAGCCGTGGCCGACGCCGCAGCGCCGCTTCGACTACGACGACCCGCCGACCGAGCGGCTGCCGATCTACCAGGAAGTGCTCTCGCAGTGGTTCGAGGTGCCCGGCGACGCCGAGAAGAGCGCCGACAAGGCCGTCGACAAGCCCGTTGAGAAGGCCCCTCAGGACGTCCCTGAGGACGACGCGACGTCGGAGACCGAGGACCACGCGGTGCCGGAGCCGCGCGCCGAGGACGAAGAACCGGCCACCGTGACGACCAAGCGGGCCACCACTGGGATGACCAATGGGGCCGCCAACGGCTGGCACTCCGCGGGCGACGACGGCTGGGCCCTGGCCAACACGGTGCTGGCCAAGGAGCCGGACGCCGTCACCGACGCCGGGCTGCCCAAGCGGGTGCCGAAGTCGCAGCTCGTGCCGGGTTCGGCCACGCCACGGCCGCAGGCCGCCGTCGCGCCGGCGCTGCCGCGCCGCTCCCCCGACGCGCTGCGGGCCCGGATGTCCACCTACCAGCACGGTGTCAGCCTCGGCCGGCACTCCGCCCCGACGGCCGCCCCCGACGAGGCCATCGACGCCGGCTACACCCAGCCGACGACCTTCGGGCCGCCACCCGAGCAAGGCAAGGAGCAGTCGTGAGTTCCCCGTCCGACCAACAGACCGACCAGTCGGCCGAAGGCCAGTCACCCGATCAGCAGCTGACCGACTTCAGCTGGCTCATCGACGACTTCGTGGACCGGGTCGCCGGTGTCGCGCACGCCGTGGTGGTCTCCGCCGACGGTCTCGTGCTGTGCGCGACAGAGGGCCTGCCGCGGGACCGCGCGGTGCAACTGGCTGCGGTTTCGTCGGGTCTGGTGAGCCTGGTGGCGGGCGCGGCGCGGGTGTTCGACGCCGGAACGGTGAACCAGACGGTCGTCGAAATGGAGCGCGGGTATCTTTTCCTGATGTCCATCAGCGACGGGTCGTGCCTCGCCGTGCTCGCGGCGCCCGGCTGCGAGATCGGACTGGTCGGGTACGCCATGGCCAGGCTGGTGGAACGGGTCGGCTCTCAGCTCACCCCCGAGCTGCGGGCGCAGTTGCAGTTGGCCGCGGTGCGCCGATGAGCGCGACGCGGCGGTTCTAGAGGGCTGGAGCCGAGTGGAATCAGGACAGGGCCGGGGCGCGCAGGTCGCCCGGCAGGCGACGACGTCGGCCAAGATCGTGGTCGCGGGCGGGTTCGGTGTCGGCAAGACGACCTTCGTCGGGTCGGTGTCCGAGATCGTGCCGTTGACGACCGAGGCGGTGATGACCGAGGCCAGCCTCGGCGTCGACGATCTCTCGGCGACGCCGAACAAGGTCACCACGACGGTCGCGATGGACTTCGGTCGTGTCTCGTTGGACAGCGACCTGATTCTGTATCTGTTCGGCACGCCCGGTCAGCACCGCTTCTGGTTCATGTGGGACGACCTGGTGCGCGGGGCGATCGGCGCGGTGGTGCTGGTGGACACGCGGCGGTTGGCCGACGCGTTCGCGTCGATCGACTTCTTCGACGACCGGCAGCTGCCGTACGTGGTGGCGGTGAACTGCTTCGACGGCATGCTGCACCACCGGATCGACGACGTGCGGGACGCGCTCACGATCGACCAGTCGGTGCCGATCGTGACGTGTGACGCCCGCAACCGGGAGTCGACCAAGCAGACGCTGATCACCCTGGTCGAGCACTCCATGCGGAAGTGGATGACCGTCCGGGCGTGACGAACGGGGCGTGTCCGGCGCACGGACGCCGGGTTTCGCGGGGCCCGCATGGCACCATGGTGTCAAGCGGGCCCTCGCCGTGTCGGGGCGCCGAGGACACAACCCCCGTTGTGGTGGCACGTCCTGAAACACGTAGTCTGAGAACTGCTTAAGATCTTGCTGTCGTGATGATGGGTGGCTGATGGATTCCACGAACGCCGGCCTGGACGTGTCGTCCAGCCACCTGAACGGGGAGCTGCCGACCCGTACCGCGGCGGCGGTCGCCGCCGGCAACCTGGCGGCCAAGCTGTCCAAGGCCACCGGCCGCGCCGGCGGCATCATCGGCGGCCGCGTGACGCTGGCGCTGGACCCGCACGCCCTGGCCCGGCTGTGCAAGGACCGCACCGTCGCGCTGGTCACCGGCACCAACGGCAAGACCACCACGACCATGATGCTGGCCAAGGCGATGAGCGTGATCGCGCCGGTGGCCACCAACCACAGCGGCGCCAACATGCCCGACGGGCTGGTGGCCGCGCTGTCGACCGACCAGACGGCGCCGGTGGGCGTGCTGGAGATCGACGAGAACTACCTGCCGAAGATCTCCGACGCCGTGCAGCCGGCGGTGATCGTGCTGCTGAACCTGAGCCGGGACCAGATGGACCGGGTCGGCGAGGTCCGCCACACCGAGCGCAACCTGCGCACCGCCATCGCCCGGCTGCGCAACACCACCGTCATCGCCAACTGCGACGACGTGCTGGTCACCTCGGCCGCCATCGACGCCGACACCACGATCTGGGTGAGCGCTGGCGGCAACTGGCGCGGCGACTCGACCTCGTGCCCGCGCTGCGGCATGCGGGTGCACGGCGGCGCCACCGACTGGTACTGCGACTGCGGCTTCGCCCGTCCGACGCCGACCTGGTCGGTGGCCGACGGCAAGATGACCAGCCCGACCGGCGAGTCCTTCGAGCTGGCCCTGCGCCTGCCGGGCAGCGCCAACGAGGCCGACGCCACCCTGGCCCTGGCCGCGTCCAGCCACCTGGGCGTGCCGCTGCGGCCGGCGCTGGAGCGGATCCGCACCATCACCGGCGTCGGCGGCCGGTACACCACGCTGACCCGCAACGAGCGCGTGGTGCGGTTGCTGCTGGCCAAGAACCCGGCCGGCTGGGCCGAGACGCTGCCGCTGCTGGCCAAGAGCCCGGACCACCCGGTGATCATCGCCATCAACGGCCGCGAGGCCGACGGCCGGGACAAGTCGTGGCTGTGGGACGTGCCGTTCGAGCGGCTGCAGGGCCGCACGGTGATCGCCACCGGCGAGCGGTCGGCCGACCTCGCGGTGCGGCTGACCTACGCCGATGTCAAGCACACCCACGTGCCCGACCCGTACCAGGCGATCGACTCGGTGGCGCCCGGCGCGGTCGAGCTCGTCGCCAACTACACCGCGTTCCGGGACCTGAAGACGGGGTTGAGCAATGGTTCGTGACTCTGTCGTGCGCATCGGCCTGGTGCTGCCGGACGTGCTGGGCACCTACGGCGACTCGGGCAACGCCACCGTGCTGCGCAAGCGGCTGGAGTGGCGCGGGTACCGGTCCGAGATCGTGGACCTCGCGGTCGGCGAGACCGTGCCCAACTCGCTGGACTTCTACCTGCTCGGCGGCGGCGAGGACCGGGCGCAGACGCTGGCCGTCGCGCACCTGACCGCCAATCCCGGCATGCAGGAGGCGGCCTCGCGCGGCGCTGTCGTGCTGGCCATCTGCGCCGGCCTGCAGATCCTGGGCCACGACTTCACCGGCACCGACGGCGTCACGCACCGGGGCCTGAGCCTGCTGGACGTGCGGACCACGGCCGGCACCTGGTCTCGGGCCGTCGGCGAGCTGCTGACCACGCCCGACCCGGCGCTGCTGCAGGCGTCGATGACCGGCTTCGAGAACCACCAGGGGCACACCCAGGTGGGGCCACAGGCCCGGCCGCTGTCCAAGGTCGTCTACGGGACCGGCAACGGCGACGGCGGCGACGGGGCCTACGCCGGTCGCGTCGTCGGCACGTACATGCACGGCCCGGTGCTGGCCCGCAACCCGGCGTTCGCGGACCTGCTGTTGAGCTGGGCGGTCGGCGAGCCGCTGGCGCCGCTGGACATCCCGGTGATCGAGAAGCTGCGGGACGAGCGGAAGCGGGCCGTGCAGGCGCTGGCCACCCGGCGCAAGCGGCTGCTCCGGTTCTGAGGTGTCCGAGCCCCGTCCGACGCTGCCGTCGCTCGGGCTGAGCCCGCTCAGCCCGGTGTCCAGCCGCGCCGACCTGGTGGCGGAGTCGATCCGGTCGGCGATTCTGGCCGGCCGGATCCGGCCCGGGGACACGCTGGTGGAGCGGCGGCTGGCGGCCGAGCTGGGCGTGTCCAAGACGCCGGTGCGGGAAGCGCTGATCATGCTGGCGGCCGGCGGCCTGGTCGTGCTGACGCCCAGCCGCGGCACGTCGGTGCGGCTGTTGGACGGCGACGACCTGCGCAAGATCCAGGAAGTGCGGCTGCTGCTGGAGCCGTGGGCGGTGGCCGCCACGACCCGGCTGGGTCTGCCCCTTCACGTGGCCCAGGCGCGGGCGGCCCTGGCTCGGTCGGGCGCCAATCTCGACAACGTCGACCACGGCGAGCTGAGCGTGGCCAACCGGGACTTCCACCGCGCGCTGTATGCCGGCTGCGGCAACGAGTTCGTGATCACGACCCTGGACAGCGTGCGGGATCTGGCCGCCCTGGCCGCCGTCAGCCTGCTGTGGCCGCACTGGCCCACCTGGCGCGAGGAGCACGTGGAGCACGAGCGCATCCTCAAGGCCGTCGAGGCCGGCGACGCCGAGTCGGCGCAACGCCTCACACGGCAACACATCGAGCTGTCCGGGCAGCGCGCGGTGGAGGTCGTCGGCTAGATTGGCCCCCGACCTGGGGGGGTTCGATCATGAGTGACATGTGGATGCTGTCCGTCGCGGCCGAGTTGGTCAACCGCGGGGCGAGAGATTCGGCGGCCCTGGGCCGCCTCGAAGAGCTGGTCCGGACCGTGCCCGCGCTGTCGGAAGCGTTGGACGCGGCCAGAGTGGGCGCCGACGGACATCAGTTGGGCGAGGCGCTGGCCGCGGGGCTCGGCGCCGCCCACGAGGAAAGCGAAGACTTCGCCGACCAGCTCGAAGCACTGTGGCCGGAGGTGCTGTTCGGCCCGAAGCCCGCGCGGCCGAAGGCGAACAACACCGTCATCGGCGACGTCAACGGCCGGGTGATCCAGGCCGACACCATTCACGGCGGAATCAGCCTGTTCACCGAGAAGCCCGCCGCCCCGGAGCCGGCGGCCCCGATCCCGGAACCTGTGCCGGCTCAGGCTCCGGAGCCGCGCCGGCCGCGATTCTCCTTTCGCCGAACCAAGAACAGCTAGCCCGCCGACTTCAGCCAGGCCGACACCTCGGCCCGGCCGGCCGTCGGAAGCTCGCTGATCGGTGGCCGCACGGTGCGGGTGCACAGGTCGAGCTGGGCGAGGGCCTCCTTGACGACGGAGACGTTGTCGGCGCTGCCCTTGGCGGCGCGGAGGTCCTCGAACGGCTTGAGCCGGCGCCACAGCGCGGTCGCGGCGGGGCGATTGTCGGTCTGGAGGGCGACGAGGAGCTCCAGCGACAGGCCGGGCGTCACGTTGGCCAGGCCGGAGGTGAAGCCCTGGGCGCCGACGGGCCAGAAGAACGGGGCCCAGGTCTCGGCCAGCCCGCAGATCCACACCAGCCGGTCGGCGCCGGCGGCGTCCTCGACGACCGTGACGGCCTGGCCGAAGGCCACCGGGTCCGGCACGGCGTATTTGACGCCGACGAAGTTGGGGGCGACGCGGGCCAGTTCGGCCAGCGCGCCGGCCGGGATGTGGGGGCTGCGCAGGTAGCAGACGACGCCCAGCTCCGGCACGGCGTCGGCGACGGCCCGGTGGTAGTCGACCCAGCCTTCGGCCGACAGGTACGGGTGCACCGGCTGGTGGATCATGATTGCCTGCGCCCCGGCCGCTCGGGCCGTGCGCGCCGAGTCGGCGGCGGTCCGCACGTCGTAGCCGACCCCGGCGACGACCAGCGCCCGGCCGGCGGCCTCGGCCACCGTCAGGTCCAGGGCGTGGTCCCGTTCGGCGGCGGTGAGCGAGTAGAACTCGCTGGTGTTGCCGTTCGGCGTGACCACGTCGATCCCCGCGTCGAGGGTGCGGCGCAGCACCGACCGGTAAGCGGGGCCGTCCACCTCTCCGGCCGCGTCGAACGGGGTGACGGTGATCATCACCACGGAGCGCAGCGCCCGCTTGACGTCCTCCAGCATGGCAACCCTCTCTGCCTGGTATCTGGTATACCAACATAGTCGAGCGACCTGCCGGCGGCAATAAGGGGCGTCGAATGGCGCATAACAAGTGACACGCACATGCACCTATCCGAGGTATTCGGCGCGCGCCACCCCGCCAAAACCGCCATGCATGCGATACGGTGGGAATGAGCCCGGTAAATAGGTCGTACGTCAGGTGGAGCAACGATGGCACAGAAGACGATCGTCGAACTCGTCGACGATATGGACGGTGGCGTTGCCGCGGAGAGCGTCGCATTCGGCCTCGACGGCGTCGAGTACAGCATCGATCTGTCGTCGGCGAACGCAAAACGACTCCGCGATTCGCTGTCGACCTATGTGGACAACGCACGCAGGGTGGGCGGCCGCAAGCAGCGGGCGACGATCGGCAAGCCCGCCGGTCGCACCGGCGACAAGGCGCAGAACCAGGCCATCCGCGAATGGGCGCGCAGCCAGGGCGCGCAGATCTCCGATCGGGGCCGCATCCCGTCCGACCTGGTCGCCCGTTTCCAGGCCGCGCATTGAGAGCGAGTTGACGGGTGAGGTGTGCCAGCGGAAAGCGCTGGCACACCTCGCTCTCATGGTGTTCTGCGGGGCTCGCGCCCCACACCCC
>NZ_KK037166.1:1609880-1719014 GCF_000568255.1 Kutzneria sp. 744
GGGCACGGTGTCGGTGGACTCGGTGGATCTGTCCAGGGAAGAGTCGGGTGCGCGAGGTAGTTCTCGTTGCCTCGCACGACGCGGACCTGTTCCCCGGCACGATCACCGAGAACATCTCGGCCGGTCCGTACGTGGACGAGGCGCTGACCGCGGCCGCTGTCGACGAGGTGGCCAGCGCGCTGCCCAACGGCGTGGCCACGGCCGTGACCGAGCGCGGGCGGTCGTTGTCCGGCGGGCAGCGGCAGCGGGTCGCGCTGGCCCGGGCGCTGGCCGTGGACGCCCCGGTGTTGGTGTTGCACGACCCGACCACCGCGGTCGACACCGTAACCGAGGCCCGGATCGCGGCCGGTCTTGCCGCGCTGCGGCGCGGCCGCACGACGATCATCGTGACCACCAGCCCGGCGCTGCTCGCGACGACCGATCGGGTCGTGCTGCTCGATGACGGCCGAATAGTGGAACAGGGCAGCCACGCCGTTCTCGCGGCGCGGGCCGACTACCGAGCGGCGGTGCTGGCGTGACCCGTCAACTTCTTCCCGTGGCCGACGGCCATCGCGTTCGCGCCGTCGTCGGCGAACTGTTCGGCCGGGCCAAGGCCCGCACCGCGGCCGCGTTCGCCATGCTGATCGCCGCTACGGCGATCGGACTGTTCACCGCTCCCCTCCTCGGCCGGATCATCGACCTGGTCGCGAGCCGCCGGCCGGCGGTCGAGCTGGTGACGCCGGTGGTGGAGTTGGTCCTGGTCGCTGTGGCCGGCGCGGCAGCGACCGCCGCCGGCATGTCGCTGGTGGCGCGGTTGGGCGAGACGATCCTGGCCGAGCTGCGGGAGCGGTTCGTCGCCCGTGCCCTCGGTTTGCCGTTGGACCAGCTGGAAAAGGCCGGTTCCGGCGACCTCACCACCCGGGTCACCAATGACGTGTCGGTGGTCGCCGATGCCGTGCGGCAGGCGCTGCCGGAGCTCGGCCGGTCGGTGCTGACGGTCGTGCTGACCCTCGGCGCGCTGGCCGTGCTGGACTGGCGGTTCCTGCTGGCGGCGCTGGTGGCCGTGCCGGTGCAGCTGCACACCGTGCGGTGGTACGTGCCGCGGGCCAAGCCGCTGTACGCCAGCCAGCGCGAAGCCGTTGGCACGCAACAACAGCAGCTGTTGGACACGATCGGCGGCGCACGGACCGTACGGGCCTTCCGGCTGTCCGACACACATCTGGCACGGGTACGGGAGCGATCCGAAGGCGCCGTCAACCTTGCGCTGCAAGGCATCCGGCTGGTCACGCGGTTCTACGCGCGGCTGAACCTGGCCGAGTTCGTCGGGCTGTCGGCCGTGCTGGCGGTGGGCTTTGTGCTGGTCGGCGCCAACCTGGCGACCGTCGGTGTGGCCACCGCCGCCGCGCTGTACTTCCACAGCCTGTTCGGGCCGATCACCACCGCGCTGGCCCTGGTCGACGATGCCCAGGCGGCCAACGCCAGCCTGGCCCGGCTGATCGGCGTGGCCGATCTTCCGCCGGCCGAGGAGCCCCACGAGCCGGCTCGGCCCGTCGACGCCTCGGTGAAGACCGCGGGCACCGGTTTCTCCTATGTGGACGGTCATCCGGTGCTGCGGGACGTGGACATCGCCGTCTCCCCGGGCGAGCGAGTGGCACTCGTCGGCGCGAGCGGCGCCGGCAAGACCACGCTGGCCAAGCTGATCGCCGGCATCCACCAGCCGACCGCCGGATCGATCACGCTCGGCGACGTGCCGCTGGAGGACCTCGGCCCCGACGGCATCCGCCGCACCGTGGCGCTGATCAGCCAGGAGGTGCACGTCTTCGCCGGTCCGCTGGCCGAGGACCTGCGCCTGGCCCGGCCGTCGGCCACCGACGCCGAGCTCCGCGACGCCCTCACGACGGTCGGCGCACTGTCCTGGGTGGACGGTCTGCCCGAGGGCCTCGCCACCGTGGTCGGCGAGGGCGGCCACCAGCTCACCGTGACCCAGGCCCAGCAGCTGGCCCTGGTGCGTCTCGTGCTGGCCGACCCGCCCATCGCCATCCTCGACGAGGCCACGGCCGATGCCGGCAGCGCCGGTTCCCGTGTTCTCGAGGCCTCCGCCGCCGCGGCTTTGCAAGGCCGCACCGCATTGGTCGTGGCCCACCGGCTCACCCAGGCCGCGGCGTCCGATCGCATTGTCGTGCTCGACGCCGGCGCGGTCGTGGAAACCGGCACTCACGAGGAATTGGTGGCCGCCGGCGGCCGGTATTCAACGCTCTGGGCCGCATGGTCGGGGCAAAGGGCCTGAAATACACGACGACCCGCCGGGAGGGATTCTCCCGGCGGGTCGTCCGGCCAGAGGGTGCGAGGCCCACGCGGAATAGCTACGAATCCATCGCGTCGGCCAGGGACTTCGGCCTCATGTCGGTCCAGTTCGCCTCGACGTGGTCGAGGCAGGCCTGCCGCGCATCCGGGCCGAAAGCCACGGTCCAGCCCGCCGGCACGTCGATTGCCGCCGGCCACAGGCTGTGCTGGTTCTCGGCGTTGACCAGCACCAGATAGGTGCCGTCCTGATCCTCGAACGGGTTCGTCATAGCGGTCTCCTCAGGCGGCGATGTCGGTGCGGGCGCCCTTGACGACCTCGGTCAGCTTCTGGATGACCGGAGTCGCCAGCACGGGATTGAAGCGGGGCTCGGTCGACCAGTCGGCGACCGCGCCGGCCTTGACCGCCGGCAGCTGGGCCCACGTCGGGATCTGCGCCAGCTGCTGCTTGGACAGGGCGAAGGTGCGGCTGTCGGACAGGATGAGGTCGGCCGGGTACTTGCCGGCCTGCTCCCAGCTCAGCGTCTCGAAGTAGTCGTCGGGGCCGGAGCCGTTGACCAGGTCGAGGCCGAGGTCGCGGTAGTAGGACAGGTCGGCGAAGAACTCCGGCTTGCCGACGTAGAGGTTGTCCTTGTCGCTGGACACGGCCAGCACCTTCAGGCCCGGCTTGGACTTGACGGCCGCCTTGAGGTCGTCGGAGGCCTGCTGGAAGTCGGCCTTGGCCTTGGTGATGGTCGGCGAGTTGGCGTCGCCGCCCAGCGCCACGGCGAGCTGCTCGTAGCGCTGGATCACCTTGGGCAGCGTGACCTTGTACTCCGACAGCGCCACGATGGGCGCGACCCTCTCCACCTTGCCGGTGAGGTCGTTCTGGATGACCCACAGGTCGGTCGGCTTGGCCCCGGACAGGCCGGTGACGACCAGGTCCGGCTTGAGGGCCGCGAACTTCTCCAGGCTGAAGTCGTCCCAGGCGTTGCCGACCGAGGTCTCGGCGGCCAGGTCGATGTTGCCGGCCTGGATCTCCTTCTTGCCGTCGGCGGTCTTCTGCGGTCCGAAGACGCCGATGGCGTGCACGCCGTAGTCCCACAGCGGGGCGGCCGAGCTGACGTAGGCCACCACCCGGGTCGGGCGCCGGTCACGGGTGATCTTCTGGCCTCGGTCGTCGGTGAACTCCCATGGCCCCGTCGACGCCGCCGCTCCCCCACCGTTGCCGTTGCCGCACGCGGCCAGCACCACGGTCGCCGCGACACCGCCCGCCCCGATCAGGAATCCACGCCTGCTCAGCCCGCCGGCGCCTTGAAACACGGACATGTTCACCTCTCGGCCAGATCTTAGGTTAGGCATACCTTATTTGGCGGACTGACCTGCGGCAACCGTCGGGGCGGGAGATGAGCCGGCTGTGATGGAGCCCTCCCTGCGGGTCATTGGCTTTCCTCCACCAACGCCGCCAAACCCGCTGCTGTCGGCGTCCGGAAGAACTCGGCGATCGGGACCTCCACCCCCACCCGCTCGGCGATCCTGTTGCGCAGCAGCACCAACAGCATCGAGTGGCCGCCGAGGGAGAACAGGTCGTCGTCGGCGCCGATGGACTCCAGCCCCAGCCCCAGCACCTCGGCGAAGACCTCGCACAGGGCGCGTTCCATCGGCGTGACCGGTTCGCGGCCGGCGGCGCCGAGTTCGGGCACGGGCAGGGCGGCACGGTCGAGCTTGCCGTTGCGGGTGACGGGGAAGGCATCCAACGGCACGATCGCCGCCGGCACCATGTACTCCGGCAACGAGCGGGACAACGCCCGGCGGAGTTCCTGTGGGTCGACATCGGCCGGCGTGGTGTAGGCGACGAGGCGCTTGTCCCCCGGGCGGTCCTCGCGAACGATCACGAAGGCCTGGTCCACATCGGGGTGGCGAACCAGCGCGGTCTCGATCTCGGCGGGTTCGATACGGAAGCCGCGGATCTTGACCTGATCGTCGCCACGACCGAGGTAGTCCAGCTGACCGTCGGACGTCCAGCGGGCGAGGTCGCCGGTGCGGTACATGCGATCCCCTGGCGCACCAAAGGGATCGGCAACGAAGCGCTCGGCGGTGAGCTCGGGCCGCCCGAGGTAGCCGCGGGCCAGCCCGGCGCCGGCGAGGTAGAGCTCGCCCCGGACGCCGACCGGCACCGGGTTCAGGTGATCGTCGAGGACGTAGGCGCGGGCGTTGGCGACCGGGCGGCCGACCACGGGCCGCTCGGAGTCCCGGATTCGGCCGACGAGGGCGTCGACGGTGGCCTCGGTCGGGCCGTAGAGGTTGTACGACTCCGTGCCGGGCAACGACTGGAAGGTCTCCCACAGCGGCTGCGGAACGGCCTCGCCACCGACGCCGATCACGCCGAGGGAGCACTTGCCGTCCTTGATCACGCCGGCGGCGGCGATCTGGGCGAAGTGCGACGGGGTCAGCTCGACGAAGTCGAGCCGGCGGTCGATCACCACCGCCGCCAGCCGGTCCGGGTCGCGGCGGGTGTCGTCGTCGACGACGTGCACCTCGTGCCCGTCGAGCATCCACAGCTGCGGCTGCCAGGAGGCGTCGAAGAAGAACGCCCAGGCGTGCCCGACCCTCAGCTGTCGCCCGCCGGCCTTGGCCACGGCCGGGCGGTAGAGGGTTTCCCGGTGGCTGTGGAACAAGTTCACCAGCCCGGAGTGCGGGATCACCACGCCCTTGGGCTTGCCCGTCGATCCGGACGTGTAGAGCACATAGGCGGGGTTCGACGGGGACGGCGGCGTGAGGACGGCATCACTGTCCACAATGTCCTCCACGAACAGGACTTGCCAGCCGGGCAGTCGATCGGCGAGCCCACGGGTGGTGATGATCAGCTTTGCATCGGCGTCGTCCAGCAGCGCGGCGAGGCGTTCGACCGGCTGGTCGGGGTCCACCGGCAGGTAAGCCGCACCCGACTTGAAGACGCCGAAGATCGCCTCGATCACGGCGGCGGAACGCGGCAACACCAGTGCCACCACGACTTCCGGGCCTGCGCCGTGGCTGGTGAGCCAGCGGGCGAGGCGGTCGGTGGTCGCCGCGAACTCCGCGAAGGTGGCGCTTCCGTTGGCGTCGCTCAGGGCGATCGCCTTGGGCGTGGCGACAACCTGCGCGGCAAGCCGGTCCACGACCGTCGGCGCGGTCATGGTGAGCCGCTCGCCGACGCCCCACTCTTGCAGGATCTGTTGCCGTTCACCGGTTTCCAGCACGTCGATGCGACTCAGCGGGCGATCCGGATCGGCCACGACGGCGGTCATCAGCCGGACCAGGCGTTGCCCGAGTGTGCGGGCGGTTGCCTCGTCGAACAGGTCGAGGCTGTACTCCAGCTCGCCGTCGATGCCGTCCGAGCCGGCGGTCTCGATCATGTCGAAGGACAAGTCGAACTTGGCCTGCCGCAGGCCCGTGTCCCGCCAGGACGCCGGCAGGCCCAGCAGCTGCTCCGGCCCGCCGTTGGCGTGGTAGACGGCCAGCATGACCTGGAACAGCGGGTGCCGGGCCAGCGAGCGCGGCGGGTTGAGCACTTCGACCAGGTGCTCGAACGGCAGGTCCTGGTGCGCGTAGGCGGCCAGGTCGGCTTCCCGCACTCGGGACAGCAGCTGGCGGAACGTCGGATCGCCGTCGGTGTCCGTGCGCAGCACGAGCGTGTTGACGAAGAACCCGGCCAGATCCTCCAATGCGTGATCGGTGCGGCCGGCGACGGGCGTGCCGAGCGGGATGTCGGTCCCCGCGCCGAGCCGGGTCAGCAGGGCGGCCAGCGCCGCCTGCAACACCATGAACGTGCTGGTGTCGCTGCCGTTCGCGAGTTCGCGGAGCCTTCGGTGCACCTCCGCCGGCACGGTGAACGGCACTACGCCGCCGCGGTTGGTGGCGCGGGCCGGGCGTTGCCGGTCGACCGGCAGCGTGAGCTCGTCGGGGATGCCGGCCAGGGTGTCCCACCAGAACGCGGCCTGCTGGCCGAGCAGGCTGTCCGGGTCGTCGGTCCGGCCGAAGACTTCGCGCTGCCACAGTGTGTAGTCCACGTACTGCACGGGCAGCGGAGTCCACTGTGGAACCTGACCGCTGCTGCGGGCGATGTAGGCGGTGTCCAGGTCCCGCTTGAGCGGGGACATCGACCAGCCGTCGCCGGCGATGTGGTGAACCAGCAGCACAATCACGTGCCGTCGCGGTCCGGTCGAGATCAGGCTGGCCCGGATCGGGATCTCCGCGTCCAGCCGGAAGCAGTAGCTTGCCGCTGCCGCGACCCGTTCGGTGACCTGTTCTTCGCTCACCGTCTCGGTTTCCAGCACCGGGATCGCTTCGTCCAACACGACCTGCCTCGGCGTGCCGTTCTCCTCGACGATGATCGTGCGCAGAATCTCGTGCCGGGCAACCACATCGGCCAGCGCCTGCCTTAACGCGCCCGTGTCGACCGGTCCGTCCAGCTCCCACGCCCAGGCGATGTTGTACGTCGGGTTGAGGCCGTCGAGCCGGTCGAGGAACCAGAGCCGCTGCTGCGCAAAGGACAGCGGCAGCACCTCCGGCCGCGCCACCCGCGTCAGCGCCCGCCGCCGCTCCCGTCCCGCGTCCAGCAGCTCCGCCAGCCGCGCCGGCGTCGGCGCGTCGAACACCGTCCGGATCTGCGCTTCCACCCCCAGCATCGCCCGGATCCGGCTCACCAGCCGGGTCGCCAGCAGCGAGTGCCCACCCAGGTCGAAGAAGCTGTCGTCCGCTCCCACCACCGGCACCCCGAGGACATCCGCGAACAGCTCGCACAGCGCCTGCCCCACCGGTGTCCTCTGCGTCCGGTCCGTCGTGTGCACCGCCGGCGCCGGCAACGCCCGCCGATCAAGCTTCCCGTTGGCGGTCAGCGGAATCTGCTCCAGCACCACGATCGCCGACGGCACCATATGCTCCGGCAGCCGCTCCCCCACCCTGGCCCTCAGCTCCGCCGCCAGCCCCGCCATCCGCCTGAACCGCCCCGGGTTTCCCGTGTACGACAGCAGCTGTTCGGCCCCCGGCGCAAAGGCATTCACCGGGAACCGGTCATCCGCCGCGAACACCACATCCACCGAACCGTCGCCAGTTGCCGACCACGTGACCACAGTCCGCCGACCCATGCGATCGCCGAGCCGGTACCAGTCCTCGGGGTTGATGCCGTCGGCGGTGCGGGCGTTGGGCACGTCGTTGACGCGGATCTCGGTGCCGTCTTTGAGGAGTGCGGCGACCTGTTCCACTGTGGACACATCGGTGCCCCAGGCGAGAGCATTGGCCGTGACGGGTTGGACGCGATGGGGGTCGGTGTGCAGGACGACGTCGTATCGGTACTGGGTGAGCTCGTTGACGGCCCGGCCCCGCTTGACCCGAATATCGGCGCCGGCAACACCGTCGATACCGGCGAAGAACTCGGGCGCTACGAGGAGTTCCTTCTCACGCATGAGGAGCTGCTCGATCAGGCGCTCGTCGCCGCGAGCCGTGGCGACGGCGGCGTGGAAGGCCCGGACCTGGCGGAGGTCACGGACGTCGCCGATTACCACGGCGCCACCGGTGGCGAGGAGGGACAAGGCATTACGAAGCACGTCGAGGAGGTAGGCGCCGTTGGGGAAGTACTGGACGACGGAGTTGAGCACGATGGTGTCGAAGAAGCCGGTGGGAAGGTCGCCGAGCGCGGCGGCCTCGGCGGTGCGGAGCTCGACCTTGCCGGCCAGCGCCGGGTCGGCGGCGACGCGGCGGCCGAGGGCGGCGATGACCTCGCCGGAAAGGTCGATGCCCCAGTAGCTTTCGCACTCGGGGGCCAACTCGGTGAGTAGCAGACCGGTGCCCACGCCGATTTCCAGGACGCGGCGGGGCCGCAGCTCGCGAATACGGGCCACCACGGCGTCCCGCCACTCGCGCATCTCCGCGAGCGGCAAGGGTTCGCCGTTGTAGCTGGAGTTCCAACCGATGAAGTTGTCGCCGTCCGGCACGGGCGTGGCGTACATGGAGTCGTACAGCTCGCGCCACTCGCCAACCTGCTCCTCGGGCTCGACATGGGCGTCGGCGGCCGGCACGACATAGCCGACGAGTCGCACGTCGCCGGGCCTGTCCTCGCGCGGGATGACAATGGCGTAGGCGACGGCCGGGTCCTGGGCCAGCACGGCCTCGATCTCGCCGGGTTCGATCCGGAACCCCCGGATCTTGACCTGCTCGTCCCCACGCCCGAGGAACTCCAACACCCCGTCAGTACGGAACCGAGCCACGTCTCCGGTCCGGTACAAGCGGGAACCCGGTGCGCCATGGGGATCCGCCACAAACCGCTCGGACGTCAACCCCGCACGCCCCAGATACCCACGGGCCAACTGCACCCCGGCCAGATACAGCTCACCCGGCGTACCCGGCGGCACCGGCCGCAGCGAAGCGTCCAGGACACAGGCCCGGGTGTTCCACACCGGACGTCCAATCGGGACAGTCTGCTCGACCGTCTTCAGATGCCACGCCGTCACGTCGACGGAGGCCTCGGTCGGACCATACAAATTGTGTAGTTCCGCAGAAAGCGTCCGATGGAACAACGCCACCGCCTCAGACGGCAACGCCTCACCGGAACACACCACCCGCCGCAGACTCACACACTCCGCCGCCCCGGGCTCCTGCAAGAAGACCTGGAGCATCGACGGCACAAAGTGGACAGTGGTGACCTGCTGCTCACGGATCAACCGGGCCAGATACACCGGATCCTTATGCCCCTCCGGCCGCGCCACCACCTCGGTCGCACCGACGATCAACGGCCACAGAAACTCCCACACCGACACGTCAAAACTCGACGACGTCTTCTGCAACACCTTGTCATCGGCCCGCAAGCCGAACTCGCCCTGCATCCACAACAACCGGTTCACGATGCCGGAATGCGACACCACCACACCCTTCGGACGACCCGTCGACCCCGACGTATAGATCACGTACGCCGGATTCTCCGGCCTCAAGGCCGTCGACACGGGCGTCGTCGGCCGGCCTGAGGCAGTGGCCGGGTCGTCCAGCAGCAGCGAGCCCGGAAGGCCGACAACAGATGTTGTCAACACCAGGGCCGGCTGGGCGTCGGCCAGCATGAACTCGATGCGCTCGGCCGGATAGCCCGGGTCGACCGGCAGATACGCCGCCCCGGCCTTCAGCACGGCCAGGATACCCACCACAAGGTGCACCGATCGTGGCAGCACGAGCGCCACCACCCGCTCCGGCCCGGCACCCCCCGCGATCAGCTCGTGGGCCAGCCGGTTCGAGGCCGCGTCCAGCTCGGCATAGGTGAGCTGCTCCCCCTCGAACACCAGCGCCGGATGATCGGGCGTCCGCAGGGCCTGCGCCGCGAACAGTTCCGGCACGGTCACCGCCGGAACATCAGCAGTCTCCCCGGACCACATGGACGCCAGACGGTCTCGCTCAGGATCCGTCAGGACGTCCAGCGCACCGATGCGGCTGTCGGGGGCGGCAACCACCTGCCGCAACAGTGACACCAGCCGGGCCAGCAGGGCTTCCACGTCGGCGCGGTCGAAGACGTCGCTGTTGTACTCGGCCGAGCCACGGATACCGGTGAGCCGGCCGGGGCGCTCGCCGACGAAAAACACCAGGTCCGCGCGAGAAGTGCCGGTCGAGACCGGCTCCTCCTCGGCCGTCAGGCCGGGCAGGTCGATGTCCGCGACGGCGTTGTTCTGCCATGACAGCATCGTCTGGAACAGCGGGTGGTGCGTCATCGACCGGACCGGGTTCAGGGCCTCGACCAGCCGCTCGAACGGCACGTCCTGATGGGCGTGGGCATCGAGGTTGCGGTCGCGGACCCGGGCCAGCAGGTCGCGGAACGACGGATCGCCGCCGGTGTCGACCCGCAACACCAGCATGTTCACGAAAAAGCCGACGAGCTCGTCCAACGCCTCGTCGGTTCGGCCGGCCACGGACGTGCCGATCGGGATGTCGCTGCCGGCGCCCAACCGGGAAAGCAGCGCCGTCAACGCGGCGTGCACGACCATGAACACCGTGGCGCCACAGGACAGCGCCAGCTCGGCGATACCCCGGTGCAGCTCGGCGTCCCACTCGAACGTGAAATGCTCGCCCTGGTACGACGACACCGCCGGATGCGGCCGGGTGGTCGGCAGCTCGATCCGCTCCGGCAGGCCGGCCAACGCCCGACGCCAGTAGTCCAGCTGCGGCTCGATCACCGCGTCGCCGAGGGCCTCCCGTTGCCACAGCGTGAAGTCGGCGTACTGGACGGGCAACAGAGTCCACTGTGGAGCATGACCGCGGCTGCGAGCCTGGTAGGCGATGCCGAGGTCCCGCCACAGCGGGGCCATCGACCAGCCGTCGCCGGCGATGTGGTGGAACATCATCAGCAGCACATGCTCGCGCTCACCCAGCTGGAACAGCGTCACCCGGAACTGGATCTCGGACTCCAGCCGGAACACCGTGGCCGCCGCCTCCGACACCGCAGCGGCCAGCGTTGCCTCGGTGGCCGTGCGAATGGGCAGCGGCACGTCGACGTCGTCGAGGACGAGCTGCCGGGCCTCGCCGTCGATCTCGGGGAACACCGTGCGCAGCGCCTCGTGCCGCTCGACGATGTCCCGCAACGCCAACCGCAGCGCCGCCACGTCGAGGTCACCGTTGAGCCGGACCGCCGCCGGCATGTTGTACGTCGCAGACGGGCCCTCGAAGCGGTGTAGGAACCACAGGCGCTGCTGAGCGAACGACAGCGGCAGCACGTCCGGCCGCGGGTCGGCCCGCACCAGCGCCGGCCGGGCCACTGCAGAGTCCGCTGTGGACAGTAGGCCAGCCAGACCGGCGACGGTCGGGGTCTCGAACACCGACCGCAGCTGGAGCTCGACACCGAACACCGAACGGAGCCGGGCGACCAGGCGGGTGGCCATCAGCGAATGGCCGCCCAGGGCGAAGAAATCGTCGTCGATGCCGACCGAGGCGACGTCGAGGACCTCGGCGAACAGTCCACAGAGGACCTCCTCGACCGGAGTCCGCGGCGCATGGCCGGCGGTGGCCTCCTGCACGTCGGCGCTGGGCAGGGCCCGGCGGTCCAGCTTGCCGGACGCCAGCAGCGGCAGCCGGTCCAGCATCACATAGGCCGACGGCATCATGTACTGCGGCAGGCGATCCCGCACGTGGGCGCGCAGCGAGGCGACCAGCGCGCTGTGATCCCGCTGGCCGGCCGGGTTGTTGCCCAAAGCGGCACGGGAGGCCCGGACCGGCCGGGATCGGTGGATGCGAGTCGGTGCACCGGTGGTGAACACGACCTCCAGGAGGCCTGCATCGGCCGTGACGGTCGCGTACATCTGATAGCCGAGGCTCGCCGCAAGCGCTTGCAGTGACTCGGGATCCACGCCGTCTCGTTCGTCCAGTGCGGACAGCGCGGTCTCGTTGTCGCCGACGGCCAGCGCGGCGATCGCCGCGAGCTCGCCCGACAACCGGGCGTTGGGCACGCCGGTCAGGCGCAAACGCCCCGGACGCTCGGACAGCAAACGTTTGGCGTCCTCGATCGTGTCGAAGGACGCGACGTGTTCCTCGACCGGGGCCGGCTTCACGGCCTTACGCATGATCACGTCGTAGCGGTGCCGGGTGAGCTCGTTGTGGGCGTGGCCCCGCTTCACCCAGACGTCGACGTCGTCGAAACCTTCGAACCCGGCGAAGTAGTCCGGGTCGAGCACGAGCTCACCCTCACGGGCGATCGCCTGCTCGACGGCGGCCATGGTGCGACGGCCGTGGCGCAGCTCGGTGCCGGTACGGAAGGCCTTGAGCGAGCGGAGGTTCCGGATGTCACCGAGGAAAATCACGCCGCCAGGACGGAGGTGCGCACCGGCCGTGCTGATTACCTCGGCCAGGTACTCGGTGCTCGGGAAGTACTGCGCGACGGAGTTGATGATCACCGTGTCGAACGGCTCTTCCGACAGCGCACCGAGGTCGTGCGCCGGACTGGCGGCCAAGTGCGCCTTGGCCGCCAGCTCCGGTGGCAAGGCCCGGCGCAGGTTGTCGACCGCCTTCTCGGAAAGGTCGACGCCCCAGTACTCATCGGCGTGAGGCGCTATCCGCGACACGATCAGGCCACTGCCGACGCCGATCTCCAGCACGCGCTTCGGCCGCAGCGACAAGATCCGCTCGACGGTCGCCGCGTGCCATTCCCGCATCTCGTCGAGGGGAATGGCGGTGCCGTCGTAGCTGGAGTTCCAGCCGGCGAAGTTCTCCTCCATGCCACCGGCGGCCGCAGCGGCGAACACGTCCTCGTGCAGCTCATGCCATTCGTCGACGTGACTGAGCTCGGCCTCCTCGTCGCGCGAGGCCGCCGGGACCACGTAGGCCAGCAGCCGCCCGTCCTTGGCGATCACCACCGACTGGCCGATCTGCCCGTGCTCCACCAGCACGGACTCGATCTCGCCGAGCTCGATCCGATACCCACGGATCTTGACCTGGTCATCGGCCCGACCGAGGAACACCAAGCGGCCGTCGGCCAGCCAACGCACCAGGTCACCGGTACGGTACAGCCGCCCGCCATCGCCGAACGGATCCGCCACGAACCGCTCCGACGTCAACCCTGCCCGCCCCAGGTACCCCCGCGCCAGACCAGATCCCGCGAGGTACAGCTCCCCCACGACGCCGGGCGGCACCGGCCGCAGGCTCGCATCCAGCACATACGCCTTCGTGCCTGGATCGGGGACGCCGATCGGCACGATCGGGCTCTCGGGATCACACAGGCCCAGGGTCGAGTTCGTCGTCGCCTCGGTCGGACCGTAGGCGTTGAACATCCGCCGACCCGGCGCCCACCGCCGCACCAACTCCGGTGACACACGCTCCGTGCCAGCGAGAAGCACGCTGTCCCGGGGCAGATCCAGTTCCTCGGGCATCTCCGCCAGCAAAGCCGGCGGCAAGATCATGAAGTTCACGTCGTTGGCGAACGCGTAGTCCACCAGCCCTGCCCCGGGAAACCGCAGCTCCGTCGGCACGACCACAAGCCGACCGCCGGACAGCAAACCCAGGCAGAGATCCCAGAACGCCACGTCAAAGCTCGGCGAGGCGAACTGCAACACCACGCTCTGCGGCCCGACCCCGAACCGCTCGACCTGCGTGGCGACGAGCTTGGCCACACCGGAGTGTTGCAGCACAACACCCTTGGGGCGACCGGAGGAGCCCGAGGTGTAGATCACGTATGCCGCGTCCTCCGGCTGGATGGTAATCCCGGGATCCACAGTGGACATATCAGCCAGTGCTGGGTCGTTCACGAGCACGCGCGGCACGTCCGCCGGCAGCTTGGCCTCGACGTCGGTGGTCGTGACGATGCACACCGGGGCCGAGTCCTCGACCATGAACGCGATCCGGTCGGCCGGGTAGTCGGCGTCCAGCGGCAGGTAGGCCGCCCCCGACTTGAGCACGGCCAGCTCGGCGATGATCATCTCGGCCGACCGGGGCACCGCGAGCCCCACGCCCCGCTCCGGGCCGGCGCCGCGCTCGATCAGCAGGCGCGCCAACTGGTTCGCCCGCGCGTCCAGCTCCGCATAGGTCAACTGGACGTCGTCGAAGACCAGCGCCACCTTGTCCGGCGCCTCGGTCACACGCCGAGAGAACAGTCCGGGGAACGTCTCGGTGCCGGCCGGGTCGAGGCTGCCGGCCCACTGCGTCAGCACCCGATCGTGCTCGTCGCCGGCCAGCAGGTCCAGCGCGCCGATCGGACGGTCCGGCGCGGCCAGTGCGGCCCGCACCAACACTTCGAGCCGCCACAGGATCGCGTTGGCCCCGGCGTGGTCGAAGACGTCGGTGTTGAACTCCAGCACGCCGCCGATGCCGGCCTCCCGCTCGGTCAGCGAGATCGACAGGTCGAACTTGGAGGTGCCGGTGGTCACCGGAACCTCGCTGACCGCCAGCCCCGGCAGCACGACCTCGGCGCGGGCGTTGTTCTGGCCGGCGATCATCACCTGGAACAGCGGGTGGTACGAGAGCGACCGGGCCGGGTTGAGCACCTCGACCAGCCGCTCGAAGGGCACGTCCTGATGGGCGTAGGCGTCGAGGTTTCGCTCCCGCACGCGGCCGATGAGCTCGCGGAACGTGGGCTCGCCGGCGGTGTCGACGCGCAGCACCAACGTGTTGACGAAGAACCCGACCAGCTCATCGAGGGCCTGATCGGTGCGGCCGGCGATGGGCGAGCCGATGGGCACGTCGGTGCCGGCGCCCAGCCGCGTGAGCAGCGCGGCCAGTGCCGCGTGCACGACCATGAACACGCTGGCCCCGGACTCGCGGGCGAGGGCCGCCAGGCCGGCGTGGAGGTCGGCGTCCCAGGCGAAGGTGTGCAGCTCTCCCCTGAACGTCGCGGTCGCCGGGTGCGGCCGGTCCAGCGGCAGCTGGATCCGCTCCGGCAGGCCGTCCAGCGTGTCACGCCAGTAGTCCAGCTGCGCCGACAGCACACTGTCCGGGTCGTCCTCACTGCCGAGCAGTTCGTGCTGCCACAGCGTGTAATCCGCGTACTGGACGGGCAGCTCCGTCCACTGTGGAGTCCGGCCGTCGAGGCGGGCGGTGTAGGCAGTGGCGATGTCGCGCCAGAGTGGGGCCATCGACCACCCGTCGGAGGCGATGTGGTGGAACACCAGGGCCAGCACGTGTTCCTTCTCGCCCAGTCGAAGGAGTTCCGTGCGCATCGGCGCGTGTCGTTCGAGGTCGAACGGCCCGCGCACGAGGCCGGTCAGCACCTCATCGAAGTCGGCCGGGGCGACGTCACGCAGTCGCAGGGTCGCGCCGGCGTCGTCCAGGATGTCCTGGTACGGAATGCCGTCACGCTGCGGAAACCGGGTCCGCAGTGCCTCGTGTCGACCGACCACATCGGACAGTGCGACGGCGAGCGCGTCGATGTCGAGGTCGCCTTCGAATCGCATGATCAGCGGCACGTTGTAGGTGGCGGACGGTCCTTCGAGCTGGTCGAGGAACCACAGTCGCCGCTGGGCGCCGGACAGCGGCACCAGCTCCGGCCTTGCGCGCCGAGTCGGCGACGGACGCGAGGCCGTGCCCGCCGTGCCCAGCCGGCCGGCCAGGCCCGCCGCGGTCGGCGTCTCGAACACCGACCGCACTCCAGCTCGACCCCGCACTCGGCTCGCACCCGCGCGATGAGCCGCGTGGCAAGCAGCGAGTGGCCGCCGAGTTCGAAGAAGCTGTCGTCCGGGCCCACCTTCGGCAGGCCGAGGATCTCCGCAAACAGCGCGCACAGCTGCCGCTCGGCCGGGCTCGCCGGCTCCCGGTCCGACGTCGCCTCCACCGGATCCGGCGACGGCAACGCCCGACGGTCGAGCTTCCCGTTGGCCGTCACCGGCAGCACATCCAGGACCACGATCGCCGACGGCACCATGTGCTCCGGCAGCCGCTCCGCGGCCAGCGCCCGGAGCTGGGTGGTCAGTGCCGTGATCCGACGGAATCGTCCCGGGTTTCCGGTGTACGACAGCAGCTGTTCACCACCGGGCCGCAATGCCCCGACCGGGAAGCGATCGTCCCCAGCGAACACCACATCGACCGAGCCGTCACCGGCTTCGGACCAGGTCACCGCGGTGCGGCGACCCAGGTCGAGGCCGAGGCGGTACCAGTCTTCGGGGTCGATGCCGTTGGCGGTGCGGGCGTTGGGCACGCCGTTGATCCGGAATTCGGTGCTGTTGTCGAGCAGCGTGGCGACCTCGTCCACAGTGGATACGTCTGTGCCCCAGGCGAAAGCGTTTGCGGTGACCGGCCAGACGCGCTGGGGGTCGGTGTGCAGGACGACGTCGTAGCGGTACTGGGTGAGCTCGTTGACGGCCCGACCCCGCTTGACCCGAATGTCGGCGCCGGCAATGCCGTCGATGCCGGCGAAGAACTCGGGCGCTACGAGGAGCTCCTTCTCGCGCAGCAGCCGCTGCTCAATGCGGTCTTCCTCACCCCGGGCCACGGCGACGGCGGTGTGGAAGGCCCGGACCTGGCGGAGGTCACGCACGTCACCGATGACCACGGCACCGCCGGGGGCAAGCAGGGCCAGGGCGCCGCGGAGCACGTCGAGCAGGTAGCTGCCGCTGGGGAAGTACTGGACGACGGAGTTGAGGACGATGGTATCGAAGTAGCCCTGGGGCAGGGCCGCGAGGCCGGCGGCGTCGGCGGTGCGGAGCTCGACCTTGCCGGCCAGCGCGGGGTTGGCCTCGACCCGGCGGCCCAGCGAGGCGATGACCTGGGCCGAAAAGTCGGTGCCCCAGTAGCTTTCGCAGTGCGGGGCGAGCTCGGTCAGCAGCAGGCCGGTGCCGACGCCCAGCTCCAGCACCCGGCGCGGCCGCAGCTCGGCGATCCGGGCCACGATCGCGTCCCGCCACTCCCGCGTGTCGTCGAGCGGGATCGGCTCGCCGGTGTAGCTGGAGTTCCAGCCGGTGAAGTCGTCGCCGTCAGCGCTCTCGACGGCGTACATGGAGTCGTACAGCTCGCGCCACTCGCCGACCTGCTCGGTCTGCTCGACCGGCTCCGCGTCCTCGGCCGCCGGGACGACGTAGCCGACCAGCCGCACATCGCCGGGCCGGTCTTCGCGCGGGATGACGACCGCGTGGGCCACACCATCATGGCTCGCCAGCGTCGCGGCGATCTCCCCCGGCTCGATCCGGAACCCGCGGATCTTGACCTGCTCATCCCCACGCCCGAGGAACTCCAACACCCCGTCAGTACGGAACCGAGCCACGTCTCCGGTCCGGTACATGCGGGAACCCGGTGCGCCATGGGGATCCGCCACGAACCGTTCGGACGTCAAGGCCGCGCGGCCGAGGTAGCCGCGGGCCAGCTGGACACCGGCCAAGTACAGCTCACCCAGCGTGCCCGGCGGCACCGGCCGCAGCGAAGCGTCCAGGACATAGGCCCGGGTGTTCCACACCGGACGTCCAATCGGGACAGTCTGCTCAGCCGTCTTCAAATGCCAGGCCGTCACGTCGACGGAGGCCTCGGTCGGGCCATACAGGTTGTGTAGGTCGGCCTTCAACGTGCGATGGAACAACGCCACCGCCTCCGGCGGCAACGCCTCACCGGAACACACCACCCGCCGCAGACTCACACACTCCGCCGCCCCGGGCTCCTGAAGGAACACCTGAAGCATCGACGGCACAAAGTGGACAGTGGTGACCTGCTGCTCACGGATCAACCGGGCCAGATACACCGGATCCTTATGCCCCTCCGGCCGCGCCACCACCTCGGTCGCACCGACGATCAACGGCCACAGAAACTCCCACACCGACACGTCAAAACTCGACGACGTCTTCTGCAACACACGATCATCGGCTTGGAGACCGTACTCGTCCTGCATCCACAGCAGGCGGTTCACGATGCCGGAATGCGACACCACCACACCCTTGGGACGACCCGTCGACCCCGACGTATAGATCACGTACGCCGGATTCTCCGGCCTCAAGGCCGTCGAGACCGGCGTCGCCGGCATGCCGGCCAGTTCGTCGATCAACGCCGGGTCGTCCAGCACCAAGGCCCCGGACAAGCCGACAACACTTGTTGTCAACACCAGGGCCGGCTGGGCGTCGGCCAGCATGAACTCGATGCGCTCGGCCGGATAGCCCGGGTCCAGCGGCAGATACGCCGCCCCGGCCTTGAGCACGGCCAGGATGCCCACCACCAGGTGCACCGACCGCGGCAACGCCAGCGCCACCACGTGCTCCGGCCCCACACCCCGCGCGATCAACGCGTGCGCAAGCCGATCGGAGGCGGCATCGAGCTCGGCGTAGCTGAGCTCCTCCCCCTCGAACCACAGCGCCGGGTGATCAGGCGTCCTCGCAACCTGCGCCGCGAACAGCTCCGGCACGGTCACCGCCGGCACATCGGCCACGTCCCCGGACCACACGGTCTCCAGCCGGTCCCGCTCCGTCGCGGTGAGCACATCGAGGCTGCTCAGGCGGCGCTCCGGGTTCGCGACAGTCTGGCGCAGCAGCACCACCAGCCGGCCCAGGATCGCATCGACGGTGGCGCGGTCGAAGACCTCGGCGTTGAACTCGGTCTGGCCGTGGATGCCGTCGGCCCGCTCGGTCAGCGAGATCCACAGGTCGAACTTGGCCGTGCCGGTGCCGACCGGCTGCTCGGCCACGCTCAGCCCGGGCAGCGCCACCTCGGACGCAGGCGTGTTCTGCCAGGCCAACATGGTCTGGAACAGCGGGTGGTAGGCCAGCGACCGGGTCGGGTTCAGCGCCTCGACCAGCCGCTCGAACGGCACGTCCTGATGGGCGTAGGCGTCGAGACTGCGCTCACGGACCCGAGCCACGAGATCCCGGAAGGACGGGTCGCCGTCGGTGTTCACCCGCAGCACCAACGTGTTCACGAAGAACCCGACCAGGTTGTCCAGCGCCTGATCGGCGCGGCCGGCGATGGGCGTGCCGATGGGGATGTCGGCGCCGCCGCCGAGCCGGGACAGCAGGGCCGTCAGGCCGGCGTGCACGACCATGAACACGCTGGAGCCGCACACCCGGGCGAGGTCGGCCAGGCCGGTCAGCAACTCCTCGTCCCAGGCGAAGGTGAAGTGCTCGCCCCGGTACGAGGACACGGCCGGGTGTGGCCGGTCCAGCGGCAGCGCGATCCGCTCCGGCAGGCCGTCCAATGTCTTGCGCCAGTACGCCAGCTGGGCCGCTTCGTCGGTGGCCAACAGATCTCGCTGCCACAGCGTGTAATCCACGTATTGCACGGGTAGCTGGATCCACTGTGGAACGTCGTCGCGGCGGCGGGCCGTGTAGGCGGTGGCGATATCCCGCCACAGCGGGCCGATCGACCATCCGTCGGCGGCAATGTGGTGCACCACCAGCACAAAGACGTGCCGACGCTGGTCGACGGCCAACAGCTCGGCCCGAACCACCGGGCCGGCCTCCAGGTCGAACACCGTGCGCACGATGTCGTCGATCGCGGCATCCACTTCGGACTCGGCAACGGGCCGCACGGCCAGCTCGACCGGCGACGACGGCAGAACATGCTGGTGCGGAACGCCATCCGCGGTCGGGAACACCGTGCGCAGCGCCTCGTGCCGGTCCAGCACGTCGGCCAACGCTGCGCGCAACGCCTCGACGTCCAGCTCACCGGACAGGCGCATGACGAACGGCACGTTGTAGGTGGCCGAACCGCCTTCGAGCCCGTGCAGGAACCACAGTCGCTGCTGCGCAAAGGACAACGGGACCAGCGACGGCCGATCCTCGACGCGGACCAGCGCCGGGCGCTCGACACCGGACACCGCGCCGGCCAGCTGATCCGACAGGGCGGCGGCGGTCGATGCGTCGAACACGGCCCGCACCGGCACCTCGGCCCCGACGGCGGAGCGGATGCGCTGGATCAGGCGGGTCGCGGTCAGCGAATGGCCGCCCAGGTCGAAGAAATCGTCGTCCGGCCCGACCCGGGGCACGTCCAGGACGTCGGCGAACAGCTCGCACAGCAACTGCTCGACGGGGTTGCGGGCGGCGCGGCCCTGCCCGGCCGAAGGCTGCTCCGGCCGGGGCAGGGCGTTGCGGTCCAGCTTGCCCGACGCCAACACCGGCAGGTGGTCCAGGACCACGAACGCCGACGGCACCATGTACTGCGGCAACCGATCCCGCACATGCGCCCGCAGCGACGACACCAGGCCGGCGGTCCCCCGACGGGCCGCCGGGTTGTTCGCCCGGGTCTTGGCCTGCGTCGGCCGGTAGGCGGGGCCGTCCTCGCCCTTCGAGAAGACGACGTCCAGCCAACCTGCCTCGGCGGTCACCGTGACGGCCACCCGGACACCCACCCGTTCGCCGAGTCGGTGCAGGTCCTCCGGGTCGATCCCGGCCCGACCGTCGAGCGCTGTGAGAGCCAGACCCGGGTTTGCCTCGTGCAGCGCGCGGACCGCGGCCAGCTCGCCGGACAGGCGCGCGTCCGGCACGCCCGTGACGCGCAGCCGCGCCGGCCGGTCGACGACCAGAAGCCGTTCCACGGCAGCGAGATCGCTGAACTCGATCACCTGCTCCTCGACCGGCCGGCGCGGGGCCTTGCGCAGGACGACGTCGTAACGGTGTCGGGTCAGTTCGTTGTGGGCCGCACCGCGTTTGACCAGCACGTCGACGTCGTCCAGGCCGTCGAAGCCGGTGAAGAAGTCCGGGTCGAGCACCAGCTCGCCCTCCCGGGCGATGGCCTGCTCGACGGTGGCCATGGTGCGGCGGCCGTGCCTGAGCTCGGTGGCCGTCCGGAAAGCTTTGAGGGACCGCAGATTCCGGATGTCGCCGAGGAAGATCACGCCGCCCGGGGCCAGCCGGGCGGCGACGTTCCTGATCACGTCGGCCAGGTAGTCCGCGCTCGGGAAGTACTGCGCGACGGAGTTGATGACCACCGTGTCGAACGGCTCGTCCGACAGCTCCCCCAGATCGTGCGCCGGTCGGGCGGCCAGATGCACCTTGTCCGCCAGCTCCGGCGGCAGCGCCCGCCGCAGATTGTCGACCGCCTTCTCGGAAAGGTCGACGCCCCAATACTGTTCGACCTCAGGCGCGACCTTCGACACGATCAGCCCGCTGCCGACGCCGATCTCCAGCACGCGCTTCGGCCGCAGCGACAGGATCCGCTCGATGGTCGCCGCGTGCCACTCCCGCATCTCGTCCAGGGGGATCTCGGAGCCGTCGTAGCTGGAGTTCCAGCCGACAAAGTTCTCTTCCATACCACCGGCTTCGGCGCCGGTGAACACGTCCTCGTGCAGCTCATGCCATTCGTTGACGTGCTCCAGCTCCGATTCGTCGTCGCGGCCGGCCGCCGGCACGGCGTAGGCGATGAGGCGGCTGTCCTGAGCGATCACCACCGACTGCGCGACCCGCGGGTGTTCGGTGAGCACTGATTCGATCTCGCCGAGCTCGATCCGATAACCGCGGATCTTGACCTGGTCATCGGCTCGGCCGAGGAACACCAAGCGTCCGTCGGCCAGCCAGCGGACTAAGTCGCCGGTGCGGTACAGCCGGCCGCCGTCGCCGAACGGATCGGCCACGAACCGCTCCGACGTCAGCGCCGCCCGGCCCAGATACCCCCGCGCCAGACCGGAACCCGACAGGTAGAGCTCGCCGACCACGCCGGGAGGAACCGGCCGCAGGCTCGCATCCAGCACATACGCCTTCGTGCCCGGGTCCGGGATGCCGATCGGCACGATGGAGCTCGCCGGATCGCACAGGCCCAGGGTCGAGTTCGTCGTCGCCTCGGTCGGACCGTACGCGTTGAACATCCGCCGACCCGGCGCCCAACGGCGCACCAACTCCGGCGACACACGCTCCGTACCGGCCAGCAACACGCTGTCCGTCGGCAGATCAAGGTCTTCCGGCAGCTCGGCCAGCAGCGCCGGCGGGAGGATCATGAAGTTCACGTCGTGGGCGTGGGCGTACTCCACGAGACCGGGCCCCGGGAAGCGCAGCTCGGACGGCACAATCACCAGCCGACCACCGGACAGCAAACCCAGGCACAGATCCCAGAACGCCACGTCAAAGCTCGGCGACGCGAACTGCAACACGCGGCTCTGCGGGCCGACGCCGAAGCGCTGCACCTGCGTCGCCACCAGCTTGGCTACGCCGGCGTGTGACACCACGACGCCCTTGGGCCGGCCCGTCGAGCCCGACGTGTAGATCACGTAGGCCGCGTTGGCCGGGACGATCTCGGCGGCCGGGTCGGTCGACGGCGCGGCCTCCAGGTCGAGCTCGTCCAGCAGCACGACGTCGCCGTCGAAGCGGTCGGCCAGGTCGCGCGTGGTCACGACGCACACCGGGCCGGCGTCGGACACCATGAACGCGATGCGCTCGGCCGGATAGTCCTCGTCCAGCGGCAGATACGCGGCCCCAGCCTTGAGCACGGCCAGCTCGGCGACGATCATCTCGATCGACCGCGGCACTGCCAGCGCGACCACCCGCTCCGGGCCGGCGCCGTGCCCGATCAGGACGTGCGCGAGGCGGTTGGCCCGGGCGTCGAGCTCGGCGTAGGTGAGCTGAATGTCCTTGAACACCAAGGCAATCGCGTCGGGCGTCGCCTGCACTCGGGCCGCGAACAGGTCCAGCAGCGTGACGAGCTCGGAGTCGAGATCGGTGTCGTCCAGTCGACGAGTAGTTGCCGAACCTCGTTCTCCGACAGCAAGTTCAGCTGTCCGACCGGGCACTGTGGACGGTCGAAGGCGTCTTGCAGCAACCGCTCCAGGTGCCGCAGCATGCGGTCCACTGTGGACCCGTCGAGGACGTCCTCGCGGTAGCGGGCTTCGAGCACGGCACCGTCGAGGGACACAATCAGATCCAGCGGCAGGTCGGTCTGCGCGTCGAACCCGACGTTGACCAGCACGGCCCCGCCGCGGCCCCGCTCCGGCTGCAGCTCGCCGATCAGTTCGTCGAACGGGACCTCGTGCGCCAACGCCTCCGCGTGAGCGGCGCGGACCCGCGACTCGACCTCCGCGAAGCTCGGCGAACCGGCGAGATCCACCCGAATCGGGATCAATGACCCCGTGCCGAAGACGATGTCCGCCGTGCCCGCGTACCGGTGCAGCAGCACCGCGAAGCCGGCCATCACCGAGACGTCGTTCAGTCGGTCGATCACCGTCAGTGCACGGGTGCGGCGGCCCCGCGGTGGCACGGGCTCGGCCGGGTGCGGCCGGTCCACCGGCAGCAGCAGCTCCTTCGGCGCGGTGGCAAGGCGATCGAGCCAGAACCCGAAGTCCGCGACGTGCTGCACAGCGTCACCGTTGCTCACCGGTAGACCAGCCTCCCGCTGCTCACGGTGCCCGCGACCGGGCACAAACTTAGGTGACCCTAACAAAAGGAAGGTTAGGATGCACTCCATAGTGTTAGCCTTACCTAAATTCGTACCCATCGGAGGCGTGGTGCGGCCAGACCTCGAAGGCGTCGTTCTCCCGCGACGTCCGCCACAGCAGGCGGCGCGGGCGCTCGGCCTGGTGGCCGCGGTCGGCGTGCTGGCGCTGCTGTGCCTGCTGAGCATCTGGCTGGGATCCAAGGAGATCTCGTTCGGCGACGTCTGGCGGGTGCTGGTGCACAACGACGGCTCGGCCGACGCCGTGATCATCCACAGTGTCCGGATGCCTCGCACCGCGCTGGGCCTGCTGGTCGGGGCCGCGCTGGGCCTGGCCGGCACGGTGATGCAGGCCCTGACCCGCAACCCGCTGGCCGACCCGGGGCTGCTCGGCGTCAGCGCCGGCGCGGCGTTCGCCATCGTGTTCTCGATCACCGTGGTCGGCGTGAGCTCGCTGTACGGCTACATCTGGTTCGCGTTCGGCGGCGCGATGGCCGCCACCGCCGTCGTCTACTTCCTCGGCACGCGAGGCAATGCCGGCTCCAGCCCGGTGAAACTCACACTGGCCGGGGCCGCCGTCACCGCGCTGCTGGGGTCGTTCACGAGCGCGATGGTGCTGAGGGACCCGGCCGCGCTCAACCGCTTCCGGTTCTGGTCGGCCGGCTCGCTCACCGGCGCCGACACCACCCAGCTGCTCCAGGTGTCGCCGTTTCTGCTGGTCGGCGCCGTGCTGGCGATCGCATGCGGACCGGCGCTGAACAGCCTCGCCCTCGGTGACGACGTCGCCGTGGCGCTCGGGCGGCGGCTCGGGCCGCTGCGGCTGCGCGGCGCGCTGGCCGTCACGCTGCTGACCGGCGCGGCCGTCGCCGTCGCCGGGCCGATCGTCTTCCTCGGCTTGATCATCCCGCACGCCGTGCGGTTCGCCATCGGCCCCGACCACCGCTGGCTGCTGCCGTACTCCGCGGTGCTCGCGCCGGTGCTGCTGCTGGCCGCCGACATCCTCGGCCGAATCCTGGCTCGGCCCGGCGAGATCCGCGCCGGCGTGATCGTGGCGTTCATCGGCGCGCCGGTGTTCATCCACCTGGTCCGCAGGCGCAAGCAGCTGGAGTCGTGACATGAGCCTGCCCGTGACCATCCGCCTCGCCAGGCCCGCGGTGTCCGTGCGGGTGCGACCACGCGTCGCTCTGGTCGGCCTCGTGCTGCTGGTGCTGGCGTTTCTGTTGCTGTGCTTGGGCATGACCATCGGCGAGGTGCCGATGGGGCTGTCCGACGTGCTGTCCGGGCTGTTCGGCGTCGGCGACACCGGGAACGGCTACATCGTGCAGGAGCTCCGGCTGCCGCGGGCGCTGACCGGCCTGTTGGCCGGGCTGGCGTTCGGCGCCTCGGGCGCGGTGTTCCAGACCATCACCCGCAATCCGCTGGCCAGCCCCGACATGATCGGGATCAACGCCGGCGCGGCAACAGCTGTTGTCGCCGGCCTGGCCTTCGGTTTCGGCGATGGGCTCGGCAGCACCTCACTCGGGCTGCTCGGCGGTCTGGCATCCGGATTGATCGTCTACGTGCTGGCGTGGCGGCGCGGCACCAGCGGCTACCGCATTCTGTTGGTGGGCATCGGTATTTCGGCGATGTGCACCAGCCTGACCGACTATCTGCTCAGCAAGGCGCAGATCACCGAGGCGCAGGCGTCGATGGGCTGGCTCGTCGGCAATCTGGCCAATCGCGGCTGGGACAACGTGGTGCCACTGTTCGCGGCGTTCGTCGTACTCTTTCCTTTGGTGCTGGGCCTTTCACGGTGGATGAGCACGCTCCAGCTCGGGGACGAGGTGGCCGCCGGTCTCGGCACCCCGGTGCAGCCCGTGCGGCTCGGCCTGTTGTTGGCCGGCGCCGGTCTCGTCGCGTTCGCCACGGCTTCGGCCGGCCCCATCGCCTTCGTGGCCCTGACCGCCCCGCAGATCGCGCAGCGGCTGGCCCGGCTGTCGTCGCCGCCGGTCGTCGCGTCCGCGCTCGGCGGCGCGGTTCTGGTGCTGGGCAGCGACATCGTGGCCCGCGTGATCACCCCGACCGGCCTGCCGGTCGGCATCGTGACCGGCGCGCTCGGCGCCCCGGTCCTGCTCTGGCTGCTGGTCAGGGCCAACCGTTCCGGCTCCGGAGGCTGACACATGACATCGGACACGCCCTCGCTGCGGGTGCAGGGGCTGCGCGTCGCCTACGACGACCGGATCGTCATCGACGGCCTCGACCTGAACATCCCGCCCGGCCAGATCACCGCCGTCGTCGGGCCGAACGCGTGTGGCAAGTCGACCTTGTTGCGTACGGTGGCCCGTTTGTTGACGCCTCAGTCCGGCGGCGTTTTCCTTGACGGCCAGTCGATCCATCAGCTGCCGACCCGTCAGGTGGCCCAGCGGCTGGGAATTCTGCCCCAGTCCCCCATCGCCCCCGAGGGCATGACCGTGTCGGATCTCGTCAGCCGTGGCCGGGCCCCGCATCAGACGTGGTGGCGGCAGTGGTCCACTTCGGACGAAGGTGCCGTACGGAATGCCTTGGCGGCCACGGAGATGACCGACCTGGCCGACCGCCGCGTCGATGAGCTTTCCGGCGGGCAGCGACAGCGGGCGTGGATCGCCATGGCCGTCGCCCAGGGCACGCCCGTGTTGCTCCTGGACGAGCCGACCACCTACCTGGATCTTGCCCATCAGATCGACGTTCTGGACCTCGTCGTCGACCTGAACCGCGACGAGGGCCGGACCGTTGTCATGGTGCTGCACGATCTTCCTCAGGCCTGCCGCTACGCCGATCACCTGATCGCAATGAAGGCCGGCCGGATCGTCGCGTCCGGCCGGCCTTCCGAGGTCATCACCGAGGAGCTGGTGGACACCGTGTTCGGCGTGCGCTGCCGGGTCAGTCCCGACCCGGTCAGCGGCACGCCGATGGTGATCCCGATCAGCCGGCACCACCAGGGTGTCAGCTGACGCTGACCGCGTACCTGGGCATCAGGCTGGCACGTCGGTCCACAATGGACGTCAGGATCTCGCCGACGCGCACCGCCGTGTTCGACAGCAGCGAGGACGTGATGCCGTGCGTGTGCTCCGTGCCGCCCTGGAGATAGATCCCGCCCCTGATCACGGATTCCGTCGTGATCCGGTAGTCCCTCTCGACCTTGAGGCGACCTTCTTCGTCCCGGGCACACTGTTTGCTGAGGTCGCCCAACAGCGGCGTCGGATCGGCCGGCAGATACCCCGTGGCGTAGATGACCGCGTCGGCGTCGAGGACTGTGCGGTCGCCCGTGGTCAGCGATTCCACCGCCGCCGTGACCGTGCTGCCCGTGTCCACCACCTGCACCGGCCGGGACACGTTGAACAGGCGCAGTCGTTGCGTGCCGAGGACTTTCTCGCGGTAGACGCGGCGGTAGAGCTCGTCGATCAGGTCGACGTCGACCGCCGAGTAGTTCGTGGAGCCGTGGTAGCGCATCAGACGGTCCTTGACCGGTTCGCCCGCGCGGTAGAACTGGTCGACCGCTTCGGGGTCGAAGATCCGGTTCGCGAAGGAGCTGTCGTCGGCCGGGCTGTAGCCGTAACGGGCGAACACCGCGCAGATCTCGGCGCGAGGGAACTCGTCGTGCAGCAGCGCCGCGACCTCCGCCGCGCTCTGGCCGGCGCCGATGATCACGAACCTCCTGGGGTCCTTCATGGTGGGGATGCGGCGCAGCAGTTCGTTGTTGTGCCAGACCCTGGGGCCGGTGGTGATGCCTTCCGGCAGCTGCGGCCGCAGACCGGTGCCCATCACCAGGTTGCGGGCCCTCAGCATCGTGCCGTCCGACGTCCGCACGTCGAGGAAAGCGATTTCCTCGCCGTCATGGACCGGTTGCACGTCGACCACTTCGACGCCGTAGGAGACCACGTCGTCGACCTTGGCCGCCGCCCATTCGAAGTAGTCGTGGAACTCCACGCGGAGCGGGAAGAGGTTTTTGTGGTTGATGAAATCGACCAGGCGGCCGGCCGAGTGCAGGTAGTTGACGAACGTGAACTCGCTGGTCGGGTTGCGCATCGTGACCAGGTCCTTGAGGAACGACACCTGCATCGTGGCGGTGTCGATGAGCATGCCCCGATGCCAGCCGAAGCGCGGTTGGCGTTCCAGGAAGTGCGCCGTGACCGGCTCCGCCGCGTTCGCGTTGTGCTCCGCGAGGGCGATCGCCAGCGCCAGGTTCGAGGGCCCGAACCCCACCCCTACGAGGTCGTAGATCGGAACCTGCTCGCCGGCCTCAGCACTCATGTCGCTCCCTCTGTCCGCCCCGGTTCAGGGAACCCTAACCTAACTTAGGTGAGCCTATCCTAGTACGATCGTGGTGATGTTCGTCCCGCTCCTCGTCAAGAGTTAAGGCCTGGACGCAAGAGTTAAGGACGCTCCCCCGCCCTGTCGGCGGCGGACAATCGGCTCCGGACGACCGCCGCTCTTGGGAGTACCGTGCCGACGATTCCCGCCCCGAGATCCGCCTGCGACCCGCTTCGCGGCGCCGCCGACACCTTCATCGTCTCGCTGCACACCGTCGTGCACGCCCCTCGTCAGACCGCCCGCACACGTGCCGTGCTCCGCGCCTGCCGTGACCACGTCTCCCGTTTCCTCCCCGGTCTCCCGTCCGACGCCCGGGTCATCAACACGCGGAACTGCCGGGACGGCGGCGGTGGCGTGTTGTTGCTGGACCACCCGCTCGGCGTCGGGGACACCTGCATCGTCGAGTACGAAGTCAACCTGGCGCCGGCCGATCACTGGGAGCAGGTGTTGACCGCGCCGGCTTGGGATCTGGTGATTCAGGTGCGGTTCCATGCCGCGGCCGTGCCGGTGCGGTGCTGGGGGTATCGGGGGGATAGGGGTGGGCGGGTGGTTGAGGAGGCCGTGGGGTTGACCGGCGGGAGGTCGGCGCACACGGTGACGCTGGATGCCCGGCCGGGGGTGCATGGCATTCGGTGGGAGTGGCGTTGAGTCTTTGAGGTGCCGCGCGAGATGAGAGACGGCGTGGCGTGCACGGACCGGGAACGTCAGGGGTGGGCGTGCGCGCCGGCTGACGTGAGCACGGGTTCGGGTGGCAAGGCCGCGACGGCGCGGAGATCCGTCAAGTACCGGGCGGGCTCCCGGACCCGACCGGCGGTGACGGCGGTGATGGACGCGCTGGCGTCACTGGCATAACGATGTGGAGACCCGGACGACAACCGCCCGGGTCCTGTCCCCCAGTGATCAGTAGCCGGGGAAGACGCGCCGCAGGTCGTCCAGGGTCAGTGAACCGGTGACCTTCACGGACTCCGGGGTGTGCTCGGCTGCGTGCCGACCGGAGAACAGCCGCACCAGGTACTCGGTCGGCGCGACGATCTTGGCCTCGGCGGCGGCCGGCAGGTCGGTCAGCTCGACCACGTCGTCGATGACCAGACCCAGGTCGCGGTCGGGCATGGTGGCCCGCACGGCGACCGTCACGGCGCCGTCGACCTGGTCGGCCTTGCCGGCGAAGCGCAGCAGCGGGCCGATGGTGTCGACCAACAGCACGGCGGCGTCACGGGCGACGGTGGCGGTGGGATCGAAGGCGACGTTGACGTCCCACGCGTGCAGGGCGAACTCGGTGAGCCGCATGCCGGCGACCCCGGCCACGTCCAGCGGCTGGGGCATGAAGCCGAGGTCGATCCGCAGCTCGACCAGCGCCCGGTCGTCCAACGCCTCGAAGGCGCCGACCAGCTCCTCGTTCACGGCGGGGAAGGCGGCGACCTGCTCGTCCGGAGTCATGCCGTCCCAGCGGGCCCACACCTCCTTGTTGAAGTCCATGCCGGGGTTGGCGTCGCCGGCGAGGGCGGCGTCGAGGGACGCCTTGGAGATCACGGCGCCGCTGCCGAGGTGGCTGACCGTCTGGGCCACGGTCCAGTCCGCGGAGCCCGAGGTGCGCACGATGTCGTCCGGCCCCAGCGCGGCCAGCCGGCTGACGAGCTCGTCGTGGCCGCGACGCAGCGCGGCGATGATCTGGGCGGCTTGGCTGCTCATGTCGACAAGATAGTCGCTGCAGAATACCACCACCGCCCCACGGCGGGTCAAGGCGCCTGCATCGCTTGAATCGCGCTCACCCTAGCCTCAACTGTACGTGTGTCTGGTTTAAATAGAGCCGCTCTGGCCCTATGCGAACTTCATAACCGGGATCGTAAACCTCACGGGGACCCCAGGCTATCCTTTGTTGAACCAGTGAGGGTATAGCCCGCGTACGGACAACCCCTCTATGGGGCGATACCCTACCGTCTTGAATCTAATTGCGATAAGACTCCTGGCCTAACAACCACCTCACTAATCGAGCCTAAGTCCTCCACGCACTCGCCCCGCGCCAACAGGGCCCGCACCAGGGGATCGTCGGCACGGCCGATGCTGGGCGGAGGCAGCCGGGCCTCGATCAGGCAGCGGGCGGTGAGCGTCGCGGCCTCGGTCACCGCCACGAAGCCGTCCGCACGAGGCGTGATCTCCAGGCCCGGCCCGAGGAAGCGGACGAACCCGGCGCGGGCCAGGGCCAGCATTTTCTTCTGTCCGCCGCCCCGGCGGTCCGCTGGTCAGGAAGCTGGTCATGGGCAGGAACCGCTGCTCGATGTCGATCACCCGGGACGCCCCGGCGATGCGCCGCTCGGCCAGCAGCTCGTGCACCACGCCGAGAGCAGAGCCGATGCCGTTGACGGCCCCGATGAGCGGGCTGCGGTCCCGGTTGTTACGGACATCCAGCACCTCGGCCAGGAACCGCTCGGCGAAGGTGTGGAAATCCCCGCCGTGCCAACGCAAAGGCTCGAACAGGGCGTCGATGTCGAAGCGGTCGCCCGGTACTGCCTCCTCGATCAGGGCGTCCAGCTCAGCGGAACCCCAGTCGAACTTCTCGAACCCCGTGACGAAGTCCGCCCACTGGCCTCGGACCCGCTCCGGGTGGGCCAGGAAGAGCTCGTGGTAGTAGCCCCACGCCCCTTCCTTGACGACCAACGGCCAGAGATCGGAACCGAAGTCCAAAGCAGCACCCGGCACGGTCTCCCGGTCCAGGAACTTGGGCAGCGGCGCGGGTTCCGCCAGCCGGTACCCGGGCTTGGCGTGATACGGCAGGCCGCTGCGGGAACCGGCGTACAGCACCGGTTCCCGCCCGCTCGGCTCGTACACCAGCTCCCCGCCGGGAACGCGGTGGAACTGGCCGCCGCGGCCTTCGGTGAGCAACACCATGTAGTCCACAAAGGTCAGCCCCAGGCCACGGGCGATCACCGGCGCACCGGCGGGGATCGCCGACACATCGGAGGCATAGCCGCTTGGCACGTAGGTCAGGCCGAAACGTCGAGCATGGTCGAGGTACTCAAGCTCCGCAGAGGAAGGCAGCGGGTCGATGTGCCCCTGGGCCAGAATCACGGCATCCACGTCAAACGCCACACCGGACGACAAAACAACCCGTCCGTCCACAATGTCCACAACGCGGTCGGTGTGCACGACCAGACGTGACACACGAGACGCCGCCTGCTCGAACACCCACGAGAAGTACGCACCCGCCTGCGGCCGCGTGGCGAAGGCCGTCGCCGGCAGCCCGGACCACTCCCCCAGCGACGGCACGCCCGGCCCGAACATCGCCACCCCGGCGACGGTCGAGTTCATCCACAGCAGCGACGGCTGCCGTTCCCGCCAGATCCGTCCCGGACCCGGCGGAAAGGGGTCCACCACATGCACTTCGAGATCGAGAGAACCGGCAAGCGCGCCGAGCCGCTCCAGCACCGAGGTGCCGCGCGGCCCGGCGCCCACGATGCACACCCGCGCGCTCATGCGCTCGTGGTCAGCTGCCGCCGGTCGGCGCCGATGTAGTCGGCGACGGCCTTGGAGATCAGCAGCGGCTCGGCGACCCGCCTTCCCTGGTAGGCAACGTAATTGGCGACCATGCCACGGCCGCCGAACGGGGCGTTGCCGTCGTCGGCCTCCAGCAGCGTGGTGTTCAGGCACACCTCGTGCCGCTTGCGCAGCAGCTTCACCGTCTCCGGCAGGTCCCCGTACACCATCGCGCCCATCGCCCGCTCCTCCAGGAACGGCAGCGTCAGGATGTCGTGCAGGGCGCGCTGGTCGCCGTACACGACGACGTTGAAGATGGGCGCGAACAGCTCGTCGCAGGTCACCTTGTGCCCCTTGGGCCGCCGCAGCACGGTCGGCTCCAGGCTCATCCGGGACAGGTCGACGCGGCCGCCGTGCACGATGTGCCGGGCGTTGCGGTGCAGGTACTCCAGGGCGAAGCCGAACGCCTGCTCGTAGAACATCGGCGAGTAGTCGGCCTTGGGGTCGGACCGCTCCCCCAGCACCAGCTCGTCGATGCGCTTGCCGAGCGTGGCGAAGAAGCGCTCCTCCAGCGACTCGTGCACGCACACCAGGTCCGGGCCGAAGCAGTCCTGGCCGGAGTTGAGCAGCCGGATCTCCAGCAGGTCGGTGACGGCCAGGTCGACGTCCGCGCCGGGGCCGACGACGAACGGGTTGATGCCCTGGCCGTAGTACACGAACAGCTGATCGGGGCGCAGCTGGGCGCGGATCTTCTCGGCGTTGGAGTACGCCCCGGTGAACACCACCACCTCGGAGGCGGCGGTCTCGCCGGTGACGAACTCCTTCTGGGTGCTGGTGGACAGCGTGATCGGCAGCCCGTGCACGGGGGCGAGCAGCTCGTGCAGGGCGATCAGCTGCCGGCGGATGTGCGCGGACGGCCGGAACACGACCTCCTCGCTGTACAGGGCCGGCACCAGCAGGTACAGCACGTAGCCGAACAGCGGGACGTTGGACGGCATGAACACGGCGGTGCGGTTGACCAGCGGCGGCGACCACAGCGCGACCTCGGCGGCGGCGCCCTTGAGGGTGGCCAGCGCGGTGTTCAGCTCGCCGGCGGCGGTGCGGTAGTTGGACATCTCGGTGAGCACGCCGAGCACCTCGTCGCGGTGCTCCCGCAGGTACTGCTCGACCTTGCGCAGCGCGTCGACCCGCTCGGCCAGCGGGATCCGGCTCAGGTCGGTGCGCATGCCGTTGATGGCCACCGGGAACACCTCCTCCGGGTCGTCCTTGACCTGGCCCGCGGCCAGCTCGCGCAACGCCCGCTGATCGACCTTTCCGTTGTGGTTGAGGGGAAAGTTGTGCACGACGAGCACCTGGTTGGGCTGCTCGTGCACGGCCAGGCGCTCGCCGAACACGCGCCGCCAGTACTTCGGGTCGCGCCCGGACTCGTCGGCGACGACGAACACCAGCTTGCTGCCGCGGCGCTCATGCTCCAGCGCCACCACACGGACCGGCGCGCCGAAAGGCTTCGGCCTTACGTGCCAGGGCTTCCGGGTACAGGGTGTGCCCGTGCCGGTGCACCGCGCCCTTGCGGCCGAGCACGGCGACGTTGCCGTCCTCGTCGAGGTAGCCGATGTCGTTGGTGTGGTACAGGGTTCGCGTGCTCTCCAGGAACCGGCCGTCCTTGTCGATGGTGCCGACGAGCAGATCCTCGCTGCGCACCACCAGCTCGCCCACGACACCGGCCGGCACCGGGATGCCCTTGTCGTCGAGGACGTCGACCTCGAAGCCGTCCAGCGGCTTGCCGCACAGGTTCTCGTCGCCGGGCGCGGCCAGCGCGATGTTGCCGGCCTCGCTGCTGCCGTAGCCGTCCAGCAGCGGCTTGCCGGTGAACTCGCGGAACTTGGCGATCAGGGTGCTGCCCAGCGGCGCGCCGCCGACGCACCACATGCGCACGTGGGCCAGCTGGTCGGGGGTGACCTGGCGGTGGTCCATGACCCGCAGCAGCGAGTCGTAGGTCGACGGGGTGGTGTCGACGACGGTGACGCGCATGCTGGTGATGGCCTCGACGGCCCGGTCGAGCCGGGCCCGCGGCACGATCACCAGGCAGCACCGGCTCTGCCACCACAGCAGGATCAGCGACAGGCCGTACTGGTGCGAGAACGGCAGCATCGGCAGCATGACGTCGTCGTCACGGTAGCCCATGCGGCGCGCGGTGGCGTCGATATTGCTGCGCACCGACCGTCCACTGCGGACGATGATGGCCGGCGCGCCGGTGGTGCCGGAGGTGAGCAGCACCAGGGCGTCCCGGCGGTTCCACCACGCCGAGAAGTCCAGGGCCAGCGGCTCGTCGGTGACGTTGGCGTCGGCCGCCGGCGCCACGTCGGCCATCCTCACGACCCGCACCCCCGGCGGCGCGTCGGTGGCGACGGCGTCGCTGCCGAGCATCCACTGCACGGAGCGCAACGCGGGCGCGCGGTCCTCGGCCGACTGGTGCTCGTCCAGCAGCATGATGGACACGTCGAGATGGATCAGGGTGAGCAGCGCAAGCACGTAATCGGTGGAATTCGCGCCGACGAGGGCGACGCGGTCGCCCGACCGTAAGCCGGCCGCGACCAGTTTCCTCGCCAGGGCGGCGCACCGGCGGGCCACCGTCTGCGTGGACCAGACCGAACCCTCGCTGACCAGACGCACGTCGACGCTGCTCACCTGGTGCTCCTCTGCTCGTCGCATGCGAACATCGCACGGTTTCGGTGTTTCCTTGTTTCCTCAACTCGGGAAACACGGCTACGGACCTTTGTGTTCGACACGATCGACGCTCCCCTTCCAGGCCCGCGCGCCGTGAAGACGGCGCGCGACAACGGATTTGGTGAGCGGATCCCGGCGACTGCCGGGCGAATTCGAGGTGCTGGCCTGCGACGTGACCACCGTCATGAACGCTACCGGGCCCGGCCACGCGGTTCAAGAATGAAGCTCGGTTCGGCGTGGGAACGCATCCACCCCTGCCCCCGCGCACCCGTACGGACGTGGGAAGACGTTGCGCCGCACCGCCTACGCGCGAATCAAACGTCGTACGACGGTTGGAACACCGTGAAACACCGATGGAGTAGTCATTTGAGCGTGGCTCAAAGCCTCATCAGAATCGAACGGGATTTGCGGACCACGTTCGTAAGTGGTGTGCGAGCGTCGTTCGGGAAAGCGTGACCGATCCGTCCGGGCAAGGCCGTTGACAGTCGAACGTCCTACCGGTAGTCGTGTAACCAGAGCGGAACGACTGGGGTGCAGTAACTGGGGTAGTGCTGGGGTGAGCGCGCAGAGGCGCGCCGTGAGCGCACGTTGGTGCGCCCCCCGGTGTGCGGCAGATGCGACTGCCGTCTTTCACGCCGTTCGCCACTGGGCGGGCCGAGGGTTCTCCTCGTGTGCCCGCGAATCAGGCATGCGGCCGTTTCACACCACACACACTCACGCTGTGGCGCGCCCTGGCGCGCCCACAGCCCGTTTCCCATGGGCCGGAGCGGTCCGGAGGGAGCACACACACCATGAAAGGCGCGATCTGTGCGCTGCGCTGGCCGGAGTCCGACGACTACGACCGGATCGCGGCGTGGCTGCGGCCGATGTCGCACGCCGCGGCCCTGACCGGCGACACCCACGAGGCGATCGACGCGGCCGCGCTGCGGCAGGCCGCCGAGAGCGGGCAGGTGCGGTACTTCGTTGTCGTGTCAAGGGACGGCGAGCCGGTGGGCGTGGTCAACTACCGGGCCGCGGGCGGCGGCGGGGCCCACTCGTACGCGATGGGCGGCGCGGTCGGCATCTCCGAGAGGTGGCAGGCCGGCTACGGCGCCGAGGCGCTGAGCCTGCTCACCGATTTTGTGTTCCACCAGCTCAACGCCCACCGGGTGGAGTTCTCGACGGCCAGCTACAACCGGCATTCACTGCAGGTGCTGACCAGGGACGGCTTCACGTTGGAGGGTGTGCTGCGCGACTACTACTTCGTCGACGGCGAGTACCACCACCGCACGATCTGGTCGATCCTGCGGCACGAGTACTACGCCAACCGGGCCGAGTACGGGCGCCGGCTGCCGATGCCCGAGCTCGTCCCGGCCGAGGACAAGGCCAGGGCCCGGGAGTCGCTGGCCAAGTACCTCGCCAACGACGGGCCCTCGTCCTGGGGAGAGATGCGATGAAACCGGCAATAGAGCTGTATTCGCTGGCCGACCGGGTGTTCTTCGAGGATCCGATGCGCTGGCACGCCGAGCAGACCTTCGAGCTGGCCACCGGTGACGTGCCGGCCGGCTGGCGGCGCAGCGGCGCGGGGCCGTGGGTCATGCTGCGGCCGGACGGCCTGGTCCTTCCCAAGCAGGGCTGGAAGATTCACGTGTCGGCCGTGCCGTCGAACGCGCTGGAGGTGCTCAAGGCCGTCGCGGGCTACCTGGTCGAACACGGCGTGGCCTTCAAGTTCCTACGCGGCCGGGCGTTGCTGCACGCGTACAGCATGAAGTACGCGCCACGGGCGGCGAGCGGCAAGCTCGTCACCATCTACCCCGTCGACGAGGCCGAACTGGAGCGGGTGCTGGTCGGCTTGGACGAGCTCGTCGGCGGCGCGGACGGCCCGTACGTGCTGAGCGACCTGCGTTTCCACGACGGGCCCCTGTACGTGCGCTACGGCGGCTTCGACAAGCGCTACTGCGTGACCGAGGACGGCGAGCGTGAGCTGGCGATCGAACGGCCGGACGGCACGCTGGTGCCGGACGAGCGTCGCCCGGTGTTCACCGTGCCGGAGTGGGTCCAGCTGCCGGCTTTCCTTCAGCCGCATCACGACAAGGTGAAGTCCGGTGGGCAGCTCGATTACGACGTGACCGAGGCGCTGCACTTCTCCAACGGCGGCGGCGTGTACGTGGCCAAGCGGCGCACCGACGGGCACGAGGTCGTCATCAAGGAGGCACGGCCGCACGCCGGACTGTCCGGTGATGAGCAGGATGCGGTCACGAGGCTGGCTCAGGAGGAGTGGGCGCTACGCCAATTGGCGGGTGTGCAAGGGATTCCGGCGCTGCACGAGGTCGTCCAGGTGTGGGAGCACCGGTTCCTGGTGATGGACCGGGTGCCCGGGCAGGCCCTGCAGCACTGGATGGCCAACCAGTTCCCGTTGGTGGGCGTGTCTTCCACGCCCGAGCAGCGCCGGGCCTACGCCGAGCGGGCGATCAAGCTGCACGACCGGATCACCGAGCTGGTGGCGCGGGTGCACGAGCGCGGCGTGGTGTTCGCGGACCTGCACCCGGCCAACATCATGGTCGACGACAACGACGAGCCCGGCCTCGTCGACTTCGAAAGCGCGTTCCCGGCGAGCGAACAGCGCCGCCAGCTGGCCGGCCACGCGGGTTTCGTGTCACGTGAGGTGTCGGGCGTCGACGTGGACCGCCAGGCGTTGACCGTGTTGCGGCTGTGGATGTTCATGCCGCTGACCAGCGTGCTGGCGTTGGCGCCGGCCAAGCTCGGTGAGCTGATGAGCGAAGCGGAACAGCTGTTCGAGCTGCCGCCGGAGTTCACCAAGCCGGTGCACGAGCTGTCGGATCGCCGCGCCGTGAACCAGGTTCCGGCCCCGGTGTCCGCCCCGTCCGCGCGCTGGGGCGAAGCCGGGTGGTCCGCGGCCGTCGAATCGCTGGCGGCGGCGATCGCCGCCAGCGCCACGCCCGACCGTGAGGATCGCCTCTTTCCCGGTGACATCGAGGGTTTCATCTCCACCGACGGCGCCAGCTTCGCGCACGGCGCCGCCGGCGTGCTGTGGGCGCTGTCGTCAGCGGGGCTGCCGACCGAACGCAAACACCGGGAATGGTTGCTGCACAAGGCATCCGTGCCGGTGGAGCGGCCAGGCTTCTTCGACGGCGTACACGGCGTGGCCCACGTGCTCGACCATCTCGGCTATCGGGCGGAAGCGGCGGGTCTGGTGGTCCGGGCGGCCGACCTGGTGGCCGAGACGACCGACCTGACGCTGTTCAGCGGGTTGGCCGGCATCGGGCTGAATCTGCTGCACCTGCACGACAAACGGCCCGGCGCCGGGCATCTCGCCCGAGCGCTGGAGCTGGGTCTCCGGGTCGGCGACGCGTTGGAGAGCGGTCAACCCTGCGGCATCGACCGGCCGCCCGGTCGGCTGGGGCGGGTCCGCGACTCCGGCACCAACGGGGGCCTGCTGCGGGGCTGGTCCGGGCCAGCGCTGTTCCTGTTGCGGCTGTACGAGGCGACCCAGGATCGCGTCTGGCTCGATCAGGCGGTCCGGGCCGTGCACCGCGACCTGGACCTGTGCGTGGCCGACGAACAGGACGGCACGCTCCAGGTGGACGGCGGCTTCCGCCGGCTCCCGTACCTGGAGATCGGCTCCGCCGGTATCGCGCTGGTGGGCGACATGGTGTCCCGACACACCGCCGACGAGCGCGTCCTGGCCGCTCTGGGTCCGCTTTCGCGCGCCTGCGAGAGCATGTTCGTAATGGACGCGCAGCTTTTCAACGGCCGCGCTGGATTGCTCGCGATTCTCTCTGGACTTTCCCGCTCGGGGCATGCTAGTCTCATTTCAGAGCGAATCGGACAGGACCTAGAATCCAGCGCTGAGGATCACCTCGCGAAGCTCCGGTGGCATCTGCTCGAATATCATGGACATGCCTCTTTTCCCGGTGACGGATCGTCCCGCTTGTCCATGGACTTCTCGACCGGCAACGCCGGAATCATCGCAGCCATAAACTCGACGATTCGACCTGGCGTGCCGTTCATGCCCTTCGCACAGTGATTTCTTCCGATATCAACGCGAGGGCTCTTCTACGACCCGGCTCAGCCCCGGGGAATGTCATACGCGAACGGAGGTGATCACCCATGATCCTGGACCTTCAGACCCTGGAGACGTCCGCCGCCGAGACCCGCCTGCCGGGCTCGACCGTCAGCGGTGGCTGCTGAGAAATCAGCGCCTGTAGCCCACTTTCCGAACTAGTCTTCGAAGCGAGGTGACCACCAATGATCCTGGACCTTCAGACCCTGGAGACGTCCGCCGCCGAGACCCGCCTGCCGGGCTCGACCGTGAGCGGTGGCTGCTGAAAAGCGCCCGAAGTCATTCTTTTCGCACTAGCGCACGAAGCGAGGTGACACTCATGATCCTGGACCTTCAGACCCTGGAGACCTCCGCCGCCGAGACCCGCCTGCCGGGCTCGACCGTCAGCGGTGGCTGCTGAACCAGATTCACCCTTGTTGTCAGACGGAATTCTTCAGCACAAAGGAGCACACCATGATCCTGGACCTGCAGAACATGGAGACCGCGGCCGTCGAGTCCCGCCTCCCGGGCAGCACGGTGAGTGCCACCTGCTTCAACGCCTGATGCGTTAAGCGATAGTCGGTCGGTGCGGGCGGCGTGCAACGCCCGCACCGGCCATTTATTGTCTCCGGCGAGACCGAAAGGCGGGTGAGAACACGATGGCGGCACCTGTGAAAGCGCTCGACGCGACGCCGGCCCGGGTCGGATATCCGATCATGCTGCTCGCGTTCGGCACCAGCATGGTCGGCGTCGGAATCGGCTCCTACGGCCTTCCTCTTTTCGTTCTCACCACCACCGGAAGCGCGACGCTGACCGGCTGGATCGCCGCCGCCGCGCTCGTCGGCTCCCTGCTCACCGGTGGCCTGATGGGGCCGCTGATCGACCGGGTCGGCATGCGCCGGGCCTGGATCTTCTCGCTCGCCGGCGGCTCGACCACCGCGGCGCTGACGGTCGCCCTGTTCGCGGCCGGGCTGCTGCCGCCGTGGCTGCTGGTCTCGCTCTCGTTCGTGCGCAGCTGCGTGGAGTCACCCGGCCGGGTCGCCATCTTCGGCATGATCCCGGCCGTCGCCGAAGCCTCGGGCCGCAACCTGGCCCGCGCCAACGGCACCGTGCGCGCCATGAACGGGGTGTCCAACCTGGCCAGCCCGATCGCCGCCGGCATTATCGCCGCGGTGCTGGGCAGCGTCTTCACCATCCTGGCCGACGCTGTCTGCGCGCTGCTCGCCCTGACCGTGGCGCTGGTGTTCCTGCGCCGGCCGACGATGACCACCATCGACGAGGTCAACGCCACCCGACCCCGCCGTCGCTCGTACCAGCGCGAGTTCCGGGAGGCCATCCGGTACTTCTGGTCCGACCGCCTGTTACGCACGCTGATCTGCTTCACCGTCTTCTTCGCCGCACTGGACGCGGCCATCGCCAACATCGGCCTCACCCTGTACGCGCAGCAGGTGTTGGGCTCCGTGACCTGGTACGGGGTGCTGGTCAGCTGCTTCGGCCTCGGGTCGCTGGCCGGCACCGTCGGCTACAGCGTCTTCGGGCACAGAGCCCCGCCGCGCGGCCTGTACCTGAGCGCCTATCTGGGGTTCGCCCTGGTGGTGCTGCTGCTGTCGGTGAACGACCACACGGCCGTCGCGCTCGGCTTGATGGTGGTGGCCGGCGTGCTCACCAGCCCGATCGACCTGCTCTACCTGGCCGCGCTGCAGGAACGCGTGCCGGAGCGGATGTTCGGCCGGGTCACCAGCGTCGCGACGACCGTCATCTCCGGTCCCGGACCGGTCGCCGTGGCGCTGGTGACCTGGCTGATCACCGGCGTCGGCGCGCACGCCGCCTTCGCCCTCATCGGCGGCTGCTACCTGGTGGTGGCGGTGTCGCTGCTGTTCGTCCGGTCCCTGCACCAGCTCCGTCCGCCCAAGCCCGTCACCACAACCGCGGAGGTGTCGTCATGAGCAGCCCGGAACTGGACTTCGACCTGACGCTGGCCGGCCGGAACGCCACGTGGGCGTTCACCCCGGCCGGTGTGCAGGTCAACTACTCGGCCAGCAAGGGAGTGCCGAGACTGCTGCGCCGGATCGGGCAGCGGCTGGTGCCGTTCGAGGCGATCACCTCGGCCACCGTGCACGACGACGACGGGCTGCCGTCGCTGGCCCTGTCCCTGCGGCCGGGCTCCGACCCGTACACCGAGGTCGCGGCCGGGCAGCTGCCCGAGGACTACGCGCTCTACCGGCTGGAGCTGGACCAGCACCAGGCCGAACACGCCTTGCGGTACAAGGACACGATCAACGACCGGTGCGCGCTGACCGACGAGCCGGCGCCGCGCTTCCTGCTCGACACGGACACGGCTCCGTTGCGGCTGCGCGGTTTCGACGGTGTCGCCACGTTCGACGGCGACTCGGTGCGGTTGTCCTGGGGCATGAAGGCCAGCCTGGCCAAGCAGGCCGGCGGCGACCAGGTGTACCGGATCGGCGAGCTGGCCGCCGTGGAGTGGTCGCTGCCCGGGTTCGTGCGGGGCCACCTGCGGCTGCGGCCGGTCGGTGTGCTGCGGCCGCAGATGGACGTGATCGACGACCCGCACACCCTGCTGTTCGGGCTCGGCTACGGCGCCGTCGCGGAGTCCCTGCCCTTCGCGGCGGCGCTGACGGCCGCCATCGGCAACGGCAGCGGCCCGATCGGGGACCTGACCTCGGCCGGCGTCCGCGCCGAGCAGGTCGCGGCGGCCATCCGCACGCTGGGCGGGCTGATGGCCGACGGCCTGCTCAGCCGCGAGGAGTTCGAAGCCAAGAAGAAGCACCTGCTGGACCAGATCTGAGGGGCACGCTGATGATCACCTATCCCGGCTGCTGGCACGCCACCGTCGACTACCTGGAAACCGCCGGCGTGGAGACGGTGTTCGGCCTGCCCAGCGACGACCTGGGCTACCTGGCCGCCGTCGACGGCTCCAAGCTGACTTCGGTGTTGTGCCGGGACCAGCGCAACGCCGTGTTCATGGCCACCGGCCACGCCATGGCGTCCGGCCGACCCGGCGTTGTCGTGGTGGGCAAGGGACCGGCCGTCACGAACACGCTGACCGGCTTGCTGGAGGCCAGGTTCTCCGCCGTCCCGGTGGTCGTCCTCGCTACCGGGACGTCGTCGGAGCACCGGGGCTCCGGGGCCTTTCAGGAGCTCGACCAGCTGGCGGTGCTGGCCCCGCTGACCAAGTGGGCGACCCGGGTGGATCACCCGTCACGGGTGGTGGCCGCCCTGGAGCGGGCATTCGACGTTGCGGCGAGCGGGGTTCCGGGGCCGGTGTACGTCGAGTTCCCGGACGACCTGCGGGAGACGGAGATCGTGCGCACCCGGCCCTGGGCCGCGCCGATCGAGCGCACGGTTTCGGTTGCCGGCGCCGACAGTGCTGCCGTGCAGGCGATTCAGCTGGCGCGTAGGCCGTTGATCCTGGTCGGCGGCGGCATGCGGCACCGGAACTCGGGGCGACTGCTGGAGAAGCTGGCCGAGAAGACCGGCGCGGCGGTGCTGGCGACGGCGTCCGGGCGTGGCTCGTTCGACGAGGAGCATCCGCAGTTCCTTGGCCTGGCCGGATTGTACGCGCGGCCGGCGGTGTCGGAGCTGGTGCGCGACGCCGATCTGGTGATCACCCTGGGCAGCCGGCTGGAGGAGACCGCTCGCTACGGCTGGCGGCACGACCAGCAGACCGTGCAGGTCAACATCGACGCCGCCGAGTTCAGCACGGAGTTCGCCGGGCCGCGAGTGCTGGGCGACGGCGGCGATGTCGTGCGGTCGTGGCTGGGGTTGGTCGGCGAGCCCGACCCCCAGTGGCTCAAGCGGGTCACCGGCGCTCGACGGTCGCTTGTGGACGATGCCGCGACTGAGCTGGCCCGACTGCGGGCCACGCCCCGGCTCCAGATCGCCGAGGTGCTGGCCGCCTTGCAGGACGCGCTGCGGCCGGACGCGATCCTCGTGCAGGAGAACGGTTTGCAGGACATGTGGTCCTACATCTTCCCGTACTTCCGGTGCGGCGGCTCGATCGTGCCGTCCGAGCAGACCAGCCTCGGCTTCGGCGCGGCGGCGGCCGGCGGCGTGCGGCTGGCCCACCCGGACCGCCAGGTGGTCGCCTTCGTCGGCGACGGCGCGTTCACCATGGTCATGTCCGATGTGGACACCCTGGTGGAGAACGGTATCGGCGTGTTGTTCGTGGTGCTGGACAACGGCGGCTACGGCTGGCTGCAGACGCAGCTGGAGCAGCGCGGGCTGACCGAGTTCTCGTTCACCCGGGCCCGGACCGCGCCGACCCGGCATCCCCACGTGCACGCCATCACGCTCACCGAGCGGGGCCACCTGCGCGAGCAGCTGACCGACGCGCTGGCCGCGACCGAGCACGGCACGGTCGCCATCGCGCGGGTGCCGGTCGAGCTGGACGACGCGCCGCCCGGGATTTCACAGCTGGAGGGGGACTTCCCGACACTGAAAGAGGAAAGGTCGTGACGAGATGGGCACTGCAGGAGCGCCGCGCCGGATCGTGATCACCGGCTGGGGCGCGGTCACCCCGCTTGGCCTGACGGTGGAGGAGACGTGGTCGGCGATGCTGCGCGGGTGCAGCGGCATCGCCGAGCTGACCACTGTGGACACCACGGGCCTCACGGTGCGGATCGGCGGTGAGGTGCGGGGCTTCAACCCCGAGGACTACATGCCGCGGACGGTGAGCCGCCGGCTGGACTCGTTCGCCCAGTACGCGGTCGGGGCCGCGCAGCAGGCCGTCGAGCACGCCAAGTTCACCATCGGGCCGGACGAGGCCGACCGGGTCGGCGTGCTGATCGGCAGCGGCTACGGCGCGGCCAACTACAACCAGCAGGTCGCCCACGTCGTGCGGGATCGCAGTCCCCGCGCGGTGAGCCCGTTCTCGCAGGTCACCGGGGCGATCGACAGCGCCGTCGGCGAGGTCACGATGCGCATCGGGGCCCAGGGTCCGAGCCGGGCCCAGTCCACCGCCTGCGCCACCGGCACCGACTCCATCGGCGAGGCCGCCCGCTGGATCCGTTACGGCATAGCGGATGTCGTCGTCGCCGGCGGGGCCGAGAGCTGCCTCAACCGCGCCGATCTGGCCGGTAGCGCCAATGCCCGCGCGCTCTCCACCCGTAACGACGACCCGACGCGGGCCTCCCGCCCCTTCGACGCCGCCCGCGACGGCTTCGTGATGAGCTCCGGGGCCGGGGTGCTGGTGTTGGAGGAACTGGAACACGCCCTTCGCCGCGGCGTGCCCATCCTGGCCGAGGTCAGCGGTTATGGGTCCACTTCGGACGCTTACCACCTCACCGCCCCGCATCCCGAGGCGATCGGCGCCCGCAAGGCCATGCGCCTGGCGCTGGAGGACGCCGGCGTCGATTCGTCCGATGTGGACTACATCAACGCCCACGGCACCAGCACTCCCATCGGCGACGAGCGTGAGGTCTACGCCATCCGATCTGTGCTGGGGGCTCGCGCCAGTGCCGTGCCCGTGAGTTCGACGAAGTCGATGACCGGCCACATGCTCGGGGCCGGCGGTGCGGTCGAGGCCATCGTGTGCGCCCTGGCCATGCGGGACAGCGTCGTGCCGCCCACGGTGAACCTCGACGACCCTCTGGACGCCGAGATGAACTTCGTGCCCAATGTGGCACAGGAGCACGAGGTTCGGGTCGCCGTCAGCAACTCCTTCGGCTTCGGCGGGCACAACGCAGTGCTGGTTTTGTCGGCCTGGGAGCACTGATGCTGCTCACCGGCAAGCGGCTCGTGATCACCGGGGTCATCACCGAGTCGTCCATCGCGTTCCACACCGCCCGGGTCGCCCAGTCGCAGGGGGCCGAGGTCCTGCTCACCGGCTTCGGCCGGCTGTCCCTGGTCCGCCGGCTGGCCGACCGTCTGCCCAAGCCCGCGCCGGTCGTCGAGCTGGACGTGACATCCGCCTCGGACCTGGCGTCGCTGTCCGAGCGGGTCGCCGAGCACATGCCGGCCGTGGACGGGGTCGTGCACTCCATCGCCAACGCCCCCGCCTCGTGCTTCGGCGACTTCATGGCCACGCCGTGGGAGGACGTCGCCTCGGCCGTGCACGTGTCGGCCTTTTCCTTCAAGGCCTTGGCCGGTGCCGTTGCCCCGCTCTTGACGCCCGGGGCTTCGTTGGTGGGCCTCGACTACGACGCCCGTGTGGCGTGGCCCGACTACGACTGGATGGGCGTGGCCAAGGCTGCGCTGGAGTCCGTCACCCGTTACGTGGCAAGGGAACTCGGCCCGCATGGGGTCCGGGCCAACCTCGTCGCGGCCGGGCCGTTGCGCACGATGGCCGCCCGGTCCATCCCCGGCTTCGCCGACATCGGCGAGACGTGGAACGCCCGGGCTCCCCTGGGCTGGGACGCCGACAACGCCGAGCCGGTGGCCCGCACGGTCTGCGCCCTCCTGTCCGACTGGCTCCCGGCCACAACAGGCTCGATCGTCTACGCCGACGGCGGCGTGCACATCATCGGCTGACTTTGAGTTGGGAAGGGGGCTTTCCCACACTCGGAGTGCGGGAAAGCCCCCTTCACAGCTTCAGGGGTGTAGGCGGGTGCCCATTTTGGCTAGGAAGGCCAGGGCCGTGTCCTCGTCCTTGTCGGGGACGCCGATGATGATCTCGTCGACTCCCAGGGCGGAGAGGTGCTCGATACGGTCGGGGGTGGCGCGGTCCAGGGCGGCGATGTAGGGCTTGCCGGGGCGGGAGGCCTTGGACCAGCGTTCCAGGAGCAGGCGCACAGCGGCGTCGACGTCGGTCTCGCCGGGCGTGGTGATCCAGCCGTCGGCGTGGGCGGCGATCCAGTCGAAGGTGCGCTCGGTGCCGCCGGCCCCAATCAGCAGCGGCAGGTGGGACTGGACAGGCTTGGGGTAGGCCCAGCTGTCGCCGAACGACACGAACTTCCCTTGGTACGCAGCGACGTCAGAGGTCCACAAGGCCCGCATGGCCTCGATGTACTCGCGCAGCGCGGTGTAGCGGAAGCGGCCGGGGATGCCGTGGTCGGCCAGTTCGTCGGTGTTCCAGCCGAAGCCGGCGCCGAGCGTGACGCGGCCGTCGGACAGGTAGTCCAGGGTCGCGATAGCCTTGGCCAGGGTGATCGGATCGGACTCCACCGGCAGCGCAACCGCCGTGGCCAGGCGGATCCGCGACGTCACGGCGGCGGCCGCACCGAGGGAGACCCAGGGGTCCAGGGTGCGCAGGTAGCGGTCGTCGGGGAGCTCGGCGCCGCCGGTGCGGGGATGGGCGGCGTCGCGGCGTACGGGGATGTGGGTGTGCTCGGGGACGTAGAAGGAGTGGAAGCCGGCGTCCTCGGCGGCGCGGGCGCACGTCGCCGGACGGATGCCCCGGTCGCTGCTGAATAGCACGACGCCGAACCTCATAGCCACCTCACAAACTAGAACGCGTTCTAGTTGGCACGGTATCAGCGCAGGGCGATCGCCGTCACTACGAAACCGTCCCGCACCAGGTAGCGGCCCTCGAAGCCGGTCAACGGCACCCCACAGACCAGGGGTGGCTCGACCCGCAGCTCGACCGAGAACCGGTTCTCGTCCGGGTGGAAGGTCAGGCGCGCGTCGCCAAAACCGAGCCATCGCTCGGTCAGCGGGAACCACGCCTTGTACACGCTCTCCTTGGCGCTGAACAGGATGCGGCCCCAGAACAGATCGCCGGGCAGCGCGGCCAGCATCTCCCGCTCCTCGGGCAAGGTGACAACGCCGAGAACGCCGTCGGGCAGCTCGTCGTGGATCTCGGCGTCGATGCCGACGGTCAGCATCTCGTCGGCCCGGGCGACGGCGGCGGCGTAGTAGCCCCGGGTGTGGGTGATGCTGCCGACGATGCCGGCCGGCCACAGCGGCTGCCGCTTGGGGCCGCGCAGGATCGGCACCTCGGGCACACCGAGCTTGCCCAGGGCCCGCCGGGCGCAGGTGCGCGCGATGGTGAACTCCCGGACCCGCTTCTCCACGGCCCGGGCGACGTCCGGCTCCTCCTCGGGCAGCAGCCGGGCGTCGGGGTCGTCGCCGAGCACGTCGGCCGACACGACCTCGGCGGGCAGCAGGTCCTCGATCACTGCACGGACGTTACCGGTCCGGCCGGGGACGCCCCGCACCTCGACGACCATGTCGAAGCCGGGCGAGCACCGGCTACGGCGAACGGACCTAGCGCGACGGTCGAACGGTCCCGCATGATCTGCACGGCTGCCACCACCTTCACTGGAGCAGCCCTATGTCGTCACGACGCCTAACCCTGCTGGTCGTCGCCGCCCTGGCCTTGCTGGCCGCGCCGGCCACTGCGGCCACTCCCGGCGCCGTCAGCGCCGACTTCGCCCAGACCTCCGCCTGGGGCGGTGGATACCAGGGCCAGTACACCGTCACCAACCAGAGCAATCACGGCATCAGCAGCTGGAAGGTGGAGTTCGACCTGCCGGCCGGCACCACCGTGTCGTCGTCCTGGGACGCCACGGAAACCGTCAGCAACAACCACTACACGTTCACCAACAAGAGCTACAACGGCACGGTGGCGGCCGGGGCGACGGCGGCGTTCGGCTTCGTCGCCAGCGGATCGGCGCTGCCGGGCAACTGCCTGCTGAACGGGGCGACCTGCGCCGGGGTGGTGGACACGACGCCGCCGTCCGCGCCGAGCAATCTGAAGGCCGGCACCATCACCACCACGGGCGTCGCGCTGAGCTGGTCGGGGTCGACGGACAACATCAGCGTCACCGGCTACGACGTCTACAAGGGGTCGACCAAGGCGCTGACCATCGCCGGCACCTCGGCCACGGTCACCGGCCTGGCGCCGTCCACTGCGTACACGTTCACGGTCAAGGCGCACGACCTGGCCGGCAACCAGTCGGCGGCTTCCAACGCCATCACCGTTACGACGGCCGCCGGCTCGGGCAGCGGCAGCACGTGGCCGCTGAAGGTGGCGCCGTACGTGGACATGGGCTCGTGGCCGACGCCGGTGCTGACCGACACCGCCAACGCCTCCGGGCTGCAGAACTTCACCCTGGCCTTCGTCACCGGCAACGGCTGCAAGGCGAGCTGGTTCAACGCCTACGACCCGACCACCGGCTGGGACCGGGCCGACATCGACGCGCTGCGGGCCCAGGGCGGCGACGTGACGATCTCCTTCGGCGGCGAGGCCGGCACCGAACTCGCGGGCTCGTGCACCGACCAGACGGCGATTCAGCAGCAATACCAGGCCATCATCACCGCGTACGCCACGAGCCGGCTCGATTTCGACATCGAGGGCGCCGCGGTCGTCGACCACACTTCCGTCGACCGGCGCAATGCGGTGCTGGCGAAGTTGCAGGCGGCGAATCCGGGCCTCCAGGTCTCGTACACGCTGCCGGTGATGCCTTACGGGCTCACTTCGGACGGCACATACATCGTGCAGTCGGCGGTGAACCACGGCGTGGACGTCAGCCTGGTGAATGTGATGGCCATGGATTACGGCCAGCACGACGGCATCGACATGGGCCTGAAGGCGCAGCAGGCGGCGCAGGCCACGCATGACCAGCTGAAGGCCATTTACCCGGCGAAGACCGATTCCCAGCTGTGGGGCATGGTCGGTGTGACGCCGATGCTCGGCGTCAACGACGACGCCAGCACGTTCTCGCTGGCCAATGCCTCGGCGCTGGCCACCTACGCCAACGGCAAGCACCTGGGCGAGCTGGGTTTCTGGGAGGTCACCCGTGACCGCAACGCGTGCAACGGCAGCCTGACCAACTGCACCAATGTGACGCAGCAGCCGTACGACTTCAGCCGGCGATTCGAGGCTTTCACCGGCTGATGTCGAGGCGGCGGCCCCCGATCAGCTCTTGCGGGGGTCGCCGTCGATACGCAACTGGCCGGCCACCCGGATGACCCGGATCTGCTTGTGCTGGGTGACGTTGCTGCCGTCCGTGCCGATGAAGGTGACGTCGACCGGCACCGAGACCGAGCCGTCGGGATTGTCGGACACACCGAAAGCGCCGTTTCCGTAGACCTGGCTGAATCCGGCCCAGTACTGGTTGTAGGCGTTCTGGTCGTTGTTGAACAGCGCCTGGATGTTGGTCGACAGCGAACCCCACCCGGCGGTCGGATTCGGGGTGTTGTAGTAGTTGATCACCAAGGTGCCGGCCTGGCCCTTGTCGATCGGCGGGCCGCCGGGATCGTTGGTGGCCTGGGCCGGGTCGTCGTCGTGGTGGTCGTGGTCGTGGTCGTCGAGGCGCCGGTCGTGCTGCTCGGCGCCGGCGCGGACGAGGTCTGCTGCGTCCCGGTGTTGGCCGGCGGCGGGACCTGGCCCGCGGTCGTCGTCGGCTTCAGCGAGGTCGTCGGCGGGGTGCCGCCGTTGCCGTTGCCGTTCAGGGCCGCGATCACGATCAGGCCGGTGGCGATCACCACCACCGCCACGACCAGCCCGATGATGATCGTCCGCCGCGACGCCGGCTTGTCCGGCGCCGGCGGCTGGCGCACGTCCTGCTTGGTCGTCTGCTCCGGCAGCGTCGCGGTGGCCAGGAACAACGCCGGCGGCTCGGCCTCGCCTTCGGCGGCCAACACGGCGGTCCTCGCGGTCGGCGTCCAGGTCATCGAGCGGCCGGCGCCGACCTCGGTCAGCGCGTCCGCGGCCTCCCGCATGGTCGGCCGGGCCTCGGGCTCGGCGTCCAGCATGCCCATCAGCAGCGTCGTGACGGAGCCGGCCTGCTTGGGCGGCGGCACCTTGCCCGTCGCGACGGCGTGCAGCAGGGCGAGCGGGTTCTGGCTGGTGCCGAACGGCGGCCGGCCCTCGACCGCGTTGTACAAGGTCGCGCCGAGCGAGAACACGTCCGCCGCCGGGCTCGGGTCGTGGCCGCGGGCCACCTCGGGCGCCAGGTACGCGGGCGTTCCGGCCGAGATCCCGGTCTGTGTGACAGTGACGTCGCCGACGGCGCGGGAGATGCCGAAGTCGGTGATCTTGGCGGTGCCGTTCTCCGTGAGCAGGATGTTGGCCGGCTTCACGTCCCGGTGCACGATGCCGGCCGCGTGCGCCGCGGACAGCGCCGAGGCCACCTGCGCGCAGATCTTGGCCGCCTCCTCGGGCGAGAGCGTGCCGCGCTCGGCCAGCACCGAGGACAGGCTGCGGGACGGCAGGAACTCCATCACCAGGCACGGCTCGCCGTCGTTCTCGGCGACGTCGAACACCGTGATCGCGTTGGGATGCTGCAGTCGGGCGGCGATCCGGGCCTCGCGCATGGCCCGCCGCCGCGCCTCGTCCGTCTCCTGCTCGGACAGGCCGGGCTGCAGCACGAGCTGCTTGATCGCGACCAGCCGCTCGAGACGCTCGTCCCTGGCCTGCCACACGACGCCCATGGCGCCGCTGCCCACCCGTTCGACCAGCCGGTAGTGCCCGCCGATCAGCTGCCCCGTGTCGATGACCGATTACTCCTCGTGAACACCCTCACCCGCACGTCCCTCGATGGGTCACACAATAGCGACCTTGTATTACTACGGGCAGTAGGTGTTGGCCACACCTGACCCGGGTCCACTATGGACGTGCGACGGTACGTTGACCAGCATGAGGACAGCAATTGTGACCGGCGCGGGCGCCGGCATCGGGGCGGCCACGGCGGTGGCCCTGCTGGACGCCGGCTACCACGTGGCGCTGGCCGGGCGGCGCGAGCAGACGCTGCGGGAGACCGCCGGCGACCGGGAGAACGCCCTGGTCGTGCCGTGTGACGTGGCGGTCGAGGAACAGGTCGAGGCCCTGTTCGAGACCGTGGAGAGCACGTGGGGCCGGCTCGACCTTCTGGTCAACAATGCCGGCACGAACGGCCGGGCCGCGCCCGTCGAGGACATGTCGGCCGAGATGTGGTCGAAGGTGATCGGCACCAACCTCACCGGTTCCTTCCTCTGCGCCCGTGCCGCCTTCCGGGTGATGAAGCGCCAGCGGCCGCGTGGCGGCCGGATCATCAACAACGGCTCGCTGTCCGCGCACGTGCCGAGGCCCAACTCGGTGGCCTACACCGCGAGCAAGCACGCCGTGACCGGACTGACCCGCGTGCTGTCGCTGGAGGGCCGCCAGCACGACATCGCGTGCGGCCAGATCGACGTCGGCAACGCCGAGACGGCGATGACCGCCCGAATGGCCGACGGTGCGCCCCAGGCGGACGGCTCCATTCGCCCGGAACCGCGTATGGACGTCTCCGCGGTGTCCGACGCGGTGCTCTACATGGCGGGCCTACCCTTGAGCGCCAATGTGCAGTTCATGACCGTCATGGCCACATCGATGCCATTCATCGGGCGCGGCTGACACAATAAAGGCCGCTCATGGGACGATCCCATCGTGCCCTGTCAGGACGAAGCTGAATACGACTCAGCTTGTTACTCCGTTCAGTGGGCCACATTTTTCGCATTTGCGGCTACCGTGGGTCGCACCCGCCCCCCAGTCGTGGAGTATTGGGAAGGACACCCATGCTGAAAACGCTGGCCGCAACCGGTGTGGTTTTCTCCCTCTTGCAAACGATCCAGCCGTTTGCGTGGACCACCCCTCCGCCGCCCGACAAGATTGTCATCGACGTCGCGACGGTCCTCGGCTCCGGGTGCCCGGCCGGCACGGCCGCGGTCGCCGTCGCCCCGGACAACACGGCGTTCACCGTGACCTACAGCAGCTACACGGCGCAGGTCGGGGTCGGTGCGCTCCCGACCGACCTGCGTAAGAACTGCCAGCTGAACCTCCGGGTTCACGTGCCGTCAGGATTCACGTACGCGATCGCAGAGGCCGATTACCGGGGATTCGGCCATCTGGAGAAGGGTGCGACCGGACAGGAGCGCGCCAACTACTACTTCCAGGGCAACGCGCCGACGGCCTATATCTCGCACAACCTCTCCGGGCCGTTCGACGACGACTGGCAGAACACCGACACCACCGATATCGCCTCCCTGATCTGGGAGCCGTGCGGCCAGGAGCGGAACTTCAACATTAACACCGAACTCCGGGTTGCCTCCGGAACGTCCAACCCGAAGACGACAACCAGCTTCCTCAGCATGGACTCAACGGACGTGGGCATTACGACCACTTACCACTTCGCGTGGAAGACCTGCCCCTGACGGTCAGGTCAAAAGGAAGCCCCGTGCGACGGTGTGGCGCGGGGCTTCCTCATGCGCCGGTCGCAACCTGCTTCATGCTTGCCCGAGAGAGCGGGACTCGCGGTGCTTCAGACCAGGTCCAGTAGCTCCCGGCAGCGGCGCACGGCGTCGGCCGCGCCGCTGATGGTCAGCTCCCCCGCCGCCATGGCGTCGTCCGCCGACATCTGGCCGGCGCCCAAGCGCACCAGCGTCACCGCGTCCGCCGTCGCCACCACCGACGCCGCCCCGGCCCGCCCGGCCGCGGCCTGCACGCGGCCGTCCCGTACCTCGAACCGGAAGACCTCGTCGTCAACGTGGAACTCATAGTCCTCGTCGATGTCGCCGGCGCGGTCCTCGCGCAGGCGGGTCTCGGCGGCGAGGAAGCCCCAGCGCGGGCGCACGGCGTCCACAGTGGACTTGTCCGGGGTGAAGCCGAAGCCCCAGCGGGTGAGGTCGAGCACCATGGGCCGCAGCAGCGCGCCGCCCGCGGTGAGCTCGTAGGCGGGGCGGCCGGCGCACTGCTGGATGACGCCCTTGTCGACCAGGAACTTCAGCCGGTCGGCCAGCAGGTTGGTGCCCAGCCCCGGCAGGTCGGCCAGCAGATCGCTGTAGCGGCGCGGCCCCAACAGGAGCTCACGCACGATCAGCAGGGTCCACCGCTCGCCCAACACGTCCAGCGCGGACGCGAGGCCGCAGTACTGGTGGTAGGCACGCCTGATGTTCAAGATCCTCACCTCCCCCGTGGGATCACCGGCACGAAAGTTTGCTGATACAACCTTATCCTCGGGAACGGTCACGAGAGGCGGAATCGGCGTTTTTCCGGGTCTCGGTCCAAGAGCCGACGTGGCCGGTCAGGCCGATCGGCGCATGTGGTCGGCCGGGTTCTGCACGATGCGGTTGACCACGGAGCCGGCCGCGCCGCGAACCGCCGCCTCCCAGCCGAGTCTGGACACCTCGACCTGCGGCTCCGTCCACCGAGCGCCCAACACCCTGGTCGCCATCTCGGCCTGCACCGGCTCCCGCAGCCACGGCGCCAGCAACGCGAACATGCCGCCCAGCAGCACGGCGTCCAGGTCGAGCAGGTTGACCATGCCGGCCAGGGCGACGCCGAGGGCCTCACCGGCCGTCCGCACGGCGTTGACGGCCCGCTCGTCGCCTGCCACCGCCCGTTCCACCAGCCGAGCCAACGGCCCGGCCGGGGTGGCCAGGGTCGTGCCGGTGCTGGGCGGCAGGCCGGCCGCGCGCAGGATCGCCTCCTGGCCGGCGATCGCCTCCAGGCAGCCGCGGGCGCCGCAGCCGCAGACGGGGCCGTCGGGCCGCACCGTCACGTGACCGAGCTCCCGGCGAAGCCGTTGCGGCCACGGAACAGCTCGCCGCCGACGATCACGCCAGCGCCGATGCCGATCTCGCCCGAGACGTGGATGAAGTCGGTGCGGGTGGGCTCGCCGAACCACAACTCCCCCAGCGCCGCCAGGTTCGCCTCGTTCTCCACGCTGACCCGCGGCCACCCGGGCCGGGACAGGTCGTCCACCACCGCCACCTGGGTCCAGCCGAGATTCGGCGCGGAGGCCAGCAGCCCTTCGGCCGTCCGCACCAGGCCCGGCACGGCCGCCACGACGCCGGACGCCGACAGTCCGGCGGCTTTCGCCCCGTCCAACGCGGACTCCACCAGCCCCGCCGCCTCGGCCAGCACTTCGGCCACGGGCCGGTCCCGGTTGTCCGCCAACGACACCGCCTGGTGCCGTGGGCGTCCGGACAGGTCGAGCACGCAGCACGCCAGGTAGTCCACGTTGATCTCGACGCCGACACCGACCGGCCCGTCGGGGTTGAGCCGCAGCGCTTGTCCGGGGCGGCCAACGCTGTTGCCGGCCGGCCCGGCCTCCACGATCAGCTCGTGGCGGGCCAGTTCGTCGACGAGGCTGGAGACCGTGGCCTTGGTCAGGCCGGTCGCCGCGGCCACCTCGGCCCGCGACACGCCCTCGCCGTCGGCGATGCCGCGCAGCACCACACCCAGGTTGTGGTCGCGCATCCCCTGCTGTCTGACCGGGATACCGGCCGTTTCGCTCACCTGGCGGAGTGTACGTAGTCGGGCGGCCGAAGGGGCCCTTGCCCGTTTCGTGGCGTCCGAGCGACCCCCCGTAATCGGTCACGGGGTCGGGCCGATGGGTCGGGTAGAGGGGCGAGGGGCGAGGAGCCGGCCATGAGCATGAGCCGCACCATCCAGCGCGTGCTGACCGATCCGAACAATCCGGGGTCGCTGTCCGCGCGGGCGCGGGCCAAGCGGTGGAACGAGCTGACGCGGCGGTTCCCGTCGCTGGCGTCGATGCGGGTGCTCGATCTGGGCGGGCTGCCCGATTTCTGGCGGCAGTCGAGCATCCGGCCGGCCCATGTCACGACCGTGAACCTGGTGCCGGCGCAGGCCCCGGAGCCCTGGGTCGACCACGTCGTCGGCGACGCCTGCGCGCCGGAAGGCCTGTCGGGCAAGGAGTTCGACCTGGTGGTGTCGAATTCCCTGCTGGAGCACGTCGGTGGCTATTCCCGGCGGCGGCAGCTGGCGGACGTGATCCACGGGCATTCCGACCGGCACTGGGTGCAAACGCCCTACCGGTATTTCCCCATCGAGCCGCACTGGGCGTTCCCCGGGCTCCAGTTCCTGCCCGTGCCGGCCCGGGCCGCGGCCGTGCGCCTGTGGCCGCTGGGTCACGCCGCGATTCCCGGCCGCGCCGAGTCGACCGACGCCGTGCTGGCCACCGAGCTGTTGTCGCTGACGGAGATGCGCCTGCTGTTCCCCGACTCGGACATCTGGCACGAGCGCGCCGCCGGTCTGACCAAGTCCCTGGTCGCGGTGTGTGCTTGAAACCGTGTTTCGGTGTGCCGGAGAGCGGGACTCGCGGGGGGTTGAGGGTTACTCGACAGTGATGGAGCGAAAGGCTTTTCTGCGGTTTTTATCACGATCATGAGCACTTCACTGTCACGGTGGTGACGATTACTGACCGGAGTCAAAACCGGTCCCGTGTGGCAGAATCACCGCACCACGACAGTTCTGGGGATGAAGCCATGAGAACGACCGCCGAACGGCTGCCCAGGGAATTGGCGACACTGATCAGACCTCAGCTGGCCCCGCTGGCCGAGGACATCGTCCACACGATCCGGGCCACGATCCCGGAGTACGCGAAGCCGCTGGACGGCTGCTACGGGCAGGCCATCCGGCTGGGCGTCGACCAGGCGCTGAAGCAGTTCGTGGACCGCATCGCCGAACCCGACCGGCCCCGCGCCGACTTCGCCGAGGTGTACCGCCAGCTCGGCCGGCTGGAGGCCAGCGAGGGCCGCAGCCTCGACTCACTGCAGAAGGCCTACCGCCTCGGCACGCGCGTGGCGTGGCGGCACCTGATTCGGTTCAGGCAGCGCAGCGGCCTGCCCACGGCCATGATGTTCACCCTCGGCGAGGCCACCCTGGCCTACGCCGACGAGCTGATCGCCCTGTCGGTCGAGGGCTACGCCGACATGCAGGCCCGCAGCGCGCAGGGCTTGCAACGGCGACGCAAGCGCCTGGTGCGGCTGCTGATCAGCGAGGAGGACCGGGACCGCCCCGAGGCGGCCGAGCTCGCCGCCCCCGCCCGCTGGCCGCTGCCGGCGCAGCTCTGCGTCGTGATGCTGGATCGTGTCAGCGGAGACTCCGTGCCCGAGCTGCCGGACACCGTGCTGGCCGATTTCCAGGGCGCCCAGGCCTGCCTGATCGTGCCCGATCCCGACGCCGCCGACTGGTGGTCCCGCTGCGCCGACGCGCTGCCCGGCTGGCGGGTGGTGATCGGGCCGACCACCGCCCTGTCCGACGCCGCCAAGTCGTACCGGCATGCGCAGCTGGCCCGGGAGCTGGTGCGGCGCAACACCATCGAGGACACCTCCCCGGTGCGGTGCGCCGATCACCTGTCCACGCTGTGGCTGCTCACCGACGAGTTCCTGGTCGAGCAGCTCATCCGCACGCGCCTCGCGCCGCTGGCGCCGCTGACCGACAAGCAGCACAAGCGGCTGGGCGAGACGCTGCTGGCATGGCTGGAGACCCGCGGCGGCGCCCCCGAGATCGCCGCTCGCCTTCGTGTGCACCCGCAAACCGTGCGCTACCGCATGCGGCAGGTGGAGCGCCTGTTCGGGGACCAGCTCCGCTGCCCCGACGCCCGTTTCGAGCTGGAGGTCGCCCTCCGCGCCGCCTCCCTCATCGAGCCTCCGCCCCAGGAGCAGGAGGACCGCGAAGCCGGCTAGCACAGCACCTTCAAGTCCTCACCACAGGTTCCTGACATCTCGGCCGTAGCCTCCCGGCATGCGAACCGCACTCGGTATCGGAATTCTCTTCGCCGGCACGGTTTTCGTCGCGCCGACGGCGACGGCCGCGGACCATGTGGTGGTGCACGAGCAGGCGGTCAGCGCCGCCGACCAGCAGGCAGTGCTGGCCTACTGGACGCCGGAGCGGATCAGGGCGCTCATCGTGCCGTCCACTGTGCACAACCCGCCCAAGGCCGGCCCCGACGGCGCGCCCTGGACCGGGGAGAACCGGACGGTGGGCCGGCTGTTCTTCACCGACCACGGCGAGGACGCCAGCTGCACGGCGACGGTCGTGGACAGCGCCAACCGCAGCACGGCGGTGACCGCCGGGCACTGCGTGAACAACACGGATCTGTTGGGGGACAACAACGCCTGGAACGCCAACGTGCTGTTCGTCCCCGGCTACCACGACGGCCAGGCCCCGTACGGCGAGTTCGTCGGCCGGCTCGGCGTGGCCGACGCGACCTGGCTGCGCAACGACCAGCAGGACGCCGCCAAGTACGACCCGTACGACCAGGCCTTCGTGGTGCTGAACCCGAACGCCCAGGGCCAGCGGGTCCGGGACGCCGTCGGCGCCGCCCAGCACATCGGCTTCGACCGGCCCGGCGCCGTCGACCAGTTCCAGTTCGGCTATCCCCGCGCCAGCAGCGATCCCGCCCGTGACAACCTGCCCGAGTACACCGGCGAGCGGCCGGCCTTCTGCCACGGCGTCGCCAAGGAGTACCCGGGACCGCCCGACTTTCCGGCCGGTCCCGACATGTGGGGTGCGGCCTGCACCATGGGTGGCGGCTCCAGCGGCGGCCCCCGGATCGCCGACTTCCACCACGGCATCGGCACCGTCGTCGGCGACAACACCCAGGGCGGCTATCTCACGACCGGCACAGACAACGTCTGTGCCACGCCAGACCACTCGGGATGCGCGCGACACCTGGTCGGGCCGCAGTTCAGCGGCAAGATCACCAAACCGTTGTACGAACGCGCCCAGCATTCCTGACCTGTCGAACGAGTCGATCAGCGCAAAGAGCATCGAGAAAGGCACCGAACGGCCCATTGACCCCTGCTCACGCTCATCACTACCGTCAAGCGCGAATTTTTTTCATGTTTTACAGGGAGCGTGATGAGGGCACTGATCGCGGTGCTCGCGGCGGCGACGGCTGTGCTCAGCACGGCCCCCGCGGCGACAGCGGTAACGGAAACACGCGGCCTGACCGTCCACAACGGGACCTTTGTGGACGGTCATGGCCGCGAGGTCGTGTTGCGGGGCTTCAACATAGCCGGCGAGGTGAAGCTGGCCGAGAACGGTTTCCTGCCGTTCGCGAGCACGGCCGACGCACAGGCCTCGGCCGCGGCGATGCGCCGGCTCACCGGCGCCAACGCGGTCCGCTTCATGATCTCGTGGGCCGGCGTTGAACCGGTCAAGGGCCAGGTCGACACCGGCTATCTGACCAAGCTGACCGACCAGATGCGGGCCTTCCTGGACGCCGGCTTCGAGGTGCTGCCGGACTACCACCAGGACCTCTACTCCCGCTACCTGTTCAACACCGGCAGCTGGTACAGCGGCGACGGCGCGCCGAAGTGGGTGGTGGACCAGGGCCACTACCCGCAGGAGAGCTGCGGCCTCTGTGTCCACTGGGGACAAAACGTCACGAACAACGGCGCGGTTACCGCGGCCACCAGCGACTTCTGGCACAACGCCAACGGCGTGCAGGACGAGTTCGTCAACCAGGCCACGCAGACCATGCGCTACCTGCACGACCACCTGAGCGCCGACGAGTTCGCCGGGCTCGCCGGCATGGACCCGTGGAACGAGCCGTTCGCCGGCCGCTACGACAGCAACCAGACCAGCCAGTCCTGGGAGCAGACGGTGCTGTGGCCGTTCTTCCAGCGCTTCCGGCAGGCCATGGACACCGCCGGCTGGCCGGACAAGCCGGCCTTCGTCGAGCCGAACATGTTCTGGAACGCCAACATCTCGTTCCAGAAGCAGGTCGGCGGCTTCCTCGACACCGGCGCGATGGGCACCCGCTACGTCTTCAACACGCACTTCTACGACGAGCTGGCGCAGTCGGGCGTGTTCATGCCGGGCAAGGCCGGCGACGGCCAGTACTCGAACGACTTCGGCACGATCCGCGACCGCGCCACGGCACTGGGCACGGCGGCGATCGTCACCGAGTTCGGGCACCCGTTGACCGGCAACACGTCGGACAAGACGCCGACCGTGGAGAAGGCGATGTACCAGGCGCTGGACTCACGGCTGTCCGGTGCGAACTGGTGGAGCCACCCGGCGCAGTCCGGCCCGGTGCTGTCGGGCACGCAGTGGCACTGGGACGTCTACAGTGGACAGCACCACGAGCTGATGAACGACAACCCGAGCAAGGTGCTGACCACGGCCGACGCCTGGAACGGCGAGGACTACTCGGCCGTGCAAGGAAATCAGCTCCGCCTGGATTCGCGGCTGCTGGACCGGCTGTACCCGGCGGCGGTGGCCGGCCACACGCTGGCGTTCACCTACGAGGACCGGTCGCGCGACGGCAGCCAGGTGCTGACCTGGAACCCGGTCCCCGGCTCCATGCCCGCCACGTCGGCGATCGTCGGCAGCGGCCGCTACGGCGTGCTGGTGTGGCAGGGATCGGCCTCGGACGCCCCGACGGAGCTGCACGTGCCGGCCGACATGAACGCAGTGGTGGTCTCGGATCTGACGGCCTCCCGCGCCGGCGACCGCCTGCTGCTGCCGGCCACGCCGGGCCTGCACTACGCGCTCGTGGCCGAGCCGTCGGCGACGCCGTCGGATGCCCAGCTCGCCGCCGCCCGTGCCGAACTCGCCCGCTGGGCGCCCTCAGCCACTGCCGGGAACTCCTAGAATCGCCGCATGGCCGAGGCCACGCCGCTCGATCGCAAGCTCGGCATCAAGCCGGGCCACCTGGTGACGCTGCGGCATGCCCCGCCGGGGTGGATGTTCCCGGACGTGACAGTGCTGGAAGGCGACCCCCGGCGTGGCTGGTTCATACCATGGTGGATTCACACATTGAGAGGTTGGATTAGCGCTAGGATGCTTCTGATCAGTACCGCAGGGTAATCGCCCAGCTAAGATTACGATTTATCGCATCTATCCCCTGATGGTCCATTAGGTGCACTCAAAAACCCGATTACCTGTTCGATCTGGATCCTGCTGTATCAGAATGACCTTTTGATATTTAAGGCCAACTGGCGGAAGGCGCCCTCAAATTCTGTCTACCTTTCGCCGATAGACTAGAATTTATCTACTCGTCCATGCCGCCACGACCACATCAGGTGTTACGCGGACTCTATAGCATGACGTGGGAGAACACTCACCCATACGATTAGGATAACTGGCGGGTTCATGGAGCCTTCGGGCAGACGGAAACTGTGCAGCGACACGAAAGTGTTCGCCGGGGCAGACGTCGTCCTCGCCTTCTACCGCCGCCACGCCGACCTCAGTGACGACGTCACCACCCTTGTGTCGGGACTGGCGGTGACGTCGTCGCTGTGGGTCTGCTGGCCCCGCCGCGCCGGTGGTCACCGCAGTGACATCACCGACAACCTGCTGCGCGAACTGCTGCTGCCGACCGGGCTGGTCGACGTCAAGGTCGCCGCGCTGTCACAGGACTGGTCGGGCCTGAAGTTCATGTGGCGCAAGGAACTTCGTCACCTCAGGGTGTGACCTCGTGGTCGCGGTGGCGGCCGAGCTCGGCCGTCTGCTGCTCCTGGGCGTTCAACTGCTCGGCCAGCCGGTCCCGCTCACGGGCGGCGTCGTTGGCCTCCCGCCGCGCGGTCCGGTAGTCGGCCCGCGCCGCCCGACGGCGACGGCCGGCCACGGCCACCATCCACACGCCGAGGCAGAACACCAGGGCGATCACGATGCCGCCGAGAAAGATCTGCATATCGTTGGCGTTCGCCACGTGTTGCCCGAACGCGGTGATCTCGTGCCCGGCACCGGAGCCGTTGAACGCCACCGCGGTCACCGCTGCGGCGACCGACAGCACGATCAACACGAGTCCGACGATCATGGCCGTTCACCTCCACTGGGGGCCCGTCCGGCCCGATGGCTGCGGTTACCCGTTCGGCGCCGACTCAAACGCGTGCGCCGAACGGAGTCGCCGGGTTTGGGCAGTCGCAGCATCGGCGTGAGCGTTTACCGATAGCCCGTACGCAGCAAGACACGGAAAGCCGTTTCCGACGCGTAAAGCAACCGAGGTCAATTCATCCCACCATCGGACAACGGGCCGTTTTCATGTTCCACCGTTCAGTGGGTGCTCCGTTGTTACGACTGCGCTACCGTGAGCCACGCGTGCGATCCTGTCGTGAAAAGTATTGGGAAGGAAACCCATGCTTACTACGATGGCGGCTACCGGTATGGCATTATCGATGATCTTTGCCCCGGTTTCCGCTCCCGATTCCGCCCCGCCTTCAGGTCCGGTCACCGTCAACGTCGTGACGGTCAACGGATCCGGGTGCCCCGCCGGCACCGCCGCCGTGGCCGTCGCCTCGGACAACTCCGCGTTCACCGTCACCTACAGCCAATACCTGGCCCAGGCCGGGCCGCAGTCGGCGCCGACGGACATCAGGAAGAACTGCCAGCTGTCCCTGCGCGTCCATGTCCCCCAGGGGTTCACGTACGCGATCGCCGAGGCCGATTACCGGGGCTTCGCCGATCTTCACTCGGGCGCCTCCGGCATGGAACAGGCCAACTATTACTTCCAGGGAACGTCGCCGACGGCGCGCGTCCCCCACCGGTTCTCGGGTCCGTTCTTCAACGACTGGGAGACGGTCGACAGGACCGATGTCGCGGCATTGGTCTTCGCGCCCTGCGGCGTCGACCGGAACCTCAATGTCAACACCGAGCTGCGCGTCGCGGCCGGCACCTCGGACCCGTCGACCACCAGTTTCATGACGATGGACTCCACGGACGGAAGTGTTAACACCATTTATCGCTTCGCCTGGAAGGAATGTTGATCTTTTTCGGCCGGATCGGTGGCGCTCCCCCGGCGCCACCGACCCGCTGACAGCTTCCCGGCCTCGTCGGCGTCCTCCGCACGCGGCGCCCGGTCAGGCCCCACCGGCGCCCGGTTCCAGCCGCCCAACCGGGCGCCGGTGGGCTCCTCAGGCCGGCACCAGCCCGAACCAGCGGGACAGCGCCGCCGCCAGCGGCCCCGGCTCGGCCCGGCCGTCGGCGGTGGCCAGCCAGGCGACGTGGCCGTCCGGCCGGACCAGCATCGCCGCGACCTGGCCCTCGTCCATCGACTCGGTGTCCAGCGGCTCGGCCCGCACCACGTCGACCCGGTCCAGGGGCGGATGGTCCAGCCCACCGAAGTCGAGCAGCAGTCCGGAGCCGCCGCGCAGCAGCTTGGCGACACTGGTCGGACACCCGTCGATCGCGATCGGAATGTCCGGAGCCATTCGCCCGAGCCACGGATGAGTGGCGAATTCGCCCATCTCGTACCGGGTTTCCACCCCGGTCGCGAGTTCGGCCAGGTATCGGCCGACGCCGTCGAGCTCGCTCAGTTCGGCGAACAGGTCGCGCAAGGGGCCGATCCCGTCGCCGGCGAGCAACGCCTGTGCCTGCGTGTGCAGCAGGACTCGCGCCCCGGCCGCATGCCGCTCGCGGTGGTACGTGTCGAGCAGTTCCGGCGAGGCCCAGCCCCGCACGGCGGCGGCCAGCTTCCAGCCCAGGTTCATCGCGTCCGCGATGGCCAGGTTGACGCCCTGCGCGCCGGCCGGCGGGTGGATGTGCGCGGCGTCGCCGGCCAGCAGCACGCGTCCGCTGCGGTACTGGGCCGCCTGCCGGGCGGCGTTGCCGAACCTGGTGAGCCAGCGGGGTTCGGCCATCTCGACGTGCCGGCCGAGCGCTTCGTCCACCGTGGAATTGAGCTGGGCCAGGGTGATCGGCTCGGCACGGTCGAACACGGGGTCCGCCACCACGACACGGACGTAGCCTGGGCGCGGGATCACGAAGACGCCGCCCAGGTGCTTACCGGGGACAAGATCGGTCTCGACGTCGCCGAGCATGACGTAGCGAGTGGTTGGTGTGCCGGGGAAATCGATGCCGGCGAGCTTGCGCACCGCGCTGCGGCTGCCGTCGCAGCCGACCAGGTACCGGGCCCGGATCTCGCCGTTGACGGTGACGCCGCTGTCGTCCTGGGTGAAGCCGTGCACGGCTTGGCCGCGGCGAATGTCCACGCCGAGCTCGGCGGCGTGCTCTTCGAGGATCTCCTCGACGCGGGTCTGCGCGATGCCGAGCGTGTACGGGTGCTCCCAGCCGAGACTGCCGATGTCCAGCGGCGCCGGCAGGCCGCCGAAGGACGTCACCGGCACCTTGTGGCCCTCGGCGATGAAGCGGTCGGCGATGCCCCGCCGGTCGAACGCGTCCAGGCTGCGGGCGTTCAGGTTGAAACCACGGCAGAATCCCGGTTTCCGCGGTTCGCGTTCGAGCAACACGGTGCGCACGCCGACCATCGCCAGCTCACAGGCCAGCGTCAGCCCGGCCGGCCCGGCGCCGGCGATCACCACATCGGTGTCCATCACTGCTCCTCCCCCGGTTTCGGCCACGCGATCGTGCCGGCGGTCATCTCGGCGGCGGCCTGTCGCAGCCATTCCACTTCCGCGCGGCGCATCGCCTGCGCGTACTCCACCTCGATCATGAACAGCCGCCGCAGGGTGATCCCCTTCAGCTGGTCGTCGGTCTGCCTGACGGATTCCTCCAGCCGGTCGGCCCGCTCGGTGAGCGCGGCGACGGCGCCCTCGACGCCGAGCACGCCGACGTAGCTGACGGCGGCGATGAACTTCGGGTACTCGTTGACCGGCACCCGGATCAGCTCGTCGATCCACTTCTGGAACTCGGCCAGCCCCAGCTCGGTGTATTCGTAGACGGTGCGTTCCGGCCGGTTGCCGTCCCGCACGATTTCCACCGCACGGATCCACCCGTCCCGCTCCAGCCCCTCGACCACGTCGTAGAGGGAGCCCGTGGTGACCTTGAAGCTGGTCTCCTTGTTCCGCTCCCGCAGTCGCTGCGCCATCTCGTACGGGTGCGACGGCTGCTCCATCAACAGCCCCAGCACCGCCAGCGCCAGCGTGTTGCGGCTTCTCCTGCCCACGGCCACTCCTCGGATCCGACTATTCGGAACCGACTATATGACCGCTGTCAACCGCGAGTCCCGCTCTCGGGCACCTGAGTTGCCGGTTCAGAGCACGGTCAGGCCGGTCACCCGCCAGGTGTCCCCGGTCCGGTGCGCGACCACCCTGAGCTGGGCCGATGTCGAGGTGTTGCCGTTGTCTCCCGTCCGCACGGCCTGCTGGTCCACGAACACCAGCAGCGTCGCGTCGTCGGTGTGGAGCTCCCGCACCGCTATCGCGCGGACGGTGCTGACCAGGACCAGTTTCTGCGCGGCCGCCTGCGTGCGGACCTGCTCGAACAGCTGCTCGTACTGCCGCATGGCATCCCCGACGAGGACGCTTCGCGCCGCCTTCTCGGTGCGGGCGGTGTCGGTGTAGTCGTAGGAGAAGGAGTTCTCGACCGCCTTCCTCACCTGGTCCTTGACCTGGCTCGTGGTCGCCGTGTCGACCAGCGCCGTGTTGGCCATCGGCGGCGCCTGGTCGACCCAGAACCAGACCGCCGCGGCGATGGCCACGACGATGACCGCCGCCGCGGCCCTCACTCGATCACCTGCACGGTCCCGGTCTTCCAGCCGTCCTCGGTCCGGGACAGCACCGCGTCCACGCGGCTCTTTCGTACGGAGGGCTGACCGTCAGCCTGCCTGATCGTCACCTCGACTGCCACAAGCACGGTCGCCGTGCCGGCGCGAGTGTCCACCGTGTCCACCGCCGCGTCGACAATCTTGGCCGTGGACACGGTTTTCTGCTGCTTGGTCGCGTTCACGTCGCTGTCGTGCTGATTGGTCAGCTGGTTGAGCAGATTGCCGGTGGTGACCCGCTGCCACTGCGTGAGATCGTCCTCGGCCTTGCGGTAGTCGACCGTGTTGAGGGTCTTGATCTGGTCCGAGGCGGTCGCCAGCACCAGGTCCCGGGTCTGCCCGTAGGTCACGTCGTCGGAGTGGTCGGACTGCCACCAGTTCCAGCCCGCCCAGCCGGCACCCAGCACGGCCAGCAGCGCGACAACCGCGAGGACCCGGTTCATCCCGACAATCCCAGCAGCTGCGCCATGTTCGTCGGCGACGGCGTGGTCGTGGTCGTGCCGAGGGCACCCGGTAGCCGCGGCGTGTTGCCGCGCGGCACGTTCTGCGAGCCCCGGACGTCGATCGGGCTGTTGGGCGGCTCCGCGCAGTAGGCCTGGGCGTTGGCCGCCTTCGGCGCCGTGCTGTTGGCCGGTCGCTCCTGCGTCGTCTCGTAGCCCTTGGTGCAGGGGAAGGGATTGAAGAAGTTCAGCACCAGTCCCAGGTGCCCTGTGCCGTCCGGCGACAGCCCCGGCGTGAACGCCGTGATCACCGGGTAGGCCACCAGCAGCTCCTCGATACCGGCCGTCCTCGACGAGGTGATCGCCGTTGTCGTGTACAGGTTGGCCAGCACCACGCTCAGATTCCGCCCCGAGGACCGGAGGATGTCGTCCACCGGCTGCGCCGCCGCCGGCGCCGCGCTGATCAGCGACCGGATGTCGGCGTCGGATCCCTTGAGCTGCGCGGCAACCTTGTTCAGCGACTGGGCGAAAGAGGTGATCGCCGCCGCGTCCTTGTTCTGCGTCTCCAGCACGGTCTTGCCGTCGCTCAGCAACGCCTTCGTCTGCGGCAGGTTCTTCGCCGCCTCGGTCGTCAGGCTGCTGCTGGCGTCCAGCAGCTTCTGCAGGTCCGGTCCCGTCCCGGTGAACGTCTTGTCCAGCTCGTCCACCACGACCTTCAGCTTGTCCGCCGGCACGCTCTTGACCAGGGCGTCCAAATTGGACAGCACCTGGTCCGGGCTCGGCGGCAGCGTCGTCCGCTCCTGCGGTATCACCGATCCCTGGCTCAGATAGGGCCCCTTGTCGTCCTGCGGCTCCAGGTCGATGTACTGCTCCCCCACCGCCGACCGGTTGGCCACGACCGCCTTGGCACTGGCCGGAATCTGCGGTGCGGCGGCATCGATGGTCAACACGGCCTGCACGCCCGCACTCGACAGCTTGAGCTGGTTGACCCGCCCCACCGTCACGCCCCGGTAGGACACCTCCGCGTTGGGGAACACCCCGCCGGAATCACTGAGCTGCACGGAGATCTGGTAGCCCGGTGTCTCCAGAAACCGGTACAGCCCCACGATGCCGGCCAGCGCGACCACGAGGAATACGGCCAGTTGGACACGGAGCCTCATCCCGCACCCCCGATGATCGGCGACTGCGGGCCGAGCAGGGAGCTCAGGTCCAGGTTGAACCGGATGTCCGAGTTGAAGTAGTCGCCCTTCACGTCGTTGGCCGCGTAGTCGCTGAACGGGTAGGTGGCCAGGTACTCCAGCGCCGTCGGCAGCTTCGACCCGGTCTCGGCCAGCTTCTGCAACACCGGCTGCAACTGCCGGAGATCACCGACCAGGTCGTCGCGGCTGCGGTTGATCGTGTCCACTGCCACCGAAGACAAGTGGTCCAGCGCGTTCAACATGCTGGTCAGCTCGGTGCGCTGCTCCGTGACGACTTTCAGCCCCGGCCCCAGCCCGTCCAGCGCCGTGGCCACGTTGTCCCGCTGCCCGGCCAATGTGGTCGTCAACCGGTTCATGGCGTCGATGGCCTTGACGATGTTGTCCTTCTGCCCGTCCAGGTCCCGCACCAGGTTGTCCACTTGGGACAGAAAGGACCTGATCTGCGGCTCGCTGCCGGTCATGGCCGCATTGAGCTCACGGACGATGTTCTGCACCTGCCCGATGTCACCCCCGTTGAGCAGCAGCGACAACGCCCCCAACACCTCTTCGATCTCCGCGCTGCGGGCGGTCCGGTCCTTCGTGATCACCGCGCCGTCCCGCAGCTCGCCAGTGGCCTGCGCCGGCGCGGTCAGCTGCACGTACTTCTCCCCCAGCAGGCTGGACTGGCCGAGCTGCGCGCCGGTGTTCGCGGGCAACCGCACCGTGCCGTTGATCAGCACGTCCACCTGCGCGGTCTTGTTGTCCGGCGCGAGGTCGATGCGGTCGACCCGCCCTACCGGCACGTCGTCGACCTTCACGCTCGACTGCGGCACCAGATCGAGGACGTCAGTGAACTCCACGGTCACGTGATAGGGGTGATCTCCGAGATCCGCGCCGCCGGGCAGGGGTGTGTCGTAGAGGCTGCAGCCGGTCAGGAGGAGTAGGGGAACGACGACGATCGCCAGCGAGCGCCGCCCTACGCCGCCACCATTGCCGGCGGGCAGCGAACGGACGGCGGGCCCCACTCTCATTTTCCTCCCCCCAGCAGCGGCAGCGGCAATGGAGGCAGCTTTCCCTGTTGCAACGCCGACAACACGTCCGCCGCCGACGGCAGATGGAGTGTGCCGTCCAACAGCGGCGCGATCTGCTTGCACAGGTCGGCGAGGGTGGCGGGGATCTGGGTGGGGGTGCTGCGCTGGAGGAGCTGGCAGACCATCATCACGGGCGGATACGTGAGTTCGTTGATATTGCCGCGAACCGCGATGGAGCCTGACTTGGCGTCGTAGGCGTTGACGAAGTTGGTGGCGGCGGTGGGGGCCACGTCGAGCACCTCGGCCAGGGCGGCCCGCTGGTCGACGAGGGTCTTGGTGATGGCGGCGAGGTTGTCGACGTTGGTCTGGATGAGGCCCTTGTTGTCGGTCAGGAAACCCTGCACCTTGGTCAGGGCGGCGGCCAGCGAGGACACGGCGGCGGCGAGTTGCTGGCGGTTGTCGGCGAGGAAGCCGGTGGTGTCGGCGAGACGGCCGGTGAGGTCGTGGACCTGCTGATCGCTGGACGCCAGCGTCGACGTGATCTGGCTGAGGTTGTTGACGGTGCCGAACAGGTCGCCCTTGGAGTGGTCGAGGGTGCTGGCGGCCGAAGAGAGCTGCTTGAGGGTGTTGTTGAGGGAATCGCCGGTGCCGGAGAGGTTGGCGGCGGCGGTGTCGACGAGGTTGGACAGGGCGCCGTTCTTGTTGGCGCCGGACGGGCCGAGAGCCTGGCTGAGCTGATCGACGCTGGTGAACAACTGGTCCAGCTCGACCGGGCTGGCGGTGCGGTCACGGGACAGCGTGGAATTGGGCGGCAGCTCAGGGCCACCGTCGTACGCGGGCGTGAGCTGCACGTAGCGGTCGCTGACCAGGCTGGGAGCGATGACCACAGCGTGCACGGAGGCCGGGATCCGCACGTCACGGTCCACAGTGAACCGAACCTTGACCTGACCGCCGACCGGCGTCACGGAGTCGATGGTGCCGACCTTCACGCCGAGCACCCGCACGGCCGAACCCGAGTACAGACCAATGGTCTTGTCGAAGTACGCGGTGACGACGGTGCCGGAAGTCGGGGCCAGCCACAGGAAGCCGCTGGCCAGCACCAGGGCGACGACGCAGGCGATGGCGAGGATGCGCGTCATTTCGACCCCAGGCTCGGATCGGCCAGCGGCGTGGAGCAGCCGCCGGGGTTGAACTCCAGGCCGGCGGTGGTCTGCGCGGGTGGCAGCAGGCCGCAGATGTAGCCGTCGAACCAGCGGCCGGTGCCGATGGTGTTGTTGAAGACGCGGACGAACGGGGCCAGCGAGGCCAGGGCCTGGTTGAGGTTGTCCTGGTTGCGGGCGAGGACGGCGGTGACCTCGTCCAACTGGTCCAGCGCCGGCTTGAGCTGGTTCTGGTTGTCGGTGACCAGGCCGCTGAGCTGCTTGGCCAGCTGCTGGGTGCCGGTGAGCAGCTGGGCGATGGCCTGCTTGCGTTGCTGCACAACGCCGAGCAGCAGGTTGCCGTCGTCGAGCAGCTTGGTGATCTCGGTGTCGCGGGAGGCCACCGTGGCGCTCAGTTGGTTGGTGCCGGCCAACATTCCGGCGATCTGATCGTCACGGGACGCGATCGTCATGGACAGTGACGACAGCCCGGCGGCGGCCTGCTTCAACGGCTCCGGCGTGTCCTTCAGGGCGTCGGACAGCACCTGGAAGCTGGCGGCGAGCTGGGTCGGGTCGATCTGGCCGACGGTGCTGCCGAGCTGGTTGATCGCGTCGGTGACGTCGAACGGCGACAGCGTGCGGTCCTTGGGAATGGTCTGCCGCGGATCCTGCGCCTGGGTGCCATCCGGTTGCAGCGCAAGGTACTTGTCGCCGAGCACGGTCCGGATCTGGATGGACGCGCTCGACTTGTCGCCGAGGAAGACGTCGCTGACCCGGAACTCGACCAGCACCTTGTTGCCGGCCAACGACACCCGCCGCACCTGCCCGACCTTCACGCCGGCCACGCTGACCTCGTTGCCGGCGACCAAGCCGGCCGACTCGCTGAAATAGGCGGAGTACGTGGTGCCGCCGCCGATGATCGGCAGGTCGTCGGCGTTGAACGCGGCCAGCACACCGAGCGCCAGCACGACCACCGTGACCAACCCGACCAGCGCTTCCCGCCTCATGGGCCACACCTCGCCGGCATCTGGGACACCGGGAACGGCACGATCGGCAGCGCCACGCCCAGCGAACCGACGCTGATCGAGCCGGACAGCCGGCACAGGTAGTAGTTGAACCAGCCGCCGTAGCTGGCGGTCCGGGTGAAGGCCTGGAGATCGCCGGGCAGCTTCTGCAGGAACTTGTCCAGCGTCGGATCGGCGTGGTTGAGCAGGGTCGACACCTGGCCGAGGTTGCCGATGTCCTGTTGCAGCGACGGCCGGGCCTGGGCCAGCAGGTCGGAGGTGGCGGCGGTCAGGCCGTCCAGCGCGGTGATCGCGTCGGCGATCGGCTGGCGGTCCTCGGCCAGGCCGCTGACCAGCTGCTGCACGGTCGAGATCAGGCTCGACAGCTCGGTCCCACGGCCGTTGATGGTGGCCAGCACGGCGGTCAGGTTGTCGATCACCTGGCCGATCACCTTGTCCCGCCCGGCAATGGCCGAGGTGACGGAGGCGGTGTGGGCCAGCAGGTCGTTGATGGTGCCGCCTTCGCCTTGCAGCACCTGGATGATCTCGTACGACAGCTGGTTGACGTCCTTGGGCGACAACGCCTGGAACAGCGGCTTGAACCCGTTGAACAGCGCGGTCAGGTTCAGCGCCGGCTGGGTGCGGCTCAGCGGGATCGTCGTGCCCGGCTCCAGGACCGCGTTCGGGTCGCCGACGTCGGTGTCGAGACAGATGTAGCGCTGCCCCACCAGGTTCCGGTATTTGATCGTGGCCGTGGAGGACGCCGGCAGCTTGCGGTCGGCGGCCAGCTCGAAGGTCACCTCGGCGTTCTTGTTGTCCACCAGAGCGATGTCGTCGACCTGTCCTATTCGGACACCGGCGACACGGACGTCGTCACCCTTGTTCAGGCCGCTGACGTCCGTGAAGACCGCGTGGTACCGGGCGGTGTTTCCGAGGCTGGCATTGACGATGGTGGCCGCGAGCATGCCGGTCAGCAATACGGTGACCACCGTGAAGAGGGTGATCTTCACACCGGCGCCGAGGGTGGATCTCATTTCAGCGTCACCTCCGAGCCGCGCAACAGCGGGCCGACCACCAGCGAACTCCAGCCGGGCGCGTCCTGCGGCATCACGCCGAGCTGGGGAGCCATCAGGAGATTGAGCAGCTGCTGCTCAGCCGGCGAACCGGCGACGGACCCGGCGGCGGCCTGCACGGTGGTGCCGGCCGGCGGATGGGTGGAGCCGTCCTGGATGGGTCCGCCGGGCGGGTACTGCGGGAAAAGGTTGCCGGCACTGGCTTTCTGGTAGCACTGCGGCCCGCGGGTGTCCAGGTACTTCGGTGTGTCCACGCCCGGCTTGTACGCCCCGCGGCTGGCGGTGATCGACAGCGTGAACTTGCCCATCTGCGGGTGATCCGTGCCCTTGCCGAAGGTGAAGTCGGCGTTGGCGAGCTGGTCGGCGAGCTGCCCCAGCACACAGGGATACTCCGGCGCGTACTTGGCCAGCACGGCCAGGGTCGGCGCGGCCGAGGCGGCGAGGCCGATCACGTTGGCCTGGTTGACCCGCAGGAAGCTGTCCAGGTCCACGCCCGTGGTCGTGACCACGGAGTACAGCGTGTCCAGCTGGGTTCGCTGATCGACCAGGGTCCGGCTGGTGGTGGTCAGATCGGCCAGGGCGTGCAGGAAGTCCGGCGCCGCCGTCGAATACGTGTCGGCGACCTGCGACAGGGCGGCCAGATCGGCGTTCAGGTCGGGCAGCGACGGCGCCAGCTGCTTGAGGTAGGAGTCGGCCTGGGTCAACACCTCGCCGAGCTGCTTGCCGCGACCGTCCAACGCCTGCGACAGCGCGGTCAGAGTGCCGGCGAGCTTCTGTGGTTGCACGGCCTGGAGCACCGGCATCAGGTCGTCCAGCACCTTGCTGATCTCGATGGCCGAGCTGCTCCGGTCCTGCCCGATCACCGCCCCGGCCTCGATCGGCGCGGCCGGGCGGGTAGGAATCTGCAGCGCCACATAGCGTTCGCCGAACAGGGTCTTCGGCAGCAGCCGGGCTGTCACGTTCGCCGGCACCTGATCGACCAGATCCGGTTGCAGCGCAAGGTCAAGCGACGCCACGCCGCCGTCGGTGCCGACGGAGCGCACCTCGCCGACGACCACGCCCCGCACCTTGACGTCCGCGCCGGGGGTGAGCTGGTTGCCGACCGAGTCGGCCTTCAGGGTCACGTGCACGGCCGGTGTGAAGGCCTTCTCGTAGACGGCGACCGTGAACGTCAGGAAGGCCACGATGACCACCAGGAAGGCCGCGCCGAACACGTGATAGCGGTTCATCCGGCGATCCGCACCGTCGTGGACGAGCCCCAGATCGCCAGGCTGAGAAAGAAGTCCAGCACCGTCTGCGACACCAGCGCCGCCCGCACCGCCCGGCCGACCGCGACGCCGACACCGGCCGGCCCGCCGGTCGCGGTGTAGCCGTAATAGCAGTGCACGAGGATCACCACGACGCTGAACACCATGACCTTGCCGAAGGACCACAACACGTCTTCCGGCGGTAAGAACAGGGCGAAGTAGTGGTCGTAGGTGCCGGCGGACTGCCCGTAGAACAGGACCGTGATCTCGCGGGAGGCCAGATAGGAGCAGAGCAAACCGATGACGTACAACGGAATGACCGCGGCGACGCCGGCGATCATGCGTGTGGTGACCAGGTACGGCAGGCTGGGAACACCCATGACCTCCAGCGCGTCGACCTCCTCGGAGATGCGCATCGCGCCGAGCTGAGCCGTGAAGCCGCAGCCCACCGTGGCCGACAGCGCCAGGCCGGCCGACAGCGGGGCCACCTCGCGCGTGTCGAAGTAGGCCGAGATGAACCCGGTCAGCGCCGAGGTGCCGAGCTGGTTGAGGGCCGAATAGCCTTGCAGGCCGACGATCGTGCCGGTGAACAGGGTCATGCCGATCATCACGCCGAGCGTGCCGCCGATGACCGCCAGCGCCCCGCTGCCGAAGCTGACCTCGCCGAGCAGCCGCAGCACCTCGCGCGGGTAGCGGCGAATCGCCTGCGGCACCCACGCGATGGCCCGGCCGTAGAACGCCATCTGGCGGCCGAGGTTCTCCAGTTGCACTGCGGGCGTGGTCATGTCACATGCCCTTCGGCGGGACCAGCTGGAGGTAGATGCCGGTCAGCACCACGTTCACCAGGAACAGCAACAGGAAGGTGATGACCACGGCCTGGTTCACGGCGTCGCCGACGCCCTTGGGACCGGCCGACGGGTTCAGCCCGCGGTAGGCCGCCACCACGCCGGCGATGAAGCCGTAGATCACGGCCTTGAGCTCGCTGACCATCAGGTCCGGCAGCTGGGCCAGCGCGTTGAAGCTGGCCAGGTAGGCGCCGGGCGTGCCGCCCTGCATGATCACGTTGAAGAAGTAGCCGCCCAGCACACCGACCACGCTGACCAGACCGTTGAGCAGGATGGACACGAACATCGCGGCCAGCACCCTGGGCACGATCAGCCGCTGCACCGGCGGCACGCCCAGCACCCGCATGGCGTCGATCTCCTCGCGGATGGTGCGCGCGCCGACGTCCGCGCACATCGCCGAGCCGCCCGCCCCGGCCACCAGCAGCGCCGTGATCAGCGGGCTGGCCTGCTGGATGATCGCCAGCGCGCTGGCCGCGCCGGTGAACGACTGGGCGCCGATCTGCTTGGTCAGCGAGCCGAGGTGCAGCGAGATGACCGCGCCGAACGGGATCGCCACCATCGCCGTGGGCAGGATGGTGACGCTGGCGAAGAACCAGGACTGGCGAATCAGCTCCCGCCATTGGAAGGGCCGCTGCGGCACCGACCGCACGACGTCCCAGCCCAGCAGGGAGATCCGCCCGACCTGACGGAACGCGACGATCATGACGGGGCCAGGGCGTGGGTCGCGGCCGCCCCGCCGTCCACCGAGAACTCGCCGCCGGTGCAGTAGGAGCTCTCGTCGCTGGCCAGGAACAGCACCACGTTGGCGACCTCCTCGGGCCGGCCGGCGCGCTGGATGGCCAGCTTCTTGAGCACCGGCGTCATGTCCATCTCGTGGCCGCCCAACGCGGTCTTCACCATGTCGGTGTCGATCGCGCCGGGATGCACCGAGTTGACCCGGATGTTCTTGCGGCCCAACTCCACCGCCGCCACCTTGGTCATGCCGCGGATGGCGAACTTGGAGGCGGAGTAGGCCACCAGCAGCGGCATCGCGGCCAGACCCTCCACGGAGGACACGTTCACGATGGAGCCGCCGTGCTCCTTCATCAGCGGCACCGCCGAGCGCATGCCGAGGAACGTGCCGATCTGGTTGATCCGGATCACCCGCTCGTAGTCGGCCAGGGTGGTCTTGCCCAGCGGCGAGAAGTGCAGCACACCGGCGTTGTTGACCAGCACGTCCAGCCGTTCCAGCTCGCCGGCGACCTGAGCCCAGTCCTCTTCCGAGCCGACGTCGAGATGCCGGTAGTCGGCGGCCTCGCCGAGCTCGTCGGCCAGCGCCTTGCCGGCGTCGTCGTTGACGTCCGCGATGATCACACGGGCGCCTTCCGCGACGAACCGCCGCGCCGCGGCCGCGCCCTGGCCCCGGGCCGCGCCGGTGATCAGCGCGGTCTTGCCGTCGAGTCGTCCCGTCATGGCCGTCTCCTAACCGAGGGACAGAACTTCGGTGCAGGCGAAGGTGCGCGCCGGGTCACGGTCGGCGAAGTAGCCGCCGACGGCGGCCCAATCGCCGTCGGCCGCGCGGAAGACCTGTTCCACGGCCGGGGCGGCGATCAGCGCCACCATGCCGCCGTGCACGACGAAGAGCTGCCCACTGATGTGGTCGGCGGCCGGCGAGGCCAGATAGGCCACGAACGGGGCAACGTGTTGCGGCGAAAGGGGATCCACACCCTCCGGCGCGTCGCCGAAGACGTTCGCCGTCATGGCCGTGCGGGCGCGAGGGCAGATGGCGTTGGCCTTCACGCCGTAGCGGGCCATGCCTCGCGAGGTCGCCACGGTCAGCGCGACGATGCCGGCCTTCGCGGCCGCGTAGTTGGGCTGCCCCTCCGAGCCGAGCAGGAACGCCTCCGACGAGGTGTTGACCACGCGGCCATACACCGGCCGGCCGTCCTGTTTGGACTGCTGCCGCCAGTAGGCCGAGGCGTTGCGGGACAGCAGGAAGTGGCCGCGCAGGTGCACGCGGATCACCGTGTCCCATTCCTCGTCGGACATGTTGAACAGCATGCGGTCGCGCAGCACGCCGGCGTTGTTCACGACGATGTGCAGGCCGCCGAAGCCTTCCACCGCCGCCTGCACGAGCGCGTCGGCCGTGGACCGCTCGGCAATGTCGCCCGGCACGACCTCGGCCTTGCCGCCCAGCTCCTCGATCTCCGCCAGCACACCGGCTGCGTCGGCCACGTCGCCCAGCACCACCGACGCGCCGGCCGCGGCCAGGGCCAGCGCCTCGGCCCGGCCCAGTCCGGCGGCCGCGCCGGTGACGATCGCGACCTTGCCCGCCAAGTCCACTCGCCGCTCCTAGTCGCCGGGGATCACCGGGATGTTACCCAGGCCACACTAGAATCTGTTCTCGTTCTGGGCAAGACCGGTCAGCCGGTCACGCGCAGCGCGTTGCGCGGACAGCTGGCCACCGCGACCCTGACCCGCTCGGCCAGCTCGGCGTCGGCCACCACCTCGCCGATCACCAGCTCCTCGTCTTTGTCCAGCGCGAACACCTCGGGAGCGGCCGCGACGCACAGGCCGTTCGCCTCGCACAGATTCCGATCGACTTCGATCGCCACGACCGCCTCCCGTTGCCTGTGATGGGCGCGATTCACGGTAACACCGTGCTACGGTTACTAGAACACGTTCCACCTCGCCGAGCCGGGAGGCCGCGGATGCGGATCGCGTACACCCCCGAGCAGGAGCGGCTGCGCGCCGAACTGCGGGCGTACTTCGCGGAGCTGATGACGCCGGAGCGGCGGGAGGCCTTGGCCACCGCCAGCGGCGAGTACGGCGACGGCGCCGCCTACAAGGAGGTCGTCGCCCAGCTGGGCCGGGACGGCTGGCTGGTGATCGGCTGGCCGGCCGAGCACGGCGGCCAGGACCGGTCCATGCTGGAGCAGCTGATCTTCCTCGACGAGGCGGCCGTGGCCGGCGTGCCGGTGCCGTTCCTCACCCTCAACACCATCGGGCCGACGATCATGCGGTTCGGCACGCCGGCGCAGAAAGCCGAGTTCCTGCCCCGGATCGCCGCCGGTCGGGTGCACTTCGCCATCGGCTACTCCGAGCCCGGCGCCGGCACCGACCTGGCGTCGCTGCGCACCCGCGCGGTGCGGGACGGCGACGATTACGTGATCAACGGCCAGAAGATGTGGACCAGCCTCATCCAGTACGCCGACTACGTGTGGCTGGCCGCCCGCACCGACCCGGATGCCCAGAAGCACAAGGGATTGAGCATCCTGATCGTGCCCACCGACGCGCCGGGTTTCAGCTGGACGCCCGTGCACACCATGGCCGGCCCGACCACCAGCGCCACCTATTACCAGGACGTGCGGGTCCCCGCCACGGCGCTGGTCGGCGAGGAGCACCGGGGTTGGCCGCTGATCACCAACCAGCTCAACCACGAGCGGGTCGCCCTGACCTCCGCCGCCCCCGTCCTGACCGCGCTGCACGAGGTCACCGCGTGGGCGCAGCGGACCAAGCTGCCCGACGGCAACCGGGTGATCGACCAGGAGTGGGTGCAGCTGCACCTCGCCCGCGTGCACGCGAAGGCCGAGTTCCTCAAGCTGATGAACTGGCGCATCGCCTGGGGCGTCAAGCAGTCGCCCAGCCCCGCCGACGCGTCGGCCACCAAGGTCTTCGGCACCGAGTTCGCCACCGAGGCCTACCGGCTGCTGATGGAGGTGCTCGGCACGAACTCCGTGGTGCGCCAGGGATCGCCCGGCGCGCTGCTGCACGGGCGGATCGAGCGGATGCATCGGTCGTCACTGATCCTGACGTTCGGCGGCGGCACCAACGAGGTGCAGCGGGACATCATCGCCGCGGTGGGCCTCGGCCTGCCCGTCGGCCGGCGCTGAAAGGGAACCTCCGGTGGACTTCGAGTTTTCGGAAGCGCAGCGGGATCTCGCCGCCATGGTGCGTGATCGTCCACAGTGGACCGACATGGCGGCGTCCGGCGTGCTGGCCGCCGCCCTGCCCGAATCCGCCGGCGGCAACGGCTTCGGGCTGTTGGAGCAGTGCAGTGTCCTGGTCGAACTCGGCCGTGCCATGTCATCGGCGCCGTACCTGCCGTCCATCGTGCAGGCCGCGTCGACGGTGGCCCGGTTCGGCACGGCCGAGGCCGTCGACCGCTGGGTGCGGCCGGCGCTGACCGGGTCGACCGTGCTGTCGGTCGCCTTGTCCGAAGAGAACAACGACGATCCCCTGGCTCCGGTTACGCGGGCCTCGCAAGTCGATGGCGGCTGGCGGCTCACGGGGACCAAGTCGCTGGTGCCGCCGGGCGAGGTCTTCCTGGTTCCCGCCAGCACTTCCGACGGCCTGCGGCTGTTCCTCGTCCGCGCCGACGAGGCTTCCGTGCTGCCGCAGGAAGTTGTCGACGGCGACGACAGCTGCCTGCTCGACCTCGCCGACGTGCACCTCGACGACGACCGCGTTCTGCCCGGCGAGGCCGTTTCCTTTGCCCTGCACCGGGGCGTCGTCGGGCACTGCGCGCTGCAACTCGGCGTCGTGGAACGGGCGTTGGAGATGACCACCGAGTACGCCCGGACGCGGCAGCAGTTCGACCGCCCCATCGGCAGTTTCCAGGCCGTCACCCAGCGGCTCGCCGACGCGTATATCCAGGTCGAGGCCATCCGGCTCACGCTGTGGCAGGCCGCGTGGCGGCTCAGCGAGGGGCTGCCCTGCGACACCGAGCTGGCCACCGCCAAGTTCTGGGCGGCCGAGGGCGGGCACTACGTCGCCCACACCGCCGTGCACGTCCACGGCGGCATGGGCATCGACCTCAGCCACCCCCTGCACCGGTACTTCACCGCCGCCAAACGTCACGAGTTCGCCCTCGGCGGCGCGACCACCCAGCTGCGGCACATCGGATCCGCCCTGGCGGCCACGCCCGTGTAGGGCCGCTATCATCACGCTGTGCCACTGAGACTTCGGATGAGCGTGCTGTCGCAGGTGGCGATCATCGTGGCCAGCTGGATGCTGCCGTTCGGGGTTTTTGTGCTCGCCGGTCCGCTGCTTTCCGGCGCGCCGGAGATTCCGGCGCTGGTCGCGGCGCTGCTGGTCGCCATCACGCTGAGCGTGCGCGGCACGGAGTGCGGCGTCGACTGCACGCCCGACACGATCAGGGTGCGCGGCTGGGTCCGGACGGTGTCCATCCCGACCAGCGCGGTCACCGGCGTGGACCAACGCCGCAACACGCTGCTCTGGACGGACCCGGACGGCGTCGAGCGGCGGACCCGGGTCCACGCGTTCGGGCGATCCCGCAGCGGGCGACACGACCCGCACAGCAAGGAGTCGCTGGAACGGCTGGCCGACTGGGTGGGCGGGCGCTAGCGCAGCTTGTCGAGCCTGGTCAGGGTCTCGTCGAACTCCCGAAGCAGATCGGCCATGACGGCGGCGACGGGACGGATCTCGTTCATGCGGCCGACGATCTGGCCGACGGGCATGGAGACGACGCTGGGATCGCCGGAGCGGGTGATGCGCTGGTGGGCGTCGGCGACGAGCAGGTTCTGCAGCGGCATGGGCAGCGGCTCGGGGGCGTCGGGGCGGGCCCAGGCCTCGGTCCAGCGGGTCTTGAGCAGCCGGGCCGGTTTGCCGGTGTAGATGCGGGTCCGCACGGTGTCGCTGGAGCCGGCGGCGAGCAGGGCCTGTTGGGTGGCGGAGACGGGCAGGCCCTCGGCGTACTCGGCGGTGGTCAGCCAGCACGAGCCGAGCCACCCGCCGGAGGCGCCGAGGGCGAGGGCGGCGGCGAGCTGACGGCCGCTGCCGATGCCGCCGGCGGCGAGGACGGGAACGTCTGAGCCGACGGCGTCGATGATCTCGGGCACGAGGACCATGGAGGCGATCTCGCCGGTGTGGCCGCCGGCCTCATAACCCTGGGCCACCACGATGTCGACGCCGTTGTCGACGTGCCGGCGGGCGTGCTCGGCCTTGCCGGCGAGGGCGGCGACGGGGACGTCGTGGCTGTGGGCCAGCTCAATGACGTCGACCGGCGGGGAGCCGAGGGCGTTGGCAATCAAGCGGATGGGATGCCGCAGGGCGACGTCCACATGGGAGCGTGCGACGGAGTGGAGCCAGCCCAGGACGCCGGTGCTGTGGGAGTCCAGGGGTGGCACGCCGAGTTCGAGCAGGGTGCGCTCGACGAAATCCCGGTGCCCCGGCGGAATCAGGGCGTCGAGGTCGATGGCGGTGCCCTCGGTGGGGACCTTCGCCGGCATGACGACGTCGACGCCGTACGGCCGCCCGTCGGTGTGTTCGTCCATCCACGTCAGCGCGGCGTCCAACTCGGCGGGGTCGTTGAACCGGACGCAGCCGAGCACCCCGAGCCCGCCGGCGCGGCTGATGGCCGCGGCGACGTGCTCGGACGGCGTGAAGCCGAAGATCGGGTGCTCGATGCCGAAGCGGTCACACAGTTCCGTGCGCACGGGAGCCTCCAAGGCCGGCGGTGGTCTGCACCTCGACGCTCGGCGCGCGGTTGGCGACGAGTTCCTTCGCCCAGCGGTAGTCGGGCTTGCCGCTGGGCAGCCGGCTGATCTCGTCGACCAGCCAGATGCTGCGTGGCACCTTGTAGCCGGCGATCTGGTGCCGCGCATGGGCATCCAGGTCGTCGAAGGACAGCGTCCGATCGGGGCGGGTCTGCACGACGGCGGCGACCCGCTGGCCGAGGCGGTCGTCGGGGATGCCGAGAACCAGCGCGTCGAAGACGTCGGGATGCGACTTCAGGACGCCCTCGACCTCTTCGGGGAACACCTTCTCCCCCGCGGTGTTGACGCACATGTTGCCGCGCCCCAACAGCGTCACCGTGCCGTCCTCCTCCAGCCGGGCGAAATCTCCCGGCACGGCATAGCGTTTGCCGTCCACCTCGACGAACAGTGACGCCGACTTCTCCTCGTCCTTGTAGTAGCCGATCGGGATGTGGCCGCCACGGGCCAGCTTTCCGATCACGCCGACCGGGGCCGGCTTGCCGTCGTCGCCGAGCACGATGCTGGAGGGATCGGCCTTCACGCGCGGGCCGCCGGTCTGCGGCGCGCCGCTCTGGACGACGCCGATGCCGGTGAAGCCGGTCTCCGACGCGCCGATGGCGTCAGTGATCACGACGTTCGGGAAGGCGGAGACGTACTCCTCCTTGACGGCCTTGGAGAACAGGGCCGCGCTGCTGGAGATCGCCGCCAGCGACGACGCGTCGTAGTCACCGTCCCGATAGGACTCGATCAACGGCCGCGCCATGGCGTCGCCGACGATCATCATGACCTGCACCTTGTGCTGCTGCACGGCCTGCCAGATCTCGTCGGCGTCGAACTGCGGCAGCAGCACGACGGTGCTGCCGGTGAACAGCGCGCCGAACACGCCCCACTGGGCGGCGCCGTGGATCATGGGCGGCGCGCACAGCCGGACCAGGCCGTAGGCCTGGCCGGCGCGGGCCTGCTGCCACTCGTCCTCGACGGGGACGCCGGTGATGAAGTCGATGCCGCCGCCGAGCACGCGCCAGACGTCCTCCTGACGCCACAGCACGCCCTTGGGGTAGCCGGTGGTGCCGCCGGTGTAGAGGATGTAGATGTCGTCCGGGCTGCGCTCCGGGAAGTCCCGGGCCGGGCTGGCGCCGGCCAGCGCGGTCTCGTACTCGACCGCGGAATAGGACACGTTCTCGTTCGTGCCGTCCTCGGTGTAGACCACATGCCGCAGCCCCGGCACGTCCGGCAGCACCTCGGCCACCAAGGGCGCGTAGCGACGCTCGTGGACCAGCGCGACGAGGTCGGAGTTGTCGAACACGTAGCGCAGCTCGGCGCTCGTGTAGCGGTAGTTGATGTTGATGGCGACGGCCCGCAGCTTGTACGCCGCGAGCATGCTTTCCACCATCTCAATGGAATTCCGCGAGTGCACCCCGACGTGGTCGCCGGGCTTCACGCCCGCGGCCGCGAGGTGGTTGGCCAGCCGGTTGGCGCGTTCGTCCAACTCCGCGTAGGTCACCCGGCGTGGGCCGCAGACCACCGCGGCGCGCTCGGGGACGAGATCGACTGCGTGCTCCACGAGGTCTGCGATGTTCAGGGCCACCCCTGCAAACTAGAACGTGTTACTGTTTTCGGCAATCCCCTGGGAGGCTTGATGACGGCGACGCAGGAGTCCGAGCACTGCCTGGTAGACCAACGAGGCGGCGTGCTCGTGGTGACGATGAACCGCCCGGAGGCGCGCAACGCCCTGTCCGGCCCGATGATGGCGATCATGCGCGAGGCCTGGGACCGCGTCGATTCGGACGACAGCGTCCGGGTCTGCGTGCTCACCGGGGCCGGCGGCGCGTTCTGCGCCGGGGCCGACCTCAAGGCCATGACCGCCAGCCATCCCGGCGATTCCTTCTCCGGCGGCGGCTGGGACCTGTCGGTGATCGAGCCGCTGCTCAAGGGCCGCCGGCTGACCAAGCCGCTCATCGCCGCGGTCGAGGGCCCGGCCATCGCCGGCGGCACCGAGATCCTCCAGGCCACCGACATCCGCGTCGCCGGCGAGAGCGCCCGGTTCGGCGTGTCCGAGGCCCGCTGGGGCCTGTTCCCCCTCGGCGGCTCCGCCGTCCGCCTGCCGCGCCAGGTTCCCTACACCGTCGCCGCCGACCTGCTGCTCACCGGCCGCCACATCACCGCGGCCGAGGCGCTGAGCTTCGGCTTGATCGGTCACGTCGTCCCCGACGGACAGGCGCTGACCAAGGCGTTGGAGCTGGCGGACACCATCGCCGCCAACGGCCCGCTGGCCGTGCAGGCCATCCTCCGCACCATCCGCGAGACCGAGGGCCTGCCCGAGAACGAGGCGTTCAAGATCGAGGCCCAGCACGGAATGCGCGTCTTCCTCAGCGAGGACGCCAAGGAGGGCCCCGCCGCCTTCGCCGCCAAGCGCAAGCCCGAGTTCAAGGGCAAGTGAACCCCCGCGAGTCACGCTCTCAGACACCATGAATGTCGGTTTCGGGCAGAACTGAACCTGGAGGCTCAGTTCTGCCCGAAACCGTATTTCGGTGGTTCCGAGAGCGTGACTCGCGGGGGTTCAGATGGCCCGTTCGTGGCCCTCCCAGTACGGGTCACGGAGGCGGCGCTTGTAGAGCTTGCCGTTGGGGTCGCGGGGCAGCTCGGGGACGTAGTCGATGGTGCGCGGCAGCTTGAACTTGGCCAGGCGCGAGGAGGCGAAGGCCAGCAGCTCCTCGGTCAGCGCGGCATCACCGGCGACGCCGTCGATGGGCTGTACGACGGCCTTGATCTCCTCGCCCCAGTCAGAGTGGGGGATGCCGAAGACGGCGACGTCGGCGACCTTGGGGTGGCAGGCGAGTTCGCCCTCGATCTCGGCCGGGTAGACGTTCACGCCACCGGAGATGATCATGTCGGCCTTGCGGTCGCGGAGGAAGAGGTAGCCGTCCTCGTCCAGATAGCCGACGTCGCCGAGGGTGAACAGGTCGCGGACGCGGCCGGCGTCGGTCTTGGCCTTGTCCCGGTGGTATTCGAAGGTGGACGCGCCCATCCGCATGTACACGGTGCCGATCTCGCCGGGCGGCAGCTCGGCGCCCTCGTCGTCGAGGACCTTGACCACCGAGCCGGGCCAGGGCAGCCCGACCGAGCCGGGCTTGCGCAGCCAGTCGGTCGCGGTGATCACGGTGCCGCCACCCTCGGTGGCGGCGTAGTACTCGGTGACGACCGGCCCCCACCAGTCGATCATCCGGCGCTTCACCTCTAGCGGACACGGCGCCGCGCCGTGGATGGCCGCGCGCAGCGAGGAGACGTCGAACGACGATCGCACATCCTCGGGCAGCGCCAGCAGACGGCGGAACTGGGTCGGCACCATGTGGGAGTGCGTGACACGGTGCTTCTCGATCAGACGGAGCATTTCCGCTGCGTCCCAACGGTCCATCAGCACCGACGTGTGTCCGAACTGGATGGACAGGGCCACGAAGTTCAGCACGGCCGTGTGATAGAGCGGCGAACCGCACAGGTGCACGTGCCCGTCGAACGGCTTGAGGTCGAAGATGCCGAAGAACCAGATGCCGGCGGCGGGCACGGCGTCGGGGTCGGCGCCGGTCAGGGCGCGCCGGACGCCCTTGGGACGGCCGGTGGTGCCGGACGTGTAGAGCATCGGCGCGCCGGCGGTGCGAATATCGGGCCGCCCAACGGGTTCGTCGGCCCCGAGTTCCGCCAGCGGGCGGAAACCGGGGATCTCCCCGACCGAGAACCGCGCCTCGGGGCCCAGCGACTCCCCCGCGATGACGGCGTTGTCGGCGAACCGGGAGGAGGCGACGAAGGCCTTGGCCCCGGAGTCGGCGACCAGGTAAGCGATTTCCGGTCCGATCAGGTGCCAGTTCACCGGCACGATGTACAGCCCGGTCTGCATGGCGGCGAAGTACATCGCCATCAGATCGGACCCGTTGGGCAGCAGCACGACGATGCTGTCGCCGGGGCGCAGGCCCATGGCCTGCAGCCCCCGCCCGTACCGGTCCGCCGCGGCGGCCAGGGCCCCGTAGCCGACCTCTCCGCCGTCGGGGTCGACGACAGCCGTCAACCCGGGTTCCGCAGCCGCGATGTTCCACAGTCCAGGCGCCGTCATACGCCTCAATCTAGAACGTGTTCCACTTCGACGACAAGGGCCGAGGACAGCTGCTCGATCTGCTCGACGCTGCCACAACCGACCAACAGGGTGGTCACGCCGGCCCGTTCCATCTCCGCCACCCGGGCCCGCACCTCCTCGACGTCGCCGATCAGCGCAACGTCCTCGACCAGGGCATCCGGCACCTCGGCGGCGGCCTCCTCCTTGCTCCCGGCCCGGAACAGCCGGCCGATGGCCTCGACCTGCTCGGGATAGCCCATGCGGGCGAACACGTCGGCGTGGAAGTTCATGTCCGACGCGCCCATGCCGCCGATGTACAGCGCCAGCACCGGCTTCATCGCCTGGATTGCCGCGGCACGGTCGTCGGTGAGCACGATCTGGCAGCTCGCGACGATCTCGAAGTCCTCGCGCGACCGCCGCGCCCCCGGCCGCGCGAAGCCCTCGTCCAGCCACTCGTTGTACATCCCGGCCAGCCGCGGCGTGTAGTAGATCGCCAGCCAGCCATCGGCGATCTCCGCGGTCATCGCCACGTTCTTCGGCCCCTCGGCGCCGAGCATGATCGGCACGTCCGGCCGCAGCGGATGGGCGATCGGCTTCAACGGCTTGCCCAGCCCCAGCGCCCCGGGTCCCTGGTACGGCAGCGGATAGTGCCGACCGTTGTTCACGACCGGCGCCTCACGGGCCAGCACCTGCCGCACGATCGACACGTATTCCCTGGTCCGGGCCAGCGGCTGGGCGAACGGCTGCCCGTACCAACCCTCGACGACCTGCGGCCCGGACACGCCCAGACCGAGGATGAAACGGCCACCGCTGAGCCGGTCCAGGGTGAGCGCGTGCATGGCGCAGGCAGCCGGCGTGCGCGCCGACAGCTGGGCGACCGAGGTCCCCAGCCGCAGCCTTGACGTGCGAGAACCCCACCACGCCAGCGGGGTGAAGGCGTCCGAGCCCCATGCCTCGGCGGCGAAGACGGAGTCGAAACCGAAGCGCTCGGCCGCGGCGACCAGTTCGGGCGTGTTGGGGGCCGGCACCGGGGTCCAGTAGCCGAGTTGCAGTCCAAGCCTCATGCCCTCATCTTGCCGCAAAAACGAGAACGTGTTTCACTTCGATGGTGACGATCAGCTCGGAACCGTTGAGCGCCCCGCTGAACGTGGGGTTCGACTACACCCGCTCGCTCGGGCCGGTGCTGGGCCGGTTCGCCACGGGGCTGCGCGCGCACACGATCGCCGGCATCCGCGGCTCGGACGGCCGGGTTCTGGTGCCGCCGGCCGAATACGACCCGGTGACCGCCGAGAAGCTCACCGAGTTCGTCGACGTGGGCACGGAAGGCGTCGTGCAGACGTGGTCCTGGATCGCGCAACCGCTTGCCGGGCAACCACTCCAGCACCCCTTCGCCTGGGCCCTGGTCAAGCTAGACGGCGCGGACACGGGTCTGCTGCACGCCGTCGACGCCGGTTCGCCGGACCGGATGAGCACCGGCATGCGGGTCCGCGTCCGCTGGGCCGCCGAGCCGGTCGGCAGCATCCGTGACATCGAGTGCTTCGAGCCGCTGGACGTGGAGCCGACCGAACGCGCGCCCGGCGAGGGCGATCCCGTCACCATGGTGACGACGCCGATCCATCTCACCTACCAGCACACGGCGTCGCCGGAGGAAAGCCGTTACCTGCGTGGGCTCGCCGAGGGCAAGCTGGTCGGCCAGCGCTGCCCGGCCTGCGACAAGGTCTACATCCCGCCGCGCGGCTCCTGCCCCACCGACGGCGTGCCGACCGAGGACGAGATCGAGCTGCCCGACCACGGCATCGTGACGACGTTCTGCGTGGTCAACGTGCCGTTCCTGGGCCAGCGCATCAAGCCGCCGTACGTGGCCGCGTACATCCTCTTGGAGGGCGCGGACATTCCGTTCCTCCACCTCGTGTTGGGCTGTGAGGCCAGCGAGGTCCGCATGGGCATGCGGGTGCGGGCGCAGTGGCGGCCGCGCGACCAGTGGGGCACCACGCTGGAGAACATCGACCACTTCGAGCCGACCGGGGAGCCGGACGCGGCTTATGAAACCTTCAGCCAGCACCTGTAGGAGGCCCTCGTGAGCGAGGTGGCGGTCGTCGGCTTCGCGCAGGCGCCGAACGTGCGCCGCACACCCGGCACCACCAACGGCGTCGAGATGCTGGTTCCGGTGTTCCACCGGCTGCTCGCCGACACCGGACTGTCCAAACAGGACATCGGATTCTGGTGCTCGGGATCGTCGGACTACCTTGCCGGGCGGGCGTTCTCCTTCATCGCGGCGGTGGACGCGATCGGCGCGTTCCCGCCGATCATGGAGTCGCACGTGGAGATGGACGCCGCGTGGGCGCTGTACGAGGCGTGGGTGAAGATCCGCACCGGCGAGGTGGAGACCGCGCTGGTGTACGGCTTCGGCAAGTCCTCGGCCGGCGAGCTGCGGCGGATCATGGCCATGCAGATGGACCCGTACCTGACGACACCGCTGTGGCCGGATTCCGTCGGTGTGGCGGGATTGCAGGCGCGGCTGGGCATCGACGCCGGGCTGTGGACCGAGGCGGACATGGCCGAGGTGGCGGCGAGCAGCCGCCGCGCGGCACTGTCCAATCCGGACGCCCAGCTGTCCGGTGAGACCACGGCCGAGGAGTTGCTCAAACAGCCGTACCTGGCCGATCCGTTGCGCGCACACGATTGCGCGCCGATCACCGACGGCGCGGCGGCGATCATCCTGGCCTCGGGCGACAAGGCTCGTGAGCTCAGCGAGCGGCCGGCGTGGATCACCGGCTTCGAGCACCGGGTCGACACTCCCCTGATCGGCGCGCGCGATCTCACCACCTCGCCGTCGACCATCGCGGCGGCCAAGGCCGCCGGCGTGGACGGCGTCCAGGTGGCCGAGCTGCACGCGCCCTTCACGCACCAGAACATCCTGCTGCGCCAAGCGCTCGGGCTCGGGAAGAGGTGCGGGTGAACCCTTCGGGCGGTGTGCTGGCCGGGCACCCGATGTTCGCCGCCGGCCTGATCCGCATCGGCGCCGCGGCCGCCGAGATCAGCGCCGGCCGGGCCGACAAGGCCCTGGCCCACGCCACCAGTGGCCCGCTGCTGCAACAGAACCTCGTGTGTGTGCTGGAGGGACGCTGATGGGCGGGCAACTCGCGGCCGTGATCGGGACCGGCCAGACGCATCACACCGCCAAACGGCTGGACGTGTCCATGGCCGGCCTGTGCCGGGAGGCGATCGACCGTGCGATGGCCGACGCCGGCACGGACTGGGCGGACATCGACGCGGTGGTCCTGGGCAAGGCGCCCGATCTGTTCGAGGGCGTCATGATGCCCGAGCTGTTCCTCGCCGACGCGTTGGGCGCCACCGGGAAACCGTTGCTGCGCGTGCACACCGCCGGCTCGGTCGGCGGCTCGACCGGCAATGTCGCGGCCAGTCTGGTGCAGTCCGGCGTGCACCGCCGGGTGCTGGCGGTGGCGTTCGAGAAGCAGTCCGAGTCCAACGCCATGTGGGCGCTGTCGGTCATGCCGCCGTTCCACATGCCGGTCGGCGCGGGCGCGGGCGGCTACTTCGCGCCGCACGTCCGGTCCTACATCCGGCGTTCTGGCGCACCGAACCACATCGGCGCGATCGTCGCGGCCAAGGACCGCCGCAACGGCGCGCTCAACCCGTACGCGCATCTCCAACAGGCCGACATCACGGTGGAATCGGTGCAGGCGTCGAAGATGCTGTGGGACCCGATCCGCTACGACGAGACGTGCCCGTCCTCGGACGGCGCGGCCGCGGTGGTGATCGCCGACGAGCAGACGGCCAAGGGCCGCCCGGCGGCGTGGATCCACGCCACGGCCATGCGCACCGAGCCCACGACGTTCGCCGGGCGCGACCAGGTGAGCCCGCAGGCCGGCAAGGACGCGGCGGCGGCGCTGTGGAAGCAGGCCGGCATCTCCGACCCGGTGTCCGAGGTGGACGTCGCCGAGATCTACGTGCCGTTCTCCTGGTTCGAGCCGATGTGGTTGGAAAACCTCGGTTTCACCGAGGAGGGGCAGGGCTGGAAGTTCACCGAGGCCGGCGAGACCGCGATCGGCGGCCGGCTGCCGGTGAACCCGTCGGGCGGCGTGCTGTCGTCCAACCCGATCGGCGCCTCGGGCCTGCTCCGCTACGCCGAGGCCGCCATGCAGGTGCTCGGCCGGGCCGGCGACCACCAGGTCGACGGGGCCCGGGTCGCTCTCGGCCACGCCTACGGCGGCGGCTCGCAGTACTTCTCGCTCTGGGTGGTCGGATCGGAAAGGCCGGGTGCGCGGTGAAGTTCACGCTGGCGATTGCCATGAACCCGCTCGACCAGCTGGTCGAGCTGGCCAAGACGGCCGAGGAGTGCGGCTTCGCGTCCATCGCGCTGCCGGATTCCCTGTTCTGGTCGGAAAAGGTGTCGGCGGACTATCCGTACACGCCGGACGGTTCGCGGTTCTGGAACGCCGAGACGCCGTGGGCCGATCCGCTGATCGCGGCGGCGGCGATGGGCGCCGGCACCAGCACGATCCGGTTCTACACCCAGGTGCTCAAGCTCGGCTCCCGCAACCCCGTGCTGCTGGCGCGCCAGGTCGGCTCGGTGGCCGCGCTGACCGGCGACCGGTTCGGGCTCGGCGTCGGTCTCGGCTGGTCGCCGGAGGAATTCGCCTGGTGCGGCACGGAATACGCGCACCGCGGGCCTCGCAGCGACGAGATGATCGACGTGCTGAAGCTGATCCTCGGCGGCGGCATGGTCGAGTATCACGGCAAGTACTACGACTTCGACCGGCTCCAGATGAGTCCGGCGCCCCGGCAACCGGTGCCGTTCTATGTCGGCGGGCACACCGAGGCCGGGTTGCGCCGGGCCGCCCGCATCGGCGACGGCTGGACCTCGGCGGTGATCAAGTTCGGCGACCTGGGCCAGATCGTCGGCCGGCTGGGCGAGCTGCGCGAGGAGTACGGGCGGGCCGACGAGCCGTTCGAGATCCAGGCGGTGTCGATCGACAAGTTCGGCGTCGACGGCTACCAGGACCTGGCCGGGGCCGGCGTCACCGACGCCATCGTGATGCCGTGGCTGCTCTACGGCGTCGGCTTCGACGGCGAGCTGGCCGCGAAGCAGGACGCGCTGCGGCGCTTCCAGCACGAGGTGATCGAGAAGGTGACGGCATGATCGACTGGCGGGCGTCCAAGGTCGAGCACCCGGCACGGATGGCCTCCTGGCGGTCCATGGAGGCCGTGGTGGCCGGCGAGAAGGAGAAGTGGATCTCGCTGTTCGCCCTCGACGGCAGCGTGGAGGATCCCGTAGGGCCGTCCCCGTTCGATCCCGAGGGCGTGGGCCATCACGGGCACGAGGCCATCGCGGCGTTCTGGGACAAGGCGATCGCGCTGGCCGAGGGCTTCGACTTCACCATGACCGACTCGTACGCCAACGGCCTGGAGTGCGCCAACGTCGGCACCATCACGATTCACCTGCCCGGCAACAACATCATGGACACCGACGGCGTTTTCGTCTATCGCATCAACGAGGACGGCCTGGTCAAGTCGGTCCGTGCGCACTGGGAGATGGAACGCGCGATGAAGACGCTACGCCCCAAGGCCTAGCGCCCGAATCGCCCACGGCAGCGCGACTTCCAGCTGCGTGCGCTGGATCGGTCGCACCCCCGGCGCGTCCGGCACCGGCGGCAACCCGGCCCGGCAGGCGAAGAACCCGGCCACGACCGCGACCATGGCGGGGTCGATCGTCGCCACCTCCTCAGGCGCGGGCCCGCCCTCGGCGTGCATGCTGGGCAGGAAGAACGCCCGGTCGATCTCCGGATTGGCCAGGCAGGCGTGATTCCAGTCGACCAACACCGTGCGGTCGCCGGAAAAACACAGGTTGTCGCTGCGCACGTCCAGGTGCAGCACGGAATCGCCCTTCAACCGGGCCGATTCGGCGGCCGCGGTCAGTGGCGGCAGCGCCCGGTCCAGCCACCGAGCCGTGCACAATCCCAGTGACAGAAAGGGTTCCGGGTCCTTGGCGACGGCATTCCAGCCGCCGCCGACCCATTCCACCATCAGGGCCGGCATGTCGTCCGGGACCGGCTGCTCGGCGATCGCCGTGATGGTGTCCAGCACCTTGTGCACCTGGTCCAGCCGCCACGGCGGCGGCCAGTGCGCGCCGGACAGGTCTTCCAGCACGAGGATCGGCTCAAGACCGCCGTCGTCGTCCCAGCCCCGCAGCCGCGGCATGAAGGATCCGTGCAGCCGCAGGTAGTTCTCGTGCTCGCGGCGCAGCTCCCCGGCCGTGTACTCGTTCATGCCCTGCTTGGCGAAGACCTTGCTGCCGTCGGCCAGTTCCACGATCATCCGCCGCGCCGGCGTGTAACCCCGACCGACGAACGGCATCACGCGGGCGACCGGCCTGCCGATCGCCCGCGTGAGTCGCTCCGTCACCATGAGAACAGATTACCGAGGCGCGACACCGATTTTCTCGGCCACGCCGATGCGCATCGAGTTGAACTCGACGACGCTGCCGGCCTTCACGCCGGCCCAGTACTCGCTGCCGTCGACCACGAGCGTGAGCCGGTCGCCGATGTACCGGCCGGTGCCCGGGTCGATCACGATCTCCTGCCGCAGGGTGCCGTTGGACACCCCGAGGGCCACCCCGCGCTGACCGTCCAGATTGGCCGCGTTGTCGGTGACGTCCAGGCCGGGCATCAACATCAGCGCCTTGTACACAGTGGACCGGACGGTGTGGTCGGCGTCGGCCGACGCCAGGACGCCGGCGGCCTCCTTCAGCACGGTGGACTTGTCACCGTGGGCGGCGGTCAGCAGCTTGTCGTACAGCTGGGCCGGATCCGTCGGCATCTGGGCGATGAACCGCGGCGTCGGCTCGTAGAAGTTCCCGATCCGCTGGTCGCACGGCTTGCCGTCGTCCGGCGAACCGCCCAGCTCGGGCGTCTGCCGGCCGCCCCAGTCGCCGCAGGCCCCGCGCTGCTCGGACACCTTGGTCGACTCGAACAGGCCGCCGTCGCCTTCGGCCTTGACCAGCTCGTCGCTGCCGACGATCCAGGTGTGGCGGCCGGTGTAGCCGCTGCGGCGCAGCCAGTCGTCGGCACGGTCGGCCGGGATCCACTCCTCGTTGACGTTCTCCTCCATCGCGTCCAGTTGCTTGCCGGTGCGGGTCTGGGCCGCGCCGAGGCTCCAGTCATGGGAGGCGGTGTAGTAGTACTGGCCGGGGCCGACGTGCACGTCGCCGACTACCGTGGACGCCTGTTCGAGGCTCTGCACTGCCGCGGCGCTGGCCTGCGGAGCCGGTCCGCCGGTGAGAAAGGTGGCCGAGACGCCGGTGGCGACCGCGACCGCCGCCGCGGCGGCCAGCCACCAGGCCTTGCCGGTGCGCAACACCAATCTCGGCTGGTCCGCCCGTATGCAGGATTATGCTTACATTTGCAAGCCAACTGTTCCTACAATCTTCATATGTAGTGTCGAGGGCCTTCAACATGTGATGAGATTTTCGAAGGGCATATAATCAGATCAGTACTAAGTCCTCTCTACTCATCTCGGCCTCAGCCCCCAAGCTAACTCGGGTGTGTCAATTCTCGATACTATAATACTCTCTGTTCGACGTCTGGGGCGTAGTAGGCTCGTTGCGCGCCATCCTTTCGCGGCCAGCGCGCGGGCCCGGGCCTCCGGGCTGAAGGCGGGGCCGGCCGGCTGGTCGGCCAGGGCTTGGTCGAGCTCGCTGTCAGTCCACATCCTCGGTACCCCCAAGATCGATCTGAGGCGCGGCCACGCGCAGGTGTCGGCGCACACGGTGCAGGCGGGATCGCACGGTGCCGGCCGGCACGCCCAGCGCCTCCGCGATCTCGTTCGAGTCCATGCCGGCCCAGCTGGTGAGCAGCAGCACATCGCGGTCGGCGTCGTCCAGCTCGGCGATGGCGGTGGCCAGCTGACGGGCGCGCAGCTGCGCGTCCACCTGCTCGACGACGCGGTTCTCGTGGCTCTCGGCCCGGGAGGCGTCGGTGAGCCGGGCCGTGGCCGCGTGCTCACGCTGACGTCGACGCAGGTGGTTGCGGGCGAGGTTGTTGGCGATCCCGAACAGCCAGGCGCGGGCCGAGGCCCGGGCCGGGTCGAAGCCGTCGCGGCCCTTGAGGGCGGCGACGAACGTGTCGGCGACCAGGTCGTCGGCCACGCCGCCCACGAGTCTGCCCAGGTAGCGGTGCAGATCGTCGGCGTGCGCCTCGAACAGCTGCTCGAAATCCGCGAGGCTGCCTGGTGGCGCCGCCTCGTCGATTGCTGTCATCACATCTCTACTTGGTCGCTGCCCCCACTCGTGTTCACGCCCCAGTAGAACAAACCCCGCGAGTCCCGCTCAGCGTCACACCGAATCCGATTCACGCATTCGGTGTGACGCTGGACGGGACTCGCGGGGGTTCAAGGGTCAGGCGTAGGCGACCTTGAAGTGTTTGATGCCGTTGAGCCAGCCCGAGCGCAGGCGCTCCGGCTCGGCCAGCTTGTGGATGTCGGGCATGCGGTCGGCGATGGCGTTGAAGATCAGCTCGATCTCCAGCCGGGCCAGGTTGGCGCCGAGGCAGTAGTGCGTGCCGCTGCCGCCGAAGCCGAGGTGGGGGTTGGGGTCGCGGCCGATGTCGAACGCGTGTGGGTTGTCGAAGACCTCGGGGTCGAAGTTGGCCGAGCTGTAGTACATGCCGACCCGCTGCCCCTGCTTGATCTCGACGCCGCCGAGCTCGACGTCCTGAGTGGCCGTCCGCTGGAAGGCGACAACAGGTGTTGCCCAGCGCACGATCTCGTCGGCGGCGGTGGCCGTGCGTTCCTCCTTGAACCGCTCCCACTGCTCGGGGTGGTCCAGGAACGCCGCCATGCCGTGGGTGATGGCGTTGCGGGTGGTCTCGTTGCCGGCCACGGCCAGCAGCAGCACGAAGAAGCCGAACTGGTCGGAGCCGAGGGACTCGCCGTCGACGTCGGCCTGCACGAGCTTGGTGACGATGTCGTCCATCGGGCAGGCCCGGCGCTGCTCGGCCATGTTCCAGGCGTAGCCGAGCAGCTGAGCGCTGGCGACGTCCGGCTCGATCTCGTACTCGGGGTCGTCGTAGGCGATCATCTGGTTGGACCAGTCGAAGATCTTGAGCCGGTCCTCCTGCGGCACGCCCAGCAGCTCGGCGATGGCCTGCAGCGGTAACTCGCACGCCACGTCGGTGACGAAGTCGCCCTGGCCGCGGGCGATCGCCTCGGACACGATGCGCTCGGCCCGGTCGCGCAGCGTCTCGCGCAGCGAGTTGATCGACTTGGGCGTGAAGCCGCGGGAGACGATGCCGCGGACCTTGGTGTGCTGCGGCGGATCCTGGTTGAGCATGATCAGCCGCAGGGCCTCCATGCGCTCCGGGGGCATCTCCTGCCCGAAGCGGACGATGGCCCCCTTCTCCCACGAGGAGAACACATCGCTGCGCCGCGAGATCTCGCGGACGTCACAGTGCCGGGTGACCACCCAGAAGCCGCCGTCCTGGAAGCCGCCGCAGTGGCCGTCCTGCGCGTTCCACCAGACGGGCGCGGTGCGGCGCAGCTCGGCAAAGTGCTCGTACGGCACGCCATTGGCGTAGATGTCGGGATCGGTGAAGTCGTAGCCGTCGGGTACCACGTTGCCTCCAAGCACCTCGTCGTGCGTGGAACGGGTTCTACGGCATTCCTAGCATACGGCGTTAACTTGCGGAACCCTGCTGCTCAACTGGCCATTGCGACCAACGAGAACCTGTTCTAGTTTTGGGGTATGGGCACCCCGGTGATCGTGGCAGCGGCGCGGACGCCGATCGGCAAGCGCGGCGGCTGGCTGTCCGGTCTGCACGCCGCCGAACTGCTCGGCGCCGCGCAGCAGGCCGTCGTGGACCGCGCCGGCATCGATCCGGCGCTGGTGGAGCAGGTGATCGGCGGCTGCGTGACGCAGGCGGGCGAGCAGTCCAACAACATCACCCGGACGGCCTGGCTGCACGCGGGCCTGCCGCAGGGCGCCGGCTGCACGACCGTCGACTGCCAGTGCGGCTCCGCGCAGCAGTCGACGCACCTGATCGCCGGCCTGATCGCCATCGGCGCGATCGACGTCGGCATCGCCTGCGGCGTGGAGGCGATGAGCCGGGTTCCGTTGCGCAGCAACGTGGGCGCCGACGCGGGCACGCCGCGGCCGGAGTCGTGGGACATCGACCTGCCCAACCAGTACCTGGCTGCGGAGCGGATCGCCCAGCGGCGCGGCATCACACGCGAGGACGTGGACCGGTTCGGGCTGCGCTCGCAGGAACTCGCCCGTGCCGCCTGGGATGCCGGGCGGTTCCGGGACGAAGTCGTGCCCGTGAAGGGTGTCGACATCGATCAGGGTCTGCGCGAGACCAGCATGGAGGCGTTGGCGCGGTTGAAGCCCGTGCTGGAGGACGGCGTGCACACCGCCGGCACCTCGTCGCAGATCTCCGACGGGGCCAGCGCGGTGCTGCTGGTGTCGGAGGAACGGGCCCGGCAACTGGGGCTCACTCCCCGCGCCCGGATCGTGTCGCAGTGCCTGGTCGGCGCGGAGCCGTACTACCACCTCGACGGTCCCGTCGCCGCCACCAACCGGGTGTTGGAGCGCAGCGGAATGAGAATCGCCGACCTCGACCTGTTCGAGGTCAACGAGGCCTTCGCCTCCGTGGTGCTGTCGTGGCAGTCGGTGCACCAGCCCGATCCCGCGAAGGTCAACGTCAACGGCGGCGCGATCGCCATCGGGCACCCGGTCGGCAGCACCGGAACGCGGTTGATCACGACCGCCCTGCACGAGTTGGAGCGGCGGGACGCCTCGACGGCGTTGATCTCCATGTGCGCGGGTGGTGCGCTGGCCACCGGCAGCATCCTGGAACGCATCTGACATCCCACGTTCGCGCTGCGGTCGGCCGGTAGCCACCCTGTCCGACCATGTTGGGACTTGCGCAGACAAGTCTGGGAGTTTCCGCCGAGTGGCTGCGGTGCCTCGACTCCTTGCTGCGTAACGGCTTCGTCCTGCTCCGGGACGTGCCCACCCGGCCCCGCACGGTACTGAAGGTCGCCGAGACGTTCGGGTTCGTGCGGGAGAACAACTATGGGCGGCTGTTTGACGTGCGGGTGGTCAACTCCCCCAACAACCTGGCCTTCACCAGCAAGGCGATCTCCCCGCACACCGACAACCCGTATCGCGATCCCGTGCCGACGCTACAGCTGTTGCACTGCCTGGAGAACGCCACCGCCGGCGGCGACACCAACGTGGTCGAAGGCTTCGCCGTGGCGTCGAAGCTGCGAACCGTGGATCCCGGGGCGTTCGAGGTGCTAACCCGCATACCCGTGACGTTCTCCTTCTCCGACGCCACCACGTTCCTGAGCGCGTTCCGGCCGATCATCGATGTCGACCCCGCCGGCCGCATCCGCGAGGTCCGCAACAACAATCGGTCCATGCAGCCCGGCCGCGAGCACGGGCCAGAGTTCTACGGGGCGCAGGCCCCCGATCACCTTGTCGCCGCTGCGTTGTTGCACGACATCGGGCACCTGGTCGCCAACGAGAAGCACCATGACACCGCCAAGCGGTACCTGTGCGCCACCGAACCGGGGTACTTGGAGGCCCTCTCCCCCGCCTCCGTCCGCACCCTGGGTTTCCAGGGCGGGCCCATGACCCCTGACGAGGCAGAAGAGTTCGCCGCCGGGCCCTACGCCGAGGACGCCGTCACCGTGCGCCGCTGGGATGAGGCCGCCAAGGACCCCGACGCCGCCGTACCAGCCTTTTCACGTTTCGCCCCGCTGCTGGAGCGGGTGATCCGGCCGACGCTGCCTGCCTGAAACCGCATTTCGGTGTGCCGGAGAGCGTGACTCGCGGGGGGTTTACGACTTGGGGCTGCGGCGGCCGTCGAAGGGCTGGCCCAGGAACTCGAACATCTTCCGATCCTCGAAGGGCAAGGGCTTTCCGACGAGGCGGTGGGTGCCGACCGAGTACCAGTAGCCGGGCTCGGTGTCGAAGCCCAGCTCCTCGAAACCGGCCTCCGCGAACCACTTCCGGATGGTCGGCGTCAGGTCCGGGGCCTCGTGGTGGCGGGTCCAGACCACGGTCGCGCCCTCACGGCACAGCATCGGCAGCAGCGACACCGTGCGGTGAACGTCCTCGTCGGGCACATTGCCGAAAACCCCGCACGCCAGCACGACATCCGCCGGGTAGTAGGCCGAGGTGACGGAGGCGTCCCCCTCCACGACCTCGATACCCGGGACGGCCTGCGCCCGCGCGGCGGCGACGTTGGCCGGATCCAGCTCCACCAAGCGGCCCACCACATCGGCGGCCCGGTCGAACTCCGCCAGCGCGCCGAAGACGTCCAGGCCTTGCCCGGCGCACATGCTGATCAGCCGGATCTCGCCGGAAGGCGCTTGCCGCAAGGCGGTCAGGACCCGCCGCCGCACGTGGGCCAGCCGGCGGGTCAGGCCGGAGGAAGGATCGTCGTACGCCGCGTGCCACTCCACCCAGTTCTTCACCGTTGCGACGGTAGCCGGGACAATGCCTTGGCGCCCGCGGAATTCCGCACCGTGAACGCCACGGCATTGCCGACGTAGCGGTCGTCGGACCACTCCAGCAGCAGGCCGTTGGGGTCGGCCGTGCGCCGCCGCTCCCGCAGCAGCGGCACCCGAGGACGGATGTCCAGCAGCCGCGCGTCCTCCGACGAGGCGGCCACGGCGTCGATCTGGTGCTCGGCGTCAGCGAAGATCACGCCGAGGTCCTCCAGCCGCTCGGTGATCGACACGACGTCCAGCGACATGCCGGCGACCATGGCCCCCACCGGCTCGCGATAGGCCGTCCGCTCGATCATCACCGGCCGGCCGGACAGGTAGCGCACGCGGGTCAGGTGATAGACCCGGCTGCCCAGCGGCACCTCCAGGTGCGCGCACTCGTCCTCGTTGGCGGCGCGCAGCTCCAGCCGCTCCACCCGGCCCGCCGGCTCCTCGCCGATCGCCCTGGCCCAGCGGGAAAAGCTCACCAGCTCGTTGAACGTCTGCAGGCGTGGCCCGCCCAGCACCACCCGGCGCGCGCCCTGCCGTGACGAGATCACCCCGTCGGCCACCAGCGCCGCGAAGGCCTGCCGGATCGTTCCCCTCGACGCGCTGTACCGCGCGGCCAGCTCCGCCTCCGACGGAAGCCGGGCCCCCGCCTGGTAGGCGCCGGAAACGATGGCTGCCCTGATGTCCTCGGCCACTCGGCGGTAGAGCGTCGTCCCCATGCCAGCACCGTAACCCGCAACCGGTCGGTCACCCGGTGTGAGGGGAACAAGACATCGGGAGTTCACCTTGGTGTCCGACCATGTTCCGACTTATCTGGCCAAGTGGTCGTCTCGGTGAACAAGTCTGCCGACAGTCGTTCCCCGCACTCCCTGGAGTCACCCCGTGAACAGAAGCCGTACCGCCCTCGCGGCCGGTCTGCTGGCCGTCGTCGCGCTGGCCGCCACCGCATGCGGCTCCTCGTCGGGCGCGAACAGCGCGTCCAACACCAAGGCCGCCACCGCGAAAAGCGCCGCCGACCTCGGCGGCATGGATGCCCTCGTCGCGGCGGCCAAGGCCGAGGGCACGCTGAACGTGATCACGCTGCCGCGCACCTGGGCCGGCTACGGCGATCTGATGGACGGCTTCACCAAGAAGTACGGCATCAAGATCAACGACGCCAACCCGGACGGCAGCAGCCAGGACGAGATCAACGCGGTCAAGCAGCTCAAGGGCCAGGACCGTGCCCCGGACGTGCTCGACCTGGGCTCCTCCTTCGCGCTGTCGGCCGCCGCGTCCAACCTGCTCGCGCCCTACCAGGTGGCGACCTGGAAGAACATCCCGGACGCGCAGAAGGACGCCCAGGGCCGCTGGTTCAACGACTACGGCGGCTACATCTCCATCGGCTACGACGCCGCGCGCGTGAAGACGCCGCCGACCTCGATCGCCGACCTGGCCAAGGCCGACTACAAGGGCATGGTCGCGCTCAACGGCGACCCGCAGAAGGCCGGCGCGGCCTTCGCCGGCGTGTACGCCGCGGCGCTGGCCAAGGGCGGCAGCGTGGACAACATCCAGCCGGGCATCGACTTCTTCGGCGGGCTCAAGAAGTCCGGCAACTTCATCCCGGTCGGCGCCACCCAGGCCACCATCCAGTCCGGCCAGACGCCGATCACCATCGACTGGGACTACCTCCAGGTGTCGGCGGCCAACACGCTCAAGGGCAAGGTGGACTGGAAGGTCGTCGTGCCCAAGGACGGCCTGTACGCCAACTACTACAACCAGGCCATCAGCGCCACCGCCCCGCACCCGGCCGCCGCGCGGCTGTGGGAGGAGTACCTGTACTCCGCCGAGGGCCAGAACGGCTTCCTGAAGGGCTGGGCCCGCCCGGTCGAGCTGGCCGCCATGCAGGCCGCCGGCACGGTGGACAAGACCGAGCTGGCCGCACTGCCGCAGGTCGACGGCAAGTCGCCGTTCCCGACCGAGGCGCAGCTGGACGCGGCCAAGAAGGTCATCGCCGACAGCTGGGCGAAGACCGTTGGCTGACATGAAGTTCCGGAACCGGCAGCGGCTCGATGTGCTCGGGCTGCTGCCGTTTCTGGCCTATGTCGTGGTGTTCCTGGGCGTGCCGACGGTCTCCGTGGTCGTCGGCGCGTTCCAGGACGACACCGGCGGCTGGACGCTGAGCAACATCGGCGCCGCTGCCGGCGACCCGTATCTGCACGCTTTTGTGGTCAGCACGGAGATCTCCGCGCTGACGGCGGTGATCGGCGCGCTCGTCGGGCTGGCCATCGCCTTCGCGGTCAGCGCGTCGCCGCCCGGCGGCGTGCTGCGCCAGGTGGTGTCGACGGCGTCCGGTGTGCTGGCCTACTTCGCCGGTGTGCCGCTGGCCTTCGCTTTCATCGCGGCCATCGGCAGCCAGGGCCTCGTGACCCGGTGGCTGGGCGCGCTGGGTCTGGACATCTCCGGCTTCAGCCTGTTCGGCTTCGCCGGGATCACGGTGGTGTACCTGTACTTCCAGATCCCGCTGATGGTGCTGGTGATCTTCCCGGCGCTGGAGGGGCTGCGCCCACAGTGGCAGGAGGCGGCCAGCAACCTGGGCGCGAGCCGCTGGCAGTACTGGCGCCTGGTCGGCGGGCCGCTACTGCTGCCGCCGTTCCTCGGCGCGCTGATGTTGTTGTTCGCCAACTCCTTCGCCGCCTACGCGACGGCCGCCGCGCTGACCAACGGCATCATTCCGCTGGTGCCGATCCAGATTGCCGCCGTGATGTCCGGCAACGTGGCCGTGGGCCAGGAGAACCTGGGCAACGCGCTGGGGCTGGGCATGATCCTGATCGTCGGGCTCGCGCTGGCCGGCTACGCCTGGATGCAGCGCCGGACGTCGAGGTGGTTGCGATGACCGCAGTTGTCGACCTGACCACCGCGCCGCGCGCCGCGACCCGCCGCAAGCTGGGTCGCAGCCGTGTCGTCGCGTGGCTGGTGCTGATCGTCTCCGCGCTGTTCTTCCTGATTCCCATTGTGGCGTCGGTGGAGTTCAGCCTGCGCGGCGTGCACGACACGCACGATCTGTCCACCTGGGAGAATCTGTTCGGGCAGCCCGGCTTCCTGGACAACCTGATCACCTCGCTGGAGCTCGCCGCCGGCACCGTGGTGATCACGCTGGTGCTGATGGTGCCCACCACCGCGTGGGTGCACCTGCGGCTGCCCCGGATGCGCCGCCTGATCGAGGCGATCTGCGTGCTGCCGCTGGTGATTCCGGCCGTGGTGCTGGCCAACGGCGTGCTGGTGGCGTTCCGCGGCGGCCCGAGCTGGATCACCGGCAGCCCGGTGATCCTGGCGCTGGAGTATGTGGTGCTGGCGCTGCCGTTCACGTATCGCACGCTCGACGCCGGCCTGTCCTCGATCCCGCTGACCACGCTGGTCGAGGCCGGCCGCAACCTCGGGGCCAGCTGGCTGACTGTGCTGATGCGGGTGGTCGTGCCCAACCTGCGCACGTCCATCCTGAACGCGTCCATTCTCAGCGCGGCCATGGTGTTGGGCGAGTTCACCATCGCCAACCTGTTGCTGTTGAACACCTTGCCGGTCTGGACGGTCCAGGCCGGTCAGCAGGACGGCGAGGTCGCCACCGCGGCCTCCATGCTGATCCTCATCGTCACCTGGGCCTTGCTGCTGCTGATGTCCGTGTTCGGTCAGCGCGGCGCCCGCCGCACCGGGAGGTCCTCATGACCGCGACCATCGACACCAGCACCGAGGCCCGGCCCGGCAGTCCCGTCCGGCTGGCCGGGCTGCGCCGCGGCTACGGCCAGGTGACCGCTCTGGACGGCCTCGACCTGGACATCGCGCCCGGCGAGCTGGTCAGCCTGCTCGGGCCGTCCGGCTGCGGCAAGACCACCGCGCTGCGCATCGTCGCCGGGCTGGAGCACAGCGACGCCGGCGCGGTGTTCGTCGACGGCCAGGACATCACCAAGGTGCCGGCCAACAAGCGGGACATGGCCATGGTTTTCCAGTCCTACAGCCTGTTCCCGAACCTCACGGCCGGCGAGAACGTCGCCTTCGGCCTCCGCCTGCGCGGCGTCTCCCCCGCCGAGCGGCGCAAGCGGTCCGGCGAGCTGCTGGAGCTGGTCGGCCTCAACCAGCACTACGACCGTTACGCCACCCAGATGTCCGGCGGTCAGCAGCAGCGCGTGGCCCTGGCCCGGGCCTTGGCCATCGAGCCCAAGGTGCTGCTACTGGACGAGCCACTGTCCGCTTTGGACGCCAAGGTCCGCGTGCAGCTGCGGGACGAGATCCGTGGCCTGCAACAGCGTCTGGGCATCACCACCCTGTTCGTCACGCACGACCAGGAGGAGGCGCTCAGCATGTCCGACCGCGTCGCCGTGATGAACGACGGCCGCCTGGAGCAGTGCGCCAGCCCCGACGAGGTCTACACCCGCCCCGCCACGCCTTTCGTGGCCGCCTTCGTCGGCGCCATGAACCGCATCGGCGGCATCGCCTCCGGCACCGAGGTCGAGATCCTCGGCCAGCGCCTGTCGGTCACCCAGCCGCCCGAGGTCCCGGCCGGCTCCAAGGTCACCGCCCTGGTGCGCCCCGAGTCCGTGCTGATCTCGCCCGCCGTCGCCGGCACCGTCCGCGTGGCCCGCAGCAGCTTCCGCGGGCCCGTCACCCGGGTCACCGTGGAGCTCCCCGACGGCACCGAGGTGGACAGCGACCTGCCCAGCTCCGCCGCCGTCGACCTCCGCCCCGGCGCCCTCGCCGACATCCGCTTCGCCCCCGAGCCGGTGATGGTCATCCGGTAGCGCTGCACGCCGGTACCCCGTCCACGCCGGTGTGGACGGGGTACCGGCATATTCGCTTGACCTCTAGCAAGGTGGAGGCGCGAGAGTGATCACATGCCCGCCTCGACCACCGACACCCTGACACAGTGGATCAACGACCACGCCCACCCGCTGACCACCGCCGATCCCGGCAGCGCGCTCACTGATCTGTCACCTTTGCGGGTGATGGTCGGTGACGCGAGCCTGGCCGTCCTCGGTGTCTCGCTCCGCGACACGCATGAGCTCGCGGGCGTCTCCCACCGGATACTGAGGTTTCTCGTCGAGGAGCTGGGCTTCCGGTCGCTGGCGATCGAAGGCGACGACGCGACGAGCGCCCTGCTCGACGAGTACGTGGTCACGGGCACCCGTGATCCAGGAGCGTTACTGGCCAACGCGCGGCCGTTCTTGCGGACCGGGGAGCTGCTCGATGCCGTCAACTGGGTTCGTCGACACAATCAGCGGCATCCGGCCGACGCGGTCCGCATCGTCCACCCGGCCGGCGGGCGAGCTGTGTCCACACAGGACAGTCTTGCGGACATCGAGCGGCTGCTGGCCGAGAACGTCATCCGGTGGCACGAGCAGACCGGGCACAAGATCGTCTACTGGGGCGGCATCGGGCATACCGCCAACAGCCGTACCCGCACCGTCTCACCATCGACGCCGCCGGCCGTCCATCGAAGCGCCGGCAGCTACCTCCGGGAATCCTTCGGATCCGGTCACCTCTCCGTCGGCCTGACCTTCCACCACGGCTCGACGTCGTACGACATTCCCGCGCCACCGGCCGAGTTCGCCGAGACCACGCTCGGCGCCGCCGGCCTGGACGCCTTTCTGCTGGATCTGCGTGACCCGGGCCCGGCCGAGGTTCGAACCTGGCTCGACCGCCCGACCATGACCCGGCTGATCGGCCCGAGCTACGACCCCGACGACAACGCCGCCTACCACCTGTCCGGCGGCTCGCTCGCCGAGTGGTTCGACGTCATCGTGCACTGGCGCGAGGTCACGCCCGCCCGCTACCGGTGATGGTCATCCGGTAGCGAACAGGCTTGCCGCTTCCACCCCGTTCACGCCAGCGTGGACGGGGTGGAAGCTGCCTACGACGAGATCGCTGACTGGTACGAGCAGGACTTCGAGCCGCTGCCCGGGTTGTACCGGCAGCTCGGGGAGCTGCTGGGCGCGGGTGACGGCGTGTGCCTTGAGGTGGGCTGCGGGACCGGGGCGCATGCGGAGACGGTGAGGGGCCTCGGCTGGACGCCGGTCGGCATCGACCTGTCGACCGGCATGCTGGGGTACGCCATTGAGCGGCTGCCGGTGGCGAGGGCGAATGCCGAGCGCCTGCCGTTCGCGGACGACTCGGTGCCGGCGGTGGTCTCGGTCATGGTGCACACGGACATGCCGGCCTATCCGAAGGTGCTGCGGGAGGTGCGCCGGGTTCTGCGGCCGGGTGGGGTTTTTGTCCACGTCGGGGTGCATCCCTGTTTCTGCGGGCACTTCGCCGACCGGTCGGATCCGGACAGCATCGTGATCACGCCGGGCTATCACGACGGCAGCTGGACGAAGAAGTCGTGGACGGACAAGGGGGTGCGCAACCGGGTGGGGGCGAAGCATTATCCGCTGCACGAGCTCCTGAACGCGGTGACGGACGCGGGGTTGCGAATGGAGCGCTTCGGCGAGGGCGGCGAGGCGGCCCCGATCACGTTCTCGGTGCGGGCGCGCAAGTGAGCTTTCCCTTGTGGACAGCGTCGTCCGCATCGTCCACACCGATCGGGGTAGCGTGGCGGGATGGATCTCAAGGGCCTGGTCGCCGTGGTCACCGGCGCGAGCCGGGGCGTGGGCAAGGGCATCGCCATCGAGCTGGGCGCGGCCGGCGCGACGGTGTACGTGACGGGCCGCAGCACCAAGCCGGGCCGGCTGCCGGGCACGATCGGCGACACGGCCGACGAGGTGACGCAGGCCGGCGGCACGGGCATCGCGGTGGCCTGCGACCACCGGGACGACCAGCAGATCGCGGCCCTGTTCGCCCGGGTCGCCGACGAGCAGTCGGGGCTGGACATCCTGGTCAACAACGTCTTCTCGGCGCCGGACATGGCGCCGACGATGGGCCACTCGTTCTGGGACCTGCCGGTCGGCGTGTGGGACCAGATCGTCGGCCTCGGCACCCGCGCGCACTACGTGGCGGCGGTGCACGCCGTGCCGCTGATGCCGGCCGGCAGTGTGATCGCCAACCTGTCGTCGCCGGGCGCGGCCGTGTACCAGAACAACGTGGCCTACGGCGTGGGCAAGGCCGCCACCGACAAGATGTCCTCGGACATGGCCGTCGAACTGAAGGACCGTGGCGTGTCGGTGTTCTCGATCTGGCCGGGCCTGGTCCGCACCGAGTTCCTGCTCGCCGCCGCCCGCACCACCGCCGACGGCCGCAAGGTGCTGGACTTCCCGGACGGCCGGATGTTCGAGGTGGGGCAGGCCGAGACGCCGCGTTTCATCGGCCGCGGCATCGTCGGCCTGGCCACCGACCCGACCCGGCTCGACCGGTCCGGCGGCATCGAGACGACCGCCGGACTGGCCGTGCGCTACGGGTTCACCGACGTGGACGGCGCGACGCCGCCGCTGTCGGCCCAGATCGGCTGATCAGCGCCGCCGGACCAGCAGGCTCGGGATCGTCAGCAGCGACAGTCCGGCGAGCATCAGGACCAGGGCCAGGACGATCAGCCAGCCGCCGTTGAAGCCCGTGTAGGCCAGCGCCTGGCCGCCGGTGTCGATCGGCGGGACGTCGACCGGCACGACCGGGGCGGCGGTCGTGGTGGGCGGCAGCGTCGTGCCGGTGGGAACCATCGTGGTCGTGGTGGTCCCGGTGGTGGTCATCGGCACGGTGGTAGTCGTCGTGGTCGGGCACGGCGTCGTCGTGGTGGTGACCGGCGGCTTCTTGGTCGTGGTGGTCGTGCTCGGCGGCATGGTGGTGGTAGTGGTCGTCGTCGGCACGGTCGTGCTCGTGGTGGTCGTGGTCGGCACAGTGGTGGTCGTCGTGGTCGTGGACGTCGTCGTGGTCGTCGTCGGCACAGTGGTGGTCGTGGTGGTGGTCGGGACCGTCGTGGTGGTCGTCGGCGGCGGAGTGGTCGTGGTCTCGGTGCCGCACACCAACCAGTGGCTGAGCGTCGCGGGCATGCCGCTGTTGCCGGCCAGGGGCGGGTGCAGGGCGGTCCACGGCAGCGCTCCGAGCGAGCCGGGCAGGTACACGTTGTAGGCCGGCGCGCCCTTGACGACGACGCCGGTCACGGTGGTGCCGGCGGGCACGGCGGTGATGGTGATGTAGGTGTTGGAGACGACGGTGGCAGTCACGCTGATGATCCCGCCGGCGAGGCCGGCGGCGGCGCAGGTGGTGACGTTCCCGGCGTGCACGACGGCACGGGGGTCGCCGGACTGGGGCGGCGTCGGGGGCGCGCCGAAGGCGGCCCCGGCGAAGGACAGCGCCACACCGCCGGCGATCAGCGCGGCGGCGAGTGAGAAGCGGATGACCGACCTGGCCATGGCAGCCTCCAGCGGCGGCGAAGTGGAGTTCCACTCGGAGAATGCGCCGCTGCGACCACAATGGACAGTTTCGTTGCCGCTTCGTTAGGCCGAATGCCGGTGCGTGACCGGCTCACCCCGCACCGTAGACGGGCTCGGGCGGCACGGACTTGTCGAGCAGTGCTCGCACGGCGGGGCCGACTTCGTCGACAGGCCAACGTTCTTCACGTTCCACGGTGGGCCCGCGACGCCAGCCGTCGGCCAGGCAGATGCGGCCGCCGTCGACCTCGAAGACGCGGCCGGTGACGTCGCCGGCGTCCTCACTTCCCAGCCACACCACCAAAGGCGACACGTTCTCCGGGGCCATGGCGTCGAAACCGTCGACAGGCGCGGCCATCTGGGCGGCGAAGGTGTCGGCGGTCATGCGGGTCCGTGCCGCGGGGGCGATCGCGTTGACGGTGACGCCGTAGCGATCGAGCTCGGCCGCGGCGACGAAGGTCAGGCCGAGGATGCCGGCCTTGGCGGCCGAGTAGTTGCCTTGGCCGACACTGCCGAGCAGTCCTGCCCCTGACGTCGTGTTGATCACGCGTGCCGTTACCGGATGCCCGGCCTTGTGCTGCTGACGCCAGTAGGCCGAGGCGTGCCGCAGGGGCGCGAAGTGGCCCTTCATGTGCACGCGGACCACATCGTCCCATTCGGACTCGCCGAGGTTGACCAGCATGCGGTCCCGGACGAAACCGGCGTTGTTGACCAACACGTCCAAGCGCCCGAAGGTGTCCAGGGCGGTGTCGACCAGGCGGGCGGCGCCGTCCCAGTCGGCGACGTCGTCCCGGTTGGCCACGGCCTGCGCGCCGATTTCGGCCACCACGGCGGAGGCCGCGTCATCGAGGTCGTTGACGACCACCGAGTAGCCGGCGGCGGCGAAGGCGAGGGCGTGGGCGCGGCCCAGACCGCGCCCGGCCCCGGTGACGATGGCTACGCGACTCATCGTGCTCCCTGATCCGATTGGGCCGTATAGAAGGCGGGCCATTCCCCGCCGCCGTGCACGAGCAGGGTCGCGCCCGACACGTACGAAGCGAGCGGCGAGGCGAGGAACAGCGCGCAGTGGCCGACGTCCTCGGGCTCGGCCAGCCGCCCCAGCGGCACGGTCTTGGCCACCGCCGCCAGGTCCGGGAAGTGCAGGTCGGACAGCTCGGTGCGCACGGGCCCCACCGCCAGGGCGTTGACCCGCACCTTGGGCGCCCACTCCACGGCCAGGCTGCCGGTCAGGCTGTCCAACCCGGCCTTGGCCGCCCCGTATCCGGCGGTGCCGGGCGACGGCCGCCGCCCGCTGACGCTGCTGACCATGACGATCGCGCCGCCGCCGGGCTGTTCCTGCATCACCCGGTTGACCTCCTGCGAGACCAGCAGCGGCGCCAGCAGGTTGAGCTCGACGACCTTGGCGTGGAAGCGCGGCGACGCCTCGGAGACCGGCACCGACGGCGCCCCGCCGGCGTTGTTGACCAGGACGTCCAGTCGCCCGTACCGATCGACGATGCCGGCGACGAGCGCCGCCACTTCGGCCGGTTCGCGCACGTCACAGGCCACGAAGTCGGGATCGGGGACGTCCGGCGGGCGGCGGGCGCAGGTGATGACGGTGGCGCCGGCGTCACGGAAAACCCGCGTGATCCCGGCCCCTACTCCCCTGGTGCCGCCGGTCACGAGAGCCACACGGTCGCCCATGGCCTCATCGATCAGTCTCATCGGCACTTCCAAGGTCAGCGGATGCCTGTTAACGTACCAAGCAACCGCTAGGTTGGGAAGGAGTGCCGATGGGCATCTCCAGCAGCCACACCGGATCCGGCGTCACGGTGATCACGATCGACTATCCCCCGGTGAACGCCGTCCCGGTGAAGGGCTGGTTCGACCTGGCCGACCAGCTGGTCGCCGCCGGACGACGGCCGGAAACCCACGTCGTGGTGCTGCGCGCCGAGGGCCGCGGCTTCAACGCGGGCGTGGACATCAAGGAGATCCAGGCCACCGAGGGCTTCGACGCGCTGATCGGCGCCAACCGCGGCTGCGCGGCGGCGTTCTCCGCGGTCTACGACTGCGAGGTGCCGGTCATCGCCGCGGTCAACGGCTTCTGCCTCGGCGGCGGCATCGGACTGGTCGGCAACGCGGACATCGTCGTCGCCGCAACGGATGCCACTTTCGGACTGCCCGAAGTGGACAGAGGGGCGCTGGGCGCGGCCACCCACCTGGCCCGGCTGGTGCCGCCACATCTGATGCGGACCCTGTACTACACGGCAAGGCGGATCTCGGCGGAACAGCTGCACCACCACGGTTCCGTGTACGAGGTGGTGTCGCCGGACAAGCTCGACGCGGCGGCGATGGCGCTGGCCGAGGAGATCGCCGCCAAGGACACCCGGGTGATCCGCTGCGCCAAGGAGGCGCTCAACGGCATCGACCCGCAGCACGTGCACCGCAGCTACCGCTACGAGCAGGGCTTCACCTTCGAGCTGAACCTGTCCGGTGTTTCCGACGAGGCGCGTCGGGCCTTCCTGGAGGGATGACATGCGGGACAAGCGGATGAGCGCGGCCGAGGTGGCCGCCGAGCTGTCCGACGGGATGACCGTCGGCATCGGCGGCTGGGGCTCGCGGCGCAAACCGATGGCCCTGGTGCGGGCCATTCTCGACTCGCCGGTGCGCGACCTGACCGTGGTCTCCTACGGCGGCCCGGACGTCGGCCTGCTGTGCGCCGCCGGCAAGGTCCGCCGCCTGGTGTTCGGTTTCGTCTCCCTGGACAGCATCGCCTACGACCCGTGGTTCCAGCGGGTGCGCCAGCAGGGCGGCATCGAGGTCAGCGAGTACGACGAGGGCATGTTCTACAGCGGACTGCTCGCCGCGTCCCACCGGCTGCCGTTCCTGCCCATCCGCGCCGGCCTCGGCTCGGACGTCATGCGGGTCAACCCTGAGCTGAAGACCGTGCGATCCCCTTACGACGACGAGGAACTGGTCGCCATGCCGGCGCTGAACCTCGACGTGGCGCTGGTCCACCTCAACCGGGCCGACCGGCACGGCAACGGCCAGTACCTCGGCCCCGACCCGTACTTCGACGACCTGTTCTGCCTCGCGGCCAAGCGCCGTTTCCTGTCGTGCGAACGGATCGTGGACACCTCCGAGCTGGACGGGCCGCCGCAGTCGCTGCTGACCAACCGGATGATGGTCGACGGCGTGGTGGAGACGCCCAACGGCGCGCACTTCACCTCCTGCGTGCCCGACTACGGCCGTGACGAGAAGTTCCAGCGCCACTACGCCAAATCCGCCGCCGACGAGGAACTCTGGCCGTCCTTCGTGGACCAGTTCCTGTCACGGGGCGAGACCGGATACCAACTCGCCGTGCAGGGGTTGTCGTCATGAGCCGCATCGACGTGTGCGTGGCCGCCTGCGCCGATCTGTTCCTCGGCGCAGGCGAGATCCTGGCCAGCCCCATGGGGTTGATCCCCCAGCTGGGCGCGAAGCTGGCCCGCCTCACGGCCGAGCCGGACCTGCTGATGTCCGATGGCGAGGCATACCTGTTGGGGGAGAACGGGATTGAGGGCTGGCTGCCCTACCGCAAGGTGTTCGACGTGGTCGCCGGCGGCCGCCGGCACGTGGTGATGGGCGCCAACCAGCTGGACCGCTTCGGCAACCAGAACATCTCGTGCATCGGCGACCACGACAAGCCGACCCGGCAGCTGCTGGGCTTCCGCGGGGCACCGGGCAACACCGTCAACCACCGCACCAGCTACTGGGTTCCCAAGCACAGCAAGCGAATCTTCGTGCCCCAGGTGGACGTGGTCAGCGGTGTCGGCCACGACCGCGGATTCCACCACGTGCACCGGGTGGTCACCAACCTGTGCGTGCTGGACTTCGCCACCCCGGACGGCTCGATGCGGCTGGTGTCGACGCATCCCGGCGTGACGGTCGAGGAAGTCCTGGACAACACCGGCTTCCCGCTGCAAACCGACCAGGTCGGCACGACCCGCGAGCCGTCGCCACAGGAGCTGGAGCTGATCGACAAGCTGGACCCGGATCATGCTCGAGACTGAGCTCACGCGCCTCACGGGCGTGCGGCATCCGGTGGTGCAGACGGGCATGGGCTGGGTCGCCGGCCCACGCCTGGTGTCGGCCACGGCGAACGCGGGCGGCCTCGGCATCATCGCCTCGGCCACGATGACCCTCGAAGAGCTCGACCACGCGATCACGGAAACCCAGCGGCGAACCGAGAATCCGTTCGGCGTCAACCTCCGCTCGGACGCCTCCGACGCGACCGACCGGGTGGACCTGCTGATCAGGCACGGTGTCAAGGTGGCGTCCTTCGCGTTGGCCCCCAAGAAGGACCTGATCACGAAGCTGAAGGACCACGGCATCGTGGTGATGCCGTCGATCGGCGCGGTCCGCCACGCCGAGAAGGTCGCCGCGTGGGGTGTCGACGCCGTCGTCGTGCAGGGCGGCGAGGGCGGCGGCCACACCGGCGCGGTGGCGACGACGCTGCTGCTACCGAGCGTGGTCGACGCCGTGGACATCCCGGTCGTGGCAGCCGGCGGCTTCTACGACGGGCGCGGCCTGGCGGCGGCGCTGGCCTACGGCGCGGCCGGCATCGCCATGGGCACAAGGTTTCTACTGACCAGCGACAGTCCGGTGCCGGAGGAAGTCAAACGTCTCTACCTGGCAGGGGGTCTGGACGGCACGGTCGTCACGACCAAGGTCGACGGCATGCCGCACCGGGTGCTGCGCACCGATCTCGTCAACCAGCTGGAACGGTCCGGCCGGTTCCGGTCGCTGCTCGGCGCGCTGGCCAATGCCCGCAAGTTCAAGGCGCTGACCGGCATGAGCCTCAAGACCATGATCGGCGACGGCCTGCGCATGAAGCACGGCCGCGAGTTGAGCTGGTCTCAGGTGATCATGGCGGCCAACACGCCGATGCTGCTGCGGTCCGGGCTGGTGCAGGGCAACACCGACGCCGGCGTGTTGGCCGCCGGACAGGTGGTCGGCGTGCTGAGTGATCTGCCAAGCTGCGAGGAACTGATCACCGGCATCGTCGCGCAGGCGACCGCGGTGATCGACGGACTGGCCGGAGGACGACGATGGCAGAACAGCGGCGTGGCCGACGCATCGCCCTGAGCGCCGAGGAACTCGACGAGTTCCTCGGCGCGGAACGCACCTGTCGGGTGGCGACGGCCGGCCCGGACGGCCCGCACCTGACGGCGCTGTGGTTTCTGTGGCACGACAAGACCCTCTGGCTCACCTCGATCACGCGGGCCAAGCGGTGGGCCCAGCTGAAGCGGGATCCCAAGGTGGCGGTTCTGGTCGACGGCGGCCGGGAATACGGCGAGCTGCACGGGGTGGAGCTGCGCGGCGAGGTCGAGTTCGTCGGCGAGGCGCCGCGCACCGGCGAACCCGTGGCTGAGCTGGTCGAACCGGAGAAGTTGTTCGCCCGCAAGTACTTCGGCGGCGAGCAGATGTTCCACGACGGCCGGCACGGGTGGATGCGGCTGCGGCCGCACACCGTAGTCTCCTGGGACTTCCGCAAACTGGGGTAAAACGGCGGAAAAGGTACCGACGATCGTCGGGTGTTCCCGGTGTGCGCACAGGGCTAGCTTTCGGTTACGCACGACTGTCCCTGCCAGTCGCCGAAAGGTGTATTTCCCATGCGCAAGTCACTTGTCGCGGCCACGATCGCCGGTGCCGCCCTCGCGGCCGGCCTGGTCGCGGCCCCGGCCCAGGCCGACGTCAGCCCGAACATCATCGGTGGCGGAGCGGCCAGCAACATCCCCTACGGCGCCCAGATCTACTGGACCAACGCCGGCTCCGGCAACGGTTTCGAGTGCTCCGGCACGATCATCGCGCCGCAGTGGGTGCTGACCGCGCAGCACTGCCAGAACAACCCCGGCATGTACGTCCTGGTCGGCAGCCTGAACCTGGGCCAGGGCACGCGCGCCACCGTCGACCGCCAGGTCCCCTCGCCCAACGGCGACATCCTGCTGGTGCACCTGAGCACCGCCATCAACACCACGTTCAGCAAGCTGGCCAGCGCCGACCCGGCGACCGGGACCACCAACCAGATCTACGGCTGGGGCCGCACCCAGGGCAGCAACCCGCCCTCCCCCGTGCTGAAGACGGCCAACGTGCGGGTGACCGGCCACAGCACCGACGCCTTCGGCGGCCGGGCCATCGCCAGCACCGGCATCAACGGCGCGGCCTGGCACGGCGACTCCGGCGGCCCCGAGGTCTACAACGGCCAGCAGGTCGGCGTCTGCTCGACCGGCAACAACAGCGGCTCCAACCCGCAGGGCACCCAGAACTACGCCAGCGTGGCCACCAGCCGCTCCTTCATCCGCAGCACCGCGGGGGTCTGATGCGCGGCAGTGCGGTGGCGGCCGCACTCGTCGGCGTGGCCATGGCGGTCGCGCCGGCGGCGGCGTCGGCGAGCCCGAACATCATCGGCGGCACGCAGGTGAGTTCGGCCCCGTGGGGCGCGCAGATCTACTGGAACAGCGGGGGCAGCGAATTCGACGGATTCGAATGCTCCGGCACGATCATCGCGGCGCAGTGGGTGGTCACCGCGCACCACTGCCAGAGCAGTTCCGGCATGCACGTGAAGATCGGCAACGTGAACTTCGACCAGGGCACGAACGTGGCCGTGGACCGGCAGTACACCTCGCCCAACGGCGATATCGCACTGCTGCACCTGGCCACGGCCGTGCAGACGTCGTACATGCCGCTGGCGTCGGCCGATCCGCCCACCGGGTCGACCAACCAGATCTACGGCTGGGGCCGGACGCTGAACCAGAGCCCGCCGGCTTCGGTGCTGCGCACGGCGAACGTCCGGGTCACCGGGCGCAGCACCGACGCCTACGGCGGGCGGGCCATCGCCAGCCAGGGCGTGAACGGCGCGGCCTGGCACGGTGATTCCGGCGGGCCCGAGGTCTACAACGGGGCGGAGGTCGGCGTCGCGTCGACGGCGGGCAACAGCGGGTCGAACACCCACGGCACGCAGAACTACGCCTCCATCGCGTCCAGCCGCAGTTGGATCCGGTCGACGACCGGAGTGTGAGAACGTCGACG
>NZ_KK037166.1:1719114-1720639 GCF_000568255.1 Kutzneria sp. 744
CCGTCACGTACTTAGATGGAAGGCATGGAGTACACGAACCTCGGCAGGACCGGGCTGTCCGTCTCGCGCCTGTGCCTGGGCACCATGAACTTCGGCTCCCAGACCGACGAGGCCACCAGCCACGGCATCATGGACGAGGCACTGGACAAGGGCATCAACTTCTTCGACACGGCCAACGTGTACGGCGGCGCCGCCGGCAAGGGCCGGACCGAGGAGATCATCGGCGACTGGTTCGCCTCCGGCGGCAACCGCCGCGAGCGGACCGTGCTGGCCACCAAGCTCTACGGCGCCACCGGCGACTGGCCCAACGAGGGCAAGCTGTCGGCGCTCAACGTCCGCCGCGCGATCGACGCGTCGCTGCGCCGGCTGCAGACCGACTACGTCGATCTGTACCAGTTCCACCACGTCGACCGGGCCACGCCGTGGGAGGAGCTGTGGCAGGCCTGCGAAACCCTTGTCGCGCAAGGCAAGGTGCTCTACTTCGGGTCGTCCAACTTCGCCGGCTGGCATCTGGCCGTGGCGCAGGCCGAGGCGGCCAGGCGCAACTTCCTCGGGCTGGTCGCCGAGCAGTCGCACTACAACCTGCTCACCCGTGAGGTCGAGCTGGAGGTGCTGCCGTCGGCCCAGGCCCACGGCATCGGCGTGATCCCGTGGAGCCCGTTGGCTTCCGGGCTGCTGGGCGGCGCCGTCCGCGGGCAGCGCGAGGGCAAGCGCCGCTACAGCGACTTCCTGGCCAAGACCCTGGAGAAGCGCCGCGAGCAGCTCGGCCAGTGGGAGGACTTCGCCGAGAAGCTGGGCCAGGAGCCGGGCGACCTGGCCCTGGCGTGGCTGCTGCACCAGCCGGCGGTGACCGCCCCCATCATCGGCCCGCGCACCACCGAGCAGTTCGCCGGAGCGCTGAAGTCGTTGGAGATCACGCTGTCCGCCGAGGACCTGGCGGCGATCGACGAGATCTTCCCGGCCTACAAGACAGCCCCGGAGCACTACGCCTGGTGACGGGCCGCGACCGTGAGGTCGGCGACCAGTCCCTGGTACGCCGCCTCGCGGTCGGGCGCCCGCAGCACCGCCGACGGATGCACCGTCGCCACGGCGGGAACGCCCTGCTCCAGCTCGACGATCTCGCCGCGGTGCCGGGTGAGCCGAAACCCGCTGCCCAGCAGGGCCGATGCCGCCGTCGCCCCGAGCAGCACGACCAGTTCCGGCTCGACCCGGTCCAGCTCGGCCAGCAGCCACGGCCGGCAGGCCGAGATCTCACCCTGGCCGGGCTTGTTGATGCGGCGCTTGCCGCGTTCCGGCAGCGTGAACCTGACGTGCTTGACGGCGTTGGTCAGCTAGACCTCGGCCCGGTCGATGCCGGCGTCGACCAGCGCGCGGTCCAGCAGTTTTCCGGCTGGGCCGACGAATGGCCCGCCTTCGACGTCCTCCCGGTCGCCCGGTTGCTCGCCGACCAGGAACAGCCTGGCGTCGGCCGGTCCTTCGCCGTACACCGTCTGTGTGGCGTCCTTGTGCAGCTCGCAGCCGTGGC
>NZ_KK037166.1:1720739-1751728 GCF_000568255.1 Kutzneria sp. 744
GACCCGGTGGCCGACCAGCGTGGTCGGCACCAGGTCGGCCGCCAGCACGAACGCCGCGACCTTGGGCATCCGGCCGGCCGCGAGCAGCAGGCCGGCGCCGAGCTTCAGGCACGCGTCGACCCGAACCAGGGTCGTCGCGTCCGTGGGCACCCACTCCGGCAGCACCTTGCGGTAGCGCTCGATCATCGGCTCCGCGTGTTTGGCCAGCGGGGCCGGGTCCTTCAGGGTCTCCCATGCGCTCGTCATGAACACCGCCGACAGCATGGGCCGGGCCAGCACTTTCAGCATCGTCGGTCTCCTTGTCGGGTCACCGGTGGGAGTACCCGCCGGCGACCCGACAAACCCGTCTCAGCGCAGGCCGCACTTCCGTGCGCAGTTGGTCCAGGGCTGCCAGCCGCGCTGCCGCCACAGCGCCAAGGCCTTGGCGTCCTGCGTGGCCGCGGCGGCGCGGTGCGGGTAGCCGGTGCCGCCGAGGCCCTGCCACGTGCGGAGGGTGAACTGGTAGGCGCCGTACTCACCGTTGCCGGTGTTCAGGTCGTAGCGGTTGCCGGACTCGCAGCGGCGCAGCTTCAGCCACTCGCTCGTGCTGGGGTCGGCCGACGCCGGCGACGCGGCGAGCAGCAACAGCCCGCACACCGCCGCCGCCAGCACAGCCATCCTGGAACTTCGTCCTGGTGCCATGGGCCGGACGTAAGCAGACCCCCGTGGCGGCCACCACCGGTCTTCACGGCGGTCACAGAATGTGATCACTCGGTCCAGCTACCGCCGCAACGCCCGCGGCCAACGCCCACCGAAGATCGTCTTGCGGTCCGACCGCATTTCCGGGATCCCTTGCCGCACTATCAGAACAGCCGCGCGGCCGCCGGATGGGCGCGGGCCGCCGCCGCGGCCAACTTCACCCGAACGGCAACGGCACCCGTTGCTTATATAAGCCCGTGCTGATACTTTGCCAGCCATGTTCGACGTGAAGCAGCAGATCAACGCCGTGAGCCGCCGGGTCGGCAGCCGGACGCTGGAGGCGGGCGAGGCCCGCACCGTCACCGTCAGCCAGACGTACGACACCGACCTCGACGACCTGTGGGAGGCCGTGACCACGGCCGAGCGCATCGCCCGCTGGTTCCTGCCCGTCACCGGCGAGCTCAAGCTCGGCGGGCACTACCAGCTCCAGGGCAACGCCGGCGGCACCGTCACCGCGTGCGACGCGCCCCGGGCCTTCGACGCCACGTGGGAGATGGGCGACCAGGTCAGCTGGATCGAGGTGCGCCTGAGCGCCGTCGACGGCGGCACGCTGTTCGAGCTGCACCACATCGCCGTCGTCGGCGAGCACTGGGACACCTACGGCCCCGGCGCGGTCGGCATCGGCTGGGACGGCGCGGTGCTCGGCCTGGCCATGTACCTGGCCACCGGGGCCGGTATGACGCCCGAGGCCGCCGCGGAGTGGATGACCTCCCCCGAGGCCAAGGAGTTCTACACGGCCAGCGGCCGGCAGTGGATCGAGGCCGACATCGCGTCCGGCGCCGACCCGGCCAAGGCGACGGAGGTCGGCGAGCGCACCATCGGCTTCTACACCGGTGCGCCCTGACGATTTCCGTGGCGAAAAACAATTCCGCCGAACGCGAACGTTTAATGGCCCGCGACACGCCGCTTGACCGGAGTCGGCGGCCGTTGTCGCAGGTCAGGGGCGGGTAGCGGGCTCCTTGTACTGCTGTGGGCGAACACGGTCGCACCGGCCGACTCCGCCGCGATCCGCTCGGCTAGAGTGACGGTCAGAAATCAGGAAGTCCTGGCTTTCAAGAAGAGGCGGACAGAAGTGGAACACCACGCCAACGCGGACCTCGTGGCGCGCGCCGCGTCCGGGATGAACCTCACCGACTCGGTCTACGAGCGCCTGCTGCGCGACCGGATCATCGTGCTCGGCTCTGAGGTCGACGACGACGTGGCGAACCGGATCGTCGCTCAGCTGCTGCTGCTGACCGCGGAGAACCCCGAAGAGGACATCAAGCTCTACATCAACTCCCCCGGCGGCTCCGTGACCGCGGGCTTCGCGATCTACGACACCATGCAGTTCGTGCAGCCCGACGTGCAGACCTACGCCATGGGCCTGGCCGCGTCGATGGGGCAGTTCCTGCTCTCCTCCGGCGCCCCCGGCAAGCGCTATGCGCTGCCCTACGCCCGGATCATGATGCACCAGCCCTCGGGCGGCGTCGGCGGCACCGCCTCGGACATCAAGATCCGCGCCGAGGTCTACGCCCTGTGGAAGAAGGAGCTGGCCGAGATCACCGCGCGCCAGACCGGCCAGCCCGTCGAGGCCATCATCCGCGACGGCGACCGCGACCGCTGGTTCACCGCCAAGGACGCGCTGACCTACGGCTTCATCGACCACGTCATCGAGCGGTCCGCCGACCAGATCTGATGTGAGGTTGTGCGGAAAGGGGCCTTCCCTCCGGGGAAGGCCCTTTTCCTATAGGCGCTTGTACCACCACGGGTCGCCGCGGGCCGCGAACGGGTTGTTGGCGGTGTTGGCCAGGTACGTCTCGTCCAGCGGGCGGACCAGGTCGAACAGCTCACGGGCCGCGCGCCGGGGCAGGCCGCGCAGCGCCGACTCCAGCGTCTCGCGCACCTCGAACGGGAATTCCCAGGACCGGTCGCGGTAGTAGCGGTCATGCGGGTCGCGAACGGCGTCGGTCCACACCTTCAAGGCCCAGGCGATCTGGCCGGGATGCTGCTCCCAGCGGCGAACGGCGCCGGCCAACCGGGCGGAAGCGCGCGGCAGCCCGCGCGCCCGGGGTGTCGGTCTGCGGGGGATGTGGACCGCCCGCAGCGCATGGGGGCGCCTACGCGGCATGACCCTTTCGGAAGATCGTCATGTCCACCACTCTACGACCTCATGCGCCGCAACCACTCCGGGACATCGGGGTGGACGGACGGGTCGGGCACGGTCTTGGCCACGTACAGGGCGTCGAGCGGGGCCACCATCTCCCGCAGCTCACGGGCCGGCCGAGGCGGCAGCGACCGCAGGGCGGCATCGAGGGTCCGCCGGGCCTCGATCGGGCTCTCGTCGCAATGATCGCAGCCGGTGAGCACCAGCTGTCCCCGGACTTCGAGTCGCCAGACGCGCAGGGCACCGGCGACGGAGTCGAGGCCGTTGCGCTCCAGAACGGCCAAAGCGCTCACCAGGCGGGCGGAGCCACGGGGTAGCCCGGGCTCCTGCTTGGCATCGCTGCGGCGAACCCGCAGCTCATGGGGCCGTCTACGCGGCATGGTCCCTTCGGACGATCATGCCGGCCGACTCTACCGGCGCAGCAGCGACGGATCGATGTCTTTTGGCGGCTCGCCGGCGCCGAGGTCGGCGGGGTCGTAACCGGTGGGGTAGCCGGGATACGTCCGGTTGCCGGGGTCGTTGGCGAGCTTGGAATGCCGGCGGGGCGGCAGTTCCCGCACCACGGCTGACCGCAACCGGACGCCGGCCTCGGACAGGCGGGTGAGCCAAGGCGGGGCGGGCGCGAAACCGAAGGCGTCCAACAGGGGGCGGTCCATGAGGGAGCGCAGGGCGGGGCGGATCGCCGGGCGCAAGGCTGCGGGGTACCAGGAGCAGAACAGCTCCAGGGTGTAGCGACCGACGGCGGCATTGGTGTCGGTGTAGACGAAGTTCGTCCGCTCGTAGTCCACATTGAACTGCTCGAACTCCGCGTAGCTGCTAGGAATCGAGCGGATGCCCATGCGGGTCCCGACGGCGCGGTAGAAGTGGAACCCGGCCAGGCGCTCGTGGTCGGACAGGCGCCGCCAGCCGAAGCGGTCGAGCCAGCGGACGGGCTCGAACACGAAGGTGGACAACACGTACAGCATGTCCTCGTTGCTGATCCGGAACCGGCCGTGGGCCCGGTTGACCGACCGCAGGGCGGCCTTGCCGCGCGGCGAGTCGTAGCCGTGCTCCATCATCTCGGCCATGAGCAGCGCGGTGTCGTCGTACCGGCGCTGGGGCCGCAGCTCGAACTCGCGGGTGGCGGCCAGCAGCGTGGAGATGGACGGCACGGAGTAGGTGCGGAACAGGGCGAACTCCAGCGACCGCTGGAAGTCCCACGGGAACTCGAAGCCCGCCGACAGCCGGTAGATCTCCTGGTGGTCACGCTCGGGATCCAGCGACAGGATGCGCCTGAGGTTGTCCCAGCGGCCCACGAGTCAGCCCAGCCACTCGCGCAGGGTGCGCACGTCGCCGATCGGATCGGGCCCGACGGGGTTGACGTTGAGCATGGTCACGCCGGCCTCCCGGTACGCATCGACCCGCTCCTTGACGTGCCCGGCCGGCCCGATCAGGGAGCTGAGCTCCAGGAACTCGGCCGGCACCGCGGCGGCGGCCTCGTCCTTGCGGCCGGCGAGGTACAGGTCCTGAATGGTGCGCGCCTCGGCCTCGTAGCCGTACCGCCGCATGAGGTCGTTGTAGAAGTTGCGGTCCCGTGCGCCCATGCCGCCGACGTACAGGGCGATCGTCGGCCGGGCCAGTTCCCGCAGCGGGGCCACGTCGTCGCCGATGGCCAGCAGGCCGCCGGCGACCACGTCCAGCGGCGTGGTCAGGGTCCGCTTGTCCTGGCCGGCCGCCAATGCCTTGCCCCACACCGAAGAAGCCTTCTCCGGCAGGAACAGGGTGGGCAGCCAGCCGTCAGCGATCTCGGCGGTGAGCTCCACGTTCTTGTCGCCCAGCGACGCCAGGTACACGGGGATCGAGTCCCGCAGGGGCTTGGTGAGGATCTTCAGCGGCTTGCCGAGGCCGGTGCCGCCGGGCAGCGGCAGCGGGTAGAGGCCGTCGTTGGTGATCACCTCGCGACGCCAGATGCGCCGGCACAGGTCGACGACCTCACGGGTGCGACCGAGCGGCTTGTCGTAGCGGACGCCGTGCCAGCCCTCGATCACCTGCGGCCCGGACGCGCCGAGGCCGAGCAGCGCCCGACCGCCGGACACGGCGTCGAGACCGGCGGCGGTCTGGGCGATCAGGGCCGGTGTGCGGGAGTAGATCGGCAGGATCGCGGAGCCGATGAGCAGCCGCTCGGTGCGCGCGGCCAGGTAGCCCATGAGGGTCGGCGAGTCGAAGCCGTACGCCTCGGCCACCCACACCGCGTCGAGGCCGGCCCGCTCCAGGGCGACCACCTGCTCCATGAGCTGGATCGCGTCGCCGGCGTACTGAAGGGGCACGCTGAGCCGCATGTCCGACCTCCTCGTAGGATCGCACATATAATATATCTTATGGCCAGGCCCCTGCTGTCGCGCCCGCAGCTGTCCGACGAGGTCGCCGCGCATCTCCGCGAGGCGATCATGTCCGGCACGCTGCGACCCGGGCAGTTCGTGCGTCTCGACGCGGTCGCCGCCGAGCTGGGCGTGAGCGTCACCCCGGTCCGCGAGGCGCTGCTGGCCCTGCGCGGCGAGGACATGGTGGAGCTGGAGCCCCGCCGCGGCTTCGTGGTCAGCCCGCTGTCGCGCCAGGACGTCAAGGACATGTTCGACCTCCAGGCCGATCTCGCCGCCCGGCTGGTCGGCCGGGCCGCCACGCTGATCAGCGACCAGCAGCTCGACCACGTGCAGCAGATCGCCGACGAGCTGGCCCGGGCCGAGGGCCACCACGAGCTGTCCACCCTGGAGTACGAGTTCCACCTGCTGATCAACAAGGCCGCCGGCTCCCGGAAACTGGCCCGGTTCCTGGACATGGCCAGCCGCTACACGCCGGCCCGGGTCTACACCGGGGACCCGGAGTGGCGGGTGCAGGTGGTCGCCGACCACACCGCCATCGTCGCCGCGCTGCGGGCACGGGACGCCAACGCCGCCCGCGAGGCCGTGTTCCGGCACGTCAAGGACGGCGAGTGGCGGCTGCTGCGGCACCTCGACGCGGTCGGCATGTGGACCTCACCGACCGGGTGACAGTGGGACCGGTCCGGCCGAGCCGTCCTCGGCGCCGGCCGCGTTCCACATGCTGGGAGCTGGGACTTTTCCAGCACCACCAGGCGTTGTTCCAGCAGGTGGGAGAGGTACGCGGGGACAGCTGTGCGGGTTTCTGCCTGTGCCCGGGGCGGCTCCGGTAATCTTTCTTGAGGTCGAGAGGCGCTGCAACGGGCTCGGGCCCGCCACGCTCGGCCGAGTCACCGTGAACAAGGGCGCCTCCCACAACAGGGAGGCCAGCTGTGGGCGCAGACGCGCTGAAGGAACTGCTCGGACAGCGGATCGTCGTGCTCGACGGCGCCTGGGGCACCATGTTCCAGAACGCGGGACTGGGTCCCGAGGACTACATCGCCGGTCGGTTCGCGGACCACAGCAAGGACGTCACCGGCGACCCGGACCTGCTCAACCTGACCCGCCCGGAAGTGGTGCTGGACGTGCACCGCCAGTACCTGGCCGCGGGCGCGGACATCACCACCACCAACACGTTCACCGCGACCAGCATCGGCCAGGCCGACTACGACCTGCAGCACCTGGTCCGCGACATGAACGTCGAGGCCGCCGGCCTGGCCCGGCAGGCCGCCGACGAGTTCGGCGGCCGTTTCGTGGCCGGCTCGATCGGCCCGCTCAACGTCACCCTGTCGCTGTCCCCACGCGTCGAGGACCCGGCCTACCGCGCGGTCACCTTCAACCAGGTGCGCGACTCGTACGCCGAGCAGATCTCCGCGCTGGCCGAGGGCGGCGTCGACCTGCTGCTCATCGAGACCATCTTCGACACCCTCAACTGCAAGGCCGCCATCGCCGCCGCGCAGGAGGTGGCCCCGCACCTGCCGCTGTGGATCTCGGTGACCATCGTCGACCTGTCCGGCCGCACGCTGTCCGGGCAGACCGTCGAGGCGTTCTGGCGCTCCGTCGAGCACGCCAAGCCGCTGGTCGTGGGCGTGAACTGCTCGCTGGGCGCGACCGAGATGCGCCCGCACATCGTCGACCTGGCCCGGCTGGCCGACACGCACGTGGCCGCCCACCCCAACGCCGGCCTGCCCAACGCCTTCGGCGGCTACGACGAGACGCCGGCCGAGACCAGCGCGCTGGTCGGCGAGTTCGCCGAGTCCGGCCTGCTCAACATCGCCGGCGGCTGCTGCGGCACCACGCCCGCGCACATCGCCGCGATCGCCGAGAAGGTCAAGGGCCTCAAGCCCCGCACGCTGGCGACCGTCGAGCCGGCCACCCGGTTCAGCGGCCTGGAGCCGTTCGCGATCGGCGCCGACACCGGCTTCGTGATGATCGGCGAGCGGACCAACGTCACCGGCTCGGCCAAGTTCCGCCGGCTCATCGAGTCCGACAACCACCAGGCCGCCGTGGACGTGGCCCTGGAGCAGGTGCGCGGCGGCGCCAACCTGCTGGACGTCAACATGGACGCCGACCTGCTGGACAGCGAGCAGGCGATGACCACGTTCCTGAACCTGATCGCCACCGAGCCCGAGGTGGCCAAGATCCCGATCATGATCGACAGCTCGCGGTGGAGCGTGCTGGAGGCCGGCCTGCGCTGCGTGCAGGGCAAGGGCGTGGTCAACTCGATCTCGCTGAAGGAGGGCGAGGAGCCGTTCCTGGCCCAGGCCCGCAGGATCCGCGAGTACGGCGCGGGCGTGGTCGTGATGGCCTTCGACGAGCAGGGCCAGGCCGACACCACCCAGCGCAAGGTCGACATCTGCGGCCGGGCCTACGACCTGCTCACGCAGAAGGTGGGGTTCCCGGCCGAGGACATCATCTTCGACCCCAACGTGCTGGCCGTGGCCACCGGCATCAGCGAGCACAACGGTTACGCCAAGGCCTTCATCGACGCGCTGCCGCTGATCAAGCAGCGCTGTCCCGGCGCGCGCACCTCCGGCGGCATCTCCAACCTGTCGTTCTCCTTCCGTGGCAACGACGTCGTGCGTGAGGCCATGCACTCGGCGTTCCTGTACTACGCGGTGACCGCCGGCCTGGACATGGGCATCGTCAACGCCGGCCAGCTGGCCGTGTACCAGGACATCCCGGCCGACCTGCTGGAGCTGGTCGAGGACGTGATCTTCGACCGGCGCGAGGACGCCACCGACCGGCTCGTCACGTTCGCCGAGACGGTCAACGGCAAGGGCACCAAGCGGGTCGTCGACCTGTCCTGGCGCGAGGCCCCGGTGCGGGAGCGCCTGTCACACGCGCTCGTGCACGGCATCGTGGACTTCATCGAGGAGGACACCGAGGAGGCCCGCCAGCAGGCCAAGCGGCCACTGGAGGTCATCGAGGGTCCGCTGATGGACGGCATGAAGATCGTCGGCGACCTGTTCGGCTCCGGCAAGATGTTCCTGCCGCAGGTGGTCAAGAGCGCACGGGTGATGAAGCGCGCGGTGGCCTACCTGGAGCCGTTCATGGAGGAGGAGAAGGAGCAGCTGCGGCTGGCCGGCGTGGTCGAGGCCTCGCGCGGCAACGGCAAGGTCGTGCTGGCCACGGTCAAGGGCGACGTGCACGACATCGGCAAGAACATCGTCGGCGTGGTGCTGGGCTGCAACAGCTACGACGTGATCGACCTCGGCGTGATGGTGCCGGCCGCGAAGATCCTGGACACCGCCGTGGCCGAGGGCGCGGACGCGATCGGCCTGTCCGGCCTGATCACGCCGTCGCTGGACGAGATGGTGTCGGTGGCCGCGGAGATGCAGCGGCGCGGGCTCAAGCTGCCGCTGTTGATCGGCGGCGCGACCACCTCCCGCCAGCACACCGCCGTCCGTATCGCGCCGGCCTACGAGTCGACGACCGTGCACGTGCTGGACGCGTCCCGGGTCGTCGGCGTCGTCTCCGACCTGATGGACCCGGAGCGGGCCGAAGTGTTGGCGGAGAAAAACTCCGTCGAGCAGGAGCGGCTGCGCGTGCAGCACGCCAACCGTCAGCATCAGCCGCTGCTCACGCTGGAGCAGGCCAAGGCCAACCGCGAGGTCGTGTCCTTCGACGACCTGCCGACGCCGCCGTTCACCGGCACCCGGCGGGTCAGCCCGGACCTGACCGCGCTGCGGGAGATGGTCGACTGGACGTTCCTGTTCCTGGCCTGGGAGGTCAAGGGCAAGTACCCGGCGATCCTGGAGAACCCGGTGGCGCGGGAGCTGTTCGACGACGCCAACACGCTGCTGGACCAGATCATCGCCGACGGCTCGCTGCGGGCCGAGGGCGTGTACGGCTTCTGGCCGGCGCGCTCCGACGGCGACGACATCTTCCTCGACGGCGCGCCCGACTTCCCGATGCTGCGCCAGCAGACCAAGAAGCCCGACGGCCGCCCCAACCGCTCGCTGGCCGACTACATCGCGCCGGCCGGCGACCACCTCGGCGGCTTCGCCGTGGCGATCCTCGGCGCCGAGGAGCTGGCCGGCAAGTACGAGGCCGCCAACGACGACTACCGGGCCATCATGGTCAAGGCCCTGGCCGACCGTCTGGCCGAGGCCTTCGCCGAGTACATCCACCTCCAGGCCCGGCGCGACTGGTTCGAGCCGGACGCCCAGCCCGAGCTGGCCGACCTGCACGCCGAGCGCTTCCGTGGCATCCGGCCGGCGCTGGGCTACCCGGCCAGCCCCGACCACAGCGAGAAGGCCGGCCTGTTCGACATGCTCGGCGCAGGCGAGTTCGGCATGGCGCTGACCGAGTCCTACGCCATGACCCCGGCCGCCAGCGTCAGCGGCATCATCTTCGCCCACCCCGAGGCCAAGTACTTCACCGTCGGCCGCCTCGGCCGGGACCAGATCGAGGACTACGCCCGCCGCCGCAACATGCCCGTCGCCGAGGTCGAGCGCTGGCTCCGCCCCAACCTCGCCTACGACCCCGAGTAACTCCTCCTGGCATGCAGGGAAGGACGCCTTACCCTCGTTCAACGAGGGTAAGGCGTCCTTCCCTGCATAACGGGGTTCTCAGGGGTGTTCGGCGTCCAGCTGGGCCAACTGCTCCTCGACGGCGGAGAGCTCCGGGGACTCCAGGGCCGTCAGGATGGGCAGGGCCCGGCGGTACGACTCGCGGGCGTCGTCGACGAGGCCGGCCCGCCACTCGGCCAAGGCCTTGCCGCGCAGGGCGTTGGCGATGCCGAAGCGGTCGTTGATGGCCTGCCGGGCCTGCACGGCCTGGTCGTAGTAGTCGATGGCCGAGGTGTAGTCGCCGGCGGCGAGGTGGATCTCGCCGAGCAGGTTGAGCCCCGATCCGATGCCGTGCTTGTAGTCGACGCCGTGCCAGGCGGCGAGGGTCATCCGCCCGTACTCCAACGCCTTCTCGTGGTCCCCCATGGCGTTGTAGGCCGAGGCGGTGCCCTGAAGGGCCCAGGCCCGGCCCCAGATGTTGCCGGTCTCCTCGTACGCCTCGGCCGCCGTGCGCAGGGCGGCCATCGCCTCGGGGAAGCGGCGCATGGCGACGTAGGTGTGGCCGAGGGAGTTGTAGGTGATGCCCACCAACCACTTCTCGTCGGTCTGCGGGAACAGCTCGATGGCCCGCAGGTAGTGGTCGACGGCCACGTCGTAGCGCTTGAGGTCGTTGGCGACGATGCCGAGGGAGGAGTGGGCGGAGGCCTCGCCGTTGACGTTGCCGTCGAGGACGGCGTGCTCCAGCGAGATGTGGAGCATCTCGTTCCACAGCTCCCAGCGCTTGTTGTAGACGTACCAGAAGCTGGACATGGTCTGCGGCAGCCGCCACGCGACGGCGTGCTCGCCGATCTCCACGGCCCGCCGGATGGCCTCGACGAGATTGGTCTCCTCGGCCATGAACCAGGCCTTGGCGTGGTCGGGGTCGGGCTGGGTGGGGAAGCTCCAGTGCTCCGGCGGGTCGATGATGTTGTGCACGGGCTTGAACGTCAGCATGACGCGGTCGGCCTGGTTGGCGGCGTGCATGTACCACCGCACGCCCCGCCGCGCGGCGGCGTCGCGCTCGGCCTCGGACTCGTCGCTGGTGGCCCGCTCCAGCGCGTAGACCCGCAGCAGGTCGTGGAACTGGTAGCGGCCGTCGGCCCGCAGCTCCAGCAGGTGTGCCCGGGACCAGTCGTCCAGCTGGGCCCCGCGCCTCGTCCTCGGTCACGTCGGCGAGCGCGCCGGCGGCATGCCGGCTGACGTCGGGGCCCGGCGTGCAGGCCGAGCAGCCCGAACATGCGCTTGGCGGCCGGGGTCAGGGCGTCGAACGACCAGGAGAACACGGCCCGCACGCTGGAGGCGGCGTCGTCGCCGGTGTCCAGGGCGTCGAGCCGGAAGTGGGCGTCCCGCAGCTCGTCGACGAACTGCGCGAGCGGCAGGTTCGGGCTGCACCAGGCCCGCGCGCCGACGATGCTCAGCGCCAGCGGCAGCCCCGCGCACAGGGCCAGCAGCTCGTCGAAGGCCTCGCGCTCGTCGGAGACCCGCTCCGGGCTGAGGTAGCTGGACAGCAGCGCCGACGAGTCGACCTCGTCGAACAGGCCGAGCGTGACCTGCCGGCCGTCACCGGTGGCGACCAGCCCGTCCAGCCGGTTTCGGCTGGTCACCAGCACCACGCAGCTCTGGTTGGCCGGCAGCAGCGGCGTGACCTGGTCGGTCGACACGGCGTTGTCCAGCACCATCAGCATGCGACGGCCGGCGACCACGGCCCGCAGCATCGCGCTGCGCTCCTGGGTGCCCTGCGGAATCTTCTCCGACGGCACACGGAAAGCCGACAGCAAGGTGTACAGGGCGTCATGAGGCTGGACCGGTTTGTCCGTAACGTCGAATCCGCGCAGGTTCAAATAGACCTGTCCGTCGGGAAACAGGTCACGGACCATATGCGACCAATGCACGGCCAACGAGGTCTTGCCGATTCCGGCGGTGCCCTCGATGGTCGTGATGACGACCGTGCTGCCGCCGCCGACGGCCCCGGCCACCGGCAGCAGGGCATCCAGCCGGCGCAGCTCGTCGCCCCGGCCGGTGAAACGCCGGGTGTCGTGCGGCAGCTGCGACGGCACGACCCGCGGCAGCACCTCCTCGACCGGCTTGCCGGCGTCGATCAGCGTCTCGTACGCGCGGCGCAGCGCCGGCCCGGGCTGCACGCCCAGCCGGTCGTCCAGCAGTCGGGCGCCGTCCTGGTAGATCGACTTGGCCTCGCCGACCCGGCCCTGCTGGTGCAGGGCGGTGATCAGCAGCGTCCGCGTCGACTCGCGCAGCGGGTGGTCGACCAGCACGTCCTTGAGCGCGGCGACGACCTGGGCCGGCCGGCGCAGGGTCAGCAGCAGATCGGCCCGCTCCTCCAGGACGTCCAGGCGCAGCTCGGCCAGCCGCTGCCGCTCGATGTCCGCGAACGGGCCGCCGATGCCGCCCAGCGGGGTGCCGGCCCACAGGGCCAGGGCCTGCTCGAACTCGGCCAGCGCCGCCTCGGCGTCGCCGTCGGCCACCAGCCGCCGCGCGGTCTGCCGGTACCGGGTGAAGCGCTCCGCGTCGACACCTTCCGGCCCGAGCCGCAGGCTGTAGCCGGAACCGGCGCTGACCAGCACCTGGAACGACTTGCGGGCCGGCTCCAGGGCGCGGCGCAGGCCGGCGACGTAGGTGTGCACGCTGCCGACGGCGCTGGCCGGCGGCTCGGTGCCCCAGATGGCGTCGATCAGCTCCGAGCGGGAGATCACCTGGTTGGCGTTGGTGGCCAGCACCGCGAGCAGCGCCTGCTGGCGCGGCGGGCCGACCGCCACCTCGGCGTCGTCCAGCCACGCGCGGACCGGTCCGAGCAGGCCGATGCGCAGGCGCCCCAGATCGGGTCGGGCGGTCTCCTCGGTGATCGTCAACGCCAAAACTCCGTGCGTGAGAGCGGTACCGGCGATCCTCACGCTATACCCGAACGGGTGAGTGAACAGCATTAACCACTCGCGGGCGGTCATCGTGTTGTCACCGTCGGTCGGCGGCCATCCGCCGTTCACCTTTCCCTATTCGAGGCCGTAATTCCGGTCTATTCATTTCACGTATACGAACTTCAGTCGGCACTGACGTCATCGTGGAACAAGAAGACGGGCCCGTCCTGTTCACCGATGTGAACTCGGAAATGGCCCATTGACGTGCGCAGACGCTCCTTCTAGCTTTCCTTGTTCGGATTCCTGCTTGAGGAGGCAGCTCGATGATCCGTGGCGTGACAGCCGTGTTGTTCGCGGCCATGCTGACCGCCTTCGCCGCCCCGGCGGCACTGGCGAACGAGGCACACCACGACTCCTGGCACGTGGTCGACAAGACCACCGTGGCCGCGGCCGTCGGCGGCGAAGGCGTCGCGACGGTCAGACTGCCGGGGCAGCCCGTGCAGGTGTACTACACCGCCGGCAACACCATCCCGGCCAACCTGAAGGCCGAGGGCTGGGGCCACATCGGCGACTCCGACTCGCTGCACGGCTACGTCTTCGACCCCTACCAGCAGACCACCGCCACCATCACGCAGAAGATGATGCTGGTGACCACGCCGACCGGCGAGAAGTACGAGTACGCGCACACCCTGGGCGCGGACGAGGTGGTGGCCAACTCCAACGCGTACACCGCCGTCACGCCGGACGGGCAGTGGCTGGTGTCCAGCGAGCTGGCCCAGATCGACCGGCTGCTGGTGTGGCCGGCGCCGGTGCTGAACAAGGCGCTGCCGGCCGGCGGCGGCACCCTGCCGCTGGCGGCCAAGGTGCTGCTGGACAAGCCGGTCCGCAACCTCCAGGGTTGTGACTTCGTCACCTCGACCCGGCTGATCTGCGCGTCCGACGACTCCAACAACGACCTCTACCCCACCAGCAAGCCGCTGCTGCAGATCGATCTCCAGCACGAGCTGCGGGGCAAGGACGTCAAGGCGCACGTCACCTCGCTCGGGCAGCTGCCGCTGGCCAGCACCTGCGTCGGCGCGTACACCGCCGAGGGCGTCGACTACGACGCCGCCACCGGCAACCTGCGGGTCGAGGTGCTGCCGCCGGCGCCCTGCAACACCGACATCACCGTGTACACCTATCGCCGCTGAATCGCCTGCACCGTGACCGCTGCGCCGGGCTCGACCGCCTCGAAGTGGTCGGCCCCGGGTAGCACCACCAGCTCGGCGCCGCTTTTTGCCTGGTACCGCTGGGAAAGCTCCAGCGGCACGTGAGTGTCGGCGTCGCCATGGATCAGGGTCACGGGCACGGGCGGCGGCATTCGGTTCATCGGGTCCGCCTCTGCCAGATGACCGATGTCGCCGCCCAGCAGTTCAGTCACGGCGTTGTTGCTCAACCCCAGCTCGTGGGCCCGGGCGAGGTCGCACAGGCCTCCGACGGCCACCACCCTGGTCACGCCCGGACGGTCGGCCGCCAGCAGCGCGAGGTGCCCGCCGGCCGAGTGGCCGACGAGCACGATCCGCTTGCCGGGGAACAGTTCCACGACCTTGTCCACGCCGGCGGCGACGTCCTGGAGGATCACCGGCCACTCGCCGCCGTTGCCGATCCGCCGGTACTCCAGCGAGGCCACCGCTATGCCCTGGGCCAGCAGGTACTCGGCGAACGGCGCCATGTACGAACGGCCATAGGCCACTCGCCAGTAGCCGCCGTGCACGAGCACCGCGACCGTGTCGGAGTCGCTGTTGTCCCAGACATCGACGAGGTTGTCGGCGTGATCGCCGTAGCTGACGGTCCTCATGCGAGGATCTCACCGAGGATTTCCGCCGCCCGCAAGGCATCGACGAAGCGGGTGTACAGCGGCGTGAAGCCGAAGCGGAGCAGGTCCGGCGGGCGGTGGTCGCCCACCACTCCCCGGGCGATCAGCTCCCCCATCACCCGCTCGGCGTCCACACAGGACAGTGAGACCTGGCTGCCGCGGATCTCCGGCGTGACGCTGCGCGCCGCCGGGGCCAGCTCGGCCACGCAGTCCTCGAAGAACCCGGTCAGGGCCAGGCTCTTCTGCCGCAGCTGGTGCAGGTCGACGCCGTCCCAGACGTCCAGCGCGGCGTCGAGGGTCAGCAGGGACACGATCTCCGGCGTGCCGGCCCGGGCCTTGGCGATGCCTTCCGCCGCAACGTACTCCGAGTCCATGGCGAACGGTTCACGGTGCGAGCACCAGCCGCCGAGCGGTTGATCCAGCTGGGGCAACAGATCCGGCCGGACGGCGAAGAAGGCCGGCGCGCCGGGACCGCCGTTGAGGTACTTGTACGTGCAGCCGACGGCGAAATCCACGTTGCTTGTCTTCAGGTCGACCGGCAAGGCGCCGGCGCTGTGCGACAGGTCCCAGATCACGCGGGCGCCGGCGTTGTGCACGGCTGCCGTGAGGGCACCCATGTCGTGCAGGCGGCCCGAGCGGTAGTCCACGTGATTGAGCAGCACCACGGCCGTGTTGCCGCTCAGCGCCGTGGGCACTTCGGCCGGGTGGACGGCGCGGACCGTGGCGCCGGCCAGCCGTGCGGCCGAGGCCGCGATATAGCCGTCGGTGGGAAAAGTCGTTGCGTCGACGAGGATCTCGGCGCGGCCGGGCGTCATGCGCAGGGCGGAGATCACCGCCCGGAACACGTTGACGCTGGTCGAATCGCCGACCACCACGTGGCCCGGCGCCGCGCCGACCAGCGGGGCGATGCGGTCGCCGATGCGCTCCGGGGCCTCCCACCAGCCGCCCTCGGTCCACGATCGGATGCGCATCCGGCCCCACTGCCGGGTCAGGACGTCCGCGACCTTGGCCGGCACGTGCCGGGGCAGCGCGCCCAGCGAGTTGCCGTCCAGGTAGACCACGCCGTCGTCGAGGTCGAACAGGTCCCGTCGGCCGGCCAACGGGTCGTCGGCGTCCAGTTTCGCCGCCCGCTCCGTGAGGTCAGACATGGCTGCGCGCCGTCCAGAGCTCGGGGAACACGACCTTGTTGGCCCGCTTCTCCAGCCAGGCCACGCCGGCCGAGCCGCCGGTGCCCGGCTTGGCCCCCATCGCGCGGCGGGTCGCCAGCAGGTGATCGGTGCGCCAGTGGCCCACGAGCTCGGCCACGTCCGTCAGTGCCTCTCCCAGTGTCACCAGATCATCATGGCGCGGATCCTGGTAGATCTCAGCCCACGCCGCCTCGACGCCCGGATGCTCCTGGTATTTCTGCGAGACGTCCCGGTCCAGAACCTCCTGCGGGATGGCGAATCCCCGACGGTGCAGGTAGCTCAGCACCTCGTCGTACAGGCTCGGCTCGTGCAGCGCCTTCTCCAGCTCGCGGTGCACCTGCGGCACCGCCTTGTGCGGCTGGAGCAGGCTGGCGCTCTTGTCGCCCAGCACGAACTCCAGCTGGCGGAACATCGCCGACTGGAAGCCCGAGCCCTCGCCCAGGGCCGAGCGGTAGGAGTTGAACTGGCCCGGTGTCAGCGAGGCGATCGGCTGCCAGGAGGCGTTGAGCGCCTTCAGCTGCGGCTGGCTGCGCCGCAGCGCCGCCAGCGCGTCGCCCAGCCGGTCCTGGCGCAGCGCGTCGCGGGCCGTGCGCCACTCGTGCACGAGCAGGGTGAACCACAGCTCCATGACCTGGGTGGTGATCAGGAACGCCATCTCGGCCGGGTCGTCCGACCAGGGCTGCTGCAGGGACGTGAGCGTCGAGGCGTGCACGTACCGGTCGTACGGGCTCGGCTCGGCGAACTCCAGCTTCGGCTCGGTCTTCACGCCTCCATCGTCGCTCGATCGGGTGACCCGTGGAATGGGCGTCGCTTCGATTTGACGGCTGTTTCATTGTCGATCATAAAGTCGTGAGCGTTTGCGGTTTACACTCGTGAGATGGAGCTGGACAACCTGGACTGGGGCCTGCTCAACGAGCTCCAGGCCGACGCCCGGACCTCGTTCAACGAGCTGGCCCGGCGGCTCGGCGCCTCCTCCCCCACCATCGCCCAGCGGGTGCGGCGGCTGGAGGAGGCCGGCGTGATCACCGGCTACCGCGCCACCGTCGACGTCTCCGCCGTCGGCCTCGGCGTGCAGGCCCTGGTCTCCATGCGCTGCTACGGGCCGCGGTGCATCACCCTGCAACCCGAGCGCGTCGCCGACTTCGCCGAGATCCTCTCCATCGTGCGTCTCACCGGCGACGTCTGCTCCGTCGTGCACATCGCCGCCACCGACGTGCGGCAGCTGACCGCCGTGCTGGAACGGCTGTGGGGCTACGGTGAGACCTCCAGCGCCATGATCCTCTCGTGGCCGGTGCCGTCGCGGCCGGTGACCCGGGCTGCGTTGGGTTCCTAGCTCAGGTGCCGCAGCCTGGGCCACAGCTGGGCCCAACTGCCGCGGGGTTGTTCGCAGCGGAAGATGGTGGCGTGGTTGAGGGTCTCCTCGTTCTGCGCGCCGTCGGGCAGCGTGATCTCGGCGATCGGCCGCACCACCCGCCAGCCCAGCTGGAGCTGAGCGGCCTTGAACTCGCCGACGCACAGCACCGTCGGCGAGGTTCCCGGCGGCGACCCCCAGTCGGCGTAGGAGTTGTGTCCACTGTAGACGTTGTCGAGGCCGCCGAGAATGGTCAGGGCGCCGGCCTCGCCGTAGTTGCTGGTGAGGATGGGCGTGCCCGGCGGCATGGCGGCCTCGGCCTTCTTGACCTGGTCCACGAACTCGGGCCAGCCGTAGGTGGCAAGCGGCTGGGGGTCGATGGCGTTCAGGTGGGTCTGCACTGACGGCGGCAGGATCGGCAGCGTCAGGAACACCGCCACCACACCGGAAAGCACGATGAAAGGCACCCACGCCTTGGACTTGAGCCTGGTCGCCCCGGCCGCGAACAGCGCCGCCAGCACCGGCGCCGTGTAGTAGGACTTGCCGCCCGCCAACGTGAACACGACCGCCACGACCACCACGAGGATCAGCAGCCAGCGGAAGTCCACTGTGGCCAGTCGGCGCGCGCCGAGCACCCAGATCGCCACCAGCGGCGGGCCGGCCTGGAGGATCGCCAGCAGCACCAACTGGATCAGCGACCCCAGCGTGCCGCCCGTCCGGTCCGACAGCACGGCGGCCATGCCGAACTGCGGCCAGCCGTGGGCGAACTGCCAGATGATGTTCGGCAACGCGATCAGCAACGCCGCTCCCGCCGCCAACCACGGTCCCCAGGTGCGGAGCGTGTCCCGGCGACACACCAGCAGCCCGACGCCGAGGCCGGCCAGGAGCACCGCCACCGTGTCCTTGTTCTCCAGGCCGATGCCGGCGATCACGCCCGGCCACAGCCAGCTCCGCACCGTGCCGATCCGCAGCGCCCGGGCCGTCGTCAGGAAAATCGCGATCCACACCACCTGGTCCAGCACCGTCGGGCCGAACAGCAGCGAGGCCCCCACGAATATCGGACTCGCCGCGATGCACGCGGCCGCCAGCGTCTGGGCCTTCCGGTCCCCGCCCAACTCCTGCGCCAGCATCGCCGTCAGCACGATGCACCCCACCTGCGCCAGGATCGCCAGCACCCGCAGCACCAGCAGGTTCCCGGCCAGCGCCGCCAACAGCGGCGCCAGCGGCGGCTGGTCGACGTAGCCGAAGGCCGGATGCTGCCCCGCCGTCACGAAGTAGAACTCGTCCCGATGCCACCCGTACCGCAACGCCACCGTCAGATGCACGACGGCGGCCACCGCCGCGACGATCAGCACCGGACGCCACGCCACTCTGCCCATGGCCGCCGATCTTCCCTCGCTCCGGCACAATCGACCACGGCTTTGCGAAAGGAGTCCCGTGTCCTACCCCTTCGACGTCGACGGCTACCGGCCGGAGTGGATCCGCGGTCGACAGAACGCCGCCGTCCACGGCGACCGCCTCCGCGCCCTCGCCGGCCGCCGGCTGCGCCGCGCCTGGCTCGCCTGGGGCGACGACTGGTGGGCCGACATCCCCGTGCTGCTGGACTTCGACGGCGAGCAGGTCGAGATCAGCCACCAGAAGTTCGACGACCTGTCGATCACGTGGAACACCATCGACCCGGTGCGCAACGCCACCTGGACCTACGGCGACCCCGACTCCGCCATCCACCTCGGCTGGCGACACGACGCCGTGCCCGAGCTCGCCGCGCTGCAAGGCCAGCTGCTCCTGTCCGCGGAGCTGTTCCGGTACTCCGGCCCCGACATGGCCGACGGCATGTGCGCCCCCAGCTTCCTGTTCGAGCACGAACGCCTGACCGTCAGCAACGCGCTCGACGAGAACGGCCTGGAGTTCGGCGACCCCGACCCCCGCTACGTCGCGCTGTAACTGCCAGCGCAGCACGAGCCGCCCCGAAACGCCACATGCGCTTCCCATTTGCGTCCAGGTGACACAGGGGAAGCGCATGTGGCGTGACGGGTGTGCTCGAAAGCGTATTTCAGTGTGCCGGACGGTGCTTAATTCTTGGGTGAACTCGCGGGGGTTCAGCTCTTGGTGGCTAGGGAGCGGAGGAAGAAGGCAACGTTGGCGGGGCGCTCGGCGAGGCGGCGCATGAAGTAGCCGTACCACTGGTCGCCGTAGGGGACGTAGACGCGCAGGGTCTTGCCGGCGGCGGCGATCTCGCGCTGGGCATCGGGGCGGACGCCGTAGAGCATCTGGTGCTCGTAGGTGTCGGGGGTGCGGCCGGCGGCCTCGGCGACGTCGGCGGCGATGGCGACCAGGCGGGGGTCGTGCGAGGCGATCATCGGGTAGCCGGAGCCGGCCATGAGGATCTTGAGGCAGCGCACGTAGGACAGGTCGACGTCGGCCTTGTCCTGGTAGGCAACGGTTTCCGGCTCCTTGTAGGCGCCCTTGCACAGGCGCACGCGGGAGCCGGCGCCGGAGAGGTCGCGGCAGTCCTGCTCGGTGCGGCGCAGGTAGGCCTGGAGCACGGCGCCGGTGGACGGGAAGTCGACCCGGAGGTCGCCGAGGATGCCGAGGGTGGAGTCCGTGGTGGTGTGGTCCTCCATGTCGAGGGTCACCGTGGTGCCGACGGCCGCGGCGGCCTCGCAGATGAGCCGGGCGTTGTCCAGGGCGATCTTCTCGCCGTCCTTGGGCAGCGACTGGCCGACGGCCGACAGCTTGACGGAGACCTCGGCCCCACCGGACAGGCCGGCGGAGCCCAGCTCCGCCAGGAGCCGCTCGTACGCGTGCACGGTGGCGGCGGCCTGGGCGGAGTCGGTGGTGTCCTCGCCGAGGTGGTCGAGCGTGACCTTGCGGCCGTCGGCGATGAGCGACGAGGTCACGTCGACGGCCTCACGGAGCGAGGAGCCGGCCACGAACCTGCGCACCACCGGCTTGGCCAGTGGGGTGCGCTCGACGGCCTGGCGGGCCAGCGGCGAACGGGCGGCGGCCAGCAACGCGGTGCGCAGCATGAGACTCCTCACTCTCTGTAACCCAGTTTTTTGTCACATGTGGCGCGCATGTGACCCCAGCGTTAGATTCTGTAGACCCGTGCACATGTGGCGTTTCAGCCCTGGTGGGGGTGACGGACGGTGGTCGGGGCGACGAAGGTCTCCTTGATCGACCGCGGGCTGACCCAGCGCAGCAGGTTGTGCACGGAGCCGGCCTTGTCGTTGGTGCCGGACGCCCGGCCGCCGCCGAACGGCTGCTGGCCGACGACGGCGCCGGTCGGCTTGTCGTTGATGTAGAAGTTGCCGGCGGTGAAGCGCAGCGCGTCGGAGGCCTTGAGCACCGCGAAGCGGTCGTCGGCGATGATCGAGCCGGTCAGCGCGTACGGCGACGCGGAGTCCACAGTGGACAGTACCGAGTCGAAGTCGTTGTCCTCGTACACGTGCACGGCCAGCACCGGGCCGAAGAACTCGGTGGTGAACACGTCGTGCGAGGGGTCCTCGCCGACGACGACGGTGGGCCGCACGAAGTAGCCGTCGGAGTCGTTGGCGGTGCCTCCGGCGATGACGTCCAGCTTGCTGTCGGAACGGGCCCGGTCCAGCACGCCGGCCAGCTTGTCGTACGAGCGGCGGTCGATCACCGCGCCCATGAAGTTGCTGAGGTCGGTCACGTCGCCCATGCTCAGCGCCTCGGTCTCGGCCACGAGGTCGTCACGCAGCCGTGCCCACAGCGACCGCGGGATGTAGGCCCGAGAGGCCGCCGAGCACTTCTGGCCCTGGTACTCGAAGGCGCCCCGCACGAGCGAGGTCCGCAGCACGTCCAGGTTGGCCGACGGGTGCGCCAGCACGAAGTCCTTGCCGCCGGTCTCGCCGACCAGCCGTGGATAGCTGCGGTAGTTGGCGATGTTGGCGCCGACGGTGGCCCACAGGTGCTGGAAGGTCCGGGTGGAGCCGGTGAAGTGGATGCCGGCCAGGTCGGGGTCGGCCAGCGCCACCTCGGACACGGCGATGCCGTCGCCGGTCAGCAGGTTGATCACGCCCGGGGGCATGCCGGCCTGCTCCAGCAGCTGCATGGTCAGGTGCGCGGAGAACGTCTGCGTCGGCGACGGCTTCCACAGCACGACGTTGCCCAGCAGCGCCGGCGCGGTCGGCAGGTTGCCGGCGATGGCCGTGAAGTTGAACGGCGTGATCGCGTAGACGAAGCCCTCCAGCGGGCGGTGGTCGGTGCGGTTCCACACGCCCTTCGAGCTCTCCGGCTGCTTGGCCTGCAACTCGCGGGCGAAGGCCACGTTGAAGCGCCAGAAGTCGGCCAGCTCGCAGGCGGCGTCGATCTCGGCCTGGATGGCGGTCTTGGACTGGCCGAGCATGGTCGCCGCGTTCAGCGTCGAGCGCCACGGGCCGGACAGCAGGTCGGCGGCGCGCAGCAGGATCGCGGCCCGCTCGTCGAACGGCATCGCGCGCCACGCCGGGGCGGCGGCCTTGGCGGCGGCGATGGCGTCGCGGGTGTCGGCCTGGGTGGCGCCGGCGAAGGTGCCCAGCACGTGGCGGTGGTTGTGGGGCTGCACGACGTCGACGCGCTCGCCGCCGCCCATGCGCCGCTGCCCGCCGATGGTCAGCGGCAGCTCGACCTGCTCCTTGGCCAGCTCGACCAGCTTCGCCTCGAGCTCGGTCCGCTCCGGGCTGCCCGGCGCGTACTGCAGCACCGGCTCGTTCACGGGGGTCGGGACCTGCGTCACGGCATCCACTGGCACTCCTTCGGCGACGTCGTCGATGGCAGAAGGCTATGCACCGGCGGCCGGCGCCGTGTTGTACGAACGGCTAAGCTTGTGGGTGTCGGTTTGTGGGGACGGACAAAGGATCACGCCCGCTTTGGAGGATGCCGCCATCGCCGGTTCGAGCATTCAGCAGCTGCTGCTCGCGCTGGGCGAGCCGTTCGTCGAGGTCCTGACCGCCCCCGACGGCCTCGACGCCGAGGTGCGCGACGTCGTCATCCTCGATCCCGACGACGCCCCCGACTCTCGCCCCGGCGACCTGGTGCTGGTGATCGGCGCCCGCGGCAAGTCCGCCGCCGCGCACGTGCGGGCGGCCGGCAAGCGCGGGGCGACCGCCGTCGCCGTCAAGGATGCCGAACCGCTGCGGCAGACCGCCGCCGACGCCGGTGTCGCCTTGCTGGACGTCCGCGGCGAGGTCCGCTGGGAACAGCTGGAATCGTTGGCGCGCAACGTGGTCAGCGCCGCCCGCGGCACCGCCGACGCCGACGCCGGCGAGGTGCTCGGCGACCTGTTCTCGTTGGCCCAGACCATCGCCGCGCTGACTGGCGGCAGCGTCAGCATCGAGGACACGGCCAACCGCGTGCTGGCCTACTCGCGGTCCTCGGACGAGGTCGACGAGCTGCGGCGGCTGTCCATCCTCGGCCGGCAGGGTCCGGAGCCGTACCTGAAGATGCTCCGGGAATGGGGCGTCTACCAGCGGCTTCGTTCCGGCGAGGACGTCGTGCACATCGACGCGCGGCCCGAGCTGGGCATCAAGCGCCGCATTGCCGTCGGCATCCACGCCGGCTCCCAGCCGCTCGGCACCGTCTGGGTGCAGGAGGGCAGCCTTCCCCTCACCGAGCACGCCGACCGCGCGCTGCTCGGCGCCGCCCGGATCACCGCACTGCACCTCGTGCAGCACCGCAACACCACCAGCGCCGGACTTCGCCTGCGCGAGAACCTCCTCGCCGGCGTCCTCGACGGCCGGGTCACCGGCGCCTCCGTCGCCGGCCAGATCGGCGCCGACCCCCGCAGGCCCGCCGCCGTCATCGCGTTCCTGTTGCGCAGCACCGATCGCACCCGCAGCGAGGTGGAGCTGCACCGGGCCGAGATGATCAGCGTCATCTCGGTGCACGCCGCCTCGTACCGGCGCTCCGCCCTTGTCACGCCCATCGCCGGCCGGGTGTACGTGCTGCTGCCCGAGGTCACCGACGCCGCCACCGTCACCGCCATGACCCGCGACGCCGTCGCCGCCACCCGGCGGCACCTCGGCGCCTCCGTGCAGGCCGGCATCGGCTCCGTCGTCGCCGGGCTGGAGGACGTTCCCGTGTCACGGCAGGAGGCCGACCGGGTCCTCGACGCCATCGCCGGCCGCCCCGAGGTCGAGGTCGCCGCGCTGGCCGACGTGCGGACCCAGGTCCTGCTCAGCGAGACCCTCACCCTGCTCGCCGACAATCCCCGGATCCGCGATCCCCGGCTCGATCCCTTGGCCGGCACCGACACCGGCCGTTCCCTGCTCGCCTACCTCGACGCCTTCGGCGACGTCCGCTCCGCCGCCGCCGGCCTCCACGTCCACCCCAACACCCTGCGCTACCGGGTCCGCCGCGCCTGCGAGCTCAGCGGCCTCGACCTGTCGGATCCGGACCAGCGCCTCGTCGCCCAACTCCAGCTCCGGCTGATGAACTGACGGCTGCACTCGACTCGCCCGGTAATCGCCTTGGCAAATGTCACGCAATCGGCACTCAAGCCATGAATAGACGCACCAGGCTCTCCAGGAATCGCCCACGTGGTCCTGACCGACCTAGGCGACCCTGCTGCTCCGCCCGCTTCGCCAGGCGATCCCGACGTCGGCGCGAACGCAGCAGGCGCACCAGTCGGCGGTGGCGAGCGCATCGCTCCGCTTCACTCATGTGAGCCTTGACCACATCCTCGTACCGCAACATGTCGAACATGACGGGGCCTCCTCCGGGGCTGGATCAGCAATCGGCGATGTGCTGAACGGTGTTGGTCGCGTGGTATCCATGCGGCGGCCTCGGGGACGGCGGCCAGGACGCACTTGGCAATTTCGTCGCTTTCCCCGTCCCCGGTTGGCGAGGCAGGTCGTTCTCGGCCGTCCAGGTAGGTCTGCTTGCCAGTCGGCGGGTGCTCACCAGTGCCGCGAGTACGACGTGGCCGGGGGTGGTGAGTTCGGCGGGAACGCGCTGCCCTTCCTTGGCGGGGCCGGCGGCGCGCATGAGACCGGCATGTGCGAGGTGGTGGGCGGCGATTTGGTCGCAGCAGGCCAGACCGTCGACGAACAGGTCGGGTTCGCAACTGGTGGTGGTCTCGGCACGGCCGGCGGCAATGGCGTGGAGCATCGCCAATTCACGTCGAGAGAGGCGCACATGCGTCGGTGTCGTGGTAGACAATGGTCCACCTCCTCGGAGGAGTGATATTCCCCGGCAACGATGGAGATCTGGTCCATAGTGGACGTTTGTGGTGACGCGCGCCGATCCGACCGGAGTCGAAGGCGAGCGAACCCAGCGAACTGTTCATGAATCACTCCCATGTGAACGGGACACCGCACTGTCCTCGGCGACCCGGATATCAGTGGCACCAGAATGCCGTTGCAGCCAGTGCCAGGTCGACAACCTTGAACGAGGCGGAAAACGCGTCGGCCACAAGTGGTCGCGCCAAGAGACACAGCGGCGAACCGAGGGATCGTCAGTGACGTCGCCGGGTTGATCCAGCTCCGGCGAGAGTCGTGCGACAGACCTGGCCGGCAGGAGGGCTCAGCCCGACCCCGCGGCGGCCGGGGAGCCGGGGATGCTCGTAGTCCGCTGGACGCAGCTCTGAAACACCCTTCAGGCCGTAGCGAATGTCGCACACCTGCGCCACGCTCACGCGGCAAGCCGTACCCTTGTCGGCGAAGAGGAGAAGTCTCGGCGATGGCGTCCCAACCGCTCACGTTTGCTCCAGGCGACGACCCGATCGGCCGTGTGCGCGAGTTCATCGACAAGCCGGCGCTGCGCGCGTTGGTCGAGCAGTTCGGCGGAAGCTGGCCGAAGGGAGACCTGCCAGAGATTCTGCGGACACTGGTCGAGTTCTCCGCCATGTGGGACCGTCGCCAGGGCGCGTGTCGGCTGGACATCCAGGACGATGCCGGCTCCGACAGTGAGCGGGCCATGGCCGCGGTCGAGCAGCTCGGCCTCTGCGACTACGCACCACCACAGGAAAGGTCATACGACTGGGTGCTCGTTCTCGGCGGCCTGGCAGCGGGCTGCCACAGGCGGACCAAGCACTTGGTCAGGCTCCTGACGGAGGGCGTCATCGAGACTGACGGCATCTGCCTGCTCGGCTCGTTCCGTGACCTACGGAAGGACGAACTCACATCGAGCACCCAGTTCGCCTCGCGCGCCACGACCGAAGCGGACCTGCTGCTGGAGCTGGCCACGCGGGAGTTCCGGTCCGAACGGGCGTGGACGGTCGAAGTTGACGGCGATCGGACAATGACGCCGCGTGTGGCTCAGCTGCACGCATGGCGCGCCGGCAAACCCGAGGTGCACGTGTTCGCTGCCCGTAGCAGCCAGCCCGAGCAGCGCGCCGCCAACACCGCCGACACCTACGAGCAGGCCGCCCACGCGCTGATGTTCCCGCCGAAAGCGCGACTGCTGCTGGTGACAACGCACTTATATGCGCTCTACCAACACTTCGATGCCGTTCGCGTGTTGGGCCTACCGCACCAGCTGTGTGTCGAGACCATCGGCACACCGCCGAGGTCCGGCGGCAGGATCTGGCCCACTACCTGGTACCTACAGGAAGTCCGCAGCACTCTCCAGGCAGGTCTTCGGCTTGTCACCGCGGCCGAGTCAAGAAGGCCACCGCGATGAGCGACTCTGCCGGGCCTGCGCTCGCCGCCGTGGTCCTCCGCGGGCTGACGCATAGCCGCCGCATTGCCAGTGCTGTCGCGGCCCATTGCCTCATGCCCGTGGTCTCCTCGAACGGCCACACCGAATATTCCGCACTCCGGCCGACGGACTTGAGCTACTGTCATGTCTGGTTCCGGCGCCCCCCTCAATGCGCCGGAACCAGACTCATGACAGACATGCCGCAGGTGACACACTGTCATCTCCGGCTCCGGAACTCCCCCGCTGTCATCAGCCACCGGAACCAGCCACACCAGAGTGCTGCTGCATCCGATTGGAGGTCGACAACGTTGAACGAGAAGGAAAAATCGTTGGCCACAAAAGGTCACAGAGGCGCACCGAAGGATCCTGATGGCGCTGCGGCTGCATTTCACCGCCGATGATCTGGCACGTACCCGCATCATCAGCCACCCGCATCCGACCTGGGAACTGGTGAACAGCCTGCACATCGTCCAGACCGGCCACACCGTGTCCCAGCATGCTCTGTGGCGGGAGTCATCGCTGGCACGGTTGAACCGCCACCCCGACGCTCGCCGCCATCTTGAGCTGCTGACCGCGCTGGTCCCGCCGCGGGGAAGCTTCCCGGACTTCCTCACACCACACGAGGAGGCCGACGACTTCGCCGCCTCGTTGGACGCCGTGCTCAGCACGCCGGCCAGCCGGCTGGCCGTCGAAGTGGCGCCGTCTTACCTCATGCGACAGCCACCAGCCGTGACCCGCGAGCTCGCCGCCGGCGATCTTGACGCGCTGCACGCACTGGGGGACGCGATGTCCTGGTATCACGACCTGGTCCTGGCACCGCACTGGTCCGGCATCGACCGGGCGGTCCGCGGCGACCGAACCGTGCGCACCGAGGACGTCGCCGCCAGTGGTATCGAAGGACTGCTCGGCAACCTGGCGGAATGCATCCGATGGGCACCACCTGTCCTGCATGCCAAATACCCACGTGACCACGACATCGAGTTGGCCGGCCGTGGCTTGACACTCATCCCCTCGTACTTCTGCCACGACACACCCGTCGCCTTCATCGATGCCGAACTCCCACCCGTTCTGGTCTACCCGATCACCGAAGTCCCGACCCCAGCCGCCGATCTGGCCGCACTGGCCAGCCTCATCGGGGACACTCGCGCACGCGTCCTGCACGCCTTGCGCGTGCCACGCTCGACGACCAAACTCGCCGAACACATCCACGCCTCGCCCGCCGCCGCCAGTAAGCACGCCACCGTCCTGCGCCAAGCCGGCTTGATCAGCAGCACCCGGCGCGGCAACACCGTGCGCCACTTCGTGACCGCTCTCGGGGAACAGCTGTTGGACACCCGCCACGAGCAGACCGCCAGTGGCCTGCTGCTCGCCTCAGCCTCCGGCCGTCGCAGGTGGGCTTGACCCGCTTTGCCGGACACGGGCTCGACCCGTCCGATCCGGATCAGTGCCTCGTCGCCCAGCTCCTACTCCGGCTGATGAAGTAAATGCGTTGCGGCGGCTCGGTCCGCCGCCGACTCTGTGGCTCGTGGGTTTGCTGGATGCTGTCGCCGCTCGGGTCGCGCGGGGCGAGACCGTGCGGTTCCGCCCGACCGGCAATTCCATGGTGCCGCTGATCCGCAGCCGTCAGCTGGTGACGGTCGTCCCGATCGACACCGCCACCCTGGCCGTGGGCGATGTCGTGCTGGCACGGGTGGCCGGCACGGTCTACCTGCACAAGGTCACCGCCCTCGCGGGCGAGCGGGTGCAGATCGGCAACAACCGGGGCCGGATCAACGGGTGGACCAGCCGGGACCGCGTGTTCGGCCGCTGCGTCGAAGTGGACGAGGTGCCGTTCACGAACCGCAAGAACAAGCGGACTCACGCTGACGAAGCGGCCCGGAACACGTCGTAGGCCTGCTGGCCGAAGAGGACGAAGCGCACCATCTCCACCGAAGAGTCGGCGAGTTCCTCGGCCACCGTGGACAGGGCGATCTCCGCCGCTGACTCCAGGGGCCAGCGGTAGATGCCGGTGGAGACGGCCGGGAACGCGACGCTCACAGCTCCGAGCGAAGCAGCCACCCGTAGGGAGTTGCGGTGGCAGTCGGCCAACAGCGACGACCGGTCCTCGGAGGAGGACCACACGGGGCCGACGGTGTGCACGACCCAGCGCGCGGGCAGGCGGCCGGCGGTGGTGGCGACGGCCTGGCCGACCTTGAGCCCCCGGCCGTAGTGGCCGGCGCGGAGCTTGCGGCAGTCGGCGAGGATCTCGGGCCCGCCGCGACGGTGGATGGCGCCGTCGACACCGCCGCCGCCGAGCAGGGAAGAGTTGGCGGCGTTGACGATGACGTCGACCTGCTGCGCGGTGATGTCGCCTTCGACGATCTCGATGGCCACCGTCAGGCCTCCAACACCTGGCCGCGGCGCTGGACGACCGGTGGCAGGGTGGACCAGGGGAAGTTGATCCAACGGTCGGTGTGCCGCCACACGTACTCGCACTTCACGGTGGAGTGGGGCTTCTCGTACACGACGGCGCAGCGGACGTCGGCGACCTTGTCCTCGCAGAAGTCGCGGACGAGTTTCAACGTCGCGCCGGTGTCGGCGACGTCGTCGCAGACGAGGACCTTGGCGCCGTGCAGGTCGACGGCGTTGGGGACCGGGGGAAGCATGACGGGCAGGTCGAGGCGCTGGTCGACGCCGGTGTAGAACTCGACGTTCATCACGTGCAGGTTCTTGACGTCCAGCGCGTAGCCGAGGGCGCCGGCGACGAAGAGGCCGCCGCGGGCGATGGAGAGCAGCAGGTCCGGCTCGAAGCCGTCGGCGGCGACGGTCTCGGCCAGCTCGCGGCTCGCGGAGCCGAAGAGCTCCCAGGTCAGCACCTCGCGCTGATCGTTCATGGGAGCTACCCTATCCACCGGGGACAGTTATATAGTTACAACTACGAGTTAGGTTAGGCTAAGCTGAAGCAATGCCACCGACTCGCATCCAGGTCCGCCGCACGGAGCGGATCACGCCGCACATGGTCCGCGTGACCTTCGACGGCGACAACCTCGCCGTGGACAACGGCTTCACCGACCGCTACGTGAAGCTGATGTTCCCGATCGACGGCGGCTTCCCGCCCGACCTCGACACACTCCCCCGCGACCAGATGCCGCCCCGCCGCACGTACACGATCCGCGCGGCCACGGCCGACGAGGTGACGATCGACTTCGTGCACCACGGCGACAGCGGACTGGCCGGCCCCTGGGCGGCCAACGCCAAGCCGGGCGACGAGCTGTACTTCGTCGGCCCGGGCGGCGGCTACACCCCGGACCCGACGGCGGACTGGCACCTGCTGATCGGCGACGAAGCCGCGCTGCCGGCGATCGGCGCGGCCCTCGAACAGCTGCCGGCCGACGCCACCGTCCGAGCGATGGTGGGCAGCGCGGAACCGCAGGACCTCCCGCACGACGTCACCTGGGTCGACCCGGCCGACCTCGTGGACACGGTGAAGCAGCTCGACTGGCCGGCCGGTCGCGTGCACGCCTTTGTGCACGGCGAGGCGGGCCTGGTCAAGCAGCTCCGCGACCACCTCGCCGGCGACCGCGGCCTGAGCCGCGAGCAGCTGTCGATCTCCGGCTACTGGCGGCGCGGCCTGCACGAGGACGCGTTCCAGGCGGAGAAGCGCACTACAGCCGCCGCAGCCCGCTGAGCACCCGCTCCATCAGCCCCAGGTTGGGCACGCCGTCGCCCGCGGTGTCGGCGGCGTGCACGAAAACCAGCCCCAGGCCGGCCATGTCGCCGACCAGGACCTTGGACACGCCGAGCGGGATCGACAGCAGCGCGGCGATCTCGGCCACCGACCGGGTCTGCACGCAGAGGTCGCGATGGCCCGGTACTCGGCCTGCATCGGCTCGGCCGCGGCGCCGCCGTGCTCGCTGGTCGAGACCAGGGTCTCGATTGCAGCGGCACCTCGGACCGGGTCCGGCCGCCGGTCCAGGAGTAGGCGCGCACGATGGCGCCCGACAACTAGTCCGGGTTGACGGCCGACAACGGCGGCGGAGCCGGCTCGGGCGCCGCCTGCTCCGGCTCGACGTACCGGCCGTCGCGCTCGCCGCGCCCGCGGCGGAAAAAGACTGCCGCCGTTGAGTGTGAAACCGTTGAGCACGTCCGCGAACGTGCTCTCCGCGGGGTCTTCGCCCCAGTCTTCGGTGCTCATCTCCACCCTCAGACGGGCTGGCTGTCCATGGCCTGCTTGGCGACCCGCAACTCGGACCGCAGCTCCGGTGTGAGCAACGGCCCGACCTGGTCCACGAGGACGGTCATCTCGTACGCCACCTGGCCGACGTCGCAGTTGGGCGCCGCCAGCACCGCGAGGCACGAGCCGTCCATGATCGTCATCAGCAACAGGATGCCACCCTGCATCTCGACCACGGTCCGGCGCACCGGTCCGCCGTCGAAACAGCGGGAGGCACCCTGGGTCAGGCTGACCGCGCCGGCCGCGATGGCCGCGACCTGCTCAGCCCGCTCCGCGGGCAGTCGCGTGGACGCGGTGAGCAACACACCGTCCACGGAAACGACGACCGCGTGCGCGACTCCCGGCACATGCTCGGCGAAGTTGTTGACCAACCATCCGAACTGGTTCACCTGCCGCGACTGGGGTGCGGTCATGGGCTCTCCTGCCCCTTTTCGTTCTCACTCGACGCTGCTGCACCAGTGTGGTCCTGACGGATACCAGACTGGTAACTGGCAAGGAACCCGCGTGTCCGGTTCGGATCGCGGTGCGAGGCACCGTTCGCGGGACCGGCCGCCGGCGCGCCCGTCGACGGGAACAGTCCCGCCTTCGGCACGCGTTTGGGCAGGCCGAGCCCGTTCTGGGTGCCCTGGGGACGCGGCGGCGGCGCGGGTTGCGCCACCGGCTGCTCGGTCGGCCAGGCCGGCTCCGGCGACTGCTCCGGGGCCGGATCGGACGCGGTGGCGTCCGATGGGTTCACCTGAACGGGCGACCCGTTTTCCGGTCCCCCAGACATGTGCTCGAACCAAGCGTAGCTGGTCGGTTCCAGCGAGACCTCCGGTCGTAGGACGGATTCGTTGTCCTGACGCGACGGCGGATTCGCGTTGGCGGGCCTGGCGCCCGCGGTGTCGGCGGGCATTGCCCCGCCGGCGTTGGCGGGCGCTGCCCCGTTGGCGGCCGGTGGCCCGATCGGGTCGGCGGCGCCGGGCGGCGTGTTGGCGGCGAACCAGCCGGCCGCCGAGGCGGGGGCCGGCGGCTGCACGGTGGGCGGCGGCGTGAAGGTCCGG
>NZ_KK037166.1:1752323-1777260 GCF_000568255.1 Kutzneria sp. 744
CGCCTCCGGCAGCCGGCGGGCGGCGACGTCGAGGGCCGTGCGGCGCAGCACGCCGAGCGAGCCGAGCAGGTAGCGGCCGACGATCAGGCCGATGCCGCCGGCCAGCAGGATGGTCACGACCAGCACGACCGATTCGAGGCCGGCCCGGTCGCTGCTGGCCTCCTGGAGGTCGTTGGCCGTGCCGCGGACCTGGTCGGCGATGCTCCTGGTGACCTTGTCGACCAGCGCCACCGTGGCGTCGGAGGTCCGGTTCCACTCCTCCTGCGGGATGGTCAGCCCGCCGGCCGGGGGCGCCTGGTGCACGCCGGTGGTCTTCTTGGCCACGTTCTGCGTCGGGGCGGCCTGGCCGATCGGCTGGGTGGCGGCGAAGTCGAGGAGCTGGCGCCGGGTGCCGACGTCGACGCCGGCCACCGTCTGCTGGAAGGTCTGCTGCCACTCGGGCGCGGCCACCGCCTGGAAGTTGGCCACGTTCACGTCGTAGCGGGTCTCGGAGGCGGCCAGCATCTTGGCCTCGGCGTCCACCAGGTGGCCGCGGGCGATGCCGACGAGCACGACGGCCTGCTCCAGCCGGATCTGCTCCTGCGCGCCCTCCAGGTCCAGCAGCGCGGTGGCCGGGCTGGACAGCGACGGGTCGCCGAGCTGCACCACCAGCGCCTGGTCGAAGTTCAGCGCGGTGCTGATGATCTGGGTGTAGGCGGACACGGCGTCCGTGTCATTGTCCTGGGACTGCGCCACCGGGCGGCGGATGGCCGGCAACTGGCCCAGTGACAGTTCGAGGTCGTTGAACCACGCCGAGGCCGCCGAGGACAGGCCGGGCGTGCGATGCGCGGTGTCGGCCAGCTTGCTCGCGGCGTCGTCGACGGGCTTGGCCTGCTGGCGGTACGCGGTCACGCCCTGGGTCGACACCTGGGCGGCCAGCGTGCGCTCACGCTGGAGCTGCGCGGTCAGCGGCGTGATGGAGTCACGCAGCGCGATGACCCGCTGGATCGTGGTGTACGTGTCGGCCTGGCGGATCTCGCTGCGAACCTGGAGGAAGCCGAGGGTCACGGCGACCACGACCGGAACCACCAGCACCGCGGCCAACTTGACCAGCACCGGCCAGTTGCGCCACCGGGCGACCGTGTGCCACCACGGACCCGGGCTTGGCTGAACCACGATGCTTCCTTCCTCGGTTGTACGGGGGCGCGGCAGTCGCACCGGGTTCGTCCCGCTTCCCTTTTGCTCGGTTGTCTGCCGAGACGGGAAACGCGTTACGGACTTCTGGCCGCTGCTGGGGTGTACTCCAGCGTGAATTCCGCTGTCAAGGCCGACACGTCTGCGGGAGGCATTACCGCGCACAGGAATGGGCCGGGCACGCATGGTGGCCGGGCCGGGCCGGCCTGCGGTTGACTCCGGTCACACCCCCGTTACAGTTGGCCGGTCTCACTCCCCATACACGCGTCGGCTCGTCCTGGAGGACTGGTGACCACAGCGTCGACGACGGGTCGGCACGCGGCGGTCGAATCGGATGGATCGGTGTTCGGCGGGCGGCCGTCGACCGGTCCGCAGCGTCCGGACTTCGACGCCATCCAGGACAGCCCGGAGTTCGCCGAGCTGCGCCACCGGCTGCGTCGGTTCATCTTCCCGATGACGGGCCTGTTCCTGGTCTGGTACCTGACGTATGTGCTCTTGTCGGCCTATGCCCACCAGTTCATGGCCACCCCGGTGTTCGGGTTGGTGAATGTCGGACTACTACTGGGACTCGGTCAATTCGTGTCCACAGTGTTGATCACATTGGCCTACAACCGGTTCGCCCGAAAGCGCATCGATCCACAGGTCGCCCTCATCCGCTCGCAGGCTGGAGTCGAGACCAAGTGAGGATTCTCGCCGACGGGACCGCGACCGGTAACCCGCTGATCAATCTGAGCGTGTTCGTCGTGTTCGCGGCAGTCACGCTCTACATCGTCTACCGGGTGAGCAGCGGCAACGCCTCGACCTCGGACTACTACGCGGCCGGCGGCGCGTTCACCGGCGCGCAGAACGGGATCGCGCTGTCCGGCGACTTCCTGTCGGCCGCGTCGTTCCTGGGCATCGCGGGCGGCATCGCCATCCACGGCTACGACGGCTTCCTGTACTCGGTGGGCTGGGTGGTTGCCTGGCTGGTCGGCCTGCTGCTGATCGGCGAGATGCTGCGCAACACCGGCCGCTTCACCATGGGCGACGTGGTGGCGTACCGGATGCGGCAGCGCCCGGTGCGCGCCGCGGCCGCGATCTCCACGCTGGTCATCTCGTTCTTCTACATGCTGGCCCAGATGGCCGGGGCCGGCGGCCTGGTGGCGTTGCTGCTCAACGTGACCGACCGGGCCGGGCAGTCGCTGGTGATCGTGGTCGTCGGCGCGATCATGATCTTCTATGTGCTGGTCGGCGGCATGAAGGGCACCACCTGGGTGCAGATCATCAAGGCCGTGCTCCTGCTGCTGTGCGTGACCCTGATCAGCATCTTCATGCTGGGCAAGTTCGGCTTCGACTTCTCGGCCATCCTGGACAAGGCCACCCAGAACAACAAGCTGGGCGCCGCGATCCTCGGGCCGGGCGCGCAGTACGGCCGCAACGAGCTGGACTTCGTGTCCCTGGCGCTGGCGCTGGTGCTGGGCATCTGCAGCCTGCCGCACGTGCTGATGCGCTTCTACACCGTGCCGGACGCCAAGCAGGCCCGCCGCTCGGTGGTGTGGGCGATCTGGACGATGTTCGTCTTCTACCTGTGCACGCTGGTCGTCGGCTACGGCTCGGCCGCGCTGGTCGGCTCCGACGCCATCCTGCACGCGCCCGGCGGCGAGAACTCCGCCGCGCCGCTGCTGGCCTTCCGCGTCGGCGGGGCCGTGCTGCTGGGCGTGGTGTCCGCGGTCGCCTTCGCCACCATCCTGGCCGTCGTCGCCGGGCTCACCCTGGCGGCCTCCGCCTCGTTCGCCCACGACGTCTACGCCAACATCATCAAGCGCGGCAAGGCCGATCCCCGCCGCGAGGTCCAGGTCGCGCGGCGGACCGCCGTCGCCGTCGGGGCGCTGGCCATCATCGGCGGCATCGCCGCCAACGGGCAGAACGTCGCCTTCCTGGTGGCGCTGGCCCTGGCCCTGGCCGCCTCGGCCAACCTGTCGACGATCCTGTTCGCCCTGTTCTGGAAGCGGTTCAACACCACCGGCACCCTGTTCAGCATCTACGGCGGCCTCGGCTCGTGCCTGGTGCTGATCGTCTTCTCCCCCGTCATGTCCGGGGCGTCGACCTCGCTGATCACCTCCACCGACTTCCACTGGTTCCCGCTGAGCAACCCCGGCATCGTGTCGATCCCGTTCTCGTTCCTGTGCGGCGTGATCGGCACCTTCATCGGCCGCCGCAAGGGCGATCCCGACAAGCAGGCCGAGATGGAGGTCCGGGCGCTGACCGGCATCGGCGCCCGCACCTGATCCCACCCCCGCCTGATCCACTCAGCGGCCGCGGTTGCGCATGGGGTCGAGGTAGAGGACGTCGCGATCCCCCGCCGTGTCCGATCGGCGGGGGATCACGACGTATCGGGCCCGCTCCGAGACGCCGAACAGCTCCAGCCGCGCGCGCAGGGTGTCCAGGTCGATGTGCGGGTAGCGCCCGAAGCGCCAGCTCATCGTCGTCGGTGCGACAAGGAGGTGTGTGCCACTCACTCGAGCGTCGAAACAGAACTGACTCGCATCGGGATACCTTTTTTCACCAGAGTCGATTCTATCGTAGCCCAAATTCTCGTTGGGAATTTAGTTACGATTGATGATGGGTAGGTACTAAGTACGTCTCCGCTGAGGTAAGTCACAAGTAGCTGGCCTATCGAAAAGGAGTGCAGTAGCTGAACGTGAGGTTATAATGGTCCCGCTCCCTATTCACAGCGAAGATGATATGCAAAGTCTCAAATCCCCTGTATCAGTCCAAACAACGTTGATGCTTGAACGTCCCGAATCATCGTCTGCGACGGGCCACCGTATCCCCGAGGTAATCACGGCAATGCATGCCGCATTGACGGTGGACAAGGGTGTGCAGATTCCACATTAAGGAACACCATTGGGCATGGTCCAGCCGCCGCTACTCCAGCTGACACCTTTGAAGGCTAGAGATTCGATGTACCAGCGTACGGGGAAATCGATGTGAGTTAGTGTAAAGAATGGCCGGCCTTCGGCCGTACTGACCAGCGGCGATTCCCGGAGATACAGAATTGTCTATAGCCACAATCCCTGTTCTACCCGTGCTGCCGCTGCTGATCAGCGGCCTCGGCAGCACCATCGACGCCATCCGCTGCCAGGAGATCTTCGACTACTCCACGTACGAGCAGCCGGACTCGGTCCGCTACCTGGTCGGCATGGGCCAGCCCATGGACTACCAGGCGCCGATGCTGATGGCGACGGTGCCGACGATGGTGTGGGGCGGCCAGGTGCGGATGATGGCCCGCGAGCTCGGCGTGGAGCTGGACGAGATCCGCGAGACCATGGACCGCCGCGCGCTGGACACGACCGTGACCACCCGGACCATGGGCGAGTTCGAGGCCGGCACCCAGGGCGCGGTGCGGTTCGAGGTGCAGGGCATCGTCGACGGCGAGGCCCGCATCGTCATCGAGCACGTCACCCGCATCCACCCCTCCTGCGCCCCGGACTGGCCGATGCCGCCCAGCGGCGACGGCGCGCACCGCGTGATCATCGAGGGCCGGCCGCGCATCGAGGTCACCGTCGAGGCGACCGACGAGAGCGAGAACCGCTCGGCCGGCGGCAACGCCACCGCGGTGGGCCGTCTGGTGAACGCCATCGACTGGCTGGCACAGTGCAAGCCCGGACTGTACGACGCGCTCGACGTCCCGCTGCGGCCGGCGATCGGGAAGCTGGGCCGCCGCTGACTGTCCCGGAAGGACAATCGCCATGAACATCGACATCCCGGCCGGCAAGGACGCGATCGGCTACGTGTGGGGCGAGATGGTGCCGGGCATCGGCACCGCCGCGGCGGCCTTCTCGCTGTCGGTCTACCAGCACACCACGTTGGGGCTGCGGGAGTTCGAGGCCGCGCGGCTGCGGATCGCCCAGATCAACGGCTGCCTGTTCTGCCTGGACTGGCGGACCGAGCGGGACGGCGTCAAGGTCGAGGAGGAGTTCGCCGACGCGGTGGCCAACTGGCGCACCACCGACGCGTTCGACGAGCGGGCCCGGCTGGCCGCCGAGTACGCCGAGCGCTACGCCGTGGACCACCACAACATCGACGAGGCGTTCTGGGCCCGGATGTCGGAGCACTACAGCCAGCAGGAGATCGTGGAGCTGAGCATGAGCATCGGCGCGTGGCTGGCGTTCGGGCGGCTCAACCACGTGCTCGGCATCGACGCGGTGTGCGTGCTGCCGGGGCACTGACGCCGGCCCCGGCAGCCGCCGCTACAGATCGGTGGCGATGATCTTCTCGATGTTGCGTTCGGCCAGCGCGGTGATGGTGACGAACGGGTTCACGCTGGTGTTGCCCGGAATCAGCGATCCGTCGATGGCGTAGAGGCCCGGATAGCCGTTGAGCCGCCCGTAGTTGTCGGTGGCCTTGGTGAGCACGGCCCCGCCGAGCGGGTGGTAGGTGAGATGGTCGCCCCAGATCTTGTTGACACCGAACAGATCCGAGCGGTAGATCGTGGCCTCCTTGGCGTTGATCTTGTCGAAGATGGACTTGGCCATGTCGATGGACGGCTGCTTCCACGCCGTCTGCCAGGACAGGTCCACCTTGCTCGTCGTGGGGTTCCAGGTGAACTCCGCGCGGTTGGGATTCTTGGTGATGGACAGGTAGAACGACGCGTAGGTCTCGATGCCGGTCGGCAACGGGGCCACCTCGGCGAAGGCGCCACCGGCGTCCCAGTTGTCGATGCCGCCGCAGGGGATCGAGGCCTGCACGGCGCCGGTCGCGTCCCACCACCAGTTGGCCCGGCCGACCATCACGTTGCCGTTGTCGCCCCAGCCCTTGCCGATCTCGGGGCTGAGGTTGGGCAGCTTTCCGGTGGCCTTCAACATGGTCAGCAGCTTGCTGGTGCCGACGCTGCCGGCCGCGAAGAACACCCGGTCGGCCACCACGGACTTGGTGGTCGTGGCGTCGCCGTTGGTGTTGAGCTGGTCGATGAGCACGGTGTAGCCGCCGCCGGAGGCCGGCGTCACCGAGGTCACCTTGTGCAGCGTGGAGATCGTGACGCGCCCCGTGGCCATGATCTTCGGGATGTAGGTCTTCTGCAGGGACTTCTTGCCGTAGTTGTTGCCGTACAGGATCTCCCCGGCCACCGCCGACTTCGGCACGGTGCCGGCGGCCTCCTGCTTCATGTAGTCCCAGTCGTACACATCGGGCACGAACACGAAGGGGAAACCGGACCGCTGCGCCTGTTTTCGGCCGACCCGGGCGAACTGGTAGCAGTCCACGGTGTCGAACCAGGCCGGGTCGACCAGGCCGACGCCGAGCTCGGAGTTGGCCCGGGGGTAGTAGGTGTTGTACATCTCGTCGGGATTGACCGTCGGCAGGATGGCGCCGAAGTTCTCCCGCTTGGGCGTGACCGCCATGCCGCCGTTGACCAGCGAGCCGCCGCCCAGGCCGCGGCCCTGGTACACGATGATGCCGGCGAATTCCTCGGCGTCGAGGATCCCGGTGTAGCGCGGGATGTCCTTGTCGATGGGGAAGCCGAGGAAGTTGCTCAGCGGCTGCTTCGTCTTGGTGCGCAACCAGTACGAGCGGTTGTCGGGTGTGGTGGTGTTGGCGAAGATCTTGCCGTCGGAGCCCGGGGTGTCCCAGGCCATGCCCATCTCGACCATCTGCACGTCGACGCCGGCCTGGGCCAGCCGCAGCGCGGTGACGCAGCCGCCGTAGCCGGTGCCGATGACCAGCACCGGCACGTGGGCGCCGGACTGGATGGGGCCGGCGGCCCGGGCGGTGGTCGTCGAGGCCAGCGCTGGTCCGCCTAGGGCCATCGCCCCCAAGATAGAACCTGTTCCAGCGATGAACGAACGTCGGGAAAAGTGGCCGGAAGGCTTGTTACACACAGAATCTTTGTCCATGTGATCTTCCTCACCGTTGAGGGATTAGAACAAGTTATACTTTCCGTTCCGCTCCCCGTCACTACTTACCAGTGAGTAACTTCCGGTCGGGTCAATGTCCTGTCCACAAAGGATGGTCAAACCAAGCGGGCCGTTGTCCGCACCGGACAACGGCTCTGCGCTCGCGTGCACAATGGACGGTCGGGTGCGCCGGGAAATGTCACCAAGCGCTTACAGAAAACGTTTGGTCATTCACTCAGCGAGGGCGGCGCGGGTGAGCGTGGTCGCGGTGTGCACCAGGCTGGCGATCGCGGCCTCCGGGGCCATTCCGCGCAGATCGGTCAGCGAGAACAGCGCCTCGGCGCTGACCACCACGGACAGGTCGTTCTTGAGCTGGGCCAACGCCTGCGGATCGCGGCCGCCGAGCGTGCCGGCCAGCGGGGCCAGCGCGTAGTCGATCAGGCCGAAGCGCATGGCCGGGCGGACGTTGGGCCGATCCGGGCGGACGATCGTGGCGGCGATCATCGCGCGCACCACACCCTGGCGGCCCAGCACGTGGCGGAGCATGAACTCGGTCGCGGCGGCCACCCGTTCCACCGGGTCGACCGAGTCCGCGACGCCGGCCAGCGCCTCCTCGGGACTGGGGATCTGGTCGGCGATGGCCTCCCGCAGCAGGGTGGCCAGGTCCGGGAAGTAGCGGTAGGCGGTGGCCTCCGAGACCAGGGCGGCCTTGGCCACCTCGGGCATCGTCACCTCGCGGCCGGTGCGGCTGAGCTCGGCGGCCGCCCGCACGATGGCGGTGCGGGTGCGGGTCTTCTGGTTGACCCGGCCGGAGGCGGTCTGCATGGGCACAGTCTACCCCATTCATGAGAGAGCACTTGCACACTGGAGTGTGAGCCGCCTAGCCTCGTGAGAGTCAATTCTCACGAAGGAGATGGTCGTGGACGACGTCTCGATCACCGGCCCGGACGGCGGCGAGGTCATCGAACTGGGCCCGGCCCGGATGCGCATCATGGAGGACGGCAGCGTCACCGCGCATCGGCTGGGCATCGGCGAGATCACCCTCGCGCCCCACAGCGGCGGGCCGCCGCAGCACCGGCACGCCGAGCACGACGAGGGGTTCTACGTGGTGTCCGGGCACGTGCGGTTCACCGTCGGCGACCGCGACCACGAGGCGCCCAAGGGCACCCTGGTCATGGTGCCGCCGGGCGTGCCGCACACGTTCGCCAACCCCGGCGACGAACCGGCGGTCATGCTCAACACCTTCACCCCGGACCTGTACGTGCAGTACTTCCGGGACCTGCGCGACACCATCGCCGCCGACGGCGAGCTGACGCCGGCGGCGACGATCCGGGTGATGGCGAAGTACGCCACCACCCCGGCCACCTAGAGCTCCTGTCGCACGAACTCGTCGATCGAGGCGGCCGTCAGCGCGGCCGCCTCGATGTGCGGGAAGTGGCCGGCCTCCGGCGCCAACACGAAGCGCCCCTTGGGAAAGGCCTGTGCGTACGACCGTCCGTAGTCGACGGTCGCGATGCCGTCCCGCTCGCCCCACACCACCAGCGCCGGCGCGTCGACGCGGCGCAGCCGGCGACGCAGCTTCGGGTCGTACATGAACGGCTCCCCCGCGTACACCGCCAGCGTCTGCTGGTTGGCCAGGGCGGCCGCCCGCTGCTCGTCGGTCAGCGTCGAGGGATCCAGGCGCAAGGCCGGATTGACGAAGGCCAGCTCGCCCAGCTGGGCCGGGTTCAGCTTGCGGGTGTCGGTCAGCTCGCCCTGCGCGGGGTCGATGCCCACGGCGTTGAGCAGGACCACTCCCCCGATGCGGTGCCTGGTGTCGCGGGTGGCCATCTCGGCCGCGATCCAGCCGCCGATCGAGCTGCCGACCACCAGCACCCGGTCGAGTTCCAGCACGTCCAGCAGATCCAGATAGGCCACGGCCAGGTCCGCGACGCCGTCGAACCAGGACGGCCGGGGCTGCCCGTCGAAGCCCGGGTGCGTGGGCGTCAGCACCGTCGGGTCGCCCGGCAGCAGGCCGGCCAACCCGGCGACCGACCTCGGGCCCGCGCCGCCGTGCAGGACCAGCACCGCCGGTTCGGCGCCGTCCCGCTGGTCCACCGCCACCGTCAGGCCGTCGCCCAGGTCGAACTCGCGCGTCATGAAGTGCTCCTTCGTAAGAGTGAACTCTCACGAGTCTAAGAGTGTCGAGTCCCGTCGTGCAAGTCCACTCTCACGAAGCGCTGAGGTGCTCCGACCGGCCGGTTGGCTCCGAGGGCCTCCGGCAAGTGAAAATCACCGCCGTGGAGATCGCGGCGGAAATAGTTGCCCTGGTGGTGGCGGTACTGGCCGTCACCGCCGTCGCGCGGCGGCTGGACTGGTCGGCGCCGCTGTGCCTGATCGCGGTCGGCGTCGCCGCCTCGTTCATGCCGGGCGTACCGGACTACCAGCTGGATCCCGAGGTCGTGCTGGTCGGCCTGCTGCCGCCGCTGCTGTACTCGACGGCGATCCAGACCTCGCTGCTCGACTTCCGCCGGCTGCGCAACCCGATCGCCGTGCTGTCGGTGGGCCTCGTGCTGTTCACCACCGCCGGCGTGGGCCTGGTGGCGTGGCTGGTGATTCCCGGCCTGCCGCTGGCCGCCGGCTTCGCGCTGGGCGCCGTCGTGGCCCCGCCGGACGCCGTGGCCGCCACGGCGGTGGCCCGGCGGGTGGCCATGCCCCGCAAGATGGTGCGGCTGTTGGAGGGCGAGAGCCTGTTCAACGACGCCGCCGCGCTCGTCGCCCTGCGCACCGGCATCGCGGCCATCGCCGGCTCCATCTCGCTGTGGCAGGTGGGCCTGGACTTCCTGCTGGCCGCGGTCGGCGGCGTGGTCGCCGGTCTCGTCGTCGGCTTCGTCGCCTCCTTCGTGCGGCTGAAGCTGCAGGAGCCCGTCGCCGACACGGCCCTGTCGTTCGTGGTGCCGTTCGTGGCCTATCTGCTGGGCGAGGCGATCGAAGGCTCCGGTGTGCTGGCGGTCGTGATCGCCGGCGTGATGCTCGGGCACCAGTCGCCGCGGATCCTGTCCGGCGCGGCGCGGACGGCCAGCCGGCACAACTGGCAGACCGTGCAGTACCTGTTGGAGAACGCCGTCTTCCTGCTCATCGGGCTCCAGCTGCGGCGCTGTATACAAAACGACAGGTCAGAGGCCGTTCTCATCACCACCCACGATAACCGCTCGATGTACCAAGCCTCTATTCCTAGTCTGTGTCGGTCGAGGCATGTCCTAAACACTTGGCCAATGGGAATGTATGGGTAGTAGCATAAGTCTTGGGACGCAAAATGGGGGACTGGTGTTAGCTCTGTTTCATGATCTCTCATGTGCGAAGAGTTTGCTCAAGTGGGACATGATCTCGCCGTCAGATAGGGGTAGCGACAACGAATTCCCGTATTTTTTCCCAACGGAGTATAGTAGTCTATTAGGTGCTCCGCCGAGAAACGCCTCAAGCAGGCGCTGGGGCTCAAACGTCACAAGGCCTGGCCGTGGCGGTACTCCGTGGTGATCGGCTGGGCCGGCATGCGCGGGGTCGTCACCCTCGCCGCCGCCTTCATCCTGCCGCCCCAGACTCCCCAGCGGGTCGTGCTGGTGCTCGCCGCCTTTGTCGTCGTGGCCGGCACCCTGGTCCTCCAGGGCACGACACTGCCCATGCTTGTCCGGCGCATGGGCCTGCCCGGCCCCGATCCGGCCCAGGATGCCCTGCAGGAAGCCGCCCTGCTGCACGACATGGTCCGCGTCGCCCTCGTGCGGCTGGACGAGATCACCACCGACAACGACCCACCCGAGGTCGTGCAGGGCCTTCGGAACCGGCTCCAGGGCCGCACCGACGCGGCCTGGGAACAGCTGGGCCGGCAGAGCGCGCTCAACGAGACCCCCAGCGACGCCTACCGCCGGCTTCGCCTCGACCTGCTCCAGGTCGAACGCGAGCACTGCCTCAAGGCCCGCGACACCGGCGCCGCCGATGACGTCGTCCTGCGCCGCGTCCTGGAGCGCCTCGACGTCGAGGAGTCGATGCTTGACCGCGACGAGGAGGAGCCCGCCCAGGACGACCGCGAACTCCGCGCCCCCGCCTCCCTGGCCGAGGCGTGCAAGCACCTCGCCCACGGCTGGCGCGACATCCCGGCGAGCAGCGAAGACACCTGCGCCGCCTGCATCGAGGAGGGCCTCACCTGGGTGCACCTGCGGATGTGCCTCAAGTGCGGGAACGTGGCCTGCTGCGACTCGTCCGTCGGCAAGCACGCGGACAAGCACTTCCGGGACACCCGGCATCCGGTGATGCGGAGCTACGAGCCCGGCGAGAGCTGGCGCTGGTGCTTCGTGGACAAGCAGCTGGGGTAGATCACCAGGGAACGGGGCCCTGGTCGTCGAAGAAGCCGCCGGACGGGCCATCGGGGCCGAGGGTGGCCAGCCGCACCGAGGCGCGGGCGCCTTCCTCGGTGGTGCGGACGCCCTGGAAGGCGTTGAGGTCGGTGGCCACATAGCCGGGAGTGACGGCGTTGACCTTGGCATGGGCCAGGGCGGGGTCGGCACGGAAGGCGTTGGCGTACTTGAGGGTCAGCATGGTCACGGCGGCCTTGCTTGCGGCATAAGCGAAGGAGTCGTCGGACCGCGCGAACATCGTCGAGGGGTCGGCGGTGTGCGTGAAGACGGCCGACGTGCTGGAGAGGTTGACGACTCGGGCGGCGTCGGAGCGGCGCAGCAGGGGCAGCATCGTGTGGATGACCCGGACGAGGCCGAAGACGTTGGTCTCGAACTCCGGGCGCAGGTCGTCGGCGGTGACGGTGAGGGCGGCCTTGCGGGCCAGGGTGCCGGCGTTGTTGACCAGGACGTCCAGGCGGCCGTGCTCGGCCCGGAGGAAATCGGCGGCGTTGCGCACCGAGGCGTCGTCGGTGATGTCGATGCCGAGGGGATGGACGACGACGCCCTGCGCGGCGAGCTGCTCGGCGGCGCGGACGCCGCGCGAGAGGTCACGGCTGCCCAGGTAGACGGTCATGCCGAGCTGGGCGAGCTGCTGGGCGGTGGCCAGGCCGATGCCCTTGTTGGCCCCGGTGACCAGGGCGATGGTGGTGGCGGACATGCGAACGAGCTCCATGGGTAGAATCCGAAGTGTTCCTACGGTTTAACCGTAGACCCACTACGGTTCGGTTGTCCAGGAGACTCGATGGACCTGCCCTCGCGACGGCCCCGGCGTGCGGACGCGCGGCGCAACTTCGACGCGTTGCTGGCGGCGGCGCGGGAGACGTTCGCCGAGCAGGGGGCGCAGGCCTCGCTGGACGAGATCGCCCGCCGCTCGGGCACGAGCATCGCGACGCTGTACCGCAACTTCCCGACCCGCGAGGACCTCGTCGAGGAGGTCTACCTCCAGGAGGTCGAGCAGCTGTGCCGGGCGGCCGACGGCCTGGACGACCTGCCGCCGTGGGACGCGCTCGTGCGCTGGCTGCACCGGTTCATCGACTACATCGTGGCCAAGCAGGCCCTGGCCGACGGCCTGAACCGGGCCGGCGACCGGTTCCAGGCGTCGCGGGCGGCGCTCTACGCGGCGGGCACTCCCCTGCTGGTGCGGGCGCAGGAGGCGGGGGTCGCCAACCCCGACCCGTCCATGGAGGACGTGCTGATGCTCATCGCGGCCGTCAGCACGGTGCAGTTCATGACCGACACGCAACGCGAGCGGGTGCTGGCGCTGGCGCTGGCCGGACTGCGGGTCTAGTCGACGGGGAAGGTGGCGCCGATACCCATGCCGGTGATCCACTCGGGGACGGGCTCGTAGCTGGTCCATACAAGGGGTCGTCGGACGGCGGCGGCGCCGATGAGCCAGGTGCGGATCTCGTGGCCGCCGCTGCCGGCCTGGGACTCCAGGCCGACGTCGCCGAGGTCGACGACGGGGGCGAGGTCGGCGGCGGAGAGCTGCTTGAGGAACCAGCGGTCCCACTCGGCGTTGACGGGGGCCGAAGGATTGCCGGCCATGGCGCGAACCCGGGGCTCGCGGGCGGCGGCGAAAGCGCGGGCGTCCTGGCGGCCGTGAATCACCGAGAAACGGCGCTCCCCCACCACCGAAGGGTCACGGGGATCGTTGGACGGCAGCCAATGGGAAAGGCCGCCGGAAGCGATCAGCAAGACCCGGCCGGGAAAAGGGGCGGCACGAAGGACATCGCCCAGGGCCGTGCCGAGGGAAATGCACCGCGACATGCTGGGCAGCGGCGGGGCGGCGGTGTTGACGACGAGGGGAACCAGCGCAACGTTGCCGACGACCATGTCGTAGCTCTGGACCACGCCGTGGTCGACGGTGAGGGAATAGGACAGGGAAAGGTCGAAGCCGGCGGCGGCGAGGCCGTCTCGGAGGGACCAGGCGAGGTCGGAGGCGACGGGAAGCGGGCCGGAGCGGGTGGCGAAGTCGCCGAAACCGACGGCCTCCTCGACGCCGAGCACGAACGGCGGCATGGCGTCGTAGAAATTGGCGTGGAAATGGTCGGGGCCGATGACCACTACGGCGGAAGGCCGGAGGCGGGACACGGCCTGGCGGACTCGGTGGACGTCGGCCAGGAAAGTGCCGCCGGGGTCGTCCGAGCCGGACGGGGGCATGAGGGTGGCGAAAGGGGAATGGGACAGGGCCACCAAGCCGACGATCTCGCTCACGACGGCTCCCCCAGCAGGAAGTCCCGGTGCACGGCCAAGAACTCGTCGACCTTCTCCCACTGGGGCCAGTGGCCGGCGTCGGAGATCACGTGCAGGTGGCCGTCGGGCAGCCACTGCAACAGCATCTCGGCCTCGTCGAGGCCGCCGGTGGGGTCGTGGTCGGTCCACAACAGCAAAGTGGGGGCCATGATCTTGCCGACCCAAGCCGGATCCCACGCGAAATCGGCGCGTACGACGGGATCCTGGAGCACCAGAGTGTTGACGATGGCCCGGGTGAAGCCGAGCCGGCCGTACACCTTGCGGCGCAGCAGCACCAGCTCGTCGGTGACCATCTCCTTGTGGTGGAACAGGAACTCGATACGGGGGCGCACGCCTGCGTCGGAAGGATCGGCGACGGCGGCCATGGTGATGTCCCGCAACCGAGACATCACCTCGGGCTTGTTGGCGATGTTGCCGGGCGTGTTGAGCACGAGCCGAGAGACACGGTCCGGGTCATGGGCGGCGGTCCAGGCGGCGACCCAACCGCCGAGGGACTCGCCGGACAGGTGCGCGGCGTCGATGCCGAGAGCGTCCATGAGGGACAGCAGGTGCTCGGAGAGAACGTCGATGGTGTAAGGGTGATCGGGCAGGTCGGACCAGCCGTGGCCGACCATGTCGTAGGCGGTGACGCGGAAGAACTCGGACAGGCCGGCGATGTCCCGGGCGTACGCCTCCAGGTGGCCGCCGGTTCCGTGCAGCAGCACCAGATCTGGCCCGGAGCCGGCCCGAAGGACCCGGGTGCGCACGCCACGCACATCCACATGGCGCAGCTCGTGGTCCACATCGGACAGCTCGTCCCAGATCGAGATGTGCGCTGGCAACGGGTTCATGACGGGTCTCCTCCGAATCTCGCGCGGGCCTCGGCGACGGTGGACAGGCCGGCGCTCTGCCGCCGGCCGACGCCGAGCAGGCCGAGCAGCCGGGAGTTCTCGATGGTCAGGAACTCGACCGGCTCCTCGGCCGAGTCGTTGTAGTGCCGGTGCCAGGTCCACGGCGGCGTGTAGACGAAATCGCCGGTCGACCACGGCTCCGTCTCGTCCTCGACCTCGCTGTGCCCGGTCCCGGAGATCACGTAGTGCACGGTCTCGTGGTGGTGGCGCTGCATGTCCGAGGTCAGGCCCGGCGGAATGGTCTGTCGGAAGATCTCGAACGACGCGGTGGGCAGCTTGCCGGCGATGGACAGCGTGGTCGGGTTGTGCACCTGGTCGGCGGGCAGCCGCTCCACCTCGTCGGCGTGCACGACAATGGGCCGCAAGTCGCTGGGCCGCACGGTGTCGCTGATGGCGCCGAGGAATTCGGCCATGCTGAAGTCTGGTCCGGACTGGGCCATCAGATCGTCTCCGTCCTGCCGCCGTCGACCGTGAGCACGGTCCCGTTCACATAACTTGCCGCGCGGGAAGCCAGAAACGCCACCGCCGCGCCGATCTCGTCGGCGGTCGCGGGTCGGGAGGCGGGCACGTCCAGAGTGTCGAGGGCGGCCATCTCCTCCACGCTCGACCCGACGGACGCGGCGCGAGCGGCCAAGACCTCGGCCCGACGGTCGGTCGCGGTCGCGCCGGGAGCCACGCAGTTCACGGTGACGCCGTTGGCGGCGTACTCACGGGACAGGAGCTTCGCGGCGGCGGTGGCGGCGGAGCGCAGCACGACGGAGATGGCCAGATCGGGCTGTGGCTGGCGGACCGCGGCGGACGTCACGAGGACGACCCGGCCGAAGCCACGCACGGCCATGGCCGGCAGCGCGGCCCGGGCCAGGCGCAACGGGCCCAGCAGCAGGAGCTCGTACGAACGCAGCCACTGCTCGTCGGTGACTTCCAGGATGCCCCCGGGCGGCGGCCCGCCGGCGTTGAGCACCAGGACGTCCAGGGAGCCGAGCGTCTCCTCCACGTGCTGCACGGCCTGTGCGGCGTCCACATCGGACAGCCGGGACACGTCGTGCACGAGCGTGTCGACCGGACCGGTGCTGTCGGCGCGCAGCTTGTCCGCGGCGGTGGCGAGCGTGTCGGCGTGCCGCCCGGCCAGGACGACGCCGAGGCCCTGGCGCAGCAGATGGGCCGCGGCGGCATGGCCGATGCCGGCGGCCCCGCCTCCGACCAGTGCGATTCGTGTGGCGATGACGGCCTCCCCAGTGAGTGCGGCAAGCGCTAGCCTGGCCGCCATGGACAGCCGGGGACAACGATGAGTCCCGCTGAGCGGGACGGCGTGGGCGGCCTCGACCGGGCGGCGGCGATCTTCGGCGCCTTCGACGCCACCCACCGGGAGCTGACACTGGCCGCGCTGGTGGAGCGGTCCGGGCTGCCGCGGTCCACCGCGCACCGGACCGCGGACAAGATGATCCGGCTCGGCTGGCTGGACAAGCCGCAGGACCGCTACCGGGTCGGCAACCGGCTGTTCGAGATCTCCAGCCTGGCCCCGATCCGCCACCAGCTGCGCGAGTCGGTGCTGCCGTTCCTCCAGGACCTGCACCACGCCACCAAGACCACCGTGCAGCTGGGCGTGCTGGACGGCACGCAGATCCTGGTCGTGGAGCGGATCACCGGGCACCGGCCGATGCCGATGCTGGAGCAGGCCGGCGGCACGATCCCGGCCTATTGCTCGGCGTTGGGCCGGGCCATCCTGGCCTACTGCGACCCGGACACCGTGCGCACGGTGCTGGCCGCCGGGCTTCCGCGCCGCACCCCGCGCACGCTGACCAACCCGCTGGCGGTGATGCGCGAGCTGACGGCGGTGCCGGACCAGGGCTGGGCCACCGAACGCGAGGAAGGCAACATCGGCGTGAGCTGCGTGGCCGCGCCGGTGTTCGGGCCGCTCGGGGACGTGGTGGCGGCGCTGTCGGTGACCGGGCCCAGCAAGCTGATCAGGACCGACCGGATCGGGCCGGCGGTCCGGCTGGCCGCCGCGGCCGCGTCACGGGCGTACGCCAGGTCCCGCTGAGCGGGATCCGAGATTGCGTCACACCGGCGGCCACCCCAGGCTGAGATCCCACACTCAGCAAGGGAGGCGACGGTGACTCTCGGCGGCGGCTACATGCTCCGGAACCGGCAGGGACGCCAGATCCCGGCCATCGGGCTCGGCATCACCATGAAGACCAACGGCGACTCCACCCACGGCGCCTACTCCCTGTTCGAGTACGCCGTGCCCGGCGAGACCAGCGGCCCGCCGCCGCACCTGCACACCCGCGAGGACGAGTCGTTCATCTGCCTGGCCGGCCGCCTCGACGTGATGCTGGGCGGCGAGGACTACGTGCTGGAGCCGGGGGATTACCTGTTCCTGCCGCGCGACATCGTGCACACGTTCCGGAACTCCGCCAAGGACGAGGCGCGGGTGGTCTCCGTGGTGTCGCCGGCCGGACTCGAGGACTACTACCAGGCGCTGGCCGACCTGCCGCCGGGGCCGAAGGACATCGCCGTGCTCAAGGGCATCATGGCCGACTTCGGCATCGTCCTGCAGGTGGGCTGAGGGATGCGCGTCGCGGTCATCGGGGCCGGCGTGGCGGGCCTGGCCACCGCCAAGGTGCTCATGCAGGCCGGGCACGAGGTCGTCGTGTACGACAAGGCGCCGGACGTCGGCGGGGTGTGGAGCCGCAGCCGCCGCTACCCGGGCGTGACGACGCAGAGCCCCAAGGCGCAGTACTCGCTGTCCGACTTCCCCATGCCGGCCGACTACCCGGAATGGCCGGACGGCGCGCAGGTGCAGGCCTACTTCGCCGCGTACGCCGAGAAGTTCGGCATCAAAGCCCGCCTGAACACCGAGGTCGGCAAGGCCGAGCCGTGCGGCGATCGATGGCTGGTGGACGGCGAGGCCTACGACCGGCTGGTGGTGGCCAACGGCGTGTTCTGCGAGCCGGCCGTGCCGGAATTTCAGGGACAGTCCGAGTTCAGCGGAAAGGTCTGCGCCGCAACGGAATTCCACGACGTCGAGGAGGCACGCGGCCAGCACGTGCTGGTCGTCGGCTACGGCAAGTCGGCCTGCGACGTGACCGTGCCGGTGAGCAAGGTGGCGGCCAGCACCGACATCATCGCCCGGCAACTGCTGTGGAAGGTGCCACGGCTGATCGCCGGCAAGGTGAACTTCAAGATGCTGCTGCTGACCCGAATGGGCGAGGCCCTGTTCCGATACGTGCGGCTGCGCGGCTTCGAGCGGTTCCTGCACGGGCCCGGCAACGGCCTGCGGCGACGGATGCTCAACTCGGTCGGCACGGTGTCGCTGCGGCAGTTCGGCCTGCCCCGGCTGAACCTCGTGCCGCCCGGGCACATGGAGGACATCGTCAAGGGCGCGATCGGCCTGGCCACCGAGGGATTCTTCGAGGGCGTCACCGACGGCACGATCACCGTGCACCGCGACACCGTGATCACCCGCCTGTTCGACCGGGACGGCGCGCCGATGGCCGAGCTGGCGAACGCAACCGTGCTGCCGGCCGATCTCGTCGTCTGCGCGACCGGCTTCCGCCAGGGCGTCCCGTTTTTGCCCGACGAGGTGCGGCAACGCCTGTTCGACGAGCGGGGCAACTTCCTGCTGTACCGGCAGATCCGGCCGCTGGGCGCGCCCGGGCTGTACTTCAACGGCTACAACTCGTCGTTCTTCAGCCCGTTGAACGCCGAGATGGCGGCCGTGTGGATCGCCGCTGACATCGCCGGCGCGGTGGACCTGCCGACGGAAGACCAGATGCGGCAGGCGGTCCGCGAGCAGCTGGCGTTCATGGACGTCGCGACCGACACCCACCACTGCCGCGGCACGAAGATCATCCCGTTCTCCATGCACAACGTCGACGAGGTCCTCGGCGACCTGGACGCCACCATCTCGCCGCTGGTGCGGGCGTCCCACTGGCTCAACCCGATCGACCCGGCGGCCTACGCCGGCGTGACCCCGAAGGTGCTGTCGCGGCTGCCCCGAGAGGCGGTCACACCGCCTCGCCGCCATGCCGAAACGGGCTGATGCCGCGGCGCGACGGCCCGGCCAGGAACTCCACCAGCTGGGCCACGGGCCCCTCAGTCCAGGAGTCGAGCTCGTGGCCGTCGCGTAACAGGTCGAACACCTGCCGCAACGCGCGGTAGTCGCCCGGCGGCATCCCGGATCGCTTCAGCCCCACCACGTTGAGCGCGCGGTGGGTGGCCGGGTTGCCGTCGACGCCGCAGAACGGCAGCACATCCCTTGTCACCTTGGACATCGCGCCCACGACGGCCTGCCGCCCGACGCGAACATGCTGCTGCACCAGGCACATGCCGCCGATCACCGCGCCGTCGCCGAGCATCACGTGCCCGCCCAGGGTGACCGCCTGCGACACGACCACGCCGTCGCCGAGCTGGCAGTCGTGGCCGACATGGGACTGCCCCATGACCACGCAGCCGGCGCCGATCCTGGTCGGCGTCGAGGTGGTCGAACGGTGCACGACCGCCGCCTCGCGGATCACCGTGTCCGGCCCGATCTCCACGCTGGTCGGGCCGCCGGTGAACGCGAGGTCCTGCGGATCCCCGCCCAGCACGGCATGCGAGTCGACACGCACGCCGGCGGCGAGGCGCACACAGCCGTGCACCACCGCGTATGGACCGATCACCACGTCGTCGGCCAGCTCGGCCTCGGGTGCGACGACGGCCGACGGATGAACATGCGTCAACAACCCCACCCCCGGCGGCCATCATCGCATGCTCAGTCGCGCAACAGTCCTGACATCACCATGGTGGCCATGGAGTCCGCGGTAGCGCTCAGTTCCCGGTCGCTCACCGGCCGCTCACCGAACCGGCGGCCCAGCGGCCCCTGGGTCATCGTGGCGATCGGGCCGGTGACCAGGGAGTACAACTGGAACAGTGGCACGGGCCGCATCCGGCCCGCCGCAACGAGTTCCTCGACCGACGGCTCGCACAGCCGCAGCACCGGTGTGAGGAACCGCTCGTGCAGATAGTCCAGTCGGGCGGAATCCCTTGTCCCTTCGTACGCCATCAGCCGGCTCAGCTGCGGACCCCGCACGGCGATCTGGTAGAAGCGCCGCACGATGGCCGCCAGCCGCTCGGCCGGGTCCTCGAAGTGCTGCAACAGCACGGGATCCAGCTGCCGGCGGGCGTCGGCCAGCGCGAAGTCGACCACGGCCTCCCAGAAGCCGTTCTTGGAGCCGTAGCGGTCGTTGACGAAGTTGTGGCTGACCCCGAGCCGATTGCCCAGCTCCCGCACGGAAGTCGCCTCGTAGCCGAGTTCGGCGAACGCGTCGAGGCCGCGGCGCAGGATCTCGACCTCGGCCGGCAGCAGCACCGCCCGACGCCGCTGCTCGATGGACATCCCCGATCCCTTCCCGGTGGTGAGGAACAGATGCAACCACACGAACCGCCGGCCGGGGCCGCAGGTCGGTGTCGAAAACGTCGAAAGAGACGGGTGAACCGATCCACCGGTTTCGTCCGGGACCCGAGAAAACCGCGGACAACGTTGTCCGTTCCGGACCGGCATCCGGTGTGCCACGCTTCCGACATGCGTCCGAGCCTGTACGAGCACGCCGGCGGGGAGGCGGCCTTCCTCGCGCTGGCCGCCGCGCACCACCGTCGCTGCGTCGACGATCCCGAGCTCATCCACCCCTTCTCCCACCCCGGTCAGCATCCGGAGCACGTGGCGCGGCTGGCCGCCTACTGGGCCGAGGTGCTCGGCGGCCCGCCCACGTACTCGACGACGGCCGGCGACCATTCCTCGGTGCTGCGGATGCACGCCGGCAACGGCGAGGGCATGCACGACCTCGGCCGCCGGTTCGTGGCCTGTTTCGTGGCGGCGATGGATGACGTCGGAATGCCCGACGACCCGGAGTTCCGCGCGGCGATGCGGGCGTACATGGAATGGGCGGTCAGCGATGTCCTGATCTACACGCCCGAGCACAGCGCCGTGCCGACCGACGCGCCGATGCCGCGATGGACCTGGGCGGGCCTTTCGGCGGATTGACAGATCGGGTCGGCCGGCACGTCCGAAATACCCGACTTTCGGCCGTGTTCGGGCCCGCTCGACTGCTTCTACGTTGGGCCGCACACATCCGCTTGTGGCGCACGGGACCCCTGAGAACGACCACCCGGCGCCACCGGTCCCCTGTGGAGGCGTGCCCCTTGAAGATCAGCAGGCTTACCGCCATCGCGGCGATGGCCCTGACGCTGCTCGGCATCGCGACCGTGCCGGCCCAGGCCGCCAGCACGCCCGACATCGTCGGCGGCACCACCGTCGGCACCGCCCCGTCCTGGGCCGCCGCCGTCGGCGACAGCTCCGGCATGTGGTGCAGCGGCGAGCTCGTCGCCAGCCAGTGGGTGCTCACCGCGGCCCACTGCGACGGCGCCACCCAGATCCGCATCGGCTCGAAGAACCTGAACAGCGGCGGCACGCTGGCCAAGGTCTCCAAGTGGGTGCGCAACCCCAAGTACAACGGCAGTGGTTACGACTTCTCGCTGTACAAGCTGACTTCCGCCGTGAGCCAGACCCCGATCCAGATCGCCAGCAGCTCGCCCACGGTCGGCTCCTCGGTCACGCTGTACGGCTTCGGCCAGACCTGCGCCACCGACGGCTGCGGCCCGATGAGCTCCACGCTGCGCCAGCTGTCCACCAAGGTGGCCAGCGACAGCAGCTGCGGCGGCATCACCGGCAGCGTCGAGCTGTGCTTCGCCACGACGGTGTCGGCCACCGACTGCTACGGCGACTCCGGCGGCCCCGCCGTGGTCAACGGCATGCTGGTGGGCAGCGACAGCCGTGGCGCGGACGGCCCCGGCGCCGACACCTGCGGCCGGACCAAGTCCATCTACGGCGACGCCTCCACGTCGACGATCTCCTCGTGGGTGAGGTCGACGATCGCCGCCGGCTAGTTTTCTGCGTGACACGAAAGCCGCCCTGGTCCCATTACGGGACCAGGGCGGTTTTTCGTCGCGGTCGGGTTCAGCCCGCCGAACGACCTGCGCGCAACAACCACCGCCTGACGGTGTCCTTACAGGCAACTGATAGACATGACGCTGGCGATCGTGAGGGGGTAGTCCGGCGTGAACGAGGAAGCCACGCATCCTGACATCAATTGGCGTCGTGTGCGCCGAGTCGGGTACGTCGTGGCCGCTGTCGTCGTCGCGATACCGCTCATCGCGTTCGGCATCACCTACGGCATGGTTCACGTGCCCGACCCGAAGGCCGTCCTCAACCAGCAGCAGACGGTCACGCTGTACTACTCCGACGGCTCGGTGATGACCACGATCGGCCCGAGCACCGGCGGCACCCGCACCGTGGTGGGCATCGACCAGATCCCGCCGGTCGTGCAACACGCGGTCGAGGCGGCCGAGGACGAGGGCTTCGAGACCAACGTCGGCCAGGGCGGCATCACCACCCAGTTCGTCAGGCTGGCCACCGGCGAGGACGCGCAGTCGCTGCCCGAGCAGTGGGTCCAGCTGGTGCGGGGGCTCAAGCTCAACGAGCAGCAGACCAAGTCCGACATCCTGGCCGGCTACCTGAACCTGGTCTACCTGGGCCGCGGCGCCTACGGCATCCAGGCCGCCTCGCAGGCCTACTTCGGCGTGAACGTGGACAAGCTCGACCCGTCCGAGGCCGCGTTCCTGGCCGGCTGCATCGACCAGCCGTCCCGCAGCGAGGACGACAAGTGGACCGAGCAGCAGTGGTCGCACGCGCTGGACCGGATGGTGGCCAACGGCTGGCTCGCCCCGCAGGAGCGGGCCAAGTACGTGACGCCGCCCAAGCCCATCCCCTCGAACTCCGGCTCGCTGCCGCCCGCGCGGACGTTCATCGTGCGGCAGGTGCTGGCCGAGGCCACGAACGAGGGCTTCGGCGAGGACGCCCTGCGGCACATCGGGGCTCAGGTGCACACCACCATCGATCCCAAGGCGCAGAACCTGGCCGAGAAGGCCGCCCAGTCGCTGAAGTCGACCGATCCGGACGTCGGCGCCGCGCTGGTGTCGATCAACCCCACCAGCGGCGACATCGTCTCGTGGTTCGGCGGCGACCATCCCGACCAGTCCGTGCCCGACAGCGCGGACACCATCGCCCAGCCCGGCCCGGTCTTCCAGCCGCTGGTGCTGATGGCCGCGATCCGCGCCAACCCCCAGATCACCCTGGCCACGCCCTACAACGGCACCGCCCCGGTCGTCGTCGGCGGCCAGACGATCAGGAACTTCGGCGGCGCGGACTGCGGCCCGCAGTGCACGGTCGGCGACGCCATGAAGAACAACACCAACACCGTGTTCTACAAGATGACCGACGACATCGGCCCGCTCCAGGTCAAGGACGCCGCGTTGAAGGCCGGGGTGGCCCCCACCCAGATCATCGGTGGCAAGCCCGGTCCGGCGCTGACCTCCGCCGACGGCAAGCAGACCGCCGACGTCATCGGCGCGGGTGGCTACCCCGTGCGGCCCCGTGACATGGCGCAGGCCTACGCCACCCTGGCCGCCAACGGCCAGTACAGGCCGGCCCACTTCATCAGCAGCATCGCCGACACCAAGAACAACCCGATCTACGACGTCAAGGCCAACCCGAAGGCCACCCCCACCCGGGTCTTCGAGCCGGCCCAGAGCCAGCTGGTCACCCAGTCGATGCTCACCGGGCCCGGTCTGGAGGGCGGCCGGCAGGTGGCGTCCAAGGCCGGGGCGACCGAGTTCCTCGACTCCCCCGACAACTCCGACGCCTGGGCCGTGGGCTACACCCCGCAGGTGGTCACGGCCGTCTGGGTGGGCCACCGCAAGGAGCTCGCGCCGATGAAGGAAGGTGTGGACGCGCCGACCGGGATCTGGCAGCAGTACATGAACTCCTACCTGAAGGACAAGCCGGCCGTGCAGTTCTAGCCGGTTCGGCCGTCGCACCTTGTCATCGCGGGCGGCGGAGCCCATCCAGCACGAGGGTGATGACACCGTCGGCCTCGGCCCGCCAGTGGGGACGGTCATGGGCCGCGCCGATGCCGTGCAGCGCCATCATGACGGCGCCGGCATCCACGTCGTCGCGAACAGCGCCCTCCCGCACGGCGTCGGCCACCAGGTCGGTGACCGCCTGCTCCAGCGCCCGGCTGCCCTCGGCCATGGCGCCTGAGCCGCTGGCCATGAGCGTTGCCAGCGTCCGGGCCAGACCCTCGTGGGCAGCTATGTGGTCGACCATGTCGCGCAGGAAGGTCGCCAGGGCCTCCGCCGCGGGCAGCGTGGCCTGGAGCTGGCGGGCGCGGTCGCACAGCGTGGCGACTTCACCGTGGTAGACCGCCTCGGCCAGCGCCTCCCGGGTGGGGAAGTGGCGGTACAGCGTGCCGGTGCCCACTCCGGCCAGGCGGGCGAAGTCGTCGAAGCGCAGGTCGAAGAAGTCCCCGGCGTCGAAGACCTCCCGCGCCTTGGCGAGCAGGGACTCGCGCTTGCGCCGGGCATCGGCCCGCAGCGGCTTGTCGGCGGTCATGCGCTACTCCCGGTTGACAAGTGGAGATGATCTCCATATTTTGAAAGTGGAGATGACCTCCAGATCGATCGTACCCCACGAGGTGCAGCGTGAAGATCCTGATGTTCGGCCGAGGCGTGATCGCCACCGTCTACGGCTGGGTCCTCCACCAGGCGGGACACGACGTCGAGTTCTACGTCCGGCTGGGTCGCGCGGCGACCTACGGGGACTCGGTCGACCTCGATCTGCTCGATGCGCGGCGCCGGGTGTGGGGGCGGCGCGTCGTCGAGAAGTGGCCGGTGCGCTACCGCGAGACGCTGGAGCCGGACCACGACTTCGACCTGATCGTGCTCAGCGTGCCGCACCACCGCCTCGCGGAGGCGACGGCCTTCCTGTCCCCGCGTGTCGGCCAGGCCACGGTGCTGGTCTTCGGCAACATCTGGACCGAGCCGCTCGCCGCGATCGGCGAGCTCCCCCTCGGCCAGGTCGCCTGGGGCTTTCCCCAAGCCGGGGGCGGTTTCGACGAGGACGGCACGCTCCGTGGGGCGCTGCTGCCCTCGGTCGTCGTCGGCACCCTCGGCGAGCCCCCGACCGACCGGGAACGGGCCGTGCGCCGGATGTTTCGCGAGGCCGGGCTCCGGATCAAGGAGCAGCCCGACTTCCGGGGCTGGCTGTGGGTCCATTTCGTGTCGGATGCCGGCCTGTTCTCACAGGGCCTGCGGCTGGGTTCGCTGTCCGAACTGGCCGGGGCGACGGGCGACCTGCGCGAGGGGCTGCTGGCCGGCCGCGAGTTGCTGCCGGTGCTCCAGGCGCGCGGCGTCGACCTGCGACGTCACCGGGGCGGTGTGCTGC
>NZ_KK037166.1:1777360-1804632 GCF_000568255.1 Kutzneria sp. 744
GCGGCGACCGCGCCGGCGGGGGCGACGAGCTCCATCAGCCGCGGCGTGACGTGCTTGAGGTGCTCGCCGACCCACAACGCCGTGGAGAGGTCGGGAACGGTGGCGCCGTTGGGCAGGACGGGTTCCCGGAGCTCGGGCGGCGCGAGCATGGGCACGCCGCTGTGGTCGGCACGGTCCAGCCGCGAGGCGAGGTGGTCGAACCACGCGGCGACCTGGCCGGCATGGTCGCCCAGCAGCTGGCGTAGGGGGTCGGGCTCGCCGGGGGCGGCGGGCAGGCCGGCGAGGGAGTGGGCGGTGAGGCGGGCCCGCATGGCGCCGGCGACCAGCCGCCAGAGGTCCTCCTTGGGCACCCGCTTGGTTCCCTGCTCGGCCAGAAAGCCACGCAGGGCCTCGTCGAGGCGGCTGCCGGCGGCTATGGCGGCGGAGGCGGTCGGGGCGTCGGGGCGCAGGCCGAGGGCCCAGTGGGCGGCGTCGGACAGGTAGAGGCCGCCGGTGCGGAAGGCGTCGGCGAGGTCGTCGGCGACCAGTGACCCCGCGCCGCGCGGCCAGAACAGGACGCCCACGGCCAGGCTGACCGCGCAGCCGATGGCGACGTCCTCGATCCGTACCACGCCGATCTGCCAGCCGGCCGGCACCAGCAGGTTGAACAGCACGCTCACGACGACCGTGAAGGCGGCCTGGCCGGCGGCGAAGGGCAGCACGCCGGGGGCGTAGGCGGCGACGAGCACGGCCAGCGGCAGCGCGGTCCACAGGGCGGCGGTGCTGGAGCCGATGGCCAGCAGCAGCGCGGCGCCGATGACAAAGCCCACCACGGTGCCGAGCAGGGCCCGCAGCACGGTGGAGCCGGTGGACGCGGCGTTGGTGCGCAGCACGGACAGCGTGCCCAGCACGACCCAGAAGCCGTGCTCCACGCCGGTCAGGTCGGCGACGGCGACCGCTGCCGCCAAGGCGATGGCGCCGCGCGCGCTGTTCAGGAACCACACCGACCGCAGGTTGGCGTGCCGCGACACCGCGTTGGCGAGCGTCGTCACGCCGGCCAGGCGGCGCTCACTCTGGGCCAGATCCGTTCCGTACCAACGCCTGCGGCCGTTCGACACGATCGCCGGGTCGGCGCGGTGGGCGGCGATCAGGGCGTCGGCCAGCGCCGTGTGCGCCGCGACGGCGGCCGTGCGCGCGTGGAACGACAGGTGCACCGCCGCGCCGAACTCCGCGCTGTCGCTGCGCAGGCGCCGCAGGTGCTCGACGCTGGCGGCGAGGCTGTGCTCCAGGCAGTCCAGCTGCGGCTTGGTCGGCTCGTCGGTCAGCAGCGCCGCCACGTCCAGCAGCACCGAGGCAGTGTCGGCCAGCAGCCGGCGCTCCACCTCGTCGATGTGCGTGAGGTCGTCGTACTCGCGGAGGCTGTCGCAGATCACCGACGTGCACCACTCCAGCAGGCCGACCAGACTGTCCAGCGCCTGGTCCGCCGCGGCCAGCCCGGTCGGCCGGTACGGCGTGGCGGTGAAGGTGCTCAGCAGGTTGTGCTTGCACTCCAGCGAGCGCTGCCGGAACTTCGGGTCACGGTCTCCGCTCAGCGCCGCGTTGAGCTGGTCGGCCAGCGCCCGGGCGTTCTTGGCCACCGCCAGTCGCAGCAGCGCGCCGGGCGGCCGCGGCGACAGCGCCAACACCGCCGCAGTGCCCACGATCGACGCCAGCCACCACCCGGCCAGGCGTTCCGGCAGCATGGCCATCGTCCCCGGCGATGCCGCCGGCAGCACGTAGGCCAGCAGCGCCGCCGTGCTGCCCGAGGCGGCGTTCGGGCCGCCCACGCCCGCGAACAGCACCAGGAACACCACCGGCAGCGTCACCAGCGACGCCACCAGCACGGACTGGTTCACCGCCGTGCCGACGACGATCAGGGCGCTGCCGGCCAAGGCCAGGCCCAGGTGGGCCACCACCTTGTCCCGCGCGCGGCCTCCGAAGGCGGCCAGCACCAGCGTCGCGAATCCGCCGAACGCCGCGAACGTCGCCACCTGGAGGTCGCCGAGCACGGTGTAGCAGAACGCGAACAGCCCTGGCACCACCACGGTCGCGCGCACCGCACGCAGCGCCGCGGGCGTGGACCACAGCCCTTGCAAGCTGGTCATTCGGCGAGCATATTGGCCGTCCCGCCGAGGCGACACGGCTACGCCCGGGACTACCGGCCGTCCGTCAACTGTTTCCGGGTCCCAGGGGCGGCAGCGGCGCCGTGGGCGCACTGCGCAGCAGATCGGCCAGCAGCGCGAGGTAGCGACGCCACCCGTCGTGCTCGTCGAAGGGCATCGTGGCGCAGACCATGGACAGCAGCCGGGGCAGATCGGCCGCGCCGATGTCTTGCCGCACGCTGCCTTGTTCCTGTGCGCGGGCGAGGACCCGGGCCACGTGGTGGAAGAATGCGCGGGAGAGTCCGTCCGCGGCGGCCGGGAGCCCGCGGGTGGTGGCCGCGCACAGGTCCGTGGCGTGGATCTCCAGGGCGGCCTCGAAGCAGCGCAGCAGGCCGCGCAGCGCGTCCGGGTCCGTGTCCGCCTCGTCCAGGATGGGGGCAACGTGTTCGAGGTACCGCTCGCGGACGACCGCCGCGACCAGGTCGTCCCGGCTGGGTAGTGCCGGTACAGCGTCGCCGGGCCCACGCCGGCGCGGCGGGCGATCTCCTCCAGCGGGACGTCGTGCCGCCGCTGGCCGAACACCTCGTCCGCCACCGCCAGGATCCGCTCGGCGTTGCGCCGGGCGTCCGTGCGAGCAGCCCGCTGACCTGCGGAGTTCCGTGACGCCGGCACGCGGCGATGCTAGCACCGAGAGCGCGCTCTCACTTTTGCTAGGCTCAACTGAGAGCTCACTACCGCTTATGGGAGCCGCCCGCATGACCACTCCCCTCGAGATGACCCGCGACCGCTTCGACCCCTCGGCCGCGCTGCGCGAGGTGGCCGCCCGGCCGGGTCTGCCCCGCATCACGTCGCTGTTCGGGCCGGCCCGGCTGGCCGTCCGGCACGAGGACGTGCGGGCCGTGCTCGGCAACTCCGTCGAGTTCAGCAACGGCGCCCAGTCGCGGCTGCAGGGGACCGAAGACGTCGGCTTCATCCTCGGCTACGACCCGCCGGCGCACACGCGCCTGCGCCGCATGCTCAGCCCCGAGTTCACCCTGCGCCGCATGCGGGCCATGCGCCCCCGCATCGAGGAGATCGTCGACGACGCCCTGTCGGCCATGGCCGCCGCCGGTCCCGGCGTCGACCTGGTGGCCGAGTTCGCGCTGCCCGTGCCGTCGCTGGTGATCTGCGAGCTGCTGGGCGTGCCCTACTCGGACCGGGCCGCCTTCCAGAGCCTGACCCGCAGCCAGCTGGACTTCGCCATCCCGCTGGAGGAGCGCACCCGGGCCGGCGAGGAGATGGGCCAGTACCTGTCCGAGCTCGTCCGGCAGCACCAGCAGGCCCCCGGCGAGGACCTGATCGGCGCCCTGATCACCCAGCACGGCGACGACCTGTCCTTCGCGGAGCTCGTCGGGCTGGCCAGCATGCTGTTGATCGGCGGCCACGAGACCACGTCCAACATGCTGGGCCTGGGTTCGTTGCTGCTGCTGGAGAATCCCGACCAGCTCGCCCTCATGCGGGACGATCCGGCAGTCGTCGAGGGCGGCGTCGAGGAGCTGGTGCGCTACCTGTCGGTCGTCCACTTCGGAGTGCCGCGCGAGGTCGTCACCGAGCTCACCGTCGGCGGCGACCGCCTGGAGGTCGGCGAGTTCGTCCTGTGCCTGATGCACCTGGCCAACCGGGACGCCGCCTTCATCCCCGACGGCGACCGCTTCGACCTCACCCGCAAGCCCGCACCGCACCTCGCTTTCGGCCACGGCATCCACCACTGCGTCGGCGCCCCGCTGGCCCGCCTGGAGATGGCCGTCGCCTTCCCCGCCCTGTTCCGCCGTTTCCCCACCCTGCGCCTCGCGGTGCCGTCATCGGAAATCGCTTTCCGCACCACCAACCCCGTCTACGGCGTGGAGGCCCTGCCAGTCGCCTGGTGAGCCCTCAGTCGAGCTCGACCCGGAAGAAGTGCACCCCGCCGTCACGATCGCCCACCACCGCCACGTCGCCGGCCATGGCCAGGCACGTGGCGTCCGCAGGCAACCGCACCTCGCACACCCCGCGGCCGGAGCTCAGCCGATGGGCGTACAGGTGCTGCTCCCCCAGGCGCACCACCAGGTTTCGGTCCGGCACCAGGCACAGGGCCCGGGAGCGAGGGAACTGAAGGCGGGGCAGGAGAACGTCCTCGTCGGGGTCGATGCCCCACACGGTGCTGACGAACTCGTCGTGGTCGACGAACAGCAGGGTGCCGTCGACCAGTTCGACGCAGGGGTGGCTGTAGCCCTTGGGCAGCAAGAACTCCTGGTGGGTGTCGCCGGTCACGGCGTCGAGCAGCATCAGGGAGGTGTCGTCGCCGAGAGTGGCGACGGCGCCGTCGGCCAGCCGGACGGTCCAGCAGTAGGTCGCCCACACGAGCTCGGTGGTGATCCGGCCGTGGCGGGTCCACCGGAGTTCGCCGGAGGCGAGATCCCAGCACTGCAAGGCGGGAACCCCGGTGACGTTGACGGAAAGGCCGCCGATCAGGGGATGCTCGGACGGAAGCGCGGAGGGCACCAGGGCGAGCCCGTCGACGATCAGCGACGGAAAGCGGACGCCGTTGCCCGACGCGCCAACAAAAGCGCGCTGGGAGCCGTCCAGGGACCAGAGCTGGGGCGGCGCGCTGTACGGGACGACCAACAGCGAACGGTCGTCCACCACTGCCACGGAGACGATGTTCGCCTCCCCGCCAGCCGGCAGCAGGATCCGCTGGCTTCCGTCCCGTGACACCAGATGCAGCTTGGCGCGCTCGGCGACCACCAAGGTGCCGTCGGGCAGGAACACCGGCTGGCACGGCACATCGCTGCTGTCGACAACGGCGATGACTGCGCCGGAAGCCACGTCCCACAACAGAACCTCGCCGGTCAGGCTGAGGCTGGCGGCCAACGAGCCGTCGTCGGACGTGACGATGTCGGTGACGTTCGAGTGGTGCCGGCCGCCGTCCTGTTCATCGCCACGCAGGACGGGCCACAGCTTGAGGGAACCGCGCTCATGGGCGGTCACCAGCTGGCCATCGGGCAGGTAGGCGAGATCGACGACCCGCCCGGTTTCCACCCCGAACGTCGCCAGCACCCCGTCCTTGCCGCACACGCGTATCCCGTGCAGCGACCCGGCGGCGACGAATTCCCCATACACGCCAAGAGTGTTGATGAATCCCTGCCGAGGAAACCGGGCGACCTCGGAGTCATCGGCGAGATCCCAGCGGATCACCTCGCCGGCCGCCGTGTACAGGCAGGAGTCGCCGAACAGCAACGCCGTCGGCGCTTCCTCATGCCCCCGGCCGGTGTCGTTCCGTCCACACAGGATCCACGTGTCCCCCATCCACCCCGTGTTCGGCATCTCCCGGATGAACTGGGGCGTCCCGTACAGCTCCCGGGACAGCCGCAGGCCGTCCAGGTCCCACAACAGGACCTGGTTGTCCCGCCCGGCCGAGGCGGCGATCGCCCCGTCCGGACTGACGGCGACATGGTCCACACTGGACACATGGTCGTCGAAGACGGCCATACAGGTGGCCGAACCCAGGTCCCACACCCGTACGGTGCGATCTTCCCCGCCGGACACGGCGACCATGCCCTGCGCGGCGACGGAGCGGATGTACTCGCTGTGCCCGGCCAGCACGGTGACGGTCTGCCACGTCCGCGTGTCCCACACCCGGATGAACTCGTCGTCGGACGCCGACAGCAGCAGCCGGCCGGCGTCGGCCAGCGCCAGGCTGTTCACCGGCCCCACATGCCCGACGAGCCGGTCGAAAGCCCGCCCCTCGGCCAACGACACCAGGTAGAGCGTGCCGTCGTTCTCGGCGCTGACCACGCAGGTGTCGCCGTCGGGCAGCACGACGACGCTGTGCAGGCCGCCGTCCGGCAGGGGCAGGGTGAAGGTCTCCGTCAGTCGCGGCGCTGGCGCCGTACCGATCCTGATCAACGCCACGCGGGCATTGTCATCACCGCCACCACCCCATCACATACCCACATATGCGTAGTTGACACCCCGTGAAACCGCCGCACAACCGGCCCCGGCCACCGTGAAATCCATGACCACCACCGACAACGCCACCGTCCAGCTCGACGAACGCACCGGTCGTGGCCGGCCTTGAGCCACGCATCGCGGCGCTGACCACCGAGTTGCTCGACGACGTGGACGGCGACCTGGAACTGGTGTCTCAGCTGGCCCATCCGCTGCCGGCGATCGTCATCGCCGAGTTGCTGGGCGTGCCGGCGAGCGACCGGGACCTGTTCCGAAAATGGGCGGAGGTCCTGACGACCGACGACATCGGGTTCACGGCCAAGGACGAGAACGGTGATCAGGCCCGGCGTTTCGAGAAGCTGGCGCGGGATGTCCAGCCGATGGTCGACTACCTCAAACGGCACGCCAACGAGCGACGGGCCCGGCCGCGCCAGGACCTGCTGACCGAGCTGGTCCGGGCCGAGGTGGACGGGGAGCGCCTGACCGACGGCCAGGTGGTCAACTTCGCGACGCTGCTGCTGCTCGCCGGGCACATCACCACGACGATGCTGCTGGGCAACACCGTGCTGTGCCTGGACGAACATCCCGAGCAGGCCGCGAGAATCCGCGCGGACCGACCGCTGCCGCCGGGGGCCATCGAGGAGTCGCTGCGGCTGCGGCCCCCGTTCACCCTGCTGGCCCGGGTCACCAAGGCCGAGGTCGAACTGGGCGGACAGGTCATCCCGGCCGGCCAGATGGTGCTGTTGTGGCCGCGCGCGGCCAACCGGGACCCACGGGTGTTCGCCCGTCCGGACGAGTTCGACCCGACCCGTGACCCCAACCCGCACCTGTCGTTCGGCCGGGGCGTCCACTCTGTCTGGGCGCGCCGCTGGCCCGGCTGGAGGGCCGGATCGCGCTGAACCTGCTGCTCGACCGCTTTCCGGTGCTGCGCACCGACCCGGCCGACCCGCCGATACCGCTGCCGTCGCCGACCATGACAGGTGTCTCCCGGCTACCGTTGCGAACGGCCTATTGAAACAGGATGTAAACGTTTGTAGCCTCCGTCACATGGACCGGGTGAGTCGTCGTCGCATCGTCACGCTGGGGGCCGCGGGCGCGGCCGGGATGGCCTTGCCGCTGGCCGGCACCGCCGCCGCGGAGCCGGCCAGGCCGGCCGCGAAACTGTTCGACGTCACGGAGTTCGGCGCCCGTGGCGACGGCGTCACGATCGACACCGCGGCGATCAACCGCGCCGTCGACGCGGCCGCCAAGCACGGCGGGACGGTGTTCTTCCCGGCCGGCACGTACGCCAGCTACTCCGTGCACCTCAAGAGCAATGTGGCGCTCTACCTCGCGCACAACGCCACGCTGCTGGCGGCGGCGCCGGCGAACGGCAGGGGCTACGATCCGGCCGAGCAGCCCGGCGCCGGCAACAGCTACCAGGACTTCGGGCACAGCCACTGGCACAACAGCCTGATCTGGGGCGAGAACCTGGTCAACGTGACCATCGGCGGGCCGGGCACCATCGACGGCGAGGGCCTGGTCAGCGGGGGCAGCCAGGAGTCGCAGCCGTTGCAGGGCAACAAGGCCATCGCGCTCAAGCTGTGCCGCAACGTGGTGATCAGGGACGTCACCATGGTCAACGGCGGGCACTTCTGCATCCTGCCCACCGGCGTGGACAACTTCCGCATCGACAACGTCGTGATCGACACCAACCGCGACGGCATCGACATCGACTGCTGCAAAAACGTGCGGATCTCCAACACCACCGTGAACTCCCCGGCCGACGACGCGATCGTGCTGAAGAGCTCGTACGCGCTCGGCTACGTGCGTGACACCGAGAACGTCACCATCGACAACTGCTTCGTCAGCGGCTACGACCTGGGCACACTGGTCGACGGCACGTACAAGACGGCCGCGTTCGGCCGCACGGGCCGGATCAAGTGCGGCACCGAGTCCAACGGCGGCTTCAAGAACATCGCCATCTCCAACGTGGTCTTCGAGCACTGCCGCGGCCTGGCCTTCGAGACCGTGGACGGCGGCGCGCTGGAGGACATCACGGTCAGCAACATCACCATGCGCGACGTGCAGATGCCGATCTTCTTCCGGCTCGGCTCCCGCATGCGCGGCCCCGCCGGGATACCGGTCGGCACGCTGCGCCGGGTCAGCATCGCCAACGTCATCGCGCACAACTCCGACCCGCGCTACCCGTCGGCCATCGCCGGCATTCCGGGCCACCGCATCGAGGACGTGCGGATCAGCAACGTGCGCCACCACATGGTCGGCGGGCTGACCATGAACGGCATCCCGGAGAACCCGCCCGAGGTGGAGAACGCCTACCCCGAGCCGAGCATGTTCGGCCCGCTGCCGGCGTTCGGCTTCTTCCTCCGGCACGTCGACGGCGTCACCCTGGACAACGTCGAGGTCCGCTACGAGCAGCAGGACCTGCGGCCCGCGTTCGCGCTGCGGGACGTCGTCGACGCCGACTTCCACCACGTCAAGGCGGACAAGGCCCCGGGAACGCCGACCTTCGTGCTGGACGACGTGTCCGACTTCCGGGTGACCACCAGCCGGCCGGTGGCGGACACGCAACTGGACCAGACCGGTCACTCTGAGCTCTGACAGCGCTGTCACCAGGCGATACGGCCGGTCACGCCCTATCGTGACCGGCTGTGGACCTTCCAGTGATGCCCCCGGTGCGGCCGATGCTCGCCAAGGCCGTGCACGAAGTGCCGACCGCCGAGGGGCTGCTGTTCGAGCCCAAGTGGGACGGCTTCCGCTGCATCGTGTTCCGCGACGGCGACGAGGTGGAGCTCGGCTCGCGCAACGACCGACCGCTGACCCGGTACTTCCCGGAGCTGGTCGATCTGTTGCTGGAGGTGCTGCCGCCGCGGTGCGTGGTGGACGGCGAGATCGTCGTGGTCACCGGCGACGGCCTGGACTTCGACACGCTGCAGAACCGGCTGCACCCGGCGGCGTCGCGGGTGCGCAAGCTGGCGGCGGAGACGCCGGCCAGCTTCGTGGCGTTCGACCTGCTCGCGCTGGGCGACGACAACCTGATGGAGGAGCCGTTCACGCGGCGGCGGGAGCTGCTGGAGGGCGCGATCGGCGGAGATCTCGCGCGTATCCACATCACGCCGCTGACCCGTGACCCGGACGTCGCGCGGGACTGGTTCACCCGGTTCGAGGGCGCGGGCTTCGACGGCGTGATGGCCAAACCCGGCGATCTGCCGTACGAGCAGGACAAGCGGGTGATGTGGAAGGTCAAGCACGAGCGGACCGCCGACTGCGTGGTGGCCGGATTCCGGTGGCACAAGGACGGAAACGGCGTCGGGTCGCTGCTGCTCGGGCTGTACGACGACGAGGGCACGCTGCACCACGTCGGCGTGGCCAGCAGCATGACCGCCGCCCGGCGCAAGGAGCTCGTCGACGAGCTGGCCCCGTTGCGGGAGAACGCCCTGGAGACGCATCCGTGGCGGGACTGGGCCGTGGCGCAGTCCGAGGCCGGCGGGCGGATGCCGGGCGGGCAGAGCCGGTGGAGCGCGGGCAAGGACCTCAGTTGGGAGCCGCTGCGGACCGAGCTGGTGGCCGAGGTCCGGTACGAGCACGTGATGGCCGGGCGGCTGCGGCACGGCGGGCGGCTGGTCCGGTTCCGCCCCGACCGGACGCCCGAGTCGTGCACCTACTCGCAGCTGGACCAGATCGCCCCGGCCGAGTTGAAGGCGCTGTTCCGGACATGATCGTCGAGGGCGTGGAGATCACCCATCCGGAGAAGGTGTTCTTCGGCAAGATCGGGGCGACCAAGCTCGACCTGGTCCAGTACTACCAGGCCGTCGCCGGGCCGTTCCTCGACACCGTGCGCGGGCGGCCGTTGCTGCTGGAGCGTTATCCCGACGGCGCCAGCGGCAAGTCCTTCTTCCAGAAGCGGGTGCCCAAGTCCGCGCCGCCGTGGCTGCAGACCACCGTCGTCTCCACGCCCAACGGCACGACCAGCGACGCCCTGGTGGCCGCCGATCTCGCGCATGTGTTGTGGGCGGTGAACATCGGCTGCCTCGGCTTCCACGTGTGGCCCGTCCATGCCGCCAACCCGGAGGTCACCGACGAGCTCCGCATCGACCTCGACCCCTCCCCCGGCATCGGCTTCGCCCAGATCGCCGAGGCGGCGCTGTTGGTGCGGGATTTCCTGGCGGAGTGCGGCATCACGGCGTACCTCAAGACCACCGGCTCCCGTGGCCTGCACATCTACGTCCGGCTGGCCGAGCGGTGGGACGGCTACCAGGTGCGGGCCGGGGCCGTCGCCCTGGCCCGCGAGCTGGAGCGCCGACACCCTTCGTTGATCACCGCCAAGTGGTGGAAGGAGGAGCGGGGCCAACGGGTGTTCGTCGACTTCAACCAGAACGCCCCGCACAAGACCGTTTTCGGGGCCTGGTGCGCGCGGCCGCGGGTCGGCGGTCAGGTGTCGACCCCCATCGCGTGGGATCGGCTGCCCGACGTTGACCCGGATGCCCTGACCATTCAGACCGTGCCGGCGTTGTTGGCGTCGCAGGGCGATGCCTGGGCCGAGATGAACGATGCGCCGCAGTCCCTGGAGCCGTTGCTGGAGCGGTCCGAGCGGGACATGGCCGCCGGGCTGATGGACGCGCCCTGGCCGCCCGTGTACCCGAAGATGCCGAACGAGCCGCCCCGCGTCGCCCCCAGCCGCGCCCGCCAGGTCGAGGGCCCTTGATGATGCAGGGAAGGACGCCTTACCCGCGTTGAACGAGGGTAAGGCGTCCTTCCCTGCATGGGGGGTTACTGGACGGCGTCGGCGGTCAGGGACTGGTACCAAGGGGCCCAAGGGGTGTTCGAGGCCGGGTAGTTGGCCAACGGGGTGGTGGCGTCGGAGGCGGAGTCGAAGTCCCAGCCGCGGACGAGGTGGCCGGACTGGCGGGCGGAGACGATGAACGACGAATTCGTTGCGGTGGCGGCATAGAAGAGAGCGCCCTGCTGCAGGGTGGCGCTGTCGCCGGCCTGGAACTCGTCGAAAGCGGTCTGCTGGTAACGGATGCGGCCGCCGGTGACGCCGGAAGTGCTGTAGCGCAGGGTCTGGGCCTCGGTGGGGCCGTCGGCGCCGGTGTAGACGGAGATGCTGCGGCCGGCGGCGGAGGCGGAAGCCTTGGGCAGCAGGGCGTTGGAGGTCTTGGCGTTGCCGGTCCAGGAGACGGTGTTGCCCGACAACGTGCCGTTCCAGGTCCAGTTCTGGCTGCTGCTCTGGCTCTTGTGGATCTCCACCAGGCCGCTCCCGCTGAAGGCGACCGTGGGCGTGACGCCGCTGTCGTACTGGTGGCTGGCCTGCCAGGTGATCTCGCCGTCGGAACCCAGCTGCCCGACGTGGTACCAGAGGGTGCTGGCGGTCTACGACTGGTGCACCTCGACGAGCTGGCCGGCGTCGTTCAGTGCGACGGCGGGAGTGGTGCCGCTGTCGTATTTGCCGTGGCGAAGCCAGGTCACGGTGCCGTCGGCGGCGACAGTGCCGGTCCAGTACCAGAGTGCGCCGGCGCCGGAGTCGTGGACCTCGACGATCTGGCCGTGGCTGTTGATCGCCACCGCGGGGTGATAGCCGACGTCCCGCTTGTACTCGGTGCGGGTGCCGGCGTCGCCGGACAGCAGCGGCAGGACACGCCCGCGCAGGGAGTCGACCGACGGCGTACCGACGTAGTCGGCCGGGTGCAGGATGCTCGAACCGAAGGCGGACTGGAGTTCCTGGTTCACAGCGGTCAGGTTGCCGGCGGCGAAGCTGTAGTTGTCGGTGAGGTCGTCCTTGAGGTCGAGCATGACGACCAGCGGCGCGTGCGTGGGATGCGCGGCGGACCAGCCGGCGATGACCGCGAGCCAGTCGTGCAGCAGGTTGGACGCGGGATTGCCGGCGTGGTCGACCCGGTCCCCGGGCCCGCCGTGCCCGATGGAGTAGTCGTGGTTGGCGGCGTAGTCGTTGTCGTGCACGTCGAGCTCGATGAACCGGACGCCGTGGTCGAGCTGGTACGGGATGGAGTTCTTGGCCCCGTCCACGTTGCCGGAGTAGCTGTTGTGCGTGGCCAGGAACACCGAGCTCGCGAACGGCTGGCTCGCCGCCGGGCTCGCGATCAGGGCGGAGGCGGTGGTCAGTGCGGTCAGGTACACGCCGAAGCGGGTCATCCGACGATCCTGGAACGTGACCGGCGACGAGGACCAGTGGCGGGACGCTGAACACTGGGCAGCGTCCCGCCGACCGACGTCACGACAGGAAAGTCACGACAGGAACTTGAGCACCTCGGGGTAGAACACCTCCGGCCGCTCCACGTGCGCGATGTGGCCGCACTGCTCGATCAGCCGCAGCCGGGACGACGGCAGGCCCTGGTGCAGCTGGCGGGCCCACGGCGGGCCGCAGATGGGGTCCTTGTCGCCGACGATCACCAGGGCCGGCGCGGTGATCTCGGGCAGCCGGTCGCGGACGTCGTAGGGCACGTCCTGGCCCCGGGAGGGCGCGCTCCAGATCTTGCACGCCGCCCGGAAGGACTCGAACTCCACCCGCCAGTCGGCGAAGTAGGCCGGCAGGATGGTCTGGAGCACTCCGGTCAGCTCCTCGTCGGTCATCGCGGCGTGCTGCGAGGTGAACGCGGCGAGGATCTCGTTGCCGGCGTGCTGGAGGTTGGCGACGGCGTCGCCGAAGAACTCCGCCCCGGTCACGGGCGAGGTGTCGTAGAGCACGAGCGCTTCGACGGGATGGGCCAGCGCGTACTTGAGAGCGACGAAGCCGCCGTGCGAGTGGCCGAGCAGCACGACCGGGCCGGTGTCCAGGTCCTGGACCACGGCGTGCAGGTAGCGCACGTAGTTGTCGAGCGTGTAGCCGGCGTCGTCGGCCAGCCGCCCGGACTCGCCGGTGCCGATCGGCTCGACGTAGACCATGGTCAGGTGCTCTTCGAGCGGCCGCATCCGCAGGGACTCCCAGGCGATGCCGGGGCCGCCGGAGTGGGCGACGCAGATGGGGCCGCTGCCGGCCATGTGGTAGCGCTGCTTGACGCCGTCCAGCTCGACGACGTGCGTGGTGAGGGTCATGCCCACACGATTCGGCGGCGCACGGAAAGTTCGATCCGATTCGGGTGACGGCGGTCACACCGGATGGAACAGGCGGATCCTGGCGAAGCGACCCTCGCGGCGGGTCATCACCCAGACCACGCCGGGCGGGCAGTGCTCGGGGTCGTCGGGCGGGCTGATCAGGTCCATGGTCCAGATGGTCACGTCCCGGCCCTCGACGGCCTGCACGAACCGCTGGTGCACGCCCTCGGTCAGGTCCTTGTCCATGCCGAACGTGAGCAGGTCGCGGCCGCCGCGAATCAGCCCGTTGCCGGCGATGAACTCGGTCTCGGGCAGCCAGCGGTCGGCCACCAGCGCCGGGAAGTCGCCCTGTTCGGCCACTTCCAGCGTCTCGACGGCCTCACGGGCCGAGGCGGCGTTGACCGCGCCGGCGTCGACGTGGGCGTGGTCGGCGGTGGCCCGCAACGCCTCGGCCAGCTTGCCGCGGGCCTGGTTGAGCCGGCTGCGGATGGTGCCGACCGGCACCTCCAGGATGGCGGCGATCTGCTCGTACGAGTTGACGTCCGTGAAGTAGCGCAACAGCACACTTAGGATCAAAACGATATCAGAGCTAAAGACCACTGCGTCGACTGCGGATGGAATTATTGAATACGGGACATCCGTTCCTATGATCATCTCCAACCGTATAAGGCACACTAGGGGGTGCAGTCGTGTGCTCGTTACTCCCACTTTCCTAGTGCCACTTTCTATGTTTGACTCGGAGACCATAGCCGGCCCGACCTAAGGATGCGACAAGCAGCGTTACAGGGGTTCTTACTTTCCAGCACGCTATGTATTGCCAAAGTTGAGCATTAGAATTCGTCAGCTCTAGTAGCTCTTTCTTATCAAATCGGGGATCCGCTGCCTAGTTGATCAGGAGGAAAGGGTGTAAAAGCCGCACAGCTTCGCCATCATATCTCATCATACCGGCTGTAGGCATGAGACCAAGTCGGGGGGTTACATTTTCCACATGGTTTTTCGATAGCGCACCCCCAAAGCCTCACTTAGGTTATGAGTTTTAAAGCCGGTATGCTACGATAATATCACCTAAACCGGGAACATTGGTTAAGAACATTCCAACAAGCGCTTCATCACTTAATTATACTTGATGCATACCCCAGCATCCTCGTACTACATCGTACAAAAGCCTGAAGTGTGTCCTGCTTCGTGCCTGGTCAGCAGCAGGCCGAGCGCGCCGACGTCGCCGCCGCGCGCGGCCCGGACCAGTTCACCGTCAGAGAGCACTCGCCATCCTGTCGACGGCCAGCTCCAGGACCTCGGCGCTGGTGCCGAAGTTCAACCGGACGTAGCCGCTGTGCTCACCGAACCTCGTTCCCGGCTCCAGTGCCACTCCGGCGCCGAGAAACAGGTCACGCGGCGCGGTTCCGCTGCCCGAGCTGCGGCAGTCGAGCCAGGCCAGGTAGGTCGCCTGCGGCGGACGCCAGCTCACCGAGGGCAGCCGGTCGTGGATCAGCTTGGTCAGCAGCGAGCGGCGGTCGTCCAGGGTGAGCAGCAGCCGGTCGAGCCAGGCGTCGCCGTGCGTATAGGCGGCGGTCGAGGCCAGGACGCCGAAGTGCCCGGTGCGCCAGCGGGTGTCCGGCGGCAGCTTCGCCACGACATCCGCCATGCGCCGCGAGGCCGTGACGATCATGGCGCACTTGAGGGCGGCCAGGTTGAAGGCCTTGCTGCCGGACATCACCGAGACGCCGATCTCGGCCGCGCCGGGCACGGACAGCAACGGCGTGAACGTCGCGCCGGGCAGGACCAGCGGGGCGTGGATCTCGTCGCTGATCACCGGCACGCCGTGGCGGGTGGCCAGGTCGACGACGGCGGCCAGCTCCTCGGCCGTATGGACGCGGCCGACCGGGTTCTGCGGGTTGCACAGCACGAAGGCGGCCGGCCCGGTGGCGAACGCCCGGTCGAGGGCGGGGAGGTCGAGCTGCCAGCCGTCCTTGAGCGGCACCTCGTGCAGCTCGGCGCGGGCCTCGTTCAGCCAGTCGAAGAACGGCGGGTACACGGGCGTGTTGATCACGACCCGGTCGCCGGGCGTGGTGAACAGCCGCAGCATCTCGACGACGCCGGTGCTGACGTCGGTGGCCGCGGTGACCGCCGCCGGGTCGATCCGCAACCCCCAGCGCCGCTCGGCGAAGCCGGCCAGGGCCTCGCCGAGGCCGTCGGTGGGCATGGCGTAGCCGGTGTCCGAGCGCTCGACCGCCGCCGCCAGCACGGTCTTGACGGCGTCGGGCAGGGCGAAGTCCATCTCGGCGATGGTCAGGGGCAGCACCTCGGGGCCGTACGTGCGCCACTTGGCGCTGCGCCGCTCGCGCAGCCGGGTCAGGGGCTCGACGGGGAGCAGGTCGGTCATGCGGCCATTCTCACCCGAACCCCGTTTGACACCGGCCAAGACGACTAGTCATATTGGAGGGATGCCGCGTCACAGCGTCCGGGACGTCATCGTGGAGACCGCGCTCCGCGAGTTCCACCGCATCGGCTTCGCCGCGTGCTCGGTGGACACCATCACGCGGGCCGCCGGCGTGCCCAAGGGCTCGTTCTACAACCACTTCAAGAGCAAGGAGGACCTCGCCGTCGAAGTGGTGGCCAAGTACACGGCCGAAGCCGAGTGGAACTCGGTCATCGATCCAGAATTGACGCCCCTGGAGAAGCTGCGGGCCCAATTCCGAATCATGGGCGACGTGCTCGTCGGCAACGGCTACACGCGCGGCTGCATGATCGGCAACATGGGCGAGGAGCTCGCCGACCACAGCGAACCCATGCGGGCCCAGGTGCGAGCCAGCCTCGGAGGCTGGGCCGAGGGCATCTCCGCCACGCTGCGGGCGGCCCGGGAAGCCGGCGAGACCAGCACCGACGCCGACCTGGACGTGCTCGGCCGCTACATCCTCGACGCCTGGGAAGGCGCCCTGCTGCGCTCCAAGGTGGTCAAGAACGACCAGCCCCTCGACGACTTCTTCAGCACGGTGTTCGGGCAACTTCTGCGTTGACATCCGTTGTTTTCCGCGGGTTCTCCGACACCGAACAATCCTCTTCGGATACAACGGTGGCGTCAGAACCAAACCTGTGGGAGACGAACGTGACCTTGTTCCGAGGACGGCGCGCGGCTGCCACCGCACTCGCGGTCAGCGCCGTGCTGTTCGGCGGTGTGGCCGCGCAGGCGGCGCCTTCGGGCGCCAGCACCCGGCTCGCCGACTCGCTGCGGCAGGCCGTGGACGCCCAGAACTTCAAGGACGTCATCGACCTCACGCCGCCGGAGCCGAACGGGCAGTCCCGGCACGCGGCCGTGGCGGAGAAGTACGACCCCACCACGATGCCAGTGGCCAAGCGCGTGTTCGGGCCGATGGCCACGCCGCAGCCGATCCACCAGACGCCCAACATGGACGCCGCCGTGATCGAGCTCGACGACGCCGGGCGGCCCACCGCCATGGCCGACGTGCTGCTCAGCCCGCAGTACCCGCACGGCGTCACCGTGCCGCTCAACCAGCGCGCGCTGGCCACCGACCAGGTGCGCTACCGGTGGTGGGACGACGACGAGTGGGACGCCAACGGCGGCAAGGGCACCCGGGACGTGCTGCCCGGCCGTGAGAACGCCGCGCTGGACTTCAGCTCGCCCTACCCGGCCTCGGTGCTGAAGCTGATGGTCGGCTTCGGCATCATGCGGCTGTCCGACCAGCACGTGATCGACCTGGACTCGGTGTACGACTACCGGCCGGTGACGATCAACCCCACCTGCGGCGAGGCCACCAGCGAGCCGATCCGGCAGTACTTCGACGAGATGATCACCATGTCGCGCAACGAGTCGACCTGCGCGCTGATCAAGCTGCTGCACGACAAGAACTACATCGACACCCTGAACGCCACGTTCAGGCAGCTGGGCATGTCGACGCTGATGATCACCGGCACCGACCCGAACAACGGCGGCCACTGGATCGGCTCCAACATGAGCTCGGTCGACACCGCCAAGCTGCTGCTCATCGTCAACGGCGGCCCCGGCACGCTGTGGACCAACGCCGACGGCTCCCGCGTCACGCGCGACGTGCTCAGCGCGTCCGCCCGGCAGCTCTACCTCAAGACGCTGGGCAACCAGGGGCACAACGAGATGCTGTCCACCACCAACTGGTGCGGCCGGGACTATCCCGCGCCGGGCATTCCGCAGGTCACCCCGCAGCGCTGGATCAACCCGGACGACGGCACCATGGACGTCGGCGGGCTGTACTACGGGCAGGACGTCCGGCCCTGCAACGCCGCCGCCGAGGTCACCATGGCGCACAAGACCGGCTGAGTCGACACCACCGGCAGCGACGCCGCCATCGTGCACTCGCTGCCCGGCAAGGCCAAGCGGAACTACATCGTGGTCGTGTTCTGCAACCTCGGCACCGACTACGTGGACGTGAACCGGCCGGCCGACCCGCCCGGCGTGTACCCGGTGCCGTACACCCAGAAGTACGGCCAGCTCGGCAAGGCGGTCGACGGCATCGTCACCGGCCTGCAGCGCTGAGGCTAATTCGGTTTACGGTCACGGCTTCCCCCGGGTATTCTCGCCCGCCGCGAATGCGGACGAGGGGGAAGCCGTGACCGCCGAACAGGAACTGCTGTCCGAACGGAATTATCTGGACCACGCGCACGTGTGCCTGAAACAGAGCCGCGAGCAGCTGCGCGAGCTGGCCGAGCGGGCGCGCCGCCGGGCCGGCGACGAGCTGATGGTCGAGTGGCTGGAGTGGCGGGCCGACCAGCTCCGCGACGCCAACGAGTCGCCGCTGTTCTTCGGCCGGATCGACGGCCCGGAGCCGAAACCGTGCTACATCGGGCGCCGCTACGTCAGCGACGAGCGCGACGAGCCGGTGGTGATCGACTGGCGTACCGACATGGCGGCCCGGTTCTACCGGGCCAGCCCGTCCGACCGGATGGACGTGACCCGGCGGCGCCGGTTCGGGTTCGACGGCGTCACCCTGACCAGCTTCGACGACGAGCCGCTGACCGAGGACACCGGCCTGAGCCGGCTGGTCATCGCCGAGATCGAGCGCACCCACTACGGCCCGATGCGCGACATCGTGGCCACCATCCAGCCCGACCAGGACGAGATCGTCCGCACCGAGCTGGCCAGCACCCTGATCGTGCAGGGCGGGCCGGGCACCGGGAAGACGGCGGTCGGCCTGCACCGGGCCGCCTATCTGCTGTACGAGCACAGCCGGCTGCGCCGGGAGGGCGTGCTGGTGGTGGGCCCGAACGACACCTTCGTCCGTTACATCTCCCGGGTGCTGCCCACGCTGGGCGAGAGCCAGGTGGTGCACAGCTCGGTCGACGGATTGGTGGCCGACCGCAAGAAAACCGTGGTCGAGGCGCCGGAGATCGCCGCGCTGAAGGGCGACGCGCGGATGGCCGAGGTGCTGCGCCGGGCGGTGTGGTCCGGGCTGCGGCTGCCTGCCGACGACGTTGTGGTGCGCGAGACCAGCCCGTACGTGCGGATCACGCCGTACGCGGTAACCGAGCTGTGCTCGGATCTGATCGACCGGCAGGTGCCGCTGGCCCGGGCCCGGGAACACCTGCTCGAACGGGCCGTCAGCCAGGTCCGCCGCAGCCTGGAGGAGCGCGGCCACGCCCTCACCGACGGCGAGGCGAAGCGGCTGCTGCGGGCGAAGTCGTTGCGGGACCTGGCCAACAGCGTGTGGCCGAACGTCACGCCGGCCCAGGTGCTGTTCACGCTGCTCTCCGACGCCGACGCCCTGCACCGGGCGGCCGACGGCGTGCTGACCGACGAGGAGCAGGCTTCCCTGCTGTGGCCGGTGATTCCGGTGTCGGCGGGGCGGGCCAAGTGGTCGCCGGCCGACCGGTTCCTGATCGACGAGATCGCCGGCCTGATGAACCCGCCCGACCGCTACGGGCACGTGGTGATCGACGAAGCACAGGACCTGTCGCCGATCCAGCTGCGGGCGATCATGCGCCGCTGCGCGGGTTCCGCGACGCTGCTGGGCGACATGGCCCAGCGCACCACGCCGTGGGCCGCCGGCAGTTGGGAGGCGGTGGCCGCGCACCTGGGCGTGACCACCGACCTGGTCCGGCTGACCACCAGCTTCCGGGTGCCGCGGGAGATCATCGAGGTGGCGAACGCCCTGCTGCCGGCCATCGCCGACGACCTGCCGCCGACCGTCTCCGGCCGGCACGTGCCCGGCGCGCTGGCCACCGTCGCCTGCGAGGACGTCCTGGTCGAACTGGTGGCCGTGCTGCACGCCGCCCAGCAGCACCCCGACAGCGTCGGGATCGTGCTCGACGACGCGCGATTCACGGCCGTGGCCAAGCATTTGTCGAAGGCCGGCATCGCGACCGGGCTCCCGCACGAGGACGGGACCTGTCTTCTCCGTTAGCAGACCACTTCCGCGTCATGTGTGTCCGACAGCGGTTTATGGAATGTAGGTGAGATTCCATCGAAATTTAGCGGCCACGTTCCATCTTTCTGGCGGCGGCGAGATACTCTGAATAACATACGGTTAGAGACAAAATAGTCCCCGCGGGGCGTTAGGAAGTAATCAAAAGTCTCGCGATAGAGCTGACGAACCACGACGATGCGTTACATCGATATCACTACCCCGTCTGCGAGATCAACACAAAATCAAAACCGGTCTGTAATGCGACGCCTCCTCGCTGACGCGGGCAATACCCGGCTCACCGTGCTGCACAGTGAGCCGCTACCTCAGCTGCTGGCCACCACGTAGCCCTGGTAGCCGCCGGCGGCGATGCCGCTGACGTGCAGCCCGTCCAGGCCGGGCACCTTGGACGGACTCTGGGTGGGCTGCATGTCCGGCGTGCGGAGGGCGTCGGCGAAGGAAAGCGAACCCCAGGCCCAGACCGTGCCGTCGGCGGTCAGCGCGAGCGCGTAGTTCCAGCCGCTGCCGGCCACGTCGACCACATTGGACAGTGTGGGCACCTGCTTCGGCGCGCTGTACGTGTACGGGCCGCCCGACGGGTAGTCCTGGCCGCCCAGGAAGACGCTGCCCCACGCCCAGAGCGTGCCGTCCGACCTGATCGCGTACGTCGACTGGTTGCGGGACACCGCCACCTTGGTCACCGAGTCCAGCCCGACGACCTGCGTGGGCTGGCTGACGTTCGACTCGGTGGAGCCCACACCCAGCCCGCCGCCGTAGTTCGAGCCCCACGCCCACACCGTGTGGTCGTCGCGAACCACGAAGTAGGACACGCCGTCCGTGGCGACCCCGATGAACCGGCCCGGCAGTTGCACCGGGGCCGGGTTGTTGTCGAGGTCGCTCCACCGCCACACCGAGCCGTCGCGGCGCAGCGCGAGGTGCGAGACCGAGCTGCCGCTCACCTGCGTGACCTCCGACAGGCCGCGCACCTGGGACGCGGTCATCGTGTTGTCCCACTGCCACACTGTGCCGTCGCCCTTGACGGCGAAGCCGGCGCGGTGGCCGCCGGTGATGGAGGCGACGTTGTCCAGGCCGCGGACCTGCGTCGGCTGCGGGCTGAGGCCGCTCGTCTCGCCCGTGCGGCCGATCGACCACACCGTGCCGTCCTGGCGCAGCGCGTAGCCGGCGTCCATGCTGCCGGCGACCTGCTTGACCGCGACAGGCCGGGCACTTGGCCGACGCCGCGGGACCGGTACGTGGTGCGGTGCCGTCGCCGAGCTGGCCGTAGTCGTTGCGGCCGAAGGCGTACAGGCACGAGCCGGCGCACGGGGCCGGCGCGGGGCCGAAGTAGCCGGCGATGTCCGAGATCAGGTCGACCCGGCCGTAGGCGTTGCGCAGCGCCAACTGCCCGCCCGCGCCGAGCTGCGTGACCGCGAGGTTGGACGCAGTCTGCCCGGGCACCAGGTTCAGGTTGGAGGCGTCCGGCACGGACGTGCCGGCCGGGTACGCGGTGACGAAGGTGGACCACGTCGTGTTGGTGGCGGTCAGGTTGTAGACCACGGCCTTGGCCGAGGCCGGCAGCCACGGCGTCAGATCGACCGCCCGCGACTCGCCCGGACCGAACGACGGCCCCGTGCGGCTGTCCGTGGCCCGCGTCGGCGACAGCGTGAAGTACGCGTCACCGCGGTCCGTCGCGTAGTAGCCGGCGACGTCCACCACCAGGTCCACGTTGCCGGCCAGGTTGTTCAGGTCCACCACACGGTCCGGGCCCACCGCGACCGTGACCAGGTTGGGCCGGATGTCGCCGGGCACCAGGTTCAGGTTGGACACCGCCGGCTGCGTCGTGCCGTGCGGCCAGGCCGTGATCACCGTTGCCGCATCCGGGCTCACGCCCGTGAGGTTGAACGTGACCGCCTTGGCCGTGCTCGGCAGGACGTTCGACAGGTCCACCGAGATCGTGCCGTTCGGGCCCACCGGGCCGCCGCTGTTGCGCGTGTCCCGCACCCGCGTCGGGCTGATCGAGGTGTACCGCGCGCCGGAGTTGTCGTCCACGTAGTAGCCGGCCAGGTCCGCGATCAGATCCACCGAGCCCGTGTGGTTGGTCAGGTACACCCCGCCCGCCCAGTCCGCCCGTCCGATCGCGACGGTCACCAGGTTGGCCCGGGTCTCCCCCGGCGCCAGGTTCAGGTTGGACGCCCCCGCCGCATCCCCCGCCAGCGTCGGCGTCGCCCGCACCGTCGTCGTGTCCGTCGGGTTCGTGCCCGTCAGGTTGAACACCACCGCCGTCGTGTTGGCCGGCACCACGCTCTTCAGGTCCAGCCGGACGTAGTCCTCCGCCCCCACCTTGCGGCTCGTCCTCGTGTCCAGCAGCCGCTTCGGCGTCACCGAGACAAAAGTCGCCCCCGCCGACGCCGCCTGCGGCCCCGCCGCCACCGCCGTCCCCGGCAGCAGCGACACCGCCAGCGCGGCCGTCACCCCCACGACCGCGAGCATGCGTAACCCAGTCACTGTCCCCCCTCGGAACACATGGTGCCAAATCGCCCGAACCGTACCTCATGGGTCCGACAATCCCCACCGGGACGCAGCTCACAACCCCTCCGCGAGTCACGCTCACAGACACACCGAAAGTCGGTTTCAAGCACACCCGCCCCGGTCGCACAGCGCACGTAACGGATCACCGACTGCCATCGATGTGAGAGCGCACATGCGGCAGGCCGTCGGAGTCGGAAGGCGTGGTCATGGAGATCGCGGACAGAGCACAGGCGCTCGCGCTGAAGATCCGCAAGCACAAGGCGGACATCGAGACGGAAGAGGCGACGAAGAACGCCTTTGTCATGCCGTTCATCAGCACAGTGCTCGGCTACGACGTGTTCAACCCGTCCGAGGTCATCCCGGAGTTCACCGCGGATGTGGGCACCAAAAAGGGCGAGAAGATCGACTACGCCATCGTGCACGGCGGTCAGGTGCAGGTGCTGATCGAGGTCAAGAAGGTCCGGGACCCGCTGCGCATCGAACACGCCTCCCAGCTGTTCCGGTACTTCGCGGTGACCAACGCGCGGATCGCGATCCTGACCAACGGCGAGGTGTACGAGTTCTACACGGACCTGGACGCGCCGAACCGGATGGACGCGAAGCCGTTCCTGGTGCTGGACTTCTCCGACATCGACGACACGCTGCTGCCCGAGCTGGCCAAGCTCACGAAGGAGTCGTTCGACCTGGACTCGGTGATCAGCGCGGCCGGCGAGCTCAAGTACATCGGGCAGCTCAAGCGAATCCTGGCCGCGCAGTTCAAGCAGCCCGAGGACGAGTGGGTGCGGTTCCTGACCACGCGGGTCTACGAGGGTTCCTTCACTCAGCGCGTGCGGGACCAGTTCCTGCCGCTGGTGACCAAGGCGACGCGGCAGTTCCTCAACGAGCAGGTCAACGACCGGCTGAAGAACGCGCTGGGCGGACCGGACGCGTACGTCAGCGTCTCCACGGAGCTGCCGGCCGAGCCGGAGCCGACGGTGAAGGTGGTGGACGGCGTCGAGGACGTCGTGACGACGGAGGAGGAGCTGGAGGGCTACCGGATCGTCCGGGCCATCGTGTGCGGCGAGGTCCCCGCCGGCCGGGTCATCGCCAGGGACACCAAGACGTACTTCGGCGTGCTGCTGGACGACAACAACCGCAAGCCGATCGCCCGGCTGTGGTTCAACCGGTCCAAGAAGTATCTCGGCGTCTTCGACGAGAACAAGGTGGAGACGAGGATCGCGATCGCCGACGCGGAGGACATCTACCAGCACGCGGACCATCTTCGGAAGACGGTCGCCCGGTACCTGACCAAGGCCCTCGACGTCGACTGACACCCCTGGGGAAAGCGATTCCCGACCGGTCGGGTCGAGCGACCCATGACGCCCGGGTCGGGGGGCGGGGACTGTGGTGCGGTCACCATCCCGACCACGGAAGGCGATCGAACATGGTCAACCGCAAGATGTTCACGAGGGTGTCGGTGGGGCTCGCGGCGGCGGCGGTCGCGGCGCTGACGGTGCTGGCGCCGCAGGCGAGCGCGGCCCAGGCAGGAACGACGCAGGCGAATACGGCACCGGCCTCGAACGCGAGACAGGCGGCGGTGCAGCAGGCGCTGAAGGTGACGCCGAACGTGGCGGACTCGGGGTGCACGGGGCGGGCGCTGCCGCTGGACTGCTGGGTGCACGAGCCGATCGTCACGCAGCCGTCGGCGACGTACCCGACGATCCAGTTCCTGCCGGGCGACCACGTGACGGTGGACGCGGGCGGGTGCGTGCAGACCGGCGGGCACGGGGCGACGTGGAAGCGGTACGTGAACCCGGCCTCGGACAACGGGCTGTACCACGGCCTGATCAACATCCCGGGCGGGACGGCGGGCACGCAGCAGATCTGGACGGCGGTGGGCCGGACGTTCACGGTGGGCGGCTCGGGTGGGTCGCTGGTCCTGGGCTATGAGGACGACGGCTACTCGGACAACGGGTACTACTCCCACGACGACGGCACGGGCAACCAGTGCAAGGGTGTCGGCAACGCGTGGGTGCACATCGTGATCAGCTGACGGCGGGCTCCGTGTGCGCCGAGGGGCGCACACGGAGCTTTTCCCGGGCCAGCCAAGCGGCTTCGGCACGGGACCGGGCCGGCAGCTTGACCAGGATGTTGGAGACGTGGTTGCGCACGGTCTTCACGGTGATGCCGAGGTGGCGCGCGATGGCGGTGGTGCCGGCGTCACGGACCAGAAGTTCCAGCACGTCTTGTTCACGCGGCGTCAACTGCGGGAAGAACGAGTCCACCCGCGCGGCGCCGATGCGGTTGCGCACCAGGGGAGCCATGTCGGCGGTGACGAACAGCCCGCCCCTGGCCACCACCCGGATCGCGGTGAGGATGTCCTCGGGACCGGCCTGTCTGGTCACGTAGCCGGCGGCCCCGGCGGACATGGCGGCGGTGACGTCCTCCTCACGGGTGGAAGCGCTCACGACCAGCACGGCCGCGTTCTCGGCGGCCCCTTCGACGAGGTTGAGGCCGATGCCCAGCACGACGACGTCCACCACGGCGGTGCGTAGCAGCTCGATGAGCTCGGCCTGGGTGCCGGCGACCGCGACGACGTCGAGGTCGGGCGTGCGGGTCACGTGCGTGCACAATCCGTCGACGAACACCGGTTGGCTGTCGGCGAGCAGGATTCTTGTCATATCTCGATGGCGTGACGCGGCGTGTGCCTCCCCGCGGCACGGCACGTTGGCTCGCGCGGCAATGAAGCACGTATCCCGACGAACCGGGCGCGCTCATCTACCGGCGTGGACCGTTTTGTCGGCAGGGCAGCGGAATTACGCCGTCTGGAGTACGCCTGGCGCGACACCGCACGGGGGCGACTGGTGGCGGTGACGGGCCCGGCCGGCGTGGGCAAGACGCGCCTGTGCGAGGAAGCATCGGACCGTGCGCGGGCGGCCGGCCTGCGGGTGGTGTGGGGTCGGTGCTGGTCGGACGGCGGCGCGCCGGCGCTGTGGCCGTGGCAGCCGCTGCTGGCCGATCTGTGCGGCGCGCGGACGGCGGGCCTGCTGAGCTCGGAGGCAGAGACCGTTGACCCGGAACGGTTTTCCCGCTTCCAGGCGGTGAGCAACGCCCTGGCCCGGGCGGTGGAGCACACGCCGACGATGCTGGTGATCGACGACCTGCACGCGGCCGATCCGGCGGCGCAGCTGCTGACCCGGTTCGTGGCCAAGGCCAGGCTGCCGTTGGCGCTGGTGGTGACGCTCCGGTACCCGGTCACCGATCTAGGCGACGAGGCGCTGCCGATCATGCTCCGGCCTTTCGACCCGTCCGAGACAAGAGATTACCTTGTCACGCACGGGATCGAGCGGCTGGAAGCACCGCTGACCGACACCATCCACCGGCTGACCGACGGCAGCCCCCTGTTCCTGCGGCGGTTGATCGCCCTCGGTGCGGCGGATTTCGCCGGCGGGCTGCGGGAGGCGATCGACCAGTCGTTTTCCCAGCTCGCCACGGGAACCGCGCGGTTGCTGGCGATGAGCGCGATCCTCGGCGACTCCGTGTCCTCGGCGGAGGCGGCCGCGTTGCTGGATGTGCAAGCGGCGCAGGTCATCGACACCGTGGAATGCGCCGTGCAGGCCGGGCTGGTGACGACCGCCGGCACGGATTCCTTCGAATACAGCCATGATCTCGTGCGACGGGCGGCGTTGTCCCGGCTCACGGCGGCGGAACTGTTGGGACGCCAACGCCCGCGCGGTGGACATCGTCAGCCACAGCGCCCGCAAGGCCCATCACGCGATCAACGCGGCGCCACGATCGGCAACAGACGCCGAACGGGCGATCGCGGTGTGCCGTTCGGCGGCGGCAACGATGGTGCGGCGTTTCTCTTACGAGCAGGCGGCATCGCTGCTGGCGCAGGCCGCCGAGTTCGGCCAGCCGTCGGCCGGGCTGTTGCTGGAGTGGGCCGACGCCGTGCTGGCCTCGGGCCGGTTGGCCGAGGCCAGAGTGCTGTTCGACCGGGCCGCCGACGCGGCACGGGACGAGAGCGATCCCGTGCTGTACGCGCACACGGCGTTAGGGCTGGGCGGCATCTGGCTCAACGAGCGGCGTGACCAGCTGGAGCGGCACCGAATGCTTGGCGCGCAGCGGAAGGCGTTGGCCGAACTGCCGGAGCACGAGGTCACGCTGCGCTGCCGGCTGGAGCTGCGGCTGGCCGCCGAGCTCGTGTACAGCGGCGGCCCGGTGGCCGAGGTGGTCAAGGCCGTGGACGAGATCCGGCAGCTGAACGACGATCGCGCGCTGGCCGAGGCATTGTCGCTGTGCCATCACGCCCTGCTGACGCCTGAGCACGTCCACGAGCGGCTGGCGATCGCGCAGGAGCTGATGTCGGTGGCGGCCGCCGCCGGCATCGACATCCTGGCCGTGCAAGGGTTGTGCTGGCAGACCGTGGACCTGTTCCACCTCGGCGACCCGCGGGCCGAGCGGTCGCTGGCCGAGCTGCGAAACCGGCTGGATGTGCTGGACATCCGCAGCGTGCGGTTCATCGTGACGGCGCTGGACGTGATGCTGCTGTTGCGGGCCGGGCGGCTGGAGGAGGCCGAGGAGCAGGCGGCGCGCTGCCTGGCGCTGGGCAACGAGGTCGGCGATGCCGACGCCGTTGCCTACTACGGGGCGCACGTGCTGGCGATCCGGTGGTTGCAGGGCCGTGGCGCCGAACTTGTCGACCTGGCCGAGGAAATGGCCGGCTCCCCGACGCTGATCGAGGCCGAGTTCACCTTCCGGGCCACGGTCGCGCATCTGGCGGCCGACGCGGGCCGGCACGACCAGGCGCGCTCGACGTTGGCCCGGCTCACGGCCGGCGGGTTGGACGCGTTGCCGCAGTCGAGCACGTGGCTGTCGGGGATGCTGGCCATCGTCGAGGCGTCGGCCTCGCTCGGCGACGCCCACGTGGCGCGGCAGGCCTACGACCTGCTGCTGCCGTTCGCCGAGCTGCCGACGATGCCGTCGCTGGGCGTGGTGTGTTTCGGCTCCACGGAACGGACTTTGGGCCTGGCCGCCACCACCTTCGGCGACCTGGACCTGGCCGCCGAGCACCTGCGGCGGGCCGTGGCGGCGAATCTACGGCTCGGCAACCGGCCGATGACCGCGGTGGCCAAGGCCGATCTGGCGACCGTGCTGCGGCGGCGCGGTGATCACCGGGCCGCCGAGGAGTTGTTGGACAGTGCGGTGAGCGATGCCACGGTGATGGGCATGC
>NZ_KK037166.1:1804732-1806458 GCF_000568255.1 Kutzneria sp. 744
CGGCGCACCATCGTCAGCTGATGCTGGTGGCGAACACGTGCAGCCTTGCGTTGCCGGGCAGGCTGATCGAGGCGACCTGCTTGCCCGCGGTCAGCGGGATCGAACTGGCGTAGAGGCTGACCGGATGGTCGGCCGGCAAGGTGCTGCCGGCCGGGCGGTTCCAGTGCGGCGAGGTCACCACGAGCGTGCAGCCGGCGACGGCGGCATTGCTGTACCAGTCGGCAAAGGTGACCGTGCCGGTGGATGTGGTGCCGTCCGTGTAGGTGACAGTCACGGAACCGGACTGTGTGCCGTTGGTCCCGGTGCCGAGGAACGACAGCGTCGAACCGGCGCCGCCCAACTGCACCAACTGGCCGGCCGCTGTCACGGTGTTTGCTTGCCCCGCAACAACATTGGGCCAGGTGAAGCCGCCGACGGCCCCGCCGGGAGTCACGCCCACCGTGGCCAGCGCCTGCGCCGAATAGCTGTAGCCGGAGCCGTCCAGGTTGCCCACGGCCGGGTTGGCGTCATCGCTGACGCCCACGTCGGTGAAGGCGGCGGCGAGATTCTGGTACGCCACCTGGACAGTCGCCGAGCCGTCACCGGGCGAGGTGCGGCCGGACCCCTTGTACCGGGTGCTGCCCTTCACCGTCGCGCTGCCGGGAGTAGCGCCGCTGGGCACGGTCACGGACCACGTCGTAGACACCGACTGACCGGCGCGAACGATCCGGAAGTCGGCCGGCGACTTGGCCTTCGCCTTCCAGCCCGCCGGAACGCTCAGCGAGCTGGTGGCGTCCCGCACGTCCTCGGTGGCGCCGTTGGTGAAGGTCGTCGTCACCGACAGGGTGCCGCCACCCAGCGCCGAAGCCGGGGCGGTGACCTTGGTGAAGCGCGGGCCGGAGGTGCGGTCGACACGGAAGCCGTCGGACAGCGGCAGGTTCCGCGACGAGTCTCCGATGTGGACGGTGTACTTGCCGGCCCCGAGCGTCCAGGCCTGGGCGTCGGAGTTCCAGTACGATGCGTCCTGCGCGCTGAGCTCGAAGGTCACACGCTTGGTCTGGCGCGGGACCAGGTCCACCTTCTGGAAACCCTTGAGCTGGTTGGCCGGCTCGCCGACCAACGCCGGCGCGGACAGGTAGAGCTGGGCCACCTCGGCCCCGGCCCGCTTGCCGGTGTTGGTGACGTCGGCGCTGACCCGGATCTTCCCGTCCTCCCGCAACGTGCTGCCGTCGACGCGCAGGTGGGAGAACGCGAAGCTGGTGTAGGACAGGCCGTAGCCGAACGGGTAGGCCGGCGTGAGGTTCTTCGTGTCGTACCAGCGATAGCCGACGTTCAGCCCCTCCGAGTACTGCACCTGGCCGTTCACGCCGGGCCACTGCGCGGCGGTCGACGCCGGCACCTGGTCCAGCGAGGTCGGGAACGTGACCGGCAGCTTGCCGGACGGGTTCACGTCGCCGTACAGCAGCCGGGCGATGGCGTTGCCCGACTCCTGGCCCGGGTACCACGCCTCGAAGACGCCCTTCACCTTGTCCAGCCACGGCATCGCGACCGCGGACCCGGTGTTGAGCACGACGACGGTGTTCGGGTTGACGGCCGCGACGGCCGAGATCAGGGCGTTCTGCGTGCCGGGCAGCTCGATGTCGCCCAGGTCGGAGCCCTCGGTCTCGAAGTCGTTGGCGTACACGATGGCGACGTCCGACTTGGCGGCCAGCGCGACCGCTTGGGCCTGGAGTCCTGGTTGGGCTGG
>NZ_KK037166.1:1806558-1818221 GCF_000568255.1 Kutzneria sp. 744
GTGCCGGCGGTCAGGTCGACCGTGGCGGTCTCGGTGTGGCTGGCCTGGTCCCGCCAGTTGTCGATGACCTGCTTGCCGTTGACGAACAGCCGGCTGCCGTCGTCGCTGGACAGGCCGAACGTGTAGGTGCCGGTCTCGGGCGGCGTGAGCGTGCCCGTCCACCTCACCGAGTAGTTGGTGTCGGTCAGGCCGGCCGCCGGGGACTTCCCGGTCCAGTCGAAGGACACCGTCGGGTCGGTCCGGATGGCGACGGGCGTGCCGTCGAGGGTCTTGTTGTTGAAGTACTGCCCCTGCAGGCCACCGCCGAAGTACGAGCTGTCGATCGCCGGCAGCTGCCCGGTGGAGCTCAGGTTGCCCTGTGCGTAGGTCACGGTCGTGCCCGCGCCGGCACGAGCCTTGATGCCGTCGAACGGAGTGACGGTGCCGGTGCCGGCGACAACCGCACTGCCGCCGCCGGCGGTGAGGGCGTCCTTGCCGGCACCGTCGCCGATGACGGCGATCGAGCGGGTCTTCTTGGCGTCCAACGGAAGGACGTTGTCGTTCTTGAGCAGGACCGCGCCGTCCTCGGCGACCTTGCGCGCGGTGGCGACGTTGGCCGGCGTCGAGGCGACGGCGGTCGGCGTGTCCCGCGACGGGTGGTCGAACAGCCCGAACCGGAACTCCTCGCGCATGATGCGGGCGACCATGTCGTCGACGCGGCTCTGCGCCACCTTGCCGCCCTGCACGGCGGCCTTCAGCGCGTCGCCGAAGAAGTCGCCGTCGGGCATCTCCATGTCCATCCCGGCGTTGGCCGAGGCGACGGTGCTGTGCGTGCCGCCCCAGTCGGAGGTGATGAAGCCGTCGAAGCCGAACTGGCTCTTGAGGATGTTGTCGAGATACGCGTTCTCGCAGGCGAAAACGCCGTTGATCGCGGAGTACGAGCACATGGCCGACGAGGGCTTGGCCTGGTCGACGATCGTGCCGAAGGCGGCGGTGTAGACCTCGTGCACCGTCCGGTCGTCGACGACCGCGTTGTCGGCGATGGTGTTGCGGCTGGTCTCCTGGTTGTACACGGCGAAGTGCTTGACCTGCGCCATCACGCCCTGGGACTGGATGCCCTCGATGTCGGCGGCGCCGATCTGGCCGGTGAGGTACGGGTCCTCGCTGTAGCTCTCGAAGGCCCGGCCCCAGCGCGGGTCGCGCACGATGTTGACGGTGGGCCCGAGGTCGACGTCGACGCCCTTGGCCTTGTCCTCGGCGCCGATCACCTTGCCGTAGCCGTGCGCGAGGGAGGAGTCGAAGGTCGCCGCGAGGTCGGCGGCGGCGGGAAGCTGGGTGGTGTCGGGCATTCGGACGCCGACCGGCCCGTCCTGCATCTTCAGCGCCGGCACGCACAGCCGGGCGTTGCCGGGGATGAAGCCGGTGTACGCGGAGCCGGCGGCCCCGTGCACCATGGTGATCTTCTCGTCGAGGGTCATCTGTCCGAGCACCCGCGACACCTTGACGTCGGTGGGCGCGTGCGAGCCCACCCACGGGCACGCCGGGTTCGGTCCGCTGTCCGGGGCGGCGGATGCCGCCGCCGGCAGCGCCGTACCCATGATCAACACGGCGCCGACCGCTTAATGCTCTTTCGCAGTTTCCGCATGGGGCCCCCTTGCCTGCCGCGACCACGTTTCGCCGAATCGTTCTTACGACGTGTGGCGGGCGGCAGACAAGGCGGCGCGACCCGACTTTGTCCGGAACCGGTCACGGAACCGGTTCCGGATTCACCAACTTCCGGTGGCAGCAAAAGTGCGCGCGTCGACGAGCGAGTCACGGCCGGTGGGCGGCCATCGGCACCTCGTCCAGGGCGTTGACGGCCTGCGCCACCAGGGCGTCGATCTTGCACTCCAGCTCGTCGACCGCGCCGCTGCGGACCAGCAGCGAGCGAACGGTGGCCAGGTCGATGTCGTTGGCCTCCAACCGGATCAGCAGCTCGCGGTCACGGCCGGTGGCGCGGGCCCGGACGATGTCCAGCAGCCGGGTCGCCTTGTGGTGCACGATGTCGCCGCCGACCGGCTTCCCGGTCTCGGCCTCGTCGCCGAAGATGTCCAGCAGGTCGTCGCGCAGCTGGAAGGCCTGGCCGATGGCCCGGCCGTACGCCTGCAGCTGCGGCTTGATCTCCATGCCGCGCGGGGCCAGGGCCGCGCCGATCAGCAGCGGGCCCTCCACCGTGTAGCTGCCGGTCTTGAGCAGGGCCGTGCGGGCCGCGATCTCGCTGGTGAACTCGCCCGAGGCGGTGGTCTCCAGGTCCAGGTACTGGCCGTGCATGAGCTGGGTGGCCGACCAGTAGAAGGTGCGCAGCGCGTGCCGGGGCAGCATGGTCGCCAGCTCCGTGCACATGAGGAACGCGAAGTCCCCCAACAGGATCGCCATGTTCTCGCCGTAACGCTTCGGGCAGCCTCTCATGCCCAGCGCGCGGTGGCGCTCGGCGAAGGTGACCTGGAGCGTGGCCATGCCGCGGCGGGTCGGCGACTCGTCCATCACGTCGTCGTGGACCAGGGCGAAGGTGTGCAGCATCTCCAGCACCGAGCCGGCGTCGATGGCGCAGTTGTCGGCCGGGTCTCCCCCGCCGGCGACGAACGCCCAGTGCACGAAGGCGGGCCGGATGCGTTTGCCGCCGGCCAGCGCCATGCCTCGTAGCTCGGACAGGCCGAACATGCTGGGGCCGATCCCGTCCACCAGCGCGCGCTCGAACAGCGCCGCCAATTGCTGGTCGACCCGCTGGCGGATGCGGTCGAGGTCGGTCCGGAAACGGTCGAGCGTGGCTAACTGGTTCACCCTTGCCTCCACGACTAGAGACTGGCTACAGCGACGCGACACAGGTTCGGACAATTCGAGGACGACCGCCCCCGAGTGTTTCTGGAACTATTCCGGCCAGAGCGTCCGACCACCCCAGGTATTCTGCTGGCGAAAGCTATTACAGCGATGTGGTCCCCGCAAGAAGGTTCGGGTGTCCACGGACGCCGTGCGGTGCCCATAATTACCTACGGGGGCTGTCGCATACGCGAAGCAGACTGGGTAAACGCGTAGTCATGGGAAGCAGGGGGTACACCCCTTGTTTCCCCAGCGTATGCCATACCCCCTGGATCCGGCGCGTCGAGCTGACGAAGTGGCCCCGCCCCCTGACCCGAACGACCGAAGGACCCCCTCGAAACCGTATAGCAAACGCACGTACATATAACCCCGCGAGTCACGCTCTCCGACACACCGAATGTCGGTTCCCGGCACATCCGAATGTCACATGAGCGTCATACTTGCCGCCCTGCGGCACGTGCGGACCGCATGTGACGGAAGTGGGGCGGGGTGGGCGGAGGTCGCGAAACCGGTTCATGGTTGCCCGAGAGCGGGACTCGCGGGGGCGGTGGGGCGGGGTTCGTGCCTAAGATCACCGGCATGGCGAGTGTTGAGCCGCAGTCGGTGCTGACGCCGTTGACGGAGGCGGCGATCTTCCTGGTGGCGACGGTCGCCGACGGAGGCGAGGACGCCGTCGCCGACGTGCTGGCCGACGTCGGGGCCGTCACCCGGTCGGTGGGATTCCGCATCCCCGACGGCGGCCTGACCTGCGTGGTGGGCATCGGGGCGGAGGCGTGGCCGAGGCTGTACCCGGGCGCGACCACCCCCGCGGGGCTGCATCCGTTCGTGGCGCTGCAAGGCAGCAGGCACGCGGCGCCGTCGACGCCGGGCGATCTGCTCTTCCACATCAGGGCCAAGCGCATGGACCTGTGCTTCGAGCTGGCCGACCGGCTGACCAGGCTGCTCGGCCCGGCCATCGCCGTCGTGGACGAGGTGCACGGGTTCAAGTACTTCGATCGCCGGGACCTGTTGGGATTCGTGGACGGCACGGAGAACCCGACCGGGCGGGCCGCCGCCGCGGCCGTGACGATCGGCGACGAGGATCCGGACTTCTCGGGCGGCAGCTATGTGATCGTGCAGAAGTACCTGCACGACATGACGGCGTGGAACGCGCTGTCGACCGAGGACCAGGAGCGCGTCATCGGCCGCACCAAGCTCGGCGACATGGAGCTGGCCGACGACGTGAAGCCGCCGGACTCGCACGTGGCGCTGAACACCGTGGTCGACGAGAACGGCGAGGAGCGGGAGATCCTCCGCGACAACATGCCGTTCGGCCGTGTCGGCAGCGCGGAGTACGGCACCTACTTCATCGGCTACGCGGCGAGCCCGGACATCATCGAGCTGATGCTGCGCAACATGTTCATCGGCCGGCCCGAAGGCACCACGGACCGGGTGCTCGACTTCTCGACGGCCGTCACGGGAACGCTGTTCTTCGTGCCGACGGCGGATTTCCTGGAGGACCCGCCGGAACCGGTCCCGGCCACGGTGGAACAACCCGAAGAACCCGTCACGTTCTCGCTGCGCGTCGGAAGCCTGAAAGGGAGCCAATGAACAACCTGCACCGCGAACTCGCGCCGATCTCCGAGGCGGCGTGGGCGGACATCGAGGCGGAGGCGCGGCGCACCTTCACCCGTCACGTGGCGGGGCGCCGGGTGGTGGACCTGGTCGGCCCGGCCGGCGAGACGCTGTCGGCCGTGGGCACGGGTCACCTCAAGGACCTGGGCACCACCACCGAGGGCGCGCAGGTGCGCAGCCGCGAGGTGCAGCCGATCGTGGAGATCCGCGTGCCGTTCGCGGTGTCCCGCCGCGCGGTGGACGACGTGGAGCGCGGGGCGAAGGACGCGGACTGGGACCCGGTGAAGGCGGCGGCCAAGCGCATCGCCTTCGCCGAGGACCACGCGATCTTCGAGGGCCTGTCGGCGGCGGGCATCGCCGGCGTGCGGGCGGCGACCACCAACGACGCCCTGACACTGCCCCAGGACGTGCGGGAGTACCCGAACGTCCTGGCGCAGGCGTTGAGCGCCCTGCGCCTGGCCGGTGTCGACGGCCCGTACACGCTGCTGCTGTCGGCCGACGCCTACACGGCGGTGGAGGAGACCACCGACCACGGCTACCCGATCCGTGAGCACCTGTCCCGGGTGATCCACGGCGGCGACATCATCTGGGCGCCCGCGGTGACCGGCGCGTTCCTGCTGTCGGCCCGCGGCGGCGACTACGAGCTCCACCTCGGGCAGGACCTGTCCATCGGCTACCTGTCGCACGACGCCGAGAGCATCGAGCTGTACTTCCAGGAGTCGCTGACCTTCCAGGTGCACACCGGCGAGGCCGGCATCGCGCTCCAGGCCTAGAGCAATCCGTGGCGGTGCAGGTCGTCCACGATGGCGTGGACGACCGGCGCCGTCTCCGGCATCGCCGAGTACTCCTCATACGTGTGGTAGCCGCACTCGGCGATCTCCGAGTTGGCGGTCGGCTCGCCGGTGATTTCCCCGGTGTAGGTCGTGATCCGCACCTGCGTGCCGGCCACCTGGCCGTGCGCGTCGCCCCGGAATGCGCCGTACGGGCGGACCGTCTCCGGCCGCAGCGCGCAACCGGTCTCCTCCAGCACTTCCCGGGTCAGCGCGACCAGATCGGTCTCCCCCGGCTCGAACTTGCCGCCGGGCAGGTAGAAAGCCTTGCGCCCGTGGGTGCGCACCAGCAGCACCCGCTTGTCACGGACGTGCACCAGGGCAACGGTGTCGATCAGACCGAAGACGTTGTCGGCCCGGCGGTGGTAGTCGACCTGCGGCAGGACCAGCTCGTAGCGGGCCCGGTCGGTCTCCACGGCCTGGATGATGCCCAGCACCACATCGGTGTCGGCCGGGTCCCCGCGCCGCAGCTCGCGGTAGAACAGCCACAGGCCGGCCCGGGCCAGCTCCCGGGCACGCACGTCCAGGTCCGCCCGGCCCGCCTCCACCTCCGACCGGTGCACGTCGGCGTTGACGATCTCCCCGAGCAGCCACAGCACCGTGCTGCGGGCATGCGGCATCAGGTCCTCGGTCAGCGCCGCGCACAGCACCGACACCGTGGGCACCGCCGACTGGAACAGGTTGCTCTGCATCATCACCACGTTGTCTATGTCGCTGGCGTGATGCCTGGCCGCCTCCTCGGTGGAGGCGGCGAGCAGCGCCAGCACCGTCGCCGGCACGTCCTCGGCCGTGCCGTCACACGTCGCGAGCGATCCCCAGTCGTAGCGGCTCAGTTCCAGGGACACGGCGGGAAACGGGGTCTCGGTCACCCCGGAAACGCTACTGGCCCCGGCCGGAGCCGGGGCCAGTAGGTCACCGATCAGAAGAAGGCCAGTCCGTGGCCGCTGCGGTTGTGGTAGAGGCCGTCGGTGGTCTGGTAGATGCCAGTCCTGATCGCCTCCGCGCTGTTGTACGTCGGCCGGTTCGGGCCGGGCTTGTCCGGACCGAGGTTGTACGACGGTGCGCGGTGGAACGGAACGAACGAGGGGAACTTCGGCCCCGCCGCCGTCGGCGCCCGTGGCGGCAGGACACAGAACACGCCGCCGGCATGGCAGTACGAGTTGGCCATCGGATTGCCCTGCCGATTCGTGCACGGATAGGGCCCGGCGAAGCCCGGACGGGAACAGCTCCAGTTGGTCGGCGGCACCGCCGCCGCGGCCGGCGGCTCGCCACCGAGTCCCTCGGCGCTCGGGTTGTTGGTGATCCCCTCGCCCCGGATGGCCTGCACCGCGGGCCCGATGTACGTCTCACCAAGCGCGCCGACGTTGAGGATGTTCCCCTGGCGGTCAAGGGATCTCGCCCCGGCGTTGGCCACCCGGTTGGCGGCCAGGTTGAGCACACCCGGGGTCTTGGTCGCCGCCTGTGCCGCCTCCGCCGCCTTCGCCGCGTTGGCGGCGAGTTTGCCGAACCCGGCCGCGGCTCCACCGAGTCCGAACGAGAACGTGTCCAGTATGAACGAGGTGGAGTCGTGGTTCTTGGTGGCGATCCACATGTCCCGCATGGTGAGCGCGGTGCTCACGCCCAGCGCGATCCACCCCACCGGTCCACTGGCGAAGGCCAGCACGCCGGCTGCGACGCCGAGCCAGCTGCGGTGGTCGTCGACGAACTTGGTGGTGGCGTTCCACGCCGACTTGAGCCAACCCCAGATCTGGCCGTCCGGGTCGGACTTGGTGATCGGGTTGTTGTCGGCGTAGGTGTAGCCGTGCAGCTGTTGCGCGTCATTGGGATCGGCCACCGGATCGACGGACAGGAACCGGCCCAGCGCCGGGTCGTACTCCCGCGCGCCCAACTGGGTCAGCCCCACCGACTTGTCGAGCGTGCCGCCGACGAAACCCTTCTCCCCCGGGAAGTCCACCGCGGCTCCGCGCGGCTCGCCGAACGGGGTCTGCCGCCGCTGGGTGACTTGCAGCGAATCGCTGGTCACGGCGATCTGGGCCGTGCCCTGGGTGTCGCCCGCCAACCAGGTCAGCCCCGCCGCGGTCCGCATGGCCACGGCCGCGTCGCCGTGCAGGTAGTAGCGGGTCGCTTCGAGCTTGCCGGTGGACTTGGCCAGGTGCAGCTCCTGGCCGTCGAGGAACAACGTGGCGCCGGTCGAGTCGTGGCGGATCAGCCGATTGCCGGTGGCGTCGTAGACGAAATCGGTGACGTCACTGCCCTGGGTGATCTTGGCCAGGTGCCCCTCGGCGTCCCAGTCCAGTTGCTGGGTCGCGCCGGGCAGCTTGCGGGTGACCGTGTTGCCGCTGGCGTCGTAGACGAACTGGCTGGCACTCGGACCGGACGGGCCGGTGGAGGACACGCCGCTGAGCGAGTGCCCGGTGGCCGGGAACGCGCCGGTGGTGACGGTGTCGCCGGCCGTGCCGTGCTGGGTCTCGCTGAGTCGGTCGCCGACCTTGTTGTACGAGAACGACTGCCAGTACGGCGCCGGACCGCCCAGCGCCGCCGCGGACGGGGCCGCCGTGCAGTCGCCCGACGGCGTCCACGCCTCGGTGATCCGCTGGAGGTAGTCCAGCGTGAAGCACTGGACGTCGGCCGGCTTGCCCTGCGGTGTGTCCGCGATGGACGTGACGTTGCCGGACGGGTCGTAGCTGTAGTGCTTGTCCGACAGCATCGGCGACGGCACCTCGGCGTCGACGATGGTCCGGTCGACCTGGCGCGTGTTGTCGTCGTAGTAGTTCGACAGCCACACCCGCTTGCCGGTGTCGCCGAGCTGGGTGCGGGCGACCTCGCCGTACCTGGTGTAGGTGGTGTCGGTGACGTAGTCGGCGGTGTTGCCGTCGAAGCCGCCGGTGACCGTGGTGATCTGGCCCAGGTCGTTGCGGGCGGTCGTCACCGACTCGGCCGGCAGGTCGCCGGCCGCGGCATAGCCGACGCCGGACAGGGTTCCGTCCACATTGTACTTCTGGTTCGACGCGTAGGTTCCGGCCAGCGCGCCCTCCGAGTCGGGCACGGTCACCTGGGCGCCGATCGGCTTGTACAGCGCGTTGTAGCCGCTGATCGCCGTGGTGTAGGCGTTTCCGTTGACGTAGCGGGTGCTGCTGGCGATCTGGCCCTTGCCGAACGACGCCGTGTCGTAGATCCACTGCGCCTGGATCGGGCCGGTCGCGGAGCCGGTGCGGATGCTGGTGGTCCGGCCGAGGTCGTCGTACGCGCGGTACAGCGTGGTGCCCCGGGCATCGGTGCTGGTCAGCTGCTGCCCGGCGCCGTCGTAGGTCATCGTCGACGTGCCCTTGTCCACGTCGTCGTCGCGAATCTCGTTGCCGCGCAGGTCATAGGCGCGATGCCAGGTGCTGCCGGCCGGGTCGGTCGTCGTGGTGAGCCGGCCCTCCGGGTCGTAGGCGTACTTGGTGGTGTCGTAGTCCCCGGTCGGCAGGTGCCCGTGATACTGGCGCAGTTCGATCGTCTTGCCACGAGCATCCACAATGGACATTGTCGCCGTGCCGCCGACGGGCGGGGTGACGGTCGTGCTGTCGCCGTCGTAGGCGGTGATGGTGCGCCACTTCTCGAAGGCGCCGCCCTTGAGCACGTCCGCCGTCTTGCGACCGGCTCCGTCGAACTCCGTGTCGGTCTGCAGCGCCACGTCCACGTCGCTGGCGATCACCAGCTTGTCGTCGACCGGCGCGGCGTTGAAGTACGGCTTGGTGCTCTTGTACTGGCGCCCCTGCGAGTCGTACTTGATGTCGGTGATCAGCCGACCGCCGTCGGCCGGCGCCTGCGTCTGGCGCAGCCGCATCAGGCCGTCGTAGAGCTCGTTGCTGGTGGTGTAGTTGCCGTTCGGGCCGATGGAGCTGGTGGCGACCACGGTCGGGCCGTCGGCGCGGTAGGCGTAGGAGTACTTCTCGTTGCCGGCGACGCCGGCCGACCGCGACCGGTTGGGCAGCCAGTGCTCGGTCTTGCGGCCCAGGGCGTCGTAGGTCGTCTCGGTGACGCGGTTGTTGGCGTCGGTCACCTTGGTCGGCTGTCCGTACGCCGTCTCCAGGGTGGTGGTGACCGACTGACCGGCCGGGTTCGTCACCACGGTCTGGGTCTGCGGGCCGCCGGTCGCCGGCGTGTAGGCGGTGGTGGTGACCCGGCCCAGGGCGTCGCCGGCCGAGGTGACCCGGCCCTGCGCGTCGAAGACGGAGGTGGAGTCCAGGATGTAGACGGCGCCCGAGGCCGGATAGCTGTCGAGCACCTCGATCCTGGTGGCGTCACCGGTCACCGGCGCGGTGCCGAAAGCCTTGCCGTCGTAGGAGTACCGGTGGCCGGACACCGCGTTGTCCGGGTACTTCGGCGTCGCCGTGCAGGCCACGGAGACGGTCTCGGTCTGCGACGGCGAGGCGATCAGCCACTTGTCGGTGTTGCGGACGTAGCTGGTGCGGGTGCACCTGTCGTCGGCCGGGGTGGCGATGTCGCCGAGGTCGTTGGTGGACACCAACTGGCCGAGGTCGTCGTAGGCCTGCTCGGTCCGTGTGGTGCGCCAGCCGCCGGCCGACAGCGCCGCGTAGTTCGCGGTCGTGCCGGTCTTGACCATGTACGCCTTGAGGTTGCCGCGGGTGGCGGTCGGTCCCTGCACGGACGGCGTCATGACGGACTTGGAGATGATCTGGTCGCTGGTTCCGTTGTGCACCTGGGACTCGTACTCGAAGCCCTGCAGCCAGGCGTCGTCCTTGCGGGCGCCGCCCTCGGAGTCGGTGACGGTGACCGACCGCGTGCCGGTCGGCTGCTTGTCGCCGTCCATGCCGCGGTAGAACCGCTCCTCGGTCATCGTCTGCGGCCCGGACAGATCACCGGCCTTGCCCTTGGTGATCCGCACCCGGCCGAAGCCGTGGAACTCGTTCCAGTTCCGGTTGGCGTCCTTGGTGAACTCCGAGGTGTCGTAGGCCCACGCGGCGCCGTCGAGGTAGTCGTAGCTGGTGACGTCCTCGGTGTTGGCGGCGATCATGTCGGACTCGGCGACCTGGGCGACCACGTACTTGTTGAAGTAGTCGGTGCGCTCGGAGAAGTCCTTCTTCGCCCACTTCATCGGGAAGCAGCGCTGGGTGTTCGTCTCGGCCTTGGCCGGCACGGTGTCGGCCGTGCAGTCCGGGGCCGCGTAGGTGATGGTGGTGACGCCGCCGGTCTCGGAGACGACGGCGGTGAGCCGGTAACGCAGCAGCGGTCCGAGCCCGTCCACCTTGTCCACCCGGTTGGCCATCTTCGTGCCCTCGAACCGCACCGAGGGCAAGGCGACAGGCGTGCCGCCGGCCAGTCCGGTGTGGGTGACGGACTTCAGCCACAGCGCGGGCTTCTCGCCGTCGCCGCTGGCCGGGAACTGCTGGTCCAGCGACCAGGACTCGACGTCGGAGTAGGTCGAGCCGGCCAGCACCTGGGTGGTGATCTTCGACAGGCGCTTGGTCGTCCAGAACGACGGCGAGTTCTGGTCCTTGCAGGTCGGGCCGTCGCACTTGTCGGCCCACGGCACGTCCGGCCAGTTGTCCTTCTTGTCGGGCGTGCAGTCGCTGCCCGGCACGCAGCGGTCGGCGGTGGCGAACTCGACCCGGGCCGAGGCCTGCTGGGCGGTGCCGTCACGCAGGCCGTACAGCGCTTCCTTCAGCGTGCCGCCGCGGACGTAGGAGGCCGCGGCGTCCTTGTTGTCCGCGCCGTAGGAGTTGGTCTCGGCGTCGTAGTTGTACTGGATCATGTTGCCGTGCCGGTCGACGACCTTGTCCAGGTTCCACCGCCACGCCTGGGTGCACCGCGAGGCGTCGAAAGTGGCTCCGTGGCAGGGTTCTCCGGCGTCGTTGCCGAACACCGGCACGGTCAGGGCCGACTTCGCGTCCGGCCGGTCGCCGAAGTAGTACTGCGTGCCGTCGACGGTGGTGATGCGCCAGTACTCGCCGTCGTTGTCGCCGTTGGCCGCTCCGGTCAGGCGCTCGATGCGCGAGCCGTCGTCGGTCTTGTTGCGCCAGGCGCCGGTCTTGTCGTCGCGGATGAGCTGGCCGCCCCCGCCGCCGTAGGAGGCGAAGGCGTTGTCGCTGCGCCAGCACAGGTCGCCGACCTTGACCGGCGTGGTGTCGTCGGCGCACGGGACGTAGCTGCGCTCGATGAAGCCGACCGAGAGGTCCCAGCCGTCACCGACCCAGGAGGCCTGGTTGTTGGTCGCGCTGGTGCGACCGTCCACACCGGACGACGCGTAGCTCAGCGCCAGCTTGGGATCGAGGCCGCCGGGCGACGGCGGCACGCGCAGCGGATAGGACCAGCTGAAGTCGCCGGTCTGGGCCGAGACGTCCCACGACGCCGACGGGGACAGCGGACTGGCCTTGTCGG
>NZ_KK037166.1:1819616-1943306 GCF_000568255.1 Kutzneria sp. 744
CGCTGGGTCAGCTTCAGCGTGTCGCTGTGATCGCGACCTGCGAGGTGCCCTGGAGTCCGGGGCGAGCCAGGTCAGTCCGGAGGCGTCCCGCATGCCGATGGTGCGCGGGCCGTACTGGTAGTACCGCGTGGTCTTGCCGGCGGTGCTGCCCTTGTCGACGTGGAGTTCTTCGCCGGCCAGGAACAGCGTGGCTCCGGTGCTGTCGTGCCGGACCAGGCGGGTCCCGTCGGCGTCATAGACGAAGTCGGTGACCTTGGCGCCCTCGGTCACCTTGGCCAGGTGGCCTTCGGCGTCCCAGTCCAGCGTCTGTGTGCCGGCCGGCAGCTTGCGCGTGATGGTGTTGCCGCTGGCGTCGTACTTGTACTCGTTCGACGTCGTGCCGGCCGGGCCGGTGGTGGACGTGGCGCCGACCTGGTGGCCGGTCGCGGGATAGGTGCTGGTGGTGACGGTGTCGCCGGTCGCCGCGTGCTGCGTCTGCGTCAGGCGGTTGCCGACCTTGTCGTAGCTGAACGACTGCCAGTACGGCGCCGGACCGGCCAGGTGCGCCGTCGACGGGGCGTCGGCACAGCTGCCCGACGGCGTCCAGGCCTCGGTCAGGCGCTGGAGGTAGTCCTGTCTGAAGCACTGGACATCGGCCGGCTTGCCCTGCGGTGTGTCGGCGATCGAGGTGATGTTGCCGTAGTCGTCGTAGCTGAAATGGGTGTCGGACTGCATCGGCGACGGCACTTCGGCGTCGATGATCGTCCGCTGGATCCGCCGGGTGCTGTCGTCGTAGTACGTGGACAGCCAGGTGCGCTTGCCGGTGTCGCCCAGCTGGACCCGCGCGACCTCGCCGTACCGCGTGTACTCGGTGGCGGTGACGTAGTCGTAGGTGTTGCCGTCGAAGCCGCCGCTGGTGGTCAGCAGCTCGCCGAGATCGTCGTAGGAGAAGGAGATCGGCTCCGCCGGCAGGTCGCCGGCGGCCGCGTAGACGGTGCCCTTGGCGCTGCCGTCCACATTGAACGACGTGCTGCTGGCGTAGGTGCCGGCGATCGCGCCTTCGCTGTCCGGCACGGTCAGCTGCACGGTCAGCGGGTGGTACAGGCCGTCGTAGCCGCTCGTGGTTGTGGTGTAGGCGTTTCCGTTGACGTAGCGCGTGGTCGACGCGACCTCGCCCTTGCCGAACGTGGCCGTGTCGTAGGTCCACTGCGTCTGGACCGCGTCGCCGATCTTGGTGTCGGTCTTGCGGCCGAGCTTGTCGTAGTCGTAGGTCAGCGTGACACCGCGGGCGGTCGTCGTGCTGGCCAACTGGTTCGCGGCGTCGTAGGTGCTGGTCGTGGTGCCGGTGTCGACGTCCTCGTCCCGCACCAGCCGGCCGCGCAGGTCGTAGGTCTTGTGCCAGGTGTTGCCGGCCGGGTCGGTGATGGAGGCCAGCCGGCCGGCCGGCGTGTAGGTGTACCTGGTGGTGTCGAAGTCGCCGGTCGGCTGCGAGCCGTGGTACTGCAGCATCTCGACCGTGTTGCCGCGGCCGTCGAGCACCGTCGTGGTGGCGGTGCCGCCGGCCGGCGGGGTGACCGTGGACCGGTCGCCGTCAAATCCCGTGACGGTGCGCCACTTCTCGAACGCGCCGCCCTTGACGATCTCGGCCGTGGCCCGGCCGAGGCCGTCGTACTCGTGGTCGGTCTGCAGCGGGATGTCGGTGTCGCTGGCGATCCACAGCTGGTCGTCGACCGCCGCGTCGTTGAAGTACGGCTGCGTGAGCTTGTGCTGGCGGCCCTGCGAGTCGTACTCGGTGTCGGTGATCAGCCGGCCGCCGCCGGTGGCCGGACGCTGGGTCTGGCGCAGCCGCAGCAGGCCGTCGAACAGCTCGTTGCTGCTGACGTAGTTGCCGTTCGGGCCGATCTTCGTGGTCGTGATGACGGTCGGCGCGTCGTCCCGGACGGTGTAGGAGAACTTCGCGTTGCCGCCGACGCCGGGGGTGCGCGCCCGGTTGGGCAACCACACCTCGGTCTTGTGGCCCAACGCGTCGTAGGCGATCTCCGTCTTGCGGTTGTTGGCGTCGACGGTCTTGACCGTGTTGCCGAACGCCGGATCGACGGTCGTGGTGACCGCCTGGCCAAGTGCGTTGGTCGCCACGATCTGGGTCAGTGGACCGCCGGCGGACGGGGTGTAGGCCGTCGTGCTGGTCCGGCCCAGGGCGTCAGAGGCCGAGGTGACGCGGCCGAGATCGTCGTAGTCGGCAGTGCCCGTGGTGACGTAGACGGATCCGGAGGCCGGACGGCTGTCCAGGATCTCGTTCTTGGTGGCGTCGCCCTTGCCGTTGTAGGTGGTTCGGGAGCCCGCCATGGCATTGTCCGGATAGGACGGTGTCTTGCCGCAGTCGACCGACACGGTCGACGTCTCGGCCGGGAACGCCATGAACCACTTGTCGGTGTCCCGCGCGTAGCTGGCCCGCGTGCACCGGTCGTCGGCCGCCGTCGCGGTGTCCCCGAGATCGTTGGTCGAGGTCAGCTGGTGGTACTCGTCGAAGGTCTGATCGACCCGGGTGGTCCGCCAGCCGCCGATCGACAGCGCCACGTAGTTGACCGTGGAGCCGATGTCGACCTGGTAGGCCTTGAGCCCCGCGCGGGTGGCCACGGGGCCGCGGAACGACGGCGTGAGGATCGACTTGGCCAGAACCTGTTCGCTGGTCCCGTTGTGCGCCTGGGACTCGTAGTTGAAGCCCTGCAACCAGGCGTCGTCCTTGCGGACGTCGCCCTCCGAGTCGGAGACGGTGACCGAGCGGGCGCCGGAGGGCAGCTTGTCGCCGTCGAGGCCGCGGTAGTACCGCGTCTCGACCATGGTCTGCGGGCCGGCCAGGTCGCCGGGTTTGCCGCTGGTGACGCGGACCCTTCCGTAGCCCCGGAAATCGTTCCAGGTCCGGTCGGCCTCCTTGGAGAACTCCGAGGTGTCGTAGGCCCAGCCGGCGCCGTCGAGGTAGGAGTAGGCGGTGACCTGCTCGGTGTTGCCGGCGATCATGTCGGACTGGGCGACCTGGGCCACGACGTACTTGTTGAAGTAGTCGGTGCGCTCGGAGAAGTCCTTCTTCGCCCAGGTCATGGGGAAGCAGCGCCGGCCGTTGGTCTCGGGGTTGGCCGGCAGCGACGTGGCCGTGCAGTCCGGGTCGGCGTAGGTGACGGTGGTGACGCCGCCGGCCTCGGAGACGATGCCGGTCAGGCGGTAACGCAGCAGCGGTCCGAGACCGTCCACTTTGTCCACCCGGTTGGGGAACTTGGTCCCCTCGAACTTCACCGGCGGATTGGTGAGGCTGCCGGCGCTGTCGGTGACGGACTTCAGCCACAGCGCGGCCTTCTCGCCGTCGCCGCTGGCCGGGAACTGCTGGTCCAGCGTCCAGCTCTCGACATCCCTGTAGGACGTTCCGTCGAGGATCTGGGTGGTGACCTTGGCCAGCCGCTTGGTCGACCAGAAGGTCGGCGAGTACTTGTCCTTGCAGGTGGCCGTGTCGCACTTGTCGTCCCAGGGGACGTCCGGCCAGTTGTCCTTCTTGTCGGCCGTGCAGTCGCTGCCGGGAACGCAGCGGTCGGCGGTGGTGAACTGCACCCGGCCGGTGGCCTGCTGGCCGTCGCGGATGCCGTACAGGGCCTCCTTGAGCGTGCCGCCCCGGGTGTAGCCGGCGGCCGCGTCCTTGACGTTCAGGCCGTAGGAGTTGGTCTCGGCGTCGTAGTTGTACTGGATGACGTTGCCGTGGCGGTCGACGACCTTGTCGAGGTTCCACCGCCAGGCCTGCACGCAGTGCGAGTCGGCGAAGGCGGCCGCGTGACACGGCTCGCCGTCGTCGTTGCCGAAGACCGGCACCGTCCAGGTGGACTTGGCGTCCGCGCGGTCGCCGAAGAAGTACTGCGTGCCGTCGACGGTCGTGATCCGCCAGTACTCACCGTCGTTGTCGCCGTTGCCCGCGCCGGTGAGGCGCTCGATCCGGGACCCGTCGTCCTCCTTGTTCTTCCAGACGCCGGTCTTGTCGTCGCGGACGAGCTGGCCGCCGCCACCGCCGTAGGACGCGGTGGCGTTGTCGCTGCGCCAGCACATGTCCCCGACGTTCTTGACCGGCTTGACGTCGTTGGCGCACGGGATGTAGCTGCGCTCGATGAAGCCGACGCCCAGGTCCCAGCCGTCGCCCACCCAGGAGGCCTGGTTGTTGGTCGCGCTGGTCCGACCGTCCACACTGGACGACTTGTAGTTGAGGGAGAGCTTCGGGTCGAGGCCGCCGGCCGACGGCGGCACCCGCATCGGGTAGGACCAGCTGAAGTCGCCGGTCTGCGCGGCCACGCTCCAACTGGCCGACTGGGACAGCGGCGTGGCGGTGTCCAGGCCGCCGCCGTCCTTGGCGCTGGAGCTGGGCTGGTTGCCGTGCAGCTCGCTGCTGGTGGCCTGGTCGGTCGGGCGGTCGGTCTTGTGCTGCTGCTGGCTGACCGGCGTCGAGCCGACGGGCGGAATGGGGACGGAGGGCTCCCCCGCCCACGCCGCGGACGGCGTGAGCAGGGCGAGCGCACCGGCGGCGAGCGCCGCGGGCAGCGCGCCCGCGACGACTCGTCTCAGTCTTCGCACGAACACCCCTCTGGTGGTCATGACGTGGGATCGGTGCCGGGATCGGTCTGGAACTCGCCGCCGGTGGGGGCGTCGACCCGGGCATAGCCCAGCGCCTTGTCCACGGCGACGCCCTCGCAGTCGGCGGCCAGCGACACCATGCTGTCGGCGGGCGGCACGGTGCACCGGGTCAGCTGCTTGGCGGCGGCCGGGTCGGCCGGAGCCTGCGCCAGCACGAAGCCCTGCGCCGACACGACGGTCTTGCCCTCGCAGGCGGTGTCGTTGGAGGCGAAGGAGTCCGAGCCGTTGCGGCACGACATGAACGGCTGAAGGCCGGCGCCGGCCACCAGCGACACGTAGCCCTGCAAGCCCTCGTTCTTGAAGGCGGCCGGCGCCCCGTCGATGGTCGTCACGTGGTCGAAGCCCGGGTTGGCGTAGCGGGCAATGGCCGCGTAGCCGACCGTGTAGCCCAGCTGGCTCTCCACGGTCTTGCCGCCGCAGGTGGCGTCCCGCGACTCGAAGTGGTCCCCGGCGCCGTTGTTGCACCGGTAGAGCGCCACCGTCGGAATGTTGTTGGGCTGCTGGGTGAACACCAGACCGGCGGTGCCGATCTTGGTCTGGCCCTCGCAGTCCGCCTGCAGCGACGTGAACCCGTCGCCGCCGGTGGCGCACGCGTACAGCGTCCGGGTGTTCGCGCCGGGCGAGGCGGGCAGGCCCAGCGCCGACTCGAAGTGGTAGCCGGGGCGGATGGTGTTGGCGTTGGTCGGGCCGGTGTAGTGGTCGCCCGCGCTGTTGACGAAGCTGCCCAGCTGGCCCGCGATCGGCGCGCCGAAGCTGCCCCTGTCGGTCAGCACGGCATCGGTCGCCACGCCCTCGCCGGCCCGGATCTCGTCCACCGAACCCGGGAAGAACGCCGTGGCCGCGCCGTCGGCCTTGCCCCGGCCGATGACCATCTTGCCGGTCGCCTTCCACAGCACCACGTTGTTGCGCGTGCCGACCAGCTGCCCGTCCACGTACAGCCGCAGCTGCCGGGCCGGGTAGTCGTACACGCCGGCCAGGCTGGCCCACTGGTTCACCGCCGGCGCCGTGACCGAGGCCGCGTAGGCCTTGGCCGCGCCGTCGGTGTCCGAAGTGGACGAACCGAAGACCCACCGCTTGATGTCGGCCCGGTAGCCCAGGGCGTAGCCGCTGTTGCGGTCGCCGTCCTGGCTGACGACGGTGGCGTCCTTGTCGTCAGGCTTAATCTCATACATCGCGTTTAGCTGGGAATAATATCTACGATGAAACGTACTGTGACCCGACGACCCACGGGCAGCATATTCGGACGGGTAGAGGCTTCAGTGTTACTTCGTGCCTGTCATCGTTCCGAGGGGCGCCTCCATAGACCGAGGTTCTGGAAGGTCAATGCGTGGGGATTGCAAATACGGTGTCCGGCGCTTTGGCCAGAAACAACTAGGTCAGTCACTGTGCGCTAGAGGAGTAGCTTTCGCGAATACGGACTTGTTATCGTTCTCGGAGAGTGGTCGAAACCAATTTTGACCTGAACGCTGTGAGCGACGCGTCGGACCGCGTAATCCCGAACGATTGACACTTGGCGTGACATCCGGTCGTTGAACTGGTAGTAGCCCCAGTCCGCGTCGGTGATGTCGTCGTGGATCTTGCGGACCTCACCGTCGCTGATCGCCTTGGCGTAGACCCGGGTCTCGTCGACGACGCCGTCGAACAGCGCGGCCGCGTTGCCGTTCCACTTGCCGCGGGCGACGGTCATCGGACCGGGCGCCGGCAGCAGGGTGACGCCGACCTGCGCGCCGGACAGCAGACCGTTGACGTAGAGCCGAACCTGGTGCAGATCGGCGTCGTACGACATGGCCAGGTGCGTCCACTCGCCGGCGTGCGCGGCCTCGGTCGAGTTGAGGATGGCGACCGCGCTGCCCGGGTTGTCCTTGTCGGCGGTCGGCATGATCACCGCCCACTTGCCGGCGGCGCCGTTGTACGACAGCAGGAACGGGCTGAGCCGGGTGCCGTCCTGGCCGATCACCGTCTGGTTGTCGGTGCCGGCCTTGAGCAGGTACGCCCACGTCGCCACCGAGAAGCTGCGGCCCGTGTCCACCACCGGGGCGGCGGTCTGGGCGTACGCGGAGGTGCCGTTGTAGTTGGTGGCGTACATGTCGCGGCCACCGATCCAGGTGGCGTTGGTCGTCGTCAGGTCGAGGCCGCGGCCGCTGCTGTCCTTGGCCGTGCTGCCGGTGTTCTCGTTGTACTTCCACAGCGCCGCGTCGGCCTTGGGCAGCGCCGAGGCCGTCACCGCCGGGTAGGAGTGGTACAGGGCGCTGACCCGGTCCTTGTCGAGCTGGCCGGTGTACAGGCGCACGTCGTCCACGCTGCCCGGCCAGTACTCGGCGTTGGCGCTGTTCGCCTTGCCACGCCCGATGACCAGGCCGCCGGTCGGCTGCCACGGCGAGTTCAGCGTGCCGTCGCCGACGCGGGTTCCGTTGACGTACAGCCAGATCTTCTTGGTCGACGGGTCGTACACGCCGACGAGGTGCGTCCAGGTGTTCACGTCGGACGCCTGCGTCGACACCGCCGCCTTGGTCACCACCGCGTTGTCCGCGTCCGACTCGGGCATCTCGAACGTCCACGCGCCGAGCTGGTTGTTGTCGGCGTCGATGATGTGCCCCAGCCGGAACTTGCTGGAGTGCGCGCCGTCCACCGTGACCGCGTCCACCTTGCACGCCGCGACGGTGCTGAGGTCGCAGTCCTTGTTGGGCAACAGAACCCAGGCCGAGACCGTGAAGGGCTGGTCCAGCCGCAGGTCGACGCCGGTGGTGGTGGCCGCGCCGTTGACACCGTCGAAGGTGCCGGCATTGCCGACCCGGCCCGGGCTGAAGCTGGAGCCGCCGGTCAGGGTCGCGCCCCGCGCGCCGACGGCGTCGCCGGCGTTGCGGCCGCTGGACTCGTCCATCGGGTAGTCGTGCACCAGCGTGAGGTCGCGGCCGGCCATCGCCTGGATCTCCGTGGCGAACAAGGCCCGCGAGTACACCTGGACGTCGTCGATCGAGCCGGCGAGGTACTCCACCGGCGCGCCGGCCCACTTGGCCCGGCCGATCTGGAGACCACCGCCGGCATTCCAGGTCTGCGTGTGCGCGATGGAACCGGCCAGGGTGCCGTTGACGTAGAGCTGCAACTGGTGCGTGCCGGAGTCGTACACCGCCACCAGGTGCGTCCACTGTCCTACCTGGACATTGCCGCCGATCACCTCGTCGCGCTGCGTGCCGTCGTCCGGGGCGTCCTTGGCGAACATCACGAAGCCCCACTTGCCGTCCTGACGGACCCGGAGCTTGAACGCGCTGTCCTGCGTGCCGTCCTCGGACACCACCGTGGCCAGCGCGGTGGCGCTGTCCACCTTGGCCCACGCGGCCACCGAGAAGCTGCGGTCGACGTCGACCACGTGCGGCGCGCTGATCGCGGAGGTCTTGCCGTCCAGCCGCGCCGCCAGGTCGTTGGGGTCGGGCATGGACGACTGGCCGCCGGTGTAGTCCACCTGGCCCACCGCCGTGCCGTCGGCCGGCGGCGTGGTGGCGTTCTTCGGCGGGGAGGCGTCCTTCAGGTTGCCGTCCAGCTTCCAGTTGCCCTGGGTCACGCTGGCCTGGCTGACGATGCCGCGGATCTCCTCGTCCGACAGCACCCGGCTGTAGGCCCGCACGTCGTCGATCCCGCCGGTCCAGAAATTGCCGACCACGTTCTGCCACAGGCTGCGGCCGAACTGGAGCGGGCCGGTCGCGTTGAACGTCGAGGGCTGCGGCGCGGTGCCGGCCAGCGTGCCGTTGACGTAGATGCGGATCTGCTTGTTGGGCACGTCGTCGACGGCGGTGATCTGCGCCCACTCGCCGACCTTCGCGGTGCCCGGCGCGCTGTGCACCGCCGCGTCGCCGGGATGGGTCACGGCGTCGGCGCCCGTGGTGTAGAACTCCCACCAGTCGCCCGCGGAGTTGTTGCGGTAGCCCAACAGGAACGCGCTGTTGGTGGCGCCGTTCTGCGCGGCGACCGTGCTGATCGCGGTCGAAGCCGGCTCGGTGTCCAGCCGGGCCCAGGCCGACACGGTGTAGCTCTGGTCGGTGCGGAACGCCGGGGCGCCGGTGGACACGTAGTCGGTCGACTGGTCCAGCTGCACGGCCCCGTTCACCGCGCCGTTGGCGACGAAGTGCGCATTGCCTTGCAGCACACCGGAGTCACCGCCGGGCACGGTGTTGGCCGCGGTCTTGCCGCTGGGGTCGTCCAGCTTCCAGTAGCCGACCTGCACGTTGGCCCGGCTCACCGCGGCGCTGACCTCGCTGTCGGTCAGGCTCCGGTCGTAGAGCGCGACCTCGTCGACGGCCCCGACGACGTAGTCGCGGTTCGGGTCGGAGTCCCACAGCGTGCGACCCACCCGCAGCGGGCCGGCGACATAGGGCGTCACGACGCTACGCGCCACCGTCGCGGACAGCACACCGTTGACGTAGAGCCGCATCTGCTTGGTCGGCGCGTCGTACACCGCGGTCAGCTGCGTCCATACGTTGAGCTGCGCCGGATTTGCCGACGACGCGGTGTCGTTGGACGTCGAGTTGTAGATGCCGAAGACCCATTTGCCGCCGTTCTCCGGGCGGTACCACAGGTCGAAGGCGGCGAACTTGTCGCCGTCCTGGCTCACGATCGCCTGCGCGGCGGCGCCGTTGGCGACCTTCGCCCACGCCGACACGCTGAAACTGCCGTCGGTGCGCACGGCGTTGGCGGCGGTCATGTACCCCGTGCCGTCCAGCGCCAACGAGGAGCCGACCGCGCCCGGCGTGTAGGTCGCGCCGCCGGTCAAGGTTCCGTTGCGGCTGCCGAGATACGCGCTGTCGTTGGCATTGCCCTCGAAGGACCACTGCGCCACCGGGCCGTTGCCGGCACGCACGTAGATGTGCATCTTCTTGGTCGGGCTGCGGTGCCCGGCCCGGTCCACGCTCTGCACGTACAGGTCCTGCGGGCCGTCGCTCGGCGGCGCGATGCTCACGGTCGCCTTGCCACCCAGGGCATCGGCGTCAACCTGCGTGGCGGGCGGGTCGCTCCAGCCGTACAGGTAGTGGTCGATGTCGGCGACACCGCTGGCGTCGAAGGTGAACGTGCCGGGCACGTCCTTGCCGCCGTGCCACTGGTTGTCCTCCTGGTACAGGCCGCCGGTGAACCGGGCGCCTTGTCGACGCCGACCCTGTCCACGATGAACGGTCCCGGGCCGTTCTTCCAGTCGCCGCCGTCGGGGCCGTCCTTGCCCCACAGCGTCCAGCTGACGTTCTGGCCGTCGCGGTTGCGCAGGTCGACGTCCTGGGTGAAGACGCTGCCGGAGGCCAGCGTCGTCCCGAAGTGCTCCTCGACGCTCGGACCGCCGTAGATGTCCCAGATCGGGGTGAGCTGGTCGTTGTCCGGGTCGGTCAGCGTGCCCTGCAGGCGAATCGTGTCGTCGCCGACGTACGCCTCGCCGTCGCACCACTTGCACACATTCAGCGGCGGCTGCGTGGCCATCGCCGACGGCGGGTTGGGCCGCGTGTTGTAGTTGACGATGATGCGGGTGGCCGGGGCGTCCAGCTTGCGCCACGCGTACCGGTCGCCCTCGTCCTGCGCCTTGATCGTGTACGCCGACCAGCCGCTGGGGTTGATGAACTGGCCCACGTCGAAGCCGAGGCCCTTGTTGCCGGCGCAGCCCGTGTAGGCGCTGTCGGCGGGGCTGGTGTCGACGTAGGTGCCGTGCGGCTGGTTGTTCCACGTCAGGCCGGAGTCGAAGGTCCGGTCGGCGATGTACAGCTCGTAGTTGCGGGTGTTGCAGCTCGGCCCGTACACGACGGTCGCGTCGAGCTGAGTGCTGATGATCCGCTTGCCGTTGAGGAAGCTGGTGTCGAACTGCCAGTAGGTGCGGGCCACGCCCACGCCGGAGCAGCCGGCCCAGCCGCTGCACGAGCCCAGCTTGCCCCAGCTGTCCACGTCGTTCGCGCCGTACCAGTGGGTGCTGTTGCCCGTGGCCTGGAAGACCTTGGCCCAGTCGCTGCGGTCGAAGGTGTGCCAGTCGGGGTCGATGACGATCGGGTACTTGGCCTTGGCGTCGGTCAGGAAGGACCGGTCCGGGGCCAGCGTCAGCGAGGTCTGGTCCATCTTCACGCCGACGGTCGCCTGCCGTTCGCCGGAGGCGTCCCACATCGTCGACGGCGGTGTCTGGAAGACGGTGTCGCCCTTGGCGTTCACCGCCCGCACCACGCCGTTGTCGCCTGTTTTGACCGTCAGGCCGTCGGTGGTCAGGCCCAGGCGGACATCGCCGATCTTCGCGGCGGCGGCCGGGTTCTTGACCACGAGGTGCTGGCTGAAGCCGGTGGACTCCGCGTTGAGGACCAGGTCGATACCCGGCAGCACCTCGGGATAGGTGGCCTTGTCACCGTCCACCGCGGGCTTGGGCAGCTTTCCGGGCCAGGTCAACGTGAACGACTGGCCGGGCGCCCCGAAGCGCACCAGCGCCGTGTCCCCGCCCCCGGAGAACACGACGTCGGCGCTGGCGGACCTGGGCGCCAGCTGGTTGCCCTTGGCCGCGAGCCTGGTGTCGATCGGGGCCCAGGTGTCGCCCCGTTTCACCTGCATCGGCTCCGCGGACACCTCGGCCACCAGCGAGCCGTCCGGCTTGGCCGAGACCTTGCGGGTCGGCGTGCCCAGCGAGGTCACCACGATGTTCTGGTTCTGCCGCTTGGCCGCCGCGAAGGCGATGCCCGCGTCGGGCGTCTCCGTGATCGGCGTGACGGCCTCGACCGATGTGGACAGTGACGACAGCGTGGGGATTCCCACCGCCACCGCCGCCGCGACCGTGAAGGCCACGGTCGCGACCGTCCATCTCAGTCCGTGGTGTATCGGCGTAGATCTGCGCGTCAAAGCCCAGCCCCCCTGTCGGGTAAACAGATCCCAATGACAGCGCGTGGATCGTGTCAGGCGGACCGGCCGGGGCTATTGCGAAAACATTGAATCCGCAGGTCGCCCCCGTGACCCGGACAAATTCCCGCGCGGGGTCGTAACTTCTTGCGCATGATCGTTGCAAATTTGCGAAAATCAATGCGTATCTTGCTCTATGTTGTCGGGTTGCCTACCGTTTGAGGTCCCTGCCCATCTCGTGCAATGACGGACGAGAGGAACAACCCGTGGAAATCTCCCGCAGGACGTTCTTAGGCACCACCGCGGCGCTCAGCTTATTCCCCACGTTCGGCGCACTGGCGACCAGTCCCCCCGGAGACGTCGTCGGCAAGGTCGCCGTCGGCTACCAGGGCTGGTTCGCCTGCGCGGGCGACGGCGCGCCCATCAACGCCTGGTGGCACTGGAGCAACGTCTGGGAGCAGCCGCCCTCCCCCAGCAACAACTGGATCAACATCTGGCCCGACATGCGTGAGTACGGCCGTGGATATCCGACCGCCTATGCCGCACTCGGCAACGGCCAGCCGGCGACGTTGTTCTCCTCCTACGACCAGCAGGCCGTGGACACCCATTTCTCGTGGATGCGCCAGTACGGCTGCGACGCCGCCGCCCTGCAGCGCTTCAACCCCAACGGCGGCGAGGGTGCCACCCGCGACGCCGTCGCCGCCCGCGTCCGGTCGTCGGCCGAGAAGTACGGCGTGAAGTTCTACATCATGTACGACGTCTCGGGCTGGGCCACCATGCAGCCCGAGATCAAGGCCGACTGGACCGCCAAGATGTCCGCCCACACCGCTTCTCCTATGTACGCACGGCAGAACGGCAAGCCCGTCGTGTGTATCTGGGGTTTCGGCTTCAGCGACGGCAACCATCCCTGGGACGCCGGCACCTGCCTCGACGTGATCAACTGGTTCAAGGGCCAGGGCTGCTACGTGATCGGCGGCGTTCCCCGCGAATGGCGGGTCGGCGGCGCCGGCACGCGGACCGGATTCCTCGACACCTACCACGCCTTCGACATGATCTCGCCGTGGATGGTCGGCGCCATCAAGAACGCCGACGAGTCCGACAACATCTACAACGCCATCAACGTCGGCGACCAGGCCGACTGCAACGCCCATGGCATCGACTACCAGCCCTGCGTCCTGCCCGGCGAGGTCCATGCCCGCCAGCGGGCCCACGGCGACTTCATGTGGCGGCAGTTCTACAACATGGTTCGCGTTGGGGCGCAAGGCATCTATATCTCCATGTTCGACGAGTACGGCGAGGGCAACCAGATCGCCAAGTCCGCCGAGAACTCCGCCATGCTGCCCACCAACTCCGGCATGCTGGCCCTGGACGAGGACGGCACGCCGTGCTCCTCCGACTACTACCTCCGCCTCACCACCGACGGCGGCCGCATGCTCAAGGGCCAGATCGCTCTGACGCCAACCCGTCCGACGCCGCCGGTGCTCGGCGGCGGTGGCGACACCCAGGCCCCGTCCGTCCCCAGTGGACTCCACGTCACCGCCCACAGCGCCACTTCCGCCACCCTGGCCTGGACCGCCGCCACCGACAACGTCGGCGTCACCGGCTACCGGGTCTTCGCCAACGGAACCCAGGTCGGCGCCACGGCGTCGACTTCCTTCGCCGCCAACGGTTTGACGCCGTCGACGGCCTACAGCTTCACCGTGACCGCGCAGGATGCCGCCGGAAATTCTTCCCCTGTCTCGGCGGCCGCCAGCGTGACCACGGATCCCGGCGGCAACGCCAACCTGGCGCTGAACCGTCCGACCGCCGAGTCCAGCCACACCCAGGTGTACGGCTCGGGCAACGCCGTGGACGGCGACTCCGGGTCATACTGGGAGAGCGCCAACAACGCGTTCCCGCAATGGCTTCAGGTCGATCTCGGCGGGTCCACCCCGGTCAGCCGGGTCGTGTTGGCGTTGCCGCCATCAGCCGCCTGGGGTGCCCGGACGCAGACCTTGAGCGTTTCGGGCTCCTCCGACGGCAGCACGTTCACCACGCTGGCCGGCTCGGCCGGCTACACCTTCGATCCCAACACCGGCAACACCGTCACCGTCCCGGTGCCGGCCGGGAGCCGGCGCTACGTCCGGCTGACCTTCACCGCCAACACCGGTTGGCCGGCCGGGCAGGTCTCGGAGTTCCAGGTCTACGCCTAGCCGATCCAGACCGCCTTGGCGTTGCAGAACTCCTTGATGCCCACGGCGGAGAGCTCGCGGCCGTAGCCGGAGTTCTTGATGCCGCCGAAGGGCAGGTGCGGGTACGAGGCCACCATGCCGTTGATGAACACCAGGCCCGCCTGCAGACCGCGGACGAAGCGGTCGCGCTCGCCGGCGTCGGACGTCCAGGCGTTCGCGCCGAGGCCGAAACTGGTCGCATTGGCCAGCGCGACCGCTTCGTCGGCACTGTCCACTCGGTACAGTGCGGCGACCGGGCCGAACACCTCTTCCTGGAACATCCGCATCTGCTCGGTGACCCCGGCGATCACCGTCGGCGGGTACCACCAACCGGGCTGGTCGGGGACCGAGCCGCCGAGGAGGACCTCGGCGCCCTTGGCCACGGCGTCGTCGACCAGCTCGGCGACGTCGGAACGGCCCTGCTCGGTGGCCAGCGGCCCGACGTCGGTGGACTCCCGCATGGGGTCGCCGACGGTGAGCTGGGACATGGCCTTGACGAAGTGCTCGGTGAACTCGTCGTAGGCGTCGGAGTGCACGATGAAGCGCTTGGCGGCGATGCAGCTCTGGCCGTTGTTCTGGCAGCGGGCGGTCACGGCGACCTCGGCGGCACGGGCCAGGTCGGCGCTGGGCATCACCACGTACGGATCGGAACCGCCCAGCTCAAGCACGGTTTTCTTCAGGTGCTTCCCGGCCTCGGCGGCCAACGAACGACCGGCGGCCTCGCTTCCGGTGAGGGTGGCAGCCTGCACGCGGTCGTCGGCGATGATGCCGGCCACCCTGTCCGACCCGACCAACACGGTCTGGAAGGCGCCCGAGGGGAAACCGGCCCGGGTAAACAGCTCGCCCAGGTAGAGCGCGGTCTGCGGGACGTTCGAGGCATGCTTGAGCAGCCCGGCGTTGCCGGCCATCAAAGCGGGGGCGGCGAACCGCACGACCTGCCACAGCGGGAAGTTCCACGGCATCACGGCCAACACCACGCCCAGCGGCTGGTAGGTCACGTAAGCGCTGGACGCCTTGACCGCCTCGGCGTCGGCCGGCACGTCGGCCAGGAACTCCTCCGCGTGTTCGGCGTAGAAACGCATCGCCGTGGCGCATTTGGCCGCCTCGGCCTTGGCCGCGACGAGCGTCTTGCCCATCTCGGTGGTCATGATGCGGGCGATGTCCCCGGCCTCGCTGTCGAGCAGATCCGCGGCCGTTCGCATCCAGGCCGAACGCTGGGCGAAGGTGGTGCCGGAGAGCTCCTCGAAGCCCGCACGGGCGTTCGTGATCCGGCGCTCGACCTCGGCTTCGGTGTGCGCCTCGAAGGAGCGTTCCGTCTGTCCCGTGCTCGGGTTCACCGTCGCGATGGCCATGCCGACGGGTGCCCCCACGGCCGACGCCCAAACCATCACGCCTGGCGCTCGGGACCGATCTCGCTCACCATGGTGGAGGTCGTCAGCCCTGGTCAGCGGCCGGAGGGGTGAGCACCATGCGCGCGATGTGGAAGGGAACGGTGGCCTTCGGACTGGTCGCCATCCCGATCAACCTGTACGCGGCCACCGAGAACAAGGGCGTGCAGCTGCGACAGGTGCACGAGGCGGACGGCGGCCGCATCCAGTACAAGCGGTGGTGCTCGGTCGAAGACGCGGAAGTGCCCTACGCGGAGATCGCCAAGGGCTACGAGCTCGACGACGGGCGCATGGTGGTGCTCACCGACGCCGAGCTGTCCAGCCTGCCGCTGCCCAGCCAGAAGACCATCGACGTGCTCGAATTCGTGCCGCTGGCGGCCATCGACCCCCTCTTCTTCGACAAGGCCTACTACCTGGAGCCGCAGAAGTCGGCGGTCAAGCCGTACGTGCTGCTGCGCGACGCCCTGCACAAGTCGGGCCACGTCGCCATCGCCAAGGTCGCCCTGCGCCAACGCGAAGTGCTCGCCGTGCTCCGCGTGCACAACGACGTGCTGACGATGTCGACCATGCTGTGGCCGGACGAGGTGCGCACGCCCGACTTCTCCTTCCTGCAGGAGGATGCGCCCCAGGTGCGGGAGCAGGAGCTCACCATGGCCGGGCAGCTCATCGACTCGCTGGCCGAGCCGGTGTTCGAGCCCGACCGCTACCAGGACAGCTACCGCCAGGCCCTGGAGAACCTCATCGAGGCCAAGGTCGAAGGCGAGGAGGTCACCACCCCGCCCGGCGTCGAGCAGACGGCCGAGGTCGTCGACCTCATCAGCGCCCTCCAGGCCAGCGTCAAGGCCGCCGGCCGCACCAAGCCCGCCGCGAAACGAGCCACCGTTCGCAAGGACACCGCCGAGAAGAAGCCGTCGGCGAAACGCCGCCCCACCCGCAGCGCCTGACCCCATACACCCCGCCGCCCACCCGCGGCCCGCGCACCCCTGGAACGACACGCCGGGCCGTTGTGCGAGACTCTGCGGCCTCGCGGTGGTAGCAAGGAACCCCGTGGGAGTCAATCACGCGGAGGGCACAACAATGGAGTGCGTCAGCTGCACTCGGGGTCTGGACCACTGCCACGGCACGCTGATCGTGCATACCACGGAGTTCGTCGAGTGCACGGAACTGCTGTGCGAGAACCACGACGACACGCGGCACCTGGCGATCGTGGACTGCAGCGCGGTGGACGGCGGCTGTGACTGCGTCTCGGTGCTGGACGTGGAGATCGAAGAGCGCCACCAGCACGACAACGTGGCCTGATCCTCACATTCGCCGGCAGCGGGCGTCGCCGAAGCAGTAGGCGCCGAACGCGGCGAAGCCGAGAGCCACGGCGACCAGCAGCACCACGCCGAACGGCTGGCCGGCCATCGTGTGCAGGGCCTTGTCCAGGCCGCCGGTCTTGCTCGGGTCGGCGGTGATCGCGGCGACGGCCGTCAGCACGCCGATCACGCCGTAGGCCACGCCCTTGGCGACGTAGCCGACGATGCCCAGCAGCTCGACGATGTGCGCGGTCTTCGGGGGCAGCTTGCTCAGCTCCAGATCCTCCAGGAACTTGCGCGACGCCCCGCGGTAGCCGATCGCCCCGGCGGCGATGACGATCACCACGGCCACGGCGACCACCAACGCGACCCCGGCCGGCAGCCCCAACAGCTTGGCGGTGGCGTCCTGCTCACTGGAGTTGCCGGACGAACCGCCCCCGGACACGGTCAGCTTGATCGCGTACGCGGCGAGCCCCAGCACCACGACTCCGCGGCCGGCCACACCCAGTCGGCGCCGTAATCGCCGCTTCTCGTCCGACATCCACTGGTAGCCGGACACCGCGGCGAGCAGCTGCCACACACCGAAGCCGACCAGGGCGAGCGCCAGGATCCATAACAGCACCTCGCCGAACGGCTGGGCGGCGATGGCCGACACCGCGCCCTTCTGGTCGGCCTCCCCGCCGCCACCGAAGGCCACCTGCACCGCGAGCCAGGCGACCACCAGGTGCACCACGCCGTACCCGCTCATGCCGAGCCGGCCCATGATCTGCACCGGCTTGCTGGTCTCCGCCTGTCTCGCCTCTTGCGTCGCTCTTCCCATGCCGCGGGGGTTCCCTGGCCGCGACCTGGACAAAACGTCAGTCGGGCAGGATCCCGCGAATGAAGGCCGCCTGGCCGGCGTGCTGGATGTCGTCGTCGAGCACGCTGACCAGCCGGACACCGAGCGTCACCGGCGGGTTCCAGTTGTGGTCGACGACCCGGTCCAGGTCGGAATCGGTCAGCTTGGCGACGTACGCGATGGTCCGCGCGTACACGGCGTCGAAGTAGCCGGCCAGCAGGTCGCCGTCGACGATCACGGCGCCGACGTCGCCGGAGTCCTGGGCGTAGCCGGTGGCGTCCTCGTCGAACGGCAGGCCGAACCGCTCGGCCCAGCCGTCGGCGGCCCAGGCCTGCGGCACGCCGGCGACCTCGGAGACGTGATCGTCCTGCACGCGCGTGAGGTGCCACACCAGCCACGCGATGGAGTTGGCCTCGGGCGTGACCCGCCACGCCAGCTGGTCGGCGGTGAGCCCGTCCAACGCCTCGTGCACGACGCCGTGCACCCGGCCGAAGCCGTCGGTGAGCAGCTCGGCGATGTTCACTGGGTGTCCTCCTGGCCGTGGGCGACGAATACGGCGGACATGTCGCTGTCGCCGTGCCCGGCGGCCGCGGCGCTCTGGTACTGCGAGTGGATGGCGGTCATCAGCCGGTCGTCGGCCCCGGCGTCGCGCAGCGCGGCGGCGATCAGCCCGGCGTCCTTGACCGCGCCGTCGAGGCTGAACGAGGCCGGGAACTCGCCCGCGATCATCCCCCGGCCCTTGAGCTGCGCGTAGCCGTTGTCCAGGCCGCCGCCGGCGATCAGGTCCAGGAACAGCTGCGGGTCCAACCCCAGGTTGCGGGTCAGCGCGAGCGCCTGCGCGGTGCCGGCGGTCAGGGCCAGCACCCACGAGTTGGCGGCCAGCTTGAGCCGGTGGCCGTCGCCGATCCGCGACCCGACCCACAGCGTGCGGACGCCGATCGCGTCGAAGACGGGCGCCACGGCGTCGGCCAGCGACGGGTCGCCGCCGGCCAGCACGATCAGCTTGCCCTCCTCGGCCGGCTGCCTGGTGCCCAGCACCGGGGCGTCGACGAAAGGCACATTGTGCTTTGCTGCCAACGAGGCAAGCGCTTCCACACCGTCGAGGCCGACGGTGGCGCACTGCGCCCACACCGCCCCCGGCTTCATCGCGGCGACGGCCTCGGTCATGACCTCCTCGACGGATTCGGCGTCGAAGAGCATGGTCACCACGACGTCGGCGCCGGACACCGCGGCCGCCGGGTCCTCGGCGACGGTCGCGCCGTCGGCGGCCAGCGGCCGGGCCTTCTCGACGCTGCGGTTCCACACCGTCACCGCCAAGCCGGCCCGAAGCAGGCTGCGGGCCATGCCCGCCCCCATCAATCCGGTCCCGAGCAGTGTCACTGCCTTGGTCACGACCCCGACTCCTCTCCCACGCGAGCGGTACAGCTGTACCGCAGCGTCAGCATTGCCGGCAAGATCACCTCAAGGCGTCACCGAAGGCCGGCGCGACGCCGTACGCGGCGCGAGCGTAGGCCCGCGCGGTGTCCGCGGCCACCCGTTCCCAGGAATAGCGGGCACACGCGCGATCCCGGCCGGCCGCGCCGAAAGCCTCGCGCAGCGCCGATTCCGCCAACATGTGGCGAACGGCACGCAGCAGATCGGCCGGGCGGAGCGGCGGAACGAGCAATCCGGTCACCTCGTGCACGACGGTGTCGACGAGGCCGCCGACCGCCGAGGCGATCACCGGCACGCCGCTGGCCATGGCCTCCAGGGCGATGGTGCCGAACGTGCTGCGGGCCGGCGTGCACACGACGATGTCGGCGGAGCGGTACAGGGCCGGCATGTCGTCGACCGGCCCCAGCAGATGCACCCGGTCCTCGACGCCGTAGTGCCGTGCGCACCGGATCAGCCGGTCCGCCTCGGGATTGTCGCGCAACGGACCGCCGGCGACGACGAACTCGGTGTCCGCGATGGCCGGCAGCACGCTCACGATCAGGTCGAACCGGTGATACACCGCCAGATCCCCGGCGGCGAGCAGCCGAAAGCGCTTTCCCTTGCGCGCACTCGGCCCGTACGGCGTGAACCGGTCGTGATCGACGCCGTGCGGCACGACGGTGATCTGATTGCGCGGCACCCCCAACGCCGCCAACCGCCGAACCTGGGCGCCGCCGGCGGCCAGCACGCGGTCGACCCGCCGGCACACCAGGCGTTCCAGCCGCTGCACCTCGGCGTCGAAGCTCACGGTCGTCGGCACGGTCAGCACCTTGGCGATCGGCCGGTCCCCGATCGCCAGCGCCGCGGCCATGCCCGACAGCCAGGAATGGGCGTGCACGACGTCCGGTGGCTCGGCCCGGAAGCCCTCCCGCAGCCGGTCGACGAGGCCGCCGTCCACCTCGTCGTGCCCGTACCCGGTCACCTCGTTCCCCAGCGCGGTCAGCGCCGAGGTCAGCGCGGTGACCGGCGGGGACTGCTCGCCGACCATAGCCACTCTCACCTGTGCAGGCTTTCCGGTGCGCCCTCGGCCAAAACCTCGCACCGGTCCTTCGCGCTCAGGTGTAAGGCACTGGCCGCGGGGGTAACCTCCGCCCGTCATGACAGGTTCTCACCTCACGGTCGACGTGGCGCATCATGGGCGTGCCGCGATCGTCCGCCTCGCCGGCGAGATCGGTCTCCGCACCGTCGGGCACCTGCGCTCGGCGCTGCTCAAGTGCCTGGCCGACGAGCCGTCCGGGGTGGTCGTCGAGCTCGACGGCACGACGGTGGGGGCCCCGATCGCGTTGGGGGCCTTCGGCACGCTGGCCCGCCGGGCCGCCGAGTGGCCGGGGGTGCTTGTGGCACTGGCCGTTTCCGACGGCACGGTGCGGGACCTGTTGCGCCGCACGGCGTTGGACGAAGCGGTGCCGACATTTTCCACGGTCGCGGAGGCGGTGCGGGCGTTGGGGACCATGCCGGAGCGCCAACACGCGGTGATGGAACTGCCGGCCGAGATCGCCAGCGCGGCCCGGGCCCGGCGTTTCGTCAACGACACCTGCGAGGGGTGGAACGTCGACGGACTGTGCGAGGACGCCTGTCTCGTCGCGTCCGAACTCGTGGAGAACGCCGTCCACCATGCGCGCTCGCAGGCCCTGCTGCGGCTGGACCTGAGTCGCGGAATCCTCACGATCTCCGTCCGCGACGACGCCCCCGCGCCGCCGCGCCGCCACACGGTCGGCACCGCCCCGACCGGCGGCCGCGGCATGTACATAGTGGACGTCATCGCCCGGGCCTGGGGATACGCGCCGACCTGGGCCGGCGGCAAGGTCGTCTGGGCCGTGCTCAGCGACGGTGCTTGAGCCGACAATCACCCGTAAGGGTGGATTGGCCCGGTCTTCATCGGTCCAATTGGGACGGTGGTGCGAGGCTGGTGATCCCCGCGGAGGAGGTCGCCCATGCGAATCGGCCGCATCCTGTCCCTGTCCGTGCTGCTGGTCGCCACCGTCGCGATCCCGGTCGTGCGGGCCGGGGCCGACCAGCCCGCGCCCGCCCCGCTGCCCGCGGACCCCGCGCCGCTCGCCGCCGCCGCGACTTCCGTGTCGCCGACACCCACCGCGCCCACTCCCACCGCGCCAACGGCCTCTGCCCCGACGCCGGACACTCCCCCGCCCGTCGCCGGCGGCTCCAACTACGACTTCTACTACCTCAACGGCTGCTATCGCGAGCCCTACAACGTGATCAGCGGCTTCTCCCGGGCGCCGGACATGATCCGCCTCCAGCTCGGCCAGATGCGCGCCGCCGGCCAGGACCGGCTGACCATCGGCGTCTTCCACCATCACGGCGACGGCGGCGGCGCGGTCATGGACTCCACCGGCGGCACCCTGTCCCCGGCCGACCTGAAGAACTTCACCGACCTGCTGGCCGGCGTGAGGACGGCCGGCTTCGCCGAGGTGACGGTGGCGTTCAACTCCCAGAACCCCAACAACCCCAGCGGCTGGCGCGGCTGGCAGCAGGACCTGTACGACGAGAACTGGCAGCTCGTCCAGAAGGTGCACGACCTGGTGGTGGCGGCCAAGATCCCGTACCGGATCGATCTGGGCAACGAGCTGACGCCGTCGACCGGGCAGAGCGTCGTGGTCCGCTACGACCAGCAGCTGTGGCAGGACTACACCGCCAAGTACGGCCGCACCGACACCGTGGGCTTCTCGGTCAACAGCAACGATCCCGGCCAGATCCCCAACGTCGCCAAGGTCTACGGCGACAACCCTCCGCCGGTTTTCGACCTGCACATCTACGGCGACGAGTACAACCAGCTCGTCGGCGACGACCAGCAGCTGCGCCGGCAGGGCTACGTCGACCAGCCGGTGATCATCGGCGAGTCCTTCTACAACGACACGGTGGCCGCGGACGGTTTCCTCAAGGGCAGCAAGGACAGCGGCCGCCGCATCCTCTATCTCACGCAGTGGCCCAAGACCCGGGACAACGCCCCGCAGTGCGACCAGGTCGACGTCGCCCCGCCGTTGGACTTCTCCGCCTACCGGGCGGCGGGGTTCTAGACCTTATAGTCGAGAATGTGACCAATCGTCTCGGCGACTACCTGCGGGCCCGGCGCGAGCAGGTCCGGCCCGCCGATGTCGGCCTGCCCGCGGGCGGCGGCCGGCGGCGGGTGCAGGGGCTGCGGCGCGAGGAGCTGGCCCTGCTGGCCGGCATCAGCAGCGACTACTACATGCGGCTGGAGCAGGGGCGGGACCAGCATCCGTCCGGGCAGGTCCTGGATGCCCTGGCCGCCGTGCTGCGGCTGGACCCGGCCGCCACCGCCTACCTGCACGAACTGGCGCGGCCGGTGGTCCCGCGGGCGAGCGAGCGGGTGCCGGCGAGCATCCTCCAGCTGATCGACAGCTGGCCGGCGACGCCCGCCTACGTGCAGGACCGGCTGTCCAACGTCGTCGCCGCGAACCGGGCGGCCAACGCGCTGGGGTCGTGTTACGCGGTGGGCGTGAACCTGCTGCGGACGGTGTTCCTGGACCCGGCCGAGCGGGAGTTCCGGCCGGAGTGGGACGAGACCGTCGCCGAGGGCGTGGCCATCCTGCGCGCCTCCTTCGGCGCCGACCTGGACAACCCGGACCTGGTGGAGCTGGTCGACGACCTGTCGGCCCGCAGCGCGCGGTTCCGTGAGCTGTGGGCGTTGCACGACGTGAAGGCCCGCGCCGGGCACACGATCCACTTCACGCACCCGATCGCCGGTCGTCTGGAGCTGCACAGCGAGAAGCTGCCCATCGCCAGCACCGCGCTGACGCTGGTGGTGTTCCACGCCGAGGCCGGCACGGCCAGCGCCGACGCCTTGCAGCGGCTGGTTGCCCGAGAACGGGTCTGAAGCGTCGCCGGTTGCGGCACAGTGAACGCCATGCGGAAGTGGGTGGTGGCCACCGGTCTCGGGTTCGCGCAGGCGTGTGTCCTGCTGGCGGTCAGCATGCCGGTGCCGGCGGTCTGGGCCGCGGCCGTGGGGTTGTGGCTGTGGTGGGGCGGCACCGCGTGGTCGTGGATCGCTCCGTTCGTGTGGGCGGCCATCGGCACGGTTCTGCTGGCCCGCCCGGTATGCCGGATGTTCCGCTCGTTGGCGCGTCGGTGGGGCAACGTGGACATCCCGGACGGCTACCGGCCGCCCGGGGCGGTGACGGAGCTGTCCACCGGCTACTGGTGGAACGGGTACTCCTATTCACGCACCGCTCGCGACGCCCGGCAGGAGCTGTGGTGGCGGACCCGGTTCCGGGACCCGGCCGGCTGGCGTGACCTGCGGTTCGTCCTGCTCGCCCCGTTCACCGTCGGCCTGGTCGCGGCCGTGCCGCTGTCCGGAATCGCCCTCGCCGTGCTGGTCAACGTCGTCTTCGTCGTGGCCATCGCCGCCTCCCCCTATGTCTGGCGGATCGCCGAGCCGATGATCGTCCGCCTCCTGCGCCCGCCGGTGTCGATGGCGCTCGCCGACCGGGTCGAGGAGCTGACCGCCCAGCGGGCCGACACCACCGTCGCCCAGGCCTCCGAGATCCGTCGCATCGAACGGGATCTGCACGACGGCGCCCAGGCCCGGCTCGTCGCCCTCGGCATGTCCCTGGCCACGGCCGAGCGGTTGCTGCGGACCGATCCCGAGCAGGTGGTCGAGCTGCTGCGCGAGGCCCGGGCCGGCGCGGCGGCGTCGCTGACCGAACTTCGTGACCTGGTCAGGGGAATCAGCCCGCCGCTGCTGACCGAACGCGGCCTCGTGGACGCCGTCCGCGCGCTGGCCCTCGACAGTCCACTCGACACGGTCGTCGAGGCCTCGCTGCCCGAACGTCTCGACACGCCAATAGAATCCGCCCTGTACTTCGCCATCGCCGAGCTGCTCACCAACGTCGCCAAGCACGCTCACGCCACCCACGCGCGGATCTCCCTGCACCGCACCGGCAACACCCTCGTCGCCGAGGTCTCCGACAACGGCCGCGGCGGTGTCGTCGAGGGCGGCGGCCTCACCGGCCTCCGCCGCCGCCTCGCCCCCTTCGACGGCCGCCTCGACATCACCAGCCCCACCGGCGGCCCCACCCTCGCCCGCATCCTGCTCCCCGCCCCATGATCGTGGGAACAATCCTGACGTTGAACGTCAGGAAGGGCCCCTTACTGACGTTCAACGTCAGTAAGGGGCCCTTCCTGACAGAAGTCAGCGGTAGTCGTCGGGGTCCAGGGTGACGGGCTCCTCCAGCTCCTCCGGGGCGTCGGGGTCGTCCGGGGCGGCCGGGCCCGAGCCGTGGCCGGGCGAGGGGTCGCCGATGGGGCGGTTCTCGTCCGGCTGGGGCTCGGGGTCGATCGGCGGGACGGTCATGGCCGCATCCAGGGGGTCACCGGGCCGGGCAGGCCGGGATGGACGGGCCGGTCGTCGGCCACGGCGGGGTCGTGCTCCGGCGGCGGCGGATGGGGCATCGGGGTCTGCGGCGGGGCGTCGATGTTGCCGCGCCACGCCCCCGTCTCGTGCCCCTGCTCCTCGATGTACTGCTTGAACCGCTCCAGGTCGCCGCTGACCCGGACGCCGAGGATGCCGAGCGCGGCGCCGGCCTTCTCGGTGATGGTCTCCGGCTCGAACTCCATCTGCAGGCTCACCCGCGTCGAGTGCTCGTCCAGCCGGTGGAACGTGACGACGCCGCCGTGCGACGGGCCGTCGGTGGAGTGCCAGGCGACCCGCTCGTCCGGGTGCTGCTCGGTGATCTCCGCGTCGAACTCGCGGTGCGCGCCGGCCACGGTGGTCTCCCAGTGCGTGGTCCGGTCGTCGAGCTGGATGACGCGTTCGACGCCCTCCATGAAGTAGGGAAACGACTCGAACTGGGTCCACTGGTTGTAGGCGGTGCGCACGGGCACCCGCACATCGATCGTCTTCTCGATGCTGGTCATCGCTCGTTGCTCCTCTCTACGCAATTCGGGTACCCGGGCGGCCGCACCTCAATCCCACGCGTTTTCCCCAGTGGAGAACGCGGTACCCAGGAACCGGGCGGTCCGTGCGGGCGGGCCGGCGGGCGAAGTGGAGCGGTTGATGTTGAGTCAGAACGAGCGGCGCCAGCTCGAGGAGATCGAGCGGCGCCTTGCGAACGACGACCCCAGACTGGCCAGCCGGCTGAGCCTCGACTGGGTGGCGCGTCACCGGTGGCTGGTGCTCGCGACGGGTACGCTCGGGCTTGCCCTGTTCGTGCTGGGTTGCGTGTGCCTGAGCGGCACGCTCGCCATCTGGGGTTTCGTGATGGCGGCCGTGAGTTCCGTGCTGCTGTACCGGCACCGCGCCCGGAGGCGCAGTTGAGGGAGTGAGCGCGTGCTCGGTGTCCCGGATACCACCAAGGCGTTGCTGTTCGACATGGACGGCGTGCTGACGAAGACCGCGGTGGTGCACGCGAAGGCCTGGCAGCAGGCGTTCGACGGGTTCCTCGCCTCCCGGGGCGACCCCTACGTGCCCTTCGACCCCGTCCAGGACTACGACGAGTACGTGGACGGCAAGCCCCGGGCCGACGGCGTGCGGTCCTTCCTGCAGTCCCGTGACATCCACTTCGACGAGGAGACGGTCCGCCGCATCGGCGACCACAAGAACGACCTGGTGCAGGAGCTCATCCGCCGGGACGGCGTGGAGGCCTACGAGGGCTCCCGCCAGTACCTGGAGGCGGCGGTGGCCGCCGGCCTGCCGCGAGCGGTCGTCTCCTCCAGCGCCAACACGCACGAGGTGCTGGTCGCCGCCGGCCTGGACGGCTACTTCCAGGTCGAGGTGGACGGCATCGTGGCCGCGGTGCGACGGCTCAAGGGCAAGCCGGCCCCGGACACCTTCCTCGCCGCCGCCAAGGAGCTCGGCGTGGAGCCGGGCGAGGCCGTGGTGTTCGAGGACGCGCTGGCCGGCGTCGAGGCGGGCCACGCCGGCAAGTTCGGCTTCGTGGTCGGTGTCGACCGGGTCGGCCAGGCCGAGGCGCTGCGCCGGCACGGGGCCGACCACGTCGTCAAGGACCTGGCGGATCTGCTGTGATCCCCAACCCCGACTTCCTCGTCGAGCCGTGGCAGCTGCGCGAGTCCACCCTCAACCTGGACCTGCTGGCCCAGAGCGAGTCGCTGTTCGCCCTGTCCAACGGCCACATCGGCTGGCGCGGCAACCTGGACGAGGGCGAGCCGTTCGCGCTGCCCGGCAGCTACCTCAACGGCGTGCACGAGGTGCGCCCGCTGCCGTACGCCGAGCGCGGCTACGGCAATCCCGAGGACAGCCAGACGGTCATCAACGTCACCAACGGCAAGGTGATCCGGCTGCTGGTCGACGACGAGCCGCTCGACCTGCGCTACGGCACCCTGCTCAGCCACGAGCGCACCCTCGACTTCCGCACCGGCTGCCTGACCCGCGAGATCCACTGGGTGTCGCCGGCCGGCAAGGCGGTGAAGGTCCGTTCCACCCGGTTGGTGTCGTTCACGCAGCGGGCCGTGGCGGCGATCGGCTACGAGGTGGAGGCCGTCGACCAGCCGGTGCGGGTGGTCATCCAGTCCGAGCTGATCGCCAACGAGGAGCTGCCGGCGCAGTCCGACGACCCGCGGTCCTCGGCGGTGCTGGCCCGGCCGCTGAACCCGGTCATGCACACGGCGCACGGCACCAAGGCGGTTCTGGTGCACCGTGTCGAGCACAGCGGGCTGGGCGTGGCCGCGGCCATGGACCACACCGTGTTCGGCGACGACGAGCTGCCGTGCCGCACGGAGATCGAGCCGGACCTCGGCCGGTTCTCCGTGGGCAACCGCCTTGCCCCCGGCCACAAGCTCGGCTTCGCCAAGTTCGTGGCCTACGGCTGGTCGAGCACCCGGTCCGTGCCGGCCCTGCGGGACCAGGTCGAAGCCGCGCTGGCGGCGGCCAAGGTGACCGGCTGGGACGCGTTCGTCGCGGAGCAGAAGGAGTTCCTGGACAACTTCTGGCGTGACGCCGACGTCGAGGTGGACGGCGACGCCGAGGTGCAGCAGGCCGTCCGGTTCGCCCTGTTCCACGTGTTGCAGGCGGCGGCGCGGGGCGAGCGGCGGGCCATCGCCGCCAAGGGGCTGACCGGCCCCGGCTACGACGGGCACGCGTTCTGGGACACCAAGATGCTGGTGCTGCCGGTGCTCACCTACACCTACCCGGAGGCGGTCTCGCACGCCCTGTGGTGGCGGCACGACACCCTGCCGCTGGCCCTGGACCGCGCGCAGCAGCTGGGTTTCGAGGGCGCCGCCTTCCCGTGGCGGACCATCACCGGCGCCGAGTGCTCCGGCTACTGGCCGGCCGGCACCGCCGCGTTCCACCTCAACGCCGCCGTCGCCGCCGCCGTCACCCGGTACGTGAGCGCCACCGGCGACGAGGAGTTCGCCGCCACCGCCGGCATCGAGCTGCTGGTGCAGACCGCCCGGCTGTGGCGGTCGCTGGGGCACCACAACAGCGAGGGCCGGTTCTGCATCGACGGCGTCACCGGCCCCGACGAGTACAGCGCCATCGCCGACAACAACGTGTACACGAACCTCATGGCCAAGCGGAATCTGTTGGCCGCCTACGAGTACGTGCACCGCTTCCCCGACCGGGCCCGCCAGCTCGGCGTCGGCGAGGAGGAGTCCGCCGCCTGGCACGACGCCGCCAAGGCGGTGCTCGTGCCGTACGACGAGGCCCTCGGCGTGCATCCGCAGTCCGACGGCTTCACCCGGCACCAGGAATGGGACTTCGCCCGCTCCAAGTACCCGCTGCTGCTCAACCACCCGTACTTCGAGATCTACCGCAAGCAGGTGGTCAAGCAGGCCGACCTGGTGCTGGCCATCATGCAGTGCCCGGAGGAGTTCACGCCCGAGCAGAAGGCGCGGGACTTCGACTACTACGAGCGCATCACCGTGCGGGACTCGTCCCTGTCGGCCTGCGTGCAGGCGGTCGTGGCCGCCGAGGTCGGCCAGCTCCAGCTGGCCCACGACTACCTCGCCGAGGCCGCGTTGATGGACATCGCCGACCTTGAGCACAACACGGCCGACGGCCTGCACATCGCGTCGCTGGCCGGGGCCTGGGTCGCCCTGGTCAACGGTCTCGGCGGCCTGCGTCAGGACGGCGGCATGCTGCACTTCAGCCCACGGCTGCCGCCGGGGTTGTCGCGTCTTCGTTTTTCCGTGCGGCAGCGAGATTCCCGTCTCCGCGTGACCATCACCCCCGCGTCGGCCCGGTACGAAGTGGACGGTCCCGACGACCTGACGATCGTCCACCATGGACGGACCGTGCACCTCGCCGAGCCGCAGGAGCTCCCCATTCCCGCGCCGCCGCGGGTTCGCCCCAGCCAGCAACCGCCCGGTCGCGCCCCTCGGCGGCGTGACGTCGAGGAGAGCTGACCATCATGGGTTGGGACGACCTGAGTCCGCACCGCCGCCGCCAGCTGGCGGCGATCGGCATCGTGCAGGTGCTCATCGCGGTGGCCGCCTGGGTGGATCTCGCGATCCGCCCGGCGGCCCGGGTGCGCGGCCCGAAGTGGGCGTGGACGCTGGCCATCGGCGTCAACTTCGTCGGGCCGCTCGCCTACTTCGGCTGGGGCCGCCGACCCTCACAACCGGATCTTCGCGACTGTGAGGTTCGATTTACCGATCAGTGACTGATCGGTCACTACCCGCCATGCACGCTCTGCTCCACTGTGACGCGCAACGACGGACGAACGGAGCAGTCCCCGTTCGTCCACCGGCATCAGGGCAGCAGCGGGGAGCAGACACGTGGCGGCAGGAATCTCCTTACGGCGCGAGCATGTGGTGGCGGCGAGCCTGGTCGGCTCGGTGGTCGTGGTCCTGGGCTTCGCCTCCGGACTCGGCATCCACCAGACCACCGGCGCGGCGGCGCCGCCGGCCACGGCCGGCACTCCCGCGCCGCCGACCACGGAACCGGGCGGCGACCAGACCGGCGGCGGCGGTCAGTCGGCCGGCTACCCCGGCATCGGCGCACAGCAGGGCGATAACCCTTACGTAGCAACGACAACGGCGGCGATTCCGGTCCAGACGGCGCCCACCACGACGCCCACCACGGCGACGCCGACGACAACGACAGGCATCCCGACGACGACCGGGCCGACCTGCACACTCGGCCTGCTGCCGCAGGTCGCCGACGGGCTCACCACCGGCGTGCAAGGACTTCCGTTGTTGGGCCCGCTGGTGTCCGGCGTCGGCCTGCCGCCGCTGGTGGACACCCTGCTGGGTTCGTGCCCGGCGGCGACCACGACCACCACGCCGACGCCCACCACTCGATGAGCGTCGACGCGGCCCGATCCTGGTACGTGCTGGCCAGGCTCGTCGATTACCTCGGCATCGCGCTTTTCCTCGGCGGCAGCAGTTTCGTCGCCCTACTCTGGCCGGCGGGCAGCGCGGTGCGCGCCACCAGGCGCGTGATCACCACCGGCTGGCTGCTCGGCGCCACCGGCGCCGTCGCCACCCTCGTGCTCGAAGGCGTCTGGGCCGGCGCCGGCCCGATCGGGCTGCCGCTCGTCACGCAGGTGCTGGCCACGGACTTCGGCCGGGTGTGGCTGGCCATCGCGCTGCTCTGGCTGCTGGCCGGCGTCGTGCTGGCGGACCTATTGCAACGCAAGGAGCTTGCCGCGCGATCGGTCGCGTGGCGGACCGGGGCGCTGGCCGTCGGGCTGGGCCTGCTGCGTGCGGTCGGCCTGACCGGGCACACCTCCGACGCCGGCACCGCGCTGGTGGAGATCGCCGACCTGGTGCACCTGCTCGGCATGGCGCTGTGGATCGGCGGCCTCGCGGTGCTGCTGTTCGGCGTGCTGCCCCGGGCGCAGGGCCCGAGGAGTTGGCCCCGGGTGGTGCCCGCCGCTACTCACGACTCGCGATGGTCAGCGTCGGCACGGTCGTGGTGGCCGGCCCTGGTGCTCGCCTGGCAGACGCTCGGGTCGGTCGATGCGTTGCTGCACACCGACTACGGCCGGATCCTGCTGGTCAAGATCGGCGTGCTCGCCGTCGTGCTGGCCGCGGCGCAGGCGAGCAAGAGCTGGGTCGGCCGGCGGCTGGACTTCGCCGTCGTGCTGCGTGGCGACGCCCGCACGGTCCGGCCGTTCGTCTACTCCGTCACCGCGGAGACAGTGCTCGTGGTGTTCGTGCTGCTCGCCGCGAGCTTCCTCGTCACGGCCAGTCCCGGCCGTTGATGTCCCCACCCGAGAGGAAAACCGAAGTGGACCAACCACCCCTGTCGGCACGCCGGCGCGGTCTGCTGCTGCCCGCGCTCGCACTGCTCGCCGTCGCCGGATCGGTCTTCGCGCTGACCTCGCTGCGCGCCGACGACCAGCGCACGGCGATCCCGCAGCCGGCCGCGCAGACGGCCGCCCTGCCCGCCTCGGTCGTGGACGCGCAGAAGGCCGCCGTCGCACAGTACTCGCCGGCCGCGGAGTCCTCGGCGATCGCCGTGGACATCAAGAACTACGCGTTCAGCCCGGCCAGTATCACCGTGTCGGTCGGGGACACGGTGACGTGGACCAACGAGGACACGGCTCCGCACACGGTGACGGTCTCCGCCGGCCCGGTGACGTTCGCATCACCGACGCTGCAACAGGGTCAGACCTTCAGCTACACGTTCGCCAAAGCCGGATCCATAGTACGGTGAACCGAATGATGTGCCGATTAGTGCAAAGTGGTTACTAAGATATCCCTCATCGGAAGAACTGTGGTTCTTTATATACAATATATCATAATCTCACTAACTAATTATTGTTCAGCTAGGAGCCGGCTGCATCATATATGGTGTTAAGAGAACCCTTTGCAGACGAGCACAGAGCTGCCTACTCGCAGAGTACAGTAACACCGGTTCCATAAAACTCCCCAACCATAATCACGGTCCATGTTGATATACACCATGCGTCGAGTTAGAGGTAGTGGGGCTACACCTAGGTAATGTGGCTATGACCTTACATCCTTTTTCCGTGGCGCCGTTCATCGCGCACCTCAAGGCGGCGCACCTGGAGGAGTCTCTCGGCCAGCAGGTCACCGACGCGCTCAACACCGATCAGTACATCAAGACCCACACCGTGCTGATCGAGAACATGCTCACCCCCATCCTCAACGGTGACGCCGACCAGACGGTCAAGGACGTGCTCTCGCCGCTGCTGGCCCACCTCAAGGCGGCCCACCTTGACGAGTCGCTCGGCCAGCAGGTCACCGACCTGCTGAACGTGGACCAGTACGTCAAGACCCACACCGTGCTGGTGGAGAACATGCTTGAGCCGGTGTTCAACCAGCTGACCTGCTGATCGCGGTCCGCAGCGGTCAGCGTGGCCCGCTGCGGCCCTTCCCCCGCGCTGAAAGGATTCCCAATGACGTTGTCAACCGGCGGCGGCGATCGGTCGTGACGCCCTCACGCCGCTGTGGCCGCTGGTTGGGGCGTGCCGGCCTGAAAAACACGATCATCACGGACAAGCGCCCACACGACGTTGAGGCGCCGGCGTGCCAACGCCAGCACAGCCTGCTTGTGGTGTTTTCCTTCACGTCTTCTGCGTTCATAGAACGCTTTCGACTGAGAGCACCGAGTGATCGCGACCTGCGCGGACAGGTAGAACGCGCGCAACAGGCGACGATTGTAGCGACGCGGACGTCGCAGGGTGCCCTGGACCCGGCCGGAGTCACGCGGAACCGGAGCCAGGCCGGCGACACCGGCCAGCCGGTCGGCACTGCCGAACATGGCGAGGTCGCCGCCGGTCAGACCGAGGACCTCAGCCCCGAGCAGGGAACCGATGCCGGGCATGCTCAGGAGCGCGGTGGCGTGGCGGTGCTGGCGAACCCGGCCCTCGATGAGGGCGTCGGTCTCCGCGATCTCCGCATCGAGGTCCACCACCCCCTTGGCCAGCCGCGCCGTCATGGCCGCGGCGGCGGCCTGTCCGGGGACGGTGGTGAACTGGGCCCGGGCAGCGGTGATCGCCGTCGCGGCGACCGTGTCGCTGTTGCGGACCCGGCGTTCCCGCAACCACGCAGCCAGCCGCTCGGGTCCGGCCTCCCGCAACGCGGCCGGGGTCTGGTAGCCGGTCAGCAGGACCAGCGCGGCCTTGGAGCGGCTGTAGTCGAAGGCCCGTTCCAGAGCGGGGAAGCACTCCAGGATCTGGGCGCGCAGCCGGTTGATCGCCCTCGTTCGGTCGGCGGCCAGGTCGTAGCGGCGGGCGGTCAGGATGCGCAAGTCGACGGCGATCTCATCGCCGGCGGTCATCGAGTGCAGGTCGCGGCGCATGCGGGCCTGGTCGGCGATGATGAACGCGTCCTTGGCGTCGCTTCTGCCCGAGCCTCGGTAGCTGCCCGAGGCGTGGTGGATTGTTCGGCCGGGGATGTAGAGCAGCTGCTGGTCGTGGTTGACCAGCAAGGCGATCAGCAGTGCTCCGCCGCCGGCGTTGAGGTCGATCGCCCACAACACGTCCGCCGACAACGCGTGGACGTCGGCGATCAGTTCCAGCAGTTCGATTTCGTTGTTGGGCACTCGCCGCGAGAGGACTTTGTCCCCCGCAGCGTTGATCACCACGCAGTGGTGATGGGCTTTGCCCGCGTCCACACCGGCCCACAGCTCCGGCACAGCCACCTCCGTCGTCGTTCGTGTGCTGCGCCCAGCAGACGACCTCGCCGTCACGTCCTCATGCAGCGATCGGTTCGCTCATCCCCATCAGCGGTCGGGTCGTCGCGGGGCCCTGGGCGGCCAATCCTTTCCAGCCACACCAACGGCGCAGACCATGCAGCCACACCCAGGCCCCCTGGGCCTTCCCGATCTTACGACTGACCAGAACAGACCCAACCCAGAAGATAAGGACCCGTCCATGCCCGAAACCGCAGTCCTGCCGGTCGGCGACCGTGCCCTGCCGCCGCCCGGCGCGTTCCGCCTCGGCGGCTGCGTCCTCGAACGCACCACATTTCCCTTGCTGCACCGCCGGATCCAGACGGCCGGCGGCGAGCTGGTCATCGGCGACGAGACGACGCTGTGCCTGCCCGACCTGCTCACCGCGACCGTCACCGTGGCGGGTCGTCGCCGACTGAGCCTCACCGGCCGGCTCGATCTCCGCGAGCGGCGGCTCACCCTCCGGCTGACGGCTCGCATCGTGCACCGGGACGACAACAGCCTGGTGTTCGCGGCCACGGGCACGGCGGTCGCGCCCGGCCGGCGCCGGGTCCGGATCGAGGCCGCGATGGAGTTCACCCGATGACCCGCCGACTGCTCTTCTCGTTGCTGGTCCTGCCGTTTCTCACGCTGCTGGCGCCGACACCGGCCATGGCCGCGGTCCACGCCGTCGCGATGGCGCAGTACGCCTTCGCGCCGGCCGCGCTGACCGTGCACGTGGGGGACACGATCACCTGGACCAACCAGGACCAGGCGCCGCACGACGTCACCACGACCAGCGCCCCGGTGCCGCTGCACTCGCCGACACTGGCCACCGGCCAGTCCTGGACCTACACCTTCAGCCAGCCCGGCACATACTCGTACATCTGCTCCATCCATCCCGACATGAGGGCACAGATCGTCGTGCTGGCCGCAGCCCCGACGGCGACCCCGCAACGGCCCGCGCCCACCACGACCGTGCGGCGGGCGACCGGCGGCGGCGCGCCCGTCGAGGTCATGCATCCGACCACGACGACCGCGCCGCCGACAACCACGACTACTTCCCAGGCACCGCAGGCGATGCAGGCGATGACACCGATCGATCAGCCCACCCTGAACCCGATGTTGCTCGTAGCCGGGCTGGTCGCCGCGGTGGCAACGCTCTGCCTGCTGCTGATCGCGTCACGGGCTGCCGACTAGGGCGCCGACCCCGTCGGCGAGTTCACCGCACAGCACGCGGATCTCGGCGATGCCGGTGTCGACGTCCGGCGCGTCGAGCAACCGCCGGACGATCGCCGAGCCGACGATCACACCGTCGGCGAAGCCCGCCACCTCGGCCGCCTGCCGGCCGTTCGACACGCCGAGTCCCACGAACACCGGCAGATCCGTGGCGGTCCGGATGCGCGCCACCAGGTCCCCGCCGGTGACCTGGGTGCGCATCCCCGTGACGCCCATTGTGGACGCCGCGTAGACGAATCCCGTGCTGGCAGCGGCAATCTCAGCCACACGCCGGTCGGTGGAGCTCGGCGCCACGATGAAAACGCTGGCCAGGTACCGCTTCGCCGCCTCCTCGCGCCACGGCAGGGAGTGCTGCACCGGCAGGTCCGGCAGCACGCAGCCCGCGCCTCCGGCCTCGCACAGGCGGTCCGCGAAACGCTCGATCCCGTACTGCTCAACGGGATTCCAGTACGTCATGACCAGGATCGGCACCTCGGTCCGCGCGGCCACCCGTTCCACCACGCGCAGCACGTCATCGGTCTTGACGCCGTTGGCCAGCGCCACCGTGCTGGCCGACTGGATGGCCGGCCCGTCCATCACCGGATCGGTGTACGGCAGGCCGATCTCCAGTGCGCCGCAACCGCTTTCGGCCATCGCGACCAGTGCCTCGACGCTGTCGTCGACGGTCGGGAAGCCGGCCGGCAGATAGCCTACGACCGTCTTCTTGTCGCCGGAGAACATCGTCGTCACTCCCCCACCAGGTCGAAGTAGCTCGCGGCGGTGTCCATGTCCTTGTCGCCGCGCCCGGACAGGTTGATCAGCACCACTTCGCCCAGCTCGGCGCCCAGCTTGACCGCGCCGGCCAGGGCGTGGCTGGACTCGATGGCCGGGATGATGCCCTCGGTGCGGGCCAGCAGGCGCAGCGCGGCCATGGCCTCGTCGTCGGTGACCGGCACGTACTCGGCCCGGCCGCTGTCCCGCAGGTGGGCGTGCTCCGGCCCGACGCCGGCGTAGTCCAGGCCGGCCGAGATGGAATGGGTCTCCAGGGTCTGACCGTCGTTGTCCTGCAACACGTACGAGCGAGATCCGTGCAGGACACCCACCCGGCCCCCGGCCAACGTCGCCGAGTGTCGCCCGGTCTCGACGCCGTCACCCGCGGCCTCGCAGCCGATCAGCCGCGTGGCGGCGTCGTCGAGGAACGGGTGGAACACGCCGATGGCGTTGGAACCGCCGCCGACGCAGGCCAGCACCGCGTCCGGCAACTGCCCGGTGCGGCGCAGGATCTGCTCCCGCGCCTCGACTCCGACCACCCGTTGGAAGTCACGCACGATCGTCGGGAACGGGTGCGGGCCCGCGGCCGTGCCGAACAGGTAGTGCGTGGAGTCCACAGTGGACACCCAGTCGCGGAACGCTTCGTTGATGGCGTCCTTGAGGGTGCCCGCGCCGGTCGACACGGGCACCACCTCCGTGCCGAGAATGCGCATCCGCGCCACGTTCAGGGCCTGCCGCTCGATGTCGACCGTTCCCATGTAGACGGTGCAGTCCAGGCCCAGCAGCGCGCAGGCTGTCGCCGTCGCGACGCCGTGCTGGCCGGCCCCGGTCTCGGCGATGATCCGGGGCTTTCCCATGCGCCTGGCCAACAACGCCTGGCCCAGCGCGTTGTTGAGCTTGTGCGAGCCGGTGTGGTTGAGGTCCTCGCGCTTGAGGAACACCCGCGCGCCGATCGCCTCGGCGAAGCGCGGCACCTCGGTCAGCGGGGTGGGCCGGCCGGCGTAGTCGGCCAGCAGCGCGGTCAGCTCCGCCGCGAAGTCCTCGTCGGCGCGGGCCTTGTCGTAGGCGACGGTCAGCTCGTCGATCGCGGCGACCAGGGCCTCGGGCACGTACTGGCCGCCGAAGCGGCCGAAGACGCCCGTCCCGTCGCCGTCGGCGGGATGAAAAAATGACGCGTTCATATGAGGTTGTCCTTACGGGAATGGCACAGGGTGGGCTGAGGAAACTCAGCCGTGCCATCGCATCCCGCGGACCTGACCCGGTTCGCTGCCGATGTGGTACCGCACCCGGCGGCCCTTGATCCGACGCGCGGGCGAACGGGAGCCACGCGGGGCCCCGCCGAAGCGCACGTCGTTCGTCACGAGGCGGAGGGTAATACCGTGACCGTCGGCGACACAACCGGCTACGGGTTGCCGTCGCCCGTCCGCACGGGGATCGTGGTGCCATGGAACGGGACGGCGTCGCGCTGACCAATCTCGACCAGCCCCTGTTCGACGGGGCCGAGGCGACCAAGGGGGACCTGGTCGACTACCTCGACGCCGTGCACCCACAGCTGGTGCGCGCGCTGGCCGACCGGCCCCTCTCGGTGATCCGCGCCCTGCGCGACCAGCCGTCGTTCATGCAGAAGAACCTGCCGAAGTACACGCCCCCGTGGGTCGCTCGGCAGCCCATCTGGGCCGAGGCCTCCAAGCGTGAGATCTCGTACGCGCTGTGCAACGACCGCCGGACCCTGCTGTGGTTCGCCAACCAGCGGGCCGTCGAGTACCACCCCACCCTGTTCCTGCTGGACCAGTGGGCCCATCCCACCCACATGGTGCTCGACCTCGACCCGCCCGTCGGCGAGCCGTTCCGCCTCGTCGTGCAGGCCGCGCACCTCATCCGCCAGGCCCTTGCCGACTGCGGTCTCAGCGGCGCCGTCAAAACCAGCGGCTCGAAGGGCGTCCACATCTTCGTGCCGGTCGCTCCGGGCTCCTCCGTCGAGGACGTCGCCGCCGCCACCCGCGCCATCGCCGCCCGCGCCGAGCGCCTCGACCCCGCCCTGGCCACCACCGCCTTCATCGTCGAGGACCGCCACGGCAAGGTCTTCCTCGACTCCACCCGCGCCGGCGGCGCCACCGTCGCCGCCGCCTACAGCCCCCGCCTCCGCCCCGGCGTTCCCGTCTCCTTCCCCCTGTCGTGGGACTCCCTCGACGACGCCTCCCCCTCCGACTTCACCATCCGCACCGCCCCCGCCCTCCTGGCCTCCACCGACCCCTGGTCCACCGCCATGCCCCCACCCCAGCCCCTCCCCACCGACCTGGTCGCCGAGGGCCACACCATCCCCGTAGCCCGCGTCCAGGCCATGCACGAGGGCAAACGCCGCGCCCGCGCCCGCCGCCAATAACCCCAGTTCGGAACACCCCGCGAGTCACGCTCTCCGGCACCCCGAACTGCGGTTTCGGGCACCCCCCGCGAGTCCCGCCCAGCGTCACACCGAAAACCGCTCTCAGGCAGACACCTTGACCTCGAACGCCGGCCCGGATTCCTGCGGCTTCCAGCCACGGGCCAACGCCTGCCGCACGTGGTCGGCGACCAGCGACGGCGTCACCGCCATGGTCGGCAAACCCAGCCAGTTGCTCGGATGGGACACGGGCAGCGACACGACCAACACGCAACCGCCACCGGCGTGCTCGACGGCGAAGGTGAGTGGCGACCCCAGGTCCCTGGGAGTAGGTGGGCTTGTGTCGGACACGCCACCGATAGGCGACACGCCGACGACGATGGGCCGGGATCCCCTTGCGGGGCAAGGTCACAGCGGCAGGACCAGGGTCAGATACACCATGCCCAACACGCCGCGCCAGCCGTGGAGGCGCCAGGTGCGCTGGCGGTCGGCGCGGGCGCGGACCTCGGTGTCGTCGGGGTGGGCCTGGAGGTGGCGCAGGTAGCCGAGGGCGTGGGCGGACTCGAACTCGTCCCAGTCGTCCTGGCTGGCCTGGGAGAGCCACTGGAGCTGGTAGCCGTGGGCCAGCGCGAGGTCGACGAGGTCGGCGACGGAGCCGTACTGCTCGCGCTCGATGGGCATCACGGCGAGCCCCTAAGCTGACTGTGCTTGGCTCAGATACCCGGCGGTTCCATAGGGTCGCTTCATTCGTGTCCCGTACTCGTATCGCATTGGGTTCGATGGGTTACTAGGCACGTGACGAAAGTTCAGCAAAGTTGAGGGAAGCGGTGTGGTGCGGGTAATAACTTATGGCGGTAACTTACCAAGGGCCGCAGCGCAGAGACCTACTGAGGGAGGGCATGGATACCCGTCATGCGGGGATATCACTTGTGCCTACACGGATTTCAGTTAAGATTCAGATCGAGCATGCCACGGTGACCCGGTCGGCGAGGCCGCGGTCGACGGCCACCTTGCGGCCGTGGGCGATGGCCTCGGCGTCCTGGTCGACGCCGTGCCCGGTGGCGCCGGCGGCGACGGCGCGCAGCAGCAGCTCGGCCCAGCCGCAGCCGAGGTCGACGACGTGCTGCCCGTCGAGCGGCCCGAGGGAGCGAAGCAGCAGATCGGCACGGTAGGACGACAGCGGCCCGTTGAACAGGAGGTCGTCATGCAGCGGGGTCAAGGTCACCCGACCAGCGTGGCGACGGGCGCAACCGGATTTCAGCCGGTGACGACGGCGACGACGACGGAGCCTGCGGGGAACCGACCGTCCCGCACCCGGGCGAACACGCCGTGCAGCATCTTGGCCACGTAGACCCGGTCCAGGTCGACGTCGTGCCGGCGGCGGAAGTCGGACGCGAATTGGTCCAGCTCGGGGGTACGTTTCGCGTAGCCGCCGAAATGCGAGGCGAAATCGATGGACCAGTTGCCGGTCTCGGCCCCGAACGCCTCGGTCTGCAACCGACGGACGTCGTCGGCCAGGAATTCGCCGCCCTTCAAGGCGGAGAAGCCGAGGGCGTGCTGTCCGGGCCGCAGTCCGGCGGCGAGGCCGGCGAGGGTGCCACCGGTTCCGCAGGCGCAGCACAGGACGTCGAAGTCGAGGTCGATCTCGGCCGGCAGCTCCATGCATCCCTTGAGCGCCAACATGTTCGTCCCACCTTCGGGCACCAGGTAGAAGTCGCCGAACTCGGCGGCCAGACAAGCCAGCACCTCCGGCGAGGTCTTGCGCCGATAGGTGGTTCGGTCCATATAGGTCAGTCGCATTCCCCGGTTCACGGCCAAAGCCAGGGAATCGTTGAGCGGGCGGTGCTCCTCGCCGCGAATGACGCCGATGGTGTCGAACCCGAACAGCGCGCCGGCCGCCGCGGTGGCACGGATGTGGTTCGAATAGGCGCCGCCGAACGTCAACAGCGTGTGGTGCCCCCGCTCCCGCGCGGCGACCAGGTTGTACTTGAGCTTGCGCCACTTGTTGCCGGGGACGTCCGGGCTGATGAGGTCGTCCCGCTTGAGGTAGAGCCGGACGTCCCTGTCCCGCAGCCGCTCGTCATGCAGCTCGGTCAGCGGGGAGGGAACCTGCACCTCGACACTCTACGGTGGACCGAATTCCCCGGACCCCGAAATGTCAGACCCCGCTGCGACGATGCTCACGTGTCGGGACGTCCCCCGTCCCGCCGAAACGAGGAGCACCATCATGAGCGCTGTGGCGCCGGGCGTGCCCGGCTGGATCGACCTCGGCTCGCCCGACCTGGACGCGACCAGAGCCTTCTACACGGAGCTGTTCGGCTGGACCGCGCACACCGGCGGCGAGGAGTTCGGCGGTTACACCATCTTCAACCTCGGCGACGACCCCGTCGCGGGCGCGGGCCCGCTGTTCAGCGAGGGCCAGCCGCCGCTGTGGAACACCTACGTCATCACCGACAGCGCCGACGACATCGCGGCCAAGGTCGAGGCCAACGGCGGCAAGGTGCTGATGGCGCCCGGCGACGTCGGGGAGAACGGCCGGATGGCCGTGTTCCTGGACTCCGGCGGCGCGGCGTTCTCGGTCTGGCAGCCGGGCACCATGCCCGGCGCGACGACGTTCAACGTGCCGGGCGCGCTGAGCTGGAACGAGCTGATGACCCGCGACCCGGCCGGCGCGAAGTCCTTCTACGAGGCCGTTTTCGGCTGGGGCCACGAGGACCAGCCGGGCGACGTGCACTACACGGTGTGGACGCACAACGGCGGCATGATCGGCGGCATGATGCCGATGGAGGGCGACATGTGGCCGGCCGAGCTGCCGGCGCACTGGATGGTCTACTTCGCCGTCGCGGACACCGACGCCGCCGCCGCGCGCTGCGTCGAGCTGGGCGGCTCGGTCGCGGTGCCGCCGACGGACATCCCGCAGGGCCGCTTCTCGGTCCTCAACGACCCGCACGGCGCGGCGTTCTCGGTCATCAAGATGTGACGACGGCGTGCCAGGGCGCGTCGCCCCGGCTACGCAGGGCGCTGACCACCGCGACGAGTCCGATCAGGACCGCCGCGGCGGCCAGCGCCCACGCCGGACTGCTGTGCTGCACCAGCACGGCCCCGATCAGCGCGCCTAGGAACATCGTGGCCACGGCGAGTGCCCGCCGCGCCGCCGCCACCCGTCCCTGACGACGAATCTCGGCGGCGAGGCCGGACATGGTCGAGGTCAGCACGGTCGTGGTCAGGTCGGGCACGGCCAGCCGTCGCGCGGTGGAGTTCTGTAGCCCCATCGCGATCGCCAGCAACGCCGCCTGCCCGACCAGCGCGTCCGTGAACACGGAGAGGAGCAACGCCGCTGCCACCAGCCCCAACTCAATAAGGGCGACGTCACGCAGCAGGTGGCCACGATGCGCGTGCGCGCGGCCCACGCGGCCGCCGAAGAACGCCCCGGCCAGGAAGCCGAGCAATGCGACCACGGACGCGAGCAGCGAGAAGCCCGCCACCCCGGCCAGCGCGAAGGCCACGAACACGACGTTGCCAGTCATGTTCGCGACGAAGACGCGGTCGAGGGCGAGCACGCTCACGGCATCCACGAGCCCGGTCGCGACCGTCAGCGCCAGCAACAGCGCCGGTAGCGGGCCGTGCCGGTCGCCGCGGGTCAGTTCGTGCCAGACGCGCATGCGCTCAGCCCGGCGGCGACGGCGCGGCGAGCGCGTGTCGCACGGTCGGTTCGCCCTCGGTCAACCGCCGCGCGCGGTCGAGCACGTCGTGGTCGGCGCCCGTGTAGCGGGAGTGGTGCTGCGCGAGGTGCTCCGCCCAGGACGGCACCTGGAACGTCTCCAGGAACAGCACCGCGTCGGCGAGATCCCGGTGCAGGCCCCAACTGGTCGCGCCGGTGCGCCGGCGGGAGCGTTCCACCACGGTCATCGCGCGGGTGAACTCGTCCACGTTGTCCTCGGGCACCCGGTACTCGATCTGCACGAGCACCGGCCCGTCGGTCGGCCGGAGTTCTAAAACCAGCGACGGGTCGGCCCAGCCGGTGGCCACCGAGCGGTCCAGGTTGCCGCCGTCGTACAGCGGCCACCACCAGCCGGTGGCCGCGCCGAGCACCAGCAGGCCGGCGGCGATGAACAGGGTGATCATCAGGCCCGCGTAGCCGGCCACGATGCCCCATATCGCCGAGCCGAACGCCTGCCCGCCCATGAACACGATCAGGTAGAAGGCCAGGCCGCGGGCCCGGACCCAGCCGGCCAGGGTCAGCTGCATGGCCGCGTTCAACGTCGACAGCACGCCGATCCAGGCCGCCCCGGCCAGGATCAGCGGGAACGCCGCGATGATGGCGTTCGGGCACAGCGGCAGCACCGCCGTCACGGCGGCGAACACCGCCCCGGAGATCATCAGCATCGCCGTGCCGCTGACGTGCCGGGCCGCGACCGGCAGGCCCAGCGCCCCGGCGACCGCGCCGAGGCCGACTGACTGCCAACAACAATTCTATGGTGAGAATTGTCGGGTGTAGTCGAAGCTGCCAAAAGAAGTTCACTTACGAACCGCCATAGAGGAGGTGTCCGGGTGCTTTTTAAGGCGCCCCTTCCGATCCCTATGGACCTACTATCCCGGGTGGCTACTCTAATTGCTTGGTTCTGTAACGGCAAGAATTCGTCCGTGCGCTCAAATTATCTCGTGATGTGAGCCTTCGATTTCTACGTGCACTGACGATGGTAACTTGCACATGATAGTGATTTGTAATTGGTGGAGCGTCTACGAAGGTAGTTCCGCCGCAAAGGAATGACCAGTAGCGGCCCAGGTACCGGATGCCCGGGGCGTTGCGCAGGTAGCGGACGCCCGCGCGCACCGCCGCGACCGTGTGCTCGCGTTCCGTCTCGTTCGGGCGGGCCTGCGGCGGCCGCCGCCACAGCTGCAACGCCACCAGGATCACCACGAACGACACCGCGTTGAGCGCGAACGTCCAGCCGATGCCGGCCACCGACACCAGCAGGCCGCCCAGCGCCGGGCCGACCGCCCGGGCGATGTTCATGTTCACCGCGCCCAGCGCGGAGGCCTGCTTGAGCTGCTCCCGAGGCACCAGCTCCGGCTGGATCGCCTGCCACGCCGGGCCCACCAGCGCGCTGCCGCAGCCCAGCAGGAAGGTCAGCGTCAGCAGCAGGCCCGGCGTCATGCCGCCGGTGAACGTCGCCACCGCCAGGAGCGCCGCCACCACCGTCATGAACAGCTGCGCCCACACCAGCAGGCGCTTGCGGTCCGCCAGGTCGGCCAGCACACCCGCCGGCAGCGCGAACATGAACGCCGGCAGGGTGCTGGCCGTCTGCACGAGGGCCACCACCGTCGGGCCGTGATCGAGCACCAGCCACTGCGCCCCCACCGACTGCACCCACGTGCCCACGTTCGAAGCGAACTGCGCCAGCCACAGCGCCCGGAACGTGCCGGCGGCCAGCGGCGCCCATGGGGACGTGGTGCTGCTGCTCGATGCCAAGGTCGGCTCATTTCGAACGGCGGTCGGGGCGTCCAACCTACTGGCCGCGAAGCCCGAACGGTCGTATCGCGCGCCGCAGGTGGCCGCCTTCGGGTGATCCCGGCCAGGTCAGTTGCGGGTCCGGGTTCCGGATGAGCTCGTTGAGGTAGTCGATGGTCGACGAGTGGTCGCTCAGCCCGGCCTTGCGCTCGTCGAGCTCCCCGGCCGACTGCACGAAATCGATCGCGTCGAGATCCATCGCGTCGAACCGGACCACGGCCGACCGACCTTCGTCGGACTGCACGGCCAGCCCGGCCGGCGGGTCGACGCGCCACCAGAACCGCGTCCCTTCCGCCCGCCAGTGCTCGGCAATGGTCGGCATGTGGTCGACGGTCTGCTGCCGGTCCAGTTCCGCGATGCGCCGCCTCGCGCAGGCCAGGCGCAGGTCCTTGACCTAGTCCTTGTAGACCTCGCCGACGGAGTCTGAAGCCTCGGTCGGGGCGGGGTCAGGGGCGGTAGCCGGGGCCGGGTTCGGGGGTGACCGAGGTGGTGGTGATCTCGCCGCCGCAGTGGCGGCAGGCCAGGAACGGGTCGGCGTGGTGGCCGCAGTCGTTGTGACGCAACACGATGGGCGGGCCGTCGGGGCCGGGCAGGTAGGCGTCGCCCCAGTTCATCAGCGCCACCACGGCCGGGAACAGGCCCTTGCCGGCGTCGGTGAGACGGTACTCGTGCTTGTCCTCCTCGTAGGCGACCTTCTCCAACAACCCGGCCTCGACGAGCCGCTTGAGCCGGGTGGACAGGGTGGGCCGCGGGATGCCGAGGTTGCGGGCGAGCTGGCCGTAGCGCCGCACGCCGAAGAAGGCCTCGCGCAGGATGAGCAGGGTCCACCGCTCGCCGACGAGTTCGAGGGCCCGTCCGACGGATTCGGCGGTGAAGCGGTGCCGGAACTCCTGCTCGGCGGTCATCGGCGGACCGCTTTCGGCAACGGTCGCGCGGCCGGCGACGGCGCTGCTCCGCCGGTGGTCATCGGCGGCCCAGTTCGGACAGCAGCCGCGCACCGCAGGGGTCCTCCGCTGTCGGCGGGACGATGCCGACGTGGTCGGCCCCGGCGGCGTGGAACTCGGCGATGCGGGACAGGACCTCCGACCGCGACCCGACAGCACCGACGGCGGCGATGAGCGAGGCCGGGATGTCGGCGGCGAGGGACTTTCGCGGCTCACCGGCCCGGGCGCGCTCCACGAGCGAAGAGTAACCGAGGGCGGCGAACATCTCGCCGTAGCCGGGCGGGCTGAGGTACACCGCGGTCTGGGCGGCGGCCTGCTGCAAGGTCGAAGCGCCGGGCTCAAGGGCGGCGGGGATCCACACGGCCAGGCGAGGCGGGGTGCGCCCGACAAGCGCGGCATGGGCGTCCACGGTCTTTCGCACGGAGGCGACATGCTCGGGCGACACGAGGTTGAGCACCACCTCATCGGCCACCTCGGCGGCCACACGGGTCATCGCCGGACCAAAGGCGGCGACCGTGATGGGCAACCCGGGCAAGGGCTTGCGCAGGCGGAATCCCTTGCTACGGATGTGGTCTCCAGAAAAATCAGCCCGGCCACCGTCCAGAATGGACCGTAGAACGCCGACGGCCTCACGCATGCGGCCGGCGGCATGGGCCCACTCCCGGTCGTGCCAGCCGCTGACGATGAACGGGCTGGAACCGCCGAGCCCGATGCCGGCGACGGACCGGGCGAGGTCGGAGACCGACGACACCCCCATGGCCACCGACACCGGCGTGCGCACGGAGATCGGCAGCGGGCCGATGCGCAGGCCGATCCGCTCGGTGCGCAGACCCACTGCCGTGGCAAGGGAAAAGGCGTCATAGGTGGCCATCTCACCCAGCCACATCGTGCCGAACCCGTTGCGCTCAGCCTCCAGCGCGATGCCGACCACCTCGTTGTCCGGCCGGTCCAGCCAGTACGGCGCGACCACGCCGATGTCGCTCACCACTGCCCCGTCTCGGTCGGCAGGCCCAGCAGCAGCCGACCGCTCAGCTCGAAGGTGGCCGGGTTGACCTGGAAGTGCGCGGTGGCGGTGTGCGCGTCCCGGAAACGGCGCTGCAACGGGGAATCCTCGTAGATCGCGGAGCCGCCGCCCAGGTCGTACACGGCGCTGACGACCTCCGCCGACGTGCGCACGGCATGGGTGCAGGCCAGCCGCAACGACGTACGCAGCTCGACCGAAACGGGCTCCTCCGACGCGGCCGCGGCCTGCCAGGCGTCGTCGATCGCCTGGTAGTACAGGCCTCGCGCGGCCCGCAGGGACGCCTCGGCGGCGGCGAAGGCGCTCTGCGTCGCCGGCCGCTCGGCGGTGCTGCGGCTGGATCCGGTCGGCTTCCGCACCGTCGCCAACTCGACGAACTCGGTCATCGCGCCACGGGCGTTGCCCAGCGCCGCAGCGGCGATGGAGGCGGCGAAGAAGCCGAACAGCGGGAACCGCTGCAAGGTCCGCGACCCGGCCGGCGGCCCGTCGAGCACGGAGAACAGCCGGTAGTCGGGCACGAAGACCTCGCGGGCGACGACGTCGGTGCTGCCGGTGCCGCGCAGGCCGGAGGTCTTCCAGGTGTCCAGGATGTCCAGCTCGGCGGTGGAGAAGGCGGCGGTGCGCACCGCGCCGTCCTGGACGAAGCCGAGGAAGATCCAGTCGGAGTGCCGGACGCCGCTGCAGAACGACCAGCGCCCGCTGATCCGCACGCCACCGACGACGGCGGAGCCCTTGGCCCGCGGCGCCCACACGCCGGCCGCCGCGGAGGTCGGGTCGCCGAACACCTCCTGCGCGCCCTTGGCCGGCAGGTACGCGCCGAGCAGGCTGCTGGTGGCGGCGATGGACACGCACCAGCCGGCGGAGGCGTCGCCGGTGGCGATGGTCTCGGCCGCCTCCAGGATCTCCGCGGCGGTCGGCTCCGCGCCGCCGAGGTCGGCGGTCAGGCCGATGCGCAGCAGGTCGTGGGCCTTCAGTTCGTCGACGAGACCGGACGCCAACTGCCGCGCCCGCTCGGTCTCCTCGGCCAGCTCGTGGGCCACCGCGGCGACCTTCCGTGCGCTCGACAGCATGCGCCCTCCAACCGGTTCAGTTCCGTTACCGGTTCAATATTCTTACCGCCAGCTCCGCATGTCAACAGGTACCGTGCGTAAGCAGGGTTGTCGGCGCAAGGGGGCCGCACATGCACGTGGACGTCCTGATCGTCGGCGCCGGGCTGTCCGGCGTCAACGCTGCCTACCGGCTGCGTACCCGGACGCCGCGCCGGACGTACGCCATCCTGGAGGCGCGGGAGGCTATCGGCGGCACCTGGGACCAGTTCCGCTATCCCGGCATCCGCTCCGACTCCGACATGTTCACCCTCGGCTATCCGTTCCGGCCGTGGCCCAACCCGCAGTCCATCGCCGACGGCCCGTCGATCCTCGGCTACGTCCGCGACACCGCCGCCATGTACGGCATTGACCGCGAGATCCAGTTCGGGCACAAGGTGATCTTGGCGCACTGGTCCACTGTGGACGCCCGCTGGACCGTCGAGGCCGTGCACGACGGCCAGCCCGTCACCGTCACCTGCTCGTTCCTGTACCTGTGCAGCGGCTACTACAGCTACGACCGCGGGCATGTGGTCGACTTCCCCGGCCAGGACAGCTTCACCGGCCGGGTGGTGCATCCCCAGTTCTGGCCCGAGGATCTGGACTACACCGACAAGAACATCGTGGTCATCGGCAGCGGCGCCACCGCCGTCACGCTCGTGCCGGCGATGGCCGACAAGGCCGCGCACGTCACCATGGTGCAGCGCTCCCCCAGCTACATGGTCTCCCGGCCGCAGCGGGACCCGCTGGCCGACAAGATCCGCGCGAGGCTGCCGGCCCCGCTCGCGCACCGGGCCGTCCGGGCCAAGAACCTGGTGCTGGGCACCATCTTCTACCAGTTCCTGCGCCGCTTCCCGACCAGGGCCGCCATGAAGCTCCAGCTCGGCGCGGCCGCCGCGCTCGGCGGCGTGGTGCCGCTCAACCCGCACTTCATGCCCCGCTACAAGCCATGGGACCAGCGGCTGTGCCTGGTGCCGGACGGCGACCTGTTCAAGGCGTTGGCCGGCAAGCAGGCCAGCATCGTCACCGACCACATCGAGACCTTCACGTCCGACGGCCTACGCCTCAAATCCGGCCGCGAGCTGCCGGCCGACATCATCATCACCGCCACCGGCCTTCGCATGATCGCCCTCGGCGGCATCACGCTCTCCGTCGACGGCCGGGCGATCGACCCCGGCCAGACCACCGTCTACAAGGGAATGATGCTCAGCGGCGTGCCCAACCTGGCCTGGTGCGTCGGCTACGCCAACGCCTCCTGGACGCTACGGGCCGACCTGACCTCACGCTACGTCTGCCGGCTGCTCAACCACATGGACCGCAAGCGCTTCACGACCTGCACGCCGTCACCGCAAGCCGCCGGCAGCGGCCGCCCCATCCTCAACCTGACCTCCGGCTACGTCGCCCGGGCCGCCGCGTTCCTGCCGAAACAGGGCACACGGCGGCCGTGGCGGTCCCGGCAGAGCTACCTCGTCGACCACTTCGACCTGAGCTACAGCCCGGTCGCCGACGGCGTCATGCGCTTCACGCGGTCCTGACCGCCCGCAAGCGCTCCACGTGCCGCCGTTGGAGCGCGGTGCTGGTCCGCAGGAAGTCGATGACCAGCAGGTCCGAGGTGCCGTACCGTGCACGTGATCATCATTGGCGGCCCTGCCGCCGGAGCTGTTCGACCCTGACGGCACCGTCACCGCCTTCTTCGCCGACGACACCGCCGCCACGAGCTCACCGCCGCCGCCCGTGGCTTCTTCAGCGTCACCGGCAAGGTTCCCGCGCTGCGCCGCAAGTTCCTCGACGGCATGTGCGCCTACCGCGGCACGGACACCGTGTTGGAGTCCGCCACCGCCGGTCGAGATGTGTGACGCAGCCGCCCCTGGCTGACGGCGATGCCGAGGACCACGATCAGCGCGCCGACCGGCTCGTTCCAGGTCACGGTCTCGCCGAGGAGCACGATCCCGAGTCCCACTCCGACAACGGGGGTCAGGTAGGTGACGGTCGACGCGTTAGTAGCACCCCAGCCGGCGACGACGTTGGTGTTCCACACGTACGCCAACCCCGTCCCCAGCACGCCCAGCGCGGCGATGCTGAGCACGACCCGCCATGACAGGTGGACCGGGGTGACCGCCACGAACGGCGCCGCCACCACCATGACCACCGCGCCGATGCCGACCTGGGTCGTCGCCACCGTCAGGGCCGACAGGCCGAGGGGCGAGATGAACCGCCGCAGGTACACAAAGGCCAGTCCGTAGCTGAACGTCGCCGCCAGGCACGCGATCTGCGCGGTCACCGACCCGCCGGTCGCGCCCTGCCACGGCGCGAGCACCAGCACGACGCCGGCGAAACCCAGCGCCAGTCCGGCGAGCTTGCCCGGGCTCGGGCGCTCACCGGGCAGTGCCGCCAGCGCGACCAGCATGGTCATCACCGGGGTGGTGGCGTTGTAGATGCTGGCCAGACCCGAGGAAACCTCCTGTTCGGCCCATGCGAACAGCAGGAACGGCACGAGGCACAGCAGCATCGCCACCACCGCCAGGTGTCCCCACGCCACGAGGCTGCGCGGAAACCGCTGCCCGGTGACCGCCGCGATGATCAGCAGCGCCGCGGCGGCCGTCACCATGCGACCAAGGACGACCTGCGTCGGCGACAGCCCTTCCAAGCCGATCTTGATGAACAGGAAGCTCGAACCCCAGGTCAACGCGAGCAGGACGAACTGGCCGAGCACCGAACGGGTGGGTCGCATGGCCCCAGCTTCACACCCGGCGACACCACCCGCTGGCGGGATTCGGCCCTCGCGTTCACCACCGGTCGATGTGCAGGACCTCGTCGAGGGGCTGGCGCGGGGCGGGCTTGAAGTCGGCGCCGGTGTAGTAGGCGGTGGGGATCAGCGCCGCCTGGTGGACGCCGGCCGGCAGGCCGAGGATGTCGGCGACCTCGGACTCGTAGGTGAGGTGCAGGGTGGTCCACGCGGTGCCAAGGCCACGGGTGCGGGCGGCGAGCATGAAGCTCCAGGCGGCCGGCAGCAGCGAGGCCCACACGCCGGCCTGGTTGCCTTCGGGGAGGTCGCGGCCGGTCTGGATGCACGGGATGAGCAGCACGGGAACCTGCCCCATGGTGTCGGCCAGGGCGGCGACGGAGGAGTGCACCCGCTGCTGCACGGCCGAACGCGAGGGGTCGTCGGCGAACAGCTTGCCGGCGGCGCGGGAGGATTCGAGGTAGGCGGTGCAGGCGCGGCGGTAGACGTCGCCGATGGCGGCCCGCTGCGCGGCGTCGGTGACGACGAGCCACTGCCACTCCTGGCGGTTGGAGCCGCTGGGCGCCTGCAGGGCGATGGTGAGGCACTCCTTCACCACGGCCAGGTCCACGGGCCGGGAAAGGTCCAGGCGCTTGCGCACGGCCCTGGTCGTGGTGAGGACGGCCTCTGCCGACATCTCGTTCATGCCTCAAGGATTACAGGCGCTGTCCAGGCATCTGGGCTTCACGAGAGGTGTAGTTGACCTTCACAACAGCTTGTCGAGGGTGATGGGCAGGTCCCGCACTCGGCGGCCGGTGGCATTGTGCACGGCGTTGGCGACGGCCCCGGCGACGCCGACGATGCCGAGCTCGCCGATGCCGCGGGCGCCGAGCGGGCTGAAGACGGTGTCGGGGTGGTCGAGGAAGCGGACGTCGACGGGCGGGATGTCGGCGTTGACCGGCACCAGGTAGGCGGCCATGTTGGCGCCGGCGTAGCGGCCGGTGTCGGGCTCGACCCGGCTGTCCTCCAGCAGGGCCCCGCCGATGCCCATGACGACGGCCCCGAGGATCTGGCTGCGGGCGGTCTTCTCGTTGACGATGGTGCCGCCGTCGATCACGGTCAGCCACCGCGCCACCCGTAGTTCGCCAGTCCACCGGTTGACCCGGACCTCGCAGAAGTGCGCCCCGAACGACAGGTAGCCGTAGCCCTTGGTGGTGCCGCCGGGCAGGGCCGAGGTGCCCTCGACGGCCGGCAGGTCCATGACGGTGAGCAGGCTGCCGAAGGTCATCGCCACGCCGTCGGCGCGAACCATGCCGCCCTCGTAGACCGGGGTCTTGCCATAGAAGGGAGATTGCGGATTCTGCGCGGCCTCGGTGACCAAGGCTGCTTTCGCGGCGTCGGCGGCAGCCAGCAGGGACGGGCCGTTGCTGGAGGTCGAGGTGGAGCCGCCGGCCGGAGTTGCGGGCGGCAGCGAGGAATCACCCAGCTCGGCCCGAACCGAGCTCACGGGGATGCCCAGCGCCTGCGAGCCGAGGATGGCGAAGACGGTGAACTGCCCGGTGCCGAGATCCGCCCCGGTGCCGGAGACGACAGCATTGCCGTCGGCCTGGAGGCGGACCTTCATGGACGACTTCGAACGCGAGGCCGGATAGGTGGCGGTCGCCATGCCCAGACCGACGGACCAGTCGCCGTCAAGCACCGCACCGGGCACGGGGTTGCGCTTGTCCCAACCGAAAGCGTTTGCGCCGACGTCGTAGCACTCGTCCAGGTGCTTGCTGGACCAGGGATTCCCGGTGTTGGGGACCGTGGCCGCGTAGTTCTTCCGCCGTAGCGCCAAGGGATCCATGTTCAGCTTGAACGCCAGCTCGTCCATGGCGCTCTCCAGCGCGAACGCGCCGTGCGACTCACCGGGCGCCGCATCGGGGTCATGGCCGACACGTCCAGCGACACGATCGCCCGCGACACATGCAGATTCTGCGCGGCGTAGGCGGTCAGCGAGTGGTTGGCCACGTTCTCCGACGACGGCCCGGACTGCGACTTGCCGGAGATGCCGTCGTGTTTGACCACCACGAGCGTGCCGTCCTTGGCTGCCCCCAGCGTCACGGTCTGGTGCGACGGCGGCCGATGTCCCGACACGGCAAAGGTCTGCTCGCGGGTCAGGGCTACCTTGACCGGCCGGCTCAGCGCCCGCACGGCCGCGGCGGCCAGCGGCACATGGGCCCAGTTGCCGATCTTGCCGCCGAAGGCCCCACCGACATAGGGATTCACGACGTGCACTTTGGACTGATCGACACCGAGCGCCCGGGCGATGTGGCTCACCACGTTCATCACGCCCTGGGTGGCTGTGTAGAGCGTGAGCCGGTCGTCGGTCCACACCGCGACTGCCGCGTGCGGCTCCATCGGATTGTGGTGCTGGTGCGGGGTTGTGTACACGGCCGACACCGTCACGTCGCTGGCCGCCAGCGCGTCGTCGATGGACGGCACGCCCGGGGCCAGGACCTCGACCGGCGCGCCCAGCGGGGTCGCGGTCGGGACGCCGGCGGCGAAGTTCACGGTGCCCGGCTTGGCATCGTAGGTCGTCGACACGAGCGAGGCCGCGTCCCGGGCGTGTTCGAAGGTGTCGGCCACGACCATGCCGATCACCTGCCCGTTGTAGCGGACGTTGTTGTCCTGCAACACCGGAGCGGTCTCGTCGGTGGAGCCGTCGCCGTACCCGTAGAGCTTCAACGGATTGAACGGCGTATAGACCGCGAAAACACCCGGCGCGGCCTGAGCGGCGGCGGTGTCCATTGTGGTCACCGTGCCGAAGGCGATGGTGCTGGTCAGCAGGTAGCCGTAAGCGGTGGCGGCGTTGTCGGCCGCGTACACCGCGCCGCCGGTGACCTTGAGATGAGACTCCACACGGGACAGTGAGATGGTCATCGCGCACCGGCCAGGGCCCGAGCGATGGTGCGCTGCACCAGCGGCACTTTGAAGCCGTTCCCGGCCAACGGTTTCGCCTCAACCACCGCCATGCGGGCCGCCTCCAGGTAACTCGCCTCGGTCGCCGGCCTGCCCCGCAGAGCCTTCTCCACGGCCTGCAACCGCCACGGCCGGGTGCCCACGCCGCCGACCGCGATGCGGGCGTCCCGCACCACGCCCCAGTGCACGTCTACCGCCACAGCCGCCGAGGCCAGGGAACTCGTAGGACGTCCGGTCCCGGACCTTCACGTAGGCCTGCGGCCAGTCGCAGGCCGGCACGATCACCTCGGTGATCAGCTCCCCCGGCCGCAGCTGGTTCTCCACCGACGGAGTGTCCCCGGGAAGCCGGTAGAAGTCGGCCAGCTTGATCACTCGCTCGCCGTGCCGATCCTGAAGCCGGATCGAGGCGTCCAGCGCGACCAGCGCCACCGCCAGGTCGCTGGCGTGGGTGGCCACGCAGGCGGAGCTTCCCCCGAGAATGGCGTGCATCCGGTTGTCCCCATTGACCGCCGGGCAGCCGCTGCCCGGTTTGCGCTTGTTGCACGGCATGCGCACGTCACGGAAGTAGTCGCAGCGGGTGCGCTGCAACAGGTTGCCGCCGATGCTGGCCATGTTGCGCAGCTGCGGCGAGGCACTCAGCGCAAGCGCCGTCGACACCATGGACCAGCGCTGCGCCACCTCGTGGTGCACGGCCACGTCGGCCATCCGCTCCAACGCCCCGATCCGCAGGCCCTGCGGCGCGCAGTGGATCCCCCGCAGCGGCAGGGAGTTGATGTCGACGACGTGGGCCGGCGTCATCACCTCCAGCTTCATCAGGTCCACCAGCGTGGTGCCGCCGGCCAGGTAGGAGGCGTCCTCCCGGGAAAGCGCTTGCCGAATGGAACCGGCCGAGACGAAGTCGTAGGTCTTCATCAGTGGTCACCCCGACACTGCTTGATGGCGTCGACGATGTTGGGGTAGGCGCCGCACCGGCAGATGTTGCCGGACATGGCCTCCCGGATCTCCTCGTCGCTGCGGGCCGCGCCCTGCGCGACCACCTCGACCGCGGACATGATCTGCCCCGAGGTGCAGAAACCGCACTGGAACCCGTCACAGTCGACGAAGGCCTGTTGCACGGGATGCAACGAATCGCCGTCCGCGATGCCCTCGATCGTCACGACCTTCTTGCCCGCACAGGCGATCGCCAGCGTCAGGCAGGACACCACGCGGCGGCCGTCCACATGCACCGTGCAGGCCCCGCACTGGCCGCGGTCGCAGCCCTTCTTGGTGCCGGTCAGCCCGAGCCGCTCACGCAACGCATCCAGCAGCGTGACCGTCGGATCGGCGTCGATCTCGTACGCCTTGCCGTTGACGCTCAACCGAATCCGGTCGGGCGGGACTGAATCCGCCCAGGCCCGGCCGGGTGCCACCGCGACCGTGCCGACGACGGACGCAGCCGCCGCGCTGCCCAGAAAACCACGCCTGGACACACTTTCCGCCATGCGACCTCCCCAGGTAGGTGGTCGACGCGGCGGAGTCGACGTAACTCTCGGTGAGGCTAGCAGCACGCGCGATTGACAGTCACCGACGTGCGTAGTGAGATGACCCCACCGCCGCGTCCCCGTGATCGAGGAGGACGACATGAGGGTCGCTGCGACGTTGGTCGCCAGTCTGACCTTGAGCACGACCGTGTTGGTCGGACAGGCAGCCGCAGCTCCTGTCGCGTCAGCCGACACGGTGCCCGCAGCATGCCCGGTCGTCGCGCCGATGTACACCGCCGCCGACTACTGGCTCGCGCACGGGACCGACCTGGCCTCGGCCAGCTGGAAGAACGCCGTCTTCCATGTCGGGAACCTGGCCATGGTGCTCACCAGCGGCCAGTCCAACCACAAGACCCTGCCGTGGGCGCAGGCGTTGAGCTACCAGCTGGACACCGATCCGGCCAACGAGTTCACCCCCGCGAACGAGGCCGCCGGGGAGGCCTATCTCGACCTCTACACCTACTTCCACCCGGACCCGCCCATCCTGGCCGCCCTGCGCCAGCGGGTGGCCGACGAGGTGGCCTCCGTGCAGGCCGGGCACGTCAAGTACTGGAACACGGTCGACGCGCTGAACCAGGCGTGGCCGCAGTTCGTGCGCCTGGGCGTCACGGACAACAAGCCGGAGAACATCAAGGCCGCGCAGGACCTCTTCCACTACACGGAGAAGCGGGCCGGCGGCTTCGGCCTGTTCAACGAGCTCACCGGCCTCTGGTACCACGACGCGAGCCAGGTCGGCACCTTCCAGTTCTGGTCGCGCGGCAACGGCGAGGCCCTGGCCGCGCTGGCCACCGTGCTCCAGTGGCTGCCCAAGGACGACCCGAACCGCGCGGAGTACGTGCGGGTGTTCCAGAAGATGGCCAACACCCTTCGGCTGGTTCAGCGAAACGACGGCTTCTGGAACGTCGATCTGCTCAACCCGTTCGACCACCCGGGCCCGGAGAGCAGCGGCACGGCGCTGTTCACCTACGCGCTCGGCTGGGGCGTGAACAACGGCATTCTGGACGCCAAGAAGTTCACGCCGGCCGTGACCAAGGGCTGGAATGCGCTGACCACCAAGGCGTTGCAGCCCAGCGGCCTGTTCGGCTACGTGCAGGGCGACGCGACCGGCCCCCACGGCGCGCAGCCGGTCAAGGCCACCGACAGCGGCGCCTACGCGGTCGGGGCCTACCTGATGGCGGGGCAGCAGGTGGCGAAGCTGACCCCCGGCTGCTGATCTTGCCGCTAGTCTGCGCGGTATGACCGTGCCCGTGCCGCGCGTTCCGCGCGGGGCTCGGCCCCTTCCTTAAGTCTCCGAATCTAGGTACGACCCGTCTGAATTTAGCCACGTGCTATTAACACGCTCGTATTTGGTATCCATAGAATTTTTAAATCTAAGATCTCATCTAGATTGTTCGGCCGCCCGAGGTGCAGGACAACGAACGTAACGCGCGTGATATGTATCTTGTTTCTTTGGTGTGTCTCACCTGAGCCCGAAATATATGTCATTTCGAATACCTTCCAGGGGTGCTCGGTCATATGCGGCCGTGGGATTGGCCCAGACAGCGGAGGTAACCCAAAGTACGGTTTATGACGTGACGTTCTTTACTCCCACGGTGCTGCCTGTGAATGTTAGGTGTGTATTCCCCTTAGACCGATGAGATCACATATCTAATCGAGCTGTTTACATTAGAATACTACTCCTGAAAATCACCTCCCCCACTACGCTGCACGCAACAAGTCGCACCAGATCAAGCTCCGGGTGGCCGACTTCCTGGCCAACGCCGGCCGTGACGACGTGCTGCTGCTGCACTTCTCGTGCCACGGGCTGAAGAACGCCACCGGAGCCCTGTTCCTGGCCGGCACGGACACGGTGCCCAACCGCCTGTCGTCGACCGCGGTGGCGGCCCGGTTCATCGACGACGAGTTGGCCGAGTGCCGGGCCTCGCACGTGGCGCTGCTGCTGGACTGCTGCTTCGGCGGGGCGTTCGGCAAGGACAGCGTGTTCCGCGCCACCGACGACGTCGACGTGGAGCAGTCGTTCCCGTTGCGGCCGGGACGCAGCCGCGTGGTGATCACGGCGTCGAGCGCGACCCAGTACGCCTTCGAGGGCGAGGACCTGTCCGAGTCGGGGCGGCTGCGGCCGTCGCTGTTCACCGAGGCCGTGGTGGAGGGCCTGCGGACCGGCGACGCGGACCTCAACGGCGACGGCGCGGTCGATCTGGACGAGCTGTACAAGTACGTCTACGCAAGGGTTGTGACGGCCACCGCGCACCAGACGCCGCACCAGTCCGGCGGCGGCCACGGGGCTTCGCTGATTGTCGCCCGCACGCCGATGGCGCGGCGGATCGCGGCCACGGACGTGCCGGAAACCCTGGCCGCGCAGGCGAAGGATCTTGACCCCGCGGTTCGCATGGCGGCGGTCGGCCAGTTGCGGACGCTGCTGGTCGGCGACGATGTCGAGTTGGCGGCCGGGGCATTGGCGCTGCTGCAGGCGATGTCCAGCGACGACAGCATGACCGTGCGAGCCGCGGCGCTGGACTCGTTGGCGGTGGCGCAACTGCGGCCTGTGCCGACAGTGGTCGAGCTCGGCGAGCAGACCGAGCAGGTGGTGGCGCTGACCGGGGCCCCACTGGCGCGGATCTTCCACATGACCACGGAAACCCGCTGGCTGCGAGTGTCGAGCTCGGGCGCGGCCGTGTTTTTTGAAGGTCGATCCCGCCGCCTATCCCGAAGGCTACGGCGAGTTGCGCGGCGACTTCACGGTGACCAGCCGGCTCGGTCCGGTCGTGGTGCCGGTTGGTGTGCCGGCCGGCGGGGCGGTTGTGGGCGCGGGCGACGATCCCGGCGCCGGACCTGACGTGGTTCCGGGACTGGAAGGTGCTGCTGGGGGTCGCCGTCGCGCTGCTGGTGGTGGTGCTCGGGGCGGCCGAGGACATGCTGGAGAAGTCCACGTTCCTCGGCTTCGCCTACGAGGTGCTGCGCTGGGCGCCGCTGTTCGTCGGCATCCGCTTGCTGGACCGGGACGGCCCGCGGCGGGTCATCGCCCACGGCATCGTGGCCGCCAACGCCGTGTTCCTGCTGGTCGACGGCCTGGGCAGCGTGCACTCCATCGGCAGCGTGTGGTCGTGGCTGCAGCTGGCGCTGGCGGCGGCGCTCGTGGTGGTGCTGGCCATCCGGCTATGGCCGTTCGAGCAGGTGCCGCGCCGGCCGGCGCTGGTGTCGCCGACGCGGCGGCCGCTGGCATGGGTGACGGTCGGCGCGGCCTCGGCGGAGCTGGTCCTGCTGGTGGCGGCGGTGCCGTTCGACGACGGCGAGATCAGCGGCACGTTCACCGTCGGCGGCGTGATCGGGCTGGTGGCCGGGCTGCTGGCCGTGGTGCCGTGGGCGGGGATGTGCGTGCTGGCCGTGCTGTCGCGGCATCTGTCGGCGGCGCAGCGGCTGTTCGTGACCGCCGCCGTGCTCGCGTGGGCGGTGCCCGAGGTGTTCTTCATGCTCGGGTCTCTGCTGCTCGGGGCCGCTTTCCGCTACGTCGGCGACGACGTCTGGGGCGGTCACGGGATCGTCGCCTGGTTCGCGCTGCTGCACGCCGTGATCACCGCCGCGCTGGCCGGCTCGACCGTGGTCCTGCTGCGCCGGTCGTAAGCGTTTACAAGGGTTTCAGCCTTTACAGCCCGGTGTGAGCCACGTTACGGTCGCGTTCTGGAAGCGCTTCCAGGACCCCTGCCCCGGGCCGCCACCCACCCTGCTTCGAAAGGCTTGCCCATGTCCGGAGCACAGTTGCGACGGCTGGCCGTGGCGGCACTGGTCGGCGCGACCGCCATGCTGCTGCCCATGCCCACGGCCCATGCGGCCACCACGACCTGCGACCCGCAAGGCTCGATCAGCGCGGCCGGCGGCGAATACACCATCCAGGCCAACGAATGGAACTCGTCCGACCAGCAGTGCATCACCTACAGCAGCGGCACCGCATGGTCGGTGAGCACGGCCAACTTCACCCTCTCCGGCGGCGCGCCGGCCACGTATCCGTCGATCTACAAGGGCTGCCACTGGGGCGCCTGCACGTCCGGCAGCGGCCTGCCGATCCAGGTCAACAAGATCGCGAGCTCGACGTCGTCGTGGAGCACCACACAGCCGGCCAGCGGCGCCTATGACGTGGCCTATGACCTCTGGACCAACTCCACGGCCACCACCGGCGGGCAGCCCGACGGCAGCGAGATCATGATCTGGATGAACAGCCGCGGCGGCGTCGGGCCGTTCGGCCAGAAGGTCGCGACGGCCAGCATCGGCGGCCTGAACTGGGACGTGTGGACCGGGCGGCAGACCTCCTGGAACATCGTCTCCTACGTGCTGCAAGGCGGTGCGACGTCGCTTAATGGCCTCAACGTCAAGGCGCTGATCGACGACTCGGTGGCGCGCGGCGTGACCAACGCCAACCACTACCTGCTCGACGCCGAGGCCGGTTTCGAGATCTGGAAAGGCGGCCAGGGCCTGGCCACCACCAGCTTCTCCTTCAACGCCACCGCCGGCGCCGGCCCGCTGTCCCAGGGCCGTCCCGTGACGGCGTCGTCGGTGGAGAACGCCTCCTACCAGCCCGCGAATGCCGTGGACGGCAACGGTTCCACGCGGTGGAGCAGTTCCTTCGCCGACGGGCAGTGGATCCAGGTCGACCTCGGCGCCGTGAAGCAGATCAACCGGGTCGTGCTGAACTGGGAAGCGGCCTACGCCAGGCAGTTCCGTGTCCAGGTGTCGAACGACCCGAGCTTCGCCACGTCCACGGATCTTTACGCCACCAGCGCGGGGACCGGCGGCGTGAACACCCTGGCCGTGTCGGGCAGCGGCCGCTACGTCCGCCTGCTCGGACAGACCCGGGCCACCCCGTATGGCGTTTCTCTCTGGGAATTCCAGGTCTTCGGCAGCTGAAGTTACGGTGGTCGGGTGCGAGCAGTCGTCTACGAGTCGTTCGGCGGTCAGCCCGAGGTCCGCGAGGTCGCCGATCCCACGCCCACGCGTGACGGGGTGGTGATCGGGGTCCGGGCGACCGGGTTGTGCCGCAGCGACTGGCACGGCTGGCAGGGGCACGACTCCGACATCACCGAACTGCCCCACGTGCCGGGGCATGAGCTGGCCGGGGAGGTGCACGCGGTCGGCGGCGACGTCACTCGTTGGCGTGTCGGCGACCGCGTCACCGTGCCGTTCATCTGCGCCTGCGGGCGGTGCGCCTCGTGTGTCGCCGGTGATCAGCAGGTGTGCTCCGCGCAGACCCAACCCGGCTTCACCCACTGGGGTTCCTTCGCCGAGCACGTCGCAATCGACCACGCCGACGTCAACCTCGTCGCCTTGCCGCCGGAGATGGCCTACTCCACCGCCGCCGCCCTGGGCTGCCGTTTCGCCACCGCTTTCCGCTCCGTCGTCGCCCAGGGCCGCGCCCGCCCCGGCGAGTGGGTCGTCGTCCACGGCTGCGGTGGCGTCGGCCTCTCCGCCGTCATGATCGCCGCCGCCCTCGGCGCGCAGGTTGTCGCCGTGGACGTCAACCCCGCCGCCTTGGACCTGGCCAAGCAGTTCGGCGCCGCCGTCGCTCTGGAAGCGCATCCAGACGTCGTTTCCGCTGTTCGGGAGGCCACGGACGGCGGCGCTCACCTGTCCCTGGACGCCCTCGGGCATCCCGTGACGGCGTCGAACTCCGTCCTGTCGCTGCGCCGCCGTGGCCGGCACGTCCAGGTCGGACTCCTGCCGTCCGGACCGACGCCGCTGCCCATGGACCGGGTCATCGGCTGGGAGCTGGAGATCCTCGGCAGCCACGGCATGGCCGCCCACGCCTACGGCCCGATGATGGACCTGGTGGCATCGGGGGCTTTGCGCCCCGACCTGCTCATCGCCCGCACCATCGACCTCGCCGAGGCCGCCTCGGCCCTGGCGGCGATGGACCGCTCCACCGCCGCCGGCATGACCATGATCAAGCCTTAGCCGCGCGGCCCAGGCGCAGGGCGGAGACGAGGAAGAAGATGCCGCCCAGCGTGGCGTAACCGGCCAGTGTGGACAGTCCGGCTCCTTGCTGGCCGGCTTGCAGGATGAACGAGATGCCGGCGACGGTCGAGATGGCGCCACTGATGATCATCGGCCACTGGCCGCCCAGCGCGCGGCGGCTGAGGCCGACGACGAGTTGCACGAGGCCGGACAGAATCGCCCAGGCGCCCCAGACCCGCAGCACGCCGGGATTGCCGGACGACGCGGCGACGGCCAGGCCGATGGCCGCGAGCAGGCTGATCGCGATGTTCACGTACAGGCCGGGTTTGACGCCATTGGACGAGCGCGCGTCGACCACCGCCGCGGCCACGTCGAACACCGGGTAGAGCACCAGCAGCGCGATGGCCAACGGGGTGATGGTCGAAGCTGTCGCGACCAGCAGACGGCCCAGACGATCGCGAAACCGAAGCGGACGAAGTACAACCGCGGCAGTTGGGGCGCGATGCCCACGGTCGACGCCGATGCCCGGCACTCATGGGTTCTCCTTGTGAGTTCGACTTCTCGTGTCCCGACGGTGGCACCGGCCCGCGCACCAGGCGAAAGGGCCGGTGTTGTCCTGGGACAGTCCTGGCCCACCCTCGGCTTTGACGCTGTTAGATTTCCGGTGTGACCGGCGACGCGCATCGCAGCGAACTGGGCGATTTCCTCCAGGCGCGGCGGGCCGAGCTGAGCCCCGACACGGTCGGGCTGCCCGGCGTCGGCCCCCGGCGGCGGGTCCGGGGACTGCGCCGGGAAGAGGTCGCCGCCCTCGCCTCGATCAGCACGGACTTCTACACGCGACTCGAACAGGGACGGCGCCGCGCGTCCGAGGAAGTGCTGGCCGCCATCGCGCGGGTCCTCCGACTCAGCGACGACGAACGCGCCTACGTGTTCGAGCTGTCCGGCCGGGAACAGCAGACGGGGCGGCCGTCGCGCCCGCAGGCCCACCCGCAGTTGCGACGACTGCTCGGCGACCTCGCCACGACCCCGGCGGTGGTGTTGGGGCGACGCACGGACATCCTGGCCTGGAACCCCATGGCGGCGGCGCTGTTCACCGACTTCGGGCGTCTGCCGGAGAAGGACCGGAACTTCGTGCGGCTGGTCTTCTGCGACCAGGGCGTGCGGGCGTTGTATCCGCACTGGGAGCACGCGGCCCGAAACGGCGTCGCGCAGCTGCGGCGGGAGGCCGCGCGGGATCCCTCCGACCCCGAGCTGACGGCCCTCGTCGAGGAACTCTCGGCTTTGGACGAGGACTTCCGGCGCTGGTGGACCGCGCACCAGGTCGCGGTCCGCGGCGCCGGCGTCAACGAGGTGCGGCACCCGGTCGTCGGCGATCTCACCCTCGACTGGGCGGCGCTCGTCTGCACCGCCGATCCCGACCAGCAGCTGTTCACCTGGACCGCCGACCCCGGCACGCCGTCCCACGACGCCATCCGCCGGCTCGCCTCCCGGCTCACCACCGCCTGAGCCGGCCTGATGCAGGGAAGGACGCCTTACCCTCGCTCAACGCGGGTAAGGCGTCCTTGCCTGCATCGGACCGGTGCTACAGCTTGAACTCGCTCTTGCCGGCCAGGCCGTGCAGCTTGTTCAGCTCCTCGGCGACCTTCTTCCACTCCCCCGCCCGCCGCGAGCCGTAGGCGTCGTCGCCGCTGGGCTTGCTGCCCAAGGGCAGGATCGGGTCGCCGACGCCGTGCTCCAGGCGGTAGACCAGCACGCTGTGGGCGGCCTTGACCCAGGGCTCGGGGTCGGGCCGGGGCAGGCTGCCGACGGCGCTGGTGAGCCAGACGGGCAGCGGGTCGCCGGCGGCCATGGCGTCGTTGAGGCGCTGGCGGGCGACGACGCTGACCCGGGCCTTGGCCGCGGTGATCCGGTCCTTGTCGGGGCCGCCGCCGAGGGCGGCCGCCTCCAGCTTCGCCAGGTCGGCCTCGACCATGCGCTGGGCGGCCTCCACGGTGGCCCACTTGGCCTGGACCTGCTTGGGCGTGAGGTTGATGTAGCCGTCGCCGCCCTGGCGCCGGCTGGCCGGCTTGGCCAGCTGGGTCTGCACCTCGGCGATCCGCTTGCGCACGAGGTTGGCCTGGTCGGAGGTCAGCTGCCGGCGCTCGGCCTCGTGCCCCTCGGCCAGGGTCCTGACCGCGTCGGCCAGGTCCTCGGTCACGTCGTCGAGCCCGGGCCGCACCCGGCCGCCGCGCTTCACCAGCGCGGCGAACTGCTCCCTGAGTTCCGTGATCTGCTGCTGGAGCTGGTCGATCGCCGCAGTCTGATCGATCGTCTCGGTCACCAGGCCCGCCTCGCTAGCGCTCGGCGGGTCTGCGACCCAAGTCCCAGTGCTCAATGGTGCCCTCGCAAGCTCGGCCACGGATCCTCCTCACCTCGACCCGATCTTGCCGGACATCCCGGCGACGTGGGGCGCGACTTGGCCGCCCGTTCGGGGGAAGCTGGCCGATGCGATGCTGATCGGCGTGAGCAGGGATGGGACGGGGCTGCGCCGGGGCTGGACCACAGGCGCGTGCGCGACGGCGGCAACCAAGGCGGCCTACACAGCGCTGCTGACCGGCGCGTTCCCGGATCCGGTGGAGATCACCCTGCCCAAGGGCCAGCGGCCGGCGTTCGCGCTGGCGGTGGAGTCCCTGACCGACGGCGCCGCCACGGCCGGCATCGTCAAGGACGCGGGCGACGACCCGGACGTCACGCACGGGGCCCTGATCCGCTCGACCGTCCGGCATGGCGAGGCCGGCTCGGGCGTGGTGTTCCGGGCCGGGCCGGGCGTCGGCACGGTGACGAAGCCGGGCCTGCCGCTGGCCGTCGGCGAGCCGGCGATCAATCCCGTGCCGCGGCAGCTGATGCAGGGCGTGGTGGCGGAGGTGGCCGCGGCGCACGGCGGTTCGGGCGACGTCGTGGTGGAGATCTCCGTCGACAACGGCGAGGAGATCGCCCGGCAGACCTGGAACCCGCGACTGGGAATCCTCGGCGGCCTGTCCATTCTCGGCACCACCGGCGTCGTCGTGCCGTACTCCTGCTCGGCGTGGATCGACAGCATCCGTCGCGGCATCGACGTCGCCCGCGCCGCCGGGCACCAGCACGTCGCGGGCTGCACCGGCAGCACCTCCGAACGGGTGGTCACCCAGATGTACCCGCTGCCCGAGGACGCCCTGCTCGACATGGGCGACTTCGTCGGCGCGATGCTCAAGCACCTGCGCCGGCACCCGGTGCCGCGGCTGACCATCGCCGGCGGCGTCGGCAAGCTGGCCAAGTTCGCCGACGGGCACCTGGACCTGCACTCGGGTCGTTCGCAGGTCAACCACGAGCTGCTGGCGGCCCTGGTCGTCGACGGCGACGGCTCGCCGGAACTGGTCGAGGCCGTCCGCACGGCCAACACCGCCCTCGGCGCTTTGCAGCTGTGCCAGCGGGAAGGCCTGCCGCTGGGCGACCTCATCGCCGACCGCTGCCTGGCCACCGCCGACGGCATCCTGCGCGGCGCCGGCATCGCCGTGGACATCGTGGTGATCGATCGGGCCGGGACCGTAGTCGGCCGCTCCCGGCATCCGGCATGATCCGTCCTATGCCTGATTTCCGTGAGAAACCCGTGCTCTCCGGCGAAACCGTGGTGCTGCGCCCGGTCATCGCCGACGACGCGGTCGACATGCTGGAGGTGCTGGCCGACGGCGACGTGCTGCGGCTGACCGGATCGCACGGCACCCTCTCGCCCGACGACGTCGAGCCGATGCGGCAGTGGTACGGCAGCCGCGCCGAGCACGACGACCGCCTCGACCTGGCCGCCGTCGACCGCGCCACCGGCCGCTACGTCGGCGAGGTCGTGCTCAACGAGCTCGACCCCAACAACAACTCCTGCTCGTTCCGCATCGCGCTGGGGGCGCCGGGGCAGAACCGCGGGCTGGGCACCGAGGCCACCCGGCTGGTGCTTGGCTACGCGTTCGAGCGGGTCGGCCTGCACCGGATCAGCCTGGAGGTCTACTCGTTCAACTCCCGGGCCCGCCGGGTGTACGAGAAGGTCGGCTTCCGGCCCGAGGGCGTGCTGCGCGACGCGTTGCTGTGGGAGGGCCAGCGCTTCGACTCCCACGTCATGTCGATCCTGGCCCACGAGTGGGCCGAGCACCGGGGCTGTCCCGAGTCCGTGGAGTCACGCCGGGCCGTCTGAGCCCAGCCCCAACTGCTCGCGCAGGGTCTCGGCCGCCGTGGCCAGGGAGGGTCCGTACCAGGTCAGCAGGCGTCCGCTGACCAGACGGACCCGATCCGCCTCGAAGCACTCGGGGCCGTCGGCGGCGGTGAAGACGTAGGGCTCGTCCGGGAGCACGATCAGGTCGGCCGCGCGCAGCTGGTCGAGCTCCTGCTTCGGGTAGCGGTCGGCGTGGTCGGCGTAGACGTTGGCGACACCGATCCGGGCCAGCAGGTCCGTGGCGAAGGTCCGGCTGCCGACCACCATCCACGGATCCCGCCACACGCACACCAGCGCCGACCTCTCGGGCTCCGGCACCGGCCCGTCGAGCCTTCGGTGCGCCTCCGCCAGCCACTCCGGCGTCGGACGTCCGAGCGCCACGGTGATCAGCCGGTCCAGCGAGCTCAGCGCGCCCGGCACGTCCTCCACGACGGTCACCCACACCGGCACGCCGGCCTCTTCCAGCCGCCGGACGTCGATCTCCCGGTTCTCCTCCTTGTTGACGACGACGAGGTCCGGCCCCAGCTCCGCGATCCGCCGCGTGTCCGGGTTCTTCGTCCCCCGCACCCGCTCGACCCCCAGGTCCACAGGATGGGTGCACCACTCAGTGGCCGCCACCAGCAGGTCACGGTCGACGGCCGCCACCGCCTCCGTCAGCGACGGCACCAGCGACACCACCCGCCGCACCTCGTCGGGCAGCCGCACCTCCCGGCCGAGATCGTCACGTTCCGTACGCGCCACCCAGCCAGGCTATCGTCCGGCGATGGTCAGGACTGTGCTCGTGCTGGGCGGCACCGCCGAGGCCCGGCGGCTGGCCGAGGCGCTGGCCGAGGCAGGCGACCGACTCCGGGTCGTCACCTCGCTGGCCGGGCGCGTGAGCCGGCCTCACCTGCCGCCGGGCGAGGTGCGGATCGGCGGCTTCGACGGCGTCGAGGGGCTGACGGCGTGGCTGCGCGAGGAGCGGGTGGACGCGGTGGTCGATGCCACCCATCCGTTCGCGGCCCGGGTCACGGCCTCGGCCGCGGCGGCGACCAGCGCACTGGGGCTGCCGTTCCTGGTGCTGCGCCGGCCCGGCTGGCGTCAGGCCGAGGAGGATGACTGGCGGTGGGTCGGCTCCGTCGCCGAGGCAGCGGAGCTGCTGCCCACGGTCGGAACGCGCGCCTTGCTCACTGTGGGGCGTCAAGAGCTGGAGCCGTTCACCCGTCTCAGTGACGTGTGGCTGCTGGCCAGGTCGATCGAGCAACCGAACGTGCCCATCGAGGCAGTTCTGGGCCGTGGCCCTTTCGCGGTCGAATCCGAGCTGGAGCTGCTGGACGATCATGACATCGACGTGCTCGTCACCAAGGACAGCGGCGGCGACGACGCGAAACTGGTGGCCGCGCGACGCCGGAACATTCCGGTGGTGATCGTCCGGCGACCGCCCTCACCTGCGGTTATGATTGTGTCCACAGTGGATCAAGCCGCCATCTGGGTGATCTACGGACACGCTACGGTTTCATAAGCCTGCGCGGTGGGGACCCATGCCCTACGCTTCGGGCTCGCGCGGCGAACGCAGTAGGCAGGGCGAGACCCCGAATTCCCTCAGCAATTGACTACGACCGTCTCAGCGTCCTCACAGGCGAGTCCGCGAACCTGGTCGTGTGCGGTGGGCTGCCTTCTACCGCCGAGTTCGGGGAGGAGATCGCCGTGCACCACGATCTCGACATCCGCTGGGACACCGCCAGCGAGCGCAACCTGCGTGCCACCAACGCGGACGCCGTGGCCACGCGGCGCGACCCGGCCACGGGCGAGCTCGTCTTCGCCGTCGCCGACGGCATCGGCGACACCGCGGGCTCGGCCGAGGCCGCGCGCAAGGCCGCTGCCGCCGCCGTCGCCACGCCCGTCGCCCAGGGCGCCATCCAGGCCATGATCGCCGCCCAGCAGGCCCTCCTGCTCGACGAGGACGACTGTGTGCTGGTCGTCGCCATGCCCTTCACCGACCGGGTCAGCAGCGGCTACCGCATCGCCTGGGTCGGCGACTGCCGGGCCTACCTGTCCCACCATATAACGACACTGTCTCGCTTCCTGGATTCTTGGTGTGGAGAACTCAATCTTGAGCGGAGATCGCAAAGTCCTCGGGGGCACAGCGTTCTCCGGTTTTACGCGCGATATCCTGGCTACTCAAGTTCGGCGTTTGCCGACCGTAACGACTTTTTCGGTCAATATTGAAACGGTCGTGATTTGGTGACATGCTGCGCTTCTATCTAAGGAGGAAATGAATTTAGCCCGAATTATCTTCCGCTACAAAGCCCAACTCGATGAGGACTTCAATCATTATTGAAACACACAAAGATAAATTCTTACTTATTTGTAGAATATACCGCATCGCCTGGGTCGGCGACTGCGGGCCTACCTCTGGGACGACAAGACCCTGCACCCGCTGACGTCCGACCAGACCGTCGCCGCCTACCTGCGCTCCCAGCTGCGCCCCACCACGCCCCGCATGGAGCACATCGTCACCAACACCGTGCGCACGACCACCACCGACCAGATCGGCTGGACCCAGGTCCGCACCAGCGGCTCCGGCCTGCTCCTGGTCACCGACGGCGTGCACAAGGTCGTGCCGGCCAACGCCATGCACCGCGAGCTCACCAGCGCCGCCCGCCCCGCCCAGGCCCTCATCGAGGCCTCCGCCGCCCTCGGCGGCCGCGACAACGCCAGCGCCGCCGTCATCGACTGGACCGCCGTCCGCCGCGAGCCCCCACCGATCCCCCACATGGCCACTCCCCCGCTGGTGCACCAGTAAACGCGTTGCCACACCAGGCTCATCGCGCCGCGGGCATCGGCAAGGTCAGGCCCCCGTCGGCGCGCCGGTCATCCCGGACTCCTTGAAACGCAAGGCCTATCGCACCGCCGGTTCGAGCAGCGACAGCGTCCGCTCCCCCGCGTCGAGGGCGACATGGATGCCGACGGGCATCGGCAGGTTCGGGCCGGCGTGGCCGATCTCGACGTTGCCCAGGACCGGGATGTCCCGGTCGCCCAGCACGTCCAGAACGATCTCGGCCAGAGACGGTGATCCGTCGGGCGAATCGAGCCCGTCGATGGCGTGCGGGACGCCGACGACCATGCCGGCGATGCGGTCGAGGATGCCGCTGTGCCGGAGCACGTGCAGGTAGCTCCACACGTACGAAGCCAGACCTCCCATCTCCTCCCAGAACAGCACGGCGCCGTCGAACTGCTCCAGCCGCAGCGCGTACGGCGTGGCCTGAGCCAGCACGATGCGGTTGATCACCGCGCCGATCAGGCGGCCCTCGGCCCGGCCGGGGCGCCAGCACTCCCACGACGGGCTCGCTGGCAGGGCTCCCAAGGGCTTCGTACTGGTCAGGAGCCTGGAGTAGAGCTGCGCCAGCTCGGACTGGCGCGCGGCGGGAACCCGCTGCCAGTGACCGCCGAGGCCGGGCGTGGCCAGGTCGGCATGGAAGCCGACCAGGCCCGTGCGCCCGTAGAGCACCAGATGCAGCAACGAGATGTCGCTGTAGCCGAGGATCGGCTTGGGGTCGGCCCTGATCGCCTCGACGTCGATCAGGTCGAGGTAACCGAGGGCCGTCTGGCCGCCGTCGTGCGCGATGATCGCCCGCACCTCGGGATCACGCAGCAGAGCGTTGAGCTCCTCGGCGATCTCCGACGGCCGAGCGGCGCTCCACCACCGGCTCCGCCCGGCTTCGAGCAGCGGGGCCCGACGCACGCGGAATCCCATTCGCTCCAACACCACCACGGCCTGCTCCAGGTCGGGCTCGTAGACGGCATGGAGCGGCCCGGACAGCGAGGCGATGACGACAAGATCTCCAGGGACCAGGGCACGGGGGCGAAGCAGCGGAGGCAAGGTCACCGGCGCAGCATCGCGACCCGGACGACGGCCCGCCACACATTTTCCGGGCCGGCGCTACGGCACGGTCACGGCGTTGACGATCACCGGTCCCTTCGTGGGGTCCAACTGCGACGCGGGCACGGTGTCGATGGCCTTGGGCGCCGTCGCGGGGTCGATGGCGCAGATCGGATCTGCGCCGCCGGGGGCGCACAGGCCGAACTGGTAGCCCTGGGGTGTGGCGGCGAAGGAGCGAGCCTGGTCGGCGTTGAAGCCGTCCTGTCCGGTGAGGACCACGGAGAAGGTCCAACCGGGACCGGGCTCGCCGAACGCCGCCTTGGGTAAGGCGACGGTGATGGTCCTGGTGTCGGTGGAGGCCACGGCGGCCGTGGGGGTGCCGACCTGGTGCCCGGCGGCGTCGAGCCAGGCGGGGGAAGCGAAGCCCTGGAGCTCGATGCGTTGGGACCACGGGGAAACCTGGTAGTTCCGGGACGGGAACGGCGCCGCGGTGGAGGTGGGCCTGCCGGGGGCGCCGACGAAGATGTCGAGGAGCTGGGCGCCCATGGTGTTGCCGAAGGTGGGGACCAGGTTCCGCAGGGTGGCGCGCAGGTAGACGGTGTCCCCCAAGGTGATCGCCTGGAACCGGGTGATGTCGAAGGAGCCGGCGGCGAAGTCGGGGGCGGTGGGGTACTGGAAGGTGCCGGGACCGTTGTCGTCGCCGGCGGGATCGACGGTGTCGAGAACGGTGGCGCCGCCGACGAGATCGCCGGTGGCGGTGGTGTGGGCGTAGCCGGTCCGGTTGCCCGGGGCGGAGACGCCGACGGTGATGGAGTTGGAGCCGAAGCCCAGTGGCACGGTGACGGAGTAGGTGCCGTCGGCCCCGGCCGTGGTGGTGACGGTGGCGGCCTTGCCGGCGGTGTCGGTGGCCAGGGCCTGCACGCTGACATCGGCGCGGGGCAAGGTCTTGCCGGTGACGGCGGCGGTGGCACCGCTGGCGGTGGCCGCGACGGTGACGTCGGCCTTGCCGGGGGCGGCATGGGCGACGTAGCGGTCGGTGGTGACGGACGGACGGTCGAGGACGTGGCCGGCGCGGAGGTCAGCGGCCAGGCGAAGGCGCTGCGCCTGGGCCCACGTGAGGGGCGAAGCCGAGCCGGCGGCGTGGCCGTTGGCGAAGCCGATGGAGGCGACGGTGGGATCGGTGCCGTAGGGCGAAGCGGGCAGGTCGGGGCTCTCCCACGCCTGCTCGGGCACCAGCCCTACGCCGGAGGCGGAGCCGAACATGCTGTCCAGCAAAGACTTCGCCGCATGGCCGTCGCCGAGGGACAGGGCGGACTCGGCCCGCTCGCCGGACAGCACGGGCCACAGGTGCCCGGTGCCGGTGTCGGTGGTCGGCCACGGCTGCCCCTGGCCGGTGCAGGTGCTCTGACTGGGCTGGTAGCAGTCGCCGTAGCCGTCGGCACTGCCGGCGGAAGCCGAAGTGCCGTAACGGTAGTAGCCGACACCGGTGGCGGTGCGCACCGAGATCTGCTTGTCCAGCACGGCCAGCGAGGCGGTGAAGTCCTTGTCCTGCGGGGAGAGCTCGCCGAGGCGGACGAGTTCCTGGAAGCCGCCGTCGACGATCGCCCGCTGGTCGGCGGTCGGACCGCCGTTGCCGAGGCTGTAGCTGACGGCCGAGTTCGGGTCGCCGTTCTTGGTCAGCCGCACGAAGTACGAGGGACCGTACGGCCCCGTGGTGGTGACGGTCCACGACTTCACGTTGCGCTGGAAGTCGTCGGCGGCGGCCCGGTAGATCCGCGCGTCAGCGTGGTCGCCGTGCCGATCGGCCAGCGCACCGGCGGCGGCGAGGCCGGCGATCTCGGCAGCGATGGTGGACGGCGAGTACCCGGACTGCTCCTCCCAGCGCTCGACGCCGAACGACGGCCCGTGGGCCAGCAGGTAGTCGGCGGCGGGCTTGATGTGCTGTGTCCACAGGGAGTCGTCGTCGAGGCCGGTGAGCTGGGCCATCAGGATCGGGTACGCGGTCTCGTCGAGCTGGTCGCCACCGGTGTCGGGGGCGATCTTGCCGTTGACCAGCGAGTTGCGGGGCAGCTCGCCGGTCGGCAGCTGCTGCTTGGTCAACAGGAACGTGGCGATGGCGCGGGCGGTGGATCTGTCGCCGGCGGCCAGGAACCCGGTGAACGCCTCGTAGGCGTCGCGGGCGAACACCTCGCGGTAGGAACCGAAGTACACCGGCTTGTCGGCCTTCACCGCCTGGCCCCACGGGCTGGCCAGCGAGGCGACGACCGCGCCCGGGAACGTCTTGTCCTCACTGGACTTCAGCACGTTGGCGTCCAGCGGCAGGGTGCCCCGAGCCAGCTCGGAGTCGTAGTCCCACCAGCCGTCGGTGTAGTCATCGCGCATCCGGTCGAACCACGAGCGCGCCGACGCCCGGGCGGTGTCGACGGCCTGATCGCGATTCCGACCGAAGCCCAGGGCCAGCGTGAAGTCCCGAGCGGTCACGTCCTCGGTCGCGGTGACATGCCCGTTCGAGGCCGTGGAATACCGGGTGAGGGTGCGATTGCTGTCAAGCTGGGTCAGGCCGTCGCTGGGGGTGCCGGCGTAGCCGACCGTCGCCGATCGCGTCGAGGTGCCGGCCAGGGCCATGAAGGTCGGCACGGCGTAGTCACGATTGGCGGCCTGGCTGACGGTGTCGGTGTCGTAGAGCACCGGCACGCCGTCGACGACCGAGGCGCTGTCCCCGCTGTTGCCGTTCACGTGCCCGTCGAGGCGGGCGTACACGCGCAGGTTCGGCGGGCCGTCGATCGTGGTGTGCATGACCACCGAGTCACGGGCCGGGTCGGTGATGTACATGGTGGTGAGCCGATATCGATGCTTGGCACTGGTCGACGTGACCGTGCAGACCATGCCGGTGCGGTCGGCGCGCACGGTGTAGGTGGTGTCCCGGGTCTGGAGGTCGGTGAACGAGCGGCCGTCAGTCACCACGTACTGCAGGGTGCCCACATCGGTGTTGTCGATCGTCGGCTCGTACACGTCCGACAGCACGCCGTCCGCGACCGTGTACCAGACCTTGGATCTGGAGTTCCGGGCCGTGCCGAGGCAGTCCTTGCGCCCGGTGTCGAAGTACGCCGTCACGCCCGGCGCGCCCGGTGTCACCGGAGCAGCCGCGACCGGCACTGCTGTCACCACCATCGACGCCAGGATCACCGGCGCCAGTCCCCGCAGCATCTCTAGCCCTCTCGCCGTTGGGTCGGACCTCGAAACGACCCTAGCGAGGACTGGCTTCAATGGGCACTGAAGTTATCGTGCCTTGAGAAGAGGAGCAAGGGCCTGCGTCGCGGCGGTGATCGCCTTGGCCTCGTCGGCGGCATTCGTGCTGCTCGGGGCGCTGCTGAGGACGACTACCACATATCGTTGGCCGGGGCCGACGAGTCCGGTGGTGTGCAGGACCCGGTCGGGTCGGCAGCATCCCCAGCCCTGCTTCACCCACCACTGGCCCGCCCCCAGCGACGGGATGCCGAAGGACTGGTCGAAGCCGTCGGCGGCGATGGCCGGGGCGCGGTAGAGCGCGTTGATGATCGTCTGCTGGTCCGCCGACTCCAGGTACTGGTAGATCCGGACCACGTCGTCGGCGGTGGTCAGCGTGTCGCCCCACCGGGCCGGATCCTGCGGCGGCGTGGTGTGCTGAAGGTGCAGCTGCGCGGCCAGGCTGGTCACGATCTTCGTGCCCCCACCGGCCGACCACAGCGCGTTCGCGATGGAATCGTCGCTGCGGGCCAACATTTGCGTGACCTTCGCGGTCGAGCCGCTGTGCCGCTTCAGCGCGTCAATGGCGATCAACAGCTTGATGACCGATTCCGCCGCGAAAGGCCGATCCGCGCCGGATGCCACCAGCGCCTGGCCCGCGGTCCGGTCGTAGACCTCCAGACCCAGCGTGGCCTGCGGCGCGGCCTGCTGCGCCGCGGTCGCCACGTCGCCGATCAATCCGCGGATCAGCACGAACACACATACCAGCGCCGCCACCACCGACAACCACAGCGGCAGCGCCCCCCGACTCCCCAGCCTCATACTCACTAAGGTGTGTGATCACGGCACTTGGTTGCATTCACGGAGGTCACAGCTGTATTTCGGCGGCATGTGAACCGTAGGCCGACCGAGACGCGTATCGACTCCTGACACCCCTGCGAAGGAGCGAAGTGAAGAACCCGTACAAGCACGTGCTCGGCGCGCTCGGCGTGACCTTGGCGGTCATCAGCCTCACTCCGGCCTCGGCACAGGCGGATCCCCCCACCAACGCCAACGACGCCCTGGCCCAGCTGCACGACGCGAGCCAGAAGCAGGAATCCCTCGGCGAGCAGTACACCGCCGCGCAGCTGGCCTACCAGGCCCGCCAGGCCGACGTGCAGAAGGCGACCACGGAGCTGGCCACCGACCAGCAGGCCGAGAAGCAGGCGCAGACCGAGGAGGACCGCTACCGCGGCGACGTGGACCGCTGGGTGTCGGCCACCACCGAGGGCGCCGACCTCAGCAGCATGTCGGCCCTGCTCACCGGCCAGTCGCCCAGCGACTTCCTCGACCGCGCCTGGATGCTCCAGGAGGTCAGCAAGTTCAACGGCGACGCCATGGACGGCCTCAGCCGGTCGCTGGACAAGGCCAGCGCCGCCAGCAAGCAGGCGACGCAGGCCCAGCAGAAGGCCAACGACGCCGCAGCAAAGGCCAAGCAGGTCGCCGACGGCCTCCAGGCCCAGAAGGACGCCGCCGGCAAGGCCCAGCAGGCCGCGCAGGAGGCGTACAACCGGCTGACCGGCACGCAGAAGACCGCGCTGAAGTCCGACAAGGGCCTCCCCTTCGACACCAGCAACGTGCCCGCCGGCGCCGCCGGTGTCGCGGTCAAGGCAGCGCTGGGCCAGGTCGGCACGCCCTACGTCTACGGCGGCAACACCCCGGGCTCGGCGCTGGACTGCTCCTCGCTGGTGCAGTACGCGTACCGGCAGGCCGGCGTGACCCTGCCCCGCGTCACCACCGAGCAGGTGCTCCAGGGGCGTCCGGTGGCCAAGGCCGACATGATCCCCGGCGACCTGCTGTTCTTCGGCACCGCCAGCAACGTGCACCACGTGGCCATGTACATCGGCAACGGCAACATCGTGCACGCCCCGGACGTGGGCCAGGTCGTCAAGGTCGTGCCGATCAGCGGCGGCGGCAGCGACTACTACACCTCTCGGCGCATCGTCGGCTGACCCGGCCAGAGCTCGGCCGGTGTGTGCGTTCCGCGCGTCGCACGCACCGGCCGTGGATGTACCGATCATGGCGGGTCGACCGGGCGCGGGTGCTGCCGGACGAGCATCCCGAGTTCCAGCACTACTGGTCGGCGGTCCGGTGGCAGTCCGATCACGTGGAGCGGTCGCTGGACGAGCCGCTGTCGGGGCCGCTGGTCGTGGTCGGCGCGGAACGCATCGTCTACACGGAGCACTGGTTGCGCCGCGAGGGCTACGCCCCACGCCAGTTCTGGACGGCCAAGTAGCCTCAACACGTGGCGATCCTGCTGTTCAACCACGCTCCGATCCGCACGGCGTTACCGGGCGACGAGAACGCGGTCCTCGACCTGCTGTCCGGCGCTGCCTCGTGGTTGCACGAGCGGGGCATCGAGCAGTGGCCGGAGCGGTTCCCGGCGGACTCGGTGCGCGAGCAGATCGCGGCCGGCGAGGCGCTGCTGGTGGGCAGCCCGGCGGTGGCGACGGTGGTGGTGTCGGACAGCGACCCCGAGCTGTGGGGCGACGACTCCGTGCCGGCGTACTACATCTCACGGCTGGCGGTGGCCCGGGAGGCGGCGGGCCGCGGGCTGGGCTACCGGATCCTGGACTGGGTGCAGGCGGCGGCGTCCGCGAAGGGCTGGCGGTACGTGCGGCTGGCGGCGTCGAAGGACAACCCCGGGCTGCGCCGCTACTACGAGAAGGCCGGCTTCCTCCACGTCACCGACCCCGAGGACGCCGGCCACCCCACCAGCCTCTACGAGCGATATCGCTGATTGCCACATGCGCTTCCCACTTGCACGCTGGTGCCACATGGGAAGCGCATGTGGCGAAAAAACGGGGAGGGTGGATGGCTACGTGGGAGGATGTGCGGAGGATCGCGCTGGCGTTGCCGGAGACGGGTGAGAAGCTGTCCTGGGGCACGCCGCAGTGGCACGTCAAGGGCAAGGGCTTCGTCTGGGACCGGCCGCTGCGCCAGTCGGACGGGCTCGACGAGCGGGGTCCGATCCTCGGGGTCCGGGTGGCCGACGAGGGCGTCAAGCAGGCCCTGATCGCCGACGACCCGGCGGTGTTCTTCACCATCCCGCACTTCGACGGCTACCCGGCGGTGCTGCTGCGGCTGGACCGGATCGGCGTGCCGGAGCTGGACGAGGTGATCACCGAGGCGTGGCTGCTGAAGGCGCCGAAGAAGCTGGCTCGGGAGTTCCTGGCGCAGCAGTAGACCGGCGGGCCAGGTGTCGGCCCAGCGCGGCGAGAGCGGCCAAGGCGATGAGAGCGGCCACCGCGCCCCAGCCGAACAGGTCGTAGGCCTGCACGCCCAGCCACGAGCCGAGGGTGCCGCCGAGGAACGTGCAGGTCATGTACGCGGTGTTGAGCCGGCTGCGGGCCTCGGGCAGCAGGGCGAAGATCCGCGACTGGTTGGCCACCTGGTTGGCCTGCACGGCGGTGTCCAGCAGCACCAGGCCGGCGATCAGCAGCACGAGCCCGGCAATGCCGCCCAGCAGACCGAAGGCCAGCACCCCGGCCGACGCCACCACGCCGACGATGGCGATCGTGCTGACGGGTTCGGGGCCGCGCCGGTCGATCCACCGGCCGGCGATGGGCGTGACGAAAACGCTGACCGCGCCGGCGAGGCCGATCAGGCCGACGGTCTGGGCGCCGAGCCCGTAGCGGGGACCGCTGATCAGCAGGGCCAGGCACGTCCACGCGGCACTGAAGCCGCCGAACAGCAGCACCTGGTACAGCGCGGACCGCCGCAGCTCGGGCTCGCGGCGCAGCAGCCGCAACGCCTCGGCCAGCAGCGACGGGTAGTTGTGCTGCGCGGACGGCTCGGTGCGCGGAACGGTCACCGCCAGCACGGCCGCCAGCACCAGGATCACCGCCGCGGCAACAAGATACGGGGCGCGCCAGCCCAGCCACGAGCCGAGGGTGCCGCCGAAGGTCCGGGCCAGCAGAATGCCGGCCAGGACGCCGCCGAGCAGCGTGCCGACGACGGCGCCGCGGCGGTTGTCGGGCACGAGCCCGGCGACCATGGGGATGATCACCTGCGGCACGACCGTGAACACCCCGGCCAGCGTGCCGGCGATCAACAGCACCGGCAGCGAGGTGGCGAGGCCGGCGGCCAGCATGGCGGCGGCGGTGAGGACCATCAGCACCACGATCAGCGGCCGCGCCCGCAGCCGGTCTCCCAGCGGGACCAGCAGGAACACGCCGAGGGCGTAGCCGAGCTGGGCGCCGGTGGCGGTCTGGGCGGCGGCGCTGGGCGTCACGCGCAGGTCGGCGGCGATCAGCGGGCTGATGGCCTGTGGGAAGTAGATCGTGGCCACGCAGACCGCGCAGGCCAGCGTGAGCAGCGGAATCACCCGGCGACTCAGCACAGCGCCCCCTCGATAAATCGAACCAACTGGTTCGATCGTAACCGACGGCGGCGGTGGAACGAACCGGTTCGTTACCCTGGACACGTGGGGTACGACTCGAAGGCGACCAAGGAGCGGATTCTGGCCGCCGCGACCACGGAGTTCGCCGCGCACGGCGTCGCCGGCGCCCGGGTAGACCGCATCGCCGAGGCCGCGGAGGCCAACAAGCGGGCCATCTACGACTACTTCGGCGACAAGAAGGCGCTGTTCGCGGCCGTGTTGGAGCGCATGCTGTCCCGCTGTGCCGACGCCGTGCCGGTCGAGCCCGACCTTGCCGCCTACGCCCGCAAGCTGTTCGACTACCACGCGGCCAACCCCGAGGCGCTGCGCCTGCTGATGTGGGAGGCGCTGGAGATGGGCGGCCGCGAGGTGCCGGCCGAGGACATCCGCACCGCCGAGTACCAGAAGCGAGTGGCCTCGATCGACGATCACGTGCCGAACGCCTCGATGATCTACTTCTTCACGTTGGGCCTGGTCAACTGGGGCAGGGCCATGCCGCAGCTGCGCCGCATGGTGCTGGGCGCCGACTTCCCGCAGGACAAGCTGATCGAGGCGACGGTCGAGGCGGTCAGGACGCTGTCGGAACGATGACCTGCCGCACGGCCTCGCCGCCGGCCAGCTGGTCGAAGCCCTCGTTGACCTGGTCGAGGCGCAGCCGTCCGGACACCAGCTCGGGCACCGGCAGCAGGCCGGCCTGATACAGCCGCACGAACCGCGGGATGTCCCGGCGGGGCACGCTGGAGCCCAGGTAGCTGCCGCGCAGTGTGCGCTCCTCGGCCACCAGGCTCAGCGCCGGCAGCACCAGCTGGCGATCCGGGTGCGGCAGGCCGACGGTCACGGTCGTGCCGCCGATCCTCGTCGCGTGATAGGCCTGTGCCAGCACGTGCTCGCTGCCTGTGGTGTCGATGACCTTGTCCGCGCCGCCGCCGGTCAGCTCCCGGAGTTCCTCGACGACGTCCGGGCCTCCTACGAGAACGTGATTTGCTCCCAACCGCGCCGCCAAGTCGCGTTTCGTCGCAACGATGTCGACTGCCACGATCCGGGCCGCCCCGGCCGCCCGAGCGGCCAGCAACGCCGCCATGCCGACGCCGCCGAGGCCGAACACCGCGACCGTCTCCCCCGGCTTGACCTCCGCGCTGTGGAACGCCGCCCCGGCACCGGTCAGCACGGCGCAGCCGAACAGCGCCGCCAGCTCGAACGGCAGCGACGGATCCACCTTGACCGCGGACTTGCTCGACACCACGGCGTACTCCGCGAACGCCGACACCCCGAGGTGGTGGTTCTCCCCGCCGCGCCAACGCTTCTCCCCCGACAGCAGCGTGCCGGCGCGGTTCGCGACCGCCCCCGGCTCGCACAGCGCGGGCCGTCCGGCCAGGCACATCCGGCACGAGCCGCAGGCCGGCACGAAGGCCAGCACCACGTGGTCCCCCACCGCAAACTCCGCGTCCGGCCCTACCTCGACGACCTCGCCCGCCGCCTCGTGCCCCAGCACCATCGGCAGCGGCCTCGGCCGGGAGCCGTTGATCACCGACAGGTCGGAGTGGCACAGCCCGGCCGCCCCGATCCGCACCAGGATCTCCCCGCGCCCCGGCGGATCCAGCTCCAACTCGGTCACCTGCAACGGCCGCGAGTCCGCGTACGGCCGCTCGACGCCGGAGGCCACCAGCACCGCCGCGTTCACCTTCATGCGCTCACCAGCTTCTCCAGCTCGTCCCGCATCGGCCCGGCGATCGGCACCGGACGGCGGGTCTCCCGGTCCACGAACACGTGTGTGAAGGTCCCCTCGGCGATCAGCGTGCGCCGGTCGCCGCGGAACAGGCCCGTCTCGTAGCGGACGCTGCTCGTGCCGAGGTGGCCGACGCGCAGCCCGACCGCGATGACCTCGGGAAACGACACCGAGGCCTTGTACACGCAGTGCGACTCGACGCACAGGCCGATCGGGCCGTCGCCGTCCAGGTCGAGGCCGGCGCGCTCGATGAGCCAGGTGTTGATCACGGTGTCCATCACCGAGTAGTGCACCGCGTTGTTCACGTGCCCGTAGTGGTCGTTGTCCTTCCACCTGGTCGGCACGTCCTGCCAGTAGCCGTACTCGGTCATGCACCCCATCTAACCGGAAAGCAGCTCCAGGGCGATCCGGCGCAGCTCGACCCGGTCGAGGCCGGCATAGTCGGCCACGGCCCGCTCGTACGCGGCCCGGTCGGGGTCCATGGCGAACTGCCGTATCCGGTCAACGCCCACGAACGTCTTGCTGTAGCGCCATTTCTCGGCGATGGCGACCAGGCGGGCGGCCCAGTCCGGGGTCCGCTCGGCGTCGGTGGCGGCGACCGCCTCGTTCTCCGGCGTCCACACCTCGAAGCCAGGCAGGTTCTGCCGTATCAGCTCCTCGTCCTGCAGGCGGGCCACGGATTCCCGCCACAGCGCGAGCCCGCCGTCGACGTCCCCGCGGATGAGCTGGATCATCGCGCGCAGGCCGAGTCCCGGCGACAGCACGTCCGCGTCGCCGTAGGACGGCGCGACCTCGCTGAACCACCGCTCGGCCTGGTCGGTGTCGCCGAGTTGCAGGCACGCGACCACCGCGCCCCAGCGGACGCTGGCCTCGGTCGGCCAGCCGGGCTGGTCACCGAGCAGCGCCAGCACCACGTGCACCTGCGCCAACGCATCCTCGGGTCGGCCGGCTTGCAGGCACAGCTCGGCGTAGCGGGCGTGCACCGAGATCCGTATCCAGCTCGGCGGCCCCCGGTCGAACAACACCAGCGCCCGGTGCGCCGCCGCCAGCGCGTTCTCGATGTCGCACTCGACCTCGTGCAGGTACGTCAAGAAGAGGTTGGCCACGGCGGCCAGCAGCGGCTCGTCGCTCGGCGTCCGGCTCGCCGTCCCAGCAGGCCAGGCCCTTCTCCGCCGCCTCCAATGCGCTGTGGGCGTTGGCGTTTCGGGCGTCACGGGCGTGCAGGAGCACCGCGGTGGCGTCGACCTCGTCGGCGGCCAGGGCGAGGCGGAATCCGGTGGCGGTATTAACGATCAGGTCGGCCCCGAACTGCGAGCGGATCCGGGAGACCAGGACCTGCACCGCCTTGGTCGGGTTCTCCGGCCGCGCGTCCGGCCACAGGCCGTCGACCAGCGCCGGCACGCTGCACCCGGCCCGAAGGCTGCCGGCCAGCAGCGCCAGCAGGCCACGCAGCCGCGGCCCGGTGACCTCCCGCCCCCGGCAGCCCACCCGCGACAGCAGGGTCAGCTCGGTGCTCACCCGCTCAGATTAGGGCCTCGACCTGGTGGACCTCTCGGTTTCGGGGACGCGGCAGGCGCTGGTTCAGCCAGGCCACCCGCTGGGCCAGGTCGCCGTGGCCCAGCGCGGCGACGGCGAGTTTCGGCAGGTCGACGCGGCTCCACTGGTCGCCGTTGAGCGTGACGACCTTGAGGTTCTTCAGCCCGTCGAGCGCCTCGACGTTCGTCACCTCGACGCCGGACAGGTCCAGCCGGACCAGCGACGTCATGGTGGCGACGACCCGGGCGTCGACCGGGCGTCGCAGGCCGGACAACCGGAGGCTCCACAAGGCCGCGCCGGCCAGCGGCGCCAGGTCGAACTCGCGGGCGTCGACCTTGAGCGCCTCCAGGCCCGGCAGGCTCGCGGCACGGACCACGCCCGCCCCGTTGACGCGCAAGTCCCGCAGGTTCGGCAGCACGGCGAGGGACCCCAGGTCGAACTCGTCCCGGTGGTTCACGTTCACCCGCTGGACGTGAGGATCCGGCGTCGGCTCGCCGTGGAGGACGAGCTCCGCGGGCCGTGATGCCTCGTCAGGCCACGCCCATGGCGGCAGCAGGCTCGCCACCGAGTCGGCGACCAGGCCGGCCATCTCGCCGTGTTCGTCGAACCAGAGGACCTGGCCGGGGCGGCCCCGTTCGGCCGGATCGAGGTCGACGGCGAGGTAGCGCCAGTCATCGTCCACTGCGAACGGGAGCCACCAGTCGTTGCGGCACAGGCGTTTCACGTGGCCATGCGGCCAGGCGTCCAGCACGGGGCCCAGTTCCAGCGGCTTGTCGTCGTCCCAGCCACCGAACCGGAGCTTTCTGCTGGTGCGCCACTTGACCAGCTCCTCCAGCGTGGCCAGGCGGAACTCGCCGAGCGCGGTCCGGCCGTTGCGGTGCAGGGCACGGAGATCCTCGGGCAGGCGGAAGCCCAGTTCCCGTTCCGTGGCAAGGATGTCGTCCTCGCTACGGCCTTCGCCGCCGGCCGGTACGCGGGCCAGTGCCGCCGGATCCGTTGGGGCGTCGGTGATCCGGGCGTGTTCGGGCAGCGGGATGCTGCCCTTGAGCGGATGGCCGGGCAGGCGGAACTTCTTGCCCCGCACCACGGTCGCACCCTCGTCGCCGAGGTCGTAGGTGTAGGCCAGGCGGATCTCCCCGGTCGAGCGCACAACGAACTCGCAGACCGCGTCGGGTCGGCCGGCCAACACCGCGGTGGCCAGGTCCCTTTGCAGGACCCGCAGCGCGGGGCCGCTGCCGAGGAAGCCGCTGTCGTCGTATCCGGACCGGCCGGAGTAGCCGGACGCGGTACAGCGCATCGCGATGGTGGCCGTGCGCCAGCCGTCCGGTCCGCCGGCGTGAATGGCCCTGGCCAGCGCGAGCATGGCCTCGTTCAGTTCCACGCCCTGGATGCTAGATGCCTTGGGGGAAGGCGAAGACCCGATTCGGATCATAGGTCCGCGCGGTCTCCGCGAGGCGCGGGGCGTTGGCACCGTAGTAGGCCTGACGCCAGTTCGGCATGTCCGGGTCGATGTAGTTGACGAAACCGTGCGCGCCGAACCACTCGCCGAGTTGCTGCCGCACGGGCGCGAGCTCGCCGCGGGCGTCGGCGGCGGTGGTGCGGACCTTGTTGGTCACCTGGATGCTGCCGATGGCGTCGCGGTGTGGGAAAGCCCCGTCGCCATGGGCGATCGCGCCGCCGAAGCTGTCGATGAGGCAGAACAACTCCGGGCCCGTCGTGACGAGATCGACCATGGCCTGCGCGTCCATCGGGCCGGTGAGCATGCGGGACATCGACACGAACGACTCCCGCTCCCCGACCGGGTCGGCATAGTGGTCCATCGTCGCCGGGAAGTCGAGTTCCCGTTGGTAGCGCACGGGATTGCCGCCGATGCGACGGGCAAGGTCGTCGATCAGGCCGGTGTCCGTGCCGACCAGGCAGCCCGCCGTCTGGGAGTAACCCCGGCCGACGCGGCACTGCGACCACATCTCGTCCGGCACCTGCTTCTGCCATTCCTGCCAGGCGTCCAGAATCTGCGGCCGACGGTCCGGGGTGTAGTCCAGGGACCACACCGTCAGCGGCTCGGCCGGCGTCGTGCGGAAGGTGAACGACGTGACGACACCGAAGTTGCCGCCGCCACCGCCGCGCAGCGCCCAGAACAGGTCTGGCTCCTGCGTTTCCGACACCGTGCGGGCTGTGCCGTCGGCGGTGACGATCCGGGCGGCGATGAGCTGGTCGCTGGCCAGGCCGCACTTGCGGCCGAGGACGCCGATGCCGCCGCCGAGGGTCAGACCCGCGATGCCGACCGTCGGGCAGGTGCCGGCCGACAGCATCCGGCCGGCACGGCCGATTCCCGCGTAGACGCCGGCCATTCGCGCGCCGGCGCCGACGATCGCCGCGCCGTCGGCCCGCACCTCGACCGTGTCCAGGTGCGACACGTCGATGATCAGGCCGCCGTCCGGCGTGGAATAGCCGGCGTAGCTGTGGCCGCCGCTGCGGGCCGCGACCGGAATCCCTTGCGTGGCGGCGAATTCCACGCACCGCTGGACGTCGGCTTCGGTCTCGCACCACGCGATCGCCGCCGGCCGGCGGTCGTCGTACAGGGCGAGGAAGGCGAGCTTGGCCCGCGCGTACTCGGCGTCCGACGGCGTGACCAGCCGTCCTGTCAGCGCGCGGGCCAAGGTGTCCACCCGGTCAAACTACTTGCGGCGAAACGACACGCCCAAGTCCTTTTGCAGGTACACCTCGATGAACACCCGCAGGTACGGGTCCTCACCCATCGCGGTGAACACGTCCAGCAGGCGCTGGTCGACGCGCTCGGTGAGCAGCATGATCCGCCACAGGTTCAGCGGCCGGTCCTGCGGGCCGGCCACCGAGTGCTCCACGTGGAAAAGCGGCTGCTCGGTGGTCGCCGTGCGGCCCTCGAACGCCGTGCCGCCGACGAAGAACGCCCGCTGGTTGTCGTGGTCGAGGCGGACGTGCTCGATGATCGTGCCGAAGCGGTCCGGATCGGCCCACAGCCGCTGGTCCGAGACCCGGGTGAAGTCCTCCAGGCCGCAGTGGCGGACGCTGGGCCACTTGGTGGCGCTGCCGGCCCTGACCACCGTCGGGATGTAGACATCGGGGGCGGCTGCCTTGCGCGCCTCCATGTCCCACAGCGTCTCCCGGGTGAACGTCACGTCCCGGTCCAGCTCGTAGCGCTCGGCCAGCACCTGGTTGACGTCCACCGGCGGCAGGTCGATCGCGGTGACGCCCGGCGTGCGCCAGGCCTCGTCCAGCACCTTCTCATGGTCCATGTCAGGCCAATCGGTCGATGAGCCAGTCGCGCACGACGCGCCAGCTGCGGTGGGCGGGGTTGATGACGTCGAAGTGGTTGGCGCCCTCGAACTCGACGGGGTCGCCGGCGTATTTCGCCGCCACCACGTCGTCGGCCTCGCCGTGGATGGTCAGCAGCGGCACCATGGTAGGACGAGGTTCTAGGTGGGGAGGGGGCTACTTTAACAGTAGCTGTCCGTAATGGCAATTCATATTAATTATCCGTAAAGTAGTGAATCTGGTCGGAGTACTTGAGCAGGTCGCACGCATAGCAATGACCATAACAGTCACACTCGATTAGTTTTTGGTATATAAAAGTCGACTATCAGACCAAATTTCGTCGGCGGCAGTGGAGGTTTGAATAATTTGCCCGATTGGATATCGATCTTACTAATAAGTGTAACATATCCGCATAATCAGCCCCGACGGAAGAATCAAACCGTCCTGAAGGCTTGCTTTGTAATATAATAGAGCGAAAAAGTCCGTTGGGACGAATTCTTCCTAGCAGCAGTTTCGGAAAGACCAGATTTGACGATTAGCCAAAACGGCGTAGACGGCGCAAGCGGCGTTTATTATCTGGCCGACTGAAACCCTGTGTCCGACGACCCATTGAGGGCAGGCTTGTCCCCTGTTTCTATACGATTGCCTCTCGGAACGGGTCAGATAAATACCAAAGCCGGATCTACAGTTCATTCTTCTGCAAGAAACGGTGGACGGGACCCGAATTAAGGCGGTGTATCGTTATCGCTGTATCAGAGGTCGAGGTGGTCGTCGAGGCCTTCGAGTCGGTCGATCGCCGCCTCGACGTCCTCGAACGTGCCGGGCCAGCCGCCGCCTTCCTCGCCCAGTCGCCGGTATTCGATGTTCCACACCGCGAAGCCGGCTTGTCGCAGGTCGTCGGCCAGCGGTGTGAGCTGCCGGCGGTCGAACATGGCCGTCCAGAAGCCGCCGTGGATCAGGGTTATGACCGGGAACGGGCCGTCGCCTTCCGGCAGGTACAGCTCGCCGACCTGGGACGGGTGCGGGCCGTAGGCGACGGTCCTGGCGGCGCGGCGGCCGTCCTCGGCGTCGTCGTAGCGGACGCCTCGGTCGGAGCTCACCAGCGTGTCGATGGTGGCGAAGAAGGCCGCGATCTCCGGCTCGTTGCCGCCCTTGGCCTTCGACTCGTCCCAGGCCGTGTCGTCCGTCCACTCCACCAGGTCCAGCCAGGTGTCCTCGGCGACCCGGATGAGCTTCGCGGCGACGAAGCCCCGCCGGTCGCGGCGGAACGCCTCCACCATGCCCGGGCGTGCCGCCAGCATCGCCGCCGTCTTGCCCGGTTCGACGGTGAAGGTGGTCAGTTCGATGACCGACATCGGGGTCCCTCCTCGTGACATATGGTCAATATTAGTGACTATCACCCTTGTTGACCATCCCCGGGTGGCTAGGATCACCGGTATGGCACTGCCCGACGCGCTGCTCGACCTGCTGCGCAAGCCCAGCCCCTGCTTCGTGGCCACGTCCAACCCGGACGGATCGCCCCAGCTCACCCAGACCTGGGTGGACACCGACGGCGAGCACGTGCTCGTCAACACCGTCGAGGGCTTCCAGAAGGTGCGCAACATGAGGCGGGACCCCCGGGTCGCCCTCAACATCGCCGATCCGGACAACCCCTTCCGCTACTTCCGGGTGCGGGGCCACGTCGTCGGCATCACCCCCGACGGCGGCGCCGACCACATCGACCTGCTGGCCAAGCGCTACACCGGGCAGCCCTACGCCTGGTACGGCGGGCGGGACCAGGTGCGGCTCATCGTCACCATCGCCGCCGAGGACGTCAGCGGCATGGGCTGAGGTCTGGTAGGCAGGACGTCGTGGATCCCGTGCGGGCGTTGGAGCAGGTCGCGTTCGAGCTCGAACGCGCCGGCGAGCCCAGCTACCGGGTCCGTGCCTTCCGCCGCGCCGCCGCCGTCATCGCCGAGGTGCCCGCGGAGCAGTTGGCCCAGATGGTGCGAATGGGCTCTCTGACCCGGTTGTCCGGCATCGGCAAGGCCACCGCTTCCGTCGTCTCGGATGCCGTCCGCGGCGAGCCCATCGCCTACTTGGAGAAGGCTTCCACCGCCCACGGCCCCGACCTCTCCGGCGGCGCCGCCCTCCGGGCCCTGCTCCGGGGCGACTGCCACACCCATTCCGACTGGTCCGACGGCGGCAGTCCCCCTTCCGCCATGGCTCAGGCCGCCCGGGACCTCGGGCACGACTGGATCGCCCTCACCGACCACTCCCCTCGCCTCACCGTCGCCAACGGCCTCTCCGCCGCCCGCCTCTCCGCCCAGCTCGACCTCGTCGCCGCCCTGAACTCGGAGCTGGCCCCTTTCCGCATCCTCACCGGCATCGAGGTCGACATTTTGTTGGACGGCTCCCTCGACCAGTCCGAGGAGCTCCTGTCCCGCCTCGACGTCGTCGTCGCCAGCGTCCACTCCAAGCTCCGCATGCCCGCCGACGAGATGACCCCTCGCCTGCTCGCCGCCGTCGCCAACCCCCACGTCACCGTCCTCGGCCACTGCACCGGCCGCCTCGTCACCGGCCGCGGCCGCCCCGAGTCCGAGTTCGACGCCCCCGCCGTCTTCGCCGCCTGCCAGGCGCATTCCGTCGCCGTCGAGATCAACTCCCGCCCCGAGCGCCTCGATCCCCCCAAGCGGTTGCTCAGGTCGGCCGTCGACGCCGGCTGTCACTTCGCCATCGACACCGACGCCCACGCCCCCGGCCAGCTCACCTGGCAGGCCCTCGGCTGCGCCCGCGCCGAGGAATGCGGCGTCGAGGCGGACCGGGTCATCAACACCTGGTCCGCGGATGAGCTGCTGGACTGGGCCGGCCGCCGCTGAACAGGATCCCCCGATGCAGGGAAGGACGCCTTACCCGCGTTCAACGCGGGTAAGGCGTCCTTCCCTGCATGACGGGGGCACTTTCAGCAGGAGACGTGAGCAGCTGGCGTGGTTCAGACCGGGATGAGCCGGGACACCAAAACGCCCAGCTGGCGGGCGTTGCGGCATTCGTGCATCTCCACCACGGAGGCGTAGTCGTGGGCGGCGGAGTCGCCGGTGGACCAGAGGGCGCGGCGTTCGGGGTTGAGCCAGAAGGAGCGGCGGGCGGGGCGGAGGATGTGGGCGAGGACGGCGAGGCGGGGGTCGCCGTGGTTGTTGCGGGCGTCGCCGAGGATGAGGACGGAGGTCCGCGGGCCGATGACGTCGGGGTAGCGGTCGGCGAACTCGTCGAGGGAGCGGCCGTAGTCGGAGTGGCCGTCCCAGCGGATGACGGAGGCCTCGGTGAGGATGCGGGAGCCCAGGGCGGCGGGGTCGGCGACGCCGGCGGTGACGAGGTGGGTGACCTCGTCGATGCCGTCGACGAAGGCGAAGACGCGGACCTTGGAGAACTGGTCGCGCAGGGCCTGCACCAAGAGCATGGTGAAGTTGGCGAAAGAGGCGACGGAGCCGGACATGTCGCACAGCAGCACGATCTCGGGACGGCCGGGGCGGTGCTTGCGGAACACCGGGAGTCATGGGCACACCGCCGGTGGACAGGGAACGACGAAGGGTGCGGCGGAGAGTCGATCTGGCCCCCGGGCGCCACGGCGGCGACGGGCCGCGAGGCGGGTGGCCAGCTTGCGGGCCAAGGGCTGGACCATGCGGCGCATCTCGGCGACCTGGGCGCGGCCGGCCTGGAGGAAGTCGACCTGGTCGGGCGTGGGCGGAACGGCGCTGCGGGAAAGGCGTTCACGGCCGCGAAGCTCGGCGACGCGGCGAAGGGCCTCGCCCCGCACGAGTTCACGGAACCGCTCGATGCGACGGCGGATCTCGTCACGGTCGAGGCGCTCGGTGAAGCCGGCCTGAGCCTGCATGGCGGCCAACACCCGGACGAGCAAGGTCTGGGGCTGCACCCGGTCCAAGGTCTGGTGCGCGGACCAACCGCTGGAGCCGGAGCCGCTCTGCCCGTACTCGCCGAAGGCGTCGACGGCGAGCCCAGCCAGCTGCGACAGCTCGGACTCGTCGTCGGAGGCGAAGGCGGCGACGAGCCGGTCGTTGAGCTCGTCGAGGGTGAGGTGCTCGCGCCGGGCCTGCTCGGGAATGCCCACGCCCAAAGGGAAGAACAGGTCGAAGGTGGAGTCGAAGACGGCACGCTGGCCGTCCCGGCGGATCAGGCAGGCCGCGAGGCCCTCCCGGGTGCGCTCGCGGTCGTCGAAGCCGAGCACCTCCAGCGCGGCGGCGGCGTCGACAGTCTCCCCCGGCCCGGCCTGAATTCCCTTGGCCCGCAAGGCCTGCACGAATTCGGTGAGACGGTCCGAGACCGTCACAGCTTGTCCAGTTCGAGCCGCTGCCCCGCTTTGACGATGTCCTCCTGGTGCTTGAGGATCACGCCGAGGCTGTCCCGCACGACCTGCTCGTCGAGGGTCTCGGCGCCGAGTTCGAGCAGGGTCCGCGCCCAGTCGATGGTCTCGGCGACCGACGGCGACTTGCGCAGTTCCATGGCCCGCAAGGCGTTGATCACGCGTACGAGCGACGTGGCGAGGATGTCGTCGATGCCGGGCACGCGGGCCAGCACGATGCGCTTTTCCAGGTCCTCGTCGGGGAAATCGATGTGCAGGAACAGGCATCGCCGTCGCAGGGCCTCGGACAGCTCACGGGTGGCGTTGGACGTCAGCACGGCGAACGGCCGCTGGGTGGCGGTGATGGTGCCGAGTTCGGGCACGGTGACCTGGAAGTCGCCGAGCACCTCCAGCAGCAGCCCCTCCACCTCGACGTCGGCCTTGTCGGTCTCGTCGATCAGCAGCACGGTCGGCTCGTCGCCGCGGATGGCGGTGAGCAAGGGCCGCGCGAGCAGGAACTCCTCGCTGAAGATGTCGTTGCGGGTCTGGTCCCACGTCTCGTCGCGCCCGGCGGTGATCCGCAGCAGCTGCTTGGCGTGGTTCCACTCGTACAGCGCCCGCGACTCGTCGACGCCCTCGTAGCACTGCAGCCGCACCAGCCGCGACCCGGTGACCTGGGCGACCGCCTTGGCCAGCTCGGTCTTGCCGACGCCGGCCGGGCCCTCCACCAGCAGCGGCTTGCCGAGCCGGTCGGCGAGGTACACGGTCGTCGCGACCGCGTCGGACGCCAGGTAGCCGGCCTCGGCCAGCCGCCCGGCCACCTCGTCGACGGACGTGAAGAACCCGGTCACGCGTGCCTCTTCTCAGCTCGTGGTAGTCCCTCCGGTAGATGAACTTAGCTGCTCCAGCTCCTCGTCGACACGGGCCTGATGCTCGGCGAGGTCGGCGCGGGCCTGCCTGGGCCGCCAGCGCCCGACCATGACGAAGATCAACGGCAGGAACACCGCCTCGCCGCCGACGCACACCCACCACCAGTTCTGCCACTGCCCGGGCGTGGCCGCGGCGGCCGCCTGCACCTCGGCGGCGTGCTCCTGGAGGAACGCCATGTCCGCCTTCGGCACGGCCGCGGCCGCCTTGAGCCGCTCCACCGCGGTGGCCTGGTCGACGTTCTGGCCCTGCATGATCTCGGCGACGGCCTTGGTCCCGGCCTCGGGATCGGCCGGGTTGCGGCCCAATGCGCCGAGCGTCGTCGGGTCGACGACGGCGATGGTCTTGAGCTGCGTGTCGTACTTGGCGGCCAGCGTGGAGACCTCGGTTCCGTACTGCACGAGCGGCGTCATGGACGTGACGACGAACGGCAGGGCGAAGATCGACAGCGCCACCACGGCCCGGATGATCCAGCCCCACACGGCCAGGCCGGTCGCGGTCAGTGCCGGGTTGATGCGTTCGACGGTCTCGGTGAAGCTCGCCATCCACGGCGCGTAGGCGATGGCCATGAACACCGCCAGCACGCTGATGATCCAGACGAAGGTGTAGTAGCCGGTGTCCGGCGCGGTGGCGCGGGTCAGGAACACGATCGTCATCACGATGGCGCCGAGGCCGCCGACGAGCATGAACGGCTTGCGCACGCCCAGCCGGTCGGAGATCACGCCCACCACGATCAGCGACAGCGCGTCGATGCCCCAGAACCAGTTCCCGATGCCGTTGGCCTGGGCCAGGCTGAAGCCGTAGATGGTGGTGAAGTAGATGGTGAAGAAGCCGACGGCGGTGTAGTAGATGATCAGGAACACCGCGATGGCGAAGGCCGAGCCGACCACCCGCAAGGTCATCATCTGCCGCCACGGGCGTTCGATCGCCTTGGCCACGTCGATGCCCGCCGCCCGCGCCTCGATCAGCGCACGGTCGCGCATGCTGACCATGAGCTGGTCGCGCAGGTTGGGCGACAGCTCGCGCAGCCCGAACAGGGCGATCACGAAGACGACCAGGCCGACGATGCCGCAGATGACGAACTGGGAGCGCCAGTCGGGCAGCACGCCGATCGTGTTGCTGGAGACCTCGGACAGCACGAGGCTGCCGACCACCGGTCCGAGCGTCCAGAAGCCCATCGCCGAGGCCCGGCCCAGCTGCGGCGAGAAGTCGCGCACCAGGGCCGGCGTGGCGACGAGGATGATCCCTTCGACGAAGCTGACCAGGGCGAACAGCACGCCGAAGGTCAACTGGTCGGGGGCGTTCGGTATGCCGAACAGCGTCAGCAGGCCGGTGACGCCCAGGCCGTACGCCACGAGGTTGGCCCGCCCCCACCGGTCGGCCAGGCCGGCCAGCAGCGAGGAGAAGGCCCCGATCGCGTTGCCCACCACGGAGATGTAGACGTAGTAAGGGAAAGTCATGTGATAGTGGGCGATGATCTCCGTCGCGACCGCGCCCGGCACGTACAGCTCGTAGTAGAGGACGACCGTCGCCACGACCACGATTCCCAGGTACCAGAGGCGCCGCCCGGTTTCGGGGTAGTGATCCAGCCGACGCTGCCACAGGACGCTCATCGACGCCTCCTTCGGACTACGTTGTCCGCAGCGATAACCTGTGTCACAGGTCACAGGTACGCGGCCGTACTTTAGGGGTTGGCGGACGGTGGGACAAGAGGGCTCCCTGGCCAGACGGCACGACGACGCCCCGGGTCTGCCCCGGGGCCGCTCCAGCCTGCCCGCCGACGAGGTCCGGGCCGCTCAGCGCCAGCGCCTGCTGACCGCCACCGTCGCCGCCGTGGCCGCTGCCGGCTTCCACAGCATCACCGTCGCCGACATCGTCCGCGGCGCCCGCGTCTCCCGCGCCGCCTTCTACGCCCACTTCCGTGACAAGGAGGACTGCTTCCTCGCCGCCACCGCCTACGGCGGCAACCTGCTCGTGGACGCCGTCGTGGGCGCCACCCGCGCCCTGCCCCCGGATTCCGCCCCCGAGGCCATCCTGCGCGCCTCGTGCCGGGCGTTCCTCCGCTTCCTGGCCGACGAGCCCGCCTTCGCCCGCGTCTTCTACATCGACATGCCCGCCGCCGGCGCCGGGGCCGTGAACCGCATGGACGCCGCCCAGCACCGCTTCGCCGAGCTGAACCGCACCTGGCACCGGCATGCCCTCGGCCACCACCCCGAGTGGCCAACCGTGCCCTACGACGCCTACCTCGCCCTGGCCGGCGCCACCACGGAGCTCGTCAGCGTGCGCGTCCGTCACAACCGGGCCGCCGAGCTTCCTGACCTGGAGAACACCTTGGTGGCCCTGCACTTGGCCGTCCTGGCCGGCCAGCGCTGGCCTACCTGACGCATCCTCATGAACACCTGTCTGAAACCGTATTTCGGTGTGTCTGTGAGCGTGACTCGCGGGGTTGGGGATGATGGGGGGTATGAGGGTTTGGGTTGGGGTGGGGCTGGCGGTGCCGACGGCGGTGCTGATCGGCGAGGGCATCTACCTCGCCACGGGCACGGGCAATCCGGAGAACACGCCGTACGGGATCGGCGCGGCGGTGCTGGGCGTCATCGTGGGGGCGATCGGCGTGGCCAGGATGGGCCGGACGGCGAGGCAGTGTGTGCTGGCGCCGCTGGGCATCCTGGTGCTGGCGGCGATCGTGTTCAGCGGCGTCAACGCGGCCAACGCGGTGATGGCCCCGGCGTGACAAGCGGTGATACTGGCAGCGTGACGGATCACTGGCATCAGCCGCTGCGGCACATCAAGGGCGCGAGCCTGACCGGGGACACCGGCCAGACGAACGGCATGACGCGGCTGGAGGCGATCTCCGGGAAGACGGTGGGCTCCAGCAAGGTGTGGATGGGCGAGACGCACGTGGCCCCGGCGACGAACTCGGGCGATCACCATCACGGCGAGGCGGAGACGGCCATCTACGTGAAGGAAGGGCACCCGGTGTTCGTCTTCGCGGACGGGGACGAGGAAACAAGGCTGGAGACGGGGCCGGGCGACTACGTGTTCGTGCCGCCGTATGTGCCGCACCGGGAAGAGAACCCGGGCGACGAGCCGGCGGTGGTGATCATCGCCCGGAGCAGCCAGGAGGGCATCGTGGTCAACCTGCCCAGCCTGTGGCCCGACAAGGGTCAGGAGCGCTCGTAAGGGGTCTTCTCGCCGGCCTCGACGGGGAAGGGCAAGCGGTTGCCCTCGGGCGGGAGGGGGCAGGTGGCGAAGTCGGTGAAGGCGCACGGGAGGTTGACGGCGCGGTTGAAGTCGAGGGTCACGGCGCCGCCGGAAGCGGGGGCGGCGACAGCCAGGGAGCGGTTGGCGGCGTAGGTGGTGACGCCGCTGGTGGCATCGGTGAACAAGATGCTGAAGCCGCCGGACTTGCCGTTGAAGGCGGTGAGGGTGTGCTCGACGCCGTCACGGGAGAAGCGGACGAGGCCGGGGGCGGTGTAGACGTGGCTGAGGCCCTCGACGACGGCGCCGACGGTGGTGGGGCGGGGCGCGTCGAAGGGCTCGAAGACGCCGGAGAAGACGAAGGACTCGGACGGCTCGTAGGCCGGCACGCCACGGAACTCGCGCAACACTGACGCCTTGGGGTCGTGGACGCGGATGAGGTAACCGGAGCGACGGGCGACCTCGATCTCCAGGTCGCCGGCGGTGACCCGGGCGCCGGAGCCGCTGTTGACCAGCTCCAACCTCAGAACCTCCGTGACGGCACCACCTTCATAGGTCGCGGAAGCGCCCTGGGGGTCGAAGTAGGCGGCCTCGGAGTCCTGCCACCACAACCCGGGCAAACCGGGATACGACCGGGGGCCGTCCTCCAGCCAGTCCAGGGAGACCAAGGCCAGCCAGCCGTACGGGTCGGCCAATCCCTGCTCACGTTCGGTGTGCCACGCCTGCCACTCGCCCGCGAAAGTCATGTACCGAACAACGCCGACGAGGCCGGAGGCATTTCCCGTCTCACCAAGTGGACACGGGCGTGAAGGACGGCGGCGGCATGTCGGGGTCGAAGGGGAACATGGGCCGCTGGATGCCCACGTGCCCGAGCCGGAGGAGGTCCTGGTCGACGCCACCGGGGGTGAGGGCCAACAGCCAGTCGGCGGCCATGTCGTAGAGCTCGGGCTCCAGGTAGCCGATCTTGACGATGACCAGGTCGGCGGTGCGCGGCGACAGCCCGAGGTCCAGGAAGTCGGATTCGAGGTGGTACGGCTTGCGGCGCTCGGTGACGATCACCTTCAGGCCCTGCACCCCCAGCACCACGGCGACCCCGGCGACGGGGTCGTTGGCGTCGATGGCCTCGACGACGGCGGTCAGCGGCACCGGACCGCACGGACCGGAGTCGATGTGCCCGCCGACGGAGACCGTCACCTGCTGGCCGATGCCGGCCCGGACGGCGGCGGCCGTGGCGGCGGGATCGACGATCTGGGCGTAGATCGTGTTCTGGGCGAGGACCGAGGGCATGCCGAGGAGTTCCCGCAGGCTCCACGAAGTGTCGCCGGCGCCGCCGGCGGTGGGGTTGTCGCCGGAGTCGCTGATGAAGAACGGCCGTGCGGGGCTGGCAAGCGCTTGCGTGACGCACTCGGCCAGACTTCCCGTGGGGGCAACGAAAGCGAAGTCGTGCCGGGCGTCCCAGTAGGCCTGGGCGAGACGGGAGGCCTGCGCGGTGATCACCGAGAGGTCGTCGCCGGTGACGACAATGGCGGCCTGGCACCGCGGTTCGTCGGCCCAGGCGTAGCCGACCCAGATGGCGGCGTCGAGAACCCCGGGCAGGGCCTCGACTTCGTCCACCAACGCGTAGACGCTGCGGGCGGGCTCGATGCGGGTGCTGGTCTTCTCACCGGGCAACAGCACAGGCACCTGCACCCACGCCTTCAACGGCTTCCCCCCGTCTCGCAGCCGATCGACGAGGTTGCGCACGGCCCGCTCACGGGTGTCCCAGGCGTCGGTGTGCGGGGCCTTGCGGTAGCACGTGATCAGGTCCAGCGCACGGGCCAGGCGGTGGGAAACGTTGCCGTGCAAGTCCATTGACGCCGACACGAGCACATCGGGCCCGATGACGGCGCGGATGCCCTCGATGAGGTCGGCCTCCACGTCCACCCGGCCGACCACGCTCATCGCCCCGTGGATGTCGAAGAACAGGCCGTCCAGAGGTCCGCACGAGCGCAGCCGGGCGTAGATCTCCTCTGACAGGGCGGCGTAAGTCTCCTCGGTGACCGCACCCCCGGGTAGAGACACGGCGTGCAGCAGCGGCACCCACTCAACCGAAGGATCCAGGAATGAGTACCGTGCCAACAGATCGGCGCCGCGGGTGACGCGGAAATCGTCCACAGTGGTCCGATGGGGCGAGAAAGTGCTGGACTCGATGGCAATCCCGGCGATCCCGATGCGCGTCATCAGCGCGACTCCCCTCGTAGTGCCTCGTCCAGAACCGATTCCAGGGCCAGCGAGCCGGCCCCGAGCAGACCGGCGTCGACGCCGCCAAGCACGGTGTCGATCCGCAGCCGACGCGTGGCCAGCGGCAGACAACGCTCGTACAGGGCCCCACGCGCGGCGGCTACGAAGGCCTCGGCACCGGCCAAAGCCCCGCCCAGAAGCACAGCGTCGGGGTTGGCGAAGTTGACCACGGTGGCCAGCACCTCCCCCAACAGTCCGCCGGCCCGGCGGATCGCGGTGATCACGGTGGCGTTGGCATCCTCGGACGCGGCAAGGACATCGGCGGTGCTGGCCACGCCGAGCTGCCCACCAACGCCGCGCCGCTGGCCACGGTCTCCAGGCAGCCGTGATCCCGCACGTGCACGGCCGATCCGCCGCCCGGGTTGGGGATGCGCACGTGGCTGATGGCCCCCGGCGGCCCCCCGTCCCCGGCCGGCGGGGCAGGCCGCCCCCGTCGAACGACCCAGCCCCCGAGCCGATGCCGGGTGCCCGGCCTTTGGACCACCACCAACGGCTTCCCCCCGGAGCCCCCACGCCCGAGCCTGCCCCCAGGGCCAGGGAGGTTGGCGTCCGTTGTCGATCACCCCCCGCAACCGGGAACAACCGCTGCAACGCCTCACGGGCCGGAAACCCGCGCCAGCCGGGCATTCGCGACGGCAGCGTCACGGTGCCGGCCGCGACATCCACCGGCCCGGGCAGCCCCACGCCGACCCCGAGCCACCGCCCCGCCGGCCGCTCGGTCGCCTCCAGTGAGTTCACGGCGACGAAGATTTCATCCAGCAGCAAAGAAGGATCGGTGTCGATGCTGATCGACAGCTCGTGGGTGCTGATCAACGAGCCGGTCATGTCCATCGGCCCCAGCCGCACGTGTCGGGACCCGATGTCGATGGTCCAGACGTGCCCGAAGTCCGCGTTCACGGTCAGCAGCCGCGGCCGACGCCCACCCTGCGAGCGCCCTTCGCCCTGCTCCACCAGAACTCCGACACTCAACAGGGCGTGCACGCGAAGGTTCACTGTGGACGGTGGCAGCGAGAGTGCGACGGCGAGCTCATTGCGGGAGGTGGCGCGGCCGGCGGCGACCAGCTCCACCACGCGGGCGGCCCCGGCCTCAAGCCCGTGCATCGTTGACACATTTCTGGTTCAAGTGTCGAGAACACCGCCTCGCCAGTAGTTCACCCAGCCGCCGCCGTGAGTATAGTCAGCCGAAAAATCCCAGCAAGAGGACTTACAACAGCTTTGTTGAAAGTGAGGCGGGATGCGACGAAGGCTCGGCCGGGTGGCCGCCATAATCTGCTGTCTGGTGCTCACGGCCTGCGCCGGCGGCCAGGTGCGGCACGGCGTGGGCGGCCCGAACTCCGTGAGCTTCGCGCTGCCGCCCTCGGCCACCCCGAACTGGATCCTGCCGCTGGCCATCCCGGGCTACACGGCCAGCTACAACGGCGTCATCCAGTCGGCGCTGTTCCTGCCGCTGTACGCCTACGACGGCTCGTCGGGCGCGGTCGCCCGCGACGACAAGGCCAGTGCCGCCGAGCCGCCCGTGTACGCCCCGGACGGCAAGTCGGTCACCATCACGCTCAAGCCGCTGGCCTGGTCCGACGGCACGCCGCTGACCAGCCAGGACGTCCAGTTCTGGTTCGACCTGGTGCGCGCGGCCAAGGACGACTGGGGCGCCTACTCCAAGGGCCTGATGCCCGACGACGTCACCGACTTCCGCGTCGTCGACGACCACACCTTCACGCTGACGCTGGACAAGACGTACAACCCGGGCTGGTTCACGGCCAACCAGCTGGCGCTGATCACCCCGCTGCCCCGGCACGCCTGGGCCCATGACCCGGATCCGCGCAAGACCTTCGACTACCTGGTGGCGCAGGCCAAGAACCTCGGCGGCTACAACAGCAATCCACTGTGGAAGGTCGTGGACGGCCCGTTCGCGCTGGAGTCGTTCTCCCCCACCGGCCAGGTCACGCTGGCCAGGAACCCGCGCTACACCGGGGAAGACGCCGCGCGCCTGGACAAGATCACGTTCCTGACGTTCACCAGCTCGGCCGCCGAGTACAACGTGCTGCTGGCCGGCGGCGTGGACTACGGCTACGTGCCGACCACGAACCTGGGCCAGAAGTCCAAGCTGGAGTCGCTGGGGTACCGGATCGAGCCGTGGAACGGCTGGTCCATCACCTACATCCCGTACAACTTCAACAATCCGGCCCTGGGCGCAGTCTTCAAGCAGCTCTACGTCCGGCAGGCCATCCAGCACGCGGTCGACCAGAAGGCCATCTCGCAGGTGATCTGGCGCGGCACGGCCACTCCCGGCTACGGCCCGGTGCCCCAGGACAACGACCCGACCTTCCTGTCCGACACACAGAAGAACACCCCGTATCCGTTCGACCTCGACGCGGCCCGAAAGCTGCTGGCCGATCACGGCTGGCAGATCGGCGCCGACGGCATCCAGGCCTGTCAGGAGCCGGAGAAGTGTGGCCAGGGCGTCGACAAGGGCGCCCGGCTGTCCATGACGCTGCTGACCGAGTCGGGCTCCGACGAGACCGACGGCACCATGCAGGAGCTGAAGTCGGAGCTGTCCAGGGTCGGCATCGAGCTGCGGATCAACGCCCAGCCGCTGAACACCGTGCTGGCCAACGGAACCACCTGCGAGCCGAGCAGCCCGGCCTGCTCCTGGCAGCTGTCGTACTTCGGCACGCAGGGCAGCTGGTACTTCCCGGCCTATCCCAGCGGCGAGCAGCTGTTCGCGACCGACGCGAGCGTGAACTTCGGCAACTACCGGGACAAGCCGACCGACGACCTGATCGGCGCGTCCACGCTGTCCACCTCTCCGCAGTCCATGATGGACTACAGCGCCCGGCTGGCCGAGCAGCTGCCGGTGATCTGGATGCCCAACCCGCCCTACCAGGTGTCGGCCATCGACACCTCGATCGGCGGCATCACGCAGGATCCGTTGGCGGGCCTGCAACCCCAGCGCTGGTACCGGAGGTGACGCCATGACCCGTTTCCTGGCCCGCCGGCTGTTGCTGGCCCTGCTCGTGGTCTTCCTGGTCACGGTGGTGACGTTCGTGATCCTGCACCTGCTGCCCGGCGGCCCCGCGCGCGGCGTGCTGGGCGTGAAGGCGACCGCGGAGCAGATCGACGCGTTCAACAAGTCACAGGGCTTCGACCAGTCGATTCCCGTGCAGTACTGGGACTATCTGATCCGACTGCTGCACGGCGATCTCGGCGCGTCGTACACCCTCAACACCGACGTCAGCACGCTGCTGGCCGAACGTCTGCCGAAAACCCTTGTGCTGACGGCGACCTCGACCATCCTGGGCATCATCGTGGCGCTGCCGCTGGGAGTCTGGCAGGCGACCCGGCGCGGCCGGGCGTTCGACGTGGTCAGCACCGGACTGGCGTTCGTGCTGTACGCGACGCCGGTGTTCTTCCTGTCGCTGCTGCTGATCATCCTGTTCGCCCAGGTCTGGCCGATCTTCCCGGCACAGGCCGCGCAGGGCGACACCCTGGCCGACCTGCTGTCCCAGCCGGGATCGCTGGTGCTGCCGGTGATCGCCGGCGGGGCGGCCACGGCCGTGGCCTACAGCCGGTACATGCGCTCGTCCACAGTGGACAACCTGGCCGAGGACTACGTCCGCACGGCGCGGGCCAAGGGCACGCCGGAGCGCACCATCCTGTGGCGGCACGTGTGGCCGAACTCGCTGACCTCGGTGGTGTCGCTGATCGGCTACTCGATCCCGGTGGTGTTCGGCGGCTCGCTGGTGGTGGAGTCGATGTTCAACTATCCCGGCGTCGGCCTGCTGTTCTGGACCGCCGCCCGCAACGCCGACTTCCCCGTGCTGCTCGGCGTGGTGCTGGTGATCGCCGTGACCACCGTGCTCGGGTCGCTGCTGGCCGACGTGCTGCAACTGCTGATCGACCCACGGGTCCGGGTGCCGGGAGCGAAGTCATGACCACCATCGCCGTGCCGACCCGATTCCGCCTGCGCGGGAACGGCCTCGCCGTCGTCGGCACGACGATCCTGGTCCTCGTGCTGGCTTTCTGCCTGCTGGGGCCGCTGCTCTACCACACCGACCAGGTGCACACCGATCTCGGCGCGGCCCGGCTTTCCCCGGGCCAGCAGGGGCATCCGCTCGGCACCGACGATCTCGGCTACGACGTGCTGGGCCGGCTCATGATCGCCGGCCGGACCTCGCTGGCCATCGGCGTGCTCGCCGGCCTGCTGGCCACGGCGATCGGCGCGATCTGGGGCGCCCTCGCCGGCTACGTGGGCGGCTGGCTGGACGCGGTGCTGATGCGGATCGTCGACACCGGCGTGGCGATTCCCGCGCTGTTCCTGCTGCTGGTGGCGGCCACGCTGATCACGCCGTCGATCGGTGTGCTGTCACTGGTGATCGGCTGCGTGTCCTGGCTAGTGCCGGCCCGGCTGATGCGGGCCGAGGCGGCGACGCTGCGGGAGCGGGACTTCATCAAGGCCATCACGGTGATGGGCGCCGGCCGGTTCCGGGTGGTGTTCACCCACCTGCTGCCCAACGCGGTCGGCACGCTGGTGGTGGCCGGCACGTTCCAGATCGCCGAGGCGATCCTGCTGGTGGCCTACGTGAGCTTCCTCGGGCTCGGCGTGCCGCCACCGGCCACCGACTGGGGCGCGATGCTGAGCAAGGGCATCACGTACACCTATGACGGCGCGTGGTGGCTGATCCTGCCGCCCGGCATCGCGATCGTGCTCATCGTGTGCGCGATCAACTTCGTCGGCGACGGGCTCCGCGACGCGTTCGCGGCGAGGGGACGGTCATGAGCGAGCTAGCGAGCGAATCATCCAGCGCAGAGCGTCCGCGAGAGCGGACGCCGAGCCCCAGCGAGGCGCCCGCAGCGAGCGAGTCATCCGACGCGAACGCCGCGGCAAGGGTGCTGGAGATCGACGACCTGCGGGTCGGCTACGGTTCCACCGTCGCCGTGGACGGCCTGTCGGTCACCGTGTCCAGGGGCGAGATCGTCGCCCTGGTCGGCGAGTCGGGCTCCGGCAAGAGCACGGTCGCGCTGGCGGCGCTCGGCCTGCTCCCCCGGTCCGCCCGTGTCGAGGGCACGATCACCCTGGCCGGCCAGGACATTGGCAGTGCAACGCCGGAGGAGCTCCGGCAGTTGCGCGGGCGCGGCGCCGGCATGGTGTTCCAGGAGCCGATGACCGCGCTGAACCCGGTGCTCACCATTGGTTTCCAGGTGGCCGAGTCCATCCGCAACCACGATTCCCAGCCCCGCAGGCACAAGCACTACGACGACCGCTGCGTCGAGTTGCTGGAACGGGTCGGCGTGCCGGACGCGGCCAAGCGGCTCAAGCAGTATCCCCACCAGCTCTCCGGCGGCCTGCGGCAGCGGGTGCTGATCGCCATCGCCATCGCCGCCGGGCCCGGCCTCATCCTGGCCGACGAACCGACGACGGCCCTCGATGTCACCGTGCAGCAACAGATCCTGGACCTGATCCGGGACATCCGCGACACCGAGGGCACCGGCACGCTGCTGATCACCCACAACCTCGGCGTGGTCGCGGACATCGCCGACCGGGTCATCGTGCTGCGCAACGGAAAGGTCGTCGAGGAGGCCGACACCGAGACGTTGTTCGCCAGCCCCAAGGCCGACTACACGAGGCAACTCCTCGCCGCCGTGCCGAAACTCGGCGACACCCAGCACGAAGACCGGCACGCAGCTGAGAACGCCGTGCTCCAGCTTCGCGACATCGTTGTGGAGTACCACGGCCGCCGGGTAGTGGACGACGTGTCGCTGACTGTGGACAAGGGCGAGATCGTCGGCCTGGTCGGCGAATCCGGCTCCGGCAAGACCACCCTCGCCCAGTGCGCCCTCGGCCTCGTCACGCCGAAATCCGGCGCCGTGGACGTGTTCGGCGGCAGGCTGGACAGCAAGGCCCGCCGCCGGCTCGGCGTCGTGTTCCAGGACCCGGCGTCCTCTTTGGACCCGACGAAGACCGTCGCGCAGACCATCGCCGAGCCGCTGGTGATCCACACCCGCACGGGCCGGGCCGAGCGGCAGCGCAAGGTCCGGGAGCTGATGGACGCCGTCGAGCTGCCGCAGAGCCTGCTGGACCGCCGCGGCCACGAGTTGTCCGGCGGCCAGCGGCAGCGGGTCAGCCTGGCCCGGGCCGTGGTGCTGGGGCCGGATCTGTTGATCGCCGACGAGCCGACCAGCGCCCTGGACGTGTCGGTGCAGGCGGCGGTGCTGGACGTGCTGGAGCGGCTCCATGTCGGGTTCGGCTTCGGCTGCCTGTTCATCAGCCACGACCTCGCGGTGGTGGACCGCGTCTGCGACCGGGTGGCGGTGCTGCGGGGCGGCCAACTGGTGGAGCAAGGCCCTTGCGCCACCGTCCTGCACCACCCTGAGCATCCCTACACCCAGGCCCTCCTGCTGGCCTCGCCCGTACCCGATCCGGCCGCGCAGCGGGAACGCCGACGGCCGGCCCGCGCCTGAATGCGACGATAGGGACCATTTCCGCGCCGGGGCCCGAACGGGCAGAAATGTCGGTGCCCAAAGGTACTTCTGCGTGATGCCCGAGAGACTCTCCGCACCGCGCTGACGCATGCTGGCCGGGCAGTCCACTGCGGGGAGGGGGCCGGTCATGAGCGAGCTTGCGAGCGAATCATCCAACACAGCGCGTCCGCGCACGCGGACACCGAGCGCCAGCGAGGTGCCGCAGTGAGCGAGCTTGCGAGCGAATCATTCAACGCAGCGCGTCCGCGCACGCGGACACCAGGCGCCAGCGAGGTGCAGCAGTGACCGTCACGGTCGGAGTCGTGCTGCATTCGAGACATCGCAACGTCATCACCGAGGCGGCGGACGGCATCGCCGATCTGGCGCTGCGCTGGGCGGAGTACACCCACGACGCGGACGTGCCGGAGACGGTGGCCGAGCTGCTGCGGGAGCCGCTGGACGGCCTGCTGATGGGCCGCCCGACCTTCGACAGCTACCGGCACCTGCTGCCCGACGAGCTCCCGGTGACCATCCTGCGGCCGGCGCCGCTGTCGCTGGCCCTGGCCTTCTCCACCGCGCAGGCCAAGCACCTGCGGCCGCCGGTGTCCATCGACAGCTTCGACCACGACGCGATCGCCGAGGTCACGGCCGCGCTCAACCTGAAGTCGGCCCACGTGACCGCGCTGCCCTACCAGCCGGGGCAGCCGGCCAGCGAGGTCGTGGACCACCACCTGCGCACGGTCAAGCGCTCCGGTTACGTGATCAGCGCACGGGTCGAGGTGGCCAACCGGCTGCGGGGCAAGCTGCCGGTGGTGCAGACCCAGACGATCCCCTCGGCCGTTCGCGCGGAGCTGTACGACCTGCGGCAACGCATCCGGGCCCGCCGCGCGGACGAGTTCCGCTTCGCCGCCGGCGTGTTCCTCGTCGCCGAGCAGAGTCGTGACCAGGACGTGGACCGGGCCCGCGTCGGCCTGATGAACCTGCTGGTGAACACGCCGGAGTTCGCCGACGCGCTGATCGAGAACCGCGGCCGGCGGGGGCTGCTCGTGCTGGCGCACAAGGCGCTGTTCGACGAGGTGACGCACGACTGGGCCACCGTGCCGGTGCTGGACCGGGCCGACGAGGAACTGGGCATCAGGGTGGCGGCCGGCTTCGGCATCGGCGGATCGGCCCGCACGTGCGTCACGCTGGCCGAGCGGGCGGCGGCGCGGGCCGAGGCGGAGGGACGGCCGTCCGGCTACCTGATCGAGCATTCCGGGATCGTGGTCGGGCCGATGAGCCGGGACGGCCGCCCGTCCGAGTTCACCGTGCGGGATCACGGGCCGCGGCTGGAGGAACTGGCCCGCGCGGTCGGGTTGAGCGCGGCGACGCTGTCCCGCCTGGTGTCGGTGGAACGCCGCCAGCAGGGCCGGACGCTGTCGCCGAGCGAACTGGCCAACGCACTGGGCATCACCGACCCGAGTGGACGGCGGCTGCTGCGCAAGCTGCTCGCGGGCGGGCTCGTCGAGCCCGTGGGCAGCGCGCAGACTCATCGCAAGGGCCGCCCGAGCACGCTGTACCGGCTGTGCATCGAAACGAACCTGGATACATAAATGGGAAATTGTTGACCGGAGTCACGGCCGCGTTGCATGCTCCCCATAAGGGCGACAAACGGACCACTTCCGAGCGCGGGGACCACCGTGACACCGACTGTGGCGAACCCGTGCCCCGGCGTCAACCGACCGGATCCCGTGCGCCGTACGGAGTCCCGCTGAAAGGAGAAGCCCGTCGTGAAGCGGCCGTCACCGCGACTCGGCGTCAGCTGGCTCGGCGTCAACTTCTGGTCGCGCACCGGCGGTCCGCTGATGTGGCGCACCTACGACCCGGCGCTGGTCCGCGACGAGCTGGCCACGCTGGCCCGGCACCGGGTGACGGTGACCCGCTCGTTCTGCTACTGGCCGGACTTCCATCCGGAACCGGACCGGATCGACGAGGAAATGGTCGACAAATTCGCCGACTTCCTCGATGCGCATGTAGAACTCGGAATGACCTCCATACCCACCTTCCTGATCGGCCACATGTCCGGCGAGAACTGGGATCCGGCCTGGCGCAACGGTCGCGACCTGTACGCGGACGTGGAGATGGTGAGCCGGCAGGCCTGGTTCATCGAGCGGATCACCCGCCGCTTCCACGACCATCCGGCCGTCGTGGCGTGGCTGGTCAGCAACGAGATGCCGATCTACGGCCGCCGCCGCGGCGAGCCGCCCGCGCCACGCGAGCAGGTCACGGCGTGGGCCCGGCTGATGGTGCACGCGGTGCGGGCCGGCGGCGCGACCCAGCCGGTGTCGATCGGCGACGGCGCCTGGGGCATCGAGATCACCGGCGTGGAGAACGGCTTCTCGGTGCGGGAACTGGCCGCCTTCACGGACTTCACCGGCCCGCACGTCTATCCCACCGACTCCGATTCCGTGCGACAGAACCTGAACGCCGCCTTTCTGTGCGAGCTGGCCGCGGTGGCCGGCCGACCCGTTGTGCTGGAGGAGTTCGGGCTGTCCGGGGACTGGGCGTCCGAGGAGAACACCGCCCAGTACTACCGGCAGGTCCTGCACACCACCATGCTGGCCGGCGCGACCGGCTGGCTGGCCTGGAACAACACCGACTTCGACGCCCTGGCCGACCAGGACCCGTACCGGCACCACCCGTTCGAGATGCACTTCGGCCTGACCGACGGCGAGGGCCGGCCCAAGGCCGCCCTCAGGGAGATGGAGAGCTTCGCCCGCACACTGTCCGAAGTGGACTTCGAGCACGTGCGCCGGGCCGACACCGAGGTGGCACTGGTGGTGTCGTCCTATTTGGAGCGTGGCTATCCCGTCACGGCGGTCGAGGACGACCGGCGGCTGGTGTTCGAATCCTTGCGGCAGGCCTATGTCGCCGCCCGCGAGGCCGATCTGTCGCCCGGGTTCACGCGGGAGGAGGACGGCATCGCCGACGACGCGCTGCTGTACCTGCTGCCCTCGACCCGTCAGCTGATGGCGCCGACGTTCCGACGGCTCGGGGACCTCGCGCGCGGCGGGGCGACCGTGTACCTGTCGTACTGCTCGGGCACGCACGGCGGCAACCGCGGGCCGTGGTTCCCGGGGCTGGACGAGTTCTTCGGTGTGCGGCAGGAACTCCGGTACGGGCTGGTGGCGCCCATCCTCGAGGACATCGTGTCGATGCGGTTCGTGGAGGATCTGGGCTACCTGCGGGCGGATCAGGTCCTGCGCTTCCACACCGGCGGCAACGAGCACGCCCGCGCGTTCCTGCCCGTCACGCCCATCACCGCCGAGGTGCTGGCCGTCGACGACTACGGCCGGCCGTGCCTGCTGCGCAACCGGGTCGGCGACGGCTGGGCGGTGCTGTGCACGTATCCGGTGGAGTACATGGCCTCCACCCAGCCCGATGTCAATCCCGAGGCCACCTACCGGCTGTACCAGGCGCTGGCCGCGGCGGCCGGCGTGCGGCGCGAGGCCACTGTGGACGATCCGCTGGTGTTCGCCGACGTGCTCGTGCACGAGGACGGCCGCCGGTTCCAGGTCCTCGTCAGCCAGCACGACGCCGCCGTCGAGGTGTCGCTGCTGGGCCGAACGGCCGTCGACAAGGGGACGCGCTGACGGTCGGGCGTGGTCGACCGGCTACAGTCTGGCCCCATGAACACGCTGGTGTGGCTGGCGTTCGGCCTCGGCTGGGCCGCGGTGTTCCTGGTCAGCTTCCTCATCGACCGCAGGCGGCTGCGCAACGGTGTGTACCTGGTGTTCGCGCTGTTCTTCCTCGGTTTCGCCGCGCTGGGCTCGCTCGGCTCGCTGGCCGTCATCCCGTTGCTGATACTGGCCGTCGGGGTGCCGCTGACCGTGGTGGCGCTGACCGTGTTCCTGTTCGTCAACGGCTTCACCATGATCCGGCGCGAGGGCCTGCGGGCCTCGTCGGTGCTGACCACGCTGGCCGGCCTGGTGATCGTCGGCTTCGGCGCGTTGTCGCTGCTCGCGCTGGGCAGCCGCAACACGGTGCTGATCTCGCTGACCATCAGCGTCGCCGGCATGTTGTTCTACGTCTCCTTCGTGTTCTGCTGTTTCCTGGCCTACTCGGTGTTCTACGGCCGGGTGCGGCAGCGCCGGGACGTGGACTTCGTGGTGGTGCTGGGGGCCGGGCTGATCCGCGGCGAGGTGTCCAAGCTGCTGGCCGGGCGGCTGGACCGCGGCCGGCAGGTGTGGGAGCGGGTGCGTGGCCGCGGCGGCTCGCCGTTGATGATCACCTCCGGCGGGCAGGGCGCGGACGAACCCGTGTCGGAGGCACGGGCCATGGCCGACTACCTGATCTCCACCGGCGTGCCGGCCGGGGCCGTGCTGCTGGAGGACAAGTCCACCACCACGCTGGAGAACCTCACCTTCAGCCGGCGGATCATGCTGGAGGACAGGCCGGACTACCGCTGCGTCATCGTCACGAGCAACTATCACGTGCTGCGGGCGGCGTTGTACGCGCGACGGGCCAAGGTCAACGGCCAGGTGCTCGGCGCGCCCACCGCCCGCTACTTCTGGCCCAACGCCTTCCTGCGTGAGTTCGTGGCCGTGCTGGTGGAGAACCGGTGGAAGAACATCGTGCTGTGCCTGATGTTCGGGGCCGTCGGGCTGCTCGGCCTGGTCAAGGGCACCTAAGCTTGAGATTTAAGGTTGGCGTGCCCACGACGGCACCCGGTTGATCATGGATGAAGCCCTTGGTTGATCATTCCTTCCTGCGACAGTCGGAAGATCACACCAAGGGCTTCGATGATCAGTGTGCACCACACCAGCGCCACCGCTGTGCTGGGGGACCTGTCCGGGTTCCGTAAGGCGTTCTACCAGTGTCTGACCGCACGGGCGGACGCGTTGTTCGAGTTGGCCGACGCGGCACTGTGCGCCGAGGGACCGGTCACCTCGCTGGTCGAGTTATCACTGGCCACCGAACACCGACGGGGCCACGGCACCCTGTACGACGGCCTGCGCCAGGGCAAGATCGACATCACCCGATTCCGCAACGTTGTCGCCCGCCAGTCGATCCCCCGCTGCGACGACGGCCGGATCGTGTTGGCCATCGACGTGAGCCACTGGCTACGCCCGGATGCGAACACCAGCCCGGAGCGGCTGTTCTGCCACACCTACGCACGCGGTCGCGGCCAAGCCCAGATCATCCCCGGCTGGCCCTACTCCTTCGTCGCCGCCCTGGAACCCGGCCGCACCTCGTGGACGGCGATGCTCGACGTGACGCGCGTGCGTCCCGACGATGACCACACCGACCTGGCCGCCACCCAACTCCGCGCCGTGGTGGACGCGCTGGTCACCGCCGGACACTGGCACGCCGGCGATCCAGAGATCTGGATCACCGGCGACAGCGGCTATGACGGTCCCCGCCTGGCATTCCTGCTGGCCGACCTCCCGGTCCAGGTGCTGGTGCGACTACGGTCCGACCGGGTGCTTGCCTTCCCCGCGCCGCCACGGCAGCCCGGCGCCCGAGGCCGCAGCACCCGGCACGGAGCCCGGTTCGTGTTCGCTGATCCGGCGACCTGGCCGGCCCCCGTGCGCACCACGACGACCGACACCACCCGCTACGGCGCCGCCCACGCTCGCTCCTGGGATCGGTTGCACCCCAAGCTGACCCGCACGGGCGCCTGGGCCGACCACGCCGGCCACCTGCCGATCATGGAAGGCACGGTGATCCGGCTCCAGGTCGACCGGCTACCCGGCACCGGCACCCCGAAACCGTTGTGGCTGTGGCACTCCACGACCGCGGCAACCGCAGGGCAGGTGGATCGGCTGTGGCAGATGTTCCTGCGGCGCTTCGACCTGGAGCACACTTTCCGTTTCCTCAAACAAACTCTGGGCTGGACCACGCCTCGCGTCCGTACGCCCGGAGCCGCGGATCGATGGACCTGGCTGATGATCGCGGTCTACACCCAGCTTCGGCTGGCCCGTCACCTCGTGGAAGATCGACGGCGTCCCTGGGAGCGAAAGTCGGCAACACCTGCCCGGTTGTCCCCGACCCGGGTCCGGCGAGGTTTTCGCGCGGTTCGCCCGACGGCCGCTTTGCCTGCCAGCGCACCGAAATTCTCCCGGCCCGGTCCTGGACGTCCGACAGGGTCACGAAACTCCCGCCAAGCCCCGGTACACGACCCCGGCAAGCCCAAAAAAACAGACATTGAGGGTTAAATCTCAAGCTAAGGGCAGCCGCGCAGATCCGGAGCCGTCGCCCCTTGGGGCATGGCGCAGCATCTGCGCCATGCGCACAGCACGCCTGCTTCCCCTGCTCCTGATCGCCGTCGCCGCCACCGGCTGCGGCAGCAGCTCCGGCTCGGCCATGCCGCTGCCCACCGACGCCTCCCTCGCGAGCGGCGGCCCGATCGACGTGTGCCAGTACCTGACCCGGTCCGACGCCGAGGCGATGCTGGGCGTGCCCACCGGGCCCGGCAAGCTGGAGCACATCCTCGACACCGACAGCACATGCGACTACGTCCCCGATCCCGCCACGGTCCTGGGCACGCGCCTGGCCCTCACCGTCTACACCGGCGACTTCGTGGGGCAGACGGTGGACGACTTCAAGAAGGACTACAAGGACATGGTCCCGGTCGACGGCCTCGGCTTCCCTGCGACACGCACCGCGGACGGCGCGGTCTTCGCCTCTCAGAACGACAAGCGGGCCTGCATGCTGATCATGAGCGTCAAGAAGCCCGCCGATCCGGACGCCTTCGCCAAGCAGGTCGGCGCGGTGTGCAAGAAGGCCCTGGCCGGCTGAGGATTTATTGACATAGCGTTCACTATCCGAGTAGCGTCGGCTATGTGAGCAGGCTGAGCAGGGCCGAGGCCAAGGCGCTGACCCGGGAACGGCTGCTGGACGCGGCCGCCCGGGTGTTCGCGCAGAAGGGCCTGGCCGGCGCGTCGGTGGACGAGATCGCCGAGGCGGCCGGCTACTCGATCGGGGCCGTGTACTCCAACTTCGGCGGCAAGGAGCAGCTGTTCGTCGAGCTGCTCAAGGAGAGGGCCAACGACCGGGTGACCAGGGCCGCCGAGATCGTGGCCGACGCCGCGCCGGCCGAAGCCCAGCGCGCGTTCAGCCAGCTGGTCATCGAGGTGGCCGACAAGGACGCCGACTTCGCGCCACTCCAGGCCGAGTTCTGGCTGTACGCCGTGCGCAATCCCGAGCTCATGGACGCCTACGCCGAGCGGATGCGGGAGCCGCGCGACCTGCTCACCGAGCTGATCGCCCGGTCGACGCCGGACCCCGGCCGGGCCGGCGAGCTCTCGACCATCGTCATCGCGCTGTTCCAGGGGCTGGTGCGGATGCGCCGGCTGGACCCGGCCAGCGTGCCCGACGAGCTGTTCGGCCGGGCCCTGCGCTGGCTTTTCACCGGCGCGGAAGCAGATGAGGAGCCGCCGTCATGACCGCACCGTCCATGCTCGCGCTGATCGACCCGGTGCTGAGACAGGACCCGTACCCGACCTACCGGCAGTGGCGGGAGACCGCACCGATCTCCGGCGGCGACGGGCAGCCACTGATGGTGACCCGGCAGCAGGACTGCTCGAACGTGTTGCGGGACAACAAGTTCGGGCACGCCGAGGCCGACCAGGTCGGGCCGCTCAACAGCACTCCCCCGCCGCAGCGCAGCTTCCTCGGCATGAACCCGCCAGACCACACGCGGCTGCGCGGGCTGGTGTCGAAGGCCTTCACCCGCAAGGTGGTGGAGCGCCTGGCCCCGATGATCGAGCAGACCACCTCCGAGCTGATCTCCGCGGCGCGCGGCGGGACCGTCAACTTCATGGACGCCATCGCCCGCCCGCTGCCGGTCGCGGTGATCAGCGAACTGTTCGACGTGCCGGTCGAGGAGCGGGACCTGATCGTCGCCTGGTCGCACGACATGGCCCGCGGCCTCGACCCCGACTTCCTCATCCCGGAGGGCGTGCGGGAGCGGCAGTTCAAGGCGCGCGAGGAGTTCCGGCAGTACATGCTCCAGCTGGCCGACAAGCGCCGCGACAACCCGGGCGAGGACCTGCTGTCCGGGCTGGTGCAGGTGCGGGACGCCGGCGACGTGCTGTCCGAGGCCGAGCTGCTCACCACGTGCATCCTGCTGCTGATCGCCGGGCACGAGACGACCGTCAACCTGATCGGCAACGGCACCCTGGCGCTGTTGCGCAATCCGGCTGAGCTGGCCCGGCTGCGGGCCGAGCCGGCGCTGGCCGATCGGGCCGTCGAGGAGTTCCTGCGCTACGACCCGCCGGTGCAGTTCACCGCGCGGACCGCCTTGCAGGACACCAAGGTCGGCTCGTTCGACGCGCCGAGGGGCAGCGCCGCGATCCTGCTGTTCGGGTCGGCCAACCGGGATCCCGAGGTGTGCGAGGACCCCGACCGCCTGGACATCTCGCGCGAGCCGTCGCGGCACCTGGCGTTCGGGCACGGGCCGCACTTCTGCCTCGGCGCGCCGTTGGCCCGGTTGGAGGGCCGGTTGATCTTCGAGGCGCTGGCCCGGCTGGACGAGCTGGAGCTGGCCGGCGAGCCGACGTACAACGACAACATCATCCTGCGTGGCATGAGGGAACTGCCGGTGCGGTTAGCCTGACCGCATGGTCTTCACGCTGAGCGCGCCGCTGCCCGGGGACGCCGCCGTCGGGCGGGTGCTGGTCACCGGGGCGGCCGGGCGGATCGGGTCCGGATTCCTGCGGCACGTGGCCGGCCGCTACGTGCTGCGGGCCACCGATGTCCGGCCGGTGGACATCGAGGACTTCGTCCTGGCGGACCTCGGTGATCCCGCTGCTCTGGCCCGGGCTTGCGAGGATGTGGACACCGTCGTCCACCTCGGCGCCAACCCCAGCCTCCTCGCCGACTGGGATTCGTTGCTGCCGGCCAACATCGTCGGCACCCACAACCTGTTCGCGGCGGCCTCGGAGGCCGGCGTGCGGCGGGTCGTGTTCGCGTCCTCCGTGCACGCCGTGTCCGGATATCCCGCGGGCAAACAGGTTTCCGCCGCCGACCCGGTGAATCCCGGCAACCTGTACGGCGTCACCAAGGCCTTCGGCGAGGCGCTGGGCCGCTACTACGCCGAGCAGCGCGGGATGTCGGTCATCGCCCTACGCATCGGGGCCTTCCACACCGAGGGCACGACGCCGGAACCCGAGCCGTACAACGACTTCCTGCACCTGCTGGAGACCGACCTGTACCGGATCATAGTTCGGGCCATCGACGTTCGCGGCGTGCAGTACGCGGTGGTGAACGCCATCAGCGACCAGCTCGGCGGCCGCCTCGATATTACCGGCACCCGGGAGCTCCTGGGCTGATTTTTGCCACATGCGCTTCCCATTTGCGCCCTGGCCCCACATGCGCTTCCCATGTGGCATATCTCCCCCCTGAAACGCCACATGCGCTTCCTATGTGGCGTCTGGTGCCATGTAGGAAGCGCATGTGGCAAAAAAGGCGGGGTGTCGCCGGGGTGGCTGCTAGCCTCAGAGGCTGCGGGCCAGGCGGTCGGCCAGCACCTTGGTGAACTGGGCCGGGTCGGGCAGCTCGCCGCCCTCGGCCAGCAGGGCCATGCCGTACAGCAGCTCGGCGGTCTCCCCCAGCTCGGTCTCGTGCCCGCCGGCGGTGAAGGCCGTCCGCATGCCGGTGACCAGGGCGTGCTCGGGGTTGAGCTCCAGCACGCGCTTGACCGGCGGCACGGGCTGCCCCATGGCCCGGTACATCTTCTCCAGCGTCGGCGTCAGGTCGCCGGCCTCGCCGACCAGGCAGGCGGGCGAGGTGGTGAGCCGGGAGGACAGGCGGACCTGTTTGACGCTGTCGGTCAGGTTCTCCGTCAGCCAGGTCAGCAGGGGCTCGAACTCGCCGGAGTCCTCGGGCTTGTCCTTGTCGAGGTCGACCTCGCCCTTGGCCACGGACTGGAACTTCTTGCCCCGGTACTCCTCGCCGGCGTCGACCCACATCTCGTCGATGCCGTCGGTGAGGATGAGCACCTCGAGTCCCTTGGCCCGGAACGCCTCCAGGTGCGGGGAACTCTCCACAATGGACCGGGAGGCGCCGGTCATGTAGTAGATGTGCTCCTGGTCGTCCGGCATCCGCTCGACGTAGTCGGCCAGCGTGGTCGGAGTCGACGCGTCATGGGTGGAGGGGAACGAAGCGATGTCGAGAATGGTCTCGCGGTTCTCGGTGTCGGAGAGCAGGCCCTCCTTGACGGCGGGCCCGAACTCGGTCCAGAAGGTCGAGTACTTCTCGGGGGCGTCGGTCATCATCGTCTTCACGGTGGACAGCACGCGCTTGACCAGACGGCGGCGCATGAGCTGGATCTGCCGGTCCTGCTGGAGGATCTCGCGGGACACGTTGAGCGACAGGTCCTGCGCGTCCACCACACCCTTGACGAAGCGCAGGTACTCGGGCATGAGCGCCTCGCAGTCGTCCATGATGAACACCCGCTTGACGTACAGCTGCACGCCGCGCTTGCGCTCACGCATGAACAGGTCGTACGGGGCCTTGGCCGGCAGGAACAGCAGCGCCTGGTACTCGAAGGTGCCCTCGGCCCGGACGTGGACGGTCTCCAGCGGGTCGTTCCAGTCCCGGCTGATGTGCTTGTAGAACTCGGTGTACTCCTCGGCCGGCACCTCGTCCTTGGACCGCGCCCACAGCGCCTTGCCCGAGTTCACGGTCTCGAACTCGGTCGTGGTCTTGTCCTCGACGGTGCGCTCCACCTCCAGCCGCACCGGCCAGGTGATGAAGTCCGAGTAGCGGGTGATGATCTCCCGCAGCTTCCACTCGGCGGTGTAGTCGTAGAGGTGGTCCTCGGCGTCCTCGGGCTTGAGCTTGAGGGTCACCGAGGTGCCCTGCGGGGCGTCGTCCACCGTCTCGATGGTGTACGTGCCCTCGCCGGCCGATTCCCAGCGCGTGCCGGTGTCCTCGCCGGCCTTGCGGGTCACGAGCGTGACGTGGTCGGCCACCATGAACGAGGAGTAGAAGCCGACGCCGAACTGGCCGATCAGGTCCTGGCTGGCGGCGTTGTCCTTGGACTCCTTCAGTTTGCGCAGGAACTCGGCCGTGCCGGACTTGGCGATCGTGCCGATCAGCCCGACGACCTCGTCGCGGGACATGCCGATGCCGTTGTCGCGGATGGTGAGCGTGCGCTCGACCCGGTCGGTGACCAGCTCGATGCGCAGGTCGGAGGTGTCGGCGACGAGATCCTTGTCGCGGTAGGTCTCCAGGCGCAGCTTGTCCAACGCGTCGGAGGCGTTGGAGATCAGCTCACGCAGGAAGGTGTCCTTGTTCGAGTAGATCGAGTGCACCATGAGCTGGAGCAGTTGGCGCGCCTCGGCCTGGAACTCGAGCGTCTCGACTGGCGTGTTCACCGGAATCCTTTCGCTGTTCGCTCCGGCGGCCCCGACGTCGAGCACCGCGGGCCACCGGACTATGCAGGATACCGGGGCGCTAGGGCGCAGTTACCTGAACCGTCGAGGTCCGGGTCACAGTGTTGGCACCGGCGGCGGCAACGGTCACCGTGACCTGGTAGCTGCCGGGTTTCGTGCCGGGCGGCGGGGTCAGGGCGACGGTCTGCTGCACGGGCAGGTGATCGGACTTGAGCAGCAGGCCACCGGGGCGGGTGGTCCAGCCGCCGGAGGCACTGATGGCCACCGGCAGCGCGCCCGGGGCCTGGCCGAGGACGTCGACGTTCAGGCCCCGGATCGAGGCGTCCACGTGCCGACGGGAGTCCGGGGCGGCGTGGTTGATCGACGGCGGCTCGTCCTGGGGCCGGGTCGCCCACGTCGACGGGGTCGAGCCGACGTTCACGCGAAGCGTGCCGCCACGGGTGAGGTCTTCCCAGCCGAGCCAGCTCCTGCTCACCGAACGCCCGTTGAGAGACACGTTCTGCACGTAGCGGTTCACATCCGTGACCCCGGGCGCGGTGACGGTGAGGCTGCGCTGTCCCATGTGGACGGTCATGGTCGGGAACTGCGGGCTGGACAGGGCCAGGAAGTCGCCGCCGGACACCGTCGGGTACAGGCCCAGCGAGGAGAACACGTACCAGGCCGACATGGTGCCGAGGTCGTCGTTGCCGGTCATGCCGTTGGGGCCGGTGGTGAACAGGGTCATCGCCGCCCGCACGACCGTGGCCGTCTTGGACGGCGTGCCGGCCCACAGGTACATGTACGGGGCCAGCAGGTCGGGCTCGTTGTTCGGGTTGTAGGTCGGCTTGCTGTAGTAGTCGTACGGGCTGGAGATCCAGTCATCGTGCACCGCTTTGCCGGGATCGGTCAGCAGGTGCGGATAGGCGAAGAAGGCGTCCAGCCGCTGCTCGGCCGTCTTGCGCCCACCCATCAACTGCACCAGCCCGGACGGGTCTTGCGGCGCGAGCCACTGGTACTGGTAGGCGCCGCCCTCGTGGAACTGGTGATCGGCGGCCACCGGGTCGTACGGCGTGAGCCAGGTGCCGTCGGTGGTGCGGGGCCGGAACTGGCCGGTGGAGCTGTCCCACAGGTTCCGGTACCACTGGCCGTGGTCGGCGAACATGCGGGCGTCGGCCTTGTGCCCCAAGCCATCGGCCATCAGCGCCAGCGCGGCGTCAGCCAGGGCGTACTCCTGGGTGGCCGAGGCCGGGTGGTCGCAGTCGTTGTCGCCGCCCTTGTCGGCGCAGTCGGCACCGCGCTTGAGCCCGGACGGGATGTAGCCCCGGTCGGCGTAGAACGGCTGGCCGGTGCGGCCGTTGTACTGCGACGAGGCCGGCGGCAGGCTGGTGGCGTTGGCCTTCAGCAGCCCGTACGCCTCCTGCTCGTGCCCCTTGAGCAGCCCCTTGGTCCACGCCTCGACCAGGAACGGCGTCATCGGGTCGCCGGTCATGATGTTGGTTTCGCTGTTGGCCAGCGCCCACCGCGGCAGCCAGCCGCCGTCACGGCCGGCGGCGACCAGCGACAGCGCCACGTCGCGGGCGACGTCGGGGTGGAGCAGCTCCAGCAGCTGGTTCTGCGGGCGGTAGGTGTCCCACAGCGAGAAGTTCTGGTAGGGCGTGTAGTCCGCCGCCTTGTGCACCTTGGCGTCGAAGCCGGCGTAGCTGCCGTCCACGTCGCCGGCCAGGTTCGGGTGCAGCTGGGAGTGGTAGAGCGAGGTGTAGAACGCCGTCTGCCGGTCCTGGGTACCGCCGCCGACGGCGACGGTGTTCAGCTCCGTGACCCAGGCGTCGTGCAGCTTCTGCCGAGTGGCGTCGAAGTCGTACGAACCGCCGGTCTCCTGCTGGAGATTGGCCCGCGCGCCGGCCATGCCGGTGTACGAGATGCCGACCTTCAGCGTGACGCTGTGCTGGGCCGTGGCGTCGAAGGTGACCCACGCGCCGTTGCCGCCCGTTCCGGCGGCGTCCTTGGCCCCGGGCGTGGGCGTCGTGCCCCGCCAGGCCCCGTAGGAGGCGAAGGGACGGTCGAAGCTGGCGGTGAAGTAGACCGTGTGCTGGTCGTGCCCGGCGCAGAAGCCGCCGTCGTGCACGCGTCCCTCGACCGTGTGGTTGTCCACGACGTGGACCTCCGAGTCGAGCACCGACTGATTGGCCTGGCCGGTGTTGAACAGGACGTTGGCCGCCGCGGTGGCCGGGAAGGTGTAGCGCTGCCAGCCGGTCCGCGGCGTGGCGGTCAACTCGGCATTCACGCCATAGGTGGACAAACCGACGCGGTAGTAACCGGGCGTGGCCTGTTCGTCGCTGTGCGAATAGGCGGAGGCATACCCGGACGGTTCGACGGAATTCACGACACCGGTGGTCGGCATCACGGGCAGCTCGCCCATCACACCGCAGCCCACGCCCGACAAATGGGTTTGGCTGAACCCGTAGATCGCGTTCTGGTCGTAGTCGTAGCCGCCCTGGCCGCCGGTGTCCGGACTCACCTGCACCATGCCGAACGGCGCGCTGGCGCCGGGAAAGGTGTTGCCGGAGTTCTCGGTGCCCACGAACGGGTTCACCAGCGTCGTCGGATCGGATGGCGCGGCGGTCGCGACCGGACCCACGGTGACCGTGGCCAAGCCCGCCACCAGCGTCGAAACCATCAGTGCCGAACGGAACCTCATGCCGGCCCACCCCCCCCACGGTAGCCATCTGGTTACGTCATGCACTAGACCAATGCGTGCCGGCGGTGTCAATCAAGTGGTCCTGCCGTTGTCCGCCAGATGCGCCGTTTGAGTGAAGATCTACATGGCTGTCTGCTCACCGGACCGCGGATGCGACTAAGTTGTCTGACCGACCGCCGTCGAGTGGAGGCGTCATGAACATGGACGCGCGTCCCGACGGCAGGCGTTGGATGGGTGTCGGCCAGTCCAGCACCACCGAACCGAGGACCGCAGCGGCTCAGGCCGCACGATCAGCCCTGTCACGATCCGATTCGGCCGGGACGGATCCCAAGCTGCTCATCGTCTTCTCGGCGATCACGTACGACCCGGCGCTGGTGCGTGCCGGCGTCCGGGACGTGGTCGGCCGGGACGTGCCGGTGATCGGCTGCACCACTCGCGGAGAGATCTGCAACGGCGGCGCCAACGACGGCACCGTCGTGGTGGCCGCGATCGGCGGCCCCGGCTTCGCCGTCACCACGGCCGCGGCCGAGGACGTGCGCGGCCGGCAGCGCGAGGCCGGTGTGGAGCTGGGTCAGAGCGTGACCGAGATTCCGGGCCTGCCGCACCGGGTGCTGGTGCTGCTGACCGACGGGCTGGTCCGCGAGCAGGAGCAGATCGTGCGCGGCTGCTACAGCGTGCTCGGGGCCAGCGTGCCGCTGTTCGGCGGGTCCGGCGCCGACGGCTGGCGTATGAAGCAGGCGTACCTGCTGTGCGGGGACCGGGTGCTGACCAACGCGGTGGTGGCGGCCACGATCCACTCGGAGGCGCCGCTGTCGGTCGGCGTGCGACACGGCTTCCGCACGGTCGGCGAGCCGATGATCGTCACCGGCAGCCAGGACGGGCGGATCCAGACCGTGGACGACCGGCCGGCCCTGGACGTGTACCTGGAGCGGCTGGGCGCGCCGCCGGAGGCCTACCGCGACAAGGAGGCGCTGATGCGGTTCGCGCTGCCGCGGCCGCTGGGCCTGCAGCGCCGCAACGGCGTCGACGCCCGCAACGTCAGCACCCAGATCGACCTGGAGGGCCGCTCGCTGGGCGGCGGCGGCAACTTCGACCACGGCGGCCTGGTGTGGGCCATGACCGGCGACGAGCAGTCCATCCTGGCCGCCACCGACGCGGCCTGCCAGGAGGCGCTGGCCGGCCTCGGCGGCCGGGAGCCGGTGGGGCTGTTGACCATCAGCTGCGCGGCGATCCGGGCCATCCTGGACGACGACGCGCTGCGGCGGGACAACGCCCGGCTGGCCAAGTGGGCCGAGCAGGCCCCGTTCGCCGGCTTCTACGCGTACGGCGAGATCGCCCGGGCCCGGGGCATCCACGGCTTCCACAACCAGACCCTCACCGTGCTGGCCCTCGGCTAGCGATGACGAGCATCGGGGGCGCTTACCACGACGGTCAGCAGCTGTTGGAGCTGCTGGCCGTGGTGTCGGAGTGCTCGGACGAGGAGTCGGCGGCCTACGCGGCCGTCGAGCGGGCCGCGCGGGCGTTGGACGCCGAGGTCGCGGCCGTGGTCATCGACGACGAGGTGGTCGCCGTCGTCGGCTTCCCGGCCGGCCGGGTGCCCGAGGACGACCTGGTGTCGGTGGCCAACCGCGAGCTCGACAACGTTGACGTGCCCGGGGTGGGCCGCTGCGACGCCATCTCCGCCGACTGGGGCGGCGGGCGGCCCGGGCACCTGGTGCTGGCCCGGTGGAGCGACCAAGGCTTCTCCGTGGAGGAGCGCAACATCGTGCGGGGCATGGCCCGGCTGCTGGAGCTGGCGTTGACCATGCTCCGCACGTTGCAGGCCGAGCACGAGATGCGGGAACGCAGCGACCGGCAGGCGGCCGAGAACGCCGAGCTGCTGGCGTCCCTGCAACAGCGGCAACGGCTGCTGGAGCACCTGTTCGACGTGCAGCGGGCGATCTCGCGGCGGCGGCCGCTGCCCCAGGTGCTGGACATGATCGCCGCGGCGGCGCGGCAACTGCTGGGCGACGGGGCCGTGGGGCTGTGGCTGCGCGACGACTCCGATCCGCAGCAGATCTCCCTGGTGGCCGGGGCCGGGCTGGCGATCGACACCGACCTGGAGACGCCGACCATGCCGCTGTCCGAGGCCGGCACCGTCGGCGCCGCGATCATGTCCGGCGGCGTCGTGGTGTGCGAGGACGACTCCGCCGACGGCATCGCCTCCATGGCCGCCCCCGTGCACGACTCCGGCACGATCACCGGCGGCCTGGTGGTGATGGCCGAGCGGGAGGGCCGGGTCTACGCGCCGCCCGAGGTGCAGATGCTCCAGTCCTTCGCCGAGCACGTCAGCCTCGCGCTGACCGACGCCAACACCGTGGACCGGATGCACCAGGCCTTCCACGACTCCGTGACCGGGCTGGCCAGCCGCAGCCTGTTCCTGGACCGACTCTCGCACCAGCTGGAGCTCACCGGGCACGGCGGCACCCGGGTGGCGCTGCTGTTCATCGACCTGGACCGGTTCAAGGCCATCAACGACACCCTCGGCCACGCCGCCGGCGACACGCTGCTGACCATCACCGCCGACCGGATCGTGGCCCAGCTGCGGGACAGCGACGTCGCCGCCCGGTTCGGCGGCGACGAGTTCGCCGTGATGCTGCAGAACGTCTCCACGCCGGTCGACGCGGCCAAGGTGGCCGACCGCATCCTGCGCGGCCTGCACGAGCCGATGCGCATCGCCGGCCGGCAGTTGCAGGTCAACGCCTCCATCGGCATCGCGCTGAGCACCCACGGCATGACCGACCCGGCGGCGCTGGTGCGTCGCGCGGACATCGCCATGTACCGGGCCAAACGCAACGGCCGCGGGCGCTACGACGTGTTCGCCGACGAGATGCTGCTGGCCTTCACCGACGGCGAGACCCAGCACTAGCGTGTGAGCGCCTAGGCGGCCGGAGTTGCCTCGACGACGTGGGCGGCCATCCGTCCCACCACCGGTCCCTCGCCGAGCATCGAGACCATCCGGTCGGCGACCGCCGCCGTCGTGTCGGCGAGGTCTCCCCTGGCCTGGATCTCGGCGCGCAGCGGCGTACCCGTGCAGTAGCCGGCTGCCAGTCCGGCGACCGACTCCGCGTGCCCCTCGAGCGTCACCGAGTCGACGGCCACACACCGCATCCCCCCGGCCTCCAGGTCCGACACGACCCGGTCGACATCGGCGTAGCCGTGCGGGACGGTCCCCATGAAGGTGGGCGGGTCATCCGGGAAGACCTCGACCAGAGCCGCGACCAGAGCCCTCTGGAAATCGTGGGAGTCGAGGGTGTCCCACGTGTTGACGAGCGCCGTGCCGTCCGGGGTGAGGACCCGCCGGGCCTCGGCGAAGGCCGCCGGCTTGTCCGGAAGGAACATCACCCCGAACTGGCAGGCGACGAGGTCGTACCGGGCGTCATCGAACGGCAGGTGCATGGCGTCGGTCTGCTGCCAGGCGGCCTGTGGGACCAGCAGTCGACCGGCCTGGACCATGTCCTCGTTGAGATCGGTTGCCGTCACCTCCGCGTGGGGGAGCGCGACGACGAGCTCACGGGTGAGCACGCCGGTGCCGGCCGCGAGCTCGAGCACGCGGCGGGGCGCGTGCGCGGATGCGCGGCGAGCGAGATCCACGGCGAACGGCTGGAACACTGCCGGCACGAGCCATCGTGCGTAGGCCTGCGGCATGTCTCCCGTCCACGAGGCTGCCGGTTCCACCATGTGGGAAGGCTACCAGCAGGGCCTCTACCAGCAGGGATCTGCGGCCAGGTGTCCACAAAGGTGGCATGGCTCCGGCGCCGCGCCCCTTCGGATCCGGGAGCGTCAGGTCGATGGTCGTCTTGCCGGTGCGGGGATCCCGATGTCGGCGTCGAGCCGGTCGCTGCCGGCCGGCACGTCGAACGGCGCCGTCACGTACGCCAGGGCGACCACAACCGTCCACATAGGTCGGACGGCGCAGCCGGCGGTGATCCGCATGCGGGGCATGCTGCCCGCCGCGGATCACCGGCAGCGGCATCAGCCGTCGGAACGCTTGCGGTGCAGGCTGAACTTCTCGAACACCGACAGGTCGCCGTTGGGCTTGTTCACGTTGTAGTACGTGACGTGCATGGTCGTGGTGTCACCGGGGCGGCGGCCCGGGTCGACGGTGAACGCGGCGAAGCCGTAGGGGTGGTCGAAGTCGCGGACCGCGCTCCACACCGCCTCTTCCTTGACATAGGTCGAGGTCCGCTTGCCGTTGGAGCCGGGCGTCGCCGACACGGCGGTGATGACCTTGCCGGTGCCGTCCTTGAAGAAGGCGCCGTTGGTGTTGCCGGAGACGCCGCCGCCGCCGAGGATCATGTGCACGGTGCCGTGCGTGGCGTCGATGTTGTCGGTGGCCGAGGAGACCGGGTTCGGCGTGAGGGTCTCGCTGCCGGACACCACGCCGTGCACGGCAAGGGACCGCTCGTAGTCGTGCTCGTGCCCGCACAGCACCAGGTCCACGCCGTACTTGTCGAACAGCGGCCCGTACAGCTGCCGCAGCCCGAGGTCGGCGCCGTTGGCGTCGGAGGTGCTGATCATCACCTGGTGCATGGCGACGACGATCCAGTCGATGTCACGGGACTTGCGCGCCGCCGCGAGCTCCTTCTCCAGCCACTTCAGCTGGCGGCCGCCGGAGTAGCCGTTGACGTAGACGTCGCCGCCGTCCTGCAGGCAGTTGTCGTCGTTCTGCAGCACGATCACCCGCACCGAACCGGCCGTGAAGCCGTACCACAGGCCCTGGAGCTCCGCGTCGGTCTCGGTCGACGGCAGCTCGAAGTAGGCCTGGTAGGCGGCGAGGCCGATGGGGCCGTTCTGCTTCTCGATCTCGTGGTTGCCGGCGGCCGGCATCCACGGCCGGAACCGGGCCGAGCGGGTGTTGTTGGTGAAGAAGTTGTTCCAGGTGCGGACCCGGTCCACGTCCAGGTTGGCGTAGCACAGGTCGCCGTTGAGCAGGTGGAACAGCGGGGCCACGGTCTCGATGCCGGTGACGATGTCCTTGGTGGCCGGCGTGGAGTTGGCGTCGAGACCGACCGCGCCGTTGGCCGCCCAGGTGACCTGCGGCGCGGACTGGTCGCCGAAGCTGGTGAAGGTGAACGGCATCCGGCCCGACGGCGCGGTGCGGAAAGTGCCGGCGTCCGGGGTCGCGCCGTCGTGCTGCGCCGCGTACATGTACTGCGTGTTGGGGCGCAGGCGGTTGAGCTCCGCATGGTGGATGTAGACGGTGCGACCGGAAGTGCCGTCCACATAGGTCTTCGTGTCGGCGTCGGCGCAGCCGCCGAACCCGCCCTCCAGCGTGCCGTAGACGACGCGCGGCTTGCGCACCGAGCCCTCGGTGATCCAGGAGACGACCATCTGGCGCGAGGGGTCCCGGCCGAACGTCAGGTGCAGGCCCTGCACGGGGGTGGCGCCGTTGCCGACGCTGGGCACGAACGCCGGGGTGGCGGCCTCGGCGGTGGTGGTGCCGAGCAGCGGGGCCGCGACGGCGGTCGCGCCGAACAGGCCCAGCGCTCCTCTTCGGCTGACGGTGCGCTTACTGGCGTCGGACATGCGGTTTTCTCCTCAGCTCGGGTCGCGCAGAACCTAGGCGGATGGAGCGTCCACGCCATGAACGCCATCTGTCCGCGCGGTGAATCACCCTGAGGGACCGAACCTTTCCACCCTGATGTCCTCGGTCGGCACGCCGATGTCGAGCAGCAGCATGCTTGCCGCCTCGGCGAAAGCGGCCGATCCGCAGACGTAGCAGACGGCGCCGGGCGCGTAGAGGGGCAGCAGTTCCTGCGCGGTCAGCCGACCCTTGGCCCGGCCGCCGAAGTCCTCTCGGGTCACGGCGATCAGGGCGCCGGCGGCCGTGAGCTCGTTGGCGTAGGGCAGATCTTCGGCCGTGCGCACGGACGCCGCGATGCGAAAGTTGTCGGAATTGTGCCGCAGCATGGAAATCAGCGGCACCACGCCCGAGCCGCCGCCGACGCCCAGCGCCGGCGTCGTCCCGTTCCACGCGAACCAGCCGCCGATCGGCCCCCGGATCTCCAGCTCGTCGCCGGGCTCGACGACATCCGCCAGATAGGTGGAGACCTCGCCGTCCTCCAGGCGTTCCACGAACAGCTCCAGCAGCGGGGCGTCCGGGGCCGAGGCCACCGAGTACGAGCGCTGCGCCCGGTAGCCGTCCTCGGCGGTCAGCCGGACCACATAGTGCTGGCCCGCCAGGTGGCGCACGCGGCCCGGCACGTCCAGGCACAGCGTGACGCTGTGCGGGGTGTCGTGCCGGACCTCGGCGACCTCGGCGTACCGCCAGCCGCGCGGGTCAGTCACCCTGGTACCGCTGTTCCGTCCAGGGGTCGCCCAGGTCGTGGTACCCGTTGCGCTCCCAGAAGCCCTGCTCGTCGTGGTCGAGCAGGGTCAGCTTGGTGATCCACTTCGCGCTCTTCCAGAAGTACAGGTGCGGCACCAGCAGCCGGACCGGGCCGCCGTGCTCGCGGTGCAGCGGCTTGCCCTCGTGCGTCCACACCAGCCACGCCTTGCCGTTGCGCAGGTGCTCCAGCGGCAGGTTGGTGGTGTAGCCCGTGGTCGACGTGGCCAGCACGTGCGTGGCTTCCGGCAGCGGCTCCACCTGGTCAAGCAGCAGGTCCACGCTGACGCCGCCGAACCGGGTGTCGAACTTCGACCACGTCGTCACGCAGTGGATGTCGCCCCGGTACTCCTCCTGCGGCAGCCGGTGCAGCTCGTCCCACGTCCACTTGCCGGGCTGCCGCACCAGGCCGTCGATCGCCATCGTCCAGCGCTCGGTCCGCACCGACGGCGTGACCTCCGCCGTCAGCACCGGGAAGTCCCGGCCGATGTCGTACTGTCCGGGCGGCAACCGCCGGTCCCTCGGGGCCCGTCGCTTGCCGACGAATCCCCGCGTCGGTCGACTCATGGCCGCAGTATGCCGGGCCGTTCCCGCGACCGGCTAGCCGAAGAACCTGGTCAGCTCGTCGACGACCAGGTCGGGGGCCTCCTCGGCGATGAAGTGGCCGCTGTCCGGTACTTCGACGACCCGCACGTCGGTGGCGTAGCCGGTGATGCCCGGTTCCGTCCGGGCGCGCACCCAGGGCGCCAGCAGGGCGAGGATCGGCGCGGTCACCTTCTCGTACGTGCCGATGTCGTCGATGTCCTGCTCGACGGTCCGGAACCAGCCGTTGCCGGCCCGGATCGCCGCGGCGGTGTCGTACGCCTCGGCGTAGACGGCCCGATCCCGGTCGGTGATCGCGTCGCGCCGCACCGCCAGCCGGTCGACGATGTGATCGACCAGGAACCGGGCCCGGCCTTCGAGCAGCTGCTCGGGCAGCCCGTCGAGCTGGTTGAACGCCCACCACCAGAGCGTGTTCGGGCCCAGCAGCCGCAGCTGGCGGAACGACTCGTTGACGTGCGCCACGTCCAGCATCGACACCCGGCGGACGGTGTCCGGGTGGTTGGCGGCCAGGCTGAACGCCACCATGGACCCGATGTCGTGCCCCACCACGTCCGCCCGCTCGTGCCCGAGGTGCCGGATCAGCTCGTGGATGTCCCGGGCCATGGTCTTCTTATCGTAGCCGCTGTCGGGCTTGGCCGAGCCGCCCATGCCGCGCAGGTCGACGGCGATCACCTGGTGCTGCTCGGCCAGCCTCGGCAGCACCTTGTGGTACGCCCACCACGTCTCCGGCCATCCCGGCAGCAGCACCACCGGCTCGCCCTGCCCGCCGGTCACGTAGTGCAGCTCCGTGCCGTTCACCGCCGCGTGCTCACTACGCAGCCCCAACTCCGCCGCACGTTCCTTGTCGTTCATCAGCACACCTTTCCAGATCGATCGTTCCAATATCGGCGCCCACCAACCCCCACCACCGCCACATGTGGACCGCATTCGACTTCCAGCGCCACATGTGCGCCACATGTGGCAAAAAACAGTGGGGGCGAGGGAAGGAGGGAGAAAGGGAGGGCAGGGTCGGCTTGGACCCGCGCGGGCCGGGCCGAGTCGAGTCCGCTCGGGTCAGGTCGAGGCAGCTGGTCAGTTGGTCAGTCGAGTAGGGAGAGGGCTTGGGCGACGGCGTCGGTGATGCGGCGCTCGTCGGGCTGGCGGGCCATCACCCGGATCCCCTGCATGAACGTCACCAGGAAGCGGGCCAGCGCCTGGGGATCCTTGTCCGCGGCCAGGTCACCGTCGTCCCGGGCCCGCACCAGGGCGCCGGCCAGCAGCGCCTGCAGGTTGTTGAAACCCCGGTCCACCAACGCCGCCGCACCGTCCACGGCCGGGCCCTCGACGGCGGTGTTGACCACGAGGCAGCCCTTGTGGTCGGGGTCGGAGACGGCCTGCCGGGCGATGGTCTCGAACACCTCCCGGACGGCGGCCAGCGGCCCGGGACCGGACAGCCGGTCCACGTACCAGACGCCGAGCTCCTGCGCGTACCGCTGCAGGGCGCGCAGGTAGAGCTCGGGTTTGCTGCCGAAGGTGGCGTAGATGCTGGCCCGGCCGATGCCCAGGTGGTCGACCAGGTCCTGCATGGACGTGGCCTCGTAGCCCTGCCGCCAGAACAGGTCCAGCGCCGCCCGCAGGGCGACGTCGGGATCGAACTCCTTGGTTCTGGCCATGGCACGACAGTAGCGATACTGGAACGGGCGGTCAAGAAATGGTGCGGATCGGGGACAGGGTGATGGCCACGGCCTGGACGGTCAGGCCGGCGATGCCGATCCACAGGGCGGAGGGGATGCCCAGCCAGGCGGCCAGGAGGCCGCCGATCGGGGCCCCGAGCACGATGGCGCCGCGGTTGAGGGACCGCATGGTGGCGTTGGTCCGCCCCAGCAGTCGATCCGGGGTCACCGACTGGCGGTAGGCCATCTCCGGCGGGCCGTCGACGCCGAGACCGAAACCGAACGCGAACTGGGCGGCGCACAGCAGCACCAGACCGACGGTTCCGTGCCCGGACAACGGGATCAGCACGTACCCGAGCGGCGTGAGCCAGTGGCCGACGACGATCGTCGGCCCAGCGCCCAACACCCGGGTGGCCCGCATCGACAGCAGAGCGCCGAGCACTCCCCCGACGCCGCCGACGGCGATGATCAGGCCCAGCGCCGCCGCATCGAAGCCCAGCGTCCGCAGGACGTAGAACGGCAGGACAGCGGTCACCATGGAGTTGAACAGGAACCAGACGTGGGCGGTGTAGGCCATCGGGGCCAGCACGCGATGCCGGTACACCCACGCCAGGCCCTCACGCAGCTCCCGCCCGAGGTGCCGCGACTCCGGCCGTTCGATGTGCTCGGCAACCTTCACCCGCATCAGCAGCAGGCCGGAAGCGAGATAGGACACCGCATCGACCAGGATCGCCGTCGCCGGGCCGACCACCTGCACCAAGCCTCCGGCCAGTGCCGGGCCGACCATCTGCGCCGCCGCGTCGGTCTGCCCCAGCCGGGCGTTGGCCTCGGTCAGACGGCTCTTCGGCACCAGGCGCGGCAGGATCGACTGGTGCGCGGCGTCGTAGACCAGCGACAGCATGCCGATCGCCGCGATCAACCCGATCAGCACCGGCATGCTCAGCCGGTCGAACGCGGCCAGCAGCGGGATCAGGCCCACCAGCCCGAACCGGATCAGGTCGGCGCCGACCAGCACCGGCTTGCGCCGGTAGCGGTCCACCAGCACGCCGGCGACCAGCCCGAACAGCAGGTACGGCAGCCAGCGGGCGGCCTGCAACAGGCCGCCCTCCGTGGTCGTCGCGTGCAGCACGTTCACGATCAGCGGCTGCAACGCCACCATCGTCACGTACGAGCCGGTCATGGAAACCGTGTCGGACGCCCAGAACAGCCGAAACCCGGACGACTCCAGAAGTCGAGTGTCGCTCATGCGGCCAGGGCGTAGCCGAGGAACACCGCGCCCAGACCGGCGATCAGGCTTATCAGCACGTTCATCGCCGCGTACACATAGGCTTTCTGCTCGATCAGCCGCAGCGTCTCGTAGCTGAAGGTGCTGTACGTGGTCAGCGCGCCGCAGAAACCCGTGCCCACGAGGGCGGCCACCGCGCCGGGCAGCGAAGTCCCCAACCCGGCCAGGAATCCCAGCACGAGGCAGCCGACGACGTTCACCGTCATGGTGCCCCACGGGAAGACCGAGTCGTGCCGGAGCTGCACGGACCGGTCGGTCAGATACCGCAGCGGGGCGCCGACCATCGCGCCCGCGAACACCAGAACCAACGTCACCGGTTGTCCCCCAGCAGTGTCCGGGTCAGTGCCACGCCGACGAGCACGGCCAGCACGGCCGCCGCCAGGGTGCCGAACAGGTAGGCCAGCGCCAGCGGGGCGTCCCCCGGCGTGAGCAGGGCCCGCGTTTCCACGGCATAGGTGGAAAACGTGGTGAAACCGCCCAGAATGCCGACGCCGAGGAACGGTCGCAGCAGCGGCCGCTGTCCCCATCGGACCATCAGCACGCCGATCAGGAAGCACCCCGTCACGTTGATGAGAAAGGTGCCCCACGGGAAGTGCCCGGGCGTGGTGGGCAGCCACAGCGAGATGCCGTACCGGGCCACCGCCCCGAGACCGCCGCCGAGCGCGATCACCGCCAGCACGCCGCCGTGCGTGCGGGCCAGTTCACGTCGTTGCGCCGGGACATGGACATCGACGTCGGGGTCGACGGAATCCATGAACCTCCCCCCGTCGTTGCCCGCTCAGCATAGCGACCCGCCTCCGTGGGTATCCCGAGGTCCAAGGAGGTGTGTCATGCCGAAGGCGTGGAGCGACAAGCGAGAACGGCAGTACCAGCACATCAAGGACTCGCAGAAGGAGCGCGGCAGCAGCACGAAGCGGGCCGAGGAGATCGCGGCCCGCACCGTGAACAAGAACCGGGCCCAGGAAGGCGAATCCCGCACCGCGAGCCGGTCGTCCACTCACGACGTGTCGCCGCAGCACCGTGGCGGCAAGCGCTCGCACACCGGCGCCGGCGGGCCAACCCGGGACCAGCTCTACAACGAGGCCCGCCAGCGCAACATCAAGGGCCGCTCCAAGATGACCAAGAAGCAGCTGGCCAACGCCCTGGGCCGCTAGCCGAGGTCGACGAGCGCCGACTGCACCGAGTCGCGGATGTCGAAGCCGCCGTCCAGCCCGGTGATCTCCAGCGGACGCAGCACCACCCGGCTGTCGGCGGCCAGGCGCAGAGTGAGGGAGGCCTGCCCGGCCTTCTCGTTCACGGTGGCCAGCAGGGCCAGGCCGGCCGAGGCGAGGAAGGTCAGCCCGGTCATGTCCACCACCAGGCCGGCCGGGCCGGCCTCGATGGCGTTGTCCAGCTCCAGGGCCGCCGCCGGCACCGTCTGCATGTCCAGCTCGCCGGCCAGGTGGACGACGGCGACGCCGCCGACCAGCTCGGTGTCGGCGGCGAAGGCGCCGGTGTTCTCGGGCACGGACTCTCCCCATGGTCGACTTCGCCGCAGGATACGGCACGGTCAGCTGTCGGCCCCCTCCCCCGGCCCCCTCTCGCCCAGGACCCTCTGCATCGTGTCGAGCAGCTCGTCGGCGTCCACCGGCTTGGTCACGTAGTCGCTGGCTCCGGAGGCCAGGCTCTTCTCCCGGTCGCCCTGCATGGCCTTGGCCGTCACGGCGATGATCGGCAGCCGCGCGTACTGCTGCATCGCCCGCACGGCCGCGGTCGTGGCGTAGCCGTCCATCTCCGGCATCATCACGTCCATCAGGATCAGGTCGATGCCGGAGTTGGCCAACAGCACCTCGATGCCCTTGCGGCCGTTGGGGGCGTGCAGCACGGTCATGCCGTAGGTCTCCAGCATGCCGCTGATGGCGAACACGTTGCGGACGT
>NZ_KK037166.1:1943462-1946583 GCF_000568255.1 Kutzneria sp. 744
ACCCGGCCCGACTCGGTGAACTTGACGGCGTTGGACAGCAGGTTGCGCAGCACCTGCCGCAGCCGCGGCTCGTCGGTGTAGAGGGTCTCCGGCACGTCCGGCGCCACCTGCACGCCGAAGCCGAGGCCCTTCTCCACGGTCAGCGGCTGGAACGTGGCCTGCACGTACTCCAGCAGCTGCGGCAGCGGGAAGCGCTCCGGGTGGATGTCCATCTTGCCGGCCTCGACCTTGGACAGGTCCAGGATGTCGTCGATCAGCTGGAGCAGGTCGGTGCCGGCGGAGTGGATCACGTTGGCGAACTCGACCTGCTTGGGCGTGAGGTTGCGGGTCGGGTTCTGGGCCAGCAACCGGGCCAGGATCAGCAGGCTGTTGAGCGGCGTGCGCAGCTCGTGGGACATGTTGGCCAGGAACTCGGACTTGTACTTCGAGGTCAGCGCCAGCTGCTGGGCCCGCTCCTCCAGCTCCTGGCGGGCCTGCTCGATCTCGAAGTTCTTGACCTCGATGTCGCGGTTCTGCCGGGCCAGCTCGGCGTTGGAGCGGCGCAGCTCGCCCTGCTGCTCCTGCAGCTGCTCGGAGCGGGCCCGCAGCTCCTGGGTCAGCCGCTGGGACTCGGCCAGCAGCGAGTCGGTGCGGGCGTTGGCGACGATCGTGTTCACGTTGACGCCGATGGTCTCCATCAGCTGTTCCAGGAAGTCCCGCTGGACCGGCGTGAAGCGGCCGAAGGAGGCCAGCTCGATCACGCCGAGGGCCTGGTCCTCGAACACGATGGGCAGCACGATCAGGGTGGCCGGGCCGGCTGAGCCGAGGCTGGAGGCGATGCGCACGTAGTCGGCCGGCGTCTGGTCGACCAGGATCGCCTTCTTGGTGCTGGCCACCTGCCCGACCAGGGACTGGCCGAGGTGGAACTCGGTGGGCAGCGAGTCGTCGTGGCCGTAGCCGGCGACCAGGCGCAGGGTCACGCCGGCGTCGTGCGGCTCGGCCAGGAAGAACGTGCCGAGCTGGGCGGCGACCAGCGGGGTCAGCTCGTTCATGATCAGCTCGGCCACGATGCGCAGCTCGCGGTGGCCCTGCATGAGCCCGGAGAAGCGGGCCAGGTTGGTGTTGAGCCAGTCCTGGTCGGCGTTGGCCCTGGTCGTCTCCCGCAGCGACCGCACCATCGAGTTGACGTTGTCCTTGAGCTCGGCCAGCTCGCCCTGCGCCTCCACGGTGATGGAGCGGGTCAGGTCGCCGGTGGCCACGGCGCTGGTCACCTCGGCGATGGCCCGCACCTGGCGGGTCAGGTTCAGGGCCAGCTCGTTGACGTTCTCGGTGAGCCGCTTCCAGGTGCCGGACACGCCCTCGACCTCGGCCTGCACGCCCAGCCGGCCCTCCCGGCCGACCTCGCGGGCCACGCGTGTGGACTCCGCGGCGAAGGACGACAGCGTGTCGACCATCGTGTTGATGGTGGTCTTGAGCTCCAGGATCTCGCCGCGCGCGTCGACGTCGATCTTCTTGGACATGTCGCCGCGGGCCACCGCCGTGGTCACCTGGGCGATGGACCGCACCTGGGAGGTCAGGTTGTCGGCCATGACGTTCACCGAGTCGGTGAGGTCCTTCCAGGTGCCGGACACGCCGGTCACCCGGGCCTGGCCGCCCAGCATGCCCTCGGTGCCGACCTCGCGGGCCACGCGCGTGACCTCGGCCGCGAAGGCCGACAGGGTGTCGACCATCGTGTTGATGGTGTCGGCCAGGCTGGCCACCTCGCCCTTGGCCTCGACCCGGATCCGCTTGGTCAGGTCGCCCTCGGCCACGGCCGTCGCCACCTGGGCGATGGACCGCACCTGGCCGGTCAGGTTGGACGCCATCACGTTGACGTTGTCGGTCAGGTCCTTCCAGGTGCCCGACACGCCGCGCACGATGGCCTGGCCGCCCAGGTCGCCCTGCGTGCCGACGTCGCGGGCCACCCGCGTCACCTCGTCGGCGAAGGCGGACAGCTGGTCGACCATGGTGTTGATGGTGTCCTTGAGCTCCAGGATCTCGCCCCGGGCGTCGACCCGGATCTTCTGCGACAGGTCGCCGCGGGCCACGGCCGTGGTCACCTGGGCGATGGACCGCACCTGGTCGGTGAGGTTGTCGGCCATGACGTTGACCGAGTCGGTGAGGTCCTTCCAGGTGCCGGAGACGCCCTTGACGTCGGCCTGGCCGCCGAGCTTGCCGTCGGTGCCGACCTCGCGGGCCACCTTGGTCACCTCGTCGGCGAACGAGGAGAGCTGGTCCACCATCGTGTTGACGGTGTTCTTCAGCTCCAGCATCTCGCCCTTGACGTCCACGGTGATCTTCTGGGTCAGGTCGCCCTTGGCCACCGCCGTGGTCACCTGGGCGATGGACCGCACCTGGGAGGTCAGGTTGCCGGCCATGAAGTTCACCGAGGTGGTCAGCGCCCGCCACGTGCCGCCGACGCCGGGGACCTGGGCCTGACCGCCCAGGATGCCGTCGGTGCCGACCTCGCGGGCCACGCGCGTGACCTCGTCGGCGAAGGACGACAGCTGGTCGACCATGGTGTTGATGGTGTTCTTGAGCTCCAGGATCTCGCCCCGGGCGTCGACGGTGATCTTCTGGGTCAGGTCGCCCTTGGCCACCGCGGTCGTCACCTGGGCGATGTTGCGCACCTGGTCGGTGAGGTTGCCGGCCATGAAGTTCACCGAGGTGGTGAGGTCGCGCCAGGTGCCGGCCACGCCGGGCACCGTCGCCTGACCGCCCAGCCGTCCCTCGCTGCCCACCTCGCGGGCCACGCGCGTGACCTCGTCGGCGAACGAGGACAGCTGGTCGACCATGGTGTTGATGGTGTTCTTCAGGGCCAGCATCTCGCCCTTGACGTCCACGGTGATCTTCTGGGTCAGGTCGCCCTTGGCCACCGCGGTGGCCACCTCGGCGATGTCGCGGACCTGGCCGGTCAGGTTGCCGGCCATCGCGTTCACCGAGTCGGTCAGGTCCTTCCAGGTGCCCGACACGCCCGGCACCGTCGCCTGGCCGCCCAGCTTGCCGTCGGTGCCCACCTCGCGGGCCACCCGGGTCACCTCGGACGTGAACAGCGCGAGCTGGTCGACCATGCCGTTGAAGACGTCGGACATCTCGTCCATGA
>NZ_KK037166.1:1946696-1956840 GCF_000568255.1 Kutzneria sp. 744
TGCCCGGACGGCCGTGGTGGAGCAAAGGCAGCTCTGGTTGCGCGCCGGGGTGTCAGATCCCGCTTTGGCGCCGGCGGCCGAGCGGTGGCCGGGCGGGGCGCGGGCCGTGCTGCCGATCCGCAACAGCCGGGCCGTGCTGGGCGTGATGGAGATCTGCTGGCCGGTGCCGCGGCGGGAGTTCACCGCAGGTCAGCGCACAGAACTGGTGGCTTTGGCCGACCTGTGCGCCAGTTCCCTGACCGACGTGGACGGCGAGCAGTCGTGGCTGCTCGGGCTCCTGGACAGCCTGGTTGACGCCGTGCTGACGGCCAAGGCCGTCCGGGACGGCCACGAGCTCGTCGACTTCGTCGTGGACCATGTGGGCGAGGGGTGGCCGCTGCCGCCGGCGGACATGATCGGTGAGCGGCTGCTGGCCCTGTTCCCGTTCGCCGCGAAGGCCGACGGCCTGTTCGAGCGGGCCGTGCGGGCGCTGGAGACCGGCGTCAGCGAGGAGTTCCTGGACGAGGAGCGCCGGGTCCGGGTGGCCCGGCTGTACGACGGCGTGGCCATCAGCTGGCGGCAGCGGGGCGACGCCGAGCTGGCCGACAACGCGCTGCGGGCCGGCGGCCTCGGCGGCTGGGAGGAAAGCCTGGTCACCGGCCGTGTCACGTGGACGCCCCGGCTGACCGAGGTGATCGGGGCGCGGCACCACATGCCGCTGCGGGAGTTGGCCGCCGAGCTCGGTCCGGACGGCGAGTCGACCATGGGCCGCCTGCTGCACACCGTCATCAACGGCCGCCGGCCGGCCACGGCCGTGTTCAAGAAGCCCGACCGGCAGCTGCGGCTGTTCGCCGAGCCGGTGCTCGACGCCGCCGGCGAGGTCGTGGCCCTGCGCGGGGCCTGGCAGGACGTGACGTCCGAGTACCACACCGAATTCGCGCTGGAGGTGACCGCCGAGCACGCCGACGAGCAGCAGCAGCTGGCCATTCAGCTCCAGCACGCGATCATCCCGCCGACCACGCAGCTGCCCCAGACCGCCGGGCTGGAGATCGCCGTGCGGTATCAGCCGGCCGCGACGCAGCACCTGGTCGGCGGCGACTGGTACGACGCCGTGATGCTGCCGTCCGGGCAGCTGCTGCTGGTGGTCGGTGACATCGCCGGCCACGGGATTCCCGTGGTCACGGGCATGATTTCGATGCGCAACGCGTTGCGGGGCCTGGCGATGACCGGCGCCCCGCCGGCTCAGATCATGGCCTGGCTGAACACCAGTGCCGCGGCGCTGCCGGAGCGGGTGAGCGGGACCGTGCTGTGCGGGATGTACGACCCGTCGACGTCGACGCTGGTCTGGGCGCGGGCCGGGCACCTGCCGCCGCTGCTGGTGCGGGACGGCGTGGCGTCCCTGCTGCCGCTGCCGGCCGGTCCGCTGCTCGGGGCCTTCAGCTCGCCGACGTACGAGGAGAACACCCTCGTCCTGGCCCCCGGCGACCGGTTGGTGCTGTTCACCGACGGGCTCGTGGAACGGCCCCATCAGGACATCGACGAATGCCTCGACGACCTCGTGATCACCGCGACCCACACGGTGGAGGGCATCGAGCAGTACGCCGACCTGCTACTGGCGCATGTCGGCGCCAATTCCCGGGACGACACCTGCCTGCTCGCGCTGCGCGCGCGCTGAGCGGGCCGCCTCCTCCGGGCTGGCGAACACCGGGAACATCGTCGTGAGGCCGGTCAGCTCCAGCGGCAGCATCGTGGCCCGCCTGGTCGCGACCAGGCAGACCGAGATGTTGCGGGCCGCCGCCGCGCGCTGCGTCTCGATCAGCACCGACAGGCCGGCCGAACCGAGGAAGTCGACGTCTCGCAGGTCGAGCACCAGAAACCTCGGCGCCGTGTCCAGCGCCCTGGCGATCCGGGCCGACGTGGCCGCCTGCGTGCCCACGTCCAGCTCACCGGACAGGGGCAGCGTCATCACGTCTTCTTCGATCATCGGGCCGTCCTCTGCTCGCCTCACTCCGCTGGGCCTGGATACCCGTCGCCCGCGCCACCAAACGGCGGCGCGGGCGACGGAGGGGCACATCACTTGCCCGTCACTGCGTCCTTGACCTTCTCGGCAGCGTCCTTGACCTTCTCGCCGGCCTGCTTCAGGCCGCCCTTGACCTGGTCCGCACGGCCCTCGGCCTGCCACTGCTCGTTGCCGGTGGCGTCGCCGACGCCTTCCTTGACCTTGCCCTTGACCTCGTCGGCCTTGCCCTCGAACTTGCGCTCGGTGCTCATATCCAACTCCTCCTCTGTACGGCTAGTCGGCCTTGTCGGGTCACCAGCGGTACCAGTGCCCGCCGCCCTCGGCGGAACGCACCAGAAAGCCCAGCAGCCATACGACGAGCACGACGCCCGCGATGATCCACAGTGCGTGCACGGCGAAGCCGACGCCGCCGAGCACGATGGCCAGTAACAGCACCGCCAGGATGATTCCCATGTGAACTCCTGTTCGCCGGGGGAAGTTGACTCTTGGATACCCGTTGCGGCTCTTCCTAAACCCTGCCCCGCAACGACTCCTCTGCCTTTTCTGCGCGACGCAGCTCACATCCGTACAGCAGGCCGTAGGTGAACGCGCTGTCTCCGTCCATATGGGACTGCACACCCATGGCCCTCAGTTCCCGCCGCGCCACAACTGAATCCTGGTGCCGGCCGAGCACCTTGGTCAGCTTCTTCATGCGCCGGGCCAGTTTCTGCTTGTCCGCCGCCTCCGCCGCATAGCGAGTCCGCTTGGCCGCCTTCCGCACGTCGTGCAGGGTCTTGCCGTCGTCCTTCTTGGCCCGCCGCACCCGTTGCCGCGTCTTGCTCAGCCGCTTCTTCGGCTTCACCGGGCGGACCTTCGTCGTCTCCAACCGGTTGAGCAGCGCGAAGTACCGCTTGCTGCGCAAGGCTTCCAGGACCTTCGTGCGGGCTTCCTGTTCCCTGGGCGCGAACGTCTCCACGAGCCGCTGCCGCACATTGCCCAGCACCAGTTCCGGCGGCAGCGCCTCGATTTCCAGTTCGAGGTGTTCGCGCAGGACCTCCAGATCCCGGGCCTCGCCCAGAACCTCGCCCAGCCAGCGCAGCTCTTCCTTCAGCCCTCGCGATCCCTTGTACGCCTGGAGAACGCTCCGCACCCGCCGGCTGGCCACGCGCATCTGATGGACCGCGTCGTCGGCATCCTGGCGAACCCTGATGTCCTGTCGGCGTATCTGCCTTACCTGCTCCTGGACGTACTTCGTGATCCGATCGGACGCCTTGGGCCGCTTCGGTATCCGCTCCCCCAGCAGCCGCACCAGCTTCGCCGGCGCCGCCGAGGGCCGGCCCAGGTGCCGCTCGACCACCTCGAACACCTCTCCCCCGCCGTGGACCAGCTCCACCTCCACCTCTCGCCAGGCCTTCACCTCTTCGTTCTCCCCCAGGGTTTGGGCGACGACGTCGTCCTCCACCATCTCCGCCGCCACGTTCCCCTCGCCGTCGAGCAGCTCCCAGCGCTTCCGCTTGGTCCGGATGTGCGCCACCGGCGCCAGCGGCTCCCCCCGCGTCAGCCCCAGCACCAGGTCCGACAGCTCCTTCGGCACCCGCTTCGCGTCCTTGGTGCCCTTCGCCCTGACCTCGTCCCGCGCATCGCGGCCGACCGGCAGCTTCAGATGCCACCCCGCGTCCGCTCCCCCGGTCCTGCGCCGCAGCGTCACCCCGCTCTGCGCCAACCTCAGGTCCGCGGTGTCGTGGTAGACGGCGTCCAGCAGCACGTCCCCGCCGCCCACCACCGTCACGCCCGGCACCCCGGCCAGCAGTCCACCCCCCGTGCCCGCCGGCTCGTACTTGCGCTCCGTCTCCCTCACTCGCGTAGCCATGGCGGTTGGCTACCCACTCGGCGGCGGGATTTATGCATGCGGGCCGGTCAAGAGACGAGGGCGGCCATCTCGGCGGCAATGCCGGGGAGGTACTGGGCGTCGCCGGTGGAGGCGAACCAGTCCCACAGCTCCAGGGCGTGGTACAGCCGGTACACGGGCAAGCGGGCGTCGGGGAGGGCGCCGTAGCCGGCGAAGAGGGCGTCGAGCTTGAGGGAGGAGCCATGGGCGGCGTAGAAGTCGGCCTTGGCGAGATCCAGCCACGGATCGCCGGCGAGGGCGTTCTCTACGTCGACGAGGCCGGTGACACGGCCGTCGGAGACCAAGATGTTGCCCTCGTGGATGTCGTTGTGACAGAGGACCGGTGCGCCGCAGAGGGCGAACAGGTCGCAGTGGGCGGCGACGAAGGACTGGACGCGGTCGTGCAAGGCGGGATCGCCGTGCAAGGCGAGGAACTCGCGGAGCTTACGGGTGAACTGGCGGGCCATGTACGAAGTGTTGTCCGGCACGGGATCGAGGACATGGGTGGTGAGATAACCGAAGCCGGGCTGGGAAATGGCGTGGATGGACGCGAGCAGACGGCCCAGCTGGTGGTACACGGAGGCGATGTCGGGCACGACGGTCTCGGACAGCGGAGTGCCGGGAAGCGTCGTCATGACGGTGAAAGCGCGGCCGATCACGCCGGGATCGGGCTCCAGGTGGAGGATGGTGGGCACCGGGGCGATGCCGTGCTCGGACAACAGGCCGTAGACGTGGGCCTCCTTGGCCTGCTTCCAACGCCACTTCTCGTCATAGACCTTGACGATCGCCGAGCGGTCGGCGGCGCGGACCTCGAAGACGGAGCTGAGCTGGCCGCCGGTGCGAGGCAAGACGGCCGTGACCGGGACGTCGGGCCACAGCGGACGCAGAATCTGACCGGCCTGGAGTAGATCCACAACCCCACTGTGGCATGCGAGAGCAAGCCGATATCACGGCAGAGTGGGCACGCCGCCGTTCGGCGCCCACTCGACGGTGGCGCCGGCGCTCCATCCCGAGGCGATCTCGGCCAGACGTGAGGCGGAGACCGGGGTTCGCCCGAGGCCGACGGCGTACCGGTTCGGCGCGAACGGGCGAGGCCACGCGTGCAGGTCGGGCATCTCCGGCTCCAGCATGGTGAGCAATGCCCGGATACGGCCGCGGAGGCGGCCCTCGTCGGAGGCGGTGAGCACGGCCCACGCGGCGTGCCGCTGGTGCATGGGCGGGGATTCCAGCAGCCGCGGCCACGGATCGGTCGACTCGGCAGCGATCTCCCATGCCCGGTACAGCTCCTGCGTGACGAGGTCACGCATGCCTACGCCGACCTGCTCCGTGCACGACCGGACCGGAGCCGTCGGCGTCAGGACGGTGACCGGCCCATAGGCCTCGGAACGGCCGCTGAGCGACACGGCATCACGCCAGTCCCAAGCGGCCCACTGCGCGAAAAAGGCGGAGGGATCGGACGAATCCATGGTGGCGGCCATGACCGCCCAAGCGATGCTCGGCAGGCCGCCGAAAGGTGCCGAGGCCAGGCCCCGGGCCTTGGCCCATGCCTTCACGTGCCGGATCAGGGCGGTGTTCCGTCCCCTGATGGCGGCGGCATCGGTCACCGCACTGAGCGCGATCGCCGCCGCCGATCCCAGCTCGCCCCGCCGCTCGACGGCCTCGGCCGGATCCACGTCGCCGGTCTCGACGAACACCAGATCGACCGGCCGAGACCCGATCCGCAGCCGCGCGCCCGGCACCCGCGCGCCGGTGACCGCGCGGATGTCGCTGGCGTTGCGAATATCGAGGCAGGTCACGTCGACGGGGCCGGGGACCGCGACGACCAGGTCGACATCGGCGTCGGGGAGCGCACAGTCCATGGCGTGCGAACCGACCAGGTGCACCACGCCGTCAGGGAGGGCCTCGGCTACACGGTCAAGCAGAGCCTGTACCGGTCGGCTTCCGCCTACAGGCGCGCCGGCGTCGTCGGGGATCCACTGCACGGCACCGGTGCCGAGGGAGATCACGGCCCTGACGCGCATGGGCTCGTCGCCACGGCGGGACAGCACGGCCAGCTCGCCGACGGCGGTGTCCACAGGGGACAGAGCGGACCGGCATTCGGCGGCAACCGTTTGCGCGTCATGGGTGCGTCCCAGAGTCAGGTGAGTAGTGAAGGACTTGGGGCGACAAGAGGGGAAAGGACGGGTGAGTGCGGCCTGGAGGTGGGGCCACTGCGAGGCAACCGGGTCGAGCCAGACCGTGGCATCGTCGCGATGGCCGAAGGTGTCCACGCCATCGAGGCGCACCGGGAAAGGAGGAACCTGGGCGGCGGCAGCGGCCAACAAGGGGACGGCCTGCTCGAAGTCGGACTCGGGGACGAAGCCGTACAACAGGTTCACGTGGGCAGGCCAACGGTCGACCTGCGGGTCGTGGCGGCGTCGGAGCTGGGTGATCTCGGGCAGGTCGGGCGGTAGCCAGGCGACGGCGGTGCGGGACGTCGGAGGGACGTCGAGCACCTCGCCGTCGGCCTTGCCCACCAACAGTTCCACCTCGACGCCGTAGTGGTCGGAGACGGGCGCGCGCCGCACGGAGGCCTGCACGGGACGCAGGCCACGGACCAGGACACGGTCGATACGGGACGGGAGGCCGGTGAGCGATGATACCGCGGCCAAGGGGTTGGCCACCGGGTCGAAGGTCGGGGTCTGGTCGGCGGAACCGTGAACCTCGGTCCAGGCGTCGGTGAGGCGCAGGGCGTCTGCCGGCATCACCGAGCCGTCGTTGACGTCACCGAGCAACACCAAGGGGCAGTCCACATCGGACAGACCATCGGCGATGGCGGCGAGCTCCACGGAACGGGTTTCCGCGCCATGGTCGCTGTGGTCGCTGGTGAGGTGCGTCGACGCGACGGCAACGACGCCGCCGGCGGTCTCGACCACGAGGGCGACCACGCCCTTGTGCGGCCCGAGCTGGTGGAAGCCGGCCTCACGGACCGGAACCCGGCTGAGCACCAGCAATCCGTTGCCGTCGACCTCACGGCCGTCCACGGAACTGACGACATAGCCGGCACGGACCCAGGGCGCGGCCAGCAGCAGGGTCAACAGGGCGCTCTCGACCTCCTGGAGGGCGATCACGTCGGCGTCGGCACGAGCCAACTCCTCGACCAGTCGCGGGCGGCGACCGGCGGAGTCGATGCGGTCGGCGTCGTAGCGGTCCCAAAGGGTGTTCCACGTCAACACCCGCAGCCGACTGTCGCCGAACCGTCCATCTTGGACACTGCGAAGCGGCGACCAGGCCAGGCCGTCCCAGGCGAACGGGGAACGGGCGGTGAAGAACGGGGCGCGCAGGCGGCGAGGATCGAGCACACGGCCGGCCTCGGACTCGTCGATGCGGTCGACACCGGTGGACCGGTCCCACACGACCTCGCCGTCGGCCTCGACGAACATGACGCGGTGCCAAGGGATCTCGCCGCCGGGCACGAAAGCCGGCAGCGGCACGCGCTTGGGCGGCCGGCCGCGCATGCCGACACCCAGCACGAAACGGGCCGGGTCGAACCGCGGGTCCCAGCGCACCCGGTGGTAGATCTCCTCGCTGGTCCGCATCATCCCTCCTCGCGACCGAGCGCCCCGGCGACGTCCTCGACCCTACCTGACCGCCCGACGTACCACGTCCGGTGCGCCTCACCGGGATACGGCGGCGAGAAACGGCCCAGCTGGGCGGAAAGCACGTCCAGCGGCACCGGGTGCGGGCGGATGCCGTTGCGGCGGAGCAGCTCCTCCTCCGGTACCAGGAACACGACGTTGGTGACGAAGGCATCCCGCCGAGCCGCGACCGTCTGGGCCATGGCCCGATGCCGGCGATTCAGCGACGTGGCGTCCCACACGACCGTGCGACCGGCGCCGAGGGCCCGGTCCAGGCGCCGCACGGCGAGGTGGAACACGGCCGCGTTGGCGCTCTGGTCCTCGCGGGAGCCGCGGGCCTCGCGAAGATCGTCGAGCGACACGACCTCGTCGATTCCCCGGAGCGACTTGATGAACTGGCTCTTGCCGCTGCCGGACGGCCCGATCATGGCGATCAGGCGCGGGAAGTCGCCGGAGCGCCAGCGCCAGGTCAGCGGGACCGCCTCCGACGGCGTGGAGATCCGGCACCGGGCCTCGGCCCAGCAACGGTCGGCCACATCCTCGTCGAGCCCTTCCCGCCGCAGCGCCCACTTCAGCCGCTCGAACGGCCGCTCCCCCAGCAGCCCGGCCTCCTCGGCGTGCATGGCCGACCACTCGACCTGTTGGTTGCCGGGCTGGGCCGCCGCCGCGACGGCATGCAGCACACCGAGATCGGCCGCCAACGCCAGACGCGTCAAGCCGAGCCGGCGCTCGTCGTCGGGAAACGGTGTCAGCAGTCGGCCGTACAGCCCGGTCAGGTCGGCGACCTGCCGGGCCAGCCGCATTCCCAGCGGGGCAACGAGCTCCGCGGCAATGCGACGACGAGGCTGCCCGCGGAGCGCCATGGCCAGTACACCGGCCAGCCGGGCATCTCCCCTACGCCCCAACAGATCCAGCCGTTCGACGACGTCGCCGAGATCATCGGCCGACGAAAACCCGATGGCAGAAAGCAAAGACGGCACGTCCGGCGCTATGCCGGCACGCACGTCCCACAGCGAGGCCGACGGTCCACGGCCGTTGGCCACCACCGGACCGAGCATCCAGTGCTGGTCGGTCTGCACGTGCCCTGTCCGCACCCACTTCGCCATGCAGTGGCGGAAGTCCTCGGCCTGGAAGCTGTCGGCGACCCGGACCACGTAGCCCTCCTGCCGCCCCAGGTCCAGCCGGAGCTTACGCAGCGCCCGCTCGTCGAAAACCCCGCGCCACAACACCTTCGGCACGGGAACGCCCAGCCCGGCGGCGAACCGCACGGTGGCGTCCCAGGACAGGCAACGCTCCCCCGCCCACACCGAGAAGGCGTAGAACCAGCTGTCCAGGTCGTCGTAGCCCAGGGAGTGGCGGGCGTTCATGTTCTCGCCGCACACCCGCCATCCCTCGGGGATCGCGCTCGCCACACTGCCGTGCAAGGACTTCACCCATGCCCGCGACGGGTGGTGGGCCGAGTCCAGCGACCGGGCGTGCAGGCCGTCGCGGTAGAGCGTGGTGTTCTCGCCGTCCAGCTTCTCCGTGACGACGACCTCGCGCCCGGCCAACCCCGACAGGTCGGTGGTCCGGACGTCGTCGGCCGTCGCCCCCGGCGACCACGGCAGGTGCGGCGTGCGCGGATAGTGCACTCTCAAGGAGGCAACTCTCACGGGCCGAAGTCCTTGCGCTTGATCTTCGCCCGCCGCCCGTCCGAGTGGTGGAACACCAGTCCCTCGGCCGGGTTGCCCGGCGAGTAGACACTGTCCACAGTGGCCAGGAACGCCCGCAGACCGGCGAAGTCCCGCGGCACGTCGGCGTACACCGGCGCGCTCAGGTTGAACGGCACGCAGACGTGCTTGTCCAGCCCCAGCGGGTTTCCCTGCACGCGCGGCCCGATCGCCTCGCACGAATGCTCGCCGTCGGGCCACGCCGACACGTCCGTGCCGTCGGCCGCCGCCATGATCCACTTGTCCTCGGGGCCGGCGTCGACGTACCAGCCGTCGACGATGCCGCGCGCCTTCTGCTCCTTGTTCGGGTTGCGCCGCTTCTCGACCCGGACGATGGTGCCGCAGCGCACGGTCAGCCGGACGTTGGTGCCGTCCAGCTTCTCCGTCGCCACGCCCTCGCCGTCGAACACCCACGCGCAGTCGGCGCGCGGGCGGTCGACGACGTGGAACCGGCCGTCCCGCTCGAAGATCGTCGGGATCTTCTCCATGACCGTGCCCCCTTGATCGTCCGCTGTCGGCGATCAGGTTGACACACGAAGGCCCGTTCGTCCCAACGAAATCCTCAGGCCACCTTGAACCCCGGGGTGAGCACGAGGTTGACCAGCTGGGCGTCGGTGAGCGGCGGCTTGGGCAGCGCCGCCGTGCCGGCCTGGTAGATGCTGGCGCTCTGCGCCAGGTACACCACCGTGCCGTCCGGATATCGGTACGCCGCCAGGGAATCGACGCGGCCGTCGGCGGTGTGCTGGACCAGCCCGATGTGCTTGCCGACCACCTGGACCTCCTCGCAGTCGCCGCCGACGCCCCAGAAGGCCCTGGCCATCGCGCACGAGTCGGCGGGGATCTGGTTGCCCGGCCCGTACACCTCCACGATCAGCCGCCCGGCGCCGATGCCGCCGCCGGCCGGGGCCACCGGCTCGACCGCCTGGTAGCTCCACGTGTTCCGGTCCCAGTC
>NZ_KK037166.1:1956940-2021681 GCF_000568255.1 Kutzneria sp. 744
TCGCGTCCTGGAGTGCTTCCCGCAGGTCCTGCTCGTTCACGCGCCCCTCCTCGGGCTCAGTGGTGTCACGTTCAGCAGTGCGCGCAGGGTCTGCAACCCGCGCGCGGCCTGGCTCTTGACCGTGCCCTCGGAGCACTCCAGCAGCCGGGCGGTGTCCTCGACGGACATGTCCTCCCAGTACCGCAGCACCAGCACCGCCCGTTGCCCCGCCGGCACGCGCCGTAGCGCGGCCAGCAGCATCAGGCGGTCCTCCGGCCGGTCCCCGCCCTGTTCCGGCTGGTCGGCGTGCTCGGCGGTGACGTGCTCACGGCGGAACCAGCCCAGTCGCCGCTCCGACAGGAACACGCGGACCAGCACCTTGCGGGCATAGCCGTCCAGCGCGCCCAGGTCGGTCAGGCGGTGCCACTGCCGGTAGAGCTTGGTGAACGTCACCTGGGTCAGGTCCTCGGCACGGTGCCAGTCACCGCACAGCAGGTACGCCGTGCGTTGCAGGCCGTCGGCTTTGGCCGTGACGAACTGCGCGAACGCGATGTCGCGATCGGCCATGTCCCCTCCGTGTCCTCGCTTCCATCAGTGAACACGCGCACGGCGGCTCAGCGGGTTGCAGCGAGTTTTCTGCGGGGCGGAATTCACGGCGGCAAAGACAATTCCGTAAACCGCGATCGCGGTTTTCTCAGCCGGCGAGCAGGACGAGCAGCCCGGCCCCGGCCAGCGCCAGCCCGACCCCGAGGCGGGGGCCGCGCTCGCGACGGGCCGGCCACGCCACGAGGGCGCCGGCGGCCAGCGGCGCCAGGCCGATCCAGCGCACCCAGTCCGGAAAGTCCAGTCCGGCGACGAGGCCACCCAGAATGCCCGCGGTCATTCCCGCACCCTAGCGCCGCTGTCCGTACGGGAACAAAACATGACCCGAAACCGACCGGGATCGCGCACGCGCACAGTCGCGCTGCCTACGGTGATCACGGGAACCACCGTGAGAGAGGCAATTACTGGTGAGACGCATGCTGTCCGCTGCCGCCGTCGTCGTGACGGCAGTGATCACCATGGGCAACGCGGCCGCTGTCGGCGCGACCCTGCCCCACGAGACCATCGGCTGGGGCGCCTGCCAGGACACGACGCTGGCAGGAGCCGGCGCCCAGTGCGGCACGCTCCAGGTGCCGCTCGACCACGCCAACCCCGGCGGCGCGAAGATCACGCTCGCGCTGTCTCGGGTGGCGCACAAGGCATCCAGCGCCTATCAGGGCGTCATGCTGACCGCCCCGGACCCGCTGGCCGGGGCCGGCTACGAGTCCTCGCTGCTCGGGCAGCAGTTGCCCGGCGCGGACGGCTACGACTGGATCGGCATCGCCCGCCGCGGCATCGCGCCCAGCGTGCCCGCGCTGTCGTGCGACCCGGGCTACAACTCGTTCAACCGGCCGGGCTACGCGCCGACCGCGCCGACCAACGAGGTCAACTGGCTCAACCGCGTGCAGGGCTACGCCACCGCGTGCGCCAACACGCACTCGGATCTGTTGCAGCACATGAGGACCACCGACGTCGCCGCCGACCTGGACGACGTGCGCGCGGCGCTCGGCGTCAACCAGGTCGGCCTGTACGCCCAGTCCTACGGCACCTATGTGGCCGAGGTGTACGCCACCCTGCACCCGCTGACCGTCAAGCGTCTGGTGCTGGACAGCGCGATCAACCCGGACGAGGTCTGGTACCGGGCGGCCGACCTGGACCAGAACGCCAATCTTCAGCGGAACTTCTACCTCTTCTTCGACTGGCTGGCGGCCAATGACGCCACCTACCACCTGGGCGCCACGCGGGACGCCATCAAGCAGGTGTGGAACGCGCAGCTGGCCAAGGTGACGGCGCAGCCGGCCAACGGCCTGATCGGGCCGGCCGAACTGACCGACCTGCTCACGCTGACGCCGTACTACGAGGCGTTCTGGCCCACGCTCGGCGGGTTGTTCGCCGGCTACGTGCACACCGGCGACGCCACCGCGTTGCAGGGCCTGTACACACAGTTCTACCAGCGCGGCAGTGACAACATCTACGCCGCGCTGCTGTCCGAGGTCTGCACCGACGCCCCGTGGCCGGCCGACTGGTCGACGTGGCGCGCCAACGCCGTGGCGAGCGCGGCCCAGGCACCGGACATCACGTGGGGCAACACCTGGTTCAACGCCCCGTGCCGGGTGTGGCCGGTCAAGGCCTCGAACCCGGTGCCGGTGCTCGGGTACGGCGTGGGCAGCGTGCTGTTGCTGCAGAACGAGCTCGACGGCGTCGCCCCGCCGTCCGGCAGCATGGCACTGCGCCAGCGGTATGCGCATTCCGCGCTGCTGACCGTGAACGGCGCCATCACCCATGGCGTCACGCCGAGCGCGGACACCTGCGTGAACACCGTGCTGGGCAACTACCTCAGCACTGGAACGTTGCCGACCCGTAAGCCTGGCAACGTCTCCGACGCCACCTGCGCCGCCCCGCCGGCGCCCGTCGCCGGCTGATTCACCGGCAGTACCAGACGCCACCCCGGCTTTCCGGCCGGGGTGGCGTTTTTCTGTGCCACCCCTTCTGGTCTAGACCAAATCTGTCAAGGGTGAACGCTTCGCCCGAGGATCGTTCGCTGTCAGGATGGGCGGACGCCGCCACGTGAATCACGTCATTACCCCTGCGATGACTGTGAGGAAACATCATGGCGAAGGTTTCTACGCGCCTTGTCGCGCTTTCCGGGCTCGTGCTCAGCGGACTCCTGGCCGCCGCGCCACTGGCGACCGCCGGCACCACGCCGGCCGCGGTGGCCTCGCCGGCCGCCCCGCTGTGCACGCAGAAGAGCACACTGGCCGGAACCCACCTGTCCGACAAGCAGATCGCCCAGTACGCCCGCAACAACGGCGGCCTGCACGGCAACGGCCTGATCATCTCCATCGCGGTGGCGCTGGCCGAGAGCCAGGGCTGGACCAAGGCGGTGCTGATCAACACCGACTGCAGCCGCGACCGCGGCGTCTGGCAGATCAACTCCAAGTGGCACAGCGAGGTCTCGGACGACCAGGCCTTCAACCCGGTCACCGCCGCGCAGCAGACGGCCCGTATCTCGTCCAACGGCACCAACTGGACGCCGTGGACGACGTACCAGAACGGCGCGTACAACCAGTTCATGTCCCGCGCTCGGACCGCCGCCTCCCAGGTCGGCGGCTGAGCCTGCGACACTGCGCCGGCCGTCCCCCCAGGGGCGGCCGGCGCAGTGGTTCACCGCCAGTCGAAACGGTAGGCGCGGTAGGTGTTCACGCCGGCCGGGAACTTGGCGCCGAACACCACGGCCCCGTGCCGGTCGAACTCGGACAGGTACGGCAGCGCGCCCCAACCGACGAACGTCTGCCCACCCGGCTCGGGCTGCGCGTTGCCCTGCGACGTCGCGAGCAGCCCGGCGGGCTGGTTGTAGGCCCGCACCAAGGTGGCCGTGTGCTTGGCCGGATCCACCTTCACCACGGCGACCCGGCTGTGGTCGTACTCGGAGACAGCCCCGCTGCCGGTGTTGGCGACCCCGGCGGACTCGTTGTCGAAGAAGCTGTAGTAGCCGTTGCCCAACGGCTCCGGGTCGTGCTGCCACGCGACGAGCGCACCGGCGGCGTTGAGCTCGGCCCCGGCCGGCCGGAACGAACTGGCCTTTCCGCCCAGCTGCCACAGAATCCGGCCGTCCCGGCGGGAAACCTCATACGCGGCCCAGGTGTTCCGGGCGTCCAGCAGCAGATTGTCGCCGTCCGGCTTGACGGCGTTGATGTGGAACCAGTCCCACGGTGTGTCCGGCGAGGCCGGCAACGCCTGCTCGCTCTGCGAGTACGGCACGTGATCGCTGCTGTCCCACTGGAAAAGCACCTTCCCGGTGGCGATGTCGATCTCCTGCACGACGCCGTCGAGCACCTGCTGCCGCGGCGGGCCGCCGATCGCGGTGAGGTCGGCGGTGGCCTGCTTGTAGGCCAGGACCAGGGCGGTGTCGCGCGGCGTGATGACGAACTCGTGCCCGTCGGCCTGATAGCCGTTGCCCGCCCGCACCTCGCCGATCTTGTGATAGCCCGCGTCGTACATCTGGTCGACGCCGACCGCCAACCCGCCTAAACCCTTGCCCTCCCACCAGGTCAGCACCGGCCGGCCACGGTAGTTCTGCTTGCGGAAGTCGGCCGCCGACAGGCCGGCCGGCACGGCGTGCGACCACACGGTCTTCCTGCCGTCGGGACTGAGGATGGCCACGCCGTTGGCGTACTTGCCGTCGGCGGAGGTCGGCGTGAGGAAGATGTCGCCCTTCCCGGCCCCAGGAGCGTCGGTGAGCACGGTCAGCGGCGGCAGCGACGGCTCGGCGGCGGCCGCGGTGGCCGGCAGGGCGGGGACGAGGGCCGCGACGGCCAACGCGAGGATGTGCAAGCGCATGGCCGTATGCCTAACAATGCCGGCCACGGCGAGGGAAGCGCATCCAGAGTGTGGGAACTAACGGGAATGTCTGGACAACATGGTCTCGTGCAGCACTTCGACGTGCCGGCACGTGACTTCGACCGCGGAAACGGCGTCCCGGCGGTCGATCGCCGCGACGAGCTCTGCGTGCTCACGGTTGGATTCGCGTAGGTATTCCAAGGGATACGGCAGGTAGTAGCGGTAGAGCTCCCGCACGACCTCGCCATACCGCTCGGTCGCGGTCAGGCCGCTGGCCTCGACCACCGTGGCGTGGAACCGCGCGTCGAGTTCGTGGAACTCGGCCCAGCCAGACGCCTTTTCCATACGCCGCACCAGTTCCTCCATCGCCGGCACGGCGTCGTCGGCGCGCCGGATCGCCGCCAGATGGACCAGCCCGGTCTCCAGCGCCAGCCGGTGATCGATGAGCTCGTGCACCTCGGCCCCGGCGCCGATGTAGGCGGCGATCTCCGCCACCACGCCCAAGGCTGGCTCGGCGGCGACCGACGTCCCGCCGCCCCGACCGCGCCGCCGCACGAGCACGCCGTCCGAGCACAGCGACACGAGGGCCCGGCGCACGGTGATCTCGCCGACCCCGAGCGCGGAGGCGATCTCCGGCCCCGGCGGCAGCGCCTCGCCCGGCGCCAGCAGCCCGAGCTCGACAGCCAGCGCGATCCGCGCCCGCACCGTGTCCAGCGCGGACAACCTGCGGATACCGGTCAGCGCGGGCGCGCTCAGGCCGTCCATGGCCGTCACCCTACCGGCCAAAAGCGCTCATTTTGAACAGTCTTGTGAAAGTGTTCAACCTGGACTATTTTGCCGACAACGCGGAAGGAGCCGCCGTGCTGTCCACAGTGCTGGTGCAGGCCGAACCGGTGCCGTTCGACCGGCCGCTCGACACCTTCGCCGACGAGGTGGCGGCCGTGCTGGCCGAGCACCCGGGCACCCGCCTGGTCATGTACCCCGAGCTGCACCTGTGCGGGGCGGAGAACCCGCGCGACACCGCCGAGCCGTTGAGCGGCCCGCGCACCCGCCGGCTGGCCGAGATGGCCGGCGACCTGGGCATTTGGCTGGTTCCCGGCACCGTCTGCGAGCGGGGGCCGTCGGGCGAGGTGTTCAACACCGCCCTGGCCTTCTCCCCCGGCGGCTCGTTGGTCGCGTCGTACCGCAAGATCTTCCCGTGGCGGCCGTACGAGCCGTACGACCCGGGCGACCGGTTCGTCGTCTTCGACATCCCCGACGCCGGCCGCGTCGGCTTCTCCATCTGCTACGACGCGTGGTTCCCGGAGCTGACCCGGCACCTGGCGTGGATGGGGGCCGACGTGGTGCTCAACCCCGTGCAGACGACCACGCCCGACCGCGCGCAGGAACTGGTGCTGGCGCGGGCCAATGCCATCGTCAACCAGGTTTTTGTGGTCAGCCTCAACGTGGCCGGGCCGTTCGGCGTCGGATGCAGCGTGGTGGTCGGGCCCGAGGGCCAAGTGCTGGCCGAGACGGCCGGCGCCGACCCGGCCGTGCTCGCCGTGACACTGGACGTCGACGAGGTGGCCCGGGTTCGCCGGCGCGGCACCGCCGGCGTGAACCGCATGTGGGACCAGTTCCGTGACGGTGACGCGCCGATCGAACTTCCGTTGTACCAGGGCAGGATCGACCCCGGCCGGTGGCGGCCGGGTGGAGGTGACCCGCGATGACCGTTACCCTCACCCCGCATCTGCGCCTGCGTGGCGTTGTCCTTTTCGGACTCGCCTACATGGCGCCGCTGATCGTGCTCGGCACGTACGGCATCGTCGCCACCACCACCGACGGGACGGTGCCGACCGCCTATCTCCTGGCCACGGTGGCGATGCTGTTCACCGCGGCCAGCTACGGACGGATGGCCTCCGAGTTCCCGGTCGCCGGCTCCGCGTACACCTACGTGCGCAAGGCCATCGACTCCCGCGTCGGCTTCCTGGTCGGCTGGGCGGTGCTGCTGGACTACTTCTTCCTGCCGATGGTGATCTGGCTGATCGGCGCCGCCTACATGTCCGCCCAGTTCCCGTCGGTGCCGAGTTGGCTGTGGGTGCTGGGTTTCATCATTCTCACGACCGAGTTGAACGTGCTGGGCATCCGGGTCGCGGTGACCGCCAACTTCCTGCTGATGGCGTTCCAGATGCTGGTGATCCTGTTCTTCGTGATCCTGTCGTTCGGCCACGCCCCGAGCCTGTTCAGCGGGGTTCCCTTCTACCACAACGGCTCCTCGTTCAGCGGCATCTCCGCCGGGGCCGCCATCGCCGCCTACTCGTTCCTCGGCTTCGACGCCGTGACCACGCTAACCGAGGAGACCTTCGAGCCGCGCAAGACCATTCCCCGCGCCATTCTGCTGACCGCACTGCTGGGTGGCGTGCTGTTCGTGATCCTGGCCTACGCCACGCAGCTCGTGCATCCCGGCGCCACCTTCCACGACGAGTCCTCGGCCGCGTTCGAGATCGCCACCGACATCGGCGGCACCCTGTTCGCCGCCGTCTTCCTGGCCGGGCTCATGGTCGCCCAGTTCGCCTCCGGCATCGCCGCCCAGGCCGGCGCGTCCCGCCTCATGTTCGCCATGGGCCGCGACGGCGTGCTGCCCAAGCGCTTTTTCGGCTACCTGCAACCGAAGCTGGAGACCCCCGTCTTCGGCATCGTCCTCATCGGACTGATCGGCCTCGGCGCGCTGGCCCTCGACGTCACCACCTCCACCTCGTTCATCAACTTCGGCGCCTTCACCGCCTTCACCTTCGTCAACCTCTCCGTCATCGCCCTGTGGCTCCGCCAGCGCGGCTCCGTCCTGCGCAACCTCGTGGTGCCCGTCGTCGGCGCCGCCGTCGACCTCTGGCTGCTCGTCCACCTCGACGGCACCGCCATCACCCTCGGCCTCATCTGGCTCGCCCTCGGCGTCTGCTACCTCACTTACCTCACCCGCGGCTTCCGCCGCCCGCCCCCGGAGGTCACGTTCGAGGATTAATTTACATGATTAATGGAATCGGCTACGGTCGTTTCATGGCCACGACAATCGTCGAAGCGACCGAAGAACTGATTCCCGAACTGGTGACGTCCGTGGGCGCGCTGTTCGCCGAGGACGGCGGGCGGCACGACCCGCGTATGGACGCCGACTGGCCGCGCCGGCACGGCGCGGCCTACTACCGCGACGTGATCGGCGACAGCGCCGGACTGTGCCTGCTGGCCAGGGCGGACGGCACGCCGGCCGGCCATCTGGTCGGCCGGCTGCGGACCAGCGAGATCCGCCCGGGCGCGCGCATCGCCGTCCTGGAGAGCATGCGGGTCGGCGAGCAGTTCCGCCGCACCGGCGCCGGTTCCGCGCTGGTCACCGAATTCACCGCGTGGGCCGAACGAAATGAGGCCACCGAATTCCGCGTGACGGCCTTCGCCGCGAACGAGACGGCAATCGCGTTCTACCGTTCACACGGATTCACCCCGTTCGAACTGACGCTCCGTCGCGCTTAGACCATCGACCGCAGCACATCGGCCAGCACCGCGGCGTTGCTGATCTCCAAGGCCTTGGTGGCAGTCAGCAAGGTCAACGTGCCGGTCGTCTCGATCAGCCCCTGCAACGCCGTCTGCCGATCGGCGGCCTTGAGCTCGGCGCGGTAGCGCTCGGCGAACTCCTCGAACAGGGAGGGGTCGTGGCCGTACCAGATGCGCAGTTCATCGGACGGGGCGACGGAGCGGCACCAGCTGTCCAGCTGGGCCAGGTCCTTGCGCAGTCCGCGCGGCCAGAGGCGGTCGACCAGCACCCGAACCCCGTCGTCGGGGCTGGGATCGTCGTAGACCCGAGCCACCCGCACCGTGCGCACCCACCGACGATAACTCCGGAACGCCTCGCGCGCACGGGAACACAGCGCGCGCCATAGGATGCAGCCATGCTGCTGGTCAAGCTCCTGGGCGCGCTGCACGCAGAGATCGACGGACGCGAGCTGGAGCTGGGGCCACCGAAGCAACGGGCCCTGTTCGCGCAGCTGGCGGTGCGGCGCAATCAGGTGGTGTCGCGGACCGAGCTGGTGGACGGGGTGTGGGGCGAGGAACCCCCGGACAGCGTGCGGGGCATCATCCACACCTACGTCTCGAAGTTGCGGCAGACGCTGGCGGGGGATCGCAAGGCGCGGTCCCGCGACAGCGTGCTGACGAGCGTGGGCTCGGGGTATCGGTTGGCGCTGGAGCCGGAGCACCTGGACGTGTGGCGGTTCGAGCACGCGTTCCAGCAGGCGGGCCAGGCGCGGGCGGCCAACGAGGTGGAGCGGGCGATCGCGCAGTGGGACGAGGGCCTGCGGCTGTGGCAGGGCGAGCCGCTGGCCGGGGTGCCGGGACCGTTCGCGGAGAGCGAGCGGCAGCATCTGGAGGAGCTGCGGCTGGCGGCGATCGAGGACCGGGCGGAGACGTTGCTGTCGCTGGGCCGGGAGTCCGAAGTGGTCGTCGACCTGCGAACGACCGTTGAGGACAATCCGCTACGCGAGCGGTTGCGAGCCCTGCACATGATCGCCCTGTACCGGGGCGGGCGGCAGGCGGAGGCGCTGGAGCACCATGACCGGCTGCGCCGGCTGCTGGCGGCGGAGCTGGGCGTGGATCCGGGCACCGAGGTGCAGGCGGTCTACCAGCAGATCCTGGCCAACGACCCGGTGCTGGGCCGCCCGACGCCGCGGGTCACGGTGACGCTGCCCAAGGAGGAGCCACCGACGCCGGCCCGGGAGGGTCGCAGCCCGTACCCGGGGCTGCTGGCGTTCTCGGTGGGCAACGCGCAGTACTTCTTCGGACGTGAGCAGCTGACGGCGACGCTGGTGGACCGGCTCGGCGATCCGCGCCGGGACGGCCCGGTGGCGGTGGTGGGCGCGTCCGGCTCGGGCAAGTCCTCGCTGCTGCGGGCCGGCCTGGTGCCGACGGTCGAGGGCATGGACCTGGCGACGCCGCGCCGCTGGTCGTGGCTGCTGTTCACGCCGGGCAACAAGCCGGTGGAGGCGTTGGCCTCGTCGCTGGCCCAGGCCACCGGCCGGCCGCCGTCGGAGCTGCTGGCGATCATGCAGGACGACCCGGGCGAGCTGGCCGGCGTGCTGGACGGGTCGGAGCGGCTGGTGGTGGTGATCGACCAGTTCGAGGAGCTGTTCACGCAGTGCGAGGACGAGGCCCAGCGCCGGATCTTCGTGGCGGCCCTGACCGCGCTGAACGCGGCCGTGGTCTACGGGGTGCGCGCCGACTTCTACGGGCACTGCGCCCGCTTCCCGGAGCTGCTGGCCTCGCTCGAACGGGCGGTGGTGGTCGGCCCGATGACGGCGTCGGCCCTGCGGGAGGCGATCGAGCGGCCGGCGGCGCTGGCCGGCCTGGAGCTGGAGCCGGGCCTGAGCGACGTGCTGCTGCGCGATCTCGGGGCCGAGGAGGACCCGTGAAAGGCGATAAGCTAGATCTGTATAGTTAGCAGGTATCAGCAAGTCCTAGGGCGCGAACCGGCAAAATGACTAGGTTTGTCACTGGCGGGTAACACCAATAGTAACTTACGCCTATCCCTTCTAGTCTTCTTTGTTTGGTTAAATCTAGATGCGGTCTTAAGTAAGTTAGGTGGTGTGGGTGAAAGAGCTGCCGCCACACTGACAATAGGGCAGGAAGGCCCGGTATTCTAACCCCCCCTTTCTCTTCCGGGTCAGCTCGGGGTTTAAAGTTCAGTTGAAATGTAGCCCGTTACGTATTCCAAGGGACACGCCACCACGGCCGACGCCACGTATGCCCGGTTCGATGGGACGGACGGGACCTCGTGCGACGGCTGCTGCTGCGCATGGTGCACGTCGGCGAGGGCGTCGAGGTGACGCGGGCCCGGGTGGACCGGGCCGGTCTGATCGAGGGCGCCGCCGACCCGGAGACCGCGGCGGCGGTGCTGGACGCGCTGGCCCGGGCGCGGCTGGTGACGGTGGACGAGGACACCGCGGAGATCAGCCACGAGGCGTTGCTGCGCTCGTGGCCACGGCTGCGGGTGGGTGGCCGCCAATCGCGAGGGCCTGCGGCTGCACCAGCAGCTGGCGCGGGACGCCCGGTCGTGGCAGCGGGACGGCCGCGACGCCTCGGGGCTGTATCGGGGCGCGAAGCTGGCGATCGCCCTGAACTGGGCGCCGGACGACGGCACCCTCGCCCCGATCGAGCGGGAACTGTTGGACGCCAGCCGTTCCCGCGAGGCCGCCGAGCAGCAGGCGGCGGTGCGGCGGACCCGGCGGCTGCGGCAGCTGGTGGCGGCGCTGACGGTGCTGCTGCTGGTGGCCGTGGCCTCGATGGTTTTTGCCTTCGTGGAACGCAACACGGCGTTGCAGGAACGGGCCGACGCCATGTCCAGACAGGTGGCGCTGCGGGCGAATTCCCTGCTGGCGGCCGATCCCGCGCTGGCGGCGCAGCTGAGCCTGGTGGCGTACCGGACCTCGCCGACGACGGAGGCCCGCGGCAGTCTGCTGACCGCGTCGGGTGTGCCGGCGACGACCCGGCTGCTCGGGCACACCGACGGCGTGACGGCCTTGTCGTACGGGGGAAATCTCCTCGCCAGCGCCAGCAAGGACAAGTCGGTCCGGCTGTGGGACGCCGGCACCCGCACCGAGGTCGCGACGGTTCAGGTGCCGAGCGCGGCCTACGGCGTTGCGCTGAGCCGGGACGGCAAGCTGCTGGCCGCCGGCGTCGCCGACGGGTCGATAATCCTGTGGGACCTCAGCAATCCGCGCAGCCCGGCCCAGCTCGCGGTGGCCAAGGGGCACACGGACAGCGTGTTCGCGCTGGCGTTCAGCCCCGACGGCAAGCGCCTGGCCTCGGCCAGTGGGGACAAGACGGTTCGACTGTGGCAAGTGGACGGTCGTCAGATCGAGCCGGCCGGAGTCCTCAACGGACACGAGAAGACCGTCACCTCGATCGCCTACAGCCCCGACGGCAAGCTGGTGGCCAGCGGCAGCTACGACAACACCGTGCGGCTGTGGAACGCCGCCACCGGCGCGCCGGCCGGCGTCCTCACCGGGCATGCCAACGCCGTGACGGGTGTGGCGTTCAGCCCGGACAGCCACCGGGTGGCCAGCGCCAGCTACGACGAGACGGTCCGCGTCTGGGACACCGCCGGCGGCCTGGTGTCGACGTTCACCGGCGCCACCAGCTTCCTGGAGGCCGTGGCGTTCAGCCCCGACGGCCGGACGGTCGCGGCCGGCGGCGACGACCACATCACCCGGCTCTGGGACCTGGCCGGCGGCGCCCAGGTCGCCTCGTTCACGGCCCCGGCGACCATCCGCGCGGTGGCGTTCAGCCCGGACGGCTCGTCGGTGGCGACCGGGGCCGCCAACTGGTGCGTGTCGGTGTGGGACGTGCGGGCCGCCGAGGTGAACGGGCATGCGCAGTCCGGCTGGGGCGTGGCCTTCGACAAGACGGGCAAGGTACTGGCCAGCGGTCACTACGACGGCACCGTGCGGTTGTGGGGCACGTCGGACCCGCGCCGTCCGACGGCCCTGGCCACCCTGAGCGGCCATAGCGGCCCGGTGACCTCGGTGGCGTTCAGTCCGGACGGGAAGACGCTGGCCAGTGTGAGCTACGACCACACGGCCCGGCTCTGGGACGTCTCCGATCCCGCTCATCCGACCCTGCTGTCCAGCGTGCCGGCCTCCACCGGGCAGCTGGAGGCGGTGGTCTTCGATCCGTCCGGAAAGATGATTGTCACATCTGGTGACGATCACCTGATTAGACTATGGGACGTGACGGACGCGAGACGGGTGACGCCGATCGGGCAGCCGCTGACCGAGCACACCGACGGGGTGAGCTCGCTGGCGTTCAGCGCCGACGGGAAGACCCTGGCCAGCGGCAGTTATGACGGCTCGGCGCGGCTGTGGGACGTGTCCGATCCGGTGCATCCGGTCAGCAGGTACCGGATCGCCACCAGCCGGCCGGCCCCGATCCGCGGCATCGCGCTGTCGGCCGACGGCCGTCTGCTGGCCACCGGCGGCGAGGACCACGCCGTCGAACTGTGGGACGTCGGCGGCGCTCCATCGCAGGTCAGCGCCTTGACCGACCACACCAACACCGTCACCTCGGTGGCTTTCAGCGCCGACGGCAAGTCGCTGGCCAGCGCGAGCTGGGACCGCACGGTGTCCATCTGGGACGTCAGCGACCCGCACGCGCCCCAGCCGTCGGCAACCCTGTCCGGCCCGACCGACAACGTGACGGCGGTGACGTTCGATCCGCGTGGCGGCAGCGTGGCCGCGGGCGTGGCCAACGCGCCGAACTCCTTGTGGCAGACCGATCCCGAGGCCGTGGCCCGGCAGGTGTGCGCGACGCGGGGCACCCCGGTCAGCGACGCCGAGTGGCGGACCTATGTGAGCGAGGACTCCCCCACGGACCCCTGCTGACCGTGGAATACTGTCGAGCGTCCAGTAGTTGAGAGTTCAAGTACTGGACGAGTCGAGAGGAGCGACGGACATGCAGTTCGGAATCTTCACCGTCGGCGACGTGACGGCCGACCCCACCACCGGCGTCACGCCGACGGAGGCCGAGCGGATCAAGGCGATGGTCACGATCGCGCTCAAGGCCGAGGAGGTCGGGCTGGACGTGTTCGCCACCGGCGAGCACCACAACCCGCCGTTCGTGCCCTCGTCGCCCACCACCATGCTCGGCTACGTCGCGGCCAGGACCGAGAAGATCATCCTGTCCACCGCGACCACGCTGATCACCACCAGCGACCCGGTGAAGATCGCCGAGGACTTCGCGATGCTGCAGCACCTGGCCGACGGCCGGGTCGACCTGATGATGGGCCGCGGCAACACCGGGCCGGTGTACCCCTGGTTCGGCAAGGACATCCGCCAGGGCATCCCGCTGGCCATCGAGAACTACGCGCTGCTGCACAAGTTGTGGCGCGAGGACGTGGTGAACTGGTCCGGCAAGTTCCGCACGCCGTTGCAGGAGTTCACCTCCACGCCCCGCCCGCTCGACGGCGTGCCGCCGTTCGTGTGGCACGGCTCCATCCGCAGCCCCGAGATCGCCGAGCAGGCCGCCTACTACGGCGACGGCTTCTTCGCCAACCACATCTTCTGGCCCACCTACCACTTCCAGCAGCTGATCCAGCTGTACCGGCAGCGGTTCGAGCACTACGGGCACGGCTCGGCCGACCAGGCCATCGTGGGCCTCGGCGGGCAGGTCTTCATGCGCCGCAACTCCCAGGACGCCGTGCGCGAGTTCCGGCCGTACTTCGACAACGCGCCGGTGTACGGGCACGGGCCCTCGCTGGAGGACTTCACCTCGCAGACCCCGCTGACCGTCGGCAGCCCGGAGGAGGTCATCGACAAGACGCTGACCTTCCGCGAGCACTTCGGCGACTACCAGCGCCAGCTGTTCCTGATGGACCACGCCGGCCTGCCGCTCAAGACCGTGCTGGAGCAGCTCGACCTGCTCGGCGAGATCGTTCCCGTGCTCCGCAAGGAGCTCGACGCCAAGCGGCCCGCCCACGTGCCCGACGCCCCCACCCACGCTTCCTTGCTGCAGAAGAAGGTGTCCGCATGACACCTCTTGTGTCAACCTCAAGATCAAAGTCAGGCCGCGATCTGGTGTTCGGCCTGGCGTCGGGCTGCGCCGTGCAGGATGGGGTCGTAGGGCGTGTTGTTTTGCCAGCAGCGCCACATGACGCGGATCCAGGCGCGGGCGAGGATGCGGGTGGCGTGGGGGTGGTCCTTTCCCTCGGCGCGGGCGCGGTTGTAGATGTCGGCGGCCCAGTCGCTGGAGAAGCGGCTGTTCGCCGCCCAGGTGGTGATCGCGGTGCGCAGCCGTTTGTTGCAGGCCCAGCGGAAGCTGACACCGCGTTGCTTGCCGGAGGCCTTGGTGACCGGGGTGATGCCGGCCAGCGCGGCGATGGCGTCGGGATGGCCGAACGCTTCGCGGGCGTCGCCCCACTCGGCGAGGATCTGTGCGGCGTTGATGGTGCCGGCGCGGGGGAAGGACCGGAAGATCTCCGCGTCGGGGTGGGTGTCCATCTGCTCGGCGATCGAGCGGTCCAGGTTCTTGATCGCGGTGTTGAGCGCGGTGAGTACGCCGACCTGAGCCAGGACCGCGTCACGGACGCCGTGGCAGGTAACGGGATCGGTCATGCCAGCCGGGGTGTCACGCAGACGGGCCAGCAGGACCGCGGCGGGTTTGCGGCCGGAGTAGCCCTGTTTGGCGCAGAACGCGGCCAGCTGTTTCTCGGTCAGGCGGGCGGCCGAGGCCGCGGTCGGGTAGCGGGTCAGGAAGGCCAGGGCGATCGCGGACTCGATGTCGGCGAAGATCGCTTTGGCGCCGGGCCAGTGCGCGTCGAGCAGCGCGCCGAGCTGGTTGATCGCGGCCACGCGCGCCTCGACGAGGTCAGTGCGGCTGCGCACGGTGGCCCGCAAGGCCTTGGTGTGGCTGGAGAACGGCGTCGCCGGCCGCAGCCGGTGGGCGCGGACTCGAAGGTAGTCGGCGATGACGTGGGCGTCGCCGGGGTCGGACTTGGCGCCGGAGAGCACCTCGGCTTCACGCCAGGTCTTGATCGCGTTCGGTTTGACCGGCACCACCGGATAGCCGGCTTCCAGCAGCGTGTCGACCAGGCGGCCGTCCGGGCGTTCGATCGCGACCGGCGCCCGCTCGCAGTCGGCGAGCTTGCCCAGCTTGCGGACCAGCTCGGCGAACCCGGCGGCGGTGTGGGCGATGGTGAACGCGGCGACTTTACGGCCGGTGGGATCGAGCACGCATACGGCGTGCTCGGCCGCCGCCCAGTCGATCCCGACGAAGAACAACGCGTCTGGCAGCGACAACCCCGTCGCCTTTCCGTTCGTGACTCGGGGCAGGCGCCAGGCGGAGGCGAGGGAACCGACAGCGGAGTGGTCACTAACCGGCGCTCTACGGCGCGTCCTCTTGTCATCGCTTCGCGGTTCCGGGGAAGCCGGGGGCGGCAGTGTCATGCAGGCCCTCGAAGGGCGACCACACTAGGCCGTCACCCCGGCTTCCGCCTGGTTCCTACCACACACGCCATGACGGCGTCTGCACGGAAGAGGGTGCACTAGTGACCACCATCGCCGTCGTGACGGCCGGTCTGAGCCAGCCTTCCTCCACGCGGCTGCTGGCCGACCAGCTCGCCGCCGCCACCCGTGAGGCGCTGGGCGACGCCGAGATCACGGTGATCGAGCTGCGGGACATCGCCGTCGACGTCACCAACAACATGCTGACCGGCTTCCCCAGCCCCAAGCTGTCCGCGGCCATCTCCGCGGTCACCTCGGCCGACGCGCTGATCGCCGTCACCCCGGTGTTCACCGCCTCGTACAGCGGGCTGTTCAAGTCCTTCTTCGACGTGCTGGACAAGGAATCCCTGGTCGGCAAGCCGGTGTTGATCGCCGCCACCGGCGGCTCCGAGCGGCACTCCCTGGTGCTCGACTACCAGCTGCGCCCGATGTTCGCCTACCTGCGGGCCGAGGTCACCCCGACCGGCGTGTACGCCGCCTCGTCCGACTTCGGCAGCCCGTCCCTGCACGACCGGGTCCGCCAGGCCGGCGCCGAGCTCGCCGACCGGGCCCTGGGCCTGCGTTCGGTGGCCAAGCCGGCCGACACCTTCGTGCCGTTCGAGCAGCTGCTGGCCCGGTAGTTCTGACGCAGCAGCCCGTTTCTGACACAGTGGGGCCGGTGAAGATCGAGGTCCTTTCCGACGTCACCGATGAGGTGACCGCCGCCTTCGCCCGGCTGCTGCCCCAGCTCTCCCGCTCCGCCGCGCCGCTGTCCAAGGCGGCGCTGGCGGGCATCGCCGGCCACGAGGCCACCACGGTGTTGGTGGCCCGCGACGCCACCGGCATCGTCGGCACCCTCACCCTGGTGATGTACCCCATTCCCACCGGCTTGCGGGCCCACATCGACGATGTCGTCGTCGACTCCTCGGCCCGCGGCCAGGGCGTCGGCGAGGAGTTGACCCTGGCCGCCCTACGCATCGCCACCGAGGCCGGCGCCCGCACCGTCGACCTGACGTCCCGGCCCTCCCGCGAGGCCGCCAACCGCCTGTACCAGCGCCTCGGCTTCGAGCTCCGCGACTCAGGCGTCTACCGCTACTCGTCCAAGTAGCGATACCGGTCGTCCCCGGCGCTGACGAGGACCTGGCCGTCACGGACCTGCCATTCGCTCAGGCCGTCCTGCTCGTGGCTGGCGAAGAACAGGCCGCGCACGCGGTCGTTGTCCTCGTCAGAGGCGGGAATCCGGGCGATGGCGGCCAACTGCCCCAGGAACCAGTCGACCGAGAGGTGGCGGATGTCGCCGCCGTAGAAGACATAGCTGATCCAGTTGAACGGCTTGGCCGGAAAGCCCCAGCCGCCGGAGTAGAAGCCCTCGTCGTGCGCCGCGATGACCTCACGGATGGCGGCGAGCTGCTTCTCGTCGCACTCCAGCCAGCCCCTGACCGACACGTAGATCCCCATGGCCTCCCCTTCCAGCGAGGCATGACCATGCCGGCATTCGACTAAAGTCGTACTGCGCATTCCGACGCAGGATCGATGCCGGGTAACCCGATCAGCCCATAGCTTCGTGTCATGGCACACCTCGCACAGGCCTTCACCATCAGCGACGACCTCGCCGCCCGGGGCATCGGGGTCGGCCTCATGATCGTCCTGATCGCCGTGGGCATCTTCCTGGTCGTCCTCTTCCTGGCGGCGCTGTTCAGCATTCTCGGCGCGGACGTCGGGTGCGGCGGCAAGATCCTGTGGATCCTGGTGGTCCTGTGCCTGCCGTTCCTGGGCAGCCTGCTCTGGTTCGTCGTCGGGCGCCCGCGGCCACGCCCGTACTACTGAAACGTTCCCCATTGATCACCCGTACTTGACCGTCGGCCCGGGGACCGGTGGAGTGGCAGGCGTTTGACACCTGTGAAGGAGTCCTCATGACGCTCAGCCGTCGCTGCATGTTGACGTCGGCCGCTGTGCTGGCGGCCGGCGCCGCGCTGCCGGCCGCCACCGCGAGTGCGGCCCCCGGCCGCAGGTGTCCGGCGCCGATCGCCCTGCAGATGTGGTCGCTGAACGACCAGGCCGAGCAGGATCTGCTCGGCACGCTGAACAAGGTCGCGGCCATGGGTTACGTCGCCATCGAAAGCTACGACCTGTACGACAACTCGCCGACGGCGGTGCGCAAGCGCCTCGACTCCCTCGGGCTCGGGCTGTGCAGCTCGCACGCGCCGTTCCCGTCCGGCGACGATGCCAAGTCCATCCTCGACACCTACGCGGCACTGGGCTCGCACACCCTGGTGTGGAGCCTGGAGCCGGAGGAGTTCGACACCCGCGACGCCATCCTGCGCGGCGCGGACCGGATCAACGAGGCGGTCGTCAACGCCGCCGCGTACGGCATGCGGATCGGCTACCACAACCACTTCGCCGAGTTCCGCAACTCCTTCAACGGCCGCCAGGCCTATCGGATCCTGTTGGACGCCTTGGATCCCCGCGTCGTCATCGAGCTCGACACCTACTGGGCGCAGACCGGCGGCGTCGACCCCGTCGCCGTCGAGCGCTTGCTCGGCCGCCGGCTGGAGTACATCCACATCAAGGACGGGCCGGCCACCGGCATGGACGACTACATGGTGCCCTACGGCCAGGGCGTGATCGACGTCGACGGCGTGGCCCGCGCCAACCCGTCGGTGAAGTGGAACATCGTGGAGATGGACCGCTCGCACTACGACATGTACTGGCTGCTCCAGAACTGCTACGACTACCTCGTCGGGCGCGGTCTGGCCACGGGCCGGCGCTAAAACCCTTTCAGCACACGGAGTCGGTCGGCCCGTGCGCGCCGGGCGACGGCGGAGTCGGGCGCGATGAGCTCGAAACCGTGCGGGCAGCCGGGGTGCACGTGGAGCTCGACGGAGGCGCCGGCGGCGGCGATCCGTCGGGCGTAGTCGACGGACTCGTCACGGAAGAGGTCCAGCTCCCCGACCTCCACATAGGACGGTGGCAGGCCCGACAGGTCGGACGCCCGGGCCGGGGCGGCGTACGAGGACACCTCGGGCCCGCCGGCGGCGTCGCCGAGCAGGGCGTGCCAGCCGGTGTAGTTGTCGTCGGCGGACCAGCCGAGGAACGGCGCCAGCGCCGGATCGTCCGTGGTGGTGCGGTCGTCCAGCATCGGGTAGACGAGGATCTGCCGAGCCACCGGCAGGCCTCGGTCCCGGGCCAGCAGCGTGGTGCCGGCGGCCAGCCCGCCGCCGGCGCTGTCGCCCATCACCGCGATCCGGGCGGGGTCGACGTTCAGCTCGGCGGCGTGCTCCACGAGCCAGGTCAGGCCGGCGTAACAGTCCTCGACCGGCGTGGGATGCGGATGTTCCGGAGCGAGGCGGTAGTCGACGGCCAGCATCGGCACACCGGTGTCGGCCACGTACCGGCGATCGTCCGATCGAAATGGTCGACCGAGCTGCCGATCATGCCGCCGCCGTGCAGGTAGACGACCGCGGATCCGCCACCACCGCCGGCCGGCGCGTACCACCGGGCCGGCACGCCGACCTGGTGGTCGGTCCGCACGACGTCGGCGTGCTCGGGCTGGCCGGAGTTGAGGCCGGCCATCATGGCGTTGACGAGGGCCCGGCGGGACTGCCAGTCGCCACGCGGGGCGGGTGTCTCGGGGCCGTTGTCGCCGGCTTGCAAGCCGGCCAGCGCAGCGGCCACTTCGCTGTCCAGCGCGAACGGCAAGGATGACTCCTGGGGCGGTGCTGGTTGATGCGGTGCTAGTTGATGCAGGGCACGCCGTCGGCGGTGATGGGCGCGGTTGACGAGCTGGTCTGCGCGGCCGCGGCGAAGGTGTTGAGCTGCAACGAAGAGCTGCCGGTGAAGCCGTACTTGGTGTTGTAGTCGGTGCCGAGGTAGACCCGGACGTGTCCAGCGGTGACGGAGTCGTCGGCGACCAGCGGGACGCCGCCGAGGGCCTTGGCCACGGCCTGCGCGGCGGCCTTGTCGGCCGACGAGTAGTTGACGCTGGAAGCCTTGCGGGCGTTGGCATTGCCGGTGTCGCCGCGGCCGAAGCCCTTGCCGACCAGCTTCTCCAGCACGGTGCTGGCCAGACCGGAGACGCCGGCGCCGTTGCGGACGTCCACAGTGGTCGCCGAGTAGTCGACGGTCTTGGGGCTGGCGGCGCCGGACGCGGAGGTGCTGGTCGTGGAGCCGCCGGCGGTGGCGATCGTCTGCTTCACGAAGTCCTGCACCTGGCCGGGGTCGACCTGGACGGCGTCGCCGTCGTGCGGGGTCTGCAGCGTGATGCTGACGATCGGGATCGTCACGAACTTGATGTTGCCGGTGCTCATGCCCTGCAGCTGCTGGGCGAACTGGAGCACGTCCCAGCCCTGGTCGATGACGACGGCCTTCTTCACGGCCTCGATCAGGTTGTTGAGCTTGCCCGGGTTGGCCAGCGTGCCGGCGGACAGCACGGTCTTGGCCATGCTGGACATGAAGGCCTGCTGCCGCTTGATCCGGTCGAGGTCGCCGTTGGGCAGGCCGTGGCGCTGGCGGACGAAGGCCAGCGCGTTGGAGCCCTCCACGGTCTGCTGGCCGGCCTGGAAGTTGGCTCCAGAGAAGGAGTCCTTCACCGGGTTGATCAGACACACCGGCACGCCGCCGATGGCCTGGCTGATGAAGTAGAAGCCGGCCAGGTTGACCGCGGCGTAGTGGGTGATCTGGAGACCGGTGAACTGCTGGATGGTGGCGATGGAGGTCTTGGCGCCGGCCTCGGCCGCCTTGGTCTCCAGCTCGGCGCCCTTGAGCCCCTGCTTGGACAGCGTGGAGTAGGCGTCGTTGCGGCCGTAGCTGTACGCCGCGTTGATCTTGTGCTTGCCGTACTCGTCGCTGCCGTCGTCGCTGGCGATCTGCACGTACGAGTCGCGCGGGATGGAGATGGCGGTGGCCGCGCCGCCGCCGGCCGGGATGTGGATCACGATCATGGTGTCGGTGGTGTCGCCGCCGTCGTCGCCACCACCGGCGTGCAGCTGGTTGAGCACGTCCTGGGGCAGCGGGTTGCCCATCGCGTCGGTGCGGGTGTCCAGGCCGACCATGAGGATGTTCTGCTCGGCCGCCGGCGGCACGGACTTGCCGATCACGTTGGCCGTGGTCAGGCCGTTGAGCTGAGCCAGCTGGGACCACGCGTACCAGGTGCCGCCGAACACGATCATCGACACCACGACCATCAGCACCTGCACGGTGCGCAGGGCCGGGTTGGGGCGGCGGCGGGCGGGCGGGCGAGGCGGCCCGGCGGGCCGCGGCGGCATCCGCCGCGCGTCGACGCGCTCCGGCATGGCGCGATCCTCCCCTTCTGGTCGAACACGGCCTGGTCAGCGGGGTCGCACGACGGTGCACCCACTTGTCCCTAGGACGTCCATAGTGCCCTGCCGTTGCCCGCCGTGAGATGGCGACCGCCCGTCCGGGCACGCGACCTGCGCAAGCGGCACGTATTCCCCAGGCCGCGCATACTCAGCGTGACGACATCACCTCATCGGGTCAGCGGCAGGCCGAAGCGCACGGGCACACCGGGTGACCAGAGCACGCTGACCGGCGGCTCGGCCGGCCGGGGCGCACCGGCCGCAACCAGCAGGCCATCGCCGAGGTCCAGCAGCTCGGAGCGGTGCAGCGGCCAGGGCGGGTGCTCGTTCGGCACGTACAGCGTGCGACCGTGCCAGGACACGTGCAGGCCCCAGCGAGCGGTCAGGAAGTGTTCCAGCTCACTCGGCTCGGCGATCGGAGCCCCGGGCAGCACCCGGACCCGGCTGGACGGCCCGTCGCGGCGCCGGTGAGTGACATAGGTGACGACATCCCCCTCGTAGTCGATCCGCATCGACGACCAGATGTAGGGCAGGCGGACGCCGAGCCGGGCGACGAGCACGGGCAGCAGCCGGGACGCGTCCAGCGAGCGGAACACCACTCCGCGCCGGCCGTGACCGTCCACTGAGTACAGTCGCACGTTCGTCTCCGGGAACGTGCCGAGATACGGCACCCGCCACACCTGCCGCATGCGGAACGGAACCAGCCCGACGTACGTGGTTCCGTCGAGGGTGTCCGGCGCCGTGCCGGGCGGCAGCAGGCCGGCCACCCGGTCCGGCTCCACCGGCCAGTGCAGGAAGGTGAGCTCGCGCCACGCCTGCGTCATCACCGCGCGCCGGAGCGGCCGCGGTGTCGTGACGGTCACGGGCTCGACTTCCATGCCTCCGAGCTTAGACCACACGTTGCCCGAATCTACCCGGCCGGCAGAGACTCCAGGGCAACTCCGCGCCGTGAAAAGCGTTGCCCGACAACAGATACATGGAAGTTCTACGTAGATGTGCGTATACGCACGAGGGCGCCCGCGAGGTGAGGATCTGTGTCATCACCAGGTCAGACCCCGTCGAGGAGCAACCGAAGCCGTGCGACAGCAAGCAAGCAGGTACCTGGTCGTCAGCGACGCCGTGTACGCCGACGGGGCCGGCAAGCCGGTGCGGCTGGTGCTCAACACCCGCACCTCGCGGGTCAGCACGGTCGGCGACCAGGTGGCCCGGGCGCTGCGTCACGGCGACTGCGCCGCGCTGCCGGCGGCGGTCTCCGATCGCCTTTCCGACCTGAAGATCCTGGTTCCCGAAGGCCGTGACGAGCTGACCGACGTGCTGGACGAGCAGCGGGCCCGAGCGCGCTCGGCGGCGACGCTGAACTATGTGTTGGTGCCCAACGGGTACTGCAACCTGGGCTGCGAGTACTGCGGCCAGGTGCACGTGCGCGGCAAGACCTCGGCCAACCACCGCAGCGCCGTGCGGGACCGGATCCTACGGGCCGTCAACCGGCCGAGCACGCAGGAGGTGCGGATCGGCTGGTTCGGCGACGATCCGCTGATGGCGTACGCGGTCGTGCGCGACCTGGCCCGCCAGTTCGTCGAGGCGGCCGTCGCCGCCGGCGTGCGCTACCGGTCCCGGCTGACGACCGACGGCGCGCTGCTGACCCTGCGCAAACTCCGTGTCCTGTATGAGGAATGCCGGGTCGACTCGGTGTGCGTGACGATCGACGGCATCGGCGACCCGCGCCGTCAACACGACCGTGTGCTGGCGGTGCTGGCCGACGTGGTGCGGCACGCCGACGAGTTTCCCGAGCTGGGCCTGACGATTCGCGGCACGCTCGACGTGGCCGACATCGATCATGTGGACACCTTCATCGACGCCATGGTCAAGGCCGGGCTGAACCACCCGATGGTCGAGTTCGATCTGCGGGTGGTGCACGCGTGGAGCAACGACATGTCGGCGCCCCGGGTGGCCCGGCAGCGGTTCGCGGCGGCGGAACCCCGGTGGCTGCGGCGGATGCACGAGGTCGGGATGGTCACCCGGACGCTGATCCCGGCCCAGCTGCGGGGTCCGATCTGCCCGGCCGTGACCCGCAGCGCCGAGGTGATCAGCAGCAGCGGCGCTATCTTCTCGTGCACCGAACACCCGCTGGTGCCCGAGCACGAGCAGGGCGACGTGCTGGAGCTGGTGGAGCACGCAGACCACGACCGGCAGCGGCCGGCCGGGCGCTACGACGACTGGCACGACCGGGTCAACCGCGGCGAGCAGAGCTGCGCCGGCTGCGTGTTCCTGCCGGTGTGCGGCGGCCGCTGCCCGAAGCACTGGGGCGAGGGCAATCCCCCCTGCCCCAGCTACAAGTTCAACATCCAGCAGCGGCTGGAGCTCGAAGCGTTGCGAACTGGCCTCGTCCCGCTATTGACGTGACCAGCCGGACCTCGGTACTGAGGTGGTATGAGCAGCGAAGGGCACATCGCGTTCGGCGAACACCGGACCTGGTATCGGGTAACGGGTGAGCTCGGCTCAGGTGGTGTGCCCCTGGTCGTGCTGCACGGCGGCCCGGGCTGCACCCACGACTACCTGCTGCGGCTGACATCGCTGGCCGGCGACCGGCCCGTGGTGCACTACGACCAGGTCGGCAGCGGCCGTTCCACCCATCTGCCGGACGCCCCGCCCGGCTTCTGGACGGTGGAGCTTTTCCTGTCAGAACTGGACAATCTGCTGCACACGTTGGGCATCGCCGACCGCTACGCGCTGCTCGGGCAGTCCTGGGGCGGCATGCTGGCCGCCGAGCACGCCGTGCGCCGGCCGGCCGGGCTCCGCGGGCTGGTGATCGCCAACTCACCGGCGTCCATGTGCCTGTGGTCGGCCGCCGCGGACCGGCTGCGCGCGGAGCTGCCGCCGGACGTCGAGAAGACGTTGCGCACGCACGAAGCCGACGGCACCACCGACAGCCAGGAGTACAAGGACGCCGTGGACGTCTTCTACGAGCGGCACGTGTGCCGGGTGGTGCCGATGCCGGCCGAGGTGGCCGCCACGTTCGAGGCGCTGGACGCGGATCCGACCGTCTACCACGCGATGAACGGGCCCAGCGAGTTCCACGTCATCGGCAGCCTCCGGGACTGGTCGATCATCGACCGGATCGATGCCGTCGCGGCGCCCACCCTGCTGGTCAGCGGCCGGCACGACGAGGCGACACCGGAGACCGTGCAGCCGTACTTCGACCGCATTCCCGATGTGCGGTGGGAGATCTTCGAGGAGTCCAGCCACATGCCGCACGTGGAGGAACCGGAACGGTTCGCCGAGGTCGTCGGCGGCTTCCTGGGGACGCTGTCGTGAGCGAGCTGTCCGACTTCGGCTACCGGCAGGAGCTCAAGCGCTCGCTGCGGCTGCGGGACCTGTTGGTGTACGGGCTGATCTTCATGGTGCCGATCGCCCCGTTCGCCATCTTCGGCGTGGTGTTCAACGCGTCCAAGGGCATGGTGCCGCTGACCTACGTCATCGGCCTGGTGGCCATGGTGTTCACCGCGTTGAGCTACCGGGAGATGAGCCGCGCCTTCCCGGTCGCCGGTTCCGTCTACACCTATGCCGGCCGTGGCATCGCGCCGTGGGTCGGTTTCCTGGCCGGGTGGGCGATTCTGCTCGACTACCTGCTCGTGCCGACCCTGCTCTACGTCACCGGTGCCGCCGCCCTGGGGACTGTGCTGCCGGCCGTGCCGCAGTGGCTGTGGGTGGTGGTGTTCGTCGCTTTGAACACCGCGGTGAATCTGGCCGGCATCGAGACCACGGCCCAGGTCAACCGGTGGTTCCTGATCGTCGAACTGGTCGTGTTGGCAATCTTCGTCGCGGCCGCGGTCATCGCGGTGTCGGCCCGTGGCGCCTGGTCGTTCACGCCGTTCTTCAACGCCACCGAGTTCTCCCCCGGCCTGGTGTTCGCCGCACTGTCCGTCGCCGTGCTGTCCTTCCTCGGCTTCGACGCCATTTCCACCCAGTCCGAGGAGGTTCAGGGCGGGCCTCGGGTCGTCGGGCGGGCGACCATGGTGTCGCTGTGCCTGGTGGCCGTGTTGTTCATCGTGCAGACCTGGTTGGCCGCGCTGTTGGTGCCCGGCACCACCGAGTTCGTCGGCCAGGACGCCACCAACCAGGCCTTCTACCAGGTCGCCGGCCTCGCCGCCGGGCCGTGGCTGACTGTCCTGGTGGCCGTCGTGTCCGCCCTTGCCGCCGCCGTCGCCAACAGCCTCGTCGCCCAGAACGCCACCGCCCGCCTGCTGTTCTCCATGGCCCGGGACCGCACGCTGCCGCCCTTCCTGGCCCACGTCAACGAGAAGCGCCGCGTCCCCGAACGGGCCGTGCTGCTCGTCGCCGCCGTCAGCCTCATCCTCGGCATCTTCTTCGTCGGGCAGATCGAGTTCCTCTCCACCCTGGTCAACTTCGGCGCCCTGTTCGCCTTCCTGATGCTCCACGTCTCCGTCGCCGTCTACCACCTGATCAAGCTGCGCCAGCGCACCTTCGGCATGCACCTGGTCGTGCCCCTCATCGGCTTCGTGATCATCGGCTACGTCCTGTGGAACGCCGACCCCGACGCCAAGATCGGCGGCCTCGTCTGGCTGGCCATCGGCCTGGTGGTCATCCTCATCCGCACCCTCACCCGCCGCCCCATCACCCTCCCCGACCTCTGAACCCCCGCGAGTCACGCTCTCCGGCACACCGAAATACGGTTTCAGGCAGGTTCGTATGTCGTTCTTGTCTTCTTGCGCCACGTGAGTCGCCGCCAAGGGGTTCGGGAGTCGACACATGGTTGCCCAAGAGCGGGACTCGCGGTGTGCCCGAAACCGTAATTCGGTGTGACGCTAAGCGGGACTCGCGGGGGTTGGGGTGGCGATGATTTCGGTTAGCAGGTAGGACTTCGCGGCGGCGGGGAGGAAAGAGGCGTCCACGGCGTTGCGGGCCAGTTGGCGGAGGTTCTCTGCGCCCAGGCCGAACGCCTCCGCCACGGCGAGGTACTCCCCCTCCAAGGTCGCGTCGAACATGGGTGGGTCGTCGGTATTGAGGGTGACGATGACGCCGGCGGACAGCATGCGGCCCACGGGGTGGCCGGCGATGGTGGCGACCTGCTGGGTGCGGAGGTTGGAGGTGGGACAGACCTCCAACGGGATTCGGTGCTCGGCGAGGTGGGCCAACAGGGCGGGATCGTCGGCGGAGCTGGTCCCGTGGCCGATGCGCTCGGCGGACAGGTCGCGAACGGCGGACCAGACGGTGGCCGGGCCGGAGGTCTCGCCGGCGTGGGGAACGCTGTGCAGACCGGCCTCCAGGGCGGCGGCGAAGAAGGGGGCGAACTGGGCGCGAGGGACGCTGACCTCGGGTCCGCCGAGACCGAAGCTGACGAGGCCGTCGGGCCGCTCGGTGAGGGCGAAGGCGAGGGTCTCCCGGCCGGCGGCGAGGCCCTTCTCCCCGGGAATGTCGAAGCACCAGGCCAGATCGACGCCACGACGGGCGGCCTCGGCCCGACCGGACGCGAGACCGGCCAGCAGCTCATCGGCGGGCATGCCGTCGACCATGTGGTTGTACGGCGTGACGGTGACCTCGGCGTAGCGGACGTTCTGGCTGCGCAACGAGTCGGTGAGGCCGAGGACCAGGCTCTCGATGTCGTGCCGGTCGGTGAGCATGGACTGTACGGCCCAATACACCTTCAGGAAGTGCGGGAAGTCGCGGAAGGTGAAGAACTCTCGCAGCTCGACCGCGTCCGTCGGCACCCCGGCCGAGGGGTGTCGACGGGCCAGGGCGAGCACGGCGTCGACGCCGGCCGAGCCGACGAGGTGGACGTGCAGCTCGACCTTGGGCAGGGCATGGATGAACGCGCGCAGGCTGTCGCCGGGCATGGCTGTGCTCCCTGAGCAGAAACGGTTGTGGGGACGGAAGAACGGCCGGCGACTCAGGGAGCGAGGTCGCCGCGTTCGGTGTCAGCGCCGTAGAGCGGCAGCTTGAAATCCGTCACGCCACCGACGGTAGCCGACGATCCGCACGCCGTCAGCCGGTTTGCCCAGACCGGTCGCGGCGTGAGTGACGATGACGTGACGGCGGTCGAGATCTCGGTGCCACCACACGACGCCGTGGTCCGTGCTGAGGCCGTGCGCGACTGGCTGCTCGCCACCGGCGTGATCGTGCCGAACCCGTCGCCGCCCAGCGCGCATCTCCCGGTCTCGGAGGCCGCGGCCCGCACCACCGACATCGCCCCGCTGTGGGACACCGGTGTGGACGTCATCACCGAGCGGATGGTCTTCGACTCGGGCCAGAACGTCACGCCTCCCGACTGCCCGAACTGCGCCGCACGGCTGGACATCGGCCGGTACATCGATCAGCTGGAGCCGTGGCTACTGGCCGGCGAGCCGGTCGTCCGCTGTCCCGCATGCGATCGCTCGTGGACTGGCCGGGCGAATGGACATGCCAGGTCGGCAACGTTGCCGTGCGCTTCAACGACTGGCCGCCGCTGAGGGATGACTTCGTCGCCGAACTCGGCTGGTGCCTCGGCCCCAGGTGCCGTGCGGTGCGCCGCTGACGTCGATGTGCTCGAAACCGTATTTCGGTGTGCCCGAGAGCGTGACTCGCGGGGTCAGACGGGCTTGAGTTCGGCCATCTCGGACCAGCCGGCCTGGGGAATGGTGACGTTGATGATCTGTGGCGTGGTGGCGATGGCCTTGGGCAGCTCGGCCATGGCCGTCTTGAAGTGCGCGGAGGTCACGTGGGCTTCGGCGGCGTCGTCCTGGAAGCCCTCGGTGAGGACGTAGACGGTGGGATCCTCGACGCTGCGGGACCAGTCGAAGAAGACGTTGCCGGCCTCGGCCCGTGTCGACGTGGTGAAGTCGGCGACGATGTCCGGCCAGCTGTCGGCCAGCTCGGGGCGGACGGTGAACTTGACCACGATGAAGATCACGGCGAGCCTCCTGTCGTGTGGGCGAGGCCCACGATACCGATGATCAATACGGCCGCGCCGATCGTGAGCAGCGTCGAGGCGTGGGCACAGACCCAGGCGACCCGGGCTCGCACACAGTCGGGCACGGCGCCGAGTTCGGCGAACCGGAACGCGAGCAGGGACAGCGTGAGAGTGGCGCCGAGGATGACCAGCGAGATCACGAGCTCACCTCCGCGAACACCAGGTAGACGTTCAGCACGGTGATCAACCCGGCGCAGCCGGCGGCGCCGATGGTGGTGACGCGGCGGTTGACGAACGAGCCCATCACATCGACCCGACGGGTCAGCAGCACCAACGGGATCAGCGCGAACGGGATGCCGAACGACAGCGCGACCTGGGAGATCACCAGGCTGTCGGTGGTCGGCAGCCCCATAGCGAGCACGGCCAGCCCCGGCAGCATGGTGATCGACCGCCGCACGTACAGCGGAATGCTGCGACGGATGAACCCCCGCATGACCACCTGCCCCGCGTAGGTGCCGACGCTCGACGACGACACCCCCGAAGCCAGCAGGGCGATCGCGAACGCCAGCGCCGCGCCGCCGCCGACCATCCGCGCCAGCGTGTCGTGGGCCGACAGGATCGGGTCCCCGCCGAGCGGTCCGCCGTGCAGCAGCGATGCCGCCAGCACCAGCATCGCCATGTTGATCAGGCCCGCGGTGCCCAGCGCCAACAGCACGTCCACGCCCTGCGACCGCAGCAGCGTGTGCCGGGACATCTCGCTGCGGTGATGGGCCCGCTTCTTCGTCAACGCGGAATGCAGGTAGATCACGTGCGGCATCACTGTCGCGCCGATGATGCTCACCGCCAGCAGCACGCTGTCCGACCCCGCGAACCCCGGCACCAGCCCGGCCGCGATGTTCCCCCGCGTGCCGACCGTCGCCAGGTCGTAGGCGAAGCCCAGGAACACCACCCCGAACATCGCCGCGATGGCCAGCTCGAACGGACGACGCCCGTGCTGCTCCAGGGCCAGCACCCCGAAGGCCACCACCGCCGTCATCACGCCGGCCAACGGCAGCGGCACCCCGAACAGCAGGTTCAGGCCCACCGCCGCGCCCACCAGCTCGGCCAGGTCGGTGGCCATCGCCACCAGCTCCGCCTGCACCCACAGCCCCCGCGACACCGGCTTCGGGAAGTGCTGCCGGCACAGCTCCGGCAGGTCCCGGCCGGTGGCGATGCCCAGCTTGGCCGACAGGTACTGGACCAGCATCGCCATCACGTTGGCCGCCAGGATCACCCACAGCAGCCGGTACCCGAACAGCCCGCCGGCGCTGATGTTGGTGGCGAAGTTCCCGGGATCGATGTACGCCACCGCCGCCACGAACGCCGGTCCCACCAACTTCGCGGAGACGGCCGGCCGCGCGGTCGTCACAGTCGCCGGATCACGCTCAAGCACCGCCACCTCCTTCTCTGAGAACGGGTGATGTCAGGAAGGGCCCCTTCCTGACGTTGAATGACAGGAAGGGGCCCTTCCTGACGTTCAACGAGAGGAGAGGTCCCTCGATCTTGGTCAGGCGACGGAGGGGCCTATGCCCAGGGATTGGGGGGTGCTGGAGTCGGGAGAGGGCTGGTGGAGGCCGCCGTCGAGGGGGCCGAACTCGGTCATCAACGCGGCGCTGCCTCCCCACGGGGTCTGCTCCTCGGCGATCAGGGAGTTGGTCGTGAGCAGGAGGCCGGCGACCGAGGCGCCGTTCTGGAGGGCGGAGCGGCAGACCCGCAGGGGGTCGATGATGCCCATCTCGACCATGTTGCCGTAGCGCTCGTGCAGGGCGTCGAAACCCTCGTCGTCGGCCAGTTCACGGGTGTGGGCCAGGATCTGGGCGGCGGGCAGGCCGGCGTTGGAGGCGATGAGGAAGGCCGGCTCGGACAGGGCCCGGCGCACAATGTCGGCACCGGTGGCGTAGTCGCCGGTGACGGGGAGGTCGACCAGGATCTTCTCGGCGTGCAGCAACGCCGCCCCACCGCCGGGAACGATGCCCTCGGCCATGGCGGCCCGGGTCGCGGACAGGGCGTCCTCGACGCGGTGCTGCAATTCTTTCAACTCCGCCGGAGTGGCCGCGCCGACGCGGATCAACGCTACTTTGCCGGTCAGCGCCCCGATCCGCTCGGTCAGCACGTCCTCGTCGGTGCCGTTCTGGGCTCGCTCCAGCTCGGAACGCAGCTGGGTCACGCGGAACTCGATGTCGGACTCGGTGCCGAAACCGCCGACGATGGTGGTGGAGTTCTCGGTGATGCGAACCTGCCGCGCCCGGCCGAGGTGGGCCAGGGTCAGGGTTTCCAGGGAGAAGCCGGACTGCCGCGACAGCACGGCACCACCGACGACGGCGGCGAGATCCTCCAACTTATGCAGACGCCGGTCGCCGAAACCGGGGGCGCGCACGGCACAGGCCCGGAAGGTGCCGTTGACGTGGTTGTGCACCAACATGCTCAGCGCGGTGCCCTCGACGTTCTCGGCGATCAGCAGCAGCGGCCGCGGATCACGCATGACCTTGTCCAGCAGCGGCATCAGCTCCTGGACCTTGGTGATCTTCTCGCTGCACATCAGGATGTACGGGTCGTCGAGCACGGCCTCCAGTCGCCCCGGATCCGTGACTAGGTAAGGCGACAGGTAGCCGTTGTCGAACTCGAAGCCCTCCACGAAGTCGACCCGCATGCCGATCTTGGCCGACTCCTCGATGCTGACCACGCCGCCCTCGCCGACGGTGTGCAGCGCCTCGGCGATCACGGTGCCGACGTGGTCGTCGTCGTTGGCGGAAATGGCGGCCACGCGGGCGAAGTCCTGCCGCGAGCTGACCGGGTGGGCCACCTTCTCCAGGTGCTCCACCAACAGGCCGACGGCGTGGTCGATGCCCCGCTTGATCAGCACCGGGTTGCCGCCCTGGCTGATCCGGGCCATGCCCTCGTGGATGATGGCCTGCGCGATCACCGTGGCCGTGGTGGTGCCGTCGCCCACCACGTCGTTGGTCTTGATCGCGGCTTCCTTGACGAGCTGCGCGCCCATGTTCTCGAACTGGTCCTTCAGGTGGATCTCCCGCGCGATGGTCACCCCGTCGTTGGTGACCACCGGCGAGCCGGTGATCTTCTCGATGATCACGTTGCGGCCCTTGGGGCCCAGCGTCGACTTGACCGCCTCGGCCAGCTTGTCCACGCCCGCCAGCAGCAGGTCCCGGGCTTGTGCGCCGAAGCGCAGTTCCTTGGCCATGGTTCCATGCCTCTCTAGGGGGTGAGCACGGCCCGGCCACGCACCCGGCCGGCGTCGAGGTCGGCCAGCGCGTCCAGCGCGGCGTCGAGCGGGTACTTGCGGGTGTGCAGCGTGACCTTCCCCTTTTGCGCCAACACCATCAGCTCGACCAGGTCGTTGTAGGTGCCGACCAGGTTGCCGACCACGTTGCGCTCGGTGGAGATGATGTCGATGGTGGGGATGTCGATGTTGCTGCCGTAGCCGATGACGAAGTGCGAGCCACCGCGCCGGGTCATCGCGAAGGCGTCCTGCTGGGCGCCCTGCTCCGCGACGAAGTCCAGCACCACTTCGGCGCCCTGCCCGCCGGTCAGGTCGAGCACGGCCTCGACGTGCTTGCCGTCGGCCAGAATCGTCACGTCCGCGCCGAGTTTCGATGCCAGGTCAAGGGCTTCGGCGTTCCGGTCGACGACGACGATTGTTGTCGCGGTCAAGGCCGCCAGCGACTGGATACCGATGTGCCCGAGACCGCCGGCCCCGTTCACCACGCACACCGTGCCGGGATACAGCAGCGGAACCGCCTTGCGCACAGCGTGATACGCCGTGATGCCGGCGTCGGCCAGGGCGGCCACGTCGGACGGCTGCGTGGCCGGGTCCAGCTTGATGCAGGCCCGGGCCGAGGTCAGCAGGTACTCGGCCATGCCGCCGTCGGCGTTGATGCCCGGGAAGGTCGAGTTGAGACAGTGCATGTCGTCGCCGGCCCGGCAGGCATGGCACAGCCCGCAGGTCGGCGTGGGGTGCAGGATCACCGTGTCCCCGACGGCCACATTGGACACACCGGAGCCGATCTCCTCGACCCAGCCGGCATTCTCGTGCCCGATGGTGTACGGCAGCGTGACGCCGGACTTCTCGGCCCACTGCTCCTCGATGATGTGCAGGTCGGTGCGGCAGACACCGGCCCCGCCGATGCGCACGACCACGTCGAACGGGTCGCGGGCCCGGGGTTCCGGCACTTCCTCGACAACGGGCTGCTTGTGGTAGGAGTGCAGCCGAACGGCTTTCATTGCTCCTCCTTCACTCCGTAACGGCCGAGCAGCATTCCCCGGCACACCCCGGAATTCGCCTCCTGGCTGACGCGGGTCAGCCGGGCCAGCCCGAGATGTGCGCGCAGATCGGTGACCACCTCGCCCGTCGCCGGATCCAGCACCAGCGGATCAGAGTCCCCGCTGGGCAGGCCCAGTTCCCTTCTACGAGAACGCAACCGCTCTCGATCGGCGCCCTCCGGTGCGTCGCCGAGAGTCAGGTCGGTGAGGGAGAAGCGGTCGACGCCGGCGGCGATCATGGCCCGGCACACCCGGTCGGTGCCGGCGAGCACGGCCCGACGCAGGAAGTCCGCGCGCAGGTCATCCAGCTCGCTGACGGCCTCGCCGGGAAAGGAGTCCACGAAGCCGGACCGCCTGGCCACCCCGTCGTTGATCGACGCGGCGGCGAAGTGGTCCTCCAGCTTCACGGACACTGAGGTCACGCCGGGCACGGCGCGGACGGCGTCGTACGAGTCCGCCACCATCAGATAGGCGAAGTTCGGCGCGCAGAAATACGTCGGCAGCCGCAGCCGCACGCGAACCTCCCCCTCCTCGGTGACCAGGCAGTGGGAGACAAAACCCAAGTGGGTCAACGGTTCGTCCAACTCGGGGTCGAGCACGGCGCCCAGGGCCGACCAGACCGCCGCGAGCACCGCGGCGGCCTGGTCGGGGGTGCGAGTCACAGAGGTCATGACGCCGGCACACCGACCGGCTCGACCTCGGGCGCGTCGACATCGCACTCCGGCGGCACCTTCAGGTCGTACAGCTTGGCCGCGTTGAGGCCCAGGATCTTCTTCTTGGCGGTGACCGAGAGCTTGGCGTAGTCGGAGAACTCCTCGCCGTCGGGCATCTGCCAGTCGACGAAGCCCTCCACCTGCCACTTGGGCTCCCAGATGGCGTAGTCCGCGCCGAACACCAGCCGGTCCTCGCCGAGCCAGAACATCAGCTCGCCCATGACCTTGGCGAAGAACCGCGGCCGCGCGTGCATCAGGCCACCGACCACGACGGACAGTCCCGCGTAGACGTTGGGCTCCTGCGTGGCCATGAAGCAGAAGTCCTCGATCCGCGGCAGGCCCACGTGCTCGACGATGAAGTTGAGCTCCGGGAAGTTGGTCGCCGCGTGGTCCACATCGGACACGTCGAACGCGTCCTTGTCCAGGGGCCAGATCGTCGGCCCCTTGTGGATGTGGATGTTGCGAATGCCCAGTTCCTGGCACTTCTCCAGGTACCGTGCGGCTTCCGGGCTCTTCAGGCTCCAGCCCCGTGAGTCGCCCTTCCACTCAGCGGTATAGAGCTTGGCCCCGACACAACCCCAGCGCTTGGCTCGCTCCTCCAGCGCCTTCAGGCCTTCCTCGCCGTCGCGGGGATCCCAGTTGGTGTTCACCACGAACTTGCCGGGATGCCTCTCGGCCAGAGCCCCGTTGGTCTCCGTGGTGTTGAACCCCTCCGTGTACCACTGGCGGAGGTTGGTCGGCTGGAAGATCGCGACGTCCACGTGGCCCTCGTCGAACAGATCGGTCATCATCTGCTCTTCGGAGTACTTCTGGAACTTCTCGATCGGCCAGTGCGTCTCGGCCGGGCCCAGACTCTGGTAGGCGTGGAAGCACTCGATCCAGCCCTTGGCGTACTCCTCCTGGCCCGCCACCCAGTTGGCGGGGCTGGCGTCCCAGAAGTGGGTGTGGCCGTCGACCACGAAGTACTTCACACCGTCCTTGACGTACACGTCTCCTCCTACCGGCGGTTCAGGAGCGGGCAACGAGGTCGAAGTCGAGGTATTCGGCGGCGTCCTCGGGATTGGCGAACATGATCGTGCGGTCGTCCTCGTGGATCATGCGCCCGTAGTGGGTGGACATGCTCTCCTCGAACTCGGCCGCGTTGAACCAGCCCTCCTCCTCGCCGGCGGCCTCGTCGACCTCGCTGTAGAGCAGGTCCATCCGGCCGACCGCGTCCACCCTGATCATGGACGGCAGCGGCAGCACGGTCACGTTGTCCTTGCTGGCCATGACCTCCGCGATGATCGCGCCGACCTGGTTGTTCATCAGGGTGAAGCCGCACATGTTGGAGGCGGTGTTGTTCTGCTTGTACGGACTCTCGGCCGTCTTGAAGGTGGTCACTGGCCCAGCTCCTTCGGCGCCGTCAGTTCCAGTTCGGACAGGATCGCGCTGAACCGGCTCTTGGCCCGGTCCAGGCCGTCCTCGAAGCGCGGCGGCTTGGCGTCCGGCTGCGACCACAGCGGCTGCAGCGTGCGGGCGGCGTGGATGCAGCGCGGCACCCAGGTCTCCAGCCACTGCTGCAACAGCTTCTTGTTCTCCGCGCCGAACTGCTTGTCGTTGACCAGCAGCTGGAACATCGGCTTGGTGTAGCGGAGATCCCGCTCGGCGAAGTCGTACTCCTCGGCGCCGATCAGCGTCGGCGTGATGAAGTCCCCATTGGACGGCGCCGCCTGCTGAACCAGGTTGCTGCGGAACAACTCCCCGACCAACGGCTCGAACACGATGTTTGCCGCGAAGATCGCCTCGCACCAGTCCCACGTCGCCGTCAGCTGCTCGGCCGCCTCGCGTACGCCCTGCCACGCCGGGTCGGAGTTCCAGGTCTCGATGTGCGCGCTGCCGTCGAAGCCCTCGATCTCCTCGCTCAGCGTGAGGTTGTACAGCGCCAGGTCCTGCGCGGCGCGGATGCGGTGCATGCTGTTCACGGAGATCGCGTTGTTGTGCATGTTCGTGGGCGCACGGCGGTTGGCGTTGGCGAACAGGTAGAGCCCGAGGCCGTGGTCCACGTGCATCCATGCGCCCACGTGCTGGGCCACGAACTGCACCCAATTGCGGTTCCACTGGTCGAACGCCTTGGCCTGGCGGGCCGCCTCGATGTTCTGGTTGAGCTGGCGGACCACGTTGGAGTTGTAGCGGTAGAGGGTGAGCTCCCACTCCTCGTTGGGGTCGCGGAACTCGTGCCAGCCGTGGGCGGGCCACTCGTAGCCCTGGCCGCCGGAGCCGGCGAAGCGCTCCGGCACCGGCCGGTCGCTGCCCCAGGCCCGCAAAGCGGTCCACTCCAACGGATAGCCGCCCTTGCCATCGGCGAATCCGTACAGCCAGCCCTGGGACAGGTAGTGCCTCGGGTCGGGCTGCACCTCGACGGTGACGTCCTCGTAGTGGCTCTGCTTGCGCTTGGCCGGCTTGAAGTAGTTGTAGCGGCGCGCTTCGGAGTCGGGGAACACCTTGGCGCCCGCCTCGGCGTCGGTGAACACCGGCTTGGGCACGCTGCGTTCGGTGGTGGGTTCTGCGGTTGTTGTCATCGGCTAACTCCTTCAGCCGCCGGTGGTGGTGAACTTGTCGTAGAACACCCGTTTGTCGGCCACGCCCAGTGCGGGCAGCAGCTCCAGCGCCGCCTCCACCATCGGCGGCGGCCCGCACACGTAGGCGTCGGCGCCGGACAGGTCGGACTCGCGGCGCCGGACCACGTCGGTGATCAGCCCGACCTCGCCGTCCCACGGCTCACCGTCCGGTTCGGACAGTGCGGGCACGAACTCCAGCCGGGGCAACCGGGTCGCGAGCTCGGCGATCTCCTTCTCGAAGCAGAGATCGCGCCGGCCGCGGGCGCCGTAGTAGAACACCGCCTTGCGGTCGATGCCCCGCTCCGCCATGGTCCGCAGCAGCGCCAGGATCGGCGCGATGCCGGCCCCGCCGCCGAGGAACACGATCGGCGCCGTCGAGTCCCGCAGCGTGAACACCCCGAACGGTCCGGTCACCCGTAACCGGTCGCCGACCGCGACCTCGCCGTCCAGCACGCCGGAGAACAGGCCGTCGGGGTAGATCTTGATGACGAACTCGAGCAGCCCGCCCGCGGCCGAGGTGGTGGCCATCGAGAACGACCGCGTGGCGTCCCGGCCCGGCACCTCGAAGTCCAGGTACTGCCCGGGAAAGTACTTCAGGTCGGCCGGCTCGACCAGCCGCACCACCAGCTGCACCATGTCGTGGGTGACGCGGTCCTTGGACACCACCTCGACCACGGCCTGCTGGATGGGCAGGCCCGAGCGGATCATCTCCTCGTCGTAGTTGATCAGCTCGATGGTCATGTCCTCGTAGGCGTGCGCCCGGCACAGCAGGGTGTAGCCCTCCTCCTTCTCGTAGTCGGGCAGCGCGAACGTGGAGTAGCGGTCGTGCTCGACGTCGTCACCGTCGAGGATGAACGACTTGCACGCCGCGCACTGGCCCTCCTTGCAGCCGTGCATGAGCATCACGCCCTGCTCGGCGGCGGCGCGCAGGATGGTCTGGTCCTCGTCGGCGTCGATCTCGATGCCGACCGGCTCGAAGCGGATGCGGTGCTTGTCGCCCATTGGCCCCACCTCTCGAAGGGCGAGGGAGGCGGCCGGAGGTCGCCTCCCTCAGACCGCGTCTCAGGCTGACTTGGCGGGAGCCGGCCTGCCGGCAGGACCCTGCCGGTTGTAGTCGGCCTGGAACGCGGCCCGCTCGGTGTCGGTCATCTGGTTGAGCAGCACGTTCGGGCTCTGCACCGGGCCCATCCGGCGAAGGTGGTCCAGCGTCCACATCTTCTTCGGGTTCAGGTCCAGGTGCGGCTGCGCGACCATGGTCTTGCCGTCGTCGCGCACGAAACCCATGTCCTTCACCACATCGGCCCAGTTCCAGCCGTGGTACAGGGTTTCCCACTCGCGGGCGCCGATCAGCTGGCCCATGTTCGGCGTGTTGCGGCCCTGGTAGGTCGGCCGGAACGCCTCGACGTCGGTCCAGCGGCAGGCCTCGTGGCAGTACGTGCGCCACTGGCCGTCGACCTCGGCCATCACCATGTCCTCGCGCACGAGGCACGGCACCATGCAGGTCCAGCAGCGGTGCGGGTACACGTAGTCCACGTTCTCGGCGACGATCGGGTGGTGCCCGTTCGGCGTGGCCAGGCGGTTGTAGTTCTCCCACCACTTGCCGTACCGGTCGTACCAGCCCGGGTACTTGAACTCGAACCACTCGAAGTCCTCGTCGGTCATCGCGTCGATGCGCCAGTAGTTGGCCAGCCAGCCGGTGGCGAAGAACTGCGCGACCTCGTGCACGTAGCCCTTGTTCCAGATCTGGTTCCAGGACTCCTCGATGAGGTCGTGCGGAATCGTCAGGCCGTACTTCTCCAACGGTACGAGGTAGGAGCGGTAGTAGTCGTCGTAGATCCAGCGCCGCCACATCTCCGCGTAGCTCTCACGGTCCTTGCGGCGGTCCTTGGTGCCGTACTCGATGAACGTGCCGATGGCCGCGTCCACCACGCGGTGGTTGTTCCACCACGCGTAGCGCAGGTCGCGTTCCAGCAGCTGGTGGTTGGACTCGTCGGACAGCGCCATCAGCAGCGTGGCGTAGCCGTTGCTGATGTGCCGGGACTCGTCGGACTGCACCGAGTGGAACACCGTGGGCAGCAGGTAGTCGCCGTTGGCCGCGGCCTCGGCCGGCATGGCCACGAACAGCGTGTTGGTGAACGCCGTCTCGGCCACGATGGTCAGGTAGATGCTGGCCGCGGTGATGGCGTCGCCGGTGATGAAGCCCTCGGCGAACTGCCGTCCGATGGTGCCGCAGTAGTCGTTCTGGAAGTTGCGCAGGCTGGAGTTGAAGCCGGCGGGGTCGATGTAGTTGTTCATGTACAGGCGCTTGAGGTTCTGCTGGATCGTCGAGTGGCGAACCTCGTCGATCATCTGGATCGCCTGCCCGTTGTGCAGCTCCGGGTTGGGCACCGTGCGGAACAGCAGCGGCATCGCCCGGGCCGCCGAGATCTCCGGCAGCGGAATGATGGACAGGAACAGCTTCTGCCACTCCAGCCAGCGCTCCTGGACCTGGCGGAACATGTTGCCGCGGATCGCGCCGTCCTCCGCGCCGTACACGCGGTGGTCCTTCTCCTCCTGCATGGGGAAGTAGGACCGCAGCACCTGCTTGAGCGGGTCCTTCTTCTTGGCCTTGCGGAAGGTGTAGTCGGTGCCGTAGTGGGAGACCGGCTCGTGGTACACCGGGTCCCAACTCAGCTCCTGGATCTTCTGGTGTGCTTTCGCCACGCTCTGGCGGCTCATGGTCACTCCTCACCCGCCGGTCGCCGGCGGTCGAGCGCGTCGTCGTCGTTGCGCCTACTGCCTGTCGAATTACAACCGGTGACGGGGCGGCCTCCGGTCTCAAAATGAGACAGTCAGCGCGGCCCGAACTCCTGCTCGAGCATGTCCGCGAGCTTCGCGCGGTTGCACTGGACCACTCGTTCGTCGGTACCCCCGACCACGGGCGTGACGCCCAGCGCGCGCAGCAGCTGGGCGGCGGGCTCACCGGGGTGGCCGGACTCCCCGAGCACCGGGTGGTAGCCCTGTTCGACCAAGTGGTTGAAGACGAGGTTCACGACGGTCCATGGGTTGTAGGACTCGTTGTCGGTCATTACCCACACACCTCCGACCTCTCATCCCACTCCGGTCGCAGCCGGCCGACTGTCTCAATTTGAGACACCCGCCGACGCCGCCGGAGGCCTACTCTGAGCCCAGCGGGAGGCACCGCCGGGTGCCCGCGGCCAGGGCTGTCCGTGGGTAGGAGGTCCATGTGCAGGACGTAGTGGCGGCCGACGAGAGGCGCCTTGCCCGCACCCGGGAGCGGTTCCTGACCTCGGAGTCCATCGCCTCCGACCAGGTGCGCAAGAGCATCCTGGACTCGTGGTGGCGGTCGCGGCAGCTGCGGGTGCCGGCCGACCGGATCGTGCTGCCCTACGTCCGCGAGCCCGACCTGGACTCCCCGCTGATCCGCGCGGCCACGCCCGTGCTGCAACGGCTGGGCGACCAGCTCGACGGCCAGCCCATCAGCCTCATCCTCACCGACCCGACGGGTGTGGTGCTGACCCAGCGCACCGGCGACATCGATCTGCACCGCAAGCTGGAACGGGTGGAGCTGGTCCCCGGCTTCAGCTACGGCGAGCAGTTCGTCGGCACCAACGGCATCGGCACCGCGCTGGAGGAGGGCCGGCCGACGTACGTGTTCGGGCACGAGCACTACGCCGAGAACCTGGAGAGCCTGGCCTGCGCGGGCGCGCCCATCCAGCATCCGGTGTCGGGCAAGATGGTCGGCGCGGTCGACCTGACGTGCTGGAGCCGCGACGCCGGCCGGCTGCTGGTGGCGCTGGCCCACTCGGCGGCCGAGCAGATCAGCCAGTCCCTGTTGACCCACACCAATCCCCGTGAGCTGGCGCTGTTCCAGGCCTATCTGCGGGCGTGCCGGCGGACCACGGGCATCGTGCTGGCGTTCAACGACGGCGTGGTGATGATGAACGACCACGCCCGGCAGCTGCTGGACCCGTCCGACCAGTCGGTGCTGATCGGGCACGCCACGCAGGCGGTGGCCGAGCGGCGGTCCAGCACCGCGGACGTGGCGCTGCCGACCGGCAGCAAGGTCAGGTCCCAGTGCCGCAAGGTGTTCGGCCAGAACCGCAACGACGTGGCCGGCGTGGTGCTGTGCGGCAAGCTGATCGACTCCGAGCCCGAGGGGGCTGGTGTGCCCGAGCCGCGGCTGCCGATGTTCCTGCCCGGCGCGGTCGGGTCGGCGCCGCTGTGGCTGCGCTGCGCCCACGACGTCGACTCGGCGTACAACTCGGGCGAATGGCTTGTGCTGGGCGGGGATCCGGGCGTGGGCAAGACGACGCTGGCCCGGTGCGTGCACCAGCGCCGGCACCCGACCGGCCGGGTGCACGTGCTCGACGCCGCCACCGCGGATGCCGGCTGGCACGACGAGCTGCGGCGGGAACTGATCGAGGATCCCGTGGACGCCTTGGTGATCCGGCACGGGGACCGGCTGGCCGGTCCGGCGCTGGCGACCACGATCCGGTTGCTACGACTGGCTTCCCCGGCGACGTGGGTCTCGGTCACGTTGGCGGAGAACACCATCAACCGCGCGGAGCTGGCGGAACTGCTGGCCCTGTTCCCGAGGACGGTGAAGGTGCCGCCGCTGCGCCGGCACGTGGAGGACCTGTCCGAGCTGGTGCCGCTGTTCCTGAACCGGCTGGGGCACGGCGGCCAGCTGACGTGCTCGCCGGCGGCGATGCACCTGCTGATGCGGGCCGACTGGCCGGGCAACGTCGCCGAGCTGCACCACGTGCTCAGGATCGCGGTGCAGCACCGGCGGACGGGCACCATCCAGCCGGGCGACCTGCCGGCCGAGTTCCGGACCCTGACGCGGCGGCCGCTGTCCCGGCTGGAGTCGATCGAGCGGGACGCCATCGTGCAGGGCCTGGCCGACAGCGGCGGCAACAAGGTGCAGACCGCTCAGCTGCTGGGCATGTCCCGGGCGACCCTGTACCGCAAGATCCACGAGTACGGGATCGTGACTCCGGAGCGTTAGACCACCTGGGCGTGCGCGGTGGCGTTGGGGAAGACCTTGGCGATCTTGTCGACGTCGTCGCCGGGGCCGCCGTAGACGTCGACCCGGCTGATGCTGGCCACGGTGGCCAGCTGGCCCAGCAGCTCGCGGCTGTTCTTGCCGTGCGCGGCCGAGGCGGCGGCGTCGACGTACTCCTCGATGAAGGTGTAGCTGCCGGAGGCGTCGGAGAACACTCGGTAGGACAGCGTGCCGGGCTCGTCGGCCGTGCCCGCCACCAGCGCCTTGGCGGTCTCCTCGAACTCGGCCTGCTTGCCGTCGTGCGGGGCGACCTCGACGCGCAGATAGATGCTCATGGCTGCCATTCCACCAGGTGCGCGGCGGTCACGCTATCGGCCCGTGATCAACAACTCCAGGCCGTCGAAGATGCGGGCCAGGCCGAACTCCCAGCTGCTGTCCGGGGTGGCGTCGATGGTGTCCTCGGTCGCCGCCACCAGCGCCGGGAACAGGTCGCCGTGGGCCGCGATCTGGCTGCGGAGGCGCTTGTCCGGACTCCACGGCTGGGTGCCGGCGGTCGATGCCGACCGGGTGTTGCGGATGTGGCCGCTGACCAGGAAAACGGCGTCCATGCGCTGGGCGCCGGTCAGCCCCGTGCCTTCGAGCGCGGCCACGGCCGACTCCGTCCAGCCGATCTCGCGCGGCCCCATCGCCCGCTCGCCGACGGTGGCCGCCGGCAGCCAGGGGTGGCGCTGCCAGGTCTCGCGCATCAGGCGGGCCCACTCCGTCAGCTTGGGCCGCCAGCCGCCGGGCACGGTGGACAGGTCTGGCGGCTCCCCCACCGCGATCTCGATCATCACGGCGACCAGTTCGGCCTTGTTGGTGACGTGCCGGTAGAGGGCCATCTTGGTGACGTCAAGCATGCCGGCCACCTGCTGCATGGACACCGAGGCCATGCCGGCCGCGTCGGCCAGCGTGATGCCGGCGGCGGCGATCCGGGGAACCGTCAGCGCCGGGCGCGTGACCGAGCGGCCCTGGTCGCTCAGCTTCCAGAGCAGCTCTGTGCCGTGAAATCTGGCACTTTCTGTCACATACGGCCCCTTGCTGTCCTCCCCAGGCGTGTCTACCGTACACCCAAGTGTCCGGCAGACACTGATGTGTCCACGGGACACCGATCGTGAAGGGGCCCGGATGGTGATCCGCACGCACGTCGGGGTGAGCCTCGACGGGTTCGTCGCCGATGCGGACGGCGTGGCGGCCTGGGAGTCGCTGCCCGGCTACGAGCACCGCTCGCACGGCATCGCCGAGGTGCTGGAGCACTGCGAGGCCGTCGTCATGGGCCGCTCGACGTTCGACCGCGGGCTGGCCCGCTGGTCCGCCGACTGGCCCTGGGCCGACAAAGACGTGCACGTGCTGACCTCCCGTCCCCTGCCTCCCGGCGTGCAGGCCCGCGCGTGCGACAACGCCACCGAGCTGTTGGCGCGGTTACAGCGCACCGGCCTGATGGGCGACGTCCACCTGCTCGGCGGCGCCCGCACGATCCGAGCCTTCCTCGACCTCGGGGCCGTCGCCCGGCTCGGCGTCGTGGTGCTGCCGATGTTGCTGGGCAACGGAATCCCGCTGTTCGACGGCACCGCCGGGCAGCCGCTGCACCTGCAGTGCCAGCGAACGCATCCCGGCGGCGCCGTCGAGCTGATCTACACGCCGGCCTAGTGTCCTGCGCCTAAAGTTCGTTGATTAATTGTAGGATTGACGGATGGCAGGTAGAGGCCGGCCGGTGGCCGCTGTGGTGTTAACCGACGAGGAACGCGAGACGCTTCAACGGTGGGCGCGGCGGGCGAAGTCGTCGCAGGCATTGGCACAGCGATGCCGAATCGTGCTCGGGTGCGCGGCCGGCGGATCCAATCAGGACGTCGCCGCCGAGTTGGGGATCTGGCCGCAGACGGTGGGCAAGTGGCGACGACGGTTCCTGGACAGGCGCCTGGAGGGCTTGGTGGACGAGCCACGTCCGGGCGCCCCGCGCAAGATCACCGACGAGCAGGTCGAGGAACTGGTGGTGGCCACGCTGGAACGGACCCCGGCCGATGCCACGCACTGGTCGCGGACCTCGATGGCGGCCGAGAGCGGATTGTCCAAGTCGACGGTCGGACGGATCTGGAAGGCGTTCAACCTCAAGCCCCACCAGGTCGACACCTTCAAACTCAGCAACGATCCGCAGTTCGTCGACAAGGTCCGCGACGTCGTCGGGCTCTACCTGAATCCGCCCGACAAGGCGCTGGTCCTCTGCGTCGACGAGTTGGGTCGGACCGGGGCGCGTTGACGTCCTTACGAACGTTACGTTTCCCCGGCCCGCCCGCCGAACCGGACGTGCCCATTCCTGAGCATCCGGCTCTCCACGAGCCCGTGTCAGCGGATCACTTTGCTGGTTCTGGCGTTATGACTGCCCAGGGTGTAGGGATGTTGGCCGCCCGGTATCGGTAACGGCTGACCGTCACCGTCTGGGGCTGGAACAACGTCACCTCGTCCTCCGTCGGTCGCCACCCCGGAAGGTAACGGCGCATGAGGACGGCCCACTTCGTTTTGTTGTGCCGCTTACGAATCCACCGCACTACCCGATGCCAGGCGTAATCATCGAGGTAGTGGAAGGTCGCCTTCGACACACCATGACGGAAGTAGACGCACCAACCCCGCAGCACCAAGTTGAGTTGGCGCAGCAGGGCGGCAAGTGTTGGATGCGACGACCTGCGGGTCAGCGCGCGGACCCGCCCGACGATCGAGGCCAGCGCCTTCTTCGACGGGTAGGTGTAGACCACGCGCTTGTCCGTGCCCCGCTTCCGTTTCCGCTGGATGCGGAACCCGAGGAAGTCGAAGCCCTCATCGATGTGACAGACCCTCGTCTTGGCTGCCGACAACCGCAGGCCCATCGGGGCCAACAGTCCGGCCACCACCTCCCGGAGGTCTTCGGCATGCCGCTTCGACCCGGACACCAGAACCACGAAATCGTCCGCGTAGCGAACGATCCGATAGGTGGCCGACCCCTTGCGGCGCGCCACGAACCGCCGATACGAGGTGCCGCTGGCCGCCCATGCCCGGGCGAAATGCTCGTCCAGGACTGACAGGGCGATGTTGGCCAGCAACGGAGACAGGATCCCGCCTTGGGGTGTGCCGGTACTGGTGTTCCTGACCACGCCGTCCTCGCTGAGGACGCCCGCATGCAGGAACGCCTTCACCAGAGCCAGAACACGTTTGTCCCCGACCCGACCACGCACCCGGTCCATCAGGGCCGGGTGGTCGATCATGTCGAAGCACGCCTCGATGTCCCCTTCCAGGACCCACTCATACGAGCGGGACGTGAACTGGTGGATCTCCGCGATCGCATCCTGGGCCCGGCGCCGAGGACGGAAACCGTAGGAACACGGTTGGAAGTCCGCCTCGAAGATCGGCTCCAGTACCAGCTTCAGAGCCGCCTGCACGGTGCGGTCCCGCGCGGTCGGGATACCCAAGCGACGCAGATTCGCGCTGCCCGGCTTGGGGATCATCCGCTCCCGCACGGGCATCGGGTCGAACCGCCGCTCCCTGAGATCTCGCCTCAAGGTGGGCAGGAACCACTCCTCGGCGGCGAACACGGCGTCCGGACGGACACCATCCACCCCCGCCGACCGCTTACCCTTGTTGCCCCTGACCCGCGTCCACGCCACAACGAGAACAGCCGGGTCACACACCAAATTGAACACGTCGTCGAACCGGCGACCAGGACCATCGATCGCCCACTGATGCAGCTTGGTCTGGATCCGCAGTACCCGCGCCTCGGCCTCCTCGACCGTCGGCCACAGCACACCCGTATTCACCGGTGATCTCCTGCCCTTCCGTTCCCATCGCCGCGGACTCGCTGCCGCCCTTCGCCATGTGGCCGGCTTTCCCGACCTCGGACTACTACGACGGCTCCGCCACGCCCCGGCCCGCTCAGCCGACGACGAGCCTGCCCGCACCCGACCTGGACGGCCAGCACGCGGGACCAGCCCGGGACGCTTCCCACGTTCACCACACACCGGTCGACGGGGTCGGTGCCCAGCTTTGCCCCTGCGACATCGCCACGAGTACGCCGCAGCCTTTCCTCGCGGCCTCCCTGCCGGCGTCTTCACCCGGCCCGAAAGTCACCCGCCCTGTCCCGGACATCCGGTCAAGACAGGTGTGCGTCGCGCTCCGGCCCGCATCCGCCAGGTTGGAGCCGGTGTATCTCTTGAGAGGCTTTAACCGCTGGTTCCTCACGTACACCTTTCCGTCTCGCTAGGTGAGCCCGAGCCGTCTGGCAGTGCCGGCCCGTCTCCTCGTTGTCAGGGCTGCTCCCACCCTCCCCGGCGCCTCCCGGATCAGGCTGCCCTCAGCTTCATCGACCTGCTGCGACAGGACGACGGCGGAGGTCTCTCACCTCCACCCGATAGTGCAGCGCCTCGTGGCGCACGAAGTCGCAGATCCAGGCGCTGGACCGGTCCGCGCCGATGCTGCCGATGATGCCCGGCCTGCCGCAGCGCCGTACCCATGACTACATCCGGCACGGCATCACCACCCTGTTCGCCGCGCTCGACGTGGCCAGCGGCGAGGTGATCGGCTCCATCCACCGCCGTCACCGCGCGGTGGAGTTCAAGAAGTTCCTCACCACACTGGACAAGCAGGTGCCCGCCGACCTTGACGTGCACCTAATCTGCGACAACTACACCACCCACAAACACCCCACGATCAACAAGTGGCTGGCCGCGCACCCCCGCTTCCACATGCACTTCACCCCGACCTACTCCTCCTGGCTCAACCAGGTGGAGCGATGGTTCGGCTTGCTGACCGACAAACGCCTGCGTCGAGCTGCGCACAAGTCCTTACGTGCACTGGAAAACGACATCCGCGACTGGATCACGACGTGGAACGCCGATCCCAGGCCGTTCGTGTGGACCAAGGACGCTGACGAGATCCTCGACCGCCTCGCCTCATATCTTGACCGAATTCCTGGCGCAGGACACTAGTTGTGCGTGAACGCGCCCATGGTTCGGGTGTACTGCCACGGGGCCTGCTGCACGCCGGAACAGGCGTCGGAGTGCTCTCCCGGGCAGGAACCGCTGTCACGGCCCAGCGCCCAGAAGGACAGCGAGCCGATGTTGTGCAGCCATGACCACACCGTCACGTCGATGGCGTCGCGCGGGGTGAAGATCTCCAGCGGGCCGGTCTCGCCGCCCGAGCCGTAGTCGTCGACGCCGACCATCTCGATGATGCCGACCTGCTCCCACAGCTTGGTGTCCGGCGTGCCCGGGTGCAGGGCGCGCAGGTCGGCCAGCAGGAGGTTGGCCGCCGTCTTGGTGTCGGCGGCCATCTGGTGCGGCTGGTCGTCGTAGTAGTCGAAGGTCATGATGTTGACGATGTGGATGTCCGCGCCGTTGGCCTTGGCGTTGGCCAACATGTCCCGGGAACCCTGGGTGATGCCGATGACGTCGGTCGGCACCGTGTAGTCGAACTGGATGACGCGGTGGTTGGCGGCCGCCCACTTCTCGACCTTGGCGATGGCCTTGTTGCGGCGGTCCACGCCGGCCAGGTTCTTCTGCATCGGGCCTTCGACGTCGAGGTCGATGCGGGTGATGTCGTAGGTCGTGATCACCTGCTCGAAGTTCTCGGCGATCTTGTCGACATCGGTGCAGCTGTCGGCGATGTCGGTGCCGTGGCCGGAGGCGTCGCCGCCGCCGTAGGAGGCGATCACGTCGCCGCCCATGGCCCGCAGGCGCTTGATGGAGTCGCCGTACTCGGCCTGGGAGATCGGCCGCTTGGGGTCGCCGTCCCAGGTCGCCTCGCAGGAGCCCGCGACCGGCGTCTGCAGGAAGGCCATCGTCAGGTAGCGGGCGCCGGAGGCGGCGGCCTGCTCCGCCGGGTCGCCCGGCTTGTACGTCTGGAAGTACGGCGCGAACACGTGCGCCGGGATCGCGCGCTGGTGGGAGCCGGCGGCCGCCGCGCTGCCGGGGGTCACCGTGGCGGCCACCGCAGCCAGCGCCACGGTCGTGGCCAGCCCGCGGGCCAGTCGTGAGGTCAACATGCCCACAGCCTCGCGGTACCGGTACCGGAGGTCCAGACCTTTGTCCGAAGAAACCCGGGACCGGTTCCGGCATTGACACGGAATGGCGGGGAGCGTGACCATGAGAGCGCTCTCACACCCTGACCGGGAGCACGGCCGCCTCGCCACCCTGCCCACGACGAGGGGATTTCACGTATGCGCACGACAAGGACGTTGTGCACCATCGCCGCCGCGACAGCAGTCGCCGCCGGCGTGCTGGTAGCGCCGGCCCAGGCCGCGGTGCCGGCCACGATTCCGCTGAAGATCGTCAACAACTCCGGGCGCTCCGGCCCGGTGTACATCTACGACCTGGGCACCAACCTGGCCACCGGCCAGCAGGGCTGGGCCGACGCGGGCGGCGGCTTCCACGCCTGGCCGGCCGGCGGCAACCCGCCCACCCCCGCCCCGGACGCCTCCATCGCCGGACCCGGCAACGGCGGGTCGACAACCATCCGGATCCCCAAGTTCTCAGGGCGGGTGTACTTCTCCTACGGCCAGAAGCTGGTGTTCAAGCTGACCACCGGCGGCCTGGTGCAGCCGGCGGTGCAGAACCCCACCGACCCCAACCGGAACATCCTGTTCAACTGGTCCGAGTACACCCTCAACGACGCCGGCATCTGGATCAACAGCACCCAGGTCGACATGTTCTCCGCGCCCTACGCGGTGAGCGTGGGCTCGAAGACCACCGGGCACCTGAAGGCCGGCGGCTACAACGCCGTGCTGAACGGCCTGAAGGCCATGAGCGGCTGGTCCGGGCTGATCCAGACCTCGGGCAGCACGGTCATCCGCGCACTGTCACCCGGCCACGGCGTGGAGACCGGGGCGCTGACCGAGAACGCGATGGCCGACTACGTGAACCGGGTGTGGAGCAGGTACTCCGGCTCCACCCTGACCGTGACGCCGTTCGCCGACCAGCCCAACACCAAGTACTTCGGGCGGGTCTCCGGCAACGTCATGAACTTCACCAACAGCGCCGGCCAGGTGGTCACCTCGTTCCAGAAACCCGACGCCTCCAGCATCTTCGGCTGCTTCAAGCTGCTGGACGCGCCGAACGACCTGGTGCGCGGGCCCATCTCCCGCACGCTGTGCGCCGGCTACAACCGGGGCACGCTGCTGACCTCGGCCAACCAGCCCGACAACAACGCCGGCGACTTCTACAAGGACAGCGTCACCAACCAGTACGCCAAGCTGATCCACAGCCAGATGGTCGACGGCAAGGCCTATGCCTTCGCCTTCGACGACGTGGGCAACTTCGAGTCGCTGGTCAACGACGGCAACCCGGCCAGCGCCACGATGACCCTGGACCCGTTCAACTAGGTTTGGCAGGTGCACAAGCCCAGCAAGGCCGAGTTGGCCGCCGCCCACGGCACCGTCCTCGACGACCTGGTCGCTCCCGAGCTGAACGTCCTGTTCTGCGGGATCAACCCAGGGCTGTGGTCGGCGGCCACCGGCTTCCACTTCGCCCGTCCCGGCAACCGCTTCTGGCCGGCGCTGCATCTTTCCGGCTTCACGCCGCGGTTGTTCGACGCCTCGGAGCAGAAGTTGCTGTTGGGATTGGGGTTGGGCATCACCAACGTCGTCGCCCGGGCCACGGCCCGGGCCGACGAGTTGACGCCGACGGAGTTCGTGGAGGGCGGGAAGCGGCTGGTCTCGGTCGTGCTGAAGTATCGGCCGAAGTTCCTGGCCGTGGTGGGCGTCGGCGCGTACCGGACCGCCTTCGCCGCCCCCAAGGCCGTTGTCGGGCCGCAGGAGGCGACGATCGGCGAGACCCGGGTGTGGGTGCTGCCCAATCCCAGCGGCCTCAACGCCCACTGGCAGTTGCCGGCGCTGGCGGAGGAGTTCGGTCGGCTGCGGGCAGCAGCGTCACCGTCCCGGCCGCCCCGTCGATCGTGATCTCGTCGCCGGTGGCGATGCGCCGCGTGGCGTTCGGGACGCCCACCACGGCCGGAATCCCGTACTCCCGGGCGACGACGGCGCCGTGCGAGTTGGCGCCGCCCATCTCCATCACGAGCCCGCCGGCGGTGAGGAACAGCGGCGTCCAGCCCGGATCCGTCGACGGGGCAACGAGAATCTCGCCGGGTTCGAGGTGCGCGCCGACGGGATCCAGCACCACCCGGGCGATGCCGGTGATGTGGCCGGTGGAGGCGGCGGTGCCGACCAGGTCGCCGTCGGCCGGCGGGGCGGCGATGGCCTCGGGGTCGGTGCCGTCGGACAGGATCATCTGCGGCACCTGACGGCGGCGCAGTTCCCGCTCGTACGACTCGTGCCGGCCGGCGACGATCTTCCGGAAGTCCTTGCCGTCCAGCGCTTCCCGGCATTCCATGAGCGACAGGAAGAACACGTCCTCGGTGCGGGCGATGCGGTCGGCGGCGGCCAGGTCCGCGCCGACGTGCTGGAGCTGACGGCGAATCTCGGCCAGGAACTGGATCAGGAAGAACTTCGGGGTCTCCCGTAGGCCGGCGAGCCGCCGGGTGCGGCCGAGTGCGAACCGGACGAGCCGCCCACGTACGCCGCCGGCCTTGCGGGACAACGACTGGATCATCGCCTCGGCCTCGGCGGCGCCGCGCCGGAACTGGGCGTCCGGGGCGGCGTCGGCGTCGTCCAGGCGCAGGTAGTTGGCCAGCACGCCGAGGATGTGGGCCGGGTCGTCGGACCAGCGCGGCATGCCCAGGTCGATCTCGGCGACGGCCCGGTGCCCGTAGCGGTCAAGGAACCGTTGCACAGGCGACGGAATCTCGCCGGAGGACAGGTCGACGCCGCGCAGCTCGCCGGCCACCCGCCACAGCTCCAGGTCCATCTCGGTGGTGACGTTGTGCGGGAGTCCACGAAGGACGGTCTCCAGCCCTTCGCCGCTGCCCAGCAGCCGGCGGGCGAAGGCCAGCATGATGAACCCGGCCAGCGGCACCGGCAGCGCCTTCGGCAACATCGTCGGGATCGCCGGCAGCGCCTTGATCACGTGGTCCAGCCGGGTCCGCGAATCGTGCTCGCCGGGCAGGGCCGCGATGGCCAGCAACCGTTGGCCCACGCCGTCCAGACGCCGGTCGGCAGCCGCGGGCCGGACCATGGCCTCGGTCAGGCGGAACGGGAAACCCATGCGCAGCGCCAACTTCATGATGTGCCGCGCCGCACGAAAGGCGCCTGGGCGCACCGACATGTCGGGGTCGTCGAACAGGGATCGCATCGCGGCGGCCGTCCGGGCCTCCATGACGTCGAAGATCCTGGGCACGATGAACCGGCCCAGGCGGCTGCGCACGATCACCGTGGCGTCGACGTACACGCGCTGGCCGGCGTCGGAGAAGAAGGCCGGCCCGGCCAGGGCGTCGGTGACCGGCAGGCCGAACATGCGGCGGCCACCGCTGGCGATGAGCCGGAACGAGGCCATGCCCATCGGTGTGATGGGGCGATAAAGGCCCTGCGCAACGGAAACACACAGGTACGCGCGACGACCCTTGCCGTCGTTGGAGGGGCTGTCGGGCACCGGGTACAGCGTGGTGATCGGACGGGCCTGGGTCAGCCACAGGGTCCCGGCGGCGTCGATGGCCCACTCGGTGTCCTGCGGGCTGCCGTAGTGCCGTTCGACGCGGTCGCCGAGCGCGGCCAGCGCGAGGATCTGCTTGTCCGACAGGCAGGGCTCGGCGGAGTCGAGCGAAACCTCTTGTGTGCCACCGCCAGCGACCGACCGGATGGCGATCTTCTTGTCCCCCAACCGCCGCTGGAGGATTCGGGCCGAGGCGGTGTCGACCACGAAGTGGTCGGGGTTGACCGAGCCGGACACGACGGTCTCGCCCAGACCGGCGTTGGCGTCGATCACGGCCTCGCGCCGCCGGCCGGTGACCGGATTGGCGGTGAACAGCACGCCCGCGACCTCGGCGTCCACCATGCGCTGCACGACAACGGCCAACTCGACGGCGGCATGGTCGATTCCGTTGCTCTCGCGGTAGGCGTAGGCGCGATCGGTCCACAGCGAAGCCCAGCACCGGCGTACGGCGTCCAGCACGCTGTCGATGCCCACGACGTTGAGGAAAGTGTCCTGCTGGCCGGCGAAACTGGCGAACGGCAGGTCCTCGGCGGTGGCCGACGAGCGCACGGCGACCGGGACATCCGCGCCCAGTTTCTCGTAGCCGGCCCGGATCTGGTCGGCGATGTCGGCGGGAATCTCCACCGCCAGCAGCGCCTCGCGCACCTCGTCGAGCGGGACGCCGGCCGCGACGCGGGCGATAGGCCTCGGTGGTGACGCAGAAGCCGGGCGGCACCGGCAGGCCGGCCCCCGTCAGCTCGCCCAGGTTGGCCGCCTTGCCGCCGACCGAGGCCAGCATGGTGCCGTCGATTCGGATGAAGTCCAAGGTCAGCGTCGACATGACGCCGAGGTTAGGACCAAGCGCCGGTAAACTCAACAGCTGTTGAATAACGGACTCAGGCCTCGGTGTGCCGGTGCACCGCGAACATGGCCCGCTCGTCACCCTCCCCCACGCAGCTGACCAGCTGTTCCTCGATGTCGCTCATGTCGACGCCGATCACCACCAGGCTGGTGCGGCGCGGCTCGGCTCTACCCCATCGGGCACGCCGCAAGCGCAGGAAGCCGCCGACCACCTGGAGCTCGTAGCGCTCGGGCTGCCCGAAGTGGACATAGCCCTTGATGCGGAACACGCCCTCCGGGCGACCGTCGAGGAACTCGACCAGCCGCTCGGGATGCATCGGCTCGTCGGACTCGAACGAAATGCTCTGGTACAGAGCGTGCACGTGGTCGCTGTGGTCCTCGAGGTCGTCGAACGACAGCTGCGCCGACTTCGGGCGCTCGCGGCGGTCGAACAGCAGCCCCGGATCGAGCCGCCCGTGCTCCGTGGTGACGATCGCGGCGCCCTCGGCCAGCTCCGTCACCACGGCGAACACCTCGGCCAGCGCGGCGGCGTCCACCCGGTCGACCTTGTTCAGCACCACCAGGTCCGCGACGCGCAGGTGCTTGTCCAGCTCCGGATGCCGCACGCGGGTGGCCGCGAACTCGACGACGTCCACCACCTCGACCAGGCCGCCGTACTCCACCGACGGATCGGCGCTGCCCAACACCTGCTGGGCCACCGCCTGCGGCTCGGCGATGCCGCTGGCCTCCACCACGATCACGTCCACGGCGCCGGTCAGCTTGCCCAGCACGTCGTCGAGACCGCCCTCGTCGGTCACGCAGCACACACAGCCGCCTGCCAGCGACACCATCGCGTCCACCTGACCGGCGACCGCCATCGCGTCGATGTTGACCGCGCCGAAGTCGTTCACCACCACCCCGATGCGCGTGCCGGAACCGGTCCGCAGCAGGTGGTTGAGCAGTGTCGTCTTGCCGGCGCCGAGAAATCCGGCCAGCACGATCACGGGGACGCCCACCATGGTCCCTTTCCCGAATGTCCCGATTTCCGCCCATGATAACCGGTGTCGTGGTTACCCTCGGTACATGATTGACTTCGAGAAGGCGGCGCTGCTCAAGCTGGCCCGCATCGATCCGCAGGACATCGCCAAGAGCGTGGAGCCGCTGATCGTGCCCGGCGAGCAGCTGCATCTCGCGTTCAAGACGGTGCGCGACTTCGTCGTGTTCACCAACAAGCGGGTGATCGCGGTCAACGTGCAGGGCATGACCGGCAAGAAGAAGGACTACACCTCCCTGCCGTACAGCAAGATCCAGGCCTTCTCGGTGGAGACCGCCGGCCACTTCGACCTCGACGCCGAGCTTGACCTGTGGTTCAGCGGCCTGGGCAAGGTCCGCTTCGAGTTCCGCGGCGAGTCCGACGTCCGACAAATCAGTCAGCTGATCGGCTCGTACGTGCTATGACCTGAGGCATGCAGAACCTGTCCCGCGGCCACGTGACTTCTGTTGCCTGCACCGTGGTTCCGCTCAACCCGGACTGCCTGGCGGCGCTGCCCGACGGCTGGCTGGCGCTGACCGAGGACGGCCTGGTCCGTATCGCCGACGACGGCAGCCCGGACCACATCGGCGAGCGGGGCCACGCCGAGTCGTACGACCCCGACGACGGGATCGGCGACTTCGACATCGGCCCGGGCATCCACGTCTCGCACGACGGCCGTTTCGCCGCCGTGGTCACGAATTTCGGCCGCTACGGCGAGGTGATCGACCTGTCGGACGGCTCTCTGGCGCTGGAGTTCGACCGGGGCGACGACGACAACTGGACCACCTACTACCCGGCCGCCTTCCTGCCCGACGGCACGTTCGTCACCGCGACCGAGAGCAACTGCCTGGACCGTTTCGACCTGAGCACCGGCGAAAACCTCACGGCACGCGACATCTCGTACGGCGCCGAGCGCTACGAGGACTGCTTCCACGGCGGCCTCACACCCAGCCCGAGCGGCCGCTGGCTGATCGACGACGGCTGGGTCTGGCACCCGATCGGCATCCTCCGGGCCATCGACATGGCGGTCTGGTCGCAGGATCGGTACGCCGCCGAGCACGGCATCGTCGTCGACGACCCCGACGGTTTCTGGAACCGCCCGCCGGCCTGGCTGGACGACGACGTGTTCGCGGTTCACAACCAGGCCCACGGCGTCACTCTTGATCGGGCGCCGACCTTCGAGGAGGTCGGCCGGTTCCACGGCCCCAGCGGTCGGATGTGGGCCCACCAGGGCCGGCTGCACACCGTCACCGATGAGGGCATGGAGGTCTGGGACCCGGCCGACGGCGCGCGCACGGGGCGGCTCAAGGGTTTCTCACCCACCGCGTACAACCGTGTCGCCGGCGTGTTCGCCCAGCTGACCGGCGAGCAGCTGCATACCTGGCGGTAACCCCCGCCCGGCGCAACGCCGACTGCTCCCCCTGGCCCCACTCTCCCTCCGAACCGGACCAACACACGTTTCGCGTGGCGAGAACCGGGCAGTCGTCGGTAGTCACATCGACGAAGGAGGACCCCATGTCGACCACAGCCATCGTGATCGTGGTCGTTGTCGTAGTCGTTCTGCTGGCGGCCGGGCTCGCGGCCCGTCCCTACCTCAAGCGCCGGCAGCTGCAAGCGAAGTTCGGTCCCGAGTACGACCATCTGGTGCGGGACAAGGGAGATCGCCGGACCGCCGAGCAGGAGCTCGAGGAGCGCCAGCGCCGGCACGAGAAGTTCGAGCTGCGCCCGCTGACCGACGAGAGCCGCGAGGGCTACCTGCGCGACTGGGCGTGGGCGCAGGAGCAGTTCGTGGACTCGCCGCGCGGCGCGGTCCGCCGGGCCGACGAGCTGGTGGGCCAGATCATGCGCGACCGCGGCTACCCGGTCGAGGGCGCCGAGCAGCAGATCGCCGACCTGTCCGTCGAGCACTCCAAGGTGCTGGGCAACTACCGCATCGCGCACGACATCTCCAGCCGCGGCGACGACGACCCGCCGTCCACCGAGGACCTGCGCAACGCCATGCGCCACTACCGCACGCTCGTCGAGGACCTCCTCGACCACGCCACGACGGAACGGAGCAAGTGATGCCGCAGCAGCACAAGAACCCCACCACGACCGACGACATCGCCAACTCGACCAACGCCACACCGACGACCGCCGGCACGTCCCGTGAGCGGACCGACCCGATCGACTCGGACCGCGCCGACACCGGCCGTGTCGAGTCCAATGGCACCGAGTCCGACCGCACCGCGTCCGACCGCACCGCGTCCAATCGGGTCGAGTCCGATCGCGCCGGCTCCGGCCGGGCCGAAACCGATCACACGGACACCGGTCGAACCGATGCCGGCAAGGCCGGCCGTGCCGGGTCGGACCGGATTTCCGGCGACCGGCTCGACAATGAGGACCGCATCACCACCAACGACGAGACGGCCCGGCCGGCCGACACCAGACTGGCCGGCACCACGCCGGCCGACCGCCGCGAGCCCGGCGCCGCGCTCGCCGGCGAGCGGGAGTCCAAGCACGACACCGCGATCGCCGGCCAGCGCGGCCCGAAGCACAACACCGACAAGCGTGAATCCGGGGCCGCCGCCGCCGACGTGCTGTTCGACGAGGCCGACGCCGCCCGCTTCCGTGACCGCTGGCACGAGGTGCAGGCCGGCTTCGTCGACGACCCGAAGCGGTCCGTGCAGGACGCCGACGTGCTGGTCGCCGAGCTGATGCAGTCGCTGGCCTCAGCGTTCAGCCAGCGCAAGCACCTGCTCGAGGAGAAGTGGCGCGAGGGATCGAGCGCCGAGACCGAGGATCTCCGCCTCGCGCTGCGCGGCTACCGGTCGTTCCTCGATCAGCTGCTGGCGCACTGACCAGTCGGGGCCGCCACCCTGATGCCGACCCTGAAATGACCCTGGACCTCGCCCGTCGCGGCACCACCGGTGGCACCGCCCGGGCAGGATGGGGGCATGAAGACCCTGCTGAACCTGATCTGGCTGGTGCTGTCCGGCTTCTGGATGGCGCTGGGCTACGCCGTGGCCGGCGTGATCTGCTGCGTGCTGATCATCACGATCCCGTTCGGCATCGCGTCGTTCCGCATGGCGAGCTACGCGCTGTGGCCATTCGGACGCACCCTGGTCGACAAGCCGTCGGCGGGTGCGGGGGCGGTGCTCGGCAACATCATCTGGCTGGTGGTTGCCGGTTGGTGGCTGGCACTCGGACATCTGGTCACCGGCTTCCTGCTCTGCGTCACGATCATCGGCATCCCGTTCGGGGTGGCCAACTTCAAGCTGATCCCGGTGTCACTGCTGCCGCTCGGCAAGCAGATCGTCGAGACCTGATTTCGTCACGCCGCGGGCCGCCAGCGCGCTCCTGAACGCGTTGCAGCGCGGCGAAGGCGTCCTTGGTGGCGGCGGCGCCGGGCTTGGGCGCGACCAAAACGTCACGGTGCCGGGGTGGCAGCGCGAACAGCGCGTCGGCGACGGCGAGCTGTCGGCGCTGCGCCACCGGCACCACGCTGTCGGTGCCCTCGCCGACCACGTCCTGCACGGTGCGGAACAGCCACAGCCGCGCCTGAATGTCCTTGCCCAGGTCACCGGCCTTGGCCGCGCGGACGAGCGTCTCCGTGACGACGTCGTCGGCCCAGGCCTGGCGGCCCCCGGTCAACCGGTTCGCGTACGCCATCAGCGCGGCCCCGTGCTGCTGGTACAACGCCCGGACGACCTTCTCTCCCCTAGCCATGGTTTTAGTTTCAACCATCGGCCGGGCCCCGGCATCGGGGAAACCCACAGGGCTCAGGGGCGTGACGAAACCCGGCCCTGCTCCACCGCCCACGCCGCGACCTGGGCGCGGGTGCGCAGGTCGAGCTTCGTGCGGATGTGCAGCAGGTGCGTTTCCACGGTCCGCTCGGAGATCGACAGCCGGATCGCGATCTCCCGGTTGGTCAGGCCCTCCGCGGTCAGCATCGCCACGTCGCACTCGCGCTGCGACAGCGGCGAGTCGTCCTCGTCGACGATCGGCGCCCGCAGCGAGTAGGCGATCGCCTGCTCCAGGGTCATCCGCTCGCCGGCCTCGGTGGCCTCCCGCGCGGCCTGCGCGCCCAGCGCGGCCCGCGCGGTGGCCATCGCGGTGTCGACATGCCCCCGCCAGAACGGTTCCCGGCGCATCCGCCACTTGCGCAGCTGCGCCGCCGCCGCCGTGCCGAGCAGCAGGGCCCGCTTGGGCTCGCCGGTCAGCGCGGCGACGATCGCCAGGCCCTCCAACGGATACGTGGACGGCGCGTGCGCCTGCGGGCAGGCCTCGACGCTGCGTAGGAAATAGTCGCCGGCCTGGTCGATCCGGCCACGCTCCAATGCGATCGCGCCGGCCGAGTGCAGGGTTTCCATCTGCTTCACGGGATCGGCGAGCTCCAGGTAGACCGGCAGGCTCTCCTCGATCAGCTCCGCCGCCCGCGCCAGATCGCCGCCGGCCATCGCGGCGTAGCCCAAATTGTGCAGGGCGACCGCGGTGTCCAGCGGCTGGCCCAGCGGGCGCACCAGCTCCACGCAGCGCTCGGCGCACCGGGTGCTGCTCGGCATGTCGTCCAGCGCCTGGTAGATCAGCGACAGCAACGTCATGCTACGGCCGAGCACCATCGGCCGGTCGCGCTGTTCCTCCAGCCGCCTCGCCTCCGCCGCGAGCTCATGAGCCCGCTCGAAGTCGCCGGCGGCGATGTTGAACCAGCCCAGTTCGAGCAGCGCCAGGCTGCGGTGCGGATTATCGGCCGCGGTGATCGTGAGCGCGGCCTCCAGCAGCTTGCGGATCTGGACGGTGTGCCCCTGACGCCGCCAGGCCCCGCCGAGCGCGGCCGCCAACACTGCCAGGCGCTCGTCGCGGCGCGCGGTCGTCCATTCCACGGCCGGCAACAGGTTGTCGCGCTCGTCATCGACCCGCGGACCGTCGTCGTCCACCGTGGCCAGCATCTGGTCCACGTAGTGCGACTCGCTGATCGAGGACAGCCAGCCGACCAGACGGTCGTGGATCTCGTCGACCTCACCGGCCTCGGCCAGCTTCTCCCGCCCGAACATCCGGATCGACTCCAGCAGGCGGAACCGCTGCATCACACCAGGCACGGCCACGACCAGCGATTTCGCGTCCAGGTCGGCCAGCAGCCGGAGCGTGCGCTGCGCGCTCGTGCCGCACACCGCGCCGGCCGAGTCCAGGCTGAAGTCGCCGGACAGCACCGACAGGCGGCGCAGGGCCTCCCGCTCGGTGTCGTCGAGCAGCTCATAGCTCCACTCGATGGTCGCCCGCAGGTCACGGTGCCGCGCCGCGGCCGTGCGCGGGCCCCGTGACAGCAGCTCGAACCGGTCGTCGAGGCGTGCGAGGATCTCCTCCACCGACAGCACACGCACCCAGCGCGCGGCCAGCTCGATGGCCAGCGGCATGCCGTCCAGGCGCATGCAGATCTCCGCCACCACCGGGCGGTTCACGTCGGTCAACTCGAAGTCGGGCCGGAGCAGCCGGGCCCGCTCCACGAACAGCTGCACTGCGTCCGAACGCGACGAGACCACCTCGTGCGGCAGCGACAGGTGGCCCACCCGCAGCACCGCTTCCCCCGGCAGGTCAAGGGATTCCCGGCTGGTGACCAGCACGCGCAGCTGCGGGCAGCCGGTCAGCAGGGCATCGGCCAGCGACGCGCTCGCGTCCACGAGGTGCTCGCAGTTGTCGATCACGAGCAGTACACGCTTCCCTTGCAGCGCAAGGACAACCGTGTCCACGAGGTCCTCGCCGGCCTGCTCCCGCACGCCCAGCGCCGACGCGATCGTCTGGGCCAGCAGGTGATCGGTGGTCAACGGGGCCAGCTCGACGATCCACACGCCGTCCGGATATGTGGCCGCCGCCCGCGCCGCGTACTCGGCGGCCAGCCGCGTCTTGCCGGCGCCGCCCGGGCCGACCAGGCTCACCAGGCGGGCGCGGCGCAGCAGCACGCCGATGTCGGTCAGCTCCTGGACCCGCCCGATGAAGGCGTCGCGGCTGGCCGGCAGCCGCCGCGCGGACGTGGCCTGCGGCTCCGCGCCGTTCCCGAGCTCGGCTTCGGCCGGCTGGTCACCGGTGCGCAGGCGGTAGGCTCGCTGCCGGCAGGCACGCGAGCAGAACCGGGCTGGACGCCCCGGTCCGTCGCCCCGCGACGGCAGCTCGTTCCCACACGTCTCGCAGCGCGTCGGTGCCACTGACAACGGCACTCCCTCTCCTGCACCCGTGGCTCGACCTTACCCGTGAAAGGACTGGCCATCGTAGCGGCCGACCTTCACGGCTCACAGGTGTTGCCCGTCTGCGCCCCAGATACGTCCGGGGACGCCCGGGCAGATCTCCTGGCACCCCGGTACATCAGATTCGGGGCATCAGATCGGCCGCGACCAGTCCAGCTGTGCCATGAGCTCCTCGTCCCGCGACGGCGTCGGCCGCTGCCGGGGCGGCGTCTGCGACGGGGTCCGCCCCGCCGTGAACCGGGCGCTCGTGGCAATGTTCTGCTCGACCCGGGGCCGGCGCAGGGCCTCGTAGGCGTCCAGGGCCTCGGCCGTCACGCCCAGGTCGCGCAGCGCTTTGCCCAGTACCACGGCGTCCTCCAGCGCCATCGACGCCCCCTGGCCCGTCGCCGGGGAGGCGGCGTGCGCGGCGTCCCCGATCAGCAGCATGCGGCCTTTGCGCCAGGGCATGCCCTCCGGCAGGTCCTTCGCGTTGGTCACCATCAGCCGGTCGGTCGTGGCCGCGATGATGTCCGCCGCCGGCGTCGCATCCGGCCGTACCAGCGGCAGCAGGGCCTCCCGCCACTGCTCCGGCGAGCCAGCGGCGATCTCCTCGGCCGACAGCTCCGTCTCCGGCACGCGGCAGAACCAGTTCGTCTCCCCCTCCGGTGACACCGCATAGCCCATGGCCGTGCCGCTGCCGCGGATCATGTCGATCCGTCCCGGCTCGTGATCGGGCTTCGCGTCGGCCGTGTAGCCGTAGAAGACGCGCTGACCGGCGTAGCGGGGGCTTGTCGGGGCGATGTGGTGGCGGACCGTGGAATTCAGGCCGTCGGCCCCGAGAATGAGGTCACCCGTGGCCGTGCTGCCGTCCTCGAACGTCACCGTGTCGTCGTCGACGCCGTCAAGGCGCTTGCCGTGCACGATTTCGATGCCACGCCGCTTGGCCTCCGCGCGCAGGGCAATGCCCAGTTCGGCCCGTCCGATGCAGCGGTAGTGGCGCAGCGGGTCGACCTGCTCGCCGATCGGTGTGACCGCCAGCACATCGCCCGTGTTCGAGGTGACGCGCATGGACGTCAGCGGAAACCCCACCTCGGCCACCGCGTCGGCCGCGTCCAGCTGGGCCAGCGCGATCATGCCGTTGCTGGCCAGCGTGAGGAACGCTCCGATGTCCGCGCCGCTGTCCGGATGCGCTTCGAAGACCGTCACCCGGATATCCGCCTTGTGCGCGGCCAGCGCCGCAGCGGTGCCCGCGATGCCGCCGCCGATGATCAGGATTCGCGTCACTGGTCCATTATTGCCTTGAGCAGGGAGGTACCGATGCCAGGACCGCTGTCCGGACTGTTGGTCGTCGCCTTGGAGCAGGCCGTCGCCGCGCCCTTCGCCACCCGTCAGCTGGCCGACCTCGGCGCCCGCGTCATCAAGATCGAGCGCCCCGGCGTAGGCGACTTCGCCCGTGGTTACGACCGAACCGTGCACGGGCAGTCCAGCCACTTCGTCTGGCTCAACCGTGGCAAGGAGAGCGTCGAACTCGACGTCAAGGAGGACGCCCATGTCCTGCGCGCCCTCGTCGCGCGGGCCGACGTCTTCGTCCAGAACCTCGCCCCCGGCGCCGCCGCCCGCCTCGGCTTCGGTTCTGACTCCTTGGCTGCCCAGCACCCCCGCTTGATCACCTGCGACATCTCCGGCTACGGCTCCGACGGCCCCTACCGTGACCGCAAAGCCTACGACCTGTTGATCCAGAGCGAGGCCGGGCTCATCTCCGTCACCGGCACCCCCGAGTCCCCCGCCAAGGTCGGCATCGCCGCCGCCGACATCGCCGCCGGCATGTACGCCTACAGCGGCATCCTCACCGCGCTGTACGACCGCTCCCGCACCGGACGCGGCTGCAGTTTCGAGGTCTCCATGCTGGAGGCCCTCGGCGAGTGGATGGGCTTTCCCTTCTACTACACCAATTACGGCGGCGCCGCCCCCGTCCGCAGCGGCGTCCACCACGCCACCATCGCCCCATACGGCGCCTACCGTGCCGGCGACGGCACCGTCATCCAGCTCGGCATCCAGAACGAGCGGGAGTGGCGGCAGTTCTGTTCCACCACCCTGTTGCTCCCCCACGTGGCCACCGACGCCCGCTTCTCGTCCAACTCCTTGCGGTTGACCCATCGCGCCGAGCTGGATGCCGTCATCGACTCCGTCTTCGGCGGCCTCACCGGCTCGGCGCTGATCGCCCGCCTGGAAGCCTCCCGCATCGCCTTCGCCCGGCAGCGCACCGTCGCCGAGTTCGCCGCCCATCCCCAGCTGGTGGAACGCGACCGCTGGCGGACCGTCTCCACGCCGGGCGGGGAGGTTGAGGCGTTGATTCCCCCGGTGACCGTTCGCGGGCAGGAGGCTTCCATGGGGGCCGTGCCGGCGCTGGGCGAGCACACGCAGGAAGTGTTGCGGTGGTTGGGGATTTGAGACAGGCCTAGTTGTGGAGGGCCTCGGCCAGGGGCAGGAAGCGGCGCATGAAGTCGGACCACGCCACCGGGCCGGCGGGGCGAAGGACGAACTTGGTGAGGCCGGCGTCGAGGTAGCGGTCCAGGAGGCGGCGGGCGTCGTCCCAGCTGGCGGCGACGAGATCGGCGGGGTCGACGCCGGGGGCGCGGTCCGCGGCGGCGCGGGCGAGCTCGGGAGGGATGCCGTGAGGAGCGACGGCGAGGGAGAGGCCGTAGTGGTCCTCCTCGACGGAGCGGCCGGCCTCGGCGGCGGCGGCCTTGATGGTCTCGACATGGAGCTTGGCCTGCGAAGGGGTGACGAAGCTGCCGAGCCATCCGTCGGCGAGGCGGCCGACGCGGCGCAGGGCGGACGGGGAGCTGCCGCCGATCCAGACGTCGAGGGGGCGAGCGGGGCGGTCGGCGAGGGAAACGGCGTCGAGCTGGAAGAACTCGCCATCGAAGCTGACGGAGTCCTGCGTCAGCAGGAGCTTGAGCAGCTGGAGGGACTCGTCGAAGACGGCGGCGCGGCGGCCGGCGGGGACGGGAAAGAGATTCCACTCGTCGCGGCGGGCGGGGCGTAGGCCGAAGACGGGCAGCACGCGCTTCGGGGCGAGGCCGGCGAGGGTGGCGAGCTGCTTGGCCACCAGCACGGGGTTGCGCCCGGGCAGGACGGAGACGCCGGTGCCGACCTTGAGCTTGCTGGTGCGGGCCAAGGCATGCGTCATGCCGATCAACGGCTCGACGTTGGCGCCGTAGACGACCTCGGACAGCCACAGCGAATCGACGCCGGCCGCCTCCAACTCGTCGACGATCCCGGGGAACTCGGCGGCGCCGCCGCCCGGCCCGAGCCCAACACCCAACCGCACCTTCAGCACGCCCATGCCCTCGGTCTTACCAGAGCGACTTGCGCAAGTCACCGAACTTACGCTTTGATAAGTACTGTACGGATGCGAAGGGAGCGCCATGGACCCGACAACATGGGACGCCGACGAGGTGCGCCGCTATCTGCTGCTGGGTGCGTCCCGATCGGACTCCGAGAGCAGGTCGGCCGAGGGCGAGCGGGCGATGCTGGTGGGCTCGACGGGGCCGTTCGCTCAGCTCGCGGGGCGGCACGTGCTGGCGGCGGGCGGCAGCGCGGTAGACGCCGTCATCACGACGGCGCTGGCCCAGATCGCGCTCGCGGCCGGAGCCTGGGTGAGCTACGCGGGCGTATTCACGCTGACGCATTTCCTCGACGGGGCAACGGAATCGCTGACGGCCGGCTTCGCGACCCTCGCCGAGGAGGACGACCCGGCCAGCATCCCACGACAACCGCACGCGAGCGGTCGCACCGCGCTGGTGCCGGGCTTCATGGCCGGATTGCAGGCCGCCCACCGAAGACACGGCCGGATGCCGTGGGCCGACCTGTTCCAACCCGCGATCTTCGTGGCCGAACGGGGATTTCCGGTCGGACCGGGGCGGGCAAAGCAGTTCGAGTTACGCAAGGACGTGCTGCCGGCCGGGTTCCGGGCAGTGGAAGGCGAAGAGTTCCGGCAACCGGAACTGGTCCGCACGCTGCGGGCCGTCGCCGCCGAGGGCGCGGAATGGATGTATCACGGGCCGTGGGCGCGGGAGTTCGTCGACGTCGTGCGCGGGGCCGGCGGCAAGGCCACGCTGGCCGATCTCGCCGCCTACGAGCCGGTGTGGGCCGCGCCGGTCGTCGCGGACTTCCACGGCACGCAGGTGCACGCCGCCGGCGGCCCGAATCGCGGCGGAGCGGCGCTGGTGGAGGCATTACGCCGGGCCGAAGGCATCGGCGACCCGCTCGCCGACCCGGTCGCGCTGCGGGACCTCATCGGCATCACACGGCAGCCCGGGCCTCCGGGCAGCCACTCGGATTTCGTGCTGGCCGTGGACACGCACGGGGCCGTCGCCGCCGCGAGCCACTCCATCAACACCACTCTGTGGGGCACCACTGGCCTGTTCGCCGGCGGCGTCTCCATCCCCGACTCCGCCTCGTTCCAACAGCGCGCGCTGGCCAGACTCGGCCCCGGCCAGCACTTACCCTCGCCGGCCAACCCGGCGATCGTGTTACGCGACGGCGTGCCGGTGCTGGCGTCCAGCAGCGTCGGATCCGGCATGCACGGCGCCACCGTGCAGTGCCTGCACGCCGTGCTCGGCCTGGGCATCGACATCGCCGACGCCGTGGGCAGGCCGATGTTCCACAGCACCGGCTACGAAGCCGGTGCCCCGGTGGTGATCGAGGACGGCGTCGACGCCGACGTGCGGCGGCAGACCGAGGAGCTGGGTCAGCCGCTGGCCGTGCGGCCCGTCACCGACGTGACCCTGCCCCGCGGTTTCTGGGGCGGGATCGCCGTCGGTGACCGGCTCGTCGGCGCCCGCACCCCGTACGGCGGCGGCACGGTCGAAGGGCTCTAGTCCTCGCGGACCTGCACGTCCACCACGTTCGGGTAGAACGCCACGTACTCCTTGATCTCCGCCACCGCGTCGAAAGGAGACTCGTACGTCCACACCGAGTTGTCCGCCGAGGTCTCCCCCGCGCGGATGCTGAAGTAGGAGGCGTCGCCCTTGTACGGGCAGTACGTCTCGTGCTCGGACCGCTCCAACAGCGTGAAGTCCACGTCCTTGCGCGGGATGTACCGGACCGCCGGATAGGTGCTCTCCTGCAGCGTCAGCGCCTCCCGCGTGTCCGCGATGACCCGGCCGCCGACCGTGGCCACCACATGCTCACCCTGGGCCGTCACCGTGATCGGGTGCTGCTCGTTCGGGATCAGGACCTGCTTGCTCGTCGCCATACAACGAGCAACACCCCGCTCCCCGCGAGTTGTTCCCGGGGAGCGGGGTCAGCATCAGGCCTGGTACGGCCCGGTCAGGTCGGAAATGATCACGTGCCGATCGGAGGTGTAGTAGACGTAGAACTCGGTCTCGGTGCCGTGCGCGGCGTCGTCCGGCGCGGCGAACCCGGCGACCCAGGCGGGACCGTCGACGATCGGGCCGGTGTCCCGCCACAGGAACCAGCGGCCGTCGCGCGTGCGCACGTACTCCAGCACGGCGCCGTCGGAGCCGGTGGTGAACATGTGCTCGCTGCCGTCCGCGTTCCACAGGTACTCGTCGTCGCCCGAACTGGGCAGGCCGTTCGGGTCGGTCGACCCGGTGACCACGGTGACGTCGGTGTCGGTCCACCGACCGGCCTCCCACGCCGCCTCGTGCAGGTGGCGGTCGCTGGTCTCGTAGCGGAAGGCATAGCGCTGGACGTGCCCGCCGCGCAGGAAGGCCATCGAGTTCACGTTGTAGTACTGCTTGTCGGCCGGCACCCCGACCCGCTGGTCCAGCCAGCGGCCGCGCTGCCCGATCAGCACGTGCGGGTAGTCGTCGGCGCCGATGTAGCCGATGGCCTCGCCGTCGGACTGCAACGGCTGGGCGGTCAGGTACGACCCGTAGTTGTTGCGCGGGTTGACCCCGGTCAGGGTGGTCAGGTTGGTGAAGGTCCAGTCCGCGCCGGGCACGAACACGGCCTCCCAGATGGTGTTGTTGCCGTGCCCGTCCATGAAGACGATGTGCTGCTGGCCGTCCTGCTCGTAACCGTGCGGGTCGCCGTCGACCAGCGGGCCGTTGTGGGTCGCGGTGAGGTCGATCTTCTGCCACGCCGGGGAGGTGTCGCTGGACCACATCTCCATCAGGTGATGGTTGACGCCGTCGGCGTAGACGATGCGCGAGCTGTGGTCCCACGAGTACGAGTACACGCCGAGGAAGCCGTACACCGGCTCCCCCTTGAGGAGGGTGGTCCACGACCAGGCCCCGCCGGGGGCGGCGGAGGCGACAACGAGGCGGCTGTCGGCCGTGTAGTACGCGAAGTGCCGCTGGAGATCCCACGGCGTGCTCCAGCCGGCCGGTTGCATGTTGCCCAGCGGCGCGCCGATCGAAGCGGTCAGGTCCTGGTTGGTGAAGTATCCGTTGCCGGCGTGTGCGGCGGGGGCGGCGACCAACGTCGCCACGACCGCCAACACGAGGGACAACAGCCCATGGCGTCGCAAGAGAAGGCTCCTCAGGCCTGGTAGGGCGCGGTCAGATCGGCGACGATCACGTGCCGATCGGAGGTGTAGTAGACGAAGAACTCGGTCTCCGTGCCGTGCACGGTGTCGTCCGGCGCGGTGAACGCCGCCACCCAGTTGGCGCCGTCGGGCACCGCCTCGGTGTCCTGCCAGGCGACCCAGGCGTCGTCCCGGGTCCGCACGTACTCCCGGACCGCGCCGTCGGCATCGGTGGTGAACATGTGCTCGCTGCCGTCGGCGTTCCAGAGGTACGAGCCGTTGTTGGTGTCGGGGGCCCGGTGCGGATCGAGCTGGGGCAGGGCGGCGGCGATGTCGGTGTCG
>NZ_KK037166.1:2021781-2031458 GCF_000568255.1 Kutzneria sp. 744
CGGAATGCCCGTCCCGCAGCAACGTCATCGAGTTCACGGCCGAGAACTCATGGCGTCCGGCACCCGACGCGCTGGTCGATCCACCGGCCGTGCTGCCCGGCCAGGACATGCGGATACCCGTCGGCGCCGATGTATCCGACGGCCTCGCCGTCCGCGCCGAGCGGGGACGCGGCCAGGTTCGAGCTGAGCCTGGAGTACGGGGGAATCCCGGCCCGCGAGGTCAGGTTGGTGAAGCCCCAGCCCGTGCCGGGCACGAAGGTGGCCTCCCAGATGGCGCCGGCGTCGTATTCCTTGAAGAACAGGTGCTGCTGGCCGTCCTGCTCGTAGCCGCGCGGACTGACCTTGGCCTTCGGCTCGTGATAGGTCTCGGTGAGGTCGACGGTCTGCCACCGCGGCGAGGCCTCGCTGGACCATGTCTCCATCAGGTGGCTGGTCGAGGCGTCGGTGTACACGATGTGCGAGCTGTGGTCCCACGTGTAGGAATACGTGGCCAGATAACCGAAGATGTACCCGCCGTTGGTGGTGGCGACGGTCCACGACCAGGCCCCGTCGGGGCCGGCGCTGGCCACGATCAGCTGCCGGTCCTCGCTGACGTAGGCGAAGTGCCGCTTGAGGTCCCACGGCGTGGACCAGCCGGACGGCTCGGTGCGCCCGATGGGGGCGGCGATGGCGCCGGTCAGGTCCTGGCTGGTGAAGTATCCGTCGCCGGCGTGCGCGGCCGGGGCGCCGAGCACCGCGAGCCCGGCGGCCAGCAGGATGGCCGGGTTCTTCGCATCGGCGGGTCCCTCAGGCCTGGTAGGGCGCGGTCAGGTCGGAAATGATCACGTGCTGGTTGTCGTCGTAGTAGATGTAGAACTCGGTCTCGGTGCCGTGCACGGCGTCGTCGGGCGCGGCGAAGCCGGCGGCCCAGCCGAGGTCGTTGTGCACGGGGCCGGTGTCGGTCCAGAAGTACCAGCGGCCGTCCCGGGTACGGACGAACTCGTGCACGGCCAGGGTGTTCCGGTCGGTGGCGAACATGTGCTCGCTGCCGTCGGCGTTCCAGATGTACGCGTCGTTGGCCAGATGGGGCGTGGCGATGCCCCGCGAGCCGGTCACGGCGGTGACATTGGTGTCGGTCCAGCCGGCGGCGGTCCAGGCGGCCTCGTGCACGTCGTCGTCGATGCCGAGGTAGCGCAGCACGTAGCGCTGGGTGTGCCCGTCACGCAGGAACACCATGGAGTTCAGGTTGTAGTACGTGTCGTGGGCCGGCGTGCCGACCCGCTGGTCGAGCCACCGCCCGCGCAGCCCGGTCAGCATGTGCGGATAGCCGTCGGCGCCCAGGTAGCCGATGGCCTCCCCCTCGGCGCCGAGCGAGGTCGCCGTCAACGCCCATTCGCCGTGGGCCCCCATGTGGATGCCGCTCTGCGTGGACACGTTGGCGAAGCGCCAGCCGATGCCCGGCCGGAACACCGCTTCCCAGAGCTCGCCGGCGTTGGTGTCGACCCGCTCGAAGACGATGTGCTGCTGGCCGTCCTGCTCGTAGCCGTGCGGGTGCCAGCTGGCCAGCGGCCCGCCGTAGGTGGTGGTCAGGTCGATCGTCTGCCACGTCGGCGAGTTCTCGCTGGACCACACCTCCATCAGGTGGTAGTTGGTGCCGTCGGTGTAGACGATGTGCGAGCTGTGGTCCCATGAGTACGAGTAGACCGACAGGAAGCCGGCGGGGACGCGGTTCGCGGCCCGGGTCCACGACCAGGCGCCGCCCGGCGCGGAGCTGGCCACGATGAGGTCGGAGCCCTGGTAGTCGACGTATGCGACGTGTCGCTGCAGGTCCCAGGGGGTGGACCAGCCGGCGGGCTGGTGCTCGCCGACCGGCGCGCCGATCGAGGCGGTCAGGTCCTGGCTGGTGAAGTATCCGTTGCCGGCGTGCGCGGCCGGCGCGGCCAGCAGCGCGACGGCCATGGCGAACGCAGCCGCCAGCGCCTTGGCCCAGTTGCGTGACATGGCGACATCCTGGCCAGCGGGCCGTTCGTCGCAAATACGCAGTTCTGCGTAGTCACGGCAGCAGCGTCAGGGCACCAACCCTCGGTCGGCCAGCAGCCGCACGACCCGGTCGGCGGCGGTCGGCACGTCCAGGTCAGTGGTGTCCAGCCGCAGATCGGGCGCGGACGGCGCCTCGTACGGATCGTCCACACCGGTCAGCCCGTGCAGCTCGCCCCGGGATGCGCGGTCGTACAGGCCTTTCGGGTCCCGGCGGGCGCACTCGGCCAGCGGCGTGGCGACGTGAACCTCCAGATAGGTGGAGCCCCGCTCCACGTGCCGACGGCGCACGCACTCCCGCGCCCGGGCGTAGGGCGCGATCACCGGCACCAGCGCGACAACTCCGTTGCGGGCCAGCAACTCCGCGATGTAGCCGACGCGGCAGACGTGCCGGTCGCGGTCCTGCGCCGAGAAGCCCAGCTCACTGGAGACGGTGGCGCGCAGCTCGTCCCCGTCGAGCACCTCGGCGGGACCGTCCACAAGGGACCCGACCGCCCGCGCGATGGTGGATTTGCCGGCTCCGGACAGTCCGGTGAACCAGATCGTCGCGCCATGGGCCAGTCGCATGCCGGCCACCGTAGCCACGCCTTCCGACGGGGTCACGGTTTCTTAGGCGAATCGTAGAGAACTGCCAGCGCACCGACAGGGAAAGTTGTCATTGGGCAACTACGCTGCGCGGCCATGACCCCACGCGTGCACCTGCACGTCGGCCTGCCCAAGACCGGCACCACCCACCTGCAGAACATGCTCTGGCACAACAGGGAAACCGCCGCCGAACAGGGTCTGCTCTTCCCCGGCTACGTCCACGCGGCACACTTCCACGCCGCCGTCGACCTGCAACGGGAGCGCTATCCCGACTGGATCACACCGCTGACCGACCAGGCCTGGAACCGCCTGGTGGCCCATGTCCGGGCCTGGCCGGGGGATTCCGTCATCTCCAGCGAGCTGCTGGCCACCGCCACCGAGAGACAGGCCGACCGGGCGCTGCGCAGCCTGGACTTCGCCGAGGTGCACGTGGTCTGCACCGCCCGTGACCTGGCCCGCCAGATTCCCTCGATGTGGCAGGAGAACACCCGCAACCGCCGCACCGAGCGCTACGACGAGTTCCTCGCGGCGATCGGCGGCGACGGCGGGCATCCGCTGCACGAGCTGTTCTGGAGCTACCAGGATCTCCCCCGCGTGCTGGCCAACTGGGGCTGGAATCTGCCGCCGCAGCAGGTCCATGTCGTGACGGTGCCGGCCAGGGGCCCCGGCCTGTGGCATCGATACGCTTCGATGCTGGATGTCGACCCGGATCGCTTCACCAATCCGGATGATCACGACAACCACTCGCTCGGCACGCCGGAAACCGAGCTGCTGCGGCGGGTCAACGTCGCCGTGGAGCGCAAGGTCGGCTGGCCGCAGTACGACGCCGTGATCAAGGACTATCTCGCGCACAAGATCCTTGCCGCTCACGGCAACGGAAAGGTCGCGCTGCCGGCCGCGGAGCTGCCGTGGGTGCGGGACCGCGCCGAGCAGGTCGTCACGGCGATCGAGCGCGCGGGCTACGACGTCATCGGAGACCTCGACGACCTGCTGCCGCCCACCACAACGGCATCGGCAACAGAGCCGACCGACGCCGAGTTGCTGGACACGGCGGTCGCCGCCCTCGCGGACCTCGTCGCGCGCATGCGGAACAACCCGGACCGCGACACGCCGACCGAGCAGGTGCGGCGGCTGCTGCGCGGGTTCAGCGAACAGCACCCGCCGGTGATGGCCCTGCGCGAGCTGTACTGGAAGGGCAAGGCCCAGTTGTCCTGGGCCCGCCGCCGGTGATCCTGCACGAAATGCCGACGCTGGTTAGGCTCGGCCCGTGGAGCCGAGTGCGATCACCGAGATCCTCGACGGGCGGTGGGCCGCGCTGCGGCGCACGGTCCGGGAGCAGCTGGCCGGCGTCGAGTACCGCGACACCAGCGGCCTGAGCACGGAAGAACACCGCGCGCTGGTGTTCGAGCAGCTGCATGCCCTGGCCAAGACCGACGGCCCGAAGCTGGGCTTCGACCGCGAGTACGGTGGCGGCGGCGACATCGGCGGCTCGGTGGTGGCGTTCGAGACACTGGGCTTCGGCGACCTGTCGCTGATGGTGAAGGCCGGCGTGCAGTGGGGGCTGTTCGGCGGGGCCGTGCAGCTGCTCGGCACGCGCCGGCACCACGAGCGCTACCTGCCCGACATCATCGATCTGACGCTGCCGGGCTGCTTCGCCATGACCGAGACCGGCCACGGCTCGGACGTGCAGCACCTGCGCACGACCGCCACCTTCGACGGCGGCGAGTTCATCATCCACACGCCACACCAGTCCGCTCGCAAGGACTACATCGGCAACGCGGCGCGGGACGGCCGTGTGGCGGTGGTGTTCGCACAGCTGATCACCGACGGCCGCGGTCGCGGCGTGCACGCCTTCGTGGTGCCGATCCGTGACGCTGAGGGCAATCCTATGCCCGGCGTGTCCATCGAGGACTGCGGACGCAAGGGTGGCCTCAACGGCGTCGACAACGGACGACTGACGTTCACCGACGTCCGCGTGCCGCGGGACAACCTGCTCGACCACTACGGGCAGGTCGACGCGGACGGCGCCTACCGCAGCCCGATCGAGAGCGACAACAAGCGCTTCTTCACCATGCTGGGGACGCTGATCCGGGGCCGGATCAGCGTGGCGGGCAGCGCCGGCAGCGCGGCCAAACGCGCGCTCACCGTCGCCGTCCGCTACGCCGACACCCGCCGCCAGTTCAACCGCCCGGACGAACAGCGCGAGGTCGTGCTGCTGGATTACCAGGCGCACCAACGAAAGCTGCTCCCGGCGCTGGCTACCTCCTATGCGCTGCACTTCGCCCAGGAGAGTCTCACCCAGGCGCTGCACGACCTCCAGAGCACGACCGAACCGGACGAGCGCCGGCAGCGTGAGCTCGAATCCCACGCCGCCGGCATCAAGGCACTGTCCACCTGGCACGCCACCGCCGCGATCCAGACCTGCCGCGAAGCCTGCGGCGGGGCCGGCTACCTGACCGAGAACCTGTTGACCACGCTGAAGGCCGACACGGACGTGTTCACCACGTTCGAGGGCGACAACACGGTGCTGCTCCAGCTGGTGGCCAAGGGACTGCTCACCAACTACCGCAGCCAGTTCGAGGAGCTCGGCACGCTGGGGCTGGCCCGCTTCGTCGCCGAGCAGTTCGTCGGCCTGGTGACCGAACGCCTGCCCAGCCTCAGCCCCGGCCGGGACGACCCCGATGTCCTGCACGACCGCGGCTGGCAGCTGCGGGCGTTCGAGGACCGTGAGGCGCACGTGGTGGACGGGCTGGCCCGCCGGCTCCGACAGGCCGCCAGCGGCGCGGCGGATCCGTTCGAGGTGTTCAACAGCGCGCAGGACCATGTGCTGCGCGCCGGCCGCGTGCACACCGAACGCGTTGTCCTACAAGCGTTTGCGGAGGCGGTCGAGGGGTGCGCCGACCCGGAGGTCAAGCACCTGCTCGACCGGGTGTGCACGCTGTACGCCCTGCACATCGTCAACGAGGACCTGGCGTGGTTCCTCGCGCACGGCCGGCTCACGAGCGGTCGCGGCAAGGCGGTGAACGGTGCGGTCAACGCGTTGTGCGCCGAGCTGCGGCCCCACGCCCGCACCCTGGTGGACGCCTTCGCGATCCCGGAACGCTTCCTCGACGCGGCGATCCTGCGTGAGGAGACGGACCGGCAGGACGTCCAGTGGCAGCACGATCAGGCGAACGCCGCGAGCTGATAGTCCAACGGCGCCTTGGTCATGCGGTTGGCGAAGGTGGACAGGGTGTAGGCGCCGATGCCCAGCACCACCTCCAGCGCCTGCTGCGTGGTGTAGCCGTGTTCGAGGAATTCCTTGAGCACCACGTCGTCCACGCCGCCGGCGGCGGCCATGACCTCGATGGTGAAGGCGCGCAAGGCTTCCAGCTTCGCATCGGGCAGCGGCCGCTGCTCGCGCAGCGCCGCCACCAGCTCGGCGTCGGCCCCGATGCCGCCGAGCATGGCCGTGTGCATGGCGACGCAGACGTGGCAGCCGTTGCGCACGGCCACCGTCATGATCACCACCTCGCGGGCGACCGGCTCCAGCGATGTGGTCTCGAACATGGCGCTGAGCTTGAGAAAACCGTCCAGCAGCTGCGGTGACGCCGCCAGCCGGGCCATCGGGGCGGGCAGGTAGCCGAGCTTGTCGACGGTGGCCTTGAGCGGTCTCCTGGCCGCCGCGGGCGCGGTGTCCAGGGTGTGGTCGACGAACAAGATCTCCTCCAGTGGGACTAGAATCGTCAATGTGGTTGTCGAAAAGGTAAACCAGGTTGTCGAGTTTTGCAATGAGTGATCCGACCGGGGACGAGCCCGGCTTCGCGCTCCCCCTGCTGCTGTTCGCCGGCTTCCGCACGCTCATCGACCGTCTGCACGCGGAACTGGCCGCGCAGGGACACCCGGATCTACGCCCGGCCCATGGCTTCGCCCTGCAGGCCATCGGCCGCGCCGGCGCCACCGCCAGCGAGCTGGGCCGACGCCTCGGCGTGTCCAAGCAGGCCGCCGGCAAGACCGCGGACCGACTGGAGGCGCTCGGCTACGTGGAACGTGTCGACGACAGTCACGACGCGCGACGCAAGGTCGTCCGCCTCACCCCACGCGGCGTCGACGCACTGGTCCGATCGGCCCAGATCTTCGAGGAACTGCGGGCTGAATGGGCAGCAGCGCTCGGCGCGCAACGGCTCCGCGACATGGAGGCCGGCCTGCGCGCGATGACCCCGGGCAACTTCTTCCGACTGGACGCGCCCGGCTGGTTCACCGGCTAACGGGTTGAGCGATCGCTCAAGGTCGGCTACCGTTTTGAGCACTTGCTCAAAGCGGGGGGGTTGGTCATGAGAGCGCTTGTGGTCGGGGGCGGCATCGGCGGCCTGGCCGCCGCAGTGGCCCTGCACCGGCGGGGCTGGTCGGTGCAGGTGTGGGAACGGGAGCCGGAGTTCGGCGAGCTCGGCGCGGGCCTGTCGTTGTGGCCCAACGCCATGCGGGCCCTCGACACGCTCGGCCTCGCCGACCGGGTGCGCGAACTGGGCGCGGTCGAGCGCGGCGGCGGCGTACGCGATCGGTCGGGCCGCTGGCTCAGCCGGACCGACAACGCCGAGATCGAGCGTCGCCACGGCTGGCCGCTGATCGTCGTGCACCGCGCCGACCTGCACACCACGCTCCTCGACGCGCTGCCGGCCTCCGCGCTGAGGCCGAACACCGCGCTGACCGACATGGTTCAGACCGAGGGCTTCGACCTGGTCGTCGGGGCCGACGGCCTGCACAGCACCGTCCGACGGCTGTGCTGGCCGACCGCCCCGGTGCCGCGCTACACCGGCAGCACGAGCTGGCGGACCGTCACCGAGCCGCTCGACGAGCCGCCGGCCGAGGGCGCGGTGACCTGGGGCGCCGGCGAACGGTTTGGGTTCACCGCCATGACCGGCGGCCGGTTCTACTGCTTCGCGACCGGCCGGACCGCGCCTTACGGCCGACGGGGGTTGGACGAGCTGCGGGAACGCTTCTGCGACTGGCCCGAGCCGATCCCCCGCCTGCTCGCCGCCACGACCACCGTCGTGCGCCGGGATCTCTACGACCTGCCGCCACTGCGGTCCTATGCGGACGGTCGCGTCGCCCTGCTCGGCGACGCCGCCCACGCCATGACTCCCAGCCTCGGGCAGGGCGCCTGCCAGGCGTTGGAGGACGCCGTCACGCTCGCCGCCGTGGGACTGGCCGGTTACGACCGCTTGCGACTACGCCGCACGCAGGCGATCGTCCGAAGATCGGCGCGGCTCAGCGCCGTCAGCCAGTGGAGTTGGCCGCCGGCCGTGCGGGCACGGGACATCGCCGCGCGGTTGACGCCGGCCGCCGCGACCCTGCGCGCGATGGATCCGGTGCTCGGTTGGACCCTCGATGCCTGACTGGACCTACCATCCGCTGCGAGGCATCGCCGCCGCCCTGCTCGGCGAGCGGCGGTCGCAGCTGGCCGCCCTCAAGGCGTTGGCCACGGTCGGTTCGCTGCCCGGCGGTGGGCGGATCGTCGCATGTGGACTCGGCCACCGTCATGCCCCGCGCCGCCTCGCCGGGCAGATCGCCGGCGTCGACGTGCGGGTGCGGCTCGGGGCCGTGGTTCCGCCCGCGGTGGCCCGCCATGCGGTGCGGGCCTTGCCCTTGCTCGGCGCCGGACTGATCGAGATCGGGCCGGTGTCGTCGGCGGACGTGGGCCAGGTGCGGGACGCCGTGGCCGGGCGGCGGATCCCGGTTGTGGCCCGAACTTCCGACCCTGACACGAAAGCCGCCTTGGTTGCGCTTGTCGACGCGGTCGTCACCGACGACTACGTCCACCCCCGGTCGGTGCACGAGGCGGTGCAAGCGCTTGCGGAACCGTCCACAGTGGTCTTTGCCACCCCCGACCTGCTGATCCGCGAGGGACCGGGCTGGTTCGCGCGAGTGATCGACGCCGCCGGCCCGGTCGGCGGAAGGCGCGGATTCTCTTGGCTGTGGGGCCTTTTCCTCGGCGTCGGCATGATCGTCGCTGGCCTGGCGGCCGTCGCGATCACGCTCGGCCCGGTGCTGCTCTGGTACGATCGGGACTACCTGGGCGTCACCACGATCGGCCCGCACCTGGGGCATTTCCTTCAGCACGACCGAATTTCGCTGGCCGGTTCGATGATAGCCCTGGGGGTGCTGTACGTCGGACTGTCGGCGGGCGGTATCCGCCGCGGGTGGCCCTGGGCCCGCGAGGCACTGCTGGTTTCCGGCTGGGTCGGCTTCCCGACGTTCTTCTACTTCGTCGGCACCGGCTTCGTCGACGTGCTGCACCTCGTGGCCACGCTGGCGCTGTTCCCGTTCTTCCTGCTCGCCACCCGGCGACGAGCGGGCGGGCAACGGCGTCCGCTGCCGGACGGCCCGCGACGCCAGTGGCGGCATGCCCTCATCGGGCAGCTGCTGTTGGTGATCACCGGGCTGGGCATCGTCGTCGGGGGCGCGGTGGTGTCCGTCATCGGCCTCACGACGGTGTTCGTGCCGTCGGACCTGACCTATCTGCACACGACCACGGAGGTGCTGCAAGCGGCCAATCCCCGACTGTTGTCCTTCATCGCCCACGACCGCGCGGGCTTCGGCGGCGCGCTGATGTCGGCCGGCATCGGCATCGCGGCGCTGAGCGCGTGGGGGTGGCGGCGCGGCGAGTCCTGGGTGTGGTGGACGCTCGTGCTGGCGGCGATCAGCGGCTTCGGCTGCGCGCTGACCGTGCACGGCGAGATCGGCTACACCGACCTGGGCCACCTCGCGCCGGCCTACCTCGGCCTCGCGGTGACGATCGTGGCCCTCGTGCTCGCCCGCCCGTACCTGTGCGCGCGCCGTCCCATACCGTGATCCCATGGCCGAAACGCGACAGCGCCTGATCGACGGCGCGATCGAGACGATCCGGCAGCACGGCATCGCCGGCACGTCCGCGCGCACCATCGCGGCCACCGCCGGCGTGAACCAGGCGCTGGTCTTCTACCACTTCGGCAGCGTCAACGACCTGCTCAAGGCCGCCTGCCTGGCGGCCACGCTGGGACCGGCTGGACCAGTTCGAGCAGCGCCTGGCCACCGTGGACGGCCTGCGCGACCTGCTC
>NZ_KK037166.1:2031558-2092402 GCF_000568255.1 Kutzneria sp. 744
CCGAGGCCGCGCTGGCCACGCTGGATCGGCTGGCCATCCTGGTCGAGGTCGTCGACGACCTGGGTCCGGTGGCGCGCAAGGCATTGCGGGCCAAGCTCCGGAAAGCCGGAGCGGGCCACCCCTGAGGGATGGCCCGCTCCGTGGATCGGTGCGTCAGCTCAGGTTTACAGCCGTGTCGTCGATGACGAACGAGGTCTGCAGGCCCGAGTCCTCAACGCCGGTGAACGAGATCGTCACCGTCTGGCCGGCCAGCGCCGAGACGTCGAACGTCTTCTGCGCGTAGCCACTGGCCTTGTTGAGGTTGGAGTACGTCGCCAGCGTGGTCGAACCGGCCTTGACGGTCAGCTTGTCGTACGCGGTCGACGCGGTCGTCTCGGCCGTGTCGATGTGCAGCCAGAACGACAGGGTCGCGTGGCAGCCGGCCGGGATGGTCACCGACTGGTTCAGCGTGTCGGTGTGGGTCGAGCCGTAGCCGTCCAGCCAGGCCAGGTAGCTGCCGCCGTGCGCGGCCTCGCCGGCCGAGGCGTTGCTGACCACGCCCGAGGAGGTGCTCCACGGGGAGGCGCTGCCGGTCTCGAAGCCCGGGTTGCCGAGCTTCTGGCCGGAGCAGTTGCCGCCGGTGGTGCCGACGGTCCACGTGAAGGAGGCGCTGCCGGCCTTGTTGGCGGAGTCGTTCGCCGTGACGGTGACGTTGTACGTGCCGGCCGTGGTGGTCTTGCCGCTGATCACGCCGGTGCCCGAGGCGATGGACGTGCCGGTGGGCAGGCCCGTGGCCGACCAGGTGTACGGCGAGGTGCCGCCGGTGGCGTGGGCGGTGACGTTGATGGTGTCGCCGACCAGGTTGGACTGGTTGCCCGGGTTGGTCACCGACGGGGCGCCCGGCTGCGTGGTGCCGCCGCCGGACAGGTTCGGCACCAGGGCGTCGGCCTTGGGCGTGCCCCAGCCGCTGGCGTTGTCGTAGTTGGCGACCGCGCTGTAGTGCAGGTTGTCGCCGGTGGTGATGTCGTGGAACAGCGAGCCGTAGCTGCTGGACGAGCCCAGCTGGTACAGCGTGGACTGGACCTGGCCGACGCGGGCCTTGCCGGCCGCGGCCGCCTGCTGGTTGGCCAGCGTCAGCACGGACGCCCACAGCGGGGTGGCCGCACTGGTGCCGCCGACGGTGCCCCACTGGCCGCCGGTGTAGATCGAGTAGTCCGACGCGACGGCCGAGACGTCCGGGACCTGACGCAGCGAGCTGGTGCTCACGCCGGGGCCGGTCTGCCAGGACGGACGGGCGAACTTGCTGGACACGCCGCCGCCGCCGGCCCACTTGGTGGCCGTGCCCTCGTTCCACACGGTCTCGGAGCTGTAGCTGCCGCCGCTGCCCTCGGTCAGCACGGTGCCGCCGACGCTGACCACGTACGGGTCGGAGCCGGGGAAGTCGACCGCGAGGTTGTTGGCGTTGGGCGACTGCGTGCCGCTGTGGCGGTAGCAGTCGTAGGCGCCGGAGTCACCGGCCGCCGACAGGAAGGTCTGGCCCTGGGCCGCGCCCTGCTTGGCCACGTTGTCCACGGCCGTCTCGGTGGACGCCGTGTCGTCGAGCTCGCACGCGCCCCAGCTGGAGGACACCACCGACACGTTGTCGGTGATGAACTTGTTCCACATGTCGATCTCGCCCTGGTCGCTGTTCGGGGCCTCGTAGACCGCGACATTGGCCTTGGGCGCGACCGCGTGCGCGACCTCGATGTCCAGCTCGACCTCGACGGTGCCGTCGCCGGCGGTGTCGTCGTCACCGCCGCTGACCTTGACCACGGTCGGGGTCGGCGAGCCGGTGCCGTACTGCTGGTCGTACTTGCTGATGTTGGTCTGGCTGAAGTGCGAGAACTCCAGCATGGCCACGGTCTGGCCGGCGCCGGTGGTGCCGGCGCTGTTGAGCTTGTCCACGCCGTACGCGGAGCGCAGCTCCTGCGCGGTGTAGCCGCCGGCCGGGCCACTGCCCGCCTTCGGCGCGTTCGCGTTGGGCGCCTTGGTGTAGTTGTGCAGCTGGTAGTGGTTGTTCAGACCGGAGACGCCGCCGATGAGGCCGGCCACCGCGCTGTCCACGGACGGGGCCGTGTCATTGGCGGTGAAGTCCTTGTCGGTCTTGTTGTCGTGGTAGCGCGACACCGTGGTGGCGAAGGCGCTCTGCACCGTCCTGGCCGGGCCCTTGGCGTCGATCAGCATCCGGTTGGACGCCACGTCCGTGACGGTCAGGCCCTTGCCGGCCAGATAGGCCCGCACCTGGTCGACCTGCGCCTGGGTGGGCGCGAACCGGTCGCGGAACTGGTCCGGCGTCAGGTAGTGGTGGTAGTCGGCCGAGCTCGGGTTGTTCACGCGGGCCAGGAAGGCGTCCAGCCCGGCGGCGTCCCGGTAGTTCAGCGAGACGGCGACCTGCATCTGCTGGTCGGCGTTCACCGATCCGGTTCTTGTCGCGAACTCGAGGCCCGGGGCGGCGCTGTTGGCCAGCTGGGTGGTGTGCGGGTCCGTCTGCGCGGAGGCAGTGAACCCGGCGCCGGAGGCAAGAACCATCGGCGCGGCAACCAGCAGCGCCACCGAGGCGCGACGGGTCAGCTTCACGATTGCTCCATCCCTACAGGGGAGATGAAAATGGCAGGGTTTATTTCCCTCGGCGAGGGAGTTACCGGAACACTAACAGCCGAAGTTCCGCCAGGGAATGGATTCCCTACCAAGGTATGGAATCGCCCGCCACGGGTGGCCATATCGTGACCTGGTGATCACGTACACGACATCACCGATGGACCCATGGTGACCGAATGGCCGGCAAAGCGGACAAAACAACGGTAATGACGCCCATTCTATGGGATGCGCGCCTTAACAGTCATCAACTTCAGCACCCCGACGAAAGGAGGTTGTGAAAACGCTGCCGCCGCCCGATCATCCCGGCCGGTAACCGGGCCCGACCAGGAGAACCGGACGATTCGTGGATGTGTCCGACACTATGACGGCGCTCGACGCCCGATCGGTTGCATGCCCGATGGCCGCCGCCGCGCCCGTCCAAGATCGGGGTGTTGACGATCATCGCGTCGCCGCCGTTCGTCAAGAAGGCGCGTTCTTATTCTCGAACGGCAGGAGTCTTTCCATTTCGACGCCCATTCAGAGCAGCGAGGGACCGGCGAATGTCGTAGCGATCGGCGCCCTGGTCATGGGTCCTCAGAACTGGAGGAAGACCACCGACGCGTCGTCGCGGGACTTGCCCCGCGGGAACGCCGTCCGGTCGGGATCGGCGGTTTCCGCCGCGCGCACCTCGTCGACCACCTGCACGGCGCCCTTGTCCTCGATGCGGGTGAACAGCTCGGCCCAGTCGCCGAAGCCGAACACCTCGGTCCACCGGGTCGCGCCGTCCGACATCGCCGCCGCCGCGCGGACCTCGGCCCGCGGCAGGTGGCCCGTGACCGCCCGCTTCGCGACCTCCGGGTCGGCGGCCGCGGTGTAGAAGCCGCCGTCGGCGTTGCGAAGGCTTTCCAGGGCGTCGAAGTACTGGCGCGTGTAGCGGATCGCGCGCAGGTCGGGCCGGCCGGTCACCTCGTCGAGGCGGCCGTCCAGGATCGGCGTGACCGCTCCGTTGACGTCCAGCAGCAGCACCGAATCCGACAGCACCAGGTACTCGACCTGCCGGTCGTCCCACCGGAGGGCCACAACGGTTGCCTGCGGCGTGCGGCGGTGGCTCAGGTCGCAGGTGCTCTCGTGCGCCGCCGCGGTTTGCGCGATGGCATCGGCCAGGCAGTCCGCCAACGACTGGTCACGCCGTTCCGCCCGCCTCAGCAACGCCGGCCCCAGCTTCTGCACGAACCACGTCACCGTGTGGACGCAGCCGGTCTGTCCGTCGGGCGGCGGCGTGACGCCGTCCAGCACCAAGGCGGCCCCTTGTGGCGACAGCGCCGCGAAGTCCTCATTCGCACGGTCCGGTTCGCCGGGGACGGAGAGCAGGTCGGCGCGCATGCCGTCAGCCTCTCACCAGCGTCGATCCTTCGCGAACGGGGCCGTCGGCCCGGCCGAGGTCGCGGACCGGCGGGGCCAGCAGCAGCGCCGCCATGCCGGCCACGGCCGCGACCGCGCCGATCAGCAGCACCGGTTCCGCGCCCAGCGCGCCGGCCGCCGGGCCGGCCAACGCCTGGCCGACCGGCATCATGGCGAGCGAGCCGGCGACCTCGTAGGCGTGGATGCGGTTGAGGATCGAGCCGGGGATCTGGGTCTGGATGCTGGTCGCCCACATCACGCTCCAGAACGTCTGCACGCCGCCGGTGACCGCGAAACCCAGGCCCACCAGCCAGATCGGGGCGCCCACGGCCACCATCGCCGGCAGCAGCCCGTATCCGAGCATCGCGATCGCCCCGGCGCGCAGCGGGTGGTGTGGGCGCAGGCGCATCGCGACCAGGCCGCCGACGGCCATGCCCGCCCCGCCGATCGAGTTGATCAGGCCGTACGCGGTGTCGCCGTGGGTGGTGATGATCTCCGTGGCCACCAGCGGGGTGAGCGGGCCGAAGGTGGTGATCATCAGCACCATCCAGACCAGGATGACGCCCCACACCCAGCCGCGGGCCCGGAATTCCCGCCAGCCCTCGACCAGATCCGCCCGGAACCGCGTCCGCTTCGCCGGCCGCTCGCCTCGGCGCAGGCGCAAACCCAGTAGGCACAAGGCACTTGTCAGGTACGTCGCCGCGTGCACCGCGAACACGCCGCCCACCGACGTCACGCCGATCAGCAGGCCCGCGAAGGCCGGGCCGGCCACGCCCATCACCGACTCCGCCACGCGGATGACGCTGTTGGCGCCCTGCACGTCCGTCGCGATGCGCGGGATCGTGCTGGCGATGCCGGGCTGGAACAGCGCCGCGCACAGGCCGTTGACCGCTCCCACCAGGCAGATCTGCCAGAACACCACGTGCCCGGCGAAGAACATCACCGCCACCGACGACTGCGTCACGACCCGGGTCAGGTCCGCCGCCACCATCACCGCTCGGGTGTCGAACCGGTCCGCGATCACCCCGCCGAAGATGACGAACCCGGCGAAGCACGCGCTGAAGGCCGCCATCGCCCCGCCGACCGCGCCCACCCCGTACCCGTACCGGATCAAGCCCGCCGCCAGCGCCACCGGCAACATCATGTCGCCCAGCCGCGCCGCCGCCCGAGCCACGAAGAACAGCGTGAAGTCACGATTCCAGCGGCGCACGTCCCGCCACGCTACCGGAAATCGCTTACCACCCCTCGAAACTTCCCACCAGTTGGGCACTCTCCCGCCACAGCCGCCCGCACCGCTCCCGGTCCCTCGTGTGCTCCGCCGTCCGCACCCGGCGGCGGTTCACGTAGAAGCCGCCGGTCTCTCCGTCCACTTCGGACGCCGTCGCCAGCCACACCGCCGTGTCCGCCCCCACCTCCGGCCCCGGCGCCGTTTCGGCCAGCTCCTCCCCCAGCTTCTTCAGCGCCCCACGGGCATTCCGGCCCAGCCCCGTGCCGCCGATGATCCCCGGGTGCATCGCGTTGACCGTGATGCCCTTCACTCTCCTCGCCAGCTCGTAGCCGAACATCGCGTTCATGTTCTTGGTGCGCCCGTACGCCGCGAACGGCGTCAGGTCCGGATCCGGCAGTCGAAGTCGTGCTTCTGCGCTCCCTCCTCCGTGCGGTCATCGAGGTCCGTGATCACCGCCGCGTTGCTCACCACCACGTCCGGCAGCGCCAGCCGTTCCGCCATGCGCCGAACCTCCTTGCCCAGCGCCAGATCCGCCCGCGCCAGCATCAGATCCGCACCCCGCGGGGCCCGCTCGATCCGTGTCGCGGCCACCCGGAGCCGGGCATCCTCCCGACCGACCAGCGTCACCGTCGCGGATCGGGCCAGCGCCGTCGCGATCGCCTCGCCGATACCCGAGGTCGCACCTGTCACCACCGCGGGCACGGTTTCCCCAACCAGGTTGACGCCGTCAACCCAACTCCACCGGTTGACAGCATTGCCGATCCCGAGGACCTGCTCGTCCACCTCCGCGCCGTGGCCGGTTGATCACGGGCGAAACCTAGTACTGTCTGGACGTGCTCCGTCGGTGGAAACCCCAGTTCCGTGACTTGCCGGCCGGGGGTCGGCCATGACCAGTCGTGCCGAACGGTATTTCGCCCACCTGGACTCGTTGTCCGGCGGGGTCGAGCCGTGGTTCACCGCGATCGAGTCGACCAAGCCCGGCCTGCCGGCCGTGACCATGCTCGGTTACCAGGACCTGCCCGAGGACCACCTCACCGGCGTCACCTACGGGCTTTCCCTTGCCGAGCATGAGGATTGGGTGCTCAGCAAGCCCGAGCTGTGCATCAGCGTGCGCTCGGACGACCGGTTGTGGGCGCTGGCCGTCGGCGACCTGGCCGAGGGGCTGCGCGGGGAGTGCCCGTTCGAGTACGGCGACGTGATCAACTTCGGTGAGCCGATCTCGGCCGAGTCGGCCATGAGCGCCTTCGTCGTCGGCCCGCCGGCCGTGCTCGCCCCCGAGGACTACACCGACATCGACGTCGGCGACGACAGGCCGATCAGCATCGCCGGCCTCTACCCCATCCACGACGTGGAGCGGCAGTACATCCGGGAGCACGGCCTCCAGGCGTTCGTCGCCCTCGACTGGGACTGCTACGACGTCACGCGCCCGCCGGCCGTCTAGTCCGTCAGTTCGACCCGGACCGTCAGCAGGTTGGTGCCGAGCAGCCGGACACCGGCGCTGTTGACCGCCGGGAGCGAACGAAGGCGCGCCTTCGCGTCGTCTTCCGGCATCAGGTGCGCGATGCCGGCACGCCAGCGCCCCCTGATCCGGACCCGCACCCTCGGGTCGGCCTGAATGTTGCGCACGTACTGCGACTTCTCCCCGTACTCCGAGACCAGCCAGAAGTCCCGCCCGACCAGCCTTCCACCCAGCGGCGTCCGCCGGGGCTGCCCCGAGCGCCGCCCGGTGGTCTCCAGCAGAGTGTGCCTCGGCATCCGCATCAGGATCGGGTTGCCGACCCGGCGTTGAAACGCCGTGACGATCCGCTGCTTGGCCTCCCGATAGCCGGACATCCCCTGCTCCCTGCCGTTCCGATGATCATGGGCCGGAAAAACGCAGCCCCCGTTTCCATCCAACCACGCGAACCTGGCCGCCGGGGTCCGCGATGATCACCAGCGGCGGCGTTGCCAGGTTGATCTGGTTGGATGGGAACCGGGGGCTGCATCGAACGGGACAGCCACGAGAGTCGGACGGAGCGGCATGACGGCGGGTGACAGGGGGCAGTCGGAGAGCGGGAGATCCCGGGCTCCCCTGGCCTTCCACGATCCGACAGCCGGCATGGGCGGGGTGGTTCCGACGCGAACGGCGCGACTGTGGCTGGCCGTGGTCGGCCTGCTGCTGTGCATCGCCTCGGCCGTGGCCTCCTTTCGGCTCGGCATGACGTGGGCGGGGGTCCTGCTGGCGGCGCTGTCGGCGACGACCGTGGTCAACATCGGTTGGGTGCTCCACCGACGCCGCCGCAGCTGAGGTCAGACCCGGCGCAGCACGTGCAGCAGATACTCCTTGCGGTTCAACGGGTTGTGGTCCCGTCGGACCCGGTCCGGCGCAGGGCCGTCGACGGGGCGGTAGTGGTCGAAAGCGGATTCGAGCACACCCTCGCCGCTGGTCAACGACGGTAGCCGACGTTCGAGGCCATGGACCTCGGCCGCGGGAATGTCGCCGGCGAGGGAATGCGTCCCGCCCGTGATGGACGACGTCAGGGGCGCGGCGCGGAGGCGCACGAGAACAGGCAGCACGGCGGCGAAAGACTCGGCGGGAATCTCCAACTGGTAGCGGTGAATGGGCTCGTGAACACGCGTGCCGGCCTCGGCGAGGGCGGACATCAACACGAGCGGCGTCAGGCCACGGAAGTCGGAGGCGGTGCTGGACATCGATTTGTCGAAGGTGGCGTGCATGTGGCTCTGCCGGGGGTAATAGCCGGAATGAGTCATTGTGACGACACAGTCGATGACCTGCCAACCATGCAGCCCCTGGGACAGAGTCTCCCGGACGGTGTCCTCGACGGCCTTCATGAAGGAGTACGGCATGGAGCCGAGCTCAACACCGAGCCGATACCGCACGCCACCGTTGACCGGACCGGGTTCGATGCGCAGGCCGACAGTGGCCAGGAATGGATTGGGCGCGACGTCGATGATCTCGAACGCGGCGCCGGTGCCGACGACGCGTTCGATGTTGATGGTCGTGGTCTCGCGAAAGCAGACGTCGAGCCCGAACTCCTCGGCCAGCGTGGCCTGGATGACCTCCTTCTGCACCTCGCCGTAGAGGGAGACCGTTATCTCTCGGCGGATCTCGTCCTGGCGGACGTCGATCAGCGGATCCTGTTCGGCCAACTGGTCGAGGGCGGCGCGAAGCGTGCCCCGCTCCCCCGAACGAGCCGGCAGAACGACGGTTTCCAACGTCGGCGGCGAGAAGTAATGCTTCTCCGCACGCGTTGACGAGCCGATGACGTCACCGATGCGAATGCCGTTGAGGCCCCACAGCCGGGCGATGGAGCCGGCGGCGACGGCCGGTTGTGAAACGCTTGCGCCCTCGGCGAAGACGGCGATGGCGGTCACCTTGTCGTCGCCGTCGGGCAGCCGGTCCCGGACGCGCAGGCGGCCGGCGTGCATGCGCACGTAGGCGATCTTCTCGCCGGCCGGACCGCGCTCGACCTTGAACACGGCGCCCGAGACCGGCGCGTCGACGTCCTCCGGGGCCGCCGGCAGGAACGACGTGATGCCGTCGATCAGGGCGCCCACGCCCGTTCCGGTGATCGCGGACCCGAAGAACACCGGATGCACGAGCCCTCGCCGGGACCGCTCCGCCAGCGTGGACCGCGCCCGCTCGTAAGGAATGTCCGAAGAGGACAGATAGGCGGCCGTCAGCTCGTCGTCCAGCTCGACGAGCCGTTCCACGAATTCGACGTCTTCGACACCGAAAGGCACGGCCCGCGCGGCCCGAGTTCCGAGGGCGGCGACCGATCCCATGGGCACGATCGACGGCGACAGCTTGGCCGCGATGTCGGCCACCAGTCCGTCATAGCGGGCGCCGCCGCGATCCACCTTGTTCACGAAGACGATCGTCGGAATGCGCAGCCTTCGCAGCACCCGCATCAGAATGCGGGTCTGCGCCTGCACACCTTCGACCGCCGACACGACCAGCACCGCCCCGTCGAGCACGCCGAGAACCCGCTCCACCTCGGCAATGAAATCCGGGTGGCCGGGCGTGTCGATGAGGTTGACCGTGCGGTCGCCAATGCTGAACGACACCACCGCCGACTTGATGGTGATGCCTCGCCGGCGCTCCAGCGCCATCGAGTCGGTCTGCGTGTTTCCGTCGTCCACGCGGCCGATCTCGTCGATGATCCCGGCGGCGTGCAGCAGCCGCTCGGTCAGGCTGGTCTTACCGGCGTCGACGTGCGCGAGAATTCCGAGGTTGAGCACTGCCATGCGGCGTCATGTCCTTCAGAAGGGGGAACATTACCTCTGCGGTGAACATGACAGCTGCTCGCATCTCATCTCCCAGCTCGGTGACGCCACGAGTTGAGCAGAATCCCCGACGCCCGGGCAAATGATTTATCGAAAGGAAGGAGGGCGGGCGGGGTTGCCGGGCAGTGGCGCCGGCCAACGGCGGCGAGTGGCGGACGGCGTGTTGCCGGGTAGTGGCGGCCGTCAGCGGGCGGCGAGGTGACGGGCGGCAGGCGGGCGTGTTGCCGCGTAATGGCGGTGGCCAGCGGGCAGCAAAAGTGATGGGCGGCGGGCGGGCGTATTGGCGGTACTAGCGGCGGTCAGCGGGCGGCAAAGGTGACGGACGACAGGCGAGCGTGTCGGCGGGTAGTGGCGGTCGTCAGCGGGCGGCGAGGTGGCGGACGGCGGCGGAGAGGTGTTCGCGCATCTCGGCCTGGGCGACGGCGACGTCACCGGTGGCGATGGCGGCCAGCAGGCGGCGGTGCTCGGCGGCGAGGCTGGTGCCGCCGGGATAGAAGTTGTGCAGCTGGGCGAGGCAGAGCTGCATCTCCTCCTGGAGGGCCGGGTAGATGCGGTTGAGGCGGGGGCTGCCGGCCAGTTCGACGAGGGCGATGTGGAACTCGGTGTGGATCTCGACGCGATCGGCCCAGCTGACGTCGGGAGACAGGGAGTCCATCTCGGCCAGGATGCGCTCGGGGCGGGACAGGGAGACGCCGGACTCGACGATGACGCGGACGGCCTCGAGTTCGAGGGGGGTGCGGATGAGGAACAGGTCCTGGATGTCGGCCTCGGTGAGCACGGGGACGATCAGCGACCGACCGGTCGCCCGCTGCGCGAGGTTGCGGGCGACGAGCTCCTGGAGCGCGGAGCGGATGGTCGGCCGGGCGACGCCGAACCGCGAGGCCAGCATGGTCTCGGTGAGGCTCTCGCCGGGCGAGAGCTCCCCGCCGAGGATCAGCCTGCGCACCTCGGCGACCAAGGCGTCCCGGGTACTGGTCGTCTGAAGCGCCGTCACACCGCGTGAGTATAGCGGTCAGACCGTTGCGTATGACTGTCATACCGTATTACCTTCGCCGGGTGACGAGAACCCGGAGGGCCGCGGCCAGCGCCGCCGCGGGCGCGCTGTTGTGGGGCACGCTCGGACCGGTCGCTGCGCTGATCGGACCAGGCGACCGCGTCGCGGCCGGCGGCATCCGCCTGGCGATCGGCGCCCTGGTGCTCTTCGCCGTGGCCAAAGGCCGGCCGCTCCGGAGCAGGTGGACGCGGGCGGATCTGGGGCCGCTGGTCGGCGGGGCGGTGGGGATCGCGGGCTTCCAGGTGGCCTATTTCGGGGCGATCGGCAGCGCGGGGGTGGCGGTGAGCACGGCAGTGGGAATCGGGTTGTCGCCGGTGTTCACGGGGCTGTGGACGGCCGTGAAGAACCGCCGGAGGCCGGGTGCGGGCTGGAGTGTGGGCACGGCGACGGCGGTGGGCGGGCTGTGCCTGCTGGCCTTCGCCAATGGGGCGGGGACGACGTTTTCCTTGGCGGGGTTGGGGTTGTCGGTGCTGGCGGCGGCGTTCTTCAGCGGGCAGGCGGTGTCCATCCAGGCGCTGACGGCACGGCACGGCGACGCGACGGCGCTCACGGGGATCCTGGCCTTGGGGGCGCTGCTCATGGCCCCGGTGATCGCGGTGACGGCGACGGGGAATCTGCTGACGCCGCAAGGGGTTTCCGGGGTGGCGTACCTGGGCGTGGTGACGACGGGCATGTCGTACTGGCTGTTCGCCCGCGGCATCAGGCACATCGGGGCGGCCGCGGCGGTGACGATCACGCTGCTGGAGCCGGCGGCCGCGGCGGTGATCGCGGCGGTGGCGCTGCACGAGCAGCTGACGGCTGGGCAGTGGGCGGGCATCGTGATGATCGGCGCGGCGATCACGATCACGGGACGAACGGCGAAGGCACCGGAGGCAGACGCGTGTGGCGGGCCGGCTGAAGCCGAAGAGCTGGTGACGCCTGGCCACGGGCAAGGGTGACGGGACAAGAAGAACACCGCCGGCCAGGGTGGCCGGCGGTGCTCGACAACGAAGGGTCAGGACTGGCGGGGCATGCGGATGCCGGGACGGCCGGCGGAGGCGGCGGCCTTGGCGATGCGGGTGCCGACCTCCTTGCCGATGCGCGCGGCCCGGCCGGGGCCGGGCAGGGTGAGGGCGGGCGGCATGACCACGACGGGGCAACCGACGTGGTACATCAACCGGTGGGCCAACAGGGTGTTGGCCGTGAGGTCGGTGCGGCGAGGGGCGTCGAGCACCAGCATGAGGGCGCCCTCGGACTCCTTCAGGAGCACGGAGACGGGGGTGCCCTTGATGACGCGGCACTCGATCTTGGCGTCGGGGCCCAAGGCCTCGGCGACATCGGCGGAGAGCTTCTCCTCGGCGGCGGCGAAGGCGCCGGGGACGTCACGGGAAACGGCCGGCGGGTGACCGCCGGGGGCGCTCGGCGGGCGAGGGGCCCGCCAGGCGCGGACGGCGACCAGGCCGCACCGGCGACGGCGAGCCTCGTCGGCGGCCCAGCGCAGGGCGGTGGGCGATCCACTGCGGACACTGACGCCCACGACGATGAAATCAGCCACGGCTACCTCCTCGTCGTCGCGGATACTAACTGGCCTCGGCCATGGGCGCCTTGGACAACGGTTCGGCCACGTCCTCAAGGGACTGTCCCTCGGCGTTGACGCCGACGAACCAGGCGATCAGGCCGCCGAGGATCATGATGGCGGCGCCGAAGTAGTAGCCGATGGTGAGCGGTCCACGGTCGAGGCCGTTGCCGATCAGCGAGCTGAACACGAACGGCGCGACGGCTCCGGCGGCCTGGGAGATGGCGAAGAAGTAGGAGATCGCCTGCCCCCGCAGCTCCAGCGGGAAGATCTCGCTGACCGTCAGGTAGGCCGACGAGGCGCCGGCGGAGGCGAAGAAGAACGACACGCACCAGAAGATCGTGTGGGTGGTGGCGTTCAACGAGCCGGCCTGGAACAGCGCCGCCGAGACGGCCAGCACGAGTCCGGCGAAGCCGTAGGTGCCGAGGATCATCTTGCGCCGTCCGACGGTGTCGAAGAACGGTCCCAGGATGAGCGGGCCGAGCAGGTTGCCCACCGCGAACGGGAAGAAGTAGACCGACACCCCGCTGGCGCTGATGTGGTAGAAGTTCTGCAGCACCAACGAATACGTGAAGAAGATGGCGTTGTACAGGAACGACTGCGTGACCATCATCGAGAAGCCGAGGAAGGACCGCTTCGGGTACTTCTTCAGGAAGATGCCCGTCACGGTGCGGAAGCCCAGCCGCGGCGCCTCCACGATGGACATGGCCTTCTCCGGCGGCACATCGGTCAGGGTCACCCCCTCGCGCCGCACGCCGGCCTCGATCTCGTCGACGGTGCGCTCCGCCTCCTCCAGCCGGCCGTGCGTCATCAGCCACCGCGGGCTCTCCGGGATGTGCCGGCGCAGGTAGATGATGATCAGGCCGAGCACCGGGCCGATGAAGAAGCCGATCCGCCAGCCCCAGCTCTCCGGGAAGATGTTGGGGTCGAGCAGGAACAGGTTGGCGGTGGCGCCGATCATCGCGCCGGCCCAGTAGGTGCCGTTCACGGCGATGTCCACGCGGCCGCGGTAGCGGGACGGGATGAGCTCGTCGATGGCCGAGTTGATCGCGGTGTACTCGCCGCCGATGCCGAGGCCGGCGATGAACCGGAAGATCCACAGGAACCACACGCTGAACGAGAAGCCGGCGATGCCGCTGGCCACCAGGTAGATCGCCAGCGTCAGGATGAACAGTCGTTTTCGGCCGATCTTGTCGGTGAGCCGCCCGAAGTAGAGCGCGCCGACGACCTGGCCGACCAGGTAGATGGTGGCGGTGGCGCCGACCTCGGCCGGCGTCATGCCGAGGGTCTTCTCGAACCCGGCGGCGGACACGATCTGGATCTCGAGGCCGTCCAGGATCCACGACACGCCCAGGCCGATCACGATCGACCAGTGGAATCTGGTCCAGGGCAACCGGTCCATTCGGGCGGGAACGAGGCTCAGCCTGGGTGTCGCCGTGCCGGCGGAGCTGGCTGCTGTCATGGAATTCTCCCCGATGTCGCGTGCGTTGCCGAAACGTTCGCGCACATGTGGCCGGCGGGTTACGAGCAGGTTTAGAGATCTACCGCCAAAGTGGTCGGTCCGCAACCGGTAAGAGGCGTGAAAGTCTGGCATGGTCACAGTCCGATCCGCAGGTCACGCTGCCGGCGCGGACGCTCACCCGGCGCGCACACGAGGGTTTCAAACCTGCTCGGGACAATTGTCACGGTGTTGTTGCCTGAAACGCCACCCCCGGGCCGAATCGGGGCTGCTCAGTCATTGGACAATGGGGCGCGGTAGGCGGCGAAGCCGGGCAGCAGCCGCCACAACAGGACCGAGACGGCGATGGTGGACAGACCGCCGATCACGGTGGACAGGCCCGGGGTGCTGAGGCTGGCGACCGCGCCGGCCCGGAAGTTGCCCAGCTGGGAGCCGCCGAAGCCGGCGACGTACTCGGCGGCGCTGATCCGGCTGCGGTACCGGTCGGGGGTCGCGGCCTGGAGAATGGTCGTCCGGAACACCACGCTGATCACGTCGAACGCTCCCCCGACCACCAGCAGCCCGACCGACAGCCACAGCGCGGTCGACAGCCCGAAGCCGACGAGCGTGACCGCCCAGCCGATGGCCGCCAACAGCATGGCGCGGCCCTGCCGGGACACGTGCCCGACCGGTCCGGACAGCGCCGAGCCGAGCACGCCGCCGATCGCGGGCGCGGCGTTGAGCAGGCCCAGGGTCTGCGGGCCGCCGCCGAACAAGGCCGCGTTGATCGCCGGGAACACGGCGAACGGCATGCCGAGGGCCATCGCGAACAGGTCGGCCAGCACCGCGCCGGTCAGCACCGAGGAACCCCGGATGAAGCCGACGGCTTCCATGACCGACTTGATGTTCCGGGTAGCCTTGGTCATATCGGTATCCTACAGTGAGTGTAGTGAGTACATGGGGGCTAATCACATGGGACGGACGGAGAAGGGAACCTCCTGCAGAGAGTCCCGGAAGGATATCATGCTTGGCAGTACTTACACTGCTAAATATCCGGGTTTGGCCAGGGTGCCCTCGGGCGGCATCGGCGGCAGCCGGAACACGCCGTAGAGCGCGGCCCCGAAGCTGATCACGTCGATCACATAGCACGCGTTGAGACCGCCGGCCGCCGCGACCAGCCCGGCCAGCAGCGGGCCGACCGTGTTGCTCAGGTGCATGGTCATCAGGTTCAGCGCGGCCCCGGCCGGCAGCAGTTCGGCGGGCAGCAGGCGGGGCGTGAACGTGCGACGGGCCGGCACGTTGACCGACACGATCAAAGCCTCGACGACGGCCAGCACGTACAGCAGCCACAGCTGCCGCAGCTCGAGAAGGGACTGCACGGCGAACAACGCCGACACGGCCGCGAGTGCGAGGCTGCTGTACAGCACGATCTTGCGCCGGTCGGCGGCGTCGCCGATGCTGCCGCCGAGCATGCCGAAGGCGATGGCCGGCACGGCGGCGCACAGGCCGATGCCGCCGACCGCCAGCGAGCTGTTGGTGAGGGTGAAAACCTGGTAGGTGACGGCGAACAGGGTCATCTGGGTGCCGACGGCCGAGAGGACGGAACCGATCCAGTACCGGCGGAAGGCCAGTGATCGGCGGAGCGGGGAGGCGTCGACCAGCAGTCGCCGGGGCAAGGTCACCGGATCGAGCGTATCGGTGCCCTTTCGGTCACACGACGGAATTATCGGGGCGGCGCCGGCCGTTGGCCCAGACATGAAGGCAACCGTGAACGGCCGTGTCGTGGCCGAGGCCCCCGAGTCCGAGCTGGTCTCCATCGAGGGCAACTGGTACTTCCCGCCGTCGTCCCTGGTGGACGGTGAGTTCGCCGACAGCCCGACCCCGTACACCTGCCCGTGGAAGGGCCCGGCTCAGTACCACACCGTGGCCGGGCAGAAGGACGCCGGCTGGAGCTACCCGCAGCCGTACGACGGCGCGGCCGAGCGCGTCGGCCACGAGTTCGCCGGCTACGTCGCGTTCGACAAGCGCTACGTCGAGCTCAGCTGAGGTCGGTCACCTGAGGTCCAAGGCCGCGCGCACGATGCTGTCGGCGTCGAGACCGTGGTAGCGGTAGACGTCCTCCAGCGAGCCGGCCTGGCCGAACCGTGTGACGCCGAGCGAGATCGACGCCACCCGGTTCACGGTGGCCAGGAAGGCGAGCGTGTGCGGGTGACCGTCCAGCACGGTCACCAGCGGCGTCGGCCGCAGCACCTGGTCCAGGATCCAGGACGGGCCGTCGGCGAGACCCTGCCTCGCCTGCTGGGCCTGGAACAGCAGGCCGGGGCTGGTCACGCAGACGACGTCGGCCTCGATGCCCACCTGGTCGAGCCGCTCGGCGGCCTGGAGCGCCTCGGGCACGACCGCGCCCATCGCGGCGATGGTGATGGCCGGGTTCTCCTTGCGGCGCAAGGAGTACGCGCCCGCCACGACCTGGCGACGGCGACGCTCGCGTGCGGCCGGATCCGTGGACACGTCGGCCAGCGACTGGTCGACCGGTCGGGTCGACAGCCGTAGGTAGGCCGAGGTGCCGTCCGGCTTGCCCAGCCGGGCCAGGCTGGCCAGCAGCGTCCACTCGACGTCGATGGCGAACGCCGGCTCGTAGGTGACGCAGCCGGGCTGCTCCAGTCCGATGGAGGGCGTCGTGATGGACTGGTGCGCGCCGCCTTCCGGGCGCCAGCGTGACCCCGGACGGCGTGCCGACCAGAATTGACTGTCCGCCGGCGTAGATGCCGAACGACCACGGTTCCAGGGCGCGCGAGACGAAGGGGTCGTAGAGCACGCCGATCGGCAGCAGCGGCTCGCCCCAGCGACTCCAGGTGGCGCCCAGCTCCCCGATCAGCCCGACCAGGTTGGTCTCGGCGATGCCGAGTTCGATGTGTTGTCCCCCAGGGCTTTCCCTCCAGTGCAGGATCGTGTCGGCGTCGTCGGCGAACCAGTCGACGCGCTCGTCGGGCGACCACACGCCGACCTTGTTCACCCAGCCGCCGAGATTGGTGCTGGAACTGACGTCGGGGCTGACCGTGACCACCCGCCGGGCCGCGTCCGGCGCGCGGCGGGTGAGATCGAGCAGCGTTCGGCCGAGCGCTGCTTGAGTCGTGGTCGTGCCCTGCTGAACCCGGCCGAAGTCGAGCGGGATCGATGGCGGTTGCGCGGTCGCGACGCTCTTGCGCCGCAGGCGGTTCGCCGTGTCCTCGCACAGGACGGCCGCATCGGAGCCGACCGGGAACGCCTGCCAGGGGTCGTCGACGTCCCTCCCAAGACGTCGCGCCAGCTCGGCCAGCTGCTCGGTGGTCAGCAGTGATGAGTGGTTCTGCGGGTGCCCTTGTGTGGGCAACCCGTTGCCCTTCACAGTGTACGCCAAGATCACCGTCGGCCGGGTGTCCTCGATCTGCTCGAAGGCCTCGTCCAGCGCGGCCAGGTCGTGTCCACCGAGATTGCGGACGGCCGCCACCAGGGTGCCGTCGTCCACATCGGACACCAGCTCGGCGATGGCCGGATCCCCTGCGGGCAAACGATCCCGCAACTGCGCGGCGTCGCAGCGGAGCAGTCGCTGGTACTCGGGATTGGGCATGGTGTCGATGCGCTCGCGTAGCGCCGGGCCACCCGGTCGGGTGAACAATTCCTCCAGCAGCCGCCCGTACTTGAGGGTGATCACCTGCCAGCCGGCCCCGGCGAACATGGCGTGCAGCCGGTCGGCGGCGATCTGCGGCACGACCCGGTCCAGCGACTGTCGGTTCAGGTCGACTATCCACACGATCTCGCCGAGTTCGGCCACCGACGGGTCGAGCACCGCCTCCCAGACCGCACCCTCGTCCAGCTCGGCGTCGCCCAGCAGCGAGTACTGGCGGCCGCTGCCGGCGCCCACGTAGCGGCGGGCGATCGCGCCCCAGATCGGTGCGGTGGCCCCGATTCCCACCGATCCGGTCGAGTAGTCGACGGGGTCGGGGTCCTTGGAGCGGCTCGGGTAGCTCTGCAGGCCACCGAAGGCGCGCAGGGTCGTCAGATACGACTCGTCGAGCTCCCCCAGCAGGTAGTTGATCGCGTGCAGCACGGGCGAGGCGTGCGGCTTGACCGAGACCCGGTCCTGCGGCCGCAGGTGCCGGAACCACAGCGACGTCATGATCGACACCATCGAGGCGCTGGACGCCTGGTGCCCGCCGACCTTGAGGCCGGAGGTGTTGGGGCGCACCAGGTTCGCGTGGTGGATGACGGCCGTGGACAGCCACAGCACCCGCCGCTCGATCTCGATCAGCACCGCCAGCGCGGCCGGGCTCGGCCTGGTCATCTCGCCACCTCCATGCGTGCACAACGTCCTGAAATGACAACACCGACGCTCACTACGCACAATGCGAGTAGGTTGGATTGAGCAGATCGCACAATCCGACCGAGCATCAGACCGGCGAAAGCGAGCAGAGTGCGCAACGACGACCGCTTCGACCAGACCGACCTCCGCCTGCTGCAAGCGCTGGCCGAGCAGCCGCGGGCCACCGCCGTGGCGCTGGCCGAGCAGACCGGGCTGTCCCGCAACACCGTGCAGGCGCGGCTGCTGCGGCTGGAGCAGCCGGGCGTGCTGGACACGTTCGAACACCGCATTCCGCCCCGCGCGCTGGGCTATCCGCTGACGGCGTTCGTGATGATGGTCGTGACGCAGCAGCGCCTCGACGAGGTCGCCGACGCGCTGGCCGACGTGCCGGAGGTGCTCCAGGTGCACGGCATCAGCGGCCAGCCCGACCTGTTCGTGCACGTCGTCGCCCAGGACGGCGACGACCTGTACCGCATCGCCGGCCTGATGCTGGCCATCCCCGGGGTGGAGCGGACCAGCACGGCGCTGGTGATGCGGGAGCTGGTCGGCTACCGGATCAGCCCTTTGCTGGAGCGGCGCTCACGCTAGGCGCGCCCGCCGGATGCCGTGCACCGTCACGTAAACCAGGGCGGCAGTGGTCAGCAACTCGGCCCAGAAGAAGGCGCCGTAGTCGATCAGCCCGCCGATCGGCGGCGAGCCGGGGGCGGCGTTGCGGAAGCCGACCAGGGCGAACAGGGTGGCGGCCATCCAGCCCATCGCCGGCCACACCAGCCCCATGCCCTTGGACACGATGGTCAGCGCCGCGCCCAGCACCGACAGCGCGAGCGCCCACATGGCGATCATCAGGAACCAGGCCAGCACCAGGGAACTGAACGTTCGGCCGGCCGCGACGTTGGCCTTCAGCACGCCGGAACGCCACTCGGCGTCGGTCGCCGCGGCCGTGAACAGCGCGTCATAGCCCCGAAACCGCAGCGACACCGGCACGTTCTGGTCGCCGGCCGTGACGTAGAAGCCGATCGCGGCGGAGTAGCTGTCGAACGGGTAGGAGGACACCAGGCCGTCGTCGACACCGATCCGCACGTCCTGCAACGACACCCGGTCATGGGCCTTGAACCGCAGCGTGCCGCTGGTCAGCGAGCTGGTGTCGACCTCGATGTCCCGCACCGGCACCGCGTCGAAGCCGTCGGCCAGGTTGCCGTGCATGACCGGGATGATCCGCAGATCCAGCTCGCGGCCGGTGACGTCGACCCGTTGCAGCGTCACGTCGAGCTCGACCCGGTTGGCGTCGTCGCTGCCGACGACGTAGTCGGTCTGGCGATTGCTGCTGTCGATCTGGAAGCCGATGATGCCGCCCGCGGCGAGCACCGCGATCACCACGCCCACGGCGACGATCCGTACCGTCCTCACCCGCCGTCACGCTAGGCCAGACGGCCGACCGTGGCACGGTGATTCACCTGTTGGTGTCGGCCAGGAACTGCTCGACGACGGCCGCGAACTCGTCCGGCCTGCTCTGGTGCACGAGATGCCCGGCGTCGATCGTCACGAGCGTGGCGGCCGGCATCAGGTCGGCCATGGTGGCGATAGCGGCCTGCGGGAGGTGGCTTTGCTCGCCGCCCGCGACGACGAGCGTCGGCGTGGGGATGCCGGCCAGCCGCTGCGGCCAGTCGGGATCGGGATCGTTCAGCTCGGCGATGATCAGCGGCCGCAACGCCCAGTCGTAGTCCAGCTCGCCCTCGGGACGCGGGGCCAGCCGCAGGTCCAGCGGAACCGGCGGCGGGACCTCCTCCAGCACCATCGCGGCCAGCCGCTCCGGGTGCTTCTCGGCGTAGCGGTACGCGGCGACACCGCCCATGGAATGCCCGACGAGCACGGCCCGCTCGACACCGAACTGGTCGAGCAGGCCGTGCAGGTCATCGGCGAACAGATCGAACGAGTAGGCGTCGGCGCGCGGGCTCCGGCCGTGACCACGCTGGTCCGGCGCGATGACGTGCCAGCGGTCGGCGAACCTCGCGGCGAACTCCGACCAGGTGCCGCCGTTGGCCGACGCGCCGTGCAGCAGGACCATGGCCGGCGCGTCGGGCGAACCCCAGGTGCGAGTGAACAGTTCCACCCGACCTGCCTATCACGATCAGCAGTTGGGGGTGGCGGCCCGGCCGGCGAAGCGATCGCCGAGCCAGTTCAGGGCGGCGGTGCCGTAGACGCTGACCGCGACGATGTGCCCGGCGAGCGGAACCGGTTGCCACTGCACGGAAGCACCGAGCGCACAGAGGCGGTCGCGGAGCTCCTCCCCCACCTGGAACGGAATCAGCTCGTCGAGGGTGCCGTGGTAGAGCAGCACGGGCGCGGCCGGCTTGTGCGCGCCGAGGCGGTTCTCGGCGAGCCGGGCCTGCCACCGCGGATCCTTGATCATCCCGGGCGTGGTGGTGAGATTGTCCAGGCGGTCGAAGGGATCCGCGAGCGCGAGTTCGACTATGCAGGAGGTCTCGACCTTCTGCACCACCGTGCGCCCCTTGGCGTTCAGGGCATCGGCGAACGGCAGCTCGGGATACGCCGCCGCGTAGCCGACGGCAGCGCCGGCGACGAGGCTGAAGCCGGCGTTGCCGTCGTTGTAGGCGGCCACTTCGGTGAGATCGGCCGGGACGCCGCCCTCGGCGATACCGACGACGCGCACGTCCGGGGCGTAGGTCGGCTGCGACTCCCCCGCTGCCGCGGCGGCCTGACCTCCTTGGGAGTAGCCGAAAACGCCGACCGGCGCATCGGCGCTGAGGCCGGCGCCGTCGACCTTGCTCGCGGCCCGGGCGACGTCGAGCAGGGCGTGGCCCTCGGCATTGGCGACGGCATAGGTGTGAGTCCCTGGCGTGCCAAGGCCTTCGTAGTCGGTGAGCGCGACGGCGTACCCCTTGAGCATCGCCTGCGCGAGGAAGGCGATCTCCACCTCGGTGCCGGTACGGAGGTGATACGACGGCGCGCAGTCGTCGCCGAGCCCCTGCGTACCCATGGCGTACGCGATAACCGGGCGGGGACCGGGGCCGGTCCATGGGATCGGCGGCACCAGCACCATGCCCGAGACGGCGTTGGCCGTGCCGGTGGCGGAGGTGGAGCGGTAGAGCACCAGCCAGGTCTGGACCGGGGCCTTGAACACGCGGAACGGCTCCGGGTACCAGTCGACCCGACGCTGGCGGATCAGGTCGCCGGCCGCGCCGGGCAGGGCCGTCGGCGGTGTGTAGAAGGGGTCCTGGGCGGGCGCCGGCGGGCGGGGATCGGCCTGCGCGACGGCCGGAGCCGTCACCAGGGCCAGGGCCAGCAGCGGCACGAGCACTCGGCGAAGCATCGTTGCCTCCGAGCTGAAGTGGTAATCAGGATTTTCACAAGGTAGGGCCGTCTCGGGTAATCTGGCAATCCCGATTACCAGTTTTTGTCACACGGGTGAGGAGTCGGCCATCGCCAAGCGCGCCTACGCGGGAGTGGCCTCCGAGCAGCGCCGGGCCGAACGCCGGCAGCGGCTGCTGGAGGCGGCCCTCGGGCTGTTCACCACGGTCGGCTACCGGCAGACCAAGATCGTCCAGATCTGCGCCGACGCCGGCGTGTCCACCCGCAACTTCTACGAGGAGTTCACCGGCAAGGAGCAGGTGCTGCTGACCCTGCACGACCTGATCAACTCCGTCGCCCTCGACCGGGTCCGCGCCGCGCTGCAGACCCTGGAATCCGACGACGTCGTCACGCGGATCTCCCTGCTGCTGGACGCCTTCGTCGCCAGCGTCACCGCCGATCCCCGGCTGCCGCGGCTGAACTACGTCGAGGCCGTCGGCGTCAGCGAGGAGCTGGAGCGGCAGCACCAGCAGTGGGTCACCCGCTGGGCCGACTTCATCGAGGCCGAGGCCCGGCACGCCGCCGCCCACGGCGTCGCCCCCGAGCGGGACTACCGGCTCACCGCCATCGGCCTGGTCGGCGCCATCACCGGGCTGCTGCGGGAGTGGCAGGCGCACCGGCCGCCGTGGCCGGTGGCCGACATCGCCGCCGAGATCCGGGGTCTAATGCTGGCCGCGATCCTGCGCTGATCCACTGCGTTCGATCATGGCCACCAGCATCGAGACGAGCTCCTCGGCCGTGACATGCCACTTGTCGGCGGACAGGTGCCCGCCGGCTTCCATGTCCGTGATCCGGTGCGCGCTGGTCAGCAGCAGCGCCGCGAAGCGATCGGCGTCCCGGGCGCCGACGAGATCGGTGACGATGGCCAGGAACTCGTCCTGGGCGCGATCGGCGGCGCGAGTCGCCGCGTCGACGGCGGTCGGGTCGCCGGCCGGCACCGCCGCGGAAGCCCCGCGCGTGATCGCCAAGGCCGTGACCGCCGGAAGACCCCGCACCCGCTACACCATCGGTCGCGACGCGGCCCTGATCACCCGCCTGGCCCGGATGCTGCCGGACCGGATGCTCGACCGTGTCCTCGCGGCCGGCCTCCGGCCGCACTACGCCTGAAGCGCTACCGCGCGGACCAGCCGCCGGCAGCGGTACACGCGGTCGAACTGGGCGCGCAGGTCGTTCTCGCCGGCCCCATCGGCGTGCAGGAACGCCCCGGCGACGGCGAGTCCCCCGATGGTCTGGGTGACTTCGTCCCCAGTGGCGTGAACGTGGATGTAGTACTCACTCTCGACGAAACCCTGGGCGGCATACCACCGCAGCGCGGATTTGTCCTCACGCGTCCAGGCATCCAGGTCGGTGGCGCCAAGCTCACGCAGCCGGGGCAACGCGTGGTCGAGCAGGCCGGTCGCGATGCCCTGGGCCTGGTGGTCGGGGTGGACGGCGATCGTCTCGATGGTGGCGAGGTCGTCCCGCACCGCCACGTCCAGCACGCCCACCACGATCCCGCCGTCCACGGCGACCAGTTCGACGGACGGACAGTCGTAGCGGGGCTTGGCCACCAGCACGTCGTCGTAGTAACACGAGTGCAGGAAGCTCAACACCCGGCACCGCAGCCAGAGTTCCTCGTCACGCGGGTCATAAGCCCGGATCCCCCATGTCCCCACCCGAGGCATGGTGCCCGCGCCAACCACCTGGCCGCCAACGAATTCCGGGCGTGGGGCAGGGTTGGAGCCATGGACGAAGCCTTCGTGCGCGACCTGCTCCGAGACCAGCACCCGGATCTGGCCGGCCTGCCGCTGCGGCCGGTGCCCGGCGGCTGGGGCAACCAGATGTGGCGGCTGGGCGACGACCTGGCCGTCCGCATGCCCCGCCAGGAGGGGGCGTCGGAGCTGCTGCGCATGGAACACCGCTGGCTGCCGCAGTTGGCCCCGACGTTGCCGCTGCCGGTATCGGTGCCGGTCCGGGTGGGCGAGCCGTCGGAGCGCTTCCCGAAGACGTGGACGATCAACGCCTGGGTGCACGGCGAGCCCGCCGACCGGGCGGACCTCAGCGCCGATGCGGCGGAGGGGCTGGCGGAGTTCCTGCTAGCCCTGCACCAACCGGCCCCGGCCGACGCGCCGATCGACGTCGACCGGGTGGCGCTGACGCCGCATCCCAAGGTGCCGGCGGAACTCCGCGCCGACTACCAGCGGGCCCTGGACGCCCCGACCTGGGCGGGACCGCCGGTGTGGCGGCACGCGGATCTGCACCCGGCCAACGTGGTCGCGCGCGACGGCGTCCTGTCGGGAGTGATCGACTGGGGTTCGCTGTCGGGCGGCGATCCGGCGATCGACCTGGCCTCGGCCTGGGTGCTGCTGCCGGACACCGACCGGTTCTTCGACGCCTACCGGCCCGACGAGGCCACGGTCCTGCGGGCCAAGGGCTGGGCCATCGGGAGGGCGTTGTTCCTCGTGGACATCGGCGAACTGTGGGAACAGGGCCGTCCCGGCGGCCAACCCGGATGGGGCGCCCGGGGACAGGAAGTGTTGCAGCGGCTCATGAAGCCGACAACGTGGACCGCCGGCGCCAGGCCCAGCGGAGCAGGCCGACGCTGACGACCAGGGTCGTCAGGTTGATGCCCAGCTCCAGGACCCCGGCCCCGCCGGGCAGCCACCAGATGCCGTTCTCGATGTCGTACAGGGAATCGATGCACAGCAGGTAGACGCCGACTCCGCCGCCGGCCAGCAGCCAGAACAGCGCGGCCGGGCGGCGGGCCAGCAGCGAGAACATGGCGCCCAGCAGGCAGACCAGCAGCCAGGTGTCGGCCAACGGGAAGGAGTTCTCGAACTCGACGTAGCCGGGCCGGGCCTCGCTGGCCACCACGTCCCGCGCGAAGATCCACAGCAGCATGTAGGAGACGGTGATCAGGGCCGACAGCACCAGGACCACGACGATGCGGCGGCGGCTTGCCTCGGTGATCTCCATGTGGGGCATTGTGGGCCACTCACGAGCGAAAACCCACCCCTGCCCGGTCCAAGACCCGCAGCCACAGGTTGCGGTCGGCCTGGCCCGGCGACCAGCGGGTGAGCTGACTCCCGTTGTATCGCAACAGTTCCGACGGGAACGGCAGCAGCTTGGCGTGCACCATGTCCACTGTGGTCCGTTCGGTCTCCCGACCGGGTCGGTCCAAAGTGGACACATCCGAAGGTCGGCGGCGCAGCCCGTTGAGCACGCCCAGCGTCGCCCCGGACCGCAGCAGCGCGCCGAACAGGTACTGGCGCGCTGCCCTTTCCTTCCCCAGCAAAGGAATCGTCAACTCATAAATCTGCGGCTCATGCATGGCCAGCTGATGGCCCCTCAGACCGGCCCGGGCGAGACATCGTGCAAGACAAAAGTGGCGAACCCGAGCTCACGCCGCAAGCCGCCGAGCCAGGTGTCACGGTGCTCGCGGGCGGCGGTGAGCGCCTGGTTGCGGTGCTCGACGGTCGGGGCCGACCGCACGGCCCAGTCGACGAGCGAGCCGGTCCAGCTGAACTCGTAGTCGTCCCATTCGGTCAGTGTGCTGACATGCCCGAAGGACGGCTCGAAGCCGTGCCGGTGGAAGGCCCGGACCAGGCCGGCGAGGTCGGGGACGGAGTCGGACGGGAGCCCGAGCGCGGCTAGCGCTGCCGCGGACGGGGTCCCTTCCCAGATCATCTCGCCGATCAGCGCCTGACCGCCGGGGCGCAGGTGCTGCCGGACGGCGACCAGCATGTCCTCCAACCCGCCGAAGGCGTGCCGGGCGCCGACGCAGAGCACCACGTCGAAGAGCCCGTCGTTCCAGGTGGCGGCGTCGGTCTCGATCCATCGCACCCGGTCCGTCAGCCCGCGCTCGCCGGTGCGCCGGGCGGCCGAGGCCGGCAGCATGTGGTCGATCCCGACGCCTGTCGTCGCGGGATGGTCCAGCAGCACCTGCTGCAGCCACTCGCCCTCACCGCAGCCGAGGTCGACCGCGCGGGCGCCGACGGCGGGGCTCAACCACCCAACCAACTCGCGCAACCGGTCGGGCGCGACCGGCGCCGCGATGGGATGGCGCAGGTGCGCGATATCGAAGATCTCCGATCGGTCCACCGAGGTAAAGCTAGTGGTCCAGCCGTTGTTCGTGATCCGTGACTGATGGCGGCTGTTTGCCGTCGGTAGTGGCTGGCCTGGGCACGGGCTTGGCGCCGACGACGCCACCGGGACCATTTCAGGGCGTGGGCAGCGGTCCGGACGGGGGGCGGTGGCAGCGGTGAACAGTCGCCGAATCTCGTTGCGGGTGAGCGGAATCAGGTCATCGACGTCGCTGGTCGGGGTGGCGGCTTGAGCGGCAGTCATGACGGACAGGAAGGCGTGGGCGAGCATGGCCAGAACGGGTCCAGCGGTGCCAGGACCGCCGGCGGCGGACCTGGTGCTCGTCGAGGCCGGCCAGCTCCTTCAGGGACCGTGTCATCGCCACCCGCCGCCGTCGGCGGCCGACCCGTTCCGGGGTCGTGCTGTCGGCCGTGCTGATCACCGCCACGGCGATGCGGCTGATCGAGGAGCACGGCGGCTCGGGGCCGTCCTCGGCGCCGACGCGACGGCGCTCTACCGGTACTTCCGCCGTGATGGACGAGGTCATCCGACAGGCCATCGACGGGTTTGAGCCGGGGCCGGACTGGCTAGCCACCCTGCGTGAGCTGGCGATACGGATCTACCGGACGAATCTGGCGCATCCCCGGGTCGCCCGGCTGGCCGCCGCCCGCGTCACCCGTCGACCCAACGAAGCCCGCGCCATCGAGCTGGTCCCGTCGGCTCAGCGCTCCGCGGACTTCGCCGACACCGACGCCGTCGGCTACTACCACGCGTTCATCGACATGACGCTCAGCCACTCCGCGCTGGATTCGGCGGTGCGGTCTCAACCGCCCGCGGTCCGGGAAGCGCACAGAAACGCGTGGCGCGAGAACTACCGTCAACTGTCACCGGACACCCGTGGCGAACATCGCCGCCACCGCCCGCCACCTGGCCGGACACCGGAGCGGCAGCTCCTTCGAGACCACCCTCGACCTTGTGCTGGCCGCGCTCGCGCAAGCGAATTCCCTGAACATGGGATGAACCAGGAGGCTGCGGTGATCGTGTCTTGGGGTGAAGGAAAGGAGTTAGGCTCAGCGATGCTTCACCAGGGCGCAGCACATGCGACGCAGGTCACATCTGTCCGGGAAACCATCCGGGCCGCCGCGATGTTGTTGAAATTTGAACAGGAAGACGGTCGTAGCGCGGCCACTGGCAGATCGGAGTCCACCATGTCGACGAGCGGCGCCGAGGCAGCAACCGTCCGCACCCGGGTGCGGATCCCCCTTCGCTTCGCTGACGGCTTCTCCGTCACTGCCGACGCGGTCACCTTCCACGGGCTGGCCGACGGCCTTGAGCACGTGGCCATGGTGTTCGGCGACATCACCACCGGCACGCCGCTGGTCCGCCCGCACTCCGAGTGCCTGACCGGTGACGTGTTCGGCTCCGCCCGCTGCGACTGCGGGCCCCAGCTGCGCGAGGCCGTCGAACGCATCTCCGCCACCGGCGGCGTGCTGCTCTACCTGCGCCAAGAGGGCCGCGGCATCGGCCTCTACAACAAGCTCGACGCGTACGCGCTGCAGGACACCGGACTGGACACCTACGCCGCCAACGCCGCGCTGGGCCTGCCCGAGGACGGCCGCGACTACACCGTGGCCGCGCAGATGCTGGACGCGCTGGGCGTGCGCAAGATCGACCTCCTCTCCAACAACCCGGACAAGGCCGAGCAGCTGCGCAAGCTCGGCGTCTCGGTGCGCCGCCGCGTGCCGACCGGCGTGTTCGCCACCGAGAACAACCTGCGCTACCTGCGGGCCAAGGTGGACCACACCGGCCACACCATCACGCTGTCCAGTCTCGTGAGTTGAGGCCCATGAAACTGCCGTATGTCGTGCTGTCGGCGGCCGTGAGCATCGACGGCTACCTCGACGACGCCGGATGCCAACGCCTCCTGCTGTCCTGCCCGGAGGACTTCGACCGGGTCGACGCGGTCCGCGCCGACGTGGACGCCGTCCTGGTGGGGGCCAACACGATTCGCCGTGACAACCCGCGACTGATCGTGCACTCGGAGCAGCGGCGGGCGCAGCGGGCGGCCCGGGGCCTGCCCGCGCATCCGATGAAGGTCATCGTCACCGGCTCCGGCGACCTCGATCCGGACCTCGCGGTCTGGGGCTGCGGCGGCGAGAAACTCGTGTTCACGGTGGACTCCGCCGCCGAGAAGGTGCGGGACCGTCTCGGTGAGCGGGCCGAGGTGGTCAGCACGGGCGCGGTGTTCGACTGGCACACCGTGCTGGCCCGGCTGGGCGAGCGCGGCGTCGACCGGCTCATGGTCGAGGGCGGCGGCACCGTGCACACCCAGCTGGTGGCGCTCAACCTGGCCGACGAGCTGCACGTGGCGATAGCGCCGCTGGTGGTCGGGCAGGTCGACGCGCCGCGGTTCCTCGGCCCGGCCAACTATCCCGGCGGCACCGCCGCCCGGATGAAACTCCTCGGCTGCACCCAGGTCGGCGACGTCGTGCTCCTGCGATACTCGCCGAAGGACCTGACCTGTTGCCAGTAGGAGGAAAACATGCCCCTGTTCGACCTCTCGGACCGTCGGAGCTGGCCGAGCACAGGGTGACCGCCACCGAGCCGGACGGCCTGGACGCGTGGTGGGCGGCCCGGATCGCCGCCGCCCGCGCCGTGGCCGAGCCGGTTTCCCTGGTGCGGCACGAGGAGTCGGCCTACGGGCCGACACCGGTGTGGGACGTGGAGTTCTCCGGCGACGGCGGCGACCGGATCCGGGGCTGGTACCTGCGGCCCGCCGGCACGGAGGGGCAGCGGCTGCCGATCGTGGTGCGGTACATCGGGTACGGCGGCGGGCGCGGCCTGCCGCTCGACCACACCCTGTGGGCCGCCGCCGGATACGCCGTGCTGGTGATGGACACCCGCGGGCAGGGCGCGAAGTGGGCGATCGGCGCCACCGGCGACCCGGGGCGGTCGCCCGCCGGGCCCGAGTACCCGGGCGTGATGACCCGGGGCATCTCCAGCCCGGAGACGTACTACTACAGCCGGCTTTTCGTGGACGCCGTGCGGGCGGTCGACGTCGCGTCCGAACTGGACGGTGTGGATCCGTCTCGGATCGCGGTCAGCGGCGGCAGCCAGGGCGGCGGGCTGGCCATCGCCGCCGCGGCGCTGTGCGGGGACCGGGTCCGGGTGTGCCACGCGGACATCCCGTTCCTGTGCGACTTCCACCGGGCCATCAAGATCACGCCGAAGGCGCCGTTCACGGAGATCAGCGATTTCCTGGCGCAGCACGTGGATCTGGTGCCGGCGGTGCTGGAGACCCTGCGCTACGTCGACTGCGCCCTGCTGGCCCGGCGGATCACCGCCACCACGCTGTTCAGCGCCGGCCTGATGGACGCGGTCTGCCCGCCGTCCACGGTTTTCGCGGCGTACAACGAGATCACCGCGCCCAAGGAGATCACGGTGTCCCCGTTCGGCGTGCACGACGTGCCGCGCGGGCACATCGAGCGGCAGCTACGCCACCTCCGCGAGCACCTGGGCTGATCGGCGGTCAGGCAACAGGGCGGCGCCGCCGACGACAAAAAGCCAGATGTCACCGGGATATCCGGCCAGTCGTTCGGCGCCGCCCACGCCGAGCAGCTCCGGCGCGAAGATCGACATGGCGGTGCCGAGCAGCCCGAAGACCACGACCACGATGCCGAACATGCCCAGCCTGGTGTCGCGAATCGTCAGTGACAGCACCAGAATCGCCACGCTGGCCACCGGCAGGCTGAACCCGCCGATCATGTGCAGCGAGAGGTCCTCGTTCTCCGGCGCGACCCCGAGCAGCAGCTTGCCCGCGCCGACCAGGATCCACAGCAGCACGCCCACGGTCGCCGGCCCCGTGTCGGGCCACCGCGAACGCAGCAGGCCGGCACCGGCGGCGATCAGCAGGCCCGCGACGATGAACGACGCGTTCATCAGGCCGGCCTTGGGCGAGCAGACGTAGGTCGCCATGAAATCGCCGCAGTCCGTGTTGCCGAGGTCGCCGATGTAGTTGTCGCGCCAGCTGAACGGCGTGCGCCACTGGGCCGCCACCACGAACTGCGCGACGGTGTACTGCACCGTCGCGACGATCCAGAGGAATCCACCGATCGCGGCGCGCTTCTCGGCACTCGTCATCATCAGGGCCTCCCACCTGGGAGCGTGACCCTGCCCGGGTGGGCCGGCAACCGGCGTCCCCCTATCGAGGGAGGCTCAGGCGTGGCTGGTGACCAGATCGGGCAGGGCGTCGTGGTCGGGGAGGTCGGTGTCCACGTCCCGGACCACTTTCACGAAGAACCCGGACAGGCCCACCACGACGCCGAGCACGCCGGTGCCGAAGAAGACCAGGGCCATGCCGCCGCCGGGGCCGCCGGGCACGACGGAGCCGAAGACCTCCAGCAGGGCGCCGCCGGGCCGCATGCCGGGCTCCAGGACGTTGTCGGCCAGCGGGCCGACGACGGCCAGGGCCAGGGGGAGGGCGAGGTTGTCGACGACCTGGCGGGCGCCGAAGACCCGGCCCTGCATGGCGGGGTCGACCTTCACCTGCCAGATGGCGTCGAGATTGCCGCGCAGGAAGGGCATGCACACCCAGGAGCAGAACCAGCTGGCCGCCCACCAGAACATGCCGTCGCCCATGCCGAGCATGATCCGCCCGAGCGAGTAGTAGGCCAGCACCGCGAAAAGCACGGACCGCACGGGACGGACGGGCGGCGGCCGCAGCAGCATCACCACGCCGCCGACCACACCGCCGAAGGCGCCGACGGTCTGGACGAGGCCGGCGGCGAGCTCGTCGTTCCCGCTGCGTAACAGGACCATCGGCGTGAGCACCTGCCAGCCCATCACCGACAGCATGCTCACGACGAAGAACGTCATCTGCAACCCGAGCAGCCCGGGGCGCGCGGTGATGTAGCGGAATCCGAGCAATGCGCCAAGCCACCAGCCGGTCGCGCACGCGGCGGCCCGGTCGGGCTGCGGGATGCGCACCAGGAACACGGTGCCGACGGCCACCGCCCCGGCCAGCACGGCGATCAGCACCACGACGTCGATTCCCAGGCACTGCAAGGCGATCGCGCCGAGGGTGGGGGCGACGACGTTCTGCACCGAGTCGGCAATCGTTCGCATCGCGTTGGCCCGGGACAGGTCCTCCTTGGCCACCATCAGCGAGATGGTCGCCGAGTAGGCCGGCACCTCGAACGCCACCAGCACGCCGATGAGGGTGTTGGCCAGGAACAACTCCCACGCCTGCACGCCGTGGAAGGCGAACAGCGCCAACAGGGAGCCCAGCACGACGACGGTCCCCGCGTCGCCGACGGCGATGGTCAGCCGCCGCGGCAGCCGGTCGACGGCGGCGCCGGCCAGCGGGCTGCACAGCATGGTCGCCACGAACGCGGCGCCGGTCATCAGCGACAGGTCCAGCGCGCTGTGCGTCCGCAGGAACAGCCAGACGCCGAAACCGAAGTTGACCATCCGGGCCGCGCTGACCGACAGGATCTGCCCGGCCCACAGGATCGAGTAGCCGCTCAGCCCGCCGGGACGGCTCCAGCTCACCACAGGCCGCGTCCCATCCGGGCATCATCGCGAGCGGGGACGCCGCCAGGCAAGACCAAGATCCACATTCTGGGCGTCCTGGTAGCAGCCGGCTGCCCTTCGGCCTCCCTACGGCCTAGACGGGCGGGATCATCAGGAGATCCGCTGAGTGATCAGCACCGAGGCGGCCACCGACAGCAGCGAGATCAACGTGCCCAGCGCCAGCCACGGCTGGCTGGCGTCGACGGTCTTGGTCTCGTAGCCGATCTGCGAGGCCAGCGAGCTGTAGACGTTCTGCAGCTGCCCGGCGCTCTCGGCGTCGTAGGCCTGCCCGCCGGACAGCTCGGCGATCTGCCGCATGGCCTGCTGGTCGCCGGGCACGTCCTCGGCCTGCCCCTCCACGTCGGCGGTGCCGCCCTTGGTGCCGAAGTAGATGCCGGAGATCGGCATCTGGGCCTGCCGCGCCCGCCCTCGCCTGGGTGTACGCGCCCCGCGCGGCGTTCGGGTCGGCGGGGTTGTTCTCCCGGCCCGTCCGACAGCAGCACGATGCGGGCCGGCGGCGGACCGTCGGCGCCGGTGATCAGCTTGCCGAAGGGACTGGATCGCCTGCACGGCGGCGGCGATGCCGTCGCCGGTGGCGGTGCCCTCGGCCGGCTTCAACGCGTCGATGCCGGCCTTGACCTGTGTGCGGTCGGTCGTCGGCGACACCAGCGTGGTGGCCGAGCCGGCGAACTCGATCAGCCCCAGGTTCACGCCGGGCGTGAGCTGGTCGGCGAACGACTTCGCGGCCTGCTGCGCGGCGGCCAGCCGAGAAGGCGGGATGTCCTTGGAGTTCATGGACAACGAGACGTCGACGACGAGCATGACCGTGGCCCGGTTGCGCGGCACCTTCGACTCGGCCGTCGGACCGGCCAGCGCGATGCTCAGCAGGATCAGGCCGACGGCCAGCATGGCCGGCGGAATGTGCCGCTGCCAGCCCGGACGCCGGGGGGCGACCCGTTCCAGCAGCTCGAGATTGGTGAAGCGCTTGGTGTCCCGGCGACGCAGGCGCTGCGTGACGAGATACCCGACCGCCAAGACCGCCACCACGCCGATGAGCAGCAGCCACAACGGGTCCGCGAACCCGGACAAGCTCATCCAGCCGCTCCCCCGGACCAGCGCCGCTTGCGAGCGACCACGAACCGGACCATGTCGGCGATCCAGTCGGAATCCGTGCGCAGCACCAGGTGCGCGCAGTTGGCCTGCCGCAGGCCGGCGGCGACCTGCGCGCGGTGCTCGTCCGCGGCGGCGGCGAACTGCCGGCGCAGCAACGGCGACGCGTTCACCTCGCGCTGTCGGCCGCTCTCCGGGTCCACCAACGTCACCAGGCCGACCTCGGGCAGGTCGATGTCGCGCGGATCGACGATCTCGACCGCGACCAGGTCGTGCCGCGCGGACAGCCCACGCAGCGGCCGTTGCCACGCCATGTCGCCGAGGAAGTCGGAAATCACCACGGCCAGCCCACGGCGACGCGGCGGCCGGCGCAGCTGTTCCAGCAACGCCACCAGATCACCACGCACGCCCTCGGGCGCCCGCGGCGTCGTCGCCACGCGACGGACCAGGCTGCGGGAGTGCGCGAGGCCGCCACGAGCCGGCAGTCGCACCATCTCCTGCCCGGTCGACAGCACGGCGCCGATGCGGTTGCCGCCACCGCCGGTCAGGTGCGTGAACGCCGCCACGGCCGCGACGGCCAGGTCGCGCTTCTCGCACGCCGCGGTGCCGAAGTCGAGGCTCGCCGACAGGTCGACCGCCAGCCACGTCTCCAGCTCACGGTCGGCGACGGTCTCCCGGATGTGCGGCTGCGTGGTCCGGGCCGTGACGGCCCAGTCCATGCGGCGCACGTCGTCGCCCGGCTGGTACGGCCGCGCCTCACCCGGCTCCGTGCCGGGCCCGGGCACCAGGCCCAGGTGGTTTCCCTGGAGCAGGCCGTCCAACCGGCGCCGCACGTCCATCTCCAACGTGCGCAGCGCCGACTCCAGCTTCTCCTCACGCAACACGGGAGGAGCCCAGCGAGGGCGTGGGTCGGTCACAGGCCCACCTCGCTGGCGCTCGGCGGGTCTGCGACCCAGGTCCCAGTGCCCAATGGTGACCTCGCAAGCTCGGTCACGGCCTACCGACCGGCGCGGGCGGCTGCATCGGCCCGAGGTGCGGCTGGAACGGCTGCTGCGCGGCCTGCGGGCCGGTCAGCGGCTGACCGGTCATCGGCTGGCCGGGCTGCGGACGCGCGGAGACCTGCGGCAGCGGCACGGTCTGCATGACGCGCTCTACGACTTATAAATGGTTGTGGGTTATGGGTCGATGCGGGCGGGGCACAGAGAGGAGCGATCGCCCAGAGACATTGATTACTGGCAGACAAACGGGAGAAACCAACTAAGAGGGATTGTAGACTGTCGCCGCGACGCAGCTGTCCTAACAATACGGATCCCTGTTAGAAAGTTCAACCAGCAGCGATGAAACAGATGGATTGGGTTGAAGTCGCGACCTCGTGGCTCACCTATCGTAATAGGCCTTCCCAGTTCCCAGCCAAGTCAGGCGGTAAAATGCAGTTGAATATAGTAAGCACTCTGCTGCTCTAGGACAAGTCCTTATTGATTACGGGGATCCTGTCGCCGTATATGAGCGGCGGGAAAGATAGGGCTAGAGCAGCTACCGAATGGCGTCCTTCGCGGCGAGGCGCCGTAGGCGACCCAGCCGGCCACGTCGGTCAGGCCGTGGTCGCCGGGCGACCGCGTGGCCAGCACCAGCCGCACCACGTAGTCCACCAGCGCGTGGTGCACGAAAACCTTGGCGGCGACGTCCTGCAGCCGGACCAGCTCGTCGGTGCCGAGCACCTGCTGCGGCTGCGGCGGGGCGACGCCCATCCGGTAGACGATCTCGCGCTCCTCCTCGGCCGTCGGGTACTCCACGACGATCTTGAAGAGGAACCGGTCGCGCTGGGCCTCCGGCAGCGGGTAGACGCCCTCGTTCTCGATGGGGTTCTGAGTGGCCAGCACGAGGAACGGGTCGGGCATCGGGAAGGTCCGGCCGCCGATCGACACGTGCCGCTCGGCCATCACCTCCAGCATCGCCGACTGCACCTTGGCCGGCGCGCGGTTGATCTCGTCGGCCAGCACGAAGTTGGCCACCACCGGGCCCAGCTCGACGTCGAAGGTCTCGCTGCTCTGGCGGTAGATGCGGGTGCCGAGGATGTCGGCCGGCACCAGGTCCGGGGTGAACTGCACCCGGCTGAACGAGCCGCCGACGACCTTGGCGAAGGTCTCCACGGCGAGCGTCTTGGCCACGCCGGGCACGCCTTCGAGCAGCAGGTGGCCCTTGGCCAGCAGGCCGACCAGCATGCGCTCGACCAGCCGGTCCTGGCCGACGATCACCCGCTTGACCTCGAACACGGTGCGCTCGAGCAGTTGGGCGTCCCGAGCCGGCGTGTTCGGCGGCGTGCCCTCGGTGTTCACGGGCTCGCTCACGTGCGGACCTCCTAGATGACGGCGTGCTCCGACGGTAGGTAACCCGATCACCGGTGAGGGTGCTGTGAAGCAGCCTTGGCCAGGTCGGCGGGCGTGTCCACGTCGACGGTCTCCCCCGGCTCGGCGGTGACGGAGGCGTAGTCCAGCGCCCCCAGCACCGAGCGCAGCGACGCGCCCGCCGGGTCCTTGGGCAGCACTCTACGCAGGGAGTCCGTCCGCCACACGCCGATGAGCCACTGCGCGTGACCGTCGTCGAGCAAGGCCCCGTCGGCCGTCACGGCGTTGCGCAGCCGGGCCACGGTGTCCGCCGTGACGCCGACGAGGTCCGCGGCCAGCACGGCGACCGACGTCGCCTCGCCGATCAGCTCCAGACCGGCGGCCAGCCCGGCGACGGGGCCGCCGCCGGGCGGGTCCTCACGGGCCCAGAAGACGGTGCGGTCGGTGGTCGTGGCCGGTCCGACCACGACCACCGGCGACGCGTCGGCGACCGCTGTCAGGCAGCGGTCGAGCAGGGTGCGGCCGGCCACGACCAGCGCCGGCTTGTGCATCCCGCCCATCCTGCTGCCGCGGCCACCGGCCAGCAGCACCGCGGCGAAGTCCGTCACGCAGAGGACACTAGCCGCCACACCACGGGCTGACCGCCGTCACCGACCGAGCCTTCCGAGGACCAGCCGGCGATGGTGCCGTCATCGTCGACGAACCGGGCCCGCGCCTTGGTCGTGCCGGGCAGCAACGGCAGCTCGGTCAGGAACGTCGTGCCCTGCCACACCGCCGCCGGGCCGTTCTGCACGCTCGGCTCGTACTCCTCGCCGACGATCAGGCCGGACGCGTTGACGTCCCACGTCGACATGCCGTGGTCGAGCGGCGTCGCAACGTAATCCGGCCCGGTCCACATCAGCGCCTGCGACTCCGCGCCGCCGACCACCACGCCATGGCGGATGGTGGTGGCCCACACGTAGGTGTGGCCGGGAGCGGACAGCGGGCGGGCGACTCCGTTGCGGACCACGTACGGAGTCGTGTCGTCCTTGTTCACCAGCACGGTGCCGTCGTAGTCGATCGCCGCCGGCGTGGAGTTCGCCGGGGCGCCGGCCAGTGGCCGCAGACCGGCCTGGCCGAGCGGCGACCAGTACAGCACCACCGTGGACGACTGCTGCCCCAGCGGGTCGACCGCCTGCACCGCGATGTCGCCACGTGGCCCCATCGCCGCACGCCGGATGTCCGTGTACCGCCCCGTCACCACCTGGTGGTAACCCGAGCCGTCCAGCGTGAACAGCTTCGCCGCGCCGTCCCCCGCATCGGCAATGATCAGCACCGTGCCGCTGTTGCTCTCTCCGACCACCTGGCCGAAGTCCGCACCCGGCGGCATGCCGTGGTCGGTGGGCCGGCCGTCCTTCCAGGTGACGAGGGTGAACCGGTCCGGCGTGAACATCATCCCGGCGTAACCGCCGTGGCCGTCGGACGCCTCCAGATACCCCGGCGACACCCCCGGCGGCAGCGGCAGCGCGCTCACCTCCCAGTGCGGCGTGCCGGCCAATGCGGGCGTTGCGGTCGCCACCGTGGCGACCACCACCGCCGCCGCGACTCCCAGCGTCTTCCACCCCATGCGCTTCCCCCTCGGGATCGTCTGGCTCTCCGAGGGTTCACGCACCAGGTGCCCGAAAGGTTGTCCGGTTTCAGGCTTCTACGAGTTTTGCCAGCTTGTCGTAGGAGTCGTTGACGCCGTGCTCCATGCCGCTGGCCAGCATGGCGTCGCGGGCCTCGACCGACGGGAACACGGAGCGGGTGTGCATGCGGGTGCGGCCGCCGAGGTCGGTGTAGGTGACCGTCTCCAGGCTGATCTGGCCGGGCGCGCCCTCGAACTCGAAGGTCTGGACGACGCACTCGTCCTTCGCCACGGTGTGGAAGACGCCGCGGAAGCGGTACTCGGTGCCGTCGGCGTCGCGGTTGACGTAGCGGTAGCTGCCGCCGGGGCGCGCGTCGTACTCCTCGACGTCCGTGGACAGCTCGCGCGGGCCGAGCCACTGGGCGATGAGGTCGGGGTCGGTGGCGGCGCGGAACACCTGGGCCGGGGTGGCCTCGAACTCGCGCGAGATGTCGATGAACGGGGTGCCGGGCTGGGCGGTGATGGTGGTCGGGTTGCTCATGTCGATTCCTCCTCCTTGAGGGCCTCCAGCACGGCGTCGAGCCGCCGGTGCCGGCTTTCGGCCGCGAGCCGATACGTGTCGATCCACGCCGTGAGCTGCTCCAGGGCGCCGGCGTCGAGGTGACACGGGCGGCGCTGGCCGTCGCGACTGCGGGTGATCAGGCCCGCGGACTCCAACACCTGGATGTGCCGGGACACCGCCTGCTTGGTGATGTCGAACGGCTCGGCCAGCTCGTTCACCGTCGCGTCGCTCCGCGACAGGCGGGCGATCAGGGCCCGCCGCACGGGGTCGCCGAGCGCGGCGAACGCGCGGTCCAGTTGCTCGTCGGGGGCCATTGTCAACCAATCTGTTTATCAACCGATGCGTTGACTATGGCACCGTCGGCCCCCGTCCGCAAGGGCACGGCGGAAGTGGACATGGGCGGGCGGTTTCCGAGACAGGCTCGGGAAACCGCGGTGACGGGCGGCACTGCCGATCACGCTGTTCGGCGGGATCGCAATTTCCGCCCCGGTGGCTACACTCCGCACATGCACTGTCGCACCGCAGCACGACCCGGGGACGCTCGGGCGTGACCGCACCACTGCGGGTCCAGCTGCTCGGCCCGGTCCGCGCCTGGCGCGGCGAGCAGGAGGTCGATCTCGGCACGGCGGGGCGGCGGGCGGTGTTCGCGATCCTGGCCATGGCGGCCGGGAAGGCGGTCACCCGCGAGGAGCTGGTCGACGGCGTCTGGGGCGAGGACCCGCCGGCCCGCGCGGTCGGCATCCTGCACACGTACATCTCCGACCTGCGGCGATCCCTCCAGCAGCGGGTCCGCGGCAGCAACCAGTCCACCGAGCACGTGCTGGAGTCGGTGGGCTCGGCGTACGCGCTGCACGTGGACCGCACGCAGCTGGATGTCACGAGGTTCGACGCTCTGCGGTCGGCGGCCGACGATCTCGGCGCCTCGCTGCGGTCGGTGACGGCGGCTTTGGCTCTGTGGCAAGGCGAGGCCTTCTCGGGACTGTCGGGGCCGTTCGCCGAGCTGCACCGGGCGCGGCTGGCCGAACTGCGGCTGGCGACGTTGGAACGCCGCTGCGCGCTGCTGCTGGCCCTGGGCAACCAGGACAGTGCGATCACCGAACTCGCCGGCCTGGTGCGGGAACACCCGCGCCGGGAAGGCCTGCGCGGCCTGCTGATGGTGGCGCTGTACCGGGCCGGCCGCCGCGACGAGGCGCTGGCCGAGTTCGAGAGCGCACGCGAGGTCCTGGTCAACGAGCTCGGTCTGGACCCGGGCCCGGTGCTTCAGGACATCCACGACCGAATCCAGGCCCAGCAGAAGGTGCCGATCCCCGGCATCGGCACGCAGCACGACCAGCTGGCCCCCGCGACCCGCCAGCCGGAAGTGCCAACCCAGTTCGTCGGACGGCCGCGAGAAGTGGCCTGGCTGCGGGCGCTTGTGGTCGCGCTGGCCGACGGCGCGGGCGGCTGCGTGCTGGTCGAGGGCGAGCCCGGCATCGGCAAGTCCGCGTTGCTGGCGGTCGGCCTGGCCGACGCGCCGGTGGCCGGCTGCCGCGTGGTGTGGGCGCTGGGTGAGGACCTGTCGGGCGACGGCCCGCTGGCCCCGATCAGCCGGCTGCTGTCGTTCGTCGACCAGGCCTGTGCAGAGGCGCCGCTGATCCTGGTGATCGACGACGTGCAGTGGCTCGACGAGACCGGTCTGCTGGCGTGGCACCGGTTGTCCCGACTGACCCAGCAGCTTCCGCTGCTGCTGGTCGGCGCGCGTCGCACGAACCCCACCGCGCACCACGTGGACCTGGCCGGCGGCCGCACGCTGGCCCTCAGCCGGCTGCACGCGGACGACGTGCACGAGCTGGCGGCCCGGATCGTCGGGGCGTCGCTGGGCACCGTGCTGCGGGGCCTGGTCGACCACGCCGCCGGCAATCCGTTGCACGTCCGGGAACTCGTCGACGGGCTGGTTCGGGAGTCCATGCTGCGCACCGTGGACGGCGTCGCCGACGTCGACCCGTCCAGCGGCTTCGACGCGCACCGGGCCATGGCCGTGGTAGCCGCGCGGCGGCTGGAGTTCCTGTCCCCCACGGCATTGGACCGACTGCGCTGGGCGGCGCTGCTCGGCGTCGAGTTCGACCTGGCCGACCTGGCGGCGATCGTCGGCGCCTCCGCCGCCGACCTGGTCGGCGCGGTCGAGGAGGCCACCGACGCCGGCCTGCTGGTGGATGCCGGCAATCGTTTGGCGTTCCGGGATCCGGCCGTGCGGCAGGCGCTGTACGAGGAGCGCCCGGCGGCCGTCCGCACGACGCTGCACCGCGAATCGGCCAAGGCCCTGGCCCACGCCGGGGCCCCGGTGGAGCGGACCGCCGCGCAGCTGGCGGCGGCCGGCGAGTTCGACCCCTGGTCGGTGCAGTGGCTGCTGGCCAACGTGGAGACGGTCGCGGGGCGCGATCCGGGGCTCGTGCTGACGCTGCTGGACCGTGCGCTGGACAGCACGTCACCGACGCCGGAGGAGCGGGAATTCCTGCTGGTCAGCCAGGTTCGCCGGCAGTTCCGGCTGGGCCGGCAGCCCGAGGCGGCCTCCCGTGCGCTGCTCGACATCACCCGGGATCCGGCCCACGCCGCCGAAATGCGCTGGATCCTGGCCTGCCTGACCTACCGGCGCGGCGATATCGCCCAGGCCATCGCCGATCTCCGTGCGGCGGCGGCCGATCCGTCCGCGCCGGACTTCTGGGCCGCCCGTCACGACACGCTGCGGGCCCAGTTCGAACGGACCGGCCTGGACGACCTCGACACCGCCGAGGCCACCGCCCGCGCCGCCCTCGTCGATGCCACGGAGGCGAACGACGCCCCAGCCATCGCCGCCGCGGAGCAGGAGCTCTGGTACGTGGAATCGGTGCGCCGCAACCACTCCGCGGCGCTTACGCACGTGAACAACGCGCTGGCCGCCGCGACCGGCAACCAGCACCTGGTGGACCTCCAGATCAACCTGCTCGGCGCGCGGCTGTTCAGCCTGCAGAACCTGGACCGGCTCACCGACGGCACCGACACCGTGGCCCGCACTCGCGCGATGGTCCGCCGCACCGGGCTGCCGTCCGGGCGCGTCCACATCGGCGCCGCCGTGCACTACTACTGGCTCGGCCGCTGGGACGAGGCGCTGGCCGAGCTGGACTCGATCATCGGCGACGAGCCCGAGATCACCATCTTCGACCTGCGGTCCCGGGTTCCGCTGCTGCAGTACGGCACCGCGGCGATGATCACCGGGCACCGCGGCGACACCGAGCAGCTGCACGCGCACCTGCGCACGGCGTCGTCGTACCCGGTGATCGCGCCCGGCGACCAGGAGAACAGCGACTTCTTCCTGGCGGCCAAGGCCACGGCCGCCGAACAGGACGGCGACCTCGCCGCCGCGGTGTCGGCCTACGAACCGATCCTCGACACGTCCTATGGTCGGATGACGTTGCGGCACCAGTGGTTGCCGGACCTGACCCGGATCGCATTGGACGCCGGCGAGCCCGATGTCGCCACGGCGGCGTTGCACCTGGCCCAGGCCGAAGCCGCCGCGGAAACGGTGCCAGCGCGGGCTTTCCACGCCGCCCAGCGCTGCGCCGCGCTGATCGCCCAGGACCCGGAGCCGCTCCTTGTCGTGGCACAGCGGTACCGCGAGGCCGGCCGGCGCGTCGAGTTCGCGATCACGAGCGAGGACGCCGCCGTGCTGTTGGCCCGGCGCGGCGAGATCGACCGTGCCCGCCACACGTTTCGGGAAGCCCTGCTCATCTATGCAGAGCTGGGTGCCTCTTGGGACATCCGACGCGCGGAGTCGCGGCTGCGCGAATTCGGCATCCGGCGGGCCGGCGTGTCGACCGGGCAGCCGACCGTCGCCGGCTGGCACGCCCTGGTGGGAGACGAGGTCCGGGTCGCGGAGCTGGTCGCGCTGGGCCGGTCCAACCCCGAGATCGCGGCCGAGCTGGCGCTGTCCCGGCGGGTCGTGCAGGCCCATGTCTCACGCATCATGCAGAAGCTGGGGGTGGACTCGCGAGCGGCCCTGACGGGTAAGGTGTCCGGGCATTCGGCGCCGGCGGGGACCGTGCCCATCGAGACTGGGGAACGCAGTGGCTGATCAGGCCCGGGAACTGAGGGTCGAACTGCTGGGCCCCGTGCTCGTCCGACGGGACGGGGACGAGCACAAGCTCGGGGCCCCGCGCCAGCGCGCGCTGCTCGCGGTGTTGGCCGCCCGCCCGGACAAGGTGGTGTCCAGAGAGGACCTGATCAACGCGATCTGGGGTCACGAGGCGCCGCCGTCGGCCGATGGCAGCGTCTACACCTACGTTTCCGGCCTGCGTCGCGCGTTGGAACCCGATCGCGGCAACCGCGCCGTCTCCTCCCTGCTGCTGTCGGAGGGCCCCGGCTATCGGCTGCGTGTCGACGCCGCCGATGTGGACCTGCACGAGTTCGACGCGTTGCTGCGCAAGGCCGAACAGGCGGTGGCGGACGGCGATCAGTCGGCCGCGGCCGAGGCCGCCGACCGCGCTTTGGCTCTGTGGCATGGAGAACCGCTGTCCGGTTTGCCCGGTCCGTGGGCGGCCAGCCTGCGGGACCGGCTGCTCACCAACCGCCTCGACCTGCTGGAGATCCGCGCCGGCGCGGGACTGGCCGCCGGTCAGCACGCGGAACTCGTCGCCGAGCTGACCGCGCTCGTGCGGGAGAACCCGCTGCACGAGGGCCTGCGCGGGCTGCTGATGATCGCGCTGTACCGGGTCGGTCGGCAGGCCGACGCCGTGGAGCAGTTCCGTGCGGCGGCCCGGGTGTTGATGGACGAGCTCGGCACCGTTCCCGGCGCGCGATTGGCCGAGATCCAGCAGCAGATCCTCACCAACGACCCGGCCCTGGCCGCGCCGACCGTCGCCGCGCCGGCCCCGGTCCGTCGCCGACCGGCGTGGTGGGCCTCGCGGCCCCGCCCCCGGGCGCGGACCTTCGTCGCCCGCACCCATGAGCTTTCCGTGCTGCGCCAGGCGGTTCGTGACGTCGGCGGCGGCCGGGGCGGCGTGCTGCTGGTCGAGGGCGAGCCCGGCATCGGCAAGTCGGAGCTGTTGACCACGGGCATGGCCGGCTGCGAGGACGCCGGCGTGCAGCTGGTGTGGGGCGCGGGTGACGAGCTGGCGAGCCGGTTTCCGTTGCGGCTCATGCTGGACTGCCTGGGCATCGACGCCGATTCGCCCGATCCGGCCCGGGCCCGGGTCGCGGAGATGATGCGGCTGGCCCAGTCACCTTTGTCTCTTTATAGAGTGGATTCCGTTGCGGCTCATGCTGGACTGCCTGGGCATCGACGCCGATTCGCCCGATCCGGCCCGGGCCCGGGTCGCGGAGATGATGCGGCTGGCCCAGTCCAGCCGCGATCCGCTCGGCGGCGGCGATCCGACGTTGGCCGTGGTCAACGAGCTGGTCGCCATCGTGCAGGAGATGTGCGCCGAGGGCCCGCTCACGCTGGTGGCCGACGACATCCAGTGGGCCGACGAGGCCAGCCTGCTGGTGTTCAGCCGGCTGGCCCTGGAGACCGCCACGCTGCCGCTGCTCCTGGTCGGCTCGCTGCGCCCGGTGCCGCGAACCGCCGTACTCGACGGGGTTCGGGACATCGTGGCCAAGCAGGGCGGCCCTGTGCTTCAGCTCGCGCCTTTGGCCGGGGGCGAGGTCGCCGAGCTGTTGCAGGGCATCGTCGGCGGCACGCCGGGCTCCGGTTTACTCGGCCTGGCCGACCGAGCCGCCGGAAATCCCTTGTACGTGGGCGAGTTGGCCGACGCCTTACTCCGGGACCGCCATGTCGAGGTGACGGCCGGCCGGGCCGAGGTGTCGGCCGTCGGTGACGTGTCGGTGCCGACCTCGCTGTCGTCGGCTTTGACGCACCGGCTGGGCTTCCTCACCGCTACCACCACGGAAGTGTTGCGCCGGGCGGCTTTGCTCGGCACCGAGTTCGCGACGGCCGACCTGAGCGTGCTGTTGGGGCGGCCGGTCGCCGAGCTGCTGCCGGCGCTGGAGGAGGCCGCCGCCGCGAAGGTGTTGCTGGCCAACGGGAATCGCTACAACTTCCGGCACGCCCTCATCCGCCAGGCCCTCTACGACGCCACCTCTCCCACCGTGCGCACCGTGTTGCACCGGCAGGCCGCCGAGCGGCTGGACCGGGCCGGCGCGTCGATGGAAACCGTTGCACGGCAGCTGGTCGCGTCTCCGGTGGCCGTGGACTCGTGGGTGATCGACTGGATGCTCCAGCACGGCGAGCGGATCGCGCACCGGGCGCCGGACATCGGGTTGGACCTGTTGCGCAGGGTTGTCTCCGTCTGCGAGCAGGACGATCCTCGGCACGTGGACCTGACCGCCGTGTTGGCCCGGGTGCTGTACTGGCGCGGGGAGCTGCCCGAGGACGAGGTTCGGTCGGTGCTGGCGCTGACCCGTGATCCCGATCTGGCCGGCGAGATGCAGTGGATCCGGGCCGTCATCTTCTACCGTCGCGGGCAGGAGGGGCATTCCGTCACGGCGCTGCGGGAAGCCGCTTCGGCGCCCGAGATCTCGGCGGTGTGGCAGGCCCGGTGCCAGGCGTTGTTGGCCGTGCGGGAGGGCATGGGGCTGTTGGAGTTCGCCTCCGCCAAGGCCACCGCGCTGGCGGCCATCGACCGTGGCGAGAAGGCCGGCGACAACTTCGCCGTCGCTTTCGCTTTGCAGGCGCTGTGGTTGTTCGAGTCCATCGACCGCGATCATGCCGCCGCTCTGCGTTACGTGGACGAGGCTTTGGCCGTTGTCGCCGACGATGCCAGCCTGGCGCACCTGCATCTGAGCCTGCTCGACAATCGTGTGTTCAGCCTCCAGAACCTCGACCGCCTCGACGACGCCGATCATGCTCTGTCGGCCGTTCGCACCTTGGTGCACCGTTATCAGCTGCCCGGCGGTCTGCCGATGTCCACCGCCGTCAACCATTATTGGGCCGGCCGGTGGAGCGATGGCCTGCTGGAGCTGAGCATCATCACCCAGTCCGGTCCCGAGCTGGCCTTCCTGGGCCTGCGCGAGAGCAGCCCCATGCTCTTGCTTTCCCATGGCGTCGCCGCTTTGATCGCAGCCCTCCGTGACGACGGCGACGAGGTCGCCGCGCACCTCGCCGCCGCCGACGAGCTGCCCATGCTCACGACCGCCGACCGCGAGAACTGCGACTTCCTGCTCATGGCCGAAGCCCAGGCCGCCGAGCGCGATGGCCGCATCGACGAGGCCCTCATCGCCTTGGAACCCGTCCTGGATCCTCGCTACGCCCCCATGATGCTTCGCCACCAGTGGCTGCCCGACGTCGTTCGCCTTGCCCGGCAAGCCGATTCCCCTTCCGTCGTCGCCCGGGCCCTGGAGATCTGCGCCGGCGAGGCCTCCCGCGAGGCTCCCCCCGCCCGTGCCGCCGCCGCTTTGTTGCGCTGTAAGGGGTTGGCCGAGGGTGATCCGGCCCAGGTGGCCAAGGCCGTCGCCCACTACCGGAATGTCGGCCGGCCGGTGGAATTGGCCCAGGCGCTGGAAGATCTCGCCGTCGTGCTGGCTTCGGCCGGCCGACGGGGCGAAGGTGAGGCGGCGTTGGCCGAGGCCGTCCGCCGCTACGAGGCCCTCGGCGCCGCCTGGCCGGCCCGGCGCGCCACGGCCCGTTTCGGCGGCCGCGCAGCGGAAGGCCCGGCGCAGCGCGACGTGGGTTAGGCGTCGCCGCTTCGGCTGCACGAAAGGGAAACCGCCGCGGCACGACATCGGCTAGTCTCCGGTCATGGGGGCGCCGAACACCACTCGCGACACCGACTTCGCCAAGCTCTGGGCGGCGGCGTCGACCTCGCTTCTCGGCGACGGCATCCGCACCGCGGCGTTGCCGCTGCTCGCGGCGGCGCTGTCGCCGACGGCGGCGGCCGTCAGCATCGTGACCTTCGCCGGCACGGTCCCGATCCTGCTGTTCACCCTGCTCGGTGGGGCGCTGGCCGACCGGCACGACCGCCGCAACCTGATGTGGCGCATCGACCTGGTCCGCGGCCTGCTGGTCGCCGCCTTCGCCGTTTGGGTCCTGACGACCGCGCCGCCGCTGTGGGGCCTGATCGTCATGACGTTCCTACTCGGCAGCGCCGGGGCCGTCTTCGACACCATCTCCGGCCCGTTCATCGCCGACCTGGTCGATCCCGACGACCTGGCCAAGGCCAACGGCCGCCTGCAGGCCGCGCAGCTGATCAGCTTCCAGTTCCTCGGGCCGCCGCTCGGCGCCGCCCTGTTCGCCCTCTCGGCCGGCGCGCCGCTGCTGGTCGACGCGGTGACGTTCGTTGCGGCGGCGGGACTGGTGTTCGCCATCCGCGCCCGACACGCGCCGGCCCGCGCCGAGGTGAACACCACCATCCGCGCCGACATCGCCGAGGGCGTGCGGTGGCTGTGGCGGCACAAGGGCCTGCGCCTGCTGGCGTTGGAGCTGGGTGTGGCCAACCTGGCCGTGCAGATGGCGCTGACCATGCTCGTGCTGCTGATCGTGAACACCCTGCACGCCCCGGCGGCGGTCTACGGGCTCGTGTTGGCGATCGGCGCGGTCGGCGGCATGCTCGGCGGCCTGGCCGGCGGCTGGGTCCGGCGGCACCTGCGGTTGGGCCCCGGTCTGGGCCTGGCCATCGGCATGATGGCCGTCGGCCTGCTCGTGGCGGGCGTCGCCTGGTCGATCCCGGTGGTCGCGGTCGGCTACACCGTCGGCTGCTTCGGCATCCTGCTGTGGAACGTGCAGGCGGTGGTGGTGCGCCAGCGGCTCACCCCGCGCGAGCTGATGGGCCGGGTCACCAGCGCCTACCGGCTCGTCGGCTGGGGCGCCGGACCGGTCGGCGCGGCGCTGAGCGGTGTGCTCGGCACGGTGCTCGACGTGCGAGCCCCCATCATCATCGGCGGCGTGGTGCTGGCGCTGTCGCTGCTGCTCGTGCCGCGGCTCGGCGCGCTCGAACAGGCCTAACAACCTTTTGTGTCAACCGTCACATAGAGTCTGGCGTGTGCACTGTAGACGCTCCGCCATCCGGTGCATTTCCCGATCGAGATTCACGTGTGAACCGAAATGAGTCGCGGAACGGTCATTGTGAACGAAGATGGAGTCGGGGGCCAGCGACACAGACGGGAGCCGTGATGGGTCGGACACTGGGCGTGGTCACCGAGTCGGCCGCCGGCGAGACGCGGGTGGCCGCCACACCGGCGACCGTGCGCCAACTGGCCGCCCTCGGCTACGAGGTGCTCGTGGAGACCGGCGCCGGGGCGGCCGCGAGCTTCCCGGACGAGGCGTATGCGCAGGCCGGGGCCCGAATCGCCGGCCACGGCGAGGCCTGGGCGGGCGATGTCGTGATCAAGGTGAACCCGCCGACCGAGCCGGAGATCGAGGCGCTGCACGACGGCGCGACGCTGATCGGCATGATCGGCCCGGCGTTACGGCCTGAATTGGTCCAGACCCTCTCCGAGCGCCCGATCACCGTGCTGGCGATGGACGCGGTGCCGCGGATCTCCCGCGCCCAGTCCCTGGACGTGCTCAGCTCCATGGCCAACATCGCCGGCTACCGGGCGGTGATCGAAGCGGCCAACGTCTTCGGCCGCTTCCTCATGGGCCAGGTCACGGCGGCGGGCAAGGTGCCGCCGGCCAAGGTCCTGGTGGCCGGGGCGGGTGTGGCCGGCCTGGCGGCGATCGCCGCGGCCAACAGCCTGGGCGCCGTCGTGCGGGCGACCGACCCGCGCGCGGAGGTGGCCGAGCAGGTGAAGTCGCTGGGCGGCGACTTCCTGGCCGTCAACGTCGAGCAGGAAGCCAGCACCGACGGCTACGCCAAGGCGACCTCGGAGGCGTACGACAGGCGCGCGGCGGAGATCTACGCCGAGCAGGCCCGGGATGTCGACATCATCATCACCACGGCGCTCATCCCCGGCCGGCCCGCGCCGCGACTGCTGACCAAGGAGCACGTGGCCAGCATGCGGCCCGGCAGCGTGATCGTCGACATGGCAGCCGTGCAGGGCGGCAACGTCGAGGGCACCGTGGCCGGCGAAGTGGTGGTCACGGCCAACGGCGTGACGATCATCGGCTACACCGACCTCGCCGGCCGCCTGCCGGCCCAGGCCTCGCAGCTGTACGGCACGAACGTGGTGAACCTGCTCAAGCTGCTGACGCCGGGCAAGGACGGCGAAGTGGTGCTGGACTTCGAGGACGTCGTGCTGCGCGGCGTGACCGTGGTCCGCGCCGGCGAGACGACCTGGCCGCCACCCAAGATCAGCGTCAGCGCGGCGCCACCGCAGCAGGCGGAGAAAACGCCTGCGCCGCAGAAGAAGGACCAGCCGAAGCGGGCCCGGCACCTGGTGGTCGCCGTCGCGGCGATCGCACTGTTCCTGCTGGTCGGCTTCTCCCCCAACGAGTTGATCGGCCACCTCACGGTGTTCGCGCTGTCCGTGGTGATCGGCTTCTACGTGATCGGCAACGTGCACCACGCCCTGCACACGCCGCTGATGTCGGTCACCAACGCCATTTCCGGCATCGTGGTGGTCGGCGCCCTGCTCCAGATCGGGCACAGCACGGTCGCCGTCACGGTGCTGTCCGCCGTGGCGGTGCTGTTGGCCAGTATCAACGTCTTCGGCGGATTCGCCGTCACCCGGCGCATGCTCAGCATGTTCTCGAGGAGCTGACCCATGACCGTGGCAACGGCGGCGCAGGCCGCATACCTCGTCGCAGCACTGCTTTTCGTGCTCAGCCTGGCCGGTTTGTCCAAGCACGAGACGTCCCGCAACGGCGTGCTGTTCGGCATCGCGGGCATGGCGCTGGCGCTGATCGCGACCATTGTTTTGGCGCTGCAGGGAATGGCCGTCATCGGCATCGTGCTGCTGATCGTCGCGATGGCGGCCGGCGGCGGCATCGGGTTGTGGCGGGCGCGGGTCGTCGAGATGACCGGCATGCCGGAGCTCATCGCGCTGCTGCACAGCTTTGTCGGTCTGGCGGCGGTCCTGGTCGGCTGGAACGGTTACCTGGACGCCGATGCCGGCGCGCTGCCGGGCATCCACCACGCCGAGGTGTGCATCGGCGTGTTCATCGGCGCGGTCACGTTCACCGGCTCGATCGTGGCGTTCCTCAAGCTGTCGGCGCGCATCAAGTCGGCGCCGATGATGCTGCCGGGGCGGCACTTCCTCAATCTCGCCGCGCTGGTGGCCTTTGTCGTACTGACGGTGTTCTTCGTCATCACGCCGAACGTCGTCCTGCTGGCCGCGGTCACGGCGATCGCACTGCTGCTGGGTTGGCATCTGGTGGCGTCCATCGGCGGCGGCGACATGCCGGTCGTGGTATCCATGCTGAACAGCTATTCCGGCTGGGCGGCGGCGGCATCGGGCTTCCTGCTGAACAACGACCTGCTGATCGTCACCGGCGCGTTGGTCGGTTCCTCCGGTGCGTACCTGTCGTACATCATGTGCAAGGCGATGAACCGGTCGTTCATCTCGGTGATCGCCGGCGGTTTCGGCGTGGAGTCCGGCACGTTCGCGGCGATCGAGCAGGGCGAGCACCGCGAGATCACGCCGGCCGACACCGCCGAGCTGCTGCGCGACGCCGAGACGGTGATCATCACGCCCGGCTACGGCATGGCCGTGGCCCAGGCCCAGTACCCCGTCGCGGACCTGACCCGCAAGCTGCGCGAACGCGGCATCGACGTGCGGTTCGGCATCCACCCGGTGGCCGGCCGCCTGCCCGGCCACATGAACGTGCTGCTGGCCGAGGCCAAGGTGCCGTACGACATCGTGCTGGAGATGGACGAGATCAACGACGACTTCCCCCAGACGTCGGTGGTGCTCGTGATCGGGGCCAACGACACGGTCAACCCGGCGGCCGACGACCCCGGCAGCCCCATCGCCGGCATGCCGGTGCTGCACGTGTGGGAGGCGCAGAACGTGATCGTGTTCAAGCGCTCGATGGCCGTCGGCTACGCGGGCGTGCAGAACCCGTTGTTCTTCAAGGACAACAGCAAGATGCTGTTCGGCGACGCCAAGGAGCGGGTGGAGGACATCGTCCGCGCCCTCTAGCCTTCGGTGGCCCAGCTGGCGGTCCAGACGTCCTCGCGGCGGCTGGACCGCCAGTTTTCGTCCAGGTGCCTACGCAATTCGGCCAGGCCGGGATGGTGGTTGTCGGCGCGCCAGATCAGCGAGTGCGGGTAGACCGGCGTCGGATCGCGCACCGGGATCAGGCGCAGGTCCTCGGCCCGGGTCAGCCGGATCACGGTGCCGAAGAAGGTCGCGAGCGACGGCGTGTCGGCGATCCGGTCCAGCATGTGCTCGGTGCCGAAGTTCGGCCCCTCGGCGTCGATGGACAGGTCGAACGCGGCGGCCAGTTCCTTGTAGTAGGCGCCCCATTCCGCGCCGGGCACGATGCCGGGAATCCAGATCCGTTGCCCCACAAGGTCTTCCGGCCTCAGCTCGGTCGCGGCGGCGAGTTCGTGACCCAGGCCGACCAGCAGGTGCAGCGGTTCGTTCTCGACGCGCATCGTGCGCACGCCCTCCGGCGGCGGGGACTGTTGCCCGCAGAACGCGGCGTCGACCTCGCCGGCCCGGACCGCCGCGGTGGCGGCGGTGCCGTTGGGCAGGGTGACCACCTCCAGCTCGAATTCCGGGTGCTGGCGGTGGAATTCCTGCACCAGGGCGGCACAGACCGAGCGGCGGCCGAGCACGTCGACGCGTAGCGGGCGGCCGCCCGGGCGGACGGCTGCCACGGCCCGGTCGGCCGCGTCCAGCAGGGCGCGGGCGTGCGGCAGGAAGGCCTGGCCGTCGGCGGTCAGCTGGATGCCGCGGGCGGTGCGGGTGAACAGGCGGACGCCGAGCTCCTTCTCCAGCGCGGCAATGCGCTTGGACACCGCCTGCTGGCTGATGCCCAGCTCGACGCCGGCCTCCTGGAGCTGGCCCTCTTCGGTCGCCACCACGAAGGTCCGCACGGCATTGAGGTCCACGGCGCGAGGCTACAACTCGCGGTTGTGGCTCGCCGGGTCGGGGTTGTTTGATCGTTCGGCCGGCAACCGAGAAGATCCTGGCCATGGGTAGGGATTTCGCCTGGCTGTGGGCGGCTTTCACGGCCAGCACCGTCGGCACCTGGTTCGCGTTCGACGCTTTCCCGCTGGTGGCGATCCTGGTGCTGCACAGCACGCCGGCCGAGGTGTCGCTGCTGGCGGCGGCCGGGCTGGTGGTCGGGGCGCTGGCGGCGGTGCCGTTGGGGCCATGGGTCGAGTTCCGGCGCAAGCGGCCGGTGATGGTGGCGATGGACCTGCTGCGGTTCGCGGCGCTGTTGACGCTGCCGGCGGCGTATCTGTTGGGCGGCTTGACCTTCGGGCAGCTGGTGGCCGTGTCGGTGGTGGTCGCCACGGCCGACATCGTGTTCACGGCGGCCAGCGGGGCGTTCCTGAAATCGTTGGTGCCACGGGAGGATCTGCTTCAGGCCAACGGACGGTTCGAGGCCACGTCCTGGGCCGCGACCGCCGTCGGGCCGCCGACCGGCGGGCTGGCCATCGGCGTGTTCGGGCCGATGACGACGATCGTGGCCAATGCTCTGAGTTTCCTGGTGTCGGCGCTGGGAATTCGGGCCATTCACGGTTCCGAGCCGGTGCCGAACGCGTCACGGAAGATCGGCTTCGGTGAGATCTTCGACGGATGGCGGCACATCGTGCGGCATCCGGTGTTGCAGCCGCTGTTCGTGAACGCCGCGCTGTACAACGGCTTGCTCATGGCGACGGCGCCGCTGTTAGCGGTGTTGATGCTGGGGGATCTCGGATTCACGCCGTGGCAGTACGGCCTGGCGTTCGGGATTCCGTGCTTGGGCGGGCTCGTGGGCTCACGCCTGGCCCGTCCCCTGGTGCGGCGGATCGGGCCGGAGCGGGTGTTGTTCGCCAGCGGCGCGTTGCGGGCGGTGTGGGTGGTGGGGCTGGCTTTTGTCGGGCCGGGCCTGCCCGGGCTGCTGCTGGTGATCGGCGTCGAGTTCGGGATCATCGTGTGTTGCAGCGTTTACGCCCCGGTGTCGGCCACCGTGCGGCTGGAGAACTCCGCGGCCGACAACGTGGCCCGGGTCCTGTCGGCGTGGTCTGTGACCACCAAGGTCAGCATCGCCGTGATGACCGCGCTGTGGGGCCTGCTGGCCAGCTGGATCGGGCCGCGCGAGGCCATCGCCGTGGCCGGCGTGCTGGCGCTCTGCACGCCGTTGACGCTGCGACGGCCTCAGAGGACGCGGGTGGCGTACGGCATGATCTCGCCCCAGCGCACCGGCACCACGCGGACGTAGGCGCCGGAGTAGGGCGCCTCGATCATGCGGCCCCCGCCGACGTACATCGTGACGTGGTGGATGTTGCTGGGGTTGCCGTAGAAGAGCATGTCGCCCGGGGCCATCTGGGACAGCGGCACGTGCTGGCCCGCGTAGTACTGGTAGCCACTGTAGTGCGGCAGGTACACGCCGACGCCGGCGAAGGCGTAGACCATCAGCCCCGAGCAGTCGAAGCCGATCTTGTTGTAGTCGCCGTAGTAGTCGGCGTCGCCGCCGCCGTCGCTGATGCCGCGGCTGGGGCCGCTGGGCGTGCCGCCGCCCCAGGCGTACGGCATGCCGAGCTCGGCCATCGCGCGGGCGATCACCGCCGCCGCCCGTCCCGCGGCCGCCACCGGCACCGGGCGGGGCGGCGGGGGCGGGCGGTTGGCCACCGGGCGGGAAGCCGCTGCCGCTGCCGCGGCGGCCGCCGCGGCTTCCTCTTCCTTCTTCTTCTCGGTCTGCCAGTCGTCGTAGCGCTGGCGCTGGGCCTGGAGGTCGGTGACGTTGGCCTGGGCCGCCGACAGCTGGGCGTCCATGTCCGACTTCGAGGACTGGAGCTGCTTCTCCTGCGCCGCCTCGCTCTGGCGGGCGGCCACCGCCGCCGCCATCGCCGCGTCCACCTCGCGCTTGGCCGCGTCGGCCGCGTCCTGCTTCTCCTTGGCCACCTGCAACGACTTGCGGCTGGCCGAGTCCTTGTTGGCCCGGTCCACCTCGGCCCGCTGCGTCACGTCCATCGCCTTGAGCTCGGACTCGCTGACGGCGTTGAGCATCTGCACCCGGGCCAGCAGGTTGTCCGGGCTCGTCGCGTCGAACAGGGCCGAGAAGCCGCCGACCGCGCTGCCTTGGGAGAAGCTGGCCGCCGCGAAGTCGTCGAGGCGCCGGCGGGCGTCGTCCATCGCCTTGGCCGCCGCGTCCGACTCCAGCTTGGCCGCGGCCGCCTCGTCACCGGCCTGCTTGGCCGCCGCCTGCGCGGTCTCCAGGTCCACCCGGGCCTTGTTGACCTCTTCCATCCGGGCTTCGACCTGGTCCTGTAGGTCGGCGAGCTTCGCGTCCGCCGCCGCCAGCTGGTTGCTCAGGTCCCCGACCTTCGCCGCCTTGTCCCGGACCGCGTCCTGGCCGGCGCTGATGTCGGTGTCCGACGGATTGTTCGGCGGCGGCGGCCCCGCGCTCCCCGGGCCGGCCGCGCCCACCAGGACGGCAAGCACCACCCCGGCCAGCACCGTTGCTCGAACCACCGCCGCACCTCCTCGCGAAGGCTGGTCCGTTCGGCGCAGCGCAGATGGGCCGAACGGCGTCAACCAGGCACGAGTCACTGTGCCACTCCCACCCCACCAGCGCCACACTTCCCGTGTAGAACTCACCCATCATCAGCCACACGTGTCACACCAATGGCCTAAAATCCCCGCGAGTCACGCCCTCAAGCAGCACGAATGCCGTTTTCGGACACAACTATCCCCGTCACACCGCGAGTCCCGCTCTGGGGCAGTCATGAAACCAATTCATGACTGCTGGAGAGCGGGACTCGCGGGGACGGAGAGCGGGTTTCGGTGTGACGCTGGGCGGGACTCGCGGGAGTGGGTGTGCCCGAAACCGACATTCGGTGGGTCCGAGAGCGTGACTCGCGGGGGTCAGTTGACCTGGCGGGTGTGGGCGGACCAGTAGGGGGCGCGGAGCTTGTACTTCTGGATCTTGCCGGTGGCGGTGCGGGGGATGGAGTCGCGGAACTCCACCGAGGTGGGGGCCTTGTAGCCGGCCAGGCGCTGCTTGCAGTGGGCGATCAGGTCGGCCTCGTCGACCGAGGCGCCGTCGGCCAGGACGACGAGGGCCTTGATGGTCTCGCCCCACTTCTCGGAGGGCACGCCGATGACGGCGACCTCGGCGACGGCGGGGTGGCTGAACAGGCAGTCCTCTACCTCGATGGACGACACGTTCTCCCCGCCGGTGATGATGACGTCCTTGCGACGGTCGGAGATGACGACGTTGCCCTCCTCGTCGATGGAGCCGCCGTCGCCGGTGTGGAACCAGCCGTCCTCCAGGGCGTCGGCGGTGGCCTCGGGGTTCTGCCAGTAGCCGGCCAGCACGACGTTGGAGCGGGCTAGCACCTCGCCGCTGTCGGAGATGGCGATCCGCGCGCCGAGGGCGGGGCCGCCGGCCCGGGAGAGCTTGGCGGCGCGCTCCAGCGGCGGGAGATCCAGGTCCTCCGGCCGGGTCCGGTTGAACGTGAGCAGCGGGGAGGTCTCGGTCAGGCCGTAGATCTGGAGGAACTCCCAGCCCAGCTCGTCCTGCACGCGGGCGATGGTCCGGGTCGGCGGCGGGGCGCCGGCGCAGACGATGCGCACCTTGTCCCGGCCGGGGATCTCGCCGGTCCAGGTCTGGGCGGCGTCCAGCACGGCGTTCCACACGGCCGGGGCGCCGCACATCAGGGTCACGCCGTGGTCCTCGACCCGGCGCAGGATCTCGGCCCCGTCGACCTTGCGCAGCACGATGTGCCGGGCGCCGACGCCGGTCAGTCCGTAGGGCATGCCCCAGCCGTTGCAGTGGAACATCGGCAGGGTGTGCATGTACACGTCGCGTTCCCACGCCCGCGTGTGCATCGCGAAAGTGACGGCGTTGGTCCAGATGTTCCGGTGCGTGAGCTGGACACCCTTGGGCCGCGCGGTGGTGCCGGAGGTGTAGTTGATCGTCGCGGTGGCGTCCTCGTCCGGCTCCGACCACGGCCGGGGCTCGACGTCCGGCAGCATCAGCTGCTCGGTCTCCGCGCCGAGCACGAACCGGTGCGGCGCGGTCACCGCCTTGAGCGACTCGTCCAGCTCGGGATCGACCAGCAGCACGGACGCGCCGCTGTGCTCGGCGATGTAGCCGATCTCGGCGGCGCTGAGCCGGAAGTTGACCGGCACGCAGACCCGTCCGCTGGCCGGCACGGCGAGCAGGAGTTCCATCAGCCGCGCGGAGTTGTGGCTGACGACGGCGACCCGCTCGCCCTCGCCGATGCCGAGCCGGTCCAGGCCGGCCTGCCAGGCGCGGACCCGCCCGGCCAACTCGCGGTAGGTGGTGGTGGCGACCGGATCGGCCGGCTGGGCCGGCTCGTCCACGATCGCGACGCTGTCGGCGAGGACCGTCGCTGCACGGTCCAGGAAGTCACTGACGGTGAGTGGGACCCGCATCACAGCAGCCTAGCTACCAAGTGGCCGGATCGCCCCACGTCGACAGGCGCCCCTTGGGCTCGATCGTTTCAGCGGCCACGAGCGCGGGCAGCGACTCGATCAGCGGCTCCCGCACCACCGCCGTCGCGATGTCGTCGTAGGGGGTGGGCTCGGCGGTGCAGATCAGCACCTGCGCGCCGGCCTTGGCCGCCAGCCCGACCAGCCCGGCCGCCGGGTGCACGGTGAGCGAGGTGCCGGCGGCGAGGAACAGGTCGCAGTCCAGCGCCGCCCGCTGGGCTCGCCTCAGCACGTCCTGGTCGAGTTCCTGCCCGAACGAGATCGTCGCCGACTTGATGATCCCGCCGCACACCACGCACGGCGGATCGGCCTCGCCGGCGGCGACGCGGGCCAGGGCCTCGCTCATCGGGCGACGGTCGCCGCAGCTCAGGCACTCCGTCTCGGTCAGCGACCCGTGCAGCTCCACGACCAGGTCCGGGCTGGAGCCGGCCCGCTGGTGCAGGCCGTCGATGTTCTGCGTCAGCAACGCCCGCAGCCGCCCCGAGTGCTCCAGGTCGACCAGCGCCCGGTGCGCCGCGTTGGGTTCGGCGGTCCAGGCCGGGTGCACCGCTCGGCTGCGCCAGGCCTGTTGGCGCACCTCGGGATCGGCCAGGTAGTCCGGCAGCGAGGACAGCCGCTGCGCCTCGGGATCCTTTGTCCACACGCCGTTCGGCCCGCGGAAGTCGGGAATGCCGGACGCCGTGGACACACCGGCCCCGGTGAGCACGGTGATGCGCCGGGCCCCGCCGATGATCCGCATCGCCTCCCGCATGCCTTCCTGGCCCTGCATACATTCCTGATTACGGCACAAGACGGCCCTTGTCCAGCCGGAGCTGGCGGTCGGCCACCGCGTGCACGCGGGGATCGTGGGTCGCCGCGATCACCGCGGTGCCGCGATCCGCCACCCGGCGCAGCACCGTCAGCACGACCTCGGCGCTGGCGTGGTCGACGTGCGCGGTGGGCTCGTCGGCCAGCAGCACGTCCGGCTGCCCGACGATCGCCCGGGCCAGCGCCGCCCGCTGTTGCTGGCCGTAGGACACCTCGTTCGGGTACCGGTCGGCGAGCTCGCCGATGCCGAGCTCGGTCAGCACGGCGACGCTGCGCGCCCGCGCGTCGGGCGATCCGGTCAGCAGCAACGGCAACGCCGTGTTCTCCGCGAGGGTGAGCTCGCCGGCCAGCCCGAGGGCCTGCGGCAGCACGGCACATCGCTGCCAGCTCGGCGCGCCGTCCATCACCACGTCGCGGATCAGCACACTGCCGACATCCGGCCGGTCGAAGCCGCACAGAATGGACAGCAGCGCGCTCTTGCCGGAGCCGGAAGGCCCGCCGATCGTGACGAACTCCCCCGGCGCCACCGCGAGGTCCACCCCGCGCAGCACCTCGACCTGCCGGAAGGACCGGCCGATCCCGTTGGCCACCAACGCCATCACGCCACCCGCCCAGATCTCATGCGCACGACACGGTCGGCCAGTTCGATCACCCGGTCGTCGTGGGAGGCCACGGCGACGGGAACTCCCCGGTCCACCAACACCTTCAGCGATTCCAGCACCAGCCCGGCCGAGGTGTCGTCCAGCTGCGACGTGGGCTCGTCGGCGAGCACGACCTTCGGATCGCGGGCCAGCGCACAGCACAGCGCCAACCGTTGCTGCTGCCCGCCGGACAGCGCCGGCACCCGGTAGTCGCCCATGCCGTCCAGGCCGACGACACCCAGCAGTTCGAGATCGGGGGCCTGGCCGGCGCTCTGCGCCGCGGCGATCACGTTCTGCGCGGCCGTGAGTTCCGGCAGCAGGTTTTCCAGCGGGCTCTGGAACATCAACGCGATGGTCTGGCGTCGCAAAGCGCGGAGTTGACGGTGCGAGCGGGTACTCACCGTCTCACCGCTCAGTTCCACCACACCCCGGGTCGGCCGCTCCACGAGGGCCAGCACCCGCAGCAGCGTCGACTTGCCGGAGCCGGACGGCCCGGCGAACACCGTGATGCCCTGGTCGGGCACCGCGACCGTGACGCCGTCGATGGCCGTCACGGCACCGGCCGGCGTCGGATAGTCGACGCCAACCCCTTGCGCGGCAAGGACGTCAGCCACGGATCAGCTCCCCGACTCGGGCGGTGCGCACCCCGCGCACCGCGATCCATCCGGCCACGGCCACCACCGCCAGCCCGATCGCCACCGCGACCAGCACGAACATCACCGAGTCCGGCAGCACCGACACCGGCCGCAGCCAGGGCGCGGGATCCAGGCGTGGCAAGGAGAACGCGGCGACGACGAGCCCGACCGTCACGCCGGCCGCCAACACCGATGCGGCCACCGCGCCGAACTCCAGCAGGTGACTGACGACCAATGTCTTGGGCCGCAACCCCATCCGGGTCGCCAGCGCGCCCGACAACGCCGTCTGCTTGCGCCGTGCGCCGACCGCGAGCAGCAGCGAGGCCGCCGCGATCACCGCCAGCAGGGCGCCGACCGAGGCGATGTAGCCGAACGTCCAAGCCACGGTGTAGAAGGGCAGAGCGTCCAGGGCCATGTCGGTCGTCTGGTACCTGATGTGGTCGATGTGCGCGGCGGCCAGTTGGTTGAGCACGGTCGTCGAGTCCTGGCTGGACCACAGGAAGAACGAGTTGACCTCCGACGCGGTGGTGTTGTCCGACCGCGCCGTCACGTAGCCGATGTTGTACGGCATACCGGGAAACACCGGCAGCTGCCCGATAGTGTGCAGCGGCGCGAACCCGGGGATGCTGATCGACGAGCCGATCTTGGCCCCGCCCACCGCGATCGCCGCGCCATGGCCCAGTTGACTCACAAGGTCCAGCATCTCGGTGCGGCGGTCGGGGTCGATCCACGCGCCGTTGGCGAAGGTCGCCGGGTCGACCGCGACCATGTTGCTGACGCCCCGGTCGACCACGCCGACCACGGTGCCGTGCGCGGCCACCGCGGCCGGCAGCGGTTCTTTGCTCTGCCCGAACGAGGTGGAGATCTGCACCGACGTCGTCGCGCCGATCTTGTTGCCGGACTTGCTGGCCAAGGCGTTCTGCTCGGCGTGATTGACACTGCTGCCGACGGCAAGCGTGCCGACCGCCAAAACCCCCACCAGCACCACACCCGTCGCCGCGGTGCTGGCCGCCGCCAGCCGACGCACGGCCAGCTGCACCGACGGCAGGGACCACACGTTCAACCGGTGCGACCACACCAGCAGCAGCCGGCCCAGCCGAGCGGCGACGCCGGCGATCACCACGACCACCAACACCGGGAACGCCAGCGCGAAGGCGTCCAGCGGCGGTGTGGCGCCGCCGGTCGAGGGCACCGACCGGGTCAGGCTCAGGCCCGAGAACACCGCCGCGACCGCGACCGGCAGCTCGAACGGGATCAGCCGCAGCACACGGGGAATCCGCCGGCGGCGGGGCGCCTGGAACATGCGGTGCGTCCGCAGGGCGGCCGTCCCCGTCAGCACCGCGGCGGCGCAGAGGACAACGCCGAGCACGACCAGCGCCGCCCACGTCGTCGTGCCGGGGTCCAGCTCGGCAACCGGGGCGTACCAAGGCAGTGCGAACCGGGCGACGACCAGGCCGACGACCGCGCCGACCACCAGCGGGCCGACCAGTTCGAGCAATGCCTTGGCCCCCAAAGCCAACGGGGAACTGCCCCGGGCCCACAGCAGCCGCAGCACGGCCTGCCGGCGCTGGCACCACTGCGCCGCCATCGCGCCGACGCCGACCAGGCCGACCAGCAGGCTGATCGCCGTCAGCGGAAGCACGAACGCGATGACGTTGTTCTGCGCCTTCGCCGCCTCGGCCAGCGGGGCCACGAACGACTGCCGCACCGGGGCGTATGCGGTGAGGCCGTCGGCGGCGAACTTCTTGCGCAGGGCGTCGGCCAGCCGGTCGCTGCGGGCGGCCAGTTCCCGGGCCTCCGACAGCGTGTTCGGCGTGGCCACCGGGAAGCGCACCGAGACGTCCAGCCGCTCGCCCAACCGCGCGACGTCGGCGAGCGACGGCAGGAACGCCGTCGTGGCGCTCCCGCCGTCGCCGGCCAGCGGGTTGGCCACGACCGAGGTCACCTCGGAGCACCAGAACGGCGCGACCGGCTCGGTCAGGTCCTGGTAGATCGCCGTCACCGGCGGGATCTCGCTGCCCAGCGGGCCCAGCCCGAGATGGCCGTCGTGCGCGGGGGTCCGCGCCGGCCATGTGCCGTTGGTCGCGCCGCCCTGGATCGCGTGCAGATTGGGGATCGCGTCGTCGCGGTAGCCGACCCGCAGGTACGGCGTCTGCTGGTCCCCGACGACGAGGCGGGTGGGCTGGGTGTACGCGCCGAACAGCGTCTGCGGGAAACCCTGCTGTCGCGCCACTTCCCTGGCGTCCTGGTCGATTCGCGCCACCTGGTCGGACGGCGCCGCCAGCCCGTTGACCGACGCCGCCAGCGACTGCGGGCAGGTGCGGCCGACCTGGTAACTCAGCGCGGCGTTGCCGGTGCTCACCGCACACAACACGGCCGATGCGGCGACGAAGGCCAGGAGCAGACCGGTCACCGTCGCCACCACGACGGAACTGCCGCTGCTCAGGCCGGTGCGAGCGGAAGTCCGCCACGGCAGCTGCATTGGCGGAGATTAACCTCGCGGCGGGTGTTCATGTCGAGCTTTCGCCGAAAAGGAATGAACCGTGGCGCTTCCTGCCCCTGCCAGGCAGCGCCACGGCTCATCTTCGGCGCACCCGCCCCGCACCCCGACGGCGGGACGGGCGGTCCTCCCCCTTGCGCCTTGCTCACCCCCGGTCCACGGCCCCCTCAGACCGCGATCTTGTCCCGCTCGTCCCGCCGGCGCTGGCGCTGCTCGATCGGGTAGAAGTCGTCGAGGAACCGGGTGTTGTCCCTGGTCAGGCGGACGCGCTCGGACAGCTCGTCGTCGCCGACCTGCTGGCGGCTGGCCGTGCGGACCTCCTGCCAGCCGTAGATCGCGGCCAGCACGCCCGCGGCCATCACGGCGGCCAGGGCCACGGCTACCACGCCGCCGACGTGGAGCTGGGTCAGCAGGACCACCATGGCCCAGAGCTGGACCGCGGTGAAGAAGACGGTCAGGACGACTCGGGTGAAGACTCGGTTGTACGGCCGGCGCTCCTCGTTCTGCTTGTTCATCTCTGGTCCCCTCCTCTACCTGCCCGATCAGGCAGATACCACCTTTGTAGACCGGTGACCGACCGAGTTCTGCGTCACATGACACACAACGGAACTTCCACCGGGAAATTTCGCCGTGCACTTGCATGGCGGACACCTGTGGTTCGCTGTCCCGGTGACATCCGAACGCATCGGCCCACCCCTGCGCGGCGACGAACGCGAGACGCTGCGGGCCTTCCTCGACTTCCACCGCGCCACGCTTGCCCTCAAGTGCGAGGGCCTGACCGACGAGCAGCTGCGCCGCCAGGCCAGTCCACCGTCGACGCTGTCGCTGCTGGGACTGGTGCGGCACATGACCGAGGTCGAGCGGACGTGGTTCCGCATCGTGATCAACGGCGAGGCCATCGGCCTCGTGCACTCCGACTCGATGGACTACCAGGTCGCCTACGACGCCACCGGCGCAACTCGGGACGAGGCCTTCGCCGCCTGGGAGGCGGAGGTCGCGGAATCGCGGCGTATCGAGGAGAAGGCGGAATCCCTGGACGTGACGGCCTACAACGCGCGCTGGGAGGAGGACGTGTCACTGCGGCTGGTGATGCATCACATGATTCACGAGTACGCCCGGCACAACGGGCACGCCGACCTGCTGCGGGAGGCCGTGGACGGGGTCACCGGGGTCTAGCGCACCAGTTCGCGGAGGCGCTCCATCCGGTGAATCACGAAATGCCCCCGACCGGTGGTGATGACCCCTTCCTCACGCAGCTCACGCAGCACCCGGGCCATCGATTCCCGTGACGTCGAGGCCGTTTCCGCCAATTCCTGCTGGGTGAACGGCGAGGCGATGTGCACGCCGTCGGCGGCCAGCTTGCCCAGCCGGTTGGCCAGGTCCAGCAACAGCGTCACGACCCGCTGCATGGTGCTGCCGCCGCCGTACTCGGCGCGCTGCTGGTCGGTCTCGCGCAACCGCCGCGCGATGACCTCCAGCAGCGACCAGGCGATCTTGGGGTGCGCGTCGCACAGACCCTCCAGGCGCACGGCCGGCAGCAGCAGCACATCGACGGCGTCGATCGCGGTCATCGTCGCCGACCGCGGCCGGCCGTCGATGGCCGACAGCTCGCCGAGCACCTCCCCCGGCCCGCACACGGCCAGCATCACGCCGTGCCCGGCCACTGCCCCCGCGATGACCTTGATGTGGCCGCTCAGGACGACGTACACCTGCTTGGTCTGCTCCCCCTGGCCGACGATCACCTCGCCGGCCGCGAACCGGCTGCGCGTGGCCGCCGCGGCGAACGCGGCCTGCTCGGCCGATGTCAGCCGCCCCCAGAACGTGCCGGCCGGACCGGTCAGCGCGATCACCTCCCCTATGGTGTTCGGCAAGAGTAGTTGCTGGGAGGGCACGACACGCATGTCAGAGCGTCAGCCTTCGGTGTACCGGGCGATCCTGGTGGTCGATGTGGAGAGCTTCAGCGGTGGCCACCGCAGTGAGGACCACCGCCGGGTGGTGCGCGCCGGTGTGCGGGAGATGTTGACCGCCACGCTCGGCGCCCTCGGGCACGACTACGAGGCGGGGTACCACAACGACACCGGCGACGGCATGGTCGTCTTCCTGGCGCCCGAGGTGCCGGAGAGCCGCCTGGTCCGGCAGCTGCCGCAGGAGCTGGAGATGTTGCTGCGCGAGCACAACAGCCGCTACGCCGACGGCGCGCAGATCCGCCTGCGGGTGGCCCTGCACCACGGGCA
>NZ_KK037166.1:2093852-2095588 GCF_000568255.1 Kutzneria sp. 744
GCCGCTCAGCCCGCCCCCACTGTCACATGCGCGTCATAGTTGCCTCCCCGCGGCACATGCGGTCCGCATGTGAGAGCGGAGAGGTTGGGGGGCGAGCGGCCGGGGAGCGAACGGCGGGGCGAGCGGGAGGGGCGGGGGCTCAGCTGGTCAGCACCAGGGCGGCGGTGGCGGCGGCGAGGCAGGCGAGCGCGGTGACCAGGCCGGTGCGCAGGAAACGCGGCCAGGCGACCTTCACGCCGGCCGAGCTGCAGCGCTCGTACCAGAGCAAGGTGGCCAGCGAGGCCCACGGCGTGACGATGGGGCCGACGTTGGTGCCGATCAGCAGGCCGAGCAGCTGGTCGTGGTTGGCGGCGGGAACGACGGCCTCGCCGGCGGTGTAGGCGGGCAGGTTGTTGAGCACATTGGACAGCCCGGCCCCGGTGCCGGCGGCGCGGAAGACGCCGGCCGGGCCGTTGCTGTCGCCGATGACGGCGTGCATGATGCCGGCCAGCCCGAGGTCGCTGATGGTCTGCACGACGAAGAACAGGCCCGTCACGAACACCAACAGCCGCCACGGCAGCAGGCCCCAACGCAGCGAACCTCGCTTGCGGAAGGCGAAGGCGATGACCACGACGCCGGCGCAGACCGGCGACACGATGGCCAGTTCGAGGCCGGCGACCACGCCGGCGATGAAGATCACGCAGGCGACGGCGCAGATGCCGAACAGGACGGGATCGGCCGGTTTGGGGGCGACGGGCGGCTCATAGCGGTCCATGCCGCGCCGGCCCCGGCGCCAGTAGAAGATCCACAGGCAGACGGCGGTCGCGGCCACGGAGGCCAGCTCCGGCAACACCATGCGCTGCGCGAAGGCCGGGGCGCTGAGCGCGACGCGGTTCATGGCCAACAGGTTCGTCAGGTTGGACACCGGCAGCAGCAGGCTCGCGGTGTTGGCCAGCCACACGGTTGTCATGGCCAGCGGAGCGCCCGGGATCGCCAGCCTCGCCGCCACGGCCAGCATGACCGGCGTGAGCAGCACGGCCGTGGTGTCCAGGTTGAGCGTGGCGGTGGTGATCGCCGCGAACAGCACGCACAGCAGGAAAAGCAGCACGAAGTTGCCGCGGGCCAGGATGGTCAGCCGAATCGCGATGGTGTCGAACACCCCGGCCTCGGCGGTCAGCTCGGCCAGCACGATCACCGCGCCGAGGAACACCAGGATCGGCCCGATCCGGACCATCGTGGCCTGGGCCTGCGCCAGCGGCAGCAGTCCCGTCGCCAGAAACACCAGGCCGACCGCGAGCAGCCCGATGGCCACCCAGTCGAGCGCGTCCAGCCTCCGCACCGAAGTTTCCTTTTCTCTCACCATGTTCATGACCGGGGCCGCATCCGGCTCTGCGGGTCCCACAGCAGGAAGTCACCGTCGTCGCTGGCGCTGGCGATCAGCGGCTGCCCGTCCACCCGCACACGGGTCAGCGCGCGCACGGTCCCGCCATGGGCCTGGTACTCGCCGACGAGTTCGCCGGTGCGCACGTCCCAGAACTGGATCAGCCCGCCGAAGCCGCCGCTGGCCAACAGCCGCCGGTCGCCGACCCGTGCCGGCCCGAGCGCGCCGACGTACCCGAGCCCGCTGTCCATCACCAACCGCGCCTGGTCGCCGGGATCGCCGACCGCGATGGTGCCGTCCTGGCAGCCGGCGGCCAACCGGCCGTCGACCACGGTCAACGTGACCACGCCGGCCAGGCCGTCGTCGAAGGTGCCCA
>NZ_KK037166.1:2095688-2099043 GCF_000568255.1 Kutzneria sp. 744
TGCGGTGCCCACGCAGGGTCCGCTCCTCGGAGAAGCCGGACAGCTCGTGCAGGTGCACGGACCCGTCCAGGGCCCCGCTGGCCAGCAGGGTCCGGTCCGGCAGCAGCACGGACGTCAGCGCCCACACCGCGCTGGACCGCACGGACTGCAGCTCGTCGGTCTGGTACGTGACCGGGTCGGCGAGCCGGATCGTGCCGTCCACGCCGCCGCTGGCCAGCTGCACCCGTCCGTCGACCTCGACCGCGGCCAGCGCCCACACCTCCCCGGTGTGGTGGCTGAACCGGTGCTCGACGCCGTCCCGGGCCGTGCGCGGGTTCCACAGCCGCACTGTGCTGTCGGCGCTGCCGCTGGCCAGCAGGTCGCCGTGCGGGGTCGACACCACCGCCAGCGTGCGGATGGTGCTGACGTGCCCGACGAACGAGTTGACCAGGGCGCCGGTGCGCGGGTGCCACAGGTGGATCATGCCGTCCGCGCCGCCGCTGGCCAGCAGCGACTCGCCCTCGACCGTGATGGTGGTCAGCGCCCACACCGTGCTGCGGTGGGCCTGGATGGTGCGCAGCACCGTGCTGGTCTCCGGGTCCCACAGCCGGATGGTGCCGTCGGCGCCGCCGCTGGCCAGCAGCTCACGGCCGCCGACCTCCACCGGCGCCAGCGCCCACACCCGGCCGCCGCGGCGCACCAGGGTGCGCAGCCGCTGCCCGCTCTCCGGGTCCCAGAGCTGGATCATCGACCCGGATCCGGTGCCGGCCAGACACATCCGGCCGCCGACGCGGACCGTGGCCAGCGCCCACACCTCGCCCTCCAGGAACCGGCTCTCCCGGCGCAGCGCGCCGGAGTCCAGGTCCCAGGTGCGGACGATGCCGTCCACGCCGCCGCTGGCGATCAGGTCGTGATCGCCGTCGGCCCCGGGCACGGCGGCCAGCACCCGGACCGGGCCGGTGTGGCCCTCCAGGTTGAGCACGGTCTGGCCGCTGGCCACGTCGATCAGCCGCACCGCGCCGTCGGCACCCCCGCGGGCCAGCAGCGACCGGCCGCCCGAGCGGATCTCGGTCAGCACCCACACCGGCCCCTGGCTGTCCGGCTCGCCGACGTGCGAGTCGTCGCCCGGGAACGGCGGCGGCGGGAAGCGGAGCACCTCCGGCGGCGTGGTGCGCACCGGACGGGCCGCCACGCGGCCGAGGCAGTCCACAATGGCGTTGAGCGCCGTGCGGGCGTCCTTGCCCTCGAAGGTGACCCCGTCGATCCGGTCCACCATCTCGGCCATCAGCAGCCCGGCGTGCACGGTCACCGCCAGCACCCGGCCCCGGCTGTCGGGGCTGTCGATCAGCGCCTGCAGCCACGCCTCCCCGGCGTAGGGCAGCGCGACCGTGCTCGCGGAGATCACGGTGATGACGTACCGGCCGTTCTCCAGCGCCTCCGCCGCGAGCCGGCGCAGACCGTCCGGGGTGGAGGCCTCGGACAGCGGCCTGATCACGACGGCGTAGCCGAGGCGGTCCAGCTCCCAGCGCAGCCATTCCGCCCAGGCGAAGTCCCGGGGGTGGTAGCTGAGGCAGATCTGCGTCGCCATCCGCTCCGTGCGCTCAGCTTCCTCGGCCACCACCTCCCCATCGGGAATCTGCACTGTTGTTTCCGAGCCGTCCAATGTGGTCAGTTCCACCATGGACGGGGACGACTCGTCCTCGGTCGCCGGAGCCAGTCGGCTCCAGCGCTTGGCCGCCTGCGAATAGGGCGGCCCCAACGCCTCCAGCACCGTCTTGAGCACCTGGGCGAACGCGATGCTGTCGGTGGACAGCCGCGGGCCGTCGTGGCCGAACGGATCGGCCAGCATGGCCGCGAAGTCCAACGGCTGCCCCATCCGGCTGCCGACGAACCGCGACACCTCGCCGAAGACCCGCACGGCCTCGTCCCGGCGCAGTGTGCCCAGCAGCGTTTCCCTGACTCCCTTGCGGAAGTCGTACTGCACCTGGTCCGGGTCCTCGTGGGCCCGCTCGTCCCCGACCCGGTGCAGCAGTTGTCCCAGAAACACCTCGGCCAGGTGCGCCGGTCCGGATTCCGGCAGCATCGTGGCCTGCACCAACCTCATCACCGGCAGACTCAGCGGAGCTGTCGCCAAGTACGCGGCAAGTCGGAAGGCCGTGGGAGACGCCGTGGCCCGGAAGGCCTGCACGAGATCGAGCGGGCCGTCCGGCGGGGTGTCGACCATCCACTCCGGACGGGCCCCGACCTCTCCCCCTGCCAGTACTACCACACCGTCGACCCAGCCGCGGTTCTCTCCGGCCAGCAACGACGCCCATCGGCCTATCCACCTGGGATCCAGCTCCATGATGGGCACCGGGATCCCTGTCATGGGCGGTGCACCGAAACCCTGATTTCGTTGCACGAACTCAAAACGCCGGAACGGCAGCCCCGACTCGAAGGCCCGCAGCCGGACCGGCACCGGCACCACGGCGGTGCGATGCCACAGCCGCTGCGGCAGCGGCTGCACGATCGCCACCGACCCCGACTTCGACCACAGGGCCAACAACCGTGACATGGCCCCGGAAAGCCAGGCCTCGCCGACGCAGTCGCTCAGCATGAGCACAAGCCGACGACCGCTCGGATCGATGAGCTCACGGGCACTGCGGCTCGGCGAGCCGGGCCGCTGGAGCCGCGGGTCGTCGGCACGGCTGTCCATCTCCCACACGCGCACGTCCCGGAACGCCCCCATACGCTCCAACAACACCCGCAGCTCCGCCGCCGCGCGCCGCCAGATGCGCATGGACGGCCCGGAGTCGACAACCAGCGCGACCTCCAGCCACCGCGTCATCTCCGGCTGGAACTCCGGCAGCCACAGCCCCGTGTCCGCGATGTGGTCGGCCGTGTCCTGCTCGTTGACGACAGGCGGTGCGGATCGGGCACGCGCCGCTTCAACGGCCGCAGCGCCCGCGACAGCCGCAGCGTGTCCGGCAGCGCCGGCGCCGCGGGGCTCAGCAGCGTCAGGGCGCTCATGCCGTCGCCGTGGCCGCCACGCCCCGGCAGGTGCATGGACGCCGACGACGCCGGCACCTCCGTGGCCCCGGGCGACGGCCGTGAACCCAAGCGCCGCTTGGGTTCCGTCACGCCGCCGGGCGACGCCTGCTCCTCCGGCTCCACGGGCGGCGGCAGCGGCTCCCGCTCCGGCAGCGGCTCGCCCGCGCGCGCGGGACGGCCGTCGCCGAGGAAGCCGGCCAGCCAGACGGCGTCGGCCAGCTCCTCGCCGGTGACCTCCACTCCGGCCGCCGCCAGCGCGTCGACGAGCCGTTCGAGCCTCATTGGCCCGGCTGGCTGAGCGGCCGCAACAAGGCGTCGAGCAGCCGGGCCCGGGTCTCCTCGGGCG
>NZ_KK037166.1:2099484-2102628 GCF_000568255.1 Kutzneria sp. 744
CAGCCCCGAAACGCGGCTCGGGCAGGCGGGACGGGTCGTCCCAGAGCAGGCTGAGGTGGTTGCCGCAGTGGTCTTCGAGGGCGCAGGGGGCGTCGGATTCCTTGCGGGCGCGCAGCGCGTTGTCCGGCAGGCCGGGCAGTTGCCCCTTGGTGAGCATGTCGGTCAGCTGGAGGTGACCGCCTTCGCCGTGGTGCTCACGGCACCACAGCGCCACCGGCGTGCCGGCCCACACCGCCGCGCCCAGCACCGAGTCGACGGCCTGGTGCTCCGGTGGCGGCGGGCCGTGCCACGCGACCGCCACGGGCTGGTCCCCGGCCAGTTCGCGGTACAGCCGCTGCGGGTCACGGCCGTCCTCGTCACCGAGCCACCGCACGGCCGACTCCGGGTGCAGTCCGCTGTGCTCCTGCAGCCACCGCCACTTCGCCTGCCACTGCTTGCGCAGCGGCAGCGACGTGGTGCGCAGGCGGTCGAGGCTGCGCACGACCACCGGGTAGTACACGCCGAGGCGCCCGCCGAACGGGCTGCCGTGCGTGATGAGCCACGTGTCCACGTCGGCGGCCAGCAGCCGGTGCGGCAGGATGAACTCCACCATCGGCTCCACGGCGTGCGTGGCCAGTAGGCTGGTGCAGTCCTGGAGCGCGCGGTCGATGACGCCGCGGATCTCCTCCAGCGTGTACGACCGGTCGTCACGCGCCAGCGTCTGGCTGTCGGTGTCCAGCCACAGCCACACCGACACCTGGAACCGGTTGTGGTCGAGGCCGTCCTCCTCGATCTGCACCAGCACCGAGGCGCGGCCGATCCGTTTGGTGACGTACAGGGTCGCGTTCTCCGCCGCCACGACCACCAGCTGCTGGGGCAGTCCACAGCGGCGGGCCACATCGGCGTTCCAGCGGCGCAGCGCCTGCGCGCTCGGCCCGCGACCGTCCACAAAGGCCGCGAGGAACTCCACGAAGTTCAGCAGCGGGGGCAGCTGTCCGGGCGGGGTCATCATGTTGACGAGTTCGTCGGCCACGCCGAGCAGGTCGTCCGGCGCCGACTCCAGCGGCGGCGCGAGCGGCCCCGCGGCCGCCCGGTACACGCTGTGCGCGTCGACCTCGGAGGTCAGCGGCGACAGCAGCTTGCGCAGGTCCGCGCGCTCGGCCGGCAGCAGGATCTCCAGCGGGATGTGCCCGGCGACCAGGTCCGCCGCCTCGTCCACGAGGTAGTGCCCGGCCAGGAACAGGCGCAGCGCGTCCACCAGCTTGCGCAGGCCGCCGTAGTGCCGCTGGCACTCCTCGACCAGGGCGATCGTATACATCCGGTCGCTGAGCTGGGTCGGCATGTCGAAGCCGGGGCCGAGGCGGTTGCGCAGCTCGCTGGCGATCAGGCCGCGGGTGCTCGCGTCCTGGAGCTCGTCGACGTCGAGCAGCAGCGCCACCAGCCGGTTGCGCACGGTTTCCGGCAGCTGCGGTCGCCCAGCAGACACCACGCGCCTCCCCCGTTGCTCGCGATCTTCGCCGGGCCATCGTAGGTCGCCGCCGGTCCTCCGGCCCCGTCGCGGGCAAGGCTAACCGCGGTTACGGCGTTCGTCTGCGTCAAATGGCACGCATACCCGCACCCGCTGGGCACATCGGGTGACAGAACACCGAGGGGGTATCCGGGCCACGCTACGTTGCCTCTTCGTAGCGGAGAGCAGCCCCCGCCCGTGAGCCGGCGTGCGGGCCACCTGGTGAAGGGGAAGCGGTGGCCCGCACGCCAACCAGCTCACCCGCGCTGCTGCACGGGTCGTCGTGGGTACGGGATCGGCAAGTCCGGCGCCGGCATGTCGGGCCATGGCTCGTGCTTCGACCTGCTCATGGGTCGCCTCCCTCGTGGACGGCGATGTGCTCCTGACAAGGTTGTCGGCGCGTCAACGGGCGACCTTGCGCCGTTCGACGCGAAGGGAGCAGTCCAATCACCGTATTGGCCCAAACGGCCCACGGCATCCGGTGACCCGGACGGCTCGACGGCAGAATCCACCCCGGCTAGACGTTGACATCCAGCCCCCCTAGATTCTAGGTTCATGGTGTTCAAACCCATGAGCAGGAGAGCCGTCATCAAAGCCATGAGGAAGCTCGGGTGCGTGGTGCTGCGAGACACGGGCGGACACACGGTCTACGCCTGCCCGTGTGGACGCCACACGGCGGCTGTCCCGCGACATCGCCAGGTCAGCGCCGGTGTGGTGATGTCGATCGGCGAGCAGATGCGGTGCCTAGGAGAAAGGTGGCTTCAGTGAGCACGTTCAGCGCGGTCGCCACGCGCGAAGGCAAATGGTGGGTGGTCGACGTCGAGGGCGTCGGCACCACGCAGGGCCGCACGACCGCCGAGGCGCAGGAGATGGCCGAGGATCTCGTCGCGGCCATGAAGGAGATCGAACCCGACAAGATCGTGCTCGACATCTCCTTCCGACTGCCCGCCGATCTCGTCGTGGTCTACGAGGACGCGCGGGACAAGCAGCGCAAGGCCGAGGAGGCCCAGCGGACCGCGTCGGCGGCGTCGCGGACGCTGGTCAGGCGGGTGCTGGCGGCCGGGCTGTCCAAACGAGACGCGGCCCGGGTGCTCGGCCTGTCGCCGCAGCGAATCAGCCAGCTGACCGCCGAACCGGGCTAGGGCCTGTTTCAGAAGTTGATCTCGGTTTGAGATGATCTTCGGGTGGGTCGTGGTGATCTGACGAACGAGCAGTGGGCAAAGCTGGAACCCTTGCTACCCAAGGGCAAGAAGTCTGGACGCCCGCCCAAACACCCGAAACGGCAACTCATCAACGGGATCCGGTTCCGGGTGCGGACGGGTGTGCAGTGGCGAGACCTGCCGGACCGGTACGGGCCGTGGCAGACCGTGTATGGCCTGTTCCGACGCTGGCAGCGCGACGGGACTTGGAAACAGATCCTGACCCGGTTGCAGGCCGAGGCTGACGCGGCCGGGCTGATCACCTGGGATGTGAGCGTCGACTCCACTGTGGCTCGCGCGCACCAGCATGCCGCTGGCGCGCGTAAAAAGGGGCTGACCAGCGTGAATCTCCGGGTGGAGTCGACACCGAGCCGGATGACCATGGGATCTTTCCGGTCCCGGGGCGGGCTGACCACGAAGGTGCACCTGGCGACCGAGCAGGGGCTGAAGCCGTTGTCG
>NZ_KK037166.1:2102728-2111828 GCF_000568255.1 Kutzneria sp. 744
TCGGGGGCGGGCGCGGACGCGCCCGGATCGGGTCTTGGGGGACAAGGCGTACGGCTCCCGCGCCAATCGCTGCTACCTGCGGCGGCGGGGTGTTCGGTGCACGATTCCGGAGAAGGCGGACCAGATCCTCCATCGCAAGAACCGTGGTGCGCGTGGTGGTCGTCGGCCGGCGTTCGACAAGGAGATCTACAAGCGGCGGCATGCTGTGGAGTGCGGCATCAACCGACTCAAGCGGAACCGGGCCGTGGCCACTCGGTACGACAAGCTCGCTGTCCGGTATGAGGCCACGGTCGTTATCGCGGCGATCAACGAGTGGCTCTGACATCTGAAACAGGCCCTAGAAGCGACGTCGCCCCACGCGGTAGGCCACGACGACGCACGCCGCGCCGACCACGGCGGCAATCACCACCTGCACGGCGACGCTCACCAGCGGCACGGGCCCGCTGTCGAACAGCAGGTGCGCCATGGCCCCGACGGGCGGCAGGCGGTTGGCCACCGCGAGCAACACCAGCGACACGGCCACGACCGCCACCAGCGACCAGCCCGTGGTCGGGATGAGGGGCCGCGCACACAGCACGCCGAGCCCGATCCCCGTCACAGCGCTGATCACGTGCGCCGTGAAGCCGAGGGCCACGTCGGACAGCGCGTACGGGTGGTGGTGGATCACCGCGGGCACGAGCGTCGCCAGCAACACCAGCGCGCCGTTGAGAACGAACGCCGCCCCGACGAGACCGCCGAGCAGTCGACGCCAGCCGCCCACTGCGGCCAGGGTGACGTGCCGCTGCACCGGATCCTCGTTGTTGACCAGCACCACGGTCAGCCACGCCGCCAACGGGAACAGCACCATCGCCGACACGCCGTACGGCGGCAGGGGTGTGCCGGGGTCGCCGCCGTAGAGGACGCCGGTCATGGCCAGGTACACGAACACCGGCGGCAGCCACCGCTGCGATTTGAACAGGTCGGCCAGCAGGTAGCGGATCACGGCATCCTCCGCACCGATTGCACGCCGGGCAGCTTCGCCATCTGGTCGGCGGCCTCCGATGTGCACGTCACGACGACCTCGACCAGCCCCACGTCCTCCACGGGCCGCAACTGGCCCTCGGTCATCCGGTACACGGTCGCCCCCGGCAGCTTTGCCGCCGCGCCCGTGTGATCCGTGACGAGCACCGTCGCGCCGGCCTCGGCGGCCTCACGCACGAGATCGCTGAGGATTGCTCGGGCGGCGACGTCGAGCCCGGCCCACGGCTCGTCCAGCACGAGGAATCCGCCGACAGGGCCGAACGTCTGGGTGAGGCCGACCTTCTGCGCGTTGCCCTTGGACAGCTCCGACATCGGCTGGTCCAGGTCGCCGGCGAAGCCGAGGCGGTCCAGCAGCTCGACCCGCGTGGGCAGCCGCCGGACGCGTGCGAAGTGCCGTAGGTAGGCGCGGGCCGACAGCCGCAGCTGGTCGGGGAAGCGCTCCGGCAGGTACGACACCGACCCCGGCCGTCCGCGCACGGCGCCTCGGGTCGGCACCGTGATGCCGGCCGCGATGCGCAACAGCGTGGACTTGCCGCAGCCGTTCTCGCCGAGCACCGCGGTCACCGAGCCCGGGGCCAGGGCGGTGTCGATCCCGGTCAGCACCATCGGCCCCCGGCCGTAGCGCTTCCACACCCCGTCGACAGTGATCACGGACACCCCTCCCGGCGGCAGATCGTGACATACGGGGTGAGAGATTCACGTGAGCAAGACCCCACTTGTAGGCCAATACAGGACAAGCGTACTGTTAAAGCCGAGCAGGGTCCGGCGGCGCACCCCACCAAGGTGCGCGACACTCGGTCCCTACGTTCCCGAACTGACCAGCGCCGTCGCACGATGGAGTTTGACGTGACTGCACCTGCGAGCAAGGACAGCTTCGGCGCCCGTGGCACGCTCACTGTCGGAGACGCCTCCTACGAGGTCTTCCGACTGAGCGCGGTCGACGGCGCCGAGCGCCTGCCGTACAGCCTCAAGATCCTGCTGGAGAACCTGCTGCGCACCGAGGACGGTGCGAACATCACGGCCGACCACGTCCGTGCGCTGGCGAGCTGGGACCCGAGCGCGGATCCCGACACCGAGATCCAGTTCACCCCGGCCCGGGTGATCATGCAGGACTTCACCGGCGTGCCCTGCGTGGTGGACCTCGCCACCATGCGCGAGGCCGTCACCCAGCTGGGCGGCGACCCGGCCAAGGTGAACCCGCTGGCGCCGGCCGAGCTGGTCATCGACCACTCGGTCATCGCCGACATCTTCGGCCGCCCCGACGCCTTCGAGCGCAACGTGGACCTGGAGTACGAGCGCAACCGCGAGCGCTACCAGTTCCTGCGCTGGGGCCAGAGCGCCTTCGACGAGTTCAAGGTCGTGCCGCCCGGCACCGGCATCGTGCACCAGGTCAACATCGAGCACCTGGCCCGCGTGGTGATGGTCCGCAACGGCATCGCCTACCCGGACACCGTGGTCGGCACCGACAGCCACACCACCATGGTCAACGGCATCGGCGTGCTGGGCTGGGGCGTCGGCGGGCATCGAGGCCGAGGCCGCCATGCTGTTCCATAGAATCGCAGTAGAAGATCCAGTTCACCCCGGGCCGGGTGATCATGCAAGACTTCACCGGCGTGCCCTGCGTGGTGGACCTCCGCCACCATGCGCGAGGCCGTCACCCAGCTGGGCGGCGACCCGGCCAAAGGTGAACCCCGCTGGCGCCCGGCCGAGCTGGTCATCGACCACTCGGTCATCGCCGACATCTTCGGCCGCCCCGACGCCTTCGAGCGCAACGTGGACCTGGAGTACGAGCGCAACCGCGAGCGCTACCAGTTCCTGCGCTGGGGCCAGAGCGCCTTCGACGAGTTCAAGGTCGTGCCGCCCGGCACCGGCATCGTGCACCAGGTCAACATCGAGCACCTGGCCCGCGTGGTGATGGTCCGCAACGGCATCGCCTACCCGGACACCGTGGTCGGCACCGACAGCCACACCACCATGGTCAACGGCATCGGCGTGCTGGGCTGGGGCGTCGGCGGCATCGAGGCCGAGGCCGCCATGCTGGGCCAGCCGGTCTCCATGCTCATCCCGCGCGTCGTCGGCTTCAAGCTGCACGGCGAGCTGCCCGCCGGCGCCACCGCCACCGACCTCGTGCTGACCATCACCGAGATGCTGCGCAAGCACGGCGTGGTCGGCAAGTTCGTCGAGTTCTACGGCTCGGGCGTGTCCGCGGTGCCGCTGGCCAACCGCGCCACCATCGGTAACATGAGCCCCGAGTTCGGCTCCACCTGCGCCATCTTCCCGATCGACGGCGAGACGGTGGACTACCTCAAGCTCACCGGTCGCTCGGCCGAGCAGGTGGCGCTGGTCGAGGCGTACGCCAAGGAGCAGGGCCTCTGGCACGACGACACGGCCGAGGCGGTCTACTCCGAGAACCTGGAGCTGGACCTGTCCACGGTCGTGCCGTCGATCGCCGGCCCGAAGCGCCCGCAGGACCGCATCGCGCTGACCGACGCCAAGAAGCGCTTCCAGCAGGACGTGCGCAACTACGTCAAGGCCGACGACAACGTGGACGAGGAGCTGGAGGAGTCCTTCCCGGCCAGCGACGCCCCGGCGCACAACGCCGCCGCCAACGGCGCCCGCCCGCACAAGGTCGTGTCCGTCACGCTGGAGGACGGCACCGAGACCACGCTCGACCACGGTCACGTGGGCATCGCGGCCATCACCTCCTGCACCAACACGTCCAACCCGTCGGTGATGATCGGCGCGGCGCTGCTCGCGAAGAACGCCGTCGAGCGCGGCCTGTCCCGCAAGCCGTGGGTGAAGACCACCCTGGCGCCGGGCTCCAAGGTCGTCATGGACTACTACGAGAAGGCCGGCCTGACCCCGTACCTGGACAAGCTGGGCTTCAACCTGGTCGGCTACGGCTGCACCACCTGCATCGGCAACTCCGGCCCGCTGCCGGAGGAGATCTCCGCCGCGGTGCAGGACAACGACCTGGCGATCGTCTCGGTGCTGTCGGGCAACCGGAACTTCGAGGGCCGGATCAACCCCGACGTCAAGATGAACTACCTGGCCAGCCCGCCGCTGGTGGTCGCGTACGCGCTCGCCGGCACCATGGACCTGGACCTGAGCAACGACCCGATCGGCGTGGACAACGAGGGCAAGGACGTCTACCTCGCCGACATCTGGCCGTCGCCGCAGGACGTCCAGGAGGTCATCGCGACCGCGGTCACCGCCGAGATGTTCACCAAGGACTACGCCGACGTGTTCGCGGGCGACGAGCGGTGGCAGTCGCTGCCCACGCCGACCGGCAACACGTTCGACTGGGCCGGCGACTCCACCTACGTGCGCAAGCCCCCGTACTTCGAGGGCATGGCGCTGGAGACCACGCCGGTCACCGACATCTCCGGCGCCCGCGTGCTGGCGCTGCTGGGCGACTCGGTCACCACCGACCACATCTCGCCCGCCGGCTCCATCAAGGCCGACTCCCCGGCCGGCAAGTACCTGTCGGAGCACGGCGTCGAGCGCCGCGACTTCAACTCCTACGGGTCCCGCCGCGGCAACCACGAGGTGATGATCCGGGGCACCTTCGCCAACATCCGGCTGCGCAACCTGCTGCTGAACGGCGTCGAGGGCGGCTTCACCCGCAACTTCCTCGCCGACGGCGAGCAGAGCACCATCTTCGACGCGTCGGCCGCGTACATCGAGGCCGGGGTGCCGCTGGTGATCCTGGCCGGCAAGGAGTACGGCTCGGGTTCCTCGCGCGACTGGGCGGCCAAGGGCACCAGCCTGCTGGGCGTGCGCGCGGTCATCACCGAGTCGTTCGAGCGCATCCACCGCTCCAACCTGATCGGCATGGGCGTGCTGCCGCTCCAGTTCCCGGCCGGCGAGAACGCCGCGTCGCTGGGCCTGGACGGCACGGAGACCTTCGACTTCGCCGGCGTCACCGAGCTGAACAACGGCTCGACGCCGTCGACGGTGAAGGTCACCGCGACCAGGACGGACGGCAGCAAGGTCGAGTTCGACGCCGTGGTGCGCATCGACACCCCCGGCGAGGCCGACTACTACCGCAACGGCGGCATCATGCAGTACGTGCTGCGCAAGATGGTCAACAGCTGACCTGACCGACGCGAACGGGCCGTTGCCGGGATTCTCCCGGCAACGGCCCGTTTTCGTACGCGGACAACCCATCATCCCGGCGGCGGCCGAATGCGCGTGCGGCCGGGCGTGCACCGTCCCTGATGGCCCCGATCTACTCCATTCCGGGTATTGCGCGTGAGTTCCGTTCAGCCGATGCCGGCAACACCGGTAAAACTCTCCGACAAACCATGCACGGACCGTAGCTATGACGGGCACCCGCCGATAGGATCCGAAACGATCCCTGGGCGGTGAGCATGTGACGCGCGTGGATCCACTATTCCGGCGCATGCAGCAGGGAGTGGAACGTGATCGGCGGCACTGGAATGCGGGCGCAACTGTCCATCGGCGAGTTGATAATCCATCTGCGGGGGCAGCACGGGCTGACCCAGTACGAGTTGGCCGATCAGCTGGCGGGGGTGTCCGGCAACGACGCGGTGACCAGGGAGGAAGTGTCGCGCTGGGAGCGCGGCAAGCGCATCCCGGGGCCGTACTGGCGCAACTGGCTCAGCGAGGTGCTCGGCTGCCCGTCGGAGCGCTGGGAGACCGCGGCGCTGGCCGCCCGGAAGTCCCGGCGGATCCCGGTGCAGCGGCGGCAGAACGCGGTCTGAGTCGCCCCGGCCGGGCCGGGCTTCGTCGGGCCCGCCATCTCGACGACACCGGTCGGCCGTGGATTCAATTGACACAACGGTCAACTTCTCACGTTCTGAAGCGGTAACACGGTTAAAACCGCTGATTCACATTGTCGAACCAAACGGCGTCTTGACCATGGCGTGCGCGTATGACAACGTGACGTCGTCTCCGCCGCCCCGGACCCTGTGAGGGTGGGCGTTGTCCTTCAGACGGTTGACACATTCACTTTTGTGCGCGGCTCTGCTCTGCGCACTCCCCCTGCCGGCTCAGGCCGCTCCGAACCAGACCGCGTCGGGCGGCCTGGCTTCGAGACAGGCCAACGGCGTGGCCTCAGCGCCGCAGCTGGGCTGGAGCAGCTGGAGCTTCGTGCGGAGCAATCCGACCGAGGCCAACATCGAGGCGCAGGCGCGGGCCATGCACGACAGCGGGTTGGTCGCGCACGGCTACACCTACCTCAACATCGACGACTTCTACTACCTCAACCCGGCGACCACGGTGGACTCCGGCGGTCGCTGGGCCATCGACCCGGCCCGCTTCCCGCACGGCATGGCGGCGGTCGCCAACTACGTGCACGGCCAGGGCGAGAAGTTCGGCATGTACCTGACGCCCGGCATCCCGGTCGCCGCGTACCAGCAGAACACGCCCATCGAGGGCACCACGTGGCACGCCCGTGACATCGTCTCCGACACCAGCCGCTACGAGACGAACTACAACTACGGCAACGGCTCGATGTACTACATCGACTACAGCAAGAACCCGGCCGCCGCCCAGGCGTGGCTGAACTCCTGGGCCGATCAGCTGGCGTCGTGGGGCGTGGACTACATCAAGCTGGACGGGGTCGGCGACTGGGACATCCCGGACGTGCAGCACTGGTCGCAGGCGCTCAACCAGACCGGGCGGCCGATCCACTTCGAGCTGTCCAACTCGCTGGCGCTGTCGGACGCCGCCACCTGGAAGCAGTACGCCAACGGCTGGCGGATCGAGGGCGACGTCGAGTGCTACTGCAGCACCCTGACCAACTGGAACAACGTGGCCCAGCGCTTCGGCGACCTGCCGAACTGGACGGACTGGGCCAGCGCGGGCGGCTGGAACGACCCGGACTCGCTGGAGATCGGCGGCAACAACACCGGGCTCACCGCTGACGAGCGGCGCACCGCCATGACGCTGTGGGCGGTCACCGCCTCCCCCATCACGCTGGGCACCGACTTGACGGCGCTGACCGCGGACGACCTGTCGCTGCTGACCAATGACGAGGTCCTGGCCGTCGACCAGCGCGGCAACGCGGCCCGGCCGGTGGACCGGCTGACCCAGACGCAGACCTGGGCCACCGGCAATGCCGACGGCAGCTACACCGTGGCGCTGTTCAACCTCACCGGCGGCACCGCGACCGTGACCGCCCGCTGGAGCGACCTCGGCTTCGGCGGCACGGCCTCGGTGCGGGACCTGTGGTCGCACGCCGACCTCGGTACCGCCACCGACACGTTCAGCGCCTCCCTGGCGCCGCACGCGTCACGGCTGCTGCGGGTCATGCCGGCCGCCGGCTTCCACTACACCGGCATGTACTACACAGTGGCCAACGCCAACGGGGCTCTCGACGTGGCGTCGTCGGCCGACGGCACTGCAGTGGTACAGCGCCCGGCCAACGGGGCCGCCACGCAGCAGTGGCAGACCGTGTCGACCGGGGCCGGCACCGTGAAGCTGGTCAACCGCAGCACCGGCCGTCTGCTCACCGTGCCCAACTCCACGCCCGGGGCCACGCTCGTGCAGTCCCATGACACGGGCTCAGCCGCCCAGTGGCGGGTGGCTACCGGCGGCGCGATCACCAGCGTGCAGAACGGTCTTGTCGCCGGGGCGGGCGCCAGCTCCGTCGTGCAGACCGTCGGCACCGGCTCCGCCGACCAGCAGTGGCACCTGACCCCCGTGGTCGACGCCGGGACCCGCTACAAGCTGGTCAACCTCAACAGCGGCGGCCGCGTGGACGTCGACAACGACTCCACCGCCGACGGGGCCAACGTCCTCCAGTGGGAGGACAACGAGCGGTCCGACCAGCTGTGGACCCTGAACGCCGTCGGCAGCGGCCTGTACACCATCGTGAACGTCAACAGCGGCAAACTGCTCAACGTGCCCGGCGCTGCCACCACCCAGGGCACCCAGCTGATCCAGTACCACGACGACGGCAACGCCAACTCCCGCTGGCGACTCGTCGACGCCGGCCCCAACCGCGTCGGCATCGTCAGCGCCTCCAGCGGCCTCAACCTGGACGCCTACAACAACTCCCTGTCCGACGGCGCGGCCATCATCCAGTGGTCCGCCAACCCCGGCGCCAACCAGAAATGGACCCTCGTGCCGGTCTCCTGACCCCGGCGAGTCACGCTCTCAGTCAGTGCGAATGTAGGTTTCGGGCAGATCTGGGCCTCGGGTCTCGGTTCTGCCCGAAACCGTATTTCGGTGTGCCGGAGAGCGTGACTCGCGGGGCTACCGGGTGGGGACCGACGCGCGCATGTGGGTGAGGATGGAGAGGCGGTTCTCGGAGAGGATGCGTTGGGTGGTCACGCGGTCCGGGTAGCACCGCATGAACATGTTCGTGAAGTGGGTGCCGTAGTGGATGGCCTCGTCGCCCTGGCCGCCGTGGAGCACGGCGGGGAAGTCGGGCTCGTGGAAGTAGGCGATGGAGTAGCGGTCGCGGTCGGCGAGCTTCACCTTGTGCGGCGTGGAAAGCAGCTCGCCGCCGGTGAGGAACTGGAGGATGTCGCCGGGAAAGACCGTGAAGGTGCTGGGCACGGGATCGACGAGGTGCCATGGATCCTCGTTCTCGAAGACGCCGGCGGAGCTCTCGTCGTCGAGCCAGTTGCGGGGACGCTTCTCGCCGACGACGGGCGGCCGCACGAACAGGCCGTTGCCGACGTCGTCCTGGGTGGCGATGACGAGCATGCCGTAGTCGGTGTGGGCCCCGATTCCCCGTGAGGTGACGGCGGAGCGGGCCGGGAACCGCAGGACCCGCATGTGATGCCAGCCGTCGGTCGCCAGATCGGTCAGGGCGTTCATGTCCAGTCCGAGGCCGAGCGCGGTGAGCTTGAGGATCTTGTCGCCGATCAGGCCGAACTGGGACATGAGGGCAGTCATCACGTCGCGGTAGACCGGATCGGGCCAGGGCACCGGCCCGTGGCAGGGCCAGCCGGCGCGGACGCGGGGATCGGTCAGCGGCAGGTCCTTGCACACGGTGAAGATCTCCGAGAAGTCCTTCTCCCCGGCGGTTTCCTCCTCGCCCGAGGCCACGTAGCCGGCGTAGGTGAGGTCACTGACCAGGGCTGTCTTCTCGGGTAGCGGCCGG
>NZ_KK037166.1:2111928-2114871 GCF_000568255.1 Kutzneria sp. 744
GCCGATGGGTGCAGGACGTTACTCCGCGCGGGACAGGGAGACCGCGAAGCGCTCGGCGCTGTCGGTCCACCAGTGCGACAGGCCGAAGCCGGCGTCGGCCAGCTCGTCGCCGACGCGGGACTGCCGGAACTTGGCGGAGATCTCGGTGCGCATCTCCTCGCCCTCGGCGAAGTCGATCTCGATGCCCGCCCCGGGCAGGGCGACGTGCATGGGGCGCAGGGCCCGCAGGCGCATCTCGATCCACTCGTTGTCCGAGTCCCACAGCGCCACGTGCTCGAACGAGTCCGCGTCGAAGTCGGCGTCGAGTTCGCGGTTGACGACCCGCAGCACATTGCGGTTGAACGCGGCGGTGACGCCGGCGGAGTCGTCGTAGGCCGGCACGAGGACGCCGGGATCCTTGACCAGGTCGGTGCCGAGCAGCAGCCACTCCCCCGGCTCGAGAACCGCGCGGATGGAGCCGAAGAACTTGGCCCGCTCCGCCGGCAGGAGGTTGCCGATGGTGCCGCCGAGGAAGGCGAACAGCCGGGCACCGTCACCCGGCAACAGGGCCAGGTGCTCGGTGAAGTCCCCGACCACGGCATGCACGGCCAGGCCTGGGTACTCGCCGACGATGGTCTCGGCGGCGGCCGTCAGCGCGCTCTCGGAGACGTCCATGGGCACGAACTGCTTCAAGGAACCGTTGGTCCGCAAGGCATCCAACAGCGTCCGGGTCTTGTCCGACGAGCCGGAGCCGAGCTCGATGAGGGTGCGGGCCTGGGTCACGGAAGCGATCTCCGCGGCTCGGGCCCGCAGCACCTCCCGTTCGGCCCGGGTCGGGTAGTACTCGGGCAGCTCGGTGATCTGCTCGAACAGATCGCTGCCGACGGCGTCGTAGAACCACTTGGGCGGCAACGACTTCAGCGGGCCGGCCAGACCGGCCCGCACGTCGTTGCACAGCGCGCGGGCCATGTGGTCGGCGGTGAGGTGGTTTTCCACTACCGGGTTGGTCATGGTTCCTGCCGTCCTGGATCCAGGGGTCGGATGTCTACAGTGGTCTTGGAGGCGAACACGATGCTGTGGTCGGGCACGGCGACCCAGGCCGGGTCGTCGTCGATCGGCTCGGACGCGACGGTCACCGCGCCCGGTCCGGGCCGCACCCACAGCGAGTGCCACCACGCGGTGGCAACGAGCAGTTCGTCGTTGCCCAGCAACAGGTTCAGTCGGGAGTCGGGCGCGGCCGCGGCGACCTCCAGCATGACGGCCTCGATGGCGTCGACGGGGTCCTGGCCGGCCCGCAGGCGGTGCCGGACCAGCGCCCACAGCAGGGCGGCGTCGGTCGGGGCGTCGAGCGTGATCAGGTCGGTCACGGGAAGTCGTTGCGCCAGCAGTGAAACGCTGTCCGGCCAGCCGCGCACGACGCCGTTGTGGCTGAACAGCCAGCTCCCCTCGGCAAAAGGGGCGCTGGCCGTCTCCACCACGGGCATGCCGACGGTCGCCGAGCGGGCCGCGGCGACCACGGCGGTGGCCCTGGTCGCCGCGGCCAGCGAGGCGAAGCCGCTGTCGGTCCACATCGGCACGGCCCGCCGGTAGCGCACCGGCGCCTTCTCGCCGGGCGCGAACCAGCCGGCCCCGAAACCGTCGGCGTTGATGGTCCCGCCGTGCCGCATGTCCTGCGGCGCGTACGACTGGCGCAGCAGCGAGTGCGGCGGCGCCAGCAGCAGGTCGGCCAGCGGCACGGCGGGGCCCAGGTAACCCAGATGGCGGCACACCGGCGTCAGTCCGGCCGGTGGTCGCGGGCGCACCGGAAGCCGGCGAAGATCTGCCGCCGGATCGGGTGGTCCCAGTTGCGGAAGGTGCCGCGCACGGCCGCCTTGTCGGTGCCGAACGACCCGCCCCGCAGCATCTTGTAGTCCCCGCCGAAGAACACCTCGGAGTACTCCTTGTACGGGAACGCCCTGAAGCCGGGATAGGGCCGGAAGTCCGAGTCGAGCCACTCCCACACGTCGCCGACCAGCTGCCGCACGCCCAGCGGCGACTGCCCCAGCGGGTACGCGCCGACCGGGGCCGGCCGCAGGTGGCGCTGGCCGAGGTTGGCGTGCTCGTCCGTCGGATCCTCGTCGCCCCAGGGATATCGGCGGGATCGACCGGTGTCCGGGTCGAAGCGGGCGGCCTTCTCCCATTCCGGCTCGGTCGGCAGCCGCTTTCCGGCCCACGCCGCGTAGGCCTCGGCCTCGTGGTAGCTGACGTGCACGACCGGCTCGTCGACCGGAATCGGCTCCACCACACCGAATCTGGTGCGCTGCCAGCCGTCCCCGTCACGGTGCCAGAACCGAGGCGACGTCAGGCCGGCCTCGGTGCGGTAGGCCCAGCCCCGCTCGCTCCACCAGCGCGCGTCGTCGTAGCCGCCGGCGTCGATGAAGGCCAGGTAGTGCCCGTTGCTCACCGGCACGGTGTCGATCCAGAACGAGTCGACGTGCACCTGATGGGCCGGGCGCTCGTTGTCCAGGGCCCACGGTTCGAGCGAGGTGCCCATCTCGAACGAACCGCCCGGCACGAACACCTCGGCCGGCAGCCGCTCCGCCGGGGCCGCCGGCGGGTTGGGGGCGTGCAGGACGGGATTGCCCTTGCGGAGCTGGTGGGTGGCCAGCATGGTCTCGTCGTGCTGCTGCTCGTGCTGCACGATCATGCCGAAGGCGAAGCCGTTCTCGACGAGCTCGCGGCCCTCCAGCGGCGTGCGGTCCAGCACGTCGAACACCTTGTCCCGCACCTCACGCACGTAGGTGCGGGCCTCGGTCGGGTTGAGCAGCGGCAGCGACGGCCGCTCGGCCCTCGGATGCTGGAACGCGTCGTACAGCTCGTCGATGTCCTGGCGCACCGGGTCCCGCCCGCCGACGTCGCGGACGAGCCACAGCTCCTCCTGGTTGCCGATGTGGGCGAGGTCCCACACCAGCGGCGACATCAGCT
>NZ_KK037166.1:2114971-2150230 GCF_000568255.1 Kutzneria sp. 744
GGGCGATGAGCAGCGCGACCGCCGGACTCCAGTCACCGGGCGGCTGCGAGTCCAGGTACCGGACCTCGAAGTAGCCGCGCGGCCGGACCGGGGTGAACATGGTGCTGAGGTGGTAGTCGAGATCGTCGGTGGTGGGCACGCCGGGCAGCGCGCCCGCGATCCAGTCGGCGAAGGTGACGTCGCCGGGCACGTCCCAGCTGTCGCCGCCGTGCCGGAAGCAGATCAGCGGCGTGTCCAGCACGCGGCGGGCCCAGCTGGCTGCCGGGTCGTGGCCGGTGTCGCCCGGGCCGCTGCGCACGGGTTCGGCCCCCAGCACCACTCGCGTGCGGGCCGAGGCCCACCCGGTCGAGCGGCCGGCCAGTCCCGGCGAGTTGGCGAACGCCGCCAGCAGCGCCGGACCCAGCGCGTGCAGCGCGTTCCAGCGTGTGGCGACCTGTCCCGCTTCGCCCGTGTCCAGGCACACCTGTAGGCCCGCGGTGCTGCACATCATGGCGACACCGTCGGGCCCGTATCGGTCGAAACGGGAGTTCATCGCCGCGTAGCGAGGGGTGTTCAGGATCCTGCGCGGTGGGCGATAGGGATCGGCGCCGGCCGTGCCCAGTTCCAGACCTTCCGCCGCGAGCAGCCGCTGCAGCTGCGTGATGTCGGCGGAGACGGTGGTGAGCAGGTCGGCTGTTGTCGTCTTGGGCGGAGTGGAGATCTCCACCTGGCCACCGGGCTCGACGGTGACAGGGGAACCACCGCGAAGCGGCAGATTCGGGCTGTCCGGCCGGAGCGTGGCGGGGGCATGGGGCCCCAGGGCTTTCGCTAGGACTTCGGGGTCGAGCGGCTGACATCGGTCCTGCGCGTGGTGCACCGTCCACTCGATCTCGGCGCCGACGTACCTCGGTGGCCCGTGCTTGAAGCAGACCGAGGCCACGTAGGCCTCGGCCCGTTCACGGTCCGGGAGTAAATCGGGCGCCGGATCGGTGGCGGGAGTAACACTGACGGTAGTCACCGTTACCACCCTTCGTGATCGTCGTCGTTCCGACGCTACACGGGGGGTCTGACAATCGCACGGCATCCCAGGTCGGGCAGGTAGGTCGTTCACCTGTTGGTAAGGACTTCCGACCGTCCGTGCCGCCCCGGCTGCCCGAGACGACACGGACCGGCCGGTCAGCGCCTCGACAGCACCATGTGGCTGTGCCGCGGGCGGTAGGTGGTGCTGGCCAGCGGCTCGGGGTCGGGGTGCACCGGCGTGAGGTTCCACGGGCCGAAGAAGGTGGCCACCATGATCATCATCTCGGTGAAGGCGAAGGACTCGCCGATGCACTTGCGGACGCCGGACCCGAAGGGCAGGTAGGCCTGGCGGTGCATGGACCTGGACCGCTCGGGCAGCCAGCGGTCGGGGTCGAAAACGCGAGCATTGTCGAAATTGCGAGGGTCCATGTGCTCGGCGTACGGACTGAACATCACGTCCGCGCCGGCCGGGATCCGCACGCCGGCCAGCTCGACGTCGGTGGTGGCGTAGCGGGACAGGACCCACGCCACGGGATACATGCGCAGCGCCTCCTGCACGACCCGGGCGGTGTACTCCAGCTTGGGCAGGTCCTCGTAGTCGAGCCGGCGGCCGGCCAGCACGAGATCGAGCTCCTCGTGCATGCGATCCCGGATCTCGGGGTGCTGGTGCAGCGCGTAGGCCATCCACAGCATCATCGTCGCGGACGTCTCGGTGCCGGCGACCATCATGCTGCGGATCTCGTCGTGAAGCTGAGTGTCGGTCATGCCGGTGCCGGTGTCGTCCTGGGCCAGCATCATCATCGACATCAGGTCGCCCTGGTCGGCGCCGGTGCGCCGGTACTCGGCGATCACGTTGTCCACCACGCGGTGCAGCTCGCGCAGGGCGGCGTCCTCACGCAGCTTGGGCGGCAGCGGCAGCTTGTGCACGAAGGAGATGGGGATGAAAGCCCGCCGCCCGACGCCGTTGACGATCACCTGCATCACCGCCCGCACCTCGGCCGCGGTGTCGGTGTCGCGCACGCCGGAGAACAGGCACCGGGTCAGCGCGTCCATGGTGGCCACGTTCATCAGGGCGTCGAAGTCCACTGTGGACCCGTCGGTCCACTGCTCGGCGATCTCGGCCGACACGTCCGCCATCACCTCGGTGTAGCGGGCCAGCCGGCTGTGATGGAAGGCCGGGTTCATCAGCGGCCGCGCCCGGCGCGCCTGCTCGCGGTCGCAGCCGACCAAGCCGTTGCCCAGCAAGGTCTTCGACTGCTTGAACAGCGGCCCGCCCTTGTCGAAGCACTGCGACTTGGTGATCAGCAGCTCCTTGCACATGGCCGGCGTGGTGACCAGGTACACGGGGCGCGGCCCCAGGTTGAACCGGACCACGCTGCCGGCGTCGCGCATCTGCTCGACGAACTCCAGCGGCCGGCGTAGAAGGTCCACTGCGTGTCCGAGCAGCGGCAGGCCGCCCGGCAAGACGGTGATCGGCGAGGCTTTGATCGACATCTGCTGTCCTGTCCACTAGACGGCCAGACACCGATGTGATAGCACCGCGCCGCCACGCACACAGCCGTTCAGGGGCAATGGCTGCGCAAAACCCCCGTGTTTGACCACGGGGGCTTGCGTTTCGACTCAGCCTGTACTAGCTGGGGAAATCACTAGGGGAACTTGAGCTTCACGATGACGTTGTCCTTGGAGCTCGGCGTGCCGCCGTTCTTGTCGTCGTTGGTGGAGGTCACCCACAGCCCGCCGTCCGGCGTCTTGACGACGGTGCGCAGCCGGCCCCACCGCCCGGCGAAGATCGCCTGCGGGGTGCTGGTGCCGGTGCCGGCGGAGTTGATCTGCGCCACGTACATGCGCTCGCCGGTCACCGCGGCGACATAGATCCAGTTGTTGACGATCTCGATGGCGCTCGGGCCGCCCGACGAGGTCGACCACGTCTGCTTGGGCGCGATGAAACCGCCGCAGTTGCCCTGCGTGCCCTCGCACGACGGCCAGCCGAAGTTGCCGCCCTTCTGGATCAGGTTCAGCTCGTCCTGGCTGTTCTCGCCGAACTCGGTCTCCCACAGCTGGCCGCGCGAGTCCCAGGCGATGCCCTGCGGGTTGCGGTGCCCCATGCTGTAGACGTACCGCGCGTTGCCGCCCGTGGAGTAGAACGGGTTGTCGGTGGGCGCGGTGCCGTCGGCGTTGAGCCGCAACACCTTTCCGTTCAGGGAGCTCTTGTTCTGCGCGTTGGCGCCGTTCTTGGCGTCGCCGGCGGTGGCGTAGAGCTTGCCGTCCGGGCCGAAGCGCAGCCGGCCGCCGTTGTGGTACCGGTTCTTCTCGATGCCGGTCAGGATCGGCGTCGACGTGGTCGACAGCTTGCCGTCCTGGTAGGTCATCCGCACGATCCGGTTGTCGTTGGCCGCGGTGTGGTCGATGTAGATGAAGTGGTCGTTGGCGAAGTTGGGCGACACGGCCAGGCCGAGCACACCGCCCTCGCCGCTGGTCGTCACGGCGCCGGGAACCTTGCCCAGCACGGTGACCTGGCCGTCGAGGGTGACCCGGTCGATCTCGAACCGGTCGCGCTCGGCCACCAGCGCCGAGCCGTCCGGCAGCCAGTCGATGCCCCACGGCAGGTCGAGCTTGGCGACATCCTTCTCGTAGGTGGGAATGCCGCCCTTGCCGCCGGGCGCGGAGGTGGTGACCGACAAGGCATTGCTCGCCGCGGAGGTGTTGCCGTCGGGGTCGCGCGCGGTCACCGTGAACGTGTATTTGGTGCTGGGGTTGAGATCCGTGACCGTGGTGGTGGTCGAGTTGGTGGTGGCGACCTTGGTGGCGCCCTGGAACACGTCGTAACCCGCGATCACGCCACCGTTGTCGGTGGACGCGTCCCATGCCAGCGCGGCGCTGTCGGCCGTCACGCCCGTGGAACGCAGGTTCTTGGGCGCGGACGGCGGAGTGTGGTCATCGCTCGGCGGCGTCGTGAAGGTGACGACGTTGCTCTGCTGCGAGGCGTTGCCCGCCGCGTCGAACGCGCCGACCGAGATGTCGTAGGACGTGTTCGGGGTCAGGGTGTCCACAGTGGCCGACAGGGTCTTGCCGTCCACGGTCTTGAGCACGTTGCCGCCGCGGTTGACCTCGTAGCGCACCACGCTGGTGTCGTCGGAGGCGGCGCCCCAGGCGAAGTGCGCGGTGGTCGGCGTGAGATCGCTGACCACCAGGTTGGTCGGCGGGGTCGGCGGCGTGGTGTCGACGTTGTTCGGCGTCACCGTCACGTTGTCGAGGTTGGGGCCGCCGTTGGCGGTGGTCGCCGTGGCCCGGACCTTGTTGCTGCCGGCCTTGAGGTTGACGGTGGTGGTGGCCACCTGCCACGTCGTCCAGCTGCCGGTGGTCGGGAAGCCCAGGTTGCTGACCGCCGCGGTGCCGTTGACGGTCACGTCCATCGGGCGGTTGTCGGGGGCGTCGAAGGCGTAGCGGAAGTCCAGGCGGGCGCTGCCGGCCGCCGGCGCGTTCACCGTGAACTCGACGTAACCGCCGACGGTGTTTGTGTAGTCGACAAAACCTGTTCCGGTGTAACCGGTGTGATTGTTCGCGACGGTCGCTTGAGAAATCGTCGCGTTCTCTGCTTCATAGACCGTGCCGGCCTTGGGCGCGGCCAGCGCAGTGGGCACGGCGACGGCCAACGCGACGACCGCGGACAGGCCGCAGGCGAGCGCCAGCTTCAGGCGGGATGGGGGTGCCACGATTCCTCCCACAGCAGGGGTACGGGGGTGGCGGCGGAACGGTCAGGAAAATCCTTGTCCGTAAGGGGGATCACACCATTTGTCGGTTCGGGTGTCAATACGTGAAAGCGCTTGCTTTCATTCGCCACTGAAATCATAGGATGTTTCATCGGTTACGTTCTGTATGCAATCCGTACGTACGGATTGCAATTGCCGCCCCCGCGCTGCGACGATGGCCGAATGCCCCGCGTCAGCCAGGACCACCTCGAGGCCCGCCGCCGCCAGATCCTCGACGGCGCGCGCGCCTGCTTCGCCCGCCATGGCTACGAGGGCGCCACGGTACGGCGGTTGGAAGAGGCTACCGGACTCTCGCGCGGCGCGATCTTCCATCACTTCCGTGACAAGGAGTCGCTGTTCCTCGCCCTGGCCGAGGACGACGCCCTGCGCATGGCCGAGGTGGTGGCCGAGCAGGGCCTGGTGCAGGTGATGCGCGACCTGTTGGCCGGGCGCAAGGACGGGGACGACGACGAGCACCCGGCCGACTGGCTGGGCACCCGCCTGGAGGTCTCCCGCCGCCTGCGCACCGACCCCGACTTCCGCGCCCGCTGGGCCGAGCGCTCCGAGCAGCTGACCAAGGCCACCCAGGACCGCCTCCGCCGCCAGCGCGAGGCCGGCAACCTGCGCGACGACGTGGCGGTCGAGGTGCTGTCCGACTTCCTGGAGCTGGTGCTGGAGGGCCTCGTCTCCCACCTGGCGATGGGCCTGCCGGCCGACGACCTCGGCCCCGTGCTCGACCTCGTCGAGGAGACCGTCCGCCGGCACCGCCGCAGCGACTGCTGACAACGCCCCTCAGATCGTGTACGCGATCCAGTCGGCCACGAAACCGGTGGCCGAGGGCATGTTGTCGGCGCGGCTCACCCTGGAGCAGCTGGCCGAGTACCCCCGGGTGAGCGTGGTGGTGTTGCCGCAACAGGTGATGGTGATCGACCGGCGGCTGGCCGAGCTCGGCGTGACCCAGCGCAGCGGTCTGCGGGTGCCGTACTTCGAGGCGGCGTTCACCGCCCTTCCGGGCACCCTGTTGATCGCGCTGGTGCCGCGGCGGCTGGTGGACATCCCTCGATGCGGCGACACGGTGCGGCTGATCGAGGTGCCGGAGGAGCTGGCCGTGCCCTTCCCGTACGGCATGCTCTGGCACCCGCGGCTCAACTCCGACCCGGCGCACCTGTGGGTGCGGTCCCTGGTCGCCGAGGTGGCGTCCGAGCTCAGACCCTGAACACCTTGAGGTTGCCCAGTTTCACCGTGCCGGTGAGGCGGATGCGCGGGCCGCCGTTGCCGTCCTGCTCGCCGTAGACCGCGCGCTTGCCCATGATCGCGGCGCCTTCGTCGATCACGGTGGCGTCGTCGGCGACCATCAGCTGGACCTTGCCGCAGAAGGCGTCCACCTGCACCTCGATGTCCGCGCCGGGCGGCACGGAGACGAGGTTGAGCACCACCGCGCCGAACAGCGAGCGGGCGTGGATGCGGCGGCTGACGTCGGGCACGCGGACGATCTTGCTGAGCACCGCCGAGACCTCGGTGGCGCCGTCGGGCAGCGGGACCACCTCGGCCGCGCCCAGGTCCGACAACAGCGGCCGCAGGTCGCCCGTGACGCGCGCGGCGTACACGGCCTCGACCCGCTCGGCATGTTCCGGCCAGGTCAGGCGGCCGTCGGCGACGGCCCGGTTGAGCAGTTCGACCGCGCGCTCGCGTTCGTCATTGGACAACCGCAGCGACACCACCGGCCGTGCCGGCTCGGGCAGCGACATGATGAACACCCCCTATCTCTTAGTGGCCAAGATTCTCATCCTCAGGGCACGCGTGGTCAAGGCGGTGGTACAAAGGCGGCCACGCGGTGAGGAGAACACCATGTCCGACAGGCAACTCGCGGCCGGGATCGCGATTGGCAAGGTCGTCCTGGGCTGGTTCCGGCTGCTGGACGATCCCGGCGCCGTGCTGATCCGTCCGTCCCAGGCCATCGATCCGTATCCGCACTACGAGCGCATCCGCGCGCGGGGCAAGGTCGTGCCCAGCAAGCTCGGCATGCTGCTGGTGTCCGACCACGAGCTGTGCAGCGCCGTGCTGCGCGACCCGGCCTTCGGTGTCGCGCCCAACAAGGAGATCGGCCAGCCCGATCCCGGCCTCAACGGGTTGGTGAACCCGTTGGAGGACTCGTTCATCTTCCGCAACCCGCCCGAGCACGGCCGGTTGCGGCGCGTGGTGTCCCCGCTGTTCACGCCGCGGGCCATGCAGGAGCGGCAGGGCCGCGTCGAGGCCATCGTGGACGAGTTCCTCGACCAGCTGGCCGGCCGCGAGGAGTTCGACCTGGTCGACGAGTTCGCGTCCCGGGTGCCCATCAAGATCATCTGCGACCTGCTGGGCGTGCCCGACACCGCGCACCGGCGGATGACCGCCTGGGGCACCACGCTTGCCGCCTCCATCGACGGCATGGGCAGCATGGCCCAGGTGCGTGAGCTCCGGTCCACACTGCGGGAGCTCAACGACTTCCTGGCCGAGCGCATCAAGCTGCGTCGTGCGGAGCCGAACGACGACGTGATCGGCCACATGTTGGCCGAAGGCGGCCTCACCGACTTCGAGCTACTGGCCAGCTCCGGCCTGCTGCTGGCCGCCGGCTTCGAGACCACCGTCAACCTCATCGGCAACGGCGTGCTGGCCCTGTTGGCGAATCCCTCGGCCCGCCAACGACTCGTCGACGATCCGTCCGCCGCCGACAACATCGTCGAGGAGATCCTCCGCCTCGATCCCCCGATCCAGTACACCGCACGGCTTCCCCTCGCAGGCGCCAAGCTCGCCGGCCGGGATGTCCCCGCCGGCAAGGTCATCGTGCTGCTCACCGCCGCCGCCAACCGCGACCCCGCCGTCTTCCCCGATCCCCACCGTTTCGACCCCGACCGCCCCAACGCCCGTGAGCACCTGACCTTCTCGTCCGGTGTCCACTACTGCCTCGGCGCCGGCCTCGCCCGCATGGAAGGCGCCATCGCCCTCCGGGCCCTCTTCCGCCGCTTCCCCGACCTCCGCCTCTCCGGCGCCGTCCAGCGCCGCGCCAGCCGTGCCGTCCGTGGTCCCCTGCATCTGCCCGTTCGGGTCACTTCCCGCCAACCAGCCGCGATCGCCTGACCACTAACCGTCAATGGAGACCCGCATCACCCACCCGTTCGGGTCATGACGTTCCGCTTTTCCCCAAACTTCAGGCACTCTGGAACCAGCAGCCCTTCGATCCGCCGCCCCGCCGCCGTGGCGGATCGAAGGGCTGCTGCTCGTTGCGCCACTGTCCACTCCGGACTCCACCGCCCACGGCATCGACGATTTCGACGCCTGCCGCCCGCTTTCCGGTAACGCCGGAGCCGTTGCCCGCGAAGTCCGGGCGTGCCCGAGCAGGAGTCGCGCCCCACGGTGGCCGAGCTGGAGCAGGAGTTCGACGACGCCATGGCCTCGGCCGAGTTCCGCCGCTTCCGTGAGAAGGAAGCCGAGATCCGGTCGGCCTTCCTGACCCGCCGCCCCGCACTGTCGGACTCCCTGAACGACGCCATCATGGTGCTGGCGGAGCATCGCCGCCGGCTGGACGCAAATTCATGGTCGCTCAGGAACGTCATCGCCACGGCCATACGACCGCTCCGTTTTCCCACTTTCTACGGCCCATGGCCATGGGTGACCGGACTCGTGATAATCACCATCCTGATTGGCGCCACGTTTCCGACATTATCGATCTGGCACCTGTTGATCGGCAGCGGTCTCGCCTTACTTATGGTTACATCAGCCTGGTCGATCACCGAAGGCGTCCCCACAATTGAGCAGCGCCGCCTGGAAACCAAGGAAGAATTCAGGGTTGCCGAGGCCTCGTATTCGGCTCAGCTGACCCACATGGCCCGCGGGACACTGCGCCGATGCGTCACCGACGTCTACCGACCGACCGGCGTGCTCGTCTTCCCGATGACGGCGCCGACCCTGGTGGAACTGTCGAGCGGCAAGATCTCGTCCTCACGAACGCATGACGAGGTCGTCGACTTCATACGAAACCACGAAACGTCAGCGATCGGAATCGCAGGCCCACGCGGCGCCGGCAAGTCCACTCTCATGGAGGCGGTCCGAAACACCGAGGACGTGGTCACCCATCATGTGCTGCTCACCGCGCCGGTGAAGTACGACCCGGTGGACTTCACTCGCCAGCTGTTCGCGCAGGTGGCGGAGGAGATCGCGAGGAAGTCCGGCTACAGCCCGGAGAGGGAACAGGAGGCACGAGACCGCCGGTTCCGCACGCAGCGGGCCATGCGTGACGCGCTGACCCTGGGATTGTTCCTGATGCTCGCCTGCGTGGTCTTTCTCTGGGCGATCAGCCACAACGACACGTGGGCCTGGGAATGGCAAACCGTCCTCGGGTTGGCCGCCACCGGCCTGCTGGTCCTGGTCGTCATCACACCGATGGCATCGATCCTTCTGTTCGGCGCTCGGTCGTCACGGACGCGGTACACGTACCTTGATGTCCAGAAATCGGCCCAACTGGCGATGGAGGCGCTTGACGATCTGACCTGGAGCCGAGAAGAGGGCAAGAAGGAATCCAGCTCCATAAAGCTGCTGAGCGGACTGCTCACACTCGGAGGCGAGGACAATGTCACACGCAAGCGCCGGGAACGCTCACAGCCTGAGCTCGTCACCAAATTCAGGGACATGCTGACGCAGTTCTCCCGCGACCGGACCGACCCAACCACGCAGCGGTTCGTTGTGTTCATCGACGAGCTGGACAAGCTGGCCCGGGTGGACGACCTCACGGAGGCAGTGAATGGCATCAAGGATTTGATGCATATACCGGGGGTGCACTTCGTTGTCTCGGTGTCGGTGGATGCGCTGGTGCAGTTCGAGCAGCGGGGAATGGCCGCCAGGGACGCCTTTGACTCGACGTTTGACACGGTGTTCAGGATGCGGGGCCTGACGCTGGCGGAGTCGAGGGACATCCTGGAGGGGAGGGTGGCGAACTTTCCGACGGTGCTGACGCACGGGTGCCACGTGTGGTCGGGAGGGCTGGCGAGGGATCTGCTGAGGACGGCCCGGCGGTGCGTGGAGATTCATCGGCGGGACGGGAATGTCGCGCAGATCATGAGGACCGCCGTCACGGAGGATCTGCTGGCGCTGATCGACAACGCGCTGAGGGCGGCGGACGCGCCGCTGGATCACCTGTGCGAGCTGAGGCAGGCGGTGTTGACGGTGGCGGAGGGGAATGCGGACCCACGGCGACGGATTCCGGGGCCGGCGGAGAACAGCAACCAGGTGGCCTATGTGGTCGCGGTGGGACTGGCGCTGCTGAGCTGTTTTCACGGGTGGGCGCCGGACGACAACCGGTGGGAGCGGCCACCGAAGTGGGATGACTGCATGGAGGCGTTGGCGGCAGCCATGTCGGCGAGGGCGGATCCGCCGGTGATCAGGGATCGGGCGCTACGCAAGGCCAAGGCGCTGGTGCAGGCGACGATGTGACCAGGGGCCGGCGTGATGCAGGGAAGGACGCCTTACCCGCGGTCAACGAGGGTAAGGCGTCCTTCCCTGCATGAAGAAGATCAGTCCACGCCCTGCATCTTGCGGGAGATGGACGGGGCCAGGAAGAGCAGGCCGACGGCGAGCACGACGGTGACGCCGCCGACGATGCCGAAGTACGGGATCTCCGTCTGCGGCGTGGCGAAGGGCACGATCTGGGCGCTGATGCCCTGGGCGGCGGCGTCGGACAGGAACCAGAGGCTGAGCATCTGGGCGCCGAAAGCCTTGGGGGCCAAGCGGGTCGTGGCCGAGAGGCCGACCGGGGACAGGCACAGCTCGCCGAGGATGACGATGAAGAAGCTGCCGACCAGCCAGAACGGGCTGACCTTGGCGTCGGGGCCGTAGAGCGCGGCGGGCAGGATCATGAGCAGGTAGGACAGGCCGGCCAGGCCGAGGCCGAGGGAGAACTTCACGGGAGTGGACGGCTGGCGGCTGCCGAGCTTGGTCCACAGCAGCGCGAACAGCGGCGCGAACACGACGATGAAGCCGGGGTTGAGCGTCTGGAACCATGAGGCCAGCAGCGGCAGCCCGGCGACGTGCAGGTCGGTGCGGTTGTCGGCGTAGTCGGCCAGCACGACCGAGCCCTGCTCCTCGATCATCCAGAAGAACAGCGAGGCGATGAACAGCGGGATGTAGGCGATCACCCGCGACCGCTCCACCGAGCTGACCTGCTTGCTGCGGATCATCGTGTAGAAGTACAGCGCGGGCAGGATGAGGCCGAGCGCGCTGATCACGTTGATCACGAGCGTGACGGTGAACAGCCCGGCCACCGCGATGATCACGAAGGCGGCGGCGACGATCACGGCGCCGATGGCGATGCGGCCGAAGACCTTGCCGCGCTCCTCGGGGGACAGCGGGTTGCTGGGCGCGTCGCCGACGGCGGCCAGGCGCTTGCGGCCGAAGATGTAGATCACCAGGGCCAGGAACATGCCGATGGCGGCCACGGAGAAGCCGAGGTGGTAGCTGATCTTCTGGCCGAGCGTGCCGACCAGCAGCGGCGCGACCACGGCGCCGAGGTTGGTGCTCATGTAGAAGATCGAGAAGCCGGCGTCGCGGCGGCGGTCCTTCTCGTCGTAGAGGCCGCCGACCATGTTGGAGATGTTGGGCTTGAGCAGGCCGGTTCCGACGGTGATCAGCAGCATCGACACGTACAGCGCGCCGACGCCCGAGGGGAACGACAGCGCGATGTGCCCGCACATGATCAGCACGCCGCCGTACAGCACGGCCCGGCGCGAGCCGAGGATGCGGTCGGCCAGCCAGCCGCCCAGCACGCCCGACATGAACACGCTGGCCCCGTAGATCGACATCAGGCTCTTGGCCAGTGTCGGATCGAGGCCGAGTCCGCCGTCGCTGAGCTTGCTGTACATGAAGAACAGCAGGATCGCGCGCATCCCGTAGTAGGAGACACGTTCCCAGAACTCGGTGAAGAACAGCGGCCCGAGAGCGGCAGGATGCCCGAAGAAGCCCTTTTGGGGCGGCTTCGCGCTCTCAACGGTGGCGCTCAACCGACTACCTCCCGTGGTGCACTCACAGTGAATACGACGTTCACTCAACGTCGTGTGGCGCACCCTAGCGTGAGGCGCGGAAGCCCGGTTGCCACCCCGTCAGCTTCTGGCCGAACGCCGAGGTCAGAGCGACGCCGACGATCACGAGGCCGGCCGCGGCGATGGAGAGTCCGGACATTTTCTCGTGCAGAACCAGCGCCGACGACGACATTCCGAACACGGGCACGAGCAGAGAGTAAGGAGCAACGACCGTTGCGCCGTAGCGACGAATGAGCATCCCCCACAGGCCGTAACCGACGAGCGTCGACAGCCACGCGACGTACCCCAGCGAGAACAGCGCCGAGACGGTCAGGTGGGACAGCGCCGCCAGATCCTGCTCGGGGCCTTCGACCAGCAGCGACAGCCCCACCATGGGCAGCGGCGGCACGACGCTGACCCACACCATGAACTTGAACGCGTCGGGCGGCGCGGCCTTGCGGGTGGCGACGTTGCCCAGCGCCCAGCTCACCGCGCCCGCCAGCACCAGCACGAACGCCAGGATCGGGCTGGCCTGCCCGTAGTCGACGGCGACCAGGGCGATGCCGGCCAGCGCGATCACCATGCCCACGACCTGCCGACGCCCCGGCCGCTCCCCCAGCAGCAGCGCCGCGAACACCATGGTGAACACGGCCTGCGTCTGGATCACGAGCGACGACAGCCCGGCCGGCATGCCCAGGTGGATGGCCAGGAACAGCAGTCCGAACTGGAAGGCGCCGATCGCCGTGCCCACGGCGAGCACCCAGCGCCACCGCACCTGCGGCCGTCCGATGAACAACACCGCGGGCAGGGCCGCGGCGGCGAAGCGCAGTGCGGTGAACAGGAACGGCGGGAACGACTCCAGGCCGATGTCGATGACCACGAAGTTGACGCCCCAGATGAGGGCGACCAGGACCGCCGCGAGCAGGTGACGAGGGTGCATGGCGCCAGGATCGGCGGCCGGTCAGTTAAGCACCAGCAAATAGTTCTTCACGGTTCGCGGTAGCATCGCTACATGATTGACCTGGCTCGGCTGCGGGCCCTGCACGCGATCGCCGTCTACGGCTCGGTGAACGGGGCGGCGGAGGCGCTGGGCTACACGCCGTCGGCGATCTCGCAGCAGCTGAACAAGCTGGAGCGGGAGACGCAAACCACACTGCTGGAGCGCCGCGGCCGCGGGGTCGTGCTGACCGACGCGGCCCAGGCGCTGGCCGACACCGCGGCCGAGGTGCTCAAGCTGGTCGAGCAGGCGGAGATCCAGCTGGAGGAGCAGCGCGGCAAACCGGTCGGCAGCGTGGCGCTGGGCGCGTTCGCGACGGGCTGCCGCGGCCTGCTGCCGTCGGTGGTGTCGGAGCTGATGGTCGAGCACCCGGCGCTGGACGTGACCGTGGTGGAGATCGACCCGCCGGGAGCGGTGACGGCCGTGCACCGCGGCGAGCTCGACGTGGCCGTGGTGCACGACTGGCAGATCGCCCCGCTGGCCATGCCGGACGACCTGGCCCGCGAGGTGATCGGCGAGGACGTGGCCGATCTCCTGGTCCCGGCCGATCATCGGCTGGCCGGGCGAAAGGCCGTCACCGCCGAGGATCTGGTGCACGAGCGGTGGCTGTGCCAGCCGCCCGGATCGATCTGCCACGACTGGCTGGTGGCCACCGTGCGCTCGACCGGCCACGAGCCGTGGGTGTCCTACGTGGTCCCCGAGTACCAGAGCCAGCTGGAGTTCCTGCGCGCCGGCATCGGGATCGCGCTGATGCCCCGGCTCGGCCGCGCGCCGCTGCCGGACAATGTGGTCGCGGTGACGCTGGAGCCGGTGCCGAGGCGCCGGCTGTTCACGGTGTGGCGGGAGCGCACGAGTCGTCGGCCGGCGATCAAGGCGACCGCGGACGCGCTCAGGCGTGTGACAACCCGGGTCCTCGACGCGACGAGCCGGGCCCGCTGACACGTCGGCGGCACAGGTCACCGGTACTGTCCCAGTTCAGTTGGCGAAGGGAGTGGGCCTGTGCCCGGACGGCAGATCACGCTCGCCGAGGTGGCCCGGCACGCCGGGGTGTCACTGGCCACGGCGTCCAGGGTGATCAACGGCAGCGATCGGCAGGTCAGCGACCCGCTGCGGGACAGGGTGATGGCCAGCGCCGACTCGCTGGGCTACCTGCCCAACGCCTCGGCGCAGGCCTTGGCCCGCAACAGCAGCTCCCTGGTCGGCCTGGTGGTGCACGACATCTCCGACCCGTACTTCTCCAGCATCGCCGCCGGTGTCACCAGAGTGGCCGAGGACGCGGGCCTGGTCGTGGTGCTGGGCACGACCGCGCGCAGCCCGGACCGGGAGCGGGAACTGCTGGCCACGCTGCGCGGGCATCGCGCCAAGGCGGTGGTGATGGTCGGCAGCCGGTCCACCAAGCGTTCCGTCACGGCCAAGCTGGCAGAGGAGATCGCCGCCTTCACCGAGCAGGGCGGCCGGGTGGCCTGCGTGTCGCAGGCCAAGCTGCCGGTGGACACCGTGGTGCCGAGCAACCGGGCCGGGGCCAAGGCGCTCGCGGTGGCGCTGGCCGAGCTCGGGCACCGCAAGTTCGCGGTGCTGGGCGGGCCGCCGGAGCTGCTGACCAGCCGCGACCGGGTCGCGGGTTTCAAGGCGGGGCTGGCCGATTCCGGCGTCGAGCTGCCCGATCAGTCCATTCGGTACGGTGAGTTCACGCGCGACGGCGGCTACGACACGGTGACCGAGATGCTGGCCGAGAGCACCGACGCCACGTGCGTGTTCGCCGTGAACGACGTGATGGCGCTGGGCGCGATGGCGGCGATGCGGGCGGCCGGGGTGCGGGTGCCCGACGACATCTCGGTGGCCGGCTTCGACGACATCCCGACGCTGCGCGACGTCTCCCCCACGCTGACCACGGTTCGGCTGCCGCTGGAGGAGATGGGCGCGCGGGCGGCGCACATGGCCCTGAGCGACCACGACGGCGACCCGCGCACGGAGCGGATCGCGGCGGAGGTCGTGCTGCGAGAGAGCACCCGCAAGATTTGATCCTGCTGCGGACTTCCACCCAGTCGGTGGCCATCGCCGACAACCGGATCGTCGCCGTCGGGCCGGATGCCGAGGAATTGGGCATCACCGACGTCGTCGACCTGGGCGACGGCCTGCTGCTGCCGTCGTTCGGCGACGGGCACGCGCATCCGGTGCTCGGCGGGCTGGAGCGGCAGGGGCCGTCGATCACCGATCAGTCCACTGTGGACGATATTGTCGCCGAGGTTGCCCGGTGGGCGACGGAAAATCCCGGCGACGGCTGGATCCTGGCCGCGAGCTACGACCCGGCCCTGGCCCCGGACGGCGCCTTCGACGCGCGGTGGCTGGACGCCGCCGTGCCGGACCGGCCGGTGGCGCTGCGGTCCCGCGACTACCACGCCGTGTGGTGCAACAGCCTTGCCCTGCAACGGGCCGGCATCACCCGCGACACACCGGATCCGCGGCTGGGTCGGATTCTCCGACGCGCCGACGGCAGCCCGCTGGGCACGCTGCTGGAGTGGCACGCCTGCGATCTCGTGCTGGACCTGATCCCGGCCCGCGAACCGGACGATCTCGTTGCGGCGTTGGAAGAAGCCGGCCGCGTGTATGCGGCAGTGGGCGTGACGTGGGTGCAGGACGCGTGGGTCGAGCCGGCGATGGTGGACGCCTATCTCCTTGCCGTGGAACGGGAATGTCTGACGTTCCGCGCGGATCTGGCCCAGCGGGCCGATCCCGACCGTTGGCGGGAACAGATCTCGGCCTTCGACCGGCAGCGAGAGCGGTGCCAGCGCTACGGCCGGGACCTGGTCACCGCCCGCACCGTGAAGTTCTTCGCCGACGGGGTGATCGAGACCGGCACGGCGTCGATGCTCGAACCGTACGCGGATGTACCGCAGTCGCACGGAATGCCGGTGTGGTCGCCGTCGGAGCTGGCCGCCGCGGTCACGGCGTTCGACGGCGAACGGTTCCAGATCCACGTGCACGCCATCGGCGACGCCGCCGTCCGGGCCGCCCTGGACGCCATCGAACAGGCACGGGCCGCCAATCCGGACTGGGACCGCCGGCCGGTGATCGCCCACGTGCAGGTGGCGGATCCGGCGGACGTGCCCCGGTTCGCGGAGCTGGGCGTGATCGCCACCGTGCAGCCGCAGTGGGCCCAGAGCGATCCCCTGATGACCGAGCTCACCATCCCCCGCCTCGGCCCGGCGCGCGCCGACCGGCAGTACCCGTTCGCGACGCTGGCCCGCCTCGGCGCGCGGCTGGCGTTCGGCAGCGACTGGCCGGTCAGCCCGGCCGATCCGCTCGAAGGCCTGCGGATCGCCACGAGACGGGAGTGGCTGCCGGGCGAGCGGTTGGACGTCGCGCAAGCGTTCGCCGCGCAGACCACGGGCGTGGCGTGGCAGGCGCAGGCCGAGCACACGTGGGGCGAGATCGCCGTCGGCCGCCGCGCTGACCTGGTGTGCCTGAATGGTGACCCACAGCACACGTCGCTCGAAGAAATCCTGGTGACAGGGACGTGGTTGTCCGGCCGACGCATATACGCAGCCCTTACACTGGCAGCTGACGTGTCACGTTGTTCACCATCTGAGGAGTGACTGTTTCCGTGCCTGACGCGCGGTCACCTGGCCACAGTAGTGAGCCGGGGGAAAGCCCCGGCTGCGATACGACCCCGGTCACGGACGTGAGTCCCCGATGACCGGATACCTTTTCGCCGTCCTCTGCCTGCTCGCGGTCCTGGTGCTGACCGCGGCCAACGCGCTGTTCGTCACGGCGGAGTTCTCCCTGACCACCCTGGAACGCAGCCAGGTGGACACGGCCGTCGCCCAACTCGGCGACGCGCGCTCCCGCGCCGTGCAGAAGGCGCACCGCACGCTGTCGTTCCAGCTTTCCGGCGCCCAGCTGGGCATCACGCTGGCGACCCTGGTCACCGGCGCGCTGGCCGAGCCGGCGCTGGCCGACCTGATCGAGGCGCCGCTGACGGCGATCGGCATCCCGCCCGGCGGGGCCGAGGCCGTTGGCGCGGCATTGGCGCTGCTGCTGGCGTCCGCGCTGTCGGTGGTGCTGGGCGAGCTCGTGCCGAAGAACCTGGCGATCGCCCGTCCGATGCAGACCGCCCGCGCGGTGGCCGGCTTCCAGTACGCGTTCTCACGGGCGTGCAAGGCCCCGATCACCGTGCTCAACGGCACCGCGAACTGGATCGTGCGGCGCTTCGGCGTGGAACCGGCCGAGGAGCTGCGATCCGCGCGGTCGCCGCAGGAGCTGGGCTCGCTGGTCCGTTCCAGCGCCGCGCACGGCACCCTCGACCAGGGCACCGCAACGCTGCTGGACCGCTCGCTGCGGTTCGGCGACCGCACGGCCGACGAGCTGATGACGCCCCGCGTGCAGGTCGAGGCCCTGCGCGGCGACGACACCGTGCTCGACCTGGTCAACGCCGCGCTGCGCACCGGCTTCTCGCGTTTCCTGGTGCACGACGGCGATCTCGACGACGTTCGCGGTGTCGTGCACGTGAAGCAGGTCTTCGGCGTGCCGGCCGCGCAGCGCGCGACCACGCCCCTGTCGGCGCTGATCCGGCCCGTGCCGACGGTGCCGGAGAGCCTGGAGGCCGACGCGCTGCTGGAGCGGCTGGGCTCCGGGCTGCAGATCGCCATCGTGGTCGACGAGTACGGCGGCACCGCCGGCATCGTGACCATGGAGGACCTGGTCGAGGAGATCATCGGCGACGTCCGCGACGAGCACGACCGGCGCGAGGTGGCGCCGGTGCGGCCGCTGGGCAGGGACAGCTGGATGGTGTCCGGGCTGCTGCGGGAGGACGAGGTGGCCGAGGCCACCGGCTTCCGCATGCCCGACGGCGACTACGAGACCCTGGCTGGCCTGGTGCTGACCCGGCTCGGCGAGATCCCCGAGGTGGGCGACGAACTGCGTGTGGACGGCTGGCGGATCACGGTGATGGCGATGGACCGGCACCGCATCGCGGAGCTGCGGGTGGCCAAGGTCGGCGAAGTGCCCGCGACGATCCCGAGCGAGGTGACGGCGTGAACGACGTCCTCGCGCTGTTGCTGACCATCCTTTTGTTGCTGGGCAACGGCTTCTTCGTCGGCGCTGAGTTCGCGATCATCACGGCCCGCCGCGACCGGCTGGAGGAGCTGGCCCGGCTGGGGCAGCAGCGGGCCCGCACGGTGATCCGCGCCGGGCACCAGCTGCCGCTGCTGATCGCCGGCGCGCAGCTGGGCGTGACGGTGTGCTCGCTGGCGCTGGGCGCGCTGGCCGAGCCGGCCATTGCCGGTCTGCTGGAGGAGCCGCTGGCCCCGCTGGGCGTGCCGCCGACGCTGGTGCACGGCATCTCCTTCGTGGTGGCGCTGGCCCTGGTGTCGTTCTGCCACACGGTGATCGGCGAGATGGTGCCGAAGAACCTGACGCTGGCCGGCCCGGAGCGGGCGGCGCTGTGGCTGGTGCCGGTGCACTTCGCCTTCTGCCGGCTGACCCGGCCGCTGCTCAACGCGTTCACGGTGATGTCGCAGGCGGTGCTGCGGCTGATCAAGGTCGAGCCGAAGGACGAGCTGGAGGGCGCCTACACGCCCGACGAGCTGGCGTCGCTGCTGGGCGAGTCCCGGCAGGAGGGCCTGCTGGACGAGCCGGAGCACCGGCGGCTGGCCAAGACCCTGTCCTCGGCCGCCCGCACCGTCAACGACGTGCTGGTGCCGCTGGACCGGCTGACCACCGTGCCGGCGGAGCCGACCGTCGGCGACGTGGCGGCGGCGGTGGCCGCGACCGGCTTCTCCCGCTTCCCGCTGCTGGCCGCCGACCGACGGCTGGCCGGCTACCTGCACGTCAAGGACGTGCTGGACCTGGCCGATCAGCCGCCGTCGACGCCGGTGCCGCGCAACCGGGTCCGTGGCCTGCCGGAACTGCCGGCCGACGCCCGGCTGGACGACGCGCTGGCCGCGCTGCGGCGGGCCCAGAGCCATCTGGCCCGGGCCGTCGACGCCGACGGCCAGCAGCTGGGCGTGGTGGCCCTGGAGGACCTGGTCGAGGAGTACGTCGGCACGGTCCGGGACGGGACCCACGTGGGCGGAAAGTGACCCAGGGTGTCCCGGTACCCTCGATCGGGCACCGTGTTCTTCGCGCGTAGGGCAGAATCTGCGCTTTCATGACGCTGATGTCACACCCAGTGAGTCAACTTGACCCCTTGGGGAGTGACACCTGGCGCTCGGAGAGGGACGTGATGGCTCGACACCGCGCACTGGTGACGAGGGTGCGGCGGCGCCTGGCCAAGTGGCCGGTCGCGATCACCGGCCTGGTGGTGCTGATCCTGCTGGGCTGGCTGGCGTGGACCTGGCTGGGCGGCGTGCTGGAGCGGCGCGCCGCCGCCGAGGCCAACGGCTGCACCAACGGCGACGTGGTGCTGCGGGTGGCCGTCACACCGAGCATCGCGCAGCCGGTGCGGGACGCGGCCCAGCGCTGGACCGAGACGCACCCGGTCATCGACGACTCGTGCGTCCGGCTCCAGGTGCAGTCGGTGGAGTCGCAGACCGTGCTGACCGGGCTGACCACCAAGTGGAACACCGACAAGCTCGGCGAGCAGCCGGCGGCCTGGCTGCCGGACTCCATGCTGTGGGCCAACCGGCTGACCGCGCAGAACAACTCCATCGTCAGCACCCAGCCGCAGTCGGTGGCCACCAGCCCGGTCGTGCTGGCCACCCAGCAGTCCGGCGCGGACGCGCTGGCCAGCGGCAATCTGGTGCAGTGGACCGACCTGCCGGGGCTGACGTCGGCGCCCAACGGCTGGTCCGGCTACGGCAAGCCGCAGTGGGGCAAGTTCCGGCTCGCGGTGCCGGATCCGGCCACCAACCCGGCCAGCGCGCTGGCCGTCCAGTCGGCGCTGGCCGGCGCCACGGCCAACGGCACCGGCCCGGTGACCACGGACATGCTGGCCCAGCCAGGCGTCAAGGACACCATCGCCAAGCTGGCCAACTCCCGGGCCTCCGGCGCGCCGGCCGACACCCTGGACGCGCTGGACGGCCTGGCCAAGGCGGCCGACATCGGCACCGCCAGCTACGGCGCCGTCCCCGTGACCGAGGTCGACCTCTACCGGCGCAACCTCGGCAAGGACGGCGCGCCCAAGCCGGCGACGCCGCTGTACGAGGTGGCGATGGGCGGCGCGAGCCCGGCCGCCGACTTCCCGTTCGTCACGCTGTCGGGCAGCTGGGTCAGCCAGACCCAGAACAAGGCGGCGCAACAGTTCCGGGACTTCGTGCGGCAAGGCCCGCAGCAGAAGCTGTTCGCCACCGCCGGGTTGCGGGTCGCGGCGACGCCGGACCATCCGACCGACGCCACCGGCATGCGCTGGCCGGCGATCTCGCAGACCCTCGTCCCGGCCGACGCCACCACCACCCAGGACATCTCGGCCAGCTGGACGGCCGCGGCCCTGGGCAACGAGGTGCTGTCGGTGCTGGTGGACACCTCGCCGGCGATGGGGGCCGACGGCGTGAAGGCCGTGCGCAACGCCCTGACGGGCGAGGTCAACCGGACGGTGTCCGGCTCGATGGGGCTGTGGGCCTACGCCGCGGGCCTGGACGGGAACAAGCCGTACAAGCAGCTCGTGCCGGTGGTGCGGATCGACCAGGGCGTCGACCAGCTGCACGCCGGCATCGACAAGCTCACCCCCGGCAACGGCAGCCAGCTGTACGCCAGCATTCTCGCCGTCTACCAGTCGGTGCTGGCCAACTACCAGGACGGCAAGCACAACCGGGTCGTCGTGGTCGTGGCCGGGAAGAACGACGGCGGGCTCACGGTCGACCAGCTGCGGACCCAGCTCGGCCAGCTCAAGGACGGCAAGCGGCCGGTCTCCGTCAACATCATCGCCGTGGGCGGGAACGTGGACCACGACCAGCTCAGCGGCATCGCCCAGGACACCGGCGGCAGCCTCGCGTCGGTGCAGAACGGCAGCGGCGTGGACGCCGCGCTGGCCCAGCTGCTCTCGACCACCGGATGAGTTCTGCCAATGCGGCCACATGCCGGTCGCATTGGCCCTAAGCTGGCCGACGCCGCTGCCAATCCCCCCTGGTGGCCGGCGACAAGCTGGAGCCCTTGCCTACCCCCCGGACAGGGGCTCCAGCTCCTTCAGCTCAGCCCTTCAGGAACTCGTCGCGGGCCACGATGCCGATATCGGCCGTGTCGGTGAAGAAGCCGTCGATGCCGGCCCGCAGGTACGTCTCGATCTCGCCGAACAGGTTGCCGTAGGCCGTCGGGTCGGCCGACGAGCGGAAGTCCGCCGGCAGGAACACGTTCTCCGGCCGGAACGTGTACGGGTGCACCTTCAGGCGGGCCGCGTGCGCGTCCTTGACGAACGACGTCTGCCGGCCCAGATGGCCCGTGGCGTCCCACGGGATGATCTCGTTCTTGTCCGGGCCGACGCCCTGCGCGTAGGTCGCGATCTCCCGCATGCCGGCGGCCGAGGTGATGTCCGCGTACGTGCGCTTGTCGCCGGCCACCGTGAAGTCGTACGGCCGGCCCTCGACCGCGGTCAGCTGGATCAGCGGCACCCGCAGCTGGCGGTGCAGCCACTTGAGGTTGGACACCTCGAACGACTGCACGTACACCTTGGCGCCCGGGCGGTTGAGGCCGTTGCGGTTGAGCGCGTCCACCAGCTTCTGGTCGGTGGGCAGGCCTTCGGCCTTGAAGAAGGTGGGGTGCTTGGTCTCCGGGTAGATGCCGATGTCCCGGTGCAGCTCCTTGTCCAGGCGCTTCACCAGGTCGATGACCTCCTGGAAGGTCGGGATCTGGTAGCGGCCGTCGTAGACGGTGTTGCGCTGCCGCACCTGGGGCAGGCGCTCCACCGCGCGCAGCGTCTTCAACTCGGCCAGCGTGAAGTCGGTGGTGAACCAGCCCGTCAGCGGGACGCCGTCGAGCATCTTGGTGGTCTTGCGGCTGGCGAACTCCGGGTGCTGAGCCACATCCGTGGTGCCGCCGATCTCCGGCTCGTGCCGGGCCACCAGCACACCGTCCTTGGTGGACACCAGGTCGGGCTCGACGTAGTCGGCGCCCATGCGCGCCGCCAGCTCGTAGGAGGCCAGCGTGTGCTCGGGCCGGTAGCCCGACGCGCCGCGGTGGCCGATCACCGTCGGTCCGTACGAAGCGCCGTACTCCGGCGACTGGGGCACGGCATTGGCGGCGGGAATGGCGGTGATGGCGACCGCCGCGGCCGCGGCCAGCACGATCCCGGCGATCCGGGTTCTGCTCATGGAGGCTCCTGACATCGTGGACCGATCGGGCAGCGTCACCCGAGTCCCTCGGTGCGAAATCGGCGCCAACCTACCCACAGGCGCCGCTCAACGACAGGTAAAGCCCCCGCGTCGGGCCCCGCGTGCAGCGTTTCCGCGCCGCGCGGGAGATCACCCCCCACTGCCAGTGACCCCCGTCACACCGAACTATATGGACACAGTGTCTCCATGGGTGATTATATGTACACAACGTCCACAAAACTACCGAGGAGCGGACACCATGAGCGAGAGCCAGATCGTCGTCGTCACCGGGGCATCGAGCGGGTTCGGCTGGATGAGCGCCCACCGGCTGGCCGACGCCGGCCACACCGTGTACGCCGGCATGCGGGCCACCGCCGGCCGCAACGCCGACAAAGTCACCCAGATCCAGCAGTACTCGAAGGACAACGACGTCAACCTGCGGGCGGTCGAGATGGACGTGGCCGACCAGGCCTCCGTCGACGCCGCGGTGGCGCGGGTCATCGAGGAAGAGGGCCGCATCGACGTCCTGTTCCACAACGTCGGCCACATGGTGCTGGGGCCGTCCGAGGCCTTCACCCCGGAGCAGCTGGCCGAGCTGTACGAGTCCAACGTGCTCGGCTCGCAGCGCGTCAACCGCGCCGTCCTGCCGCACATGCGCGCCGCCCACCACGGCCTGGTCGTCTGGAACAGCAGCAGCAGCTCGGCCCGCGCCGGCACGCCGCCCTACCTGGGCCCGTACTTCGCGGCCAAGGCGGCCATGGACTCGCTGGCCCTGAGCTACGCGGTCGAGCTGGCCCGGTTCGGCATCGAGACCTCGCTGATCGTGCCCGGCGCTTTCACCGGCGGCACCAACCACTTCGCCAACTCGGGCCGGCCGGCCGACACGGGTGTGGTCGAGGCGTACGAGGAGTTCTACTCGGGCCTGACCGCGCAGATCACGGCCAAGCTCAACGAGCTGGAGCCGGCCGACGCCGACCCGTCCGAGGTGGCCAGGGCCGTGGTCCGCGTGGTCGACACCCCGTACGGCAAGCGCCCGCTGCGCACCCACATCGACCCGTCGCAGGACGGCGCCGAGGTCGTCAACGGGGTGGCCGACCGGCTGCGCTCGGACTTCTACGAGCGGATCGGCCTGGCCGACCTGCTGCGCCCGCGGACCGTGTAATCCCGGCCACAAACGGCGGATGACAACGTTGTCAGGCGAAACGCCTGCAACCCCACCGGCGGATAACACGTCTACAGGGAAAATTCAGAAACTTCTTAACGTAGATTGAGGCCGACCGTCGACGACGCCGTCGGCCCCACCGCCGCCGCCAGAGGAACCGCCGATGAGTACCGCCGCCGCCACGCGCCTTACCGTGCTCGCCACGAGCGCGGTCCTGGTCGCGTTGACCGCCTCCGCGTGCGCGGCCGGCGTAACCGAGGGTTCCTCGATCAAGCCCGCCCCGCAGGCCGCGGTCGCCGCCGCCAGTGGCGGCAACACCTGCGCCAAGCCCGACGTGCCGGCCGGCCTGAGCACCCAGCATGTGATGTCCGACGGGATGCGCCGCACCGTCGTCGTCTACTACCCGCACGGGCACAAGCCGGGCAAGCCGATGCCGATGGTCATCGACCTGCACGGCAGCGGCAGCACCCCGCTGCAGCAGCTGGCCGGTTCGGAAATCGCGGCCACCGCGGACAAACACGGCTTCGTGGTCGTCGCGCCGCAGGCCGGCATTCCGTTCATCGCCGGCAAGTCCCACGGTTTCGCCTGGAACGTGCCCGGGGTGCCGCTGATGAGCGGCCGACCGGTGCCCAAGGGCGCGCCCAACGACATGCAGTTCATGCGGGACGCCATCGCCGCCATGAACAAGGCGCTGTGCGTGGACACCAAGCGCATCTACGTCACCGGCTTCTCCGGCGGCGCGCGGATGGCCTCGCAGGTCGGCTGCGAGCTGTCCGGCCAGATCGCCGCCGTGGCCCCGATGTCCGGGCTGCGCATGCCCGGCAACTGCAAGCTGGGCCGGTCGGAGTCGGTGCTGTCCTTCCACGGCACCTCCGACGGCACCAACCCGTACAACGGCAGCAAGCAGATCTACTGGTCCTACAGCGTGCCGGTCGCCGCCCAGCGCTGGGCCGCCGCCGACCACTGCGACAAGGGCGTGCAGAAGCAGGTTGTCAACGGTGTCATCAGCACCACCTACGGCAACTGCGACAACGGCCGCCAGGTCGTGCTGTACACGGTCACCGGCCAGCGGCACATGTGGCCCGGCACGCCCGACTCGATGGCCAAGGGCTACACCGTCCCGAAGCTCGACCCCAACGAGATCATGTGGTCCTTCTTCGAGTCGCACCCCCTCGACGCCGCCACCGCCTGACCTTCTTCATGCAGGGAAGGACGCCTTACCCTCGTTGACCGCGGGTAAGGCGTCCTTCCCTGCATCAGGCCGGGGCACCGTCCTGGTCGAGCTTGGGCCAGGGGATCGCGGTGAAGTCCGGCCGGCGCTTCTCCACGAAGGCGCTGACGCCCTCGGCGTAGTCGCGGCTGGCGTAGGAGGCGCGGTACCAGCGCTGTGACCACTCGTCCTCTGCGGCCTCACCGGCCACGGCGCGGGCGATCAGCTGTTTGGCCCCGGCCAAGGTGATCGGGGCGCGCTGGGCCAGGGTTGCGGCCAGGGCATAGGCCTTGGCGGCGACCTCTTCCACCGGGTGCACCTCGTGCACGAGTCCGATGCGCAGGGCCACCTCGGCGTCGAGCAGCTCGCCCGTGAACAGGATGTAGCGGGCCCAGGCCGCGCCGACCGTTTCCACCACACGGGCCGTGGACATCTGGTGGTAGACCACGCCCAGTTTCGACGGCGTGATGCCGAACTTGGCCGTATTGTCGGCAATTCGGATATCGCAGGCCAAAGCGAGCTCGCAGCCGCCGCCCACGCACCAGCCCTGAATGAGCGCGACCGACGGCTTTGACATCGTTGCCAATGTCCGCTCCGCCTCGTGCACGACCTCCGAGTACGCCGCCGCGGCCTCCTCGCCCTTGCGCACGGTCTGGAACTCGGCGATGTCCGCCCCGGCCGAGAACGGGCCGTCACCCGCGCCGCGGACCACCAGCACCCGCACCGTCTCGTCGTCCTCGACCGCGCGCACCACGTCCGGGATCGCCTGCCACATCCGCAGCGCGAAGGCGTTTCGCTTGGCCCGGCGGTCGATCGTCAGCGTGGCCACCGGTCCGTCGACCGTCAGCGAGAGTTCCTCGGGCAGGCTCATACCGGCAAATTACCCGGGTCAACGGTGAACGCGCCCCGACGATCGCAGGTGGCTGCGTCACATCGCGCGCTGCGAGGCTGACCGCACGTCCATGCCAGAGGAGTGACGAGAATGCTTCGACGTTTGGCCCTCGGCCTCGCCGCCACCCTGCTCCCGTTGGCCGGCATCGGTTTCGCCGCGCCCGCGGACGCGGCGCCGACCGTGGTCACCCTGCACTACAGCGCGAGCGGGATCACGCACTACTCGGCCCAGGTGGTCCAGGCCGTGAAGAACTGGGACACCCGGCTGAAGAACGTGCAGCTGGTGTCCGGCGGCACCGCCACCATCAGGCTGCACGAGATCAACGGCGGCGGCTCCTACACCAACACCGACGGGCACGGCCACGGCGACATCTACATCGACCGCCAGCAGGTCGCGCAGGGCTTCGACCCGACCCGGATCCTCACCCACGAGTTCGGCCACAACCTCGGGCTGCCCGACGACTACACGGGTCCCTGCTCCGAGGTGATGTCCGGGCACGGACCGGGCACCGCGTGCAAGAACGCGATCCCCTCGGCGGCCGAGGTCGCCACGGTGGACGCCAACTTCCGCAACGGCTTCGCCGCCGTCGCGGAGCTGCACAGCGTGCACTGACGCAGTCACGACAGGTTTGACGGCAGGCGTACCCGGCTGGACGGGTGCGCCTGCTTTTTTGAGCGCCGCCGCCCGCCTCACGTGGACGACCTGACGCTGCTCCTTTCGGGTTGGCTGCCCCCGGCGATCCCCATGGACGACCAGGGGTCGCTTGTACTCTCGTAGCCCGTACCGTCCCCGGCGTCAGGCGGTGAGAGCATGCGGCCGGCTCGACTCCTCCGGGCGATGCTGCTCAACCAGGGCAGCCAGTTCGAGGGCACGTTGCGCGGAGTGCACCCCGATCGGCTCCCGCCCGTCTACTGGGTCAACGTCTGCTTTCCCTGCCGGACCGCGTTCGAGTTCCGTATGCACCACGAACACACCGAGCGCAGGTGTCGCCTACGGCACGTGCGAACGGAGCGGCGGGTGCTGTTGTGCGACAAGTGCAACTACGGGCTGGTGTTCGCCGACAACACCAGCTACTACGCCCACCGCTGTGCTTTTAACCGTGACGGCCGATTGTGGACCGAGCCGGCGCCGAGTTTCGTGATCCCCCGCGCGGCATTCGACAAGTCGCCGCTCGACCCCGCGGACGTTGTCCCGACGGCCCAGGAGTAGCCATGTGGTTCACGTCCTTGCTGACCACGACCGCGGCGTCGTTCGGGCGATTGCTGATGACGATGATCGTGCCGACGGCGATTCCGCTGGGCACGCTCTGGGCGCTGCTGAAGGCCGGCAGCTTCGCCGGACACACCGACTGGGGCAAGGCCGCGCCCACCGCGCTGGCCAATGACTCCTTCGGGCTGCTGCTCGTGGTGGCGGCCATCGTGGTCGTCTCGGCCGTGCTGCAACCCTTTCAGCTCAGGCTCGTCCGGATGCTGGAGGGCTACTGGGACGGTTGGCTGGTGACGGCTCGGATCGCACCCCTGGTCGTCGAATGGCAACGCCGCCGGCTGGACGCCTTGAGGAGTCGGCACATCGCGCTGAGCCAGCCGAACCCGGTGTCCGGGCCGGGCCTGAATCTGACCGAACAAGCGTCGCGGCACCGGCTCGTGGCGCGGCGGCGCATCGAACACCGAAGGGTTCTCGCTCGGCTCAACCGCTATCCCGAAGGCGCGCAGAGCGAGCAGCTGCTGCCGACGGCGTTGGGCAACGCCCTGCGCGCGGGCGAGGTCACGGCCGGCGAACGCTATGGCCTGAACACGTTGGCGTCCTGGTCCCGGCTCTTCCCGCAGCTGTCCGATCGGTTCCGCGCCGTGCACAACGCGTCCCAGGATTCCGTCGACACCGCGGCCAACCTGACCATCAGCTTTTTCCTGGCCACCGCCTTGGCCATCGCCGGCCTGTGGCGCGAACCGGTCCACTACTGGATTCCCGCGCTGGGCCTGGTGTTGACCGGTGTCTGCTACACGGGGGCGGTGGCCGCGGCCGTCCAGTACAGCACCTATCTGCGGGCCGCCTACGACCTGCACCGGTTCGACATGTTGAAGGCGCTGCATTACCCCATGCCGAGGACTCCGAGCGAGGAACACAGGACGTTCGAACGGCTCTCCCTTTTCCTCCGGGTCTCCGAGGACATGACCGGGGATCGCGACCGGTCCGCGAGAAACCTGGACTACCTACCCGAGTACGACCACTCAGGCGCGGTCGATGCTGACGACGCCACCGAAGCCGAGAACGTGGATCCGAAGTAGGCCGGCGCGGTTGTCCTCGGGTAGTTCGGTCGTCCTGTCGCGGACGGCCGTGAGCAGCCGGCCGCTGTCGTCGAGGTCGAGCTCCCAGTCCTTCGGCACGGTCAGCTGCACATGCCCCAGCACGACCGTGACGTTCATGGTGATCCCCTCCGGATTGCCCGGGCAGCTGGTCAGATCCACCAGGTTCTCGCAGAGAAGGGCCCGAGGGCACAGGGTGGTGCTCACCGGCGGCGTGGCCTCGACCCGGCCGGTGAGCAGGACCCGGGTCCACGACCGGCCTGCGGTCGAACCGATGGAGGCCAACAGCGCCAAGCCGCCGATCAAAGTCGCGAGCGGCACGACGAAGTTGATGACGCGGTCGGGCTCGATGCCCTGCTGGAGGGCCAGGTAGACGATGGAGACGAGGATCAGCAGCCCGGGAGCGAGCACCGACTCGACACGGAGGAAGCGCCGCATGACGTTGACGATGGCGAGACCGATCAGCGCCCACGGCCACCAGTGTGCGAACAGGGTCCACGCGACATTGAGGCGGTGTGTGGTGTCACCGACGAGGAAAGCGCCGCTCAGCAGGAGGATCCCGCCGAGCCACATCCGTGCACGACGCTCATGCGGCGCCTGGCGGCCGACCGCCGTGTGTTGATGCGGTGAGGGATCCGAGCTCACCCAGGAAGGGTAGGCGATGGCTCGCGGCTGTGGGCGCAGCCCAGGGTGACGTCGAGGCGGGCGACCTGGCCGGTGCGGAGGCGGATGCGGTGGGCGGTGGGTGGGTAGGCGGTGGCGACGACGGTGACGGGGCCGGGTGGGAGGCCGGTGACGTGGTAGCGGCCGTGGGAGTCGGCGGTGGTGGTGGCGACCATGCGGCCGGCGGAGTCGAGGAGGCTGAGGGAGGCGTGGGGGCGGGTGGTGCCGGCGACGGAGCCGCCGGCGAGGGGGAGGCCGCTGAGTTCACGCAGGACGTGGCGGAGGTGGATGAGGGGCCGCGAGGAGGGGACGCCGGGTGAGAAGAGGGAGGCGTCGGCGGCGGCGAGAGGGGCCTCGGCGGCGGGCTGGACGGCGCCGACGGGAGAGGCGATGAGCTGGCGGACGGCGTCGGCGAGGGAGCGGCAGGCGGGAGAGAGCTGGGGGTCGGGGCGCCGGAGGGCACGGGCGTGCATGCCGAGGGAGGCGTAGAGGGCGAGGCGGTGGCGGGTGCGCGGGGAGACGGTGCCGTTGAGCATGGGCACGGTCAGGGGCCGGGCGACCAGGGCCAGCTGCCAGAGCCTGGTGTCCAAGGTGCGGCTGACGGCGTCGAGGTCGCGGCGGTCGGCGGCGGCATCGAGCAGGTCGGCCAGGGCGGTGAGCACGGCGTCACGAGCGCTGCGGACGGTGTCCTTTGTGGACAGAGGCGTCACGACGAGGGCGACCAGGAAGCCGATGGCGGCGCCGATGGCGGTCTCCTCCAGGCGCAGCACCAGGAGGTCGGTGGAGAACTCGTTGAGGACGCTGTAGAGCTGCCCGACCATCACGGTGACGAAGAAGATCATGTACAGGTAGGAGATCCGCAGCAGGTAGAAGCCGAGGAACATGCTGCCGACGATCACGGCCAGCACGCCGGCGGTGCTGCCGGCGGTGATCTCGGCGAACAGCACGGAGGCGACGAGGCCGAACATGGTGCCGGCGATGCGGTTGAGGCCCTTGACGAAGGTCTCGGTGCGGGTGGCGGTGCCGGCGAACATGACAAAGGCGGCGATGACGGCCCAGTAGTAGCGGGCGGGCGACAGGGCCTCGCCGGCGACGATGGCCAACGCGCCGGCGACGGCGACCTGGATGGCCTGACGGGTGGTCATGTCCAAGCGGGCCAAGGGATTCCAGTGGCCGCCACGGGCGGGCACGTCCTTGGCGACGGCGGGAGAGCCGGGCAGGGCGCCGAAGGCGAGGGAGATGGACGGCTCGAACTCGTCGAGCACGTCGTCGGTGGTGTCGTCGGAACCGGACGCGATGGCCACCAGTTCCGTTACGGCGACGGCAAAGTGCTCATCCGGCAGGACCCGGGCCAGCTCGGCGGCGCGGCGGTCGTCACGGCGGGCCAGACGGTCGGCGACCCGGGCGGCAGCGCGGGCATGGTCGGTGCCGACGAGGGCCTCGGCGGCGGTGACGAGTTGATCCAGGGCGTGCTGGGCGTCGATCAGCTTGCGGCGTAAGCGAGACGGTGAGGCGCCTGCCGGCAGGGCACCGGGCTCGGCAGACCAACCCTCGACCATCAGGGCCGCCTCGGTGACACCGGCCAGGCGGGCGTGCAGACGACGGCGTAACCGGTCGAAGCGGCGGGAATCGGTGCAGGACAACAGGTCTGAGGTGGCGCGAGAGACGGCACGGGCCCGAGCGTCGAAGGCCCGCACGACCCGGGCCAAGGTCTTGGCGGAGTTCACGCGAAGCACGGTGACCGACAGCAGCAGCACCCACACCGTCGCCACGATCACGGTGATCAGCAGCCCGGGCAGCATGGCCACGGTGGCGTGCAGGAAGGCCGCGAAGAAGTAGCCCATCCAGCCCATGAAGCCGTAGAAGAAGAAGTCGACGCCGAACCGGCGCACGAATACGGCCGCGAACATCACCGCGACGAACACGGCCAGCATGAGATCGGTGTTGCCGTCGACAAACGCGCCGGCCAGCATGCCGATGCCGAAGGCGACCGGAAACAGCGCGGCGGTGCGGGTCTTGGCCCACGCGCTGCCGGAGCCGAGCGCCATCGCGCCCATCATCGCCACCACCGCGCCCAGCAGCATGGCGATCAGGGTTCCCATCGCGTTCGCCCCGGTGAGCAGCGCGAACCCGAACTCCACGGCCAGCCCGCTGGCCATCGCGAACGTCGCCGAAGCCGCCGACCACAACCGGCTCAACCCCGGGTCGGACGCCACCACCCGATCCCGCACCTCGCTCAGCGCGAGCGTCATCCAGGCCCCCATTCCTCGATGCCGGTACCATACCGCTAATTACCGGTGTCGTACCGGCATCTTTCGCGGAGGGCCCCATGACGGACGCGGCGGCGGCGCTGGACGTGGTCGAGCTGGCCACGGCCGTGCTCGCGCGCAACTTCGAGCTGCTCCGGCGGCGCAGCGAGGTGTACAAGGAGCTCGACAAGTCCGAGTACCTGCTGCTGCGCACCCTGGACCTCCTCGGCCCGGTCGACATCAGCACGCTGGCCGGCGCGCTGGGCCTGGACCCGTCCACCGCGGGCCGGCAGGTCACCGGCATGCGGGGCCGCGAGCTCGTGACGAAGATCCACGACACCACCGACCGTCGACGCTGCATCATCGCGCCGACCGAGCTGGGGCTGGAGCTGATGGCCCTGACCCGGCAGCGCCGGCTGACCGTGTCGGCGGAGCTGCTCGGCGACTGGACGCCGGACGAGCTGCGCACCTTCGCCGAGCTGCTGACCCGCCACAACGACGCCGTCGCCGCGCGCTATCTGACGACCTGAACCCCCGCGAGTCCCGCTCTCGGGCAAGCATGTGTTGAGTTCATGACTGCCCGAGAGCGGGACTCGCGGTCAGAACCAGGTGCCGGAGGGCCAGGTCAGGTCGCCCCAGGCCTGGCGGCGGGCGGAAGCCGGGTCGTCCTCCAGGCGGGGCGGGGAGGCCATGATCATGGTGGGGCGGGAGGTGGTGTCGTAAGGGGTCCAAGGGGCCTTGCCGTCGCGGACGAATGAACCCCAGGCGGCGTGCATGGTCTGGGACAGCGAAGTCGCGGCGGGGTCGCCGAGGTCGCCGCCGCCGACGGCCCACGCGAAGACGACGTCGGTGCCATGGGCGGCCCGAACGGCGCCGGGCAGGGCGCCGTCGAACAGGTAGCGCCAAGTGGGCGCGTAGCGGGACTGGGCGTCGACGAGCCGGAGCGTGGGGATGCCGTACCGCTCATCGGTCATCACGCCAACCAGGTCATCCCCATACACGGCAAGGATTTCGCCGGCACGGGCAGGACCGAAGGCCTCGGTCAACACGCGAGGAGCCGGCAAAGCGGCGCGAGGGTCAAGACCGACGAAGGTGCCGGCCTCATTGACTGCGCTGGAGGCAAGCAAAGCGACCTTGGCGGCCGAACCCGAGGCGATCCGGCGGACGGGAACGTCAGGCAGCACGGAGCCGCCGACCACGGGACGCCACGTCCACACGCCGTACATCGGCGGCGACACGGTCTGCTGCGCGGCGAGCAACTCCCCCGCCGGCACAACCGGGATCCGCCGCCGGTCGATCCCCAACCGGTCGGCGGTGGCGCGGGCGACCGCAGCCGTCGTCACGTGATCACCGCCCCCGCTCTGGGAAATGGCCCGCTGGAACAACCCAGCTGCCGCCGGCACGGCCATCAGGGTGGCCACGCTCTTGGCCCCGGCGGAAACCCCGCCGACGGTGACCTGACGCGGATCCCCGCCGAACGCGGCGATGTTGTCCCGCACCCATCGCAGCGCGGCGACCTGGTCCAGCACACCGCAGTTGGTGTCGTCGAAGAAGCCGAACGCCCCGAGCCGGTAGTTGAAGGTCACGACGACCACGTCGTGGTTGCGCACGAACGTCTCGCCGTCGCCGATGCCGTCCGGCCCGGCGCCGGTCATGTAGCCGCCGCCGTGGATCCACACGAACACCGGCCGCGGCGTCGCGGACGGGCGGGCGGGAGCGCACACGTTGACGTAGAGGCAGTCCTCGCTCATCCGCTGTGGATCGTCCACAGCGGCCGGTCGCGGACCGGGAATCACCCCGGCCGGCAACACGGTCTGCATCGCCCGCGCGCCGAAGGCGGTGGCGTCCCGCACGCCGATCCACGGCGACGGGGGCAGCGGCGGCCGGTGCCGCAGCGGGCCGGTGGGCGGCTGCGCGTACGGAATTCCGCGCCACGCCAGGGCCTCTCCGAGATCGACGCCACGTACCTGTCCGTTGCTGGTGGCGACGATCGCCATGATCACTTCCCCTGGGTGCGCCTGCCGTGCGAGACCGAATAGACCTGGCCGCGGAACCGCAGCACCGGGTCGTCGGACAACTCGATGCCGGGCACCAGCCGGGTCGGGTCGAACATACGCCGGTCCCACTTGGCCTGGTCCTCGACCGGGCCGGTCACCAGCAGCCGCCCGGCGGTGATCTCCGTGCGGTCGTGCGGCCACAGCACCGTGCAGTCGTCGGTGGGATCGGTGGGCTCCGCGATCTGCACCTTGAGCTGGAACGCCACCGTGGTAGTGGCCAGCCGCTCGGCCAGCTCGTCGCTCAGGTACGTCGGCGACTTCTCCGAGGCTCGCTCGTCCGAGAGCTGCTGCACGCCGGCCTCGGGCTCCCAGCGGTAGCGCACGGCCGTGCGGCGGCGCATCTTGTCCAGCCAGATGAAGGCGTGCACCGCCCAGTAGCGGATCGTCGCGTAGCTCACGGGAATCGGCGTGTTCTTGACGGCACGCAGGCCGCGCATGGCCTCCGTGTGCTCGGTGGCGTAGCGACGCACGACTTCGGGGTCGGGCGAGCCGGTGAACATGTTCGGCTCGGCCGCCTCCAGGAAGTTGCGGAACGCCTGCGGTGTCGCGGCGACGAACACGGGCTGGCTCACCGACACCAGATCGGTGGCCACACCGCCCGGCAGGTGGAAGGCGACCGAGAGGCCGCGGGCCGACCTCGTCCGGTCCCAGATGTAGGGATTTCCCGAGAAGTTGGAGAAGCGCACCGTCGCCGGCACCGGGTCGCCCTGCAGGTGCGACGCCGTCGTCAGTTCCGCGGCCGCCCCCGTCGGCAGGAAAACCGCGCGGTAGCAGGAGCCCTTCGCGTGCGCCCGGCGGTAGCCGGGGTAGAGCCCGGACACCCATTCCAACCGGTCCACGATGTCTACGGCCGACTGGGGGTGGGCGCCGTCGGGGGGCTGAACGGACATGTGGGCGATCCTGTTCGGCTCTGCGTCGGAGCGCCAGACTAAGGCGCGACCGTCTTGGTGCCAAGCTGAGTACCGTGTCGGGTATGGACGGGCACCAGCCGCCGGGCCCCGAGGACCGCTTCGAGGACGACCTGATCGGGTTGGACCGCGACGATCCCGAGGCCAAGGCCTTCGCCGAGCATCTGGACCGCATGGAGCGGGTCCGCAACGGCTACACCGTGGAGGGCTATCTGGCCGGTGTCACCGATTTCGCCGAGTCGGCCAACCGGTCCAGGGGACACCGCCGGTTGATGGTGACGCTCGTGGTGGCGCTGGTCCTGCTGGGCCTGGCCTTCGCGACCTGGGACCTACTCACAGTGGTCTTCGGCGTCATCATCCCCTGATCCGCTGCCCGATCGGGCGGCGACCGTCCCAAGCGGACGCTCGGCCATCTTGCCGCCGCGTCATTCACAGGGTTCCGTCGAGGTAGCGGCGACGGATGGCGGCGCGGGTCGGGTGGCCGGACCAGCCGGCCGGCATGCGGCCGGACTCGACGAGGACGACGTCGCGGACCCGGACGTCAAAACGCATGGCGACGGCGGCACGCACGGAGTCCACCACGACGGCCCGGTCGAGGTCGGCCGGCGGGATGTGCTGGGAGCGTTCGGCGACGATGACCACGGCCTCGCCGAAGGACAGGGCGACGACGCGATCCGGGCGCACGGCGGGGTGGGCGGCCCGGGCGACGAGCTCGACCTCACGGGGATCGAGCCGGCGGCCGTCCACGGTGAGCAGGTCCTCCTGCCGCCCGAGCACGAAGAGCTCGCCCTCGTGCAGGAAGCCGAGATCGCCGGTGCGCAGCCACTCGCGACCGTCCAAAGAGACCAGTTCCTGGCGAGCGGCCACGGCAGGCCCACAGATCCAGATCTCGCCGACCATGCCGTCGGGCAGGGGCCAGCTGGCGCTGGGGTCGACGATGAGCACGGCGCCCTCGACGGGAGTGCCGCTGGACACCAGCAGCGAGGAGCGGCCGTCGGTGCGCAGGACGGCCTTGCCGGCGGCCAGCTGCTCCCGGTCGACGGTGATGCGCCGGGGCGGGGCGGCGGCCGAGGTCATGGTCACCGGACCGACGGCCCCGATGGCGCTGTAGCAGGTGCGCAGGGACTGGGGCGGCAGCCCGCACTGCCCGAAGACGTCGACGGCCACCCGAACGGTGCTGGCGTTGATCGGCTCGCCACCGTCCAGCATGGTGCTGACCTGCGACAACCGCAGCCACGAGCGGTCCTGCTCGGTGGTGCGGGAGGCGCAGTAGGCCAGGGCGAAGTCCGGCGCGGCGGTGATCACGTCCTGCCCCGACGCCAGCGCTTGCAGCCATCGGCGGGGCTGCTCCAGCACCGAGGACTGTTCGAGCAGCACCGCCCGCAGCCGCCCGGTCAACGGCGCGGCGACGGCCAGCACGAAACCCAGGTCGTAGCACAGGGGCAGCCAGTTCACGGTCACGGAACGCCCGGTCACGGCCCGGAACGCCGTCACGGCGCGCTTCCCGGCCAGGGCGAGATCGCCGTGGCTCAGGGCCGTGCCGAACGGGTCGGTGCCGGGGTCGACGGGATACCGAAGCATGGCCACCTCGTCGAAAGCGGCCCGGTGCTGCGGCAACTCGTCGTCGGGCATGGCGTCCACGAGGACCACGGGGGCGTCGAAGAACGCCTGCACCCGGGGCTTGGCGGCGGTGGTGGTGAGCACGGCCGTGGCCAGGCAGTCGGACAGCACGGCGCTCACGTGGGCGGGATGGTCGTCGAGGTCGGCGAGGTCGAGGGGCAC
>NZ_KK037166.1:2150330-2151890 GCF_000568255.1 Kutzneria sp. 744
GTCACCGCTGAGCAGCACGCCGTTGAAGTTGTCCACGTACAGCACGCCGCTGACCTTCGTGCCCTTCGCCCCGGTGGGGGTGACGGTCACGGTGATGGTCGTCGACTGCCCGGGGGCCAGCGTCACCGGGGCGAAGTCCGCCTGGGTGTCGACGCTGAACCGCCAGAGGTCGCCGGTGGTGCTGGTGACCGTGCGGTCGAAGTCCTGCGCGTGGACCTGGGCGGCCAGCGTCACCGAGCCGGCGACGTCGCCGTCCTCCGGCCCGACCGGGGTCGCGATGGCCAGCCACTGGCCCTGCGTGACCTCGGGCGCGGCCGTGCTGCCGGTCGCGGAGTTGCCGCGCGGCGAGCCGTAGACCTCCGCCACGCCGCTGAACCCGGACGCGTCGAAGTCGGCCGGCAGGGTCGCGTTCTGCTGGATGGTCAGCGACCGGGTCTCGGTCGGCACCAGCCAGGCGGTCCCGGTGGCCGTCGCCGGCTGCGGGATGGTCTGGTTGGCCGAGGTTCCCGGCAGCACGGCCAGGGCCTGGTCGACCTCGGTCGTCAGGCGCGGGTCGACGAACACCGCCTCGGGGGCGACGCCGTTGTTGCGCACCTTGACCTGCACCTGGATCGGCTTGCCGGCCTGGACCTTGCCGCTGGGCAGGCCCGTCACCGTCGCGTCGACCGTGTTGAACTTCAGGTGCCCGGTGAACGGCTGCGACAGCGCCGTGCCGCTCACGCCCTGGTTGACGTTGATCACCAGCTCCCAGCGGCCCTTCTCCGGCGCCCGCACGTACGACTGGAGGGTCTTGGTGCGCACAGCGCCGGACGCGCCGGGCTGCTGGTTGGTCGACAGCGACACGACCTGGCCGCTGGGCGACTGCAGCGCCGCGTAGACGACCTGGTTGGGGTCGCCGCCGAGGCTGACGTCAAGGCCGAAGTCCTTCTTGCCGGCCGGCACGTCGAACCAGTACGTCTGGGTCTGCGCCGGTGCGAAGTCGCGGCCGTTGCCGCCGACGATCGTGCCGCTGAACGCGCCGCCGTTGGCGGTCGTGATCAGGCTGCGCAGCGTGAACGGCACCGAGCTGACCGCGCCGAGCGGGGTGTCCAGCTCGACCGCGGCCGACAGGTCGCCGGGCTGGCCCGGCGTCGTGCCGTTGACGTGGAAGGTGCCGGACTGGCCGGGCTTCAGCGTCAGCGTCTTCGGGCTCACCGAGCCGAAGTCGACGTACTTGGTGCTGGTGAACTGGTAGGCCACGTTGCCCTTGAACCCGGTCGCGCCCTTGGTCACGTAGAACACGGCGGTCCACGTGCCCGGGGCCGGGTTGTGTACGTCGACACGGCCGTGGTTGGACTGGCTGCCGGAGTTCTGCGGCCGCGAGTCGACCTGGTACACGCCGTTCGGGTCGATCAGGGCCATGCGGACCGTCGCGGTCTGCGACGAGTTGCCCGGCCAGGCCAGGTCGCCCTGGAGGTGGTCGGCGCCGAACGGCACGGGCTATTCCTGCTGTACACCCGGGTCGCGCTGGTGCCGTTGGTTAATCGGGGCGGTCGCCGAGGTGGCGTCCAGCGCGATGCT
>NZ_KK037166.1:2151990-2156335 GCF_000568255.1 Kutzneria sp. 744
GGTCGTGGCCAGCAGGCCCGCGCCCTGCGCCGCCGGCTTGCCGTTGCCGTCCTGAATGGACATGGCGGCCCGGACCGCGGCGTAGGTGTTCATCTCGCCCGCGCCCTGCTCGTAGGCCGGGTGGCCGAGGTCGGCGGCGGTGCTGGTGAGGATCTGCTTGACCAGCTGCGGGCTCGGCCTGGCGCCGTTGTGGGTGTTCTTGTACGCCTCGATGACCAGCGCGGCGCCGCCGGCGATGAACGGCGAAGCCTCACTGGTGCCGCCGAACGTGCGGATGTTGGACGGGCGGCCCTGCTCGTCGGTGCAGCCGGCGAAGCGCGGGTCGGCGTCGCACACCGACCACCCGGACTCACCCGGGGCGACGAGGTCCGGCACGCGGCCGAGGTCGTCGATGCCGCCGGAGGACAGCGAGGACATGTTGTCGTTGGCCCAGGTCTTGGCGAAGGTGCGCGCGCCCCGCTCGCCGGTCTGGGCGTACAGCCGGTAGTTGGTGACCGAGCCCGCGGAGATCACGTGCGGGTCGACGGCCGGGGTGCCGATGGTGCCGCTCGGGCCGGCGTCGCCGGTGGAGGCGACCACGGTGACGCCCGCGGCGACCGCGGCGTCGTTGGCCAGCGCGACCGGGTCCACGCCGTCGGCCGGGAACGGGTTGCCGCCCAGCGACTCGTTGATCACGTCGACGTTGTCGTTGTTCACGGCGTAGTCGATGGCCTGGAGGATGATCGAGTTGGTGACCAGCTCGGCGCTGCCGAAGACGTTCAGGCCGACCAGGCTCGCGCCCGGGGCGATGCCCCGCACGGTCACGTTGCAGCCCTTGGGAAGCGGGTGCGCGGCAGCGACCACATTGGACAGGTCGTAGGTCACTCGGCCCTGCGCGGCGATGGAACTGGCGTCGCCGAAGGCTTCCTCGCCGGACTGCGGTCCGTTCGGGTCGGTGCCGGAGAAGTCCTGGTAGTCGGTGAAGACGTGGCTGCCGTCCGCCCGGATGAAGTCGGGGTTGTTCGGGTCGAGGCCGTCGGCGATCCACGCGACGGACACGCCCTTGCCGTCCACGATGTTCTGCGCCTGCGGCAGACTCGGGTTGGTGAAGGCGGTGTGCGTGGTCTGCAGCGCCTCCGGCTCCAGGATCGGCTTGGCCGGATCCGTCGGGCACGCGCCGGCCGCCAGCGGCTGGTCGGCGGCGGCCTGGGCCTGGATCTGCTGCTTCTGCCCGGCGTCGAGCGGTTTCACGGCCCGGGTGCGGTCGGGCACGACGGCGGCCACGTTCGGATCGGTGGCGAGCTTGCCGGCCTCCGCGTCGGTGACCTTGGCCGAGAAGCCGTTGAGCACGTCGAACGCCTTCACGTTCTGCGCGCCGACCTGCTTGGCCTGATCGACCAGCGGGGCCTGCTCCTGGCCGACCGTCTGCTTGCGCTGGTTGCGCTGGGCCTTGGGCGATAATTCGGGGTGCTGGTTGCGCAGCACCACGATCACCGACTGCTTGCTCCCGCTGGCCAGGGCCTGATCGGCGGCGGCCGCGTTGGCGGCCATCGCGTTCGGGCCGGTAGCGGCGAGCACGCCGGTGACCGTGGCCACGACGAGCACCAGTCTTCGGCGTTGTTGGCGGAACATCCGCGCACACCTCATTCCGGGCGACTCCACATCGGACCGCCGGAGCGTATGCGCGTTTTCGACCTTGAAGCGGCGGGAACAGACACCCAGTTCCGGTCTTACCCGAAATTCCGGACAGAACGCCGCCGTAACTGTTAACAGCAAGCGCGAAATCCGCCCGGATGGCGACTGGCATTCGCACCCGCGGCGGCGTAAAAGCTCCGTGAAAAACGCTTGGTCACCACGGGAAACCGATCAGATGCGTACGGTAGCACGCCCTTGGACCACCCGCCGTAAGAGATCGGTAACTCGGCGGAGCACACCGGGGCAGTAGCCTTGCCTTCATGGTCACGTTGGTCGTCGTCGGGTTCCTGGCCGGGGTGATCACCAGCCTCTCCCCCTGTGTGCTGCCGGTGCTTCCGGTCGTGCTCACCTCGGGCGGGCCGCAGCGCCGCAAGTGGCGGCCGTATCTGGTCATCGCCGGGCTGGTGCTGAGTTTCGCCCTGTCCACGCTGTTCGGATCGCTCGTGCTGAGCGCGTTGGGGCTGCCCCAGACGCTGCTGCGCGACGCCGGCATCGTGGTGCTGGTGCTGATCGGCGTCGGCCTGATCTGGCAGCGGTTCGGCGATCTGCTGGAACGCCCGTTCGCTCGGCTCAGCGGCCGCCCGGTCAATCCCGACGGCAACGGAATCGTGCTCGGCCTCGGACTCGGACTCCTTTTCGTGCCCTGTGCCGGCCCCGTGTTGGCGACCATCGCGGTCATCGGCGCCAATCACGCGTTCAGCACCGACGCCCTGGCGCTCACCGCCGCTTTCGCCATCGGCTGCGGCGTGCCGCTGCTCGTTCTCGCCGTCGCCGGCGACGCCATCACCCGACGGCTGTCGGCGATTCGAACCCGGGCCCGTGGATTCCGCATCGCCAGCGGCGTGGTGATGCTGCTGGTGGCCGTGGCCATCGCTTTCAACCTCACCGACGGCCTCCAGACCGCCGTGCCCGGATACACGAGCGCGTTGCAGCAATCCGTCGAAAGCAATTCCGAGGCGCAGGGCGAATTGCACAATCTGAACGGCTCGCAGAACCAGGCCACCTCCCCCGGCGTGGCCTGCACCCCCGGCAACGCGACGCTGCAGGACTGCGGCAAGGCGCCCGAACTCGCCGGCATCACCGACTGGGTCAACTCCAAGCCGCTGACGCTGGCCGGGTTGCGCGGCAAGGTCGTGCTGATCGACTTCTGGACGTACAGCTGCATCAACTGCCAGCGCACCCTGCCGCACGTCGAGTCCTGGTACAAGGCCTACCACCAGGCCGGGCTGGAGATCATCGGCGTGCACACGCCGGAGTTCGCCTTCGAACACAGCGTCTCCAACATCACCGCGCAGGCCAAGGCGCTCGGCGTGCAGTACCCGGTGGCCGTGGACAACGGCTACGGCACCTGGAACGCCTACGGCAACCAGTACTGGCCGGCCGACTACCTGATCGACGCCGAGGGCAACCTGCGGCACGTCAACTTCAGCGAGGGCGACTACAGCGGCACCGAACAGCTCATCCGCCAGCTGCTGACCAGCGCATCGTCCACTGTGGACCTTCCCGCCGCCACCGAGGTCGCCGACACCACGCCGGCCGAGCAGCAGACCCCCGAGACCTACCTCGGCTCCCAGTACGCCCCGCTGCACGTGAGCGGCCAGACCCCCAGCGGCAGCAACAACCAGCTCTTCCAGTTCCCCGCCTCGGTGCAGCCCGACACCTTCGCCCTGGCCGGCGACTGGCAGGGGCAGGCCGAGTACCTCACCTCCGGGCCCGGCGCCCAACTCCAGCTCAGCTACCAGGCCCGGGACGTGTACCTCGTGCTCGGCGGCTCCGGCACGCTCACCGTCCAGGTCGACGGCAGGACCACCCAGACCATCGCCGTCTCCGGCGTGCCGAAGCTGTACACCTTGGTGGACAACGGGCCCTATCAGCGCTCGACCATGATCCTCGGCTTCACCCCCGGCATCGACGCCTACGACTTCACGTTCGGCTAGGACCGGCCGCCGGATGTCCCCCGGCTGCCGAGGTGTCGTCCCCGTTTGCCGTATTGCCTTGCCCGGTCGGGAAAAACCGGCTCATACCTTCCGGTGAGGGGCGGTTGCGCTCGGGTCGGGGCCCTGCTTGCGTGAGCAGTTCGACTGCCCAAGGAGGAGTCATGGCCGGGGATGTCGGGCTGACCGCCCTGTTGGTTGCCGCCGCCCGCGCGCAGGAGGCCGCCCGTCCCGATTCGCTGGCCGGCGACGAGTTCGCCGAGCACTTCGTGCGGGCCGCCGGGCTCGACTGGCCCGTGTCGTGGTCGGCGGCGGTGGACGACAGCCCCGTCTGGGGCCGGCTCGGCCGCTACTTCGGCCTGCGCACAAGGGTTCTGGACGACTTCGTGCCCGGCACGCCGCAGACCGTGCTCCTCGGCGCCGGCCTCGACACCCGGGCCTTCCGCCTCGACTGGCCGTCCGACTCCCACGTCTTCGAGCTCGACCGGGCCGCCGTGCTCGGCTTCAAGCACCAGGTCCTGGCCTCCGTCGGCGCCGTCCCCCTGGTCAAGCGCACCCCCGTCGAGGTCGACCTCCGCGGCAACTGGTCCGCCGCGCTGATCGACGCCGGCTTCTACCCCGGCCTGCCCACCACCTGGGTCGCCGAGGGCCTGCTGCCCTACCTCTCCGCCACCGCCGAGACCTCGTTGATGCGCACCCTCAGCACCCTCTCCGAGCCCGGCAGCCGACTGTTCTAC
>NZ_KK037166.1:2156435-2179797 GCF_000568255.1 Kutzneria sp. 744
GGGCCAGCCCCATCTACACACGGCACCCTGGCCGAGACCGGCATCGACCTGCTCGGCCTGTTCGCCGACCACCCCCGCCCCGACTCCGCCGCCCTGCTCGCGTCGTTGGGCTGGGCCGTCACCGTCAACACCTGCTTCGACTTCACCACCCGTCTGGGCGCGGGTCCCCTGCCCGTCGCCGCCGATCCCTTGGCCAGCAACCGCTGGGTCATCGCCACGACCACACCCTCACCGTAAAATCGGGCAATGGCCCCCACGCGACGGAACACCTGGCTGTGGGTGGCCGTGCAGGTCGTCGCGGTGCTGGCGCTGCCGGCCGTGACGAACTACGCCACCAACGACCGGCCCGACTGGCTGCCGTCACCGACGGTGGTGTGGGTGGTGGCGCTGGCGTTGGCCGCGCTGGTGATCGTGGCGGCGTACCGGGAGCGGGCCGACCACGCGGCCGGGGAGCCGCGGGAGCGGCTGGCGGCGCGGATCCGGCGGCAGTGGACGGCCGAGGCGGCGGCGCTGAGATCAACCGGCCGGCGCCGATCGAGGTCACGTGGTCGGAGTCGGGACGGCCGGTGGCGGCGCCGGCGGCGCCGTCATCGGGGGTCTGGTCGGCGGGCGGCCGAAGTCGCTGCGGCTGCGGGGCGGCGTCGGCGATCTGGTCACGGCGTATCGCGCGCTGCCGCGCCGACAGCTGGTGGTCCTCGGCGGTCCCGGCGCCGGCAAGTCGGTGCTGGCCATGCAGCTCACGCTGGGGCTCCTGGACAGCGGCGAGCTGCCGGTGCTGCTGTCGCTCGCGTCCTGGGATCCGAACCGTGAGCAGCTCGAAGCGTGGCTGGCCCGACGGCTGGCTGAGGAGTACCCGCTGGCCCGGCGGGCGTCCGAGCGGCGGCGCATCGCCGAAGAACTGGTGCGCGGCGGCTGCGTGGTGCCCGTGCTCGACGGGCTGGACGAGCTGGCGGATGCTTTGCGGCCCAAGGCATTGGACGCTTTGGACGCCGCCACCGGCGGTCGCCCGCTGGTGCTCACGTGCCGTGGGGACGAGTACGAGGACGCGGTTCGTCGCAGCGAGGGCGGCCCGCTGTCGCAGGCGGCAGTCGTGGAGATCGAGCCCGTGCGAGCCGGCGACGCCGAGCAGTTCGTCACCGCTCGCGGCCACGACGGCGAAACCCGCTGGGCGCCGGTTTTCACCGAGCTCCGCGCCGATCCCTCCGCGCCGGCCGCCGCCGCGCTGACCAGCCCGCTGATGTTGTTCCTGGCCCGCACCGCCTACCGGGGTGCGGCGAGCACACCGTCGGAGCTGCTGGACCGCGGCCGCTTCCCCGAGACGTCCGACGTGGAGGCCCACCTGATCCGGGGCTTCCTGCTCCGCGCGTACCCGAGCTCACGGAATGCCGTGGCGTGGCTGGGTTTTCTCGCCCGCAGCGTCCGTGACCGCGACACCGGCGAGATCCGCTGGTGGACCATCGGCATGGTGGCTTCCCGCACGCAGCTGTCCGTCGTCGCGGTCATGGCGGGCTGGTTCGGCGCAGTTGTGACCCGGGTGTTCTCCCTGCTGCCCGGCACGCGGTGGTGGGACCTCGTCGTCAGCTATGTGATCATGGCCGCCTTCGGGCTCGTGCTGGCGGGCCTGGCCTTCACCGCGGCCGAGCGGTCGCGGCGCCGGACCATCCAGTGGGGTCAGGTGCTGCGGGCCGCCGGGCGCGCGACGCTGATCGGTGTCGGCGTGGCGGTCGGGCTCACCGCTCTGGGCTTCCTCGTCTACGCGTGGGAACGCTTTGCCCCCATGGGCCTACGCATGGCCGTCGAGTGCTCCGAGCTCGACGCGCCGCAGGACTGCCCGGTCCGACAGGACTTCTCCTTGATCGACATCCTCTCGCAGCTCGCCACGCTCGGGCTGAGCACCATGGTCGGATTCACCGTGATCGCCTTCGGGACAGCGCTGATGCGCGCCGAACCCGACTCCGACTTCGCTGACGCGCCGGGCCCGGACCGGCTACTGCGCACCGACCGCTCCGTCGCCCTGACCCGAGCCCTCGTGGTCGCCATGCCCGCCTTCGGCCTCGTCCTGGGACTGCACCAGTCCGACCTCGTGCTCGCCTTGGCCGCCGCCGCTTGGCTCACGGCCATGGCCTTGCTGTGCTCCGCCAGCACCTGGTTGACCATCGCCACCGTGCCCCTCGCGCTGGCCGGCCGTCTGCCTTGGCGGCCCATGCGCTTCCTCCGTGACGCCCACGTCCGCGGAGTGCTGCGGCAGGTCGGCGGCGTGTACGAGTTCCGGCACAAGCTGCTGGCCGAGCACCTCGCCGGCCGCTAGATGTTGGTGGCGACGTCGTTGGCGGCGATCCGGGCCTGATCCTCGCCCAGCGCACCGCCGACGCTGACGTGCACCGCCTCCGCCAGGCCGCGGCCGCCGCCGGTGAAGTTCCGGTAGGTCATGACGATCTCGCACGCGGCGCTGCCGTCCGTCGGTGTCGACACGAAGCCGTTGCGGGCGCCGAACTGCGCCGGGACGCCGTCCTGATCGGCGTTGGGCGGCGGGCCCTGGTCGAACCAGACCTTGGCCCAGCGGTCTTCGGTGCCCCACTCGCAGGTCCAGCCGCCGAACTTCGGGGTCTCGCTCGTCAGCGGCAGGCCGAGCCGGGTGAGCGTCGGGGAATCCAGGCCGGTGCAGGCATTCCGGTTGGCCAGCGACCACGACGGGAAGGTCCGCACCCTGCTCCAGGGAGCCGTCCGTGTACGTCGCCAGCGCGGCCCGCGCGGCTTCGCTCGCGATGGCGCACAGCAGCTCGCCGCCCTCGTCCGACTTCGCCGCGATGTCCATGACATACCAGCCATCCAGCATCAGCACCCGGTCGCACCCGCCTTCGTCCAGCGGGTCGTTCTCCATCAGCACCGAGCCGAACCGCTGCTTCGGCGCGGTGTCCTTGGGCGTGGCCGTCTTCTGGAACTGGAACTCGACGTCGATCTCCCGCTTGCGGTCGGGGCGGTGCAGCGTCAGATCGCACCGGTCGAAATTGCCGTAGTGCTGGTCCAGTTCGGTCGGCCCGAACTTCGCCACCGCCGCCTCCGCCTTGCGGGCAAAGGCACACGGGTCCACCCGCTGCTCGTCGCCCAGCACCCGGGCCGGCCCGGTCACATCCGCCAGCGAGCTCGCCCCGTCCGTCACCGCCAGGCACAGCACCACCACCAGCACGGTCATCTGCCCCGCATACCGCCACTGGTGTTGGTAGACGTGCACCGTGCCGTTGTAGATGATCTTGACCCCGCCGTTGACGATCTTGGCCATCACGCCGCGATTGACCCGACACCAGTTCATGACATGTTCGCGAAACACGACTGTTCACCCCAGGCAACGGAAAGCGCTCTCGGAAAGCGTGCTGCCTACCAGGGCCGGATCACCGCTTCTACCTCAAGCCAGGGACTCGCGCGGGAATCACCCACCAGGACTGCGAGATGACCCCACCGGGAAGATCATCGCGCGCCGATGCTATTCCGGGTCGTAGCGGCGGATCTCCTGGGTCGCGGCGACGAGGGGGCGGGGGTCGGGGACGCCGGCCTGGACGAGGAGGTTGCCCAGCGCGGTGGCTTCGACGGGGCCGGCGAGGACGGGGAGGCGGCAGGCGTCGGCGGTGAGCTGGCAGAGCAGGGAGTTCCTGCAGCCGCCGCCGACGATGTGCACGACGTCGATCTCCTTGCCGGACAGGCGTTGGGCGTCGAGCAGAGTGTCACGGTAGGCCTGGGCGAGGCTGTCGAGGATGCAGCGGACGATCTCCGGCGGGTCGGCGGGGACGGACTGGCCGGAGGCGCGGCAGGCGGCGACGATGCGGGAGGGCATGTCGCCGGGCGGGAGGAACTCGGGGGCGTTGGGGTCGATCACGGAGCGGCGGGGCAAGGAGGCGGCGGCCCGGAGCAGAGGCTCGCGGTCCAAGCCCCAGACGCGGAGGGACTCCTCCAACAGCCACAGACCCATGACGTTGCGGAGATAACGGACGGTGCCGCCAACGCCGCCCTCGTTGGTGAAGTTGGCGGCGAGGCTGTCGGCGGTGACCACGGGACGGTCGAGCTCGACCCCGACCAAAGACCAAGTGCCACAAGATATGTAGCCGAAGCGGTCGGTGGTGGCGGGCACGGCGTAGACGGCGGAGGCGGTGTCGTGGGAGCCGACGGCCACGACGTTGCCACCGATAGCGGAGCCCGGCTGACGGAGAGGCGGGAACATACCGGCGGGAATACCCAGGCGGGACAGCAAAGCGGTGGACCACTGTCCGGTGTGGACGTCCAACAGCTGGGTGGTGGAGGCGTTGGTGTACTCGGCGCCGATCTCGCCGGTGAGCCAGTAGGCCACCAGGTCGGGCATCAGCAGCAGGTGGGAGGCCTGCTGTGCCAGGGGATCGGCGACGAGCTGGAACAAGGTGTTGATGGGCAGGATCTGGATGCCGGTGATGCCGTAGAGCTCCTCGGCGGGGACGGAATCCAGGACCCGGGCGACCATGCCGCCGGTGCGGGAATCCCGGTAGCACACGGGGTCGGCCATGAGCTCACCGGAGGAATCCAGCAAACCGTAGTCGACGGCCCAAGAATCGATGCCGACGGAGCGAACGTCCAAGCCCCGCAGGCCTTCCTCCACGGCGCGGCGGAGGAAGGCGGCGTCCCAACGCAAAGCGCCGTCCCTAACTGCGGGACGGTACGAGAACCGGGACACCTCCCGCAGGGACAGCCGATCGGCCTCGACGCGTCCGAGCATGATCCGCCCGCTGGACGCGCCGAGGTCGACGGCGGCATGAGCTCCAGTCATCGCAGGAACGCGGCGGCGACACCGGCATCGACCGGGACGTGCAGCCCGGTGGTGCGGGACAACTCCCCGCCGGTGAGCACGAAGATCGCGGCGGCGACGTGCTCGGGCAGCACTTCCTCCTTCAGCAGGGTCCGCTGGGCGTAGTACTCGCCCAGCTTCTCCTCGGGCACCCCGTACACGGCGGCCCGCTGCGCGCCCCAGCCGGAGGAGAAGATGCCGGAACCCCTCACCACAGCGTCGGGGTTGACGCCGTTGACGCGGATGCCGTGGGCGGCGAGCTCGGCGGCCAGCAGCCGGACCTGGTGCGCCTGGTCGGCTTTGGCCGAACCGTAGGCGACGTTGTTGGGCCCGGCGAAAACGGCGTTCTTGCTGACCACGTAGACGATGTCGCCACCGATGCCCTGGGCGATCATCACGCGGGCGGCGGCCCGGGACACCAGGAACGAGCCACGGGCCATCACGCCGTGCTGACGGTCCCAGTCCGCGTCGGTGGTGTCCACCAACGGCTTCGACACCGACAGGCCGGCATTGTTGACCACGAGGTCGATGCCGCCGAAAGCCAGGCAGGCGGCGGAGATCGCCGCTTCGACAGCGTCCGAAGAGGACACATCGGCATGCACGGCGACCGCCGTGGAACCGATCTCCTTGGCCACAGCCTCGGCGGCGGCCAGATCGCGGTCGGCGACGACGACGCACGCGCCCTCGGCCGCCAGCCGCAGGGCGGTGGCCCGGCCGATGCCGGAGCCGCCGCCGGTGACGAAGGCGACCCGGGCCGTCAACGGCTTCGGCTTGGGACGCCGACGCAGCTTCGCCTCCTCCAGGTCCCAGTACTCGATCCGGAACTTCTCGCTCTCCGGGATCGGCTCGTACCGGGACACGGACTCGGCCCCACGCATGACGTTGATGGCGTTGACGTAGAACTCCCCGGCCACCCTGGCGGTCTGCTCGTCCGCGCCGAAGGAGAACATGCCGATGCCCGGCACCAGCACGATCGCCGGGTCGGCCCCGCGCATCGCGGGCGAGCCCTCGACGGCGTGGCGCTCGTAGTAGGCCCGATAGTCCTGGCGGTACTCGTGGTGCAGGTCCCGCAGGCGCTCCACAACGGACTCGAACGGAGCGTCGGCCGCCGTGTCGAGGATCAGCGGGCGAACCTTGGTGCGCAGGAAGTGATCCGGGCAGGACGTGCCGAGGGCGGCCAGATCCGGCGCCTTGGAGCCGGCGAGGAACTCCAGCACCTCGGGGGAGTCCGTGAAACGCCCGACCTGGCGGTTGTCCGTCGACGCCAGGCCGCGAATCACCGGCGCCAGGGCCGCCGCCCGCGAGCGCCGCTCCTCCGCCGACAGCGGTTGCCACTGCGGCACGACGGAACCGAACGGCTGCGCGGATCCCCGCTCGTCGAGGAATGCCTGCGCCCGCCGGATGATCTCCAGCGAATTGGCCTGGCACTCCTCGGAAGTCGCACCCCAGGCGGTGATCCCGTGACCGCCCAGGATCACGCCGATCGCCGCCGGATTGGCCCGCTTGATCTCGCCGATGTCCAGCCCCAGCTGGAAACCGGGCCTCCGCCAGTCCACCCACGCCACCCGGTCGCCGAAGCACTCCCGGGTCAGCGCCGGCCCGTCGGCCGCCGTGGCCAGCGCGATGCCGGCGTCCGGATGCAGGTGATCCACATGGGCGGCGTCGACCAGGCCGTGCATGGCCGTGTCGATCGACGGGGCGGCGCCGCCCTTGCCGTGCAGGCAGAAGTCGAACGCGGCGACCATGTCGTCCTCGCGCTCCACCCCCGGATACACATCGACCATGGCGCGCAACCGGTCCAGCCGCAGCACGGCCAGCCCGGCCTCGGTCAGCGTGCCGAGATCGCCGCCGGATCCCTTGACCCACATGAGTTCCACGTCGCCGCCGGTGACCGGGTCGCGGTCGACCGCCTTGCACGACGCGTTGCCGCCGGCGAAGTTGGTGTTGCGCCGGTCGGCCCCGATCGAATGCGCTCGGTCCAACAACAACGAGACTTCCGGGTTCACGCGCCCCATCCCATCGCCGAGCCGCCGACCCGCTCGGCCTCGATCTTCTGCTGGTAGCCGGACCGGTGGTACGCCCCGATCGGGTCCGGGTCACGCCCGTCCTCGGTCCGCAGCTCCGCGAGCAGCGGCCGGACGTCGGTGTTGTAGGCGTCCATCAGCGCCGCGTTCGCGCCGAGCACGTCCCCCTCGGCCTGGGCCTTGGCCAGCGCCGCACGGTCGACGAGCAGCGCCTTGGCCGTGGCCTCCTGCACGTTGAGCACGGACCGGATCATCGCCGGCACCTTGGGCTCGATGTTGTGGCACTGGTCGAGCATGAACGCCACATCGGCCTCGGGGGCCAGCGCGTCCGCGGCGACGATCTCGTGCATGATCCGGAACAGCTGGAACGGGTCCGCCGCGCCGACCATCAGGTCGTCGTCGGCGTAGAAGCGGCTGTTGAAGTGGAAGCCGCCCAGCTTTCCGGCCCGCAGCAGCAGGGCGACGATGAACTCGATGTTGGTGCCGGGCGCGTGGTGGCCGGTGTCCACCAGCACCTGGGCCTGCGGCCCGAGGTTCACGCAGTGCGCGAACGAGGTGCCCCAGTCCGGCAGGTCCATGGTGTAGAAGCTGGGCTCGAACAGCTTGTACTCCACCAGCATCCGCATGCCGTCGGGCAGCTGTCCGTACACTTCGGACAGTGCCTCGGCCAGCCGGTCCTGCCGGGCCCGGATCGAGTCCTGCCCCGGATAGTTGGTGCCGTCGGCGAACCACAGCGACAGGATCGTCGACCCCGTCTGCACCCCGACCTCGACGCACTCCAGCAGATGATCCGTGGCCTTGCGGCGGATCTTCGGGTCGGGGTTGCAGACGCTGCCCAGCCGGTAGTCGTCCTCCTGGAACACGTTGGGGTTGATGGCCCCGATGGCGATGCCGTGGTCGGTGGCGAACCGGGCCAGCGCGGGATAGTCGTCGACCTTGTCCCATGGGATGTGCAGGGCGATGCTGGGCGCGACCCCGGTCAGCTCATGGACCTTGGCCGCGTCCGCGATCTTCTCCTGCGGCGTGCGCGGCACGCCCGCCTGGGCGTACACCTTGAACCGGGTGCCCGAGTTGCCGTACGCCCACGAGGGCGTCTCGATCCGGTGGCTGCGCAGCTGCGCCTTCACGCCTTCCACGGCTCTCCTTCGCCTGCTGGCTGTCAGAAGTTGTACTTGTCGACGTTGTCCTTGGTGAAGGTCAGCGGCGGGCCGAGCACCACTTCACCCTTGGCGCCGATGGTGCGCTCGCCCAGCTCACCGGCCTTGAACTTCTCGCCTTCCTTGCCGGTGATCTGCCCCGAGGCCAGCGCGACCGCGGCGTAGGTGGCCAGCTCGCCCAGCTGCGCCGGGTCCCACAGCTCGATCGAGCCGACCGTGCCGTCCTGGATGAACTTGCGCATCTGGTTGGGCGTACCCAGGCCGGTCAGCGCGACCTTTCCCTTGTAAGACGAGGAACTCAGGTAGCGCGCGGCCGCCGCGACGCCGACCGTGGTCGGCGAGATGATGCCCTTGAGATCAGGGTGGGCCTGCAGCAGGCCCTGGGTCTTCTGGAACGAGGTCTCGTCGTCGTCGTTGCCGTAGGCGATCTCGTCCAGCTTGATCTTGGCGTACTCCGGCTTGGCCAGCTCCGTCCTCATGATGGCGATCCAGGCGTTCTGGTTGGTCGCGTTGGCCGTGGCCGACAGGATGGCGATCTCGCCCGAGCCGCCGATCGCGTCGGAGATCAGCTTCACCTGGCCGGCGGCGATCTCCTGCGAGGAGGCCTGGTTGATGAACACGTCCCGGGCGTCGACGGCCGCGTCGGAGTCGAAGGTGACGACCTTCATGCCCTGCTTGCGGGCCGCCTTCAGCGCCGGCGCGACAGCGTTGCTGTCGTTGGCCGCCAACAGGAGCGCGTTCTGGCCCTGCTGAGCGGCGGTGTTGATGTAGGTGACCTGGGAGGACGCGTCGGCGTCGGACGGGCCGGTGGCCTTGAGCTGCTCGCCCAGCGCCGTCGCGGCCTTCTCGGCGCCGCCCTGCGCGACCGTGAAGTACGGGTTGTTGACCTGCTTGGGCAGGAACGTGATCTTCAGGTCCTTGGCCGTCGCGGCGTCGGGGTTGGCGGTGGTCTGCGTCTGCCCGCCGCCGTTGTCGCCGCCCGAGTTGCTCTTGGTGGTGCCGCCGCAGCCGGCGAGCAGCAGGGCGGCGGACGCGACGATGATGGCTTTCCTCAAGGGTTCCCACCGTTTCATGGCGTGCCTCTCGACATTCGCTGGGTCACGGCCGGCGCGAACACGCTGGCCAACAACAGAAGTCCGGTGACGAGCTTCACCACCTCGGTGGCGATGTCGTCGACGATGAGCGCGTCGGTCAGGCCGCCCAGCACGAGCGCGGCCAGGATCACGCCGCCGATCGTGCCGCGGCCGCCGAAGATGGACACGCCGCCGAGCAGCACCGCGGTCACCACCTCCAGCTCCAATCCGGTGCCGTTGTCGGCACGGGCACTGGCGAACCGCAGGGTGTAGACGATGCCGGCGAGCGCGGCGACCGCGCCGGTCAGCACGAAGAGAATGAACTTGATCCGCTTGACCCGGATGCCGGAGAACCGCGCGGCCTCCTCGTTGGCCCCGATGGCGAACACCGCCCGGCCGAACGTGGTGGCGTGCAACAGCAGCCCGAACACCACCGCCAGCACCGCGAAAAGGAGGATGGGGTAAGGGATCCAGGTGCCCGGCACCGGCGTGGTGCCGAACTGCGTGTAGCTGTCCGGGAAGTCGGCCACGGCCTGGTCGCCCAGCACCACGAAGGCCAGCCCCCGGTACAGCGCCAGCGAGCCGATCGTGACGGCCAGCGACGGCAGGCCCAGCTTCGTCACCAGGAACCCGTTGACGGCCCCGCACAGCGCGCCGACGATGATCACGACCGGCAGGATGGCCTCCAGCGGCCAGCCCTCGTTCCACAGCGCGCCCATCAGGGCGCTGGACAGGCCCAGCACCGAGGCCACCGACAGGTCGATCTCGGCCGCCACGATGACCAGCGTCAGCGGCAGCGCGATCAGCGCCATCACCGCGAGGTCGCTGCCCACGTTGAACGCGCCGCGGCCGGTCAGGAAGATCCCGCCGGTCGCCGCCGATCCGACCACCACGACCAGCACCAGCAGCACGGCCAGGGCGCTTTCCCAGCGCAGCAAGGACTTCACGCGCTGACTCCCCTCGACTGCCGGCGCATCCGGGCCGCCACCCGCAGCGCGACCGACCGGTCAAGCGCGATCGCCCCGATCAGCAGGGCGCCGGTGATCGCCTGCTGCCAGAACTGGGCGATGTGCACGACCTCCAGCGCGCTGCCGATCGTGGACAGCAGCAGCGCGCCGAGCGCCGCCCCGGCCACGGTCCCGCTGCCACCGAAGATCGCGACGCCGCCGACCACGACCGCGGAGATCACCTGCAACTCCAGGCCGTTGCCGACCGTCGCGTCCACCGTGCCGTAGCGGGCGACCGCGAGCACGCCGGCCAGCCCGGCGATCGTGCCGGACAGCAGGAACGTCGTGAACACCCGGCGCCCCACCGGAATGCCGGCGAGCACCGCCGCCTCCGGGTTGGAGCCGATCGCGTACAGCTCGCGGCCGCTGCGGTAGCTGCCCAGGTGCAGGGCGACGATCCCGAGCACGATCAGCGTGATGATCACCAGGTACGGGATGCCGAGCACGCTTCCGCTGCCCAGGGCCAGAAAGCCGTCCGGCAGGTTGGCCGCGTTGATCTGCCGGCCGTGCGCCCACATGAAGTCCAGGCCGCGGAACACACTCAGCGTGCCCAGCGTGACGACCAGGCTCGGCACCTTGCCCAGCCCGACCAGGGCCCCGTTGAACAGCCCGCACAGCGCGCCCACCACGATGCCGACGACGACCGCCAGCACCGGGTTGACCGCGAAGGTGTCGGCCGTGACGAACGCCGACAGCCCCAGCACCGAGCCCACCGACAGGTCCACGTTGCGGGTGATCACGACCATGGTCTGACCGACCGTCAGCAGCGCCACCAGGCACGCGTTCAGCAGCAGGTCCCGGATCCCTTGCCCGCTCAGGAAAAGCGGGTTCACGATCGTCGTCACGGCGACGACGACCGCCAGGGCGATCAGGATCCCCAGTTCACGGATCGCCGTCACCGCCACCCCACCCCCTGCTGACGCAGGGAAGGACGCCTTACCCTCGTTGAACGCAGTGAAGGAGTCCTTCCCTGCATCAGGGTCGCCCTCATCCGGCCGCCACCCCCGTCGCCGCCAGCACGATCCGCTCCTCGTCCGCCTCGGCCCGGCTGAACTCCCCCACCAACCGCCCCTCCCGCACGACCAGCACCCGGTCGGCCATGCCCAGCACCTCCGGCAGCTCGGAGGAGATCATCAGGATGGCCACGCCCTGCGCCGCCAGCTCCGACAGCAGCCGGTGCACCTCGGCCTTGGTGCCGACGTCGATGCCCCGCGTCGGCTCGTCCACGATGAGGATCTTCGGCTGCCGGGACAGCCACTTGGCCAGCACGACCTTCTGCTGGTTGCCGCCGGACAGCACACCGACCGGGTCGGTGAGCCGGGAGAACTTGAGCTGGAGCTTGACCGCCCAGTCCCGGGCCAGCGACCGCTCGGCCGAGCTGCGCAGGAAACCTAAGCGGGACAACCGGTTCAGCGAAGCCAGGGCGGCGTTGCGCTCGATGGACGCCGCCAGCACCAGCCCCTGCTGCCGCCGATCCTCGGGCACGAAGCCGATGCCGGCGGCCATCGCCGCCCCCGGCGAGCCGGGCCGAATCCGCTTGCCCCGCACCAGAACCTCGCCGCCGTCGGGTTTGTCGACGCCAAACACCGCGCGGGCGATCTCGCTGCGGCCGGCCCCGACCAGCCCGGCCAGCGCCAGGATCTCACCCGCTCGAACGTCGAAGGAGACGTCGGTGAACACGCCTTCCCGCGTGAGCCGGCGGACTTCCAGCGCGGTGTCACCCGCCTCGACGTCCTGCTTGGGGAACAACGCATCCAGGTCACGGCCGACCATCAGCCGCACGACCCCGTCCGGCGTCTGCTCGGACAGCGGGCCCGACCACACGAAGCCGCCGTCACGCAGCACGGTGGCGTCCTGGCACAGCTCGAAGACCTCGTCGATGCGGTGCGACACGAACAGCACCGCCGCGCCGTGCTCCCGCAACGCCCCGACCACGCCGAACAGCCGCGCCACCTCGGTGCCGGACAGCGCCGCCGTCGGCTCGTCCATGATGATCACGCGGGCATCCGAGCTCAACGCCTTGGCGATCTCCACCAGCTGCTGGTCGGCGATGGACAGGCCGCGGGCCGGCCGCTTCGGGTCGATGTCCACGCCCAGCCGCTCGAACAGCAGCTCGGCCTGCTCGCGCATGGCGGCGGTGTCGACCATGCCGCCGCGGCGGGTCGGATGCCGCCCCATGGCGACGTTCTCGGCCACGGACAGGTCGCCGAACAGCGTCGGCTCCTGGTAGATGACGGCCACGCCGGCGGCCTTGGCGTCGGCCGGCGAGGCGAACCGCGTCGGCTCGCCGTCGACCAGCAGCTGCCCGCCGTCCGGCCGGTGCACACCGGCCAGGACCTTGATCAGCGTGGACTTGCCGGCGCCGTTCTCCCCCAGCAGCGCGTGCGCCCGGCCCGGAGTCAGGGTCAGCGACACCTCGCGCAGCGCCCGCACCGCGCCGAAGGACTTGCTGACCTCTGCCAGGGCGACCTCCACCGGCACCCTCCCCTAAATCGTTTCAACCCCCCACCGTCGGAAGAGTGCCGTGAGCACTCGAAGGTGTCAAGTTTCACACGAGTGACCAGGAGCTATGATTTTTGAAACGATTTACAGCCCGAACGGGAGAACAACGTGCCGGTCAGCATCAAGGACGTCGCCGCGCTGGCCGGGGTGTCCGTCGGGACGGTCTCCAACGTGCTCAACCGTCCGGACGTCGTGGCCGACGATACGCGCCGCCGGGTGCAGACGGCGATCGACGAGCTCGGATTTGTCCGCAACGAGTCAGCGCGGCAGCTGCGCACCGGCACCGCCCGGGCCATCGGGCTGATCGTGCCGGACGTCTCCAACCCGTTCTTCACCGACGTCGCGCGGGGCGCCGAGGATGCGGCCAGCGACGCCGGGCACGTGGTCATCCTGTGCAACAGCGACGAGTCCGAGCAGCGCCAGGACCGGCATCTCCAGCTGCTGGTCGAGCAGCGGGTGCACGGGGTGCTGATCACGCCGGTGGAGGCCGCGCCGGAGCCGGTGCTGAGACTGCGGGCGCGTGGCGTGTCCGTGGTCCTGTTGGACCGGCACGCCGACGTGCAGGACACCTGTTCGGTGTCGGTGGACCACCGGCTCGGCGGCACGCTGGCGATCAACCACCTGCTGGCCGAGGGGCACCGTGAGCTGGCGATGATCACGGGCCCGCTGTCCATCGCGCAGTGCCGGCAGCGCCTGGACGGGGCACGCGACGCGCTCGTGGCGGCCGGGCGCGATCCCGACGGGCTGCGGGTCATCGAGGTGGGCGCGATGAACGTGGTCTCCGGCCGCAATGCCGGAGAGCGGGTGCTCGCCGGAACGCGCAGGCCGGACGCGCTGTTCTGCGCCAACGACCTGCTCGCGCTCGGCGTGCTCCAGGTGATGGTGCGCGCGGGGGTGCGCGTGCCCGGAGAACTCGCCATCGTCGGGTACGACGACATCGACTTCGCGGCTGCTGCCGCAGTGCCCCTGACTTCCGTGCGACAGCCGAGCAGGCTGCTCGGTCGGCGCGCGGCGGAACTGGTGCTGGGCGAGACCCAGGCGCCGCAGGAGCACGTCCATCATCACGTGGTGTTCTCCCCTGAGCTCGTGGTCAGGGAGTCCAGCCGGCGGTTCCGTTAGTCGAAGCCGCGCATGATGAGCGGCTCGTAGCCGTCTTCGCGGTCGGCGTTCCAGACCAGGCTCTGCTGCGGCAGCTCCGGTCCGTCGCCGTCCTCCTCGCCCCAGTTCCAGCTCCAGGCGCGAGGGCTGTCGTCGATGTCCAGTCGTCCCATGGGTTTCTCACTCCCCAGATCTCATGACGTTCGGGCTTCCTTCGGTGTCTCCACTTCGCTGTGGCCAACATCACTGTGCCTGAGCGCAACCTTGGACTCAACCAAGTTTAGGGATCTTCTGTTCGGTTTATAGGGGTTCTCTAGAAGGTTAGCCATACCTAACCTCCCTTTAGGTGACAGTTCCGCCGTTCCGGCCGGTCCTGGTGTATCGGGCGGCGGGCGCCGTCACCTGACGTATCGAATCCGCAGGTCACACGGTTACAGTCGGGCTCGTGCCGCGGGTGCTCCGGACCGGTCGGACGTACGTCTCAGACAGTCGATTAGTCGCCGCAGATTCAGGGCGCGCTGTCCAAGGTTGAACCGATCCAGGGCGGTCCCACCCGAGCCGCGAATAGGGGTGGGCGCGGCGATCGGGGTGCCCGTCGGCGCCGCCCGGCGGAAGGGCGAGCCCGGTAGGGTCGCCGTCGGGGGAACCGAGACGACCGAGCATATCGCTAGTTTTTGCCGATGTCGTGTGCTCCCCACTGTCATCTAGTTGCCAGGGGGTTACATGTCAGCGGTCACCGACCTCGCCGACGCCTTCTTCGAGCTGATCCTGGACCGCTTCCCGATCGGCGCCAGCTTCATGGGCGTGCCCGGGCACGACGACCGCCTCACCGACTTCGGCAAGGCCGCCGAGCAGCGGTTTCACGCCGCCGTCCGCGCGCTGGCCGAGCGGGCCGAGGCCGTGCCGGACGAGGGCCTGACCCAGTCCGACCGGATCACCAAGCGGATCATCGCGCACCAGGCCGAGGCGCTGTCCCGGCAGATCGAGGGCCGCGCCCTGGAGTTCACGGTCAGCCCCCTGTTCCTGACCGCCGTGCCCGGTCTGCTCATGTCGCTGGGCGACGTGCCCCTGACCGACGACTTCCCGGCGCGGCTGGCCATGCTGCCGTCGGCGCTGGAGACCATCGCGGACCGGCACCGCGCCGGCCTGGCCGACGGGCTGACGCCGGTGGCGCACCTCGTGGAGCAGACGATCGCGCACCTGGACGGCCATCTGGCCACTGTGGACACCTTCATCCGGTCGGAGGAGTGCCGCCCGGTGGTTCTGGAGAAGGTGGCGCCGGCGATCGCTGCGTACCGGGACTTCCTGGCCGCCGAGATGCTGCCGCGGGGCCGGGACGCCGAGCACGCCGGCCTCTGCTGGCTGCCCGACGGCGACGCGCGGTACGCGGCCGCCGCCCGCGAGCACACCACCACGGCGCTGACCCCCGACGAGCTGCACCAGATCGGGTTGGACGTGATCGCCGGGCTCGCCCGTGACTACGTCGAACTGGGACGGTCAGTGTTCGACAGCGACGACCTCCAGGAGATCTTCCGCCGGCTGCGCGACGACCCGTCGCTGCGGTGGTCCAACGCCGAGGAGATGGTCGCCGCGGCCGAGGTCGCCGTGCGCCGGGCCGAGGCCGCCGCGCCCGCCTGGTTCCGGACGCTGCCCGATTCCCCTTGCACCGTCGCGCCCTATCCCCCGTCCGTGCCCGCCTCGACGCCGCCGGCCTACCGCCACGGCACCCTCGACGGCTCCCGCCCCGGCACGTACTACGTCAACACCGCGGTGCCCGCGGAGTCCGTCCGGTACAAGAACGAGGTCACGTCGTTCCACGAAGCCGTGCCCGGGCACCACTTCGAGGTCACCAACGCCGAGTCCCGCAGCGAGCTGCCCATGCTGCGGCGGACCGGCTCCGTCACCGCCTACCGCGAGGGCTGGGCCCTGTACTCCGAGCGGCTGGCCGACGAGATGGGCCTGTACACCGACGACCTGGCCCGGCTCGGCATGCTGATGATGGACTCCACCCGGGCCGGCCGCCTCGTCGCCGACACCGGCCTGCACGCCAAGGGCTGGTCCCGGCAGCAGGCCATCGACTACCTGCTGGCCAACACCCCCATGGCGCGCCACCATGTGGTGTCCGAAGTGGACCGTTACATCGCCGCGCCGGGGCAGGCGCTGGCGTACATGGTGGGACGCTTGGAGATCCAGCGCCTGCGCCGGGTCGCGGAGGCGCATCTCGGCGACCGCTTCGACATCCGCGACTTCCACGAGGCGGTACTCGGCGAGGGGCCGGTGCCGCTGTCCGTGTTGGCGGAGCTCATCACCGAATGGATGGAAAGCGCGTGAGCCAGTACTTCGACGTCGGCGAGCGGACCCTGTGGAATCCGTCCAACGGGCCCGGGCGATTGTTCGTGGAAGTGGCCAAGGCGCTGGAGTCGGTGGCCGAGCTGCCGTGCGGGATCGGCGTCGGCCAGTGGGGTCCCGGCGACCCCGACAGCCACGGCATCGACCTTCCTGCCTTCTCCGCGTTCACCGACGCCCTCGTCCGGCGCTATCGGGAGTCCAGCCACCTGATCCTGCGGTCGCTGATGGAGGGATTCATCGCCACCGCCATCGTTCTGGTCGAGCGCGGCGGCGGGACCGTGCCCGCGTTGAGCGAGGAACCGGGGACCGACAACCGGGACGTCCAGGTCGGCCCCCACGGCCGAGCGCCCAAGGCCGACCCCGACCGCCTGGTCGAGTTGGCCGCCGAGCACTCGGGCTCGATGGCCTGGTGATTTTGTGACGGCCGGGCGGATCCTCATCCGCCCGGCCCGGTTTCAGTCGGCGACGAGCACGTTTCCCTTGCGGCCCAGGCCTCGTTCCTGCTGCCGGCGGACAAGCCAGCTGCCGGGGGCCACGCCGCTGCCCCCGTGCTCGGGGTGCACGAGGTAGGCCGGCGCGATGTTCTCGAACACCGCGATAGCCAGCCCCGTGGGGTCCGTCACGGCATTGGTCCATCGGCACTTGCCGCCGTCCGCGACGAGGGTGTGCGGGTTATTGCCGTCCTCGCCGCGCACCAGCTCCACGCCGCCGGGCGGCACCTCGCGCCAGGTGACGAAGCGCCAGACGTCGACCGTGGGGAGCATGGACAGCGGGATGACGATCAGGTCGCCCTGGGCCTGCATGCCGTCCACCACCGGGACGGTCACCTCGCGCTCCAGGTGGTCCAGCACGTCGAGTCCGGACCGGTCGAGCAGTTCAGCCAGTTTCATGGTGATCACCTTGGGAGTCTTGGGGTTCAGGTGCGGCGCAGGAGCCGCGAGTACTGGTGTGCCGTCAGGCCGTAGGACCAGCCGGCGGCCTCCAGCGGGTCGTCGAACCACGGCGGCACCCGCAGGCCGTACCAGCGTCGGGTGCCGTCCCTTTCCGCGGATCCGTTGACCGCCAACAGGATCCGGGTCTTCCACTTCGGCCTGTCTTCGTACAGGCGGAGTTCGCAGCCGGGATTGCCGGGATCGTCGGCCCGGTCTATCAGCCTCAGGCCCGCCTGCTCGATGTAGTTCGGCCAGCCCAGGTGTTCGATCGCGCAGCGGCGCACCTCGATGTTGGACTCCGCCGCGATCGCTTCCACCGTCGGGTTTTCGATGACCCAGGCCGGCACGCGGGCGCCGTGCCAGCAGTGCACCGCCCAACCGTCCGGGTACAGCAGGGCCGGTCCGCTGTCGCTGTGCAGCTTCCCTTCGGCCGTTCTGAGGGCCAGCGGCCGTTCGGCGATCACGCACACCGCGTCCCTCGGCCACCACCAGCCGCAGGATCGCACGATCTGCGCCAGGAGCAGTAGCCGCTCGGCGTCGTCATGGTCGTACTGGACGCCCAGAACCTGTTGGCACAGCTCGTAATTCGCCACCCAGTCCGCGTCCTGTTGGCCGTACCAGTACAGGCCGTACCCGGTCGTCAGCTCCGCCCGTATTCGGTCCGCCACGCCCGTGCGCACCGTTTCTCGCAGCGGCACAAGCACGGCTCTGTCCACCTCGGACAGGTCGAGGTGGCTCAGGTAGGCGTCAAGCCCTTGGCGCATATCGGAAATCAGCGTCGCGATGCGGCTGGCCAGCGGCCATTTGGCATCGAACCCCAGCGTGACCAGCGACGGTTCCAGCACCTCGCCCACCGCGCCCGGCGACCCGATCCACACGAACTCCGGCGGCGGCTTCCCGAGCAGGCCGTACAGTCGGCCGATCGCCTCTTCCGCCGCCGCCCGGTCGGCCCCGACCGTGCTCAGCGCGTGGCCCAGCCACTCCGCTGTGAAGCGGGTGATCTCGGGCCAGAACTCGGAAACCTCGATGCGGCGACTCTCGCGCCGCTGGTGGCGCCTCACCGCGCCTGGGCGTACACGCCCTTTCCTTCAGACATGGACCGATCATGACAGCGCCACCCCTTTCCGCGCAACCAATTCCCATATGTCACGTTTGAGTCAAGGCGGACATCCCTTGCGGACCGGCGCACGTCCTAGGGACAAACAGCGAGCCCAAGGGGGACACACCAGTGACCAAGCGAGCCGATTTCTACGACGCGCCGGCGCACGACTACCTTCGATACTGGGACGGTCGTGACTACGAGAACGCCGCCGAGCAGGCCGCGATCCGCCGTCTGCTGCACGGCCGGCACTTCACCTCGGCCGCCGACGTCGGCGGTGGATACGGCCGACTTTGCCTGCTGTTGCAGGAATTCGCTGACCGTGTCACCCTGGCCGAGCCCAGCAGCCGGCAGCTGGAGATCGCCGCCACCTTCCTGGCCGATCACCCCCGCATCGAGCACCGTCAGATGCAGGCCGACGCCCTGTCCTTCGCCGACGGCTCCCTCGACCTGCTCACCATGATCCGCGTCATGCACCACATTCCCGAGCCCAGCACCGAGTTCTCCGAGATCGCCCGCGTCCTGCGCCCCGGCGGCACCGCCGTCATCGAGGTCGCCAACCTCGCCCACGCCCGCAACCGCGTGCGCTATCTCCTGCGGGGTCAGCGAATTCCCCACCTCCCCGTCGACATCCGCTCCGAGGCCAACCGCCACGACGACGAGATCGCCTTCGTCAACCACAACCCCCACACCGTCATCGAGCAGCTCGCCCGCGCCGGCCTGCGCACCGAGCGCCTCCTGTCGGTGTCCAACCTCCGCAGCACCACCCTGAAGAAGGTCCTGTCCCACCGCGTCCACGTCGCCGCCGAGGTCGCGTGCCAGCGCGTCCTGGCCCACACCTTCTTCGGTCCCAGCGTTTTCCTGCTGCTACGCAAGGCCTGAGGTCGGTGATTCTGGGTTCTGGGTTCCGGGTTCCGGGTTCGGTGGCGGCCGTAACTCTCTTCGGCATGCGGTGGTGGGGTGGAGGGGGCGCGAGGTGGGTGCGGAGGGTGGGGTGCGTTGCGCGGCATCGGTGAGTGGGTGCGTGCGTTTACAGAAGGCTTGGGACGGGTCGGAGGGTGGGAGATTGATTGTGGTGAGGGAAGCGTTGTGCGGGAGGTCTGGAAAGCGCTTTCCAGCGAAGGGATTGAAGGCCGCCACGATCGTGTACAGGTTGGCGCGTAACGGAAGTCGATCACATATCGGGAGTAGAATGGGGGTATGTCAGCGAATCCTGAATTCCCTGCCGACACCGAAGGGTGGCAGCACGGCGAACTGGAGCTGTGGCAAGCGGGCGAGGAAGCCGAGAGCCTGTATCGGGCGCTCTACATCCAGCAGCTGGAGCGGGTGTGGGAAGTCTGGGACCGATCAGTGAAGTCGAAAGAGGACCGGACCTCCATCGTGTCGACAATGGTGATCCGCTGGCGGCTCCCCATCAGGGAAGCCCGTGAACGGCTTCGATACGCGGAGTTGTTCCACAGCCAAGCGATCCGCGAAGCAGGCCGCGCTGGGGCGTTGGATCGGCAGCATCTGAAGATCATCCACGAGACGTTGCGGATAGCGCCGGCGGTCGAGCGGGACCGGGTTGAGGCGTCACTGTTGGAGAACGTCCAGTTCGACGAGGGCGAGTTCAAGAACATCGCGCAGCGGATCCTGTTCCACCTCGACCAGGACGGCAAAGCGCCCGATGACCGGGAGTTGCGGGCACCGAAGCGGGAGTTCCGTTTCGAACGCAAGCTGGACGGCAGCATGGTGTTCTGGGGAAGGCTCGACCAGGAGTACGGGGCGAAGATCGCGGCGATGCTCAGCGCGCTGGCCAAGCCGACCTCCGGCAAGGATCCCCGCACGACAGCGGAGCGGCAGGGGGATGCGTTCGCGGAGATCATCGAGCTGGCCTCCCGTAGCGAAGGCCTGCCGGAGCAGGGCGGTGAGCGGCCGCACCTGACGTTGTCGATGTCGTTCCAGGATTTCATGGACAACACGGGTGTGGCGAAGGTCGAGGGTGGCGGCGTGATGAGCGCGGCGGAGGCACGGCGGATCGCCTGTGACAGCACGGTGATGCGCCTGGTGCTGGGGGCCGGTAAGGAGATCCTGAATGTGGGGCGGCAGCAGCGGACGGCCCCGAGGGGGATCCGCAAGGCGCTGATCGAGCGGGACGGCACCTGCGCGTTCCCCGGCTGCGCGACGGAGCCGGCGCGGTGTCACGCCCATCATGTGGTCGAGTGGGCCAATGGAGGACCCACCAGCCTGGAGAACATGGTGCTGTTGTGCGGATCCCACCATAGGTTGATTCACCACAGTCGGTGGACCGTGACGATGGTGGATCAGCGGCCGGTGTTCTCCGACGGGCTCGGGGAAACGGGCTAAGAGGTCACGACCTCCGGCGACGGCTACGGGCCACGGCCAGGGGGTCGCCTTCGGGGCGGGGGATCTCGACGTCGCCGAACATCTGGCGCTGCTCGGCCGGGGACCAGGCCACCGTGGCCTCCGAGGGCGACGGCGCGGATGTCTGAGGGGCCGACGGCTCGGGCTGGTGCTTGCGGCTCCACCAGCGGCGGCTCGGCTCGCGGTCGACGGACTCGCGGCCGGCCGAGGGCTCGGGCTCCGGTGGTTGGTGGTTGCCGACGGCGCGCTGCGCGGCCTCGAGGAGCGCGGCCTCCCGCTGGGCGGCCTCACGCTCGGCCATCAGCTGCTGCTCGGCCTCCCACTGGGCGGCCTCCCGTTGGGCTATCTCGCGCTGCGCCGCCTCACGACGAGCGGCCTCGTGCTGGGCGGCCTCACGCTGGGCCGCCTCCCACTGCGCGGATTCCCATTGGGCCGGTTCCTGCTGGGCCGACTCCTGCTGGGCGGCCCACTGAGCCGACTCCCACTGAGCCGATTCACGTTGCGCCGCTTCCCACTGCGCCGCCTCGCGTTGAGCCATGTCCCGCTGAGCGGCCTCACGCTGCGTCATCTCGCGCTGGGCCATCTCCCGCTGAGCCAACTCGCGCTGCGCGGCCTCACGCTGGGCGACTTCCCACCGGGCCAAGTCGCTGCGGGAAATCGGCTGCGAATGCGGCACCGGCGAAAGCGGACTCGGGGCCGGACCCCATCCGGACTCCCGCGCGACCAGCTCCCGGAACTCCGACTCCCACTGGTCCGGCTCCCACTGCTCCGACGCCCGCTGAGCCCGATCAACCCGAGGCTGCTGCGCACGCTCAGCCTGGGGCAGCTCGGACCTCGGCCGGTCAACCGGGAAACGCTCGACCGGAGGCTGAGGGACCGGAGGCTGATGGGACGGAAGCTGGTGCGACGGGGCCTGGTGCGACTGGGGCGGCTGGACCTGGGGCCGATCATGGCGGCCCGACCGCATCTGCCCCGGCTCGGCCGACCGGGCAGCATTCATCGGGGCGGAGTTCAGCTGGGACGAGTTCATCTGCGGGGCATTCAGATGAGCCGCGTCCATCCGGGCGGAATCCATCGGGGCCGCATTCAGTCGGGACGAGTCCATCTGGGGGGCATTCAGATGGGACGGGTCCATCCGGGCGGAGTTCATCTGCGCCGGGTTCATCTGCGCCGCGCTCGGCTGCGCGGGGTCCATGTGAGCGCCCGAGGATTGGGCGGCCTGCAAACGGGCGCCGTTGACGTGGATGGACTGGGTGAGGCCGGCATCGGCCTGGGCGGCCTTCAACTGGGCCGGGGTCATGCGGAGGGACTGGGTGCGGCCGGACTCCAAGCGGGCGGCGACCAGGCGGGCGATCTCGATGTGGTCGGCGTCCACGTGGAGGGACTGCGTCAAGCCGGCCCCAGCCTCGGCGGCTTCGAGGCGCGCGGCCTCACGCTGAGCGGCCTCGAACAGGAGGCATCGCGTTGGGCCGCCTGGCGTTGAGCAGCCTCGAACAGGGCGGCCTCACGCTGGGCGGCCTCGCGCTCTTCCTGCTTCACGTTCAAGCGCCTCACGCTGAATGGCCTCACGCTGGGCGGCTTCGAGCTGGGCAGCTTCGAACAGAGCGGCCTCGCGCTGTGTCGCTTCACGCTTGGCGGTGGCCTCCAGCAAGGCGGCCTCGCGCTGCGCGGCCTCGCGTTCAAGGGCCTCGCGCTGGGCGGCGTCGGCCAGGGCGGCCTCGCGCTGGGCGGCCTCGAAGAGGGCGACTTCGCGCTGAGCGGCCTCGCGCTCGGCGGCCTCCCGCTCGGCCTCCTCGCGGAGGGCCTCCTCCTGGCGGCGGCGGGCGGCGCGGCCGCCGGAGACGCGGGCCGAGGGGGCGGCGACGCGGGGCAGCGGCTGGGCGGGCTCGTGCTCGACGGACCAGGACTCGCCGTCGACGGAGCGTCGGGCCTCGGAGCGGGTGGCGAACTTCTCCACGTACTCGATCCACCGGGCGTAGGCGTGCGACTGCTCCCACTCGGCCAAGGAGGCCTCGCCGTCGAAACGGTAGAAGACCTCCCACTCACGGCCGGTCGGAGCGGCGCCCATGACGCCGGCGCCGAGGTAGCCCGGCTGCGTCGCGGCCGTGCCGAGCAGCGAGGTGGCGGACACGGAGAACTGGCTTCCCCGCCCGCGACGCACCTGATAGCTCAGAGTGACGGTGATCGGCCCGCTCATCTCTGCGGCACACCCCCTTCAGGCATCCGGCTAGAAAGTACGCGGCACCGCAAGGACCGGTTCAGGCGATTCCGGGACCGCAGGTTTCAACGACGAGGCCGAACCGGTACAGCAGCGCGGAGATTCGAATCTCGACGTGCGTTGTCGAACGTGGGTGTGACACTTCGATCCCACCGCGAAGGGGGACGTGGCGACCGGACCCCGCCTGCGGAAGGACCCGCCATGCAGCTCAGACCCAAGGCCGCGCTGGCCACAGTGCTCGCCGGTGTCCTGCTCACGGCCGCCTGCGGCGCCGACGCGGCCCCTCCCCCGGCACGCAAGGCGCGGCGGTCGACGCCGGACTGCTGGCCTCGGCCAAGGCCAATCTTGCGCCGTACACCGGCCACCCGAGCCCGTTCCCGGTCACCGAGCCCTTGGCCCGACCGCTCCCGCCGGGTACGACATTCGCGGTACTCCAGTGCTCGACGCCGGTCTGCGCGCAGATCGCGGCGACCACACGGCAGGCGGCCGCGGCGGTGGGCGCGCAGCTCACGGTGACCAAGGGCGGGGCGTCGGCGCAGGCGCTTCAGCAGGCGACGAACAGCATCGTCGCGGCGAAGCCGGCGGCCGTTCTGATCCCGGCCTCGGACCCGGTGCAGTACCGCGACCAGATGGACCAACTGGCCCGTCTCCCGGTTGGGCACCGGCGATCCGACCTCCGGGCCGTCGTTCCTGCTGCCCCGCCTTCTCGGCCGTTTTCCTCGGCTCCACGCA
>NZ_KK037166.1:2179897-2181731 GCF_000568255.1 Kutzneria sp. 744
CGCGTGTCGGGGTCGCCGGAGCCGAGCAGCGGGGCGAGGGCGAGCAGGGACGGGAAGCGGTCGGGCGGCAGGGAGGCCATGTACTCGCCGAGCTGCCGGGTGCGTTCGGCGATCTCGGCCGGGGGGAACTGGCCCGAGCGCACGGCGTTGACCTCGACGGCGTAGGCCGTCAGGTAGAGGCTGAGCACGTCGAAGGCGACGGCGATGTGGGCGTCGGGCAGCCCGGAGGCCCGCAGGAGCCCGAGCATGGCCTCGGCCTGGGCGAAAGACGCCTCGCCGGTGGGGATGACGGTGGCCAGGGCGACCTGCGCGATGCCGGGGTGGGTGACCAGGGCGTCGAGGGAGCGCCGGCAGAGCTCCCGGAGCTGAGAAGCCCAGCGAGCGGGGTCGGGGGCCTCGTGCGGAACCTGGGACAGCACGCGTTCGAGCAGGAGCTCCTGAAGCTCGTCCTTGTTGCTGACGTGCGCGTACAGCGACGCGGCGCCGGTGCCGAGCTCGGTGGCGATGCGCCGCATGGTCAGGGCGTCCATGCCCTCCCGGTCGAGGATCTCGAGCGCGGTGTCGACGATCAGCTCGCGGCTGAGCTGCTGGCGCACGGGCTTTCGCCACGGTGGTTCCGGGAGCGGCACACCCTCACTCTAGTTGACACGAACACCGTTCGCGGCTAGAAACGGCGTTCGCCAGAGCGAACGCTGTTCGAAGGTGAGAGAGACGATGACGGTGTTAGTGGTGGGCGGCGGCCTGTCGGGGCTGTCGACGGCGATGTACCTGGCGCTGCACGGCGTGAGGCCGGTGCTGGTGGAGAAGCACCCGACGACCTCGGTGCACCCGAAGGCGAGGGGCCAGTTCCCGCACGTCATGGAGGCGCTGAAGGTGGCCGGCGTCGACGGGAAGGTCACCGCGGCCTCGCCCAAGGACGGGACGTTCCGGATCACCCGGGCGGTGAGCCTGACCGGGCCGGTGCTGACCGAGATCCTGGCCAAGTCGCCGGACTTCGGCCACCTGTCGCCGGCGCCCTGGGCCGACGTGAGCCAGGAGCGGATGGAGCCGATCCTGGCCGACCGGGCGCGGGAACTGGGCGCGGACCTGAGGTTCGGCACGGAGCTGGTGTCGTTCGAGCAGCACGGCAACGGCGTCACGGCGGCCATCAGGAACGCCACGGGGGAAGAGACGATCGAGGCCGACTACATGGTGGCGGCGGACGGCCACCGGAGCCCGATCCGCCACGCCCTGGGCATCGAGCTCGAAGGGAGGGGCGTGCTCGGCGAGGGGACGGGCACGCTGTTCGAAGCGGATCTCCAAGGCCAGCACCACTTCCTGTGCTACCTGCTGAACCCGGAACTGCCGGGCGGGGCGGGTGTGCTGGTCAGCACGGACGTCCCGGGGCGATACGCGTTGGGGGTGTCGAACGTCGACGGTCCCAAGGACTGGAAGCAGATCATCCGCACGGCGACGGGAATCCCCGACCTGGAGCCGAAGATCCTCGACCTTCCGCACGGCCGTTCGGTGACCAGGCACGGTGTGGCGCAACGCTTCCGTGACAACCGGGTCTTCCTGGTCGGGGACGCGGCCCGGATGATGCCGCCCACGGGGGCGTTCGGCGGCAACACGGCGATCATGGACGGCTTCAGCCTGGCCTGGAAGCTGGCCATGGTGACCAAGGGCGAGGCGGGCCCGGGACTGCTGGACAGCCACGACCCCGAGCGCCGGCCGTACTCGAAGATCCTGGCGGACCAACAGTTCCTGCTCTTCACCCAGCGTGGCCGGCCTGATCTGGCCGACGACCCGACGCTGCCGGCCCCGGTGGAGCCCGTGAGCGCGCTGTTCTTCGGCT
>NZ_KK037166.1:2181856-2227006 GCF_000568255.1 Kutzneria sp. 744
TCTGCTGACCGGCAATCCGGAGAACAAGGAGACCGAGCTGCCGATCGACGTGCACGTGATCGAGGAGCCCGAGTTCTTCGACAAGTACGGCATCGCCAAGGAAGGCGCGACCCTGGTGCGGCCGGACTTCGTGATCGCCTGGCGCAGCGTCGGCGAGGCGACCCTGGCGGAGCTGGAGAAGGCCTGGCGAACGGTGCTCGACCGGCCGGCCTGACCACGCGCTTTCGGGCAGCGCCCTGGGGCGGCTCCGGGATTAGCCTGGAGGGCGTGCTGATCGACGACCTACGCGCGGCGCTGCCGGCGGACCGGGTGGTGACGGACCCGGACGTGCTCCGGAGCTACGCCCACGACGAGGCCGAATAGGCCCCGTACGAGCTGCCGAGGGCGATGGTGCGGCCGCGCGGGGCCGAAGACGTGCAGGCGGCCGTGCGGGTGTGCATCGAACACGGGACGCCGCTGGTGACGAGGGGCGCGGGCACCGGCCTGTCGGGCGGGGCGAACGCGGTCGACGGCTGTGTCCTCATCGCCATGGACCAGCTGAACCGGATCAAGGAGATCGACCCGGTCGAGCGGCTGGCCGTGGTGGAGCCGGGCGTGGTCAACGACGACCTCCGGGCCGCCGCGGCCGAGCAGAGCCTCTGGTACCCGCCGGATCCGGCCAGTTCGCCCTGGTCGACGATCGGCGGCAACGTGGCGACCAACGCCGGCGGCGTGTGCTGCGTGAAGTACGGCGTGACCCGTGACTACGTGCTGGGCATGCAGGTGGTCACGGGCACGGGCGAGATCGTCCGCCTCGGCCGCCGGACGGCGAAGGGCGTGGCCGGCTACGACCTGGCCGGCCTGATGGTCGGCAGCGAGGGCACGCTGGGCGTGATCACGGAGATCACCGTGCGGCTGAAGGCGAAGCGAACGGCGGAAACCACGGTCGCCGGCTACTTCGACTCGATCGTCCAGGCCGGCGCGGCCGCGGCGGCGGTCGTCGCGGCGGGTGTGGTGCCGTCGGCGCTGGAGCTGGTGGACAAGCACTGCCTCAAGGCCGTCGACGCCTGGAAGAACATGGGGCTGTCGGCGGAGGCGGAGGTGGTGCTGCTCGGCCGCACGGACACGCCCGGCGACGGCGAGGCGACGACCATGCTCCGGTGCTTCGAGCAGGCCGGCGCGACCTGGGCGGCGATGTCCACGGACCAGGAGGAGGCGGACGCCCTGTTCTCGGCCCGCCGCCTGGCCTATCCGGCGCTGGAGCGGCTGGGCCCGGTGCTCACGGAGGACGTGTGCGTGCCGACCCACAGGATCGCCGAGATGCTGGGCCGGATCGAGGCGGCGGCCCGCAAGCACGACATCCTGATCGCCAACGTGGCGCACGTCGGTGACGGCAACCTGCACCCGCTGCTGATCACGCCGCTCGACGACGACAGCGCCCGCGCTCGGGCGCAGGCGGCGTTCGAGGACATCATCGGCGACGCGCTCCGACTCGGCGGCACGGTGACCGGCGAGCACGGCGTCGGCCTGCTCAAGCGACCGGGCCTGGTCCAAGAGCTCAGCCCGGCGGTGCTGGACATGCACCGCGCCGTGAAGAAGGCGCTCGACCCGCACGGAATCCTCAACCCTGGGAAGGTATTCGCGTGAGCGTGATCAGCACCAGTTCCGGCCGCGTCCGCGGCGAGATCGTGGACGGCATCCACCGCTTCCGGTCCGTGCCCTACGCGGCGGCCCCCGAAGGCGCGCTGCGCTTCGCGAAGCCGCAACCGTCCACATGGGACGGTGAACGGGATGCCACGCAGCGCGGGCCGATCGCGCCGCAGACCGTCCACAAGCTGCCGGGCCTCGACCTGGGCGCCATTCTCGGCGGCGACAGCCCGCAGGGCGGCGACTTCCTGACCGTCGACGTCCACTCCCCCGACCCGTCGGCCGGCGGCCTGCCGGTGATGGTGTTCATCCACGGCGGCGCTTTCGTCTACGGCACGGGATCGGCCGCGGTCTACGACGGCATGGCCTTCGCCCGTCGCGGCGTGGTCCTCGTGACGATCAACTACCGCCTCGGCATCGACGGTTTCCTTCCGCTGCACGGCGGTGACACCAACCTCGGCCTGCGTGACCAGATCGCGGCGCTGCACTGGGTGCGGGACAACGCGTCCGCGTTCGGCGGCGACCCCGACAACGTCACGGTGTTCGGCGAGTCGGCCGGCGGCATGAGCATCGCGTGCCTACTGGGCTCGCCGCTGGCCCGTGGCCTGTTCCGACGGGCGATCGTGGAGTCCGGCCACCCGGACATGGTTCGCGCGCCGGAAAACGCCCGGCTGCTGGTGGACAAGGTGGCCGAGAGGCTGGGCGTGCCGGCGACCGCCGAGGCGTTCCGGCAGCTGTCCACACAACAGCTCCAGGAGGCGCAGACGGCGGTCACGACGCCCGGCCAGGGGCCAGACCTCCGCGACGGCAACGGTTTCGACCCGGGCTACGCCTTCGCCCCGTTCCTGCCGGTGCTGGGCGACGACGTGCTGCCGACCAACGCCCGCGAGAACCTCAACCCCGACGTGGACCTGATCACCGGCCACAACGCCGAGGAGATGCGGCTCTACTTCGCGCCCAGCGGGCTGATCGACGTGATCACCGACCAACAGGCGCTCGGGATCCTCGGCGCGACGCGGTCGGACGCGGCGGAAATCCTTGCCCGGTACGGACTCGGCGAGAAGCCGACCGGCGAGGTGTTCATCGCCGCCATGACCGATCTGGTGTTCGCCGACGGCGCCCGCCGGCTGGCCGAGGAGCACCCCGGCCAAGCCCACCGGTACCGCTTCGACTGGCGGTCGCCGCAGTTCGACGGCCGGCTCGGCGCGTGCCACGGCCTGGAGCTGCCGTTCGTCTTCGACACGTTGCCGAGCGCGGAAGCGCTGGTCGGGACCCAGCCGCCGCCGGAGCTGGCCAAGGAGATGAACGCGGCGTGGGTGCGGTTCGCCGAGACCGGCGACCCCGGCTGGGAGACCGGGGTCGTCCGGAGCTTCGGGGAGATCAGTGGTTCTTGACGGTCGTGGTCGGGTAGGCCGGCGACGACTGCGGCTCGTGCGTCTTGGTCGTGGTGGTCTCCGTCGGGTACGTCGTGGTCCTGGTCGTCTCCGTCGGGTACGTCGTGGTTGAGCTCGGCGAGGCGAGCTTGGTCGTCGTCGTCGTCGGGTAGGCCGGCGACGACGTCGGCTCGGCGGTCTTGGTGGTCTCCGTCGGCTGCGACGTCACCGGGATCGACGTGGCCGGGCTGGTGGTCGTGGTCGGCGACGGCGAGCCGCCGGACGCCGAGGTCGCCGCCATGGCGGCCGTGCCGGCCCCCAGCACGCCGACGGCGACCGCCGCCACCACGATGGCCTTCCGGGACCGCAGCACAGCGGGGATACGCATGGGGTGTCCTCTCGATTTCGGATCTGACACCACTTCCATGCGGCCCGAGCCGGATCTGTTGCAGCGACCGCCGAAATTCTCAGCGCTCGATGGTCGTCACCGTGGTCACGGTCGTCTTGGTCGTGCTGGCCGGCGCGCTCGTGTCGTTCTGGTTGTGCTTGGTGGTCGTGGTCGGCGTCGTGACCACTGTGGACGTCGGCGACGGCAACGTCGTGGTGGACACGGGGACGGCCGGCGGCAGCTGCTGCACCGGCGGCGAATCGCCGCGCTGCAACAACACCAGGCTCACCACGACGACCCCCAGCACGGCCGCGGCCGTCAACACCGGCGCGAACCGGCGCAGCGGCCGCCGGGTCGAGGCGCGGGCCCGGATGGCCGGGCCGGACAGGGTGGAGTGTACCCGGTCGGCCCGAGCCGCCAGCAGCCGCCGCAGCTCGTCCTCCTCGTCACTCATGGCCCCTCCACACCCGTTCCGACGACCCCAGCACCGACCGCAGCGCCGCCAGGCCCCGGCTGACGTGGGCCCGAACGGTGCCCTCCCGGCAGCCCAGCACCGAGGCGATCTCCGTGTCGGTGAGGTCCTCGTAATAACGCAGCACGACCGCCGCTCGTTGCTGCCGGGGCAGTTTTCGCAGCTCACGGGCCAGGCGCTGGTCCGGCTCGTCCCAGCCGACCTCGACCCCGACCTCCGGGACCTCGGCCGTGAACCTGATGTTGCGGGTGCTCCAGCGCCGCCGCCACGACAGGAACTCGTTGGTCACGGCCCGCCGCACATAGGCGTGGCGGTTGCCCTCCAGCGTCTCCCAGCGCGGGAAGACCCGGATCAGCACCTCCTGCACCAGGTCCTCGGCGTCGCCCTGCCCGCCACACAACAGCGTGGCGTAGCGGACCAGCGCCTGCTGGTGCTCATGCACGAACTCGTCGAAGGACATCGCACCGCTAGACGCCGCAGGACCCCGATGCGTTGCTCACAGAACCTCCTCGCTAGCGCTCGGAGTATCTGCGAGCAGGCTCGCCGTGCTCGATGGCTCGCTCGCAAGCTCGCTCACAGAACCTCCTCGCTAGCGCCCGGAGTATCTGCGAGCAGGCTCGCCGTGCTCGATGGCTCGCTCGCAAGCTCGCTCACAGAACCTCCTCGCTAGCGCCCGGAGTATCTGCGAGCAGGCTCGCCGTGCTCGATGGCTCGCTCGCAAGCTCGCTCACAGAACCTCCTCGCTAGCGCCCGGAGTATCTGCGAGCAGGCTCGCCGTGCTCGATGGCTCGCTCGCAAGCTCGCTCACAGCTCGTCCATCGCCTTGTAGATCCGCTTCTCGGAGACCGGGTAGGCGGTGCCCAGGGTCTGCGCGAAGTAGCTGACCCGCAGCTCCTGGATCATCCAGCCGATCGTGCGCAGCGGCTTCTCCACCGGCTCGCCCGGTGGCACCGCGTCCAGCAGCGTCCGGTACTCGGCGTTGATCTCGGCGATCTCCTCGGTGCGCTGCACGTCCCGCTGCGGGTTCTCCGGCAGCTTCTCCAGCCGCCGCTCGATCGCCTTGAGGTAGCGCTCGACGTCCGCCAGCCGCTGGTAGCCGACCTCGGCCGCGAAATCGGCGTGGACCAGGCCGCGCAGCTGGGCCCGGATGTCCTTGACCGAGGCGTCCGGGGCGAACTTGGCCGCCGCCAGCTGCCGCTCCACGTCCTGCGCGGCGTTGAGGACCCGCCGCACCCGGTTGACCACGTCCAGCACGGTCTCGTTCAGCCCGGCCCGGGCCCGGGCCAGCAGCTTCTCGAAGCCGGCCTGGTCGAACACGGGCCCGCCGCCGTCGGCGACGAGCTTGTCCACGGCCGTGGCGATGCAGTCGTTGAGCAGCGCCGGCACGCCGCCGTGCGGATTGCGGCTCAGGGTCAGCTTGGCGTCGTTGGTGAGGCTGCGGACGACCATCTTCACCGGCGAGGGCAGCTGGAGCAGCAGCAGGCGCCGGGTGCCCAGCACCATGGCCGCCCGCTGCTGGGCGGCGCTGTCCAGCAGCTTCACGTCCACGTGGTCGCCGCGGTCGACCAGCGACGGATACGTGGTGACCTCGTAGCCGGCGACGGCCTGCCGGTGCGTGCGCGGCACCGTGCCGAAGTCCCAGGTCGTGACGCCCGTGCGCTCGATGTCGTTGGGGGCGGCGGACAGGGCGGCGCGCATGGTGGCCCGCAGGTCCTCCTTGATCGCCGCCAGGTTCTTGCCCTCGGCCAGGGTCCGGTCCCGCTCGTCGACCACGTGGAAGGTGGTCTTGAGGTGGTCGGGCACCTGGTCCAGCTGCCACGCCTCGCGCGGGATCGTCACGCCGGACAACGCGCCCAGCTCGCGTTCCACCGACTCCAGCACGTGCTGGTCGTTCGGGCCCAGACGGTCCACCACGGCCTTGGCGAAGGTCGGGGCGGGCACGAAGTTGCGGCGGATCTGCTTGGGCAGCGACTTGATCAGCGAGGTGACCAGCTCCAGCCGCAGGCCCGGGATCTGCCAGGCCAGGCCGTCGCCGTCGACCTGCCCGAGCACCGGCAACGGCACCCGCACGGTAACGCCGTCGGCGCGCTGCCCCGGCTCGAACCGGTAGGTCAGCGGCAGCTCGACGCCGCCCTGGGTCCAGTGGTCCGGGTAGTCGGCCGCGGTGACGCCGTCCGCATGGGAGTTGATCAGCATGTCCGGGTCGAACGTCAGCAGCTCCGGGTCTTCCCGGCGGGTCTTCTTCCACCAGGTGTCGAAGTGCCGCACCGAAACGACTTCCGCGCCGACCCGCTTGTCGTAGAAGTCGAACAGGGTCTCGTCGTCGACCTTGATGTTGCGCCGGCGGACCCGGTCCTCCAGCTTCTCCACGTCGTCGAGCAGCTTGCGGTTGTGGTGGAAGAACTGGTGGCTGGTGCGCCACTCGCCCTCGACCAGGGCGTGCCGGATGAACAGCTCGCGGCTCACCTCGGGGTCGATGCGGCCGTAGTTGATCCGCCGCGCGGCGACGATCGGCAGGCCGTACAGGGTGACCTTCTCGGTGGCGATCACCGCGCCCTGCTTGGCTTCCCAGTGCGGTTCGCTGTAGTTGCGCTTGACCAGGTGCGCGCCGAGCTTCTCGGCCCACTCCGGCTCGATCTTGGCCACCACCCGGGCCCACAGCCGGGAGGTCTCCACCAGTTCGGCGGCCATCACCCACTGCGGCTGCTGGCGGGACAGCGCGGAGCCGGGGAAGATCGCGAACTTGGCGCCGCGCGCGCCGAGGTACTCGCTGGGTCCCTTGCGCGGCACGCCCTTCGTGACGACGTCCTTCATGCCCAGGTGCGACAGCAGGCCGGTCAGCAGCGACACGTGGATGCCGCGGGTGTCGATCTCGCCGCCGTTGAGCGACACGCCCTGGCCCTTGACCACCTGGCGCAGCTGGGCGTAGATGTCCTGCCACTCGCGGACCCGCAGGTAGTTCAGGAACTCCGCCCGGCACATCTTGCGGAACTGGTTGGAGGACAGCTCTTTCTGCTGCTCCCGCAGGTAGTTCCACAGGTTCAGGAAGCTGATGAAGTCGCTGTCCGGGTCCCGGAACCGGGCGTGCTGCTGCTGGGCCTGCTCCTGCTGCTCGGTCGGCCGCTCGCGCGGGTCCTGAATGGACAGTGCGGCGGCGATCACCATGACCTCGCGCACACAGCCGTTCTCCTCGGCGGCGACGACCATGCGGGCCAGCCGGGGGTCGACCGGCAGCTGGGCCAGCCGGCGGCCGATGGCCGTCAGCTTGTCCTTCTCGAGGGCGCCCAGCTCCTGCAGCAGGCCGATGCCGTCGTTGATGTTGCGGCGGTCCGGCGGGTCGATGAACGGGAAGGCCGCGATGTCGCCGAGGCCGGCGGCGATCATCTGGAGGATGACCGAGGCCAGGTTGGTGCGCAGGATCTCGGGATCGGTGAACTCCGGCCTGCTCTCGAAGTCCTCCTCCGAGTAGAGCCGGATGCAGATGCCCTCGGAGACCCGGCCGCAGCGGCCCTTGCGTTGGTTGGCCGAGGCCTGCGAGATGGCCTCGATCGGCAGCCGCTGCACCTTGAGCCGGTGGCTGTAGCGGGAGATGCGGGCGTTGCCCGGGTCGATCACGTACTTGATGCCGGGCACCGTCAGGGAGGTCTCGGCGACGTTGGTGGACAGCACGACGCGGCGGCCGGTGTGGCGCTGGAACACGCGATGCTGCTCGCCGACCGAGAGCCGGGCGTACAGGGGCAGGATCTCGGTGTTCCTCAGGTCCTGTTTGGACAGTGCGTCCGCGGTGTCGCGGATCTCCCGCTCACCGGACAGGAACACCAGGATGTCGCCCGGGCCCTCGGCCTGGAGCTCGTCCACCGCGTCGAGAATGGCCTGCACCTGGTCGCGGTCCGGGTCGGCGTCCGGGTCCTCGGGGTCGATGATCGGCCGGTAGCGGGTCTCCACCGGGTAGGTGCGGCCCGAGACCTCGACGATCGGGGCGTCGCCGAAGTGCCGGGAGAACCGCTCCGGGTCGATCGTGGCCGAGGTGATGATCACCTTGAGGTCGGGGCGGCGCGGCAGCAGCTGCTTGACGTAGCCCATGATGAAGTCGATGTTCAGGCTGCGCTCGTGCGCCTCGTCGATGATCAGCGTGTCGTAGCGGGACAGCAGCCGGTCGCTCTGGATCTCGGCCAGCAGGATGCCGTCGGTCATGAGCTTGACCAGCGTCTCGTCGCCGACCTGGTCGGTGAAGCGGACCTTGTAGCCCACCACCTGGCCCAGCTCGGTGTGCAGCTCCTCGGCCACCCGCTCGGCCACCGTGCGGGCGGCGATCCGGCGCGGCTGGGTGTGACCTATCACGCCGCGCACGCCCCGGCCCAGCTCCAGGCAGATCTTGGGCAGCTGGGTCGTCTTGCCGGAGCCGGTCTCGCCGGCCACGATCACGACCTGGTTGTCGCGGATCACGTCCAGGATGTCCTGCCGGCGCTGGCTGACCGGCAGTTCCTCCGGGTAGCTGATGCGCGGCACCGCCGCCACCCGGGCGGCCAGCTTGGCCTGCGCGGCCAGCACCTCGTCGTCGATCTGCTCCAGCGCGGCGCGGCGCTTCGCCTCGTCACGGATCTTGTTGGCGCCGTCGACGCGCCGACGCAGCCGATGCTCGTCGCGCAGCATCAGCTGGGGCAGTTCGAAGGGGGCAGCAGTCACCGGTAGCGATCCCATTTGGTTTCTCAGGGTAGTCACCCGCGGTTCGGACACGCGCGTGGTTTTCTCTCCCCTCCAGTCTAGGTGACCGGCGGGCCTGCCATGATCTGCTGGTGCCGCATCCCGACAGCACGCTGCTCCGCTCGCTGAACACGGCCATCGACGACGGCCTCCGCGCCGCCGTCGGCGAGTCCCGCCGAGTCTCCCTGGTGCACTTCCCCGACCCCGACTCCCCCGGCGAGCCCGCCGCGTGGCTGGGCACCCGGATCGCGCTGCGCCGGCTGGGCGTGCGCGTGGCGTACCAGTGCCTCGGGGAGACGCTGGCCACCGACGCCGTCGAGGGGCCGCTGCTGCTGGCCGGCGGCGTGAAGGTCGGGCTGGAGGCGCCGGTCGTGCCTCTGGCCGACCTGAAGGCGCCGCATCTGGCGCTGGCGCTGGGGGCGTTACCGCGGCTGGGCAGCGTCGAAGTCGACGTGCTGTGGCAGTGCCCCGGCCCGCCGCCCGCGGGCGTGAGCAGCCGGGTCGTGACCTGGGGTTCGCCCGAGGCGGGCTACACGCCCCGGCAGCGCGTGGCCGCCAAGGCCAACGCCGAGCTCCGTGCCCGGGCCTTCCGTGACCCCGAGTTCGCCCGCCGGACGTGGCGTGCGTTGTCCGCCACCTTCGTGCCGCTGGCCAAGGCGCACGTCCAGTACGCGTTGACCGTGCTCGGCGGCGGGCGGGTGCTGGTGACCGACGACCTGAACGGGCACCTGCTGGCCCTGCTGGCCGGGATTCCGCACGTGGTGGTCGGGGACCTGCCCGGCGGCGTGCCGGAGAGTTCCCTCGTGCGGGTGGCCGTGGACGTCGACACCGCCCGCGAGCTGGCCCTGGAGCTGCTCTAGCTGCTGGCCGTGTCCGTGCGCAGTGCCGATGAACCGAGCTCAGCCATCATTTCTAGTCCTAACTAGAAGAGTCCTAGTTACCAGTTCCAGTTGAGGTTCGGGCTCGGGTAGCTCTCCGCCAGCAGCCGCCATGCCCAGCAGCCTGATGTTGTCGTTGTGGATCCCGATCAGCCCCGTCCCACCCACCAGGGAGCACGTACCCGGCCACACCGGGAATCAGTCCCGGTCGGCGTAATGCCAGCCCGTTCCCGTGCCCCGATACTGCTCGACCGGGATCGGCTCCCGACCCGGCGGCAGATGATCCCGACACAGCACACCGTGCAGGTGATCCACCTCGTGCGCCACGAGCCGGGCCAGGCCCCGCTCGAACACCGTGATGCGCTTGTCCCCCGACACATCCTCGTGTTCGACGTGGATCCTCAGCGGCCTCGGCGTCAGGCATCGCACGTCGAAGAAGCTCAGGCAGCCCTCGTACTGCTCATCGGTGTCCGTACTGGTCTCCACGATCACCGGGTTCAGCAGCGTGACCGACTCTCCCACCCCAGGCGGCAGCACCAGCACCGCCGCCCGGTCCACCCCGATCTGCGACGCCGCCAGCCCCATCCCCTTGCCGAACGGGTGCGCCTGCCCGATCCGCTCACACGCCGACCGCAACGCCGCCACCACCCGTCGCGCATCCTCCGCCTCCGTCGGCAGGTCGAACCTTCTCGCAACCTGCCGCAGCAGCGGATCCCCGTCCTGAACGACCCCCAGCGCCGCCATCGCCTCACTGGGCCGCACAACAAGCTCGGCAACCTGACGGGCTCGGAAATCCCACTCGAGCCGATACCGGGCGTGCAGCGGTGGCTGTTCGCAGGACCAGGCGAACATCGCACGCCCGTTTTCGACGAATCGGTCGACGGCCGTCGGCAGCGGCATCGCGTCGGCGGTCATCGACGTATGCAGGCCCCACACCGCCGGCGAGAGCTCGGCCGGAAAGTCGAGCCGGACGGACAGCCTGTTGGTCGGCAGCCTGACGGCGCGCTGGAACCAGTGGCCCCAGTGCTCATCCCGCACCGTGAACTCGTACTCGATCCACGTCGACTCGCCCGGGCAGAGCGGAAAATGGCCGGTCGGACCGGAGAAGTGCAGCCACACTTCCTTGAACTCGTTCCGGTCGTGATGCGCGCTCCAGGTCATCGGCTCGCCACGGCCGTCGCCGTGCCACGCCTTGAGGTCCAGCTCGGACCAGGACAACGGGTCGTCGGCGTAGAGCAGGTTGGACCGTTCCGGATCACCCGGGTACCGGTCGACCGATATGCGGATCAGATAACGGGCGATCGGGTCACGGCCGCCGTTGACCAGCCGGCGCCGATGCGTCAGCCGGTAGCTGTGGCCGTCATAGCGCAACATGGCGTCGTCGTGGTCGACGACCAGCGTGCCCGGCCCGGTGTTGTCGGCCGGTTCTTGTACGGGACGCTGTCTGCTGCCGGCTCGAGTCGTTTCCTGCTGACGGAACGCTGCTCGGAGGGCTCCGCCAGCCCGCAGCACGGCTTCGGCCTGCACAGCGAATTCCCTGGACGCACGCTCGGAGCCCGACTCGACCTTGGACACGTACGACCGGTCGTAGCCCATCTGCCTGGCCAGCGCGGTCCGGGACAGCCCACGCACATCACGCCAGCGGGCGAGTTCCACCGCGAACCCGTCAGCCTTGTCGCCGTCGACCGGCACCTGGTGCCCCCCGATTCGTGAGCGGGCGTGAACCCACCGTGAGCAAACGCTCAGCCTAGTAGCGTGTCGCTGCTTAGTTGTGGTGCCTGTGACTGGGAGGCTGTTGTCCGGCAGGTCCCTTTCCCTGCCGGACAAGGACTTTGCCATGGCCTCACTGATGAAGCGGCCGGTCACGTTGTCGGCGCGGGATCGTGAAGAGTTGAGCCGGCTGACCACCACGGGTGTGCATCCGGCATCGACGATCAGGCGGGCACGGGTGCTGCTCGCGCTGGACACCTCGGTGGGCGAGCCCGATCCGAAGGACGTGATCGCGGCCCGACTCGGGGTCTCGGGCGAGATGCTGCGGCTGGTTGCCAGGCGGTTCGCTGAGACCGGTGGCGATGTCCTTGCCACGATCTCGCGGAAGAAGCGTGACCTTCCACCGGTGCCGTCCCCGGTGACCGGCGAGGTGGAGGCCCGGCTGATTGCCCTGGCGTGCTCCCAGCCGCCCGCGGGGCATGCCCGGTGGTCGTTGCGGCTGCTGGAAAAACACGTCGAACTCACCGAGGACATCCCGAACCTGGATCACTCCACCATCGGCCGGGTCCTAAAAAAACGGAACTGCGCCCTCATCTGAGGAAGTGCTGGAACATCCCGCCACGGGCGAACGCGGAGTTCGCCGCCCGCATGGAGGACGTGCTGGCGGTCTACGCCCGGCCGCACGACCCCGCCCGCCCGGTCGTGTGCATGGACGAGAAACCCTTCCAGCTACTTGGCCACGTCCGCGACCCGCTCCCCGCCCGGCCAGGCCAGAACGCTTGCGAGGACAGCGAATACGTCCGCTGTGGCACCTGCTCGATCTTCGTGTGGGTCGAGCCCCTGCAAGGGTGGCGCCGTGTCCACGCCCTGGCCCGGCGGACCAAGATCGATTGGGCTGAGCAGCTCAAACAACTACTGACCGTCGACTATCCCGACGCCGAGACCGTGGTGCTGGTCATGGACAATCTCAACACCCACGGCATCGCCTCGCTCTACGAGGCCTTCGCACCCGACGAGGCCTTCGCCCTGGCCCAGCGCCTGGAGATTCACCACACCCCCAAACACGGGTCCTGGCTCAACATCGCCGAGATCGAGTTGTCCACGCTGTCGCGGCAATGCCTCGACCGCCGCATCAACGACCTCGACACGCTCAACGCCGAACTCGCCGCCTGGCAACACGCCATCAACACCGAGCAACGCCAGGTCCGCTGGCAGTTCACCACCGACGACGCACGCGTCAAACTCCGCCACCTATACCCCAAGAGTTAGCCGCGACAATCTACTAGTCGCACGCCCCCTACCGCTGGTCTGCTCAGTCTCGTACCTGATCACCTGACCGATGGAGGGATCTCATGTACCCGAAGGGGTTCGCCGACGACCCGATCGCCTCGCACTCCGCACAGTTCGGGCTGGGCCGGGCCGCCGGCCTGCCGGTCGCGCGCCACGCACCGTCGGCGATCGGCGTCCGGCCGTGGAACCTACGCGCGGCGACGGCTGGTTCTCCCGGCGTTCGTGTCGGCGTCTGGCGGTACGACCACCGCCTCCAGGTCGCGGTACTCGGGGACGGACGACGGCTGACCGACGTGCTGGCGGCCGACCCGAGCGCGGAATCCGTGTCCGACCTGGACGGCGACGAAGGCAAGTCGGAGGACTGGCGCTACGACTTCTGTCCCGACGAGCCCGGGACGGCGGCATGACCGTCCTCATCTTGGCGCGGGACTTCGACCCGACCGCGGATCGAATGGTTGGCGCGCTGGAAGAACGTGGAGCGGAGGTCTTCCGTCTCAACACCGCTTGGTTCCCTGGCCAAGTCAGGGTTGCCGCTGAGCTGGACGACGGTCGGTGGCGTGGCGTCGTGCACACGCCACACGGATGTCTCGAGCTGGAAGCGGTGCATGCCGTCTGGTATCGCTCGCCGGAGGCGTACCGCATGCCGACGCAGCTGACCGCTGCTGAGGCTCAGCACGCCCGCGTCGAGGCCAAATACGGACTCGGCGGTGTGTTGGCATCGCTTCCGGCGGTGTGTTGGCATCGCTTCCGGCGTTGTGGTGCAACCATCCGAGCCGCGTGGCGGACGCCGCGTACAAGCCGGTCCAACTCGTCCGCGCGGCGCGTTGCGGTCTCGCCGTACCGCGGACGGTGATCACCAACGACCCGGTCCCCGCGAGAACGTTCACCCGAAGCGGTGCGACCGTGACCAAGCTGGTCGGAGGCATGGCCATTGACGAGGAGGGCGTCCGCAAGAACGTGTACACCAGTCGAGTGACCGAGGCGGACCTCGCGGACCTGCGCGGCATCGAACACACCACGCACTTGTTCCAGCGGTGGGTGCCCAAGGCCCGCGAAGCGCGGGTGATCGTGATCGGCGAGCACATCTCCGCAGCGGCGATCACGGCCGGCACTGCGGCCACGCACGTCGACTATCGAATCGACTATTCGGCCCTGTCGTACGCGCCGGTAACGCCGCCGGCTGAGGTGGTGTCGGCGACCCGGCTGCTGATGGCCGAGTTCGGACTGGTGTACGGGGCGCTGGACTTCGTCATCACACCATCCGGTGAGTGGGTGCTGTTGGAGATCAATCCCACCGGCCAGTATGGGTTCGTGGAGAACGCCACTGGTGCGCCGTTGACGGCTCAGCTCGCAGACCTGCTGGCGGGGGCGGGCCGGTGATGGACGTGGACTGGCGGCGGGAAGCGGCGGGGCTGGCGGGGCGGCTGGGGGAAGCGGGGGATCTGACGGATGCGGCCTGGGCGGCGGCGGTGGCGGGGACGCCGAGGCATGTGCTGGTGCCGAGGGCGTACCGGCAGCGCGAGGACGGCGGCTGGGAAGAGGTCGACACGGTGGAGAGCGGGCTGGCGTACTCGACGACAACGCTGGTGACGGAGCTGGACGGGGACGGCCGGCCGGTGTCGTCGAGCACGAAGCCGGATCTGATGGTGCGGATGCTGGAGGAGCTGGACGTCCGGGACGGGCACCGGGTGCTGGAGATCGGCACGGGCACGGGGTACAACGCGGCGCTGCTGGCCAACAGGCTCGGGGATGAGCGGGTGTACTCGGTGGACGTGGACCCGAGGCTGGTCGCGACGGCCGAGAAGAGGCTGGCGGAGTTCGGGTGTCGACCGCGGCTGGCGGCGAAGGACGGCATCGGGGGATGGCCGGAGCACGGGCGTACGACCGGATCATCGCCACGTGCGCGGTGCCGAGCGTTCCGAGCGCCTGGATCGGGCAGGTGGCCGAGGGCGGCAAGGTGCTGGTGGACGTGAAGGTCAATACCGGGGCGGGCAACCTGGTGCTCCTGACCAGGCACGAAGACCGCCTGGAAGGCCGGTTCACGAAGCGGTGGGCGGCGTTCATGGGGATGCGGCACGACGTCCAGACCGTCAAGACGGTCGAGAGCCCGAAGGCGGCGGGCGAACGGCAGCGGACGACGACGGCACCGCGGCGGCCGTGGGACGACCATCGAGAGGTCTGGTTCCTGGCCGGCCTGGGGCTGCCGAAGGAAATCCGGTACGGCTACGTGCTGGACCCGGCCACGCGAGAGCCGACGGCGTCGATGCTGCGGGCGCCGGACGGCTCGTGGTGTGAGGTGGGGGACGGCGGTGTGCGGGAGGCCGGCCCGACGCCGCTCTGGGCGGAAGTCGAGCGGGCCTACCGGACGTGGCGCGACTGGGGCGAACCGGGCTGGGAGCGCCTCGGTCTCACGGTGACGCCGGACGGACAGTGGTGGTGGCTGGACGAACCGAGCAGGGTCGTCGGCTCTGACCGGTGACGGTCCCGGGAGCAGCCGGACCGGTTCCGGGACCGTGGTCCTGACCGAGCCTCAGTCCCATTGGTAGCCCCACTGGTACTTGAGGAACTTGCCGTCGAGGGTGACGACGACCCGCTCGCCGCCCGGGTCCTCGCGGCGGTCGACGTCGATCTTGAAGTTGATGGCGCTCATGATGCCGTCGCCGAACTTCTCGTGGATCAGCTCCTTGATGGTCGGCCCGTAGACCTGGAGCACCTCGTAGAAGCGGTAGATGGTGGGGTCGGTGGGCACGGGCGTGTCCAGGGCGCCGCGAGTGGGCTGGGCGACGAGGGCGGCGACGTCCTCGGGGCCGAGTTCGAGGATCTGGGCGACGGTCTCGGCCTGCTCGGCGCTCAACGGATGCTGCCCGAGCAGGGCCGAGGTGACCCAGGCCAAGGGCGCGTCGAGGGCATTGGCGAGCTGCTGCCAGGTGAGGCCCAGCCGGGCCTTGGCGGCCAGCACGGCGGCGGCGGTGTCCCGCTTGGTGGTCATGAGCGGCACGGTAGTCCGAGATGCCCGTTCACTGTTGATTTTCTGGCCGGCGGACAGGACTTCCGGCCGGTTCGCATCGGAAAAAGCGTCGGTAGCGTCGGGTGCCACTCGTAACCCTGCGACGAGCGGACATCATCTATGCGAGCGAGTATTTTCCGGCGCATCGGCGCCGGTCTGGTGGCGTGCACGGCGGTGGCGCTGATGGCGCCGATGGCCGGCGCGGCAACAAGCCGGACGGCACAGGCGGACGTGGCGGGCGTGCAGCGCGGAGACGCGGTGCGGCAGGCGACGGCGCAGCAGAAGGAGTCGTTCCTGACGGCGCACGAAGGCCTGCTGGGCCGGCGGCTGAGCGGGCACGCGGTGGCGGCGCCGGCGACGATCCACCCGTCGGCGGGCACGGCGTTCATCAACACGGGCAACAACCAGGGCGCGTCGGCGGCGCAGAGCGTGAGCACGGCGGTGAAGCCGACCAACGGCGGCACCACGATCTACACGCCGACGCTGTACCCGGCGGGCGGCTCGTGCATCGAGGTGACGACGGTGTACACCAATTCCACGCAGGCGGTCGAGGCGTGGGACTGGTGCAACCACATCGACTTCGAGGCCTCGGTGGCGATCAACGCGTCGTTCGTGAGCAAGTACACGAGCGGCGGCGCGTACACCACGCAGATCGTGAAGACGACGGGCAGCACCTGGGTGGCCTACCTCTACAACTACAGCACCAAGGCCTACGACAAGCTCTACACGTCCTCGGGCAGCACCCAGGCCGGCACGACCGGCTGGGACGTCAACGAGCTGTACTCGGAGCTGCAGAGCAACGGCCAGAGCTACGCCTGCGCGGACATGGCCGGCAAGACGTTCTCGGCCAACAACATCCAGGTGAGGCTGGGCAGCACCTGGACGGCGGCGGCCCCCGGCAACTCGGACACCCGCTTCGACTCGGGCGACGCGGCCTACAAGTGCTCCAGCCGCACCTACAAGATGGTCAACCAGTACAACCACTGGCAGGTCGTGGGCTGACCCGGCGGGGCCCGGCGCGGGCGGATACCCGCTTGCGCCGGGCCTTCACACTGATCGGGACATGAACGAGAGACTGAGGGCGATCGCCCGCGACACCGTCGCCATCTGCGACCGGGGCTGGTACGAGACCAAGACCGGCCGCACCGAGATCCGGGTCGTACCCGAACAGACCACACTGTACGAGCCGGACGAGCCCCTGAACCTGCCGCCGCAGCGGCAAGAACTTCCCCGCGTCGAGGTCACGGGCGAGTCGACGCTGGAAGCGGCCCGGCGGCTGGAGAATCCGGCGGCGCTGGTGTTCGCGTCGGCCCGGAATCCGGGCGGCGGCTTCCTGAACGGGGCGCGGGCGCAGGAGGAGGGCATCGCCCGCAGCTCGGCGCTGTACCCGTATTTGCTCAAGGCCGGCGACTTCTACGCCCACCACCGCGCCCACGAGGACCTCGCCTACAGCGACCGGGTGATCCACTCCCCCGACGTGCCGGTCTTCCGCGACGACCAGGGCGACCTCATCGAGCCGTACACGGCCTCCTTCCTCACGGCCGCGGCGCCGAACCGAGGGGCCGTCGTGCGCAACCAACCCCGACGGGCCAAGGAAATCCCGGCGATCCTGCACCGCCGGGCGGCGCGCGTGCTCCAGGTCGCGGCGGCCAACGGCCACACGCGCCTCGTGCTGGGGGCCTGGGGATGCGGGGTCTTCGCCAACGACCCGATCACCGTTTCGCAGGCGTTCCGGGCCGCGATGGACGAGAATAGGCACTTCGAGCACATCGTCTTCGCGGTCCTGGGGGCACCGAACCTGGCCGCCTTCAACGAAAGCTTCGGATGAACCTGGATCCCCGCACCATCGCGGCCGCCGCGCTCGGCCGCGACCCCGGCTCGCTGATCAAGGCCAGGAGCCTGTCCAATCTGGTCTTTCTGGGCTCAGACGTCGTGGTGAAGCTCTGCGACCGCCACACCAGGCTGAGCCGGGAGGCCACGCTCACCCGGCACCTGCCGGCCGGTGTCGCGGCCCCGCTGCTGGTCAGCGGCGTGCACGACAACGTCGACTACGCCTGTTACGCCCGGATGCCGGGGACATCGCCCAGCATGGAGGCCATCGACGCCAGGACCGCGCGCGGGCTGGCCGGGCAGGCCATCCAGCGGCTGGAGCAGTTGCACGACTGGACGCCGCCGGCCGAGGTGGTGCCCACGCTGAGCGAAACGCTTGACCACGGCGGCTTCACCACCAGGGAGGCCTTCGAGCAAGAGATCGACCGCGTCAAGGACGCCGTGCCACGTCACGTGCTGGACGGCCTGAACGCCATCGCCGAGAACGCCCCGGCGCGGGCCATGACCACGGTCCCCGTGCACGCGGATTGCTTCTGGGACAACTGGTTGGCCGACGGCGACGCCGTCACGGCGCTGCTGGACTTCGAGTGGGCCCGCTTCGGCGAGCCGCTGGACGACTGGTTCTTCCTGATCCGCTTCAGCGGCCGGCACGCGACGGACGTGCTCGACCTCGTCGCCGATCGGACGGCGCTGTCGAAGGACGTGCTGCGGGCCGGATGCGAGCTGCGGGAGGCGAACTTCGTCGTCTCCGATCTCCGCATCGCCCTGGCCGAAGAGCCGGAGACGGTCGCCGGCCACCTTGTCCAGCTCGAGGAGCTGATCGTCGGCCGCTACTGGTGGAGCCTGCCCCGCAGCAGCATGGCGTAGAGGGTCAGCCCGGGGCCGAAGGCCAACAGCACGACGTGCCCGTCGGCGGGCAGCAACCGCTGCAACACCAGCAGCACGGTGGCCGAGGAGCAGTTGCCGTGCTCGGCCAGCACGGCCCGGGAGGCGTCGAGGGCGTCGGAAGGCAGCCGCAACACCTCCTCGACGGTCTCCAGGATCCGCGGACCGCCGGGATGCACGGCCCAGCCGGCGACGGAGGTGACGCCGTTGCGCCGGAGCAGCTCCTCGACCGCGGGCCGCAGGTGCACGGCCAGCACATCGGGCACCTTGGGCGACAGGCCCATGCGAAAGCCGAGGTCGGTGACGTCCCAGGTCATGTGGTCGGACGTTCCCGGATCGGTCACGGCCACCAGGTCCACGACCTCCAGCCCGCTGCCCGGAGTGAGCACGGTGGCCACGGCGGCGTCGCTGAACAGGGCGTGAGCCACGACCTGGTCCCGGGACAGGTCGGGTTGGACGTGCAGCGAGGTGAGCTCCACGTTGAGCAGCACCGCCGGACGAGAGTGGGCGGCAACGTAGTCGGCCACCGCGCCCAGGGCGGGGATGGCGGCGTAGCAGCCCATGTGCCCGAACACGAGTCGCCGCAGGTCGGAGGGCATCCCCAGCTCGGCGGCCACGTGCACGTCCACGCCGGGGCTGGCGTAGCCGGTGCACGAGGCGACGGCGAACAGGCCGACCTCCGAGGCCGCCGCGCCGGCGTCGGCCAGCGCCGCGGAGACGGCCAGGGAGCCCAACGGCACGGCCTCCAGGGCGTAGCGGCGCATCCGCTGCCCCGTCGACCACCCGGACACGTCCTCGACCAGCGGATTCACCACGGCATGCCGCCGCACCACGCCCGAGTTGGAGAAGATGCGGGACCCGAAGCCGGGCGAGTCGACGTGGCCACGGAAGTAGCCGTCCCACAGCTCCTGCTGCGACACGGCGGCCGGCAGCGCCCGGCCCATGCCGGCGATCGATACGGCGGTCATCCCGCCTCCTTAATCCCACGGCCCTGGAACAGGACTGCCGTCGACGCCGACGGCACGATCTCCACTCTGCCCCTCCGACGCGGCAGCCACCGGACCAGCTGCGGCACGGACGGACGAATACCCCGTAACGAGAGCGGCACACCGGCCCGGGCGCACAGCAGCACCAGCCGCCGCCGGTTCACGAACAGCGCCGGGTCGTGGATGCCCCGCGGCACCCCGGGCACCCGCTCCGCCACGGTGATGGCCAGGAACCGGGCGATCGCCGTGTCGGCCAGGGTGTCCAGGACGAGGAGCCCACCCGGCCGCAGCACTCGGCAGGCCTCCGTCACGGCGGCGTCCAGGTCGGTGACGTGCTCCAGGATCTCCCCCGCCACGACGACGTCGGCGCACCCGTCACCCAAAGGTAGGTGAAGCACATCACCCTTGATCGGCACAACGCCGTGTGCCCGGGCCTGGCGCAGGGCGCTGGCGGCCATGTCCACGCCGACATGGGTGTAGCCGAGGCCGGCGATGTGGGGCGCGAGCAGGCCGCCGCCGCAGCCGAGATCGACGAGCAACGCCCCAGGTCGCCCCGCGAGTGGCACCAGCGCTCCCCGGGCCGCCGCGAGCCAGTGCAGCATGGCGAAGGCGCCATCGGGCCGCCACCACTCACCGGCCAGATGGTCGTACCGCGCCGTGTCGTCACCCACCCGACCCACACTTCCACTTTCGTGGTTCAGTAGCCCGGTCACCGCCCGGATGATTTGATCGTCCGGCACACGCTGGAAGGAGCGGCAATGCGTCCGTGGCCGGGCACTTCCTACCCGCTCGGCGCCTCCTACGACGGCGCCGGCACGAACTTCGCGCTGTTCTCGGAGGTGGCCGAGTACGTCGACCTGTGTCTGTTCGAGGCGGACGGCACGGAGACGGTGGTGCGTCTGCCCGAGGTCGACGGCTTCGTGCACCACGGCTACCTGCCGGGCATCGGCCCCGGCCAGCGCTACGGCTACCGCGTGCACGGCCCGTACGAGCCGGCCAACGGCCTGCGCTGCAACCCGAACAAGCTGCTGATCGACCCGTACGCCAAGGCGCTGGACGGCGTCGTGGACTGGGACGAGTCGCTGTTCGGCTACCGCTTCGACCGCCCGGACGAGCGCAACGACGCCGACTCGGCGCCGCACCTGCCCAAGTCGGTGGTGATCAACCCGTTCTTCGACTGGGCCGAGGACCGCCGCCCGCGCACGCCGTACCACGAGACGGTGATCTACGAGGCGCACGTCCGCGGCACCACGATCAACCACCCGTTCATCCCCGAGGACCTGCGCGGCACCTACTCGGGGCTGGCCCACCCGGTGATGATCGAGCACTTCACGCGGCTCGGGGTGACGGCGGTCGAGCTGATGCCGGTGCACCAGTTCATCGACGACCACCACCTCACGCAGCGTGGCCTGACCAACTACTGGGGCTACAACACGATCGCCTTCCTGGCCCCGCACAACCGCTACGCCTCGCAGGGCGCGCTGGGCAACCAGGTACAGGAGTTCAAGGCGATGGTGCGCTCGCTGCACGACGCCGGCATCGAGGTCGTCCTGGACGTGGTCTACAACCACACGGCCGAGGGCAACCAGATGGGCCCGACGCTGTCCATGCGGGGCATCGACAACGCCGCCTACTACCGGCTGGTCGACGACGACCCCCAGTACTACATGGACTACACCGGCACCGGGAACTCGCTCAACGCCCGCAATCCGCACACGCTGCAGCTGATCATGGACTCGCTGCGGTACTGGGTGACCGAAATGCACGTGGACGGTTTCCGCTTCGACCTGGCGGCCACCCTGGCCCGTGAGTTCTACGACGTGGACCGGCTGTCGGCGTTCTTCGACATCGTGCAGCAGGACCCGGTGGTGAGCCAGGTCAAGCTGATCGCCGAGCCGTGGGACGTCGGCCCCGGTGGCTACCAGGTGGGGAACTTCCCTCCACTGTGGACGGAGTGGAACGGCAAGTACCGGGACACCGTGAGGGACTTCTGGCGCGGCGAGGCCGGCACGCTGGGCGAGTTCGCCTCTCGCATCACCGGTTCCTCCGACCTGTACCAGGACGACGGCCGCCGGCCGTTCGCCTCGATCAACTTCGTCACCGCGCACGACGGCTTCACACTCAACGACCTGGTATCGTACAACGACAAGCACAACGAGGCCAACGGCGAGGACGGCAACGACGGGGCAGGAGACAACCGGTCCTGGAACTGCGGGGCCGAGGGCCCGACCGAGGATCCCGGGGTGCTGGCGCTGCGAGCCAAGCAGCGGCGCAACTTCATCGCCACCCTGTTCCTGTCGCAGGGCGTGCCGATGCTGTTGCACGGCGACGAGCTGGGCCGGACCCAGCAGGGCAACAACAACGTGTACTGCCAGGACAACGAGACCTCCTGGATCGACTGGTCGCTGGCCAAGGACAACGCCGACCTGGTCGAGTTCACCGGCCGGATGGCGGCGCTGCGGGCCGAGCACCCGGTGTTCCGGCGACGCAAGTTCTTCCAGGGCCGCCCGCTGCGCAAGGGCGACGACCGCCGCGACATCGCCTGGTTCAACCCGGACGGCGAGGAGATGACCGAGGCCGACTGGGACACCGACTTCGGCCGGGCGGTCGGCGTCTTCCTCAACGGCGACGCCATGGACGAGCTGGACCGGCGCGGCGAGTGGGTCACCGACGACTCGTTCCTGCTGTGCTTCAACGCCTGGCACGAGGCCGTCGACTTCCGGATCCCGGGCGGCGACTACGGCAGCAACTGGCGGGTCGTGGTGGACACGTCCGTCGGGGCGCACGAGCCGCCGAGCACCGAGTTGGAGGGCGGCGCCACGTTGCCCATCCCGGCCCGGTCGCTGGTCGTCCTGCAACGGAGTGCCGAATGATTCCCTCGTCCACGTACCGGATCCAGTTCGGGCCCGGCATGGGTTTCGCGCAGGCCATGCAGGTCGCCGGCTACCTGCGACGGCTCGGTGTCGGCGCCCTGTACGCCTCCCCGCTGCTCCAGGCCACGCCCGGCTCCACGCACGGCTACGACGTCACCGATCCCACGTCGACGTCGGCCGGGCTCGGCGGCGAGGTGGGGCGGCAGGCGCTGCACGACCGGCTGCGCGAGCTGGGCCTGGGCTTCGTCGTCGACATCGTGCCCAACCATGTGGGCATCTCGGTGCCGCAGGCCAACCCGTGGTGGTGGGACGTCCTGCGCTACGGCCAGGAATCCGAACACGCCGCCAAGTTCGACATCGACTGGTCGCACGGGCCGATCCTGGTGCCGGTGCTCGGCGACGAGCACGGCCTCGAAGAGCTGCGCCTGGACGGGGAACGGCTCGTCTACTACGAGCAGATGTTCCCGATCGCGCCGGGCACCGAGGGCGGCACGCCGCAGGAGGTGCACGAGCGCCAGCACTACCGCCTGGTGCACTGGCGGACGGCCAACACCGACCTGAACTACCGGCGGTTCTTCGACATCAACACCCTGACCGCGGTGCGGGTCGAGGACCCCGAGGTGTTCGAGGCCACCCACGCCCACGTGCTGAGCTGGGGCGTCGACGGCCTGCGCATCGACCACCCGGACGGCCTGTCCGACCCCGGCGGCTACCTGCGCCGGCTGCGGGACGCGGCCCCGGACACGTGGATCGTGGCCGAGAAGATCCTGGCCGTCGGCGAGTCGCTGCCGGTGTCGTGGCCGGTCGCCGGCACCACCGGGTACGACGCCATGCGCGAGATCTGCGGCCTGTTCATCGATCCGAGCGGCGAGCCGCCGAACGCGGGATCGCTGCAGTTCCTGGAAAACCGGTGCAAGACGACGGCGGCGAGGACGCTGCTGCGCGCGGAGGTGCGGCGCATCAACGCGTTGCTGCCCTTCGACGACGAGGAAGCCGTCATCGAGCTGCTGTCCATGTTCCCGGTCTACCGCAGCTATCTGCCGGCGGGCCGGGCCTCGCTGGAGCAGGCCGCCTCGGGGAATCCGCGGTGCGCGGAGATCGCCCGGCTGATGATGGCCGACCCGCACGGCGAGCTGGCCACCCGCGTGCAGCAGACGTCCGGCATGGTGATGGCCAAGGGCGTCGAGGACACGGCTTTCTACCGCTACAACCGTTTCGTGGCCCTGAACGAGGTCGGCAGCGACCCGTCCCGGTTCGGCGTGCCGCCGACCGAGTTCCACGTGGCGATGCAGGCGCGCGAGGCCGGGTCGCCGGAGACGATGACGGCGCTGTCCACTCACGACACCAAACGGGCCGAGGACGTCCGCGCCCGGCTGGCGGTGCTGTCCGAGGTGGAGTTCGAGACCGCGTTCGCCCGGTGGTCGGAGAAGCGGCCGCTGCCCGAGCGTTCGCTGACCCGCCTGGCGTGGCAGACGCTGGTCGGCGCGTATCCGATCAGCGCCGACCGGCTGCGGGACTACCTGGCCAAGGCGGCCAAGGAAGCCAAGATCGCCACGTCCTGGGTGGACGGCAACCCCGAGGTCGACAAGGCCATCGCGGCCTGGCCGGACGACGTGTTGGGCGACGCGGCGCTGATGGCCGAGGTGACCGCGCTGGTCGACACGATCACGCCGGCCGGTTGGTCGAACTCCTTGGGGCAGAAGCTGGTTCAACTGGCCGGCCCGGGCGTGCCGGACGTGTACCAGGGCACCGAGCTGTGGGACTTCTCGCTGGTTGACCCGGACAACCGGCGGCCGGTGGACTTCGAGCAGCGGGCGGCGCTGCTGGCCCGGATCGACGACGGCTGGCTCCCGGAGATCGACGCGTCCGGCGCGGCGAAACTCCTGGTCACGACGCGAGTGCTGCGACTGCGGCGGGAACGGCCCGAGCTGTTCCAGGGCTACCGGCCGGTGCCGGCCCAGGGCCCGGCGGCCGAGCACGCGCTGGCGTTCTCCCGTGGCGACCGACTTGTCGCAGTGTGCACGAGACTGCCGATCGGCCTGGCGTCGGCCGGGGGTTGGCGCGATACCGTGCTTCCGTTGCCCGCCGGGGAGTGGACCGACGTGATCACCGGCCGATCCACGAGCGAAGCTCCCCTGCTGTCCGACCTGTTGTCGCAGTATCCGGTTGCCTTGGTGGTGCGTTCGTGACCGAGTTCTCCGTGTGGGCCCCGGACCGCTCCCGCGTTCGCGTCCACAATGGACCGTCCGTCCACGAGATGACCCGGGCCGACGACGGCTGGTGGCGGGCCGAGGTGCCCGACGCCGCGCCGGACTACGCCTTCCAGCTCGACGACTCGGACGACGAGCTGCCCGATCCCCGTTCCCGCTGGCAGCCCGACGGCGTGCACGCCCGATCCCGGCGCTACGACCACTCGGCGTTCGAGTGGACGGATTCCGCGTGGACGGGCCGGCAGCTGCCCGGCGGCATCGTGTACGAGCTGCACATCGGCACGTTCACGCCCGAGGGCACCTTCGACGCGGCCGTCGGCAAGCTCGACCACCTCGTCGACCTCGGCGTCGACTTCGTGGAAGTGTTGCCGGTCAACGCTTTCGACGGCCCGCACGGCTGGGGCTACGACGGCGTGCTCTGGTACGCGACCCACGACCCGTACGGCGGCCCGGACGGCTTCAAGCGGTTCGTCGACGCCTGCCACAACCGGGGTCTGGCCGTGCTGCTGGACGTGGTCTACAACCACCTCGGGCCGTCCGGCGCCTACCTCGACCGCTTCGGGCCGTACTTCGCCGGCGAGACGATCTGGGGTCCGACCCTCAACCTCGACGGCCCGCAGTCCGACGAGGTGCGCCGGTACGTGCTGGACAACGCCCTGAGCTGGTTGCGCGACTTCCACGTCGACGGCCTGCGCCTCGACGCCGTGCACGCGCTGTCCGACCGCCGGGCCACGCACCTGCTGGAGGAGCTGTCGTCCGAAGTGGACGCTCTCTCCGCCCACGTGCGCCGTCCGCTCACGCTCATCGCCGAGTCGGACCTGAACGACCCCAAGCTCGTCACCCCCCGAGAGGCCGGCGGCTACGGCCTGCACGCCCAGTGGAGCGACGACCTGCACCACTGCCTGCACTCCACGCTGACCGGGGAGACCACCGGCTACTACGGGGACTTCGGCTCGCTGCAAGCGCTTGCGGCCACGCTGACCGGGGTTTTCCTGCATGCCGGCACCTGGTCGGAGTTCCGCGGCCGCCACCACGGCCGGCCGGTGAACACGCTCACCACGCAGGGCCACCGGTTCCTCGGCTACCTCCAGAACCACGACCAGATCGGCAATCGCGCCACCGGCGACCGGTTGTCCGCCACCGTCTCCCCCGGCCTGCTGGCCTGCGGGGTGGCGATCGTGCTCTGCTCCCCGTACACGCCGATGATCTTCATGGGCGAGGAGTGGGCGGCGTCGACGCCGTGGCAGTTCTTCGCCTCGTTCCCGGACCCGAAGCTGGCCGACGCCGTGCGCACCGGCCGCCGCAAGGAGTTCGCCGACCACGGCTGGGCGGCGCAGGACGTGCCGGACCCGATGGATCCGGCCACCTTCGAGCGGTCCAAGCTGCGCTGGGAGGAGGCCGCCGACAGCGAGGTGCTGGCCACCTACCGGGCCCTGATCGCCTTGCGGCGCAAGCACCCCGAGCTGTCGGACCCCCGGCTGCACCAGTTCGCCGTCGACCTCGACGAGGACCGCCGGGTCGTCACCCTGCACCGCGGCGGCCTGCGGGTCGTCTGCAACCTCGGCAGCACACACGTGGACGCCCCGGGAACCGTGCTGTTCAGCTCGAAGTCCCCGGGTGCGCCCGAATCGGTGACAGTGGTGGCCTAGCTGGCGCGGGTCTTGATGCGCCTGCGGGTGGCCGAGATGACGGCGCGGCGTTCGTTCTCGCCCATGCCGCCCCAGATGCCGTAGGGCTCCTGCACCTGGATGGCATGCCGGAGGCACTCGGCGCGCACGGGGCACGAATGGCAGATACGCTTGGCCGTGGCCTCACGGGCCTGCCGCGCGGAGCCCCGCTCGCTGTCCGGATGGAAGAAGACGGAGCTGTTGGCGCCGCGGCAGGCGCCGAGACGCTGCCAGTCCCAGTTCTCCGAGACCGGGATGGGTAGCCGGTGCACGTCGGCCATGTGCGCCTCCTGCTGAGTACGTATTTGTCGTCCGCCATCTGGTACCCGAACGCCGCCTACCCAAACCCCGGGTTTGACGATCTCCCCCGACCGGGTATCCGGGGCCCGTGGACGAGGTGAGATTCGGCCCCGAACTGCTCGACCGGCTGCTCAGACACCTGGTCGAGTGCGTGCCCGGCTGCGACGGAGCCGGGGTGAGCACCAACTCGCGCAGCCTGCGCGCCCTGGGCTCGGCCGTTGACCACGACGGCGAGCAGTGGCAGCGCGGCGAAGGCCCGGTCGTGGCCGCCGCGAGCGGCGAGGAGACCGTGGTCGAGGCGCTACCGGACGGCATCACGTGGGTCACCGCCGTGCCGGGCAGCTGGACCCACGACGGACCTTCGGTGCTGTCGGTGTACACCGACCACGAGCCCAAGGAGGACGACCTCCGGGTCATCGACCAGGTCGAGCCCCTGCTGGCCACCGCCGCGGCCGTCGTCGAGTTCTGCGCGGACGAGGTGCTGCGCGCCGACCAGATGGTGCAGATGGTGCAGACCCGTCGGCTCATCGAGCAGGCCAAGGGTTTGGTCATGGGCCGGGTCGGCGGCGACGCCGGGGCGGCGTTCCGCACGCTGGTGCGGGCCAGCCAGCACTTCAACGTCAAGCTACGCGATCTTGCCGCCGGGCTGGTCGAGGTGGTCGGCGGCGCGCCCGTCGGCGACCAGGAGCCGAACGCGGGCCCGACCACGGTGCCGCCGCCGCCCGCTGTGCGGGCCGCCCGGCTGACGTGGCAGGCTCTCGGATGATCATCGACGATCCCGGCTTGTGCGGCTCTCGGCCGCTCCGTACGGTGTCCAGCGCAGCGGTTGAGCAGCCAGCCGCCGCGTCTTCGTCGGTGACGATGCCCCGGCAGCTCCCATTCCGTGGACGTGAGGACAGTGGCCTGACCGTGACCGAGAACAGCAGCGCGCTCCCCATCGAGGTGGTGGTGGACCGGCCCGCCGAGGGCGTGGTCGTGGCCACCGTCAGCGGGGAGGTGGACATGCTCACCGCGCCGGCCCTGCGCGGCGTGGTGATGGCGGAGCTCGACGAATGCCACGTGTTGGTGATCGACCTGTCCGGGGTCGGCTTCCTCGGCTCGGCCGGGCTGGCCGTGCTGGTCGAGACCTCGCACGAGGCCCAGCGGCGACAGGTGGAGCTGCGCCTCGTCGCGGGCGGCCGGTCGGTGCGACGGCCGTTGGAGATCACCGGGCTCACTGAGGTGTTGACCACGTTTCCCAGCCGGGACGACGCGGTCGGCGCGCCCGGCTAGCAAAACAGGGGGAAGAATGGCCGAGGTAGACGTCGACCGCACCGAGGTGACAGGAGCGAGCACGAGCCCAGCACCACCACCAGCGAGAAGCCCGCGTCCGGGGCCGACGTGGAGGTGCGCATCGCCGCATCGCCCGCGCACCTCTCGGTCGTCCGGGCGGTCGCCGCCGACCTGGCGATGCGCGCCGACTTCACGTTGGACGCGATCTCCGATCTCAAGATGGCCGTGGACGAGGCCTGCTCGGAGCTGATCTCCCGCTCCGTGCCCGACGGGGAGCTGGTCTGCCGCTTCGCCGTCGAGTCCGACCAGATCCACTTCTCCGCCGAGTCCCGCACCGGCTCCACCCAGCCGCCCAGCCGGGAGAGCTTCGGCTGGCGGGTGCTGACCGCGCTCACCGACGCCGTCAACACCTGGGTCGTGCCCGGCCCCGACGGCGCCCACGTGCTGCGGTTCGATCTGTTGAAGAAGCGAGCCGACGACGTGGTGGGCCTGTGACCGAGCTTGCGAGGGAACCATTCAACACAGGGACCTGGGTCGCAGACCCGCCGAACGCCAGCGAGGTGGGCCTGTGACCCAGTCCTCAGAACGCGCGTCCAGTGACTACGCGCACCTGGATCCGGTGTTGGTCGAACTGGCCGAGACACCCGTCGGCGACCCCCGTCGGACCGAGCTGCGCGACCGCCTGGTCACCGAGTTCCTGCCGGTGGCCCAGCACATCGCCCGCCGCTTCGGGCAGCGCGGCGAGCCGCACGACGACCTCGTTCAGGTCGCCACCGTCGGCCTGATCAGCGCCATCGACCGCTTCGACCCCACACGCGGCAGCGACTTCCTGTCCTTCGCCGTGCCCACGATCATGGGCGAGGTGCGCCGGCACTTCCGTGACACCAGCTGGTCAGTGCGCGTGCCCCGGCGGCTCAAGGAGCTGCACCTGGCCATCACCGGCGCCACCAACGAGCTCTCCCAGCACCTGGGCCGCGCCCCCACACCCAGCGAGCTCGCCACCCATCTCGGCATCAGCAAGGACGAGGTGTACGAGGGCCTGGAGGCGTCCAACGCCTACCGCAGCTCCTCCCTCGACGAGCTCCTCGTCGGCACCGACAAGTCCGTGTCCCTGGGCGACGCCCTCGGCGACGACGACCCCGAGCTCATGGGCGTCGAGAACCGTGAGGCCCTGCAACCCCTTCTGCAGCAGCTGCCCGAGCGGGAGCGCACCATCATCCTGCTCCGCTTCTTCGGCAACCTCACCCAGACCCAGATCGCCGACCGCATCGGCATCTCCCAGATGCACGTCTCCCGGCTGCTGGCCCGCACCCTCGTCGACCTCCGCAAGGGCCTGCTCAGCGAATAACCCCCGCGAGTCACGCTCTCGGGCACACCGAAACACGGTTTCGGGCAGGGGTGCGGGCCGGGAGTGGGGTGGGCGGGGAACTCCCGTGAGTCCCGCTCTCGGGCCTTCTGGCTACCGCCTGACAGCGCCGATCATCAGGTCCCAGAAGCGGTCCACGTCCAGGCCGGTCGCCACCAGGGCATTGGGCTTGCGGCCGGTCACGCGGTCGAGGTCGACGACAGTGGCGCCACGCGTGTGGGTGCCGGTGAGCTCGATCTCGACGTTGAGCGGGCGGGCGGAGATGAGCGTGGGGTCGATGACGGCGGCGACGGCGACGGGGTCGTGCACGGGCGGGGCCTCGAAGCCGAAGTGCACGCGGTAGGTGTCGGTGAAGTAGGTCAGCAAGTCGTGGCAGATCTGGGCCAGCGGGGTGCCGATCTCGGTGATGCGCCGCAGGATCTGAGGCGTGGCCAGGGCTTGGTGGGTGACGTCGAGGCCGCACATGGTGATGGGCAGCCCGGAGCGGAAGACGAGGTCGGCGGCCTCGGGGTCGGCGAGGATGTTGAACTCGGCCAGCGGGGCCATGTTGCCGCGGCCGGTGGAGCCGCCCATTGATGCCGCGTGAAGCGTGAGCAAGTGGAGGTAGGGAAACGATGACTTCGTTTTTCGCTGTGCTAAGAAGCGGCATGTGTCCGACGGTTCGTTTGATAATTGCCTCACCGCGATTCCCACGGAGGGGCTGCGAGTTAACCGGTGCGTTTAAGGAAAGGGCATTCCTACTCGCTGACATAATAGGAGGGAAAATTCCGGGCTCTTTTATGATGACAATGGTTGAGGCTATGGTTCGGAGCGGCAGGAGGTACGTCACTACGGTCCATTACATTCTCAATGTATCTCCAACCGTCAACTTGCACACAGCACTTCTAAAGAATGGTTGTAGTGTTTTAACGATCAAAACCGTTGGTGAGCGGGCCGGTGGCGATGATCGTGGTCGGTTCCCGGAGCACGTCCGACGCCAACCGGAGCGCCGTCCGGGGGTCGACGTCGACGGTGGGCGGCGGGAAGTCGGGACCGTCGAGGCCGCTGACGCCATGGATCTCCTCTGCGTGCAAGGGATCCTGGGGCCGGCGGGGAACCCCCGCGAGTCACGCTCTCGGGCACCGGGGCGAGTTCCGCCCTCGGGCATTTACCAGCGTGGTTGCGTGAGTGGGTGGGCCCGAGGACGGGACTCGCCCGCCCGAGAGCGTGACTCGCGTTGCTGGGGGCGCGGCGTCATTGCTCCATGGTGTCACGGCTGTCCCGCCACGCCTCGTACTCGGCGCGGCTGTCGGAGGTGAGGGGGTAGTAGTCGCTGAGGGTCGCCCCCTGGTCGATCCTCATGCGGCTGAACACCTCCCACTCCTCGTGGTCGCCGGCGTGCCGGGCGAGGCCCTCGGCGCTGCGCTGGGGCACGACGACGGCGCCGTCGTCATCGGCGACGACGACGTCGCCGGGCAGGCACAGGACGCCGCCGACGGCGACGGGAACGTCGTAGGCCCAAGGGAAGAGCTCGGACTGCGAGGCGTAGTGCGGGGTCACGCCGGTGCACCAGATGGGCACGCCGAGCTTGCGCACGCGAGGGGCGTCGCGGATGCGGCCGTCGACGATGATGCCGGCGCCGCCGCGGCGTTTGAAGTAGCGGACGAGCATGTCGCCGAGGCAGCCGGTGTACGCGGAGCCGTAGGCCTGCACGACAAGGACATCGCCGGGCTGCACGGTTTCCAGCACGGCCCACAGCGCGGTGGTCCGCTCGACGTACTCCTGGGCGACGCCGCTGGCGATGTCCTCCCGCTGGGGCATGAACTGGAGTGTCACGCTGGAACCGACGATCCGCTGTCCGGGGCTCAAGGGCTTGGGGCCCTGGACGAAGGTGCGGGTGATGCCGTCCTTGTGCAGCTGGGCGCAGGCGGTCGCGCTGCTCACGGGCGCGAGGGCGGCCATGACCTCGGGGTCGGCGCGGTGGTAGCCGGGGCCGCGCACCGGCAGGGGCCAGCTCATTGCAGTCCTCTCGTTTGATGGCGGGGCCGCCGGCCGAATCGCTTAAACCGCAACCGCATGCGGATACGGGTGCGCGGCGGCAGGTCCACCAGCAGGGATTCGTCGACGGGCACGGTGACGCCGTCGGCCGACAGCTCGGTCAACGGGTGTTCGCCGTAGCCGCCGCCGGTGAGGCGCAGAAGTTGTTGCATGGCGCCGAGATTGACCACCTGCACGGTGACGGTCGAGCCGTCGAGGTGCTCGACCAGCACGGCGACGCCGTCGGGCAGGCCGGGCCGGTCGCGGAGGTGGTCGTCCCAGCGGAGTTGGGTGTACGGGAGGCCGCCGTTGTACAGCATCTGCGGCGCCCCGGCGACGAGCTGGGTCAGCACCTCGGTGACAACAGGATTGAGGCCCTGCCACCAGTGGATGTCGTCGTCCGGCGGCGGCGTCGGGTGTTCCTCCATGAGCCGGAGTTGGTGGCGCACTTGACGAAGCGCCATCTCCAGGGCTTCCTCCGGCCAGTCCGGGTTGTCGCCGAGCAGGTAGGTCAGCCACGGCGGCTCATGGCCGCCTTCCTCCTTCTCACGGAAATCCCTAACGGTCTCCCAGTCGTAGCCGGAGTCGGCTACGAGGTAGTCGATCAGGCTGCGGTCCTCGGCGCTGCGGGTCAGCCACCACAGCCAGGCCGGGTAAGCCGGCGGCAACGGCTGAAAGTCGAACCACCCGCTGTCGTCCCGCCGGTACGGCACCAGCAGCAGGCGCTCGTCAACGCCGTCGCCCAGCCGATCCCGCCAGTGGTCGAGGAAGGTGGCATCGCCGGGATCCATGGCCGCCCGCCGAGCATGACCCAAGATCTTGTGGATCATGTTGCGCGGCAGGGAAAGCGGGGCGTCCTTGCCGCTGACCACGACCGCGTTGGCCGCCCCGATGAGGGCCGGCGCCAGCACGCTGTACAGGCCGTGCGGCCAGGTCCAGCCGTAGTGGCCGCCGTACCACCGGCCGTCGTGCATCTCGCCGACGGCGCCGCCGGGGCCGACGTTGTCGGCCAGCAGGCCGTCGACGGTCCGCTCGGACCAGGCGTCTACATAGGACTTGACGAAGGTGGAGTAGCGGAGATCATGGTCGTACAGCCAGGCATTGGTGACCAGCGAGGTGCTGGCCAGGTTCAGCGGCACGTCGCCGACGCCGAGGCGCTCGTTCATGGCGTCGGCCATGCGTTGCGCCAGCAGGGGTTGCGCGAGGTCGGCCCAGTCGAGGATGCCGCGAACGTCCCGCAGCGGCAGGCCGTACTTGCGCATTCCGGTGTTGGCGGCCGAGAACGGCCGGTCCTCGCCGAGCCCAGGGCGCGGGCCGAGGGCCCCCACGTGCGGCGCGCGCATCATCCGCCGCTGCCCGTCGTAGTTGTGCACCGGCGAGTCCGGCAGGAACAGGTCGGCGAACCGCAGGGCCCGCGACCGGAAGTACTCCGGATCGGCCGCGCACAGCGTGTAGAAGAACAGCAGCGACTCGCCCTGGTGGAACCAGTCGTAGCCGTCCTCGAACTCGTTGGTCAGCAGCCCGCGGTCGGTCAGCTGCGCGGTCACGCCGTGCCAGTGCCGCTTGCACGCGTCGAGCAGGTCGTCGGCCCCGCCGAGCAGATAGAGCATGGGCCAGTTGAAGAACGGTTCGTAGAAATCGTCAACGCCGTCACGGCCGAAGGTCCGCCCGGCGTAGACCAGCGAGCCGTCGGGCGCGCAGTACAGCTGCTCGAACCGCCGCCAGCCCTCGTCCATCAGCGCGAACAGCTCGCGCTGCAACAGCGCCCAGCGCGGCGGCTGGACCACCGGCGTCGTCGCCGTCACGGTGGTGGCGCTCATCCCTTCGTCGCTCCCGTCGTCAGGCCGGAGACGATGTTCCGTTGCAGGAACACGAAGAACGCCATCACCGGCACCACCGCCACCAGCAGGTTCGGGTACACCACGGTGAAGTCGGTGGAGTACTTGCCGATCGCCGCGTACACGCTGGTCGTCACGGTGTAGAGGCTCGACGCCGGCCCGAGGATGATCTGCGGGTTCACGAAGTCGGTCCACACGCCGATGGTGTGCAGCACGATCGCCGTCACCACCGCCGGCTTCATCAGCGGGAAGATGATGCGCCAGAACGTGGTGAGCGGCCCCGCGCCGTCCATCCGCGCCGCCTCGTCCAACTCCCGCGGCACCGTCTTGATGTACGACACGTAGAGGAACATCGAGATCGGCAGCGTCAGCGTGGTCTCGAACAGCAGGAATCCCGGCACCGTGCCCATCAAGCCCAGCGTCTTGAGCACGTAGATCACCGGAATCACCAGCACCTGCCCCGGAATGAACATGCCGACCAGGAACAGCACCAGCAGCGCCCGGTGCCCGACCTTCGTACCCCGGGCGATCACGTACGCCGCCGGTCCGCTCACCAGCAGCGAGAGCAGGTTCACGCCCACCGCGAACAACGCCGTCACGGTGTAGGCCTTGATGAGCGAGAAGTCCGGCGAGTTCAGCGCGTTGACCAGGTACTCGACCGACAGCCGCGGCAGCGGGATGCCGAACGGGTCCTGGGTGATGTCCTGCTGCGACTTGAAGGAGTTGACCACCAGCAGGTACGCCGGCACCACCATCAGGAACACCACGGGCAGGAGCACGAGGCGACGGGTGAGGTTCATGCCGCCACCGCCCGCTCCGCGCGCTGCCGCAACGCGGTCACGCCCAGGGCCAGCGCCCCGATCACCACCATCAGCGTGATCGCCTGCGCCGCCCCGTAACCCAACTGGTTGCTACGGAAGGAACTCGACAGGATCAGGAACGCGAAGGTGCTGGTCCGCCCGGCCGGGCCGCCGCCGGTCAGCGCCAACACGATCTCGTACACCCTGAGCAGCCCCACCAGCACCAGCACGATGTTCACGGTCACCGACGGCGCCAGCACGGGCCAGGTCACGGCCCGGAAGGTCTGCCACCGGCTCGCACCGTCCACAGTGGCCGCTTCGAGCAGACTGGCCGGCACGGTCTGCAAGCCGGCCAGATACAGCACCACGTTCACACCGAACTGGGACCACACCACGACGAACGTGATGCTGCCGACCGCCCACGCGGGGTCGGACAGGAACGGCAACGGGATCAGCGCGTTGGCGATGGCCCCGTCGGCGCCGAGGATGGCCGACCACAGGAAGCCGATGATGATCGGCCCGACCACGTACGGGTAGAACACCACGGCCCGCAACAGGCTGGTGAAACGGTTGCGGCGGTTGAGCAACAGCGCCAACCCGAGGCCGGCGGCGTTGCAGCCGACGGTGCCGACGACGGTGATCACGGCGGTCACCACGGCGGCGTGCTGAACGTCCACATCAGACAGCAGCCGCTCGTAGTTGGCCCAGCCCACCGGACCGGGAGTGGGGCTGAGCCCGTCCCAGTCGGTGAAGCTGAGGTAGCCAGCGATGGCGATGGGCACCAGCATGAACACCGACAGCAGCGCCAACGCCGGCGCCAGCATCAACGCCCGCTGCGCGCTACTTCGCATTGGCGGTGTACCAGTCGTCCAGGGCGGAGATCACCTTCGGCGACGTCTCCCCCACGTACAGGCCCTGCACCAGCTTGTTGACCTCGTCGCCGAAACCGGTGGGCGCGGAGTTGTCGCCCTGCCCGGCCGAGGCCACCACGGTGGTCTTGGCGTCGGCCACGATCTTGCCGATCTCCTTGTTCAGCGCCGAGGCCTGGTAGTCGAAGCCGGTGCGGAAGTTGCCCTCGGCGGCCAGCTCGGCCGTGACCGCGGTCTTGTCGCTGACCAGGTACTTCACCAGGTCCAGCGCGGCCGCCTGGTTCTTCGAGGACTTCAGGATCGACCACGGGATCGACGGGCCGCCGGCCAGCGGCGCGGGCGAGCCGTCGAAGGTCGGCATCGGGAACACGTCGGCGTCAAAAGGAAGCTTCGCACTGTCCAGAGTGGGCACGAGCCAGCTGCCCATGATGTACGTGCCGGACTTGCCGGCCACGAACTGGTCGATGGAGTCCTGGTACTTCAGGCCCATGGCGTTGGCCGGCGTCAGCCCCTGGGTGACCCAGCCCTGGTACACGTCCAGCACCTTGGTCCAGTTGCTGTCGGCGAAGGTGACGGACTTCTTGTCCCGCTGGGCGAACCAGTCCGGCTTCGTGTTGAGCACGTTGGGGTTGGCCATCATCTGCACCTGCGCCCCGGTGACCCAGTCGCCCGCGGTCTGCGTCGGCACGTAGCCGGCGGCCTTGAGCTTGACCAGGTCGGCGGTGAACTCGTCGAACGTCCTGGGCGGCGCGGAGATGCCGGCCTTGCCGAACGCGGTCTTGTTGTAGAAGACGACGGACTGCACCTGGGTGCCGCTGCCGGCCTGCCAGATCTTGCCGCCGACCTTGGACTGCACGGCGTAGGGCGCGTCGGTGACCCACGAGTCGTCCGGCAGCTCGCTCAGCTGCGGCACGATCGCCGTGGACAGGCTGCCGGTGACGAGGTCGGGCGCGGAGCCGGCGGCCAGCTCCTGCTGGAGCGTCGCGCTGACGTCGGCGGCGGTCGGGGCCTCGATCGTCACGGTGACGCCCGGATGCGCCTTCTCGTACGGGGCCACGAGGTTCGCGTAGAACTGCTTGGTCAGCACCGGCGAGATGTTGACCAGCACCCGCAGCTTGGCCGAGGTGGTGGAGCCGGACTCGCCCGACTGCTGGAAGCCGCCGCCGCACGCGCCCGCCCCGACCAGGACGATCGACAGCAGGGTGGCGACCGCCGGCACACCGCGGTGTGTGCGTCTCATGGGACACCTTCAATCGTCTATCGATTAGCGATGCCCCATCGAAAGACGGTGAGCGCCGCCCGTCAAGCCCCCGTGACGGAGCCGTTACCCGCGCTCAGCCGTCCTGGTTGGGACGGCCCGGCCGCTCCATGCCGGCCGCGTGATCATGGAACGCCGCCGCCGCGCGGCCCCGGTTCCCGCTGGCCAGCAGCTCGATGAGGTCCTGGTGGGACTCGGCCATCTCGGCCCAGCTGCCGGTGAAACCGGGGTCGCCGACCACCCGCAGGCTCAGCAGCCGCGACTCCATCACGTCCCACAGGCGGGGCAGGTAGACGTTGCCCGACAGCTCGACCACCGTGCGGTGAAAGCCCATGTCGGCGGCCCGGAACGCCGCTAAGTCCTCGGATTCGGCCGCCTTGCGCATGCCGTCGACGAAGCCCTCCAGCCGCCGCCGGGCGGCCGCGTCGAAGTGGGTCACGGCCTCGCGGGCCGCCGCCTCCTCCAGCATCGCGCGCACCTCGCGGGCGTCGTCGACGTCGTCGGTGGAGATCTGCGTGACGTAGCTGCCGCGGCGCGGCATCGAGGTGATCAGACCCTCGTGGGCCAGGCGTTTCACCGCCTCGCGAACCGGCGCCTGGCTGACCCCGAGGCGGCGGGCGATCTCGGACTCGACGATGCGGTCTCCCGGCGCGAGCGTGCCGTCCAGGATCGACCGGCGCACCACCTCGTAGGCCTGGTCGGACAGCAGCACCCGCGGCAGCGCCTCGTCGGGCATCGAGGCCATCTCGCCTCCCCCTGATCGTCGGTACGAGATCAAACGATAACCGATAGCGACCGGCCGGACCCCGCCACGGCGGTCTACCTGGGCAGAGTCCGGCGGCCGAGCATTGACGGCGGCCACCGGCCCTGGTTAGGGTCCGCCCACTAATCGATTACCGATTGGATCGGCAATGACGCCCTCGAGGTCGGGACTGGTGTCCCTGGTCGCCGCCACCCTGCTGCTCGGCGGCGCGACCGCCGTCGCGGCGCCGGCCCAGCACGGCCGCACCTTCTACGTGAGCACCACCGGCGCGGACAGCAACGCCGGCAGCTCGGCCAAGCCCTTCCAGCACATCCAGAAGTGCGCCACCGTGCTGACCGCCGGCGACACCTGCGTGGTCGCCGCCGGCACGTACCGAGAGACCGTGACCCCGGCCAACAGCGGCACCGCCAACGCCCCCGTCACCTACACCGCCGCCCCCGGCGCGACCGTCACCGTCGACGGCACCGACCCGGTCACCGGCTGGACCCAGGTCACCCCGGCCGACCTGGCCACGCTGGCCGCCACCGACGGCCACCTCCCCGGCTCCCCCTTCGCCTCGGGCGTCAACGCCGGCCACATCTACCGGGCGCCGGTCACGCTCGACCCGAAACTGCCCGGCAACCAGGTCTTCGTCGACGGCGCGCTGAGCGCCCAGGCGGCGCTGGTCTACCCGGGCAACAACCCCATGCGGCCGATCATGGGCACGGCCCAGGGCGGCACCAGCAACAGCATCTCCGACAGCGCCCTCACCCAGCCCGACGGCTACTGGATCGGCGCACGGCTGACCGCCCGCAACTGGTTCATCACCGAGACCGAGACCGTCACGGCCTCGTCGCCCGGCAGCGTCACCGCCGCCGGCTGGCACGGTTGCGTCGGCCTCGCCCCCAACGGCGTCGAGACGTACTCGCTCAGCGGCCGCCTGGAACTGCTCGGCCACTCCGGCGAATGGTTCTACAGCAACGGTTCCCTCTACCTGTGGACCCTGGACGGCGACTCCCCGACCGGCCACGCGGTGGAGGCCAAGCAGCGCAACCTGGGCTTCGACCTGTCCGGCAAGTCCTACACCACGCTGAAGAACCTCGGCGTGCGCGGCACCGCTGTGCAGACCTCGGCCACCTCCACCCATGACGTCATCGACGGCCTGACCGGCCGCTACCTGTCGGCGTACGACGACATCGCGCCGGACCCGAACATGGTGGAGAACCCCGATGACTGCGCCTTCCTGACCGCCGGCGAGAGCACCTCCGGCGTGATGCTCATGGGCACCGACAACACCATGCGCAACAGCATGATCGACTGGAGCGCCGGCAACGGGGTGGTGGTCGGCGGCTCGCACAACACCGTCACCGGCAACACCATCCTGCACACCGACTACATGGGCAGCTACGCCTCCGGCATCAACATCACCGGTCCACATGAGACGGTCACGCACAACACGGTGGCCGGTGTCGGCCGCACCCCGGTCAACATCGACGACAAGATGGCCAGCCAGACCGTGCCCGGCGAGCAGATCTCGTACAACGACCTGTCCGACTGGAACAACCTGGTCAACGACGGCGGCGCGATCTACGTGTGCTGCCACAACAATCTGGCCACCACGGTGATCGACCACAACCTGCTGCACGACCCGGCGATCACGCCCAACAACAACCTGACGCCCGGCATCTACCTGGACAACGGCGCGTACAACGCGACCGTGCTGGACAACGTGGCCTGGAACAACAACTACGGCGTCGTCCTGTTCAACGGGGACTCGTCCACGGGCAACAAGGTCTTCAACAACACCGAGGGCACCGACCCGAAGGTGATCTCCCTGTTCGGCGGCACCTACTCCGACAGCGAGTTCGCCAACAACATCGGCGACGTCGACGCGCACGCCGGCATCACCGAGTCCAACAACATCCCGTACTCCACGGATCCGTTGTTCACCAACGCTTCCGCCCATGACTACTCGCTCCAGGCCGGGTCCCCGGCCCGTAACGCCGGTGTGGTCCGGCCGCCGGCCACCGACGGCTACCGCGACCGCAAGCCCAGCGCCGGCGCCTACCAGTACGGCGCTCCGAAGTGGTCGGCGGGGGCCGGCGGCGACCAGACCACCGTCCAGGCCGAGCGCTACGCCAACAACAGCGGCGTGTCACGGCATTCCGCCGGCACCGGTGTTGTCCTCGGCGGTTTCATACAGCTTTAAGATAGGCACGAGTGACCTTCTTTTGAGCTGCGGCGCTTCACCGAAGCCGATCAGAGGGTCACTTGCACACCCTTGTCTATATAACAGTGCCTGAGAGGCGTGAGCGCTCGGCCTCTTTGGCTCTATAGCCAAAATCGAAAGTCAGTTCGCTTCATCTTTAATCAAAGGGGGCCCACGTACACCGCCGTCGACTTCGGCCAGGGCCGCACCTGGTTCCACGGCAGCGTCGGCGAGGACCCGAACTACGCCGGCCGCCAGTTCCAGATCCGGCTGGACAGCCTCACCGGGCCGGTGCTCGGCACCATCACCGTCATGAACACCGGCGGTTTCGACACCTACACCGACCAGTCCGTCCCCATCGCCCCCACCGCCGGCAAGCATGACGTCTACCTGGTGGCGCTCGGCTCCTCGCCGGGCGTGGCGAACCTGGACTTCTTCACCTTCTCCTGAGCCGTGACAGGGGGGTCCTTTATCATGCTCCGGCCATGCGCGACGCGAGGTCCTTGCGGTAGATGTTGGCCTGGTACACGACGGTGAAGCCCAGCCGCTCGTACAGGGCGAAGGCCTTGGTCGGGCTGTTCGTGTTCACGCCGAGCCCGACGGATTTCCGCCCCAGCCGGACATTGGCGGCAATCGCGGTGGCCAGCAGCGCCGCCGCCAGTCCGTGACGGCGGTGGTCGGGGTGGACGCCGAGCCACTTCACCCAGCCCTCGCCCGTGATCTCGGACGGCTCCGACCCCAACAGCACGCCGCCCAGCTCACCGGATTTTGCTTCTGCCACAAGGCATTCCGCGAGGACCAGGCTGGGGGTCGCGGCGTAGTCGTGCTTGTCGCCGAAGGCCGCGCGCAGCACGTCACCGCCGGCCGCCAGCTCCTCGGGCCGCATCGGGCGCACGGTGTAGCCGGGCACCGGGCCGGGCGGCTGCTCGTCGCCGTCCAGCGGCCGGGCCATGCGCGCCTGGAGGTGATCGAACTCGAAGCCGGCGTCGGTGAGCACGCCGATGTACTGCTCCTCGGTCTGCAACGCGCCGGCCTTGGCCACCGTCTTGCCGTTGGCCCGCTCGACCACCCGGTCCAGCAGCAGGTCGATCAGAAAAGCCTGCACCGCCGGGCCTTCGCCGGGCCGGGCGTAGGCGTCGCAGAACGGTCCCGACGGGTAGAGCTGCCCCCAGCCGACCAGCCGCCCGTCGGAGTTGCGCACCAGCCACGAGTCGGCGTTCGGGTCGATGCCGGGCCCGGTCAGCGCCTCGACGACCTCGCTGCGCTCGTAGTCCCGGTGGCCGAGGTAGACGTCCTCGGTGGCGTGCACCAGGTCCAGGATCTCGTCGACCTCGGCCACCGTGGGTCGTTCGGTCCGATAGCCGTCGGGAAGTCGCATCGGGCCAGTGAAACCGGCAATTCCGGCCCCGTCCACCGATTAACCCGTCAGGGCAGCTGCGGTCGCCCGAACGCGCCGGTGTCGGCCCGCAGCCGGGCCGCGTCCTGGCCGGGCGGGGCGCCGAACAGCTCCCGGTACTCGCGGCTGAACTGGGTCGGGCTGTCGTAGCCGACGAGGTGCCCGACGCCGGCGACGTCGCCGGGCCGCGCGACCAACAGCGCCCGGGCCTCCTGGAGACGGATGATCTTGCGGTACTGGATCGGGCTCATCGTCGTCACGGACCGGAAGTGCCGGTGGAACGCCGACTCGCTCATGCCGGCCAGCCGGGCCAGGTCGGCGACCCGGATCGGCTCGGCGTAGTTCTCCCGGATCCAGCGGATGGCCCGCCCGACAAGGGAGAGCCCGCTGTCGGCCAGCCCGATCTGCCGGATCAGCGGGCCGTGCGGGCCGGTCAGCAGCCGCCAGAGGATCTCCTGCTCGTACAGCGGGGCCAGCACCCGCGCGTCGGCCGGACTGTCGAGCAGCCGCAGCATTCTCAGCACGGCGTCGAGCAGCGTCGGTTCCGCCTTGCCGGTGGTGATGGCCGGCGCGGGACGACGGTCGGCCGGGGCGGTGAGCAGCAGCGGGGCGATGACCTCCGGCCGCAGCGTCAGGCCGACGCCCAGGGCCGGCCTGTCCTTGCTGATGTCGAAGAAGTGCCCGCTGACCGGCACCTCGGCGCTGACCACCAGGCAGTCGCCCGTGCGGTACTCGTGCACCTCCTCGCCGAGCAGCAGGCGCTTGCCTCCCTGCGCCAGCACGACCAGCAGCGGCTCGGTCAGGGAGTGGTGCTCCTCGGTGCTGTCCACACTGGACACCCGCAGCCCGGGGATCGGGCTTTCCATGTCCGGCCGGGCATGCCGGGCGATCAAGTCCCGGATCTCGTCAATCGCCATGCCACCATGGCAGCATTCCCGGCCCGCGGTGGCAACCCGATCGAGGCGAAGTCGGCAGGATCGGGCAAGAGCCGGGTCGGATCGGCCTACCGCCCGGGGGTCGTCGGGAGTTGAGATGGAACGGTCACAGCAGCGATCCATCGGGAGCCTCACATGCCGCTCGACCACTACGTCACCCTCGGCCGCTCCGGGCTGCGGGTCAGCCCCTTCGCCCTGGGCGCGATGACCTTCGGCACCGATCCCGGCTCGTCCGGCTGCGACGTCGACGAGGCCGAGAAGATCCTGTCCACCTACCTGGAGCACGGCGGGAACTTCATCGACACCGCCAACTTCTACGCCAACGGCCACTCCGAGAAGATCCTCGGCGACTACTTCGCGGCCCGCCCTGGCCGTCGCCAGCGCGTCGTGCTGGCCTCGAAGTTCTTCGGCAACATGTATCCCGGCGACCCCAACGGCGGCGGGGCCGGCCGGGCGTCGATCATCGCGCAGCTGCACGAGAGCCTGCGGCGGCTGAACACCGACTACCTCGACCTGTACTGGATGCACAACTGGGACCGGCACACGCCGATCGAGGAGACCATGCGCGCGCTGGACGACCTCGTGGCCGCCGGCAAGATCCGGTACATCGGCTTCTCCAACACACCGGCCTGGGTCACCGCCCAGGCGCAGACCATGGCGCTGCTGCGCGCGTGGTCGCCGATCATCGCGTTGCAGGTCGAGTACTCCCTGCTGGCCCGGACCGTCGAGGGCGAGCTGGCGCCGCTGGCCCTGGACCAGGGCATGGCGCTGACGCCGTGGAGCCCGCTGAAGAACGGCTTCCTGTCCGGGAAGTACCGGCGTGGGGCCATGGTCGCCGACTCCGAGCGCATCGCCTACATCGACGGTCCCACCGACGAGGAGTTCGACGTCATCGAGGCCGTCCGCGCGGTGGCCGAGGACCTCGACACCACGTCCGCCGCCGTGTCGCTGGCCTGGCTCCGTGCCCGTCGTGGCACCGTCGTGCCGATCATCGGCGCGCGGCGGCTGGAGCACCTCACCGACAACCTGGCCGGGCTGGACATCGCCCTGTCGCCGGAGCAACTCCGTGCGCTGGACGAGGTTTCCGAGCCGGTGCTCGACTACCCGGCCCCCATGCACGGCGCCCCGCAGGCCATGCTCCAGTTCGCCGGTACCACTGTGGACGGTGTCGAGTCCACTGTGTACCCGCCGCTGTTGGCCTCGGACGTGCGCTACTAACCCGCCGGGTAGAACAGGAACAGCGTGCAGCCGGTGGCGGTCGAGGGCACGTGCCACGATCCGGCCGGGGCATGCAGGAACGTCCCGGCCGGGTAGTCCCGTGCCCCGTCGTTGAACGTGCCGGCGACCACGAAGACCTCCTCCGGGCCGGGCTCGTGGACGTCTCTGCGGGGCCACGACGTGCCGGGGTCCATCTCCAGCACATTCGCGTGCGCGCCGGTCGGCCCCGTCCACAGTGGACGCAGCCGGATGCCGGGGAAGAGCTCGCGGGCGGGGGATTCCTTGACGTCGACGGCGAAGTAGCCCTCCTGGGCGAGGATCTCGGGATGCATACGTCCACGGTGCCGCCCGGGGCCGGGGCGGACCAGTGTCGAGAAAGACACCATGGGGTACTTTTCTGCCATGCATCGCGTGGTGGCCCTGGCGCGGCCGGTGCAGTCGACGTTCGAACTCGGCTGCGCCGCCGAGGTCTTCGGCACGGCCCGAGCCGGGGTGCCACAGCACTACGAGTTCGACGTCTGCACCGAGAACCCCGGCCTCGTGCCGACATCGGCCGGGTACGCGATGTCCGTGTCGCTGGGCCTGTCGGCGCTCACGTCCGCGGACACCGTCGTCATCCCCGGTTGGGCGCCGGTGGAGGCTCCGCTGTCGGCGCGAGTGCGCCGCGCGCTGCTGCGGGCCCATGATCGCGGGGCTCGGCTGGTCACTATCTGCTCCGGCGTGTTCGCGTTGGCCCGTACCGGTTTGTTGGATGGCCGCTCGGCCACCACGCATTGGGCACGGGCCGAGCAGTTGCAACGGGAGTTCCCCCTGGTGCAGGTGGAATCGGACGCGCTGTACGTGGACCACGGCGACGTGGCCACCAGCGCCGGGGCGGGGGCGGGCATCGATCTGTGTCTGCACCTCGTACGCAAGGATCATGGTGCCGGATACGCTGCCCTTCTCGCGCGGCACATGGTGATGCCGCCCCACCGTGACGGCGGTCAGGTTCAGTACGCGCCACCCGTACCACCCGAAGACGCGTTGGACGGCTTGGTCGACTGGGCCGGCGCGCGTCTCGGGACTTCGTTGTCCGTCGGCGATCTGGCCGCGTACCTCAGCGTCTCGCCACGCACGCTGGCCCGGCGCTTCGCCGAGCAACTGGGCACGAGCCCGGGCGCGTGGCTGCTGTCCCGCCGGGTCGCCGCCGCCCGCGCCCTGCTGGAGGACACGGACCTGTCGGTGGAGGTGATCGCGGCTCGCGTCGGTCTCGTCTCGGCGGTCAACCTGCGCCGCCGTTTCCGGGCCCTGGTCGGTACTTCCCCCGGCGCCTACCGTCGAGCGTTCCGCGGCTGATACCGGCCGTCGAGGTAAGCGTTTGCCACCTGGGCGTCGATGTCGTCGGGCACCGGCACCACGCAGCTCGCGGCGTCGACCCGGCCGGTGGCCACGGCTTCGAGGCAGCGGGCTTGCAGGGCGAAGCCGAGGTCCATCGACTCGATGGAGTTGCCGAGGGCACGCGGGCCCGCGAGGTTGAACATGTGGCCGCGGGCGACGAGGTGGATCCGACGGCCGTCCGCGAGCTTGATCGTCGCCAGGTCGTCCTGGTACTCGCGGACGGTGGTGGCCGCCCGGAGGAGCCCGTCGGCGTCGATCTCGACCGGGAAGTGCCCGGCGTTGGCCAGGATCACGCCGTCACGCAGCAGCGGCAGATCGGCGGCGGTGATCAGGTGCCGGGCACCCGTGACGGTGATGATCACGTCGGCGTCGGCGACGGCCTGGTCGCGGGGTGGCGTGTCGAAGCCGTCCAGGTGCGCCCGCAGCCGCGTAACCGGGTCGATCTCGACCACGGAGACTTTGGCGTGCGCGCCCCGGAAGTTGTCCGCCACGCCGCGGCCGCAGGCGCCATAGCCGAAAACCGTCACCCGTTGGCCGTTGGTGGCGCGATTCGTCAGGCGTAGCAACGATTCCAGCGTGCTCTGGCCGACCGCGTGCTCGTTCTCGGCGAACTGCTTGATCGGGCTGTCGTTGATCACCAGGATCGGCCGGTTCAGCCGCTGCCGCACCGGGTTCAGCCGCATACGCCCCGACGTGGTCTCTTCGGTGCCGCCCAGCAGGCCCGGGTACGGGTCGTCGAGGTACTGGGCGAACAAGTCGCCGCCGTTGTCCAGGATCAGGTCGGGCCGGGCGGCCAGGATCTGCCGCTGGTAGCCACGGTGCTCGTGCTGGTCCTTGGTCGGCTCGCCGATCACCGTGACACCCTCGGTCCGCAAGACCTCCACCGCCTCGGGCTGGGTGCTGTTCAGATTGCCGGTGGCCACCACCTCCGCGCCGCCCGCGCGCAGGGTCGTCAGCAGGGCGACGGTCTTGGCCTCGATGTGGATGCCAGTGCCGATCACCAGCCGCTCGAACGGGCAGGTCCGCTCGAACTCCTCCCGAATCCCTTGCAGCAGCCGGCAGTGCTCTCGCGTCCAGTCGATCCGGGTGGCCGTCATGGCGGGTCCTCACACTGTGTGTGCGTTATCATGGGTACTACGTAGTACGCGGCAAGCTAGCACGAGTCGTCAAGGGAGGGTTGGCCAATGACCAGGCGCAGGTCCGTGACCAGCGTCGACGTGGCCCGGGCCGCCGGCGTCTCGCAGACCACGGTGTCGCTCGTGTTCTCCGGCCGGGCCGCCGGGCGGGTGTCCGAGCGCACCCGGGCCCTCGTCGAGCAGACCGCCGCCACCCTCGGCTACGTGCCCTCCGGGCCCGCCCGCGTCCTCCGCGGCGGCCGGCCCCAGGTCCTCGCCCTGGCCGTGCCCGACGTGCGCAACCCGTACTTCGCCCGCGTGCTCCTCGGCGCCGAGCAGGCCGCCCGGGAGTCCGACATGGCCGTGCTGCTCGTCGACCCGCCTCCGACCCCGACTGGGCGTCCCGGCTCGTCGCCATGAGCAAGATCGGCATGTTCGCCGGCGCCGTCGTCTACGCCGAGCCCGCCCCCGTCACCGCCCGCCTGGCCGCCGACCTCGACTCCGTCGTCTTCATCGAGTGCCCCGACCCCGCCGGCCGCT
>NZ_KK037166.1:2227106-2232325 GCF_000568255.1 Kutzneria sp. 744
GACGTCGACCTGGCCCGCTACCTCTCCCCCGAGGCCACCTCCGTCGCCATCCCCGCCGAATCCCTCGGCCGCCACGCCGTCCAGGCCCTCCTCGCCGACATCAACGGTGCCGACCCCACCCACACCACCGCCCCCTTGACGTTGAGCATCCGCCGCTCCACCGCCCCCGCCCTGACCTGACCTGCCACGCGCCCCTCCCACCCACACCCCGCCCCCTGTCACATGCGGACCGCATGTGCCTCTGGCAGGCAACAACGACGCGCATGTGACATTCGGACGTGCCGCAAGCCCGAGCTGAAAACCACTGGGCCCTGCCGCGGGCGGCGGCTACCTTCGCTTGCCGTGGAACAGGAACCGCCGCTGGTGCGGGACATCTATCCGGAGCTGATCGCCGAACTGGTCGAGCTGTTGACGGCCGAGGACGAGGACTGGCTGGCCATCTCGATGCGGGATGTGCGGGTGGTGGCCGACTGCGGCTGCGGCGACGACTTCTGCCGGAGCATCAAGACGGCGGAGCATCCGGACGGCAAGCCGTACGGACCGGGGCATCGGATGGTCGCGCTGTTGCCGACGCGCGGGATGCTGAACCTGGACGTGGTGAACGGCCGGATCATGTACATCGAGATTCTCGACCGGCCACGCTGAGCGCATCGGCCCACATCCACTGCCCGAAACCGTGTTTCGGTATGCCGGAGAGCGTGACTCGCGGGGGTCAGACGGTGCGGATGCGGTGGGAGAGGGCGGTGTAGCGGCGGCCGGTGGAGGGGGTACGGACGGCCTGCTGGATGGCGCGGCGGGAGCCGACCAGGACGACGAGCTTCTTGGCGCGGGTGACGGCGGTGTAGAGCAGGTTGCGCTGGAGCATCATCCAGGCGCTGGTGGTGATGGGGATGACGACGCAGGGGTATTCGCTGCCCTGGGAGCGGTGGATGGTGATGGCGTAGGCATGGGCAAGCTCGTCCAGCTCGCCGAACTCGTAGTCGACGTCCTCGTCCTCATCGGTGCGGATGGTGAGGGTCTGCTCCTCGACGGACAAGGCGGTCACGACGCCGACGGTGCCGTTGAACACGCCGGCGACGCCCTTGTCGTAGTTGTTGCGGATCTGGGTGACCTTGTCGCCGACACGAAAGACACGGCCGCCGAAGCGGCGTTCGGGCAACCCGGGCTTGGACGGGGTCAAAGCCTCCTGGAGCAAGGTGTTCAGGGCAGCGGCGCCGGCGGGGCCGCGGTGCATGGGGGCCAGCACCTGGACGTCACGACGGGGGTCGAGCCCGAACTTGCGGGGGATGCGGTTGGCCACGACGTCGACGGTCAACGCCGCCACGGCCTCGGTGTCGTCCTGGGCGAACAGGAAGAAGTCGGGCAGCCCGTCGGTCACGGGCTGACGGCCGGAGTTGATCAGGTGGGCATTGGTGACGACCCCGGACTGCTGGGCCTGGCGGAAGATCTGGGTCAGCCGGACCCGGGGAACGGGCTCGGCCGCCAGCAGGTCCCGCAGCACCTCGCCGGCGCCGACGCTGGGCAGCTGGTCGACGTCGCCGACGAGCAGCACATGCGCCCCGGGTGGCACGGCCTTGAGCAACTTGTTGGCCAGCAACAGATCCAGCATGGACACCTCGTCGACGACGAGCAGGTCCACGTCCAGCGGCCGGTCTCGGTCGTAGGCCGCGTCGCCACCGGGCCTGAGCTCCAGCATCCGGTGCACGGTGGCAGCCTCGACGCCGGTGAGCTCAGCCAGCCGCTTGGCCGCCCGGCCGGTGGGGGCGGCCAGCATCACCTTGGCCCCCTTGGCTTTCGCCAGCATCACGATGGACCGCACGGTGAAACTCTTGCCACACCCCGGTCCCCCGGTCAGCACGGCGACCTTTTCGGTCAGCGCCAACCGAACCGCCTGCTCCTGCTCGACCGCCAACGTCGTCCCGGTCGACCGCCGCAGCCACTCCAGGGCCTTGTCCCAGTCCACGGAGGCGAACGCCGACATACGGTCCACATCGGACTTCAGCAGCCGGGTCAACTGCGTGGCCAGCGAGATTTCCGCCCGGTAGAAGGGAACCAGGTAGATCGCCGCCGGGTCGCCCTCGAACAGCTCCTCGCGGACAACACCTTCCTCGTCGACCAGCTCCCGCAGGCACTCCCCCACCAGCACGCTGGAGACCTCCAGGATCTCCACCGCCTTGGCCACGAGCTCGTCCTGCGGCAGAAAGCAGTTCCCGTCGTCGGAGGCCTGCGACAGGGTGAACTGGATGCCGGCCTTCACCCGCTGCGGGCTGTCGTGCGGGATGCCGACGGCCTGCGCCAGCACGTCGGCGGTCTTGAAGCCGATGCCCCACACGTCGGCGGCCAGCTTGTACGGCTCCTCCTTGACCACCCGGATCGAGTCGTCCCGGTAGGTCTTGTAGATCCGCACCCCCAACGACGTCGACACGCCGACGCTCTGCAGGAACAGCATGACCTCCTTGATGGCCTTCTGTTCCTCCCACGCGCCGGCGATCAGCTTGGTGCGCTTGGGACCCAGCCCGGGCACCTCGATGAGCCGGCCGACGTCGGTCTCGATGACGTCCAGCGCGGTCAGCCCGAAGTGCTCCACGATCCGGTCGGCGATCCGCGGCCCGATCCCCTTGACCAGCCCGGAACCGAGGTAGCGCCGGATGCCCTGCACGGTCGCCGGCAGCACGGTGCTGTAGGAGTCGACGAGGAACTGCTTGCCGTACTGGGCATGGCTGCCCCACCGGCCGCGCAGCCGGAGGCTCTCCCCCGGCTGCGCGCCCAGCAGCGATCCCACGACGGTGAGCAGGTCACCGGCGCCGCGGCCGGTGTCGACCTTGGCGACGGTGTACCCGGTTTCCTCGTTGGCGTAGGTGATCCGCTCCAGCGACCCCTCGACGACGGCATAGCCGAGCGAGTCACCGGAGCCTGGCATGGATCAGGCCCAACCCGGCATCGGGTAGCCGGCCAGCAGCTCGGAGATCTCGGCCGCGGTCGACTCGACCACGGACTCGTCGCCGTCGGCGGCCGCGGTCACGACCCGGTCGATCCAGGTGGCCAGCTGCGGCATCTGCTCGACGCCGAGGCCGCGGGTGGTGATCGCGGCGGTGCCGAGGCGGATGCCGGACGGGTCGAACGGCTTGCGCGGGTCGAACGGAACCGTGTTGTAGTTCAGCTCGATGCCGGCCCGGTCCAGCGCCTTGGCCGCGGGCTTGCCGGCCACGTTCTTGGACGTCAGGTCGATCAGCAGCAGGTGGTTGTCGGTGCCGCCGGAGACCAGGTCGAAGCCCCGCTCGGTCAGCGCCGCCGCCAGCGCCTTGGCGTTGGCCACGATGTTGTGCGCGTACGTGCGGAACTCGTCGGTGGCGGCTTCCTTCAGCGCCACCGCGATGCCGGCCGTGGTGTGGTTGTGCGGGCCGCCCTGCAGACCGGGGAACACGGCCTTGTCCAGCGCGGAGGCGTGCTCGGCGTCGGACATCAGCATGGCGCCGCGCGGGCCGCGCAGCGTCTTGTGCGTGGTCGTGGAGATCACGTTGGCGTGGCCGACCGGGGACGGGTGCGCGCCGCCGGCGATCAGGCCGGCGATGTGCGCCACGTCGGCGGCCAGCACCGCGCCGACCTCGCGGGCGATCTCGGCGAAGGCCGGGAAGTCGATGGTGCGCGGGATGGCCGTGCCGCCGCAGAAGATCACCTTCGGCCGCTCGGCCAGGGCCAGGTCGCGGACCTCGTCCATGTCGACGCGGCCGGTCTCCTTGGTCACGCCGTAGCGCACGGCGTTGAACCACTTGCCGGTGGCCGACACCGTCCAGCCGTGGGTCAGGTGCCCGCCCGAGGGCAGCCCCATGCCCATGACCGTCTCGCCCGGCTTGAGGAACGCCAGGTAGATGGCCAGGTTGGCCGGCGAGCCGGAGTACGGCTGCACGTTGGCGTGCTCGACGCCGAACACGTCCTTGGCCCGCTGGACGGCCAGCTGCTCGATCGGGTCGATGAACTGCTGGCCCTCGTAGTAGCGCTTGCCGGCGTAGCCCTCGGAGTACTTGTTGGTCAGCACGGTGCCGGTGGCCTCGAGCACGGCGGTGGAGACGTAGTTCTCGGAGGCGATCAGGCGGATCTTGTCGTGCTGCCGCTTGGCCTCCGACTCGACGAGTCCGGCCAGTTCGGGATCGGCGGCGGTCAGTGCGGAGAGTGCGGGCTGGTGCATCGTCAAACTCCCGAGTTGATGCGGTTGTGGCAGCTGACACCCAGGCGCGCGACGCCACCGTGTACCCAGTCGCTCCCCGGTGGTCGATTCCACCCCAACACGCCAGTCGCGACGCTGAGTGATCCTAAACCGCGACGTCCGGGTTGTCCTCAAGCAGGGCCCGCAGCCGGCAGGCCTCGTCCGCGGGTTCGATACGCCACTTGGCCCGCACCCGTTCGTTGGCCGCGGCCACCCGGGCCAGGTCCCATCGGCGTTCGTAGAAGTCGCGGTCGACGGCCTCCTGGCGGCGGCGGAACACCGCGGTCGCGTTGGGGGTGACGCCGACGGTCAGCCCGTGCAGCTGGAGCGTCAGCCCCAGGTCCAGGTCCGTCCGGCACCACATCTGCTCGTCCAGCGCGCCCAGCCGCAGCGCGGTGGCCCGGCTCATGGCGAAGCAGTGCCGCTCCAGCTGGGTGACGATGCGGCGGACGCCGGTCGGGGCCGGGTCGAAATGCGGGTTGCCGACCTCGTCCTCGTGCACCACCGGCACGGCCACGTCGCAGTAGCCCGAGGCCAGCATGGCCATCAGCTCCGCCGTCGCACCCGGGCGCAGCTCGACGTCGTTCTCCACGCACATCACGTGCCGCGCGCTGCTCGCCGCGACGAACTCGTTCCACACCAGGTTGGTGTTGGCGTGCCGCTCCGTGGCCTGCCAGCGGATCCGGTGGCCGCCCAGGTCACGTAACCGGTCGGCCAGCGCGGCCGGGTAGCCGGCATCCAGCACCACGACCTCGCTGTTGGGCGGCAGGTCGGCCACCGCCGCGGCCAGGGCCGTGGCGGCCCCGCTGAACTTGTCCCGTGCGATCAGCCCGATCGAGAGGAATGGCTCACTCATCAGATCGGCGGCACCATGCCCGTCAGGCGGCCGTTCGTGTCGCACACGGGACACGTGCGGTTGGCCGTGGCGGTGCGGCCGACGCCGCCGACCACCGCCAGCACCGGGATGGGCACCTCGCCGATGCCGCCGCAGTGGTGGCACACGGTATACATCTGG
>NZ_KK037166.1:2232425-2263189 GCF_000568255.1 Kutzneria sp. 744
GTTTTGCCAGCTCAGGCCTGGTCAGCCGGCCGCGGTGACGGTGACGGCGTCCACCACGAACACCAGCGTCTCGTTGCCCTTGATGCCCTGGTTGCCGCCGGGGCCGTAACCCTTGTCCGGCGGGATGATCAGCAGGCGGCGGCCGCCCTGCTTCATGCCGACGAGACCGTCGTTCCAGCCCTGGATGACCGGGGCCTGGCCGACGGGCTCGACGGGGAAGGGCTGGAAGGGCTGGTGCGCCCAGGAGGAGTCCACCTCCTGCTTGTCCGACCAGGTCACCAGGTCGTAGTAGGTGGCGACGGAGTCGCCCACCTTGACCTGGGCGCCGGTGCCGGGCGTGAGGTCCTTGCTCAGCTGCTGGGTGGGCGGCAGGCAGGTGCTCGGCACGGTGATCGTCGGCTTGGCGCCGAATGCCCCGCCGACCTGGATGTCGTCCGCGGTGCACGGCTTGGTGGGCGCGGTGGAGGTCGGCTGGCTGCCGGCGGTCGACGAGCTGCCGCAGGCGGCCGCCGAGAGCAGGGTGGCGAGAGTCAGGGCCGCGAGGCCGGCTGTGCGCATGGTCAGCGAGCCTAACGGGCCGGCCGCGTTACCTGTTCGTGACCTACTGGTAGGTATCCCCACCCGGCCGATCCGTCCCTGATTACCAGGACGAGGGAGCGGAGGGGGCAATGGTGGGACGCCCGCGGCACGGACCGGGAAGGCCACCGACCGACATGGGTGACGGGGACACCGACAACGGAGACTCGGACAACGGGGACGCCGGCAACGGGGACTCGGGCAATCGCTACGACCAGATCGCCGTCCTGCTCGAAGCCGCCCGCGCCGACCCGCGCGGCGGCATGGACCAGCTGATCGTCGAGCTGACGCCGCTGCTCTGGCACGTGGCCAGGGCCCAGGGGCTCGACGCCGGCAGCTGTGCCGACGTGGTGCAGACCACGTGGCTGAACCTGCTGCGCTCGCTGGCCGACATCCACACCCCGGCCGCGCTGACGGCCTGGCTGGTGACCGCCACCAAGCGCGAGGCGTGGCGGGCCAAGGACGCGCACCGACAGGAGATCGTGGCCAGCGACGAGGCGTTCGCCGACCTGCTGGACGCCACCGACGGGCCGGCCGAGCGGGCCCTGGTCTCCGACCAGCGCCGACGGCTGTGGAAGGCCGTCGACCAGCTGTCCACCCGCTGCCAGCAGCTGCTGCGGGTGGTCGCCTTCACGCCCCGCCCGGACTACGGCCTGGTCGCGACCCGACTGGGCATGCCGCGCGGCAGCATCGGCCCGACCCGCGGACGGTGCCTGGCCAAGTTACGGGAACTGCTGACTTCCGACCCGGAAGGAGAGTGGGGATGACCTCGCTGCGACCGGACGAGCCGATCGACGAGCTGGACGTGCGCATCCTGGCCGCCGTGCGAGACCTGTGGACGGCCGCCGACCCGCCGCCCGCCGACCTGGTGGAGCGGATCCGCTGCGCCGTCGCGCTGCACGGCCTGCGCCTGGGCCCGCCGTCGGTCGCGGTGTGCCGGCAGCGCACCGGCTCCGAGGATGTCGGCCGCATCACCTTCGACAGCGACGCGCTGACCATCAGCCTGTCGGTCGGCGTCAACCGGGACGGCACGGTGCGCATGGACGGCCGGCTGTCCCCGCCCGGCAGCCACGATGTGGAGCTGCGCACCGAGGACCAGCGCCTGAGCACCCGCAGCGACGTGCACGGCCGGTTCACCATCAACGGACTTCGCCACGGCCCGGCCCACCTGGTCGTGAGCGCCACGGACGTGTCATTGACCACGCCGTCCATCACGCTCTGAAGCAAACGAGGCGGGGTAACACTCGATTGATCGCCCTTGACCCACCGATCGCGGGTTCGCGCCGGTGCCTGGACCGCAGGCTCAGCTGGATCGAGTCTTTCCATCGATCGAGCTGAGACAAGGGAAGGCACCGGCTTAAAGGCGAACCCGCCCCGCGCGGAACGCGCGGCAAAAATTCAGAAGGGCAGGCCGATGACCGGCAGGCCGACCACCGCGTCCGCGGCAAGGGCCACGAACACGAGCATCAGATACGTGTTGGAGAGATGGAAGAGCTTCATCGGGTTGCCCTCCTGGCCCCGCCGCACCTCATTGTGCAAACGGTGGGCGAACACCAGGAACCACGCGCCGAACACGACGGCGAACACGCCGTAGATCCAACTGGTCGCGGGCAGCAACAGCAGCGACAGCACGACCATCGCCCAGGAGTAGACGACAATCTGTCGCGAAACCTGTTCCCGAGTTGCCACCACCGGCAGCATGGGCACGTTCACCGCGGCGTAGTCGTCCTTGAACTTCATCGCCAGCGCCCAGAAATGCGGCGGCGTCCAGCAGAAGATGACGCCGAACATGACCAACGGCTGCCAGCCGACCGTGCCGGTCACCGCGGACCAGCCGATCACCACGGGCATGCAGCCGGCCGCGCCGCCCCACACGATGTTCTGCGCGGTGCGCCGCTTGAGCACCATCGTGTAGATCAGGACGTAGAACATGATGGTGACCACGGCCAGCACGGCGGACAGCAGGTTCGTGGTCAGCCACAGGAAGGCGAACGACGCCACGCCCAGCGCCAGCCCGAAGACCAGCGCGTTGCGCACCGGCACGGTGTGCTTGGCCAGCGGCCGGGACCTGGTCCGCTTCATCACCGCGTCGATGTCGGCGTCCCAGACGCAGTTGAGCGCGTTGGCGCTGCCGGCGGCCATGGTGCCGCCGAGCAGGGTGGCGAGCACCAGCCAGACCGACGGAATTCCACGCTGTGCGAGCAACATCGCTGGGATCGTCGTCACCAGCAGCAGTTCGATCACGCGCGGTTTCATCAGGGCGATGTAGGCCCCGAGCACCGCGCGCACGGAGCGACCGGGTGTGGTGGTGGCGTCGACGGCGGCGCTGCCAGGCATTCCCTGTGTGGGGCTCACCGGCGGCATCTCGCTCCTCGAATCGGACAGTTGACAAGAATGGGGACCGGGGGCTCCCCCTCCGATCGCATGAATCGTAACCGCGTGCCGACGCCGCGCTCTTGTGGGGTCGTTGCGAGGTCCGTCACCACTCACTCCGCCATGTTGAGATCACATATTCGGCAGCTCGGGACTAGGCTTGGCCGTGACGAGGCAAGCGTGCGGGATGGGCTGGGCACGGTCGGCTCACGGTATCGATCAAGAGCCGGTCGACCAGCCGTCACGGCCCACCCGCCTGACGTGAAGAGTGGGAGCTCAGGTCCGTGTCCGACACCGACGAAGTCACCCGGCTGACCACCGCCCATCTGCCCCAGGACTGGACCGAGCTGGACAAGCGCGCGGTTGACACGATCCGGGTGCTGGCCGCCGACGCCGTGCAGAAGGCCGGCAACGGCCACCCCGGCACCGCGATGAGCCTGGCCCCGACCGCGTACACCCTGTTCCAGCGGGTCATGAGGCACGACCCGACCGACCCGCACTGGCTGGGCCGGGACCGGTTCGTGCTGTCCGCCGGGCACTCCAGCCTGACCCTGTACCTGCAGCTGTTCCTGGCCGGCTACGGCCTGGAGCTGGACGACATCAAGGCGCTGCGCACCTGGGGCTCCAAGACCCCGGGCCACCCCGAGGTGCACCACACCGCGGGCGTGGAGATCACCACCGGCCCGCTGGGCAGCGGACTGGCGGCCGCGGTCGGCATGGCCATGGCGGCCCGCCGCGAGCGTGGTCTGTTCGACCCGGACGCGGCGGCCGGCCAGAGCCCGTTCGACCACCACGTCTACGTGATCGCCTCCGACGGCGACATCGAGGAGGGCGTCACCTCCGAGGCGTCCTCGCTGGCCGGCACGCAGCAGCTGGGCAACCTGACGCTGATCTACGACGACAACAAGATCTCGATCGAGGACGACACCACGATCGCGCTGTCCGAGGACACCGCGATGCGGTACGAGGCCTACGGCTGGCACGTGCAGGTCGTCGAGAGCGGCGAGAACGTGCAGGGCCTGCTGGACGCGCTGGCGGCGGCCAGGGCCGAAACCGAGCGTCCGTCGATCATCGTGCTGCGCACCATCATCGGCTTCCCCGCGCCGACCAAGATGAACACCGGCAAGGCGCACGGCGCCGCGCTGGGCGAGGACGAGATCGTCGAGATCAAGAAGATCCTCGGCTTCGACCCCGAGGTGAAGTTCCCGATCTCCGACGAGGTGCTGGCCCACACCCGCAAGGCCGTCGAGCGCGGCAACGCGGCCCACGTGGAGTGGCAGAAGTCCTTCGACGTGTGGGCGGCGGCCAACCCGGAGCGCAAGGCGCTGCTGGACCGGCTGACCGCGCGCGAGCTGCCGGCCGGCTGGGCCGAGAAGCTGCCGACCTGGACCCCGGACCCCAAGGGTGTGGCCACCCGCAAGGCGTCCAACGAGATCCTCTCCGCGCTGGGCGAGGTGCTGCCGGAGCTGTGGGGCGGCTCGGCCGACCTGGCCGAGAGCAACCTCACCACGATCAAGGGCGCGGACTCGTTCGGCCCGACCTCCATCTCCACCAAGGAGTGGAGCGCCAATCCGTACGGCCGGACGCTGCACTTCGGCATCCGCGAGCACGCGATGGGCATGATCCTCAACGGCATCGCGCTGCACGGCCCGACCCGCCCGTACGGCGGCACCTTCCTCGTCTTCAGCGACTACATGCGCCCGGCCGTGCGACTGGCCGCGATCATGGGCATCCCGGTCACCTACGTGTGGACGCACGACTCGATCGGCCTCGGCGAGGACGGCCCGACGCACCAGCCGGTGGAGCACTACGCCGCGCTGCGGGCCATCCCGGGCCTGGCCTTCGTCCGTCCCGGTGACGCCAACGAGACCGCCTTCGCGTGGCGGGCCCTGGTGTCCCGGCACGACCACCCGACCGGTCTGGCGCTGAGCCGGCAGAACCTGCCGGTGCTGGAGGGCACGGACGCCGACGGTGTGGCCAAGGGCGGCTACGTGCTGGCCGACGCGTCCGACGGCGAGCCCCAGCTGGTGATCATCGCCACTGGCTCCGAGCTGCAGATCGCGGTCGAGGCCAGGAAGGTCCTCGAGGCCGAGGGCGTTGCCACTCGTGTGGTGTCCATGCCGTGCGTCAAGTGGTTCGACGAGCAGGACCAGTCCTACCGGGACCAGGTGCTGCCGCCGTCCGTGAAGGCGCGGGTGACGGTGGAGGCGGGTATCGCCCAGCCGTGGCACCGGTTCGCCGGCGACAACGGCGAGATCGTCTCGATCGAGCACTTCGGGGCGTCCGCCGACTATCAGACGTTGTTCCGCGAGTTCGGCTTCACGACCGAGCACGTCGTCGAGGCCGCACGCCGCAGCATCGCCAAGGTGGAGGGAAAGTAATCATGAGCGCCAACAACCTGGCCGCGCTCAGCGAGGCCGGCGTGTCGATCTGGCTCGACGACCTGTCGCGGAGCCGGCTGCAGACCGGCAACCTGGTCGGCCTGATCAAGGACAAGCACGTCGTCGGGGTCACCACCAACCCGACGATCTTCGCCAGCGCGCTGTCCCACGGCGAGGCCTACGACGAGCAGGTGCGTGAGCTGGCCGCCCGCGGCGCCGACGTCGACGCGGTGGTGCGCGAGCTGACCACCACCGACGTGCGCAACGCGTGCGACGTGTTCCGGGAGACCTGGCAGGCCTCCGGCGGCAAGGACGGCCGGGTCTCGATCGAGGTCGAGCCAGGTCTGGCCAAGGACACCGAAGGCACCGTCGCGCAGGCGCTCGACCTCTGGAAGACGGTCGACCGCCCCAACCTGATGGTGAAGATCCCGGCCACCGTCGAGGGCCTGCCGGCGATCACCCGCACCCTGGCCGAGGGCGTCAGCGTGAACGTGACGCTGATCTTCTCGGTGCAGCGCTACCTCGACGTCATGGACGCCTACATCGCCGGCATCGAGCAGGCCAAGGCCAACGGCCACGACATCTCCGGCATCCAGTCGGTCGCGTCCTTCTTCGTGTCCCGAGTGGACACCGAGGTGGACAAGCGGCTCAAGGCCATCGGCACCCCGGAGGCGGAGGCGCTGCTCGGCGAGGCCGCGATCGCCAACGCCCGCCTGGCCTACGCCGCCTACGTCGGCGCGTTCAGCACGCCGCGCTGGCAGGAGCTGGCCGCGGCCGGCGCGCACGCGCAGCGTCCGCTGTGGGCCTCGACCGGCGTCAAGGACCCGGCCTACTCCGACACCCGCTACGTCGACGAGCTCGTGGTCGACAACGTGGTGAACACCATGCCGGAGAAGACCCTGGACGCGGTGGCCGACCACGCGCAGCTGCGCGGCGACACGGTGTCCGGCACCGAGGAGCAGGCGCAGGAGCTCTTCGACTCGCTGGAGCAGGCCGGCATCGACATCGACGACGTCTACGACGTGCTCGAGACCGAGGGCGTGGACAAGTTCGTCAAGTCCTGGGCCGAGCTGCTCGAGACCGTGCAGGGCCAGCTCGCCAAGGCGAAGGGCTGAGGGGACGACTGTGGGGATCTCCGTCGACATCGTCCACGATGGACTCGCCGAGAAGGCGCGTCCCCTGGTGGACCAGCTGATCGCCGACAAGGTCGCGTCCGAGCTGGCGGGCCAGGACGCGACGCTGTGGGGGCCGGACGCCCAGCCCGAGGCGTCCATCCGGCTGTCCTGGACCACGCTGCACGACAGCTCGCGGCCGCTGGTCGGTGAGATCGAGGCGCTGTCGGCCGAGCTGGCCGGCGAGGGCATCGACCGCGTCGTGCTGGCCGGCATGGGCGGTTCGTCGCTGGCACCCGAGGTGATCACCGCGACCGCGGGCGTGCCGCTGGTCGTGCTGGACACCACCGACGCCGGCCAGGTGGCCGACGCGCTGGCCGGCGACCTGTCCCGCACGGTCATCGTGGTGTCGTCCAAGTCGGGCGGCACCGTCGAGACCGACAGCCACCGCCGCATCTTCGAGAAGGCCTTCACCGAGGCCGGCATCGACGCGCGCAGCCGCATCGTGGTCGTCACCGACCCGGGCTCGCCGCTGCAGAAGATGGCCGAAGAAGCGGGCTACCGCAAGGTGTTCACCGCCGACCCGCACGTCGGCGGCCGCTACTCGGCGCTGACCGCGTTCGGCCTCGTGCCGGCCGGCCTGGCCGGCGCCGACATCGGCCAGCTGCTCGACGACGCGGCGGCGGCGTTCAAGCTGCTGTCGGTCGACGACGACACCAACCCGGCCCTGTGGCTGGGTGCGGCCTGGGGCGCGGCGCACGCGCAGGGCGCCGAGAAGGTCATCCTGGCCGACACCGGCTCGGGCGTGAAGGGCTTCCCCGACTGGGCGGAGCAGCTGATCGCCGAGTCCACCGGCAAGGAGGGAGTCGGCCTGCTGCCGGTGGCCGTGGAGAACGCGGACGCGCCCGGCTTCGTCACCGCCGGCACGGACGCCACCCCGATCGCCATCGGCCCGGACGTGGACGCCGCGTTCATGAGCACCGCCGGCGAGCTGGGCGGTCTGTTCCTGCTGTGGGAGTTCGCCACCGCGATCGCCGGCCGCCTGATCGGCATCAACCCGTTCGACCAGCCGGACGTCGAGGCGGCCAAGATCGCCGCCCGCGCGTTGCTCGACAAGCCTGTCGGCGGCGAGCCCGAGGCGGCCCCGGCGCTGACCGTCGGCTCGGTCGAGGTGCACCAGAGCGGCGACTGGCTGCCGGCCACGGCGACCACGCTGGCCGATGTTCTGAACGCATTCCTAGCCGCCGCCCCCGATCATGGGTACGTGGCCGTGCAGGCGTACCTGGACCGACTCGACGACGCGTCGGCCGCCGTGCTGCGGCCCGCCGTCGCCCGGGCCAGCCGGCTGCAGACCACGTTCGGCTGGGGCCCGCGGTTCCTGCACTCCACCGGCCAGTACCACAAAGGCGGCCACCAGAACGGCGTGTTCCTGCAGATCACCGGAGCGCCTGCGCAGGACCTCGAGGTTCCGGACCGGCCGTACACGCTGGGCGTGCTCCAGCACGCGCAGGCGCTGGGCGACGGGCAGGTGCTCGCCGAGCACGACCGTCCCGTGCTGCGCCTGCACCTGACCGACCGGGCCGCCGGCCTGGTCGAGCTGACCAAGGCCGTCCAGGAGGTCAAGAGGTGAGCAGCCCTTTGCGCACGTGGCGCAACCCGCTGCGGGACGAGCGCGACAAGCGGCTGCCGCGGATCGCCGGGCCCTGCGGCCTGGTGATCTTCGGGGTGACCGGGGACCTGTCCCGCAAGAAGCTGATGCCGGCCATCTACGACCTGGCCAACCGGGGTCTGCTGCCGCCGGGCTTCGCGCTGACCGGCTTCGCCCGCCGCGACTGGGCCAACGAGGACTTCGGCGAGGTCGTGCACGAGGCGGTCAAGCAGCACGCCCGCACGCCCTACCGGGCCGAGGTCTGGAACCAGCTGTCCGAGGGCATCCGGTTCGTGCAGGGCACGTTCGACGACGACAACGCGTTCGACAACCTGGCCAAGACGGTCCGCGAGCTCGACGAGCAGCGCGGCACGGGCGGCAACCACGCGTTCTACCTGTCGATCCCGCCCAGCGCGTTCCCGGTCGTGACCAAGCAGCTGTCCCGCGCCGGCCTGGCCGACCAGGACGCCGAGCAGTGGCGCCGGGTCGTCATCGAGAAGCCCTTCGGCCACGACCTCAAGTCGGCCAAGGAGCTCAACAACGTCGTCAACGACGTCTTCCCCGAGGACTCGGTGTTCCGCATCGACCACTACCTCGGCAAGGAGACGGTGCAGAACATCCTGGCGCTGCGCTTCGCCAACCAGATGTTCGAGCCGATCTGGAACGCCAACTACGTGGACCACGTGCAGATCACCATGGCCGAGGACATCGGCCTCGGCGGTCGCGCGGGCTACTACGACGGCATTGGCGCGGCCCTCGACGTGATCCAGAACCACCTGCTCCAGCTGATGGCGCTGACCGCGATGGAGGAGCCCGTCTCCTTCCACCCGCGGGCGCTGCGGGCCGAGAAGATCAAGGTCCTCTCGGCGGCGCGGGTTCCCACGCCCTACGACGAGACCACCGCCCGCGGGCAGTACGTCGGCGGGTGGCAGGGCGGCCAGAAGGTGCTGGGTCTGTTGGAGGAAGGCGGTTTCGCCGCCGACTCCAAGACCGAGACCTACGCCGGCATCACGCTGGAGGTCAACACCCGCCGTTGGGCCGGCGTGCCGTTCTACCTGCGGCACGGCAAGCGGCTGGGCCGCAAGGTCACCGAGATCGCGGTGGTCTTCAAGCGCGCCCCGCACCTGCCCTTCGACTCCACGGCCACCGAGGAGCTGGGGCAGAACGCCCTGGTCATCCGGGTCCAGCCGGACGAGGGCATCACCATGCGGTTCGGCTCCAAGGTGCCGGGCAACACCATGGAGGTCCGGGACGTCACCATGGACTTCGGCTACGGCCACGCCTTCACCGAGTCCTCGCCCGAGGCCTACGAGCGGCTCATCCTCGACGTGCTGCTCGGCGAGCCGTCGCTGTTCCCGATGAACGAAGAGGTCGAGCTGTCCTGGGAGATCCTGGACCCGGTGCTCAACCACTGGGCCAAGCAGGGCTCGCCGGAGGGCTACGCCCCCGGCAGCTGGGGCCCGCCCGCGGCCGACCAGATGCTCACCCGCACCGGTCGTCATTGGAGGCGCCCGTGATCATCGACCTGCCGTCCACCACGACCGCACAGGTCAACAGCAAGCTGGTGGAGGTCCGCGAGACCGGCGGGGCGGTGGCCCTCGGCCGCGTGCTCACGCTGGTGATCGTCACCGACGACAGCGCCAAGACCGAGGAGGCCATCCAGGCGGCCAACGAGGCCAGCCGCGAGCACCCGTGCCGGGTGATCGTGCTGGCCCGCGGCGCCCGCAAGGCCGCCGCCCGGCTGGACGCCCAGATCCGCGTCGGCGGCGACGCCGGCGCCAGCGACGTCATCGTGCTGCGGCTCTACGGCCAGCTGGCCGACCAGGCCGCCAGCTGCGTGGTCCCGTTGCTGCTGCCGGACGCGCCGGTGGTGGCGTGGTGGCCGTCGGAGGCCCCGGACGTGCCGTCCGAGGACTCCATCGGCCAGCTGGCCACCCGTCGGATCACCGACTCCGCCGCCGAGAAGAACCCGATCAAGGCGTTGGAGCAGCGGCGCAAGTCCTATTCGGACGGTGACAGCGACCTGGCCTGGACCCGGCTGACCAACTGGCGGGCCCAGCTCGCGGCGGCGCTCGACCTGCCGCCGCACGAGAAGGTCACCGCCGCCAACGTCGTCGGCGAGGCCGACTCGCCGTCGTCGGAGCTGCTGGCCGGCTGGTTCGCCTCGCGGCTGAACGTGCCGGTGGGCCGGGCCAAGGCCACCAGCGGCGAGGGCATCGTCCAGGTGACGCTGCAGCGCCGTTCCGGGGCCGTCGACCTGGTCCGTCCCGACGCCAAGACCGGCACCCTCACCCAGCCGGGCCAGCCCGACCGCCGGATCGCGCTGCAGCGCCGTTCGGTGCGGGACTGCCTGGCCGAGGAGCTGCGCCGGCTGGACCCGGACGAGATCTACAAGGACGCCCTGATGGCCGTCCCCAAGGTCACCAAGGGTCGGGTGGCCGCCCCGGCGGCCGCGAAGCCCGCCGCCAAGGCCAAGGCTCCGGCCAAGCCCAAGGCGGCCGAGCCGGCCGCGGAGGCGCCGGCCGCCGACGCCAAGCCCAAGCGCGCGGCGTCGAAGAAGGCGACCGCCAAGGCCGACTCGTGACCCGTTCGGATGTTGTGGTCCACAGCGGCGGCGGCCTTCTGGCCGCCGCCGCTGCGGCCCGCCTGATCACCGCCCTGGTGGACGCCCAGGCCGCTCGCGGCGTGGCGTCCCTGGTGCTGACCGGCGGCCGCACCGGCAACGCCGTCCTGGAGCACGTGCGGGACAGCCCCGCCCGTGACGCCGTCGACTGGTCCCGGGCCGATTTCTACTGGGGCGACGAGCGTTTCCTGCCGGCCGGCCACGCCGACCGCAACGAGACGCAGAACCGCTTGGCGCTGCTGGACCACATCGCCCTGGACCCGGCTCGGGTGCACGTGATGGAGCCGTCCGACGGCCGTTTCGGGGACGACCCCGACGCGGCCGCCGCCGACTACGCCACGGTCATCGGATCCACCGCTTTCGACGTGCTGCTGCTGGGGGTCGGCGAGGAGGGGCACACCGCCTCCATCTTCCCCGACTCCCCCGCCGTGCACGAGCAGTCGTCGACGGTGGTCGCCGTACGCGACTGCCCCAAGCCCCCGCCGACCCGGGTTTCCCTTACCCTGCCGGCCATCCGCCGCGCCGCCGAGGTGTGGCTGATGACCACCGGTGAGGCCAAGGCCGACCCCGTCGCCCGGGCCCTGGGCGGCGCCACCGAGGTGGAGATCCCCGCCGCCGGCGCCCGTGGTGTCTCGCGCACCTTGTGGCTGCTGGATTCCACCGCCGCGGCGAAGCTCTCCTGATCGTCCGAGAGCGGCCCCTGGCTTCGGCCGGGGGCCGTTTTCCCTTTCCTCCAGCGGTTTTCGCCGCCGACGGCTAGGCTTGCGTCCCATGGAGACCGATCTCGTCCTCGCCGACGGCCGCACCCTGCACGTCTACGACACCGGCTCCGGCACGCCGGTCTTCTGGCATCACGGCACCCCGCAGATCGGCGCCGTGCCCGCTCCTTTGCTTGCGCTGCCGGGGATTCGCTGGCTGTCCTACGACCGCCCCGGCTACGGCGGCTCCACCACCCAGCCCGGTCGGGCCATCGGCTCCGCCGCCGACGACGTGGCCGCTATCGCCAATTCCCTTGGCGTCTCCAGCTTTTCCGTGCTCGGCCACTCCGGCGGTGCCAACCACGCACTGGCCTGCGCGGCATTGCTGCCGGACCGGGTCCCGCGCTGCGTGACGGTCGGCGCCATGGCCCCCTTCGAGCCTTCGGACCTCGACTGGTGGGCTGGCATGGTCGCCCCCGAGGAGCTGCGGGCCTCCGTCGTCGGCCGTGAGGCGCTGACCGCGCAGCTGACCTCCGGCCTGTTCGACGCCAACTCCTTCACCCCGGCCGACCACGCCGCCACCGCCGTCGCCGGCACGTGGGTCGACCTCGGCCGCAACGCCGACCTCGCCACCGCCAAGGGCCTCGACGGCATGATCGACGACGACCTCGCCTACGTGGCCGACTGGGGCTTCAAGGTCGGCGACATCGGTGCCCCCGTGCTGCTTCTGCACGGTGTTCAGGACCGTGTGATCCCCTTTTCCCACGCCGAATGGCTCGCCCGCCACCTGCCTTCGGCCACGCTTCGTCCGTCCTCTTCGGACGGTCACATCTCCGCCCTGGACCGGATTCTCGACGTGGTTGAATTCCTGCATGGCTAAGACCGCCCTGCTGGTCATGGACGTCCAGCGCGCCATCGTGTCGCGCTTCGACTCTGACCCCGCCTACCTGTCCCGGCTGGGCCGGGCCATCGCCCACGCCCGGGCCGGCGACGTCACCGTCGGCTACGTCGCCGTCGGCTTCCGCGCCGGCCACCCCGAGGTCAGCCCGGCCAACCCCACCTTCGGCCCCATGATCGGCACCGACGCCTTCACCGCCGCCGACCCCGGCGCCGAGATCCACCCCTCCGTCGCCCCCGCGCCCGGCGACCCCGTCTTCACCAAGAAGCGCGTCGGCGCCTTCTCCGGCACCGACCTCGACCTCGCTCTGCGCTCCTCCGGCATCACCGACCTCGTGCTCACCGGCATCTCCACCAGCGGCTGCGTCCTGACCACCGTGCGCCAGGCCTTCGACCTCGACTACCGCCTCACCGTCCTGTCCGACGGCTGCCTCGACGCCGACGACGAGGTCCACCGCATCCTCACCACCGCCGTCTTCCCCCGCCAGGCCACCGTCCTCACCGTCGCCGAGTGGTCCTCCGCTTGACCAAGGTCCTCGTCACCGGCATGTCCGGCACCGGCAAGTCCTCCGCGCTGCGCGCCCTCGCCGCGCGGGGACACCGGGCCGTCGACACCGACTCCTCCCGCTGGAGCCGTTGGGAGGACGGCGACTGGATCTGGCGCGAGGACGCCCTCTCCGCCCTCCTCCGCACCACCGGCGCCCTCTTCGTCGCCGGCTGCAAGTCCAACCAGGGCCGCTTCTACCCCCTGTTCGACCACATCGTCCTGCTCAGCGCCCCGGCCGACGTCCTCCTGCCCCGCCTCTCCGCCCGCACCGACAACCCCTACGGCAAGTCCTCCGCCGACCGCGCCGAGATCCTTGCCAACCTCGCCGCCGTCGAGCCCCTGCTCCGCGCCACCTGCACCCTGGAGATCGACGCCACCGCCCCGCTGCACGACGTCGTGCGTCAGCTGGAAGGCCTGATCAACTAAAGTCGACCCGTTGATCAGTGTCCTTTTAGTTGACGTACTACAACATCTTGGTAAAACTGGGCATGATGTCACCCGAACGGCCGACAACGCAGCGTAACAATTGCTCTCCGACCAGCGAATAGCGCCTCACAAGGCCGCAGTCACGCGACAGGGGTGTCGGAGATGGGAACCAAGAGGTCAAATACCGCGCTCTGGCGCCTCACGCTCCCCAGCGGCGTTGCACCCGACGTCCGCCGTGACGAAGTCATCAGAATATACAACGCACTGAACAAGCAGGATTCGTCCAGCTTTCCAACACTCAGAAAGGTCAGCCTCAGGCAGGCATTCAAGGAAACACACATCGACCTCTACATGCGCAAGCGAATTCCTTCAGGATTTATCCAGTTCATCCAGGGATACGCCACAGAAGACCTCAAGGCTCGATGGTTCCATACAAGCACACTGGACGCATGCCTGTTCATCACCTTCGAATCAGCACTCTTCGCCGTGACAGGCGGGCTGGGTTATCACATAATCGAGGACTTCATAGACGACGACTTCCCGTTCGAGACCGGCAAGAAGATCATTGCGAACGAGTTCAGCGAGACAATGACTCGCGAGCTGGCCGGATCCACTACCAGCAGGACCGAGACCTACCGCCGAAGCCGCTCCGTCGACAAGAGCGAAACCTTCGGCACAGTATGGAAGAAGCTCGTCGCGCGCGTCAACATTGCAGACCTCGACAAGAAAAACTACATCACAACACTGATCGATCCGAACAAACCGCCCGCCGTCGAGATCAAGTCATCCTTCGTGTTGCGCAAGAGCCTGGATCTCCAACAACTCGTGTTGCTCGCACGGGATCTGGACGAGTTGGAGCCCCTCAGCACGGAGCGCGCCGAAGAGCTTTCTTTCCTGGACAACCTCCGCGCCCTGCGAGACGCGGACCTCGAGGATCAGCTGATGCGCGAACTGGTGGACGGAATGCGCAAGAGCATCCAAGGCAGAGGTAGCGTCGACCTCGATCTCTGCGACCCCGTGGATATATCAGGCTACAACTCCGGAGCGAACTTCAAGGTTTCACGTTGGCCGCTTGAACAAAATCCGCCCGACGTGACGGACCTGCTCGCCCTGATCGCCGAGAAGTACGCGTCGACACTGACCTCCAGAGCCGACTTCTACAACACGATAATGCCTCTCAGTCTCACCTACAGGGCCGATCCCGACGACAAGTCCACTCTGGTCCGCCGAAAGCTGCACGAGTGCCTCCACGGCGAGGTGTGCCACCGTGGAAAGACCTATTTTCTGCTCGACAGAAAATGGTACCGCAGTCAGGGAGACTTCCTCGAGAACCTCAAGCGAGACTTCATAGCCGAAACCTTCTCCCCGAGCAAACCAATCCTCATCACCAACGAGCTCAATCTCACCCAATGGCTCGACGAGGACGAGGAGTCCTTCAACCTCAGACAGGGGTTCAAGGACGGCTTCTACTACGGCGACAGAATCTTCGCCCGATCAGATCGAGGCAAAGTCGAACTCTTCGACCTCCTCAAGGTCGACCACGACAACAAGAAGCTTTACGTAATCCACGCGAAAGACGGCTTCGACGCCAAGATGCGAGACGCGTGCTCCCAGATAGTCATGTCAGCAGAGGTCATATCCCGCGACCTGAAGAACGAGAAGAAGGTGCTACGCAAATACTACCGGGAGGACTGGACGAAAAACGAGGAGAACAGAAAAAGGCAAATCTCCGAAGAGAGCTTTCTCAGCTGGTTCGACTACGCCATCGTCTACGTGGTGCTGGCGGCAACCAAGAACAGGTTCACCAGGGAAGACTTCGAACACGGAAGGCTGCGTTCACACATCGCAAGGCGGGAAATCCTGGTGACCAAAAACGATTTCAAGAAGCTGGGCTTCGAATTCAGGCTGGCGCATAACTGTAAGCCGTAAGGATCAGCCGAGACCGGCGAGGAAGCGGCGCACGGCCCAGTCGAAGTCGTCCGCGCTGTGGCCGAGGGTGCCGGTTGAGCAGGCGGCCGAACGTGAGGTTGAACAGGGCGCGGTAGGCGCGACCGGCGTCGTCACGGCTGAGGCCGTACGCCTCGAAGGCGGCGGTGAGGGCCTGGGTAACCATGACGTGGTCGTGGGAGAGGAGCCTGCCGTCGACGACGACGCGAGCGGCCCAAGGGTGGGAGGCGAGGTGGTCGTGCATGGCGAGCCAGGCGGCGGGCAGGCGTTCGGCGGGCGGCAGGACGGGGTCGGGAAGCGGCAGGGCGGCGGCGATCTCGTCGGCCAGCAGGGAAAGCAGCCCCTGACGGTCGGCGATGTGCCGGTAGAGCGACGCCTGCCCGGTGTCGAGCGCGGCGGCGACCTCGGGCAGGGGAGACCGTCCACACCGGACTCGCCGGCAACGCGTCAGGCCGCGGCGACGATCATGTCCCGACTCGGCCATGCGGTCCGTGCCACGCCGATCACGAGCCACCGGCCGGCGCCGAGGGTGGTGCTGGTCCGGCCGGGAGCATCGGCGCACTGATCGTCGCTTCGGGACGGTGGAGGGCGGCGAACTGCCCTCCACCGCGGGCAGATCAGCCGGTGATCGCCTTCAGCGCGCCGAAGTAGGCCTGGTGGCCCAGGGCGTTCGGGTGGTAGGACTCGTTCAGCTTGTCCCACTGCAGGCTGGTCATCCACTCCGGGTTGCCGGAGCACAGCTCGTGGCCGGCGAAGGCGGTGCGGGCGTCGACGAACCGGAAGCCGGCGTCGGCGGCGGCGGTCTGCAGGAGGCCGTCGAGGATGTCGGTCCCGTTGTTCAAGGCCGACCGCTTGGTGTCGCTGAGCCCGACCCAGCAGTTGCCGCCGATCTTGTAGAAGTGCGGGTAGCCCATCACGACCACCTGCGCCGACGGCGCCTTGGCCCTAATGCCCCGGTACAGGTCGGCCAGTCCGCCGGGCAGCACCGACCGGCCCGTCGCCACCGCCGCGTTGACGGCGTTGACGCACGTGGAGTCGGCGAAGTTGAGGATGCAGGTCTCCAGCACGCTCACGAAGCCGACGTCGTTGCCGCCCACCTGCACGGTGACCAGCGTGGTGTCGGGGGTCAGGCCAGCCGCCGCCTGGTTGGCGACATCGGCCACCAACGCCCCGGAACAGGACTCCTCCACGTACGTGGTCGCCGGATGCGCCGCCGCCCACAGCCGGCTGTACTCCAGCGGCCCCCGCCGGCAGTCGGCATTCGGGTCGTCGTACGTGTAGGTGCCGACGCCGACGGCGTACGAGTCACCCAGGGCCACATACTTCCCCGCCGCCGGCGCCGCAGCGGCCGTGGCGGGTAACAGGATCGCGATCACAGGGACGAGCAGCAGGGCCAGACGGCGCATGGATGTCTCCGTTTTCGAAGGCACAGCGGACCAAAGGCTGACGCGATCACTACGAGTAGCAGCTCCGGCGTGACTCCGGTAGGCCCGCCCGTATCCTTCGCACCCCGGTCGGCCCGTCGTCAGAAAAAGACGCGTGCGCACCCCACACTTGTCACACCCGAGTCAGCGCGCCATCCGGCAGCACCGCGTGCACACCCCAGGTCTTGTTGGCGATCTGGGTGACCCGGAGATCCACGACCGGGCTGGCCAGCGCAAGGGCCGTGGTCCGGTCGACGCCGTACAGCGCCTGCATCCAGTCCAGCACGGCCGCCAGGGCCTGCGCCGACGCCTCGTTCAGGTCGGCGTCGAACCCGAAGGTCACCCGGCCGGCCGGGGTGGTCGCGTGCGCGGTCGGGATCGGCGGGTCGGCCACCAGTTCCAGCACGAGCCGCGTGGTCATGCCGCACTCCACCGCGGTCCCACACACCTCGCCGTCGCCCTGCGCCCCGTGGCCGTCGCCCAGGCACAGCAACGCCTCCGGCACCGTGATCGGCAGGTACAGCGTCGAGCCGGCGACCAGCTCCCGGCAGTCGATGTTGCCGCCGCCGTCCGCGCGCGGCGGGATCGTCGAGTGCTGCCCCGGCTCCGCGCGCGGCATCCCGATCACCCCGAGGAACGGCGCGAGGCGCACCGCGAACCCCAGGTTGTTGACGGCCCGTCCGTCCGCGATGTCCCAGTGCAGCAACACCCGCTCGCCCGGCACGACCCCGAGCTGGCGGTTGAGCGCGTTGTCCCTCGACGCCGCCGCCGTGAAGCCCCAGTCGTCCGGCTGGAGCGACTCCAGCCGCACTGCCAGCATCATGCCCGGCTCCGCCCCGCGCACGGCGATCGGCCCGGTCAGGCAGTGCCCCCGCGCGTTCTCGATCAGCCGCGCGCTGTCGGTGTCCGCGCCCAGATTGCCGGATGCGTTGAGGCTACGCACAATCAGCGTGTCACCCGGATCGACCGTGAGCACCGGCGCCCGGTCGCGGTCACTGTAGGTCTAGGAATTCTTTCGTACGGGTGTTCGTTATCATTGATCTCAGACCTCGGAACGAATGATTTATGTCGTGGAGAAACACTGCATAAATGAGCTGACGCACTGCGGCGACTTTCTTCTTAGTTTGCATTCTACCCTATCAAATACTTGGGTACGATTAGTCGTGTCCTAGTATTAAGTTACGCGACCTCAGGGGCCTGCTCATATAACTTGGCCCGATCGGCTTCCCCACGGCCGAGAGAATTCCTGTCGCTCAGGGCAGGCCACGCCGGCGAGCCTGGAAGACGTCCCGGCACACCGTGACCGGATCGGACACCTCGGCGACCGTTTTCGCGGCCTCGGCCGCGGCGGCCGCGAAAGTGGGATCCTCCAACACATTCAGGACCGCGGTGCGCACGGCGTCGACGGCCGGCGGGCGGACGACCACGGCGCTGCCCTGTCGGGCGGCGCGGTTGGCGAGCTCCCACTGGTCGCCGCCGCCGGGCACGGCGACGACGGGCACGCCGGCGAGCAAAGCCTTGGCCAGCAAGCCATGCCCAGCGCCGCACACGACAACGGCGGCCTGCCGCAACAGTTCGTCCTGGCCGCCGGCGCCGGCACTGGCCCAGGCCGGGAGTCCGTCCGGTGGCCGGAAGGTGGAGATCGCGGCCCTGACGTTGAGACCGTCAAGCGCGGCAAGGGTTGTGGACAGCATGTCGGCGGCCCCGCCGGTCGCGGTGGACGGCGCGATCACCACCAACGGCCCGGCGCCGGGCGGCGGGGTGAGCCCGACCGGCACCGGATCCCACAACAACGGCCCGACGACGTGCGCCTCGCGCGGCCAGTCCGGGCGGGGAACCTCCAGCGCCGGCAGGGTGGCGACCAGCCGCGCCACTGGACCGGGATCCCTTGCCGGCAAACCGATTCCCGCACGAGCGACGGCCTGCTGTCGCTGCCCCTCCCGCAGCGAGCGGGCGGTGAAGCGGCGGAGCACGGCGTCACGGAGGCGGCCGCGGACACCGGTGCCACGGGCGAGCCCGCTGCCGATCGGCGGCAGGCCCCGTGAGGGCAGATAGAGCGGATGCGGCGACAACTCGACCCAGGGCAGCCCCAGCAGCTCGGCCGCCATGCCGCCGCATTTCGCCAACACGTCCGACACGACAAGATCGGGGTTGAGCGCCTCTAGCGTCGGCACGAGCTGCTGCGCCAGCTCCGCCGCCCGCTCGTACAGCCAGTGCCCGATGTCGGCCTCGGCCCGCAGCGACAGCCAATCCTGCGGCGGCGCCTCGATCCCGGCCGCCACCGCGGCGTCGCGCCAGCCGTCGGCCGTGAGCAGGACCGGCTCGTCGCCAGCCGCCGCGAACCGCAGGCACAGCGCGACCGCGGGAAAGACGTGGCCGGCATCCGGTCCGGCAACGACGGCCACTCGCACGTGCAGCAGACTCCCACACGAAAACCGGTTGCCGCGCGGGCACGCCGGTCATAAGACTGAGCGCCACCATGACGATCCGGACACCGTTGTTCTGCGGCACTGACCTGGCCGAGCGCATCGAACGCGTCGACGCCCACTTCATGGCCCTGGCCACCGAAGCCGCCCGTGCCCGCCGCGGCGACGAGGTGCCCTTCGTCCGTGAGGTCGCCGGCGGCGCCGCCACCTTCGCCGAGCCCGACTCCCCGTTCAACAAGGTCGCCGCCCTCGGCTTCGGCGGCGTGCCGACCGCGGACGAGATGGCCGAGGTCGAGAAGGCCTTCCACGACCGCGGCGCCCCGGTCCAGGTCGAGCTGCCGACCCTGGCCGACCCGGCCGTCGGCGAGTTCCTCACCGGCCGCGGCTACCGCCTGGCCGGCTTCGAGAACGTGCTCGGCCTCGCCCTGGACGACCTGGACCTCCCCGAGCCGCCGGCCGGCGTCGAGGTCCGGCCCTGCCCCGAGGGTGGGACCGACACGGCCCTGGACATCCTGATCGACGCCGTCCTCGTACCCGACACCGAGGGCGCCGCCACGGCCGAGGAGTTCCCCCGCGAAGCACTCGGCAACGCTCTCCGTGACATGGAGGCCGCCGGCACCCGGCGCTACCTCGCCCTGATCGACGGCGTCCCCGTCGGCAGCGGCGGCGTGCGCGCCGCCGACGGCATCGCCTACTTCGCCGGCGCCGCCACCAGCCCCCAGCACCGCCGCCGAGGCGTGCAGTCCGCCTTGATCGCCGCCCGCCTGGCCGCCGCCAAGGCCGCCGGCTGCGACCTCGCCACGGTCACCACTGCACCCGGCACGAGGTCCCAGCAGAACGTCCAGCGCCGCGGCTTCGCCCTGCTCTACTCCCGCGCGCTGCTGCTACTCGCCCCCTGACTCCAGCTCGCGAAAACTCGTCACAAAAAAACTCCAGGGGTCGTGTCGATTCCGATGGACTTCCGTTCGACGCACTGATGACGGCACCGGTTGCGCTGAGAGGAAACGGCCATGGGCTACGCGGACGTGAACGGCCTGCACCTGTACTACGAGCGGCATGGCGAGGCCGGCACGCCCCTGGTCCTGCTGCACGGCGGCATGCTGACCATCGACCTGAACTTCGCCGGCCTGATCCCCACGCTGGCCGAGCACCACCAGGTGATCGGCGTGGAGATGCAGGGCCACGGCCGCACCGCCGACATCGACCGGGCGATCACCCCGGCCGCGCTGGCGAGCGACGTGGTGGCACTGCTGGACCACCTCGGCATCGACCGGGCCCATGTGCTCGGCCACAGCATGGGCGGCGCCGTGGCCCTGGAGCTCGCGGTCAGCCACCCGGACCGCGTGCTGTCGGTGGTGCCGATCTCGGCCAGCGTCCGGCCCGACGGCATGCACGAGGACCTGCTCGACCCGAGCCGGCACGCGACCTCCGACCGGCTGCCCACGCAGCAGGACTTCACCGACTTCCGGGACGCCTACCAGCGGCTGTCGCCGCACCCGGAGCACTTCGACGAGTTCCTGGCCGCGATGTCGGCCTCGGCCGCCGACCTGAAGGGCTGGAGCGACGACCAGCTGGCCGGCATCACCGCCCCGACGCTGCTGGTGATGGGCGACCACGACTTCACCACCATCGAGCACGGCGCGCTGATGAAGCGCCTGATCCCCGGCTCGCACCTGGCGGTGCTGCCGAACACCACGCACATGACCGTGACGCTGCGGTCCGAGTTGCTGCTGCCGATCCTCGCCGACTTCCTCGGCTAGAGCTGGCCGGTGCGGAACTTGTCCAGCACGCGCCGCTCCCGCTTGGTGGGCCGGCCGGCGCCCCGATCGCGGCGGGCGACCGGGATGGCGGCCTCCGGCGGGGGCGCGGGCGTGCGGTCGATGAAGCAGGTCGCGGCGTCCGCGGCGCCCACCCGCTTCTGGATCACCCGCACCACCTCGACGACCTTGGTCTTGTCCCCGACACGGGCGCGCACCTCGTCACCGGGCGACACCGAAGTCGCCGCCTTCGCCGGCCTGTCGTTCACGCGCACGTGGCCGCCTTTGCAGGCCGCCGCGGCGTCCGAACGGGTCTTGGTCAGCCGGACCGCCCAGAGCCAGCGGTCCACTCGAGTGGACTCCACCTCCCCACTATGTCATCGGTCCCCAACGGATTTCAGCCGTAGGTCGGGTGCTGCGGCCAGCCGGGCGGCGAGTCCTCCCAGTCCTGCTGGCGGCCGTAGGGCACCAGGTCGAGCAGGCTGTTGGTGAACACCAGCCGGTCGACGCCCCGCTGGGTGGTGTTGTACGTGCGGTAGACGCGGTCCCCGTCGCGCAGGAACACCGTCAGCATGAAGCCGAACTCCGCGTCGGTGTCGGCCGCGAAGGTGGTGTCACGCGAGGACGCGTACGGGATGGTCCAGCCCTTCTGCTCCCAGTAGCCGGCGATCTGAGCGAGCGGCATGTTCGACACCGTCATCCAGCTGACGTCGCTGTCCGCGAGCAGGCCGACGGCCGGCGACGGCACGTTGTCGGTGAGCCATGTGCAGCCCCCGCAGTAGGCGTCCGGGCCGAGGTCCATGAACTGGTACACGGCCAGCTGCCGCTTGCCGTCGAACAGGTCCAGCAGCGAGCGCTTGCCGGCCGGGGTGTCGAACTCGTAGGTGTCCGAGAACTCGACCATCGGCAGCCGACGTCTGCGGGCCGCGATCGCGTCCAGCATCCGGGTCGCTTCCTTCTCCTCGGCGAGCAGGTCGGCCCGGGCCTGCCGCCACTGCTCGATGGGGACGATCGGTGGTTTCTCCATGCCGCCGATTCAACACCAGGTCCACGACCTCTGCCGGCGACGCGCAATCCCTTGATCAACAGCACCGAACCACGGGCCTCACCATGCCCTGAAGTTCTTGTCGTACAACCGCTTCACAAGAATCGACGGTCCGCAACCGAGGGTCAGGACGGCCACTGATCCGTCAGATATCGGGCCACGAGGGCGGCGTGCGACAACGGGGTGGCCAGGTTCGCCACATCGCCGTTCGTGGTGTAGTCCAACAGCACCAACGACCCTTGAGCCCCGAGCTCGTGCAACGCCGCCAACTCGTCCCGCACGCAGTTGTCCAGCACCCAGCGGTAGGCCGGCAGATAGATCCGTCGCCGCGCGGTCTCGTAGTCCAGCAGCCCACCACCCCGCAGACCGTCGCGATGCCCCAGCACCGGCCCGAACCGGCGGACCGTCCTCTTGAGGCCGGTCATCTTGGTGACGGCCAGCTTCGACACGTCGACATCCCCGTCGGCAAAGACTTTCAGCGCCTGCCAGATGCCCTCGACCGACGTGCCGACCTCGCCCGGCGACAGCGGCACCGGGATGTCGCCGTGCGGATAGAACGGGCTCAGCCGGACCCAGGGTTGCGGTCCGCGCGAAGTCACGTCCACCACCGTGACATCCGCCGGGAACGCCGATCTCCGTCGCTTGCTGGCCACCTCAACGATCACCCGGCCATCCTGCCGGCCGGGCCCGACAGCGTGTTAAGAATGTTTGACATCGTGTCTAGGCTTCTTTACATTCGAGGACGTCGAGCGGGGAGGAGCGCAGCCGTGGCGTACGAAGAGAAGCGCGCGTGGATCATGCTTGTGGTGTCGGCGATCGCCTATGCGATGTACGCCGCGACAGTGCTGAGCAGACCGGGGCCGCTGGCCCAGGCGCCCTACGTCGGCGCGCTGCTGTGGATCACCGGCGCGTCGATCGTCGCGACGATCGTGCTGAACATCGCGGTGTCGATCCGCAACCCCAAGGACAGCAGGCGCGATCAGCGGGACCGCGAGATCGGGCAGTTCGGCGACCGGATCGGCCAGTCGTTCGTGGTGGTCGGCGGGGTGCTGGCGATGTTCCTCGCGATGTTCCGGATGGACCACTTCTGGATCGCCAACGCGATCTACCTGGCGTTCACGCTGTCGGCCGCGCTGGGCTCGGTCGCGCGGATCGTGGGCTACCGACGGGGGTTCCAGGCGTGGTGAAGCCGACGAAGGTGACGAACTCGATCCGGGCGCTGCGGTTCGCCAAGGGCGAGATGACGCAGGCCGAGCTGGCCGACCGGATCGGCGTCACCCGGCAGACGGTGATCGCGATCGAGCAGGGCCGGTACTCGCCGTCGCTGGAGATGGCGTTCCAGATCGCCCACGTGTTCGGGGTGCCGCTCGACGACGTTTTCCAGTATCCGGAGGGAGATTCCCCGTGAAGGCCATTGTCCGCGACCGCTACGGATCGTTGGATGTGTTGCAGCTCAGGGATGTCGAACGACCGAAGCCCGGGCCCGGCGAGGTCCTGGTCCGGGTGCGGGCGGCCGGCGTCGACCCGAGCGTCTGGCACCTCACCGCCGGCCGGCCGTACCTGATCCGGCTGATGGGTTTCGGCTTACGCCGCCCGAAAAGACCGGTGCCGGGCCTCGATCTCGCCGGCACCATCGAGGAAACCGGCCCCAGTGTCACCGAATTCCGTGCCGGTGACCAGGTTTTCGGCACCGCCGACGGCTCGTTCGCCGAGTACGTCACCGTCAAGACGAGTCGGGTCGTTCCCATGCCCGACCGGCTGACCTTCGACCAGGCCGCCGCCGTTCCCGTCTCCGCCCGCACCGCCGCGCAGGCCGTGGCCACCGTCCACTCCGGACAGCAGGTCCTGATCATCGGCGCCGGTGGCGGTGTCGGCACCTACGCCGTCCAGCTGGTCAAGGCCCGCGGCGCCCACGTCACCGGCGTGTGCAGCACCGCCAAGGTCGATCTGGTGAAGTCCCTCGGCGCCCACGCCGTCATCGACTACCGGACCGAGGCCGTCACCGGCCGCTACGACGTCATCATCGACACCGCCGGCGACCGCCCGCTTTCCCTGCTGCGCCAACACCTCATGCCCGATGGCACCTTGATCATCGTCGGTGGCGAGGGCGGCGGCAAGCTCGTCGGCAGCGTCGCCCGCACCCTCCGCGCGGCATTGCTCTCCCCCTTCATCGGCCAGCAGCTCAAGGGCCTCATGGCCACCGCCGAACGCCGCGAGGACCTGCTCGAACTCCGCCGCCTCATCGAGCAGGACGTGATCACGCCGGTCCTCGACCGCACCTTCCCCCTCGCCGACGCCGTGGCCGCCATCCGTTACGTGCAAGCCGGAAACGCCCTCGGCAAGATCGTGATCGCCGTATCCTGAGGCCGTGAGCGAAGCGGTCGAGTTCATCCGGACCACCCTGGGCATCGAGCCGACCGTGGAGGCCCTGTTCGAACGACTCGGCCGCGATCTTGGCGGCGACGAGGTCGAACGCCTGCGGATCCTCGCCACCCAATACGGCCGCATCTCTCCACTGGCCAGTGTGGTGGTCGCCCTCGACCGGCTCGGCGTCGACTGGTGGAATCGACCGCGCATCGGCTCCGAAGTCACCAGGACCAAGGAGGACGGTGCCTCCCCGGCCAAGCTGATCCAGGGCGACGAGACCCTGGACGCCCTCTGGATCTGGGCGGTCGAGGACGTCGCCGACGACGAATGGCCGCCCGCGGTGGGCTTTGTCGACGCATACATCCGCCGTCACGTCCTGGAAGCACCGGCGCCACCCAACACGAACCCGGGTGACGAGGTGACGATCTCCTGGGACGCAGGTTGTCGAGTCCTCGCGGTTGTCGTGGAACGCGACGGCCGGCTAGGTATCGACACCCGGAGCGAGTTGCTCTACTCGGTGGCCGTGGACGCCGAGGAGAACTGGCGGATCGCCACGTCGTAGCACAGCTTGATCGTGCCGTCCGGGTAGACGACCTGCTCGTCGAAGGACAGCGGGCGGGTGTCGTCGCCCAGGGGGAACAGCGGCATTCCCTTGCCCATCAACAAGGGCAGCAGCACGATCTCGAAACGGTCGACGGCGCCGGCCTGGTGGAAGGCGGCGATGGTGCTGGGGCCGCCGAGGAGCTGGGCGTCGCCGGCGGGCAGGGCGGCGAGCACGTCGGCGACGGTGGCGCAGACGGTGACGTCCTGGTCGGCGGGCACGTCCACCTGACCGGTGCTGAGCACGAAGACCTTCTTTCCCGGCCAGGGCCAGTCGGAGGCGCCGAGGGCGGGCTCGAAGGTGCGGCGGCCCATGATCACGGCGGTGCACTGGGCGAAGAACTCCTCGTGCCCGTAGGAGACACCGGACCGGAACTCGGGCATGTGCAGCAGGACGGGCCAGCCGTTGGTGTCGGCGGAGAAGCCGTCGAGGGTCATCGAGGTGTGCACGCGGATCGCCATGATGCCAACTCCTTCTGTTCGGTTCCTTGCCCCCTGGTCGGAGCCGCCCGGACGGTTCTCGACACGTGCTACGGTGTTTTTCGGCGCGATCCACGCCTCACCTCCACGAGCCGGCCCCAGCCCGGCTCCCCGCGGGGGCAAAGGGACTTCCTGTCTCGGGTCGCCGTCCGAAGCCGTCCGTTCCGGGCGCGCGCGTCGCTGGGGGATCGCCGGTCCGGGACGTGGAAGGCCGAAGACGTGACCACGAGGGGCAATTTCAAACGCCGGGTCCGGGCCCGCGCGGCCAAGACCGGGCAGTCCTACACGACCGCGCTTCGGCACTTCCGTCGGACATCGGGAGACGACGAGATGCCGAAGACGAAAACCCTGCGACTGGCGGCGGCGCGCACGACGCTGCGCCAGGACCCACGGGACGGGGATCTGCTGCGGGAGAGCGGCCGGGAGATCCGCCGGCTGATGCGTGACGCCTACGCGGCGGGCGCGCGGCTGGTGGTGTTCCCGGAGGGGGCGACCTGCTCGCCGCACAAGCGAATCATGTCGGCGGACCCGAACCGGGTCGGCCCGGCCGACTGGGCCCTGGCCGACTGGGACGTGCTGCGCGACGAGCTGGGGCGCATCGCCGAGCTGGCCCGGGAGCTGGGGCTGTGGACCGTGCTCGGCGGCGTGCACCGGCTGACGCCGCCGAACCGCCCGCACAACAGCCTGTACGTGCTGTCGGACAAGGGCGAGGTCGTCACCCGCTACGACGAGCGGATGCTGTCCAACACCAAGGTCAGCTTCATGTACACGCCCGGCTCCGCGCCCGTGACCTTCGAGGTCGACGGCGTGCGGATCGGCCTGGCGCTGGGCATGGAGGTGCACTTCCCCGAGCTGTTCCTGGAGTACGAGCGCCTCGACGTGGACGCCGTGCTGTTCGCGACGGCCGCGCCGACCGAGGTGTTCGCCACCGAAGCCCAGGCCCACGCCGCCACGAACAGCTACTGGGTCGGCTACGCCTCCGACATGGGCTCCGGCGTCATCTCGCCGGACGGGGCGTGGGTGGCCCGCACCGACGACGGCCCGGTCGCCGTCGCCGATCTCGACGGCAACGTGGAGAACCTGGCCCGGCCGTGGCGGCGCACCGTCCGCAACGGCTTCTACGAGCCGCATCTCATCCACGACGACCCGCGCAGTGCGGAGCGCGGAGGCTTCTAACGGTGGGAGAAACGCCCGCCGGCGCTCGGCGCCGGCGGGCGCAACCGTCGAAGGTCTGGTCTTTTCGGTTAATCCTGAACACCGTTAACACGTAGTTCGGCCGGCACTGTGCGTGACGAGTGGTGTTAGCCTACCGGCAAAACCGCAGGTCAGGTATCACGTTGGGTGAGTACGCGGGTACCAGGCGTGTGCATCTGCACACAAGTTTCGGGAGGCGCGTCCCGAACGAGTGTTAGGACTGTCTAAGAGCACAAGACCAACTCGCCCTGCCCGAGGAGGACGGAGCCGTGCCGAACCGGCCGCGCCACGCCGTGAACGGTCCCGACATGCCCGCGGTCGGAGTGCCGACCCAACGCGACAACGATGACCGGATCTGGACCGGCGAGCCGCTGAGCGGCGCGCAGGCGGCCGACATCGTCAGCACCGTCGTGCACCCCCGCACCCCGCTGCGTGAGCTGCGCGCCCGGGGCAGCCGCTTCCTGAAGGGCCACTCGGGTCCGCTGAGCGACTTAGGCGCCATCGCGCTGGCCCTGCTGGACGTGCTGCTGGTGTTCCCCAAGGACGCCGAGCTGTACTCGCACATCCTGTCCGGCGTGGCCTGCCTCGCGCTGGTGCTGCGCCGCCGCTACCCGTTCCTCGCCCTGCTGCTCACCGTGCCCGGCTACCTCGCCGGCTGGTCGCAGCTGGCCGGCATGATCGCGCTGTACTCGGTGGCCAAGAAGCGGGCCTGGAACTGGCAGACCATGGCCGGCGCGGTGCTGATGATGCTGTGCCGGTTCGTGGTGTGGCCGCTCGACGAGTTCGTCGGCCAGGACTGGAGGCACCAGGTGACCAACCTGCTCTGGGCCGTCGTCGACGCCGGCATGCCGCTCGCGCTCGGGTTGCTCGTCACCACCCGCAAGGAGCTCGTGCGCCGGCTCACCGAGCTGGCCGCCACCCGTGAGCGCAAGCAGCAGCTCCAGGCCCAGGCCATCCGGGCCGAGGAGCGCACCCGATTGGCCCGCGAGATGCACGACGTCGTGTCGCACCAGGTCAGCCTCATCGCCATGCAGGCGGGCGCGCTGAAGATGACCGTCACCGACGCCGACTCGCGGGAGATCGCCAACACCATCCGCCGGCTGTCCACCAAGACGCTGGAGGAACTCCGCCAGCTGGTCGGCGTGCTGCGCACCACCAGCGACGACGACGGCCGTCCCGACCTGGGCGATCTGCGCCGCCTGGTCTCCGACTGCGGCCTCGCCGTCACGCTCAACGTGGACGGCGACATCGAGAGCATCCCGCGGCCGGTGTCGGCCGCCGCGTACCGGACAGTGCAGGAAGCGCTGACCAATGTTGGCAAGCACGCCCCGTCCGCCGCCGTGTCCGTGCTCGTCCAGTTGGGCGAGGACGAACTGGTGGTGCGGGTGCGCAACGGACGGCCCCGAGGACAGCGCTCCCCTGCCCTGCCCTCTGGCGGCCATGGCCTGGTCGGACTCACCGAACGGGCCGAGCTGCTGGGAGGCAGCTGTCACGCCGAGCCGAGTCGGGACGGTGGGTTCGTGGTGACCTCACGGTTCCCGCTCGCCCTGCCCGGTGTGCCGGCGCCGCAGGCTCCCCAGCACGCATAGGAGGATCGGGGCCCCAGGGGAAGCCGGGCGCGGGACTCCCCTCCCTCATCCACCACGCGACGAAGGCCGCCTTGCTCCCGGAAACGCGAGCAGGGCGGCCTTTGTCGTCAGCGGCGAAAACCCGGGGGCGGAAAAACCACAGCGCGCAGAAAGGCCGCCTTCCCCGGTGAAAACCGGAGGAAGGCGGCCTTTCCGTGTCGAATCCGCGGGGCCCTAGAACTCGCCCTCGCGCTGAGCCCGGAGCTTGGCCAGCGCCTCGGCCAGGATCGCCTCACCGTCGGCGTCGGAGCGGCGCTCCTTCACGTAGGCCAGGTGAGTCTTGTACGGCTCATTGCGCGGTGGAGCAGGCGGGGCCTGCTCGTTCCGGCCGGCAGGAAGTCCGCAGCGTGGGCAGTCCCACGACTCCGGCTCCTCGGCCTCCAGGGCGAAGGACGGACGCGACTCGTGCCCATTGGCGCACCAGTACGACACCCGATGCCGGGGCGCGGACTCGCCGCGCTCCGACTCGCCCATCGGGCCCGATCCGACTCGGGTACCGCGGATCGCGTTACCGCCAGTCATCGACCCTCACACTCCCACAGGACGTGGTTGAACAACCCCAGTGACGGATTGGCGGCGCTCAGCCGCCGAGCTTGGCCAGCAGCCCGATGCCGATGATGCTGATGATCCAGATCGCGGCCACGAACAACGTGATCCGGTCCAGATTCTTCTCAACAACGCTGGAACCGGACAGGCTCGACTGCATGCCGCCGCCGAACAGCGAGGACAGACCGCCGCCACGACCACGGTGCAGCAGCACCAACAGGATCAGCAGCAGGCTGGCGACGATCAACAGGATCTGCAGGAACAGGTTCATCTCACCCTCGCTGTAAGGCGTATAGACGCTACAGGTTACCTGTTCCGGCCCCGGCTTCGGCGCACGGTCCGGAAAGGAGTGGTCACGGAATGCAGATCGGGGCCCCGCCGAACCTCGACCGGGGCCCCGACCTGCGACAACGATCTACGGCAGCGGCCCGCCGGCCGCCAGCGCGCACAGCTTGGCGAACTCGTCGCCGTCGAGGCTGGCCCCGCCGACGAGGCCGCCGTCGATGTCGGGCTGCTTGATCAGGTCGGCGATGCTGCCGGACTTGACCGAGCCGCCGTAGAGCACGCGGACGACGTCGGCGACCTCCTGGCCGTACTTGTCGGCCAGGGTGGACCGGATGGACGCGCAGACCTCCTGCGCGTCCGAGGGCGTGGCCACCTTGCCGGTGCCGATGGCCCACACCGGCTCGTAGGCGATGACGACCTTGGCCGCCTGCTCCGCCTTGAGTCCCTTGAGGCCGGCGATGAGCTGCGTGTTGCAGTGCTCCAGGTGGCCGTTGACCTCACGGACCTCAAGGCGCTCACCGACGCACAGGATGGGCGTGAGCCCGTGCTTGAGCGCGGCCTTGACCTTGCGGTTGACCAGCTCGTCGTCCTCGTTGTGGTACTCGCGCCGCTCGGAGTGCCCGACGACCACGTAGGTGCAGCCCAGCTTGGCCAGCTGCATGCCCGACACGTCGCCGGTGTACGCGCCCGAGTCGTGCGGCGACAGGTCCTGCGCGCCGTACTTGAGCAGCATCTTGTCGCCGTCGATCAGGGTCTGCACGCTGCGCAGCGAGATGAACGGCGGCAGCACCGCCACCTCGACCTTGGCGAAGTACTTCTCCGGCAGCGAGAAGGCGATCTTCTGGGTGAGTCCGATGGCCTCGAGGTGCGTGAGGTTCATCTTCCAGTTGCCGGCCACCAGCGGAAGGCGGGCCATCAGTCCTCCAAGACCTTCACGCCGGGGAGCTCCTTGCCCTCCAGGTACTCCAGCGACGCGCCGCCGCCGGTGGAGATGTGCGAGAAGCCGTCCTCGGGCAGACCCAGCCGGCGCACGGCCGCGGCGGAGTCGCCCCCGCCGACCACGGTGAACGCGTCGGAGTCGACCAGCGCCTGCGCGATGGCACGGGTGCCTTCGGCGAACGCGGCGAACTCGAACACGCCCATCGGGCCGTTCCAGAACACGGTCCTGGCGTCGGCCAGCTTGCTCGCGAACAGCTCGCGCGTGGCCGGGCCGATGTCCAGGCCCTCCCGGTCGGCCGGGATGGCGTCGGTGGACACGACCTCGAACGGCGCGTCCTCAGCGAAGGTCGTCGCGGCCAGCACGTCGACCGGCAGCACCAGCTCGACGCCGCGCTTGTCGGCCTCGGCCAGGAAGCCCCTGACCTGGTCGAGCTGGTCGGCCTGCAACAGCGAGTTGCCGACCTCCTTGCCCTGCGCCTTGAGGAAGGTGTACGCCATGCCGCCGCCGATGAGCAGCCGGTCGACCTTGGTCAGCAGGTTGGCGATGACGCCGAGCTTGTCGGACACCTTCGCGCCGCCGAGCACCACCACGTACGGGCGGGCCGTGTCGTCGGTGAGCTTGCGCAGCACCTCGACCTCGGCCAGCACCAGGCCGCCGGCGTAGTGCGGCAGCTTGGCCGCCACGTCGTAGACCGAGGCCTGCTTGCGGTGCACGACGCCGAAGCCGTCGGACACGAAGGCGGCCTTGTCGCCGACCAGCGACACCAGGTCGTCGGCGAGCGACTCGCGCTCGCCGGCGTCCTTGCTGGTCTCGCGCGGGTCGAAGCGGATGTTCTCCAGCAGCG
>NZ_KK037166.1:2263289-2266542 GCF_000568255.1 Kutzneria sp. 744
AGAACTTCGGGTCCGGCTCGCCCTTGGGGCGGCCCAGGTGGGCCGTCACGACGACCCGCGCGCCGGCCTCGGTGAGGCGCCGGGCGGTGGGCAGGAACGCCCGGATCCGGCCGTCGTCAGTGATCTTGTCGCCGTCGAGGGGGACGTTGAGGTCGGCACGCACCAGCACGTGCCGACCCTGCACGCCCTCGGCGATCAGGTCGTCGAGAGTCTTCACTTGCGGCAACCCTCTCAGAGCTTCGAGGCGACCAGCGACACCAGGTCGGCGAGGCGGTTGGAGTAGCCCCACTCGTTGTCGTACCAGCCGACGACCTTGACCTGGTTGCCGATGACCTTGGTCAGCGGCGCGTCGTAGATGCAGGACGCCGGGTCGGTGACGATGTCCGAGGACACGATCGGGTCGTCGTTGTAGCGCAGGTACTTGCCCAGCGGGCCGTCGGCCGCGGCCTTGTACGCGGCGTTGACCTCGTCCAGGGTGACCTCGCGGCCCACGGTGACGGTCAGGTCGGTGGCCGAGCCGGTCGGCACCGGCACGCGCAGCGCGTAGCCGTCCAGCTTGCCCTTCAGCTCCGGCAGCACCAGGCCGATGGCCTTGGCCGCACCGGTCGAGGTGGGCACGATGTTCAGCGCGGCGGCGCGGGCGCGGCGCAGGTCCTTGTGCGGCGCGTCCTGGAGGTTCTGGTCCTGCGTGTACGCGTGGATCGTGGTCATCAGGCCACGCTCGATGGTGAACGCGTCGTGCAGCACCTTGGCCAGCGGGGCCAGGCAGTTCGTGGTGCACGAGGCGTTCGAGATGATGGTCTGCGAGCCGTCGTACAGGTCGTCGTTGGCGCCGAGCACGATGGTCAGGTCCTCGCCCTTGGCCGGCGCGGAGATGATGACCTTCTTGGCGCCGCCCTCGTCCACGTGCTTGCGGGCCGCCGCGGCGTCGGTGAAGAAGCCGGTCGACTCGACCACGACGTCCACGCCGAGGTCCTTCCAGGGCAGCTTGCCCGGGTCGCGCTCGGCCAGCGCCTTGACGACCTTGCCGTCGACCTCGATGCCCTCGTCGTGCAGCGACACCTCGCCGGGGAAGCGGCCAAGGATGGTGTCGTACTTCAGCAGGTGCGCCATGGTCGCGACGTCACCCAGGTCGTTGAAGGCCACGATCTCGATGTCGTGCCCGCTGGCCTTGACCGCCCTGAAGAAGTTGCGGCCGATGCGGCCGAAGCCGTTGACACCTACGCGAACCGTCACGGTGTGTCTCCTCGAAACTCGAACCGGTCGAATGCCGGAGCCCAGTAGATGCGGCGACGCTGCCTGCCGGCAACACTAGCGTTACGAAGTAGCGCTGGTCACAGTGGTATGGCAGCTTTCTTGATCGAGCCAGCTGAGACTGCTCCGTTCGGCCCAGCAATCGCCCCAAATTGGTCCAGACCAAGCCCCCGTTCCGACGCCACATGTGCGCCACATTCGACTCCCAGAGCCACATGTGGCCCACATGTGGCGAAAAAGTGGGGTCAGCGGCGGGGGGAGCCGAAGCGGACGCCGCCGTTGATGGTGTGGGCCTGGACACCGTGATTGCCGCCGCCGTTGATGGTGTTCGTCACGGTTCCGACGTCAGTGGGCTTACTCTCCTCGACCGGTGCAGATGCCGCCGGGTCGTCATCGGCGATCATCCCGGCGAGGGTGCGGGCGTCGAAGCCGGGGACCGCGACCCAGGCGTGGGTGGTGAACTCCTTGTTGGTCACGGCCAGCGCCGCGAAGTCCGTGGCCCGGGCGACCTTGGTGTAGTCGCCGGCGAAGACCGTGCGGTGCACGGCGTCGGACATGATCATCGCGGTGCTCATCGAGCCGTCCGGGCGGGCGGCGATGCAGCGGCGGGCCAGCGCCTTGAACGCGGGCGCCTCCAGCAGGCGGCTGCGCGAGATGTTGGCCGGGTGGAAGCCCTGGGTGTCGGGCAGCGGCCCGACCTCCACGGCCAGCCGGAGCCGAAGCTCCAGCTTGTTCCACTTGTTGTGCTCGGCGACGATCCCGTCCAAGGTGCGGCCCAGGTCCACGACACGGCCCAGCAGCCCGCTCGGGAAGGCGTAGAGCCAGCCGTCGCCGGTGTACTGCGCGTCCACCGTGTCCTGCCGGGACACCGCCACCGCGTCCATGCCGGCCGACAGCAGCGTCGCCAGCACGGTCGGCACCTGCGGCAGCAGATGGGGCGCGGTCCGGGCGGAGTCGATCACATCGACCCCGAGCAGGGTCCGGATGTCGGGCACGGTGTCCAAGGCTCCTCCAAGTGGCAGACGCTCAGCACGCACGAGTGGAGTCTGGTTGCGCATAGTTGTCGGGTCTCCCGGAAAAGCGGGAGACGTCGTGCCGACCCGGCCGCCATTCCGGGTCGGCCAGGCAGCGTTCCAGCAACGGCGGATCGGGCAGCACGTAACTGCGCCGCCCGGTCTCCAACAGCTTGTCCGACCGCAACTGCTTCAGCACGTGGTCGACGGTCTTGGCCGACGCCGTGACGAACTGGGCGATCTCCAACTGGGTCAGGCCCTTCACCCGCAGCCCGCCGCCGTCCACCGGCTCGCCGGAGGAGTGAGCCCAGCTCAACAGCTGTTTGGCCACCCGCACCGACACCTCGAACGAGGCGTGCAGCCGCTGCCGCTGATCGGCCTGGAACAGCCGCTTGCTCAACACGTCCGTCACGTGCGCGGCCAACAGCGGATGATCACGCAGCAGCGTCCGGAAGGTGTGCGCGTCCACGTGCAGCGCGGCGCCGGGCGTCCGGGCGATCACGTCCGCGCTGCGCGGCCGGTCCCCCATCACGCCCATCTCCCCCATCAGCTCGCCCGCGCCGTAGAAGCCGAGAATGGAGTCCGCGCCGTTGGGGCCGTGCAGCACGACCTTGACCTTGCCGGTCTCGATCAGCAGCACCTCGTCGCTGGGCGCGCCCTCCGCGATCAGCACCTCGCCCCGGCGAAACGGTCTGGTACGCCCGGAATTCCGCAGCAGGGTTCGGACGTCGGCTAACCGGTCGTCGGTCATGTCACGTGTGTCCCCTCAGCGACGAGCGCAGCCGTGCAGGGATATCAGACGTCGGCCTCCTCGACCTCCAACATCTCCGGAGTCACCGCCGACTCCGTGTCCGGCAGACCGAGCTCGTGGGCCCGCTTGTCCGCCATGGCCAACAGCCGCCGGATCCGGCCGGCCACCGCGTCCTTGGTCATCGGCGGCTCGGACAGCTGGCCGAGCTCCTCCAGCGACGCCTGACGGTTGCTCA
>NZ_KK037166.1:2266642-2269769 GCF_000568255.1 Kutzneria sp. 744
CCGGGCGGCCGCGCGGGTCGAGCAGGCCGGTCTGACGGGCCAGTCCCTCGCCGTCCTTGACCACCCGCACCACCCAGCGGGTCCCCTTGCGCAGCCCGCCGGAGGTCAGCACGTGCACGTCGGAGTGGTGCCCGTACAGGTCGTGGATCTCCTTGCGCAGCCGCCGCGCGGCCGCGCCGGTGTCCAGCTCGGCCTCGACCACGACCCGGCCGGCGACGATGTGCAGGCCACCGGCGAACCGCAGCAGGGAGGAGACCTCGGCCCGGCGGCAGCACGTCTTGGCCACCGCCAGCCGGCTCAGCTCGTCCTTGACCGCGCCGGTCATCGCCACAGGTGGTCTCCTCCGCCTCTACTTCACACTCGGTCGTGCAGTCCGTGCAGCTGCAGCGCGTCCCGCAGGGACAGCGCCAGCGCCGCCGGATCATGCCGGTCGGCGGCGCCCCCGGCCGTCACGCTGGACAGGTGCGCCGTCGCCCCCAGCGAGGCCGCCGCAGTGCGCAGCCGCTCCGGGGTCGGCACCGAGTCCACGTCGGCGACCACAGCGTCAACCCGCAGTCTCGGTGCGTGCTGGCAGAGTACGTCCAAGTGGCGTTCGGGGGAGAAACCGGCGGTCTCACCTGGTTGGGGGACGAGGTTGAGCACAACCACCTTGCAGGCGGCCGTGTCGACCAGGGCCTCATGCAGCTCCGGCACGAGCAGGTGCGGCAGCACGCTGGTGAACCAAGATCCAGGTCCGAGCAGCACGACGTCCGCGTCGAGCACCGCCTGCACGGCCTGCGGGCACGCCGTCGGCGGGCCGTTGCGGTCGGCCCGCAGCCGGATCCGCTGCACCTGACCGGGTGTGGTGGCGACCGCCACCTGTCCCCTGATCCGGCGAACCGCGGCGACGTCCTCGTCCAGCCCGGTGACGTCCGCCTCGATGTCCAGCGGCACGTTGCTCATCGGTAACACCCGCCCGCGCAGGCCCATCAGCCGCGCCACCTCGTCCAGCACCGCGACGGGGTCGCCCAGCGTCTCCAGCAGGCCGGCGATCAGCAGGTTGCCGACGGCGTGGCCGGCCAGCGCCCCGCTGCCGCCGAAGCGGTGCTGGAACACCTCCGCCCACATCCGGCCGGCGTCGTCCTCGGCGGCCAGCGCGGCCAGGGCCTTGCGCAGGTCGCCGGGCGGCAGCAGGCCCAGCTCGCGGCGCAGCCGGCCGGAGGAGCCGCCGTCGTCGGCCACCGTGACCACGGCGGTGACGTCCGGGGTGAGCAGGCGCAGGGCGCCGAGCGTGGCCTGGAGGCCATGGCCGCCGCCCAGGGCGACGGCTCGGAGGGGCTTGTCATGCGCGCCGATCGGCTGCACGGGAATCACTCGCGACCCAGGTCCCGGTGCACGACCTTGACGGTCATCCCGTCCTCCGTCGACAGCAGTCCTGAAAGTTCTTCGGAAATTGCCACGCTTCGGTGCTTACCACCGGTGCAGCCGACAGCCAAGGTCAGATAGCGCTTGCCCTCACGGCGGTAGCCGGCGCCGATCAGCTTGAGCAGCTCGTGGTAGCGGTCCAGGAACTCCTCCGCGCCCTCCTGGCTGAGCACGTAGTTGCGCACGTCGGCGTCGAGGCCGGTCTGCTCGCGCAGCTCCGGGATCCAGAACGGGTTGGGCAGGAAGCGCACGTCCATCACGAGGTCGGCGTCCATCGGCAGGCCGTACTTGTACCCGAAGGAGAGCACGGTGACCCGGGTGCGGGCGCTGGCCTCGGAGCCGAACGTGTCCTCGATCTTGGCCCGCAGCTGGTGCACGGACAGCGAACTGGTGTCCAGCACCAGGTCCGCCGCCTCGCGCAACGGGGTCAGCAGCAGGCGCTCGGCGGCGATGCCGTCGGCCAGCCGGCCGTCGCCCTGCATCGGGTGGCCGCGGCGCACGGACTCGAAGCGGCGCACCAGCACGTCGTCGGTGGCCTCCAGGAACAGCACGCGGGGCTTGTAGCCGCGGGCGTCGAGGTCCTTGATGATGGCCGCCAGGTCGTCGGTGAACGCGCGGCTGCGCACGTCCATCACGACCGCGACCCGCGTGATGGCGCCGCGGGCCTGCGCGCCCAGCTCGACCATGGTGGCGATCAGCTCGGGGGGCAGGTTGTCCACGACGAACCAGCCCAGGTCCTCCAGGCACTTCGCGGCGGTGCTGCGGCCGGCGCCGGACAGTCCGGTCACCACGGCAACCTCGATGCCCGACTTGGAGGCGGGTGCACTCACGAGCTCACCTCGCTGACGCTCGCCGAGCTCCTGAGTGCACGCACTACAGTGTTGAATGGTGAGATCGCAAGCTCACTCACGTCGATTCCCTTTCCTTCCCGGCACTCGCCAGGGTGGCGTGCACGGCTTCGGCGGTGCGCCGGCCGACGCCGGGCACCCCGCTGATCTCATCCACGGTGGCCTCGCGCAGCTTGCGCACCGAGCCGAAGTGCTTGAGCAGCGCCGCCTTCCGGGTCTGGCCGAGGCCGGGGACCTGGTCCAGCTCCGAGGTGGTCATGCGCTGCCCGCGCTTCTGGCGGTGGTAGGTGATGGCGAAGCGGTGAGCCTCGTCCCGCACGCGCTGCAACAGGTACAGCGCCTCGCTGGTGCGCGGCAGGATCACCGGATCGGGTTCACCCGGGACCCACACCTCCTCCAGGCGCTTGGCCAGGCCGATCACGGCGACATCGGTGACGCCGAGCTCGGCCAGCACGTCCGCGGCCACCGCCACCTGGGGCGCGCCGCCGTCGACGACGAGCAGGTTCGGCGGGTACGCGAAGCGGCGCGGCTTGCCGGTGTCCGGGTCGATGCCGGGGCGGTCCGGGTCGACCGGGGCGGCCGCTTCCTGCTGGTAGCGGGCGAAACGGCGGCGGACGACCTCGGCGATCGAGCCGACGTCGCCGCCTTCCGCGCCCTCGCGGATCGCGAACCGCCGGTACTCCGACTTGCGGGCCAGGCCGTCCTCGAAGACCACGAGCGAGGCCACCACGTCCGTGCCCTGCACGTGGCTGACGTCGGTGCACTCGATGCGCAGCGGCGCCGAGTCCAGTCCGAGCGCGTCCTGGAGTTCCTGTAGCGCCGCCGAGCGAGCGGTCAGGTCGCCGGCGCGGCGCAGCTTGTGCTGCGCGAAGGCG
>NZ_KK037166.1:2269869-2282708 GCF_000568255.1 Kutzneria sp. 744
TCCGCGTTTTCCGCCATGTCCGCCTGGTCGCCGTAGAACTGGCTGAGGAACTGGTCCACCAGTCCGGCGGTGTCCATCTCCTCGACCTTGTCGATCACCCAGCCGCGCTGGCCACGAACCCGACCGCCGCGCACGTGGAACACCTGCACCGACGCTTCCAGCTCGTCCTGGGCGAAGGCCACCACGTCCGCGTCCGTGCCGTCGCCGAGCACGACCGCCTGCTTCTCCAGCGCCATCTTCGCCGCACCGAGGTCGTCGCGCAGTCTGGCCGCCCGCTCGAACTCCAGTTCCTCGGACGCGGCGAGCATCTCCCGCTCCAGCCGCTTGATCAGACCGTCGGTCCGGCCGGCGAGGAAGTCGCAGAAGTCGTCGACGATGTCGCGGTGCTCGTCGGCCGACACCTTGCCCACGCACGGGGCCGAGCACTTGTCGATGTAGCCGAGCAGGCAGGGGCGCCCGATCTGGCCGTGCCGCTTGAAGACGCCGTTCGAGCACGTCCGGGCCGGAAACACCCGCAGCAGCAGGTCCAGCGTCTCCCGGATGGCCCACGCGTGCGAGTAGGGGCCGAAGTAGCGCACGCCCTTGCGCTTGGGGCCGCGATAGACGTAGAGCCGCGGGAATTCCTCGTTCAGGGTCACCGCGAGCACCGGGTACGACTTGTCGTCGCGATACCGGACGTTGAAGCGCGGGTCGAACTCCTTGATCCAGGAGTACTCCAGCTGGAGCGACTCGACCTCGGTCTTGACCACCGTCCACTCGACGCTGGCCGCGGTGGTGACCATCTGCCGCGTCCGCGGATGCAGCGTGGCCACATCGGCGAAGTACGAGGACAGGCGGCTGCGCAGGCTCTTGGCCTTGCCGACGTAGATCACCCGGCGGTGCTGGTCGCGGAACTTGTACACGCCAGGGTTGTCGGGGATCGTGCCGGGGGCTGGGCGATAGGTCGACGGGTCGGCCACCCGTCCAGCCTACGGCCGGGGTCCGACAGTTCCCGCACGCGGTCGGCGACCGCGTGCGGGAGACGCGTCAGGCCAGCACGACGGCGGCGCCGTTGACCTTCACGTTGACCGCGGTGAGGCCGGTCGTGGCCGGGCCGCGGGTGACCGCGCCGGTCGCGGCGGTGAACTGGCTGCCGTGGCCGGGGCAGGTGATGGTGCCGTTCTGCGGCACCGCGACGGTCACGCCCTGGTGCGGGCAGGTGGCGCTGAACGCCTTGACCTCGCCGGCGCTGGGCTGCACCAGCAGCAGCTTGCTGCCGCTGCCACCGGGCTCGTCGACCAGCAGGCCGCCGCCGACCGGGACCGCCGCCAGCTTGGCGACCTCGGTGCCGGCCGCCGCCTTGGGCTGCTGGTCGGTGTTGCCGCCGCCGGTGTCTTTGCTGGACGGGCTGCTGCACGCGGTCGTGACCGCTCCGCCGGCGACCAGGGCGGCGACGAGGCCGCAGAGCACCTGGCGGCGGTTCGGGTTGGCAAGGACCTCGGGCGTGTTCAAACGAGCCTCCGTGCGACGTGGTGGGAAGACACAGTCCACCAGATACACGTGGCCGTTGGATCAGGGGTTCATCCGCATTACCTGTGAATCGTCCGGAATTCGCGTCTTGGAATCTGCTCAGAGAATTCGCGAATTCCGACAAAAAGGTGGCGCCTACCCGCGCCCCGAACGCGGGTAGGCGCCCATTCCCCGCGACAGGGTCTAGTTGGCCGCGCTGGCGATGGTCCTCGCGACGGCCAGCACGGCCGTGAACGGCGGCAGCCAGTGCCGGCTGAAGGAGGGGGCGTTGGCCCACCGCACCCGCCCGTACGGCGTCATGGTCGGCGGCAGCACGATGCTGCTGGGCGACTTCACGAAGCGGATCTCCGACGGGGTCCGCAGCTGCGCCGGCAGCAGGGCCACCAGCTCGGCCAGGAACAGCCAGTTCTCCTGCGGGCTGGGGATCACCAGCGTCGGCCCGGCCAGCATCCGGGCCCGCAGCTCGGCCAGCACGGCGGAGCCGATGCGCGCCGGCATCACCAGGGCGGTGGTGGTCGGCCCCAGCGGCAGCAGCACGCCCTGCTCGGTGACGTTGACCCGCCACCCGAGCATGCGGTAGTTGGCGACGACCTCGCCAAGGGTCCGGCCGAAGCTGCCCTCGGGCGGCTGCGGCGGTTGCACGACGGCCTGCGGGGCTCGTGGCGGCTGGGTCGAGGTACGCATTGGCGGACGTCCTCCCGGGTCGGGCGGTCGCTGCGGCTGGCCGGCGGGTCCATCACCGGGCGCCCTGGTGTGCCAGCAGAGTGCGCCGACACGCCGGGGCACCGCCAAACCGCACCCGGATGGGTCTTATCCGGCTGCTGCATCACCGGTCCGGATGAAGGGTCGGCCGGTTCATGCATGAGGTGAATAGACACGGTCTCACCAGCGATTACACTGTGAACACGCTCAGTCACGGGTGCGAGGTGCCATGGAACCGATCAGGTTACGGCCAGCCAGCACCGGACGAACATGTCCGTGTGGCGCCCGCATCGCGGCCGACAACTCCGACCACCTGTGCACCGCGTGCCGTCGCGGCGCGCGGGACGAGGTGTTCGGCCCGCCCCCGCTGCCGGACGGGTTCTGGGACCACCCGGTGCTCGCCGAGGCCTTCGCCGACCAGAGCATGGGCGGTCTGATCGGGGCGTACCGGCACCATCCGCAGCACCCGCACCGGATCACGCAGGACCGGATGGCGGGCTGGCTGGGCATCAGCCAGGCGCAGCTGTCCCGGTACGAGAACGGGGAGAACCCGATCGACCGGATCGACAAGCTGCGCGCTTTCGCCGAGGTGCTCCGGGTGCCCCCGGAACGCCTCTGGTTCGACCGCACGGGTCCTCCCCGACCCCGTGACCCCGAGGGCTCGACCGTCCGAGACGTCTTCACGCCGTCCTGGGACGCGTTGAGCACTGCCCGGTCCGTCGAAGAGGTGACGAGGAGCGACTTGACTCTCAGCAGAAGGGCGGCGCTGACCGCAGGCGCCGCGGTAGCGGTAGGACCCTCTCTCGTCGAACCGATGCAGCACTGGCTGACGCCGCTGCAACCGCTGGCCAAGTGGGCGGCGGGCGGCGCCATCAGCGCCGATGAGCTGGCGGCGATGCGCATGGTTGTCGACGGGTTGCGCGGCTGGTCGGGCGGCGGCGGTGTCGCCCGCAAGGCAGTGCTCGGACAGCTCAACGAGCTGGCCGAGCGGCTGCGCCGCGCGCCGGACTCCCCCACCACCCAGCAGGCGTTCCAGCTGGGGGCGGAGCTGGCCAAGATGGCGGCGAGCATGTCGTTCGACGCCGGCCTCAACGACTCGGCCCAGCGCTACTACGTGCTGGCGGTGCGGATGGCCAAGGCCAGCCGCAACGAGCCGTTCGGCGCGCTGTGCCTGGCGTCGATGGCCCGGCAGATGTTCGACCTCGGACGCCCCGAGGACGGGCTGGAGCTGGTGCAGCTCGGCCAGTACGGCACGCGCCGCACGGCCACGCCGGCACTGCGGGCGCTGCTGCACACCCGTGAGGCGTGGGCGTACGCGCTGCTGGGCCGGGTCAACGAGTTCCACCGGGCGGTCGGCCACGCGCAGGAGTGCTTCGGCGCGCGGGACCGGTTGTCCGAGCCGACCTGGATGGCGTCGTTCGACGAGGCGGAGATGGAGGGGGTGATCGGCGCCCGGCTGCGCGACCTGGCCCGGCACGACCCCACCCAGGCTCCGCTGGCCGAGCGGCACATCCGCCGGGCCCTGGCCCTGCGCGACCCGTCGCGGGCCCGCAGCCGGGTGTTCGACGTGATCGGCCTGGCCCGCACCCGGTTGGCCACCGGCGAGCCGGAGGCGGCCTGCGAGCTGATCCAGTCCGTGCTGCCGATGGTCGTCCGGCTGCGCTCGGGCCGGGTCCGCCGCAAGCTCCAGGACTTCGTCACGGAGTCGGCCCAGTACCGCCAGCTCCACGCCGTCCGCGAAGTCCAGGACGCCATCCGAGCGGTCCGCACAGCCTGACCAAGATCGAGGGAACAATCCTGGCGTTCAACGTCAGGAAGGGCCCCTTCCTGACGTTGAACGTCAGGAAGGGGCCCTTCCTGACACTCACACCGTCGCGGTGGCGTCCTTGTACAGGGCTCGGAGGGTGCGCATGGCGGTGACGGCGCGGGGGCCGTCGGCCGACTGCACGGCCATGATCGAGATGTACTCGTCGGCGGGGAGTTCCAGGCGGGCCCAGGCGGAGCCGTCGGGGAAGCTGAGGCCGCGGATGTCGGACCACGCGTAGCGGGTGGAGCCGAGCAGGTTGCGGACCTCGATCCACTCGGCCTGCGCCCGCACCCGCGGCCGGGTCAGCAGCAGCACGCCGCAGGCCAGCAGCACGCCGACCATGGCCATGGCGATCTGGTCGGACACCTCGAAGTAGGCGCCGGTCGGGGTGTTGCGCAGCAGGACGGCGATCACCACGAACAGGGCGATCAGGCCGGCTGCCGCCGGGATGGCGACGAACCGCACGCGCCGCGGCCGGAAGCTGACAACCTCGCTCACGCCAGCCCCCGATCCGTCCACGGGCGGTTGATGTTGCGCAGCTGCACGGCCGTGTCCAGCGCGGCCACGGTGGCCTCGAAGCCCTTGTCCTCGGCCGAGGACGGCATGCCGCAGCGGTCGAGGGCCTGCTGCTCGGTGTCGCAGGTGAGCACGCCGTTGCCGATCGGCGTGGACTCGTCGAGGGACACCCGCGTGAGGCCGTCGGTCACGGCGTCGCACACGTACTCGAAGTGCGGGGTGCCGCCGCGGATGACCACGCCCAGCGCGACCACCGCGTCGTGGTGGCGGGCCAGCGCCTGGCACACCACCGGCAGCTCGATCGCGCCGGCCACCCGGACCACGGTCGGCTCCTTGATGCCGGCCTTGGTCGCCGCGGTCAGCGCCCGCTCCAGCAGGTTGCTGGTGATCGTCTCGTGCCACCGGGTGGCCACCACCGCGAGCCGCAGGTCCTCACACCACTGCGGCACCGCCATGGTCGGCCGGCCATCGCCACTCATCGCTGCGCTCCGTCGTCATCGCCAGTGGACTCGTACTGCTCTAGATGATGCAGGTCGTGTCCCATGCGGTCGCGCTTGGTCCTCAGGTAGCGCAGGTTCTCCGGGTTCGGCCACACCGGCAGCGGCACCCGGTCGACCACCTTCAGGCCGTATCCCTCCAGACCGACGCGCTTGTCGGGGTTGTTGGTGAGCAGCCGCATCGACTTGATGCCCAGGTCGACCAGGATCTGCGCGCCGGTGCCGTAGTCGCGGGCGTCGGCCGGCAGGCCCTGGGCCAGGTTGGCGTCCACGGTGTCCGCGCCCTTGTCCTGAAGCTGGTACGCCTGAAGCTTGTGCAGCAGGCCGATGCCGCGGCCCTCGTGCCCACGCATGTACAGCACGACACCGCGGCCCTCGGCGGCGACGGCCTCCATGGCGGCGTCCAGCTGCGGGCCGCAGTCGCAGCGCAGCGAGCCGAACACGTCGCCGGTCAGGCACTCGGAGTGCACCCGGACCAGCACGTCCTCGCCCTCGCCGAGCTCGCCCTTGACCAGCGCGATGTGCTCGATGCCGTCCAGCGTCGAGTCGTAGCCGACGGCCTGGAACTCGCCGTGCGCGGTCGGGATGCGGGCGTCGGCGACCCGGATGACGTGCCGCTCGGTGCGGCGGCGGTAGGCGATCAGGTCGGCGATGGTGATCATCTGGAGCTCGTGCTCCGCGGCGAACACCATCAGCTCGTCGCGGCGGGCCATGTCGCCCTCGTCCTTCTGGCTGACGATCTCGCACAGCACGCCGGCCGGGTGCAGACCGGCCAGCTTGGCCAGGTCCACGGCGGCCTCGGTGTGGCCGGCGCGGCGCAGCACCCCGCCCTCGCGGGCCCGCAGCGGCACCACGTGGCCGGGCCGGTTGAAGTCGCCGGCCTCGGACTCGGGATCGGCCAGCAGCCGGATGGTGTGCGCGCGGTCGGCGGCGGAGATGCCGGTGGTCACGCCCTTCTTGGCGTCCACCGTGACGGTGTAGGCGGTGCCGCGCGCGTCCTGGTTGGTGTGGAACATCGGCGGCAGGTCCAGCCGGTCGCACACCGACTCGGGCAGCGGCACGCAGATGTAGCCGGAGGTGTAGCGCACCATGAAGGCGATCAGCTCGGGCGTGGCCTTCTCGGCCGCGAAGATCAGGTCGCCCTCGTTCTCGCGGTCCTCGTCGTCCACCACGACGACGGCCTTGCCGGCGGCGATGTCGGCGATCGCCTGCTCGATAGCGGCGTTGGCGCTGATGGGGTTGCTCACCGGGCCTCCTCGTGCTGAACGGCCAGTGCGGCCAGGTGCGGCGTGGCCAGCCGCTCGACGTACTTCGCCAGCACGTCGACCTCGATGTTCACGCGGTCGCCGGGCTGACGGCGGCCCATCGTGGTCAGCTCCAGCGTGGTCGGGATCAGCGCCACCGAAAGCTGTCGTCGGGACGTCGACGACGGTCAGGGAGATGCCGTCGATCGTGACGGAGCCCTTCTGCACGAGGTAGCGGGACAGCGAGGCGGGGATGCCGAACTTGGTCAGGCCGCCGTCGTTGTGCTCCAGGAACAGGCCGACGCCGTCCACGTGGCCCTGCACGATGTGGCCGCCGAGCCGCTGGCCCGCGGCCATCGCGCGCTCCAGGTTGACCCGGTCGCCCTCGTGGATCTTGTCCAGGCTGGACCGCTGGAGCGACTCGTCCACCACGTCCACGGTGAACGTGTCCTCGGTCGTCTCCACCACGGTCAGGCACACGCCGTTGACGGCGATCGAGTCGCCGTGCTTGGCGTCGGAGACGACCAGCGGACCTCGGACCGTCAGCCGCGCGGCGTTGGGCAGTTGCTCGACGGCGACGATCTCGCCCAGTTCCTCCACGATCCCGGTGAACACGGGGATCCCCCTTACTCGGTCTTGACCGGCACTGCGGAGATCCGCACGTCGGGTCCGCTCATGGTGACGTCTTCGATGCCGAAAGGCAGCGCCTGGGTGATGGTGTTCACGCCGGCGTCCAGCAGCGCGGCCGGGCCCGCCCCCAGCAGCATCGGGGCGACGTAGACGAGCACGCGGTCCACCCGGCGCGCCTTGAGGAAGGCGCCGGCCAGCCGCGGCCCGCCCTCCAGCAACACGTCCACCACACCCCGCTCGGCCAGTGCGGCCAACACCTCGTCGGGGTCGTGGCTCCGCACGTGCAGCGTCTCCGCCGCGTCGTCCAACACGCGGGCGGTCGCCTCTATTTCGCTCGTGCCGACGACCACGCGCAGCGGCTGCCGCGGCGACAGCGTGCCGTCGTCCTCACGGGCGGTCAGCTGCGGGTCGTCGGTGGCCACGGTGCCGATGCCGGCGACGATGGCGTCCACCTTGCGGCGGATGTCGTGCACCTCGGCGCGGGACATCGCGGAGCTGATCCAGCGGCTCGTGCCGTCCTCCGCCGCCACGCGGCCGTCGAGGCTCGCGGCGTACTTCCACGTCACATGCGGACGGCCCGTGCGGGCGTAGTGCAGCCACGCGCGCAGCGGCCCGCGCTCCACGTCCTCGCCGTGCAGACCGCCTTCGACCTCCACGCCCGAGGCGCGCAGCACGTCCGCGCCGCCGGCCGCTCGGGGGTTGGGATCGGCGACCGCGTAGAACACCTGCTTGATGCCCGCGGCCAACAGCGCCTGCGTGCACGGGGGCGTGCGGCCGTAATGCGAGCACGGCTCCAGGGTCACGTAGGCGCTGCCGCCCTTAGCCCGCTCCCCGGCCGCGCGCAGGGCCATGACCTCCGCGTGCGGACCGCCGGGCGGCTGTGTCGCGCCGATGCCGACGATCTCGCCGTCCGCGCTGACGATCGCCGCACCCACCGGCGGGTTCGGGCTGGTGACGCCCCGCGTCCGCTCGCTGGCCTCGATCGCCGCGCGCATCGCGCCCTGGTTCGGGTCCTGGTTCGGGTCCGTCATCGCGCCGCCTTGGCCCTCAGCTTGCGAACCGCCTCGGCCGGGTCCTTCGCGCCGTACACCGCCGAGCCGGCGACGAAGCAGTCCACGCCGGCGTCGGCCGCCTGCTCGATCGTGTCGTCGTTGATGCCGCCGTCGATCTCCACCACCAGCGTCAGGTGGCCGGTGTCGACCAGGCGCCGGGCCGTGCGGACCTTGTCCAGCACCTCCGGCATGAAGGACTGGCCGCCGAAACCCGGCTCCACCGACATCACCAGCAGCGTGTCGTAGTGCTTGAGCACGTCCAGGTAAGGCTCCAACGGGGTGCCCGGCTTGACCGACAGTCCCGCCTTCGCCCCGGCCGCCCGCAGGTCCTTGGCGATCTTGATCGGGTCCCGCGCCGCCTCCACGTGCACCGTGACGTTGTACGCGCCGGCCTCCGCGTAGCCGATGGCCCAGCGGTCCGGGTCGTCGATCATCAGGTGGCAGTCCAGCGGGATGTCGGTGGCCTTGCGCAGCGCCTGCACCACCGGCAGGCCCAGGGTCAGGTTGGGCACGAAGTGGGCGTCCATCACGTCCACGTGCAGCCAGTCCGCGCCGGCCACGGCGTTGGCCTCCTCGCCCAGCCGGGCGAAGTCGGCGGACAGGATGCTCGGGGCGATCAGCGGCGACTGTGACACGGCCCCGAGTCTAGTTGCCGGACCCGCAGGCATTCGGCCGCGCGCCGATCGTCCCGATAGGCCGTAGGTCACACCCCGCTAGCCGGTCGGCCAGGTCAGCCCGAAGCCGAGCGGGAACAGCGGCGTCCTGCCGTCGCCGTCGTTGACCGGTTCCTGGGACGCGGTCTGCGGCCAGCTCACCGGCAGCTTCCCGGTCGGGGCGACGACGCCGAACAACACGTCGGCCACGCCCTGCCCCTCGGTGCCCGGCAGCCACGCCTCGACCAGCGCCCGCCAGTCCGGCAGCTGCGCGCTGATGTCCAGCGGCCGGACGGACACGAGCACGACCACCACCGGCACGCCCGACGCGCGCAGCCGGCTCAGGGTGGCCAGATCCGTCTGGTCCAGCCCCATGCCGCCGGTCCGGTCGCCGGCGCCCTCGGCGTACGGGGTCTCGCCGATCATCGCGACGGCCGCGGTGTAGCTGTTGTTGACGCCGTTGCCGTTGCGGTCGTAGGTGACCGACCCGGTGCCGGCCGTCGCGTTGCGAATGCCTTACAGCACAGTGGTGCCGGGCGTGACGTTGCCGCTGCCGCCCTGCCAGCTGATGGTCCAGCCGCCGCTCTGCAGGCCGATGTCGTCGGCCGACTTGCCGGCCACGAACACCTTGGCCGACTTGGCCAACGGCAGGATGCCACCGGCGTTCTTCAGCACCACCTGGGACTCGTGCACGGCCGGCCGGGCCACCGCCCGGTGCACCGCGGAGCCGACCGTGCCGGTGAAGGTGCGGTCGGCCAACGGGTGCTCGAACAGGCCGAGCTGGAACTTCTTGGTCAGGATGCGGCGGTTGGCGTCGTCGATCCGCGCCCGCGAGATCTGCCCGTTGTTCACCTCGGTGCGCAGCATGCTGATGAACTGCTTGTAGTTGGTCGGCACCATCACCATGTCGATGCCGGCGTTGACGCTGGCGTCGATGTCGGCGGCGGAGAAGCCGGACTGGCCGTCGATCTGGTCGATGCCGGCCCAGTCGGACACCACGAAGCCGCTGAAACCCAGCTCGCCCTTGAGCAGGTCGGTGATCAGGTGGCGGTTGCCGTGGTCCTTGACGCCGTTCCAGCTGCTGTGGGAGATCATCACCGAACCCACGCCCTTGTCCACCGCGGCCTTGAACGGCGGCAGGTGGATGGCGCGCAGGTCGGCCTCGGACAGTTGGGTGTTGCCCTCGTTGACGCCGCCGGTGGTGCCGCCGTCGCCGATGTAGTGCTTGGCGGTGGCCAGCACCGATGCCCGCGCCGCGCCGAGTGTGATGCCCTGCAGGCCGGTGACGATCGTGGTCATCGAGGTGGCGATGCTCGGCACCTCGCCGAAGGACTCGTACGTGCGGCCCCAGCGATCGTTGCGGGCCACGCACAGGCAGGGCGCGAAGTCCCAGTTGACGCCGGTGCCGGCGACCTCCTCGGCGGTGGCCCGCCCGACCTGCTGCGCCAGCGCGGGATCGCGGGTCGCGCCGAGGCCGATGTCGTGCGGGAAGATCGTCGCGCCGACGACGTTGTTGTGGCCGTGCACCGCGTCCGCGCCGTAGATCATCGGGATGCCCAGCGGCGTGGACAGCGCGGTGCGCTGGAAGCTGTCGTACATGGTGGCCCAGGACTGCGCGTTGTTCGGGCTGGGCGCGGATCGCCGGACAGCACCGAGCCGATCCGGAAGGTCGCGAGATCGCTCTGCGGATTCAGCGCGGTGCGCTCGGCCTGGGTCATCTGGCCGAGCTTCTCGTCCAGGCTCATCCGCGCCATCAGGTCGGTGACCCGGTCGGCGACGGGCAGGGCGGGATTCTGGTACGGCAGGCCGGCGCGCGGGGCTTGCGCGGTGGCCGGTGTCGTCACCGACGCGATGGTCGGCAGGCACGCGGCGGATACGAGGAATGATCGCGGAATCCTGGTGCGGGGCAAGGGAACCTCCTGGCAGGCACGTGCGCGGACTACCCGGCGAGAGGCGGCGTGCGCTTCCTCTGGAAGCGCTCCCACGGCGGTACCATACGTCCGCTTTGCCCGTGTGCCCAGATGTGCGAGGGTGCCTCGGCATCGGTGCACACGACCGGGCTATCCCGTTCATTCCTTCACTCTTGCATTAAGGCGTGTATTGACCGCGTCCCCTCTGCGCCATAGCATTCGACCCCGTCGGAGCCGCCACTGACACCGTCGCCTCCCATCGAAGCAGGAGGACCCAGTGGCTCGTGTTCGAGCCGCGGCGATCGCCGCGGCGGCCCTGTCCCTGACCCTGATCTCCACCGCCGCCGGCGCGCTGCCCGCGGCCGGCGCGCCCGCCGCGACGCCGGACTTCGGCCCGAACGTGACGATCTTCGACCCGTCCATGTCGGCGTCGTCGATCCAGAGCAAGCTCACGTCGGTGTTCAACGCGCAGCAGTCCGCGCAGTTCGGCGGCGCGCGCACCGCGCTGCTGTTCAAGCCGGGCACCTACAACGTCGACGCGAACCTCGGCTTCTACGAGCAGGTCGCGGGCCTCGGCCTCACCCCGGGCCAGGTCACCATCAACGGCCAGGTCCACGTCGAAGCCGACTGGCAGGGCGGCAACGCCACCCTGAACTTCTGGCGGGACGCCGAGGGCCTGACCATCAATCCCCCGGGCGGCACCGACACCTGGGCGGTGTCCCAGGCCGACCCGTTGCGCCGCGTGCAGGTCAACGGCAACCTCAAGCTGGACGACGGCGGCTGGTCCTCGGGCGGCTTCCTGGCCGACTCCCGGGTGACGGGGCAGGTCCGGTCGGGCAGCCAGCAGCAGTGGCTGACCCGCAACTCCCAGATCGGCTCCTGGACCGGCCAGAACTGGAACATGGTGTTCTCCGGTGTGCAGGGCGCGCCGGCGTCGAACTCCTTCCCCAAGCCGCCCTACACGGCGGTCGCGCAGTCCCCGGTGATCGCCGAGAAGCCGTACCTGTACGTCGACAGCGCCGGCAACTACACCGTGTTCGTGCCGGCACTGCGCACCAACAGCTCCGGCACCTCCTGGGCAGGAGGCAATCCCGCCGGCACCTCGCTGCCGATCAGCGGCTTCTACATCGTCAAGCCGGGCGACACCGCCTCGACGATCAACGCCGCCCTGGCGGCCGGCAAGAACCTTCTCGTCACGCCGGGCGTCTACCACCTCAACCAGACGCTCAACGTGACCCGCGCCGACACGGTCGTGCTCGGTCTGGGCATCGCGACCTTCGTGCCGGACAACGGGATCACCGCGATCTCGGTGGCCGACGTCAACGGCGTGAAGATCGCCGGCCTGCTGATCGACGCCGGCCCGACCAACTCGCCGGTGCTCATGCGGGTGGGCCCGAACGGCTCGACGGCCAACCACGCGGCCGACCCGACCGTGCTGTCCGACGTGCACTTCCGCGTCGGCGGCGCCGGTGTCGGCAAGGCCACCCAGTCGCTGGTGGTCAACAGCAACAACGTGATCACCGACGACACCTGGATCTGGCGGGCCGACCACGGCAACGGCGTCGGCTGGAACACCAACACCGCGGCCAACGGCCTGGTCGTGAACGGCAACAACGTGACCGCGTACGGCCTGTTCGCCGAGCACTACCAGCAGTACCAGGTGATCTGGAACGGCAACGGCGGCAAGACGATCTTCTACCAGTCCGAGATGCCCTACGACCCGCCCAACCAGAGCGCGTACATGAACGGCTCGACCAAGGGCTGGGCCTCGTACAAGGTGGGCGCCAACGTCACCAGCCACGAGGCCTGGGGTCTGGGCGTCTACTGCCTGTTCGTCAACGACGCCAGCATCTCGAACGCCCACGCCATCGAAACCCCGAGCACCGGCGTCAAGTTCCACGACATGGTGACCGTGATGCTCGGCAGCAACGCCGGCACGATCACGCACATCGTGAACAACACCGGCGCCGCCGCCGGTCCCGGACACACCGTCCAGGACCTGGTGAACTTCCCCTAGCTCTCCTGGATCGACTTCTCCTGGGGCCGGCGCAGCACCTGGCAGAACATCGCGTCGGTGCCGTGCCGGTGCGGCCAGAGCTGCACGTGCGGGCCGTCGCCGAGGTCGGGGACGCCGGGGAACAGCTCCCGGGTGTCCACGGCCTCGGCCAGGCCCTTGCGCACGAAGTCGGTGGTGACGCCGATGGATTCCCGCAGGTGGGGCGAGCAGACGACGTACGCGACGATGCCGCCGGGGCGGACCAGCTTCAGCGCGGAGGTGAGCAGCTCGCGCTGGAGCTTGGTCAGCTCGGCGACGTCGTC
>NZ_KK037166.1:2282808-2302308 GCF_000568255.1 Kutzneria sp. 744
CGAGGCCGGTGCACGGGCGTCGCGAGCACGCGGTCGAAGCTGCCCTCGGGCAGCCCGGGGTCGCGGCCGTCGGCGACGTGCATGGTGATCTCCAGGCCGGTGGTGGCCTTGCGCACCAGCTCGGCGCGGTGCGGGGCCTTCTCGACGGCGTCGAGGGTGGCTCCCTGCAGGCGGGCCAGGGCGGCCAGCAGGACCGCCTTGCCGCCGGGTCCCGCACACAGGTCCAGCCAACGCTCGTCACGGCCGTCGAGCGGGGCTCGGGTCACCGCGAGGGCGCAGAGCTGGCTGCCTTCGTCCTGCACGGCGGCGAGCCGCTCGCGCACGGGCTCCAGGTCGCCGGGGTCGCCGGAGCCGGCCTCCAGGTGCACGCCGTAGGGCGAGTAGGGCGCGACATCGCCGCCGGTGATGGCGGCGAGCTCCTCGTTGCTGACCTCCCCGGGCCGCGCGGCGAGGTGCACCTCGGGCCGGGAGTCGTCGGCCCTCAGGGCGGCCGCGAGCTCGTCGCCCTTGTCCCCCAGGGCATCGGCAAACGCTTGCGCGATCCACTTGGGATGGGCGTTGGCGAAAGCCAGGTGGCCGACCGGGTCCTCGGGCGCGAGCTGCTTGACCCACGCCTGCTCGTCCTGCTCGCCGATCTTGCGCAGCACGGCGTTGACGAAGCCGGCCGGGCCGGAGCCGTGCACGCCCCGCACGAGGTCCACAGTGGACGCGACGGCGGCGTGCGAGGGAATGCGGGTGCGCAGCAACTGGTAGGCGCCCAGCCGCATCGCGTCGAGGAAGGGACCGTCTATTTCGGACAGCGGGCGGTCGGAGCAGGCCTCGATGATCGAGTCCAGCAGGCCCTTGGCCCGCGCCGAGCCGTAGGCCAGCTCGGTGGCCAGCGCGGCGTCACGGCCGCTGATCCGCCGATCCCGCAACAGCTTCGGCAGCACGAGGTTGGCGTAGGCGTCGCGCTCGCGGATCGCCTTGAGCGTGTCCCAGGCCGCCGTGCGCGCCGGGTCGTCCTCCGGCGGACGGCGTGGGGTCTGCCGGCGGGCCGGCGGGTGTTGGCGCTCCGGCCGTGACGGACGCCTGTTGGGTCCGCCGCTTCGCTCCGTCACGCCAACTGCTCCCCTGCTTCGATCCTCGAACCGCGCGCCCAGTCGGTCGCGGCCATACGCTTCTTGCCCGGCGCCTGCACGTCGCCCAGCTGCACGGCGACAGTAGCCGTTCCCACCAGCACCCGTTTGCGCTCCACCCGGATCTCGCCCGCGGCCAGGCCGTCCACATCGGACAGCCGCACCGGCCCCAGCTTGAGCCGCTCGTCCCGGAACAGCGCCCAGGCCCCGGGTTCCGGCGTCACCGCGCGGGCCAGCCGGTCCACCGCGACCGCCGGGGCGGTGAAGTCCAGGTGCGCGTCGTCCACGGTGATCTTGCCGGCGTAGCTGACGGTGTCGTCGACGGGCTGCTCGCGCGCCTCCAGCGTGCCGTCCTCGATCCCGTCCAGCGTCCTGACCAGCAGGTCCGCGCCGACGACGGCCAGCCGGTCCAGCAGCTCGCCGGACGTCTCGTGCTCGCCGACGCGCTCCGTGACCACGCCGAACACCGGCCCGGCGTCCAGCTCCTTGACGATGCGGAACGTGCTCGCGCCGGTGATCTCGTCGCCCGCGCGCACCGACGCCTGCACCGGGGCCGCGCCGCGCCAGGCCGGCAGCAGCGAGAAGTGCAGGTTCACCCAGCCGTGCGGCGGCACGTCCAGCGTGCGCTGCGGCAGCAGCGCCCCGTACGCGACGACCGGGCAGCAGTCGGGGTTGATCTCGCGCAGCCGCTCCAGGAACTCCGGCGCGCCCGCCTTGGCCGGCGTCAGCACCTCGATGCCGTGCTCGTCGGCCAGCGCGCCGACCGGGCTGCGGACCAGGTGCCGACCGCGGCCGGCCGGGGCGTCCGGCCTGGTCACGACCGCCACCACCTCGTGCCGTTCGGACGCGATCAGGGCCCGCAGCGACGGCAGGGCCACCTCCGGCGTGCCGGCGAACACCAGCCGCATCAGTGGCCACCGCCGAACAGGCTGTGCGGGCTCTGCTTGATCGTGGGGGCCGCGCCCGTGAACCACTCCGCCTCGCGGATGGCCTTCATGGCCTCCTTGCGGGTCTGCGTGTCCAGGCGGTCCAGGAACAGCACGCCGTCCAGGTGGTCGCTCTCGTGCTGGATGCAGCGGGCCAGCAGCTCGCTGCCCTCGATCTCCACCGGCTCGCCGTGCATGTTCCAGCCCTTGGCCACGATGTGCAGGTGGCGCTTGCAGTCCCAGGACAGGCCGGGGATGGACAGGCAGCCCTCCGGGCCGTCCTGCATCTGTTCGCCGACCACGTCGAAGGTCGGGTTGACCAGGTGTCCCTCGAAGCCGTCGCAGTGGTAGGTGAACACCCGCAGGCCCACGCCCAGCTGCGGCGCGGCCAGACCGGCGCCGCCCTTGTCCTCCATGGTCTCCCAGAGGTCGGCGACCAGGCCGCGGAGTTCCTTGTCGAAGTCGACGACCTCGGCGGCGCGGGTGCGCAGCACCGGGTCCCCGAACAGGCGGATGGGCTGGACGGTCACTGGACTCCCTGGGGGTGGACTTGGCGTGGACCGAGTCCAGTTTAGGAGATCAGTACTCTGCCTGGTCGGCCCCCACGAACAGCACGGTGGCCAGGGCCACGACGAAGTGCCCGGTGAACTTCGCCGCGGTCAGGAGGGCCTTGAGCAGCTGCGCCGGCCAGTGGACGGTGATGGTGGTCGGGGTGGCGGTCGGCCCGCTCATGGTCAGCGCAGTCATGGTGGCTCCTCGTGTCGATCGTGACTCCAGGTTCGCCTTTCGCTCCGTCATCGGGCGTCACCGCTCGGTCCCATTCGCCCAGTCATCCCCGGGGATGACTGCAACAATCCCGCGGATGCCGGACACCTCATGACGTGAAGCAGGGGGAACAGGCGGTGGGGCCGAGCGACGGTGAGCTGTGGGCCGACGAGGCCTTCACCGAGCTGTTCGAGCGGCACGCGGAGGCCGTGTGGAACCACGCCTACCGGCTGACCGCCTCGTGGACGCTGGCCGAGGACCTGACGTCCATGACCTTCATGACCGCCTGGCGGCGACGCCACGAGCTCACCCTGGTGCGGGACAGCGCGCGGCCGTGGCTCTACGCCGTCGCCGGCTTCCTCGCGCGCACCGAGTTCCGCCGTGCCCACCGCTTCCATGCCCTGGTGGCCCGGCTGCCCGTCGGCCGTGACGTCGCCGACCACGCCGATCACGTCGCCGACCAGGTCGACTCCGACCAGGGGATGAGCCGGGTCCTGCTGGCCGTCGACCGGCTGCCGCGGGCCGAGCAGGAGGCCGTGCGCCTGTGCCTGCTCGGCGACGTCCCCACCGCCGACGCCGCCGCCGTTCTCGGCGTCGCCGAGGTCACCGTCCGCTCTCGGCTGTCCCGCGCCCGCGCGCGGCTGCGCGAGCTGCTTCAGGATGAGGTGTAGCCGTGGAACTGCCCCCGTACCGCGAGATGCCGCCCGAGGTCCGCCTCCGGCTGCGCAGCCGCGTGCTGCCCGCGCTCGCGCAGCGCGGCGACCGCCGTGTTCCCTACATGGTCGCCGCCGCCGTCATCGTCGTCGCCACCGTCGCCGCCGCCCTGCTCATGTCCCCCGCGCGCAACGGCCTCCCGCCCGCCAGCCCCATCTCCGTCACGCCCACCACCGACGCCCTCCAGCGCTTCGCGGATTGCTCCACCCCCGGTCCCGGGCTCTGGCTGACCGGCGCGTACCTGCTGCGCCGCAACGGGGACGGCGTCCAGCTCACGCTGGAGCCCGACACCAACACCCTGGGCCTGTGCTTCCTCGCCCACGGCCATCCCAGGCCCTACGGCTGGAGCAAGATGCAGTTCCAGCAGATGCCCTCGGGCGGGAACGCCTATCAGGCCGTCCACGAGAACGGCCTCGTCTACGGCCGGGTCGGGCCCGCCGTCTCCGCCGTCACCGTCAACGGCGTGCCGGCCGTGCTCGACACCGGCACCTTCGTCACCGAGTACGCCGACGACGGCCCGATCACGATCGTCATCCGCGACGCCAAGGGCGCCGAGCTCGCCGAGGGCACGCTCAACTAGAGCAGTTCCAGGGGGTCCATGCGGACGCGGACGGGGTCGGGGTCCTTGCGGGCGGTGCGGACGCGGACGGCGTCAGCGACCGCTTCGGCCAGGGCGCGGCCCTCGGCGCGGGAGGTGCGGACGAGGGCGCGTTCCTTGTCCTCGCCGAGGGGGACGGGGCCGAGGATCTCGCCGGTGGCGGGCAGGCGGAGCTCGTCCAGCACGGCGTTGACGGCGTCGGCGACGCCGTCGATGGTGGCCATGCGCACCGCGGGCGGGAAGCCGAGCTCGGTGCGGCCGGAGAGTTCGAGGTTGGCGTGCCAGACGGGGTCCCAGCGGACGAGGGCCTGCACGGTGGGCAGGGACGACTCGGCGGTGACGATGACGCGGCCGCCCTGCGGGCCGGGGACGACCATGCCGGCGGCGGTCATCCACAGGCGCAGCGCCTCCTCGGTGGCGCGGGGTCGGCGCGGCCGAGGATGGCCCAGCCGTCGAGGAGCAGCGCCGCGCCGTAGCCGCCGACGGCGTGGGGCTCTGCCCCGGGCGTGGAGACGACGAGGGCGGGGGCGTCGGGCACCTCGGCCAGCACCTCGCCGGCGCCGGAGGTGCGCACGAGAACGCCGGGGAAGGCGCGGCCGAGTTCCTCGGCGGTGCGCTTGGAGCCGACGACCACGGCCCGCAGGCGGCGTGAGCCCGCAGGCCGTGCAGCGGAACATGACCTCCACGGCCCCGCACCACCGGCACTCGGCCGGGCGTGGGGCGCCGTCGGTGCTACCGCCGGGAAGGGACAGCGGCCCCGCGCACCGGCGGCACTGCGCCCGCACACGGCAGTTGGCGCACGCCAGGGCCGGCACGTAACCACGGCGTGGCACCTGCACCAGCACCGGCCGGCCCGCCTTCAAGGCATCGCGCGCCGCCTCGAAGGCGATGGCGGGGAGCCGCGCCGTGCGGGCAGCCTCGTCCCGTGCCAACTGCGCGTCGGTCTCGCCGATCGCGGTGACGCGCGGCGCGGCGGCGCGGAGCTGCTCCCGCGAGGCGACGATTTCCGGCGCCCAGCCGGTATCCACGAGCAGCTGCGCCTCGGCAGTGCGGGCAAAGGCGGCCACGAGCAGCGACGCCCCGGCCATGTGCGCCCGCTGCACGAGAACGTCCCGCACATGCGGGTACGGCGCCAACTGCTCGGCGTGCCCGCTGTCGCCGTCGTCCCACACGACAAGCAGCCCCGGATCGGCCACGGGCGCGAACGTGGCGGCCTTCGTTCCGACGACCACTCGCGCAGTGCCGCGCAGAATCGACAGCCACCGCTTGTAGCGCTCCCCCGGCCCGAGGTCGGCCTGCAGCGCAACGACACCCGGCATTAGTGCCGTACACGCCGCGAAGACGCGATTCACGTCACGGTAGTCCGGCACCACGATGACCACGCCCTTGCCGGTGGACGCCACCGTCGCCGCGACCTCGGCCAGCCGCGCGGGCCAGTCCTCCCCCGGCAGGGCCTGCCACACCGCGTTGGCGGAGCGCCCGTTGGCCAGGGCGTCGAGGTAGGCCGGGCCACGCGTGTAGCGCTGCCAGCCCTCCGCCTCGGGCCGTGCCGGCGGCGGCGCTGGGTCCTCGGCCTCTCGCGCCTCGGCCCGCGCGTGCCGTGGCGGGATCGCCAGGCGCAGCACGTTGGCCAGCGACCCGACGTACCGGTCGGCGACCGCGCGGGCCAGGCCGTGGATCTCCGGCGTCAGCACCACTTCCGGCGACACGACCCGTTCGATGTACTTGATCTTGTCCGCGACCTCGGTGTGCTCCACCCGCTCCAGCAGGAACCCGTCGGTCAGCTTGCCCCGGAACCGCACCCGCACCCGCACGCCCGGCTTCGCGTCGGCGTCGCACTCGGCCGGGATCCGGTAGTCGAAGGGGAAATCCAGGTGGTACGGCAGCGGCACGTCCACGCTCACCCGCGCGACAGCCGCGGTCGCGGCGGGATGCCGCTCACCGCGCCGGACGATCCCGCTGGCTGCCACGCTGTGGTGTCTACCAGAGCGAACCCCGCCCATGCCGCGAAGGGCCCTTCACGCAGGGAAGGACGCCTTACCCGCGTTGAACGAGGGCAAGGCGTCCTTCCCTGCGTGAGGGGGTGTCCGAAAGCGACGGTCAGACGTGCTTCCAGGTGCAGGTGAAGGCGGTGCCGCCGGACAGGCCCGACACGGCGTCCTTGGTGGTGCCGCCGCTGGCCTGGGTGATGGGGTCGGCGTTCTGGCTGCCGATGGCCTTGCCGTTGGCGGTGGCGTTGGTGAAGTTCACACTGCCGAAGTCGGCCAGCGGCAAGGTGCCGTTGGAGTCCGACGGAGCCTCGGCGATGATCTCGGCGCTGGCCAGCTTGGCCGCCGAGTAGGTCTTGTTGACGGTGTGGCTCCAGCCCCGGGTGGTGTCGGAGATCTTCAGCGTGAACTTGCCGCCGGTGGTCTCGGTCACCGACGCGGTGAAGTGGTCGCCGGGGCTGACGGTGTCGCTGAAGTTGACCGGGTAGGCCGGGTACATCTCGTACCAGGCGTAGTACTCGGCCCGGCCGTTGATGTAGTCGACCTCGGTGCCGAGCTGCTCGACGGAGTTGCTGCCGTCGCCGTCGATGCCGACCCAGAAGCTGGAGTAGGCGTCCTGGGAGGTGGCCTTCACCGACGGCTGCACCCAGCTGGCCGACACGCTGGTGAACTTGGCTCCGGTCACGGCGTAGCCGGCCCAGTTGCCGCTGGTGCTGTGGGACAGGCCGTGGTTGAGCGGCTTGTGAATGTGCGGCGCGGGGGCGGCGGTGGCGGCGGGAGTGGCCATACCGAGCATCGCGAGCGGGGCGAGCACGGCGATGGCGATACGCAAACGCGTGTTCACGACAGGGGTCTCCTCCGGCAGGGGTGTGAAAGCACTGCACGGCAACGCTAGGGAGACGATCCCGCCGACAGAAGCGGGAAACCCCTTGGCCCCTACCCTCGATTCAGTCAGACCAGCGCAAAGCGAACCAAAGTTCCATGCGCCGCTGGACATCGGCCAGGTCGATGTCCAGTTCTCGTGCCACCACACCGATCCGGTGCCGCACGCTGTTGCGGTGCACGCCCAGCTCGGCGGCGGCGCGGTCCCAGTTTCCGTTGCAGGCCAACCAGGTCCGCACGGTGTCCAGAAGCTCGGGTCGAGCGGCCAGCGGGGCCAGCAGGTCCCCGGCGAATCGGGCGGCGGCGTCCGGATCGACCAAAGCCGACACGCCGTCGGCCGCGGTCACGGGCCGGCCGATGGCGACGGCACGGTCCAGCATGCGACCGGCTTCCCGGTCAGCGGCAGGAAGATCCACGACCCGAGCCGGGGAGCTCACCGCCAGCAGCCAGCCGGCCGCTTGCGCCGCAACGACATCCGGCGAAGTCGTGACGACAGCGCGCAATTCGACGCCGTCGACGTCCACCAGCGCCGTGCCGAGGTCGATATCCGTGCCGCCAGGGGACTTCCGGCGGCCGCGTACCACACGATAGCCGTCAGAAGAGTCCTCGCCGACCAACATCCTCGTGACCGAACGACCGTCGGCCCGCTCGGCCAAAGCCAGCAGCGCCAAGGCAACCGCGATGACCGCACGGTCGGTCACGGAGAACGGCCGCCGGGAGCCGACCACCAGAACCTGCCCCGACTCGACCGGATATCCGACGACATGCCACGCCCCGAGCTCCGTGGACGCGCTGCGCGGACCGCTGCCGACCCGGAGCCGTGACGCCAACTCCGCGACCACCGGATCGACATCGGCGGTCCCGGCCTTCGCGACCACGGCGTCGCCCAGCAACACGCACCACCAGTCGGCGAGCTCGGCCAACGCGGTCACCACGGCCCGCACAGGATCGGGTCGCAGCGCGGCCCGGGTCAACGCCGCCTGGGCCTCGGACAGCCACCGCAGCTCCGCGTGCTCGGCCTCAGCCAGCGCCACTCCCACGGCCTGGCTCACGGCGAGGAACGGCGTCGACGGCGGCAGCGCCAGCAGCGGCAACCCGTGCCGCACGCACGCCTCAACCAATTCGGCCGGCACATCGTCATACACGGGCGTGACGCCGAAGCCCAGCGCCTGCACGCCCGCGGCGACCAGCCCGCGCACGTACCCGTCGACGTCCTCGGGGAAGTTCACGCCCGCGGTCAGCAGCAGCTCCCCGCCCAGCAGGTACGGCACCGGATCCCGCAGCTCGCTGACGTGGGCCCACCTGATCGGGCGGTCCAGCTGGTCCGATCCGGTGAGCACGGCCAGCCCCAGCTCCGGCCGCCGCACCAGGACGCCGAGGGGAACCGTGGACGTTCTGCCCTGGGACATGGCACGAGATTGTGCACTTCGACCACAGCGGGCGCACGCGATCGCTTCCTAGGGTGACCTGAACGACAGGAGGAAGCCGATGGCTCTCGATTACGCGGTGATCGCGGCGTACGTGCTGGGCATGCTCGGTGTCGGTTGGTGGGGCATGCGGCGGGCCACCACCCGCAGCGACTACCTCGTCGCCGGCCGCCGCCTGGGCTGGGCGATGTACTCCGGCACGATGTCCGCGGTGGTGCTGGGCGGTGCCTCGACCATCGGCGGGATCGCGCTGGGCTACCAGTTCGGCATCTCCGGCGCGTGGCTGGTGTTCACCATCGGCCTGGGCATCCTGGCGCTGTCGGCCTTCTTCGCCCGCCGCATCGTGCGGCTGCGCGTCTACACCGTTCCCGAGATGCTGGACCTGCGCTACGGCGGGTCGACCAGCATGGTGTCCGGGGTGGTGATGTGGGGCTACACGCTGATGCTGTCGGTGACCTCCACCATCGCCTACGCCACGGTCTTCGAGGTGCTGTTCGGCCTGCCCAAGGTGGGCGGCGTGATCATCGGCGGCGTCATCGTGGTGCTGTACTCGGCGCTGGGCGGCATGTGGTCGATCACCCTGACCGACATCGTGCAGTTCGTCGTCAAGACGGTCGGCATCCTGCTGGTGCTGCTGCCGACGGCCCTGATCGCGGTCGGCGGGTTCGGCGGCCTTCAGGCCAAGCTGCCGGCCAGCTACTTCGACATCGGGTCCATCGGCACCGGCCGCATCGTCACCTACCTGCTGATCTACGTGTTCGGGCTGCTCATCGGCCAGGACATCTGGCAACGCGTGTTCACGGCACGGACCCCGCGCGTGGCCACCACCGGCGGCCTCACCTCGGGCCTGTATTGCCTTGTCTACGCCGTCGCCGGCGCGCTGATCGGCAGCGCCGCGAAGGTGCTCTACCCGAACCTGCCCAAACCGGACGAGGCCTTCGCCACGATCGTCACCGGCCTGCTGCCGGCCGGCCTGCGCGGGCTGGTGCTGGCCGCCGCGCTGGCGGCGATGATGTCAACCGCGTCGGGAGCCCTGATCGCGTGCTCGACCGTCGCCCAGAACGACATCCTCAGGCGGGGTGGCGTCCGGGCCAACCGCGTCGCGACCCTTGTCCTGGGGGTCCTGGTGATCTTGATTGCGATCATGGTCGACGACGTGGTAGCCGCCCTCACCGTGGCCTACAACCTGCTGGTCGGGGGCCTGTTGGTGGCGATCATCGGCGGCCTGCTCTGGAAGCGTGGAACCCGGGTCGGGGCCATGGCCTCCATGATCGCCGGCGCCGCCACCGTCATCGCGTGCATGCTGACTTTCGGCCTGCTCGCCGACCAGCCCATCTACTACGGCCTGCTCGCCGGCCTCGTCGTGTACGTGGCGGTCAGCCTGGCCACCCCGCGCACGGCGGCGTCCGTGCTGCACACCTGGGAACAACGACTGGCTGGAGTGTCCGCATGACCCCGATCGGCCCGATCGACTCGTCCGTCGTCCCGCGCTTCGCGGGCCTGGCCACGTTCGCCCGGCTGCCCCGCATCGACCAGGTCAGCCAGGCCGATGTCGCCGTGGTCGGCATCCCGTTCGACTCGGGCGTCTCCTACCGCCCGGGCGCGCGGTTCGGGCCGGCGGCGGTGCGCGAGGCGAGCCGGCTGCTGCGGCCGTACCACCCGGGCCTGGACGTGTCGCCGTTCGAGCGGGCGCAGGTGGTCGACGCGGGCGACATCGCGGCCAACCCGATGGACATCCCGCAGGCCATCGACACCATCGAGCGGGCGGCCGGCGAGCTGCTGGACAGCGGGTCGCGGCTGGTCAGCATCGGCGGCGACCACACGATCGCGCTGCCGCTGCTGCGGGCGCTGTCGCAGCGGCACGGACCGGTGGCGCTGCTGCATTTCGACGCGCACCTGGACACGTGGGACTCCTACTTCGGCGCTTCGTACACGCACGGCACCCCGTTCCGCCGAGCCGTGGAGGAGGGCGTGCTGGACACCTCGGCGCTGTGCCACGTCGGCATCCGAGGACCGCTCTACAGCCGGTCCGACCTGACCGGCGACAAGGAGCTGGGCTTCGGCATCGTGACCTCGGCCGACGTCATGCGGCGTGGCGTGGACGAGGTGGTCGGCGGCCTGCGAGAACGCATCGGGGACCGGCCGCTGTACGTGTCGGTCGACATCGACGTGCTGGATCCGGCCCACGCGCCCGGCACGGGGACGCCGGAGGCCGGCGGCATGACCAGTCGCGAGCTGCTGGAGATCCTGCGCGGCCTGGCCGGCACGAACCTGGTGTCGGCCGACGTGGTCGAGGTCGCCCCGGCCTACGACCACGCCGAGATCACCTCGATCGCCGCCTCGCACGTGGCCTACGACCTGGTGTCGCTGCTGGCGATGGGGGTGTCGGCATGACGCGCCCAGATTTGTCGCGGACCGGGGCCGATCTGGTCGTGGAGACGCTCAAGGCGCTCGGCGCGGACACGGTGTTCGGCGAGCCGGGGCAGCACGCGCTCGCCCTGTTCGACGCGCTGCGCCGCTCCGACCTGCGCTATGTCGGCAACCGCACGGAGCCGTCGGCCGCGTTCGCCGCCGACGGCCACGCGCGGACCACCGGCCGGGTGACGCCGCTCGTCGTGTCAACGGGTCCCGGCGCATTGCTCACGTTGGCCGGACTACATGAGGCAGTCTCATCTTCTTCGCCGGTGCTGGGCATCAGCAGCCAGATCCCGTCCGACGGCCTCGGCGGGCGGCGGCGCGGTTACCTGCACGAACTTCCCGACCAGCAGGCAAGTTTCCGCGATGTGGTGAAGTCTGTTCACGTGGCACGCACCGCGGCGCAGATCCCGGCGGCGCTGGCCGAGGCGTGGCGAACCGCTTCGACGGCGCCGACCGGCCCCGTATGGGTGGAAATTCCGCAGGACGTGCTGGCCGGCCCGACCGTCCAGCCGCCCGTGGTCACAGTGGACGCCGAGCCCGCAACCTTGCGCCCGCAAGCAGAACTGGTCTCCGAGGCGGCAAAACTGCTCGACGCCGCCGAGCGCCCGGTCATCCTGGCCGGTGGCGGCGTGGTGCGGGCCGGAGCCCAGGAAGCGTTGCTGGCGTTGGCCGAACGCCTCGGCGCGCCCGTGGCCAGCACGTTCGGCGGGCGCGGCGCGTTCCCGTGGGAGCACCCGCTGTCGCTGCGGTCGTGGCTGGAGGACCGGCACACCACGGAGTTCCTGGCCTCGGCCGATGTGTTGCTGGTGGTCGGATCCGGCCTCGGCGAACTGTCCACGAACTACGGCACGTTCCAACCGGGCGGGCAGGTCATCCAGGTGGAGGCCGACGCGACACGGCTGGCGGCGAACTACCCAGCATTGGGGATCCACGCCGACGCGGGGGAATTTCTGTCCGAAGTTGTCAAACACATTGCCGTGCGGGACCGTCCTGCGCCGGACACGGCCGGCCTGCTGGCCCGCGTCGAGGCGAGGCTGGACGGGCAGTCGCTGGCGTTAGAGCGCGACACTCTGGCCGCCATAAGGGAAGCGCTGCCGGACGACGCCCCGAGTTTCTGGGACATGACCATCCTCGGCTATTGGGCCTGGTCAGCCTGGGACCCGCGGGCCGGCGGCATGCACACGGCGCAGGGTTCCGGCGGTCTCGGCTGGGCGTTCCCGGCGGCCGTCGGCGCGGCCGCCGCGGCGCGCGGAAACCGGCCGGTGTTGGCCGTTTCCGGCGACGGCGGGGCCATGTACGGACTCGCCGAACTGGCGACGGCGGCTCAGCACAAGCTGCGCGTCACGTGGTTGATCGTGGATGATGGAGGGTATGGGATTCTCCGCGAGTACATGGACACCCCGTACGGAACCGAGCTGACCCGCCCGGACTTCGTGGCGCTGGCCAGGTCGTTCGGCGTGTCGGCGACCCTGAGCAGTCCGGCCTCGCTGGCGTCCGACATGATCAACTCGTTGGCGGTCGACGGCCCGAGCGTCGTCGTGCTGCCCGCGGTGTTCAGGATGTTCGCGCCGACCCACCAGGAGGTGCAATGGCGCACAACGTGATCAACGGTGAGCGACTGTCCGGTGTGGACGGTTTTGCGGCCGACCTCGTCGACCCGGCAACGGGCGAGGTCAGCGGCAGCGCACCCATCTCCGGACCGTCCGATGTGGACAAGGCCGTGCGGGTCGCCGACGTGGCGTTCCGGAGCTGGCGGCGCAGCACGCCCGGCGACCGGGCCAACGCCCTGCTCGGGCTGGCCGCCGCCGTGGAGGACAACGCCCAGCGGCTGGCCGACGCCGAGTGCGCGGAGACCGGCAAGCAGTGGCACACGGTGCTGGACGAGGAGATCCCGGCCGCGGTGGACGCCCTGCGCTTCTTCGCCGGCGCCGCCCGCAACCTGGAGGGCCGGGCCTCCGGCGAGTACGCGACCGGCCTGACCTCGACGATCCGGCGGGAGCCGGTCGGCGTGTGCGCGCAGATCACGCCGTGGAACTACCCGCTGCTGATGGCCGTCTGGAAGATCGCCCCGGCCGTCGCCGCCGGCAACACCACCGTCGTCAAGCCGGCAGAGACGACCCCGACCAGCACGGTGCTGCTGGCCGAGCTGGCCGGCGAGCACCTGCCGGCCGGCGTGGTGAACGTGATCTGCGGCGACCGGGAGACCGGCCGCCTGCTGGTCGAGCACCCCGTGCCGACGCTCGTCTCCATCACCGGCTCGACCCGGGCCGGCATCCAGGTCGCCGCCGGTGCCGCCGCCACGCTCAAGCGCACCCACCTTGAGCTGGGCGGGAACGCTCCCGTCATCGTGTTCGACGACGTCGACGTGACCGACACCGCCGAGAAGATCGTCGGCGCGGCCTTCTACAACGCCGGGCAGGACTGCACCGCCGCCAGCCGCGTCCTCGTCCACGCCGACGTGCACGACGAGCTGGTCGACGCCCTGACCAAGGTCGCCTCCGCCCAGCGGACCGGCCGTGGGCCGCGCGAGGCCGCCGACTTCGGGCCACTGAACAGCCAGGCCCAGCTCGACCGGGTCTCGGGACTCCTGTCGCGGCTGCCCGCCGAGGCCGTCGTGCACTGCGGCGGTCACCAGGTCGGGGATCGGGGCTTCTTCTTCGCGCCCACGGTGGTGTCCGGCGTTCGCCAGGACCACGAGATCGTGCAGGAGGAGGTGTTCGCGCCGGTCATCACCGTGCAGTCGTTCGCGTCGGAGGAGGAGGCCGTCGAGCTGGCCAACGGCGTGCCCTACGGCCTGGCCTCGTCGGTCTGGTCGGACAACCACCGGCGGGTGCTGCGGGTCAGCTCCGCCCTGGACTTCGGCTGCGTGTGGGTCAACACCCACGGGGCGCTGGTGTCCGAGATGCCGCACGGCGGGTTCAAGCTGTCCGGCTACGGCAAGGACCTCTCCGGCTACGGCTTCGACGACTACACCCGGGTGAAGCACGTGATGAGCGCCGTCTGAGCCCTAGCAAACCGTACGTCCGTACTGTTACGGTGCCGGCATGACGGACGCCACCACACGCTTCGGCGGATTCGCGCAGGAGTACGACCGGGTTCGGCCGCGCCCACCGGCCGAGCTGGTCGACCTCATCACCCAGTGGGCCGGCCTGTCCGAGCCCGAGGTCGTCGACCTCGGCGCCGGCACCGGCCTGTCCACCGCCCTGTGGCCGGATGCCTTGGGCGTCGAGCCCGACGCCGGCATGCGCACCGTCGCCGCCGCCCGGGGCGTTCGGGTCGTCGCCGGCACCGCCGAGGCCACCGGCCTGCCCGACGCCTGCGCCGACATCGTCACCGCCGGCCAGGCCCTGCACTGGTTCGACCCCGCCCGCACCTATCCCGAGATCGCCCGCGTCCTCCGCCCCGGCGGCGTCTTCGCCGCCTTCGACTGCGACTGGCCGCCGACCGTCGATCCCGAGTGCGACGCCGTCTACCGCGAGGTCGAGGCCCACTACCGCGTGCTGGAGGTCCGCCACCACGTCCGCCCCGCCTACGCCGACAAGCCCGACCACGTCGCCCGCCTCCGCGACTCCGGCCTCTTCCGCCACGTCACCGAGGTCGCCCTGCACTCCCGCGACACCGGCGACGCCGCCCGCTTCGTCGACACCCTCCGCAGCCAGGGCGGCGTCCGCGCCCTGCTCGACCGCGGCCTCACCGAGGACGAGATCGGCCTCACCCGCCTGCGCGGGGTCGCCCAGCGTCGTCTCCCCCACCCCCGCACGTGGTGGTGGACCTACCGCGTCCGCCTCGCCGCCGTCTGAGTCCCGTTCAGGGCGTCTGCATGATCGCGTCGGCCGCCATCGCGATGAGCTTGCCCTTCGCCCCGACGACGTCCGGCGCGGTGAGGTTGATGACCACGTCGTGGTCGCCCACGGTGCGCCCCGCCGCCAGCGACCAGAGCTTGTGCTTGGTGTTGGACGGATGCCAGACGAACCCGAAGTCCCCCACGCCCGCAACCGGCTCTTGTGCCTTCGCCGTGGCCGTGCCCTGGGCGATGAACGTACGGGCCGAGACTCCCGGGAACAGCGCGAAGAACTGGAAGTCCGGCCGGATGCTGTCCTTCTCGTCCTTGTACTGGCACTCGTCGAGCACAGCGTTGTTGTATCTCCGCTGCGCCAGTGCCGTGCCCGACACCGTCGGGGCGTAGTAGATCTCCGCCAGCTGCTGCGCGGGGAAGAGCCGGCAGACGCCCGTGCCGGCCTGTCCACGGTACGGCTCCCGGATCAGCGCCGGCGCTGCTGTGCCGCCGATGGCGTTGGCGCATCCCGCCACCAGTGCGCCGGTCACCACAACCACCACTGCCGTCACCCAACGCCCCCTGGCCATACGCGCACAGTAACGCGAGGCGGTCTCAGGCTTCTGCGCGATACACCCGGTACGAGATGACCCGCTCGTGCTCCACCGGCCGGTCGGGCTCGAAACCGGAGCTCGCCAACACCTGCTCGGCCACGGCCTGGAGCGGGGTCAGGTCCTGACCGGGGAGCCAGGCGTACGGGTGCGACGCGGCGTCGAGGACGACCTGGCGCGCGGTGTCGATCTGCGGGAAGCGGACCTCGACGACCTCGCCGGAGCCCAGCACGGAGTCGACGTCCTCGTAGCCGGAGGGGCCGTGGATGTGGTGGGCGCCCTGGAGGCCGAGGCGCTGGCCCTCCGAGAAGACGGCGTCGCGCAAGGGGGAGAGCTCCGAGGCGAACATGCGGCCGCCGAGGGTGACGGCGATGGAGCCGCCGGGGCGGACGACGCGGCGGGCCTCAAGCAAGCGATGCGCCAGTCGGAGACGTGGTGGAGGACTCGGGCCAGGTGGACGCCGCCGAGGGACGCGGTGGCGAAGGGCAGGGCGCAGGCATCGCCGAGGACAAAGGGAAAACCGATGGCTTGGGGGCCGCGGAGGTCAACGGCATCGAGCAGCACCAGGTCACCGAGGACAGCGGCACCGGGGCCGGCGGGCGCGCCGCCAAGCTGGGTGGCGGCCTGAGCGAGTGCAGCGGCGATGGAGCCGGTGCCGCAGCCGATGTCCAGGAGCGGGGCGGGCAGGAAACGGCGAAGCCGCCCGTAGAGGTCACGGGCGGCTTCGGCCGGTACCGGCATCACGTCGGCAACACCGCGAGGTCGCGCCGGTGCCTGGACCGCGGGCATTTGTCGATCGAGTCAGTCCATCGATCGACAAAAGCCAAGGGAAGGCACCGGCTCAAGAGCGACCTCGCCCGCCGAGGCACTCGGCGCATGGGCGCAGCTGGGTCACGCGCCGGCGGCGGACTTCAGGGCCTCGGCGCGGTCGGTGCGCTCCCACGGGAGGTCGAGGTCCGGACGGCCGAAGTGGCCGTACGCGGCGGTCGGGGCGTAGATGGGGCGCAGGAGGTCGAGGTCCCGGATGATGGCGGCGGGACGCAGGTCGAAGACCTCGCCGATGGCCTGCTGGATCTTGGCCGGGTCGACGACCTCGGTGCCGAAGGTCTCGACGAACAGGCCGACGGGGGCGGCCTTGCCGATGGCGTAGGCGACCTGGACCTCGGTGCGGGTGGCCAGGCCGGCGGCGACGACGTTCTTGGCGACCCAGCGCATGGCGTAGGCGGCGGAGCGGTCGACCTTCGACGGGTCCTTGCCGGAGAAGGCGCCGCCGCCGTGGCGGGCCATGCCGCCGTAGGTGTCGACGATGATCTTGCGGCCGGTCAGGCCGGCGTCGCCCATGGGACCGCCGATGACGAAGCGGCCGGTGGGGTTGACGAACAGCCGCACGCTCTCGGTGTCGAGGTTGAGCTCGGCCAGCTCGGGCAGCACGACCTGCTCACGGACGTCGACGGCGAGCATCTTCTCGAGGTCGATGCCGTCGGCGTGCTGCGAGGACACGACCACGGTGTCCAGCCGCACGGGCTGGTCGCCGGCGTACTCGATGGTGACCTGGGTCTTGCCGTCGGGACGCAGGTAGGGCAGCGCGCCGTTCTTGCGGACCGCGGTCAGCCGGCGCGACAGGCGGTGGGCCAGCGCGATCGGCAGCGGCATCAGCTCAGGGGTGTCGGTGGTGGCGTAGCCGAACATCAGGCCCTGGTCGCCGGCGCCCTGGCGGGCGATCTCGTCCTCGGCGGACTCGACCCGCGACTCGTAGGCGGAGTCGACGCCCTGCGCGATGTCGGGCGACTGCGACCCGATGGCGACGTTGACGCCGCACGAGTTGCCGTCGAAGCCCTTGGCCGACGAGTCGTAGCCGATCTCGAGGATCTTCTCCCGCACGATGGTCGGGATGTCGGCGTAGGCCTCGGTGGTGACCTCGCCGGCCACGTGGACCTGGCCGGTGGTGATCAGCGTCTCGACGGCGACCCGGCTGCGCGGGTCCTTGGACAGCAGGCCGTCGAGGATGGAGTCGCTGATCGCGTCACAGATCTTGTCCGGGTGGCCCTCGGTGACCGACTCAGAGGTGAACAGCCTCCGGCTGTGTTCGCTCACGACAACTCCTCACAGATGTGTTTCTTCGGCGCCCACACAGGCCCCGCGCGACAGGCTGTCTATCGCCCCAACCGTACCGGGCGTGACGTCGTGACCGGTTCAAGTCCCGAGCAAAGGCACCACGGCATCCCACACTGTGGCCGCCAGGCGCGCCTTGGAACCGTGCGGGATGGGACGCTCGTCACCTTCCGGGCTCAGCAGCCAGCCGGCGTTGTCCTCGACCTCGAAGGCGAGGCCGTCGCCGACGGCGTTGACGACCAGCAGGTCGACGCCCTTGCGGGCCAGCTTGGCCCGGCCGTGGTGCAGCACGTCCCCGGTGTCGTCGCCGGTCTCGGCGGCGAAGCCGACCACCACCTGGCCGGTGGGACGGGCCTTGACCAGCTCGACCAGGATGTCCGGGTTGACGGCCAGCCGGATCGGCTCGGGCTCCCGGTCACCCTTCTTGATCTTGGACGCGGACAGGCCGAGCGGCCGGAAGTCGGCGACGGCGGCGGCCATCACCACCGCATCGGCGGAAGGGCTCTCGGCGTGCATGGCGTCGCGCAGCTCGACGGCGGAGCCGATGCGCACCACCCGGACGCCGGCCGGGTCGGCCAGGTCGGCGGTGTGCCCGGCGACCAGGGTGACCTCGGCGCCGCGCTGGGCGGCGACGCGAGCCAGCGCGTAGCCCTGCTTGCCGGAGGAGCGGTTGCCCAGGTAACGGACGGGATCCAGCGCCTCACGGGTGCCGCCGGCGGAGATCACCACGCGGCGGCCCTCCAGGTCACGGGGCAACGCGGCGGGGGCAGCGAGCAGCAGGCGGGCCAGCTCGATGATCTCGGACGGCTCGGGCAGCCGGCCCTTGCCGGTGTCCTTGCCGGTGAGACGGCCGCTGGCCGGCTCGGCCACGATCACGCCGCGGGACCGCAGCGTGGCCACGTTGGCCCGCGTGGCCGGGTGCTCCCACATCTCGGTGTGCATGGCCGGCACCATCAGCACCGGGCAGCGCGCGGTGAGCAGCGTGCCGGTGAGCAGGTCGTCGGCCAACCCGTGGGCGGCCCGGGCCAGCAGGTCCGCGGTGGCGGGCGCGACGACCACGAGGTCGGCGGTCTGCCCGATCTTGACGTGCGGCACCGCCGGGACGTCGGTGAACACCCCGGTGGCGACCGGCTGGCCGGACAGCGCCTCGAAGGTGGCCGCGCCGACGAAGTTCAGCGCGGCAGCGGTGGGCACCACGCGCACCCGGTGACCGGACTCGGTCAGGCGGCGCAGCACCTCACACGCTTTGTAGGCGGCGATGCCGCCGCCCACACCCAGCACAACCTGGGGCTGGGTCATTCGCCTTCGGTGTGCTCGAGCATGCCGGAGTGGATCTCGCGCAGCGCGATCGACAACGGCTTCTCACGCGGACCCGGCTCGACCAGCGGGCCGACGTACTCGAGCAGGCCCTCGCCGAGCTGGGCGTAGTAGTCGTTGATCTGCCGCGCGCGCTTGGCCGAGTAGATCACCAGCGCGTACTTCGAGCTGACCTGCTCCAGCAGGTCGTCGATCGGCGGGTTGGTGATGCCCTCCGGCGCGGAGGCGGGCTCGCCGACGGCGGCGAGGTGGCTCGGGATGCTCAAGACAACGCTCCTGGAGGTAGTCACGGCTCGCTGGACACACGCTGGGTGGGCGAGCCGACCACCAAGGTTAGCAAGTGACGTGCGACGGTACGAACATCGGAGTTGACGAGCACGACGTCGAACTCCTCCTCGGCGGCCAGTTCCTCTTCGGCCACCTTGAGCCGGTGCGCCACGACCGCCGGGTCCTCGGTGCCCCGGCCGGTCAGCCGGGCCACCAGGACCTCCCACGTCGGCGGCTTCAGCAGCACCAGCAGCGCCTCGGGCATGGCCCGCCGCACCTGGCGGGCGCCCTGGACCTCGATCTCGAGGATCGCTGGAGTTCCCCGCTCCAGCGCGGCCTCGACGGGTCGGCGCGGCGTGCCGTAGCAGTTGCCCGCGTACTCGGCGTGTTCGAGCAGTTCGCCGTCGGCGACCATGCGGTCGTAATCGGGCCGGTCGACGAAGTGGTAGTGCTCGCCGTCCACCTCGCCCGGACGCGGCCGGCGGGTGGTCACCGAGACGCTGTAGTACACCTCGGTCCCGAGGGTGCGCAGCTCCTCCAGCACGCTGGACTTGCCGACACCGGACGGACCGGCGAGCACGG
>NZ_KK037166.1:2303193-2313523 GCF_000568255.1 Kutzneria sp. 744
GCGCCGCCAGCCGGGCCCCGAAAGACTCGCTCACGCTGCCTCCTTCGTCGGCAGCGCGACCGCCGCTACAGCGTTGAATGGTTCGCTCGCAAGCTCGCTCACGCTTTCGCACCCTTCAGCCCGGCCTGGAGCGCCTGGAGCGACCGCACGCCGATGTCCCCCCGGATGAGGGCCTCGATGCCGTGCACGGCCGCGGCAGCCCCGGAAACGGTGGTGATGCACGGGATGTCCCGCGCCACCGCCGCCGTCCGGATCTCGTAGCCGTCCACGCGAGGGCCGTGGTTGCCGTACGGGGTGTTCATGATCATGTCCACCTCGCCGGCCAGGATCTTCTCCACGATGTTGCCCTCGCCCTCGAAGTGCTTGCGCACCACCGTGCAGGCGACACCGTTGCGGCGCAGCACCTCCGCGGTCCCGGTGGTGGCCAGGATCTCGAAGCCCAGGTCGGCCAGCCGCTTGACCGGGAACACCATGGCCCGCTTGTCCCGGTTGGCCACCGACACGAACACCCGGCCCTTGGTCGGCAGCGAGCCGTAGGAGGCGGTCTGGGACTTGGCGAAGGCCTTGCCGAACGAGAAGTCCACGCCCATGACCTCGCCGGTGGACTTCATCTCCGGCCCGAGCAGCGAGTCCACGCCCTTGCCCTCCGGCGTGCGGAAGCGGTGGAACGGCAGGACCGCCTCCTTCACCGCGACCGGGCAGTCGTCGGGCATCTCGGCGCCGTCGCCGCTGGCCGGCAGCACGCCCTCCTCGCGGAGTTCGGCGATGGTGGCGCCCAGCGCGATGCGGGCCGCGGCCTTGGCCAGCGGCACCGCCGTCGCCTTGGACACGAACGGCACCGTCCGCGACGCGCGGGGGTTGGCCTCCAGCACGTACAGCACGTCGTCCTTGAGCGCGTACTGCACGTTCAGCAGGCCACGCACGCCGACGCCGTGGGCGATGGCCTCGGTGGAGCGGCGCACGGCCTCCATGTCGCTGCGGCCCAGCGTTATCGGCGGCAGCGCGCACGAGGAGTCGCCGGAGTGGATGCCGGCCTCCTCGATGTGCTCCATGACGCCGCCGATGTAGACCTGCTCGCCGTCGCACAGGGCGTCCACGTCGATCTCGATGGCGTCGTCGAGGAACCGGTCGACCAGGACCGGGTGCTCGGGCGACACCTCGGTGGCGCGGGCGATGTAGCCGGCCAGCGTGTCCTCGTCGTAGACGATCTCCATGCCGCGGCCGCCGAGCACGTACGAGGGCCGCACCAGCACCGGGTAGCCGATCTCGTCGGCGATCCGCTTGGCCTGCGGGAACGACGTGGCGGTGCCGTACTTGGGCGCGGGCAGGCCGGCCGCGGTGAGCACCTCGCCGAACGCGCCGCGGTCCTCGGCCAGGTGGATGGCCCCGGGCGAGGTGCCGACCACCGGCACGCCGGCGTCGGCCAGCCGCTGCGCCAGCCCGAGCGGGGTCTGCCCGCCCAGCTGGACGATGACGCCGGCGACCGTGCCGGACTCGCGCTCGGAGTGCACGACCTCCAGCACGTCCTCGAACGTCAGCGGCTCGAAGTACAGGCGGTCGGAGGTGTCGTAGTTCGGTGGACACCGTCTCCGGGTTGCAGTTGACCATCACGGTCTCGAACCCGGCCCGCCGCAGCTCCATGGCCGCGTGCACGCAGGAGTAGTCGAACTCGATGCCCTGCCCGATGCGGTTGGGCCCGGAGCCCAGGATCAGCACCTTGGGCTTCTCCCGCTGCGGCAGCACCTCGGTCTCGGCCGCGGGGTCCGACTCGTAGGCCGAGTAGTGGTACGGCGTGAGCGCGGCGAACTCGGCGGCGCAGGTGTCCACGGTCTTGAACACCGGCCGCACCTTGAGGCGGTGCCGCAGGATGCGGACGCCGTCCTCGCCGGCCAGCTCCGGCCGCAGCGACGCGATCTGCCGGTCGGACAGGCCGGCCCGCTTCGAACGCCGCAGCAGCGCCTCGTCCAGCACGGCCGCGTCCACGATCTCCTCGCGGAGCTCGCCGAGGGCGGCGATCTGGTCGATGAACCACGGGTCGATGCCGGACGCCTCGTGCACCTGCTCCACCGAGGCCCCGAGCCGCAGCGCCCGCTCCACGGTGTAGAGCCGGCCGTCGTGGCCCCGCTCCAGCGCCTTGAGCGTGTCCTCCAGGGTGACGCCCTCGGGATCGGGGCGCGTCCAGAAGCCGGCGTCCTTGGTCTCCATGGAGCGCAGCGCCTTGTTCAGCGCCTCGGAGAAGTTGCGACCGATGGACATGGCCTCGCCCACCGACTTCATGGTGGTGGTCAGCGTCGGGTCCGCGCCGGGGAACTTCTCGAAGGCGAACCGCGGCACCTTGACGACCACGTAGTCGAGGGTCGGCTCGAAGGAGGCCGGGGTCTCGCCGGTGATGTCGTTCTGGATCTCGTCCAGCGTGTAGCCGATGGCCAAGCGGGCCGCGATCTTGGCGATCGGGAAGCCGGTGGCCTTCGACGCCAGCGCCGAGGACCGGGACACCCGCGGGTTCATCTCGATGACGACCATGCGGCCGGTCTGCGGGTTGATGGCGAACTGGATGTTGCAGCCGCCGGTCTCCACGCCGACCGCGCGCAGCACGTCGATGCCGACGTCGCGCATGTGCTGGTACTCGCGGTCGGTCAGGGTCATGGCCGGCGCGACCGTCACGGAGTCGCCGGTGTGCACGCCCATCGGGTCGATGTTCTCGATCGAGCAGATGACCACGACGTTGTCGTTGCGGTCCCGCATGAGTTCGAGCTCGTACTCCTTCCAGCCGAGCACGCTCTCCTCGATCAGCACCTCGGTCACCGGCGACTCGTCCAGGCCGACCGTGGCCAGCCGCTCCAGCTCGTCCGGGGTGTGCGCCATGCCGGAACCCAGGCCGCCCATGGTGAACGACGGCCGGATGACCACCGGCAGGCCCAGCTCGGCGACGGTGTCGCGGACCTCCTCCATCGTCTTGCAGACCCGGCTGCGCGGGGTCTCGGCGCCGACGGAGGCGCAGATGTCCTTGAACAGCTGGCGGTCCTCGCCGCGCTGGATGGCGTCGATGTCGGCGCCGATCAGCTCGACGCCGTACTTCTCCAGCACGCCGCGCTCGTGCAGGGCGACGGCGGTGTTCAGCGCGGTCTGCCCGCCGAGGGTGGCCAGCACGGCCTGGATCGGGTGGCCGAGCGCCTGCTCCTCGGCGATCACCTTCTCCACGAACTCGGCCGTGATCGGCTCGATGTAGGTGGCGTCGGCGAACTCCGGGTCGGTCATGATCGTGGCCGGGTTGGAGTTGACCAGGCTGACCCGCAGGCCCTCGTCGCGCAGCACCCGGCACGCCTGGGTGCCGGAGTAGTCGAACTCGCAGGCCTGGCCGATCACGATCGGCCCCGAGCCGATCACCAGGACGTGGGAGATGTCGGTCCTCTTCGGCATCAGCGGGCCTCACTCATCAGCTGGCAGAACTCGTCGAACAGGGCGGCCGCGTCGTGCGGGCCGGCGGCGGCCTCCGGGTGGTACTGCACGGAGAAGGCGGGCGCCTCAAGGCAGCGCAGGCCCTCGACCGTGCCGTCGTTCGGGCAGTAGTGGCTCACGGTGGCCGCGCCGAACGGGGTGTCGAAGCGCTCCCCCGGCTCGCCCTCCAGGGCGAAGCCGTGGTTCTGGGCGGTGATGGCGACGCGGCCGGTGGCGGTGTCGATCACCGGCACGTTGATGCCGCGGTGGCCGTACTGGAGCTTGTACGTGCCGCGGCCCAGCGCCCGGCCCAGGATCTGGTTGCCGAAGCAGATGCCGAACAGCGGGATCCGCCGCTCCAGCACGCCCTTGGTCAGCGCGACGCCGTGGTCCTGGGTGGCCGGGTCGCCCGGGCCGTTGGACAGGAACACGCCGTCCGCCTCGACGGCGAGGATGTCGTCGAGGGTCGACGTCAGCGGCAGCACGTGGACCTCGATGCCACGGGCGGCCATCATGCGCGGGGTGTTGGACTTGATGCCCAGGTCCAGCGCGGCCACCCGGAACCGGCGCTCGCCGTCGGCCGGCACCACGTAGGTCTGCGCGGTGGTGACGTCGCCGGCCAGGTCCGCGCCCCTCATCTGCGGGGCGGCCTTCACCTTGGCCAGCATCGTGTCCAGATCGGACAGCTCGTCGCCGGAGAACACCCCGGCCCGCATGGCCCCCTTGTCCCGGATGTGCCGGGTCAGGGTGCGGGTGTCGACGCCGGCGATGCCGACGACGCCCTGGCGCACCAGCTCGTCGTCCAGCGTGCCGGTGGCCCGCCAGTTGGACGGGCGGCGGGCGGGATCCCGCACCACGTAACCGGAAACCCAGATCCGCGACGACTCGTCGTCCTCGTCGTTCCAGCCGGTGTTGCCGATCTGCGGGGCCGTCTGCACCACGATCTGGCCGTGGTACGAGGGATCCGTCAGCGTCTCCTGGTACCCGGTCATGCCCGTGCAGAACACGACCTCGCCCAGGGACGCGCCGAGCGCCCCGTACGCCTCACCGCGGAAGACCCGGCCGTCCTCGACCACCAACGCGGCCTGCTCGCGAGCACTCACTGCGCGCCACCTCCAACGCCTGCCATGGACCGCAGCGCGGTCACCCACTCCTGGTAGTGCTCTTTCTCATCGGCCCGGAACCCGCTGTCCAGCAGCTGGTCGGAGACCTGCCACCGGATGATGAGCAGGCCGTCGCCGAACATGACCTTGCCGGCCAGCCCCTGGCCGACCCGCGCGTCCCGCACCGTCTCGCGGGGGATCCAGACCGGGGTCGCGCCCACCCGGTCGATGAGCAGACCCTTGTCGTGCAGGTGAAGCGTCGCCTCCGAGCGGAAGCCGACGTCGCCCACCGCGACCCGGTTCTGCCAGCTGTCGTCCAGCGTGGTGCTGACGTACACGCCGCTCTGCTCGGGCAGCAGCTCGCCGCCGAGCTCGGACGGCGCGGCCGGGAAGGCCGGCAGCGTCGTCGCCTGCCGGCGGGCCTTGTTGCGCCAGCCCCACCACATCGCGGCGGCGCACAGCACGAAGAAGGCCACCACGATCAGCACCAACACGAGGCGCGTCATGACTGGACCTTCCCCTCGGACACGGTGACCCGCCCGCGCAGCATCGTGGTGCGCACGACCCCCGGCAACTCCATGCCCTCGAACGGGGTGTTGCCGGCGATGCTGGCCAGCTCGGACCCGCGCACCGTCCACGTGGCATGGGGGTCGACCAGCGTCAACGTCGCCGGCTCGCCGACGGCCAGGGGCCGGCCCTGGTCGGGCAGGCCGGCGATCTCGGCCGGCTTCTCGCTCATCACCCGGGCCACGCCGCGCCAGTCCAGCAGGCCCGGCCGCACCAGCGTCTCGACCACGATGGACAGCGCCGTCTGCAGCCCCAGCATGCCGGGGCGGGCGGCCGACCACTCGCAGTCCTTGTCCTGCGGCGCATGCGGCGCGTGGTCGGTGGCGACGCAGTCGACGACACCCTCGGCCAGCGCCTCCCGCAGCACCTGCACGTCGGATTCGGTGCGCAGCGGCGGATTCACCTTGTTCACCGGGTCGTACGTGGCCAGGCGCTCGTCGGTCAGCAGCAGGTGATGCGGCGTGACCTCGGCGGAGACCTTGGTGCCGCGTTCCTTGGCCCAGCGCAGCACGTCGACCGTGCCGGCGGTGGAGACGTGGCAGACGTGCAGCCGCGCCCCGGTCTGCTTGGCCAGCAGGCAGTCCCGGGCCACGATCGACTCCTCGGCCGCGGCCGGCCAGCCGGCCAGCCCCAGCCTTGCCGCCCGCTCGCCCTCGTGGGCCTGCGCGTCGACGGTCAGCCGCGGCTCCTCCGCGTGCTGCGCGATCACGCCGTCCAGCGCCTTGGTGTACTCCAGGGCCCGGCGCATGATCAGCGGGTCGCTGACGCAGTGGCCGTCGTCGGAGAACACCCGCACTCCTGCCTGGCTGCGGGCCATGGTGCCCAGCTCGGCCAGCTTCTCGCCCTTGAGGCCGACGGTGACCGCGCCGACCGGGTGCACGTCGACCAGGCCGACCTCCCGGCCGCGGCGCCAGACGTGCTCCACGATCACGGCGTTGTCGGCGACCGGGTCGGTGTTGGCCATGGCGAACACGGCGGTGTAGCCGCCCAGCGCCGCCGCGGCCGAACCGGTGGCGATCGTCTCGGTGTCCTCGCGGCCCGGCTCACGCAGGTGCGTGTGCAGGTCGACGAAACCGGGCAGCGCGATCTGCCCGTCGGCGTCGATGATCTCCAACGTCATTTCTTGGCGAGTGAGCTCCTGGGTGCTGGCGGCGTCCAGCCACGGGCCGATCTCGGCGATCACGCCGTCGCGCACCAGGATGTCGACCGGGTCGCCCTCGCCGTAGAGACGGACTCCCTTGATCAGCATCATGCGGCTTCTTCCTCCCCCGCGAGCAGGTGGTACAGGACCGCCATGCGGACGTGCACCCCGTTGCGGACTTGCTCGGTGATGGCGGCGCGCGGCGAGTCCGCGACGGCCGCCGCGATCTCCATGCCACGCAGCATGGGCCCCGGATGCAGCACGACGGCGTGCTCCGGCAGTTGCTTGAACCGGCGCTCGCTGAGGCCGTAGGCGATCGAGTACTCGCGGGCCGACGGGAAGAAACCCCCGTGCATGCGCTCGGCCTGCACGCGCAGCATCATCACGGCGTCCAGCGCCGGCAGCTCCGGGTCCAGGTCGTGCGAGACCGACACCGGCCAGTTCTCCACCCCGGTCGGCAGCAGCGTCGGCGGCGCGACCAGCACGACCTCCGCGCCCAGCGCCGTCAGCAGGTGGACGTTGGACCGGGCGACCCGGCTGTGCAGCACGTCGCCGACGATCGCGATCCGCCGGCCGGCGATCGTGCCGAGCCGCTCCCGCAGGGTGGCCGCGTCCAGCAGCGCCTGCGTGGGGTGCTCGTGCATGCCGTCGCCGGCATTGACCACGCCGGTGCCGGTGCCCTCCAGCCAGCCGGCCAGGCGGTGGGCCGCCCCGGAGGCCGGGTGGCGGACGATCACCAGGTCGGCGCCGGCGGCGGACAGCGTCAGGGCCGTGTCGCGCAGCGACTCGCCCTTGCCGACCGAGGAGCCGCCGGCCGACACGTTGATCACGTCGGCGCTCATCCACTTGCCCGCGACCTCGAACGAGACGCGGGTGCGGGTGGAGTTCTCGTAGAACATCGTGACCACGGTGCGGCCGCGCAGCGTCGGCAGCTTGCGCACCTCACGGCCCAGCAGCGTGCGCTTGAGCGTGTCCGCTGTGTCGAGCACCGCGGTGGCCTGCGCCGGATCCAGGCCGTCGGTGGAGAGCAGGTGTTTCACTGGTGGTCTTCCCGTCGCAGGTACACGCCGTCGCGCCCGTCCAGCTCGTCGAGGCAGACGTGCACCTCCTCGGTGCGCGAGGTCGGCACGTTCTTGCCTACGTAGTCGGCGCGGATGGGCAGCTCGCGGTGGCCGCGGTCGACCAGCACGGCCAGCTGCACCGAGGCCGGACGGCCGGCGTCGCGCAGGGCGTCCAGGGCGGCGCGGATGGTGCGGCCGGAGAACAGCACGTCGTCGACCAGCACGACCAGGCAGTCGTCGATGCCGCCCTCGGGCAGCGTGGTCGACTCCAGCGGGCGGTTGGGCCGTCGCCGCAGGTCGTCGCGGTAGAGGGTGGTGTCGAGTGCGCCGACGGGGACGCGGACGTCGCTGAACTCGGCGATCAGTCCGGCCAGCCGGCGCGCCAGCGGCGCACCCCGACTGGGGATCCCCAACAGGACGACGGGCCGGGTTGGCTCGCCACCCAGGGACGTCTTCTCGATGATCTGATGGGCCATTCGGGCGATGGTGCGCGCGACGTCGCCGGCCGAGAGCAGCTCACGCTCGGCCGGGTCCGTCGCGCCACGAACACGCGGCGCCACGGGTGGACCTCCTTCCCCGCCTCACTGGACGGGTCCTTAAAGGACGTCGGGTCGCCCGGCATTTGCCGAGCTCAGAGGCAACGGTACCAGCCACGCTCTGTAGCCCTTACGGGTGGTTGGGGCCCCCTCCCCCGCATGACGCAGCGAAGTCAGCTTGACCTGGTGACGACAGCGAGCGACCATTACTCTGCGTATTGATCTCAGGCTCCCCGCGGCGATGACTACCGGCCGACGGGGCGAATGAACGGAGAACCGCCACATGGGCGATTACGCCAAGGCGTTGGGGGCCAAGCTCCGCGCCATCCGCCAGCAGCAGGGATTGTCACTGCATGGCGTCGAGCAGAAGTCCGGCGGTCGCTGGAAGGCGGTCGTCGTCGGCTCCTACGAGCGCGGCGACCGGGCGGTCACCGTGCAGAAGCTGGCCGAGCTGGCGGACTTCTACGGCGTGCCCGTGGCCGAACTGCTGCCCGAGGGCCGCGTGCCCTCGGGTGCCGAGCCGGCCACGAAGATCGTCATAAACCTCGAGCGGCTCCAGCAGCTGCCGGCGGAGAAGGTCGGTCCGCTGGCCCGCTACGCCGCCACCATCCAGAGCCAGCGCGGCGACTACAACGGCAAGGTGCTCTCCATCCGCACCGAGGACCTGCGGTCGCTGGCGATCATCTACGACATGACCCCCGGCGAGCTCACCGAGCAGCTCATCGACTGGGGCGTCCTGCCGCCTGAGGCTCGACCCTCGAAGGAAGACTGAGTTTTTCGCAGCGCGACCGCGCGCACAGCCTGGGGACAAACCGCAGAAGGCCGCTCCACCCGGAACATCGGGCGGAGCGGCCTTCTAGGTTCTCTTGTGCGTTACAGGGCGGCGCGCAGGTGCACCGCGATGCGCGCGATGCTGTCCAGCACGCCGTTGACGAAGCGCGGCGAGTCGTCCGTGGACAGCTCCTTGGCCAGCTCGACGGCCTCGGTGATGGCCACCGGGTCGTCCACGTCGGCCTCCCACAGCAGCTCGTACACACCCAGCCGGAGCACCGCGCGGTCCACCGCCGGCATCCGGGCCAGGGTCCAGCCCTCGGCGTGCTCGGAGATCAGCTCGTCGATCCGCGCACGGTTGGCCGTGACGCCCTCGACCAGGGCGATCGTGTAGTCGCTGACCGGGGGCACGTCGGGCGAGCCGACCCGGTCGGCGAGCAGGGTCACGGCGTCCGCGCGGCGCAGGTCGGCCTCGTACAGGACGTCGACCGCGCGTTTGCGGTATTTGCTGCGGGCACCCATCAGGCGTTGACTCGCCCGAGGTAGCGGCCGTCGCGGGTGTCGACCTTGACCTTCTCGCCCGTGGTGACGAACAGCGGCACCTGGATCTCGGCGCCGGTCTCCAGCGTGGCGGGCTTGGTGCCGCCGGTGGAGCGGTCGCCCTGCAGGCCCGGGTCGGTGTGCTGGATGACCAGCTCGACCGAGGTCGGGAGCTCGATGAACAGCGCGACGCCCTCGTGCACCGCGACGATGGCCTCGGTGTTCTCCAGCATGTAGTTGGCGGCCTCGCCGACGGTCTCGGACGGGATCGTCATCTGGTCGTAGGTGTCGCCGTCCATGAAGACGAAGTCGGCGCCGTCCTTGTACAGGTAGGTCATGCCGCGCTTGTCGACGGTGGCCGTCTCGACCTTGGTGCCCGCGTTGAAGGTGCGGTCGACCACCTTGCCGCTGAGCACGTGCTTGAGGGTGGTGCGCACGAACGCGCCGCCCTTGCCGGGCTTGACGTGCTGGAACGCGATGACGGTCCACAGCCCGTTGTCGAGGCTGAGCACGAGGCCGTTCTTCAGGTCGTTGGTGGTGGCCACGGTGGTGGAATCTCCTGTAGTCGCGGACGGGCCGCAGTGCGCGGACCAATGTGTTTCGGGTCGTGCGTCAGACGACCACGAGTTCCTTCGTGGTCAGGGTGAGCAGCTCGGGCGCACCCTCGCGCACGATGAGGGTGTCCTCGATGCGGACGCCACCCTGCCCGGGGACGTAGATTCCGGGCTCGACGGTGACCGCCATGCCGGCGGCTAGTGTACCGGTACCGGCCCTGCTCAGTGCCGGAGCCTCGTGGATCTCCAGGCCGACGCCGTGTCCGAGACCGTGCATGAACTGCTCGGACCGGCCGGCGGCGGCGATCACCGAGCGGGCCGCGTCGTCCACCTCGGCCAGCGGCGTGTCCGGGGCCAGCGCCTGGACGCCGGCGCGCTGGGCCGCCGCCACGAGCTCGTACATCTCGGTCTGCCAGCCGGCCGGGCGGCCCAGCACCATCGTGCGGGTCATGTCCGAGTGGTAGCCGTCGACCAGCGCCCCGAAGTCCATCTTCACCAGGTCGCCGGCCTTGAGCTGCGCGTCGGTCGGCTCGTGGTGCGGGATCGCCGAGTGCGCCCCCGCGGCGACGATCGTCGCGAACGAGGGTCCCTCGGCCCCCTGGTCGCGCATGCCGTCGTC
>NZ_KK037166.1:2313623-2341287 GCF_000568255.1 Kutzneria sp. 744
TCTCGTCCTTGACGACCCGCAGCTCGGCCGTCAGACCCGGCGCCCTCCGCAGCTCTTGGCCGGCTGCCTCCGTCAGGTCCTTGAGGCCGTCCACCGTGACGTGGTCGCTCTCGAACCCCGTGCTGCCCTTGGCCCGGGCCGCCAGCGTCAGGCCGCAGTCGCGCTCGATCACCCGCTCCAGGTCCGGCACCTGCGTCTCGGCCACCGTCTCGTAGCGGCCGTCCGTGCAGAACACCGCTCCGTCCGTGGTGACCAGCAGCGCCGCGTTGGACCCCGTGAAGCCCGTGAGATAGCGCACGTTGAGCAGATTGGTCACCAGCAGCCCGTCCAGGGCGTGCTCTTCGAGCAGCCTGCGCAGTCCGTCTCTCCGCTTCCCGTGCACCTCGCCCATACCCCCACCTTATTGCCGCGGGCCGGTCTGCTTGGGCGCGTATTTCGGTGTGACGCTGGGCGGGACTCGCGGGGGTTAGGGTGGCTGGATGAGGACGTGGTTGCTGCGCGGGCTGGTGTTGGCCGTGGTGCATGCGGCGGTGCAGACCGCCGAGGCGTGGGTGCGCGCCGGCGATCCGAACGCCGTGGGCTGGCTGCGGCCGACCGCGCTGGGCGTGCTGGTCGGCGTGGCGGTGCTGTGGGCGGGCGTCGACGGCTGGCTGGGCCGTGAGGGAAGCGGCATGGTGTGGTTCTTCTCGGCGCTGCTGGCCGGGCCGGTCGGCGGGGTGCTGGGCGTCATCGGCCAGGGCGTGTTCGTCGACGACACCGGGGCCGAGGCGCTGCCCGTCGCCATCACCGGAGGCGCGGCGTTCATCGCCCTGCTGGTGTTGGTGCCCGCGGGCATCGGGCTGCTGATCGCACGCTTCGCGCGGCCGGAGCAGTCCCTAGTTCCCCCGGAAAGCTGACAGGTCGCCGCTCTTGGGGCGGCTGTCCCAGTCCGCGTCGCTGATCTCGCTCACGGGCGACGAATTCGCCGTCACCGCCCCCGCGCCGACCGGCCAGAGCTTGCCGTCGAGCACGAACGCGTAGGACCGATCCGGCGCGTGGACGGCTGGCGTGCCGGCCCTGATGACCGTGACCACGGGCAGCGAGTCCAAGCCCGGCACCGGCTGGTCCAGCACCTTCACGGCGATCTCGGCCGACACCGAGCGTCGCTCGATCTTCACGAGCCGGTCCCCGAACACCATGACGATCATGCGATCCGAGGACGGCATGGCGACGCCGTCGGCGGTGGCCAGCACCTTGCAGCCGTCGGCGTTGGCGATGTCCACGCCGAACAGGCGCAGGTCGGTGGGCCCGGGGCCGTCGTCGGAGGTGGCCCGCACGACGTCGAGGGGCACCCGGCCGCAGGGATCCTCGGGCGAGGCCGGCGCGTGCCCGTCGGCCCGGCGCACCAGCCCGGGGCCCTCCTTCCACCGGCCGCCGAGCACCACGTCCTGGTACGGGTGCGTGGTGAAATCCTTGTCCCAGAAGGAGATCACCGTGCCCTTGCCGTCGACCTCGTGGGCGATGGCGAACGCGTTCATGGCGTCCACCCACATCCAGTCGGCGCTGTAGGCGTTGGCCACCGACAACGAACGCTGGGCCTTCGTGCTGGGGACGTCCTGAAAACCGTTGGGGGTCAACGCCTGCACGGCGGAGCCGAATGCGGGATCCGGCGACCGCAGCACGAACTGTCCGGCGCCGGCGGTGTTGGCAGCCTGGCCGGTGGTGTCGGTGAACATCAGGTAGAACCAGCCGTCGAGGTGCAGCACGGACGGCTGACCGACCCCGTAGGTGTTGGCCCGCTGCTTGTCCATGGACGCCGGCACGACCGGATCGGGCCGGCGCTGCCAGTTCACGCCGTCGGCGCTGACGGCCAGGCCGATGGAGTTGACCAGGGCGCCGTCGCCGGCCGCGCCCGTGTAGTACATGTAGTAGACGCCGTTCACCCGAATGACCGACGGGTCGCAGGTGTGCACGGCGTCGAACCCGGCCCCTGAACCGTGCAGCACGGCCGTTCCGTCGGGAAAGGGCCCCCGCACCGAATCGGCCGAAGCGGTCAGCACGTCGTCGCCGGGCGCCCCGACGTCGGGAAGCTGACTGCACCACCAGATCCGATACCGACCGCCGTCGAGCAGCGCGGTCGGGGCGTAGTTGTACGGCGCGGCTGGCCCGCCGGACACCAGCGTGCCGGCCCCCTGTCTGGCCCGGTCGGTGCGTAACGCCGCCTCCGCCGCGTCGGCCGGCGGCTGGTCGGGCCGCTTCCGCACGGCCGTCGGCTCCGTCGGCGCGGGCGGTGTGATGCCCTCGGCGCTGCCGCACGCCGCGAGCACGACCACGGCCGCCAGACAGCCGATCGTGCGCGCCATGGCCCTGATGGGTCTCGGCATGCCGGGGCGACCTCCACGATCGGGTGACAGCGAATCCCGGCCAGTCTAGGGAATCCGGTCACCCGTGTGGGTTACATGTGGTCGGCCACCCACCGCAGCGCCAGCTTGTACCCGTCGACGCCGAGCCCGGCGATCACGCCGTCGGCCACCGCGGAGATCACGCTGTGCTGGCGGAACTCCTCGCGCTTGTGGATGTTGCTGATGTGCACCTCGACCAGCTTCGAGGTCAGCTGCGAGCAGGCGTCCCGGATGGCGATCGAGTAGTGCGTCCAGGCGGCGCCGTTGAGCACCACCGGGATGCCGGCGTCGGCCGCCTCGTGCAGCCAGCCGATCATCTCGCCCTCGGAGTCGGTCTGCCGCACCTCGACGTCCAGGCCCAGCTCCTTGCCGGCGCCGACGCACAGCTCGACCAGGTCGGCGTGGGTGGTGCTGCCGTAGATCAGCGGCTCCCGCGCGCCGAGCCGGCCCAGATTAGGACCGTTGAGAACAAAAACCCGACTCACAGGACCACCTCGCTAGCGCTCGGCGGGCCTGCGACCCAAGTCCCAGTGCTCAATGGTGCCCTCGCAAGCTCGGTCACAGGACCACCTCGCTAGCGCTCGGCGGGCCTGCGACCCAAGTCCCAGTGCTCAATGGTGCCCTCGCAAGCTCGGTCACAGAAGCACCTTTCCGCTCGGCGCGTCGTCGCCGGCGATCACGGAGTAGGCGGCGGCGATCAGGCTCGGGTCCGGACCCTCCAGCCGTCCCGGCCGGGCCAGGCCGTCCAGCACCACGAATCGCAGCACGCCGGCCCGGGTCTTCTTGTCGTTGCGCATGCCCTCCAGCAGCTGCGGCAGCGCGCCCGGCTCGTAGTTCACGGGCAGGCCCAGCGAGGTCAGCACCGAGCGGTGCCGATCGGCCGTCGCGTCGTCCAGCCGGCCAGCCAGCCGGGCCAGCTCCGCCGCGAAGACCAGGCCCACGCTGACCGCCGCGCCGTGACGCCAGCGGTAGCGCTCCCGGCGCTCGATCGCGTGGCCCATGGTGTGGCCGTAGTTGAGGAACTCCCGCTGCCCGGCCTCTCGCAGGTCGCTCGACACCACGTCGGCCTTGTACTGGATGGCCCGCACGACCAGCTCGCCGATGACGTCGCCGGTCGGGTCCACGGCCGCCTTGGGGTCGGCCTCGATCAGCTCCAGGATGCGCGGGTCGGCGAGGAAACCGGCCTTCACGACCTCGGCCATGCCGGCCACCAGCTCGTTGGCCGGCAGCGTCTCCAGCGTCGCCAGGTCGACCAGCACCGCGGTGGGCTCGTGGAACACGCCGACCAGGTTCTTGCCGGCGTCGGTGTTGATGCCGGCCTTGCCTCCCACCGCCGCGTCCACCATGCCCAGCAGCGTGGTCGGCACGTGCACGACCTTCACGCCGCGCAGCCACGTGCCGGCGACGAAACCGGCCAGGTCGGTCACCGCGCCGCCGCCGAGGCCGATCACCGCGCCCGTGCGGTCCAGGCCGATCCGGCCCAGCACCTCCCACGCGAAGCCGGCCACCGCCAGGGCCTTGCCGTCCTCGGCGTCCGGGATCTCCACCCGGTGCGCGTCGATGCCGGCCCCCTCCAGCTCCTCCCGCACGGCCTCGGCCGTGGCGGTCAGCGTCGGCTGGTGCAGGATCGCGACCGTCGGCACGCCCTTGAGGGTGTCGACCAGATCGCCCAGCAGCCCGCGGCCGACGATCACGTCGTACGGGTGCTCGGCGGCGACGTGGATCCGGGTCGGTTCGGACATCACTTTCCCTCGGTGAGTGCGGCCAGGATCTGGTCGACGATGCCGGCCGGCTCGTGCTTGTCGGTGGTGATCTCGACGGTGGCAACCTCGCGGTACAGCGGCAGCCGCTCGTCCAGCAGCGCCTTGAACGTGGCCCGCGGGCTCACGCCGGCCAGCAGCGGGCGGGCCGTGGACAGGCCGGTGCGGCGCACACCCTCGGCCATGCCGACGTTGAGGAACACCACGGTGTGCTCGGCCAGCAGCTTGCGCGTGACCTCGGCCATCACCGCGCCGCCGCCCAGGGCCAGCACGCCCTCGTGCTCGACCAGCGCGTGGGCCACCGCATCGCACTCGATGCGTCGGAACTCCGCCTCGCCGTCGTCGGTGAAGATGTCGGAGATGGACTTGCCGGCCAGCTCGACGATGTCCGCGTCGACGTCACGGAAGGGCACGCCCAGCCGCTCGGCCAGCAGCTCGCCGACCGTGGTCTTGCCCGCACCCGGCGGGCCGACCACCACTGCGCGAGGACTCACCAGCGGTCCTGCAGCGACTTCAGGTAGCCCTCGACGTTGTGGCGGGTCTCGCCCAGCGAGTCGCCGCCGAACTTCTCCAGCAGCGCGTCGGCCAGCACCAGCGCCACCACGGACTCCACGACCACGCCGGCCCGGGGCACCGCGCAGATGTCGGAACGCTGGTGGATCGCCACCGCCGGCTCGCCCGTGACGACGTCGACCGTGGCCAGCGCGCGCGGCACCGTCGAGATGGGCTTCATCGCGACGCGGACCCGCAGCGGCTCGCCGTTGGTGATGCCGCCCTCCAGGCCGCCGGCCCGGTTGGACCGCCGCGTCACGCCGGTGATGCCCGGGCCGCGGTCGATCTCGTCGTGGGCCTGGCTGCCGCGGCGGTGGGCCGTGGTGAAGCCGTCGCCGATCTCCACGCCCTTCATCGCCTGGATGCCCATCAGCGCGCCGGCCAGGCGCGCGTCGAGGCGGCGGTCCCAGTGCACGTGCGAGCCCAGGCCCGGCGGCAGGCCGTAGACGATCGCCTCGATGACGCCGCCCAGCGTGTCGCCGTCCCGCTTGGCCGCCTCGACCTCGGCGACCATGGCCTCGGTGCCGGCGGCGTCGAACGCGCGGACCGGGTTCTCGTCGATCGCCGGCAGGTCCTCGGGCTTGGGCAGCGGGGCGTCCGGCGAGCACTCGGCGGCACCGATCGACACCACGTGGCTGACGATCTCGGCGTTGAGGACCTGGCGCAGCAGGTTGCGGGCCACCGTGCCCAGCGCCACCCGCTCGGCCGTCTCACGGGCGCTCGCGCGCTCAAGGACCGGCCGGGCCTCGTCGAAGCCGTACTTCTGCATGCCGGGCAGGTCGGCGTGACCCGGGCGGGGGCGGGTCAGCGGCGCGTTGCGCGCGGACCCCTCCAGCTCGGCCGGGTCGACCGGGTCGGCCGCCATGACCTTCCGCCACTTCGGCCACTCGGCGTTGTCGATGTGAACGGCGATCGGCCCGCCCTGGGTCCTCCCGTGGCGCACACCGCCGAGGAACTCGACCTTGTCCGTCTCGAAGTCCATGCGGGGGCTGCGGCCGAAGCCCAGCCGCCTACGGGCCAGTTGCACCGAGAGTTCCTCGGTGGTGACGGACACTCCGGCGATCATGCCCTCAAGGACACCGACCAGCGCGGGTCCGTGCGATTCTCCAGCGGTGATCCAGCGCAGCACCCCTGGATCCTTTCACATCCCGCCCGCGCGCCGTCGTGAACTCGCACCGCGACCGGGACCGGACCGTGACCGCGGTCACATCGTCCACTTGGGACGGCTCGGCGGCCCTCCCGGTTTCGGGAGGGCCACCGCGGCCTGACGGGTCAGCGCTGCCAGGTGAACAGCGCGTCGCCGGCCTCGACCGGACCGAACTCGCGGATGTCGACCAGGTTCTCCACGGTCGCGTCCAGCGCGACGATCGGGCAGATCGGCGAGCGGCCGCCGTCCTCGATCGCCTTCGGGTCCCAGCCGATGACCGGCTGGCCGGCGCGGACCGTGTCGCCCTTGGCCACGTGCAGGGTGAAGCCCTCGCCCTTGAGCTTGACCGTGTCGATGCCCAGATGCACCAGCACCCCCGCGCCGTCCGCGGTGGCGACCACGAACGCGTGCGGGTGCAACGTGACGATCGTGCCGTCCACCGGGGACACCGCGTCGCCTGCGGTCAACTCCGGGTGTACGGCCAGGCCGGGGCCGACCATCGCCTGCGCGAACACCGGGTCCGGGACCTCGGTGATCGGCGCCAGCACACCCTTGACCGGGCTGAGGACCTTGACACTCATCGCGCCACCTCGCTGACGCTCGGCGGCTCGCTGAGCCGGCTCGCAGTGCTGAATGGTGACTTCGCAAGCTCCGTCACAGCAAGTCCTCGATGTCGCTGGCGATGGTGTCCGCCTCCGGTCCGACGATGATCTGCACCACCGAACCGGCCCGCATCACGCCGTGCGCGCCGATCGCCTTGAGCTCGGCCTCGTCCACCTTGGACCCGTCCTCGAGTTCGCAGCGCAGCCGCGTGATGCACGGCTCGATCTCGATGATGTTGTCAGCGCCGCCGATCGCGGCCAGGATGCGCGCTGCCCTGTCGTCTGCCATCTCGTCGCCTGCTCTCACTAGTCGGTTGTGGACACCGGTCCGCCAGTCGTACGCGAGTCGGCCGGATGGTCTCCGCCCGTGGCACGAACTCGTAACGGCGGTTGACACCCGGTCGCCCGGCGGCGCATCCTCCCCGCACCACTGGTCTAGACCGGAACGTACCAATGTTCGCGGCGAGGATCGACAGGTGGGGCCGAATCGAGACGAATCAGCGGGAGGTGCGATGGCCGTGTTCGAGGGCGCTTCGGGCATCCCGGACCGGATCGTCGACGGCCCCAAGCCCAAGCACGCCCAGCTGCGGGAAATCCTTCGGAAGCTGGCCCAGCAGGACCTGCCCCCGGGCTCGCCGATCCCGTCCGAACGCGACCTGGCCGAGCAGTACGGCGTGTCGCGTCTCACGGTGCGGGCCGCGGTGGGACAGCTGGTTTCCGAGGGACTTCTGGCCAGGGCGCGTGGTCGTGGCACGTTCACCGCGCAGCGGCGGATGGAGGCCCAGCTCTATCTGGAGTCCTTCACCGACGACATGCGCCGACGGGGGCACGAACCCGGCACCGAGGTGCTGTCGTGCGCCCACGAGACGCCGCCTCCGGCCGCAGCCGCCGCGCTGGGGTTGGAGCCGACCGACTCGGCGTACCGGTTGTTCCGGCTGCGCCGGGCCGACGGCACGCCGTTGGCGGTGGAACGCGGTTGGTACAACGCAAGTCGTCTCCCCGGCTTGCTCGACCTCGACCTGACCCGGTCGCTGTACACGCTCATGGCCGAGCATTTCGGAGTGCAGCTCAGCCATGGCCGGCAGACCGTGTGGGCCGAGGCGGCCGACCGCGACACCGCTCGACTGCTGGGGGTGCGCACCGGTTCTCCGGTGCTGGTGTTCCGACGGATCTCGACCGCGGAGGGCGAGGCCATCGAGGACATGACGTCCTGGTACCGGGGCGACCTCTACCAGGTAACCATGCAATTGGACCGGGGCGACCCGGGTTCCGGTCCGCTTTCCGCCCACGGAGGAAACCGATGAGTGCCAGCGCCCCCACGGTGGCCGGCAGCAACAAGGGTCTGGCCGGGCTGCAGCGCCTCGGCCGGAGCCTGATGCTGCCGATCGCGACGCTGCCCGCCGCCGGCCTGTTGCTGCGGCTCGGTCAGGACGACCTGCTCGGTAGCTTCAAGAACGAATTCATGCAGGACGTCGCCAAGGTGTTGGTGGCGGCCGGTGGTGGGTTGTTCAACTACCTGCCACTGCTGTTCGCCGTCGGCATCGCCGTCGGCTTCGCCCGCAAGGGCGACGGTTCGACGGCCGTGGCCGCCGTCGTCGGCTTCGTCGTGTTCACCCAGGTGATCCAGGTGTTCGCGCCGGTCGTGGCCAAGAAGGTCGGCGACACCCCCGCGCCGCCCGGAGGCTGGCCCTACGGCGTGCTCGCCGGCATCGTGGTGGGCATCGTGTCCGCCCTGATGTGGCAGCGCTTCTACCGCACCAAGCTCCCCCCGTACCTCGCGTTCTTCGGCGGTCGTCGCTTCGTGCCGATCGTGAACTCCTTGGTGCTGCTGGTCCTCGGTGTGATCTTCGGCCTGCTGTACCCCATCTTCAACCAGGGCCTGACCGCGTTCGGCAATGCCATCGCCGGCAACCCGGTCATCGGCGGCGGCATCTACGGCGTGGTCAACCGCCTGCTCATCCCGTTCGGCCTGCACAACGTCGTCAACTCGGTGGTGTGGTTCCTCACCGGCAGCTTCACCGACACCGACGGCAAGCAGTACACGGGCGACCTGACCCGGTTCTTCCACCACGACCCGACCGCCGGCTCGTACATGACGGGCTTCTTCCCGATCTTCATGTTCGCCCTGCCGGCCGCCGCGCTCGCGATCTGGCGCTGTGCCAAGCCTTCTCAGCGCAAGGTCGTCGGCGGCATCATGATCTCGGCCGCCCTCACCGCGTTCCTGACCGGTGTCACCGAGCCCATCGAGTTCTCGTTCATGTTCGTCGCGTGGCCGCTGTACATCATCCACGCGATCCTGACCGGCACCTCGCTGGCCCTGGTGAACGCCCTGGGCATCCACGACGGCTTCAACTTCTCGGCCGGAGCCATCGACTTCGTGCTGAACATCGGCATCGCCCAGAAGCCGTGGCTGTTGTTGCTGATAGGCCTGGTCTACGGCGTGATCTACTACTTCGTGTTCAGCTTCGTGATCACCAGGTGGAACCTGCGCACCCCGGGCCGCGAGGACGACGCCGACGACCAGATCGCCGAGGGCGGCTCCGTCCCCGAGACCTCCTCGCGTCGTCAGTCCAAGTAGGACCGGCCAGGTCCGCCACACCGCACGAAAGGGAAGACCATGCCGGAAATTCGGGTCACCGTGGCCAGCAAGGTGGGTTTGCACGCTCGGCCGGCCGCCCTGCTGGCCAAGGCAGCCTCCGGTCAGGCCGTGCCCGTCGCCATCCGCAAGGAGGGGGGCGAGCAGGTCGACGCCGCCAGCGTCCTGGGCCTCATGACGCTGGGCGCCATGCACGGTGACGAGGTGATCCTGTCCGCCGAGGGCGCCGGGGCCGATGAGGCCCTTGCCGCCGTCGCCGACATCATCACCACCGATCTCGACGGCGAGTGAGCTCCTGGCCCACTCCAAGGCCGCCGGTCCTGCTTCCAGGGCCGGCGGCCTTCGCCTATCTCACCCCCGCGAGTCCCGCCCAGCGTCACACCGAAACACGGTTTCGAGCACAACCGATCGGCATAGCCGGCGGCCGGCCACAAACATCGAGCCCCGCCCGGGAACCGGTCCCGGGCGGGGCTCGCGTGTGACCGAACCGTCCTCAGTGGAGCAACGGCGACAGCGCGGAGATGAGCGCGTGGTTGTCGGAGTCCTGGCTGATCTCCCACGCCATGGCGCCCCGCAGGCCCCAGCCCTTGATGAGCGTGGTGCGCTCACCGATGGACTTGGGGTCCGAGTAGGCGATCACGGTCGGAACCGAGGCCACGTAAGGGGTGGCGCAGGTGCCGTCGGCGTTGAAGGCGGAGCACAGGTTGTGGACGCCGGCCGGGTTGTACAGCCAGGGCTCACCGGCCCGGGCGTCCCAGTTGGCCGTGTAGCCGCCGGCACCGACGATCTTGGCCGTGTCGACCAGGTCGTGGTACGAGGGCTGGGGCTTCTGGTCCGGAACCAGGCTGTTGGGGTCCAGGCCGCTGTTGTCGGACGGCTGCCACAGGCCACCGGAGCGCAGGTACTGGTTGCCGTAGAAGGGAACGCCGACAACGACCTTGTTCGGCGGGATCCCGGCGGCCAGGTAGTACTGCACCGTGCCGACGGTGTTCCAGGACGGGTCGCCCGCGTTGGGGTCCTGGAAGCTGTGCGTGAACAGCGTGTCCGGGGCCGCCACGCCACCACCGGGGACATTGTAGTCGTAGGTCATGACGTTGACCCAGTCCATCGGCGCGATCGCGGCCGAGAGCTCCCAGTAGTCGCCGGCCTTGGAGGTGGCCGGGAACGCGGCCGTCAGCAGGTGGTCCGGGCCGAGCTGGCGCCGGAACTCCCGCATGAGCAGCGTGGCGTTGTGCTTGTCGGCCGGCCCGGCGTCGGGGTTGCCGCCGGCGAACTGGGTCGGGTACTCCCAGTCGATGTCGACGCCGTCGAACACACCCTTGGCCGCGCCCGGGGCCAGGCCCGGGATGTTGCCGTTGACGAACGTGTCCACACAGGACTTCACGAAGTCCTGCCGGCGCTGCTCGGTGGCCGCGACATCGCTGAAGTACGTCGACTTCGTCCAGCCGCCGAGGGAGATCTCCACCCGCAGTCCGGGGTGGGCCTTCTTCAGCTTGAGGATCTGGTTGAAGTTGCCGAACAGCGGCTGCCCGGCCACGTCGCCCACGCCGTCGACGGCCAGCGAGGCGTCGAGCGGACGCTGGTAGTCGGCCCACGGGTCCAGGACGGAGCACCCGGCCGCGCCGCTGGCCTTGTCGAAGGTCGGGGCGGCGAACGCGTACTGGATGACGTTGAGCTTGTCGGCCGGGATGTCCTTGACGTTGTACGCGCGTCCGTAGACGTCCCAGTCGGCGAAGTAGGCCGACACGACGCGGCCGTCGTCGTGCCGGGGATGGTGGTTGGCAGTCGTGGCCACGGCCGGGACCGCCAGCAACGGGCCGGCCATCGCGATCACGGCCGCCGCGATGGCGACCCTGCCTCTGATGCGGGGCATGTCGAGCTCCCTGTTTGGTCTACACCAATTGGTGGCCACACCCTCCGCCCGGCGATCACGCAAGTCAAGAGGCCGGATAGGCGGGAAGGCAACCGTCCCAAGGGAACTGCCCGGTTGACTACGAAAGTCGTCACGGAACGCGCACCAACGGATAACTGCTGTGTCTGTCCGAAACCGTAATTCGGTGTGACGGAGAGCGGGACTCGCGGGGTCAGACGGGGAGGTCCAGTGCTGTGGAGGTTGCGGCGCGGAGGGCGGAGCGCATGGCGGCGCGGGGGGCGTCCTGGCCGGTGAACCAGCGGACCTGAGCGAAGGCCTGGTGCAGCAGCATGTCCAGCCCCGTGACGAGCCGGGTGCCTCGATCGGAGGCCGCTGCGGCCAGCGGCGTCGGCCACGGGTGGTAGATGGCGTCGAAAACGCAGCCGGCGCGGACGATGTCGCCGGCGACGGGCTCGACGGCGCTGGTGGGCACGGTGCTGACGACCAGGTCCGCTCCCCCGCACACCGCGGCGAAGTCGGCCGAATCCCAGCGGATCACGTCCACTTCCAGCCCGACCCGCTCGGCACAGGCCATCGCCTCCCCGGCCCGAGCGGGATCCCGGACGACGAGGGTCGCCGAGGGAATCTCCAGGGCCTCCAAGGCGGTCAGGGCAGCGGTCGCGGTCCCGCCGGCCCCGAGCACCACGGCCCGGCCGCCGGCGGCGACACCACCGCCGGCCCGTACGGCGCCGACGACGCCCTCGACGTCGGTGCAGTCGGCCAACCACCCGCCGTCGGCCCGGGGAACCAGGGTGTTGGCGGCGCCGACCAGCTCGGCGACCCGGGTGCGCTCCACGGCGTAGGACAACGCGGCCCGCTTGCCCGGCATCGTCACGGCCAGCCCGGCCCACTCCGGCCCGAGACCGTCGACGAAGCCCGGCAGCTCCTCAGCGGTGCACAGGACCCGCGAGAAGGTCCAGTCCGCGAGCCCGAGCTCCCGATAGGCGGCCCCGTGCAACACGGGCGACAACGAGTGTTCGATCGGCGAGCCCAGGACCGCCGCCTGACGTGAACCCACCTAGAACGCTCCCGCCGCTTTGGCCTTGTCGGCGTTGGCGTCCTGCTCGGCCTGGGTGACGGCGAAGCAGGAGTTGCCGTCCTTGTCGCACTTGACGAAGAACAGCCACGGGCCGTCGGCCGGCTTCTGCGCGGCGGCGAGGGCGTCCTGGCTCGGCGACGAGATCGGCGTCGGCGTCAGGCCGTGGTTGAGGTAGGTGTTGTACGGCCCCGGCCGGTCCCGGTTCTCGTCGGACGTCCTGATCAGCGGCTGGTCGAGCACGTAGTTGATGGTGGAGTCGTCGCCCATCGGAATGCCCTGCGCCAGCCGGTTGTAGATCACCCGGGACACCTTGGCGAAGTCCGAGGTGATGGCCTCACGCTCGATCAGCGAGGCGATGACCAGGATCTGGTACGGCGTCATGCCGGTGTCCTGCGAGGTCTGCGGCAGGGTCGCCAGCTTGGCCGCGGACTGCGACAGCACGGACCGCAGCAGCGTCACGGCGTCGGTGCCCGGCCGCACGTCGTACACGCCGGAGACGATCAGGCCCTCCAGCCGGTTGACCGGGGGCGCCTTGGACACGTCGGGCACGGCCCAGGACGGGATGCCCAGCTTGGCCAGGTCGGCGGTCTGCGCGGCCTTGTGCACGTCGTCGGCCGACACGCACTTCTTGTCGCCGTTGAGCGTCACGCAGCTGGCCGAGGCCAGCTGGGACAGGATGCCCGGCTTCACGGAGTTGTCGGGGTTCTTGGTGTCGTCGAGCTGCGTGCCGGCCTTGATCTGCACGTTGCCGACGCGGCTGGCCGCCGACACGATGCGGGTCACGGCGGCCTCGCCGGACATGTGCGTCTTCATGACGTAGAAGCCGGGCTGCACGTTGCCGACCTCGGCGTTGCCGGCGGAGGCGTTGAGGAACGCCCGCACGGTCCGCACCACGTCCTTGGACCGCAGCGTCTCGGCGATGTCGGTGATGGTGGCGCCGTTGTCGACCTGGACCAGCACGTCCGAGTCGCCGTCGCCACCGTAGTTGCCGTAGCCGCCGATGCCGAGGTAGGCGCCGGCGCCGTAGTAGGCGCCCCAGCCGCCGCCGATCAGCACCACCGCGACGATGGCCAGCAGGATCAGCTTGCGCCGCGGCTTGGCCCGTTTCGCGGGGGTGTCCTCGCCGCTGTCGAACAGGTCGAGGTCGCTGTCCTCGTGCTGCTGGTCAACACCGTCGCGATCGACGTCGTTCACGACCTGCCCTCCCTGGCCAGTGCGGCGGCCCGCGCGTCCAGCCACGCCTGGAGGATCTCCACGGCGGCAGCCTGGTCGACGACGGCACGCTGCCGCCGACCACGCACGCCGGCGTCGGCGAGCACCCTGGTCGCGGTGACCGTGGTCAGCCTCTCATCGGCTAGACGCACCGGCATGTCGAGCCGTTCAGCGAGCTGACCGGCGAACTCGGTGGTGATCTCGGCCGCCGTGCCGTGCCGGCCGGCCAGCGTCCGCGGCAGGCCGACGACGATCTCGACGACCTCGTGCTCCCCCGCCAGGGCCACCAGGGCGTCCACGCTGCCCTCACGCGGCAGCGTGACCAGCGGAGACGCCAGCATCGGCGACGGATCGCTCAACGCGACGCCGACCCGCACCGAGCCGACGTCGACGCCAAGACGGCGGCCGGGCCCCGAGAGGAACTCGGGACCGGACCGCCGCTTGTCCTTGCTACGAGCCACGGGCACTCCTCAATAGCGCTCGTCGACCCGCGGCTCCAGCCGCAGTGCTGAATGGTGAGCTCGCAAGCTCGCTCACTTGCGGATCTCGGTCCGCAGGGCGGCGATGGCCTCGGCGATGCCACCCGGTGGGTGCCGCCGCCCTGGGCCAGGTCGGGCTTGCCGCCGCCGCGGCCGCCGATGGCCGGGCCGAACACCGGCACCAGCTTGCCTGCGGCCAGGCCCTTGTCCCGGCCGGCGGCCGTGGTGGCCACGACGAAGCTGACCTTGTCGTCGACGGCCGAGAACAGGGCGACCACGCCGGGCTTGTCGCCCAGCTTGTTGCGGACGTCCATGGCCAGCGTGCGCAGGTCGTTGCCGGCCACGCCCTCCGGGGCGGCGGCCACGAGGAACGTGCCGCCCAGGTCCTCGGCGTTGCCGGCCAGCGTGCCGGCCGAGGACAGCAGCTGGGCGCCGCGCAGCTTCTCCAGCTCCTTCTCGGCCACGCGCAGCCGCTCGACCAGGGCCTCGACCCGGCCCGGCACCTCGGCGTCGGGCACCTTGAGCATGCCGGCCAGGTTCTGCACCAGGGCCCGCTCCTGGGCCAGGTAGCGGAAGGCCTCCATGCCGACGTAGGCCTCGACGCGGCGCACACCGGAGCCGACCGAGGACTCGCCGATCATCGTGATCGGGCCGATCTGCGACGAGTGCTCCACGTGCGTGCCACCGCAGAGCTCCAGCGACCACGGACCGCCGATCTCCACCATGCGCACGGTCTCGTCGTAGGTCTCGCCGAACAGGGCGATGGCCCCGCGCTCGCGGGCCTCCTCGATGCTGCCGTACAGCACGCGCACCGGCAGGTCCCGACGCACGGCCAGGTTGGAGACCTCCTCGATCTCCGACCGGGTCTCCGGCGACAGGCCGCCCTGCCAGGCGAAGTCCAGCCGCAGGTAGCCGGGCTTGTTGTACGAGCCGCTCTGCAGGGCCTTCGGGCCGAGCACCTCGCGCAGGGCGGCGTGCACGATGTGCGTGCCGGAGTGGCCCTGGCGGGCGCCGACGCGCCAGTCGGGGTCGACCTTTGGCCAGCACGTGCTGGCCCTCGACGACCTCGCCGGAGCGGACCCGCACCTGGTGCACCCACAGCTTGCGGGCGACCTTCTGGACGTCGACGACCTCCAGCTCGACGCCGTCGGCCACGATCACGCCGGCGTCGCTGTCCTGGCCGCCGGACTCGGCGTACAGGGACGTGCGGTCCAGCACGACCTCGACGATCTCGCCCTCGCCGGCGCTGCGCACCCGCTGGCCCTCGCGGATCAGGCCACGGACGGTGGCCTCGGTGTCGAGCTCCTGGTAGCCGGTGAACTCGGTGGCGCCCAGTTCCAGCAGCTCGCGGTACACGGTCTTGTCGCCGTGGCCGGTCTTGCGGCTGGCGGCGTCGGCCTTGGCCCGGGCCCGCTGCTCGGCCATCAGCTTGCGGAAGCCGTCCTCGTCGACCTTGAGGCCCTGCTCGGCGGCCATCTCCAGGGTCAGGTCGATCGGGAAGCCGTAGGTGTCGTGCAGCTGGAAGGCCTTGTCGCCGGGCACCAGCGTGCCGCCGGCCGAGCGGATCTCGTCGGCGGCGGTCTCGAAGATGCGCGAGCCGGCGGTCAGCGTGGTGAGGAAGGCGTTCTCCTCGCCCTGCACCACCGACTGCGTGCGCTCGAAGCCGGTGACCAGGTCGGGGTAGGACGGGCCCATCTCGTCCCGCACGACGGCGGCGAAGGTGCCCAGCACCGGCTCGGTGATGCCGAGCAGGCGGGAGGAGCGCACGATGCGGCGCAGCAGGCGGCGCAGCACGTAGCCGCGGCCCTCGTTGCCGGGCGTGACGCCGTCGTTGACGATCATGATGCCGCTGCGGGCGTGGTCGGCGATGACCCGGAAGCGGACGTCGTCGACCTCGTTGTCGCCGTAGCGCTTGCCGGACAGTTGCTCGGCCTTGGTGATCACGGCCCGGATCAGGTCGGTCTCGTAGACGTTCTCGACGTTCTGCAGGATCATGGCCACGCGCTCGACGCCCATGCCGGTGTCGATGTTGCGGGCCGGCAGCTCGCCGATCGGCTTGTGGCCGTACTTGGGGCTCTGCTCGCCCCGGACGTCCTGCATGAAGACCAGGTTCCAGATCTCCAGGTACCGGTCCTCGTCGGCGACCGGGCCGCCGTCCTTGCCGTGCTCGGGGCCACGGTCGAAGTAGATCTCCGAGCAGGGGCCGCCGGGGCCGGGCACGCCCATGTCCCAGTAGTTGTCCAGGCCGTCGCGGCGCTGGATGCGCTCCGGGGGCAGGCCGGCGATCTTCTGCCAGAGCTCGATGGCCTCGTCGTCGTCCTGGTAGACGGTGACCCAGATGCGGTTGGGGTCGAGGCCGTAGCCGCCCTCGTCCTGGGACTTGGTGATCAGCTCCCAGGCCAGCGTGATGGCGCCTTCCTTGAAGTAGTCGCCGAAGGAGAAGTTGCCGGCCATCTGGAAGAACGTGTTGTGCCGGGTCGTCTTGCCGACCTCGTCGATGTCCGGCGTGCGCACGACCTTCTGCACGCTGGTGGCGCGTTTGTACGGGGCCGGGGCCTCGCCGAGGAAGTACGGCTTGAACGGCACCATGCCGGCGTTGACGAACAGCAGCGTCGGGTCGTCGAGGATGAGCGAGGCGCTGGGCACGACGGTGTGGCCGTTGCGTTCGAAGTGCTCGCGGAAGCGCTTGATGATCTCGTGGGTCTGCACGGCAGTGTTTCCTTGCGGGTTCAGGTGAAGGTGGGCGCGGGTACGGCGGGCGGGAACTAGTTGCCGCCCGCCCTGCGCGCTCGCGCCTCGGCGCTACGCGAGTAGCTGTAGCCGGTCTTCTCCTGGACGTCGCGGGCCAGCTCGTCCTCGCGCTCGCTCATGCCGGCGCGCACGTCGGCCCCGAAGGTGCCGATGGCGCCGGCCATCTCGCGCATGGCGTCACCGAGGTTCTCGGCGACGCCGGCGGGGGTGGCCCTGAAGGTCATACCAGCGATTTTACGCGTCGCGACCACACCGGCGGCGACGCCGAGGCCCAGCCAGAACAGCCGTCGCATCATCGCCTCCCGCGCCTGGGTCGCCGCGTCTGGATGCCGGCCGCCTTGGCGCGCCGGGCCCGTACAGCTTTGCTGATCCCGTAGGAAAGCGCAGCCGCTTTCACCAGCGGGCCGCCCAGGGTCGCGGTGAACAGCGACGTGAGGGCGGAGACGTTGCCGCTGACCGCCCTGGCGTTCGCGGTGATGCCGTCCACCCGCTCCAGCTGGGTGTTGACGTGGGTCAGCGTGGTGTTGGCCTCGACGAACAGCGGCTCGCTGTTCTCGTGCGCCTTGCGGATCGCCCTGGTCGCCTCGTCCAGCGTGCGGCCGAGCTTGACCAGCACGATCACCAACACGACCACCACCGCCAGCACGACGACGACGGCGGCCACCACCAGCGCGGTGATCCACTCCGGTGACACGGATCCTCCTAGGCAGAACGTGGGGAGGGTGCAAGGCTACCGCCCGCCTTTTTCCCCACCCCCGCCGACCAGCCTTTCCGCCCCGCCTAGTTGATCTTGCAAGCCAAGGATGTCAGGAAGGGCCCCTTCCTGACGTTCAACGTCAGGAAGGGGCCCTTCCTGACGTTCAACGACAGGATCGGTCCCTTGATCTTGGTCAGACGGTGGCGAGGAGCCGCGGGGTGGTGGCCTGGAAGCCGGTGGGGGCGACGCGGCCGGCGCAGCGGCTGGTGCCGGCGCGCTCCGACGGCTCGCGACCGACCGTCACCTCGTACACCCCGAACGGGCAGCGAACGGTCACCGTTCGGGTGTCATCGGCGTTGAGCCGCTCACCGGTGGCCACGGCGTCGTCGAGGCCGCGGAGCCCGGCGTGCCGGCGGACGACGATCTCCGCGTACTGGGTCCACTGGGTCGGCGACGCGGTCCGGCCGCGCAGCTGCTCCAGCTGCACCTGGCCCTTCAGGGCGTCCTTGGCGACCAGCACGGCCTCGGCCGGCGTGAGCTGCCCGTGCAGGAAACCGTCCGGCACGACCAGGAGGTTGCCGGCCCAGCGGTCCCCGCCGACGTGGCTGACTTCCCACGACAGGCCGGGGTGGTTCTCGGCCAGTGCGGCGGCGACGGGGCGGCCGAGCACGGCGCAGCACATGTCCTTGGCACCATGGGTGCACGCCAGGAAGAGCGGCCCGGCCACCGGCTCGCCGTGGCCGGCACGACCGTCGACGACGGCCTCCAGGTCGATGGCCGCGAGCTCCGAGAGGTCCTCGATCACCAGTCGCTCCAGCCAACGGGCCCCGGGCACGCCGCTGGCGACGAAAACCGTTCGCGATGCCTGCTGGTCACGCTGGTGGCGTCCCGGCGTGCGGATGAGCAGCGGCCGCAGGCCACGGGCCCGCAACTGCTCCATCCGCCCGTCCGGGAACGCCTCGGTCAGCACGTTCTCCAGCGCGTCGGCCGGCCACGGCCCGGGCTGCTCGATGAGCAGCCACGAGGTCATCAGGGCCGCGGTCCCGGCCGGGTTGCCACCGAGCAGCCTGGTCACGAAGGCACAGCCTCGTGCGGCATCCTCGGAAGTTACCTTAGGCATACCTAATCTTACACAGCTATCGCGGCGAGAGCACGCCGTGTGTCACCAACTCGCCCAACAAGGCCCGGACGGTCCCACGATCGAGGGCCGGGGCCGCGAGCTCGACCAACGTCTTGACGGACAACGGCTGCGCGGGCAGCAGGGCCTCCAGAACCGGCCCCGCGGCGGCGGCGAAGACTAGGCGTTTCCCGGCCGCGGCCAGCGCGACCGTGCCGTTCCCGTGCTCAAGGACCGCCCGGGGCACGACCAGCAGCACCTCCGCCTCATCGCCCTCGGGCAGCAGGCCGGGCGTCGCCGTGAACGGCAGGCCGAGCCGGCTGTGCGCGGGCGCCTGGGCGTCGCGATCGGCCAGGAACCGGTCCACCACGTCGTCGGTCAGCGCCGCCACCAGCTGCTCGCGGATCGCCCTGGCCCGCTGGGCGCGTTCCTCGGCCGGGGCGAACCGGGGCAGGTCCTCGCGGAACACCTCGTCCACGCGCATCTGGTCGGCCAGCCACGCCACCATGTCGACGCCGGTCGCTCGGTTGAAGCCGATGGTGAGGTGCAGCGACTGCTCCCCCACGGCCGACACGTCGTGCCAGTGCCCGCGCGGCAGGTACAGCACGTCGCCGTCTTCCATCATGAAGTCGTCGATCGGCTCGCCCTCGGGCCGCTGCGGCAGCTCGGTGTCCCGCATCAGCGGGAACGGGCGGCTCACGCCGTGGATACGCCAGCGCTTGCGGCCGGCGATCTGGATGATGAACGCGTCGTGGTCGTCCCAGTGCACGTCGAAGCCGTGCGTGGTTCCCCAGCCCGCGTACAGGTTGACCTGGATCTTCTCCCGCAGGTCGTGCTCCAGCCCGGCGGCCAGGTCGCCGACCGGCTCGAACATCTCCTGCACGGAGTCGAGCACCAGGGTCGCGCCGGCCCGCAGCCGCTCGGACAGCGGGGCGTTGAGCAGCCGCGGAACCTGCCCGTTGCGGCGCGTGTCCACCATCTCGGTGTACGTGTGCACGGGCACCACGGAGCCGTCCTGAGCCAGCCGCAGGCGCGGGAAGTCCAGGCGGTGCTGGCGCAGCGCGCGGTTGAGGTCCGCCCACGGCAGCAGCCGGGCGAACCGGCCGGCCTGACCGGCGAACCGCCGGTGCGTCCGGCCCTGCACCGTGGCAAAGAACTGGCTGACCTCGATCGGTGCGACGAGGTCAGCCAGTGTGGGAATGCCGGTCACTCAGTCGTTGCCGTCGTTGTCGGCAACGGCGCCGTTGGCCTTGCCGCGGTCGACGGCGGCGTCCAGCTTCTCAACCTCGATCAGCAGACCGCTCTCCATAGCCAACCTCCCAGTTAGGGGACCCTGACGCGCCCACCGTACGGGCTGGCGGCGGCGGGGTCATCGGTCAAAGGAGTGGTGCGGTGATCACTGCGCGCGATCAGTGGTCCACGTCGATTACCAGGCGATTCGGCGCCGTGAGAGTGAAAACGTGGACGCCTGCCGAGTGCTTGAGACCGAGGCCGACACTGAGCACGTGCTCGAAGTCGCCGATGATCGCGACCGCCTGCACGTTGGTCAGCTGCGGGGTCAGGATGGTCTGCGGGCCGGTGTAGGTGAGGTTGCCGTTGTCGTCGTGCGCGGCCGCGCCGTGCATCACGAGGTCCATGAACGTGGCGCCGGGGATGTTCACCGGCTTGCCGCTCGGGTCGTACGTCAGCTTCGGTGCGAAGCTGTAGTTGTAGGCGGGCAGGCTGGTCAGGTCGAGCACCACCCGGTCGGTCGTGGGGTGCGCCCCGACGCGGATGTTGGTCAGGTACGCGGTGGTGTCGCTGGGTGCGGCGCCGGCCGACGGGGCGAGGGCGGCGAGGGCGAGCACGGCGAGCAGCGCGGCCGCCAGCGACTTGGTTCTGTTCATGGCCTCTCCCGACAAAAAGGGCTAATCCGTCTCAAGGAGACGCCGCCGGGACGGCTTTCGTTGCCCGGTCAGGCCGACAGTTTTCGGGCCAGCTCCAGGGCATGGTCCAGCGCTGCTACCGCCGGCACCGCGATGTCGGGCGCGACGCCGACGGCCTCCCAGTTGGTGCCGGACCGGGGGTTGATCGAACGGGCCGCGGGAACGGTGAGCCAGAGGTGCTCGGCGAGCTCGTGCCGGTCGGTCGGATGCGCGCCGCCACGGGTGGTCTCGCCGACGACAACCCCGCGGCCGGTCTGCTGGAGGTCGTAGGCCAGCTCCTCGCCGCCGGAGAAGGTGAACGAGCTCGTCAGCACCCAGATCGGCTTGGTGCCGCCGAAACGCCGTCCGGGCACGTAGGGCGGCGTCCAGAACTGGACGGTCCGGTCGTCGGCCCGCTCGTAGATGTCGTTGACGTGCTCGGACTCGTCGAACAGGTAGCCGCAGACCAGGGAGACCATCGCCGGGTCGCCGCCGCGGCACCGCCGCAGGTCGATGATCAGCGCGTCGGCGCCGGCGACCAGGGTCATCGCGGCGGCGGCGAAGTCGCCGAACGTGCCGGCGTCGCGCAGCCCGGTGTTCTCGACGTAGCCGATGTTGCCGTCGAGGATCTCGACCTTGTCGAAGCCGTGGTGGTCGCTGACCGCCCGCGGCTTGGGCTCCTCGTGCAGCAGCCGCAGGTGCTTGTCGCCGTTGACCGACTGGAGGTCGACGGTCACCGCGGCGGCGAACTCGTCGATATCGGCGAGGTGGTCGTAGTCGTTGCGGCGCAACACCTCCACCACCTTCTCGGCGACATCCGGGAACACGTAGTTGTCCGTGATCAGCGGAATGGCGGCGTCGATCAGCGCACGGCGGGAGGTCATCGCGCCAAGCTAGCCGCGCGGCCCACGGGCTGTCCTCCTTATTCTCACCTCGGTGCCGAGGTCCTCGCCCCGAGGTGAAACCGGGTTTCGCCGTGGTGCCGAGCGGCTATCCTCCTGGCCTCATGATCAGGGACTTCTTCGCGGGCATCGGCCTGCTGCTGCGGGGCTTCGGCATCGTGTTCCGGACGCCCCGGCTCCTGCTGCTCGGGGCGCTGCCGGCGGCGCTGACCGGCGGTCTGCTGCTGGCCCTGGTGATCACGCTCGGGATCTTCGCGCCGGACCTGGTCGCGCTGGCCACCCCGTTCGCGGACGGCTGGGACCACACCTACCAGGAGATCTTCCGGGATCTGGTGGCCGTGGCGCTGGTGATCGCGCTGCTGTTCCTGGGGCTGCTGCTGTTCGCCGCGGCGACGCTGGCCATCGGCGCGCCGTTCTACGAGTCGATCGCGCGGCGGGTCGAGGACCAGCTCGGCGGCGTGCCGACCGAGCACGACACGTCGTGGTGGGCCGACACCGTGGACAACGCCAAGGTAGTGGGCGCCTCCGCACTGCTGGCGATTCCGATGTTCCTGTTCGACCTGGTGCCGGTGGTCGGCGAGACCGTGGGGCCGGTGATCGGCGTCTGCGTGAGCGCCTGGCTGTTCGGTCTTGAGCTCAGCGTGGTGCCGTTCTCGCGGCGGGGGCTGCCGCTGGCGGCCCGGCGGCACCTGCTGGGGCAGCGGCGCGCGATGGCGTTCGGCTTCGCGCTGCCGGCGTATCTGCTGTGCCTGGTGCCGCTGCTGGCGATCATCGTGATGCCGGCGGCCACCGCGGGCGGCACTCTTCTGGCCCATCGGCTGCTGAAACAACAGGCACAGGCCCCTGCCCGGCTGGGCCGACCGGACGCGGAAAAGCCTTTCTAGGCCTACTCTCCTCCCAGATCGATCTTGCTTCCGGGAGGCTGCGATGCGGTGGCAGGCCGTGGGACTCGCCTTGGCGCTCATGGTCGGGACGGCGGTGCCCGCCCATGCCGCCGCCGACTGTTCCGATGTGACCGTGCCGGTGCAGCTCGACGTCCTGCTGCCGGCCGAGGTTCACGGGCAGCTGTGCGAGCCGCCGGGCGGGTCCGATCGCGTGCAGCTGCTGGTTCACGGGGCGACCTACGACTCGCGGTACTGGGACGAACCCGTTGCGGACGGCCGGTTCTCGTACATGCGACGGGCTTTGGCCGACGGCTGGGCAACGCTGGCCATCGACCGCGTCGGCTACGGCGCGAGCACGCGCGAGCCCAGCGCGTTGCTGACCGCATCGACGCAGGCCCTCACCGTGCACCAGGTCGTGTCGTCGCTGCGGGCCTCGTTCGGCACGGTGTTGCTGGTCGGGCACTCCGTCGGCAGCGCGGTGGCGTTGATCGAGACCTCCCTGTACAACGACGCCGATGCCTTGGCGCTCACGGCATTGACGCACCGGGTGTCGCCCGAGGCCTTGGCTTCGGCGCTGGCCGTGGACGTCCGACCGGTCACCGTGGACCCCGGCCGGTTGGCTTCGGAGTACGACCCCGGTTATCTGACGACCGTGCCCGGCCGGCGGGCGGCCCTGTTCTACGGACCGCACCCGAATCCCGCGATGCTGGCCTACGACGAGGCGACCAAGGGCGTCGTCTCGTCCACCGAGATGGCTGACGCGATCGCCCTCGGTTTCGCCCTGCCCACGTCGTTGGCCGTCACGCGGCCGGTGTACCTCGTGGACGGTGGCCTGGACGCCTTGTTCTGCGGGAAGTTACTCGGCGGCGACTGCTCCGACGCCGACGCGCTGGCGGCCGAGGAGAAGCCGTACTTCGCCAACGCCAGCAGCTTCACCGCCGCCGTGCTGCCCGACGCCGGCCACGACCTCAACTTCGAGCCGCGCGCGGCCGTGTACGAGGACGCCTTGAACGCCTGGGCCGACACCGTCGGCTGAGGGGTGTCATTCCTGGCCGCGGATCACCTTGCGCAGCTTGGGAACCCGCTCGGACAGGGCCCGCTCGTTGCCGCGGTTGGTGGGGTTGTAGTAGTCCCGGCCGACGAGGTCGTCCGGCGGGTACTGCTGGGTCAGCACACCCTCGGGCACGTCGTGGGGATAGCGGTAGCCCTGGGCGTTGCCGAGCTTCTTGGCGCCGGGGTAGTGGCCGTCACGCAGGTGCGGGGGCACGGTGCCGGCGGCGCCCTTGCGGACGTCGGACAGGGCGGCGTCGATGGCCACGACGGTGGAGTTGGACTTGGGCGCCGTGGCCAGGTGGATGGCGGCCTGGGCCAGGTTGATGCGGGCCTCGGGCATGCCGATGAGCTGCACGGCCTGGGCGGCGGCGACGCAGACCTGGATGGCGGTGGGATCGGCCATGCCGACGTCCTCGCTGGCGTGCACGACGAGACGGCGGGCGATGAAGCGCGGGTCCTCGCCGGCCTCGATCATGCGGGCCAGGTAGTGCAGCGTGGCGTCCACATCGGAGCCGCGGATGGACTTGATGAACGCGCTGATCACGTCGTAGTGCTGGTCGCCGTCACGGTCGTAGCGGACGGCCGCCTTGTCGACGGTGGCCTCCAGCGTGGCCAGGTCGATGACGTCGGCGCCGGTGGACTGGGCCGACTCGGCCGCGGCCTCCAGCGCGGTCAGGGCGCGACGGGCGTCGCCGCCGGCCAGCCGGACCAGGTGGTCCTCGGCCTCGGGCGACAGGGTCGGCGAGCCACCGAGTCCGCGCTCGTCGGCGACGGCCCGGCGCACGACCTCCCGCACGTCCTCGTCGGTGAGAGATTTCAGTTGCAGCACAAGGGATCGGGACAGCAGCGGGGAGACGACGGAGAAGAACGGGTTCTCGGTGGTCGCGGCGACCAGCAGCACGATCCGGTCCTCCACCGCGCCGAGCAGGGCGTCCTGCTGGGTCTTGGAGAACCGGTGCACCTCGTCGATGAACAGCACGGTCGCCTCGGCGGTCCGGCCCAGGCGTCGGCGCGCGTCGTTGATGACCTCGCGGACCTCCTTCACGCCGGCCGACAGCGCCGACAGGGCCACGAAGCGCCGCCCGGTGGCCTGCGAGACCAGCGTGGCCAGGGTCGTCTTGCCGGTCCCCGGCGGGCCGTAGAGCATCACCGAGGCCGGCGCGGCGCCCTCCACCAGCCGGCGCAGCGGCGCGCCCGGGCCGAGCAGGTGCCCCTGGCCGACGACCTCGTCCAGCGAGCGCGGCCGCATCCGCACCGCCAGCGGGGCGTTGGCGGCCACCTGGGCCTTGCTCCGCTCCTCGACGTCGGCGCCGAACAGCCCGCCGTCGTACAACTGGTCGCTCATAGGTTCGACGTTACAACGCCCGCGCGTGTGAGATACTCGTTACCCGTGCCGTCAGCTTCCGTTCATCCGCGCGTCGTGCTGCTGGCCGGGCCCTCGGGTTCCGGCAAGTCCACCCTCGCCGCCCGCCTGGGCTGGCCCGTGCTGAACCTCGACGACTTCTACCGCGAGGGCGCCGATCCGCTGCTGCCCCGCGACGCGGCCGGCCGGGCCGACTGGGACGACGACAACTCCTGGAACGCCGCCGACGCGCTGGCCGCCGTGGTCGAGCTGGCCGCGACCGGCGAGGTGTCCGCGCCGGTCTACTCCTTCGGCGAGGACCGCCGCACCGGCTGCCACCGGATCGAGTTGGGCGACTCTCCGCTGTTCTTCGCCGAGGGCCTGTTCGCCGACCGGCTCGTCGCCGGCTGCCGCGACGCCGGCGTGCTGGCCGATGCCCTCGTGCTGGCCCCGTCCGCCGCGAAGACGTTCGTGCGCCGCCTCGTCCGTGACGTTGCCGAGCACCGCAAGCCCGTACCGCTGCTCCTCCGCCGCGGCCTGCGCCTGTGGCGGGAGCAGCCGGCCGTCGTGCGCCGCTGCCTGAACGCCGGCATGCGCCGCACCACCCCCGACCGTGCCGCCGCCGAACTGGTCTCCTTCACCGCCGCCACGGCTTCCGCCGCCTAGTGCCGCCGGTCGTCCTCGTCGACCTCGACGACACCCTCATCCCGGACGTCTCCGCCGCCCGCGCGGCGATCGGCCTGGTGCTGCGGGAGTTCTCGCTTTCCGTCGACGTCGACGAGGTGCTGGCCGCCGTCCGCACGGTGTGGCGGGCCAACGCCTTCCGCGGGCATCGGGAGGTCGAGCGGGTCAGCTCGTGGGAGGCCCTGTGGGCCGATTTCGCCGAGCTGCCACTGCCTTCGGACGCTTCGTCCTCGCTCGCCGGCCACGCCGTGCGGGCCTGGCGGGTCGCCTGTCCCGGCGCCGACGCCGAGGCCCTGGACAGCGCTTACCGTCGGCACCGGGCGGCGCTGGTGCGGGTGTTGCCCGGCGTCGAGGCGGCGTTGGATCGGCTGGCCGCCGGGCACAGTCTGTGGCTGGCCACCGACGGATGCCGTTCGCTGCAACGCTTCAAGCTCAGACTGTCCGGGCTCGGCGACCGTTTCGAGCGGGTCCTCGTCTCCGGCGAGGTCGGGTGGCCCAAGGGCAGCCCCGAGTTCGCCACCGCCGTCCGCACCGCCCTGGACGGCCGTGCCGTCTGCCTGCTGGCCGGCGACAGCGGCACCGACCTCACGCTGGCCTTGAACGGAGGCTGGCCCGCCGTCCACATCTGCGGCGCCGTCCCGTGCTCCACCTCCGGCCGCCACAGCCCCGACTTCGCCGGCGTGCCCTCGTTCTGCCGCTGCTAGCCCGGGATCACCGCCACCGCCACGATCTCCACCAGCTGGCCGCTGTAGCCCAGCATGCTCACCCCCAACAGCGTCGAGCTGTGCGGCCCCTTCGCCAGCCCCGACGCCGTCACCACGTCCCACACCGCCACCAGATCCGACGGCTGCTCGGCCACCACGTACACCGTCGTGTTGACCACGTGCTCCAGATCCGTGCCCGCCTGCCCGAGCTGCTCGCCCAGGTTCGCCAGCACCTGCTCCGCCTGCCGCACCCGGTCGTTCGCCCCGACCAGGTTCCCCTCCTTGTCCAGCGGCACCCCACCCGCCGTGAACACCAGCCGCTCCCCCGCCTCCACCACAACACTGTGCGAGTACATTGGGGGCGTAAACAGCGCGGGCGAGATCCTATGAGTGGCCATGGCACGGTTCTACCCGGCCTGCGTCGATAGGTAAAACGGTTTTGATCCGAGCGGTCATTTCGCGCTTCGAAACAACCCTGGATGGCACCATGTTCCACGCCTTGACCACACATGACGGCGGCGACTCGGATGGCAACGACAAGTAACCATCACATACCGAGCGTCACCTGTCATGAGAGTTCCTTCCGTTTCAGGTCGACCCGCATGCCGAGGCGACCGTCGATGGGAACGTCTCGGCCGACGAGGCTTATCTCCTGGCAACCGGAGCTGTTACATCGGGACACCAGCAGGAAGTGCGAGTCGTCCGACCTGAATCCAATCGGGTCATAGAACGCCTCTTCTCCGGCCGGCAGCACCACCGTGTATTCGAGCAGATTCAGCGGAGGCTTGACCCGCACGCAGAAGTCATCCGGCAGACGATCGCCCATCAACCGTGCGGATTTTGCCGGCCAGTACATCTCTATCAGCATGCTGAATTCGTTTCCACAGTGAATCGGCACGGGGAAGTGCACAAGTACTTCCATCCGGCCGTCATCCACCCAGTGTCTCGTCACCTCGTGTCTGGTCCCGCCGATCCCTTCGACTGCGACGCTTCGCACCTGAACGTGTACCCGTCGACGCGTCTTCAGTGGTTGGTTCTGTCCGGAGCCGACGCAGAATCGGTAGAACCTCAGCCGGTCACAGGTCACCACGGCATGAACGGTGACCTGCGCGACCGCGTCCCCGTTGTCGTCGATGCGCTGGTGCTCGATCCACCGGGTGAGCCGCCAGGACGACTGGTTGTCTTGGAGAAATGCCCTGCAGTGTCCGATCAGCAGGCGTTCACACAACTCGCTTCGGCGCCGCAACTCCGCCCGGCTGGCCGCAAGCAGAAGGACCAGGCCCAATGACGCGAGCAGGACGGCGACCACCGCTCCCGCCTTTGCCACGGCGTCCCCCAACACCACGGAAAGCGCCCCGCCGAAGGCAATCACGCCCAAGCCGCCTTCGACCAGGCCCACGACGCCGGCCCGGGTGAGATAGCCGTCGAGCCATGCAATGAAGCTCCGCAGCACCTCGCTCGCCTCCCCCAGCCACAGTGACCGCACCCTCGGCCCGTCCACGGCGTGCCGGCCGAGAGGGTGTGTGTAGCCGAGGAATGCGGTCGCCGACGGATGTGTCACCTGGGCGCAGCAGTCCGCGAATGCGTCAATCAGCCGTCCGGCGTGACCGGTCAGATGGCGCGGTCGGGCCAGTAGGGGTGGCGGAGGACCTTCTTGAGGATCTTGCCAGTGGCGTTGCGGGGCATCTCGGCGACGACGTCGATGCTGCGGGGGACCTTGTAGCCGGCGAGGCGCCGGCGGGCGTAGGCGACGAGGTCGTCGGGGTCGAGGGAGTGGCCGTCGACGGGCTGGACGACGGCCTTGACGGACTCGCCCCAGCGGTCGTCGGGCACGCCGATGACGGCGACGTCGGCGACGTCGGGGTGCTCGGCCAGGACGCGTTCGACCTCGGGCGAGTAGACGTTCTCGCCGCCGGTGATGATCATGTCCTTGACCCGGTCGACGA
>NZ_KK037166.1:2341387-2347426 GCF_000568255.1 Kutzneria sp. 744
GCACGGTGGACGGGATGCCCTCGCGGAAGCCGGACATGGCGTAGCAGGACCCGCCGACGTGGAACAGCGGCATGGCGACGAGGCTGCGGGAGTCCCCCTCGACCGGCATGGCCTCGCCGGTGTTGCGGGCGTGGGAGATCACGTTGGCGTGGCTGAGCAGGATGCCCTTGGGACGGCCGGTGGTGCCGGAGCTGTACATGACCAGCACGGGGTCCTCGGACCGGACCTCGGGGTCGATTTCGGCCGGGGCGGCGGCGATCATGTCCTCGTAGCCGCTGAGCAGCACGGTCGCCGGCCGGCCGGCGATGCCCTCGACGCTGGGCAGCAGGTCGTCGGCCACGAACAGGATGCGGGCCCCGGAGTCGCGCACCACGTAGTCGAGCTCGTCGGGGGCGAGCCGCCAGTTGAGGATGGCGGTCGCCGCGCCCAGCGAACCGGCGCCCAGCACGACCTCCAGGCACGACAGGTTGTTCTTGTCCAGATAGGCGACCCGGTCGCCACGCCCGACACCAGCCGCCCGCAGCGCGCCGGCGACCCGGCGGATCCGGTCCCACCACTGCGACCACGTGTAGCTCCGGCCCTCGTAGCTGACGGCCTCGGCATCGGGCTTGGCCTGCGCCCAGTGCTCGACCAGTTCCGGAAGCAGCCGCGCCTGTGCAGTCATGGGCGTGACTTTCGCACCGCGGCAACGCATTGGCAATCGGTCATGTCAGTCCACGACTGCGTGTGTGCACGAAACGCCCGTGCGTCGCGGCCGGCCGGGCACAACGGTCGGTCGATCGGACCGAGCCGGCTGGCAGTCGGTGGTGCACACGCTGCCCCGCGCGGGCGCACCCTCACCTGCCCCGGCCATGACTAGAACGGCTCCTTGTCGGGTTGGCAGACGGTGTCCGCCGCGGGTGGACGGAGCTGGAGGAAGTAGGCGTCCACGGCGTCGTCGACGCAGCGGCTGTGGTTGAGGGAGCCGTGGCCGAAGGTGTTCAGGGTCAGCAACTCCGCGTTGCCGAGCAGCTTGGCGGTTCGCTGCGCGCCGGGATACGGGGTGTCGGGGTCGCCCTGGCTGTTGCCGAGCAGGAGGACCGGATTGGCGGTGTGACGGTTCCAGGGGCCGGCGTAGTGGTCCGGGTCGGCCGAGGGAAAGCGGACGCAAGGCAGGGACAGGTACGTGTAGTAGGGCCCGAAGCCCCGAGCCCGCTGGTCGGTGGCGGCCGCGAATCGGGGCCAGACAGCGGGATCGGCCGGGTTGCGGGCGTCGGCGCACTGGGTCGCGCCGCCGCCGAGCAGGCTGTCGAACGGCGTGCTGATGGGAGTGGCCGGCGCCGGGTCGGCCAGGTTGGCGATGGCGACCGGTCCATCGGCGGACAGGCGGTCGAGCGAGGTAGTGATGGGGGCAGCCGTGACGGTTGCTGCGGGCGGGGTCTGGGTGGCCGTGCTCACCAGTTGCAGGTATTCGGCGAGGGCCGGGGAGTTTCCGGCGTCGTCGAGGGTGTGCACGATGTGCGCGATGACGTCCTGGTAGCGAACGGTGATGGGCTGACCGGTGGCCGGGTCGGCGATCGTGACCGGCCCATCGGCGGACAGGTGGTCGAGGATCTGGTTGTGCTTGTCGACGAGGTTGGCGCCGGAAGTGTTGAAGGCGCAACGGGTTGTGGCGGCGCAGGCGGAGAGGAAAGAGCGGAAGGCCTGCTGCACACCGAGATCGGCGCCGAGGCGGACACTGAAGGGAACGTTGACGTCGGAGGGGTGATAGCCAGTGCTCCAGTTCACCGGGTCGTCGACGGCGTCCAGGACGATCGCCCGCACCCGGTCGGGGAACAGGTTGACGTAGGTCTCACCGAGGACGGTGCCGTAGGAAAGGCCGTAGTACGACAGGGTTGACGACCCTACGGCGGCTCGTAAGCGGTCCAGGTCACGGGCGACGTTAGCGGTGGACATGTGGGAGAACAACGGACCGGCGTTGCGGGCGCAGAGGTCGTCGATGGTCAGGGCGTCGGCGAGCTCCTGGGTCTTCTGCTCGGGGGTGATGGGGAATTGGGCGGCGACCCGTTGCAGGACGGCGAGTTGGTCGGGCGAGGTGAAGCAGTGGGCCTGGGTGCTCGCGCCAACGCCGCGAGGGTCGAAGCCGACCAGGTCGAAGCGCTGGTGGAGGGCGGGCGTGAGAACGGGCGGGATCCGGCCGGGATTGCCTGGGCCGCCGGGGTTGTAGAACAGGGTGCCGAGCTTGTGGGCCTGATCGACCGCGGGCAGGCGGCCCACGGCGATCTGTATTTTCGGACCTACCGGATCCTGATAGGACAGTGGAACGGCCAGAGAGGCGCACTGGTAGGCCGACAGCGGGAGCGCGTTCGAGGGCGACGGCGCGTCGGACGGGCAGGCGCCCCAGGCCAGCGCCGGCGACGCCGATGCCGGCGCCAGCGGTATGAGGGCGGCGGCCAGCACGGCGGCGGTCAGCGTGGCGGTGACGCGTCGAAAGGACATGGGACCAGCTTTGCGCCCAACGGCAAGGAGCGCACTGGCACTAGGGTGACAAAACAAGGTGGTGCTAGTACCACCCCGGTCAGAAACCGGCCAGGCCGTTGGGGGTTCCGACGCCGGTGGGGCCGTCCCACCCGGTGCCGGAGACGCAGAGCTGGAGCGAGGTGGGCTGGCAGCCGTGGGCGGCGGCGTTCTGGCCGAGGGTGACATCGCTGAACGCGCCGGCCGGGGCGGCGTAGAGGGTGTTGGGACCGTCCACACGGGACAGATGGCCGCCGCGGGCGTAGAGGGCGGCGATGAACGGCGCGGCGGCGCTGGTGCCACCGACGGTGTACCAGCCGCCCGCGGCGTAGGAGTCGTAGACAGCGACGCCGGTGGCCGGGTCGGAGACGGCGGAGACGTCGGACGAGGCGCGATGGCCGCCGCAGACGGCGGCGACGGCGGCCGGCTGTCCGTTGGCCGGCGGCAGATCGGTCTCGCATGCGCTGCCGGCCCCGCTCCAGGCGTTGGAGGCGAAGCCGTCGGAGGTCTGGTACAGCGCGGTGCCGCCGGCGGAGATCACGCTCGGCAGGTTCTGCGGCCAGTAGCCGTGCACGTTGCCGTGGTAGCCGGAATCGCCGGAGGAGGCGACAAAAGCGATACCGGGGTGCGAGAAGACCGTGCTCATCGGACCCGTGTTGATGTCCTTTGTGGACGGATAGCCGAAGCTCATGCTGACCGCGGAGACGCCGGCGGCGACGGCGGTGGACACGGCGCGGGCGATGCTGGGGACGGCGTCGGTGGCGGTGTGCAACGACGACAGGTAGAAGTCCCGGGTCGGGGCCTGCACCAGGAGGATCTTGCACGCGGGACAGGCGGCGGAGATCATCTGGGCGTCCAGCGCGGTCTCCAGCGAGAGTTGCTTCTCCTCGTCGGTGCCGTCGGGATGCAGCGGCGGACCGCCCTGGTAGTCCACGACCTTGAGGCAGCCGGACGCCACCGTGCACGCGGGCAGGCCGAACTGGGAACGATAGGCGGCGAGGTCGGACTCGAAGCCGGGATAGCCGCCGCCGTCGACGAGGGCGACGGTGCCGGCGACGCCGCCGGAGGCCGGCAGGTGGTAGGCGGCGGCCAGCTCCGAGGCGCTGTAGCCGACGGGGACGACGGTCGTCATCGGGGCGGCCGAGCCCTGGGCCTCGGTGACGATCTCCGAGTCGCACACGTCGCAGGTGGCGATCACCCCGTGGTTCTGCAACAGGGTGCCGGCCTGCACCTGGGCGTGCAGGGCTGCGGTGTCGGGGTAGACGGACACGAGCGACGACGCCAACAGTACGGCGACCATGCCGGCAAACATGCGGTGACCTCCCGGGCACTCTGCGTGATGTCAGTGTCGACACAACCACCGGACTCCGCGCTTCCAATTCACGGATGTATCCGATACATTTTCGTATCAGATGGACACGACACCGAAGCGGGTCACCAAGCGCCGGGGCGAGACGCGCCAACGGCTGCTGGACGCCGCCCTGACGGTCTTCGCCGAGCAGGGTTTCGGCCGCTCGACGGTGGAACAGGTCTGCGACCGGGCCGGATACACCAGAGGCGCCTTCTACTCGAACTTCGCCTCGCTGGACGACCTGTTCCTGGCCATGTGGGAGCAGCGCTCGACCGAGCTGATCGACGGCCTGCGCCAGGCCCTGGACGGCATGGACACGGCCAAGGTGCGCAACGTCCGTGGCGTGGTGGAGCTGGTGACGCCGGCCGTGCCGGTGGACGACACCTGGTACCGCATCACCTCGGAGTTCACGGCCCACGCGCTGCGCAACCCAGGCCTGCGCCGCGTGATGAAAACGCGGGAAGAAGCCATCGCCGGGGCCATCACGCCGGTGGTCGCCGCCCTGCTGAGAAAAATCGGCCGAGAAACACCCGATCAGGTGGCGTTGGGGCAGGCTCTGGTGGCCGTGCACGACGGCACCGCGGCGCAGTGCCTGCTGGAACCGGAGAATCCCGCCGTGTGGCGGCGCCGCGCCGACCTGTTCGAACGGGTCCTGACGGCCTACAGCATCGAAACCGGAGGACGGTCATGACAATCGAGCCCGACGTCATCGTGGTCGGGGCGGGGCTGGCCGGCCTCGTCGCCACGCACGAACTGGTCAAGGCGGGCCGCAAGGTCCTCATCGTGGACCAGGAGAACCGCAACAACCTGGGCGGCCAGGCCTTCTGGTCGCTGGGCGGCCTGTTCTTCGTGGACAGCCCGGAGCAGCGCCGCATCGGCGTGAAGGACTCCTTCGAGCTGGCCTGGCAGGACTGGCAGGGCTCGGCCGGCTTCGACCGCGAGGACGAGGACTTCTGGGGCCGGCAGTGGGCGCAGGCCTACGTCCGGTTCGCCGCCACCGAGAAGCGGCAGTACCTGCACGAGCTGGGCCTGCGGGTGATGCCGCAGGTGGGTTGGGCCGAGCGCGGCGGCGGCCTGGCCGACGGCCACGGCAACTCGGTCCCCCGCTTCCACCTCACGTGGGGCACCGGGCCGGAGGTCGTCCGCGTGTTCCTGGAACCGGTGCTGGAGGGGGAAAAGCGCGGCCTGGTGGAGTTCGCGTTCCGGCACCAGGTGGACGACATCGTCGTCGAGGACGGCCGCGCGGTCGGCGTGCGGGGCACCGTGCTGGAGCCGACCGACCTGGAGCGGGGCAAGGCGTCCTCGCGGACCAAGGTCGGCGAGTTCGAGCTGCGGGCCAAGGCGGTGATCGTCTCCTCGGGCGGCATCGGCCACAACCACGACCTGATCCGCAAGAACTGGCCGACCGACCGGCTCGGCCCGGCGCCGAAGACGATGATCTCCGGCGTGCCGGCGCACGTGGACGGGCGCATGATCGCCATCTCCGAGACGGCGGGCGCCAACATCGTCAACCGGGACCGGCTGTGGAACTACACCGAGGGCATCAACAACTGGGACCCGATCTGGCCCGACCACGCCATCCGGATCATCCCCGGCCCGTCCTCGATGTGGTTCGACGCCACCGGGAAGCGCCTCCCCTCCCCCAACTTCCCGGGCTTCGACACCAACGGCACGATGAAAGCCATCCTGGCCACCGGCCACGACTACTCGTGGTTCGTGCTGACCCAGTCGATCATCGAGAAGGAGTTCGCGCTGTCGGGCTCCGAGCAGAACCCGGACATCACCGGCAAGGACCTCAAGCTCACGGTGACCGGCCGGCTGGGCAAGGGCGCGCCGGGTCCGGTGGAGGCGTTCAAGCAGCACGGCGTGGACTTCGTGGTGGCCGACAACCTCCAGGAACTGGTGGCGGGCATGAACAAGCTGTCCCGCGGCCCGCAGATCTCCTACGACGACCTGCTGCGCCAGATCCGGGCCCGCGACCAGGAGACCCGCAACGCGTTCAGCAAGGACCTCCAGCTGATGGCCATCAGCAACGCCCGCAAGGTCTTCACCGACAAGGTGTCCCGGGTGGCCAAGCCGCACCGCATCCTGGACCCGGCGCACGGCCCGCTGATCGCCGTGCGGCTGAACATCCTGACCCGCAAGACGTTGGGCGGGGCAGACCAACCTCGACTCACAGGTGGTGCGGCCGG
>NZ_KK037166.1:2347526-2392501 GCF_000568255.1 Kutzneria sp. 744
GTAGCCGTCGGCGGTCTGGAACAGCGAGGTGCCGCCGACCGAAACCACCCACGGCAGGTTGGCCGGCCAGCCGCCGTGCTGGTCACCCTCGTAGCCGCCGTCGCCGGACGAGGCCAGCACGGCCACGCCCGGGTGGAACAGGTCGCGGCCGGCCTGCCCGAACTCGACGACGGAGTCGCTCGGGTACTGGTAGCTCATGCTGACCGAGGAGGCCCCGAACTTGGCGGCGGTGTTGACCGCGGTGCCGAAGTCGGCCATGGCGGCGTCCAGGTGGGCCTGGTCGCCGTAGTAGGCGTCGAGAATGGGCAGCTGGAGCTCGACCAGGTTGCACGAGGGGCAAGCCGCCGAGGCCATGTCCATGTCCAGCGCGGTCTCCACGCCGACCTGCTCCTCGCCGATCTGGAGGTTCGGGTCGGTGGACGGGGTCTGCGGCGAGCCGCCGTCGAAGCCGGCGACCGTGAAGCAGCCGCTGGCCGACGTGCAGGCCGGCAGCCCGTACTGCGCACGGTAGGCGTTGACGTCGGATTCCAGCGTCGGGTAGGCGCCGGCGTCGATGATGGCGATGGTGCCCTTGGCACCGGTGCCGGCCGCGGGCAGGTGGTAGGCGGCGGCCAGCTCGTCGGCGCCGTATCCGGCGGGGGCCGGGGTCGACAGGGGTGTTTTCGACCCGGATCCGGTGGTGACGATCTGCGCCTGACAGGCGTCGCAGGCTTTCATCAGTCCGTGCGACTTCAACAAGGTGCCGCTGTGCACCTGGGCGCGCAGCGATTGGACCTGCGGGGTCACGGCGTGCGGATCACCGGCCGCCGAGGCGACCGGAGCCAGTGCGGTCAGTGCGGCGACAACGGCCGCGCCTGCGATGAACAGGGAATTTCTCGCGAACACGGGTCCTCCAGGAAAGGAATTACCGGAACCGACACCGCGAGCCTACCGAGACAATTCGGGAATCCATTCACGACGGCATCACTGTGAAGAGATTGCCCCGACCGCACCACAACGAAAGGGGGCATTAATTCAGCACAGACAGGAGTCGTGGCGGGCGGCGACCGAAACCGCCCGCCACAATTCACTGGTGAATCAGAACCCGGCCAGGCCGTTCGGCACGCCGATGCCGGTCGGCGCGTCCCAGCCCTTGCCGGACACACACAGCGCCGGCGTCGCGGTCGGGCAGGCGTGCGGCGGGGCGTTCTGACCCAGCGTCACGTCGGTGAAGGCGCCCTTGGGCGCGGTGTACAGGGTGTTCGGGCCGATCACCTGGGAGGTGTGGCCGCCGCGGGCGTACAGGCCGGCGACGAACGGCGACGAGGCGCTGGTGCCGCCGACGAGGATCCAATTCAGCGGCTCGCCGAAGAACGGCGAGTACGTGTCGAAGACGGACACGCCGGTGTTCGGGTCGGCCACGGCGGACACGTCGGAGGCGGCGCGGTGGCCGCCGCAGTTGGCGCTGACCGAGGTCGGGGCGCCGAAGGCGGCGGGCAGGTCGGTCTCGCAGCCGCTGCCGGCCCCGCTCCAGGCGATGTCGGTGTAGCTGTCGCCGCTCTGCAGCAGCGAGGTGCCGCCGACCGAGACGACCCACGGCAGGTTCTGCGGCCAGCCGGTGTGCACGTTGCCCTCGTAGCCGGAGTCGCCGGAGGAGGCCAGCACCGCGACACCGGGGTGGAACAGGTCGCGTCCGGCCTGCCCGAACTCGACGACGGTGTCGCTGGGGTACTGGTAGCTCATGCTCACCGCGGTCGCGCCGAGCTTGGCGGCGGTGTTGACCGCGGTGCCGAAGTCGGCCATGGCGGCGTCCAGGTGGGCCTGGTCGCCGTTGAGCGCGTCGCCGATCGGCAGCTGGAGCTCGACCAGGTTGCACGAGGGGCAGGCCGCCGAGGCCATGTCCATGTCCAGCGCCGTCTCGACGCCGATCTGCTCCTCGTAGTACGAGTTCGGGAAGTCGGTCGACGGCGGCAGCGTGGGGCCGCCGTTCAGGTCGGCCTGCTTGAAGCAGCCGCTGGCCGCGGTGCAGGCCGGCAGCCCGTACTGGGCGCGGTAGGCGTTGACGTCGGACTCCAGCGTCGGGTAGGCGCCGGCGTCGATGATGGCGATGGTGCCCTTGGCGCCGGTCGCGGCGTCCGGCAGGTGGTAGGCGGCGGCCAGGTCGGAAGCGCCGTAACCGATCGGAACCGTGGTCGACAGGGGTGTTTTCGACCCGGGTGCGGTGGTGATGAGCTTCGACTGGCAGAACGCGCAGGGCGCCAGGGTGCCGTGCGTCTTCAGCAGCGTCCCATTGTGGACCTGGGCCCGCAGTGACTGGACCTGCGGCGTGACGGCGTGCGGATCGCCGGCCGCCTGGGCGACCGGGGCAAATGCGGTGAGCGCGGCGACGGCGGTCGCGCCCACGGCGAGCAAGGTTGATCTGACGAACGTTCCCGACACTTGTCCTCCTGAAATGGAAGAACACGTCCAACATCGGGAGCGTACCCACGCAATTACAAACCCGGCCTACGTCAACTATTCACGGAGTTCTCTTGTGAATAATTCGTCCAGGTGGCCCACGACGAATGTCGTGAATCGCCGATAGCGGTCCGGCACAAGACCGTGAAGGCATAAGGAACCAGATCCGAACCACGTCTCCATAGCCACGGAATGCCCTTGAGCACGAGCCAGGCCACATGCTGCCACGCGGCGATCGCGGCCCCGCCGGCGCACTCCAGGCTGACCGGCGTCTCGATGGCGCAGCCGGCCAACTCCAGCTCCCCGGCGAAGGCAGTGGCCAGCATGCGGTGCCCCAGCTCGGACGGGTGCAGCCGGTCCACGCTCCAGGCCGCCAGGTCGTAGGCCCCGGGCAGCGTGTCGAGGTCGATGCAGCCGACGCCGCGGGCCACCACGACCGAGCGGATCACGCCGTTGAGCTCGTCGACCCGGCGGCGCAGGGCGCGGCGCAGCGGGGCCGGCAGCCGGAACACCTTGGCGTGGTCGTGGTAGCTGGCCAGCACCACCACAGCGCCCACGTCGAGCAGCTTGCCGACCATGTGGTCAAGGTCGGCGCGCAGCTGGGCGGGGTCGAAGTCCGAGCGCATGGTGTCGTTCATGCCGGCTACGACCACCACCGCGTCGGGACGCAGCGCCGCCGCCATGGGCAGCTGCTCGTGCCGCACGGTGCCGATCCGGGCCCCGGTGCGGGACAGATTGGTCAGATCGCAGCCGCCGAGCGCGTCGGCGAGCAGCGGGCCGAAGCCGCGCCAGCCGCCCCCGGGCAGCGGATCACCGAGACCGACGCTGGTCGAGTCCCCCAGCACCACGAGCCGTCCGACCGCACGCCGGGCGGGCACGCTCTCCGACATCGCCTGAACCGTCACCCGTCCACGATCACCCCCGGACAATCACTCCCGGTGATGGCCGGGTGGCGTGACGGGGACGGCTCGGAAAACAGTGTTGGATGGCGCCGCCTTCGGCGTCGCGGCACTGTGCTTTTTGCCGCGCGTGAGTGCGGGTTACTCGGGATCATCTGATTTGCTAAGCTATGTATGCCATCTACTCCCGACCGGCGTTAGTTAGTTAAACTCAAGTCTCTAGCGAGCTCCCAACGAAGAATACAAATCTACTGGGTATGCAACACTAGCCGCCACCAAGTCTTTCCGCACGACTAGGCAAGTCTTGATGGGTGCTTGCCGGTGTTTGCAGCGCGCAACTTTGGCTCCGTGACCTCAGTGGCTATGCTGGTCCCATACAGAGTGTGTAAGGGTCGGTTGGCCTGGTCGCCCCTATTGGTGACAAGGGGCAAGCTATTGGATTCTTCGCTCTAGTAACGGGTGAAGAACGGCGCGCATTCTAATGTTGACCGATGCCGCGCTTTAGAACAGAGCGTTGTGTGCGGGCGGGGCCGAGCGCTCTGTGGGGTTGGGGGTCAGCTGAAGGCGGGGCCGAGCGGTCGCTGGGTCGGCGGAGCGGGTCAGCTGAAGGCGGGGAACAGGGGGAGGTGGACGGCTTCGGCGCCGTGCTGGGTGGCGATCGCGATGGCCACCTGGTCGGCGTGCTCGGCTACGGCGGGCACCTTGAGGCGGGCGGCGTCGTCACGCAGACGCAGCCACCGGGCGTGCAGGGCGCTGCTGCGGCGGGGAGAGGCGAGGCGGTTGGTGATGGGACCGTCGGGCACGCCGGGTCGAGGCAGGTACATCCAGGTGGACAGCCAGACCCACAGCAGCTGGCCGTGCAGCAGCTTGGGCATCAGCACCTCGTCGTCGTCCAGGTCGGCGAAGACGGGGCTCACCTCGGCCCGCCACGCCGCGACCATCGCCTCGGTCATGCCGTTGGGCAGCCGGAACGAGCAGCCGCAGAGCGGGAACGGGATGCGCAGCGCCGCGGCGTCCAGTGCGACGTCGCGCACGCAGCCGCCCTCGAAGTCCAGCACGCGCAGGCCCTTGCCGGTGATCAGGTTGTTGTCCGCGCACGCGTCCGACGGGCTGAAGGCCCGGTGCTGGCCGCTGGTGAGCAGCCGGCCACCCTCGCGGGCGTGGACCAGCGCCTCGGCGCCGACGGTCACGCCCAGCACCGACTCCAGCAGCTCCGGCAGCTCGGCCAGCGCCACCTTGGCCCGGCGGGCCAGCGGATCCTGGCCTGGGCGGCCGCCCAGCCGTCGGGTCAGCGCGTCGAAATCGGCCTCGCGGCCCGCGGTCGTGGCATGCAGCCGGCCCAGGGCACGGGCCCAGGCCAGCAGCGCCCGCTCGGCGCCGCGCGCGTCGTGTTCCAGCAGCTTGTCGGCCAGCGTCGGGGCCCGCCCGAGATCCTCCAGCACGATGACGCGCTTGGCGCCGTCGTGGGCGATCAGCTCGGGGCAGATGCGATCCTCCTGGCCCAGCGCCGTGAACAGCTGATAGCTCACGGCCTCGTGCGGGAACGGGTCGACCAGCTCCCCGGCCGGGGGCGTCTCGTAGCTCTTCACCACCAGCGTTCGTGGCAGCGAGAACGGCGTCGACGCAACACGGACCCGCAGCACGGTCGCCTTGCCGCTGCCGCGTAGGTCCTCCGGGTCCGCCAGTCTGATCGACGCCCCGAACCGCCTCGTGAGCACTGATTCGGCGGCCGCGACGGTCGCCAGGACCTCGTTGTCCGCTGCCCCGGCGGCGTTGGCGGGGCCGGCGGTGGTCTCCACGCTCATCCCTTCCGACCCTACTCCTTCGAGTGCACAGCACGTCCACACGATCGGTGCAATCGGCTACCCGGAGCAGCCGACGCACCCGTCATGTTCGAGCATCACCGCGCTGGAATACGGCTTGGTAACGGGTTGGTGCAGCCGGGGGACGCCTGATCGGGTACCCCCGGCGGACTCACCGGCGATCAGGCCTTCGCGGCCTCGCCCTTCGGGGCCTCGGCGCCCTTCACGACCGGCTTGGCGTCCACGCCGGCCTCCTTGCGCTGCTGCGCGGTGATCGGCGCGGGCGCGGCGGTCAGCGGGTCGTAGCCGCCGCCGGACTTCGGGAAGGCGATGACCTCACGGATCGAGTCGACGCCGGCCAGCAGCATGACGATGCGGTCCCAGCCGAAGGCGATGCCGCCGTGCGGCGGGGCGCCGAACTTGAACGCCTCCAGCAGGAAGCCGAACTTCTCCTCGGCCTCGGCCTCGCCGAGGCCCATGATCGCGAAGACCCGCTTCTGCACGTCGGGGCGGTGAATACGGATGGACCCGCCGCCGATCTCGTTGCCGTTGCAGACGATGTCGTAGGCGTAGGCCAGGGCCTTGCCCGGGTCCTCCTCGAAGCGGTCGATCCACTCCGGCGTGGGCGAGGTGAAGGCGTGGTGGACCGCGGTCCACTTGCCGCTGCCGACCGCGACGTCGTCGCCGATCTTGTCGACCGACTCGAACAACGGGGCGTCGACGACCCAGACGAACGACCAGGCCGACTCGTCGATCAGGCCGACGCGGCGGCCGATCTCCAGCCGGGCCGCGCCCAGCAGGGCGCGGGCGTCGGACGGGTCGCCGGCCGCGAAGAAGATGCAGTCGCCGGCGTTGGCGCCGACGGCCTTGGCCAGGCCCTCGCGCTCGGTGTCGGACAGGTTCTTGGCCACCGGGCCGCCGAGCGTGCCGTCCTCGGCGACGAGCACGTAGGCCAGGCCGCGGGCACCGCGCTGCTTGGCCCAGTCCTGCCAGGCGTCGAGCGTGCGGCGGGGCTGGTCGGCGCCGCCGGGCATGACCACGGCGCCCACGTACGGGGCCTTGAACACCCGGAACGGGGTGTCCTTGAAGTACTCGGTGAGCTCGGTCAGCTCCAGGTCGAAGCGCAGGTCCGGCTTGTCGGTTCCGTAGCGGGCCATCGCGTCGGCGTAGGTGATGCGGGCGATCGGGCCGGAGATGGTGTGGCCGGCCAGCTCGCTCCACAGCGCCTTGACCACGGCCTCGCCGAGCTCGATGACGTCGTCCTGCTCGACGAAGCTCATCTCGATGTCGAGCTGGGTGAACTCGGGCTGGCGGTCGGCCCGGAAGTCCTCGTCCCGGTAGCAGCGGGCGATCTGGTAGTAGCGCTCCATGCCGGCGACCATCAGCAGCTGCTTGAACAGCTGGGGCGACTGCGGCAGGGCGTACCAGGAGCCGGGCGCGAGGCGGGCCGGCACCAGGAAGTCGCGCGCGCCCTCGGGGGTGGAGCGGGTCAGCGTCGGCGTCTCGATCTCGACGAAGTCCCGCTCCTCCAGCACGTGGCGGGCGATGCGGCTGGCGGCGCTGCGCATCCGGATGGCCTTGGCCGGGCCGGTGCGGCGCAGGTCGAGGTAGCGGTGGCGCAGGCGCGCCTCCTCGCCGACCTCGAGGTTGTCGTCGAGCTGGAACGGCAGCGGCGCGGCCTCGGACAGCACCTCGAACGCGGTGACCGTGACCTCGATCTGGCCGGTCGCGATGTCCGGGTTGTCGTTGCCCTCGGGGCGGCGCACGACCTCGCCGGTGACCTTGAGGCAGTACTCGGCGCGCAGGCGGTGCGCGCGCTCGGCCATCTCGCCCTCGCGGAACACGACCTGGGCCACGCCGGAGGCGTCCCGCAGGTCGATGAAGATGACGCCACCGTGATCGCGCCGGCGTGCCACCCACCCGGTCAGGGTGACGGACTGCCCGGCCTGCTCGGCCCGGAGCGTCCCGGCCTCGTGCGTGCGCATCACGGGTACAGCACTCCTCGGTGACGTGGTCTTGTGAGTCAACGGACAGGTTAGCCAACCTCGCGCGACGCCATTCGCCGCGGTGCCGTTGACGAAGTGGTCCAGACCACCTACGGTGATGGACGACACACGCTTTGTCCCTTTTTCACGGGTCACGCACGGGCCCTCCGCCGCCGCCCCGCGCGCCGACCCCTCCTGCGGATTCAGGGAGAAACGCATGGCTACGTTCGGAAAGCGGCGGCTCATGGCGGGCGCCGCCGCACTGGTCGGCCTGGTGGCCGCCAGCCTCGTGGGCGCGGCCCCCGCATCCACCGCGGCTCCCGCGGCCGGCAACACGATGGTCGGCTACTTCACCAACTGGGGCATCTACGACCGCGGCTACCAGGTCAAGAACCTGGAGACCAGCGCGACCGCGGGCAAGCTCAACGTCATCAACTACGCGTTCGGCAGCACGGCCAACGGCCAGTGCTCGCTGACCGACGCCTACGCCGACTACCAGAAGGTGTTCGACGCCGGCAGCAGCGTGGACGGCAAGGCCGACACCGGCCCGCTCTACGGCAACTTCGGCCAGCTGCGCAAGCTCAAGAAGATGCACCCCGGCCTGAAGGTGGTGTTCTCGGTCGGCGGCTGGACCCTGTCCAGCGGCTTCACCCAGGCCGCCAAGAACCCGGCCGCCTTCGCCAGCTCCTGCTACAGCATGGTCAAGGACTCGCGCTGGGCGGACGTGTTCGACGGCATCGACATCGACTGGGAGTACCCGAACGCCTGCGGCCTGAGCTGCGACGCCAGCGGCGCGGCGGCATTCAAGAACGTGATGTCGGCGGTGCGGTCCAAGTTCGGCTCCGGCGCGCTGGTCACCGCGGCCATCACCGCGGACGGCACCAGCGGCGGCAAGATCGACGCCGCCGACTACGCCGGCGCGGCTGCCTCGGTGAACTGGTACAACGTGATGACCTACGACTACTTCGGGGCCTTCAACCCGACCGGTCCGACCGCGCCGCACGCGCCGCTGACCAACTACAGCGGCATCCCGACGGCCAACTTCTACGCCGACGCGGCGATCCAGAAGCTCAAGGGCAAGGGCGTCGCGTCGTCCAAGCTGTTGCTGGGCATCGGCTTCTACGGCCGCGGCTGGACCGGCGTCACGCAGGCCACCCCCGGCGGCAAGGCCACCGGCGCGGCCCCCGGCAAGTACGAGGCCGGCATCCAGGACTACAAGCTGCTCAAGACGTCCTGTCCGTCCACCGGCACCATCGCCGGCACCGCGTACGCCAAGTGCGGCAGCCAGTGGTGGAGCTACGACACCGTGGCGACCGTCAAGTCGAAGATGAGCTACGCCAAGACCCAGGGCCTCGGCGGCGCCTTCTTCTGGTCCGCTGACGGCGACACCAGCAACGGCGAGCTGGCCGCCGCCATGAAGTCCGGCCTCGGCTGATCCTTCTCCCACCGCGAGTCCCGCTCTCGGGCAGCCATGTGTCGAGTTCCGTAACTCGACATTCAGTTGCCTGAGCGCGGGACTCGCGGCTTTTCTGGGTCTGGCTCGCTTCGTCCGGCGGCGGCGTCCTCGGCGGGGAACAAGATCGGGCTCAGCAGGTAGCGGCGCCGGTCCGCGGTCGGCTCCTGGGCCAGGCGGGGCACGATCACCTTGCGCAGGTCGGAAATCAGCGCCTCCAGCTCGTCACGGCTGAGCCAGACCGCGTGCTGACGGAAGCCGACGAGGTCCGCGGTCGGGTCCACGCCGCCACGGTCCAGGTAGGCGGTGAACTCCGCCAGCAGCGTGGCCAGGGCGAGGTCGAAGCCGCGGCGGTAGTCCTCGGTCGTGAGGTCCTCGGTGTCGATCGTGGCCTGGTGCAAGCGATAGGTCCGCTCCACCGCGCCACGGACCCGGCGTTCCTGCGCCACCTCGATGACGCCGCCGCCGGCCAACGCCTCGACGTGCCGGTAGACCATCGCCTTGGAGACGTCCGGCAGCAGCTCGGCCAGCCGGCCGGTGGTCAGCTCGCGGCCCCGCAGGGCATGCACGATCCGCATCCGGACGGGGTGGGCCAGCAGTTCCATCACAGGTCCGATGTTCTCACATCGTGCTACCGTTCGCATATGTTGAGAACGGTAGTTGACCTGGCCGCCGCCGACCGCTTCGAGGAGCTGGCCGACCGCTTCACGCCTGAGCTGCGGGCCGCGGCGTCGGCCGACCTGGTTCGGTTGGCCTGGGCCAAGGAGGTCGGCGAACTGAGGTCGGTCGGCGAGCCGGTGAACCTCGGTTCCGGGACGTTCAGCGTGCGACTCAACGGAAACGTCGACTTGTTCGCGTCGTTCGACGAGCAGGGCCGGGTGAGCGGGCTGCGGCTGGCCGCCGCCGCGCAATGGACGCCGCCGCCCTACGCCAAGCCGCACCTCTTCACGGAAACCGACGTGCTGGCCGGTCAGCGACCCGGCGCATTGGCGTTGCCACGCAAGGGAAACGGCATCGGGGTGGTGCTGCTCAGCGGCGGCGGGCCGTTCGACCGGGACGGCACCGCCGGGGCGATGAAGCCGTTGAAGGACCTCGCCTGGGGGCTGGCCGGCCGGGGCGTCGCGTCGGTGCGGTTCGACAAGCCGGTGGACGCGCCGACCTTGACCGAGGAGTACGTGCCGCACGCGGTCGCCGGCGTGGAACTGCTCCGCGAGCACGTGGATCGGGTGTTCGTGGTCGGCCACAGCGCCGGCGGCAAGGTCGCACCCAAGGTCGCCTTGGCGGCGCCAGCGGTGTCAGGTCTGGTCTTGATGGCCGCCGACACCCAACCGATGACCGACACCGCCGTACGCGTGGGCCGACGCCTCGGGCAGGACCTCACCGAGGTGGCGGCCCGGACCGCCGACGTCACCGCCGACACCCCGGCCGGCGAGCTGCTGTTCGGCTTTCCGGCGACGTATTGGCTGGAGCTCAAGGCGTACGACCAGGTCGCGACGGCCATCGAGGCCGACCGCCCGATGCTGGTGCTGCAAGGCGGCCGGGACTACCAGGTGACGGTCGAGGACGACCTGCCGGCGTGGCGCCGGGTGCCGCGAGCGGAGATCAGGATCCTCCCGGAGCTGGACCACATGTTCTTCCCCGACAACGGAACACACGTGGACGAGCAGGTGATCGAAGACATCGCCGCCTGGGTCAGTTCACCCGCCGCCGACTGAACTTGTGCAGGGCGTCCAGCAGTAGCTCGACGAACTCCGGCAGCCGCCCGATGGCCTGATCATGCGGCCCGGCCAGGGCGACGGCCCCGACGACCAGGCCCTGCTCCCACACCGGCGCGGCCACGGACGCGATGCCGCGCAGCATGGGGCCGCTGTCCCCCATGGTGTAGCCGGCCTCCCGGACGCTGCTCAGCTCGGTGAGCAACGCCAGCGCGCCGGGGCGGTCGTCGGGGAAGGCCGCCGCGACCAGCTCGTGGCGTTCGCGGTCGGGCATGAACGCAAGCAGGACGCGACCTACTGCCGTCTCCGGCAACGGAGTGCGGAGTTGCTGCACGGTCAGGTAGTTGAAGGGGTCGTCGGTGCCGGCCCAGTCTGCGTACACGGAGGTGTCGCCGGTGCGCACGGCCAGCACGGCGCTCAGGCCGGTCCGGTTGTGCAGGTCGACCAGGTCGGCATGCCCCACGGTGGACACGAGCCGCTGCCCGGAGCGCATGGCCAGCAGATAGGGCGCGGCGCCGAGACGGAAGCGCTTGTCGTCCTCCTCCAGGTAGCCGACGGCGACCAGGCCGTTGACCAGCTTCTGCACCGACGACACCGGGGCGTGCAGGCGAAGCGCCAGCTGGGTCAGCGTCAGCCCCGACCGCTCGGTGACCACCGCCTCCAGGATCTCCGCGATCCGGTCCACCGCCCGGTGGTGCGGCCGCAGCTCGGACATGATCCACTCCTTACCTATATAGGTAGAACCGTATCACATTGCGTAAAGCCGAGGAGCGGAGCAAGGTAGTTCATGTAAGGCAAACAACTGAGGAGGCGGAGAGCATGGGGGCTCTGGACGGCATCAGGGTGATCGACCTCGCGACCGTGGTCATGGGGCCGTACGCCACGCAGATCCTCGGCGACCTGGGCGCCGACGTGATCAAGGTGGAGCCGCCGACCGGCGATTCGAGCCGACTGGCCGCGCCGTACCGCAACGAGGGCATGGGCTCGCTGGCCCTCAACGTCAACCGCAACAAGCGAGCGGTCGCCATCGACCTGAAGAACCAGCGCGGCAAGCAGGTCTTCCTGGACCTGGTCAAGACGGCCGACGTGCTGGTGACCAACATGCGCCCGGGCGCGCTGCGCCGGCTGGGCCTGGACTACGAGCAGCTGGCCGAGGTCAACCCAGGCCTGGTCTACTGCAACGCGCAGGGCTTCCGCAGCGACTCGTCCCTGGCCGACCGCGCCGCCTACGACGAGATCGTGCAGGCCGCGTCCGGCACCGCCGACCTGATGCGCCGCGCCACCGGCACGCCGACGTACATGCCGACCATTCTGGGCGACAAGGTCAGCGGCCTGACCATCGTCTACGCCGTGCTGGCCGCCCTGCTGCACAAGCAGCGCACCGGCGAGGGCCAGCGCGTCGAGGTGCCGATGACCGACACCATGCTGGCCTTCAACCTGGTCGAGCACCTCGCCGGCCGCACGTTCGAGCCGGCCGCCGGCCTGATGGGCTTCTCCCGCTCGCTGTCCCCCGGCCACCGCGCCGTGAAGACGAAGGACGGCTGGGCCTGCATCCTGCCCTACAGCCGGCGCAACATCGACGACTTCTTCGCCGAGGTCGGGCACGCCGAGCTGCTGGACGACCCCCGTTTCGCCGACTCGGCCAGCCTGGCGGCCAACTTCGACGCCTTCTACGACCTGATCGAGAAGTTCGCGGCGGAGCGCACCACGGCCGAGTGGGAAGCGACCTGCGCCCGGCTGAGCATCCCCTTCGCCCCGGTGCTCGACCTGGACGACGTCACCGAGGATCCCTATGTCACCGAGGTCGGCCTGCTGGAGTGCGCCGAGCACCCCACCGAAGGCACCTATCGGGTGATCGGTTCCCCCGTGCAGTTCTCGGCCACGCCTGCGAGTGTGCGAAGGCACGCGCCGCGGCTGGGGCAGGACAACGACGAGGTGCTGGGCGAACTCGGGTACTCCGAGGACGAACTGCGTGAGCTGGCCGAGGCCGGCGTCACGGTGAGGAGGTAGTGGTGAAGGCATCGGAAGTGGCCCGCCGCCTGGCGACCCCGCTGACCGCGCCCGCGTGGGCCCCGGTCCGGGCCCGGTTCACCGACCGGGAGTACCTGAACATCGTCTACCGCACCGATCCCGAGGCGTTGCGGGCCGTCGTGCCGGAGCCGTTGGAGATCGACGAACCGCTCGTCCGGTTCGAGGTCATGAAGATGGGCGACAGCACCAGCTACGGCCCCTACACCGAATCCGGCCAGGTAATTCCGGTCCGGTTCGGCGAGGAGCGCGGCGAGTACCTGCACGCGATGTACCTGGACAACGTGGCCGCGACCGTGGCCGGCCGGGAGATCAGCGCGTATCCGAAGACCGCCGGCTCGCCCCGGCTGTTCGCCGAGGCCGGCGCGCTCGTGGGCACTTTGGACGTCGGCACGCAGCGGGTGGCCACGGGAACCATGGGGTACAAGCACTACCCGATGGACCTGGACGAGGCCCGCGCCGAGCTGACGCTGCCCACATACATGGTCAAGATCGTGCCCGGCTACGAGCGCGAGCCGCGGGTGGCCGAACTGGTCCGCACCCAGATCACCGACATCACGGTGAAGGCCGCCTGGACCGGGCCGGCCCGGTTGCAGCTGTTCCAGCACGTCCTGGCCCCGCTGGCCGACCTGCCCGTGCTGGAGGTCGTGTCGGCCAACCACATCATCACCGACCTGACGCTGTCCGGTGTCCAGCCGGTGTTCGACTACCTCAAGGAGCGCTGACCATGACTGTCGCAGTTGTCGGCGCCGGCACCATCGGCCTGTCGTGGACGACCCTGATGCTGGCCAAGGGACACACCGTGCGCGTTACGGATCCCCGACCGGACCTGGAGTCCGCGGTTCGGGACGCCGTCCGCGAGTTCGCCCCGACCGTGCCGGGTTTCACCGGTGACGCCGAGGAACTGCTGTCCCGTCTGGAGATCGTCGGCTCCGTGGAGGACGCCGTCGACGGTGTCCAGGCGGTGCAGGAGAACGGGCCGGAGCGCCTGGAGTTCAAGCGGGATCTCTTTGCCACCATCGAGAAGGCGGCTCCCACCGACGCATTGATCCTGTCGTCCACCTCGGGCCTGACGCCGTCGTCGATGTCGTCGAAGATGGTGTCGCCGGGACGGCTCGTCGTGGGGCACCCGTTCAACCCGCCGCACCTTCTGCCGCTGGTGGAACTGGTCGGCGCCGACGAGGCGGAAGTGGCCCGCGCCAAGGAGTTCTACCTGTCGCTGGGCAAGGTTCCGGTGGTGGTGCACCAGGAGGTCCGCGGCCACGTGGCGAATCGCCTGCAGCGCGTGCTGTTCGAGGAGTGCGTGAACCTCGTCGAGCAGGGCGTGGTGTCCATGACCGAACTGGACGACATCGTCACCAACTCGGTGGGCGTGCGCTGGGCGACCGTGGGGCCGTTCCTGGCCTTCCACCTCGGTGGCGGCCCGGGCGGGCTGCGGCACATGATGGCCCACCTCATGCCGTACATCCCGGCCGACGTGCAGGCCCGGCTGGCCGACCAGGCCGAAGCCGTGTACCCGTTGGCCGACAACGAAAGGCGAGCCGCCGAGCGCGACCGCGAACAGCTTGGGATCATCAGCTTGAAGGAGCGTGACGACGATGTCCGGTGACTTCTACGACTTCGAGGGTTTGCTGACCGAGGACGAGAAGGCGATCGTCGCGAAGACGCGGGAGTTCCTGCGCAGCGAGGTCGCGCCGATCGCCAACGAGTCGTGGGCGAACGCCGAGTTCCCGCACCAGATCGTGAAGGGCTTCGCCGAGCTGGACATCGCCGGCCTGGCCTACCGGGGCTCGCGCAGCCTGCTCACCGGCTGGCTGGCCCTGGAGATGAACCGCGTCGACCCGTCCATCGCCACCTTCTTCGGCGTCCACAGTGGACTGGCCATGGGCAGCATCAACCGCTGCGGCTCCGACGAGCAGAAGGAGCGCTGGCTGCCGGCGATGGCGCGGATGGAGAAGATCGGCGCCTTCGCCCTGACCGAGCCCAACGGCGGCTCGGACGTGGCCGGCGGCCTGCAGACCACCGCCCGGCGTGACGGCGACGACTGGATCCTCAACGGCGCCAAGCGCTGGATCGGCAACGCCACATTCGCCGACCTGGTCGTGGTGTGGGCGCGGGACGAGGCCGACAACAAGGTCAAGGGCTTCGTGGTGGAGAAGGACACGCCCGGCTTCACCGCCACCAAGATCGAGCACAAGATGGCCCTGCGCACCGTGCAGAACGCCGACATCACCCTGGTCGACTGCCGCGTGCCCGAGGCCAACCGCCTCCAGAACGCGCACGGTTTCCGCGACACCGCCGACATTCTGCGGCAGACCCGCGGCGGCGTGGCCTGGCAGTCCGTCGGCGTGATGATGGGCGCCTACGACCTCGCGCTGGCCTACGCCAAGGAGCGCAAGCAGTTCGGCAAGCCCATCGCCGGCTTCCAGCTCGTGCAGGACCTGCTGGTGAAGATGCTCGGCAACGTGACCGCGTCACTGGGCATGGTCGTGCGGCTGGCCCAGTTGCAGGACGAGGGCGTGTACCGGGACGAGCACTCCTCGCTGGCCAAGGCGTTCTGCACCTCGCGGATGCGGGAGGCCGTCGGCTGGGCCCGGGAGATCCTGGGCGGCAACGGAATCGTGCTCGACTACAACGTCGGCCGCTTCGTGGCCGACGCCGAGGCGGTGTACTCCTACGAGGGCACGCGGGAGATCAACTCCCTGGTCACCGGCCGGGCGATCACCGGGTTGAGCGCCTTTGTCTAAGCAGCAATAAGAAGAGCCGGGCTGTTGCCCGGCTTTTCTTTGTGTTCAGGACGGGCGCAGTGGCGGCATCCACAGCCGTTGCGCGCCCGGCACGACCATGCGCACCAGCGCGGCCACCAGCACCGGCAGGCCGGCGTCGTCCGGCCAGGCGAGGGTGCCGATGGTCTTGAGCGCCCAGTCGCGGTGCCGGCCGTCCCCGGTCGCTTCGGCCATGTCGAGAAGAAACTCCACGTTCTCGACGACGCCGTGGCAGGACGCCGTGGCCATCGTCCACTGATCGGCCCGCACCGCCGCCGCGGCGGCGTCGGCGACCTTGCGGTAGCGCTCGTCCCCGGTGGCGAGCCAGGCTCGGACCAGGAAGCTGCCGACGCCGGCCGCGTCGCCGCACCAGCCGCCGAGCGGGATGCTCTCCCCCGGACCCGACGGCCAGCGCGCCGCCGTCCGGTCCCACATCGCGCCGTCGCACAGGGCGTCGGCCAGGCGGATCGCCTTGATGCGGCAGAGCTTGTCGTCGGTGACCAGCGCGTAGTCCAGCAGGAACGCCGCGATGCCGGCGATGCCGTGGCCGAAGCCGTACTTGCCCTGATCGGTATCCTGATGCCGGGCGCATTCCGCGGCCCGGTCGAGGAACTGGAGATCTCCGGTCACCCGCCACGCGTGCAGCACCGTGAGGCCCGCGCCGGCCGAGCCGTCGCAGACGTCCGGATTCGTGCTCACGATCGGGATCTCCGTGGCCAGCTTGACCGCCCGCGCCATCAGCTTCGGATCGGCCAGCGCCCGCGCCGCGTCCAGCAGCGCCCACACCGCCCCCGACTGGCCGAAGTGCAGACCCGGCAGGACCATCGACTCCCGCTCGCAGCGCTTGGCCGTGTACTTGGCCGCCGTGCGCACCACCGCCGGCAGCCGCTCGTTGCGCGGCATCGCCGCCACCAGCGCGCCCAGCACCGAGGCGCTGTGCTTGCGGAGATTGAGCCCGTCGAGCAGTTGAAGAATGCCGTCGTCGAGCAGGCGATCACCCGGCGCACCCTCAGGATGCACCGCACCTGCTGTCACCGACCCGGTCGACATCACCGGCAGGACCCCCTCCGGCCTGCGAAAACCCCGCTACCCGTCCACAATCGCACCAGGTGATCGCGGGGCCGACCATACAGAGCATATAGTCCCGTCACCGTTGCCCCAATGGACACGGCCAGGTAATTCCGTGAAAGATATTCTTGTTTTAGCCGATCTGCTTGAGCAGCTTGGCGATCGTCTCCACCTGTTCCCTGACAGTTGTCAGGGCGGCGGCGCAGGGCGCGGCGTTGGGGCCGGCGGTGCTCGGGTCGGCGTTGTTGACGCCCGGATTCTGCGTGCCGACACCGCAGGTGCGCTTCTCGTAGTCGGCGACGGCGGCCTGCACCTTGTCCACGGCGGCCTTGATGGCGTCGGCCTGCTTGCTTCCGGCCGTCTCCGAGACCACGCTGTTGCCGAAGTTGACGACCTGCGTCGCGTAGCGCTCGCATTCCGGATAGACCCGGGCCGCGTCCACGCTCTGGCACTGGTCGGCCTCCAGGGCGTCGACCTTCACCGAAAGGTCCTGCACCGACGGCCCGTACTTGGCCACCGGCGGCCCGGTGGGGCCGGCCTCCCGACTGCACCCGGCGGTGACCAGGAGCAATGCGGCGGCGGGCAGGACGAGCAGACGCAGGTTCACCACCCGGCCAGCGTAGAACAGGACGGGTCGGCCCCCGACGGCGCGTCCAGCGTGCAACCTCTACAGGTGCGGGGAAATTCCCGCCGGATACACAATTCGCCGATGGGGCAGGAATCGACGACCGACAAGCCAGGATTGGCTGACCGCCAGCTTCCGGGCGCGTAGGTTCGCTGTCGACACGACCAATACGTGTGACCGCGTGCACAGTTCTAACGAGGCCATCATGCAATCCAGCACCAATGCCTGCCGTACCGCCCTGGCCCCGAGCGGCCGCCGGCCGCGCCTCGGCCGGGCTCGCACCGCGGGCGCGTTGGCCGTCGGGTTCACCTTCCAGCGCGACGCCGCGCCGCAGCCGGCGCCGGACGCGTGGCTGATCCTGCGGCCGGGCGAAATCCTGTTGTACAGCAGGGACATCGCCTTCGACGCGGTGGCTCAGGCCGCGGCCAGCCGCATGATCGCCGAGGAGCTGCACCTCGACGAGGCGACCGTCCGGTTCAGCTCCGGCCAGGCCCTGCACAACGTGGGCCTGCCGTGCGGAATCGCGCTGCGCAAGGCGGCGGCGTCGGCGTACTGGGGTCTGCACCGCGACGCGGCGGCGCTGCTGAACGTGCCGAGCCGCGCGCTGGCTTCGGACAACGGCCGCTTCCGGGTGCGCGGCGGATTGCGTCGAGTGTCCTATTTCGAACTGTTGGACGCCACGACAACCGTGCTGTCGCTGGACACCCGGGTGCCGTTGGTCTCCGATCACGACTATCTCGCCGACTACGTCGCCCCGGCGGGCCTGCTCAGCAGCACGTCCTTCTCGTCGCAGGGCGCGGGCCGGTTCTCCGGCTACCTGCGCGAGGAGATCCGCCGGGACGACGAAGCGGCGACCGGGATCCGGTCGGCCCCGCCGGTGCTTCGTCCGGTTGCCGGATTTCGGCCGCCGCTAGCGACACGCCCCACCACCTACGCCGACGCGGCGGACTAAATCCGGCAAGGGCGAGGCACCGGTCACCAGGGGCCGAGCCGCGACGCCGAAGGCGGCGCAATCAGGCACAGCCCGGATCAGCTGAGCGGCACCAGCTGGCCCGGCAGGAACGGCGGCTTCTGACCCGTCGCGTCCTCGTAACCCTTGACGGCGCCGTCGAAAGCGCCGCCCGCCGCGCCACCCCGCCGCGCCGGCCAGCTGACCGCCGGCCGTGCCGACCGCGGTGCCGATGGCCGTGCCGATCGGGGCCGCCGGCGGGGCGATCGCGCCGCTGATTGCACCACCGATCGCCCCTCCCGCCTCGCCACCGAACGGGCCGCCCACCGCCTTGCCGATGTTTCTGGGGGGAGTGGCCGTTCCCGTCGCCGTGCCGGTCACGCTGCCGATGCCGCCTTCCACCGCGCCACCCAGCCCGCCGCCGGCGGTGGATCCCAGCACCGACCCGGTCTGCTGGCCGAACTGTTCGCCGGCCTTCTGCCCGGACCCGTCCTTCACGCCGAAGATGCCGTCGGCCACCGCGCCGACCGTGCCGCCGGCGAAGCCGCCGAGGCCCGACCCGAGCTGCTCGCCGGCGGTGATGCCGGCGTCGGTGAAGTCGGTCGGCTCGTTGTTCACCGTGCTCGCGCTGGCGGAACCGGCCAGCGGCAGCATCATCATCGCCGCGACCACTCCGCCGCCGACGGCGACGCTGAGCGCCGACCGCCGGACCACACTGTGACGACCCATGGGAATTCCTCTCTCGCAACGGAATTGCCTGGACCGTAGCCAGCGTTTGGACGACTCGGTCGCGCCGTGTGAGTCAGTTCATCCGTGGTTTCGAGGAGTTGTCACGTCGGTGCGCATCGCCGTCGGCTTCTGTTGTGCTCGCGGCGCTAGGCGACCCGCGCCGCGACCTCGCGGAGGTAGGTCCGGGCCGTCTCCTCGTCGCCCAGCCAGGGCACGTAGTCCGTGGGATCGTTGAACAGGTGCGCGAAGCGGTGCGCCACCTCCGGATGCTCCTGCGCGGCCTGGAGGGTCTCCAGGATGTGCACGGGCGGCGGCGCGAGCAGGTCGTTGTTGAACCGCGTCGAGTGCTGGGCGTAGTCCCAGTACCGGTCGAAGCAGTTCTGCATGAAGTCGGCATCGAAGGGGCGATCCCCGTGCGCGAGGATCAGCTGCTGGTAGATGCGGGCGCAGTGCACCGCGTTGTTGGCGCCCTGGCCGGCGATCGGGTCGTTGGTGATCGCCGTGTCGCCCATGGCCAGCACGTGCTCACCGGTGGGCAGCCTGCCGACGCCGTGCCGCACCACCGGCGCGATCCGGCCGGTCAGGAACTCCAGCGGGCCACCGGACTCCGCCCCTTCGGCCGCGGCGGTCGACCAGGGGAAGAACCTTCGCAGCTGCTCCTGGCACAGTTCGAGATGCTGGTTGTGGTCGGTCACGCCCGTGAAGACGTCCATCGGGCCGCCCGGGATCGCCGAGAAGTACAGGCCCATCCTCGGGCCGTCGGCCGTGAGCACCGGCAGCACGAAGAACTCGCCCACGCCGGGCACCAGCCCGAACGTCACGCCTTGGTAGAAGTCGGTCTTGTGCTTCACGAGGTGCAGGCTGATCCCGCGCTGGGGCTCGGTGTACGGGGAACGATTGTCGTCACGGGGGAAGATTCCGTCGAACTGGGGGCCTCTCCCGGCGGCCACGAGCACCAGGTCCGCTTCTCGGGTGTAGTCGGCGAGATCCTCCGGCGTCGCCTTGTGCGTGCGGAGTTCGCCACCGCGGGCCACGAACTCGTTCAGCCAGAACGACATCTTCAGCCGCTGATCCACCGACTGCGCCGGCTCGTCCAACGGCGACACCCACGAGATGAACGGATCCTGCGCACCAGGCATACCCGCGTCGAAGGCGATGCCTACCACGGGTGGCACTACGTCGTCCCAGTGGTTGAGGCCCAGGGCGCGCTCGTGCCTTAGCGCCGGCTCGAAAACACACTGGTTGGAGAGGATCCGGCCGGTTTCGATCTCCTCCGCCGTCCGCTCCGACACCATGGTCACCCGGTAACCCTCGGCCAGCAGCCCCAACGCCAACAGCGAACCCGCCTGCCCAGCCCCCACGATCACGACGTGCCGCACGCCAAACCCCCTTCGCGCCCCAGTATGCCGGCCAGCGTAGGCGGAAACGTCGGCCGGCGAAGCGCCTTTTCGGGTCGTTTGGGGTGAGGGGCTGCACTTTGGGGCAGCGTTGAGGTCGGGCGGACTCCGCCGGCACAACACAGTCGGGCTCTCTTCGGCATGCGGTGCTGGAGTGGAGGGGGCGCCAGGTGGGTGGGTGAGTGGGTTGCGTTGCGCGGCTTCGGATGGGCGGGTGCGCGCGTTTACTGATGGCTTGGGACGGGCCGAAGGGTAGGGGTTCGATCATGGAGAGGGAAGCGTTGAAAGGGAGGCTGGAAAGCGCTTTCCGACCAGGGCGATTTGAGCCGCCACGATCGTGTATAGGTTGGCGTGTAACGGAAGTCGATCACATATCGGGAGTAGAATGGGGGTATGTCAGCGAATCCTGAATTCCCTGCCGACACCGAAGGGTGGCAGCACGGCGAACTGGAGCTGTGGCAAGCGGGCAAGGAAGCCGAAGCCCTGTATCGGGCGCTCTACATCCAGCAGCTGGAGCGGGTGTGGGAAGTCTGGGACCGGTCGTGCCGGTCGAAGGAGGACCGGACCTCGATCGTGTCGTCGATGGTGCTCCACTGGCGGCTCACGATCAGGGAAGCGCGTGAGCGGCTTCGGTACGCGGAACTGTTCCACAGCGAGGCGATCCGCGAAGCAGGCCGCGCTGGGGCGTTGGACCGGCAGCACCTGAAGATCATCCACGAGACGCTGCGGATAGCGCCGGCGGTCGAGCGGAACCGGGTTGAGGCATCACTGTTGGAGAACGTCCCGTTCGACGAGGGTGAGTTCAAGAACATCGCGCAGCGGATCCTGTTTCACCTCGACCAGGACGGCAAGGCGCCGGATGATCGGGAGTTGCGGGAGCCGAAGCGGGAGTTCCGCTTCGAACGCAAGCTGGACGGCAGCATGGTGTTCTGGGGAAGGCTCGACCAGGAGTACGGTGCGAAGATCGCAGCGATGCTCAGTGCGCTGGCCAAGCCCACCTCCAGCACAGACCCCCGCACCACCGCCGAGCGGCAGGGCGACGCGTTCGCGGAGATCATCGAGCTGGCCTCCCGTAGTGAGGGCCTGCCGGAGCAGGGCGGCGAGCGGCCCCATCTGACGTTGTCCATGTCGTTCCAGGATTTCATGGACAACACGGGTGTGGCGAAGGTCGAGGGTGGTGGCGTGATGAGCGCGGCGGAGGCCCGGCGGATCGCCTGTGACAGCACGGTGATGCGCCTGGTGCTCGGAGCCGGCAAAGAGATCCTGAATGTGGGCCGCCAGCAGCGCACAGCCCCGAAGGGGATCCGCAAGGCCCTGATCGAGCGGGACGGCAGCTGCGCGTTCCCCGGGTGTCACACGGAACCGGCGCGGTGTCACGCCCACCACGTGGTCGAGTGGGCTGACGGAGGGCCGACCAGCCTGGACAACATGGTGCTGCTGTGCGGGGCGCACCATAGGTTGATCCACCACAGTCGGTGGACGGTGACGATGGTGGACCATCGGCCGGTGTTCTCCGATGGGTTGGACGTTGCACGAGGATAGGATGCGGCGGTGAGCAACGAAGCGTTCCCGGCGGCGCTGGCGGAAGTCGCGCGGGTGGACTTTCCCTACGACGGCGACGAAGACGTCGACTTCGAGCCGTACGGGGAGTTCCGGCCGGACGAAGAGACGGCGCACTGGCTGCCGCTCTGGACAGGCACGGATCGGCTGGATCCCAAAGACTTCCTGGTGATCGGGCAAGACGGCAGCGGGGGCTACGCGATCATCTGGCGGGCCAAGGAGGGCGCGGCGGTGAGCGAGCAGCCGGTGGTGTTCGTGGGATCCGAAGGCGAGCACGGGGTGATCGCCAGCGACCTGGGCGACTTCCTCTGGCTGCTGGCCGACGGATCGGGGCCGTACGAAGCGGTGGAAGAGCCGGAACGGGCGTCGAAACCCAACGCGGAGCTAACGGCGATCGCGGAGCGGTGGGCGGCGGAGGCACGGAAGACGGCGGCCGAAGTTATTGCCCTGGCCCGAGAACGGTACCCGGAGTTCGAAAGGGTCATCGCGGACGCGATCGGCTAAGAGGCGGCCCGGTAGGCGAGACCGACGTCGGTGGGCTGCCCGGACGACCGGTACAGGCCCGTGTCCTCGCCCTCGGACGGCAGGGCGAACCACGAATAGCGCTCCAAGAAAGGCAACGAATCCAGCATCGCGGCGGCATTGGTGACAAAAGCCGACTGCTGGGCCTGGGTGGGGAACTTGGGCGAGCCGGAGAAGTTGATCAAAGCGAACTCGGTGAGCCAGATGGGCTTGTGGTAGCGGGCGTACACGGCCTGGAGATAGCCCCGGAGCTGGCTGACGGCGGCGGCGCTGAAATCGGAGCCGTACCAGTGCAAAGGAATGAAATCGACGCGGTAGCCACGAGAAGCGGCGCCGGACATGAACTGGTCAAGCCAACCGCCGGCCCGGTCACCGCCGAAAGCGACAGCGGGACTGCCCAAACGCAAGCCGGTGGCCTGAAGCTGAGGCCAAAGGTCCAGGGCCTGGGCGGGGGTCATGTTGGACTGCTGAGCCATGTCAGGCTCGTTGAAGCCGAGCAACTGGGAACCCTGCTTCTTGACCTGAGCCAAGGTGTCGGCGGTGACCGACTTGGTGCCCCAGATCATCGGCACGAACTCGACGCCGGCTGGGGCGGCAATGGTGTTGTGGTTGGAATCCCAGTCGTAGAACCAACTCGCGCCGACATCCTTGAGCGAGGCCGTGGCGGCACCGAACGCCCACGTGCTGACGCCCTTGCGGGCCGACTTCTGCGCCGGGGACTGCTGCTGCGGCACCGCGCGGCTGCTCAACGCCGGCTTGGTCGACGTGGTGGTCGAGGTCGGCGGCGGCGATGCGCTGGTCGCGGTCGGGGCCGTCGTGGTCGCGACAGCCGTGGTGGTGATCGGGGCGGCGACGGCGATCGGCTGGGGCGCCGCGTACTTCGGGACGAGGACGGCAGCGACGACGGCGATGGCGGCGGCAGCGGCGACCAAGGGCTTCGTGGCGGCGTGCTGCCACCAGCGCTTGGGCGGCACAGACGGCGCCGAGGTGGGGACGGCACCGAAGTCGGCCGGGATCGGCACCAGAGGGATACCCAACAAGAGACGCTCGGCAGGCATCAGGTCGTCACGACGGCAGCGGACGCAATCACGAACGTGACGGGCGATTCGCTTGCGCCACAGTGGCAAGTGCGGACAATCTAGCGAGGTGAGGTAAAAATTGAGCATCAGGATACCATTTGTCATGATGAGGTGAATTCTGTTCTAGAAGTGCCGATGACGGTCCTCATGTCCTGCTACTGACACTAACAGATCCACTAACTCTGTAGTCCGCTGTGGTATCAGTCGAAGAGCCCAACGTGTCTGTGCGGCCTCTGGCGTTGCATGATTGTCGAAAATCGCGTATGTGTCCGAGGTATTTCGATGAAGTCAAATCTCACACGGCACCAAATCGTCAACTTGTAGTCGACTCGGTAGACTACGGTGTTGAGCGGCCCGTCTGGGAGGTGTGTAACTGAGAACGGTTTAGGCCCATCGCAAAGTATATCAGGATATGTGGCCTTGTGTCAAAACCACCAGCCGGGCGGCGTCCAGCTTCGCGCATCCGCTGCACCGCACGGCCGTGTGCTGAGGCGTCAGACCCAAGCCCGCCGCCACCTCCGCCCGAGTCAACCGGCCGGCGGCCTCCAGCCACCACAGCGACAGCAGCTCGCGCTCGTCGTCCTCCAACCACCGCGTCGCCTCGACCAGATCCTTGCGCTGGTCGGCCAAGTGCAGGCGGTCGATGGTCAGGTCGACGAAATCCGCGCCCGGATCGGCCACGTCGTCGGGCGGCACGGGCGGGAAACCCTCGCCGGCGCGGCGGCGCTTGCGGACCTCGCGCACGGCGATGACCACCAGCCACGAGCGGAAGTCCGCCGGGTCCGGCAGGCTGTGCAGGCCGTCCAGGGCGGCGAGCATGGTGTCCTGGACGGCGTCGTCCATGTCCGGGTGCCCGGCCATGGCCCGGCCCACAATGTTGTAGACCAGCGGCAGGTAGGCCGCCACCAGCTCGTCGAGGGCGTCATCGCGGCCCTTGCGCGCCGCGATGACCAGGTCCCAGTCGTCGCTCACAACATCACTCCCGGACGCGAGGCGGATTCCTCCGCATGCTCGCACCTACGCCCGGGAGCGCTCCACGTGTTCAATTCCACTGGCCGATTCACCAGCGGATAACGGTTTTTCGACTCAGACGATTCGCCGGAAGGCGGCGTCGGCCACGCTCGGCGGCACCTCGTGCCCGCCCGTGAACTCACGGTAGTCGACGCGGTAGCCCACGATGCGCAGCGCGGGCACGATGCGACGGCTGGTGCCCTCGATCGGCAGCACGCCATCCTGGCGACCGTGCGACACGAACACCTCGGGCCTGCCGGCCCGAGCACCGGGCACGACGAAGCCCGGCGAGAACGCCACCACGTCCTCGAACAGGGTGCCGTTCACCAGCCCCAACGACAGCGCGTACGAAGCCCCGTCCGAGAAGCCGGCGATCGTCGCCCGGCCCACCTCGAAGTGCTCGAACAGCTCGACCAGGCTGCGGTCCAGCGCCTCCACGTCCGGCCCGAAGTTCCCGTGGATCGCATCCCACGTTCTGGCGCCGGACTTCGGCGCGTACACCAGCGCCGGCCGGTCCTTCATCACGGTCAGCACCCGCTCAGGGGTCGAACCAGCCCCGTGCAACAGCACCACCAGCGGCACCGGCCCATCGGCCAGCCCCGCCGGCACCTGGAGCACCCCGTCCCCGAACTCGTGCCGACCCGCCGGCAGACGCTCCCGGGAAGGCGTCCCCGGCCGTGCGGCCAGCTCGCCCAGCCGCCAACCCGTGCCCAGCTGCGCCGTCGTGCCCATGGCCCACCCTCCCTTTGTACGACCTTTGTCGTACACAACCGCGAGGGTTGGCGATTCCATTCCCAGGGTGGGCGAACGGGCAGGTGGAGAGGGTGGATCGGCCGGCCGGGCAGGTGGAAAGGGTGCATCGCCCGGCCGGGCTGGCGGGGGAGTGGATCAGCCGGTCGACGCCTTCCGTACGAATCTCTCCTCGGGCCAGAAGGTGTCCCCCAGCCATAGCCGATCAAACTGCACGCAGACCGCTCCCGGCGTGTCCTCGGAATCCCAGACGGCTCGCACGGTCCGACCACGTTCATTCCCATACCGGCTCAGCCAGTAGATCCGGTCGCCCGGCCGGAGCTCATAGGGCGACACGAACTCCCGGTGCGGCGACTTGCGAAAGCTCGGTCGTCCTACTCGTGCATCGAAGCTGTACTCCTCGGCCGGCCTAGGGCATCGCCACTCGATCCGGAACTGCTCGTCGATCGGCAACGCCGGTACGCTCACCTTAAGCTCTTTAACCACATAAAACGTGACGAGCCGGCGCGCCTTCTCTGACATCTCGCGCCACGGCTTCGACCGTGCTTCGGCACAGACCTCGGCATCCGACTCCAACTCTGTGGCCATGGCTGCCAGTTCGTGGTCGGTCTCGGCTTCGCCGTGGAGCTTCTTGATCGACCGGGTCAGCGAGTCGGGCTCCATACGGAGGTGGTGCTCGACGCGCCTGGCCACGTAGTTGTCACGCGCGTCGAGGTTCGTGCGCAGCGGCGGCTCGTCGGCGCGCCTGTCGGCCCACCGAGCCGCGTCCAAGCATGCCGCCAACCACTGCGCCTCAGGCTTTTCCAGAATCGTGTCCAACACTACGGCCATGCCGCGCAGCAGGCCCGGTCGACCATCGGGAAAGAAGTGCTCGGGGCCGAAGTGCTCCGGGTACCAGTCAAGATCGCTGTGGAGCAGCGTCGCGAAGCCCTCGCCCCGGCGCTGCCAGAAGATCATGTCTTCGCCGTGGATGTTCACGTGGTGCTGGACGACGTCCGTCGGGCCAAACTCGACGCCCGCCATCTCTCCCAACGGGCCGTGGATGCCCCGATAGCTGTGGAGATAGGCCCTGACCTGAGCGACGAAGTCCGCCATGGAGTCGTCGTCTACCTGATGGACGACGTTGATCGTCTTGAGCACCTTGCGGTTGCGTCGGGCCGACCGCAGTTGCTTGGTGGCGTTGGCCCAGTACAGCCCGTCGGCGTCCGGGTCGTGCACGACGCAGAGCACCGGGATGTTGCCGTCGGCCCAGTTCTCGCCGTGGTCGCCGACCGGCACGCCAAATCCGTCGGCGCGGCGCCATGAGCGGCCGCCCTTGACCTGGATCTTGACTACGTCGCCGGTGACCATGCCGTTCTCTGTGAAGGTGACGTGCAGGTCCTCACCGAAGTCGTTCTGGCCGTCGACTTCCTGGACGATGTGGTTGTGCCGCTCCAGCAGCGCTCGCAGCGCGTTGACCGCCGCGCGGCCGGTTCTGCGGGCGTCGGGCACTTTCGGCAACGGATCCCCCGATCATGCTGCGGTCAGGGCGATCTCGGACTGAGCAGCCCCCGAATCGAGCCTAGACCCCGGGCCTGACAATGCCGACCGGAGCGATCTTGGTCGATCGCTGACGGCCGGCATTCCCAGGTTGATCCGGTTGGATTGATTCGGGGGCGGCTCGAAGCGGCTAGTACGACTTGGGCAGGCCCAGGGTGTGCTGGGAGACGTAGTTGAGGATCATCTCCCGGCTGACCGGGGCGATGCGGCCCAGCCGGGACGCCCCGAGCAGGGCGCCGAGGCCGTACTCGGTGGCCAGGCCGTTGCCGCCGTGGGACTGGATGGCCTGGTCGACGGTGGCGGTGGCGGCCTCGGCGGCGGAGTACTTGGCCATGTTCGCGGCCTCGCCGGCGCCCTTGTCGTCGCCGGCGTCGTAGAGCGCGGCGGCCTTCTGGGTCATCAGGCGGGCGAGCTCGACCTGGATGGCGCACTGGGCCAGCGGGTGGGCAAGGCCCTGGTGGGCGCCGATGGGGGTGTCCCACACCTTGCGCGTCTTGACGTACTCGGTCGCGCGGCCCAGGGCGTTGCGGGCCAGGCCGGTGGAGAACGAGGCGGCCATGATGCGCTCGGGGTTGAGGCCGGCGAACAGCTGCCCGATGCCGGCGTCGGGCGCGCCGACCAGGGCGTCGGCGGGCAGGCGGACCTCGTCGAAGAACAGGGTGAACTGCTTCTCCGGCGAGACGATGTCCATCTCGATGGGCTGCCACTCGAAGCCGGGGGCGTCGGTCGGCACGATCATGAGGGACGGCAGCAGGCGCTGGCCCTTGGAGTCCACGTGCCGGGCGACGACGAGCACGGCGTCGGCCTCGTCGACGCCGGAGATGTAGGTCTTGCGGCCGTTGAGCACCCACTCGTCGCCCTCGCGGCGGATGGCGGTGGACAGCTTGTGCGAGTTGGAGCCGGCGTCGGGCTCGGTGATCGCGAAGGCCATCTTGGTGGTGCCCTCGGCGAAGCCGGGCAGCCACCGCTGCTTCTGCTCGGCGGTGCCGAAGCGGGCGATGATGGTGGCGCAGATGGCCGGCGACACGACCATCATCAGCAGCGGGCTGCCGGCGGCGGCCAGTTCCTCGCACACGGCGGCGAGATCGCCGATGCCGCCGCCACCGCCGCCGAACTCCTCGGGCACGGCGACGCCGAGATAGCCGAGCTTGCCGGCCTCGGACCACAGCTCGGTGGTCTTCTCGCCGGCCCGCGCCTTGGCCGTGAAGTACTCGGAGCCGTATTGGGACCCGAACTCGAAGACGGCCTTGCGCAGCGCCTGCCGCTCCTCGCTCTCGACAAAGCTCATGCCTGCTCACCCTCCACCACAGCGAGCACGGCGCCCGCCTCGACTTGCTGACCTGCCTGCACAAGCACCTCGGCCACGGTGCCGCCGGCGGCGGCCACGACCCGGTGCTCCATCTTCATCGCCTCCAGCACCAGCAGCTCCGCGCCGGCCTCGACCACGGCGCCGGGCTCGACCGACACCCGGACCACGGTGCCGGGCATCGGGGCCACGGTGGCGCCATCGGCGACCTTGTCGGTCGGGTCCGGGAAGCGCGGGACCAGCGTCAACGCCACCGGGCCGACGTACACGGTGTCGCCGTGGCGGGCGACCTCGTAGCGCTGCCGCACACCGTCGGCATCGAGGACGACCTCGTCGGCCGAGGCCCTGACCAGCTCGATGCCGGCCGGTTCGACGAGCTTTCCGTTGCGGTCGAAGCGATACGTGACCTCGGCCTGCTCGAACGCGGTCCGCTGCGGCTGGGACGGGATGTTCCGCCACCCCAGGGGGAAGCGAGTCTTGCGCTCATGGGCCAGGGCGATGGCCGCAACGAGGGCGCTGCGGTCCACATCGGACACCAGCGGCTTGGCCAGCACGTCGAGGCCGACCCGGTCCAGGAAGCCGGTGTCGGTGTCGCCGGCCAGGAACTCCTTGCTGCGCAACACGTTCACCAGCAGGTCACGGTTGGTCAGCACGCCGTGGATCTTCGCCGACGCCAGCGCGGCCGACAGCCGACGGGCGGCGGCGGCCCGGTCCGGGCCCCAGGCGATGACCTTGGCCAGCATCGGGTCGTAGTGCACGCCGACGACCGACCCGTCTTCGACGCCGCTGTCCAGCCGGAGACCGAACTCCCGAGGCACGGCGAACTCCGCGTCCACATCGGACAGCGCGAACCGGTGCAGCACACCGCTCTGCGGACGCCAGTCCAGGGAGGGGTCCTCGGCGTAGAGCCGGACCTCGATGGCGTGGCCGCGGGGCTCTGGGCGGTCCGCCGGCAACTGGGCACCCTCAGCGATGGCCAGTTGCCAGCGAACCAGGTCGATACCGTACACGCACTCGGTCACCGGGTGCTCCACCTGGAGCCGGGTGTTGACCTCAAGGAAGTGGATGCTCCCCTTGGCGGACAGCAGGAACTCCACCGTGCCGGCCCCGACGTAGCTGATCGAACGGGCGGCGGCGACCGCGGCGTCGAACAGCTTCGTCCGGATTTCCGGTGTCACCGCCGGTGACGGGGTCTCCTCGACGATCTTCTGGTGCCGCCGCTGAATGGAGCATTCTCGCTCCCCCAACGCCCACACCGTGCCGTGCGAGTCGGCGAGGATCTGCACCTCGACGTGCCGCGCGCCCTCCAGCAGCGGCTCGCAGAACACCGTGCCGTCGCCGAACGCGGACTCGGCCTCGCGACGCGCTGCGGCGACTTCCTCACGCAGCGTGGACAATTCGCGCACGATCCGCATGCCGCGCCCGCCGCCGCCGGCCGACGCCTTGATCAGCACCGGCAGGTCGTCCTCGGTCACCGTCTCCGGGTCGAGCTCGGCCAGCACGGGCACGCCGTCGGCGGCGACACGCTTCTTCGCCGCCACCTTGGAACCCATGGCCTCGATGGACTCCGGCGACGGGCCGACCCAGGTCAGCCCCGCGTCCAGCACCGCCCGGGCGAAGCCGGCGTTCTCGGACAGGAAGCCGTAACCGGGGTGCACGGCGTCGGCCCCGGTCGCCTTGGCCGCGGCGATCAGGGCGTCGACTCGGAGGTACGTCTCGGACGGCGCGGCGCCGGGCAGCCGCACGGCGTGGTCGGCCTCGGCGACGAACGGGGCGTCGGCGTCCGGGTCGGAGAACACGGCGACCGGCGAGATGCCGGCCAGTCGGCAGGACCGGAAGACCCGGCGGGCAATCTCGCCCCGGTTGGCCACCAGCAGTCGGGAGATCATGGCCCTCACATCCGGAAGACGCCGAAGCCCTCGGCGCCCTTCACGTCGTTGCTGTACACCGCGGACAGGCACAGGCCCAGCACGGTTCGGGTGTCGCGCGGGTCGATCACGCCGTCGTCGTAGAGCCGGCCCGACAGGAACGCGGCCAGCGACTGCGACTCGATCTGCCCCTCGACCATCTGCCGCATGGCGGCGTCGTGCTCGTCGTTGTACGGCTGGCCCTTCGCGGCGGCGGCCTGCCGCGCCACGATGGACAGCACACCGGCCAGCTGCGCCGGCCCCATCACCGCGGACTTGGCGTTGGGCCAGGTGAACAGGAAGCGCGGCGCGTAGGCCCGCCCGCACATGCCGTAGTTGCCGGCACCGTAGGACGCGCCCATCACGACGGTCAGGTGCGGCACCTTGGAGTTGGACACGGCGTTGATCATCATCGAGCCGTGCTTGATGATGCCGGCCTGCTCGTAGGAGGCGCCGACCATGTAGCCGGTGGTGTTCTGCAGGAACAGCAGGGGTGTGTCGGCGCGGTTGGCGAGCTGGATGAACTGCGTCGCCTTCTGCGCCTCCTCGCTGAACAGCACGCCGCGGGCGTTGGCCAGGATGCCGATCGGATAGCCGTGCAGGGTGGCCCAGCCGGTGACCAGGCTGTCGCCGTAGCGCGGCTTGAACTCGTCGAAGTCGGAGTCGTCGACGATACGGGCGATGACTTCCCTGGGGTCGAAGGGAATCCGCAGGTCGGTCGGCACCAGCCCGAGCAGTTCCTCGGCGTCGTAACGGGGTTCGAGCACATTCGCCCGAGGCTCCGGCCCACGCTTGCGCCAGTTCAGCCGGGCGACCACGCGGCGGATGTTGCGGATCGCGTCGACCTCGTCCGTGGCAACGTAATCCGCGAGCCCCGAGACGCGGCCGTGCATGTCCGCGCCGCCCAGCGCCTCGTCCTCGGCCTCCTCGCCGGTGGCCATCTTGACCAGCGGCGGGCCGCCGAGGAAGACCTTGGAGCGCTCCTTGATCATGATCACGAAGTCGGACATGCCCGGCACGTAAGCGCCGCCGGCGGTGGCGTTGCCGAACACCGCCGTGACGGTGGGAATGCCGGCGGCCGACAGCCGAGTCAGGTCGCGGAACATCTGGCCGCCGGGGATGAAGATCTCGGCCTGGCTGGGCAGGTCGGCGCCGCCGGACTCGACCAGGCTGATCACCGGCAGCCGGTTGGCCACGGCGATGTCGTTGGCCCGCAACGTCTTGCGCAGCGTCCACGGGTTGCTCGCGCCGCCGCGCACGGTCGGGTCGTTGGCCACGATCAGGCACTCGACGCCCTCGACCACGCCGATGCCGGTGACCACGCTGGCCCCGACCTGGTAGTCGCTGCCCCACGCGGCCAGCGCGGAGAACTCCAGGAACGGCGCGTCCTGGTCGACCACCAGCTCGATGCGCTCGCGGGCCAGCAGCTTGCCGCGCTTGCGGTGCCGCTCCACGTACTTCGGGCCGCCGCCGGCCAGCGCCTTGGCGTGCTCGGCGTCCAGCGCGGCCAGCTTGTCCAGCAGCGCCTCGCGGTTCTCCTTGTGCTCGACGCTGTTCGCGTCCACAGTGGACTTCCACGCGGTCATCAGGCGAATCCCATCCTGCGCGCGGCCAGCTCGGCCATCACCTCGCGGGCACCGCCGCCGATGCTGAGGATGCGCGCGTCCCGGTAGTGTCGTTCCACTTCGGACTCCCGCAGGTAGCCCGCGCCGCCGTGCAGCTGCACGGCCTCGTTCACGACGAAGTCGCAGGCGTCGGTGCTGGCGTTCTTGGCCATCGACACCTCGGCGATGACCTCCTCGCCGGCCGCCACCTTGACCGCGACCTCGCGGGTGTATGTGCGGGCCAGCGCCGTGCGCTGGGTCATCTCGACCAGCTTGTGCCGCACCACCTGGCGGCTGATCAGCGGCCGGTCGAAGGTGACGCGGTTGCGGACGTAGTCCACGGTCAGGTCGAGGGCACGCTGCGCGGTGGCGTAGGCCTGCACGGCCAGCGACAGCCGCTCCACCTGGAACTGCTGCATCAGCTGCGGAAAGCCGCCGTTCTCCGGCCCGACCAGGTTGGCCGCCGGCACCCGGGCGTCCGAAAAGGACAGTTCGGCGGTGTCGGAGCAGTGCCAGCCCATCTTCTCCAGCTTGCGACTGGCGGTGAAGCCGGGCGTGCCGCGTTCGATCACCAGCAGGCTCACGCCCTGGTAGCCCGGCTCGCCGGTGCGCACCGCGGTGGTGACGAAGTTGGCGCGGGTGCCGGAGGTGATGAACATCTTGCTGCCGTTGACGATGTAGTGGTCGCCGTCGCGGACCGCCCTGGTGCGCAGCGAGGCGACATCCGAACCACCGTCGGGCTCGGTGACGGCCAGCGAGCCGATCTTCTCGCCGGCCAGCGCCGGCCGGACGAAGCGCTCCACGTGGTCGGGATCGCCGGCCGCGACGATGTGCGGGATGGCGATGCCGTGCGTGAGCAGCCCGGCGATCAGGCCGGACGAGCCGCCGGCCTGGATCAGCTCCTCGGTCACCACCACCGTGTCGAGCAGGTCGCCGCCGCTGCCGCCGATCTTCTCGTCGAAGCCGACACCGAGCAGACCGACCTCGGCGGCCTTGCGGTGCAACGACCTCGGCAACTCGCCGTCGCGCTCCCACTGGTCCATGTCGGACCGCACCTCGCGCTCGACGAACGCGCGCACGGTGTCGCGCAACTGCCGTCGTTCCGGAGTCTCCCAGGGACTCACACACTCACCTCGACCGATCGGAGCCACTCCCCCAGCGCCTTTGCCTGGGGGTCGAACCGGGTGCTGGCCGCGACGCCCTCGCCGAGCAGGCCGCGGACCACGAAGTTGACCGCCCGCAGATTGGGCAGCGGATACCGCTGCACGCTCAGGTCCTTGAGCTCCGGCAGCAGCTCCTTGAGCCGCGCGGAACTCAGGGTCCGGGCCAGCCAGGCGTAGTCCTCGTCGGTGCGGGCCCAGACGCCGAGGTTGGCGTCGCCGCCCTTGTCGCCGGAGCGGGCCCCGAACCGTTCGCCGATGCGGAACCGTGCCGTCGCAACGGGTTCGCCGTCCGGATCGACGCTGACTGCTGGCTCGACGGTTGCGGTCGTGACCGGCGGTGTCACCTCGACACGCCGCCCGTCGGGCAACACGACTGTGTGGGCAATCGCTTGCTGCGGAAGGAAGGCCGCCGAGAACACCCCGAACGGCGTGGCGTCTCCGGGCGGCGCGGTGACGTGGAAGCCCGGGTAGGAGGCCAGCGCCAGCTCGACCGCGGCCTGCGAGAACGCTCGTCCCGATCGCTTACCGTCAGCGTCCTTGATCGTCACGTGGAGCAGCGCGCTCGCGGATTCCTCGGTCGGCGGGTCGTCGTGCGCGACGGTGCCGAGGCTCCACGTCATGCCGTCCGCGCCGATGCGCTCGGTCAGCTGGCGCTGCACCAGGTCCGCCTTGGCCTCGACGTCCAGTCCACACAGGACGAACGTAATGGAGTTGCGGAAGCCGCCGAGCTTGTTCAGGCACACCTTGGCGTCCGGCGGCGGCGGGGTGCCCTTGACGCCGGTGATGCCCACGCGGTCGGGGCCGTCCTGGGTCAGGGTGATGGTGTCGAACCGGCTGACCACGTCCGGGCCGAGGTAGTTCGGGCCGCCGATCTCGTAGAGCAGCTGGGCCGTCACGGTTTCCGTGGTGACCGCGCCGCCGGTGCCGGCGTGTTTGGTGATCACCGACGAGCCGTCGGCGGCGATCTCGGCGATCGGGAAGCCGGCGTGCAGCAGGTCCGGGATCTCCGTGAAGAAGGCGAAGTTGCCGCCGGTGGCCTGGGCGCCGCACTCGATCACGTGGCCGGCGACCGTGGCCCCGGCCAGGGCGTCCCAGTCGTCGCGGGCCCAGCCGTAGTGCGCCGCCGCCGGGCCGACGATCAGCGAAGCGTCCGTCACCCGGCCCGTGACGACGATGTCGGCGCCCGCGTTCAACGCCTCGACAATGCCCCAGCAGCCCAGGTAGGCGTTGGCCGTGAGGAATCCGTCGAACTTCGACCGCACGTCGTCGCCTTCGACGTGCGCCACCGACACCGTGATGCCGAGGCGGTCGGCCAGCTCGCGGATCGCCGTCGCCAGGCCGGCCGGGTTCAGGCCGCCGGCATTGGCGACGATCTTCACGTCCCGGTCGACGGCCGTGCCCAGCGAGCCTTCGAGTTGGCGCAGGAAGGTCTTGGCGTAGCCCTTGCTCGGGTCCTTCATCAGGTCCCGGCCCAGGATCAGCATGGTCAGCTCGGCCAAGTAGTCGCCGGTGAGCACGTCCAGCGGGCCGCCTTCGAGCATCTCGCGGACCGCGTCGAAGCGGTCCCCGTAGAAGCCCGAGGCATTCCCAATGCGGTAGGTCACACGAACTCCCCCGGCTTCCGACCGGCGCCCGGCAGGCCGGCAAACGCTTGCGCCACGCGGAGGAACTGCTCGGCCACCGGGCCGACCGCCGTGACGTCGAGGTCATCGAGGTGCCGTCGCTGCGTGACGAGGAAGCAGAAGTCCAGTGCCGGCGCGGTGATCCGGTTGTCGGCGTCCTCGTCGTTCCAGGTCCAGAACTCGCCGTCCGGCCCGGTCAGCTCGACACGGACCGGCTCGGCCGGCTTGGGCAGGCCGTTGACCTGGAAAGCGAATCCCATGGCTCGCACGCCGATGTGCGCCACGTGCCGCAGACGGCCCGTGGGCTCGCGGCGGACCTTGAGCGTGTCGGCGATGTCCTGGCCGTGGGCCCAGGTCTCCATGATCCGCGCGGTGGCCATCGACGCCGGCGCCATCGGCGGCCCGAACCACGGTAGCTTCTGTCCACTCGGGACACCGGCAAGCGCTTGCGCCAGGTCTTTCCGGCCCTGCCGCCACTCGTCGAGCAGCTCCGCCGGATCCTGTTGCGACCACGCCTCGGTCGCCCGGTCGACGTAATTGGTCGGGTTGGCCGTTGCCTGCTTCAGCGAGTCGGCGAAGGCCTCTTCGTCGGTGGCCGCCATCGCCGCCTGCCGGTCCGTCCAGGCCAGGTGCGCCACCTGGTGCGCGATCGTCCAGCCCGGCGCCGGCGTCGGCGTCGCCCAGGCGTCCTTGGGCAGGTCGGCCACCAGCGTGTCGACGCTCGCGCTCTCCGCCACCAGATCCGCCAACAGGGCGGAGATGTCCGTCATGACTGCTCCTGTGTGTTCACCACGTCATCGAGCATCGACGCCCACTGCCGGACGATCCTGGCCCGGCGGCGCGAATCGTCCGTCAGCTGGTTGGCCAGCGCCAGGCCGCGGGCCAGGTCCAACGTCGCCTGGACCGTCTCGCGGACCCCAGGCCGCTTCTCGTCGGCCCCCAGCAGCTCCACCGTCAGCCGGTGGCACTGCCGTCCGAGGCGGGCTTCCAGCTCCACCACCACCGGCTTCAGCTCCGGGTCCGTCCTCGCCGCCACCCACAGCTCCAGCGCCGCCGTGAACATCGGGCTGGCGAAGAAGTCCACCACCAGCTCCACGACCGCGCGGGTGCGGTCCGGTGCCGCCGTCACGCGCTCCGACTCCCGCAGCAGCTGTTCCGCGCTCTCATGGCCCACGTACTCCACCGCTGCCGTCACCAACTCGTTGCGTGTGCGGAAGTGGTGCAGCTGCGCTCCCCTTGAGACGCCCGCCCGCTCCGCCACCTGCGTCGTCGTCGTGCCCGACCAGCCGTGCTCCACCAGGCAGTCGACCGTCGCCTCCATCAGCTTGCGCCTGGTCTCCCTGCTCCGGTCGGCCTGCCGCTGCCGCGTCAGCTCCGGTGCCATGGCTGCGAGTGTGGCCCCCAACTAACAAACAGTCAAGACTGATTGTTAGTGACGGCTCGCCTCGGCCCCGGCCGCCTGGCAGAGTGCAGCAATGCTGAGCGAGGTGGCCGACGGCGTCTGGGTGCGGCAGAGCGAGTGGGTGCAGAGCAACGCCACCGTGGTGCGCGGGGACGACGGAGTGATCCTGGTCGACCCCGGCATCTCCGGCGCCGACCTCGACCAGCTCGCCGACGACATCGACGGGCTGGGACTGCCCGTGGTCGCCGGGTTCTCCACCCATCCGCACTGGGACCACCTGCTCTGGCATTCCCGCTTCGGCGACGTTCCGCGCTACGCCACCGCCGCCAACGCCCAGCTGGCCGCCCAGGCCCGCGAACGGGCGCAGGCCATGGCCACCGAGAGCACGGTCGGCGTCCCGCTCGACCTGGTCGCCCTGCTCACCCCGCTGCCGGCCGACGGCGGACCCATACCGGGCGAGATCATCGAGCACGGCGCCCACGCCATCGGCCACGCCGCGATCCTGCTGGCCGACCGTGGCGTCCTCATCGCCGGCGACATGCTCTCCGACGTCCTGATCCCGCTGTTCGACCCGCGCCGCACCGGTCAGCTGGCCGCCTACACCGCCTCCCTCGAACTCCTCGGCCAGGCCGCCCAGCAGGTCGACGTCCTGATCCCCGGCCACGGCACCGTCGCCACAGGTCCCGAGGTGGCCGCCCGCTTCGCCGCCGACTGCACCTACCTCGACGCCCTGCGGCAGGGCACCGACCCCGTCGATCCGCGCCTTGACCAGGACTGGCTCGCCCGCCCCCATCAGGCGAACCTCGCGCAGGCCCAGCAGGCGTGATTTTCGCGGCCGGTGTCGATCGGGGCGCCGTCCGTTCGTGTAGAGGGTGAGAATCCACCTCAAGGAGGCGCTCACCATGAAGAACTACCTGCTCAGCGTGTACCAGCCGGATGGCCCGACCCCCGGCCCCGAGGTGCTGGGGCCGATCATGACGACCGTGGCGGCCCTGAAGGAGGAGATGCGGGCGGCCGAGGCGTGGGTGTTCGACGGTGGGCTGTTCCCGCCGGACACCGCGACCGTGGTGCGGGTGACCGACGGCGACGTCGGCATGACCGACGGCCCGTACGTGGAGGGCAAGGAACACCTGGGCGGCTTCACCATCGTGCGGGCGGCGGACCTGGACGCGGCGCTGGAGTGGGGACGCAAGCTGGCCGCGGCGACGACGTTGCCGATCGAGGTCCGACCGTTCCAGTGAGCGTCGAGGGCGTGTTCGCGGCGGAGTACGGGCGGGCGGTCGCGGTCCTGGTCCGGGTGTTCGGCGACATCGACGTGGCGGAGGAGGCCGTGCAGGAGGCCTTCGCGACGGCGGTACGGAAGTGGCCGGAGACCGGCACGCCGCCGAGCCCGGCGGGCTGGATCATCACGACGGCCCGGCACGCGGCGATCGACCGGCTGCGCCGGGAGTCGTCCCGGCAGGACCGTCACGCCCAAGCGGCGCTGTTGCACGCCAACGACTTCGTGGAGGAGGGGCCGGTGCGGGACGAGCGGCTGCGGCTGATCTTCACCTGCTGCCACCCGGCGCTGGCCCCGTCCACGCGGGTGGCGCTGACCCTGCGGCTGCTGGGCGGTCTGGCCACGCCGGCCATCGCGCGGGCGTTCCTGGTGCCGGAAAAGACCATGGCGCAACGGATCGTCCGCGCGAAGGCGAAGATCCGCGACGCCGGCATCCCCTATCGGGTGCCGCGCGACGCCGACCTCCCCGACCGGCTGCGGGCCGTGCTCGCGGTGCTGTACCTGATCTTCACCGAGGGACACACCGCGAGCTCGGGCGCGGAGCTCGTCCGGGACGACCTGTGCGCGGAGGCGATCCGGCTGGCCCGGGTGCTGACCGAGCTGATGCCCGACGAGCCCGAGGCGTGGGGTCTGCTGGCGCTGATGCTGCTCGTGCACTCCCGCCGCGACGCCCGCACCACGCCGTCCGGCGACCTCGTGCTGCTGGCCGACCAGGATCGCAACCGATGGGACGCCCGGCTCGTCGCCGAGGGGCAGGCCATCGTGCGCCGGTGCCTGCGCTGGCGGCGGCCCGGCCCGTACCAGATCCAGGCCGCGATCAACGCCGTGCACAGCGATCCCCCGACCGACTGGGGCCAGATCGTCCAGCTGTACGACCAGCTCCTGCACTTCACGCCCACGCCCGTTGTCGCGCTGCACCGGGCGGTGGCGGTCGCCGAGGTGTCCGGGCCCGCGACGGCTTTGGACCTCGTCGACGACCTGGAACTGCCGTCGTACCACGTGTTCCACCTCGTGCGGGCGGACCTGCTGCGGCGCCTGAACCGCGGGCACGAGGCGGCCGATGCCTACCGCCGGGCCATCGGCCTCACGGAGAACACGACGGAGCGGGCCTTCCTGACCCTCCGGCTTCAGGAGCTGAGCGCCTGACGCAGCTCGGCCACGTCGTCGTTGTCCATCGGACCCGAACCCCAGGCACCCCTGACAACACCGGATCGCTCACTCGGCGATCTCGGACAGCGCTTCGCGCGGTCGGCGGAGCAGGGCCCACAGCACCCAGCCGACGCCGATCACCAGCACCAGGCTGATCAGCCGGTACAGGATCACCCCGGCGACGGCGTCGTCGATCGGCGTGCCGCCGGCCACCAGACCCAGCGTCAGCGCCCCGTCCACAACGCCGAGGCCACCGGGCACCAGCGGCACGCTGGCCGCGGCCATACCGGCCGTGTACGCCACGAAGATCTGCGCGACCGACAGGCCCTGCGCGCCGGCGGCGAGGCAGCACAGGCCGAAGCACACGGCGTCCAGCAGCCAGTTCCCGGCGGCGAAGCCCATCGCCACCCGCAGGTCCCGGGTGGACATCCGGATCACCGACAGTTGCTCGACGGCGCCGCTGACCAGGCGCGTGCCTCGCTCCGCGGACCGCCCGGTGACCCGGGCGAAACCGGTCAACACCTTGCCGCACAACCAAAGCAGCCAGTTCGGGTGCTGCACGAACGTGCGCAGGCAGACGGCGAGGCCGATCGCCACGACCACGTCGCCGGCCAGCGCGAGCCAGCCGTGGCCGCCGCGGGTCAGCACCCCGCCGACCGCGCCGATGAGAATCAGGGTTCCGGTGGACAGCAGGCCACTGACCGCGACCGCCCAGGACGCCACCGCCGACGTCGCCCCGAATCGCCGCATCTGGGAGAAGTTGAACGCGGTGGAGAAGACAGGACCACCCGGCAGGGTGACGCTCAGGGAGTGGGCGGCATAGGCGAGGGCGACCGCGCGCTGGATCGGCACCAGCGTCCCGGCAGCGCGCAGCAGGCGGCGTTGCATGCGGGCGAACAGGCTCATCGAGCCCAGATCGGCGAGCACCGCGAGGCCGAGCAATGACCAGTTCGGCGTCCGGAGGTGGGCGAGCGCCGAGGCCAGGCTGGGAGCCCCGTACCAGAGTTCAACGGCGAGCAGGACGAGCGCGAGACCGGTGGCGATGATCTTGATCCGGCGCACCGCGGGCATCCGGCGATGGTAGTCGGGCCGGACCGGACCGCTCAGGAAGCGACGGCGTGGCGCAGCAGGACCGTGCCGGGGGTGCGGTCGTCGGGGAGGCTGAGGAGTTCGGCCAGGACCTCGCCGGCGGGGCCGGCGGAGCGCCAGGTGATGCGGGTGGGGGTGAGGAAGTTCGTCTCGTCGCCGGGCATGCGGGTGGCGACGACGTCGTCCTCGCCGCGCAGCCACACGACGTCGATGACGTTGTGGTGGGCCCGCACACCGATGACGGCGACGACATGGCCGTCGGGATTGCGGGGGTGCATGAAGCGGAACCCGCGGGTGACCAGCTCGGCCAGGCGCAGGTCGGTTGAGCTCGGAGCCTCAGTGGTGGGAGTCATCGAATTCGCCATTCTCCGGGGGCGGCCGCGGCGACGGTCGGGCCAGCCGGGTAGCAGCTGAACACGCTCGTGCACCGAACAGCGGCCCCCATGGGGCGCGCGGCGTGTACGTCGGCCATGCTCCCCAGCCTCCAGACCTACGTTCGGGCTTGCAGCTGCACGTGCATCTGAGCGCTGCGTCACACTAGCACGACCACATGCACGTGCATCTGCGCGACACCGAAGTTGGGCCGGTGGGGTGATCTTCCGCGGGAGGGCTAAAGCGCGTCCATGACTTCGCCCAGGGAACGCCGGCTGCGCTCAGGCGTCTCGGCGTCGACCATGAGCCGGTCGACGACCCGGCTGTACTGCTCGATCTCCTGCCGCTTGTCCAGGTACAGGGCGCCGGTCAGGTGCTCGATGTAGACCAGGTTGGGCAGCTCGGGCTCGGCGAACCGCAGCATTGTGAACGATCCCTCGGCCGCGTACCCGCTCAGATCGAACGGAACCACCTGAATGGTGATGTTGGGCCGCTTGGTGAACTCGATCAGCCGCTTGAGCTGGGCCCGCATCACCTCCTTGCCGCCGATCGGCCGGTGCAGCACCGACTCGTCGAGCACGGCCCACAGCCGAGGCGCGTTGGATCTGGTCAGCAGCTCCTGCCGCTTCATGCGCAGCCGCACGCGGCGCTCGACGACGTCGCTGGCCGACTCGGGCCGGCCGCGGGTGGCGATGGCCCGCGCGTAGTCCTCGGTCTGCAGCAGCCCAGGCACGAACTGGGACTCGTAGGTCTGGATGCGGGCCGCGGACTCCTCCAGGCCGACGTAGTCCTGGAACCAGTCGGGCATCAGGTCGGTGAAGCGGTGCCACCAGCCGGGCTCGTTGGACCGCTTGACCATGTCGAGGAAGACCTCGCGCTCGCCGGGATCGTCCACCCCGTACAGCGAGAGCAGATCGGCGACGTCGCGCTCCTTGAAGCTGACGCGCCCGAGCTCAAGACGGCTGATCTTGGACTCGGAGCCGCGGATGGCGTAGCCGGCGTCGGCCCGGGTGATCTCCGCCGCCTCGCGCAGCCGACGCAGCTGCGAGCCGAGCACGATCCGCCGCGCGGTCGGCCCTGCACCGTGTTCAACCGAGCGGCCATTACCACTTTCGGATGAATTGGTGGGGTCAATCGCGCCCATTCCGGCTCCTCCCTCACGCCCTCGAAACCCGGGTCGCCCCGGCTGCCCGGCCCCGCTCCAGGTGCTTCCATCAGGGCCTTTTGCCGGCGAACCCGACTACTCAACGTACACCGAGGCGGGCCGAGCCCGACAGCGCACCGCCGTTTACCGCAGTGGTGGCGCACCAATAGGCTTACTCGCTCGGTTGTCGGAACCACCCTGACGGTCTGCGAGGCGGAGATGCCCACTCCCAAAGCACCAGTTCACATCGACACGACCAAGGCCAGCATTGCCCGCGTCTACGACGCCTTCCTGAACGGGAAGGACAACTACGAGGTCGACCGGGAGGTGTTCCGGCGGGTGAAGTCGGTCGCCCCGGAGGCGGCGCTGCTGGCCATCGACAACCGGAACTTCCTGATCCGCGCGACCCGGTTCATCGCCAGCCAGACCAACATCACCCAGTACCTGGACTGCGGGTCGGGCCTGCCCACGGCGGAGAACACCCACCAGGTGGCGCAGCGGCTCAACCCCGACTCCAAGGTCGTCTACGTGGACAACGACCCGGTGGTGATCGCGCACGGCCGCGCGCTGCTGGAGGAGAACGAGCAGACCCACTTCAGCGCGGCCGACATCTTCGAGCCGGAGCAGGTGCTGCAGGACGAGGTGGTGCGCAAGCACATCGACTTCAACGAGCCGCTGGCCCTGTTCCACATGGGCACCATGCACCACTACACCGGCGACCGGGCGCAGGAGATCATGCAGACCTACGTCGACGCGCTGCCGTCGGGCTCGTACGTGGGGCTGAGCCACTTCTACGACCCGCAGACCGAGGAGTACAACGAACTGGCCCGCCGCATGGAGGACATGTTCGTGCACAGCCCGATGGGCAGCGGCGTGTTCCGCACCCGGGCCCAGATCGAGGGCATGTTCCCGGGCCTGGAGATGGTGGAGCCGGGCGTGGTGGAGTGCGTGCGCTGGTGGCCGGACGGCCCGCAGATCAAGCCGATGGACCCGGTGCAGTACTGCATCGTCGGCGGCATCGGCCGCAAGCCCTAGTCACAACAGGTTCGTAGTCACAACAGGGTCAACTGCTCCTGGTCGACGCGGTGGACAGGGGCCACCGCGTCGACCGGCAGCGCCCCGGCCGGCCAGGTCGCGTCCTGGTCGCCGGGCACGCCGGACGGCTCGTTCCTCATGACCTTCGCCGCGAGGCCGTGCTTGCGCACCAACGGTTCCACCCGGGCCGCGAGCCGGTTCCGGTAACGACGGTCCGCGTAACTCTCGTTGCCGTAGAGCTGGCGGTAGCCAGGGACCAATGACGGGTGTTCCCGTTTCAGCCACTGCGCAAACCATTCTTTCGCACCCGGCCTCAGATGCAGGGCCAGCGTGCTCACGCCGGTGGCCCCGGCCTCGGCGATCGCGCCGAGCAGATCGTCCAGCTGCTGCTCCGAATCGGTGAGCCCGGGCAGCACGGGCGCGATGAACACGCCGCACGGCAGCCCGGCGTCGGTGATCCGGCGGACCAGCTCCAGCCGGGCCTGCGGGGTGGGCGTGCCGGGCTCCAGCGTGCGGTGGATCTCCTTGTCCAGCAAGGCGATCGACACGCCCAGCCCGACCGGCACCCGCTTGGCCGCCTCGGCCAGCAGCGGGATGTCCCGGGACAGCGTGGTGCCCTTGGTGAGGATCGAGAACGGGGTGCCGGTGTCGGCCAGCGCCCGGATGATGCCGGGCATCAACCGGTAGCGGCCCTCGGCCCGCTGGTACGGGTCGGTGTTGGTGCCCATGGCGACGTGCTCACGGGTCCAGCGCGGCGAGGAGAGCTTGGCCCGCAACAGTTCCGCGGCGTTGACCTTGACCACGACCTGGCTGTCGAAGTCGTGGCCCGAGTCCAGATCGAGATACGTGTGGGTGTTGCGGGCGAAGCAGTTGTGGCTGACGACGCCGTCGGCGATGAAGTCGCCGGTGCCGGTGGTGATGTCGTAGAGCTGCCGGGTCTCCAGGCGTTCGATGTTCGTGACGATCAGGTCCGCGGCCGGGGCGAGCTCGCCGTCGACGGCGAGGCGGTCGGCCATCGCCGGGCCGACGGTCTGCCGGAACCGCAGCCGCTCCCCCAGATCCGCGGTCAGCACCACGGCCCGCCGGTCCTCGCTGACCTGGTGGGAGAAGTCGAGTTCCTTCAACGCCAGGCAGATCGCGTCCAGCAGCCGGGCGTCGCGGGTGAAGATCCGGGTCACGCCGTCGCGAACGCTGCCCCGGGCGTCGAAGATGCCGGCCAGCAGACCCTTGTGCCAGTCGAGGCCGGGAGCGAGCGGCAATTCCTCCGGCACGGCCGAGGTGCCGAGCTCGGACAGGTAGCGCTCGGTGCGGTCGATGCCCTCGGCGCCGGCCAGCGCGACCCGGAAGCCTTGCGTGCCACCGCCCTGGACCATGCCGCAGAGGTAACCCCGTTGGTAGCTCTCGGTTTCCTCCGGCGGTAAGGAGAACATCCCCGTGCCGACAAGGCGGGCGCCGACCGTCAGATGTGGACGCATGGAGCCCGTGACGTGCCGCCAGCCGTCGGCGGCGAGGAAGCGGTGGTCCCCGCTGGCCACGATCTCCGTGCCGTCGTGCAGGGTGATCCGGTAGGCGCGCTTGGTGGTCCGCCAGTGCGCCAACACCTTCGTGCGCACGTAGCGCCGCTGCGCGCCGACGGCCTGGGTGCCGACGATGTCATCGCCGACTTCCAGCCGTGCCAACGTTTTTGTGCTGCCGTCAGCCAGCAGGATCGGGGTTTCCCCGTCCAGGCAGTAGACGCAGGCGTGGGTGCAGCCGCGATAGGGGTTGACGGTCCAGCCGAACGGCATGGGCGATCCGCCGGGCACCTTGTTCAGCACGCTCTTGGCCCGCACCTCATGGAAGACCACGCCGGCGAACTCCGGCGAGCGCACCGACCTGATCAACCCGGACAGGCCCAGCAGGGCAGGTTCGTCGCGGTCCACCCGTTGCTCGTCCCATCGCACCCCAGCAGTCGAACACATGTTCGATCGAACGTCAACCGGATCGGCGTCCGGAGCAACCGAACAGGTGGTTCGGGAGTCTGCCCCGACATGAAAGACCGCACCCGAGTCGGGCCCCGCACGGGGACCAGTCAGGATGTGGGGATGAGCCACGGGCACGGGCACGGGTCTCACGGCCACGAGCCGGCGGCCCCGGCGTCGGCCAAGGTGCGCAGGCTGGTCATCGGCCTGCTGCTGCCGTTGGTCGCGCTGACGGTCGTCGGTGTGGCGCTGCTGTTCCCGTGGAGCGGACACACAACGAGCACGCCCGCGGGCGGGGCGATGGTCACCGAGCAGGGCGTCGTCACGAAGGTGGTGGCCAGCGACTGCGGTGGCGGCGCCGGAAACGGCGGCGGGGCCAAGCAGTGCGAGGCCGTCACGGTGCAGCTGGACAACCGGCAGAACATCACCGAGCCGATGCCGATCGAGCCGTCGACGCCGCGCTTCACCGTCGGCGACAAGGTCGTGCTCGGCTACAACGGCGGCGACCCCAACGATCCCGGCTCCTACCAGCTCCAGGACTTCCAGCGCGGTTTCCCGTTGGCGCTGCTGGGTGTGCTGTTCGCGGCGGCGGTGTTGATCCTGGGGCGGATGCAGGGTCTGAAGGCGTTGGGCGCGCTGGTTCTCACCTTCGTGGTCATCGTCCTTTTTGTACTGCCGGCGATGGCCGCCGGAAAGGACCCGTTGTCGGTCGGCGTGGTCGGCGCCGCGGTGATCATGTTCATCGTGCTGTACCTGACGCACGGCCTGTCGGCGCGAACATCCACCGCCGTGGTCGGGACCCTGGTCAGCCTCGGCCTGATCGGCGTGCTGGGCTGGCTGTTCTCCGTGGTGGCGAACCTGACCGGCCTGGACGAGGACACCGCCAACCTGATCTCCGTGCTGGGGCACGGGATCGACGCCCGAGGCCTGCTGCTGGCCGGCATCGTCATCGGCTCCGTCGGTGTGCTCGACGACGTCACGGTCACGCAGACCAGCGCCGTGTGGGAGCTGCGGCGGGCCAACCCCAAGCTCGGCTGGCGCGACCTGTACGCCGCCGGGCTGCGCATCGGCCGCGACCACATGTCGTCCTCGGTCAACACGCTGGTGATGGCCTACGCCGGCGCGGGCCTGCCGCTGCTGCTGGCCTACGCGGCCAGCGGCCGCGGGCTCACGGATCTGCTGACCGCCGAGACCGTGGCCCAGGAGATCGTGCGTACCCTGGTCGGCAGCATCGGTCTGGTGGCCTCCGTGCCGATCACGACCTTCTTGGCGGCGAAGATCGCCATGCAGGAGACGGTCGACGAGCCAGCGGTCGCCGAGCCCGAGGTCCCGGAACCGGAACCCTCGAAGGCCAAGACGGAGGAACCGGAACAGCCGGTGCGGCGCAAGCGTGTCAACCCGGACGACATGCCCACCGAACGCTTCGAGGGCGTGCGCCCGCGTGTCCAGAACCCGCCCGGGGCTGAGCAACACCAGCCGACGCAAGCCCTGCGCCGGCCGCAACCGCCCCGCCAGCAACCGCCCGAGCAGCAACCACACCGGCAGCCGCCCGAGCAGCACACGCAGGTGGCGCCGCGCCGAGGGCAGCTCCCTCCCCCGCCGGACCGCCGGCAGCCGCCGCCGGGGCAGG
>NZ_KK037166.1:2392601-2412852 GCF_000568255.1 Kutzneria sp. 744
CCAGCGAGTAGCTGACCGACGGGTGGCCGACCTAGAAGATCTGCCCGGTGTAGTCAACACAATACCGCGCACCAGGGTCGGCTCGTTCTCCCAGGTGAGCCCGGGCATGTCGTCGAGGCAGCCGGCGACGGTGCCCAGATCGGCCACGACGTCCTGGACAAAAAGAAAGGAATGACGTCGGACAGGGAGTCGGCGACCTTGTCGGCGGCCAGGCCGGTGAGCGCCTCGATCCGCTCGCGGGCGGCGTCCACGGCCTCGCCGGGCAGGCCGCGCCCGGTGAGCTCGGCCCGCACCCCGTCCCAGCCGATCTTGTCGAGCTTGTCCAGGCCGATGAAGAACGTGGACCAGGCCGACTCGTCCAGGCCGACGACGGCGGCCAGCGCGGACAGATACCGCCGGTCGGCCAGCCGCACGGTGGTGCCGCTCAGGCCGACGGCGGCCAGCGCCTGCGCGGTGGCCTCGATCAGCTCCACCTCGGCCAGCACCGACGCCTCGCCGATCATGTCGATGTCGCACTGGTAGAACTGCCGGTAGCGGCCCTTGGCCGGCCGCTCGGCCCGCCACACCGGCCCGAACTGGAAGGACCGGAACGGCTGCGGCAGCGTGGCCTGGTTGTTGCCGTAGAACCGGGTCAGCGGCACCGTCAGGTCGAAGCGCAGCCCGAGGTCGATCAGCTCGGACAGCGGCGTCTCCGCCTCCACGGTGGCCGGCAGGCCGCGCCGCAGCACCTGGAACAGCAGCTTCTCGTTCTCGCCGCCCTGCCCGCCGGTGAGCCGGGTGATGTCCTCCAGCGCCGGTGTCTCGATCCGCTGGTAGCCGAACCGGTGGTAGACGTCCGTGATCGTCGCGAGCACGTGGTCACGGGTGGCCACGGCCGACGGGAGCAGGTCACGGGTGCCCCGGGCGGGGCTGTTGTCCATCTTCACGGTGTCGGTTTCCTCAGCGAGTGGTTACGAGTCGAGCGTGGCCACGAAACGGGTCACGGCGTCGGTCTGGATGCGTTGTGCCAGCTTGCCGCCCGGCACCGCGGAGGCCAACTGATATAGCGGCCGACCAGGCATGTCCTCGCCGCGGGCCTCGGCCCGCAGCTGGGCCACGAGCAGCTCGGCGAACACCAGCGGGCCGGGGTCGCCGGCGCCGGACAGGCCGTCGGCCAGCCGCCGCAGCGCCAGGATGCCCAGTTCGCGCCCGCCGACCGCGCTGTACGTGGCCAGGGCGATGTTGATCGTGCGGCCCTTGGGAGCGCCGCTGATCAGCATGCCGATGGTGCGGTTGCCGCGCACGTCGGTGACCATCAGGTCCAGGTCGGTCAGGCCGTGCAGGTCCACGGTCCGGGTGCCCAGCGCCCGCACCGACACCTTGGGGCTCTCCAGCCACACCCGTCGGCGGGCCTCCACGACGGCCAGCACGATCAGCGGGATGGCGACCACGAGGGCGGCGATGCCGCCGGCGAGGAAGCCGCCGAGCAGGGCCACCAGCTCCCCGATCACCAGGCCCAGCACGAGGGCCGCGACCACCACGTAGCGGGCGCGCTTGCGCACCACCGCCACGTCCAGCAGGTCAAGCGGGATGCGCTCGGGCACGCCTCACATCCCCCGTCGCGGCGCGGAGGGACGGTCGTCGAGGCCCAGCAGGAACGGGTTGCCGGCGCGCTCGCGTCCGATGGTGCTGGAGCCGCCGTGGCCGGGCAGCACCACGGTGTCGTCGGGCAGGGTCAACACCTTGTCCCGCAACGAGTCCAGCATCGCCGAGTGGTCGCCGCCGGAAAAAATACGGTGCGGCCGATCGAGCCGGCGAACAGGGGTCGCCGGACAGCACGAGCCGGCCGCCCTCCTCGGTGCCGGCGCGGAACATCACCGAGCCGCCGGTGTGGCCCGGGGTGTGGTCCACCAGCAGTCGCAGGCCGGCCAGGTCCAGGGTGACGCCGTCGGCCAGCTCGCGGACCTCGGACGGCTCGCGCATCTCCAGGCGTCCGCCGAAGAACGCGGCCGTCTCGGCGCTCACGCCCTTGAGCGGGTCGGACAGCATGGCTCGGTCGGCGGGGTGGATCCAGGCCGGCACGTCATTGCCGTCGCACACCGGCGTGACCGAGAAGGAATGATCGAAATGACCGTGCGTGAGCAGCACGGCGACCGGCGACAGCCGGTGCTCGCGCACCGCCTCCATGATCGGCTCGACCGCGTCCTGGCCGGGGTCGACGACGACGCAGGCCTCGCCCTCACCGGCCGCGAGCAGGTAGCAGTTGGCCTGGAGGGCGCCGGTCGGGAACCCGACGACGAGCACGGGCGAACCTCCATCTGGGCGCGGAACGACCGGCCAAGCCTACCGGTTGGGGACCACCACACAGCGGTCACACCCCGTCGTCCTACACTCGCGGCAGTCTTGTCGTCACTACCATGGGGAGAGCGCAGGTGCCGAGCAACGAACAGCGCCGCGAGGCCGCGAAGCGGAAGTTGGAGCGGCAGCTCGTTCGTCGAGCTCAGCGGGCCCGGCGCCGCCGCGTCACCAGCATCTCCGTGACCACCGTCGTGGTCCTACTGGTCGCGGGTGGCATCTGGTTCGCCGTCGCCAACGCCGGCAGCGGGTCGTCGACCGCGGCGTCACCGTCCTCGGACGCGCCGACCTCGACGTCGAAGCCGCCGATCACCATCCCGACGGCGCTGGCCGCCGCGCCCAAGCGTCCCACGCCGCTGGCCCCCACGGTGGACTGCAAGTACACCAAGGAGGGCGACGCCGCCAAGGCCAACAACCTGCCGAACGGCTCGGGCATCTCCACCCAGGGCACCGTGACGGTGACGCTGAAGACCAACGACGGCGACATCCCGCTGACGCTGGACCGGGCGCTCGCGCCGTGCGCGGTGAACAGCTTCGTGAGCCTGTCCGGCCAGGGCTACTACGACAACACCAGCTGCCACCGGCTGAGCACGTCCGGCCTGCAGATGCTCCAGTGCGGCGACCCCAAGGGCGACGGCACCGGCGGCCCCGGCTACAAGTTCGACGACGAGGTGTGGCCCTCGCTCACCTACGGCCGCGGCTACCTGGCCATGGCCAACTCGGGCCCGAACACCAACGGCAGCCAGTTCTTCCTGGTCTACGGCGACGCGCAGCTGCAGCCGAACTTACTGTCTTCGGCACCATCTCCGACGTCGGCCTGAAGAGATCGACTACATCGCCCAAGCCCGGTGACGTCGGCGCCTTCGACAGCAGCGCCGGCGTTGGCCCCCCCAACAAAGAAGGTGACCATCACCAAGTCCCAGGTCGCGGCCTGATTCCGACGCACCGACGGCTGCGCATCCCCTGACCGGGGTGCGCAGCCGTTGTCGTGTCGGCCGGCTACCGCGTCAGCACGTAGCCGTCGTCGGGGCGGTGGTCACGCGAACGCCGGAGATCCGCGAAGGCGAAGGTGCGCTGAAGCCAGCGGTCCCTGCCGTCATAACGCGGCCGGAAGGCCGTGCGGCCATGCAGAGACACATGGTTGTCCACGATGGCCAGGTCGCCGGATTCCAACCGTAAAGTGAACGCCACCTCGTCGATGCGATCACGGAGCTCGGCGAGCGCGGCCCTCGCAGCCGGGGTCTCACCATTCGTGGCAGCGAAATCCACCTTGATATCGGGGTCGTCCAGGTCGCCGTGCAGCACCGCGTGCTGTTGACCCTGATCGTCCGCCTCGCCGAATGACGGCGGTGCCTGCGTGGTGAAGTCCGGCCGCGCCAGGCCGGCCCTTGATTGCTCCGACAGCAGCGGAAGAGCCTGCCTGATGGAGGCGGTGCGCAGGCCCGCGACGCGGTCGTGGTCGGGCCGCAGGCACAGCAGCATCACGAAGTCCGGGCGATGCGGGTGGAACGCATTCTCGTTGTGCATCATCAGGTCGACCGATCCGGCATTGCCCTGGAATTCCTCCTGGCCGGGCACCGGAACCACGTCCTGGACCAGGGCTCCTGATTTCTCGGCCAGGAACGCGGCCGGGTCGCCGAGCCCGCAGGCCGTCATCAGCAACACCGCCGCGGGGATGCTGGGGGCGCGCTGAGCCGATCCCCGCACGGACGGGGTGCTGGGCAACTCGTCTTCGTGCACATCAAGGCCACGCACGACAAACACGCCCTGGGGACCGGAGTCACGGCGGAACTCCCGCAGGCGCCCGCGGTAACGAGCGGGAAGCTCCTCCCAGGCCGTCCTCGCGCGCGCGACCCACTGCCGGTCGTCGACCGCATCCGCCAGAGTCGTCAAGTACTGTGCCACGGCGTCCAGTTCCTTGGATTCCGCCGGAGTCAAGGTCAGGATGACATCATCCGGGCTTGACGATTCCCGTCGCATTACAAACCCCCACCAAGTTCGATTCCACTAGCCGTTGACCGCCGAGGCGAACTCGGGACCGTATCGACCGGACCCGACGCGTTATTTGTCACCAGAAGCGGTTCCCTCCGCCGAATCCAGCATCGCCGCCACCGCCGTCCACACCCGGGCGAGCATGTCGGGCCGAGTCATGTCGTTGTGCGTGCAGGGAAGATGCGCTTCGGCGATCCTCCCGAAAACGTTGTCCTTCCACCGCTCGGCGGGGTTCGGGTCCGGCAGTCCACCGTTGTCGGCGGCAATGAGCAGGAGGTCGCCCGTGAACTTGCCGGGCACATGCTCGGACTGAGCCCTCAGGTTCGTCCGGAACACCTGCGCGGCCCGGGCGAGCTGATCCTCCGAGAATTCCGCGGCGGCGTCGGCCGTGAACCGCTGCGCCGCGTCACGGAACCTGAGCATGAATTCCTCGGGGCCGACGGCCTGCTCATCCGCCCCGTCAGCGCCGAGCTGACGGTTGCCACCGACCGGATAGGCGTCCATGACGATCAGGGCTTCGACGCGTTCGCCACAGGATTCCAACTGGACCGCCACCTCGTGGGCGACGATCCCGCCGAAGGACCAACCCAGGACGCGGTAGGGCCCGGACGGCTGGACTCGGCGGATTTCCTTGATGTACTCCGCCGCCATCTCCTGGACCGACTCCAGGGACTGCCGGGCGCCGTCGAGACCCCGGGACTGGAGTCCATAGAGCGGGTAGTCCGCGGGCGCGTACCGCACGAGGGGCAGGTAGCACCAGCTCAGCCCGGCCGCCGGGTGCACGCAGAACAGAGGAGCACGAGTTCCCGTTGTCCTGATCGGCAGCGTGACACCGAGAGCGTCATCGACGCCGGCCAAGTCGGCATCGGGCAACCCCAGGCAATTGGCCAGTCCGGTGACGGTGGGATGCTCGAACAACGATCGGATGCTGGCCTCTGCCCCCAACTCCGCACGGATACGACTGATCACCCGCGTGGCAAGGAGGGAATGGCCACCCAGGTCAAAGAAGTTGTCATCCACCCCGACCCCGGGCACGCCCAACACCTCAGCGAAGATCCCGCACAGCACTTCCTCCTGCACCGTCGCCGGGCCCCGGTCGGACACCACCAGGCTGTAATCCGGCGCGGGCAGAGCCTTCCGGTTCAGCTTTCCGTTGACCGTCACCGGGAACTCGTCCAACACCACAACCGCCGACGGCACCATGTAATCCGGCATCCGTACCGCCAGATCCGCCCGCACCACCGCCGCCAAACCCTCCCCCACAACGCCGACCGTTCCACCCGACCCCTCACCCAGGTCATCACCGGGCTGCGAAGCCGGCGTGACGTAAGCAATAACCCGCTTGTCCCCCGCGACATCCTCACGCACCACCGCCACCGCCTGACCGACCCGATCATGAGCAGCCAAGACCGTCTCGATCTCACCCAGCTCGATCCGGAACCCCCGGATCTTCACCTGATCATCCACACGACCCTCGAACACCAACTCACCCTGAGCCGTCCACCGCACCAAATCCCCAGTGCGATACATCCGCTGCCCAGCAACGAAAGGACACGCCACGAACCTCTGCGCGGTCAACCCCGGACGACCCAAATACCCCCGCGCCAACTGCGCGCCCGCAATATACAGCTCACCCACCACACCCGACGCCACCGGCTCCAACTCCGCGTCCAACACGAACACCTGCGTGTTCCACAGTGGACGCCCGATCGGAACCTCACCCTCCTCCCCACTCTCGCAGGAGTGGGCAGTGGCATACACCGTCGCCTCAGTAGGCCCATAGATATTGGAGATCCGCGCCCCCGGAAGCCAAGAACCGATCTGCCCCACCAACTGCCGCGACACCGCCTCACCACACAACGCGACAACACTGTCCGTCACCGCACCAGACCCCTGCCCGACAGCCACGTTCGCAAACACCGACGGCGCACCACTGAGCAACCGACCCGACAACGGCAACCCCGCCACCGCCAACAAATTCGCCACCACGTCGACACATCCACCAGCCACCAACGGACCAAACAACTCAAACACCGAAATATCAAAACTGAACGACGTCGACGCAAGCACATGCGACAACCCGTCCTGGCCGAACTCGCCCACACCCCAACACAACAGATTCACCACACCACGATGCGGAACAACAACACCCTTCGGACGACCCGTAGAACCCGACGTGTAAATGACATACGCCGGATGCCCCGGCAACAACACCGACACACCAACCACATCAGCCTGCTCGCCCTGGTAGGACTGCTCGTCGACCACCAACACCGGCACATCCGACCCGAACTCGCGGTGAGTCTGCCGATCGGTCAGCACCAGCACGGGACCCGCGTCATCGAGCATGTACTCGACACGCTCAGCCGGATAACTCGCATCGATCGGCAGATACGCACCGCCGGCCTTCAGCACGCCCAACAGCGCCACCATGAGCTCAGCCGACCGGCGCAGGATCACCCCGACCACGCGCTCCGGGCCCACACCCCTCTCGACCAACACCCGAGCCAAGCCGTTCGCCCGAGCATCCAACTCACGGTAACTCAGCTCCTCGCCCTCGAACACCACCGCGATCGCATCCGGCGTCCGCACCACCTGCGCCTCGAACAACTCCGGCAACGTCACGGCCGGAACCTCACGCGCCGTGTCATTCCATTCGACCAGAACCCGCTCACGCTCGGTCTCGGCCAACACCGGCACGTGACGCATGGCGGTGTCCGGGGCGGTTTCCAGCAGCGCCACCATGTCCTCCAGGGCAGTGACCACCATCAGACACACCGCAGCCGGATCAAGCGGCGCCACGACCTGTGCGGTGACACCGAATCCCACGCCGGTGTCATCGACCGCGACCGTCACCGGATAGTTCGTGCGGTCCTGCACGTGCAGGGCCCGAATGCCGTCAAACCTCAGGCCTTGACCGGGATCGGTTACCGGGCTGTGCCGGTAGTTCAGCAGCGACGTGAACACCGGAGCTGGCGCCCGCACGCCGCTGACCCGCTGAGCCAACGACAACGGTGCATGCTCATGCATCAACACACCGGCCAACTGGGACTGCATCCCCCTCACCGCATCCACCACTCCAACGGCACCGGTGGACACTCGCACCGGCAGGGTGTTGATGAACATCCCCAACGCCCGATCAGCGTCAGCGCCGGCATTCATCCGCCCCAACAGCACCGTTCCGAAAACCACGTCCTCACGCCCCGACGTCGCCGCCACCACCCGCGCCCACACCAGATGGAACAACGTCGCCGGACTGACACCGACCCGCCGGGCCTGCTCCCGCACCCGAGCCGCCAACGTCGCATCCACCGCCAGCGTTGCTTCGGTGACCGTGGAGGCATCACCACGGACATCCAAGATCCCGAACGGCGCCGTCGGCTCATCCACATCACCCAACAGATCAGCGAAGTACCGCTCATGCTCCGCCCGCGACACACCCAAACGAGCCTGAGCCACAAAATTCCGGAACGGCACCGGCACCGGCAGTCGGGCTTCCTGCCCGGTCAGGAACGCGTGCGCCTCTTCGATCATCACCTCCAGCGCGGCGTGATCCTGGACCAGATGCTGCACGCGCATCAGAACCAGCCACCGGTCGGTGCCGGGTTCCGCCGCGACGTAGGCCCGGAGCAACGGGGCCTGGTCAAGGTCCATCGCCTGAGTACCCACGGCCAGCAACTGCTCGACCGGGTCCACCCCAGGCTCAAGCACCATTTCCTGCACAGGCAGCGATGCGTGCCGCCACACAACCTGAACCGGCTCGGGCAATCCCTGCCACAGCACCGCGGTCCGCAGAATATCGTGACGGTCGATGACCCGCTGGACCGCGGTCAGGAAGTCATCCAACCGCATACGGGAGTCGAAGCCCAACACACGCGGCAACACATACACATCGCCACCAGCGTCGCCGGCGGCCATCAGATGGTGGAAGAAGATGCCTTCCTGCAACGGCGCCAACGGATAAACATCAGCCAGATTCGCCGCCCCGCCCGGAACATGGGCGAGGATCGTATCGATCTGCTCGCTGTCCAGCTCCACCAACGGCAGCATGTCCGGAGTGATCACCGTGGCGTCAGCGGGAATCCCGTTGGGCGGCACCACAACCTGCGTGGACTGCTCCAACCGGCCCGAAAGCCCCGCGACAGTGGGATGTTCGAACAACGACCGGATGCTCGCCTCAACCCCCAGCGCAGCCCGAATCCGGCTGATCACCCGCGTCGCCAGCAGCGAATGACCACCCAGGTCAAAGAAGTTGTCATCCACCCCGACCCGGGGGACGCCGAGAACCTCGGCGAAGATCCCACACAGCACTTCCTCCTGGACCGTGACCGGGCCCCGGTCGGACACCGCCAGGCTGTAATCAGGCGCCGGCAGGGCCTTGCGGTCCAGCTTGCCGTTCACCGTCAGCGGGAACGCGTCCAGCACCACGACGGCTGAGGGCACCATGTACTCCGGCACTCGCGCGGCCAGATGCGCCCGCACCAGCGCGGATAAACCATCCGTTTCCGCGGGCTGCACAGCCGGGACCACGTAAGCGATAAGCCGCTTGTCCCCTGGGAAACCTTCACGCACCACGGCCGCCGCCTGCGCGACCTGCTCGTGGGCGGCCAGGACCGCTTCGACCTCGCCCAGCTCGATCCGGAAGCCGCGGACCTTCACCTGGTCGTCCACGCGGCCCTCGAACACCAACTCGCCCTGAGCGGTCCACCGCACCAAATCTCCGGTGCGATACATCCGCTGCCCCACAAGGAAAGGACAAGCGACAAACCGCTCACCAGTCAAACCCGGCCGACCCAGATAGCCCCTCGCCAACTGGGCACCGGCCACATACAGCTCACCCACCACACCCGGTGCCACCGGCTGCAAAGCCCCGTCCAGCACGAACACCTGCGTGTTCCACACCGGAGTGCCGATCGACACCACACCCTCGGTCTCACAGCGTGAGGAGGTGACATCCACGGTGGTCTCGGTGAGTCCGTACAAGTTGTGCAGTTCCGCGTCGAGCACCTGCCGACACCGTGCGCCCAACTCGGCGGGCAGCTGCTCGCCACCGCTGAACACCGCACGCAGACTCCCGCACCCGGCAGCGCCGGGTTCGTGCAGGAACACTTGCAGCATCGAAGGAACGAACTGCGCGATGGTGATCCGCTCATCCTGGATCAGTTCGGCCAAATAGGCCAGGTCCCGGTGCCCACCGGGCCGGGCCAGGACCAGCACCGCTCCCCGCAGCAACGGCCAGAAGAACTCCCACACCGACGCGTCGAATCCGGCGGGAGTCTTCTGCAACACCCGATCGGTGTCCCGCAGCCGATACTCGTTCTGCATCCACACCATGTGATTGACCAGGTTGTGGTGGGGGACGGAAACGCCCTTGGGGCGACCGGTGGAACCAGAGGTGTAGATGACATAGGCCGGATGCGCCGGCAGCAGAGGACTCACACGCTCCACATCGGACAGATCATTACCGTCCACATCGGACTGTACGCCGATCGCCAGCACCGGCATCGACCCGAACTCGTCTCGGGTCTCCTCCCCGGTCAGCACGAGCGCGGGACTCGCGTCGTCGAGCATGTACCGAATCCGTCCGGTCGGGTAGTCCGGATCGATCGGCAGATAAGCGCCACCGGCCTTCAACACGGCCAGCAACGCCACCACCAACTCCACCGACCGCGGCAACATCACCGCGACCAAGCGCTCCGGACCCACACCCCGCCCGATCAACACCCGCGCCAACCGGTTCGCCCGAGCGTTCAACGCCCCGTAGCTGAACTCCTCGCCCTCGAACACCACGGCAGTCGCATCCGGGGTCCTCGCCACCTGCGCCTCGAACAACTCCGGCAACGTCGCGACCGGAACCTCACGCGCGGTGTCATTCCACTCGACCACCACCCGCTCACGCTCGGCGAGACCCACGACCTCGACGTGGCGCACGCGAACCTGCGGATCGGCGGTGACCATGTCCAGAACCCGCAGGAACCGCTCCACCAGCAAACGCGCCGTGCCCCGCTCGAACAGGTCGGTGGCATACGTCAACACACCACCGATCCCCGCCGGCCGCCCGTCGACGAAGGCTTCCATCAGCGAGAAGTCCAGGTCGAACTTCGCCGGCACCTGCCCCATCGGCTGCCTCGCGACAGCCAACCCCGGCAGATCCATCATCGGGGTTGCAGTGTTGTTCACCGTCAACATCACCTGGAACAGGGGATGACGCGCCATCGACCGGGCCGGCGCCAACTCCTCCACCAGCCGCTCGAACGGCACATCCTGATGGGCGAACGCACCCAGGCCGGCCTCACGCACCCGATCCAGGACCTCACCGAACGACGGATCACCCGACAGATCAGTGCGCAGCACCAGGGTGTTGACGAAGAACCCGACCAACTCGTCCAACGCCTCATCGGTACGCCCGGCGATCGGCGACCCAATCGGAATATCGATACCAGCGCCCAACCGGGACAACAGCACCGCCACACCAGCCTGCAACACCATGAACGGCGTCACCCCACGCGCCCGGGCCACCTCGACCAAACGCTCATGCACCCCAGCCGAAACCCGGACCTCGACGCTGTCGCCGCGATGGCTGGCCACCGGCGGACGAGCCCGATCCACCGGCAACGCCAACTCCTCAGGCGCTCCGGCCAGGGCCCGCTGCCAGTACACGATCTGCTCACCCAACACACCGACCGTGTCATGATCACTACCAAGCAAATCACGCTGCCACAGCATGTAGTCCGCGTACTGCACCGGCAACGGAGCCCATTCCGGGGCCAGTCCTGACAGACGCGCGGTATAGGCCGTGGAGATATCCCGGGCCAGCGGCGCCATCGACCAACCGTCGCCGGCGATGTGATGCAGCACCAACACCAACACGTGTTCGTCCGGCGCGACGGCGAACACGGTCACACGCAACGGAATCTCACGCGACAGATCAAACCCAGCCCCGGCACGGTCGGCAATCAAAGCCGGCAGTTCGGCCTCGTCCGCCGCCATCACCGGCAGGTCCATCACCACCTGCTCAATCGGCAAGATGTGCTGGCTCGGCTGCCCGTCAACGGCCGGGAAAACAGTGCGCAGGCTCTCATGCCGACCCACCACATCCCGCAACGCCAGCTGCAATGCAGCGTGGTCAAGGGCACCGGTCAGACGCAACACCGCCGGAATGTTGTACACCCCGGCCGAACCGTCCAACTGCTCCAAGAACCACAACCGCTGCTGCGCAAACGACACCGGCACCACCGCCGGACGCACACCCGCCACCAGCGCAGGCCGACCAACAGCAGCACCAGTCAACCGGTCGGAAAGTCCCCCGACAGTGGGGTGCTCGAACAACGCCCGGATACTGGCCTCAACGCCCAGCGCCGACCGGATACGGCTGACGACACGCGTCGCCAGCAGCGAATGCCCACCCAGATCAAAGAAGTTGTCCTCCACTCCGACCCTGGGCACGCCCAACACCTCGGCGAAAATCCCGCACAGCACTTCTTCACGAGGCGTCGCCGGCCCACGGTCGGACACCGCCCGGCTGTAGTCAGGTGCCGGCAGGGCCCTACGGTCCAGCTTTCCGTTCACCGTCAACGGGATCTCATCGAGCACCACGATCGCCGAAGGCACCATGTAGTCCGGCACCCGCGCCGCCAGATGCGCCCGCACCACCGACGGCAAGCCATCCCCAGCCGAGTCGTCACCGGGCTGCGAAGCCGATACCACGTAGGCGATAAGCCGCTTGTCCCCCGGAACGTCCTCGCGCACCACGGCCACCGCCTGAGCGACCTGGTCTTGGGCGGCCAAGACCGCCTCGACCTCGCCCAGTTCGATGCGGTACCCGCGGATCTTCACCTGGTCGTCAGCGCGGCCTTCGAACACCAACTCGCCCTGAGCGGTCCACCGCACCAAATCCCCAGTGCGATACATCCTTTCCCCGGCAAGGAAAGGACACGCGACAAACCGCTGACCGGTCAATCCCGGGCGGCCCAGATAGCCCCGAGCCAACTGCGCGCCGGCCACATACAGCTCACCCACCACGCCGGGCGCGACCGGCTGCAATCCGGCGTCCAGCACGAACACCTGTGTGTTCCACATCGGACGGCCGATCGGGACCAGGCCGCTGGACGTCTCATGATCTGCATCGACCAGGTGGTCGGTGCAGCCCACCGTCGTCTCGGTCGGCCCGTAGTGGTTGACGAATGCAACACCGGGATTCGTGTGACGCCATTCCCGCAGTCGGGCATGGGTCATCGCTTCCCCGCCCACCATCATCTGCCCGGTGGGAACGCAGTTGCCGGGCAAGGTGTCCATCAGCGACAAGTGGCTCGGCGTCGCCTTCAGGAACGTCAACCGCTCCCGACCGATCGTCGCGGAAAGATCCTCGTCCAGCGCGGCCACGTACACACGGCCGCCGGAGGTCAGCGCGCCATAGAGGCCGGTCACACCCAGATCGAATGAAATCGACGAGTGCAGAAGAGTGCTCCCGCTCACGTCCGGATACGCTTCGCGGCACCGGGCAACGTAGTTCACCAGCGAGCGATGGCTGGTGACGACGCCCTTGGGACGGCCGGTGGACCCCGACGTGTAGATGACATACACCGGGTGCCCCGGCGACAACCGGCCGATCCGATCCGCGTCGGACACATCCGCGCCGTCCACACCGGTCTGCTCGCCCTGGTAAGACTGGCCGTCGATCGCCAGCACCGGCACATCCGCCTCGATCGAACGAGCGCCGTCCTGATCGGTCAGCACAAGCACGGGACGCGCGTCGTCGAGGATGTGCTCGATCCGCCCGGCCGGGTCGAGCGGATCGATCGGCAGATAAGCACCGCCGGCCTTGACCACGCCCAGCAGAGCCACCATCAACTCCACCGAGCGCGGCAACATCACCGCGACCAAGCGCTCCGGACCCACACCACGCGAGATCAGCACCCGAGCCAACCGGTTCGCCCGAGCGTTCAACTCCCCGTAGCTCAGCTTCTCACCCTGGAAGACCAGCGCGGTCGCGTCCGGGGTCCGTGCCACCTGGGCCTGGAACAACTCCGGCAACGTCGCGACCGGAACCTCCCGCGCCGTGTCATTCCACTCGACCAGAACCCGCTCACGCTCAGCGGCATCCAGGACCTGCACGTGACGCACCGGCGTGTCCGGGACGGTCTCCAACAACGCCACCACGTTCTCCAACGCGGTGCACACCATCGCGCACACGGCATTCGGATCAAGTGGCGCCACCACCTTCGCGGTGACAGCAAATCCCACACCGGTGTCATCAACCGCCAGCGCCACCGGATAGTTCGTGCGCTCCTGGGCATGCAGGGACTGAATGCCATCGAACTTCATGCCTTGGTCGGGATCGGTTCCCGGCGCAGCCACCGGGCTGTGCCGGTAGTTGAGCAGCGAGGTGAACACCGGGGCTGGCGCCCGCACGCCGCTGACCCGCTGAGCCAACGACAACGGCGCGTGCTCATGCATCAACACCGCAGCAAGCTGGGACTGCATCGCCCGAACCGCGTCCGCCACACCCACCATGCCCGTGGATACGCGCAGCGGCAGGGTGTTGATGAACATGCCCAACGCCCGATCAGCGTCAGCGCCGGCATTCATCCGCCCCAGCAGGACTGTTCCGAAAACCACGTCCTCACGACCCGATGTCGCCGCCACCACCCGCGCCCACACCAGATGGAACAACGTCGCCGGACTAACCCCAACCCGCCGGGCCTGTTCCCGCACCCGGTCCGCCAGCACCATGTCCACCATCACCGCCGCTACGGTGACCGTGGAAGCATCACCACGCACGTCCAAGATCCCGAACGGCGCCGTCGGCTCGTCCACATCACCCAACAGATCGGTGAAGTACCGCTCGTGCTCCGCACGTGACACACCCAAACGAGCTTGAGCCACGAAATTCCGGAATGGCACCGGCTCTGGCAACCGGTCGGCCTGCCCGGTCAGGAACGCGTGCGCTTCCTCGATCATCACCTCCACCGCGGTGTGGTCCTGGACCAGGTGATGTATCCGCATCAGAACCAGCCACCGGTCGGTGCCGGGTTCCGCGGCGATGTGGGCCCGCAGCAGTGGGGCCCGACCGAGGTCGATCGCCTGCCGGCCCACGGCGAGCAGCTGCTCAACCGGCTCCGGGCCCGTCGAATCCAACGTGACTTCCTGCACGGGCAGCGGCGCGTCTCGCCACACGACCTGGACCGGCTCCGGCAACCCCTGCCACACCACCGCGGTCCGCAGAATGTCATGACGATCGACAACCCGCTGAACCGCGGCCAGGAAGTCATCCAGGCGGGCACGGGAGTCGAAGCCCAACACGCGCGGCAACACATACACATCGCCACCAGCGTCGCCAGTAGCCATCAAGTGGTGGAAGAAGATGCCTTCCTGCAACGGCGCCAACAGATAGACATCAGCCAGATTCGCCGCCCCGCCCGGAACATGGGCGAGGATCGTGTCGATCTGCTCGCTGTCCAGGTCCACCAACGGCAGCATGTCCGGAGTGATCACCGTGGCGTCATCGGGAATCCCGTTGGGCGGCACCACAACCTGCGTGGACTGCTCCAGCCGGCCCGAAAGCCCCGCGACAGTGGGATGTTCGAACAACGACCGGATGCTCGCCTCAACCCCCAGCGCAGCCCGAATCCGGCTGATCACCCGCGTCGCCAGCAGCGAATGACCACCCAGGTCAAAGAAGTTGTCATCCACCCCAACCCGGGGCACACCCAACACCTCGGCGAAAATCCCGCACAGCACTTCCTCCTGGACCGTCGCCGGGCCGCGATCGGACACCACCAGGCTGTAGTCGGGTGCCGGCAGCGCCTTACGGTCGAGCTTTCCGTTCACCGTCAACGGGAACGCGTCCAGCACCACAACCGCCGACGGCACCATGTACTCCGGCACCCGAGCGGCCACATGCGCCCGCACCAGCGCGGACAAACCATCCGTCTCCGCGTGCCGCACAGCCGGGACTACATAGGCGATAAGCCGTTTGTCCCCCGGCATATCCTCGCGCACCACGGCCACTGCTTGGACGACCTGGTCATGGCCGGCGAGGACCGCCTCGACCTCACCCAGCTCGATCCGGAAGCCGCGGACCTTCACCTGATCATCGATGCGGCCCTCGAACACCAACTCGCCCTGAGCAGTCCACCGCACCAAATCCCCAGTGCGATACATCCGCTGCCCCACAAGGAAAGGACACGCAACAAACCGCTCACCAGTCAAACCCGGCCGACCCAGATAGCCCCTCGCCAACTGCGCGCCGGCCACATACAACTCACCCACCACACCCGGCGCCACCGGACGCAAAGCCCCGTCCAGCACGAACACCTGCGTGTTCCACACCGGAGAACCGATCGGCGGCGGGACGGCGGCGTCATCCCCGGTGTCGACCAGGTGATCCGTGCAGCGAATGATCGTCTCGGTCGGCCCATAGATGTTGAGCAGCGCCGGCGTGTGACCACGATGGCGGGCCGACCACTGCCGCAACGGCTGCACATCCAGCGCCTCACCGCCGAGCACCACAGACCGCAACGCCAACTTGTCGCCCAGCTCAGGATTCTGCGCATCAGCCTGTACCAGCTGGGAAAACGCCGACGGAGTCTGACCCAACACCGTCACCCGCCGGTCGACCAGAAGCTCCAGCAACTCGACCGGGGCCCGCGTCGCCGCGAAGGGAACCACCACCAGGCTCCCACCATGCAACAACGCGCCCCACAACTCCAACACCGAGAAGTCGAAGGCGAACGAGTGGAACCACGCCCACACATCCCCCGTGTCAAAGGAGAACCGCCGCGCCATCCCGGCAAGGGAGTTCACGACACCGTGATGCGGGACAGTGACGCCCTTGGGACGACCGGTGGAACCAGAGGTGTAGATGACATAAGCCGGATGCCCTGGCAGCAGCCGACTCACACGCTCCACATCGGACACATTGGAACCGTCCAAACCGGACTGCCCGTCGATCACCAACACCGACGCCGACACAAAGTCGCGTTGAGTCTCCTGCCCGGCCAGCACGAGCACAGGACGCGCGTCCTGGAGCATGTACTCGACCCGCTCGGCCGGATAATCCGGATCGATCGGCAGATAAGCGCCGCCGGCCTTCAGCACCGCCAGCAACGCCACCACCAACTCCACCGACCGCGGCAACATCACCCCCACCACACGCTCCGGACCAACACCCCGCCCGACCAACACCCGCGCCAACCGATTCGCCCGAGCGTTCAACTCGCCGTAGCTGAGCTCGTCACTCTCGAACACCACCGCGGTCGCGGTCGGCGTCCTCGCCACCTGCGCCTCGAACAACTCCGGCAGCAACGCCACCGGAACCTCACGAGCAGTGTCATTCCACTCAACGACTACGCGCTCACGCTCAGCAGGATCCATCACCTCGACCTGATGCACAGGGGCGTCCGGGGCGGCGGTCACCGCCTCCAGAACCCGCACGAACCGCTCCACCAGCAACCGTGCTGTGCCCCGGTCGAACAGATCGGTGGCATACGTCAGCACGCCCCCGATCCCCGCCGGACGTCCGTCGACGAAGGCTTCCATCAGCGAGAAGTCCAGATCGAACTTCGCCGGCAACTGCCCCACCGACTGCCTACCAATGCTCACGGCCGGCAGGTCCATCACCGGTGCAGCGGTGTTGTTCACCGTCAACATCACCTGGAACAAGGGATGACGCGCCATCGACCGGGCCGGCGCCAACTCCTCCACCAACCGCTCGAACGGCACATCCTGATGCGCAAACGCACCCAGCCCCGACTCACGCACCCGGTCGAGGACCTCGCTGAACGATGGATCACCCGACAAATCAGTCCGCAGCACCAGGGTGTTGACGAAGAACCCGACCAACTCATCCAGAGCCTCGTCAGTGCGCCCGGCGATCGGCGACCCAATCGGAATATCGACACCGGCACCTAGGCGAGACAGCAGGACCGCGACGCCGGCCTGCAACACCATGAACGGCGTCACCCTACGCGCCCGGGCCACCTCGACCAAGCGCTCATGCACCCCAGCCGAAACCCGGACCTCGACATCCTCGCCGCGATGGCTGGCCACCACTGGACGCGGCCGATCCACCGGCAACGCCAACTCCTCAGGCGCCCCGGCCAAAGCCTGCCGCCAGTACGAGATCTGGTCGCTCACAACACTGGTCGGATCATCCTCGCCACCGAGCAGTTCGCGCTGCCACACCGTGTAATCCGCGTACTGCACCGGCAACGGGACCCACTCCGGCGCCCGCCCCGACACCCGCGCCGCATACGCGGTGGAGATATCCCGCGCCAACGGTGCCATCGACCACCCGTCACCGGCAATGTGATGCAACACCAACACCAACACATGCTCGTCCTGACCGACGGCGAACACGGTCACACGCAACGGAATCTCACGCGACAGATCAAACCCCGCACCCACCTGCCGACTAATCAGATTCGACAGCTCCGCCTCGGTGGCCGTCACCACCGGCAGCGCGACCACAACCTGATCGGTCGGCAGAATCTGCTGGCAGGGCTGCCCGTCGACGGCGGGGAAAACAGTGCGCAGGCTCTCATGCCGGCCCACCACATCCCGCAACGCCAGCTGCAAAGCCTCGTAGTCAAGGACTCCAGTCAGACGCAACACCGCCGGAATGTTGTACACCCCAGCCAAACCATCCAACTGCTCCAAGAACCACAACCGCCGCTGCGCAAACGACACCGGCACCACCGCCGGACGCACACCCGCCACCAACGCCGGCCGACCAACACCAGCACCAACCAACCCGGCAGCCAACCCCGCAACGGTGGGATGGTCGAACAACGACCGAATACTCGCCTCAACCCCCAACACCGCACGGATACGACTGATCACCCGCGTGGCAAGGAGGGAATGGCCACCCAGGTCAAAGAAGTTGTCCTCCACCCCGACCCCGGGCACGCCCAACACCTCAGCGAAGATCCCGCACAGCACTTCCTCCTGCACCGTCGCCGGGCCCCGGTCGGACACCACCAGGCTGTAATCCGGCGCGGGCAGAGCCTTCCGGTTCAGCTTTCCGTTGACCGTCACCGGGAACTCGTCCAACACCACAACCGCCGACGGCACCATGTAATCCGGCATCCGTACCGCCAGATCCGCCCGCACCACCGCCGCCAAACCCTCCCCCACAACGCCGACCGTTCCACCCGACCCCTCACCCAGGTCATCACCGGGCTGCGAAGCCGGCGTGACGTAAGCAATAACCCGCTTGTCCCCCGCGACATCCTCACGCACCACCGCCACCGCCTGACCGACCCGATCATGAGCAGCCAAGACCGTCTCGATCTCACCCAGCTCGATCCGGAACCCCCGGATCTTCACCTGACCATCCACACGACCCTCGAACACCAACTCACCCTGAGCCGTCCACCGCACCAAATCCCCAGTGCGATACATCCGCTGCCCAGCAACGAAAGGACACGCCACGAACCTCTGCGCGGTCAACCCCGGACGACCCAAATACCCCCGCGCCAACTGCGCGCCCGCAATATACAGCTCACCCACACACCCGACGCCCCGGCTCCAACTCGCGTCTACACGAAACACCTGCGTGTTCCACAGTGGACGCCCGATCGGAACCTCACCCTCCTCCCCACTCTCGGACCGTAGTGGAGACTCTCTCGCACGGATACGACTGATCACCCGCGTGGCAAGGAGGGAATGGCCACCCAGGTCAAAGAAGTTGTCATCCACCCCGACCCCGGGCACGCCCAACACCTCAGCGAAGATCCCGCACAGCACTTCCTCCTGCACCGTCGCCGGGCCCCGGTCGGACACCACCAGGCTGTAATCCGGCGCGGGCAGAGCCTTCCGGTTCAGCTTTCCGTTGACCGTCACCGGGAACTCGTCCAACACCACAACCGCCGACGGCACCATGTAATCCGGCATCCGTACCGCCAGATCCGCCCGCACCACCGCCGCCAAACCCTCCCCCACAACGCCGACCGTTCCACCCGACCCCTCACCCAGGTCATCACCGGGCTGCGAAGCCGGCGTGACGTAAGCAATAACCCGCTTGTCCCCCGCGACATCCTCACGCACCACCGCCACCGCCTGACCGACCCGATCATGAGCAGCCAAGACCGTCTCGATCTCACCCAGCTCGATCCGGAACCCCCGGATCTTCACCTGATCATCCACACGACCCTCGAACACCAACTCACCCTGAGCCGTCCACCGCACCAAATCCCCAGTGCGATACATCCGCTGCCCAGCAACGAAAGGACACGCCACGAACCTCTGCGCGGTCAACCCCGGACGACCCAAATACCCCCGCGCCAACTGCGCGCCCGCAATATACAGCTCACCCACCACACCCGACGCCACCGGCTCCAACTCCGCGTCCAACACGAACACCTGCGTGTTCCACAGTGGACGCCCGATCGGAACCTCACCCTCCTCCCCACTCTCGCAGGAGTGGGCAGTGGCATACACCGTCGCCTCAGTAGGCCCATAGATATTGGAGATCCGCGCCCCCGGAAGCCAAGAACCGATCTGCCCCACCAACTGCCGCGACACCGCCTCACCACACAACGCGACAACACTGTCCGTCACCGCACCAGACCCCTGCCCGACAGCCACGTTCGCAAACACCGACGGCGCACCACTGAGCAACCGACCCGACAACGGCAACCCCGCCACCGCCAACAAATTCGCCACCACGTCGACACATCCACCAGCCACCAACGGACCAAACAACTCAAACACCGAAATATCAAAACTGAACGACGTCGACGCAAGCACATGCGACAACCCGTCCTGGCCGAACTCGCCCACACCCCAACACAACAGATTCACCACACCACGATGCGGAACAACAACACCCTTCGGACGACCCGTAGAACCCGACGTGTAAATGACATACGCCGGATGCCCCGGCAACAACACCGACACACCAACCACATCAGCCTGTTCACCC
>NZ_KK037166.1:2424545-2477060 GCF_000568255.1 Kutzneria sp. 744
ACCAACGGCGAACACAGTCACACGCAACGGAATCTCACGCGACAGATCAAACCCAGCCCCGGCACGGTCGGCGATCAAAGCCGGCAGTTCGGCCTCATCAGCCGACACGAGCGGCAAGTCCAGCACCACCTGCTCGATCGACAGAATCTGTTGGCAGGGCTGCCCGTCAACAGCGGAGAACACCGTGCGCAGGCTTTCATGCCGCCCCACAACATCCCGCAACGCCAGCTGCAATGCCGAGTGGTCAAGGACACCGGTCAGCCGCAGCACCGCAGGAATGTTGTACACCCCAGCCGAGCCGTCCAGCTGCTCCAAGAACCACAACCGCTGCTGCGCAAACGACACCGGCACCACCGCCGGACGCACACCCGCCACCAACGCCGGCCGACCAACACCAGCACCGATCAGCTGGCTGGAAAGTCCTGCGACAGTAGGGTATTCGAACAGAACCCGGATACTGGCCTCAACCCCCAACACCGAGCGGATGCGGCTGATCGCACGCGTCGCCAGCAGCGAATGCCCACCCAGGTCGAAGAAGTTGTCATCCACCCCGACCCGGGGCACACCAAGCACCTCGGCGAAAATCCCGCACAAGACTTCCTCGTGGACCGTCGCCGGGCCCCGGCCGGACACCACTGCGCCGTAGTCGGGCGCCGGCAGGGCCTTGCGGTCCAGCTTGCCGTTCACCGTCAACGGGAACCCATCGAGCACCACCACCGCCGACGGCACCATGTACTCCGGCAGCCGCGCAGCCAGATGCGCCCGCACCAGCCCGGGCAGATCATCCCTGTTGGCCGTTTCAGTCGAGTCACCGCCGGGCCGAGAAGTCGGGACTACATACGCGATGAGTCGCTTGTCGCCTGGGACGTCCTCGCGCACCACCGCAACCGCTTGCGCGACCTGCTCATGGGCCGACAGGACAGCCTCGACCTCGCCCAACTCGATCCGGAACCCGCGGATCTTCACCTGATGATCCACCCGAGCAATGAACTCCAGGTTCCCGTCCGCACGCCAACGCCCCAGGTCGCCCGACCGATACATACGGCTACCGGCAGGACCGAACGGATCCGCCACATACTTGCCGGCCGTCAAACCACGCCGATTATGGTAACCACGAGTGACCAAGTCACCGGCGATGTACACCTCGCCCTGCGCACCCGGCGGAACCGGACGCAAAGCCCCATCCAACACATACATCCGCGTGTTCCAGATCGGCTTGCCGATCGTGACAACACCCTCCTGCACACGATCGCCAGGCTCGATCCGATACTCGGTGCAACCGACTGTCGTCTCGGTCGGACCGTACTCATTCACCACAGTGACATCCGGGAACCGCGACCGCCACTGATCCAACACCTCCCCCATCAACGACTCCCCACCCAGCACAAGCTGCTCACTGGGCGAAAAATCATCAGACAGAGCGAGCAGCAGCGGCAAGTGGCTGGGCGTGCCCTTGGCGAACGTCGGACGCTCCGCAATCGCCGAAGCATCAGCCTTGCCATCCAGATCAGCCAACTGCACACAACCACCAGCAGTCAACGTCGCGAACAAGCCCGTCACCGTCAGGTCGAAAGACACCGACGAATGCACCAACGACCGGCCGCCCACACCAGGATACGCGGAATGCGTCCACGACAAATACTGATTCAGCGAATCATGCTGAACAACAACACCCTTGGGCTTACCCGTCGACCCCGACGTGAAAATCACAAACGCCGCATTGCCAGGGAGCAGGGAGCTGGCCAGGTTCTCGGAGTCCTCCGCGTCCAGCCCGGCCGGCAACTCCGTCAACGTCAACACCGGGTCGAGATCCTCGACCATGAACCGCAGCCAGTCAGCCGGATACGACGGATCCAACGGCAAATAAGCACCGCCGGCCTTCAGCACCGCCAGCAACGCCACCACCAACTCCACCGACCGCGGCAACATCACCCCCACCACACGCTCCGGGCCAACACCCTGCCGGATCAGCAACCGAGCCAACTGATTCGCCCGAGCGTTCAACTCCTCATAACTCAGTTGCTCGTCCTCGAACGCCACTGCGGTCGCGTCCGGCGTCCGCGCGACCTGCGCCTCGAACAACTCCGGCAACGTCGCGACCGGAACCTCACGCGCCGTGTCATTCCACTCCACCACCACCCGCTCACGCTCAGCGGAATCCATCACCTCGACCTGATGCACAGGGGCGTCCGGTGCGGCCGTCACCGCCTCCAGAACCCGCACGAACCGCTCCACCAGCAACCGTGCCGTGCCCCGGTCGAACAGATCGGTGGAATACATCAACACACCACCGACACCCGCCGGCCGCCCGTCCGTGAAGGCCTCGATCAGCGAGAAGTCCAGATCGAACTTCGCCGGCACCTGCCCCATCGGCTCCGCACCAATGACCAAGCCCGGTAGATCCAGCACTGGGGTCGCGGTGTTGTTCACCGTCAACATCACCTGGAACAACGGATGGCGCGTCATCGACCTCGCCGGCGACAGCTCCTCCACCAGTCGTTCGAACGGCACATCCTGATGCGCGAACGCACCCAGGCCCGCCTCACGCACCCGATCCAGGACCTCGCCAAACGACGGATCACCCGACAGATCAGTGCGCAGCACCAGGGTGTTGATGAAAAACCCGACCAACTCGTCCAGAGCCTCATCGGTACGTCCCGCGATCGGCGACCCAATCGGAATATCAACACCCGCACCCAACCGGGACAACAGCACCGCCACACCAGCCTGCAACACCATGAACGGCGTCACCCCGCGTGCGCGGGCCACCTCGACCAAGCGCTCATGCACCTCAGCCGGAACATGGACTCCGACGCTGTCTCCACGGTGGCTGGCCACCGCCGGACGAGCCCGGTCCACCGGCAATGCCAACTCTTCGGGCAGGCCGGTCAAAGTCTGCCGCCAGTACGAGATCTGCTCGCTCAGGACGCTGTTCGGATCATCCTCGCCACCGAGCAGTTCGCGCTGCCACAACGTGTAGTCGGCGTACTGCACCGGCAGTGGAACCCACGCCGGCGCCCGCCCCGATACCCGTGCGGCATACGCGGTGGAGATATCCCGCGCCAACGGCGCCATCGACCAGCCATCACCGGCAATGTGATGCAGCACCAACACCAACACGTGCACACCGGGACCAACGGCGAACGCGGTCACACGCAACGGAATCTCGCGCGACAGATCAAACCCCGCACCCACCTGCCGAGCGATCAAACCCGGCAGCTCGGCTTCCGTGGCCGTCGCTATCTGCGGGTCGACCACAACCTGGTCGATCGGCAAAATCTGTTGGCTAGGCTGACCGTCGACGGCGGGGAACACCGTGCGCAGGCTTTCGTGCCGATCCACCACATCCCGCAACGCCAGCCGGAGCGCCTCGTGGTCAAGGGCGCCGGTCACGCGCAGCACCGCCGGAATGTTGTACACACCGGCCGAGCCGTCCAACTGCTCCAGGAACCACAACCGCTGCTGCGCAAACGACACCGGAATCATCAGAAATTCTCCTGCCTAGTGCGCGGCCGCAGCGCGGGCCTGACTTTCTTTGTGGTATCCAAGCTGTTCGCCAGTCCCTCGACGGTGGGGTTTTCGAACAAGGTCCGAATACTGACCTCAACACCCAACGCCGCGCGGATGCGGCTGATCACCCGCGTCGCCATCAGCGAATGCCCACCCAGGTCAAACAGATTGTCGCCCACCCCGACGCGAGGCACACCCAACACTTCGGCGAAGATCCCGCACAAAACCTCTTCGCGAGGCGTCGCCGGGCGGCTGTCGGACACCGCCGCGCTGTAGTCGGGCGCCGGCAGCGCCTTACGGTCCAGCTTTCCGTTCACCGTCAACGGGAACCCATCGAGCACCACGACCGCCGTGGGCACCATGTACTCCGGCAGTCGTGCAGCCAAGTGCGCCCGCAACCCATCGCCGGCCAAGCCTTCACCAGCCTGCGAAACCGGGACCACGTAGGCGATAAGCCGCTTGTCCCCCGGAACATCCTCGCGCACCACCGCAACCGCTTGCGCGACCTGCTCATGGGCCGACAGGACAGCCTCGACCTCGCCCAACTCGATCCGGAACCCGCGGATCTTCACCTGATGATCCACCCGAGCAATGAACTCCAGGTTCCCGTCCGCACGCCAACGCCCCAGGTCACCCGACCGATACATACGGCTACCGGCAGGACCGAACGGATCCGCCACATACTTGCCCGCGGTCAGACCACGCCGATTATGGTAACCACGAGTGACCAAGTCACCGGCGATGTACACCTCGCCCTGCGCACCCGGCGGAACCGGACGCAAAGCCCCATCCAACACATACATCCGCGTGTTCCAGATCGGCTTGCCGATCGTGACAACACCCTCCTGTACACGATCACCGGGCTCAATCCGATACTCAGTACAACCCACCGTGGTCTCGGTCGGACCGTACTCATTCACCACAGTGACATCCGGGAACCGCGACCGCCACTGATCCAGCACCTCCCCCATCAACGACTCCCCGCCCAACACTAACTGCTCGGTAGGCGAAAAATCATCGGGAAGATTCACCAGCAGCGGCAAATGACTGGGCGTGCCCTTCACAAACGTCGGACGCTCCGCAATCGCCGAAGCATCAGCCTTGCCATCCAGATCAGCCAACTGCACACAACCACCAGCAGTCAACGTCGCAAACAAACCCGTCACCGTCAGGTCAAAAGACACCGACGAATGCACCAACGACCGACCACCCACACCCGGATAAGCAGAATGCGTCCACGACAAATACTGATTCAACGAGTCATGCTGAACAACAACACCCTTGGGCTTACCCGTCGACCCCGACGTGAAAATCACAAACGCCGCATTACCCGGCAGCAACGAGCCAGCCAGGTTCTCGGAGTCCTCCGCGTCCAGCCCGGCCGGCAACTCCGTCAACGTCAACACCGGGTCGAGATCCTCGACCATGAACCGCAGCCAGTCAGCCGGATACGACGGATCCAACGGCAAATAAGCACCGCCGGCCTTCAGCACCGCCAGCAACGCCACCACCAACTCCACCGACCGCGGCAACATCACCCCCACCACACGCTCCGGGCCAACACCCTGCCGGACCAACACCCGCGCCAACTGATTCGCCCGAGCGTTCAACTCCCCGTAGCTGAGCTCTTCGCCCCGGAACATCACCGCGGTCGCACTCGGGGTTCTTGCCGCCTGTGCCTCGAACATCTCCGGCAACGTCGCGACCGGAACCTCACGCGCGGTGTCATTCCACTCCACCACCACCCGCTCACGCTCAGCGGAATCCATCACCTCGACGCGATGCACCCGAACCTGCGGATCGGCCGTCACCGCCTCCAGGACCCGCGCAAACCGCTGCACCAACATCAGCGCCGTGTCCCGCTCGAACAGGTCGGTTGAGTAGGCCAGCACGCCCCCGATACCCGCAGGGCGCCCATCGGAGAAGGCCTCGACCAGCGAGAATTCCAGATCGAACTTCGCCGGCACCTGCCCCGGCGGCTCCGCGTCAACACTCAACCCTGGCAGATCCAACACGGGGGTAGCAGTGTTGTTCACCGTCAGCACGACCTGGAACAGGGGATGGCGCGCCATGGACCGGGCCGGCGCCAGCTCTTCCACCAGCCGTTCGAACGGCACATCCTGATGCGCGAACGCACCCAGCCCCGCTTCACGGACCCGATCGAGGACCTCGCCGAACGACGGATCACCCGACAGATCAGTGCGCAGCACCAGGGTATTGATGAAAAACCCGACCAACTCGTCCAGGGCCTCATCGGTGCGTCCCGCGACCGGCGACCCGATCGGAATATCGACACCGGCGCCCAGCCTCGACAGCAGGACTGCCATGCCGGCCTGCAACACCATGAACGGCGTGACCCCATGCGTCCGGGCCGTCTCGACCAGGCGCTCGTGCATCCCGGCCGGGAGCTGAATCTCGACAGTGTCGCCCCGGTGACTGGTCACCGCCGGGCGTGCCCGGTCCACCGGTAGCGCCAGTTCCTCGGGCAACCCGGCCAAGGCCTGCCGCCAGTACGCGATCTGCTTGCTGAACGCACTGTCCGGATCATGCTCATCACCGAGCAGTTCACGCTGCCACACCGTGTAATCCGCGTACTGCACCGGCAATGCACCCCAAGCAGGTTCCAGCCCCGACACCCGCGCGGCATACGCGGTGGAGATATCCCGGGCCAGCGGCGCCATCGACCAACCATCACCGGCGATGTGATGCAGCACCAACACCAACACGTGTTCGTCCGGCGCGACGGCGAACACGGACACACGCAACGGAATCTCACGCGACAGATCAAACCCAGCCCCGGCACGGCCGGCGATCAAAGCCGGCAGTTCGGCCTCGTCCGCCGTCACCACCGGCAGGTCCATCACCACCTGCTCAATCGGCAGGATGTGCTGGCTCGGCTGCCCGTCAACGGCCGGGAAAACAGTGCGCAGGCTCTCATGCCGGCCCACCACATCCCGCAACGCCACCTGCAACGCCTCGTGATCAAGGACACCGGTCATACGCAACACCGCCGGAATGTTGTACACACCGGCCAAACCATCCAACTGCTCCAAGAACCACAACCGCTGCTGCGCAAACGACACCGGCACCACCGCCGGACGCACACCCGCCACCAACGCCGGCCGACCAACACCAGTGCCCCAACCTGGTGGCCAGTCCTGCGACAGTGGGATGCTCGAACAACGACCGAATACTCGCCTCGACCCCCAGCGCAGCCCGAATCCGACTGATCACCCGCGTCGCCAGCAGCGAATGCCCACCCAGGTCAAAGAAGTTGTCATCCACCCCGACCCGGGGCACGCCCAGCACCTCGGCGAAAATCCCGCACAAGACTTCCTCCTGCACCGTCGCCGGACCACGGCCGGACACCACCAAGCTGTAGTCAGGCGCGGGCAGAGCCTTGCGGTCCAGCTTCCCGTTCACCGTCAACGGAAACGCGTCCAACACCACAACCGCCGACGGCACCATGTACTCCGGCACCCGAGCCGCCAGATACGCCCGCACCACCGACGGCAAACCCTCCCCAGCCAAGTCATCACCCGACCGCGAAGCCGGCACCATATAAGCAATAAGCCGCTTGTCCCCTGGCACATCCTCACGCACCACGGCCACCGCCTGCGCGACCTGCTCATGGCCGGCCAGGACCGCCTCGACCTCGCCCAACTCGATCCGGAACCCGCGGACCTTCACCTGATCATCAGCGCGGCCTTCGAACACCAACTCGCCCTGAGCGGTCCACCGCACCAAATCCCCAGTGCGATACATCCGCTGCCCCACAAGGAAAGGACACGCAACAAACCGCTCACCAGTCAAACCCGGACGACCCAAATACCCCCGAGCCAACTGAGCACCGGCCACATACAACTCACCCACCACACCCGGCGCCACCGGACGCAGCCCCCCGTCCAGCACGAACACCTGCGTGTTCCACACCGGAGAACCGATCGGGACCGGGCCGCCGGGCGTCTCATGATCCGGATCGACCAGGTAGTCGGTGCACCCCACCGACGCCTCGGTCGGCCCGTAATGATTGGCCAGCACCAGTACGTCCTGGGGGTGGCGGGCGTACCACTGTTGGAGCGGTTGCATGTCCAGGGCTTCGCCACCGAGCACCACCGACCGCAGCGCCAACTTGTCGCCCAGCTCAGGATTCTGCGCATCAGCCTGGGCCAGCTGGGAGAACGCCGACGGGGTCTGGCACAGCACCGTCACCTGCTGATCGACCAGAAGCTCCAGGAACTCGGCCGGGGACCTGGTCGCCGTGAAGGGAACCACCACCAGGCTGCCGCCATGCAGAAGGGCGCCCCACAACTCCCACACCGAGAAGTCGAATGAGGACGAGTGGAACCACGTCCACACATCCTCTGTGTCAAAGGGGAAACGTCGGGCCATTGCGGCGACGGAGTTCACGGCACCGAGGTGTGGGATGGTGACGCCCTTGGGACGACCGGTGGAACCAGAGGTGTAGATGACATATGCCGGATGCTCTGGCGACAACCAGTCGATCCGTTCCGCATCAGACACGTCGCTGCTGTCCACACTGGACTGATTTCCCCTGCCGTCGATCACCAGCACGGGCACATCCGACCCGAGCGTATGAGCGCCGTCCGGCCCGGCCAGCACAAGCATGGGACTCGCGTCGTCGAGCATGTACTCGACCCGCTCGGCGGGATAATCCGGATCGATCGGCAGATAAGCGCCACCGGCCTTGACTACCGCCAAAAACGCCACCACCAACTCCACCGACCGCGGCAACATCACCGCCACCAGGCGCTCCGGGCCGACACCCCGCCCGACCAGCACCCAAGCTAACTGGTTCGCCCGGGCATTCAACTCGCTGTAGGTGAGCTTCTCGCCCTCGAACACCACCGCGGTCGCGTTCGGGGTCTGGGCCGCCTGCGCTTCGAACAACTCCGGCAGCGTCGCGACCGGAACCTCACGCGCGGTGTCATTCCACTCCACCACCACCCGCTCACGCTCGACGAGATCCATCACCTCGACGTTGTGCACGAGGGTGTCCGGGGCGGCGGTCACCATGTCTAGGACCCGCACGAACCGCTCTACCAGCAACCGCGCAGTGCCCAGATCAAACAGGTCGGTGGCATACGTCAACACACCACCGACACCCGCCGGCCGCCCGTCCGTGAAGGCCTCGACCAGCGAGAAGTCCAGATCGAACTTCGCCGGCAACTGCCCCACCGACTGCCTCGCGACAGCCAACCCCGGCAGATCCAGCACAGGGGTAGCAGTGTTGTTCACCGTCAACATCACCTGGAACAACGGATGACGCGCCATCGACCTCGCCGGCGACAGCTCCTCCACCAACCGCTCGAACGGCACATCCTGATGCGCAAACGCACCCAGCCCTGACTCACGCACCCGGTCGAGGACCTCGCTGAACGATGGATCACCCGACAAATCAGTCCGCAACACCAGGGTGTTGACGAAGAACCCGACCAACTCATCCAGAGCCTCATCGGTACGCCCCGCTATGGGCGACCCAATCGGAATATCGACACCGGCACCTAGGCGAGACAGCAGGACCGCCACACCAGCCTGCAACACCATGAACGGCGTCACTCCGTGCGTGCGGGTCGTCTCGACCAGGCGCTCATGCATCCCGGCCGGGATGCGGATCTCGACATTGCCACCGCGATGGCTGGTCACCACTGGACGCGGCCGATCCACCGGCAACGCCAACTCCTCAGGCGCCCCAGCCAAAGCCCGCCGCCAGTACGAGATCTGGTCGCTCACAACACTGGTCGGATCATCCTCGCCACCGAGCAGTTCGCGCTGCCACACCGTGTAATCCGCGTACTGCACCGGCAACGGAACCCACTCCGGCGCCCGCCCCGACACCCGCGCCGCATACGCGGTGGAGATACCCCGCGCCAACGGCGCCATCGACCACCCGTCACCGGCAATGTGATGCAACACCAACACCAACACATGCTCGTCCTGACCGACGGCGAACACGGTCACACGCAACGGAATCTCACACGACAGATCAAACCCGGCCCCGGCACAGCCAGCGATCAAAGCCGGCAGTTCGGCCTCAGTGGCCGCCACCACCGGCAGGTCCACCACAACCTGCTCAATCGGCAAGATGTGTTGGCTCGGCTGCCCGTCAATGGCGGGGAACACCGTGCGCAGGCTCTCATGCCGACCCACCACATCCCGCAACGCCAGCTGCAAAGCCTCGTAGTCAAGGACTCCAGTCAGACGCAACACCGCCGGAATGTTGTACACCCCAGCCAAACCATCCAACTGCTCCAAGAACCACAACCGCCGCTGCGCAAACGACACCGGCACCACCACCGGACGCACACCCGCCACCAACACTGGCCGGCCAACACCAGCACCGATCAGCTGGCTGGAAAGTCCTGCGACAGTGGGATGCTCGAACAACGATCGGATGCTCGTCTCGACGCCCATCACCGCACGAATACGGCTGACCATGCGCGTCGCCAGCAGCGAATGCCCGCCCAAGTCGAAGAAGTTGTCATCCACGCCGACCCGGGGCACGCCCAACACCTCGGCGAAAATACCGCACAGGACCTCTTCATGGACTGTGGCCGGGCCTCGATCGGACATCGCCAGGCTGTAGTCGGGCGCGGGCAAGGCCCTACGGTCGAGCTTCCCGTTCACCGTCAACGGGAACTCATCAAGCACCACGATCGCCGACGGCACCATGTACTCCGGCACCCGGGCGGCCAGATAGGCCCGCACCACCGCCGGCAGATCATCCCCGACACCGTTGGCCGTTTCACCCGAGTCGCTACCGGCCTGCGACGCCGGGACCACATACGCGATGAGGCGCTTGTCCCCCGGCACATCCTCACGCACCACTGCCACCGCTTGCCCCACCTGCGAGTGAGTGGCCAAGACCGTCTCAACCTCGCCCAGCTCGATCCGGAACCCGCGGATCTTCACCTGATCATCGATGCGGCCCTCGAACACCAACTCGCCCCGAGCGGTCCACCGCACCAAATCCCCAGTGCGATACATCCGCTGCCCCGCAAGGAAAGGACACGCGACAAACCGCTGACCGGTCAACCCCGGGCGACCAAGATACCCCCGTGTCAACTGCGCGCCGGCCACGTACAGCTCACCGACCACACCCGGCGGCACCGGACGCAGAGCCCCGTCCAACACGAACAACTGCGTGTTCCAGACCGGAGAACCGATCGGCGGCGGTGCGGCGGTGTCATCCTCGGCGTCGATCAGGTGATCCGTGCAGCGAATGTTCGTCTCGGTCGGCCCATAGATGTTGAGCAGCGCCGGCGTGTGACCACGATGACGGGCATACCACTGCCGCAACGGCTGCACATCCAGCGCCTCGCCGCCGAGCACAACAACGCGCAGCGCCAGTTTGTCGCCCAGCTCAGGATTCTGCGCGTCAGCCTGGGCCAACTGGGAGAAAGCCGACGGAGTCTGACACAACACCGTCACCCGCCGATCGACCAGAAGCTCCAGGAACTCGATCGGAGACCGGGTCGCCGCGAAGGGAACCACCACCAGGCTCCCGCCATGCAGCAACGCCCCCCAGAACTCCCACACCGAGAAGTCGAACGCGAACGAGTGGAACCACGTCCACACATCCGCTGTGTCAAAGGAGAAACGCCGCGCCATTGCGGCAAGAGTGTTCACGGCACCGTGATGCTGGACGGTCACGCCCTTGGGGCGACCGGTGGAACCAGAGGTGTAGATGACATACGCCGGATGTCCCCGCAACAGCGGAGCCACACGATCCACATCGGACACATCCGAGCTGTCCACACCGGACTGGCCCTGCACATCGATCGCCAGCACCGGAACATCCGACCCGAGCGAATGAGCGCCGTCCCGCCCGGTCAGCACAAGCACGGGACTCGCGTCCTGGAGCATGTACTCGACCCGCTCAGCCGGATAGTCCGGATCGATCGGCAGGTAGGCACCACCGGCCTTCAGCACCGCCAGCAACGCCACCACCAACTCCACCGACCGCGGCAACATCACGCCGACCAGGCGCTCCGGACCAACACCCCACCGGATCAGCACCCGCGCCAACTGGTTCGCCCGGGCATTCAACTCCCCATAGCTGAGTTCCTCGCCCTCGAACACCACTGCCGTCGCATCCGGCGTCCGTGCCACCTGCGCCTCGAACAACTCCGGCAACGTCACGGCCGGAACCTCACGCGCCGTGTCATTCCACCCGACCAACACCCGCTCACGCTCAGCGGAACCCACCACGTCGACCAGATGCACCGGAGTGTCGGAAGCGGTGTCCAACAGCGCCACCATGTTCTCCAACGCGGTGCACACCATCACGCACACAGCACGCGGATCAACCGGCGCGACGACCTGCGCAGTGACGCCGAACCCAACACCGGTGTCGTCAATCGCGACCATCAACGGATAGTTCGTGCGCTCCTGTACATGTAGGACCTCAGCACCCTCGAACTCGACATTCACAGCCGGCTTCGAGTCGGTCCCCAGCTCGAAACCCGGGCTGTGCCGATAGTTGAGCAGCGAGGTGAACACCGGGGCCGGAGCGCGCACCCCGCTGACCCGCTGCGCCAACGACAACGGCGCGTGCTCATGCATCAACACCGCAGCAAGCTGGGACTGCATCGCCCGAACCGCGTCCGAGACGCTCACGGCGCCGGTGGACACTCGCATCGGCAAGGTGTTGATGAACATCCCCAACGCCCGATCGGCGTCAGCGCCCGCGTTCATACGCCCCAGCAGGACTGTTCCGAACACCACATCGTCACGACCCGATGTCGCCGCCACCACTCGCGCCCACACCAAATGGAACAACGTCGCCGGACTGACCCCAACCCGCCGGGCCTGTTCCCGCACCCGGTCCGCCAGCTCCGCGTCCACCACCACCCTGGCCTCAGTGACCGTGGAGGCATCACCCCGCACATCCAGAATCCCGAACGGCGCCGTCGGCTCGTCCACATCACCCAACAGCTCGGTGAAGTACCGCTCATGCTCCGCCCGCGACACACCCAAACGAGCCTGAGCAACAAGATTGCGGAACGGCACGGGCACCGGCAGCAGGTCGCCACGCCCGGCCAGGAACGCCTGCGCTTCCTCGATCATCACCTCCACGGCGGTGTGATCCTGGACCAGGTGATGCACCCGCAACAAAACCAGCCACCTACCAGTGCCCGGTTCCGCCGCGATGTGAGCCCGCAGCAGCGGCGCCCGACCGAGGTCCATCGCCTGCCGGCCTACAGCCGACAACTGCTCGACCGGATCCACCCCAGGCTCAAGCGCCAATTCCTGCACAGGCAGTGGCGCGTCTCGCCACACAACCTGGACCGGCTCCGGCAACCCCTGCCACACCACCGCGGTCCGCAGAATGTCATGACGATCGACAACCCGCTGAACCGCGGCCAGGAAACCATCCAGGCGGGCACGGGAGTCGAAACCCAACACGCGCGGCAACACATACACATCGCCACCAGCGTCGCCAGTAGCCATCAAGTGGTGGAAGAAGATGCCTTCCTGCAACGGCGCCAACAGATAAACATCAGCCAGATTGCCCGCCCCGCCCGGAACATGGGCGAGGATCGTGTCGATCTGCTCGCTGTCCAGCTCCACCAACGGCAGCATGTCCGGAGTGATCACCATGGCGTCAGCGGGAATCCCGTTGGGCGGCACCACAACCTGCGTGGACTGCTCCAGCCGGCCCGAAAGCCCCGCGACAGTCGGATGCTCGAACAACGACCGGATGCTCGCCTCAACCCCCAGCATCGCACGGATACGACTGATCACCCGCGTCGCCAGCAGTGAATGCCCACCCAGATCAAAGAAGTTGTCGTCCACCCCGACCCGAGGCACACCCAACACCTCGGCGAAAATCCCACACAGTACTTCCTCGTGGACCGTCGCCGGGCCCCGGTCGGACACCACCAGGCTGTAGTCGGGCGCAGGCAGAGCCTTGCGGTCGAGCTTTCCGTTCACCGTCAATGGGAACGCGTCCACCACCACGACCGCCGACGGCACCATGTACTCCGGCACCCGAGCCGCCAGATACGCCCGCACCACCGACGGCAAACCCTCCCCAGCCAAGTCATCACCCGACCGCGAAGCCGGCACCATATAAGCAATAAGCCGCTTGTCCCCTGGCACATCCTCACGCACCACGGCCACCGCCTGCGCGACCTGCTCATGGCCGGCCAGGACCGCCTCGACCTCGCCCAGTTCGATGCGGAACCCGCGGACCTTCACCTGATCATCAGCGCGACCCTCGAACACCAACTCGCCCTGAGCCGTCCACCGCACCAAATCCCCAGTGCGATACATCCTTTCCCCAGCAAGGAAAGGACACGCAACAAACCGCTCACCAGTCAAACCCGGCCGACCCAAATACCCCCGAGCCAACTGAGCACCGGCCACATACAACTCACCCACCACACCCGGCGCCACCGGACGCAAAGCCCCGTCCAACACGAACACCGACAGGCCCGGAAGACCCCGACCGATGACACTGTCGCCCCCGGCGGCCTCGGCCCGATCTGCGTCCAACGCGATGTAGCTGACATGCACCGTCGTCTCAGTGATGCCATACATGTTCACCAACACCGGAGCATCCTGGCGGTGACGGGCATACCACTGTTGCAGCGGCCGCATGTCCAAGGCCTCGCCACCGAACACCACAGACCGCAACGCCAACTTGTCACCCAGCTCAGGACTCTGCACATCAGCCTGCACCAACTGGGAGAACGCCGACGGAGTCTGACACAACACCGTCACCTGCTGATCGACCAACAGCTCCAAGAACTCCACCGGCGACCGCGTCGCCCCGAAGGGAACCACCACGAGACTCCCGCCATGCAGCAACGCCCCCCACAACTCCCACACCGAGAAGTCGAACGCGAACGAGTGGAACAACGTCCACACATCGCCCGCACCAAACTCGAACCGCGCCTCCGTGGCAGCGAACAATGCGACCACATTGCGATGCGGGACGACGACACCCTTCGGGCGACCGGTAGAACCAGAGGTATAGATGACATACGCCGGATGCCCCGGCAACACCGGAGCCACACGCTCCACATCGGACACATCCGTGTCGTCAACGCCACACTGGCCATCGACCACCAACACCGGCATATCCGACCCGAACGTATCGTCCCGCCCGGCCAGCACGAGCACGGGACTCGCGTCCTGGAGCATGTACTCGACCCGCTCGGCCGGATAGTCCGGATCGATCGGCAGATAAGCGCCGCCGGCCTTCAGCACCGCCAGCAACGCCACCACCAACTCCACCGACCGCGGCAACATCACCCCCACCACGCACTCCGGACCAACACCCCGCCCGATCAACACCCGCGCCAACCGATTCGCCCGAGCGTTCAACTCGCCGTAGCTGAGCTTCTCGCCTTCGAACACCACCGCGGTCGCATCTGGGGCGCAGGCGACCTGGGCCTGAAACAGCTCCGGCAACGTCGTGACCGGGACATCGCGCGCAGTGTCGTTCCACTCGATCAGCACCCGGTCACGCTCAGCGGCATTCAGCACCTGCACGTGACGCACCGGGGTGTCGGGGGCGGTTTCCAATAGCGCCACCATGTTCTCCAACGCAGTGCACACCATCACACACACCGCAGCCGGATCAAGCGGCGCAACCACCTGCGCGGTAACACCAAACCCCACACCAGTGTCGTCAACCGCCACCATCAACGGATAATTCGTCCGCTCCTCAACATGCAGGACCTCAGCACCCTCGATCCCCACACTCACAGCCGGCTTCGAATCGATCCCCCACTCAAAACCCGGGCTGTGTCGATAGTTCAGCAACGAAGTGAACAACGGAGCCGGAGCCCGCACCCCACTAACCCGCTGCGCCAACGACAACGGCGCATGCTCATGCACCAACACCCCAGCCAACTGGGACTGCATCGCCCGAACCGCATCCACCACACCAACAGAACCAGTGGACACGCGTAGCGGCAGCGTGTTGATGAACATCCCCAACGCCCGCTCAGCATCGACACCGGCATTCATACGCCCCAACAACACCGTGCCGAACACCACATCCTCACGCCCCGACGTCGCCGCCACCACCCGCGCCCACACCAAATGGAACAACGTCGCCGGACTAACCCCGACCCGCCGGGCCTGCTCCCGCACCCGAGCCGCCAACGCCGCGTCCACCGCTGTTGCGAACTCTGTGACCGTGGAAGCATCACCGCGCACGTCCAAGATCCCGAACGGCGCCGTCGGCTCATCCACATCACCCAGCAAGTCGGTGAAGAACCGCTCATGCTCGTCCCGCGACACACCAAAACGAGCCTGAGCAACAAAGTTCCGGAACGGCACCGGCGCCGGCAGCTGTGCGCCCTGTCCGGCCAGGAAGGCGTGTGCCTCGTTGATCATCACCTCGACCGCGGTGTGATCCTGGACCAAGTGACTTATCCGCATCAGAACCAGCCACCGGTCGGTGCCCGGTTCCGCGGCGATATGAGCCCTGAGCAACGGAGCCTGGTCGAGGTCCATCGCCTGCCGGCCCACAGCCCGCAACTGCTCGACCGGATCCACACCGGGCTCCAGGACCACCTCCTGCACCGGCAGCAAAGCGTGTCGCCACACAACCTGGACCGGCTCCGGCAAACCCTGCCACACCACCGCGGTCCGCAGAATGTCATGACGATCGATGACCCGCTGAATCGCCGTCAGAAAGCCGTCCAACTTGCCACGAGACTCGAAACCCAACACCACCGGCAGCACATACACACCAGCATCGCCGGCGTTCATCAAGTGATGGAAGAAGATGCCTTCCTGCAACGGCGCCAACGGATAAACATCAGCCAGATTCGCCACCCCACCAGGAACACGAGCAAGCACCGTGTCGATCTGCCCAGCGTCCAACTCCACCAGGGACAGCATGTCCGGAGTGATCACCGTGGCGTCAGCGGGAATCCGGTTGGCCGGCACCTCCACCTGCGTGGAGTGCCCCAACCTGGTGGCCAGTCCCGTGACGGTAGGGTGCTCGAACAAAGTCCGGATACTGGCTTCGACGCCCAGCGCAGCCCGGATGCGGCCGATCACGCGCGTCGCCAGCAGCGAATGGCCGCCCAGATCAAAGAAGTTGTCCTCCACTCCGACCCGGGGCACGCCCAACACCTCGGCGAAAATCCCACACAAGACCTCTTCGTGGACCGTCGCCGGACCCCGATCGGACACCACCAAGCTGTAATCGGGTGCCGGCAGGGCCTTGCGATTCAGCTTTCCGTTCACCGTCAACGGAAACGCGTCCACCACCACAACCGCCGACGGCACCATGTACTCCGGCACCCGAGCCGCAAGATGCGCCCGGACCACAGCCGGCAGATCATCCCCCGCGACACCAGCCGGGACCACGTAGGCGATGAGCCGCTTGTCCCCCGAAACATCCTCACGCACCACCGCAACCGCTTCAGCAACCTGGTCGTGGGCGGTCAGGACCGATTCGACCTCGCCCAGTTCGATGCGGTACCCGCGGATCTTCACCTGGTCGTCGACCCGGCCCTCGAACACCAGATCGCCCTCGGCGGTCCAGCGGACCAGGTCCCCAGTGCGATACATCCTTTGTCCGACAAGGAAAGGACAGGCAACGAACCGCTGGCCGGTCATAGCCGGACGCCCCAGATAGCCTCGCGCCAGCTGGGCGCCGGCCATGTAGAGCTCACCCACCACGCCCGGCGGCACCGGACGCAAGGCCCCGTCCAACACGAACGCCTGCGTGTTCCACATCGGACGACCGATCGGGACCAGGCCGCTGGACGTCTCATGACCTTCATCGACCGGGTAGTCGGTGCAGCCCACCGTCACCTCGGTCGGCCCGTAATGGCTGACCACCCGGACACCGGGGTTCATCCGACGCCATTCCCGCAGTCGGGCATGGGTTATCGCTTCCCCGCCCACCATCATCTGCCCGGTGGGAAGGCAATTGCCGGGCAGGGTGTCCAGGAGCGGCAAGTGGCTCGGCGTCGCCTTCAGGAACGTCAACCGCTCGTGGCCGATCGTCGCGGAGAGATCCTCGTCCAGCGCGCCCACGTATACGGAGCCACCGCAGAGAAGAGCGCCGTAGAGGCCGGTCACACCCATGTCGAACGATATGGACGCGTGGAGAACCGTGCTCCCGCTCAGGTCCGGATACGCTTCGCAGCACCGGACGACGTAGTTCACCAGCGAGCGGTGGCTGATGACGGCGCCCTTGGGACGGCCGGTGGAACCGGAGGTGTAGATGACATACGCCGGGTGCTCCGGCAACAACGGTGAGACACGCTGCGCATCAGACACATCCGCACCGTCCACACCGGACCGGCCGGACCGGCCGTCGATCACCAGCACCGGCACTTCCGACGCGAGCGAACGAACATCGTCCTCAACGGCCAGCACGAGCACGGGACTCGCGTCCTGGAGCATGTACTCGATCCGCCCGGCCGGATCGGCCGGGTCGATCGGCAGGTAGGCGCCGCCGGCCTTCAGCACCGCCAGCAACGCCACCACCAACTCCACCGACCGCGGCAACATCACCGCCACCAGGCGCTCCGGGCCGACACCCCGCCCGATCAACACCCGCGCCAACCGATTCGCCCGGGCGTTCAACTCCCCATACGTCAGCTTTTCGCGCTGGAACACCACTGCGGTCGCGTCCGGCGTCCGTGCCGCCTGCGCCTCAAGCAACTCCGGCAGCGGCACGGCCGGAACCTCACGCGCGGTGTCATTCCAGTCCACCACCACCCGCTGACGCTCACGCTCATCCAGCAGCTCGGCCTGGCCGACATAGTCGGTGGGTGAGGCGGTTGTCATCCACCTCAACAGATTCTGAAAGCCGCTGGCGATCACCGACACGGATTCCATGCTGTGGCGGTTTTCGTTGGCACGGAACAGAATCTGGACGCTGCCGTCTTCAGATCGGTCGTAGGCGAAGATCGATAAGTTGTTGACCGGCCCGTTGGCGAGATTGTGCGGAATGGTGACGCAGTCGCCGAACCGCAACCCGTACTGGAACGACATGATGTTGACAACGATGTCGAACAACGAGCCGCCGTCGACGAGCTTCATATCCTTGCGGATGTCCTCGTAGCGATACTGCTGATGGCGCAACGCTTCGCGCACCAACCCGGGCACCTGTCGCACGAGCTCGCCGACAGACATCTCAGGTCGCACGGCGAGGCGAAGGGGAACGACGTTGACCATCATTCCCGGGATGCCGCGCTGTTGCGCGCCGACCCGGCCGAGCACCGGGAGCCCGAGCACGACATCCTGCGCCCCCGTGCTCCGGTGAACGCAGAGCGCGGCGGCGGCGATCATGAATCCGGACAGGCTCGTCTTCAGACGTCGAGCGGCCGCTCGCATGTCGGCAGAACCATCGGGATCGATGTCTTCCTGATGCTGAATGACACTGTGAGACGAGCGGGTCTGCCCCCGGTCGCTCAGGCCACCCGATTCAGGGAGATCACGCAGGACATCATGCCAGAACTCTCGATCGAGCTCGAACTTGTCCGAATTCCGGTACGAGGTGTCGGCATCGATCAGCACCGAGATCGGATCCAGAGCCGGCCCCGAGGGAGGCTTGCCCTCCACCATGTCGGAATACACCTGGGCCATGCGGGTGGCGACGATGGGCGCGGTGAGGCCGTCAACCGCGATGTGGTGGCAGCGTTGGAACCAGAAGAACCGCTCCGGCCCCACCCGCAGAAGGGCGAACGTGAACAGCGGCCAACTTCTGAGGTCGACCGGCCGCCGCATGTCGGCCCACATCCACTCCTCGGCCACCCGCTGCGGGTCGTCCTCGGCGGTGAAGTCCTCGTAGCGGCAGTGCCATTCGCCCGACTTGTCCACATACTGCCGCAGTTCATCGCCATCCCCGGTAAATCGGAGATAGAGCGCCTCGACCTCGTCGACGGTGTACCGAAGGGCGGTTTCGAAGATATCGAGATCCACCGTGCCGCGAATCTCAAGGTATTCGCCGATATTGTGGCTCGAAACACCGTGACGGAGCTGCTCCGCATACCAAATACCAAGCTGGCCAGCCATCAATTCGCGATGTTCAGCATGAGAATTCGACATGTCTCCGCACCCCGCTCGCCCGATTCGTCTCGTTTACACCGCGGAATCCCGAAACCACGAGCATTCATTGCCCGGGTCAGCAGAACCCGGCTGAGCCGATGGTCACGGCCGCGCACAGATCGACCACGCCCGAACCAAGGACGAGTCCCGGGATCCGGCGCGCGCCGACCGTCACATCAAGAGCCGTCTACGATGCCGTACCGGATTCGGATGTGGCCGTTTCCATCGCCACGATGAGACTCTTGGGGCGCATGTCGGTCCAGGAGGTCTCGATGAAGTCCAGGCATTCCTGACGCCCCGCCTCGCCGAAAACGATTTCCCAGCCGGCGGGCACGTCGACAAATTTCGGCCACAACGAGTGTTGACCTTCGTCATTCACGAGGACCAGGTAGCTGGCGTCCGGGTCTTCGAACGGGTTCGTCATGACAGATCCCTCCCTTAAAGCACGTCACCAGGACGTGAGGTTTCCACACAAGGCCGCGGGCCGAGTCGACAAGCGCGCGAATAATTCGCACGCCAGGGCACCGCAACTCAAAGCCACAGGCTCAGAGTCGAATATTCGATCGCGGGACCCGAGGGGCTCGTGTCACATCGGACGCGAGCGCGGACATGGGTGTTCGCCGGTGTCGGCACGGGATGCGCAGGGCCAGGCCACGGACCACGTGGCCGGCTACGCCGGAACTTCGGCGCGCGTTACTACCCGACATGGCGAAGACTCCCCCCTGCTCCCCTGCCACAACGATCATCGCGGCAGAGGATCGTGCCCAACGTGCATCGCCCTCGGGCGCGAGTCTACCGACCCTTGAGGGGACTCGCACCCGGTTGGCGTATCAGGCACGGTCGGCCTCGACCATCGGACATAACCAACAAACGAGCCATACACGGTTTGGCCGAACGGGAGCACCCGAACGCACGCCCAGGGACCTGGATGCCGTGATCGCACCGTGGGACCGGCCGGATTTCCCGGCCGGTTCGGGTCGAAACAGTCGAAACCCGAACCGGCGCGGGCCGGCGTGCGAGGACGCTCAGGAAGCGGAGGTCACGCGGTAGACGTCGTAGACGCCCTCCACGCTGCGGACCACCTTGAGCACGTGGCCGAGGTGCTTGGGGTCGCCCATCTCGAACGAGAAGCGGCTGACCGCCACCCGGTCCTTGGACGTGGTCACCGAGGCCGACAGGATGTTGACCTTCTCGTCGGCCAGCACCTTGGTGATGTCGGACAGCAGGCGGTGCCGGTCCAGCGCCTCGACCTGGATGGCCACCAGGAACAGCGAGGACGAGTTGGGCGCCCACTCCACGTCGACCAGCCGCTCCGGCGAGTCGAGCAGCTCGCTGGCGTTGGTGCAGTCGGTGCGGTGCACGGACACGCCGCCGCCGCGGGTGACGAAGCCCAGGATGTCGTCGCCGGGCACCGGGGTGCAGCAGCGGGCCAGCTTCACCCACACGTCGCTGGCGTCCTTGACGACCACGCCCGGGTCGCCGGGCGCGCGCCGCCGGACGGCCGTGGACGGCGTGGACCGCTCGGCCAGCTCCTCCTCGGCGTGGTCGACGCCGCCGAGCAGCGCCACCAGCCGCTGCACGAGGTGCCGGCCGGAGACCTGCCCCTCGCCGACGGCCCGGTACAGGGCGCTGACGTCGGCCAGCCGCAGCTCACGGGCCACCGCGCCCATCGAGTCGGCGGTGACCAGCCGCTGGATCGGCAGCCCGACCCGGCGCACCTCCTTGGCGATCGTCTCCTTGCCGTTCTCGATCGCCTCTTCGCGGCGCTCCTTGGCGAACCACTGCTTGATCTTGGCCCGGGCCCGCGGCGACGCGGCGAAGGCCAGCCAGTCCCGGCTGGGACCGGCGCCCTCGGCCTTCGAGGTGAAGATCTCGACGACCTCGCCGTTCTCCAGCTTGCGCTCCAGCGCCACCAGCCGGCCGTTCACCCGCGCGCCGATGCAGCGGTTGCCGACCTCGGTGTGCACGGCGTAGGCGAAGTCGACCGGGGTGGAGCCGGCCGGCAGCGTCTCCACGTCGCCCTTGGGCGTGAACACGAAGATCTCGCGGGCGGCCAGGTCGTAGCGCAGCGCCTCCAGGAACTCGCCGGGGTCGGCGGCCTCCCGCTGCCAGTCCAGCAGCTGCCGCATCCAGGCCATCTCGTCGACCTCGACGCCGCGGCCGTTGTGCGTGCCCTTGGTCTCCTTGTACCGCCAGTGCGCGGCGATGCCGTACTCGGCGGTGCGATGCATGTCGTGGGTGCGGATCTGCACCTCGAGCGGCTTGCCGTCCGGCCCGATCACGGTGGTGTGCAGCGACTGGTAGACGCCGAACCGGGGCTGGGCGATGTAGTCCTTGAACCGGCCGGGCATGGGCTGCCACAGCGCGTGCACCACGCCCATGGCGGCGTAGCAGTCGCGCACGTCGTCCACCATGATGCGGACGCCGACCAGGTCGTGGATGTCGTCGAAGTCGCGGCCCCGGACGATCATCTTCTGGTTGATCGAGTAGTAGTGCTTGGGCCGGCCCTCGACCTTGGCGCCGATGCGCGAGGACTCCAGCTGGCTGTTCAGCTCGTCGACGACCTTGCGCAGGTAGGTGTCGCGGGACGGCGCGCGGTTGGCCACCAGGCGCACGATCTCGTCGTACTTCTTGGGCTGCAGGATGGCGAAGGCCAGGTCCTCCAGCTCCCACTTGACGGTGGCCATGCCCAGCCGGTGGGCCAGCGGGGCCAGCACCTCCAGCGTCTCGCGGGCCTTGCGGGCCTGCTTCTCCGGCGGCAGGAAGCGCATGGTGCGCATGTTGTGCAGCCGGTCGGCCAGCTTGATGACCAGCACGCGGGGGTCGCGGGCCATGGCGATGACCATCTTGCGGATGGTCTCGGCCTCGGCCGCCGCGCCCAGCTTCACCTTGTCCAGCTTGGTGACGCCGTCGACCAGGTGGGCCACCTCGTCGCCGAAGTCCTCGCTGAGCAGCTCCAGCGAGTAGTCGGTGTCCTCCACGGTGTCGTGCAGCAGGGCGGCGACCAGCGTGGTGGTGTCCATGCCCAGCTCGGCCAGGATGGTGGCGACCGCGAGCGGGTGGGTGATGTACGGGTCGCCGGATTTGCGCCGCTGACTGCGGTGCTTCTCCTCGGCGACGTCGTAGGCGAACTGCAACAGGCCCAGGTCGGCCTTGGGGTGTAGTTCGCGGTGCACCGCGGCCAACGGCTCCAGCACCTGCTTGACCGGTGCGGCGCGCTGGGCGGTGATGCGGCGGGCCAGGCGCGCGCGTACCCTACGCGTCGCCGAGGGTGGCCGAGCGGCCACCGGCTGTGGCGATGCCCCGGGTTCGACGTCTTGGCTCAACCACACTCCCGGTGCTATCGGGGTAGCAAAGTTTCTGCACCGAGGATAGCTCTGTATCGAGCCGGAAACGTCCCGGTCGCGACAAGCGTGCCGCTCGACACGACGAACGCGGTCCGAATATCGGCTCCGCTAGTCACCCCTGTTCACCGGACCACCCCCAAAGCCGCGAGTCCCGCTCTCGGGCAGCCATGTGTTGAGTTCATGACTGCCCGAGAGCGGGACTCACGGTGTCTAGTGGGTGAGCAGGGCCGTGACGTCGATGTCCGGCACGCGGGAGCGGCCCTTGAGGGCGGCCAGCTCCAGGATCACCGAGACGCCCGCGACGGTGCCGCCGGCGTGTTCGACCAGTTCACGGGTGGCGGCGATGGTGCCGCCGGTGGCCAGGACGTCGTCCACGACGACCACGCGCTGGCCCTCGCGGATGGTGTCCTCGGGCAGCTCCAGCGTGGCCGTGCCGTACTCCAGGGCGTAGCTGACCCGGTGCCGCACCGCCGGCAGCTTGCCCGGCTTGCGCACGCACACCAGGCCGAGGCCGGTGGCGTAGGCGATGGCGGCCCCGAGAATGAACCCGCGGGCCTCGATGGCCACGACGGCGTCGGCGCCCGCCGGGAACCCGGCGGCCATGGCGTCCACCAGGACGCGGAAGGCCGCCGGGTCGGCGAGCACCGGGCTGATGTCCCGGAACAGCACGCCGGGCTCGGGGAAGTCGGGGACCTCCCGGATGAGCCCGAGCGCGCCGTCGAGAGTGGTGCCGGTCAGTGCCGCCTCTTCCCGCTCGGGCGGCCGCTCTTGCCGGACGGCCGGGCCTTGGGCGTGCGCGACGGCGTGCTCGCCGCGGCGGCCATGGCCTTCTCCTTGCGGATCTCGGCGCTCAGGGCCTCGTCGTCGCTCGGGTCGAAGTCCTCGCCCGCCTCGATGCCCTGCGCGGCCAGCTCCGCCTTGCGGGCCAGGTTGGCCCGGCGGTGGGCCACGCGCTCGGCCTGGAGCTTGTACTTCGGGTCGCGCATCTTCAGGTCCACCGTCAGCGGCGTGGCCAGGAAGATCGACGAGACCGCGCCGACCAGCATGCCGGTGAGCTGGATCAGGGCCAGGTCCTGCAGCGTGCCGACGCCCAGCAGCACGACGCCGACCACGAGCAGGCCGAGGACCGGCAGCAGCGCGATCAGCGAGGTGTTGATGGAGCGCATCAGGGTCTGGTTGACGGCCAGGTTGGCCGCCTCGCCGTAGGTGCGCCGGGTCAGCTTGAGCAGGCCGCGGGTGTTCTCCCGGACCTTGTCGAACACGACCACGGTGTCGTACAGCGAGAAGCCCAGGATGGTCAGGAAGCCGATCACCGTCGCCGGCGTGACCTCGAAGCCGATGATCGAGTACACACCGGCGGTGACGATGAGGTCGTTGGCCAGCGAGGCCAGCGCGGCGGCGGCCATCGCGCGTTCGAAGTAGAACGTCAGGAAGATGGTCACCAGCACCAGGAACACCGCGAGCGCGATGAGGGCCTGCTGCGAGATCTCATCGCCCCACGAGGAGCTGACGGCGCTGTCGCTGATGGCCTGCTGGTTGGGCTGGCCGTTGGTGCCCAGCGGCTTGAACTTGGCGAACAGCGCTTCCTTGAGCTTGACGACCTGGGTGCCGTCCAGCGGGACCGAGCGCAGCTGGATGGTCTCGGAGTCGCCGGAGCCCACGGTCTGCGCCTGCTCGGCGTCGCGGCCGACGGACTGCTTGTAGACCGACAGCACGCCGTCGACCGTCGCGGCCTCGCCCTGGCCCTTCACCGGCATCTGGATCTGGGTGCCGCCGGTGAACTCGATGCCGTAGTTGAAGTTCTTGGTGACCATGGAACCGAGGCAGATGACGATCAGCACGGCGAACGCGATGTACCACCGCTTGCGCTTGCCGATGATGTCGAACGCGCCGGTGCCGACGTAGAGGTTGTGCAGGACACCGTGCTTCTGCGGGGTCACGGGAGTCGACACGTCAGGCCTCCTTCGCGACGGGGTTGGCCGCACGCTCGGCGGCACGCATCTCCACGCCGGCGTCGTGCACGGCGCCGAGGCCGGAGAAGGACGGCTTGGACAGGGTCTTGGAGCGGGACACCAGCGCCACCAACGGGTGCGTGACGATGAAGACCACGAGCAGGTCGATCACGGTGGACATGCCGGTGGTGAACGCGAAACCGCGCACGTCGCCGACGGCCAGCGTGTACAGCACCGCGGCGGCCAGGAAGCTGACGCCGTCGGCCGACAGGATGGTGCGCCGCGCCCGGACCCAGGCCCGTGGCACCGCCGACCGGAACGACCTTCCCTCGCGCACTTCGTCCTTCATGCGTTCGAAGAACACCACGAAGGAGTCGGCCGTGATGCCGATCGCGATGATGAAACCGGCGATGCCGGGCAGGTCGAGGCTGTAGTTGATCCACCGCCCGAACAGCACCAGGATCGCGTACACGACCAGGCCGGAGCAGACCAGCGAGAGCAGCGTCAGCACGCCGAGCGCCCGGTAGTAGAACAAGCAGTAGACGATCACCAGGAGCAGGCCGATGCCGCCGGCCAGCAGGCCGGCCTGCATGGAGGACAGGCCCAGGGTGGCCGACACCGTCTGGTTCTCCGACACCGTGAACGACAGCGGCAGCGAGCCGTAGCTCAGCGAGTTGGCCAGCGCCTTGGACGAGGCCTGGGTGAACGAGCCGCTGATCTCGGTGTTGCCGATGATCTGCTGGTTGATCTTGGGCGCGGACTGCACCTGGCCGTCCAGCGTGAACGCGGCGTAGTTGCCGACGTTCTTGCCGGTGTAGTCGGCCCACGTCTTGGCGCCGTCCGGCTTGAAGGTCAGCGTGACGATCCACTGGGCCTGCTGCTGGTCGAACTGGGACTGCGCGGTCGAGATCTGCTTACCCTCGAGGAAGGACGGGCCCAGGATGTACTTGTTCTGGTGGTCCCGGTCGCAGGTGACCAGCGGCTTGTCCGAGTCGTCGTAGCCGGACATCGGGTCGGGCTTGGCGCAGTCGAGCGCGGCGAACGCGGCGGCCTGGGCGTTCGGGTCGGTGGCCACGGCCGGGTTCTGCCGCAGCGCCTTCGCCTGCTGGATCGCCTTGGCCTGGTTCGGGTCCGCGACACCGCTCACGGTCGGCGCCGGGCCGGTCGTGGTGGTCGCCGACGCGCCCGTGGAGGACGGCGGCGGGGTCGTCGTGGTCTGCGCGGCCTGCTTCAACGGCACCGGCATGCCCTGGGGCTTGGCCGAGGTCGAGGTGGCCGGCGCGGAGCCCGTGGTGCTCGGCGTGGTCGAGCCGCTCGGCTTGACGGTGTTGCCGCTGGTCGTCGGCTTGCCCGAGGTGCTCGGCGGGGTGACCGGCGCGATCATCGGCGAGCCCGACTGCGGGTCCATCAGCACCGGCCGGAACTTCAGCACGGCCGGCTGGCTGACCGACTTGAGCTGGTCGCCGTCGTTGCCCGGCGCGGTGATCACCAGGTTGCTGCCGTCCTGGACGATCTCGGCGCCGGAGACGCCGTTGCCGTTGACCCGGTCGGCCAGGATCTGCTTGGCCTGGGTCAGGGAGTCCTGTGCCGGTGGCTTGCCGTCCGGGGAGATCGCGGTCAACGTGACCCGGGTGCCCCCCTGCAGGTCGATACCGAGTTTGGGCGTCGGCTTTCCACTGCCGGTGAAGAACACCAAGGCGTAGAGCACGACCACGATGAGGGCGAAGACACCCAGGTAACGCACTGGGCGGATCTGCCCGGCCGGAGGTGCCACGGTCGGTCGGTCTCCTCGTGCTGATAGTTGTTGGTGGTGTGCCCCGGCGCCCGGGTCGGACGACGGAGAGCCCTCACGTGGCGGTCAGAGTGCGGGCGAGGTCGCAGCGTACTCCCCGCCGTGTGAGGCGCGCGTCACTGTGCGAGGTCGCCCCGGCTCGGACGACCCCGCATCGGCCGGACGGCTCAGCCCTTGGTCTTGCTCTCCAGCGGCGGGGCGATCTCGGCGTTGCTCGCCGGCTCGCCCGCGACCTGCTCCTCGTCCTCGGTCTCCACGACGTCCGAGTCGACCGTCGGGTTCACCTTCTCGCGGACCGCGGCGCGCAGCCAGGTCGTCACGACACCCGGCGCGATCTCGATGTCGATGTTGGTCTCCGAGTCGACGCTCGCCACCGTGCCGAACAGGCCGGACGTGGTCATCACGCGATCGCCGACGGTCAGCGACGTCTGCAGCTGCTGCTGCTGCGCCACCGCCTTGCGCTGCCGGCGGCTGCCGAAGAAGAGCATGCCGCCGACCAGCACGATGAGCAGCGGGAGCAGCAAGGCCTGGGGGTCCATCATTCTCCGTTCGGTGACGGCCCATACCTTCACAGGGCGTCACATGCTGGGGTATGCCCATTGAGTCTGCCACACGGCTTATCGCCCATAACCCGTGGCTGGCGGCTCGCCCGGCGCCTCGGCCGGCGGCGTCAGGCCCAGGTGCTGCCAGGCGGCGACCGTGGCCACCCGTCCCCGCGGCGTGCGCGCGAGCATGCCGGCGCGCACCAGGAAGGGCTCGCAGACCTCCTCGACGGTTCGCTAGTATACCTTTCGGCTCCAGGCTTTGGCCTACCACAAGCTCCAATGTCTTTCAGATCTAGGCTACAACGGAATCAGTTTGGTTGCTCGGGACTTCATCCGTCGGGGCCCATTTGCCGGTAAACTTGTTAACTGTGACTGGTCCTAGAGATGCTAATGAGGATGGGATTTCCGGGCGACAACTCATGTCGCAGAGCGGACCCGTTACGAGGCTCGAAATGGCGCCAGAGGCTTAGGATACGTGCAACCCCTCCACCGGGCCCCCGCTGAAGCTCCTGACCAGCGCGTTCAGCACCGCGCGGTCCACCGGTCCAGGCCGAGGTCGTCCACGTCGTAGACGGCCAGCGCGGCCCGCGCGACGTCGGTGCTGATGATCCCGTTCGCGCGCACCTCGGCGTAGTCGCGGACGCGGCGCAGCAGGCGGTTGGCGATACGCGGTGTGCCCCTTGAACGGCGAGCGATCTCGGCCGCGCCGTCACCCGGGAGGTCCATGCCGAGGATCGCCGCCGAACGGTGCAGCACCTGCTCCAACTCGGCCGGCGTGTAGAACTCCATGTGCCCGGTGAAGCCGAAACGGTCACGCAGCGGGCCGGTCAGCGAGCCGGACCTGGTGGTCGCGCCGACCAGCGTGAACGGGGCGATCTCCAACGGGATGGAGGTCGCGCCCGGGCCCTTGCCGACCACGACGTCGACGCGGAAGTCCTCCATCGCCAGGTACAGCATCTCCTCGGCCGGGCGGGCGATGCGGTGGATCTCGTCGATGAACAGGACGTCGCCCTCGACCAGGTTGGACAGCATCGCGGCGAGGTCGCCGGCGCGTTCCAGGGCCGGGCCCGACGTGATGCGAATGGCCGCGCCGAGCTCGGCAGCGATGATCATCGAGAGGCTGGTCTTGCCCAGGCCGGGCGGGCCGGACAGCAGCACGTGGTCCGGCGGCTGGCCGCGCATCTGGGCACCGCGCAGCACCAGTTCCAGCTGCTCACGAACTCGGGGCTGGCCCACGAACTCCGACATCCGGCTCGGTCGCAGCGACGCCTCGACGTCGCGCTCGGTCGGTTCCGCGAGCGCGGACAGCGGCCCGTGCTCGTGCTCGTCGAAGTCGCTCATCGCTTGCGGCCCAACGATGTCAGCGCCTGCCGCAGCACGAAGGCGGTGTCACGGGGGCGCCCAGGATCCGGCACTGCCTTGGCCAGCACCGCGTCCACCGCCTGCTCCGCCGCCTTCGCCGCGAAACCGAGGCCCAGCAACGCCTCCGTGACCTGCGCGCGCACGAGCTCGGCGTCGGCGCTGGTCTCGGGGCCGGGGGTGCCGCTGGTGAGCGCGCCGACCTTGTCGCGCAGCTCGATGATCAGGCGTTCCGCGCCCTTGCGGCCGATGCCGGGCACCTGCGTGAGCATCGAGGTGTTGCCCTCAGCCAGCGCCGCCCGCAGCTTGTCCGGCTCCAGCACCGCCAGCGTCGCCAGCGCGATCTTCGGGCCGATACCCGACACTGTCAGCAGCAGCCCGAACAGCTGCCGCGCGTCCGGGTCCGTGAAGCCGAACAGGGTCAGCGAGTCCTCGCGCACGATCAGTGCGGTGTGCAGCATCGCCTCGGTGCCGCGGCGCAGGCCGGCCAGCGTCGTCGGCGTGGCCAGCACGGCGTAGCCCAGGCCGCCGACCTCGATGACGGCATGGTCCAGAGCGATGGACAGCACCGGTCCACGTACCGACGAGATCACCGTGCTACTCCCCTGTTCGCGGCCTCGGCCAGCCGGGCCTTGTGTCGACGTTGCAGTTCCGCGGCGCGGGCCTCGGCCTGCGCCAGCCGGGCGATCAGCGGCGCCCGCCACAGATGGCAGATGCCCAGCGCCAGCGCGTCCGCGGCGTCCGCCGGCTTGGGCGCGACGGTCAGGCCCAGCAGACGGGTCACCATCGTCGTGACCTGCGCCTTGTCGGCCGTGCCCGAGCCCGTGACGGCCGCCTTGACCTCGCTCGGCGTGTGGAAGGCGACCGGCAGGCCACGCTTGGCCGCCAGCAGCGCCACCACCCCGCCGGCCTGGGCCGTGCCCATCGCCGTGCGCACGTTGTGCTGGCTGAACACCCGCTCGATCGCCACCACCTCGGGGCGGTGCCGGTCCAACCAGTCCTCCACCACCTCGGACAGCTGGAGCAGGCGCCGGGCCAGGTCCTCGTCGGCCGGAGTCCGGGCCACGCCCACTTCGACGCAGCGCACCGTGCGCCCCGGCCCGCCGTCGACCACGCCGAGGCCGCACCGGGTCAGCCCAGGGTCGACGCCAAGCACCCGCACTTCGTCCCGCCTCCGCCGATTCGCCGAACACCCGTTCGAGCGGGGACATTACCGGGCCCGGTGATCGGCTCCGCCGGCAACACGCCGTTATGCAGGGAAGGACGCCTTACCCTCGTTGAACGCAGGTAAGGCGTCCTTCCCTGCATCAGCGACATCAGCGGGACAGTCGCCCGACCGCCGCGACGGGATTTCAGGCGCCGTCGATGCCCGGGCGCCAGGACTCCGGGCGGCCGCTCATGGTCAGCACCGGCTGCCACTGGGCGAAGCCCTGCGGCGCCTGCGGATGCCACGGCCAGAAGCCGCCCTCGGACGGCACGATCAGCTGCACGGCCGGGAAGTCTCCGGTGGGGTACAGCAGGAAGGCGCTGCCGAAGAACTCCGGGTAGTAGCCCCGGGCCACCCGCTCCACGGTGATCGGCACGCCGTTGAAGAACTGCCGGTACAGCTGCCCCGGCTGGAACCGCACGCCCTGCCGGGCCTCGTTCACGTACGCGGTGATGAGCACCCGGCCCAGCTCCAGCGGCAGCCCGATGACCACCGCCTCCGCCACGCCGAACCGCCGCCACGCGCCGACCGTGAAGCAGTAGGGCGCCCCGTGCTCGTCGCCCGCCACCTCGACCACCGCGTTGCCGTGGTCCTCCGCCTGCTTCAGCAGCCACTGCCGCATGTCGCGGTCGGCGTCGGGGAGCTTGTTCATCGCGGAGTTCGGAGGTGGCACGGCGTCATTCTGCACATAAACGCTGTGAACTAAAAGTGTTGCCCGGCAACTTGCGTTGCCGGGCAACAAAAATCTGTGGAACTCAGGCGTCGACCTCGGCCATGACCTCGTCGGACACGTCGAAGTTGGCGAAGACGTTCTGCACGTCGTCGCAGTCCTCCAGCGCGTCGATCAGCTTGAACATCTTGCGCGCGCCGTCGGCCTCCAGCTGGACCGTCATGGACGGCAGGAAGTTGGCCTCGGCCGACTCGTAGTCGAAGCCGGCCTCCTGCAGCGCCTTGCGGACCGGGATGAGGTCGCCGGCCTCGGACACGATCTCGAAGCTCTCGCCGAGGTCGTTGACCTCCTCGGCGCCCGCGTCCAGCACGGCCATCAGGACGTCGTCCTCGGACACGTCGTTCTTCGGCATGAGCACGACGCCCTTGCGCGAGAACAGGTACGCCACCGAGCCCGGGTCGGCCATGTTGCCGCCGTTGCGGGTCATCGCCGTGCGCACCTCGGACGCCGCGCGGTTGCGGTTGTCGGTGAGGCACTCGATCAGCACGGCCACGCCGTTGGGCCCGTAGCCCTCGTACATGATCGTCTGCCAGTCGGCGCCGCCGGCCTCCTCCCCGCCGCCGCGCTTGCGGGCCCGCTCGATGTTGTCCAGCGGCACCGAGTTCTTGCGGGCCTTCTGGATCGCGTCGTACAGCGTCGGGTTGCCGTCCGGGTCACCGCCCCCGGTGCGGGCCGCCACCTCGATGTTCTTCACCAGCCGCGCGAACAGCTTGCCGCGCTTGGCGTCGATCGCGGCCTTCTTGTGCTTGGTAGTCGCCCACTTGGAGTGGCCGCTCATGAAACTTCCTCCGTCAGACTCGACGACCTCGACGACCGTTCCCACGACGCCCTCAGGCCGCGCGGACAGTCTCCACGAACAGGCGGTGCACGCGCTCGTCGCCGGTGAGCTCGGGATGGAACGCGGTCGCGAGCACGGACCCCTGCCGAACTGCGACGATCCTACCGGCGGCGACGCCGCTGGACGGTATGTCGGGCACCCGGGCGAGGACCTCGACGCCCTCGCCGACCGACTCCACCCAGGGGGCGCGGATGAACACCGCGTGCACCGGGCCGCCGTCGACCCCGATGACCGGCAGCTCGCACTCGAACGAGTCGACCTGCCGGCCGAAGGCGTTGCGCCGGACCACCATGTCCACGGCGGCCAACTGCTGCTGGTCGGGGCGGCCGTCCTCGACCGTCCCGGCCAGCAGGATCATGCCGGCGCACGAGCCGTACGCGGGCAGGCCGTCGACCAGCCGCTTGCGCAGCGGTTCGAGCAGCTCGAAGGTCTCCAGCAGCCTGCTCATGGTGGTCGACTCGCCGCCGGGCAGCACGATGCCGTCGACCTCGGCGAGCTCCTCTGGCCTGCGCACCGGCCGCGCGATCACATCGCACTCGGCCAGCGACACGAGGTGCTCACGCACGTCGCCCTGCAGGGCGAGCACGCCGATGACGGGCTGGGCGGGCACGGGTGAGCGACCTCCTGGACGGGTACCTGAACCTCCAGCTTATTGACCGCCGACCGGGACCGCGCTCGTTACGTCAGCAGGGCATGCCTGGGCATGTAATTCACACCGGCCCTGCTAGATAGCGGAACAAATCAAGCGAATCCTAGGACGACACTGGTTGAAGCAGTGAAGACTTCCCGGTGATTTCCTAATAGACAATCACCCAATCCCAATATGTAAGAACCGGGGGCTGGATGAGTCTTCGTACTACCCCTGTCACTCCCTCACGTATCGCGATGACCGCCGCGATGCCCGGGATGGAGAAGAAGGCGACCTGCTCGGCGCCGCCGGCGAAGCCCATCATCACCACGATCAGCACCAGGAAGCCCAGCGTCAGCCAGCCCGTCCACGGCGCCCCCGGCATTCGGTAGTGCGGCCGTTCGATCTCGCCGCGCAGCGCCTTCTGCCGCAGCCGCATCTGACAGAACACCAGCGTGGCCCACGTGGCGACCACGCCGAGCGAGGCGATCGCGGTGGCGATGTCGAACGCGGCCGTCGCCCCCTTGAACTGGTTGAGCGCGACACCGGCGACGTAGATGACGCTCGTGAACAGGATGCCGCCGTAGGGCACGTGGTTGCGGCTCATCTTGCCCGCGAAGGCCGGGGCCTCCTTCTTGTCGGCCAGCGAGCGCAGCACGCGGCCGGTGGAGTACAGGCCCGAGTTGCAGGAGGACAGGGCCGCGGTCAGCACGACGGCGTTCATCAGGTCGCCGACCCAGGGCAGGCCCAGCGCGCTGAACACCGTGACGAACGGGCTCTCCGACGAGCTGTACATGACCGAGGGCAGCAGCATGGCCAGCAGGGTCACCGAGCCGACGTAGAAGATGGCGATGCGCCAGACCACGCCGTTGATCGCCTTGGGCATGACCTTGTGCGCGTCCTTGGTCTCGCCGGCGGCGATACCGACCAGCTCGATCGCCGAGTACGCGAAGATCACCGCCTGCAGCGCGATCAGCGCGACGCCGACGCCGTGCGGGAAGAAGCCGCCGTCGGCGACGAGGTTGGACGGGCTGGCCGGGTGACCGGCGATGGTCGTGGACGTGACCACCAGGCCGATGCCGACCAGCAGGAACGCGATGATCGCGGCCACCTTGATGACCGAGAACCAGAACTCCAGCTCGCCGAACAGCTTCACCGAGACCAGGTTGATGGTCAGCAGGGCGACCAGGGCGATCAGCGCGGTGATCCAGGTCGGCAGGTTCGGCAGCCAGCGCTGCACGTAGATGCCGACCGCGGTGATCTCGGCGACGCCGGTCATCGCCCAGTTCAGCCAGTACATCCAGCCCGCGGTGAAGCCGGCCCACGGGCCGATGAACTCACGGGCATAGGTCACGAAGCTGCCGGACGTCGGCCGGTACAGGACCAGCTCGCCCAGGGCCCGCATGACGAAGAAGGCGGCGGCGCCGCACAGGGCGTAGGACAGGATCAGGCCGGGGCCGGCGGCGTGCAGGCGGCCGCCGGCGCCGAGAAAGAGGCCGACGCCGATGGCGCCGCCCATCGCGATCATCTGCACCTGGCGGTTGCCGAGGGACTTCGCGTAGCCCTCGCCCTCGTGGGAAGAATCCACGGAAACGGTTTCCCTTCGATACTGCGAAAGGCACCGAAACCGCCCCCGGCTCCGGTGCTGGAGAACTCGACCTCGGGGTGAGACGGACCACACCCTGATGAGGACGGGACTCTAGCCAGCGAACGGAGCAGCCCTCTATTCCGTTTGAGCAAGCCTTGATGTGACGAGCGACACCGTTTAAGCGACGCCGAACAGCCGCAGCACCGCCGTCGTTCCGGCGGCCACCAGCACCACCAGCACGAACGGCACCTTTCGCCAGGCCGCAATGCCCCCGACGCCGACGCCGGCCAGCAGCGCCCAGCCGCCGAATTTCCCGCCGGGAACGAACGCGTTGACCGCGACAAGGGCAAGAAGAAGCGCCGTCGCGGCCATTGACAGCAGCATTTGCACGCGCGGCGGCACGGTGATGCGATTGCGGAGTTGGGGGCCGGCGAAGCGAATGCCATAGGTGCCGGCGGCCAGGGCCAGCACGACCGTGAGCGTCATGCCGTCACCTTTCGCCGTGTCGGGAGCGCCGCGACGACACCCAATGCCGCCAGCACGACCGGAATTCCCGGCGGCAGTAACGGCGTAGTAGCCACCGCGACGGCCGCGCCGAGCACGGCCACGCGCAGCGTCACCTTGTCCTTGAGCGCCGGCAGGATGAGCGCCAACATCGCCGCCGGGAAGGCCGCGTCCATGCCGAAGCGGTTGGGGTCGCCGATGACCTGGCCGATCAGGGCGCCGACGAGCGTGCCGGTGTTCCACGTCAGGAACAGGGCCAAGCCGCAGGTCCAGAACGCCGCCTTGGCCTTCTTGCGGTCACCCTGGGCCATGGCGAAGGCCACCGACTCGTCGATCAGGATGTGGCTGCCCACGATGCGGGCCGCCAGCTTCCGGCCGAGCAGGTCGCCCATGGCCAGGCCGAACGGCAGGTGGCGGGCGTTGAGCAGCAGGCCGGCCACCACCGCGGCGATCGGGCTGCCGCCCGCGGCCACGATGCCCACGACCATGAACTGCGAGCCGCCGGCGAAGACCAGCAGCGACATCGCGCAGACCAGCGCCACCGAGATGTGCGCCGCCACCGCGATCGCGCCGAAGGACGCGCCCGTCACGAAGGCGGTCAGGGCGATGGGCGAGACATTGCGGACCACGGAGAGGTCTAATGTTCGCCAGATCGAACGAACCATAGTGCAAGCTGAACACCCCGCACCGACGTTCGTCAAGCCGAACGTCCCGACCGATGGAACGAACACGTGGATCGCAGCTCCGCCCCGCTGGACGTGATCGCCGCCGCGCTGCGCCGCGAGCGTGACCGCGTCGGCCTGTCCCTGTCCGAGCTGGCCAAGCGGGCCGGCATCGCCAAGAGCACCCTGTCCCAGCTCGAATCGGGGGCCGGCAACCCCTCCGTCGAGACCCTGTGGGCCCTCGGCGTCGCCCTCGGCGTGCCCTTCTCCCGCCTCGTCGACCCGCCCCGGCCGCCCGTCCGCGTCGTCCGCTTCGGCGAAGGCCCCTACCTGCACTCCGAGCAGTCCAGCTACCGCGCCGCCCTCATCTCCGCCTGCCCGCCGTCCGCCCGCCGGGACATCTACCTCGTCACCATGAGCTCCGACAACGGCCGCCACTCCGTCCCCCACATGCCCGGCACCGTCGAGCACCTCGTCGTCTCCACCGGCCGCGTCCTCGCCGGCCCCGCCGACGAGCCGGTCGAACTCGGCCCCGGCGACTACCTCTCCTACCCCGGCGACGTCCCGCACCTCTACCAGGCGCTGGATCCCGACACCGTCACCGTGATGGTCATGGAGCACGTGTGACCCGATCGTGGCGGGCCGGCCGGGGTTAGCCTGAGGGCATGTCCGAGAACGCGTGGGCGCACGACCCGGCCCACCCCGAACCACCGACAGGGCGCGTCATCCGACCGGCCGTCCTGTCGCTCGACGCCTATATCGAACGCGCCGACGCGGAGCGCAAGTCCTTCGACGGTCCCACGATGGCCCAGTGGCTGGAAGAGATCCGAAAGCTCGACTGGGGCACCGTCACGGTCGAAGACATCGTCGACGACATCCGCAGCTATCGCGACAGGGATGAATCGTGACCGAAACCATGTCGTCGACGCATCGGCACTGGTGGCGGTCTTCATCGGCAACGCGGCTCCGCCCGAGTTGCTGCCGCGGATCGTGTCCGCACGGGCTTTCGCACCACATCTGATCGATCTCGAGGTGCTGCACACCCTCAGTCGCCGCGAACGACACGGGGCAGTGCCGCCGGCGACTGCGCGCATGGCGGTCGACCGCCTGCCGGCGCTGCCGATCACTCGCATCGAGCACCAACCGTTCGTGCCGCGGATCTGGGAACTCCGGCACAGCATCACCGCATACGATGCCGCCTACGTGGCACTCGCCGAGCAACTGGACGTCCCGCTGATCACCTGCGACGGCAAGCTCGCCCGCAGCCACGGGCACACCGCGAAAATCGAGCTGTACCCCGTGTCCTGACCGCGAGTCCCGCTCTCGGGCAACCATGTGTCGAGTTCATGACTGCCCGAGAGCGGGACTCGCGGCGTTGACAGGGGTGGTTGGGGCTGGCTAATTTCGGGGGCGGAGTCGAGAGGCGCTGCAGCGGACCGTGTCCGCCACGCTCGGCTCCGTGTGAACGTCACAAGGGCGCCTCCCGAAGCGGGAGGCGCCCTTCGTCATGAGGGTGGGCCTCCCGGTCAGCATGCGGAGGAAACCGGAATGAACGGGAAACTGAGGCAGGTCAACGGGATCGACTTCGCCGTGGCCGACCTGGCGCTGGCCGAGGCGGGGCGCCACCAGATCCGGCTGGCGGAGCTGGAGATGCCGGGCCTGATGGCGCTGCGGGCGGAGTTCGGCGAGAGCAAGCCGCTGGCCGGGGCCAGGGTCGCGGGCTCGCTGCACATGACGGTGCAGACGGCGGTGCTGATCGAGACCCTGGTGCACCTGGGGGCCCAGGTGCGCTGGGTGTCCTGCAACATCTTCTCCACGCAGGACGAGGCCGCCGCGGCGGTGGTCGTCGGCCGTGACGGCACGGTGGACGCGCCGCGGGGAACGTCGGTGTTCGCCTGGAAGGGCGAGACGCTGGCCGAGTACTGGTGGTGCACGGACCAGCTGTTCACCTTCCCGGACGGCGAGGCGCCGAACCTGATCGTGGACGACGGCGGCGACGCGACCATGTTGGTGCACAAGGGAGTCGAGTTCGAGACGGCCGGCGCGGTGCCGGCGGCGACCGAGAAGGACAGCGAGGAGTACGGCATCCTGCTGGCCACCCTCACGGCCAGCATCGCCCGTGACGCCAAGCGTTTCACCCGGGTCGCGGAGCAGATGCGCGGCGTCTCCGAGGAGACGACGGCCGGCGTGAACCGGATGTACCGGCTGGCCGCCGAGGGCGAGCTGCTGTTCCCGGCGATCAACGTCAACGACTCGGTGACGAAGTCCAAGTTCGACAACAAGTACGGCATCCGGCACTCGCTGGCCGACGGCCTCAACCGGGCCACCGACGTGATGCTGGGCGGCAAGCTGGCCGTGGTCTGCGGCTACGGCGACGTGGGCAAGGGCGCGGCGGACTCGCTGCGCGGCCAGGGCGCGCGCGTCGTGGTCACCGAGGTCGACCCGATCTGCGCGCTGCAGGCGGCGATGGAGGGCCTCGAGGTCGTGCACCTGGAGGACGTGGTGCACAAGGGCGACATCTTCATCACCACCACCGGCAACCGCGACATCGTGATGGCCGAGCACATGGGCCGGATGAAGCACAACGCGATCGTCGGCAACGTCGGGCACTTCGACAACGAGATCGACATGGCCGGGCTGGCCAAGGTGCCGGGCATCCGCAAGGTCGAGATCAAGCCGCAGGTGCACGAGTGGGTGTTCCCCGACGGGCACGCGGTCATCGTGCTGTCCGAGGGCCGGCTGATGAACCTGGGCAACGCCACCGGCCACCCCAGCTTCGTCATGTCGAACTCGTTCTCCAACCAGGTGATCGCCCAGATCGAGCTGTTCACCAAGCCCGGCGAGTACGAGCGCCAGGTCTACCGGCTGCCCAAGCACCTGGACGAGAAGGTGGCCCGGCTGCACCTGGACGCCCTGGGCGTGCGGCTGACCGAGCTGTCCAAGGTGCAGGCCGACTACATCGGCGTGGACGTGGCCGGCCCGTACAAGCCGGAGCACTACCGCTACTGACATGCAGGGAAGGACGCCTTACCCGCGATCAACGAGGGTAAGGCGTCCTTCCCTGCATCACCGGGGTCAGGGGTGGCGGCTGCGGGACAGGAAGGCCGTCACGCCGCGTTGGAAGTCCTCATAGGACACTGCCGGGCCGCTGGCGAAGCTGTCGGCGGCGGCGCGGGTGGGTGAGAGCCCGACGCTGACGGCCTGCTTCGCGGCGACCAACGCGGCCCGGGGCTGCGCGGCCACGGGGCCGTATATCTACATGCACTAGCTGAGGCTGTCACAAAATCTTGTGACGCATTCGCCAATTGGAGTATTAGATGGTAGATTAGGCATGCTCACTCAGCTCGCCCTTAACATAACGCCGAGCCTTCATTCGCTTGCTGCTTGGAGTGAAAATGCGCGGAGTGTTCCAATCTTTCTGACGCGGAATGCGACATTTGAAGCAAATTGGCGTTTCCTCCCGTCTTCGGTTGGAGGACCGTTCTGAAAAGCCAATATAGCTCTCCGTGTCTAGAGCAGCTCCCGGGCCAGGCCGTGCCCGGCCAGCAGCGCGAGCCGGGCGGCGAAGGCCGGGCTGACGAGAATCCCCAGCCGCGCGATGGACATGCCGATGCGGGCGTCGTCGGCGAACACCCGGAGGTCGCAGGCCAGGGCCAGCTGGCAGCCCGCCCCGGCGGCGACGCCGTTGACCTGGGCGATCACCGGCGTCGGGCACTCCTCGATGGCGGTGCAGGCGGCCTCCATCGCGGCGAAGGCCCGGTCCACGTCGTCGGGCGCGGCGTGCACCCACTCGCGCAGGTCGGAGCCGGCGCTGAAGGTGCTGCCGCTCCCCCGCACGACCACCACGCGGACATCGTTCGACAGATTTCGAAAGGCCAGCTCCAGGGCCCGCCAGTCCTCGTGCCCCAGGGCGTTGGCGCTCCCGCCGGACCCGAGCACCACTTCCGCGCCACGCCCATCGCTGCGCACCGTCACGTTGGCCGACACCGGACCTCCTGCGTCAACTGTGGATCCCCGCCATCACTCTGATCGTGAACTAGCGTCTACCGCACCCTCAACGGCGAGGTGGTGACGTATGTACACCCCGGTCCTTGCCCCGATCGCCGGCTCCCTGCTCCTGTCCGCCCTGCTCGCGGCGCTGCCGCTGGTGGTGCTTTTCGTGCTGCTGGGGGTGTTCCGGATCCGGGCCTGGCTGGCCGCGGCGATCTCGCTCGCGGTGAGCGTGCTGGTGGCGGTGCTCGGCTATCCGATGCCGGTCGGCCAGGCGCTGCTGGCGGCCACGGAAGGCGCGGCGTTCGGCTTCTTCCCGATTCTGTGGATCGTGGTCAACGCGATCTGGATCTACAACATGACCGTCCACACCGGACATTTCGACGTGCTGCGGCGGTCCTTCGCGCGGGTCAGCGACGACCAGCGGATCCAGGGCGTGATCGTGGCGTTCAGCTTCGGCGCGCTGCTGGAGGCGCTGGCCGGCTTCGGCACGCCGGTCGCGGTGACCAGCGTGATGCTGATTGCGCTGGGTTTCCAGCCACTGAAGGCGGCCACGGTCGCGCTGGTGGCCAACACCGCGCCGGTGGCCTTCGGCGCGCTGGCGGTGCCGATCACGACCCTGGCCACCGTGACCGGTCTGCCGCTGCACGACCTGGCATCGATGGTCGGCCGGCAGACGCCGGTGCTGGCCCTGTTCGTGCCGATGGTGCTGGTCGGCATCATCGACGGCTGGCGCGGCGTGCGGGAGACGCTGCCGGCGACGATCGCCTGCGGCGTGGTGTTCGCGGTCGCGCAGTTCGCGGTGGCCAACTTCTTCAGCGCTCCCCTCACCGACATCGTCGCCTCGCTGCTCAGCGCGCTGGCCGTGGTGCTCGTCGTGCGCCGCCGCAGCCGGGCCGAGAACACCGACAGCCGGGCCGAGGTGCTGCGGGCCTACGCCCCGTACGCGATCATCATCGCCGTGTTCGCACTGGCCCAGGTCCCGGCGATCAAGGACGCCCTGACCAGCGTCACCGTCACGTTCAACTGGCCCGGCCTGCACCTGAACACCCTGAGCGGCAAGGTATCCACGCTGCCGGCGTTCAAGTTCGACTGGCTCGACGCCGCCGGCAGCCTGCTGATCGTCGCCGGCCTGATCACCATCCCCGTGATCAGGATCAAACCCGGCGCCGCCCTGCGCGCCTACGGCGGCACGTACCGTCAACTGGCGACTGCCATCGTCACCGTGATGGCCGTGCTCGCCCTGGCGTACGTGATGAACGCCAGCGGGCAGACCACCACCCTCGGCACCTGGATGTCCAACGCCGGCGGCCTTTTCGCCCTGCTGTCCCCGGTCCTGGGCTGGCTCGGCGTCGCCGTCACCGGTTCGGACACCTCGTCCAACTCCCTGTTCGGCGCGCTCCAGGTCACCGCCGCCCAGCACGCCGGGCTCAGTCCCACCCTGATGGCCGCCGCCAACTCCTCCGGCGGCGTGCTGGGCAAGATGATCAGCCCCCAGAACCTGGCCATCGCCGCCGGCGCCGTCGGCATGGCCGGCCGCGAGGGCGACCTGTTCCGCCGGGTCTTCCTGTGGAGCCTCATCCTGCTGGCCCTGATGTGTCTGCTCGTTTTCCTGCAGTCCACGCCCGTGCTCGGTTGGATGGTCGTGTGAAGCCGACTCTCACGCCATCGTTCCGCGAGATCCTGCTGGCCTGGCTGCCCCGACAACACTGGTACCGAGGCGGATCGAACCATCGGCCGACCGGGTCCTACCGGTTCGAGGACTCGGCCGGCAAGGTCGGCATGGAAACGTTCCTGCTCAGGGTCGACGGCGTCGTCTACCAGATCCCGATGACCTACCGGGGCGCGCCGCTGGCCGGCGGGACGCTGATCACGACGGCCGAGCACAGCGTCCTCGGCCCGCGCTGGATCTACCAGGCCGAGACCGATCCCGTGTGGCGAAAGGAGATGCTCCGCATCGTGCGCTCGAACACGGAGACCGCGAATGGCGTTCGCGGCGAGCTGCTGGCCGAGTTCGCCGACGACGAGATAGTCATCGAACCGGCCCGGATCCGCGGGGAGCCGGGCCGGTTCGATGATGTTGTCGGTGTCGTCACCGGCTACGACGGCCGGCTGGCGACCGTCGTCACCAGCCGCGGGTCGCGAGCTTCTGGGACTCGGGCAGCTCCGAGACGTTGATGCCGACCATGGCCTCGCCCAGGCCGCGGGAGACCTTGGCGATGACGTCGGGGTCGTCGTGGAAGGTGGTGGCCTTGACGATGGCCGAGGCGCGCTGGGCCGGGTCGCCGGACTTGAAGATGCCGGAGCCGACGAAGACGCCCTCGGCGCCGAGCTGCATCATCATGGCGGCGTCGGCCGGGGTGGCGATGCCGCCGGCGGTGAACAGCACGACGGGCAGCTTGCCGGTGGCGGCGATCTCCTTGACCAGCTCGTACGGGGCGCGCAGCTCCTTGGCGGCGGCGTACAGCTCGGCGTCGTCGAGCACGGTCAGCCGGCCGATGTCGGCGCGGATCTGGCGCATGTGCCGGGTGGCCTCGACGACGTTGCCGGTGCCGGCCTCGCCCTTGGAGCGGATCATGGCCGCGCCCTCGGCGATGCGGCGCAGGGCCTCGCCCAGGTTGGTGGCGCCGCAGACGAACGGCACGGTGAACGGCCACTTGTCGATGTGGTTGGCCTCGTCGGCCGGGGTCAGCACCTCGGACTCGTCGATGTAGTCGACACCGAGGGCCTGCAGCACCTGAGCCTCGACGAAGTGGCCGATGCGGGCCTTGGCCATCACGGGGATGGACACGGCGTTGACGATGCCGTCGATCATGTCGGGGTCGCTCATCCGGGCGACGCCGCCCTGGACGCGGATGTCGGCCGGCACGCGCTCCAGCGCCATGACGGCGACGGCGCCGGCGTCCTCGGCGATCTTGGCCTGCTCGGGGGTGACCACGTCCATGATCACGCCGCCCTTGAGCATCTCGGCCATGCCGCGCTTGACGCGGGCGGTGCCGGTGGCGGGAGTGGGCTCGATGTTCACCGTGCCGACCTTTCGGGGTATGCGAGGGGGTACGCACTCCATGCTAGGTCGAACGTGGCCTGGTGTTTGAGGCCAATCCGACACAATTACGGAAGGCCACTTCGCCGACGGGCTTGTCCGACCAGCGCTTCGGGTGTGAGATCGAACACATCGAGGTGTGCTCCAGGTCAATTCGGTTCGTTCAGGAGGTGACCCCATGGGGTCCAAGAACACCGACAACACCCAATCCGGCGGCGCGGTCGCTGTAGCCGACCCGGCCAAGGTCCGCAACGTCGTGCTGGTCGGCCCGTCGGGGGCCGGCAAGACCACGCTCACCGAGGCGCTTCTGACCGCCTCCGGCGTGCTGACCAGGGCCGGGTCCGTCACCGAGGGCACGACCGTGTGCGACCACGACCCCGCGGCCCAGCGCCAGCAGCGCTCGGTCGGGCTGGCGGTGGCCCCGCTGGTCCACCAGGACGTCAAGATCAACCTCATCGACACGCCCGGGTACGTCGACTTCGTCGGCGAGCTGCGGGCCGGCCTGCGCGCCGCGGACGCCGCGGTTTTCGTGGTCGGCGCGTCCGAGGGCGTCGACGCCATGACCATGGCGCTGTGGGAGGAGTGCGCGGCCGTCGGCATGCCGCGCGGCGTCGTGATCGCCCGGCTCGACCACCACCGCGCCGACTTCGACGCCGAGCTCGCGGCCTGCCAGGAGGCGTTCGGCGCCGGCGTGCTGCCGCTGTACCTCCCGGTCCCCGGCTCCGGCAACACCAAGCTGGTCGGCCTGATCACGCAGAGCGTCTTCGACTACTCCGACGGCTACCCGCCGACCGTGCGGGAACCCGACGCCGACCTCGCCGACTTCATGGCCGACCACCGCAACGCGCTGATCGAGGGCGTCATCGCCGAGAGCGAGGACGAGACCCTGATGGAGCGCTACCTCGGCGGCGAGGACATCGACCAGGACGTGCTCATCGCCGACCTGGAGACCGCGGTCAGCCGGGGCTCGTTCTACCCGGTCGTGCCGGCGTGCGCGGCGACCGGCCTGGGGCTGGCCGAGATCCTGGACGGCATCGTGCGCGCCTTCCCGTCGCCGCTGGAGCACCCGCTGCCGTCGGTGACCGACCCGATCGCCGGCACCGTGCTGGAGCTGGCCACCGACCCGGACGGCCCGCTCGCGGCCGAGGTCGTGCGCACCGCCGTCGACTCCTACGTCGGTCGGGTGTCGCTCGTCCGGGTGTTCTCCGGGACGCTGCGGCCGGAGCGGTCCGTGCACGTCTCCGGGCACGGCATGAGCGACCGCGGACACGAGGACCACGACGAGGACGAGCGGGTCGCGCACATCTACTCGCCGCTCGGGTCGAGCCTGCGCGAGGTGCCGTTCTGCGTGGCCGGCGACCTCTGCGCGCTGACCAAGCTCGGCTCGGCCGAGACCGGCGACACCGTGTCCAGCCCCGACCAGCCGCTGCTGATGTCGCCGTGGTTGATGCCCGAGCCGCTGCTGCCGGTCGCGATCATCGCCCGCAAACGGAGCGACGAGGACACGCTGGCCCGCAACCTCGCACGCCTTGTGGCCGGGGATCCGACGCTCCGGTTGGAGCGCAACACCGAGACGCACCAGATGGTGTTGTGGTGCATGGGCGAGGCCCACGCCGACGTCGTGCTGGCGCGGCTGCGCGCCGGCGGGGCCGAGGTGGACACCGAGGACGTGCGGGTGCCGCTGCGGGAGACCTTCGCCAAGGCCGCCCGGGGGCACGGCCGGCACGTCAAGCAGTCCGGCGGGCACGGCCAGTACGCCGTGTGCGACCTGGAGGTCGAGCCGCTGCCGCGCGGATCCGGCTTCGAGTTCGTCGACCGGGTCGTCGGCGGATCGGTGCCGCACCAGTTCATCCCCAGCGTGGAGAAGGGGGTGCGGGCCCAGCTGGCCAAGGGCCTGCACGGCGACCACCCGTGCGTCGACGTGCGCGTGACCCTCATCGACGGCAAGGCCCACAGCGTCGACTCCTCCGACTCGGCCTTCCAGACCGCCGGCGCGCTGGCCTTGAAGGAGGCCGCCGCCAACAGCCGGATCTCGCTGCTGGAGCCCATGGATGAGGTGACCATCCGGCTGCCCGACGACCACCTCGGGGCCGTGCTCGGCGACCTGTCCAGCCGCCGCGCCCGCGTCCTGGGCACCGAGGCCGATATCACGCCCGGGCACACCATGATCCGCGCCGAGGTGCCCGCGACCGAGCTCATCCGGTACGCCGTGGAGCTGCGGTCCCTCGCCTCGGGGACCGCGACCTTCACCCGGCACTTCGCCCGGTACGACCCCCTGCCGGACAACCTGGCGACGAAGATCTGAGGGAGAGAAAGGAATGGCGCGGCCCGCATCGACCGCGCGGGCCGCGCCATCTCACATCGCGCGGCCCTGCGCGCCCGGCCGAGCGGTGCGGCGTCAGCGGACCGGCCGCACTACGCCGTCCCATTGCGTGGCAAGGAGATCCTCCAGCAGCGGGCCCAGCAGCGGCGGGTAGATCAGCTCGTCGGAGTCGGCCAGCTCCTCCGTGGTCCACCAGCGGTGGTCGGTGACGGTGTCGTTCTCCAGCTGCGTGAAGCCCGAGGTGTCGATGGCATTCGCCTTGGTGCGCAGGAGAAAGAACCACTCCTCGCCGAGGTGCCAGCGGCCGTCGAAGCAGAAGGTCACCCGGCGCAGCCAGACGGGGCCGGTGAGATCCGTTTCGGAGCAACGGATTCCGGTCTCCTCGGCCAGCTCGCGAACCGCGGCCTCGGTCAGCGCCTCGCCCTTCTCGATGCCGCCGCCGGGCGTGAACCACCACTGCTCGGCGTTGTTCGGCGGCGGATTTCCCCCGCGGAACAGCAGAACCCGGTCACGGTCGTCCACCAGCAGGATGCGGGCCGACGCCCGAGGAACCAGCGCCTGCTCGCCGCTCTCGGGCGCCACGGGCTCGGCGATCTCGAAGTAGCTGGGCAGCGGCGCGGTGCCGGCCAGCCGCAGCCAGCGCACCGATCGCTTGCGGCGCAAGGACAGCGTGTCCCGCACGGCGTCGTTGTGCACCCGGCGCGCCAAGACCAGGCGGTGCTCGGCGTCGGCCAGCTCGGTGGCGATCTCCCCCGGCAGCGACGTCCGGTCCAGCTCACCCAGCAGCCGGCTGACCTCGTTCTCGGCGGCCTCCCGGTCCGGCCGCGACGCCCCCTCAGCCGATTCCGTCGCCTCCGTGGCCTTCGGACTCGCCAGCCGGGCCAGCAACGCCCGCCGCGCCAACGCCGCATCCAACGCCGCCCACGCCGCGTCGGTGCGAATGTGCAGCCGGTCCAGGCGGCTGGTGAGCCGCAACACCCTCGAACCGAGGATGAGCAGCACCGCCAGCCCCGCCGCCACCGCCTCGAAGATCACGAGCCGACCCTACTCCGCGGTGGAGGTGGAGGTGGGCGGGGTGAAAGGGAGGTTGGGGTGGAAAAGCCCTAGCAGGAGGCGGAAGGCGGCCGGGTGGCAGCGCGGTTCGGGGTGGGGAAATACTGGCCCGAGGTGGCGTTGGCAAAGGCTCTGTCGAACAGGGCCCAGCCGTCGAGCTCGGCGACGGTGGTGGCCGTCGGGTCCCAGCCGACGGCGACGGCGGCGTCGAGCAGGGCTCGGACCACGCCGGGCTGGTTGAGGTTGAGGCCCCGCCCGTCGGCGTGCCGCACCTGGCCCGAGTGCATGCCCCAGCCGTCGGAGACGCGGAAACCGTTGCCGACACAGAACTCGATGTACACGCGGCCGTGCACGCGCTCGCGCCGGAGCTCCAGGAACTCGCAGCAGGTCTTGTCCCGCTCGTTCGGATCCTCGAGGTTCTCGTGCGAGTGGCCGACACTCCAGCGGTAGCGGTCCGTGCCGATGCCGAGCCAGCGGGGATCGTTGCGGTGGCGCGGCATCCGGAAACCTACATTCGTGCGGGGGCAGGGCTGGCCGAGGTGGCGGCCTCGTAGACGCGGAGGACCTGGTCGGCGACCACGGACCAGTCGAAGGCTAGGGCGCGCGAGGAGCCGGCGAAACCGAATTCCCTGCGGCGCACGGGATCGTCGAGCATCGAAGCCAGGGCGGCGGCCAACGCCGAGGGGTCGCCGGGCGGGGCGAACAGGGCGGCGGGGCCGAGGACGCGGCGGAAGGCGTCGAGATCCGAAGCCACGACGGGAGCCCCGGCGCTCATGGCCTCGGCGAGCACGATGCCGAAGCTCTCGCCGCCGGTGTTGGGCGCGCACAGAACATCGACGGAACGGAACAGGGCGGCTTTGGTGGCGTCCGAGACCTCGCCGAGCACAAGAGCCTGCGGGCAGGCGGCGCGCAGGGCGTCGGCGTTGCCACGGCCGGCGACCACCAGCCGCAGATCGGGACGATCCAGCAGCCGCACGGCTTCCACCAGCACGGACATGCCCTTGCGGGGCTCGTCGAAACGGCCGAGGAAGCCGATGGTGCCGCCGGCACGGGGAAAATCGGGCAGCGGCAAGGCATCGGCGAAGAACCGGACGTCGACCCCGTTGGGGATCTCGACGGCGTCGCCGCCGAGGTGCTCGACCTGCACCCGACGAGCCGGCTCCGACACGGCGATCCGGGCGGTGACCTTCTCCAGCTGCGGCCGGAGCACTCCCCGCGCTGCCAACAGGATCCACGACCGGTCGAACGACGTGTGAAAGGTGGCGACGACCGGTCCCCGGGCCAGCGTCAACGCCAGGAAGGACAGGCTGGGCGCGATGGGCTCGTGCAGGTGCAGAAGGTCGAAATCGCCCTCACGGAGCCAGCGCCGCACCCGCACGTACGCGGCTGGGCCGAAAGCCAGTCGCGCCACGGAACCGTTGAAGGGAATGGGCGTCGCCCGCCCGGTAGGGGCCAACACCGACACCTCGTGCCCCAGCCCGCGCAGCGCGGCGGCCAATCCGGTGACGTGGGCCTGGACCCCGCCCGGCACGGCGAGCGAATACGGGCAGACCAGGCCGATCCTCACTCGGAGAGGTCCTCGGTGAGCCACAGCCGCTGGAGCATGTGCCAGTCTTCGGGATGCGCGGCGATGTCGGCGGCGAACACGTCGGCCAGCGCCTGGGTGGCGGCCGGGATGCCGTCCACGCCGTTGACCTTGACCGGCGGGTGCACCCGCATCCCCCACCCGGTCTCGGTGAACCAGGTGCCGACCGGCAGCAGCGCCGCGCCGGTGGTGGCGGCCAGGTAGGCGGGGCCGGCCGGCATGCGGGTGGTGCCGTTGAAGAACGACACGGGCACGCCGCTGGCAGTGAGGTCGCGGTCGGCGAACAGGCACACGACCCCGCCGGCCCGCAGCCGCTGCGCCAGGTGCTCGGTGGGCCGGGTCTCGCCGCCGGCCGACGGCACGACGTCGAAGCCGAGCCGCTCACGGGCCCGGGTGAAGCTGCGGAACAGCGATTCGGGCCGCAGCCGCTGCACGACCACGCTGACCTGGCGGGTGTGCCCCAGCAGCCAGACGCCGGCCAGGTCCCAGCTGCCGCAGTGCGGCAGCGCCAGGATCACGCCGTTGCCCTCGGCGCACGCGGCGTGCAGGTTCTCCTGGCCGGTGGCGGTCCGCTCGACCGCCTGGTGCACGGCCTCGACGTCGCCGGGCCGCAGCCGGAACGTCTCGTACCAGTACCGGGCGTAGGACCGCATCGCCCGCGCGACGAGCTCGTCCAACTCCGCGGCCCCGGCCCGGGGCACCACGCGGGCCAGGTTCCGGCGTAACTGCGCGACCCCGGCCCCGTTGCGTCGGGTGGCGAAGTCCGCGCCCCACTGGAAGACGCCGACGGCGACCTGCTCGGGGGCGAGCCGCGCGAAGGCCCAGCCGGCACGGTAGGCGGCCGTGACGAGCAGACCCTTCACCCGGTCTGCTCCTTGGCCGACCGATGCACGGCGATCATCCGCTGCGCGACGGTGATCACCGCCAGCACCGCCAGCACCCACAGCGCCACGTCCACGGCGTAGGGGACGCCGAGACCGGTCAGGCCGGTGCCGACCAGGGCCAGGATCATGCGCTCGGCCCGTTCGACCAGGCCCCCGTCGGCCGACAGGCCGGTGGCCTCGGCGCGGGCCTTGATGTAGGAGATGACCTGCGCCCCGACCAGCGCGATCAGCGCCGCGGCGCCGCCGGAGCGGTCGCCGGCCCCGGCCAGGCACCACCAGGCGATGGCGCCGAGCAGCGCGCCGTCGGCGATCCGGTCGCAGCTGGCGTCGAGCACCGCGCCGAACCGGGTGCCGGCCCCGCTGGCCCGGGCGACGGCCCCGTCCAGCAGGTCGAACAGCACGAAGAAGGTGATCACGAGCGTGCCGGCGAACAGCTCACCGCGTGGCAGGAACCAGAGCGCGCCGAGCACGGTGCCCGCGGTGCCGACGAGCGTGACGGCATTGGGCGTGACACCGCGCCGCTGCAGCCACGTCCCGACAGGATCGGTGACGCGTGAGACGGAGGCGCGAGCGAAGATGTTCAGCATGGGGCGGCGGAGGCACCTACCTGCACTACAGGACCGGGTGGGACCAGCCTAACCAGCGGACGTGGGACAGCGGCCACCGACACCCCCGCGTCTCACTCGTCACACGGGTCGGCGGTGCATCCCTTGCTGGCCTGGGCGGTGATCGCCTCGCAAATCACGCCGAGCTGGCGCACCTGGTCCTCGGAGAGCCCGTCGAACAGCACGGTGCGCACCTCGCCGACGTGCCCGGGGGCGGCGGCCTTGACCGCGGCCATGCCGTCCTCGGTGAGCACGGCGAACGCACCACGTTTGTCGGTGGCGCAGGAGCGGCGGACGACCCAGCCGTTCTCCTCCAGCCGGGCGATCGCGTGCGACAGGCGGCTGCGGGAGGATTTGGTGAACTCGGCCAGCTCGCTCATCCGCAGCTCACGATCGGGTGACTCGGAGAGTGCGACGAGGATCTCGTAGTAGGTGGTCGGCATGCCGGAGTCGCGCTGCAGTTGGCGGTCCAGACGCTCGTTGACCAGCTTGGTCGCGGACTGGTACGCCCGCCACACCCACTGCTCGGAATCGGACAACCACCGCGGCTCGCTCATGAGTCACATCATACCTGTTGTTGAACTCTCAACCTCAGTGCTAAGGTTCAGTTGAGAGTTCAACCAAGGCTCATGGAGGACCGAAAGATGACTGCGGCAACCCAGATCCCCGGATACGTCGCCGGCACGTGGAACATCGACCCGGTGCACTCGGAGGTCGCCTTCATCGTCCGCCACCTCGGCGTGTCCAAGGTTCGCGGTCGTTTCAACACCATCAGCGGCACGATCGTTACCGGCGAGGACCCGAGCACGTCCTCGGTGACCGCCCAGATCGTGGCCGACAGCGTCGACACCAAGAACGAGCAGCGCGACGGCCACGTCCGCTCGGCCGACTTCCTGCACGTCGAGGAGCACGAGCACCTGACCTTCACGTCGAGCGCGGTGCGCATCGACGGCGAGGACGTCGAGATCGACGGCGACCTGACGCTGCACGGCGTGACCAAGGCCGTGACCCTGACCGGCGAGCTGGGCGGCTTCGGCGACGGCCCGAACAGCAAGGTCCTGGGCGTGTCGGCCAGCACCGAGATCAAGCGCTCCGACTTCGGCGTCGGCGGCGGCATCCCGTCCGCCGTGGTCAGCGACAAGATCAAGATCGAGCTCGACGTCGAGGCCCAGCTCCAGGCCTGACCCTCAAGCCCAACCCCGGCGAGTCCCGCTCTCGGGCAGTCATGAACTCGACACATGGTTGCCCGAGAGCGGGACTCGCGGTTTATCGGGGCCAGGCTTTCGAGAGCAGGTCCCAGGTTTCGCCCAGGAGCTGGGGGATGGTGCGGGTCTGGCCGATGACGGGCATGAAGTTGGCGTCGCCGCCCCAGCGCGGCACGACGTGCTGGTGCAGGTGGGCGGCGATGCCGGCGCCGGCGATGGCGCCCTGGTTCATGCCGATGTTGAAGCCGTGCGGGGCCGAGACGCCGCGCACCACGCGCATCGCGGTCTGGGTGTACTCTCCCAGCTCCACGGTCTCGGCCGCGTTCAGGTCCGTGTAGTCGGCGACGTGCCGGTACGGGACCACCATCAGATGCCCGGCGTTGTACGGGTACAGGTTCAGCACCGCGTACACCAGCTGCCCACGCGCCAGGATCAGCGCCTGCTCGTCGGGCAGGTTGACGATGGAGCAGAACGGGCAGCCCGCCGGCTCGTCGCCCTCGGGCTTGTTCTCGCCCCGGATGTAGGCCATCCGGTGCGGGGTCCACAGCCGCTGCAACGCGTCCGGGACCCCCACACCGTGCTGCTCGACCCGGTCCGGCGAGGTCACGCGGTGGCCACCGCGAAGGTCTCGGCGCTGGGCGAGGCGTTCTCGCGGCGCTCGATCCAGTTCACGATCGACTCCACCGCCTGCTCCACCGACACGCCGTTGACCTGGCTGCCGTCGCGGAAGCGGAACGACACCGCGCCGCCCTCCACGTCCTTCTGGCCGGCGACCAGCATGAACGGCACCTTCTGCAACGTGTGGTTGCGGATCTTCTTCTGCATGCGGTCGTCGGAGGCGTCCACCTCGACCCGCACGCCCCTGGCCCGCAGCGCCTTGGTCACCTGCATCAGGTGCTCGACGTGCTCGTCGGCGATGGGGATGCCGACCGCCTGCACCGGGGCCAGCCAGGCCGGGAACGCGCCGGCGTAGTGCTCGGTCAGCACGCCGAAGAAGCGCTCGATGGAGCCGAACAGGGCGCGGTGGATCATGACCGGCCGCTGCCGGCTGCCGTCGCTGGAGGTGTACTCCAGCTCGAACCGCTCCGGCAGGTTGAAGTCCAGCTGGATGGTGGACATCTGCCAGGTGCGGCCCAGCGCGTCCTTGGCCTGCACGGAGATCTTCGGGCCGTAGAAGGCGGCGCCGCCCGGGTCCGGCACCAGCTGGAGGCCGGAGTCCTCGGCCGCCTCGCGCAGCGCCGCGGTGGCCTGCTCCCACACCTCGTCGGAGCCCACGTACTTCTCGTCGTTGCGGGTCGACAGCTCCAGGTAGAAGTCGTCGAGGCCGTAGTCGCGCAGCAGGCCCAGCACGAAGCCGAGCAGCGACTTCAGCTCCTCCTGCACCTGCTCCGGGGTGCAGAAGATGTGCGCGTCGTCCTGCGTCATGCCGCGCACCCGGGTCAGGCCGTGGATCACGCCGGACTTCTCGTACCGGTAGACCGTGCCGAACTCGAACATGCGCAGCGGCAGCTCGCGGTAGGAGCGCCCGCGCGACCGGAAGATCAGGTCGTGGAACGGGCAGTTCATCGGCTTGAGGTAGTAGTCCTGGCCGGGCTTGCGCAGCGTGCCGTCCTCGGCGTATTCGGCGTCGAGGTGCATCGCCGGGTACATGCCGTCGCGGTACCAGTCGAGGTGGCCGGACGTCTCGAACAGCGCGCCCTTGGTGATGTGCGGCGAGTAGACGAACTCGTAGCCCTCTTCCTCGTGCCGGCGGCGCGAGTAGTCCTCCATGGCCCGGCGCACGATGCCGCCGCGCGGGTGGAAGACGGCCAGGCCGGAGCCGATCTCGTCGGGGAAGCTGAACAGGTCGAGCTCGGTGCCCAGGCGGCGGTGGTCGCGGCGCTCGGCCTCGGCCAGCAGCTCCAGGTGCGCCTCCAGGGCCTCCTGCGACTCCCACGCCGTGCCGTACACGCGCTGGAGCTGCGGGTTCTTCTCGCTGCCGCGCCAGTAGGCGGCGGCCGAGCGGGTCAGCTTGAACGCCGGGATGTGCTTGGTGGTGGGCACGTGCGGGCCACGGCACAGGTCGCCCCACACCCGGTCTCCGCTGCGCGGGTCGAGGTTGTCGTAGATGGTCAGCTCGCCGGCGCCGACCTCCATCACCTCGGTGGTGTCGACGTCGGACTTGATGTCGACGAGCTCCAGCTTGAACGGCTCCGCCTTGAGCTCGTCCTTGGCGGCGTCGACGGACTCGACCACGCGGCGGGAGAACCGCTGGGAGCCCTTGATGATCTGCTTCATGCGCTTCTCGAGGTCGGCCAGATCCTCGGGGGTGAACGGCTTGTCCACCTGGAAGTCGTAGTAGAAGCCGTCCTTGATGGGCGGGCCGATGCCCAGCTTGGCCTCTGGGAAGGCCTGCTGCACGGCCTGGGCCAGCACGTGCGCGGCGGAGTGCCGGATCACGCTGCGGCCGTCCTCGGTGTCGGCCGCGACGGCCTCCACCTCGACGTCGGCCTCCGGCGTCCAGGACAGGTCACGCAGCTTGCCGTCGACGTCCCGGACCACGACGATCGCGTCGGCGCCCTTGCCCGGCAGGCCCGCCTCGCGGACCGCCGTGCCCGCCGTCGTCCCGGCCGGCACCGTCACACGGGGTGCTGCTCCTGGGCCTGAGGGACGCGGCTGCGACACGATGACTCCTTCACACGGGATAACGGCCTGGTCGGCCCCTCATCGTATCCAGCGGACACCGGGGCGTTCGCCGTAGCCCTCGGCTGGGCGCACAGCGGCAGCGCGACGGCGGCCACGACGCCGGCGGTGATCGCTCCCGTGGCGACGATCACCAGGTCGGTGACGCTGGTCAGGCTGACTACCCCATATCCGGCCAGCACGGCGGCGGCCGGCGCGCAGGTCGCCATCAGCGTCGCCCACCACACCGGCCGCACGTCCGAGAGCAGCACCGCGAAGGTCCCGCACAGCGCCAGTGCCCCGATCGTGTCGCTGAGCCGGTGCCAGCCCAGCTCCGTGGTCGTGGCGGCGACATAGGCCGTCAGCACCGCTCCGGCGACCAGGGCGATCGGCCGCACGTCCGGTGGCAGCACCAACAGCAGGGCCAGCACGATCGCCGCGCACGCCG
>NZ_KK037166.1:2477160-2526815 GCF_000568255.1 Kutzneria sp. 744
CCCAGCCCGATCAGCTGCGGGCTCATCGCCGCGATCGGACCGCCGTCGGTGGGGGTCGGCAGCGTGGCGTCCTCCAGCCGGCGGCCGGCCGGGGACACCACAAAAACCATGTAGGCGAGCAGGAACCCGAACACACACCCCGCCGCGGCCAGCAACCTCATGAGATCGACACTGCCCGTGTCCTGTGTGGGAACCGTGCGTGTCACGTCATGGTTTCGCTACGACTTCGACAGCTTCCGCTCAGCGGGAGCACAGCCCGTTCGCACAGTCTGGTGTTCAGCAGCCCGAATTGACCCAGGAGCAGGCCAGATGTCCGAGCCGAAGACCCCAGACGAGCAGCCGACCGAGCAGCACCAGCGGCCCGTGGCCGGCCCCGACGCCCAGCAGGCCCCGGAGCCGGCCGCCGCTGAGCCACAGCCCCAGCCGGCCGCCGAGGAGCCCGAGACGCAGGCCTTCGCGGCGGAACAGCCGCAGGCGTCCTACGCGCCGCCCCAGCCGGGGACGACGCCTCAACCCGGAGCGGTCCCGCCCGGAGCCCCCCAGCCGCAGGTGATCTACGTCCAGCGGCCGCCCGGCAAGTTCGCCAACTTCGCCCGCCACCGCGTCACGCAGGTCGTCGCCGCGCTGGTCGTCGGCCTGATCGTGGGCGGCGGCATCGGCGGCCTCATCGGCGCCGCCCATCACGGCGGCGGCTTCGGGCCAGGCGTGCACCGGCCGTACAACGGCCAGTTCGGCGGCCCCCAGGGCGGCTTCGGCGGGCCGCGCGGCGACCGTGGCCAGAACCAGCAGGGCGGCACCCAGCAGGGCTAGTTACACCTGTTTACTAGCGGGTGGCATCATCGTCGGATGAGCACGAACACAGTCCGCATCGGGGTGCTCGGCGCGGCGCGTATCGCGCCGACCGCCCTGATCGCGCCGGCTCGGGACAACACCGAGGCCGAGGTCGTCGCGGTGGCGGCGCGGGACCGGGGCCGCGCCGCCACCTACGCGGGCAAGCACGGCATTCCCAAGGTGCACGGCAGCTACGACGAGCTGCTGGCCGACCCGGACATCGACGCCGTCTACAACCCGCTGCCCAACGCGCTGCACGCCGAGTGGACGCTCGCGGCACTCGCCGCCGGCAAGCACGTCCTGTGCGAGAAGCCGTTCACCAGCAACGCCAGCGAGGCCACCACCGTCGCCGAAGCGGCGGACGCCAGCGGCCTCGTGGTGATGGAGGCGTTCCACTACCGCTACCACCCGCTGGCCCGCCGCATCGCGGAAATCCTGGCCAGCGGCGAGATCGGCACACTCAAGCACGTTCAGGCGGCGCTGTGTTTCCCGCTGCCGAAGTTCTCCGACATCCGCTACAACCGCGATCTCGCGGGCGGCGCGATGATGGACGCCGGCTGCTACGCGCTGCACATGACGCGGCTGCTGGGCGGTGGCGAGCCGGAGGTCGTCTCGGCCAAGGCCAAGCTGCACAAGCCCGATGTGGACCGGGCGATGACGGCTTCCCTGGTGTTCCCGGGCGGTCACACCGGTTCCGTCACGGCCTCCCTGTGGTCGGCCGACATCCTCAAGATCGCCGCCTCCGCGGTCGGCGACAAGGGCCGGATCGACGTCTTCAACTTCGTCGCCCCGCAGGCCTATCACCGGCTGGCCGTGCGCACGGCCAACGGCAAGCGCGTGGAGCGGCTGTCCAAGCGGCCGTCCTACAGCTATCAGCTGGATGCCTTCTGCGACGCGGTGCTGCGCGGCAGGTCGGTCCTCACACCACCGTCCGATTCGGTCCGGAACATGACCGTGATCGACGAGATCTACCGCAAGGCCGGCCTGTCCCCCAGATAACGCCAGGAAACTCTTGGGTTCAGCACGCCTTCGCCTCAGGTTCCTCATATGTGGCGGCCCCACAGTAGAAGCATGACCGAGACGCCCCGCACCCCTGAGCCCGCCGCCGCCGTCTTCACCGACGACACGCCGACGCCGCCGACCGGCTTCCAGAACCCGCTGTTCATGCCGCCCCCGCCCGAGCCGCCACGCAAGGCCCGCAAGGGAACCGCCGTGCTGGTCGGCGCGGCGGTGCTGGCGGCGGTCGTCGGCGGCGGGGCCGGCGCGTGGATCACCACCGCCACGGCCTCACCGTCCACTGTGGTCAGTTCGGTGAGCGGCAGCACCACCGGCACGACCGCCTCCAACAACACGGCCACCAACGTGAGCACAGTGGCGGCCAACGGACTGCCCGTGGTCGTGCAGATCGCCAACTCCCAGGGCCTCGGCTCCGGCGTCGTCATCAGCTCCGACGGCCTGGTGCTGACCAACAACCACGTCATCGCCGGCGGCGGCCAGTTCACCGTCACCTTCAACGACGGCAGCAAGCACACCGCGACCGTGGTCAGCACGGACCCCTCGACCGACCTCGCGGTGATCAAGGTGCAGGGCGTCAGCGGCCTGAAGACGGCGGTGTTCGGCGACTCCTCGCAGGTGAAGGTGGGCGACCAGGTGGTGGCCATCGGCTCGCCCGAGGGCCTGCAGGGCACCGTCACCTCCGGCGTGGTCAGCGCGCTGAACCGGAACATCACCGCCGGCGAGCAGGACCAGACCCCGTACTCGCAGTCGCAGTCCTCCTCGACCAGCTACAAGGGCATGATCCAGACCGACGCGCCCATCAACCCCGGCAACTCCGGCGGCGCCCTGTTCAACGCCCAGGGCCAGGTCATCGGCATCAACACGGCGATCTACTCGCCGTCCAAGGGCAGCATCGGCATCGGCTTCGCCATCCCGAGCAACTCGGCAAAAACCATTGCCCAACAGCTGGTGGCAAACGGCAATTAGCCACCTTCGCGCCGCCGAGCACCTATGCTCGCTCCGGTGAGCGACGTCGATGCGCTGTCCGACCGGTACGTGGGCCAGCTGGCCGCGACCGATCCGTGCCACGCGGCCATGATGGGGATCGCCGGACACGACGGCGAGCTGACGGATTACGGTCCCGACGGCTTCGCCGCCCGGCACGAGCTGGCCGAACGCACCCTCGCGGAACTGGCCGCCACGCCCGTCAACTCGGACACCGAGCGGCGGGCCGCGGCGGTGCTGCGGGACCGGCTGGACATCGAGCTGGCCCGGTCCGTGGCCGGTTACGTCGACGCCGAGCTGAACTCCGTGGACAGCCCGCCGCAGCGGCTGCGGCAGGCCGTCGAGCTGCTGGACCAGGGCGACCGCACCGTGGTGGCGGACATGCGGTCGCGACTGACCGGCATCCCGGAAGCGCTTTCCGGGCTGCGGGTGTCGCTGGAACGGGGCCGGCAGCAGGGGCGCGTGTCGGCCGTGCGCCAGGTCGTCAACTGCGCCCGGCAGAGCAAGGAGTTCGCCGACTATCTCGGCACGCTGCCGTCGGCCTACCGGGCCGAGACCGAGCGGGCCGGGGCCGCCCTGGTGGACTTCGCGGCCTACCTCACCGAGACCCTCGCCCCCGCCGCGCCGAACCGTGACGCCGTCGGCCGCGAGCGCTATGCCCTGGAGGCACGGAACTTCCTCGGCAGCGAGGTAGATCTTTTGGAGACGTACGAGTGGGGCTGGCAGGAGCTGGCCCGGTTGGAGGCGCAGATGCGCGCCGTCGGCGGTGAGATCCTGCCCGGCGAGCCGCTGACCGCCGTGCTCGCCGCGCTGGACGCCGATCCCGCGCACCGGGTGGCCGGGGCCGAGCAGTTCCGGGTGTGGATCCAGGAGTTGGCCGACAAGGCCATCGCCGATCTCGACGGCACCCACTTCGACATCCCGGAACCGTTGCGGCGCCTGGAATGCCGGGTGCCCGCCTCCAACACTGGCATCTACTACCTCGCCCCGACCGAGGACCTCGGCCGACCCGGCACCGTGTGGTACTCCACCACTGTGGACGAGCCGTCCACCTGGGCCGTGCCGTCCGTGATGTACCACGAGGGCGCGCCCGGGCACCATCTCCAGCTGGGGCTCAACGTCCTCAACACCCATTCCCTCAACCGGTTCCAGCGCCTCAGCGCCGAGCTGCACTCCGGGCACAGCGAGGGGTGGGGCCTCTACGCCGAGCGGCTCATGGACGAGCTCGGCTACTACGAGCTGCCCGCGCACCGCATGGGCATGTTCGCCGGCGGGCAGCAGCTTCGCGCCGCGCGCGTCGTCGTCGACATCGGTCTGCACCTCGAACTGCCCATCCCCGCCGGGGCCGGCTTCCACGACGGCTCGGTGTGGACGCCCGAGCTGGCCTTCGAGTTCGTGCTGGCCCGCTCCGGCTCCATGGGCAGCGCCGAGTTCGCCCGCTTCGAGGTGGATCGCTACCTCGGCTACCCCGGCCAGGCCATCTCGTACAAGGTCGGCGAGCGCGTCTGGCTGGCCGCCCGCGCCGACGCCAAGGCCCGCCAGGGCTCGCGTTTCGACCTGCGCACCTTCCACTCCACCGCCCTCGACCTTGGTCCCATGGGCCTCGACCTGCTGACCTCGGAGCTATCTCGCCTCCTCACGTGATCGGAGCACCGTGAAGATCGTCGTCATCGGCGGCAGTGGCCACATCGGCACCTTTCTCGTGCCCCGGCTGGTCCGCGCCGGCCACGAGGTCGTCAACATCAGCCGCGGCGCCAGCACCGCGTACGTCGACTCGCCGGAATGGCAGCACGTGCGCGCGGTTGTCGCCGACCGGCAGCAGGAGGACTTCGGCGATCGGGTGGCCGAACTGCGGCCCGACGTCGTCGTCGATCTGATCTGCTACACCCTGGAATCGGCGACCGCGCTGGTCGACCGGCTCCGCGGCGAAGTCGGCCACCTGCTGCACTGCGGTTCGATCTGGCGGTACGGCCCGAGCCACAAGCTGCCGATCACCGAGGACGCCGGCACGCCGCCGTTCGGCGACTACGGCATCGCCAAGGACCGCATCGCCCGCATGCTGAAGGCGGAGACCGACCTCGCCACGACTTCCCTGCACCCGGGCCATATCGTCGGTCCCGGCTGGCATCCGGTCGGCCCGCTCGGCAACTTCGACCCCGCCGTCTGGCACACCCTGTCCGCCGGGAAACCCTTGGCGGTGCCGGGAATCGGGGCCGAGCACATGCACCACGTGCACGCCGACGACGTCGCCCAGGCCTTCGAGCTGGCGATCTCGCACCGCGATGCGGCCGCCGGCGAGGACTTCAACGTGGTCGCCCCCACGTCGTTGAACGTCCGCGGCTACGCCGAGATCGCCGCCGGCTGGTTCGGGCAGGCCGCCACCCTGGAGTTCGTGTCCTGGGAGGAATTCCGCCGCTCGACCGACCCCGAGCACGCCGACGTCAGCTGGGGCCACCTGTTCCGCAGCCAGGTGTGCTCCATCGAGAAGGCCACCCGCCTCCTCGGCTACACCCCTCGCTACGAACCGGAGGCGGCCGTGCTGGAGTCCCTCCGCTGGCTCATCGACCACGGCCAGCTCGACGTTCAGCTGAAGTAGGCGCCGGGGGTGGTGCCGGTGACGCGGCGGAAGGCGGCGACGAAGGCGCTGGGCGTGGCGTAGCCGACGCGGCGGGCGGCAGTGGCGACGGGCATGCCGGCGGCGAGCAGCGGCAGGGCGGCCAGGAGCCGGACCTGGGTGCGCCAGGCGCCGAAGGTCATGCCGGTCTCGGCGACGAACGCCCGCGCCAAGGTACGGGCCGAGGCGCCGACGAGGCGACCCCAGGCGGCGAGGTCACGGTCGTCGGCCGGGTCGTCGGTGAGAGTCTGGGCGATGCGCGCCAGCCGAGAAGACACCGTGGGCACGTGGATGGTGGAGACCGGGACGGGCACGAGCAGGTCCCGCAGCACGGCCTCGGCGCGGCGGCGAGGAGCCGTGTCCAGGGTGAGGTCGGCAAGGTAGCGAATGAGCTCGGACAGCAGAGGCCCGACGGCGACCACGGTGGGTTCGCCCCACTGCCGCCCGCCGAAGTACACGCTGTGCATGGAGGAAGTGCTGGCGGCGCCGGTGCGGTGCAGGGTCCCGGCGGGGATCCACAGAGCTCGGCTGGGCGGCAGAACGTAGGTGCCGTCCCCGATCTGCACGGTGAGCATGCCCTCGGCCGCCCACGCGAACTGGTGCTCGGGGTGCAGGTGCCAGTCGAACCACTCCCCCTTGGGCATGGTCACGCTGAGCACCATCAGGGCTTGACCGTTTCGCGACATCGCCTGTCACTCTACGCGGTGGCAGACACCGGACAAGGGTTCTACCGTCGAGGACATGCCGATGAATCGTGTGCACCGGAGGATCTGTTCGTCGGAGGACTGGGCCCGGCAGGTCCGCGAGCAGAAGCTGCCGTGGTCCCTGCGGGACGTCGACCTCGGCGCGAAGCTGCTGGAGATCGGGCCGGGATACGGGGCCACCACGCGGGTTCTGGTGGACATGGCGCCCGATGTCACCGCGGTGGAGGTGGACGAGCACTCCGCGCTCGACCTGCAACGGGAGTTCGCCGGCAAGGCGACGGTCCTGCACGGCGACGGCAGCCGGATGTCGTTGCCGGACAACGACTTCAGCTCGGTCGTCTGCTTCACGATGCTGCACCACGTGCCGACCAGGGCGATGCAGGACGGCATCTTCGCCGAGGCCTTCCGGGTGTTGGAGCCGGGCGGGGTGTTCGCGGGCAGCGACAGCCGGCTGAGCTTCCGGTTCCGGCTGCTGCACATCGGCGACACGATGAACGTCGTGGACCCGGAGGAGTTGCCGGAACGGCTGCGCCGGGCCGGGTTCTCCGACGTCGAGGTCACGCTGCGGGACGGCGCGTTCAAGTTCCGTGCGGCCAAACCGGTCGCGTCGGCGGGTTAGTAAGTTGTAGCGTACTAACGTGCCCCGTGACGAGAACGTCCGCCGGATCCGGTCCAGTGTGGTCCGGCTGTCCCGCCGGCTGCGCGCGGAACGGCCGGCGGACGCGCTGGCCCCGACCAAGATCAGCGTGCTGGCCCAGCTCTGGCGCAACGGCCGGATGTCCGCGGGCGACCTCGCCGACCTGGAACGGGTCCAGCCGCAGTCGCTGACCCGGACCCTGGCCGCGCTGGAGGCGGACGGCCTGATCCTGCGGCGGCCCGACGAGCTGGACCGGCGGCAGGCGGTCATCGGCATCACCGAGAAGGGCCTGACCGCGCTGTCGGAGGACATGCAGGCCCGTGAGCGCTGGCTGGCCAAGGCGATGGACATCCACCTCACGCCGTCCGAACGTCAGCTGCTGGCCGACGCGGCCGAGCTGATGGATCGGCTGGCCGATGACTGACAACTGGATCCGCCGCCTGCTGCCGTTCCTGAAGATCCAGCGCCGCAGCATGGTCATGACGTTCACGGCCGCGCTCGCCGGCGCCGGGCTGGCCGCGGTCACACCGCTGCTGGAGCGGCACATCGTCGACGACGTCATCCTCACCCACAAATCGGCGCTGCTGCCGTGGCTCGGCGCGTTGGTCGCGGTCGGCGTGCTGACCTTCGCCGCGTCCCGGATCCGCCGCTACCGGGCGGCCAAGGTGGTGCTGGAGGTCCAGTACCAGATCCGCAACGCGGTGCACGAACAGTTGCAGCGCCTGGACATCGGCAGCCACCAGGCGATGCCGACCGGCCAGCTGGTGTCCCGCATCTCCACCGACGCCGGCGTGATGGTCCGGGTGCTGTCCTACCTGCCGTCCCTGAGCAGCAACGTGCTGCTGATCGTGGTGTCGCTGGTGGTCATGATCGTGCTGTCGCCGCTGCTGGCGCTGATCAGCGCGCTCGTGGTGCCGGCGCTGGTGATCGTCGTCTACCGGATGCGGCGGCAGGTACGACCGGCCACTTGGGACAGTCAGCAGCGCGGCGCCGAGGTGACGCAGACGGTCACCCAGACCGTGTCCGGCATCCGCGTGGTCAAGGCGTTCGGCCAGGAGGACCACGAGCTGGACCGGTTCGTCGAGGCCAGCCAGAAACTGTTCGGGGCCCGCATCCGGTCGGTGCGGCTGATCGCCAAGTACCAGCCGCTGCTCCAGGCCATCCCTGCCGTCGGCCAGGTGTTGTTGCTGGCGTTGGGCGGCTGGCTGGCCCTGCACGGCAACATCACCGTCGGCACCTTCCTGGCCTTCGCCACCTACCTGTCACAGGTCATCGGCCCGGCGCAGATGTTCGCGGCGATGATCAGCGCCACCCAGCGGGCCGGCATCTCCGCGCGGCGGATCTTCGACCTGCTGGACTCGGTCCCGGCCGTGACGGACAAGCCGGGCGCCTCCCCCATGCCTCCGGTACAGGGCGACATCGCCATCACGGACGCCAGGTTCGGCTACCTCAGCTCGGAACCGGTGCTCGACGGGTTCAGCCTGCACGTTCAGCCCGGCGAAACCGTTGCCCTGGTGGGGACTTCCGGTTCCGGAAAGTCCACGGTGGCCATGCTGCTGGCCCGGTTCCACGACGTGCAGGCCGGCAGCCTCAAGATCGACGGCGTCGACATCCGTGACGTGACAGTGGACTCCCTGCGCAGTCAGGTCGGCATGGTGTTCGAGGAGAGCTTCCTGTTCTCCGAGACGGTTCGGGCCAACATCGGCTACGGCCGCCCGGACGCCACCGACCTGGAGATCGAGGCGGCGGCCCGGTCGGCCGAGGCGCACGAGTTCATCATGGCGCTGCCACAGGGTTACGACACGCAGGTCGGCGAGCGGGGTCTCACGTTGTCGGGCGGTCAGCGGCAACGGATCGCGCTGGCCCGGGCCCTGCTGACCGATCCCAGGATCCTGGTCCTGGACGACGCGACCAGCGCCGTGGACGCCCGGATCGAGGAGGGCATTCACGCCACCCTGCGCCGCGTGATGGTCGACCGCACCACGCTGCTCATCGCCCACCGCCGATCCACCCTGCGGCTGGCCGGCCGGATCGTCGTGGTGGACAAGGGACGCGTTGTCGCGCAAGGCAGTCACGACGAGCTCATGGCGTCCAGTGCGCTGTACCGGCGGCTGCTGGCCGGCGCCGACGAGGATATCGACGTCGAGGTGATCGAGGACGCCCCGGGCGTCACCGAGGAGGCGTGGCAGGCCTCCGATGGCAAACGGAAGCAGCTGGCGATCATGGAGACGCCGGCCGAGATGGCGGCGGGTATTGCGTTGTTGCCTCCGGCCCGTGATCGCGCCGAGGTCGACACCGTAGGCGACGACGGCCCGCACTTCTCCTTCCGTCACTTCGTCTGGCGTCACCGCGCGGCCCTCGGTCTCGGGCTGTTCCTCGTGCTGCTGGACGCTGTCGCGACGGCCGCCGGCCCGTACTTCTCCCGCGAGGGCATCGACAACGGCGTGCTCAACGGTTCATCGGGCGCGTTGTTGTTGTCGGCCTTGCTGTTCCTCGCCGTGGTGCTGGGCGATCTCGGCGTGTCTGTGGCGATGACGCTGGTCAACGGCCGCACCGGCGAGCGTCTGCTGATGGCTCTGAAGGTCCGCGTGTTCAAGCGGCTGCTGAAGCTGCCGGTCTCGTTCTACGACCGGGAGATGATCGGCCAGGTCATGACCCGCATGACCACCGACACGGACTCGTTCTCCTCGCTGCTGCAGAACGGTTTGCTCCAGGCCGCCGCCAGCGTGCTGACGTTCACCGGCGTGCTGGTGGCGATGGGCGTGATGAACCTGGAGCTGACCGGCGTCGCCGCGTTGATCCTCATCCCGTTCGTGCTGGCCACTACGGTGTTCCGCCGCAAGTCCAAGAGCAGCTACGTGCAGGCGCGGGAGAAGATCTCCGACGTCAACGCCGGACTCCAGGAAACCCTGGCCGGGGTGCGGGAATCGCAGGCGTTCGGGCAGCAGGGGCGTCGGCACACCGAGTTCAAGCGGCTCACCCGCGGCTACCTGGACGCCCGGATGAAGTCGCAGCGGCTGATCTCCGCCTACTTCCCGTTCCTGGAGTTCCTGTCCGACCTGGGCGCGGCGCTGGTGCTCGGCGCGGGGTACTTCCTCATCGCCCGCAACGAGTTGACGCCCGGCGAGCTCATCGCGTTCGTGCTGTACCTCGGCTTGTTCTTCGCCCCCGTCCAGCAGCTGTCCGGTGTGTTCGACGACTGGCAGCAGGCGCGGGTGTCGATGACCCGGATCAACGACCTGCTGGCCGAGCCGGATCTCACGCCGACTGCTACCGAACCGGTCCATCCCGGGCGGTTGCGTGGCCGGATCGTGTTGTCGGATGTGTGGTTCCGGTATCCGGGTGTGGACAACGATGTGCTGCGGGGTGTGGACCTCGTGGTGGAGCCGGGAGAAACGGTGGCGCTGATCGGCGAGACCGGGGCCGGGAAGTCCACTGTGGTCAAGATGCTGGCCCGGTTCTACGACCCGGACAAGGGATCCGTGACCGTGGACGGGTTTGATCTGCGTGCGCTGGATCCGTCGGAGTTTCGGCGGCAGCTGGGTTATGTGCCACAGGAGGCGTTTTTGTTCCCCGGCACCATCCGGGACAACATCGCCTACGGCCGGCCGGATGCCACCGATGCGGAGGTGGAGGCGGCGGCGCGGGCCATCGGAGCGCACGAGTTCGTGGCCCGGCTGCCCGGGGGTTACCTGCATGAGATCGGCGAACGGGGTGGGTCGTTGTCGGCCGGGCAGCGTCAGCTGCTGTGCCTGGCCCGCGCCCAGCTCGTCGATCCGGTGCTGTTGCTGTTGGACGAGGCCACCGCGAACCTCGACCTGGCAACGGAATCCGTTGTCTCGGCCGCGATGTCCACGCTGGCCGAGGACCGCACCACCATCCTCGTCGCGCACCGCTTGCAGACCGCTCGCGGCGCCGACCGGATCGTGGTGATGGACGCCGGCCGTGTGGTCGCTGTCGGCACGCATGAGCAGCTGCTCGCCGACAGCGACCACTACGCCCGGCTGTGGCAGGCGTTTGCCCTCACACCAGCGACGCGTCCAGCGTGATCGTGGTGCCGGTCAGTGCCTTGCTGACCGGGCAGGTGTCCTTGGCCGTCTTCGCCAGCTCGGCGAACTTCTCCGGGTCGAGGCCGGGGATCTTGGCGTTCACCGTGACGGCGATGCTGGTGATGGCGAAGCCGCCGGCCGGGTCCGGGCCCAGCGTCACTTCGGCGCTGACGTCAAGGCCTTCGGCGGTGAGACCGGCCGCGCCGAGGACGCCGGAGAGGTTCATCGCCAGGCAGGAGCTGTGCGCCGCGGCGATCAGCTCCTCGGGCGAGGTCTGACCGTCCGGGTTCCCCGTGCGGGTGGGGAAGGAGACGTCGAACTGCCCCGCGTTCGAGGAGTCGAACGTGACGGTCCCTTTGCCGTCCTGAAGTCCGCCTTCCCAGTGGGTGGTGGCGTCGCGGCTGGGCATTGTGGTGCCTCCCTCGGTGGGTGGTTGCTTGGGGTGAAGCGTAGCGCACTCTTTAATCGTGCGCAATGCTTCTGGGATGGGGTGGATGGCACCCATCCCGCCACCCCCCTCCCGCGAGTGCTTCGCCGGTCGATCCATCTCGCCCGCCCTGGTCCGACCTCGCCCCGAGCCCGCCGTATGCCGGACCTAGTCCGGGTCCACTCCGCCTCGTTCGCAGGGGTCAGGCAGGGTTGCCCGCCCTGTAGCGGGCGTCGGTTCTGGTTCCGCCCACCCGAGCGTCGGCTCACGGCCGGTATCCAGTGCTCGCCGGCATGGAAGCCAAGCGGGGCTCATCGGCCGGGGCGGGAAGGGCGCTGTAGCCGACGTCGAGCTCGCCGGACAGGATCAAAGCCCGCTGGGAACGAGGAGCGGCCTCACGGAGCTCGATCCGAACCAGAGGCCGGGCCGAGTGGAAGGCACGGATACGGCCGGCGACCATGCCGCTGAACACGGCGGCGCCGGCTACGCCGATGCGGACGTGGCCGGTGTCGCCACGAAGGGCGGCGCGGCCGGCGGCAGCGGCGCGATCGGCCTGGGCCAACACCTGGCGGGCCTCCACCAGGAAAGCCTGACCGGCGGGAGTCAGGCGGGTCCGGCGGGCGCCGCGATCGAACAACAACCCGCCGAGCTCGTGCTCAAGGTCCCGGATCTGCATGCTCAAAGTGGGCTGCACGACGTGCAGACGCCGTGCGGCCCGGCTGAAGCCGCCCTCCTCGGCGACGGCGACGAAGTACCGCAGGTGTCGAAGCTCCATGACCCATCAGTAGCACTGATGGATGAATCAGGAACAAGTGTTTGAGCCTATCGCTGCCCGGGACGATGGTGGAGGCATGCGGATCGTCACGCTCGAAGAGCATTGGTCGGAGCCGGCGCTGGACACGGCCGGCGGGGCGGCCAGGGCGGAGCTGGTGCCCGGCTACGCGGCGGCCTTCGCGCCAGGGATGCCGTACACGCAGCAGATGGACCTGATGGCCGACATCGGCGCGAGGCGAATCGCCGACATGGACCGCCACGGCATCACGACCCAGGTGTTGTCCTGCCTCAACACCGCCGTGCCGGCGGACGTGGCACCGGCATTGACCAAGGCCGCCAACAACATCGCGGCCGAGGCCATGAAGCAGCACCCGGGCCGGTTCGAGGCCTTCGCGGCGTTGCCGACCGCCGCGCCGGACGAAGCCGCCGATGAACTACGAAGGTGCGTGCGGGAGCTCGGCTTCGTCGGCACGATGATCATGGGACGCACCGACGGCGAGTTCCTGGACCAGCCCCGGTTCGACCCGATCCTGCGCGCTGCCAACGACCTGGACGTGCCGATCTACCTGCACCCGGCCCCGCCGCCACTGGCGGTCAGCGAAGCCAACTACGCCGGGGCGCTCTCCCCCGCCGTCGCCTCCGCGTTCCGGCTGGCCGCATGGGGCTGGCACCAGGAGACGGCCGTGCACTTCATCCACCTGGCCCTGACCGGAGTGCTCGACCGCTACCCGAGCCTCCAGTTCATCCTGGGCCACTGGGGCGAGTTCATCCCGTTCTACCTGGACCGCCTGGACGAGGCCATGCCGCAACGCATGACCGGCCGGGACCGCAGCTTCCGGGAGTACATGCGGGACAACGTGTTCATCACGCCCAGCGGCATGTTCAGCCAGGCCCAGCTGCGTTACTGCGTGGACACGGTCGGCGCGGACCGGATAATCCACGCCGTCGACTTCCCGCTGATCGGCAACGAAGGCGCGGTGTCCTTCCTGACCGACTCACATCTGTCCGAAGTGGACCGAACCAGGATCGCCCACGGCAACGCGGACGAACTGCTGCGCCTGAACTAGAAGATCAGGACCTCGGCCCCCGGGTGCAGCAACGGGAAGACGTCGTCGATGGACGGGTCGGTCAGGCGGACGCAGCCGTTGCTGGCCGGCACGGCCTCCACGGGCTCGCCACCGTGCACGGCGATGCCGGTGGTGGTGATGTAGCTGGGGTGGTAGAGATTGCCGAGCGGCGCGTACTCCATGAAGTTGATCTGGTAGTAGACGTGGAAGTCGCCCAGCGGCGTGACCCGCTCGCCGACGTTGTCGCCGGTGCAGGCGTCGTAGATCTTGGTGACGTGGCCGTCGGTGACGACGTAGGCGACCTGGAGGGCGATGTCGACCTCCAGATGCGTGCCGGGAGTGGCGTGCTGCGGGGTGATCGTCCTGGGCGCCCTCAACGCGGCCGCCGTGGCGTCGTCGACGACGCCGGTGCGGGGCAGGCCCTGAACCTTCTGGAAGGCGATGACGGCGTGCTTGGTCTCGTCGTCGAGCGCGCCGTTGGCCTGCCGGGCCTGGTAGCCCAGCGCGCCGAGCGCCTGCTGGACCTGGAACGTGCTGGGCGGGGCCGGCTTGGGCGTGGTCGTGGTCGTTGTGGGCGACGTCACAGTGGGCGCGGCCGCCGGCAGAGGCGCGGAGCGGGCCTGGCCGCACGCGGCCGCCAGCAGCAGCGCCGAGCCTGTGACCAGCACTTTCACGATACGAGACATCAACACGGACCCCTTGAGCTCACGAACGGCGTCACTGGGGATTGGCACAAGTCTGCGGCAGCGCAACTTCTGCCGCCACTCGCTCGTCGACCACACCGTGGAGGACCTGGAATCGCTGTACCGGGAGCACGTGCACGCCCTGCTCGGGTACGCCGCGCGCCGGCTCGGCGATCCCAACGAGGCCGCGGACGTGATCGCGGCGGTGTTCCTGGCCGTGCTGGAACGACCGGGCGGCTACGACCCGAGCCGCGGCGCGCCGCGGGCCTGGCTCTTCGGCATCGCCGCGCACATGATCGCCTCCCGGGGCCGGCGACGTGGCGCCGAGTATCGGGCGTTGCAACGGGTCTACGGTCAACGCACACTGGCCGCCGACGACTTCGCCGAACTGGAGGCACGAGTGGACGCAGCCAACGCCGCGACCGCCGTGCTGGCCGGACTTGGCGACCTGCCGCCGGCCGAGCGGGAGCTGTTCCTACTGGTCAGCCTGGACGAGCTGACACCGATCGAGGCGGCGGAGGTGCTGGGCATCTCGCCGTCGGCGACCCGCATGCGGGCTCATCCGGGGCGCGTCGCAAGCTGGGGTCGCTGGTGGAGCCCACATGCCCGACCTGACCCCCGTTCGAGCAGCGGATGCTGGCCGGCCTCCGGCAAGGTCGAGCCGCCGAAGCGCCGTCGGCGGTGGCTGCCGGCGGTGGGGACGGCGGCCGTGGCGGCGGCGGTTCTGGTGCTGACCGTGGTGCGGCCGCCGGTCGGGTCGACCGACGCGCCGGTGGCCAGCGCGCCGTCGTCGATCCGCTACCTGCGGTGGATCACCCCGGAGGGCGGAGCGGGGAACCAGCGGACCGACGAGGTGTGGATCGACGACGTGCACCACACCGTGCGGCTCAAATCGCCGGACTTCGACCGGACCTTCACCGACGTGCCGGAGCCGATCGCGCTGAACAGGCCGGGCATGCCGGCGGAGTTCGCCCGGATGTCGCCGGACGTGCTGGTGGCCGATCAGCGCACGGTCGTCGCCGGTCTGCCGCACACGGACGCCGCGCTGGAAGTCGTCGTCGCCGCGGTGGCCAAGGCGAACGGCAAGTACAACGGGGAGGTGCTGGGCGACCTGCTCAGCAAGCCCGGGCTCGGCGCCGACCTGCGCGCGACGGCCGTGCGGGTCCTGTTGTCGCAGCCCGGGGTCGGTCTGCTCGACCCGACCAAGACTCGCGACCTCACCGGCCGGCAGGGCGCGCTGTACGTGCTCAACGTCGGCCCGACGTCGATGCAGCTGATCATCGACGCCGACACGAACACGGTGCTGTCGTTGGACAAGGACACGATCGTCAACCAGTAGCGTTCAAGGTCCACTGCTGGGCGGAGCCGACGGTCAGCTGCACACCGTCCGCTTTGGACGCTGCCGACAATCCCCTGCCCTGGTTGGAGATCACGCCGTTGGCGATGGCCCACTGCTGGCCGGCAGAGCCGTTGCAGGTTCGCTGCACAACGGCGGCAACGGAAGCGTCCAGGCATTTTCCGCTCTGGACGGAGGCGATCGTGCCGTCAGCCCGCACGGTCCAGCGCTGGTTGGTGTCGCCGGTGGTGTGGTACTGGATGATGCCCGCACCGTCCGATGTGGACGCCCCGGCGACGTCGGCGGCAGAGCCGGAGTTGGTGGCCTGGAGAACGTAGTTGTGGCCCGGGACAACGGATGTCGGCTGGCCGAAGGTGAACGTGGTGATGCTGCGGGCCGGCAGCGTGGCGGTCGCGGTGCTGCCACTGACGGAGGGCAGGGCGACCGGGGCGAGGTCCTCGGTGGCCGAGGTGCGATAGGCGCCGGTGGCGGTGAGCTGGCCGTTCGTCGCGCCGAAGTGCAGCGGGAAAGCGGTGTCCGCGGTGTTGTCGTTGATCGCCACCACCGTCCACGTGCCGCCGGACTCGAAGGCCACCGGCCACACGCCCGAGGGCATGCCGCTGATCGGGAACCGCACGGCGTTGGGGCGGACGAACCGGCTGAAGTTGGCCAGCGCCCAGAACCGTTTGGTGACATAGAGGTTCTGGTTGCCGTTGCCGGCGTAGTTCGGGTCGTAGTAGATCAGGCCGTCGTTCCAGCCCTGGCCGTTCTTGGTGGTCGAGCAGCTCGGCGCGGCCACCGGGTCGCAGCCCAACACCGGCGACAGCGCCGTCCACCAGTCGAACTGGGCGTCTCCTGCCTCGGTCAGGTCCTGGTGGATCAGGTCGGCCATGCGCAGGCCGCCGTCGATCGTCGGATCGTAGCCCTGGCCGTAGCCGCCGCCGTTGGAGCAGCAGATCTCCGTGGCCCACAACGGTTTGCCGTAGTTCTTGGCGCTGGCCCGCAACGTGTTCAGGGTGGCGTTGGTCGGGAAGTCGTACGTGTGGTGGGCCAGCGCGACCAGGTAGCGCTGGGTGTTCGCGTCGCCGGCCCAGGCCGGCAGCTCGAAGATGTCCTGCAACGCCCAGCTGGTCTCGTCGGCCAGGACCTGCGCCGGCGAGCCCGCGTTGGTCAGGGCGGCGCCGAGGGCCCGGACGATCGGGCCGCGCTGGCCGGTGCCGACCGACATGCCCTCCTGGCCGCAGTCGCCGAAGCTGTTGTCCGGCTCGTTCATGGGGCTGACCTGCGAGAACGTCACGCCCTGCTGCTGGAAGTGGGTGACGACGTCGGCCAGGAACTGGCCGTACGCGGCCTCGCTGCCGCTCTTGAGGGAGCCGCCGCAGCTCTTGCCGTTCGTCGTCCACACCGGCGGGGCGCTGTTCACGAACGCCTGAAGATCGGGAACGCCGTGCTGGGCCGCCTGCTGCACGAAGGTCGTGCCGCCGGGGTCCTTGGACCAGTCGTAGACGCCGGGGCTGACCAGGACGGTTTGGGGCGCCCGGGGCGGATTCGTCACGCCGACACCGCCGCCGCCCACGTTGTAGCGGTAGACGCTCAGGTCGAGTCCTTCGGATCCGAACAGCAGATCACCGACCCGCTGTTGGACCGCCGGGGCAAAGTTCGCGAGGTCGTTGACCCACCATGCCCCGGACGCGCCGAAGCCCTGGACGGACTGCGCCGGCGTGCCCGACACCTCCGCGGCCGCCTGTGGCGCCGCCACCGCGGGCGCGCCCGCAACCGTCATGACCAGCGCCGTCGCCAGCATCCACGCCCGCATGCCGTTGACGTTAGGGAGTGATCACGGTCGGCGGAAAGAGCCATCCGTTGCCAGTTGACCGCAGGCGCGAACGGAGGAAGCCGGGCCAGAATGGGCCGTATGGACTACGCGATGGGCCGCAACGACCGCGAGACCGAGCGGCTGATGCTCCAGGCCGATATCTACCGCTCGCACAGCCGGCACCTGTTCACGATCGCCGGCATCGAGCCCGGCATGCGAGTCCTCGACGTGGGCTGCGGGGCCCGCGACATCAGCCTACTGATCGCCGACCTGGTCGGTCCGACCGGGGCCGTGGTCGGCGTCGACGCCGACCCGGCGGTGCTGGAGGTCGCCCGGTCGCGGGCGCGAGCTGGTCTAACCCCCCGCGAGTCCCGCTCTCAGACACACCGAAATACGGTTTCGAGCACATCTGAGCCCTGAGTCTCGGATCTGCCGGAAACCGTATTTCGGTGTGACGCTGAGCGGGACTCGCGGGGGTCAGGCGGCGGCCGGGGCCGGGACCGGTTCGGGGGCCGGTTTGGTGAAGGGAATGCGGGCGCGGCCGATGAGGACCTTGGCCAGCGGGGTGTGGATGACGATCTCCACAAAGATCAGCGAGGTGACCACGGCGAAGACGTAGGCCGACGCGGTCAGCGGCAGGCCCTGGGGGATGTGGTTGGGGAACCACATGTCGAACTCGTTGAGGAACACCCACAGCATGGCCGGGTGCACGAGGAACACGCCGAAGGAGCGCTGCGAGGCGGCGGCGACGATGCGCTGCCAGCGGGACCCGGTCTCCTGCTTGGCGGCCCAGCGCGAGCCGACCAGGTACAGGGCCAGCACGACGAAGCCGTACCAGGGCAGCATCTCGGGCTGGAGCACGCCGGTGGCGTCGCCGGGGGTGTGGCCGTAGGCGATGTTGACGCCGTACCAGGCCAGGGCGAAGGCGGCGGACAGGCCGAGGCCCCACCAGATGAGCCGGGAGTGGGCGGTGATCCACGCCTGGAAGGCCTCGTAGTGGAACGCGGCGATGCAGCCGGCGATCAGGAAGAACTGGTACGTGAACACGATGGTGCCGTCGTTGGACCACAGCTCGCCGAGCAGCGAGTCCGGGTCGGACGGGGCGGGCAGGTAGGTCTCGGCGAACGACAGCGCCACCTGCAGCACCAGGGAGCCGACGAGGATCTTCTTGTGGTGCCGGACGGTCGCCTTGAGCACGGCCAGCACCAGCGGGAACAGGATGTAGAACTGGAGGGACACCAGCAGGAAGTACAGGTGGTACCAGCCGATCCCCTTGTAGATGCAGCCCCACAGGTAGTCGAGGAACTCGCCGACCGGCAGCGCGGGCATGCCGACCTGCTGGATGATCCCGAAGTAGAACGCGGTCCAGATCAGGTACGGGATGCCGACCAGCGACATCCGCCGTCGCCAGAAGTTGCCGGCGGCCAGCGGGCGCCTGCGGTAGGTGTAGACGAGCACGAAACCGGTCAGGAAGAAGAAAACGGACCGGGTGAAGTGCAGCAGGGTCAGCGCGCCGTAGGCGGTGACGTTGGCCCCGTCGTTGGTGTACGTGATGACGTGCACGGCGATCACGCTGGCGAAGGTCAGCACTCGGACCAGGTCCACCTGGTTGAGGTGTCCCTTGCCCGCCTTCGCCTTGGCGGTGGCCGCCGGCGCGGCGGGGAGCATCTGGACGCTCATCGGGCGTGTCCTCCCTCATCCATCTCGTGATCGGTGACTAGCTAACAACCTCGACCTGAGAGTGGATTAAGGATGGGCGTTTCGTTGCCTGTCGATAACCTTCCGACGGCCCGGCAAGCTCTCCCATGATCCGCGCATGTCCCTTCCGACCAGGGGATTCACCTCCGACCCTTGGCACTGGGCCGGACAGGTGACCTTCAGCATCTCGACAGGTGACGCCCAGGCTTCCCGGTGGAGATCACGCCGCTGGCCGAGCGTCGGTTCACCGTAGCGAACGGGATCACCGACACGACCGGGTGACCAGGGCCGCCGCGTAAGCGTGCAGCCCGAGGCCCTGACCCCAAGGCTGAATGCGGTCGTCACGAATGACGGAGTACCCGAACGGCACCAGTTGTAACACCGTTCCCGCGCTGGACCTGGTGACCGTTCCGTTCTCCGTCACGTGTGGATGCAGGCCGCCCAGGGCCCGCCATCCCGCTGACCTCAACACTTCAGCAGAAACAACGTTCAAAGCGGCGGCCCGGAACAGCGCGGCGGCGATGCCGGCTGTGGCCGAGGTCTCGATGATGCCGCGTGTCTCCGGGTAGCCGTCGACCAGAACGTCCCAGACGCCATGGGAGGGCTGGGTCGCCATCAGCCCGGTCAGCTGCGCGGCCAGGCGTTCACGGACGTGACCGAGGCTCGGGTCGGCTTCGAGGATTTCGACGCCGGCCAGGGCCAGCCAAGCGTTGGCGCGGCCCCAGAAGCACCGGATGGTCTCGCCACGATGCGAGCCGTGGGCGAACAGGCCGCTGGCCGGATCGCCGAGCACCTCGGCATGCAGCGTCCACTGCCGGGCGGCCTCGGTGACGAGCGCCGGTCGGTCCAGGGCGCGTCCGCAGTGCACGAGGAAAACCCCGGCCATGAAGGCGGTGTCGGCCCACACCCCGCCGGGCCAGTGCTCCAACGGCCCGGAATCGGTGCGTGCGGCCAGCCAGTCCAGCAGCCGCACGCAGCCGTCGCGGTAGCGGCGATCACCGGTTTCGCGGTACAGCCAGGCACAAGCGGCGCCGGGAATGAGCGAGTTGACATGATCGGGCTCGATGCCGGCGGCCAGGTGGCGATCGACAAAATCGATCACGAAGTGCGGCACGGGATCCCCCGTCGCCTCGGCCAGGCGAAGCAGGCCGAGCAGCACCACGCCCTCGCCCCAGAACCACCGTGACAGGCCCATGTCCGAGGCCCGGGCCGCGATCCGCCGACCGGTGTCGGCCAACACGTCAACTGTCAACAGCGCGGGGTCGACCGGCGGCAGCGGGGGTTGCGCGTACAGGGACGAACTCGGGTCCAGTCCGGTCACGGTCCCTCCCAGTCCAGGGTGTGCTCGCGGTATCTCACGCCGCCGGACCAGAATTCCGGCTCGGCCGGGTCGGGGTCGCCGACCACGCACACCCACGCCGTGCCGGGACCGTTGGGCCGCAGCTCCTGATACGCATCCGCACCCACGGTGACGATCCTGGCCCCGCCTTCGCAGGCCAGGGCCACGATACCGTCGCCGCGACGGCCGATCGTCCATACCCCGCGCTGCTCCCACGAGTCCAAGGTGGACAACGGGAACCAGGCGTGGGTGTAGCCCATCGGGTCGTCCGGCGGGATCCGGTACAGCGCCAGCACGACGTCACGGAACTGCCTGGCCCGGGGCAGGATCCGGTTGCCGGCCCAGGCGTTGGGCCGGGCCGAGGAGCTGGTCGAGGAGTTGGGCGCGTGGGTGACGTAGACCTGCGTCTCCGGCCCGAGCGTCGCGCCCCAGACGTGCTCCTGCAATCCGGGCAGCCCCGGCCGGTAATCCTCCACAGTGGACAGCATCACGTCCGGCGTCTTGTACACCACGATGTCCGAGTGGTACGGCCGCGAGAGCAGGTCGTGCTCGAAGCGGTACTCCCCTTCCGAGCTGATCCGCAGCAGGTCACGAGACGCCGGGGCCGCCGGAATCCGGTACGTCACCGCCGCGGCCAGAGCCGTCGCCGGCAGGACGGCGGCGTTCAGGGCGCCGACGCCGTAGCAGAGCCACAGGATCGGCGCGGTCTCCTCGAACCGCGACGACCGCACGGTGTTGACGTACGACCGCCCGTGCGCGGCCCCGTTGATGCCCCGCCAGGACGTCATGTGCAGCCCGGTCAGGATCCGATCCAGCAGCGTCCGGGCGGCCTCGACCAGCGAGGAATCCGAGGCGAACTCCACAATGGACACCAGCGCGAGCGCGTCGATGGCCAGGTAGGCGTTGGAGTTGAACTCGCTGAACCCGCCGGCCAGCCGCCGTCGGATCCACTCGGCCGCCAGCTCTCCGCCGTGCGCCGCGTGCGCCGCGCCCCGCCATCCCGTGTTGCCGAAGACAGAGTCCCCGAACAGCTCCCCGGTCAGCAGCTCGGCGGTGTGCCACACCAGCTGGTGGTTCTCGGTGAAGTAGCACATGGCGTCCAGACCGGGCTGGTCGATCCAGTACTTGAAGCCCAGCAGCGCGGCCCGGACCTCGTCCCGCAGCCCCGGATCCCAGTCCTCGGCGCCTATCCGGTGCAGCAACGTCACCAGGCCGACGGCCTCGAAGTCGGCGCAGTCGGCCCGGCCGCCGATCATCCACAGCGACCGCGCCAAAGCCGCCCCAGACACGTATCCCGAGGCCAGCGCGGTCGCCACGCTCGGCGTCGTCGACCGCACGTGGGCCAGCAGCTCCGATCGCCACTGTTCCGGCGGGCCAACGGGTTCGCCCCGATACGACGAGGGCAGCACCGCGACCGGGAACTCCCGGAACACGGGCGAACCGTCCACCGACACCCGCAGCGTGACCTCGCCGCTGGCCAGCATCGACGCCGACCCGACCGCCCCCTCGGCGTCCGAGTCCAGCCGCACGGTCGCCCGGCCGTCGACCAACGTCACCAGCTCGCGGCCGACCCGCAACGAAGCCCCGGCCGGCCCGGTCAGCTCGACGGAACCGTTGACGGTGCCCCACGTCGGCGTGCCGACCGCGGCCAGGATCCGCTCCGCCGCGGCCGAGGCCCGCTCGTCCGCCCCGGGACTGGGAATCACCACCCGCACCGGCAGCCCGTCGACCCGCAGCCGCACCACCTGGCGGCACTCCCGGAAACCGACCTGCCACGACGTGATCACGACCTGCGACACCCCGGACGGCAGCCACACCCGGATCGTGTGCTCGGCCGGCTCCATGTAGGTGACGGTGTCGGCGTGCAGAAGGAGTTCACCGTTGACATGCACCAGAACCGGGCCGGTGCTGGCCACCCGCAGCGTCCGCCACTCGGCCTGGTCGACCTCCAACGCGGTGCCGGCGACGGCGGTGCGATACGTCGGCGTGAAGCAGAATTCGCTCCAATCGACCAAACCGTCCGCACCGGTATGAATACGGCGAAAGTCGGGCCCATCAACGACTTCCGGCACCGGCCGGTCGACCGGCAGCGGCCGGGCGAGATAGAGCCGGCGCTTGAGCGGGGTGACGTCCGGGCCGTTCGTGAGGACCCATCGGCCGTCGGGTCCCCACGGCGAACCCGTGGCCTCCAGACCGAGATCCGAGTCGGGCACAGGTGCGGCGATCACGGGCCGCACCACCCAATCCCGTACCGAACCGGTTACCGACAGTCGATGAGTGGTGCGTCCATTCGAGGGCACAATGCCGATTCTGTCCGACTAGGACGAACACTGAGTGACGAGCGGACCAACAGTGCTGGACTCCCCTGACCGCAGCCTTAGGATTCCCCACGATAGAGATTGCCGATGACCAGGAGCGACCTCGTGCGGACACCCCGTCCCCTGCCGGCGGCGATCGCGTTGGTCGGCGTGGGAGCGGTTGTCGCGGTGGCGGTCTGGCGGCCCTGGGAGGGCTCCGCCGACGCGGTCGGCGGGCCGGCGCAGATCACCGTGTCCCGCAGCGCCTGCGGCCAGGGCTGGAACGATGCCAAGGCCGGTCGGCAGACGTTCACCGTGCACAACACCGGCGACGCCGCGGCCGAGGTCGACCTGGTCGAGCTGGACAGCGGCAAGGTGTACGGCGAGGTCGAGGGGCTCGGGCCGAACACCAGCGCGTCGATGGACGTGCAGCTGGGAGCCGGCCAGTTCGCCTTCCGCTGCCTGATCGAGGACACCGATCCGCTCACGGGCCCGGCCGTGCGGCTGCAGGGCGACGCCGAGGGCGGCGCGGCCGTGGTTCCGGTCACCAAGAACGACATGCTGCCGCTGGTCAAGCAGTACGAGGCCGCGGTATCCGCCGGCGTCGCCGATCTCGTTGCCAAGACGGACAAGCTGCGCGACGACATCGGCGCCGGCAACCTGGACACCGCCCGCGCCGACTGGCTGCCGGCGCACCTGGCGTACAACTCGCTCGGCGCGGCCTACGGCGCGTTCGGCGACTTCGCGGACAAGATCGACGGCTCCGACGCGGGCTTCCACCCGCTGGAGAAGGGCTTGTGGCACAACGCCTCGGCCGCCGATCTCAAGCCGATCGCCGACCAGCTGTCCACCGACGTGCACGGGCTTCAGGCCGACCTGCCCAACGAACAGGTGGATCCGAACGATCTCGGGCTGCGGGCCCACGAGATCATGGAGAACGCGCTTCAGTTCGAGCTCACCGGCGAGAACGACCAGGGCAGCGGTACGGTGCTGAACACCGCGCTGGCCAACCTCGACGGCAGCGCCAAGGTGCTGGCCATCCTGGACCCGGTGCTCAAGCCCCGCTACGCCGACCTACCGGCCGTGCAGAAGTGGTCGGACCGCACGCGGACGCTGCTGACCGCCCACCTGAACACGCCGGTCGGCCAGCTGGACCGGACCACCCGCGAACAGATCAACGGGGCCGTCGGCGAGCTGCTGGAGAAGCTCGCGCCGGTGGCCGCGATCTGCGAAGTACGGAGGAGTTCATGACCGGCGTCGGCCGCCGTTCCTTCCTGCGCGGCGCTCTCGTCGGCGCGGGCGCGGCGGCGGTGACCGGGCTGTCGGTGACCGCCGACGCCGAGCCGTCGACGGCGGTGGCGTTCCACGGCGTGCACCAGGCCGGCATCGACACCCCGCCGCAGAAGCAGGCCGTCTTCGCCTCCTTCGACGTGATCGCCGCCGACAAGGCCGAGCTGACCGCGCTGTTCCAGACGCTGACCGACCGGGCCCGGATGCTCACCGCGGGCGGCGCGCTGCCGCCGCTGGGCATCACCGCGCCGCCGGCCGACTCCGGCGTGCTCGGGCCGGACATGCCCGGCGACGACCTCACCGTCACGGTCGGTGTCGGCGCCTCGCTGTTCGACGACCGCTACGGCATCAAGGACCGCAAGCCGGCCAAGCTGACGCCGATGAAGGCGTTCCCCAACGACAGCCTGGACGACAGCCAGTGCCACGGGGACCTCAGCCTCCAGCTGTGCGCCGCCGAGACCGACACCGTGCTGCATGCGTTGCGGGACATCGCCCGCCACACTCGTGGCGCGATGCAGCTGCGCTGGCGGATCGACGGCTTCCAGAACCCGCCCCGCCCCTCCGGCACGCAGCGCAACCTCATGGGCTTCAAGGACGGCATCGTCAAGCCCGTGCCGGCCGACTTCGACAAGCTCGTGTGGGTGGGCAAAGGCAACGGTGAGCCCGCCTGGACCGAAGGCGGCAGCTACCAGGTGCTGCGCCAGATCCGCATGCTGGTGGAGTTCTGGGACCGGGTGTCGGTGGGCGAGCAGGAGAACATGTTCGGGCGGCGGCGGGACACCGGGGCGCCGCTGGACGGCAACACCGAGACCGACGTGCCGGACTACCCCGCCGACCCGACCGGCACGGCGATCCCGCTGACCAGCCACATCCGCAAGGCCAATCCGCGGACCGACGACACCGCGCCGAGCCAGTTCCTGCGGCGCGGCTACAACTACGACCGGGGCACCGACTCCGTCGGCGACCTGGACATGGGGCTGATGTTCTGCGGCTACCAGCAGGACATCGCCCGGCAGTTCGAGGCCGTGCAGACCCGGCTGGTCGACGAGCCGCTCGTCGACTACATCAGGCCGGTCGGCGGCGGCTACTTCTTCGCGCTTCCCGGTGTTCGGGACAGCAACGACCACTTCGGACGGTCGTTGCTCACATGAGTCACTCAGGAGGAAAAGGCATGCCTAGAAGCCGTGTCCTGGCCACGGCCGCCGTGGCCGCGACGGGGCTGTTGCTGGCCGCGTGCAGCGGTGGCGACGCCAACCAGGTGGCCAACGCCGCCGACTCGTACCAGATCGTGCGTCCCACGACGCCGATCCAGCACGTCGTGGTGATCTTCGGCGAGAACATCTCGTTCGACCACTACTTCGGCACCTACCCGAACGCCACCAACGCCGACGGGACGCCGTTCAAGGCCGCGCCCGGCACGCCGCACGTCAACGGGTTGTCGCAGAAGCTGTTGACCGACAACCCCAACGCCTACAACCCGAAGCGGCTGGCCCCGTCGCAGGCGCTGACCTGCGACCAGAACCACAGCTACGGGCCGGAGCAGAAGGCCGTCAACGGCGGCAAGGACGACAAGTTCGTCGAGAACACCGAGACCGACAAGTGCACCGGGCAGCCGGTGCTGTTCGGCGAGCCCGGCCTGGTGATGGACTACTTCGACGGCAACACCGTCACCGGCATGTGGAACTACGCGCAGCACTACGCGCTGAGCGACAACTCCTTCGACACGGTGTACGGCCCCTCGTCCCCGGGCGCGATCAACCTGATCTCCGGCAACACGCACGGCGTGCAGGCGATCGACCCGAAGACCGGCAAGCCCACCACCGACGCGTACGCGGTGCAGTCTCCCGACAAGAACGGGATCGGCACCATGACCAACGACCCCGACCCGTACTACGACGACTGCTCGAACAACAACGGCAAGTCGGCCAACAACCTGGCCGTCATGCACGGGCAGAACATCGGTGACCTGCTCAACCAGAAGCACGTCACGTGGGGCTGGTTCCAGGGCGGCTTCAAGCCGACCTCGACGAGCCCCGACGGCAAGGCGGTCTGCGGCGCGACGCACGCCAACGTCGGCGGCAACGCGTCCAACGACTACAGCCCGCACCACGAGCCGTTCATGTACTACCAGTCGACGGCCAACCCGAAGCACCTGGCGCCGACCTCGGTCAACGCCATCGGCCACACCGACCAGGCCAACCATCAGTACGACACCTCGGACTTCGACGCGGCCCTGGCGGCCAACAACCTGCCGTCGGTCAGCTTCCTGAAGGCCGGCGAGTACCAGGACGGGCACGCCGGTTACTCGGACCCGCTGGACGAGCAGGCGTTCATCGTGCGTGAGATCAACCAGCTCCAGAAGTCCAAGGAGTGGTCCTCCACGGCCGTCGTGCTGGCCTACGACGACTCCGACGGCTGGTACGACCACGTCACGCCGCCGAAGGTCAACGGCTCCAAGGACGCGGCGCTCGACCAGGCCTCGGTGTGCGGCCGCGCCCCGGTGTCCGGCGGCTACGCCGACCGCTGCGGCTACGGCCCGCGCCTGCCGCTGCTGGTCGTCTCGCCCTACGCCAAGACCAACCACGTCGACCACTCGCTGACCGACCAGACCTCGGTGCTGAAGTTCATCGAGGAGAACTGGCGGACCGGCCCGATCGGCGACCACTCCTTCGACCAGCGCGCCGGCAGCCTCTTCGGCATGTTCAACTTCTGGCAGCGCCCCAGCGACAAGAAGCTGATCCTCGACCCCAAGACCGGGGCCGTGGTGAAGTAACCACCGACTCCGCTCCCCCTTTATGCAGGGAAGGACGCCTTACCCTCGTTGAACGCGGGTAAGGCGTCCTTCCCTGCATTGGGGGTCACAGACCGCGAGCGAGGCTAAGGCCAACGCCTCACCACTCCCTTAGAGTTGTCCCTCCATTCTAGACGCATTCGGCAGAACGTTTAGCGGACTTCCAGTCTGAACGGCAGCGACCACTCTCCAACCGCACGTATTCCCGGTAAACCAGACGCGGCTATAACTTCGGGTAACTACTCGTAGAGTTACGAATACGTGAGATGCCCCGCTCATTCCTACAGGACGGTGATACTGGATTGAGTCCTGGGGAGAGGGAACGCCGGAAAAATGAGGCTTTCTCGGCGAAGCGGGCGGTGAGGCCGAAGCGGTCCTGGAGGCCGCCGGCCACGAGGTCGCGCAGCGGTCCCTTAGCCAGCAGCAGACCGCCGGCCAGCACGGCGTCGCGGTAGCCGGCGGCGACGGGGCCGAGGGCGGAAACGGCGGCCAGCAACAGCTCCGCGGCCTCGGTGACGATCTCGGCGGCCACGGAGTCGTCGTGGTACAGCGCGGTGACCAGGGGCGCGAGGCTGGCCAGCCGCAGGGGCGGCTCGTTGTAGACGGCGGCTTCCAGCGAGGTCACGTCCGGTTCGGCGGCCAGCGCGTAGCAGATGACGTCGATGAGCTTGGTCGGGCGGCCGCGGCCGTCGATCATGCGCAGCACGGCGCGAACGGCCTGCCGACCGACCCAGAAGCCGGAGCCGTCGTCGCCGACCAGCCAGCCGTTGCCGTCCACGTGCCGGGCCAGCCGCCAGTTCCGCAGCTCGGCGGCGGCCGCGCCGGTGCCGGACAGCACCAGCACACCATCGGGTGACTCGCTGCCGGCGGCGAAGGACACCTCCACGTCGCTGACCACCCGGGGCGTGACGATGCCCAGGTGGCGGGCGACGCGGGCGACCTCGTCCAGCAGCGGCCGGCCCGCGGTGGGCCCGCCGGCCAGCCCGATGACCGCCGCGGACACGCCGGCGGCAGTATGGTTCCCGAGCGCCTGCCGGAGCGCCGACTCCAGTTGCTGGCCGGCGTGCTCGACACCGTGCACAACGGGATTGGCGCCGGCGGCCCTGCCGGTGCCGAGGACGGCGCCGTCCGAGTCGACGAGCACCGCCCTGGTGTTCGAACCGCCAGCGTCGACGCCGAGATACATGGAATAGAAGAGTAGACGGCCCGGTTCCCCGGTCGTCGGTACACACGAGGTCGGGGGGATCATGGATTCCTGGATGTTGATGCGCGGCGCGATGGCCAGGGCGGACACGCCCAAGCAGGTGCGCCGCGGGACCCTGCGGCGGGTGCTGGAGTTCGCCCGCCCGCACTGGGGCAAGCTGGCGTGGTTCCTCGGCTTGACGGTGGTGGACGCCTTCCTCGCGGTCAGCACGCCGGTGCTGGCCGGTCGGGTGGTGGACGGCATCATCAACAAGACCGCGCTGGGTGTGGTGATCGGGCTGGCGGCGCTGATCGCGCTGGTGGCGGTGATCGGCGCGGCCACGAGCCTGGTCGAGCGCTGGCAGTCGTCGCGGATCGGCGAGGGCCTGATCTACGACCTGCGCCGCACGGTGTTCGAGCACGTGCAGCGCATGCCGGTCGCCTTCTTCACCCGCACGCGGACCGGCGCCCTGGTCAGCCGCCTGAACAACGACGTGATCGGCGCCCAGCGGGCGTTCACGTCCTCGCTGTCGGGCCTGGTCACCAACGTGATCCAGCTGGTGCTGACGCTCGTCGTCATGCTGTCGCTGTCGTGGCAGGTCACGCTGCTGGCGCTGGTGCTGCTGCCGGCGTTCCTGTTGCCGGCGCGGCGGATGGGCACCCGGATGGCCGGGCTGGAGCGGGAGGCCGCCGGGCTGAACGCGTCGATGACCAACCAGATGACCGAGCGCTTCTCCGCGCCCGGCGCGACGCTGGTGAAGCTGTTCGGGCGGCCCGGCGCGGAGGCGGCGGAGTTCGGCGACAAGGCCGAGCGGGTGCGGGACATCGGCGTGAAGACGGCGATGGCCACGCGCTGGTTCCTCACCGGCATGGCGCTGCTGCCGACCGTGGCCCAGGCCGTGGTGTACGGCGTCGGCGGTTGGCTGGCGCTGAGCGGTCAGCTGGCCGCCGGCACCGTGGTGTCGTTGGCGTTGCTGCTGACCCGGCTCTACACGCCGCTGGCCGCGCTGGCCAACGCCCGGGTGGACATCATGACCGCCCTGGTGTCGTTCGAGCGGGTCTTCGAGGTGTTGGACGTGCGTCCGATGATCGTGGAGGCCGAGCGCACCACTCCGCTGCCGGCGGGGGCGGTGTCGGTCGAGTTCGACGACGTGCGGTTCGGCTACCCGTCGGCGGACCAGGTCTCGCTGGCCTCGCTGGAGGCGGTGGGCCAATCTGGACACCCGGGGCGGGGCAGGAAGTGTTGCACGGCATCAGCTTCCGGGCCGAGGCCGGGCAGCTGGTGGCGTTGGTCGGGTCTTCGGGCGCCGGCAAGTCGACCATCGCGTCGCTGGTGCCGCGTCTGTACGACACGGTGTCGGGCTCGGTTCGTCTGTCCCGATGTGGACGTCCGCCAGCTGTCGTTCGACGACGTCCGGGGCGCGGTCGGTGTGGTGACGCAGGACGGGCATCTGTTCCACGACACCATCGACGCCAACCTGCGGTACGCGCGACCGGACGCCACCGACGAGGAGCTGTGGGACTCCATCGAGCGGGCCCGGCTCGGCGACCTGGTCCGGAGCCTGCCCGACGGCCTGGAGACCGTGGTCGGCGAGCGCGGTTATCGGCTGTCCGGCGGTGAGCGGCAGCGGCTGACCATCGCCCGCCTGCTGCTGGCCCGGCCCCGCGTGGTGATCCTCGACGAGGCGACCGCGCACCTGGACTCCGAGTCGGAGGTCGCGGTGCAGGCCGCGCTGACCGAGGCCTTGCAGGGCCGGACCGCGCTGGTCATCGCGCACCGGCTGTCCACCATCCGCGCCGCCGACCAGATCCTCGTGATCGAGGACGGCCGCGTGGTGGAGCGGGGCAACCACGTCGAGCTGATGGCCGCCAACGGTCGTTACGCGGAGTTGCACAACACGCAGTTCCGCGAGCAGCCCTCCGTGGCCTAGCTCGTGGCGCGGCCCTTGGCGTTCTCCAGCAGCCACAGCGCCGCGACGGATGCCGCCAGCACGGACCCGGCCACGATCAGCGCGGCCGGGTCCGGCAGGTAGAGCGGCAGGGCGAGGCCCGACGCGCCGCGGCCGACCAGCTTGAACACGAACGGCAGGACGCCGCTGTGTATGCCGACGAAGGCCGCCACCATCTGCAGGATCTCGCAGGTCCGCTTGCTCATCACTACCCCCCGGATGTTTTATGATGCGATCGCACCATAACAGATCGTGAGGAGCCTCGGTGCCCAAACTGGTCGACCACGAGCAGCGGCGACGCGAGATCGCCGCCGCCGTCTGGCGGCTGGCCAGCGTCAGTGGGCTGGAGTCGGTGAGCCTGCGCCAGGTCGCCGCCGAGGCCGGCGTGTCCATGCGGCTCGTGCAGTACTACTTCGAGACCAAGCACGGGATGCTGCTCTACGCCTTGAAGCACCTCAACGAGGTCCTGGAGCAGCAGGTCCGGGCCCGCCTCGACCTCGGCCGCGAGCCCACGCCCCGTGAGATCATCCGGGCCACCCTCGTCGAGCTCGTGCCCGTCGACGAGCGCAGTCGCATGGTGTCGCTGGTGTTCATCGCCTTTTTCGTGCGGGCCTTGAACGATCCCGCCCTGAGCGAGGCCTTCCGCGGCGACGGCACCGACGAGCTGGCCGCCTTCTTCGCCACCTTGATCCGCGATTCCCAGGCTTTGGGGACCTCACCGGCATGGCTGCATCCCGAGCGTGAGGTCGCCACCCTGATGGCCGTCGCCAACGGCATGGGGCCCGACGTGCTGGTCGGCACGGTCACGGCGGAGGAAGTCCTGGCGACGTTGGACTACAACCTGGATCGTATCTTCCCGCCTCCGCACTAACCCACTCTTTCGCCACATGCGCTTCCTATGTGTCGCTTGATGCCACATAGGAAGCGCATGTGACATCAAGCGGGGCGCAGCCCCACATGTGGCGCACATGTGGGGCTGGAGGGCGAATGTGGCGCACATGTGGCGGGGGCTGGGGTGTGAGAGGGTGGCCTGGTGGAGCTGAAGCTGGAGTTGGTGCTGCTGCCCGTGGCCGATGTGGACCGGGCCAAGGCGTTCTATGCCGACAAGTGCGGGTTCGCCGTGCATGTCGACCACCGGGCCGGGGAGAACTTCCGGGTGGTGCAGATGGATCCGCCGGGGTCGGCGTGCTCCATCGCGTTCGGGGTCGGGATCAGCGACGCGGAGCTGGGCACGGTCAAGGGGCTGCACCTGGTGGTCAACGACATCGCGGCGGTCAGGGAGTCGTTGGCGGCCAAGGGGTTGGAGGTCAGCGAGGTCCGGCACATGAAGGACGGCTGGCAGCCGGGCGTGGACCCAGACCACGCCGACTACAACTCCTTCGCGGACTTCGCCGACCCGGACGGCAACACCTGGGTGTTGCAGGAGAAGGGCTATCAGTCGTCCAGCGCCGAGTAGACGCCGTTCCAGAAGTCCAGGTACAGCGGGGAAGTCAGCGGGAACGCGGCCTGCTGGGTCATGAGAACGGCCGTGAGCTCCTCGGCCGGGTCGTTGTGCCATGACGTGCCGAGACCGCCGTCCCAGCCGTAACGGCCGGGGGTGGCCCAGAGCTGGTCGCGCTTGGTGACGACCTGCACGCCGAAGCCCCAGCCCCGGTGCTCGCCGAAGAAGCCGGGCCAGAAGCCGTCGGAGGCGTGCTGGGCGGGCGTGAGGTGGTCGGTGGTCATCAGGGCGACCGACGACCGGGACAGGATGCCCTTTCCGTTGCCCAGCAACATGGTCGCGAAGGCCAGGTAGTCGTCGGCGGTGGAGACCAGACCGCCGCCGCCGGCCTCGAAGGCGGGCGGCTTGCTCCACTGCCCGTCGACGGCGTCGAAGACCTGGCCGTCGGAGTAGCTGTCGGTGAGACGGCCGAGTTTGTCGGCCGGCACGTGGAAGCCGGTGTCGATCATGCCGAGGGGCTCGAACAGGTGCTCCCGCATCGCCTCGCCCAGCGTCGTGCCGGTGGCCCGGGCCAGCAGCACGCCCAGCACCTCGGCGCCGACGTGGTACATCCACCGCTCCCCCGGCTGGGCGAGCAGCGGCAACGTGCCGAAGCGGCGCATCCACTCGTCCGGCTCGGGCGGCCCGGCCGGCCGCGGCGGGCCGTCGCCGAGCCCGAGGTTCAGCGCCGCGGCGGCGACCTGCACGGGATAGGTGCCGGGCGGGGCGAAGATGCCGCCCCAACCGAGACGGAAGGTCAACAGGTCCCGCAACGTGATGGGACGGTTGGCCGGCACGGTGTCGTCGAGCGGGGCGTCGATGGACGTGAGGACCCGACGGTCGGCCAGCTCGGGCAGCAGCTCGTCGACGGGGTCGTCCAGCCGCAGCCGGCCCTGCTCCACCAGCGCCATGGCCAGCGCGGCGGTGATCGGCTTGGTCATGGAGCTGATGCGGAACATGGTGTCCCGCCGGACATCCCCGATCACGTCGACGTGCGTCTCGCCGCGACGGTGGATCACGCTGACCAGGCCGGGGCAGGCCCCGCTGTCGACGTGCCGGCGCAGGGTGTCGTACAGGCGGGTCAGGCCCCGGCTGGACAGGCTCATCGCGTGAACACCCCGACCCAGCGGTTGTCCCGCTCCTCCACGGACACCGGCGTGACGCCGTCAACCGCGAAGCCGTCGACCTGGCTTCGGGTCAGCGGCCAGGGCGGCCCATCGGGGATGGTGCCCTCCTCACGGGACATCGCGACCACGAACAGCGTGCCGCCGGGCGCCAACAGGGTGCCGACGGCGGCGGTGGCCTCGGCCCGGATCGACTCCGGCAGCGCCTGCACGGTGAAGATCTCGACGATGAAGTCGAAGGCCCGCAACCATTCCGGCGGCAGGTCGAACAGGTCGGCGACCTGGAAGTCGACGCCCGGGTGCCGCTCGTGGGCCACCTCGATCGCCGTCTCGGAGACGTCGAACGCCGTGGTGGCAAAGCCCTTCCCGGCCAGGAAGCCGGCGTCCACGCCGAGCCCGCAGCCGACGACCAGGCCGCGCTTGCCCTGGCCCGTGCGGCCTTCGAGGTACTCGGCCAGCATCGGGTGCGGGTGCTGCCGGTTCCACGGCATCAGGACCTCGCCGCGCACGCCCTCGGCGTACAGGCGGTCGAACCAGGACGTCGGCTGACCGACGGCGATCGCTTGCGCGGCAAGGCGATCGCCGCGCAGGTCCCAGTCGTCGGTGGCCATCTCGGCGACGGCCGTGATCACCCTGTCCCAGGCCCGGGGCGGCAGCTCGTGGCCGACCTGCTTGAGCGTCAGCAGCTCGGCGCCGGGAATCGCGTCGGCCAGCGCCCGACCGTGCTCGATCGGGAACAGCGGGTCCTCGTCGCCGTGGATGACCAGCGTCGGCGCGGTGATCTCGCCCAGCCGGCCGGTCCACGAATCGATCCTCTTGGTCGCGTGCGCGTTGCTCAGGGCCTCGATGTTCTTGGTCCGCGCGTACTCGTCGGTGACGAGCTTGCGGGTGGCGGCCTCGTCGAACGGCACGGACCGCGCGGCGTAAGCCCGCCAGGCCGCGACCGCCGCCTCGACCGGATCGGACGGCTGCTCGGCGGCGAAGAAGGCCCGCAGCGCCTCGGTCGGGCCGGGCAGATCGGGGCCGCCGCCGCTGGTGGACAGCAGAGTGAGCGAGGCGACCCGGTCGGCGTGATTGATGCCGATCAGCTGGGCGACCGCGCCGCCCATCGAGATGCCGACGAAGTGCGCGCGCCGCACGCCGAAGTGGTCGAGCAGCGCGATCGGGTCGGCGGCCAGGTCGAGCATGGTGTAGCCGGGCTCGCCCACCGGGTAGGTGGTGGACTGGCCGGTGTCCCGCATGTCGTAGCGGATGACGAAGCCCGCCGCCTCGGCCAGCTTCTGGCAGAACTCCGGCTGCCAGAAGTCCTTCGAGCCGCCGGAGCCCGACAGCAGCAGCACCGTCGGCCGGCCCGGCTCGCCGAAGGTGTCCGCGTCGATCTCCACACTGTTGACGTTCACGATCATGGTTGTCCCCCTTCGGGACGACCCTATCGCGTGACGTGAGCCACCACCGGTCGAACACATGTTCGATGTCGTGGTAGAGTGGCTTTCGAGAGGGTGAGCCGTGAGGGGAAGTCACGGCTCACCCTCTCGCCCACTTCCGGCAGGATGCGCCCGTGGACATCAACACCGGGAACCTGCGCGACCTGGCGCGCGTCATCTCCGAGAACCTGCGGGCCAACGGTTTCCCCGCCGAAGGGGCGGCCAACCGGCAGGTGCTGGCGGTGGCCGAGGAGTGCGGCGAGTTCGTCGGGGCCTACCGTCGCTGGTCCGGGCAGGCCCGCCGGACCGGCACCGCCGAGGAGCTGAGGGCCGAACTGGCCGACGTGGTCATCACGGCCTTCGTGGCCGCCGAGGAGCTCGGCATCGACCTCGACCAGGCCATCACCGAGAAGGCCGGCGTGGTCCTCACCCGCGGCTGGCGCGAGCAAACATCTCCTCGGTGACCTCCCACAACCTCTCGGCGTGCCCCTCGCCCAGCGCCCACGGGGCGACGCCGACCATCCAGCCGTTGCTGTCGTGCACCACCTCGGCCTCGTTGCAGTCCTGGAAGTAGCGCCGCCGACACCTTTGACCAGTGGCGACGCGGCCAGCAGGATCGAGGTGGCGGCGCCCTGCTCGACGGTCTTGGGCGGCACGGTGGCGAAGCGGGTCATGCCGACCAGCGCCTCGGCGTTGGTGTGCTGCTGGAGATTGGTCTGGATGTAGCCGGGCATCAGGGAGTTGGCGGTGATGCCGTCGCCGGCCCAGCGCCGGCTGGCCGCCACCGCGAACAGCACGTCGGCGGTCTTGGACTGGGCGTACGCGCCGAACGGGTGGTAGCGCCGGAAGCGGTAGTGGATGTCGTCGAAGACGATCGGCGACGCCAGGTGCAGCGCGGAGCTGACCGACACGATCCGGGCCTCCCCGGCGGCGGCGAGCGAGCCGTGCAGGGCGTTGGCCAGGGCGAAGTGCCCGAGGTAGTTGGTGGCGAAGTGCAGCTCCCAGCCTTCGGCCGTGCACTGCTCCGGCACGGCCATGATCCCGGCGTTGTTGACCAGGATGTCCAGCGGCCCGGACCAGCCCTTCGCGAACTCCTCCACCGATGACTGATCGGCGGTGTCGAGCCTGCGCACGTCGACGTTCGCCCCGATCTTGGCCGCCACCTGCGCGCCGGCGCCGAGATTGCGCACGGCGAGGATCACCTCCGCCCCGGCCGAGGCCAGCGCGCGGGCGGTTTCCGTGCCGAGGCCCGAGGTCGCGCCGGTGACGATCGCGTGCCGGTCGGTGAGGTCGACGCCGTCCAGAACCTGTTCCGCCGTCGAGGAAGCGCCGAACGGCGTGCTGATGCGTGTCATGCCTTCGACGCTCGGTGACCAGCGATCTCCAGCGCGGCGGCGGCCTGCGCGAGGCGACCCGACGGGCGGTTCGGGCCCAGATCGCAGCCGCGGCCGTCGAGCTCTTCGCCGAGCACGGCTTCGAGCAGACCACCGTCGACCAGATCGCCGGCGCCGTCGGCATGTCGCAGCGCAGCGTGTTCCGCTACTTCGCGACCAAGGAGGACATGGTCGTCGGCGAGCTCATCGAGGAGAGCCATCGCGTCGTCGAAGCCCTGGTCGCCCGCCCGGCCAACGAGTCGCCACACACGGCGCTGCGCCGTGCCCTCGACGTCTGCGTCGCTTCCCTGACGAGCGACCCCGGCGTCCGACGCGGCCGCATGCTCGCCAACACGCCGGCGTTGCAGATCGCCCGCGCCCAGAAGCACCGGCAATGGGTCGAGCTGCTGCGGCCTGAGCTGGCCCGCCGCCTCGGCGACACCGCGCGCACAGACCTGGTCGCCGGCTCGATCATCACGGCGACGCTGTCCTGCCTGGAGATCGCCGGCGAGGAATGGATCCGACACGACTGCGCGGAGCCGCTGGGCGAGCTGTTCGACGCTGCCCTGGCAGCGCTCCGCGACTGATCGACATTCCCCCGACCGGCGAGGAAATGGCCTGCGGGCGACACATCCGGAACGGGATTTCCGGCTTTTCGTCACAGCGTGTGCACGGCAAGAGGTTGAATGCGCCACTATCGGAAGGGGAGGGTGACTCACCCCCAGCGGGTCACCCTCCCCGGCTCGTTTCCCCCGGACAGAAACGCTTTTCTCCGAATCGGGCGTCAGTCTAGCCCAGGGCGAAGAAGGCGGCCAGCACCATTTACCCGAACCGCCCGCGGACTGGGACAACGCCCAGTTGACCACCCGTTCGGCGTCACAAAGCGCATTCCGGGGTCCGGTCATTGCCAAAGGGCGAGACGCGGCAGCTCGGGGGCGTTTTCCGGGTGTCCGGCCGGGCGGCCGACGAGGACAGCCGCCGGACATTTTCGTCACACTCATGAATGAGGAACGGGCCGTGCCTTGCGGGGCAGGTCACCGGCCTGCCGGGCCGGGGAAGCGAAACCCTGCGGATCCGGTCACGCGGTCGACTTGGCCCGGGCCCGATGCGCGCGGAGGTTCTCCACGTTGCCGCAGGTCTTGGTGGCGTGCCAGACCCCGCTGTTGTTACGAGAGCGGTCGAAGAATGCGACCTGGCAGCGGGGATTGCGGCAGACCTTCAGCCGCCGCCAGGTGTCGGCCTGCTGCGCGGCGAGCATCTCGATCAGCACCACCGACGCCACCAGCCGCGCCCCGGTCCCCCGCGGCTCGATCGCCACCCGGCCGTCGGACCCCAGCCGCAGCGTCGCCGACGACAGCTCATGCGCGGGCTCCCCACCGGTCAGCAGGGTCTTGATCTCCTCTCGCAGGCCGCGGACCTGATCGAGGTCACGCTCCGTCAGCGACACCTCGGGCCGCTCACGGCCGGTCTCCTCGGCCCACGCCGCGAGCGCGCCGTCGAGCCAGGGCTGGGCGCCGTCCAGCGACGCCAACAGATCCACTCGCGGCTTGCCGGCCGGGAGCGTGTTCAGCAGGTCGTGCACGAAGCCGAGGCCCGCCGGGGCGACGTCCATCCCGTACCGCCCGTTCGCCGGCCACACGGCGCACCACCTCTCGACGACATACCTGTCAAGGATACAGTTATTTCGCATGGAGGGATCGGCGCGCCCGGGCTAGCCTCCGGCCGTGACCCCGACCATCCGCACCGAACGCCTGCTGCTGGAGCCCTACGACCACGGCGACGAAGAGACCTTCGTGGTGCTGGTGGGCGACGAGGCCGTCAACCGCTACGTCGGCGACGGCGCATTGTCCGAACAGGACGCCCGGGCGCTGTTCCTCCGCGTGTTCCCGGTCTACGAGGAGAACCGCTTCGACGTCTGGGCGGTGCGCGAGGACGGCCGGCACATCGGGCACGCCGAGATCAAGCCCAGCAAGACGATCGAGGGCCACGAGCTGGTCTACGTCCTGGCCGAGCCGGCCTGGGGCCGTGGCCTCGGCACCGAGCTGGCCACCGCCATCGTGGCCTACGGCTTCGACACGCTCGGACTCGACCGGGTCTACGCCACCGTGCACGAGGACAACGCGGCGTCGTTGCACACCCTGGGCAAGATCGGTTTCGTGCACGACCGTGACATGTCCAATGAGGACGGCCATGTCACCAGAGTGCTGGTGGCGCACCGGGATCGCGCGGGGGAAGGTACGCTTCCCCCGCGCGATCGGCATCACGGGTAGTCGGTGACGAACACCGGCTGGCCGACCTTGGTCGTGTCGGCCGGGCCGCCGACGCCGTTGACCACGTGGTCGATGGTGCCGGCGCTGAGGTTGACGGTCATGATGTGGTGCAGCTGCACGCCGGGCCGGTTCGGGGCCTCGAAACCGTTGGCGGTGTGGATGGTCGTGTTGTTCTGGTTGAACACGTAGACCCCGGCGCCGTACAGGTGGTGGGTCTTCACCTTGTCGCCGACCTTGTAGCCGCCGTAGCCCAACACCTTGCCGTTCATCCAGTCGGCCTGCGTCGGCGGGTCGTAGGGCAACTCGTTCTGGTACATGATGGTGGTGCCGTCGTTGCCGTTCCAGACCGTGTTGTACGTCTGGAAGTGCTCGACGAACATGCCGGTGGCGGTGACGTGGTCGCCGTTGATGACCGCGCCGACCCGGCCGATGTTGGTGTTCCAGCGCTGGGTGTCGGTCAGGTTCTCCACGCCGTGGTCGGCCCTCCACACCCAGGTGTTGTCGATGATCACGTTGTCGCTGTTGACTTCCAGCGCGGTGTCGGCGCTGCCCACGTGCGGGCCGCCGACCCGGAAGTACACATCGGACAGCGTCGTCGGGTCGCCGGCCGAGCTGAAGCCGATGCCGTGCTCACGGCCGACCCGCAGCACCACCGGGGACTTCTGGGCGCCCGCGTCGAACGTCACGCCGGCCACGATCACGCCGGGAACGTTGGCGATGTCCAACGGAATCGCGCCGTGGTCGGCGGTGAGGGTGGCGTGCCCGAGCCCGAGGATCACGGTGTCGGGGCGGAACACGTGGATGCTCTGCGCCACGTTGTACACGCCCGGCGTGAGCAGAAGGTTCCTGCCCAGCGCCAGTTCCGCGTTGATCAGCCACACCGGGTCGGACGGCTTGGCCACGAAGAAGTCGGACAGCGGGACGGTGCGCCCGGGCGTCATGCCGTTGGCCCAGGTGACGCCCTTGCTGTTGTGCTGCACCGACGGCACCCGCACGTTGTACTTCCCGTGCGAGTCGACGAAGAGGTACGACTTCTCGCGGCTGGCCGGGGTGGTGTCGAGAGTGGTGTACGGCGGGTTGGGGAAGCCCGTCTCGGCGGGCGCGCCGACCACACCGGAGAAGACCTGGTTCCACACGCCGTTGGACCAGCCGGCGACCTCGCTGTTGCGGATCAGCCACTGCTGCTGCGAGCCGTTGGTCACCGACGGCAGCTTGGAGTCGGCGATGAAGCCGCCGCTGGCGTACTGCGGGCCGGCGGTGCAGTAGTCCATCAGCGACAGGCCGCCGCCGGTGACGTTGACCCGGCGCACGGAAGCGGCCTGCGACACGGCCCAGAAGTTGGCGGTGGCGCGGCAGGCGTCCTGGCCGGTGGCGTTGATGTTGAGCGAGAGGTTGGACACGGTGCGCCAGAAGTTCACCAGCGCCAGGCAGTTGCTGGTGCCGCCGCCCTCCAGGCACCGGTTGTAGGTCTCGATCTTGCCGTTGATCACGACGTCGTTCGGGGACGCGCCGAGGCCGGCGATCTCGGTGTAGTAGCCGACCTTGATCTGCAGCGGCTGGGTCGCGGTGCCGTAGGTGCCGGGCTTGAACAGGAACGCGACGCGCTGCGTGCCCATCTCGTTGTCGACCTGCTGCGTGCTGGCCGCGTCCAGCGCCGCCTGGATCTGCGTCACCGGCATCGACGGGTCGAACACGGTGACGTTGGGGCCCAGGTCGGGGCCGCCGCTGCCGCCGAGGTGATACTGCGGCGCCGGAGCCGCCGTCGCTATGGCGGGCAGGGCCGCCACCAGCGCAATGCCGAGCACGAGCGCCCGGCCGAGTCTTCGAGCCATGGTCATAGGTCGTCCTGTCGTCTCGGGGTCTGACGAACGCCGGGAAGGGGCTTTCCCGCACTCGGAGTGCGGGAAAGCCCCCTTCCCAGCGTCGGGCGGACCGGTGAGAGCGCTCTCTCGCGGCCCGGGCGGGTCCCGTGTTCGGTCTAACGATGGGAGGTTGGCTAGTTCTACCTCGTTGATCGCCCCCGCGCTACGGCCCGACCGGATTGAGCGTCCGGACGTCCCCTCTGCGGCGTTCGAGTGACCACGCACCGCGACGGACCGGTCACGGCTAGGGTTGGACCGTGCCCACTTCCGTCCTGCCCACCGTGCGGGTCGGGGATGTGGAGATCGCCTACCGGGACACCGGTTCCGGCGACGGCCCGCCGGTCGTGCTGCTGCACGCCATGGCCAGCAGCGGCAGGACCTGGCGCCGGCTGGCGGCGTGCCTGGGCGACCGCCGGGTGATCGTGCCGGACCTGCGGGGCCACGGCCGGAGTTCCCGCGCGGCGGACTACACGCTGGCCGGTTTCCGGGACGACATCGTCGGTCTGCTCGACGAGTTGGGCCTGAGGCAGGTGGACCTGGTCGGCCATTCGCTGGGCGGGCGGGTGGCGGCGATGATCGCGCTGGAGCAGCCGGGCCGGGTGCGCCGGCTGGTCCTGGAGGACACTCCCCCGCCGCCGCACGAGCCGGGCCCACCGCCGACGAGATCGTTGGCGTCGCTGGCCGAACTGCTCGTGTGGCGCGCCTTCGATCGGACCATGGTGCGGCCGGTGATCACGCAGTTCCGCACGCCGGACCCGTTCTGGTGGTCACGGCTGCCGGCGGTCGCGGCGCCGACGCTGCTCGTGCACGGCGGCCCGGGCAGCCACGTCCGGCTCGACCACGTCACGGAGATGACGCGCCGGCTGCCGAACGGGCGGCTGGTGGCCATCGCGGCCGGGCACCGCGTGCACAGCCGGTGCCCGAACCAGTTCCGCGATGTGGTGGTGCCGTTTCTTCAGAGCCGCGACACCTGGTAGTGCCGAATCTTCTCACCCTCGACCACCAGGCTGAGCTGAACGCTCACGGTGTCCCGGTCGGTGAAGGTGAAATCGACGTGCAGGTAGCCGAGCACCAGGTTCTCGGCCAGCCGGCGCGTTTCCTGGATCTCGTACTCAGCCACCATTCCGAGCGGCTGGGAATCGTAGTACTCGGCGACACCCTTGGGCCCGACCGTGTACGGATGCAGGCCCTGGAAAATGGCGTCCTCGGTGAAGTTTGCGGCCACCCGCTCCGGATCGTGGGCGTCGACCGCGCTCTTCCACCGGCCCAGGACCGTGGTCAGGATCCGCTCTTCGGCGTTCATTCTCAGTGCCCCGCGCTCTGGCCGCCGTCGACGTGCAGGATCTCGCCGGTGACGAACCGGTTGTTCTCCAGGTACAGAATGGCGTCGACCACCTCGTCGATCTCGCCCAGCCTACCGACGGGGTGCAAGCCGGCCAGGAAGTCGTGCGTTTCGGGCGCGTGCATCGGCGTGCGGATGATGCCCAGCGCCACGCTGTTGACCCGCACGCCGCGGGCCGCGTACTCGATGGCCAGGGACCTGGTCACGGCGTTGAGGCCGCCCTTGGTCAGCGAGGCCAGGGCCGAGGGCACCTGGGCGAGGGCGTGGTCGACCAGCGTGGTCGAGATCGACACGACGTGCCCGCCGCCCTGTTCCACCATGGCCGCCACCGCACCGCGGGAGATGTCGAAGAATCCCCGCAGGTTGATGCCGGTGACCGCGTCGTAGTCCTCGTCGGTGTACTCGGTGAACGGCTTGGCCAAGAATATGCCGGCATTGTTGACCAGCGTGTCGATACGTCCGAACGTGGCCAGCGTCTGCTGGACGACCTCGACGCCGGCACCCGGTCGGGAAAGGTCGGCCCTGATGGCCAACACCTCCGGATCGCCGGATTCCTCGATGGACCGGGAAACGGCCACCACGCGGTAGCCGAGCTTGCGGTAGGCGGCCACCAGGCCGGCGCCGATCCCCTGGGACGCGCCGGTCACAATCGCGACCTTCTGTGCTGCGCTCATCGAACTTCTCGCTTTCCGGGTGGTTCCTCCGTCTGACTAGTTCGATGGTGCTCCAACAAGAACGCGGTTGCCACGACCGCTTTCCTAGGCTGTGGTAGGCGAAACCTCACAGGGCCGCACACATCCCGCCAACCCGGCGCTTCGACCGGCGGCCGGCGCCCGGTGGCGGCGATGATGGGCCCATGCCCGACGATCACGTGGCGATCCAGAACCTGATCGCCCGCTACGCCCTCCTGGTCGACACCGGCGACTTCGCCGGCGTCGGCGACCTGTTCGCCGAGGCCACCTTCGTCGGCGTCGGCGAGTTCACCGGCCGCGAGGCCGTCACGGCGATGCTGGAGAACACCGTCATCCGTTACGAGGACGGCACGCCCGGCACCCAGCACGCCACCAGCAACCTGATCATCGAGGTCGACGGCGACACTGCCGTCACGCACGCGTACGTGACGATTTTCCAGGCCCTACCGGACTTTCCGCTGCAGTGCATCGCCGCCGGCCGCTACCGGGACGCCTTCGCGCGCGTCGACGGCCGCTGGCGGTTCGCCGAACGGCGGGTCACGATTCACCTGCGCGGGGACTTGAGCCGGCACCTACAGTCCTGACATGCCCGAGTTCATCCGCGAGGATCTCAGCGGCTCCCGGTTCGAGCGCGTCCGGTTCATCGGGGCCGAGTTCCGTTCCGTCAACCTGACCGACGTGAAGATGCGTGGGGCGCTGGTCAAGGACGCCACCCTGCACGGCCTGGAGCTGCGCAACGTGGACATCACCGGTGAGCTGGTCAACGTCACCGTGAACGGGGTCGACATCGGCCCGCTGGTCGAGGCCGAGCTGGACCGCCGGCACCCCGACCGGGCGAAGATGCGGCCCACCGACCCGGCCGGCTTCCGCACCGCGTGGGACGTGGTGGAACGCCTGTGGGACCGGACCGTTCGACGGGCCCGCACCTTCGATCCCGCGCTGCTGCACGAATCCGTGGACGGCGAGTGGTCGTTCATCGAGACCCAGCGGCACCTGGTGTTCGCCACCGAATGCTGGATCTACCGGGGAATTCTCGGCCAGCCGGCGCCGTGGCACGAGCTTTCCCTGCCGTGGGACGAGATGCCCGACACCCCGGGCGTGCCCCGCGACCGGGCGGCGCGGCCGTCGCTGGACGAGGTGCTGGAGCTGCGGCGGGACCGGATGGCCACGGTGCGGGAGCTGGTCGACGACCTGACCGAGGAGTTCCTGGCCGGCGACACCGAGCCGGCCGACGGCGTCGGCTGGCCGCCGTCCGGGGAGAGCTTCCCGGTGCGGGAGTGCCTGCTGACCGTGCTGAACGAGGAGTGGGAGCACCGGCTGTACGCCGAACGCGATCTGGACGTACTTTCCGGCCGTGTCGATTCCGGCAGTGTCGATTCCGGTAGGGGATCGTCCGGAACTGGTTCTACCGTGTCGGCATGACCGAGCCCTTCGTAGACGTGCTGTTCGACGGCGTCGAGGCCGAGCCGCCGGTGGCCGGCGACGAGCTGACCACGCTGGTGCGCACTCTGGAGCGCAATCGCCGGGTGCTGGCCTGGAAGTGCGCCGGCCTCGACGCCGCCGCCATGTCGACCCAGATCGGCAAGTCGTCGATCACCCTCGGCGGACTGCTGCGCCACCTGACCCGGTGCGAGGCGTCGACGTTCGTGTGGAAACTGAACGGCGGCCCGAGCCCCACCCGCGCGGACTGGGAATCCGACTGGGAATGGGGCCCGGGCAGCGATGTCGAGCAGACCTGGCGGGACTGGCGGGCGGCCGTGGAGCGGTCGCGGCGGCTGGTCGCGGAGGCGCTCGCCGACGGTGGCCTCGACCGGGCCAAGGGGCAGGAGTTCCCCGGCTGGGGCACGCCCAGCCTGCGCCGGCTGCTGACCGACATGATCGAGGAGTACGCCCGGCACACCGGCCACGCCGACCTGATCCGCGAGGCGATCGACGGTCGGGTCGGGGAGGACGCCCCGTGATGGAGTTCCGTTTCAGCGGCGAGATCTGGCACTGGCGCGGGCCGTCGCCGTTCTACTTCGTGACGATGCCCGAGGATCAGTGCCGCGAGCTGCACGAGGTGTCGGCGGCGGTCTCGTACGGCTGGGGCTGCGTGCCGTGCACCGTCACCCTCGGCGACACCACCTGGCAGACGTCCATGTTCCCCAAGGACGGCCGCTATCTCGTGCCGCTGAAGGCGAAGGTGCGCCGGGCCGAGGACGTCGACGAGGGCATGGTCGTCGACCTCCGGCTGGCGGTCAGCTCTTGAGGTTCTCCTCGCACCACTGGCGGAAACCGGTGGGGCTGCTGGATTCCGGGGTACGCGGCTCGGCGTTGTCCAGGCCGTTGTTCTTGGCTGTCATCATGTCGTAGAAGCCTCGGACGACGGCCTCGGTCGCGCCGGAGGCCCGCAGCCCGGCCAGGAAAGCCTCGGGCTCAACGTGTTCACAGTGGACGGTCCGGCCGAGCACATCGCCCATGATCGCCGCCATCTCGTTGCTGGAGATGTCTTCCGGGCCGAGCACGGCCACATGGCCCTGGCCGGTCCAGGTGTCGTCGAGCAGCAGCCGGGTGGCCGCGGCGGCGATGTCCTTGGTGGCGCAGTGCGGCAGCCTCAGGTCGGGGTGCAGCGGCGTGCGGTAGACCCCGTGCTCGACGATCTCCGCGAGATCCCGCAGCACGTTGTCCATGAAGCCGGGCAACGCCAGGGCGCGGAAGTTGACGCCGGTGTCGGCGATCAGGTCGTCCATGGCCAGCGCGGCCGTGACGAAGCCGGCCCGGTCTGCGACGGCCGTGCCGCGGCCGAGGGCGGAGACGCCGACGACGCGGTGCACGCCCTGGCTGGTGAAGGCGTCGCAGGCGGCGCGGGCGAAGTCGCGGTAGGCCGCGTCGAGACTCTCGGCCCGAAAGTTCGGCGGCGCCAACCAGAACACGGCGTCCGCGCCGGCGAAGGCGGTGTTGACGACATCGGCGTCGCCGTGCGAGCCGGGGACGACCTCGATTCGTTCTCTGACGTCTTCGGGCAGGCGGGCCGGGTCGCGCACGATCACGCGGACCTTGGCGTCGTGGTCGAGCAGGTTCCGGAGCACCTTGCTGCCGATGGATCCGGTCGGGGTGGTCACAACGATCATGTCCTGAAGTCAACCGCCGGCCCCGGAAAAACGGAATGACCGATCCGGTTGTGATTGATACCCTGGAGATATGAGTGACCTGGAGGTCCGGCAGCTCCGGTATTTCGTCGCGGTGGCCGAGGAACTGCACTTCGGGCGGGCCGCCGAACGACTGGGCATGGCGCAGCCGCCGCTGTCCCGGGCGATCCGGGACCTGGAGCGGCAACTCGGCGTGCAGCTGTTGATCCGCACCACTCGGCAGGTCTCGCTCACCCCGGCCGGCGAGGTGCTGCTGCGGGACGGGCTGGCCGCGCTGGACGCCGTCGCAGCGGCCGGGCGGCGGGCCCAGCACGCCGGCCGGGACGAGCCCGGGCTTCGACTGACCCTCAAGGCCGACTACGACGGCGGGCTGCTGCCGCAGATCTTGGCTCTGTACGAACAAGAAGACGCCGCCGTTCCGGTGTCGGTGCACATGGGCGGCCGCGGCGAGCAGGCCCCGGCCCTGCGTGACGGCCGGGCCGACGTCGCCCTCGTCCCGGCCCCGTTCGACGACCGGGACATCGACTTCGAGCCGTTGACGACCGAGCCCTGCTTCGTCGCCCTGGCCGCGACGGATCCGTTGGTGGCCAAGGAAACCCTGCGCCAGGCCGACCTGGCCGGGCGGCCGGGGCCGGGCGACGTCAGCGGCGGCCGGCCGCTGGATCTGGCGCAGATCTTCGGCCTGGTCGAGCTGGGCAAGATCGTCTGGTATCCGCCGTTGTCGGTCACCCGCCGCCATGCCCGGCCCGGCATCGTCTACCGGCCGGTGCTCGACCTCGACCCGATCACCATCGCCGTGGCCTGGCCCCGCGAGGCCCGCTCGCCGGCCGTCGCCGCGTTCGTGCGCACGGCGATGACAGTGGCCAGCCTGGTGCCGGCCACCGCAGGCTAGGCTCGCGCCCATGGACGTCGACGATCTGGCTTCCGCGTTGCAGGACAGCGTGAGCCTGCTCGCGCGCCGACTCCGCCAGGCCGCGACGCCCGGGGAGCTCACCCTGCCGGAGCGCTCGGCACTGTCCCGTTTGGACCGTGGCGGGCCGTCGACGTCGGCCGAACTGGCGCGGGCGGAGCAGATCACCCCGCAAGCCATGGCCACCACCCTCGGCGGGCTGGAGCAGCGCGGCCTGGTCGAGCGCCGCAACGATCCGCACGACGGCCGCCGGATCATCATGTCGGCCAGCGAGTCGGGGCGGGAAGTGTTGCGCCGCAAGCGGGCCGCCCACGCCCGGCAGCTGGCCGCCGCCCTCGGCTCCGGCTTCTCCGAGGAGGAGTTGGCCGCGCTGGCCTTCGCCGTGCCGCTGATCGAGCGGCTCGCCGAAGGGATCTAGGGCGTCAGCACGATCTTGCCGAGGTTGGCCCGTGCCTCCATGATCCGGTGCGCCTGGGCGGCTTCTTCGAGCGGCAGCGTGGCGTGGACGGCCGGCTTCAGGGCACCTCGCGCGTGCAGGTCCCACAGTTCCCGGCGGTGTCGAGCGTAGACCTCCGGGCGACGGGAAGCCAAGTGCGCCATGGCAAAGCCGATGATAGTGCGGCCGTGGAAGCGGAGCTCGTTGACGTCCACCTTCTCCCCCGCCGCGTTGAACGAGACGAGGCGGCCGAACGGCGCCAGCTGGTTCAGGGCCGCGTTCTGGGCCTCGCCGCCGGCCCCGTCGAGCACGACGTCGACCGGCCGGGACGCGGTCTGGTCGTAGCGGATGACCTCGTGCGCCCCGATGCCGCGTAGGAAGTCGGCCTTGCTCTCGTCGCTGACCGCGGCCACGACCCGGCTCGCGCCGAAGGCGTTGGCCAGCTGGATCGCGAGGTGGCCGACGGCCCCGGCCGCCGCAGTGATCAACACGCTCTCGCCCGGGTGCATTGCCGCCGCGCGGAGGGTGCCGAGGGCGACCTGACCGCCGCGGACCAGCGAAACCGCCGCCGCGTCGTCGACGCCGTCCGGGACGTGGGCGAGGAACGGCGCCACGACCGTGGCGAACTCGGCGTAGGCGCCGGAGAAGGCCAGGCCCGCCACGCGTTGCCCCAGTCGGAAGTCGGTGACGTTCGGGCCGATCGCCACCACGCGGCCGACCACCTCGCCGCCGGGGACGTGCGGCAGCTCGGCACTGTTGCCCCTGCTCAGGCGCACGATCGGCAGGCTGACGCCGATCGCGTCCACCTCGACCAGCACCTGCCCCTCGCCCGGCTCCGGCCGCTCGGCGTGGTCCATTTCCAGCACCTCGGGTCCGCCGTAGCGGCGAAAGACGACACGACGCATGCCAATCCCCTCGTGACTTCAACGCTGTTGAACTTCAACGTCGTTGAAGTCTGCGGCATACTGGTGGCCGTCGTCAAACGCGTCATTGAGGAGAGGCCCGTGCGGCTCAATCGCGAGCAGGTGTTGTCCGCCGCGCTCGACCTGCTCGACGAGGTCGGGCTCGACCAGCTGACCATGCGGCGGCTGACCACCGCCCTCGGCGTGCAGAACGGGGCCACGTACTGGCATTTCCGCAGCAAGCAGGCCCTGTTGGAGGCCATGGCCGACGAGCTGCTGACCGGGGTCGCCGAAGGCGTGACCGGGCCGTGGGACACACGGGTCGCTGACCTCGCGCGACGGCTTCGACGGGCGCTGCTGAGCCGCCGTGACGGGGCGCGCGTCTACTCGGCGGTGTTCTTCCCGCTGCCCAACGCCCTGGCCTACGGGGACGCGATGATCGGGGCGCTACTGGAGGCCGGCCTGTCGCCTCGCGACGCCGCCTGGACCGCCGACACCGTCACGTATCACGTTGTGGCCCATACGATCGAGCACCAGCTGGCGTTGACCGACGAGGGCGCTGAACGGCTGACCGCGGCCGTCGAGCCGTACGCGAACCTGGCGGCGGCCATCGAGTTCGTGCCGGCGCCCCATCCCGACGAGCACTTCGAGCACGGGCTGCGGCTGATCATCACGGGCATCCGCGCCGCGACCTGAGGGCCGGCCGGAATCGGCCGGCCCCCTGAACGTCAGCTCTGCTGACGGTGTGCGCTACTGACGGTGTTGTCTACTGAAGGTCCTCGAACTCGACGACCTGGCGCACCTCGACCTCGATCTCCGTGAAGAGCGCGGCGTATTCCTCGGCGTAGGCCACGGCCTGCTCGCGACTGTCGGCGTTGATCAGCGCGAAGCCGCCGATGACCTCCTTGGCCTCGGTGAACGGGCCGTCGGTCGAGGCGATGGAGCCGGCGGCGGTCTTGCGCACCAGGGCGCCCTTGGCCGACGGGTGCACGCCCTCGGCCGTGATGAGGATGCCGCGGGCGGTCCAGTCCCCGATCTTCTCGCCCATTTTCTGGATGAACTCCGGGCTGGGGTTCCAGGCCTCGGGCAGGCTCTCGTCCATCCGGTGCATCATGAGGAACCGCATCGTCGTGCTCCCTGTCGTCGCTCGGCCGGTCCGTCCCACGATCCCAGCAGACGATCCCCCGCTGTGCTGCGAAAACGCCCAAAATTCGCCGCCGGTCCCCGTACCGTGGCACCGTGATCATCAACCGTGTGCCGGCCGGCCCGATCGAGCGGCTGATCGGCCACCCGCGACTGCCCCTGATCGCCGGCATCGGCCCGGACGTGATCCACATCTGGGACGGCCAGGGCGCGCCCCAGGTCGTCGCGGCCAGCGGCCCTGTGGCCTGGCACCCGACGGAACCGTTGCTGCTGAACAGAACCGTGCGCTGGACGCCGGACGGCGTGGCACCGTCGGATCTCGCCGACCACTACGACTACCTGGCGTTCAGCCCCGACGGCGAGACGGTCTTCGCCTCGCCGAGCGAAGGCGACTGGGACCACGCCGACGCGATCACCAACGGCAGGGTCGAATCCGGTCCGCGCTGGGACACCGGGCTCGCGGTGCATCCGGCCGGCGGGTTGGCGGTGGCGTTGCAGAGCGAGCAGGGCGCGACGCTGGCGGTGTTCGCCCGCGTCAACCGGGGAGCGCTGCGCCTGCTGGATCGTGCGCTGATCCTGGACGTCGACGGGTACCGGGCGCCGATCTTCAGCGCCGACGGCCGGCACATCGCCATCCGTGGCAACGCGTACGAGAACACGTTGGCGGTATTCGAGTTTCCATCGCTGCGGCGCGTGCTGTCCACGACGCTCGGCGCCCCCTTCCCCGGCTACCCGATCCCGGACGACTGGCGGGCGGAGATGGACTCCTGGTCGCGGCACAACATCGCGTTCGGCGCCGCGCTGTGGATCGGCACGCCGAGCGGGTCCTTGGTCGAGATCGACGTCGCCGACGGGAACGCCGTCGGACACGACGAACTGGTGGGTGCCCCGATCACCGCCCTGGCCGCCATGGCGACCGGCAACGTCGTCGTGGCCACCGCCGGCGAGCTCGTGCTGATCACCGCCGCCGCGCCGGCGGATCCCGTTGGTGTCGAAGGATTCCTGACCGCCACCAACGAGATTCCCGCCGACGCCGACGTCTGGTCGGTCGCCACCAAGACCGACGGCACCCGCAGCTGGGACGACCCGGCCACCGTGGCCGAGGCCGAGCCGACCGATCCGACCTGGCTGCGGCTTCAGGCGGAGGTCAACTCGCAGCAATAGCGTCGAGCATCCGGGCCAGCTCAACAGGCTTGGTGGCCATCGGCCAGTGCCCGGAGTCGATGTCCACGTACTCCACACGCTCGGCCTTGGCCAGCTCGGCGACCTCGCCGCCGTCGATCCACTTCTTGGCCTGCTCGGGGCTGAACTCCGGGCACACGAGCGTGACGGGCACGGCGAAGCGGCGTTCGTCGGTGTAGCGGACGACGCCGGTGGCCACGCCCTCGGGCACGGGGATCGCGGCGGCGGCCATGCGCTGCCGGGTGGCGGCGTCGAGGTCGGCGATGTCCGGGCCCTCGAACGGATCCCAGCCGGGGAAGGCCATCGCGCCGTCGCGGATCTCGAAGAAGTCGGCGTAGGGCTGGCCGTCCGAGGTCGGGAAACCGCCGATGAGCACGACCCCGGCCACCCGGTCCGGCCTCCGGTCGGCGGCCAGCCAGGCCAGCGTGCAGGCGGCGGAATGCCCGACCACCACGGGGTTTTCCTCCGCCGAGTCCACGGCGGACAGCACGGCCGCGAGCTGGTCGTCGAGGGTGGCGGCGGCGTTGCCGTCGCCCTGGCCGGGCAGGGTGATCGGCACGGCCCGGTGGTCCAGGGCGGCCACGACGTCGTCCCACGCGGTCGACCCGTCCAGCCACAGGCCGGAGGCGAGCAGAATGTCCATGCGGGGCAGCCTAGGAGCAATTCCGGACGTTCGGCTTCCGGTTCACCTAGCCTGCTGACGTGAGCACCGACATCAGCCCCACCGCGCGGGCGCTGCGGACCCTGGAGATCCTCCAGACCCGGCCCGGCACCACGGCGGACGAGCTGGCCGAGCGCCTGGGCGTGACCGAGCGCGCCGCCCGGCGCTACGTCGGCATCCTGCGCGAGGCCGGCATCCCGGTCGAGTCGGTCCGCGGCCCGCACGGCGGCTACCGGCTCGG
>NZ_KK037166.1:2526915-2542434 GCF_000568255.1 Kutzneria sp. 744
CCGTGGGCGGTGGTCGCGCGCCACGGGCGCTGGTACCTGCTCTGCCACTCGCATCGGGCCGAGGCCGTTCGGACGTACCGCATCGACCGGATCCGCGCCGTCGAGCCGACGGCGCTGGAGTTCGAGCCGCCCGAGGACCTCGATCCGGTGAAATCCCTGGAGGAGAACCTCGGCGCGGGCTGGCAGTACTCGACCCGGGTGGTGTTCGACGCGCCGGTGGCGCGGGTCGCGCCGTGGATCCGGGGGCCGATGGGGCGGCTGGAGCCGCACGGCGACGGCTGCGTGCTGGTGGGCAGCACCAACAATCCCGAGATGTACGCGCAGGAGTGGCTGGCAGGCGTGCCGCTGCCGTTCCGCATCGAGGAAGGCCCCGAGCTGCGGTCGGCCATGGCCACGCTGGTGGCCCGGCTGACGGCGTCGCTGGCCCGGTTGCCCGAGTAGTCAGTATTCGTTACTGTCATGATTACTGACTAACTGGGGAGTGGCCATGAAGATCGGCATCGGCATGCCGAACCAGGTCCGCGACGTCGATCCCACGGTGATCCCGGAGTGGGCGAAGCGGGCCGAGGCGGCCGGTTTCTCGGCGCTGGGCACCATCGGCCGGATCGCCTACCCGGGCGTGATGGACACCGTGGCGCTGGCCGCGGCGGCCGGCGCGACCAGCACGATCGGCCTGCTCAGCCAGGTGATGCTGACGACCGTGTGGCCCGGGCGGTTGCTGGCCAAGGAACTCGCCGGCATCGACGGCGTCTCCGGCGGACGGCTCACGCTCGGCATCGGCCTCGGCGGCCGTGAGGACGACTTCGTCGTCGAGGGGCTCGGCATGAAGGGCCTCGGCAAGCGCCTGGACGCCGACCTGGAGAGCTACCGGGAGGTGTGGACCGGGCAGCCGGTCGGCGGCGGCGCCAATCCCGGCGTGCCGACCGGAACGCGCGAGGTGCCGATGCTGATCGGCGGCACGGCCGCGGCCTCGTTCAAGCGGATGGCCAAGTGGGGCGCGGGATACATCGTCCCCGGCCTGCCCGCCGCCGACGCCGCCGTCTTCTTCGACCAGGCCCGGGCCGCGTGGCGGGAGGCCGGCCGCGTCGAGGAGCAGCGCCTGGTCGCCGGCGGCTACTTCGCCCTCGGCGACCCCGACCGGGGCCGCGCCAACGTGCTCGACTACTACGCCGGTATGGGCGAGTACGCCGACATGGCCGCGGCGCACCTCAGCCATGACGCGGAGTCCGTGCGGGCGACAGTTGCCGCTTTCCGGGCACTGGGCGTCACCGAGTACATGCTCGTGCCGGCCACCGACGATGTGACCGACATCGACCGTCTGGCCGAAATCGTGTTCTGACGCAGCGCGCGAACGGGCAGTCCCGCGCCGCACGGAAGCAAGCCGGTCGCACCGAGGAGATCCGCCTGGTCGCCATCGCCTACTTCGCCCTCGGAGACGTTGGCAAGGGCTGCGCCGACATGCGCGACTGGTGCTCCATCGCCGGCGACGAGATCGCCGACGGCGTCAGTGGCTCGCCCGAGGCCGTGCCGTAGACCGATCGGGCAGTCTCCCGCCGCCTTCCGTCCACCGAGGTTCCGGGGGACGAGGGCCCTTGCGTGTCAGGGATGATTGGATAGGCTGTCGATTGAACACTCAATAGTTTCTTACAGGAGTACCTTGATGAAGATCGGCATCGGACTTCCCAACCAGGTGCGCGACGTCGACCCCACGGTGATCCCGGCCTGGGCCCGGCGGGCCGAGACGGCCGGCTTCTCCACCCTGGGCACCGTCGGCCGCATCGCCTACCCCGGCGTCATGGACAGCGTCACGCTGGCCGCCGCGGCCGGCGCGACCAGCACCATCGGCCTGATCAGCAACGTCATGCTGGCCCCGGTGTGGCCGGCGCAGCTGCTGGCCAAGGAGCTGGCCGGCATCGACGGCGTCTCCGGCGGACGGCTCACCATCGGCTTCGGCATCGGCGGCCGCGAGGACGACTTCGTCGTCGAGGGCCGCGGCCCGAAGGGCCTCGGCAAGCGGATCGACGCCGACCTCGAGGAGTACCGCAAGTTCTGGACCGGGCAGCCCGTCGGCGGCGGCGCCAACCCCGGCGTGCCCGCCGGCACCCGTGAGGTGCCGATGCTGTTCGGCGGCATGGCCGAGGCCTCGTTCAACCGCATGGCCAAGTGGGGCGTCGGCTACGTCGCCGGCTCCGTGCCCGCCGACTGGGTGGCCGGCCACTTCGACCAGGCCCGCGCCGCGTGGCAGGCCGCCGGCCGCACCGAGGAGCAGCGCCTCGTCGCCATCGCCTACTTCGCGCTGGGCGACCCCGACAAGGGCCGCGCCAACGTGCACGACTACTACGTCGTGTCCGGCGAGTTCGCCGACCTGGTGTCGGCCAACATGTCCGACACCGCCGAGAAGCTGCGGGAGACCGTGAAGAGCTTCGAGGCCATCGGGGCCACCGACCTGATCCTCAACCCCACCACCGACGACCTCGACGACATCGAGCGGCTCGCCGAAATCGTGCTGTGACGTCCTGAAGGCCGGGGGCTGCTCACGCCTCCGGCCTTTTCCGGAACAGCGCCGTCCACAGGAAGTCCACGCCGAAGTGCGGGGTGCCCTCCCGCATGCGCCGGATTTCCACCTCGGCCAGGTCGGCGAAGATCCAGCGCAGGTCGTCGGGCTCGTAGCCGACTCCCCCGTCCAGCACCGGGTTCCGGTAGAAGTCGGCGTCGGGACGGCTGGAGCCCTCCTCGGTGGTGAAACACGTGAGGGCGAGGTGTCCGCCCGGCGCCAGCGCGCGGTCCAGCAGCTGGAGGTAGCTGATCCGGCGGTGCGGCGGCAGGTGGTGGAAGCAGCCGGAGTCGTAGATCAGGTCGTACGTCCCGGTCACCGAGAACGCGTTCTGGCAACGGAAATCGACCATGACGCCGGTTTCCCGGGCCCGATCCTCGGCCCAGGCGATCGCCTCGGACGACAGGTCGACGCCTTCCACCGTGAAGCCCTCGGCCGCGAGGTAGAGAGCGTTCCGGCCCGCGCCGCAGCCGACGTCCAGGGCCCGGCCGGGCGTGACGAGACCGCGTTCCAGGTATGACACCAGGCTCTCGTCCGGCTCGACGGCGAAGAACGGCACCGGCCGCGAGCGGTCGGCGTAGAAGCGGTCCCACCAGGCGGCGTCGATGGCGAACAGGCCGTCCAGCACGCTCAGCACGTCCTCGACGCAACGAATGCGGCGATCCATGTGAAGGCCCTCCCCCGTGAGCCTTGATCTTATCGTTTCCGCTGGTTGGATGGGGTCTTGTGAGTGGATTCGCGATCGTGGGCACGGGCTGGCGGGCGGAGTTCTTCTGGCGGCTGGCGGCGGAGCTGGACGACCTGGACTGCGTCGGGGTGGTGTCCCGCAGCAGGAGCGACCTGCCGGTGCCGGTGTTCCGGACCGTGGACGAATGCCTGGCGGCGGGGCCCGATTTCGTGGTGACGGCGACGCCGTGGGCGGTGACGCCGTCGCTGGTGGCGGAGCTGGCCGCGGCGGGGGTGCCGGTATTGGCGGAGACGCCGCCGGCGCCGGACGTGGCGGGATTGCGGGAGCTGTGGGCTCGCGTCGGGTCCACGGGTCTGGTGCAGGTGGCGGAGCAGTACACCCGGATGCCGTCACATGCCGCGCGGGTGGCCTTGGTGCGTAAGGGAGTGCTGGGCGAACCGACTCGCGTTGACGTGTCGTCGACGCACCAGTACCACGCCGTGTCGTTGATGCGGACCCTGCTCGGCATCGGCCTTGGACGGGCCGACGTGCGGGCGGTGCGGACCATCGCCCGGCTGACGGATCCGTTGACCCGCGACGGTTGGGCCGATCCGGCCGAGGTCAAGGACGCCTCGACGACCATCGCCACCGTCGAGTTCGAGGGTGGCGGCCTGGGGCTGTACGACTTCACCGACAACCAGTGGCACAACCAGCTGCTGATGCGGCGAATCCTCGTGCGCGGCACCCTGGGTGAGTTGCGGGACAACGAGGTTGTGCGTCTGACCGCGCCGAAGACCATCGTGCGCGGCGAGATCGTGCGCCGGCAGACCGGCTACGACCTCGACCTCGACGGCTACGACACCGACCACATCACCTTCGGCGACGAGGTCCTCTACCGCAACCCGTACCAGGGAAAACGGTGGAACGACGAGGAGATCGCCATCGCCACCCTGTTGCAGGACATGGGCCGCTGGGTCCGTGACGAGGGGCCGGCGCCCTATCCCCTGGCCGACGGCATCCAGGACCACCGCATCGCCCTGGCCATCGAGGAAGCGGCCGACAGCGGCCTCGCCGTCCGCGTGGACGACGAGCCCTGGCACTAAGTCGCTTGTGGATCGGCCGCCGGGGCTGGCACCGTGCCCCGGTGGTCCTCCTCCTCGGTGACAAGCGCACCTTCGCGGCGGAAGTCGGCGACTCCGACGGAACCGACATGCGCCGGGTGGATCTGTGGGCCGCCGACGAGTGGCTGACCTGCCACGACAACACCGTCTACGTGCCGCAGTTCCGGCACTACGTCGGACTCACCCTGGATCGGTTGCCGCCCGCGGCCGTGCCCTTCCCCGGCCTGTCCGCGTGCTGACTGCCCAGTTCTGGCGTGAAGACCACCTCCGCGAGCATCCCGAGCACGCGGGGATGGTCTTCACCGCGGAGATCCCAGTCGAGGTGCTGACCGGGATCCTTCAGGGCCTGGTGGCGGCCCTCAGCACTGGGGAACGCCGGCCGTGCCGGTGAAGTACCGCTGGTCGGGGCCGCCGGAGTGGGCGAAGCCGCTGACGCCGGTGGCGTTGTCGCGCACGGAGAACCACACCTCGTTGAAGCCCGGGCCGGGCGCGGTGCCGTACTTGTAGCAGTACACGGTCACGGACTGGCCCTTGTAGCCCGAGCCCTTGCCCGTGCAGGTCGTCGCGGCGCAGGTGCGGATCTTCACACCGTCGGCGGTGAACACGCCCTGGTTGGCCGTGGGCGCGGCAGCGGCCGGCAACGCGAAGCCGACGGCGGCCAGCGCGGCGAGTCCCACGGATGTCAGCGCACGTGTGAGCGACACTTGTCTTTCCCCCTGCTCAGTTGTGGATCGTTCACATCGGAGCATAGGGGCGTCGCGCGATCCGCGCAGGGGATTCGCCGGGCTGGTCACGCCTCGGTGGACCGAGCGCAGGCACGGCGATCCGGGGCCGCACCGACGAGTGTCCGATGTAGACCGTGCGCCGGGCATGGGTTTACTCGATGACACCGAAACAAGGCGCCGGTCAGCGCCAGCTGACGCCGGCGGCGATGAGGATCTTGCGGAGCTGGCTCGCGCTGAGGCGAATGCCGTCGGCGCGGACCGCCTCCGCGAGCGCCTCCAGCGTCCAGTGGCGCTTGCCGGCGACGGCGACGATCCGGTCGCGGTCCCGCTCGGTGATGGTGGAACGGCGGCCCGAACCCGGTTGCGCCATCAGGCCTTGCACGCCCTGCTCGTCGAACGCGGCCAGCCAGCGCTTGACCGTGTGCGGGGTCAGGCCGGCGTCGCTGGCGATCGAGGTGACGGACTCGCCGCGCCAGGCCGCCAGCACCAGTTGGGCGCGGCGGGCCCAGGCGTTGGCGCCCACGCCGTCCGCGAGCGAGCGGATGGCGTGCTCCTCCCAGGCCCCGGCCGGCGGCCGGACTGCGGACAGTGGCATGACATCACCCACGAGTTACTTGAATGTTCACAAAACGTAGCAACGCCGATGTGAGCATTCAAGTGATCGGCCAGGGTTCTGCCCGTGACCCCGCCCGAGGCCGGCTGAACGAACAGCAGCGGGGATCCTGGACCGGCCAGGCCCCGGCGGCGATGTGGACCAGAGCGGGAACGTCGGAGAGCACGAGCTTGCGGAGGTGACGGTCGCTATGCGCGCCGACCATCGGGATGCCCAGCACTGACGTGGCGACGAGGACGGACAGCACCGTTCCCGTCTGACCCTCCATACCCGCGTGGCGTAGGAAGTCGCTGACGTAGGTGTAGAGGAGTGGCGGCGGCCGGTTCACGCCTCGTGGATCCTGGGCCACCCACTGCCGGTCCGCCCGATAGGGCGGTTCGCCTCCGCCCGACGCGGAGGCGAACAGGGTGAGCGGAATGTCGGGCACGGTGCGGTTGGTCGAGAACACGGGCGAGAACCGGGAAGCGGTGCGCGCTGGACGGGCCGGGGGCTGTTCTACCGGAAGTACGGGTTCGAGCCGACGGGTGAGGTGGAGGACGGCGAGCCGGTGCTGCGGCTGGACCTCGCCGCCTGATGGTCAGAACAGGCCGTTGCCGTGCGGCAGCTGGGCCGGGATCGGCGCGATGACGTCCCAGTGCTCGACGATCTTGTTGTCCTCCACCCGGAACAGGTCCCAGTACGCGACCGGCACGCCGAACTCGCCCTCGGACTGCACGAGCACCAGGTCGCCGTCGGCGATGACGCGGTGGATCGTCTTGTACGCCAGGTGCTTGCCCTGCTTGGCCCACTCCCCGGCGGCGGCGCTGAAACCGTCGAGGCCGTCGGCCGCCTCGGGGTTGTGCTGGTGGTAGGACTCGGTGGAGATGAAGTCCGTCAGCACGGAGTAATCCGCGTCCTGCAACACCTTCTGTGCGAAAACGGCGACCAGGGACCGGTTGTGCTCGGTCAGCCCGGAGGCGAACGGCGCCGACGGGCCGTCGGTCTGCGTGCGACCGCTGGCGGTGTTCTCCACCAGCGGGGTCAGTGCGTCCCAGTGCTCGGCGAGCTTGCCGTCCGCCACCCGAAACAGGTCGAACGCGACCAGCGGCACCGGGCCGAAGCCGTGGTAGACGCCGTGCAGCGCGACTAGGTCGCCGTCGACCAGCACGCGGGCCAGCTCGTAGCGGAAACCGCTGGGCAGCTGGGAAACCAGGGCCCGCAGACCCTCGGGACCGTCGGCGGCCAGCGCGCTGTGCTGACGGTAGTCGGGCGCCACCCAGCGGTCCACCGCGCCGGGGTCGGCGTCGCCGAACAGCTCGCCGACGGCCTGCAGCACCAGATCCTTGTTGCTCATGGGGTGTCCTCATCGGTTCGCGGCGGACGGGGTGTCCGCCGGGCACCGCTTCACCCTCTCCCCCACGGCGCGTCCGAACGAGGTCGGTTCACGCCCACGTATGGTCAAAAGTGGACATATCCCGAGGCGTTCTAGGCACGCACCGTCCGGAGCCGGCCGACAAGCCAGGGAGCCGCAAGCAGAACCACGACGGCGACCTCCAGGAGCACGCTGATCAATGCCTGCGGTGCGGGATCGAAACCGCGCTCGACGAAGGTGCCGATGCCGACCGTGCGGGACATGACGAAGCCTGCCAGCGCGCCGGCCGCGAGTCCGGCGGCGGCCAGCCGCAGGATCAGCACGTTGCTCACCAGCAGCAGCACGGCGATCGCGAACGAGCCGCTGGCCTGGAGCAGAAACGCCGGCCCGACAAGGGGAATCGCCCGATAACCGTGCAGGTACAGGTCTGCGTGGACAAAACCGGCGGCGGCGAGCAGCACCGCGCAGATGTACCTGGTCATGACAGCTTCACGTCCTTCACGGCCAATCCCGGATTTCCCGGCCGGTAGGCGACTTCGCGGATGCCGAGCGCGTCGGCGAGCTTGCCGGCCGGCAGCGTGACCGGGGTCGGCGCGGGGCCGACGCCGGGTTTGGGCAGTGGATACGCGGTTGTGGTCGCGCTGTGGAAGGTGATGTTGCCTTCGGTCTTGGTGAACAGCTGGTGCACATGCCCGTTGAGACACGTCACCGAGGAGAACCGGCGGAGGTAGGACAGCGCCTGCACGGCGTCATCGGTGCCCCAGCCCCAGGCCGGATACATGGCGAACAGCGGGATGTGGCTGAACACCACGATCGGCGTGTCCGAGGACAGCCTGGCGACGTCCTTGCGGATGAACTCCAACTGGTCGGCGCCGAGGTGGCCCAGCTTCTCCAGGCTCAAGGTGTTGACCAGGGCCAGGAAGTGCACGCCCTTCAGGTCGAAGCTGTACCAGCCGTCGCCCGCGGTGCCCGCGCCGAAGGCCGCCCGGTACTTCTGGCCCGCGTCGTCCACGGAGTCGTGCTCGCCGGGCACGGTCAGCGTCTGGGACGTGTTGAGACGGCTCATCATCTGCTTGACCTGGTCGAACTGGCCCGGCGTCGACAGGTGGGTGAGATCCCCGGTGTGCATCACGAAGTCCGGCCGGAACGGCAGCGCGTTGACCTGGTTCACGGCGTGGGTGAAGGACTGTTCGACGGCGGTGTTGGCCGTGCCCTTGAAGCCGATATGGCTGTCGCTGACCTGCACGAACCGCAGCGCGTGCGGATCGGCGAACGGGTCGGGGGCGGCCGCGCCGGCCGGGCCGGCGGAGATGTGGCTGATCACCTCGCCGCCGGCGACCGTGAGCACCACGGCCGCGCCGAACCAGGCGGTGTGGCGCATCAGCTGCCGGCGGGTCATGCCGCGTTCGTCCTCTGTGGATTCACTCACGGCGTCACCGTCACGGTCGCGGTCATGAACGGGTGGATGGTGCAGAGATAGGAGAACGTGCCGGCCTGGGTGAAGGTGTACCGATAGGTGTCGCCCTGGTTGAGCGGCTTGGAGTTGAGCGGGCCGGACTTGCCGTCGCTGGTGACGGTGTGCGGGTCCTGGTCGGCGTTGGTCCAGGTGACCGTGGTGCCGACCTTGACCGTGATGCTGGCCGGATCGAAGACGAAGTTCTTGATGGACACGGTGTTCGTCGCCACCGGCTTGTCCGGTGTGGACTGTGAGCTGGACGGCATGTCCATGCCGGACGTCGGGCTCGTGGCGGTCGACGACTGGGCCGGGCTACAGGCGGCCAGCGCCACGAGCGCCAGACCGACCACCGCGATTTCCCTTGTCCCACGGGATTTCCTCATGCCATGGGATACGGGGCGGGGTTACGCCGACGGCGGCACGAAAACCTCGACGTGGCCGTTGGACTCCCGGGCCAGCACGTGCGGCAGCGGCGGCGGGGCCACCGGAAGCTCATGCGTGGCCAAGGATCCGTCCACATTGAACGACGTGCGGTGGCACGGGCAGTTCAGCTTGCGCTCCGGGGCGTCCAGCCGCAGCCGGCAGCCGAGATGGGTGCAGACGGCCGACACCGCCGACACCTCGGCGCCGTCACGCCGCAGGAACCCCGCCACCGCACCGAGATCGAACGGCCGCACGCTGCCGTCGGGCAGGTCCGCGGAGGCCACCACGGGCCGCCATTCCCCGTCGTCCGGCACCAGGTTCTGGTCCTTCGGCGCCGCGGCCGTCACAGCGTCGGTGATCACGTGGTCGACGCCGGCTCCGACCGCCACGGCGGCCGCGGCCGCCGTCGTGACCTTGACGAAACGCCGGCGGTTGGCCGGCTTCTCCCCGTCCATCTCGGCGGCCAGCCGGTCATGCAGGCTCGCCACGAACTCCGCCGACGGCTCCCCGGGATCCTCCGCCGCCCGCAACAGGATCGCCGCCCGCACCTGCGCGGCATCGTCCTCGTCGGGCCGGAACCGGCGCGGCCGGCGCCCGGCCAGCAGGTCCTCGACGTACCGCCACACTGGAGTCTTCACGACAGCATCCCTTCCGCCACCGTCGCGGCCTGCCGAAGGGCTCGGTGTTGCAGCACCTTCGCGTTGCCGATGGAGACCCCCATCTCGGCCGCGGCCTCCTTGATCGAGCACGCGCCGAGAAACCGCAGCTCGAGGATCCGCCGATAGCGCTCGGGCAGCTCGGCCAGTATCGCCGCCGCCCGGGCCGGCGCGGTCGGGTCCGTCGGCGCCGGCTCCGGCGTCGACATGCCCAACTCCTCGTCGAGAGTGGTGATCTCGCGACCGAGGGTGCGCCGCCAGTAGTCCGCCAGCACCGTGCGGGCCGTGGCCAGCAGGTAGGACCGGACCTCGCCGACGCTGGCCGAGATCCGCAGCGGCCGCAGCGCCGTCAGGAACACCTCGGTCGTCAGATCCTCCGCATCCGGCCGGTTGCCGACCTTGGCGTACATCAGCCGGTGAATCCGGCCGATGTTGTCCCGGTAGACCGCTTCCCAGTCGGCGTAGACCTCCTCGCCCACCAGGTGCAGCCCCCTCGGCTCGGCTCGTTGCCGCTCGCCCACGCTGCCCACCATCCTCCACCCGTCCCGAAGACGGGTACGGAGCGGGGTTACACGAGGATGCCGTGCAGCAGCAGGTCGATCAGCCGGCCGGCCAGGTCGCGCCGACCCTCGCTGGCGGCGATCAGGCTGATGCCGCCGAGGGCCATCAGCACGTCGTGGGCGTTGGCGTCGGGCCGCATGTCCGCCGTGAGCAGGCGTTCGATGGCGGTCGCCAGCATCGCCCGGGTCTCCAGCTTCTCGCCCTCGTCCGTCAGGACGACGCGGAGCACGTCCGCCATGCCGTCCTTGGTGGTCATGAAGTCGATGAAGCGTTCCATCCACGCCCGCAGCGCCCCCGCGGGCGGCAGCTCGGTCGCCAGGTCGGGCGCGGCGTCGCACAGGCGTTGCACCTCGTTGCGGTACGTGGCCTCGATCAGCAGCTCCTTGGACGGGAATCGCCGGTAGAGGGTGCCGACGCCCACCCCCGCTTCTTTGGCGATGTCCTTCACGGAGGCGTTCGCGCCGTCCCGGGTGAAGGCCGCGGCCGCGGCGACCAGCAGGCGATCCTCGTTGCGCTGGGCGTCCGCCCGCAGCTTGCGACGCTCCGCCACGGCGGCCTCCAGGGGATCTAAGCGGAACCGACTCCGCATCCAACCCTACCTAACGCCACATGCGCTTCCCATGTGGCATCAGCCGCCATATGGGAAGCGCATGTGGCGAAAAAGCGGGCGCCGGCCGGCGAGTGGGCGCTGGCATTTGAGTGACCGGGTCGTCACTTCGTGCGATGGTGTCGGGGTGGCGGGTGGTGTGGCGGCGGCGCGGTGGCGGGACGTGGCGGCGGTGGGCCAGTTCCGCGTGCTGTGGCTGGCCCACGCGCAGTCGAGGATCGGCGATCAGCTGGCCCGGGTGGCGCTGTCGGTGCTGGTGTTCGAGCGCACCCACTCGCCGGCGTGGACCGCGTTGACGTACGCGATGACGATCCTGCCCAACCTGGCCGGCGGGACGTTGTTGGCGGGACTGGCGGATCGGTTCGACCGCCGGACGGTGATGGTGGCGGCGGACCTGACCCGCGCGGCGCTGGTGGCGGTCATGGTGATCCCGGGCCAGCCGATCGCGGTGCTGGTGGTGCTGCTGTGCCTGGTGCAACTGCCGTTCGCGCCGTTCTCGGCTGCGCGCAACGCGGTGTTGCCTGCGGTGCTGCCGGGCGACCGGTACATGGTCGGCCTGGCGGTAATGCGCACGACCGACCAGCTCGGCCTGGTCGGCGGCATCGCGATCGGTGCGACGCTGGTGACGTACCTGGGCACCTCGACCACGTTGATGATCGACGCGGCGACCTTCGCGGCGTCGGCCGCCCTGGTTCGACTGGGCGTCGGCCGGCATCGGCCGCCGCGAGCCGGGCAGCGGGTGAACCTGGGTGCCGGAATCCGTATCGTCACCGAAAATCCGCAGCTCAGGGCCCTCGTGGCGATCGCCTGCGTGAACGGCTTCTATGTGGTGCCGGAGTCGCTGGCAGTGCCGTACGCGGCCCAGCTGGGCCAGGGCACGGGCGCGGTGGGCTGGCTGCTGGCGGCGGTCCCGGCCGGCTCGATCGTCGGCATGATCTGGCTCAAGAGCGTCCGCCCCGACCTGCGGTTACGGCTGATGGCGCCGCTGACCGTCGCGACGTGCGCGGTCCTGGTTCCGAGCGGCTGGGCCCCCGTGTTGGCGGTGTCCGTGGCGCTGTGGGCGGTGTCCGGCCTGGCCAGCGCGCACGACATGGTGGTGCAGGGCGCTTTCGTGCAGCGGGTGCCGGACGAGTCGAGGGGGCAGGCGATCGGCCTGGCCAGCGCGGCGATGCAGGCGGCGCAGGGCGTCGGCATCGTGCTGGCCGGTCTGCTGGCTCAGGTCCTCACGCCGGCCGCCGTGGTCGGACTCGCGGGGGCGGCCGGCGTGGTCGCCGCCGTCGCCGCCGGTGTTGCCTGGCGACGCGCGGCGAGCTGAGACTCCGCCGAACGGGTCACTTCCAGGTGTTCTCGCGCCAGGTGTTCTCACGCATCGCAGCTCACCTCCTCGTTCTCCAGGCGGGTGTCCTAGGGGACGCTGGGCCAACCGGGTGCGGTTCATATGGTCTCCTACCAGCGCAGACTCCGGATGCGCCAGTTCGGTTACGCTGCTGTGCGTGGGATGGGTCCGCGGCTTCGAGGTGTGGACCACGCCTCGGCACGTGCTGGCGTACGTGCTGATCGTCGACGCCCTGGCGGTGATCGCCACCGGTGCCACGGCCGGAATCCTGCCCGTCACCGAGACTGATTGGATCCGGCTCGGTGTTCTTTTCGGCTGCGTGCTGGCCCACGTCGAGCTGTCACGGTCGATCGAGCGCGCCCGCAAACTGGCGTCCGGGGCCGGGCCTTTCGTCGACGGCCTGACCGTGTGGCACTTCACCGCCGTGTTGATCCTGCCCGCGCCGCTGGCCACCGCCCTGGTCGTGTTCACCCAGACCTACGTGTGGTTCCGCGTGTGGCGGGGCCGTCGGCCGCTGTACAAGTGGGTGTTCAGCGCCGCCACCGTGCTACTGGCCACGCAGGCGTCCGCCGTCCTGCTGCTGGCCGCCCCCGGGCCGCATCCCGGCTTGCCGGAGGGCTGGATCGGCATCGCCTTCATCCTGGCTGCCGCCCTGGTCCGGTGGCTGATCAACTACTCCCTCATCCTCGGCGCGATCCTCGTCTCCTCGCCCGACCTGCGGGCCGGCCAGATCGTCGGCGAGTTCGGCGAGCAGGTCCTCGAAGCCGGCGCCATGGGCATCGGCCTCGCCGCCGCCGGGCTCGTCGAGTACGACCCGCGGCTGCTCATCGGCGTCGTCGTCGGCCTCTATGCCTTGCACCGCAGCGTGTTGCTGCCCCAGTTCCGCCGCGCCTCCCAGACTGACGGCAAGACCGGGCTCTACACGCCCAACTGGTGGCACCAGATCGCCGAGGGCGCCTTCACCCGCGCCGAGGCCTCCCGTGCCTGCCTCGGCGTGCTCATGCTCGACCTCGACCACTTCAAGCGGCTCAACGACACCCACGGCCACCTAGCCGGCGACCAGGTCCTCCGCGCCGTCGCCGACACCATCAACGACGCCGTCCGCAGCTACGACGCCGCATGCCGTTGGGGCGGCGAGGAGTTCGCCATCCTGCTGCCCGAGGTCTCCCCCTCCGAGCTGCACGAGATCGCCGAGCGCCTCCGCCACCGCGTCCGCTCCCTCACCGTCGACATCCCCGGCGACGGCCAGGTCACCGACCAGACCGTCTCCATCGGCGGCGCCCTCTACCCCAGCCCCGGCATCACCAGCCTCGACGACCTCCAACTCGCCGCCGACACCGCCCTCTACGCCGCCAAAGCCGCCGGCCGCGACCGCGTCCGCCTCGCACCCCCGGCAGGCTGAAGGCCTATCGCGCCTCGGCCCACCGTCGGCCGACCGCGAGCAACACAGCTTGGGCCTCATTGCCGGTGACGGCCGCCGACCACAGCTCGTCGGCGAGCCGGTTGAACACGGCCACCTGGTCGGGGTCCGTGATGCGGTCGTCGGTCGTGACCGCCTCGACCTGCACGGCGTCGTCGAAGATCCAGAAGCTGTCCTGCAGCAGAACGGGCAGCGGACGGTACAGCGGCACGATGCCGAACCGGACCGTGGGCAGCCCGACCACCGACACCAACCGGTCGACCTGTGCGGCCATCACCTGCGGCGAGCACGGCGGGTTGGTCAGCGCGGTCTCGGCGACGAGGATCTCGATGTCTCGGCCCGGCTGATACAGCAGCTGCTGCCGCTCCAGCCGCGCGGCGATGGATGCGTCGATGTCCCGGGGAACACGCAGCAGACTCGCTTGCCGCTCGAAGACCGCGCGCATGTAGTCGGCGGTCTGCAACACGCCGGGCACAAGCTTCGAAGCGACGCCACGGATTTGGATCGCGGTGCGCCAAGTCGACGCGCTCAGCTCCTGCCGTGCCCGATGGCCGGCACGCAACTGCCGACTCCAGCCGAGCTGTTGGACCCTCAGGTTGCGCAGCTCGGCCCGTAGCTCGTCGGCGGTCGACACGGGCGCGCCGACCTCCACGCACCAGTCGCTGAGGTCGGTGTCGGTCGCGGTCTGCTTGCCGGTTTCGATCTTCGACACCTTCGAGCCTGCCCAGCCGAGACGCTCCGCGAGCTCGCTGCCCTTCAGGCCGGCCTGTTCGCGCAGCCTGCGCAGCTTGTCGCCGAACGCAAGGCGCCGCGTCTCGAAGTCGCTGACCACGCTCTCCTCGATCACAGTCTCATGTACTCCCGGAACGGGACAGCATGATCCCATGCCCGTGCCCGGACACTCCGGAAGCGGACGACTTCAGCGGGGTCGTCGATGAGCTCGCCGCCGACGAGCGTGTGGTCGACGAACGTGGGCAGCAGCACGCGCTCGTCGTCGAGGACCCAGAAGTCCACCGGCGGCAACGCGAGCTCGACCGCCGCTGCCGCCGTCAGGATCCGAATGTCCTCGCCGGCCTCGACCGCCGGCTCGGTGATGCGAGCCAGCTGATACGCGAGGTAGTCGGTGAGCGGGTCCGTGAGCACCCGCACCCGCTCGAAGCGGATCCCCGCCGAGGTCACCTCCCGAATCCTGGTCAGCCACCGCGCGAACCACTCGAGGTCGTCGGGTTCTCCTTCCAGGTACCGCCGAAGGGGCTCGCGCTCGCTCGGTTCGTTGTAGGTGCCCTGGATCTCCAGGCGCCACGCCGACTTCGTGATCGACTGCACGAGCGTCCGATGCTCGTCTCGCCACTGCTGGGCGGGCACGTGCTGCGGCCGCTTGGCGCCCTCGAAGACCTGGCCCGGGACCTGATCGGCTCGTTCGACGATGAGACGGCGACCAAGGCGGTGATCAGCGCGGTGGCGCCGACCGACCTCGTGACGGGGAATCGGCCCCGCGTAAGCGAAGGCGACAAGGCGATGGGGCTGCCCGAGGTGTGGCGGGGGCGGTTCGACGACCCGAGGCTGGCCGACGCGGTGGAGGAGTTCCAACGCCAGGCCGACGCCCACATCGGCATCACGCCGGAGCATCACGACCGGCTGAGCCTGACCGCGAAGTCGAAAGGCTTGGCAGCCAACGACATGACCGAAGCACAACGAGACCAGTTGCGAGCGGTGCTCATGACGTTCCTCGCAAGGGTCCCGGACGAGCTGGCCGAGCAGGAAGCGAAGAAGTTCGCCGGGGACGCCATCAAGGACGTGCACTTCGCCTGGGCGGGTTCGAGAGAACCGGGGCGGCCGCACTACTACCGGCTGCAGGGCCCACGCCTGCTGGCCGAGTACGACAACACCCAGCGCGAGGCCAACCACGTGCACACGGTGTGGCGGGACCCGGTGAACGACTTCGGCGACGACGTGCTGGCCCGCCACATCGCGGCCCACCACCGCTGACCACACCGATGCAGGGAAGGACGCCTTACCCGCGTTCAAC
>NZ_KK037166.1:2542534-2545523 GCF_000568255.1 Kutzneria sp. 744
ACCTTGGCCCGGTAGTAGCCGATGTCGGGCATCCGGTCGATGCCGACGATGGACAGCGCAACGTAGTGCCCGACGCCGGCCTCCTCGGCGGCCTCGGTCAGGTTGGTGGTCGACGTGGTGAAGAAGTTCAGCACGTCGTCGTCGGCGAACGACGGCGAGTTTGAGACGTCCACGAGCACGTCGGCGCCCTGGAGGACCTCCTTGAGGCCCTCGCCGGTGAGGGTGTTCACGCCGGTGCTCGGCGCCGCCGGCACGGCCTCGTGGCCTTCCGCCCGAAGCTTCGCCACGGCGTTCGAGCCGATCAGCCCGGTGCCCCCGATGACCACGATCTTCATGCTTGTGTCCTTCCCGTGTTGGCTCATCAGCTAGGACAGGACGGAGGCTCGGTTTGTGACAGCCGGAGCGGATCCGTCCCGAAGAAATGCGTCGCGCGGGTGTTCGACGGCGGCCAGCGACACGATGTCGCGGCCGAACAGCGCGGCGGTCAGCCACACCGCCAGCACCCTGACCTTGCGTTCCCACGTCGGCACGGCCAGCACGTGGTAGCCGCGGTGCATCAACCACGCCACCGGGCCCTTGATGGTGATTTTCTTGTACTGGAAGATGCCGCGCCCGAGGCCGAGCGTGGCCACCGAGCCGAGGCTGGGGTGCCGGTAGCGCTTCGAAGGGCGCCCTCGTAGCGCGGCGGCGATGTTGCGGGCCAGCAGCTTGCCCTGCCGGAACGCGTGCTGGGCGTTGGGCACGGTGAAGGCGCCGGGAAGGGCCAGGTCCGGCACGGCGGCGTCGTCGCCGGCTGCCCATGCGGCCGGCACGACCTCGGTCTCGGTGCCGATCCGCAGGTCTGGCCGCACGATGACCAGACCGCGAGAATTGATCGGCAGATCGGTGTGCTTGCTGACCACGGGGTTGGCGTCGTTGCCGGCGGTCCACACGATGAGCGCCGCGTCGAACGAGGAGCCGTCGGTCAGCTGCACCGCACCGTCCACTGCGGACTGGACGGTGCAGTTCAGGTGCACAACTGCACCGCGGCGTTCACCGACACCTCGGGCAGGATCCGGTCGGTGGCCTGCACGAGATGGAACCGCAGCTCCGAGGCCGAAATCTCCGGATACCGCTTGAGCAGCGAAGATGCCAGCGACAGCAGCTCACCGAAGCCCTCAACGCCGGAGAAGCCGCCGCCGACGAACACCACCGTGAGCAGCTTCCGCCGCATCGGCCCCGGCGGCAGCGCGGCCGCCCGGTCGACAGAAGTCAGCATCCGGTCGCGGATGGCCACGGCCTCCTCCACGTGCTTCAACCCGATGGCCTGCTCGGCGATGCCCGGCACCGGCAGCCGGCGGGTGACCGCCCCGGCCGTCACCACGATCACGTCGTAGTCGACGGAGAACTCCGCGCCGTCCGGCGGTTGCACGACCGCGGTCCGCCGGGCGTGGTCGATCAGCCGCACCCGGCCGGCGATCACCTTGGTGCGCCGCAGATGCCCGCGCATGGACACGGCGGCGTGCCGGGCCTCGATCGAGCCGGCCAGCACCTCGGGCAGAAACGGCTGGTAGGTCAGGTACGGTCGCGGATCGACGACCGTCACCGAGGCCTCGCCCGCCCGCAGGCGCTTCTCCAGGCCCCGGGCGGCGTAGAAGCCGGCATAGCCACCACCGACGATCAGGATCCGCTGCATACCCGTATGGACAACGCGACCCGCCCGCGCGTGACAAGGTGTGATCGGCGACTCAGCTGTCACAGATCGCGGGCCTGCCCTGTCCTAGCTGACGAACACCGTCGACCAGGAGGCAGCCTTGAGCACCCAGCATGATCACAACCTGCCCAACCCGTACGCCGACGGCCCGCCGCCGCAGATCGACCTGCTCTCGACGGTGACCGGCGTCCCGCAGATCCACGAGCAGGCCGAGGCCATGACCATCCACGTCACGCTGCCGCCGGGCAGCCCGGGCGCGCCGCCGCACCGCCACTCGGGCCCGGCCTACGGCTACGTGCTCAAGGGCGAGATCGTCTTCGAGCTGGAGGGCGAGCCGGAGCGCGTGGTGAAGGCGGGCGAGACGTTCTGGGAGCCGGGCGGCGACGTCATCCACTACCAGGACGGCAATCACCTGACGGACGGGGAATCCCAGTTCGTGGTGACGATGTTCTGCGTGCCGGGCCAGCCGATGCTGATCCCGGTGAGCGCGGAGGAGCTGGCGGAGCGCAAGAGCAGGCGAGCGCCCCGGCCATGACCAAGACGTCGCTCACGGCGGTGGCCCACGGACAGCTGGCCACGGCCCGCAACTGCCCGCAGAACCGCAGCGCCCACACCGTGCACGGCGGCCACGAGCATTCGCTGCGTCAGACGGTGATCGCCTTGCTGGCCAACGAACATCTGCACGAGCAGGAGCACCGCGGCGAGACCACGGTGTACGTCCTGCAAGGCCGGGTGCGGTTGGTCGCGGGGCGGGACAGCTGGGAGGCGGTGCCGGGCGACCTGCTGTCGCTGCCCGACGGCCGGCATCGGATCGAAGCCGTGTCGGACGCGGTTTTCCTTTTCACGAACGCAGTTTCCGTTGGCATTCAGTCCAACGGATGATGCCCGACTGATCCGTCGGGACGGGGAAGGCGGCCGGGCTGGCGTACGCTGCGAACGGCAGCGCGCCGCCCGGCCCTGCCGCGCTCCCCGGCGAAAGGGATCAGTGAGCATGGAGACCACGACCCTGGACGACGCGGCCGAGGTCTTCGCCACCGTGCGACCTCGCCTGTTCGGCATCGCCTATCGCATGCTGGGCACGGCCGTCGACGCCGAGGATCTGTTGCAGGAGGTCTGGATCCGCTGGCAGACCTGCGATCGGTCCGTGGTCGAGAACCCGGCGGCCTATCTCGCCACCACGACCACCCGGCTGGCCATCAACGCCACGCAGACCGCCTACGCGCGGCGGGAGAGCTACGTGGGCCCGTGGCTGCCCGAACCCGTGGACACCTCGGCCGACCCGCAACTGGGCGCCGA
>NZ_KK037166.1:2546070-2556535 GCF_000568255.1 Kutzneria sp. 744
CCAGCACCGCGACCGCGACCTTGCTCACCCGCATAGGGATCTCCTCAGTCCTGATGGGAACAGGGTGGTGTGGCGGCACCGGAGTGGGACCCTACTTGCGGGTAGGCGTTACCGACAGGCTCAACCGATAACCGCATCGCGCTGGTCGCCGGATGGATGAACGCCGTTAACCCGTACGGCGTCGAGGTGGTCGTTTCCGCCGGTCATGACCGGTTCGGTCGGGTCGTGTGAGCGAGGCCTCCCCGGTGTTAGTTGCACTCCCGATAGTAGGAAGGCAAAGTATTTAGGAGGCCACCCCTAGGAGTCCCCATGAACGCCGCAGTTGCTCTCCACAAGCCGAGCAACCCGGTCCGGTTCATCACCGCAGCCAGCCTGTTCGACGGGCACGACGCCGCGATCAACATCATGCGGCGCATCTCAAGGCCCCATAGAGCGCAGGTCACACGAGGTGCCTCGCGTAGGCCGCGGTGGTGAGGAAGGTCGGCAGGCCCGAGGCCAGGGCGTTGCGCCGGAACAGCTCGCGCACGGGCTCCCGACGCTCCGGCTTCAGCGACAGCAGCTCCTTCTCGACCATGTCCTCGACGAGGTCGGCGGTGACCACTCCGCCGTCGGCCAGCGGCGTGCGGTGTCGCAGCCACTGCCACACCTGGCAGCGGGCGATCTCGGCGGTGGCGGCGTCCTCCATCAGGCCGTTCAGCGCGGCGGCGCCGGTGCCGTCGAGCCAGGCGTCGAGATAGTGCACGGCGACGGCGACGTTGCCGCGCAGGCCCGGCTCTGTGACGCGGCCCGGCGTGCGGTCGACGGCCAGCAGGCCGGCGGCGGTGGCCACGACGTCGGTGCGCAGGCGGTCGAGCTGATCCGAGCGGGGGAACGCGGCGCGGCAGGTCTCGACCAGCGCCGGGTGCGCCACCCACGAGCCGTCGAACCCGTCGATGGACTCCCTTTCCTTGTCCTGCCGGACGATGTCCAGCGAGGTGGCGTTGGTCTCGGGATCGGCGCTGGGCAGGAACACGGCCATGCCGCCGATGGCGTGCGCGCCGCGCCGGTGGCAGGTCCGGACCAGGAGCTCGGTGTAGGCCCGCATGAACGGCACGGTCATGGTGACCTGGGCGCGGTCGGGCAGCACGAACTCCGGCCGCGCGCCGAAGTTCTTGATGACGCTGAAGATGTAGTCCCAGCGGCCGGCGTTCAGGCCGGCGCTGTGCTCGCGCAGCTCGTGGAGGATCTCGTCCATCTCGAACGCGGCCGTGATGGTCTCGATCAGCGTGGTGGCGCGGATCGTGCCGCGCGGGATGCCCATCCGGTCCTGCGCGAACACGAAGACGTCGTTCCACAGCCGGGCTTCGAGGTGGCTCTCCAGCTTGGGCAGGTAGAAGTACGGCCCGTGGCCGCGCTCGGTCATCCTCCGTCCACTGTGGAACAGCGCCAGTCCGAAGTCCAGCAGGGACGCGGAGATCGGCCGGCCGTCGATGACGACGTTCTTGTCCACAAGGTGCCAGCCTCGGGGCCGCACCACGATCGTCGCCGGCTCCTCGCACAGCTCGTAGCGCTTGCCGCTGTCGGCGGTGAAGTCGATGCGACGGTCCAGCGCGTCGATCAGGGTGAGGTGGCCCGAGATCACGTTGTGCCAGGTCGGCGCGGTGGCGTCCTCGAAGTCGGCCATCCACACGTCGGCCCCGGAGTTGAGCGCGTTGACCGCCATCTTGCGCTCGGGTGGGCCGGTGATCTCCACCCGGCGGCGCGCCAGACCGGGGGCCGGCGGGGCGACCCGCCAGGATTCGTCCTCGCGGATGTGCTTGGTGTGCGGGAGAAAGTCGGGCAGCTCGCCCTCGGCGAAGCGGGCCCGGCGCTCCCGGCGGGCGGCCAGCAGCTCGGCCCGGCGGCCGGCGAACTCGTCGTCCAGCCGCACCACGAAGGCGATCGCGTCGGGGGTGAGGATCTCGTCGAACCGGGCCTCGCGGGCGCCGGTGATCCGGATGTCGCGCACGGCGTCTCCCTCAGAACTGGGCCTGCTCGGTGGAACCGGCCAGCGCGGTCGTCTCGCCGGTCGGGTTGAGGGCGGTGCTGACCAGGTCGAAGTAGCCGGTGCCGACCTCGCGCTGGTGCTTGACCGCGGTGTAGCCCTGGGCCTCGGCGGCGAACTCGCGCTCCTGCAGCTCCACGTAGGCGGTCATGCCCTCGTCGGCGTAGCCGCGGGCCAGGTCGAACATGGAGTGGTTGAGGGCGTGGAAGCCGGCCAGGGTGATGAACTGGAACTTGTAGCCCATGTGCCCGAGCTCGCGCTGGAACTTGGCGATGGTGGCGTCGTCGAGGTGCTTGCGCCAGTTGAACGAGGGCGAGCAGTTGTAGGCCAGCAGCTGGTCCGGGTACTGGGCCTTGACCGCCTCGGCGAACCGGCGGGCCACCTCCAGGTCGGGCAGCGAGGTCTCCATCCACAGCAGGTCGGCGTGCGGGGCGTAGGCCAGGCCGCGGGCGATGCACGGCTCGATCCCGTTGCGCACGCGGTAGAAGCCCTCGGCGGTGCGCTCGCCGGTGGTGAACTCGCGGTCACGCTCGTCGACGTCGGTGGTGAGCAGGCTGGCCGCCTGGGCGTCGGTGCGGGCGATCACCAGCGACGGCACGCCGGCGACGTCGGCCGCCAGCCGGGCCGCGTTGAGCGTGCGGACGTGCTGGTTGGTCGGGATGAGCACCTTGCCGCCGAGGTGGCCGCACTTCTTCTCGGACGCCAGCTGGTCCTCCCAGTGCACGCCCGCGGCGCCGGCGGCGATCATGGCCCGCATCAGCTCGTAGGCGTTGAGCACGCCGCCGAAGCCGGCCTCGGCGTCGGCCACGATCGGGGCCAGCCAGTCGATGCCGGCGTCGACGCCCTCGGCGTGGCTGATCTGGTCGGCCCGCAGCAGGGCGTTGTTGATGCGGCGGACGACCGCCGGCACCGAGTTGGCCGGGTAGAGGCTCTGGTCGGGGTAGGTCTGGCCGGCCAGGTTGGCGTCGGCCGCGACCTGCCAGCCGGACAGGTAGATCGCCTTGAGGCCGGCGCGGACCTGCTGCACGGCCTGGTTGCCGGTCAGCGCGCCCAGCGAGTGCACGTAGTCCTCGCTGTGGATCAGGTCCCACAGCCGGCGGGCGCCGCGGTCGGCCAGCGTGTGCGCCTCCTGGACGGTGCCGCGAAGCCGCACCACGTCCTCGGCCGAGTACGTGCGCTCGACGCCGCTCCAGCGCGGGTCGGTTGCCCACTCCTGGGCGATTCCCTGGGCAGTCTGCGGAACCGTGCTCATGACTCAACTCCCGTGGCTCGAATGCGTTGTTCCGACCGTGCCATTGGGCCCACGGCGCTGTAAATGCGGCGAAATCGGCTAATTCTTGAAAATCTTGCCGACCGGATCTGCTAACTCTGCTAATGGCGGCGTTAGCAAGAAGGGCCTAGGGTGCTGGTCGGGATGCGAGCACGAAGCCGGTCGCCGAGCGGGAGGTGCGGGTGGAGAAGACCTTCGCGGGGGCCCGGTTGCGGCGGCTGCGGGACGAGCGCGGCATGCGGCAGGCCGACCTGGCCCGGCTGCTGGGCATCTCGGCCAGCTACCTCAACCAGATCGAGCACGACTCGCGGCCGCTGACCGTGCCGGTGCTGGTCCGGATCACCGAGGCGTTCGGCGTGGACGCCGGCTTCTTCGCCGCCGACGACGCCGCCCGGCTGGTCGCCGAGCTGCGGGAAGCCCTGCCGATGGACCGCATCTCCCCCGCCGACCTGCGGGAGCTGGCCGCCTCCATGCCCGAGGTGGCCGAGGCGGTGATCGCGCTGCACCGGCGCGGGCGCAGCCTGGCCGAGCAGGTGGAGGCGCTGGCCGGGGACCGGGCGGTGGAGCAGTCGATCGGCGCGCACGAGCAGGTCCGGGACTTCTTCTACCGGCACCGGAACCATTTTCCCGAATTGGACGCGGCCGCTGAATCGATTGCGGAGTCGGCCGGCGTCCGTCCGGGTGAAGTCCGCACGGCCCTGTCTTCGCACCTGTCGCGAATGCACGGGGTCCGTGTCGTGAACGCTCAAGGTGACACATACCACAATGCGTCGGCGGGTGAACTGCATCACTACGACGCGGCGGCCAAGGTGCTGCACCTCTCCATTCACCTGAGGCCCGGACAACAGGCGTTCCGAATGGGCACACTCATCGCGCAACTCGAATTCCCCAGCCTGCTCGACGACGTCGTGGCCCATCTGGAGCCGGGCCCGGAGCGGGCGCTGGTGCGGATCGGGCTGGCCCGGTACGCGGCCGCCGCGCTGATCCTGCCCTACCGGGCCTTCCACGAGACCGCCGAGCGGCTGCGCTACGACATCGAGCTGCTGGCCGACCACTTCGCCATGGGCTACGAGACCATCTGCCACCGGCTGACCACGTTGCAGCGGCCCGGCCAGCGCGGCGTGCCCTTCTCGTTCGTGCGGGTCGACCGGGCCGGCAACGTCTCCAAACGCCAGTCCGCCACCGGTTTCCACTTCTCACGGTCGGGCGGCACCTGTCCACTGTGGAACGTCTACGAGGCCTTCGCCGCCCCCGGCAAGGTGTTGACCCAGGTCTCGGCCATGCCCGACGGCCAGCGCTACCTGTGGATCGCCCGCACCGTGGCCCGCAGCCGCAGCGGTTACGGCGGCCCCGGCAAGACCTTCGCCGTCGGGCTGGGCTGCGAGATCCGGCACGCTTCTCGGCTGGTCTACTCGGCCGGCATGGACCTCGACGACGTGGCTGCCGCGACCCCGATCGGCCCCGGCTGCCGGACCTGCGACCGTCCACTGTGTCCACAGCGCTCGGCACCGCCCATCGGCCGCCCGCTGCGCGTGGACGAGAACCGCAGCACCTTCGTGCCGTATCCCGTTTAGGGACCGTGGTGGGCAGCCGGAGCCGCCCACCGCGGGGACGTCACGACCGCAGTTGGACGGTGGCTTCGACCAGATTTTCCAGGGTGGCCTTGACTTCGGGGTAGGCGCGGGTCTTCAGGCCGCAGTCGGGGTTGACCCACAGACGCTCGGCCGGGAAGGCCGCGATGGCGACCCGCAGGTGACCGACGATCTCCTCGACCGACGGGACGCGCGGCGAGTGGATGTCCCACACGCCGGGACCGGCCTCGTTCGGATAGCCGGCCGCGGCGAGGTCGGCGACGATGGCCATGGCGGAGCGGGCTGCCTCCAGGCTGATCACGTCGGCGTCCATGTCAATGATCGCCTGGAGCACGTCGCCGAACTCGGCATAGCACATGTGGGTGTGGATCTGGGTCTCGTCCCGGACGCCGGAAGTGGCCAGGCGGAAGGAATTCACCGCCCACTCCAGGTAGGCGGCGCGGTCGGCGGCACGCAGCGGCAGGGTCTCCCGCAACGCCGGCTCGTCGACCTGGATCACTTTGACACCAGCGGCTTCCAGGTCCACGACCTCGTCCCGCAGGGCCAGCGCGACCTGGCGGGCGGTGTCGCCCTCGGGCTGGTCGTCCCGCACGAACGACCAGGCCAGCATCGTCACCGGGCCGGTCAGCATGCCCTTGAGCGGCTTGTCGGTCAGGCTCTGGGCGTAGGTGGCCCACTCGACGGTCATCGGCGCCGGGCGCGAGACGTCGCCGACGATGATCGGCGGCCGTACGTAGCGGGTGCCGTACGACTGGACCCAACCCTGTTGTGTGGCCAGGAATCCGGTCAGCTGCTCGCCGAAGTACTGCACCATGTCGTTGCGCTCGGGCTCGCCGTGCACCAGCACGTCCAGGCCGATCCGCTCCTGCTCGGCGATCACCGCGCGGATCTCGGCCCGCATCGCCTCCCGGTAGGCGTCGGCGTCGAGCTTGCCGGTCCGCAGCGCTGCGCGGGCCTTGCGCAGCTCCGCGGTCTGCGGGAACGAGCCGATCGTCGTGGTCGGCAGCTCCGGCAGGTGGAGTTGCGACTGCTGGGCCTTGGCCCGCTGACAGTACGGGTTGTCGCGGTGCAGGTCGGGAACAACCCGCTCGCGGACGGCCGGCACCTTGACGATCGGCGAGTTCGCCCGTGAGGCCAGGCGGGTTTCGTTGACGTGCAACAGAGTTCCGATCGCGGCCCGGCCCTCGGTCAGGCCGCGCCGCAGGGTGACGATCTCCTGCACCTTCTGCCGGGCGAACGACAGCCAGCCGGCGATCTCCGGGTCGAGGTCGGTCTCCAGCGTCACGTCGTGCGGCACGTGCAGCAGCGAGCTCGACGCCGCCACGTCCACGGAGCCGGCCAGCCCGAGCAGCGTGCCCAGAGTGCCCAGCGCGGCCGACAGGTCGGCGGCCCAGATGTTGCGGCCGTTGACGACCCCGGCGACCAGCCGCTTGTCCTGGATGCCGCCGATCGCGGCCAGGCCCTTCAGGTTGGCGGCGGCGTTGTTGGTGAAGTCGATGGCCAGGCCCTCGACCGGCGCCTTGGCCAGCACCGGCAGGGCGTCGCCGAGCCGGTCGAAGTAGGAGGCGACCAGGATCTTCGGGCGGTTGGTCGCGGCGCCCAGGGTCGCGTAGGTCCGGGCGACCTTGGCCAGCACTTCGGCGGGCTGGTCGGTGACCAGGGCCGGCTCGTCCAGCTGCACCCACTCGGCGCCGGCTTCGCGCAGCTGCCGCAGCAGGTCGACGTACAGGGGGATGACCTTGTCCAGCAGGTCCAGGGGCCGGAAGCCCTCGGTGGCGGTCGGATCCTTGGCCAGCAACAGGAAGGTGACCGGGCCGACCAGCACCGGCCGGGTGGTCACGCCCTGCTCCACGGCCTCGGCGAACTCCTCCAGCGGCTTGCTGGCGTCCAGTGTGAACGTCGTGTCGGGGCCCAGTTCCGGGACCAGGTAGTGGTAGTTGGTGTCGAACCACTTGGTCATTTCCTGCGGCGGGGCTTCGGCGGTGCCGCGGGCCATGGCGAAGTAGCGGTCCAGCCGGCCCTTGTCGCTCGACACGTCCGGCACGGCGTCCAGGTGCCGCTGTGGGATCGCCCCCAGCAGCCAAGCGGTGTCCAGAACGTGGTCGTAGAAGGAGAAGTAGTTGCTGGGGATTTCGTCAACGCCGGCGTCACGCAGCTCCACCAGGTTGCGAAGCCGCAGCTCACGGGCCGTGCCGAGGAGGGCGTCGGCGTCGATGCGGCCGGCCCAGTAGGCCTCGACGGCCTTCTTGAGCCGCCGGTCGGCGCCTTGCCGGGGATAGCCGTGCACGGTGGCTTGGCTTGAGGGGGTCACGGGGCTCTCCTTCGCGAGTCCACGTGGACCCGCGGGCACGCGCGACCAGGCCCCGACCGTGTCACGGTCGTTGCGCGGCGACGACCCACCCGCGAGGTCTCGGCCAGCGCCCCACGGTCGTGAGGCGCACAGCGGGCAGGTCTTCGGACTCGCGGGCGTACAGCTCGTTCCTACTGGCCGTCGCTTCCCAAGCCTTTCGGCTCAGTGCGTGTGACGGCGGTCGTTCCCACTCACCGCTGCGGGGCAGTCCCGGATTCGCACCGGATTCCCTCTTACGACGGCCGCCCGGGCGGGCGGCCGAACCAGCTGCACGGCCACTGTAGCGCCTCCGGCTCGGCCGCGGTCGCGGCGCGGATCACATCCCGGCCGGATCACCAGCCGCCGACGATGATGACCTCGCGTTCCCGGAGTTGCTTGTAAGCCAGGGCGTCGGTCAGCGCGAGCATGCTGGCCTCGACGACGCTGGGGTGCGTGCCGACCGTGGTCCACTCGCCGCCGGCGTCCCGGGAGGTGATCGACACCCGGGTCACGGCCTCGGCGCCGGCGGTCAGTGTGCGGACCTTGTAGTCCACCAGTTGAACGTCGCCGAGCCAGGCCAGGTGCGGGGCCAGGGCCTGCCGCAGGGCGGCGTCCAGGGCCTCGACCGGACCACTGCCGTCGGCCGACCCGTGCGCCTCGGCACCACCGATGGCCAGCAGCACAGTGGCCTCGGAGCCGACCGATCCGTCGGGGCGGCGGGCCAGCAGGACCCGGTAGGACAACGCGTCGTACGGGGCGACGTTCTCGCCGACCTCCTTGCGTAGCAATAACTCCAGGGAGGCATCGGCCGCCTCGAAGGACCAGCCGCCGGCCTCCATGTCCTTGATTCGGGACGCCACCCGGTCGAGGACCTCCGGCGAGACCGGCAGGTCGAGCCCGTACTCGGCGGCCTTGAGCTCGATGCTGACCCGGCCGACCGTCGCGGCGACCAGGGTCCGTGCGGTGTTGCCGAATGCGGCCGGGTCGACGTGGCTGTGCATGGTGGGATCCACGGTGGTCGGCGCGGTGAAGGCGGCGCTGCCGACATAGGGCCGGTGGATCTCGGGGCCGACGTTGGCGATCTCGGCCACCGCCTGCGACGTCCGGGTCAGCTCGGCCAGACCGCCCTGCGGCAGCACGGGAAGCTCCAGCTTGGTGGCGAGATTGCCGATCACCGTGAACAGATCGGGATTGCCGACGCGCTCGCCGTAGCCGTTGGCGGCGCACCGCACGTGCATCGCCCCGGCCTGCACGGCGGCGATGGTGTTGGCCACCGCGCAGCCGGCGTCGTCACGGCAGTGCACGCCGATCCGGAAACCGGTGCGGAAGACCACTTCCTGCACGATCTCGCTCAGCCAGCCCGGCAGCTGGCCGCCGTTGGTGTCGCACAGCACGGCGACATCGGCGCCGGCCTCGACGCCGGCGGTCAGCACCCGCAGCGCCGCGTCACGGTCGTGCTCGTAGCCGTCGAAGAAGTGTTGCGCGGCAAGGAAAACCCGGCGGCCCTCGCTAGTGAGGAAACGCACGGTGTCGCCGACCGCCTCGGCCTGCTCGGCGACGTCGATGCCCTGCACGCGCTCGATGTGCCGGCGGTCGGCCGGCACGGCCAGCGTCACCACCGGCGTCTGCGCGTCGAGCAGGGCCCGCACCTGCGGGTCGTCCTCGGCCTTGCGGCCGGGCTCACCGACAGTGCCGGCGGCGACCAGCGCGGCGTGCCGCAGCTCCAGCTCGCCGCTGCCGGCGCGGCGGAAGAACTCGATGTCCTGGGGCGTCGCGCCCGGCCGGCCGCCCTCGATGTAGCCGACGCCGAGGTTGTCCAGCAGGCGGGCCACCTCCAGCCGGTCCTTGACCGAGTAGGCGACGCCCTCGCGCCGCGCGCCGTCCACCAGGGTCGTGTCGTACAGGTGGAAGTCGTCGCCCAGCGGGGTGCCCTGCGGGATCTGCCGGCCCGCGCAGCCGCGGCTCATCGGATCTCACCGTTCTCGGTCATGACCATCCCCGTTCTTCAGACGTACGTATATATAAGCGCACCGACCGGCCGTTGAGTCCCCCTAAGCGCGCGCCGCCACCCCCTAACCGCTAGGGTGTTAACACCGTTAACCCAAGGAGGGTCCGATGCGGGTAGTGGTGGCCGGCGCGTCCGGTGTGATCGGGACCGCGCTGACGCCGGTCCTGCGCGCCGCCGGGCACGAGGTGATCCGGCTGGTCCGCCGCGCGGCCTCGGCCCCCGACGAGCGGTCGTGGGATCCCGACGCCGGGACCATCGCCGACGGCGCCCTGGACGGCGTCGACGCGGTGATCAACCTGTGCGCGGTCGACACCACCGCCAAGCGCTGGACGCCCGCGTTCAAGCAGGAGCTGTTGGACAGCCGCGTGGTTCCCACCCGTGTGCTGGCCGAGGCCGTTGCCTCCCACGGCGTTCCGGCGCTGCTCAACAGCTCCTCCGTCGCGTACTACGGCGACACCGGCGACCGCGTGATCGACGAGTCCGTGCCGGCCGGTTCCGGGTTCCTGGCCGAGATGGACCGTGACCGCGAGGCGGCCTGTGTGGCCGCCGCCGATGCCCGGGTTGTGTTGCTGCGCACCGGAATCGTGCTGTCCCCCACCGGCGGGCTGCTCGGTCAGCTGCGGCCCATGGTCGCGTGGGGCTTCGGCGGGCGGATGGGCGACGGCCGGCAGTACCTGTCGTGGATCTCCCTGCACGACGAGGTCGCCGCCATCCAGTTCGCCTTGGAGCACAAGGAGGTTCGCGGTCCCCTCAACCTTTCCGGGCCGCAGCCCGTCACCAATGCCGAGATGGTCCGTGCCGTCGGGCAGCTCCTGCGTCGGCCCACGCCGTGGGTCTACCCCGCCTGGTTGCTGCGTGCCTTCGCCGGCGAACTCGCCGACGCTGGCGCCCTGACCGGTCAGCGGGCCGTGCCCGATGCCCTGCTGCGGCACGGTTTCGAGTTCCATCACCCCACCGTGGCGCAGGCCCTCGCCGCCGCTAGGCCGATCGGGTAATCGAGGCCCGCCGCCGTCCGTTCCGTGCCAGGCTCTGCCGGTGGATGTCGACGCCCTCATCACCCAGGTCGGTCCCTTGGCCACCGCCGCCGTCGCCAAGTGGGGCGAGTCCGCGCTGACCAAGGCCGGCGACACCGCCGCCACCGAGTCCGTCAAGCTCGGACAGCGCCTGCTGGCCAAGCTCTTCTCCCGCGCCAAGGCCAAGGAGCCCGTTCGCACGGCCGTCGCCGACCTCGTCTCGGCCATCG
>NZ_KK037166.1:2556635-2580378 GCF_000568255.1 Kutzneria sp. 744
TCGACGACCCCGACTTCCAGGCTGCGCTGCGGGCCCAGCTCAAGAAGGTCCTGCGCGAGGACTCCGCCCTCGCCGCCGAGCTGTCCGACATGCTCGCCGCCGCCGGTCCCTCGGCGTCCGAGCGGGGCATCGCCATCGGCGGCGACAACACCGGCATCGCGTCGAGCGGCGACGGGGCCATCAACATCCAGCGCCGATGACCGTAGGCGGCGACAGGTCAGTGGATGTCCCTGGGGGCGTCGAGCAGGAGTGAGACGGCGATGGTGACGACGTTGTCGCGGGTGAAGACGTCGACGCCGCCGAGTGTGGCGGACCAGCGGGAGATGATCTCGGGCTCGACGGCGTCGGCGACGGCGTCGTAGTAGAGCTGGAAGAGGGCCCACTGGTTGCCGGGCTCGGCCTGGGAGGCATAGGCGGCGAGCGGGATCCGGGCGACGGCGCGGGCGGTGGTGTGCCAGAGGTCGTAGGTGAAGTCGCGGGAGGCGCGGATGTCGGCGGGGGTGCCCAGGCGGTGGACGTGGCCGCCGACGAAGGTGTCGATGTCGAGGCGGGCGAGGACGTCGTGGGCCCGCAGGACGCCGGGCACGGAGTCGGCGGTGCCCCAGGCCTTGAACGGGGACCAGCCGGGCAGGACGACGTCGCACATGACGGCGGCGCGCTGGCCGGGGACGTGGATGATGATGTTGCCGGCCTCGTGGTTGGGGCCGGGGTAGCTGAGCTCGAAGCGCTCGCCGCCGACGTGCAGGGTTCTGGTGTCGCGGAAGGTGACGGTGGGCAGGGGCCGGTTGGGGTCCCGACTGGCCCTGAGGATGGCGGCGGTGTCCTCGTGCGCGACCCGGATGACGTCACCGAACGCGAAGGCGTTGGCGATGTGGTCGGCGTGGCTGTGGGTGTAGATGATGTGCGTGACGGGCTTGGTGGTCACGCGCCTGATGGCGGCGGGCAGCTGGGCGGCGAGGCTGGGTGGGGCGTCGATGAGCACGACACCGGCCCGAGTGACCACGAAGGACGTCTGGTTGCCGTTGGCGGTGACGGCGTGCATCGAGGTGCCGATGCGGTCGAGGATGTAGCCCTCGGCCGGAACTGGCCGGGGCTTGGCGTCCAGCGGCAGCGGGGCGAAGGTCTTCGTGGGCGTGGCGGCCGCGGCCGGGCCGGCCAGCGACGTCACGCCGAGGCCCGCCCCCGCGGCCGCGCCGAGAGCCAGGGCGCCGCGTCTGGTGATCCGTCCGGTCATCGCCAATCCTCCATACCGATATCTGTATACCTGTATGGCGAGGATTATCGAGCGACCTCGGATTTCCCTCAGAGCCGGGTGGGAGCGGGCTCCGAGTCCGACCCCGGGGAGTGTGGCGTCGGCCGCGGCCGACGCCACACCGCGGCTCAGACCCGCCGCAGGATGACGATCGGGATGTCGCGGTCGGTCTTGGCCTGATAGTCGTCGTACGCGGGCCAGATCGAGGTCATGTGCTTCCACAGCCGGGGCTTCTCGTCGGCGTCCGCGTCACGGGCGACGACGTCGAACACCTCGCCCAGGATCTGCACCCGCGCCCGCGGCTCGCCCCGCAGGTTCGAGTACCACAGCGGGGGCTTCGGGGAGCCGCCCTTGGACGCGACCAGCAGCACGTCGTCGCCATCCCGGCCGTAGATCAGCGGCGTGCGCCGGGCCTGGCCCGACCGGCGGCCGATCGTGGTCAGCAGCAGCGTCGTCGCACCCTGCTCGATGTGGCCGTCCGCACCGTCGGTGGCGAGGTAGCGACGGAGGTGGTCCTCGATCCAGTCGCCGCCGCTGACGTCGATGGGATTGTCGAAATCGGGCATGGTGAACGCTCCCTCATGGGACAGAAACCGAGTGGTGCTCGCGTTGAGACGCGCCGCGTCCCGCGGCCCAGCCTAACCCGCACCGCCGGCGGAGCAGACAGCCCTGTCTATTCAGGTCAGACCGGCTGCCCGTGCCTACACCCGTGCGCCAGGGCACGGGCCAGGGACTTCCCTGGGGCGAACGAGCCCAGCCGCGGGCGATGCTTTTCCCTGTCACCGCAAGCAGAACAGGGAAGGAAAATCCCATGTCCGTCACGCGCTTCCACCTCGTCTCCACGCTCAGCCCGGCGCAGGCCATGGCTGTGCTCACCGACTTCGGCCCGGCCCGGGCCCAGAACTGGCCCTCGATCGACACCGACCACTACAAGGTGCACGCCGTCGGCGACACCTGGGCCGAGGTGACCGAGGGCACGGCCGCGGCCTGGGAACGCGCCCGCTACGAGTGGGACGCCGACCAGGGCCGGGTCACCGTGGCGACGCACGAGTCCAAACTGTTCGGCGTGGGCGGCGGATGGGTGTTCCAGCTGACCCCGGACGGCGACGGGACGCGGGTGGACGTGGAGCTGACCCGGGAGCCGCACAACTTCAAGCAGCGCCTGCTCGCCGCCGCGCTGCCGGTGATCGGCCCGGCCAGCCTGAGGAAGTCCTTTGCCGCCGCGCTCAAGGCTGAGTAGTCAGCGCCCCGGCCAACTCCCGCCGCGAGGCGATGCCCAGCTTGGTGAAGACCTTGCGCAGGTGCCATTCCACGGTGCGCGGGCTGAGGAACAGCACGGCCGCGATCTCGGGATTGGTCTTGCCGGCCACAGCGAGACGGGCGATCTGGGACTCCTGTGGCGTGAGCTCCTCCTCGACGACCGGACCGGTGCGTTTGCGGACGGTTTCGCCGGTGGCGCTGAGTTCACGAGCGGCGCGGGCGGCAAAGGCGGCGGCCCCGGCGGCCTGGAACGCCTCATGGGCCGGGCGCAGGAACTCCCGGGCGTCGGAGCGGCGGTTCTCCCGGCGCAGCCACTCCCCGTAGAGCAGCCGGGCCCGGGCCGCCGGCAAGCCGAGCGGCACACCGTCGATGGCCGCCCGAAAGGTGTCGTCGGCCGGCGTGACCAGGGCGTCGGCCAAGGCCTGCGCGCCCTGGGCCCAGTCGGAGCCGGCCGGGCCGGTGCGCTCGGCCAGCCGGTCGCGGGCCTCGGCGGCGGCCGCCATGTCGCCGGCGTGCGCGGCGGCTTCGACCAGCTCCGTCCACGGGGAAATCCCGAAGTGCCCCACGGCTTTCGCCGCCGCGGCCTGGGCGACGACGTAACGGCCAAGGCCGTTGTTCAGCACGGCGCGGGCGTGATCGGCCATGGCCGTGAGCCGGCCCTCGCCGCGATCGGCGCCGTCCCGGGACACCGCCTCGAACAGCTCCACCGCCGGCTTTTCCTGTCCCCGCAACGCCGCCAGCAGCAGTGCGGCGGCGGGATCACCGGCCAGCCCGGTGGCCTCGCGGAGGCTGCGGGCCTCGTCGAGCAGCGTGGCGGCGTCGGCAAGACGGAGATCTGCCACCAGCGCGCCCGCCCGCGCGGTCAACGCCGTGGGCAGGACGAACAGGGCCCCGGCGGTCCGGGCGGCGGCCAGCGCGGACTCGGTGATGCGGCCCCCGTCGGCGTCCCAGACCTCCTGGGCGGCCGGGGCGGTAAGCCACAGCAGGCCCAGGTCGTCGCTCAAAGCGGCCCTGAGCTGCGCGGAGTCTCCGTCCAGCGCCCAGGTCGACAAGGCCGTCAGCAGCAGCCCGGCAGGGTCCTCCCCCGCCGGCAGCGCCCGGGCGGCCTCGGCGGCGGCCGTGAGGTCGTCACCGGCGTGGATGGCCGCGCCCAACGCCGTCAGATAGGTCTCTCGTGCGGCGGGAAGGTCGAGATCCGCCAGCTTCCGGGCGGCGGCCAACAACGGTGGCCCGGCGGCCCGGCCCCGGTTGACGGCGAAGGCCACCTGCGCCCGCAACCGTTCGACACCGGCCTGGTGCAACGGTTCCAGCGGGCCGAGTTCGGCGGCGGCCAACAACTCCGTCACCCGGGCCGGATTTCCGGCGGCGAAACACGCCTGGGCTGCGGCCAGGGCCCGGGCGGCGCGAGGCTTCGGGTCGGCGGTCAGCTCCGCGGCCCGCTCCAGAAACGCTGCGGCGGCGGCAAAACCGCCGCGAGCGCCGGCACGGTCGGCGGATTCCTCCAGCTCGGCGGCGACTTCCTCGTCCAGGCCGAGCGTCGCATGGGCACGGTGCCAGGCCCTCCGATCGGGGTCCTGCCCCGGATCGGTGACGTCGGCGAAGGCCTGATGCACCGCCCGCAGCCTGGCGGGCGTGGCCGACCGCCAGGCGGCCGACCGCACGAGCGGATGCCGGAACCGGACACGGGCCCCGAGTTGGAGCAACTCCGCCGACTCGGCCGCCGCGGCGGCCTCCGCACCGACGTCGAGCCGGGCCAGGGCCCGCCACAGCAGCGGCACGTCCCCGAGCGGTTCGACGGCCGCGGCCAGCAGCAAGGTCTGAGTGTCCGCCGGTAGCTCGGCGATGCGCCGCTGGAAACCCTCCTCGATCCGGTTGGCGATCGGCGTCGACGTCCGCCCGCCGAAACCGAAGGCCAGCTCGGCCGGCGACAGGCCGCGCGGAAGTTCCAGCAGCGCCAAGGGATTTCCCTGCGTCTCGGCGACGATCCGGTCCCGCACGCGGGCGTCGACCGGCCCCGGCAGCACGGAATCGAGCAGCGCGCGGGCCTCCGCGTCCGGCAGGCCGGCCACGCGGAGCTCAGGCAGGCCGCCGAGGAGCTGCTCGTCCCCCGGGCTGCGCGCCGCGAACACCAGGGCCACGGATTCGGCGTCCAGGCGCCGGGCGACGAAGGTGAGGATCACCTCTGACATCCGGTCCAGCCACTGCACGTCGTCCACCACGCACAGCAGCGGCCGCTCGGCGGCGGCCTCGGCCAGCAGCCCAAGCACGGCCAGCCCGATCAGCAGCATGTCCGGTGTGGGGCCCGAGCGCAGGCCGAAGCCGATCTCCAGGGCCTGCCGCTGCGGCTCGGGCAGCCGGTCCACGTGCCCCATCAGCGGCGCGCACAGCCGTTGCACCGTGGCGTAGGCGATCTCGCTCTCCGGTTCGACGCCGACGGCCCGGGACACGCTGTCACCGGGCAGGGTGTCGGCGAGGTAGTCCAGCAGCGCCGTCTTGCCCGCCCCGGCCTCGCCCCGCAGCACCAGCACCCGGCTGTGGCCGCCGCGCACGTCCCTCAGCAGTCGGTCGAGGGTTTCCTGCTCGCGTCGTCGTCCCAGCAGCACGTCGGCGAGCCTACCTGCGGCGGCGCGGACACCCGCCGTCCAGGAAATCCGGGCCTACGGAGTGGCCGGATCCGTGGAGTGGTGGTCAGGCGGCGCGGAACCGGGCCAGGTGGTCGAGGCAGAAGTCCAGCGCCGCCTCCAGGTGCTGCGAGGACCCGGTGGTCATGAGGATCACCACGCCGCCCTGGATGGCGGCGATCACCGCGGAGGCCGCGGCGGAGGCGTCCAGCGCGGGGTCGATGTGGCCGAGGCCCTGCATCTCCCGGATGCCGATCTCGACCCGCTGCCGCCACTGCTCGAACAGCTGCCGGGTCACTTCCCGCGCGGCCGGGGTGCGGCGGTTGATCTCGGTGGTCAACGCCCCGAGCGGGCAGTTCACGCCCTGCCGGCGGTAGCGCTCGACCACCGCGTCCCGCCACTGCCGCCAGGCGTCCCACGAGGTCAGGCCGCTGAGGTAGGGCTCCTGGTCCTCGATCACCCGGTCGGCCTCGCGCTGGGCCACGGCCAGCAGCAGCTGCTCCCGTCCCTCGGGGAAGTAGTGGAACAGCTGGCTCTTGCCGGTGTTGCTGCGGCGGCCGACGTCGTCCAGGGTCACGTTGCCCACGCCGCGCTCCCTGATCTCGGTGGCCGCCGCCTCGATGATCCGCTGCCGGGTCGCGGATCCCTTTTTCGTGAGCACGTCGTCGAATGTACTCAGCGGTCCAGACTGACCTTGGCCCGACGCGACTTCCAGGCCAGGATGCCCGCCTGGACCACGAAGAACGTGCCGCCGGCGGCGGTGTACATGATCAGCGCGACCAGCGAGGGGCTGTCGCCCAGCGCGACCGGGATGTAGCTGCCGCCGGCGATCACCGACAGCGTGCCGGCGATGAGCAGCGGCCACTGCCGGCCGAGCTCAGGGCTGCGCCGCCGCAGGGCCACGACCAGCTGGGCCAGGCCGGAGACGATCGCCCACAGGCCGAACACGAACAGCACCGGCCCGACGCCGCCGGCCGCCGCCGCGGCCCCCAGCCCGACCGCGGCCAGGCCGCTGAGCACGGTGTTGAACACCTGGAGCGTGCGACCGGGGGTGCCGGCCCGCACGTCCAGCAGCGTGGCCACCACGTCGATCAGCGGGTAGATCACCAGCAGCGCGACGACGAGGCCGGTCAGCGGCGTGTGCAGCAGGGCGAACGCCCCCGACCAGACCAGTGCGACGAGACCGCGGACGAGGTAGATGCGGCGCAGCGAGCTCATGTCCGTAACCCTTTCGACCAGGGAAATGCTGACGGACTCCACCTTCACCGCCAGGGTGGCCCGCTCGCCCCGGTGAGACCCACTGGTGCACCCCCTGGGGTGTCGTCCGACCGCCCCTCGACCAGGCGCCCGTCGGCCACGGTCAGCACCCGGTCGGCGATGGCCGTCAGGCGGGCGTCGTGGGTGATCAGGACCGTGGTCCGGCCGGCGGTGAGCCGGCACAGGGGCCCGATCAGGCGGTCGACCGCCTCGCCGTCGAGGCTGGCCGTCGGCTCGTCCAGCACGAGCACCGGGGCATTGGCGACCATGGCCCGGGCGATGGCGATGCGCTGGCGTTGCCCGCCGGACAGGCCGTGGCCGTGCTGCCCGATCACGGTGTCGTACCGTCCGGCAGCCCGGTGACGAAGGCGTGGGCGTCGGCGTCGATCGCCGCTTCGGACGTCGCGGTCGGTGGCCGTCGCGGATCCCGTTTGATGTTGTCCCGGATCGTGCCGTGTGAACATCAGTGTCTCCTGTTGGACGAGGGCCACGTTGCGGCGCAAGGACTCCAGGGTCATCCCGCGCAAGTCCACGCCGTCGAGGCGGATCGTGCCGGCGTCGGGGTCGTGGAAGCGCAGCAGCAGCTTGGCGATGGTGGACTTGCCGGCCCCGCTGGCGCCGGTGATCGCCACGATCTCGCCGGGACGAGCGTCCACAGTGCACTGCACGAGCGCCGGCCGCATCGCTTCCGGGTAGGTGAAGCTCACGGCCCGGAGGCTGAGGTTTCCCTTGGCCCGGCCCAGGGAAACGGCGTCCGGGGCGTCGGCCAGCGGCGGTTCGGCGTCCAGCAGCTCGACGATGCGCTCGGAGCCGGTGGTGGCGGCGGAGATCATCACCCGCAGCTGGCCGAGTTGTTGCAGCGGGCCGTAGAGGTACGTGAGGATCGCGGCGAATCCCAACACGCCACCGATGCTGAGTCGGCCGGCGGCGACCTCCCAGGTGCCCAGCGCGACGACACCGAGCACGCAGGTGGTCTCGGCGATGTGCACGATCGGCGCGTACCAGGCGCCGAGGCGGGCGATCGACAAGTTCGTGTCGAGCATGCGCTTGCCGGCCGTGAGCAGGCGCTTCTCCTCGGTCTCCTGCCGGTTGTAGGCCTGCACCACGGCGACGTTGGCGAGGTTCTCCTCCAGGATCGCGGTGATGTCGCCGTTCTGGGCGCGCTGCTCGCGCGACCGGTCGTTGACGCGGCGCGCGAAGCGGCGGGTGATCACGGCGAAGACCGGGGCGACGAGGAACGCCGCCAGCGCCAGCTCCCAGTTCAGGTAGAGCGCGTAGCCGGCGAAGAACACCACGCTGAACAGCGCGGTCACGATCTGCACGAGGCCGGAGCTGACGAAGCGCTCCACGGTGTCGATGTCGTCGGTGAGCCGGGCCAGCAGGTCGCCGAGGCGTCGCCGCTGGAAGAAGTCCGGCGTCAGCTTCTGCAGGTGCCCGAACACCTTGGTGCGCAGTCTGAGCAGGAACCGCTCGCCCGATCTGGCCGTCAGGTACTGGCCGCCGAACACCAGCCCGCCGGACAGCACGGCGACGCCGGCCCAGATGCCCGCGGGCAGCCAGAACGCCGAGAGGTCGCCGGCCTTGAGCGCACCGTCCACAATGGTGGAGAACATGGAGACCGCGACCGAGTCGCAGGCGGCCGCGGCGATCAGCAGCACCGCCCCGACCGTCAGCCAACGCCGGTCCTTCCTGGTCAGCGGCCAGAATCGGCGGAACACCGCCCGGCTCGACAGCACCGGCGTGACGGAATCCATCGTGCACACTCCCCTGTGTACGGCCGACGGGCCCGCGGCCGTGGTGGCGGCCGCGGGCCGTCGAGCGGTCAGCCTCGCGGCGTGGTCGGCACGCCCGGCCGGATGATCACCGTCTGCGCCGGGCAGCGCGGGACCCACACGATGGTCTGCGCCGGGTCGCGGGGCGTGCAGCGGGGAACGATGCGGATGGACATTTCTGTCTCCTCTCCCAGTAGGACCGACACCGGTCGGTGGCGGCATGGGAACAACGTTAGGGAGGCTCTCGTTTCGACGACGTCTCACGACCTCGATATGCGCGTGAAACATGTGTTGTGCCAGTGTTGGCCCACAACGGAGGAGGGTGGTATGCGCGTGCTCATCGCCGAGGACGAACCCGTGCTGGCGGCCTTCATCGCCGAAGGCCTCAGACAGCAGGCGATGGCCGTCGATATCGCCAGCGACGGCCTGACGGCGGTGCAGAAGCTGGCCGCCGACGAGTACGACGTCGTCGTGCTGGACCGGGACCTGCCCGGCAAGCACGGCGACGACGTGTGTCGGGAGATCGTCGCGACGGGACTGCGGGCGCGGATCCTGATGCTGACCGCGATGGGGGACGTGCGGGAACGGGTGGCCGGGCTTCGCCTCGGCGCCGACGACTACCTGGCCAAGCCGTTCGACTTCGACGAGCTCGTCGCCCGCATCGACGCATTGGGCCGCCGGGCCCGGCCGGCCGCGCCGCCGGTGATGCGGCACGGCGACATCGAGCTGAACACCGCGCTGCGGCAGGTGATGCAGGACGGCCGCTACGTTTCCTTGTCGGTCAAGGAATTCGGCGTGCTGCACGCGCTGATGGCCGCCGACGGGGCGGTGGTGAGCGCCGAGGAGCTGCTCAGCGGCGTGTGGGACGAGAACGCCGACCCCTTCACCAACGCCGTCCGCATCACCATGTCCCGGCTGCGGGCCAAGCTCGACGACCCACAGGTGATCGAGACGGTCGCCGGCGCGGGGTACCGGCTGCGCGGGGAGAAGCCATGACGCGGATCGCGCTGCGGACCCGGCTGACGATCATCCACACCGGACTGTTCCTGGCCGCCAGCCTGGTGGTCGTCGGCCTGATCTACTGGCAGAACCGGTCGAGCATCCTCGGTCTACAGCGGACGGTCATGTTCGAAGGCCCGGCGGTCGTCGTCCCTCGGATGTCCGCGCAGCCGACCGAAGCGGCCTTCGGCGATGTGCTGACCGGCTTACTTCTCCAGTCCCTGCTTACCTTTCTCGGCCTGGGCCTGATCGCCGGTGTGCTCGGCTGGTGGCTGAGCGGACGCGTGCTGCGGCGCGTGCACACGATGACCGCGCAGGCGCAGCAGATCTCCACCGCCAACCTGCACGAGCGGATCGCGCTGGACGGGCCGCAGGACGAGCTCAAGGAGCTGGCCGACACGTTCAACGGCCTGCTGGCCCGGGTCGACGACGCCTTCCAGGTGCAGGGCCGGTTCATCGCCAACGCCTCGCACGAGCTGCGCACTCCCCTGGCCGTGACCCGAACCGTGATCCAGGTGGGACTCTCGTCCACCGATCCGGAGCGGGTGCGGCGGGCGAAGCAGGAGTTGTTGCGCAGCAACGACCGCTCGATCGCGCTGATCAACGGCCTGCTGCAACTCGCCCGTGGGGAAAGGGAACTGGAGCACCGCGAGCCGCTGCGGCTGGACACCGTGGTGGAGACCGCGGTCGCGGAGACCGACGCCCCCTCGGACCTGACGGTCGAGATGCGCACCGAGCCGTGCGCGATGTCGGGCGATTCCCTGCTGCTGAGCCAGGTCTTCCGCAACCTGTTCGACAACGCCGCCCGCTACAACGTGCCCGGCGGCACGGTGTGGATCCGCGTGACCGCGGGCGGGCAGCTGACCGTGGCCAACACCGGGCCGGAGGTGCCGGCCGGCGAGGTGGCGCTGCTGTTCGAGCCGTTCCATCGGGCAACGGACACAAAGGACGGTGTGGGGCTCGGGTTGTCCATCGTGCGGGCCATAGTCTCCGCGCACGGCGGACGGGTCGCCGCCGAGCCGAGGCCCGGCGGCGGACTCGTCGTCACCGTGGACCTACCGGTCAGCGGAACAGCGACTGGCCGGGGACCGACCGCGTCGAGCCGTCCTTCAGCGTGATCGTGACGTTGCCGCCGAGCAGGCCGGTCGGCGGGTCGGCCGGCCACCACGCCGTCCACCGGCCGCCGTCGACCAGCGCGTCGATCGTGCGGTCGCCCTCGTGCAGGGTGATGGCCTTGACGTCAGCTCCGGCGCTGCCCTCGACGTAGTTGAAGGCGCTGGCGCCGTCGCCGTGGCCACCGGCCGTGTCCAGCATGACCGCGTTCGCGGCGAGCTGGGCGACGGGGTCGATGGCCTCGGTCAGGCCGGCCTCGTCGGACCCGACCAGGCACAGCGTGTCGTCCAGCCCCGCGTGAGGATCATCGACGTCACCTCTCCCCGCAGGTCGGCGTTGCTGACCGTGAACGGGCCGGTCGCGTTGGGATCGCCGGTCGCCCGCTGCTCACACCACTGCTGTGCGCCGGAATCCGCCGTCACGCGGACGGCCATGCCCGTCCAGCTGCCGATCGCCGCCGCCGAGAGCACGCCCGGGTTGCCCCGGATCATGTGATACGCCACCGGCGCCACGATCACCGCCGCCGCGGCGCCGACCACCAGCGCGCCGGCGATGGCGATGCGGCGCACCGGCCGGCGGCGCTTCAGGCTCTTCACCGGGGCCGCGTCCGCGAGGATCGAGGACAGCAGCTGCTCCTGGCGGAACTGCTCGGCCGGGGTCAGCTCCCGCTTCGGGGCCGGGTCGAGCGCGGCCAGCATGGTGCGGTTCATGATGCTCCGTTCAGGTTGGCGAAGGCGATCGGCAGATCGGAGACGGGGCCGACGTGCTTGGCCAGGCGGCGCTTGGCCCGGGACAGCCGCATGCTGAACGCCGCACGGGTGCAGCCCAGCACCGTGGCCGCCTCCTTGTCGGACAGGCCTTCCCAGGCGTGCAGGGCCAGCAGCTCCTGGTCCTGTGTGGACAGTGAGCGCCAGGCCTTCACCAGGTCCATGCGGGCCTCGGCCGTGAGCATCGGCTCGTATCCGTCGCCCTGGTCCTGCTCGGCCACGCGCACCGCCACCGCCCGCTGCCGGCGGGCGCTGCGGTCCACGTTCAGCATCAGGTTGCGGGCCGTGCGGAACAGCCAGGGCCTCGGGTCGGGCGGCAGATCCCGCCGTCGCCGCCATGCGGCCAGGAACGTCTCCCCGACCACGTCGTCGGCCTGCACCGTGCGCCTTCGGGCGAACGCGAGCACGTCCGCGTAGTGGGCCCGGTACATGGCCGAGAACTCGGCGTCGGTCTCGATTGCCATCGTTCTCCTTCGTGGGGTTGTCACCCACACATGTCCGACGCCGCCCGATGTGCAACGCCGGGATTCAGAGGTGCTGGCTGAGAACGTCGTGCGTGGCCCGGATCCGCGCGGTCAGGAGGTCGACGGCCAGGTCGGCGTCACGGGCGAGGGCGGCATCGAGCAGGCCCCTGTGATCGTCCGCGGTGTCTTCCTGCGGGCCGGTGGACCAGCGGCGGTAGAGCTCGGCGGTGTCGCGCAGGCGCTGGGCGATGCCCAGGACGCGGCGGTTGCGGCAACCGGCGATCAGCGCCGTGTGGAAGGCACCGTGGGCCTTGCCCCACTCCGGGCTGTAGCGCTTGCCGCTGTTGTCCTGCTTCGGGGTCACGGTGAGCAGGTGATGGGCCCCGACCAGGTGCGACTCCCACTCGGCACCGCCCTGCGTGACCGAGTAGCGCAGGGCCAGCGGCTCGATGTCCAGGCGGGCCTCGGTCAGGTCGCGCAGGTCGTCGGCCGTCAGCTCGGGGACGCGGAAGCCCTGCATGGGGCGGACCTGCACCAGGCCGTGCTCGGCCAGCCGCAGCAGGCTCTCGCGCACCACGCCCACGCCGCTCTCGAAGCGTTTGCACAGCTCAGCGGTCTTGAGCGGCTGGCCGGGGTGTCGGTCGCCGGCCAGGATCTCCCAGCGGATCGCGCTGTACACCCGCTCGTTCGCGGTTGCCTTGTCCGTCACTCGCGCATCTTAAGGTGGACAAATATTCGAGTATATGCATGATAGTCGAATATGATCACGGATGAGAGCGTGCTGACGGACCTGGGCCCGCGGCTCTTCCCGCTGTACGTGTTGTTCGGCACCCCCACCGACGCGTGGGACATCGAGTCCGACCGCACGCAGCGCGTGCTGGCCGTGCCCGGGCTTTCGTCGAGCAGGATCCGCTGTTCGTCGACGGGCTGCGTGCCTACGAGGTGCGGGGCTGGCAGCTCAACGAGGGCCGCATCGTGCTGACCCTCGACCTCGACGCCAACCGCGCCGGCATCGCCTGATTCCCGGATCTGGGGAGGACAAGACCATGCACTTCGACTTCGACGCCAAGGTCGCCGGTCCCGTGCTGCACGGGCCGGCGCTGGAAGCCCCCGAGTTCGACGCGCCCGAGCTCACCCCGTTGACCAAGCCGTTGGCCGAGGCCACCGTGGGCCTGATCGTGACGAGCGGCGCCTACTACCCCGAGCAGATGCGGTTGGGCGAGCGCACCGACCTGTCGTACCGGCTGCTGTCCCGGCACCGCGAGCTCACGGACATCCTGTTCGCGCACAAGACACCCATTCGCCAGTTCGGGCTGGCCGACCCGAACGTGGCCTACCCGCGCGACACCATGGTCGACCTCGAACAGGCCGGAGTTTTCGCCCACTACGCCGAGAACGCCGTCTCCATGGTCGGTTCCATCAGCCGCTACGTGAAGCTCGCTACCGAGACCGCCCCGCGCATCGTCGACGAGTTCGCCGACATGGGCGTCGATCTGGTGCTGGTGGTGCCTTTCTGCCCCCCCCAGTGCCACAACGCCGCCGGCGTGTTGGCCCGGGCCCTGGAACGCCGCGGCCTGCCCACCACCAGCTTGACGACCCTGTACCGGCACGCGATGGCCGTGAAACCCCCGCGCGACCTTCCTGGACTTCCCCCTCGGCTGCCCCGGCGGTCGCCCCGGACGGCCCGAGCAGCAGGGGGAGATCGTCCGCGCCGCCCTGGAAACCGGTGCCGCCCAAGGCGTCGACGATCCCTGGCAGCTGCACCGGCTGCCTTTCCAGTGGGACGAAGACGGTTCCCGCGACTGGGAGCAGCTCGTCGTCGACCTCTACCGGGTGGACGACCAGATCCGCGGCACCGTCCGCGGCAACCTCGGCGCCCACGGCGAGAACCTCAGCAGCATCAACGGCAACGAGAAGGAATTCACCATCCGCTGCGCGTGCTAGGCGGTGCTCCTCGCGGCGCTGCGCATGGGGGCCGAGATCGCCGCGATGCCGTCGGCCGAAGAGGTGGCGGCTAGCCTGTCGCCGGCCGTCCACTGAGGCGCTCGTCCACAAAGGACACCTTGGCGATGCTCTGCTGGTAGAGCTTGAGGCCGATGTCCAGGCGCACCTGGCCGAACTCCAGCATGGTCTGGAGGCTGTCCAGCTCGGCGTTGGCGGTTTCGGCAGCGCTGATGCGGGCGACGGCGTTCTGGGAGCGCATGAGGTTGGTGCAGATGGCGGCGACGACCGAGACCAACAGGGCCACCGCGCACAGGCTGCGCCAGATCGGCGCATCGCTGGCGGTGCCGACAAAACCCTGAGCTGTCTTGGCGAAGGTCTCGCCGCCAATGGCGGGGCCGCCGGTGCAGACGGCGGCCAACGCGCTGCTGACGACACCAATGGTGGCCAGGCGGGAGTTACGGGGGCGGGCCCGGTCGAGGAAGCCGTCGATGTCCACCCGACGGGAACGGACCCGCTCGACCAGCTGGCGCCGTAACGCCTGCTCGTCGTTCACGGGCGTGGAACGTGGTCCCTGCACGGAAAAGACCTCCTCAGACACGGTCGGGTCGCGGGGCGTGAGGCGGCGTCGCGGTGCCGTGGAGGCGCTCGGAGTGGGCGGCGTAGGCCTTGCCGGCCAGGTCGTGGATGACCGGCCGGAGCTCGGCGGGCAGCTGGTCGACGGTCATGCGGAAGATCTCGGGATCGGCGTCGTACTCCAGCATGCCGAACAGCAGCGGCACGGTGGCCGGGTCGAGGCCGGACGAGGCGTCGGCCAGCATCTCCTCCCACTCGGCGGCGGTGACACACCGGCCGATGAGCGGCAGGACCTCGTCCTCCTCGGTGACGAGGTGCTCGGTCAGCAAAGGGACCAGCTCGTCGAGGATGGCGGCCACGGCCGCGCCGCCGGAGGCGGTGGAAAGCCAGGCCGTGAGGGCGGTTCCGAGCTCGTCGTTGAGGACCTCGATGGCCCGGTGGTGCCGCTCCATGGTGTGCACGAGCGGAGCGGTCGCCTCCGGCAGCCGGGCGAGGAGCTTGGGCCAGATGTGGACGTCCTCGGCATTGTGGTGATGGTGCAGCAGATCGGCCACCAGCTCGATGTGCTCGACGACGATCCCCACCCGCTCGGTGTCGCCGTCGGGCACGCCGCGCACGAGGGCGGCCATGGCGCCGAACTCGCGCAGCAGCAAGGTATGGACCATGTACATGTCGCGCGTGTTGGCGAGCTGGGTGTCCGTCATGGTGTATCCCAACCGAATTCCGGGGGTGACGGGTCGAGTGTGCCGCATCGCGGGACGTCCGGGCCGCGACGGCACGTGATCGACGAGCTTCTGTGCCTGAACGGTCAGCACCCCGACTTCTGACACGCAGCTCGCCCGGACAGCCACCATACGCGCACGAGAGGCGCCACTCCCGGTCATTCCGGCGGCGGCCGAAAGCCGGTGGGCTCTGCCCGGCCGGGCGGGCTAGGCTCGGAGGATGGCTTGCCGCATCAGTGAAATCGTGATCGAGGCGCGTGACCCCGAGCTGCTGGCGAGGTTCTGGGCCGAGGTGCTGGGCTACGTGGAGATCAACCGCGAGGGCCAGGCGGTGGAGATCGGGCCGCCGGACACGGGGTTCGGCGGCCCGCAGCCGACCCTGGTCTTCGACCGGACCAACGACAACCCGCGGGTGAAGCTGCCGCTGCACATCGACGTCAGCCCGACCGACCAGGACCAGGAGGCGGAGCTGGCCCGGCTGCTGGCCCTCGGGGCCCGCCACGCGGACGTCGGCCAGACGGGGCAGGAGAGCTGGCACGTGCTGGCGGATCCCGAGGGCAACGAGTTCTGCTTGCTGCGGCAGCGAATCAGCTAACGGCCGCGCCGGCGGTCACGGGGCCGACGATCAGCTCGTGCGCCTGGGCGGAGTCGTCCAGCGCGCCCTGGGTCCAGGGTAGCGTGATGTTGGGGTCGCTGGTCACGCCGCGGGGATCGGTGGTGCTCGGCGCGACGATGGTGACGCTGGCCGGCTGCACCTGGTTCTCCGGCGACTCGATTCCGGTCCAGTGCAACAGCATCGAGGCCGACTGACCGTCGGAGATGGTCACCAGGGGCGCGTCGGAGTTGTCGTTGACGACGGTGACGCCGGGCGCGCCGGCCAGCGAGACCGGGAGGCTGCCCTGGAAGTTGCAGGTCACGCCGGGCTTGGCGGTGAACTGCACGGAGGCGTAGCGCTGCCCGGCGCCCGGCGATCCCGGCACGATGGTGGTGTCGACCTGGGCCGAGGTGCACCGGAAGTCGGTCGGCATGGCCGAGGCCGCGGCGGCGGAGGTGAGCACGACGGCGGCGGTGGCCCCGAGCACGGCCGTAGCCGCGACACAACGGCGAAGTCCGGTGTTCATGAGAGATGCTCCCTTCTGAGCGGGTGAGCGGGCGGTGCCGCTCCGTACACAATCCGGTCTACCCTTCACCCGTTCGAGGCACACTCATGAGTGGGATACGCCTCGTCGACGCAACCTCACGTCGTCCCACGCGTCCCCCGCACGTCGGGTAAAGAGACTGCACCGGTCGCTGGTGTTCGCAGCTCGCCGCCTGCGACGAGGCCGTCGGGCCGAGACCGGTGGCCGGTGATCGAGCTGTTGGTGGGCGGCCGGCGCCCTGAGCCTGGCCGACGCGGCGGCGGTGATCTGTCGACGCAGCCGGCTGTGCAAGCAGATCGCCGGGCAGGAGTCCACCGCCCACATGACGGCCCTGAGTGTGCTGACCCTGTTGCGGCATAACGAACAGCGGGCCGCGTTGCAGGCCGACCCGGGCAAGATCCCCGACGCCGTCGAGGACGAGGTGCAGGTCGCGCTGGAGACCCTGTTCCGCCACCAGATGGCCGTGTACGGCGTGTTCGAGCTGCCGGTCGCCTGGTCCTGAGTCAGACGGCGGCGCGGCGGCTGACGACCAGGGCGCCGATCACCGTGAGCAGCACGAAAACGGCGTTGAGCGGCGCCCAGCCGGCGGTGGGGCCGAGCATGGCCACGAGCAGGCCGCCGAGGCCGATGGACAGGGACTGGGCGAACAGGTCGGACATCTGGAGCGCGGACGTGTTGAAGCCGCGTTCGTGCTCCGGCGAAAGGCGCAGCACCAGCACGGACACGCTCGCGGTGGCCAGCCCCATGCCGACGCCGGAGAAGACCCAGGCCGGGGCGGCCACCCACGCCGGCCCCCAGGCCGGCGCGACCGTGGTCACCAGCCCCACACCCACCGCCAGGCTGAGGAAGCCCCAGCGCAGGAACACGCCTTCGCTGAGCTCCGGGCGTCGGGCCTGCAGCCATGATCCGAACGCCCAGCCGATCGCGCCGGCGGTCAGCGGCAGGCCCGTCCACGCCGGCTCGTAGCCGTGAACCTGCTGCAACACCAGCGGTAGGAACGCCTCACAGCCCATGAACGCCGTGGACATCAGGACTCGGGCCACGATCGCGCTGGGCAGCCCCGGCCGCGCGGTCAGCGTGCCCTTCGGCAGCAGCACCAGCACGGCCGGCGTCAACAGGGCCAGCGCGACGACGACAACCCCGATGCCGAGCTCGCCGGCCCCGCCCAGCAGCGCCAGCCCGACCGCGGCCGCCACCGCCGACGACATCAGCCCGCGGTGGGGCTGTGCCGGCCGCTCCTCCTGCTTCGGCAGCCGCCGGACCACGGCCACCACCAACACGAAACCGATCAGCTCGAACGGCAGCAGGCCGAGAAAGGTCCAGTGCCAGCTGAGGTACTGGGTCAGCACCCCGGCGATGGCCGGCCCGAGCAGCGACGGCCCCAGCCAGGCCGACGCCATCGCACTGAGCACCTTCGGACGGTCCCGCTCCGGGTACACCGCCGCGATCATCACGTACAGCGCGACGACCTCCGCGCCGCCGCCGAAACCCTGCAACGCCCGGCCGGCCAACAGCTGCGTCATCGTGCCGGCCGTGCCCGCGACCAGCAGGCCCGCCGCGAACAGCAGCGGCCCCACCACCAGCATCGGCGCCGGCCCCCGGCGGTCGCACACCCGGCCGCCCAGCACATTGCCCACCACCTGCGCGGCCAGGAACATGGTGAACGGCCACGAGTACAGCGCCTCGCCGCGCAGGTCATGCACGATCGTCGGCAGCGCCGTCGTCACGCCCGTCGACTCGAACGCCGCCAGCACCACCAGGATCAGCACCCCGGCGGTCGCGCCCCGGCGGTCCGGCGCCCACAGTGCGCTCCCTCTCGTCACCGTCACCTGTGGACTCTGACATCTCCACCGCCCTGGAGGTCCAGCGGGCGTGCCACGATCGTGGTGTGGACGACACCTGGGCCGGTCTGGCCGACCTGTTCGCCGACGAGGCCTACGCCTCCGTGAAGGGGTATGTGCGGACGTTCGTGCTGCACCACCAGCTGCTGGAGCACCTGCCTCCCCCGCCGGCGTCCGTGCTTGACGTCGGCGGCGGCGCCGGGCATCAGTCCTTGCCCCTGGTCCAGGCCGGTTACGACGTGACCCTGCTCGATCCGTCCGAGGCCATGCTGGCCAAAGCCCGCATCCGGCTCCCCGCCGACGTCACCTTCGTCCACGCCGCCGGCGAGCAGGCCTCCGAGGTCATCGACGAGCGTTTCGACGCCGTCCTGTGCCACGGAGTGCTCGGCTACCTCGACGACCCCGCTCCGTTGGTGGCCCAGCTCTGCGCCTGCGCCAAACCCGGCGGGCTCGTCTCGATCATGACCGCCAACGCCCGCGCCATGGCCGTCCGCCCGGCCATGGAACGCCGCTGGGACGACGCCCTCGCCGCCTTCGACTCCCGCACCGAGATCAACGTCCTCGGCGTCCCCGGCCGCGCCGACACGGTCGAGGACCTCAGCGCCCTCCTCGAAGACAACGGCGTCGACCCCGTTGCCTGGTACGGCGTCTGGCTCTTCGTCGACTGGCACGAGTTCGGCGGCGCCACCCTCGACCTCGCCGACGCCCCGCGCATCGCCGCCGTCGAGCTCGAAGCCGCCCGCCGCGACCCCTACCGCTCGCTCAGCCGCGTGTTCCACCTCCTGGGCCGAAAGCGCCCAGCTTCGCCGGGTTGACGATCATGAGCAGGCGGCGGATGCCGTCCTGACCGGCGTCGATGGTGGCCAGCACCAGCGGCGCGCCGTCGCGGGTGGCCAGCACGGCGGGGCGGCCGTTGACGGAGACGACGGAGATCGAGGCGCCGACGCCGAACCTGGCGAGGGTGCCGACGATGAAGCGGGCGATGTGGTCACGGCCGGTGACGGGCGCGCGGGCGGCGCTGACGATGCCGCCGCCGTCGGAGAGGGAGACGGCGTCCTCGGTGAGCAGTTTCTCCAGGCTGGAGAGGTCGCCGGAGGAGGCCGCGGCGAGGAAGGCGGCCAGGAGCCGGCCGTGGGAGTCGGGGTCGACGGGGGCGTGCCGCTCGGACTCCAGGTGGGTCCGGGCCCGCCGGGCCAGCTGGCGGGCGTTGGCCTCGGTGGTCTCCAGCACCTCGGCGATGTCCCGGAACGAGTAGTCGAAGGCCTCCCGCAGCACGTAGGCGGCCCGCTCCCGGGGCGCCAACCGCTCCATGAGCAGCAGCACGGCCAGGTCGAGGGCCTCGGCCCGCTCGGCGCCGAGGGCCGGGTCGTCGGCCGTGGACACCGGCTCGGGCAGCCAGGGCCCGACGTAGACCTCCCGGCGGGCACGGGCCGAGGTCACGGCGGTGATGGCCAGCCGGGTGGTGATGGATAGACCACGCCACTTGGGTACCGTGCGCCAGAAACGGCTAGAATTTGCCCGGGAGACAGTAATAAAGGCCGTCGTCCCGGGACAATCGTTCTTATTCGGGTAGCTCGAGATACAACTCTGAACTCATGGCAGCGTATCCCCACGAGATTTCAAGTCGGTCTTTCGGCCTGTAGATGGTCGGGGGACTTAGATGTAACGCAAAATCTCTGTCCCTTGCTCCCCATACTCTCCTCCGGCAGTTTAATAGATTCAACAAGTCCAGCGATACTGAGGCTCCCCACGACTAGGATTAGAGGATTTCTGTACACGCCTTGCTGTCGGATACCGCACAGCGCCTGTGTACTGGGCCTTATGAAATCAAGGCAATAGGGCGTACGGGTCCTCAACATTATCTACGGTGATCGGGAGGTCCCTTTCGGACAGCCCCCGTTCCTGGACAACCTGGATATTCGATGTCAAGGTTCGGTGGACCACTGTATCGGCGCGGAACTGGACCAGAAGCGCGCGCTCGACCGGCATTACCCTGCGGCTATGATCCTCTCCGCCGACTCCGGCAGCACCTACGAGAACCTGCTCACCCAGACGCCGCCGTTCCTGCCCGAAGGCGCGCACTTCATGGTCGGCGTCGTCACCGTGCCGCCGGGCGACCCCGGCTCCGGCCCGCACCGGCACACCGGCCCCGTCTTCGGCTACGTGCTGGAGGGCGAGATCCTGTTCGAGCTGGAGGGCGAGGAGCCCTACCCGATCAAGGCCGGCGAGGCCTTCTGGGAGCCCGGCGGCGAGGTCGTGCACTACCAGGCCGGCAACCTGCGCGAGGACATCGCCAGCCGGTTCGTGGTGTGCATGGCCTGCGCTCCGGACGTGCCGATGCTGACTTTCCTTGAGCCCGAGGAGATTCGCGAGCGGGACCACCTGCGCCATCCGTCGGCGCGGCAGTTCTAGACCGTTCTAGTCGCGCCCGTAGGCCTTGCGGGCGATCCGGGCCGCCGACGGCGCGTGGCCGTCGGCCTCGGCCCGGATGTCCGCGATCGTCCGTGACGCCAAGGCCTTGCGCCACTGGAGTTCCGCGTGCTGCATGGCGGCGTCGACCGCGCACCGGCGCCGGAACGAGCTGCGCGGGGCGTCTTCGCCCATGCCGTGCTGGCGGATCTCCGTGCACTGGAAGGCATGCTCGCGGCCCTCGATCGCCGCCACCACGTCCATCAGCGTGATGTCCTCCGGCCGCTGTGCCAGCAGGAACCCGCCGCGCGCGCCCGGCACCGACCGCAGCAGCCCCGCCCGCACGAGTGCCTGCAGCTGCTTGTTCAGGTAGGCCGGCGGGAGGTCGTAACTGGCGGCGAGATCGGCCGCGGGCACGGGCCGGTCGTCATCGAGCCAGGCCAGCGACAACAGGACGTGAACCGACCACTCGACGCCCTGGTTCAACCGCACGGCGGCCACGGTAGAGAACCTGGACGTCGAACGTCAAGAATACCCGCCCGTGTCCGGTGAGGACGGTCACGCTGTCACGTTTCGCCGCCATGCCCGGTCGAAGGATCGAACCGATGCCGAGCGAGAGGATGGAAGCGATGCGGGTGGCAGTGGCCGGTGGCACCGGCCTGATCGGCAAGCTGGTGGTGCGCGAGCTCGGGGCGGCCGGGCACGAGCCGGTGGTGCTGGCGCGGGCCCAGGGCGTCGACCTGGTCAGCGGGGACGGCCTGCCCGCGCGGCTGGCCGGCTGCGAGGAGATCATCGACGTCTGAAACAAGGACACCCTGAACCGCAAGCAGGCCGTGGAGTTCTTCACCCGGGCCGCGCGCACCCTGCTGGCCGCCGGGGCCGACGCCGGCGTGCGGCAGGTGATCACGCTGTCCATCGTCGGCATCGACGACGTCGCCCTCGGCTACTACCTGGGCAAACGCGCGCAGGAGGAGGTCGTGCGCAACGGGCCGCTGCCGTGGAGCATCCTGCGGGCGACCCAGTTCCACCAGTTCCCCGAGCAGCTCCTCGACAGCGCCGTCGGCCCGTTCGCCATCGTGCCCAACTCGCTGTCCCAGCCCGTTGCCGCCGTGGACGTAGCCCGGGCCCTCGTCGCCCAGGTCGGGCGGCCGGCGGCCGGGTACCTGACCCCGATCGCCGGGCCCGAGCGGCTCCGGATGGCCGACATGGCCCGGCGGCTGGTCAAGGCCCAGGGGTCGCACAAGATCGTGGTGCCCGTCCGACTGCCCGGCGGGGTCGGCAAGGCCATGGCCGGCGGCGCCCTGCTGCCCTCGGACGGTTACACCGAGGGACGCCAAACGTTTGCGGACTACTTGCGACAGGTGGAGGGACGTCGATGAACACCTTGCTCCGGATCCTGCTGGTGATCCCCCTCGGCGAGGAGGTCGTGGTCGGCTGCTGGAACCAGTTCGCGCCACGCGGCTTCTACGACAACTTCCCCACCGTGGACCTGAATCCCCCGTTCAGCGACCACTTCGCCCACGACTTCGGCGGGGCCACCATGGGCATCGCGCTCCTGTTGGCCATCGCCATCGTCAAGCCCCGCACCCACTTCGTGGTGCCGGCCGCTTTGGCGTACTCGATGTTCGCCGTGCCGCACTTCTTCTACCACCTGATGAACATGGAGATGGCCAGCCCCGGGCAGCAGGTCGTGCTGACCATCGCCAACGGTTTCGTGGCGCTGCTCGGACTGACCCCCATCGCGGTGGCCGTGGTGCGAGACCGTCGGCTCGCGGCGGCTGCTTGACCCGGGTTCCTCCACGGGCTGGTTCCTCCGCGGACGTGACAGCTTGCCGAGAGAGCCTCCGTCATGCATGAGCCGCGATCGGTGCCAGCGTTCTTCGCTATGCACTGTTCGGAATGCCCACGGGTGGTTGTTTTGCGTGGTGGCTGGCAGCTGCGGTGTGGTTGCGACAGTCGTGGTGGGTGCGGGTGCGGGTGTGCGTCGGGTGTCCGCACCGCGCGGTTGCCGGCCTTTGCCTACAAATTCATCCTCTTTTCGGCACTCCCCCTCCTTTCGACACTCTCGGCCACGCTCGCGGACTCGCTGCTGAACTTGGGCGAGACCTACCACGAACTCGGGCGTCTCGACGAAGCACGCGACCACGTCCAACAGGCGCTCGAACTCATGGAAGCACAACGCCGGCTCCCGGACGCCGAACGAACCCGAGCACTGCTCGACGACATCAACCGCAAGCTCGAAAATGGCTTCGTGGCAACGGAAGGGGTCACCTAGTCGTCACAGGAACGCGTGCCAGCACAAGCCTGAGCGGGAAACCGCTGGTCACCGAGGCTCGCGTGCCGCCGGTCTCGTCACCGACGCCTTCACCAGCACGGCACCAGCCCAAATGCCCGTTCGGCGGCATGAGCGGAAGTCGATGAACCGACTTCACATTCCGGTCCTCAAGGCCGGGTGAGGTGGTGAGGTCGTAGTGCGGCCATTCCCGATGGGCAATTCATTCGGTAAGCGGGCCGTCTCCCTCGGTCGGAGGGAAGGAGACGGCCCGCCGCCGCTCACCGGTGAGCGGCGGCCAACGTCGCTGCGGCCGACTGGTCACCGGCTGGCGGCATCAGCTTCGGGTATTCCTTCTGGAACTTGTCGATCATCGTGGCGGACGGGACGACCCGGTTCGGGTTGCCCTGGCCCGTCGCCTGCTTCTCGCCCCAGGCGCCGGCGGCTTTGCGCTGCTCGGGGGTGCCGTGGCTGTGGAAGCAGTCACCGATGGAGGCGTCCAGATAGGTGACCTCCTGCTGGAGGCGGGAGGTCCAGCCGAAACCCTTGGCGTGCGCGACGAAGTAGCCGCCGTAGGCGTCGGGGCCCATCTCGGAGGACTCGTTGGGCGGGTAGTTGTCGTGGGCGAAGTCGACCTGGTGGCCGTACTCGTGTCCGACCACGGCCTCCACCGAGACGTCGTCGAATCCGAGGGTGTTGACGACGTCGAGCAGCCCGTCACCGAGCGCCACGCGCTTGCCGCCGAGGCTGTCGGCCGGGGCGGAGAAGGCGTTCAGCGTGAGCAGCGGGTTGCGGCCACCCTGCAGTGCAGGCAGTTCGAAGAGCACCTGGGTGGTGAGCGCGGCGGCGGCCTTCACCTTCGCCGGCGCGAGGCCGAGGCTGAAGGTCTGCGCCATCTTCGCCTGGCTGCCGAGATCGGTGCCCTTCCAGGCGACGAGCTGGATGTTCCAGCTCTCGATGTCCCAGAAGCCACGCAGTTTGTCGATGGTGGCCGTGGCGCGCGGGCCGTACTGGCCGTCGGTGCCGAAGACCTGCGGGGACTTGTCGGACGCGACGCCCTGGACGTAGAGCTGGCTGAGCGCCGACAAAGCGGCGAACGCCTTGTTCTCCAGCGGGGTGAGCTGGGCCGCGAGCTTGTTCGCGTACGTCAGCAGCGAACCCTCGGTGCAGCCCGGGATCGGGTCCACCTTGGGCTGGAATCGCGGGCCGATCCGCGGGAGGGGCGAGTCGATGAGCGGGTCGACGCCGCGCAGCGCGCTCGCGGGCAGACCGTTGTAGAGGTCGACGACGTCCTGGTACAGCTGCGCGACGTCCTGGTCGGCGGTGGCTGGGGTGGCG
>NZ_KK037166.1:2580478-2623954 GCF_000568255.1 Kutzneria sp. 744
GGTCTGGCCGAACAGCTCGTTGACCGCGCTGAGGGACCGCGGCGTCAGCGCCTGGAAAAGGCCCAGCGGGACGGACAGATCCGCGCCGATGTCGACATCGCCGCCGCGGTGGAGGCCCTCTACGCGCCGCTGTACTACCGGTTGCTGCTGCGCACCGCTCCGCTGAGCGTCGACCACGTGCACGCGGTGATCGACGCGGCTCTCAGAGGGGCACGGCCCAGCCCTGCGTGACCCCCCAAGGCGCCGGCACTGAATGTTCGTGCGCAGAACTCGCGGCAGCAGAGCGCATTCACGGTTGTTCGACGCTCCCGCCGGATGCCAGTGTGCCGGGGTGATCCTGCGGCCTGCGACCAACGACGACGCCCACGCACTGCTCGCCCTCTACCGCGCCGCCGACACGGCCGAGGTCGGCCGACCGGAAACCTCGGCCGCCGACATCACCGACCTGCTGCACGCCCCCGGCTTGACCCTAGGCACACGAAGCCTCGTCAGCGTCGACGACACCGGGATCACCGGCGTGGTCCTGTGCCACCCAGCGCCGCAACCAGGACAACTACGCGCCCAACTGCGCGTAGCGCCCGGCGACACGGCCACCGCCCTCGCCCGCACACTCCTGGACGCAGTCCACCACTGGACCCTCACCGACCGCGCCGCACCGAACAGCCCCGTGACGCTGTTCCAACTGCCCCGCTCCCCCGCCATCCCAGCGTTGCGCTCCGCGGGCTGGACCAAGATCCACAGCTACACCAGGATGATCGCCGACCTGATCGACCACACCGCCCCACCAACGCCGGCCGACGTACGCGTGCGCCCCGCGACCTCTCGCGCCGACATGGCGACCATCCACCACGTCCTCGAAACCGCCATCGCCGGCCACTGGAACCATCACCGACGCGATTTCCAAGACTTCCTGACCGATCAACAACAACGCGACGGCCACGACACATCGTTGTGGCTACTGGCCGAATCAGCCGGCAACCCCGTCGGCGCCGTCATCGCCCGAGCACCAGCCGACCGCGCCTGGATCGCCTGGCTGGGAGTGCTGCCCGAGGCACGCGGCCGCGGCATCGCCACCACCCTGCTCAGCTCCGCCTTCACCAGATTGCGCGACCGCGGACACACCACAGCCGGCGTCGACGTGGACACCCACAACAACACCCACGCCATCGCCGTCTACGACCACGCCGGAATGCGACCCATCGGCACAGCCGACCAATGGCGCGCCAGCCACCCCTGACACGGCAACCGGGACGGGCTGTCGGCACGCAGAGTGAAGACCCACGGGACCCGGTCGTCGCGACAGGACCACCCTCAACTCGACATGAGCGGACGGCTGACTACGCCATCAACAGCATGATCATGACGCGCGTCCACAGCGGTGGCAGCTCCCCGAGTCCAAGCGGCGGTAGGGCTGCGGATCGATCGCGCGGCGGAAGGCGAACTCCACGGTTACGATCTTCTCCATGGCTCCCTGCCGCCATCGCGCGTTATCCCTTGCCCTCACACTGTCCGCGCTGCTCATCGGAGCTGCCGCCTGCCGTGTTCCGGTCGCCGACGGCCCGTCACCAACGGGCGCGACGAGCACCGGCGCCGTGTCGGGTCCGTTGGCGGCGGATGACAAGAACGCGCCGATGCCCGCGCCCGGCGCATGCCACATCGGCCAGCGGGACGGGCAGCCGCTGCCCGACCCGCACTGCACGCCCGGTGCGATCAACCCGCAAGTCACGCAGGACACGATCAAGGACACGATCTGTCGAAGCGGGTGGACGAAGACGGTGCGGCCGCCGACCTCGCTCACGGACCGGATGAAGGCCGAGTCGGCCAGGTCCTACAGCGTCGCGGCGGGCCAGAAGGGCGAGTACGACCACCTGGTGTCGCTGGAACTCGGCGGTGCGCCGGATGATCCGCGCAATCTGTGGGTGGAGCCCGGGTCGATCCCGAACCCGAAGGACTCGGTGGAGAACAAGTTGTCCGAGGCGGTGTGCTCGAGTCTGATCCCGTTGTCGGTCGCGCAGACTGCGATCGCGTCGAACTGGGTGACGGCCTTCGATCAGGCTGGGCTGCGGGTGTCGGGCGGCAAGGTCTGTCTGCGCGACAATCCCGCCAAATGCGCCAACGGCAAGGGTACCGGCGACGGCGAATAGTCGGGCATACGCTAGTGTCCTGCGCCTAAAGTTCGTTGATTAATTGTAGGATTGACGGATGGCAGGTAGAGGCCGGCCGGTGGCCGCTGTGGTGTTAACCGACGAGGAACGCGAGACGCTTCAACGGTGGGCGCGGCGGGCGAAGTCGTCGCAGGCATTGGCACAGCGATGCCGAATCGTGCTCGGGTGCGCGGCCGGCGGATCCAATCAGGACGTCGCCGCCGAGTTGGGGATCTGGCCGCAGACGGTGGGCAAGTGGCGACGACGGTTCCTGGACAGGCGCCTGGAGGGCTTGGTGGACGAGCCACGTCCGGGCGCCCCGCGCAAGATCACCGACGAGCAGGTCGAGGAACTGGTGGTGGCCACGCTGGAACGGACCCCGGCCGATGCCACGCACTGGTCGCGGACCTCGATGGCGGCCGAGAGCGGATTGTCCAAGTCGACGGTCGGACGGATCTGGAAGGCGTTCAACCTCAAGCCCCACCAGGTCGACACCTTCAAACTCAGCAACGATCCGCAGTTCGTCGACAAGGTCCGCGACGTCGTCGGGCTCTACCTGAATCCGCCCGACAAGGCGCTGGTCCTCTGCGTCGACGAGTTGGGTCGGACCGGGGCGCGTTGACGTCCTTACGAACGTTACGTTTCCCCGGCCCGCCCGCCGAACCGGACGTGCCCATTCCTGAGCATCCGGCTCTCCACGAGCCCGTGTCAGCGGATCACTTTGCTGGTTCTGGCGTTATGACTGCCCAGGGTGTAGGGATGTTGGCCGCCCGGTATCGGTAACGGCTGACCGTCACCGTCTGGGGCTGGAACAACGTCACCTCGTCCTCCGTCGGTCGCCACCCCGGAAGGTAACGGCGCATGAGGACGGCCCACTTCGTTTTGTTGTGCCGCTTACGAATCCACCGCACTACCCGATGCCAGGCGTAATCATCGAGGTAGTGGAAGGTCGCCTTCGACACACCATGACGGAAGTAGACGCACCAACCCCGCAGCACCAAGTTGAGTTGGCGCAGCAGGGCGGCAAGTGTTGGATGCGACGACCTGCGGGTCAGCGCGCGGACCCGCCCGACGATCGAGGCCAGCGCCTTCTTCGACGGGTAGGTGTAGACCACGCGCTTGTCCGTGCCCCGCTTCCGTTTCCGCTGGATGCGGAACCCGAGGAAGTCGAAGCCCTCATCGATGTGACAGACCCTCGTCTTGGCTGCCGACAACCGCAGGCCCATCGGGGCCAACAGTCCGGCCACCACCTCCCGGAGGTCTTCGGCATGCCGCTTCGACCCGGACACCAGAACCACGAAATCGTCCGCGTAGCGAACGATCCGATAGGTGGCCGACCCCTTGCGGCGCGCCACGAACCGCCGATACGAGGTGCCGCTGGCCGCCCATGCCCGGGCGAAATGCTCGTCCAGGACTGACAGGGCGATGTTGGCCAGCAACGGAGACAGGATCCCGCCTTGGGGTGTGCCGGTACTGGTGTTCCTGACCACGCCGTCCTCGCTGAGGACGCCCGCATGCAGGAACGCCTTCACCAGAGCCAGAACACGTTTGTCCCCGACCCGACCACGCACCCGGTCCATCAGGGCCGGGTGGTCGATCATGTCGAAGCACGCCTCGATGTCCCCTTCCAGGACCCACTCATACGAGCGGGACGTGAACTGGTGGATCTCCGCGATCGCATCCTGGGCCCGGCGCCGAGGACGGAAACCGTAGGAACACGGTTGGAAGTCCGCCTCGAAGATCGGCTCCAGTACCAGCTTCAGAGCCGCCTGCACGGTGCGGTCCCGCGCGGTCGGGATACCCAAGCGACGCAGATTCGCGCTGCCCGGCTTGGGGATCATCCGCTCCCGCACGGGCATCGGGTCGAACCGCCGCTCCCTGAGATCTCGCCTCAAGGTGGGCAGGAACCACTCCTCGGCGGCGAACACGGCGTCCGGACGGACACCATCCACCCCCGCCGACCGCTTACCCTTGTTGCCCCTGACCCGCGTCCACGCCACAACGAGAACAGCCGGGTCACACACCAAATTGAACACGTCGTCGAACCGGCGACCAGGACCATCGATCGCCCACTGATGCAGCTTGGTCTGGATCCGCAGTACCCGCGCCTCGGCCTCCTCGACCGTCGGCCACAGCACACCCGTATTCACCGGTGATCTCCTGCCCTTCCGTTCCCATCGCCGCGGACTCGCTGCCGCCCTTCGCCATGTGGCCGGCTTTCCCGACCTCGGACTACTACGACGGCTCCGCCACGCCCCGGCCCGCTCAGCCGACGACGAGCCTGCCCGCACCCGACCTGGACGGCCAGCACGCGGGACCAGCCCGGGACGCTTCCCACGTTCACCACACACCGGTCGACGGGGTCGGTGCCCAGCTTTGCCCCTGCGACATCGCCACGAGTACGCCGCAGCCTTTCCTCGCGGCCTCCCTGCCGGCGTCTTCACCCGGCCCGAAAGTCACCCGCCCTGTCCCGGACATCCGGTCAAGACAGGTGTGCGTCGCGCTCCGGCCCGCATCCGCCAGGTTGGAGCCGGTGTATCTCTTGAGAGGCTTTAACCGCTGGTTCCTCACGTACACCTTTCCGTCTCGCTAGGTGAGCCCGAGCCGTCTGGCAGTGCCGGCCCGTCTCCTCGTTGTCAGGGCTGCTCCCACCCTCCCCGGCGCCTCCCGGATCAGGCTGCCCTCAGCTTCATCGACCTGCTGCGACAGGACGACGGCGGAGGTCTCTCACCTCCACCCGATAGTGCAGCGCCTCGTGGCGCACGAAGTCGCAGATCCAGGCGCTGGACCGGTCCGCGCCGATGCTGCCGATGATGCCCGGCCTGCCGCAGCGCCGTACCCATGACTACATCCGGCACGGCATCACCACCCTGTTCGCCGCGCTCGACGTGGCCAGCGGCGAGGTGATCGGCTCCATCCACCGCCGTCACCGCGCGGTGGAGTTCAAGAAGTTCCTCACCACACTGGACAAGCAGGTGCCCGCCGACCTTGACGTGCACCTAATCTGCGACAACTACACCACCCACAAACACCCCACGATCAACAAGTGGCTGGCCGCGCACCCCCGCTTCCACATGCACTTCACCCCGACCTACTCCTCCTGGCTCAACCAGGTGGAGCGATGGTTCGGCTTGCTGACCGACAAACGCCTGCGTCGAGCTGCGCACAAGTCCTTACGTGCACTGGAAAACGACATCCGCGACTGGATCACGACGTGGAACGCCGATCCCAGGCCGTTCGTGTGGACCAAGGACGCTGACGAGATCCTCGACCGCCTCGCCTCATATCTTGACCGAATTCCTGGCGCAGGACACTAGTTCTCAGGTGACATCCGCCGTGCCCGCCGCGTCGACATCAACCTGAGCCTGGCTCATGCCACCCTCGAACCATGCGGCGCCACCAGCGCCGTGAGGGCGGTGCGCCTCGGGATCGGCGCGATCCGCGCCATCGGCACCGACCTCGCCGACCGCGTCGTCGCCGAACGCGACACGAACGGGCAGTACACGAGCATGGTCGACCTCGCCCGACGCACGCGGATGACCACGCCCCAACTGGAGGCGTTGGCCACCGCCGGGGGCATCCGCCGGATTCGGCATGGACCGGCGGCAGGCATTGTGGGCAGCGGGCGCCGTGGCCCGGGATCGGCCGGACCGGTTGCCAGGGACCACAATGGGCACGGACGCACCGATGCTGCCCGGCATGGACAAGATCGAGACCGCCGTCGCCGACGTGTGGGCAACGGGAATCTCCCGACAGCCACCCGATCCAGTTCCTCCGGCCACGCCTGGACAAGCTCGGAGTCATCCCGATCACACGCCTGTCCACAAAGGAGCATGGCCAACGGGCGGTGGTGGCCGGCGCGGTCACCCACCGACAGACGTCGCCATTTGCCTACCGTCTGCGGCCAAATGCCCAACTCGGTGGCGACCTCGGTGTTGGATTTGCCCTCGGCGCAGCCCAGCACGATGCGGCACCGCAGTACCAATATCTGCGACGATTTCGCACGCTGGGACCAACGCGTGAGCGTGTCGCGCTCCTCGTCGGTCAATACCACCGCGGCTGCCGGACGACCTCGACCTGCTATCCACCGATCGTACAATTCTTCAACGAACTTCGAACTCGGGACACTAGACTCGCGCTTTCTACCTGCGTGGGCCGGTAGCACCGGGGACTGCTCGACCAGCCCGGCGCTCACAGCTCATACGACCGGTATCGACCGCGGCCGCGGTCGATACCGGTCAGTGCGCGCAGTACGGGTGAGAGCGGCCAGTCACCTCGTCACGAGGCACGGTCAGGATGCGCCACCTGACCAGACATCGGTGATCGGGGTCGCGTTCGCGGCCGCGCCCAGCGGGGCCAACCCATAGGCGGACTCCAGGGTGCGCAGCACCGAGTAGTGGTTGATCTTCTCGCTGTACTGGCCGGACTTCACGTTCGCGCCGGCGAAGATCGTGGGGATCGAGTTGTTCCCGCCGTTGTCCTCGTCCTCGTCCCAGGTGATGACCAGCAGGCTGTTGTGGGCCTTGGCCCACTGGACGTAGCCGTCGACGTTCTTCTTCAGCCAGGCGTCGCCCTTCTGGATCGAGCCGTCATGCATGTCGTCCTGGAGGTTCGGGGTCACCCACGCCACCGTTGGCAGCTTCGTGTAGTCCTTGGGGAACGAGGTGTAGGGCTGGTTGGCCGACGTCGGAACATCGCTGAAGTTCACCCAGGGGTTGTGCTTGCGGGCGTAATCGCCGGTGTCGCAACCGGTGTAGCCGACCTTCGGCAGGCCCTCTGAGTAGCCGACGAAGCTCGCGCCGCTCGCCGCCAGCTGGTGCGCGAGGTTGTCCGCGGCGAAGGTGTGCGGGCAGGAGTCGTCTCGGACGCCTTGGGTCGAACCGGACAGTAGCGCGAGATAGTTGGGCTCACTGGGATGCGTGATCGCGGTCGACTTGGTGAACAAGGCCCCCTGCTTGGCGAGGGAGTTCAGGTACGGCGCCTTGGAACTGCCGATGATGCTGTTGTACCCGCGGTTCTCCATCATGATGATGACCACGTGGTCCGGCTTCGGCGTCGCGCCGCGGGCCTGAGCAGTGCTCGCCGGAGCCGCGGCGATGGTCAGGCCGAGCAGCGCGGCGCTCGCCGCCGCGATCCTCGTGGCCCATCGTTTTCCGTTCGTGATCATGATTCTCCACATCTCGACAGTTGGTCCGTTGGACACCCGCGGCGCGCCTTCGCGACGCCAGTGCCTGCGTTGAGATCTGATCGCCACCGCCGACAGCGGCAGCGATCGACGGTCGGCCCGTTCGGCGGATCACAAGGCCGAGTGCTCACATTTCCGTGGTAAAAAAACGGATCGGTCCACGGGCGACAAGATGTCGGCGTGTGCGACATTCACCCGGAGCCCTTGCCGTCGCCGTCGACGCACCTCGGCGCGACGACTGTAGCGGCAACACAATTCCGTTGGCACACAGACATATCCGCGGCACCGACGACTGCCGAACGGCGGACGGATCAGGACGGTGTGGACGGGTCGGCGCGCGTCGCACTCCTTCGGGTCCGGCACCGAGTCTTCGTGAGATAGTTAGGAAAGTTTCCTAATAGCGCACTATATCGACGTGTCCACCCGCCGAGCAAGCGTCAAGTTCGGATGGAACGATCAAGTCATCCACCTCGCCCGCCCGTTCTGAGAACATCGGCGTGATTGACGGCGCAACCGGTTGTCGCGCGAGTGCCGTAAAGCTCTTCAGGGATGGGAACCTCCGTCGTTACGGTCTCTTGACAGCGGCCAGGGCGACTCGATGACGCGGACACCCGATGGCACGGTCGCGAGGATGGAGCCAGTGCCCGGCCCGGAGTCACGGCTCTCGACACAGGCGAGCATCGCGTGGCGGCTCGACGCTATGACCGGCGCGCCATCGCGGCTAGATGCGGGAGCGATATGTCTGCTACATCAGGTAAAGTCCGATTAACTTGCCTGCTAATGCTTGTTTTACGGCTTAAAATTGCAAGACCGAGCAGTTGATGTCTTGCCCGCGAAGACGAGACTCCCTAGCGTTCGACGGGTTCCGCCGGTCGACCTGGGAGGAAGCAGTGGCCAGTGGCAGCATGCCGGCCGGCATTCGATGGTGCCTGGCGCCGGCCGTGGCGATCGCGCTGTCGGTGCTCACGCCGGCCGGGGCCTCGGCGGCGGGTTAATCCGGCCGCCCGCGGTCATGCCGAGCCCCCAGGCGCCGGCAACAGACGCCGTCCTACAACGGGTTGGCGCTCGCGCCGCCGATGGGTTTCAACGGCTGGCAGCACTATCGCTGCGACATCACCGAGCGGACGATCCTGTCCAACGCGACGGCGCTAGTCACCACCGGCCCGGCACGGCTACAACTACGTCAATGCCGACGACTGCTGGATGGCGTCGCAGCGCGACGCCGACGGTGTCCTGCAAGCGAACTCGACCGCGTTCCCGCACGGCATCACGTGGTTGGCCGGCCAGGTGCACAGGCTGGGCCTGAAGTTCGGCATCTACCAGGACGGCGGCTACCGCACCTGCGGCGGATTCCCCGGTATGTACGGCCACATCCGGCAGGACGCCGACACGTTCGCCTCGTGGGGTGTGGACTTCCTCAAGCTTGACTACTGCAACCAGCCGACCGACCAGTACGCCGGGGACAGCCCTGCACAGGTGGCGAAGATCGTCTACACCGATGTGAGCCGGGCGCTGCTGAGCACCGCCGGCCGATCGTGTTCTCCGAGTCCGCGCCGGCGTACTTCTGTTGAAGCGGGCCGAACTTCACCGACATCATGTCGTGGGTCGGCGAGACCGGGAACCTTGGCGGTTCGGCGACGATATCCAGCCCGGCTGGTCCAGCGTCCTGGCCAACTACCGTGAGGACAACGCACTCGACCCGGCCGCCCACGCCGGGCCCGGTCGCTGGAACGACGCGGACATGCTGCTGGCCGGCACCGCCGGCGCCTCACCGATCGAGCAGCAGAGCCAGTGCTCGCTCTGGGCCGAGTTGGCGTCGCCGCTGCTGCTGTCCGCGGATCTCGGCTCGCTGTCGCCGCAGGCGATCGCGATGCTGTCCAACCAGGACGTGATCGCCGTGGGCCAGGACCCGCGGGGGCACAGGGATGGATCGTGCACAGCGACGCCGACGTGAACGTGTTGGCCAAGCCGCTGGCCAATGGCGACATCACGATCGCGTTGTTCAACAAGTCCGCGACCGCGCGGAACATCTCGACCAGTGCGGGCAATCCCGGCGACTACCGGCTGACCGACCTGTGGTCGCACCAGGCGACCGAGACCACCGGCATGGTCTCCGCAGACGTGCCGGCGCACGGCGTCGCGCTCTACCGCGTGGACCGCTCGAAGGCATCGTGGCTACCGCCGTCGGTCGCGATCGTCCCGGATGTCAGTGGCACCGCAGCGCACCGAATCAGCCGTGGGTCACCGACATCACCGAACACCCCACCCGTGAAGGAAAGGTGTACTGCGCGGTCGTGCTCGACGTGCACTCCCGACGCGTCGTCGGCTGGTCGATCGACTCCAGCCAGACCGCCGCGCTGACGACCAACGCGCTCGGAATGGCCATCGCGAACCGCGCTTCAACCGGAAGTCGACCCTCACGCTGATTGTTCATGGCCACAGCACGTCGAAAGCCAGTCGTGGAGTTGATCGCGCACAGTGGCGATCGCGGCCTCGGCGTCAAAGCCTAGCGTCCCGCGCGCTGGTCACGTAGCTCATGGCGGGCACGCGCAGCTGCTCGGCCGCCCGATCGGGCACAAGAAGCCCCGCTCCGAGTTCACCACCAAGTACACGACCAGCTCGTTCAAGACGGCCAACGTGCCGGTGACGATCACCGGCGTCGGCTTCTTCGACTTCCTGCACGGCCAGACCGGCGTCGCCCCCAACGGCATCGAGCTGCACTCGGTGCTGGACGTGCAGTTCGGCAGCGAGGAGGTGGCTCCGCCAACCTGGTCATCGCCGCCACCTTCATCACCGGCCAGCGGCTTCCGCCCGATCATGGACTGACCGACCCCAGCTGCCCAGTCCTGCACCCCCCGCACGGAAGATCGCGAACAAGTTCATCTACCTGACGCAGGTGGAGGGTCAACGCGGATTGCGCACGAGCGGAGACTGTGCCAACGTTGTATCGACCGTTTGATACAAATTTGGGGCGGACATGACCCACATCCTCCTGCTCGGCGGCATTACCGTGGTGTTCGAGATTGTCCCGAGGTTCGTGGAACTTCGGTGGCGGCCCATGATCGTCAGGCTGCGGTCACACGCCCATCATGCCTCACAACACCGGCGGTTTCGGTCGCGACATGCCGTTCGAGCGCGACCCGTAGCGCGGGCAGGTGCAGATGCCCGTTGACACGGCGGAACTGCTTGCCAGCCTCGACCATGCCCGCAGCACACCAACGCAACGCCATCTTCCCGTCACGCCAGCGTTTCACGTTGCGGGCATGCTCGCGGCAGATAGAGATCATCGACTCGATGGCGTTGGTAGAGCGCAAGGTTCGCGCCAACGTCGGGGACACCTCTAGCCGTAGCACCGTCAGCGTCTCATCTAGCCCTTCGCGCACCGAAGCGGCCGCACCAGAATGTGTGCGGTCCAACTCCGCGGCCAGCGCCTCCAACTGAGCCTGAGCGGCCAGGGCACCCTCAGCGTGGTAGGCATCACGCATTCGACGCTGTACCACCGACTTCAGCTTCTCAGGCAGCTTGTCGACCACATTCCTGACCTTGTGTAGTTGACACCTCTGGATCACCGGATGATCAAAAACGTCCTTGATCGCGCGGTGCAGCGCCTTCGAGCCGTCGACCACCGCCAGGACCGGGCGGGTGACATCTAGACCCCGCTCCCGCAGACTCACGATCAACTCGGTCACCAAGGTGGCGTTCTCGGTCGAGCCCTCCACCAGCGCCAGCGGGTACTTGGTGCCGTCGATGCCGATCCCCAACGCCACGACGCAGCAGTGCTCGGCGAAATGCACCCCGTCGACCATGAACGCCACCAGATCCAGTGTGGACAGATCAGCCGACAGCAGATCGGCCAACGCGGTCTCGGTCGCGGCCACGAACTTCCGCGACACCGCCGACTTACTGACCGCCGTAGCGGCGTCGGTGACCTGGGCACCCACCGGTTCCAGGCCGGCGGTGTAGCGGCGGGTCGACAGCCCGGCCAGCATCCTCTCCAGCGCCATCCGGCCCAGCACCTCGGTGTCGTTGACCGCCTCGTAGCTGGCCACCGGCAGCTCACCGGAGCCATCAGCCGCGCGCATCCGGGGTCGGGTAACCGGCACGCGCCGTCCGCCCAGGGGCACCGACCCTCGCTCGTGGCCGTGGCGCACTGCGGCCCGGTCCGGATCGTGCTGGCCCCGCGGCCCGCACATCGCGGTCACGTCCGCGTCCATCATCGCGGTCAACACCTGCATGCCAGCGCCCACCGCGAGCGCGAGCAGGCCCTCGCGCAGGTCGGCGGCGATCTCGTCCAGCGCGATACTGATCCGCTCGGGCACGGCGATCCGGGTCGAGTCGATCTCCGGTGTCTGGTACTGCTTATCCACGGCGGTCCCCTTGCTTGTCGGGTTGTCCTGGCAGACGCCCAACACCTACCTCATGGCAGGTCTCAGGCGGGGGACCGCCACCTCAGAACTTCCACGAGACCTGGGACAACCTCTGGTGTTCGCCGGCATTGTGCTCCTGGTGCTGTGGCCGACGGTCCGCAGCGGTCCGCGGCTGCTGCGCAACTGGGGGGTGGCCGAGCCAACCTCGCAACAGGGCCGCATCGCCCGGCTCTACCTGCTCTACCGCCGCGTGCTCTACGTGGTGCTCATCATCGTGACCAGCCTGATCGGCGGGCTCCAGGAGCAGGAACAGATGTTCCCGCGCCCGTTCTTCCCCTACCTCGGGTGGTTTTTGGCGGCGCTGCTGCTGGGCGAGCTGATCGCGATGCTGCGGCCGGTGAACGGCAAGGTCCGGGTGGCCACGCTCCAACGCCGCACCATCCGCGACGTGCTGCCGGCGTGGATGATCGTGGCGCACGTGGTGACGGTGGTGGCCGCGGTGGTCGGCATTCTGCTGGTCAACGTGGATGTGCCGGGCCTCATGCCGGTCTGGGCACAGGTAGTGGTGGTCGTCGTCAGCGCGGTGGCCGTCTACGCCCTCGCGTGGCTGACGGTGGCCCGCCCGGCCATCGGCGACGCCGTGGTCGATCGGGCGCTGCGGCTGCGCAGTGTCCGGGTGACGATCGGCCTCGGCACGATGTTCGCGGCCACCATGCTCACTGATGAGCTGTACCTGGTGACCGGCCCCGACCAGGTGACGGCCGCCTCCATCGGCGTGATCGTGCTGGTGTTCGGCCTGGTGATGTGGGGCGTGATGACCAGCGCGTTCGCCTTCTGGAGCGGATTCCGCGGCCAGGTGCCGGCCCGCAATGGCTGACCTGGTCATGATCGCGGTGGAGCCGGACAACGGCGTCGCCCCGTGGCGGCAGGTGCGGGACCAGATCGCGGCCCGGATCGGCTCGGGCACGCTGCCCGTCGGCGCAAGACTGCCGACGATCCGGCAGCTCGCCCGCGATCTGGGCCTGGCCGCTGGCACCGTCGCCCGGGCCTACCGGGAACTGGAGGCGGCCGGCGTGCTGCAGACCGCCCGCCGGCATGGAACCGTGGTGGCGCGCCGCGTCGTGCCGGACGAGGCGGCGCAGCAGCTGCGGGTGGCGGCCGCTGGCTACGTGACCAGCGTCCGGGCATTGGGTTTCGGCGAGGAAGCGGTGATCGCCGCCGTGCGGGACCAGTTCAGAGATCCCTCGACGCAGGGGATGCCTCCGCCCTGAGGCCCCTTGTTCGTACTCCCATTGGGGATGGCGGCGTTGCTGCGCTAGGAAGCTTTGTGTACCAAGCGAAGTCCGACCCGCGGTAGCGGGCGGCACGATGGTTTCACCACGAAACTGCTGCCCTGCGGCTACTCGCCCGCTCCTTCGTGGAGACCCACTCGAGTACGGCACACTGACCGATGGTCCATCGACTGGCAGTCGAGTGGTCCCTTGGCGGTGACAGACGACACCAACTGGTCACCGAGCTCCGCAACGACATCGATGCCCACGGCTTTGAACTGCGAGCAGGTACTGGGACGTTGCCGCCAATCGCTCACATTCGGGCCTCGTGGCAGCCCGGGACGCCTGTTCGCGTGAATCGCGTAGGCGGTGCGCTCCCCACTTGGTTAGCCTCGAGTCATGTTCAGCTTCACAGGGCTGAGGTCGGCGAGGTTCTTGATGGCGCCATTGGGTCCGGCGGCCGGGCACATGTTGACCATCGAGCCGTTGAACACGGTCGGCGAGGAGTGCTCGTATTCGAAGAGGTCGTTCCGGTCGGCGGGCCGTTCGGCGATGAAGCGGCGGTGTTCTGCTGGTATTCGCTCAGGCGCTGTCCTACCAGTCCGGCGGCCACGGGGCGCTGCCGAATCTGTCCTGGGTCGTGGCCGTGCCGGAGAGACTGCCGGACGACCAGGTGCGTGAGGTGGTGCGCAGCCTCGTGTTGCGGCACGAGGTGCTGCGCACCACCTTCGACGCCGACGGTGACGGCCGGCCGCGGCAGAGCGTGCACGAGGACGTCCTCGTCGCGGCGTTGCCGCACATCGAGGACGAGCAGTCCCGGCACCTCTTCGTCGAGACTCCGTTCGACGTCACGTCCGAATCCCCGATCCGGTTCGGACGCACGTCGGCCGGAGACCTGATCTTCGTCGTCTCGCACATCGCGGCCGACGGCACGGGGGCCTGGATCCTCGTCGACGAACTCACCGAGTTGCTGGCCGCCCGGGCCCAGCGGCGAGACGCACGCCTGGGCGCGGACGTGCCGCAGCCGGTCGACCGGGCCTGCCACGAGCGGGCAGGCGGCCGGCCCCGGGCCGATCCGGCCTGCGGCACTGGAACTCCGCGTTGCGGGAGTTCCCTGTGACGGCTTTGCCGGTGAGCCACGGCAAACCCGGGGCCGACGTGGTACGGGCGGAGCTGGTGTCGCCGGCCGCGACCCTGGCGCTGGCGTGTGCGGGCCGATGTTCGGCCTCTGACCACATCCGCTCATGCCGCGAAGACGAAGTCGCGTTTGCTGTCGGCGCGTGGCGGGCAGAATGACGGATGGGGGTGGTGCTGATGCCCGGGATGCCTATGTCCTCACAAGTGGCTCGCGCGCAGATCAACTGGCCGTGGCGAACCAGCGTCGCCGCCGCGTTGACGGGAGCGGCGGTCCGGTCCTCACTGTGTTGTCCGGTTCCGCGATGGTGGGCTGGGTGCTCGCCTGCGCGTTCGGAGTGTTCGTCGGGGCTGTCGCGCGCTTGAGCGCCCACCAGACCGCGTCGGCCTACCCTGTAGGCGCTGACCCGGTGGACTTCGAGGCGATCAGGCGCATCGTGCGCACGGGTGGACAGGTGCGCGAACGCCGGCTCGCGGCCACGGTTTTGCACATGGCTCATCGAACACTGAGCATCCCGTTCGCACCCAAGGCCTTCTCCTGCGTGATGGCTCTGGCGGCGATGCTCGGGCTGGCACAGGTGGTGTTGGAGGGCAGCTGGTTGGGACTTGTCCAGGCAGTCGTGTTCGGCACGATGGCGGCCGTGCTGCCGGCGCAGGCACGGCGCCAGCGGCAGCGAGCGAGCCAGGCGGCGGCGCATGCGCTCGAAGCACTCGACCAGCCACCAGCGTCCTGAGGTCGCCGAACGCTCGACAACAGCGAACATCCGCTCGTGCCGCCGAGCGCGCCCGGCAAGTCCGCTGGCCGGTGAGCGGTCGCTCAGCCCTGGCGAGTTGGCCGAATGGTCAGGTCCCCGATTTCGACGTCGTCGGGTTGGTCGATCACGAACGCGATCGCCCGGGCCACCGCTGTGGGGTCGATACCGAGGTCGGCCATGTTCTGCCTGGCCTGCTCGCGCACGGCCGGATCGTCGACGGCGTGGTCGATGAGCTCGGTCCGGACGTAGCCGGGCGAGATCGAGGTCGTCCGCAGGACCCCGTCAGTGCTTTCCTGCCGCAGTCCCTCCAGAAGGGTGCGTACCGCGTTCTTCGTCCCGGCGTACACCGCCTGAGTGGGGACGATCTTCAGGCCGGAGGTCGAGACGACGGTGACGAGGTGACCGCTGCCCTGACGGCGGAACACCGGCAGAGCGGCGGCGATCCCGTGCAGAATCCCCTTGACGTTGACGTCGACCATCGCTGACCAGCCCTGCACGTCCAGGTCGGCAACGCGGCCGATCCTGGTGATCCCGGCGTTGCCCACCAGGACGTCCAGTCGGCCGAAGCGCTCGAGTGCGAGGGCGATCAGCGACTGGAGGTCTTCGGGACGGGTGACGTCCACGCGTGTGGCGGCCGCCTTGCCGCCTGCGGCGTCGATGTCGGTGACCAGCCGGTCCAGTCGTTCGGTGCGGCGGGCGCCGAGGACGACGGCCGCGCCGAGTGAGGCCAGGTGGCGGGCTGTCGCCTCGCCGATGCCGCTGCTGGCGCCGGTGATGGCGACGACCTTGCCGTGGATGGTCATGACGATCCTCCGCCTAGAATGGACACATGTCCGGTTACCCCGACGACCTTAACGGACACATGTCCGGTTCTGCCAGCGGCCCGCTGCGTGCAGACGCCCAGCGCAACCGCGAACGGATCCTGCAGGCGGCGCGCGATCTCGTACACGAGCCGGGAGAGCTGAAGCTCAACGCGGTCGCGAAGGCCTGCGGCATCGGGCAGGGCACGCTGTACCGACACTTCCCGACACGCGAGGACCTCCTCGCTGAGGTGTACCGCCGCGAGGTGGGGGAGCTGGTCGCCATGGCTGCGCCTCTACTGGTGACCCACGAGCCGCTCGATGCGTTGGCGGCGTGGTTCGACCGGGTGGCCGCCTACGCCCGGGTCAAGCGTGATGTGTTCGCCGCGGTCGAGGCGGCGACGTGGAGTGACCTCGCTGCCCATAGCCTCGGCCCGATCGGTGAGGCGATCGAACTGTTGCTGGCCGCCGGTCGCTCGGCCGGCAGCATCCGTCCCGACGTCGAAGCTCGTGACGTGATCGTGCTGATCAGCTGGTTGTCCCGGCTAGACGACGACGAACTGGGCACACGAGGGCCTCGATTGTTGTCGATCCTCGTTGACGGTCTCCGTCCACACCGTCCCTGAGGCGAATGTGCCGTAGGCGCTCTCGTGACGCGGCCTGTGCGGGGCACCCACATGCCGCGAAGTGTCCGCCGTTGCCGAGGTCGGCGGTCGATAGGGGGCATTCGCTGTTCGGTGGGTGTCGTGATGGCGTGGCGTGGGGGTCGCCAACCTGTGCTGGACTCACGGTCAGCCGCGTCCTGTCCTGCCGACGAGCGGACAGCTGGCCTCGGGCTGGCGGGGAAAGTCGCGGCTTGCAGGTTGGACCGAACCGCGGTACTTTCGATACGAGACGGTAGCGTAGCGGAATGGGGTGGCACCATCAGTGCTCCGGAACCCAGCGGCATGACTCGTCCCTCGGCGATGGGACGGCCGCGGGATTCCGGCCGTGACCTGGCCATCCTCGACGCGACGCTGGCACTGTTGACCGAGGTGGGATACGAGCAGCTCTCGATGGAGGCGGTGGCCGGTCGTTCCGGGGCAGCAAAAACGACGATCTACCGCCGATATCGCGACAAGGCGGAACTGGTCGCCGCGGCGGTCGAGCACCGCGCACCCGCGAAGCCTCCAGAGCCGACAGGGGAGAGCCTCCGGGAGAATGTGCATTCTCTGACGGCATGGCTCGCGCAGAGCATCTCCGAACAGGACGTTGGCCTGCTGGGGGCGTTGTTCGCCGGCATGCGCAACGACGCGCGGCTCGCCCAGGCGATGCGGCGGATCCTGCGGCGGGACGAGACCGCGATGACGGATGGACTTGTCCGCCAAGCGGCCAAGCGATTGGCGCCCGGGGCAGCACCGTTGTTCGCCGAGGTCGCTTCCGCAGTGATCGTGCATCGCGTCGTGGTCGTGGGCGAGCCGTGCGACGCCGCCTTCGTCGCGCATCTCGTCGACGACATCCTCCTGCCACTCCTGCGTCGTGCCTGAGTGTCCTCGCACGCGATCCGGCCGAGTCGAATCACCCACAACCTGGGGGCCACGATGAAAGCAGTGCGCTACGACCGGTTTTCGGGCATCGACGGGATCTACCTCGCGGACGTCCCCGAGCCCGTGGCCGGCCCGGGCGAAGTGGTCGTCCGGGCCGAGGCCGGTGCGCTCAACCCCGGGGCGCTTCCGGCGCTACGGGGCAGTTCGTACACGCCGGGCCGCGATCTCGCCGGCGAAGTCGTCGCGGTCGGTGCCGACGTGCTCGGCTTCGCTGTCGGTGACGCGGTATTGGGCTGGCTCCGGAGCTGGGATGCCCACGCCCAGTTCGTCGCCATCCCCGCAGTCCAGTTGGTGAGCAAGCCGCAATGCCTCTCCTGGGACGTGGCGGGCTCGCTCTACACCACACCGATGGCGGGTCTTGGTGCGATCCGGGCGGTCGAACCCCGGCCGGGCGAGACCATCGTGATCTCGGGCGCATCGGGCGGCGTCGGGTTCACCGCCGCCCAGCTCACAGTCCGTGCCGGAGCGACGGTGATCGGTCTGACCAGCGCCGCGCATTTCGACCTGCTCCGACACCATGGCATCGAGCCTGTTCAGTACGGCGACGGCGAACGGGAACGGATCCTCGCCACGACCGACCGAGCTTATGCCTTCATCGACGCCGTCGGAGGAGGCTACATCGACCTCGCCATCAACCTCGACGTTCCGAGAGACCGCATCGACACCGTGGTCGACTACCGCGGAGCGAAAGAGAAGGGGGTCAAATCCCTCGGAACGATCGACGCCGGCGGCCCCCCGGCACTGGCCGAACTGGCCGCCCTCGCCGCCGCCGGCGACCTGCACATTCCGATCGCCGCAACGTACCCACTCACCGCTGTACGCGACGCCTATCAGGCCTTGGCCGACCGCAAGACCCACGGGCGCATCGTGTTGCACCCCCAAGACCTCGCCTGAACCACCCTCGTCCCACATCCGCTCATGCCACAGGTCATGCGTGTCGACGTCTGCCGCTGCCGATATGCAACGGACTGAGCCAGCAAACGTCGTGGACTGGGAGCCGGCATGTTCCTGCGGATCACCCGGTCACCGTCATGGGTAGGCGATCGCGACTTCGACTTGGTTTGCTGCTGGTCGTATTGGCGAGGGCACACCTCCGTCTCCCTGCGCGGACGAACGGCCTGAGCCGAGCCGCAGGCCGTTCGCCGTTGTCACGTTCCGCTCTTGCGGTCTGTTCGTTCCCGCCATGCGCCGGGTTCGTGCCGGAGGTAGGGCGGCACGAGAAATTTCGGCTGGTTGAACCAGGCGATGAATAGGTGCGCCGCCACCGCGATCAGGAGCAGCACGAGTAGGCGCCCGGGGTGTACTCGAGTGTCGGCTGGGTCCGCAGAAGCGTCTTGTCACCGTAGGTGTAAACGGCCACTGGCAGCACCACGGCCATGAACACCATCGCGACGGCCAGCCCCGCGGTGCCCCGGGCGAGGCCACGGGCGACTTCGCGGCTGACCGGGTAGGACTCCGTCTGGGCGAGAACCTTCTTGTAGTACTCGGGTCCCGCCACATCCGGGTGATCCGCCACACCGGGAAGGCGGCGCCACCGTGACTGGTCGGGACACAGCCGTCTGCGGGTCTAGGCTTCGGGGTAGATTGCGGGTGAATGTATGAGCGAGCCTGACCTAGGCCCATTGAGTCGTCGCGGTGCCGAACTGCTTGACGACGACACCACCGATTGGCGCCCGCACCAGCGGGCGATCGAGATCCTCGAACAGGCCGTCGCCGCGGGCGAACCCGAGGCGGCACGGCTGCTGGCCCGCGGCTACCTTGAACGCGGCCGATTGGTCGAGGCGCACGAACTGCTTGCCCCACTGGTCGCCGCGGGACGCATCGAGCTGGCCGGCGTGTTGGCCGATGTGCTGGCCGACCTCGGTCTGACCGACGACGCCGAGCACGCCTACCGAGTCGCCACCAGCGGGGACGACGGCGAGGCGATGAACAACTTCGCACTGTTTCTGGCCGACCAGGGCCGGCAACCGGAGGCGGTGGCGATGTTCGAGCGCGCCGTCGCGGCCGGCGACATGGCCGCCCCGGCCAACCTGGCCCGCACCTACTTGCACGATCTGCATGACATCGCTGCCGCGCAGGCGGTGGCCGAACGTCACCTCGGCGCGGACGCGCCGACGACCTACTGTGTGTTGGCCGAGGTCTACGCCGAAGTGGGCCGCCTCGATGAGGCGGAGCAGTTGCTGTGTACCGCGGTCGAACTGGGTGCCCCACAGGCGCATATCGACTACGCGGGTTTCCTGCTCCACCACCGGTCCGACGTGACCGCCGCGGAGCGCGAGTATCGGCTGGCCGGACAGCTGCACGAGCCATCGTGGGGCTATCACCTGGGCGCGTTTCTACTGGAGCACGGCGAGGACGACGAGGCTGCCCAGATTCTCGAACTTGCCGCCTACTGGGGCGATCTGGACGCGCGGGGGTTGCTGGACAGTGAGTTCGAGTTGGTGACTGATCCCGCCTGAGCGTGCACGCTGGTGGCCCCGTTCTTCGAAGCGGGGCCGCCGGTCTGTGCACCATCGTCTGGAGACACGGCCGGAAGAGAATCGGGCCGGCCGATTCGAACAGGTCGGCCGCCGCGGACTGGCGGCACTGTCCATGGACGATCTCGCCGCCACTGCCGGCGTGTCCCGAGCCACGCAGTACCGGTTGTTCCCGGGCAAGCCGGCGCTGTTCGGCGCACAGATCCAGGCCTTTTCACCGTGGGAACCGGTAGCCGACGTCCTTGCCGCGATGCCGCACGCCGCCCCCGAGGACGTCATGCCCGCCGTCGCGAGGGCCATCGCCACCGCCATGGACGGACGCGCCGGCCTGCTGCTGCGCGTGGTGTTCGAACTGCTCGACGGCGATCCGGACACCGCGGAGGGCATGCGCCGAAGCATGACGCGGGGCCTGCCCGACCTGATCGGCTACCTGACCGGACAGATGCGCGCGGGGCGGCTACGCCCGATGCACCCGGTGCTGGCCTTCCAGTTGCTGGCCGGGCCGATCGTCGTCCACCTGCTCACCCAGTCCCTCGCGGAGCCCCTGGCCGGTTTCGACGCCCCGCCCGACGCACCGATCGACGAGATCGCGCAGGCCTGGCTGCGGGCCATGGCGCCCTCTGCAGACCCCGACGCCATCCAGGACTGCAACTAACCACGGGCCTGGTCAGGCAGCTCTGCCGCCGCACCCACAACTTGGTCAGCCGCGCACGTCGCGGCGTCGCCAACGGTGGTCGCGGCGTCGGTGACGCCGCTCGCCAGGTCGGTGGCCGCGGCCGCGGCATTGGTCGCGATCTCCTCGGTTTGGTTGCTCGCGGTGTCGACGGCGGTGGTGACCGCGTCGCCGACCGCTGTGACGTCAGGGATTTCGGGAACTTCGATACCGAGCGCTTCGCGAGCCTTGGTCAACAGATCGCCCATCATCTTCCACACGGTGCACCTCCATACGATCGATCACGCCCATACCGCGCCGAAGGCGAGCCCTGCGCGGTTTCAATCCGGTGTGCGTGCGACCACCACCGGACAAGCCGAGTGATTCAGCAGTGCGTGGCTGGTCGAACCCAGCAACAGGCCGGCGAAGCCGCCACGGCCCCGGAAGCCGACCACGACCAGTTGAGCCTTGCGGGACTGCCGGATAAGACTGTGCGCGGGACGGCCTTGGATGGTCAGCTCCTGGAGCTCGACATGCGGGTACTTCTGCCGCCACCCGGCCAGTTGCGCCGAGAGGTGCTTCCGGTGGGCCTGCTCGATCGCGTCCCAGTCCGCCACGAACGGAATCACTTCCCAGTACGAGGAGTCCAGGCTTTCGGTCCAGGCTTGGACCGCGACCAGAGGCACGCCGCGCAACGAAGCAGCCTCGAAGGCGTAGTCGACGGCGGCATCGCTGTTGCGGCCGTCGACGCCGACGACCACCGGTCCTGTCGTGGGCGGCGGCGCGTTCAGGTTCGCGGCCTGGATGATGGCGACCGGGCCTCGGCCGTGCGAGGTGAGGGCGATCGCGATGGAGCCCACGAGCAGTCCGGTGAACCCACCCAGCCCTCGGGATCCGAGCACCGTCAACTGGGCGCCGGCCGACCGTTCGATCAGTGTCGACGCGATGTCCGCCCGCACCAGATCCGTACTCACCTGGATATCCGGCTGCGCTGTTCGAGCTGCGGCCGCGGCCTCGTCCAACCAGGCGCGGCCCTGGATCATCATCGCCTCACCGTAGGAACGGGGCAGCGGCACCTCGTGCGGCACCCCGAATTCCAAGGGCAGGCACACATGCACGATCGTGAGCGCCGCCTGCCGTCGCGCCGCTTCCCGCGCCGCCCAGACGACCGCGTGCCGCGCCGACTCGGATCCGTCGATGCCGACGACGATCGGGCGGGCCCTGTCCTGACTGCCGTCCATCATCATTCCCCTTGCTCGGCCAGGCTCCACCGTCCATACAACTGCCGTCGGGATCCCCGGTGTAGAGGACGAAGCCTTGTCCGGCAGGGACCTTCGACGGCGGCTGGTCCACCATCGCAACCCGGCGAGAACGCGATCACGAACCTCGGGACTCAGGCCACGACGGCCCCCACCAGTTCGCCGATACCGAACGTGATCGCCATGCCCAGCGCACCGCCTGCCACCAGGCGCGCGATGGCCGGGCCCTTCCTCGCGCCACCGAGATACGCGCTCACCGCACCGGTCAGCGCGAGCGCGAGCAGCACCACGACGAAGGTGACGACGACCCTGGCTCCCGCCGGAGAAAGCAAGATGGCCAGCAGCGGCAACAGCGATCCCAGGGTGAACGCGGCCGCCGACGCCCCCGCCGCGTGCCACGGGTTGGCCAACTCGGCCGGGTTGATGCCCAGCTCCGCGTCGGCGTGCGCGGCGAAGGCGTCGCTCGCGGTCAGCTCCGGGCCACCTGCCGAGCCGTCGCGGCGGACAGCCCTTTCGCCACATAGATTCCAGCCAGCTCGTCGAACTCCTCCTCGGGGAACTGCTCGAGTTCGGCGCGTTCCTTGGCCAGCAACGACCGTTCGGTATCCCGCTGGCTACTGACCGACACGTATTCACCCAGCGCCATCGACACCGCGCCGGCAACCGCGCCCGCGACCCCGGCGGTGGCGATCGCGCTGATCGAGGCGGACGCGCCGGCAACGCCGACGACCAGCGCGGCCGTCGACACGATCCCGTCGTTGGCGCCCAACACCCCTGCACGCAGCCAGTTCAGCCGGCCCGTCTGACCGGCCCGGTGCGCCTCGCCGACGTGCGGCCGACCTTGTTCACCATCAACCATCGGGCGTCCTCCACAGCTCCTACCCATGACTGTGGCAGTGCGGGCCAAAGCCGGCGCAGGGCCGGAAGGCTCCGCAGCGACGCCGTTCGGCCCTGCCAATGGCGTCGACATCACCTCGCCCGTGAACTCGCTGAGTGGACCCAGCACAGGGACCAAGCCTGGACCACGAGATCCAATCGGATATTTCATCTGTCGCGGCATGCCCATCGCCACGCCATGGTGACGAACAGCAGCGACAGAGCCCTGTAGGCCACAGCGACTGGTCGGGCAACAGACCCGGGCTGCGCCACCTGCAGCCGAGTAGCGGCACCGTGAACGCCACGGCTGCTTGCCCAGCTGTCTGACCTCGGACCGGCTCGCGCCATTGGCACCAGTCGAAGAAGCCCCACGGCTGGAAAATGCCCCTCTCCTGGGCACGACCGTCCACAGTGACAGTCCGCAGCCGGCTTTTTTGCCGTGCTCAAGAGTGGTCGGACAGGAGCCACTCGGCCGCCCCGACAGGAGCATGCGGCCCGTTCGGAGTAATCCTGTGTCGGAGTTTCGTGTCGGTCGTCGTTGATGGGAGTCACTAGGTGTCGGCGCTTCCCGCCGGCTTCACCGGCAGGAAGGAGAACGACATGGCCGGGCACATGTTCGACGACAGGGTGCGCTGGGGTTTGGTACGGCCGGCCGGGCTGGTGGGCCTGGTCGAGACGCTGGTGCGGGGAACCATCCCCACTCACGCGGAGGCGCGGCACGAGTAAACGCGCCCGTCAACACCGACAGCGAAGACCGATTGCAGGCCATGCTCTGCGAGATCTGGCAGGAGGTCTCCGCCTACGCTTACCGGCGCACGCCCCGTGACCACGGGCAGGCGCAGGAGTTCGTGCAGGAGGCCGCGGTCGACCTCATGCGCCGGTGGCGTGAGCGCGGCGAGGTCCCGCGGGCGATCGACACGATCGTCCGCGCCACCAGGTACCCTAGGGGGTAAGCAAGGAGGCAGCGTGGAACTGAACGAGGACGTCCTGTCGGACGTGGTCAAGCGGCTGCGACGGGCCCAGGGACAGGTCGGCGGGCTGGTCCAGATGATCGAGGACGGCCGAGACTGCAAGGACGTCATCATCCAACTGGCGGCAGTGTCTCGGGCCCTGGACCGGGCCGGCTTCAAGCTGATCGCGAGTGGACTGGAGCAGTGCGTGTCCGACGACTCCGAGCAGGCCAAGGCCGACATGGCGCAGTTGGAGAAGCTGTTCCTGACCCTGGCCTAGCCGGCCAGGCAGGTCGGCGGCAGCGGAAACCAGCGCAGGGCTTCGAAGTCCTCGGGCAGTCCGGTCGGACCGTCGTCGACGGTGTCGGCACGGGCGGCCAGCAGGGCACGCGCGTCGCACAGATGCTCGCCGAGTGCCGATTCACCCAATGGCGGTGAGGTCTGCCCGTTGTGCGTGTCCGAGGCCACGCTACGCAGATCCGGCAGGCGTAGCGGCAACTGGGCCGCCGCACGGTGCCGCCACAGGCCGGTATGCGGATCGAACAGATAGTCCGTGAGCAGCCGATACCCGTACTCAGCAACGAGTTCGACCGCGTCGACCAGATAGTCCCGAACGGCGTCGGTGATGAAGTAGTTGAAGTTCAACCGAACCCAGCCCGGCTTGACGCCGTCGCAGCCGCGTTCGATCTCGCGCTCGAAGGCGTGTGAGTGCTGCCGGTCGATGCCCAGCAGCCGGTGCCCGTAGGGGCCGGCACAGGAGCAGCCGCCGCGGGCCTGGATGCCGAACAGGTCGTTGAGCAGGGCCACGACGAAGTTGTGGTGCAGGAACCGGGGGCCGAACCTGATTCGGAAGGACACGATCGACAACCGGTCCGCGCGGCTGCTACCCAGGATCTGGACGGCCGGATGGGCGTTCCACCGGTCCAGCGCGTACCGCCACAGCCGGTCCTCCCGCGCCCGGATCACGTCGGTGCCCACTGCGTCCTTCACTGCGAACACCAGTCCGGCCCGGATGGATTCGACGATCGCCGGCGTGCCGCCTTCCTCGCGGGCCACCGGATCGTCCAGGTAGCGGTGGCCGACCGGGTCGACGAAGGCGACCGTGCCGCCGCCCGGCGCGGTCGGCACCGCGTTGGTGACCAGGTTCCGGTGGACCACCAGCACGCCGGGTGTCTGCGGTCCGCCGACGAACTTGTGCGGTGACAGGAAGATCGCGTCCTTGTGGTCGGCGCGGCCGGGGGCGCTCTCCCGCATCCGGATCGGCACGTACGGCCCGGCGGCCGCGTAGTCCCAGAAGGACAGCGCGCCGTGCTCGTGGAGCAGGGCGGCGATCCGGTCGGTATCGGTCAGCACCCCAGTCACGTTGGACGCGGCGGAGAAGCTGCCGATGCGCAGTGGCCGGTCGTCGTAGCGGTCCAGTTCGCGGCGCAGTTGGTCGATGTCGATGTGGCTGTCGGCGTCCTCGTCGATGACGACCACGTCGGCGATCGACTCACGCCAGGGCAGCTCGTTGGAGTGGTGCTCGTACGGGCCGACGAACACGACCGGCCTTTCCTGCGGCGGGATGTGCTCGCGCAACCGGTGGCGTGCGTCGAGCCCGGCGGGGATACGGATTTCCAGGATTCCCACCAGTTTGTTCACCGCGGCCGTGGCCCCCGAGCCGCAGAAGATCACCAGGTGGCCGTCGGCGCCGCCGACACAGTCCCGGACCAGCCGGCGGGCCTGCTCACGCAGCCGCGTGGTCCACAGCCCGGTGCCAGAGCTCTCGGTGTGCGTGTTGGCATAGCGCGGCAACACCTGCGTCCGGATGAACTCCTCCACGAAGTCCAACGAACGGCCCGAGGCGGTGTAGTCGGCATAGGTGATGCGCCGCGGACCGTAGGGGCCGTCCAGCACCTCGCCCTCTCCGATCAGACCACGCCGGATGCGGTCCAGCATGTCGAGTTCGCTGTCCTGCACCAAGGTGGCCACCCTGCTGCTCCCTTCGCCGGGTGCAGTCCAGGATGCACTGGGGCCGACCGTCGGGATGCGGCCGATCGTCCCGGTGGGCACGGACTTCCGGCACTGGTCGCTGTCGACACTGTCACACATCCTGGATATACCCCCACCGGTATGCGGCGGGCGCGCTACACTGGCCTCATCCAGGTACCCCAGGGGGTATATGAAGCCTGGCATCGTCAAGGAGCGCAGCATGATCGACGTCATCGCCATCGACACACCCACGCTCGGCGACCGCAGCTATCTGGTCACCGACGGCCAGGACGCGTTCGTGGTGGACCCGCAGCGCGACATCGACCGCGTGCTGGACCTGGCCCGGCGGCGCGGCGTGCGGATCACCGACGTGTTCGAGACCCACATCCACAACGACTACGTCACCGGCGGTCTCGCCCTGGCCCGCGCCACCGGCGCGGCCTACCACGTCAACACCGCCGATCCGGTCGCCTTCGACCGCGTGCCCATCGCTGACGGCGACGAGGTCGAGGTCGGCGCCACCATGCGCGTGCGCGCCCTGGCCACCCCCGGACACACCCACACGCACCTGTCGTACCTGCTGACCGCCCCGGACCACGACCCGGCGGTGTTCACCGGCGGCTCGCTGCTGTTCGGCTCCACCGGCCGCCCAGACCTGCTCGGCCCCGCCCACACCGGCCAACTCGTGCACGCCCAGTACGCCTCCGCCCACCGGCTGGCGGCGCTGCCCGACGAGACCAGGGTCTACCCCACCCACGGCTTCGGCAGCTTCTGCTCGGCCACCCAGGCCGAAGGCGAGCACTCCACCATCGGCCGGGAAAAGCTGGCCAACCCGGTGCTGACCGACGACGAGGACGACTACGTCGCCACGCTGCTGGCCGGCCTGGACGCCCACCCGGCCTACTACGCGCACATGGCCCCGGCCAACCTCGCCGGTCCCGGCGCCCCCGACCTCGCTCCCCCAGCCCACGCCGAGGCCGACGAACTGCGCCGCCGCATCGACGCCGGCGAGTGGGTCGTCGACCTGCGCTCCCGCACCACGTTCGCCGCCGGACACGTGGCCGGCAGCCTCAACTTCGGCCTGGACGGCTCCTTCGCCACCTACTTGGGCTGGCTGATCCCCTGGGGCACCCCGCTGACCTTGCTGGGCGAGAACCCCGAGCAGGTCGCCGAGGCCCAGCGCGAACTGGTCCGCATCGGCATCGACCACATCGAAGCCGCTGGCATCGGCGTCACCGGCACCGCGTCGTTCCCCCGCGCCACCCTGGCCGACCTGGCCGACGTCCGCCACCACCGGCCGGTCGTGACGCTCGACGTGCGGCGTCACCTGGAGTGGGAGCAGGCTCACCTCGTCGGCGCGGTCCACATCCCGCTGCACGAGCTGCTGACCCGCCTCGACGAGATCGCGGCCGGTGAGGTGTGGGTGCACTGCCGCTCGGGCTACCGGGCTTCCATCGCGGCGTCGGTGCTGGCCGCCGCCGGCCGTCAGGTCGTGGCCGTGGACGACGACTTCGACCAGGCCGCCCACACCGACCTGGCCTTGGTCGGCACCGCGAATCGCTGAGCCATGTGGTTACTGGCGATACCCGCCGGCCTGCTGGTCGGGCTGAGCCTGGGCACGCCGCGGTCCGCGAGGAGCTCCGCGGTCCGACTCGCGAACTGCGCCACGCCATCCCCGCCGTTACGCCGGCTACAAGGAACTGTACGACGCCGCGCTGGCGCCGGGTGTGCTCGACGCCAAGACCAAGGAACTGATCGCGCTGGCCATCGCCGTCAGCAAGGAGTGCGACGGGCGCATCGCCGCGCACGCGCACGGCGCGGTCGCGCACGGCGCCACCCCGGAGGAGGCGGCCGAGGCGATCGGGGTGACGTTCCTAATGAACGGCGGCCCCGCCACGGTCTACGACGCACGGGCATACGCCGCAGTGGTGGAGTTCTACGCCGACCGTAAGGCATGAGATGCGGTTGGGCGTGACAGGAGCGCTCGTCGACGGGGTGTACCGCGCAGGCGATGTCGAGATCGACCAGGACACCGGTCGGGTGGCCGCCATCGGCGTCGCCGGCAACGGACACGGGCTGGCCGTGCCCGGCCTGATCGACTTGCAGGTCAACGGATTCGCCGGCGTGGACTTCCTGACCGCCGACGTCGAGCACTATGCCCGTGCCGGCCTGGCGTTGGCCCGCACGGGTGTCTTGGCCTACCAGCCCACCCGAGCAGACCATCGCCGCGCTCGCCACCGCCGGCAAGGCACAGGCCGACTCGGCCGGTGCCCGTATTCTCGGCGTCCACTTGGAGGGGCCGTTCCTGTCCCCCGATCGACCCGGCACCCACCCGACTCACCTGCTGCGTGCGCCCGACATCGCCCTGACCCAGCGGTTGCTCGACGCCGGACCAGTCACGCAGATCACGCTCGCCCCGGAACTGCCGGGTGCGCTGGACGTGGTGGATTTGTGTGTTCGCAACGGCATTCTCGTCGCGTGCGGCCATACCAACGCCACGGCCGGCCAAGCGCATGCGGCCTTCGACCGCGGCGCACGGCTGGTCACGCACCTGTTCGACGCGATGCGGCCCTTCACCCACCGCGACCCCGGCGTCATCGGCGCCGCGTTGACCCGGGGCGAGGTGACGATCGGGCTGATCGCCGACCCCAGCCACCTCGCCCCCGAAACGGTTCACCTGGCCTTCCAGGCGGCGCCCGAGCGAATCGCCCTGGTCACCGACGCGCTGGCGGCCGCCGGATGCCCGGACGGCCACTACCGTCTGGGCGAGGTTGAGTTCGACGTCGCGGACGGTGTCGCGCGCCGGGCGGACGGCACTCTTGTCGGCAGCACCGGAACCCTGCTCGACGCCGTGCGTCACGCCTGTGCGGCCGGGGTCCCGGTCGAAGCGGCGCTCAACGCCGCCACTCGTGTCCCGGCCCGGCTCCACCCGGAGGCGGGTATCGGTCTGCTTCGCCCCGGCGATCCCGCCGATGTCGTCGTGCTCGACGACGACCTGGGCCTCCGCGCAGTCCTTCGCCGCGGTGGGCCCGTGCCGTGAGTGCTCAGCCTCGACGGAACAGCCGGCGCAGGCCTCGTGCCGGCTTGGCCTCCGCGCTGCAACTGCACCGCTGGGCCGCGGGCACGCCCGCGAGCACCTGGTCGACGTGCCTGCCGCACCCGGCGTAAGTGGCTTTGCCGCAAGTCCGGCAGGCGACGCGCTGACACATGGTGACGTCCTCTCAATAGCTGTTCGTCATGCCAGCCCAATATACCCCCAGGGGTACCTGGTCGACGATTGGCCGCCGGTCCTGCTGAGTGAGACTGTCGTCATGCACAGCATCGAAGACCCCGAGACGGAGCGGCTGCGGCGACGCGGGTTCACTCTGGAGTACGCCACCCTGAGCTGGAATGTGGTCGGCATCGTGGTGCTCGCGATCAGTGCGATTGCCGCCCGTTCGGTCGCGCTGGCCGGTTTCGGCCTGGACTCCCTGATCGAGATCGGCGCCTCGGTCGTGGTGGTCTGGGAGTTGTCGGGCGGCGACGGCGCGCGACAGCGGCGGGCCCTGCGGTTGATCGGCGGCGCGTTCGCACTGCTCGCGCTCTACCTCGCCGCCCAGTCGACGCTGGTCCTGGTCACCGGATACCACCCGCGGTCCAGCCCCAGCGGCATCGTCTGGACCGCGGCGACGGCGGCGGTGATGTTCGCGCTGGCCGCCGGCAAGGCACGCACGGGCGCCGCCCTGGGCAACGCGGTGCTGTCCACCGAAGGCCGGGTCACCCTCGTCGACGGCCTGCTGGCCGTGGCCGTCCTGGCCGGCCTCGTCCTCAACGCGACCCTGGGCTGGTGGTGGGTCGACCCGCTGGCCGGGTACGTCCTGCTGGCCTACGCGGCTCATGAGGTACTCACCATATTCCGCGGCAACCACTGACCGTGACACGGTCTTCACGCATCGCCCGATTCGCCTCGCCAACCTTGCGATTACCTGACATCAAGCCGCTCGCCGTGGCGTATTCAAGGGTCTGCTGCACGAGTAGGTGACAGTTGTAGTCACGCAGCCGGGCTGGCTGACGTGGTCATGATTGCTTCGTATTCGATGGGGGTCAACCGGCCGAGGCCGGCTTGGCGTCTGCGGCGGTGGTAGGTGCGTTCAATCCAGGTGACGATCGCGGTCCGGAGTTCGTTTCGGGTGGACCAGGTGCGCCGGTTGAGGACGTTGTTCTGCAGCAACGCGAAGAAGCTCTCCATGGCGGCGTTGTCGCCCGCGGCGCCGACACGGCCCATCGAGCCGGTCAGGCCGTGACGAACCAGCGTGCGAACGAACTTCCGGGATCGAAACTGGCCTGCGATCCGCGGTCGGTGTGCACCACACAGCCGGCGACCTCATCACGACGTGCGACGGCGTTGGTGAGCGCGGCGACGGCGAGGCGGGAGGTCATCCGGGAGTCGATGGAGTAGCCCACGATCCGGTTGGAGCAGACGTCCTTGACCGCGCACAGATACAGCTTTCCTTCCGTGCTCCGGTGTTCGGTGATGTCGGCCAGCCACAGCTGGTTCGGCGCCGCGGCGGTGAAGTCGCGCCGGACCAGGTCGTCGTGGACCGGCGGACCGGTCTTCCTGCCGTTGCGGCCGCGTTTCTTGCCGAACGCGCTCCACCATCCCATGGACGAGCAGATCCGCCACGCGGTCCGGTCCGCCATCGACAGGCCGGCGCCGCGGGCTTCGTCGGCCAGGAACCGGTAGCCGAACTCCGGATCATCACGATGCGCGTCGAACAACGCGTTCGCCCGATGAGCGTGCTCGAGCTCTGTCTCGGTGACCGGCCGGGCCCGCCACCGGTAGTACGGCTGTCGAGCGATGTTCAAGACCCGGCACGTCACCGCGACCGGGACACCGTCCGCGGCCAGCTCGCTCACGAGCGGGTAAAGCCTTTTCCCGGCAGGTTCACCTGGGACAGATACGCGGTCGCGCGACGCAGGACCTCGTTCTCCTGCTCCAGCAGCTTGATCCGCTTGCGCGCTTCGCGCAGCTCAGCCGACTCCGCCCGGCTCACGCCGGGCTGAACGCCTTCGTCGGCGTCGGCCTGGCGCAGCCACTTGAACAGTGTCATCGGGTGGACCCCGAAGTCCTTCGCGATCTGCTCGACGGTCACACCGGGCTCACGGTCCCGAGCGACTCGCACGACATCGTCGCGGAACTCCTGGGGATAGGGCTTCGGCACAGCGACATCCTCCCAGGCCAGCCTCGCGGCTAGCCAACTCAGATGTCACCTACTCGTGCAGCAGACCCGCCCGCAACACCTGCGCCAACTGCGTGTCTCGCTCTATGACGGGCCACGCTTGGACGAGCGCGTCTGCGGCGACCCGCACCAGCACCCCACCACTTGTGACGCTGTCGAGGGTGGCGCGTTGCACCAACGCGTGCACCCGCACCGCCCGCGACGGCGAGCTCGAATCCAGCGAGCAGTACGGCACATGGACCTGGGACGACCACCACGCGAGCGCCGAGCTGATCGCATGACCACTACCGAAACGCCGGTGTGGTCAGGACGGCCTGCTCCCCAAATGCTCCCCACAACGACAAACGGCTGATCAACGAAGATCGTTGATCAGCCGTTTCACCAGCGTATATAACTGGTGGGCGATACTGGGATTGAACCAGTGACCCCTACCGTGTCAAGGTAGTGCTCTCCCACTGAGCTAATCGCCCGAGGCGGAGACGGGAATCGAACCCGTGTACAGGGCTTTGCAGGCCCTTGCCTAAGCCACTCGGCCACTCCGCCGTTTTCCTGGATGGTACAGCCCAGGAACTTCGACCCGAATGACGAGGGGCCGTTACCCGAGCGGACGACGAGACTCGAACTCGCGACCCTCACCTTGGCAAGGTGATGCGCTACCAACTGCGCTACGTCCGCATGCGACTTCGGGAGTGGATCTCCGTAAGTGAACCCTCTGGTTCATCTTGCGGTTGGGATCCGTTCTCCGTGGTGCTGGTGAAACCTTATCCGATGGCCCCACTCTGGATCAAATCGGGGGTCGAACGATGGCATACCCACAGGTCAGATGGGGTATGACGGGTCAGCTCATGTCGTTGGAGATCAGGTGCGTGAGCGCCTGGTCGACGTTGACCCAGAGGTGCTCGTTGCCAGGCACGACCACGTCGTAGGTTCTGTCCAGGAAATCGGCGAGCTCCTCGGAGGCGGCCTCGAAGGTGGCGTGCCCGGAGGGCGAGTTGAGCTCGATCACGACGACCTCGGGATCATCGGTGGCGGGCTTGATGCGGACATCGCCGTCGCCGGCCTCGGCGATCAGACCGTCCGCGAGCAGGTCACGGGCGTACACCCACTCCACCCAGCCGGCGCGCCCGGTCCGGAAGGCGGCCACCACGGCGTAGGGGTCACGGGTGTCGTAGCGGAGCTCCACCTGCACCGGCACCGCGGGTGTGCGCGGGGCGAGGAGGTCGAACACCGCCGTAGAGCGGAGCGTCACGTGGTCGTTGCGCATCGTCGTTACCCTTCTGCTCCCTTCCCGGCCAGCAAACGACCGAGCTCCTCAGTTGTGACGCCGAAGTGAGGAACACCGCTCGCGGAGACGACCTACTTCACCCGTCCGGGCCAGACATGTGTCGCTGGGCGACCGGTCGAACACTCTCCGTGAACCCTTCCGTTCGGCGACCCCCATCTTGCTGGGTTTAACCTGAACCCGGTACCGCATGTTGCGCGAATGTTGGACGTGAGGATTTCCGTGGTGGCTGACGCGCCCGTCCCACCGGCCAGGTCCACCGCGACCGACGCCGACCTGGTTCGCCGCGTCGCGGGTGGGGACCAGGCGGCCTTCGCCGAGCTGTATGACCGGTACTGCCGGCAGGCCTACTCCCTGGCCCGACGGGTGTGCGTGGACCCGGAATTCGCCGAGGACGTCGTGCAGGAGGCCTTCCTGGCCGTCTGGCGCACCCCAGGGCGGTACGAGCCGGAGCGCGGCGGCTTCGCCTCCTGGCTGCTCACTCTGGTGCACCACCGCGCCGTCGACGCCGTGCGGCGGGAGGCCGTGCAGCGCAGGCGCAATGTCTCCGGCACCGACGACGAGGTCGCCGAACGGCTCGTGCCGCCGGGCCCCGGCGCCGACCACCAGGCCCTGATCGGCGTCGTCGGCGGGCAGGTCCGGGAGGCCCTCGGGCGACTGCCCGACGAGCAGCGCGAGGTCATCGCGCTCGCCTACTTCGGCGGCTACACCCAGTGCGAGGTGTCCGCGCTGACCGGACTGCCGCTCGGCACCGTCAAGTCGCGCACCTTCGCCGGATTCAGACGGTTGCGGGGGCTGCTGTCGTCGCTGCTCAGCGACGGCGACGGGACCGGCATGCGAACGGGGGTGCAGCGGTGAACGCCGCCGGGCAGGACGGGCGCTGCCCGAACGAGGAACTGGCCGTCGGCTGGGCGCTGCGCGCGCTGGAGCCCGACGACGAGCACGCGCTGCGGGCTCACCTGCCCGGCTGCCCCCTCTGTCGGGAGACCGTGCGGTCCACCGAGCAGGTCACCGCGCTGCTGGGCGGCTCCGTGCCCCAGGAGGACCCTCCCGCGCGGCTGCGGCAGAAAGTCCTCGGCGCCGCCGCCGGCACGCCCCAGGAGGCCTACGAGCCGCTGCCGTTCCGCCTCGGCTCCTCACTCGCCGAGGCCCCCGACCGGCCCGCCGAGATCACCCAGCGCCCCGGGTCCCGCCGAACCGTCCAGCTGGCCGCCGCCGCGGTCATCCTCGTGCTCGCCGTCGCCGTCGGCGCGCTCGGCTGGCAGGTGAGCCGCCTCGGCGGGCAGCAGCAGGCCCAGACGCAGCTGCTGACCGTGCTCAGCGATCCCGCCATGCACCGGACCGTGCTGCGGGAGACCGACGGGCACGAGGCCGCCGTGCTGCTGTCCAGCCCCACCTCCGCCGCCGTCATGCCGCTCGGGCTGCACACCAACAACGCCTCCGACCAGACCTACGTCGTGTGGGGCATGTCCACCGGCACGCCCATCGCGCTGAGCTCCTTCGACGTCAACGGCGCCGCCGCACAACTGCTGGCCTGGAACACCGCCGCCGCCCAGCACCAGAAGTTCGCCATCTCCCTCGAACCCGGCCGGGCCCTGCCCGCCAAACCCACCGACGTCATCGCCAGTGGCGAGGTGACCAGCTGAGCCCGCTCCGCACCATCCGCCGCGTCGGCATCGCCATCGCCGGCTTCGCCGTGCTCGCCCTCGGCATCGTGCTCATCCCCTACCCCGGCCCGGGCTGGCTCGTCTTCTTCGCCGGCCTCGCCATCCTCGCCACCGAATTCACCTGGTCCACATTGGAGGCGACGTTTCACAAATAGATACTCGTCACCGTTCAATTAGAATAATTAGTTGCTTTGATTGGTCTTCGGCCTCATGATGGGGATCTGTAGGGACTTAACTGGGTTCCTAACTGCGTACGATAGTGCGGGTCAGTTCCCACCCATGTGGAATTACGGTACCTGCCGAGTCGAGTCCCATAATTTAACGTCTAAGCGAGATTTTGGATAATAAGTTGTACTCATGGCAGTACGTCAGCAGGTGGCCGAAGCTACTGAAGGTGACGCGAGGGACATGCCGCTTCTCACCATTTGTAAAGATAGTCGGATTGATGCGTCAACTTACTCCTTCGATGCCACAAACTGGCCACCCCAGGTTATGCCGCTAGACTACATTGAAGGCATGGCCCCATTGGACGGCTCCCCAAAATACGCCCGCGCCCGCTACGACCAGTGGACCGCCTGGCTGCGCCGCCAGCCCCTCCCCCTGCGCCTGCTCATCCTCGCCGCCACCGGACTCGTCATCCTCGCCACGCTCTGGCTACTCGGCGTGTTCTCCCTGGTAGCCGACTGGTTCGGCCTCCACAACCCCCTGCTGGACCCCCCGTTTTCGCGTCTGCCGGGGTGATGTTGTAAGGTACTGACATCACCGCGAGAGCGGAGATCACAACTCCAGAGGGCGATTAGCTCAGGGGGAGAGCGCTTCGTTCACACCGAAGAGGTCACTGGTTCGATCCCAGTATCGCCCACACTGTGTTTTGCCTGGTCAGACGGCCTGTCGATGATCTTCATCGGCAGGCCGTTTCTGATTTTGGGGAGCAAATGGGGAGCACGGCCTGCTGACCACAAGCCCCAATCCGAAGAGGTCATGCCGCTTCTGGCTCCACAGCGGGACTTTCGGCCCAGGTCCACCCGCCATCCTGCTCCCACCGCTGCTGGAGGGCCTCAAGCGTCTCCTCGATCATCTGCTCGGTGATGTGCGAGTAGATGTCGTCGACGTCCTTGCGCTTGTGCCCAAGCCGCACCAGCCGCATGATGCGCGGCACGTGATCCTCGATCAACCACGTCTCGTGCGTGTGACGCAGATCGTGGAAGTGCATCTCCTCGTTCAGCGGTGACCACCCCTTCTGCTCATCCCCCGCCAGCGCGGGCAGCCACACCCGGCGACGGAAGTTCGACCGCCGGTGCAGCCCGCCGTTGACCCCGGTGAACACGAACTGGGAGTCGGGATTGCGGTCCCGGTGCGCCCGCAGCTCCTCGACCAGGAACGGCGGCAGGTACACCGTCCGGGCACTGGCCGGGGTCTTCGGCGGGCCGAGTTCCAGCCTGCCCCGGACCTCGTGCAGCGCGCCGAACTTCGGGTCGACGTCGATATGCGGCGTGTCGTCGTCGAGGTAGGTGCGGATCCACTGCAACCCGGCGATCTCGCCCCACCGCAGCCCGGTGTAGGCGTCGGTGATCGTCATCAGCCCGTTGTCCGGGGCCATCCGCCCGGCCAGCGCGTCGACCTCGTCGGTGGCCGCGTGGGGCCGCTCCGGGCGGTCGTCGAAATTGATCCGTAGCTTCCGGCACGGGTTCGAGCCGATCAGTCCCTCGTCGACGGCTTCCCCGAGAATCATCGAGAACAGCACGAGGATGTCCTGGGCGCTCTTGTCTGCCATGTTCGGCCGGAGTGTCTTGTTCACCCACCCCTTCACCGCGATCCGCTGAAAGTCTCCCAGCGCGGTGCCGGACCAGCGGGGCAGGATGTGGTTGCGGATGTGGGAGTCGTAGGTCGCCCAGGTGATGTCGGCGACGCGGTGCGCCTCCGACCACTGGCGAATCCACTCGTCGATCGTGGTCTGCGCCAGCCGGGGGTCGACAAAGCGGCGTCGCCGCTGGTCAGACTCCACGTCAGCCGCGCGGTTGTCCGCCTCGTCCTGGTCGACGAACCCGTTCTCGGTGAAGATTGTTTCGTCGTCAAGTCGATAGCGGACACGGAAACTGCCTCGGTGTTTCTCTACCCAAGCCATGGTCGGCTCACTTTCAAGAAAAGAGTGGATATGGCCGTGCCGGAAATACGGCACGGCCATATGGACGCTCTGTGGACGGAAAAACGCAACCCAACTGTGTTCACGCGCCAGAAGAACGGGTGCGTTTCCCCGAATCGGGTCGACGGACCTCAACTCGGGCTCGGGCAGGCGGACGGCCCCTGCGCCGGGGCGCCGCACTGACGCCGGACGGTGGGCGCGGGCTGGTTGTCGCGGGGCGGGCGGCGTCGGTGAGGATCTGGTCGAGGTTGGCGCGGGAGAAGCGCAGGTGCTTGCCCAGGAACGTGCACGGCACCAAGCGGCGGGCCGCCCGACGGCGTAGCCACGACTCCGGCACCTGCAACAGGTCCGCCGCCTGGGCCGGGGTGAACAACGTCGGGACGGGATCACCCGCTGGTTCGCCCGTAGACGGCCCCACGCCGTCCGGCGCACCGGTCCCGCCCGGCTGCCCCTGCTCGCCCGGCAGCAGCGACGCACAAGATCCCGGTGCCGTCCTGGTTGTCACCGATGCTGGCCTGCCACCAGGCTCGGCGGGCCAGTCAGCCCCCGATTCGACCGGAGCACGAGAGGACCGTCGAGTCATCGGTCGGTGGCCGTCTCGGACGGGATCGCCCTCGCGTCGCCCCTCGCGATCCACCTCACGTCGCGGCGCGGTGGTGGCCTCGCTGGTGAACCCGTCCGGGCCGAAGTCGTCGAAGTCATGGTCGGTGGAGAAGCGGTGGTGGGTCATCAGGCCGCCCTCCGATCCGGCAACTCGGCCGAGGGCATGGTGCCGTTGTCGGTCGGCGGGGTGTCCGCACGCCACTGGTGGTGATTGGCCGCTGTGAACTCGGCGACGGTGATCAGCGGCGGATGCACCCACGTGTCCGACCAGACCCACTGCGCTCGGGGAACCCGCCGACCATGGTGGCGACGGCCCCAGACCTGGCGGCCGGTGTACTTCGGGTTGCGCAGGACGGCCCGCACCGCCGCTTGTGTCCACACACCTTCCAGGCCGGTCTCCGGGTCGCGGGGAGCGGGGCAGCTCGCGTCGATGAGGCGCCGCCGGATCGCGGCGGTGTTGAGTCCCGCCTCGGCGCGCCACCGGAAGATCAGTTTCACGGCGATGGCCTCGCCTGGCTCGATCATCAGCCGTGTGCGCCACCTGAGGCGCCGGCCCGACGGGCTGACCCGGACTCGCCGGGGCCGGTAGCCATAGGGAACCCTGCCGGTGTTGAACCCGGCACGCACCAGTTCCTCGGACCCGCGACGTGCCTGCGCGAGGGTTGCGTCGTGGTACTCGCGCAGGACGCGCTGGCGGACCGCCCAAGGCACGGCCGAGCTGTCGGTCGTCGGGCCGCTCGCATCGTTGGCCGACCGTCGCTTCGACGAGCAGAACAGACGGGCGCCGTGCGCGGCGACGCGCTGGGCGAGCGAGCGGCGGCCGGCGGTCGCGGCCCAGCGTGCAACGTCGTCCTGGTTGGTGTTCGTGGTCATGGCTGACTCCTTGTTGGGTGAGGCCGCGAGGCGGCAGCGGCCAGCGGCGAGTCGCTCATAGGCGAACGCTCGCGTCGGGCACGGGTGGCAGGTCGGACAGGCGCGCTCGCCCGCTGCGGGCGTGGCCCGCGACCGATGCCCGCGCGCCGCCCGGCGGCGGAGATGCCCTGGCAGGGGAACCCGGCGGTGAGCACCTCGACCGGCTCCACGCGCGCCCAGTCAATGGCGCGCACGTCGCCGAGGTTCGGGACGCCGGGCATCCGCGCGGCGAGGATCACCGCGATGTGCGGATCGGGGCCGGCGCACCACACGGTCCGACCGCCGCCGAGTGCGGCGAGCACCCCGAGGTCCAGTCCGCCGTAGCCGGTGCAGACCGACCAACGACCGGACCCGGAGCCGCCGGGGCCGCCGGGGCCGACGGGGCCGCCAATGCAAGCGGCGTGGCCGCCCGCACCGCCCCCGCCGCCGCCATGGAGACGGCGACGGGGGCGGGGGCGTGGTGGTGCCCCGGCCGATGCGGAGTGGGGCGCGGTCGGGTGCTCATGCCGCCCAGCTCTCCGACACGCCCGAGCCACCCCTCGGGTTCCCGGCGTGTCGACTCGGTACGGTGAAGCTGCTTCGGGATTCCTGAAGTTCCGTCGAGATTCCTGAACCCGCGCTCCTGCGCAACGAGGTCCTGAACACCAGCACGTCCTCGTGCGCGATCAGGTGCAGCGGCAGTCCGGCCTCGCGCTGTTTGCGGATGAAGTCGCGCTGGAAGAAGCTGCCGCGGGCGACCAGGTCCTGCTCAGCCGCGCGTGCCAGCAAAGCCACGCACCGTTCGACCGGGATCAGCCCGGCCTGCCGGCCGCACGCGAGGATTTGCGAGGGCAGGTCGATCAGCTCGGCGTGCTCGCGCCACGGCCGGATGGTGATGGCGATGTGCCCACCGGGACGCAGGTAGCCGGCCAGTCCGGCGAGGATGCGGGTGAACCCGGCCAGCAATCGGTGATGACCGATGTTGGCGAGGTTCCCCCGGTCCAAAGTGTTGCCGTAGAGGTGGTGGTACTTCTGCACCCCCGCGCCCGGCGCCACCGACACCTGGCCGTGCGTCGACGGCCCGTAGGGCGGGCTCGTGACCACGAGCGCGGCCTGCCCGACGTACTCCGGCGGCAACAGCGAGGCGAGTTGCCGGGCATCGCCGTGGAACACCGTGCCGTCGTGCTCAACCCCGGCCTCCCGCGCGAGGTCGAGGTTGGCGCGGGCGACGTCGACCCAGTGCGGCTCGTACTCGATGCCGACCGCCCGGCGCCCGGCGTGCACGGCCTCCACCAGGGTGGTGCCGATCCCGCACATCGGGTCCAGCACGAGATCGCCGGGCTTGGTGTAGTGGTCGATCGCGTGCGCGGCCACGGCCGGGAGCATCTTCGCCGGGTGCGCCGTGGACTCGGGCGTGTAGCGGTTCTTGCGCTGGGCGGACGGGGAGGTCTGCGCGGTCGTCCACACCGAGACCGGCACGTTCTCGTCGTCTCCGTGAGCGCTCCCGGCCTGCGGGTCGAGGTCGTCGACGATCGCGCGCGCGATGCGCTGGGTGGCCTCGTCGACCGGGTTGTCGCCAGAGGTCTCGGCACCAGCGCGTGCGGTGGCGGAGATGCCGGTGGTCGGGGTGTGCGGTGTGCGGTTGTCAGCCACGGGAGTGCCTTCCTGGCGGTGGTGTCCGGGGTGGGCGGGGTTCGGGACCGGGGCGCTTGTCATCGGATGACTCCGGTCTCGAACGCCGCGTCGGCCGGAGCCGGCCGAGGCGGTTCGTGGTCCTGCGGGTTGGCGAAGACGAGTACGTCGGAATGGATCCGCCGGTGCGGCGCGGGCAGGCCGCGCACCTCAGCGCGGTGCCGCGTGCGGGCGTCCTCGTCGGCCGCGCTGCCGTCGAGGACGCCCGTGAACTCGCCGTCGCGCACCGGGGCGTGCAGAGCGACGACGTGCTGGAGGTAGAGCAGGTCGGCGTTCTGCGCCGAGGCCACCACCGGACCGCTCGGGTCCACCAACTCGTCCCGCGTCCAGTCACAGTGGGTGAGCACGACGAGGATCCCGCCGACCCGCAGCAGGCGGGCCGCGAGCAACGCCACGAGGTCGCTGGCGCGGTCACCGGAGTGCTCGGGTCGCAGGCTGGTGATGATCAGGTCCGCCTGGGTGGCCTCGACCGGGACGGCACCGAGAACACCGGCATCATCGCTGGGTGGACTCGGCTGGCGGACGGTCACCGGCGGATGGCTGGGGCCGCCGACGAGGTCCGCCCAGAACGGCGGCGACGCCGGACCGGTCATCGTGGGGTCCACCGTGACACCGACGACGCTGCCGGCCCGATCCAGCTCTTCCACGACGGCGAGCGCGTCAGCCAACGCCGCGTCTGGCTCGGCGCCGGGAGCGTGGTCGATCACCCCGTCCGCGCCGACCGCAGCAAGATGCGGGCGGGTGCCGGTGGTCGGCCACGGCAACAGCACGACGTGTCCGCCAGGGCTGCTGAACGAGGTCACGATCTTGCGCAGGATCGGCGTCGGCCAGACCGCGTCGAGGTCGATAGGGACCGGGCCGGCCGTCCACACCGTCGCCGGAGTCGGAGTGGACTTCGAGCCCCGCGAGCGCGCCGTCGCACCGGCCGAGCCGGGCTTGGCGGGGCTGACCCTGGTGGTGGTCGAGGCGGTCGGATAGGGGCGGCGATCCCCGCCCCGGCGGGTGGCCGGCGGGCGGGTGGAATCGCTGCGGCGGCGCGGACCGCGCGGCGCTGAGTGGGCGGGCTGGGTCACGGGTGTCCTCCAGAGCCAGGTGATGCGCCCCGTCGATGCGAGACGCTGATGACACCCCTGAACTCCTAAATAAAGGCCCCTGGGGGACAGTCGGACCCCAACTTTTCTTGTCGACTTTTCCGGTCTCGCACGGCCATGCCCACGTGACGGTAAAAGGCTCACACGCTCACGCGCGCGGGAACCATTTCCCGTCCGCGCGACAGGGACCGGCACGAGTCCGGTGAGATTTTTTTGGACAATCGGCGCGAGCCTCGCGCGGACTGCCTGCTACGCGCCGTGTTTGCGCGAATACAGCTCTAACCAAACTAGTACCAAACTAGTACCGCACCCCTGTAGCGGCAGCTCAACGGGTATTACCGACGATCATAATGTGATCGCCAACCAACCTTCAGATCGTCCTCACAGGCGGCAAGCGATGATCTCGATTGACCGGGGAGATGATCACCGAAGATCATCGGTACTAGTTTGGTTAGAGTCCGGTACTAGTTTGGTCAGAGTTTGGTACTACCCCCTGTGGCGTCCTGACGGAGTCGCTTTCCTCCGACTCGCACAGGGAGCCATTCATGGCCGCGAACTACGCTTTCCCGAGCCCCGCATTCGGGCGCGATTCCATGCCTCTTGACGCCGCCCGCGCGGCATATGAGTGGCTCATCACCGGACCCCATCCGGTGTCGGTCGACGGCCGGTTGTTCCCCGGCCTGCCCGCCCGCCGGGTGCCCTTGGACGAGCTGCGCACGCTGCTGCTGGACGGCAACTGCACCCAGGCTCTGCGCCACGCCGTGTGGGCGCATCTGGTCCTTCTGTCCCGCACCAACGGCGACACCTGGACCGTCGGCTGCGTCGGTCTCGCACTGCCCGCGCTGAAGAAGATCACCAAGAAGCTCACCACGAACTTCGTCGGCGACCCCAGCGACATCCACGCCGCCGTTCTGACCGGCTTCGTGGCCGAACTCGCGCACATCGATCTGCGCAAGCCGCGGATCGTGCTGCGGCTGCGCTGGGCGGCCTACCGCGCCGGCCACGTCGCGGTGCGCGAGGCCCTGGACGCTCCCGTCCCGTCCGGCAGCGGCTTCCGCTCGGCCACACCGCAGATGCCCTGGGGACACCCCGACTTCGTCCTGGCCCGCGCTGTCGCCGAGGGCGCGATCACCGCCGACGAGGCGGAGCTGATCGGCGCCACCCGGCTAGAGGGACTGCCGCTGGCCACCGCCGGTGAAGACCGCGACCTGAACTACGAGGCGGTCAAGAAGATCCGCCTGCGCGCCGAGTACCGCCTGCTGGCCTACCTGCTTGACGAGGCCCCGACCGACGTCGACACCGATCCCGCCGAGCGAGATCTGACCGACCAGGTCGCCACCGCACTGACCATCACCAGCGCCTCGCACGCCGTCAGCGCCGCCCGCGCATCGTCACCTTCCGTTACCGAACTGAGCACTCATGCGGCCAAGAAAGTTCGACGTCGTCTGTCCCCGGAGGGCCTGAAAACCGGAGTTCAGGGGTGCGGGAGGAAACCAGCCACCCCCGCGACCACCACTCCGCCCGACCAGCCCCGGCAACTCGCCGGGCCGTCGGACCCGACTCCGGAGGTGCCCCGATGCGCCTGACCCGTTCACCCCGACAGTCCCGTTCCCACCGTCACCCGACCACGCCTCGGCCCAGCTGTGGCCCCGGCGCCCAACACACCTCCTCGCCCCGAGAGGGTCGCGTCACCCGCGACTGCGTCTCCCGCTCGACCGACGACCACACCGCCACACCTCCGACCTCTCACCGTGTGGCGGCCGGTCGCCGCACTGTTCGGCGGCGGCTCGCGGTGATCACCGAGCTGGCCGTTCTCGTGTTGCTGCTGTCCGCCTCGGCCGCGCACGCGGAGACCACGCACATCGTCGCGCTGGCAGGGTCGGTGGATCAGGTATTGGACAACATCCGCAACTGGATCGTCGGCATCCTCGCCAGCCTGGCGACCGCCTTCCTCACCATCGGCGGCGCCCGCTACCTCATGGGCGGGGGCGACCCCGGGGAGATCGAGAAAGCCAAGACCAGCTTCAAGGCCGCCGGCATCGGATACTGCCTGGCCATCCTCGCGCCGGTGGTCCTCTCGGTGCTCAAGAACTTCGTCGGGGCCTGAGCGATGCCCGCGACCAGGCACCCCCGCCACCGGACATCGGCCACCCCGACCGTCCGCCAACTCCACCCCGACCGGGACCAGCTCGCGCCTCCCTCCGCGAGCACCACCCGGCGCGCCGCAGGCCGCCCGCGGCGTCGGCCGCGCATGACGCGAGGCCGGGCGCTGGCGCTGCTGGCGGTGAGCCTGGTCGTCCTGCTCGGCGGCACGCTCACGGCAGCGGCCACCGCGAGCACTACGGCCGCCGCGGCACCGGCCTCGACGCCCCCGCTGCCCGTGCCGGGACCGCCGGTGGACACCTGCCCGCCCGGGTCGGCGCTGCCGGTGTGCGCCCTGCCCACCGTCACCGTCACGCCGACGATCACGCTGCCGCTGCCCAGCGGACTGCCGACCACCACGACGACATCGTGCGTCGGGCTGCAATGTCTGCCGGCGTCCTCGACTGAACCGACGCTGCCCTCACCGGGCGGGGACAGCCAACAATCCCAGTGCAGCGTCTGGGACCCGAGCACGTGGGGCCTGTGCGTCAACACCATGCTGACCGGCTTCTTCCGCCCGGTGGTCGCCGACGCGCTCAACCCGCTGTTGGATCTGCTCGCCCACACGCTGCTAGCCACACCGACACCGGACTCGATCCCCGGCCTGACCGATCTGTGGAACTCCTCCTGGCAGATCATGCTCGCCTGCTACAGCCTGATCGTGCTGATCGCCGGCGTGCTGGTGATGGCCTACGAGACGCTGCAGACCCGGTACACGATCAAAGAGATCGCCCCGCGGCTGGCCGTCGGAATGATCGCCGGCGCGCTGAGCATGGTCGTGGGGACCCAGGCCATCGCGCTGGCCAACGCGCTCACGTCGGCGGTGATGGGGGGCGGGGTCGACGCGGACCGCGCCGCCGCCGCGCTGAAGAACAGCTACCTCGCGTCGCTGGCCAGCGACGGCTTCTTCGACCTCGTGCTGGACGTCGCGCTCATCGGCGGCGTCGTCGCCGTGCTGGTGACCTACGTGGTCCGCGTCGCGCTGACGATCGGGTTGCTCGCCGGGGCCCCGCTGATGTTGATGGGCCATGGGCTGCCGCAGACCGAGGGCATCGCCTACACGTGGTGGAAGCTGTTCGGCGGATGCCTGGCGATCCAGATCGGACAGTCGCTGGCGTTCATCGTCGCGGTGCGCTTGATGCTCTCGCCGGGCTCCACCCCGCTCTTGCCGAACACCGGACAGCTGACCAACCTGCTGGTCGGCCTGGCGGTCATGTTCATCTTGTTCAAGATCCCGTTCTGGATCCTGGGCGCCGCCCGCGGCGGCGGCGGCCGGTCGCTGGTCGGCTCGTTGATGCGCGGGTTCCTCGCGTACAAGA
>NZ_KK037166.1:2625145-2653114 GCF_000568255.1 Kutzneria sp. 744
GACCGACCTGCTGCGCCGGCAGGTGCTGCTGGTCCTGCGCGAGCCGATGAGCGCCACTGCCGCCCCGACCGACGGCCTCGGTGGACCCTCTCCACTGGCGGTGCTGACCGCGCTGGCGCGTGGGAAACGGCGCGCGAACACCGACACCGGTCGGGCGAGGGCCGGGGTGCGGCGTGCGGCGGAGTCGCGGCTGGTGCGGCGGCTCGGTGAGGCCGTCGAGCTGTTGGCGCCGGCCGGGATCGTGGTCACTCCGCTGGATGCCGGACAGGCCACCAGCGTGCTGGCCTCCGCCTGCAACCCCGACACGTTCCTGCCCCCGTCGGCGGGGCTGGCGGGGGCCGACGAGGTCATCACCACCTCTGGCGGCGGCGACCTGGGCGACGACGACCTCGCCGCCACCAGGTTCTGGCACGCCGACAGCCGCGGTGCCGCACCCGACCCGGACGACGACATCGACGACTGGGACTACGAGGACGACGACATCGACGACGAAGGGGGGCGGTCGTGAAGACCACCCGAGCACGAACCCGGCGCGGCCAACGCCGCCCGACCACCCGGCCCGCCTCCCGCGCCGCCGCGTTCACCCCCGACGCCCTCTCCGTCGGCGCCCGCCACCTGGAAGTCGGCAACGAATGGGTGTCCTCATTCGCCGTGACCGGCTTCCCGCGCGAGGTGCACCCCGGCTGGCTCGCCCCGCTACTGACCTACCCCGGCCGCCTGGACGTCGCGCTGCACGTAGAGCCGATCGACCCGGCCACCGCCGCCACCCGGCTCAAGAAACAGCTCGCCAAACTCGAGTCCGGGCGCCGGCACACCGCCGAGCACGGCCGCCTGTACGACCCGCAGGTCGAGGCCGCCACCGAAGACGCCTACGACCTGTCCTCCCGCGTCGCCCGCGGCGAGGGAAGACTGTTCCGCGTCGGCCTGTACCTCACGATCCACGCTCCGACCGAGCGGGCGCTGCACGACGAGGTGGGCGCGCTGCGATCACTGGCGGCGAGCCTGCTGCTCGACGCGAAGCACACCACCTACCGGTCGCTGCAGGGCTGGGTGTCGTGCCTGCCAATGGGCCTGGACCTCATCGGGATGCGGCGGACGTTCGACACCCGCGCGTTGTCGGCGGCGTTCCCGTTCACCTCGCCCGATTTGCCCGCGGCCGATCCGACGTCGGTCGCTGCACCTTCCGGGGTGCTCTACGGCTACAACGTCGGTAGCCAGGGCCTGGTGCACTGGGACCGATTCGGTGAGGGAATGCACAACCACAACAGCGTCATCCTCGGCCGCTCCGGCGCGGGCAAGAGCTACCTGGTCAAGCTCGAACTCCTACGCAGCTTGTACCGGGGCATCGAGATCGCCGTCGTCGACCCGGAAGACGAGTACGCGCGCCTGGCGAACGCGGTCGGCGGCACCTACGTCCACCTCGGCGCCGAAGGGGTGCGGCTCAACCCGTTCGACTTGCCCATCCACCGTACCGACGACGGCCGCCGCACAGCGCCGAAAGACGCCCTCGTGCGCCGGTCGCTGTTCCTGCACACCGTCATCGCCGTCCTGATCGGGGGTAAGCCGGACTCCGCAGAGCGGGCCGCGCTGGACCGCGCCATCGCCGCCACCTACCAATCCGTGGGGATCACCGCCGACCCACGCACCTGGACCCGTCCCTCGCCCACGTTGCGGACTTTGCGCGACCAGTTGACCGCCGCCGGCCACGCCGGCGACCGGGCCGCGACGGAGCTCGGCGCGAGGTTGCACCCGTTTGTGGAGGGCGCGTTCAAGCAGTTGTTCGACGGGCCAACCACGACCACTCCCGACGGGCATTTGATCGTGTTCAGCTTGCGCGACCTGCCTGACGAGTTGAAGGGCATCGGCACCCTGCTCACGTTGGACGCGGTGTGGCGGCGGGTGTCCAACCCGGCGATCCGTCGCCCGCGTCTGGTCGTGGTCGATGAGGCGTGGCTGCTGATGAAAGAGCGGTCCGGCGCGGAGTTCCTGTTCCGCATGGCCAAAGCCTCCCGCAAACACTGGGCCGGGTTGACCGTCGCCACCCAGGACACCGCTGATGTGCTCGGCAGTGACCTCGGCAAAGCCGTGGTGGCCAACGCGGCGACCCAGATCCTGCTGCGCCAGGCGTCCCAAGCCATCGACGAGATCAGCCAGACCTTCGACCTCTCGGCGGGAGAACGTCAGTTCCTGTTGTCGGCTGACAAGGGACAGGGCCTGCTCTCGGCCGGAACCCAGCGCGTGGCCTTTCAATCCATCGCCTCACCCACGGAGCATTTTCTCGTCACGAGCAACCCCGCCGAACTCGCCGGATACGCCGAGACGGCCGACATCGGTGACGCCGACGTCGAGCAGTCCTACGTCGACCTGGGCGGCGCCGACGACACGCCGCAGACCGGTGACGGTGACGAGTTCGGGTCTGCGGATGTCGACGAGCACGTCGTACTCGACGCCGCCTAACACCTCCCACTCTCTTGTCGGGAACGCAATTCCTCTTCTGGTGAAGGGACTTTCGTCATGCTCGCTGTGATACCCGCAGCCCTCAGCCACCCGCTGTCCACCGTCGCGTCGGCAGGTGCCGGGCCGGTGCCGACCGGCCTGTCCGGTGGCCTGCTTGGCCAGTACCTGCGCGATCCCCTGGGCACCCTGCTCGCGGTGCTCGTCCCGATCGGACAGTGGCTAGCCGTGTGGTGGCCCACCGTGTCGGTGTTCGTCGTGTTCTCGGCACTCGTGGTGCTCTCCGAGCGGCGCTGGCTGGCCGTGCGCCGGCACGCCGCTCTGGTCGCCGACGCCCGCCAGATCACCATCCTCGCCCCACCCACCGTCGACCCCGCGGGCGGAGCCGCGCTGTGGTCGAACCTCGTCGGCTTGCTCAGGCCTGCGTGGCGCCGCGCTTTCAGCGGCCAGCCGCATGTCGCCTGCGAGTACGTGTTCTCCGAGGCCGGGGTCGCCATTCGGCTGTGGGTGCCCGGCGTCATTCCGCCCGGCCTGGTGGAGCGCGCGGTGGAGGCCGCCTGGCCGGGCTCGCACACCCGTGTTGGCCCGGCCGAGCCGCCGCTGCCGCTGGCAGCGCAGGGACAGCGGCGGCTGGTCGTGGGTGGCGAGTTGCGTCTGGCCCGCAGCGAGGCGCTGCCGATCCGCACCGACTTCGACGCCGACCCGATCCGCGCCCTGATCGGCGCGCCCGTGGGGCTGGGGCGCGATGAGTATGCCTGCGTGCAGGTCCTGGCCCACCCGGTCACCGGCCGCCGCGTCGCGAAGGCGCGCCGGTCGGCGCGCCGGGTGCACACCGGCGGCTCCACTCGCCTGATCGGCCGACTGCTCGACCTCATCACTCCCGGTGTGAACGCCGGTCGTGGCCGGCAGACCACCAAGTCCGGGCAGCTCCACACCGATCCCCAGACGTCGCTGGAATACTCCGCGCAGAACCGGGCCATCGTCACCAAGCAGCGCGGCAGTCAGTACGAGACGGTCATCCGCTACGCGGTGGCCACCCTCCTGCCCGAGGACGCGGGCGAGCGGGTGATTCGCACGGCGCGGGATGTCGCCCGCGGCCGGGCGCACGCTCTCGCGGCCAGCTTCGCGTCCTACACCGAGCACAACCGCTACGGCCGCACACGCCTGCGCCATCCCGGCGCCGTGATCGACGAACGCCATTTGGGCAAGGGCGACCTGCTCTCGGTTGATGAACTGGCGGCGCTGGCGCACCTGCCCACCGACGAGTCGATCCCCGGCGTGCAGCGGGCCGGCGCCCGCGCGATCTCCCCACCGCCGGGCATTGCGACTCCCGGCCCGCAGGCCAAGCCGCTCGGGGTCACCGACACCGGCCACGAGCGCCCCGTCGCGCTGCGGGTCCCCGACGCGCGCCACCACCTGCACGTCATCGGCGCCACCGGCTCCGGCAAGTCCACCTTGCTGGGCAACATGATCCTGGCCGACGCCGAGGCCGGGCGCGGGATCGTACTTATCGATCCCAAGGGCGACCTCGTCACCGACGTGTTGTCTCGGCTGCCGCGCTCGGCGGCGGACCGGGTCGTGCTGTTCGATGCCGACTCGAAGTCCCGTCCGCCGTGCCTGAACCCCCTGGACGGAGGGGAGACCGATCTGACCGTCGACAACCTCGTGTCGGTGTTCCGCCGGGTGTACTCCGCGTTCTGGGGACCGCGCACCGACGACGTCATGCGCGCCGCCTGCCTGACGCTGCGCACCCAGGAAGGCGTCGCCACCCTGGCCGACCTGCCCAAGCTGTTGGTCGACGAGGCGTTCCGCTCACGTGTCACCGCTTGGGTCACCGACCCTGTCCTGCGCGGCTTTTGGACCTGGTATGAGGAACTCACCGACTCCAGCCGCAGCCAGGTGATCTCGCCGCTGATGAACAAGCTGCGCGCGTTCCTGCTGCGCCCCTTCGTCCGCGACGCCATCGCGGACGGCAACTCCACCGTGGATATGAGCGGTGTGCTTGACGGCGGCATCTGTCTTGTCCGCATTCCCAAGGGAAGTCTCGGAGAGGAGACCACGCGCCTGGTCGGGTCGCTGGTGGTCGCCCGCACCTGGCAGGCCACCACCGGACGCGCCCGAACCCCGCAACGCCAACGCAAAGACGCCTCCATGGTCATCGACGAGTGTCACAATTTCCTCAATTTGCCCTATCCGATCGAGGACATGCTGGCCGAGGCGCGCGGGTTCCGGGTCGCGATGACCCTGGCCCACCAGCACCTCGGACAGCTTCCCCGCGAACTACGGCAGGGCATGTCAACCAACGCTCGCAGCAAGATTTTCTTCAACGCCAGCCCGGAAGACTCCCGCGAGCTCTCGCGCCACACCGCACCCCGGTTGTCCGAGCACGACCTCGCACACCTGGGCGTCTACCACGCCGCCGTCCGCCTGGTCCTCAACGGCGAGGAAGCACAACCGTTCACCATGCGCACCCAGCCACTTCCGCCCGCGGTACCCGGTCGCGCACGGGAGATCCGTGTCATCGCTCGACAGACTATTCAAAACAACAGGGGCGAGCGACGCGCTGGCACCGCACCTCAACGGCCCGACGGACAGGCCGCGCCCCGTCCTAGCCAAAACAGGCAGTCAGGCGCGCGGACGCGCAGCGTGGACCCCCGTCGGTCCCCGTGACTCTCCGCTCTCCGCACGGTGGCGCCGCAATGTCCCGCCTCATTCCCACCAGTCAGGGCAATCCTCGTAGGGACTGTGATTGGTGCACGACAACCCGTGGAGCATCTCGATCGCAAGCACCGTGGATGTCTGCTGGAGCGCGAGGTCACCGCGCAATTCCCGCTCTGTGCAGAGTTCGCCGTCCATGGCGGTGACGACGGGAACCCACTCGCCACCGCCGGTGGCGTGGTCGGCCCAGGTGTAGCCGGTCTCGACAGTGTGGTGCACGGCTAGATTCCGCCACCACTGAGCTCGGACGATCTGGCGCACGTGCGACAGCCAAGCGATCTTGTCGGGACCTGGCAGCTTCTCGTAGATCTCCTTCAGCAGGCCACCGGCCATCTTCTTTCCAGGCTTCGCTTGTGGATCGACCTTGCGCAGAATTCGGCCGAGCACAGCTTCAGTCTCAGCCGCTTGGACCACGATCAGGCCGCGAAGACGTTGCATGCCGGACGTGTCATAGCCGCGGGGCTCGCCGCGTTCGTCTTCGCTCGGCCGCGAGTAGATGTCATCGCGGATGTCAGACCACTCGCGCACCCGCTCGCCGAACTGAGGCTTACACATGTTGCGTTTGTCGCGCCGCGCATCGTCGCGCAGATCATCCCACCGCGGCGGCGTCGGCTGCTGTTCTCCCACACAGAACAGTATCGCCGGGTCGCTGGATCGACACCACCGAAATCCACTTCTGGAAGGCGTACATCGTGATCACCAATCCCACTAAGCAACGCTCCCTGCGCGGCCACAAGCCCACCCGGCCGACCCCACGCATGGCTAACACCGCAGACCACCACGCACTGCTCGCCTGGCGACTGACGCCGCGGGACCGGTGGATCATCCGCATGGTCCATGAGCACCGCGTGCTCACCGCCCACCAGATCACCGCCCTCGCGTTCCCCTCCTTCCGGTCGGGCCGGATGCGGCTGCGGGAGCTGTTCCAGTGGGGCGTGGTCGATCGCTTCCAGCCGTTCGTCTCGGTCGGCACGGCGCCGATGCACTACGTGCTCGCACCCGCCGGCGCCGCCGTGCTGGCCGCCGAAGACGGCCTGGACGTCAAAGACCTCGGCTACCGGCACGACCGGGCCTTCGGCGTCGCCCACAGCCTGCGCCTGGCCCACACCGTCGGAGTCAACGAGTGGTTCACCGCCCTGGTCGACCACGCCCGCCACCCCGACCCCGGCGAGCACGCCACGCTGGAGGCATGGTGGGCCGAGGCCCGCTGCGCCCGCCACTTCGGCGATCTGATCAAACCCGACGCCTACGGACGCTGGAGCAGCCAGGGCCAGACCATCGAGTTCTTCCTGGAGTACGACTTCGGCACCGAGGTCCTGAGCAAACTCACCGGCAAGCTGACCGGATACGCGGCATTGGCCGAGGCCACCGGCATCACCACGCCGCTGCTGATCTGGGTGCCGACCTCACGGCGCGAGGCCACCGCCCGCCGGCTTCTCCAACGGGCCTGGCGTGAGCTCGACGACCCGGACTCGGTCCCTGTGGCCACCGCCGCGGCCGAGCTGCTCAATCCCGAAGCAGAGCACCCGAGTCCCGCCGACGAGGTGTGGCTGCCGCTCGACACTCACGGGATTACGCCGGTTCGGCGCGGTCTGCACCGGTTGCTGGAAGCCTGGCCGCACGTGCCGCCGCCGGTCACCGACCTCGACGACGACCACGGGGGCGCGGACTCGCTGGCGCTGATGGCCCCGGCGCCCGCGCCGATGCCGCCGGCGACCTCGCGCGGGCCGAGCACGAGCAGGCGGTGAGACGGGGATGGACGCGCCAGACTTCGCGATCTTCTACCCGCGACTGGCCGCCGACCTGCGGCGGATCGAGGTCGAGGAGATGCCGGGCTGGGTAGACACCCCGTACGGGCTACACCTGGCAGGGCATGTGTTGCCGGAGGTGGCATTCGCCACCGTCCTGTTCACCGCTGTCACCGTGTGGCTGGTGATCGGCGTGACCCGGTGGGACTGGGCGGCGTGGCTGTGGGTTCCCGCGACGGTGTGCGGGCTGCTGGTCTTGCGCGGGGCCCGCCGCATCGTGCGGTGCGCTCGCATCCAGTTCACCTATTGGCGGGCGGGCAGGCGATGATCGCGAAAGTCGGCATGGCCGCGATCGGCGTGATCATCCTCATCCCGCTGCTGATCGCCGCCGTGATGACCGGGGCGATCTCGACGATGCTCGGCAGCGGCAGCCAACCCAGCCAGAGCGCGCTGGACGACATCCCCCCGGACTACCTCGCCCTGTACCGGGCGGCGGCCGGGGTGTGCCCAGGGCTGGACTGGTCGATCCTCGCCGCTATCGGCAAGATCGAGACCAATCATGGCCGGTCTACGTTGCCGGGCGTTTCCAGTGGTGTCAATGCTTTTGGGGCTGGCGGTCAAATGCAGTTCCTGGAAGCCACTTTCGACAGCGTGGCGGCAAGGCATTCGATCCCGGCCGGTGGGGCGAGCCCGCCGTCGCGGTACAACCCGCACGACGCGATCTACGCCGCAGCCTTCTACTTGTGCGACAACGGAGCTGGACGCGGGGATCTGCACGCGGCGATCTTTGCCTACAACCACGCCGAGTGGTACGTGCAGGAAGTGTTGGACCAGGCCAAGAAGTACTCGGATGCTGCGGCGTCGGTAGGCACGGGTGACTGCAACGCGATCCAAGCCACCAACTCGGTTGCGTTGGCCGCAATCAACTATGCTTGTGGGCAAAGGGGATTGCCGTATGTGTGGGGCGGCAATGGCGGGGCCGACGGCGGATTCGACTGCTCCGGGCTCACCTCGGCAGCCTACAAGGCGGCCGGTGTCACACTACCCCGCACGGCGGACTCGCAGTTCCGGGCAGGGCCGCACGTGCCGGACGGGCATCCGCTGCTGCCCGGCGACCTCGTCTTCTACGGCAACGCCGCCGTCAACATCCACCACGTGGGGCTTTACATCGGTGGCGGGATGATGATCGACGCGCCGGATTTCGGGCAGGTCGTGAAAATCCAACCCTATCGGTACAAGGGAGACGACTATACGGGGGCTACCCGCCCGGCTGGTTCGGTTGCCCGGTAACGGGTTCCACGTCACCGACGGCCGCGCCCACCATAGCACTGAACGGGCGGCCGTCGGTGCCGAGGAGCAAGATGCGTTGGGTGAACAGCGGCGGCGTCACGCCGTCGAGGGCCACGATGTTGTGATAGCTGGCCAACTCGAACAGCGTAGAGGTCACCTCACGGATGGTGGTGCGGTCCGGGTCGGCCTCGACCGACAAGCCCTCAACCCTGACCTCCAAAACCCGCTGCTGCGGCAGGATCCCGATGACCGTGCGCACGCGGTCCGGGAGACCACCGTCCCGACGCAACTCGGCGATGTCCTCGCAGAGCCTGACGGCGGCTGACTCCAAGGTGTAGCCGGGGCCGATCCCAGCTCGTGCGCCCCATAGAACGAAACAATCCACGGTGGACTTAATGTTGGTCATGGCCAGCTCTCCTAGGCGGCCGAGTGTGCCGCACGGCGAGGCGATCACCATGCGGCACAGCCCGGTGTGAATGATAGAGGTGATGGGGCCGTGCGGGCATCAGTTCTTACGCCGTGCGTGAAGCTCCGTGCGCAAGTCCCCCAACGTGCGTCCGTCGGACGCCCGTCGGAACGCACCCCAACCGTTCTGATGGTTGCCGCCCAGGGCGGTAGTGGCACCAGATGGGTTTGCATACGCCCGACCATCAGCCACGACAAGTGCCCCGTCGGCCCGAATCCGCGCGGTGTGGCATACACCGAGGTTGCGGCGGTGCCAGACCACCTCATCGCCTGCCGTGACCATTCCAGCGTCGAGTAGTTCGATGACACCGCCGCGCGACCACTTCATCGGCGACGGAAAGACGGGCGGCGACGCGGCCTCGAACCCCGCAACCGACTCACTGAGATCACAGTGCAGTCTCATCACGGCGGCGGCAGTAGGCGCGACGATGTCCGGCCAGCTGTCGTCGACGCCGAACCACTGGCCGACTCGTTGCCAACGGCCGTGGTGAGCCAGCAGCATCTCAACATCGGCTACCTGGTCGCGGGGCAAGGGGCAGGTCGGACGAGTCAGGCGTACGACAACATCCCCGTCGTATGGATCGTCCGCCGGGGGCTGCTCACCGACCCATTGTCCGCCGAACAGGGCCACCTCGCCCGCGCGGTCGGTGTCGGTGTCGGTGTCGGTGTCGCCGATGATGTCCACCGCAAGCACGAGCATCGCCCACACGCCGTCCGGGGACCGCATCGGTGTGGGGCTGACCGACGCCGGGACCAGGATCAGGGCATCGGGCGGCAGCCCCTGCCAATCCCGTATCGACGCCGCGTCTTGCGGCCGTGACGGGCCGGTGGGCGCGTTGGCGTTTTTGGGTGTGGGTGCGGTGTGCGATCCGTCCACGGCCCCACCGGGAGCCAGGTCGACTACCTGGGGCGTGACGTTGTCGGTCGGCATATCTAGGTGCCCCTTCGGTTTCTGTGGCTGTTGTGGCCGATTGGCCGACCTGCATGGACGCTTCGTGCGACGGGGGTTGTCAATGCCGCTATGCGCGCCGGCGGTGAAATGGACCCATGTGGCGTAACGATTGCCCAGCTCCATGGCACGATCCACATGAGATGGTCGTCTTGTTTTCCCACACCGCTTGACTTCATGGGCCGAAGGAAGCGTCCATAGTGGTGTAGCCCGCACACACCGACAGCGCACCGGGGGCACACCTGCTCCGGCCGGGGCATGACCACCACCCGATCACGAAACGCGAATCGAGGGACGTCATGTCCAGCAAGACCCGCACCCGCACAACCGCCACCACCGACACGACGGTTTCCGGCAGCACGCTGCGGTCGGTCCCCAAGCAGGACACCGCCGGGGCGGGCCGCACGGATGCCGAAGACAAACTGTGGGAGGCGTTGCACGCCAACCCGTACAGCACCGCCGCCGACCTGTCCGGCGTGGCGAAGATCGGAAAGTCCACCGCCGCGAAGATCCTCGTCAAGTGGGCGGCCGACGGCAGCGTCACCCGTACCGCCGGGATCGCCGACGGCGGTCGACGCGCCGCCGACCTGTGGGCGATCACCGACATCGACGCCGCACCGGTCGACGACGCCCCGGCGGAAGACATCGACTCGGCGGGCACCGCCCAGACCGCCCCGGATAGCCCGGACGAGGCCACCATCACGCCCATCGAGAACGACGACACCCCACCGGTGAACGCCGAACCGACTGACGCCTCAGGCAACGAGGCCGAGAAGACCGACCCGGCGCAGGCCGAGCCAATCGCCCCCGAGGAGGCCGAGGCCTCAGATGGTGACGCGGAGACCGCCGCCGACACCGCGAAGGGCGGCAAGGAGAACGACAAGGACCGGTTGGCACCGGGCGCACTGCGCGGGATGGTCGAAGACTTCCTGCGCGACCACCCCGGAAAGGAATTCGGCCCGACCGCGATCGCCAAGGACCTGGGCGGGAAATCCTCGGGTGCGGTAAGCAACGCGCTGGACAAGCTCGCCGAGGACGGCGTCGCGGTGAAGACCCAGGACAAGCCGAGGCGCTTCGCGCTCACCCCGGCGGAGACGACGGCCGCACCCGCGCCGACGAACTAACCAAGCCCGCGCCCGAATGTGGTTGTGTCCCAACGTTGACACCGTTGGGACACAACCACATTCGCGTTCGCCTGATCACTAGCGCGACGCGATCACCGACATGCCGGTCGATTCCCCACCGCTGACCGACTATTCGCTGACCGCCCGACACCGCGTCGCCACGGGAAACCATGGGGGCGGCCACCGGACGCGGCGAATTCGTTACGCGCAGCGCGTCTGCGCTTGAGCGGCGAGATGAGCCCACCACGAGGCATCCTCCCCGACGGGCACAGCGACACCGAGCACGGCCAGCACCCGCAGGACGAAGACCTCGATGAACGAGATCTGGTTGCGCACGATCGATGCCATGGCCTCGATGTCGCCCGCAGCGTCGTCGAAAGCGCGATCAGCGGCCCGGTTGTCGTGGTCTGCCGCGCACAACGCCTCCAGCACGGATTCGGCGGCGACAGTCTGTCCGGCCTCGGCCGCCCACATGACGGCCTGCTCGGCGATCGCCGTCCTCGCCCTGGTGTCGGCGACCGCTGCCCGGCCCGCGCTGCCTGCTGGGGCGTTGAGCACCGTGATCCACCGGTGACCGCCGGGGCTGTCGGCCAACAGCAGCGCGGTGTCGCTGTCGTCCACGACCGCGATCAGGACCGGGGCGGCGGTGGCTTCGACCAGCGCGGCGGCCCAGCCGGGCGTGTTAGGGGGCGTGGCCGTCGACGGCGACAAGCTGCCACTGGTCATTGCGACGGCCGACGAGTTCGACATCGTGTCCGGCCAGCGGGTCGAGGTCGGTCATCGGCCCGCCGGGGTGCGGGCGAGGAGGAGTGATCCAGTGAAGCCCATGACGAAGCCTTTCGTTGCGGGTGGTCAGCGCGGTGGCAAGACTCTTTTCGTGCGGGAATCCCGGCGTCATCGTTGGCGCATAGAAAGCCGTCCGTACGGTCAGAATTCCCGCCATGAGCGCCGACAATTCGCACAGGTCAGCGCCCCGGTCGGGCGTCGGGATACGGGAACGGCAATAGTAAAGGCGAGGGCGAAGCGAAAGGAAAGGAGGAACAAAAATAGAAAGGAAAATTGGGGATATAGAGAAGGTGAGAGAAGAAACAAACAGGAGATAATGAAGGGCAAGAGGACGCTGGCCAGCGAGCCTGCCCCCGATGTGTCTTCCGGCTTGCGGACAAGCGAGTCTGGGATACCAACGGATCCCCCTATGTGGTCGGTTACCTGCGTCTTCACAGGCCGCAGGGGGTGGTCCTCTAACGTGACCCCGCGTATGAACCCCATCATGATCCCCCGTGTGAACCCCTAACGGAACTAGCAAGGATCGCATCTGATGCGATCCTGAGTCAGCTTGGAACCAGTCGGCGATGCTGTTGTCGGAAGATGGCTTCTACCTGTGTGGCAAGAGTCGTCTGACAGGCCGATGGCGCTCGTGACGGCTCGGCTGGGCCGAGGGTCTGGTTGGCTACTTGTGTCGCCTTCTAGCTGCTGATTTGCGCGGTGGGTCGCATTCGATGCGAAGATGTCGCATCTGATGCGAGCGGTGGAAGGTGACTGGTGACCGAGGCAGAGCGGCCGACGGCGGGCGCGACAGCGCTGCAGCTGATCGACGGCGTGGTGTTCCTGCGGCCGGAGGAACAGGTTTTCGAGGCGATGCTGACCGGTTGGGGGCGCCAGCAGGCGGCGCGGAACCTCGCTTCCTCGACTATCGCGAACCGGGACAAGAGAGTGCGTGGCTTCGTCGAGCACGTCAATGCCTTCCCCTGGCAGTGGAGTGCCGCGATGGTCGACGAATGGTGCGCCGACCTGCGCGGCATCAAAGGAGTGAGCCGCTCGAGCTTGCGGACCTACCAGCAGGCCCTGAGGCTGTTTTGTCACTACCTGACCGACCCCGTCTACGGATGGGCCGGCGAATGCGAGCGGCGCTTCGGCACACACCCGGTGCAGGTGTGCCACGAGTGGAACACCGCGGTGCACGTGCAGGACAACGAGTCCGAGCCGGCGAAACGGGCGTTCACCTTGGATGAGATCCAGGCGTTCTTCGACTACGCCGACGACGCGGTCCTGCGGGTGCGCGACGCCGGCCGCAAAGGATGGCTGGCGGCGTTCCGCGACGCCACCATGTTCAAGGTCGCCTATGCCTTTGGCCTGCGCCGCACCGAGACGCGGATGCTGGACACCGCCGACCTCGCGACCAACCCGCACGCCCGCGAGTTCGGCGAGTACGGCGTGCTGCACGTGCGGTTCGGCAAGGCCAAACCCGGCAGCCCGCCCAAGCGGCGCAGCGTGCTGACCGTGTGGGACTGGTCGGTGGACGTGCTGGAGGAGTGGATCACCGAGATCCGGCCGCGCATGGCCCATGCGTCCAGTCCCGCGTTGTGGCCCTCGGAGCAGTCCAAGCGCATCAGCGGCGCGGCGCTCAACGCTCGCTTCGCCACCTACCGCGACGCGCTGGGCCTGGAGCCCGGCCTGGACTTCCACTCGCTGCGCCGCTCGTATGTCACCCACCTGATCGAGGCCGGCTGGGACCCGTTCTTCGTCCAGCAGCAGGTCGGTCACGAACACTCGTCCACCACCTCCATCTACACCTGCGTCTCCTCGGACTTCCGCACCCGCACCCTGCGGCGCAGCCTGGATGACACCCTTGCCGCGGCACTGAAATCGCCCACCGACGGCGGGAGCGCACGATGAACGCGATGAAGCGGCGGGTCAGCTACGACTGGCGGCTGCGGGACCTGATGGCCGATCACGGCATGTTCTCCACCACTGAGCTCGTCCCGCTGCTGCGCGATCGCGGAGTCGAGTTGTCGGTCTCGCAGGTCCATCGCCTGGTCACCGGCACTCCGGAACGGCTGTCGCTCACGGTGCTGGCTGCCTTGTGTGACATCTTCGAGTGCAGCCCCGCCGAGCTGATCCGCACCGAGGCCGCCAACCTCACCCGCCGCACTGCCACCGGCACGGCCGGAACGGCCACACCGCCAGCTACGGGAGCGCTACGGCCCACGCGCGCTCGCATCCGTCCACAGTGACTCCGCGAACCCGAGCGCAGTGCGGCGACACGCCTCTCGCCGACAGCAAGTGCGTGCGCTGCGACCGCTACTCTCAGCCCGCTGTCCGTTGGGAGGGGCCGGTCTGCCGCCCCTGCATCAAACGCGCAACCCGCAACCGAGGCTGCTGCCCGCACTGCGGGAACCACCGGCTGCTGCCCGGCCGGGACGACACCGGCCACCCGATTTGCCGCGACTGCGCGGGCATCGCCCGCTCGTTCTTCTGCCGCCGCTGCCATCACGAGGGACTCCTGGTCAGTGACAAGCTCTGCGAACGCTGCACCCTCACCGACCGCCTCACCACGGTGCTCGACGACGGCACCGGCCAGCCCCGCGCGGAACTGCTGCCGCTGCTGGACAAGCTGCGCCTGACCGACACGCCACACAGCGGACTGACCTGGCTGGACAAACCCGGCACCGCCGACCTGCTCACCGCACTTGCTACCGGTGCCACCGCGATCAGCCACGACGCCCTGGCCGCCCATCCGGCCTGGCGCAAAGCCACCTACCTGCGTGAGTTGCTGATCGCCTGCGGCATCCTCCCGCCGATCGACAAACAGCTCATGCTCTTCCAACGCTGGCTCGACACCCAGCTCGACGCCGTCGCCGACGCCGAACAACGGGCTCTTCTGCAGCGCTTCGCCACCTGGAACGAACTGCGGCGCCTGCGCCACAAGGCCGAGCAGGCGCCGTTGAGCCCAGCGACCATCCGCGGCTCTCGCGAACGCGTCCGCCAAGCTGCCGCGCTGCTCAACTGGCTCGACATCAGCGGGCACACCCTCGCCACCTGCCCGCAGCCCGCGCTGGACACGTGGCTCGCGACCAACCCTCAGACCCGAAAGCCCGCCACCGCGTTCCTGCGCTGGGCCGGCCAAGCCACGCTCATGCCCCGCCGTCGCCTCACCAGGGCGCCACTGCCCGCCGCCACCATCCAGCCGCGCCGACAGCAGCACGAACTGATCAACGCTTTGGTCACCAGCGACGAGTGGCCACTGCGTGAACGTCTCATCGCGCTGCTGGTGCTGCTCTACGCCCAGCCGCTCAGCAGGATCACCCGCCTGCGACGCACCGACATCTCGATCATCGGCCCCGACGTCTTCATCCGGCTCGGCGACCCGCCCGCTCCGCTGCCGCCACCGCTGGACGACATGACCCGTCAACTCCTCGAGCACCGCAACACCTACCGAGGGCCCAACGCAAACACCGACTGGCTCTTCCCCGGAAAACGTCCCGAGCAGCCCATCAACTCCAAGACACTCAACAACCGCTTCTCCAAACTCGGGATACCGATCCAGCTGGGCCGAACCACCGGCTTGCGGGAACTGCTGCACACCACGCCCAGCCCCGTGGTCGCCTCCATGCTCGGAATCCACCCCGGCACCACCGCACGAATAGCGGCCGAGGAAGGCATCACATGGAGCCGCTACGTCAGCCGTCGATCGAACCAAAACGGGCGTCACGACACGAGAATCCATGACAGTTGAAAACATGAGTTCACCAGTAAACTAGCAAGGATCGCATCTGATGCGATCCTGAGTCAGCTTGGAACCAGTCGGCGATGCTGTTGTCGGAAGATGGCTTCTACCTGTGTGGCAAGAGTCGTCTGACAGGCCGATGGCGCTCGTGACGGCTCGGCTGGGCCGAGGGTCTGGTTGGCTACTTGTGTCGCCTTCTAGCTGCTGATTTGCGCGGTGGGTCGCATTCGATGCGAAGATGTCGCATCTGATGCGAGCGGTGGAAGGTGACTGGTGACCGAGGCAGAGCGGCCGACGGCGGGCGCGACAGCGCTGCAGCTGATCGACGGCGTGGTGTTCCTGCGGCCGGAGGAACAGGTTTTCGAGGCGATGCTGACCGGTTGGGGGCGCCAGCAGGCGGCGCGGAACCTCGCTTCCTCGACTATCGCGAACCGGGACAAGAGAGTGCGTGGCTTCGTCGAGCACGTCAATGCCTTCCCCTGGCAGTGGAGTGCCGCGATGGTCGACGAATGGTGCGCCGACCTGCGCGGCATCAAAGGAGTGAGCCGCTCGAGCTTGCGGACCTACCAGCAGGCCCTGAGGCTGTTTTGTCACTACCTGACCGACCCCGTCTACGGATGGGCCGGCGAATGCGAGCGGCGCTTCGGCACACACCCGGTGCAGGTGTGCCACGAGTGGAACACCGCGGTGCACGTGCAGGACAACGAGTCCGAGCCGGCGAAACGGGCGTTCACCTTGGATGAGATCCAGGCGTTCTTCGACTACGCCGACGACGCGGTCCTGCGGGTGCGCGACGCCGGCCGCAAAGGATGGCTGGCGGCGTTCCGCGACGCCACCATGTTCAAGGTCGCCTATGCCTTTGGCCTGCGCCGCACCGAGACGCGGATGCTGGACACCGCCGACCTCGCGACCAACCCGCACGCCCGCGAGTTCGGCGAGTACGGCGTGCTGCACGTGCGGTTCGGCAAGGCCAAACCCGGCAGCCCGCCCAAGCGGCGCAGCGTGCTGACCGTGTGGGACTGGTCGGTGGACGTGCTGGAGGAGTGGATCACCGAGATCCGGCCGCGCATGGCCCATGCGTCCAGTCCCGCGTTGTGGCCCTCGGAGCAGTCCAAGCGCATCAGCGGCGCGGCGCTCAACGCTCGCTTCGCCACCTACCGCGACGCGCTGGGCCTGGAGCCCGGCCTGGACTTCCACTCGCTGCGCCGCTCGTATGTCACCCACCTGATCGAGGCCGGCTGGGACCCGTTCTTCGTCCAGCAGCAGGTCGGTCACGAACACTCGTCCACCACCTCCATCTACACCTGCGTCTCCTCGGACTTCCGCACCCGCACCCTGCGGCGCAGCCTGGATGACACCCTTGCCGCGGCACTGAAATCGCCCACCGACGGCGGGAGCGCACGATGAACGCGATGAAGCGGCGGGTCAGCTACGACTGGCGGCTGCGGGACCTGATGGCCGATCACGGCATGTTCTCCACCACTGAGCTCGTCCCGCTGCTGCGCGATCGCGGAGTCGAGTTGTCGGTCTCGCAGGTCCATCGCCTGGTCACCGGCACTCCGGAACGGCTGTCGCTCACGGTGCTGGCTGCCTTGTGTGACATCTTCGAGTGCAGCCCCGCCGAGCTGATCCGCACCGAGGCCGCCAACCTCACCCGCCGCACTGCCACCGGCACGGCCGGAACGGCCACACCGCCAGCTACGGGAGCGCTACGGCCCACGCGCGCTCGCATCCGTCCACAGTGACTCCGCGAACCCGAGCGCAGTGCGGCGACACGCCTCTCGCCGACAGCAAGTGCGTGCGCTGCGACCGCTACTCTCAGCCCGCTGTCCGTTGGGAGGGGCCGGTCTGCCGCCCCTGCATCAAACGCGCAACCCGCAACCGAGGCTGCTGCCCGCACTGCGGGAACCACCGGCTGCTGCCCGGCCGGGACGACACCGGCCACCCGATTTGCCGCGACTGCGCGGGCATCGCCCGCTCGTTCTTCTGCCGCCGCTGCCATCACGAGGGACTCCTGGTCAGTGACAAGCTCTGCGAACGCTGCACCCTCACCGACCGCCTCACCACGGTGCTCGACGACGGCACCGGCCAGCCCCGCGCGGAACTGCTGCCGCTGCTGGACAAGCTGCGCCTGACCGACACGCCACACAGCGGACTGACCTGGCTGGACAAACCCGGCACCGCCGACCTGCTCACCGCACTTGCTACCGGTGCCACCGCGATCAGCCACGACGCCCTGGCCGCCCATCCGGCCTGGCGCAAAGCCACCTATCTCCGTGAGTTGCTGATCGTCTGCGGCATCCTCCCGCCGATCGACAAACAGCTCATGCTCTTCCAACGCTGGCTCGACACCCAGCTCGACGCCGTCGCTGACGCCGAACACCGGGCTCTTCTGCAGCGCTTCGCCACCTGGAACGAACTGCGGCGCCTGCGTCACAAGGCCGAGCAGGCGCCGTTGAGCCCAGCGACCATCCGCGGCTCTCGCGAACGCGTCCGCCAAGCTGCCGCGCTGCTCAACTGGCTCGACATCAGCGGGCACACCCTCGCCACCTGCCCGCAGCCCGCGCTGGACACGTGGCTCGCGACCAACCCTCAGACCCGAAAGCCCGCCACCGCGTTCCTGCGCTGGGCCGGCCAAGCCACGCTCATGCCCCGCCGTCGCCTCACCAGGGCGCCACTGCCCGCCGCCACCATCCAGCCGCGCCGACAGCAGCACGAACTGATCAACGCTTTGGTCACCAGCGACGAGTGGCCACTGCGTGAACGTCTCATCGCGCTGCTGGTGCTGCTCTACGCCCAGCCGCTCAGCAGGATCACCCGCCTGCGACGCACCGACATCTCGATCATCGGCCCCGACGTCTTCATCCGGCTCGGCGACCCGCCCGCTCCGCTGCCGCCACCGCTGGACGACATGACCCGTCAACTCCTCGAGCACCGCAATACCTACCGAGGGCCCAACGCAAACACCGACTGGCTCTTCCCCGGAAAACGTCCCGAGCAGCCCATCAACTCCAAGACACTCAACAACCGCTTCTCCAAACTCGGGATACCGATCCAGCTGGGCCGAACCACCGGCTTGCGGGAACTGCTGCACACCACACCCAGCCCCGTGGTCGCCTCCATGCTCGGAATCCACCCCGGCACCACCGCACGAATAGCGGCCGAGGAAGGCATCACATGGAGCCGCTACGCCAGCCGTCGACCGACCCAAAACGGGCGTCACGACACGAGAATCCATGACAGTTGAAAACATGAGTTCGCTCAGCAGGATCACCCGCCTGCGACGCACCGACATCTCGATCATCGGCCCCGACGTCTTCATCCGGCTCGGCGACCCGCCCGCTCCGCTGCCGCCACCGCTGGACGACATGACCCGTCAACTCCTCGAGCACCGCAACACCTACCGAGGCCCCAACGCAAACACCGACTGGCTCTTCCCCGGAAAACGTCCCGAGCAGCCCATCAACTCCAAGACACTCAACAACCGCTTCTCCAAACTCGGGATACCGATCCAGCTGGGCCGAACCACCGGCTTGCGGGAACTGCTGCACACCACACCCAGCCCCGTGGTCGCCTCCATGCTCGGAATCCACCCCGGCACCACCGCACGAATAGCGGCCGAGGAAGGCATCACATGGAGCCGCTACGCCAGCCGTCGACCGACCCAAAACGGGCGTCACGACACGAGAATCCATGACAGTTGAAAACATGAGTTCACCAGTAAAGTAGCAAGGATCGCATCAGATGCGATCCCGAGTCAGCTTGGAACCAGTCGGCGGTGCTGTTGCCGGAAGGTGGCTTCTACCTGTGTGGTAAGAGTCGTCTGACGGGCCGGTGGCGCTTGTGACGGCCCGGCTGGACCGAGGGCCTGATTGGCTACTTGTGTCGCCTTCTAGCTGCTGATTTGCGCGGTAGATCGCGTTCGATGCGAAGATGTCGCATCTGATGCGAGCGGTGGAAGGTGACTGGTGACCGAGGCAGAGCGGCCGACGGCGGGCGCGACAGCGCTGCAGCTGGTCGACGGCGTGGTGTTCCTGCGGCCGGAGGAACAGGTTTTCGAGGCGATGCTGACCGGTTGGGGGCGCCAGCAGGCGGCGCGGAACCTCGCTTCCTCGACTATCGCGAACCGGGACAAGAGAGTGCGTGGCTTCGTCGAGCACGTCAATGCCTTCCCCTGGCAGTGGAGTGCCGCGATGGTCGACGAATGGTGCGCCGACCTGCGCGGCATCAAAGGAGTGAGCCGCTCGAGCTTGCGGACCTACCAGCAGGCCCTGAGGCTGTTTTGTCACTACCTGACCGACCCCGTCTACGGATGGGCCGGCGAATGCGAGCGGCGCTTCGGCACACACCCGGTGCAGGTGTGCCACGAGTGGAACACCGCGGTGCACGTGCAGGACAACGAGTCCGAGCCGGCGAAACGGGCGTTCACCTTGGATGAGATCCAGGCGTTCTTCGACTACGCCGACGACGCGGTCCTGCGGGTGCGCGACGCCGGCCGCAAAGGATGGCTGGCGGCGTTCCGCGACGCCACCATGTTCAAGGTCGCCTATGCCTTTGGCCTGCGCCGCACCGAGACGCGGATGCTGGACACCGCCGACCTCGCGACCAACCCGCACGCCCGCGAGTTCGGCGAGTACGGCGTGCTGCACGTGCGGTTCGGCAAGGCCAAACCCGGCAGCCCGCCCAAGCGGCGCAGCGTGCTGACCGTGTGGGACTGGTCGGTGGACGTGCTGGAGGAGTGGATCACCGAGATCCGGCCGCGCATGGCCCATGCGTCCAGTCCCGCGTTGTGGCCCTCGGAGCAGTCCAAGCGCATCAGCGGCGCGGCGCTCAACGCTCGCTTCGCCACCTACCGCGACGCGCTGGGCCTGGAGCCCGGCCTGGACTTCCACTCGCTGCGCCGCTCGTATGTCACCCACCTGATCGAGGCCGGCTGGGACCCGTTCTTCGTCCAGCAGCAGGTCGGTCACGAACACTCGTCCACCACCTCCATCTACACCTGCGTCTCCTCGGACTTCCGCACCCGCACCCTGCGGCGCAGCCTGGATGACACCCTTGCCGCGGCACTGAAATCGCCCACCGACGGCGGGAGCGCACGATGAACGCGATGAAGCGGCGGGTCAGCTACGACTGGCGGCTGCGGGACCTGATGGCCGATCACGGCATGTTCTCCACCACTGAGCTCGTCCCGCTGCTGCGCGATCGCGGAGTCGAGTTGTCGGTCTCGCAGGTCCATCGCCTGGTCACCGGCACTCCGGAACGGCTGTCGCTCACGGTGCTGGCTGCCTTGTGTGACATCTTCGAGTGCAGCCCCGCCGAGCTGATCCGCACCGAGGCCGCCAACCTCACCCGCCGCACTGCCACCGGCACGGCCGGAACGGCCACACCGCCAGCTACGGGAGCGCTACGGCCCACGCGCGCTCGCATCCGTCCACAGTGACTCCGCGAACCCGAGCGCAGTGCGGCGACACGCCTCTCGCCGACAGCAAGTGCGTGCGCTGCGACCGCTACTCTCAGCCCGCTGTCCGTTGGGAGGGGCCGGTCTGCCGCCCCTGCATCAAACGCGCAACCCGCAACCGAGGCTGCTGCCCGCACTGCGGGAACCACCGGCTGCTGCCCGGCCGGGACGACACCGGCCACCCGATTTGCCGCGACTGCGCGGGCATCGCCCGCTCGTTCTTCTGCCGCCGCTGCCATCACGAGGGACTCCTGGTCAGTGACAAGCTCTGCGAACGCTGCACCCTCACCGACCGCCTCACCACGGTGCTCGACGACGGCACCGGCCAGCCCCGCGCGGAACTGCTGCCGCTGCTGGACAAGCTGCGCCTGACCGACACGCCACACAGCGGACTGACCTGGCTGGACAAACCCGGCACCGCCGACCTGCTCACCGCACTTGCTACCGGTGCCACCGCGATCAGCCACGACGCCCTGGCCGCCCATCCGGCCTGGCGCAAAGCCACCTATCTCCGTGAGTTGCTGATCGTCTGCGGCATCCTCCCGCCGATCGACAAACAGCTCATGCTCTTCCAACGCTGGCTCGACACCCAGCTCGACGCCGTCGCTGACGCCGAACACCGGGCTCTTCTGCAGCGCTTCGCCACCTGGAACGAACTGCGGCGCCTGCGTCACAAGGCCGAGCAGGCGCCGTTGAGCCCAGCGACCATCCGCGGCTCTCGCGAACGCGTCCGCCAAGCTGCCGCGCTGCTCAACTGGCTCGACATCAGCGGGCACACCCTCGCCACCTGCCCGCAGCCCGCGCTGGACACGTGGCTCGCGACCAACCCTCAGACCCGAAAGCCCGCCACCGCGTTCCTGCGCTGGGCCGGCCAAGCCACGCTCATGCCCCGCCGTCGCCTCACCAGGGCGCCACTGCCCGCCGCCACCATCCAGCCGCGCCGACAGCAGCACGAACTGATCAACGCTTTGGTCACCAGCGACGAGTGGCCACTGCGTGAACGTCTCATCGCGCTGCTGGTGCTGCTCTACGCCCAGCCGCTCAGCAGGATCACCCGCCTGCGACGCACCGACATCTCGATCATCGGCCCCGACGTCTTCATCCGGCTCGGCGACCCGCCCGCTCCGCTGCCGCCACCGCTGGACGACATGACCCGTCAACTCCTCGAGCACCGCAACACCTACCGAGGCCCCAACGCAAACACCGACTGGCTCTTCCCCGGAAAACGTCCCGAGCAGCCCATCAACTCCAAGACACTCAACAACCGCTTCTCCAAACTCGGGATACCGATCCAGCTGGGCCGAACCACCGGCTTGCGGGAACTGCTGCACACCACACCCAGCCCCGTGGTCGCCTCCATGCTCGGAATCCACCCCGGCACCACCGCACGAATAGCGGCCGAGGAAGGCATCACATGGAGCCGCTACGCCAGCCGTCGACCGACCCAAAACGGGCGTCACGACACGAGAATCCATGACAGTTGAAAACATGAGTTCACCAGTAATGGCCCGCCTCGCCGAGGTGATCTCCATCGTCGCTACGTGCTGTAGTTGCACCTCCCCGGCCGGGTGAACGCTGTATCTCGAGGCCGGATTGTGGAACCTGTCTCCAAGTGAGCGAGTCTCATGTGCAGTTCGGCGGCCGTAGACGGCGCCAGGAGCACCGCTGCTCCAGGCCCCGAACGGCCAGAGCGTGCACACCGTCGCCTGGCAACAGTGGTGGCGGACCGACGGCCACGAACGACGGGAGAGTGTGATGACTGTGGGGGACGCGAGGGTCCTGCGTGGCCTGTACGACCTGAAGTACCTGTTCGGGGACAAGTGGACTCTGGCCATACTGGTCGCGCTCGCGGAAGGTCCCTTGCGGCGCGTAGAGATACTTTCCACCATCAGCTCATATTCCATAGGGGAGGAATGGTCAGACAAACACGCTGTGCTGCACGATAGCATTCTGGCGCGCACGCTGAAAAAGATGACCGAAGAAGGCCTTGTTGTGCGAACGCGTTGCCCGGAGACTTTTCCGGTGAAAGTCATGTACTCGTTGAGGCCGGAAACGCTGGAGTTTCTGGCAATAGCCGAACGGGCGCTCGCCTGGGTCGACAAGCACGCCGACCTTGTCGCGCACGCCCAAACGGCCCGGCGCCACAACGGGGGCGACATCGGCACGCTGACCGGTATCGCGGAACTCTCCGGCAGTGACCACGGCGCCGACGAAGACGAATGACCTTCGCGCTGTTCTCGCCCCTGCCCCGTGTGGCCGAAAGAGTCGATAGCCTGCGCCACAACCCGAGTCTTGCTCACGCTGACCTGTGTCTGTTGCCGCGAGCGTCCACCGGCGCGTTGCCACCGCGGGCCTGGTCGTGCTGCCGGCACTGGTTGAACACCTCGATTGTCCGGGCGGTGGGTCGGTCGTCGATTTCGGCCAGCCGGGCTGTCAACAGCGTCATCGTTCTCACGACGGCGTCGTGCTGGCCGAGTTGGCCCTGTAGTTGCATGATGTCGCGGTAGAGGGCTTCGTTATGGGGGTCGAACGCGCGGGCGATCTCCAGCAGGTCCAGGGTCTGCTGTGGGCTGTCGGCGGCCAGGACGTGCGCCAGCTCGGCCACAGCGTCGATGGCGTCGCGGCGGATCGCCTCGCGGGCGGTCTCCAGCCATTCGGTGCTCATGCCGTCGGCCAGCGAGCCGCCGTAGCTGTCCACGATCGCCCGGTAAGCCTGCATCCGCTGTTGGTCGGTCGCGGCGGCCCGGCGCGCGGCAATGGCGGCGTCGAAGCGCCAGTAGTCGACGTCCACCAGCTCCGGGTCCAGCCGGTAGCGGTTCTCGCCGGCCACAACGATCTCCGTCAGCTCGCCGCCGGTGGCGGTGCTTATCGAGCGCCGAAGCCGCGACAAGGCGGTATTCAAGGCGTTGGTCGTGCGTTCCACGGGGGTGTCTGGCCACAACGCTGCCACCAGCGCCTCGCGGCTGGCGCCGTCTGGGTGCAGGGCCAGAAAAATCAGCAACTCACGGGTACGTGGTTGGAACGACCCGGTGACCTCCCGTACCTGGACAGCGTCGGCGCCGGCGCGCCAGAACACCCGTGGCGCGCCGAGCACCTCGATGTGCACCAGCGTCTCCTGCCGTGCGCCGAGGTCTTTGCCGTCGCCGGCCTCGTCGGTGTCTGGTGCCGTGGTAGTCCGTGCTGTGCCTGTGAAGGGCTGTCGAGAGGCTGGGCACGGGTGGGGTCTGATGGCGGGTGCTGATGCGGGAGGTTGGCTGATGGTCTCCGGCTCGGTGTCGTGGCTCGGCTGCCCGCTGCCGATCGCGCTCGTGTGCTCGGTGTCGACCGCTGTGGTCTGGAATGCGGATCGAGCGGTGGGCGGCGCAACGCGTGGCTGCGGCCTCGGCGCGGCGAGGGCCTCGTCTTCGACGGAGGCCTCGGGGTCAGCTTGGTGCAGCAGCTCCAGCAGAGCAGCGGTGTTGTCGGCGTCGACGCGGTACATGCGGGCGCCGCGGAGTTGCTCGCCCAGGCCGGGGCTGGTGGCGGAGACGGTGCCGTCGGCGCGGATGTAGGCGGTGACGCCGGGCTGCCACTGGCCCAGCAGCAGCCCGGTGATCCCGAACGGCGAGCCGTTGTCCAGGACTGCTTGCAGCCGTGGACGTTGGTGTTCGGGCACTGTGGCGGCCAGCACCAGCGTGGGCCATGACCGTGGCTTCTCCTCTGGTGTGGTGCCGGCGCGGACCAGGATCTCGGCTTCCAGGGCGTCCAACGCGCCGTCGAGGCTGTCGGCCACATGCAATGAGGTGGGCAACCTGGAGTTGGCCGCGGCGCGTCCCAGCAGCGGGACGAGGTCCTCGTCTGGAACGACGACCCTCGTCCGGGTCGCGCCCGTCTGAATGTGGTTGCTGATGCTCAGCGCGGTGACTAGCAGCGCGCGGGTTGCCGCTGGACTGCCGGCGCCTACCAACCCGAGGCCGCGAGCGGTCGCGAGGTTCAGCGCGATCTCCTGGTTGTCCCGTACTCCCAACCGTGCCGCCTGCGTGGCTTCCTGGTCATCGCTGTTCTCGGGTACTCCGATCACCCGCGCCGCAGGAACGACACCGTGCGGCGCCAACACGCCGTCGAGGTCGATCTCGTCGTCGTGCGCGGTGCGCAGGTGTGCCAACCGCAGTCGGTAGACAACCGGTGCGATCGGGAAGTCCTCGCGGTCGCCGCTGCCGGGCTGGTACCGGGCGTGGTGGCGCCGGCGCGCGACCAGCAGTGCTGCGCTGACCGCGGCGGTCAATCCGAGGCCGACGAACAGGTCTGGTCCCCATTGGACGCCCGGCTCCCGCGTCGAGGAGGGTGAGTCGGTGCTCGTCGTCGGCGCGTGCTGTGTTGTCGGCGCCGGAGTCGCCGCGGGTGAACTGGCTGGTGGCGGGGTCGTCGGCGCAGGTGCGGCACCCGGTGGAGCACTTGCGGACTCGGGAGCCGGTGGCGGCGTGTTTACCGGCGCCGTGCCGGGTGCAGTTGCGGCGATGATGGCGGGGAGGTCGAGTTCTTGACCGGGGTAGATCAGGCTGGGCCGGGTGAACGACCGGCCGCCAGGCTGCGGCTTTCCCTGGTTGGCGTGCCAGATTTCCGGCCATCGGTTGCCGTCGCCGAGGGTGCGCTGCGCGATCCGCCATAGCGAGTCGTGCACGCCGTTCTCCGGCGCCTGCACGATTATTGACATCGGGGTTGGTGCCGCTGGGGTGCTAACTGCGGTGGCCGTGGTCTTCGCGGTCGAAGTCGTGAACACCATCTGTCGCACGGTGACCGTGCCCGGCGACGGGGTGTTCGGCCAGGCCGGCGCGGTCGTGACGACTGTCGAGACGGTTCCCGACGCCGCTGACGACGGGCTGCTCGAGACAGGAGTGGGTCGGTTGGCCAACACCGAGAGCAGGACCGCGCCGACTAGCACGCCCGCGAGGGTGTGCATCGGGCCCGCCTCGGACAGATCTGGCCACCGCGCGTCGCGCACAACCTGTGCGGCGCAGCGCAGCACGTCGAGGGTGAACAAGAACCACACGAGCCAGCACGCGCACGCCAGGAAGTCCAGCAGGAACGTGGCACTCATCGGGGCAAGCAGGAAGCCCTGCAGCTCAGGCCCGGTCGGCACGTGGCGCGGCAGTGGCCATCCGACATAGTGGACCAGAGCCCATGGCAACCCGACAACGAGCGCGGCCAGCACGACGGCGGCGATCAGGCCCCGCACGAGCGTGCCGAACAGCCGGACGGCTCCGGCCACCCACCGCCAGGCGCGACGACCTACACCGGGTTGCCCTGCCGGGTGCTGGTGGGATCGACGTGTGGTTGCAGTCACGACTAGCTCAATTCCTTGGCAGTAAAGGACTACCGAACGTTGCCGCCGAGTGGCCGAGTGGACGCTGCCACCACGGTCGGCACCGTCACGCCACCTCCACGGGGACACGCGTGGGGTCCTCCGCGTTGCTGGTGCGGGCTTGTGGGGGTTCAGGCGGTGGGGATGTCGGGCTGGCCGTCGAGGCCCTCGCAGTGGACGGCCCTCGGTTCGCGTCGCCCTCCGTGCTCGCGGTGGGCCGTTTGCGCTTGCCGCGGTTGGGTTTGCGGGCCGTGAGCCACCGGGTGAGGTCCGAGGCCGCTACGTCGGTGAACCGTGCCAGTTCGTCGATGTCCATGACCTCGCTGGCTTCGGCGAGGACCTCGCCGAGTTGTCCTTCGACGTCGGACAACTCCTCGGCGATGACGGCCCGGCGCTGCGCGAGCGCGCCGACCTGTTGCGCCGCAGCAGCCCGTTTCGCGCTGCGCGCGGTGTCGGCCTGCTCGACACGACGTTCGATCTCGTCAGCGGTAGCCATCCTGTGGACCTTCCTGTGGGGTGCCGCTCTGGGCGGCGGCGGGCGGGTCATGGCTCGACGTTCACCACGCCGCGTTGTGGGTGGGCGCTGGCGTGGCCATGGACGGTCAGGCTGGAAATGCCGACCAGGCCCAACAGCTGGGTGTGCTCAACGGCGGCGACCGCGACGGTGACAGTGTCGCCAAACACCGTCACCGTGCCCGTCGCGCCGACACCGGCCAAGTAGCTCTGGGCGTCAGCGACAGCTTGCGCGGGCACGAGTTGGAGGGCGCCGGTGGCGCGGTAGGCGGTCAGATCGATGGCCTGGGCACCGGCGCGGGCAGCGGCCTGAGCCTGGCCGTCGGCCTGGACCTTCGCCGCGAGCGCGAGGCCGCCGTCGAGAGTGAGCCCGGCCAGGGCGAGGATGCCGATGGCAAGCACCACGACGAACGCGGTCACACGGCCCTCGTCGGCACCCCACCACGCCCGCCGTCGGGTCCACCACCGCCGGCTGCGCGTCCACCAGGCCGAGCTGGCGTGACGGCCTCGGCCAGTCACGATCCGCCCACGATGTTGACCACGACCGATCGCCAGGTGTCGATCGGCTCGACGGCGGTGGCAGCAAGCAATTTCTGACCCGGCACACCGAGGATCAAGGCGTCGCCGAAGCTCACGATGCACGACACCGTGACCGACACCATGCCGCCCGGCCGCATTCCGCCGGTGGCGGTGTTCACGGCCAGCGACTGGCAGGTCACGCCGGCCGAGGACAGCGCGCTGGTCGCGGTGGACTGCGCCGCCGCGATCGCGGTCGGCGAGGTCCGTTGGATGCTCGCGGCGCGGGCGGCCTCGTGCGCGGCGTCGTCCAGCCGCAGCCGGGCGTCGACACCGCGGTGGATCACCACAGCGATGAACACCAGCAGCATGATCAGGAACGGGGCCACCAGCGTGACCTCCGCCGCCACCGAGCCCCGATCCGCACGCCACCACGCCGCCCACCATCGCCAACCGCGCCGCTGGTGTCCCGGTGGCGATGTCAGGCCTCGTCGTGGGCAGGTGGCTTGCGCCGCTGTCGGTGATGTTCTCCTTGCCACCAAGGGAATCACCCGTTCCCAGCTAGGTTGGGGACGAACCTCTCGACCGGGCCAGAAAACCTCGGCGTGCACCGGCAGGCGCAGGAACAGCACGACCGAGGTCGCGGTGCCCGAGACCCGCACCGACGCCGCCGTCGTGCTTCGGTCGGCGTTCACGCTGGCGCCGGTCAGTGGCCCAGAAGCGAGTTGGTCGAGCATTTGCCGCGCGCTGGCGTTGCCCGCGGCCGCGGTCCCGTCCTGGGCTCGCGCGGCGGCGAGCCCTTGGGAGGCGGCGGCTTGCGCGATGTGGGTGGCGTGCGACCACAGCGCGAACTGGACGTTCCCCAGCAGCATGAACAACAACAGCG
>NZ_KK037166.1:2665428-2722448 GCF_000568255.1 Kutzneria sp. 744
GGCTGGGCAGGAGCTGAGCCAAGCCAGGCTGTTCGACCCGGCCCGAGGCGTGCACCCCGATCTGCTCGACACCTTCCGTGCCTTGGCCAAACCTGCGGTCGAGTTCTTCGCCTGGATCGGCGACCGGCAGCACCCGAAGCCCGTGTCGGCGCTGGCGACCGCGGCCGGCAACGAAGGCGTGCTCGCGGTCCTCAACGGCGCCACTCTCGGGTTGCACCCAGTGCGCCCCGACGCGCTTGCGGACGCCCTCGTCGCGCAGCTGCCCCATGCCGCGGCCGGGCATGGGCAGTCGATCACCGTGCCGGCCAGCGACATCGACGGCACCGGGCGTGCTGGCGGGGACGAGGAGTTCAGCGTCTTCGCCGGCCAGCAGCGCAATCCGGCCGTGCAGCAGTTGAAGCGGTTGGTCGCGCAGCCCCGCGCGTGTGCTGCCCAGTTGTACGTCGCGGTCCGCGACGAGCTGGGCCGCCGGCGTCGGTGTCCGTTCCCGCTCAACGTGATCGACACCGACACCGGGCGCTGGTTCGTGCACCGCCAACACAACGCGGGCGGCCAGGTGTGGCTGACCGCAGCACCCGCCACATCGCAGACGGTGGCTTCCAAGTTGTCTGAGATGTACCGCGTCTTGGCTAACGGCCGGCGGTGACGATTGAGGTTCACCCCGGGTAGTGGACACCGAGTTAGCAGGACCAGCAGTCCTGCTGGAAGGATGTCCTCATGCCTCCTCGCAAGCGCCGGTCCTACACGGCCGAGTACAAGGTCGAGGCTGCCCACCGCGTGATCGATTCCGGCCGCACGATCAGCGAGGTCGCCCGCGAGCTGGGAATCGACGCGGGCATGCTCAGCGTCTGGGTCAAAGACGAACGACGCCGGATCACCGCCGCCGAGGCCACCGGGGACATACCCCTGGAGGCGGCCGAGCGGGCCGAGCTGCAGCGCCTGCGCCGACACGTGTCCGAGCTGGAGAAGGACAACGCGTTCCTGTCAAAAGCCTCGGCGTACTTTGCCGCGATGCAGAAGAACCAGCACGGTTCGCTCTGATGGCCAAGTACGCCGGCCCCGACGACCTCGCTGAGACCGCCGGCTCCACCTCACCGAAGCGCATGCGGTTCTCGGTGCTGCGTATGGCACGGCTGCTGGGCGTGTCGACGTCGGGCTACTACGCGCACGCCAAACGTGTCGCGGCGACGGTGTTGCCGCCGCGACAGCAGCGCCGCGCGGACCTCGAGGTGAAGATCACCCAGGCGCACAAGGACTCGCACGGCACCTACGGGTCGCCGCGGATCACCGCCGAGCTCCGCGACCAGGGCGAGGTGGTCACGGCGAAGACCGTCGCCAAGATCATGGCCTCGATCGGGCTGGAGGGCATCAGCCCGCGCACGTTCAAGGTCAAGACGACGGTGGTCGATTCGACGGCGTCGTTCCCGCCCGATCTGGTCGAGCGAGGGTTCGACCAGGGGCGGGTGGACGCGGTGTGGTTCACCGATATCACGTATCTGACCTGTGGCGAGGGCGAGATGTTCCTGTGCGCGATCCGGGACGGGCACTCTCGGAAAGTGTTGGGCCACAGCATCTCTGACCATATCGGCGCCGAGATGGTCACCGACGCGATCGACGCCGCGGTGGCCGCCCGCAGCGGCAGGTGCCATGGCACAGTTCTGCATTCCGACCGTGGCGGGGAGCTCAGACTCAACCGGTCGTCGCAACACCGGCTCATTGGGAGAGTAGCAGTTCGTTCAGCGCTTCGGCCGGTGTCTTCCAGCCCAGTGTCTTACGTGGACGGTTGTTGAGCACGGCGGCAACGGCATCGAGCTCGTCGCGACCCCAGCGGGCCAGGTCAGTGCCCTTCGGAAAATACTGTCGCAGCAAGCCATTCGTGTTCTCGTTGGTGCCCCGTTGCCACGGACTGTGCGGATCAGCGAAGAAGATCCGCAGGCCGGTGTCGATCGTCAACTGGGCATGCTGGGCCAATTCCTTGCCTCGGTCCCATGTCAGTGTCCGGCGCAGTTGCTCGGGCAGCGCTGTGATCGTTGCGGCGATCGCGTTCCGGACAGCTTCGGCGCCGCGGCCGGCCAACGCCGGGCCGTTGTGCGCTCGCGGACCGTGGCCATACCCCTGCATACGAGGAAGATGTAGCAGCAGCGTAAACCTGGTGGTCCGCTCGACCAGAGTGCCGATCGCGGAGCTGTTCAAGCCGATGATCAGATCTCCCTCCCAGTTCCCGGCAACCGTGCGGTCCTCCACCTCGACCGGCCTCTCGCTGATCATGAGATCGGTTGTCACGTGACCGCTTGCCCGTCGACGGGCACGGGAACGAGGAACGCGCAGTGCCCGGCCGGTGCGCAGACAGGCAACCAGCTCACGTTCGAGCGCGCCGCGGCCGGGAACGTAGAGCGCCCGGTAGACCGCCTCGTGCGAGATACGCATGGACTCGTCGTACGGGAAATCTTCCTTCAGCCGCTGGGAGATCTGCTCTGGGCTCCACGCGTTGACCCATCGCCGGTCCTGACGCCGTGGCTTGTTCCGCCCCTTCCAAGGCGCTGTCCCCGGCCCCACCACAGATGTCCCGTCCAGCCGGCGAACCTGGCCGCAGAGCCGCTCCTGCACGTACCCGCGCAACGGTTCATTGTCGGCTAGCTTCGAGGCTTTTGGCCGGCGAGCACGACGCTCGGCATGCCATTGCGCGGTCGAGGCCTTGTAGTCGAGGTTGTAGGTTCGGGTCGATGCGTTGCGCCGCAACTCGCGCGAGATCGTCGAAGCATCACGCCCGAGTTGTCGAGCAATCTCACGAACGCCAACGCCTTGCGCACGCAAGATCGCGATGTCCTCTCGTTCAGCGAAGGACAAGTACCGGCCCGACACCGTCGGAGGAAGAGCTGGATTCACGCCGCCAGCGGACGGAACCATCTGAACGCGACCGGTCCCGACACGCCGGCCTTCGTAGCCGCGTCCTCGGTCTTCTCGCCTCGCGCGATCGCAGCCCAAAACCTGACTCGATCCTCGCGCCATGCCACCGTTGGACGCCCAGGCGACGGCATCTGACCGCGGTACTCACGCGCCAGTTTCTGCTTCAATCCGGCCATCACAAACCCCTGACGTCGAGGTGTTGCGACGACCAGTTGAATCCACCGAGTTCACGGCGCATTTGACGGCGCAGGCGTGTTTCCGGCATGGGCTGCGTCGGTCGATGGGCGCGACCGGGATCTGCTGGGACAACAGCCCAGCGGAGTCGTTCTGGTCGACGTTCAAACACGAGCAATACTACCGGCACGTGTACGCCACTAAGGCGGAACTCGTTGCTGCGGTTGACAAGTGGGTTCGTTTCTACAACAGTGTGAGGCGACACTCCGCGATCGGGATGGTCAGTCCCGATGTCTACGAGCGGTCACTGCCAGCGGTTGCGTGAACTGTGTAAGCCCATGTCCACCGTTCGGGGTGAACCTCAGATGGTGACGAAGTCGGTTGGTGCATAGGGTGATTGCGCTTGCCGGGATGCCCCAAGGGATGAGCCGTCGAGAGAGGTCTTCGTGAGCAAGATCAACGTCCATCCTGATCACCTGCGGAGTTCGGGCGGCAAGCTCAGTGCCTTCGGGGGCAAGTTGGCCGAGGGCGGCCAAAAGCTGGAGTCGGCAGGCCAGAACTTGGTCTCCCACGCCAGCGGTGATCGGTCCGGGATCGGCGCCGTGGTGGCCAAGGCCATGGGCAAAGGCATCCAGATCACCGGCAAAGTGTTCAGCGAGGGCGGCAGGGTCGTCGAAGGTGCCGGCAAGCGGCTACACACGACCGCGGGCCTGCACGAGGACGCCGACAACCACGCGGCAAGCCTGCTCAAGAAACACCACCCGGACCTCAAGGGTGACGTCGACCCGAAGGGCGGAGGCAGTCGCAGCGCCACCCGGGTGACCGCCGGTGGCAATGCCAAGCCATCGCGGGCGCGAAGGCTGCTCGGCGGCAATGCCCGCCGCTCCGCGGTGCCGAACGGCAAGAAGTGCACCGGCGGCGATCCCATCGACATGGCCACGGGTGACGTGCTGCTCACCCACATCGACGTCGAATTGCCTGGCATGCTGCCCTTGATCCTGGCCCGGACACATCTGTCGTCCTACCGTGCCGGCCACGGATTTGGCCCGAGCTGGGCGTCTACAGTGGACCAGCGGTTGGAAGTGGACGCCCAGGGCGTCGTGTTCGTGACCGACGACGGCATGCTGCTGTCCTATCCGACACCGTCGGTCGATGACGAGGCGGTGCTGCCGGAGGAAGGTCCACGCTGGCCTCTGCGTCGCACTGAGGCCGACTACACGGTCCAGATCCCGGAAACCGGGCAGACTCTCCATTTCTCAGGCAATGACGTGCTTGTCCCGTTGACGGCGATCACCAACCGTGCGGCCGATCGGATCGACATCGACCACGGGCCCGACGGCACCCCAGTGGCGATCCGACATTCGGGCGGCTATCACGTTGTAGTCCGCACGAGCGGCGAGCTGATCACCGAGCTGGCAGTCCGCACCGATGACGGCGACGTCGTGGTGCGCCGGTTCGGCTACGACGACCAGCGCCGGCTCTGCGAGGTGTTCAACGCCGCCAACCAGCCCCTTCGGCTGGCCTATGACGCGGATGGGGGCCTCACCGAATGGATCGACCGCAACGGCATGTCCTACCGCTACGGCTACGACGCCGCGGGGCGCTGCGTGCGCGGCGCCGGCGACGGCGGCCACCTCGACTACACCTTCGACTACGACACCACCAACCTCGTCACCACCGCAACGAACTCGCTCGGACACGTCACGCGCTACCACCTCAACGAGGCCCTCCAAGTCACTCGGATCGTCGACCCGGTCGGCGGCGAGATCGTCTCGGAGTTCGACCAGTACGACCGGGTGTCGTCCCGCACCGATCCGCTCGGACGCACCACCCGGTTCGAGCGTTCCGACGCCGGTGATCTGCTTCGAGTCACGCGCCCCGACGGCTCGCAAACCGTGGCCGAGCACAATGACCTCCGCCTGCCGGTGGCGCTGGTCGACCCGGACGGGGCGATCTCTCGCTGGGAGTACGACACCACGGGCACCGTCGTGGCGGAGACGGACCCGCTCGGCGCAACGACCCGCTTCGGCTACGACGAGAGCCATCACCTCGCCTCCGTCACCGACGCGCTCGGCGCGGTGACCAGGGTCGTGTGCGATCGGGCCGGCCTGCCCGTCGCGATGTCGGATCCGTTGGGCGCGAACACAAGCTACGTCCGTGACGCGTTCGGGCGCATCACCGCCGTCACGGATCCCATCGGTGGCACGACGGAACTCGGGTGGACCACCGACGGCAAGTTGGCATGGCGGCGTGAACCCGACGGCGCCGTCCAGCGCTGGTTCTATGACGGCGAAGGTAACCAAGTCGAGCACGTCGACGCGCTCGGTCAGGTCAGCCGCACCGAGTACGGCGCGTTCGACCTGCCGGTCGCCCACGTCGACCGCAACGGCGACCGGACCGGGTTCTCCTACAACACCGAGCTCGGCCTCGTCGAGGTGACCAACCCAGCCGGCCTGGTATGGCGCTACGAATACGATCCGGCCGGCAACCTGATCGGCGAGGCCGACTTCAACGGCCGTACCACGCGGTACGAGCGCGACCTCGCCGGCCAGATGGTCTCCCGCACTAACGGGGCCGGCCAGACGATCACGTTCACCCGGGACGTGTTGGGGCGCGTGGTCGAACGCCGCTCCGACGATGACGTGACCACGGTGGCCTACGACGCAGCCGACCGGATTGTTCGTGCCACCAACCGAGAGGCTGATGTGGTGTCCGCCTACGACCCGCTCGGGCGGCTCGTCATCCAGACCACTGACGACCGGGCCGTGTCCAACGCCTACGACGCGGTCGGTCGCCGGGTCCGGCGGATCACGCCCAGTGGCGCGGAAACGTTGTGGCGCTACAACCTTGGCGGACAACTCATCAGTGTGGACACGGCGTCACACACCCTGGAGTTCACGTACGACCCGGCCGGACGAGAGATATCCCGACGCGTTGGCACCGTCATGCTCGCCCAGACCTGGGACGCCAACCACCGCCTGCGCACCCAGGCGCTGACCACACCTGGCCCGGCTGGCCAGCAGCAGCTGCTCCAGCGCCGCGCCTACACCTACCGCGCCGACGACACCGTCACCAACATCGTCGACCAACTCGCCGGTGTCCGGCATTTCGACCTCGACCCGCTCGGCCGTATCACCCAGGTACAGGGCGCGAACCACCAGGAGAGCTACCGCTACGACGCCAGCGGCAACATCGACCAAATCAGCCGCCCAGATCCGAATCCCGAGCTGGCAGAGGCACCTGGAACACGCCAGGTCGCCGGCACACTGCTGCGCACCGCCGGCAACGTCCGCTACGACTACGACGGCCAAGGCCGAGCGATCACCCGCCAGGTACGCACTCTGTCCGGCCAACTCCGCACCTGGCGCTACGTCTGGGATGGCGACGACCGCCTGACCTCGGTCACCACGCCAGACGGGGTCACCTGGCGCTACGGGTATGACGCCTACGGCCGCCGCGTCCACAAGCAGCGCCTGACCGCTGATGGCCGGATCGTCGAACGGACCGACTTCATCTGGGACGGCTCGACACTGGCGGAACAGACACACTCCAGCGGGCACACCACGACTTGGACCTACCGACCCGACGGCGTCACCCCACTCACGCAAGCCGACCGCACACCGGCGCGAAACGCTCCCCAGGACTGGATCGACCAGCAGTTCTACGCGATCGTCACCGACCTCATCGGCACTCCCACTGAACTGGTCGACGACAGCGGCACGCTGGTGTGGCGCCAGGACACCACGGTCTGGGGCACGGCACTGGCCCAGTTCGGTCGGGTCCAGTGCCCGCTCCGGTTCCCTGGCCAGTACCACGACAGCGAAACCGGCCACGACTACAACCTCAACCGCTATTACGACCCGGCCGTCGGCGCGTACCTGTCACCGGATCCGCTCGGGCTGGACGCCAGCCCCAACCCGCACGTCTACGTCCCGAACCCGGTCACCTGGTTCGACCCGCTCGGTCTCAAGTGCGAGCCCAAGCGGATCTACGACGACTCCTCCTACAAGAAGCACGGTCGGAGCGAGCGTCAGACCTCGCGCGGTGTGTCCAGCCGGGCCCCGGCAAACGGCCAGGCGGCGCTGGACCGGTCAATCGACCCGGACCCGGACAACCCCGCCGTGTTCCGCCGCTACGGCGTGGACCACGAGAACAACGAGATCGTCGTGCTCGACCGGCATCACTTCGAGACCGACAAGGACGGCAACATCACCAAGGAGTACTACCACGGGCATGTCCCCGATCCGGCGACGATCCCGTCCAAGATCATGACCATGCTCAAGCGGGGCGGCATGGTGGGCAAGAAGAACAACGTCCTGCCGCCGGCGAGCGACTGAGAAAGTAGACCGAGGCCATGGACGAGATCAACTGGGAGACCGGCGAGGGCTTGCTGGCCGTCGACGATCCGATCGAGGTGGACGACGCGTTCGCCCGCAACGAGAAGCACGTCGGCATCGCCGTCATCGGCCTCGCCCTGAACAACGAGGACCTCGACGCCGTCGCCCCGCGCGTGGTGCGCGCCATCGAATCCGACGACGTCGAAACCCGCCGGCTCGGCTTCACCGCCGCCGGGCACACCTCTCGGCTGTTCGGGATCCTCGATCCGCGCATCGAGCAGGCTCTTCACCAGCACCGCAGCGATGGCATCGCCGCTACCGCGCTTGATGACACCCTGCAGTACATCAGGTTCCGCCAGTTGCCGCAGTGGCTCAAAGTCGAGTCGGTCCGCCGGAAACTACGCTGGTGGATCTTGCGGCGCTGAACGCGGCGATAGCCTTGGTGCCGACGCCGCGACTGGGGCAGGCCGTTACGACAGGAGCGAGGCGAACGCGTCGAAGGATGCGAAGGGGCTGGTGCCGAAACCCGCGCCGCACCAGAACAATCCCAAGTGGATCGGCAACGACGCCACGGTCAATCCTCGCACGCTGGGCAAGAGCAAGAACTACACCCACCGGATGGAGTTCCATGTCGAGCCGGGCACGCGACACTGGTTGAAGCAGTACGAGGTGAAGCCCACCAACGAGCCCGGTCGGCACGCTGTGCCCGCCGACAAGATCGACGAGTTCAACCGTCGGGTCAAGAAGTTTGTGATCAGGCGGATCCGATGACCGACGTCACCGCCCGCGACCGATTCCTGCAATCGCTGGTCCTCGCCCGCGGCGACGCCGACCAAGTGGGCACGCGCGACCGGGAGTTCGTGCGTGCTCTGCTGGACTTCGGCTCGGAAACCGACGGCAACACCGAGTGCGTCGAACGCGTCGGCCTGGCCGTGCTGCCGCAGCTGCACGGCAGTGGCCCAGCCGGTTTCGCATTGCGGCACAGTCGAATCGCGGTGGCCGACGTGCTCAACGCGGCTGAAGGCGCTCCGGTGCCCGATCAAGTCACGGCCGAGTTCCCCGATGTCACGCAGGAGGACTGGGACGCCGTCCTGCAGCTGGCCACGTTGATCCTCGTCGCGTTCCAAGCACCGCCAAGCCCGTAGCCGACCGGAGTCTCACGCCGGCTCGCTCTCGCCACGTTCCACAGCGGAACGCAGATCATCAAGGTCGCTGGCCTGTTCGGGATGTCCGGTGCCGCGAAGGACGGCTGACAGCACCCGCAGCAGCTCTTTGGTCTGGTTGTGGGTCAGGGACCCGAAGGCCGCCTGGAGCGTCTTGGCGACCTGGACCCAAAGCGAGTCGGGATGCCACCGGGTCACCTCGTCGACGACCGCATCGGCCTGTTGCGCGCTGGGAAACACTCCCAGCCGTGTGTTGGTGTTGAGCATCAGGAACAGCCGTGCCGAGCCCGGGTTGTCGAAGCACTCCTCGCGTAGGAAACGAAGGGTGGTGGCAGTCTGATGGCAGGCGAGTTCGTCCAGCTGTGCTTCGCGGCGGGCCCGTTGCAACTCATGTGCCGCACGGATGTCGTCTTCGTCTACCGACAGCGCCACGGTAACCGAGCCCACCACGGCGTCGTCCATGGTGTGCGGCAGGTGCCGGGACAGTCGTTCGTTGACGCCGTGTTGCGCTGCGTGTCTGTGCAACACGTCCCATTCGCGAGTCGCCTCCCCCACCAGCGACCGTGTCCAGACCGCCGCCTGCGAGACCACCGGCGGCTCGCCGACAGGCCAATCATCGTTGCCTCCGCCGGCGCGGTGTTCGACCGCAGGATGGACGATGAGGTGAACGCGTGCGGTGAACGCGAGGTGCGTGTCCATGCTGTCGACGCGATCGGTCCAGTTGTATTCCAACGGAGATGGTTTCCTGCGTTGACGCAGCCACGTCACGAGCTGGCTCCATCGATAAGGAAGTTGTCGACGTTCTGGTGGATGTCAGTGTCCAGCGCGGCGGTCAGCTCCTGGTAGAGAGCCACGCGATCCGTGACACCGATGGACCAGATTCGGGTGATGCCGCGGACAACGTCGCGAATGGTGCGGATCTGATCGGCGCTGCCGCGTACGGCCAGGCGTAGCACCTCGAGCACGACCTGACGCTGACTCGGGTCGGCCATCGCGGCCTCAAGCCAGACGGTCACCAGATTTTCGCTCGTGTCGGGAGGCGCTGTGACCAAGTGGGCACGCCAGCATCGGGCGAGCACCGAACGGTCGGGCGTGTAGTCGCCGGTCTGCCGGAGCAGTGCCAACCCATGACTATGTGCGTTGTCGCGCGGCGCGTCCTTGGTCGCGGCGTCGCCCTCATAGGCAGGACGATCGGGGTGAGGCTGAGCGGTGTCGGTGATCGTGGCGAGACGGGCGAAGGCGATGCTGCCGGAGGTGCGATGTTGAGCAGCGTCGCACCAGCTGGCGATCTCCTTGACGAGGGTGGTGCGAGCGGAGGATTCCTGCCACAGCCGAGCGATGACTTGCTGCAGGACAGGCTGGAGTTTGTCGTCGTTGTGGCGGCCGGCGTGCTTGAGCCGGACCAATGCCTTGCTGGTGTAGCGGTCGGCGAAGGGACCTGCGCAGACCTGAAGGACGACGTGGGCATGTTCGGGTGATTTCGCCCAGTCCAGCAGGAGCTGGTGCACGTAGCGTTGGTGCACCGCGAGAGCGGCGACGTCGGGATCAGTCTCGGCCGGGTCCGCGTTGTCGGCGCACGCCACCGCCGACAGGACTGCGACCAATTCGTACCACAGGTAGCTGTACGGCTCGCGCCAGGCCGAAGCGAGTTTGGCGAGCGGCGCTTCTCGCTTGTGACGCGCGGCCCAGCCCAAGGCGAAGCGCGTGATCCGGCGTGCCGCCGCCCGCCGATGATCATCGCTCACGCCTTCCAGTGCATCGCTCGGACGGTAGCCGGGAGCCCTGGCCAACCAGTCCAAGAACTTGAGGCGTCCCAGAGGCCGGTCCACCCAGAAGTACTCCAGGATGGAGTCGGTCCAGCCGGGTCGAGTGAACCGGATGCGGTCGTCGGCGGTGAGTTCGCCGTTGATGGCGTCGAGCATCGCGATCACGCCCGGTGCGTCCTGCCCCTGGGCGCTTACCGCGCCGTTGCCGCCGAATTCTTTGTTGAGCTCGGTGGCGCCGTGGTAGACGTGCGTCACGGGGAGTCCGGTCAACGCGGCTGCGGCAACCTGGAAGTCACGTTCGAAGGCGGTCCGGCCGGGGTGACGGTGCCAGTCCAGCAGTTGCCGACGCCACTGCCCGCGTGAGTCCACAACCATCGCGATCCTGCGTTCGAGCAACGTCTTGGCGTCCAACGCGGCGTCCGCGGGGCCGGCTGAGGTGTGGTCGGCGGGCAACAGGTTCGCCGGCGTCTGCTCGGCGGCCAGGATGTTCTCGGCGAGTTCGAACACCTCGACGGTCCCGCTGTGCTCGACCATCGCCCTGATGCTGGGGTGCTCCAGCCAGCCCCTTACATCGATATCGGGCATTCGGCCCGTCAGCTGCGCGTGCGCCACCGCGGTTGGCCCCACTCCAGCGAGCAGTTCACGCGCGCTGGGCCAGCGGCCGGACGGGCCGCCACCGATACGGCGCCATTGGTCGGGCCTGGTCAGCACGATCAACCGGCCGTGGCGTGCGGCCAGCAACCGGTCCAGAGCGGGCAGGCAGAAACTGAAGTTCTCGTCGACGCGAAAACCCTCCTCGTCGGTGGGTATCTCCAGCAGCCATACCCGGCCCTGCTCGGTCGGTAGCCGGCTTTCCGGGAAGTGCGGCGACCCACCGAACATCAGCCGTGCGACGTCAAAACGCACCTCGCGTGGTTCACTCCCGCTGCCTTCGGGCGTCCCCGGCACTGACCGGTGCTGTCCGCCGGCGGACGGAACGAGTTGGTGCCGGAGCGCGGGGTCCGGAGGAGCTGTCGTTCCCTGCCACACCGGCTCGGCCGAGCCGTGGCCGGCGAGGTCGGGGTGGCTGGGAGACACACCGGGAAAGTCGTCGGTACGTGCGCCAGGAGGAAGGGGAGGGGGCGGTTGGTCGCGTGCGGCGGTCAGTCCGGCCAGGCGTGCGGCCAATGCCTCGGCGTGAGCGGTGCGGCCCGCGTTCTCCTCGATGTCGAGGACCAGGATTCTTGCCTCGTGGCGCACTATTTCCACCAGGCGATCAAAGCCATTCGGGCGGGCGTGGGTGTCCAACGCGCGGCGCAGATGAGCCTGACGCGTCAGCCGTTGCTCCAACGGCAGCAATCCGTACACCACCGTGCCGGCGACGGTGCCCCCGGTCATGGATTCAATTTCGATCGACGAACTCACTGACGGCATCCCGTTGGAACCTGGTGGGATGGCGCCTGACAACTCCACGCGTGCGGGTCGTGTGACGCTATCATCGTCGTCTTCACCAGGAAATGGCACCTGATCGAAGCGGCCTTCTTCGGCCACGCTGAGGTTTGTCGTATCGGGTGTCGAGGACTTGGTCGGCACCGACTCGAGACTGTGCGCCTGGTGAAGCTCAGTGGCAGCGTCGGCCGCGTCCCGGGCAGTTTCTGCTTGGCCCGCCTCAACCCAGGTGCCATGGTCCATGGGAGGCTCGATTCCGGGTCCTTGGGCTGGATCTGCTTCGTCGCGGGCACCGCGTCGACCGAACCATGTGCCGCCGGTGGCGTTCACTGCACGCCGCCGGCACGGAACCCGGTGACCGAGCCGCCCTCGTGCACAGTGCCGATCCGCTGCTTGACGCTGGTAGTCGAGTCCAGCGGCACTGCTCCCAGATCGGCGCCCGTCATCACGCCGCGGACATGATCGGCGGCCTGGTCGACTTCGATCAGCGACTTCACCGCGGCACCCAGGTCTACCGGGACGCCCTCCAAGCGCTCCAGCGCTGCGTGCAGTCGCTGCACGGTGTCCAGCAACACCTTGTCGCCTGGCTCCAAGGCGAGGTTCTTGGCGCGGTAGACCTCCAGCACCCCCATTGCGCCGATCACCTCCCTCTCGGCCGCGTCTTTGTCCACGGTTTCCACTCCCGCAGCCGGCTTGTGCGCTCCCTCGGGTGCTGCCAAGTCAGTCGCGGCTTCTGAGATCGAGTCGTTCGACGATCCCGTCTCAGCAGCGGTGCGGCGTTGTGCCCGACGGTCGAGAGCGGCGCTGGCCCGGTCGAACAGGAACTTGACGGTGTATCCGAGGCCGGTGGCACCCAGCGCGGACAACGACAACGGATCCATGAACCGATGACTCCCCAGTGGCGGTGGATCTTCCGACCTTGTTGCTGACGACGGACATCGGAGCACAATCGATCTGGGTGTCGGACGCTTTTCCTGCCTCGTCCACTCGATCGGCGCATGCCTGCACATGCGCCCTGCGGCCATTTAGATCCTGTGCCTATCCCGCGACCGGCTCACATCGGAGCAGGTCAGATGGCCCGTCCGAGTCGTCTCCTCATTGCGCCAAGGACAGCCAGGGTGGCTACTGTGTGTAGCGCTTATGGTGTTCCCACGTTGGATACCGCGCATCCGAGGGAATTGCTGTGCTGTGAAGCACATCCGAATTTCCGGGAGATCTGGTACTTTCTGGCGAATTTCACCTTTGGGCGGCGCTCTTAAGAGCGCCGAATCCCGGTGACAGTGCGCGATCGGCGCAGGACCGACCAGTGGGCCGTTACCCTCCCCGTGCGCCTGTCCCGCATCCCCGCGACGACCAAGTGGCTCATCGTGACGACTGAGCAGCAGCTGATCGAATCGACAAAGACAGGCCAGCGGCCGGGTTGCCTCGTGGCAGCACCGTCGTCGCAGGCGGGTCCACCACGCTGCTCCTGATCTTGCTGGCCAAGGCTGCGGCGAAGGGCTCCTGGGCCGCAGTGGTCGGGCTGCCGAATCTCGGGCTGCTCGCGGCCAGCGAGGTCGGCGTGGCGCTGCATCGACTCGCCCTCGTCCCCGACCCCAGAGCCGAGCTGGCGACCGTCGCTGCTGCCCTGCTCGACGGCATCGACCTTGTCGTGGTCGCCGCCGACCGCCTCGTCCGCGATGGCGCTAGGGGACAGGCGATGGCTCGCGATTGACCGCGCGGGCACGCAGCCGAGGCGCTGTCTTGATCCCCATTCGGCACCGGCGGCTGGTGGCCCGCGGCCGAGCTGAGGTGTCCGCGACCGATCACCACTGGACCGGGATCGGCGACGGCCACGGCTACCTAACCGGTCACACTGCGGTGGTAACAGTGCGTGGTCGCGGGTCGGCAGTCCGGCCCATTCAGGCCCGGCTGACTCTCCGGGCTGACGCTTCCGATCCTTCACCAGGCGAACGGCTACCAGCTACGCACGTGGCTCGTCTCGGATAGCGGAGCGGGATCGTCGCCTCGCCGGCGAGCCGGGTCGGCGCTCGCGGCCAGGCGATCCGCCTTGGTAGACAAACCGGCAACGGGTTCCGACGAACCGGCGTAGCATTTCTCTTTCGGTCTTGACCTGTCCTTGCCGGGTGCGATCCGGCCAAGTGAGGCATGTTAGCGCCGCAGATCCGTAGCTGTATTGGGAAGTCGGAGATGTCGGCCTTGACTGGCCATCTGCTGCATGAGGTCGAACCCATCATTTGCAGCGATGTAGCCGGTGATGACGGCCGTGCTGACCAGGTCGATCGTCTCGCGTGTGGTGATTCCTCGGAGGCGCGCGTAGCGCAGGGCCTCTCGGTCGTCGGAGATCCACCAGGAGCCGGCGAACTCGCTCCACTTGACGATCACGAAGCAGGTCTGGGCTTCGCCGAGGTGTGCCAACGGTTCGTCATCGGCGCCACCGAAGACGGCCCGGCGGATGGCGTTGATCTGCTGGATCTCGGATTCATCGTCGATCTCGATCGGCTCGCCGAGCCAATCGGCGGCTGTCAGTTGGCCTAGGTCCGGCAGGACACGCGCGGATCTGGTCGCCTCGTAAGCGACGGCTTCAGTCCACCGGCCACGTCCGTCGAGCACCGAGTTGAGCAAGTCGAGTCGGCTTACCGAGGCGAAGTTGCACAGGACCGTGTTGTCCGGGAACAGGAACTCGGTCATGGCGTATCGGGGGTTCCGAGTTCGGACTCAAGCGCCTGCCTGAGTTCGTCGACGTCGACTCCGAGTAGGTTTGCGTATGGGCGGAGGGTGGCGGCGCCTGCTTCGTACGCCGCGTAGGTATCCCGGACCAGAATGCCAGGCGGGCGTGGTGTGCTGGCCTGAGTGACCCGTTGGGCGAACTCGTCGCCGCGGGCGGCCATGCTCGCCGCCCTGGCGGCGGTGATGGCTTTGTAACGGTCGCAAGCGCCTGCGTCGATCAGTCGTAGGTGGAGCAGGCGGTAGGCGAGCGCAGACGGGGTCACCATCAGGTCGCACGCCAGCGTCGCGAACGCGTGTTCGGCCAGGCCGGTCGAGCCGACGGCGGCGCGGAGAAGGTCCTCGGGCATGAGAAACGCGGAGGCGAACGCGTTGGCGCGCATCTCACTGGGGTCTTTCGACTGGGCCTTGTCGTAGACGTCCCGGTCCAGGTGGATGTCCTGGTCGTCGCCAGCGAGCAGGTGACCGAGTTCGTGCGCGAGCGTGAAGCGCTGCCGGGCCGGCACGTGCGAGGTTGCCAGCACGATGAGCTTGACGTGCTCGGACGACGCCGCCAGGCCGTCGAATCCCATGCCAAGTTCGACAAGTGCTACGTCGACGCCGAAGACCTCCTCGACCAGCGTCACCAGGTCGCCGGCGGCAATCGAGCGCCCGGTCTCGTTGACGCGTGTCAGAGCGCCACGGGCCAGCGACCGGCCCTGCTCGGCGTATCCGCCCTGGCCGAGGCCCTGGCTGCTCGTCTGCCACGGTTGCGGGTAGCCGAGGGCCGCCATGTCCGTGCGCAGCGTGCTGTACCGCTTCGCGGCGGTCAAGGCAATGCCCGCGTTGCCGCCAGTGGTTCGGGCGGCCAGGGCCAGCGGCGGTTCTTCGCCGGTGATCAGCCAGTCGACGGTCACCTTGCACAGGTCCGCGATCCGGGCGAGGTCGACGGAGGAGAAGCGGCGGGCGCCGCTGAGCGATTTGGACATCTTCGACTCGTCGAGGCCGACCTGCTGCCCGAACTCGCGGCGAGTCAGCCCGGACGCCTCGATCAGGCTCAACACACGCTCGGGAACACTGGACACCCGGCAACACTAGCTCCCGACTTGCGAAAATCGCAAGTCGGGAGAAGGATGGCGCTTCGGTGGCCGACGAAGGGATGAACGTGACGATCACGGCGGAGCAGGGCAAGCCCACGGACGCCGCTGGGACGCCGCCGATGCCGCGTGTCCCGGAGTCCGGCCAGGTGGTGAACGTCCGCGGATCGACCTGGGCGGTCGCGGCGGTGCAGCAGCAGGGCCTGCCGCGGAGCCCGGCCGACGAGGGCGCCGCTGGTCTGACGCACGTGGTGAGTCTTCAATCGTTGGAGGAGGACCGGCTGGGCCAGGAACTCACGGTGGTGTGGGAGCTGGAGGTCGGCCACACTGTCGCGCCCGACCAGGGCCTTCCGGAGAAGATCGATCCGGCCGCGTTCGACGATCCCAACACGCTGGCCGCGTTTGTCGACGCCGTGCGCTGGGGCGCGGTGACCTCGGCCGATGCCAACTCCTACCAGGCACCGTTCCGCAGTGGCGCGAACGTGGAGGCGTATCAGCTCGAACCGCTGCGCCGAGCACTTCAGTCTTCGCGGACGAATCTGCTGCTCGCTGACGACGTCGGTCTTGGCAAGACCATCGAGGCCGGTCTGGTGATCCAGGAGCTGCTGCTGCGCCATCGTGCCCGGTCCGTGGTGATCGTCTGTCCGCCGAGCCTGGCGCTGAAGTGGCAGGACGAGATGCGGGAAAAGTTCGGTCTGGACTTCGTCATCGTCAACAGCGACCTGTTGGCGCGGGCGCGACGTAGCCACGGTTTGGCCGCGAACCCGTTTCGGCTGTTCCCCAGGGTGATCGTCAGCATGTCGTGGCTGCCGACCCTGCGTGCGCAGCGGCTGTTGCGTGACGTATTCGCTGACGTCGCGGACACTGCCTCGGCCCGGCGGTTCGCCTTTGACGTTCTCGTGGTCGACGAGGCCCACCATGTCGCGCCGGCGAGCCCGACTACCGCGCCCGGCCGGCGTGGTTACGCCGTCGACAGCCAGCGTACGACGGCCACGAAGGCGCTGGCGGACAAGTGCGAGCACCGGTTGTTCCTGAGCGCGACCCCGCACAACGGCTACTCGGAGTCGTTCACGGCGCTGTTGGAGATGATCGACGGACGGCGCTTCAGCCGGGGCGCGAATCTCGACGAGCGGGCGTTGCGGGAGGTCGCGGTCCGGCGGCTGAAGACCGAGCTGCCGGAGAAGGACTTCCGCAAGCGGGAGCTCAAGCCGATCGTGTTTACGACCAGCGAGGATGAGCAGCGCCAGTTCGCTCTGCTAGACCGCATCCTCACCGACAGCGCACGCGCGAATGGCAAGGGGCGTTCCGGCGGCCTGGTAGCGATGCTGCTGAAGAAGCGTTTCCTGTCCAGCCCCTGGTCGTTCGCCCGCACGCTGGAGCTATACGAGCAAGCCGCTAGCACCGGCCGTCAGCTCGAGCTCGACGACGAGGAGCAGTACTACGCCGAGGTGCTAGGCAGCGGCCAGTCAGACGAGGAAGAAGGCGCCACCGAGCACCCCGAGTTCACCGCACTCCGACACAGCAAGGGCTCCGACCCTTTGGCGACGGCCACCGGACGCGAGATCGAATCGTTGATCGAGTGGGGCTCCCGCTACGAGCACCGGCCGGACTCACGACTGGAAGCGCTGATCAAGTTCCTGGACGCGACCTGCCGCCCTGATGGCCGGACGTGGATCAACGAGCGAGTGGTGGTGTTCACCGAGTACGCCGCCACATTGGAGTGGATCGTCGATGTCCTGACCCAGCGGGGTTACCGGGACGTGCTGGCCACCATCCAGGGCTCGACCCCGACCGAGGAGCGCGAGCTGATCCGGGCGCAGTTCACCGAGGACCCCGCCAAGCACCCGGTGCGGGTGCTGGTCGCGACCGACTCGGCCGGCGAGGGTATCGACCTGCAGGACCACTGCCACCGGCTGGTCAACTTCGACATCCCGTTCAACCCGTCGCGGCTGGAGCAGCGGATCGGCCGGATCGACCGCTACGGCCAGCGGAGCATCCCGCAGATCTATCGGTTCGTGCCCGAGTCCGCCGACTCCCAGTACGCGCGCGACCTACGGTTCCTGGTGGAGCGGATCGCGGACAAGATCGGGACCGTCGCCGCGGACCTCGGCTCGGTCAACCAGGTGGTCGACTTCGAGATGCGCAACCACTTCGACCCGGCGACGGGAGGCCGCAAGGTCAAGCCCGCGGCGCCGGACGACGGCAACGCGGTCATCACCCGCGCGCTCGCCGGTGGTCTTGAACTCAACCGCCGGCTCACCGAGCTGTCCCGCACCTACGACGAGCACAAGGTGGAAATGCACCTGACCCCGGCGAACGCCCGCCGGGTCGTGGACACCGCGCTCGCGCTCACCGCCCAGCCCCCGCTGCTGGAGGACTTCTCCTTCGCCCAGGACACCGACGCGGCCGTGTTCGCCGTTCCAGGGCTGGGGTCGGCGTGGCAGCCCGCGCTGCGTGGTTTGGACACCCGGCTGGAGCCCGACACGCTGCGACCGATCACCTTCGACGACAAGGCCGCGCAGGGCCGGCACGACCTGGTGCACATCCACCTCGGCCACGCCCTCATGCAGCGCGCCACCCGCGTACTGCGCAGCGCCCTGTTCGGGATCGACTCCCCAGTCCACCGGGTGACCGCCGTCGTGGCGGAGGGCCTTCCCGAGTCGTGCGTGGCGGCCGTGTCACGGCTGGTCCTGGTCGGCCGCGGCGGACTTCGCCTGCACGAGGAGGTCTTCCTCACCGGCATCCGAGTGCACGGCAACACCATGTCCGAGGCGAAGGTGGAAGAAGTGCTTGATGCGACCCTCGACGCGGAGAACCTGTCCCTCGCCGCGGAGGACGTGCGCACGTCACTCGCCAACCTGTGGAACGCCGAGGATTCGCGACTACGCAACCGTTTGCTAACTGCCATGGCCCGCAAGGCCGAGTCCCGCCAGACCCAGGTCACCGAAGCGCTCCAGAAGCGCCGGGACTCCGATATCGCGAGGGTGCGCGAGATTTTCGGCGCGTTCCGGATCAATCTGCGCGAGTCCCGCGATCGGCTGTCGGGGGAAATCCGTGCCGAAGAGGAGAAGCTGTTCACCGATGACCAGCAGGCACAGCGCCGTCGGGACCTACGGGCGATGGAGGACCGGCTGGTGAACCTGGACGACGAAGAACAGCGGGAGATCGCCACGATCGGCGAGCGCTACCGCGACATCCGGCCACACGTGTCAGCTGCGGCCGTCGTATTCGCGCTCACCCCCGCCGATGCCGAGACCGGGAAGGTGCGGGCATGAACCGTCGAGCCGCGCCCACCGGAGCCGACCTACACCGCCGATGGCTGGAACTCGTCGACACCGACGGCCCGTTCCTCGCCATACCCGCGCTCAGGCGGGTATGGCCGCAAGGCATACCGGTGCCGGCCAAGGACGCCATCACTGCACTGAAAGACGCCAAGGTCGCGTTTGAGAAGGCATGGGAGAACTGGGACACACGACGGGACGACGCCGCCGCGCTCGAGTTCTACCGTCAGGAGCGGGATACCTGGGCGGATGTCGTCCTGCGAGACATGCTCGGGTGGCGCGACTCCTACACCGCCGCCACCGTGGGTGACCAGGTGCGGTCTCCCGACCATGCCGTCACCGTGCGCGCGAGCGGCGCCCTCGTACACGATGACACGATCGGCGCGCTGATCCTCGTCATCGATCCGGTCGACTCCCTGCGCGATCCACTTGACGACGGGTGGGCGAACACCCCGATCGACCGGCTCGAAGAGTTGCTGCGCGCCAACGCGGTCCCAATCGGTCTCGTCACCGACGGCCGGTGGTGGGCGATCGTCAGCGCTCGCAAGGAAACCATGGTCGCGTCGGGTGTCGTGGACGCGCAGACGTGGATTGAGGAACCGCAAACCCGCGACGCCTTCATCGAGTTGCTCCAGCGCCGCCGGCTGCTCGGCGGCAAGCCCGAGGACCGGCTGACCGCGCTGTTCGGCGAGTCGGTTGCCGCCGCCGAGGAGATCACCGAGGCACTGGGCACGCAGGTCCGCCGCGCCGTCGAGCTGATGGTGCAGGCGCTGTCCGAAGCCGCGCTGGCCGCGGACGGCCTCGATCCCCTGCCCGCCAAGCGAGCGGACGTGTACGAGGCGGCCGTGACGGTGATGATGCGGGTGGTGTTCCTGCTCTTCGCCGAGGAACGCAACTTGCTGCCCCAAAGCAGCCTGTTCACCCTCGGCTATGGCATCAGCGAGGAGTTGAACGCGCTCGACGCCCGCGCCCGCGAAGAAGGCAGCGAAGCCCTCGACGCCACCCACCTAACCTGGCACCGCCTCCTCGCCACCTCACAGGCGCTGTACCGGGGAGCGTCCTTTGAAGACATTCGACTGCCGTCGTACGGTGGCTCGCTGTTCGACTCCGGCCGGTTTCCGTTCCTCGCCACGCGCGGTCCACAAGGGACATTGGCCATCACGGTGTCAGACCGCGTGATGCTGGAGGTGCTGCGCGCCGTCCAGTTCGCCAAGCTCAAGGGGCAGCCCGCTCGGCGAATCTCCTTCCGGGACATCGATGTCGAGCAGATCGGCTACATCTACGAGGGCCTGCTCGGCTACTCGTGCGCCGAGGTCGACGAGGTGACCGTAGGTCTGATCGGCAAGGAAGGCGAGGAACCGGAGATCCCCCTCGCGGTGCTGGAGTCGCTCGCGACGACCAAGCGCGGTGACACCGCGCTGGCCGACGCGATCCTCGCGTGGGCTAAGGAGCACCAGCCCGCCGCTACCCCGCCCTCGAAGGCAGCGCTGGCCAAGGCCATCCGCGACAATAACAAGATCGAGGACGCCGAACGCGCTCTGCGCGCGGCGACCTCGGATGCCGAGCTGCGAGACAGGCTGCGGCCGTTCGTCGGGATCATCCGCCGCGACCTGCGCAACAAACCCTTAGTCGTAGTGCCCGGCGGTGTGCTGGTGGTCGAGACGCCATCACGAGCGACGGCGGGCGCTCACTACACGCCCCGATCGCTCGCCGAGGAGGTTGTGCTGCACGCACTGGAATCCCTCGCCTACGAACCCGGACCGCACCAACAGGTAGACGGTTGGGTGCTGAAGGAGTCGTGGCGGATTCTCGACCTCAAGGTCGCCGACATCGCCTGCGGCTCGGGTGCGTTCCTCGTCGCTGCTGCCCGTTACTTGGCTGAGCGATTGGTGGAGGCGTGGCAGCGTGAAGGCGCGGCCGTCGGTACACCGCACGAGCAGATGACACACGCCATCCGAACCGTGGTGGCGACTTGCCTGTACGGGGCGGACATCAACGGCATGGCCGTCGAGATGTGCAAACTATCGCTCTGGCTAGTGTCGCTCGACCCGAAACTGCCGTTCTCTTTCGTGGACGACAAGATCCTGCACGGCAACTCCCTGCTCGGCCTCACCGACGTCCGGCAACTGAAGTATCAACACATCGATCCTGACCTCCCACGGCAGATGCCGTTCCAGCCCGACGTCGACAGCACGCTGCAGCGCGCGGTCACGTTGCGCAGGCAGCTCGCAACCGAGGTCAATGACGCCGACCCGCAGCGCTCGGCGACCACCAAGCGCCGACAGTGGCGGGAGTACCGCGATCTCGTCGCGGAACTGACCGAAATCGGCGACGCGGTGATCGCCACCGGACTTCGGCACGGCGGCAAGCCGGGCAAAAAGCTGAACTCCGCGTACACAGATCTCAGTTGGGCGCTGAACCTGGCGCACAACGCTTCCGACCGCGCCATGCTCGACGGCATCCTCGACGCCGGACTCACCCCAAGCGTACGGACCGACTACCAACGCTGGAAACCGCTCCACTGGATTCTCATGGTGCCGGACGTGATGGAACGTGGCGGCTTCGACGCTATCATCGGCAACCCGCCATTCCTGGGTGGACCGAAGGTTTCGTCAGCGATAGGACCCAATTTGCGTGAGTGGCTAGTCAATGTGCTGGCCAATGGCTTCAAAGGCAAGGCCGATCTCGTTGCCTACTTCTTCCTTCGTGCCAACTCTCTATTGTCCGGTCGTGGAAACCTTGGGCTCGTCGCAACGAACTCTATTGCCCAGGTTGACACCCGTGAAGTTGGTCTCGACCGGATGGTCGCGGACGGCTTCACCATCGTGCGATCGATTCAGAGCAGGCCCTGGCCTGCCGCTGGCGCCAACCTCGAATTTGCTGCGGTGTGGGGCAGTCGCAGTGCCATCCCACCTGAAGTGCCACGACTGGCGGACGATGTCAGAGTAGAGAGAATCTCCACTCTTTTGGAGCCCGCCGGGCGGGTAGAAGGCATGCCGATGCGACTGTTGGAGAACGCCGGCATTTCTTTCCAAGGGTGTATAGCACTGGGTATGGGATTCGTACTGGAGCCTGACGAAGCTGCCGCATGGATTGAGGTCGATCCGAAAAACGCCGAGGTCCTTTTCCCCTACCTTAATGGCGAGGACCTGAACTCCCACCCCGATGCGTCGCCGTCCCGCTGGATCATCGACTTCAGGGGTCGTTCAGATCAGGAGGCACAGCGTTACCGGCTGCCATACCGGCGACTGTATGAAACAGTCAGGAGTGAACGACTCAAGAAGCCGAAGGCCGTACGCGAGGCTCCTTGGTGGCTTCTCTGGCGACCTCGCGAAACACTGAGGAGAGCGATCGTCGAACTGAACGAGGTTCTTATAATCACGCGGCACAGTAAGACGGTCATGCCGCTGCGAATTTCTAAGGGGATGGTCCCAAGCGAAGCTACTGTCGTGTTCGCGACGGGCTCATTTGCGGATCAGGCGGTGTTGTCTTCGAGCCTGCATCAAATGTGGGCTATTAAGTACGGTTCAGGGATACGTGTTGACCCGCGTTACACGCCGTCCGGCGTGTTCGAGACCTTCCCTCGCCCCAAGTCGGCCGACCGACTGGTGGAGATCGGGCGAGTATTGGACAGTGAACGGCGCGAGATCATGTTGCGACGGGAATGGGGGGTGACCAAACTGTACAAGCTCGTCAACGACCAGGACACCGCTGACTCGGCAGATCCGGATGTGGCGCGGATGCGGGAGATTCACGTCGCCCTCGACCGAGTCGCGATGGATGCCTACGGCTGGGGCGATGTGCCGCTGAATCACGGATTCCACGCGTACCGACAGATGACTCGGTGGACGGTCAACCCGGAAGCGCGTGTCAAAATCCTGGACCTTCTGCTGGAGGAGAATCACCGCCGGGCCGCTGCTCAGGGTGAGGCGCCCCCACCATCAGACGATGAGGATGAGGGGGATGACGAGTGAACGCCCCGCAGGCCCCGGAGTACCGGTTGGAGCACGAGCCGGACGGGCGGTCGCTTACGGTACGGGAAAACCTGGTTGACATCCTGGAACGGGAGTTGCTCGGCCCGGCGAACGGCCCCGAAGAAGTGCTCGACGGTGTGCCGGATGTTGCCTACCTGGTGGGGCGGATCGCGCCAGTGCGGTTGGCGTCCGGCCGGGAGGACCCGTCGGACGCCAACGAGGACGAGGCGGCTACCGACGTCGGTGACGCGACCGACGCTGATGGGAGCCGGGGAGTTCCGGTCACCGCCGTAGACGAGAGCGGTGCGGGGGCGGACGAGGACAGCGTCGAGGATCAGCCGCAACAGCGCGGTCTGATGATCCCAGCGTCGATGGGGTTGCGCTGCCAGATCCCCGACGACTTGGCCGAGTTCACCGTGACCGCTTCGTGGGGACAGTACGAGCCGACCAAAGAGAAGCGGGAGAACAGCGAAAATACCGTTCGCCGGTACAAGCGCGCACCCATCGAGATCAAGAAGACGATCAGCGTCGCCAAGCTCGACCCCGCGCAGACGACGACGATCCACCTGCGGGACACCGTTGTGCTCAGGGTGGACCGCTACGACGACGTCGAGGGCGGGACGAAGCTGATCGAGGTGGCGCTGTGCAACGATCGAGTGGCACCGCGCAAGATTCCCGTCAACGCCTGGCTATATCAGACAAAACTGCTGGTCGAAGCGGATGGTCACGAGGTTTTCCTACCGGTTACCGACAGGCTGACCGATACTCGCCAGGAGCGGGACGACGAGCTGCGGCGCCTAAGGCTCCAGTACCGTGATCGGCTGGAGTTCGCCATCGGGCGCACCTGTTCGGTCGACTGGAACGCGTCCGGCGAGATCCGGCGTGCCAGTGCCGTGTGGACGACGTGGTTGCCAACGGTGCAGACCCCGCAGACCACGGCCGAGGAGATCGGGGCGGCGCTGCTGGATATGCGGACACTGCAAGCCGCCAGCCGCGAGGAGCTGCGGACTGGGCTGGAGCCCATCGTCGCCGGATACCGCACCTGGCTCGACAAGCAGCTCACCACGGCCGAGGCGCTGCCTGAGCATCTGCGTGAGGACGGCGTCGAACTGGTGCGAGAAGCGCAGCAGGTGCAACGACAGCTCGCGGATGGCCTTGACCACCTGCTCGCTGACGACGAGGCGCTACGGTGCTTCCGGTTCATGAACCGGGTGATGGCCGACCAGCGCATCCAAACGCAAGTGGCACAGCGCCGGGCAGGCAATCCCGGCGAGAGCATCGACCACGCGCGGGCGGCGATCCTCACGCAGGGGCCGAAAGCGCACTCGTGGCGCACGTTCCAGTTGGCGTTCGTACTCATGCAGCTGCCGATGCTGACCGACCCGGCGGCACAGCGGCGCTCCAGCAATGACCCGAAGGCCCAACTGCTGTTCTTCCCCACCGGTGGCGGCAAGACCGAGGCGTACCTCGGGCTAGCCGCGTACACGTTCGCCATCCGGCGGCGCCAGGGCATCGTGTCCACACCGGACGGTCCGCTGGACGGCAATTCCGGGATCGCGGTGCTGATGCGGTACACACTGCGACTACTCACCGCCCAGCAGTTCCAACGCGCCACCTCCCTCGTGTGCGCCGCGGAGTTGGCCCGGCTTGACGACGTGGCCACATGGGGGGCCGAGCCGTTCCGGATCGGGCTGTGGGTCGGAACGGACGTGAGCCCGAAGCGGTTCGACGAAGCTGAACAACAGCTGACGCGGGCGAACAACGCCGGCGGCAACTACCGGCTGACCGTGTTGCAGATCCAGCGGTGCCCCTGGTGTGGCACCCGGATCGGGCCAGGCGACGTCAAGGCCAGGCCGGAGACCCGTCGCGTGCACGTGTACTGCGGGGACGACCTGGCCGAGTGCCCATTCGCCGAGGGCGGCGTGTCGGCCGAGGGGCTGCCGGTGCTGACGGTGGACGAGGAGATCTACCGGCTCGTGCCCGCGTTCCTTATCGCGACGGTCGACAAGTTCGCCCGGCTGGCGCGCGAGGGCGAGGCGGCATCCCTGTTCGGGTATGTGTCGCGGAAGTGCGAGCGACACGGGTTCGTTCACCCTGACTACAAGCACTGCGACATCAAGGACGGCAACAAACACCCGGCCAAGGACGGCCTGCCCGCAGCCGCGGTGCGTCCCGCTTCCCGGCTGCGCCCGCCGGACTTGGTCATCCAGGATGAGTTGCACCTGATCACCGGTGCGCTCGGGACCACAGTCGGGCTGTTCGAGGTCGCCATCGACGTGATGAGCACGTGGCGAACCGCTGACAATCGTACGGTGCGGCCATTGCTGGTCGCGTCCACAGCGACGGCACGCAACGCCGCCGACCAGGTCAAAGCGTTGTACGGGCGGGATATCACGATCTTTCCACCGCAGGTGCTGGACGCTGGCAACACGTTCTTCTCCAAGGAAGAACCGATCTCGGACAAGTTCCCCGGACGGCGTTACGTCGGCCTGTCGACCACGGGCGTCCGCCTGACCACCGCCGAGATCCGGGTAGCCGAGGTGCTGATGGCAGCGGGCCAACTGCTGCTCGACCGGTCCGGCGAGGCGGCCGATCCGTACCTGTCGCTGGTGGCATACTTCAGCGCCACCCGCGAGTTGGCGGGCATGGCGCGGTACATGGGCGACGACATCCAGACCGCGCTCGCCAAACGCCGCCCGTGGTCGCTGCTGCCCAGCCGGACCGGCACCGACTTCGGTTCGCTTCACGTCGCCGAACTCACCTCGCGGGTAGCCAGCGCCGATATCACCGCGACGCTGGACCAGATGGCCGTGACCTTCGAGCCCAGGTTCGACTCCACGGCCGGCAAGCGCGAACTGCGGGCATCGCGCGAGGCGAAGAAGCCGGTGCCCACGCGCGAGGTCGCTCCGTTCGATGCGGTGCTGGCCACGTCGATGCTCCAGGTAGGTGTGGACGTCACCCGGCTCGGGTTGATGCTCGTGGTCGGCCAGCCGAAGAACACCGCCGAGTACATCCAGGCGTCCTCGCGCGTCGGTCGGGACGCAGCACGGCCGGGCCTGGTGGTGTCGCTGGGAAACTGGGCACGACCGCGCGATCTGGCGCATTTCGAGCAGTTCCGGCACTACCACGAGACGTTCTACGCCCAGGTCGAGGCGTTGTCGGTCACGCCGTTCTCGGCGACCTCGCTCGACCGTGGCCTGGACGGCGTACTGGTCAGCGCGACACGGGTCCTGCAAGCGGCGGAGACACAAGGACTCTCCCCGGAGCACAACGCGGGCGGCATCGACAGTCGGCGCGACTTCGTCGTCGACCTCATCGACGCACTGGTCAGCCGGGTGCTGAGCGCGTCGAACGAGGACGCCGCCCGCCGGGCGCAGGACCAACTGATGAACCGCCTCGACCACTGGGAGAAGCGCCGCAAGTACTTGGCCGACCACCGAAAGTCGCTGGTCTACGAGAAAGTCACCGACGACACACGACACGACGCGCTGATGATGAGCGCGGAGAACGCCAAGTCCCGTGCGGACTCGCGGGACGCGCCGCCGTTCGTCGTGGCCAACTCGATGCGAGAGGTGCAGCCGGAGATCAACCTGCTCGTGAGCCCCATCAAGGAGAACCTCGTCTACATCGCGCCGCCCGGAGCACCCCGATGGGAACCACCTCAGGAGAACCCGTGACCGTCGATACCCGGTTCGTCTATGACGCCGCGACCGCCGTCGACCCGCTGGGCGACGCGGAGCGCGAGGCCGAGAAGGCGACCAAGCACAACCGCGCGAAGGTCGGCTCGGGTCGCCCGTCGTCGCTGCTCTACACGTACGGACCTGGCTCGATCATGGACCTGCCGCAGTTCACGATCATGTCAACTGGCCTGGACGACTGGGATCGAATCTGGCGGCGCCGCGACGGCATCCCGCAGATCCGCGCTCCCCGGTTGCGCGAAGTCGTGGGCAAGCTGCTCCGGTCCCGCGACGTGCAGTTGCGCCCGCACCCGTGGCAGCCGAAGAAGATCAGCCTGTCCACCGAGGGCAACGACCTCGGCGTGCCCGCACGAGTGTTCCCGCAATGGCTGCGCTGCACCGGATGCGACATGCTGGGCACGGTTTCGCAGTTGGCGTACACCAACACCCACCCGTTCCGCGCCGACCTGGCCTGCTTCGAACACGCCAAGTGCACCGGCAGGTCGGGCAACCGGACCCGTAAACCGGCCCGGCGCACAGCAGTGCCCGCCCGGTACCTACTGGCCTGTGTGGACGGGCACCTCGACGAGTTCCCATACGACGAATGGGTACACCACTGGAACCGTTGCCCCCAGGCGGAGTTCCCGGCATTGAAAATGGTTGACCGCACCGCGGGCAAGGGCGCATCGGCCGTGATCGGGTGCGAGTCATGCGGCGCACGGCGAGGGATGAACGAGGCTCAGGGTGAGGCTGGCAAGAGCAAGCTTCCACGCTGCCGTGGCCGCCATCCCCACCTCGACGCCTTCGAGCCGCAGGGGTGCCGCAACGAAGCGCGGCTCATCCTCGTCGGCGCGTCGAATCTCTGGTTCCCGGCGACGCAGTCGATCATCGTGATGCCCGAGTCGTCGCAGGAAGAGGCCGGCGACCTCGCCGCGCGCATCCGCGTGGCATTGGGCGAGAAGCTCGCCAAGTACGCCGACGACCTGGACACCCTGCGGGACGTGCTCGACGGCAAAGTGGACGTCTCCGAACTCTCGGACGACAAACTTGCCCAGGCCGTCGCGACGGCTCTCCTGCCGCCGGAGTCGGCCGAGGAACTGGACGCCTGGGCCAAGCAGTGGGATCCGGTGGACCTGCTCGTCCCGGAATGGCAGTACCTGCTCAAGGATCCGCTCGGGCTCCGGCACGAGGACGAGGTAAGCGGGCTTACGCTGTCCCGGCGGGATCGTGGTCCCGAGCTGCGACCGGAGATCACCAGGGTGCTGGCCGTCGAACGGCTGCGCAAGGTCAACGCGCTCGTCGGCTTCACCCGCATTGACGACATGGACCGGGTCGGTGACCTACCCCAACGCCTGGCCCCGCTGACCAGAACGCCGTACCCGGCGTGGACGGTGGCAACGGAAGATCGCGGCGAGGGCATCTACCTCCAGCTCGACGAGGCAGCCGTGGCGGCGTGGGAAACGCGGATCGAAACGACGGACATCTGGACTGCCCAGCGAGACGCGCATCGGCGCAACTTCTACCGTCGCTTCTCCGAGACCGCGCAGGATGTCGACCCCGACACCCGGCTCAGGCCGCCGCGCTACTGGCTCATCCATACCTTCGCGCACGTACTGATCCGGGAATTGGCCATGACGTGCGGCTACTCCGCCGCCAGTCTGAGCGAACGGCTGTACGCCTGGCCCGAGTCCGGAGGCCGCGAAGCGGCTGCCGGACTGCTCATCTGCACGACCGCATCCGATAGCGACGGCACCCTCGGCGGGCTGGTGCAGCTCAGTGAACCCGACCGGCTCGAACGTGTTGTGTCCGGCGCGCTGTACCGGGCCACCCGGTGCTCCTCGGACCCGATCTGTGCGATGCGCACCCCGCAGGACCCTGAGGACTTTCTGCACGGCGCCGCCTGCCACTGCTGTGTCATGGCGTCGGAGACCTCTTGTGAGAGGGCCAACCGGTTCCTCGACCGGCGCTTCCTCGTCGACCTCCCTGGGAGTGGTGTTGGGTTCTTCGGACGCGCCGATTGACCCCGCGGCGGCATGGGAACTGGGCCAGCGACTCACCGGGACCGAGGCGGGGTTGCTCGCGGACCGGCTCGCCGACGGCGACACCCTCACCAGCGCGCTGAAGGCTGTCGCCCCAGGGAACCGCGCGACGGTCCGGACGCTGCTGGCCGCCGGGTCGTCCCCGGCATCCCGCATCGCCGTCCTGCGAGCCATCGAAGGCGCACGGTCCGCCCCGACCTCGGCGACGCCCCTGTGGACGATGCCGGGACACCTCGCGCGCAGCGGGCCCCTCACCGCCTCCGTGCCGCACCTTGTCGACAGCGCGCGGCAGTCCATCACCTGCTCCACCTTCAACTTCCAGCGCTCCTCGGGACTGTGGCAAGCCTTGCGGCAGGCCGCCGCGCGGCCGGAGCTGGCCGTGCGGGTGTACCTCGACGCTGCAGCGGCGGGGCGGGGCGCGCCGACCGCATCCGAGGTCGCCGCGCACCTGAGGCCCGCCGTCGTTCTACGCACGAAGATCTTCGACGGCGCGGGCGTGCGCAACCACGCGAAGTTCCTCGCGATCGACCACCGATTCCTGCTGGTGACCAGCGCGAACTACTCGTGGAGCGCGGAGCACGGCAACGTCGAGTTCGGCGTGCTCGTCGACGACCGGAACCTCACCGAGGCCGTAGAGCACGAACTGCGGGACGCTGAGCCCATGCTCTACGAGCGGGTTCCGCCTATCTTGACGAGGCCGACCGGCGCCTGAGTATGCTCGCCCGACCGTTGGACGAAATTGACGCAAATGCACCGTGCTGCTGGCTAACGTCGGAGCAGTTTCCGGAGCCAGGCAAGGGGGCTGCGCCCATCAGCGTCGATGGTTTCAGCGGTTTCTGGTTCATGCGCGGCGGCCTTGCGCCCTGCGAAGTACTGTTGTCGATCCCAGTCGTCACGTGTTCGGCCAGCCGCGATTCGCTTGTCGGTCCATGTGCCCGACCATTGGACCTGGTTCGACGTGACCCAGTAGTGCGAGCGACAATGGAACCCCCAGTTGCCGATTGAAGGGGTCAGCGACACGGTCTCACCGTCGTAGAACAGTTGCCAGTCGGCCGGGCTGATCGGCGTGACTACCTTGTTACCGCACCCGCAGGCGCACCGGTGCACGGCGGTGCGGTAGGTGATCGAGACGTAGAGCACCGCTTCGGCGAGCTCGCCGGGGATGTACTCCACGAACTCGTGGGTGATCGAGGTGTGCCTCATGGTGTTTGGTCGTCATTCAGCAATTGGTTGCCGCCGATGGTGTAGGTCGTGAACATCTCGTGCTCCTGGTCGAGATAGAAGCCATACAGCTTCTTCCACTTGATCACAGCCAGGACCGCGTTGAGCATGTTCAGATCAGCGGTCTGGATGTTGCGGTCGTACTCGTCGTCTTCCTCGTCGCCGAACGGTATCCGCTGGTGGTCCCACACATGGGTGCGGTGCTCGGGTGTGCTCGCAGTGACCCGCAGAATGCCCCCGAGTGACTCGCCGACCCGGTAGACGCCCATGCCCGCGTCGATGAACGGGATCCCGAACTCCTCCAACTTCGTCACGATGAACTTCTTGGCAGGACCGGAGTCCATGGCCAAGAAGACGAAGGTCATCGCTCGCAGCTCGTCGATATTCGACTCGTCGACATGGACCGGGTGCGGAACGATGCCCCGTCGCATGACCTCGTACATTCGCCGGTAGTACTCCACCTTGGTCGGAACGGCGTCGAGTTCCTGGACCGAGGCCGCGCCCGGTGCCCGGAACGCGTTGTGTGCGTACAGGATGTCGCGGTCGTAGACGTGGATCTCGCCGATCGGCGTCTTGACGATCAAGTCCAGGATGAACGAGCCCGTTCCGCCAAGGCCGACAAGGGCGACCTTGGGTAGGGCCAGCTTGTCGGTGATCGAGCTGATCCTGGCGCGGCTGGATGCCGAGTCCAGGTAGCGGAACACCGAGTCCTGCTCGGCTACCTTCACGACGGGGAAGGTCCGAGCTGTCGCTGCGGGATCGATGACCTGCGCCGGCCCGGACAGCATGTTCACGTAGGACGTGATCTTGGCGTGGTAGTCGGCGTAGTAGCCCACAGGCGGCTTGCTCGAGAACGTGCAGTCCGCGACAAGACCCTCGGCGACTTGGATCGCGCCGGTGCTATTGATGATCTTCGTCAGCGGGGAGCCGTGCTGGTCGCACGGAATCCCCCCGGCGAACGAGACAACATGATCACTCGGTCTGATCGTGCTCGAGCCGCTCGTGGAGAGCTCGGAGATGATCACGCCGTATGCGACCTCCCGTGTGGACGTCACGTACGGCACATGCTTGACCAGCAGATAGTTCGACCGGATTTCGAGGTCGAAACCCTCGTCGCGCAGCCGTGCAAGATCCGAACTATGACTTACCAGTGGGTGTGACATCGAAGATCGTTCCCTGCTTCTTGACTTCAACGACGCCACCCTCGACCAGGATGCCCTCGTGCTTCGGACCCTTCGCCTTGCGGTACGTCACCGTGAACGTGCTGTCCGGGGACGGCCACACCGGGAAGGCGATGGCGACCACCTCGGTCCACGACACCTCCTCGTGCGGGACCACGGCCAACTCGCCGTTGACGACGATGGCGAACCCCGTCTTGTCCGCGGTGTCCTCGACCTCAACGTGCGCAGCTTCGTTCATCTCGACCTCCTTCGCGGCCGGCGGCCACGTCGTGTTCGCTTGCCCGCGTGTTCGCGAACATGCGTACAGAGTAGCACCGTGGCGTGGGGTGGGTCTTCGACACGCCGGCATGTACGCTCGTAAGCGGACATGTCGAACACACCCTCACGCCCAACACTCGGCCAGCGCATACGGGACGCCCGTGTGGCTGCCGGGCTGTCCCTGCGCGAGCTAGCGCGCCGCATCGAGCGTGCGCCGTCGTACCTGAACGACATTGAGCACGACCGACGCGTCCCGTCCGAAGCCGTCGTGATGCAGCTCGCCTCCGCGCTCGACCTCGATGCTGATCTCCTGCTCGCCGCGGCCGGTCGGGTCGGCGAAGGGGCGGAGCGCTACATGCAGTCAAATCCCACGGCCGGCGTGCTGTTCCGCCGAGTCTCCGACGCCGGCCTTGGCGAGCGGGACTTGAAGCACCTGCTCGAGCAAGCCGAGAAGATCATCAACAAGCGAGACCAGGGCACAGGCGAGTAACGACATGCAGTGGTACCAGGGACCTGAGGGCGATCAACGAATCTGGTACGAACCGGACGAGATTGAGCGTATCGCAGAGGATGAACTCCGTCGCGCCAGTCTTATGCCGTCGCTCAGCGAACCGGTGACGGACCTCGAGCGTTTCATTGAGAGTCACCTCCACGCCGAACTCGATCAGTATGCCGAATTGCCTGATGACGTTCTGGGGCTCACGCAGTTTCAAGCTGGTCGACGGCCAGTGGTCTCCATAAACAGTAAACTGACCGAGTCGGCCGAAGCGGACACTGCGAACCCTGGCGCCGTCGGTCGTTGGCGCGCCACCATGGCTCACGAAGCGTCGCACATTCTGCTGCATCGGTATCTATTCGATCCCGAGATGGCTCAACTTGTCGGTGCCCAGGTTGGTTCCAACGCACCCGGCGAGCGCGCAGGATTGATGCGCTGCCTATATCGCGATGTCGTGCCGGTGAGCACGCAGGACGCCAGTCAGACCCGACGGCGACGAGACTGGCGTGAGATTCAGGCCAATCGTGGCATGGCAGCGCTTCTTATGCCAGACCGCCCATTCAAACGTCTCGCGTTTCAACAGATGGCCAACGTCGGCTTGGTCACCGTCTCCACCGGCACTGCCGCTGCGGATACACTCATGGCCGAAATGGCCGAAATATTCAATGTCTCAAAGCAAGCAGCCATGATTCGGCTTGAAACCTTGCAAATCTGCACACCCGGTAGCGGCGAGAAATAGCGGCTGCCATCCACGGCGCCACCGGTACCGAGTGTGACAGTTCGCCTGACTCGTAGTGCTTCAAAATAGCTTCACCGACTGTGGCCTGCCGGTTCGTCGTGTGGTCAGCTTGCTCGGTGGTACTCGTTGATGAGGCCGGCGACGGCTCTGCGCGTGCCGAAAACCCCGTCCACGCAGATCAAGTCACCTGTCGGTACTCACGGGTGACTCAGCCGAGTCAAGTCCGGGTGGTGTGTGTACGCACCGCCGCGCAGATCGACGGCCCCTTACGAGCAGCTTGCAACGGACGTCTCCCCAGTGTCCGTGATCAGTCAATGCCACGATCGAGTGATCCACCGGCGGTGAACCCGTCCACCACTTGATCGGTCCCCCTGCCGCGTAACATCGTGCTTGGCGCGACGATCCGACACATCAGCACGTGTCTAGGCAGCAGCCTAGCCAGCGTTGCCCGATCCGACTACGTCAGCCGAGACCGACCAACCTGCCGCCGCAGCGTCGCCACCCGGTGTCGCAACGCCAGTAGTTCAGCGGCCACGGCCGCATCGCGACGCGTCAGCAGCCAGATACACAAATCGAAGACACAGCAGAGGATCATGCCCAACCTCGACAAGACGACCAGCCGCAGGTCAGCACGTCCAGCCAAGTTCTGACGCTGTACAGGGTTCGCGGAATGGGTCCCGCCAGGTGGGCAGTCACGGACCGGTCACGCCACCGCGCGGTCTATCGTGAGTGTGACCTTGGCTGCACGTCAACAGGGAGCGTAGCGACGCGGTGGATGCGAACACCTATTCGTTGAAGCAAATCCTCACACAGGACCGCCGTTATGTAGTGCCGACCTTCCAGCGAGACTATGAGTGGACTCGCGACGGACAATGGGAACTGTTGTTCACCGACCTTGAAGACACATCCGACCGGTTGCACCAAGCGCGGTGCCATGCCGAGTCGCTCGGTGAACCGCTAGCAAAAGCAGACAAGAAGGTGCAACCACACTTCCTGGGCGCAATCGTCTGCGACCAACTGTCTGCTCCGGCCGGTGGTCTTGACTTGCGGGCGGTCATTGACGGACAGCAGCGCCTGACCACCATTCAACTGGTACTGCGAGGCGTACTCGACGTCCTTATCGAACGCGGATCAGCACGCGTCAAGCAGGTCCGCCGATTGCTGGAAAACCACCCCGACGTGGTCGAACTCCCCGAAGAGCGCTACAAGCTGTGGCCGCGCCGCCGGGATCGTGATGTGTGGCCGCACGCGATGGACGATGCACCCCCGCCACCCTCCGTGCATCACGGCTATCTCAAGGCCCGCGAGTACTTTGCCGAGCGTGCGCGTGCCGCCACCGTCGGCGTCGATGGGTCTGATCGCACGGACGTCCTCGTTGATGCGCTGCTCGACTTGTTCAAGCTGGTTGTCATCGACCTTGAGGACAACGACGACGCCCAAGTCATCTTCGAAGTGCTTAACGGTCGCCAGACGCCACTGTCCGCTGCCGATCTGGTAAAGAATTTATTGTTTCTCCGGGGCGAACTGTCCGACGAGAAGGAACTTGAGCTTGTCTACGACACTTACTGGGCGCCGTTCGACGACACGTGGTGGAAGGTAGCGGTCGGTCGTGGCCACGCCCAGCGGGGGCGCCGTGATGTGCTGTTGTCGAGTTGGCTGACCGCGGTGTCGACCACGGAGACCAATGTAGGGCATCTCTACAGCGAGGTGCGCCATTATCTGGATGACGCCCAACGCAAGACGGTGGACGTGCTCGCTGAGCTCAGGGACTTCGGCAAGGCATATCGAGTGGTCGTTGGTGCCGAGAATGCTGAAACGGCGCAGCTTCGGCGATCGTACCGGCGAATCGACTCGTTGGGATTTACCACCGCGCTTCCATTGTTGCTGTGGCTGCGCACGCGGCCCGCTCAACTGGTGCCTGTGTCAGATCAAGAACGAGCTGTTCGTGCAATCGAGTCATGGCTGATCCGCAGGTTCTTGCTGGGCGCGAACACTCGCGGCTACGGCAAAGTCTTCGTCGACATACTCAAATCGGCCGCCGAGCGGACGACGATCCCCGGCGTATCGGTAGCGGATGCCGTGATCGGCGCACTGCGAGGCAATCCGGACCAACTGTCATGGCCGACGGATCAGGAGTTGGTCACCGCGTTCACCACACGCAAGGCCTACGGCGGTATGACGCAAGAGCGCATCCGGCTCGTTCTGAGTGCGATTGACGAGCACCTGCAGAACGCCAATCTAAAAACCGAACCCGCGACCTTCGACTACGACAAACTGCAGATTGAGCACGTCATGCCACAGGCATGGCGGGATCACTGGCCGCTTGAATCGACTGATGCCGCAGACCGCCAACTCGAAGCCCAGCAACGTGATCAGGCCGTGCACCGATTCGGCAACCTGACGCTGGTCACATCGACCTTCAATCAGTCTGTCTCCAACTTGGCCTGGTCGGTGAAAAAGCCCGAATTCGCTGAGCAGTCCAGCCTCCAGCTCAACCGATCGATAGGGATGTGTCCGATGTGGAGCGTCGAAGACATCCAGGCTCGCGCAGTGGTCCTGGCGGAACTAGCCGCGCAGGTATGGCCCGACTGATCATTCGTGCTGGTGCGCGGGCGACCGCACTTCGCCCCGACCCGACCGGAACTAGATGATCGCCCAGGGGGCCGGTGTCACGGCTGCCGCGCGGTCGAGGTCGGTCAGCCGTGGGTCCAGGCGGGGTCGGGGGAGCAAGCTTTGGATCGCTGGCTTCTGGCGGCAACAGACCCCCGGAGGGTGGTGACCGACCGCACCGCGTCGATGGTCTGCTGCCCTCGATCGTCGTGCATCATGGCTGCGATATGACTGCCAACCGACCTGAGGAAGACGTGAGCAACCTGCGACACTTGACCAACCTGGTGTGGTCGATCGCCGATCTTCTGCGCGGTGAGGTTAAGACCTCGGAATATGCATCGGTGCTCATCCCCTTCACGGCGCTACGCCGGTTGGAGTCCGTTCGCGGCGATGAGGGCGCGACGCTCGCCGAGTTGACGACCAGGCCACCCGTTACCGTCCAGGCGTTATCCGAATATCTCGATACCTTCCCCTCGGACGTCCGCGTGACGCTGGAGCGGTATGGCTTCTTCGAATACGTCCAACGGCTCGACAGCGCCGCTGTCTTGCACCAGGTTGTGGCCCGGTTCGCGGACCTTGACCTGCGGCGCGAGACCGTATCCGGTGCTGAGGTGGGGCACGTCTTTGAGGACCTGCTTCGGCGTTTCGTGGAGCAAGACGCCGAGGCCGTGGGTGAGCACGCCACGCCGCCGGATGTGCGGAGGCTGGCAGTCCAACTGCTGCTGGCACCCGACGTCCCCCACCTGGCGACCATGGGAGTGTCCCGAACGGCGATCGACCCCGCCTGCGGTATAGGCGGTTTACTGGACGAACTGGACGAGCAGGTCGCGGCAATCAACCCGGCCTTGGAGCTGCGGCTGTCCGGCCAGGAGGTCAACTACCAATCCTGGGCGATCTGCCGCCTGCGGATGATGGTGGAAGGCCGCGATCCGAGCGGCATCGAACTCGGGGACACTCTCTCCGATGACCGGCACACCGGTCAGGAGTTCGACTACCTCATCGCCTCTCCACCGTTCGGTATGGAGTGGAAGAGGTCGGCAGACCTGGTGCGTCAGGAGCATGAGGAACTCGGCATGGCTGGCCGCTTCGGTGCGGGCCTGCCCAGGATCACTGACGCGTCGCTGCTCTTCCTCCAGCACATGCTGTCGAAGATGAAGCCGACGGGAAGTCGGATCGTGGTGCTGTTCAGCGACTCCGCGATGTCGTCGGGCGAAGCAGGCTCCGGCGAATCGGCAATCCGACGGTGGGTGATCGAAAACGACTGGCTGGAATCCGTCGTGGCACTCCCGGACGGGCTGTTGCACAACACGGCGGTGTCCACCTACCTCTGGACGCTGAGCAACCGCAAGCCCGTTGAGCGGGGGGGCAGGGTGGTACTGGTCGATGCGCGAGACCAGGCGGAGCAGATGCGCAAGCCGCTGGGCTCGAAGCGCCGGTACCTCACCAACGAGCAGGTCAATGTGATCGTCAAGGCGTGCGTGGACACCGCACACGCCCAGTGGAACACCGACCACCCAATGCACGACAGGGTGCGGATCGTCAACAACACGGAGCTCGGCCACCAGCGGATCACGGTCGAGTACCCGTTGCTGCTGCGCTTCGAACTGACGAACGCCGCGCTCGACGCGTTAGCGAAGTCCCGGCCCGCCCGCGACGTCGACAACCTCAACGATATCCTCGCGCCGCTCCGCAGCCTGATCGGCTCGACCTGGCCCGACGAGCAGACCGCGCTCGCCGACATTGAGCGCGCGGTGCGCAGCGACGGTCGTTCATGGCCGACCGGCCCGGCCTTCCGACAAGCCGTCGTCCGCGCCATCGGCGTACGCCATCCAGAAGGAGCGGTCCAATACCGCCAGGGCGTCGCGCTTCCCGATCCCACCCAGCGCCGCTCCGTGCGCGTTCCGCTCGACGCCGACCTCGACGAGTACCTACGCCGCGAAATCCTGCCGCATACCCCTGACGCCTGGATCGACCGAGACAGCACAAAGATCGGCTACGCCATCTCACCCATGCTGTTCTTCCGGTCGACGTTGGACACCCGTTTCGTGCCCCTTCACGAAGTGGTGGAGGAGCCGCAGGTGGCCCGAGCGGAGTTGATCAGCGGCGAGAACGCGCTACGTCACCTACGCAAACAGGACCTGCACTCGGCGGATTCCGCCGGCGAACTGCCGGAAGTCCCGGAGAACAGCCGGAATATGACGCTCTGCACGGGAGGCGACGTGGTGGGGCATGCCAGCAACTGGCGGGTGCTGCCAGTTGGGTTTGGCGACGCGGCGACTGCGCTGACAGTGCTCCGCCCCCGCAGCCGCTACGGCCGGGCATTGTGCGAGTGGCTCAACTCCCGCAACGACCACACAGCATTCTCGTCCGCTCAGCGGTACCCGCCGGCCGACTTGCCCGTGCCGATCGACCTGTTCAGCGACAACCTCCTCGACGGGCTGCTGGAGGACATACAGAAGAGCCGCACGACGGTGCGCGACGCCGTGTCGAACTTGCTGCCCAACGTGTTCTCCGAGACGAAGCGGGACGTACGGTACTTTCGGGAGGACGCTCGGTCGATCGTCGTGCAAGCTGCCCTGGTCGGCGACGTCGTAGGCTCGGTCGTCGATCCCGTGTGGCAGGCCGAGTGGACGTACCCGTTCCACGTGGCGGCATTGGCACGCCGCTACCGGCTCAGCAGTCAACCGGCTGAACGCAAGGACGCTCTGCTCAAGCTGGGCGAGGGGGTGGCGCGAACCGTCGGAATCCTTGCCCTGACCGAGTTCCTGGACCACGGTCACCTGCGCGATGAGGTGGGTAAGTCGTTCAAAAGTGGGGCGACGTTCGGCACGTGGCTCAACCTAGTTGACAGGTTCAGACAGGGAGCCACACCGTCGAGGATGCGGGAACTGGGTGAGCTGAGGGACAACGCCCGGCTGGTTGGGTTGCTGCGGGCGATCAAAGTCGTCAGGAACACCTCGTCACATGCGTACGGGGTACGCGCGCCGTATCAGCTGGAAAAAGAGGTCGAGGCGTTGGAGCCGTTGGTGGTGTCGGCCCTGACCGCGGCCAACTGGCTGTCGACGGTCCAATGGGACTGGGTCCAGCGCTGCGAATACTTGGACGAGTCGTCCTACCTGCTGATCGGGCTGCGGCTCCGTGGCAGCCATCCCGATTGGGAGCCGTTCGAGCGGTCCAGCACTTATCCGTTGCGGCCCGGCCGGATCTACACCGGAACCGACACCGCCGCCGAGGCGGGGCAGCCCGTTGACCTGTCACCGCTGGCCGCGGTACGGATCTGCTCCGACTGCCGTGCACGCGAACTATTCCTGATCAACAAAGTCAGAGGCGACGACATCACACTACGCAGTCTGGAAGAACACTCCGCCGACATCCCGCAGTCACCCGCACCTGCGGAAAGCGGTGGAACGGCGGAGTCGGCGCCCGGTTGAGCCGACAGCAGCAGTACAGCACCTCCGGGATCGACCAGAAGTTGGCGGGGCTGCGCGTACCGAAAGCCACATCCGTGAACGTCATCCATGTCCCATGCTCATGTCGGGGAGCAGCGTGGGGAGCAAATGGGGAGCAGACAGGCGCGCCGAACGGTCCTGAACTTGTGGGGCTCGGATACTCGATCCTGGCCTCGACCTGCTGGTCCGCGGCGGCCGGGTCGATCACGCGACGATCTTGTACTCGCTTGTCAACCCGTCAAGGATGAGTCGCCGCCGGACGCGGTGGTCGGCGAGATCGATCGGTGTCGGAGGTCGGGTCTCGGCCTGGGCTGGTGCGAGCTGCTGGAGGCTCCGGTGCGGCCGTGCGGTGTTGAAGTGCCGCAAGTACGCGGTGAGGACGCGGCGCAGATGCTGCTCGTTGACGATCAGCAGCCGATCGAGCAGCTCGCGACGGAGACTTCCGATCATTCGCTCACAAATCGCGTTCGCACGAGGCGCTTGAGGAGGGCTGGCGAGAATCCCGATGCCCTCGGCGGCGAACACCGCGTCGAACGCGCGAGTGAACCGAGAGTCCCGGTCCCGCAGCACGAACGTCAGCGTGTCGACACGCTCACCGAATTCCATCAGCACGTTGCGAGCGGCTTGCACGGTCCAGGCGCCGGTCGGGTTGGCGGTGATCCCGGCCAGATGCGCCCGGCGAGTACCGTGCTCGACGACGATCAACGCATAGATCCGTTTCAGGAACACCGTGTCGACATGCACGAAGTCCACCGCCACAATGCCCTTGGCCTGCGCGGAAAGGAACTGCTTCCAGGTCGGCCCCGACCGGCGACGTGCCGGGTCGATGCCCGCCGCGTTGAGGATCTCCCACACGGTCGATGCGCCGATCCGATGTCCAAGCCGGACCAGCTCGCCTTGGATACGCCGGTGCCCCCACTGGGGATTGTCGGTCGCCATGCGGAGCACGAGGTTCTTGATCGCTGCCGTGGTTGGTGGGCGTCCTGGGCGGCGCCGACTGCTGTAGTCCCGCTTCCTGGCGACCAACCGACGATGCCAGGCCAGCAGGGTTGCTGGCGTGACGGAGAAGATCTCCTTCCAGCGGCGGCGGGGCAGCAGTCGGGACAACGCTGCCAGCCATAGCCGGTCAGCTGGGGTGTAACGAGCCCAGGCGATGTGACGGTGCAACACCGCGTTCTCGTGGCGCAGGACCAACAGCTCCGCGTCCTTGGACAGATCACGGCGCAACAGCACGGCCGGGACGTCCAGCAGGCACCGCACGATCTGGTAGAGCAGCGACAACAGCACCACGTGATCGTTGCAGGTGGCCGCCTGACATCCGGAACGCCCAGGTCGACGGCGGAATCGCGTTTTCGAGCCCCACAGCCGAACCCACGCCCTTGGGCGTCGCGGGTGACTCACGGTTCCCGAGTCCGTACATCGCTTGGGTACTGGCGGGACGTGCAACAGTCACTAGATCGATCGTGCGTTGCACCGATGGGTTCTGATGCGACCTACATCTGGATCGCCCATACGGGAGGAGAAGGACCCTTGAAGGCGGAGCGTATCACCGATCTCGATCAGTGGCTGGCCACATCGAGGCACGATGGCCAAGCACTCCCACAGTCGGTGCTTACCAGGTGGCGGTGGCACCAGGAAGGGGTCATACGGAACAGGATGCGGTATGCGATCACTGAAGTCACCGCGATCGGGGGGGCGGCCGCGGTCCCAGTCGCCGCCGCCGCGAACCTGGCTCCGGTGATCACGGCTGCTCTTGGGGCCGTCGTGCTGATAGCGACCGCCGTCCGCACAACCTTTCAAACGCACGAGAATTGGGTTGAGCACAGCATGGTGTGGTACGACATCGAGCGGGAGGTCGCGCTGTTCATGGCAGAAGCTCCGCCATACGAAGGCTCACGAGCATCACAGCATTTGATCACACGTGTAGAGGCTCTCGCGTACGAGAGCGCTCAGCGATGGGCCCGGCGCCGCTACGCTGACCAGGTACGCGTGCAAGAGAATCTGTCTTCAACGGACCAGGCTGAAACCTGAGGTGGCAGCGACGGTGCGTGCCGGCAACTTGTCCACAGAGGCCAAACGCGGCATGTCACCACGCATAGAAGGCTTCCCTGAGGCCGGTCGGTGTACTGTGCGTCGGCACGCTCGTGTGTGCAGATTACTGTAGCGCCGACCGGAAGCGGCATTTCCTCAGCGGGGAGCAGCGCGGGGAGCAAATGGGGAGCAGGCAGGCGCGCTCAACGGCCCGGAACTGCGTTCAACGACTCTGAACGGAACCGCGCCGACCTGCGGAAGTTACATTTCCGCAGGTCAGCGCATTATGGCGTCCTTGGTTCACACCTATGGGCTCTTCCAACTGAGCTCAACGGACCTCAACTGCACCAAACCGCAGGTCAACGGCCCTGAACGGACGTGCGTGGCGACTGCGGCTCAGGTGAGCACTTAGGACTCCGGCGCAGCCGAGACTGACCTGGATCTGGAAACTCCTTGAACGCCCTCATCCGCCGATGACCAGAGTCGACCCTCCGACCGCACCGCCACCCTGTAGGAACCGTTGGGGAACACGCCAACGACGACTTCTTCACCACAGCCACCCAAACGGTGGACATCCGATGCGTCACAAGGCCGCAGACGTGCATAGTCAGTGCTCAGCGATCAGTCGCATCCTGCCGACGCTTCGTCGTCCCGGGCGATTCCGCTGTCGCCTGCCGCGCTCAATGGCTCTGGGCCAAGTTGTGTGATCAACTAGACTCGATCCGACAGGTCCGTGCTAGGTCGCGTGCAGGATTCTCTTCCTCAGCAAGGGAAATCCTGCTCGGCCGAATGCCATCCTCTTGAGGAGCTTGATCTTGTTAACTGTGCCTTCGGTGGGACCGTTGCTCCACGGCAGCGTAAGTCCGGCAGTCACCGCGGCCAAGTCTTGGCGCAGGCCGTTGACGAATGAGTGCAGCGCGGGAAGGTTGTCCTCGCGGACGCAGTCCATCCAGTCGGGCAGGTGGTCGCCGCTGAGGTTGCGAATCATGCACGCGAACGAGCCGACGTGCCGACGGGTGGCCTCCAGTTCGGGGCATCGGGCGAGGATCTCCTTGAGCCGCAAGCAGTCCTTGTCGGGCAGGTTGTCGGGGTCACGCATGATCCACCCGGTGACGTGGCGGATTTTCGGCGGAGCGGAGGCTGTGGGGGCGGCGGCCACCACGGCTCTGGGTGTGCGGCCGGCGCGAAAGGGGCGCAGGTAGCGGTAGACAGTCTGGGCACTGCCTCGGTAGCCCTGCTCGCGGATTTCGGTGATCAGCCGGGTGATGTTGGTGTGGCCGCCGATCCAGCGCTGGTTGAGGTAGGGCTTGAAGTTGTCCAGCCGTGAGTGCCGGGAGGTGGTCTTGGCGATGAGGTCCTCGACGTCGCCGGCTTGGACGATCCGGCGGACCGTCTTCCGGTCCAGCCGCAGCTCGCGAGTGATCGCCCGAATCCCCATGCCTTCGGCGTGCAAGGCCCGCACAGCGTCGTACCGCTCGCGGATCCTCGCCACGAACGACGACTCTGCCAGCCCGCCAGGGTCGGCCGGCTCAAGGTCGGGAGCCGGCGGCGGGTCCGTCTCGACCGTCTCGGTAGGGTCGTCAACGGCACCTTCAGCGTGATGGTCGGGCGTGATGGGCTCGGACAGGCATTTGCGGTGGGCGATGACGGTCTTCTCGACGGCCTCGCCCAGGTTCTTCCAGACATGCCACCGGTCCGCGCACTGCGTTGCCTGCGGCGCGCCTCGCGTGCTGGCTTCGGCGTAAGCGCTGGCTCGGTCCCGAGCGATGATCTGGATCTCGGGGTGGGCCTTCAACCACTCCGCGAGCGTGTCGGCCTCCCGGTCTGGGAGCACGTCGATGGGTTGGTGTGTCCCGAGATCGATGATGATTGTGGCGTAGGTTTGTCCTTTCCGGATTGCGAAATCGTCGATGCCCACGGCCGTGACCTCGCCGACCGGCTTCTCCGGCAGGGCCCGCAGCAGCCGTAACAGCGTGTTCCGACTCGCCGGCAATCCCAGCACCGTGGCCAACCGCGCGCCTGCGCGGCCGGCCAGAGCCACACTGATCGAGGTCAGCATCGTGCGCGACAACGGGGTTCTGCGCGCGTGCCGAGTGGCCACGCCGGCGGGCTGCTCAGTGAAGGTGCGCACGACGCACTCGGTGTTGCCACAGAAGAAACGTCGTACCCGCAGGCGCAGCGCCACGGCCTGGCCGGCGATCGCCGCGTCAGCCAGCCTGCGGTCGTAGCGGCTGTGCACCCGGCTCGCGGGGTGACCGCACGCGTGGCAGGCCGCCTGCGGCGCCGTCGAGTTCACCCACATCAGCACGCCAGCGGCCGTCTGCTCGACCCGCTCGATCACCACACCACTCAGGTGTGGAAGCAACACGTCAAGAGCATGATCATCACACTCCGAAGATGATCACCCTACGGCCGTTCGATCTCCGTGAAACTTGATCACGCAATCTGTCCCAGAGCCCATCCTCGTGGCAGAAACGGGACTCAACTGGTCCCATGAACGCGGCAGACGACAATTCCGCACCGGAAGTCCTCGGCAGCGTCAACGAGTGGCATGTCATTCCCACAAGTGAGGAGTTGTCGTGTCGCCGCGTGGCGCCGCGATCCAGGCGTGTATTCTGTTGGCCACATAGGCGTCGAGCTCAGCGCCAGTCGGATGTCCTGTCAGCATCCCGAGATCAAGACGACACCGCAACGCTGGACAGATGCCGCTGCAGGTCAACGTGACGGAACTGATAGACAGCACCAACCTTTCTCATAACACCAAGCGTGCACGCATCGTCGAGGAAGGCAAGGAGACGAATCGGCACATGGCCGCCGGCCGCCAACCACCATTTTGCCGTCAGGTACCTAACCCAGATGGTTGACGGAAACAACGCAGGTATCCCGCCGGAGACCGCCGCCGTCACAACAAGAACCAGCCCGGAACCAACGCCCAAACCCAACCCAAATATCAATGAATTAGCCGGTTCCACGGGCCGGACGAACTGAACAAACAGGCCAACAACCACTCCACTCGACACGATCTGCAGAGCCGTCGCCCATCGGTCGGACGCGATCACGGAAGCCGCGCTCTCCGCCCGGCGCTCATCAACCCTCTCGTCTAGAAGATTGATGATCACGCCAACCACGACCGCCGGCACCGCAACGAGCGCACTCGCCGCGAAACCGATGAGGGTGGCAGATCCCAACGCGGTCACCAAACCGCCTCCAAGTCCGTACACAACCGCGTTGGGAATGTTCTTCATACGCATTTGGATACGCCGCGGAGTTCTACCGAATCGCCACTCCCGACTCCAGTCCGTGAGCGCCCAGGTGACCGAGCCCATGACGAGACCTCCTCCGAAGGCAACCAGCGCCACCGACAGGGGACCGCCGTGCAGCCGAAGAAGGACGACCATGCCGGTGCCGCCCGTCACTCCAACGAGAAACCGAACGGCGCTGCCAAGAACGTAGTGCGCACCGCGCCACTTCTCGGAAAGAATCCCAGCCTGCAATGCCCACCCTCGGGCGAAGTGCAGAGTCAGCAGCATTGCGACGGCCCCACCCCCCAGCGCGAACACGACAGGAATCGACATCAACGGAACCGCGTCGACAGAGATTCCAAGCCAGTCGGCAACCAGTCCGATAGAAATCTCGGCAACCACCCCAATGCTTCCGATTATTCCACCAAGCATGCACCAGGACAGCGCTCCGCCGAAGATAATGCCAAGAACACCAAGATTCGTCAGCGTCTCATACAAACGCCATGGGACCAGATCGCGCTCTCCGTGAACCACGAGGTTATTCGCCAAATATGAGAGCCACCGCTCGGCCCGTCGGGCATCCCAGTCACGCACCGGCTTCGGCCCACGCGCGTCGCCGCCGAACAGTGCGGGCACGAACCTTCGGAGCAGGTGCTCCTCCAATTTCACCGGCGAACCTTCGGCCAAAGTCCTCAACTCCGCGATGGAGTCGGGTGAATCGCCATAGCCCACCTTCGTCAGAAAACACATCAACGGTGTGGACAGCACCTTGGCGAGGACCCCACGGGGATCCTGGAGAAGTTTCTCCAGGGTGCCCGCGCTGGAGGTCGGCTGGCCAGCCGACATGTACGCCGAGATGTCGGCAACCTCCAGCGGTTCGATTTCCACGGCGACGACGTCGCGTAACACCGGGACGAACGCGGCCCCGGTCGCGCCGGTCAGCGTGGCGAACTCCTTGGTCTGACAGGTCAAGACGAAGGGGAACGGAGCGGACCGCCCGATCGCCGCCAGGGCGACCGACCGCCTCGACGGGCCCAGTTCGTCCAGCCCGTCAAGGACGGGAAGCACTCTGTGCTCGTCCACGAGGACGTCGGCGATCCGGCGCCCCGTGGCGTCGACCGCCGACAGCGAGGGATGGCTGATCACCAATCGCTGCTTGAGCCAGTCCGACAGCCGGACCTCGGCCGGGTTCCAGGAGGACATTGAGACGAAGAACGGAGTCCTCGCGCTCTCGTCCCACGATTCGATCAGTTGCCGAACCAACTGGATCGCGAGCACGGTCTTCCCGGCGCCTGGCGCCCCCAGGATGACGAGCCGCCTGCTCTCGAGCCCCGTGAAGAACGCCCCTATGCCGCTGCCCGGATGCGCGGGCCCCGTGGCATCCAACTGCTCGTCGAGCCGTCGCCACCGCAGCGACATGGTGTGCCACTCGAACACGCCGCGGTCCTCTAGATGCGCCGTCGACTCGGCTTCCGCGGCCGCCAGTACGCCGCGGATGATCTGCGTGGAGGACGCGGTGGGAACCGACACCGGCCGAGCTCGTTCCAGGTAGGCCAGCGCCGCGCCCACACCGAGCACGCAGAACCCGAGAATCCAGGCGCCGACCTGGAACAGGGCCCCGGACACGCCGCCAGTCACCACGACGCCGAGGGTGATAGCGGCGGGCGACAGCGTCCGCGGACGTTGAATCGATCTCACAACGTGGTTCTCCCGTGCCTGAGTTCGACGATGTTTCCGTGCATCAGCAAGTGCTTCCGCTTGAACACGGACAGGTGGAGATCAGCGGCCCAGCGCCTGATCTCGCGGGCGGAGTGGAAGGTGGCCCGCGGCGTGAAGATCTGGTCGGCGACGAGGCCCTTGAGCTGGTTGTCGGCCAGGCGCTGTCCCACCTGGACCGCGACCGCGGCCCGGACCACGTGCCAGCACCACCGGGGGACGCGGTCGAGCACAGCGACCGGGAAACGGCGCCGCAGCCCCGCCGTCAGCAGATACAGCGCATGATATGGCGTCCACCTCGCGTAGAGCATCACCACGATCGATCCAGCGGGTTTGGTCACCCTGGCCATCTCGCGCAGGCCGGCGAAGCAGTCGGGGGTGTGGTGCAGCACCCCGATGGACACGGAATGGTCCACGGAGTGCGAAGCCAACGGCAACCGCAACGCGTCGGCCTGGCAGACCAGGCCCGCCTGGAGGGCCGCCCTCGTCCGTTTGACAGCCGTGCTCGTGAGGTCGACGGCGACGATGCGGGCGCCTCGATCCGCCAGCCCACGGGCGACCTCTCCGGAGCCACAGCCCACATCCAGGACGACCGCGTCACGAACGACCTCGTCGGAGAGGAACGGCCGCAGGCGGCTGGTCCAGTGTCGGACACGCCGTTGGCCGCCCTGCACGAACGGAAAGCGCTCGTAGTGGGCCCTTGTGAGGGACCTGGCCGGGGATTCGGAGTCCTTCATACGTCCTCGCCTTCCGGCTGACCACCTGGGGTCTGGCGCGCGTCCTCGCGCACGGCTCTGGCCGCTCGCAGCACCTGCCGGGCGGACAGCATCAGGGCGGTCGCCGCGAGCACGCCCACGAGGACCAGCGTGGCCAGCGGATGATCGCCGATCACGGCCAGCACCGCGGCGGAGTACGGGGTCAGGTGGGTTCCTAACCAAACCAGCAGGATCGAGGAGATCGTGACACCGGCCAGCAAGGCGATCACGACGGGCCGCCGGCGCGTCCCCCTCGCGCCGAGAGCCATGTCGACGGGAGTGCTCTGGTGCACAAGGCAACTGATCACCAGCACCATCCCCAACCACCGACGGGACAACGCATTGAGGGCCCACGCTCCCGCGCGCGTGCGGGCCACCAACATCTCTCCTCCCCATCGGCCCAGCTCGAAGTACGAGATGTGGATCAGCAGCCTCAGCGGCACGGCGACCAGGACGATGTCGACGGGGGACAGCTTTCCGGCCAGCAGCAGCATCATTTCCGGCTGCGGCCGCAGCGCGAGCAGGGCCAGCGGCGCGCGCAAGGCCAGCACCGGCAGGAGCGCCAGACCGGTCTGGCCGGCCGCCAGTATCACCAGGACAGCGAGCACACTCCAGGCGCCCACCTCACACCTCCGCTTCGCGCGCGACGGTGGTCCGACTCGTCGTTCGCCAGTACCAGGTCCAGTACAGCGTGAACGCGGCCTCCCACAGCCCAAGGGCGGCGGCAGCGGGCACGATGGTCGACCACGGCGCCCGGGCGAAGACGGCGGTGAGCAGCACGAGGAATCCGGTGGCGAAGTACAGTTCGCGGCCGCGTGATGACGGAGGGCGCTTGCCGCTGAGAAGCCGATTCATGCTTGCCGCACCGACCGCAGCAGTCAGCAGGACGATCGCGATCGAGACGACCACCACGATGACCGGCAACCCTGCAGTCGCGGCCCACACGGTGCCAACGCCGACGACATCGACGCATCCGAGCAGCATCCAGCAGTATCGTCGGTACGCCGCGGTCGCGACCAGGGCGCGGTTCGGCGCGATGTCCGCTCCCATCATGATCGCCACGGTCCGGAACCCAGTGCGGCGATCAGACGCCAAGTCCTTGAGGTTGCCGGCAATGCTGTTGAGCTGAAGGGAGAGCAGGAACAGCAGGGCGGTCACCCACCAGACGACGGTGTCGACCGCTCCCGACACCGCGAACGCGGTGATGGCCGGCGGCGCCGCCATGGCGACCGCGAACAGCACGTCCATCAGCAGCGGCATCGTGGTCGCCTTCTGGTAGACGTTGACGACGGCGCCGAGAATCAGCAGCAGCGCCATGGCGACCTGCGCGCCGGCCGGCCAGTGGTCGAGCGCCGTCACGGCCACAGCGGCGAGCGGCAGGCAGATCGACCACAACAGGGCCTCCCGTTCCGACAACGCGCCGGTCACGAGCGGGCTTCGGGCCTTGGCCGGGTTGAGCCGGTCGCGCGGCAGGTCGACGAGGTCGTTGAGAGCGAAGATGTATCCGTTGATCAGGACACCGACCAGCCACAGCGCCACAATGCTCGCGGCGTGGGCCGACACGCCCGCCAGCATCGGCCCGGTCACACACACGAAACCCTCGAAGCCGGCGGTGTGCAAGCGGAGAAGGTTGGCCGTCGCGGCGACTCTGTCACGAATCACGCCGGCCGCCCCTTCCCGTGGTGAGCACGACCTTCATCGCCAGCCGTCCCAACCACGCGATCACCGGATGCGGACGGAGGGCGTCCACGACTTCGGCGCCGTCCCGCAGCACGTCGAACTCGCCCGCATCGACCAGCATGCTTGGCCGCTGGCGGTTCGGCGGCGACACCTTGCCAGGCATGATGCGGACGCCCGGGATTCGGTCCAGCCGCGCCCGGCCGGCGCCGGCTGCCCAGACCGGATGCAACACGATTCGGCCGCCGGCGCTGCTGACACGCAGGAACTCGCCGAGCACCCGCCGTGGGCGCGACGCGTGCTGGAGCACGAAATTCGCGTTCACGGTGGCGAAGGCGCCGTCCCGGAACGGGAGATGCTCGGCCGTCGCCGCGACCGTGGCGCCACCGGCATCGCATGCGCGCCGGGCGTACTGAGGATCGACCGAGAGCGCCAGCACACCGGCGGACGCCAGTTCGGCGCCGAGGGGCGAGTCACCCGCACCGACGTCCAGGAACGGCCCTCTGGCCGGCCCGAACCGAGCCTCCCACGCCTTCAGTGTGAGTCGACCCGTGCGTAGGACCGAACGCCAGCCGCCGTCGACATGGACGCCACGAGCCGTTCGGTAGAGCAGGTGCACCTCGTTGTCCGATCGGACGACTCGAAACCCCCGACGCAGGTACGCGGTCAGCAGGCGCCGCTCAGTGACGTCGATCCGAGCCACCACGTCCATGCCCGCACGGTCGGCCAACGAGAACACGTGGCCGGACAGAGCGATCGTCGCCGTGGCGCCGGACCGCCGCCGCGGATCCTTGGCGAGGTTGACCAAGCGCCATCCTGCGACGTAGGACGGCAGCAGAACCCACGGCAGGGCGTCAGAACGCTCCCTCGCGCCGGAGAGCGCCCAGGCGACGTGGATCAGCGAGTCCAGCACCCTCCGTCCGAACCCGTACCGCCCGTGATCGGTGCCGACGCCGAGCACCGCCGCGTGGTCGCCGGCGCTGAGGTGCGGCGTCACCACCACCTTGACAAGATGGCGGAGATACCGACCGCCGTATGCGACGTGCAGCACCCGGGCGGCTCTGGGCGCCTCTCGCAACGCGAGCCAGCACGGCGCCGGCGCAGTCACCGAAGGTCCACCGGCAGGAGCAGATCGGACTGCTGTTCTGCGGCACGCGAGCTCCATGTCCTGGCCAGATCAGCGACCACCGTCGCATCCGTCGCGTCGGCCAGTCTCGCAGCGTCGACGAACGCCGCGCCCGCGACGTTCAGGCAGGCGGACGCGGCGCCGCTGCCCACCAACGCGGCCCTCAGGTCGCGTTCGTCGGTCAGATCCACGTCCGGATAGGCCAGCAGCGCACAGGTCAACGGCCAGCTCATCACGCCATTGGTGGCATCCTCGGCCGCGTCCTTGAGGTCGTCCAGCAGCTGTAGACCCGTGCACAACCGCAGCAGGGCCTGGGCTGCCGGCTCTCCCCGCGCCGGCATGCCGGCGAGATCCGCCACCACGTGCAGAGCAGTCATTCCCGGTGCCGCCTTGTCACCTAAGCCGCTGATCTCGTCCGTGGTGTACGGCCGTGCTTCGCCACGATGTCCCAAATCGCGGGCCATCGCGGCCGCATACGCCCGGTAGTAGCGATCGTGCAGGGCGCGGTACCGGTCAGCCGAGCCCGGTGCCAACTCGGCGAGACCGTCCAGATAGCGAAGCAGGCTCACGTCGGCGAGCACACACATGGCCGCGGGCGCGCGGCCTTCGTCGATCACCAGGTCGTGGAACGCGAAATGGAAATGCCCGATCGCGAGCAGGACTCGGAGCCGGTCGATCTGTTCCTCAGGCACGCCCCAGGCTCTGGCCTGTGCGCCCGGCAGGTGGAAAAAGCCGCTGTCCAGACCGAAAACGGCCGCCGGGAAGTCATTGACGGCCGTGGCCATGGCCGGCAGCTCCCGCGCGAGGACCGCGCGGGAGCCGCGGCAGACCTCGCGCCACGGAGAGCGCTCCGCTTCGACAGTCAGCGCCGGTGGGAGAGGTGTGCGCATCGATGGCGTCCTGTCACGTCACCAGGTGTCCTGGTCTCCGTTCGCCTGTGGCAGCCGGTCGGCGATGCCCGCGCGGGCCGGCGCGTTCTCCCGCACCGACGCGAGGTGTCGCAGTTCGTCACCCACGATGTCCTCCATCGTGGCCGAATTCTCCAAAGTGGTCGTCATCGAGATCGCTCCTGTCGGGCTGGGGATGTGGTAGCCGTCAGTTCGGCTGGCGGGATCCTGGTGTTACGGACACGAAACTCCCGCATATCCGGGAGTCCAGTCCTGTGCCCACTTCCGGTGTGTCCGAGCGGGACCGAATACGCGCCTCACGTGCCGGCGAAGCGGACGCCGTCCCCGATCGTCGCAACGTGCACCTCCTACAGGTCCGGCGGAATTTCCACCGAATGGACGAGCAACCGCGCCACTGGGGCGAAGCACCGCTCGTTCGGCCCGATCGCGGCGAGCACAACGGCACCACGCGGCGGAAGATTGCGGTCGTGAGGCTGGAAAACGCTGGAGAAGACCGGAGCGAACCCCGGCAACGGGTGGCAGCCGCACTGGTCCAGGTGGTCCTCCAGGCGGAACGACGTCTTGGGCACGGCATCGATCGCGCCCAGCTGGCCAAGCGGGTCAACGTCGCGCCCGCCAGCCTGTACGCGTACCTCAACGGCACCACCCTGCCGCGCGGGCCCGTGTTCGAGCGTCTGCTCGACGAACTCCGTGTAACCGGCGCGGAGCGTGGATGGCTGACCACGTTGCGGGACAAGGCCGAGGTCGCCGGTCGAGTCAGATCGGCCGCCCAGAAGCCGCGTGGCAAACTGCCGGTGGCGCGACAGCTGCCCATCGACGGTGCGCGCTTCATCGGCCGTTCGGACGAACTCGTGCGCATGATGGCGATGGCCTCCGGCGAGGGCACCGACGCGGCTCGGGTGTGCGTCATCGAGGGGCCGGCCGGCGTAGGCAAGACCATGCTGGCAACCCGGGTGGGACACCTGGTCAAGGACCTGTTCCCGGACGGCCAACTCCACGCGGACCTGCACGGATTCGACCGGCAGCCGCCGACCGACCCGGCCGAGGTCCTGCTCGGCTTCCTTTTCGCGCTGGGAACGCCGGCTGACGCCGCCCCGCCCACGCTCGCCGGCCGGGCGGCGTTGTTTCGGAGTCTGCTGGCCGGCCAGCGGATGCTGGTCGTGCTAGACAACGCAGGCTCGTCCGAGCAGGTTCGGCAGCTGATTCCGTCCGAGCCGCGCTGCCTGATGGTGATCACTAGCCGCAACCGCATGGACAGCCTCGTCGCTCGGGAAGGGGCAGCGCGGATCTCGTTGGCCGTTCTGGCGCCGCCGGCCGCTGCGGACATGCTCGCCGCCACGATCGGCACCGCAAGGGTCGCCGCCGAGCCCGAAGCAGTGCGCGACCTGATCGACCTGTGCTCCGGCCTGCCACTCGCGCTGAGCGTGGTCGCGTCGCACGCGGCGGATCGCCCGACCGAACCGCTGGCGGCGCTCGTCGAGGAGCTGCACGACGAGGGCGACCGGCTCGACTCCCTGTCCTGGCCTGATGACGACCTCGACCTGCGTACGATCTTCCAATGGTCCTATGACGGGTTGACCCCGGCGGCGGCGTGGCTGTTCCAGATGCTGGGTCTGCACCCGACGCCGGAGATCGGGCAGGCCGCATGCACCGCGCTGGGTGCACCGGACGAGCCGCTGCGGCCCGCGCTTCGCGAACTGCTGTCGGCGAACCTGCTCACCGAACACAGCCGCGGCCGGTTCCGCATGCACGACCTGCTGCACGCCTATGCCCGCGAGCTCTTCCTCCGGCGTGTGCCCTCCCCACAGCAGAAGGGCATGCGGCGAAGGATGCTCGACTACTATCTGGCCGCCGCGGCCGCGGCGAACACCAGTATCCAGCCGTGCGACGCCGAGCACCGCGAGCACGCAGGTCCCGCTCCTGGCGACTACGCCGCCTCGATGGCCTGGTTCACCGCCGAATGCGAGGTGCTACTGGCCATGGTCGACCACGCGGCGGAGCACGGCTTCGAATCGCACGCGTGGCGATTGGCCTGGGCGTGCATGGTCTACCTGCGTCGATCCGTTCGATCAGCGTCACGGATCGCCGTACAGCGGGTCGCGGTCGCGGCGGCGGACCGTGCGGGCGATCGGGCCGCCCGGGCGACGTCCAGCCGGATGCTGGCCGACGCGCTGGGCCGGTCGCGGCTGGGTGCGGAGACACTCACGCTGCTGGCGCAGGCGCTGGCCGAGTTCGAGGAGCTCGGCGATGAAAGCGGAGCCCTGCGGGCGCATCTCTCGTTCGCACGCGCCCTTGACGCGGACCAGAAACATGCGCGGGCGTACGAGCACGCGGAAGCAGCGCTTAGCCTGGCCACGGCCATCGGCGAGAACATGGCTGTCGCCGACGCCTATGCCTCGAGCGCGCGCCAGTTGGTGAACCTGGGCCGGCACGAAGCCGCGCTGCGGCGGTGTGAACGGGCTATCACGTTGTACGCTGCCGCCGGCCACGCCGAAGGCGAGGCTTCCGTCCTCAAGATCGTCGGCGACGCCGAACTCCGTCACGGCGACCCGATGGCCGCGATCGCCGCGTACGAACGCTCCCTGGCGCTCGATCGCACGCTCGGCGATCGTTACTGGGCGGCCCACGCGTTGCATCGACTCGGCGTTGCCCACCGTCGGCTAGGTTGTGCTGAGACCGCCGACCGATTGAACGCCGAGGCCATAGCCGAGCTGGAGTCGCTGCATCACCCCGATGCCGAAGCGTTACGCCACACCAGGTGATCCGCCGTCGATCTCGATCAGGGACCGGGCCGCCATCGCCCAGGTGTGGCGCGCGGCCAACACCGTGCGCAGGTCATCGGCGGTGCCGAGCGCGGCACCGACGTTCCCCATGACCGCCGCGATCCGGCTCCCCCACGTCTCGATGTCGGTGGCCAGCGTCCGAGTGACCGGCACGACCGTCTGGCGGACCTGCCCGCCGGGCAGGTCCGCCAGCAGCATGCCCAACCCGCTTCGGCCGCTGACCAGGCAGGGCGCGCCGGCGCGAATCGCCTCGTGCCCGACCAGACCGAACCCCTCCACGCGAGACGGCATCAGAACCAGCGATGCCCGCCGCAGGTCTCGGTCGATCTCCGCGCGGTCCGGCGTGTAGTTCCGCACCGTGACGTCGACCGCGGGATGGTTGATCCAGGCCAGCAACCTGGATCGCAGTTGCGCGGCCTGTCCTTTCGGTGCGCCGCGAATCAGCAGTTCCCACCGGCTGCCGCCTGGGCTCACCCGCATCGCATGCCCGATCGCCCCGGCGGCGATGTCGATCCCCTTGATCTCCGCGTCCTCGGCCCTCCCGAGGAGGAGGATCTGCGGCACTCCGGGCGCGGCCCCCCTCGGCCTCGGGTCCGCGACATCGAAGCCCGGCACGAAGCGAACCGGCGTGGGCGCGCCCTCGACGTGCATCTCGCGCCGCATCCACTCCTCGAGTCTCGGCCCGACCGGCACCGCGCGGGTGGCGGCGGCCAGGGCGATCTCGACCTTCGACCGTTCCTCGGCCCGCTCCCCCATGTCGTTCTTCCGGTCGAGCTTGTGCCACTCGACCTGGTCCGGCTCGACATGCACCAGATGGAGGCGGACCGCAGTCGGATAGTGGTCCTGCGCCAGCGCCCGCGCCACCTGCCCGGTCACCCGACCGTGGCCGATGATCGTGTCGATGGCGGCGTCCGCCGGCAGCGGAGGCCGGCGCATCAGCGACTCGCGTTCCGAAATGCCCGGCACCGACAAGGCGTCCACGAGCTGAACTCCGACCGCGTCGGCGTCCGCGCGCTCCTCGGCCGACGACTTCGGGACCAGGCAGTAGACCTGCGCGCCGACGCCGACCAGCGCGGCGCACAGCGACCGGTTGAGCGTGCTGATCCCGCCGAGTCGGGCGAACCACTCGTCGGCAACCACGAGCACGGTGCGCACCGCGTCCCGGTCTGCCCGTCGCGCCGTGACGGCCCGCGAGCCGGCCTCGCCCCGCGCCGACGGCAAGGCACTCACCATCAGCACCCCCCGGTCGTAGTGGTGGAGGTATTCCGCGTCGTCCCTGAGTTGTTGATCGAACCATGTCGCCAGCAGTCGGTCACGGCTGACGGGGTCGCCACCCGCCGCCGGTATCGCCACCTCCGCCGCCGCAACCGCGTTCTCCCAGCTGACTCGCACCGTCTTGGCCATCACCTCCAAGGACGTGATCGTTCTGGCCAACGCGATGTGCACCGCCGGCGGCACTGGTTGCGAGCCGCACCGGGCAAGCACATCCTCGATCCGACGGCAGAGCTCGGCGGTGTCGGGCGCGTGTCGGCGGACCCGCAGCTGATCACGGATCTTGGCGACATGCATCAGGTAGCGCGCGAACGGCGGAAGGTGGGTCGCGCCACCGTCCGACCACGTCCAGGCGCTCAGCGTTGCCCCGTGGCCGGGTGCGGCCAGCACCATCAACCGCCGCTGCACCCGATCATCTTCGGTTTCTCCGGTCTCCCAGAGCAGCAGATCATTGTCGAGCCGTAGGCCTTCGTGCCACCACCCCGCGGTGCCTGCCGCTGCCGGCAGCAGCTCGGCGACGGCGCGTCCAGTCGCCGCCAACTCGCCGGGCCCTCCGTCGGCCAGTAGGCCGACATACAACCGCGCGCTGCCGAGAAGAGGTCCGGCCGGAGTCCCGGTAAGTGCGTCGAGCACGTGGTCGAAGTCCCGCCAGGTGTGTTCGATCCGGTACCGGAAAAGCAGGGATACGTTGACGACCTCGTGCTCCATCCGCATGATCGCCTGTAGCCGGGTCCCCGGGTCCCAACGCGCCGCGACCAGCGCCGACGTGTTCGGCAGAGTGTCGGGCAACGCCACGGGAAGGCCGGTCGACGTGATCGGCTCGACAGCGCCGAGCACCTCACCGCAGCGCGACCACAGCGTCCGGATCTCGGCGTCCTCGCCGTCATGGAAGGCGTAGAAGTGGGCGATCAGCTCCTGTTCCACCACCGACTCGCCAGACACTCGCGGTTCCACCTCCGGATCCGGGCCTGCGGCTAGCATCGCTATGTGCGGTCCGATTATGAGCCGGTGTCCATGTGGCTGGACGATGTCTTCAGGCAAGATGCGCATCAGGTGCTGGCTGCATTGCTGGGCGCCAGACGGTCAGCCGTCGAGTGGTCCACGGTCGCGGACGCGGTCGGCGACCTCGAATCGGCGTTGCGGGCGGGTGACGCCGCCCGATTCGACTCGATGGTGGCCCGGCTCGAACGGATGACCGAGCCCCGGGTCGACGACATCGACCCGAAGGAGGACGCGCCACCGCCACCGCCGCTGCGTGACCGCATGGTCCATCTGCAGCGCCAGATGGATGTCGACAATCTCGACGACCGGAAAGACCTTCAGGGCAAGGAGAAGTGAACCGCCTCCGGCGCTGGGCGTTAGCCCGTCTGGGGGTGTGGTGGGCTCGGAGGGCCGAATCGGGCACACCGCCCGGGCCGATGGCCGCCCGAATCATCCTGCGCGCCGTGAACACGGAACCGACGGCTGAGGACCGCATCACGCTTCTGCGCGCACTGGCCATGGCCGACAGCCGCACCGAGGACAATGCGGTGATCCTCTACTCGTTGTCCTTGGCTCAGTGGGAGCGGTTTTCGGAAACGGAAGACAAGAGCTTCGCCGCCGACTCCATCCACACTGCACGTCTGGCCTTCGCCGCTGCACGAGCCGACAGCGCACGGAACATCGAACTGCTCGAGACTCTCGCGGTGTGGCTGGTCGAGCTGGCCAACGCCGCCGCCGACAGTGACCTGTTCGACGCTGCGGTCGAGGCGGCCAGGTCGGCGCTCGCCGCCGGTGGCGCCGACCTCCATGTTCTTGGCACGGTGCTCCGGTTGCGCTTCGATCACGGCGGCCAGGTCGCAGATATCGAAGAGGCGGACCAGGTGCTCACGGACGCCGTCCAGCTCGGTGACCATCACGGCGGCGCGACCTCGGCGACGCTCGCCGAGTTGGCGCATGTGCTGGATTTGCGTCACGAGGTGACCGGTGACGCCGACTACGCCCTCCGTTCGGTGGAGTACTGGCGTCGCGCGGTGGGCCTGACCGAGCCAGGTGACGAATGGGAGCAACCCAGACGCGCCCGGTTGGCCCAGGCGCTGCTCGAGAGTTTCCGACTCGACGGACCAGGCACGCCGGGGGAAGCCCTGACCCAGGTTCGGTTGGCGCTGTGGCCGACGCCGACCGGGCCAGACTACGAGACCTGCCACACCGCCGCCCTGACGCTGCTCGCCTGTGCCCAACTGCTGGAGCACACCACTTCCGGGGACCTCTTGGCGCAAGCCGAAGCCGCGGCACGCTCGGCGGTCGACGCGGCGGAGGCTGATGACGACGAACACCAGGTCCTCCAGGGTAAGGACCTACTCGCCACAGTGCTGCACGCGCGGTTCGAGCGCACCCGCGAGCGCGCTCAGCTGGACGCGGCGATAGCGCTGAGTACCGAGGTGGCCGAGCACGCCGGGATCGACCATGACGATCGAGCAGGCCGGCTCACCAACCTCGGCACGGCGCTGCTGGAACGATTCATGGCTTTCAGTGATGTGGCTGATCTCGACGCCGCGGTCGACGCCCATCGTCTCGCTCTCACCGAGATTGCGGATGACCACCACGACCGAGCGCGCTACCTGAACAACCTGAGCGTGGCGCTGTGCCGGCGGCACATCGTCCGGGGCAGGGACGCGGACCTGGCGCAGGCCATTCGGCTCGGCGAGCAGGCCGCGTCAGCGCCACAGGGCGGCGTCGAGCGCGCGCTGCGCATGAGCACCCTGGGGGACGCACTGTTCCATCGGTTCGCGCGATTCGGCGATGTCGCCGATCTCGATCGCGACATCGACCTGCTCCGGGCGGCGATCGGCCTCATGCCCGCCCGGGACTCGGATCTGGTGGGGCTCATGTCGAACCTGGGAAGCGCGCTGCACTTCCGGCATTCGTGGCTGGGCGGTCTGGACGATCTTCGCGAGGCACTGGGCATCCTCGACGACGCTGTGACCATCAGCGTACCGCCGGCCGTGCGCTCGACCGTCGTGGACGC
>NZ_KK037166.1:2724975-2853779 GCF_000568255.1 Kutzneria sp. 744
CGCCGCTCGACGACGACAGCGCACGAATCCCGGCGGCAAGCCGGTAGTGCTCTTCTCCAGCGACGAGGACGGCACACGGCGGGCCCTGCCGCTGGCCACCGCCGAGGCGAAAGCCTTGGCCAAGGGGCAGAGTGTCACCCCGTTGGACGCCAGCGCCATTAACCGGGAGAGTCTGCTCTCGACGCTGGCCGAAGCGTCCGAACTGCACGCCGCCCTGCACGCGGTGTCCGATTCGGACGATCCGTCGAGCAGCCGCCTACGTGCGGGCCCGACCCGGGTCACCGTGACCGAGATCGCCGCTCTTCACATCGAGCAGGCGTGGCTGGCCTATCTCTCCGCTTGCGAGACGACCTTGACCACCGCCGAACTGGCCGACGAGGCGATCCATCTCACGGCCGCCTTCCAACTGGCCGGTTTCGCCCATGTGGTCGGGACATTGTGGCGGATCCCCGACGCCGTAGCCGCGCGCGCGGCCCGGACATTCTACCGGTACCTGTCCGATCCGGCCCAGACGCCCGCATCGGCCGTACACCGCACCGTGCTGGATCTGCGCGCCCGCTACAGTGATTCGCCAGCCACCTGGGCCGCTCATCTCCACATGGGCGCGTGAGCACGTCCGCCAAGGTCAGTTCTGCCCCCCGATCGAACACCACGGCCGTCCAATGTTGTGGTCGCCACCCTGAGTGCATGCACCCGCTTATCGAACCGGGCGACGCTGTCGCGGCGAAGTCATGCCTTGCCTGTGGGTTCCATAAGTCCGTCACCGGAGCTAACCAGTAGCTCGACGCGACCCTCTGCGCGCCAATAACTCCATCCACGCACGTCGGCACCCATGTGCGACGCCCACGAAACAGCGTCGGGTGGTGTGTAGCGCCACAGCCTCACAGATCAGCGGCTCCCCAATACCTTGACGCGGCCGGGGAGCACGGCGGGGAGCAAATGGGGAGCAAACACGTGCGCTGAACGGTCCCCAACTGCGTACAACGACCCTGAACGGATCCGCGCCGACCTGCGGAAGTCACATTTCTGCAGGTCGGCGCATTGTGGCGTCCTTGGTTCACACCTATGGGCTCTTCCAACTGCGCTCAACGGACCTCAACTGCACCGAACCGCAGGTCAACGGCCTTGAACGGACGTGCTGCCGGACGCGAGGCTCGCGTGAGCACTTAGGACTTCTGAGAGACGTCGACGTCGACTCCGTTTTGAAAGCTTCAAAAACGCACTTATCTGTCAACGAGTGGCTCAATCTTGTTGAAACTGGCCATCCTTGACCGTGTCCACCAGGAGATGCGGCGACGGTGGGCGCAGCCAAATTTGCTAGACAACAGTCCTACGGTCGTCGTTCTGGTCGACATTTATCCACAAACACTCCTATCGACATGTCCATACGACAATGAATCTAGTCGCCACGGTTGACAAGTGGATCCGGCTCTGCTGACACTTGCCACAACGATGTGCAAGTCGATGTCACCTCGGTTCTCCAACCGGCTCGACGCCCCGACGCCACGTCCAAGCCTCCGAGGCATTCCGCTTACCTCCACCCGACGACACGCCAGGAGAAAACTGTGGCATGGATTGAACAGTCAGGGGCCAACACGTGGCGCGTACGCTACCGGCGCCCAGACAACACGACCGGCTCCATCAACGGATTCCCCAGCAAACGCGCGGCCCAAGACCACGCCGACAACATGGAAACCGACCAGCGGCGCGGAACCTGGATCGACCCCGCCGCCGGCCAGATCACACTCGACGAATGGATCGTCGACTGGCTCGACGCGCTGGACTGAGGTTCACCCCGAACGGTGGACATGGGCTTACACAGTTCACGCAACCGCTGGCAGTGACCGCTCGTAGACATCGGGACTGACCATCCCGATCGCGGAGTGTCGCCTCACACTGTTGTAGAAACGAACCCACTTGTCAACCGCAGCAACGAGTTCCGCCTTAGTGGCGTACACGTGCCGGTAGTATTGCTCGTGTTTGAACGTCGACCAGAACGACTCCGCTGGGCTGTTGTCCCAGCAGATCCCGGTCGCGCCCATCGACCGACGCAGCCCATGCCGGAAACACGCCTGCGCCGTCAAATGCGCCGTGAACTCCCCGCCACGGTCGGAATGCAGAACTGTGCCATGGCACCTGCCGCTGCGGGCGGCCACCGCGGCGTCGATCGCGTCGGTGACCATCTCGGCGCCGATATGGTCAGAGATGCTGTGGCCCAACACTTTCCGAGAGTGCCCGTCCCGGATCGCGCACAGGAACATCTCGCCCTCGCCACAGGTCAGATACGTGATATCGGTGAACCACACCGCGTCCACCCGCCCCTGGTCGAACCCTCGCTCGACCAGATCGGGCGGGAACGACGCCGTCGAATCGACCACCGTCGTCTTGACCTTGAACGTGCGCGGGCTGATGCCCTCCAGCCCGATCGAGGCCATGATCTTGGCGACGGTCTTCGCCGTGACCACCTCGCCCTGGTCGCGGAGCTCGGCGGTGATCCGCGGCGACCCGTAGGTGCCGTGCGAGTCCTTGTGCGCCTGGGTGATCTTCACCTCGAGGTCCGCGCGGCGCTGCTGTCGCGGCGGCAACACCGTCGCCGCGACACGTTTGGCGTGCGCGTAGTAGCCCGACGTCGACACGCCCAGCAGCCGTGCCATACGCAGCACCGAGAACCGCATGCGCTTCGGTGAGGTGGAGCCGGCGGTCTCAGCGAGGTCGTCGGGGCCGGCGTACTTGGCCATCAGAGCGAACCGTGCTGGTTCTTCTGCATCGCGGCAAAGTACGCCGAGGCTTTTGACAGGAACGCGTTGTCCTTCTCCAGCTCGGACACGTGTCGGCGCAGGCGCTGCAGCTCGGCCCGCTCGGCCGCCTCCAGGGGTATGTCCCCGGTGGCCTCGGCGGCGGTGATCCGGCGTCGTTCGTCTTTGACCCAGACGCTGAGCATGCCCGCGTCGATTCCCAGCTCGCGGGCGACCTCGCTGATCGTGCGGCCGGAATCGATCACGCGGTGGGCAGCCTCGACCTTGTACTCGGCCGTGTAGGACCGGCGCTTGCGAGGAGGCATGAGGACATCCTTCCAGCAGGACTGCTGGTCCTGCTAACTCGGTGTCCACTACCCGGGGTGAACCTCAGACGTCGACACTCGCACCGAAGACAACTACCGCAGCATGCTGCGCAACCACATCCAACCCCGCTGGGGCACCACAGCACTCGCCGACATCACCAACCTGCAAGTCCAGGGCTGGGCCAAACACCTACGCGCCATCCCCCGAGCGCCAGACACCGTCGCCGGCATCATGAAACTGTTGTCGATGCTGATCACTGACGCCGTTGACGAGAAGCTGATCGCGGCCAACCCGATCCGTCCGCGCCGACGAGGACGCCGCCGCCAAACAGAACGTCGCCGCGAGCAAGTCTGGGCCGAGCCAGACGAAGTGCTGCGCCTGGCCGACCAGATCGCCGCGCACTACGGACCAGGTGGCGCGGTGCTGGTAGTGACCGCGGCGTGGAGCGGCGCACGCTGGGGCGAGTTGACCGGACTACAACGGCCGAACTTGCACTTGTTCGACGACGACACCGGCCACATCGACGTCGACCCTGTGATCGGTGCCCTGCACGAGTCCTGCGCCGGTCGGCTGTGGCTGGGCCCGCCCAAGACCGCTGAATCGGCGCGCACCATCACGCTGCCACCGTTCCTGGTCCGCCTGCTGCGGGCACACCTGGAATCGCACGACCACCGGCACGTGTTCACCAGCCCAGACGGCGAACTCCACAGGCGCAGCAACTTCTCCCGCCGCGCGATGCGACCCGCCGCGGACGGCACCACCCAGGCAACCACCGACGGCATGCGCCTGCGCCCGGCAAAGCCCGACCTGACCTTCCGCGGGCTACGCCACAGCAACAAGACCTGGATGATCGCCGACAACGTCCCAGAGATCGCCCAATGCCTCCGTCTCGGCCACGTCCTCAAAGACAAGGTCCAACAGACCTACTCCCACGTCGCCAGCGAGGTCGAACACCGGGTCCTGGAGCGCCTCCAGCGCCGCTGGGACACCGCCGTCGGCAACGCAACGACCGAGTTCGACACCAGCTGGCGGGCTCGCACCCGCCTCGACGCACTCTCCTCAGCAAGCACACCTCCCCCAGCGTTTGACCGCCCAGCCGACCTCGTACGCACCCCATGCGAGGGCACTCCAGCGTCACGGCCCTGTCGGGTCGTGTTCTCGGGATAGCTCCCCACCGCCGTCACACGACATGACTGACGGCCGCCAGTCGCAGGTGATCACTCCGGACGTGCCGTCCTCGTCACCGCCGTGGCAGAGTGGCCCGCGACCGATCAAGCGCCGATGCCTGTTGATGACCTGTACGGATGCATTTCACGGCATCTACAGGGTCAGAAGACTCGGTTCATTCGGTGTAGCAGCGGGTCACGTATCGCCCGGTAGGGAGCACCGTGGTCAGGTCGATCGGTATGCGAGTGTGCAATACTTCGGTGCCGGTGCGAGCATTCTACTCAACGCCACCAGCGTCGCGTACCCATCCGCTCTCCTGATCGTTTTCAATACTGCCAAACTCGCCGTTTCCCTGCTCACCAAGGGGCGTACCGCTACTGGATCCGCTTTGTGCCGAATCGAGCAGTGCTTCAGCCATCTTCACTAGCCCCTGGTCGTCTTGGCCGGATTCCTCGTTGGCGATCTGCCGAATGCGCGGAAGCGCGTCGGCGAGCCAGTCCGCCGGAAGCCGATGGCGATGGGCTGTCAGCAAGGCGAGGACGATCGATCGGTATCTATGCCGCATCACGACGTGCAACGGCGAAATTCCGTGCACCGCGACGTGCAAGCAGGTGTCGAAGGCATCGGACAGGTCGTCATGTCTGTCCGGCTCACTGAGCTTACGCCACAGCGTTATCAGCGCGCCAGCAGCCGAAACCGGCTTTCCGGCCGATCCTCGGATGTGGAAAGTGAACACCCCGTCCTCCAGGTCCGGGGACAGTGCGTCCAGCGTATAGATGAGGATTTCGTCATCCAGGATGCCCTGAAATCGACCCTGTTTCCGCACATAGGTGTAAGCGCCCTGCACCCAGGTCAACCAGTTGTCGATTGCGGGATCCACCCTGTCGAAGCTAATGTCACACGACCAGAGGAGATCAGGCTCCCACGCTGCGCGGTGCAGCTTCCCCATCTCGGTGGCTCGACGCCGCCTCAAAGTCACCGTTCTGACATCACCGGTCTGTCCTCGGTCAACGGTGAACATGCGGAGGAGTTCCTTCCAGCCCTCCACCGGCAGTTGTGACCGCCACAGCATCGTGAGGCGCTGCCATTCGGCGACCGTGTCGGCCCCATCCGGAAACAGTTTCACCAGATCGAGCTCGGCGGCCGCGAGCACGTAGAGCACGACGAGATTCACCGAATAAGCCGCGTGGCGGCCTGGCACCAAGACGGGATGAGGTTCATAGTCCGCGAACAGCGTGCTTCGCCTCGGCATCAGCGCCTGGCCGCACAAACCGAGTAGCACGTCCTGCAACAAAGTCCGTTCGACGGAGCTTGCCTCCCGCAACTGGTCGGCCAGGAACGAAACTGTCGACGCTCGCATCGTCAGCGGAGCGTACGACAACAAGGCGTACAGGAACGAGTCGTCGATCGAGTGCCGACGCCGCCGGGCATTCGACAACGCCAACGCGTCCACCAGATCGAACAACTCCCGGCCGACGAGCCGCGCGACCAGGTACTCACCGAACGTCGCGTGCAGGAACTCGTATGTCCTGAGTTGATTGTCGTCCTGGACCGCCTTAGCCTCGTGCACGAAGAAAAATCTGCCCAGCGTGATCTGCGCTGGCGTGAGAGCAGCGCGCAGGCCGGCTGGTCCCACCGGGGCACCAAGCAGAGCGGTCAGGTCCTGGTTGATTTCCGTCTCGGTCACCCACTGCCGGGACCTGTTGAACATCGAGAACGCCACGACCGCAAGCCGCAGCAACTCCTGATCGACGGCCTCGGCGAAGGCGGCCGGGTCCAGCTCCGTGCCGGTCTTGAGCACTTCGCGGCGCGCGAACCGGGTCAGCAACCGCTCGTACAGCTCGGTCTGCCCGATCGTGGCGCTCTCGTGGCGAAGCGCGTTCTCCTCAGCGTCGTACAACGCCAGCATGAGCAGCAGCAGAGGCTGGCCGACCAGTTCCCGATGAGCCACGAGCGATTCGATCGACAGCGGCAACAGTTGCCGATCGACGAAGTAGTCGTGATTCGCCGAATTCCAGACATCCAGCCACAGGGCGACCTCCTGGTCCTGGAAAGGCTCCAACCGTACCGCGACGGTGCCTTCCACGGGCCGCGCCCGGTCCGCGACGGCGGTGCGACTCGTCACCAGCACCGCGACCGGCCGCCCCTGAGCAGCCTCCCGCTCCTGGAACAGGGCGACCTTCTCCAGGTAGTCCGACTGGCTCGCACCGGTCGCCTGGAGCAACTCGTCGAAGCCATCCAACAGCACGACGGGTAACGCGTTCTCCGCCGTGCGCGCCAGCTCCGGCCAGGAGAGGCCCTCACCCGTGGCACCCCGGGCCGCGGACTCGATTTGGGTCTGCAGGTCGGCCTCGGCGCGGGCGTCGCGGAGCACGACGCGAACCACCAGATACGCGGGCGACGACAGGCGCGCCGCGAGCACCTGCGTGAGTAACGACTTGCCCGAACCGGGTTGTCCCAGGACAAGCAGCGGTGCCCTCGTGGCCCGAGGCGAGGTGAAATGACCCAGCAGAAAGCCCGGCAGATCGTCGCGGACGGCTGTGGCGGTCCACCAATTCTCGTCGGAGATCGTGTCGGACTCGCGCACCAGCGCCACCCGGAACCGGGGGTTGACGTAGGCGGCGGCGAGCGACGGGATGCTCAACCCGCTTGGCACGTCCGCCGCGGCTAGGATCGGCCGATCCAACACGTCTCGGTAGTGGCGGGCCAGCGCGTGCGGCCCCAGGGCTGGTTCGTGCCGCGTGAGTTCGACCAGCATCGTTTCAATCTCGGCCAAGCCGGTGCTGACGGCACGCAGCTGGTGGCGGGTGGCCTGATGATCGACCAGGTTGATCCACAAGGCCACCTCAGGGCAGTCGATGGCCAGTTGCCGGAACAGTTCCTCATACCGGCGACCGGCCTGCACCGGCACCCGCGCCAAGATCTCCTCGTCGCTCGACGCACGCCTGCAGTCGTCGAGGTGTTGCCACTGGTCGGAGCTGTGCACCAACTCGGCGACTCGGTTGGACAAGGCGGCATAGAAGTCGATTGAGAGCTGCAGCGCGTCCTCGTAGGCCAGCCAGGGCGAGGGCATGGGCAGTTCGGTGGTCAGCAGCGATGAGGCTAGTCGCCGAAGCCTGTTCGGGTCGCCCCGGCGACCGGCAGGCGGGAACGGCGAGTCGCTCAGGTACGCCGGCAATATGCTCTTCGGCGCGACTGGCAGCGCCACGGTCGCCAACACCTCGAAGTAGGCCGCGTACACAATCACGGCATGGGCCGCGGCCAGCCTCTCGGTTCGATCGAACCGGCTGAGCCGGCTGAGTCGATCTGACAACCCGGTAACGAGTGACCTGCTCAGCCGGGCGAGTTCGGCCTTGGGATCGAACAGGTTCACCGCGAATCCGAACCCGGCGGCCGACGCGGCCAGCAACAGGCCCCCGGTCAGGCTGTCAAGCGCGGCGAGGACGGGGTGGTCGTGCTGGCCGAGTATCCGGACCGCGTCGCGATAGGTGATCCCCCGAGCCATACGCCGCCTCCACCAGTGCCGCACCGTACTTACAGTCGGTCCGGACTAGCGATATGTATCAACGATCGGCGCCGGAGCCGCCCGGGCACCGCGCCTAGTCCCAGCCACGCGGAGAGCACTGCCGACATCGTGACGGACATAGTACCTACGGATCCGCGACAGGCGTGTGTCAACCTTGGCAACCCGTGCTGGCCCAGGGCACGGCGACCGCGCTATGTCCGTGCAGGTCACGAGCGACGTTCGCGAACCCTACCGGTCAATCAGCGTCGGCACGACGAGCTCGGGCATGCGTGCGAGCACATCAGGTTCCGGCGCGTGGAGCAAATGATGCAGCTCGCGCCGCAGGTTGGCGGCGAACTCACCTGGACACGAGCTCAGCTGTCGCCCGGCGTCGGCGTAGCGGCCGACGACTTCCGGGGCCGCAGCGGCGAGTAGCTGGGGTTCGAGAGGCCGATCGTCGGCCAGTTCGGGCACCACACGCCCGAGGAGCGCCCTGGCGCTGCCTGGCTCGACTTCGCCGGAGGCAAAACCCGCGGTCAGCAGCGTGGCCGGGGTGCGGGTGGCGTAGTGCAGCACCGAACCATGGTCACCGATGACCCAGTCGGCCGCGATGAGCGCAACCGCCCAGTCCTGGTCGGCCGGCACCTTGCGCACGCCGGCCGCGTAGAGCCGCCCGAGCGTCGCGTCCAGCTGCGCGCGCCAGGCGTAGTCGAGGTGGGGGTGCATGATCACGATGATGCGGTAGCGGTCGGGCGGCAGTTCGCGCACCAGACGGTCCAGCACTTCCGGTCGATTTCGCCACAGCGACTGGGGTCCCGCGGTCGACGTCACCACGACGAGCTTCATCCCCGGCTCGACCCCAAGCAGCTTGCGGTAGTAGTCGCGCAGATGCAGATGCGCGTCGATCTGGTCGACGAGCGGGTCACCCATCACTCGCACCGTGTCCAGCCAGCGGTTCTGCTCCCGTGCGAAGGGCGCTAGCTGGTCTTCGTGCGCGACGACCAGCCTGGTCGCGATCTCACGACCGTGGCGTTGGAGCGACTCCCCGCCCAGCCCGTACTGCTGGCGCGGCGTTTCGGCTCCCAGGCCGAGTCCGCGGGGCGTCGTCTTGTCGTTCAGCGCCCCGTGCGTCAGCTTGACCACGGGGATCGTGAGCGTTTCCAGGCCGCCGAACGCCGCCGCGAGCGCGACGCCGAAGTTCGGCTGCAGGCCGTTGAGCAGCGTCTTCCAGTTGATGATCTCGATCCCGCGCGCTGCCAGCGACTCCGCCACTCCCCCGTTGTAGTGGTCCGGGCCGACGGTGAAGTGCCACCGCACGTGCGGGTTGCAGTACGCCAGCGCCTCGTAGATCGGCAGCAGGCGGTTCGCCGTCACGGCCGTGTGCAGGACGATGAGCCCACGGTGCACGCCGTTGAGCTCCTGCATTGGCCGCAACTGGTCGTCCGCCGTCACCTAGGGCTCCGGCGGGCAGCGCGCCGCGGCGGGCGGCCGCGGCGCTGACTGGAGCATCCGGCCGCGGCGTCGCCGGCGGGCCCGGCGAGGTGTCGGCGGAGTGGCATAGCGCCACGTTCCGATGGTCAGCCGGTGACGAGAATGTTCGTGCGCCATCGGCTTTCCCGCACCGGCCGGCCATGGCCCTGACCTGCGGCGAGGCCACGGCGCTGGCGAACGATGTGCACCCGCGTGCACCATGGCGTGATCCGGTCGCACGGGAAGCCGAGGTGTCGATGGCGTTGCCGCAGATGGTGCACCGCCCCCAGACGCACCTGCTCACGGACGCCGACTCCGTCGCCGTCGCGGTGGACCGGATGCTCGTTCATCTGAAGTCGACCAGGAACATGGGCCTGGAGCAGGTGTCGGCCAAGGTGCTGCTCGTACTGGAGAAGCACGCCGAGAAACTGCCGCCCGCGCCGGGGTGGGGGCCGTCCGACGGGTCGATCTCTAGATCGACCTGGCGCCGCTACCGCATCGGGGCCACCAAATGCCACCCGTCGGTGGTCAGAGCGCTGGCGATCGCCGCCGAAGTCACCCCAGGCGACATGGCGGTGCTCAACCGGTTGCTGTCGCCGAACGCGCCGGCCGGACTGCGACCGCGAGAACAGAATGCGCAGGTCCTGGTCGAGCGGCTGAACAACCGGGCGGTGCGCGAGGTGACCAGCCGCGGCGGCCGTGCCAAGCCGTTGCGCGACCTGTACGTGCCGCGTACCCCAGAACAGCCCTTGCTGCGCGACGTACTCGCCGGAACGTCAGGCTGCGTCGCAGGCGAGGCCGGAACAGGCAAGACGAGCCTGCTCTGGAGCCTGCAGAGGCAGCTCGCGGGGGCACAGCGAAGACCGATCATGCTTCGGGCAGTCGACCTCATGACCGAACACGGCAGCCTGACACCGGAGGTGCTGGACGACGCGCTGGCCTCGCCCCACCGCGTGCGCCGGGTCCTGCTGCTCGACTCGGTCGACCTTCTCCTGCATGAGGTCGCCGATCGCGACGTTCTCGACGTGGTGATCTCAGCGGCGGCTCGGCGGCAGGTTCCGGTCGTGATGTCCTGCCGCACCTCAGAGATGTCGGCGCTGGACGACGTCTGGACCGCTCCGAGCCGCCGGAGATGGGACCTGGGCGACTACGACCACCGCGAACTGCGGGACGCCGTCGCCGCGCTGAGCTCGGCGTACTACCGCGGCCACGCCGAGATCGACCACCGACACATCTACGACAAGGTGTTGCAGGCCGTAGTCGACGGGCTTCCGCTGAAGGAGGTCTGCGAACGGCCGCTGACACTGGGCATGCTGTTCGAAGTGGCGGTGGACAACGAGCCGGATATCGAGGTCGACGCCGACGAGCTGATGGACCGGTTCTGGGAGCATCGGGTGCCGCGGGACGACCGGTTGGGCATGTCCGGCGAGGCGGCGGGATCCGAGGCGGCGGCGGACTGCGGTCCGGTGGCCGAAGGTGTCGCGGAGCACATGCTCGTCGAAGGCCGACCCGAAGCGCTGCCACGCGAGCTGGCGTCCATCCGACTTCGCGGCGGTGCCCGTCGCAAGGACACGCCCCGCGCCGTGCGACTGCTGCGCAGCCGTGGCGTGTTCGTCCGGGGCGGCCAGGACGCTCCCGTGGCGTTCTTCCACCAGGTGGTTTTCGAACACGCGGCGGGCCGGCTTCTCTCGGGCATGCCGACCGGCGGGATCGACGGACTGTTGGACCTGCTGACGGACAATCCCGACGACGCGTACCGGATCGCGGTGGCCGAGCAGGCGCTCGTGCAGATCGGCCGGAGTCGAGCGCCGGACGGGATCGGCGGCCATCTGCGGCGACTTCTCCGGCAGCAGGAGTCCGCGCTGCTTTCCTTGGGACTGCGGGTCTACGCCCGGCTGTGGGACCCGGACGCCGATGTACGCGCCGTCGTGCGGGACACCTTGCGCACGTGCGCCAAGGAACTCGCCATCCAATATCTCAGCGCGTTGCCCGCGACCAGGCACGCCGTCTTCGACGGGCGTTCCCCTCGGCTGGCCGAGGAACTGCGAGTGCTGTGGGGCCGGGGCGAGCCCGAGGTGCGCAAGGCACTCGTCGACGTGCTGCTGCGGCTCGTCAACAGGATGCCGGCCACCGTCGCGGAGTTTGTCGACGGAACCTGCGCGGATCCGACCGGCTGCGCGGAGAAACCGTGTGGTTCGGCGGACTGCCTGTGGTCGTCCCTGAGCACCAGGCCCTGGGCTGAGATCGTCTTGAACAACAATCCGGTCGGCCGCCTGCTGGAGTCCCTGGCCGCGACCCATCCGGACCGGACCTGGAACCGGTTGACGCATTTCTGTGCACGCGCGGCCCGCGCCGCACGCCCAGCCGTCATGGCCAGATGCCTGCGCCTGGCCGCGCGGTTCGTCGCCGACCGTCCCGCCGCGGTCTGGGAGTTCCAGCTGAAGATCGATCGGCTGCGCCCGAAGGGCAAAGCCAGTGGGGCGGGGAGCCGGGACTGGGTGGAGGTCGACCAGGCGCTGGCCGTACTGCTGGCGCACCGCTGGCGGACCGATGACCTCGCGAGTCGGGAGGCGCTGCTCGCGATGGTGCGATCGACCATCGGCAAGGGAGCGTTGAATTCCCGGCAGCGCGTCACATTACTCGCGATAGGCGAGTGTGCCTCCGATTTGACCGAGGCCGAGGCGACCAGGCTGTTGGACGGCGTCGTGGACGACCTCGACCAGGGGTCGGTGGAGATCACGGCGAAGGTCGTGCTTCGCCGACTGCTGCTTCGCGACGGCGCCGACGAAGTCCGCGGCTGGGCGGCCGCCGCGTTGCGAGTGTTCGCGGACGCGGAGATCAACGAGCGGGCCGGGCTGGCCGCGAGGTTCGTCCGCAGCGCCCTTGACCACGACAGCGTTCCCGACACCCTCGTGGCCGAACTGGTGCGCCTGGCGTGGCCGCGCAACCGCCCTTCGATGAGTGACGAGGGGTTCTGGTTCGACAACAAGCGCATGAGCGCGTTGACCGTGCAGGCGGCGGCCGGCGGACACCGGATCGCCTGGCGGGCACTGAAGCGCCGCCGACAGGCCCGGGCGGCCGGCGATGACCCGGGTGCGCCCGACGTGGTCGTCGATCGTCGTTGCCGGCGCACGAGCCAGCGGGACCTCCGGTTCCTGCATGAGCTCCTCGACGACTGCCTCGTGCTCGCCGACGTCCACTGGCTCGCGCAGATGGTGGACAACGACCTGCACCCGGCCCGCGACGACGATCTTCGGTCGATCGATCCCCGCGCGCTGGACGTGCTCGACTCGCACATCGACCGGCTGGACGGGATCGTCGACGCGGCGCTGGCCCGCCGGGCCGATCGGAATCTGGTGAGCTCCGCGCTGAAGCTGCGGATCTTCCTGGTCACCCACCGGCTCGGGCTCGTTCCGCCGGCGGCGATGCTGGTGGACCGCCTCTGGGTCGTCAAGGACCACAAGCTCATCGCCCTGCTGCTCAAGCTGCTGCAAGCCGTGCTCGACCGGCGGGACGCGGTGCCGTGGACGTACGAGGACCGGCAGGCACTAGACGACGCGCTGGTGCGGGTGCGGACCGTAGCCCACGCCGCGGGCGCCACGGACCAGCCGACGCAGCAGGGAAACGCGCTGGCCAAGCACTGGCGGGCGATCGAGCGCGACTGCCGGCGATGCGCGATCACGCTCACCGCACGGCTGAGCCAGCTGGACACGGCGGACCAGCGGAAACAGGCGGTGCTGCGCATCCGCGGTCAGATCGCCGAGCTGACCGACGTCGACGACCTGGTGCGGGTCCGCGGGCTCATCGAGTCGTTGGTGGCGCTGGACTCCGCGGCCGCGGCGGATCTGTTCGTCGCGGTGGTCGAGCGGACCGGCGCCGACTCCGCGCAGGGATACGACAGCCATGCCGTATCCAGGCTCGTGTACCGGTGGTGGCAGGTGGTCAGTGTGCTCGTCGGCGGTGCGTCGTACGAGGTCTGGGCCAATGTCCTGGGGCGGCTGCGGGACGGTCCGTGGCAGTTGTTCCACCGGTTCGTTGAGATCAGCACGAAGCGGCGCCACGAGGACGAGGTGCCCGCGGACCTGAAGCGCCATGCCGGGCTCAGCCGGCACCGCGAGCGCGCGCTGCCCGCGGTGGAAAAACACGTTCGGCTGCATCGCCGGCAGCGGGGCGCGCCCGCAAGATGGACCGGACTGCGCGAGGTGCCCCTGGAATAGGGACGTGTCCCTCGCCTCGGCCGAAGGGGGTCACGATGAGCTCGCCGGGTGAACAAGCAACCGTGGTCAACCGCGTGGACGTCGGCACCGCAGGAGCGGTGGTGCAGGCCCAGCACATCGCCGGTGGGATCCATCTGCATTCGCCGTCGAGCGGTCTCCCGGCGGTCCCGAAGCAACTGCCCGCCGCCCCGGCCTTTTTCACCGGCCGGGAGGCCGAGCTCGCGGCGCTCGACCGGATGTCCGCCTCGGCGGGGATGATCGTGCTCAGCGGCCCCGCGGGCGTTGGCAAGACCGCGCTGGCACTGACCTGGTTGCACGGGGTGCGAACGCGGTACCCGGATGGTCAGCTGTTCGGCGATCTCCAGGCGTACGCGGGTGATGGCGGGGTTTCCGCGGACCACATGCTCGGGATGTTCCTGCGCGCGTTGGGCGTTCCGGCGCGCGTGCAGCCGGTGGACATCGTGGAGCTGGCCGCCCTGTTCCGGTCGCTGACGACTGACCGGCGACTGTTGATCATGCTCGACAACGTGGCGGCGGCGAACGAGGTGGTGCCGTTGCTGCCCGGCCCGCCCGACGCGCTTGTCATACTCACGACGAGACAGCGCCTGCCTGGCTTGGTGGCCCGCGGCGCCCACGCGCTGGATCTGGGCCTGCTCCCCGAGGAATCGGCGCGGGAGCTCGTGCTGGACGTGCTCGGTGGGCACGGCATCAGCGCGACCCCGGCCGACGTCGAGCCGCTCGTGCACGCCTGCGGTGGTCTTCCACTCGCGTTGCGACTCGCCTTAGCCCAGCTGGCCTGCCGGCGGTGGAGCGGAGCCGGCGAGGTGGCCCGGCTGCTGGCGCACGGCCGGTCGCTGGACGTGTTCCAGGCCGATGAGCTCTCGGTGCGCACCGCGCTCAACCTTTCGTACCAGCGGTTGTCCCCATCTGCGGCGCGAGCGTTCCGGCTTGTGGGCGAGTATCCGGGCGCCGACTTCGCCTGCGCCGTCGCCGCCAGGGCGATCGCCACAGACCACGAAGAGGCCGGTAAGGAGCTGCAGGCGCTGGTCGATCTCCACCTCGTGGAGGAGCTGGATGTCGACCGCTATCGGATGCACGACCTCATTCGGCAGTACGCCAGGGAGAAGGCCGCCGCGGCCGACGGCGTAGACACGACTGACGCCGCCACGCTCCGGATGGGCGAGTGGTACCTGGCCGCCGCGCTGATCGCGGACCGCGCGGTGATGCCGACTCGGCGCAGGCTGGACGACTTCGTTGGCGATGTGCCGGGCACTCCGGCGTTCTCTGGGGCCGAAACAGCGCTCGACTGGGCCGAGACGCATCTTCCTCACCACCTGGCCGTGGTGCGACGCAGTGCCGGCCACGCGTTGTGCTATCGGCTAGTCGACGCCTTGTGGGGCGTGTTCCTGTATCGCAAGCACTACGCGGAGTGGTTGGAGAGCCACGAGATCGGCCTGCGCGCCGCCCGCGAAGATCAGAATTTCCTCGCGGAAACGTTGTTGCTCAACCATCTCGGCCTCGGCCTGCACGGGCTCGGCCGGCTGGCCGAGGCACGGGGACTGTTCTTGCGTGCGCTGGCACTGCACCGGGAGCACGGCGATCGGGTCGGCGAGGCAACCGCTCTCAACAGCATCGGCCTGGTGTTCCTCGCGGAGGAGCAATGGGACGATGCCTGTGCGTATTTCGAACAGGCTCTCGCCGCACAGGTCGAGCTGGGACAGCGACGAGGCGAGGCGCTGACGCGGGTCAACCTGGCGCGGGTTGACCTGAACATCGGTCGCACCTTATCGGCCCGAACGCATCTGGCCCTGGCCCGATCAGCGTTCGAGTCGTTGGCGGACCGCTACAACACCGCACGAGCGGACATGGCCCTATCCACTGTGCACATCCATGATGGACAGTTCGATCAGGCGCGATGGCTGCTGACGCATTCGTTGACGGTGCTGTCCTCTCTCGGCGCCGACAAGGAGCTCGCGCGTGCGCACGACGTCCTCGCCGACCTCGCCAGCCGGGTGGGCGACCACCTGGCGGCCACCCGGCACCGAGACACCGCCGCACAGCATCGGTGGCGGGTCAGATCATCATCGGGGGATCAAGCGCGGCGTCACGAGGCCCGGCAGCCGGGCGGGCACCTCGGGTTCGGGAACACCGACAAGGTCGTGGATCTCCCTGCGCAGAAGTGTGGCGAACAACCCGGGCCGTGAGCTCAGCCGTTGTCCTGCGGTGGCGTAGCGTGCCTTCACCTCCGGCGCTGCCGCGGCGAGCAGCTGCGCTCGACCGGGCCGGCCGCAGACAGCTCGGCAACGCCAAAGATCAGCGGCTCTCCCCGGGGGTACGAGTAAGCAACATCCAAGAACTGATAACCGAGGTCTCAACTGTCTGGCGGGTGACGGGGAACTTGATCATCTCGGACACGACGAGCCGGCCGTCCTCGGTGTCCGCCTTCGTGGTCAGGGCGACGAACGACTCAAAGGCTTCCACGGCGTCACCTTCCGGTGATCACTTGAGCTTGATGAACGTACCTTCACGCGCGAACAGGTTCTCGTAGTTGCCGACGCGAGCGTGAATCTGTTGGGTCTCGACCGCCCTGCCATCCCGCATCCGGTAAAGGCCGCGCGCGTGGATGGCTGCGGCCAGGTCGGCCGGGCGCATCATCCGGTTCGGCGCGTCAGCAAGGACCATTTGCATGGCTGCATGCAAGGTCACGTGCCCCACCGACAGCTCAGCCGGTGGTCGAACGGCGTTGGCGTCGAACGCTAGGAGCGCCTCAAAGGTCTGAACCCTGCGGTCGGCTTCGGCAAGCTGCGCGCGCAAGCTTTCGGCGACGCGTTTGGCTGCCTCGAGATCGGCTTCAAGCTCGTCTCGTCGGGCGGCCACCACGCTCGCCACTTCGTCCTCGTACCCCACGAGCACTCCAAAGTTGTCGGACTGTGCGACATTTGGAGAACAGTCGCACAAGTTTGGAGCATCGTCAACGGCTCCGGCGAACCCTGCGTGGTGAGCGCTGACCGAACCGCGCGGCCTCACACCCTGCTGGCACTGCTGTGGGGCTCGAACTCGTCGCTGCAATTCAGGATGCATAGCGGTGCTCGTTGGCGGCTCCGCCTAGGACCGGGGCCGAAGGAGCCTGTGGCCGTCATACCTGGCCAGATCTCGCGGAGGGCTCCGACGTACTCGCATCGGAGTCCCGCTAACCTTGGTCGAGTTGCCTCACGGAAGGTGCGGATCAAGTCGGTGGAGTCGTTTGTGGTGAACATACGCGGTGGCGCCGCAGCGCTCTTCGGGTCGCCGGGATTCTTCCGTGTAGGCCAGCTCGTGCCGGACGACCAGGACGTGCTGACGGTGAAGGTTGGCACGACAGTCGCCGACGCACTGAAACTGATGCGCGAGAACAACTTCGACCAGCTCCCAGTGACGACGACGAGTGGACAGGTGATCGGCACGTTCACCTACCGCTCGTTCGCCCAGGGCATGCGTCACCTGCCGGGACAGGCCCAAGTGCTGCAGGCGCCGGTGGAAGACCTGGTGGAGGAGTTGCACTTCGTCCGCGTTTCCGAAGATGTGAGCGGCATACTGCCCCACCTGGAGATCAACCACGCTGTGCTGGTGGGTGACGAGGACCGGCTGCTCGCCGTTGTCACGACCGCTGACGTGAGCCGGTTCTTGTGGCAGCGGACTCGACCGTTCGTGTTGTTGCGTGACATCGAACTCGCGATCCGCGATCTCATGCGCTCGTGCTGCACCGACGAGCAACTAGCGGGAGCGATAGCCTCTTGTGTTCCGTCGAACCCCGACAGCGCCAGTATGCGCTTGGAGGACCTGACCCTGACGCAGTTGCTGTCGGTGCTGCTGCACGGCCACAGCTTCGGCGCGTACTTCCGCCTAGCTTTCGGACGGAACCGAGACTTGGTGAACAACACGCTGTCCCAGGTGCACAAAGTCAGGAACAAGGTGTTCCACTTCCGCGACGAGGTGTCGGATGCAGAACTTCGGCACCTCGTCGAGGTGGCGGGTTGGCTGCGTCGCAAGATCATGATCAGGGACGGTGCTCGGTGACCACGCTCTTTCCCCACCAGTACGAGATCCTGGCGCGCCTGCGCGACCCCTCGTGCCCGCCCCGCGGCGCGGTCGTCGCACCCGCCGGCTCGGGGATACGGCATCCTGTCGTGATCAGGCTGAGCGAGGTGGCGTCCGACTCAGTCGCCCTGGTGCTTTGCGGATCGGTGGCCATGGCACAGCAATGGGCACTGCTGTTGCGCGAGGAAGGCGCCCCGGTGCTGATGCTCGACTCCGCACAAGCCGCACTGGAGGTCCTCGAGGAACGTCCTAAGCATCCGACCGGCGTGGTTGTGACGACCTTCCAGCGCCTGCTGCGCGGACCGAGCAGTCGGGTGCTGACAGACCTGGATTATGCACTGGTTGTGCTCGACGACGTACCGTCGGGTCTGCTCGACCGGGTCGAGTGGCTGCCTGCTCGCGCACAGCGCCTGCTCCTCCTGGCATCCAGGGCCCAGCTGGATTCAGCGTTCGAAGGCTGGCCGATCGTATGGACGACGACGCACGAACAGCTCGTGAACGAGGGGCACATGGCCGTGACGGACGTGCCCTACAAGCTGACGCCCGAGGAGCGCACGGTGCGCGGCGACGCAATTCGCGTGCTACAGGACAGTGCCGCCCGCCGCGGCCACCCGTCCGCGCCGCATGGCGACAGCGTCCCGGCGCTCCACGCCATGTTGCTTGCGTTGGCCTCGGATCCAACCGAGAGCGAACTCGCCGAGCGTGCCTGGGCGGTGCTGGACCGCATGGAGGCCATGCGAACGGTCGACAGCCGGCTCGTCGCGGTGGACAAGCTCGCGCGGCAGGCCACGGAAAACGGTGGCCGGTGTGTGATCATGGCGTACGCCAGAGCCGACGTGCGGTACATCGCCGACCACCTCGCCAGCCTAGGTAAGACGCCATCCGCAGTCATCGACGCAATGACCCCCGGTGAGGATCGGCGCTCGGCCCTACGCGAGCTGGCGCCAGGTGGCCTGATTGTCGCCACCACTGTCCTATGTGAACCGGCAGATCTGTGGCCTACACGGATAACCGTGGTGCTGTGGCCCACGCCGAACCGTCGGCGACAGGTGCCCTCGGAGTTGTCGCTGGTCGTGGAAGCGCGACCGGACATCGCGGTCCACGCACTCCATTCCACAGAGACAACAGACTGACACAACCTGGGAGTACGCAGGCGGGCCCCAGCTCTATCCCTTGGTGGGCGAACCTGGGCTTGACCCGTTTTGACGAGCTGTGCCAACGCGGTGACCGCTCCATCGGGCAGATCGCACGCAACTTCGACCTGACCGACACCGCCGTGCGCGAGTGGGTCAAGCAAGCCGAACGCGACACCGGGACCCGCACCGGCGGACTGTGTGCGTGCCGAAAACCGCGTCCATACAGGCCATGCGTGGGCTGCCAATACGCGCGGACGGCTCGCCCGAGACAGGTCCGCGTGCCGCGGCACCACAGGTGCGGCGTACAGATCAGAGCCGACTGGAAGCGTCGTCCGTCAGCCGGGGAGCAACGCGGGGAGCAAATGGGGAGCAAACATGCGCGCTGAACGGCCCTGAACGACATTCAACGGCTCTAAACGGGCCCGCGCCGACCTGCGAAAGTCACGTTTCCGCAGGTCGGCGCACTATGGCGTCCTTGGTTCACACCGAAGAGGTCACTGGTTCGATCCCAGTATCGCCCACAGTATGTTTTGCCTGGTCAGCGGCCTGTCGATGATCTTCATCGGCGGGCCGTTTCTGATTGTGGGGAGCAAATGGGGAGCACGGCCTGCTGACCACAAGCCCCAATCCGAAGAGGTCATGCCGCTTTTGGCTCCACAGCGGGACTTTCCTGCCAGGTCCACCCGCCATCCTGCTCCCACCGCTGCTGGAGGGCCTGAACCGTTTCCTCGATCATCTGGTCGGTGATGTGCGAGTAGATGTCGTCGACGTCTTTGCGCTTGTGCCCGAGCCGCACCAGCCGCATGATGCGGGGCACGTGGTCCTCGATCAACCACGTCTCGTGCGTGTGACGCAGGTCATGAAAGTGCATCTCCTCGTTCAGCGGTGACCACCCCTTCTGCTCATCCCCCGCCAGCGCGGGCAGCCACACTCGGCGACGGAAGTTCGACCGCCGATGCAGCCCGCCGTTGACCCCGGTGAACACGAACTGAGCGTCGGGGTTGCGGTCCCGGTGCGCCCGCAGCTCCTCGACCAGGAACGGCGGCAGGTACACCGTGCGGGCACTGGCCGGGGTCTTCGGCGGCCCGAGTTCCAGCCGTCCCCGCACCTCGTGCAGCGCGCCGAACTTCGGGTCGACGTCGATATGCGGCGTGTCGTCGTCGAGGTAGGTGCGGATCCACTGCAACCCGGCGATCTCGCCCCACCGCAGCCCGGTGTAGGCGTCGGTGATCGTCATCAGCCCGTTGTCCGGGGTCATCCCTCGTGTTTCGCGGTTCTGGGTGGTCATGTTCCGGCTGCTGCCCAGGCTGCGAGGACCGCCTGGGTTTCTTGCGGGGTGACCAGGTCAGGGCGTGGGTTGCGAAATCTCGCGGCGATGATCACCCGACGGAGCTTGATGACCATGTCGTCGTAAGACGGTTCGGTCTTCGTTGTGTACCAACGAGCCCGGGACCGATGGATGGCGGTGACTTCGGGGGCATGTCCGTGCAGGGCGTACCAGACGGTGACCACGCTCAGGCAGGTCAGCCCGAAGGGCACCGTGCGCTCGACGGCGCGGCGTAGCCGGTTGCGGGCCTCGCCGACGCCGATGACCTGGCGGGCGTCGGCGAATGCCTGCTCGATCCCCCACCGGGACGCGTAACGGGCCACCAGATCTTCAGCCGCTGTTTCGAGATCGGTGGTGACCAACGGAAGTCCGTAGCCGCGCTCGTCACGGTCGCTGGTGCGCGGCTTGTCATCGCGGACCAGGACAACGCGCACGGTGCGAGTGTGGAAGGACCCGTACCACAGGCAGATCACCTCGGCGATGTGCACGGTGTCGGTGCGCCCGTAACGGCGGACTCGGGTGGTACGCCACGTCGCGGCAGCCGCCAGATCAGTCGGGGTGCCCAACCGGGCACCTTTCGTGCGTGGCCGTCCCATCTTGCCGGCGTGGGGTGGGGCGAGCTCGTGCAGCACCGAGGTGACCTTCAGCCGGGACGTCCAGGTGATCTGGGTGGCCAGGCCACGTAGGTGCTCACCGACGTAGGCGGCGTCGCCGACCACGTGCACGGTGCGATCGGGGTGGCGGGTGGCGATGAGCTCGGCCATTTCCCGTGCGTAGGCGAGCTTTCCGGTGCGGCGGGGCCGCCATAATCGTGCCAGCACTGGTAGGCACACCGGGCGGGACAGGAACGGAAGCTGCACGATGATTCCGGCGATGACCCAGCAGTTGCCGAACCCGATCGGCTTGGGGCCTTTCGCGGCGCCGTCGTGGTGCCAGGCCACGCCGAACACCTTCATTCCCGAGCGTTTGAACAGGGTGTCATCGACCGCGATGGTGATCGGCGCACCGGCGGGTAGTAGCCGGGTGATGATCAGATCAGCCAGGGCCAACCCGATCTGGTCGGTGCTCCAGCGGGCGGCGGCGAAGAACCGGTGCGCTCGACTGTGATGCCAGAGGCGTTCCAGGCAGGCGCCCAGCAGCATCCCGCAGATGGTTCGTCTGCGGGTCTGGGCGATCAACCCGAGGGCAAGGCCCTGGAACGTTGAGAATGTTGGTGTGGTGAAACAGGACCGGAAGACCGCCAGCAGATCGGCCAGCGAGCCCGGTATGGTGCCATCGGGAAGCATCGACGGATCACTCTCACGAGGGTGGTGCAGACACCGTCGACGCTTCCCCCGTTACCCTCGAAGATCCACAACCTCGGCCACCGGCGTGTTCCTCGCAGAGCGATCACCAGTCAAGATCATCAAAAAGTGCGAAACACGAGTCATCCTGTGGGGTTCCAAAAGTAGCTCACCGGAGCTGACCAGCAGTTTTACGCGGCTCGTTCGTACTCGTTGATCAAACCTCCGAGGAGCCGCTGTCGCTTGATCCGCCGGAAGTTGAGGTCCGACACCGGGTAGTTCGGGTTAGGTGGGCGGAGCTCGCGGGAACGGTGTGGGCGTCGACCGTTGTAGTGCCGGACGTACTCGGCGAGCACGGCGTCCAGATGCCGCTGGCCCAGGATCAACATGCGATCGGTGACCTCGCTTCTGACGGTGAGCACGAACCGTTCCGCATAGCAGTTCGCCCGCGAACAACGCGAAGGGATCTTCACCGGCGTGATGCCAACGTCAACCAGAACAGCGTCGAACGAGGCCGCGAACTGGCCAGCCCGGTCGCGGACAAGAAACCTGAACTCATCGGCTCGATCATCGAGATCCATCACGAGGTTGCGGACCTGCTGCGTGGTCCACCCGCCGTCCGGATTGGTCGTCATGCCGAGGACGTGGACGTAGCGGGTGCCGACCTCCAGCACGAAGAACACGTAGATCCGCTTCAGGGTGAGCGCGCAGTCGACGTGAAAGAAGTCGCACGCCAGCGTCGTCGATGCCTGCGTGCGCAGGAACTGGCGCCAGGTCGTGTCGGTGTGCCGGTCCGTCGCTGGAGGTATGCGTGCTCGTTTCAGGATCCGTCGGATGGTTGAGGCACCGACCCGGTGTCCGAGCTTGAGCAGCTCGCCCTGGATCCTCGTGTAGCCCCAACTGCGGTTCTCGGTGGCCATCCGTTCGATCAGGCCGGCGATCGCCTCGTCGACGGGCGGGCGGCCGACCTGGTGTGGATAGGTCCACTTCGCGGCCACCAGGCGCCGGTGCCAGCGCAGGATCGTGCCCGGGGTGACCAATCGGTGTAGGCGTAGCCCCTTGGGCAACAGGCGGATCAATGCGGCGAACACGGCCCGGTCTGCCCAGTCCATGCGCGGTTTCGGGGTGCTTCTGCGCAGCACGGTGACTTCGTGGCGGAGCACCAGCAACTCGACGTCCTTCGAAGCTGACGAGCGGCCGAGTAGCACCAGCAGGCCCACAAGCCGAAGGAAGATCAGATAGAGCAGACGCAGCGCCATGGCTGGCGATCATGCCGTGTCTGTTGATCGTGCCTGTCGTCGCAGGTTGGACGTGGGCCGACTTCTGGAACCCCACACGTCCGCAAACTCGCCGATCTCACCAAGCCCGGCCGCCGGGAGAAACCTGCGTGGATGCGCCTGATGGCTATGCGGCGGCGCAAGACCTTGGTGATATGCCGTTGCTGTCACGAGGACATCCACGCCGGGCGGGCCACCAAGCCCATCCGACAGTGATCACCGGAGAGCCGGATGCGGGGACAACTTGCCTGTCCGGTTCGGGAAGAGGCTGACGGAAAAGGACTCCAGCCAGGAGCACCTCGCCGGCGGCCCACTTCACTCTGTGGGAGCCCGGGGGTGAGATTCCTCCGGGCCACCCGACAGGACCGGGGATGGCGGTGACCCATTCCTTCACCCGCACCGCAGCCATCCCGCAGTTCGGGCACGTTCGCGCCTACTCATCGGCGGTTTCCAGGTGCACCACCAGCGTTTTCTCGTGAGAGCCGGCAAACTGTCGCGACAATCCAGAAAACTATCAATTGTAAGCACAAACAATTATGTGGCCATATGGCGCCACGGGTGACACTTTGTCTCGCTTCAACCTTGCAGGATCGAAGCGATGCGAGTAGAGCAGATTGTGCGGCTCATCGAACTTGTTTCGGGCAGCGTGATTGCCGACAGCGGACTGTAGTCAGTGGTAGTCCGACCGAAGGGCGCCGAAGCTTGTGATCAAGGCTTGTTGCGACCGGACCTGGACGACCTGACCGCAGAGCGACAGGCGTGAACAACGATACGCCCCTGCACTAAATGTCTTCTAATGATGTGCAAGTGGAGGTCAGCTCGATGACGAAGAGACCATTCTTGATCGCCGCTACCATCCCTGCCGTCACGGCGGGCTCGCTGCTGGTGATCGGACAGAGCAGGGGAACCGAGACTAATGGCCAATACTCCGCGGCTTGAGTTGAACACGCGGTCCGCCGACGCGATCGATGGCCGCCAGCTCCGCGCGGTCGCCTTTCTCGAAGTACGCCTTGAGTACGTCGACCAAGTCCTGAAGAAGCTGGCGATCAAGCCAGCGGCCGGCAGCGCTGTCGTGGTGGGGAGCGGCCGTGGTGACCTAGCACGCGGACTGGCTCGGATGGGGCTTGCCATCACCGCCGTCGATCCCTCCGCCGCGGCCACCGAAATGGCGCGGGAGGAGAGCAAGCGCAGCGAGCTCGACATCCAGCACAACACCGCAGAGCCGGAACGGCTCCCGTATGACGACGAACAGTTCGATCTGGTCTACATCGCCGACACGTTGGAGGTGACCGACCGGCTCGACGAGGTGCTGGCGCAGGCTGCCAGGGTGCTAAGACCAGGCGGGGTGCTCATCTACGACACGGTCAACCGCACGCTGCGTGGCCGCCTGATCTACCTCGGCGCCTTCCAAGGGATTCCAATGACCCGCATCATGCCGCCCGGACGGTATGCGGCGGAACGGCTGCGGCCGCCGGCCACGGTGATCGCCGCGCTGGCCGAGCACGGGCTGCGCAACGAGGACATCTGCGGGTTCAAACCAAAGACCCTGCCGGAACTCGTCAAGGCAGTTCGCGGCCGCCGCCGCGGACGGATCACCGATGAGCAGGCGGGCGAACTGGTTCACTTCGTGCTGGAGCGGAAGGCCTCACCGCAGGTCACCTACTTCGGATACGCACGCAAGTAGCGTTCTGACCTTGACCCAAGGCCGGGTAGTTAACGATCTCCGTGCCCTTGCAAGAGAGTTGGCGACCATGCCGTGGCGGTGTAGAGGCCGGGGCCGATCTTGTGAATGAGTCCGCTGTCGGCCCATCGGGAGAGCTGCCTGTACATGGTGTCTAGGGTGATGTCGCCGAAGTGCGCCGCGATGTCGCGGGGTTGCCAGGAGGCGGGTGGGATCTTCGTGGAGCAGGGTCAGGATCAGGTGTCTGCGGCGCTCGGCGGGGGGGCGGTATGCCGGTAGTCCCGGGAAGCGGTGGGCAGCGCGGGCTGGGGATCCGGGGGTTCGAGGACGCTGATGTTGAGGCTGGTGACGGTGTGGCTTCGGTCGGGCCTGCCGTCGTGGCGGCGTTCACTGTACCGGGAGATCGGCGACTTGACCTTGCGGGTGCTCACACGTGGGCGGGAGGAGCTCGGCCAGGAGGCGGCGTGCGATGGCCCCGACTCGTTCGGCGCCGTCGAGGATGATCCCGGCAGCCTGGATGACCTGTCGCGGGCGGTGTGCAGGGCGATGGTGAACCCGCAGCGGTCCGGATCGGTGCCGGGCAAGGACTCGGCGGCATCGACCTGTAGGGTTCCATAAGTCCGTCACCGGTGCTGACCAGTAGCTTTACGCGACCCGCTCGTACTCGTTGATCAGACCCCCGAGCACGTTCGCCGCGAGATCGTCGGCGCGGTCGGCACGATCGCCGGTGCACTGCTGGCCGTCAGGGCGAAACCCACAGCCCCCACCACACGTCGAGACCGGCCCGTTCGAACGAGCAGCCGAAGGTCTGCCACTCCCCCTTCGTCACGCCCTCCTGGCCCGCGGCCAGACACCAGGAGCGTAAGAGATAGTCTCCCACCTTGCGGGATTCAGCTGGGGCTACGTGCTGAGTCGGTGCCGCGACCGCCGGGACGGTACCGGTGATCGTCGCGATCGCGACGAAAATCGGTGCCAGCAAACCGAGTCGTGCAATGCGCATGATGACCTCCTCACGGCCATTGTTGGGGCCGTGAGGAGGTCACGCAGTGCGTGCAAGCCGATTCGTGCCGTCGGCGCACGGGAACTAAACCGGATGGGTCACCGAACGAGCCTCAGGTTGACCCCGTCGCTCATCGCCTGGTAACTGGCGTTGCGGGCGCAGGTGATCGCCACCGTCGTACGAAGGCCGCAGCCACAACGGATCCGTGGCCGCCGTCGCGAAGTCGCCCACTCCGTCGAACGCGCCGCCGGTCCGGATCCACGTGTTGATGGTCTGACGCGCCCGCTCCATGCTCACCTCGTAGCGCGCGCTGCCCTCCACCGGAGTGATGGTGGTGCCGAGGATCTGCGCGTGCGTGCACCCGTGCGATGATCTGCCGGTAGCCTGCGATGATCTGCGCCCCCACGGAGGCGATCGAATCCAGCACCGTGCGCAACGTCGCGTCCTCCTGCGTCAGACGAGATCGGCCCAGCCCCACCTGTGGGGTTCCAGAACTCGGCCATGTGCGCTGACCTGCGCTTTCAGGCTGCGCGTTCGTAGTCGTTGATCAGGCCACCGAGGATCGGTCGGCGCGTGACTCGTTTGTGCCGGAGGTCTGCGATGGGATGGTCCGGTCGCGGAGGGCGAAGCTGCCGGGCGCGGTGCGGCCTCCGACCGTTGTAATGCCGGACATACTCAGCCAGCACGATCTGCAAGTGTCGCTCGCTGAAGATCAGCATCCGGTCGGTGAGCTCGGTTCTGGCGGTGAGCACAAATCGCTCGGCGAAACAGTTCGCCCTCGGACAGCGAGGAGGAATCCTCACGACATCGATGCCCGCGTCGGCCAGGGCAGCATCAAACGACACTGTGAACTGGCCAGCCCGGTCGCGAACGAGGAACTTGAACTCCGTGACACGATCACCGAGATCCATCAGCAAGTTGCGGGCCTGCTAAGTGATCCATGGTCCGTCCGGGTGCGTGGTCGTGCCGAGGATGCGCACAGACCGGCTGCCGACCTCCAGCACGAAGAACACGTAGACACGCTTGAGCGTGACCGCGCAGTCCACATGAAAAAAGTCGCAGGCCAGCATCGTCGATGCTTGCGTGCGGAGGAACTGTCGCCATGGTGTGTCGGTGTGCCGGGCTGGCGCTGGAGGGATTCGTAGCCGCGTGAGGACACGGCGGATGGTCGAGGCTCCCACGCGATGGCCGAGCTTGAGTAACTCGCCCTGGATTCGCTTGTACCCCCAGGTCTTGTTCTCCGTGGCCATCCGCTCGATGAGCACTGCAATGGCGTCATCGATGGGCGGGCGCCCGACTCGGTGCGGGTAGGTCCACTTCTTCGCCACCAGGCGGCGGTGCCAGCGCAGGATCGTGCTCGGCGTGACCAACCGAAACTCACGCAGCACCTTCGGCAACAGTCGGGTCAACGCGGCGAACACAGCCCGATCAGCCCAGTCCAACCGAGGCTTCGGGTTGGCTCTGCGTAACACCGCCACCTCGTGACGCAGGACAAGCAACTCGACATCCTTCGACGCTGACGAGCGGCCGAGCAACACCAACCAACCGGACAACCGGACGAAGATCAGATAGAACAGGCGCAACGACACAGCTCACGATCATGCCGTGCCCGCCGGTCCATGCCTGTCACTGCAGGCCGGAGGCGTGGGCCGACTTCTGGAACCCCACACGTCGTCGGCCGAGACGAACGACCGGTCCAGCCGACCGATGCGAGCGCGGCAGTACCGCAGCACGATCGGCCTTGTCATCGCCAGAACCCGTTGCGTGGCAATCGGATCACGGTGGACAGCGGCATCGACCAACTCGCTGAGCTGATCGCGGGTTCCTCCCTGCTCAGCGGACAGCCGCCCGTTGTCGTCATCGAGTCGGCTGCGGAACAGGGATGCGGAGCGATCCCTCGCACAAGAACGTTCAGGTTTCCACACTTTGGCGGAACCACATCACCACCGGCCGCCCCTGTCGCCAGCGCACGCTGCCGGTACCCGGCCGTGTCGTCAGCACGTCATCCACCGGGACTCAGGTACCGGCGCGGATTGCTGCCCGCACGGGCGCCACTGGCCAGCCACCGTGCGAAGCCGGCGCGGTCCCGTCGCTCCAGCTCGTCGAGGCATTCCTGCCTGGCTCGGATGATCCGCTGGCGCGCGGGCTCGTCGGCCGCCCGTTGCAGCTGGACGTAGCTACACCGCCAGACCAGGCACAGTTCCTCGGTGGACAGGTCGTGGTCCCGCCCGGTCGGCAGGGTGCGCAGCATCGTCGGTGGCCTGAACGACGTCAGCTCCACCACGTCGTCGCCCGGCCGCTCCGCGTACGTGCCACGCCACAACCGCCACCCGAACCACCCTGAGACCGCCAGAACCGCGCCCAGCAGGATCGTGACCGTCAGGGCGTCCGCCACGGTGGCCATGCCGGCGACCGCCAGACACAGCACGATGAAGGCCAACGCGACGGCCGTCCCGCTCCACACGTCCGGCCTGCGTGGCCCGACCAATCGCTGGACCGCGGGAAGGACGAGCGTGGTCTTCCACACGGCGATGCCGGCGGCCGGACCCAGCAGGCCCCAGAAGACCAGCAGGCCGACCGGTGTCACCTGCACGCCGACGACACCGAAAGTGACCAACACGAGGGCCAACGCCGCCCAGCCGATCCGAACCAACGCGCGAACCCACACGGCAACCGCTCTCGCTCGGGAGTAAGGGGATCCGCCGGGGGCTCGGGCGTGCCACGATGCGCGGTCGCACAGACGCGGCTACCGTCAAGTTTAGCCCCTGATGGCAAGTGCGCGAGTCACCCGCCAAATGGTCCATTGTGGACGTCGTCGGGCAGGTGCGCTCGTCCGCCGTGAATCCACCCCGGTCCTCGTCGGTGTCCCGTGCGGCGGTCTCGCATCGCCGCACGGGGACGGGATGGTCTAACGTTGGCGGTGATAGTTGGCGCTGCTCCAGCCCCTGGCGGCCCCGGCGTACGTCCGAGGAGCGGTCATGGTCGTCAGTCAGGCGCCGTCGCAGCGGCCACTCATCCGAGAACCCGAGTCCGTCGGCATTGACGCCCTGCCGTTGCTGTACTCCTACCCGCCACTGCACGGTTGGACGTTGCACAGCCTCATGTTCCCGGCGGTCGTCCGGTGCGCGGCCTGCGAGCACCTGGGCAACAGCGTGCTGGTCGCGAGCAACGCGACGAGCGGCGAGGTCGTCTGCGCGGCGTGTTACGGCGTGTCGACGGCAGCGGGGCCGGTTCCGACCGTGGCGGCGGTTCTCGGGGCTGAACCTGCCCGCCAGGCGATGGATCCAGTGTGATCGCCCGCGTTGCGACCGCGTCGGAACGGCATGATGAGCGGATGCCGCCGGGAACGTGCCGTGACATCGAGACGAGCGCAGGACAGGCCGAAGTGCTCTGGCACTCGTCGTCCGGCGCGGACCAGTCTGAGCGGACAGCGGTACCACCGGGTCACGCCAGGCCCCGCCGGCCACCACGGGTGAGCACCGCCGAGCACCACATCCGCGTTGTCCCTCGAACTCGGTGTGCCTGCCGACCGGCGGCCCGGAAGGAGAGGGGTGGCCTGTCGATGGAGATCGAGTTGTCCCCGCAGGGGCGAGTCGGTGTCCTGCTCACGGGCACTCGAGGGGCTGAAGGGCCGGGAGAGGTGCTGATCAGGATCCGCGGCGGGACGGAAACGTACCTGGCGTACTCGGAATCGCCGATCGCGAAAGGGGAGCCCGTGCTCGTCGTCGAGTCCCGTGGACACCGGGCGGTCGACGTCGTCGCCTGGGTCGATCCTTTCTACGGCTAGGAGTCACGATGTTCGGATATCGGGTGCCAGCGCCGGACGAGGCGATGTTGATCTCGGGAGGCAAGCACGGCGGCACCGGCGAGACCCCGTTCCGGGTGGTGACCGGCCACGGCGCGTTCGTGATGCCGTTCTTCCGCAAGGTGCGCTTCCTGACCTTGAGCATGGCCGAGGCCGAGGTGTCGGAAACCTGTGTGACCAAGCAGGCCATCGCGCTGAACGTGCGCGCGGTGATCGCGTTCAAGGTGGGCAACGACGCCGAGAGCATCGTCAACGCGGGTCAGCGTTTCCTGTCCGACCAGGCCCAGATGGCCGTGCTGACCGGCCGGATCTTCGCCGGACACCTGCGCTCGATCGTCGGCTCGATGACGGTCGAGGAGATCGTGACCGAGCGCCAGAAACTCGCCAACGAGGTGCTCGACGGCTCGGCGGCGGAGATGGCGAAGATCGGTCTGACGATCGACTCGCTGCAGATCCAGTCGATCGACGACATGAAACTCGGCTATATCGCGGCGATGGCGGCCCCGCACAACGCGGCGATCCAACGTGAGGCGCAGATCGCGCAAGCCGCCGCCGACCAAGCCGCGGCGGAGGCCCAACAGGCGTCACAACGCAAGCAGGCCGAGTACGCCCGCCAGACGGCCGTCGTGCAGGCGACCTACAAGGCCGAGGTCGACCGGGCGCAGGCCGAGGCGGCGCAGGCGGGTCCGCTCGCCCAGGCCACCGCCCAGCGTGACGTGATCAACGCGCGCACCGAGCTCGCGCAGCGGGAGGCGGAGCTTCGCCAGCAGCAACTCGTCGCCGAGATCGTGAAACCCGCCGAAGCCGAAGCGGCGAAGGTCAGGGTGCTTGCCAGCGCAGAGGCGCAGGCGATGGAGATCCAGGCCGCCGCGGCCGCGTCCAACAACCGGGTGGCACTGGACCGCCTCATCATCGAGCAGCTGCCACAGATCGTGCGCGAAGCGGCCCTCGGGCTCAGCGGCGCGAAGGTCACGATCCTCAACGGGGCCGACGGCCTCGGCGACGTGGCAGCCGGACTCGTCGGGCAGGGCATGGCGATACTGGAATCGGTCAGGGCCGGGATCACCGCGGCCTCCGGTTCGTCGGCGGCCGCGGCCGGACCTTCCATATCCGTCACACCCAACTCCACCCGCGAACACGTGACCACGGCCTAGTTCTCCGCCACCTGGGTGCTGGGGATCGTTGCGGCGCCTCGGTGATCGGGAGTTGCCCCGGCGACCGGACGAGATCGACCTCGGCCGGGGGCGGCTCGGGACCCGCCCCCGGCGGGCGGGACCCGATTGAGCGGCTCAGCGAGCACGGACACGGCTGCGGGTGGCGTCGAGGTGGAACCGGATCCTGGCGGGCAGCTCGGGAAGGGCCAGCGCCACGCACAGCCGGGGCATGGCGTGCGTTTCGATCCGCCGACGGATCTCGGCCAGGTCGGCGTCGGGCTCAAGACCGATGCGCAGCTCCAGCACGGGGTTGGCCGCGTCGCCGGCGAGGCTGGCCACGACGCTGTGCGCGCCGGGGTAGGAACGGATGTCGTGTTCCAGCGGAACGACCGCCACGTCGGCGTCGATGGTCGTCTCGCCGCCGGCCGGATCGGCCGGCGGTAGCCGCCAGATGCCGGTGCGCGGCCTATGCGTCGACTGCACGACGAGCCAGAGCAAGCAGGCCAGGCCGACGACGACGGCGATCACGACGGCGTACGGCAACCACGAGGTGCCGATCTCGGTGGTCGGCAACACGGGCGAACCGGGATCGAGCACAGGAATGACCGCGAAGCCAGTGAGCGCCACGAAGGCGCCGCCGGCCAGTAGGACCACGCCCAACAACGCCAGCAGCGTGCGGTTGAGGCGTGCCGGTCGATTCAGGCTGCCCATCGCCGCTTCCCCACCTGTGTCACGCGAACGCGCAATGCCGGCCGCTCGGCGAGCTCGATCGAATCGAGGCGCTGGCTGACCGTCTCCCGCACGCGGCTGTCGATGCCCGCCAGATCCAAGCGATGACTACGCACCTTCACCGTGATGGCACGGCGGCGCAACCTGACCCGCGCCGAGGCTACGCCGTCGGTCGATTCGGCGCTGTGCAACAGGATCTTGCGCAGGCTTCGCCGGGTCACGCCGCCGGCCACTCGCTCTCCGGCGTCCGGATGGTCCCTGAGAGGCAGGACTATCGGTGCTCCGGGCAGCACGGCGCCGGCCAACAGCCACCAGTCCCAGCGCTGCCGGGACAGCCCCTGCCACGATGACGACGACGTCGTGCCAGTTCAGCCGATGTCCGGCAGCGGCGAGCCGATCGACCGGGATGAGGGGTATGTGCCCGATCAGCAGTTGGACGGCCGACACCGCGACGAGAACGCACGCCGCGAGCAACAGCGTCGCGACGACGACCGCCGGGATGGTGCGACGTGGTCGGTACTTCATCGCAGCACGCGGTTCTCGTGCGGAATGTGCAGGGCGGTCACGACGATGTCGACGCGCCCGACCGCCATTCCGGTCAGTTCGCCGATCCGGTCGACGAGATGTGCGCGCACGGCGTCGGCGGTCGCGGCCACCGGAATCGAGTAACCGACCGACAAGTGCACCACCAGGTCGACGAGATCCCGGTCGACGACGGCGCGAACCCGTATCGCCTGCTCGCCCTTCTCGGCGCCCAGCGCCAGTCCGGCCAGGCGACGGGCACTGCCGCCGACGTCAGCGATGTCCGTGGAGGCGTGGGCGGCGACGCGCTCCAGCGCCAGCGGGGCCACCGTCGTCCGACCCCGCTCCGCGACCTGCGGCGGGTGAACGGTCATCGTCTCAACGCCTTCGTTCAGCGGGGCCCCCGGCCCCGGCGGGAATCACGGAGGGCTTCGAAGTCGTGGTGTCCGTCGAGCCACCGCCCGACGGCGAGGCCGACGGCGCCGGCGACGAGCACGATGCGCAACGCGACGAACCCGCCGAACGCCCAGGCGAAGCCCAACGCCAATCCCACCAGGATGCCGATCGTGGTGTTGCTCATGGCTGCCTCGACTCCGGCACGGCAAGGTCTTCGACGGTCACCGACACCGGCCGGTCGGCGACCGCCGTTCCCACCGCTGTGCGCACCTGCTCGGCGATCGCGGCGATCGACGCGGGATAGCGCCCGACCACGTGCACATCGACGTCCCGGTCGGTGACGCGGACGCCGACGACGGCATGCCCGGAGAGATAGGTGGCGACCTCGCCGTAGCGGCCGCCGTGCAGTCCGGCCACGGCCGGGCACGCCCGCACCGCGGCCGCTATGGTGTCGGCGATCAGGTCGGCGCCGGTGGCCCGGCGTGATCACAGCACGCGGGCCGACTCCGTGGGAACGGCCTGCTCGCCCACTTCCGGGATGTGCACGTCGTTGACGTGGATGTTGACCTCGACGACCTCGAGACCGGTCATCCGCTCGATGGCCGTGGTGACGTTGCGGCGCACCGCCTTGGACAGTTCGCCGATCGCCACGCCGTACTCGACGACGATGCTCAGGTCGGCGGCGGCCTGGTGCTCCCCCACCTCGACGTCGACGCCCTGTCCACTGCTCGCGCTGGCGCCCGGGATGCGTACCCGCAGTGCGCCGAACGCGCGTGAGGCGCCGCCGCCGAGTGCGTACACGCCGCTGATCTCGCGGGTGGCCAGGCCGGCGATCTTCTGCACGACGATGTCGGGAATGGTCGTGTGACCGTGGCAGCCGGGCACCGTCGCGGTGTCCTCGCGATGGGCGAGTTCGCCCCGCGTCTTGTCGCTGCTGCTGATCGTGGATGCGGTCGTTTCCGTCATGCTCCTTCGCCTGTCCCGCACGCCGCCGAAGGCGGGCGGTCGCGTGTTCGGTGACGTCAATGGACCCATGTGAGTGGCGAGGTGCTGCTCCCACGCCCGGCCCTGTTGCGTCCGGGGCTGCCAGGGGCTGGGCCAGCGGTACTGACAGTGCCCATGTTACGCCGCTCGGCCACCGCCGGCCGGGCAAATCTTGTGCGTCGGCCGGGGCGCCGGACCTTGGGCCGGTGTCAGTCGCCGCCAACGGGTCAGCTCTTGGCGGCACAGGGCCATACCGGGATCCACGTGCTGTTCCCGACGGGTCGGCTCCCATCGGGAACAGCACTCGCGGGAACCGGTCGATCGTGCCCGCACGCCTACGCGCCGCCGATGCGCCGGCGGCACGGTCCCCCGACGGGGTGTGCGGAGACGGCCGTACCGGTCCGGAGTTCGCAACGGGCAAGCCCGTGGCGACGCCGGCCGACTGCACCCCCTCGGGTCGTGCCGGCCCTGGCCCCCGGTGTCACGGCACAGCACAGCCGGAACCCCAGTGATGGCAGACTCTTCGTTGAGCCCCTGCGGCCGTGACGAGATCCGCAGCATGACCGTCATGACTGTTCGACGGGGCTGCCGGGGGCCGGGGCAGAGCCACGTGTCGAGAACCGGTCGCGCTGCGCCATCCGCGGCGCAGTGGGGGCCGATTGTCGGCAATCGCGGCAGCGTGAGCGTAGACCACTTGGCGGCCGTCCAACCGCCGCACGGCAGGGACAAGGGTCGAGATTCCCCACATCGGACTACTCCGCCACCCGAGTGGTGGCGCACCAGGCATCACGACGAGCGCGGGCCACGGATGTGGTTCTGGGACTGGCTCGCCCGCTCGCGTGGACAGCCGGGGCCGACGAACTCGGTCGCCTCGGTGACGGCCGGGTCGGCGGGGTCCGTTCGGCGCGGGAAATCAGTCCCGGTGGGCGTTGCGACGGACGAATCCGATGACGGCGGTGCCGACGAACAGCACGATGCCGATGATCGCCAGCCAGACGAGACCCTTGAACGCGAAGCCGATGACCGCGGTGACCAGCCACAGCATCAGGAGTACGACGACCAGGATCAGCACGGCCGACCTCCACACCGGGTGGGGCCACTTCCCGCGTCCGGTCCTGCGCTTGCGGGATCACGTTGTCCGTACAACTCGTCACGTGAGAAGCAGATGCTCATCGTCGTCCTTTCAGATCTCCGTGGCCGGCGGTCTCGCGCGGTCGTGTCGACAAGGCGGCCCACGGTGCTCGCCTGCGGCCATCACGGCGGCGAGAAGTCGAGGATTCCTCGATCGTGCTGAAGCGGGCGGCACGCAGGCGTAGGCGGCGGTGCCGGCCGTAGGGCCGTCGCGGGACGGGACCGGCGGTGTCCACGGCCCCGTAGAAGATCCGTTTGCCCAACTCGATCAGCCCGAGATAGCACAGCACCATCCCGGCCAGCGCGGCGAAGAACGCGCCCGGCAGCGGCTGGAACCCGAGGACGTGGGCCAGTGGCGTCGCCGGCAGCAGCGCGCCGACGGTGACGACGCCGAGGGCGGCCAGGGTCAGCGGCAGGCTCGGATGGCTGCGGAAGAACGGGATCCGGCGGGTGCGGATCGCGAAGATCACCAGCGTCTGGGTGGCCAGCGACTCGACGAACCAGCCGGAGCGGAACTGCTCCGGGCCGGCGTTGAACACCCAGAGCATGACCGCGAAGGTGCCGAAGTCGAACAGTGAGCTGACCGGGCCGAAGGAGACCATGAACCGGCGGATGAACCCGATGTCCCAGTGCGAGGGCCGGCGCAGCTGCTGCTCGTCGACGTTGTCGGTCGGGATCGCCAGCTGGCTGGTGTCGTAGAGCAGGTTGTTGAGCAGGATCTGCGAGGGCAGCATCGGCAGGAAGGCCAGGAACAGCGACGCCCCGGCCGCCGAGGCCATGTTGCCGAAGTTGCTGGAGGTGCCCATCAGCACGTATTTGATGGTGTTGGCGAAGATCCGCCGGCCTTCGGCGACGCCGTCGGCGAGCACGTCGAGGTCCTTGTCCAGCAGGATCACGTCGGCGGCGTCCTTGGCGACGTCGGTGGCCGAGTCGACCGAGATGCCGACGTCGGCGGCGTGCAGCGCGAGCGCGTCGTTGACGCCGTCGCCGAGGAACGCGACCCCGCCGCCGCTGTGCCGCTGGACGTGCACGATGCGGGCCTTGTGCTCGGGCGTGACCCGGGCGAACACCGTGGTGCGGGTGATCGCCTCGGCGAGCGCGTCGTCGTCGAGCGCGTCGAGGTCGGCGCCGCTGAGCGCGTCGCCCCCGCTCAGCCCGAGGTCGTGGCACACCTTGACGGCCACGACCGGGTTGTCGCCGGTGACGACCTTGACCGCGATACCGAGCTTCGCCAGCCGTTGCAGCGCCGCGGCGGCATCGTGCTTGGGTGGGTCCAGGAAGACCAACAGCCCGGCCAGGCTCAGACCGTGCTCGTCGGCCACCGTCGGCGGGCCGGCGCCCGTCATGGGACGGGTCGCGACGGCGACCACCCGGTTCCCGGCGGCGAATTCCGCCTCCAGCGCCGTACGCGCCCCATCGGGAATGCCGACGCAGCGGTCGAGGACGGTCTCGGGGGCGCCCTTGGTGATCATGGTGTACGCGCCCGCGGTGTCACGGACGAGCACGGAGACCATCCGCCGCTCATGGTCGAAGGGCAGCACCGCCAGCCGCGTGTAGCCGTCCAGCTCGGCCCGCATCCCCACCACGGCCGGCGACCGCCACAGCGCCTGGTCGAGCGGATTCCCGCCGCCGACGTCCTGGGTGCACAGCAGGCCCCACCGCAGCACCGGACCAGGACCGTCCGCGCCGGCGGGAACCGCCCGCATGTAGTCGATCCGGCCCACGGTGAGGGTTCCGGTCTTGTCGGTGAACAGCACATCCACGTCGCCGAGGTCCTCGATGCACACCAGCCGCTTCACCAGCACCTTGAGCCGGCTCATCCGACGCGATCCCGCCGCGAGACTGGTGGACACGACGGCGGGCAGCAGCTGCGGGGTGATACCGACCGCGATCGCCAGGGAGAACAGCAGCGCGTCGATCACCGGCTTGTGCAGCACCACGTTGATGCCGAAGATCGTCACCGTCAGCCCACCCGCGACGTACACCAGCAGCATCGAGAACTTCCTCAGCCCGACCTGGAACTCGGTGTCGAGCTGGTGGGCGCCCAGCCCCGCCGCGATCCTGCCGAACTGCGTACGGGCGCCGACGGCCACCACGACCCCGACAGCACTGCCCCCGTGCACCACCGTGCCCATCAGCGCACACCCGGTCAGCTCCGCCAGGGGCGTTCCCGCCGGCACGGCGGCGGTGTCCTTGCCGACCGGCAGCGACTCACCGGTCAGAACCGACTCGTCGCACTCCAGACCGGCGACCTCGACCAGCCGGATGTCGGCCGGGACGATGTCACCGAGCCGCAACTGGACCACGTCGCCCGGCACGAGCGTGGTGACGTCCACCATGGTCTGACGTCCTTCGCGCAGAACCGCCACCGTGTGCCGGATCTGGGAGTGCAACGCCTCGGCCGCCTTCTCGGCCCGGTACTCGTTGACGAACCCGAGCCCGACCGAGACGGCGACAATCACCCCGATGATGACCGCGTCACTGCGCTCGCCGACCAGGTAGGACGCGACCGCCGCGGCCACCAGCAGCCCGAGCAGCGGAGACCGAACCTGATGCCACAGCACCGGCAACAGTCGGGCCCGGTGCGAGGAGACGGCGTTGGGACCGTACCGGGCCTGCCGGCGGGCGACTTCCGACTCCGACAGGCCGGTCTCGGCGTGCACCGCGAACTCGCGCAGCACATCGGCGACCGACCGGCCAGCCGCGGCCTCGGCTCCGGCGGGGGCTTGCGCCGGCTTCACCGGCGGCGGGACGGTCACCATCGGCCCACGCCGAGATCGTGTCTTGCCACGTGCTTCTCCGTCTCACGACCCGTCGTTCACGATCGGATCTCGTCGACTCCTCAGCCAACGGGGACGCGCTTGGCCGGCGTCACGCGCCACAGAGTCTGTGCTGCTCGCCGTGGCCAGGGACGCTGTCTTCCACGGTGCCGTTGGCCGGGCGCGGGCCGACAGGGGCTTTTCCCCTCGGACGCAGGGCCCTTGTGCCCCGGCCGGGCACCCGAGCGCGTGCACATGACCGTCCCGTCGCGACCGGTCAACTCCTTGCTGCAGCAACGGAATACCCGACCAGGATGACGGATCGGGCGGTTGGCGGAGCACGGACACCAGGACACCGCCGCTGATCCGGTGACGCTCGATCTCCGCGATCGACTGCTGGGCGCCGATTGGCCGCAGGGCCATGTCGAGCACCAGGCCGGTGCCGTGCAGGCGTGCCGCGCCAATCACGTGTGTGGGAGGGTGGACAAGTGGTGGTGGTGGTGGTGCGCCGCCGCCCGACAGAAGGGCCCGCAATGCAGGACCATCGGCTCCGTCTGCGCGCGTTGCTGGCAGGTGACGGCAACAGGGCGTCCCCGGCGTTGGCGCGGATCTGTGCGCTTGCGGTGTCGGAGTTGGCGGTCACCGGCGTCGGTGTGACCTTGCTCGACCAGCCCGGTGCCCTTGACGCGCGGCAGCAGTTGGCGCGCGCCACCGACGCGGTGGCCGCCCAGCTGGAGGACCTCCAGTTCACCCTGGGTGAGGGCCCGGGGCGGGAGTCGGTCATCACCGGCGCACCGGTGCTGGTACCCGACCTCGCCGTCGCGGGGACCCGATGGCCGGCGTTCACTTCCGGCGCCCGGACGGCGGGCGTGGCAGCGGTGTTCTCCTTCCCGTTGCAGTTGGGCACGATCGGCCTGGGCTCCCTGGACTGTTACCGCATGTCGGCCGGCTCGTTGAGCCACCAGCAGGTGTCCAACGGGCTGGTGCTGGCCGAGCTGGCCTTCGAGGCGGTCCTGGCCGCTGTCACCGACCACGCCCCCGACGATCTGGGCTGGATCTCCGACATCCACGTCGAGGTCCACCAGGCGTCCGGGATCGTGATGCACCAGCAGGGCATCAACATGCGTGAGGCACTGATGCGAATCCGCGCCTTCGCCTACGCCCACGAGCTGCCGCTGGCCGTAGTGGCCGGCCGGATCGTGGACCGCCGGCTGACATTGGACGCGGACGAATGAGCCGATCACGGACGAGCCGGGTCGGCACGCGCAGCACCGGATGGGAGCAGCGGTGAACGACCAGCACGAGCAGCGACTGGCACGAGTGCTCGTCGAACTCGCCGACACCCTGGTCGACGACTTCGACCTGTTGGAGTTTCTGAGCACGCTCGTCCAACGATGCGTGGAACTGCTCGACGTCACCGCGGCGGGGGTGGTCCTGGCGGATCAGAAGGGCGGCCTGCGGATGGCTGCCGCATCCTCCGAGCAGGCGCGACTGGTCGAGGTGCTGGCGGTGCAAGCCGACGACGGGCCCTGCCTGGACTGCGTGCACACCGGCGAGCCGGTGCTCAGCGCGGACCTGGCCGCCGAGGCCGCTCGATGGCCCCGATTCGTTCCGGTCGCGCTCGAAGCCGGGTTCCACGCCGCGTCCGCCGTGCCGATGCGGTTGCGCCACAACGTGATCGGGTCACTCAACCTGCTGCACACCGGTCCCGACGTGGTGGACGAGGCGCGGGTGAGTCTGGGCCAGGCGCTGGCCGACGTGGCCACCATCGGGATACTCCAGCAACGAGCCGTCGGCAACAGCACGCTGCTGATCGAGCAGCTGCAGACCGCGCTGAACTCCCGCGTGGTGATCGAGCAGGCCAAGGGTGTGCTGTCCTCCCACGGCGGCGTGGACATGGACCGGGCCTTCAGCGCATTGCGCTCCCATGCCCGCTCGCACAACCTGCGGCTGTCCGAGCTGGCCCGAACCGTCGCCGAGGGAACGGCCGACCTCAACGCCATCCTGCCGGTCACCCCGCACGGCCGCCCCGTCGTCGAACCAGACCGTCGGCGGCAGTAACCGGTCGACGGCGGTAACCGAGAGGGGCTCGCCAGCCCGCCCCTGCCACTCGGCCATGAACACGAGCCGCGAGAGTCCGGATCCAACGTCAGGCGCGCGCCCAGCGCCACGCCGAACGGCGGCACGGGTCCGCGGAACAGGGCATTGCGGCCGGCCTGTCCCGCAGCCTGGTCGTCCCCAGCCATCGTGCCTAGCGGCGAAACCACGACACCGGGTCCGTTCGCCGCAGCCGAGCCGGACCGTCACGCTGCGTGGCTACTTGTCGGCGACCGCCGGTGGGGCGTCCCCGAAGTGCGAAAATGCGCGAGAATTCTCCTTGCGCGGCCGACTTCTCGGGTCCGACCGGGACTACGCTCGGAGGTGCCGCGACCGTCGACGACCGGTCCAACCGCGCCTCTTGGGAAGCCGCGCGACCGGTCTGCCGGGAAGCGGTTCTGCCCCGGCCCCTGGCAGGGTCCGTCCATCAGTCATGACGGCCACGTCGCGGTTTGCCGCCTCAGCACCGGGGCTCATCGAGGAGTCCGCCACCATCGGGTTCCGGTCGTCCGCCGCGACAGCCGGGCCGAGGCCTGCGCGGCGTGCCCGCACGTTCTGGAGGTCCATACCCATGACCGTCCCAGTTCTGTTCCACCGCCCCTGCGACGGGGTGGACTCGTCCACCGGTGTCCGCGCCCACAGGATTCGGACAACGGAACTGCCGGCCGACGAGTTCATCCTGCCCGACCTGCTGCGTGCACTCGCCGCGTCGTGCTGCCACCTGACCCGGGCCGACTTCTGCGTGCTCACCGTGACCAGCCCACCCGCACTGGCGTTCGACACCAGCCACATCGGTGACACCCACCGGATTCCCCGGCAGGCCGACGCGGCCGTGATCGACGCAGCGCCAACTGGACGAGGGGCGTCCCCCACCGCCGCGCGCCGGCCGACAGCGCCACCGGAGACCACCGGGATGTGCCTGTTCGTCGAGGTTCCCATCCGAGCGGGCGCGGCCGTCATCGGCCGTGTCGGTCTGGCCGCGCAGCACGACCACACCGGGTTCACCGACCAGGACAGGGATACCGCGACCACGATCGCCGCCATCGCCGGCGACGCGGTGCGCCTGGTGGCGGTGATCCGGGAACCTCGCCACCACGACCAGCCCGGCGATGTGGCAGACGACCTCGCCGATGCGATCATCAACGCGCTCTACGGCGTGGGCGTCCAGCTGCACGTCCGCGCTCCCGCTGACGCCATGACATCGGTTCGGCACACGGTCGGCACGCTCAGCCGGGCCGTTCGGCAACTGCAGTTGGTCATGCTCGGCTCGGATGCGGACGGCGTCGTCATCGAGAAGCCGTAAGCGCCGCCGCTACACCACCGTCGGCGGACACACGTACGGCGTGGTCCGGCTCCACGCGTGCCGTTCGCGACGGAGATCGCACCGCCGCGAACAGCACGCGAAACCTGTGAAGGAGGTGCGCGGTGCCTATCGCCGGGCAGGACAGGCAACATCCGTGGAACGGTCCGGGCGGTCAGCATCCCGGCGACCTGTCGCGGCTGCGGCTCAGTGAGCTGATCACGGAGCTGTCCGCGCACGTCACCGAACTCCTCGGCGCCAAGAACCAGATCCAGGGGCTGGTGAACGCGGTGATGACCGTGTCCGCCGGGCTGGCACTCGACCCCACGCTGCACCGGATCGCGCTGGCCGCGACCGAGCTGGTCGACGCGGAGTACGGCGCGCTCGGTGTGCTCGGTCCCGACGGCACGCTGTCCAGTTTCGTCACCGTCGGCCTCGACGAGGCCACCCGCACCGCGATGGGGCCGCTGCCGACCGGCCACGGCCTGCTGGGCACGCTCATCGCCGATCCCGAACCGTTGCGGCTCGCCGACCTGTCCGACCACCCGACCTCGGTCGGGTTTCCGCAGCACCACCCCCCGATGCGGACCTTCCTCGGCGTACCGGTGCGCATCCGCGACGAGGTCTACGGCAACCTCTACCTCACCGACAAACGCGGCGGCCGCCAGTTCAGCGCCGACGACGAGGTCGTCGTCGAGGCGCTCGCGGCCGCGGCCGGCATCGCGGTGGACAACGCCCGCCTGTTCGAACAGGCCACCCAGCGCCAGCGGTGGCTGGAGGCGGTCACCGAGGTCACCACCGACCTGATGTCGGGCATGGACCAGGGTGAGGCCCTGAAGCTGGTCGCCGTCCGGGCGGTGGACCTTGCCGACGCCGACGCCGCGCTGGTCCTGCTGACCCCGCCGGGCCGCCGCGACCGGCGCGTGGTGCACGCCTGGGTCGGCGGCATCGACGCGTCGGCGGACGGCCGGGAGATCCCCAGCGACGATCCGCTGATCGCCGACGTCATCGCCGGCGGCGCACCCGTGATTGAGACCGACCTGGCCCGCACCAGGGCGGACAGCGGATTGACCGACCTGCTCGTCGGCTTCCAGCACTCGATGGCGGCCGCCATGCGCTCGGGTGAGCACATCCACGGCGTGCTGCTGCTCCTGCGCGGCAAAGGCCGACAGCCCTTCGTCACCGGCCAGCTGCCGCTGCTGGCCTCATTCGGCAGCCAGGCGTCGCTGGCGTTGCAGCTGGCCGGCGAGCAGACCAGGAGCAGGCAGCTGGAACTGGTCATCGACCATGACCGGATCGGCCGGGACCTGCACGACCACGTCATCCAGCGGCTGTTCGGAACCGGACTGCGGCTGCAGGGCATCGCCTCGGCGGTCAGCGACCCCGAGCACCGGCGCCGGCTGAAGGCCGGCATCGGCGAGATCGACGACATGATCCGGGAAATCCGCACGTCCATCTTCGATCTGCAGGCCCCTGCGGACACCGTCGAGGTGAGCCTGCGCCGGCGTCTGCTTGACGTGATAGTGGGGGGCGTCGACGCGACGGCGGTGCAGCCGACGGTGCGGATCTCCGGACTGGTGGACACCCGCGTGTCACTCGTGGTGGCCGATCACGCCATCGCGGTGCTGCGAGTACTGCTCACTTCCTGGCACAGCGATGCCACCGAGGTCATGGTCACCGTCGAGGCCACTGATCACCTGCTTGTCGTCGAGGTGAGCGACAACGGCACCGGACTGGACCAGAACGCAGTCGACGAGAGCATGCGTCACCTTGGGAACGAGGCCCGCGAGCTGGGCGGTGAGTGCACCGTCATCCCGAACGACCAGGGCGGCACAACCGTGCGTTGGACATGGCCGACAAGGTCCTCGTCACCGGACTGACAGCACGGCGATCACTGTGCCGGGAGCGGAATCGCCGTCCTGCCGCGTCCTTCGGCGTCCGGCTAGTAGTACTTCGTTAAGTCGATCTTCGGTTCGGTAACGGTCGTTGACAGGTGGCGCACGTGCCGGTCCAACACGCGAGTAAGTCCTGTAGCGCTCGGAGGACTCCGTAGAGCGTCAGGCCGGCACGAGGGCCTTTGGGTTCAGGCGTTGCAGGGTCAGGAAAGCGTGGGCGAGCGAGACGAGGGTAACGTGGTGGTTGTGGGGCTCGGTTACTCGATTCTGCCCTTGATCTGCCGGTCCGCGACGGCCGGTTTGATCACGCGACGATCTCATACTCGCTTGTCAATCCGCCAAGGATGGGTCGACGTCGGACGCGATGGTCGGCGAGATCGATCGGTGTCGGGGGTCGGGTCTCCGCTTGGGCTGGCGCAAGCTGTTGGAGACTTCGGTGCGGGCGTGCGGTGTTGAAGTGCCGCAAGTACACGGTGAGGACACGGCGCAGGTGTTGCTCGTTGACGATCAGCAGCCGATCGAGCAGCTCGCGACGGAGACTTCCGATCATTCGCTCACAAATCGCGTTCGCACGAGGCGCTTGAGGAGGGCTGGCGAGGATCCGAATACCGTCAGCGACGAACACCGCGTCGAACGCACGAGTGAACCGAGAGTCCCGATCCCGCAGCACGAACGTCAGCGTGTCGACACGCTCACCGAATTCCACGAGCAGGTTGCGGGCGGCTTGCACGGTCCAGGCACCGGTCGGGTTGGCGGTGATGCCGGCCAGATGCGCCCGGCGAGTACCGTGCTCGACAACGATCAACGCATAGATCCGTTTCAGGAACACCGTATCGACATGCACGAAGTCCACCGCCACGATGCCCTTGGCCTGCACGGAAAGGAAGTGCTTCCAGGTCGGCCCCGACCGGCGAGGTGCCGGGTCGATGCCCGCGGCGTTCAGGATCTCCCACACGGTGGACGCGCCGATCCGATGTCCCAGCCGAACCAGCTCGCCTTGGATACGCCGGTGCCCCCCACTGAGGATTGTCGGTCGCCATGCGGATCACGAGGTTCTTGATCGCCGCCGCTGTCGGCGGGCGTCCTGCGCGGCGCCGGCTGCTGTAGTCCCACTTCCTGGCGACCAACCGACGATGCCAGGCCAGCAGCGTCGCTGGAGTGACGGAGAAGATCTCCTTCCAGCGTCGGCACGGCAGAAGTCGGGACAACGCAGCCAGCCACAACCGGTCAGCTGGGCTGTAACGAACCCTGGCGACCTGACGGTGTAGCACCGCGTTCTCGTGGCGTAGCACCAACAGCTCCGCGTCCTTGGACAGATCACGGCGCAACATCAGGACCGGGACGCCCAGCAGGCAACGCACGAGCTGGTAGAGCAGTGACAACAGCACCACGTGATCGTTGCAGGCGGACAGCTGACAGCCGGAACGCCCAGGTAGACGGCGAAGTCGCATTTTCGAGCCCCACAGGACGGGTTATTACGCGGTTCGTCGGGCTGCCGCAACGTTCCTGAACGACCGCTCGGCGGCACGACAGGACGTTTGTCGGCTGAGGCGACTGCGAGTGGTCGGCGTCGATTTTCGGCCTGACATCAACGGACGGCAGCGCTGGTCATCGCGTTCATCAGCACCGACTGCAGGTCTTGTCCCGGACCTGAGTTGGTGACCAGGACCAGTGGGGCGCTGCCCTTGACCACGGCGAAGGAGATCATCATGACCGCCGGCGGATCCCCGAAGTCTCCTTCCTTCGCGCGGAACCCCGTCTGGCTGCTGACCGAGCAGTCCCAGCCGAGGCAGCTGTCGTTCATGAGTTGCTTCTGTTCGGTGGTCAGCAGGGCGTTCGTGTCCAGCAGGCCCTTGAGAACGCGCATCATGCTGGCCGGTGAGATAACCCAGCCACCCGCCGCGCAGGCCGACGGCCCGACTGGCAGCTGCTGGCCGTGAACACCGGCGCTGTCCTTGGGCGGCGGGTAGAACAGCGCGGCGTCGGCGACCTCCGCGCACTTGGCGTCGGTGACTCCGACCGGACCGAACACGTGACGTTGCAGGTAGTCCATGAAGTAGGCATCGGCCGCTTGGGTGCGTTGCCGTGGTCCGGGATCGGCGACGCCGTCGAGGATGGGCAGGACATCGCGGAAGATGGTGAAGTTGATGTTGTTGTAGTCGGCCGCCGGCTTGTCCGCTGCCGTGATGCCGATCCGTACCTGCTCGCGGGCGGCCTGGTCGTCGGTGAACACCGCGCCGCTGTCGTGGCGGAACCCGGCACGGTGGGTCAGCAGTTCCCGGAAGGTGACGGTGTCGATACCGGGGCCTTGCGTCCAGTCGGCTGGTAGGTAGGGCGCGATCCCGCTGTCGAGCGACAGATGGTGTCGAGCCAGGGTCTGGAGCACCGCGACGGTGGTGAACATCTTGCCGACGCTGGCCGTGTTGACCGAGATGGTGGCGCCCATCGCCAGTGCCGGCGGGTCGGTCGCGGTGCGGGCCTGACCGAAGGCCCGGGCCTGAGTGTCCTTGCCCACCAGGGCGACGTACCCGACGACCTTGTTCCGCAGGATGTCGTCGATGCTCTGGGCAAGTTTGCTGACGGAGATGCAGCCGTCCGTGTCGCAGACCCGATCAGGGTCTGTTGTCGGGTCGGAGGCGTGGTCCGGCGGACCCGCGCAGGCGGCCGTGGCGACAAGCAGCAGGCCAATGACCGCAGTGCACGCATGTTTGCCCATGACGCCCGCCCCTTCCGCCATGCGGACCCGGATGCAGGCAATCCAGCCTCGAACAACCTGGCCAACGACTGATTGCAGCAGGTCGGACCGGCCATCGGAAGAGGCTTACGTCCTGTGGCCGAAGAGCAGGATGCGTGCCGTGGCGTTGAGCCGGAGGTTGCGGCCTCCGCGGTACCGAGAAGACGCACGCGTGCGCGAGCCGCTGTGCTGTCGGGCGATCGCATAGGCAGTCGCAGTGGGAGGGGCAGAGGCATCCGGCACAGTCGTAGCAACGATCACCTCTCGACAGAAGAGGGCATTCGCGGCAGGAGGAGGCTGACGCGCGGGCACCGTTATCGAGAACGTGTTCTAACAACGACGCCGAGCTGCAAGGTGGTCCTATCGCTGGCAACACGGTGGTCCCACGACTTGGCAACTGACGGATCCCCGTGCCACCGCGCCACGCCGTTCAACGCGCCGTGCCGACGTCGCGGCATGACCCGCACGGCCGCGCCGGCCGACGAACCTGCAGCGATCACTGACCGTGCAACTGGCCGCCAGTGGGGATCGAACTGGCCGTCCGTGGCTGGCCGTCCGCGGGGAATTCCGGCTGGCCGCTGACAGACGGCCTGACCGCCGAGACGGGAGACGCTCATCGAGCACCACAGCAGCAAGGCACCTGACCGGCCGGCCGCCTTCAACTCGACGCGCACCTCCTCACCGTGACCTCGAGCTGATTCAGCACGGCCGCGCGGCACCACGGTGTGCGGAAGCCGGCCGGGTCCAAGCCAACCCGATGACCCCATCTCGATCCCCGTGAGCCCCGGGTCAGCGGAGAGTTTGAGACGGCTGTCGCTGAGCAATCCACTGCTCCAGAGCGGTGCTCGGATTGTGCCGCGTGCAGAGAAGCCGAGACCCGCGATGCCCGCATCATCTCCGGATTCCGCCGCTGACGGTCATCACGACCTGATCGGTCAACCTCACGACGACGAGTCAGAGGGCCCGGTGGCCCAAGCGGAAGCCGAAGCGGCCCAGATCAGCGAGTCGGACCATCCGCTGGGCGCGATGGGCCAGCGGTTCGACCGCAGGTCGCCGTTCCTGATCGGGATGTCCGCCGCCGCAGGTGTCGCCGTCACCTACGGCCTGGTGCTGGTGGTGGTAGGTCTGCGGGACGTGCTGATCCTCATCGGACTGGCGCTGTTCATCGCGATCGGGCTGGAACCACTGGTGTCCTGGCTGGTGAACCGTCGGCTGCCCCGCTGGCTCGCGGTCACCACCGTGTTCGTGGCGGTGGTCGGCGCGGTCGGCGGATTTCTCACCGCCACGATCCCTGTGGTCGTCACGCAGGCCGCCCAACTGGTCGCGAAGGTACCCGACTACCTGCGCCAAGCCCAGGACCACAACTCCTGGCTCGGCCAACTCAACGAACGCCTCCACCTGCAACAGGCGATCGAGAACTCGGTCAGCGGCGGCGCCGGCCTGCTCAACGCCGGCGTCGCCGTGTTCGGGGCGCTGACCAACCTCGGCATCCTGGTCGTGCTGACCGTGTACTTCGTCGCCGACCTGCCCCGCATCCGGGTCGCGCTCTACCGCCTGGTGCCGAACTCGCGGCGGCCGCGCGCGATCCTGATCGGCGACGAGATCTGCGCGAAGGTCGGCGGCTATGTGTTGGGCAACCTGCTGATCTCGGTCATCGCCGGGGTGCTCACCCTGGTCTGGCTGCTGATCTTCGGCGTGCCCTACGCGGTGCTGCTGGCCATCGCCGTCGCCGTGCTGGACCTGATCCCGGTGGTCGGGTCGGTCATCGGCGGCGCCGTGGTCAGTCTGGTCGCGCTGACCGTGTCCCTGCCTGCCTTCCTCGCGACCATCGGCTTCGTGCTGGCCTACCGGTTCGCCGAGGACTACCTGCTGGTGCCGAAGATCATCGGCAGCGCGGTGAAGGTCCCCGCGCTGGTCACCGTGGTGGCGGTGCTGCTGGGCGGGGCGCTGCTCGGCGTGGTTGGCGCCCTCATCGCGATACCCGTCGCCGCCGCGGTGTTGTTGCTGGCCAACGAGGTTCTCTACCCACGCCTCGACCGCGCATGACCGGAGCCGACGTGGCGAACGGCCCGCCGCGGCGGGCCGTTGTGCACCAATCATCGCGCCCCGAGTGGCTCCGCAGAGGCGTCGGGGTCCGGAACGCCCGCTACGGCTGGTAGCCGTGCCGGGCTGTCGGCGTTGCCGCGTTGAGCGGCCGTCATCAACGCGTCGTGAGCACGGCCAGGTTCGCGGTGATCGTGGCCATGCGATACCGCCGTATCGGCGGCGTTGCGGGCGGGTATCGCGCACCTCACCGAGCACACGACCGTCGGGGCGGCCGTGTGTTGACGCTCGTTCAGGGGCACCGCGCCACCACGGTGGCCGCCGGTGCGGAGAAGTGGACCTGGCGGGCGCGGCGCAGATCAGCATCGGACACGTCACCAACGGCGGGTTGCGCGGCGGGGTGGCTGAACAGCACCGGTGAGACCGGTGCTGTCTCGGTGCGGGGATATACGGGTGTGTGGAACAGGAGGACTCCTCGGTAGATGATCAGCTGACGAGCACGGTGCCACGCCCGGTGGGTGTGACGGACCGCGGATCGTGTCTGGTGTCGAACGACTAGGTGAGTGGCCGCCGGGCTGGGACGAGTACCTGTCGGCCCGTCGTTGCAACGTCACGCGCCACCGCAGGCACCCGGCGTCATGTGCTGCCGCCCCGTGGTTGGAAGCGCGGCGCGAACCTGCTTCATACGAAGCCTGCGGCATGAAGATCTACTACGACCACGCCACCCGCAACGTCACGATCCGCGCCACCCCGCGCGCCGAAACGGTGCCAACCGTGGAACAGGCAGCCACCGTTGTCCAACCAGCGCAAATACCGCCCGCGACGTGCAGGTTGCGCCACAACCGACGTCGGCGGCGTCGAGTTCAGCGACCACGTCGAAGTCCGCTCGGAGATCGCGGCCGTAAGCGGACCCCCGACGGCCAGCGGCTGACCGTGCCGCGGCCAGCAGCGGCCGACCACCAGCTGTCCGCTGTCACCAGGCGCCACACTCAGCTATCCCGCTGATGCTTCTGCCGTCCTCTCCGCGGGAATCGCACACGGATGCGTGCCTGTTTGACCATCTGCTCCGTGCGGGCGTATGCGGCATACGCCTGCCGGTCGGCCGGCGTCAGCGGCGCGTCGCCGACAAAGGGGGCCAGCAGGCTGCGCGGCCACATCCGCAGCACACGCACAGCGTTGATCTCGGCGCCGAGCACAGCGACCGTCGCCCCGAGATAGAGCCAGATCATCAGCCCGATGACCAACCCGAACGCACCGTAGATCGCGCTACTCCCCCGCAGCTCGTGTTCCAGCAGGTAGGTGCCGCCGATCTGAAGCCCTGCCAGAGCACGGTCGACACGATCACCCCGGGCAGCAACTGCCCCGGCGTGATGTCTCGTGCCGTCAGGACACGGAACGCCAGCAGGAACAGCAGCACATTGACCACGAGCGCGCCGAGATTGGCCAACAGGGCGACGATCACGTCGTTCGAGCCCAGGTCCGAGGCGACCGTGGTCACCCCGGTCAACCCGGTCGTGAGCAGCACACCGAGGCCGAACGTGGCCAACAGCAGCAGCCCCCGGACATAGAAACCCAGCAGTCCGGGCCGGCGCACCCGCGGCACGGCCCAGATCTTGTTCAGCACGGCCTGGCCCGCACCGGCCACTCCCAACGCGCCGTACAGCGCGGCGGCCGAGCCGAACGCCACAGCGAAGACGTTGCCCTGCACAGAATGCACGTTCGACACGAGCTGCTGTCCGAGCACCGGGAAATCCACCAGCGCCGAGTGCAACACCTGCTGCTGCAGCGCGTCGTCGTTCTGCATGACGAAGCCAAGCATGGTCACCAGGAGCAGCAGGAGCGGGAACAGCGACAGGAATCCGTAGTACGTCAGCAACGCGGCCAAATAGTAACCCTGGTCGTCGACGAACTTGTAGCAGACCGCAAGCGCGAAGCCCGCCCAGTGATGCCGCTGCTGGAACTCGTCGATCCGAACCGCAACCAATCCGCCACCCCGCTCCGCTCGATCTCCCGGCGGGATACCCGGCAAGCGCCCGCTCCTACCTTCAGATGGCGACTGCCGTTACCACCGCCTCCCAGCAAGAGACCGCTGGGCGGCCACGTCGATGTCCACCGACGCAGCGAGCCCCTCCCGTAGTTTCATTGCGGCATCGGACGGTGGCACGCAGGGTGATCGACCTCCATCGACGACCTCGGTGCCGATCCGGAGGTCGGCGACACTCGACACCACGATGCGTTCCCGGAAAGTGCGGCGAGTTCGTGGTCAGAGTTCAGCCAGGTGAGGAAACAACGCGTGAAGATCGCGGGACAGCGGCAGCGCGAGTTGCTCAGCGTGTATCGGCAACGGCGGGAGAAGGAAAGCCGCATGACCGCCGCGATCACCTTGCAATCCTTTTATGACACGAACCGCGTGGCGTTGCGGATGTCCTACCATATCGAGGATACCTCACCTCATGACCGAATGTCCCCGTCTGCCAACAGTTCCGGCGAAATCCGTTCCACTGTGGCGGCGGCGAGCGCCCGCACGAACTCCCCGGGAGTCGCCGAGCCTGCCCACAGTGCACGCTGCCGGTCCGCACCCGTGCCCGCGACGGCGACGCCGATGGCAAGCCGGCCCACCTCGTCACCGTCGCCCGTCACCGCCAGGCCCGGCCGCAAGTGCGCCAGGAAGCGCTCGAACAGGTCACGCTGTGGCACGGCGTCGCCGGCGACCACGTCGACACCTGGGCCGTCAAGTCCGTGCCGGGCAGCAGCGGTCAATGCGGCGGTGATCATCTCCGTACGCACGGGCGGCGCCGGCCGCCCATCGCTGAACTCTTCGACGGCCGTCGCCACCATCGCCCGGACCAGGCCGGCGAGCAGCACGGCCTCGTCCACCGACAGACACACATCGGTGATCCGGATCTCCACCGTCGGATATCTCGGCGACAGGCGGGCATACAGGTGTACGCCGCGCGGGTCGATGGCCGCGCCGCCGGCCACGAGCGTCCGCACCGACGCGTCGTACTGGTCGGCGTCGGCCCAGATCTCCGGCGGTCGCGCAGTCGGCCATCGCGACCACAGGGGATGCCGCCAACTCGCCCATCCGGTGTCCCGGCCGAGCGCATACGGCGAGTTGGCGCTGATCGCCAGCAGCTGCGGCAGCCACGGTCGCAGACGGGACAACGCCTGGATGCCGAGTTCACGGGAGGGCAGGCCGATGTGGACGTGACAGCCACACGTCCCGGCACTGCCGACGAGTTCCGGGAACCGCGCCGCGAGTGCCCGGTAGCGTGGCCGGTCCGTGACCGCTGACGACCCGGTCCGTCCGGCGAACGGCATCACACCGCTGGCTACGGGCAGGCAGCCGACACGATCGGCCGCGACGGCCAGCAGGGCGCGCAGCCGGCCCAGGTCGGCGCGAACCTGACCGAGCCCCGCGCAGACGGCGGTCGCCGTCTCGATCTGGTACCGCATGAACTCGGCCTCGACGGCCGGCTCGCCGTCGAGCAGACGCAGCATGTCAGGTGCCGCGGGCAGGACGCGTCCGGTTGCCGCGTCCACCAGGAGGAACTCCTCCTCGACGCCGATCGTGAACGGCAGTTCGACTGCTGCGGCCATCGTGCCGCTCCCCTCCCTCGGGCGAGCTCCGATGCGGAGCCGGCGTGGCGCGAGTCCCGCCGAATCAGGGCGAACGGGTGTTGGGTCTCGTGCTCTCACGGGAACGCGAAAATCGGCCGACCTCGGCGAGTGCGGCGATCACTGCGTACAGGCCTGCCATCAGGGACGGCTGTCGCGGGGTCCGAACGACACCTGGCCCGAGTGTAGCCGCAATCGCGGGGTTCAGCGCCGCCGCCGAGGCGGGGCCGCGTTCCGCACTGTCCGCTATGGACTGCGAGGTGCCGTTTCCGTTGATCCGGACGGTCCATTGTGGACGTGAACGACCATCGGCGGCGGTTGGCGGCCGACGGGGTTGCCGACAAGGCGTAAGGTGAGGGTGTCGCTCGGGCCCCTGGTGGCGTGAGGGCCACACTCCTGCGGGTGGCGGCCGCGAGTCGGCTTCCTCATGACCGGGCTTGGCGCTGACGGGTCAACGGCCTCCGGTCGGACGCAGTGCGCGCTTCGGCGACGGCGCGTCGCGGTCCGGTTCTCACAACACGCGGCGACGCGGTCTGCAACGGGTCTGGCGCTCCGGTGACGGATTGTTCATCCGACGAAAGGAAAGGTGCCCCATGCCCGCAGGCCCGCAACCGACTCCCCCTGCCGCGCACACGGACACGGAGCACGCCGTCACCGCACCGAAGATGATGGCGGCCATCTCCGACCGATACGGACCGCCCGACGCACTGCACGTCAGGGACGTCGACAGGCCCGTCGTCGGTGGCAAAGAAGTGCTGGTGCGCGTGCACGCAGCCGCGTTGCACATCGGCGACTGCTTCGGCGTGCGCGGCGCGCCGCTGCCGATGCGAATGGCCAGCGGCTTGCTCAAGCCCAAGTACGGCGTGCCAGGAATCGACGTCGCGGGGCGCGTCGAGGCCGTCGGCGACGCCGTTGAGAAATTCGAAGTGGGCGACGAGGTATTCGGGGCGTGCCATGGCGCCTGCGCGGAGTACGCGCGCGCCAGCGAGGACCAGCTGGCGCCGAAGCCGGCGAACCTGACGTTCGAGGAAGCGGCGGCGGTGCCCACCTCCGGTGTCGCGGCCCTGCGCGGCCTGCGCGACGTCGGCAGGCTGCGACCAGGGCAGAATGTTCTGATCAACGGCGCGTCCGGCGGGGTGGGCACGTTCGCCGTGCAGATCGCCAAGGCGCTCGGCGCAGACGTCACCGGCGTCTGTGGCAGCGCGAACCGCGACATCGTCCGACTGCTCGGCGCCGACCGGGTGGTCGACTACACCGAACTGGACTTCACCCGCGGCCCCCAGCGCTACGACCTCATCCTCGACAACGTCGAGAACCACACCCTGGCGGACTGCCGACGTGCACTGACGCCCAACGGCACTCTCGTGCTCAACAGCGGCACCGGGGCGCGCGGAATCAGGCTGATGACCCGCCTCATCACGCCGCTCGTGCTGTCGCCATTCACGCGGCAGACGCTGCGCCGGTACCTCTGCGCCCCGAACCACCGGGACCTGCTCGTGCTCAAGGCCCTCATCGAGGACGGCAAGCTCACTCCGGTCATCGACCGGACCTACCCGTTGGCCGAGACGCCGGCGGCGCTGCACCACATCGAAGGAGGACACGCCCGCGGAAAAGTCGTCGTCATCGTGCTCGCATCCTGACCAGCCCGTGCTGGATCGCGTGGATCCAGGTTCCACCCGCGTGCGGCCATCAACGCCGCGCCCCATTCTGGAAGGCCGGTCATCCATGACCCGAAGCTATGGTTTCCTCAGCACCTATCCGCCGACACAGTGCGGCCTGGCCACGTTCAGCTCCGCGCTGCGTCGGCATCTGACCACACCGTGGTCGAACGGCTCGAATGACGTCGTGCGCGTGGTCCACGACCCGTCCCCGTCCGACCGGCCCGAGGTCGTGCACCACCTGGTGAACGGGACGCCCGGCGGCACGAACGCGGCCGCCGCGGCGCTGAACCGCACCGATGTCGCCATCGTCCAGCACGAGTACGGCATCTACGGCGGCCCCGACGGCGAGGACGTGATCGAGGTGCTCGCCGGGCTCCGCGTCCCGGCCATCGTGGTGCTGCACACCGTGCTGGGCGCGCCCACCCGCAACCAGCGGCGGGTGCTCAACGAGGTCATCGCCCACGCGGACGCGGTCGTGACGATGTCGGACACCGCCGCGCACCGGCTGCTGGACGGCTACACCGTGCCGGAGCCCGCCAATCTCGTCGTCATCCCGCACGGCGCGGTCGCCGCCAAGCACACCGGCGGCACGTCCGGGCAGGCCGGCGGCCGACCGATGATCCTGACCTGGGGTCTGCTGGGCCGGGGCAAGGGCATCGAATGGGCGATCCCGGCGATCGCCGGGCTCCGCGGACTCACCCCGCCGCCGCGCTACCTGGTGGCGGGCCAGACCCATCCGCAGGTGCTGCTGCACGAGGGCGAGGCGTACCGGTCGAGCCTGATCGCCCAGGCCGGCGTGGCCGGCGTGGCGGACCTGGTGGAGTTCGACGCCGTCTACCGCGACGACGCGGCGCTGGCCGAGCTGGTCCGGCAGGCCGACGTCGTGCTCCTGCCGTACGACTCGCCGGAGCAGGTCACCTCCGGGGTGCTCATCGAGGCCGTCGCGGCACGGCGCCCGGTGGTAGCCACCCGGTTCCCGCACGCGGTCGAACTGCTCTCCGGCGGCGCCGGTCTACTCGTCCCGCACCGGGACCCGAAGGCGATCACGGCCGCGCTGCTGCGGGTGCTGACCGAGCCCGGCCTGGCGGCCGGCATGGAGGCCAAGGCATCGAGCCTGGCCCCGAGTCTGCGCTGGCCCGCAGTGGCCGCACGGTACCGGGAACTGGCGGACAGCCTGGTCGCGTCCCGTACCGACCTGCCGGTGTGACCGGCTTCGAGCTGAGCTACGCGCACCTCTACCGCCTCAGCGACGACACCGGATTGAACGAACACGCCATCGGCCCCATCCCTCGTCGTGGGCACGGCTACTGCCTCGACGACGTCGCACGCGGGCTGGTGGTGCTGTGCCGTGAGCCAGAGCCAACCGACGCCATGGTCCGCCTGCTCGAGCGCTATCTCGCCTTCGTCGTACACGCGCAGGAGGACGACGGACGCTTCCACAACCGGCTGGGATACGACCGGCGCTGGCAGGACGAGCCGGGCCTGGGCGACTGGTGGGGCCGTGCCCTGTGGGCCCTGGGCACCGCTGTGGCCCGCGGCCCCGCTCCGTGGGTCCGCCAGACCGCGCTGGCCCGCTTCGAGGCGAGCGCCGCGCACCGCCCGCCGTCGGTACGGTCGATGGCCTTCGCCGCGCTCGGCGCCGCAGAGGTCCTGGTGGACCGCCCCACGCACGGACTGGCCGTCGCGCTGCTGGCGGACGCCGCCGCCGTGATCGGCGGTCCGCGTCCGGACGCCGAATGGCCCTGGCCCGAACACCGGCTGTACTACGCGAACGCGCTGCTGCCCGAGGTGCTCATCGCCGCCGGCAACGCCTGTGCCGACAAGGAGATCCTTGCCCGCGGCCTGCGGCTGCTCGACTGGTTGCTGACCGCGGAGACCCGTGGCGGTCACCTGTCACCCGTCCCGGTCGGGGGCTGGCAGCTCGGCGAGCAGCGCCCGGCGTTCGACCAGCAACCCATCGAGGTCGCCGCCATCGCCGACGCCTGCGCCAGGGCGTTCGCCGTCACCGGCGACGAGCTGTGGGCCGATGGGTGCCGACTGGCCGGCGACTGGTTCCTCGGCGACAACGACGCCGGCATCCCGTTGCACGATCCGCGCACCGGTGGCGGCTACGACGGGCTGCACCGGGTCGGCCGCAACGAGAACCAGGGCGCGGAGTCGACGCTCGCGCTGATCTCCACCCTTCAGCACCATCGACAGTTCGCCAAGGAGATCCGTTGACCACTTCACCGGGCCTCGACCCCGCCCTGGCCGTCCGCACGCCGCTGCGGCTGCTGCCCGATCCCCGCCGGGTGATCACGAAACTGTTCATCCCGGGTGAGGAACGACCCGAGCACGACAGCCGGTCCGCCGTCGTGATCCGGCGCGTGCTGGCCATGGACGAGCAGACCGTGACCGAGACGCTGCTGCGGACCACGCGGCTGTTCGCCGGGCGCCATCCACGCCTGGCGGAAACTTTCGCCGAGCACTTCGACATCGTCAGTCACCGCCTCGACAAGCGGCTGGACGTGTCAGCGCAACGCCGGCAACTGATCGGCGCGTACTTCACCCACGAGTACGCGGTGGAGGCCGCCGCGCTGTGCAACCCGTCGATGGTCGCCCACCCCGATCAGTCCGGCCTGGCCGACGGCGAGCTGCGGTTCGTGCTGAGTGTGCGGGGCATCGGCGAGGGCCACCTGTCCTCGATCGGTTTCCGCACCGGCGTGATCGGCGCGGACGGTCAACCACGCATCGACCCGCCTCGCCGTTTCCTCACCGTCGGTCGGTCCCGTCCCCCCGCCTACGAGCGGGCACTGTTCGACGGCAAGCTCCTCGACTTCGGCCACGACGACGAGATACGCGTCGTGCTGCGTCGTCGCCTGCCGGAGCGGTTCACCACGGCCGAACTCGACGACGTGCTCGACGAACTGCACCCGCGGCTGGTGTCACGGCCCAGCGCGTACCGGACGATCGAGCAGATCCGGTGGATCGCCGCCAACAACTACGTCACGGAGTTTCCCGACGACCGTTCGCTGAGCGAACGCGTGCTGTGGCCGACGGGTCCTGCCGAGTGCCAGGGCATGGAGGACGCGCGGTTCACCCGGTTCGTCCACGACGACGGCACAGCAGCCTACTACGCCACCTACACGGCGTTCGACGGTGACGAGGTGACACCACAACTGTTACACACAAAGGACTTCCGCACCTTCAACGTCTCGCAGATGACGGGGACGGCCGCCCGGAACAAGGGCATGGCGCTGTTTCCGCGTCGTGTCGGCGGCCGGTTCGTCGCGCTGTCCCGTGGCGACGCCGAGAGCACCAGCATCGTGACCTCCCAGAACATCCAGACCTGGCAGGACCCGCACACACTGCAGGCCCCGGCCCGGGACTGGGAACTGGTGCAGGTGGGCAACTGCGGCTCGCCGATCGAGACCGAGCACGGCTGGCTGGTGCTCACCCACGGCGTCGGCCCGATGCGGGTCTACTCCATCGGCGCCATGCTGCTCGACCTCGACAATCCCGAGCGGGTGCTCGCCGCACTGCCGGAACCACTGCTGAGCGCGGACGCCACCGAACGCGACGGCTACGTGCCCAATGTCGTCTACTCCTGCGGCGGACTGCTGCACCGCGACACCGTGGTCATTCCCTACGGCGCCAGCGACGCGACGATCGCGGTGGCCACCGTCGCACTGCCGGAACTACTCGATCGGATGCGCCGCGCCTGAACCGAAATCGAAGTGACAGCGTGACTTCAGGCCCGAGAGCCGCGGAGCAGGACACGCCGACTGCTCGACGCCGTCGCTGGTGTCGCCAGCGACCCGAGCCTTCCCGATGTGCTGCACCGGATCTCGAGCTCCGCCAGGGAGCTCGTCGGCGACGCCATGCCGGCGCCGCTGAACCTGTGTGACTTCGTCGAACGCCCGCAGTCGTTCGGTGTCCCGCCGGGCCGGCCGCCCATGTCGGTGCTGCTCGGCGACGAGCATGCGCCGACCGCACTCGCACTGGTGGCACGCCAGGCTCGTGCGGTGGCGCGGGCAGTTGTCGCCGCGATCGTCTGTCCGCGTGGTGAACGTCCGACCTCGTGGTGGGCGGTGTCGACGGTGACCACGGCGGAATCCCTCTGGGCACAACGATTCCACGCTCCGCGACCGCTGTGCGACAGGTGACGGCGACCGACACGCCCCCGCTCATCGACGACCTGGGCGGGAATTCAGCCCGCTGGTTGGGTGCGCGCGCCGAACAAACCGGCGAGTGGGCTCGGCAATGCCGGTGCCGATGGCCATCGGCAGGTACCGGTTCGGCGTGCTCATGCCGGCCCGGCATCGAGACGCACAGCCGTTCACCCGGGCCGACATGCACAGGACAGCAGTGTCGTCGAAAACGCCGCGCTGGCCATCGAGTTCGCCCGCGCCCGCGAGGACCATCAGCGACTGGCCGAGCCTGCGCGGCGATCTGCCGCGTGTGCCGTCTGGGTCGAAGTGGACGTGGACAGCGCCGGCAGCCGGCTGCGCCTGCTCGTCAGGGATGACGGCCGCGGCGTCCCGGCCGGCCTGTCGCGTCACAGTGGACTGGCCAGTTTGGTCGAACGGGCGACGCGGTGGGGCGACGCCTTCGATGCCCGGTCCGAGCCTGACTCGGGCCGAAGCGCCCGGCTTGTGTCGAGAGGCCAATCACCTTGCCGGAAAAGAAAAGTGAAACCGCGCGCCGCCGGCTCCGCAGGCGTACAGTCGAACCCAGCGACGCCGCGTCGGCTGCGGCCGGACGGAGGTCAGCCGATGGTCATCTCCGTGTTCCTGTTCGCCGACCACGAGGTGGTTCGACGCGGTATCTTGCCGTTGCTCGACACCGAGCCGGACATCCTCGTCGTCGGCGAGGCGGCGACCGCGGCCCAGGCGCTGGCGCGGATCCCCAAGCCGCGTCCAGATGTGGCGATCCTCGACGTGCGGTTGCCCGACGGACACGGTGTGAGCGTCTGTCGGAGATCCGGTCGTCTATCGAGCCGCCACCGACCTGTCTGATGGCCGGCGCGGCGGGCCATCTGCTCAAGCAGGTGACGGGCACCGAGCTGACCGGCACTGTGCGCGCGGTCGCCGGCGGCGAGTCGCTGCTGGCCCCGGGAGTCGCGGCCACCGTGCTCGCCCGGCTGCGACGTCGTGGCGGCGCGCAGGACCCGCGCTACGCGTCGCTGAGCCGCAGGAACGCCGCATCCTGGAGCTGATCGCCGGGCAGCTGCACCTGGCCGGGAAGACGGTGAAGAACGACGTCTCGTCGGTCCCGCACAAGCTGGGCTTCGCCCACCGCACCGAGGCGGCGGTCTGCGCCACCCGCCGGCGACGCGACTGACCGTCCTGATTTCTCCTACACCACAACGAGGCACACCATGAACGTTGTCATCATCGTCCTTGTCGTCGTCGTCGCGCTGATCTTGCTGGCGACCGCGCTGAAGATCATCAAACAGTACGAGCGGGGCGTGTTGTTCCGCTTCGGCCGGGTGCAGGGCACCCGCGAACCGGGCCTGCGCGTGATCATCCCGTTCGTCGACGTGCTGCGCCGGGTGGCGCTGCGGATCATCACGATGCCGATCCAGTCCCAGGGCATCATCACCCGCGACAACGTCAGCGTCGACGTCTCCGCCGTCGCCTACTTCCGGGTCGTCGACCCGGTGAAGTCCGTCGTGGCGATCGAGAACGTCGACGCGGCCATCGACCAGATCGCCCAGACCACCCTGCGCAAGGTCGTCGGCCAGCACACCCTGGACCAGACGCTGTCGGAGACCGACAAGATCAACCTCGACATCCGCAAGATCCTCGACGTCGCCACCCTGGACTGGGGCGTCGAGGTCACCCTGGTTGAGCTCAAGGACATCCAGCTGCCCGACACCATGAAGCGCGCGATGGCCCGCCAGGCCGAGGCCGAGCGGGAGAAGCGCGCCAAGATCATCAACGCCGAGGGCGAGTTGCTCGCGGCCGCCGCGCTCGGCGAGGCCAGCGACGTCATGGTCGCCCACCCACTCGCGCTGCAACTGCGCAACCTGCAGAGCCTGGTCGAGATCGGCGTGGACAAGAACACCACCGTCGTGTTCCCCGCCCCGCTGATGAGCACCATCGGCGAGCTCGGCTCGTTCCTCGCCCGCGAGACCGCGGCCGCGAGCCAGGCCGGGCAGACGACGGCGCCCACGCCGCGCATCGCCAACGGCGCCGGGGAGTACGACCGGGCCGTGCCCACCCCGGGTTCGGTCCAGTAAACCCTGCCGACGACGGGATCCGTCCGGCCGACCGCGGCCGGGCGGTACGGGCCGATGACCACCCGAATATCCGGTTCGCCAGGCACTTTCGTGCCTCGCCGAACTGTGCGACGGTGAGGTGTCCGACCATCCGAGACCCTGATGGCCCGTTTCCGGTGTGATCAGGAGGTGTGGGATGCGCGCGACTCGTGACATGGGCGTCCGGAGCCCCGATGCGACAACCGTCGATGAACAGAACTGACCGAACACGGACATGGCCGCGCCGGGTCCGCACCGCGCCAGACGGTCACCCGGCCCGGGAACCAGGACGATGCCCGCGACGGCAGGGCTGTGAGGAACTGACGTGAGAGCACAGGACGTGATGAGCAGCCCCGCGGTGACTCTGCACCCCGAGCGGTCGGTGCGGGAGGCGGCGAAAATACTGTCGGCCAACGGGTTCACCGGCGCGCCCGTGGTCGACGGCAACGGACGGCTGCTCGGCATGGTCACCGAGACCGACCTGGTGGGCGACCGCATCCTGCCGGACGGCCGCAGCCGCATCTGGCGGGAAGCGGAGCCCTTGGTCGATCCCCCGGCGAGCAAGCCCGCTGCCACCGTCGACCAGGTGATGACCAAGCCCGCCGTCAGTGTCACGCCGGACACCGACGTCCGCGACGTCGCCCGGACGATGCTCGCCGCCCAGGTCCGCAGCGTCCCCGTCGTGGACGCCATGGGCGTCATCGGCGTACTCACCCGGCACGACCTGCTGAAACTGGTCGCCAGGGACGACATGTCGATCGCGGCGGCCGTGCGGTCCCATCTGGCCGCCTACCGTGGCCGTGACCACTGGACCGTGTCGGTGCACGACGGCGCCGTCACCATCGTCGACGGCCTGGATGACGCGACCGACCGTCACGTCGCCAGGGTCATCGCCGAGGCGGTCGCCGGCGTCGGCTCGGTCGAGGTCAGCGCCCGCCGGCACGAGCCGTCCCGATGAACCCCGTCCCGATGGTCCGCCAACTGCGCACGGCGGACGGCCCCGCCGTGCGCGAACTGCACGACGACCTCTCCGAGCGCGACACCTACCTCCGATTCTTCACACTTCGGCCCGCCCGCCTGCCACAGTTCGTCGACCGACTGGTCAGCGACGTCGCGCGCCGGGCGGCCATCGGCGCGTTCGTCGACGACCGACTCGTCGGCGTGGCCAGCTACGAGGTGGCCTCGAACTCGGTCTCGGCAGACATCGCCGTTGTCGTGGCGCACCGCGCGCAGACCCAGGGCATCGGCACGATTCTGTTGCGGGACCTGGTGTCCTTGGCGCAAGCGGCCGGGCTGCGGCGATTCACGGCAGAGGTGCTCGTCGAGAACACCGCGATGCTGCGGGTGCTGCGCGACTGCGGCCGGCCCAGCACCGTCACGCGAGCCGGCTCGGTGAACCATGTCGTCGTTGAACTGGACGCCGCGTGGGCCGCCGACGCGTGAACGGTCCGTGCCGGGGAGGCGCAGGCCTCCGGGATAGGCCCGGCATCGAGAACAGGATGGGGACATGACGTTCACCCAGCTACAGAACGACAGCCAGCTCAAGACCGCGATCATGGACGAGCTCGCGTGGACCGCGAGCGTTGACGCCGACCGGATCGACGTGGCGATCACCGACGGCGCCGTGACGCTGTCGGGTGACGTGCGTTCCTATCCCGAGCACGAGGCCGCACTGCACGCGGCGATGCGGGTACACGGCGTCGTGGCCGTGGCCGACGAGATGGTGGTGCGGCACACCTCGGACATGCCCGACGACAGCGACCTCGCCCGCGAGGCAGCGACCGTGTTCGACCATCTGACCGTGATCCTGCCGCGCGGCTCCGTACAGACCAGCGTGCACGATCACGTGATCACCTTGTCCGGCGTGGTGACCTGGCAGTACCAGCGTGAGGCCGCCCAGCAGGCCGTGACCGCGCTGCCCGGCGTGACCGGCGTGCACAACATGATCACTCTCAAGCCGACCGTCGAGGTCTCTGGGCCGGACGCCAAGACCCGGATCACCGCGGCCCTGGTGCGCGACGCACAGGTGAACGCGCGACGCATCCACATCGACGTCACCGGCAGCAAGATCAGATTGACCGGCTCCGTGTCCTCGCTCGCCGAACGGCGGCAGGCCGAGCACGCGGCCTGGTTCACGCCGGGAGTCACCAACGTCACCAACGAGTTGAGCGTCGCTCGCTGACGGCAGGGCCGACCATCGCACGTCAGCCACCGGGACTGAGGTACGGGCGGGGATCGCTGCCGGCACGGGCGGCGCTGGCCGGCCGACGCGCGAAGCCGGGGCGGTCCCGCCGCTCCAGCTCGTCCAGACATTCCTGCCTGGCGAGGATGATCTGCTGACGGGTGACCAGGCCGGCGATCGTTGCTGGGCCGAGGGAAAATGATCGCGCCTGCCACACGGCGAATGCGGCAACCAGACACGAGGAGATGAGCCAGCCATGACAAGTCAGGTCCGCGCCGGCACGGCGCCGGAACGTGTCACCGTCGGCACCGACGGCTCGTACTGGGGCGACCGCGCGCTGTCCTGGGGAACGGAACACGCACGGCTGCGCGGCGCCCGGCTGCGGGTGCTACACCCAGCGACCGACGACCCGGTGTCGACGTTGGCGGACGCGAGTGCGACCAGCGACCTGGTGGTGATGGGCTGCCGGGGTCACCGGCATCGGCTGCTGGGTCTCGGCGAGGCGGTGCTGCCCACGGTTGCGGCGGCGCACTGCGACGTGCTTGTCGTACGTGGCCGGGGCACAGCCCAACGCGGCGAGAACCGGTGCGTCACCGCGATGGTCAGCGGCGGCGTGGACGACGAGACCGTCGTGGCACACGCGGCCGCCATGGCGACCTCCCATCACTCGCGGATGGAGGTCGTGCACGCGGAGCCGCCCACCGCCATGGACGACTGCGTGTTCGCCGAGAAGGTGCGGATCGCGACCCTGCGGCTGCGGACCACGGTGACCACGGTGCGGACTCTGCCCCACGAGGTGATCGCCAACAGCGACGGTTCCGACCTGATCGTGCTCGGTCGGGGTCAATCCGCCGGTCGGCCGTCGAATCCGGGCGTCGTCACGAAGACGGCGTTGCACCACGCCCCGTGCCCGGTCCTCGTCGTGCACCCGGCCACCCGGCGAGCACGCGTCGCCGGACCGGGCGGAATGCCGTAACGTCGACCGGGTTGGTTGATGCTGCTCCAGCCCCTGGTGGCGCCGGTGGACGTCGGAGGAGCGGTCATGATCGTCAGTCAAGTCCCGTCGCAGCGGTCACCGGTCCCGGGACCCGATGGCGTCGGCATCGACGACCTGCCGGTGCTGTTCTCCTATCCGCCACTGCACGGATCGACGCTGCACAGCCTGCTGTTCCCGGTGGTCGTCCGTTGCGCGGCGTGCGACCGCTCGGGCCACAGCGTGCTCGTCGCGACCCACACCGCAACCGGCGAGATCCTCTGCGCCGCGTGCTACGGCGTTTCGGCCCAGGCGGCGGCCGCGGTCCTGGATGGCTGAGCCGCCGCTCCTCATTCCAACGGGTCCACTGTGATGAAGATTGAGTGGCGTTCGGCCCGGCTCGTTCCCGCTCAGGCACCACTGTGGGAGTGTTGGTGACAGACGCGGCGTGTGGCCGCGTCGCCTACGACATCGTGTCATCCGACCACCCCAGACCACTGGTGGCTCGCCCCGGTGTGATCAGGAGGTGCAGATGAGCGCCACGGCGTTGCCCCCGGCGGCGGCCGTACAGCGGCAACCGACCACGAATGAGGCTCCGACCTGCGGATACCTGGGTACGTTGAGATCGACGGTGCGCCGGCCGCCCACGGTCACCCTGCCGCCGGATCTCCTGGCCTTCGCCGACAGCGGCCAGTGACGAGACGGGTCGGTGGACGCTGTGAGCGCCGGCAACCTTTCACCGCGGCCGGACTGGCGGTGTCGTGATCGAGAACCATCGGCAGCGGCTGCACGCGCTGCTCGCGGTCAACGGCGACCACAGCATCGGCGCGTTGACCCGGATCTGCTCGGTGGCGGTGCTGGAACTCCAGGTCGACGGGGCCGGCGTGACGCTGGTCAGCCGGGCCGGCACCGCGCAGGCCCAACAGCGCCTGGTGCATGCCAGCGACCCCGTCGCCGCTCGACTGGAAGACCTCCAGTTGACCGTCGGCGAAGGCCCGGGGCTGACCGCGGTCACCTCCGGCGCCCCGGTGCTGGTGCCCGACCTGGCCGCGGCCCGCGCCCGCTGGCCGGCCTTCTGCCCCGACGCCCAGCACATCGGCGCCGCCGCCCTGTTCGCGTTCCCACTGACCCTGGGGGCCATCGCCCTGGGCTCGCTGGACTGCCACCGCACCACGCCCGGCCCCCTCAGCCCCGACCACGTCGCCTGCGGGCTGCTGCTGGCCGAGATGGCATTCGAAGCGCTGCTGGCCGAGGTCGCCGGGCGCGCTCCCGACGACGTGGGCTGGATCTCCGACATCCACGCCGAGGTCCATCAGGCCACCGGTGTGGTCAGCTACCAGCTGGGCATCAGCGTGCAGGCGGCGCTGCTGCGGATCCGGGCCTATGCCTACGTCCACGAACTGGCCGTCGCGGTGGTGGCCCGGCGGATCGTCGACCGCAGCCTGCTACTGGACACCGAGAACTGAACAGCAACGCGATGCGAAGGGAGCACGGGTGAACGACCATCACGAACAGCGGCTGGCACGGGTGTTCGTCGAACTGGCGGACACCCTGGTCGATGACTTCGACATGCTGGAGTTCCTGAGCATGCTCGTCGAGCGGTGCGTCGAGTTGCTCGATGTCGCCGCGGCCGGCGTCGTGCTGTCCGATCACCGAGGGGCGCTGCGGATGGCCGCGGCCTCCTCCGAGCAGGCCAGGTTGGTCGAGCTGTTCGCAGTGCAGACCGACGATGGGCCGTGCCTGGACTGTGTCCGCACCGGTCTGCCCGTCTACAGCGCGAATCTGGCCGCCGACGAGGCTCGCTGGCCCCGGTTCGCCCCGGCCGCCGTCGCCGCGGGGTTCGTCGCGACGCACGCGGTGCCGATGCGGTTGCGCCGCAATGTGATCGGGGCGTTGAACCTGTTCAAGGCCGAGCCGAACGGCGTGGACCCGGCCAGCGTGCAGCTCGGTCAGGCCCTTGCTGACGTGGCCACGATCGGCATGCTGCAACAACGGGCCATCGACGACAATACGGTCCTGGTCGAACAACTCCAGACCGCGCTGAACTCCCGCGTGGTCATCGAGCAGGCCAAGGGCGTGCTGTCCGCGCACGCCGGCGTGGACATGGACCACGCCTTCACCGCGCTCCGCGGTTACGCCCGCTCGCACAACCTTCGTCTGTCCGCGTTGGCCTTCACCGTGGCCAACGGAACCGCCGACCTCACCGCGATCATGGCAGGCGGTGAGCGCCCGGCCCGGCGAGCGCAGCGGTGACCGGCGCCGCGCCCGGCGCCGACAGTCCCGAATGGACTTGTTGGCGCCGTGTCCCTTGCGGTCGACCTGAGCTGGTGAGGACCAGTCACTCGAACAGGGCGTCCTGCCAGATCCGTCGATCAGCGGTTGTGGACGGGTCGCCGTGGGAATAATGTTGGAGTTCGGTCGAGACCCTGCCACACGGGGCTCGGTCGTCGGCATTCGCCAACTACAGGGATGTTCCTCGTGTCGGCAGCGACAAGAGGAGCACCCGCCATGTCCGTCGATCAGCTACTCCCCATCCCCGCCTGGGCACGGTCCGGCCTGCCCGCGATCATCGTCGATGTCGGACGCGTCGGTGACGTGTCGGTGGTGCGTGTCGCCGGTGCGGTGGACATGATGACCATCTCCCCGGTGAAGGTCGAACTGATGCGCGCGGTCATGGGGGCCACGACCGCCGTGGTGGTCGACCTGAACGGCGTGAGTTTCTTCTCCTGTGGCGGGTTGCAGATGCTGGTGGAAGCGCGGGAGGTGGCCCGTGCCTGCCAGGTGCGCCTGTGCCTCGCCGTCCAGTGTCGTGCCGTCCTACGCCCGATGGAGCTCTCCGGCCTCCTCGACGTGTTCCACGTGCTGCCCTCGGTCAGCTGCGCCCTGGCCGACTGCCGCTGACCGGAAGTGATGGCGATGAACCCCGGGCCTCGGGTGTCGACGGCTCAGGTGTGTCACCGCCACTGGTCCGAAAGCCAGGCGATTGCCATGTCAGGCCACGGTGGTGCCAACCCGCTCGCGCGGGCGGGTTCGTGGGTCGCCGACCACGCGGCCGCTCTCGGGGAGCCGGTGTCGATCGGCCTGCTGTGTGAGACCGCCGTCGACAGGCTTGACGTCAGCGGGGCCACCCTGACGGTGGATCCTGGTTCCGGTTGGCCCGAAACACGGTATGCCACCGACGCGTTGGGCGCGGGCCTGGCGGAGTTGCAGCTCACCGTCGGCGAGGGGCCGTGCGTGGACGCGGAACGCGGCGGCGGTCCGGTGCTCGTCACTGATCTCGACGCCCCGGGCACGCAGCTCCGCTGGCCGTTGTTCACGCCGCTGGCGGTCGACGCCGGCGCCCACGCGCTGTTCGCGTTTCCGTTGTGTGTCGGTGCGATCCGGGCTGGAGTGCTGGCACTGCATCGAGCACAGGCCGGGTCGTTGGAGCCGGCGAAGCTGACCGACGCGCTGGCGTTGGCGGGACTCGCGCTGAGACTGCTGTTGGATGAGCAGGCCGACCGGCGTGCCGGCTCGGCCGATCGCGCCGACGGCCTGCCGCTGCACGATCCGCAGGTGCACCAGGCCACCGGGATGATCTCCGGTCAGCTCGGCGTGGGGATGGAGGAGGCTTTCGCCCGGCTGCGGGCGCGGGCGTTCGCCGGTCAGCGGCCGCTGGCGGAGCTGGCCGCCGACGTGGTCGCCCGCAGGCTGCGCTTCGAACCGACGGAAGACACGACGTGACCACAACGGCACTACGCTGAGCGAACCGATGGAGGTGAGACCGATAGACGACGACCGTCTCCTGGAAACCTTCGTCGAACTCGCGGACACCCTGACCGACGACTTCGACGTGATCGACTTCATGCACCTGCTGGTGGACCGGTGCGTCGAACTGCTGGACGTCGACGCGGCCGGGCTGCTGCTGGCCGACCAGAACGGCCGACTGCGGCTGATCGCCAACTCCGACGAACAGGTCCGGCTGCTGGAGCTGTTCCAGTTGCAGAGCGACCAAGGCCCGTGTCTGGACGCCTTCCGGACCGGCACCCGGGTCAGCCATCCGGACCTGGCCGTCGCGGGCGGGCGGTGGCCGCGGTTCGCCGCGGCGGCCGTCGACGGCGGGTTCGCCGCGGTGGACGCACTTCCGATGCGGCTGCGCGGCGAGGTCATCGGCGCGCTCAACCTGTTCCGCACCAACGCCGGTGAGTTGACCGACAAGGCTCTGCGAACGGCCACGGCGCTGGCCGACGTGGCCACTGTCGGGCTGCTACAGGAACGCGCGATCCGCAACCAGGAGATCGTCACCGAGCAACTGCAGACCGCCCTCAACAGTCGGATCGTCATCGAGCAGGCCAAGGGGCTGATCGCGGAACGCCTCGGCATCGACATGGGCGGCGCGTTCGCCGCACTGCGGGGCTATGCCCGCAGCCGCAACCTGAAGCTGAGCGAGGTCGCCCGCGCGGTCGTCGCCGGCACCACCGGAACCCACGACCTGCTCGGCACACCAGCCCTCACCAACCGGTCCAAGATGTAGGCCGTTCGGTGGCGACGAACCAGACCTGGCCGGCGCCGCCGCCGACTTCATCGTCGTTCACCCGTCGTGATCCCCGCTCGGTCAACACCAGAGCGACCGAGGCTCGTCCGACACGGCCGCGAGCAGCGCTCGGGTCTCACGGTCCATGACGGCGGCTTCGTCGGCTGGCACGACCATGACTCGCAGGCCGGTCGCCGCCAGCTCGCGCATACCGGCGCACGGCTCGGTTCCAGACGCCAGTCGTGGGCCAGCCAGGCGCAGGCCCGTCAGGCGGCGGCAGATGTCGCCGGACACGGCAGGGGCGTGTTCACCGATGCCACCGGTGAACACGAGGGTGTCCCAGCGGGGCACCGTGGCGGCCGCGGCGGCGATGGCCATGGCGACATCCCGGGTGAACACCCGCAGCGCGAGGTCGGCGACCGGATCATGGTCACGGGCGGCGAGCAGGTCACGCACGTCGTGCACGCCGTCCGCGAGACCGGCCAATCCGGAGTGGTGGTCGAGCAGATCGCGCACGGTGTCGGCGGTGGCGTCGGGCTGATCGAGCAGCAGCAGGGGGATCTCGGGATCCAGGTCGCCGCTGCGGGTGCCTGACATGACGCCGCCCGTGGGGGTCAGCGACATGCTGTTGTGCGTCGACCGCCCGTCGTGGACCGCGGTCACGGAGCAGCCACTGCCCAGGTGCGCCACCGTCGCGTCGCCGATGTCGGGCACGGCGTCGAGGATCGATTGCACGGAAAGGCCGTGGAATCCGTAGCGACGCAGCCCGAGTTGATCGACCCATGTGGGCAGCGGCAGGCGGCGGGCCTCGTCGGGCTGGGTGTGGTGGAAGGCGGTGTCGAAGCAGGCGACGTGCACCACGTCGGGCCACGCGGCGCGGGCGGCGTCGATGCTGGCAAGGTCACCGGGCAGATGCAACGGCGCCCACGCCACCAATCCGGAGAGCTCCTGGCGCACGGCGTCGGTGATGACCGTGGCGCGGTCGAACGACGGGCCGCCGTGCACGACCCGGTGCGCCACCGCATCGGGCCGGACGTCCCGGCGAGTCACCAGTTCGGCGAGTTGGGCGATCGCGGCGGGCAGGTCACCGGCGAACGGCATCGAGGTGGGCGCGTGGCCGGCGATCGACTCGGTCCAGCAGGCGCGGTCGGTACCCAGCCGCTCCACCTCGACGGTCACCGACGGAGCCGGGTCGCGCAGCACGGCCTTCAGGCTTGAGGAGCCCGGGTTGACCGTCAGCACCACCGCGGCGGCCGTATCGGTGTCGGTCATCGTGTCCAGATCCAGTCCTGGATTTCGGGCATGTCCTCGAAGTGCTCACGGATGTGGCTGTGGTGGCGCTCCAGCATGGTCAGGCAGTGCTCGGCGAGCTTCGAGCCGTTCTGCGGAACGCGACGGGTACGGCGCAGAGCCTCGATGACGAGGTGGTAGCGGCTCATCCGGTTGAGCACCACCATGTCGAAAGGTGTGGTGGTGGTGCCCTGCTCGGTGAAGCCCCGCACGTGGAACCGGCCCGGGTTGGTGCGGCCGTGCAACAGTTCGTGCACCGCGCGCGGGTAGCCGTGGAAGGCGAACACGACGTCGGTGTCGGTGGTGAACAGCTCGTCGAACTTCTCGTCGGTGAAACCGTGCGGATGGTCGTCCGGTGGCAGCAGGCCCATCAGATCGACCACGTTGACCACTCGGACCCGCAGGTACGGCAGATGCTCGCGCAGCAGCCTGGCCGCGGCCAACGTCTCCAGGGTAGGCACGTCACCGGCGGCGGCCAGCACGATGTCGGGCTCGTCGCCGTCGTGGTCCGTGCCGGCCCAGTCCCACACCGAGGCGCCGGCGGCACAGTGCGCGTCGGCCTCCGCCATGGTCAGGTACTGCAGGTGCGGTTGCTTGTCGACCACGATCAGGTTGACGTGGTCGCGGCTGCGCAGGCAGTGCTCGGCGATCGAGATCGTGGTGTTGGCGTCCGGCGGCAGCCAGATCCGCACCACGCCGGGGGCCAGCGGAATCGCGGTGTCGATCAAACCCGGCCCCTGGTGGGAGAAGCCGTTGTGGTCGTTGCGCCAGCAGGTCGAGGTGAGCAGCACGTTGAGCGAAGCCACCGGCGCCCGCCACGACAGCTTGGCGGCGTGCTGAAGCCATTTGGTGTGCTGGATCAGCATGGACGCGGACACCATCGCGAACGCCTCGTAGGTGGCGAACAGGCCGTGTCGGCCGGAGAGCAGATAGCCCTCCAGCCAGCCCTGGCACAGGTGCTCGGAGAGCACCTCCATCACCCGGCCCTCGGGTGAGAGGTGGTCGTCGGTGGGCAGGACGGGCGCCTGCAGGCAGCGGTCGGTGACCTCGAAGACGGCGGCCAGTCGGTTGCTGGCCGTCTCGTCGGGGCAGAACAGCCGGAAGTCACCGCCGCCGTCGGATTCCCGGATGGTGTTGCGGTAGATGTCGCGCAGCAGTTCGCCGAGCGGTCGGGTGTTCTCGTGTCGCTCGACGCCGGGCGTCGGCACGGTCAGCGCGTAGGCCGCCAGCGGGGGGATGTCCAGCGGTCGAAGCAGTCGGCCGCCGTTGGCATAGGGGGTCGCCGACATGCGCTTGTCCCCGTCAGGCGCGAGCGCTGCCAGCTCCGGGACGAGGCGACCGGCGTCGTCGAACAGGGTGTGCGGTGCGTAGGAGCGCAGCCACTGCTCCAGCCTCCGCAGGTGCTCGGGGTTCTCCCGCACTCCGGACAGGGGGACCTGGTGGGCGCGGAAGGTGCCCTCGATCTGGACGCCGTCAACGACATCCGGACCGGTCCAGCCTTTCGGGGTACGCAGGATGATCGCCGGCCAGCGTGCAGGCGCAGGTGCTCTCGTGCCCGCGATACGGGCCTGGGACTGGATCTCACGGATCCGGGCGTGCGCCGCGACCAGTTGGTCGTGCAGGTCGGCGAACACGGCCGCCGGGTTGTCGCCGGCCACGACGACCGGGGCCCAGCCCTGTGCCTCGAGCAGGCCGATGACATCGGCGTCCGCGGCGCGGCCGAGCACGGTTGGCCCCGAGATCTTGTAGCCGTTGAGATGCAGGATCGGCAGCACCGCGCCGTCGCGGCGAGCGTTGAGGAACGCGGGGATCTTCCAGGATGCCGCCAGTGGCCCGGTTTCGGCCTCACCGTCGCCGACCACGCACGCCACCAGCAGGTCGGGGTGGTCGAAGGCGGCGCCAGCGGCATGGGCGAGCGCGTAGCCGAGTTCGCCGCCCTCGTGGATGCTGCCCGGTGTCTGCACGCTCACGTGGCTGGGCACGCCGCCGGGCGTCGAGAACTGCCGTATCAGCGCGGTGAGTCCGTCCAGGCCGAGGGGGACGTCCGGATAGATCTCGCTGTAGGTGCCTTCGAGGTAGGCGTTGGCCAGCAGCGCGGGACCGCCATGGCCGGGGCCGGTGATGTAGACGCAGTCCGTCCCGGTGTCGCGGATGAGCCGGTTGAGCAAGGTGTAGATCATCGAAAGGCCAGGGCTGGTGCCCCAGTGCCCGAGCAGCCGTGGCTTGATGTCGTCGACAGAAAGCGGTTCGCGCAGCAGCGGATTGGCCTTCAGATAGATCTGAGCGACGGTCAGGTAGTTCGCCGCCGCCCACCACCGCAGGTCCAGTTCGAGGTCGCGTTCGGCGTAGGTGGGCGCGGAGGACGCCAGTGCACTCATCGTCGTCGTGCGGTCCACTGTCCAAGCCTTCCTGATCGGGGGTGGACGACCGTCCTTGCTCTGTCCAAATCGGACGGACCGCCAGCCGGTCGCGGATTCGACACGCCGGCGGCCCTGCTCAGCGGGCTGTCGGGACGGGATGATCACGACCGGGCACCGCGCGTGCCGCACGCAGTACGCGCTCACCGAACCGAGCAGTTTCTCCTCGTGCCACGAGTGCCCGTGCCGGCCGATGGCGAGCCGGTCGGCGTCCACCGACAGGTGGACCAGAGCCCTCGGCGGCCACTCGCCGACCATGCGCCGATGCACTGTCACGTCGTAGGTTTCGCTCTCGACTTGCGCCGGCCTCATCCTGCCGAGCCTGCTGCTCCGCCAGCGCCGACTCCTCGGCCCGGCAAGGAGTGCCGGCCATCGGCGGTGGTCCCTCGATCGGTGGTGCGGACGGCGGCCCGGCTCGGACACCTCCCGGACCCTTCGGTCAGTCGGCTACCGGAGCCGGTGGCACCGTCATCGACATTCTTACGTGCCAACGTTTTCACCGCGGGCGAGGAACACGATGCCCTGCTCGTACTGCTGGACCATGCGCAGACTGGCGGCAACCAACAACAAGAGAATGACTACGACGACGAGGACGAGAAAGAGCATGGCTGGCCTCATGTCCGGCACCGGTGTGCCAGCGAGAAGGGGAGACCGCCGTCGTGACCTCAGCATGGTCTGGGCCGTAGCGCGTGCGGGGCCGGGGTCGACACCGTGCGTCGAGCCCGGTGCCGTCGAACGAGGCGTGTTGGTGAGCCTACCACCGAGGCGTTGCTTCGGCGCGACAGGAGATTTCCGGCTCGAGCCGGGTTCAAAGCACGTAATCGAGTCTAGGCTGACAGATGTCCCGCCGGACTGAGCATGCCCACAGATGCCTGGTCCTGGCGGCTGGACACCGCTCGGGCCCCCGGCGGCGCGGACGTTCGCCACGCTGAGCCGGGAGGCATCACCGATACCCGTACCCCGTACGGCCGCACACGAGCGAGGGCGCTTGCGTCCTGGAGGACACTTCGCCACGCCGTCGATGCCGCCTACGCGCGCTGGAGCGTCCGCAGCGGCCGGCCCGTGTCACCACGGCGAAATCGAAATAGTGGAGTGAACCCGAAACGATGACGGCGTCCGCGGCGCAACAGCCGATCACCATCGCGACCGGGCTCGTGTCCGCGGCCTCGTGCTCCGCCGCGGACCTGTTGCGCGCTCACGGGGTGACCGCGGAATCGGGATTGTCAGAGACCGAGGTCGCGCGTCGGCAGGCGCGGTGGGGGCCGAACGCGGTGTCCTCGCACCGAGCTCGGCTGGCGCCGGTGCTCTGGCACCAACTGCGCTCTCCGTTGCTGGGACTGCTGCTCGCAGCGGCCGTCGCGTCCTACCTCGTCGGCGAGCGCAGCGACGCGATCATCATCGGCGTGATCGTCACGGTGTCGGTCGGCCTGGGTTTCGTCAACGAATATCGCGCCGAGAAGGCCGCCGAGGCACTGCACTCCCAGATCCGCCATCAAACACAGGCGATCCGGGATGGACGGTCGGCCACCGTGGATGTCACCGCGCTCGTGCCCGGCGATGTGATCGGACTGCGACTTGGTGACGTCGTGCCTGCCGACCTCCGCCTGATCGCGGTGACCGGTCTGCAGTGCGATGAGTCGATCCTGACCGGAGAATCGTTGCCCGCGGACAAGAACACCGCAGCCGTGCCGCCGGGAACGCCGCTGGCGGAGCTGTCCGGATGCGCGCTGATGGGCACTGTGGTGCACGCCGGCGGCGCGCGCGGGCTCGTGGTGGCCACGGGGGCACACACCGAGTTCGGCAAGATCGCCGCCGGACTGAGCACCCACCAACTCGACACCACGTTCCAGGTTGGCCTGCGCCGGTTCTCGATGCTGTTGGTGTACGTCGCGGGCTCGCTCACCACATCGATCTTCATGATCAACGTGGTGCTGCACAAGCCGATCATCGACGCGCTGCTGTTCTCGCTGGCCATCGCGGTCGGCATCACCCCGCAGCTGTTGCCCGCCGTGGTGTCCACCAGTCTCGCGGCCGGGTCGCGCCGAATGAGCCGGCTCAAAGTGCTGGTCAAACGGTTGGTGTGCATCGAGGACCTCGGCGATGTGGATGTGCTGTTCACCGACAAGACCGGCACCCTCACCCAGGGCCGCATCGCCTACATGCGCGCCGTCCCCGTCAAGGACGATGCGGCTGACATGGTGCTGCGCTGGGGTCTGTTGTGCACCGAGAATGTCGTCGGCGGCAACCCGCTCGATCAGGCGTTGTGGCAGTCCCCGGCCGCCGCGAGCGGACAGGCCGCGGTCGCCGACTACGCGCGGGTTGCCGTGTTGCCGTTCGATCACGAGCGCCGCATGGTCTCCACCCTGGTCCGCGACCCGGCCGGTGAGTTGACGTTGGTTACCAAGGGAGCACCGGAGAGCGTGCTGGACCGCTGCGTCGACGTCCCGGCGGCCACACGTCACGCGCTGGCGGCGGAGTTCGCCGCGGGTAACCGCGTCGTCGCTGTTGCCATCCGTCCCGCCACCGGCACGCGTCCACCGGAACCGGCCGACGAACGTGACTTGCACCTGGTGGGCCTACTGGTTTTCCTGGACCCTCCCAAACAGGACGCGGCCAAGGCGCTGCGCCGGCTGGCCGAGCTCGGCATCGCGGTGAAGGTCGTCACCGGAGACAATCCCGCCGTCGCGGTCAAGGTCGGCCGCGATCTGGGACTGATCGAGGGTGGTGCGCTGACCGGCGCCGACCTCGACGCTATGGACGACTCCCACCTCGCCGCGGCCATCGCGGGCACGACGGTGTTCGCCCGAGTCAGCCCCGAGCACAAAGCCCGCATCGTGCGCGCCCAACGGGCCAGCGGAGGAGGCGTCGCGTTCCTCGGAGACGGCGTCAATGACGCCCTCGCCCTGCACGCCGCCGACGTCGGCATCTCGGTCGACTCGGCCACCGACGTCGCCAAGGACGCCGCCGACGTGATCCTGCTGGACAAGGACCTCGACGTCCTCGCCGACGGCGTCGTCGAAGGGCGACGGATCTTCGCCAACACCATCAAATACGTGCTGATGGGCACCTCCAGCAACTTCGGCAACATGTTCTCCGCCGCGGGCGCGTCGCTGTTCCTGTCCTTCCTGCCGATGCTGCCCTCCCAGATCCTGCTCAACAACCTGCTCTACGACACCAGCCAGCTCGCGATCCCCACCGACACCGTCGACCCCGAGCAGTTGCGTCGCCCGTCGCACTGGGACATCGGGTTCATCCGCCGCTTCATGATCTTTTTCGGGCCGTTGAGCTCGGTGTTCGACTTCGCCACCTTCGGCGTGATGCTGTGGGTGTTCCACTCCGGACCGGAGCAGTTCCGCTCCGGGTGGTTCGTCGAGTCGCTGGCCACCCAGACACTGGTGATCTTCGCGATCCGGACTCGCCGCATCCCGTTCTTCCGCAGCCATCCCAGCCTGCCGCTGACGCTCGCCGCACTGGGCGTGGTCGCCGTCGGCGCTGTCCTTCCCGCCACGCCGCTGGCCAACACACTGGGCTTCCAACCACTGCCCGGCGGGTTCTTCGCCGCGCTTGCCGGCATGGTCCTCGGCTACCTGGTGCTGATCGAGATCGGCAAACGGGTCTTCTACCGCGCTGCGGCGAAGACCCCGTCCGTGCGGCGGCCCTTCGGCATGTACCGCTGGATTGGACGCCGCGCCGCCTACTTCAGCACTGCGACACGGTAGCCGTACCTGTCCTCCATCGCACGCCGGCCGGCGCTGCTCATCGACGGTGGCGACGCCATCGGCCTGCCGCGCGAACGCGTGATCAACCGACGGGAACCGCTGGTCACCCGAATGGAGAGCGGCGCCGTAGAACAACGGGCCACCGCGGGTGAATACCGACAAACATCTCTGCGCCCATCCCCGCTCCCCCGCCGCATATGATCTTGCTCGCGATCGGGGATCCCTGTTGAGAAAGACTCTCCGATCAGCGGGAACGGCACGAACAACCGCACGGAAAGAGCCCCCTCGACGCCTATCCGCATCGCCCAACCACTCACTGAACCGGAGCACTTTCAACGTATTAGGCGAACACCGCTCGAGATGGGGCCATCTGGGGGCCTGGGGTACTCGCGACCGTCGAGACGCGGTAGGGTGCGTTTGACGCCCAAGACCTCGGTGGAGTCATGTATCCGCGACGATCGCGGGCATGGATGACGAGGCAAGAATTCTCGCTTTCACGCCGCGCTGTCCGCGCACTCTCGCGCCACGCGGATACTCCTTTATATCCCAAGAAATGAAGGCGTCATGAGACGTATGCGCGTTATTGTCCGGGCCTTGTTCGGGGCCACCCTCGTGGCCGGCGGCATGGCCACCCTCGCCGCCACGGCTCAGGCGATCACCATCCCGGTGGCCTGCAGCGAAAACGCTCTCGTCGCGGCGGTCAATCTCGCCAACACCACCTCGGCCGCGGACACCCTCGTGCTGGCGGGCGGCTGCACCTACAATCTGACCTCCGCCCACGGCGGCCTCACCGACGGATTGCCGGTCATCACCACCCCCATCGAAATGATCGGCCCCGCCACCATCACCCGCACCTCACTGCTGCCCTTCCGCATCGCCGAGGTCAGCAGCACCGGCAGCCTCACCCTCACCACATCCGTCGCGCTCACCAACGGCAGCGCCGTCGGCGACGGCGGCGCGATCCTCAACCACGGCGCGGTCACCCTCACCAACAGCAGCCTGACCGGCAACACCGCCACCCTCAACGGCGGCGGTCTGGCCAACGCCGACACCCCCTCCGGCACCGCGCCCGCCGCCACGTTCACCCGAAGCCCGGTAGCCGACAACAGCGCACTGCTCAACGGCGGCGGAATCTACAACGGCACGCGCGGCACACTGACCACCACCGGCGTCTCCGGCAGCCCGTTGTTCATCACCGGCAACACCAGCGCGCAGGGCGGCGGCATCGCCGCGGTCAACTCCACCGCGACCACCCTCACCCAAACCGCCATCAACACCAACCATGCGCTACTGACCGCCGGCGGCGTCTACCGCCAGGGCGGCACCATGACCACCACGAACACCCCGATCACCGCCAACACCCCGAACAACTGCGTCGGCAGCGTCCCCGCGGTGCCCAACTGCACCGGCTGACCAACCGTTCATCGATTCCGCGAGGGTCCTTGACCAGCCAATCGTGTGAGACGGCCAGGCTTTGCGTGAATGCCCCACAGGGCACCTGTGGGGCATTCACCACGTGTTCCCGGGGAGCGAGCTGTCCGGAAACGTCAGAACAAGCGTAGGTGTCCTCATGTTCATCGCCCGGAGCCGTGGCGATCCGCAGTGGACTCACGTGACGGCAGGCCTGACCGGCCCCCGATTCATTGGTGGTCGACAAGTGCCGCAGGGTCGCCTGACCGGCGTCGCGGGTGCGCCACTCGCCGGCCCGCGCACGGCGTTACGGTTCCCGTGGCGTCGCAAGCTTGCGCAACCTGGCCAGCGCCCGGTGCTGGGCCACCCGGACCGCTCCCGGAGTGGATCCGACCGCATCGGCCGTCTGCTCCGACGACAGTCCGGCCACGACCCGCAACACCACGATCTCGCGTTGCTTGTCCGTCAGCGTCGCGAGCAGCCCGTCGAGGAGGACTTTCAGCTCTGCCTGCAGCACCTGCTGCTCAGGGCCGGCCGCGGTCTCCGGCCGGTCCGGCACCTCGGCCAGCGGCAGCGACCGGTCGTGGGCCGCCGCCCGGTGCGCGTCCGCGACCTTGTGCTTGGCGATGCCGTACACGAACGCCAGGAACGGCTGCCCCCGCTCCTGATATGCGGGCAGGGCCGAGACCAGCGAGAGGCACACCTCTTGAACCACATCGTCGGCCGATGCGAACGACCGATCGACCCGACCGAGTCGAGCTCGGCAGTACCGCAGCAGGAACGGTCGGACCGTCTCCAACACCCGTTGCGTCGCGACAGGATCGCGGTCGACGGCCGCGTTGACCAACTCGCTGAACCGTTCGTCCTGCGGACTGTACGGCGGCCTCGGCGTCCGTGGTCCGGCTGTGCGCACGCAGCGATGCCTGGCCGCCGCCTCGCCGACCAGCGCCAGAGCGGCCTTGACATCGAGCGGTTCCGAACAATCGAGGAGAGCGGCTGACGTCCGCTGCAGCCAGCTGTCGGGTTCGTTGCCAGGGCGGTTGACATGCGGGGATGCGGACATCGGCCTGAGCCTCCAGGGCATCGTGGAGCGCTACCTGCCGGCCGTGGCCCAGGTGTCGCCGGCCGAGACGACCGCAACCCCTGAGCGGGCTGTCTGTTCAGTGAGCCCCTGCGGCGGTGGTTGGATCCGCAGCCTGGCCGTCATGGTTGATGGACAAGGCTGCCGGGGGCCAGGGCAGAGTGGTGCGTCGAGCACCGGTGGCCGCTACTGCTCCCGCAGAGCCGGTCGGACCGGTCGCCGTCGACGACAACATAGCGAGCCTAGACCAGATGCCACGACGTGAACGGTCCCGTAGTCGAGAATGTTCGGGTTTTCCACACATTGGGGGAACACAGGACACCAGCGCGCACGCACTGGGTGTCAACCGTCGCCGTGCTCGATGGCGGCGCACAACGGCTCGACGGTCGATGGTCAGGGCGGTCATGGCGCCCCCAGAGCGCCGGCACCTCCGTGCGGGAGCGGCGTCGTCTTCGAGACCGTCGCCGAAATGAGTCTTCACGGATAGGTCTCGGGTCCGGCGTCGCCGGTGGGGTCCGGCACGAACCGCAGCTTGCGGTCGACCACGTCATCGGCGACCGCCGACAGGCGACGACCTGTGCTGAAAGCATAGGCGCGCAGCCGCAGGAAGGCCGTGACGAGGTCGGTGTCCAGTTGCACCGAAACCATGCCAGCGGCCTGGTGAACCCCGGCCCACCGCATCCCGAACTCGCTGGCGAACAGTTCGTGCTCCGCCCGGGTGGGGACGTCGTGCACTCGGTCGAGTATCAGGTGCATCGCCACGTCGGCGTACAGCAGCGCGTCGATGCGCTCGGCGGCCGACAATCCACCCGGGACAACCCGATGAATCTCCAGAGTGCCCACCGCGATCGCGCCCATTGCCAGCGGGTACGCGAACGTCGCGCGAATGCCCATGGACCACACCTGCGCTGCGAAGATCGGCCAGTCGCGTTGGGCCTGGCGGTTGGACAGATCGGGCGCCGCCACCGGATGAACGTCGGCAAGTGCCCGCACGGCAGGGCCTTCGCCCAGGGTGACCTGCAACTCGGCGACACGTTCGCTGACCGGGTTGGTGGCGTGGACCGGTTCGCCCAGTCCGAGATCCCCGATCACGTACAGTGCGACACCGCTGGCGTGCAGCGCATTGGCACAGGCCTGGCACACGTGACGGACCGAGACCGGCGTTCCCTCGGCCCGAGCGAGGTCGTTGATGGCCGCCACCACCCGGTCGGCGCGGTCGCTGCTCACATTCGCCATCCCGCGGTCCGCTGTCGACGCGGACTGCTCGTCGCACCTCACGTTAGCCGGTGGCATTCCGAACCTGGCGTGCTCCATTGGCTCCAGGACTATTGCCCTCAGGGATCAGCCGGTCAGTCGTCACCGACCGGTGCGGACCATGCCGTGCCCGAGTGGCGGTAGATCGGGGTCCGGACGCGCCGTACGGTCCGTCGAGTACGCCGCTCTCAGCGTGCTTCATGCCGCGCCAGGACCCTGCGCGATTCCGGAGGCATCCCCGATCACGAACACACGGTGCTCGAATGCCTCCACGCGGCATGGCCGCGGGCGAACCACTCCTGCGACCCACGTCTGAGCAAAGGGAGCCAGGTTGAGCACTTATCCGGTGGACTCAGGGTCCGACCCGCGTGCGCCGTGGGCGGTGCTGACCCAGGCGTGCCGGCAGGTCGGGTTGGACCCCGCCGGCGCCGCATTGGTCCGTCTGGTCAACAACGCGGTGTTCCGGCTGGTTAGACACCGGGTCATGGTCCGCGTCACGCTGATCGAAGGGCTGGCGCATAGAGCCCACACCGCCGTGTCCGCCGGACGGATGCTGGCCGCCCACGGAATACCGGCGGTAAGACCGTTGCTGGGCATATCGAACCCGGTGCACCTCGATCGGCATGCGGTGAGCTTCTGGAAGGAGGTCGTCGACACCGGCGCGACACCGACCGCCGTTCAGCTCGGCGACCTGCTCACTCGCCTGCACAACCTTCGGACCGCCGGTCTCGGCCTCCCGAGCTGGAACCCGATCGCCGAGCTGCGCAGCAGGATCACCGCCACGCATGGGTGGGACCGGGGTGACGTCGACTTCCTGTGGCGGCGCTGCGAGGCGGTCGAATCCGCGCTGGCCGCGTTGGACTATCCGCTGCCGGCCGGGGTGATCCACGGCGACGCGCACCTGGGCAACATGATCACGACACCGGCCGGACCGGTGCTGTGCGACCTGGACACGGTGTGTGTCGGGCCCCGGGAATGGGACTTGGTGCCGCTCGCGGTCAGCCAGCTGCGCTTCGGACGCGCGGTGGACGTCCATCGTCAGCTTGTCGACGCGTACGGCGTCGACATCACCACGTGGCCGGGGTTCCCGGTCCTGCGCGAGCTTCGGGAACTCAAGCTCGCCGCGGTCGGGCTGCCCATCGCCTATCTGAATCCGGCGGTCGGCGCGGAGCTACGTCTACGGCTGCGATCCCTTCGCGCAGCCCACACCACCGCCCGGTGGACCCCTTATCAGTAGCCACGTTCAAGATCTGCGGCGGTCGTGACGTGACCCGGGGCGCGCGACGGGGCTGACCTGTGGATGATCACAGCCACCGCCGCACCACCGCCGGCGGCACGCTAGCTCCGCCGGCCAACGCGACCCCCGTCGCCCTCCCAGCGGTCCTCGGCATCGTCGGCAGCCACACGAGGGTCAGGGATCGGATTGCCGGCCAGGACACCGGACGCGGCCAGGATCGTCGCCGGGCTATCGGCGTTGTCGCGTCGACCAGCGGCCATCACCGCGTCATGGCCGGCGGCCTCGGACGCCTCCGGCGGGATCACCAGCAGGCTGAGGCGCCGCCCGTCCAGCCCACGCACGTGCACAACGTCCTTGTCCTGGAAGTGGAATCCGTCCAACCGGACGCGCCGACCATCGACCTCGACACAACGCGGCGTCGGGCCCCAGGAGGTCATGGCGAACGCCATCCGATGCACCGGTCCCAGCCGGACGTCCAGCGCCGCGGCCAGCGCGGGCAGTTCCGTGGCCAGATCCCGGGACCGGGGCCACCAGCCGCCGTCGACGTGGCCGGTGGTCGGCGCTTGGGGTTTGAGACTCAACCGAAGCGGCCGCGGCCGTACCGGCGCGGGGCTGACGTGAACGTGTGGGCCCGACAACATGTCGGTGCTCCTGTACTCGATCGCTTGGCGACCGTGGTGTGATGTCCCGAGGACGGCGCCGGCGTGACTGCCGACGCGCGAGGTGCTCTCGGTACCACCTACACTACGCCACCACCTACACTACGCCGCCTTCCACCTCGCGCACTTCCACGCGTGGGTGTCGACGGGCGTAGCATCGCGGATGACGCCGTATCGACATCGAATAGTCCGGCCAGGAAGTCACCAGGCCAGGATCCGAGGGCGTGAGCAGTCCAGAGGAAGTCTCATGAGCCAGACCTACGATCAACGGCGCACGACCGTGGAACAGGCCCTGCTGGCCGAGAAGGTCAACCCCGGCGAGGGAAAGATGCTCTCAGACCTGGCCGCCAAGGTGCTCGACGCGCTCGACCACATCAAGGAAGACGTGCGATAGCCGGCGAGCCAAGGGTCACCTACCACGGTAGCGGAGCCAGATCGACACCTCCGCCCGGCTGATCTCGGCCTCGGTCGGGCACGGCGACGTGCGCATGATCCGGCCGCGGCCGGGTCCCGCGCCACGTCCGCCGGCCGAGTGTCACGTCCCGGTCGTCAAGGCGATTTCGCCGGCCGATTCCGAGGCCAAGGCCACCCGCCAGGCGTAGACTGTCAAGTATCCGGACACGACGACATCCCCCGTTTCGAGGTGCCAGCCCGCCCGGCCACACCCGGAACCGAGGTACCGTCATGCTCTTCGCCCATCGTGATCGCACCGTTGCCGTAGCCGAGCAAGCGCCGGAATCTCACCTGCCCGCGCCGTCGGAGGACGTCTCTCATGGGGAAGTCGGACAGCCGACCGGGAGGCGACCAGTGCCCCGCACTCGCACCGGAGCCGCCTGGGTGGGTGTCTGCGCCGCTGCCGTCATCGCGATAGCGCTGATCGTGTTCATGGTGCAGAACACCGGTGGTGTCGAGGTTTCCTTCCTGTGGATGTCCACAAGCACCTCCCTCGCTCTGATGCTGCTGATCGCCGCGGTCGGCGGGATCCTGCTCACGCTGGTGCTGGGCACCGCGCGTATCACCCAACTGCGCCATCTCGTCCGCGGACACCGCCGCTGACATCCGACCGCGCTGAGCTGGACACCGTGCCGGCATCTCCGCTGTCGACTGCACGCACGCCTTGGTCCAGCTGGCCCAGCACAGCTCCGGCGCGATGGTGACCATGGGGCCGGTCGGTCCGAGCCGACGCGACGGCCGCCATCCCGCCGCCGTGAACGCTGGGTCAGCCGAGGGTTTGAGATCAAACTGCGCTGTTCGGCGCATCTTCCACGGACGGCGGATTCAACTCACGTCGGCGAGCAGTTGCAGGGACACCGCTCGGCTGAGGTCGTCCCAGCTCGCCTCGAACTTGGCCATGCCCTCACGCTCAAGGGTTTCGGTGACGTCCTGGTAGCTGACACCGAGGTGCCGCAACGTCTCGAAGTACTCCCTGGCGGCCTCGTAGGAGCCGTGCACGGTGTCCCCGGTGACGGCACCGTGCTCGGCGAAGGCGGACAAGGTGTTGCCGCTCATGGTGTTCACGGTTCCCTGCACCACAAGTTCCGTGACATACATGGTGTCGGGACAGGACGGGTCCGTGACGCCGGTGGACGCCCACAGTGGCCGTTGCGGACGCGCACCCGCGGCGGCCAGCCGCTGCCAGCGTGAGCCCGCGAGGAAATCCTCGTGGATCTGGTGCGCCAGGCGAGCATTCGCCACCGCCGCCTTTCCCTTCAGAGCAAAGGCGTCTTCGCCGCCGATCGCGTCCAGCCTGCGGTCGACCTCGGTGTCGACGCGGGAGACGAAGAACGACGCGACCGAGTGGACAGCCGACAGGTCGCGCCCGGAGCGCCAGGCCTGTTCCAGGCCGGTGGCGAAGGCGTTGATCACCTGGCGGTAGCGCTCCAGCGAGAAGATCAGGGTGACGTTGACGCTGATGCCCTGGGCGGTCGTCGCCGTGATGGCCGGCAATCCCTCAGCGGTGGCCGGGATCTTCACCATCAGGTTCGGCTGCCCGACCTCGTCCCACAGCGCGTGTGTCTGGTAGACGGTGGCGTCGGTGTCCCTGGCCAGGCGGGGATCGACCTCGATCGACACCCGACCGTCGACACCGTCGGTGCGGTCGTGGACCGGTCGGAGCACCTCGCAACCGGTTCGGGCATCCGTGGTGGTGATGGCGAAAACGGCCTCGTCGAGTTCAGTTCCCGACCGTGCCAGCCCGCGCAACTGCTCGTCGTACCGGCCCCCTTTGGACAGTGCCGAGGCGAAAACGGCGGGGTTCGTGGTGACGCCGACGACGTGGCGGTCGGCGACGAGCGACGCCAACTCGCCGCCCGCGAGCAGCTCACGGGACAGGTCGTCGAGCCAGACCGAGACACCGGCCGCGGACAGCTCGGCGAGCGGGAAGTGCGGCCGTTCGGTGTTCACGACGCCGCCGGATTTCAGGCGTGGCGCAGGTTGCGGGCGACGCGCTGCGGCCTGGGCCAGCGGACCTTGGTCGCCCAGCCGACCTTCTCGAAGACCCAGATGATCCGGGCCGAGATGTCGATCTGCCCGCGCCGCACGCCGTGACGCGCGCAGGTGGGGTCGGCGTGGTGGGAGTTGTGCCACGACTCGCCCATGGAGGCGATGGCCAGCGGCCAGAAGTTCGCCGAGCGGTCCCGCGCGGTGAACGGCCGGTCACCGATCATGTGGCAGATCGAGTTCACCGACCACGTGACGTGATGCAGCACCGCGACACGCACCAGACCGGCCCAGAAGAACGCGGTCAGCGCGCCCCACCAGCTCATGGTGGCGAGCCCGCCGACAAGGGCGGGAACGAGCAGTGTTCCCGCGGTGAGCACCGGGAACAAGCGATCGACGCGCCGGATGTCTCGGTCCGCGAGCAGATCCGGGGCGAAGCGGGCGGCATTGGTCAGGTCCCGTTCGAACAGCCATCCCATATGCGCGTGCCAGAATCCGCGCACCAGGGCGGTGGCGGAACTGCCGTACCGCCACGGCGAATGCGGATCCCCGTCGCGGTCGGCGTAGGCGTGGTGGCGGCGGTGGTCGGCGACCCAGGTGACAACGGGTCCCTGCATGGCCGCGCTGCCCGCGGCCGCCAACGCGATCCGCAGCATCCGATTGGCCTTGAACGCGCCGTGGGTGAGGTACCGGTGGAACCCGATGGTCACACCCAGACAGGTCAGGCAGTAGAAGAAGGCGGCGAGGCCGATGTCGAGCCAGCTGAGGCCCCAGCCCCACACGGCGGGGACGGTAGCCGCCAGGGCCACCATCGGCACCGCCGTGAACACCCCCACCAACACCATCCTGGAAGTGGACTGCTCGCCGGCGAACATCGGTTCCGGCTCGACGACAGTGCGTGCACGGACAGGAACGTTCACGAGAAGACCTCCGGGGCCGGTTGGTGTCACGGCCGCCGGGTCCAGGGCGATCGCTGCGAACTCTCACTCCCAACCTACCCGCAAAAGGCGGGGGTAAACCGGCACGCGTCCCTGCGGGCAGCATTCGACAGGTTCCGTAGAGTGAGAACAGACACGTGACGATGGTCTTGGCGTCGACCCGGATCCGCTACACCAGGAATGACCGCGAGTAGTCGATATCGCGGAGGTGGCGCATGCCAATCGTTCGGCTGCCGCGCAGCTTTGCGGTCGCGCGAGCGGGCGGGGTCGACAGTGACCTCGGAGCGGATGTGGCCGGGGTTGGCGCCGAGGACCAGGACGCGGTCGGCGGGCTGGACGGCCTCCTCGATGTTGTGGGTGACGATGCAGATTCCCTTGGTGGGTAATATCTCCTGGTGCCACAGGGACATCAGCTCGGTGCGGAGGTTCTCGGCGGTGAGGACGTCCAGCGCGGAGAACGGCTCGTGCTGATCCGCTTCGCCTATCTCGCCGTCGCCCACGCCTTCGCCGTGCTGCGGCTACTGCCAATGAGCCACTGCGAGAAGGACGTCGAGATCCTCGCTCTACGCCCTCGTGTTTCGCACTTTTTGATGATCTTGACTGGTGATCGCTCTGCGAGGAACACGCTGACGGTCGGGGTTGTGGATCTTTAGGGGTAACGGGGGAAGCATCGACGGTGTCTGCACCACCCTCGTGAGAGTGATCCGTCGATGCTTCCCGATGGCACCATACCGGGCTCGCTGGCCGATCTGCTGGCGGTCTTCCGGCCCTGTTTCACCGCACCAACATTCTCGACGTTCCAGGGCCTTGCCCTCGGGTTGATCGCCCAGACCCGCCGACGAACCGTCTGCGGGATGCTGCTGGGCGCCGGGCTGGAACGCCTCTGGCATCACAGTCGGGCGCACCGGTTCTTCGCCGCCGCCCGCTGGAGCACCGACCAGGTCGGGTTGGCCCTGGCCGATCTAATCGTGGCCCGGCTGCTGCCCGCGGGATCACCGATCACCATCGCGGTCGATGACACCCTGTTCAAACGCTCGGGAATGAAGGTGTTCGGCGTGGCCTGGCACCACGACGGCGCCGCGAAAGGCCCCAAGCCGATCGGGTTCGGCAACTGCTGGGTCATCGCCGGAATCATCGTGCAACTCCCGTTCCTGTCCCGCCCGGTCTGCCTACCAGTGCTGGCCCGATTATGGCGGCCCCGCCGCACCGGAAAGCTCGCCTACGCACGGGAAATGGCCGAACTCATCGCCGCCCGCCACCCCGATCGCACCGTGCACGTGGTCGGCGACGCAGCCTACGTCGGTGAGCACCTGCGTGGCCTGGCCCCCCAGATCACCTGGACCTCCCGGTTGAAGGTGACCTCGGTGCTACACGAGCTGGCCCCGCCCCACAACGGCAAGATGGGACGGCCACGCACCAAAGGTCCCCGGCTGGGAACCCCATCCGATCTCGCGGCTACCGCGACGTGGCGCACCACGCGAGTCCGCCGCTACGGGCGCACTGACACCGTGCACGTCGCCGAGGTGATCTGCCTGTGGTACGGGTCGTTTCACACTCGCACCGTGCGCGTTGTCCTGGTCCGCGACGACAAACCGCGCACCAGCGACCGTGACGAGCGCGGCTACGGACTTCCGTTGGTCACCACCGACCTGACATCAGCGGCCGAAGACCTGGTGGCCCGCTACGCATCCCGGTGGGGCATCGAGCAAGCCTTCGCCGACGCCCGCCAAGTCATCGGAGTCGGCCAGGCCCGCAACCGGCTCCGCCGCGCCGTCGAACGGACCGTGCCCTTCGGGCTGACCTGCCTGAGCGTGGTCACCGTCTGGTACGCCCTGCACGGACATGCCCCTGAAGACACCGCTATTCATCGGTCCCGGGCTCGGTGGTACACGACGAAGACCGAACCGTCCTACGACGACATGGTCATCAAGCTCCGTCGGGTGATCATCGCCGCGAGATTTCGTAACCCACGCCCTGACCTGGTCACCCCGCAAGAAACCCAGGCGGTCCTCGCAGCCTGGGCAGCAGCCGGAACATGACCACCCAGAACCGCGAAACACGAGTACGCCTGTGGGGTTCAAAAAGTGTGTCACCGGTGCTGACCAGATAGTTTTACGCGGCCCGTTCGTACTCGTTGATCAGGCCCCCGAGAAGCCGCTGCCGCTTGATCCGCTGGGAGTTGAGGTTCGCCACCGGGTGCATCGGTCGGGGCGGCCGACGCCCGCGAGCCCGGTGCGGCCGTCGACCGTTGTGGTGCGGGGCGTATTCGCCGCTGCGAGTCGTCCTCGATGGACGCACCGCGTAGCACGTCATCGCTGGCCTCTCCTGGGAGCTGCCCCGGCTGTGCATCGCAGCCTGGCCGAACCCCGACTGGACAGCGACCTGGTCGACTGCGCCCGGCTTGACAACGACCGCCTGGTCGTCGTCGGCGGGCAGGCGGTCTACTGGTTCCACTGGCTGCCCTCCTGACCGTCCCGCCCTGCCACGAGATTCTGGATCCGGCTTACAGAGGATGGCGTCCTTGGTTCACACCTATGGGCTCTTCCAACCGAGCTCAACAGACCTCAACTGCACCAAACTGCAGGTCAACGGCCCTGAACGGACCTGCGTGGCGGCTGCGGCTCAGGTGAGCACTTAGGACTTCTGCGAGGAGCCGAGTCGCCCGGGTTGAGTGCTCCGCAAACGCGCTCTTCTGCCGACGAGCGTGCGGTTTCATGGCTGAGGTGTACGGCCGGAGGCATACCGGGTAACAATGTGCAATCACCGCAGCTTCGGCGCGTGCTGCGACGCAGGTGGTGGTCACGACCATGTGGGTGTCACCCGGCCCGTAGCGCTCCATCACTCAGATGGAAAACTGGCCAGATGAGCCGATCGAAACGGGCGACGATCGATGCCCTGATCGCCGAGGCGACCGTGGACTGCTACAACGACAGTGAGTGCGTCACCGGCTTCTACACCATGCTGGAGGACAACCTCGCCGTGCCGTTCCGGACCGCGGTGCTGGGAGTGGACGTCACCGTCACCGGCGTCGATCTGGGTGTGGACGACCAGATCACCGCCGTCTGCACACGCGACCGGGCGAAGCAGCGCGTCCCGGTCCTGGATCTGCCGCTGCCTACACCTCCGCCGGACGGCGTGCAGTGGATCGACGCCTACCGACACTGGCTGCGGGGCATGTGAATGCCGGACCGCGACAAGACCCACGAGTGGCCCACCGAGCAGGAGGCGTTCGCCAACCTCCGCACCGTGCTCGAACTGTGCGCTGCCGGCCAGTTGAGGTGCAGCGAGAAAACCCAGCGCCCGTCGGCGGCGACCATCCGCACCGTCACCACGCATCTCGCGCACGGCGACTTCTACCCCGACGAACCCATCGTCGCGTTCGCCTGGCCGCTGCTGCTCCAGGCCAGCGGACTCGGCAAGCTCGACGGCGCCCGCCTTCAGTTGACCCCGAAAGGCCGAGCCGCACTCGGCACACCACCGGCCGAGACCATCCGCGAGCTGTGGCAACGCTGGCTCACCCATGCGGTGATCGACGAGTTCAGCCGGATAGACCAGATCAAGGGCCAGAGCATCCGCAACGTGCTCACCGCCGCCAAACCGCGCCGCCAGATGGTCGCCAAGGCATTGGCCGCCTGCCCACTCGACGAGTGGATCGAGATCGACACCCTGTTCACGACCATGCGGCGCGGCAACATGAGCCCCACCATCGTCCGCACCGATAGGGCCTTGTGGAAGCTCTACCTCCAAGACCCGCAGTACGGCAGCCTCGGCTATGACGGCTTCCACGACTGGACGCTCCTGGAAGGCCGGTACACCCTCGCCGTGCTGTTCGAGTACGCCGGCACCCTCGGTCTGATCGATCTCGACTTCGTCCACCCCGACGGCGCCCGCGACGACTTCCGCGACAACTGGGGCAGCGACGACCTGGACGCGCTCAGCCGCTATGACGGCCTGCAGGCGATCCGGCTCAACGCGCTGGGCGCCTACGCCCTCGGGCTGAGCGACACCTACCACCCCGCCGTCCCAGCCCCAGCCGGGCCATTGCCGCTGAAGGTGCTGCCTAATCTCGACGTGGTCGCTACCGGCGAACTGGCCGCGGCCGACCGGCTGGTGCTGTCCGCCTACGCCGAGCAGACCGCCGACCGGGTCTGGACCGTGTCCGCCACCACCCTGCTCACCGCCATCGGTGCCGGCCGCGTCCTCGCCGAGTTCACCGCTTTCCTGACCCAGCGGGCCGAACACGACCTGCCCAGCCCGCTGACCACCCTGGTCGCCGACGTCCGCCGTCGTGCCACGCAGCTCACCGACCTCGGTCACCCGCGCGTGATCGAGTGCGCCGATCCGGCGCTGGCCGCACTCATCGCCCACGACCGCGGTCTCCGCCCGCTGTGTCGCCCGATCGGTGACCGGCACCTGGCCATCGCGGCCGGCCAGGAGCCGGAATTCCGCAAAGCCCTGCTCCGGCTCGGCTACGTGCTGCCGTCCTAGACTCGAACGACAGGCTCGACACGACCCGACCCCACATCGACGGAAAGCCAGCGCCATTGATGGATTTCGAGGGCCTCGACCAGCTTCGGCGCAATGACGCGGCGTGGCGGCTGTTGCGGGCCGACAACGCGCCGCTCGTGCTCGGGTTTCTCGGCAAGGTGTTCGTCGACGACAACGTCCGGTCGATCTCGGCCACCGAGCTGATCGGCCGGCTGGACGACGAGCTGTACGCCCTCAACGAGCGGCTCGGAGACGGCACGTTCCCCAAGACAGCGAAGGCCTACCTCGACGACTGGGCGGCGCCGGCGAACGGCTGGCTGCGTAAGTACTACCCGGCCGGCTCCGACGAGGTGCACTTCGACGCGACCGTGGCCGTGGAGAAGGCCCTGACCTGGGTGGATTCGCTCCGAGAACGATCGTTCGTCGGCACCGAGTCGCGCCTGAACACGATCTTCGAGCTGCTGCGGCAGATGGCGTACGGGGCCGAGACCGACCCGGACACGCGACTGGCCGAACTGCGCCGGCGACGGTCCGAGATCGACGCGGAGATCAACCGGGTCGCGGGCGGCGATTTCGCCGTCCTCGACACCTCGGCCCAGCGGGATCGCTACCAGCAGTTCGCCGCGACCGCCCGCGAACTGCTGGCCGACTTCCGCGAGGTCGAGGCCAACTTCCGCGGCCTGGACCGGGCGCTTCGCGAGCGCATAGCCGGCTGGCAGGGCAGCAAGGGCCAGCTCCTCGACGAGGTGGTCGGCAACCGCACCACCATCGCCGACTCCGACCAGGGCCGCAGCTTCCAGGCGTTCTACGACTTCCTCCTCTCCCACGAGCGCCAGCTGGAGCTCGCCGAGCTGCTCGCGAAGGTGCAGTCTCTGGAGGCCGTGGGCGAGCCCGACCCCCGCATGCGCCATGTCCACCACGACTGGCTCGACGCGGCCGAACGCACCCAGGCGACGGTGCGGCTGCTGTCGGAACAACTGAGGCGATTCCTCGACGACCAGGTGTGGCTGGAGAACCGCCGGGTGATGGACATTCTGCACAGCATCGAGTCCTCCGCGCTCAAACTGCGTGAACACCCGACGCCGACGATCACCTGCGACCTCGACGGCACGGCGCCGACCGTGGCGCTGCCCATGGAGCGGCCGCTCTACACGCCCAAGGTGAAGGTTCCCCTGAACAGCGCGGACATCACCGCGGCCGACGAGGACCTCGACGCCTCGCCGCTGTTCGAACAGGTCTACGTGGACCGTGAGCGCCTGTCCGGGATCGTGCGCGGCGAGCTGCGGGAACGTGCCCAGGTCGGGCTGGGCGAGGTGCTGGGGCGTCGGCCGCTGGAGCAGGGCATGGCCGAGCTGGTCGGTTACCTCTCGCTGGGTGACCCGGCGTTCCAGGTCGTCTTCGACGAGACCGCGCGCGAGCAGGTGGAATGGGTCGACGAGACCGGTGCGGCCCGGGTCGCCACCATCCCCCGGGTGACCTTCACGCGGGTCGCCGGCCGCGGTCTTGTCGGTGGGACTCCTTAACATGAGCGGCGTGACCACGTCGATACGCCGGGACGAACTCGACCTGCCGCTGGTCGTCACTCACCTGATGAAGGGGGTGGTCTACGCGGACAGCCACGAGAAGGTGTGGCGCCATCTGCTGCCGCTACAGGCCCAGGTGCGTGACTACGTCGGGGTCATGGGGCTGACTGTCGTGATCGACGAGGCCGAGGGCTACGCCTTCCTGCGGTCGAAGTTGGACAACGAGGAGGACGGGCCGCTGCCGCGGCTGATCCCACGACGTGCCCTGTCCTTCCACGTGAGCCTGGTGTTGGCGCTGCTGCGCAAGAAGCTGGCGGAGTTCGACGCCTCCGGCGCGGAGACGCGACTGGTCCTCACCCGGGAGCAGCTGGTCGAGATGGTGCGCATGTTCCTGCCCGAGAGCAGCAACGAGGCGCGGCTGGTCGATCAGATCGACACCCACCTCACCAAGATCGTCGAGCTCGGGTTCCTGCGGCGGATCATCGGGCAGGATGCCGCGTACGAGGTGCGCCGCATACTCAAGTCGTTCGTCGACGGCCAGTGGCTGTCCGAGTTCGACCAGCGGCTCGCCGACTACACCGCACTGCTCGACGGGGAGGGCGAGGACTGATGGCGGGTCCGTCCACTGTGCCTGGTCTCGACGCCGAGGGGGCCGACCTCGCCGGCTATCGCCTGGACCGCTTGGAGGTGTACAACTGGGGCACCTTCGACCAGCGGGTGTGGACATTCCACCCCGAGGGCCGCAACAGCCTGCTGACGGGCGACATCGGCTCCGGCAAGTCCACCATCGTGGACGCGATCACCACGCTGCTGCTGCCCGCCCACCGCATCTCCTACAACAAGGCGGCCGGCGCCGAGGCGAAGGAGCGACACCTGCGGTCCTACGTCCTGGGCTACTACAAGGCCGAGCGCAACGAGGCGACCGGCGCCTCCCGACCGGTCGGACTGCGGGACCGGCGTGCGTTCTCGGTTGTCCTTGGCGTCTTCGTCAATCGCGGCTACGACTCGACGGTGACACTGGCGCAGGTGTTCTGGTTCCGCGACGCCTCCGTCGGCCAGCCCGACCGCTTCTTCGTTACCGCGGAGCGCGGCCTCACCATCGCGGGCGACTTCACCGAGTTCGGCGGGGACATCGCGGCGCTCAAGCGCAGGCTTCGTAAGCAGGACGTCCGCGTCCACGATCATTTTCCCGCCTACAGCAAGGACTTCTGCCGGCGGCTGGGCATCGACTCCGAGCAGGCCATGGAGCTGTTCCACCAGACGGTGTCGATGAAGTCGGTCGGCAACCTCAACGACTTCGTCCGCTCGCACATGCTGGAGCCGTTCGACGCCGCCGACTGGACCGACCGGCTGGTCCGCCACTTCGAGGACCTGACCCGAGCGCACGAGGCGGTGCTCAAGGCCCGTACCCAGCTCACCCAGCTCGAACCGCTGCTCGCCGACTGCGACGCATACGACGAGTTCGACCGGCGGATCGGGGCGGCCAAGGCCGAACGCGACGCACTGCGGTTCTACTGCGCCGACCGGAAGGCGACGTTGCTCGACGCCCGGGTCGCCGCGCTCACCATCGAGATCGGCGCACATCAGACCGAACTGGACTCGACGAAAGGCGAACTCGATCGGTTGCGCCGTAAGGAAACGGACCTCACCGTGCGACGCGCGGGCTCCGGTGGCGACCGCATCGCCCAACTCGAAGCCGACATCGCGACCGAGGAGCAGGAACGCGACCGCCGGCAGGCACGGCACGCCCGTTACCACGAGTTGCTGGCGTCGGCGGCGTTGCCCGCCGTGACCGAGCCCGCCCAGTTCACCGCCCGGCAGCGCGACATCGCGGAGCTGGCAGGCTCCCTGGACCAGGCGCAGGCCGAGCTCCAGAACCAGCTCACCGATCTCACGGTCGAGCAGCGGGAACTCGACGGTGAGGCCAGGGAGCTGAACGCGGAGCTGCTCAGCCTGCGCGAGCGGCGCAGCAACATCCCCAAACGCAGTCTGGACGTGCGGGACACGCTGTGTGCGGAGCTGAACGTCGACCCGGCCGCGCTCCCGTTCACCGGCGAGCTCATCCAGGTGCGCGCCGACTGCGCGGAGTGGGAAGGCGCGGCCGAGCGGCTGCTGCACGGCTTCGGCCTGTCCATGTTGGTGGACAGCGAGCACTACGACGCGGTGTCCGACTGGATCAACGACCGCCACCTCGGCGTCAAACTCGTCTACTACCGGGTGCCCCGACGTCAGGGCCCGACCGCGCCCTCCCCGCTGACCGAGCGGTCCCTGCGCACCAAGCTGGAGATCAAGGAGTCGCCGTTCTCGGACTGGCTGGACCGCGAACTGGCCCACCGCGCCGACTACGAGTGCGTGGACACCATGCTCGAGTTCCGGCGCGCCCCGAAGGCGATCACCAAGGCCGGGCAGATCAAAGGCGCTCGCGGCCGACACGAGAAGGACGACGCCCGTCGCATCGACGACCGCCGTCACTACGTGCTCGGCTGGGACAACCAGGCCAAGATGGACACGCTGCTCGACCAGGCCAACCGGCTGCAACTCCGGTTGCGTGAGCTGGCCGTGCTGGCGGCCGGGGTCGGCAAGGACCTCGAGGACCGGCGCCGGCTCGCCACCACGCTCACCTTGCTGGCCGAGTTCGGCTCCTTCACCGAGGTCGACTGGCAGTCCTCGGTGAACCGCATCGCCGAGCTCGACGGCGAGAAGTGCGGCCTCGAACAGCAGTCGGACGAGTTGAAACGGCTCACCCAGGAGCTGGCGGCCGTCGGCGCACAGATCAAGAAGGCGGAAACCGCCCAGAGTGCGGCGCAAACGCGGCTCGGGAAGCTCAGCGGCCAGTGCGAAGACGCCGAGAGGCAACTGCGCGACACACGGAGCACCTTGGACGAGCCCGCGTGCGAGTCCGCACGGGCGTTTTTTCCCATGGTGGACAAGCGAGTCGCAGCCAGAAGCCTGGCCACCCCGGAGGACTGCGACGCCTGCCGCGTCGACGTGAACGAGGACATCACCACGGAGATCGATCGACTCACCGGACGGCAGAACAAGGTCGCGAACCGGGTGACCGGAAAGATGAGCGACTTCCGCAAGGCGTATCCGCTGGAGACCGAGGACTTCGACAACTCCGTGCAGTCCGCGGGTGAGTACCGGGCCCTGCACGGCCGGATCGCCTTGGACGACCTGCCCCGGTTCGAATCCGAGTTCAAGACCTACCTCAACACCAACACCATCCGCGACATCGCCGGGTTCCACTCCCAGCTGACGAAGCAGGCCGACCTGATCAAGCGGCGGATCGAGACCATCAACGACTCGCTGGTGGACATCGACTACAACCCGGGCCGGTTCATCCGGCTCGAACCGCATCCCACGGTCAGCGTCGAGATCCGCGACTTCCGCAGGGAACTGCGGGACTGCACCAGCGGGTCCCTGCACGGCGACGAGTCGGACCAGTACTCCGAGCAGAAGTTCCTCCAGGTCAAGGCGCTCATCGAGCGGTTTCGGGGGCGGGAGGGCCAGACCGAGCCCGACCGGCTGTGGACCCGCCGGGTCACCGACGTGCGCAACTGGTTCACCTTCGCCGCGTCCGAGCGGTGGCGGGCCGACGACACCGAGCACGAGAACTACACCGATTCCGGCGGCAAGTCGGGCGGCCAGAAGGAGAAGCTGGCCTATACGATCCTGGCCGCGTCGCTGGCCTACCAGTTCAAGCTCGACTGGGGCGCGCCGAAGTCGAAGACGTTCCGGTTCGTGGTGATCGACGAGGCATTCGGCCGGGGCTCGGACGAGTCGACGCGGTTCGCGCTCGACCTGTTCCGGCGCCTCGGCCTGCAACTGCTCATCGTCACGCCGTTGCAGAAGATCCACGTCATCGAGCCCTATGTCGCGGCGGTCGGATTCGTGGACAACCAGACCGGTGACTGCTCACGGGTGCAGACCCTGACCATTGAGGAGTACCACCGCCGCCAGCTCGCGCACGCCCTCGGGTCCACGTCGGCACGGGGTGACTGATGGCGGCAGCCTCCGCCTGGACCGTGCCCGGTGACGTCGTGAGCAGGCTGCGGCGACGTTGGGACCGGGGCGAGTTGCTGTCCCGGCTCGCGTCGGGTGCCCCGTGGGAGCCGCTGGCAGTCGGCCTGCGCGGGCCGAGCGCACAGGACACCGCCGCGCGCTTCGACGAGGCGCGAGCCTGGATCGACCAGTGGCGCAGGGCCCGGCATCTCCGGGTCGAGACGCGCACGGTCGGCGGCCGTGTCCTGGGCGCGAACGAGCTACCCGCTCGGGCCTGGGTCGACTCCTACGAGCAGTTGTGGGCCGCGCTTGGCGTCCACGCCGAGGTTCGAACCTTCATGGGCCTGCTGGACACGACCCGGCGACGGGCACCGGCGATCGCCGACTGGATGGTCGTCAAGCCGATGGAGGTGCTCGGCCACCAGGGCGGCTGGACCCGACTGGTCAACACCGTGCTGTGGATCGACGCGCACGCCCGTCCCGACATGTATCTGCGGCAGGTCGACGTGCCCGGCGTCGACACCAAGTTCATCGAGCGCCATCGCACGATCCTGGCCGCGTTGCTGGACCGGCAACTCCCGGAGCACCGGGTCGACCGCACCAGGCCACCGTCTGACTTCGCCGGGCGGTACCAGTTTCGCGCCAAACCCGCGTATGTCCGGTTCCGTCGGCTGTCGGACGGCGACGGCTTCAGCGAACTCGCCGTCAGAGTGCCCGAACTGGCCGACCGGCCGCCCACGGCGCGCACCGTGTTCGTCGTCGAGAACGAGGTCAGCTACCTGGCCTTCCCGCCCGTGGCGGACGCTGTCGTGATCTTCGGCGAGGGCTACGCCGCCTCCCGGCTGGAACCATTGCGGTGGCTGGCCGGCAAGAACCTCGTCTACTGGGGCGACATCGACACCCACGGCTTCGCGATCCTCAACCGGGTGCGCCAGACTTTCGGCCACTGCCGGTCCATGCTCATGGACCGGGCCACGCTCCTCGCGCACGAAAGCCACTGGGTCGACGAGCCCAGCCCGGTCAGCGGCTACCTGGAGGCACTGCTGCCCAACGAAGCCGCGCTCTACAACGACTTGGTCGAAGACGCCCTCGGCCGTGCGGTGCGCCTCGAACAGGAACGCGTCTCCTACGCCGCCGTCGAACACGCCGCGGCAGCGCACGGCTCCACGATGCAGGACAGTCCCAAGCGGCCATAGTCGGCGCGTGAGAATCGCGGTCGGGGAGCAGCGCGGGGAGCAGACTGGCGCGCTCAACGGCCCTGAACCGCATTCAACGGCTCTGAACAGACCCGCGCCGACCTGTAGAAATGACATTTCCGCAGGTCGGCGCACTATGTCGTCCTTGGTTCACACCGAAGAGGTCACTGGTTCGATCCCAGTATCGCCCTGTGCGCGCCGAGAACTACATCCGCGCAGGTGACCAGGCATCGGCCTGATGCCTGGTCACCGTCCAGCATGATCGCGGCTCGTGCTGATCCGCTTCGCCCACCTCACCGTCATCCAAGCCTTCGCCGTGCTACGACTGTCGCGCAAGACCGACTGCGAGAAGGGCATCGAGATCCTTGCGTTACGCCATCAACTCACGGTCTTGCACAGACAACTCGGCAATCGGCGCCTACAACTGCGCCCTGAGGACAGGGCATTGCTCGCTGCCCTGCTCGTGCCCCTGGCCCGCACAACGTTGCACCGACTCCGGCTGTTCGTCAGCCCGGACACAGTGCTGCGATGACATCGGGACCTGGTGAAACGCCGCCACGCCCGTGCAAGCAAGCACCGTAGGCCCGGGCGTCCGCGCACGGTCGCCTCGATCCGCCGCCTCGTCCTGCGCCTGGCAACCGAGAACCCCTCCAGGGGTTACCGGCGCAGGTCGGCGCGCACCGCGGCGACTGACGCGACGGCGGGGCGATTTCTATTGCAGGGCATGGGTTGGATCGCTCAACCAACGGCGGAGTTCGGCGTACACGCGGGGATGGCGTAACAGGGCCGAGTGGCTGATGCCGCCGAAGGTGTGGCGGTCGGCCTCCTGGGTGGGATCGGTCGCGCTCGCCGGCGTGACGAGCAGATCGCCGAACAGTCGACCGCGCCAGCTGCCGGGATCCAGGGCGAGGGTGGCGGCGACGAACAGCTGGCGTCCGGACGGCGCCGGGTGCGAGTCGGCGGGAAGGCCGTGGCGCAGGTCCTTGATGCCGGTGCTGCGCAGGGTGAACAGCGCCGCGAGTGGCGCGGACTCGGAGAACCAGCCCAGTGCGCGTCCGACGAGCTCGGCCGCGCGTTCGACGTCGGATCCCTGGTGCGGCGTGCCGAGGCAGACGACCTCGCCGAGAGCCGGCAGCCAGGCCAACCGTCCGGCAACTGCGTGGCGGACGGCGCTGCGGGCGACCAGGCCGCCCATCGAGTGACCGATCAGGGAGAGTCGTTCGACCGGGACCGGCCAGTCGGCGGTGACGTCGGCGAGCAGTGCCGCAAGTTCCTGTCCGTTCTCGGTGACCGACCGACCGCTGTTGTAGCGCACGTACAGCACGGACGCGCCGAGGTCTTCGGTGAGGCGCCGACCGAAGTCGGTCCGGTCGGCGGCGTCTCCGTGCTGCCACCATTCCTCGTTCTCCACCAAGCCATGGATCATCACGATGACGTGGCGTGACGGGTGGGGATAGCGATCGGCGAGGGCGGTCGTCGGCAGGTCCGCGCCCTGGTGGCGCAGCCGCATCGGCGTCGCTAGTGCGGCGTATCGACCGGTGAGGCTGTCGCCGACGGCTCCGTTGAGCGCGGCGGCGGCGCGCCGGCCGACGACGGTGGCCTGTAGTGGGTGGTAGTGCCGGCCGACTCCGGTGGCAGTGAGCGCCAGATCGGCCACTGCGCCGGCGATAGTGACACCGGCGTCGACGCAGCCGTAGACGAAGCCCGAGATGGCCGGCAACACGGGCGCGGCGATAGCTCGATGAGTGCGGGAGACCAGGCCCACGACGCCGCTGGCCGCGTCGAACAGCAGCCGCACGGCCGTCGTCAGCTCATCGATCGGCTCGTCGTCGGCGGCGATGGGCCCTCACCTCCGGCACCGGGGAGTCCCACAGTACCGGCCGACGCCCTCGCCGCCCAGACGCACTTAGGTGATCGACAATTCAAGCCTGGGCCAGGTGCTGACCGCGCGGCCGCACGTCCGTGGGATTCTCCAGCCACTCATCCGCGTCGATGGAGCGGGCGCTGACCGACGTGGGGCGCCTAGGTGACTCAACCCGTGTCGTGAACGCATTCCCGGGTCCCACGAGCGATTTTCACTCAAACGTACGAAGAATGAAAGGTAAACCGCTTCCTTCACGGACGACCAGGTCGACTGTCACCGCCAGCGGGGTGGACTCGGAATGATCCGCTCGACCGGTTCGCCAAGCAGGTCCCACGCCTGGTACCCAACCGAGCATCTGTTGCACCGTGCCCTGCCGCTTCTTCAACGCATTCGCGTACGCCGTGCCCATCCGGCCGCCGCCATTGGCCACAACGAACCCGTCAGCGCTGTCGAGACGGCGCACGACACCCTCGCGCATCACGCTGACCTCGGCCGGATGGTTGATGGCACTTTCAGCACGGTCGCCGAACCGCCGCGACGGCGTCCGATGGCTATCCCCGAGTTGGCACATCACCTCGGGTCAGGCCCGGGCCAGGGTGAACGACGAGACGCCGGCCGCGTTCTCGACCGAGTACCGGTTGGCGGCGGTGCTCCAGCCCGGTGTGGTCAGCGCCGTGGAGCCCGCGATGCCGGTGTGTACCGCGCCGTCGATGGTGGCCTCTCCGGCGCCGCCGGCGAACAGCACCCGCGCCTGGACCTGACTGGGCAGCCGGACCTCGAAGCTGGACGCGCCACCAGTCATCCGCACCGGCACGGTGCCCCGCGGCGGTGGCAGCACGGCGGTGATCCGGCCGGCTCCGGCGCCCAGGTCGAGTTCGGAGAGCCGGCCGCCGGACAGATCGACGTTCTCCTCGGTGGCTCCGCCGTCCAGCGCGATCCGCCACGACACGGCGGAGTTCAAGTCGATGACCACGTTCCCCGGCCCGCCCGGCCGCACCGACACCCGCATCACGTCGCCCTGCACCTCGACCTGGGCCGGGTCCTGAGCCCGGTACAGCGCGGTCCCCAGGTCCGCCGAGCGCACGAGCACCGAGCTCGCGCCGCCGACCACGTCCAGTTCCGCGGCGTGCCGGCCTTCCACACCGACGGGTTGCGCTCCGATCGGACGCATCACCGTCTGGCTGGAGCAACCCGCGAGCAGTAGGCATACCGGAATGAGCAGAATTTTCCGCACCTGCGGTGATTTCCCACCGGCCGTCGTCGTCAAACCAGGCTCAGCCGTGACTGGAGGCCGCTCGTCGGCAGCTGGGCGTCGCGTGGTCGCGGGCCAGGTCACCGACCAAGCGGGCCATCGCCCCTGAGCACCTGACAACGCTCACATCGCGGCGGCCGTCGATGCCGCCAGATCGCGCTCGGTGGCGAGGCTGCCGGGCTGGGCCAGCCAGATCGAGGCGGTGCCGTCAGCGTCGATGACCTCGTCGGCGATCCCATCCAGGTGGTGGCGGGTCTGAGCATCGGCAGGCAAGGCGGCGAGGCGGTCGGAGGTCTGAGCGACACCGAGCCGCTTGTGCTTGCGCCAGATGGTGATCCGGGGCGTGGAGGGGCTCGCGCGGATCCGGTAGGACAGTCAGCCTGGACGCCCAGTGCGGGTTGCTGTTCGTCGCGCACCTGGGCGCCAGCGAGGTCGTGGAGATCGACGTGCAGGAAAACAAGGCGCTGCGCACGATCTCGGATCTGTCGCAGGTGCCGGGCGTGCTCGTGGTGCCGGCGCTGCGCCGCGTACGCCCTCGCCACCGGTGCCAACCAGGTCGTCACGCTGAACGAGGACACCCGCGGGGTGATCAACCACGCCCCAACTCGTGACTATCCCGATGGGCTGGCCTACGACCCGCGTCGCAACGCGGTGTGCCTCACGTGTCCACCCGTTCGCAACCTCTCCTGGCAGTACAGCTAGTCGGTGCGCACCGGGTCGCCGTTCGCGGACTCGGCCAACTCGTCGAGCACCCGCCAGAGCGAAGCCGCCTCCCGGGGGCGGCAGATCGCGAGGTCCGGCAGGACGGGATCGCGCTGGTTGTACCGCAGTGGAAGGTTGTGGATGCGACGGACACTCAGGCCGCTGGCCGCGGCGACCGCCACTGGCGCGGCGGAGTCCCACTCGTAGTGGCCGCCCGCGTGCACGTACGCCGTCGCCGCCCCGGTCAGCACGGCCGCAGTCTTCGCCTTGGCTGAACCTATCGGCAGGACTGCGGCTGCCCATCGCGCCAAGAACGCGGGCAGGAGCGCCGGCGGGCGCGAACGGCTGACAACGACGGTGCGGGCAGGATCCGTGCCGATCCACGGCAGCCGCCAGGTCGACAACACGGTGCCCAGCCCGCGCGAGGGCCATGGAGGCGTCCGGCAGCAGCGCGGTCAACCGGCTCGCCTCCCCGGACGGCGGCCAGCCAGCCCACCGTGACGTACGGGATCTCCAGCTCGTCGACGCCCAGGTCGAGGACGAGCCGGTCGATGTCGGCGAGGATGGCGTCGAACTGGTCGCCGGCCTGTCGCTCCAGGATGCCGTGTGACCGCCGCGCCGCCAGCCAGTCGTCGACCGCCACGCGGTGCAGCACCGGCTCCCGTAACACCTCGGGACGCTCGAACAGGCCGCTGGCCTCGATGACCGGCGCTTGGTCCTCCCGGCGCACGCCGTAGCCGTAGTCCGGGATCCTCCCTTGATCAGCTCTTCGACCCGCTGCTGCAACGGGTCGGTGAGGTCGCGGTGGTTCCACACGCAGGCGAACCAGCCCGGCCGGCGCAGGGATGCGGGCAGTCTCCCGCAGCGCGGCCGGTCGGTCGGTGGTGGCGAAGGACGAGCCGAAGGTGACCAGGTCGTAGCGGTCGGCCGGCAGGCCGGTGTCCTCGCCGACGCCGACGTGCCAGGTGAGTCGGTGTCGGCGGTGCGGCGGATGCGGATCTCGCGCATGGCCTCGTTCGGCTCGACGGCGTCGATGACGCATCCCCGGGCGACGAGGTCGACGGTCAGGTGGGCGTTGCCGGCGCCGATGTCGGCGACCCGGGGATGTGGCTTGCCCGCGAGCGCAGCACCTGGAGCTCGGTCACCAGGTCCAGGATGTCGCGGTGCACGTCCGGTCGGGACGTGCGCCGGAAGGCCGTGCTCTCGCCGTTGAGCCCGCAGAAGGCGCAGTGGTGTTTCTCGCCCCACCAGCACCCGCGGCTGATCTCGAACGCGAGCCGGGGTTCGATCTCGCCGTCAAGACCTGTCTCGGAGAGCCGCGCGAAGTACGAGTTCCGAAAGCCACCAATTGGGGAGCGGAAACCCCGTGGCCGTCAGCCGGGGATCTCGGTCGGGCGTCCGCCGGCGCCGTTGTCGAACACGGCGGTGGTGGCGAGCTTGCCGTTGAGGTACAGGGTGACGGGGCTGCCGTCCTCCTTCAGCACCGGCAGGGCCACCACCACGCCGTCGGTCATCGCCTGCTGAACGGCCCGGTTCACCTCGGCGGCCTGGGCGTCCTCGACGCCCCACGACCGTCCGTCCACAGTCAACTGCTTGTCGCTCATGCCACTGTCCCTTTCCGACGACGTGAAAGTCCGTTCGTAGTTCCCTGACGGACCGCGATGCCTCACGCCTCGTCTATCAGGAGCCGGAAGGCGACGCCGCCGGCCTTGACCGCCGTCGAACGGCCTATGCCGAAGTCCTCGGAGTCCAGGAGAACGGACCGGAACAGGCCGACGGTGTCGTGGCAGACGCGGGCGAGTTCCCGGCCCGCGCGGTCGATGGGCGCCGCGTCCGTGTGACCGGCGAGGAGGTCGGCGAGCGGAGGTTCGCCGCCGTCCCGCGAGAGCCACACAGCGATGTCCAGCCGGTCCCGCACCTCGCCGGCGAACACAACCAGGTCGCTGCCGGGCGACGACAGACGTTCGGTGCGCGCGTGACCGACCTCGCCACCGGTGACCGCCATCGTGTCCAGCCTGAAGCCGCCGCCGCGCCGATCGTGCCGCAGTGCCAGGTCGCACAGCCGAACCTGGACCTTCGCCGGTTCGGACGACCGTGGCCGCAACAGAATCACACTGGCCGCGGGGCGATCGTCCACATGGAATCGTGCCGTCGAGGCGGGCGGCGGTGCGGTGGGAACCAGCTCGAATTCCAGTTGCTGCACGGAGAACCGAGACGGCCGCGTGATCGCGACGGGCGCCGCCTCCCGCCGGCCGGCCGCGGCGAGGTCGACCAGTCGGCGCTCCAGCGGGGACATCAGTTGCCTGGTGCTTCGAACGCCGTCCTGTTCCAACACCGTCACGTCGACCGGCTCCTCGCTGAGCAACACCACAATGGTCTCGGTACGCGGCCGTTTGCCGACCACGGCGGCCGGCCAGCTGAGCTCCATTCCCGGCAGCGTCCTGGTGTACTTGTCGGCGCCGAAGACATGGTTCGCCCCGCCCTCGATCAGGACGCCGCTCGGCGACGACGGGTCGAGCACCGTGGTCCGCGCGGACACCCCGATGTCGAGCAGGGAAACGTACACGTCGTCCGGCCCGGCGTTGCCGACATCGACACAGATCTTGTCGCCCGGGTACAGGACCGCGCCCGAACGCGGCAACGGCTGCCGCTGCCCGTCGACGACCCGGGCGAAGGCGATCGTGACGGGCGTCGTCAACCCCAGTCCGGGCAACTCGGTGAAGCGGCGGAGCTGATGCGCCTGGGCCATGCGCCTGAGGTCGGCCACGATGCTGGGCCCCTCGGTCGCAGCGGGCCGAGGCCGGCCCATTGGCCCGATGTCGTCCTCGATCGTGACACCGCCCTCGGCGTCGGCCACGACCTTGACCGGTGCGCCGTCGACGATCGTGAGCTGGGGTATGTCGTTGAGGGCCCGCACGATTCCCGTGAACCGCCCGTCGTTCACGTCGACATGGACGGGTAGCGGCGGCAGGGCGGTGCGCGTCAGGCACGCCCGAGCGCCGAGCGGCAGCGCGGTCGTCCCTGAGCGGCTCGTCAACCGGCCCCAGGCCGACTCCGTGCCGACCTTGTCCACGAGCACCGTGCCCAACGCGGCGGCATCGGCCGGGCCGACCGAATCCAGCGGCACGACAAGCAGTTCGTCGTCGACACGGACCCCGAACAGCCGCGCGCCGCCGATCCGGACCCGATCACTCTCGTCCGGGAACACCGGCAGCGTGCCCGCGGCATCGCTCTCGACGGTGGCGAAGACCAGTCGGCGCGCGGGTCCCTCGGCATCGGGACGCTGGCCGGGCTGGGCGTCGACGACCAACTGCCGAACCCGGTCGATCACCGTCGCCCACGACAGTTCCAGGCCGCTCCGGTGGAGTTCGACCAGGGTCCGTGTCAGCGCGTCGGTGAGCACACCCATCCGCACGCCGTCCGTGTTGTCCGCCTCGTAGGCCACCTGTTCCGGCGCGCAGGCGACGATCCGCACCGCGTCCGGATTGCTCGGCGCCTGCCACAGATCCAGCCGCAACCCGGTGCGTGCCAGCATCTCGACGTGCTCGCGGACGACCTCGTGGGCGACCGGCCTCGACATCGACCGCACCGACACTCCGGGATCACGGGACATGTGCCCGGCGTGGCAGCAGTCGAGCACCACGACCACATTGCGGGTCCGCAGGGTCAGCCGGGCCAGCAGCACCGAGAGCTCGGCGTCGATGACGGCGCGGAAATCCCCGTCCGAGCTCAGTTCGTAGTCGGTCGGGACGAGGAACTGGATGTCCCGCTCGGCCGGCCGGTCGTCAGGCCTGAGCGCGTAGCCGCCGTGTCCGCTGTAGTACAGGACGATCGCGTCGCCGGCGCCCGCCCCCGCGATCAGGCGTTCGTACGCGTCGAGAATGCCCGCCCGGCTGGCGTTCTCGCTCTCACACCGCACGGTGGCGAACCCCCAGAGGCCGAGCGCGGCCTCCATGGCGGTCACGTCGTTGCCGACACCGCCGAGCTCCCCGGTCTGCGAGCCGATGAGCAATGCCTTGCGCGCCATAGCCCCCTCCATCACCAGAGCAGTTCCGTTCGAGGCTAGGCCCGAGAATGTGAGGCTGTCACGGGGCTCTCCTTACGTACATGGACGTATTGCCGACACCGCGGGAGGCTGCTATTCCTGTTCCGGCAGGCCCATCTCACGGGCCTTGGCCGCCGCCTGCACGGCGCTGGTAACGCCGAGCTTGCGGTAAGCGTTGTGCAGGTGCACGTTCACCGTGGATTTCGCGATCACGAGCTCACGGGCGATGTCCTCCGCCCTCAGGCCCCTCGCGAGCCCAGCCAGCACGTTCCATTGCGCCGATGTCAGGCCGTGGGGGTGCTTCTCCTTGGGAGGGGACGACTTGCGCGGCAGACGAAGCCGTCCCGTCTCCCGAACGAGCAGAGCGCGCAGCGGCTCGGCGCCGAGCTCGACCACGATCGACTCGGCTGCGCCGGCCAGGGTCGCGGCACTGGCGCGATCTCCTTCCCGCGCTGTCGCCAAAGCCTGACGCACCAACGCATATGCCCGCGGGTGGGGCCGCTGCAGCGACTGCCAGGCCTTCTCGATCTCGCCCCAGGCCGCCGCGGTGTCGGCGCCGAGAGATCTCGCTTGCTCGCTCTCGCACAGCATGACGAGCACGTCCGTGACCTCGTCCTCGCCGGCTTCAACGGACCGCACAGGCGCCGCAAGGGCAACCGCCGCCGCGAACCAGTCGACGCCGTCCCGTGCACCGCTGGTGATCTGGTCCGCGACGATCCGCAGGCCGAGCGCGCACAACTGTGCCATCTCCTGACGGTCTTCGCCCCGCGTCACGGCTTCGATGCCCGACCGAACCCTGGCCAACGCGTCGGCGGCGTCGCCCCGCGCGACGGCCAGCTCGGCGAGGCAGCGGTGCAGCGGCCCGACGAAACGCGGCTGGTTCTCGGGATAGTCGCGCAGGCCGGCGAGCAGCGTGGCCGCGTCGTCATGCCGGCCGTGGGCGACGTCCAGCTCGGCCTTGGTGAGGCGCTGGAAGACTTCGTCCGACGAGGGCCGCCGCCCGGGAATGCCCTCCAGCAACGCGTCCGCCTCGTCCCACCGGCCGACGGCGAACAGCAGCGCGGCGGCATTGTTGGCCAGCAGGGCGGCATTGCGGTTGTCGGCAAGGCCGAGCTCGTCGGCCTTGCCCAGTCCTTCAAGGAAGACGTCGACCGCCTCGGTCAGGCGGTTCGCCCGTTCCAGGCCCACGCCCAGCGCCGCGTAGGTGCGCAGCATGTCCTCCAGATGATCCGCCTCCCGCGCGATCGCGAGCGCGGCGCGCAGGCCCTCGACACCGGCGTCGTAGTCGCCGAGGTGGACCAGCGCCAGACCTTCGCTGTTGCGGGCACGCGCCAGCTCCGGCAGGGCGCCTGCCCGCTCCGCCTGCTCGATCGCCGTCCTCGCCAGGGGCAGGGCGTCGCTGTACCGGCCGCTCTTGATCTCCGCCGTGGCCAGCGCGGCGTAGACCCGCGAGCCGACCGCTCCCGGCGGGCCGTCGCCGAGCATCCGCCGCGCCCGGCGGTACGACTCCACGGAGTCCACCATCGCGCCGGCCTCCCACTGATAGCTGCCAAGGCGTTCGTACAGCTCGCCGATCACCGCCGGCTCCGCTGCGCCAACCGCGTCGATGGCCTCCTCCGACCACGCCAACGCCTGCCGGACGTGTCCGGCCCACCGCGCAGCGTCGGCCGCCATCCGCAGCACGTCCACCCGGCGCGCCCCCGAGATCGCCTCGGCGTCGGGCAGCTGGTCCCACAGGTCCAGCGTCCGCCGGAACTGCGCGAGCGCCTCCCGGAACGCCCTCATCCGCACCGCGAGTTCGCCCGCGGCGATCGATGTGCGCAGCGCCTCGGGAAACCGCTCGGCGGCGTACCAGTGGTACGCCAATTCCGGCAACAGCCGGCGATTCGCGGCCACGCCCTCCTCCAGCACCGCGGCCAACGCGGCGTGCAGGTTCCGGCGGGCGCGCTTCGGCACGGTGCGGTAGGCGGTCTCGCGAAGCAGCGCGTGGTGGAACGTGTAGGTCTCCTCATCGGGATCCTCGACGAGAATTCGCTTCGCCAGACACTCCCCCAACGCGGCGTCCATCGCGGGTTCGTCAAGACCGACCACCCGCGACAACAGCGCGTCGCTGACCCGCCGCCCCACGACGGCGGCGATCCGCACCACTTTGTCCGCGTCGGCACTCAGCTCCGCGAGCCGCGTCGACATCAGGTCGTCGATCGACCGTGGCACCGGCGGCGTCCGGCCGGTGTGGTTGTCCGCGAGCACCAACTGCTCGGTGAAGTACGGATTTCCCTCCGACAGGTCGAAGTAGCGATCCACCTCGGCCATACTGACGTCGCTGTCGGTCAGCGCGCACAGGAAGGACCGCAGCTCCTGCCGGTTGAAGGGGCGCAGGGTGAATCGGTGCACGCGCCGGACGAACTGCGGATCCGCCAGTCTCAGGCGCAGCGGGTGCCGCAGCTCCAGCCCGGAACGGTAGCTGCACAGCAACATCACCCGCTGATCGACCGTCTGCTGCACGAGGTGGGCGATCAGATCCAGCGTCGAGTCGTCCGCCCAGTGCACGTCCTCGAAGATCAGCACGAACGGCTGCTGTTCGCCGATGTGGCTCAGGAGTCGCGACACCGCGCCGAAAACCCGCAGCTGGCTGCCCTCGGCCATGGCCGGCTGCGCGCCGACGGTGAAGTCCGCGATGAGCCCGGCGAGCTCCGTCCACGCGGGACCGGCCAGTTGGCGGGCGCCGGCCGATCCCTTCTCCCGGACCAGTTGGCGCAGCGCCTCGACCAACGGGCCGTAGGGAATCGCCCCACCGATCAGCTCGATACAGCTGCCCATCAGCACGAATGCGCCGCTGTCCCTGGCGATCCGCGCGAACTCGCGCACCACTGCCGTCTTGCCCAGTCCGGCGTCGCCGTCGAGCATGACGGCGGCCGGCGTGCGGTCCGCGGTTCGGGCGAGAAGATCGGTGAGGGCTCGGATCTGTTCCCCACGACCGATAATGGCCATGCCCCCATCATCGACCCCGGGCCGCCCGCCGTTAGGGGACAGCGGCGCGAATCCCTCATTCGGACCTGTGTCCGGCGCGGACAGCGGGCAGCCAAGGGATTTCCGCCGGCGCGGCGTCGACGGCGCGGGCCAGCTCGGCCATCGACCACGCCGCGCGGCACAGGCACCGGAGCAGGTGCAAACCTTCTCGTGTCAAGGGATCCCCGTCCGCCAGATGCAACGCGAGCACGGCGTCGATCCGGCCGGCGAACCCCGCGGCGACGTCGCCCTCCAGGCCACCGAGCGGCTGCTCCGGGTCGAGGAATGCGCCCAGGGTGGACATGATCGTGGACGCGGCCGCGTGATCGGGCGGCACCGTACGCGCCGCCGTCAGCAACATGTCCAGCGCCTCGCGCAGGTCGACCGGATCCTCGGCGAGGGTGCCTCGTAGACGCAGTGCGACCGCGAGCAGGAGGCCGTCGACGGCGGCGTCGGCCGGCTCCGATCCGTCGAGTTCGACCAGCGTGCTGGCCATCGCCACCAGATTGTCGACCGTATCGCCCGGGAGTTCGTCCTCGCCGTGGGCCAGCAGCGCCGCCGCATTCTCCCAGACCGGCGCGCCGGGCAGGGTGAGCGGCAGTGCCGCGTGCAGGTCCGCACGAAGGCCGGCGGCGGTGGGCTGTTCCGGAGCGATCTCGATCCGGCGTTGCGGCACCACTTCCGGCTCAACGACCACGTCGGTCTGCTCGACCACGGCGACCGGACGATCGATCTGGGCCGCCCGCGCGATCCCGCCCGGATCGCTGAAGTCGAACAGGTCGCTGAGCCAGTTCATGCCGTACCCCGGCCTCATCTGTGTGCTCAGTTTCTCCTGCAGCGCCTGGATCCTGCCGATCCCCGCCATCATGTTCGACATGTTCATCCGGCTCGCGCCGGTGCCCAGCATCGTGCGCAGGGCCTCGCTCAGCTCCAACGCCACGGCGGCGGCCTGGGCGATGTCGTCGTTCATGGACGGTCCGGTCGTCACCTCGCGCAGCAGCACCACGCCGCGCTCGATGTCGCTGTCGTCGATGGCCGCTGCCGCGCCGTGCACGAAGCGCGACGCGAGGACCGCCGGATCCCGCAGTGCCATCAACGTCTTCATCACGTACAGAAAGCCCAGCATCACCTTGCCCATGGGCACAGCCGTCCTGGGCAGGATCGGTGAGGCCAGGCCCTCCTCGAATCGGGTGACCGCGATGACCCGATCGCGTTCCTCGCCGAGCAGCGTGAACCGCCAGTTCACCAACAGGCCGGCCAGGAAGGAGAGGTAGCCGCGCGAGGCGTCGTCCTCCGGGAGCCACCGGTGCGACTCCGTGATCGCGTCGATCGCACCGCCGAGGTCGGCCAGCCCGGTGGGCGCGGCCGGCCCGTCGCGCATGAACTTCTGGGCCAGCGCCGATCCGAGCCTGCTGAGCGGCGCCGCCCGCGCCGGCCCTTCCAGGTCGGCCAGCTCGGCCCGGGCCTGCGCGATTACTTCGTCGAACGTGGACACTTGCCTTCCTTTCACGCCCCGGTCGGGCTCACTGTCCATAGTGGACAAACCCCGCCCATGACAAGACCTGGGCGTTGCGCTCGTCCGCCGACTGGGCCCTGAGTTCCTCGGGCATGCACTCGGGGTGCCGCCGATTCGGGTCGAGCATCCACATCTGCGCCTCGCGCAGGGCCTCGCGCGGCCGCATTCCCCGTTCCCGCAGGAAGTAGTGGAACAGGAACATCAGCGAGGACGTCGCCGAGTCGGGGACGGCCCACTGCGTCGACAGCACCGACCGCGCGCCGCCGGCCAGGAACGCCGTGCCCAGGCTGTAAGCTTCGTCGTAGCCGTGGATCGAGCGGTTCGTGTGGCACGCGGCCATGACCACCAGGCCGATGCGGCGCTGCGGGGCGTCGGACATCAGCGCGATGATCTCGTCGGCGGCCAGTGCGCCGGAATCGGCGGCTCCCGGTTCGTTCGGCGCCAGCAGCAGTTCGGCGCGAACGTTCTTGTCCTTGTCGTCGAACACGCCGTGGCACGCGAGGTGCAGCATGGTCCCGGCGAACGAGCTCGGGTCGGTCAGCCACGCGCGCACCTGCGCGGCCGTGCCCCGACCGGAGTGGCTGGGTTTCCCGTCCAGCCGCCGGCCGACATAGCGCGCCGGTCGGTAGAACGTCCGGCGGATCGCGTGCGCCTCGGCCCGGGCCGCCGGCAGTGATGCCGCGGCCCCTTCGGTGTCGGGGTCGCCGACAACCAGTCCCGTCGACGACAGGGCCACCGGCGACTTGGCCGCGTTCTCGCAGAACAGCCGGGCCGACACGGCATGGCTGAACGACGCGAGCTGCACCGCGTACGTGCCGTCACCGCGCCGGGCGGCCTGCCACGGGACCCGCGCGAGGTCGCCCATCGGAACGAGGACGATGCGCCGAAACCCGGCCTCCCCGCCCCCCTCGTTCGGGCGAAGTAGCTCTCCATCCAGGGGGCCGATCGCCGCGCGCCCGGCCCAGTCGCACAGGCTGTTCACCGGTCGGCGAACGCGGACCCCGCGACCGGCGCGGTCTCACGGGTCGGCGCAGACGACGTCGAGCGGATCTCGCTGGACCGCCCGGACAGGGCCGTAAGGTAGCCGTCGACCTCCTCGCTGTCGACGGTGAGCGCCGGCAGGGCCATGAAGGCGGGATTGCCGCTGGCCGGTGCGATGACGGCCAACCGGGTCGCAGTTCGCCCGCGGGGACGAGATACACCAGCGCGTCCGCGTCGACCTCGCGGAGCGCGGCTCGGATCTCGACGAAGCTCGGCGGATCCAGCATCAGCCCGGCCGCCGAGCCGCTCACGGCGAGGGCGGCGAGCGCCTCCCGACGGAGCATGGTCGACTGGTTGTCCTCCGCAGTCCACCGCTCGGCGAGGTCCTGACGGCCGATGGCCGTCAGCTGTCCGGGGATGTCGCGGATTCCCATCTGTGCGAACAACAACAGCCCGCGGCAGGTGTCCAGGGCCCGTACGACGTTGGCCAGGTCGGTCGCCATCGCGTACTTGCGGGCCACGTCGATCGCGCCCTCCGCGGCCTCCTCCAACGCCGTCCTGACATCGGCGGCGTCGTGCGACAGCAGAGCCTGCCAGGCGAAACCCCGTTGCGCGGCCATGCCGACCTCGCCCGACTCCGCGAGTTTCCCCCGGCGGCGCTGAAGGTCGGAGAGCACGTCATGGGTGAACTGCCAGTGCGGATGTCCCGGATCGCCCATGACGGCGACGGCCCGGTCGAGCGCCTTCTCCGCCTCGTCCAGTCCGCTGTTGTCGCCCGCCACCTCCGCCCGGCGCAGCAGGCACACCGCCAGCGAGGTCAGCGCGAAGGCGTATGCCTCGTCGTCCTCCCCCAGCTCGATCGCCTCACGGCACTGCTGGATCGCGGTGTCGATCTTGCCGAGGTCGGTCTCCTGGCCACCGCGCATGAGCGAGGCGGAAGCGAGCAGATGCGGTAGGACATCGCCGGACGGGCCGGGCGGCGCCGGCACGGTCATCGGGTGCTCGGCACCGACATCGGTTCCGTACGCGGCCATGAGCTGGGTCACGCCTTGCCGCCACTCGCGGATGGCCTCGGTGAGGTTCGAGTACTGCGGTGGAAGGTGGCGGCTACGTTCTTCCAGCTTGTCCAGCTTGTCCAGAAAGCCTGGATCATCCAACGAGCCGGACGTGATCGCCGACATGTCCGACAGCAGTGCGACCATCTCCTCGACGCCCGGCACGTGCCTCATCGACGCGAGCGACACCTTGAAGCGCTCGATGGCCTGACCCCGGTCGGCGCCGTGCTCGCTGCGCACCCCGACGAGCATCTCCAGCATGCTTGTGGCCATTTCCAGGACCTGCTGCATCTCCGGCACGTCCCGGAGCTCATGCCGCAGGGCCTCCAACTCCCGAGCCCCGGCCGTCTGCTTGGCCAGCGAGTTGGACGTGCTGGCCGCCATGGCGCCGAGAAACCGCCCCACCGTGCGCGCCTTCGGCCAGTCCCCCATGAACGGCGGGTTCTCGCCGGCGAGCGGCAGCAGGTCGGACAGACGGCCGAGCACGGTGGGCGACAACGTTGTGCCGGTGACCGTCATCCCGTGCACCATCGTGGCCGCGAGTCCGGCACGCTGCGGGTCGTCAGGGTCCATCGCGGTGACGTCGACGACGAACCGATCCATCTCGGCATCGTCGATGTGGCCTTCCCTGGCCCGCTGGATCCCGGCGTGGCATCGCCTGACCACCTCGTCGTCCGCCATCGGTGTCCCCTCGTTCCGCCGACCCCTGCACCTGTCTCTGACGGACCGTCCGTCAGAGACCTGCTGTGCGGACTAGCAACTCACTCGCCGTGCCCGCCGGGGGCGACGATGTCGAGCACGGCGGCGGTCAGGCGGTCGATCTCCGCGCTGTCGGCGAGACAGGCGGCGACCCGGTCGTCGACGCCGGGCGCGGTGGCGATCGGCCGGTCGAAGACCGTCCGAACGACGTCGACGACGACCGACCGCGGGTCCTCTCCGGCGGCCACCCGCCGCTCGATGGCGTCCACTGCCAGGGCGGCCAGCTCCACCAAAGGTCATCGTCCGCGCTGGTCGGGGACGCCGGATCGTCCTCGGTGGACTCGGAGGTCAGGGCGACGACCGGCGGCTGCTTGCCGGCCAGCGGTCGCTCCACATAGGACTCGTGCCACCGGGGTCGGGTGCGCATGGCGGCGAGCACCGTCTCGATGTCGTGGGAGATGTCGCCGTGGTGGTCGGCGCCGAGCATCGCCGTGCGGCGCTGGGCCCACGCGTCGACCGGCCACGTGCCGGGCACGGCCGGAATGTCGTTGCCCACGAAGTCGAGCACCGCGACCGCCAGCGTGAGCAGCCAGGCGTCGCGGCCGAGCGCGGCGGCGAGCCAGCCCGGCACGCGGGGCCGCTGGAGCGCGCCACGCTGACCACGCCGACGCCGGTAGCCCTCGATGGTGGCCACCGGCACGCGCCGGCTCACCCAGCCCTCCAGGTTGTGGATCGGCACCTTGGCGTTGCGGAAGATGTCGTCGAGCACGGCGTCCATGTCGTCGTGGAACCGATCCAGGCAGCGCGGCTCCAGCCGGCGCAGGGAGGTCGCGCACCAGGTGTGCCCTCGCTTCAGTTCTCTCTTCCGGGTGAACTGACAGAACACGATCGGGTGAATGATCTCGTAGGCCTCCGCCCGCAGCCGCCGCCGCTCGTCGTCGCCGACCGCACGCACGTGATCCGCGAGCACCCCCTGAACTGCCAGTTCCCGTACTCCGGCCGCCTTTCCGCGACGGATGTCTCCCTCGGCCATGGTGGCGCTCCCGCGTTACTCGAAAATCCGTTCGGCGTCGTCCGACCCCACACACCCGGACCCTACGTCGCAGATCGGGGCCGGAATATTAGCTGAATCAAAAATAACGATTTCTGATTACCTACAGCGGCCGAGCGCCGCCCATAACGCGCGCCTAAATTGGCCGGTAGGACCACGTAAAGCGCGCATCGACCGCGAGGGGCGCCATGCACACCAACCCGTTCGGAGCAGCCGGCGAGGTGCTCGACCGACTGCCCGCGGCCGACGTGCGAGCCACCGTCGACCGGCTGATGGCGGTGTGCGCCGGCGACCCCGTGCTGCTGTGCGCCCTCGCGTTCACCGCGGCCGGCCTCGACACCGACACCCGCGACCGGCTACTGCGCGACGTGGCCCGCGACCGGCCCACCGGGCCGCCGGACGGCGCCGGACCGGTGCTCACCGACCGGCAGCGCGAGGTGTTGGGCCTGCTCGGCGCCGGTCTCACCGCCCGGGCCATCGCCCACCGGCTGGATCTGTCGCCGCGCACCGTGGGCAAACACCTCGAACGGGTCTACCGTCGTCTCGGGACTTCCGACCGACTGACCGCGGTGATCAGGGCACGCCACTGCGGCCTGCTCCCGGACGCGCCGGCCCGGCACGCCGTCCGCCGCAGCGAAGGGGACGACCGTGACGCCGAACGCTGAGCACACGTCGGACGACGAGCCGACCACCGCGGCCGGCGGCGACCGTCGCGGCCGGTTGTTCCGGCTGCTGCACGACGAGCTTTCCCGTCAGCGGGAGACCGCCAAGAACTGCGGGACGACGGCGACCGATTTCGACAATTCGGTGCGTGCCGCAATCGATGAGCTGCGCGACGATTCGGGCGATTCCTGAACCGTTTCGGCAGGCCACGGCGGGTTCGGCCGATCAAGGCCGCCAGGTCGTGTCGACGATCCGAAATCCACGATCCCGGAGCCCGCGTTCGAATTCGCCGAGCGAACCCGCTCTCGGCACGCCGATGACCCGAAACCGCTCACCCTCGGCCAGCAACTGCATCGGCGGCCGTTCGGGAGTGTGGTCGACGTAGTCGGCGTAGCGGCGGCGGCCGAGCTCGGACAGCGGCAGCAGCCGCTGGTTGGCCGAGCCGCGCCAGATGAGCGACGTCGGCCGGCTCACGTCGAACCGGCCGACCACCAGCACGTCGCAGTGCGCCACGGCCCGGAGCCGGGCATCGTCCAGCTCCGCCTCGGTGTATCCGGTGTAGACCATGACGTCGAAGTCGTGGTCCGCGGCCTTGCGCGCCTCGTCCACACCGACCAGCAGCGCGCCCAGCGGCTCCGGCTGTTGCAGCGGTTCCCCGCCGCTCACCGTCAGGCCGTCGGCCCCCTGCGCCATGGCGTCGCGGCAGAGCTCGACCAGGTCCTCGACGGCGAAAGCCTCACCGCCGGCCGGATCCCATGTGTCCCTTGACATGCAGCCCTTGCACGCCAGCGGGCACCCCTGTGTCCAGATGCCCAGCCGGCGGCCCGGGCCCAACGCCGTGACGGGATAGAGCGCCCGGGCGATCCGCAGTGTCTCGCCGCTCACGACTGGGCTCCCGCAGCCGGCCGGCGCAGGCCACGCCGGTGCTGCACCGCCTCCGTGAACGAGGGATCGGCGACCGCGCTGATCAGGGCCGCGAAGTACGCCTCCTCGGCGGCGGCGTAACTGGCGCGCACCGCCCGCACGTGCGCCTCCATCGCCACCGCGCCGTCCTCGCGCGGCTCGGCGTGCTCAGGACTGATGCGGTCGAGCATCTCCTGCCTCAGCGCCTCGGCATCGTCCCGCCGCTGCCGCTGCCGGGCGTAGGCCTCCTGGAACGGGTGCCGGCGGGCGAGCCCGAGCATGAAAGCCATCACCCCCACCACGACCAGCAGCCCGACGAACATCAGCACGACCGTCGTCGACGTCAGGTGCAGCTGTTGCAGACTCCGGTCGTCCAGCACCGCACCGCACACGAAGGCCAGGATCGCTACCAGCACCAGCCACGCCACGGCGAGCGCGAGCGCGGCCGCGGCGAGCCGACGCTCGGTGCCGGTGGCCTGGCGGGCACGCAGTAACAGGGCCGCCAGGTGCGGGGCGGTGACCAGGATCGCGGCGGCGGCCACGCTGACCGCCAGGACAAGCACCTCGCTGGTCCGCCCCGCGAGCAGACCGGACATCGCGTAGTGGATCAGGAAGACCGCAACCACGAACAGGCCGGCGAGCACGAGCAGCCGCCAGCGCAGCGCCAGAGTGGTGGTTTCGCCTTCCCACACCGGGTCTTCGTCGTCCACCTCGTCGGGCTGGGCCGGCTCCGCTTCGCCGTCGAGCGGCTCGCGGCCCTCGTGCGCGCGCACCGCGAGCCGGTTCATCATCGACCTCGCGGCCGTCATGAATCCGCTCGCCTCGGCGCTCACCCGACGCAGGTGCTCGGTCCGCGACTCCGTCATCTCGTGCCGTTCGATCACCGAGTCGACCGCAGCCTCGCAACGCCAGCGCAGCCCCACGACGTAGCTCGGGTCGAACCGCTCGGACACCTCGTCCGCCGGGCCGCCGAAGGACCAACTGTCCCGCTCGTGGCGGCGCCCGTCCGCAGCCCCGCGGGCCTCCGCCTCGGCGATGAGCACCGTCGCCGGCGTGCGCGGATCGACCAGCGACGCCGGCAGTCCGGTGGCGTCACGCGGCTGCGTGCGCGCCCGGCGGCGGAAGAAGTTTTCGTCAGGAATGCTCACACCGAGGTCCCATCAGGAGCGGGGCTGGAGGGCGTACAGCGCGACCTCGCCCTCGACGTCGGACCCGAACCGCAGGCGGTCGCCGTCGCGGAGCGGCCGGTGGGATTCGGCGGCCATCTCGTCGCCGTTCACGAACGTGCCGTTCGGCGTGGGCAGGGCCTGCACGGTGACCCTGCCGTCGTTGACGACCACAACGGCGTGGCGGCGCGACACCGTGCCGCGGCTGACGAAGACGCGGCTGTGGGGGCCGAGCCGGCCGAGTTCGGTCCGATCGTCACGGTCGAGTGCCACCTCGCCGTCGGCGAAGCGGATGTGCACCGCGGGCGCCGTCAACGACCGTCCACACGAGACATTGGCGCAGTTCGTGGCGCCCGTGCCCGGCGAGGATGTGCCGCACCGCCAGCAAACGTCGGTGCCCCACGGCCGACGCTCGACGGCCTCTCCGCCGCTCGACGCCGGCGTTTCCCTTGGCGCGCCGGACGGGGCCGCCAACTCAAACGTCGGACACAGGTCCTCATCGCAGAACAGCACGTCATCGCCGACGAGCTCACCGCCCAGCTGGCACTGCCGAGTCACCGGCCACCACCACGGTCGATCCTGATGTCCAACGCCGGCGCGGTGGCGCCCTCGGCGGGCCGGAATCCGGTCACCACGGCGGTGTCGCCCGGGCTGACGTCCTCCTCGAACAGCTTGCGGGACAACGGGTTGATCAGGTTGCTCTCCAGCATGTTGCCGATGCCGCGGCCGCCGTGCTCCAGATTCTCCGTGCAGGCGTCGCTGAGCCCCAGCAGGGCCGCGCCGCCGATCTGCAGCGTGACCCCGAGCGCCGCCTTCACGGTCGCGGAGATGTTGCCCAGCTGCGACGCGAAGATCTCCCCCGCCGTCGTGTCCTTGTCGATGAAGTCGAACACGACGATGTTGTCGCCCAGGCGGTTGAGCAGCTCCGGCCGGCCGATCTCGAAGTTGAAGTGGTCGCGGATGGCCGCCTTCACCCTGGCCTCCAGCTCCTCGTACGGCAGGCCCGGCAGGATGAGTTGCCGCCGTTCGTTCGTCTGCGGATCCGTCTCGACAATGCCGAGATTGGACGTGAAGATCAGCACGCATTCGGAGAAGTGCGTGGTCACGCCCTGGCCGTCGGTGAGCCGGCCGTCCTCCAGGATCTGCAGGAACTTGTCCAGCACCTGCGGGTGCGCCTTCTCGATCTCGTCGAACAGCACGACCTGGAACGGCTTGCGCCGCACCGCGCCGGTCAGCTCGCCACCGGCTTCGAAGCCCACGTAGCCCGGCGGGGCACCGACCAGCCGGTCGGCGGCGTGCTGGGCGGCGAACTCGCTCATGTCGAAGCGCAGGTACGCCTTGGCGTCGCCGAAGAGCAGCTCGGCAACCTGCTTGGCCAGCTCGGTCTTGCCGACGCCGGTCGGGCCGGCGAAGAACAGCACGCCGCGCGGCCGCGAGCCGGCCGTGGTCGCCTGCGCGCCGGACAACCCGAGCGCGGCCCGCTTGAGAATGTCGAGAGTCTTGACGACGGCCCTGTTCTGCCCACGGACCCGGTCGCCGATCACCTTCTCGCCCTTGGTGATCTGCGCGCGCACGCTGGCCTTGCGCCACGGATTCGTGTCCACGCCGAGGGTGTAGATCCGGACCGCGTCGGCGATCTCGTCCTGGCTCAGCCGGCGTTCCCGCGCGAGTCGGGTGATCCGCATCATCGCTTCGAGCGTCATGCCTTCGGTGCGGTTGGCCAGCTCCTCGGCCGGTTCCCTGGTCGGGGGCACCGCGCTCGCCGGCGGCGGCGCGAAGCTGCCGATCAGCCGCCGGGCCATGGCCAGCCGCTCGGCCAGGCCCGGCAGACCGATGCCGATGGTCCGCATCTGGTCCACGCCCGCGGTCAGCCAGGCCGGCAGGTCCCGCTCCCCGTCGACCAGCCAGATGATCGGGTTGTACCGCAGCGGCGCCTGCGGATCGCCCGCCTTGGAGGGCGTCGCCGTCAGCGCGAGCCGGTGGCAGAACAGGAAGAACTCGAGCTCACTGTCCTGGAGCTGACCGGGCACGAGGATCATTCTCGACGCGTGCTCGACGACAACGGCGATCCTTGTCGACGGCCCGCCGCCCCCGATGGGGTTGTCGGCCGGCGACTTTGCGGAGTCCGGCCGCGCCGCTTCCATCTCCGGCTGCTCGCGCGCGCCGACCAACTTGGCCAAGTGTCCGCGTAGCCGATCCAGCGACGGCCGCCGCCCGATCACGCCATGCCCCAGCAAGGCTTCGACGACCTGTTTCGCCCGGCCGTCCTCCGGCGGATGGACCGACAGGCCGTCGACCGGGTCGTAACACACCAGCGCCTCGAAGCCCTGCCGCCGCAGCCCGGCCCACAGGGCCTCGCGCAGCGGCAGGATCTCCAGCCGCTGGTCGCCGGTCTGCACCAGGAACTGGTCACGGATGTTGCCGTGCAACACATACTGCGATTGCACGCCCAGTGTGCCGATGATCTCGTCGACGAATCCGGGAAAGTTCGACAGGTTCTCGCTGCGCTCAGACATCGCGGCTCCTCGTCCGCCTCTTCGTGGTGCCCGACCGCACGTGGTTCGGCAGGTTGTCGGGCACCGCAGCGGGTTCGATCCGCGTCTCCACCCTCACCGTGCCGCCGATCTTGCCGGCCGCCCGCTTGACGTCTTCGACGATGTGCTCGCAACGACGCAGCTCATGGTGCCGGGCCTCGTCGTTGTCCACCCGGACCGCCCGGACCAACTGCGTCCTGACCGTGTCGCCGTCCACCCACACGTCGGCGGTGTGCTCCTTGTTCCACTCCTCACGGCTGACCCGCATCCCGATGCGCTGGCCGGCCGGGTAGGTCTCCTCGACCGTGTAGCCGAGGTCGACGAGCTGCTGCCGCGCCACGTCGCGGTACATGAGCTGCTCGGCGTGCCGACTGGCCCGCGTGCATAGCGCGGTGGTCTCCTTCCGCAGCTCATCCGTCACGTCCGCGTTGCCCCGCACCACCTCGCGTAGCCGGGCGAGGGTGCCGGCCAGCGGTCCGGGCGGTTCGACGCCGGCCACGACCTCGGCGACCGGCGGGCTCTCCAGCATCTCCAGCTGGGTCGCGGCCCATCGACGGCCGCGCACCCGCGGGTTGATCTTCACGAAGACCTTGTCGCGGAGCTCGCCCAGGTACATCGTCCGCTCCTGCGGGTTGGCCAGCGCGGCGGACGCCGTCGCGAGCACCAGGTCCCGCTCCCGAAGGGAGGCGTCGGCGTCGAGCTCGGCGACGATACGGGCGATCTCGTCCGGGGTGATCGGGGACGATGGGGCGACGACCTTGGTGTGGCGGCCGAGCAGCGCCTCGCGAATGGCCGCGCTGGATGCCGCCGAGCTGGCGGTCTCGACCTTGACGGTCAACTCCGGCAACCCTACCCGCGAGTCGAGAAGGTCCTGCGCCACAACCAGTTCGGCCTGCACGCGCCGGGCTTCGTCGAGCAGCTGGGGCAGGGTCACACAGGACCCGAGCCGGACCGGGCTGGGCACGGCCAGCTGCACGCCCGCGGCGGCCGCCTGCTCCCGCACCATGCGGATGCGACCGTTGAGGCCGACGACATCGGCGGCGGCGTACTCCCACCGAATGGCGGCCTGCGCCTGCTCGTCCAGCCGCTGCACCTCGCGTTCCAGCCTGTCGCCGTAGTCGCCGACCGCGCGGACACCGCTTTCCACGGCCGCGTTCGCCGCCTTGAGCGCCAACACCGCGCCGGCGGCCGCGGCCGTGGCGACCACAACGACCGCGCCCACCACGACCACTCCCACGGCGGGCGCGATAAGAACAACTCCTCCGGAACTCATCCGCACCTCCTCGCCGATACCTGACGGACCGCGTCAGCCGCCGGCGACTATCTCCCGCTCATGGCGCAGGTCCTCGCGATAGCGCGCGTGCCGCCGGACCGTCCACACGAGCATCGATCCGCAGAGGACGAGCGGGGTGGCGGCCGGTAGATAGATCGTCAGCGCGGCCAGCAGTGCCAACGCGGCCAACACGACCGGGGTGGCCGCGCGCCGGTCGAGCAGGGTGCGGCTCGCCCGGCCGAGTGCCATGGCGCCGGCTCCGAGGAACGAGTACCGGGGATGGAACCGCCCGCCGGTTTCCCACGCCAGCAACGATTCCGCCAGCGTCGTCGTGACGAGCGCGGCCGAGACCGCGAACCATGCGTCGACGATCTGGGCGTCCGTCGCGATGCCGACCCAGTCGCTGATGCCGACGAGGACGAACAGGAGCACGGCGACTGCCGCGACACCGGTGACGGCGTAGCCGAGCGCGTACGGCCGGTTCTGCCGATGCGACCACTCCCGCTGCCGCGCGGTGCGGCGCAACCGGGCCTCGCGGTCGAGCCGGGCCCGCTCGTCGCGATCATGCTGGTTGGCCTGCCGCTCCGCGTAGGCGCTCAGGGCGTAGGCGAGCCACAGATGACGGTCGGCCAGCCCGGCGAACCAGGGGATCCCCGCACGGTGCCGCAGGCGGCCGACGGCATCCCGGGCCTCACGCTCGTGGTTGACGGTCGCCGTGACCTCATGCAGCGCCAGCGCCCAGGCGAACGGTTCGTCGTGCAGGATCCGGCGCAGCTCGGCTCGTGCGTCCCGGTCCGGAATCAAACCGGCCGCCGGGGCCTGGCGTCCCACCGCGTCCTGCCACCGGCCCCAGACCTCCCGCAGCCCGTCGCCACCGGATCCCTCGGACAGGACAGGCAGCAATCTCGCACGCCACAGATCCGCCACGATGTCCGCGCTCGCCTCGATCCGCTGGACCGCGTCGTGGGCGAGCAAAGGCAGGTGGGCCACGGTGATTCGTCGATGGCGGTAGATCGGCTCGTAGCCGGCGTGCATGGCGCGCAGCTCGTACAGCAGCCGCACATCGGCGGACGTGCCTCGGTCGAGCTTCGGCGGCGGTTCGTAGTCGGCGAACTGCCCCAGCCAGGCACGGAGTTGGTCCCGTGCGTCCTTTCGTCCCTCGAACAGGGTGGCCCTCGCCGTCTCCCAACCGTCGTACATGGCCACGGCGAGTTCGCTGCGGGTGTGGTACTCGGCGCCGGCGAACACGAAGGGATCCCCGGCCGCGATCTCGCCGCCGCTGGGCGGCGGCGCGGCGGCCACTGGTGGGGACTCGCCGGCGAGCCACCGGGCAACCTGCTCCGGACCCCACCGGTGTTCGGGGTCCATCGTCAGGAGACCGGAGCACAGCAGCCGGATCCGTTCGTCCGGGACGTCGTCGACCGGCACCGGCCGGCCGGCCACCCGGCTCCGCAACAGCATCGGATTGTCGACGTTGGGGAACGCCGGGCGGCCGATGGCCAGTTCCAGCACGGTCATCCCCAGCGACCACCAGTCGAACGCCGCCGCAATCTCGGCACCGACCAGGAACTCCGGCGGCGTGAACGGCACGGTGCCGATGTCGTTGCTGACGTCGACGCAGGGCCAGTATTCGCTGTGCCAACTGATGCCGAAGTCGGCCAACGCGACGTCGAGTGGTTCCAGGCCCCGCACCAAGACGTTGGCGGGCTTGAGGTCGCGGTGCACGATGTTCTCGCCGTGCAGCTCCCCCAGCGCCTCGGCCAGCTGCCGCACCACCGTCTCGATGGTCTGAGTGTCCACACCGGACCGATTGCGGTCACGCAGATCGAGCAGGCTGCCGCCGGCCAGGTACTCCATGATCTCGTACTGGCGGCCCGCCTCCTCCCCGATCTCCTCCACCGCAACGATGTGCCGGCTGCGGCGACGGGGCAGGTACTCTGTCACGCCGTCGGCGAGGCGGGACGGCAGCCGGTAGAGCTTCACCACTCGCTGACCGGCGCCGTCCCGCTCCCGTACCAGATACACGTCACCCTGGGCCGACGCCGCCAGGTCGCGCACCAGCTCGAAACGCGTGGCGAGCCCGGCCGGCAGGGCCCGTCCCCGGTCCGACCGCGCATGCTCCCGCCCGGGCTCGACCTCCGTGTCGTTGGCGTCCCGCTGACGGTGGCCGACCACCGTCGCCGCATCGGCGCGCGGGTCCTCACACACGGTCGCGGGCCCACCGCCGAAGGCCGTCATGCGTGTGCCCCCGTCAGCCCGAGCACGAGGTTTCTACGACCACGGACCGGTTCGCGGTCGCCTTCACCGGATCCAGCGAGCCGTTGGCAGTTCGGTCGGCGGCATGGTACTTGCCGGTGCTCCCGTCCCCCTCGGCCGTGATGCGACCGTCCGGCACGCCGAGGCGCACCAGGACGGCCTTCACGGCCTGGGCCCGTTGCTGGGACAGCGCGACCCGATCCGGCTCCGAGGTCCCGGCGCTGGAGGTGTTGCCGATCAGCTTCATCGTCACCGGCTGGCCGGACACCTTGTCCACCAACTGCTTCAGCGTGCGCTGCGCCGCGTCGGGGTCGCGGAACGTCGCCTGGTCCGCGACGAAGCCGACCGCGCTGCTGTCGTCGTACACCGTGGTGCCACAGGGATTGACCGGCGGATCGGACGGCAGGTCGACGGTGGTCACCGGCACAGTGGTGTCGAACCGATCCCGGTGCGTCTGGCCGGGAACGACGGCGGTGCAGGCGGCGTCGGCCCTGGCCGCGACGGCCTGCCAGATCGCGGCGATGTGCTCCTGCTGGGCGTGATCCAGCTCGGCCTGCGGTTCGGCCGTCTTGCCCGGTGCGACCAGCACCACGGACATCTTGCTCAGCTTGGGCAGCTGGTGCTGCGCGAAGAGGCTGTCGGCGACGTCCTTCGGGTCCGCGCCGAACATCGCCTTGGCGCGGAAGGTCAGCTGCCCCGCCGTCGCGATGCCGGAGTCCACCACGACGACGGTCCCGCCCTCGTCGGTGACGCCGCCGGCCTCGGTCAGCGCGCCGAGCACGTCCGCCTCGGGGGCCTTGGGCTGGAGCGTGGCGACCGCCTCGAAGAACCGCTTCTCGGCGATCTTCAGGTCGTTCTCCCGTTTGGCCGTGTTCGTGGCGGTCAGCGACGGCTGCGCGGTGGTCACCACGCTCGGCTCGCCGTCGAGCCGGATCAGCTGCACCTTCTGCCCCGCCGCCATGGCCTGCTCGATCATCGCGGGGATCGGATCGGGCAACTGCGGCCGCTGGCTGCCCATGCGGGCCCCGACGACGAGCGTCACGGGCTTGCCCGCGGCGGCCGGGCAGCCGTCGGGCTTCGGCGTCCACGTCGACGCCGCTGGCTGCGCCGACGTGGACGAGCAGGCCGCCAGCAGACCGGCGGCGAGCAGGACCGCCGCGAGCGGCGCAAGAGTGCGTGCCATCAGGATTCCCCTCCGGAATCGGGTTGTGTCGGGTCGATGCCCAGTGGCCCGTGGTCGCGCGGACGCGCGTCGAACTCGTCCTTGAGGCGGTTGCTCAGCTGGATGGTCGCCTGCGCCATGGACTGCCAGTCGGCCTCGTGCCCCCGGCGGCTCTCCTCGACGGTGCGGGCCAGCGCGTCGGCCGCGGTCGACGCCTCGGCCAGCTCCACCCGCACCTCGTTGGCCTTGTCCAGCTTCCGCCGGGCCCGGAGGTACTGTCCGACGGCCGCGCTCGGCTTGTTGTAGCCGGCGACCGCCGACACCACGCCGGTGCCGACGAACAGCGCGACGAACAGCAGGGCCGTGTAGTGCCCCTCGTCGACCGAGGGGTCGGCCGGCAGCACGTCGCCGCTGGGGCCGGTGAGCGGGCCCGCGTCGGCGGTGAAGTTCCATCGGAACAGAAACGACATCGCGCCCAGCGCCACCCAGCCGGCCAGGGCCGAGCACGCGATGATCCTGGAACCGGGGGCGTGCCGCGATCGCACGCTCCGGTGGCCGAACTGCCCGACCATGTGCGACAGCAGGATGGCGATGAGGGTGAAGCCGCCGACGATCGTCCACAGGATCCACTCGTCCTGGTCGATCGCCAGTTCGATGGCCTGGTGGAAGGTCATGAGGTCGGTCACGCCGGCCCCGACCAGGATCGCGTAAGAGACCAGCGCCACCCAGAACGACCGGCCGGCGATGAGCGCCAGGTTCCCGACGATCGTGCGGCGTCGGCTCTCGAACTCGCGCGTCGGCGCAGTGGTCACGGGCGGCCTCCGTCCATGCGTCTGGTCCTGGGCTCGAAGAAGGGACTGTCCGGATCACTGATCCGGTCCCAGGCATGGGCCACCGCGGCCTTCAGATCGCTCACCACGTCCTCCTGGTGGTCAAGGCGGATCCCGAAGCCGGTCCGGATCTCCTCGACGTGGGCGGCCAGCAGCCGCAGGTCCACGCCGACGGTGTCGTGCTTCCGCTTGGCCGCGGCCAACCAGTCGACGACGAACGTGTCCACGTACTCGTCCGTGACCCGGCCGCGCACGCGCTTGATGTGCTTGATGTTCTTGCGGGCCTCGCTCGCGTCGACCGTCGGCGACCACTGCAGGTCGCGCAGCTTCCGCTCCAGCTCACGGACCTTCGCCCGCTGGCGGTCGCGCCACCAGAGGACCCTCACGATTCGTCCACCCGGGCCAGCCGTCGCACGATCCCGCGCGGCACGAACAGGTCCGGCGCCAGGCCGGCCGGCTCGTGCACCGGTGGGGCTGTCACCCAGTCGGGCATCAGCTGGGAGGTGAAACGCAGGATAGGCGCCAGATGCGGGCCTTCCGGATGGACGTGCACGACGTTCTCCCAATAGGTCTCGACGCGAGCGGCGTAGCGGGCGCCGGCCTGGCGCGCGGCGGTCTGCGCCAGCACGAACTCGCCGCTCATCTCCGCCTTCACGGCGGCGATCTCGCTGTCCAGCTGTTGCAGCGTGGTGAATCCGGCGGCCTCGTTCATCCGAGCCGTGGCGATGCGCTGTGCGCGCATGTCCTCCCGGCGGCCACGGATCACGCCGGCTTCCAGCACGGTGAGCTCGATGGGGTTGCGCGGCATCAGCTCTTCGACGGTGATCGCCGCGCCGGCCGCCACCACGGCCGCGGCCAGCCGCGTCTGCGCGCTGTTCGCGGACGCGCGGTTCTGCTCCAATGCCGCGAGCCGGCGCAGGCGGTCGGCGATCCGCGCCACCCACGCGCGGTATTCCCCCTCCACCTCGTGGAGCTGCTGCTCCAGCAGGTGATTCGGGTGCTGCGCCGTCGCCGCGCGCCCCTGCTCGTGCAGACCCACGACGTCGTTGAACATCGGCTGCCGGCGCCGGCCGTCACGCCGTCCCTTCCAGCGGTCGACCCGCCGCTGCGACCGTATCGAGCTGTCGGCGCCGGTCACCCCGGCACCGGCTCCCATTCGTCCTCCCGCCACATCTCCATCTGACGGACCGCACCTCGGCGCAGCGTTCAGTCGATGTAGCGGTGGGTCACATCACGCCCGCTGGGGAGCACCGTGGTGAGGTCGACGGGGATGCGGGTGGGCAACACTTCGGTGCCGGTGCCGAACGTGAACGGCATCGTCGGCCTGGCCCCGACTGCGTGTTCGCGGTGGCGGCGTTTGAGCGCGCTCTCGCCGATGACGACTTCAGCATGGGTCGCGGCGAGGACCTGGACGACGCGCGCTCCGGCACGTAGGTGGGCGCGCACACGCCGGTCGTCACCATGCCCGAACTTGTGCCAGTGACGGTATCGGACGAGGTAGAGCAGGTGAGGGTCGTTCGCACGGGCGCGGTGCGTGCGAGAATCCGACTCGGGCGGGCACGTGGGGCACTCGGTTCGGCCTCTGTTGAGCTTGGCGACCGTTCCGCAGGCGTCGTGCCGGCCCCAGGTGCCATGTGACGCGGAGCCGAGCGGGGTGCCCATCCACGGGAGGCCGTGCACATCACCGGCGAGCACGGTCCAGCCCGGGCGCCTGTAGCTGTCCAGGGTCGCTTCGAGTGCGGTGGCGGCCAGGAACTCCGCGACCCCCGGCAACGGCGTGGGCTCGCCGGTTCTCAGACCCAGGAATTGGCGCACCAGGTCGATCTGCCGGTTGGCTCGGAACGTGGCCAGGGCATCCCGAGCTTGCCGCATCGCGGGAAGGTCCTGCGCGCTGCGCCGATCGAGGCAGATATGACATCGAGTGCGCCAGCCCGGACGGCACGCCCGTTCGGTGCCGCAGTGCCGGCAACGGAGGAGCTGGAGTCGCAGGCCACCGGGCCGGTCTTCGAGCAGTTCCATGCCCTCGGTGGCCACCTGCGCACGGGGCCAGCAGTGCACGAACCACGCCACGTCGGGCCCCCGTCCCGCACCGCCCGCGCGGCCGGTGACTTCGTCATCGCAGTTTCGGCACCGGAGAGCCTCCTGTCCCCCTTCATGATCGAACTTGGTACCGGCTCGGCAATGGACGATCAAGAGGGAGTCGGCCGAGCGCACGCTGCCCGCGCCACGCCGAAGGGGTCAGTCGGGGTGGCTGAAGGCCGCGGTGAGCTGGGGCAGGGCGTCCCAGCCGACGACGGCGCTGGTGGCGGATTCGGAGAGGGCACGGATGTAGGTGCCGGCGTAGCCCTCGTCGGTGAGATAGACGCCCCAGGTGGCGAACCAGTCGCGAAGGTGGCCGGTGGCGGGGTCGGCGACGGGCTCGGGCTGGGCGGGGGCGCGGCGCTGGACGAGGGTGCGGGGGCGGTCGCAGGAGGTGAGGGCCTGGTGCCAGTCCTGGTCGGTGGACTCCCAGCCGGCGACGATGCCGCCGCCGCGGGCGTCGTTGTTGGGCTTGAGGATGAGGTCGGCGCGGTGGGCGCGGCAGTAGTCGACGAGGTCGACGGGGTGGCCGTCCACGTCGACCTTGGGGTCGGCCATGGAGCGGGTCCACGGGAGGATGCCGTCGACGAGGGAGAGCTCGGAAGCCGTGAGGGCGGCCCGGAAGCGGGAGTCGTGGAGCATGGGCAGGATGCCCTTGTTGCCGTGCAGGTCGGTGCAGATGGGGGTCAACTGCACGGTCCGACCCTCCTCGTGGGCCCGGAACACGGGCTCCATGCCGGCGGCGACGTCGGGGTCGGCGAGGATCTGGTCGACGGAGACGTAACGCAGGATGACGTCAACGGGGGTGCCGTCGAGGTGGACCTTGCCGGCCCTGGCGCCAAGCTGGCCGACCTCGGCCAGGCGGAGGTCGATTCCCTTGCCCCGCATGAACTCCTGGAAGGGCAGCATGTACTTCTGGTACTTGGCCATGCGGCCGTTGCTCTCCAGCATCACGACGACGGGCGCGCCGGCGGCGGACACGGATTCCGCGCAGCGGGTGAGCATGCGGGCGATGCTGGCGCCGATGTCCGGATAGGACAGTCGGTGGGCCTCGGCGAACTCACGGAACCGGGGCACGTCCATCAGCGCACGGGGGATGTCGCCGGTGCGCTCCATGCCGCCGAGGTCGGCGCCGATGTTGAACTCCAGCAGCTGCCAGGAGTCGCCGTCGCGGTGCAGGTCGGCCCGCCCGTACGGGACGGGCGGCACGAGACCGTTGCGGCACAGGATGTCCACCGACCGACGGTCGAGCCCGAGCGCCTCCCCGTAGGCGAGGACGTCGCCGTCGAACAGCCGGCCGGGCAGGGAGACGACGAGGTGGTGGAACCGCATGAGCCGGTCGGCGACGTCCCGGATCTGGCTGTCCTCGACGAAAAGCGGGCGGCCGAGCACCCGGCCGTCGAAGGCGGCGGTGAAGTGCGGCGGGAACCGCAGGTGGTCGACGACCCCGCGCAGTCCGTCGCGCCCCCCGGCGGCACATTCGTCCACATAGGACTGAGTGACAGTGCGGCTCATGCGGTCACCAGCTTCTGGTAAAGGGTGGGCACCTTGCCCCGCTCGGTGCGAACGAACTCGTGCGGCTCGACGTGCTCCACGGTGAACCCGAGGCAGCGCGGCCCGGTGACGATCTGGTTGAGCTCCACGGTGTCGGAGAAGGCGGCGACCACGGCGTCCACGGTGACGTCCCGGGGCGTGCTCGGCGACAGGAGCAACCGCACGCGATAGCGGTTGACGTCCCACAACACCTGGAACTGGCAGTCGGCGGGGTCGGTGATGCCGACCAGGGCGAGCCGCGACATCAGCTGGTCGGCGGAGACGGTCTCGGAGTCCACGTTCAGCGACTGCCGGGCCCGGCCCAGCAGCGTCAGCACGGCGGCCTGGCTGCCACAGCGGCACGGCTGCCGGCTCAGGCGGCCCCGATCGCCGATGGCGTAACGAAAAAGGGCCATGCCGGTGTCGCTCAGCGGCGTGACCAGCAGCTCACCCTCCTCGCCGTCGGCCACGGCGAGCCCGGTCTCCTCGTCCACGACCTCCACCACCACGGCGTCCTCGTGCACGTGGTGGTCGGTGCCCGTCTGCCACCGGCACTGGTAGCCGATGGGCCCGCTCTCGGTGGTGGAGTAGGCCAGCGAGCGCACGGTCAGCTCGGGCAGGGCGTCGGTGAGCGCCTTGACGCGGCTCAGGCCGAGGCTTTCCCCGATATACAGGAAGGTTCGCAGCGGGGCGAGCTGCTCCGGGGGCGTGCCGGTGATCAGGTCGACGCCGTAGCCGGGCGGCGCGGCCAGGGTGTCGATGGAGTGCTCGGCGATCATCTTCGCGGTGTCGGCGACGCTGGTGACGTTGCCCAGCGGGTACACCCGCGCACCGAGCAGCCGGGTGATCTCCTGGGTGAACAGGAAGGAGCCGTTGAGGTCGGCGCCGTAGAGGCAGTTCGCGAGCCGGTGCGGCGGCTCGGGCAAGGCGGCGCGTAGCCCGCGGGCGCCGAGCGCGGACACCTGCTCGTTGAATTCCCAGGAGTGGTACATCATCTTGACCTTGCTGGAGGTTCCGCTCGACCGCAGCACCATGCCGGGCCGGTCGCCGTCGAGCAGGAACTCGTCCGAGCGCGGCGGGCAGCCGTCGGCCAGCGCGCCCGGGGTCAACACGGGCAACGACGGCAGGTCCTCGACCCGGTGCACGGAGTCCAGCCCGGGCCAGCGGCGCAGCACGGCGGGGGTGCGACGGGCCGCGGTCACCAGCTGCGTGAAGTTGTGGTCCCGCAGCCGCTGGATCTCCTCCCGGCCGGTCGTGTCCAGGTCGGCGGCGAGCCGAATGCCGGTGTTCATCGGGAACCTCCGTGGTGTGCTGATCTCGATCACCGAGCCTGGCCCGCCGGCTCGGCCTGACGCGAAGGATCCTGATGCGAAGGATCCTGGCGCAGCACGTCCGGGCTCAGGCGGCCGGCCAGGGTGGCCCAGTCCCGCATCGCCTCGGCCAGCCCGTCCAGCGCCGCCTCGTCCAGGGCCTGTTTGGCGTCGCACAAGGCTTTCTCGGGCTCGGGGTGCACGTCGAGCATGACGCCGTCGGCGCCGACCGCGACGGCGGCCCGGGCCAGTGGCAGCACGAGTTCTCGCAGGCCGCTGGCGTGCGAGGGGTCCACGATCACCGGCAGGTGGGACAGTCCCTGGGCGACGAGCACCGCCGAGAGGTCCAGTGTGTTCCGAGTGGACGGTTCGAAGGTGCGGATGCCCCGCTCGCACAACACGATGTTGTTGTTGCCCCGCACGGCGACGTACTCGGCGGCCAGCAGCCACTCCTGGACGGTGGCGCTCATGCCGCGCTTGAGCAGGATCGGCCGGCCGCTGTCGGCGGCGGCCTCCAGCAGCCCGAAGTTCTGCATGTTCCGGGTGCCGATCTGGAGCATGTCGGCGTACCGGGCGACCAGATCCACGTCGGGGCTGTCGACGACCTCGGTGACGATCGGCAGCCCGGTCTCGGCGCGGACGTCGGCCAGGATGCGCAGGCCCTCTTCGCGCAGACCCCGGAAGCCGTAAGGAGAACTGCGGGGCTTGAACGCGCCGCCGCGCAGCAGCGTCGCGCCCGCCGCCAACGCCATCCGCGCCGAGGTGAACGTCTGCTCGACCGTCTCGACGGCGCACGGGCCGGCGATGAGGGTGAACGTGTCGGGGCCGATCTCGACGCCGCCGACCGTCACAACCGACCGGTTGACCACGGCTTCCCGGCTGACCAAGGGATATGGCACACGAGCCGGGCGCAGTCGGACGTGCAGGTGCGCGGCCGCCTGGTCCAACCGGTCGAGCAGCTCGGCCCGGGTGGCCGCCCGCGCGATGACGTACCCGACGTGGTCACCGATCCGGTCGCCGGTCGGCGTGGTGACGGCGACCTCCTCGACCCCGGGCACGGCGCGAGCGAGGTCGACGCCGGTCACCTCGTCGAGAATCCCCTGCGCACGAAGGAAGTGGACGCCGGCGACGCCGTCGAAGGACGGGTCGCCCGCGCCTGCCAGCGCGCGGAGCTCGGCCTGCACCAGCTCGGTTCCCGTGGTGAGGCGGAACAACCGGGACAGCACCGCCCTCGATCCAACCGCGCCGTTGGACTCCGCGGGCAGGATCTGCCGATCCCGGCCGACCTGCTCGACGCCGAATCCCGCCGACGGGCCGGGGACGCCGAGGTCGGCGGCCAACCTTGCCGCAACGGCCTGGTGGGCATTGCCGGTGGACAGCACTCCGACTATCTTGTCGGCACCACAGGCCCGCAACACGGTGCGACGCAAGGCGATCGGGTCCGCGCATGCCCTGACGTGGATCGGCGTCAGGCCGAGGGCGGCCGGCACGACGACGTCCGAGGACTCGACGAACACCACCCGCAGCGCCTTGTCCGGGAGAGCAGCCGACATCGTGGACAGCGGGAGCTCCGCGATCCGGTGCCGCGCCCAGTATTCGTCGCTGTACACGGTCTCGACGCAGTCTTCGCCCCGGTCCGGGAAGACACCGACGATCCTGGTGCCGGGGGCCGCCTTCGCCGCGAGCTCGCCCAGAACCCGGTACACCGCACCGGAAACCGGGCCGGCGAACAGTTTCTCGTCGAAAGCCAGGTTCCTGGTCGCCTCGAAGGCCTCGTGCTCGTTCAGCCGGTACAACTCGTCGAACGGCGAACCGTTCTGCGGCAAGGAACCCCGCACGCCCACCACGCGCACGCCGGGCAGATGCGCCCGCAGCGCGCCGGCCGTGGCCCGCAGGTCGTCGTCACCACCGACCACGACGTCGATCCAGTCCAGGTCCTCGGCGAGCTCGGCCGCCAGCTCGTCCTGGGACACCGCATCCGGCGTCAATGTCGGCGGCTCGGCCGTGGGCAGGCAGCCCAGGGCCGTCAACGCGGGCCGGGCAACGCCGTCATCGACGACGTGCACCGGATGCCCGAGGCGGCCGGCCACCAACGCGACTGCCGGCGCCCAGGCGCCGCTCACCACCACCGGGGCATGATCGGCCGGTCGAGCGGCGGCGACGGCCAGTCTGGCGGCCCTGGCCCCCGGTCCGCCCGGGCCGAGCGCCTCGCACTTGGCGTAGACCTCGACGCCACGGTCGGCCCCGAGCCGCAGCCGGACCAGCGGCGTCCGGCCGATGACGTCGATCAGGTCGTGACTGAGCATCAGCGTGATCCCATTCCCATTCCGTCGACGCCCGAAAGACTAGATTCCGCCGGGCGAACCGACGACCGGCTTCGTTGCGTAATGAGGCGGCATTTCTTGCGGCGGGCCGCATTTGTTGCGCGAATTATTCGGCCGGAACGGGGACGCCGGCCCGCTCGTCCATTCCGCGCCACACCCGGAACAGGAACGGCCACAGCGTCACGACCAGGCAGACCCCTCCCAGCGCGAGCACCGCGGCGGTCGGCCCGACGGCGTCCAGCAGCACCCCGGCCAGCAGCAGGCCCAGCGGCATGGCTGCGTTGGCCGAGGCGTGGAACGCCGCGAACACCCGGCCCCGCAGCTGCTCGGGCACCCGGGCGTACTTGACGGCGGCGATCACCGGGTTGATCGGGCCGTTGGCCATCATGCAGGCGGAGACCACGAGCACCAGCAGCACCGGATTCGGGTCGACCGCCACCGCCAGGAAGACGGGCGCGCCGGAGATCAGCGAGCAGGTCGCGAACACCCGCCACCGGTGGCCGCCGTCGCCCAGCCAGCCGTACAGCGCGGTGCCCAGGATGCTGGCCCCGCTCGACGCGGCGATCAGCACGCCGACCAGCGTGCTGTTGTGCCACACGGTCAGCCCGTAGGCCGGCAGCAGCACCGAGAGCAGACCCACGGTGACGGCGTTCAACGCGGCGCACTGCACGCCGATGACCAGCAACAACCGGTCCTGCCGGAAGTGCTCGGCGGCCTGCCGGAGCTCCCGCAGGTAGGCCCGGGTGCTCGGGGCCGGCGCGAGGTTCACGGCCGGGCGGACCCGGACCAGGAGGCCGACCAGCACCGCCGCGGACAGCAGCGCCGCGCCGTCGGCCAGCAGCACCCAGGTGGGCCCGACCAGGCCGATCAGCACGCCACCGAGCGGCGCGCCCAGCAGATCCCCCGTGCGCAGCGCGGACTCCTCGGCGCTGGTCCCGCGCTCGACCGGGACCCCCGTCACGGCCAGCACGGCGGGTAGAAGCACCTGCTTGGCGCTGCGGGAGG
>NZ_KK037166.1:2853879-2867417 GCF_000568255.1 Kutzneria sp. 744
CAGCACCACGAGCACCGGCAGCGACAGCACGTGCAGGGCGTCGGCGACGGGGATGGCCACCACCGCGAGGAAGGCCGCCAGGTCGGCGACGACACTGCCGCGCCACGCGCCGTACCGGTCGAGCAGCGGGCCGGCCAGCACCACCGACAGCACCAGGCCGAGCGTCTCGGCCGCGGCCACCGCCCCGGTCTGGACGCCGCTGCCGGTCCTGGACAGCACGAACCACGGTATGGCGATCATCGTCATCGTCGCGCCGAATGACGACACGCCGCAGGCGGCGACGAGTGCGGTCAGCGGCAGCCGGCGGATCACCGGAGCGTTCCCTGGAAAAAGGCGTTCACGAGTCCCCCATGCCGATTTCCGGATGCTAGCATCCGATGGCTCATTCACGGCGAACAATTCAATTCGGAGTGGTCACCCCATGGATCCTGTTGTCACCGAGCGGCTGGTGCTGCGTTCCTTCACCGAGGCGGACCTGGACGACCTGCACGACATCCAGCGCCGCCCGGACGTGACCCGGTACCTGCTGTGGGACACCCGCACGCACGCGGAGACGCGGACGGCGCTGGCCACCAGGATCGAGCAGTCCGAGCTGGCCGGCGAGGGCGACAACCTGGCCATCGCCGTGCAGCTGCGCGAGTCGGGGCGGCTCATCGGCGAGTTCAACCTGGACTGGCTGAGCGCCGAGCTGGGCCGGGCCGAGATCGGCTTCGTGATGAACCCCGACCACGGCGGCCGCGGATACGCCACCGAGGCCGGCCGCGAGGTGTTGCGGCTGGCGTTCGAGCGGTACGGCTTCCATCGGGTCGTCGGCATGTGCAACGGGAACAACACCTCGTCGATGCGGCTGATGGAGCGGCTCGGCATGCGCCGGGAAGCGTTCTTCGTGCAGGGCGAGATGCTCAAGGGCGAGCGGGCGGACCTGGCCGTGTACGCGATGCTGGCGACCGAGTGGGCCGCCGCGGACGTCACCCCCGCCGCCCGGGGATGACGTCCACGCACGGTCAGAGGGCGGCGGCCACGACGGCGGCGTCGCTACTGCCCAGGTAGTCGGCGAGCGTGGCGTAGCGCTGGCGCAGCTGGCGCTTGAGCACCTTGCCGGTCACGCCCTGCGGGATGTCGGCGGCCGACGGCGCCAGTTCCAGCACGGCGAGCGCCGGGTGGCCGGCCGCCGTGAGCACGGTGTTGGCCGCGCCGAGCAGCTCGGACGGGTCGGTGTGCCCGTCGCCGGTGGCCACCAGCGCCACCGCAACCGTGGTCCCGTCGTGCTGGCCGGCCACGACCGTGCAGTCCACGATCGTCGGCAGCTCGTTGAGCAGGAGCTCCTCCATCTGCACCGAGTGGGCGGTGCCGGTGGCGGTCTCGATGGCGTCCACGGCCCGGTCCAACTGGTAGAAATCGCCGGCCTCGTCCTGGTACGCCAGGTCGCCGGACAGCCAGTACCCGGACAGGCGGCTGCGGTAGGTGGTGTCGGAGTCGTTCCAGTACCCGGCGGTGATGGTCGGGCCCTTGGCAGCGAGCAGCCCGATCTCGCCCCGCTCGGCCAGGGTGCCGTCACGGCGCAGCACGACGATCTCGGACAGCGCGTCGGGACGGCCGACGCAGCGGTCGTTGCGCTGTGACGTCAGGGAACGCGGCTGCACCATCAGGCCCCAGCCCAGTTCGGTGGAGCCGAAGCGGTCGTAGAACACCGCGGAGGGCAGCTCGGCATCGCGCTTGCCCAGGATGGCCTTGAGGTGCGCCTCGTGGATGGCGTCGCCCATGGTCACCCAGCTCTCCACCGAGTCCACGGCGCCGTCGGTCACCTCGACGTCGGCCAGCTCCGCGAACGCGTGGGCGAAGGCCATCACCGTGGTCGGCCGGAACCGCCGGATGGCGTCGACCAGGTCGGCGCCGGCCGGGTCGTAGTGGGCGACCATCGGGGTGCCGGCCAGGACGGCGTAGTTGACGTACACCACCGAACCCAGGTGCGACTGCGGCTGCGCGGCCATCATCAGGTCGTCGGGCGAGTCCAGGTAGTCGGTGAGCCGGAACCGCGGGCCGGCGACGCTGGACGCGTGGGTCTGCACCACCGGCTTGGGGAATCCGGTGGTGCCCGAGGAATGCAGGATCGACACCGGGTCCTCGGGGGCGTGCCGGAAGCGGTCGGCGTCGGACAGCTCGGCCGAGGGCGGCGCGGGCACGTCCTCGGCCAGCACGATCCAGCGCGAGCCCGGCAGGTCGGCCAGCCCTTCGCGGAGCAGGTCGAGCCGGCCGGCAGTGGTGTACACGCCGACCGGGCCGGTGCGCCGGATCAGTTCGAGCGCGTTCTCCTTGGGGGCCTTGCTGTTGACCAGCACCGCGATCGCGCCGATGCACCCCAGCGCGTACAGGTGCACGGAGTAGGCGAAGGAGTCCTCGATGTAGACCGCGACCCGGTCACGGGGCCGCACGCCCTGGCCGAGGTACCAGACCGACCAGCTCTGCACGAGCCGGTCCAGCGAGCGGAGGCTGAACTCGGTGGTCGTCCCGCCGTCGCAGGTGGGGATCGGGCGGCCGGTGCCGATGAACGGCAGGTCCGGGTTCGGGCTGAGAGCCAGCGCCGACGCCAGGACGTTGCCGCCTCCCATGGCGGGATCCGCGGCGAGCTTCGCCCGTGACTCGGCGGACAACAGGGTACGAGCGGACAAGGTCATCGACGCGCCTTCCGGTGATGGCTTCAGGTCCCGATCGTCCGCGCGCGCGACCGGGCGGGACAACGTCTTTCTTGCGCGAGTGCACCTCGGTTGTTGCGCGAGGCCGCGTTTGTTGCCGCATCCCCCGTGACCCGCCCCGCGCGCCGCCGCCGCCCGGTAGATCTGGGAAGGCCCGTCGGTGAGCGGGACGACCACAAGGAGATTCCAGGTGACCATGGCGGATTCGGCGGCACGATCCTCGGACGCGGCCCGCGACCTCGAGGCGCTGCGCGGCGAACTGGACGGCATCGACGCCCGCCTGTTGGACGTGGTGCGCGACCGGATCGAGGTCTGCGTGCGCATCGCCCGCCTCAAGAGCGAGCACGACATCCCGATGATGCAACCGCACCGCATCGGCATCGTGCAGGAGCGGGCCGCGGAGTACGGCGAGCGCAACGGGATCGACCAGGACTTCCTGCGCAGGCTGTACGACCTGATGATCGCCGAGACGTGCCGGGTCGAGGACCTCGTCATGGGCAACACGCCGGCCAGCTAGCAGCACGCCTCACCGACGGGGGAAGGGCAGACCGGCCACATGCGGACACTGCTGATCGACAACTACGACTCGTTCACCTACAACCTGTACCAGCTGCTCGGCGAGGTGACCGGCCAGGCGCCGGTCGTGGTGCGCAATGACGTCGAGTTCCCGGCCGAGCGGATGGCCGAGTTCGACGGCATCGTGGTGTCGCCCGGTCCGGGCCGCCCCGACCGCGCCCGTGACTTCGGCATCAGCTCCCGCGCCGTCCTCGAGTCGGGACGGCCCGTGCTCGGCGTGTGCCTGGGCCACCAGGGCATCGCCAACCTGTTCGGCGGCAAGGTCGGACCCGCGCCCGAGCCCATGCACGGCCGCAGTTCGCTGGTGCACCACACCGGCGACGGCGTTTTCGCCGGTCTGCCCTCGCCGTTCTCGGTGGTGCGCTACCACTCGCTGACCGTCACCGATCTGCCCGAGGTGCTCGACCGCACGGCGTGGACCGAGGACGGCGTGCTGATGGGTCTGCGCCATCGGGAGAAGCCGTTGTGGGGCGTGCAGTTCCACCCCGAGTCCATCAACAGCGAGCACGGCCGGCTGCTGCTGGCCAACTTCCGTGACCTCGTGCTGGACGCGCGTCCGGCGCCGGCGGTCGCCCCTCCCCCGCCGGCCGCACGCCCGGCACCGGCCGTTGCGGCGCCGGACCTGCGCCTGCACGTCCACGAAGTGGCCTACGAGCCGGACGCGGATGTGGCGCACCGAGAGCTGTTCACCGGCTCCGCCCGCAGCTTCTGGTTGGACAGCAGCGAGATCCGCCCGGGCCAGGCGCAGTTCTCCGTCATGGGCGACGACACCGGCCCGCTGGCCGAGTACGTCTCCTACGACGTGAGCCGGCGGGTGGTCACCGTGACCCGATCGGACGGCCGGGTCGAGGAGATCCAGCGGGACTTCTTCGGCTACCTGCAAGAGAATCTGGCCGCGCGCTCGCTGCCGGTGCCCGAGGGCCTGCCGTTCGACTTCAACCTCGGCTACGTCGGTTACCTTGGTTACGAGCTGAAGGCCGAGACCGGCGGCTCGGCGGCGCATCGGGCCGACACCCCCGACGCCGCACTGCTGTTCGCCGACCGCGCGCTGGTCATCGACCACGAGCGGCACCGGTCGTTCCTGCTGGCCTTGAGCACGCCGGAGCACGAGGCGTCCGCTCTCGGCTGGCTGGACGAGACGGCGGCCCGACTCCCCCTTCTCGCCGCGTCCACCATGGACAACGCGGGCGTGCTGGGCGCGGCCGAGGCCACCGACATGGCCGGCTCGGAGACCGCCCACCCTCGGCATGACCGGGACGGCTACCTCAAGCGGATCGAGGCCTGCCTGGACGAGATCCGGCTCGGCGAGTCCTACGAGATCTGCCTGACCAACGCGGTCACCGTGGACGAGGAGATCGACCCCCGGCACACCTACTCCCGGCTTCGCCGGGTCAGCCCGGTGCCCTACGGGGCCTTCCTGGACTTCGCCGAGGTGGCGGTGCTCAGCGCCTCGCCGGAGCGGTTCCTGCGGATCGGCGCCGACGGCGTGGTGGAATCCAAGCCCATCAAGGGAACCCGGCCCCGCGGCGGAACTCTCGAGCAGGACGAGCTGCTCAAGCTGGACCTCTCCACGCACGAGAAGGACCGCGCGGAGAACCTGATGATCGTCGACCTGGTGCGCAACGACCTGAACACGGTGTGCGAGATCGGCTCGGTGCATGTGCCGGTGCTGTTCGACGTGGAGACGTACGCGCCGGTGCACCAGCTGGTGTCGACCATCCGCGGCACGCTGCGGGCACAGGAGAGCGCGGTCAGCTGCGTGCGGGCGGCGTTCCCCGGCGGCTCCATGACCGGCGCGCCGAAGGTGCGCACGATGGAGATCATCGACCGGCTGGAGGAGGGCCCGCGCGGCGTGTACTCCGGTTCGCTGGGCTGGTTCTCCCTGTCCGGCGCGGCCGACCTGAGCATCGTGATCCGGACCCTGGTCACCACGCGCGAAAGCATGAGCTTCGGTGTCGGCGGCGCGATCGTGGCGCTGTCGGACCCCGATGAGGAGTTCGAGGAGACCGTGGTGAAGTCGCGCGCGGTGCTCACCGCCGTCGCGGCGACGGCCCTGCGTCCCGCGCTGGGAGGATCGGCGTGAGCGCATCGGGCGTGCGGTTGTTGCGGCGCTGCGTGATTGTCGGCGGCGCCGGTGCGGTCGGCGGCATGTTCGCCGAGCTGTTGGCCGGCTCGGGCGCCGAGATCGTCGTGGTGGACGTGGCCGGCGGCGACGTGGCCGGGGACATCACCGCGCCCGGTGACGCCCTGATCGCGGAGCTGGGCAAGGCGGACCTGGTGCTGCTGGCCGTTCCCGAGCGCATCGCGCTGACCGGGATCCCTTTGCTCGCACCGCATCTACGTCCCGGCGCACTGCTGGCCGACACGACGTCGGTCAAGGGCCCTGTGGTTGAGGCGCTGCAAGACGTCGACGGCGTGCAGGCGGTGAGCCTGAATCCGATGTTCGCGCCGTCGCTGGGGATGCTCGGCAAGCCGGTGGCCGCCGTGGTGGTGCACGACGGTCTGGCCGCCGCCGAACTGCTGGGCCTGCTGGCCGAGTGGGGCGGCCGACCGGTGTTGGTCGACGCCGAGCGGCACGATCGGCTCACCGCCGCGGCCCAGGTGCTCACCCACGCCAGCGTGCTCGGTTTCGGGCTTGCGCTGGAGGAACTCGGCGCCGACATCGGCGACCTCGCGGCGATCGCGCCACCGCCGCACGCGACCCTGCTGGCCCTGCTGGCCCGGATCGCCGCCGGTGAACCGGAGGTGTACTGGGACATCCAGGCCGCAAACCCCTACGCGGCAGGGACTCGCGGCGCGCTGGCCGCGTCGGTGCGCCGACTGGCCGACCTGATCGACGGCGCCGACGAGGCCGGGTTCACGGCGGCGTTGGGCCGGCTGGGCGCGCTGTTCGGCGACAGCCTCGACGAGCACCGCGACACCTGCGCCCACCTGTTCGACGCCCTGTCCACGTCCACCCGAATCGAGGCGACATGATCCAGCCGCAGCAGGAGACACGGGCGGCCAACTGGGTCGAATCCCGCATCTCCAAGACGTCCGACTCGCTGGACGTGGCGTTCGAGCAGGGACTGACCGGGCACGTGGTCACCGGCCGCAAGCCCGGCAAGATCGTGTGCCTTGAGGACGGCACCGAGGCGCTGGAGTTCGTGTCCTGCTCCTACCTCGGCCTTGAGGAGCACCCCGCGCTGGTGTCGGCGGCCGAGGACGCGTTGCGCCGCTTCGGCGTGCACCTGTCCACCTCGCGCAACCGGATGCGCCCCCACTACCTCGGCGAGCTGGAGGAACTGCTTTCCCAGGTGTACGGCGGAAACAAGGCGGTCGCCTTCACCTCGGTCGGCACCGTCCACCTGGGACTGCTGCCGCTGCTCGGGGCCGGCGCGCTGCCCAGCTACCCGATCGCGCCCGGCGGCTCGACGTTCCTGGTGGACAAGACCGCGCACTCCTCGATGCAGGTGTTGCGTGGGGTGCTCGACCAGATCGGCTCCGCGCGCCGGTTCGACTCGGAGACACCCGACTCGCTGGAGTCCGCGCTGCGGGAGGCCCGCCGTGACGGGCGCACGCCGATCGTGCTGATCGACGGCGTCGGCTCGATGGGCGGCCTGATCGACGTCACCGGGATCCTGGCGGCGCTGGAGCCCTACGGCGGCCACCTCTACATCGACGACGCGCACGGCATCTCCATCGCCGGCCGGCACGGCGCCGGCTACGCCTTCGAGGCGCTCGGCGACCGGCTGCCGCCCAACGTGGTGATCGCCGGCTCGCTGTCCAAGGCGTTCGGCGGCTCCGGCGGCTTCGCTCTGGTGCCGAGCGAGGACGACGTGCGGATGCTGCGCAAGTTCGCCAACCCCTTGGTGTTCGGGCACTCGATCATGCTGCCGCTGCTGGCCGCCAACGTCGCCTCGGCCCGCCTGCACCTGGACGGCGAGGTCGCCGCGCTGCAGGAACGCCTGTGGCGCAACGCCGAGGACTTCGACGCGCTGACCGGCGACCGGCTCGTCAACGCGGGTCTGCGGTCCCCCGTGCGGGGCGCGCACTTCGACACCGAGGCGGCGGCGTTCCGCGCGGCCACGGCGTTGAAGGAGGCCGGAGTGCTGATCCTGCCGGCGTTCTTCCCCACCGTGGCCAAGGGCACCGGCCTGGTCCGCTTCGCCCTGTCCTCGCTGCACGAACGCGGCCATCTCGAAACGGCCGCGAAGATCCTCGAAGGGGTCTGGAACGGATGACCGCCACCACGCTGGGCGTCGTGCTGACGGAAGCCGAGAAGACCCTCACCGATGCCGGGGCCTGGCTGCCGCGCGAGGATGCGGAGCAACTCGCCGCGCACGTGATGGGCTGCACCGTGGCGCAGCTGCCCCTCGACGCCGTGCCCGGCGCGGAGGATCTCGCCCGGCTGCGGGATCTGGTGGCCCAGCGGGCCGACCGCGTGCCGGTGGAGTACCTCACCGGGCGGGCGGTGCTCGGCGGCGTCGAGATCGCGGTGGGGCCGGGCGTTTTCGTGCCACGCAAGCACACCGAACCGCTGCTGGCCTGGGGTCTCGATGTGCTCCACGGGGTTTCCCGGCCGCTCGCGGTGGATCTGTGCACCGGATCGGCGGCGATCGCCCTGGCCGTCGCGCATGCCCGGCCGGACTCGACCGTGCACGCCATCGAGCTCGACCCGGTGGCCCTGTCCTGGGCCCGCCGCAACGTCGCGCGGCAGGCCGAGCTGGGCGACACCCCGGTCGCGCTGCACGCCGGCGACGTCACCGACCCCGCGATGTTCGCCGAGCTGGACGGCACGGTGGATCTGTTGCTTCCCAACCCTCCGTTCGTGGTGGACGGTGTCGTGCTGCCGCCGGAATGGCAGGAGCACCAGCCGTGGTCCGCGCTGTTCGGCGGGCAGGACGGGCTCGTCGTGATCCGGGCGGTGGTGGCCGCCGCCGTGCGGCTGCTGCGGCGCGGCGGCGGCGTCGCGATCGAGCACGACGACGAGCAGGCCGAAGTGATCATGTCCCTGCTGCGGGAGCAAGACGCCTTCACCGACATCAGCTACGGCGTGGACCACTGGGGCACGCCCCGATACACCACCGCGCGCAGGAAGTGACAGGGAAACCCATGGAACACAGACTCTCCCGCCGCCAGGTGTTACGCGGCAGCGGCACGATCGTCGCCGGCACCGGCGCGCTGTGGCTGGCCGCCGGCCCGTCGACGGCGGCCGCCGAGACACCGCAGGCACAGAACCTGCCGGTGCGCGACCGTGTCGACGCGGGCAGCGTGACCGTGAAGGACAGCGCCAACCTCGGGGTCTCGGTGTCCCCGGACGGCCGCCGGCTCGCGGTGGACATCGCCAGCGGCATCTGGCTGCTGCCGACGGCGGGCGGCCGGGCCACCCGCATCACGCCGGAGGCGCACGACGCGACCCGGCCGCACTGGTCGCCCGACGGCCGCCGGATCGTGTTCCAGTCCTACCTCAACGCCACCTACGACGTGTGGATGATCAACGCCGACGGCACCGGGCTCACCCAGCTCACCACCGGGTGGGGCTTCGACCTGGAGCCGCGGTTCTCGCCCGACGGCAAGCAGGTGGCGTTCTCCTCCGACCGCGACCACGTCAGCCGCATCTACGTGCTGGACATCGCCAGCGGGCGGCAGCGGGCGGTCACCGAGGCCGACGAGGTGCACGCCTCCCCGGTGTGGTCCCCGGACGGCACGAAGCTGGCCTACGTCGTGGGCGACGGCGTCATCGAGGAGCTGGATCTCCCTTCCGGCCAACGCAAGCAGCTGCTCAGTGACCCTGCCCTGGCCTACTCCCCCGTCTACACACCGGACGGCCGGATCAGCTACGTGAGCGCCGGCGCCGCGGCCACCCTGATGGTCGGCGCCACCGCGGTCGTGACCGGCGAGGACCTGCCGCCGCTGCCGGTGTCGTGGCTCTCCGCGCAGGAATTCGTCTACAGCTCCGGCGGTCGACTGCGCCGCCGCACGCTTTCCGGCGCCGCGCAGGAGATTCCGTTCACCGCCGAACTGCCGTTCGCGGGCCGTAACTACCAGCGCAAGCGGCGGGACCTGCTGTCGGACGCGTCGCGCCGGGCCAAGGGCATCGCCGACCCCGTGGTGTCGCGGGACGGCAAGCAGGTGGCGTTCCGTGCGCTGAACGCCCTGTGGGTGCTGCCGGTCGGCGGCCGCCCGCGCAAGGTCGTCGACGACGGGCACTTCGCGGCCGATCCGGACTTCGCGCCGGACGGCCAGTCCCTGGTCTACACCAGCGACCGGGCCGGCACCGCCAATCTGTGGCGGCTGGACCTGGCGTCGGGGCGGTCGGATCGGCTCACGGATCTGGCCGGCGGCCAGTTCTCGCCGCGGTTCTCCCCGGACGGCACGAAGATCGCCTACCAGGACGAGTCCGGCCAGACCTGGGTGTTCGACGTGGCCGCGCGCTCGGTGCGCCAGGTGCTGCCGGCGCTGTACCAGCCGGGGCGGCCTACCTGGTCGCCGGACGGCGGCACGATCGCCATGGCCGCGCTGCAGCCGTACTCCAAGCGCACCTCCAACGGCAACAACCAGGTGCTGACCGTGAACCTGGCGAGCAACGAGCTCCGTTATCAGGAGATCGCGCCGGACCGGTCGATCAGCACCAGGGACAACGACGGTCCACTGTGGACCGCCGATGGCCAGCACCTGGTGTTCGGGGCGGAGAGCCTCGGCTGGCGGGTGCCGGTCGCGGCCGACGGCACCATCACCGGCCCGCCCGAGCAGCTGACCGACGAGGTGACCGACTCGCTGTCGATCGGTGCGGACGGCTCCGTCGTCTACCTGTGCAACGGCGTGCTGCGGACGGTCGGGGCCGCCGGCGGCGTGGCGCGCACGATCACCGCCGACCTCTCCTACAAGCCGGCCCGGGTCAGCCAGCCCACGGTTATTCGCGCCGGCGCGCTGTGGGACGGCGCCTGCGAGCAGCTGCGGCCCAACGTGGACATCGTCGTGCGCGGCGCGACGATCGAGGCGGTGCTGCCCAGCGGCAGCGCGCCCAGCGGCGCGCGTGTCGTCGACGCTTCCGCACTGACGGCGATGCCGGGCCTGATCGACACCCACAACCACTGGAACATGCGTGGCAAGCAGTGGGGCGACCGGCAGGGGCGGCTGTGGCTGTCCTACGGCGTGACCACGAGCAAGTCGCCCGGCGACCTCGCGTACCAGATGGTGGAGAACCGGGAGGCGATGGAGGCCGGCACCCGGGTCGGGCCCCGCTACCTCGGCTCGGGCCAGGCGCTGGACGGCAGCCGGGCCTTCTACAACTGCATGCGGCCGATCCACTCCGCGCAGCAGTTGGAGCGGGAGCTGGACCGGGCCCAGGGGCTGGACTACGACCAGCTCAAGTCGTACATGCGGTTGCCGGTCGCCTTCGAGCAGCGGGTGGTGGCCCGGGCGCACGCGATGGGCGTCCCGGTCACCTCGCACTACCTCTACCCGGCGGCGCACACCGGCCTCGACGGCATGGAGCACCCCGGCGGCGGACATCGGCTGAACTACTCGCGCACGCTGAGCTTCGCCGGCTACCACATGTCGCAGGACGCGGTGGACCTGTTGGCGGCCACGGGCATGTGGGTGTCGTCCACCATGATCTTCGCCACTGAGCTGTACGCGGGCGACCGGTCGCTGGTGGACGACGAGCGCACCAAGGTGCTGTTCCCGGACTGGGACTACCAGCGGCTGGTGGCCAAGGCCGACGCCGCCGGGCAGCCGGGCGGCGAGTTCGACGAGTTGGTCACCAAGGGCATGGCGGACGCGCTGCTGCGGGTGCACCGGGCCGGCGGGCTGGTGGTCTTCGGCACCGACGCGCCGCTGGACGACCTCGGCGTCAGCGCGCACCAGAACCTGCGCGCGCTGGTGAAGTACGGCTTCACCCCGCGTGAGGCGCTGCTGACCGCGACCGGCAACGCCGCCAGGGCATTGGGCTACGGCGACCTGCTGGGCGCGGTGGCGCCGGGCCGGATCGCCGACCTGGTTCTGGTGCAGGGCAACCCGTTGGCCGACATCCACGCCGCGGCCGCGGTGCAGTCGGTGATGGTGGGCGGCGTCCTGCGCACGGTGCCGGAGCTGCTCGCGCCGTTCCGGCCGGGCCCGACGGCGAAAGCCTCCGCCGTGACGGTCGGCCCGGCCACGGCGTCGGCCGCGCCGGACCCCGCCCACTACTGGCACCGTCCGGAATGGAGCATGCGGACCTGTTGCCAGCACTGACCGCGCGGTCGGGCTACCGGGTCACGCCCCGGTAGCCCGACGCCGAGGTGCCGAACCACTTCTTGAACGTGCGCTGGAAATGACTCAGCTCCGGATAGCCGACCGTACGGGAGACATCGGTGATCGACATGGTGGTGTCGCGCAGCAGGTCCCTGGCCTCGGTCAGCCGCAGCGCGGTGACGAAGTCGATGAACCGCCAGCCGGTCTCCTGCTTGAAGCGGCGGGAGAAGTGATATTGGCTCAGGTACGCCTTGCGGGCGACGCGGGCGAGGGTCAGTCCCCCGTCCGCGTAGTTGCCCCGCAGATAGGTCACGGCGACCCGGATGCTCGGCGAGAGTGTGAGCTTGTCGGTGTCCGGCAGGTCCGGGCCGTCCGGCGTGGCCGGCGCCTGCTGGTGGCGGGCAAGGAAAACCCGCTGGTTGGCGTGGCGGTAGCCGGGCAGGGCGCGGATGAGCTGGTGCGGCGGCCGGATCTCGACGCCGGCGGGCGCGATCAACACGCGGCACTGGTGCAGCCAGGGTTGCAGGCGCGGCCAGGTGAACCGGGCATCCTCGGTCAACAGCCCCGGGGTGAGCACCTCGGCGGCCTGGTCGACGATCCGCGCCCAGTCACCCTGGTCGAGCTGCTGCGGCGAGAGCAGGCTGTCGGGGCCCTCGTGCAGCATCCGCGCCACCGCGGTGTGCGTGTCGACGCCGAGCGACAGCACGAGCTCGCAGAAACCCTCGTAGGCCTGGCGTTGCAGCCGGCGGTCGACCCGCAGCGCGAACAGGCTGCCGACCAGCTCGCTGGCCATGTTCTGGTCGTCGAACACCACCACCTCGGCCGGCTCGACCTTGGGATTGGTGTTGAAGTAGGTCGGAAAGTCCATGACGCCCAACGCCTGCGCGTTGTAGTAGGCGACGATCTCGCTCAGCGGGTCCTGGCCGTGCAGCCGGCGCACTGCCGGCAGACCCGGCATCGAGTCGGCCCGCGAGAGCACGTGGTCGCTGTCGTCGGTGAGATAGGCCACGCTGCGTCCCTGTTCGAGCGCGTAGCCGGCGACCAGCAGCCCGGTCAGCGTGTGATCGTGGTCGGCCGGGACGTCCAGCACCACGTCCGTCTCACCCATTCTGGCGCTGTAGAGGTCGAGCACCCGACGTTCGAGCGCATGTCGTCGATCAGACTCGGACTCGACACCGTGTCGACCACCCGTCAGGGCAGCGGTCACTTGTCCCCCTTGTGCAGAAATGCCTCGCTGACCGCATGCGGGAACACAGGTCCGTCTCATGTGGACGCCCGGTCGGAGCCGCCACATCGGCTCGTCAGGACGCGCCAGAATCCTGGCTCGACAGCAACTCCGGTGGCTGCGCGCACGACAAGGCGCGGCACCGGTTGTGACCCCCAGAACACGAACCAACTTCCCCCATGGTCCCCAGACCAGCCACGGTGTCCCCAGGCACCGCTTCAACCGATGGTTGCATCGCGTACCAACGCGCGTCAACCCGCCGGGGGTGTGACCAATGACCACGGCCACCGTCGGCCAACCGGTGGCCCATCAGCCGATCTCCGCACCGTTTTCCTTGTCCACGCAAATGGTCACGGTGCCTGTCTCACACAGTCAACGACAGGAGCAGTCATGTATCGCACCCTGATGCGGTCGAAGATCCACAGGGCCACGGTGACGCAGGCCGACCTGCACTACGTCGGCTCGCTGACGATCAGCGCCGACCTGATGGCGGCGGCCGACCTCGTGCCCGGCGAGAAGGTCGACATCGTCGACATCAACAACGGGCAGCGGCTGTCGACCTACGTCATCGAGGGCCCGCGCGACAGCGGTGTGATCGGCATCAACGGCGCCGCCGCGCGGCTCATCGGCGTCGGCGACCTCGTGATCATCATCGCCTATGCCCAGGTGCACCAGGACGACCTCGGCAAGCTCGAACCGCGCGTGGTCTTCGTCGACGAGGCCAACCGGATCCTGCACGAGGGCGCCGACCCGGCCGACGTGCCCGCCGACTCCGGCCTGCTCCGCGGCGACGTGGTCGCGGCCCGCAACTGACACCACCGCGAGCG
>NZ_KK037166.1:2867517-2945490 GCF_000568255.1 Kutzneria sp. 744
GCGTGCCCCGGATCGCCGGTAGCACCGGCCAGCCACGGATGGTGGCCTCGGCGGCCAGTTCAGGATCGGACGGCCCGACCACAACCGGGTTCCCGACCGCTTGCAGCATCGGCAGATCGCTCACGTGGTCGCCGTACGCGAAACAGGCGTCGGCCGACACGGCCAGCCCGGCGAGGACTTCCGCCACGCCGCGGCCTTTGGCCGCCCCGACCATCTGCGTGGTCACCTCGCCGGTGAGCAGCCCGGCCGGGTCGGCCGCCAACTCGGTGCAGACCAAGCGGTGAACGCCGAGATCCTGGGCGATGGGGTCGAGGATGCACGGCATCGACGCCGACACCAGCACCACGGCGTCGCCCTCGGCCAGATGGTCTTCGAGCGCGGCGAGGCCGGCGGCCACGAAAGCCGTGCGGCCCTGCCGAAACGCGCCGTACCAGTTCCGGCCGGCCGCGGCCAGCCGCTCGGCCGGCGTGCCGGCATAGCGGCGGAAGTAGCGCCGGTTCAACGCCTCGCGGGAAGCGCCGGACTCCGCAAGGGCCCGGTGCTCCACGTCGACCGCCGAATCGTCGGCTCCCCCACGCCACCAGTGCCAGAACGCGTACAGCGTCGGGACGGCCACGAGCGTCTCGTCAACGTCGAAGAACGCGACCCGCCGGGCGTCGTCCGGCCATGACGGCCGGAACCTGCTGCTCATGACGTGACCTGGTGGAACGAGCCGCCGAAGAACACCAGCGCGTCCCGGCCCGCGCCCCGGTGCGAGCCGAGCACCCGGCCGAGGAATATCGAGTGATCACCCCCGTCGTGAGCCCGGACCAGCTCGCATTCCAGCCATGCCAACGATCCCGACAGCAGCGGCGCTCCCGTGTGGACACCCGGCGACCAGCTCACCCCGTCGAACTGGGCCGGCCCGCTCGGCCGGCCCTGGTCGGCGAAGTGCCGGGCCAACTGCTCCTGCCCGGCCCGGAGCACCGACACGGCGAATGCCCCCGCCGACACGATGGCCGCGTGCATCCGCGCCTTGCGGTTGACACAGCACAGCACGAGCGGTGGATCGAGCGACACGGAGCTGAACGCGTTGGCGGTCATGCCGCGGCACTCGTCGCCGGGCACGGTCAGCACGGTGATGCCGGTGGCGAACCGGGCCATCACCTCACGCAGCGACACCGCCGGCCGAGGATCGCTGTCGACGGCCGCCATCTCATCGTCCCCCGGCCAGAAACTCCGGCACCGGCCGGGGATCGGGCGTCGGCCGCCACTCGTCGCCGGTCCGCGTGTATGTCCACTTCGGACCGTCCAGCACGAGTTCACGCAGCGCCAGCACCAACCGGTCGACGTGCTCGGCCGTGGTGCCGAGCCCGACGCTCGCCCGCAGGGCCCGGTCGGACTGGCCGAATCCGACATTGTCCAGCACGGCGCGCACGGCCTGGTGCGCGCAGAACGCGCCGTCCCGGATCCCGATGCCGTGCTCGGCGGCGAGCGCGGTGGCGATCAGCTGCTGGTCGAACCCCGCGACGCCGAACGACACCACGCCCACCGTCGGATGATCGTCAGCCCACAGCCGGAGCCGGCGCACGCCGGGAATCATCGCGAGACCCTCGCACAGCCGGGCCGTGAGCGCCTGCTCGTGGTCGACGACCGCGGGCCAGCCGAGCCTCGTCACCGCGTCGCAGGCCACCGCCATCGCATACGCGCCAACGATGTTCGGCGAGCCGCCCTCGTGCCGGTGCGGCAACCCGGACCAGGTCACGGCCTCGGCGCCCGCCTGCTCGACCACCGACGCCGTCGCGCCGCCACCGGCCAGGTAGGGCTCGGCGTCGGACAACCAGTCGGTCTCGCCGACCAGCGCGCCCGAACCGAACGGCGCGTACATCTTATGGCCGGACAGGGCGATCCAGCACAGCCCCCAGCCGGCCAGGTCGATCGGGCGGTGCGCGGCCAGCTGCGCGGCGTCGAGCACGGTGCGCGCGCCGAACAGCCGGGACACCTCGGCCAGTTCCGCCACGGGCCACAGCTCGCCGGTCACGTTCGACGCCCCGGTGATCACCACCAGCTTCGGCCCGTTCGGGGCCTCGGCCAACGCCCGCGCCAGGATCCGGACGGAGTCCTCCGCGCTCGCCGGCACGCCGAGCCGGTGCAGCCGGGCCGTGCGCCAGGACAGCAACGCGGCGTGGTGGTCCGTGGCGAACCTGAACACCTGGGTGCCGGCGGGCAGGCTCCGGCCGAGCAGGTTCAGCGCGTCGGTGGTGTTGCGCGTGAACAACACGGCGGAATCCGGTTTGGCTCCAACGAATTCCCGCACCGTACTACGCGCCCGCTCGTACACCCGAGTGGACACCTGCGACGCGAAGCCCGCACCGCGATGAACGCTGCTGTACCAGGGCAGCAGCCGGTCGACCTCGGTTCGCACCGCCGCCAGGCACGGCGTGCTGGCCGCGTAGTCGAGATTGGCGTACGGCACGGACCCGCCGGTCACCAGCGGCACCCGCAGGTCCGCGTCCGCCAGCGTGGGCAGGCGATCCACGGCGAGGCTCATCGGGCCTCGTCCACGGGGTTGGCGCCGAGGTGCGGCGCGACGAAGTGGCTGGGCCGGCCGGCCCGCCAGACGATCGTGGCCTTGACCTTCTCCGCGTCCTGGCGCTTGATCAGCGACACCGACGTGCCGTCGTCGATCACGACGCCGTGCCACGGCGTCAGCCAGTTGTCCTGCGACCGCATCAGCTGGAGGCCGAACTTCTCCGAGTGCGCGGCCTGCGGGTGGATGGACAGGCGCATCGCGTCCGGGAACTTCTCCCCCACCACCCGGCTCCAGGCGTTGCTCCGGCGCACCGTCTGGTAGGCCAGTTCCTTGGAGTCGGTGCGCAGCTTGGTCCGGGAGACGGCGTCGCCGTGCACGCCCACCGCGTCCTCGAACATGAACCGGTGGATCCCGTTGAACAGCGAACGGGTGGCGTCGTCCTCGCGGATGCTCTCCTTGAGGTCCGCGAGCGGCACCGAGTAGTCCCGTTCCAGGATGTCCCGCAGCAGCGGGTAGTTCATGGTGCCGAAGGCGTCGTCGAGGCCGTAGACCTCCAGCGAGGCCAGGTTCTCGGCCTTGATGATGGCGGCCAGGCTCTCCCGGTAGGCGGTGACCGCCGCGTCGCTGACGCCGACCACGTCGCCGAAGACGTGCCCGTCCGAGCAGATCACGATCCGCGCGCCCGGGGCGTAGAAATGGCCGATGTAGTCGCACAGCGTCTGCAGAAAGGACAGCGCCAGCCGTTCGCCGAGATCGGGCAGCGCGCCCAGCACCTTGGTCCGGTTGGGCGACTTCGCCGGGAAGGCCGGAATGACGAAGCAGATGCCCTCGTCCTTGCGCACAAAGCTCTCGATCCGCGCCCGACGGGCCTCAAAACAGCCGATACACGCGCTGTCGTCGCCGTCCGGCGACCCCGCGCCGGTCACCCTCCGGTAACGGTACAATATTTCCAACACTCTTCGCGCGACGTCCGTACGAGGCAGTTCATCCGTTAATTTCCCGCTCAAAACGCCCCCCGTAGCTGGATTCATGCACAGTGAGCCCCAGTGCCGAAAACGCGGGCGAGACCGGATCCCCCGATCCGTCGAACCCACATCCACCTGGGCATGAAACGCTCTTACGACTATCTGTCGTTACAGTGCAACACTGCCAGAGGCCTGCCGCCACACGCAACCAGATATCGATTACCTTCTAGAGCATCAGCATAACTCGCCGGTTATTGATCCTAATCGGGCCCACGGCGCCGTTCAGCAGCGGATCGGCGCCAGCTCCGGCAATGGCGACGGCTTCTCCACGGCGCCCGCCGGCAGGCCCTGCCGGAGCAGCTGACGGCAGACCTGTTCCAGGGCCTTGATCTGCGGCCGGTCGCCGGCGCCCTCGGCCCACACCACGCCGAAGGTGCAGTCCTCCAGGTCGTCCACCGGCAGGTAGCGGATGTCGGGGCGGGGGTAGAGGCCGGCCGCCGCGGCCGGCACGAAGGCGATCGCCCCGCCGAAGGACGCTATCGACAGCATGGACTCGAACCGGGTGGCGTCGTGGCTGGTGTAGCGGACCGGCGAGCCGTCGGGGCGCGGGTCGACCGCCCAGAACGCCCGCCCCTCCTGGAACATCTTCGGCGCCACGCTGACCACCGGGTGCTCGGCCAGCTCGGCGAGCGTCACCGACGTGCGCAGCGCCAGCGGGTGCGAGCTGGACACGCACACCATGCGCGGCTCCGTGGTCAGCGCCATGCTGTGCAGGCCCTTGGGCACCGGCAGGTAGACGAAGGCGGCGTCGATCTTGCCGTTCTCCAGCGCGGTCGCCTGTTCGACGAAGTCCAGCACATGAATGTCCGGGCCCAGGCACGGATACAGCCCCGTGAAGGTGTCGAGCACGGTGCGGGTGGCGGTCAGCGCGGCGACGTTCTCGCAGATGCCCAGCCTGAGGCGGGTGTCGCCGACCGAGGAGCGGACCGCCGCGTCGCGCAGGTCGTCCACCGCGGTGACGACCTTCTCGACCAGCGGCAGCAGGGCCTGGCCGGCGGCGGTCAGCTCGACATGACGGCTGGTGCGGGTGAAGAACTGCACTCCCAGTCTTCGTTCCAGCGACCGGATCTGCTGACTCAGCGCGGGCTGGGTGAGGTAGAGCTTGGCGGCCGCGCGTTTGAAGTGGAGCTCCTCGGCCAGTGTGAGCAACAGCCTCAGCTGGTGCACCGACGGATCCTCGATGGCCATGCGTCCCCCCATGATCGATAAGCGAAGCTGATCGACACGGTGTCCATACTATGACAAAAAAAGTCGGGAACAGAGGCAGTACGGGCTTCTGCCGGAAAGGCGGTCCGTCCGGCCGAGGGGCGCGAGGCCCTCGTCGGGACCGGTCCCCGCGCCGCATTCGCCGAGGCTGTCGACCCGTCGGCCATGCCGCGATGACCCGCTCTTGACGTCCATGGTCACCTGGAGTGGACCGCGCAACGGTCACGTTTCGACGGCCGGGAACCGGGCCGCGATCACCCGGCCGGGCTACACCGGCGAACCGTCCTTTCCCGACAGTCACACACCGCGGGCGACCGGGTCCGCCGACGCCACGACCAGGGCCGATCCGCCGCCCGTGACCATCGATAAATTTTTCTCTATCGGTTGATATCGATAAACGAATTGTTCCGCCGTTGCCCGGTAACGCCCGCCCGTGAAAAGCTGATGGCAGGTTTCAGCCGTGGGCAATCTGCAGGGGGGCGCCGCAGCGGTCGAATCCGTGGGGGGGTTCGGCGTGTGTGGGATGTTGTCGCGTGTCGCCAGCCGATTCCATGACCGCGTGTCAGCCGAGTGGTTCCCGCGGCCATAAAATCTCAGGAAGGCGATACCATGGCGAATTCGGTTTCACCGTCGGCCACGAGCTACCCGTGCGGCTCCACCGAGCGCACCAAGCTGACGCACCATCCGCTGCGCCCGTTCGGCCGTGTGGTCGAGGCGGCCGGCGGCGGCGCCCGGATCGAGGACGTTCCCGTCCCGATGCTCGTGCGCTGGACGGAGGAGTCGCGGGTGCTGGTGCTGCGCGGCTTCGACCTGCTCGGCAGGCAGGCATTCGCCGACTACTGCCGGGGCTGGGGCGAGATCCTCAAGTGGGAGCCCGGCGAGGTGGTCGACCTGGTCGTCCAGGATGACCCCAAGAACTACCTGTTCGCCAGCGGTGACGTGCCGTTCCACTGGGACGGGGCCTTCGTCGAGGCCAACCCGCGCTACTTCTTCTTCCAGTGCCTGGACGCGACGCCGGGCGCGGGCGGGCAGACGGTCTTCTCCGACACCACGCGGGCCTACCGCGACGCCGACCAGGAGACCCGCGACCGCTGGAGCCGCGTCAGCATCACCTACTCGACGGACAAGGTCGTGCACTACGGGGGCGAGGTCACCGAGCGACTGGTCGCCCAGCACCCGGCCACCGGCCTGCCCGTGCTGCGCTTCGCCGAGCCGCTGGCCCCAGAGAAGTACAAGAACCCGGTCTTCGCGCAGGTGCACGGCGTCGACGAGTCCGAAGTGGACGGATTCCTCGGCTCGCTGTCCGAGCTGGTGCACCGCCCCGAGTACTGCTACGACCACGACTGGCGGGCCGGCGACATCGTGATCGCCGACAACTTCTCGCTCATCCACGGCCGCAACGCGTTCACCGGTCCGACCAAGCGCCATCTGCAGCGCGTCGAGGTCATCTGAGACCGATGAGCAGCCACCGGAAACCGGACAGGAGCGGGTTGTGAGAGTAGGACTGGCCTGGGACGCCGTCGGCCCGGTCGAGGGCGGCCGCGGCCTGCTCGACCTGGCCCGCTCGGCCGGCATGGACACGTTCCTCGTGTTCGACCACCTGATCAACGTTTTTCCGCGCCAGGCCTGGGACAGCGACTTCAGCTACCTGGCCGCGGCGCTGCCGTCGCCCGACCTGTCGCTCGAATTCGCCACGGTGCTCGGAAACTTCGCCTCGCACGCCGGCCCGGTGCGGCTCGCGGTCGGCGTCACCGATCCGCACCGCCGGCACCCCGCGGTGCTGGCCCAGACCGCGCTGACGCTGGCCCAGCTCACCGAGCGCCCGCCGATCATCGGCATCGGCGCCGGCGCGCAGGAAAACCTTCAGCCCTACGGCATCCGGGCCGACCATCAGGTGGACCGGGTCGAAGAGGCGCTGCGCATCCTGCGAATGTTCTTCGACACCAAGGGACCGCACGACTTCGCGGGCGAGTTCTTCACCCTGGACCAGGCGATCATGGACCTGCGCCGGGCCGACGGCGGCGTCCCCGAGCTCTGGGTCGGCGGCAGCGGTCCGCGCATGACCGCGCTGGCCGGCCGTCACGGCGACGGCTGGCTCCCTTCGGACCTGATGTCGCCGGCCGAATACGCCCGCCGATGGGCCGTCGTGCGGGAGGCGGCCGTCGCCGCCGACCGCGACCCGGACCGGATCGTGGCCTCGGGCGGGGTGCCGATCGTGGTGGCCGAGACCGATGACGCGGCGTGGGAACTGGCCCAGGCCAGGGCGATCCGTTACCTGGCCCTGCATCTCGGCGCCGCCCAGTGGCGTGCCCACGGCGTCGCCCACCCGTTCGGCGAGGACTACCGGGGGCTGTCGCACCTGCTGCCGCACCGATTGACCCGTACGGAGGTCGAGCAGGCCCTGGCCGTCGTGCCGGACGAGCTGGTGGCCGAGGTGGCGATCGTGGGCAGCCGGCGCACCGTGCTCGACCGGATCGGAGAGCTCGCCGAGGCCGGCCTGCAACTGCCCATGCTGATCCCGGTGTCGGCCCTGGCCTCCCCGGAGGCGGCCGGGCACACCGTGGAGAGCCTGGTCTGGCTGGCCGGCGAGCTGGGGTCGGACCGGTTCGCCGGGCGGGTGACGGCATGACCGACATCGGCGTCATCGGCGCCGGGATCTCCGGTCTGCAGCTGGCTTTGCGCCTCCAGCAGCTCGGCGTGCCGGTCACGCTGTACTCCACCCAGACCCCCGACGAGCTCGCCGCGATGCGGCCGAGGAACTTCCCGGCCCGCTTCGGCCCCACGCAGCAGCGCGAGGAGTCGCTCGACGTGCACGCGTGGCACTTCGACGAAGCCCGGGTGCACAGCTGGTCGATCACCATGCACGGCGACGACCGCGATCTCGAGTTCTCCGCGGCGCTGACCCCGCCGTCAAGCGTCGTCGACTTCCGGGTCTATCTGCCGCACCTGTTCACCGAATTCGTGCGCCGCGGCGGAAACGCCGTGATCGACGCCGTCACGCCGCACCAGGTGGCCGCCCGGCACGACCTGGTGGTCGTGGCCAACGGCGACCGGTCCGTGCGGGAGCTGTTCCCGGTGGACCAGGCCCGGTCTCCGCACTCGACGCCGCAACGGATCCTGTGCAGCGGCTTCTACCACGGCATCGACGAGGACGTCCCGCACGCGCTGGACATCCACTTCGTGCCCGGGATCGGGGAGATCCTGCGGATACCGTTCCTGTCTCGCCTCGGTCCGGCCCACGTGCTGGCGTTCGAGGCGGTGCCGGGCAGTCCGCTGGAGCGGCCGGCCCACCTGGACGCCGACGCCGATCCAGCCGGCTTCCTGCGCGAGATGCTGACCCTGTTGGCGCAGCACGCGCCGAGCCTGCGCGAACGCGTCGACATCACGCGCTTCGGGCTGCTCGCGCCGGGCGAACTGGCCCAGGGTGGCATCACACCGTTGGTGCGCAAGGGATGGGCGCCGCTGGCCGACGGCGTCTGCGCCCTGGCCATCGGCGACGCCTGGATCACCAACGACCCGCTCACCGCCCAGGGCGCGAACCTCGGCTCGCACACGGCTTTCGCCTTGGCCGATCTCATCGCCGCGGCCGCCGGGCCGCTGGACGCGCGGTTCTGCCGCGACGCGTCCGACCGGCTGTGGGATCACGCACGCCACGTCGTCGAGTGGAGCAACGCCTTCCTGGCGCCGCCTCCGCCGCACGTCACAGAGCTGTTCGGCCGGGCCGCGGAGGACAAGCGCGTCGCCGACGCCTTCGTCAGCGGCTTCCACGACCCGGTCGCGCAGTGGGCCGTGCTGTCCAGTCCCGACGGCGCAGCGTCCTTCGTGGAGCGTTGCGTCGCCGGTGGCTGATCGTGAACAACCGATTCGATGCGAGGAGAAAATGCCCCTCAGTGTCCTGTCCCTCATGGTGTGCGTGTTCGGCATCACCACGGGCGAGTTCGTGCCGGCCGGCATCCTGCCGGACATCGCGGGCGACCTCCAGGTGTCCATCCCGGCGGCCGGCCTGCTGGTCACGGCCTACGCCGTCGGGATGATCGTCGGCGGACCGCTGGTGACGGCCTTCGTGGCCCGGCTGCCGCGCAAGCCGCTGATCCTGATCCTGCTGGTCGTCGCGATCGCCGGCAACGTGGCCTCCGCGGTCGCCCCGGCCTACGGCGTGCTGTTCGCGGCGCGCGTCGTCACGGCCATGGTGACCTCGACGTTCTTCGCCAACGCGATCGTCATCGCGACGCACTCCGTGCCGCCGGAGAAACAGGCTTCGACCGTGGCGAGACTGATCCTCGGCATGAACCTGGCGATGATCGTGGGCGCCCCGCTCGGCACCTTCGTCGGCCACAGCTTCGGGTGGCGCGCGACGTTCGTGGCCATCGCCGCCACCGCCGCGCTCGGCCTGCTGCTGGTGGCCCGGTTCGTGCCGGCGGTCCCCAACGACGCCACCTCGTCGGCGTTCGGCGAGCTGAAGATCTTCCGTTCCTCCGCCGTGCAGCTGGCCATCCTGGTCACCGCCGTCGGCAGCGCGGGCCAGCTCATCGTGTTCACCTACTTCGCGCCGCTGCTGACCGACCTCGCCGGCTTCGCCGCCAGCGCGGTGCCGATCCTGCTGCTGGTCTACGGCGTCGGCGCGACCGTGGGCAACCTGGCCGGCGGCTGGCTGTCGGATCGCGGGCTGATGCCGTCGCTGGTGGGCCTGCTGACCGCGACAACCGTGGCCCTGCTGGGCATGTGGGTGCTCAGCTCCAGCGTGGTCGGCACGGCGATCATGGTCTTCCTGATCGGCGCGCTCGGCTTCTCCATCGTGCCCGGCATGCAGGCCAACGTGTTGAAGTCGGCCATGCGGGCGCCGACGCTGGCCCTGGCCGTGAACTCGTCGGCCTACCAGCTCGCGGCGGCCTTCGCGGCCTGGCTCGGCGGCGTGATCATCGCCGGCGGCCTCGGCCTGCGCGGCGTCTACGTGGTGGCCGCCGCCGTCACCTTCGTCGGGATTCTGGTGACCCTGTTCGCCTGGTACCGGAGCCGCCGGGTCTCGGCGGCCCCGGAGGTCTCGATGGCGTGACGGGCCGCCCGGTCCTCATCTGGTCAAGGAGCACACCATGTCTCGTGAATCCGTGCTGGCCACCGCGGCATGGGCGTCGGCCCACCTCGGCGAGCCCGCGGTGGTGTTCGTGGAAATCGGGAACAGCGTGGCCGACTACCGAGCCGGTCACCTGCCCGGCGCCGTCTGGATCGGCTGGGACGAGTTCCAGGACGACGTGCGGCTGGGCGCGCTGGACCGCGACGCGTTCGAGAAGCTGTTGAGCGCCAAGGGAATCGGCAACGACGACACCGTCGTGTTCTACTCGGCCAGTATGAACCTGCTGGCCGCGCCGGCACTGTGGTACTTCCGTCTGTACGGCCACAAGGCGGCGAAACTGCTCGACGGCGGCAAGGAGAAGTGGCAGCGCGACGGCCATCCGCTCACCGCCGAGGCGACGGTCCGCCACGCCACCAGCTACCACGCCGAGGAGCTGGACGGCTCGATCCGGGCCACCCGGGACGACGTGCTCGCCGCGATCGGCGTGCAGAACCTGGTCGACGTGCGGACCCCGGACGAGTACGCGGGCCGGATCTTCGCCCCGGGCTTTGCCGGCGAGGCGTTCACGCCGGGCAACAGCCCGCACGACGTGGCGCAGCGTGCGGGCCACGTGCCCGGCGCGGTCAACCTGGAGTGGGACAAGGCGCTCGACCAGGACGGCACCTTCAGGTCCGAGGCGGAACTGGCCGGGTTCTACGAGGGGCTGGACCCGGCCCGGGGATCCATCACCTACTGCTGGGTCGGCGCGCGCTCGGCGCACACCTGGTTCGTGCTGAGCGAGCTGCTCGGCCGGCCGGACGTGAAGAACTACGACGGGTCCTGGGGCGAGTACGGCTCGCTGATCGGGGTGCCCGTCGAACGCGGCGACGGCTGAGGCGTCACCGATCCCGATCCGAGGAGGTTCAACGATGGGCTCCGACTTGCTCACCGCCATCGCGGCTCTGCGGCCGTTGCTGGCCGGCGCCGCCGGCCAGGCCGACAGCGACCGCCGGATGGCCGACGAGACGGTGGCGGCGATGCAGGCCGCGGGCGTGTTTCGCGCCGCCGTGCCCAAGCGGTACGGCGGCGGCGAGGCGTCGCTGCGCACGCACCTGGACGTGGCCGCCGCGGTGGCCGCGATCGACGGCAGCGCGGGCTGGCTGACCGGGCTGTGGAACGGCAACAACTGGTGCGTGGCCCTGTTTCCCGAGCAGGCGCAGGACGATGTGTGGGGCGCCTCGCCCGATACCCTGGTCAGCGGCGCACTCAAGCCCAGCGGCCCGGTCAGCCGGGAAGAGGGCGGCTACCGGCTCAGCGGCTCCTGGAGCTACGCCTCCGGCATCTGGCACGCGTCGTGGGCCATCGCGGCCGCCGTCCTCGACGACGGTCCGGCGGCGTTCTTGGTGCCACGTGAGGACTTCACCGTCGTCGACGAGTGGCACATGGCCGGGATGCGGTCCACCGGCAGCAATCGCTTCGTGGTCGAGAGCGCCTTCGTGCCCGACCACCGGGTGCTGCGGCTGGGTCCCCTGGTCGGCGGCGCGAATGTCACGCCGGACGTCGCCCCCGCCTACCGGACCGCCATCGTGCCGACAATGGTGCTGATGGTCGCCGGCCCGCAACTCGGGCTGGGTCGGGCCGCCCTGGCCGAGGTCATCGCGGCCGCCGGGCAGAAGGGCATCGCCTTCACCAGCTTCGGCCGGCAGGCCGACTCCGTCGGCTTCCAGCTCCAGCTGGCCGAGGCCGCCACCGCCCTGGACACGGCCGAGTTACACGCCTACCGCGCCGCCGACGCGTTGGACCGGCACGCCGCCGAGGCCGTCTATCCCGAGGAACTGCTCCGCGCCCGCTACCGCGCCGACGCCGCCGTGGCGGCGCGCAGCATCAACCGGGCGTTGGAAACCCTTGTCACCGCTCATGGTTCGAGCGGCTTCGCCGACGCCAGCCCCGTGCAGCGAATCTGGCGCGACGCCAGCGTCGCCGCCCGCCACGGCATGCTCATCCCCCAGGTCAACCTGGAGATCTACGGTGCGGCGCTGGTCGGCGCGGAGAACACCGTCAGCCCGTTCGCGTGACTCGAAACGGAGAGAACCGCTCGTGACGAAGACTCTCGGACTGATCGGCAGCGGCATGATCGGCGGCGTGCTGGCCCGCTTGGCCGTGGACGCCGGCCTGGACGTCGCCCTGAGCAACTCCCGCGGCCCCGCGACCCTCGGCGAGCTCGTCGCCGACCTCGGGCCTCGGGCCCGGGCGGTCACCCCCGCCGAGGCCGCCGCGGCTGGTGACCTCGTGGTGGCGACCGTCCCCCTGCACGCCTACGACCGCCTGCCGGCCGACGTGCTGGCCGGCCGGACCGTGATCGACACCATGAACTACTACCCCGAGCGGGACGGCCACATCGCGCGCCTCGACCAGGGCGAGCTGACCTCCAGCGAACTGGTGCAGCGGCACCTGGCCGGTTCCCGGGTGGTCAAGGCGGCCAACAACATGTTCTTCCTCAGCCTGCTCACCGCCGGCCGTCCCGCCGGCTCCCTCGACCGCAGCGCCCTGCCCGTCGCCGGCGACGACGACGCCGCCAAGGCCGAAGTCGCCGCACTGCTCGACATCCTCGGCTACGACAGCGTGGACACCGGCTCTCTGGCCGACAGCTGGCGCAGCGAACCCGGCACGCCCGTGTACGTCATGCCGTACTTCCCGGCCGTGCCGCCCTGGGGTTCGAGCCCCGACAAGCTGCACCGCTGGTTCGTCGAAACCGAGGGCGCCCCGGTCACCGCCGGCCGGGTGCGGTCCCTGATCGACCGCGCCGTCCGGATTCCCATCGCGGACCGGCTCCCCACCTGATCGATATCGTCCTGGTGAGAGGCCTGTCCGCGGACAGGCCTCTCATCAACTCGACAGCCGCAGCCGCAGACCGGGCTGCTCGATCACGGCGATCGGCACGTCGTGGAAGGTCGCGACGCCGTAGCTGGACACCGTGACCGCTGCTGTGCGGTCACCGGTCTCGTCCGCCAGGCACATCCGCAACCGGGTCGTCGGCGTCCACCGCGGGCCCCGATTGAGCAGCAGGGTCACCGTTGCCGTCTTGGCCTCGTCGTCGACGTCCCGCTCGACCTCGACGTCCGGCAGGTAGCCGGCTTCCGCCAGTTCGGGGATGTGGATGTCGAGGGTCTCCAGGGCCCGTCCCTGCCGGCGCAGTAGCACCGGCTCGCTGTCGCGGGGCAGGGCCAGCCAGTTGGCCGCAACGATCGCGTTGAACGCGCTCCAGGTGCGGTCCTCGTCGTGCGCCGGGTCGACCGGCGCGTCGGTCTCGTCGTCGGTGGTGTGCCCGAGCGCTCCGGGCACGCGCTGCCGCGCCGCCGATGCTTCGTCCTCGTCGACCACATCGGTGTCGGCGTCCGGCTCGATCTCCGGGTCCTGGTCATCGAGGGCCGCTTCGAAAGCATCCAGCAGCGACATCAGTCTCGGTCCGATGTCCCGCTCGTCGTCGTGGTTGTGAGTCATCCCAATTCCCCTTTATAGGGTTCAAGTAGCTTGCGGAGCTGCCGGCGGGCCTCGCGGAGTCGATCCTTCACGGCGTCCACGCTGATGCCCAGGGCCGCCGCGGCGTCGCCCTGCGACATCCGCTGGAAGCCTCCGCCCTCCCAGTCGATCAGCAGTTGCGCGACTTCCCGCACCGCCGGCGTCAGGCTGTCCAGCGCCGTGGCGATGTCCTGGCGGATGAGCGAGGCGGTGGCCAGCTCGTGCACCGTCGGACTGGCCGCCGGGCCGTCGTGGTGGTCCATGTCGGACAACGTCTCCCGACGTGTCTGCGCCCGTCGACGGTCGCTGTAGAACCCGTTGGACAGCGCCGTGCGCATGTACGCGATCGGGTCCGCGATGTGGTCGGGGATGCCCTGCGTGGTGAATCGCGCCAGGATGTCCTGCACCAGGTCCTCGGCATCCCCGGAATTCTTGGTGAGCCGCTTGGCCTGCGCCAGCAACTTCGCGCGCAGGTCCGCAAGGCTGCATCCGGTCCGGAGTTCGATGGCCTGACCGGCCGGGTCCTCGGCGAGCGCACTCATCTTCGCTCGCCCTTCGACTCGGGTCTGTCCATGAGGGCTCTCCTTCGCTTCTGTCACCTGTATGACGTGTCGTGGCGGCGGCAGGTGGGATGGGGCGGGGAACTAATTCCGTCACCGTTTCGACCGGCTCTGTGACCGGCGGAATTGCCGCCGGGCGGGTCGCGGCGTGGCCGGTGACGTACTGGCCGACACCGCATCGCCCACGTAGACGTACGGCGCCCACGAGCTGACATGGGCACCCTCATCGATGGCCGCGCCGACCGTCCGCAGATAGGCCCGGAACGTGTCCGCGGTGGTGAACTCCAGGTAGAAGCTGGTCGCGAACCGGTGCGCGGCCGCGGGCAGGATGTCTCCGAGGGCGGTGACCGAGCCGCGGGCCCCGCGCACCCGCAGTGCGAGCGGGAATCCGTGCAGATCCCCGGCCTGGAGGTGGACGTTGCCCAGGCCGCAGGCGTTGAGGAAGGCGAACACCGGGCGGCAGCCGCCGTGCATCACCTCACGGGCCGTGATCTGCACCGAGGCCGACAGCTGCAACAGCGAATTCGACGCCTGCGGCCATGGTTCCAGCTTGCCGTGGGCGGCGATGTGCACGATCTTCCGTCGCCGGTCGACGTCGAGCAGCGCCTGGCGGCCGGACACGGCGTTGCGCACCTTGTCCGTGGCGTAGCCGAAGTCCTGCAGCACCTGGGATACGGCCCGAGCCTCTTCCGGCGCGTTGATCTCAGGGTCCCAGCCGCCGATGATCACCGTCCGCGCTGCGTCGCCCCGGAGATCGGGGCCGCCCGGCCCGCGGTCGTTCCACAACGTCGGCGCGTACCGGACTCCGAGCCACTCGACAAGATGGCCGCGCGGACCTCGGGCCGCGTGCAGCGGCAGGGACGCCAGCTCGCCAGTGGTCAGGAAAACGACTTCTCGTGCGCCTTCCAACACCGGCAGCAGCGGTGCGATCACCTCATCGTGGAGCGTGGCCAAATTCGGCGCGGCCCGAACGCCGCCGTGCGCCGGGGCGCAGCCACGGGACGGCCGCAGCTCCTGCCAGATCCGCACAGCGAGGCTCTTGACGTCACCGCCGCTGAGATTGAGTGCGACGCTGGTGTGTCGCTGGGCGCCGTCCGGTTCGGCACGCAAGACCACGGCCCACAGATTGCCGCCGTTGATGAACTGGACGAAGGCGGTGTCCGGCGTGGCGACGATGCTCGGCAGTTCGCCGGTGACCTGCGTCGACGTCCGCTGATCGGCGAGCATGCGCCGTTCCATGTGCGCGTACAGCGCCGTGCGGGAGGCGTCGTCCTTGGTGGCCAGGGCCTCGTGCAGTGCGTCGTAGTCGTCGATCAGCGACGCGTCCTCGGTCATCGCGTGTGACAGCCAGCCGGCCGTCACCTGCGTGAGCACGAACGCCTCCGCGGCATACCCGGTGGCGGCGAGCCAGGTGGCGACCGGACCGAGCGTCTTGGTGCCGGCGTGGATCAGCTCGATCAGCTCGATGCCGCCGACCGCGGCGTTGAGCTGGGACAGAAACGACTCGCACAGCTCACGCACCGCGGCGCCGACGGCGGCCCTGTCACCGATCTCGTGCAGCGTCTCGACACAACAACAACGGGCCGCACGCAACTCATGCATCCATCAAAACGCTGGCCCGCGCCGCGGCCACCGACGCGAGGGCGCAGGCCAGGCGGTCGGGCGCCGGCAGTGCGCTCAGCTGGGCCAGGTTCAGCAGGATCTGGGGCCGGTGCTCCGGGCTGAACCTCGCCGCGAGCCGGTCGGCGAGGAGCAGACAGGCGACGCGGAACTCGTCCAGCGCGGTCCATTCCGGGCACGTAGTCGGCACTGTCGGCTGGTCGACATCGGGCGACGAGTACTGATCCAGCTCCGCGCACCAGATCCGCACGGCGTCCAGCACCGCCTTGGCCGTCTCGCCGCCCGTGGCCCAGTCGGACTCGCTGATGAAAGCGAGTCCACGCAAGGAAACCGCGGCGGCGATCACGTTCTCGGCCTTGATCGCCGAGCGCAGGCTGCGAATGGCCGTCCGGGTGCGTTCCACGTGGCCGTCCGCCGGGCCGGGATCGGGCCGCTCCAACAAGGCTGTGTCGATCGACGGTTGGGCCGTCGGCGGCGTGGTCTCGGCCACGACGGCCGGGGACTCGTCGTCGGCCGGCGTGTCGGCGACGCCGAGCACCTCGGCGACCCGATGCGTCTGCCACGTCCAGTAGAACGCGAGGAAGTCGGAGTCATTGCGCCACAGGCTGCGGCGCACCCGATTGGCCAGCGTGCCGAACCTCTTGTTGATGCCCCGCCGGAGGTGGATCTTCTCGCCGGCCATCGCGCCGCCGTGGATCTCCCGCGCGATGCTCTCCGTAATCCGCAGCAGCTCGCGGAGATCTCCGACGGTGTTCGCGACTTCGAAGGACAGCTCGATGCTCTGCCGTCCCCGCGGCGTGTGCGCCCGCAGCGCCGTGACGCAGCGGTCCACAGTCTGCGACCTGGTGAGCAGGCGCGCGGCGTTGATGAGGATCTGCAACAACCGTCGGAATGTCGCGTGCGCCCCGGGCGGGAGCACGGAGAAGCACCGGTCGAGCGAGTCGAGCGCGTCGTCTGGATCGCTCGTGCCGGCGATCCAGGCGATCGCCCGGAACACCATCTCGTGTTGCTTGGCCGCAGCGGTCAGCCAGCCGACGCCGGACATCTTGTGCCGGGCCCGCCACAGTTCAGCGGCGCCGACGGCGAGCCGGATGTGCAGCGTGACGAGATTGTCCGGCGGGTGCGGCAGCCGCTCGATCCACGCCGTCGCCGCGTCCGCCTCGGCAAGCGCCTGATCGGCTTCGGCGTCCCCCCATGCCCCCTTGCCCTTCGTTGTGGACATGATGCTCATGCGCAGGACCGAACTCTCGGCGGCGACCCGCGCGAGCTGCGATCCTTCCTGCGGCTGGGCCCGCACTACTTCGGACACCTCGTCGACCAGGGCCATCGCCGCCGCCGTGGCGTAGTCGCGCCAGTGCAGGTTCGCGGTCTTGACCAGCAGGCGCGGCCATCCGATGTCCTCGGGGTCGGCCGATCGTCGGCCGCGCAGCTCGCGGATCAGGCCGTCGTACAGGCCGAGCCGCGCCGGCGCCGGCCAGGTCACGGTGGTCATGGCCAGTTTGTTGACGTGCCGGCCGCGGTCCCGGGCCGGTGTCGTCAGGAGAATGTCGGCCAGCCGCCCGCACGTGCGGTCGAGTGACAGGGGATCGTCCACCACCTCCAGGTGCGCGAAAGCGGTGGCGTCCTCGAGTGGCTGCTCGTTCGTCGCGGACAAGAGGCGACTCCGTCGGTGTCAGCGGGTGGTGGGGACGGTGCGCTGAGCACATCGCGTGAGCCGGACGTTGCGCTACGGGTGGGCGAAATCCCACTTCGCACCGGTCCACGGCGTCTTCCTTGCACCACACCGGAATCGCACGGACCCCCGCCGCGCGCGCCGGTCGACACCCCGGAGAGGAGGTGTAGTGATGGGTCGCCGCAGGAAGTCCGGTCGCAAGACCAGCCCGGCCCCGCATGGGTGGTCGGCCGCACTGACGCTGATCATCGTGATGCTGGCCGAGCTGCACAGGCTGATCAACCAGGTGTCCTGATACTCCGGGCCGCTCGCCGGGTGCCACCGGCGGGCGGTCTTCTCATGACAGGCGGCTTCGAGGTTACGACCCCGACCCCGAAAGCACAACGGAAAGGACCCCGGTCACCCGTACAGAGGTAACACAAGGCGGTCGCACAGCGAATCGGCCATGCGCACAGCGCGAAGCGGGGCGGTGCGTGCCGCCTGCCGGCCGCGACGTGCTCGGGCCGGACTCCGCGCGACGCTGGCAGCTGGGCGAAACCGGGGCGCCGCTCGGGGACGCGGCGACGGCGGTGGTGCTGTCCACGACGAAGGGATCCCTGTCCGTACGGTCGATCGCCACCCGGTCGTGCACCGACCAGGAGCAGGCGTCCCCCACGCGCAACCCGGCGCTGCGCGGGGCGAAAGCCGGTGACACCGGGGCTTTCTCGGGCAGCTGGTGTTTCGGTCGCGCCCCCGTGTGCGCGAAGCGGTGCAGGATGCCTACCGCGACGTGGGCCTGGAGAAACGCGATCCCCGACTGGCCACAGTGCTGCTCCCCAGGGTCGATCCGGTGTTGACCCGGACGTTGACCGATGGCGTGCCGGCGCTGGATCCCGCACCGAACTGGTGCACCTGACCGCCGAGACCGGCCACCTGTTCGCCGGTGACCTGGGCGGGAATCTGTCCCACCTCAAGGACTTCACCCACCCGGCGCCGGGTGGTCACGCGCTCCTGATCAACATCGGCGGGCGGCTTCACCGTCACCGCAATGGCGGTGCGAGCGGAGGACCGCTGACATGCCGAGGACTGTGACGGAACTGCTCGCGGACCTGCGGGTCAGCGACCGCCGGGTGGTTCTTCTGACCAGGGCGAACTGCCGCACCGGGACCTGCCGGCCCGGGCCCTCGCGGTGGCGGCGCTGCTCCGCCGGGCCGGGGTCGGCCCCGGTGACGTGTTGGGATCCCGGTGCCGACCAGCCGCAATGGCTGCCGGCGTTCTTCGGCATCGCGGTCAGCGGTGCGGCGGCCAGCGCCCCGCCCATGCCGCCGGTCGTGCTGGACGCCGCCGCGGCCGTCGGGCAGCTGCGCCCGATCGTGGAAGCCGGGCGCATCCGGCACATCGTGGCCGCGGGCGTCGCACGGGCGTTGGCCGAGCAGCTACCGGGCCTGGTCGTGGTGGGCGTCTTGGAGCCGCAGTCCACATCAGACACAGCGACCCTGGGACTCCGGGCCCGTTGACGTTCCTGTGCAACCCGACCCGCGCATTCGGCGTAGGGACGGCATGGGGAAGCAGGTTGTCTTGGTGGCCGGCAAGGTCGCGGCCACGGTCGTCTCGGTGGCGGTGCTGGCCACGACCGGTCTGGCCTGGGGGACGTATCGCCAGCTCCAGGGCCTCGGCTCGTCCTCGGCGATCGACGCCGGCGGGCCGAAGTCGAAGGACGGGGCGCAGAACATCCTGGTGATGGGGCTCACAACCCGGTTGGACCTGAACGGCAATCCGCTGCCCAAACCGGTGCAGGACGCCCTGCACGCCGGTGACGGCAGCCGTGGCGGCTACAACACCAACACGATGATTGTCATCCACGTGCCCAACGACGGCAGCCGGGCCATGGCCGTGTCGGTGCCCCGCGACGACGAGGTGACCTTCGTCGACACCCCGCTGGGCCAGCGCACCGGCAAGCTCAAGGAGGCCTACGGGCTGGCCAAGGAGCAGCGCCAGGAGCAGGTGTACGCCACGGGCGAGCGTGATCAGGCCACATTGGAGCAGCAGGGCCGGGAGGCCGGCCGCCACTCGACCATCGTCAACGTGCAGAATCTGCTGAACATCACCATCGACCACTTCGCCGAGATCAGCCTGGCCGGCTTCTACGACCTGGCCTCCCAGCTCGGCGGCATCGACGTCTGCCTCAAGCACGCCACCTCCGACACCAACGCCGGGGCCGACTTCAAGGCCGGGCAGCAACATCTCGACGGCGCGCAGGCGCTGGCCTTCGTGCGGCAGCGGGACAACCTGCCCAACAACGACCTGGACCGCACCCACCGGCAGCAGGCCTTCCTGGCCGCCGTGACCACCAAGCTCAAGGGCCAGGGCGTGTTCGGCAGCCTCGGCAAGATGCAGGACCTGCTCACCGTCGCGTCCAAGGACGTCGTCATGGACAAGGACTGGGACCTGCTTTCCTTCGCCCAGCAGGCATCCGCCCTCACCTCGGGGAACATCGAGTTCCACACGCTGCCGATCAAGAGCTACAGCAAGGACTCCGACGGCTCCGACATCAACGTCATCGATGTGCCGTACGCACAGGCCGTGGTGCATACCCTCTTCAACCCGCCGGCCAGCACCCCCGCGCCGACGACGACCACCGCCTCACCGCCGCCGCCGGCCATCAAGGGCGGTGGTTCCACTGTGGACGTTCGCAACGCCGGCGCGCCCGACGGCATGGCCCGCAAGCTGTCCACGGCCCTCACCGCCGTCGGCTTCACCCAGGGTGAGGCCACCACCATCGGCGACCAGCCGACCACGCACATCTACTACGGCAGCGGCGCCAAGGACGACGCCACCAAGCTGGCCGCGCTGTTCGGCAATGCCGCCGTCACGGCCAGCAGCGCCGCCTCGGCCCACCATGTCGCCGTCTATCTCGGCAAGGACTTCACGTGGCCGGCCGCACTGGCCGGTGGCGCGGCGGCGCCGTCGACCCCGACCTCGGTGGCCATCCCGACCGAAGGCCCGCAGGGCGGCGCCGTCGCCGGCGGCGGAATACCCTGCGTGGACTGACTTCCGGCCCGGCGGATTCCGTGCGCCACGGCCATTCAGACCGGCTGGGGGATCGCGACCGGGGACTCGCGCTTGCGCCGAACCGTGTGGCGGAGGATGAAGTACTCGGCGACGAGGACGTTGCCCAGCAGGGACAGCCACGCACTAGAGGTGTACACGTCCCGGAACGTCAGCGACGGGATGACGTTCATCAGCGCCACGCCGAGCATCAGGTACAGGCGCAGGGTCACGGCGGCGAAGGTCAGCGTGTAGTTGCGGATCATCCAGATCCGGTGCGAGCGGACGTCGCCACGGCGAATGGTGCGGTAGCCCTGGAAGGCGGAATAGAGCCAGGCGACGATCAGAACGGAGAAGGCGACCTGGAGCGGGAAACCGCTGGGCGTCACGACCGTGGCGTACGAGGCGGCCGCGGCGGCGAGGATGACCGACACCAGGTAGACCCGTCCGAGAACGCGATGTAAGCGGGGGAAACGCGTGCGCAGCTTGGGCACGAACTGCCACGGGCCGACGATGAGCGTGAGGCCGGCCGGGACGGCGTGCACGACCAGGCTGGCGTAGTAGCCGACGATTCTCATGTCGATCGGAATGGTCGAGCTGCCGACCAGGTAGGGCGGCACGAAATAGGCGGCGATGGCCAGCGCCAGCACGGTGAGCAGGCTCCACAGGGACCACCACCAGCGACGGCGGACGGTCGGCGACATGGCGGCAGTGGACATGCGAATACCCCGATTACCCGATCGGCGAAGCGCCCGGAAACCGGCCCGAGCGGCGATTACGGTCGTAAGGTTACGGCTGTAACCTTACGACGCGCAAGGACCTACTACGGGTAAGTTTCCGGGTGTAAGCTCACGGGATGGCAGAAGAGGCGACCGTCCGGTCCCGCAACCGACGAGGCGAGGGCGCACGCCTGCGCGACGAGATCGTCGAGGCGGCGGTGGAGCTGCTCGACGAGACGGGCGTCGAAAGCGCCATCACGCTGCGTTCGGTGGCCCGCCGGATCGGGATCGCGGCGCCGTCGATCTACCGCCACTTCCCCGACCAGCCGACGATCATGCTGGCCGTGGTCCGGCGGGCGTTCGCCGAGCTGGAGGGCTATCTACGCGAAGCCGTCGACGCGGCCGGCGACGACCCACGGCAACGGCTTCTCGCCTGCTGCACCAGCTACCTTCGCTACGCGGAGGAACATCCCCAGCGGTACCGCACCATGTTCGCCGGCGTGTGGATGCCGGCGCTGGACACCACCACGGTGACAGCGGAGGAGGTCGCGGCGCTGGGCGACGCCTGCCTCCAGGTGCTGACCGAGACCCTGGCCGAGTGCGTCGACTCCGGCCAGGCCACCAGCACCGACCTGTGGGCCGACACCGTCGCGTTGTGGATGGGCCTGCACGGCCTGGCCCACCAGCGGTCGGTGACCGTCACCTTTCCGTGGCCGCCGGACATCGCCGACCGCATCATCACCGGGCTGGCCCACCTCAGGAACTGAGCTATTTCTTCACCGGATCGGCGCCGGCCCGCTTGACGAGGCCGTCCCCTTCGGCGACGGAGTTCCACAGGCCGCGATCGACGCGGACCTTCTTGGTCTCACCGGTGTCGAGCTGCACCGTCAGATAGCGGTAGAGGTTCGAGCCGTCGGTCATACCGCGCGACTTGTCGAGGACTACGCCTTCCCATGCCTCGTCCGGGCCGGGCCGTCGTGATGTGAACATGACACAAGTCTGCGGGTCCGGGCCGTTCCCACAACTCGACCGGAAAGACAGACCTCCATCAACCGACCGGTTGATGCCGGCCTCAGCCGGCATGCGTTATCGCGATACCCGGGCCATCGCGGCGACGATGACGGCCGCGATCAGCCAGCCCCCGAGAACGTCGGTGAGGTAGTGCACGCCGAGGGCCAGGCGGGTGAAGCCGGTGATCACCGGCACCGCGACCGCCACCACCGTCCCGACCCGACGGGCCCGCTCGGACAGGGCCGGCCAGGCCACGATGAGCAGCACCGCGCAGGCCATGGCCGAGGTCAGCGCGTGCCCGGAGGGGAACGACGCACCGACCGCGTGCGAGACCGGGTCCGTCCAGTGTGGACGATCCCGACCGATCAACACCTTCATGCCCGTTTCCACCAGGCCGGCCAACACCGTCGTGACCAGCACCCAGGATCCGGCCCGGGCCTGCCGCCGCCGCAGCAGCCAGGCGGCGACGGCGATGAGGATCACGCGCAACGTCAAGGGCTGGAACACATCGGTCCACACCTGCAAGACGGTGACGAACCAGGGATGGCCCAGCGCAAAGGCGTGCAGGCCGTCGGCGACGACGTGGTCGACCGCCAGCGCCGGCCCGAACGACGTGACCACCGCAAGCGTGACAACAACGGCGGCCATGGCCAGCAGGACCAATAACGTCACAGTCCAGCAACCTACTACCGATCGGTCGGACGCACCGCGCGGTAGTAGGCGATGTTGCCCAGCACGGGGTGCCGCCGCGTGGCCGTCCGCTCGCAGTCCAGGCCGGCCGCACCCAGCAGCTGGGCGAGGTCGTCGTCGAGGTGCGCGGCCTTCGCCATGCGCTGAGCCAGGAATCCGTGGATCCCATGCGCGTGGCCGGTGAAGTCGACGAGGTGCAGGCGGCCGCCGGGCCGCAGCACCCGTGCCACCTCCGCCGCCGTCGCCACCTTCGTGTCGTGGTCGAGGTGGTGGAACATCAGCGCCGACAGCACCCGGTCGAAGCTGCCGTCGGCATACGGCAGCTGCTGCCCGTACCCCTGCTCGAACCGGATTCCGTTGAGGTTACGGGCTTTTCGCCGAGCCCGGGCCAGGGCCAGCGGGTCCGGATCGGAGCCGACGAGCTCCACGTCGGGATGGGTTCTCTTGGCCCGGACGGTGACGTTTCCGGTGCCGCATCCGATCTCCAGCACCCGTTGCCCGGCGGCCAGCTCGGCCTGGTCGATCAGGGCGCCGTGCACCTTGGCCGCGCCCAACGCAGCCGTGAACGCGTCGTAGAAGGGCAGGAAGGCGTCGCGGCCGGCAGCCGGCCGGTAGTCACGGCTGGTAGGACGATGTTGGGTCATACGTCCATGGTGCTGCCCTTGAAGGCTCTGGCACATGGTCGATTGTTGGCGAAAGTAGGACTATCTTCGGGTCATGACCGAGGCGGCCAGGGCAGTCAGTCTCCGGGCCGGGGTGCCGGTCTACCGCTACCGGATCACGCCGGGCGGGCCGCCGGTGTCGGTGCTGCGGCTGGACGCGCACCACCAGCCCGGCGAGGTGCACCGGCACATCCACGATTTCCCGGTGCTGGTGTACGTCGAACGGGCCGGGCGCCTGGAGACAGGCGTCCCGCCGGTCCAAGCCCGGGACGGAGACGCCTATGTGCTGGCGGCCGGCGCGGTGATCGATCCGGCCCAGGTGGCCGGGGTGGGCTCGGCGTTCGCCGTGTTCTTCGATTCCGCCGCGCTGGTCGGCGACGGGCAGGCGTCGTGGCAGTCCCATCCCCTGCTTTTCCCTTTCCTGCATGGGATTCGCGGCGGCCTCCTGCGCCTGCACGTGCCGCCGGAGCGTCAGCCGGCGTGGTCGGGCGCCATCGCCGCCATCGAGCGGGAGCTGGCCGACCGCGGCGCCGGCTACCGCCAGGCCGCGCTGGCCCATCTGACCCTGCTGCTGGTGAATGTGGCCCGGCTCGCCACCGATGTGGTCGGCGATCTCCGCCGCAGCAACGAAACCCTGCTGGCCGAGGTGTTCGACGTCATCCAGCGGCGCTTCGCCGAGCCGCTGTCGCTGCGGGACGTGGCCGCGAGCGTCGGCGTCACCCCGGGCTACCTGACCACGGTCGTCCGTCGTCGCACCGGCCGCACCGTGGTGGACTGGATCACCGAGCACCGCATGGTCCGGGCCCGCCGCCTGCTGTCCGAGACCGACCGCCCGGTGCAGGAGATCGCCCGCCAGGTCGGCCTCCCCGATCCGGCGTACTTCACGCGGGTGTTCCGGGCCAACAACGGTGTCACGCCAAGGGAATGGCGGAGGGAGGCGTGAGCGGCAAACCGTCGCGGAAGAAGCCGCCGGTGGGGCCGCCGGGCGGCAACGTCGCGGCCCACACCACGCCACGGGCGCTGTCGGCGGGGGAACGGTCGTCGGCGTCGTCGCCGCGTTCGGGGTGGGTGGCGGTGGCGCCGGGGTCGACGGAGTTGACCAGGATGGGCGTGTCGGCCAGCGCCCGGGCCAACACCTCGGTGAGGACGTTGAGCGTGTGCTTGGCGAAGGAATGAGCCGGTGCCCTCAGGCTGGCGCCCAGGTCGAGACCGGTGGCGATCTGCGACGCGGACACGCTGGAGACGTTGACGACGCGGGCAGCCGAAGCCTTTTTCAGCATGGGCAACAGGGTCTGGACCAGCTGCCACGGACCGAGCACGTCGATGTCCAGGGCCGAGCGGACGGCGGAGATGTCGGCGTCCAGGGCGGACAACACGGCGAAGTCGACGACGTCGCTGGCGTTGTTGACCAGCACGTCGAGGTGGCCGAAGGTCCGGGTCACGTGATCGGCGACCGAGGCCATGGTGCCGGGCTGAGCGAGGTCGAGTCGTAGCGCGGTGGCGTTGCCCAAGGTGGCGGCGAGGGGTTCGACGCGGGCGAGGTCGCGGGCGGTGAGGATGACGTGGTAGCCGAGCTCGGACAGCTGCGTGGCGACGGCGAAGCCGAGGCCTTCACCGCGGCCGGCGCCGGTGATCAGGGCGGTTTTCATGGCGGACTCTTTCGGCGTCATTGCTGAGCGTGCCTGGGCAGCAGGCCGACCAGCAGCAGGGCGAGCAGGAACACGGCGGCGGTGATGGCGAAGACCAGCTCGGCGGCGGCGAAGTAGCCGGCGGAGGCGGCGCGGGCGAAGAACACCGTGCCCAGAGCAGCCACGCCGATGGCGCCGGCGAACTGCTGGGCGGCGTTGAGGACGCCGGCGCCGGTGCCGACCTCCTCGGGGGTGGCGTCGCCGAGGATGAAGTCGAACAGCGGGATGAACAGCAGACCGGTGCCGAAGCCGGTGACGAACAGGGCCGGGGCCAGCTCCCACACCGTGATCACAGGGCCGAAGTGGGCGGCGGTCCACCACAGGCCGAGCAGGCCGACGACGGCGACGGCCAGGCCGAGGTGCAGGCTGGCGCGGCCGAGCTTCTCGGCCAGCACGGCGCCGGACAGCAGCGTGGCGACGGCGGTGCCGGCGGCCCACGGGATCAGGGCGAAGCCGGTGTCCAGCGGGGCCCAGCCGAGGCCGGACTGCAGCAGCAGGTTGACGACCAGCACGAACGCGCTGAGCGCGGCGTAGAAGCCGCCGGTGATCAGCAGGCCGACGACGAAGCTGCGCTTGCCGAACAGCGAGCGGGTGATGACCGGGTGGCGGCTGCGTCGTTCGGACGCGACGAACAGCCCGAAGGCGACCAGGCCGGCGGCGATCATCACGTACGTCCAGGCCGGCCAGCCGAGGTCGCGGCCCTGGATGAGCGGCACGATCAGCAGCGCCGAGCCGGCCGTGAGCAGGGCGACGCCACGCACGTCGAGGCGGGCGGCGCGGTCCTCGCCGGCGTGACGGGGCAGCGCGAACCAGCCGACGGCCAGTGCGAGCAGGCCGAACGGGATGTTGATCAGGAAGATGGCGCGCCACTGGCTGCCGAACAGGTCGAGGTGCAGCAGCCAGCCGGCCAGGATCGGGCCGGCCACGGTGGCCAGGCCCATGATCGGGCCGACCGGCATGCAGGCGCGGCGCAGCAGGTGCGGCGGGAAGGCGACCTTGACCAGGGCCATGCCCTGGGGGATCAGCACCGAGCCGAACAGGCCCTGGAGCACGCGGGCGCCGATCAGGAACCCGGCGCCGGGCGCGAGGCCGCAGGCCAGCGAGGCGAGGGTGAAGCCGGTCAGGCCGAGCAGGAACAACCGGCGGCGGCCGAGCAGGTCGCCGAGCCGGCCGGAGGTGATCAGGCCGAGGGCGAAGGCGGCGGTGTAGGCCGACAGCACCCATTGCAGGGTCATCGGGCCGCCGCCGAGGTCGGCGCGGATGGACGGGCCGGCCAGGTTGGCCACGCTGGTGTCGAGGAGGTCCATCAGCTCGGCGAGGACCACGACGACCAGGACCAGCCAGGCCCGGCGCTGGGGTAGCGGGGCGACCGGGGCCGCCGAAGACGAACTAAGTTCGATACTCACGAACTAAGTTCTACTTAACGAACTTAGTTCGTGTCAAGGTAGGCTGGCCCCATGTCCACCGACCCACCCCGCGCCGGCCGCCCGGAACGGCGGCCGCGCAAGGCGCCGATCACCGCTGACCGCATCACCGACGCGGCGTTGCAGGTCATCGCGGCCGAGGGCTACGACGCGCTGACCGTCCGCCGGGTCGCCGCCGTGCTCGACACCGGGCCGTCCTCGCTGTACGCGCACATCGTCAACAAGGACGACCTCGACGACCTGCTCATCGCCCGGCTCTGCGCCGAGATCCAGCTGCCCGCGCCCGATCCCGTGACGTGGCGTGAGCAGCTGATCGAGGTCTTCGTCCAGCTGCGCGACCAGTACCTCAAGTACCCCGGCGTGTCCAAGGCCGCGCTGGCCATGATGCCCATGCACCTTGAGACGCTGCGGGTCCAGGAGGGCCTGCTGGCGATCATGCTGGCCGGCGGCGTCGAACCGCGGGCCGCCGCCTGGACCCTGGACGCCCTCACCCTCTACATCAGCGCCTACGCCCTGGAGCGCTCACTCGTGCGGCAACGCCAGCAGCACCACGACGACGCCTGGATCGTCAGCCGCGAGGACATGGTCGACCGCTTCACCGCCCTGCCGGCCGACCGCTTCCCCCTCACCAAACGCCTCGCCGCCGAGCTGAACTCGGGCGACGGCCACGACCGGTTCGACTTCACCCTCAGGATGATCATCGGCAAGCTCTAGGGGTGCACCCATGTCCGAGATAGACCGGCTCCTCCGCGAGTACGACCGCGCCCGCGCCTACACCGACGAGCTGTGGCGGGACCTCAGCCCGGACGAGGTCGTCTGGCGTCCGCACGAGAACTCCAGCGCCATCGGCTGGCACCTCGGGCACCAGGCCCACGTCGCCCACTTCATGGTGCGCAACCTGACCGCCGCCGAGCCCAGCCCCGACCCCGAGCTGGACGGGATCATGGACTCCGCCCAGCCCGAGCGGTTCCGCGGCGCGTTGCCGACCGTCGACCGGCTCACCCTCTTCCGGGACACCGTCGCCGAACGCGTGCACGCCCGGCTCGGCGACATCGCCGGCGGCCGCGTCGCCGCCCCCGACCAGCTCACCGTCGTCGGCCGGCACCTGCTCATCGCCCTGATCAACCACGAGTACCAGCACGACCAGTGGATCGGCGAGGTCCGCTCCCGCGATCTCGGCCACGAGCTCCCGCCCGACCCCGACACCGACCTCGTCGGCCGGGTGGACGGCTACCTCATGCTGTCCTGACTTCGGTTCGCGGGTGGAACGCCTAGCCGCGAGCCACTCCCCCTTCCTGTCCCGGCCCGACGAGCTCGCCCGCATCCTCGCCGCCGGCCCGTGAACGACGCAGGCCGACGGCGGCCAGCGGCACGAGGGCGATGGTCAACAGGGCCGAGGCCACCAGGCCGCCCTCGGTGCCCACGGCCTGCACGAGCGGCCCGCCGAGGGCCAGGCCCAGCGGTGCAGCGACGTTCGAGCAGGCCGTCCACAGCGTGAGCACCGGCTGCTGCTCGGACGGCGCCAGCACCCGCTGCACGACGGTGTAGACCACGGGCGTGAACGGCGCGTAGATCAAGCCGCCGAGGAAGAACACGACCGCCGCGTACGGCACCGACGGCGCGAAGGTCAGCAGCACCACGACCACACCCCACAGGCCGATGATCGAGACGAGCACCCGGTGCTCGGGCAGCTTCCGCAACAGGCCCGTCAACACCGCGCCGATCAACGCCCCGACGCCGAAGCCGGTCCAGATCACGCCCAGCGACAGGCCGTCGCCGTGCAGCGGGCCGCGCACCAGCAGCGGCAGGGCGATCTCCACCGGCATGTAGAACAGGTTGAAGCCGAACACCACCACCAGCAGCCGGGCCGCCAGCGGAATCCGCCGCAGGATCCGCAGCCCGGAGGCGGGAATCCGGTTACCCTCCACCGACCCCGCGGTCGACGGCGTGACGAACACCGCCGCCAGCAGCAACACCTGGGCCGCACCGTCGACGACCAGGGCGATGCCCGGATTCTGGCCGGTGGCCAGCACGCCGCCGATCACCGGGCCGATGGCGTACGCCGCGAGGCTCTGGCTGGTGCCGAGCAACCCGTTGGCCGCCAACCGATCCTGCGGCGCCACCAGCTCCGTCACCACCAGCCGGCGGGAGCTGACGCCGACCATCCGCAAGATGGAGCCGAACAGCAGCCCGCAGACCAGCACCGGCAGCGTGATCGCGTCGGCCATGGCCAGCAGCCCCAGCCCGGCCAGCACCGCCCCGCGCAGCAGGCAGTCCACGATGATCGACACCCGCGGCGGGATGCGCAGCCTGGTCAGGCCGATGGTGAAGGCCAGCGCCGTGGCCAGCACGTACGGCGCCGCCTCCACCGCCGAGATGGCCAGCGGCGCCGGCACATCGCCGTGAATCCGCAGGGTGAGCAGGGGAAGCGCGGTGATGATGGCCCCGTCGCCCACATTGGCCACGACATCGCCCACCAGCACCGCGCTCACCCGGTGATCCCGCAGGACCCGCCAGTACTCCATCCGGCCATTCTGGATCCTCCAGCGCACTGGAGGTCCAGTGATCTCAGCTCAGGCGCATCTTGCCGTCGTAGAAGCCGGTCGGGATCGAGAACCACTCGTGCCAACCGCCGTTGGTGGTGATGTTCCCGGCCCAGAACGTGCTGACCACATGGCCATCGGCCGCGGTGGTGAACAACTGCGTCTGACCGTTGAGCGTCGTCACCGACACCGCCGCGTTGGCCGCCGTCACGCCGTCCCCGTACCCGGTCGGGATCGAGAACCACTCGTGCCAACCACCATTAGTGGTGATGTCACCGGACCAGAACGTCGACATCACGTGACCGTCGGGAGCCCGCGTGTAGAGCTGGCTGCCGGCCACGGTCACGATGGCGTTCGCCGCCGCCACACCGTCGTAGAAACCGGTCGGGATCGAGAACCAGCCGTGCCAGCCGCCGTTTTCCACGGAGCCCCACCAGAACGTGCTCATCACGTGACCATCGGACGCGGTCGTGAACAACTGCGTCTGGCCATTGATCGTCGTCACGGAAATCGCGGCGTTGTTGGCCGTCAGGCCGTCGCCATAGCCGGTGGGGATGGAGAACCACTCGTGCCAGCCGCCATTGGTGTTGGCACCCGACCAGAACGTGGACATCACATGACCGTCGGGAGCCCGCGTGTACAGCTGACTGCCGGCCACGGTCACGATGGCGTTCGCCGCCGCCACACCGTCGTAGAAACCGGTGGGAATGGCGAACCAGTCGTGCCAGCCGCCGTTGGTGTTGGCCCCGGACCAGAAGGTGCTCATCACGTGGCCGTCGGGCGCGGTGGTGAACAGCTGGGGCTGGCCGTTGATCGTCGTGGCCGACACGGTGGCGTTGGGCGCGGTCTTGCCGTCGTAGAAGCCGGTCGGGATCGAGAACCACTCGTGCCAACCGCCGTTGGTGGTGATGTTGCCGGCCCAGAACGTGCTGATCACGTGGCCGTCGGCGGCGGTGGTGAACAGCTGCGTCTGGCCGTTGATCGACGTCACCGTGACGGTGGCGTTGGGCGCGGTGACGCCGTCGCCGTAGCCGGTGGGAATCGAGAACCACTCGTGCCAGCCGCCGTTGTCGGTGCCGCCCGACCAGAACGTCGACATCACGTGGCCGTCCGGGGCGATGCCGTACTCCTGCCCGCCCGTGGCCGTCACGACCGCTCGCACGCCGGTCGGCGGCGGCGGGGCGTCGTCGACGATGTTGTTGTAGCGGTAGATCTTGTAGCTGCTGGCCGGCCAGCCGACCCAGCTCGAGTTGTGAATGTTGGTGTGGCCATGGGAGATCGGCGTCGAGCCCCAGCTGTAGTAGCTGAAGTTGCCGTTGTTGTCGTCCCACTTCTCGAAGATGAACGAGTGCCCGACCGGATACGCCGTGTTGGACCGGTTGAAGAAGTCGCCCGGCTTCAGATCCTGCCACGGGATCTCGTAGCCGTAGTTCGGCAGATCGGCCGTGCTGGGGCTGTGGGCCAGGTGCAGCGCCATGGAGACGTAGCCGGAGCAGTCGTGGCGGTAGGAGCCGTCACCGCTGGGGCCGGGCGAGAACGCGCCCTGGTCGTACGGGCCGGGATTGTGGTCGTACCAGGCTTTCGCCCGCGCGATGACCTCCGACCGGGTGATCGGGCCGCCCAGCGACGAAGTTGCCGGGGCCGCCGTCGCGGCCGGCGCCGTCACCGTCGTCACGACGCCGGTCAGCAGCACCGCTGCCGCCGACACCGTGGCCAGTAATCTGCCGAGTCTCATGGTTCCCCTCTACAAACCCTTGAAGCACAACGAGAAGTCCATGGTGGCGGGTCGCGGCGGTCGGATGATCACCGTCGGCCGAGGTGCAATTTCGGTGGTCAACGCGGCGCCGACGGCCCCGGTACGGGTTCGGTACGGGCAGACTGGGTCGCGGAGACGGCCACATGACGTGGGGGGGACAGTGGAGACGATCGAGGGGAAGACGGTCGGTCACCTGATCGCGGAACGCAGACGGGCCACGGGTATCACCCAGAAGGAGCTGGCGGAGCGCTCATGCCTGAGCATCGGGGCCGTGCGCGACATCGAGCAGGGCCGCACCGCGCGGCCGCGGCCCGCCGCGCTGCGCAACCTGTTCAGGGTCATCGGGCTCGATCATGAGCATCTGTCATATTACTTGACCGCAACGCCGTGGCGGTTCCGGGTGCTGGGACCGTTCGCGGTGACGTGCAACGGCGTGCCGGTGGATGTCGGCTCGGCCCGGCAACGTGCCGTGCTGGGGCTGCTCGCGCTGTCCCCCAACGACTTCGTACACCGCGACGCCATTGCCGACGCCCTGTGGACGGACCGGTCGGCCAAGACGGCGCGTCGACTCGTCCCGGCCGCGGTGAGCCGGCTGCGCCGGGCGCTGGCCAAAGCAGCACGGACGGCCAAGCGCGAGCTCCTGGTGTCGGACGGCCCCCGCTACCGGCTCGTCGTGCACGTGGACGAGCACGACCTGCTGCGGTTCCGGCATCTCGTTCGGGCAGAGGACCACGAGGCGGCGCTGCGGCTGTTCCACGGCGATCCCCTGGCCGATCTCCCGGACCTGCACAGCCTGCCCGAGCACACGACGATCAGGATCGAGCACACCGACGCCGTGCTCGCCTACGCGGACATCGCGCCAGCCGGGGCCGCGCTTCCCCACCTGCGCGCCGCGTCCGCTGCTGAGCCCCTGCACACCGGCGTGCAGGCCAAGTACCTGCTCGCCCTGGCCGGCACCGGGCAGACGGCCGTGGCGCTGCGGCACTTCGAGGTCGTCCGGCAGCAACTGGCCGACGAGTTGGGCATGGCGCCGGACGACGTGCTGCTGGCCGCCCGGCGGCGGATCCTCGGCCGGGTCCGCGAGGGTGTCGATTCAGGTGCGTCCCGTTCGACGCTGGGGTATGACTGACGCCATGAACGAGCCCAGCTCCACCCGAAACCTCGATCTGTACGGGCACGCGGAACTGCCGTGGAGCAGGCCCCGCGACATCCTGGCCACGGACACCCCGACGGCGGACCTGACGTTCTTCGTGGCAACGGTGCGGCCGGACGGGCGGCCGCACACGGCCGGTGTCGGGGCGGTGTGGGTGGACGACGCGCTGTACTTCGTCGGCGGGCCGGGAACGCGAAGGTCACGCAACCTGGCGGCGAATCCGGCGTGCAGCGTGGCGGTGCGGCTGCGGGGCATCGACCTGACCATGGAGGGCGAGGCCCACCGGATCACGGACGCGGACACGCTGGAGCGGCTGGCAGCGGTGTTCCGCAGCGGCGGCTGGCCGGCGTCGGTCGACGGCGACGCGCTGACCGCGCCCTACAGCGCACCGAGTGCGGGGCCGGCGCCCTGGCATCTCTACCGCTTGACGTTGCGTTCCGCAGTCGGCGTGGCCGGGCAGGAACCGCACGGGGCCACCCGCTGGACGTTCTGAGCCGTCACGGTGCCCCCTGCTCGTGGAAGCTGCGCCGCCACTCGCCGTCGTCCAGCATGTAGACGCTGGTGCATTTGAGCAGCTCCGGGAGGACCGAGCCGCCCGCTTCGAGCCGGGCCGTGTACGTCAGCACCACGGCGGCGTCGGTCAGCTCCACCGTACGCGTCGACTCCAGCCGGCAGGCCCGCCACCGCGGCGGGCCTGCGTAGTGGTCCAGGACCTCTTTGCGCCGCAATGGGCCGTCCGCGAGCAGCACCACCGCCCCATCGGTCATCACGTGGTCCAGGAACTCGACGGCCGTGCCGGCGACGATCGCGTCCCAGCACGCCTGTTCCAGTTCCCACGGTCCCGGACTGTGCATCCGCGCGACGCCCCATGACTCGACAACAGTTTGCTCAAGAAAGTGTTGCATAGTGCATAACGGGTCGGCGGGCCCACCGGTCGGCCAGCGCGGACAGCAGCGCGACGGAGGTGTCGACGGCACGGGCGAAGACCGCCAGGGACAACCGCTCGTTCGGGCCAAGCGCTTCGGCATTGCCGCCTAGAATTCCGCCCGCCAACGCGGACAGCAGTTGTCCGCAATGCGTTCTAGCATCGCTCCATGGACACCAACCTCGACTGGACCGACCTGCTCATCGACCAGGCCGACTGGCACTGGACGAACCAGCTGCGGCCGCGGTTGGAGGGCCTGACCGACGACGAATACCGCTGGGAACCGGTGGCCGGGGCGTGGAACGTGCGACCCCGGGGCACCAGCGCCACCGCCATGGCCGCCGGCACCGGCGACTACGTCATCGACTTCGCCTTCCCCCAGCCCGACCCCGCCCCCGTCACCACCATCGCCTGGCGCCTCGGCCACATCATCGTCGGCGTCCTCGGCATGCGCGTCGCCTCCCACTTCGGCGGCCCCGCCATGGACTACAACAACCACGACTACCCCGGCGACGCCGCCACCGCCCTCCGCCAGCTCGACGACAACTACCAGGCGTGGATGGACGGCGTGCGCAAGGCCGACCTCGCCGAGCCCTGCGGCCCCGCCGAAGGCCCCTTCGCCGACAGCCCCATGGCCCGGCTCGTCCTGCACATCAACCGCGAACTCCTGCACCACGGCGCCGAGATCGCCCTGCTGCGCGACCTCTACCGTTGGCGGTGAGGTTCTGGTGGTGTCGGTGAGGTTCTGGTGGTGTCGGTGAGTTCGCTGGCAGCGTAAGGCCGGTCCGCACGCCGCCAACCGATGCCACCATGACCGCATGGCGGACATCATCCCGTTCCCCCGCACCCGCGCCCCCGAACCCCTCTGGCGCGAGGCCCTGGGCCGCAGCCTCCGCGCCGCCCGCGAGGAACAAGGCGACCGCCTCATCGACACCGCCGAACGCGCCGGCATCTCCCCCCAGTACCTCTCCGAGATCGAACGCGGCCGCAAGGAACCCTCCAGCGAGATGATCGCCGCGGTCACCGGAGCGCTGGGGATTGAGCTGTCGACGCTGCTGCTGGAGATCGCCGGTGATGTGCAACGCCTGCAGCGACTGCGGCGGCCGACAGGGCCGGCGGGGCCGGTGTTGATGGCTGCGTAGGGGCGGGCGTTGGGTCGTGGTGGTGCGGCGCGTCTGGTGGTGCGTCGGACGTCCGCACCGCGCGGTTGCCGGCCTTTGCCTACAAAGCACAATCACTCTGTTCGGCATGCGGTTCTGGAGTGAGGGTGCGCGGAGCAGGTGGGTGGGCGGGGCGCGTTGCGCGGCAACGGTTGGGTGGGTGCGCGCGTTTAGAGAAGGCTTGGGACGGGCCGAATGGTGGGGGTTCGATCATGGCGAGGGAGGCGTTGCAAGGGAGGCTGGAAAGCGCTTTCCAGCGAAGGGATTGAAGGCCGCCACGATCGTGTACAGGTTGGCGCGTAAAGGAAGTCGATCACATATCGGGAGTAGAATGGGGGTATGTCAGCGAATCCTGAATTCCCTGCCGACACCGAAGGGTGGCAGCACGGCGAACTGGAGCTGTGGCAAGCGGGCAAGGAAGCCGAAGCCCTGTATCGGGCGATCTACATCCAGCAGCTGGAGCGGGTGTGGGAGCTGTGGGACCGGTCGCGCAGGTCGAAAGAGGACCGGACCTCGATCGTGTCGTCGATGGTGCTCCACTGGCGGCTCACGGTCAGGGAAGCGCGTGAGCGGCTTCGGTACGCGGAACTGTTCCACAGTGAGGCGATCCGTGAAGCAGGCCGCGCTGGGGAGTTGGACCGGCAGCATCTGAAGATCATCCACGAGACGTTGCGGATAGCGCCGGCGGTCGAGCGGGACCGGGTTGAGGCGTCGTTGTTGGAGAACGTCCAGTTCGACGAGGGTGAGTTCAAGAACATCGCGCAGCGGATCCTGTTTCACCTCGACCAGGACGGCAAGGCGCCGGATGACCGGGAGTTGCGGGCGCCGAAGCGGGAGTTCCGCTTCGAGCGCAAGCTGGACGGCAGCATGGTGTTCTGGGGCAGGCTCGACCAGGAGTACGGGGCGAAGATCGCGGCGATGCTCAGTGCGCTGGCCAAGCCGACCTCGGGCACAGACCCCCGCACCACCGCCGAACGGCAAGGCGATGCGTTCGCGGAGATCATCGAACTGGCCTCCCGCAGCGAAGGCCTGCCCGAGCAGGGCGGCGAGCGGCCGCATCTGACGTTGTCGATGTCGTTCAAGGACTTTATGGACAACACGGGTGTGGCGAAGGTCGAGGGTGGCGGCGTGATGAGCGCGGCGGAGGCACGCAGGATCGCCTGCGACAGCACGGTGATGCGCCTGGTGCTGGGGGCCGGTAAGGAGATCCTGAATGTGGGGCGGCAGCAGCGGACGGCCCCGAGGGGGATCCGCAAGGCGCTGATCGAGCGGGACGGCGCTTGCGCGTTCCCGGGCTGCCAGACGGAACCGGCGCGGTGCCATGCCCATCATGTGGTCGAGTGGGCGAACGGAGGACCCACCAGCCTGGACAACATGGTGCTGCTGTGCGGATCCCACCACCGATTGATCCACCACAGCCGCTGGACGGTGAAGATGGTCAACCACAGGCCGGTGTTCTCCGACGGGCTAGGGGAAACGGCGTAGAGAAAGCCCGCGCCGGCGGTCCCGGCGCGGGGCAGTCACGACCACGCCGGCACCTGCTGGTCACGAAGCGCCGGCCGCGCTCACGGGTGCTAGGCCTTGTGCTCGAAGACGAAGTCGGCCAAGCCGTAGGCGACCGCGCCCGGGGCGTCGAAGACGCGGTCACGGTCGGTGTCGTGGCGGAGCTGGGCGACATCATGGCCGGTGTGGCGGGAGAGGATGTTCTCCAACTGGGTGCGCACGCGGACGACCTCGTCGGCCTGGAGGATGAGATCGGGAATGGTGCCACGGCCCTGAGCGGCGGGCTGATGGAGCACGACGCGGGAATGAGGCAACACGGCGCGGCGGCCGGGGGCGCCGGCGGCGAGGAGCACGGCGGCGGAGGCGACGGCCTGGCCGATGCACGTGGTGGTCACGGGAGACTTGATGAAACGCATGGTGTCGTACAGGGCGAGCATCGCGGACGGGTCGCCGCCGTCGGAATTGATGTACAGCTGGACCTCCTGCTCCGGGTTCTCCGCCTCCAAGAACAACATCTGCGCGATGAGGGCATTGGCCACGCCGGAATCGATGCCGGTGCCGAGGTAGACGATGCGCTCCGAAAGCAGGTGCGAGTAGACGTCCATGATCCGCTCGCCGCCGGCGACGCGGGTGATGACGTTGGGAATGGTGTACGTGCTCATGCGGAAGCCCCCAGACCCAGAGCATGGGTGCGGACGGGCACGACCTGGCCCAGTGCCGCGACGATGTGGTCGATGAAGCCGTACTCCAAAGCCTGCTCGGTGGTGAACCAACGGTCGTGCAAGGAATCGGCGAAGATCCGCTCGATCGGCTGCCCGGTGTCCTCGGCGACGAGACCGAGCACGGTGTCCCGGGTATGGCGCAGATCATCGGCCTGCACCTCGACCTCAACGGCGGAGCCGCCGATGCCGGAAGAGCCCTGGTGCATCAAGATCCGGGCATGCGGCAAGGCAAAGCGCTTGCCGGGAGTGCCGGCCGAGAGCAAGAACTGCCCGGCGCTGCACGCCAAGCCGATGGCCAGAGTCGAGACATCACACGGCACCAGCCGCATCACGTCCCGAATGGCCAACATCGAAGGGACGGAGCCGCCGGGCGAATGGATCCACAGCGCGATGTCCTTGCGCGGATCCTCACTCGCCAGCGACAACATCTGAGTCGCCAACACGGTTCCGTTGTCATCGTCGAGCACACCGTCGAGGATCAGCACCCGCTGGCTGAAAAACCGCTCACGGAGCCGATGGTCGAACAGCGGCGACCTGTCGTCGTTTGCCATGCCCCCGACAATGCCGGCGACACAGCACGGCACGGGGCACACGCTGCTGTGGGCAGATCAGCCCACGGCGAAGCTGTGCTACCGTCTAGGGCAGTCGTACAGGACGACTGCCCTAGACAAAGAAGGAGCGCGATGCCGGCGGCGGAGCGTGGCCGCGAGGTGCGACAACGACTGTTGTCGGCGGCGGTGGAGCTGATCCCGGAGCGGGGCTGGCCGGCGGTGAGCACGAGGGTGCTGGCGGAGCGCGCGGGCGTGACGCCGAGCGTGGTGCACTACCACTACTCCTCGCTGCCGGCGCTGCTGAACGAGGCCGTGGTCGGCGTGATGCGCCAGATGCTGGCGGAGCTGGACGGGTTTCTCGACGCCGCGAGCACGCCGGCGGAGGCCGTGGACCTGATGCTGGCCTCGGTCAACCAGTACTCGGGGACGGATCCGCTGTCGCTGCTGTTCATCGAGGCGTACCTGGCCGCCACGCGGGATCCCCAACTTCGCGAGGAAATCGCGACCGTGGTGGACGGCTTCCGGGAGCGGTTCGGCCGCTGGCTGGACGAGCACGGGGTGCCGGAGCCGGCCGAGACGGCGGCGGTGCTGGTGGCCTCGATCGACGGCCTGCTACTGCACCGAGGGCTGGGCACGCGACCGAACCCCGAGGCGGTGAACGCCGTTCTACGCAGGCTCCTTCCCTGAGCAGAGGAGAAGGCAATGAAGGTGGTGATCTGCGGCGCCGGGATCGCCGGGCTGACGCTCGCGAACCGGTTGTCCGTGCTGGGTAACGAAGTTGTGCTGCTGGAGCGGGCGCCCGGCCCGCGCACGCAGGGATATATGATCGATTTCTTCGGTACGGGATACGACGCGGTCGAGGCCATGGGGCTGCTGCCGGCGGTCGAGAACGTGGCGTACACAGTGGACGAAGCCAGCCTGCTCGACGAAGACGGGCGACGCCGCGGCCGGGTGCAGTACACCCAGTTCGCGAAGGCGATTCGCGGTCGGCTGCTGAGCGTGATGCGGCCCGACCTGGAACGAGTGCTGCGCGAGAACCTGCCCGAGGCGGTCGACTTACGTTTTGGCGCAACGGTTACAGCCGCGAACGACCATGGCGACGGCGTCACGGTGGGACTGGGCGACGAGGAGATCGAGGCGGATCTGCTCGTCGGTGCGGACGGGATCCATTCGACCGTGCGGCGACTGGTTTTCGGCGAGAAGCCCTTGCGCTATCTGGGTTTTCACACGGCGGCGTTCCAGTTCGACGCACCGGAGATCCACGCGGCGATCGGCGACCGGTTCTGCCTGACCGACACCGTCGGCCGGCAGATGGGGTTCTACGCCCTGCGCGACGGCCGGGTCGCGGCGTTCGCCGTGCACCGCACGACGGATCCCCAAGTGCCAAAAGATCTGCGAACGGCGATCAGGGACTCGTACCGAGGGCTGGGCTGGGTCGTGCCGACGGCGCTCGACCGATGCCCACCGTCGTCGGAGATCTACTACGACCAGGTGGCGCAGATCGAAATGCCGCGCTGGGGCAAGGGAAGAGTGGTGCTGGTCGGCGACTCCTGCTACGCGGTCTCGCTGCTCGCCGGCCAGGGGGCGTCGCTCGGCATCGCCGGCGCGTACGTGCTGGCCCACCAACTGGCCCACGAGCCGTCCATCGAGCGGGCGGTGTCCGAGTACGAACGGCTGTGGCGGCCGATCACCGAGGAGAAGCAGCGGACGGCCCGGGCGGGCGCGCGCTGGTTCCTCCCGGAATCCGTTATCCAGCTGAGGATCCGTCGCGCCGCGCTGAAGGCGGCCCGCCTGCCGTTGGTCAACCGCTTCGTCGCCGGAGCGCTGGCCGGCAAATCCAGTGCGCTCATCACGGCCATGCGCGCACCCGGGCGAAATCCCGTTGTCCGATATCCGTAGAGTGACCCACTGACACGGTTTGTTCTCTCAGGGGGGAAGTTCCTGATGCGCTCTGCGCTGCTCGCCGTCGTGCTCGGGGCCGCTGTGCTGACGTCCGCCTGCGGCTCGTCGCCCGCGGCCGACACCTGCACGCCGGACCAGGCCAAGGTCGCCACCGCCCAGGCCGCGAAGACCAAGGCCGACGCCGACCTCAAGGCGGCCGACGACAAGGTGGCCAAGGCCAAAGCCGACTCCACCGCCGCCGACGCCGTGATGAACAAGGCCAACGCCGACGCCGACGCTTTGCAGGCCTCCGGCGCCACCGACGCGGAGTCCTCGGCCAAGGCCGCCGAGGCCGCCGCCACCGCGGCCGAGGCCATCTCCAAGTCCACCGACGCCACCGTGGCCGTCAAGGCGGCCGAGGAGGACCAGGCCACGCTCAAGGGCAAGGCCGACGAAGCGGCCAAGGCCGTCAAGAACGCCCAGTCCTGCAAGGGCTAGCAGGCCGAGCCGGCCCGTACAGGAAGCACGGGCCGGCTCGGCGTGGCCTGACTACTGCTGCTGCTCGCCGCCACCCCAGTTGCGCAGGCCTTCCTTGGCCTTGTCCGCGCCCTGGTTGATCTGGTCGGAGTGCTTGTTGCCGGTCTTCTCGTCGATGAACTGACCGGCCCGGTCGACGCCGTCGTCGACCTTGTCGCCGTGCTGGCCGACCATGTCCTTGGCCTTGTCCTTCATCTCGTTGAACTTGTCCGAGAGAGCCATCTCGCCTCCAGATTGGACGGTCGTACCCGAGGAGGCTGCCCGGCTCCGACGAGGCCAAACCCGGTCTCCCCGATTCGGGTGACGGCCCGACAACACTTGTTGTCGACGAGCGCTCACGTCCCCGCAAGGTGTCGGCGATCGACGTGAACGGCTCGTGCGCCGTGAACCACCGCGCGCCCGATTTCAGCTCGGTGTCTCGGGCAATCGCCGGTGGACGTGGCCGAACGGCCCCTAAGATCAGGTGTCATGACCGAGGGTCACGAACCGACGCCGCCCGAGACCGGTGTCGCCAACGACATGTCGGGCAAGGTGACCGGCCACGCCGTGCAGACCGGCAATGTCGGGGGCAGCATCCACATCGGCGACGTGGTCAATCCGCCGCGGACGGTGAACCGCAAGGTCGTGGCCATCTCCGTGGCCGCCGTGGTGGTGGTCGCCGTCGGCGCCGGCGTCACCGGCGCGATCCTGTTGAACGGCCACGGTTCCGGTCGGGCGGCCCCCAACGCCGCTGTCGTGCCGGCGTCGAAGACGTCGCCGCCGGTGCTGGTCGAGGGCGTTTCGCACATCAAGTCCCAGATCGCCTCGCACGATTTCGTGCTGCCCGATCCCCTGTCGCTCGGCCCGTCCGACCTGGCCGCCTTCCGGGACATCTACCAGGATTCCGGCCGCTACGAGTCGTGGTTCGCCGAGCACGACGGGGCCGCGCTGGGCATGGGCCTGATCACCGTGGCGCTGCGCGGAAACGCGGCCGACAAGGTGCAGATCACCGACGTCAAAGTGATCAAGAACTGCGCCCGGCCCTATGGCGGAACCTATTTCCGCGGGTACTCGGCGGGCGGCGGAGACACCGTCAAGGTCGCGTTCGACCTGGACTCGCCAAGCCCCGTCGCCCAGGAGATGGCGCTGACGTCAACCGGCCTGATCCCTACGGGCAACGACTTCTTCTCGGTGCGGGACTTCACGCTCGCTCCCGGCGAGACGCAGTCGCTGGTGGTCGGGGCGTACACCAAGCAGTATTCCTGCACGTTCACGCTGCAACTGATCGTCGCCACGCCCGAAGGCTCCTTCTCGGAGGACATCGACGACGGCGGAAAACCGTTCGCGGTGACCACCGTGGCCCCGTCGGGCGACAAAACGCTGGCCGGCTACCGGAATGCCTACGTTTACAACGAGGGCATCGCCTGGGAAGCGGCGGATCCGAAAACTGTGCCGGCGCCGGCCGGTTAGGGCGGTCATGTCTGTCAGAAAGCTGATTTTCGTGCTCGCCGGCGTGCTTGTTGTCGTGCTGGCGGCGACTTTCCTCATCGCTCGCTCGCTGAACGGGCCAACGGAGGCGAGCCGGCCGACCATCGCACCGAACGCCGTGCCCTACGCGTACATCACCGAGCGACAGTTCGTGCTCCGGCGCGGCGGGCAGACCATCGCCCAGGTCCCCCGCATCTTCGACGCCGCCGACGCGCTGAAGAACACCGTCGTCTGGACCCCGAGCGGCGACTACGTCGCCTTCCTGTCCGACGAGAACCTGCGCCAGGACGACGTCGCCAAGACGCAGCTGATCTCGGTCGACGCCCGCACCGGCGAGGTCCGGCGCTCACCCTGCCCGTACTGCTCGGATCTCGTGGCGACCGGCACGAACACGGTCATCGCCGACCGAGGGCTTTTCCTGCTGTCCTTCGACGTGGACACGGGGAAAGAACCGACAATGATCGGGCACAAGCTCCAGAACACCGTGCTGTTCCTCGCCGGCAGCAAGAACCGGATCTACACCCAGCAGTATCAGGCCATGGGCGCCGCGAACGCGATCCAGATCCGGTTCATCGACCCGAAGACGTGGACGACCACCACGCCCATGCTGCCGATATCCTCCAACGAATACGCGCCGGTGGCCGCGACCAACGGCGATCCCGGCACGTTGGCCGTCGCCGCCGACCAGGGCTCGGGAACCTGCGTCGCCCGGTTCCCGATCCTCGTCACCGGCAACGACGGCGTGCAGACCGGCACCGACCTGTCCGCCGCCTATCCGTCCGGCTCCGACGACAACCCGGTAGAGGAAGGCATTCAGGTCACCGACCTGTGGTGGGACGCGAAAGGCGGCCTGCACGCGTCGATCTCCTCGTGGAAATGCGATGAGAGCAAGAGCGAGGAGTTCTCGAAGCGGCAGTACGTCAGCCCGTCCGTCCTGTGGCGGCTGGACGGCAAGAAGTGGGTGAAGGAGGATTCCACGCCCGCGCTCAAGCTGCGCCCGCTGGACGGCGCCAAGCGCGTCGCCCTGACCTGCGCCACCGGTATGTACTGCCAGCTCAAGGACGTCTACGAGCTGGACGGCCCGACCAGGACCAAGATCGCCGACGGCGCGGTGTCGCTCTCGACGCCGCCGAAGGCGTGACGCCCGCGTCGCCAAAAAACGTGAATGGGTCGACGTCGAGACTTGATGGCAGCGCGACGGGCCCTGCCTTAGGGTCGGGTGCAGGGACAACAGGGAGGACGTTGATGACAGTCGTGCCGGAGTCGCACCTGGACCTGCTGGAGCGGCCGCTCTACGGCCACGTCGGCACCCGTCGCCCCGACGGGACCATCCAGGTCAACCCGATGTGGTTCCTGTGGGACGGCCAGCACATCCGGCTCACGCACACCACGACGCGGCAGAAGTACCGCAACATCGAGTTCGACCCGCACGTGTCGATGTCGATCAACGACCCGGACGCGCCGTACCGCTACCTGGAGGTGCGCGGCACCGTCGTCGAGATCGAGAAGGACCCGGACGGGGAGCTCTTCCAGACGCTGGCCCGGCGCTACAGCCTGGACCGCCAGGGCCCGCCGCCGGACGCGGCGGACCGGGTGGTGCTGGTGGTGGCGCCGAGCGCGGTCAGCTTCCAGTAGGGGCGCCGTCGAGCAGTCGTTCGAGGGCGGCGGCGATGTGCGGCCGGTTCTGCCGGCCGCGCACGCAGGCCAGATAGTTCGGATTGAGCACCGGCGACGCCGGTGTGTGCAGCACCCGTATCCGCCCGGCGGCGATGGCCGGTCGGGCCATGAAGCCGGGCACCACCGACAGCAGGCCGGTCTCCACCAGGGTGACGACCGACCGCATGTCCGCGATGGTCACGGCCGGGGCCGGCGGGGTGATCCCCCAGCAGGACCGGAAGTACCGCCGCGCCATGGGCATCTCCTGGGAGAAGCCGACGAACCGCCGCTGCGACTCCGGGTCGTAGTCGGGCTCGTCGGCCGGCCCCACCAACACGAAATCCTCGTCGAACCAGTGCGCGGAAGGGGGAAGCTGGGATTCCGCGGGCGCGCCCTTCGATTCTTTGTGGACGACGGGCGAGAGTCGAACTTTTTCGGTCAAGCAAGGGCGGGCCACCAGCTCGGGGTGAGGACGCCCGATCCCCCAAGCTGGAGGGGTCATGCCCTTCGGGCCACCAAGCCGGCGCCAAACAGCGGGCCCCGACCCAGCTGGGTCCAGGCTGGCCCCCGGGCGGTGGACCCCAGCGCCAGCGGCACCGCGGTAGGAAACGCTGTCGCGCCGTCCGTCGATCACGGTGTCGAGCTGTCGAAGACGCCCGCGATGTCCGCGGCCAGGGCGTGCCCGGCCCGGTCGGCGCGATGCCCCGGCCCGACCGCGTGAACAGCGGCCGGCCGGCAACGGCCTCGGCCAGCCGCAGGTGGTGGGAGATCGTCGGCTGGGAGGTCTGGAGCTGCTCGGCCGCGCGAGTCACTCCCCCGCTGCGATAGACGGCGAGGAACGAGCGCAGAGCGACGAGCTCCTGCGAGCTGAACACGAGCCACACCCTAACAACCCGAGGAGAAACGCGTGGCCCGCAACCATGTCGACGGCCGGTGGCTGGACGGCGACCGACGCGCCGAGTCGCTCAGCCCGGCGACCGGCAAGCCACTCGGCACGTACGCGGACGGCGGCGCGCGGGAGGCCTCCGCGGCCGTCGCGGCGGCCCGGAAGGCCTTTGACAGCACGGAATGGCCGCACGACCGGCAGCTGCGAGCCCGGGTGCTGCGCGAGATGGCCGATGCGCTGGAGGCGCGCCGGGACGAGGTGATCACATCGCTGGCCGTGGAGAACGGGAAGATCCTCGGCGAGGCGACGTTCGAGGTGGACCTCGCGATCCCGAAGCTGCGCTACTACTCGGGACTGGCTCTGTCGGATCTCGGTGCGGCGGCTGAGGTTTCGCCGGACGTGTACTCGTTGTCGCTGCGGCAGCCCATGGGCGTGGCGGCGGTGATTGTGCCGTGGAACTCCCCCGTCGTGCTGTCGATCCGGTCCGTCGCGCCGGCGTTGGCCGCGGGATGCACGGTGGCCATGAAGATGCCGGGACAGACCGGGCTGACCAACGGGCTGCTGCTGGAGATTTTGACGTCGGCGCCCAGCTTGCCGGCGGGGGTGCTGAATTCCTTCACGGAGTCGGGCAACGAGGGCGCCCCGGTGCTGGTCCGCGATCCCCACGTGGACGTGATCAGCTACACCGGCAGCACCACGGTCGGCCGGCAGATCATGCGGGACACCGCCGACAACCTCACGCCGGTTTCCCTTGAACTGGGCGGAAAGACGCCCATGGTGGTGTTCGACGACGCCGATCTCGACGCCGCGGCGCCCGTGCTGACCGCGGGAATCACCACCTTCGCCGGCCAGTTCTGCATGGCTGGCAGCCGGATCCTGGCCCAGCGCGGCATAGCCGACGAGCTGCGGGAACGGCTGGCCGCTTCGTTGCGTGCGGTGCGGGTCGGCCCCGGCGACGACCCTTCGAGCGGCATGGGGCCGATGATCGACAAGGCCAACGTGGAGCGGGTCTCCCGGTTCGTTGAGTCCACTCTGGACTATGCGACGCCGATCGTGCGCGGTGGTGTGCCGACGGATGCCGATCTGGCCGACGGCGCCTACTTCCGGCCGGCACTGCTCGCCGTGTCCGGAACCGACAATCCGCTGGTGCAGCAGGAGGTCTTCGGCCCGGTCGGCACGTTCGAGGTGTTCGACACCGAGGACGAGGCCGTGAAGCTGGCCAATGCCACCGAGTTCGGGCTGGCGGCCAGCGTGTGGAGCCGGGACGTCGACCGACCGCTGCGGGTCGCGCGGCGCATCGACGCCGGCACCGTGTGGACCAACGCCTGGGGCATGGTCAACGACCAGTTCGAGGAGGGCGGCTTCAAGCACAGCGGCACGGGCCGGCTCAACGGGCTGCGCGCGCTGGCCGAGTTCCAGGAGATCAAGCACCTGATGCAGCCAGTGAGGAAGGGATAGCCAGATGTACCAGCTCGTCGACGGCGACCGGACCGCCCGTGCCATCTACTCGGGCGGCTGGCGGCCGGCCACGTCCTCCGTCGAGGTGACCGAGAAAGCCACCGGCAAGGCGCTCTTCGACGCCGGTGTCGCCACCCGTGACGACGTGGCCGCCGCCGCGGAGTCGGCCCTCGCCGCGCAACCGGCGTGGGCGGCCACCCTGCCCCAGGACCGGGCCGCGATCCTGTACCGGGCGGCCGATCTCATCCAGCGGCACGCCGAGGAGATCACCTGGTGGGTGCAGCGGGAAACCGGCGGCACCGCGATGAAGGCCGGCTTCGAGATCTTCAATGCCGGCACCGAGCTGCGGCAGGCGGCCGCGCTGTGCCTGGCCGCCGACGGGCACACGCTGCCCAGCACCGTTCCGGGCCGAACGAACTTCGCCCGGCGGGTGCCGCTCGGCGTCGTCGGCATCATCACGCCGTGGAACTTCCCCATGCTGCTGGCGATGCGGGCCCTCGCACCGGCCCTGGCCCTGGGCAACGCCGTGCTGTTCAAGCCGGACGTGAACACCCCGGTCACTGGCGGCGTGCTGCTGGCCCGGATCTTCGAGGACGCCGGCCTGCCGGCCGACGTCCTGCACGTGCTGCCCGGCGACGGCGTCACCGGCGCGGCCGTGGTGGAGGCGCCTCAGGTCCGGATGATCTCGTTCACCGGCTCCACCGCCACCGGTCGGCTCGTCGGCCAGACCGCCGGCCGGCTGCTCAAGAAGGTGCAGCTGGAGTTGGGCGGCAACAACGCGTTCATCGTGCTCGACGACGCCGATGTGCCGGCGGCGGCCAAGGCCGGGGCGTGGGGTGCTTTCTTCCACCAGGGCCAGGTGTGCATGGCCGCCAGCCGGCATCTCGTGCACCGGTCCGTGGCCGAAGACTACATCGAGGCGCTGGCCGCCGAGGCGTCCCGGCTGAAGGTGGGCGATCCGACCGATCCGACGGTCCACATCGGACCGATCATCAACGAGCGGCAGCTGGCCAAGGTGTCCGACATCGTCGACAGCACCGTGGCGGCCGGGGCTCGCACCGTGACCGGCGGCACGGCCAACGCCCCGTTCTACCGGCCGACCGTGCTCAGCGAGGTCACCCCGGGCATGCCCGCGTTCGAGGAGGAGATCTTCGGCCCGGTCGCGCCGGTCGTCGTGTTCGACAGCGAGGAGGAGGCCGTCGAGCTGGCCAATCGCACCGAGTACGGCCTCACCGCGGGGATCTACACCGGTTCCACCTCGCGTGGGCTGTCCATCGCCGGGCGACTGCGGACCGGCATGGTGCACATCGGGGACCAGACCATCAACGACGAGCCGCACATTCCCCTCGGCGGCACCGGCTCCTCCGGCACCGGCGGCCGCTTCGGCGGCGTGGCCAACGTCGAGGAGTTCACCGAGTGGCGCTGGTTCACCGTGCAGGAGCAGCAGACCGGGCTGCCCTACTGAGGTAGCCTCGATGGCCATGGGCCAACCGTCGATCATGTCCTTGGCCGATCTGGCCACTCCCATGGCCATTCGGGTGGCCGCGACCTTGAACCTGGTGGACCGCGCCGGCGACGGCGCCACCGCCGAGCGGCTCGCCGCCGACACCGGCACCTCCGCCCCGATCTTGCGCCGCCTGCTCGACCATCTCGTCACCGTCGGCCTCTTCACCTGCGAGTCCGACCGCTACCGCCCGACCGATCTCGGCGCACAACTGGCCGAGTTCAAGCCCCTGCTCGACATCAACCGGGCCGGCGGGCGCGCCGATCTGGCGTTCGTGGATCTGCTGCACACGATCACCACCGGCGCGTCCGCCTACACCCACCGCTACGGCCGCGAGTTCTGGGCCGACCTCGACGCCCATCCCCCGCTGCGCCGCTCTTTCGACGCCCAGATGGCGTGGCGGTTCGAGAACCACGTCTCCCTCATCGCCGCCAACTTTCCCTTGGGGGCCGTTACCCTAAAAAAATCGACGCCGGCGGTGGCGACGGCAACCTGTTGTGCGCCATCCTCTCCGCGTATCCCGGCGTCCGCGGCACCGTGGTCGACCTTGCTCCCACCACCGCCCCCGCCCTGGCCCGCTTCGCCGCCGCCGGCGTGAGCGACCGCGGGCATTCCGTGCCCGGCAGCTTCTTCGAGCCCCTCCCCGCCGGGGCCGACGCCTACATCCTGTCCGACATCCTGCACGACTGGGACGACGACCACTGCCGCACCATCCTCAGCCGCTGCCGTGACGCCGCCGGCCCCCACGGCGCCATCATCGTCATCGAGCCCTTGCTATCCACCGCCGGCACCGCCATGGACCTGTTCATGCTCATGTGCTTCGGCGGCCGCGAGCGCACCATCGAGGAGTTGGCCGCCCTGGCCGCCTCCTGCGGTCTCACCCTTCGGGGTTCCACTCCCGTCTCGGCAGGCCGAACCGCCCTGCAACTCAGTGTCTAGTGGCTCGGACCCGGTCGTAGATCTCGCGCAGCCAGGGCTCTCGCACCGCCGGCATCCTTGTCAGCGTGTCAAGGAAGAGGTCGATGTCCGGCTCGAACGGAAACCAGGGCCCCGGCGGCGTGTCCTCGTCCCTGTCCTGGACGAGCGGGAGCCCCAGCCAGCGCACCATCGCAGGCGGCATCGACACTTCCTCGACGCTCACCATCCTCGGCTCCCCGGTTGGAAGCAGCACCGCCAGCGCCGGCGCGAAGACCTTCTCCCACAGTCCACTCGGGACGGTCAGTGGCGCTCCGCCCGAGGCCGCCACCAGGTGGGCCAGTGCGATCCCCACCTCCGCCTCCCAGCGCGGATCCCACTTTCCCTCCGCCGTCACCGGCGGGATGTCCGTCTCCTCCACCGGCCGCTCCGCGCTCGGCACCGCCCGCACCGCTTCCGGGTGCAGCCACACCGCTTGCCACATCGCGCAGTCGTCGATCCTCGTCGCCACCGGCGCTCCACACCGCTCACACGCCAGGTTCGGGCCTTCCCGCCCGTCCACGCCTTAGCAGTAGCCGTCGAGCCGCTCCGGGATCAGCCTCATCCCCCGGCCGTCTCCCGGCGCGATCACCGCCCCCCCCGCCCCGTACGACAGGCTGTACACCGGCGCGTACACACCCCTCGCCGCCGCTTCCTCTTCCCCCACCTCGTCCCACTTCCGCCACGGCGGCCCCCACGGCTTCGGGTCCACCGCGTACGTCCCCTGCTCCATCAGCGCCGGCAGCAGGTCGTGCCGGTAGTGCTGATGCGCATGGCCCGGCAGCGGCACTTCCGTCAGCCGCGCCGTCAGCTCCGCCTCGCACCCCGCGCACTCGAACACCGCCATGCCCCGGATTCTCCCCTCTGGCCATCGCACCCCCAACCGAAATACCACCGCACGAAAAAGCGTGGCCGGGCAACAGGATCCGGTGCCCGCCACGCCGGTTTCGGTCAGTCCTGCTACTGCGCCATAAATGTCGGGTCAGCACCTCGATGAAGGGATCAACCTCCTCCGGGCCGATCTCCTCCGGCTCCCGGTTCATCGAATCGTGGTCGATGCGGTTGCGGATGGCTCTCCTCCCACACCGACCGCGGCGAGAAGCTCAGACTCAACCGGTCGTCGCAACACCGGCTCATTGGGAGAGTAGCAGTTCGTTCAGCGCTTCGGCCGGTGTCTTCCAGCCCAGTGTCTTACGTGGACGGTTGTTGAGCACGGCGGCAACGGCATCGAGCTCGTCGCGACCCCAGCGGGCCAGGTCAGTGCCCTTCGGAAAATACTGTCGCAGCAAGCCATTCGTGTTCTCGTTGGTGCCCCGTTGCCACGGACTGTGCGGATCAGCGAAGAAGATCCGCAGGCCGGTGTCGATCGTCAACTGGGCATGCTGGGCCAATTCCTTGCCTCGGTCCCATGTCAGTGTCCGGCGCAGTTGCTCGGGCAGCGCTGTGATCGTTGCGGCGATCGCGTTCCGGACAGCTTCGGCGCCGCGGCCGGCCAACGCCGGGCCGTTGTGCGCGCGCGGACCGTGGCCATACCCCTGCATACGAGGAAGATGTAGCAGCAGCGTAAACCTGGTGGTCCGCTCGACCAGAGTGCCGATCGCGGAGCTGTTCAAGCCGATGATCAGATCTCCCTCCCAGTTCCCGGCAACCGTGCGGTCCTCCACCTCGACCGGCCTCTCGCTGATCATGAGATCGGTTGTCACGTGACCGCTTGCCCGTCGACGGGCACGGGAACGAGGAACGCGCAGTGCCCGGCCGGTGCGCAGACAGGCAACCAGCTCACGTTCGAGCGCGCCGCGGCCGGGAACGTAGAGCGCCCGGTAGACCGCCTCGTGCGAGATACGCATGGACTCGTCGTACGGGAAATCTTCCTTCAGCCGCTGGGAGATCTGCTCTGGGCTCCACGCGTTGACCCATCGCCGGTCCTGACGCCGTGGCTTGTTCCGCCCCTTCCAAGGCGCTGTCCCCGGCCCCACCACAGATGTCCCGTCCAGCCGGCGAACCTGGCCGCAGAGCCGCTCCTGCACGTACCCGCGCAACGGTTCATTGTCGGCTAGCTTCGAGGCTTTTGGCCGGCGAGCACGACGCTCGGCATGCCATTGCGCGGTCGAGGCCTTGTAGTCGAGGTTGTAGGTTCGGGTCGATGCGTTGCGCCGCAACTCGCGCGAGATCGTCGAAGCATCACGCCCGAGTTGTCGAGCAATCTCACGAACGCCAACGCCTTGCGCACGCAAGATCGCGATGTCCTCTCGTTCAGCGAAGGACAAGTACCGGCCCGACACCGTCGGAGGAAGAGCTGGATTCACGCCGCCAGCGTGACGGAACCATCTGAACGCGACCGGTCCCGACACGCCGGCCTTCGTAGCCGCGTCCTCGGTCTTCTCGCCTCGCGCGATCGCAGCCCAAAACCTGACTCGATCCTCGCGCCATGCCACCGTTGGACGCCCAGGCGACGGCATCTGACCGCGGTACTCACGCGCCAGTTTCTGCTTCAATCCGGCCATCACAAACCCCTGACGTCGAGGTGTTGCGACGACCAGTTGAATCCACCAAGAACTCCTCGTCGGGGTAGGCCTCCACCAGGCCCCGCCCCGTAGGGCCGCTCCCTTCGGCGACCAGAAATAGCTTCTCCAGCGAAAGTTGTCCGACACCACGAACGGCGCCGGGCATCTCAACGGGAACCGCTATTACACCCAGCCGTGCCGGTCGTGCCAGTTCTCCTGGAAGCATCAGGTGAGCTGCTCCGACCTGGGGACTTCCTGCGGCCAAAGATCGCGTCGGACTGCGCCTGAGCCCAGACCGAATCGATCCGCGACACGTCCAGGATCCAACGCCAGCAGTGGACGGCTTCCTTGCCTCCAGCCCACGCTCAGTGCGCAACTGGGGTTCGAGAACATCGGCGTCTTCGCAGATCGCTCACGGTTGGATTGCCCCCTGGTACCCAGGATCTCCATGTTCCTGCCCAGGTTGCCTGCATCAGCAAGCAGAGCTAACCCGGAGTTCGACGCTTAGCGTCCACTCCGGACAGACAGCGGCATGTCCGGGCACCGAGATGGCACCCGGACAGACCACGCCGGTCAGTCAGCCCTTCATCTGCGCTTTGAAGCGGCGGGTCAGGACCTCCGCATAGAGCTCGACTTCCCTCTCCTCGATCCGCTCCGCGTCCCGGTTCATCGATCCGTGGCTGATGCGGCTGAGAATGGTGCTCTTCTCCCACACCAGCCTTGGCGAGAAGAACTCCTCCAGCGGTAGGCCCGAATCCGGACCCCAGGATCGAACAAGTCCGTAGGGATTGTCCCCGGGATCGAGATCCGACACGATCAGGTAGTAGCGATATTCCCGTTCCATGGCGTCTCCCACCCTAGGCGGCTAACCCGACTTTGATCGCCCGTCCGGAAACGGCACGTCGCCGAAGATCGGCCTGGACTGTGCCTGAGCATAGAGGATCGCCATCTCCGATACCCCCGACAGCCGGGTCAAATCGTACCAACCGTGCTCGATCGTCTTGGCCGCCAGGCCGGCTTCGGTATGCAGCTGGAGCTCGAATACCTGGTTCGCCGCCGGGTTGAGCAGCGTCAGGTTGATCCCGCGGTACTCGAAGTTGTCCTTGTTCTGACGCCACTTGTTTTCAGCACCTCGAGCTTGAAATCGGCCGCTTTGAGCTTATCGGTCGTCTGCTCGGCCAGAACCGCGTAGCCCTTATGCTGTTTCCTTCGCGGCGCAGCGGGTCGCGGGCGACTGTCATGAATCGGCGGGCTGGTTCGTCAGAGGGGTATGGACGAGCGGGAGTTCCTGGCGGAGCGGTTCGAGGCGCATCGGGGGCGGCTGCGGGCGGTGGCGTATCGGATGCTGGGGTCGGTGGCGGATGCCGAGGATGCGGTGCAGGAGGCGTGGCTGCGGCTGGCGCGGGTGGACGCGGCGGAGGTGGCGAACCTGGGTGGGTGGCTGACGACGGTGGTCGGCCGGGTGTGCCTGGACGTGCTGAAGCATCGGAGGGCGGTGCGGGAGGAGCCGCTGGAGACGCACGTGCCGGATCCGATCGTGGCGGAGGATCCGGCGGAGGAGGCGGTGCTGGCGGACTCGGTGGGACTGGCGCTGCTGGTGGTGCTGGAGACGCTGACGCCGGCGGAGCGGCTGGCGTTCGTGCTGCACGACATGTTCGGGGTGCCGTTCGAGGAGATCGCGCCGATCGTGCGGCGGACGCCGGCCAATGCCACGCAGCTGGCCAGCCGGGCGCGACGGAGGGTGCGTGGGGCGGCGAGGCCGGATGGGGACCTGCCGGCGCAGCGGGAGGTGGTGGACGCCTTCATGGCGGCGTCGAGGGCGGGGGACTTCGAGGCGCTGCTGGCGGTGCTGGACCCGGCCGTGGTGCTACGGGTGGACTTCGGCCCCTCCGGACCGTCGAAGTTGGTGCGAGGCGCCGAAGACGTGGCGGGACAGGCCCTGCTCTACGCCCGTGGGGCGGCCGGAGCCCGGCACGTGGTGATCAACGGCGCGGCCGGCATCGTGCCCATGGTCGGCGGCAAGGCCCGCGCCGTCTTCTCCCCCACAGTCCGCGCCGGCCGCATCATAGAGATCAACATCCTCGCCGACCCCGACCGCCTCGCCAACCTCAATCTCCCCCCTCTCGCCTGATCTACGAGCCCCCAACACCACAGAGCGCTCGGCCCCGCCCCTGCCTCGCACGGTTGCTGGACTTTTTGAGGTCCGCCACCCAACTCGCCCCACCACCCGAGCCGACGCGGGCCTCGAAAAATCCAGCAAGGGCGAGGCAGGGGCTTAAAGGGGGCCGAGCTGCCCCGCCGGAGGCGGGGCCAAACAAACACAGCCGCGCCACAAGCACAGCCACTGTCGGCGCGACGTGTGGGCGGAATCGGGTGAAAGTGCTGTTCCGTCCGGCACACAAGCACAGGACCGGGTCGATGTGACCGATCCTCCCCTAGCGTCGGGGCACCGACATCACAGTGGGAGGCGGGCATGTCCGAGCACTCACGGCGCACTTTCCTTGCCGCGTCAGCGGGAGCGGCGGGGGCTGTGGCGGCCACGGGGCTGGCGGCGGCGCCGGCGGTGGCCGAGGCGAACGGGTCGATCAGACGGTTCCGGGTGAATGTGCCGCAGCGGGATCTGGACGATCTGTACCGGAGGCTGGCGGAGACGAAATGGCCGTCGCCGGAGACGGTGGGCAGCCGGGATCAAGGGGTGCGACTGGAGACGATGAGGTCGCTGGTGCAGTACTGGCGGACCCGGTACGACTGGCGCAAGGTGGAGGCGAGGCTGAATGCCCTGCCGCAGTTCATGACCACGATCGACGGCCTGGACATCCACTTCCTGCACGTGCGGTCGAAGCACGCGGACGCGCTGCCGATGGTGGTCACGCACGGCTGGCCGGGGTCGGTTCTCGAGCTGCTGAAGGTGATCGAGCCGCTGACGGACCCGACGAAGCACGGGGGCAGCGCCAAGGACGCCTTCCATCTGGTGGTCCCGTCGATGCCGGGCTACGGCTTCTCGGGCAAGCCGACGACGCCGGGCTGGAATCCGGATCGCATCGCCCGGGCCTGGCAGACGCTGATGGCCCGGCTGGGCTACGAGCACTACGTCTCGCAGGGCGGCGACTGGGGCTCGGTGGTCTCGGACGTGCTGGCGCAACAGAAGCCGCCGGGCCTGCTCGGCATCCACGTGAACATGCCGGCGACGGTCCCGCCGGAGATCGCCCGCGCCCTCCAGGCCGGCGACCCGCCGCCGGCCGACCTGGCCCCGGACGAGCTGACCGCCTTCAAGAAGATGAACGCCTTGTACACCAGGGGTTCCGGCTACGCGGGCATGATGGTGACACGCCCGCAGACCGTCGGCTACAGCCTGGCCGACTCGCCGGTGGGCCTCGCGGCGTGGATGTACGACAAGTTCGCGGACTGGACCTACAGCGACGGCGTGCCGGAGCGGTCGCTGACCCGGGACGAGATGCTCGACGACATCAGCCTGTACTGGCTGACCGACACGGCCAACTCGGCTTCCCAGCTGTACTACGAGAACAACGCCAACAACTTCAACGCGGTGGACGTCTCGGTGCCGGCGGCGATCACGGTGTTCCCGGGCGAGATCTACCAGGCGCCTCGCAGCTGGGCGGAGCGGGCCTATCACAAGCTGGTCTACTTCAACAAGGTGGACAAGGGCGGGCACTTCGCCGCGTGGGAGGAACCGGAGCTGTTCACCACCGAGGTGCGGGCGGCGTTCCGGTTCCTGCGCCGCTAGGGCTTTTCCTGAACGATCCAGGTGTTGCCGTCCGGGTCGGCGAAGTCGAGGACGCTGGCGTAGGGACGGCGTTCGGGGTCGACGCCGGGCACGAAGTCGCCCTGCCAGTCGGCGGAAGCCTTGTGGCGCACCGCCGACACGCTCACGCCACGGGTGCTGAGCGCGGCATGGGCGGCCTCGATGTCCGGCACGGCCAGGTAGTTGGCCCGGGCGGAACCCGGCGCCGCGTCGGTCAGCCCGAGTCCGAATTGGACGGAGGCGGCGGAGCCGGGCGGGGTGACCTGCACGACCCGGAAGGACGGGGTGGGCTGGTAGTCGACGTCCAGCGCGAAGCCGACCCGGTCCACGTAGAACCGCAGGGCCCGGTCGACGTCGCCGACGGGAAGGGTGAGCACCTCGATGCGGAAGTCCATCACTTGCCTCGCTTGATGACGATGGGCGGGATCGGGCCGAGCACGGGCACGGTGGTAGTCATCTCACACCAGCGGTTCCCCACCGTCGATGCCCAGCGAGGCGCCGGTCATGAAGGTGGCATCGAGGGCGAACAGGACGGCACGGGCGATGTCTTCGGGAGCACCGATGCGGCGCGCGGGGTTGGTGGCGGAACGCGTGGCGAACAGGGTGGCCTTGGCCTCCGGGCCGAGGGCGTCATAGGCGCCGGTGTCGATGGTGCCGGGCGACACGGCGTTGACGCGGATGGGCGCGAGCTCAACGGCAAGGCCGCGAACGATGGCGTCGAGGGCGGCGTTGGTGCCGCCGACGGCGAGCATGCCGGGCATCACCTTGCGCGCGGAAGCGCCGGACAGGAACACGAAGGAGCCGTCGGCGGGCATCAGCGGCGCGAAGTGCCTGGCCAGGAAGATCGGCGCGATCGCCTTGACACCGAAGGACGCCAGCACCGCCTCCCGGGTCAACGTCTCGACGGTCCCACGGGCCCGGGCCGACGCGGTCGACACGACGTGATCGACGTGGCCCAGCCGCGCGGCCAGGGCTGCGATGCTGGCCTCGTCGGTGACGTCGACCTCGTCCCGGCCGGCGACGACAACGGTGGCGCCGGCCTTCGTGGCGACTTCGACGACGGCATGGGCGATGCCGGAGCTGCGGCCGATGACCAGGACGGTACGGTTCTCCAGAGCCATGTCAGTTTCCCTTCGAGGACAGTTCATCGGCGTCAAGGCCACGGTCGACACCGTGCGGCACAACGGTCTGGCCGGGGGCCAGGGACAGCTTCCGGTCGTCCAGCCAGACGTCGACGACGTCCGGCTCGAACGAGATCATGCCGGACACGGCGGCGACCTCCGGCCACGCGTCCGGGTAGCCCCAGGCGGCACGGCGACGGGCGCCGATGTCGTAGTAGCTGGCCAAACCCTTGTAGGGACAGAAGGTCTGACCCTCGACCGACTCCAAAGCAGCCATATTCACGTCCTCACTCCGGACGTACCACCGGACGTCGAAGCCGGATTCGTACAGTGCCAACGGGGTGTGCGTGTCGGCGATCACCCGGTCGCCGTCGCGGACGACGAGGTGCCGGGAGGTCTTGCGGATGTCGACCCGGTGGTACATGTCGGCGGCGTGCCCGAAGATCCGCTCGTCCTCCTCGTAGAAGGCGTCCATGGCCCGCCAAGCGAAGGCAACCTGGTTCCGCAGAACCGAGGCGTGCGAAGGAAGATCGCTGAACTGCCACGCGGCGTGGGGCTTGTCCGCAACGGAGAACCACGCCGTGGCACCGAGATCCTTGTGCGTGGTCGTCCGGGTCTCCACTGACAAAAAGCCCTCGACCACATCGGACAGTGGGAAGTACGCCACCGGATACTTCCCCGGCTCGTGCAGGAGCACGACGTCCTCGCTGTCGGCAATCCACTCCCCGCCCAGCCGCACCCGCATCCGGCGGCGCAGCGGCTCCACGAACAACAGCCGCTCGGGCAGCGGCTCCGGCGTCAGGAAGTGTCCGACTGCCTTGCTGGACAACGGTCCTTGCTGCCATGCCAATCCCATGACTTCATCTCCTCGTTCAGGCTGTCGCGAAGGCGACGGCGTGGGTTCGTGCGGTCTCGATGGCGCCGTTGAGCGAGGCCAGGTCCTGCGGCCCGTCGTGACGGCGACCGTTGATGAAAAACGTTGGTGTGCCGGCAACTCCACTGAGGTCGGCCGACTCGACGTCCCGCGCCACGCGGGCCTCGACGCGGCGCAGGTCGTCGCGGAACCGGTCGATGTCCAGGCCCAGCATGGCGGCATAGGTGACGACGTCCTCCAGACCGAGGTCGGTCTGGTTGGCCAGCAACATGTCGTGCATGTCCCAGAACGCGCCCTGCTCCCCTGCCGCCTCCGCCGCTTCGGCGGCCAGCTGCGCGTGCGGGTGCACGTCGGGCAGCGGCAGATGCCGCCACACGTAACGGATGTCCGCGTTGTCGGCCAACAGCTCCCGAGCGGTCGGGGCGGCCATCGCCGTCCACGGACACTCGAAGTCCCCGTACTCCACGACGGTCACCGCGGCGTCGAAAGGCCCCCGCACGTGATCACGCTCGACGTCGACCGCCGGCACGAGATCCGTGAGCTGGCGGGCTTTCCCCAGCAGTACACGGGTCCGCATCGGATCGGGCAAGGCGGCTGTCACGCGGTAGACGACGAAGCTCAGCGCGGAAGCCCCGACAGCGGCGGCAAGGACGCCGACCTTGGCCTGATCCAACAGCGGCCCGGTGAAAGCGAGGTCGGCGATCAGCAGCGACACCGTGAATCCGACGCCGGCGATCGAACCGCTGCCCAGCACGGCCGCCCATCCGACCGGCGGCCGCAACGCCCCGCCGCTCAGCTTGGTGACCAGCCACGAAGCTCCGACCACGGCGATCGGCTTGCCCAGCACGTAGGCGGCGACGATGCCGACGGTGATCGGCGTGATCAGCTGCCGCATGTCGAGCGTGATCCCGGCGTTGGCCAGCGCGAACAGCGGCACCACGACCAGGCCGGTCATGCGGTGCAACACGTGCTGGAGCCGAGCGTTGACCGACAACGTCGACGCCAGCCCCATGGTCGCCGTCCGCGCCAGCTCCGGCGTCGGCTGCTCACGGAACAGCCGCACCAACGTCGTCGCCTCGATCAGCGCGTTCCGCCGGGGCAGGTGCGCCGAGGTCGCGAGGCCGACGGCGAGCCCGGCCACCACCGGGTCGATGCCCGACGCCAACAGTCCGCCCCACACCGTCAACGTCAACACGGCGAACACCGGCATCCGCCGTCGGAAGATCAGCACGCCGCCGTAGGCCAGGGCGGCGACGGCCAGCCCGAGCGGCCGGATCTCACCGCTGTAGGCCACGGCGATGACCACCAGCGCGACGATGTCGTCCACCACGAACACGGTCAGCACGAACGTGCGGATCCGGTCCGGCAGGCCGCGCCCGACCACGCTGAACACGCCCAGCGCCAACGCGGTGTCGGTGGACATGGCCGCGCCCCAGCCGTGCGCGCCGAGCCCGCCGCCGTTGATGCCGAGGTAGATCAGCACCGGCAGCGCCATGCCGGCCAGGCCGGCGGCCACGGGCAGGATCAGGCGGCGGTGGTCACGCAGGTCGCCGAGGTCGATCTCGCGCCGCGCCTCCAGCCCGACGACGAGGAAGAACAGCGTCATCAGCCCGCTGTTGACCCAGTCCCGCAGGCTCAGCGCCGCCGACAGCGGCCCGAGCCGCACGTCCAGCGGCAGCGCCCAGAACTCGACGTAGGCCGACGGGGCGAGGTTTGCCCAGGTCAGGGCCAGCGCGATGGCGGCAACGAGCACACCGGCGCCGCCGGTGGCGGTCCGTCGCGGAGACATCGTCATCATGGCTTCTAACCTCTCTAACCGACTTGACCAGTTAGATCGAAACATGGTCTGATATAACCTGTCAAGTGCGAGATTGGAGGTTAGGAATGACGGACGAGACACTGCTGCTGGACCTGCTCAACACGACCCCCGTCGTGGAGGGCACGCAGCGTGACACCCTCGACAACGCCGAGGCCGGCCACGCATGGCTGCGGGAACACGACCAGGAGCCCACCGACGACGAGTGGCAGGCCCTGGTCAGCGCCCGAAACGCGCTCCAGGACGTCGTGCGCGGGCACTCCGCGCCACAATCTCTGCGCCCCTACGTCGACGGCATCGCTACCGGGCGTCACTGGCCGAGGAGGGCATCGCCTGAACGCTCGACCTGCGCGGACGACTGCCGCGCTCGGCCGTGCTGCTGGACAAGCTGCGCACCGACAACCCGCGCTGCGCGCGTGCGCACCGGAGTGCCGACTGTCCTGATCGCCACAGCAAGCCGAACAGCGCCCGCTGGTGCTCGATGGCCGTGTGCGGCAACCGCATGAAGGCCCGCCGGCACTACCAGCGCACCCGCCAGGGCTGAAGGAGCCGAAGACCATGGCACGCCTGTTGTCACTGAATGTCGGGATGCCCAAGGACGTGCCCTGGCAGGGCCGGACCGTGCACACCGGCATCTTCAAGCATCCGGTCGAGGGCCCGCGCATGGCCCGCACGCTCAATGTGGACGGCGACGGGCAGGGCGACCTGGGCGGCCACGGCGGCGAGCAGCGGGCCGTGCTGGTCTACCAGCGACAGTCCTACGACTACTGGCGTGACGAGCTGGGCCGCGACGACCTGGAGTACGGCAACTTCGGCGAGAACTTCACCGTCGACGGGCTGCTCGACGACGAGGTGCACATCGGCGACCGGTACCGCATCGGGGACGCCGAGTTCGAGGTCACGCAGCCGCGTGTCACCTGCTTCCGGGTCGGAATGCGGTTGAACGAGCCGGAAATCCCCTCGCTGCTGGTGGCCCGGCATCGGCCGGGCTTCTACCTGCGGGTGATCCACGAGGGCGAGGTGCGGGCCGGCGACGACATCGTGCGCACGGCGGTCGGGCGGCACGAGATGAACGTCGCCGACATCGATGCCCTGCTGTACCTGCCGAACCGGGACGTCGTACAGCTGCGCAAGGCCGTGGACATCCCGGCGCTGAGCCCGGGCTGGCAGTCCTCCTTCCGGGATCTGCTGGAGCCCAAGGCTTCCCCCGTCACGACCGGTTGGCCCGGGTTCCGGCCGCTCCGGGTGACGAAGATCGTGCCGGAGAGCACGACCATCGCCTCCATCCATCTGTCCACACCGGACGGTTCGGTGCTGCCCACGCCGCTCCCCGGCCAGTTCCTGACCGTACGGGCCGATTCCCAGGTGCGGAGCTACTCGCTGTCGGCCGTGTCCGAGGCAGGGTACCGGATCAGCGTGAAACGCGACGGCGCAGTCAGCACCTTCCTGCACACCAAGCTCCGCGAGGGCGACACCTTGGACGTTGCCGCGCCGCGTGGCGACTTCACCTTGGTGGACAGCGATTCCCCGGTGGTGTTGCTGTCGGCGGGCGTCGGTATCACGCCGGTGTTGGCGATGTTGCGGGCGCTCAAGGGAAGCAGGCGTGAGGTGTGGTGGCTGCACACCACTCGGTCCGCCTCCGAGCACGCCTTCACCGACGAGGTGCGTCAGCTGGTGGGCGATCTTCCGGAGGCCCACGAGCACGTCTACTACACGTCCGAAGGCCATCGGTTGAACGCCAATGCCTTGCAGGCCTTGGATCTACCGACCAACGCCAGCGCCTACATGTGCGGTCCGGCCGGCTTCATGGACGACATGGCCTTGGCGCTGAAGGAACTCGGCATCACGGATGTCCACTCGGAACTGTTCGGCGCGCTGCCGGCGATCAACCCCGGCATCGTCGGCGCCGTGGCCAAGACGCCGCACCAGCCGGAGGGCCAGGTCGGCGCCGGCCCGCGGATCACTTTTGCCCGCAGCGGAATCACCGTCCCCTGGCGCACGGACTTCGAGAACCTGTTGGAGCTGGCGGAAGCCTGTGACGTGCCGACCCGCTGGGCCTGCCGAACCGGCGTCTGCCACACCTGCGTGACGCCGGTGCTGTCCGGGGACGTGCGGTACCAGCCGGATCCGCTGGAGCCACCAGAGCCGGGCCAGGCGCTGGTGTGCTGCTCACGCCCCGCCGACGACCTGGTGCTGGATCTGTAGGCCCGCCACCAGGTTCTTGGCCACGGTCGTCATGACCCGGGTGGCGCCGCCGAAGCCGCCGGCCACGGGCTGCTGGCTCAGCGCCACGACGACGTAGCGCCGATCGGCCCCGACCAGGCCGGTGGTGTGCACGTCCCAGGCCGGGCGGCAGCACGCCCAGGCCTGCTTGGCCCACCACTCGCCGTCGGGAAGGGCCGCGGTGATGCCGAAATCCTGGTTGGTGCCGTCGGCGGCGCGGGCCGTGGTGGCCAGGTCGGCCAGCAGGACGTCACGCTGCGCCGCCGGCATCGTCGTCACGATGTGCTGGTAGATCCGCACCACATCGGCGGCCGTGGTGCTGGTGTCGCCCCAACGGCCGGGGTCGCGCGGCGGGATCGTCCGCTTGAGGCCCATGGACCGCACCGCGCGGCTGACGATCTGCGGGCCGCCGTCGGCGGTCCACAGCTGGTTGGCGGCGGTGTCGTCGCTGGTGGACAGCATGCGCTGCACCCTGGGCAGATTGTCCCCGGTCAGCTTGCCGGCCGCGGCCAGGTCGGTGGCGATGAGCAGCTTGGTCAGCGACTCGGCGGCGAACGGCTGGTCCTCGTCCGAGCGGCTCACGAAAGCGTTTTCCCGGAGGTCGTAGACGGCCGTCGCGAGCTGGATGTCGGCCGGCACGGTGGCCTTGGTGCTGGTCGGGGGCGCCACCACGGTGGTCGTCGGCGGAGGCGGCGGCACGGCGGTGGTCGTCACCGGCCGCTGCGCCGTGGCGACCCCGGCGGCGCCCACGCTCTGGAGCACCACGACAACCGCGACGAGGGCGGCGACGGCGACCCCGATGACCGTCACCGGCTCGGTCAGGTCTCGTCGTCGCTGTCTCACGGCAGTCACTACGCAGGGGGCAACCGAACGGGTCAGCCGAACATCAGACGACGGGCCCGCAGCCCGGGGTGGGTGAACACGGCGAACACGTCACGGATCCCTGGCGCCTCACCGGTGATCGGCGTGCGCTGCGGGCCCGAGCCCGGCGGCACGGCCAGCACCCCGATCAGCGGGCCCTTCGGGTCGTCCAGGTGCAGCCCGACGTACAGCGGCACCCGCGTCGGATTCTCCGCATCCAGGCTCCACGTCCGACAGCCGGTCACGTCGCAGCCGCGGAACGCCAGCCATGACCGCTGCCCCGTCGCCTCCATCGCCGGGCCGTCGACCAGCACCATGCCGGCGGCCTCGTCGGCCCTGGTGCACATCAGCGACGCGCCGGCGAGCCGCCGGATCGGGATCTCCTGGCCGACGGTGTCGAACCGGACCGCGTGGCCGCCGACCAGGACCTCGTGCTCGGCGGTCTCCAGCACCCAGTCCTGGCTGGCGACGTCGAAGAACGACACGTCGTCGGCGGTCAGCGTGAAGGCGACGGTTCGCGAAGTCCTTGCCGGCACGGCGATCCGCGTGAAGTGCCGGAGCTGCCGCCGGGGTTGGCGCACGCGCGAGGTCAGTTGGCGGGTGTAGAGCTGCACGACCTCGTCGCTGTCGCGGAAGCCCTTGTTGTGCACGCGGATCGTCACGGTGATCCGCCCGTCGGCACGGAGTTGTCGGGCGCTGAGCACCGGAGGGTCGTAGCGGAAGGTGGTGTAGCTCAGGCCGTGGCCGAAGGGGAACAGCGGTTCCGCGCAGTGGTACAGGTAGGTGTCGAAGCCGGTGTCCGTTGCGCGGTACCAGGTCTGCGGCAGGCGGCCGGCCGGGGATCGTTCTCCGAACAGCACCTCCGTCACGGCGACATCGGTCTTGCTGCCGGGAGCGCTCCAGAGGATGCCGCCGATGTTGGCCTCGGCCCAGTCCAGCGCGTACGGATGACTGCTCAACACCGCCAACACCGTGTTGGGGTTCGCCGCCCGCACCGCTCGCAGGGTCCGCTCCTGCTGCGCCGGCAGCAACAGGTTCTCGCGGTCGCGGCGGTCCTCGGCGTCATTGCCGACCACCACCAGCGCCACATCGGCCGCGGCCGCCGCCTCGGCCGCGAGCGTGGCGCCGTCGGCGACGGGTTCCCAGAGCATGGTCTTCAGCACGACCGTTTGTCCATTTCGGACGTATCGGAGCGCGACCGTGCCGTCGTTCGCCGGCCGGAGGTCGACCACTTGGCGGCAGGGTCCGTTGCTCAGCTCGAACACGTGCCGAGACCACTCTATGGCGTCGAAGACGTCGTTGCCGCCGCTCGGCTGACCCAACCGGAGCTCGCCGCCGACGGCCACCAGGCAGCGGCGGCCGTCGGCCTCGCGCAGCCGCACGCGGTCGTTGCCGCCGGTCAATGTGACGGTGCCGCCGGCAGCGGTGACGACCTGGCGCACCGCGGCCGACAGGCCGCACGAACCGCCCGGATGCACCACGGCGACCCGCATCCCGGGGCCGACCAGCAGCGGCAGCAGGCCGTCGTTGCGCAGCAGCACCACGGCTTCGCGGGCGACGGCCAGATCCAGCCCGCCGTGATCCTCACCCGAGGACACGCCCACCCGCCCGAACACGGCGGCCATCCGCGCGGTCGCCGCCACGATCTCCGCGTCGAGGCCTTCTGCCGCCACGAGTTCGTCCAAGACTTGGCCGTCGCCGACGAAGCCGTCCGCACCGGCCCTCATCGCCGGCACGACCGGGCCGCCGGTGGTGAGCACCGGCGCGCGGCCGTCGCTCCACGGCCGAACGCCCTCCTCGATCAGCATCCGGACCACCATCGGCGAGTCGTCGAAAAGATGTCGTGGCAGCACCAGGCCCTGCGCGCCGCCGATCTCGAAGACCGCGCGGTAGACCGGCAGTTCCTGCTCGTGCAGCGCCCGCGCGCTGAAGCCGTGGCGACGGCCACAGCACGCCTGCTCGTCGAGATCGGTGATCACCGGCGTGCACGCGCCGCTCATGCCGAACAGGTGCGCGGCCGCCAATCGGGCCGCGAGCAGCGGGTCTTCGGCGTAGCCGAGCTCGTTTCGGCCCAGCCGGGGATCCCGCAGTGTCTGGTCCAGTTGGACGCCGACGACCTCGCCCGCGTGCCGGTCGCCGAAGGCCGTGCCGACCCGGCGGGCCAGCTCGGGGTTCCAGGTCGCGCCCAGCCGCAGCGGCCGGGCCTCGGGCGTGGGCATCGGAATCGGCGGCCGGACCAGGTCGTGCGCAGCCATGGGCACCCTCGCGTAACCGAGCGACCATCGGCTCCGAAGTCGCGGGAGCTCACCCAATCATTCCGACCCCAGCCGGTCAAGCATGATCGCCCGCGTTGGTCTGTACCATTTTCCTTTGCCTCGCAGCATGTTCAGCGCTTTCGACAGTTTCGAGTCGGCCGACCTTGCGTTTGCGTGAAACGTCAACTAACTTCTGGCCGTGGCCACCATCCACGACGTCGCGCGGGCCGCCGGTGTGGCGCCGAGCACGGTGTCCTATGTGATCAGCGGCAGGCGGACGGTGTCCGCCGCGACTCGAAGACGGGTGCAGCAACAGATCCGACTGCTCGGCTACCGACCCCGCGCCAGCGGTCTCCTCGAACGCAGCGATCTACTCGCGTTACTGGCCCCGCAGCGGCCCGGGATCGAGGCGCCGACGGCCATGCGCTTCACCGCCGCCGCCACGGCCGCCGCGCGATCGCACGGCCTGGACCTGTTGCTACTGACCAAGGACGGCGATCCCGGCGAACTACGCGAGGCGGTCGTCGGCTCGCTCGCCGACGGCCTGATCGCCCTCGACGTGACCGCCGCCGACAACCGCGTGCCGATGCTCACCGCGCTTGATCGGCCGACAGTTCTGGTCGGCGTGCCGGACCACCCCAACGCGATCACCTGCCTGGACCTCGACTTCGCGGCGGCTGCCGCGTTGTGCGTCGAGCATCTGGCCGAGCTCGGGCATCGCCGCGTCGGGCTCGTCGGACCCCCACCTGCCGTGCACGAACGTGGGGTCAGTCACGCCGCCCGGTTCCGGCAAGGGTTTCTCGACTCCGCCGAGCGCCACGGGGTGCTCGGTGTCTTCCGGGCCTGCGGCGACAACATCCAGTCGTGCCTGGACGGTCTGCTCGATGCCGGCGTGACCGCCCTGGTGATCCAGAACGAGGTCGCCCTGACGCCGCTGATGAACGAACTCGGGCAACGGGGACTTGTTGTGCCGCAGGATGTCTCGGTGATCGCCGTCGGGCCGCACGGCGGCGATCCCTGCACACTCACCACCGTCGAGGTCCCGGCCGCACTGCTGGGGGAGCTCGCCGTCGAAATGGTCGTCGATCAGCTGGACGGCTCCTCCCCCGCCGGGATCCGCCTGCTGCCTCCCCGCCTGGCCGTGCGCGCCAGCACCTCGCGACCGTCCAATCGAGACTGATCCGTCGAATCTGTCGAATACCGGTGATTCGTGAACCGAGTGGCTCTTGGTCCTCGTAAACGAGATCGGGACGTGGCAGACGGGACAGGAGTTTGGTCATGAGGATCAGTTACGCGGCGGTTCCGCGAAAGTTTCGAGTCGCCGCGGTGGTGCTCGGGGCCACCGCAGTGCTCGGCGGGGCGGCGGTCGTGGCCACCCACAGCGGCACGGCCAACGCCGCCGCCGCCGCGCCGACCGTGGTCTGCCCGTCGGTGCGGGACAAGCTGCCGGCCGTGCCGGCGGCGTCCCAGGCCGAGGTGACGCGGAACCTGACTCTGCTCGACACCCAGATCGCCGAGGCGAACCGGCGCCTGGTCACCTCGCAGGGGCAGGGCGGACCGAACTTCATCAACAACGCCATTCTCGGGCCGTTGAAGGACAAGCGGGTGTCGACCATCGACCGCATCGCCATCTCCATCGGCCGGCACGCGGCCAAGCCCGCCGGGCTCGACGCCCTCGCGCCGTGCAGCCTGAGCACCGGCGCCGCCGCACCGGGCACGGTCTCCGTCTCGGTGCCGACCTCGACTTCGGCTTCGACTTCGGCTTCGGCGGCGGGCGTGCCGACCGTCAACTGCCCGTCGGTCGAGGGCAAGCTGCCGGCCGTGCCCGCCGCCGCCCAGGCCGGCGTCACCGCCGAGCTGGCCAACCTGGCGAAGGAGATCGGCGAGGCCGACAACCGGCTCATCACCTCTCAGGGCCAGGGCGGTCCCAACTTCATCAACAACGCCATTCTCGGACCGTTGAAGGACAAGCGGATCGCCGTGCTGGACCGCATCGCCATCGACATCGGCCGCGTCACCGGCAGCAAGCCCGCAGGCCTGGCCGCGCTGGCCCCCTGCACGCTCAACGGATGATCCGCCAGGACACGTAGACGCAGACGGCCAACGCCGGCGTGGTGAGCACCGTGCCGGCGATGGCCAGCGCCACGACCTGGTCGGAGAGATACAAGGCCGGCGCAGGTGGGATCATGGCTATCCGGTCATTCCGGCGGATCGCCCGGCAGCACGGTCGCGGCCCGCTGGCCGAGGACGGCGCAGCGCAGGTCGACATCCTGGTCGAGGATCGGCGCTTGTCCTAACAGGACCGATCCGACGGCGACGAGGAAGACCCGGGTGACGGCGTCGCTGCCCTTCTTGGTCTGCGGGGATTGGTAGAGCAGGTAGCGGGCGGCCTGCCAGGCCGCCAGCGACCGCTCGGCGACGAGGAGGGTCAGCGCGGCGGAGAACAGCCTCGCCCGCGCGGAATCCTCGGCGGAGACGGCGTAACAGGGGTCGCCGCCGATCTCGATCTGAGAGACGTCACGGCCACGGCCGGCCAGGCGGGCAACCAGGGCGGCGCTGATGCGCGCGGCCTCGGCCCCGCGGACAAGGCGGTTGCCGGTCAGCACGGTGCCGTCGGGGAGGGTGACAGCGTTGACCAACACGTCACCATCGTTGTGCTCACGGGAAAAGCGGTCGTGCACGGCCCGGCCGTAACGGAGCATGATCCGAGAGGCCGGGGTTTCGTTGCCGCCACGGAAGGTCTGAGTCTCAGGATCCCAGGTGGCGCCGTGGCGGAGGCGGCCGAGGTAGCCGAGGCGGTCGTAGTTCGGGCCGCCGTCCTCAAGCGAGGTCACAAAACGAGAGGCGTCGAGGGCCAACCCCTGCCCGATGCGGGCGGGTGCGCGCAGAGCGAGATCGTGCCGCCAGCGAATGAGATCGGCGTGGACGGCCCGCAGGTCGGCGACGTCAAAGCCGTCGGCCAACCGCTTGCGCGCGGCCTCGGCCGCCGCGGCCTGCTCGCCGCCGAACGCCCGGACCCGTTGCAGCTGAACGGGATCGCCGGAGCGTAGGGAGAGATCGGGAGTCGGGAAGCTGTCGGCGGTGATCACGCTTGGTCCAATCGGCCGCGAACCCGCTCGGCGTCGGCCCCGCGCTGCTGGTTCTCGTACAGGGCCAGGGCCGCCTCCCAGGATCGCCGCGCCCGGGCGGCATCCCCGAGCAGCGACCGGCATTCGGCCAACCGGTCGAGAGTCTCGGCCAGGTGGTAGGCGTGCCGGCCGTCGAACAGCGCCAGGGCCCGCTCGTAGTGTCCGACGGCCAGATCGACGTGGCCGGCCCGCTGCTCGATGTGCCCCAGACCGTCCGACGCGGTCGCCTCACCGTCGACGTTTCCGTTGCGCCGATACAGATCCAGTGCAGCGAGGCACGCTGTCCGAGCATCGTCCACATGGCCCAGCTCCGCCTCGTACCGGCCCTGGAGTTCCAGCGCGTCGGCGATGTCCAGAGCCGCGTCGACGTCCCGATAGGCCGCCTTGGCCAGGGTCACGTGCTCCAATGCCCGCGACGTGTCTCCGGCCTCACGCCAGGCCCGGGCCAGCGACCGGTGCGCGTGTCCCTCGCCCAAACGGTCGCCGATGCCTTGATACAGAGCCAAAGCCTCCCCCAACAGTGTCAGCGCGTCCGCGACGGCCCCCGTCCGGACGAGGGCGGACCCTAACAGCCGGCGCGCCAGGGCCGCCGACGAATCGTCCAAACGGTCACGCAGCGCCACCCGCCACGTGCCGGCCTGGTCCCGTACAAGCCCCTGCTGCCAGTGGAAGCTGTGCATCACCCAGGCCAGCCGCCAGGCATCGACGAACCGTCCCCGCTCGGCCACGAACCGCTGCAACGCCAGCAGGCAGCCATGTTCGGCCTCGCACCACGCCAGGGCCGCCGCCCGATCCTCGAAGCGGGCCTCCGACGTGACGCCGATGGGCACCCGCCGTGGATCGAGCACCCGATCGGCGGCATACCCGGTCCGCACGTAGTAGCCGACGAACCGGTCGAGGGCATCCTCGACATCGTCCAACTGGGACAGGGCGTACAGCCGGACCAGGTCGTGCAGCTGCCATCGGCCCGGCACATGCTCGTGCACAAGGGAAACCCGTTCCAGGGCACGAAGAACCGTCAGCACACCCGGCCGATCCGTCAGACAGGCAATGGCCGCGATGCCCGCATCGGCGCCGGGAATCAGCCCCAACAGGGCGAAGACCGCGGCCTCCTCCACCGAAAGAGCCTGGTACGACCACGAAAGCACCGTCTCCAGCTCGTCCAGCGCCGGCAGCCGGCTGGCCCGGAGCTCGCGGGCGAACACCTCGATGGGGAACTCCAGGCGATCGGCCACACGGCCGGCCGCGATCCCCAGCGCCAACGGCAGCCCCGCGCAGTCGGCGACCAGGCTGCGCACCGCCGCCGGCTCGGCGTCCAGGCGCGACCGCCCCAACCGTCGCTCGAACAGGTCGACACTTTCGTCGTCGGTCAGCTCCCGGAGCCGGACCCGCACCGAGGCGTCCAGGGTTCGAAGCTGGTTCCGGCTGGTCACCAGGGCCGCGCAGCCCGGGGTCGCCGGCAGGGCCGCCCGCACGTGCTCGGCGTCCCGCACGTTGTCGAACACGATCAGCATCCGCTTGCCGGCGACCAGGCTGCGAAACCTTCCGACCTGGGCCTCGAAATCCACCGGCACGGCCGCTGGCGGCACTCCGAGCGCGTCCAGCACGCAGCGCAGCACCGCCGCCGGCGGCAGGAACTGCCCGGCCGGCGCGATGCCCCGCAGGTCGACGAAGACCTGGCCGTCCGGGAACAGATCGAGGTTGCGGTGGGCCCAGTGCAGCGCCAGCCACGTCTTGCCGATGCCGCCGGCCCCGACGATCACCGCCAGCACCGGCCCGTCCGCGGACACCGCGGCGTCCAATAGGGCCAGTTCCGCGGCACGGGCCGTGAACCACCGCGGCGCGGGTGGCAGCTGCCGGGGCACCGGGGCGTCCGGCTGGCTGAAGACGATGTCGCCGTTGACCACGCCGGCCAGCACGAACGGCGCCGACGGCGAGCCCGTCACCTCGTTGTGCGCGCCCCCTCTGTCCACGGCCCGAATCTACCGCGTTGCATGATCATGCATCGGGATGTATATTTCCGAACGTGTCCAAGGTGCTCACTTCCCTCCCTGTCGGCGAACGTGTCGGGATCGCCTTCTCCGGCGGCCTCGACACCTCGGTAGCGGTCGCGTGGATGCGCGAGAAGGGTGCCGTCCCGTGCACCTACACCGCTGACATCGGCCAGTACGACGAGCCCGACATCTCGTCGGTGCCCGCCCGTGCCCACCAGTACGGCGCCGAGATCGCCCGAGCCGTCGACTGCAAGGCCGCCCTGGTCGAGGAGGGGCTGGCCGCGCTGTCGTGCGGCGCGTTCCACATCCGATCCGGCGGCCGGGCCTACTTCAACACCACGCCGCTGGGCCGCGCCGTCACCGGCACCCTGCTGGTGCGGGCCATGCTGGAGGACGACGTCCAGATCTGGGGCGACGGCTCCACCTTCAAGGGCAACGACATCGAGCGGTTCTACCGCTACGGCCTGCTGGCCAACCCGTCGCTGCGCATCTACAAGCCGTGGCTGGACGCCGACTTCGTCACCGAGCTCGGCGGCCGCAAGGAGATGTCCGAGTGGCTGGTCGCGCACGGCCTGCCCTACCGGGACAGCACCGAGAAGGCCTACTCCACCGACGCCAACATCTGGGGCGCCACCCACGAGGCCAAGTCCCTTGAGCACCTCGACACCGGCATCGAGATCGTCGACCCGATCATGGGCGTGCGGTTCTGGGACCCGGCCGTCGAGATCGCGCCCGAGGACGTGACGATCGGCTTCGAGCGGGGCCGGCCCGTCACGATCAACGGCAAGGAGTTCGGCACGCCCGTCGACCTCGTGCTGGAGGCCAACGCCATCGGCGGCCGGCACGGGCTGGGCATGTCCGACCAGATCGAGAACCGGATCATCGAGGCCAAGAGCCGCGGCATCTACGAGGCGCCCGGCATGGCCCTGCTGCACGCGGCCTACGAGCGGCTGGTCAACGCCATCCACAACGAGGACACGGTGGCCAGCTACCACAACGAGGGCCGTCGGCTGGGCCGGCTGATGTACGAGGGCCGCTGGCTGGACCCGCAGTCGCTGATGCTGCGAGAGTCGCTGCAGCGCTGGGTCGGCATGGCCATCACGGGCGAGGTGACGCTGCGGCTGCGGCGCGGCGAGGACTACTCCATCCTCGACACCACCGGCCCGTCCTTCAGCTACCACCCGGACAAGCTGTCCATGGAACGCACCGAGGACGCCGCGTTCGGCCCGGTGGACCGGATCGGCCAGCTCACCATGCGCAACCTGGACATCGCCGACTCCCGCGCCAAGCTGGAGCAGTACGCGGGCCTGGGCATGGTCGGCAACGCCCACCCCGTGCAGCTGCTCGGCGCGGCGCAGGCGGCGGCGACCGGCCTGATCGGGGCCATGCCCGAAGGCGGCGCCGAGGCCATCGCGGCCCGCGGCGAGGCCTCCGCGCTGAGCGTGGCCGAGGAGGACGAGATGCTCGACCTCGCGGCCATGGAATCCGGCACCGACTGAGCATTCTCCCCCGGACGCCGGGAAGGCCTGCTGGCCTTCCCGGCGTTTTCGTCTACAGGGCTTGCAGGATCAGTTTGGCCACGGCATCGGGGCGCACCACGAAGGACAGGTGCCCGGTCGGCAGTTCGCTCGTGACGGCATTCATCCGCTTCGCGACGAAGCGCTGCAATTCCGGCGCCGTAGTGCGGTCGGCGGTCGTGACGAGATAGCGGGACGGCTTTGTCCGCCAGGCCGCCGTTGTCGTGCGGCCGGCGAAGAGCGTCTGGGCAATTCGCCCCTGCACGGCGTAGAGGACGCGGGCGTCTTTTGTCGGCACCCCGTTGGCGAAGTCGGTGAGAAATGCCTGTTCCGTGAGACCGCCGAAGCCGTTGGTGAACACCAGGCCGGCATTCGCGGGCGGCGTCGGGAATCGGCCGGCCAGTGCCGCGTAGTCCTCACCCTCGGCCGGGGCGCGGGCCGACAGGTAGACGAGCTCGCTGACCAGCGGATGGTCGCCGGCCTGGGTGATGACCGAGCCGCCGTAGGAGTGGCCGACCAGCACGGTCGGGCCGCTCTGCCGGTCGAGGGCCCGTTTTGTGGCGGCGACGTCGTCGTCCAGCGAGGTCAGCGGATTCTGCACCGACGTGACGGTGACACCGGCCGCCTGGAGGATCGGAATCACCTTGGCCCAGCACGAGCCGTCGGCGTAGGCGCCGTGCACGAGAACCACGTTGCCTTTGGCCCTAGGTGTCGCATACGCGGTTCCGGTGCCCAGTGCGGCAACTGCGGTCCCCGTGGCCAGGAGCTTGGAGAAATGGCGTCGATCCATGGACCCGAAGGTACTCGGGGCCGCGCTCGGAGTTCTTACCAAATCATTTCGACTCCACCAGCGCGCAGAGAGCTTCGACACCCGAACCGCGGAGTTCCCTCAGTTGCAGGCGCGTGTCGGTTTCGACGACGCCGTAGTCGCGCGGCAGGGCCATGACCAGTTCGTCGAGTTCCGCCACGTCACGACAGGCGACGACCAGGGTGTAGTCCCAGCGGCCGGTGACGTGCGCCCCGGACAGCACCGCCGGCAGGTCGAGCAGGTGGTCTTCGAGCTCGGCGTGGTCGGGGCCGGGACGCAGGCGCACGTCGATGAACGCCCTGAGCGGGCGGCCGAGGGCGGCGAGGTTGATCTCGGCGTGGCAGCCGCCGATCACCCCCGCCTCGGTGAGCCGGCGCACGCGCTCGGCCGTGGCCGTCGGGCTCAGCCGCACCCGCGCGGCCAGGTCCCGGAAGCTCAGCCGGCCGTCCCGGACCAGCTCGCCGAGGATAATCCGGTCGATCGCGTCCATGGCTGGAGTATCCGCTACGAAATCGCGTTTTCACAGCGGGAGACGCCACCAAATCCGCCTTCACGGCCCGTAATGTCGGGTCCATGAGCGACGCCAGGCCCGCCAAGTCCGCCGGATACCTCGCCCGCACCCGCCCGGTGGTGCCGCCGATCTACCAGTCGGCCACCTTCTACCTGGACGACCTGGCGTACAAGGACATTCAGGAGGGCGGGCTGCGGGAGCACTGGTACAGCCGGTTCGCCAACCCCACCGTGGACGCCGCAGCCGCCGAGATCGCGGCGCTTGAGGGCGCCGAGGCCGCCCTGATGACCTCCTCCGGCATGGCGGCCATCGCCACCACGCTGCTCACCCTGCTGGCCAACGGCACCGCCGACCAGCCGGCCCACGACAAAGCCCAGGCCTCACCCGTTCTCGGCCGGCCCGGCCGGATCGTCGCCGCGCGGCAGGTCTATGGCGACACACGGGACCTGCTCGTCCGGGACCTGCCCGCGCTCGGCGTCGACGTCACCATGGTCGACGCCACCGACGTCGGCGCCTGGGCCGAGGCCATCGCCGACGCGCCGACCACCGTCGTCTACGCAGAGACCCTGTCCAACCCCCAGCTCGACCTCACCGACCTCCCCACCCTGGCCCGACTGTCCCACGCCGCCGGCGCGAAGCTGGTGGTGGACAACACCTTCGCCACCCCGTACACCGTCAATCCCTTGCGTCATGGGGCCGATGTCGTCGTGCACTCGGCGACCAAGTTCCTCAGCGGCCACTCCGACGTCATCGCCGGCGTGGTCGTCGCCGACGCCGCCACCGTGACCGAGGTGCAGAAGCGGGTCATCACCTTCGGCGGCTGCCTCGACCCGCATGCCGCTTTCCTTGTCTGGCGCGGCATTCAGACGTTCGATCTACGCCTCGAACGCTCCTGCGCCACCGCCGCCCGACTGGCATCCGCCCTCGCCGCCAACCCCGAGATCGTGTCCGTCCGCTACCCCACGGGTGACATCGCCGCTCGGGTCATGCGCCCCGACCGTCGCGGCGCCATGGTCGCCTTCACCGTGCGCGGCGGCGACACCCGCGCGCTGGCCGTGATGCGGCGCCTCACCGTCGCTTCCGAGGCCACCAGTCTCGGCGGCGTCGAGTCCTTGGTCAGCACGCCCTTCAACTCCTCCCACTTCTCCCTCACGCCGGAGGAGCGCGTCGCCGCCCGTATCGACGACGGCATGATCCGCCTCTCCTGCGGCATCGAGGACCCTTCCGCGCTGATCTCCGACCTGGAGCAGGCTCTGGCGGCTACCGTCTGACCGCATGTTGCCCAAAAATTGAACACTGCCGCGGCGTTGGCCGACTTCACCGGCACCACCCTGTACGTCGACCGCCGGACGCATCCCGAGCACGGGCTCGTTCACGTGCTCGGGTACCAGAACACCGCCGCCAACCTGGCCGTCGGTCCCAACGCCATGCTCCTGCACCTGCCGGCCGTCGGGATGTCGCCGGGCAACCTGGTGTCCGTCGGCCGGGACACCGACTTCCTCGACTGCATCGGCCGCACCTGCCAGCCCGTGGCCGCCGCCGGCGGCATCGCCTTCATGGACGCCGCCCCCGACGTCCAGGTGTTCGAGCACGACATCTACACCATGGTGCTCGCCGCCGACGCCACCCTGCTGCCTTCGGCCCTGCACCAGGTCGAGTCCCGCAAACGCCCTCGCCTCAACGACAATCTCCTGGCGTTCTACGCCGACTACTACCCCGACCACGCCCTGCTGTTGTGCCACAAGCTCCGCCAGCTCCTCCCCGCCGCCGTCATCGGCCAGCCCTTCCCCAACGGCGACTTCGCCATCACCCACGACGACCTGCTCGCCGGCGTCCCCGCCCGCATCCGCCACCTCAGCCCCGCCGGCTGAACAGGGGCATGGCTCACAATCTCGGTTCCGCTCCGACGGATTTGTCTCGTAAGGTCGGTGGCGTGCCTTCTCTTGTCACGCCAGCGTTGCCGGTGGGCACGCTCGCATCGCGGACGCAGCCGGAGATCCACGCGGAGGGGCTGGTCCTGCGGCCGTGGCGGGCGGAGGACCACGCGAGCGTAATGGCGGCGTACGCGGATCCGGGGATCCAGCGGTGGCATGCCCGGACGATGACCGACGACGAGGCCCGCGCCTACATCGAGAACTGGGAGCGGCGGTGGTGCCAGGAGTCGGGAGCGGGGTGGGCGGTCACCGAGGACGGGAAGGTGGCGGGCCAGGTCAGCCTACGGACGATCGACCTGCGTGAGGGTTTGGCGGAAGTGTCGTACTGGGTGCTGCCGGAGGCGAGGGGGCGTCGGACGGCGAAGCGGGCGCTGACCGCGATGTCGGGGTGGGCGTTCGGGGAGCTGGGCCTGCACCGGATCGAGGTGCTGCACTCGACGCGGAACGAGGCGTCCTGCCGGGTGGCGACGGCGGCGGGCTACGCCCTGGAGGGCACCAAGCGCAGCGAGGCCAAGCACGCGGACGGGTGGCACGACATGCACCTGCACGCCTGCGTCACATCAGATTGTCAAACTTTCAACTAAGCGGGAGAATGAGGCCACGGACGACCTCGGGAGGCTTCACGTGCCGCTGCGCAAGCTCGGTTTCCTGACCATCGGCCTGTTCGACGAGGCCGATCCGCGCCGGGGCCACGAGTCCACGCTGGAGATCATCCAGCTGGGCGAGCAGCTCGGCTTCGACAGCGCCTGGGTGCGCCACCGCCACCTCCAGTACGGCATCTCCTCGCCGGTGGCCTTCCTGGCCGCGGCGACCCAGCGGACCAGCCGCATCCAGCTGGGCACGGCGGTCATCCCGCTGGGCTGGGAGAACCCGCTGCGCCTGGCCGAGGACCTGGCCACGGTGGACGTCCTGTCCGGCGGCCGGCTCAATCCCGGCGTGAGCGTGGGCCCGCCGATGCACTACGACGACGTCAAGGACGCGCTCTACCCGGACACCCAGGACGTCGAGGACTTCAGCTACCAGCGGGTCCGCCGGCTGCTGGACTGCGTCCAGGGCGAGCAGGTGTCGACCTTCAGCGGCAACGAGGGCATCGAGCAGTTCTCGCCCCGGGTACAGCCGCACTCGCCGGGCCTGATCAACCGCATGTGGTACGGCGCGGGCAGCGCCCGCTCGGCCCGGTGGGCCGCCGAGAACGGCATGAACTTCCTGACCAGCAACGTGGTGGCGGCCACGGAGTCCAGCACCGACTTCGACGACATCCAGCTGGACCTGATCAAGACGTACCGCAAGCACAGTCCCGAGGGCCGCGTCTCGCACGGCTTTGTGGTCATCCCGACCGACGGCGCCAGCGCCGACCAGCGCGCCCGTTACGAGGAGTACGCGGCCAACCGGGCGACCCGCTTCGGCAAGCCGTTCGGGCCGAAGGGCCTGCTGTTCGCCCGGGACATCGTCGGCACCTCGGAGCAGATCGCCGAGCAGCTGCACGACAACGCGGCGTTCCGCGAGGTCGAGGAGGTGGCGTTCGCGCTGCCGTTCACCTTCGAGCACGCCGACTACGTGCAGATCCTCACGGATATGGCCACAGAACTCGGCCCCGCCCTCGGCTGGCGCGCCGGCTGATACGCTGGCTGGGAAGAACACCGCAGCAACAGGGAGTAACCGCCGTGATGGTGGTCGAGGACGACATCGAGGGCTGATACCGGCCCCGCGACAACGGTGTCCACGTGACGCCGCGCTCGGTCGTGCCCTCACACCTGTTCGTTTTCCGGGCGCCCACGCGCGCCCGTCTCGCGGTGGAGAAACTTCCATGCCGAAGATCGTCTGTTCCAACCTGTCCTTCTCCTGGCCGGACGGCACCCCGGTGTTCGACGACCTGTCATTCGCCGTCGGCGCCGGCCGGACGGCCCTGGTCGCGCCGAACGGGGCCGGCAAGAGCACGCTGCTCAAGCTCGTCGCCGGCGAGCTCGGCCCCCGCACGGGCACGATCACCGTGGACGGTGTGCTCGGCTACCTGCCCCAGACGCTGCCGCTGACCGGCGAGCCCACGGTGGCCGAGGTGCTGGAGATCGCCCCGATCGTCGCGGCAATCCGGGCGATCGAGGGCGGCGACGCCGGCGAGGAGCACTTCACGGCCGTCGGCAACGACTGGGACGTGGAGGAACGCGCCCGCGCCGAGCTGGACCGCCTCGGCCTCGGCGAGGTGGCGCTGGACCGTCGTCTCGGCACGCTCAGCGGCGGCCAGGTGATCGCCATCGGGCTGGCGGCGCAGCTGCTCAAGCAGCCGGACGTGCTGCTGCTCGACGAGCCGACCAACAACCTCGACCGGGACGGCCGGCAGCGGCTGCACACCGTGCTGCGGGACTGGAAGGGCTGCCTGCTGATGGTCAGCCACGACCGGGAGCTGCTCGACTTGGCCGACCGCGTGGCCGAGCTGGACCGGGGCGAGATCACCCTGCACGGCGGCTCGTTCAAGGAGTACCAGGCGGCGGTCAAGGCGGCCCGCGAGGTGGCGGAGAAGAACATCCGCAACGCCGAGCAGGACCTCAAGCGCGAGAAGCGCGAGATGCAGCAGGCCCGGGAGAAGGCGGCGCGGCGGGCCAGCGCCGGGGCGCGGTCCGGCAGCGACATCCCGCGCATCGCCCTCGGCCTGATCAAGCAGAAGGCCCAGTCGGCCACCGGCAAGGCCAACGACATGCACGGGCAGCGGGTGGAGAACGCCAAGGCCCGACTGGACGAGGCGGAGCGGTCGCTGCGGGACGACAAGACGATCTCCTTGTCGTTGCCCGACACCACCGTTCCCGCCGGCCGCACCGTGTTCCACGGCGAGCACCTGCGGGTGCGGGACCTGTTCGCCGGCGACGGCGTGAGCCTGTCGATCCGTGGGCCGGAGCGGATTGCGCTGCTCGGGGCCAACGGCGTCGGCAAGTCCACGCTGATGCGCATCGCCGCCGGTCTGGAGGAACCCTCACAGGGCGTGCTCACCCGGGCCGACGGCCGCGTGGCCTACCTCTCGCAGCGGCTGGACCTGCTGGATCCGGAGCTGTCCACCGCCGACAACCTGCGGGCGTTCGCCCCCAGCCTGCCCACCTCGGACATGATGAACCTGTTGGCGCGCTTCCTCTTCCGTGCCGAACGGTCCCAGCTGCCGGTGCGGGTGCTTTCCGGCGGCGAACGCCTGCGCGCCACCCTGCTGTGCGTGCTGTGCGCCGAGCCGGCGCCGCACCTGCTGCTGCTCGACGAGCCGACCAACAACCTCGATCTGGCCAGCGTCGAGCAGCTCACCGGGGCGTTGAACGCCTATCAGGGCGCGTTTGTCGTGGTCAGCCACGACGAACGCTTCCTGGCCGAGATCGGCATCACCCGCCGGCTTCGGCTGGCGGACGGTGCTCTGACGGAGATCTGAGGTCCTCCGGCCTGGGCACGCCGAGGCGGTCCATCTCCGCGACGACGACGCGGACGGCCGTCTCGGCGTCGCCCACCGCGAGCGGCTCGCCGTGCCAGCGGTCCCGGTCCACCGAGCACACCTTGAACACGCCATCGTCCTGCCTCGACCCCGACACCCATGGACCAGGCACCAAGAACTCGTCGACGGTCGGCCGGAACGACATCCAGCCCATCTGCACGAACGGGTACATGGTCCGCAGCCGGGGTTCGTTCATCGCCGCGGCGATGAATCCGGTGAGCCCGAAGGGGTCGTGCACCAGGGCTGACTGCCACGAGTACTCGATCCGGTCGCCCCGCTCATAGGCATCGGCGATGGCGACGAAGTCAGCGAATGGCCACGCGGCGGCGAACTCCCGCGGCGTGGCCCCGCTGAGCCAGGTCGCCGCCGAGTCGATGGCCACCATCAGGTCGGTTGCGCGGACTCGACGCAGGGATCTTTTTCCGACACCGTAGCTCGTCCAGAACGCCGACTTCTCCCGGTGCCAGAAGACCTCCACGGCCCGCCCGCCCCGGTTCAGGCGAACCTTGGGACCGCCCGGCATGTCCCACGTCTCGATCTCGCTCTCGGGGCAGGCGTGCTCCAGCGCGGCCCGCAGGCCGTCGACGTCGATCAGGTCGCTCACGCCGTCCCAAGGTAACCGTGTCGCGGCTCACCGCAAGTAAGTTGCTTACGCCATTAGACGGCGTCTGCAACTATTGTGTACGCTGGCTTCCGTACCGAGCAAGCATACGAAGGGCGTTCGCACCATGGCTCACCACCCCGTCGACCTGAGCAACGACGAGCTGCGCGACCTGCTGGACACGGCCCGCGGCGAGGCGGAGCGGACCGGCATCAAGGTCAGCGTCACCGTGCTCGACCGCGGCGGCCACCTGCTCGGCTTCGTGCGCGACCAGGACGCGCTTCTGATCTCCGGCGAGACCAGCACCCGCAAGGCCTACACCGCCGTCCAGCTGGACGCCGCGACCGCCGACGTGGTCGACGCGGTCAAGCCGGACGGCCCGTTCCACAGCCTGCCGACCGCCCTCGACCGGCCGCTGCTGTTCATCGCCGGCGGCGTGCCGCTGCGTCGTGACGGCGTCTTGGTCGGCGCCATCGGAGTCGGCGGCGGCGCCCCCGAGCAGGACCACAAGGTCGCCACCGCCGCGGCCGCTGGGCTCGCGCCGGCGAGCTGACGGCATCAGGCTGGACTCTCACCTTCAGAACAGGAGATCCCCTCACATGCGCCTCGACCTCACCGGCAAGGTCGCCCTCGTCACCGGCTCCACCCAGGGCATCGGCCAGGCCATCGCGGCCGGACTGGCCCGGGCCGGCGCCACCGTCGCCGTCAACGGGCGCAAGGCCGACGGCGTCGCCGCCACCATCGAATCCCTGGCCGGCCAGGGCGAGTTCGTCGCGGCGCCCGGCGACGTCTCCACCGACGAGGGCGCCGCCCAGGTGCTCGCCGCCGTGCCGCACGTGGACGTGCTGGTGAACAACCTCGGCATCTTCGGCGCGGAGTCGCCGCTGGAGATCAGCGACGACGAGTGGCGGCGCTACTTCGAGGTCAACGTGCTGTCCGCGGTGCGGCTGACCCGCGCCTACCTGCCCGGCATGACCGAGCGGGGCTGGGGCCGGGTCCAGTACATCGCCAGCGACTCGGCGATCGCCACGCCGGCCGAGATGATCCACTACGGCATGACCAAGACCTCGCTGCTGGCCGTGTCCCGCGGCTTCGCCAAGTTCGCCGCCGGCACCGGCGTCACCGTCAACTCGGTGATCGCCGGCCCCACCCACACCGGCGGCGTCGAGGACTTCGTCTACCAGCTCGTGGACAAGGACCTGCCGTGGGAGCAGGCCCAGCGCCAGTTCATGCGCGAGCACCGGCCGCAGTCCTTGTTGCAGCGGCTGATCGAGCCCGAGGAGATCGCCAACATGGTCGTCTACCTCGCCTCTCCGCTGTCCTCGGCCACCACCGGCGGCGCCCTGCGGGTCGACGGCGGCTACGTAGACGCGATCCTGCCGTAGTCGCCCCGTACAGCGTCCTTCGGCAGATTCCTTGCCAGGTAAGGCATTGCCGCCACGGCGACCGTGGCTGCCAGCAGCGCCACCAGCCACGGCAGCCACGGTCCCAGCGCGAACAGCGCCACCACCGCCGGCGCGAGCACCCCGGCCGCCGTGAAGGCGTACTGGAACGCCGCC
>NZ_KK037166.1:2945590-2946310 GCF_000568255.1 Kutzneria sp. 744
GGGCGTTGGCCCGGTTGCCGATCAGCGTTCCCAACGCCAGGAACGCCGCCGTGCCCAGCAGGTACGCCGGCAGCCACGACGTCGGCACCAGCACCGCGCCCAGGCTGGCCACCGCCCACGCCCCGTAGATGGCCGTCCCGATGCGGATGGCCGTGGTGCGCCACAGGGTCCGTGTCCAGCGCACCACCAGCGTGCTGAACACCATGCCGCTGACCGTCAGGGCCGTGATCATCGCCCCCGGTATCCACGCCGGCCCGTGCAGCACTTCCGTCACGTACACCGAGCCACCGTCGAGCATGATGTCCACCGGGAACGTCGCGAACGCCGTGACCACGATCAGCACCAGGTAGGGCCGGTTGCGCAGCACGCTCACCGCCGGCTCCCCGTCCTCGTGGCGCTCGTGCGGCACGTGCAGGAACGCCGCCAGCACCGCCGCCGCAACCAGGAACGTCACCCCGTCCAGCGCCACCGCCACCTCGTAACCTCCCCGGCCGAGGCTCGTCAGGCCCGCCACCGCCAGCCCACCCAGGCCGAAGCACAGCCCTCGCACCTGTCCCACCAGGGCAAACGCCGAGTCCTTGCTGCCGTCCCGGACCGTGTCCGCGATCAGGCCGAACACCGAGCTGTAGAACGCCTGCTGCCCCGCCGCCAGCAGCACCGACGCCACCAGCACCAGCACCGCGTTCCCGGCCACCAAGTACACCCCCACCCCGGCGGCCT
>NZ_KK037166.1:2947223-2958222 GCF_000568255.1 Kutzneria sp. 744
CACGTCGGTGGGCACGAACAGGGCGCCGATCTCAGCGGCGACGTCGGCGCCGAGGGGGTTGAGGTCGGCGATGACGACGGAGGCGCCGCGGGCGGCGAAGCGGCGGGCCACGGCGGCGCCGATGCCGCTGGCGCCGCCGGTCACCAGGACTACGGTCACTTCTTCTTCCCCTTCATCAGCATGACCTGTCCCGACTCGGCCAACACCTTGGCGGCCACGGACTTCCGCCGGATGTAGAGGCGGGTGCCGATCTCCAGCGCGATGTACACGACGAAGTACTGCAGGGTGTTGATCAGCGGCACCTGGTCGACGGGCAGCCCGTAGGCCAGCACGACCCGGACGACGGAATCGCCCAGCAGGCCGACGCCCCACATCACGGTGGCCATGCGCAGAACATGGCGGTACGTCGGCGAGTCCCGCCAGCTGAGCACGAACCGCTCGTGCGTCTCCCCCGAGGTGAACGACAGCAGGAACTGCTGCAGGAACGGCGTCCGCCACAACGTGGCGAGGATCCACACGCCGGCGATCGCGGTCATCCAGCCGTCCCTGGCCAGCAGGAAGCGCGGACTGCCGGTGACGAAGGAGGTCACGACGCTCAGGCCGAGGATGGACAGGGTGAACAGGGCCAGGGCGTCGATCTTGCGACGGACGATCACGCCGTGCACGGCGTGCGCGGTCGGCGGGATCGCGCCGAGCACCAGGGCGAGCCACTGGTCGACGCCGGCGGCGCGGAGTCCGTAGAACAGGGCCAGCGGCGCTACGAGGTTGAACGCGAGGTTGACGATGACGGCCCGGCGCGGGTCGGCGGTCCGCCGGGCGGTGTCTGCTGCGATGACCATGCCACCAAACTATTGGGGCGCAAGCGCCGGCGGAATGTACCTGGCTGCCGTTTCCGGGGTGTACCTAGCTCCACCCCCGATCGTGGATGTTATTCTGGGAGGGCATGACAGCGTCTCATGCGATTCCCGAACTGGCCGGATTCCGGGCCGGCACTCCCCTGCTCGTCACCGACGTCGCCGTGCTCGATCCGGCCGACGGCACCGTGACCACCCACCAGGACATCCTGATCGAGCACGGCCTGGTGACGCGGGTCGCCGCCGCCATCACCGCCGACGCCGACGTGCTCGACGGCGCGGGATCGCTTGCCCTGCCCGGGTTCTGGGACATGCGCGTGCATACCTTCGACGAAGCCTCGCTGCCGAAGTTCCTCAGGCAGGGCGTCACCGGCATCCGGCACGTGGGCGGCGCGCCGATCCACCAGCAGTGGCGAAACCGGCTCCGCGCAAGCGATTGGCTCGCGCCGAGGATGGTGTTCGCCAGCCCCATCGTGGACGGCCCGAGGCCGACCCGGCCGGGATCGATCGCCGTGGCCGACGCCGACGAGGGCCCGGCGGCGGTACACCGGTGCCTGGCCGACGACGCCCACTGTCCACACTGGACTCAGTGAACCCGGCCGCGATGTTCAACCGCATGTCCCGGCTCAACCACCGAGCCGCCACCACCCGCGATCCCGCACGGCTCGACGCGCTCTGTCGAGTCTTCCTGGATCACGGCACCTGGCACGTGCCGACCCTGGCCGTGCTGCACGCCAAAGCCACCGCTTCGACGCCATCGCCCCTGGTCGAGCCGCCGACCTCGTCCTGCTGCGCGCCGATCCCCTGGACGACATCGCCGCCACCCGGTCGATCCACACCGTGGTGCTGGGCGGGCGTCCGATATCCGTAGAATGACCGCTCGACGTGATTTCAGGGGGGGGGAACCTGATGCGGTTGACGCTGTTTGCCGTCGTGCTGGGCGCGGCGGTGCTGACGACCGGGTGCAGCGCGCTGCTGCCACCCCAGCCGGCGCCCTGCTTGCAGGAGCGCAGCAATCTGGACGGGGCCAAGTCGATGAAGGACCTCGCCGACTCCGAGGAGCTGGACACCGCCGAGAAGGCGATCAACGCGCAGACCGAGGCCCTGAACGTGCGCAGTGCCCTGACCCACGCCAGCATGGAGAGGGCCACCGCGGCGTTCAACGGGGCCGACGACGCGACCATGGCCCGGATCGACAAGGAGATCGCCGACGCCACCGCCAAGGCCGCGACCGCGGACGCCGCGGTCAAGGCGGCCGAGGCCGACGACACCCCGGTGAAGGGCTTCGTCGACACGAGGACCAAGCAGCTGGCCGACGCCCAGGACAAGCTGGACAAGTGCCGGCAGGAGCACCCCTAGCGGTCGCGCCGCCCGCCGCCCGCTTCCCCGACCTGGGGAGGCGGGCGTTTTTGTGCCCGACAGGAATCTGAGCGGGTCGGGAATCAAAAGCTTGAGTCGGTCGTTGTCAAGTATGTCGGCGGCAAGGGGTCGCCGGAAGACCGAGAGAGGGGCGGTGCGCCATGTTGGTGCGCACGGATCCGTTCCGCGAGCTGGAGCGGCTGATGTTCTCCACGGGCGCCACCCGGACGCGCGCCGCGGCCATTCCGATGGACGCGTTCCGCAAGGGTGACGAGTTCGTGGTCACGTTCGACCTGCCGGGCGTCGCGCCGGAGTCGATCGACGTCAACGTCGAGCGCAATGTGTTGACGGTCAAGGCCGAGCGGCCGGCGAGCAAGGACGACGAGGTCCGCTGGCAGGTCGCGGAGCGGCCGACCGGCACGTTCGCCCGGCGGGTCGTGCTCGGCGAGGCGCTGGACCGGGACGGCATCCAGGCCAGCTACGACGCGGGTGTGCTGACCCTGCGCGTGCCGGTGGTGGAGAAGGCCCAGTCCCGCAAGATCGCGGTGACCGCGGGCGCTGCGCCGCAGATCGAGGGCTGACGACAAGGCTGTGGACAGTTTGTCCACAGCGGATGTATTGTCCACAGGGTGTTCACGATGGCTGACCGGCTGGCCCCGGTGTGCGAGGCGATCGCCCGCCTGCTTTCACCGCACGCCGAGGTAGTGCTGCATGACCCGGCCACGGACTCGGTCATCGCCATCTGGAACCCGCTGTCGAAACGGACCGTGGGCGATCCGTCCCTGCTGGGCGAGCTCGACGAGCTCACCCCGGCCGGCGCGGACGTCTACGGCCCGTACCCCAAGTCCCTGCCCGACGGGCGGGGACTTTCCAGTGTCAGCGCGGTGATCCGCGACGACGAAGGCCGCCCGGACGTGGTGCTGTGCGTGAACGTGGACCGATCCGCGTTCGACGCCGCGGCCCGCATCCTGGCGGCCTTCGCCGCACCGGTGACCGCCCAGCCCGAGGCGCTGTTCGCCCATGACTGGACGGAACGGCTCAACGAGACGGTGGCGCGGTTCGTCCGCGACCACGCCACCACCGTCGACGGGCTGTCCAAGGACCAGCGGCTGGACCTGGTGGCGCAGCTGGATTCCGCCGGCGTCTTCGACCAGCGGCGGTCCGTGCCCACGGTGGCTCGGGCGATGGGGATCTCCCGCTCGGCCGTCTACCAACTGCTCGCGCTGACCCGCAAGGAGCCCGCCGATGCCGACCCTGCCTGACTTCCGGCTGGAGACCTACTTCTCGGCGTGGGAGTTCACCGCCCGCTACCACCTCACGGCATCGGACGCCCAGAGCCTGCCGATGGCCGAGCTCCTGGCCATGGCCGACGACGACGGTCGCCGCCGCTGGGAGTCGCTGACGCTGGGCTACACGGAGACCCGCGGCCTACCGGCGTTGCGCGAGGAGATCGCGACGACGTACGACAACGTGGAGCCCGAGGACATTCTCTGCTTCGCCGGCGCGGAAGAGGCCATCTACCTCACGATGCAGGTGCTCCTCGACCCGACCGACCACGCCGTGGTGCTCACGCCGAACTACCAGGCGGCGGAGACGCTTCCGCTGGCGCTCGGCGAGGTCACGGGCGTGGCCCTGCGCGAGGACGACAACTGGGCGCTGGATGTGGACGCGGTCGAAGCAGCGATCAGGCCCAACACGCGGCTGGTCTCGGTCAACTTCCCCAACAACCCCACCGGCGCGGTGCCGGATCCCGACGCGTGGCGGCGGTTGGTGGCCCTGTGTGAGAGGCGGGGCATCACGCTGTTCAGCGACGAGGTGTACCGCGGCCTCGAACTGGACCGGCCGTCGCTGCCGCAGGCCGCGGACCTCTCCCCCACCGCGCTGTCGTTGAACGTCATGTCCAAGGCGTACGGCCTGCCGGGCCTGCGGATCGGCTGGATCGCCTGCCGTGACCGGGGTGTGCTCGACCGATTGGAACGGGCCAAGCACTACACGTCGATCTGCAACTCCGCGCCGAGCGAGGTGCTGGCGCTGATCGGCCTGCGGGCACGGGACCGGCTGCTGACCCACAACCGAGGCATCGTGGCGGCGAATCTCCCGCTGTTCGAGGATTTCTTCGCGCAGAGGCCCGACCTGTTCGCCTGGGAACGGCCGCAGGGCGGCTGCGTGTGCTTCCCCCGCTACCTCGGGGCCGACGGCGCCGAGGCGATGTGCGCCGAGCTCGTCCAGGACGTGGGCGTGCTGTTGCTGCCGTCGAGCATCTACCGCTCCGACCTGACCGCGACCCCGACCGACCGGTTCCGGGTCGGCGTAGGGCGAACGGGGCCGGAGGAGGCGCTGGAGCGCTGGGGCGACTGGCTGGCTCGGCGGTGAGGGTCGTTGCCGCGGAAGAGATCCGCGCCGCGGTGGCGCCGGAGGTCGTGTTCGAGGCAGTGAAGGCGGCCTTGCTGGCCCACGCCGCCGGCGCGTTGATCACCCACGCCTTGACGCCGGAAGCCGTGGACGAGATCGCGGTGATGGGCACCGGTGAACAAGCCCTGCTTCAGATGACCTGGCTGGCCCGGCTGCGCCCGATCCGGCAGGTGCACATCTGGGGCCGCCGGCCTGAAGCCGCAGCCCTGCTGTGTCAACAACTTCGTGCGCACGGACTCGACGCCCGTCCCGACTATGAGACCGGCGCCGCCTGCGTCGTCACGACCACCGCATCACCGAATCCTTTGCCACTACAGGCGTTCCGTGAGGCTGTGCACATCACCGGCATCGGCACCGACAGGCCCGGCAAGGGCGAGCTGCCGCCGGAGCTGTTCGCGCCGGATTCGTTTCCCCGCAAGCGTATCGACCCGTCGGGTCGGTGATGGACGGCACGCACCGCGGCCGCCGGTCCATCGCTGACCTCACCGGCATCGGCGCGACCGATGCCTCCGTTGCCGGGGCGGTGTGGGAGATTCTGGGCTAGGTTCGACGGCGTGACCGACATCGCCGCCGATCTGCGCCGTTACCTCCAGGAAGCCCGCGACCGCCTGGTGTCCGCGCTGGACGGCCTCAGCGAGTACGACGTCCGGCGGCCGCTCACGCCGTCCGGCACCAACCTGCTCGGGCTGGTCAAGCACGCCCTCGGCGGCGAGTTCGGCTACCTCGGCGACTGCGTCGGCCGACCGGCGCCGGTCACGCTGCCCTGGGTCGAGGACGGGTCGATCTGGGACGGAGCCGACATGTGGGCCAAGGCCGACGAGAGCCGGGCCGAGATCCTCGATCTGTACCGCACGGCCTGGAAACACAGCGACGAGTCCATCGAGCGGCTCGGCCTCGACGCCCCGGCCACCGTGTCCTGGTGGGCCGAGGAGAAGCGCGCCACGACGTTGGGCCATCTGCTGACCCGGGTCCTGGCCGACACCGCCCAGCACGCCGGCCACGCCGACATCGTGCGGGAGATTATCGACGGTCGCGGCGGCAAGGACCACGACGATTTCGGCGGCGCCGACTACTGGAACCATTACGTGGCCGGCATCCAGGCCGCCGCCGACACACACAAGGTCACGGGGCCGGTGCTGGTGATCGGGCTCGACCCGGCCCGGATCCCGGGCTACGACCCGGAACCGGTCCAGCAGGCGATCGCCCGCGGCAACGCCCGGTTCGAGGAGCTGGGGATCCAGGCCGACATGTGCCTGGTGGACCCGGAGGACGATCCCGAGGGGCCGATCGTGGAAGCCTTGGGCCGCAAGAACTACGCCTGCGTGGTGGTCGGTGGCGGCATCCGCAGGCACGAGCCGCTGCTGCCGTTGTTCGAACGCGTCGTCAACCTCGTGCACCAGCATCAGCCGAGCGCGGCGATCGCCTTCAACCAGCGAGCCGACGACACGCCCGACGCCGCGCTCAGGTGGTTGTGAGCGCGGCGTCGGGAACCGCCTACATCAGGTGTCGCAGGAAGAACCGGACGGCGCTGTCCGCCTCGAAGCGTGGCAGCTCCTTGTGCCGCCCGGTGTTGGCGTGCAAGGACTTCACGGTCGAGCCGAAGGCGTCGAACAGCGCGAGACCGGCCTCACGCGGGATGTGCTCGTCGTCCCACTGGAGTGTGTACTCGATCGGCACGGTGATCTTCCGGGCCGTCTCGACCAGGTTGTCCGGCCAGAACAGGCCGAAGGCCGCGGCGGTGATGCGGGAGTCGACGGCCGTCAACGGCACGCCGATGGCCGTGCCCATGTTCAGGCCGAAGTAGCCGACCGGACCGTGGATCACGTCCTGTAGCGCGTCGAGGGTGGCCTGCCACTCGGGCACGGCCTGTTCGGCGAGATGGCCGTTGTAGCGGACGACGATCGGCCCAACGGGTTCACCCGTGGCCATCGCCTTCTGCATCAGGGCGATCTCCCGCTCGTCGTGAGCGGTGCGGGGCCGGTCGCCGTGCCCGGGGGCGTCGATGCACGCGGCGGCGAAGCCCGCGTCGACCAGGATCCGGGCGCGGCCGGTCATGGCCGGCGCCTTCTTGTCCCGGCCGCCGCCGTGTCCCAACAGGACCAGCGGAACATCGGCCGACGCGGTGTCCGGTGTCCACAGGACACCGGGGACGTCGCCGACGGCGAACTCGCGTTCGAGGATGCCGTCGTACGTGGTTTCAGCGGTGAAGTTCATGGCGTGCCGCCTTTCGGGAGTGCTGGGGAGCGCTCCCGGCGACACCTACGTCGGCCCGTCCGTGATCGGGAGTGGGAGCACCCACGTCGTAACAACGGTCACGGGTCTCACCTCCTCGGTCGGGTCACGGCGCGCAGGACGTTAGCAGGCCGGCCCGATGACGCCCAGTGATTTACCGGAGACAAGGGGAAGAAGTCACGTTCGCGACGCCGTTGCGGTGCTACTTTCCGTGCTGTCATCAGCGGACCAGCTGGGGGTCGGACCGTGATCGCCTCGACGCAGACGGACAAGTTCGCCGCGTGCCTGCGCATGCTGAAGGACCGCAGCGGCAGGGGCTTCGACCGGCTGGGCAAGCAGTCCGGGGTGAGCGGGTCGAGCCTGCACCGCTACTGCTCGGGCCTGAGCGTGCCGACCGACTACCGCGTGGTGCACACCTTCGCAAAGGTTTGCGGCGCCAGCGCGGAGGAACTGCGCGAGCTGCACCAGCTGTGGGCCCTGGCCGACACCGAGCGGGACGCGCCGCCACCGCTGGCCGAGATGGACCTGGCCGAGGTCGAGGAGCCACCGCCCGCCCCGAAAGCCCGAAAATGGCTCACGTCCTGGTATGCCGGCGTGGCCGCGGCGGCAGTGGTGCTGCTGGCCGGGGGCCTGGTCTGGGTGACGAGGGCGCCGGGCAACGCGGAAAGCCTGTCGGACACCGGCTGCCAGACCATCAGCATGGGCGAGCACGACGACTGCGTGGCCGAGGTGCAGTCGCTGCTCCTCAAGGCCAGCACCAAAATCTCCGTGGACAGCGACTTCGGCCCCGAGACCCTGCGCAAGGTCACGGCCTTCCAGGTGCTGGCCGGCCTGCCGGCCAAGGGCGTCGTGGACACCGCCACCAGGAAGGCGCTGCACACCGGCACGGTGTCGATGGCCACGTGGAGCCCGCAGCAGGTGGAGCAGAAGATCCGCGAGGTCTTCACGGAAGATCCCGACACAGCGGTGGCCGTCGCCCGCTGCGCGTCCTTTCTGGACCCGCTGTATGTGCTGCCCAACACCAACGGCAGCCGCAACTGGGGCGTCTTCCAGATCTCCGACATGCGCCTGCAGCAGCAGGACGGCACGCCGCTCAAGGCGTTCGACCCGGCGTGGAACATCGAGGCGGCGCACAAGCTGTGGGCCGTGAAGCGGGACTTCCACGACTGGCCGTCCTGCCAGGCGGCGCTGTCCTCGACCCCCAGCCCATCGAGGTAGCGCCGCCCGGCAGCCCGTTTTTTTCTGTCACATGTGGCGCACATGTGGCGCTGGAAGTCGACTGTGGTCCACATGTGGCGTTTGCCCGTGCGAAGCGGTCAGACGGTGCCGTTCTCCCACCACCATGCGCGGCCGAGGTCGGCGCGGCTGTCCACGTGCTGGTGGTCGGTGTTGTACGTCTCCAGGCCGGAGAAGCCGCACGTCTCGGCCTTCTCGTACACGGTCTTGTTGGCCACGCCCGGCACGTCCAGGTCGGCCGCGGTGCCGTACAGGTGCATGCTGTCGCTCGCCCCACCGATGTCGGCGTTGTGCTGAATGGAGCGGAAGCCGGAGTTCACGGTGATCGGCTTGTCGCCCAGCTTCTTGCGCAGCGCCTCCAGCTTGTACATGCAGCGGCGGGCGTTCTCCTTGGCCGTGGCGGCGCTGACCTTGCCGCCGTTGAAGGTGCCGCTGACGCGGTCGGTGAAGTCGCTGAAGTTGAAGTGCGTGGTGGAGCCGTCGGACTGCTCCAGCGAGTTGAGCTTGGCCTGCGTGTTGGCGCCGACCTCGCCGTCGACCAACAGCCCGTAGGCGGCCTGGAAGCGCTTGACCGCGGCGTCCGTGCCCGGGCCGAAGTCGCCGTCGACGCTGACCCGGGTCTGGCTGGCGCTGGACGCGGCCCAGCCGGCCACGCGGATCTGGAGCTCGGTCACGTCGGCGCCGTTCATGCCCTGCTTGAGGGTGCGCGACCAGGTGTAGGCCTGCGCCGTGCCGGCCAGCAGGGTCGGCGCGAGCACCGCGCCGGCGCCGGCGACCAGCGCCCCGCGCAGCATCGCCCGGCGGCTCATGGAGAGGTTCATCGTCTATCCCTTTCGGAAACCCGGTCAGAAGGCCAGCTGGAAGTGCACCAGCTGCGAGTCGATGTCGTAGGCGTGCACGCGCAGCTTGAAGTGGGTGCCGTCCTTGACGTCGGTGGCGACCGTCAGCCACGGCGGGCCCATGGTCTGGTAGGCGTTGTCGTTGTTGCACAGCGTGGTGTGGTCCACGAACACGACGCAGGCGTCGAGGAACGTGCCGTTGTCGGTGGTGAGCCGCATGTTGATGTCCTTGCAGCGGGACGAGGTGGTGTACGTCCCGTACTCCACGGCCGCGGCCGAGTAGTGGTAGGTCAGCGAGATCGCGCCGCCGTAACAGCTGGTCGCCGCCTGGGCCGGCGCCGGCATCACGGTGAGCCCGAGCAGGACCGGCAGGCCGAACAGCGCCGGCAGCAGTCTGCGGATCATGGCGGAGACTCCGTTCCTAGAAGGCGATCTGGACGGTCGCGTCGTCGCCCTCCAACGGCACGCCGACGAGCACCTCGAAGTGCGTGCCGTCGAGCACGTCGGTGGCGATGGTGTGCCAGGAGCCATTCGGCACCCTGGTCCACCGGTTGCACTGGCTGGTGTGGTCGATGAACACCACGCAGGCGTTCACGTAGTCGCTGGTGCCGGCGGTCAGCCGCAGGTTGACGTCCGTGCAGCGGCTGGAGGCGCTGTAGGGGCCGAAGAAGGCGCCGTCGCCGTAGTGCTTGGTGATCGCGCCGCCGTAGCAGGTGGTGGTGGCGGCGGCGACCGTGGGCGTGGCCACGGCGGTCGTCGCGGCCAGGACGGCGCTCAGGGTCAAGACGTCGAGCCGCACGGCCGGTCTCCTCACTTGTTGGCCAGGTGGTCGAGGTCCGCCTGGGTGCCGTTGAAGACGTCGCCGGTGGCCGGGGCGGGCACACCGTCCGGGATCGCGGCGTCGGTGTACTGCCACATCAGCCACGTGGAGGAGCCGGCGGGCAGCGGCGGCGCGGTGATGGAGCGGCGGTAGTCGGCGAGCTGCATGGGGTAGCCGCTGAACGCCGTGGTGCCGCCGTAGCAGTCGTCGATCACGGACTTCTGCGTGTAGATGATCGGCGTGCGACCGAAAGCGGCCTGCACCTTGTCGAGCCAGGCCTTGGCGTCGGCCACGGTGCCGAAGGCCGGGCAGTTGCCGGTGCCGTCGTCCGCGCGCTCGAAGTCGAACACCGGCGGCAGGTCGCCGGGGCGCTTGCCGGTGTAGCCGGTGGCGCGGACGGCGGCGATGAAGCGGTCGGCCTGCGCGCCGCCGGTGTTGGCCGCGCTGGCGGTGTAGTAGTGGTACGGCGCGACGTCGAGGCCCGCGTTGTGCGCGGCCGGCAGGTCGGTGGCCAGGTACTCGTCGGTGACGTTGGTGCCGCGCGTGGCCTTGACCGTGGCGAACTCGACGCCGGAGGCGCGCACGGCCGCCCAGTTGATGGCCGCGCCGCCGGGGTGCTGGTACTTGGCGGTGTCGATGCCGTCGACGGCGTAACCCGCGGGCTTGGGCGGCGCGCAGTAGGCGTTGCGGCTGGACCAGTCGACGAGCTTGGCCCACGTGTTGGGCCCGAGCACGCCGTCGGCGCTGAGGTTGTTGCAGCGCTGGAAGTCCCCGACCCGGTCCTGCGTGCCGCCGCCGAAGTTGCCGTCGATCGCCAGCGGCGCGTAGTGCCCGGGCTCCATGGCCAGGTTCAGCCGGCACTGCGCCTCTTTGACGTCCGCGCCGGTCGCGCCCTGCTTGAGGGTCGGCTGCGCGGTGCTGTACCCGCACACGACGGTCTGGGCCGCCGTGGACGTGCCTGTGGTGGCACAGCGGCGCGGGTGCGCGGCCCAGGTGTTCAGCGCCGCCCACGTGTTGGGGCCGACGACGCCGTCAACGCCGAGGCCGGCGCACTGCTGGAACACCCGCACACGGGCGTCGGTGGCCGGCCCGAAGGTGCCGTCGGCGCCGATCGGCGTGTAGCGGCTCGCCTTGGTGGCGAGGTTGAGCTCGCACTGGGCTTCCTGCACCTCGGTGCCGGTCGCGCCCTGCTTGAGCGAGGGCTGTGTGCTGCTGTGCCCGCAGACGGCGACGGCAGCCGGTGCGAA
>NZ_KK037166.1:2958587-2994790 GCF_000568255.1 Kutzneria sp. 744
GCCGCAGCAGCTGCTGAGCCCGCCGCGCGCCTTCGTGGGCCGCACGACGGAGCTGGCGCGGCTGGACGAGGCCGGCGCGGTGGTGGTCGTGTCCGGCGCGGGCGGCATCGGCAAGACCTGGCTGGCGCTGCACTGGGCGCACCGCGACGCCCACCGCTTCCCCGACGGGCAGCTGTACGTCAACCTGCGGGGCTTCGACCCGTCTGGACAGCCCGTGAGCCCGGAACGGGCACTGCGCGGGTTCCTGGAGGGCCTCGGCGTGTCGTCCACGGCCGTGCCGAGCGAGGTGGAGTCGCAGGCGGCGCTGTACCGGAGCCTGCTGGCCGGCCGCCGCATGCTGGTGCTGCTGGACAACGCCGCCGATTCCGCGCAGGTGGTGCCGCTGCTTCCCGGCTCGACCAGCACGGTCATCGTGACCAGCCGGGATCAGCTCACGGGCCTCGTCGCCTCGCACGGCGCGCGCCGCCTCACCGTGGACACGCTGCCGCCGCGGGATGCCCGAGCACTGCTGGCCGCGCGCATCGGCGCGGACCGCGTGGCCGCCGAGCGTGACGCCGTGACCGAACTGGTGGACAGCTGCGCCGGCATGCCGCTGGCGCTGAGCATCGTCGCCGGCCGCGCGCAGGCGTACCCCGCGTTCCCGCTCGCGGCGCTGGCCGCCGAGCTGCGTGAGGCCCGGCTCAACGCCTTGGACGAAGACGACCCACTGGCCAGCGTGCGTGCCGTGCTGTCGTGGTCGACCGACGCCCTCAAGCCGCCGGAGGCGCAGCTGTTCGCGCTGCTCGGGCTCGCGCCGGGGCCGGACATCAGCGCGCAGGCGGCCGACGCGCTGATCGGGGCCGACGCCAGCCGTGCACTCCGCGCGCTGGAACGGGTGTCGCTGGTACAGCAGAACTCGCCGGGCCGCTACCGCATGCACGACCTGGTGCGACTGCACGCCGCCGAGCAGGCCAAGAGCGACCGCGACGCGGCGCTGGACCGCCTGATCGGCTACTACACGCACGGCGCCTACGCGGTGGAGCGCGCGCTGTTCCCGCACCGCGCGCTGCCGGTGCTCGCGCCCGTGCCAGAGGGACCGATCGCCTACGCGCCGCCGGACGACGATGCTGCGTGGGCGTGGTTCCACGCCGAGCACGCGTGCCTGGCCGGCACCGCGCGACTGGCGATGCGGCGCGGCCAGTATGCCGTCGTGTGGCAGCTGGCCTGGTTCCTGGCGCCGCTGCGTTGGCGGCAGGGCTACCTGGACGACGACTTCGACGGGTGGCGGCTCGCGCTGGCCGCCGCGGAACACATCGACGACACCGCCGTCCGCGCCCACGCCTCGCGCGGGTTGGGCCGCGCCTGCGTGCAGTTCCACCAGATCGACGAGGGCATCGGTCACCTGCAACGGGCGCTGGACCTGTTGGCCGACACCGATCTCGCGCTCGAACGGGCGATCGTGCACAGCGCCACGGCCAACGCGTACTCCACGGGCCGGCGCTACGCGGAGGCGCTGCCCCACGCCCGGCAGGCCCTCGCCCTGCTGGAGCCGCTCGGCCAGCCGGTGCTCACGGCCCAGGCCCGCAGCCAGGTGGGCGAGACCCTGGTCCGGCTGCGCGAGAACGAGGCCGGCCGGGCGCTGCTGGAGCAGGCGGTCACGGTCTTCCGTGAGCACGGCGACGTGGACAGCGAGGCGATCACGCTGTCCAACATCGCCATCAGCCTGGACCAGAGCGGCCGACCGGCCGAGGCGCTCGCGCTGTTCGCGACCTGCCGCGGGCTGTACACGACGAGCGGCAACCACTATCACCTGGCCGACACGCTGGACCGCAGCGGCGACATCCTGCTGGCGTTCGGGGACATCGACGCCGCGGCCGAGTGCTGGCGGGAGGCGGTCGTGCTGTTCGCCACCACCCACCAGCGCGAGTTCGCCGAGCGGATCAAGGGCAAGCTGACCGATCTCAGCTGACCGCCGCCGGTTCGGCCAGCGGCACTCCTCTGCGCAGATCGGCGCGGTCGAGCCAGCTCAGCACCCAGGTGGTCATGGTGGTGGTGATCAGCGCGACCAGCACCAGCACGGTGAACAGCTCCGAGTTGACGATGCCGGCCGACAGGCCCACGTTCAGCGCGATCAGCTGCATCAGGCCGCGGGCGTTCATCAGCGCGCCGATCCGGCTGGCCACCGGCCCCGGCTCGCCCAGCGCCCGGGCCGCGGCCCAGCAGCCGCCGAACTTGCCGCCGATCGCCACCACCACGCAGACCGCGGCGAAGATCAGCAGGGCCGGGTCGGTGAACAGACCGAACTTGGTGTTCAGGCCGGAGTAGGTGAAGAACAGCGGCACGAACACGATCCGGATCACCGGACCGATGGTCTCCACGACCTTCTCGGACGTCTCGGTGCGCGGCATGGCCATGCCGACGCAGAACGCCCCGAACACCGCGTACAGGCCGATCTCGCCGGTGAACCAGGCCCCGGCGAACAGCACCGCGACGGTGACCATCAGCCGAACCTCGTTCGACAGCTTGGGTGTGCCCAGGGCCCAGGCCAGCAGCCGTCGCACCACGGTGGCCATCAGCACGCCGAAGATCACCACGCCGATCACCGCCACCAGCAGCGGCTCGGCCCGCCCCGAGGACAGCGCCAGCACGAGGGCCAGCAGGATCCAGGCCACCACGTCGTCGATCGCGCCGCAGGCCAGCGCGATGGAGCCGTGCCGGGTGGCCGAGATGCCGCGCTCGGTGATGATCCGGGCCAGCATCGGGAAGGCGGTGATGGCCAGCGCCACGCCGACGAACAGTGCCGCCACGAACGGGGGCACGCCGGGCTTGAAGATGTTCACGCTGCCGTTGGCGGCGAAGGTGATGCCCACGCCGAGGGCCAGCGGCCCGACGATGCCGGCGATCGACACGACCGTGGCGGTGCGGCCCGCCTTGGGCGGCCGGTTGGTCATGAACTCGTGGCCCGCCTGGTACATCAGGCCGACCAGGCCGATCTGGCCGGCCACGTTGAGCACCGGCCGCAGCGCCTCCGGGAACAGGAATTCCTCCGTGCCCGGGCTGATCAGGCCGAGCAGCGACGGCCCCAGCAGCACGCCGGCGATCATCTCGCCGACCACCGCGGGCTGGCCCACCTTGCCCATCAGGTAGGAAACCAGCCGGCAGAACAACAGTATGACCACGACCGCGATGAAGAATTTCGACGCGAACTCGCTCATGCTCCCCCCTCGAAGTAGTTCCCGCACATGCGCCGGCGACGAGCGTCCCAGACCATGTACGTGCCGAGCACCAACTGCGTGAGACTTCTGGTGATGTCCTCGCGACGGTCCCGCCGACGCATGCGCGCCAACGGTTCCCGCAGCGAAGTCTCGGTTTTCCGGTCGACCAGCAGGCACGGCCCGCGGTGCGGGATCGACCTGGTGTGACTCACCGAGGACGCCAAGGCGAAGCGCCGCAGCACTTCCCGCGCCACCGCCCGCATGCTCACCGGCGCGACCCCGCGGGCCGGGCAGGCCCGGTTGGCGGTGACGCCGAACGGGATGAAGGTGGTGTCCTTGGGCGACAGGTGTTCCCAGCGGTCCGGGTCGAACTGCTCGGGGCGTTCGAAGCCGCTGTTCTGGTAGGCCGCGTAGTTGAACAGCAGCACAGATCCACTGTGGACCGTCGTGCCGCTGACCCGGATGTCCTCGGTGGTGATCCGGTGCGCGATGCCGAACAGCGGAAACGCCCGCAGCGCCTCGTTGATCACCCGGTCCAGGTAGTCGTCGTCCGCGGGCTCGCGGACCAGCCGGTCCTGCACCTTCTCGTGCTGCGCCACCGCGAGCAGCAGGTGGGTCATGGCCTCGGACATCTGCACCACGGCCGTGTTGAAGAACGCGCCCTGCAGATACCAGGCCTTCTCGTCCCGGGTGAACAGTTCCGGCAGCTCGACCGGCACGTCGTCGATGCGCCGCCGCAGGTAGTCGGTGAGCCGGTCGCGGGTGCGCATGTGCCGCAGGCCGGTCGCCTTCAGCGAGGTGACGACGTCGTCGGCGTTGGCCACGATCAGGTTGCGAGCGTGTCGTGGGCACGACTCCTGGAACACCAGCTCGTAGTAGACCTCGGCCCAGATCGGCATCATCAGGTCACGCAGCCGGACTTCGGTCATCTCCTTGCGGGGCAACTCGTCCAGCACTCTGGCCGCGCAGCGCCGGGAGAGCTCCTCGATCTGCGGCTTCGGCACGGCCAGCACGTGACGGGAGGTGCGCGCGGCCTGGTCGTAGCGGGGACCGGCCTCCAGGTGTTCCTGGTGCACCTGCGGTCCCGGCGCCAGCCAGTACCAGAACAGGTCCGACAGGCCCGCGCCCTCGCTGCGGCCATGGGCGGCCGGGCTGGCGTAGAGCTCACGGAAGGCCGCCGCGTCGAACCGCTCGCTCGGCACCGGAATGCCCTCTTCCCCGTTCACCCGGGCGAAGATCCGCTCCCGCAACGCGACGACCTTGGCGGTGATCACCGCCTCCACCCCTCGCGAGTCCCGCTCCGGGGCAGCCATGTGTTGAGTTCATGACTGCCCGAGCGCGGGACACGCGGGCTACGGCGGACCAGGTTGGCGTCGAGCTCGGGGAGGGTCTTGGCGCCGAGCAGGGCCATCGCCGTGGTCAGCTCCTCCCGGAACTCGTCCAGCACGGCCCGCACCCCGTCGGCGCCGCCGGCGGCCAGTCCCCAGACCGCGGGCCGGCCGATGCCGACGGCGTCCGCGCCGAGGGCAAGCGCTTTCACCACGTCGATGCCCCGCCGCACGCCGCCGTCCACGATCAACGGCACCCGCCCCCGCACGGCGGCGGCGATCTCCGGCAGCACGTCGATCGTCGCCGGCACGGTGTCCAGCTGGCGGCCGCCATGGTTGGAAACCATGATCGCGTCCACCCGGTGCTCGACGGCCAGCGCGGCGTCGGCCGGATGCAGGACTCCCTTGAGCACCAACGGCAACGACGTGAGCTGCCGCAGCCAGGCGATATGCTCCCACGACAGGCCCGCGAACATCTCGATCGACCGGGCGGTCCCGCTGTCGTCGACCATGTTCTCGCAGCGCAGGCCCTCGGGCAGGTCGTGGAAACCGTTGCGGCGGTCCCGATCCCGGATGCCGAAGGCCGGCGAGTCGGCGGTGACCACCAGCGCCCGGCAGCCGGCCGACTCCGCCCGCTTCACCAGGTGCTCGGTGAAGGCCAGGTCGGACTGCATGTACAGCTGGAACCACAGCGTCGCCCCGGCCCGGGCGATGCGTTCCACGGCCGTGGTCGCCGCCATGGAGACGATCATCACGACACCGCAGGAGGCGGCGGCGCGAGCCGTCGCCACCTCGCCGTCGACGTGGGCGAGCCGGTGGAAAGCCGTGGGCGACAACACGATCGGCAGCCGACTGCGCATGCCGAGCAGCATCGTCGTCGGATCCGGCTCGCCCACCGCCCGCAGCACCCGTGGCAGCAGTTCCAGCTCCGAGTACGCGGCGGTGTTCGACCGCAGCGTCGACTCCTCGCCGGCCCCGCCGGCGAAGAAGTCGTAGTGCGCGTCCGGAAGCCGTTGCCGGGCAAGGGCCTCGAAGTCGGCCGCGCTCATGTTAGCTGTGCCGCCAAGAACTTGACCAACGGCTCCACGTGAGCCGCCGGCTTGTCCCACTCGTTCTCCAGGTTCTCGGCCACATGGTGCTCGCCGAGCTGCTCGCCGCCGCGCCAGTGCCGGATCACCGGGTGCAGGTAGGCGGCGTCGAAAGCGGCCCCGGCGTCGTTCTGCCTGGTGCGCTTGACCGTGATGTCGAAAGGGTCGACCTTGTCGTGGTCCGGCCCGTACTCCAGGGTGACGACGAAGGTGTCCTTGCCCTGCCCGAAGTTCTGGTCGTGCACGAAGCCGACCGGCAGCTCCTCGTAGTAGCGGGCGGTGTCGCCGTCGGCCACCACCACGTCGCCGATCACGTCGAACTGCTGCCACAGCGCGGAAGAGCGGTTCACGCGAGCCAGGATCGCCGCGGTGATCGCCTCCGGCGTGCCGGCGTGCTCGGTGCCGGGCCACTCCACGCCGTGGTACTTGCGCTCCAGGATCCGGTGCAGCGCGCGGACTCCGTAGCGGAAGCCGTGGATGAAGCCGCTGGTGCCGTGCTTGAAGTCGCGCTGCTGGGTGATCGTGCCGGCGAAGTGCAGGCCCGGCACCGAGCTCGACTCGAACTCGCTGGTCTGCTCGGGGAAGCGGTCGTCGATGACCATCTTCGGCGCGGCCCCGCCGATGTACGGCTCGGCGTCGAAGCGGAAGCCGGTCGCGCAGATCACCCGGTCGTAGTAGATCTCCTTCACGATCTCGTCGGCCCGCACGAAGCTGAACGCCACTCGGTAGCCCTGGCCGTCGCGCTCGATCTTCAGCACGGCGCCGTCGAGGATGGCGTTCTGCGACTTGAGCTGGTAGGTGTCGAGGAAGTTGTTGTTGACAGCCCGCAGATGGCCGACGTAGTGCGTCTTCCAGGCCAGCTTGACGCCGGTGCGGGCGGCCACGTGGATCACCGCGGCCGTCGGGATCAGGTTCTCCGCGGTCTCGAACGCGGAGTTGCCGGCGCCGATGATCAGCACCCGCTGGTTGACGAAGTCACGCCGGTCCACCGACACCGTGGCGTACTGCTCGGCCAGCTCGATGCCCTCGATGGGCGGCACGTTGGGCCGCTGCGCGACGCCGGTGGCCGACACGACCCGGCGGGCCCGGTAGGTGACGCCGTGCTCGTCGGTGGCGACGAAGTCCCCGTCCCGGTCCACGCTGGTGATCCGCGTGCCGTAGGCGATGCGCAGCTCCGAGGCCTTGGCGAAGTCCTCCAGGTAGCGCACGTACTCGCGGGCCGGCGGGAAGTACTCGTCGGTGTACCTGGTGAACAGCAGGTCCGGATCGTCGGACAGCACCGAGTTCCAGTCCATCCGCAGGTTGAACTCCGGGTCGTCGGAGCCGGTGTGGGGCTTGTTGCTGGAGATCAGCGTGCGGTGGCGGGGAAAAACCGTGAACGAGGTGCCCGCGCCCGGCCCGGCCTCGACGATCAGGTACGCCCGGCCGGCTTCCTTGAGGTGGCGGCCCATCTGCAGGCCCGCGGGCCCGGCGCCGATGACCAGGTAGTCGAGGATCTCGTCGGACACGGTCGTGCCTCCACAGGGACTCGGGCGGCGGCCAGCCCGCGCAGCCTGACCCCCGTTGTTCAAAAAAAGATCAGAGAAACGGCCGCCGTGTCCGGAAGTTGGCCCAATTCCCCGGTGGCAAACCGGTTTCACGGTTGACAGGTGTTCACATGTTGGGACATGGCGGGCCGATTTTCCAACGTTGACCGGCATGCCCGGTACTGCCTGACTAGAGTCAGAGAAATGGACGCAGGTGTGGTGGCGACGGTCCGGCGGTTCAGCCGCACGGTCACACAGCGGTTCGGCGCGCTCAACGAGCACTACCTCGGTGGCGCGCGACCGCTGGGCGAAGCGCGGCTGCTGTGGGAGATCGGTGACGGCCGTGACCTCCGGACGCTGCGCGCGACGCTGGGTCTGGACTCCGGCTACCTGAGCCGGCTGCTGCGCTCGTTGGAGGCCGACGGTCTCGTGACCGTGCAGGCCGACGCCGCCGACCGCCGGGTGCGAGTGGCCCGCCTGACCACCGCCGGCAAGCGCGAGCGGCGCGCCCTGGACCGCCGCAGCGACGGCGTCGCCGAGGCTGTCCTGGCCCCGCTGTCTCCGCGCCAGCGGGAACGCCTCGTGGCCGCGATGGCCGAAGTGTCGCAGTTGCTACGCGTCGGGATGGTCGAGGTCGAGGCCGTCGACCCCGGCCATCCCGACGTGCTGCCCTGCTTCCAGGCCTACTTCGCCGACCTTGCCGTGTTGTTCGAGGACGGCTTCTCGCCGGACGCCGTCCTCCAGCCGGCGATCGAGGTCGTGCTGCTGGCCCGGCTCGGTGAGGCAACCGTTGGCTGCGTTGCCTTGTACGAGCCGGAGCCTGGTGTGTGGGAGTTGAAGCGCATGTGGGTGGACTCCTCCGCCCGTGGGCTCGGCCTCGGCCGGCGGCTACTCGCCGAGGCGGAAGCCCTTGCGCGGCAACGAGGTGCTTCGGCGATGCGGCTGGACACGAACCGGTCGCTGACCGGGGCCATCGCGCTGTACCGGTCGGCCGGGTTCGAGGAGGTGCCGCCGTTCAACGCCGAGCCGCACGCCCATCACTGGTTCCACAAGGCTTTGTAGCCGCCGAAGTGCGCGGTCAGCACGCCTTCGCCGCCGGTCAGCCCGGGCAGCAGGCGTTGGAACTCCCGTAGCCGGGCCGTGGGCAGCACCGCCTCGATCACCGCCGTTCCGTTGCCCAGCAAAGGCGTCCGCGGCAGGCCGTCGTGCTTGGTCAGGGTGGACAGCACCATGGTCAGCGACTCCTCGGGAACCTCCAGCTCGATCTCCTCCAGCGGCTCGCACACCACGGTTCCCGCTTGCCGCAACGCCTTGGTCAGCACCAGCGGAGTGAGGTCGCGGAAGTCCGCCGCCACGCTGACCGGGCTGCAATATCCCGTGTGGGTCAACGTGACCACGCAGTCCTGGATCGGCCAGCCGTGCAGACCTTCTTGGAGCGTCGCGTTGACCGTGTCCTCGATGGCGGTGAGGAACGCCGCCGGCAGTGATCCACGCTCGGCCTCCAGTCGGAAAGCGGCGGCTTCGCCGGGCTCGACCCGCAGCCCGATCGTCGCCCAGTGCACCGTCTCCCCCATGCTGATCAGCCCGTGTCCCGTGCCGGCGACACGCTCGACGCAGGCCACCCGTGGCGGAGAGAACTCCGCTGTGACATCGAATTCCTCGGCCAGTCGGGCCGCGATCACCTCGCGCTGCACCTCGCCGTAGAGGGAGACGACGAGGCTGCCGTGGCGGGGGCCGCGTCGCACGTCGATCAGCGGATCCTGGTCGGCCAGCCGGCTCAGGCCGTCGAACAGCCGGGCCGGGGATTCGGCCGTCACCACGGTTTCCATGGTCGGCAGGCGGAATCGGTGCCGGCCGTCGGCCGCGTGCACGCCGAGCCGGTCGCCGACCCGCAGGCCCGGAAGTCCCGTGATGCGGGCGATCCCGCCGGCCGGGATCCGCGCCTGCTCACCGTCGACGTCCCTCACGCCCGTGGCGACACCGGATTCCGTGACCAGAACGCCGGATCGGTCGCGGCGGGCGAAGGTGACCCGGTCACGCGTGGCCAGAGAGCCCGTGAACAGCCGGGCCACCGCGGACCGGCCCTTGTCGTGTTCCACCGCGAACACCACGCCGTCCAACTCGCCGCTGGTGTCCGGATCGACGGACGGCAACAGGTCCACGATCGCCTTGCGCAGGGCCGCAATACCGACTCCGGTGACCGCCGAGCCGAACAGCACCGGATGCACGAGTCCCCGCCGGGCTTGCGCCTGGAGTTCGCGGCGCAGCAGCGCCGGGTCGATGCCGTCCACATAGGACTCCAAAGCGGCGTCGCTGTGCTCGGCCAGCACCTCGGCCAGCTCCAGGTCGGGATCGAGGTCGACGACGTCCGCCGACTTCGTGCCGAGATCCACCGGGCGGTTCAGGGCAATCGCGCCGGGAGTGAGCTTTCGCCGGATGTCCTGGAGCAGGTCCCTGTGCCGAGCGCCGACCCGGTCGATCTTGTTCACGAACAGGATCGTGGGCACGCCGGCCGATTTCAGGGTGCGCATGAGCACCCGGGTGTGGGCCTGCACACCCTCCACCGCCGACAGCACCAGGATCGCGCCGTCCAGCACGCCCAGCGCGCGTTCCACCTCGGCCACGAAGTCCGTGTGGCCGGGCGTGTCGATGAGGTGCACGCGGCGGTCGGCCAGGGTGAAGGCGGCGACGGCCGAGCGGATCGTGATCCCCCGGCGGCGCTCCAGGTCCATGCCGTCGGTGGTGGTGTCCCCGTCGTCGACGGAGCCGAGGCGCTCGATGGCGCCCGAGTCGAACAGAAGTCGTTCGGTGAGGCTGGTCTTACCGGCGTCGACGTGCGCGACGACACCGAGATTGAGCATCCGCATGCGAGAAGGCGTCCTTGGGTGCGAGTGGGCGACGGCGGATGGGGCCTGTCGTCACTCGGCGCACGGAACCTCCCAGGTAGCGGAGTCCGGACGCTAACAGCCGATGTGTTCGATCGCATCCGATTTTGTAGGCTGGCCGCATGGAGCAACGGGTTTTGGGCCGCACCGGTCGTCAGGTGTCCGTCGTCGGGCTGGGCACGTGGCAGCTCGGCGCCGACTGGGGTTCGGTCGACGAGGGCGACGCGCTGGCCGTGCTGGCCGCTTCCGTCGAGGCCGGCGTCACCTTCTTCGACACCGCCGACGTGTACGGCGACGGGCGCAGCGAGCAGCTCATCGGCCGCTTCCTGCGGGAGAATCCCGACTCCGGCGTGGTCGTGGCGACCAAGATGGGGCGTCGGCAGGCGCAGGAGGTCGAGCGCTACAACCTGGACAACTTCCGCGCGTGGAACGACCGCTCGCGGGCCAACCTGGGCGTGGACACCCTGGACCTGGTCCAGCTGCACTGCCCGCCCACCGTCACCTACTCCACCGATCGCGTGTTCGACGCACTGGACACGATGGTCGAGGAGGGCCGGATCGCTTCTTACGGCGTGAGCGTCGAAACTGTCGACGAGGCCCTCGCCGCCATCGCCCGCGAGCATGTCGCCAGCGTGCAGATCATTCTCAACGCCTTCCGCCTCAAGCCCCTGGAGCGGGTCCTGCCGGCCGCTCTCGACGCCGGCGTGGGCATCATCGCCCGCGTCCCACTCGCCTCGGGCCTGCTGTCCGGCCGCTACACCCACGACTCCGTCTTCGCTGCCGACGACCACCGCAACTACAACCGCCGCGGCGAGTCCTTCGACGTCGGCGAGACCTTCTCGGGCGTCGACTACGACACCGGCGTCGAGGCCGCCGTGGAGTTCTCCGCCCTCGTCCCCGCCGGCACCACCCCGGCCCAGGCCGCCCTGCGCTGGATCATCCAGCAGCCCGGCGTCACCACCGTCATCCCCGGCGCGCGCAACGTCGCCCAGGCCGAGGCCAACGCCGCCGCGGCCTCGGTTCCCGAGCTGGACGCCGACACCCTCAAGGCCATCGCCGAGCTCTACGACCGCCGCATCCGGCCCCAGGTGCACGACCGCTGGTGAGGACGACTCAGAACAGGGCCTTCCTTGTCGGCCGTCACCCCTTGACTCTGACACCGTGTGAGGGCGTAGACCTGGGACCGTGAACTTCGCGACGCAGAGCCGATTCTCCGATCCCGGCCGGCATGGCGACTGGCTGGACGACACGCCCGCCGACATCGCCGCGCTGCGGGACATCGCCTCCGGCCTGGTGTTCCACCACTGGGCCGGCGGCGATCCCACGGCCCATGGCTTCGAGCCGTCCCGCCTGGCCGAGGTCGACCTCCGCTACGCCGAGGCGATGCTCGGTCGCCTCCGGGAGCTCGATCCCACCCTTTCGGGCGCCCCTCGCCGCCCCACCGACCGCATTCTCGGCTGTTGCCGCGACTTCACCCTGCTGTACGTCACCCTCCTTCGCCACCACCGCATCCCCGCCCGCACCCGGGTCGGCTTCGCCGACTACCTGCTGGCGGACTGGCACCTCGACCACGTCGTCGCCGAGGTCTGGGACGGTTCTCGGTGGCGGCTGGTCGACCCCCAGTTCCCCGCCGACAACGCCCTGCCCGTCGACGTCCTCGACGTCCCCCGCGACCGTTTCCTCGTCGCCCCCGACGCCTGGCGCGCGCTGCGCTCCGGGGTCCTGGATCCTTCCCGCGTCGTCGTCGCCCCCGACCTGGTCGAGCCCTTCCTGCGCGGTCTCCCCTACGCCCGCCACAACCTGGCCCTCGACATCGCCGCCCTCAACCAGCACGAGATGCTGCTGTGGGACATCTGGGGCGGCATGAACCTCGACCCGACCGTCAGCCCGTCCGACGCCTCCCGCGCCGACGAGCTCGCGGCCCTCGCCCCGTCCGCCCTCCAGGCCGCCTTCGCCGACGACGACCTGCGTGTTCCCCCGGTGATCCAGTCCCTCAGCCCGACCACCCACACCCTGGCCGAGGTCTCCCTGCGGTCCTGATCGGACGGTGTGCCCGCGACAGCTGTTCGACACCGACACAGGGTGATGCCGGCGCCGAACCGACGAGCCGCGTGGCGGCATCGGCTCGCTCAGCAGTACTTCATCGACGAGATCTTGTCGTTGATCCAGCTCAACCCGGCCCCACCGGGATGTCGAAGTGGAGGGCGGGGAGTTCGGCCACTTCAAGGCGATCCGCCCCCGCGCGCAGGTCGTCACGTTCGAACCGACGGACCCGTTCGCACGGGTGATGCAGCGTGCGTCTTCGGAGCTGTGGCGCGGGCCTCGCAGACGCCTCACCGCCGGCCGAGCATCTACCGTGGGGCTATGAGGATTCTGCTGGTGGGTGCGACGGGCAAGCTGGGCACGGCGGTGCACGAGGAACTGGCGGCACGCAAGCACGAGGTGGTGACGGTGGCCCGCAGCGGCGGCGACCTCCGGTACGACATCACGGATCCGGCGCAGGTCGCGGACATGTACGGCCAGGTGGGCCAGGTGGACGCGGTGGCGTTCACGGCGGGCACGACGCCGTTCAAGCCGATCGAAGAGCTGACGCTGGAGGACTACCAGGCGGCGCTGACGGGTAAGGCGCTGGCCCAGGTGAACCTGGTGCGCGAGGGCCTGGGCCACGTGGCCCCGCGCGGATCGTTCACGCTGATCACGGGCATCCTGGCCCGCGAGCCGATCCGCACGGGGGCGGCGGCGTCGCTGGCCAACGGCGCGCTGGAGGCGTTCGTCCGGGCGGCGGCGATCGAGATCGCGCCGCGGCGGATCAACGCGGTGAGCCCGAACGTGTTCACCGAGGCGCTGGACGGCTACGGCGAGTTCTTCCCGGGCATGGGCTCGGTGTCGCTGGCCGACGTGGCCCAGGCCTACGTCCGATCGGTCGAAGGCCCGCAGACGGGCCAGGTCTACGCGCTCTGACCGTCCACACGGGACGCCTGCACCAGGTAGCCGTGGCCGACGCCGGGGGTGCCCCGGGGAACCTCGGGGTATCCCCACCGCTCGTACGAACTGCCGACGGCGTCGAACAGGGACGTCTCACACGACCAGCCGTCGAGCAGCGACTCGGGCTCGTCGGTGCCGAACCGCCAGGTCATGCCCAGGCCGGCGAACCGCTCCAGCATGGGCCGCATCGGCGCACTGTCCAGAAGGGACTGACCGACGAAGTCGATGAGCAACCGGCTGCCGGGCGCCGACAGCTCGGTGATGCCGTCGATCAGCCGGCGGACGTCCTCGGCGGTCAGGTACTGGACCAGCCCCTCCACGGTCCATACCGTCGGCCGTGACGCGTCGAACCCGGCGTCCAGAAGGGCGGGCGCCCACGAGGCGGCCAGGTCGACGCCGACGCCGTGGCGCTCGCCCAGAGGCGGCGCGGCGATGAGCTCATCCTTGAGCCGCAACACCTCCGGTCGATCCAGCTCGTACACGACGGCGTCCCGCAGCACGTCGAGCCGATAGGCCCGGGAGTCCATGCCGGCGGCGACGATCACCAACTGCTCGGGACGCAGCGCAGTGAGCCGGTCGTCGAGGAACCTCGTCCGCACGGCGATGGTGGAGTTCTCGCCGAACTCCACCATCAGTCGGCGGCCGACGTCGCCGGCCAGGCGGTCGGCGAAGGGATCCACGAACAGGTGATCGGGGCGCCGGGACTCCAGCGCACGCAGCGCCGCGGTCAGCCGGCCGGTGAGGGCGACCTGGTCGAGTTCGTTCATGGCCCCGAGCCTGCCGTCACGAGACCGAACGAGCCACTGTCAGCGGCATCCCTGACGGAATCCGAAGTACGACTACCCTGTTCTGGTGGATTCACTCGACCGGCAGCTGGTGCACGCGCTCGGCGTTGACGGCCGCGCCTCGTTCAGCCGGATCGCCGCGGCGCTGGACCGCTCCGATCGCACGATCGCGCACCGCTACCACCAACTCCGCGCGGCGGGCCTGCGCGTGATCGGCGTGGTCAACGCCCGCAAAGCCGGCCACGTGGACTGGCTGGTGCGCATCAGATGCGCCCCCGACGCGGCCGCCACCGTGGCCGCGGCCCTGTCCCGCCGCGACGACACCAGCTGGGTGGCCATCCTCTCCGGCGGCACGGAGATCACCTGCATCACCCGGATCCGCACGGGCGAGGACTACCTGCTGCTGGAGCGCCTGGCCCGCACGCCCCGCATCAACGGCGTGACGGCGCACTGCATGCTCCGCGAGCTGGCCGGCGTCGGCGGCTGGCCCGGCCGGGTCTCCGAGCTGACGAGCGACCAGATCGAGGCGATCCGCCCACCCCACACCGGAGCGGGCCCCGTCGGCGACCTCACCACTCAGGACTGGGCCCTGCTCGGCGCACTGGCCATCGACGGCCGCACAACCTACCCGCGCCTGGCCGCAGTGACCGGCTGGTCGGAATCCACCGTCCGCCGGCGCCTGGCCGAGCTGCTGGCGGCCGAGATCCTGTACCTCGACGTGGACATCGATCCCGCGCTGTTCGGCTACGGCTGTCAGGCGATCATCTGGCTGACTGTGCGGCCGGCCGCGCTGACCACCGTGGCGCAAACGCTTGCCGGTCACCGGGAGATCGCCTTCGCGGCCGCCACCACCGGCGCCAGCAACATCTTCGCCTTCCTGGTCGTGCGCGACCTCGACGGGCTCTACGACTACCTGGCCGACCGGATCGGCGGCCTGCCGGGCGTGCTCCAGGTCGACACGGCCCCGCTGGGGCGGCAGGTGAAATCCGCCGGCCGGATCGTGTAGAGAATCGCGAACCGGCTCCGACCAAGGGGTGACCGACCCGAAAAGGAGCCGTGATGAAGGTTGTGGAGCCCGAGCAGTGGCAGGCCGCGCTCAAGGAGCTGCAGGTCCGTGAGCAGGAGCTGGCCGCCGTCCAGGAATCCGTCCGCACCGCCCGCCAGCAGCTGCCGGTGGTCCGCGTGGACAAGAAGTACGTCTTCCGGGGCGCCGACGGCGAGGTGAGCCTGCTCGACCTGTTCGAGGGCCGTCGCCAGCTCATCGTCTACCACTTCATGTTCGACCCGAGCTGGCAGCAGGGCTGCAAGTGGTGTTCCTACCTGGTCGACAACATCGGCCACCTGTCGCACCTGCACGTCCGCGACACCACGCTGGCCCTGGTGTCCCGGGCCCAGATCGAGAAGATCCTGCCGTTCCGCGAGCGCATGGGCTGGACCGTGCCGTGGTACTCCTCGCACGACAGCGACTTCAACGATGATTTCTCGGCGACAGTGGACAAGACGGAGCAGGGTGGGGCCAGCGTCTTCCTCCGCGAGGGCGACGACATCTACCACACCTACTCGGGCTTCGGGGAGTCGATGGACATGGTCCACACCATCGACAACTACCTGGACCTCACTCCGCTGGGCCGCGGCAGCAGCATGAGCTGGCTGCGTCACCACGACGGGTACTGACCGGTCCCGGTTGGACGAACTACCATGGCGTGAACCGGGGGGACGCCATGGAGTGGGACATTCGGGTGCACGGCCCGCGCGACGCGGCGGCCTCCGTGCTGCTGCTGTCGGGCGGGCTGAGCACCGCCGAGTTCTACGCCGAAGTGGTGGCCAGGCCCGAACTGGCCGGCCTCAGACTGGTCGCCGCCACGCTGCCCGGCCACGGCGGTTCGCCGCCGCCGGAGGATCCGGGCGTCGAGGCGTGCGCGCACGAGGCCATGAAGCTGGCCACCGAGCACGACTGCGCGGTGGTCCTGGGCTACAGCATGGGCGCCAACGTGGCGCTGGAGATGGCCGCGACCGAGGGCTTCACCGGCCCGATCGTCCTGCTGGGGCCCAGTTTCTCCGTCCGCGACGAGCTGCTGACGCTGCGCGTGCTCGACCGGCTGGCGCTCGTGCTGGGCTCGCTGCCGTACCGGATCATGCTGGGGTTCACGGATGTGGCGCTCAGTGCCGCACAACTGCCGCCGGAGCGGCGAAACGTGCTCGGAAACGAGGTGCGGAAGAACAGTCCGGTCCAGATCAGGCGGCTGATCCGGGCGTATCTGGGCTACCTTCGGGGACACGGGTCCGTCGCCTCGCGGCTGTGTGACACCGGTGTGCCGACCTGGGTCGTGCACGCCGAACGCGGCGACGGCGGGCTCACCGCGGCCGAGCGCCGCACCCTGACCGCCTCTGCCACCACCACAGTGGTGACCGTGCCGGGCACGAGTTGGTTCCTGCCCAACGAGAAGCCCGAGCTGGTCGCCGGCCTGATCCTCGGAGCGCTACCTTGACCGACCCCGTGACCGTTGTCGACGCGATGGAGCGGATGTCCGGGCTGCATCCCGGTTTCCGCCGGGCCCACGCCCTCGGCCGCTGCTACGACGCCGTGTTCACCCCGTCCGGCGCGGCCGCCGCGTACACCACGGCCGCGCACCTGGCGGCCGAGCCGACGCCGGCGATCGTCCGCTACTCCAACACCGCCGGCGATCCGGGCGAGCCGGACGGCGGCGCCACGGTGGTGCGGGGCATGTCGGTGAAGTTCCTGTCGCCGGAGACGGACCTGGTGTCGCTCAACGTGCCGGTGTTCATGGCGTCCACGCCGGCCAAGTTCCTGGACATGACCCGGGCGCTGACCGACAAGCCGCGGGACAGCCAGGAGCGGGCCGACGCGGTGATCGCGTTCATCACCGCGAACCCGGAGTCCGTCAACGCCTTCCAGGAGGCGGCCACCATCCCCGTGCCGGAAAGCTACGCCACCATCCGGTTCTGGGCCCAGCACGCGTTCGTCTGGGTGGGCCCGGACGGCGTGCGCCGGTTCGTGCGCTACCGCTGGGAACCCGAGGCCGGACTGCGCCACCTGACGGCGGCCGACACCGCCGACTGGGGGCCGGGTCACCTGCTGGACGAGGTGACCGAGCGCATGCCGGTCTCCTTCCGCCTCATGGTGCAGTTCGCCGGGCCGGAGGACCCGACCGCCGATCCCACGCAGGCCTGGCCGTCCGACCGGCCGGAGATCGACACCGGCCGGCTGGAGATCTCGAAACCGGTGGCGGACCAGGAGTTCTGGGACCGGAGCGTGTTCGATCCGACCCGGTTGACCGACGGAATAGAGCTTTCGGACGATCCCGTGCTGGCGTACCGGAAGCGGGCGTACGCGGAGGGACACCGCCGCCGGGCGGCTGGTCACTAGTCGTCCACTGTGGAGTGACCCATCTGCGGTACGCTGGGCCCATGCGCGAGACCCGCATCCTGGACGCGGCGGCCGAGGTGTTCGCGTCGCAGGGCCTGTCGGCCACCCTCGCCGACGTCGCCAAGCAGGCCGACGTCGGTGTGGCCACGGTGTACCGGTGGTTCGCGAGCAAGGACGACCTGGTGCACGGCGTGTACGCGGCGCGGGTGGCCGAGGCCGAGGAGCTGGCCCGGGTCGCCGCCGTCGCGACCGACCCGTGGACGGGAATGGCCGCGTTCCTGGAGCGCATGGCGGTGGACATCGCCGCCGACAAGGGCTGGCACGAGCTGCTCACCGGTTCGTACGCGGAGATACTGGGCTGTGCCCGCACCGGCCTGGTGGATCTGGTCGAGGCCGCCCAGCACCGCATCGCCGAGCACGTGGCGGCGCTGGTGCTGCGGGCCAAGGAGGCCGGGCAGCTGCGGGCCGACTTCGAGCCGTCCGACCTGATGCCGCTGGCGCTGTCCGTGCAGGCGGCGGGCGATCTGCGCCAGCGGGCGGTCGGTTTCCTGCTGGACGGCCTGCGGGTGGCGCGGGACCGGCCGAGCACGCTGCCGGCCCCGGTCCAGCGGGACCGGGATTCGGTTGCCCTGGACCGGATGCGCCGGTCCAGCGCGCGGCCGCCGTTGCGGGGCCGGGAATCCCCGTCGCAGCTGGACGTGATCGTGCGGACCGCGCTGGAGCTGCTGGACGAGTCCGGTTTCGACGCCGTGACGCTGCGGGCGGTGGCGGCGCGGATCGGCGTGCGGCTGAACACCGTGTCCTGGCACGTGAAGACCAAGGCCCGGCTGCACGACCTGATGGCCGACGCGGTGCTGGCCGAGATCGACCTGGACGGCCTGCCGGAGGACTGGCGCGAACGGGTCAGCGCCCTTGCGCACCGTTATCGCCGGGCGCTGTTGTCGCATCGGGACGGCGGCCGGCTGGTCGGCAGCACCTTCGGCGCGGAGCCGGCCACGCTGGCCGCCGCCGACACGCTCGTGGCCGCGCTGCTGGACGGCGGCCTGCCGGCCCCGGCCGCGGCGTGGACGTGTTGGACGATCATCTACTTCACGTTGGGGCTGGCGCAGGAGGAACAGGGCACCCCGGGCACGCTGGCCGACGAGGTGGCCGGCACCGGGCGGTTCCCGTCGCTGGCGCTGGTGCTGCCGCACCTGGCCGACGACGAGTACGAGACCCGGTTCCGGTTCGGGCTCGACCTCATTCTCGCGTCGACGGCCCGGAATCTGGACGTCGCGGCCTCGCCCGCCTGAGGAGCTCAGCGGCCGGTTCGGGTGTACCGGTGCTTCACGCCGACCGGGAAGTACTCGGGGTCGCCGGCCGGCCGCAGCTCCACCTCGGGCAACTGCCGCTCGGCCGGCACGTAGTGGGCGAACTCGCTGTTCAGCCGGAGCAGCTGGTCCCGGATCGAGACAGCCACCGCATCGACGTCGCCGGTCCTGCCCGGCGCCAGCTCGACGGTGATCCGCAGCCGTCGGTCGCGATGGTCGTCCTCGACCGCCTCCAGCACGAACTTGCCCGTCACGAAGTCGCTGATGCCCGGCTGCTCCAGGCCGACGGTCACGTTCTCCGGATACACGTTGGCGCCGAAGAACGACACCGTGAACAGGGACCGCCCGAACACGAAGACGAACGGCAGGTCGTCGCCCTTCGGCGGCTCGAAACCGTTGGCACGGCAGAACTCCAGCATCTCGGCGTGCCCGATGACGCCGCCCTCGTCGGCGATGTGGTAGCGGATCAGCGGGATTCCGTTGTCACCACTGAACAGCAGCGTGCCCTCGTGCGTCTCGAAGTACCGGCTGGCCGGGTCGTACTGCACCAGCGTCGGCAGCCGGGAGTCGCCGAACAGCTCACGGGCCAGGTCCGGGCGGCCGGCCAGAAAACGCCTGATGCTGACGGAAAGCGCCGTCTCGTTGCCCAGGACGCCGGCGTCGGCCGTGCCGTACAGCGAGGCCACGTGACGGATCGGGTCCTCGATGGCCGCCCGCTGCGACACCAGGTCGCGCCACTCCTCGCTGAACACCTCGCCGGCCAGCACCAGTTTGACGTGGTATCGGTCCCAGTGTTCGCCGGAGTCGATGACGTCCTTGACGAACGGCGGGTAGCCCAGCAGGACCGTCTGGTCGAAGTGCTGGGCCAGTTCCGGGATCACCCGCAGGATCTCGGCCTTGTTGTTGCCCGGCGCGACCGTGGTGATCCGGTAGCCCTTGGCCGCCAGGTGCCGCACGCAGGCCAGCGTGAACAGGCCGCCGACCCAGGTGCCCAGCGGGAAGCAGATCACCGCCAGCGTCGACTTGCCGGCGGCGTCGAAGCCGTCACGGAAGATCTGCTCGAACCGCTCGGTGATGTGGACCTCGTCCTGGACCGACCGGGGCCAGATCGTGGGCTCCCCGCTCGACCCGGAGGAGACGGCGATCATGTCCAGCGCGTCCAGCCGGCCCTCACGGCACAGCTGCGGCAGCGGATACCGCCGATGGTAGGAGTTCTTGTCCAGCAGCGGCAGCTCGGCGAATCCGGTCACCTTGGCCGGATCGATCCCGCGCTCGGCCAGGAACTTGCCGTACGCCGGCACCGTCGCGGCCACGTCGTGGAACAGCCCCATCGGCTCGTTAATCACTCGGCCGACCCTACCCGGCGGAACTAGGATGAGCTGTGGCCGGCGCGGCTGTTGCCAACCTGCTGCTGTACCTCGTGCTGACGATGGTGCCGGCGGCCTTCTGCTGGCTGATCCTCCAGGCCCCTCGGATCATGGACTGGTTCCTCGTGCGCCGCCGCGGTCCCAGCCCCACCGGGCCCTCCATCCAGTTCCTGGCCCAGCGCCTCCGGCACGTGCATCGCACCCTGCTGGACTTCGAGCCCGGCACGCCCGCCGTCCGCCGCTACGCCGCCCGGCAGGCCTACGACGACCTCCTCCGCCAGGCCTGCCACGCCCTGGACATCGACCAGCACCTCGACGACTTCCCCGAAGGCATGGACAAGGAGATCGAACGCCTCCGGGTGGAAGAGTCGCTCCGCCGCGCCGGCCTCCACATCCCCTGAACCGCGAGTCCCGCTCTCAGGCACCCATACGTCGACTTCCGAACACGTCAGGTGGTGGCTATGTCGTTGGCGGCCACGTAGCCGAAGGTCATGGCGGGGCCGATGGTGGAGCCGGCGCCGGCGTAGCTGTGGCCCATGACGGCGGCGCTGGCGTTGCCGGCGGCCCACAGGCCGGGGATCACGGAGCCGTCCTCGCGCAGCACCCGGGCCCGGGCGTCGGTGACGAGGCCGCCCTTGGTGCCGAGGTCGCCGGGCACGATCTTGAAGGCGTAGAAGGGCGCCTCCCACAGCGGGGCGAGGCAGGAGTTGGGGAACACCGCTGGATCGGTGTAGTAGTGGTCGTAGGCGCTGCGGCCCCGGTTCTGGTCGGCGTCGACGCCGCTGAAGGCGAAGCCGTTGAAGCGGTTGACGGTGGTGCGCAGCGTGGCCGGAGGCACGCCGATCTTGGCGGCGAGATCCTCGATGGACCAGGCGTTGACCACCGAGCCCGACTGGTACCAGGCGTCGGGCAGCGGCAGCGCGGGCAGCACGTCACGGAACAGGTAGCGGTTGCGGTAGTTCTGGTCGGTGATCAACCAGGCGGGAATGTCCGGCGCACCGGGGTTCTTGTCGTACATGACGTGCACGACGTCGCTGTACGGCGCGGCCTCGTTGACGAACCGCTGCCCGGCCTGGTTGACCAGGATGCTGCCGGGCAGGGTCCGCTCGGCCAGGCAGAAGTACGGCTCGTCGGGCAGCGGAATGGCCGGGCCCCACCAGGAGTCCTCCATCAGGTTCAGCGCGGCGCCGAGGCGGTGCCCGGCCTGGATGCCGTCACCGGTGTTCTCCTTGGCCCCCACCGTCCAATATGTAGTGATCGGCTGCCGCTGGTACTGCACGCGCATGTCGGCGTTGTGCTCGAACCCGCCGGACCCGATGACCACGCCGCGACGGGCCCGCACCAGGCTCGGAACTCCGTTGCTGGTAACGACAACACCGGTGACGCGGTCGCCCTCGACGTGCAGGTCGGACAGCGGAGTGTTGAGCCACACGGGAACATTGGCCCCCATGAGCCCGGCGCGCAGACCAGCGGCCAGCGCCTGCCCCATGGTCAACGGCTTCTGCCCGGCGGACGTGGCGGACGTGCCGCGAGCGAGGCAGCCGGCGGCGACGGCGACGCCCTTTGCGTTGACAGCGGCCAGGTTCAGCCACTTGTACTCGGAGCTGAACACCACGAGCCCGGCCGGCACGGCCAGATACGACGGGTTCAGGTGGGCGAGCTCGGCCCCGAGCAGGTTGCCGTCGAACATGTCCGGCTCGATGGACCGGCCGTTGGGCATACCGCCGGGCAGCTCAGGGTAGTAGTCGCTGTAGCCGTCCATGAAGCGGAAGCGCAGCGGACTGTTGTTGAGGACGAAGGAGATCATCGCCGGGCCGTTGTCCAGGAACGCCTTCTGCCGCTCGGGCGTCGAGCCGTTGCCGACGACGGCGGCCAGGTACTGGGTGGCCTTGGCGTAGGTGTCGGGCACACCGGCCGCGAGCACGACGGGGTTGTTGGGGATCCAGATCCCGGCCCCGGACCGCGCGGCGGAGCCGCCGAAGGTCGGGGCCTTCTCCACCACCACGCAGCTCAGCCCGCGCTTGGCGGCGGTCAGCGCCGCGGTCATTCCGGAGGCGCCGGAGCCGACGACGACCACGTCGTACTCGCCGAGCACGGGCAGACTGCTTGCCCCGGCCGGGAAACGACCCAGCAGGGTGGTGGCGACGGCGAGACCCGAGCCACGCAGGACCTGGCGGCGCGAGAGGGAGTCGGGCATGGCGGGGCCTCCATCGACGGCGAGAGCACGGCCGGGCCCAGCCATGATCCCCAATTTCCCGGCCCCGTCGACCAACGCCACACGCTTGGAGCATTCCCTGTGGAGGCAACGCGGCCGAACGACGCAAATGCCGAGTGCCGTTCGGCTTAGCTGTTGTCCTCATATGCCCGGCGCAGCCACGACAGCGCGTCGCCGTCGAGATTGTCCATGGCGGACAACGGGATCCGGAGATTGATGTTCTCGTTGCCGAGACTCCTGGCCGCTACCAGGCAGCCCTGCGGCGACAGGCCCGGCAGCCGCAGCCCGAGATCGACCCGGGCCCGTGTGGTCGCCTTGACGACGGCGAAGGTCCGTCGCGGCGACACCAGCGACACGTAGGTCTTGCGCGCCTGAATCGTGACACCGTCGAATCCGCTCGCCGCGGCGACCACGGCGTCGAAGATCGGCCGCAGTTGCTGGCGATCGGCGTACTGGCCGTCGACCAACTCGTCCGCGGTGGCGAGCAGGAAATCGGGATAACCGAACGCCTCGTACACGAGCAGCATCTGCGGGTAGCCGCCGACACCCTGTCCGTTGAGCCACGCCCGCAGCGCCGGCTCGTCCGCGAGGCCGGCGGCGGCGATGCGCTCGTTCCACTCCGCCACGCCGGCGCCGGTCTGCCGCTCCAGCTGGGCGTGGATCCGCGTCCGCATCGACTCCCACGTGCTCATCTCGGACATGGGGGCATGCTACGTCCGAGAAGCCGGGCCCGCTCAGCCGATATCGTGCACGATATCCAGTGCCCGGCCCAGGTTTTCCAGCTTGGCGTCCACGGTCTCGCCGGCCGGGTACATGCGCACCAGGTCAACGCCCGCGTCCCGCCACACCCGCAAACGCTCCCGCACCATCGCCTCGGTGCCGATCAGCGTCGTCGCCAGCACCATGTCGTCGGTGACGAGCGCGGCGGCGCCGTCCCGATCGCCGGCCTGCCACCGTTCCCGCACCTCGGCGGCGACCTCGGCCCAGCCCTGCCGGCTGTAGGCGTCGTTGTAGAAGTTGACGCTGGCCGAACCCATGCCGCCCAGGCTGAACGCCAGCTCCTTCTTGCGGCCGGCGACCATGTCCCGCAGCGCTTCCTCGTCCGCCGCAAACGCGACCTCGGCGCCCTGGCAGACGTCGAGATCACGCCGCGTGCGCCCGGACTTGGCCAAGCCTGCGTCGAGATGCGTGAAGTACGCGGCCGAGCCCTCCGGCACGAAACTGGTGCCCAGCCAGCCGTCGGCGATCTCGCCGGTCAGCTCCAGCATCTTCGGCGACAGCGTGGCCAGGTAGATCGGGATGTCCGGGTTGGGCGCGATGGACAGCCGCATCGGCCGGATGCCCTCGCCGGCCAGCGGCACGGTGAAGTGCTTGCCGGCAAAGGAGATCTTCTCGCCGGCGAAGGCCTCGCGGATGATCTGCACCGTCTCACGCATGCGACTCAGCGGCCGGTCGAACGGCACGCCGTGCAGCCCCTGCATCACCTGCGGCCCGGAAGCGCCCAGCCCCAAGGCAAACCGGCCGTCCGACAGCTGCGCCAACGTCAACGCCGCCTGGGCGATGGCGACCGGAGTTCGGGTGCCGAGCTGGATAATGCCGGAGCCAAGCCGAATCCGGTCCGTGCGGGCGGCGAGGAAGCCCAGCACGGACGGCGCGTCCGAGCCCCAGGCCTCCGCGACCCAACAGGTGTCCAGGCCGAGCTTTTCCGCCTCCAGCACGAAATCCAGGGTGCCGGACCAGTCGCTGGACGCCTCGATCGTCGTCGCGGTGCGCATCACGGGTTCTCCACCCGCTGCTTGATCTGGGCCAGCGTGCCGGTGATGGCGTTCTCGAACTCCCGCAGCCGGACGAAGACGATCTTCTGTTCCTTGTCCGGCATCCGGTCGATCGCCCGCGACAGTCCGGAACGTGCCGGGCCCAGCTGCATCCACTGGGTCAGCTCGGTGCCGCCGTCGCGCGGCTCCAGCGTGAACCGCCACGAGGAAGTCGGGTTCTCCGGGTCCTGCACCGCCCAGCCGAACACGCGCGGCGGCTCGAACTCGACGATCTGCGAGGTCGTGGCCCACTCCCCCAGCGCCTCGTGCTTGCTCGCGCCGACGAACCGCGCCCCCAGCGCCGGCCCGGCCGCGTCGTCACACCAGGTGACCTTCTGCAGCTCGTCGCTCATCTCCGGCATCAGCGTGACGTCGGCGACGACCGCCCACACGCGTTCGGGCGGGCCGTCGATCCAGGTCCGCACCTGCACCGTCGGCTTGTCGGCGTACCTGGCTCCGGTCCACTCCATGAACGGATGGTCTCTTAGATAGACTCAGCATGTCAACGGTCATCTTGGGCGGCAAATCTGGCCGCGATGTCGGGTCGGGCGGCCAGCTTCGGCGGGTAGCCGGGGCCCATCCGGTGCCGCACGTCGGCGGCGGTCAGCGGCTCCTTGCAGTGCCCGCACACCACTTCGGCGTGGGTGTCGTGGCCGCACGAGTCGTGATGCAGCGTGATCGGCGGCCCGGCCTCGTCGGCCAGCCAGCGGTCGCCCCACGTCATCATCGCGGCCAGCACCTGCCAGAAGTCGCTGCCCTTCTCGGTCAGCACGTAGTCGTGTCGCACCGGTTCGGTCTGGTAGGGCACCTTCTCCAGCAGGCCTTCGTCGACCAGTCGCCGGAGCCGGTCGACGAGCGTGTTGCGGGCGATGCCCAGCGCCTGCTGGAACTCATCGAAGCGGCGGATTCCGTAGAACGACTCGCGCAGGACCAGCGGCGTCCACCAGTCCCCGAGCAGGTCCATGGTGCGGGCGACCGAGCACGGCCAGTGCGCGAACGAGGTCCGTCTCATGGCCTCATGCTAGTAGGTCCACCAACAAGACTCAGCAGCAAAAACCGCGAGTCACGCTCTCAGACACACCGAAATACGGTTTCGGGCAGCGGTTGTTCGGGCAAGGGTGGCCGCCCGACCGTCACTGGGCGCCGAATCTATTCATCAGATGTGTACTCTAATGAATATGCGAGTTCTACTGTCGAGTATTCCTCAGCACGGCCACCTGTTCCCCCTGCTGCCGCTGGCCCGGGCGCTGCGCGCGCAGGGCGACGAGCTGGCGTTCGTGACGGCCGCGGGTGTCGCGCGGGTGCTGAACCTGGAGAACATTCCGCTGTACGCGGCCGGGCCGATGCCCGACGTGCTCGGCGAGGAGACGACCCGTCGCACCGGGGACAACCCCTTCGTGCACCCGACGCCCCAGGCCGCCAGGGCGTTCTTCGTGGACGTCCGCGTCGACATGGGTGGCGACGAGGCGCTGGCGGCGGGGGCGGCGTTCCGGCCGGATCTGGTGCTCCGCGAGCGGTTCGACTACCTCGGCCCGCTGGTGGCGGCCGATCGCGGCGTGCCGATGGCCACGCTGGCGCTGGGCCCGGCGGCGCCGCCGATGCTCCTGGACTTCCTCGACGACCGGGCCCGGGCCGCCCACGCGGCGCGGGAGCTCCCGATGCCGGCGGACACCTGGTTCCTCGACACCTGCCCGCCCGCGTTGCAGTCGGAAGGCTGGCAACACCCGGAGGGCTGGCGGGCGCTGCGGCCGGAGGCGCACCGCGGCGGCAGCACGGCGACGCCGCCGAACACCTCGCCGCGGCCGCGCGTGCTGGTGACCTTCGGAACCTGGTACAACAAGCCGGAAACGCTGGCCCCACTGCTCCGGGAACTGTCCATGATGGACATTGACATCGTGGCGACGCTGGGCCTGGCCACGGATGCGTCGCAGTACGACGTCGACCCGAGCCGCGTGACCTTCGTCCCGTTCACGGCGCTGGACTCCCTGCTGGAGGGCGTCGAACTGGTGCTCACCCACGGCGGCGCCGGCACGATGCTGGGCTCGATGTCCCGTGGCGTCCCCATGGTCGTCGTGCCGGCCGGGGCCGACAACTTCATGAACGCGGCGCAGGTCGCGGCGGCCGGGGCGGGCATCGCGCTGCAGCCGGACGAGGCGACGCCGTCGGCGGTGGCGGACGCGGTGCGTACAGTGTTGGACGAGTTCCGCTACCGCGAGGCCGCCGCCTCGATCGCCAAGGAGATCGCCGCCATGCCCACGCCCGCCGAGATCGCCGCGGAGTTGAGGTCGGCCGTCAAGTGACCGGTGGCCGTCCCTACCACTCCCCCCGCCGCGCGCAGGAGGCCGCCGAGACCCGGCGGGACATCGTGCGCGCGGCGGCGGAGTTGTTCGCCACCAACGGATACGCCCGCGTCACGGTGGCGGACATCGCCCGGGCGGCCGGCGTCGCGCAGCAGACCGTGTACTCCAGCGCCGGCAGCAAGTCCGACATCCTCGACGAGGTGCTGGCCGAGGCGATCCGCAACTCCGGCGGTGACGCGAACCTCGCCGAGATCCGGCTCACCGACGACCTGCCGACGGCGTTGGCCCTGCTGGCCCACGGCACCCGGCTGGGCAACGAGTCGCAGGAACAGGCCGTGGACATCATCTTCGGCGCGATGCCGGTGCACGAGAACGCCGCCCAGCTCTGGGCCTTCGCCACCGGCCAGTACCGGGAGACGCTGGGGCAGATCGCGGAACACCTGCGGGACAAGGGATTGGTCGAGGACGCCGAGCGCACCACGGCGGTGCTGTGGTTCTACTTCGGCCTGCACTCGTGGCGCTCGCTGGTGCGTGACAACGGCTGGACCTGGGACGACGCCGAAAACTGGCTGGCCCGGCAGGCCCTGGCCGCCCTAGGCTGACTGCCGTGTCGGCTCTGATCGAGGGGCGCTGGATCGACTCGGCGGCCCTCCCGCTGCCCTATCCGGCCGTCGACCTGCTGGTGTTCGCCGACGGCACGCTGTGGCTCGCCGGCCCCGAGGTGAGCGTGCGGACGGCCCCGCTGCCGCCGGGCGGACTGGTCGGTCTCCGCCTGCGGCCGGGCGCCTGCCTGTCGCTCGGCGTCGCCGCGGACGAGGTCCCTTTGGGCGGCATGCCTTTCGGTCGGGTCGAGCCGGGATCTCCGCGGTCACGGATGGCGTCAGCGGTGAAGTTCCTGGACGGTTTTTCCCTTCATGACAACGATTTCGCCGTGCAGCAAGCGGTGCGTGCGCTCCAGGACGACCCGACAGCGCGGGTCAACGACCTCGCCGCGACGGTTGGCCTGTCGGAACGGCAGCTGCGGCGGCGCTTCTCCCTCGCCGTCGGCTTGCGCCCCAAGGCTTACGGGCGAGTCGTCCGGCTCCATGCCGCCCTGCGGCTGGCCCGGTCCGTCGAACGGCCGTCGTGGGCGGATATCGCGCAGCGGTGCGGTTTCTACGACCAGCCGCACCTGATCGCCGAGTTCCGTGCCGCGACGGGCCAGTCCCCCAAGGCGCTGCACGGCCGTTTTCTCCAATCCTCGCCGGCCTGAACCGCGCCAGACTTCGCGACATGTTCGTACGCAGCCATGCCCTCGTGGACGAGGTGCTCACCACGCACGACCTGTTCTCGTCCGACGAGATCCGTTACAGCGCAAGCGAAGTCCCGCACCGCGACAATCCCGTGCTGCACAGCATGTCGGCCATGGACCCGCCGCGGCACCACGAGTTGCGACGCCTGGTCAGCCGCGCCTTCACGCCACGAACCGTGGACGCCCTGACCCCGTCCATCGAGTCCCGCGCCGCCCGCCTGCTCGACGAGCTGACGCCGGCGTCCGACTTCATCACCGGGTTCGCCCATCCGCTGCCGATCGCCACGCTGGCCGCCCTCCTCGGCGTGTCCGCCGACCGTGAGGCGGATTTCGTGCGCTGGACCGACGCGATCACCATGTTCTTCGGCCAACCCGAGGCCCGTCCGGCCTTCGAGTCGGCGGTCTCGGAGCTTCGCGACTACCTGCGCACGGTTCCGTCGTCCGAGGGCGGCATCGTCGCCGAGCTGAGGGAAAGCGGTCTCACCGCCGACGAGATCGTCAACCTCGCCTCGTTGCTGCTGATCAACGGCCATGAGACGACGAAGACGCTGCTGGTCAACACGGTGCTGAGCGTGGCCGACCACGTCTCGACGCTGCGGGCCGACCCCGATCTTGTGCCGTCGGCGATCGAGGAAGTGCTCCGCCTGCGGCCGTCCGCCGGCGGCACCGACCGCTTCGCCACGCGCGCCGGCGTCCTCGGCGGCGAGGCCTTCGCCGCCGGGCAGCGGATCATCGTCTCCCTGGCCGCCGCCAACCGCGATCCCGCCGTCTTCGACCGGCCGAACGCCTTCGACGTGCGGCGATCCCCCAACCCGCACCTGTCCTTCGGCCACGGCATCCACTTCTGCCTCGGCGCCCACCTGGCCCGGCGCCAGGCCGTGGTCGCCCTTCGGGCCCTGCTCGCCCGGATTCCCGGCCCCTGGACGGTCGAAGGCCTGGTCACGCGGGACAGTCCCGTCGGGACGGACGTGCTCGCGCTGCGCCTGGTGTGGTCCGCTGAGCGGGACCGGCCGGGACGCACCTAGGATCAACGGCATGGCCAGGTACTTCGACGTGCATCCGGCGAACCCGCAGAAGCGGTCCATCGGCCAGGTGATCGACATCCTGCACGAGGACGGGCTGATCGCCTACCCCACGGACTCGTGCTTCGCGCTGGGCTGCCAACTGGGCAACCGCGAGGGCCTCGACCGGATCCGCTCGATCCGCCACCTCGACGACCGGCACCACTTCACGCTCGTCTGCCGCGACTTCGCCCAGCTCGGGCAGCTCGTGATCGTGGACAACGCGGTGTTCCGGGCGATCAAGGCGAGCACCCCCGGCAGCTACACGTTCATCCTGCCGGCCACCAAGGAGGTGCCGCGGCGGCTCATGCACCCCAAGAAGAAGACCGTCGGCGTGCGCATCCCCGAGCACGTCGTCACCCAGACGCTGCTGGCCGAGCTGGGCGAGCCGCTGGTCTCCAGCACGCTGCTGCTGCCCGACCAGGAGGAGCCCATGACCCAGGGCTGGGAGATCAAGGAGCTGCTCGACCACGTGCTCGACGCCGTGATCGACTCCGGCGACTGCGGCACCGAGCCCACCACGGTCATCGACTTCTCCGACGGCACGCCGGAGATCGTCCGCTACGGCGCGGGCGACCCCACCCGCTTCGAGTAGACGGCCTTCAGCGCCGCCCGGACCGCCACCACGCCGGGGCGCCGGTGCGCGCCTTCGCGGGCGCACGTGTAGATGTGGCGATGTCCGAGCTCCGGCGCGTCGGGCGGCGTGTGCGGCCAGACCAGGTCGGGCAGGATCGCCACGGCGTGGCCGGTTTCCACCAGCCGGATGTGGGTGACGATGTCGGTGGAGTCGAAGGCGACGTCGGGTTCGAAGCCGGCCGCGCGGCACAGCGCCCGCGCCCAGCGGCCGCTTTCGGTGTCGGCCGGTTCGAGGATCCAGCGCTGGTCGGACAGTTGGCTCAGGGAACGGCCGGCCAGGGCGGGCGGCAGGGCCAGGCGCATCGGGTCGGGGCCGACGTCCACACGGTCGAGGCCGGGCCGCAGCAGCAGGGGGTAGCAGGGATACTCCTCGGCCAGCACCAGGTCGCAGGCCCCGGCGGTGAGCAGGGACAGGGCTCGTTCGGGCTCGTGTTGGACGGCATCAAGTCGCAGCTTGGGTGCGTCTCGTGCCAGCAGATCCAGCAGTGGTGGCGTCAGCGTGAGCATCGCCGTCTGGAAGGCGGCGATGCGGATGACGCCCGTCGGCGCGGTCAGCGAGGCCTCGATCTCGGCCTCGGCCTGCTCCAGACGGTTGAGGACGGCCTCGGCGTGCCGGACCAGGATCAGCGCCTGCGGGGTGAGCCGGACGCCGCGGCCGACGCGTTCGAGCAGCGGAGCGCCGGCTTCCTTCTCCAGCAGGGAAAGCTGTTGTGACACCGCCGAGCTGCTGTAGCCCAGGGCCGCGGCCACGGCGGCGAGGGTTCCGCGGGTGTGCAGCTCCTTGAGCAGACGCAGTCGGTGCAGGTCGAGCATGCGACCAATGGTAAGAGAAAGTGGATGGTATAGGCCACGAAAGATCGCTTTTCCTTCACGGTTACGGGCCGCAGACTGGGGACATGACCGTCTACCGACGCCCGGAAGCCCGGTTCTGGCGCTGCCCGGCCCCGCCGACCGGCCCCCAGGCCTTCCACCGCGGCCTGCCGGGCTACCAGCCGACGCCGCTGGTCGACGTGCCGAAACTGGCCGTGGAGCTGGGCGTCGGCCGGGTGCTGGTGAAGGACGAGTCGTCGCGGCTCGGGCTGCCGGCGTTCAAGGTGCTCGGCGCGTCCTGGGGCATCCGGCAGGCCCTGGTCGACCCCGACGGCCCGCAGACCCTGGACGGGCTTCGGGCTCACGTTTCTGGCCGGGGGATCCGGCTGACGACCGCGACCGACGGCAATCACGGCCGTGCGGTGGCGCATTTCGCCCGCCTGCTGGGGATTTCCGCCACGGTGTTCGTGCCGGCGGCCGTCGGGCAGCCCGCCGTCGACGCGATCGCCGGCGAGGGCGCCCAGGTCGTGCGCGTCGACGGCTCGTACGACGAGGCCTGCCGGCTCGCTGCGGCCGCCGACGGGATCCTGGTGCAGGACACGGCTTGGGACGGCTACGAGGAGATTCCGACCGCCATCGTCGACGGGTATTCCACGCTGTTCCGGGAGATCGACGTCTCCCCCTCGCTCGTCGTGGTGCCCATGGGCGTCGGATCCCTGGCCCAGGCGGCGGTCCGGCACTATCGGAGCACGCCCGGAGCCGTCTCGCTGCTCGGCGTCGAACCGACTCACGCACCCTGTGTTCTGTCCAGTCTGGACGCCGGCCGGCTCGTCTCCATCGACACCTCCGCCACGGTGATGGCCGGGCTGAACTGCGGAACCGCCTCCAGCACAGCGTTTCCCGACCTACTGGCCGGTCTCGACTCCGCCGTCGCCGTGCGGGACGAAGACGCCGCGCAGGCCGTCTCCGACCTCAAGGCCCTCGGCGTCAACGCCGGCCCCTGCGGCGCCGCCACCTTGGCCGGCGTCCGCGCCGCCCGGCCCGTCCTGGACATCCCGTTCGACGGGACCATCGTGTTGATCAGCACGGAAGGACGTCACGCATGACCGTCGACGAGCTGCTGAAGCGCTTGGTGGACATCGATTCCGTCAGCCCGTCCCTGGTTCCCGGCGCCGCCGGCGAGCGGGAGATCGCCGACTTCGTAGCCTCCTGGGCGCGGGAGGCGGGTCTGGCGGTCGAGGTGTTGGAGGCAACTCCGGGCCGCCCCAGCGTGATCGTCCGCACCACGCGCGGCGGCCCGGGCCGGCGGCTCATGCTCTGCGGACACCTGGACACTGTTGGTTTCGGCGACTCCTTGACGTCCTATGTGGACGGCGATCGCCTCTACGGCCGTGGCTCGTACGACATGAAGGCCGGTCTCGCCGCCGCGCTCATCGCCTGCCGTGACGCCAATGTGGACTCCCTGGCCGGAGAGGTCGTCGTCGCCTGCGTCGCCGACGAGGAGTACGCCAGCCTCGGCGTGCAGGAGGTGCTGACCGTGCTCAGCGCCGACGCCGCCATCGTGTGCGAGCCCACCGAGTCCACCGTCGCCGTGGCGCACAAGGGTTTCGTCTGGACCGAGATCGAGGTCGTCGGCCAAGCCGCCCATGGCTCACGCCCCCACCTCGGCGTCGACGCCATCATGCGCACCGGCCCCGTGCTCGTCGCCCTCGACCGTTTGAACGCCGCCCTCCGCGGCCGTGAGCACCCCCACCTCGGCCCCGGCACCCTACACGCCTCCCTGATCTCCGGCGGCCGCGAGGAATCCACCGTGCCCGACCGTTGCGTGCTCACCATCGAGCGCCGCACCCTGCCCGGCGAGACCGTGGCCGACGTCGAGCGTGACGTCACCGAGCTGTTGGCCTCCTGCCAGGCCTCCGATCCCTCCCTGACCGCGAAGTCCCGCACCACCATGTCCCGCGAGCCCTTCGAGACCGCCGACGACAGCGCGGTCGTCTCCGTCCTGGCCGAGGTCAGCGGGGCCGAGATCACCGGCGTCAGCTACTGGGCCGACTCCGCCTTCATCTCCGCCGCCGGCATCCCCACCGTCCTGTTCGGACCGGCCGGCGACGGCGCCCACGCCGCCGTCGAGTGGGTCAGCATCTCCGACACCATCCGCTGCGCCGCAACCCTCACCGCCACGGCACTTCGCTTCTGCCGCTGAGGCTTCAGGCGTGGGCGGTCGACAGCTGCGCGGCGGCGTCGGCCGCCTTCTGGGCCGTGGCGGCAGCCTCGCGGGTCGCGCGGCCGCTCAGCTTCCAGCCCACCATGCGCAGGCCTACCGCCGGCGAGGGCGGGAAAACACCGAGCTGGCCCAGCATCGTGATGTCGTCACGGACCGCCTCGTGCCGGATCACCTTGCCGTCACGGACATCGAGCACGTGGATCTGCTCGAAGTCGATCTCCTGGCCGGTCGGCGGGACGATCTGGTCGAGCTTGCCTTCGCGGTAGCGGACGAACGCGCCGGTGTGGCGGCCCTGCATGCGCAGCCGGACCCAGACCTGACCGTCGTTGACCGCCGTGCCCAGCACCGGGAAGCGCAGCTCGCTGAACGCCGACCGCATCCACGCGCTGGACGCCAGCACCCCTGCCGGCCCCGGGATCGAGCAGGCCGCCGGCGCCACGTCCGCCTCCCGGTTCCGGAAGTCGGCCCCGATCACCTCGGCGGCCAGCCCCGCGTCGCCCGCCTCCAGGATCCGGAAGACCCCCAGCGCCAGGTCGATATCCATGGGTCACGCACCCCTTCACCCGTGTCGAATGATTTTGAGGTTACACTCGACCTATCAAATAGCCAAAGGTGAAGCCATTGGGGGACTCTGTGCCGGAGAAGCGGAACTACGTGTCGCCGCTGCGGGAGCAGGCGGCGGCGAGGACGCGGGAGCTGATCCTCGGCGAGGCGACGGAGCTGTTCGCGGAGCGGGGCTACGGGCGGGTGACCGTGGCGGACATCGCGGCGGCGGCCGGGGTGTCGTCGAAGACGATCTTCGCCAGCGTGGGGAGCAAGGCGGACATCCTCGACAAGATCGTGGACGAGGGGGTCGCGGCGTCGGGGTATGAGCAGGCAATGCGGGACATCGTGGCGCTGGACGCACCGAAGGCGGTCCTCGCGGCGCTGGCCAAGGGCACGCGGGCGGGCAACGAGGGCCAGTTCACGATCCACGAGGCGATCCGCAAGGCGCTGCCGGCCCACGACGAGGCGGAACACCTGTGGAACCGGGCGATGAACGCCTACCGAGAGGCGCTCAACGCCACGGCCCGGCACCTGCACACCCTGACGGAGAAGCCTCAGACGTCGGAAGAAGAGACGGCGGGGCTGCTGTGGCTGTGGTTCGGGCCCAACAGCTGGCGCACGCTGGTCGTGGACAACGGCTGGACCTGGGACCGGGCGGAGCAGACCCTGGCCCGCATCGCGCACGCGGCCCTGTGAACTGCTCGAAGCCGTATTTCGGTGTGCCGGAGAGCGTGACTCCCGGGGTTAAGCGAGCAGGCCGGTGAGGGCGGCGGAGGCCAGGGCGTCGGCGTCGGGTGGGGACAGGGGGGCGTGGCCGCTGAGGAGGCGGAAGATCAAGGGGCCGAAGAGAAGGTCGATGGCAGTGTCGACGGACACCGAGGCCTTGACCTCGCCCCGTGACACCGCCCGGTCCCACAGCACGGCCACGGCCTGCCGCCGGCCGTCGAGGAAGAACTCCCGGAAGAACGGGGCCGCCTCGGGGTCGGCGACGGTGGCGGCGAGCAGCTGGGCGAACACCAGGCCGTGACGCCCGGCGTAGAAGGCGCTGACGCGACGGACCTGCTCGGACAGGTCGTCACGGGCGTTTCCGCTGTCGGGCAAGGGAATCGCGTCGGTCATCCGGCGGCCGAAGGCCTCGGCGGCGACGGCGGTGCGGTTCGGCCAGTGCTTGTAGATCGTCGCCTTGGACACGCCCGAACGAGAGCTGATGGCGTCGACGGTGGCCGCCGGCAGCCCACCCTCGTCCAACAACGCGATAGTGGCCGCGAGCACGTCGTTGTGCGCGCGGACGCTACGCGGATTCACGCGGCGACCGCCGCGAACTCCTCGTCCGTCAAGGAAATCCGGCCGGCGGCCATGTTCTCCTCCAGGTGCGCCACCTTGGACGTGCCGGGAATCGGCAGCATCACCGGCGACCGCCGCAGCAGCCAGGCCAGCGCGAGCTGCGACGGCGTGGCGCCGTGCGCCTCGGCCGCCTCGGAAAGCGGGCTGCCCGGCCCGGCGAGATCGCCGGTTGCCAGCGGGAAGTACGGAATGAAGCCGATTCCGTTGGCCTCCGCGTACTCCAGCACATCCTCGCTGGCCCGGTGCACAAGGTTGTACGAGTTCTGCACCGTCGCAATGGGAGTGATCTCCCGCGCCTGCGCGAGCTGAGCAACACTCACCTCGGACAAGCCGATGTGCCGAACCTTTCCCTCCTGCTGCAATGCGACCAGCTCGCCGACCTGGTCGGCCAGCGGCACGGTCGAGTCGATCCGGTGCAGCTGCAACAGGTCGATGCGCTCGACGCCGAGGTTGCGCAGGTTCAGCTCCGTCTGCTGCCGCAGGTACTCCGGCCGCCCCACGACCGTCCACATCCCGGGGCCGCCGCGGGTGAAGCCAACCTTGGTGGCGATCACCAGATTCGACGGATACGGGTGCAGTGCCTCGCGGATGAGCCGGTCGGCCACGTACGGCCCGTACGAGTCGGCGGTGTCGATCAGGGTCACGCCGAGCTCGATCGCCCGTCGCAGCACCCGCCGCGCCTCGTCGGGATCCGCCGGCTCGCCCCAGACGCCGGGCCCGGTGAGCTGCATCGCGCCGTAGCCCAGGCGGTCCACCGCCAGGTCGCCGCCGATCAGAAACGTCATCACTGCTCCTCGTATGCAGTGGAAACGGCCAGGTCACGCCACTGCGCCAGCTCGTCGGCGACCTGCGCCAGCTTCGCCTCGACGCGGGCGACGCTGTCGGCCCCGAGCTGCACGCGCAGCGGCGGCTTCTCGGCGGTCGCGACGGTGATGATCGCAGCCGCCGCCTTCGCCGGATCACCCTGCTGCCGTTGGTTGTACTCGGCCGGGCGGCCACGGGTCTGCCCGGCGGTGTCCGCGTAGTCCTCGATGACCGTGCCCGCGGTGTGCAGCGAGCTGCCGTCCAGGCTGCGTTGAATTGCTTGGCGAGTCCGGAACATGCCGGGTTCGACGATGGTCACGTCGATGCCCAGCGGCGCCAGCTCGATGCGTAGCGCCTCGCTCAGCCCCTCGACCGCGAACTTGGTCGAGTTGTAGATGCCCCAGCCCTGGCTGCTGGCGAAGCCGCCGATCGAGCTGATGTTGATCACACGACCGGCGCGCTGCCGGCGCAGCACCGGCAGCACCGCGCGGGTCACGGCCAGCAGCCCGAACACGTTGGTGTCGTACACGGCCCGCACCTCGGCGTCAGATGCCTCCTCGACCGCGCCGAGCAGCCCGCGGCCGGCGTTGTTGACCAGCACGTCGATGCCGCCGAACCGGTCGACAGCCGCGTCGACCACACGCTGTGCCGCTGCCTCATCGGTCACGTCCAGCGGCAGCGCGAGCAGCCGGTCGGACGTCAGCGCGGCCCCGATCTCCTCGGGCCGTCGCGCCGTCGCCACCACGTTGTCGCCCTGCTCCAGGGCCTGCCGCGCGATCTCGAAGCCGAAGCCCCGGGACGCCCCGGTGACGAACCAGGTCCTCATGCCCGCCTCCTCAACTGAACTGTACGTTCAGTTTACTTACGAGCCTGCGCGAGAGTCAACCGATAGGCTCGGCGCATGACGACGGTGCTGGACGGAATCGTGGACGGCGTGCTGGAGGACCTGGCTCAGCGGCAGCGCGAGCTGCCCCTGGCCGAGCTGAAGGCCCGGGTCGCCGATGCCCCGCCGGCCCTCGACCCGCTGCCCGGCTTCCGCGCCGACGGCGTGTCCATCATCGCCGAGGTCAAGCGCCGCAGCCCCAGCAAGGGCGCGCTGGCCGACATCCCCGACCCCGCCAAGCTGGCCGCCGAGTACGCCGCCGGAGGAGCCGCCGCGATCAGCGTGCTCACCGAGCAGCGCCGCTTCGGCGGCTCCCTGGCCGACCTCGACGCCGTACGGGCCGGGGTCTCGGTTCCCGTGCTGCGCAAGGACTTCATCGTCTCTCTACCAGCTGTGGGAGGCCCGTGCGCACGGCGCCG
>NZ_KK037166.1:2994890-2998762 GCF_000568255.1 Kutzneria sp. 744
GCCGGCCCCGACGATGTCGCCGCCTACCGCCACCAGGGCGCCGACGTGGTGCTGGTCGGCGAGGCCCTCGTCAAGTCCGGCGACCCCCGCGAATCCATCACCAAGTTCCGGAGTGTCTGATTGTGCTGTGCTTGTTTGGCGCCGCCTTCGGCGTCGCGGCTCGGCCCCCATTAAGCCCCTGCCTCGCCCTTGCTGGATTTTTCGAGGCCCGCAGCGGCTCGGGTGGTGGGGCAAGTTGGGTGGCGGACCTCAAAAAATCCAGCAACCGGGCGAAGCAGGGGCGGGGCCGAGCGCTCTCTGGGGTTGGAGGCCCTGCCTCCGGGACAGGTTTCGCGTGGTCTGATCATCACTGCTAGAACGGTGGCGATCGACGGCAGCAGGCCGGACAGCATGAACTCGGACGTGCCCTGTGCGAGAACGGCAGCAAACAGCACAAACACCACTACTGGCGGCAATTCCTCACTCCTGAGGCGTGAACGGACAACAGCGGCTCAGCCACTACCGTCTGTCAGCCTCCGGAGACGTCATGCCGACGTCCTAGCCGAGCGTCGGCCTGCCCTCGTTGAACAGCCACAGGCGGACCAGGGAGTCCAGGTCGTCGAGGATGGCGTGGGCAGAGGCGGTGATCTCGGTGGTGGGGATGAAGCGACCGTCGGAGATCATGGTGCCGACAAAGGGAACCACGACGGCATTGGTAGCGGTGTGCAGGCCCAGGGGTGCACGACCTGCTTGAGCATCTGGACGGCGCGGAGGCCGCCGGAGACACCGCCGTAGCTGACGAAGGACGCCGGCTTGCCCTGCCACTCAAGGAAAAGGTAGTCGAGGGCGTTCTTGAGGGCGGCGTTGTAGCCGTGGTTGTACTCGGGGTGGACGAAGACGTAGGCGTCGGCCCGGCTGACGATCTCGCTCCAGCGGTGGGTGTGGGGCTGGGTGTACTGCTGCAACCGCGGATGGGTGGGCTCGTCGAGCAGGGGCAGGCCCACCTCCTTCAGGTCGACGAGCTCGACCTCGAAGCGGCCGTCGGCCCGGGCGAGGTCGGCGAACCACTGGGCGACGGGCTCGCCGCTGCGGACCGGGCGGGTGCTGCCGATGATGATCTGGAGGACTGGCACGGTAAAACGCCTTCGGTGACGGGTTCAGGCGATCGGCAGCGTGCGCTGCCCGCTCTCGACGTTGATCCAGACCAGGTCGGTGAAGTCGGCCATCGAGTAGGTGCCGGTGCGGCCCCAGCCGCTGTCCCGCACGCCCCCGATGGGGGCCTGGACCTCCTCGTCGATGGTGGGGATGTTGACGTGCACGGCGCCGGCCTTGACCTTGCCGGCCAGCTCGAAGCCGCGATAGGTGTCGCCGGTGAGGATCGAGGAGGTAAGCCCGTACAGCGAGCCGTTGATCTGCTCGATGGCCTCCTCGGCGGTGTCGATCGGCTGCACGATGACCACCGGCCCGAAAGTCTCCACAGTGGACACCGTGCACTCGTCGGGCACGTCGACGAGGATCGTCGGCTCGTAGACCTGGCCGTGGTCGGCGCCGCCGGTCGACAACTGGGCACCGTGGTCGAGCGCCTCGTTCACGCGGTCGTGCACGGACTTCACGGCGGCTTCGGTGATGAGCGGGCCGACCACGGTCTTCGGGACGCCCGGGTCGCCGAGCTTCAAAGTCTTGGTCTTGGCCACGAAACGCGACAGGAACCATGACCGCACGCGACTCACACGGTCAACGGATGTTCGACAGCATGCGAACAAAGCATGACGGCTATGCGCCGGTGGTCACATCTTGACCAGCAGCCGGTCCCGCGCGGTCTCGAGGTGGCTGACCATCGCCTTGCGGGCCTGCGCGGCCTTGCCGGAAATCATCGCGTCCACGATCTCGCGGTGCTCGGCCAGCGCGGCGACGCCCGAGGTCTGGTTGTACGTCAACCGGAAGAAGTGCAGATGGCAGTGCGTGCGGTCGAACGCCTGCTCCACCGCGACGTTGCCGGCGATGTGCAGGATCAGCTGGTGCAACCGGGTGTCGTGCGCCGACAGCGCCTTGTAGTCCTCGTAGCTGTCGTCGTCCGGCGCGACCGGGCAGCTCAGCATCTCGGCCTCGAGCGCGGCGGCCCACTCGTCGGTCATCAGCGACGCCGCCTTGGCCGCGCTCGGCGGCTCCAGCAGCAGCCGCAGGCCGTACATGTCCTCGACCTCGTCACGGGTGAGCAGCTCGGTGACCCGGTAGCCGCGCAGCGGCAGGCGCACGACGAGACCCTCGGACTCCAGTCGCGCCAACGCTTCCCGCACCGGCGTGCCCGACACGTCGAGCTCGCGCGCGACCTCGTCGATGTTGACCCGGTCGCCCGGCGCGATGCCGTCGTTCATGATCAGCGTCCGGATCTGCTCGTAGACGCCGTCGGCCAACACCTGCCGGCCCTTGAGCGCCGACAGGCGCGGACCACCGCCATTGGTCACGTTGTTCACCCGCACCACATCCTCCCCGAATACCTTACCGGATCTGGTGGATCATGCACGATCGACGATTACCTCCAAGAGTAACGCCTGACCGGGGTCGAGCGTGGGCATCGCCACGCCCGCGTCCACGAGCACCGAACCCGGCACGCGCACCCAGCCGTCGATCGCCGCCGTGACCCATTCCGGGGCCCTGACCTGGCGCATCGACGGCAGGCCGAGGTCAGCTCGGATCCGCAGCCGGTAGTCACGCCCCCGCGACAGGCCCGGCAGCCGGACCCGCCACGATTGTCCCGCAGGGGAGGTCGAAATCCGGGCGAGGCTGAACAATCCATGCTCATTAGAAATGACACCGTGGAAAAAAAGTCCGTCGTCGGGCAGCTCGGCCCGCACCACTCGACCCGAATGCAGTAACGGCCGCAGCTCCTTGTACATCGCCGCCCAGGCCGTCAGCTTGTCGATCTCCGCCGGCGAGCAGGCGGTCAGGTCCTGCTCGATGCCGGCGTGGCCGAACAGGGCCGTGGCCAGACGGAACGAGTCGTCGGTGCGCCGACTGGTCGTGTGGCTACGTTCCGGCCCCACGTGCGAGCCGATCAGCTCGGGCGGCAGCAGCTGCGCGGTCCAGCGCTGGATCGACTGGCGTTCAACGGGGTCGTTGCAGTCCGAGGCCCACACCCGGTCGGTGCGGGCCAGAATCCCCAGGTCCACCCGGCCGCCGCCGCTGGCGCAGGACTCGATCTCCAGGCCGGGGTGGCGCCGCTTGAGCTCGTCGATCAGCCGGTACAGCGCGAGGGTCTGGTTGTGCACGACCGGCCGTCCCGTGTGGTCGACGGCCTCGTGCAGATCCCGGTTGTGGTCCCACTTGACGTAGTCGATGCCGTACTCGGCGACCAGGCCGTCGATCGAGGTCAGCAGGTACGTCCACGCCTCGGGATTTGTCAGGTCGACGACGTACTGGTTGCGCGAGGGAGGCCCGGGCTCCCCTGGCACGCCGAGGATCCACTCCGGGTGCTGCCGGGCCAGGTCGGAGTCGAGGTTGACCATCTCCGGCTCGAACCACAGGCCGAACTGCATGCCCAGGCTCTTGACGTGGTCGACGAAGGGACTGAGTCCCCGCGGCCACACGGTGGTGTCGACCTGCCAGTCGCCGAGGCCGGCGGTGTCGTCGCGGCGGCCGCGGAACCAGCCGTCGTCCAGCACGACCCGTTCGACACCGACCTTGGCCGCCGCGTCGGCCAGCGCCAGCAGGCGGTCGAGGTCGTGGTTGAAATAGACGGCCTCCCACGTGTTGAGAACGAGCGGCCTCGGGGAGCGGGGACGCTGGCGCTGCAACGCGTGGAAGCGGGCGGCCAGCCCGTCCAGACCCTCGTCGGAACAGGCGAAATAGGTGATCGGGGGTGTCATAGCTTTCCCCGGCGGCCAGGCGGACTT
>NZ_KK037166.1:2998862-3014801 GCF_000568255.1 Kutzneria sp. 744
CGGTGAAGTCCAGGACCTAGACGGCCCGGCTCGGCAACGGCAGCAAGGTGGAGACGCTGGCGACCTCGTAATCCTCTGAGGCCACCAACGTTGCCCGTGCGGACAGCACGCCACTGCTGTCCATTGTGTACACCAAGGTGACGCGGAGGCCGGTGATCTCGTCGTCCAGCACGAGTTCGAGCCGGTTGTCGGCCAGCGTATGGTCGACCAGACGAGGCCGTGGCGTGGTGGCGATGCCGCCGCGGTGTCCTTCGAGCGCCGGCGTGCCCGCCCAGCCCTCGAACTCGGTGGGCCACACCGAACACCGGCGTGGCACGTCCACGGAGTTGTTGAGCACGGCGGGTTCGCCGACGAAGGCCAGCGCCGCCAGGCCCGACTCGTCCAGCTCGCCCAGGTCGCGACCCCAGTGCACGACCACCGGAACCGGCTGTGCGGCCAGATCGACCACGAACCCGACCCCCGCCGCCCGCAGCCTCGCGAACCGCCCCATCCACGCCACCTTCCCAGGAAAACCGCGAGTCCCGCTCTCCAGCAGGCGAGATACCGGTTCAGTTCTGCTTGTTGAGGATGTCCTTGGCCTTCTGCGTCATCTCGGCGAACACGTCGTCGCCGCGGCTGCCGCTGAAGTAGCCCTCGAACAGCGGTTCCAGCGTCTGCTGGAGGTCGGCGCCGTTGGCGTAGGCCGGCGCGCCGTAGAGCGTGCCGTCCTTGAGCGCCTTGGTGAACACCGACAGGTCAACGCCCTGCTTGGCCACCGCGGCGGCGGCCGAGTCCATCGCCGCCGGGATGGACGGGAAGAACGAGCCGGAGGCGCCGGCCATCGACTGGCACTCCTGCGAACCCATGTACGAGACCCACTTCCAGGTCAGGTCGGGGTTCTTGGTGCCGGCCCAGATGTTGTTGCCGTTGGAGTTGGACAGCTGCGAGCGCGTCTTGCCGTCCGGGCCGAGCACGGTCGGCGCGATGCCCACCTTGACGCCCGGCAGCTTGGCGAAGGTCGCCGCCTCCCACGAGCCCGCGGTCTCCATGGCGATCTTGTTGGTGCCCAGCAGGTCCACGTCGCTGATGGTCGCGGTGCCGCCGCCGGCGCTGAAGCTGTTGATCTTCGGCGCGAAGCCGCGGTCGGTCAGCGACTTGATGTACTTCATGGTCTTGACGAAGTTCGGGTCGTCGTAGTTGAACTTGGTCGGCCACTGCGACTTGTCGCCCTGCCGCCAACCGGTGGTGGCCAGGAACGAGTTCCAGGTGGTCTGGCCGATGAAGTCCTTGGCCGCCAACTGACCCATGCCGTACGTGGCGACGTGGGCCTTGTCGAAGCCCGCCTCGTCACCGCGCTTGCCGCTGGCGTCCACGGTCAGGTGGGCCACCATCTTGTCGAAGGTGCCGCCGTTGTCCGGGTTCCAGTTCAGGTTCTCGACGTCCTTGGCCGTGTAGCCGGCCTTGGTGATCGCGTCGGTGTTGTAGAACATCGCCGCCGCGGCCCAGTCCAGCGGCAGCGCGTACTGCTTGCCGTCGGTGAACTTCCAGGCGCCCACGCCGACCGAGAACTTCTTCAGGTCGAAGTTGGTCTTGCTGATCAGGTCGTCCAGCGGCAGCAGCTGGTGCTGCGAGGCGTAGGCCTGGAAGAACTGCACCGAGTTCTGGAAGGCGTCCGGCGCGGTGCCGGCCACGAAACCCGCGGTGAGCTTGGTGAAGTAGTCGTCCACCGCGTACTGCGAGATCTTCACGGTGACGCCGGGATTGGCCTTCTCGAACGCCGTCGCGCACGACTGGTAGGCCGCGGCCTGCTTGTCGTCCCAGGTCCACCAGTTGACCGTGCCGGTGGCGGAGCCGGAGCTCGAGCTGCCGCAGGCCGACAGGGCGACGACGGACGCGGACGCCAACGCGACCGCGAGCAGCTTTCTCATCATCAGCTATTCCTCGTTTCGGTGGGACGGCCCGGGCGCAGGACACTCGCGAACGCGGACAGTGCGATGGCCGAGTCCTCGGCGCCGCCTGCCTCGTGTCCGTTGTGCTCCCACAACCGGAACTGCTTGGGTCCCCAGTACTCGTGGTAGGCGCCGAGAACCGACTGCGCCGGCACGACATCGTCGAGCTGGCCGGCCGAGAACCACGCCGACGCCTCGGCCCGGCGGGCGAAGGCGATGGCGTCGAAGTAGGCCAGCGTGGGCCACACCCGGTCCGTGCTTCCGCGGTGGACGGCCAGGTATTTGGTGATTTCCTCGTACGGGAAGGTGCGCACCAGGCGCGTCGACTGCTGGATGTCGGCCAGGAACGGGGCCTGGAAGTGCCCGGCCGCGATGTCCGGCACCAGGCCGGCGGCGGCCAGCGCGATGCCGGCGCCCTGGCTGTTGCCGATCACCGCGACCCGCTCCGGGTCGACGAAGTCGAAGGCGCGCACCGTGTCCACGGCCCGCACCGCGTCGGTGTAGACGCGACGGTAGAAGTACTCGTCGCGGTTTTCAATGCCCCGGGTGAGAAAACCCGGGTAGGCCGGGCCGCTGCCGACCGGGTCGGGCGTGTCGCCGCCCGCCCAGTCGCCGCCCTGCCCACGGACGTCCATGAACAGGTGCGCGTAGCCGGCCGACGACCACAGCAGATCCTCCACGGCCGCGCCGCGACCGCTGGAGTAGCCGTGGAACTGCACGACCGCCGGCAGCTTTCCCTTGCGCTGCTTGGGAAGCCGGAGCCAGGCCCGGATCGGGTGGCCGCCGAAGCCCGGGTACGTCACGTCGAACACCTCGACCGTCACCAGGTGCGTCTCGACCGGGGTGACGGTGACGTCCAGGGGGAACTGCCGGGCCTCGGCTATGGTCGAGGTCCAGAAGTCGTCGAAGTCCTCCGGTTCCTTGTAGGAGCTGCGGTACTCCCAAAGGTTCAGCACGCCAGCCGCCTCTCCTCGCCGACCGCGAGCGTGAACTCCTCGCGCCGGCCGTCGAAGAGCACGGTGACCGTCTCCAGTGGATCGCCGGTCAGCCGGCGGATGCTCAGCGCGGCCAAGGAGCCGTTGCGCCACGTGAGGTCGGCCGACAGGCCGCCCCGGCAGCGGACGCCGGTCAACGCGCCGCTGGGCCAGCTGCTCGGTAGCGCCGGCAGCACACGGATCACGCCGTTGTGGCTCTGCACCAGCATTTCCGCGATGCCGGCCGGGAAGCCGTAGTTGCCGTCGATCTGGAACGGCGGGTGCGAGCTGAACAGGTTGGGCAGCAGGCCGCCCCACTGTGAACCGTCGGTCGGGGCGTCGACGTCCCAGTCGAAGCCCAGCGGCCGGGTGGCCTCCAGCAGCAGGGATCGCGCGGTCTCGCCGTCGCCGAGCCGGGCCCGCAGCGCGATCTTCCACGCCCAGGACCAGCCCATGGCCCCGTTGCCCCGGCGGTCCATCAGGTTCACCGCCGCCCCGGCCAGCTCCGGCGTCGACCCGGGATCGATCTGCCCCAACGGATACACGGTCACCAGCTGGGACATGTGCCGGTGCTTCGGGTCCTCCTCCGGCAGGTCCTCGATCCACTCCTGGAGCCAGCCACCCGCGGTCACGGCCGGCGGCCGCAGCCGCGGCAGCGCCTTCTCGATCTCGACCAGCACCGGGTCGTCGATGCTCGTGATTCGGGCCGCGTCCAGGCAGCGGGTGAACACCGCCCTGAGCAGGGCAATATCCATTGTGGACGACCAGGTCAGCGACTCGGGCTTTCCGTCGACCAGGAACCAGTTCTCCGGCGAGGTGGACGGGATGGTGTCCAGCTGGCCGTCGTGCTCGACGAGCCAGTCCAGGCCGAACAGGGCACACCCGCGCAGCAACGGCCAGGCCCGGTCCCGGAGAAACGCCGTGTCGCCGGTGAATTCGTAGTGGTCCCAGGCGTGTTGGACGAGCCAGGCGCCGCCCATCTGCCAGATGGCCCAGGACGGGGCGCCATGACCCATCCCGACCGGCAGCGACCAGCCCCACATGTCGGTGTTGTGGTGGGTCACCCAGCCGCGCGCGCCGTACAGCTCGCGGGCCACGTCCGTGCCGGTGGCGGCCATCTTGTCCAGCAGGTCGATCAGTGGCAGGTGGCACTCGGCCAGCCCGGTCACCTCGGCCGGCCAGTAGTTCATCTCGGTGTTGATGTTCACCGTGTAGTTGGACGACCAGGCCGGCCGCAAATCCGCGTTCCACACGCCCTGGAGGTTGGCCGGCGGGCCGCTGCCCGGACGCGAGGAGGACGCCAGCAGGTACCGTCCGTATTGGAACATCACGGTCGCGACGAGCCGTTCGTCCCGGCCGGAGAGCACGTCCTCGGCCACGTCGATCGGGCCGTTGACCTGGCGGCCGATGCGCAGCGAGGTGCCGCCGAGCAGCTGACGGAGGTCGGCGTCGTGCTCGCGCAGCAAGGTTTCGGCACCCTGGGCCAGCGCGGCGGAGACTCGTTCGCCGGCGGTGTTCAGGTGTTCCGTGCGGGTCCTGGGCGCGCGTTCTTCCCAGAAGTCCCGGGCCGCAGTGGACGTGCCAAGCACGATCAACGCACGGGTCGAGCCGGTGACGACCAACGCGGAGTCCGTTGTGGACACTTCGCCGTCGGTGTCGATCCTGACCACGACCGCGCCGAGCGGGTCGTAGTCGTCGATCGGGGCGTCGGCGTAGCGCAGCGGCTCCTCGACCTCCGGCTCGTGCTGCGGGGCGCCGTCGACCGGGATCTCCACGCCGAGCTCGAACCCGTTGTCCCGCAGCAGCTTGTGCACGGTCCTGAGCGGCGACTCCAGCTCCAGCCGGAGATCCGTGCGCCCGGTGATGCTCACGCACAGCACGCCGGCCGGGTGGCTGGCCCACACCGAGCGCTCCACCTCGTGGCCGTCGACGGTGAGAAACTCGTGCGCGACACCGTTGTCCAGGTTGAGGGTTCGGCCCTGGAGGCTGCCCTCCCCCAGCGTCATCCAGAGGTCGGCGAACGGCAGGAACTCCTGGCTGTAAGGGCCCTCGAACGACATCAGCAGACGATCCGCGGTCCGGTAGTCACCGGCCCGAATGGCCTTGCGCACCTCGGCCAGGCGCTCCGGCCCCGCGCCCGTGGCCAGCACGTCGGCCAAGGCGTCGGCCGGGCTGTGCGGGGTGCCGGACCACACCGTGGAGTCGTTGACCTGCAGGCGGGTCCGGCCCGGACCGCCGAAGACCATGGCGCCCAGACGGCCGTTGCCGACCGGCGCGGCCTCGATCCACTCCCCCGCCGGCCGCGGCCAGGAGAGCACCAAGTCGTCGTGTCGCATCATTTGATCCCGGTGAAGCCGATGGAGTTGACGATGCGCCGGCCGAACACCACGAAGAGCAGCAGCATCGGCAGCGCGGCGATCAGCGTGGCCGCCATCAGTCCGGCCCAGTCCACGGCCGTGTTGGGCGAGGACTGCTTGAACACCGCCAGCGCCAGGGTCAGCGGCCGCACGCTCTCGTCGCTGGTCACCATCAGCGGCCAAAAGTAGTCGTTCCAGGTGTTGATGAACGTCAGCAGGCACAGGGTGGCGATCGGCGCCGCGCACATCGGCAGCACGATCCGGAAGAACACCCGCAGCGGGCCGGCGCCGTCGATGGTGGCGGCCTCCTCCACCTCGCTGCTCAGGCCCAGCATGAACTGCCGCAGGAAGAAGATGTTGAACGCGGAGAAGAACGCGCCGGGCAGGATCATGCCGGCGAAGCTGTTGGTCAGGCCCAGGTTCTTCACCGTGACGAAGTTGGGGATCAGGGTGAAGATCGCCGGCACCATCAGCGCGCACAGCAGGACCGAGAACACCACCTCGCGGCCCTTCCAACGCAGCCGGGAGAAGGCGTAGGCGGCGGTGGCCGAGCAGAACACCACCAGCGCGGTCTGCACGCCGGCGTAGATCACCGAGTTTCGCAGGTACAGCGCGGTGTTCAGGGACGCGCCGGAGCCGCCCTCGGCCTGGGCCTCGGCCAGCGTGGCCAGCCCGAGCGCACGCTTGAACGCGCCGAGGGTGAAGTCCACCGGCAGCAGGGATCCGGCGTCGGTGTGCAGCGCGAAGTTGTTGGACAGCGCGGTGCGCAGGATCCAGTAGAACGGGAACAGGGTGATCACGACGATCACGGCCAGGTAGATCCAGGCCAGCACCCGGCCGACCGAGGGTCGGGCGGTGACGGAACGGTTCGCCACGGCTGCTTCTCCTCTCGTCAGGTCAGGTCGGACTCGCCGGCGCGGGTCATCCTCAGCTGGGTGAAGGTGATCGCGATCAGCATGGCGAACAGGGCCAGCGACATCGTTGCCGCGTAACCGAAGTCGAACTGGCTGAAGGCCTTGTTGTAGATGTACATCTGCAGCACCAGCGACGCGTTCTGCGGGCCGCCCTTGGTCGTCACCTGCACGATGTCGAACACCTGGAACGAGCCGATCACCGTCAGGATGACGACCATGACCAGGATGTTGCGCAGCAGCGGCACGGTGAGCCGGCGGAACATCTGCAGCTCGGTGGCGCCGTCCACCCGGCCTGCCTCGTAGATGGTGGCCGGGATGGTCTGCAGGCCGGCGAAGATGAGGATCGCGTTGTAGCCCATGGACTTCCACACGCTGATCGCGGCCAGCGAGGGCACCGCGAGCGCGCTGTCGCCGAAGAACAGCAGCGGGTGGCCGGTGAGCTTGGTGATGAACGAGTTGATGATGCCCAGCCCCGGGTCGAGCATCCACGACCAGGTCATCGCCGCCACCACGCCGGAGATCAGGAACGGCAGCAGCACGATGCCGCGGATCAACGTGGACTTGGTCAGGCGGTGCATGATCACGGCGGTGATCAGCGAGATCAGGATCCCGAAGAACACCGACAACAGTACGAAGTAGAGGGTCACCCACAGCGAGTGCCAGAAGACGTCGTCGCCCAGCAGCTGCTGGAAGTTGGCCAGCCCCACCCAGTTGGGCGGGCTGAGCACGTGGAAGTCGGTGAAGCTGTAGTAGATGCCCTGCACCGTCGGGTAGGCGAAGAACACCAGGAAGCCGATGACGGCGGGCGCGATGAGCAGCATGGCCAGCGGCAGGTGTCCCCGCCGGGTCCCCGGCTTGATCCCACGGCGGCGACGTGCCGTGGCGACCGGCGCCACCGGCGGTGTCTTCGTGTCCTGTGTCGCGGTCACCACGGCATGTCCCCTCTCAGATCAGGTGGTTCAGGTGCTTCAGATGGTGATCTTGTCGATGTCGGCCACGTAGTCGTTCGGCGTGGGGCCGTTGAACTCGACCAGGTTGCTGCCGCCGGCCTTCAGCGTGACCGGCACGACCACGGTCTGCGGCGTGCCCCAGTCGTTGTCGTTGCTGCCGGCCATCGGCAGCCGGAACGGCACACCGTTCACCGTGACCTGCGCAGTGCGGCCCGAGTCACCGTCCACATAGGAGACAGTCATCAGGTAGGTGCCGTCCTTGGGCGCCCAGACGTTCGGGAACGACAGGTGGCCGGTGCCGCCGAGGTTGCCGACCTTCTTGCCGCCCGAGCACGGGCCGCAGTCGTTGACCGAGGCGCCGCCGGTGACGAGGTTGACCGCCGCCTCGCCCTCGTAGTTGATCGAGCCGTTCTTGTCCGCCGTGGACACGTTCAGCTTGTTGCTGGGCAAGGACTTCTTGCCGTCCTTGGTCACCGCGACCACATTGAAGTCGAAGGTGCTCGAAGGGGCCAGGCTGGCCACGGTCACCGAGGTGCCGGCGGTGGTCAGCAGGCGGCTGGTGCCGTTGTAGACCTCGTAGCTCTTCACGGCGCTGTTGCCGCTGAACGACGGGTCCCAGGCCAGGGTCACGCTGTTGCCCGCGGCGGTCGTGCCGGAAGCGGCGACGGCGTGCAGGTTGCCGGGCGGGTTCGGCGCGTTGTCCTTGGCGTTCGGGGTGATCTTCAGCAGCTGCGAGCCGTGGGTGGGCAGCGACGCGGAGACCGTGCCGGTGGCCGCGGCGAGATCCTTGTGGCTCCACAGGTCCCGCACCTTGGCGGTGCCGTTGATGCCCAGCTGGGCCAGGTTCGCCGTGACGGTGGCGGTGGCGTCGCCGAGGTTGAACAGCGCGACGGTGTAGCTGCCGTCCTTCTGTCGGGCGTACCAGACCTGCTGCTGGCTGGACTGGTCCACCGGCTTGGCCGCGATGCCGGCCTGGTCGACCGCGATGACCTCGTCGTTGGTCAGCAGGGAAAGGCCGTACGGGTCGAGCTTGGTCAGGTCGTCGCCCACGTAGAGCGGGGCCGCCTCGATCGCCCACAGCGTGGCGTAGCTCTGGCGCTCGGCCTCGGAGATGCCGTCCATCTGGCCGTTGCCGACGTCGAGGGAGTCCAGGTTGTTCCAGTAGCCGGGGCCGGCGTCCGGGATCCACTGCACCACATCGGCGAAGCGTTGCTTGACCGAGTTGTTCCAGGTGACGATGGTGTCGCAGTAGCACTCGACGTCGGTCTCGACGCGGGCGCCGTTGGAGTTGGCCTTCCACACGTCGGCCTGGCGGTGGCTCAGGCCCCAGGAGATGACGAACTGGATCTTGCGGCCGGTCTTGGCCAGCGCGGTGTTCCAGGCCTTGACGTCCGAGGTGTTGTCGTAGTTGGCGCCGCCCTGGAAGGAGCCGGGGCCGACGCCGTCCAGCTTCAGGAAGTCGACGCCCCAGCCGGCCAGCTCGGCGGCGATCGAGTTGATGTAGGCCTGGGAGCAGGGATTCGTGAAGTCGATCTTGTAGGAGCTGTTCCAGCCGTTGGTGGTGCGCAGGTCGGAGTACACCAGGTTGCGGGTGAAGCAGTTCTTGACGCCGGCGATGGGCGTGTTGCCGTTGTTGTAGGCGCGGATGTCCAGGCCCACGGCCAGGTACGCGCCGAACTTCAGGCCCTTGCGGTGGATGTAGTCACCGAGGTACTTCATGCCGTGCGGGAAGGTGGTGGCGTTGGACAGCGGGCGGGCGTTGCCGTCGAAGCCGCCCAGCCAGCCGGCGTCCACGTTGACGTAGTCGTAGCCGTGCGACTTGAGCTTGCCGGCCACCACGTCGGTCTGCTTGATCACGTTGGCCTCGGTCAGCCAGCTGGCCGGGCCGGTCGGGTTGACACCCGGGTAGTTCGTGGACTCCAGGCTCCAGCTGCTCCAGCCCATGTAGGGCGTCGCGGCGCTGTCGGCCTTGGTCGGCTTGGCGGCGGGCGCCGCGTCGGCCAGTGGCACCTGGGCCACCGTGATCGCGAGCAGGGCCGCGGCTGCCGCCGTCAGCAGCCGCGTCGTTCTCCGACTCATCGAAACTCCATCTCAGTCGCACCGTTACTGACTGTCCAATGAGGACATAACTGTCAGGAGACCCTGAGGTCGTCCATGGCGTCCCGGTCCCAGGCGATGCCCAGTCCCGGTGCGTCCGGCGGGACGGCTTGGCCGTCCACAACGGACATTTCCCCAGTGGTGATGGCGCGCAGCTGCGGGATGTGCTCGACGAACCGGCCGTTCGGGACGGCGGCCGCCAGGCTCACGTGCAGCTCCATCAGGAAGTGCGGACAGACCTCCGCGTTGAACGTCTCGGCGGTGTGCGCGACCTTCAGCCACGGCGTGATGCCGCCGATCCGGGCCACGTCCACCTGCACGACCGAGGCCGCGCCGCGCTGGAGGTACTCGCGGAACTGGGCGACCGAGTACAGCGACTCGCCGACCGCGATCGGGATGTTGGTGGCGTGGGCCAGGCGCTCGTGCGCCGCCACGTCGTCGGCCGGCAGCGGTTCTTCCAGCCAGGTCAGGCCCAGCGGCGCGAACAGGTCGGCCCGTCGCAGCGCCTCGGCCAGCGTCATGGACTGGTTGGCGTCGACCATGACCGGGAAGTGCGGGCCCACCGCCTCGCGCACGGCCGCCAGCCGGGCCGCGTCCTCGGCCCCGCTCGGCTTGCCCACCTTGACCTTGATCCCGCGCCAGCCTGCTTGCTGCGCCTTGAGGGCGCCGGCCACGAGCTCGTCGGTGGTGAGGTGCAGCCAGCCCGTCTCGGTGTCGTACAAGGGAACCGTCTGTTGGAAGCCGCCGGCGACCCGCCACAGCGGCTCGTCGGCACGCAGGCAGCGCAGGTCCCAGAGGGCGGTGTCGACGGCAGCCAGGGCCAGGGAGGTGATCGCGCCGACCGTGGTCGCCCTGGTCGAGGCGAACAGGTCGTGCCAGACCGCTTCGATCCGGGTCGCGTCCGCTCCCAGCAGGCGGGGCAGCAGGTGGTCGCGGAGCAGGGCCAGCACGGCCGTGCCGCCGGTGCCGATCGTGTAGGTGTAGCCGAGGCCGGCGGCGCCGTCGTCCGTGGTCAGCTCGACGAAGACCGTCTCCTGGGACAGGAAGGCCTGGACCGCGTCCGTGCGGACCTGCTCCACGGCGATGTCCACCAGGAACGCCTCGGCCCCGCTGACTCTGGCCACGCCTCGCCCTCCATCGGGTTCGGTCTTCATGGATCCTATACGATCGGTGGTACTGGATTCTTGACGTGGATTAACCCGGGTGTCAATGGGTCGTGTTTCAGCCGTTATCGGCCCGTGTCGCGGGCCCAAGATCGGTACGCGCGTACACTCGCGCCATGCCGCCGGCAGCCGCCTTCCACCACCGGGTAGACGAGGGAGTCGTCGAGAAGGGCAGTCTCCGTCAGACATTCGCGCTCCCCGTCGGCGGGCAGAGCCTCCAGTACGCGGGCACGCTCGGCCGGCCCGGCAGCGGCTACCGGACCGTCACCCGGCTGTTGATCGGCGGCGTCACCACCTTCGACTGGACCTATCAGGGCTCCGGCGCGCACGTGGAACGCACCGAGTCCCTGATCCGGCTGTCCCCCAACGGCTTGACCTATCTCTGCGTGTGCGTCGAGGGCACCACCCGCCTGCGCCACCGCGGGGCCGAACTCCTGCTCAAGCCGGGCCGGGCCGCCCTCTGCTCCACCGTGAACCCGTTGGAAGCCCGGCACTCCACCCAGAACCGGCTGCTCACCGTGTACGTCGACACGCTGCGTCTGGAGAGCCAGATTCCCGGCGTCAACCGGCTGCTGGGCACCTCGCTGGCCGTCGAGGGGGTCGGGGAGCTGCTCGTGCAGCACATGCTGGCCACGATGAAGGTCGCCTCCGGCCTCGACCCGGCCGGCCTCGCCGCGGCCTCCGAGGCCGTGTCGGATCTGCTCGTCGGCACGCTGTCCCGCCGGGCGCAGCCCGTCTCCCCCGCGCTCGAAGCCCAGATCAGCGCCTACATCGACAGCTGGCTGGGCGACCCCGAGCTCACCGTCGAGCGCATCGCCGCCGCCCACCACATCTCCGTGCGCACCCTGCACCGGGTCTTCCAGCAGCGTGGCGAGACCGTGTCCACGCACATCAAGAACCGCCGCCTCGACGGCTGCCACGCCGACCTGCTGGCCCGTCCGGACCTGATGATCGGGGCGATCTGCGCGAAGTGGGGCATCACGGACATCGCCCACTTCTCCCGCCAGTACAAGGCCCGCTTCGGCTGCACCCCCACCGACACCCGCGACCAACGCCTCAACCTAACCCGCTAACCCCCGCGAGTCACGCTCTCCGGCACACCGAAATACGGTTTCAAGCAGAGCTAACCGAGCATTGCTAACAACGGGGCGCTGAGCACCTTCGCCAACTTCGCGTCGACGTGAGCGGTCTCGGCCAACAACAACTCCACCGCGGCGTGGAAGGCCCGGCGGAGGTTGGTCTCGTCCAGGGTGCCGACAAGCGTGGCCAAGGCGGGATTGGTTGCACTGGGCGGAAGCAGATGTAGACCTCGTCCCTGCACGGCGGGGACGCCGTGACGGAGGCACATGAGGCTCAACACGGCGTTGCGGAGGCCGCCGAGCATGTGCTCGGCCTGCCAGAGGCGGTGGCGCTCGATGCTGGAGCGGACGTGAAGGGCGTAGAGCCAGGCCAGGTCGATCTCGGCACGGGGGTCGAGAGCGGACGTGGGCGGCTGGTCGACGGCGGTGCCGAAGAGGAGGCGGAAGGTGGGCCCGGTGGCGCCGAACTCGGCGGCGGGCACGAAGGCGATGTCGACCTGGAGGGTATGGGGCAACAGGAAGACGCGGTAGATCGCGGCGCGGAAGGGGACGTCCATGTGGTGGACGGCCCCGTGCTCCCTGTAGAGGTAGGCGGTCCAGTCGGCCATGACCTCGTCGCGGGAGCCGGTGATCCCGAGGGCGAAGTCGATGTCGGACCAGCGGTCGGTGTGGTCCAGGGCCCCGGAACCGGTGACGGCGGCGCCGGTGATGCGGGCGTCGCCACGAGCGCGGTCGGTGAGGGACGCCAGGAGCTGGGCGCGCTCGGAGGGCGTGAAGACGGCCATGCGGTTCATACTGCCGCCATGCGATTCCGGACGACGGTGCTGCTGGGCGGCAAGACGGCGACGGGCCTGCCGGTGCCGGCGGAAGTGATCGAAGGGCTCCAAGCGGGCCGGCAGCCCAAGGTGAACGTGACGATCGGCGGCCACACGTACCGGAGCACGGTGGCCGTGCGCGGCGGGCAGTTCCTGATCCCGCTCAGCGCCGAGAACCGCACCGCGGCCGGGGTCGCCGCCGGCGACGAGGTCGACGTGGAGGTCACGCTGGACACGGCGCCCCGTGAGGTCGAGGTGCCGGCGGATCTGGCCGAGGCCCTGGCCACCGATCCGGCGGCGCGGAAGATCTTCGACGGCCTGCCCTTCACGCACCGCAAGGAGTACGTGCGGTGGATCGAGGAGGCGAAGAAGGCGGAGACCCGGCAGACCCGCGTGGCCAAGACGCTGAGCAAGCTGAAGGACGGTGCCTGACACCGTGTTTCGGTGTGCCGCTGGGCGGGACTCGCCGGGGTGTCCGAACCGGTTTCATGGGTGCCTGAGCGCGGGACTCGCGGGGGTGGTGTGCCTGAAGCCGGGTTTCGGTGTGCCGGAGAGCGTGACTCGCGGGGGTTTAGAGAGCGCTCTCACGGGGTGTGGAAGTTGGCACATGGGTGCCTGAGAGCGGGACCCGCGGGTTAGGTGGTGAAGAGGGTGTGGAGGTATTTGCGGTGGCGGAGTAGGAGGCCAGAGATCAGGAGAGCGAGGCCGGACATGCCCAGTTCGCCGCTGTTGACCACGATGCCGAGCACGAAGCAGCCGAGGCCGAAGACCCACATGGCCTCCAGGGCCCACCGGTAGCGGTCGAGCACGCTGCCTGACAGGCGGGTGGCGAGCGCCGGGTACTGGGCGGCGAGGCCACGCTCGATCGCGTCCAGCTGCCGGCGTTCGTGCTGACTGAGCATGAGGGCTCCACTCGTGGCGATGGCGAACTGCGCACCCATATACCGGCCCGGCGCGCCCCCGGTTCACTGGCAGCGACACCCGGTGCTGGATAGCCTGATCACCGGAGGTCTGGTGAACGGGTCGAGACGCGAAGACGTGGACGGGGCGCGGACGAACACTGTCCCGCTGACCCTGCGCTTCAGCGGCCTGGCCGGTGAGCTGGCCGGCATGCGCAAGGTGGTCCGGGACTGGGCGGCGGCCGTGGGCCTGTCCGGCGAGCTGCTAGAGGACCTCCAGCTGGTGGTGGGCGAGGCCGCGGCCAACGCGATCGAGCACGGCTACCGCCGGGGCGAGCCGGGCTCGGTGGACGTCTGGCTGGAGCGGGACGAGGTCGGCACGGTGCACGGCCGGGTCCGCGACTACGGAACGTGGCGACAGCAGCCCGAGGACCCTGGGGACCGGGGCCGGGGGCTGGCGCTGATCCGGGCGCTGGCGGCGCAGGTGAGCCTTCACCGCAGGTCGGACGGCACCGAGGTCGCCTTCACCATGCCTGTAATGTGATCTGGGTCACATCACGGTTAGGTTATCACTCGTCCGGGTATCCACGATTGTCTTAGCACCGGACGGGGGGCGAGCCATGAACGTCGCACCGAACAGCGAGGCAGCCCTTGGCCTCGGCAGATACGTCGCCGCCGTGGCGCGCCTGCTGGGCGTCCCCGCGGACGCCATGTACCACGAGGTGGGCGACCTGGCCTCGGCGTACATCGCGCTGCCCACGCGCCACCCCCTGTTCGCCGAGCACGATCTGATGCTGGTCTGGGACGAGCGCCACGGCTGGTCGGTGGGCCTGGAGATCGACACCCTGGACGGCCCGGTGGTGCTGACCTATCTCGGCCCGGATCCGCTGCCCACGCCGGGCCGCATCCGGCACTTCGTGGACGAGGTCGTCGTCGGCAACTGCCCGGGCCAGCCGAATCCCCCGTACTGCCGGTCCCGGGAGCGGCTGGCGGACCGCCTGGCCAAGTTCGTCACGGCCTGAGGCCTGGATGCGGGTCGCCGCTCGGTAGGCATACGGTTGCGCGGTGGTTTTCCGGCACGAGGCGTTCAGCTACGACAGCGTGGACGGCTTCGCCACCAGGGTGACGGACTTCGTGCGCGCCGGGCTCGCAGAGGACGCCGCGGTGACCGTCATCGTCCCGACGGCCCGGCTGGAGCCGGTGCGCGACATTCTCGGCGCGGACGGCCACGGGGTCGAGTTCGTGGACACGGTGTCCGAGGGCCGCAATCCGGCGCGGATCCTGCCGCTCTGGCAGGCCTTCCTCGACCGCAACGAAGGCAGACCATGCCGTGGCGTGGGCGAGCCGGTGCACGAGGAGCGCACGGCGCCGGCGATCGCCGAGTGCCACCAGCACGAGACGCTGCTGAACCTGGCGTTCGCCAAGGTGGAGTGGCGCCTGCTGTGCCCGTACGCGGCGACGCAGCCGGAGTCCGTGCTGGCCAGGGCCCGAGCCAACCACCCGTGGTGGGAGGACGAGCCGAATCCGGACTTCGACGACCGCGAGGACGGCTCCACGCTGGCCCAACCCCTGCCGGAGCCCTTCGGCTCCACCACGTTCGTGCGCTTCGACCTGGACAGCGTCACCGGCGTGCGGGAGAACGCGGCCGGCAAGGCGCGGCGGTTCGGCCTGGACGCCGACTCCGTGGAGCGGTTCACGCTGGCCGTGCACGAGGTGATGGTCAACAGCGTGGACCACGGCGGTGGCGGCGGCATGGTGCGGCTGTGGACCGAGGACGACGACCTGGTGTGCGAGGTGCGGGACGAGGGCGTGATCACCGATCCGTTCGTCGGCCGCCGCCGTCCCACCCTGGCGCAGCCGCGCGGCCGTGGCATGTGGATGGTCAACCAGCTGTGCGACCTGGTCCAGGTGCGCTCGTCCGCCTCGTTCGGCACGGTGGTGCGATTGCGCATCACCGGAATGGGTACCCGCCAGGCATGACGAGGCTCGCGCACGGTCAGGAACGCGCTCTGGGTCAGTTGGTGACGGCCGGAACGCTCTCGAAGCAGGAGGCCGACGCCGTACGGAACGCGTTGACCGATGCCGAGGAGACGCCGGTGCGTCGCCGCATCGCCGAGGTCGTCGGCTATGTCGGCGGTGCCCTGCTGCTGGCCGGTGCGGCGCTGGTCGTCGGCACCTCATGGGACTCGTTCTCGCACGCCGGCCGCGTGGGGCTGCTGATCGGCGTCACGGTGGTGCTGGTCGGCGCCGCGGTGGCCCTGCGCAACCAGGTCACGGGTGTGCTGTTGGCGCTGGGCGCAGTCTCGGCCGGCCTGGCCGGCTCCGTCGCCTTCGACACCCATCCGGCGCTGGCCGGCGGGATCGCCGCGCTGGTGCTCGCGGCCGCCGGGTATGCCGCCTGGCCCGCGGTGTTCGCACTGCCGGTGGCCGGCATCGCCAGCGGTTCCATGGTGGTCGGGCTGGTCGACCTGGTCGGCTTCACGCCGTCGTGGACCGGCGGTGGGCTGCTGCTGCTCGCGGCCGTCTGGGGTGTCCTCGTCTCCTTCGACCTCATCCGGCACCGCGCGGTCGGCGCCGGCGTCGCCGCCGCGCTCGCCCTGATCGGCGCGCAGTTCCCGGAGCACGCGTTCATCCAGTACTCGACGACGCTGGTCGTGGCCCTGGTGTGTTTCGGCTGCTACCTGGCCGACCGGATGCCGATCCTGCTCGTCGGCGGCGTGATCGGCGTGACGATCGCCGTGCCGGAGGCCATCTGGGACTGGA
>NZ_KK037166.1:3014901-3024477 GCF_000568255.1 Kutzneria sp. 744
CCGTCCCTAAGGCGCGCGGAATTCGCTCGGCGTCCGGCCTGTGTGCTGGCGGAAGAACTTCGTGAACGCCGTGGCCCGGGTGAAGCCGATACGGACGCCGATGGAGGCCGCGGTCAGGTCGGTGTGGATGAGCAGGCGCTTGGCCTCCAACAGGATCCGGTCGTCGATGAAGCGCTTGGCCCCGACCCCGACCGCCGCCTGGCTGGCCCGGGTCAGGGTGCGCACGCTGTAGCCGAGCTGCGCGGCGTAGTCGACGACCCGGTGGCTGCGGGCGAAGCCCTGCTCGACGGAGGCCTGGAAGCGTGGGAACGCGTCGCCCTCGATCGGCTCCTGCTCGATGCCGTGCTCGGCGGCCAGCCGCAGCACCAGCACGGCCAGCAGATGCCGCAGCAGCTCCACCTGGAGCTCGGACGGCTGTTGGCCCCACTGGGCGTAGGCGTCCTCCAGCAGGTCCAGCACCGGCCACAGGGTGTCGCTGCCGGCGGTCGGCTGCCGGTGCACGCGGTCGACGCGGGCGATCTCGGCCGTGGTGCGGTCGAGGAAGTTGGGCAGGAACACGATGATCCGCCCGTCGGCGGCGGCGAGGTCGGAGTCGTAGCGGTGCACCTGCCCCGGCCGGGCCCACAGCCAGCTGCCGGGGCCCAGCTCGTGCTCGGTGAAGTCCAGCGAGCAGCGCAGCGTCCCGGACCGCACGGCGATCAGCTTGTGGAACTCCGGCCGTTGCCGGCCGTACGGGTCGACGCCGTGCCCGGAGGCCCGGGCCGTCAGGTCGCGGAAGTCGATGACCTCGACGCCGGGCGGCACGCCGACGCCCGCCCGGTAGGGCAACGCGGTGATCGACTGCTGTCCGTTTTTCGTCATATCGTGTCTCCGATGGACCAGCTCCCGGCCTGTCCACCAGCCTAACCTGAACCTTGTTCGACCGAAAAAGGACAGGATCGTGGCGATGAGCAACAGTGAGCAGACCGCACTCGTCCTGGGTGGCGGCGGGCCGGTGGGGGCGTCCTGGATGGCGGCCCTGGTACACGAGCTGGTGGCCAACGGCGTGCGGTTGGGCGAGTCCGATGTCGTGCTGGGCACCTCGGCCGGCTCGGTGGTCGGGGCCTGGCTGACCATGGAGCCGGACGGCGTCGCGACCGTGCCGAACCTGATGCGTGAGCGGGCCCAGTGGCATGCGCGCAACGCCGCCTCCCGTACCACCGCTTTCGACCCGGGCATCCGGCAGAAGCTGGGCTTCGAGAAGGTGGACCCCGAGTCGGCGCGACGTGTCGGCCAGGCCGCGATCGCCGCGATACCACCGATTTCCGTGCTCGACGCCAAGTTGATGTGGAAGCCGATGCTGCCCAAGGGCCCGTGGCCGTCGCAGCTCGGCATGGCCGCGGTGGACGCCAACACCGGCGAGGCCAGGGTGTGGTCGGCGAAGGACGCTATCCCTTTGACAGTCGGTGTTTCTTGCTCCACGGCCGCACCAGGCGCCGCGCCGCCGGTCGAGGTGGCCGGCTCGGTCTGGGTCGACGGCGGCGTGCGTTCCGGCACCAATGCCGACCTGGTCGACATCGCCCCGGGCCGCGTGCTTGTGGTGTCTCCCATGGCATCCGATCGCGTCCGGCACGAGGAGGCCATCCTGACCGAGCTCGGGCACCGGGTCCGGGTCATCACCGCGACACCCTTCACCGACTCGCCGGCCGACATGCTCAACCCGCGCTTCATCGACGCCGGGGTGGCCGCCGGCACGAGTCAGGCCCGCGACCTGGCCGCGGATCTCCTGGCCTGGTGGAACTAGGTTCGATAGAGGGCGCGGGCGTTGTCACGTGAGGACAACGCATCCGTGCTGTCGAAGGCCTGATCGGCGTTGCCGTACAAGGGAAGCCGGCGGACCTCCGGATCGGTGATCGTGGCGAAGAGGGCGTCGGCGAAGCGTTCGGCGTGCAGCACCTGGTAGGGCCGCGTGTGGTACGGCCGGGTGGCGGGGTCGACGGGCTCGGTGAGGCCGAGTCCGTTGTGCATCGCCGCGACGGTTCGGTAGGCGGCGGCCAGGTGCTCCTCGCGGGCGTTCCATTCCGTGGCGGCGAGGGCACCCCGCAGCATGGGCGTCAGCGTTGCCGCGCAAGGTAACTGGGCGAAGGCGCTGCCGAACCACTTGCTGTACGGGGCATAGCGGCTAGCAGAGCCGCATTACGTCCCGAACCTGGCCTGTGGCAAGCCAGATCCTGCCATGATGCAGGTGTATGCGGTCCGAACAGAGATTGACCGCATGGCCACGCCGCCTTCAGTCTGCTGTTGCCTGACGCCGAATCCATCGGCCGCCAGCCAGCCGCGAGGCCACGCCGGTGCCTGGAGTGGTTGGCAGATTTCGATCGCCGCCACCCGGCGTGCCCCACCACTCAAGCCGACGCGGCGGTCGAAATCTGGCAAGCGAAGGCACCGGCTTAGAGTGGCCGAGCCCCGCGCGCGGAACGCGCGGCAAAAACACGGTGTCGAAACCCAGGACCTCGGAGCCGTGGCCGATGCGGGCGGCGGCGTGCGGGACGCCGTGCAGCTTGGGCGCCAGCTCCGCCTCGTAACGAGCGCGAGACTCGGCCAGGCCGTTCACGGCTTGCGGACCTCGATGAGGAAACGCTTGGTGTGGGCGACGAACGGGCCTTCGGACTCGATCCGCTCGTGCAGGGCCCGCAGCTGCGGCAGGTAGCCGTCCACGGTGAATCCCGGCACGATCCAGATCACCTTGCGCAGGAAGACGACCACGGCGGCGATGTCGTGGAACTCGGCCCGCAGCGACTCCGGCTTGAGCGTGACCAGCTCCAGCCCCACCTCGGCGGCCTGGTGAGCGGCCAGCTCCGGATCACGGGAGTCGTCGATCTCCAACGGACCCATCATGGACTGGGACAAGTCGTGCATGGAGCCGGAGCCGACCTGCTGCGACAGATAGGAGCCACCGGGACGCAGCACACGGGCGATCTCGTCCCAGCGGATCTCGGCCGGGTGCCGGCTGACCACCAACTCGAATGAGGAATCCTCGAACGGCAGCGGATCCAGGTTGCCGGCCTCGACCACCTCGACGCCACGAGGCTCCAGCAGCCTCCGGGCGACCGCGAGGCTGGGCGGCCAGCCCTCGGTGGCGGCGGTGCGCGGGGGCAGTTTCGTGACCGTGTTGAGCACCTCGCCGCCGCCGGTCTGAACGTCCACAACGGACTCCACGGCGGCCATTCGAGAGGCGATCAGCCCGGCATAACCCCAGGAGGGGCGCTGTTCGGTCGCCCGGCCCTCGAACCAGGAGAAGTCCCAGCCGTCCACCGGCGCCGACGCGCCCTCGGCGACGAGCTCATCGAAAGTGGCCACGCCCTCCAGCCTCACATGCCGGGCAAGCCGTTTTCCACGATCGGGTGGAGTTCGGCCGAAGTGGACTGCGGGCGGGTACCCCGATCAGCGGGAAACAGCGACTGGGAGGTCAACCGTGTTCAAGCAGCTTTGCGCGGGCGTGCTGGCCGGCGCGGTGTTCGTCGCCATCGGCTTCGCCGCCGCCACCGCAGCACCCGCCGACAACCACACGACCGCCGAACAGCTCACGCAGATCCAGGCCCGTCTCGACACCGCGTCCCGCAACCAGGACGTCGCCGCCGTGCGGTCCGCGTCCGACGACCTGGTCCCGGTGCTCGCGGCCGTGCACCAGGATCTCGACCGCGGCCTCGCGCCACGATCCGCCGCCGATCCGCTGGCCGCCGCCGAGCAACAGAACGCCGACCTGCGGACCGCGTTGGCACAGAAGGACGACATCTTCGACTCGATCAAGCAGATGATCCAGAAGCTGATGGACCAGATCAAGCAGCTGCTGCAGTCGATCCTCGGCGGAGCCGGCGCGTCGCCGACCAAGCCGACGGACCCGAGCGACCCGAGCGCCCCGACGAAGCCCACCAAGCCCACCACGCCGACGCCGGCCGCGCCCGGTGGCGGCGCCCCGCCGGTGCCGGCCCGCTAGGCCCACAAGTGAGAGTCGCACCTGTACTTGCAGAAAAAGTTATGACCGAGGCAGTTGCTCTACCACGCCAACATTCCATCTCGTTCGCGCGGGATGCCTTCTAGTTTATGCGTTCGGCCGGCCCGAGCTCGTCCTTCCGTGCGATTCGCTAGTTGGGCTGGTCGCCGTGGGTCAGGGTCTCCCAGGCGACGAACAGGATGTTGTCCCCGGCGGGACGGTTGTTGGTGACCAACGTCTTGGTGTTGGACATGACGTTGCCCAGCCGGTTGCCCAGGGCGTTGTAGCCGACCTCGGTCACCGGGCCGAGGCCCTTGTTGACGTGGCCGCCGCACAGCCAGGACGGGACGGCCGCGCCGAGCTCGTACTGGGCCTGGAAGCCCAGCGCGTAGCGCAGGCGGGTGCCGATGTCGCCGGTGTACAGGTCGGTGCCCTGGATCCGGGAGGTCTCGGCGACGTCCGAGATGGACGCGATGCCGTAGCCGGTGTGCACGAAGTCCCGGCAGGTCTCCTGGGTCAGACCGTTGACGAAGGTGCTCTGGCCCTGCCAGTAGCTGATGATCGCGGAGCTGCCGGACGGCCCGCCGGGCACGGTCTTGGGCAGGGCGCCGTCGGTCGTCAGGTACACGTAGGCCGGCACGCGCAGCATGTACTTGGCCATGGCCTTGTCGTAGGAGACCTTGTCGTCGAGGAAGACCGAGATGCCGACCGCGGCCTCCATCATGGTCAGTTCCCAGTTTCCGTTGCTCTGACTGCCCTTGAGCAGCGTCGGCAGGTACACGGTGCGCAGCATCGTCTGGAACCGCGCCATGTTGGCCCAGCCGCCGCTGTAGGTGTAGCGGATGATCTCCGCCGCGCGCGGCCACACCGAGCCGGCCCAGCCGGTCTGAAGCGGGGCGTTGCTGTTGGTGTGATTGGTGATCACCGCGGACCAGGCGTCCATCAGGGAGATCGCCTTCTTGGCGTACGCGGCGTTCTGGGTGACGTACCAGGCCAACGCGTTTCCGTAGGCCGCGAGCGCGTCCTGGCGCTCGTCGGTGCAGCCGTTGTTGGGCTGCGAGTACGGCCCGCATTCCACGACCGAACGGGGATGGGCGGTCCGGCTCTGCGACAACAGTCCGTCCCGCATCATCGCCTGGTACGCCGAGGTCTGCGGCTGCGCGCCGGCATTGACCTGGGACCGCACGTAGTCGAGTTGAGCACGGCTGACCAGAACGCCGGGATGGACGAACGCGGCCGGGGCCGCACCCGCTTGCTGGCTAACGGATCCGACGACCAGCAGGGACGCGAGCACCGATGCAACCACGAGCAGGGATGTGGACACTCGTTTCGACATGACACTCCTCGGATGGCGGCGGTGCCTGACCGAGTACTAGCAGGGGAATGTCAGTCTTAGAGGTCCAGACCACTTGTGTCAATCTTTCCTATTCTCTTTCCGGAAAACCCAGAAGCGAGCGCCCACATATGTGAACAGGCCCACGCAACAGGCCGCCCCGACCCGGGCCACGGCGAAGGAGACACCGGCCGCGGCCAGCCCGGTGGTGACCAGCGTGGTGAACCCGAGATCGAGCAGGGTGATCACGGTGAACTTCGCGACCTGGCCGCCGACCGGGGCGTGCGACTTGAAGTTCACGGTGCGGTTGAGCGTGTAGTTGAGGCCGAAGGCGGCGAGATAGCCGATGGCCACGTCGACCGGCAGCGGCAGATCGGTCTGGGTCTTCAGCAGCGCCAGGATGCCCATGTCGATGAGGAACGTGAAGCTGCCGAGGATCGCGAACCCCACGAACTCGGGCGTGAGGAAACGCAGCCACTTCGGCAGCCTGGTCGCCCACGAGGTGAGCCAGGTCCCGAAGCGCTCCGCGCGCGTCTGAGGCGGGGTGGTCTGTGTCGGCACGCTGTCCATCCTGCCAAGTCCGCGGCCCTCGCCGCCGGGGGTTCGCCAAAGGTTCAGCGGCTGGACCCGCTCATCCGCTCCATGTCGGCCGCGCTGAGCAGCGGATCCGGCGCCACGGTCCGCACCGGGTGACGAGTTCGGGCCGCCTCTTCGATGCCGGCCGCCAGACCAAGGGTACGGGCGGCGAGCAGGGCGGCGCCGACGGCGGCCGGCGGCTCGTCGGGGGCGATCTCCACCGGCACGCCCAGCGCGGCGGCGACGATCTCGGCCGCCATGGGCACCTTCAGCACGGCCGGGTCGACCCGCACGCGGTCGATCCGTGCGCCGGCGGCGGTCAACGCCTCCCCGGCGGCCACGAGCAGCCGCCCGAGGCCGTCGATGCGCACGGCCGGCGGCGTGTGGCCGTCGGTCAGGTCGACGCCCACGGCCCACATGCCGTCGGCGAGGCGCTGCGTGAACAGCACCTCATCGGCCACGGGCTGACGGCTCAGCACCACCAGCACCAGCCGCGAGCCCAGCCACAGCGCCGCCGTGCCGGGGGCCGTCACGCCCATGCCTAGTGCAGCTAGCGGCAGCCCGGCGGCACCGACGACCAGCGGCAGGAGGGCCGGCAGCGCCAGCAGCTGAGCCGCCTCCGTGACGAGCGGGACCTGGGACGTGGGGTCTACCAGCGGCGGCAGCTGGGCGGCGCCGATGCCGGCCAGTTCGAGCGCCTTGGAGGACCACTCGGGCTCGGCGACGGCCAGCAGGCCGCCGGCCGAGGCGCACGAGGTGTCGGCGAGCACGCGGGCGGTCAGCCGGGAGAGCACAAAATCCTTGAGTTCACACCAACGGGCGACACGGGTGAGCAGGTCGGGCCCGTGCTCGGCGAACCACGCCAGCCGGACCAGCGGCGATCCGCCGTGCGGGGCGGCGCCGGTGGCGTGACGCAGCGTGGACCCGATCCGGCGGGCCAGCGCGCTGGTCTGCGGATCCGGCCCGGTGAACACCGGCGTCATCGGCCGGTCCAGCTCGTCCAGGCCGACCAGGGTGTCGCCGGAGCCGGCCAGCGCCATGCCGCGCACCGACAGGTGTCTGGTCGCGCACAGCTGCACGCAGCGGTCGATCGCCGCGAACACTACGTCCAGCGCCGCGTACGGATCGAGCGTGCCGCGTGGATAGCGCAGCTGCACGTGGTCGAGCACGGCCAGCCCGTCGCCGAGCACGGCCACCCGGACCGACTCGGCGCCGACCTCGACCCCGAAGACCGCACCTGCCGCCATCGACGCACCTCCCGAGTCGCTCGCTGCACTCCCCATCATGGCGGTCTTCTACGCTGCGTAGTGGACGAGTTGACAGCCATGGGCGAACTGTCCGGGTCACTCCCCGGCAGGCGCGCCGCGCCACCGCCAGCCTGCCTGGTTCGGCCGTCCCGGCAACTCGACGCGGTCCGTGGCCCAGAGCAGCGCCGTCCACGGCTCGGCGTCCACGGTGACGTCCGGAAACATCCGTTCCAGCGCCCGCGCGCACACGTCGGCCGGCGGATCGAGCCGCACGCCGAGCCCGCGGGCCATGTCCTCGCCGTGCACGAGAATCTCGACCACGCCCATGCCGGCGAAGCCCTCCGGGTCGGAGATGCCCGACGGATGCCAGCCGCGGGCGTCGGGACCGAGCCGGTGCACGATGGCCGCGAGGAGGCCCGCACTGGTGACGATGAAGTCCAGGCCGTCGGCGGCGGTGGCGTCGGGCAGCAGCGCCGTCTCGTAGCGGACGTAGTGGTCGGTCACGCGGGTGAGCAGCTGAGCCGCGTAGGCGAGCAGGCAGTCGCCGACGTGCTCCGCGGTGCGAAAGGCGTTCAGGTCGCCGGTGCCGGTCACGGTGGACCAGTCCCGGTCGACGACGGGCTCCAGGGCGGCGTTCAGCGAAGCGGCCGCGGCGTCAAGGTCTTCGGCGGTGACGGGCATGACCGACACAATACCTAGGTATTCCAGAACCTGTTCCTAAGTAATTGCCGCCAGCCTGAACGGACGCATTCGACGGGCCTTTCGGGCGTTTGTCCGCCACTGCCGCGGGCGTAGACTCGGCGGTGCAATTTCCCGCCCCGTTTCCACAACCGGGAAGTATGTGTTCTCACACTCCTTCACGGAGGTTTCCCTGTGCCAGAAGAAATCGCTCCCGCCCGTTGTCCCATGCGCCACCCGAGATCCGCGGCGCAGGCGACGCCGATGGCTCCGATACTAGGCAAACCCGTTTCGAGGCGTTCCCTGCTGCGCACCGCGGGGGCGATCACCGGCGCGGTCGGCACGCTGGCACTGCTCCAGGACGGCGCGATCGTCCCGCAGCGGCTGGCGCTGGCCGACCCCGCGACACCGTTTCCGGACGTGCAGTTCGACCTGGGCCCGTTCATGCCGCCGGCCGTGACCTACGACGGCATTCCGGTCGGCATGCCGCCGGTGCACACGGTTTTTCTCACCGCCACGCTGCCACGTACCCCGTCCCGCGCCGACCAGTCGCGGATGGAATCGGCGCTGCGCACGATCGAGTCGAACTACCCGTACGCGCCGGGCGGCGTTTTCACGCATGTGTCCTACAGCGACAACTACTTCGCCCGGCTGCCGGGGAGTCTGGTCGACGCCACCATGCCGCGCACCCTGTCCGGCAACCAACCCGTGCTGAAACGAGCGGTGGCCTCCCCCACCGACGTCGCCCCCGGCGCGCACGTGTTGGAGCTGCGCCGGCCGGAATTCAACGTGCCCCTGCGGTTGGAGAACAACGACGTCCTGTTCACCGTCCGCGGCGACGACCCGTCGTACGTGGCGGACGTGGTGAACTGGCTGTCCGGCAGCAACAAGCTGGTCGGCCGGTCCATCGCCTCGCCCCGGTTCGACGCCGGCATGCGGATCACCTCGTCGCGGGCGATGTTCGTGCAGATCGGGCTGCCCCGCTACGTCGCGGCCAACGCGGGCTTCAAGTACCAGTCGTTCGTCAACTCGGACTCGTCGATGTGGATGGGCTTCCTCGACCAGCAGGTCGACGCGAGCGCGCCCGCGCAGAACGTGACCTTCGTGGGCGGCGGCGGCATACACCTGAGCAACGCCAAGGCCGGGGCGTACTTCGACAACGGCTCCGTGCAGCACCTGTCGCACAACCTGATGGACCTGGAGCAGTTCTACCTCAACGGCAACAACGCCGACGAGCCCGACGCCGACCACCGCGAGCCGTTCGACGAGCGCGTGCAGTACATGTTCCACTCGCCGCCGGTCGTCGAGCAGAACCCGGACGACCCGTTCTTCAACGGCGGCGGTCCGACCAACCTGGACATGCGGGGAGCCGTGCTGCCCAACCAGTTCCACGGGGCCGACTACGCCGAGCGCAGCGCACAGCAGTTCCAGCGGATCGGGCACCTGTCGTCGTTGCAGCGCTCCGGCCGCACCGCCGACGGACGGCCGATCCACCAGCGCATCGACGGCCCCGGCTTCGACGCCATGGACACCACCACCGGCCGCAACACGCCGAAGCTGCAGTTCTCCGGCTTCTTCCCCAGCGCGGACTTCTTCGCCACGATGCGGTCCAACCAGTCGGCCGTCGACCTGCTGGAGAAGTACGACCTCGAGGAGGAGGACCACGGGCTGGAGCGGTTCATCACGTCGACCCGGCGGCAGAACTTCCTGATCCCACCGCGCCGCCACCGTGCGTTCCCACTGGTCGAGTTCCTCTGACGCCGAGACGG
>NZ_KK037166.1:3024577-3043142 GCF_000568255.1 Kutzneria sp. 744
CACGGCGGCGGTCTTGCCGGCCGACCACCGCTTGGGCTGCTCGGGGGCCGGCTGCGGCGCGGCACCCCAGACCGGCTCGGGGCCGCCTTCGGCGGGCTGTTGGGTGTCCATCGTCGTCCTCCTGCGTTCGGACTCTGTGACTGCCACCCTGGCCACCGGCCCTGTGCACCAGCTGTGCGCAGGCGCACATCCTGTGAGCAAGCCGCACAGGTGATACACAGGAACCGCTCAGGAGACGCAAAGAAGCCGGCCACAGGATGGAGGCCATGAACGGCGAACTCAGGCGCGCGGACGGCAGCCAGCTGCGGGTGCTCGTGGTGGACGACGAGACGGCCCTCGCGGAACTGGTGAGCATGGCTCTGCGCTACGAGGGGTGGGCGGTGCGCTGCGCCGCGGACGGAGTCAGTGCCGTCCGTGAGGCCAAGCAGTTCCGCCCGGACGCCGTGGTGCTGGACATCATGCTGCCCGACATGGACATGGACGGCCTCGAGGTGCTGCGCCGGGTGCGGCTGGAGCAGCCCGAGGTGCCGGTGTTGTTCCTGACGGCCAAGGACGCCGTCGAGGACCGCATCGCCGGGCTGACCGTGGGCGGCGACGACTACGTGACCAAGCCGTTCAGCGTGGAGGAGCTGGTGCTGCGGGTGCGGTCGCTGCTGCGCCGCTCCAACTCGGTGGCCTCGGCGACGAGCTCGCAGCTGGTGGTGGGCGAGCTGACGCTGGACGAGGACAGCCGTGAGGTGCGCCGGGGCGGCACGGAGATCCAGCTGACCGCGACCGAGTTCGAGCTGCTGCGCTACCTGATGCGCAACCCGCGCCGCGTGCTGAGCAAGGCCCAGATCCTGGACCGGGTGTGGGAGTACGACTTCGGCGGCCAGGCCAACATCGTCGAGCTGTACATCTCCTACCTGCGCAAGAAGATCGACGCCGGCCGGGAACCGATGATCCACACCATGCGCGGCGCCGGTTATGTCCTCCGCCCCACGGGCTGACCGCAGGCGCTGGACGCTGCGACGCAAGCTGGTCGTGGCGGTCGTCCTGCTGCTCACGGTGGTGTCGCTGGCCATCGGCCTGATCGGCGAGGTGTTCATCCGGCAGACCCTGGTGGCCCAGCTCAACAACCAGCTCAGGGACGCCGACAGCCGCAGCCACGCCCCGGACGACCACGGCGGCCCCTTCGGCGGGCCGGGCCAGAACCAGGACCGGTGCGGCAAGGGCTCGCCGCCGGACGTGCTGCCGCAAAAAAAAAGGCCCCGGTTCGATCGGCGCGATCACCGGCGGCGGGCACTCGGGCCGTGGCATCGTGCTGGACAGGGACATCTGCCCGCAGGCGCTGGATTCCGACACCTTGGCCGTGCTGGCGGACGTGCCGGCCAACGGCCTGCCGGTCACGATGAGCCTGCCCGGTCGCGGCGACTACCAGCTGATCTCGTCCTCGTCGCAGGGCAGCACCACCGTCACCGGCCTTCCGCTGTCCAATGTGGACAGCACGCTGGACAGCATCAACATCGCGCTGCTGGCCATCGCGGCCACCGGGCTGGTGGTCGCGGCCGCCGCCGGCGCGGTGATCATCCGGGCCGCGCTGCGGCCGCTGGACCGGGTGGCCGCGACCGCGACCCGGGTCGGCGACCTGCCGCTGGATCGCGGCGAAGTCGCCTTGTCGGTACGGGTTCCCGATGAGGACACCGATCCCCGCACCGAGGTGGGCAAGGTCGGCGCGGCGCTGAACCGGATGCTCGGGCACGTCGCCTCGGCGCTGAACGTCCGCCAGGAAAGCGAGACCCGGGTCCGGCAGTTCGTCGCCGACGCCAGCCATGAACTGCGCACTCCCCTGGCCTCCATTCGCGGTTACGCCGAACTGGCCGGGCGGTATTCGGACGAGGTGCCGCCGGACGTGTCGCACGCGATGCGGCGGATCCAGTCCGAGTCGATCCGAATGACCTCGTTGGTCGAGGAACTGTTGCTGCTGGCCCGGTTGGACGCGGGACGGCCGTTGGCGTCCGAACCCGTCGACCTGTCGCGGTTGGTGGTCGACGCCGTCAGCGATGCCCGGGTGACGAGCCGGGATCACCGGTGGCAGCTGGAAATTCCCGGCGAGCCCGTGACCGTGCTGGGCGATGGCCAGGCGCTGCACCAGGTTCTGCTCAACCTGCTGGGCAACGCCCGAGCCCACACGCCGCCGGGAACGACCGTTGTCACGGGCATCGTGGAGGGCGACCCCGGCGAGGTGGTGCTCACCGTCTCCGACGACGGTCCGGGGATTCCCGTTGCGCTGCAACCGGAAGTGTTCGAGCGCTTCGCCCGTGGCGACGGCTCGCGGTCACGGGCGTCCGGAGGCACCGGGCTTGGGCTGTCGATCGTCGCCGCCATCGTCTCCGCGCACGGCGGCGAGGTCGCCCTGGACAGCCGGTCGGGACGGACCGTGTTCACGGTACGGCTCACAGCTGCCGCACAGTGATCCCACACAGGCGGCACAGCGCCTCCCCGGAGGCTGGGGCCATGACTTCGACGATGACCCGGCCGGTGGCCACGCCGGCGGCCGACGCTCCCGGAAGGCCCGGCTGGCAGCGGCCGGCGCTGGTGTTGCTACTGCTGGGCACCGCCGTGCTGTACCTGTGGGACCTCAGCGCCTCGGGCTACGCCAACGACTTCTACGCCCAGGCGGCGCTGGCCGGCAGCCAGAACTGGGAGGCGCTGCTGTTCGGGTCGCTGGACCCCGGCAACATCATCACCGTCGACAAGCCGCCCGCGGCGCTGTGGATCATGGGGCTGTCGGCCCGGATCTTCGGCTTCAGCTCGTGGAGTCTGCTTGCGCCGCAGGCCATCGAGGGCGTGCTGTCGGTCTGGCTGCTGTACGCCGCCGTGCGCCGCCGGTTCGGCGCCGGGGCCGGTCTGACCGCCGGCGCGGCGCTGGCCCTGACGCCCGTCGCCGTGCTGATGTTCCGCTTCGACAACCCGGACGCGTTGCTGGTGCTGCTGATGACCGCCGGCGCCTACTGCGTGGTGCGGGCGACGGAGAAGGCCAGCTTCCGGTGGCTGGCGCTGGCCGGGGCGGCCATCGGCTTCGCCTTCCTGACCAAGATGTTGCAGGGCTTCCTGGTGCTGCCGGCCTTCGGCCTGATGTACCTCGTCGCCGCCCCGACGACGTTGTGGCGTCGGGTGGTGCACCTCGGCGGCGCGCTGCTGGCGGTGATCGCGTCGGCCGGGTGGTACGTGGCGCTGGTCGACCTGTGGCCGGCGTCCTCGCGGCCGTACATCGGCGGGTCGACCGGCAACAGCCTGCTGGAGTTGGCGTTGGGCTACAACGGCCTCGGCCGGATCTTCGGCGGCTCCGGCAACGGGGGCGGCGGCGGTTTCGGCGGCGGCGGTGGGGCCGGTGGCGGGAACCTGTCGTTCGGCGGCAGCGCCGGCATCACCCGCATGTTCGGCCAGGCCTTCGGCACCGAGATCTCCTGGCTGCTGCCCGCCGCCCTCCTCGCCCTGGTCGCCGGCCTGTGGTTCACGCGCCGGGCGCCCCGCACCGACCAGACCCGGGCGGCCCTGATCCTGTGGGGCGGCTGGCTTCTCGTCACCGGGCTGGTGTTCAGCTTCATGAGCGGCACGATCCACCCGTACTACTCGGTCGCCCTCGCCCCGGCCATCGGCGCCCTCATCGGCATCGGCGGCCGTCAACTCTGGCGCGGCCGGGCCAAGTTCTCGGTGCGGGCCTGGCTGTCGGCCATGATCGCCGTCACCGGCGTGTGGGACTTCGTGCTCCTGTCCGAGAACTCCACCTGGCTGCCCTGGCTGCGCTGGGTGGTCCTCGTCGCCGGTGTCGCCGTGGCCGCGCTGGTCCTGTTGCAGGGCAACCAGTTCCGCCGCCTCATCCTCGTCGCGACGATCACCGGCCTGCTCGGCGTCGGCGCCTTCGGCATCGCCACCGCGGCCACGCCCCACACCGGTTCCATCCCCGTCTCCGGCCCCACCAGTAGCGGCGACGGTGGTGGCGACGGCGGATTCGGCGGCGGCTCCGACCAGACCGATTCCGCCCTCGTCACCCTGCTCCAGGCCACCACCACCGAGTGGGCCGCCGCGACTGACGGCTCGATGTCCTCGGCCCCGCTCGCCCTGGCCACCGGCAAGTCGGTGATGGCCATCGGTGGCTTCAACGGCGGCGACCCCGCCCCCACCCTGGCCCGGTTCCAGCAGTACGTCGCCGAGGGCAAGATCGGCTACTACGTCTCCGGCGGTCGGGGCGGCGGCAGTGGCTTCGGCGGCTCCAGCGACATCGCGACCTGGGTCGCCGCCCACTACAAGGCCCAGACGGTCGGCGGCACCACGGTGTACGACCTGCGGACCGGCTCCTGAACAGTGCGTTAACTCGGTCCACAGTGGACAGCGAGAGCCGCTCGATTCACAGGCTGGGGACCGTTCTGTGAACAACAGACGGTTCCCAGCCGACCCGTGACCTGCCTACCGTTCCCGGGAGTCGACCCGAGGAGCTCTCGATGTCCCGATTCTCCCCGCTCGTCCTGATCGCGGCACTTGTCGCCGCGGGGTTGTCCCTGCCGGGCACCGCTCAGGCCGCTACCTGTTCCACGGCAAAGCTTCCCTTACCTGACGCCGCCTGCACGCCGGGCGCCACCAATCCCGACGTCACGCCGTCGACCATCAACAAGACCATCTGCGTCTCCGGTTGGACCGCCACCGTGCGCCCGCCGACCTCGTACACCAATGCCTTGAAGAAGCAGGGCATCAGTGACTACGGGTACAGCGACACGAACATGTCCGACTACGAGGAGGACCATCTCATCCCCCTCGAACTCGGCGGCGCGCCAAGGGATCCGCACAACCTGTGGCCCGAGCCGCACGCCGGCGCGAAGAACGCGTACAGCAAGGACGCCGTCGAGAACCGGCTGAAGAAGGCCGTCTGCGACGGCGAGGTCGCGCTGGCGCCCGCGCAGAAGGCGATCGCCGCCAACTGGATGACCGCCGAGTCCGTGCTGGGCATCACCCCCGCCTTCGCCCCCGCGGCCGCCGTGCCCCGCCCGGACCACGTCCTGGTCGTGATCGACGAGAACCACGCCCAGGGCGAGATCGTCGGCAACGCGAACGCGCCGTACATCACGGGTTTGTCCAAGAGCGGCGCGAACTTCACCAACTCGCACGCCATCTCGCACCCGAGCCAGCCCAACTACCTGGCGCTGTTCTCCGGCAGCATGCAGGGCGTCACCAGTGACACCTGCCCGAAGAAGGCCTTCACCACCGCCGACCTCGGCGGCCAGGCCCTCGCCGCCGGCATCGGCTTCGCCGGCTACTCCGAGAGCATGCCCAGCGACGGCTACACCGGCTGCACGTCCGGCACCTACGCCCGCAAGCACAACCCGTGGGTCGACTTCGCCGACGTGCCCGCGTCGTCCAACCTGCGCTTCACCGGCTTCCCCACCGACTACACGAAGCTGCCGGCGGTGTCGTTCGTGGTGCCCAACCTCCAGGACGACATGCACGACGGAACGGTCAAACAGGGCGACACCTGGCTCAAGCAGCACCTCGACGGCTACATCCAGTGGGCCAAGACCCACAACAGCGTCTTCGTGCTGACGTTCGACGAGGACGACAACACCACCGCCAACATCATCCCCACGATCATCACCGGCGCCGGCGTGAAGACCGGCAACTTCGGGGAGAACATCAACCACTACAGCGTCCTGCGCACCATCGAGGACGCCTACGGCCTCCCCCACGCCGGCGCGGCCGCCAACGCCACCCCGATCACCGACATCTGGGGCTGAGCCCGCTCATCCGAGAACGCCGCTGACGTAGCGCAGATCGCCCATGCGCAGGTCGTCGTCCACCAGCGGTGGAAGTCCGTTGGCGGCGAGCAGGTGCTGGACGCTGGCCCCGGTCAGCGTCCAGCCCAGGCCGGCGAGGTAGGGCTCGGCCTCGTTGCGTTCGCCGAAGTAGCGCAGCTTCGCCATGTCGGTGTCGAAACTCTGCTCCCGCCACTGCGCGGAGATGGCGTTCAGGCGGGCGCGAGTCTTCTCGTCGTCGCCCGGACGCGGGTTGGACCGGTTCTCGGTGGCCACCCGGCTGCCCGGCGCGCTGAGCTCGGTGATGGTGTCCAGCAAGCGGTCCTGCGCCTCGGGCGGCAGGTAGCTCAGCAGGCCTTCGGCGCTCCACGCGGTCGGCCGGGCCGGGTCGAAGCCGACGGCGCGCAGGGCACCCGGCCAGTCGTCACGCAGATCGACGGCGGCCACCCGGCGGTCGGCGGTGGGGGCGGCGCCCAACTCGGCCAGCGTGCGGGTCTTGAACTCGACGACCGGCGGCTGGTCGACCTCGTAGACCACGGTCCCGGCCGGCCAGGCCAGTCGGTAGGCGCGGGAATCCAGCCCCGAGGCCAGGATCACGGCCTGCGTGACGCCCGCGGCCGCCGCGTCGAGAAAGAACTCGTCGTAGAAGCGGCCCCGGATCTTGGCCATGTCGGTCCACACCGTGCCGACCAGCTCGCCGGGCGACTCCTCGCCGCCGGCCAGCCGGGTCAGGAGGTCGATGCCGACGGCCCGGACGAGCGGTTCCGCGAAGGGATCCTTGAACGGCGACCCGTCATCGCGGCTCGCGACCGCCCGGGCCGCCGCGGCCATCGTCGCCGTCGCGCCGACGCTGGACGCCAGATCCCAGGTGTCACCGTCATGCCTGTTGGAAGTCACGCCACGACTATGCCACCGAGTGGATCACCCGCGAGCCCGCCGGGACGACCACGTCGTGGATGTCGACGGTGATCACCCGGATCTCCGGGGCGCCGTCCGGGCTGCGGCGGAAGACCTCCCGGCGGGTGGGAATGGCCAGGCCGTCGAAGGTGCGGCACTCAGAGGTGAAGTGGGCCGCCAGCGAGTTGCCGTTGACGGCGACCGCGTAGTCGATGCGCGTCAGGCGGAAGTCCCCGTCGAAGTAGAACACCTGGGTCGGGGTGTGGGTGGCGACGGAGGGCGGGAAGGTGACTTCGACGCGGCGGTCGGGCAGTTCGCGGCTCGTCACGCCCGGATACGTGAACAGCAGCGGCGTGGTCAGGTAGTTCCACATGGCGTAGCCGATGAAGTAGCCGAGGCGAAGGGGATCGTCCCAGGAGGATTCCGCCGTGAGGCCGTCGAAGGAACGCCGGGGGTCGAGCCTGCTGGCGAACGGCGCCTGGCGGAGGAGCTCGACGCGTTCGCCGATCGCCGTCGAGCCGGAGGGTGACATCCGGTGCGGTGAACGGGGAAAGCTCGGCGTGCAGCCGCCGGGGTCGATGTCGATGGTGTACTCGACGGTCGGCGTCGGCCACCCCTTGCGCCGCCAGAACGGACCACCCATGGTCACGGCGGCGGTGATCCCCTCGACCGACCGCCAGGCGTCCAGGCCGCCGTGCGCGTCGAGCACGGAAGCAAGCAGGTCGGCCATCAGTTCTCCTCGGTGTGCGAATCCAGGAAAAGCCGGGTGTGAGCCACGGAAAGCTCGGGGTGCTGGTAGTGCGCGGCGTGGCCGGCATTGGGGTAGATGATCAGCTGCCACATTCGGAATGTGCTGCTGACGCAGATACGAATTCGCCGCCCAGCGTCGGAATCTCGTTGCAGGCGTAGGTCGGGCACTCGCCCTGGTCGGCACAGTCCCCGAAGCGTTCCGGCGTCGTGCCGTCGGAGCGGCCGACGCCGGCGACGTCGAAGACCGGCCAGTCGCCCGCCGCCAACCTCGACGAACCGGGCGGGTGCCGTCACGTGGGTGTGCAAGTGCCCATCCGAGGTGGGTTTTGATTTCCAACTCACCGGTCCGGCGACTGTAAACCGATCGGTACCGGAATGGCAAGTGGCATCTACCGGTAACGATCGGTACCATCACGGCCGTGGAGATGGAACCGCCGAGCGCCCGCATCATGAGCACGGCGACGCGCCTGTTCTACCGCAACGGCATCCTGGCCACCGGCGTCGGCGAGCTGGTGGACGCGGCCGGAGTGTCGAAACGCACCCTCTACCAGCTTTTCGGCAGCAAGGACGACCTGGTCACGGCCTATCTGCGGCGGGTGAGCGCGCACGGCACCTCCGGCGAGCGCCATCTGGACCGGGCCGACCTCTCGCCGCGCGAGCGCCTGCTCGGCCTGTTCACCCGGCCGCCGGACAACGTCGACTATCGCGGCTGCCCGCTGCACAACGCCGCCGTGGAGCTGCCCACCACCGATCACGCGGCGCGCGAGGTCATCGTCGAGCACAAGCGGGTGGTGCTGGCCAAGATCGTCGCCCTCGCCGCCGAGGCCGGCGTACGGAACCCGGAACTGTTGGGGCGTCAGCTGATCACGTTGTACGAGGGCGCCACGGCGCTGAGCACCACCCTGCACGACTACGAGCCGTTCGACTCCGCTCGCTCCGCCGCCGAGGTGTTGATCGACGTGGATTCGACGGCGCCGGCAGGCCCGCCGTAGAGGCCCGGGCCCACGATCTCCAGCCCCGCAAGGAATTCCATCGACGCCTGATAGGACGACTCGATCAGATCGGCGGTGTGCCCGAAGTCCAGCGGCGTGACGGCCTGGACCGGGGCGCCGGGAAGGTAGACGACCGGCACGGCCGCGGCGGCAAGATCCGCCTCCAGCACGGCCTGGTTGCGCATGCCCAAGGTTGCCCAGAACAACAGGGTCTCGGCCAGCGAGCCGGGCACCTCCGGTAGATGGCCGGGGAACGTGCAATCCAGCACCACCAACGACTTCGCACCCATCGCGAGCGCCTGCCGGATCGGCACGTTGGCCAGCACGCCGCCGTCGTAGAGCACCCGCTCCTCACGGCGCACCGGCGGGTAGATGCCAGGGATCGCCGCCGAGGCGACGATGGCCGGCACGAGCTCGCCCGACGTCATGAGCACCGGCAGACCGGTCACGGCGTCGACCGCGACGGCCCCGAACGGCAGCGTCAACTCGGCGAAGTCCTTGGCGCCCTTGAGACCTTCGGTCAGCACGTCGACCAGCCCCGTGTTGGGGAACAGGTATGTCCGCTCGCGGCGCAGCGTGCGCAGCTGGGCCAGCGGACCGCCGGGGAACACGCGGGCCCGGGTCATGCCGGCCCACATCTCGGTCAGCCGGTCAGCGGCATGCTCGGGGTCCAGCGCCACCAGCGAGCCGTTCACCGAGCCGACGGACGTGCCGGTGACCAGGTCGGGGGCGATGCCGTGGTCCGCGAGCGCCCGCAGCATGCCGACCTGGATCGCGCCGAGACTGCCGCCACCGCCGAGCACGAACCCGACCGGGGCGGGCAACAGGATCCGATCCACCGCCGCATCGTGCCAGCTCACCCGCCCGGCCGCCGGGAGCACCCGCGCCCGGCCCCAACTGGCCGTTGACGGAGTCGACACCGGTCTGTAACAGTGTGAACCCTGTCACGCAAAAACTTAACAGGCTGCCGTTAATTCCTGGCATCAGCTCGGAAGAACCGGCCTTCTCGCCATCACCCCTGCCACCGGACGAGAGGTAGACCACCCGATGCGCGCACCCCGACCTGCGCCGAGACTGGCAGCCGCGCTGCTCGGTCTCGCCTTGCTCGCGATGGGAGGGCCGGCGCTCGCCGCGAGCGCGCCGACCACCGCCTCAGGCACCGCCGCGACGTCCCCGACCGTCACGGCGAGCAGCGCCACCACCGGTCAGCCGGCCAGCAAGATCGCCGACGCCGACCGCAACTCCTACTGGCAGAGCTCCGGCGCCACGTTCCCGCAGTGGGCGCAGGTCGACCTGGGCAAGATCACCCGCATCGGCGGCGTGGTCATGAAGGTCCCGGCCGGCTGGAGCAGCCGCACCGAGACCCTCGCCGTGCAGGGCAGCGACGACGGCCAGGGCTACAACACCCTCGTCGGCGCCAAGCCGTACAAGTTCGACCCACAGTCCGACAACACGGTCCGGGTCGATTTCGGCACCCAGCTCTCCCGTTTCGTCCGCGTCGAGATCACCGGCAACTCCGCCGGCTCGCAGGCCCAGCTGTCCGACCTCGAGGTCGTGCCGGCCGCGGTCGACGCCACCAACCTGGCCACCGGCAAGGCGATGACCGCCAGCGGCTCCGTGCAGAACTACACGCCCGGCAACGCCAACGACGGCAACCAGGGCAGCTACTGGGAAAGCACCAACAACGCCTTCCCACAGTGGCTGCAGGTCGACCTCGGGGCCTCGGTCAGCAGCACGCAGATCGTGCTCAAGCTGCCGACCTCCGGCTGGGGCGCCCGCACCGAGACGCTGGCCGTGCAGGGCAGCACCGACGGGGCCAACTTCTCACAGATCGTCGCGTCCGCCGGCTACACCTTCGACCCGGCGTCCAACAACACCGTGACGATCAACTACACCCCGGTCACCACCCGGTACCTGCGGCTGAACATCACCGGCAACACCGGCTGGCCGGCCGGCCAGGTCTCGGAGTTCGAGGTGTACGGCCCGAGCAGCGGCGACACGCAGCCGCCGACCGCGCCCACCGGCCTCGCGTACACGCAGCCGGCGTCCGGGCAGATCAAGCTCACCTGGAACGCCTCGACCGACAACACCGCGGTCACCGGCTATGACGTCTACGCCAACAACTCGTTGCGTACCAGCGTTTCCGGCACCACGCTGACCTACACCGACAGCCAGCCGGACACCGCGACCGTCACCTACTTCGTACGGGCGCACGATGCCGCCGGCAACCAGTCGGGTAACAGCAACAGCGTTACCCGCACCGGGACCGGCACCGGCGACCCGGGCACCAACCTGGCCGTCGGCAAGCCGATCACCGCCTCGTCGACGACGCTGAACTTCGTGGCCGCCAATGCCAACGACAACGACACCACCACGTACTGGGAAGGTGCGGGCGGCACCTACCCGCAGACCCTGACCACCCAGCTCGGGTCCAATGCGGACACCAGTTCCGTGGTGGTGAAGCTGAATCCGGCCAGCATCTGGGGTCCGCGCACGCAGACCATCGAGGTGCTGGGCCGCGAGCAGAGCGCATCCGGCTTCACCAGCCTGGTGGCGGCTCGCTCGTACTCGTTCGACCCGGCCTCCGGCAACTCCGTCAGCATCCCGGTGTCCGCGCGCGTCGCCGACGTGCAGCTGAAGTTCACGGCGAACTCCGGCGCGGGCGGCGGCCAGGCGGCCGAGTTCCAGGTGTTCGGCGTGCCCGCGCCCAACCCGGACCTGACGATCACCGGCTCGGCGTGGACGCCAGCGTCGCCGGTGGAGACCGACTCGATCACCGCCAGCGCGACCGTGAAGAACGTCGGCCCGCTGGCCGCCGGGGCCACGGACGTCAACTTCTACCTCGGCGCCACCAAGGTCGGCACCGCGCAGGTCGGCGCGCTGGCCGCGGGCGCGTCCAGCACCGTGTCGGCGTCCATCGGCACCCGCGACGCCGGGTCGTACCAGCTGACGGCCAAGGTCGACGAGTCCAACAAGGTCGTGGAGCAGAACGACAACAACAACTCCTACACCAACCCCACCGCGCTCGTGGTGACGCCGGTGCAGAGCAGCGACCTGGTGGCCACCACGAACTGGACGCCGAGCAACCCGTCCGCGGGCAACCCGGTGCAGTTCTCGGTGACCTTGAAGAACCAGGGCACGGTCGCATCGGCCGGCGGCGCGCACGGCATCACCGTCAAGGTCGCCGACGCCTCCAGCGGATCCACCGTGGCCACCCTGACCGGCTCGTTCAGCGGCGTGATCAACGCCGGCGCGACGGCCAGCCCGGTGAGCGTGGGCAGTTGGACCGCGGCCAACGGCAACTACACCGTGACCACCACAGTGGCCAACGACGCCAACGAGTTGCCGGTGAAGCAGGCCAACAACACCAGCACCAGCAACCTGTTCGTCGGTCGCGGCGCCAACATGCCGTACGACTCGTACGAAGCGGAAAGCGGCGTGCTCGGCGGCGGCGCGGCGATGCTGAGTCCTAATCGGACGATCGGCGACCTCGCCGGCGAGGCGTCCGGCCGGCAGGCCGTCACGCTGAACTCCACCGGCTCCTCGGTCGAGTTCACCACCCGCGAGGCCACCAACACCCTCGTCACCCGCTTCTCCATCCCCGACGGCACGACGTCCACTTTGGACATCTACGTCGACGGCACCCTGCTCAAGCCGATCAGCCTGACCTCGCAGTACGCGTGGCTGTACGGCGCGGAGGCGGGGCCGGGCAACGACCCCGGCGCCGGCGCGCCGCGGCACATCTACGACGAGGCCAACGTCCTGCTCGGCACCACCGTGCCGGCCGGGCACAAGATCCGGTTGCAGAAGGACGCGTCGAACTCCGGCACCTTCGCGATCGACTTCATCAACCTGGAACTGGCCACCGCACAGGCGAACCCCGATCCGGCGCACTACGCCGTGCCGGCCGGCTTCACCCAGCAGGACGTGCAGAACGCGCTCGACACCGCGCGGCAGAGCACCACACTGACCGGCGTCTACCTGCCGGCCGGGGACTACTCGATCACCTCCAAGCTGACGCTCTACGGCAAGGCCGTCACCGTCGTCGGCGCCGGCCCCTGGTACACCCGGTTCAACTCGCCGAGCGGCCAGACCAACACCGACGTCGGCATCGACATCCAGAGCAGCGCCAACGGGTCCAAGGTGTCCGGCCTCGCCTTCTTCGGCAACTGGAACAGCCGGCAGGACGGCCCGGGCAAGGTGTTCAACATGACCAACGTCAGCAACGTGACGCTGGACAACATCTGGATCGAGCACCAGATGTGCCTGTTCTGGGGCCAGAACGTCCAGAACATCACCATCTCCAACTCCCGGATCCGCGACACCTTCGCCGACGGCGTCAACATGACCAACGGCAGTTCCAACAACCACATCGTCAACGACGAGGCCCGGTCCACCGGCGACGACAGCTTCGCGATGTTCGCCGCCACCGACGCCGGCGGCGGCAACGAGACCGGCAACGTGTTCGAGAACCTCTCGGCCGTGCTCACCTGGCGGGCCGCCGGCTTCGCCGTCTACGGCGGTGAGGACAACACGTTCCGCAACCTCTACGTGGCCGACATGCTGACCTACGCCGGCATCACCGTGAGTTCGCTGAACTTCGGCTATCCGATGAAGGACTTCGGCCCCGACCCGACCACCATCCAGAACGTCTCCATAGTCCGGGCCGGCGGCCACTTCTGGGGCGCGCAGACCTTCCCCGGCATCTGGATGTTCTCCGCCAACCAGAAATACCAGGGCATCCGGATCAGCGACGTCGACATCGTCAGCCCCACCTACAGCGGCATCATGTTCCAGACCGACTACGTCGGCGGGTCGCCGCTGCAACCCATCACCGACACCGTGCTGACCAACGTCTCCATCAGCGGTGCCCAGCAGTCCGGTGACGCCTTCAACGCCAAGTCCGGCTTCGGCATCTGGGCCAACGAGCTCCCCGAAGCCGGCCAGGGCCCCGCCGTGGGTTCGGTGACCTTCACCAACCTCAAGCTGTCCAACAACTTCATCGACATCAAGAACACCACCAGCACCTTCACCATAACCCGCAACTAACCCACCCCGGCGAGTCCCGCTCGCCGGCACACCGAAACCCGCTCCCAGACAGGCCCCCGGCGCCCCCGGCTCCGGGGGCCTGCCCATGCCCCCGCGAGGGGCGGGTTGGGTGTCGATCTTTCACGTAGAGTCGGCGGGCGGGTGCGATCACCGACAGCGAAGGGGGCGCGGGTGGAGGGGTTTGATTCGGCGCGAAAAGCGAGGCTGGCGGCCTACGGCGGGGTGTCGACGGCGCTGGCGCTGTGCAGTGACCAGCAGCTGCGGGAAATAGTGGACGCGGCGGAGCCGCTGGGGGCGGGCGTCGGGGGGCCGACGGCGCTGCTGGAGGTCGACGGCACGCCGGTGTTCGTGAAGCGGGTGCGGCTGACGGAGTTGGAGAGGGAGCCGGAGAACAGCCGGTCGACGGCGAACCTGTTCCAGCTGCCGGATTTCTGCCACTACGGGGTGGGGCTCATCGGCAGCACGGGGTTCGGGGCCTGGCGGGAGCTGGCGGTTCAGGTCATGACGACGAACTGGGTGCTCGCCGGGGAGTACGAAGGCTTCCCGCTGATGTACCACTGGCGAGTGCTGACACACCCCGAACAGGAGCTGCCGGAAGAGCTGGCCGATGTGGAGCGGGTGGTCGCCCACTGGGGAGGCGCGCCGGAGGTGCGGAGCCGGACCGAGGCGGTACGGGACTCGACGGCGAGCATCGCGCTGTTCCTGGAGTACATCCCGCACAACCTGCACAACTGGCTGGACGAGCAGGTGAAAGGCGAGGCGGTGGAGCAGTCCTGCGCGATGGTGGAGAAGGAACTCGAGGCGGGCATCGAGTTCATGAACAGCCAAGGGCTGCTGCACTTCGACGCCCACTTCCAGAACATCCTGACCGACGGCGAGCGGCTGTACTTCGCGGACTACGGCCTGGCCATCTCGTCACGGTTCGACCTGGCGAAGGACGAGGCGGACTTCGTCGCCGAGCACCAGAGCTACGACCGGAGCTACGCGGCCACGCATCTGGTGATGTGGCTCATCGTCGCCCTGTACGGCTACCGGGGAGACGACTTCACAGCGTGCATGCGGGCGTGCGCCGAAGGAAACCCGCCGGAAAACACCCCACCAGGGATCAAGGCGATCCTCACCCGGCACGCGCCGGTGGCCGTGGCGATGACGGACTTCTACCGACGGTTCCGCCAGGACGCCAGCCAGGCCCGGTATCCCGAGGACCTCTGACTCACGACTGTTCCTTGGGTGGGCGTCCGCGGCGGGGAATGCCGCCCACACCGGACGGCATGCGGCCGGCGTCGACGAGGGCCTTGCGGAGCAGGAACTCGATCTGGGCGTTGGTGCTACGCAGCTCGTCGGCGGCCCAGCGGGCCAGCGCGTCGTGGACGGCGGGATCCAACCTGAGCAGCACACCCTTGCGCTCGGCCACGACACCCCCTCTGCTGACGAGTGATACTCCCACTCTAGCATGTAGATATCACCTTCCCCGAAAGGTGACTAATTCACCGAAACTCTGGTCCTGCGGTTGCTGATCGGCCACCATGCGATCAACGCGGCCGCACACCCCTGCCGGCCGCGCCGGACCTGGGGAGTCGCACATGCGCACCAGTCGAATCGCCGGCGTGTTGGCCGGCCTGCTACTCGTCACCACGGCCGCCACAGCGGTCACCGCGAACGCGGCCACGGACCCCGACGACCCCGCGATGCACTGGGCGGGCTCGCAGGTGGCCAAGCACGAGGGCGGGGGTGGCGGCGGCTTCGCCCCGCTGGCCGGCCTGCCCGGCCTGGACGTCAGCCACTACCAGGGCAACGTGGACTGGGCGTCGGTGGCGTCCAAGGGCGCGAAGTTCGCCTACGTCAAGGCCACCGAAGGCACCACCTACACCGACCCGACCTTCGCCCACCAGTACAACGGCAGCTACGGCGCGGGCCTGATCCGCGGCGCCTACCACTTCGCCCGCCCGAACACGTCCACCGGCGCGGCCCAGGCCGACTACTTCGTCGCGCACGGCGGCGGCTGGTCCAAGGACGGCAAGACCCTGCCGCCCATGCTGGACATCGAGTACGCCCCCAGCGGCGACCAGTGCTACGGCCTGTCCCAGGCCTCCATGCGCAGCTGGATCACGTCGTTCAACAACGAGCTGCACGCCAAGACCACCCGCTGGGCGACGGTCTACACGACCACCGACTGGTGGACGAAGTGCACCGGCAACTGGAGCGGGCTGAGCCAGACCAACCCGCTGTTCATCGCCCGCTACAGCAGCAGCCCGGGAACCCTGCCCGCCGGCTGGGGCACGTGGACGTTCTGGCAGTTCGCCGACAGCGGCACCTTCCCCGGCGACCAGGACCAGTTCAACGGCTCGGCGACGCGCCTGGTGGCGCTGGCCAACAACACCCCGTGACACAAGGGAAGGCCCCCGCTCACTGCAAGCGGGGGCCTTCCTCGGGGAAACGTCAGCAGGACACCGGTTTCAGGGCGAAGTCGGCCGTGACCGACTTGCCCTTGGTGATCTTCACCTGCCGGGTCTGCGGCTGCCAGCCGTCCCGCGCGACGATCAGCGTCAGCGGGTTGTTCCGGTTGTCCAGCCACAGCACGTAATTCCCGTTGGCGTCGGTCCTGAGCGTGTACGACGCCGCCCAGGTGTCGATCTGCACGGTGGCGCCGGCGATCGGCGGCGTCCCGCCCTTGCACGCCGCCGAGGTCACCGTGCCGGTGATCTTGCCCCAGGTCGAGGGCGGTTTCACCGTGAAGGTGACAGGAATCGCCGCGACCGGGTGCGGCACGACGGCGGCCACCTCAAGCGACGCCGTGTAGGCGCCGGGCTGGGTCAGCGACGCGGCGTCCAGCTTCACGGTGAAGCTGGCCGACTTGCCGGGCGCGATCGTCACGGGATCCGTTGGCGTGACGGACATCCACGGGATCGACACGTACTCGCCGCACTGGTCGTAGCCGGGCAGCAACTGGTCCTGCGTGGTCGGGCTGAAGCCGCCGGCCGAGCCGCCGATCCGGTAGAACCCGCAGGCGCTGCCGCCACGGAACAGCGTGGCATTGGCGTTGGGCAACGGGTTCCATGCGTTGGTGGACGGATCGTAGGCGTAGCCGGCATTGGTGAGGCTGCCGTCCTGGATACCGCCCGACACCAGCAACTGTCCATTCGCGACGGTGCTGGAGGCCGCGAACACCGACACCGGCAGGCTGGCGATGGGTGACCACGTTCCGGTCTTCACGTTCAGCCCGAAACCGGCGCCGACGTAGTCCAGGCCACTCGCGCCGCCGGCGCAGTACAGCGTGCCGGCGATGATGCCGCAGTTGGTCCAGCTCAACGCCATCGGCAGCGACGGGCCGGCCGACCAGGTGTCGGTGGCCGGGTCGTAGACCTGCACGTCCTTGACGCCACAGGAGTCCTGGAGGCAGCCGCCGATGACGTAGACCTTGCCGCCGACGACCGCGCTGCCCATGGCCGAGTACGCCTTGGGCATCGGGGCACCGGTGGTCCACGTGTTGGTGGCGGTGTCGTAGATCTCCAGGTCGCCGTTGGGCGGCCCGGAGACGCCCCAGCCGCCGGCCAGGTAGACCTTGGTCCCGATGGCGACGGCGAACGGGTTCTCGCGCGCCTCCTTGAGGTCGGCGATCGGCGACCACGACTGGGTGCCCTGGTCGTAGACGTAGTTCTTGGTGGTCAGGTCGGTGCCGTTCAGCCCCGTGAACGAGTAGATCTTGCCGTTCACGGCGACGGCTGCGTTGTCCATGATCTTCGTCGGGTAGTCGGCCACGGCCGACCAGGACGCGGCGGACGGCGAGGTGTCCCTGGGCGCGGCGGTCAAGGCCTTGCCCAGCAGCGGACCGGTGCTGAAGTTGCCCTTGACCTTCTGCAACGGCGCGGAGACCTGTGCGGCCGGCGTGTAGCCGCCGGGACGAGGGTCGAGGCGGACGTCGGCCGGCGCGGAGCCGGTGTTGGTCACCTTGACCGAGGCGGTCGAATTTCCTTGCCAGGCAACGCTCTTGCTGATGGCCGTGGTGTTCACGGTCAGCCGGGCCGAGTCTAGCGAGAAGTCCTGCGGCGTCACGCTGTCCGGCGTGATGGTGGCGGACTTCGTGGCGGTGACGTAGTTGGTCGCCGCCGCGCTGATCGGGTGCGTCCCGGTCTGCGTGGAGAAGAACCAGTACTCGCCGTCGACGCCGGTGGTGGTCTTGTCGGCCGCGGCGTCGACGCTGGTCACGGTGGCTCCGGACAGGGGGACGTCAGCCACCTTGTCGGTGACGTGGCCGGTGACGATGCCGCCGGGCGTCAGCGCGCAGGCGTGGTCGCCGACGAAGACGTCGTCGACCTCCCACCAGAAGCCGAAGTTCCGCTCGACGTAGTGGAAGCGCACCTGGACCGCGGACCTGCCGACCGCCGCCGGCAGCGGCAGCACCTGCTTGCCCGCCGCGTCCTGGGTGTTCTGCCGCCACACCGGCGTCCAGTTCGCGCCGCCGTCCACCGTGTACTCGGCCGAGGCGTTCATGCTGTCGGCGTACGCCTCGAAGTCGGTGCCGAACGTCAGCGTGGGGTTCGTGGCCCCGCTGAGGTCGTACACCGGGCTGGTCAGCGTGGTGTCCTGGTCGCCGCCGTCGAGATTGCTCTCGGTGATGGCGAAGTTGCCGCTGCCGCCGGTGGCGTTGGTGCGGCCACCCGGGTTGTCGAAGGACCACGGCCGGCTGCCGGGCACGTCGTTGCGCACCGTCCAACCGTCCGGTGTGGACGATCCGTCGAACGGCTCCGTCCGGCCGCTGAACTTGTTGTCGTAGCCCGGGGCGCCGCAGGTCACCGGGTCGACCTTGATCCCGACGTCGTGCCCGACGGCCGCCTTGCCGACCTGGACCTGTTGGGAATCCTGGAGATAGCCCGGATAGGCCGGGTCGACCTGCACGGTGTAGGCGGCACCCTGCGGCACCGACAGCACGTAGCGGCCGCTGACCGGGTCGGTGTGCACGGCCGTCGTCGGCTGCCCGGCCACCTGGACCTGCGCCGCGAGCGGCCAGCCGTGGCCGGAGCCGTCCCGCACGACACCGGAGATCGTGGTTGTCGGGATGACCGTGAGGGCAAAGTTCTCCGTCACGGTCTG
>NZ_KK037166.1:3043242-3132977 GCF_000568255.1 Kutzneria sp. 744
GCAAAAGTTCTCCGTCACGGTCTGGCCGTCGCCGACCGCGACCCCGTCGACAGAGGCGGCCTGGTAGCCGAACTTGCTGGCCGTGGCGCTGTAGACGCCGGCCGGCACGTCCAACGTGAAGTGCCCGGCGGAGTCGCTGTTGGCCGACAGGTCACCGACCTTGACCTGCGCCCCGGGTAGGGCCTTGCCGGTGCTGTCGGTGACCGTTCCCGTGACGGAACCTGTTGCGCCGGCAGTGAAGGCGGCGATGCCGTTGGGTGAGCCGAGGCCGGTCGGGCCGTCGTAGCCGGCGCCGCCCTGGCACAGGTAGGCCGGCGTGCACTGGCCGTTGGCACCGCCCGAGACGTCGTTCAACGCCCGGGAATCCTTGTACGGGAAGGTGTTCGGGTACGAGCCTTCACGTGGCGCGCCGGCGAGGGCGTACACGCCGGCGATGATCGGAGAGGACACGCTGGTGCCGCCCATGACCACCCAGCCGCCCTGCACGTACACCGCGACCGGCGTGTTCAGGTCGGCCACCGCGGAGACGTCGGCGACGGTTCGGTTGGCACAGCCGGAATCCTGTTGGAAGGCCGGCTTCGCCTCGTACGCCGAGCAGCCGCTGCCGGCGCGGTTCCACGCCGACTCGGTCCAGCCGCGGGTGCTGCCGTCACGCTGCAACGAGGTGCCGCCGACCGCCGTGACATGCGGCGATGAGGCCGGGAACTCCACGCCGTAGCCGTAGTCGCCGGAGCTGACCGTCATCACGACGCCCGGGTGGTCGTAGTAGGCGCTGTCGATCTCCAGCTCCGACGGGTCCTCGTCGGCGCCGTAGCTGTTGGAGACGAACTTCGCGCCCAGGGCCACGGCCTGGTTGACCGCCGCGCCCATGTTCGGCACCTGCGGGTCGTCGGCCTCGATCAGGATGATGTGGCACTTGGGGCAGACCGCGGACACCATGTCCAGGTCCAGGGCTTCCTCGTGCTGCCAGGACGAGTTCGGGGCCGGGTAGTCCGTGCCGCCGCGCTGGTCGACGCGCCGGAAGCAGCCGTTGGCCGTGGTGCAGGCCGGCAGTCCGTACTGCTGGCGGTAGATCGCCAGCTCCTCTTCGGCGTTCGGGTAGTCGTAGGCGTCGACGATGGCCACGGTCTGGCCGTCGCCGGCCGTCCCCGATGGCAGGTTGTAAGCGCTTCCCAGGTCGCTCGGGCCGTAGCCGGCCGGGGCCGCGTTCGCGTGCACTCCCGCCGCGCCCTTGACATCGGTGCGCTGGAGGGCGAAGCAGGTGACCTCACCCGGTCTCGGCTTCTGCGGACAGACGTGCTCGGCGGCGTGCGGCGACGGCGGGGCCGGCGCCGCGGCCGCCGCGGCGACCGGCGTCAACGCGGCCGCAACGGCTGTCGCCACCACCGCGAGCAGCGTTCGTAGTGCGGGCAACTGTGTGTCCTTTCGCTGGCGTGGCGGCCAACGATCGGATCTTCGCACTCTGCCCTTGCGGAAAACCGGACAGGATGCGGACGGCTTCTCGCAATTTTTTGATACTTGACAGAAAAAGCCGCCGAACGGGCTAGGCCCGATGCGGGGAAGGACGCCTTACCCGCGGTCAACGAGGGTAAGGCGTCCTTCCCTGCATGAAGGCGGCTCAGGCGCGGTGGTGCCGGAGCACACGGTCGACCAGCGCCGGGGCGTCGCCGATGTAGTGGGCCGGGTCCAACAGGTCGTCCAGCGGCAGCTCGATCTCGATGCGACCGGCCAGGGCTTCCCGCAGGGACTTGCCGGTGGCGGCGGCCTCGCGGGCGGCCTCGGCCAGCACCTTCTTCGCGGCGGCCTTGCCCAACACCGGCGCGAGAGCCACGTTGAGCCGCTCGCTGACGATGGCGCCGTTGGAAAGGGCCAGGTTGGCGGCCATCCGCGACGGAAAGACCTCCAGCCCCTCCACCAACTCGGCGGCGGTGCAGGCCGCGCCGCCCACCAGCCGCAAGGCCTCGCGAAGGGTCTGCCACTCGGCATGCCACGCCCCGCCGGGCCGCTCGTCCTCGGCGACCATGCTGGCCGCCAGCACGGAGACGTAAGCGGGAACCTGACGGGCGGCGGTGACGATCAGCGTGGCCAACACGGGATTGCGCTTCTGGGGCATGGCGGACGAACCGCCACGGCCGTCGGCGGCGGGCTCGGCCACCTCGCCGATCTCGGTGCGGGACAGGACCTGCACGTCGATGCCGATCTTTCCCAGGGCCCCGGCGGCGAACTGCAGGGCGTTGCCCACATCGAGAACAGGAGTGCGCACGGTGTGCCAGGGAGCGACCGGCTCGGCGAGACCGAGCTCCTCGGCGAAGGGGGCGATCAGCGCGACACCACCCGAAACACCGGCCAGCCGGCCGTACTCCACATATGCGGCAAGGGTTCCGGCGGCGCCGGCGAGCTCGGCCGGCAGCACCAGGGCTTCGAGGCGTTCGATGGCGTCCAGCACGAGCGAGAGCCAGCCGGCGGCCTTGAGCCCGAACGTGGTGGGCACGGCGTGCTGGGTGAGGGTCCGGCCGGCCATCAAGGTCTCGCGGTGCTGCGAGGCGAGCCGGGCCAGGGCCTCGGCGCAGCGGCGGAGGTCGGCCAGAACCAGGGACCGAACCCGCTGCACGACAAGCATCGTGGCACTGTCGAGGATGTCCTGGCTGGTGGAGCCCCGATGCACGTACTCGGCCACGTCGGCGGGCACGAGCTTCATCAACGCCGGCACGAAGGCGACAACGGGGTTGGCCGCGCCGCGAGAGGCGACCGCCAACGCGACGACGTCGAGCTGATCAGCGGAGACGGCGGAGATGGCCTTGGCGGCGCTGTCGGGCACGATCCCGAGCCGGGCCTGGGCCCGGGCCAGGGCGGCCTCGACGTCGACCATGGCCCGCAGCCACGCCTCGTCGTCGGTCTCCCCGGCCACGGGCGTGCCGGCCCAGGTCGGGGCCAGCAAACCGGAGTCGGTACCGGTCACGCCAGCCTCCCCACGTCCGCCGCCGACAGGCTGCCTACTGACAGCCTGGTTCGCACGGACAGCGCGGCCCGCGCGATGGCGTCGGAGTCCTCCAGCGTCACCGAGCCGACGCCGGGGCGGATACCGGCGGCAGTCACCCAGTGAACGTACTCGGTGGGCACGCCGTAGGCGAACCGAGCGGGATGCGGCCGGTCGGTGGCGTCGATCACGTGGTACGGCCGGGCGGTGACGGCGACACCGCCGCTCTCGAACGACTCGGAACCCTCGTCGGGGATGTGGAACGGCCGGCACTGGCCGGTGGCCTTCAGGTAGCGCAGCAGTGGATTGGCGCTGCGGTTGAGGTCCACGTCGGGAATGCGGGCCTCGATCAGAGTCGTGACGGCGATCGGCGGCGCGGGCACGGAAGTGGCGTCCACCATGAACATCTCGTCGAGGGAGACCCGAACGCCGGGCCCGAGCACGCGCAGCACGCCGGCCTCCAGCAGCGCGGTCATCTCCTCGATCCGGCGCAGTGGCGGCCCGATGGACAGGAAGGCGTTGAACGGCGTGTACCAGCGGGCCAGCTCGTCACGATAGGAGCCGCCGGTGATGCCGCCGTGGTCCACGACCATGCGGATCTCGTTGCGCAGGTCCCGAAGCGTGTCCAGTGCGGCCTTCAGCGGGCTGGACACGTTGCCGCGCATGGCTTCCCGCGCGTCGGAGCGCAGATAGCCGAGCAGCCACCGCTGGTAGTCGGCCTGGTCGCCGAACGCCTTCTCCCCGTAGGGCTTGGCGATCCGCTCCCAGTTCCACCGTTCCCCTTCGGCCACGCCGAATCGGGCCAGCAACGCGGAGTCGTCCCCGTCGGCGGCGAGAAGTTCACTGTAGAGCCGGGAGAACTCGGCGACCCGGTCTGCGTGCAGGCGGTCGGCCAGCAGCGTCGCGTAGTAGACGGCGCGGGCCTCCTTGTCGATCAGCGGCCACACGTCGCGCATGAAGCGGACCCGACCCGACCGACGTAACCGCTCGATCACCGGCGGGGTGAGGAAAACCGGCGTGTGCCGGCCGACCGGGCCCTTCTGGTTCTCGCCACGGGCGTGGTGCGGCACGCCACGACGCGAGCCGGCGTACATCGCCGGCTCCAGGCCGGACGGGTGGTAGACCAGCCCGTCGGAGGTGCGCTCGTAGCGGCCGCCCCGACCGCTGGTGAACAGCGCCAGGTAGTCGAAGAAGTTCAGGCCCAGGCCGCGCAGCGCGACCTTCTCCCCCGGCTCGATCCGGGACAGGTCGAGGTCGGCGGGATTGCTGGGCGGAATGTAGGTGAGCCCCCGCTCGGCGGCGAAGTCCCGCAGCCGGGTCTCCTCGGCCGTGAGCACGACGGGGCCGTGCCCCAGTGCGAGCACGACGGCATCGGCGTCCACAGTGGACCCGTTCTTGAGCCGCACGGTCTGCCGGCCGTCGGGCTGGTCGTCGACGGCGACAGCGGTGCCGCGATGCACGGTCACGGCCACGTCGCCGGCCCGCGCGAGCAGCCGCGTGAACACCCATTCCAGGTAGTAGCCGTACAAAGCGCGGCTCGGGTACGTGTCCGGCCCCAGCCTCGCGGCCTCCTCCCGCACCGGCGCGGGATAGTCCGCGTCGGCGACGGACCGGGCCCACTCGTACAGGCTCGGCCCCGGCACGACCGGGCCATCCAGTTCCACACTCTCGTCCGTGTACAGGCTGACCTGGGACGCGACGGTGTTCATCAGCAACGTGCCGGACTGGCTGATCCGCCACACACTGCCCGCCCCGGGCGGGAACGGGTCGATCAGGTGCACCTCGACGGGCATTCCCGGCGCGCGGTTGGCGATGATCCGCTCCAGCACGGACGTGCCGCGCGGACCGGCGCCGATGACGCAGATCCTCACCGCGCGACCTCCGACAGGACCTGGCAGATGCCGTCTTCCCAGGTCGGCACGGTCGGACGCCAGCCGAGCTCGCGACGGGCCTTGGCGTTGGAGGCGCCGCGCTGGCGGGTCTGCTGGTAGGCCCCGTACCAGCCGAGCAGCCGCTCCCCCAGGTCCACGGGGATGCGCTTGGGTTCCGGCGCGCCGAGCAGGTCGGCGTAGCCGGGCAGCCAGGAGCGGGCCGGGGCGGGGGCGTCGTCGACGATGTTGAACACGCCGGTGGCGGGGTGCCCGACCGCCAGCACGGTGGCCAGGGCGGCGTCCCGGACGGTGACGAACGAGGTCAGCCCGGCACCGTCGCCGACCAGCGGCAACCGGCCCAGGTGCACGGCCTGGCCGATGGCCCCGGACGCGTCGTAGAGGGTGTACTGGCCGTACAAACTGCCGTACCGCAACACGATCGGCGCGAGGTCCGCGGCGTCGAGCACGGTTCGTTCCAACGCCGCCACGGCCTGCACGGTCAACGCCCAGGTGGCGTCCGGGGCCTCGACGTACAGCGGCGCGTCCTCGGCCAGCACCGGACCACCAGACGGAGCCGTGGCGAAGGCGATGCTCTGCGCCACGATCCGCCGCGCGCCGGCGGCACGGGCCGCGTCGACCAGGTTGGCCGTGCCGACGCGGCGCACGTGCGCGGTCCGTTCGAAGACCTCCCAGCGGGTGTCGCCGCTGACCGGCCGCAACGCGGTCACCTGGTGCACCACGACCTCCGGCCGCGCGGCGGCGACGGCCGCCACCAGCCCGGGCCCGTCCAACAGGTCGCCGGTGACCACGGCGTCCGCGTCCAGGTCCTGGACGGGACCGCGCACCAGCGCGGTCACGTGGTGGCCTGCCTTCCGCAGCAACGGAAGCAGCTCCCGCCCGAGCACCCCGGTCGCACCGGCCAGCAACACCCGCATGATCAGCCTCTCCCTCCGACCCGCATCAGCAGGCGGCACGCGGGATCCCCGTGCCGCAGGCAGCCGGTCGCCCTGTTCTCCGTCAGCGTCACCCCGAGCCCGTCCGACCAGCCGGCGTGGATCTCGGTGCAGGGGCACCGGTATCCGTCCAGCGAGCCGGCCATCCGGACCATGACCACGGCGAAGTTCTGCCGCATGGTCAGCTCCAGCAGCTCGTCGTCGAGCGCCGTCACGCCGCCGTCCCGCAGCTCGTTCGGGAACATGATGTCGGCGCAGCGCTCGTACAGCTTGGCCAGCGTCGCCGAGTCGGCGTCGGCCACGGGCTCACCGTGCGCCCTCGCGACCTGTTTTCCCACGCGGGTGGCCACAAAACGCATGGCCTCGGCGTTGATCTCGTTGGCGACGTCCTGGCCGAAGCGGCTGGCGACCCCCTGGTACCAGCGGGCGTCGTGCAGCCACCACAGCCGGTACACCTCCATCGGAGCCCCCACGTCACTTCCCCTCGGCGCGCGCGACCAGCTCCTTGGCCCGTTCGCGCATCACCCGCTTGAGCACCTTACCGGTCACGCCGACGGTCACATCGGTGTAGTCCATCCGCAGGGCCCGCGTGACCGGCGGAAATCCGTGCTGCGACAACACCTCGTTGACCCACACGGTCAGATCCTCGGCCGGGTCCTGCGCCCCCGCGAACTGCAACAACACGTACGCGTCGCCGATGCCGTCGCCGTCCCAGTCGGCCTGCACGCCGTCCTCGACGATCGCGGTGACGGTGCAGTCCACCAGCTCCGGGCGGTTGGCCAGCAACAACTCCTCGGTGCGGGTGCTGAACACGATGCCGTCGCGGGTGCGGATGGCGTCGGGAACCCGGTCCAGGTGGTAGAAGTTGCCCTCCTTGTCCTGGTACGACAGGTCGCCGGTGAGCCAGTAGCCGCCCAGCCGCAGCCGGTGCCAGGTGATGGAGTCGTTCCAGTATCCGGGAGTCAGCGTCGGGGACTTCACGCCGAGCCGCCCGACCTCGCCGGCCGGCAGCGGGCGGCCGTCCTCGGACAGCACGGCGGCCTGGGCGAAGCTCATCGGCTTGCCGATGCAGCGGCCGAAGGAGGCGCTGCCGGGCTTGTGCCCGTTGTGGAAGATGGAGTATCCCGTCTCGGACGAGCCGAGGCCGTCGGTGAACACCGAGCCCGGCACCCGGTGCGGCTTGAAGTCGTCGCCGATCTCCTCGTGGCTGCCCAGGCCGACCAGCACCCGGATGTGCGCCTCGTGGGCGGCGTCGCCGGTGTTGTAGTACGCCTCGATGCTGGAGGTGTCCCATTGGGACAGATCGGCCGTCGCCATCTGCGCGTAGGTGCCGGAGAAGCCGAACACCGTGGTGGGCTTGAACTTCTGCACGGCGTCGAGCACGTCCTCGCCGCGCTGGCTGGACAGCATCATCACCGGCGAGCCCAGCAGCAGGCCGAACATCATCACCGACATGGCGGCGTTGTGGTTGCCCGGCAGGGCCACCAGCAGCCGGCCCATGGAGCCGCCGACCGAGAGCTTGAGCCGGTGCAGCTGGGCGTAGAGCAGGGTCTCGTGGGTGTGCGGCACGGCCTTGGGCATGCCGGTGGTGCCGGAGGAGTGCGAGATGATGATCGGGTCGGTCTTGTCGTGCCGGTACGGCCAGCCCGTCGCCGGCAGCTGGTCGCGGTGCTCCGGCCGCACGTCGGAGGCCGTGATGACGAAGCCCAGTTCCCCGCTCTGGGCCAGGGTTTCGTACCGCTCGGCGTCGGTGACGGCCCCGGACGCGCCCTGCCGGCGGATGTACTCGCGGGCGATCTCCGGGCGCAGCTTGGCATTGGCGAAGGACGGGATCGCGCCCAGCGAGTTGATCGCCATGAAGTTGATGGCGAACTCGGTGCTGGACGCCGTCAGCACGCCGACCACGTCCCGCGGCTTGATACCGAGGCCGGCGTAGAAACCGGCGTAGGTCTCCACGGCCTCGTACAGCTGGCCGAAGGTCAGCACCTCGGGCCGGCTGCCGTCGGGGGCCAGCCAGGTGCCGTCGGTCCACAGCACCGGCTCGTCGGGCGACCGCCCGTACTCCTTGATGCGGTGCAGCACATTGCCGGCGCCGAGCTCGGTGTCCGCGTTGATCCGGGCGCGCTCTTCTTTGGAAATCACTGCGGGTCCCTCTCCAACAGGAGCGCTGTCGCGCCGTCGGTGGTCGGTGGGGTGCGCCCGAGCAGCCGGTACGCGGCGGCGGTGCGCTCGTCGGCGGCCAGCTCCACGGTGAGCAGCAGCACGGCGTCCAGCTCGGGGTCGGCCAGCAGCAGCTCGGCGGTGTCCCGCGGATCATCGTCCACTGTGGACATGCTGAGCAGTGGCCCGGTGAGGTCGAACTCGCGGCTGAGGTAGCCCAGCACGGCGTTGGCGGTGGCCTGCATGAACAGGATGGCGTTGTGCACCTGCCCGTCGACCAGCAGCCGGCTGGCCAGGCCGGTGGTGGTGGCGTCGCCGATCAGGCTGCACACCACCACGGCCAACCGGGAGCCGTCGAACTCCCGGCCGGTCAGCACTTCCACCGCCGCGCGGTACACGAGCGGGTTGAAGTTGGACTCGATGAAACCGGGCACCGGCTCCAGCGCCCCGGTCAGCTCCGCGCCGGCTACGGTGATCACGGCTGCTCCAACAGGATCGCGGTGTTCATGCCGCCGAACGCGGCGTTCAGGGACAGGACCCGGTGCAGCGCAAGCCGTCGCGGTCCCTCAGTCACGTAGTCGAGGTCGCAGGCCGGATCCGGGGTGGTGTATCCGGCCGTGGGCGGCACCGCGCCGTCGAGCAGGGCCAGCAGCGACACCACGAACTCCACCGCGCCGGAGGCCTCCAGCATGTGCCCGGTGGTGCTCTTCGTCGAGCTGATCGGGGTGTTGGTCCCCAGCGCCGCCCGCAGGCCGTTGGTCTCCGCGCCGTCGTTGGCCGGGGTCCCCGTGCCGTGCGCGTTGACGTAGTCCACACCGGACACTCCGGCCCGGCGAAAGGCCTGCGAGACGGCGGAAGCGATGCCCCGGCCCTCAGGGTGCGGCTTGGCGATGTGGAAGGCGTCGGAGGCGACGCCGAAGCCGGTCATCCGGGCCAGCACCTGAGCGCCACGGGCAAGCGCGTGCTCCTCGGACTCCAACACGATCGCCGCCACGCCGTCGCCCAGCAGCAAACCGGTGCGGTCCAAGGAGAACGGCCGGATGACGCCGTCCTTGGACAGGGTGCGGCCGGAGTCGAACTTGGCCATGTTCTCCTCCTCGACCAGGTACGCCCCCGCGCACAGCGCCACGTCCTGCCGGCCGGCGGTGATCAACCGCCAGCCGTGGATCAGCGCCGAGGCCGAGGCCACGCAGGCGTTGGTGAACGCCAGCCGTGGCCCGCGAAAGCCCACCCGGTCGGCCACCGCGCCGGCCAGCACGCCGGGAACGCCGGCACCGGGCGAAAAATCCAGCCCGCGGGAGTACCGGGTCACCGACTTCCAGTCGCCGGCCGAGCCGAGCAGCGTCGCCCCGGCCGTGCCCGGCGGCAGGCCGGCCATGTCCACGGCGTCGTCGGCGCAGCCGCCGAGCACGTCGACCAGATCGGGGTCGCCGGCCGCGGCGGCGGTCATCGGCGTCCGGAACGGCGTCGGGTCGAAGCGGTTGGCCGGAGCGAACACCTGGGTGCCGGTGAACACCCCGTCCCGCAACGCCTTCTCGCCCCAGCCGAACGCCGTGAACACGCCGTACCCCGTGACGACGACCCCGCCGGTCATGCCCGTACCCGGTTCAGGTACGCCGTGATCCGACTGATCGACGTGAACTCGTCCAGCTCGGAGTCCTCCGGGTCGGCGTCGACGCCGAAGCGGGCCTTCACCTGGTGCAGCAGCCACACCAGGGCCATCGAGTCGATCACCAGCTCGGCGTCGGCCGGCAGGTCGGCCGGCAGGTCCGGGAAGATCCGCCGGTCGGCCAGCAGCTCACGGACCTCCTGCTCGGTCACTGGCCCACCTCGCTAACGCTCGGCGGGTCCGCGACCCAGGTCCCTGTGCTCATTGGCGCCCTCGCAAGCTCGGTCACTGCGCCGGCTCCTGTTGGGTCGCCTTGCGTCGCACGATGTCGGCGGCCAGCTGGCCCAGGGTCATGGCGCCGATGGCCTCGATGTCGGTGTCCGGGATCTTCACCTCGAACTCCCGCTCCAGCCGCAGCGTCAGCTCGACCAGGCTCAGCGACTCCAGGTCGATGCCGTTGGTGCCGATGGGGCTGTCGTCGGTGACGGTCTCCCGGTTGATGGGCACGTTCATCTCGACGGCGAGCGTGCTCAGCACGAACTCCCGCACCCGCTCGTCGTCCACTGTGGACGCAGTCATGTCGGTGGTTCCTCTCAGGCAGATAGGGCGGATCCGGAGACCAGCGCGGCCGCGCGCAGCGCGCTGCGGTCGCGGATGAGCTTCCCGTTGGGGGTGCGGGGCAGCGTGGGCAGCACCCGGACCAGTTTCGGCACCTTGTAGTCGGCCAGCTGGGACGCACACCAGCGGACGAGGTCCTCGGCCGCCAGGTCGGTGTCCTGTGTGGACACATAGGCCTCGATGACGTCGCCGTGCACCAGCACCGCCTCGGCCACCGAGCCGTGCCGGGTCAGCACGTCCTCGATCTCGGTCAGGTCGACCTTGAGACCGCCGATGACCACCAGCGAGTCGCCGCGGCCGAGCAGCCGGACCGTGCCGTCCACGGTCAGCTCGGCCCGGTCCCGGGTCCGCAGCCAGCCGTCGACGTAGCGGTCCTGACCGTCGGCCGTGAGGTACGGCGTCGCCGGCAGCCGCACCTCGATCTCGCCGTCCTGGATGCGCAGCAGGATGCCCGGGGTGGCCGGGCCGACCGACGGCCGCAGCCGCCCGCTGACGTCCATCGCGATCACGCCGGTCTCGGTGGTGCCGTAGGACTCGCCGACGCGCACCCCGTACACCTCGTGGAACCGGTCGGCGACGGCCGGCGGCATCAGCTCGCCGCCGGACACCGCGCACCGCAACGACGGCAGCAGCGGTGGATTGTCAGCGGTGGCAAGGAGTTCGTAGTGGAACGGCACCCCGAACACCGCGCTGACCTCGTGATCGGCGGCGGCCCGCAGGATGTCGCTCGCGGCGACCTTGGCCGCGAACACCACGCCCACGCCGGCGAACAGCGAGTGCAGCAGCCCGGCGATCAGGCCGAAGCTGTGCGCCGTGGAGCTGAGCAGCAGCACCCGCTCCCCCAGCGCCGGCATGCCGGGTGAGCTGGTTGAACCGCCGGATCTCGGCGGCGATCGAGGCCTCGGGCCGCCCGACCACCTTGGGCCGGCCGGTCGAACCCGACTGAACTGATCAACCGGTGATCGCTGCTGCGGGCAGGCGTCGAACGCTTCTCGGTGACGAGCTCGTGCCGCGAGCGGAAGCTCAGCCGGGGCAGCCGGCCGCGCCGGCCCGGACCACGTGCTGCGGCCGGCACAGCGCCCGCAGCTGCTCGACCTCGGCCGGCTTGAGGCGGTGGTCGACCACCATCACCTGCGCGCCGAGCTGCCACAGCGCCAGGAGCACCTCGATCTGGGTGAAACTGGGCGGCACCTGGAGGGCGACGGTGCTGCCCTCGCGGACGCCGGCCGAGGCGAACAGCGCCGCCTCCAGCTTCACCGCCTCACGCAGTTCCCCGTGCGTCACAACGTGATCCGCGATCAGGTAGGGCAGGTCGTCGTGGTGTTGGGCCAACAGGTCGGAGACGAGCCGCATGGGTCAGCTCTCCTTGCAGAACTCGCCGATCGGGATGCCGACGTGTCGCTTGTCGGTGGCGATGTAGCCCAGGAGCTCGTCGCCCTGCTGCAACTCCGTGACGTTGCGGACCTTCGGGCCCGGGCCGAGCACCCGCACGTGCCAGTCGTCCTGCACGGTCAGGCTCACCTCCACGCCGTCCTGCGAGTGCGCGGTGATCTGCAGCAGCGGGCGGGACTCCAGCTTCGAGCGGCCCACCACCACGCGGCGGGTCTTGCCCTCGGTGTTCACGGCCAGCACCGTGCTGCCGGAACGCAGCTCCGACAGGTAGTTCGTGCGGTTGTCCGGGCCGAGCACGTACGAGTGCAGCGCGCCGGCGTTCACGCGGAACGGCCGGGTCGGCATGTACGGCAGCGGGTGCGTCTCGCTGACACACAGGACGAAGCCGGACGAGTAGGAGCCGACCAGGATGCCCTCGTCCTGCTCGAAGTGCGAGCAGGTGTCCACGCAGACCCGGTCGCCGAGGCCGACGTGGTCGATGCGCTCGACCGTCAGCGTGGACAACTGGAGGTCGTTGCTGCCGGCCTCCAGCAGCCGGGACAGCTGGAACACCTCGTTGGCGTCGCGGGGCGCGAGCAGCAGGCCGTCCGAGCCGTGCTCCAGGACGTCCAGCACGATGGTGGCTTCCTCGATGTCGCCGACCACGCAGACCAGCTTGCCGTCGTGGCGGTCGGCCGCCGCGATGACGATCTCCAGCGGGATCTTCGTCGGGTCGGTGAAGCTGACGATCGTCCACGGCAGCCGGGCCGCGGCCGTGCAGGCCAGCTGGAGCGTGCGGTCGTCGCTCACCTCGACGAAGACCACCCCGGCGTGCCCGGCGGAGATCAGCCGATCCAGCTGGTCGCCGTCGTTGACGATCGTCGTGACCAGGTCGCCGCCGGAGTCCGGTCCCAGCACCACCTTCTGCAGCGTCGGCGGCAGCGTGGCCAGCAGCGCCGGGTCGTCCGAGACGACGCCCACGATGCGGGTGTGCACGGCGGCCGCGACCACGGCCTCCAGCTGCGGCTGGGGCACGGTGCGCAGGTCGATCCAAGCGAATTTCACTTGAACTCCAATCGATGGGAGCCCGGCAGTTCACGGCCGGGAGGAGCTGAAACCGACTTGCTAGGGTGATCATCGTGAAGCGCACGGCGCCGGTTCGGTTGCTGCCGACGCCCGAGCAGGCGGTGGCGCTGCGGTCGACACTGCACGCCTGCAACGTCGCCGGGTCGTGGCTGTCGCGGCAGATGCACGCCAACCACGTGTTCGGCAAGCACGAGGCGCAGAAACGCTGGTACAGCGAGATCAAGGCTCGGTTCGGGCTGTCGGCGCAACCCGCGATCAGGGTCATCGGCAAGACCGCCGATGCCTACGCCACGCTGCGGGCGAACCTGCGGGCCGGCAACTATGGGCCGCCGGGATCGGAGCGTCGCCGCGCGGTCGAGGCAGCCCCGATCGTGTTCCGCGCCGAGGCGGCGCAGCCGTTCGACGCTCGCTGCCTGTCCTGGCAACTGGATGAGCGGGGCCGTGGGGGCACCGTGTCGATCTGGACCACAACCGGCAGGCTCAAAGGACTGCCGCTGGTGGGTGGTGACGCGCAGGTGGCGTTGCTGCGGACGCGGCCGATCGGCGAGAGCGACCTGGTTCACCGCGACGGGGTGTGGTTGTTGCACGCCGTCGTCGACATCGCCGAGATGCCTCTGCGCGAGCCGGTGAATGGGTTCCTCGGAGTTGACCTGGGCATCGTCAACGTCGCCACCACCTCTGACGGTGATCGGATGAGCGGGTCGCGTCTGAACCGCTACCGCAAGCGTCAACTGCAGCAGCGGAAGCGCTTGCAGGCCAAGAAGACCTCCTCCGCGCGGCGGCTGCTGAAGAAACGCCGACGCAAGGAGGCCCGGTTCGCCACCGACGTCAACCACCAGGTCAGCAAGAACATCGTGGCCGAGGCTGAACGCACCGGACGCGGGATCGCCGTCGAGGAGTTGACGGGAATCCGCGCGCGGGTACGGCTTCGCAAGCCCCAACGGGCCACGCTGCACAGCTGGGCATTCGCCCAGCTCGGACAGTTCCTGAGCTACAAAGCCCAGCGGGCCGGTGTGGTTGTGGTGCAGGTCGATCCGGCCTACACCTCGCAGACCTGTCACGTCTGCGGGCACGTCGACAAACGCAACCGCCGCAGTCAGGCGGTGTTCCATTGCGGCCGGTGTGACTTCGTTGGGCACGCCGACCACAACGCGGCGCTCAACATCGCGACACGCGGTGTGCAGCGCTGGGGCGAAGTCAAGCGTCCACACGCAGCGCCCATCCTGGCAGCCAGCCAGGACGGCAGCAGCAAGCCTACGAACCGCCGCCAGCGGCGGCCGGCAAACTCGTCCCCCCAGGGACGAGCTCATGACGCGGTCTCCAAGAGTCGGGCGGCGGCCTGGGCGGGGTGCAGCACGGCGGCGAGCTTGTTCATCAGCGAGCGGGGCGTCGGCGAGGTGAAGATCCGCCGCCCGACGGCGAGTCCGGCGCAGCCGGCGTCCAGCGCGGCGCGGGCGTAGCCGACGAGGGCGGAGCCGTCCGGGTCGGCGTCGGCGGCCGGGCCGCCGGCCACGAGCACCGGGATCGGGCAGCTCGCGGTCACCTCGGCCATCCGGTCGCACGGCAGGGCCATCGAGGTCTTGACGAGGTCCGCGCCGAGGTCGGCGGCGATGTTGACCACGTGGGAGAGCACGGTGGGGTCGAATGAGTTGGCCATGCGGGCGCCTCGGGCGTAGGCCATCGCGATCAGCGGCACGTTCCACTCCTGGCACTGGCTGGCCACCGCGCCCAGGTCGGCCAGCTGCCTGGCCTCGGTGTCGGAGCCGACGTTGACGTGCACGCTGACCGCGTCGGCGCCCAGCCGCAGCGCGTCCTCCACGTCCCCGACGAGCACTTTGGCGTGCTGGTCGGCGGCGTGCGAGGTGCCGGCCGACAGGTGCACGACCAGGGCGCAGTCCTCCAGCAGCGACACGTCGATGGCCCGCATCCGTCCCTTGTGGACGATGATGGCATCGGCCCCGCCGAGCACGACGGAGTGGATCAGCTCGTCCCAGTCCTGCATGGGCACCACCGGTCCGTCCGACACGCTGTGGTCCAGCGGCACGAACAGATGCCGGCCGTCCCCGGCGCGCGACAGGCGCCGGGTGCGAAACGCCTTCCCGGGATCGGCCACGGTGCGCACCTCCTGTTCAAACTGCTTCGGCGATCCATTGAATGATTGGGGCTCAATCAAAGGCGGGACAACTAACACATCGCGATAACTTCGCAGTTATGTCCTTGCAGAGATTGTTCCGATGACCGCGCATGCAAACTCTGATGAGACTTTGAAGCGGGTCTGCTATGTGCGGCGCCAAGTTTGGTCAAGTGTCAATGAGACGAACGTCCACGCAGGCAGACGGCCTATGGTTGACCGTGCGGCACCTCGCTAGCATGACTGTCCGCGGGGCGGTGACGGCCGTGTCGACGAATATTCTTCACATGATCGGAGTCGATCGTGGCAATTTCCGTGCACGTTGCGGTGGCATACCACGGCGGTGCAGGACACACGGCGAGATTTGCGGGCGCCGTGCACGCCGGAGCGTCATCGGTGAGCGGCTGTGAATCGACGCTGGTCAGCGTGGACCCGATCGACGAGGCCGGCTGGGCCGCGCTGGACGGCGCCCAGGCCATCGTGTTCGGCGCACCCACCTACATGGGCTCCGCCTCGACCGCGTTCCACCGCTTCGCCGAGAGCACCTCGATGCGCTTCATGCGGCAGACGTGGCGGGACAAGCTGGCCGCGGGCTTCACCAACTCCGGCGACAAGGCCGGCGACAAGGCCTCGACGCTGGGCTACTTCCAGACGTTGGCCGCCCAACACAGCATGACCTGGGTCAACCTGGCGCTGAAGTCGGGGTGGAACACCGCCCGCGGCACCGAGAACGACCTCAACCGGCTGGGCTTCCACGAGGGGGCGGCGGCGCAGTCGCTGCTGGGCAGCCGCCCCGACGACGTGAACGCGGCCGACCTGGCCACCGCCGAGCACCTCGGCCGGCGGGTCGCCGAGCACGCCCTGATCTTCGCCGCCGGTCGCGCGGCGCTGGCCCCCGTGTCGTGACTGTCACCAACGATCCCGTTGCGCGGCCCCGGATCTGGGCGGCCGTGCTGGGCGTCGCCGTGCTCGCGCAGACGGTGGCGGCGATGGACAACTCGGTGCTCAACCTGGCCGCGAAGACGCTGGCCGACCCGGTGGCCGGGCTTGACGCCAGCACCGGCGAGCTGGCCTGGACGATCAGCGCCTACACCGTCGTCTACGCGGCGGCGATGTTCGCCGGCGGCGCGCTGGCCGACCGGTTCGGGCCGCGATGGGCGCTGTGCACCGGTCTCGCCGTGTTCATGGTCACGTCCACGCTGGCGGCGTTTTCGGTGACACCGCTGGAACTTGTGCTCTGCCGAGGCGGCATGGGCGTCGGTGCGGCCCTGATCACACCGGCCACGCTGTCGATCGCCTTGCGGGCCTCGGAGCCGGCGCAGCGGCCGAAGGCGGTGGCGATCTGGGCCTCGGCCGCCGCGGTCGGCATCGCCATCGGGCCGGTCGTCGGCGGGCTGCTGCTGAGCAGGCTGTGGTGGGGCTCGGTGTTCCTGCTCAACCTGCCCGTGTCCCTGATCTGCCTGGTGGGCATCGGGTTGTGGGTGCCGCGGCTGCACGTGGAGCAGCGGCGGCCGTTGGACTGGCCGGGGCTCGTGCTGTCCTTCGGCGGCCTGCTGGGCGTGGTCTACGGCGTGATCCAGATCGGCGGCGACATCGGCTGGAACTCGCCGTCCGTGCTGGTGCCGCTGGTCGTCGGGCTAGCGCTGCTAGCGGTGTTCGCCGTGCAGCAGAGTCGTTCCCGTGCACCGAGTTTCGACGTTCGACTGTTCCTGCGGCGGCGGTTCGCCGGCGGCGGGCTGGTGCTGACCGTGGCCTTCTTCGGCATCACCGGGCAGCTGTTCTACGCCTCGTTCTATCTCCAGGACGTGCTGGGGCTGAGCCCGCTCGGCGCGGGGCTGGCCATTGCGCCCACCGCAATCGGCATCCTCGCCGGCAACCTGTGGGCGCCGGCGCTGGTGCGGCGCTTCTCCGTGCGGAAGGTCGCGTCGGTCGGCATGGTCGTCACCACCGCGACGCTGGCGTCCTATCTGGTGTTCGACGCGTCCACACCGGTTGCCGTGTTCGGGCTGATGATGCTGGTGCAGGGCTTTTCGATGGGCACGGTGGTGGTGCCGGCCACCACCGCGGCCATGGACGATCTGCCGTCCGACCGCAGCGGCGCCGGCTCGGCCGTGACGTCCGGGCTGCGGCAGCTCGGCGGCACGCTCGGCATCGCCGTGGGCAGCACGATTCTGAGCGCGTGGTACCGGTCGGGCCTGCGCCCGGCGTTGTCCGGGCTGCCGGACGATCTCGCACGACAGGCCGTCGGCTCGGTGCAGGCGGCGCTGTCCGTCGCCCGCACGGCCGGCCGGCCCGAACTGGTGGAGGCCGCCACCTCCGCGTATCTGCACGCGATGCGGATCACCGCCGGCGTGAGCGCCGTGCTGTGCCTGAGCGGGCTGGTCCTGATCGCCGCGTGCCTGGGTGGCAAGTCCGACTGAGGGGAACTTCGATGCAGGTCGAGTTGCGACATCTCCAGGTGATCCAGTCGGTCGCGGACGCCGGCAGCATCAGCCGGGCCGCCGCCCAGCTGAGGATCGCCCAGTCCGGCCTGACCGCGCAGGTGCAGCGGATCGAACAGGAGCTCGGCGGGGCCCTGTTCCGGCGCACGCCCAGCGGCGTCGCGCTCACCGAACTCGGCCAGCACGTGGTGGCCCGGGCCCGTGACGTGCTGGCGCAGTTCGACGATCTGGTGGAGAGCACCCGCGTGCTGGCCGTTCGGGACGAGCCGCCGGCGGCGATCCGGGTCTGCGGGCCGCTGGGTCCGATCACCCCGATGCTGGCCGGCGCCATCCAGGAGCTGCTGCCCGACCGTGAGCAGGTCACCCAGCTCACGCACACCACGGAGACGCTGAACGAGGTGCTGCACTCGTCCGACTTCGACATCGCGGTCTACGGGCAGCAGCCGTCCGTGCCGGTCCAGCTGCCGGACGGCCTGCACACCCGCAACCTGGTCAACGAGACCGCCTACATCGGGCTGTCGGCGTCACACCGGCTGGCCGACCGGATGGCGATCCGGCTGGCCGACCTGGCCGACGAGGACTGGGTGCTGCCCAACGAGAAGCTGTCCGGGCTGACCACCTCGCTGCGGCTGGCCTGCGAGGAAGCCGGTTTCACGCCGCGCTGCCGGCACCGCGGGGCGGACATGGCCACCGCGGCCATGATGGTCCGATGTGGACACGCCATCGCCGCGTTCTACCCGTCGGCCGTGACCGTGCCGGGCATGGTGCTGCGGCCGCTGGTGGGAAACCCGTTGCAGCGCACCATGCAGCTGGTGTGGCGACCGAACTCGCCGCTGGCCGGGCTGGCCGATCTGGTGCACGCCAAGGTGGTCAAGCGCTACCAGACCCTGGTGCACGACCATCCCGTGTACGCCGCGTGGTGGGAGTCGACGGTCAGCCCGTGAAGCGGCCGTCGAAGAGGATCTTGGCGACCTGGTTGTCGGTGGCCTGGCCCTCGTCGTAGCCGCCCTGGCCCTGCAGGCTGTTCATGACCGCCAACGTGTAGCGGGCGTCGGGGCCGATGAAGCCGACGGTGTTCATCACCCAACCGCCCTGCTCCAACGACCAGCCGTCCTTGTTGCCGGGCTGCCCCGCCGGCCCGGCCGCCCACACGCCCCACTGCTGGTCGGGCGCGACCGCGCGCAGCTGGCCCACGATGTAGTCGCGCAGGTCGGCCGGCAGCTTGGTCAGCACGTAGTTGATCAGCGCGTCGAGGTCGTCCGGCGTGCACTTCTGGAAGCCCCAGTAGGGGTAGAAGTTGCTGAAGCCCTTCTGCGGCTGGATCGACGCCATGCCGTAGCCGGGAAAGGCGTTGTTGAAGGCCATGTGGTCGGCGCCGGCGTACTTGAACCACAGCGAGTCCGCGGCCTTGTCGTCCGAGCTGTTGAGCATGCGCTGGATCAGGTTGCGGTCGTCGGCGGTCAGCGAGATCTGGCCGGCCCGGTCCCGCAGGAACAGGTTGACCGTCATCGCCAGCTTGATCGTCGACGCGGTCCAGACCAGGGCGCCAGCCTTGTCGTTGCGCCACACCTGGCCGGTCTGCCGGTCCCGCAGCACGATGCCGGTCGCGCCCGGGCGCGTGCCCACGTACTCCTGGGCCTTCTGGATGCGTTGGCGCAGGTCGCAGTCGAAGTCCGTGCCGGGCGCCGGGCAGGTCGGCGTGGCGCTGGTCGTCGTGGTGGTGGTCGCGGTCGTCGCCTTGGTCGAGTCCTTGACGTCCTGCATGCTGGCGGTGATCGGCGGCAGCGCGGACTCCGGCACGCCGGCCCCGCCGCATCCGGCGAGGACGAGGGCAGCCAACAGGAGCGCGCACCCGCGCAGAGCCGTTCGGATCACCACCGCAGGCTATAGGGCGGCGGGCCCGGCCGATGTTGACGGGCCGTGCACACTATGGAAGCCTGGCCGAGATTGGTCTAGTCCAATGATGTGTGGAGGGAAGACCGGTGACACGCAGCCCGGAACTGCTCCGTCTGGCCGATGCCGTGCTGCAGCCCGGCTTCGAGGGCACCACGCCGCCGGAGTGGCTGCGCCGCAGGCTGGAGGAGGGTCTCGGCGGTGTCGTCCTGTTCTCCCGGAACATCGCCTCCGCCGGCCAGGTCGCCTCGTTGACCGCCGCCCTGCGTGAACACCGGCCCGAGGTGCTCGTCGCCATCGACGAGGAGGCCGGCGACGTGACCCGGCTGGAGGCCGCCACCGGCAGCACCCGGCCCGGCAACCTCGCCCTCGGTGTCGTCGACGACGCCAAGCTCACCGCCGAGCTGGCCCGTGGCCTCGGCCGGGACCTCGCGGCCGTCGGCGTGAACCTCAACTACGCGCCCAGCGGCGACGTCAACTCCAACCCCGACAACCCGGTCATCGGCGTACGCTCCTTCGGCTCCGACCCCGCGCTGGTCGCCCGTCAGACCGCCGCGTGGATCCAGGGCCTCCAGGCGGCCGGCGTTGCCGCCTGCGTCAAGCACTTCCCCGGTCACGGCGACACCGGCGTCGACTCGCACCTCGCCCTGCCCGAGATCGCCGCCTCGGCCGACGAGATGGCCGCCGTCGCCCTGCCGCCCTTCCGTGCCGCCTTCGACGTCGGCGTGAAGTCCGTGATGTGCGGGCATCTGATGGTTCCCGCCTACGACACCGAGTTCCCGGCCACGCTGTCCCGTCGCATCCTGGTCGACCTGCTGCGGACCGAGCTCGGTTTCGACGGCCTGCTCGTCACCGACGCCCTGGAGATGAAGGCCGTCTCCGACCGTTGGGGCCTCACCGGCGCCGCCGTGCTGGCCATCGCCGCCGGGGCCGACGCCCTGTGCGTGGGCGGCGGGTTGTGCGACGAGGACACCGCCATCACGCTGCGGGACGCCTTGGTCGACGCCGTCGTCTCCGGTGATCTGTCCGAGGACCGCCTGCGGGAGGCCGCCGGCCGTGTCTCCTCTTTGGCCTCTTGGGTCGGCACCGTCTCCGACTCCTCCGCCGCCGACCCCGGTCTCGGTCTGGAGGCCGCCCGCCGGGCCATTCGCGTCACCGTCGCCCCCGGCGAGCGCTCCCTGCCGTTGCAGTCCGCGCCCCACGTCGTCGAGTTCCGGCCCGAGATGAACCAGGCCGTCGACCGCTCCACCCCCTGGGGCCTCGGCGCTCCCCTGTCGGCCCTGATGCCCGCGACCTCCGTCGCCACCTTCACCCCCGCCGACGCCTCCTGCCTGGACGAGATCGCCCTCGACCCCGCGGCCGGGCGGCCCTTGGTGCTGGTCGTCCGGGACGCTCACCGCCACCCGTGGATGACCGCCGCCCTCGACCGCATCCTCGCCGCCCGCCCCGACGCCGGCATCTGTCGAGATGGGCCTGCCCGACGGCCCCACCCGCGGCGCCTTCCACTCGCCACCCACGGCGCCACCCGCGTCACCGGCCAGGCCGCCGCCGAAGTCCTCGCCGGCTGACCCGCCCCCACTCCCCACCCGCGCCCCACTCCCGCCACCTTTAACGCGACATGCGCTTCCCACTTGGCGCCAGGGCGCAAGTGGGAAGCGCATGTGGCGAAAGAGGGGGCTGACCGGCGCAAACCGGGCTATTCTCCGGCCGTGGTCGAGCAGATGAGCGCCGAGGCGGTACTGGCCGAGGCGCGGCGGGCGTTCTGGGTGATGGTGACGGCGCTGGGCCTGATCTGGGGGATCCAGGTGGTCAACGCGCTGCTGGGGTACAGCCTGAGCTACCAGTTCGGGGTGCAGGCGTGGAACCCGCTGTCGCTGCCGGAGGTGTTCACGGCGCCGTTCCTGCACTACGGGTGGGACCACATCGAGGGCAACTCGGGACCGCTGTTCATCTTCGGCTTCCTGGCGGCGTTCCGCGGGGTGCGGAAGTTCGTCAGCGTGACGGTCCTGATCATCGTCGTCAGCGGCCTGGGGGCCTGGCTGACGTCGCAGCCGGGCTCGGTGACGGCGGGCGCGAGCGGCGTGGTGTTCGGCTACTTCGGCTACATCATGGTGCGCGGCGTGTTCGACCGGCACGGCATCGACATCGTCATCGGCCTGGTGATGGCCCTGTCGTTCGCCTACCAGTTCTCGGTGATCGTGCCGGGCACACCGGGCGTCAGCTGGCAGGGCCACCTGTTCGGCTTCATCGCGGGCATCGCGGGCGGCTGGGTCTTCCGCGAGCGCCGGGCGAAGCCGGCAGCGCCGGCCACATCGAGCGTGACGCTGCCGGACCTGCCGACTACTTCCCTGTGAAGACGGCCTGACGCCGCTCCACGAACGACCGCACACCCTCGGCGGCGTCCTCGCTGGCCAGCAGGGGCTGAAGGCCGGCGCCGAGACGGGCGAGAGCGCCGGAAGGGTCGTCCAAGGCGGCACGGGCGGACGCGAGCGTGGCCCGCACGCCGAGCGGGGCCTGGGCGGCGATCCGCTCGGCCAGCTCGATGGCCCGGTCGACCTGCTGTCCGAGGGGCACGACCTCCTGCACCAGACCGATCCGGTACGCCTCGGCGGCGTCGAACTCGTCGCCGGTGAGCAGCCACCGCATGGCGTTGACCCAGCCGGCGGCCTGCGGCATCCGCACGGTCGCGCCGCCGAACGGGTAGATGCCGCGCTGGATCTCGATCTGCGCGAACCGGGTGCCCTCGGCGGCCAAGCGCACGTCGGAGGCCAGCAGCAGCTCGATGCCCAGGGTCAGGCACCAGCCCTGAGCGGCGGCGACCAGCGGCTTGGTGCGCACAGCGCCGGACACGCCCCAAGGGTCGACGGACCCTTCGGCCAGCGGCAGGCCGGAGCCGCCGGTTAGCGTTGGCGCGACCTGGGCCAGGTCGAGGCCGGCGGTGAAGTGGTCGCCGTGGGCGAACAGCACACCCACCCACGCGTCGGAGTCCCGCTCCAGCTCGCCGTACGCGGCGGCCAGCTCGGCCAGCATGTCCGTGGTGAACGAGTTGCGCTTGTCCACCCGGTCCAGCCCGATCAGCAGCAGGTGCCCGCGACGCTCAACGGTGACCGACATGCCCAACCTCCGCCAGCTGAGTTTCACTTTGAGACTCAACACTCAACCCGAGAAGGAGACGGACCGCAAGTGGGGCCTACGACACGGTCCGGTCCACAGGCGAGCAGGCCTCGGCATACTGGCCAGGTGGTCAACCATCGCGAAGTAACGGTCAACGGTCTCCAGATGCACATCGCAGAGCAGGGGGAGGGCCCGCTGGTCCTGCTGCTGCACGGCTTCCCGGAGAGCTGGTACTCCTGGCGGCACCAGTTCCAGCCGCTGGCCGACGCCGGCTTCCACGTCGTGGCCCCGGACCAGCGCGGCTTCGCCGGCACCGACCGGCCCGACTCCGTCGACGACTACACGATGCTGCACCTGGTCGGCGACGTGGTCGGCCTGATCCACGCCCTCGGCGAGCGGGAGGCCGTGGTCATCGGGCACGACTGGGGCGCCCCCGTCGCCTGGGCCACCGCGCAGCTGCGGCCGGACATCGTCCGCGGCGTCGCCGGCCTGAGCGTGCCGCCGCCGCGCCGGGCCCCGGCCCGGCCGCTGAGCCTGCTGGAACAGCGCTTCGGCAAGGGCTTCTACCAGATCTACTTCCAGGAGCCGGGCGTCGCCGACGCCGAGCTGGGCGCCGACCGCAAGGACACCTTCCGCCGCTTCCTCGTCGCCGCCTCCGGCGACGGCACGGGCTCGGCCCCGGTGGTGCCGGAGGGGGCCAAGGGCTTCCTCGACACGATGCCGTACCCGGAGACGCTGCCGTCCTGGCTGACCGAGGCCGACATCGACGCGTTCGCCCAGCAGTACGAGCGCAACGGCTTCACCGGCGGCCTGAACTGGTACCGCAACATCGACCGCAACTGGGAGCTGATGGCGGCCTGGTCGGACGCGAAGATCACGCCGCCGTCCTTCTACATCACCGGCACCAAGGACGTGGTCCGCACCTTCGGCGGCGGCCCCGGCTTCATCGAGAAGCTGCCGGAGGTCGCGCCCAACCTGCGCGGCGTGCTGGACCTGGAGGGCTGCGGCCACTGGACGCAGCAGGAGCGTCCGGATGAGGTCAACGCGGCGCTGGTGGAATTCGTCAAGGGACTCTGAATCGATGTCCGGGCGTAGCCTGAAATTCTGATGGGCATCGTCCTGGATCTGCTGCTCGACCTGCTCGGCGTCGGCATCGTCGGGCTGGTCAGCAGCGCGCGGGTCGTGAAGCAGTACGAGCGGGGCGTGGTGTTCCGGCTGGGCCGGGTGCGCGACGCCCCGCGCGGCCCCGGCCTCACCCTGCTGACGCCGGCGGTGGACCGGATGACCAAGGTCAGCGTGCAGATCATCTGCCTGCCGGTGCCGGCCCAGGACGGCATCACCCGGGACAACGTCACCGTCCGGGTGGACGCCGTCGTCTACTTCTCCGTCGTGGACCCGGTCAAGGCGATCGTGGCCGTGCAGGACTACCAGTTCGCGGTGTCGCAGGTGGCGCAGACCTCGCTGCGCTCGATCATCGGCAAGAGCGAGCTGGACGACCTGCTGTCCAACCGCGAGCAGCTCAACCAGGGGCTGGAGCTGATGATCGACAGCCCCGCGCTGGGCTGGGGCGTGCACATCGACCGGGTGGAGATCAAGGATGTCGCGCTGCCGGAGGCCATGAAGCGGTCGATGTCCCGGCAGGCCGAGGCGGAGCGGGAGCGGCGGGCCCGCGTCATCTCCGCGGACGGCGAGCTCCAGGCCTCGCACAAGCTCGCGCAGGCGGCGGCCACCATGGCGGACACGCCGGCCGCGCTGCAGCTGCGGCTGTTGGAGACGGTGGTCGAGGTGGCCGCCGAGAAGAACTCGACCCTGGTGCTGCCGTTCCCGGTTGAGCTGTTGCGTTTTCTCGACCGGGCAACGGAGTACCGCTCGACCAACGGCAGCATGTGAAAGGCGGGACTACCCTTGGTAGCCGTGACGGCATTCCCAGCTCGATCCCTCGATACGGTCGCGGGCCTGCGTAGCGCGGTGGACGCCACCCTGACCGAACTGCTCACCGCCCGGCCGGAGCCGGACCGGGTCTGTCCCGGCCTGTCTGCGGCGCTCACGGCCTGCGCCTTCGGCGAGGTCGACGACATCGGCGACGCCCCCGACCTGCTGCGGGCCGCGGTCGACCACGCCCGGCACGAGGAGTTCGCCGAGGCGCGCATGCTGCTCGTCGCCGCGCAGCACGTGCTGCGGGCCACGGCCACGCGCCGCGCGCTGCTCATCCCCTCGCGCCGCGACCCCGTGCCGGCGGAGGTCGGCGTCCCCGCCGGCTGAGGGTTTCTCACACCTGCGTCCCAGCAATGAGACGTGCTCCGCGCGCTGGCTACCCTGGATCCGTGACCACGCTGGTGTTCGTCGGGGCCGGGCCGCGGGCCACTGGTCTGCTCGAACGGATCGCCGCCAACCTGCCGGAGTTCCCGCAGGCGCTGGACATCCACCTGGTCGACCCGCATCCGCCGGGGGCCGGCCGGGTGTGGCGTCATGCGCAGTACGCAGATGCTGCGCATGAACTCCATGGCCGAGGACGTCACGATGTTCACCGACGACAGCGTGGTCTGCGAGGGGCCGATCCGGCCGGGTCCCTCGCTGTACGAATGGGCCGAGCAGGTGCGGGCCGGCGGGCTGGGCGATCCCGTGCTCACCGCACAGGTTCGCGCCTTGCGCGGTACCAGTTTTCCCACCCGTCAGCTCCAGAGTCGTTACCTGGAGTGGGTTTTCGACACCGTCGTCAAGCAGTTGCCCGACACCGTCACGGTCACCGTGCATCCGACGACCGCCCTGAGCGTCACCGACGATTCCGACGGCCGCCAGGTCGTCGCGCTGGCCGACGGGGAGACGCTGGTCGCCGACCTGGCCGTGCTGACGCTGGGACACCTGGACTCGGATCCCCTGCCGGAGCATCGGGAGCTGGCGAAGTACGCCGCCGACAACGACCTGCGCTACATCCCGCCGGAATACGCCTCCGACACCGACCTTTCCGGGCTCCGGCCGGGCGAACACGTTGTCATGCGGGGATTCGGGCTGTCGTTCATCGACCTGATGGTGCTGCTGACCGAGGGCCGCGGCGGCCGCTACGTCGAGGCCTCCCCCGGCGTCCTGCGCTACGAGCCCTCGGGCCGGGAACCCGTGCTGCACGTCGGGTCGCGGCGTGGCGTGCCGTACCACTCGAAGACCAACTACCGCCTGCTCGGCGAGCGGCCCGCGCTCCCCCGCTTCCTCACGCCCGAGGTCATCGACGCCCTGCCGGCCGGCAGCGACTTCCGTCGGGACGTCTGGCCATTGGTGGCCAAGGAGATCGCCTGGGCCTACTACCACGAGCTGTTCACCGGCCACCCTTCGCGCGTGCGGATGGACTGGGTCGACTTCGACCGCTGGTACGCCCAGTTGCCGTGGGGCAGCCCGATCCTGGACTCCCTGATCCAGCGGGCCGTGCCCTCGCCCGACGACCGCATCCACTTCGAGGCCCTCGACCGCCCCCTTCGCGGCCTCTCCTTCGCCGAGAACGAGCTCCAGGACCGCCTGCGCGACCACATCGCCGCCGACATCTCGCGCCGTACCGACGATCGGTTCAGCGCCGATCTCGGCGCCTTCCTCGGCCTGCTCAGCTGCTACGGCCAGCTCCAGCGGCTCAAGTCGCTGCGCCCCGAGTCCCAGGTGCGGGACCTCGACCGCTGGTGGCACGGATTCTTCAGCTTCATGGCCAGCGGGCCGCCCGACTTTCGCCTCCGCCAGCTGCTGGCCCTGTCCGACGCCGGCATCGTCCGCTTCCTCGGCGCCGACATGTGGGTCCGCCCCGCCGACGGCGTCTTCCTCGCCGGCGGCCACTCCTCCCCCGGCACGGTCGCCGCCACCGCCCTCGTCGAGGCCCACCAGCCCGGCCCCTCCGTGCGTACGAGCGGCTCCGCCCTGCTGCGCGCCTTGGACGGCCTGGAGGAGCTCCTCGTCGACGACTCCTACTCCGTGCACACCGGCCTGCTCCGCATCGCCCCCGACGGCCGCCTGCTCACCCCCTCCGGCCGGCCCCACCCCCGCCGCTTCGGCCTCGGCGCCTACTCCAACGAACGCGCCGTCCCCGCCTTCGCCCGCCCCCGCACCAACGCCCCCGGCTTCCGCCAGAACGACGCCACCGCCCGCGCCCTCCTCGCCACCCTCCGCCTGTTCTGACCCCCGCTCTCCTCCCCCCGGTTATGCAGGGAAGGACGCCTTACCCTCGTTCAACGAGGGTAAGGCGTCCTTCCCTGCATCCCCCCTGCGTGACGTGGCTCTACTGGTCGACATACCGCCTGGTCGGTATGCTCGCCGGAAACAGCGCCGTCCAGCTCAAGGAGGAGCACGTGCCGGAGACGAGCCAACGGGTCGCGATCGTGACCGGAGCAGCCCGGGGAATCGGCGCCGCCACGGCGGTGCGGCTGGCCGCGGACGGGTTCGCGGTGGCGGTGCTCGACCTGGACGAGGCGGCCACCAAGCAGACGGTGGACGCCATCGTCGAGGCGGGCGGCCGGGCGATCGGGGTGGGCGCGGACGTCAGCGACGCCGAGCAGGTGCAGGCGGCGGTGGACCGGGTGGCCTCGGAGCTGGGCGGGCCGACGGTCCTGGTCAACAACGCGGGCGTGACCAAGGACAACCTGATCTTCAAGATGTCCGAGAACGACTGGGACCTCGTCATGAACGTGCACCTGCGCGGCTCGTTCCTGATGACCCGGGCGGTGCAGAAGCACATGACCGAGGCCAAGTGGGGCCGGATCGTGAACCTGTCCAGCACCTCGGCGCTGGGCAACCGCGGCCAGGTCAACTACTCGGCGGCCAAGGCGGGCCTGCAGGGCTTCACCAAGACCCTGGCCATCGAGCTGGGCAAGTTCAACGTCACGGCGAACGCCATCGCCCCGGGCTTCATCGCCACCGACATGACCGCGGCCACCGCGGAGCGGATCGGCGTGGGCTTCGAGGACTTCAAGACGATGGCCGCGCAGCAGATCCCGGTGAACCGCGTCGGTGTGCCCGACGACATCGCGCACACCGTGTCCTTCCTGGTCAGCGACGGCGCGGGCTTCGTGTCGGGCCAGGTCATCTACGTCGCCGGAGGGCCCCGTGACTGACCTTGTGGCCAAGGTCGAGCAGTTCCTGGCCGAGCACCCCACCGAGGGCGCGGACGCCGTCGAGTGGCTGGGCGCGCGCTTCGACGCGGGCCTGGCCTGGGTGCACTTCCCCGTGGGCCTGGGCGGCCTCGGCGCGTCCCGGTCCGGGGCAGCAGGCGGTGGACGAGGCCTTCCTGCCGCCAAGGGGCAGCCCAACCCGGCCGCTCCGGTGATCGGCTACGGCAACGGCATGGGCCGCGCCGACCATCCTCAGGTTCGCACCGACGAGCAGAAGCAGCGCTACCTGCCGCCGCTGGACGAGGCGAAGGAGTGGGTGCCAGCTGTTCAGCGAGCCGGGCGCCGGCTCCGACCTCGCCACGCTGGCCACCCGCGCGGTGCGTGACGGCGACGAGTGGATCGTCGACGGCCAGAAGGTCTGGACGACCATGGCGCACGTGGCCCGCTGGGCCATCCTGGTCGCCCGCACCGACCCGTCGCTGCCCAAGCACCAGGGCCTGAGCTACTTCGTCTGCGATATGACGGACCCGGGCGTGGATGTGCGCCCGCTGCGCCAGATCACCGGCGAGGCCGAGTTCAACGAGGTGTTCCTGTCCGGGGTGCGCATCCCGGACACGGACCGCCTGGGCGCGGTAGGCGAGGGCTGGAAGGTCGCCACCACCACGCTGATGAACGAGCGCGTCACCATCGGCGCGCACGCCGCCGAGCGTGAGGACGGCCTGATCGGCGCCGTCACGAAGACCTGGCGGGAGCGGCCGGAGCTGCGCACGCCGGGCCTGCACGACCGGCTGCTGCGGCTGTGGGTGGACGCCGAGGCGCTGCGTCTGACCGCGGAGCGCCTGCGTCAGGGCCTGGCCGCCGGCCAGCCCGGCCCGGAGGGCTCGGCCGCCAAGCTGACCTTCGCCACGCTCAACCAGGCCATCACCGGCCTCGACGTGGAGCTGCACGGCGAGGAGGGCCTGTCGTACAAGGACTGGACCATGCGCCGTCCCAAGGACGCCGACTGGGCCAGCCGCGACGCGGGCTTCCGCTACCTGCGCATGAAGGGCAACTCCATCGAGGGCGGCACCTCGGAGATCCTGCGCAACATCATCGCCGACCGCATCATGCAGCTGCCCAAGGAGCCGCGCGGCGACGTCGACATCCCGTGGAAGGACCTGCCCCGATGAGCGAGCTTGCGAGCGAATCATTCAGCACAGAGCGTCCGCGAACGCGGACGCCGAGCTTTAGCGAGGCGCAGCAGTGAGCGATCTTCTTTACGGAGAGGTCGAGAACGACCTGCGGGCTTCCGTGCGGGATCTGCTGACCGACCGGTCGCCGTGGACGTCGGTGCTGGCCCGGGTGGAGACCGACAAGCCGTACGACCTGGAGCTGTGGCGGGCCCTGGCCACCGAGATGGGCCTGGCCGGCCTGCTGGTGCCGGAGGACCTGGGCGGCGCCGGGGCGTCGGCCCGCGAGGTCGCCGTGGTGCTGGAGGAGCTGGGCCGCGCGGTGACGCCGACCCCGTTCCTGGGCAGCGCGGTGCTGGCCACGAGCGCGCTGCTGGCCGCCGGCGACACCGAGACGGTGGCGAAACTCGCTGCGGGGCAACGGATCGGCACGCTCGCGGTGTCGCTGACCACTGCGCCCAACGCCGCTTTCCCCGGTGCCGTCAAGGTTGTGGACGGCAAGCTGACCGGTCGGGTCGGCAGCGTCGTGGACCTTGAGGTAGCCGATGTCATTGTGGTGCCGGCGATCGGCGCCGACGGGCCGGAGCTGCACGTCGTGCAGACGGCGTCCGCGGGCGTCACGATCACGCCGATCACGCCGCTGGACCTGACGCGGCGCATCGCCACGCTGGAGCTGTCCGGTGTGGAATCGCGCAAGCTCTCCGGCGATGCCGAGTCGGCGCTGCGCAAGGCATTGACCACCGGCGCGGGCCTGCTGGCGGCCGAGCAGCTGGGCGTGGCCCAGTGGTGCCTGGACACGACCGCCGAGTACGTCAGCACGCGGCACCAGTTCGGCCGGCCGATCGGCTCGTTCCAGGCGCTGCGGCACCGGCTGGCCGACCTGTGGGCCTCGGTGTCCTCCGCGGTCGCCGTTTCCCGTGCGGCAGCCGACGCCCTGGCCACCGAGTCCGATGTGGACATCGCGGTCGCGGTCGCGGCCTCGTTCTGTTCGGAGCTGGCCGTGCTCGCGGCCGAGGAGGCGCTCCAGCTGCACGGCGGCATCGGCATGACCTGGGAGCACCCGGTGCACCTGTACCTGGGGCGCGCCAAGAGTTCCGAGCTGGCCCTGGGCACGCCGGAGCGGCACCGCGACGCGCTGGCCACCTTCGTCGACCTGCCGGCCTGAGGGGAACCCAAGCGATGCGCACGTTCGCGAGCCTCGACGAGGTCAAGGCGGCCAAGGGCGAGGAGCTGGGCGTCACCGACTGGCACCTGGTGACGCAGGAACAGGTCAACCTGTTCGCCGACGCCACCGAGGACCACCAGTGGATCCACGTGGATCTGGACAGGGCGGCCAAGGGTCCGTTCGGCGGTCCGGTGGCCCACGGCTACCTGACGCTGAGCATGCTGGCCAAGTTCTCCGGCCAACTGTGGACGGTCGGCGGGCTGTCGATGGCCGTCAACTACGGGCTCAACAAAGTTCGCTTCCCGCAACCAGTTCTGGTCGGCAAGCGGATCAGGGCCCGCGGGCAGCTGGCCGACGTGGCCGAGAACAAGATGGGCCTGCAGGTGACGGTGCTGATCACCGTCGAGATCGAGGGCGAGGACAAGCCCGGCTGCGTGGCCGAGTCGCTGGCTCTCCTGGTGCCACAGTCCGGGTAATCCCGGAATAGTCACGGTTCGGAAACTCCGGCGACACCGGTCGGCTCCGACTGCGACAGTGCTCCGGCGGCGGGCGATCGCCCGCCGTCGGAGCCTTCCATTCCCGGAGCAATCAGTGAACTACGACCAGACGGCGTCCACCGGCATGAGCCCGGCCTTCGCCATCGTTTTCGGTCTCATCTACGCCGCCGTGATCGTGTTCGAGATCGCGGCCCTGTGGAAGGTGCTCGTCAAGGCCGGCCGCCCCGGCTGGGGCGCGATCATCCCGATCTACAACACCTATCTGCTGGTGAAGGTGGCCGGCCGGCCCGGCTGGTGGGTGATCCTCTACTTCATCCCGCTGGTCAACATCATCATCCACCTGATCGTCTCGCTGGATGTCGCCCGCAACTTCGGCAAGGGCGGCGCGTTCGGCTTCTTCATGGTGTTCCTGCTGGGCCCCATCGGCTTCCCGATCCTGGGCTTCGGCAGCGCGCAGTACCAGGGCCCGAGCCCGCTGCAGCAGTTCTGACGATCCTCGGTCATCGCCCGATTCCTTTGTAGGATCGGGCGATGACCGATGTCGTGCTGGCGGAGAACACCGACGGGGTGCTGCTGCTCACCCTGAACCGGCCGGAAAAGCTCAACGCGTGGACCCCGGCGATGGAAGAGCAGTTCTTCGGCGCGCTGGCCGCCGCCGACGAGGACCCGTCGGTGCGGGTGATCGTGGTCACCGGCGCCGGCCGCGGCTTCTGCGCCGGGGCCGACCTGAGCGCCCTGGGCGCGGTCGATCCGTCCGCCATCAGCGAGGCGGACATCCACCCCAGCGGCAAGCCCATCAGCTACGCCCTGTCCCTGCGTAAGCCGGTGATCGCCGCCGTGAACGGCCCGGCGGCCGGCATCGGGCTGGTCATCGCCCTCTACTGCGACGTGCGGTTCGCCGCCGCGGACGCCAAGCTCACCACCGCGTTCTCCCGGCGCGGGCTGATCGCCGAGCACGGCATCGCGTGGCAGCTGCCCCGGCTCGTCGGGGCCAGCCGGGCCATGGACCTGTTGCTGTCCAGCCGAATCCTGCTCGGCGAGGAGGCCGGCCGGATCGGCCTGGTCGACCACGTGCTGCCCGTCGACGAGGTGCTGCCGGCCGCGCTGGCCTACGCCCGCGATCTGGCCGAGAACTGCTCCCCGCGGTCGATGGCGATCATCAAGCGGCAGGTGCTCCAGGCCCTGGAGTCCGATTTGGACACCTCGCGGCAGGAGGCCGTGCGGCTGATGCTGGCCTCGTTCACCGACGACGACTTCCGCGAAGGTGTGCTGAGCCACCTGGAGAAGCGGCCGCCGCGGTTCGCGGCGCTTGACCCTGACACCGTGTGAGCCCCTAGACCTGACGGCATCATGTTCAGCATCGGAGACTTCGCCCGGCTGGGGCTCGTGTCGGTCCGCATGTTGCGGCACTACGACGGCATCGGGCTGCTGCCGCCCGCCCGTGTCGACGACACCACCGGTTACCGGTGGTACGCCGCGGACCAGCTGCCGCGGCTCAACCGGATCGTCGCGCTGCGCAAGCTCGGTTTCACCCTGCACCAGGTGGCCGGGCTGCTCGACGACACCGTGAGCGCCGAGCAGCTGTACGGCATGCTGCGATTGCGCCGCGCCGAGCTGGCGGCCCAGGTGGCCGCCGACAGCGCCCGGCTGGCCCAGGTCGAGGCCCGTCTCCGAAGCATCGAGAGGGAGGGCAAGATGCCGTCGGTCGACGTTGTGCTCAAGAAGGTGCCGCCGGTTCGGGTGGCCGAGCTGACCGCGCTCGCCGCCAGCTACGCGCCGGAGGACATCGGGCCGGTGATCCAGCCCCTGTACGGCCGCGTGGAGGCCGAACTGGCCCGGTCGGGTCTGACCGTGTCGGGGCCGGGAATCGCGTACTACGAGGAGGTTCCGGACGGCGTTCTCGTGCATGCCGCCCTGGAGGTGTCGGGAGAGCCTGCCGCGGACACCGAGTTGCGGGTGACGACGCTGCCCGAGCTCCAGGAGGCCGCCACCGTCGTGCACCACGGTCCGATGTCCGAGTGCGGGCCGGCATTCGACGAGCTGGCCCGCTGGCTGTCGGAGAACGGTTGTCGGGGAGGGCAGTACGCCCGCGAGGTGTACCTGCACTGCCCGCCCGGTGTGGAGCAGCAGGGGTGGGTCACGGAGCTCCAGATCCCCGTGGTCCGGGACTGATCCGAAGGGGTGGCTGGTCGTGGCCCGCCGCCACGTGACCACGACCAGCCACTCCACAGAGTGTGTCCGCCCTGGCACTGTCCGGCAATGCTCCAGTTGGAAGCGCTCTCATCGCCGGGTTTACGCCGAACGGCCGACGACATCTTTCACGTAATGCATTAAGCCCAGCTCAGAGCCGTCCGACTCCCCCGGCGAGTCACGCTCTCCGGCACACCGAAACACGGTTTCGGGCAGCCCGGGTTTCCTGTTGGCACTGACCGGTTCCACGGGTCGCTCGGCCTTTCGGGCAACCGTCGCCGCAGGCTTGATCGTCGGCCGCCGGGGCGGGCGGTGATCGCCGGTAGCGTCGGCCACGTCGCGAAAATCCCACCCACACAAGGAGAAGCGCGTGTCCGACGAGAACACGGGCCGGGGCGAGTTCGCCAGACGGAGCCTGATCGCGGGCGGCATCGCCGCGGCCGCGACGGCCGCCGTCGCGGCGCCCGCGGTGGCCGATCCGGCGACCACGAGCCAGTCGGAGGAGAAGCTGCTGGGCTACAGCCTTCCGTTGAGCGCCAATGGGACGGCGAACGTCGTGCCCGCGCCGCCGTGGCACTACGCCGGCGACGTGGTCGGCGTCGAGTTCTGGACCACGCCCGCCGCCGCGGCGGCCACGCTCCCGTCCGGACTGACACCGGACCCGACCACCTCCGGCCACGCCTACGCGCTGTTCGTCGACTGGCAGTGGGCCGGTTCCCACCAGGAGTACCTGGATCCGGTGCGCAGCCAGTACTCCGAGTTCCTGATCCTCATGGACGCCCAGTTCCAGGGCAGGGCGGTGGCCTGGTGCCCGTACATCTGGGTCGACAACGACGCCGCGCTGGCCCGGGGCTGGTTCCAGGGCTTCCCCAAGAAGCTGGGCGCCATCCGGCAGACGCGGGCGTTCTCCGTGCCGGGACAGGCATCCCCGGTCGTCGGCCCGGGCGGCCAGTTCGGCGCCAGCCTGTCGGCCGCCGGACGCCGGCTGGCCGAAGCGCAGATCACCCTCCAGGCCCCGTCGGCCACGCTGCCGGCGCTGGGCCGGCCGATCGTGAACCTGCGGCACTTCCCGCGCCTGATCGCCGGCCAGTACGACAACCCGTCCGTGCACGAGCTGACGCAGTCCGTTTTGGACACTCCGGTCGTCGGCAACAACTGGACCGGCACCAGCACCCTGAACTTCTTCACCGCGCCCGGCGAGGAACTGGCCGACCTCCAGCCCGTGCGGACCGGGTCCGGCTTCCGCGGCTCGCTGTCGTACACCGTGACCACGCTGAAGATGCTCTCCGGCCCGGACGCCTAGGGCGTGCCATAAACTGCGGTGATGAGCCTGCGGTTTGCCCTGATCGGTCTCCTGCGCGAACGGCCGGCCAGCGGCTACGACCTGATGCAGGTCTTCGAGAAGTCCCTGCACCAGGTGTGGCCGGCCACCAAGAGCCAGGTCTACGCCGAGCTGGCCAAACTGGCCGACGCCGGGCTGATCGAGGTCACCGACGAGGGCCCGCGCGGGCGGCGGGAGTACGCCCCGACCGAGGCCGGCCTGGCCCAGCTGCGGCACTGGCTGGTGGAGATCACGCCCGAGGAGAACCAGCGCAGCGAGACGCTGCTGCGGGTGTTCCTGCTCGGGGCGGTGGATCGACCGCAGGCCAAGGAGTTCCTGCTGGCCGTCCGGGAGCGCACGCTGGCCGACCTGGCCCGGCTGGACGCGCTGACGGCCAGCATCGACTGGGACCGGCACCGGGACGACGACGATGACCTGGTGCGCTACGGCCTCATGGCGCTGGAGTGGGGCCGCCGCATGATGGAGATGACCCGCGACTGGTCCGAGTGGGCCGCCGCCCGCATCCCCGACTGAACCCTCCACGACTCGCCGAGGCCTTTTCACCCCCGCGAGTCACGCTCTCCGGCACACCGAAACACGGTTTCCGGCACACATGCGCTTCCCATTTGCGCTCAGGTGGCAAATGGGAAGCGCATGTGGCACGTCGGCTAGTTGGTGCTGAAGCCGCTGAAGTCGACCTCGGCGGTGGTGCGGGGCGCGTGCGAGATGGCGTACACGCCGACGTCCTGGGTCGCGGCGGCCGACGGCACGGCGCCGGTGCCCACGAGGTTCCAGGTGACGCCGTCGGTCGAATAGTAGCCGCTGAACGTGTTGCCGCTGCGGGCCAGCTTCAGCCACGCCGGGTACACCGCGGCCGCCACGGAGGCCTGCTGGTCGAGCAGCCCGTCGCCGTCGCTGTCCCAGTCGAGCAGGAACCCGTTGCCGGGCGTCTCGGCCAGGATCACGTGGCCCGCGCCGGCGTTGGCGTTGCTGATGTCGTTGCGCACCATGATGCCGGCCTTGGCCCAGACGTTGCTGTTGGCCTGGGAGTCGATCCGCACGACGGTGGTGGAGCCGTCGTGTTCCTTGCCCGGCAGGTACATCGCGCCGTACTCGTTGGTGCTGCCCCACAGGTCCGCGCCCTGGGCCTGGATGCCGAGCCGGTCACCGAGCTGGCTGAACTGCGCGGTCGTGGAGGCGAACGTCTTGTACGGCCCGGTGACCGGGTGGCTGACGGTCGTCGAGTCCGCCGCCGCGAGCTTGCCCGAACCGCCGATGAGGTAACGGAAGTCGGCGCTGGCGTTGACCGAAGCCGTGGTGAACAGGGCGTCCGACGCGGCGATCGTCACCGTGAACGGGATCCGGATCTTCTCCCCCGGCCACACCACCGACCGCGACGGCACTGACGCCGGCGTCACCGTGGCGCCGGAAGATGCCGTCAGGGCAAGGGAAACACCCCGGACCGGGGTCGAGCCGTTGTCCACGAACTCCAGCACGCCGGTCCGCTTCAGGGGATCGGCCCCGACCGCGTCCCACGTCAGCGAGACCGAGGTGTTGGGCTTGGCCAGCAGATCCGCGTGGTGCAGCGCACGAACCCGGTACAGGGCAACGCCATGCGCCGGCATGTCGGTGGAGATGGTCCCCGTCGACTCCGACTTCGCGCCGGTCCACAGGTCCTGGAGCGAGTAGTCGACGGCACGGGCAAGCCCCAGCGCGGCCGCGGTCGTGGAGACGGCGCGCGGGGCGCCGGCGGTGTTGAACAGGCCGACGATCACGTCGCCGTTGGTCTCCTTCTTGGCGAACACCTGCGTGTCCGCGTCGCCGGAGATCCGCTTGGCGTCGATCCCGTCCTGGTCCACTGCCAGCACGTCGGCGTTGCGCAGCAACGAAAGGTCGCCGGCGTCGAGGTGCGTCAGGTCGGTGCCGAGGATCAGCGGCGACGCGGCCAGCGACCACAGGCTCGCCTGCGTCCTGCGCTCGTCCGGGGTCAGGCCGTCGTTGTCGCCGTTGCCGATCTCCAACGAGTCGTAGTCGTTGAAGCCCTTGGGACCGCCGTTGCCGGCCCACGCCGCGACCTGGTCGAAGCGCGAGGCGACCGACGCCCACGACGTCAGCGGAAAGCTGGAATCGTTGGCGCCGCAGTAACATTCCACGTCGCCGCCGGTGCGCCAGCCGTCGGCCAGGTCCTGCCACGCCTTGGCGTTGTTGATGTCCAGGCTGTTGGACAGCTCCAGGTGGATCTTGCGACCGGTGTTGACCAGCGCCGTGGACCAGGCCTGCACGTCCTGGATGTCCTGCGTGCCAACGCCGTCCAGCTTGAGGTAGTCGACGCCCCACGACGCGAACTGCTTGGCCCAGCCGTCGATGAAGGCCTGGGCTCCGGGCTTGGTGTAGTCGATGCCGACCATGCCGCCGCAGTTGTAGTTGGCCTCGTTGTAGGAGGTCGCGATGTCACGGGCGTGGTAGGGCGTGCCCTCGATGGCGCTGTTCTGCTCCACGGCCTGCTTGGAGATGCCGGGTGTCATGTACAGGCCGAATTTCAGGCCCAGCGAGTGCACGTAGTCGGCGGTGACCTGGATGCCGCTCTTCGATCCCTGCGCTGGAAACTTGGTCGAGTCGATCACCCAGCGGCCGTTCTGGTCCACGTTCGGCCCCTGCGCACCGGGGCACTGGTACCAGAAGTCGTCGATGTTGACGTACTGGTAGCCGAGTTTGGTCAGGCCACTGTCCTTCATGGCCTTGGCCTGCGCCTCGATGATGGCGGCGGTCGGGTTCTTGCGGATGAAGCTCCAGCTGCTCCAGCCCAGCAGCGGCTTGGCCGTCGGCGTGTTGTCGGCGGCGGCCGTGGCCGGCGAACCGACGGCGGCCACGCCGCCGATCGCCAGCAGAACGGCTAATGCCGTGGTCAGGGCGCGTTTCCTCATGCGTCGGCGTTCCTTCCACCCCGGTGTGAAAGCGGCACGACTCCACTCATGAACGAACGGAATCGAACACGACTCGCCAGAGCTCACCAAACGCGCTGACGGGTGTCAAGAGCGGGTGAGGATGTGGGCAGCGGCGGGCGCACACCGGGACGCCCGCCGACGCCGCAGGTCAGGCGGTGCGTCGCCGGACCAGATGCACACCCATACGCAGCACCGGCAACAGCAGCCAGCACAGCGGCGCCAGCGTCGTCACGAACGCGACCGGGATCGACACCACGAACATCAGCACCACCGCGCTCATGAACTCGGTGGTGTTGGCGATCACCTCGTCCGGGGTGTTTGGCCGCAGCAGCCCGCCCCGGCGCAGATCCGAGAAGGCCAACAGCAGGAACAGACCGGCCAGTGCCTGATTCCCGGCGTACACAGTGAACTGCACCGGGAACGCGTCGACCTCGCTGGTCAACAGCTTGGTGGTGAACGGCATCAGCACGATCATGAGCAGCCACAACAGGTTCCACCGGATCACCCGGCCTTCCAGCCCCGCGACGTAGCGGAACAGGCGTTGGTGGATCAGCCAGTGCATGGCCACGGCCGCGAAGCTGATCAGGAACGCGACGTACTCGGTGGAGTGCCCGCCCAGGAACTGGAGCAGGCCGTCATTGCCGTGCACGCCCCCGGTCGGCGTGGGCAGTTCCAGCGCCAGCAGCGTGATGGCGATGGCGATCACCGCGTCCGAGAAGTAGATCAGCCGGTCCGGGGTGCCGACCTCGGGGCGCGCAGCAGTCTCGGACATTTCTTTCCTCTCACGGTCCTGAAATGGACGGTCCAAAGCTTGACCATCACGCGGGCGCGCGTCAAGAGAGAGAACGGTCCAATGTCGGACGGTCAGCGGGCGGTGCGGATCATCTCACCGAGGCGGTAGACCATGCGCGAGCCGTCGCCCGGGCACACCGTGGCCCAGTCCTGCCCGTCACGGCCGCGCGCGACCACGCTGTAGTAGCGGCCGGCGGCGTTGTCGAACCAGCTCATGCCCGGCAGCCGCCGCACCCGGCCGCGCTCGTCGTACAGGCCGACGCCGATCTGCCCGAGCCGCAACACCGCCGGCTCCAGCATGGTCGCGAGGACCTTCTGCTGGTCCTTGGACACCGACGCCGCGGTCCGCCGTGTGACGGCCATCTGCGGCATCGCCGGCCGCCCGTCGCCGGAGGCGCCGACCAGGCCGGCCGGCAGCGAGACCTCCTGCCCGGGCCCGGCTTTCGTCGGCGGCAGCAGGCTCACGATGCTCGCCGCCAACGCCGTGTCCCGGGTCCACTCCAGCCGGACCATCTGTCCTTCTTGGACCATCAGCACGGCGTCCCGCCCCCGCGCCGCCGCGGCCGCGCGCAGCATCGACGACTGCGCGGCCTGCACGTCGACGGTGGAGATGGTGTCCAGCTGGATGTGCGGCCGGGCCACCAGGGCCATCGCCGCCGCAATCGGTTGCGCCACCCGCCCCCGCTCGGTCACGCCCCGCTCTTCGAGGTCGGCATGGACCGCGGCACGGATACGTGACCGTTCCTCATGGGTCTCCCCATAGCTGGGGATCTGGAACGGGTAGGGCGGCGAGCCCAGCCGCAGCTCTTCCCAGAGCACGTCGAACGCGGCCAGGGACACAGTGATGATCGGTGACATCGGCACCGAAGTTACCGCACTTGCCGCGAGCGGACGGGTGGAACGGCGGAGTCACATTGACTCCACCACCCGAGCCGCAGTATGTTCGGACAGAGAACGAGCGTGCGCATTACGAACACCAACACGGTCGACCGGATCACCGGAGGACGGGCAGATGGCACGGATCGGGACCCTCGCGGAGGGGGTGGCGGCGGTCGTCCACGACGGCGACACGGTGGCGTTCGAGGGCTTCACGCACCTCATCCCGTTCGCCGCCGGGCACGAGGTGATCCGGCAGCGGATCCGCGACCTCACGCTGGTCAGAATGACCCCGGACGTGCTCTACGACCAGTTGATCGGCGCCGGCTGCGCCCGCAAGCTGGTGTTCTCCTGGGGCGGCAACCCCGGCGTCGGCTCGCTGCACCGGTTCCGCGACGCCGTGCAGCACGACTGGCCGGCCCCGCTGGAGCTGGAGGAGCACAGCCACGCCGGCATGGCCAACCGCTACGTCGCCGCCGCCTCCGGGCTGCCGTTCGCGGTGCTGCGCGGCTACCGCGGCACCGACCTGCCGGCCCAGACCGACAACATCAAGCCGATCACCTGCCCGTTCACCGGCGAGGTGCTGACCGCGGTGGCGGCGCTGCGGCTGGACTCCGCCGTCATCCACGCGCAGCGGGCCGACCGGCAGGGCAACGTGCAGCTGTGGGGCATCACCGGCGTGCAGAAGGAGGCGGTGCTGGCGGCCAAGCGCTCGCTGGTCACGGTCGAGGAGATCGTGGACGAGCTGGCGCCGGTGCCGGGCGCGGTCGTGCTGCCGTCCTGGGCGGTCGGCCACGTCGCGGCTGTGCCGGGCGGCGCGCATCCCTCCTACGCCGCCGGGTACTCCGTGCGGGACAACGACTTCTACCAGGAATGGGACGCGATCAGCCGGGACCGGGACGAGTTCACGCGCTGGCTGGAGGACCTGAAGTGAGCGAGCTTGCGAGCGAGCCATTCAACACAGGGAGTGCTCTCGCTGCCGACGAAGGAGGCGGCGTGAACTACACGGCCGACGAGATGATGACCGTGGCCGCGGCGCGGGCGCTGGGCGACGGCGTGGTGTGCTTCGTGGGCATCGGCCTGCCGAGCACCGCCGCCAACCTGGCCCGCCGCACCCACGCCCCGAACCTGGTGCTGGTGTACGAGTCGGGCACGCTCGGGGCCAAGCCGGACCGGCTGCCGCTGTCCATCGGCGACGGCATCCTGGCCGAGACCGCCGACGCCGTGATCGGTGTGCCCGAGGTGTTCAACTACTGGCTCCAGCCCGGCCGCATCGACGTGGGCTTCCTCGGCGCGGCCCAGATCGACAAGTTCGGCAACATCAACACCACCGTCATCGGCGGCGACTACCGCAACCCCAAGGTGCGGCTGCCCGGCGCGGGCGGCGCGCCGGAGATCGCGGCCTCCTGCCGGGAGGTCATCGTGGTGGTGCGGCAGAACCAGCGGGCCTTCGTGGACCGGGTCGACTTCGTCACCTCCTTCGGCTTCGGCCGCGGGCCCGGCGAGCGGGAGGCGCTCGGCCTGCGGGGCGGCGGCCCGCGGCGGATCATCACCGATCTCGGTGTGCTGCAACCGGATCCGGACAGCTGCGAGTTCGTGCTCACGCATCTGCACCCGGGCGTGGAGCTGGCCGACGTGAAGGCCGCCACCGGGTGGGACCTCGGCGTCTCCCCCGACCTGAGCCGGTCGGACGCGCCGACCGAGCGGGAACTGTCCGTGCTGCGTGCCCTGAAGGCGGCGTCATGACCACCGACGTGTTCATCGCGGACGCCGTCCGCACCCCCATCGGCAAGTACGCCGGCGGCCTGGCCAAGGTGCGCCCGGACGACCTGGCCGCCAGCACGCTGAAGTCGTTGCTGGCCCGCAGTCCCGAGCTCGACCCGGCCCGCATCGAGGACGTGGTGCTCGGCGACGCCAACGGGGCCGGCGAGGACAACCGGAACGTGGCCCGCATGGCCACGCTGCTGGCCGGCCTGCCGGTATCGGTGCCCGGCAGCACCGTGAACCGCCTGTGCGGCTCCGGCATGGAGGCCGTGATCGGCGCTTCCCGCGCGGTCGCGGTCGGCGACGCCTCGATCATCGTGGCCGGCGGCGTGGAGTCGATGACCCGCGCGCCGTGGGTGCTGCCCAAGCCCGACCACGCCTTCGACCGGGCCCACGAGACGCTGCACTCCACGACGCTGGGCTGGCGCATGGTCAATCCCGCCCTGCCCGACCAGTGGACCGTCAGCCTGGGCGAGGCCACCGAGATCCTGGCCGAGAAACACGGCATCGGGCGTGAGGCCCAGGACGTGTTCGCCGCGGCCAGCCACCACAAGGCCGCGGCCGCCTGGGAGAAGGGCGTGTTCGCGGACGAGATCGTGCAGGTGCCGGGGGCGGAACTGGAGCGGGACGAGAACATCCGTCCCGACACCTCGGTCGAGAAGCTGGCCCGGCTCAGGCCGGCGTTCCGCCCCGACGGCACCATCACCGGCGGCAACGCCTCCCCGCTCAACGACGGCGCCGCCGCGCTGGTCATCGCCGACCAGGCCGGCATCGACTCCTTCGGCGGCCGCCCGCTGGCCCGCATCGCCGCCCGCGCCGCGCACGCCGTCGAGCCCCAGTTCTTCGGCATCGGCCCGGTCGAGGCGGCCAACCGGGCGCTGGCCAAGGCCGGTGTCGGCTGGTCCGATCTGAGCGTGGTCGAGCTCAACGAGGCCTTCGCCGCCCAGTCCCTGGCCTGCCTGTCGCTGTGGCCCGAACTGGATCCGACCATCGTCAACCCGCACGGCGGCGCCATCGCCATCGGGCACCCACTGGGCTGTTCCGGGGCACGCATCCTGGGTTCGCTGGCCTGGGAGCTGCACCGCCGCGGCGGCGGGTGGGGGCTGGCCGCCATCTGCATCGGCGTCGGTCAGGGCCTGGCCGTCGTACTGGAAGCGTGACCTGGAAGCGTGAAGGAGAAGCCGGTGAAACTTCCGCACTACGCCTCGGACGGTGAGTCGCACCCGCCGAACTCCAGCGAGCACTACCGGTCCAGCGTCCTGCGCGCCCCGCACCGACCGTTACAGCTGATCCCCCAGCACCTCACCGAGATCACCGGGCCGCTGCTGGGTGCGGACCGGGTCGGGGAGCTCGACCACGACCTGACCCGGCAGCACGTCGGGGCGCCGCTGGGCGAGCGGATCATCGTCAGCGGCCGGGTGCTCGACGCCAACAGCCGGCCGGTGCCCAACACGCTGGTCGAGGTGTGGCAGGCCAATTCGGCCGGCCGGTACGCCCACGACCGGGACCGGCACGACGCGCCGCTGGACCCCAACTTCAGCGGAGTCGGCCGCACGGTCACCGACGCGCAGGGGAACTACCGGTTCGTCAGCATCAAGCCCGGTGCCTACCCGTGGCGCAACCATGACAACGCCTGGCGGCCCGCGCACATCCACTTCTCCCTGTTCGGCCGGGCCTTCACGCAGCGGCTGATCACCCAGATGTACTTCCCGAACGACCCGCTGTTCCCGTTCGACCCGATCTACAACTCGGTCCGCGACGAGCAGGCCCGGCAGCGCCTGATCGCCCGGTTCGACCTGCCGACCACCCAGCCCGAGTGGGCCCTGTCGTACCAGTTCGACATCGTGCTGCGGGGCAGCGACGCGTCGGTGTTCGAGGACGAGGAGGACGACGAATGACTACTCCGTCCCAGACGGTCGGGCCCTTCTTCGCGCTGCCGGACGGCCTGCCGTGGCCCGACGGCCCGGAGGTGGTCGCCGAGGGCACGCCCGGCGCGGTGGTCATCCGCGGCACCGTGTACGACGGCGCCGGCGATCCCGTGCCCGACGCCATGATCGAGACCTGGCAGGCCAGCGCCGCCGGCCGCTTCGACCACCCTGACGACCCGCGCGGGGCCGTGGACGAGGGCTTCCGCGGTTTCGGCCGCTCGGCCACCGATCCCGAGGGCAATTTCTGGCTCCGCACGGTCAAACCGGGCCCGCTGCCCACGCCCGACGGCGGCGCCGAGGCCCCGCACATCGACGTCACCGTGCTGGCCCGCGGCCTGCTGCAGCGGCTCGTGACCCGCATCTACTGGCCCGACGAGGAACAGGCCAACGCCGCCGACCCGGTGCTGGGGGCCGTGCCGGCCGAGCTGCGGCACACTCTCATCGCCCGGCGGGAGGGCGACGAGCTCCGGTTCGACATCCGCCTCCAGGGTGATAGGGAAACCGTCTTCTTCGAGCTGTGAGGGACGCGTGACGGACTACCGGTGGGCCGGCGCTGACGAGGGCCCGGTGCTGGTCGTGGGCAACTCGCTCGGCGCCGACGCGCGAATGTGGCGGGAGCAGCTGCCCGCGCTCGGCGAACGGTTGCGGCTGCTGCTGATCGACCACCCGGGGCACGGCGGGGCGGCGGCGGTGCCCGGACTCGACACCATCGACGGCCTCGGCGAGCGGACCCTGCACCTGCTCGACGAGGCCGGCGTGGAGCGTGCCCACTACCTCGGGCTGTCGCTGGGCGGCATGGTCGGCCTGTGGCTGGCGGCCAACTCCTCCGAGCGCATCGACCGGCTGGCGGTGTGCTGCACCACGGCGTACTTCGGCACGCCCCAGGCCTGGCGGGACCGAGTGCAGGCGGTGCGGGCCAACGGCACCGCCTCGATCGCCCCACAGGTCGTGGACCGCTGGGTGACCGCGGACCACACCGACCGGGCCTGGCTGGTGGAGATGATGTCCGCCGTCGACGACGAGGGCTACGCGGCGTGCTGCGAGGCCCTGGCCACGCTGGATCTGCGGGCCGCGCTGCCGTCCGTCGCGGCCCCGACGCTGGTGATCGCCGGCGACGCGGACCGGGCCACCCCGGTGGAGCACGGGCAGGCCATCGCCGACGCCGTTCCCGGCGCGCGGCTCAAGGTCGTGCCGGGGGCGCACCTCGCCCCGCTGGAGTCACCCGATGTGGTGACGCCGTTGCTGGTGGAGCACTTCACCTCGGTGCGTCGGCAGGTCCTCGGCGACGCCCACGTGGACCGGGCCCAGGCGGCGACGACCCCGTTCACCGCCGACTTCCAGGACTTCATCGGCCGCTACGCGTGGGAACGAACATCTGGACCCGGCCCGGCCTGGACCGCCGCACCCGCAGCGCCATCACGCTGGCCATGCTGGCCACCCTGCAGCACGAGGACGAGCTGGCCATGCACGTGCGGGCCGCGCTGCGCAACGGGATGACCGCCGAGGAGATCAAGGAGGTGCTGCTTCAGGTCGCGGTGTACGCCGGCGTGCCCACGGCCAACCGGGCGTTCCGTGTCGCCGACCGGGTGCTGTCTACCCTGGACACACCATGAGCGAGCCATCCGGAACCGACACCGAGACATCAGCCCGCGGCAACGCGTTCGTCCAGTCCCTGGAGCGGGGGCTGGCGGTGATCCGCGCGTTCGACGCCGAGCACAGCGAGCTGACGCTCAGCGACGTCGCCCGCAGCACCGGGCTCACCCGGGCCGCCGCCCGACGGTTCCTGCACACCCTGGTCGAGCTGGGCTACATGCGGACCGACGGCCGGCTGTTCGCGCTGCGGCCCCGGATCCTGGAGCTGGGCTACGCCTACCTGTCCAGCATGGGGCTGCCCGAGGTGGCGCAGCCGCACCTGGAGAACCTGGTGTCCAAGGTGCACGAATCGAGCTCGGTGTCCGTGCTGGACGGCGAGGACGTCGTCTATGTGGCCCGCGTGCCGACGAAGCGGATCATGACGGTGTCCATCGCGGTCGGCACCCGGTTCCCGGCCTACGCCACCTCGATGGGCCGAGTGCTGCTGGCCGCGCAGTCCGACGAGTGGCTGGACGCCTACTTCGAGCGGGCGGAACTGCACGCGCTGACCCGGTACACCACGGTGGAGCGGCAGCTGCTGCGCACGATGCTGGAGCACATCCGCACCACCGGCTGGGCCCTGGTGGACCAGGAATTGGAGGTGGGGCTGCGCTCGATCGCGGCGCCCATCCACGACCCGGCCGGTGAGGTGATCGCCGCGGTGAACGTGTCCGCGCACGCCAGCCGGGGCAGCGGCGAGGACATCCGCAACGAACTGCTTCCGCATCTGCTCGGCGCCGCCGAGGCGATCGAACACGATCTGCGCGGCAGCCGTCGCTGAGGATTCGCCACAGGGGGTGTCGGCACAGCGGGATTCGGCACAGGGGGGATTCGGGCGAACGGGCGCGTCCATTTGACGTAAATTCGAAAATCTGAAACAAGTGAAACAAACGAAAGGCCCGCCACCGTTGGTGACGGGCTTCGCTCAGCCGAACCAGGTCAGCCGATAATCAGACGATCTCAGATCGCCCGCACGCCCATGGCCTGCGGGCCCTTCTGGCCCTGACCGACCTCGAACTCGACCTGCTGGTTCTCCTCCAGGGACTTGAAGCCGTTGCCCTGGATCTCCGAGTAGTGCACGAAAACGTCAGCGCCACCATCGGACGGGGCGATGAAGCCGAAGCCCTTTTCCGAGTTGAACCACTTGACGGTGCCCTGAGCCACTTGATCTATCTCCTCAAACAGGTACTACGTCTCGCCGCAACCGCGGCGCTACGGGTCTGATCGCGGACGGGGGACTTCACCCGGTTCCCTGCGAGGAGGACCACCGCCCGCGACTTCTTCCGCGAGCGTGGATACGACACGAACACAGAATGCGACCACACACAGTGAACCACACCGAGTGCTCAAGGTGGAAGTCCGCCACCCGTCCAGGTGTGACCGCTGGCACTTCTCCCTCTTGACGCGACAAGAGTTCACCTCTTAAATCATGACTCGAAATAAGGTGTGACGCGCGCACCGCCACCGAGCCTCACACACCGACGGACCCCTGCGAACCTGTCGAACCGAGGTGCCCTGCCGTGCGACCAACGCTGCTCGTCGTGCCCCTGGTGCTCGTGGCCGGAATGGTGGCGGCCCCGGCCGCCAACGCCGCCAACGAGTCCGTCAACATCTGGCTGACCTCAACCAATGACTCCGGTGGCCGCAACGTCACCCGCGGGCTGCAACAGCAGAGCCCGATCAGCTTCACCGCCGGCACCGGGACCGGCCAGCAGACCATAACGGTCGACGAGAACACCCGGTACCAGCAGTTCGAGGGCGCGGGCGCGTCGTTCACCGACACAACCGCGTACCTGATGAACTCCAGCGGCGCCCTGTCCGCCGCCACCCGCAACGCCACCATGCAGAAGCTGTTCGACCCGGTCAACGGCATCGGGCTGAGCTTCCTGCGCAACCCCATGGGCGCGTCGGACCTGGCCCGCTACAGCTACACCTACGACGACGGCGCGGCCGACCCCAACCTGACCCGCTTCAGCCTGTCGCACGACCTGGTCGACGTCATCCCGCTGACCAAGCAGGCCAAGCAGCTCAACCCGCAGCTGAAGGTCATGGCCTCGCCGTGGACCGCGCCGCCGTGGATGAAGGACAACAACTCCTACATCCAGGGCTGGCTGCAGTCGCAGTACTACCAGGCCTACGCCAACTACTTCGTCAAGTACATCCAGGGCTTCCAGGCTCAGGGCGTGCCGGTCGACTACGTGTCCGAGCAGAACGAGCCGACGGTCGGCGGCAACTACCCCGGCATGAACTGGAACGGCTCGGGCCTGGCCGTGTTCGCCAAGAACAACCTGCTGCCGGCGCTGCACAACGCGGGCCTGTCGACCAAGGTGCTGGCCCTGGACTGGAACTGGGACAGCTACGACAGCTTCGCCGCCCCGACCGTCAACGACGCGTCGATCCGCAACGACCCGAACTTCGGCGGCGTGGCGTGGCACGGCTACGAGGGCGACGTCTCGGAGCAGACCACGATCCACAACCAGTACCCGTCGATGAACATGTACGAGACCGAGCACTCGGGCGGCAACTGGATCGGCAATCAGCAGAACGAGGACATGAACAACATCATCGACTACACCCGCAACTGGGACCGTAGCGTGGTGAAGTGGAGCCTCGCCGTCGATGAGCACCAGGGCCCCAACAACGGCGGCTGCAGCACCTGCACCGGCCTGATCACCGTGCACCAGAACGACAATCGCGGCCAGGTCGACTACAACATCGAGTACTACGACATGGGCCAGCTGACCAAGTTCGTGAAGCCGGGCGCCACCCGCATCGCCTCCAACGACAGCGCGGTGCGCAACGTCGCGTGGATCAACCCGGACGGCTCCAAGGCCCTCGTGGCCTACAACCCCAGCGGCAGCGCGCAGAGCGTGCGGGTCAACTGGGGCAACGAGTCCTTCACCTACTCGGTGCCCGCCGCCACCAGCGCCACGTTCACCTGGAACGGCACGCAGGGCGGCACCACCACCCCGCCGCCCGGTGGCCGCACCATCACCGGCATCGGCGGCAAGTGCGTCGACGTGGCCGGCGCCAACTCGGCCAACGGCACCCAGGTGCAGATCTACACCTGCAACGGCACCGCCGCGCAGACCTGGACCCAGTCCGGCAGTGCGCTGCAGTCGCTGGGCAAGTGCCTCGACGTCTCCGGCGCCAGCACCGCCAACGGGGCCAAGGTCCAGCTGTACGACTGCAACGGCTCCGGCGCCCAGCAATGGACCCAGAACGGACAGCACGAACTCGTCAACACCGGTTCGGGTAAATGCCTCGACGCCACGAACCAGAGTTCGGCCGATGGAACTCCGCTCCAGATCTGGACCTGCGCCGGCGGCGCGAACCAACAGTGGACGCTCAACTGACGTCCTGATCGTCCGAATTCTCCGTCCCGGCCCGTCGCGCGTTCCGCCCGCGATGGGTCGGGACGGCTCCAGCATTCCTAAAACCGGCCCTGAGCTGCGGTTTTACGTCCGAACGCACTATTGATCGCTGCCCGATCGGGCGGTATGAATACCGCACGGAATCAGCGCGTGGTCTCCCCGCCGTCAGGCTCGCGCCCATTTCGTGAAATGCCGGATCTTCACCCCTGCCTGCACGATTCCGGCCGTGCGATACCCGTAGGAGATCGACCATGCGCATCACGACAAGAGCGGTGTTGGCCGCCGCGCTACCGTTGGCGGCGACCGCGGCCATGGTGGCCGCACCGGCCGCGACGGCGGCCCCGGCCGCGGGCGGGGCCTTCCCGGCCCACTACTCCGCGCCCTACCTCCAGGTCAGCGACGCCGACGCGGGCCAGATGGCCTCGGACATGAACGCGACCGGCACCAAGTTCTACACGCTGGCGTTCCTGACGCCGCAGTCCGGCTGCACGCCGGTCTGGGAGGCCAACGGCACCGGCGTCGGCTCGTTCAAGTCGCAGATCACCGCGCTGCAGAACGCCGGCGGCAACGTGATCCCCTCCTTCGGCGGCGCCGAGGGCGGCGAGCTGGCCCAGACCTGCACGAACGTGTCCAGCCTGACCGCCGCGTACGCCAACGTCGTCAACCAGTACGGCACCAACCGCCTGGACTTCGACATCGAGGGTGGCGTCATCAAGGACACCGCGTCGATCGCCCGGCGCGACCAGGCCCTGGCCGCGCTCCAGGCCCAGAACCCGAACGTGCAGGTCGACTACACCCTCGGCGTCGGCTCCGACGGCCTCGAGGGCGACCAGATGACCGTCCTCAACGACGCCAAGGCCAAGGGCGTCAAGGTCAGCGTCATCAACCTGATGGTGATGGACTTCTACGACGGACAGCCCGTCATCAACGACGCGCTGTCGGCCGCTCGCAACGCCGCCAACCAGATCGCCGGCCTGTACGGGATCTCCACCTCCGCCGCCTACGGCATGATGGGCCTGACCCCCATCGCCGGCCGCAACGACGACGGCGCCCAGTTCAGCCAGACCGACGCCCAGACGCTGGAGACCTTCGCGGCCCAGAACGGCGTGGCCGAGCTGTCCTTCTGGGAGCTTCAGGACTACGACCGGGCCACCGGCTACGCCTACTCCCGGATCTTCCAGAAGCTCACCGGCGGCACCACTCCGCCCCCGCCGCCGCCCGGCGGCGGCACCATCACCGGCATCGGCGGCAAGTGCGTCGACGTCGCCGGGGCCAACTCCGCCAACGGCACCCAGGTGCAGATCTACACCTGCAACGGCACCGCCGCACAGACGTGGTCGCACTCCGGCAACTCGTTGCAGGCCCTCGGCAAGTGCCTCGACGTCTCCGGCGCCAGCACCGCCAACGGCGCCAAGGTCCAGCTGTACGACTGCAACGGCTCCGGCGCCCAGCAGTGGACCGTCAACGCGCAGAAGGAGCTCGTGAACACCGGCTCCGGCAAGTGCCTCGACGCCACCAACCAGAGCTCCGCCGACGGCACCCCGCTCCAGATCTGGACCTGCGCCGGCGGCGCCAACCAGCAGTGGACCCTCAACTGAGGTAACCCCCCGCCACAGCGAAGGGGCCTGCCAACGCCAGGGCAGGCCCCTTTGCGCCGGGGTCACCCCACCTTGATCAGCCGGGAGCCGTGGGACGGGACGGCCGTCGCGGTCCAACTTCCGTTGAACGAGCCCAGATCCGTGCGTGACACCAGGTCCCGCACCGGATGGCTGCCGCTGACCCCGAGATCGCTCCAGTTCACGGTGACGTTCGCCGTCGAGGAGCCCATGTTGTACACGGCCACCGCCCAGCTCCCGTCGGGCATCTGCTTACGCCACTTCTGCAGGGTGCCTCCGGTCACGCGGGTCGGGAACCGCGAGGCCTGGTCCACCGCAACCACTTCCGGGTTGGTCAGGATGGAAACCGCCCCGCTGTCAAGGAAGTAGACGTCGCCGCCGACCCACAGGGGCGCCGAGGCCATCGACCAGAAGGTCATCACGCTCTGGCGTTCGGTGCTGGTGATGCCGTCCTGGATGGCCTGGCCCGAGTTGTTGGAGATGGGCATCGAGTCCAGGTTCGGGAAGTAGCCCGCCTGCAGGCCGGACAGCCAGTTCGGCAGGTCGTTCCACCGAACGCTGACGGAACTGGACCAGGTCGACAAGGTTCCGCAGTAGCACTCGACGTCCGTGTCGATGCGAACATCGTTGGTGTAGCTGGAAAGTTGCGACTCGATGGACTGGGGCACGGGCCAGGCGCTGGTGCTGAGCCAGATGCTGCGGCCCGCCTGGTCGATGGCCCGGGACCAGGCCTGGATGTCGGCCACGTTGTCAGTCGTCGTGCCGTCGACCTTGATCAGGTCGACGCCCCAGGAGGCGAAGCGGCTGGCGATGGAGTTGATGTAGGCCTGGGCGCAGGAGTTGGCGTAGTTGATCTTCCACGAGCTGCCCCAGCCATTGGTGGCGGTCAGGGGCTGCTGGGCGATGTCCTGGGTGTGGCAGCTGGTGCCGAGGATGGGCGCGTTCTTGTCGTAGACGCCCTTGTCCAGTCCCACGGTGGTGTACAGCCCGAGCAGCAGACCCTCGCCGTGGACGTGGCCGGCCACACCGGCGATGCCGTTGGGGAATCTGGTCGGGTCGGGGTCCGGAATTCCGTTGCCGTCGGTGTGGCCGTGGAAGGCCAGGTCAGCGTTCCAGCCGGAGTCGATGTCGATGTACCGGTACCCCGCCGACTTCAGCTTCGACGCCACCGCGTCCGCCGCACCCTCGACGTGCGACTCGGTCAGCCAGCTCGTGCCGTACGTGGCCCGGGCCGAGGCCTCCACGCTCCAGCTGCTCCACCCCATCCCCGGCATCGCGAAGCCGGTCCGGGCATCCGCCGGGCTCGCGCCCGGTAGCAGCAGAGCGACGGCGGCCAACGCCGCCGCACCCGCCATGAGACGACTGGGCATGGCAGTCTCTTTTCTCCCGGTCCACGCTGATCAGGGAAAACTCACCGTAGCCCCGCTAAATTTCCGCCGTCAACTATCTCTTGCAGCGCGAGTCCCGCTCGCGGACAGCCATGAAGCAGCTTCCGAACCCCGGCGAGTCCCGCTCAGCGGCACACCGAAATACGGTTCCGGGCAGGTGTGGCCGACGCGCCGCTAGCCCGGGCAACCGGTCCGCGCGAGCACGCCGAGGCCCTGGACCTCAGTGCCGGGGCCGAGGTCGCGCGGTAGGACGGACAGGGCGGAGGCGACGTCGTTGGCGTTGCCCGAATCGGGGACGTTGTACTCGGCCTGGAGCCGGCGGTAGCGGTCATGGAAGCGGACGGCGGCCTCCCGGCCGACGTGGTTCGACAGGATGTCGTTGAAGGAGTCCTCGGGCCACGGGTCGGGTTCGTGCGGGAGGCGGAAGCCGGCCTCACCGGGGTGGGGCGGGCCGATCTGCTGCTCGGGCACCATGAGGTCGTACCAACGGATCAGTTCGCCGTGCTCGGCGATGAACCACGAGGTGGTGGAGTCCCCGTAGCTCTTCAGGTACAGGTGCGCGGCGCCGAGGCGGCGGCTCAACGACGCGCACCGCTCACGGCGCACGGCGCGGCGCGCGGCCTCGTCGGCAGCCATTTGTTTGACCCCATAGGGATCGTCCTCGCCGGGCGGGAGCGTGCCGACGGCGTGGCGGTCGACGGACGGCTCACCGAACACGAGGGTCCAGCCGTCCAACACGGGGCTCACGTAGACGACGGAGCACCGGCCGTGGTCCGACCACCACCGGGTGCCCTCGAACCGCCAAGCCAGCCGCCCCATGCGCATGGTCACCGGCACGGGCGACGAGAAGCCGAACGCGTCGAGCGCCGCGGCCCGGTCGCCGGTCGGCAAGGCGTACCAGAACTCGCATTCGCTGAACGGCAACGGCTTCTCGGCCGGCAGCAGGGCGGGGTCGAACGGCTCACGCAGGGTGGCCAGCACCGCCAACGCCGCTTCCCGCAGCGCCGACGACGACAACGCCGCCCGCACCTCGGCGATCTCCGCGGGCCCGAAGTCCTTCAGGGAGAACGGGTTGTAGTCGCCGTCGGCGGCGATCCGGCTCAACAGCTCGGCAACGTCCACGCCCCGAACTATAGGTATCGCCGCGCCGACGCCGCGAAGGCGGCTTTGGGTTCCCACCCGCCCTCGACGACCCGCACCACGCCGTAGCTCGCGAGGTCCGACCGTGAACATGCTCAGCTCCGCCCCGGCAAGCAGCACGACCTCGGAGACGAAGGGCTCGAACCTCAGGCACACCAACGGAATTTCGAGCCGCGGCTCACAGCTAGTCCACTACGGCGCCGAAGGTGACGACCAAGGAGCACAGCCAGACCTTCACCAGGTCCCACAGCAATGCCCGCCGACGGGCGTCCCTGCGCACGATGTCGAGGCGCTCGACGCCTTGACCTCGATCGCCGGCTAGAGCGACATCAGGCCCATCACCAGCGAGGTCGGCATGAGCAGAATGATCATCGCGCAGCCGATGAACCAGTCCCGGACCAGGTCCATCAACTCCGGCCGATCCCGGGTGTCCCGCATGACCAGGCACAGCCCCACCAGCGCCTTGCCGATGGTGGCCCCGATCAGCCGCTGCAGGAACACCCGGTGCGCGCACGACACCAGCGCGTAGGCGGTGACGGCCACCTCGACCTGCCACCAGAAGTGGGCGTCGGGCACGGCCGTGGCGAACAAGCGCCAGGCGGACAGGGCGACGGCCAGGTGCAGCCCGGCGTCCACGAGGAACGCCACGGTCCGCCGGACCGGGTGCCGCTGCTGCTCGTGCACGTCCCGACGGCGAACGCAGACCAGTTCGCTGATCTCCTCGACGGGCTCCGTCTCGGCCTTGGTGGTGTCCACGGGTGCCATGGGTCGCATGTACCGATAACGCCGAAAAGCCCCGAACGGTTGCCCGGGACTTCTCGGCCGAACGGGTGTCAGATCTCGATGGTGTGCTTGGGGCCGGTGAACCACTTGCGGGCCGAGGCGAACCACCAGATGGCGATCAGCAGCACCAGCCCGCCGACGGCCAGCGGGGCGTAGTTCACGGCGGTCCAGCTGAAGTCGGCGGCGCCGGGCACGCCGGCCGGAACAGTGGGCAGGATGAAGTACACCGAGATGATGACGATCTCGATGATGGCCGTCCAGCACATCCACTTGTAGTTGCGGCCCAACGACCACGGCCCGGGCACGAACGAGGAGCCGGCCCGCAGCCGCAGGGCGATGGGGATCAGGAACGCCAGGTACAGCCCGATCACCGCCACCGACACGACGGCGTAGAACGCGGTGGGCACGCCGGCGGAGCTCTTGTACAGGGCGGGAAGCGTGAGCACGAGACCGGCGACGCAGGAGCCGATCACGGCGTTCACCGGCACCCGGTTGGCGTTCAGCTTGGACCACAGCCGGTGGCCGGGGACCGCGCCGTCCCGGCTGAAGGCGTAGCTCATCCGGGACGTGCTGGTCACGCAGCTCATGCCGCAGAAGAACTGGCCGATGGCCGAGATGCCGATGACCACGATGGCCAGGTTGGAGTTGAGCGCCGTGGTGATGATCGAGCCGACGAAGCCGGCCTGCTTGTTGATCTCGTCGACGTTGGTGGCGGCGAACAGGAAGGCCAGCAGCAGGACCCAGCCGCCGATCGCCGAGTACAGAATGGACTGCCAGATGCCGCGGGCGGCGGTGCGCGCGGCGCCCTTGGTCTCCTCGGAGATGTGCGCGCAGGCGTCGAAGCCGGTGATCGTGTACTGGGTGAGCAGAAAACCCAGCGGCAGCACGTAGAACCAGTAGGTGCCGTCGGCGAAGCCGGAGTTGTTGATCCGCTGGGTGAACACGAACGCGAAGCTCTGGTGCGAGGTGGGTGCGAAGGCCAGGATCGCCACCACGGCCACGACGCCGACCACGTGCCAGTACACGGAGACGTTGTTGAGCATGGCGACCAGGTGGCTGCCGAAGATGTTGATCAGCGCGTGCAGCACCAGCACGATCACGAAGATGACGAAGATCTCGTTGAGCGTGCCCTCCCACCCGGAGTCCACAAGGGACAGGAAGAAGGAGATGAAGGTGGCGCAGCCGTAGTCGACGGATGCGGTCACGGCGACCAGCCCGACCAGGTTGAGCCACCCGGTGAACCAGCCGTGCACCGGCTTGCCCAGTTTCGAGGCCCACCAGTAGATGCCGCCGGCGGTGGGGAACGCCGACACCAGCTCGGACATGCACAGCCCGATGATCAGGATGAAGGCCGAGATCACCGGCCAGCCCCAGCTGATCGCCACCGGGCCGCCGTTGTTCCAGGCCTGGCCGAAGGTGGTGAAGCAGCCGGACAGGATGGAGATGATGGAGAAGGAGATGGCGAAGTTGGAGAAGCCGCTCCACGTCCGGCGCAACTCCTGCCGGTAGCCCAGTCGGGCCAGTGTTGTCGCGTCGTCGTCGATGTGCTCGACCTGCTCGCTCACGGCTACCTCCGCACTGTGTCCAGCAACGCTCCCAGCCCGGGGTCGCCGAGATCGCTCAGCGCCCGCCCCCACTTCGCGGCCGCCTCGGCCGCGTAGTCGAAGTCGGCGGCGGCCCGGCCGCCAAGTAGTCCACTGTGGACCGTGAACCAGAGCGTCCAGGTCACGTTGGACATCGTCCGGTACAGCCGCACCCTGGCCAGCAGTTCCGGGGAACGGTCCCGACCGAAGTAGGCGTCGGCCAGCCGCGTCACGCCGTCCACGTCGAGCAGCGCCTCGGCGGCGATGTCCCCCAGCTCGAAACAGGGGTCGTTCTGGCCGGACAGCTGGTAGTCGACGATGCGCACGCGGCCGCCGTCGGCGATGAAGTTCTCGGCCAACAGGTCGTTGTGGCACGGCACGCGCGGCACCGGCCGGGCGGCCAGCGCCTCCCGGATGCGGGCCACCAGCGGCAGCTGGTCGGCGTAGCCCTCGGGCAGCCCCAGCCCGTTCCGGTCGCACAGCGCGAGGAACTCGGCCAGCTTGTCGAAGATGTCGAAATCGTTGCCGAACGGCCGCCCCGAGTGCAGCCGGCGGCACGCGGCGGCGATCCCCTCCAGATGGGCCGGCACGTCGGCGGTCGACAGCGTCACGCCGTCCACGTACTCCAGCACCAGGGCGTGCTCGTCGGGCAGGACGCGCAGCACCTTCGGCCCGGCCCCGGTCTCGGCCGCCTGCACGGTGTTGGCGATCTCCTGGGCCATGGGCACGCCCAGGCCGGCCTCGGCGACGGCCGGGTCGAGCACCCGCAGCACGAACCGTCTCCCGCCGGCGTCCACCCGCACGACCCGGTGGCTGAGCCCGCCCTTGATCACGGTCAGCTCGACCGGCCCGGCGAACTCGGGCACCTGGGAGACGATCGATTCCACCACGGGCTCGTCCAGCACCACCTGACCGCGCCTCCCGCCATCGGACGAACGTGATCAGCAAGTGTCGGCCCGCGGCTGGCCAGCGTCAACCCGATGCGGTAACAAGGGCGTCGTGGCAGCTGACAGGGCACTCCCCGACCGGGCCCGGATCGTGATCATCGGTGGCGGGGTGGGCGGCGCCAGCGTCGCGTACCACCTCGCCCAGCTGGGCGAACGCGACGTGATCGTGCTCGACCGCGACGAGCTGACCAGCGGCTCGACCTTCCACTCGGCCGGGCTGGTCGGCCAGCTGCGGTCCGATCCGACGCTGACCAGGATGAACCAGCACTCCGCGCAGCTGTACGCGCAGTTGCAGACGGGTGAACATCCGCCCGGCTGGGTGCAGTGCGGCGGCATCCGGCTGGCCTGCACGCCGGACCGGATGGCCGAGGTGCGCCGGCAGATCGGCTGGGCCCGGGCGTTCGGCGTGCCGCTGGAGGAGATCAGCGCCGAGCAGGCCCGCGAGCTGTTCCCGCTCATGGACACCAAGGGCGTGCTGGGCGGCTCGTACCTGCCGACCGACGGCTACGTGGACCCCTCACAGCTGGCGTACTCGCTGGCCGCCGGGGCCCGCGCCGGCGGCGTGCGCATCCACCAGCACACCCGAGTGACCGGCATCGACGTCGAGCGCGGCCGGGTGACCAGGGTCCGCACCGACAAGGGCGACGTCGAGGCGGAGATCGTCGTCAACTGCGGCGGCATGTACGCGGCGGAAATCGGCCGGCTGGTCGGCGTGCGGATCCCGATCATCCCGATGTCCCACCAGTACGTGGTCACGGAGCCGGTGCGCGAGCGGGACGGTACGCACCTGCCGACGCTGCGCGACCCGGACAACCTCGTGTACTGGCGCGAGGAGGTCGACGGCCTGCTGATGGGCGGCTACGAGCGTGACTCACGGGCGTGGTCGCTCGATGACACCGGCCTGGACCGAATCCCCCAGGACTTCAACGGAAAGCTGCTCGCCGCCGACTGGGAGCGGTTCGCCGAGATCAGCGAGAACGCCGCGATGCGCGTGCCGGTGATGGCCGACCTGGGCATCCGCAAGCTGATCAACGGGCCGGAGGCCTTCACCCCGGACAACGAGTTCTGCCTCGGCGAGACCGAGGTGGCCGGCTTCTTCGTGGCCGCCGGGTTCTGCGCGCACGGCATCGCCGGCGCCGGCGGCATCGGCAAGGTGATGGCCGAGTGGATCGTGGCCGGCGAGGCCCAGCTCGACGTGTCCCACATGGACGTTCGACGGTTCGGCCGGCAGTACCGGTCGCCCTCGTACACGCTGGCCCGGGTCACCGAGAACTACGAGACGTACTACGACATCCCCTTCCCGCACCGGCAGCGCAGCGCCGGCCGGCCGCTGCGGGTGTCGCCGGTGTACGCCTGGCATTCCCAGCAGCAGGCCCATTTCAGCGAGAAGTCCGGCTGGGAGCGGGTCGACTACTACCAGAACAACATGTACGGCGGCGACGACTTCATGCAGCCGCGGGGCTGGGCCGGCATGGGCTGGTCGCCGGCCGTCGTCGCCGAGCACCGGGGCACCCGCGCCGCCGCGGGCCTGTTCGACGAGTCCTCGTTCGCCAAGATCGAGGTGTCCGGGCCGGGCGCGGCGAAGCTGCTGAGTTGGTTGTGCGCCAACGATGTCGACCGCGAGGTCGGCAGCGTCACCTACACCCAGGCGCTGAACACGCGCGGCGGCATCGAGTGCGACTTCACGGTGGCCCGGCTGGAGGAAGACCTCTTCCGGATCGTCACCGGCACCGCCTACGGCTCGCGGGACCTGGCCTGGCTGCGCCAGCACGCCCCGGACGACGGCTCGGTGCGGATCACCGACGTCACCGGGCAGTACACGTGTTTCGCCCTGTGGGGGCCGAATGCGCGCAAGATCCTGGCCCAGCTGACACCGGCCGGCCTCGACAACGAGTCGTTCCCGTACATGACGGCCCAGCAGATCACCGTCGGCGACGTGCCGCTGACCGCGCAGCGCGTGACCTTCGTGGGCGAGCTGGGCTGGGAGCTCTACGCCTCGGCCGAGTACGGCGCCGCGCTGTGGGCGGCGCTGTGGGAGTACGGGCAGGACTTCGGGCTGATCGCCGGCGGTTACAAGGCGATCGACAGCATGCGGCTGGAGAAGGGTTACCGGCTCTGGGGTTCCGACCTCACCCCCGACCACAATCCTTACGAGGCCGGGCTGGGCTTCTGCGTCAAGAAGGACAGGCCGTTCCTTGGCCGGGACGCCCTGCTGCGGGCCAAGGAGCAGGGCATCACCCGCCGTCTGCGCTGCCTGACGCTCGACGAGCAGCACATGGTTCCGTTGGGCGGCGAGCCGGTGCGCATCGGCGGCGAGGTGGTCGGCCGTGTGACGACCGGCGGATTCGGTTACACCGTGGACAAGCCCATCGCGTTCGCCTATCTGCCGGCGGACACCCCGATCGGCGCGGACCTTTCGGTGGAGTTGTTCGGCGAATGGGTCAATGGCGTGGTGGCAAGGGATCCGCTGTTCGACCCCAAGGGCGCGCGTATCAAGGCGTGACGCGGAAAGCGTTAACAGTCAAGGGATTTGTGGGGGTTAACCCCCGAATTCCTTGACTGGCCTGGTTCTCCTGGTATCTGTGGGTGTGAGCCACGTTACTGAGGGGACACCAAGTGAAGACATTACGAGCAGCGCTGGCGCTGCCGGTGGTGGCGCTCGCCGCCATCACGACGACAGGGCTCTCAACAGCAGGGCCCGCGACCGCGGCGCCGGATCAGCCGAGCCGGACGATCACCTGGGCGCCCTGTGCCCAGGACACGACCGTCGACTGCGGCCAACTGGTCCTCCCGATCAACTGGGACAACCCGAAGGACGGCACGTTCACGCTGGCCCTGGCCCGCCGCAAGGCCACCGATCCGGCCAAGCGCATCGGGTCCCTGGTGTTCGACCCGGGCGGCCCGGGCGGCTCGGGTGTGCTGTCGCTGCTGTACAACCCGACCATGTTCTCGCCGGAGCTGATGAGCCGGTTCGACATCATCGGTTTCGACCCGCGCGGAGTCAACCCGGCCAATGCCATCAAGTGCGACAGCGACGTGCTCGACCAGGCGCCGACCGATCCGCCGGACACGCCCAGGGGATTCGCCGCCGCGGTCGCGTTCCGCAAGACCCTCATGGACGACTGCCGCAAGCTCAGCGGGCCGCTGATCGACCACGTGGACGACATCAGCGTGGTCAAGGACATCGACGCGATCCGGGCCGCGCTCGGCGAGAAGAAGCTGACCTACTACGGCGTCTCCTACGGCACGCTGATGGGACAGCAGTACGCCGAACTGTTCCCCGACCACGTGCGCGCACTGGCCCTGGACAGCAACATGGACCACAGCCAGCGCACCACCGGCTTCACCGTCACCGAGGCGCAGACCGACGAGGACGCCTTCCAGGAATTCGTGAAGTGGTGCGACCGCGACACCACGTGCGCGTTGCACGGGCAGGATGTCAACCTGCTGTTCAACCAGCTCTACGCCAAGGCGCAGGCCGGCAAGCTGATCGATCCCAACACCCAGAAGCCGATGACCCCCGACGAGCTGTCCGGACTGCCCGTCGGCTACCTGTACGGGCCGGACTGGAAGTACCTGGCCCAGGACCTCAAGGCGCTGGCCGACGGCACCACCGCGTTCGGCCCCAAGGCCGACACCCAGGTGTATGTGTACTTCCCGTTCGCCTTCTGCGCGGACTGGAAGTTCGACCTGCCCAACGCCGCCTCGGTGGCGGTCCAGCGGCGCATCAGCAACGCCGTCGCGCCGACGCTGCGCCTGTCCGGCATCGGCTGGGGCGCGATGACCGGGTGTCTCGGCGTCGACAAGGTGGCCAATCCTCAGCACCAATACCAGATCCACGGCACGCCGCCGCTGCTGATCATCGGCGGCAAGCACGACCCGGCGACGCCGTACGCGTGGTCGGTCGGCGCGGCCAGCCAGATCCACAACTCCACGCTGCTGACCTATGACGGCTGGGGCCACGGCCAGTACTTCAAGAGCCCGTGCGTGGTCGACGCCACCGACCAGTACCTGATCTCGGGCAAGCTGCCGCCCAAGGGCACGCACTGCCCGGCCGTGCCGCCGAACACCACCGGCTTCGCCGGCCAGCGCTCGCCCCTGCCGGCCACCGGCTTCTGACTGTCTCAGGTGGACCGTTACTGGCCAGGTAGGTGCTGATCAGTCCGGTTCCGGCCGGCCGTTCGGATCGGATCCGGCGGCCGTGCCGAGGCAGGAACGGCCGCCGGTCTTGAATCGTGGTCCCCTCCGTGACGAGCGTGGAAGTCCACCCGTACGGAGGGGACCACTCCTGTGAGAACGACGATCACCCTGGCGCTCGCGGCCGCCACCGCGCTGTCGCTGGCCACGCCCGTGGCGGCGGCGCCGGTGCGTGCGATCACCTGGACGCCGTGCGCCGAGGACGCGACCGTGGACTGCGGATCGCTGGTGCTGCCGATCGACTGGGCCGATCCCGGCGCCGGCACGTACACCTTGGCCCTGGCCCGCAGGAGGGCCCGCGTGCCGAGCGAGCGCCTCGGCTCGCTGGTGTTCGATCCCGGCGGGCCCGGCAACTCGGGCACGGACTGGTTGCTGCACAAGGACTTCTTCACCCCGCAGATCCACGACCGGTTCGACACCGTCGGCTTCGATCCGCGCGGCACCGGCCGGAGCCAGCCCATCACCCGCGATCCGACGCTGGTCGACGCCCTGCCCACCTCCGATCCCTCGACGCCGCAGGGTTACGCGGATGCCGTGTCGTACAACAGGAAGCTGGTCGCCGACTGCCGACAGCGCAGCGGGCCGCTGTTCGACCATATCGACGATCTGAGCGTGGCCAAGGACCTGGAGGCGATCCGGGGCGCGTTGGGCGAGGACAAGCTGACCTACTACGGCGTCTCCTACGGCACGCTGATCGGCCAGCAGTAAGCCGAGATGTATCCGCAGCGGATCCGCACCCTGGCGTTGGACAGCAACATGGACCACAACCTGGACGTCACGTCGTTCCTGGGCACGGAAGCGCAGGCCAGCGCACGGCCAGGACGTCAACGCCCTGTTCAACCGGCTCTACACCAGGGCCCAGGCCGGCACGCTCGTCGACAGCGCCGGCGCGAAGATCACCCCGGACTTCCTGTCCGAGCTCCCCGGTCGGCCACCGTACGGGCCGGACTGGGCCGGGATCGCCCAGCAGCTCCAGGTGCACGGCGCGCCGCCGCTGCTGATGGTCGGCGCGTTGCACGACCCGGCCACGCCGTACGTGTGGCAGACCGATGTGGCCGGTCAGCTGCCGACCGCGACCCTGCTCACCTATGACGGGTGGGGCCACGGCCAGTACTTCAAGAGCTCGTGCGTGGACGACGCGGTCGACGACTACCTGATTTCCCTGGCCCTGCCCGCGAAGTACACGCACTGCCCCGCGGTGTCGCCCGCCGGCTCGCAACCGATGAGGCGAGGGGCTCCCGCTGTGGACGGGAGCCCCTCCGCGTCATGCGACGATGCCGAATTCGGGCGCCTGCACAGGATTCCCCTCCCCAAGGTCGATCTCCCCACGCCAGAAGTATCACGGGGCGCGCGGCAACGCCGACAGACCCGGGATTGCCCATCCGGCATGGGTAAGTTCACCCATGCCGCTCACTCGGCTTCGGTCGGCCCCAGTCCGTGGCGTTTCGCGTACTCGACGGCCTCGGCCCGGTTCTGCAGGCCGACCTTGGTGTAGGCGTGGTTGAGGTGCGTCTTCACGGTCGCCTCGCTGACGGCGAGCCGGCGGGCGATCTCCGCGTTGGTCAGGCCGGCGGCGACCAGTCTGAGCACGTCGGCCTCGCGGGCCGTCAGCTCGCCGCGGTGATCTCGCCCGATCGGGCGACGCGGGGCCGGATTCACGCCGGCCACCACGGCCCGCAGGGCGCGGATCACCGTGTCGCGGTCGGCCGTCGGCGGCAGCCAGCCGGCCGCGCCGGCCTGCAGCGCCGGCAGCACCTGGTCGTTGGTCGCGGGCAGCACCGCGATCACGATCACCACGGTCGTGGGGTGCTCGGCGCGGACCGCGCGCGTCAGCTCGACCGCGTCGCCGCCGGGCAGCGACAGGCCGAGCAGCAGCACTTCCGGTCGGTGCCGGTCGAGCAGCGGAGGTACCTGGGCGTGGTGCGTCGCCGTGCCGACCACGGCGACGCCGGGTAAGTGCCCGAGCGCGGCGTCCAGGCCGGATCTGACCGGGACGCGGTCCTCCGCGACCACGACACGGACGATCGGGGTGTCCAAAGCCGTCATGGGCAAATGATGGTATGCCCACCCCGAACTCGCCCGGATTTCGGTGTCGGTTCTAGTTCGCCAGCGCCGCCAGCACGAAATCGGCGATCTCGGCACCCAGTTGCTCAGGGGACTTGGGGCCGTCCGGCCGATACCAGGTGGGCAATTGGTTCACCACGCCCAGCGCGATCAGGACGGCCGTGTCGGCCGGCGTCACCGAGCTGAACTCCCCCGACGCCTGCGCCTTGGCGATGACGTCACGGAACGTGCGCTGGTACCGGCGGCGGTCGGCCCGGAAGGCGGCCATCCGCTCGGAGTCCAGCTTGTGCATCTCCCGGACGAACACCGCCGTCTCGTCGATGCGGTCCGCGGTGGTGACGACCAGGTTGACCATGATCGCCCGGACGGTCTGCACCGCCCCGTTGCCCTCGGCGATGATCCGGTCCAGCTCGGCGGTCTGCAGGCCGATCAGCGAGTGGTAGATCTCGTAGAGCAGGTCGTCCTTGGAGTCGAAATAGTGGTAGAGCGCGCCCTTGGTCACCTCGGCGTAGGTCACCACCTCCTGCACGGTGGTGGCGTCGAAGCCCTTCTCCGCGAACAGCTTCACCGCCGCGCGCAGGATGCGGCTCTCCATCGGGGTCAGCTCGCCGCGCCCCTGCGATGCCTTGGTCACGCCCGCTCCTTAGCTACTTCCGGCCCAGGGCCCTGACGACGTCGAACTGGTCCGCTCCCGTGGGCAGAACCATGATCGCGGGCGTGTCCAGGCCGTTCTCCACGTACTCCTGCACCCGCTCGCGACAGCGGTCAAGGCTGCCATGCACGACCAGGTCGTCCACCACGTGGTCCGGGATGGCCGCATTGGCGCCCTTGCGGTCGCCGGCCGCCCACAGCCGGTGCATCTCGGCCAGGTCCTCGCCACGGCCCAGCCAGTCGTGGAACGCCGCGTAGGCCGGCACCGTCAGGTAGCTGCTGATCAGCATCCGACCCAAAGCCCTTGCCGCCGCAACATCTTCCGTCGGACAGACGAAGACCCGGGCCACCAACTCCTTGCCCGTGCCCAGTTCCGCGCGCACCTGCGGCACGTCGGTCGGGGCCAGCCAGTTGGTGATCGCGCCGTCGGCCTCCTTGGCGGCCAGCCGCAGCATGCCCGGGCGCAGCGCCGCCAGCATGATCTGCGGGGCCTGCTCGGGGACCCGCTCCAGCTTGAACCGGCTCACCTTGAACGAGCCGAAGTCGCCGTCCACCTTCTCGCCGGCCAGCGCCTTCTGCAGGAACCGCAGCGTGTCGCGGACGTTGGCGAACGGCTCCGTGAACTCACGGGCGTTCCAGCCCTGCACGATCACCGGCGAGCTCGACCCGATGCCCAGCGCGAACCGTCCCGGCGCGAGCTCGGCGATGGTCGCCGCCTGCATCGCCAGCAGGCCGGGGCCGCGGGTGTAGACCGGGGCGATGGCCGTGCCCAGACGCAGCGAGGGCGCCCACTCCGCGGCCAGCGCCAGCGGCGTGAAGGCGTCCGTGCCGGCCGTCTCGGCCGACCACACGTCGGTGTAGCCCAGGTCGGGCAGGGACTTGACCAGGTCGCGCTGCTTCGGCAGCGGAATGCCGGCCAGCGGAAGCGTGATACCCCAACGACTCACTTCCACACCTCGCTAGCGCTCGGCGTGCGCGTTCGCGCGTGCACTGCGTTGAATGATTCGCTCGCAAGCTCGGTCATGCTCAGACCACCATCGGACGAATCGTGGCGCCGCCGTCGATGACCAGCGTCTGGCCGGTCATCCAGGACGAGTCGTCGCCGGCCAGGAAGACGGCCGCCTTGGCGATGTCCTCCGGCTCGCCGATGCGGCCGAGCGGCAGCGCCTTGTTCAGCTGCTCCTCGTTGTTCTCCCACAGGCCGCGAGCCAGGTGCGTGCGCACCACGCCGGGGGCGATCGCGTTCACCCGGGTGGTGGGGGCCAGCTCCATGGCGAACTGGCGGGTCAGGTGGATCACCGCCGCCTTGGTGGCGTTGTAGTAGCCGATGCCGATCTCCGGGGCCAGGCCGCCGATCGAGGCGATGTTGATGACCGAGCCGCCGGTGGCCGACATCGAGGCCTTCCACACCAGGCCCGTCCACAGCACCACCGACATCTGGTTGACCTGCACGGTCTTGTCCGCGCGGGGCACGTCCAGGTCGACCAGCGGGCCGTAGTACGGGTTCGTGCCGGCGTTGTTGACCAGGACGTCGATGCTGCCGAACTCCTCGACCGCCGCCGCGACACAGGCCTGGGCCTGCTCCGGCTCGCCGACGTGGGCCGCCTTGGCCAGCACCTTGGCCCCCGGCCGGGCCGCGCGCAGCTCCTCGGCGACCTGGTCGAGGGCCTCCTGCTTGCGTGAGGAGAGCACCACGTTCGCGCCCTGGGCGGCCAGCGCGAAGGCGATCGCCTTGCGATGCCGCGGGACGCGCCGGTGATCAGCGCGGTCTTGCCGGTCAGACCTGACATCTTCGTCGCTCCTGTGGTCGGGTGGCCCCCACGGTACAATACCGACCAGTCGGTACGCAGGAGCTACGAGGAGGTCTTCGGCATGCAGGTGCGCGACAGCGTGGTCGTGGTGACCGGGGCCGGTCGGGGGATCGGGGCGGCCCTGGCCCGCCGATTCGCCGCCGAGGGGGCCGCCGGCATCGTCGTCTCCGACGTGGACGGGGACTCCGCCGCGGCCGTCGCCGCCGAGCTCGGGGGCAAGGCCGTCGCGGTCGCCGCCGACGTCACCGACGCCGCCCAGGTCGCCGCCTTGGTCGCCGCCGCCGAGTCCCACTTCGGGCCCGTCGACCTGTTCTGCTCCAACGCCGGCGTGGCCTTCGGCCGGGGCATGGACGCCTCCCCCGCCGACTGGGCGACGAACCTCAACGTCAACCTCATGGCCCACGTGCACGCGGCCAACGCCGCCCTGCCGTCAATGCTTTCCCGCGGCCGCGGCTACTTCCTCAACACCGCGTCGGCCGCCGGCCTGCTGATGTCCCCCGGCGACGCCCCGTACAACGTGTCCAAGCACGCCGCCGTCGCCTTCGCCGAATGGCTCTCCGCCACCTACGGCGACCAGGGCATCGGCGTCAGCGTCCTGTGCCCCATGGGCGTGCGGACCGACATGCTCATGCCCGGCATCGAGCAGGGCGAGACCGCCGCCCTGGCCGTCGCCGCCTTCGGCGACATCCTCGAACCCGCCGCCGTCGCCGACATCGTCGTGGAGGGCCTGGCGGCGGAGCAGTTCCACATCCTCCCCCACCCCGAGGTCGCCACCTTCCTCCAGCGCAAGGCCTCCGACATCGACCGCTGGCTCTCCGGCATGCGCCGCGCCACCGCCCAACTCCCCCGCTAGCTACCTGCCCGAGACCGGGACTCGCCGACACCACCAAACCCCCGCGAGTCCCGCTCTCCGGCACACCGAGATACGGTTTCGGGCAGATCGACTTCGTACCGGTAACGCGGAGCTCGCCAGCACCGCTGCTACCGCCGATCGGCAGCACGCAGTCGTTGTCGAAGGTCTTCGACACCAGCAAGGTCGAGAACGGCGTCGAGTCGGTCCTGAGGAATGACTACAAGCTCGAGACCGACGGCGTGCGGTGCCCCGGGATCCAGCCCGTGCGGGCCACCTGTATCTGCCACATGCGCTTCCTACTTGACGCCTGGACGCAAGTAGGAAGCGCATGTGGCAGTTCGAAGGTGCCTCAGCGCAACGACCGCTTCAGGAAGTCGACCTGGAGCAGGAGGAGGTTCTCCGCGACCTGTTCCTGCGGGGTCATGTGGGTGACGCCGGAGAGAGGCAGCACGGTGTGGGGGCGTCCGGCGGCCAACAACGCCGAGCTCAACCGGAGGGTGTGGGCGGCGACCACGTTGTCGTCGGCCAGGCCGTGGATGATCATGAGGTCCTGGCTGAGCTTGGGGGCGTCCTCGATGAGGGAGTTGGCGTCGTAGACCTCGGGCCGCTCAACCGGGTTCCCGAGGTAGCGCTCGGTGTAGTGGGTGTCGTAGAGCCGCCAGTCGGTGACGGGGGCGCCGGCGATGCCGGCCCGGAAGACGTCCGGGCGGCGGAGCACGGCCAGGGCGGACAGGTAGCCGCCGTAGGACCAACCCCGGATGGCGACGCGGGAGAGGTCCAGGAACGGGAACTGCGCGGCGGCGGCGTGGAGGGCGTCGACCTGGTCGTCGAGGGTGGCGCCGGCGAAGTCGAGGTGGATGGCCCGCTCCCACCCGGGACCCCGGCCGGGAGTGCCGCGACCGTCGACGACGAGGACGGCGAAGCCCTGGTCGGCCAACCACTGCGAGGCGGTGAAGGCGTTCCGGGTCTGCACGACGCGCTGGGCATGGGGCCCGCCGTAAGGGTCGAGCAGCACGGGCAGCGGGCCGTCGACGTAGCCGGTGGGCAGCAGCAGGGCGCCGCGAAGGCCCCGCTCCCCCAGCTCCAGCAGCTGGACGTTGGGCGTGATGGACGGCGTCTCGGCCAGCGACTCGATGCCACCGACACGAGTGGAGCCACGGAAGACCTCGGCCACAGTGCCGAAGAAGCCGAGACCGGTGCTCAGCCGCACGGTGACGTCGCCGTTGCGGGCGATGGCGTGCACGCCGTCGCCGACGGACAGCCGCTCGACGCCGTCCTTGCGCACGCGGTAGGTGTGGATCTGCGTGGGATCGCCCTCGGATGCCCGGACCAGGATGTCTTCGGTCGTCACTGAAGTCACGGAGCGTACTTGCAATGAGCCGTCGGTCAGCACGTCGTCGCCGACGACCAGGCGCCAGGCGCCGTCGATGGCGGCGATCCGGACCAGCCGGCCGTCCTTGGTCCACGCCGGCACGCCGGGCATGATGTCGACCCACTGCGGGTCGCTGTCCTCGTGCAGCACGGACGTCGCGCCGGTGGCCGGATCCAACGCCAGCACCCGCTGCGTGCGCTGGTCACGGGACTGCACGAGCAGCAGCGGCGCCCCGCCGGCGGACCAGTGCGCGGTCGCCAGGTACGGGAAGGCCACGCGGTCCCACTGCACGTCCACGCGCGAGCCGTCGAGGCCCAGCACGGCGAGGCTGACGTCGGCGTTGGCCGTGCCGGCGGCCGGGTAGGCGATCTCCGCCGGCACCGTGCCGGGGTTGGCCGGGTCGGCGATGTGCCAGCGCTGCACCGGTTTGTTGTCGACGCGCGCGGCCAGCAGCCGCTCCCCGTCCGGCGCCCACCAGTAGCCCCGGAACCGGTCCATCTCCTCGGCGGCGATGAACTCGGCGACGCCCCACGTCACCTCGTCCCCGTCGGGCACGGCCAGGCCCCGGTCGCCCGAGCCGTCCACGCCGACCACCCGCAGCTCGCCGGCCACCACGGCGTACGCCACGTGCCGGCCGGTCGGGTCGGGCCTCGGGTCGATCACCGGGCCGGGCGTGGCCAGCTCAGCGGTCGCGCCGGTGGCCAGGTCGGTCACGTGCACCTTGCCGGACAGCGCGAACGCCGCCACGGTCAACGCCGAGTCGGTGGCGTACCCGACCACACCGGCGGCCGACTCCCGGCTGCGCTCACGGCGCGCCCGCTCCTCCGGCGAGAGGTCCTCGCTGTCGGAGAAGGGGTCGAACAGCGGGGTCTCCCGCCCGCTCTCGACGTCCAGGCTCCACAGGCCGGTGCGACGGTCGGTGCCCGACGCGGAGCGCAGGAACAGCACCCGGGATCCGTCCGGTGCGACGGTGAACGCCCTGGGCACACCGAGCGAGAAGCGCTGGGTGCGGGCTTGCTGGCGGGGGAAGGACAGCTCAGCAGTCACAGGCCCACCCCGCTAGCGCTCGGCAGGTCTGCGACCCAGGTCCCTGTCTTGAATGGTTCACTCGCAAGCTCGCTCACAGCAGCGACCCTATCCGTCCCCGCCCAGGTCACGCCGCTGCGATATCGGCGTAGCCCCGCAGGATGCCGGCCCAGCCGTTCTCGTTGTCCACGCCGCTGGCCACGGCCTGCCAGTTGCCGCCGTGCCGCTCGAAGTGCCGGTGCTCCAGCTCGACGCGGGTCACGTCCGGGCCTTCGGCGACGAAGCGGATCTCGACCTCGCTGGCCTTGGCCGGGTCCGGGTCGTACGCCCACTCGCCGTTGAGGTGCCAGCTGACCACCACGCGGTTGGGCGGGTCGTAGACCAGCACCGTGCCCCAGTCGCACTCGCGGCCGTCCACACCGCGCTCGTACCAGCGGCCGCCCTGCCGCTGTTCCATGATCGCCTCGGCCATGTCGGCCTTGCCGATGTGGTGCGAGGACGGCCACCAGGTGGCGAACCCGGCCGTGAAGACCTTGAAGGCGTGCTGCTGACCAGCTCTGACGGTGACGGTCTTGACGACGCTCATGACGGCTCCTCGGGTGTGTTCTCGACGGCGGCCGCGTAGGCGGCCAGTGCGCGGTCCCACACCAGGTCCAGGTAGGCCCGCAGGCCCGCGACCCCGCTCGGGTCGACCCGGTAGAGGCGCCTGGTGCCGACGGCGTCGTCGATCACCAGCCCGGCCTCCTTGAGCACCTTGAGGTGTTGGGACACGGCCGGACGGCTGATCGGCAGCTCGCGGGCGAGCTCGCCGACGGCCTTCGGCCCGGTGGCGACCAGCTCGAAGACGGCCCGGCGCATGGGGTCGCCCAGCGCGCCGAGGCCGTCGGTTCGGTAAGTCGCCACGAACGGTAAGCTACGGCTTACCGAGACTGTCCGTCAAGTAGTGTGCCAAGTAGCGTGCACAACTGTGCAGCGGTTCATCACCGGCCCGGCCGTGGCCCGGCTGGAATGGGTGCTCGACGGCCTGGACGGGGAACGCGGCTGGGGTGAGGACGCCGCCGAGGTGCTCGCGCCCGGGTTCGCCGAGGCCGTCCCGCCCGAGCAGTACGTCAAGATCACGCGGCGGCGGGCCATGGACTACTCGCCGGTGGTCGTGCTGGGGTTCGACATCGTCAACGACACGACCGCGCGGGCTCGGCTCCGCCGCCATGACGGAACCGTGGATGTGGTGTCGTGCACGGTGGAAAGCGCTTCACCGCACCGGATCGTCCACACCTACGTCACCGGGCTGGTGCCCGATGACCTGACGCCGCGCCTGCCGGCCGACTTCGCGCGGCACGATGTTCCCGACACGGCAACGGATGCGCGGCTGATCGTGTTCTCCGGCGTGCCCGGCAGCGGCAAGAGCACGCTGGCCGACGCCGCCGGCCGTGAACTCGGCATCCCCGTCTTCGCCGCCGATTGGGTCCTCGGCGCGCTGACCCCGTTCGGCGGCCGGCATTTCGAGTCACCGCTGTCCATTGCCGAGGAACTGCTGACCACGTTGGCGTTACGGCAACTGGTCGCCGGCCAGTCGGCGATCCTCGACCATCCAGCCGAGCGGATCGCCACCCGGGAACGCTGGCGCAGCCTGGCCTCACGCACCGGCGCCGATTTCCGGGCGGTGGTCTGCATCTGCTCGAACCCCACGACCCATCGCAAGCGCCTCGAAACCCGCACGCGCGGCATCCCCGGCTGGCACGACGCCAGCGACTGGGGCAACGTCCGTCAGCGCCAGGCCGGGTTCCAGGGCTGGGCCGGCGAGGCGCTGACCGTCGACACGGCCCAGCCCTGGGGAATGGTCTTCGCCGCGGTGCGGCGGCACATCATCGATTGACGAGGTTCAGGAGTTCTGCGGGAACCCGAGGTTGATGCCGCCGTGCGACGGGTCCAGCCAGCGGCTGGTCACGACCTTGGACCGGGTGTAGAAGTGGACGCCTTCCGGGCCGTAGGCGTGGGAATCGCCGAACAGGGACTGCTTCCAGCCGCCGAACGAGTAGTAGGCCACCGGCACCGGGATCGGCACGTTGACGCCGACCATGCCCACCTCGACCTCGTGCTGGAACCGCCGTGCGGCCCCGCCGTCGTTGGTGAAGATGGCAACCCCGTTGCCGTACGGGTTGTCGTTCACCACCGCCACGGCGTCCTCGTACGAGGACCTCCGCACCACCGACAGCACCGGGCCGAAGATCTCGTCCCGGTAGAGCGTCATGTCCGGCTCCACGCCGTCGAAAAGCGTTGGCCCGAGCCAGAAGCCGGCCGAGTCTCCGTCGATCACATGGGAACGGCCGTCGACGACGAGCCGGGCGCCCTCGGACACGCCGGTGTCCAGATAGGACGTGACCTTGTCGCGATGGGCCCCGGTGACCAGCGGGCCCATCTCGCTGTCGGGCTTGCGCCCGTCGCCGACCGACAACCCCGGGAGCCGCTCGGCGATCTTGGCGACCAGCTCGTCGCCGATGGGATCCACGGCCACCACAACGGAAACGGCCATGCACCGCTCCCCTGCCGAGCCGAAGCCGGCGTTCACCGCGGCGTCGGCGGCGAGATCGAGATCGGCGTCGGGAAGCACCACCATGTGGTTCTTGGCGCCGCCCAACGCCTGCACGCGCTTGCCGGCGGCGGTGCCGGTCTCGTAGACGTAACGGGCGATCGGGGTGGAGCCGACGAACGAGATCGCCTTCACGTCACGGTGTTCCAGCAGCCGGTCCACCGCGACCTTGTCGCCGTGCACCACGTTGAGCACACCGGCCGGCAACCCGGCCTGGGCCCACAGGTCGGCGATGAGCATCGACGCCGACGGGTCCTTCTCACTGGGCTTGAGCACAACCGTGTTGCCGCAGGCAATCGCGGTCGGCACGAACCACAGCGGCACCATGGCCGGGAAGTTGAACGGCGAGATCACGCCGACCACGCCGAGGGACTGCTGGATGGAGTACACGTCCACCCGGGTCGAGGCGTTCTCGCTGAAGCCGCCCTTGAGCAGCTGCGGGATGCCGCACGCGTACTCGACGTTCTCGATCGCCCGCTGCACCTCGCCGGCCGCGTCGGAGAGCACCTTGCCGTGCTCGGCGGTGATGCGGGCGGCCACCTCGCTCTTGTTGGCCACCAACAGCTCCCGGAACCGGAACAGCACCGTCGACCGCGCCGCCAACGACGCCTCGCGCCAGGTCAGCCAGGCCTTCGACGCCGCCGCGACCGCCTCGTCGACGACGTCGGCCGACGCGAAGTCCACAGTGGACGCCACGGAACCCGTTGCCGGGTCGTACACCTCACCGACCCGCGAGGCGGTGCCGGTCCACAGCTTGCCGTCGATCCAGTGCGTGGTCATCGGGACAGCTCCTCGTTGGTCACGGCGATGGACTCGGCCAGGATCTCCAGGGCCTCATCGGCCTCCGGCTCGGTCAACGTCATCGGCGGGGCCAGCCGCAGCACGTTCCCGTTGAGGCCGCCCTTGCCGATCAGCAGGCCACGCTTTCGCGTCTCCTCCAACACCTTCGCCGCGGCACGGGCGCTCGGTTCGTCGCCGCCCGGCTCGACCAGCTCGACGCCGATCATCAGGCCCTTGCCGCGCACGTCGCCGATCACCGGGTTCTCGTCGCCGACGTGGCGCAGGCCGTTCATCAGCTTGTTGCCCAGCTTCAGGGCATTGGCCTGGAGATCGTGCTCCAGCACGTAGTCGAGGGTGGCGTTGGCGGCCGCGGTGGAGATCGGGTTGCCACCGAAGGTGGAGATCGAGTTGGCGGTCAGGCTGTCCATGATGTCACCACGGGCGATCACGCCGCCGATCGCGAAGCCGTTGCCCAGCCCCTTCGCGAAGGTCATCATGTCCGGCACGACGTCATGGGCCTGGATGCCCCAGAAGTGCTCGCCGGTGCGACCCCAGCCGGTCTGCACCTCGTCGGAGATGAGCAGGATCCCGTTCTCGTCAAGTACTTCCTTGAACGCCGCGAACAGGCCGTCCGGCGGGGTGGTGAAGCCGCCGACGCCCTGGATCGGCTCGGCGATCATGCACGCCACGTCGCCGGCGGTGGCGGTGGCCAGCACCTCGTGCAGGTCGGCCACGCAGGCCTTGATGTAGTCGGCGTCGCTGAAGTCCTTGAACGGCCCGCGATTGCGGTTGCCGCCGTGCACGTAGCTGACGTTGACCGGACTGAGCGAGGAGGCCGACCAGCCGCGGTTGCCGGTGACGGCGATCGTGCCGAAGCCGCGGCCGTGGTAGGAGTTGCGCAGGGCCAGCACCTGGTTGCTGCGGCGGAACTGGGTGGCCAGCATCATCGCCGTCTCGTTGGCCTCGGTGCCCGAGTTGGTGAAGAACACCTTGGCGTCGGGGATGCCGGACAGCCGCGCGATCTTCTCGGCCAGCTCGACCTGCTGGCGGATCAGGTACAGCGTGGAGGTGTGCACGATGCCGCCGGACAGCTGCGCGCGCACGGCGTCGGAGATCTCCGCGATGTCGTAGCCGATGGCGTTGGTCAGGATGCCGGCGAAGAAGTCCAGGTACTGGTTGCCCTCGGCGTCGGTGACGCGGCGGCCCTCGCCGTGCGTGATCTCGATCGGCTCGTCGTAGTACAGCGCGAGCCACCCGGGCAGCACAGCCTTATGCCGGGCGAGCAGTTCAGCGTGCGACGACATGGCGTTCCTCCCGTGGTGGACCGGACCCGCAAGCGAGTGTGCGGCCCGGCGGGTCACCGCGGTAATGGACAACCTGTAGCGGGTTGGGCCGCCTAGACTGACACTGTGTCCAAGCTGGCCAAGAGCTCGGTGTTCCCGTCCGTGTCGGACGTGCTGACCATGCCGCTCATCCGGCGCGGCCGGCCCCGGCTGGCGGCCGGGTCGGCGGGGCTGGACGGCCGGGTCCGATGGGTGCACGTGGCCGAGGTCGCCGACATCGGGCCGCTGCTGCGCGGCGGCGAGCTGGTGCTGACCACGGGCATCGCGCTCGGTGACGACCCGGCCGAGCTCACCGCCTACATCGACGGGCTGGCCGACGCCGGGGCCAGCGGCGTGGTCTTCGAGCTGGTCCGGCGCTGGACCGACGCGCTGCCGGCGGCGCTGCTGGCCGCGGCCGAGCGGCGGTCACTGCCCGTGATCACGCTGGCCCAGGAGACCCGGTTCGTGGCCATCACCGAGGCGGTGGTGGCGATGATCGTCGACGCCCAGCTGGCCGAGCTGCGGGCGGCCGAGCAGGTGCACGAGACCTTCACGGCGCTGACGGTGTCCGGGGCGGAGCCGTCCGAGGTGCTGCGCGAGGTGGCGCGGATGACCGGCGCCCCGGTGGTGCTGGAGACGCTCGGTCACGACGTGCTGGCCTACGACGCGGCCGGCGGCGAGGTGGCGGAGCTGCTGGCCAACTGGGCCGAGCGGTCCCGGGCGGTCAACGTCGCCGAGCGCACGGCGTACCACCCCGGCGCCGGCTGGCTCGTGACGATCGTCGGCGCGCGCGGCAACGACTGGGGCCGATTGGTGCTGGTCAGCCCCGACTCGCCGCCGCACCGGCTGGTCGTGGTGGCCGAACGGGCCGCGTCCGCGCTGGCCGTGAACCGGCTCGTCGCCCGGGACCGGGAGAGCCTGGAGCGGCACACCCATCGCACCCTGTTGACGGAGCTGCTGGCCACCGGCGCGCCGCCGGTGGATCTGGCCACCCGGGCCGGGGCGCTCGGGGTGCCGCTGGAGGGGAGGCAGCTCGTCGGCATGGCCATCCGCCCCGAGACCACGCCGTCGGCTACCCAGGAGGCGCTGCGCGATCTGGCCGAGGCCACCGCGTCGGCCGCCCGTCGCACCAAGATCCCGGCCCTGGTCGGGGAGTCGACGACATCTCCGTGCGGGCCCCTGCTCTCGCTGCCGTCGCAGTCCACTGTGGACGCCGCGCTGAGACGCCTTGCCTCACAGATCAGGAGTTCCCCCACCTCGATCCCCGTGGTCATCGGCGTCGGCACCACCGTGCGGTCCATCACCGACGGCCGTCGCAGCATGATCGAGGCCGCCCACGTGGCCAACGCCGCCCTGCGCTCCCCCGGCACCCGCAGCTACCACCGGCTCGACGACGTCCGCCTGCGCGGGCTGCTGCACCTGCTCCGCGAGGACGAACGGCTGTCGGCCTTCGCCGAACGTGAGCTGGGGCCGCTGCTGGCCCGCGATACCGCCCAGGGCAGCCGCCTGATCGACATCCTGCGGGTGTTCTGCGAGCACGGCGGCAACAAGTCAGCCGCGGCCGCCGCCGCGCACATGTCCCGCACCGCCTACTACCAGCAGCTGTCCCGCATCGAGTCGGTTCTCGGTGTCTCGCTTGAGGATCCCGAGTCCATGCTGTCCCTCTACGTTGCCCTGCTGGCAATGGATCTTCCCTGCTAGGGTCGGTTCCCGTGGCGGAAACCTATGCGACCGGGCCCTTTGCCGCGCCGACCGAGCAGAAGCGGCTGCGGATGCTGGAGCGGTTCCGCGACCCCGACACGGTGGCGATCCTGGAGTCGCTGCCGGCGGCGGAGTCGTGGCGGTGCCTGGAGATCGGGGCCGGCGCCGGTTCGGTGACCCGCTGGCTCTCGTCGCGCTGCGCCCACGTCGTGGCCGCCGATCTGGACGTGCGGCGCCTGGAGCCGGCGCCCAACGTCACGGTGCTCGAAACCGACATCACCACGCATGCGTTCGAACCGGCCTCGTTCGATCTGATCCACGCCCGTGCCGTGATGTGTCACCTGCCCACCCGAGACCAGATCGTCGCCGACGCCCTGGACTGGCTCACCCCCGGCGGCTGGTTCGTCGTCGAGGACGTCTACACGCTGCCGGTCGGCTCCAGCCCCTATCCGGCCATGAACGTCTACGCCCAGGCCGCGGCCGCTTCGGCTCAGGCTCGCGGTGCCGACATGCAGTGGGGCACAAGGCTTCCCGGGCTCATGGCGCAGGACGGCTACGTGGACATCCAGGTGGAGACGAAGCCGCGGATGATCGGCCTCGGCGGCCTGGCCGACGACCTGTGGCGGCTCAACCTCGTTCAGGCCGGGCCGCACCTGATCGCCAAGGGGCTGTTCACGCAGGAGGCGCTGGACGAGTGCCTGGCGCTGATCGACGATCCCGGTTTCGTGGATGTCCGCTATATCGGCATTTCCGTCTGGGCCCGCAAGCCGGAGTGAGCGGCGCGGCGAATCGCCGCGATCGCCGACCGGGCCGCGCCGATGAGGCCGAACCCCATCGGCACCAGGATCACCAGCAGCGCCACCACGCCGCCGATCGCCGACCACCCGCCGTCCGGGATCGCCGACACCGCCAGCCCGATCACCCGGAGGGTGGCTCGCAGCGTGAACCCGAAGTAGTAGGAGAACGCGATCGCCACGCCGGGCACGTACAGCAGCAGATAGGCCCTGGCCCAGAACAGTTCCCGCGGTGTCGCCGCACCGATCAGGTCCAGGTCGTCGTGACCGGCCCGACGGATCAACCGGCGGAACACCGCGCCCTTGAGCTCCCACAGGTTCTTGCTGTTGGTCAGCACCAGGAACAGGGCGTAGAAGTCGGTGCGCATGTACACGGCGGTCTGCGCGACGATGGCGCCGACGTTGATGAACACCGCGACCCGCATGATCGGGTCGGGACCGACGAACTCCTGGAGTATCACCAGAACCGCCACGATGGCGGCGTCGATCAGGATGCCGGCGACCAGCGGCACCGCGCGGCGTCGGCGGGGCAGCACCCACAGGCCGGTCACGTCCGTCTGCGCGACGATGAAGAACAGCCTGCGGCCGAAGGAGATCCGGCCGTAGACGCCGTACTGGGCGGCGGCCAGCTTGTGCGCCATCTCGTGGATGACGGTGAGCACGGCCGAGACCACTGTGATGGACAGCAGGCTGGCCAACGGGACCGTGAACGGCACGCCGTCGTGGTAGTCCGGCCGCAGCGCGGGATCGACCACGAGCAACATCAGCCCGATCACCACCAGCGCCGCCTGCGCGGCCAAGCCCACCGGGCCGAAGAGGACACGGCCGAGGCGGTGGCCGAACGGCGGCGTGTCGGCCGGCGGCTCCTCGTCGCTCAGGATGCCGGCCTCGGTCAGGTCGTGCAGGAAGTCGTCGACATCCACCGGCTCGCCGACCATCTCGCCCGCCCGGGCCGTGCACTCGGCCACCGAAAGGCCTTCCTGCAACCACAACACGATCCGGCCGCCGACCGCCGGCACCTCGACGAAGTCGGGGCCGCCCCGCCGGCCGAGCAGGTATCCGTCGCCGTCCGGGACGACCGTGACCGCCTGGATCATCGGCACAGCTCGCAATCGGGATGGTGTTGCCATGCATGGCGTTCCGTGGTCATGCCGTCGGCCAGCTCCACGACGTGATAGCAGGCCGCGGCGACCGGAGGCTCGGTGCGCCGCAGGTAGCGCATCGCCTCCATCGTCACGAAGCCGGCCAGCAGCTGCACGACCGGTCCGGTGGCGCGGTTGACCGGATTCCGCTCGAACAGCGCGTCCCGCATCGGCCCCTCGTCGCCGCGGTGCAGGTGCAGGCAGCGCCGGCAGGGCGACCGGCCCGGCTCCACCGACCAGTAGCACAGCGTCGAATAGGCCAGACCGCCCACGACATAGGGGATTCCGAGCTCGAAGCAGGCCTCGTTGACCATGAGCTGGATGTCGTCCGGGCTGTCGACGGCGCACACCACCAGGTCGTGGCCCTCGGCCAGTTCCCGGACGGCCGCGGCGCTGTCCACCCGGCGGTGCACCGGTTCGACGACCGTGCCCGGGGAGTAGGAATCCGCCCAGGCCTTGGCCGCGTCCACCTTGCGCTCGCCGACCGCGGCCAGGCCGTAGGCGAACTGCCGGGCCAGGTTCTTGGTCTCCACCACGTCGAAATCGACCAGCGTCACGTGCCCGACGCCCAGCCCCACCATGGATTGCAGCACGCCGGAGCCCACCCCGCCCGCGCCCAGCAGCAGCACCCGGGCCGCCGCCACCGCCCGGTGCTGGTCGGCGCTGCTCACGTCCAGGCTCGCCGTCACGTCGTAGAAGCGCAGGTTGCTCTCGTGCCGCCGCCGGACCTCGGGCGGCAGGGTCTCGTCGTCGCCGGCCCGTTCCAGCAGACCCCACTCGTCGAACTGCGCGACCGCCGCGGCAACGTCCCGCTCGGACACCGTGAACCCGTTGGCCGCCATGGCATCGGCCAGTTCCGGCTCGGCGCGGCGGCCTTCCCGCAGCAGGCCGAGCAGGGCCGCGACGGCGCCGTCCTCGTCGTCGAGATGGACGCGTTCCAGCGCGCGCCGGTGGATCACGACGCTGCCGGCGTCGGGCAGCACCAGCACGGATTTCAGGCGTGGCAACACAAGCGGTCTCCCGGTTACGGACCGAGCCGTCCCCGGTCGAGGCGGGGACGGCTCGGCGTGCTGGCGACTCAGGCCGCCTCGGACTCCGTCTGGTGGTTGCGCGTCGCCTCGATGCGCTCCACCTTCTTCACCGTGATCTTCATGTGTTGTCACCCCCTCGATCGAGGGCATGATCCTGCGCCGCCCCCGCTCCCGGCCGACAGGGAGCCAGCCCCCAGTCGACCCAGGAACATTTCCCGACCCCCCGCGAGTCACGCTCTCGGGCACACCGAAATACGGTTTCGGGCAGACCGGATCTGCACCGCCGCGGGTTTCGGTGTGACGCTGAGCGTGACTCGCGGGGGTATCAGAGTCGGTGGGTGGCGAGACGGGTTTCGCTGACGGTGGTGGCGAAGCGGTCGGTGCGGGCGTCGGTCCAGACGGCGGCAACGGAGCGCAGCCAGTGCAGCTCGGACTCGCCGTCGGTGCCGCCCTGGCGGACGAGGTCGAGTGGATCGGTGGCCATGGGCAGGCCGGCGGCGTGCACGGCGATGGCGACCTTGAGCCAGCAGGCGGTGGTCATCGGGGCCATCACCTCGGGCGGCACGTCGGAGACGAAGACCTCGATCTGTGCGAGGTCGGCCGGCTGGACCCAGTCGTTCATGATCAGCATGCCGTCACGGATCTCGACCAGCCGCCGGTGCAGGCGGAGCTGGCTGTTCTGCGGCCGCAGCGCGTCGACCAGGAACGGTCGGGGCGGGTCGAGCGCGATGTGCGGCACGGCCGTGACGAGGGATTTCCACAGCGGGTACAGGGCACTGGCGTTGCGCCAGGCCGACCAGCCCAGCAGCAGCGGCACGAAGGCGGCGATCGAGCAGCCCAGTGAGACGCCGATGGTGTGCGGGGACGAGACGTAGGTGCCGAAGGCGACGGCGGATTCGACCCCACCGAACACGGCGACGAACCGGCTGCCGATGAACACCGTGAAGCCGACCGACCCGATGATCAGCAGCAGCACGGGGATACGCACCAGCCACGACCGCACGCGGCCGAACGCCAGCAGCAGCAGAACCAGCGTCGCCACGGTGGCGATGCCTTGGTAGACCAGGTAGACGACCCAGTACACGTCCAAAATGGACACCGTGCCGGGCACCGGGAAGAAGTGCGGCCGGGCCTTGCCGCCGCTCAGGGTGAAGATCACGTACGACGCGATCATCACGACAACCGTGACGCCGCAGGAGATCCAGCGTAGCCACGGGGAAATGCGCACCTCGGCCGCGCGGGCGGCGAAGGTCAGCAGCGTGGCGGCGACACCGACGGCCATGACGCTGGAGGCGAGGTACTGGAAGTTGACGTCGCCCGTGATGCCCCGAATGAAGGCGTTGGTGTCCTTCTGCAGCATGGTGATGCCCAGCGCCAGCATCAGCAGCGCGAACCACAGCGGCCGCTGGTTGCGGGACCGCAGCGCCGAGACGCGCACGATCACGACGATCCAGCACAGGTAGAGCAGGACCGTCTGAATCAGGTCAGTCACCGTCGTTGATCCCCAGAATCGTGCCGAGCCTGCTGTCGGCGTCGCCGAGCGCGCGGGCGTGCCGCCGGGCCACCCGCTCCAGGATGAGGCTGGCCACCATCTCGGCGTCCTTCTCCTGGCCGGTGGTGTAGCTGGTGCGGGCCAGCACCTGCCGCACCAGGCCGGAGTCGACCTGCCCCTCGCTCAGGGCCTCGGTCAGCGCGGACGGCAGGTCCTCGGTCACGTGATCGCACAGCATGTGCCCGATCTCGTGCAGGATGATGTGCTCCTGGTGGAACCGGCTGGTCCGGTGCTCGACGAAGACGTGGTCGGCGACGTCGGTGGCGATCCACATGCCGCAGGCGTTGAGGCCCGAGGACGGCGGCACGTTCAGGGGGTGCACGTGCAGCGGCCGGCCGCGCTGGGCGGAGATCACCCGGCACAGCGCGTCCACGGAGAACGGGCCCGCGGTCGTGTACCGATCGGCGATCGCGCGCAGCTCGCGCTGTCTGGTCACGGGGTCCGCCTCGTCGGTCTGCGCCGGCGGGCACCGGTGGTACGGCGCCCGCACGGCGGAGTCAGTCATCGGACTCGTCGAGCTTCTCGATCTGCCGGGCCCGCTCCACCAGCTCGAGAATGGCCCGCTGGCTCTGCTCGGACAGCCCGTCGGCGCGCATCGCGATCATCCGCACGCCCTGCTGCCGCAGGCAGGCGGCCAGTTCCATGTCCTCGCTGGTCACCTCGTGGTCGAAGAAGTAGGCCGGCGGCCGTTGGAAGAAGCGGGCCAGCGCCTGCAGCCGGTCGCCCGTCGGATTGCCCCGCTGCCCGGTGCGCAGCATCCACAGGTAGCCGGTCGAGATGGACAGCCCCGTCTCCCGCCGGATCTCCCGCGCGATCGCCGCGTTGCCCGGCGGTTTCGACCAGCGCTCGCCGATCAGCGCGTTGATCTTGTCGGCGACCGACTCGCCCATACCGTCCCCCAGCTCCCCCAGAAACCACCGTTCACCGTATTGAACACGGAACGCGCATGTCAAGAAACGCAGCGTATTGACAGCGCCCACCCCGGCTGGAAGGCTGAGTAAAACGTCCACCAGAATGAACAGCCCGGCGCCCGCCGGTCGTTCACCGCGGCGGACGTCGCACTGGGGCGATTGTCGAGTGGCAGGACGCGACCAGGGGGCGCGTCCTGCCTCCTCCGGCGCTTACAGCACCCTCCCCACGTACCCGATCGCCTCCGGCAGCACCCGCCGCCAGTAGCCGTCCGTGTGCTCGCCATGGTCGAACGACGCCACCTCGGCGTGTGGCACCAGCTCCCGGGCCGAGTCGTAGAACGGGTCCTCTTCCCCGCACCAGACGCCCAGCCGCTTCGGCAGCGGATGCCGCAGGGGCTCGTACGACGCCCACTGCGCCTCGTCGGCGAAGGCGTCGACCGTGCGGGCGTCGTCCCACGACCGGAACAGGGCGGGGCTCAGCACGGCGGCCGGCAGGCCGGCGTCACGGGCGTAGACCAGGCCGCCGAAGCAGCCCATGGAAATGCCGAGGACCGCTCGCGGCGGAGCCAGGCCGGCGGCCTGGAGCCAGCCAGGCAGCTCCTCGCGCAGCATCCGCTGGGGATCATCGGACGGCGTGCGCGACACGCAGTAGGAATCGCCGCCGTCCACCGCCACCACGGTGAACCTCGCCTGCGCCGCCGCGAGGAAGGCGGGCACCCCGAGGTCGATCATGCCCCGAGCGGAGTTGCCACGGCCGTGCAGGAGCACGCACACCGGCAGCCCCGGCCGCATGACCACCATGTCCACGTCACGGCCCCGAGCGGCGGATCGCTGCCGGGTGACGGAGACCGGGACGGGCTTCACCGCGGGCACCACTCCGTCGGGTCCGGTCCACCCCAGCAGCCGCCGTAGCCGGGTCTGCTCGACCATCGCACCGGCGACCAGAGCCGCCCCCACCCCGCCTCCGACCAGCACTGCCCGCCGTGAAATCACGATCAAGAGACGCCCGAACGGGCAGAAGGGTTCCGAACTGGACACAATGTGCGCCACGGGGGCCAACCATGGACACTGTGACACTGCCCTTTCCCGCGGCGGCCACCCACGATACTGACTTCTCGCCCAGGTGACGTCAGGAGCAGCCATGGCACACTCCCCGGTCCCGGTCACCCCGACAGACGGCCGCGTCGAGCTCGCGGACGACGCGGCGATCGCCGACAGCCGGTTCTACAACAGCGAGCTGGCCCCGGTGCCGCTGGAGAAGCGCACCTGGACGACGTACAACTTCTTCGCGCTGTGGATGGGCATGGCCCACAACATCCCCAGCTACACCCTGGCCGCCTCGCTGATCGCGCTGGGCATGGACTGGGTGCAGGCGTTCCTGACGATCACCCTGGGCAACCTGATCGTGCTGGTGCCGATGCTGCTCAACAGCCACGCCGGCACCAAGTACGGCATCCCGTTCCCGGTGTTCGCCCGCAGCTTCTACGGGGTACGTGGGGCGAACCTGCCGGCCCTGCTGCGGGCGTTCATCGCCTGCGGCTGGTTCGGCATCCAGACGTGGGTCGGCGGCGAGGCGCTGTACGTGATCGTCGGCAAGCTGTTCGGCGGCGGCTGGAGCAATGCCGCGGCGATCGGCGGCCAGCCGTGGACGCTGTGGCTGTCCTTCGCAGCGTTCTGGGTCGTGCAGATGCTGATCATCTGGCGCGGCATGGACGCCATCCGCCGGTTCGAGAACTGGACGGCGCCGCTGGTGTCGGTGGGCTTCCTGATCCTGCTGGTCTACGTGCTGGTCAAGGCGGGCGGCTTCGGCCCGATCCTGTCCGAGCCGTCCAAGCTGGGCTGGGGATCGGGCTTCTGGGCGGTGTTCGCGCCCTCGCTGATGGCGATGATCGCCTTCTGGTCGACGCTGTCGCTGAACATGCCCGACTTCACCCGGTTCGGCGGCAGCCAGCGCAAGCAGTTCTGGGGCCAGATCCTGGGCCTGCCCACGACCATGTCGTTCATCGCGATCGTGGCCATCCTGACCACCTCGGGCGCGGTCGCCCTGTACGGCGAGGCGATCTGGGACCCGGCGCAGCTGGCGGCCCGCTTCGACAGCCCGGTGCTGGTGGTCGTCGCGCTGATCGCCCTGGTGCTGGCGACCATCTCGGCCAACCTGGCGGCCAACGTGGTGTCGCCGTCCTACGACTTCTCCAACGCCGTGCCCAAGCGCATCACGTTCGCCACCGGCGGCCTGATCACCGGCGTGCTGGGTGTGCTGATCCAGCCGTGGCGGCTGATCTCCGACCCGCACATCTACATCTTCACCTGGCTCGGCTTCTACGGCGGCGTGCTGGCCGCCGTGGCCGGGGTGCTGGTCGCCGGCTACTGGTTGATCGACCGCACCCAGCTGTCGCTTCCGGACCTGTACCAGGAGAACGGCAAGTACTGGTTCACCGGCGGCTGGAACTGGCGGGCGCTGGTGGCCACCGTCGTCGGCGCGGTGATCGCGGTCGGCGGCGCCTACTCCGCGCCCGGCACCGGCCCGTTCCCGGCCGACGGCCTGATCCCGTTCCTCAAGCCCGTCTACGACTACAGCTGGGTGGCCGGCCTGATCGCCGCCTTCCTGCTGTACCTGGTGCTGACGCCGAGAACGTCGGCGACATCGGCAGTCACCGTGGCGACCAACTAGGCAAGGAGACGCAACGTGGCACAGATCGTCCGAGCCGGCCTCGTCCAGCAGCGCTGGACCGGGGACAAGGAATCGATGATCGCGAACGCGGTGGCCGCCATCGGGACCGCCGCCTCACAGGGCGCTCAGGTCATCTGCCTCCAGGAGTTGTTCTACGGCCCCTACTTCTGCCAGGTGCAGGACGCGGACTACTACTCCTACACCGAGCAGATCCCGGACGGGCCGACCACGCAGCTGCTGTGCGAGGTGGCCAAGCAGCACGGCGTGGTGCTGATCGCCCCCATGTACGAGCAGGAGCAGCCGGGCGTCTACTACAACACCGCGGCGGTCATCGACGCCGACGGCAAGTACCTGGGCAAGCACCGCAAGAACCACATCCCACAGGTCAAGGGGTTCTGGGAGAAGTTCTACTTCCGGCCCGGCAACATGGGCTACCCGGTGTTCGACACCGCGGTCGGCCGCATCGGCGTCTACATCTGCTACGAGCGCCACTTCCCCGAGGGCTGGCGGGCACTGGGCCTGGCCGGCGCCAAGATCGTGTTCAACCCGTCGGCCACCAGCCGCGGCCTGTCCGAGTACCTGTGGCGGCTGGAGCAGCCGGCGGCCGCGGTGGCCAACGAGTACTTCGTCGGCACGATCAACCGGGTCGGCGTGGAACCACTGGGCGACAACGACTTCTACGGCCAGACCTACTTCGCCGACCCGCGCGGGCAGCTGATCGGCGAGGCCGCCTCCGACACCGAGGAGGAGATCGTCGTCCGCGATCTCGACATGGGCCTGCTGGCCGAGGTCCGCGACCTGTGGGCGTTCTACCGCGACCGCCGCCCGGACAGCTACGAATCGCTGGTGAAGCCGTGAGCATCCTGATCAAGGGCGGCACCGTGCTCAGCTCGACCGGCTCGGTGGCCGCCGACGTGGTCGTGGACGGCGAGCGCGTCACGGCCGTGGTGGCGCCGGACTCGTGGCCCGGCAACGCCGACACGGTGATCGACGCGTCCGGCAAGTACGTGCTGCCGGGCGGCATCGACGGGCACACGCACATGGAGATGCCCTTCGGCGGCACCTTCTCGGCCGACACGTTCGAGACCGGCACGACCGCGGCGGCGTGGGGCGGCACCACCACCATCGTCGACTTCGCCGTGCAGGCCAAGGGAACCTCACTTCTGTCCACTTTGGACAAGTGGCATGAGAAGGCCGACGGCAACTGCGCGGTCGACTACGGCTTCCACATGATCGTGTCGGACGTCAACGACGGCACGCTCAAGGAGATGGACGCCTGCGTCGACGCCGGCGTGAACACGTTCAAGATGTTCATGGCCTACCCCGGCGTCTTCTACTCCACCGACGGCGAGATCCTGCTGGCGATGCAGCGGGCGCGGGCCAACGGCGGCACGATCATGATGCACGCCGAGAACGGCATCGCCATCGACCAGCTTGTCGCGCAGGCGATCGCCGCCGGGCGCACCGATCCCGTGCAGCACGGCCTGACCCGGCCGCCGGAGCTGGAGGGCGAGGCCACCCACCGGGCCATCCAGCTGGCCAAGGTCACCGGCGCGCCGCTGTACATCGTGCACCTGTCGGCGGCGCAGGCGCTGGAAGCCGTTGCTGAGGCCCGGAACACGGGCCAGAACGTGTTCGCCGAGACCTGCCCGCAGTACCTGTTCCTGTCCATCGAGGACCTGGCCCGCCCGGACTTCGAGGGCGCCAAGTTCGTCGCTTCCCCGCCGCTGCGGGAGAAGTCGCACCAGGGCGCGCTGTGGCAGGGGCTGCGGACCAACGACCTGTCGGTGGTGTCGACCGACCACTGCCCGTTCTGCTTCGTGGAGCAGAAGGAGCTGGGCCGCGGCGACTTCTCCAAGATTCCCAACGGAATGCCCGGCGTCGAACACCGGATGGACCTGATCTACCAGGGCGTGGTCGGCGGCGAGCTGACGTTGCAGCGCTGGGTCGAGGTCACCTCGACCACGCCGGCCCGGATGTTCGGGCTGTATCCCCGCAAGGGCGTCATCGCGCCCGGTTCGGACGCCGACATCGTGGTGTACGACCCGGCCGCGAAGCAGACGCTGTCGGCGACGACACACCACATGAACGTGGACTACTCGGCATACGAGGGGCTGGAGATCACCGGGCGCGTCGACACCGTGCTGTCGCGGGGCCGGGTTGTTGTCGACAGCGGCGGCTGGCACGGGGCCAAGGGGCACGGCCGGTTCCTGTCCCGCGAACTCAACCAGTACCTGAACTGAGAGGCCCAGCAATGGACTTCGGCGTTGTACTCCAAACGGATCCGCCGGCCCGCAACGTCGTCGAGATGATGAAGGCGGCCGAGGGTGGCGGCTTCCGCTACGGCTGGACGTTCGACTCGGTCGTGCTGTGGCAGGAGCCTTTTGTCATCTACTCCCAGATCCTGGCCGCCACGAGCGAGCTGGTCGTCGGCCCGATGGTGACCAATCCCAGCACCCGGGACTGGTCGGTGACGGCGTCGCTGTTCGCCACCCTCAACGACATGTTCGGCAACCGGACCGTGTGCGGCATCGGCCGTGGCGACTCCGCGCGCCGGGTGATCGGCCAGAAACCGGCGTCCCTGGCCACCTTGAGCGAGGCCATGCACGTGATCAAGGACCTCGCCGAGGGGCGCGAGGCCCAGCACCACGGTGTGCCGGTGCAGATCCCGTGGGTGCGTGACGGCAAGCTGGAGATGTGGATGGCGGCCTACGGGCCACGGGCGCTGAAGCTGGTCGGCGAGCAGGCCGACGGCTTCATCCTGCAGACCGCCGACCCGGACATCGCCCGCTGGACCATCGGCTCCGTGCGGGAAGCCGCCGTCGCCGCCGGCCGTGATCCCTCGGCCGTGACGATCTGTGTCGCCGCACCGGCCTACGTCGGCTCCGACCTGGCGCACCAGCGGGACCAGCTGCGCTGGTTCGGCGGCATGGTCGGCAACCACGTCGCCGACCTGGTCGCCCGTTACGGCGAGGGCGGCGGGGTGCCGAAGGCGTTGACCGACTACATCAAGGGCCGCGAGGGCTACGACTACGCCCACCACGGCAAGGCCGGCAACCCCTCCACCGACTTCGTCCCCGACGAGATCGTCGACCGCTTCTGCCTCGTAGGCCCCGAATCCGCCCATATCGAGCGCCTCCAGGAGCTCGCCTCCCTCGGCGTAGACCAGTTCTCCCTCTACCTCATGCACGACGACCGCGACAAAACCCTCGCCTCCTACAGCACCTCCGTGATCCCCACCCTCTAGCCCCCGCGAGTCACGCTCACAGACACACCGAAACACGGTTTCGGGCAGAACTGCGCCGCAGGTCTCAGAACTGCTCGAAACCGTGTTTCGCACTGCCGGAGAGCGTGACTCGCGGGGGTTCAGTGGAGGGTTGAGGCGTGGTCGGGGACGTAGTTCTGGGTGTCCTTGGGCGGGCGCTGGTAGCCGGTGGACGGGGGACGCTTGGGCAGCTTGAGTTCCGGCAGCTTGACGTCGTGGTAGGGGATGGACGACAGCAGGTGGGCGATCATGTTGATCCGGGCCCGCCGCTTGTCGTCGCTCTCCACGGTCATCCAGCGGGCCTCGGGGATGTCGGTGTGCACCAGCATCTCGTCCTTGGCCCGTGAGTAGTCCTCCCACCGGGTGATGGACTCGGCGTCCATGGGCGACAGCTTCCAGCGGCGCATGGGGTCGTCGAGGCGGTCGTGGAAGCGCTTCTCCTGCTCGTCGTCGGAGACGGAGAACCAGTACTTGCGCAGCAGCAGGCCGTCCTCGACGAGCAGCCGCTCGAAGATGGGGCACTGGTGCAGGAACCGGTGGTACTCGTCGGGCGTGCAGAAGCCCATCACCCGCTCGACGCCGGCGCGGTTGTACCAGCTGCGGTCGAACAGCACGATCTCGCCGGCGGCCGGCAGCTGGGCGATGTAGCGCTGGAAGTACCACTGCGACCGTTCCCGCTCGGACGGCGCCGGCAGGGCAGCGATGCGCGCGACGCGGGGGTTGAGGAACTCGGTGACGCGTTTGATGGCGCCGCCCTTGCCGGCGGCGTCCCGGCCCTCGAACACGATGGCCACCCGCGCCTTCTCGGCCCGGACCCACTCCTGGAGCTTCACCAGCTCGGCCTGCAGCCGCAGCAGCTCGGTCTCGTACAGCGTACGGTCGAGTCGCTTGCCCATCGGTCGTCCCTCCTGCCGATCTTCGTGAATGCCGTCCCAGTGTCACCGACCGCGCCACTCGACCCGGGGGTTGCCACCGGATGCCCGTCGGTTTACTGTTACCTCCAGTAACAGGTAACTCGGGAGGTCGGCGATGACGGAACCCGACAAGCTGCTGCTGCAACCCCGTGACGTGCGGTTCGACTGGTCGCAGCTGCCCATGCACTGGGTGCCGCGGGAGCCGTTCGCCACGCACGTGCTCAACGTCCTGCACCTGCTGCTGCCCGAGGGCGAGCGCTGGTTCTGCCGGGTCTTCCAACAGGCCCTGCCACTGATCACCGACGACCGGCTGGCCGAGGACGTCCGCGGCTTCATCGGCCAGGAGGCGATGCACGCGGAGGCCCACCAGGGCGTCCTCGCCCACCTGCCGGCCAAGGGCCTCGACCCGGACCCGTTCGTGGCCCAGGTGTCGTGGATCTTCAAGCGCATCCTCGGCGAGCGGCCGACGCTCACCGTCCGGGCCCACCAGGAGTACCTGATCGAGCGACTGGCCATGGTCGCGGCCATCGAGCACGTCACGGCGTTCCTCGGCGACTGGATCCTCAACTCCCCCGGCCTCGACCGGGCCAAGGCCGATCCGACCATGCTCGACCTGCTGCGCTGGCACGGCGCGGAGGAGGTGGAGCACCGCTGCGTCGCCTTCGACGTGATGCGACACTTCGACGGCCGCTACCTGCGCCGGGCGCGGGCCATGGTGATCGCCGGCCCGGTGCTGTGGATCATGTGGGTCAAGGGCGCGAAGTTCCTGCTGGCCAACGATCCCGAGCTGCCGCGCGGCACCAAGGCCACCTGGAGCGACTACCGGCGCGCGGTCCGAAAAGGACTGATGCCGGGGCCGTGGCGGATCGCCCGCTCGATGTCCCGCTACTTCAAGCCGAGCTACTACCCCACGCAGGAGGGCTCCACCGCGCAGGCCGTGGCCTACCTGGCGCAGTCCCCGGCCGCACAGGCAGCCCACTGATGCCGGACCGGTTCATCCAGGGCCTCGCCCGGTTCACGGACGTCTACACCCGGGCGCTGCCACTCTGGGGCCGCAGCCGACAGCGGACGGTCCCGCTGGAGCGGCCGCTGGATCTCGTTGTCAGCGAACGGAAACAGGTCGCCGACGACGTCGTGGGCCTCCGGCTGGCCGGGGACGACCTGCCGGCCTGGCAGCCCGGGGCGCATCTCGACCTGCACCTGCCGTCCGGACTGCGGCGGCAGTACTCGCTGTGCGGGGACCCCGGCGACCGCACGTACCGCATCGCGGCCCGGCTCATCGGCCCGGGATCGGCCGAGGTGCACGAGTTGAAGCCCGGCACGCGGGTCACGGTTCGCGGGCCGCGCAACGCCTTTCCCTTCGTGGCCCAGGGAAAGGCGCTGTTCGTCGCGGGCGGCATCGGCATCACGCCGATCCTGCCCATGGTTCGGATGGCGGCCCGGCTGGGCATGGACTGGCGCCTGGTCTGCAAGGGACGGTCGCTGCCCTTCCTCGACGAACTGCCCTCCGGCGACGTGACGATCAATCCCGGTCGCGACGAGCTGCTGGCCGACGCCCCGGAAGGCGGCGCGGTCTACGTCTGCGGCCCGTCGGGCATGTTGGACGCCGTGAAGCGGGGTTTCCGCGACTGCCCGGCGACCGGCCTGCACTACGAGCGGTTCGGGCCGCCACCGATCATCGACGGTCACCCGTTCGAGGTGCAGCTGGGCGTGGACGGACCGGTGCTCGACGTGCCGGCCGACCGATCCGCACTGGCCGTGCTGCGCGATTTCCGGCCCAGCGTGCCGTACTCGTGCCAGCAGGGCTTCTGCGGCACCTGCCGGCAGCGCACGGTCGACGGCAGTGACATCCTGGTGTGCGTCGAGCGCACCGACGGCGAGCGCTTGGTCCTGGAGGAACGATGAAGAGCAGGACTGTGGCCTCCGACGGCGTTCGGCTGGCCGTCTACGAGCAGGGCGACCCGGCGAAGCCGACGGTGCTGCTGGTGCACGGCTACCCCGACACGCACCTCATGTGGCAGGACGTGGCCGCGCGGCTGGTCGAGGACTTTCACGTGGTCAGCTACGACACGCGGGGCTCGGGCAAGACCGGCAAGCCGTCCACTGTGGAGGGGTATCGGCTCGAACACCTCGGCCGCGATCTGATGGCCGTGGCCGACGCGGTCAGCCCCGACCGTCCGGTGCACGTCGTCGCCCACGACTGGGGGTCGATCCAGGCGTGGGAGGCCGTGACCGAGCCGGCCAACGCCGACCGGATCGCTTCGTACACCTCGATTTCCGGGCCGTGCCTCGATCATGTGGCGCACTGGATGCGGCGGCCGAGCCTCAAGTCGGTCCGGCAGCTTATGCACTCGTGGTACATCGGCTTCTTCCACCTGCCCGTGGTGCCGACGCTGGTCTGGCGGCTGTGGCTGGGGCGCAACTGGGGTCGCATGCTGGCCATGGTCGACGGCGTGCCGCGTCGACCCGGGCATCCCGCGCCGACGATCACCAAGGACGGCATCAACGGGATGTCGTTGTACAAGGCCAATTTCCGGCCCGTGACACGTAATCCACGAGATCGCCGCACGACCGTTCCGGTGCAGGTCATCCAGCCCACGCGGGACCGCTACGTCACCGCGGCGCTGACCGAGAACCTTCAGAAGTGGGCGCCGAATCTGTGGCGTCGCACCGTTGCGGCCAGCCACTGGGTCCCCATCACGCATCCGGACGTGATCGCCCGCATGGCCACCGAGTTCATCCAGCACGTCTCCGGCGAGGCGGCCACGCGGTCGCTGCGCCGGGCCGAGGTCGGCCGGCACCGGCCGCCGTTCGCCGACAAGCTGGTCGTGATCACCGGCGGCGGCAGCGGCATCGGCCGGGCCACCGCGCTGGCGTTCGCCAAGCAGGGCGCGGAGGTCGTGGTCTGCGACGTCAACCACGACACCGCCAGCGAGACCGCGGTCCTGGTCGGTGGGCGGGCGACCGCGTACCAGGTGAACGTGGCCGACGAGGGCGCCGTGGCCAAGTTCGCCGCCGATGTCGCCGCCGAGCACGGCATTCCCGACGTCGTGGTCAACAACGCCGGCATCGGGCACGCCGGGACGCTGATGGACGCCACCACCGAGGAGTGGCAGCGGGTGCTGGGCGTCAACCTGTGGGGCGTGATCCACGGCTGCAAGTCGTTCGGCGAGCTCATGATCGCCGGCGGCGAGGGCGGGCACATCGTCAACGTGGCCTCGGGCGCCGCCTACGTGCCGTCCAAGCTGCTCGGCGTGTATTCGACGTCCAAGGCGGCGGTGTTCATGCTGTCCGACTGCCTGCGGGCCGAGCTCGCCTCGGCCGGCATCGGCGTGTCGACCATCTGCCCCGGCATCGTGAACACGAACATCGCCGGCACCACCACCTTCTCCGGCGCTTCGGCCGCCGAGCAGGCGCAGAAGCAGCGGGACAGCACCCGGGTCTACCGTCGGCGCAACTTCCCGCCCGAGCGGGTGGCCGCCGAGATCGTGCGGGCCGTGCGGCAGCGGCGCGCGATCGTGCCGGTCACGGTCGAGTCCAAGGCCGCCCGGGTGATCAGCCGAGTCGCCCCGTCCGTGCTGCGCGGGGTTGCCGCTAGATTCTGACCCATGACTTCGCGCCCGTTCCAGGTCGTCTGCGAGATCGAGCCGCCGACTCGGCCCGATCTGATGCACGTGCGGCACCAGATCGGCACCCTGTCCAAGGTCGCCGGCAGCTTTCTCATCCCCGACAACCACATCGGGCGGGCCACCGTGTCCAGTGTGGCCGTCGCGCACGAGGTGCAGGCCATGGGCGGGCGCAGCATCGCCTGCCTCAACTCCCGTGACCGCAACATGTTGGGCTTCCGCCGCGACCTGCTCACCGCCGCCGCCTACGGCGTCGAGGAGTTCCTGTTCGTCTACGGCGACAAGCCGGCCACCGGCAGCCGGACCGGGCAGCTCACCGTGCGGACGATGATCGACGAGGTGCGGTCCCTGTCCGAGGACAAGGCCTTCTCCGGCGTCGCCCCGTTCCGGGTCGGCACCGCCGCGGGGCTGCGCCCCCTGCCGTCCTGGAAGCGGGCCGCGGACTTCATGTTCGTGCAGGTCAGCTTCTCCCTCGACGCCCTGCTGCGGTGGCGCGACGCCAACCCCGTCGACATGCCCGTGTACGCCGGCGTCATGGTCATCGCCAGCCAGGCCCACGCCCAGCGGCTGGCCTCCGCCATCCCCGACATCGACATCCCCGCCGACCTCGTCGACCGCCTCGGCAGCGACCGCCTGGCCGGCGTCGAGTCCACGTGCGAGCAGGTCATGCGCATCCGCGAGACCGGCGCCTTCGACGGCGTCCACCTCGTGCCCGTCGCCCGCTACCGCGAGGTCGCCGCCCGGTTGGAGCAGCTGCTCAAGTGATCGCCCAGTTCCTGGCCGCCGCCCGCGCCGTGGCTCCGCTGCTGCACTCCCCCGAGCTGGCCGAGGCGTGGGCCAAGCCCAGCGCCCTGGCCGAGTTCCGCGTCTCCGGCCTGGCCGGCCACCTCGCCGGCCAGGTCGGCAACATCCCCCGTTTCCCTCGACGCCCCCGTGCCCTCGGGCGCGCCCGTAATGGAGGCCGGGGCTACTACTCCCAGCACGGCGAGGTCGACGTCTACTCCGACCGGCCACCCGCATCCGCGTCCTCAGCGAGCAGCACGCCGG
>NZ_KK037166.1:3133077-3156213 GCF_000568255.1 Kutzneria sp. 744
CCTCGCCGTCAGCATCGGCGTCCCCACCCCGGCTTCCCCGCCGACGTCGTCGACGCCACGACTGTCACCTTGGCCCGCATCGCCGTGGCCCGGCGCGGGGCCCTCCCCGTGCTGCGGGCCCTCTCCCGCCACGAACGCGCCGACGCCGTGGCCAGCGCTTTCTGACCGGGAAGATCTTTTGGGTAGGGCGTGTCGATCCCGGCGCGGCCCGTTCGACGCAGTGATGACAGCAGGTCGGAACCACCCCAAGGAGCACCCAGTGCGCACCCTGATCACCACCGCGTTCGTGTCCCTCGACGGCGTTGTCGAGGCCCCGGGCGGCGAGCCGGGCTACCGGAACTCGGGCTGGACGTTCCAGGGCATCGAGTTCGACCCGGCGGCGTACGAGCTGAAGGGGCGGGAGCAGGAGGAGGCGTCGGCGATGCTGCTGGGCCGGGTCAGCTACCAGGCGTTCTCGCCGGTGTGGCCGGGGATGACGGACGACTTCGCCAAGTACAACGCGATGCCCAAGCACGTGGTGTCGACGACGCTGAAGGAGCAGGACCTGGTCGACAACTGGGGCGAGACCAGCATCCTGAGGTCGCTGGACGAGGTGGCGGCGCTGAAGGAGACCGAGGGCGGCCCGGTGATCGTGCACGGCAGCGCGACGCTCAACCGGGCGCTGGCCGACGCGGGCCTGATCGACCGGTACCACCTGCTGGTCTTCCCGGTCCTGCTCGGCGCGGGCAAGCGGCTGTTCAGCGCGGCCGACAAGGACAAGCAGGCCCTCAAGGTCATCGAGAGCGAGTCGTACGGCAACGGCATCCAGAAGCTGGTCTACGACGTCGTCCGCTAAGTCACATGCGCTCCTCACTTGCCATCAGGTGACAAGTGAGGAGCGCATGTGACGTCGAGCGAGGGCTCAGAGCGGCAGGGTCATCACCGGCATCGGGGACTTCAGCGGCGTGCCGACGGCCTTGAGCAGGCCGGCGGCCTTGTCGACGCTGTAGCTGCTGACCGTGGCCGAGTCCTGGTTGGAGGAGAACAGGAACGAGCCGGTCGGGTCGAGCCCGATGTGCCGGGGGTTCTTGCCGACGGGGGTGTTGGCCAGCAGCTTCAACGACGCCCCGCCGTCGCCGACGGCGAACACCGCCACGTTGTCGGCGCCGCGGTTGGACAGGTACACGAACCGGCCGTCGGCGGAGATGATGATCTCGCCGGGGTAGTTGCGCACGCCGGAGGGCGGCGGCGCGGTCAGGGTCGTCTGAGGCTTGCCCGGGGTCAGCAGACCCGAGGAAGCGTCATACGTGGCGACGATGACCGAGTTGCCGAGCTCGTTGGCGATGTAGGCGAACCGGCCGTTGGGGTGGAAGACCAGGTGCCGAGGCCCCTGGCCGGCCGGCACCTTGGCCTGGTGCACCAGCTTGAGCTTGCCGGCGCTGGACACCGTGTAGGCGTACACCGTGTCGGTGCCGAGGTCGACGGAATGCACGTAGGCGCCGGTGCAGTCGGGCAGCACCTGGTGCGCGTGCGGCCCCTCCTGCCGGTCGGGGTCGGGCCCGGAACCCTTGTGCTGCGCGACATCGGTGGCCGCACCGAGGCTGCCGTCGGCCTTGACGGGCAGCACGACCACGCTGCCGGAGTCGTAGTTGGCGGCCAGCACGTGCTTGCCGTCCGGGGTGACGCACAGGTGCGTGGGGCCGTCGCCCTTGCTGGACTGGCTGTTGAGCACCTTGAGCGCGCCGTTCGACACGGACAGGGCGGTGACCTTGCCACCGGCCTGCTCGTCGACGGCGTAGAGGAAGCGCTGCGACGGGGCGAGCGCGAGGAAGGACGGGTTGGACACGGAGACCACGGACTTGGCGGTGAGCGCGCCGCTGGCGGCGTCCCACGTGCCGACACCGATGCCCTTGCCGGCGCCGCTGCCGTCCGTGTACGTGCCGATGAACAGCGGCCGGGTGGTGGCCTGTGGGCCGAACACCGGGCCGGCCTCGGCCACGCCACCGCTCATCAGAACCGCTCCTCCGACCCCGGCCCCGAGCACCCCCAGGAACCGCCGACGATCCAAACCAGGCACCACACGCCCCTTTCGGCCGAACAACGGCGGCGTGCCGCCACTGTGGCCTAGACCATCGCGTCAGGCAAGGCGTGCAATCAAGGTTGCATATTGCGCAACGCCATCTGCATGCAACGAATCGCCGCCAGAATCTCGAACAGCGCAACAAACAGGTGTCATACGCAACGTCGGCCGGATGAAATCACCGCCAGCGGCCATCTAGCCTTGGGACATGACCGCCACCATCGACACCCCCGCCACGGCCGCCGGTTACGTCGACCTCGACGAGCGGTGGAGCACGCACAACTACCACCCGCTGCCGGTCGTCATCGCCGAGGGCGACGGCGCCTGGGTGACCGATGTCGACGGCAACCGGTACCTGGACTTCCTGTCCGGCTACTCGGCGCTGAACTTCGGGCACCGCCACCCGGCCCTGGTCGCCGCCGCCGTCGAGCAGCTGGGCCGGGTCACGCTGACCAGCCGCGCCTTCCACCACGACCAGTTCGGCCTGTTCTGCCGCGAGCTGGCCGAGCTCACCGGCACCGACCTGGTGCTGCCCATGAACTCCGGCGCCGAGGCCGTCGAGTCGGCGATCAAGGTGGCCCGCAAGTGGGCCTACCAGGTCAAGGGCCTGCCGGCCGGCACCGCGCAGATCGTCGTGGCCGGCTCCAACTTCCACGGCCGCACCACCACGATCGTGTCGTTCTCCACCGACGACACGGCCCGAGCCGACTTCGGCCCGTTCACGCCGGGCTTCACCGTCGTCAAGTACGGCGACCTGGGCGCGATGGCCGACGCGATCACCGAGCACACCGCGGCCGTGCTGATCGAGCCGATCCAGGGCGAGGCCGGCGTGGTCGTGCCGCCGACCGGCTACCTCGCGGGCATCCGCAAGCTGTGCGACGACAACAACGTGCTGATGATCGCCGACGAGATCCAGTCCGGCCTGGCCCGCACCGGCGAGCTGCTGGCCCTGGACCACGACGGTGTCCGCGCCGACCTGTACACGCTGGGCAAGGCCCTCGGCGGCGGCATCATGCCGGTGTCGGCGGTGGTCGGCCGGCGTGAGGTGCTCGGTGTGCTCAAGCCCGGTGAGCACGGCTCGACCTTCGGCGGCAACCCGCTGGCCTGCGCGGTCGGCCGCGCCGTGGTCAAGCTGCTGGCCACCGGCGAGTTCCAGCAGCGCTCCCGTGAGCTCGGCGCGTACCTGCACGGGCGGCTGGGCGAGCTGATCGGCCACGGCGTCGCCGAGGTCCGCGGCCGCGGCTTGTGGGCCGGCGTCGAGATCGCCCCCGGCGGCCCGGCCGGCCGCGCGGCGTCCGAGGCGCTGGCCAAGCGAGGTGTGCTGTGCAAGGAGACCCACGACACCACGCTGCGCGTCGCGCCGCCGCTGGTGATCACCCGCGAGGAGATCGACCGTGGAGTTCAGGCGATTGCCAACGTTATAGGTAGGTAAAATGCCGTACCGCATGTGACCCACGTCATGAGACGTTGATCGTATGGACACCGCGTCAATCGCGCGGCTGGGCATCGACGACCTGGCCGCGTGTCTCGATCTCGCCGCCGACCGGCGGTGGCCGCGCTCCCGGCGGAAGTGGTCGTTCCTGCTGACCGTCGGCGAGGGCTTCGGCCTGCGCGAACAGCAGCGGGACCTGGCCGGCTCGGTGATACTGAGCCGGTTCGGCCCGCGCCTGGCCTGGATCGGCATGGTGCTGGTGGCCAGCCGGTGCAGCGGCCGCGGGCTGGGCGGCATGCTCATGCGGCACGCCATGGACAACGCCGGGGCCGACACCATCGCCCTTCACTCCACCGCCGAGGGCATGCCCCTGTACGAGAAACTCGGCTTCCGTCCGACCGGCCCCGTGCACACCCTCCGCGGCCGCTTCGCCGAGCACCACCACGGCCCCAACCGCACCCGCCCCTTCACCTACGCCGACCTCGACGCCGTGCTGGCCCTCGACGCCGCCGTCACCGGCGCCGACCGTCGCGACCTGCTGGCCGACTACCTCCGCTTCGCCGGCCACATGCGGGTGTTGGAGACCGACGGCGTGATCACCGGCTACGCCGGCTCCTGGCGTGACGGCGACATCGTCGTGATCGGCCCCGTGCTGGCCGCCGACCTGTCCGACGCCACCGACCTCATCGCCGCCGTCGCGTCCACTGTGGACGGAGACGTCCGCCTCGACACCGAGCACCCCGCCCTGGCCGCCTGGGCAGCCGCCCACGGCATCGCGCCCTGGTTCGAGTGCACCTGCATGATCCACGGCGAGGATCTGCCGGGCGACCGGTCGCGGCTGTTCACCCCGGTCATGCAGGCCCTGGGCTAGCGGAAGCCGCCCGAGGCGTGCACCACCTCGCCGGTGATCCAGCACGCGTCGTCAGAGGCGAGAAACACCGCCACCGGCGCGATGTCCTCCGGCCGCCCGACCCGCCCGAGCGGGATCCGCGCCGCCAGCCCCGGAGCGTCCAGCGCGCCCAGCCCGCGTGCCCCTTCGGTGTCCGTCGCGCCGGGGGCGATCGCGTTGACCCGGATGCCCCGCGCCCCGAACTCCTTGGCCGCTATGCGGGTCAGCGTGGTCAGCGCCGCCTTCGTCGACGTGTAGAGCGCACCACCGGGGCTGTTGGTGGAGACGCCGGCCGTGGTGACGTTGATGATGCCGCCCCCGGTTTCCGGCGCCTGCTTGAGGAATTCCTGAATGGCCAGCAGCGGCCCGAGCACATTGGTGTCGTACTGGCGGCGGAACTCCCGTTCGGTGACGTCCTCGATGGGCTGGAAGGAAAAGGCAGCGGCATTGTTCACGAGCACGTCCACCGGTCCGGCCTCGGCGAACAGCCGGCGCACGTCGGCCGCCTTCGACACATCGGCCCGGATCGCGACGGCCTCACCGCCGAGCGCCTCGACGACGTTGTCGGCCGCGAGCTGGTCGCGGCCGTAGTTGACGACGACCCGGGCGCCGGCGGCCGCCATGGCGGTGGCGATGCCACGCCCGATTCCCTTGCTGCCACCGGTGATCAGCACGGTCCGGCCGTGCAGCGAGATCATGGTGCCGACCGTAGGAACCGCGCTTTCCGTTGGGAAGTACGCACTTCCGGGTAAGCTCCGACCATGAGAGCTGATTGTCCGGGGCGTCCGGTTCTGGACACGGTCACGAGCCGTTGGGGCGTGCCGATCCTGACCGCGCTGGCGGAACGACCGCATCGGTTCGCGGAGCTGCGTGACCGAATGACGGGCGTCAGCGAGAAGATGCTGGCCCAGACGCTGCGCGGGCTGGCCGGCAACGGGTTCGTGCTCCGCACTGAGGCGCCGACGGTGCCACCGCAGGTGACCTACAGCCTGACGCAGCTCGGCCGTGACCTCATGCCGCGGCTGGCCGAGCTGGTGACCTGGATCGGCCACCACGCCGTGGACAAAGACGCTGATCACGCGCGGTGAGGGCGGTTGCTCCGTCGCGGTCGTCTTCGAGTTAAACCTTGTGTCGGACGAAGTCCTTTGATTGGGTTTCACCTGCCCTGAACCGGTAACACCGCAAAACCGCCGCCGTTCATCAGCGTGAACAAAGGACCATCGCCTGATGCGAACCCGCCTTCTGTTGAGCCTCGCTGTCGCGGCCGCCGCGGCAGTGCTGCCGGTGACGAACGCAGCAACCGCGGCTCCCGCCGCCGCGACCGCCCCACCCGCCAACCCGACCACCGTGCACGAGTGGCTGACCACGCCCGGCGTGGAAACGCCGACGGACGGGTCGCTTCCGCTCAACGGCACCGTCACCAAGACGCCCGTGACCGTGCACGTGGACCCGAACGTGAGATACCAGTCGGTTTCCGGCTTCGGGGCGGCGATAACGGACTCCTCGGCCAACGTCCTGTACGGCCTGACGCCGGAGAACCGGACGGAGGTGATGCGCAACCTGTTCGATCCCAGGACGGGCGCGGGCATCAACTTCCTGCGCCAGCCCATCGGCGCCTCGGACTTCGCCGTCGGCCAGGACTACAGCTACGACGACCTGCCGGCCGGCCAGACCGACTACCAGATGCGGCACTTCACCATCGCCCACGACGAGACGCAGATCCTGCCGCTGCTGCGGCAGGCCCTGAAGCTCAACCCGCGCATCCAGATCGTGGCCAGCCCGTGGAGCATGCCGGGCTGGATGAAGACCTCCGGCTCGATGATCGACGGCAAGCTGATCGACGACCCGAAGATCTACCGGGCCTACGCGCTGTACCTCGTCAAGTTCATCCAGGCCTACCAGCGGGCCGGCGTGCCGGTGGACTACCTCACCGTGCAGAACGAGCCGCAGGCGTTGGAGCGCAAGAACTATCCCGGCACCGACCTGCCCTGGGAGCAGGAGGCCAAGGTCATCGAGGCGCTCGGGCCGGCGATCCACGCCGCCGGGCTGCACACCAGGATCCTGGCCTTCGACCACAACTGGTCCGAGCACCCCGGCGACATCTCCTCGCACCAGCGCGCGAGCGAGGACCCGGAGCCGAACTACCCGTACGACCTGCTGGCCACCGACGCCTACCGTTGGGTCGCCGGCACCGCCTACCACTGCTACTTCGGCGACCCGACCGCGCAGACCGGGCTCAGGGCCTCCTTCCCCGGCAAGGACATCTTCATGACCGAGTGCGAGGGCGGCGACTCCTCCACGATCATCGGCGTGATGCAGAACTGGGGCCGCAGCTCCATCGACTGGAACATCGCGCTGGACGAGAACCACGGCCCGCACCTCGGCGGTTGCGGCTCCTGCAACGGCACGATCACCGTCAACTCGGCGACCAAGGCCGTGACCTACAACGACCAGTACCGCGACATCGAGCACTTCTCGAAGTTCGTTCCCAACGGCGCCACCCACATCGCCAGCACCGTCGACACCAACTCCAGCAAGGGCGCGCCGCTGACCACGGTCGCCTTCACCAACCCGGACCACTCGACGTCGTTGGTGGCCCTCAACACCGGCACCACGACGCAGACCTTCACCGTCGTCTACGGCACCCACTCCTTCGACGCCACCCTCCCCGCCGGCGCCACCGTCACCTACCAGTGGGGCGCGATCCACTGAGTTGATGTCAGGAAGGGCCCCTTACTGACGTTGAACGTCAGTAAGGGGCCCTTCCTGACGTTCAACGCCAGGATCGGTCCCTTGATCTTGCTAGCGCTCGGTGACCTGGGGCGGGGAGGGGATCTTGTAGCCGGTGCCGCCGAAGTTGTGCTGCAGCGAGGAGTTCCAGGCGCCGGTGCTGATCATCTTGCTGATCGCGTCGTCGATCTTGGAGACCGACGCGGTGTCGCCCTTGCGCACGCCGATGCCGTAGCGCTCCTGGGTGAAGGTCTTGCCCACCACCTGGAGCAGCTCGGGGTTCTGAGAGGCGTAACCGGCCAGGATGAGGTCGTCGGTGGTCACGGCGTCGACGATGCGGGCCAGCAGTGCGGTGATGCACTCGGAGAAGTGCGCGTACTCGACCAACTTGGTCTGCTGCGCGAACTTGTCCTTCACCTCCTGCGCGGAGGTGGTGCCGGCGACCGAGCACAGGCGCTTGCCGTTGAGCGACTCGGGCCCGGTGATGGAGGTGTCGCCCAGCCGCACCAACAGGTCCTGCCCGGCCACGAAGTACGGGCCGGCGAAGGAGATCACCTTTTTACGCTTGTCGGTGATGGAGTAGGTCTCCACCACCATGTCGGCGGATCCGTTCTCCAGCACGGTCTCCCGGTCGGCGCTGACGGTGGAGCGCCAGGTGATGCCGGACGGGTCGACGCCGAGCTCCTTGGCCACGAACTGGGCCACGTCGATGTCGAAGCCGCTGTAGTCCCCGTTGAGGCCCTTGAGGCTGCTGCCCGGCTGGTCCTCGGCGATCGCGATGGTCAGGTGCCCGCCGGAGGCCTTGCCGATCACGGTGTCGCTGCTGCCGCCGCTGCCGCAGGCCGCCGCCACGAGCGCGGCGGCCAGCACGACAGACACACGACGAGCGGCCGCGACCCACACCTTGGAGCTCATGCGTCCACCAAACAGTCGTCGGTCGTCAGGGATCAGGCGAACTTAGGGGTTCGCACGGTAGACCGTCCAGACCAACGACGTGAACAATTCTGTCCTGACCGATTCTTGTGAACGAAAGTCACCTCGTGCGGACCACGCGGCCCTCGTCCCACACCGGTTCCGGTACTTCGTGAACTATCCCGTTGGAGCCGAACAGCAGGAAGCGGTCGAAGGACCGGGAGAACCAGCGGTCGTGGGTCACGGCCACGACCGTGCCGGTGAACTCCTCCAGCGCGTCCTGCAACGCCTCGGCCGAGGTGAGGTCGAGGTTGTCGGTGGGCTCGTCCAACAACAGCAAGGTCGCGCCGGACAGTTCGAGCAACAGGATCTGGAACCGCGCCTGCTGCCCGCCCGACAACGTCTCGAAGCGCTGGTCACCGCTGGCGGCCAGGCCGTAACGGCTCAGCACGGACATCGCGGCGCCGCGGTCGAGGCCCTTGCGGCCGTCTTCCCCGTGCCACAACACATCCACGAGCGTGCGGCCGATCCACTCCGGATGCTCATGTGTCTGCGCGAACAGTCCCGGCACGACCCGCGCGCCCAACCGGCACGAACCGGTGTGCGCGACCTCCCCGCCGCCGAGCAGCCGCAGGAAGTGGCTCTTGCCGGAACCGTTGGAGCCCAACACCGCCACCCGGTCGCCGAAGAACACCTCGACGTCGAACGGCTTCATCAGGCCGGTCAGCTCCAGCTGCTCGCACGTGATCGCGCGGACGCCGGTGCGGGAACCGCGCAGTCGCGGCTTGACCTCGTGCTCCTGCGGCAGCTCCGGCGGCCGCGGGCTCTCCTCGTACTTGCGCAGGCGGGTCTGCATCGCGCGGTACCTCGAAGCCATGTCCGGGCTGCTCGCCGCCTGGCGCTGCAACTCCTTCACGAGCTCGATCAGCCGCACATGCTCCTCGTCCCAGCGCTTGTGCAGTTCGGCGACGCGGGCCCAACGCGCGGCGCGGGCCTCGTTTCCAGGTGGCGAATCCGCCGCCGTGCACCCAGGTCGTGCGGGCCTCCAGCGCGATGATGTGCGTGGCCGCGTTGGCCAGCAGCTCACGGTCGTGGCTGACCAGCAGCACGGCCTTGTTCGTCTCGCGGAGCCGCTCCTCCAGCCAGCGCTTTCCCGGCACGTCAAGGTAGTTGTCCGGCTCGTCGAGCATCAGGACCTGATCGTTGCCGCGCAGCAGGGCTTCCAGCACGAGCCGCTTCTGCTCGCCGCCGGACATCGTTCGCACGCCCCGAAAACGGGCCCGGTCGTACGGGATGCCCAGCGCGGCAACGGTGACGACGTCCCACAGCACCTCGAGGTCGTAGCCGCCGAGCTCGCCCCACGCGGCCAGCGCGTCGGCGTAGCGCATCTGCGTCGGCTCGTCGTCGACCTCCATCAACAGGAGTTCGACCTCGTCCAGTTCCTTCGCGGCGGCCCGCAACGCGGGCACGGCGACGGCGAGCAACAGGTCGCGGACCGTCGACTCGTCACGCACCGAGCCGATGAACTGCGGCATCACGCCGAGGCCGCCCTGCACGACGACACCGCCGTCGGCCGGCGTCAGCTCGCCGGACAGGATGCGCAGCAGCGTCGTCTTGCCGGCGCCGTTCTCACCGACGATCGCGGCCACGTGCCCCTGCGACACCCGGAAGGTGACGTCGCTGAACAGCTGCCGGCCGTCGGAGAGCTGATAAGCGAGCCCGCCGGCCTCTAGGAACCCCATAAGGGCCCATGGTGACCTAACGGGCTCTGCCCACCAAATCCGTTATTTGCTCGGGTCGAGGACCAGCTTGCCCACGGTCTTGCGCGAGCGGATGTCGATGTGCGCCTGCGCGGCGTCGCTCAGCGCGTAGTCGCCGCCGAGCAGCGGCTTGAGCTTGGCGGTGGCCACCAGCCCGAACAGCTCGTTCATCGCGTCCTTCATCATGCCGGGACGGCGGAAGCAGTCCTGCAACCAGAAGCCGATCACCGACTTGGAGTACGCCATCAGCTTGTTCGGGGCCACGGGCGAGCCCGTGGTGCGGGAGGCGGCGCCGTAGGCGACGAGGCGGCCGAAGGAGTCCAGCGCGCTCAGCGAGGCGTCGAAAACGCCGCCGCCGGTCATCTCCAGCACGATGTCGACGCGCTTGCCGCCGTTGGCCTCGATCAGGCGCTCGGTCAGGGTGTCGGTCGGCTCGGCGTCGATGGCCACGTCCGCGCCGAGGTCCACGGCCAGGCCCCTTTTGCCGTCCGAAGAGGCAGTGCCGATGACGCGGCCCGCGCCCCACAGCTTGGCCAGCTGCACGGCGAGCGTGCCGACGCCGCCGGCCGCGGAGACCACCACGACCGACTCGCCGACCTGCATGTGCGAGGAGGTGCGCAGTAGGTGCCAGGCGGTGGTGCCCTGCACGATCAGGGCGAGGGCGGCCGCGTCGGAGACGCCGTCGGGCACCTCGAAGGCCAGGCTCTCGTGGGTGAGGGCGTACTCGGCGTAGCCGCCGCCGGCGCTCAGGGCCACGACTCGGCGGCCGTCCTCGGTGCGGCCGACGATCTCGCCGCCGGGGATGAAGGGCAGCGACTGCTGCGAGAGGTAGGAGTTCTCGGCCTGATGGGTGTCGGCGTAGTTGATGCCGGCCCGATCCACCTTGACCAGCAGCTGGCCGGCCGCCGGCACCGGCCTGGGCAGCTCCACCACCTTGAGCACCTCGGGCCCACCGAACTCGCTGACCTGCACCGCACGCACCGTGTGACTCCTTCGTCGCCGTTCCGTACGCCGTACGGTACAGTGTACGGCATGGAGACGACAGCCCGGACGAGGGTGCCCCGCAACACACTGAGCGCGGAGCTCATCGTCGCCTCCGCGCTGAACCTGCTCGACCAGGTCGGCGTCGAGGCGTTCAGCCTGCGGGCGCTGGCCAAGAACCTGGGTGTCGCGCCGATGACGCTGTACACCTACTTCCGTGGCAAGGACGAGCTCCTCGACGCCGTGCGCGACCACGCGCTGGGCGCCGCCGCGCTGACCACCGCGTACGGCGGCTGGCAGCACCAGATCCGCACCATCTGCCGGCGGCTGCGCGGCCAGATCCTGGAGCACCCGTGCCTGACCGGGCTGCTCCAGCAGCGCCCGCTGGCCGGGCACGAGTCCGCCGAGTCGGCCGAGTCGCTGCTCAAGGCCCTGGTCGAGGGCGGGTTCAACGCCGAGAACGCGGCCCGCGCCTACACCACCCTGCTGGGCTTCGTCGTCGGCGTGACCACGCTGGAAGTGCGTCTGCTGGAGGAGAACCGGGATCCGGAGCGGCGCGAGAAGGTGCGGCAGATAATGACCGGCCTGCCGCCCGAGCGGTATCCCACGCTGGTCGAGCACGCCGGCGCGCTGCGCCAGACCGTCGGCGGGGACACCCAGTTCGAGTTCGGACTGGACCTGGTGATCGCCGGCATGGAGCAGCGTTTGATACTTGCCGGGTGAACAAGGTCGAGCTACCCGAGGGCGCGGTGCTGCCGCCGCGGCATCCCGACGCGCCCGCGCCCGGCGAGGAACTGCCGGTGCACTACTCGCAGTGCTTCGCCTGCGGCGACATCGAAAGCGGCCTGCACATGCGGGCCCGGGCCGGCGAAGGGCTGACCGTCGACGGCCGTTTCCACGTCACCGAGCACCACCAGGGCGCCCCGGGCCTGGCCCACGGCGGCCTGCTGGCGTGCGCGTTCGACGAGGTGCTCGGCATGCTGGGCATGCTCACCCACATCCCGGCCGTCACCGGACGGCTGGAGACCGACTTCCGGCGGCCGGTGCCGGTGGGCTCCGTGCTGCACATCCGGGCCCAGGTCGACGGCATGCTCGGCCGCAAGATCTACACCAGCGCCGTCGGGCGGCTCAACGCCGCGGACGGGCCGGTGGCGCTGACCGCGCAGGGCCTGTTCATCGAGGTCGCCCTGGAGCACTTCAGCAAGCACGGCCGCGGGTTGGAAGGCCGGGACTTCGAGGTCAACCCGTGACGTGCGCTTCGCGGGACAGCGCGATCAGCCTCGACACCGCCCGCAGGTACTTCTTGCGGTAGCCGCCGCGCAGCATCTCGTCGGTGAACAGCTCCGACAGCGGCAGGCCCGACACCGCGACCGGGACCGCGCGGTCGTACAGGCGGTCGGCGAAGGCCACCAGGCGTAGCGCCACGTCCTGGTCCGGTGCGGCGTGCACGTTGCGCAGGTGCACGGCCGTCACGTCGGTGACCAGCCGTCCATAGCGGGACGGGTGGAGCTTGGCGAGGTGCGCGCACAGCTCGTCGAAGTCGTCGAGCGTGGCGCCCGGGGTGTTTTCGGCGTTGCGGACCAGCTGCTCGTCGGTCATCGGGTCCGGCGCGTCCGGCAGGCCGCGGTGCCGGTAGTCGGGGCCGTCCACCCGCACGACGTCGAACCGCTGGGACAGGCTGCGGATCTCGCGCAGGAAGTCGTCCGCCGCGAACCGGCCCTCCCCCAGCTTCTCCGGCAGCGTGTTCGACGTCGCCGCCACGAACGTGCCCGCCGCGGTGAGCTCCTGGAGCAGCCGTGTGACCAGCGTCGTGTCGCCCGGGTCGTCCAGCTCGAACTCGTCGATCGCCAGCAGGCGGTGCTCGGACAGGCGCTTCACCGCCTCCATGAAACTCAGCGCGCCCACCAGGTGCGTGAGCTCGACGAAGGTGCCGTAGGCCTTCGGGCCCGGGACCTCGTGCCACACCGACGCCAGCAGGTGCGTCTTGCCGACGCCGAAGCCGCCGTCCAGGTACAGGCCTTTCTTGCCCTCGTCCTTGGCGCCGAACAGGTTCCGCACCCAGGACTTCGACCGGGTGTCGCCGGCGACCCTGGCCGCGAAGGCCCGGCCCTGGCGGACCGCTTCCGCCTGGCTGGGCTCGTCCGCGTTCGGGATGTAGCTGTCGAAGCTGACATCGCCGAAGCGGGGCGGCGGGACCATGGCCGCGACGATCTCGTCCCCGCTGATCGTGGGACTCCGGTCGATCAGGCGCGGGGTGGTCATGTGCGAATCGTAGTGTCGTGCTGGGATGAGACCGTGCGCATGCTCCTGCCCCACGCCCGTGACATCGACGACACCGAGCTAGAGCGGCTCTACGACTACCCCGCCGAGCTGTCCCGGCCGTGGGTGCAGGTCAACTTCGTCTCCAGCCCCGACGGCGCCGTCACGGTCGGCGGCAAGTCGCACGGCCTGTCCGGGCCGGCCGACAAGAAGGTCTTCATGCTCGGGCGGACCCTGGCCGACGTCGTCCTCGTCGGGGCCGGCACCGCCGCCATCGAGGGCTACGGCGGCGTCAAGTCCGGCGAGGTGCGCTCCGCCGTCCGCGCCCGCCTCGGGCTGCGCCCCGTTCCGCCCATCGCCGTCGTCACCCGGCGGGCCACCATCGCCCCCGACTCGCCGTTGGTCACCGACACCGTGGTTCCTTCCATCGTCCTCACCTGCGCCTCGGCGCCCGAGGATCGGTTGACGGCTCTCTCCGACGCCGGCGCCGACGTCGTCATCACCGGCGACGCCGACGTCGACCTCTCGGTGGCCATGGCCGAACTCGACAAGCGGGGCCTCCGCCGCGTCAGCTGCGAGGGCGGTCCACACCTGTTCGGCGGTCTCATCGAGGCCGGCCTCGTCGACCAACTCTGCCTGTCCATCTCCCCTTTGCTGGCCGGTGGCGACGCCAGCCGCATCGCCTTCGGTCCTCCCCCCGTGGCGCCTCGGGAGTTGGAGCTGGCTTCGGTGTTGACCGACGAGAACTTCCTCATGCTCCGCTACCGCGCCCGTCACGCCTGACTCTCGGTCGGGATCACGGATCCACCGGCGCGGGCGACAATTTCCTGCAGGGCCGACACATGCCGGTCGAACGCGGTGCGGCCGTCGGCCGTGAGCCGGGCCGAGGTGCGCGGCCGCTTGCCGACGAAGGCCTTGCGGATCTCGACGTAGCCGGCGTCGGCCAGGGTGGTGAGCTGTTTGGACAGCGCGGAGTCGGACAGGCCCACGCTGTCGCGCAGGACCGTGAAGTCGGCCCACGTCGTCGCGGCGAGAAAGGCGACCAGCGACAACCGGGTCGGCGCGTGAATGAGCTCGTCGAACCGCGGCGTGGTCACCGGCGGCCCCGCCGCAGCAGCATGTTCGCTTCCAGCCGCACCAGCATCGGGCCGGCGATCGCGAACACCAGCCCGGCGGCCACCGCGGCGCTCGTGGCCGGGTAGGGCGCTCCCGCCGCGCGCAGGCTCAACCCGACCGCCACCGCCACACCGAGCACCACCGCGATGAAGCCCACCAACCCGATCAGGGTCCGGCGGGACGCCTCCGGCCCGCCCAGGCCACGGTACGGCGCCGCCGCGCGAGCCCTGCGGGACACCGGCACGTCGAGGGTGAGGCCACCCGCCACGAACACGCCGATCCCCACGCCGAGGGCAACGCCGCCGCCATGCTCGACCGCCGCCGCGAGCACCACCATCAGGCCCGCGTGCGCCCACCAGTACCAGGCTGGAAACACCTTGCGCCGCACCACCTGCTCCCGCCGCCGTCCGATCTCCTCCAGCGCCCTCGCAGCCTCCGCCGCCTCGATGTCCTCGTTCATCTTTCCCCCTTGAGAGTACTTTCCAACTAGGAAAGTACTCCGCAGCAGCCCCAGCCGACAAGCACGCGTTTCGCCACATGCGCTTCCCATATGGCGCCTGATGCCACGTGGGAAGCGCATGTGGCATCAGGCGGGGGCGTTCGGCTTACCGGGGGCGGAGGTTGGGCCGTTCGCGGGCTGACCTCGGAACCGGTTCGTGCCGATACGATTCGGCTCGACGAGCCCGGTCCGGTCGGCGGCGTGATCTAATGATCTTGTTGTCGGCTGAAGCAGTTCGGTCGGGGGTGAGCAGTTGCCGCGTCACGTCCAGGTGCGGGCCGGGTCAAGGGCCCGGACCGAAGCTTGCCTCGTGGACTGCCTCGTCGCGCTGGCCTGGCTGCTGCTGATCGGCGGCGTGGCCATCGGGCTGCGGGCGTTAGGCCTCGAACCCGGGTGGAGCGCCTCCAGCGAGCTGTCCGCCGACCTGGTCACCGTCGCCATCGGCCTGCTGCCCGTCGGCATCTACCTCGTGCTCACCGAAACCAGCCGCCGCCAGGGCAGCCTCGGCAAGCGCCGGGTGGGCCTGCGCGTGGTCCGCAACGACGGATCCCGGGCCACAGCCTGGCAGCTGGCCCTGCGCACCGCCATCAAGCTCAGCCCCTGGTTCCTCGCCCACCTTGGCCTCAGCCGCCTGTGGATGCACCTCGGCACCCAACAGACCGCCTGCTTCTGCCTCGGCTGCGTCTACGTCATCGTGCCCGTCAGCATCGGCCTGGCCCTCGTGCATCCCCAGCGCCGCGCCCTGCACGACTGGCTCACCGGCACCCGCGTGGTCGGCACCTAGGGCCGCTTCTCGTACGAGCGATCCAGCGACGGGGCGTGCTCGTGTTCGGGGGTCTGGCCATCGACGTACCGGTCTACTTGAGACCGACGGCGTCCATGCCGCGCAGCTCCTTCTTGAGGTCGGCGATCTCGTCACGGATGCGGCCGGCCAGCTCGAACTGGAGGTCGCGGGCGGCGGCCATCATCTGGTCGGTGAGCTGCTGCACGAGGTCGGCCAGCGCGGCCCGGGGCATGTTCTTGACGTCGCGGTCCACCAGCACGCCGGCGGAGGCGGCCCGGCCGCCGTCGGCGCCGGTGGCCCGTTTGCCGCGGGAGGCGTTGCGGCCGGAGCCGCCGACCTTGACGCCGTCGGTGTCCTCGGCCTCGGCGTAGACCTTGTCGAGGATGTCGGCGATCTTCTTGCGCAGCGGCTGCGGGTCGATGCCGTGCTCGGTGTTGTAGGCGATCTGCTTGTCCCGCCTACGGTTGGTCTCCTCGATGGCGTACTCCATCGAGGCGGTGATCCGGTCGGCGTACATGTGCACCTCGCCCGACACGTTGCGGGCGGCGCGGCCGATGGTCTGGATCAGCGAGGTGCCGGAGCGCAGGAAGCCCTCCTTGTCGGCGTCGAGGATCGCCACCAGCGACACCTCGGGCAGGTCGAGGCCCTCCCGCAGCAGGTTGATGCCGACCAGCACGTCGTAGTCGCCCAGCCGGAGCTGCCGCAGCAGCTCGACGCGGCGCAGGGTGTCCACCTCGGAGTGCAGGTACCGCACCCGGATGCCCAGTTCCAGCAGGTAGTCGGTGAGGTCCTCGGCCATCTTCTTGGTCAGGGTGGTGACCAGCACCCGCTCGTCCCGCTCGGCCCGGGCCCGGATCTCGTGCACCAGGTCGTCGATCTGGCCCTCGGTCGGCTTGATCACCACCTGCGGGTCGACCAGGCCGGTCGGGCGGATCACCTGCTCCACGAACTCGCCGCCGGCCTGGCCCATCTCGTACGGGCCGGGCGTCGCCGACAGGTACAGGGTCTGTCCGATCCGGTCCTGGAACTCCTCCCAGGTCAGCGGCCGGTTGTCCAGGGCGCTGGGCAGCCGGAAGCCGTGCTCGACCAGGTTGCGCTTGCGCGAGGCGTCGCCCTCGTACATGCCGCCGATCTGCGGCACGGTGTTGTGCGACTCGTCGATGACGAGCAGGAAGTCCTCGGGGAAGTAGTCGATCAGCGTGGCCGGCGCGGTGCCGGCGCCGCGGCCGTCGATGTGCCGGGAGTAGTTCTCGATGCCGGAGCAGAAGCCGACCTGGCGCATCATCTCGATGTCGTACGTGGTGCGCATGCGCAGCCGCTGCGCCTCCAGCAGCTTGCCCTGCTTCTCCATCCGGGCCAGCGACTCGGCCAGCTCGGCCTCGATGGCGGTGATCGCCCGCTCCATGCGCTCCGGCCCGGCCACGTAGTGCGTCGCCGGGAAGATGCGCAACTCGTCGACCTCGCGCACGATCTCGCCGGTCAGCGGGTGCAGGTAGTAGAGCCGGTCGATCTCGTCGCCGAAGAACTCGACCCGCACGGCCAGTTCCTCGTAGGCCGGGATGATCTCCACGGTGTCGCCCCGCACCCGGAACGTGCCGCGGGCGAAGGCGATGTCGTTGCGCGTGTACTGCACGTCCACCAGCGCGCGCAGGAACAGGTCGCGCTCCACCTCGCCGCCGACCTTCAGCTGCACCGAGCGGTCCAGGTAGGACTGGGGCGTGCCGAGGCCGTAGATGCACGACACCGAGGCGACCACGATGGTGTCCCGTCGGGTCAGCAGGCTCATCGTCGCGGAGTGGCGCAGCCGCTCCACGTCCTCGTTGATCGAGGAGTCCTTCTCGATGTAGGTGTCCGTCTGCGGGATGTAGGCCTCGGGCTGGTAGTAGTCGTAGTAGCTGACGAAGTACTCGACCGCGTTGTCGGGGAAGAACCCCTTCAGCTCGTTGGCCAGCTGCGCCGCCAGGGTCTTGTTCGGCGCCATCACCAGCGTCGGCCGCTGCAGCTTCTCCACCAGCCACGCCGTGGTGGCTGACTTGCCGGTGCCGGTGGCGCCCAGCAGCACCACGTCCGGCTCGCCGCGCGTCAGCCGCCGCTCCAGCTCCGCGATGGCCTGCGGCTGGTCGCCCGACGGCTGGTAGTCGGCGACCACCCGGAACCGGCCGTCCGCACGCGGGATGTCACTGACGGGTCGGAACTCCGAGGAAGCAAGCACAGGTGAATCAGCCACACCCACAGAGTAGGAGACCACCCTGACAGTTTCATGGCGCCGCCTCCGGCAGCGCGGCTCGGCCGCTCGAACCCGGTGCCTTCGCTTGCCGGATTTAGCCCGCCGCATCGGCCTGGGTGGCGGGGCGCGTCGGGTGGCGGCGGGCGAAATCCGCCAACCACTCCAGGCACCGGCGCGGCCTCGCGACGCTGACTGCCACCCCCATCCCTGCCCCAACGCGGCTTCTCAAGGCCGGTTCATCGCCTGTAATCCACATCACACTGCCTCAACCAAATGGCCGCACAAACATCCTCTCTACATCAGATCCACCATGGCGAGGCGATTAGATCCACCATTCCGCCGCGCCGCACAGTCGGGGAGAACACCATGCGTTCCACTATTGCTGTCGGAGTGGCCTGCATCGCCGGCGCCTTCGTGCTGAGCGCCTGCGGCGGCGCCCAGATCTCCGCCACCGTCACCCCCATCACCAGTGGAAACACCACCACCAGTGCCTCGGCGACGACCACGCCCGCGCAGCCGGCCAACGCGGCGTCGGACGGCGGAACGGGCACGCAGCAAACGAGCGACAACGGGGCGCAGCCGGTGGTGTCGAGCAATCCGTCGAACTGCAAGTCGAGTGAGCTGAAACTGTCGTTCGGGCACGACTCCGACCATGCGATGCAGAAGACGTACACCTCGATCCAGTTCACCAATACGGGCCAGCGCACCTGCACCCTCCAGGGCTTCCCGGGCGTCTCGTTCGTGACCGGCGACAACGGCCAACAGGTCGGACAGGCGGCCAACCGCAGCGGCAACCAGGGCCCGGCGATCACGCTGCGTCCCGGCTCCAGCACCAACGCCGGCCTGATCATCGTCAACGCGGACCCGTTCCCGGCCGACCAGTGCAAGCCGGTCGACGTGCGTGGCCTGCGGGTCTACCCGCCGAACGAGACCGCCGCGATGTTCCTGCCGAGCTCCGGCCGGGGCTGCGCCGGCTCGGTCGGCCCGCTGCTCACGGTGAGCAGCGTGGGCACTTCCATCACAAGCTGACCGAACGCAGGCGCCCGACAGCGGTCGGAATTTGACCCTGCCGGAGGATGGCAGTGACCGCCCCGCAGGTCAGACGATGTCGGCATGACCGTGCACGTGCCAACCCAGGTCCGCGGCGAGGCCCATGTCCATCCGCCGAAGGTCGAGCTGTTCGACCTGAAGGCGATGACCAACACGGATCCCAAGCGCCAGGTGCGGACGGTCGACGAGTACCGCCTCACCGAGCACGGCCTGTACATGTCGCGGGCCGTGGTGGGCCATCCCCAGCTCAGCCACTTCGAGTCGTGGCTGCTGCCCACGCACGGACTGCGCGTCACCAAGCAGAGCTGGCACGCGGGACACGAGCGGGACTACGACTTCTATGTCGACATCGTCCACGTGCAGCCCGACGAGCAGGTCTGGCGGACCGTGGACCTCTACCTGGACCTGCTGGTGCGCACCGGCCGTGAGGTCGAGGTGCTCGACACCGACGAGCTGATGACCGCGGTACGACTGGGCGTGCTCAGCGCCCACGACGCCCAGGTGGCCCTGGAAGGCACCTACCGGGCGGTGGCCGGAATCGCGGCCCATGGTTACGACATCCAGCGGTGGCTGGCCGCCGAGGGCGTCGAACTGGCCTGGGGCATTAGCCGATGACCGAAATCGGGGTCAAGAGCCGTTCGACTGACGGGAACGTCCGCAACCCATTCGGTATCCAAACGGCCACAATGCGTGATGTAACGAATCGACCCGGACGGTCACCGGGCGAACACCTAGGGCTACCCTCGGGTCGCGTGGGAACGGTCATCACTCCGCAGCTGGTCGACACCGTCGACACCTTCACCGGGGTCCGCAGCTACTCGTCCGGTGGCACGCGACACCTGACGACATGCGTGGTGGAACGGTGGGGGCTCCGGATGGAATGCCCGACACCGGAGGACCCGTTCTCCGAGTGCGAGGTCACCTGGCTGCTGCCCGATCTGGGCCTGCGCCTGACCCATCTGCGGTCCCGCTCCCGTCACGGCCGGCCGACGCCGAGCACGCTGACCGCGGTCCGGGTGCAGCGCGACACGCGGTCGTGGCGCACCACCGACCTGCTGCTGGGACTGGCCGTGCCCGGCGGCACCACCGCCCGCATCGTGCGCTCCGAGGAGTTCGCCGCCGCCGTCGCCGGCCGCGTGCTGCGCCCCGGCGACGCCGATCTGGCGCTGCGCACCGTGCACCGCACGCTCGAGGAGATCAGCCACTTCCGCCACGACCTCAACGCGTGGCTGAGCCACCTGGACATCTTCGACGTCTGGCCGCCCCTGTAAGGACTTCCTCGCCCGGTAGCGCGTCCCGGGCGACGTCGCAGTGGTCGTTCCCCGCCCGGCCACGCCTGCGGCTCCGTTAGGCGGGGACCAACGTCAGGGCGTCCAGCCCGCCTTCTCCGCCCAGGCCTCGGCCCGGGCGTCGGCCTGGTCGAACCAGGGGTTCTTGGCGTCGCCGTAGGACGGGATGTCGGCAAAACGCGGGGCAGCCTCACGTTTCACCGCCTCGTACTCGGCGCGGGCGTCGTCGTCGGCCCGCAGCCAGGCCGGGAACAGCAGGGCGTAGCGCCAGCCCGGCGAGCCGACGACCCGGATGTGCAGGTTGGCCCAGCGGCCCGGGTCCGCGCTGGCGTGGGTGCGCTTGCGCCAGTGCTCAGGGTCCGGGTCCGTCGCCTTGGGAGTGTCCCGGGTGAACTCCGGCAGCACCGGAAAACCGGCCCCGGTCAGGGTTTCCGCCAGGGCGTCGGCGTCGGCGAGGCTCGCGACCGTCAGTTGGAGATCGATCACGTCCTTGGCCGCCAGGCCGGGCACCGCCGTCGACCCGACGTGGTCGACCCGCAGGGCCTTGTCCCCCGCCGCCAGTGTCACGCGGGCGATCAGCCGCCGGGCCTGCCGGGCCCACTCCGGGTCCGGCTCGACGATCTTCGGGCCGCCCCGGCCCGGGTAGGTCCGCTTGCGGACGTTCTGCTCGAACGGCAGCAGCCGGTCGTGCCACAGCTCGTCGACCGCCGCCCGAATGTCGTTCTCGGCGCCGCTGTTGTCCAGCCACACGTCGGCTGCCTCGCGGCGCTGCCGCTCCGAGGCCTGTGCGGCGATTCGCGCCCGTACGTCCTTTTCGTCCATGCCGCGACTGGTGGTCAGCCGGTGCACGCGCAGTTCCACCTCGGCGTCGACCACCACGACCAGGTGAAAAGCCGGGGCCATGCCGTTCTCGACGAGCAGCGGGATGTCCTGCACCACGATGCCGTCAGCTGGGGCTTTGCCGGTCAGCTCGACGGCCCGGTCCCGCACCCTCGGGTGCACGATCGAGTTGAGCCGGGCCCGGTTCTCGTCGTTGCCGAACACCTTGGCCGCCAGCGCCGGCCGGTTCAGGCTCCCGTCCTCGGCCAGCACGTCGGCCCCGAAGGCCGCGACGATCTCCCTGAGGCCATCGGTGCCCGGCTCGACGACCTCGCGGGCGATCTTGTCGGAGTCGACGACCGTCGCGCCGAGCTCGGCCAGTCGCCGGGCGACGGTGGACTTGCCGGCGCCGATGCCTCCGGTCAACCCGATCTGCAGCATGAGCACCATCCAACCACCCGCCTGACGCAGGGAAGGACGCCTTACCCTCGCTCAACGCGGGTAAGGCGTCCTTCCCTGCATGAAGACCCTGTATGAAGAAGCCCCCGCTCCGGGGAGCGGGGGCTCTTCTGGCCTAGCTACCTACCGGACGCTCACGCGCCGCCGGACAGCTTCTCGCGGAGAGCGGCGAGCTGCTCGTCGCTGGCGAGGGAGCCGCCACCCTGAGCCGGAGCCTCGGTGCTGCCGGAGGAGTAGTTGGTCTCCCCCTGCGCCTCGGCGTCGGCCTCGGCGGCCTTCACGATCTGCTTCATGTGGGCCTCGTAGCGGGTGTGGGCCTCGGCGTACTGCCGCTCCCACTCCTCGCGCTGCTTGTCGAAGCCTTCCTGCCAGTCCTGGGTCTCCGGGTCGAAGCCCTCGGGGTAGATGTAGTTCCCCTCGGAGTCGTACTCGGCGGCCATGCCGTACTGGGTCGGGTCGAACTCGGTCTCCGTGGTGAAGCCCTCGTTCGCCTGCTTCAGCGACAGCGAGATCCGGCGACGGTCGAGGTCGATGTCGATGACCTTGACCATGACGTCGTCGTTGACCTGGACGACCTGCTCCGGGATCTCCACGTGGCGCTCGGCCAGCTCGGAGATGTGGACCAGGCCCTCGATGCCCTCGTCGACCCGCACGAACGCGCCGAACGGAACCAGCTTCGTGACCTTGCCGGGCACGATCTGGCCGATGGCGTGGGTGCGGGCGAACTGGCGCCACGGGTCTTCCTGAGTCGCCTTCAGCGACAGGGAGACGCGCTCGCGCTCCATGTCGACGTCCAGCACCTCGACGGTGACCTCCTGGCCGACCTCGACGACCTCGGAGGGGTGGTCGATGTGCTTCCAGGACAGCTCGGAGACGTGCACGAGGCCGTCCACGCCGCCAAGGTCGACGAAGGCGCCGAAGTTGACGATCGAGGAGACGACGCCCTTGCGGACCTGGCCCTTCTGCAGCTGGTTGAGGAACTCGCTGCGGACCTCGGACTGCGTCTGCTCCAGCCACGCACGGCGGGACAGGACCACGTTGTTGCGGTTCTTGTCCAGCTCGATGATCTTGGCTTCGAGCTCGCGCCCGACGTAGGGCAGCAGGTCGCGGACCCGGCGCATCTCGACCAGGGAGGCCGGCAGGAAGCCACGCAGGCCGATGTCGAGGATGAGACCACCCTTGACCACCTCGATGACCGTGCCCTTGACCGGCTCGTCCTTCTCCTTGAGGGCCTCGATGGTGCCCCAGGCGCGCTCGTACTGAGCCCGCTTCTTGGAGAGGATCAGGCGGCCTTCCTTGTCCTCCTTCTGAAGGACAAGCGCCTCGACCTCGTCGCCGACCTTGACGACCTCGTTGGGGTCGACGTCGTGCTTGATCGACAACTCGCGCGAGGGGATGACGCCCTCGGTCTTGTAGCCGATGTCGAGCAGGACCTCGTCCCGGTCGACCTTGACGATGGTGCCCTCAACGATGTCGCCGTCGTTGAAGTACTTGATCGTCAGGTCGATAGCGGCGAGGAAGTCCTCCTCCGTGCCGATATCGTTGACGGCGATCTGCTGCTTCGGGGGCGTCGAAGCCGGGACAATGGTGGTGTCGGTGGACATTAGGTGGGTTGCTCCGGTACGGATTGGGTTTAGGGGCCTGAAGTTGTCGTGCTGCGTGCGCCGCCAGAACTCCAGGCCATGGTCAAGAAGCTCTGAGTCCAAAGTTGTGGGCAGCACAGAACCTACTACGCGGCCCATATCGTACGCGCGCCCGTGACGGCCGGGCAAACCCGGTCCCCAGAAGGAGCAGTGTGAGCACGCAGGAACGCTACGCAGGAGCCGAGGACATGCTCGGCACGGCGGGCGCGGCCAAGCGCGAGGTCGGCG
>NZ_KK037166.1:3156313-3194105 GCF_000568255.1 Kutzneria sp. 744
TCCGGGCCAGCGCCGACCAGCTGCCCTTCGCCGACGAGAGCTTCGACGCCGCCTGCTCGGCGTTCGGCGGAGTGCCCTTCGTGGCCGACGCCGGCGCGGTGTTCCGGGAGGTGGCCCGGGTGCTGCGGCCGGGCGGGCCGTGGGTGTTCTCGGTGACGCACCCGATGCGCTGGATCTTTCCGGACGACCCGGGCCCGATGGGCCTGACCGTCGTCCAGTCCTACTTCGACCGCACCCCGTACCTGGAGGTCGACGGGGACGGCAACGCCACGTACGTGGAGCACCACCGCACGCTCGGCGACTACGTGCGCCAGCTGGCCGGGGCGGGCCTGGTGCTGGAGGACCTGGTGGAGCCGGAGTGGCCGGCCGGGCACGACCGCGAGTGGGGCCAGTGGAGCCCGCTGCGCGGCCGGCTGTTCCCGGGCACGGCGATCTTCCGCTGCCGACGGCCGGCGTGACCGTGACGGCCACCCTGCTGGCCGCGCAGGAGGACCGGTTCGCGCGGCTGGACCGGGTGCTGCCGCCCGCGCCGTCGCCCGATCCGGGCGAGGTGATCAACGCCGCACTGCCGGACGGCACGAGGGTGGCGGCGGTCGTCACGCACCGGACGACCACGCCGGGCATGCCGTCCTGGCTGTGGTCGGCGGCCGACACGTACGAGCTGCAGCCGCTGGTCGGCCACACCGGCGCGGCCGGCATGGACGCGGTGCTGCGGGCCTTCCGGCAGTGGCTGGACCGGGTCGGCGACCGCGGCCCGGACACGGCGGTGACGGTGGTCTGGCCCAGCCGGGACGTCGACTGCACCCGGGTGTTCCTGGACCACGGCCTCCACCCGCTCACGATCACCGGCGTGCGAGCGCCGACCACGGTCCGGGCGCCCTCGCTGACCGTGACCGTCCGGCCGGCCCTGGCCTCGGACGAGGAGGCCGTGGTGGAACTGGCCATGGCCGAGGTCCGGTACTCGGCGAAGGTCGGGGCGGCGATCCTGCGGGCCGAGTCGGAGCGGACGCGCCGGGCGGCCATGGCCGGCCGGCTGGGCATGACCGACGACGTGTGGGTGGCCGAGCGGGACGGCGTCGTCGTCGGCCTGGCCGAGACGGCAATCATCGCCAACACGCCCGGCACGAGGAGCGCTCGACAGCTGCCGACCGGCCTGTGGGGTTATGTGAACTGTCTTTCGGTGCTCCCAGGGGCAAGGGGCGCCGGAATCGGCCAGCAGCTCATGGCGGTCGTGCACAATCACTTCGCCGGCCACCGGACCGTCGGCTACTTCCTGCACTACAACCCGCCGAACCCGCTGTCGTCGGTGTTCTGGCCCCGTCAGGGCTACCGGCCACTGTGGACCCAGTGGGAGGTGCGCCCGGCGGGCGCGCTGCGGTAGTCGCCCCTAGGGTCGAGATCACGTCACCCTGGCTTGCGATCCGGCACCGGGTTGCCGCACTATTTGAACTGACCAGTCAGTTCAAGGAGGCTCGGTGGAGATCCACGTCCAGAGCGTCGGCATCGACGGGGCGCACGGCCCGCTGCTGCACCCGACCTCGCTGCGCGTGCGGACGGGCGAACTCGCCCTCGTCGCCGGCGAGCCCGGCACCGGCCACACCGCCTTCGCCCTCGCGCTGGGCGGCCGGATGAAGCCGAGTGTCGGTCAGGTGCTGGTGGACGGCAAGCCCGATGACGCCGCGCTGCGCCGCCTGGTGGCGATCGTGGACGCGCCGGACGTGTCCTCCCCCGAGGAGGCGCTGACGCTGGGCGCCGTGATCGGCGAGGAGCTCGCCTTCGCGAGCCAGCCGGCGAACCGCAAGGCGGTCGCCGACTGGCTGCTCGCGCACGACGCCCGTGAGCACGCCAACGTCCGCTTCGAGTCGGTGCCGGCCGAGGTCCGCACCCGCCTGCTGGTCGAGGTCGCCACGCAGCGTCCCGGCACCGAGGCGCTCGTGCTCGTGCTGCCCGACCGGCACGGCGCCGGCCCCCACACCTGGTGGACCACCGCCACCAAGGCGGCCGAGAACGGCCTGGCCGTGGTGGTGCTGTGCAGCGAGACCTCCGCGCGGCTGCTGGACGTGACCGCGGCCCGCATCGGCGACCGCGAGCAGCCCGAGACGTTGGCATTCATGCAGGTTCAGGAGGAGGGTCAGTGAGCCCCATCCGGTTGGCGGCCACCGAGTTGCGCCGCATCACGGCGGGCAAGCTGCCCAAGATCGCTGTTCTCGCGCTGGTCATCGTGCCGCTGCTGTACGGCGCGATGTACCTGTACGCGAACTGGGACCCGTACAACAACCTCAAGTCGCTGCCGGTCGCGCTGGTCGTGGACGACCAGGGCGCGCAGGTGCAGGGCAAGGCGCTCAACGCCGGCAACGAGGTCGCGGACGAGCTGCTGACCAACCCGAAGTTCGAGTGGCACCGGGTCAGCGACTCCGAGGCCCAGGACGGCGTGCGGGACAACAAGTACACGTTCGCGCTGACGCTGCCGGCCGACTTCTCCAAGGCGCTCACCTCGCCCGTGGACAACAAGCCGCGGCAGGGCGTCATCCAGCTGACCACCAACGACTCCAACAACTATCTGGCCCGCACGATCGCGGACAAGGTCGTGGACGCCGTGCGCGCGGCGGTGGCCAAGAAGGTCGGAACGACCGCGGCGGACCAGCTGCTCACCGGCTACGCGACGATCCGCAGCAGCACGCTGCAAGCGGCCGACGGGGCGTCCAAGCTGGCCGACGGCGCGGCCAAGGCCAACGACGGCGCCCAGCAGCTGGCCTCCGGCAGCGTGGACCTGGCCGCCGGCGAGCACAAGCTGCTCGACGGCTCCAACCAGCTGGTGAACGGCCTCGACCTGCTCAAGAGCAACACCGCCAGCCTGCCGAGCAAGACCCAGCAGCTGGCCGACGGGGCCAAGCAGGTCGCCGACGGCAACGCCCAGGTGGCGGCCGGCGGCTCGGCCATCGCCTCGGCCGCGCAGACCGTCAACAACAACCTCGACGGGGTGCGGTCGGACATCCAGGGCCGGCTCCAGGCCGCCGGGTTGAGCGCCGACCAGGTGAGCCAGGTGCTGGCGGTGCTGGACAACGCCCGCAAGCCGTTGAACGACGCCAACGGCCAGATCCAGACCGTGAACGGCAAGCTCCAGCAGCTCTCGTCCGGCTCGCGGCAGGTGGCCGACGGCGCTTCGCAGCTCGCGGCGGCGTCCCCCCAACTGGTGTCCGGCATCGCGCAGGCCGACGGCGGCGCGGCACAGCTCCGTGACGGCCTGAAGACGGCCACCGACGGTGCGGACAAGCTGTCCAGCGGCGCGGCCCAGTTGGCGTCCGGCACCAAGCAGCTGGCCGAAGGCAGCGCGCAGCTGCGGGACGGCCTGAACGCGGGCGCCGGCAAGATCCCGGACCCCAACGACCCGTCGGCCACGGCCAACACCATCGGCGACCCGGTCACCGTGCAGACCGTCGGCCAGGCCACCGCCGACACGTACGGCGCCGGCCTCGCCCCGTTCTTCCTCGGCCTCGCCACGTGGATCGGCGCGTTCGTGCTGTTCCTGCTGCTGCGGCCGCTGTCCCGGCGGGCCCTGGCCGCGCGCCAGCGCCCCGGCATCGTCGCGCTCGGCGGCTGGCTGCCGGCCGCGTTGCTCAGCTTCCTCCAGGTGGTGCTGCTGTTCGCCGTCGTGACCACGCTGGTCGGCGTGCATCCGTCGGATCCCTTGGGCACCTTGGGTTTCCTCGTGCTCACCGGGTTCGCGTTCACGGCCATGCTGCACGGTCTGAACGCCCTGTTCGGGGCGGTCGGCAAGTTCCTCGGCCTGGTGCTGCTGGTGTTGCAGCTGACCACCGCCGGCGGCACGTTCCCGTGGCAGACGATTCCGGCGCCGCTGCAGCCGCTGCACATCGCGCTGCCGCTGGGCTATGTGGTGGACGGGCTGCGGCACCTGCTCTACGGCGGCGCGCTGTCCAGCCTCGGCACCGACCTCGCGGTGATCGGCGGCTATCTCGTGGTGGGGCTGGCGCTGTCGGTGTTGGCCGCGTACAAGCAGAGGGTGTGGACGCCCTCTCGCCTCAAGCCGGAACTCGTGCTGTGAAACCGCGGCCAGCCCGCACCTCGGCGACGAAGCAGAAGCTGTTCGACGCCGCGCTGCGCCTGGTCGGCGAGCGGGGCGCGGCCGGCGTCACCGTCGACGAGATCGCCGCCGAGGCGGGCGTGGCCAAGGGCACCGTCTACTACAACTTCGGCAGCAAGGACGCCCTGGTCGACGCCCTGCTCCGGCACGGCGTCGAACTGCTGGCCGCGCGTCTGCGGTCGGCCGAGGACGTCGACGACACCGGCGAGGCGCTGGAGACCCTCGTCGATGGGGCCCTGGGGTTCTTCGCCGAGTACCCGGCCTTCGCGCAGCTGCTGGTCAGCGAGATGTGGCGGACGCCCGGGCAGTGGCATGGAACGTTGAGCCTGCTGCGTGACGACATCGTGGCCATCGTGCGGCAGGTCGTGCAGCGGCGGGCCGACGTCGGCGCTTTACCGCCGGACGTTCCCGTCGGCACCGCCTCCGCCGCCCTCTTCGGCACCCTCCTCGTCGTCGCGCTCGACTGGCAGGTCTTCCAGCCCCAGCGCACGCAGCACGAGGTCCGCGAGTCCGTCATCATGCTCGTCCGCGGCGTCTCCCAACGCTGAACCCCCGCGAGTCCCGCTCTCGGGCAGCCATGTGTCGAGTTCATGACCGCTGGAGAGCAGGACTCGCGGTGTGTCGGAGGGCGCGGTTGATGTACTCGTCCTGTTCGCCTACGGGGGCGACGTAGCGCAGGGCCTCGGCGGCGGCTTCGGCGCCTTCGAGGCGGGTGATGAGCCAGGTGGCCAGGTAGTGCGAGGCGAGGCAGCCGCCGGCGGTGGCGACGTTGCCGTTGGCGAAGAAGGGCCGGTTGAGCACGTCGACGCCGGCGGCGACCACCCAGGGCTTGGTGGTGTTGTCGGTGCAGGCCGGCACGCCGTCGAGCAGGCCGAGTTTGGCCAGCACGAGCGTGCCGGAGCACTGGGCGGCCAGCAGCTGCCGTGAAGGATCCAAGCCCCGCAGCACGGACATGATCGCGGGATCCTCCACCACCTCCCGGGTCTTGGCGCCGCTACCGACGATCACCGCGTCGGCGGCGCAGGCTTCCTGGAGCGTGGCCATGGACTCGACGAGGACGCCGTTCATGGAGCGGACGGTCGGCGTCGGGCCGGCGATGGAGATCCGCCAGTCGGGCCGGGGCACCCGGTTGAGAATGCCGAGCGCAATGAACGAGTCGAGCTCGTTGTAGCCGTCGAAGGTCAGGATCGCGATGTGCATCACCGCAGGTTAGGGCCGGTCTTCATGACAGTCGAAGAATTGTCATGGATACAATCGGCCGGTGCGTGCGCCGAGGTACAAGCCCGTGGTGGACCGGCTGGCGGCGGAGCTGCGGGCGGGGCGGTGGCCGGTGGGGACGCGGCTGCCGACGCATCGGGAACTGGCCGCCCGTGAGGGAATCGCGCTGGTCACGGCCACGCGCGTGTACGCGGAGCTGGAGGCCATGGGCCTGGTGACGGGCGAGCAGGGCCGGGGCACGTTCGTCCGCGACACGGCTTTGCTTGCCGGGCAAGGCATCGACCCGCAGCTCGTCGCCTCCGACGCGGTCGACCTCCAGTTCAACTACCCCGCGCTGCCCGGCCAGGCCGATCTGCTGCGGCAGGCGCTGCGGGATCTCGCGGCCGGCGGCGAGCTGGAATCGTTGCTGCACTACCAACCCCACGCCGGCCGGCTGGAGGATCGGGCCGCGGTCGCCCGGCACGTCTCGAAACGCGGGTTGCAGGTCGACGCCGGGAACGTGTTGATCGTCAGCGGCGCGCAGCACGGCCTTGCCGTGACGGCCATGGCTTCCTTGCGACGTGGGGACGTCGTGGCGGTGGATCCGTTGACGTACACGGGTTTCAAGGTGCTGGCCCACACGCTGGGCCTGGAGTTGGTGGCCACGAACGACCTCGACGAGCTATGCCGCCGGCGGCCGATCAAGGCCGTGTACACGATGCCGACGCTGCACAATCCCCTGGGCACGGTGCTGTCGCTCAAGGCCCGCAAGAAGTTGGTGGCGACCGCACGCCGGCACGACCTCCTGATCATCGAGGACGCCGCCTACGCCTATCTCGTCGAGGACGCTCCCCCGCCGCTGGCCGCCCTCGCCTCGGAACGCACGGTCTACGTCTCCAGCCTGTCCAAGAGCGTGGCCACCGGCCTGCGGGTCGGTTTTGTGGTGGCAGAACAGGTTTCGCCGATCGAACAGGTCATCCGCGCCACCACCTGGAACACGCCGGCCCTCACCGTCGCGCTGGTCCGCCGCTGGCTGGCGGATGGCACCGTCGACCGGCTTGAGGCCCACAAGCGCACCGATGCCCATATGCGCCAAGCGATCGCGCGTGACGTCTTCGCCGGGCTGCCCGTCGTCGGCCACCCGGCGTCGTACTTCCTGTGGCTGCCGCTGGCCGAGCCGGCTCGGGCCGACCGGGTCGCGGCTGCGCTGACCCGGCGGCGGATCTCCGTCGCCACTGCCGACCAGTTCGCCACCACTCCCGTTGTACCGCAAGCACTTCGCCTGGCGCTGGGGTCGATTCCAGTGGCCGAGCTGCGGCACACACTGACCACGGTCCGGTCAGTGGTGGACGCGGACGCCCACCGCTGACCTTCTGCTCGAAACCGTGTTTCGGTGTGCCGGAGAGCGTGACTCGCGGGGGTTCAGTGGGCGGCTTCGTCCCAGCTACGGCCGTAGCCTACGGAGACTTCCAGGGGGACGGCGAGCTGGTAGGCGGTGCCCATGTTCTCGCGGACCAGGGCCTCGACCTGCTCGTGCTCGCCCTCGGCCAGTTCCAGCACGAGTTCGTCGTGCACCTGGAGCAGGACCCGGCTGCGCAGATCGGCCTCCCGCAACGCCTTGTGCACACCCAGCATGGCCACCTTGATGATGTCGGCGGCGCTGCCCTGGATCGGGGCGTTGAGGGCCATGCGCTCGGCCGCGTCGCGACGCTGGCGGTTGTCGCTGTTGAGGTCGGGCAGGTAGCGCCGACGGCCGAAAATGGTCTCGGTGTAGCCGTCGGCCCGGGCCTTGACCACCACGGCCTGCAGGTAGTCGCGCACGCCGCCGAAGCGGGCGAAGTAGGCGTCCATCTGCTCGCGGGCCTCGTCGTTGGAGATCCGCAGCTGCGAGGCCAGGCCGTACGCCGACAAGCCGTAGGCCAGGCCGTAGGTCATGGCCTTGACGCGGCGCCGCAGCTCGCCGGTGACCTCGTCGATCGGCAGCGAGAAGGCCTGCGCGGCCACGTAGGTGTGCAGGTCCTCGCCGGTGTTGAAGGCTTCGATCAGGCCGGCGTCCTGCGACAGGTGCGCCATGATCCGCATCTCGATCTGGCTGTAGTCCGCGGTCATCAGCTCGGCGTAGCCGGAGCCGACCACGAACGAGTGCCGGATGCGGCGGCCCTCCTCGGTGCGGACCGGGATGTTCTGCAGGTTGGGGTCGGTCGAGGACAGCCGGCCGGTGGCGGCGATCATCTGGTTGAACGTGGTGTGGATGCGGCCGTCGTCGGCCACCGACTTGAGCAGACCATCCACAGTGGTCTTGAGCCGGGTCGCGTCCCGGTGCTCCAGCAGGTGGGCCAGGAACGGGTGCTCGGTGGTCTCGAACAGCGTCTGCAGCGCCTCGGCGTCGGTCGTGTAGCCGGTCTTGGTGCGCTTGGTCTTCGGCATGTCGAGGTCCTCGAACAGCACGACCTGCAACTGCTTGGGCGAGCCGAGGTTGATCTCCTTGCCGATCACCGAGTACGCGTCCTGCGCCGCCTGCTTCACCCGGGCGGCGAAGTGCGCCTCCAGCTCGGTGAGGTGCTCGACGTCGACGCAGATGCCGGCCTGCTCCAGCTCGCCCAGCACGCCCAGCAGCGGCAGCTCCAGCTCGTCGAGCAGCCGACGGCTGCCGATCGACTCCAGCGCCGTGTCCAGGGCGTCGGCCAGCTCGGCCACGGCCTTCGCCTTGACGATCTGGGTCTTGGCGGCGGCCTCCGCGTCGGCGGCCTCGTCGGCCAGCAGCGACAGCTGGCCGTCGTCGGCGCCTTCCTCGGCCCGCAGCTCCCGCTTCAGGTAACGCAGCACCAGGTCGTCCAGCTCGAACGAGCGCTGCCCCGGCCGCACCAGGTACGCCGCCAGCGCGGTGTCGCTGGTCCAGCCCTTCGGGGCCCAGCCGCGGGCCCTCAGCGCGTGCTCGGGGCCCTTGAAGTCGTGCCCGGCCTTGGCCACCTTCCCGTCGGCCAGCCACGCCGCGAAGGCCTTCTCGTCCGACTCGGTCAGCGCGGTGGCGTCGAAGTAGCCGCCCTCGCCCGACGTGGTGGCCAGGGCGATGCCCTCGATGTCGCCGGTGCCGCTGCCCCAGGTGCCCTTGAAGGCCATGCCCACGCGCTCGCCGGTGCGGGCGTGCTCGTCCAGCCACGCCGCCAGCTCGCCGGACGGGATCGCGCCGCCGGACACCTCGAAGCCCTCGTCGGCCTCCGGCTCGGCGCTGCTCAGCGTGGCGAACAGGCGGTCACGCAGCACCCGGAACTCGAGGTCGTCGAACAGGCGGTGCACCTGGTCGCGGTCCCACGGCCGCACCGCCAGGTCCTCCGGGCCGACCGGGATCTCGACGTCCTTGACCAGCTCGGTCAGGTCCCGGTTGCGCATGACGTTGGACAGGTTGGCCCGCAGCGCGTCGCCGGTCTTGCCCTTGATCTCGTCGACCCGGTCGATCAGGTCGCCCAGCGAGCCGAACTCGCGGATCCACTTGGCCGCGGTCTTCTCGCCGACGCCGGGAATGCCGGGCAGGTTGTCCGAGGGGTCGCCGCGCAGAGCCGCGAAGTCCGGGTACTGGACCGGGGTCAGGTTGTACTTCTCCTGCACGGCGTCGGGCGTGAACCGCGTCAGGTCCGAGACGCCCTTGCGCGGGTAGAGCACCGTGACCTGCTCGGTGACCAGCTGCAGCGCGTCGCGGTCGCCGGTGCAGATCAGCACCTCGAAGCCCAGCGCCGCGGCCTGCGTGGTCAGCGTGGCGATGATGTCGTCGGCCTCGAAGTTCTCCTTCTCCAGGACCGGGATGCCCAGCGCGCCGAGCACGTCCTGCACGATGCTGACCTGGCCGCGGAACTCGTCCGGCGTGGCCGAGCGGTTGGCCTTGTACTCGGTGTACCGCTCGGAGCGGAACGTCTTGCGCGAGACGTCGAAGGCCACCGCCAGGTGCGTGGGCTTCTCGTCGCGCAGCAGGTTGATCAGCATCGAGGTGAAGCCGTAGACCGCGTTGGTGGTCTGCCCGGTCGTCGTCTTGAAGTTCTCCGCGGGCAGCGCGAAGAACGCCCGATAGGCCAGCGAGTGGCCGTCGAGCAGCAGGAGACGGTTGTCGGTGCGGGTTGCGGCCTGGTTCACGGGGGCGAGTCTAGGGTGAGGGCCTGACAAGAGTTGGAGGTGCCGGTGACCGACACCGCGCAGACGCGCTCGGAGGAGCTCGCGGCCCTGCCCGAGCAGCTGCCGGCCAAGATGGGCATCGAGATCACCGAATGGGATCGCGATCGCCTGGTCGGCACCATGCCGGTGGCCGGCAACCGCCAGCCGTACGGGCTGCTGCACGGCGGCGCCAGCGCCGTCCTGGCCGAGACCCTGGGCTCCGTCGCCGCGGCCATGCACGCCGCCGACCACGGCCGCATCGCCATGGGGGTCGAGCTGTCGTGTACCCATCACCGGGGCGCCGTCGCCGGCCTGGTGACCGGCGTCGCCACGCCGCTGCACGTCGGCCGCACGATGTCCTCGTTCGACATCACCATCACCGACGAGGCCGGCAAGCGCGTCTGCACCGCCCGCCTCACCTGCGCCATCCGCGACACCACCGGCGCCAAAACCACCTGATCGAGCTACCCCTTTATGCAGGGAAAGTGTGTCCTCAAGGACAGTGGAATAACGACGGACCGAGATAATGGTTGCGATGCGGCTACCGTCTCATTAGTACCTAACCGGCATTGATGCACACACCACCGAGAGCAGGGCATCTGATCGACTCTAGAATGGAAGGCTATCCAATTGTTACTCCAACTCCGTTGTGAACTCAACGCGGGTAAGGCGTCCTTCCCTGCATCACGCTGACGACGTCAGCTCTCGCCGAGGTAGGCGTCGCGGACGCGCTGGTCGGCCAGGAGCTCGTGGCCGGTGCCCTCCAGCGTGGTGCGGCCGAGGTCGACCACGAAGGCGTAGTCGGACTGGGCCAGCGCGGCCAGCGCGTTCTGCTCGACCAGCAGCACCGTGGTGCCCAGGTCGCGCAGGTTGCGGATGGTGTCGAAGATGCGCTGCGTCATGATCGGCGACAGGCCCATCGACGGCTCGTCCAGCATCAGCAGCCGCGGCCGGGACATCATCGCCCGGCCGATGGCCAGCATCTGCTGCTCGCCGCCGGAGAACAGGCCGGCCTTGTTGCCCCGGCGCTCACCGAGCACCGGGAACAGCTCGTACACCCGCTCCATGTCCTCGGCGACGCCGTCGTCGGACCGGGTGTACGCGCCCAGCTGAAGGTTCTCCTCCACGGTCATCCGCGGGAACAACCGCCGCCCCTCCGGGCAGTGGGCCACGCCCATGCCCAGAATGGCGTGCGCCGGCTGGGTGTGGATCGGACGGCCCTCGAACAGGATCTCCCCGCGCTTGGGCCGCAACAGCCCGGAAATCGTGCGCAGCGTGGTGGTCTTGCCCGCGCCGTTGGCCCCGATGAGGCTGACGATCTGACCGGCCTGCACCGAGAACGTGATGTCCCGGATGGCCTCGATCGCCCCGTACGCCACGGACAGGCCGCGGACCTCCAGCAGCGGACGGGTGGGGGTGGTGGCGGTCGCTCCCGGCGCCGCGCTCGCAAGCTCGCTCACGGCGTCTCTCCCTCCTGCACGGCCTGGAGTTCGGCCTCGACTTCCTCCGGCGGCTTGCCCAGGTACGCCTCGACGACCCGGGGGTCGCCGCGCACCACGTCCGGGGTGCCCTCGACCAGCAGCTCGCCCTGCACCAGCACGGAGACCTGGTCGCACAGCGTGAAGATGAACTTCGTGTCGTGCTCGATGACGACCACCGAGATGCCCAGGTCGCGGATCCGGAAGATCAGCTGGCGGGCGGCCTCGGTCTCCTGCGGGTTCATGCCGGCGGTCGGCTCGTCCAGCAGCAGCACCGCCGGGTCGGTGGCCAGCGCGCGGGCGATCTCCAGCCGCCGCTGGTCGCCGTAGGGCAGGTTGCGGGACAGCTCGTCCTCGACCTTGCCCAGCCCGACGAACGCCAGCAGCTCGCGGGCCCGGTCCCGGGCGGCGGCCTCGCCACGACGGAACGACGGGCCGTGGAACAGCGACGCCAGCGGACCCTGCCTCATCCGCACGTGCCGGCCCAGCAACACGTTCTCCAGCACGGTCATGCTGGGGAACAGCCGGATGTTCTGGAACGTTCGGGCCACGCCGGCCGCGGTGACCTCGGCCGGGTCGCCGGGCAGCACGGCCCCCTTGAGCAGCACCTGGCCCGTGGTCGGCGTGTACAGGCCGGTCAGGCAGTTGAAGAACGTCGTCTTGCCGGCGCCGTTGGGCCCGATCAGGCCGACGATCTTGCCTTCGTCCAGGTTCAGGGACACGTTCTTCAACGCCGTGAGGCCGCCGAAGACCATCGACACGTCCCGCGCCTGCAACACAGGAGTGCTCATGCGCCGGCCTCCTTGGCTCCCGCGACGGCGACCGGCTCCTTGATGACCGTGTCGTCCAGTGACTCGCCGGTCACGTCCTGATCGGCCAGCTCCGCCCGGCGGTGGCGGTCGGCGATCAGACCCTGCGGCCGGAACCGCATGATCACGACCAGCGCCAGGCCGAAGAACAGCAGCCGGTAGTCGGAGAACTGCCGCAGCTCCTCGGGCAGCACGAACAGCAGCGCGGCTCCGAGCACCGCGCCGGGGATCGTGCCCATGCCACCGAGGATGACCGCCGCCAGCAGCGTCACCGACTGGTTGAACTGGAAGCTGTCGTACGAGGCGGTGGCCAGCTTGTGCGCGAACACCGCGCCGGCCAGGCCGGCCAGCGTGGCGCCGGTCATGAAGGCCAGGATCTTCAGCTTCCCGGTCTTCACGCCCATCGCCCGGGCGACGTCCTCGTCCTCGCGGATGGCGATCCAGGCCCGGCCGATGCGACTGTTCTTCAGGTTGCCGAAGACGAACATCACCAGCGCGACCAGCACCACGATCAGGAAGTAGTACAGGACACCCGACGGCAGCTGGACGCCGCCGATCGTCAGCGAGTCGTTGAAGCCGGTCCCGAACAGGCTCAGGTCCGGGATGTTGGGAATGGCGTTGGAGCCGCCGGTCAGCCCGCCGATGTTGTTCTGCGAGACGCGGACGAAGATCTCACCGAAGGCCAGCGTGACGATGGCCAGGTAGTCACCGCGCACACGCAGCGTCGGGGAGCCGACGATCGCGCCGAAGAGGCCGGCCACGATGCCGGCGACGATCGCCGCGAGCAGGAACGGCAGCCGGATGCCGAACTCGGCGGCGACGGCGCCGGACAGGTTCGCCGCCACGAAGGCGCCGATGCCCATGAACGCCACGTACCCGAGGTCGAGCAGGCCGGCCAGGCCGACCACGATGTTCAGGCCGATGGCGGTCGCCGCGTACACACCGATGTTCGCGGTGATCGTCATCCAGTAGTCGTTGCCCAGCGAGGTGAACGGCACCGCCACGGCGCACGCCACCAGCACGACGATGCTGAAGATCCGGTGGCGCTCGGACATGTCCGAGATCCACTTGGTCACACCGACCGCCCACAGCACGCCGAGCAGAGCCCCGGCCGCGCTCAGGTAGGACAGGAACAGCGGGCCGATGTAGGGATCGGACACGCCGCTGTGGCCGCCCGCGGTGAGCGTCTCGGTGATCAGCAGCAGCAGCGCCACGAAGGCCACCAGCAGGATCAGCCACTCCGCCCAGAACGGCAGCTTGGGGTTGATCACCACCTTCGGCTCCGCCGGCAGCTGGAAAGCGCCGTACAGCAGCACCGCCGCGCCGATGACGGCGGCGATGCCGCCGAACGCGGTCACGCCGTCGGCCACCGTGACCGCGCCGAAACCGCCGCCGTCGCCGATGATGAACAGCGTGTTGATCAGGGCGACGCCGAGCGCGCCCCAGCCGACGGCCTTGAGCACGCGGATCTTGTCGCGCAGCGGCACGAAGCAGAACACCAGGCCGGCCAGGCCCAGGATCTCCAGGTACAGCCGGAAGGAGCTCAGGCCGAACGGGGCGTCGAAGAACTCCAGCGTCGCCTTGTCCGGGTACGGGCCGTCGTTGAGCACGAAGGTGGCCCACGGCAACAGCGCGCCGATGATGACCACGATCGAGCCGACGATGATGAGCGGTCGAGCCATCGCTTTCATGCCCGCACCCTTTCCGCCTCGCCGAACAGACCCTGCGGCCGGAACACGAGCACCGCGATGAGCAGGATGAAGATCCACACGTAGTCGTACGCGGTGCCACCGGGCAGGTAGATGTCGGCCAGGTTCTTGATCAGGCCGATGACGAAGGCGCCGATCACCGCGCCGCGGATGCTGCCGATACCGCCGAGCACGGCCGCCGCGAAGGCGAACAGGCCGTTCTGGAAGCCGATGTACGGATCCACGTTGTGGATGTAGGTGCCGTACAGCACGCCGCCCACGCCGGCCAGCACCGCGCCGATCGCGAAGGTCAGCACGATGACCCGGTCCGGGTTGATGCCCATCAGCCGGGCGGTGTCCGGGTCCTGCGCGGTGGCGCGCATCGCGCGTCCCATGCGGGAGCCGTTGACGTAGGTCTCGAGCACGATCGACAGCACCACCGACACGATCAGCATCAGCAGGCCGCTGGCCGGGATGGTGATCGACCCGATGTGCAGCGGGGCAGTGATGAAGGCGTTCGGGAACGGCACCGCCGAGCTGGCGCCCGGGAAGAAGATCCGGACCAGCTCCTGCAGGAACACCGACACGCCCAGCGCCGTGATCAACGGCGCCAGCCGGGGCGCGTTGCGCAGCGGCCGGTAGGCGAAGCGCTCCATCAGCAGCGCCACCACCACCGACACGATCGCGCCGCCGACGAGCATCGCCGGCAGCGCGACGTACCAGATCTGCTGCGCGGCCGGGGGCAGAACCCAGGAGTAGACGGCAAGGCCGCCGAAGGCGCCGGTCATGAAGATCTCGCCGTGCGCGAAGTTGATGAGCTGGATGATCCCGTAGACCATCGTGTAGCCAAGGGCCACCATGGCGATCAGACCGCCGAAGATGAGCCCGTTGGCTATCTGTTGCAACAGGGTTCCCACTGCTACCTCCATAGACGGCGGGGGCGAGGCCCTTGTGAGGCACCCACCCCCGCCGATCCTGAACTCATGTCAGTAGAGCGGTCAGCCCTCGAAGGGACCCGTCTGCACGGCCTTCCAGTCCTTGCCGGACACCTGGTAGACCGTCAGAACCTTGTTCGTGCTGTCGCCGTACTGGTCGAACGCGACCTGGCCGGTGGCGCCGGAAGCGCTGTACGAGCCGATGTTGGTGATCAGCTTGTCGCGCTCGCTGTCGCTCCAGGTGCCGCTGTCACCGAGGGTCTTGGCCAGGCTGGCGATGATCGCGTTGGCCGCGTCGTAGGAGAAGGCGCCGTACGCCGCGTACGGGTCCTTGTACCCCTTGGCCGAGTAGGCCTTCACGAAGTCCTTGGCGCTGTCCAGCTGGTCGGTGGGCGCGCCGACCGAGGTGGCGAGGTCGCCCTCCTTGCCGCCGAGGTCGATGAACTTCGGGTCGTAGATGCCGTCGCCGCCCATCAGCGGGACGTTCAGACCCAGGCCTGCGGCCTGCTTGGACAGCGGGCCGGCCACCGGGTACTCGCCGCCGTAGTAGATGGCGTCGGGGCTGGCCGCCTTGACCTTGGTCAGCACGCCGGAGAAGTCGGTGTCCTTCTCGCCGACCTGCTCCTTGTCCACGATCTCCGCGCCGTCCTTGGTGGCCCGGTCGGTGAACGCGGCGGCGAGGCCGGCGCCGTAGGTCTTGCCGTCCTGGATGATCGCGATCTTCTTCTTGCCGGCCTTCTTCACCAGGTAGTCGGCCGCGTCGGGGCCCTGGTAGTTGTCCGTGGTGCAGACCCGGAAGTAGCTCGGGAACTGGCGCTTCGGGTTGTTCAGGTCCGCGCCCTTGGTCAGCGACGGGTTGGTGTTGGCCGGCGAGATCTGCGGGACCTTCTTGCCCGACAGGATCGGCTGCACCGTCTGCGCGACCGAGGAGTTCAGCGTGCCGACCACGCCGACCACGGTGGAGTCCGAGGACAGCTTGGTGGCCGCCTGGGCGCCGGTCTGCGGGGTCGCCTGGTCGTCTTCGGCGTCCAGGTTCAGCTTGTAGCCCTTGACCGTGCACTTCTCGTTGGCCTCGGCCACCGCCAGCTCGGCCGAGTGCTGGATGCCCAGACCCAGCGCGGCAAGGTTGCCGGTGAGCGGGGCGATCACACCGACCGTCAGCGTGCCCTTGCTCGTGTCGCAGCTGGCGGAGCCGCCTCCGCCGCTCTCGGTCTTGTTCGTGCCGCAGGCTGCCAGCGCCAAAGCGCCGGCCATGACCACCACCGCGGCCTTCACCGTCCGGTTACGCACGTGACGTCCCTTCTCCGAGCTGCGCGGTCGTGTGATAGCACGAACCGTCCGACCCCGTCTGATTTGGGGGTTGCGCGGAAGTTAGGCGATGAAGCGCTCCACAGTCATCGCGGCGGACGTTTCCGTGACCAGACCGCAACGTTGCGAGAACCCTCCGTTGCCATACCGACGCACAACGCCACAACTGTTTACGTTAGCTCTTCTAGCGGAAATACCGATTTCAACTCGGCAACGGAGCTATCTCCGTGCCGATCGGCCCGCCTACCATGCCCGAATGGTCCCGCCGAAACGCCTGCTGGTACCGCTGGGAGCCATCCTTCTGCTGGTCAGCGCGGGTGTCGCGCTCCGCGAGGTTCAGCAGACCCAAAACACACCACCCGCCCCGAATTCGGAGATCAGGCGGGTGGACCGATTCACCAACCGTAACGTTCTCGTGCCACAACCAATCGGCGGACCGGCGACACCGGCCGACCTGCGGTTGACTTCGGAAGTCGGTGCGCTGCGCGCCGACTGGACCGATGCCGGAGCATCGGGGTACGAGGTGACCTGGCGCCATGGGGGCGTACTGGACCACACATTGCTGACCATACAGCCCGAAGTGAGACTGGACGGACTTCGGACAGGCGTGTCCTACTCGATCGAAGTGCGTGCCGTCGACGCTTACGGCAAGCGGTCCAACCCGGCGACGGCCACCGGGACGCCCGCCGCTGCTCCCGACAACTCGTGGAAAAAGCCGCTGACCGGGCTGTTCGACGACTTCTCCGACGTCAGCACGTTGACCAGTCGCTGGCACCTGTCCGGCTACCAGGGCTGCGTCGACGCAGGCAGCGGCGGTGGCGGGCTCGTGATCGGGCTCGAATGCGGCACCGATCAGGCGGTGTTGCGTGCCCGTTCGCGCATCGAGCTTGCGTCGAATGGCGAATTGGGCCGAATAGCCGTCGTGACCGACGCGGCCGGCCCCGGCGGCCAACTCACCGTCGACCTCAGTCCCGGCCCCGTCGACCGCGTGGGTCCCTCACTTCCGCCCGGGACCGTGCAGATCGTCGTGGACGATCAGGGCGCCCGGGTGCTGGCCGCCGACGACGTTCCGCGAGTCGGCCAATCCCGCTCGGATCCCGTCCCGCCCCGCGGCGTCGGCGTGCCGCACCGATTCGAGATCGCGCTCCGGTCCGACGGTATTACGGTCTTACAGGACGGACGCGAGATCGGATTCGGCGGCATCGCCCTACCCGCGCGGTCCACCACTGTCCTGTTCGGATTCCAAGGCCCCGCCGGCCTCAAATCCCGGGTGTTCGTCGGCGGCGCCGGCTTTTCCGGCTCCCCGACCCCCGTCGATTCGGTGAGCGAGGTTTCCCTCGTGCCCGCCACTCTCCGTGCGCTGGCTCCCGGCGAGGGCGCCCCGGGCATCGGCATCTCCCGCAAACCCTTGGTGGGCACCGTTTCCGCTCGCTACGTCGCCACCGTTCGGGCCGGCGACGGGCTGGACGTCGGCGGCCTGGCCGTGCAGCTCGGCGACACCACCTATCCCCTGGCGCAGGCCGTTCCCGGGCCCGTGCCCGCCGACTCCGTCACCACCGTCTACGCCGACCTGCCCCCGCCGCTGCTCGGTCTCGGCGGCCCCGACCAGCTCAGTCCGTACGTGCTTCGGTCCGCCCGGGGCGAGGCCACCATCGTCGAGAGCTACCTGGAGCTCCACCACAGCGGGCCCGTGCCGCCCGCCGCCCTCGCCCCGCTACAGCCCGCCCCCGCCGACGTCCAACTGCCGCGCGTCGTCGTCACATCGAGCGAGGACGGCGGCCGGGTCGTCCTCAACATCACCCTGGACGGCCGCTACACCAAGGAGGTCGCCGGCATCGCCGGCTTCGAGGTGTGGCAGGACGGCAAGCTCGTCTGCGGGCAGCCCACCGACACCGGCGGGCCCGGTCTCGGCGGCCGCTACACCGTCATCTTCAGCGCCGGCAGCGTCGCCCGGGGACAGCACACCTTCGACGTTCGGCAGTACCCCGCCGACGCCGGCAAGCTCCCCACCTCGGTGCTCAAGGACGTCACCGTCACTTGATGCTGTCGACCACGGCCTCCGCCACCGCCTTCATCGTCGTGCGGCGGTCCATCGCCGTGCGCTGAATCCAGCGGAAGGCCTCCGGCTCCGTCAGGCCCTGCGCGCTCATCAGCAGGCCCTTCGCGCGCTCGATCACCTTGCGGGTCTCCAGGCGGTCCGTCAGGCTCGCGACCTCGTTCTCCAGCGCCTGCAGCTCCGAGAAGCGGCTCATCGCCAGCTCCACCGCCGGCACCAGATCCCGCTTCGCGAACGGCTTCACCAGATAGGCCATCGCGCCCGCGTCCCTCGCCCGCTCCACCAGATCCCGCTGGCTGAACGCCGTCAGGATCACCACCGGCGCGATCCGCTCCTTGGCAATCACCGACGCCGCCTCGATGCCATCCATCTTCGGCATCTTCACGTCAAGAATCACCAGGTCAGGGCGCAGATCGCCGGCAAGCTTCACCGCCTCCTCGCCGTCACCCGCCTCCCCCACCACCTGGTAGCCCTCCTCGCGGAGCATCTCCACCAGATCGAGCCGGATCAGCGCCTCGTCCTCCGCGACGAGCACCCGACGCTGCGGGGCAGCAGCCTGCGTCTGGGCCTCGGCAGCCGGCTGGGTCACCGCGGTCCTCCTGTGCGATCGTGGAATCCACCCTGACGAGTGGACCGAAGCCGCAGTTTACTCAGTGTGCGCCCCCTCCACCCGCCTCCACCGCGTGATCAGCCCTACACCCCCGCACCCGGGCCCCCTGCGCACCCCCGCCACCCCCGTCGCGTAGAGTCATCCCCCTGAACACGCCCCCGTAGCCCAACGGCAGAGGCAACGGATTCAAAACCCGTCCAGTGTGCGTTCGAATCGCACCGGGGGCACCAGCAGCAATCACACCAACGTTGACCTGTAGGTTCGCAGGTCCATCATCTTCCCGGCGCCGCGGCGCCCCAAGTGGGGGCTTGCTCCGCGACTGCCCCAAGGGTGTCTATCCCATCCCCCGGGAGCGTGAGTTCAATCATTGCGTTGTCCGTTTCGTAGTCGACGTGGACCTGCAGCATTGGATGAGTGCGGGTCGGAGTAGCTCGCCGCGGCCGTACGCGCGGACGGTCCCGCGTCGGCCGGGCCGTACTCGCCGATGCCGCCAAAGAGATCGGCGTCCTCGACAGCCAAGCGGCACCTGGCTGCTGCCTGCCGCACCGATGGCTCACCAATCGGTGGCCACCGATTGTCCACACTCGACATCGTCGGTGCGCAGTGGACCCTGCTGGCGGGCCGGACGGTTCCGGCTGGCACACGGCAGGTCGCATGGCGGTCGTGCGGCCTCCCACCGATCCCAAGGACACCATCCGCTCCGCCATGCACACGGTACTCGGACACCGCGCGGCACCGTGACAACCGACAGCGGGAGGTATCGATGTCAGCCGGCCTGACCGCGCATCATTCCGACTGTCGCAGTTGGACACTTGCGGTAACCGGGCCTGCGGGCCGTTCTCCTTCGTCAAGAGGGACCTCGTCTTTCCTCCATGGCAGGGCGGAGTGTCGCTCGCGTCGCGTGGGCGGTGGCGGTTCGGCGGCGGTGGTCGGCGAGGGAGTTACCTGAGGCTGGGCACTTCGTCGCGGGTGACGACGTAGGCGCTGTTGAAGGTGGTCCTGAGGAAGCCGGGATCCTGGCCGGTGATCCAGTTGCTGTTCCACGTGCTGAACATGACCCAGCGGGCGCAGGTGGACTGGAGCTGGGACGGGTCGGGGATGGCGCCGTTCTCGTGCAGCGTGATCGGGATCGTGGAGCCGACGACGCCGCGGGTGGAGTTGAACAGCGACGTCAGCGGCCCGTGGTCGTTGACGTAGGTGTCCGCGCCGCCCACGTCGACGTAGGACTTGCCGGGGTAGAACGAGGAATTCGGCTCGCCGTCGGCCGGCCACAGCCACACCAGGTTGTGAATGCCCTTGACGTCGACGAAGTAGTTGAACTGGAACTTCCACAGCCGCTGGTACTGCGCGCCGCCCTCTTTGCTCCACCAGAACCAGGTGCCGCCGGCCTCGTGGTACGGCCGCCACAGGACGGCCACGTTCTGGGACTGCAGGCGCAGCAGCTGGCTCGCCGCGGCGTCCAGTTCGGCGGTGTAGGAGGCGTACTCACGGGTGCCAGGGGTGAGGGTGTTGTTGATCGAGGCGGTGCCGCCGTAGTTGCAGTAGCTCGTGCCCGGTGCGCCGACGTGCCACCCGATCATCGGGATGCCCCCGGCGTTCCACCACGCGGCGGCGCGGTCGATGGCGCCGGGGCGGTCGCACATGTCCAGCCCGCGGATCGCTGGGACCTTGCCGGTGTTGTTGTAGATGAAGTTGAACTCGTTCTCGCTGCCGTTGGTCTCCTGCTGGCCCGAGACGATGTGGTTGCCGTACTGGCTGTAGAGGTAGCACAGCAGGTGGCGGGCCTGTGCCGTCGCGTTCGGATCCGCCGTCGCGACGGTGCAATCGCCGCCACCGCCACCGCCGCCGTTGAACGCCCACTTCTGGTTGCCCTGCCCGTTGCAGTTCCACAGCACCACGGGCGCGCCGTTCGCCGTCGCGGCACCGGACACATCCAGGCACAGCCCGGACTGCAGGACGCGGGGCGCCCCGCCCGGATCACCGTCGGACCATGGCCGCACTTCTCCCTCGCACTGGGCGGACTGATGGTGCGCGAAGCCCTCGAGTTCGGGCTCGCCCACGCCCGGGACGAGCGCCCACCGGAGCGTACGGCGGTGCGGCTGTACGTCATGGGCGAGAACACCTGGCGGGACTTCGACTCCTGGCCGCCCCCCGGCTACGCGCCGCAGCGGTTCCACCTCCACGCCGACGGCCTGCTCTCGGTCGAGCCGCCCGATGAGTCCACTCCCGACTGCTACCGATACGACCCGGCCGACCCCACCCCCGCGGTGGGCGGCGCACGGATCACGGTAACGCAGCGGGCAGGCCGCGCCGACAACACGGCGCTGGAGGCGCGACCGGACGTGCTGACCTACACAACCGCCGCCCTCGAACAGGACGTCGAGGTGATCGGCGAGATCAGCGCCGAGATCTGGTTCCGGTCCAGCCAGCGGTCGGCGGACGTCTTCGTCCGGTTGTGCGATGTGGACGAACACGGAAGATCCTTCAACGTCTGCGACGGGCTCACCGCACTCGCCGACGCCGATCGAACTCACTGCGCAACCGTCGAACTGTGGCCCACCGCGCACCGGTTCAAGCGCGGTCACCGGATCCGGGTCCAGGTCTCCAGCGGCGCCTTCCCCCGGTACAACCGCAATCCCGGGACAGGGGAACCACGCGCGACCGCGCACGCCCTCCGCGCAGCCGACCAGCAGGTGTTCCACGCCCCGCAGCACCCCTCCTCGATCGTCCTGCCCGTCCTACAGGTCAGTTGAGACGGCGCGGCGGGCTCGGTCGGCGGCAAGCCTTCGCCAGCCGTTCGGTGGCCTCCCCGACGTCGGCCGCGTCGCCCTTGAGCTCGAACTCGACGAAGTCGTCGGCGTGGTTGAACACGATCTCGACGGTCGCGCCGGACGAGCGCCCTCTTAAGTTCGCCAACGACGGCCGCTCCGAAGCCCGCTGGCCCTGATTCCTCCCCCGCCACCTGCTCGGCGCTTTTCTCCTACCTGCCGAAGCGATCCGGCTACGCCTGTGCCGTCCGCTGGGCGGACTTGTCGGCTTGCTTGGTGAGCACGCGGCGGATCACGTCCTCCTGGCGGGGCGTCTCTGGCGACGTCAGACATCGCCACTGTCTGATGGCTCTGCACAGGGAATCGAATGTGTCGAAGCCGCACCCGCCGTCCATAACGGCCCGGCTAACATGAAACAAATTCATCTGTTTGCCGGTCGTATTCGACGGACGTTCGATGCTGAACTGCCGCACATGACCACGGGCCGCCGGATCTGCCTCCTCGCGTCAGTGCTGCTGACCACCGCCTTCGTCGTGCCGGTGGCCCACGCGGACACGCCGGTCGCCGATCCCGCGGCGCTGGTCAACACCCTCGTCGGCACCACCGGCGACGGCCACGACTTCCCCGGCGCGGACACGCCGTTCGGCATGATGCAGTGGAGCCCGGACACCTCGTCACGCCCCAAGGGCGGCGGCTACGAGTACAACGACACGACCACCCGCGGCTTCAGCCTCACCCACATCTCCGGTCCGGGCTGCGACGCTGCCGACGACGTGCCGTTCCTGCCGACAACAGGGGCCATCAGCAGCCCCGGCTCGGCCACCGCCTCCTTCAGCCACGCCAAGGAGAGCTCCGCCCCCGGCTACTACTCCGTCGGCCTCGGCTCCGGCATCCGGGCGGAGCTGACCACCGCCCCCCGGTCCGGCATCGGCCGCTTCACCTATCCGACCGGCACCCCGGCAAACATGATCATCAAGGTCGCCGACAACCCGAGCCCGGTCGCCGCCAGCACCGTCACCGTGGTCGGAAACAACACGATCACCGGCTCGGTGACCGGCGTCGGCTTCTGCGAGGCGTCCAACCCGTTCACCCTGTACTTCAGCGCCACCTTCGACCATCCGTTCACCGCGACCGGCAACTACGGCGGCGGCGAGTACGTCACCTTCGACACCACCGGCAGTCAGGTCGTCCAGGCCCGCGTCGGCATCTCCTACGTCTCCGTCGCCAACGCGAAGTCCAATGTGGACGCCGAGATACCGGGATGGGACTTCGACGGCACGCGAACATCGGCGTACCAGGCGTGGAACGCACGACTGAGCCGAATCAGGGTCGCCGGCGGCACCGCCGACCAGCAGCACATCTTCTACACCGCCCTGTACCACTCACTGTTGCACCCCAACGTGTTCAGCGACACCAACGGCCAGTACCTCGGCTTCGACAACGCCGTGCACACCACCCCGGCCGGCCACGCCCACTACGCCAACTACTCCGGCTGGGACATCTACCGCACCCAGGCCCAACTGTCGGCGCTGATCGCACCGGACACCGCCAGCGACATGGCGCAGTCCATGGTCGACGACTACCGCCAGGGCGGCACGCTGCCCAAGTGGGCCATGAACAACGCCGAGACCTACATCATGGTCGGCGACCCGGCCGACGCCGTGCTGGCCGACTACTACGCCTTCGGCGCCCGTGACTTCGACACGTCCGCGGCGCTGGCCGCCATGGTGCACCAGGCGACGACCACCAACAACGCCCGGCCCGGCGGCGCATACCTGGACAGTTTCGGCTACCTGCCCACCGACAGCCCTTACGGCTGCTGCCACTACTACGCCGGCGTCTCCACCCAACTGGAGTACGACACCGCCGACTTCGCGTTGTCCGCCTACGCCGCCGCGCTCGGCGACACCGCCGACAGCGCCAAGTTCCGCGACCGCGCCCAGAACTGGCGCAACATCTTCAACCCCAGCAGCGGCTACATCCAGCCGCGGCACTCCAACGGCCGCTGGATGACCGGTTTCCTCGCCGCGCCGATCAGCGGGGGCACCAACAGCAACGACTTCGCCGAAGGCGACTCGCTGATCTACACCGGCATGGTGCCGTTCAACATCGCCGGGCTGGCCGCCGCCAAGGGCGGGAACGCCGCGATGGCCAAGTACCTCGACGGCGTGCTCACCGGCTACACCGGCCTGCTCAGCCTCGCCGGCCTCCAGTCCAACATGGGCAACGAACCGAGCTTCGAACTGCCCTGGGAGTACGACTACATCGGGCAGCCCTACCGCACCCAACAGGTCGTCCGGCAGATCCAGGACCAGATCTGGACCAACTCCCCCGGCGGCCTCGCCGGCAACGACGACCTCGGCGCGATGAGCGCCTGGTACGTGTGGTCGGCGCTGGGGCTGTACCCCGAGACTCCCGGCACCGCCGACCTCGCACTCGGCAGCCCACTGTTCACCACGGCCACGATCAGCCTGCCCAGCGGCAACACGTTGACGATCAACGCGCCGCAGGCCGCCGACAACGCCCCGTACGTGCAGTCGCTGACGCTGAACGGTTCCGCCTGGACCAACGCGTATCTGCCGGCGTCGGCGATCACCACCGGCGGCACGCTCGGCTACACCCTCGGCACCTCGGCCAACACCTCGTGGGCATCGGCCCCGTCCTCGGCGCCGCCCTCCTACGACGGCGCGGCCACGCCCCTGCCGACCGAACCCAGCGGTCCCATCACCTCGGCGCTCGCCGGCAACTGCGCCGACGTCGCCAACGCCAGCAATGCCAACGGAACCGCCGTCCAGCTCTACCCGTGCAACGGCACGAACGCCCAGACCTGGAACGTGGTGCCCGACGGCACCTTGCAGGCCCTCACCAAGTGCCTCGACGTCACGCAGGGCGGCACCGCCAACGGCACCAAGGTACAGCTCTACGTGTGCAACGGCAGCGGATCGCAGCAATGGAAGTCCACATCGGACGGACAGCTGGTCAATCCTCAATCGGGTCGTTGCCTCACCGACCCGGGTGGCAGCACGACCGCGAAGACCCGGTTGGAGATCGACGACTGCCAGCGGGCCACCGGGCAGCTGTGGAGTCTGCCCCACTGACCGCCGTCCGCCACATCGGCAACGGGCGGTGGCCGATCGCCTTCTCACCGACCGCCGCGGACATCCACACGGCCGCGAAGCCGTAGTCGCGCATGTTCTCCTCGTGGGCGCCGATGCCCTCCACCGCGGTCCTGCACCCGTCGGCGGCGGCGAGCAGTTCGCTCCCCAGGACGTGCGCGTCGCGCACCAGGCGAACTATTCGCGCTTTCCCGATCGGCGAAGCCGGATCGACGTCAGTTCAGGAACCGCCCGTCAGCCGACCACGTGAACGGCCACGGCTGGCGTGTAAGCCACCCGGCCGTGGCAGGCGACGCGCACCAATGCCCACCAGTGCGAGCCAATCCTGGCCGTGCCGGCCGCATGCGCGCTGAAGGAGATCGATGCCGTGCCGCTTGCGGCGACGGTGAACGGCTGAATCCGCGGGCCGACGCGCACGTCGTCGGCCCAGGTCCCATACGGGCTGATCAGCGTCGCCTCACCCCGGATCTCGCTCTGGGCGTGGTTTTCCAGCAACACCGGCAGTTCGACGACCCGGCCCGCGGCCAGTTCCAGCACGTCCGCGCCCAGCCGAACGCCGAGCAGAGTGTCGTCCGCGGGCGGCTTGCCGACGACTACTTCGCTGGTGTCCTCAAGGAGTTGGCCCAGGCTGTCGCGGATACGGGCGGCGAGCAGCCGACGACCCGGTAGCGTGCCGCGCACGGTGAGCGTGAACTCGGCGAACCCGTCGCGGGAGAGGTAGTAGGCCCATCTGCCCGGCTGCTCGGCGACGAGTCCCGGGGGGATGGCGAGTTCGACGGCACCGGACGCCGGCCGCCCGCTACAGCTGACGGTGACCCGCACCTCCGCCGTCCCGCCGAGATCCAGGTGTAGCCGCGCCGGGCTGACGTGCACGCTCAACGGGAGGTTGCCGAGCGGCGCCGGTCCCGCGTTGTGCCGCCAGTAGCGGGGTGAACACCGGTTGCACCGGCTCCTGAGCACGAGCCAGTCGGACACTGGAGTCGATCAGCACGGGCGACGGCGTGAGGCGCACGGTGGCGACATCCGCAGCGGCCAACCCGACGGTGGCGCGGCCACTGTGGACGGTGAGCGGCTCGGTTCTCCTCTCTTCCAACACGTCTGTGCGGCATGCCGACGTGAGCCCGCCGTGCAGGCCGACCGTGGCGGTCACCGGTGTGCCCGTGGTCTCGTAGAGCCGCACGGTGATCCCGTCGGCCGGAGCCATTGTGTCCGCGGCACCGGAGGCGAGCGGGTTGCCCGCCGGCTTGGCCGCGGTGAGCAGCACCTCGGGCGGAGACACCGTGATCAGGCCGAGCTCCGACGGCAGGTCACCGGGCGTGCTGGGCACCTGTCGGGCGCGCACCGGGTGGTTGACGTCCTGGCCGGCACGGGCGAAACCGGCCTGCCGCCAGTCGCCCGCGCCGGAAACCAGGCTCAGCTCGAAGGCGTGCGACCAATGCTGCCAGGCGAAGCTGGAACCGTCCGGGGCCGTGCGACGTTCGCCGTCGATCCACACCCCGCACGGCCAGCCGCTGCACGACCGCATCAGCGAGATGTGCAGCGTGCCGTCCGGGGCGACGACAAATCCCGGCGTGCCGCGGTTCACCACGGCCACCGAGTGGTCCACGGCCGGCTCGGACGTTCCCGCGAGTCCGTCGGGCACATCGACTTCCACGCACGCGTCGGCGAGGTCCGCGATCAACGCGCCCAGGTCGGCGACGATCAGCACGGCCAGGTCCCGGGGTCCGCGAAGGTCGGCGTCCGGTGTCCACAGCTCTCGTCGCGTCCGGGTCGCCGGCACGAAAACCCGGCCATGTCGGTCCAACGCCCGCCGATAGGAGTCGCCCGCGCTGCCCAGCACCTCCTCCGCAAAGACGTTGCCGGCCATGACGATGCGCACATCGGGCAGGTTCGAGTCGACGTCCAGGGCGCCGTACCGCGGTCCCTCCGGGCGCGTGGTCGTCGCGGTCACGCCCTTGGCCACCAAGGCGACGAGCAGTTCACGCACCAGACGCTCGTCGGCGGCGGCCACCAGTTCGGCAACTCCGACGCAGTGGTCCTGGCTACGGCCGTCCTGGCGCCGCAGCCGCAGCCGAACCGGGCTGGACAGCTCGGCGGCATCAACATCGGGGAAGCCGAACGACCGGCCCACGGCCGCGAAGCCGACCTCCGCCACCGGCAGCGCGCCCGGCAGGTCGAAGGCGAACCTCGCGCGCAGCAGGTGATCCTGCCCGATGGAACCGTCCACGAAGCACCGGATGTCCACTCTGGACAGTCCCCGCCAGAGCACGGTGTGCTGGGTGATCCGCAGCCCGCCGAGCTCCGTGCTGCTGACGATCCGCTCGCCGAGCGGGCTCGTCTCCACGCGCACCTCGGCCGGTGTCTCGCCACTGCCCCGGCCGGGCCCAGCTGGAAGCAGGTGCCACGGCCCTTCCTCCCACACCGGGTGCTGGGCGTGCTCGGCCTGCAACACCAGCTCCGACGCCAACCCACCGTCGCGCACCAGCTCTCGTCCGGCACGTCGATCGCGGACCCGCGACAGCGCGCCGCCCCGGGCCGGATCGGCCTCGACCACGAAGGCGTCGTTCTCGATCGGCCGATGGGCGGATTCGGCCGTCCACGACGGCGGCACGGTCTCGGCGCCGACCGCTCGGTAGACCCGGTATCCGCAGGCGGGCAGTTGACGGGCAAGGAAAGTCAGGGTGACTTCGACGAGGACGCCGTCCGGAGTCCGCAGCACCGCGTCCGTCACGGCGGGCACAGGTTCGCCATGCGGATCGACCAGTGCGACGCCCCGGGCATCGGGCGGAAGATCTCGTACGGTCACGGAGACCACAGCGTCTCTGACGAAGGACACCGTGTTGACCGCGATCACCGCCTGCCCCGGCCCCGAGGTGTCCACCCGCGAGGCCAGGTGATCGACGGCGCCGGCGAGCACCTCGCGGCCGAGCTCGTCGGCCTCCCGCCAGCCGGCGACCAGATCCAGGTAGACCTGGTCGGACTCGGTGCCGGTGATCGCGTCGTGGTGCGCGCCGTACACCAGCTGCCGCCACGCCTTGTCCAGCGCCTCGTCGGGAAAGCGGGCGCCGAGCAGCGCGGCGAGCGTGGCCACTCGTTCACCGTCCAAAACGGACACTTCGGCCGAGCGCTGCGCCTGCTTGGTGTCGATGTAGGAGACGTCCTTGCCGGTGTAGACCGGGTTCATGTCCCGGGTCTGCGGCGAGAACGTCACCGAGCGCTCGGCGGCGTCGGCGCGCACCGCGGCGAAGAACTCGCGGGGCAGGCCGACCACGAACCTGGGCCACACGTATCTGGCGTTCCACTCGCGGTGGATCTGGGTGCAGAACCGGGACGGGACATTGTGGTCGTGGCCGACCGGCAGGAGCACGTTGCGGGTCGCCGCCACCCGACGCAGCGTGCTGAACTGCCGGTACGCCTCGGCCATCGCCTCGTCCAGCGTGGCCTTGCGTTCGATGTCCCAGCCGGCGACATAGTGGTCGGCGAGGTAGGCGGTGAGCAGCCCGCGACCGCTCGGCGCGATCCACTCGAACTCCGAGGGGAACTGCATCCGGGTGATGTCGCCGGTGTGCCGCTTGGCCCCGACGTGGTGCCATGGCCCGCGCGCCCAGACGCTGGAGTCCAGTCCGGCGTCGGCCATCAGGCCCGGATAGGCCGGGTCGTGCCCGAACACGTCCAGCATCCACGCCGAACGCGGGTCGGCGCCGAGCACGTCGCGCTGGTAGCCGATGCCGTGCACGGCGTTGCGGATGGTCGACTCGGGGTGGGTCAGGTTGGTGTTGGCCTCGTTGTAGTTGCCGCCGACCAACTCGATGCGCCCGTCACGGATGAACCCGCGCAGGTCGCGGCGGTCCTCGGGGAAGGCGTCCCAGTGCGGCTTGAGGTAGTCGACCTCGGCCAGCACGAACCGGTAGTCCTCGTCCTGGCGGGCGGCGTCCAGGTGGGCGCGCACCAGATCGAACGCCGAGAGCTGGAACGGCATCCGCTTCTCCTGCGCGCCGGGCAGGTCCAGCCAGGTGTCGGTGAAGCCGGCCTGGGTGTTCCACCACACCGGGTCGTAGTGGAAGTGCGAGACCATCCACATGGTCCAGCCGGTCTCCGCGGCCGTCACCATCGTGTCCAGAGTAGACAGTGCGCTGCCGTCGTCGGCGCGTTCGACGAGCACGGTCGCCGGGTACGCCACACCGGGAGAGGTCGGCGCCGCGAAGACGATGCCGACCTCCACCACGACCTCGTCAACGCCCATCGGCACGGCCGCCGCCTCCGGCGTCCGCACCAGCGGACCGGCCAGCCGGACCAGCAGCGGAGCCGACCGCTGGCCGGCCAGGGTCACCCGCACGATCTGACGCGGCGCCGCGGTCGTCCCGACGAAGAGGTCCGTGTCCTGGACACTGGTGATGGGCATGTCGATCCCGGCTACTTGGCGTTGGCCAGCGCGGTCTTGGCGTCGCTGAAGAACTGGCTGACGCCGTCGGCGATGGTCGTCTTGCCGAAGGCGATCTGCTTGGCCGCGTTGTCCAAGGCCGTCTTGACGTCCTTGTAGCCGGGCGGGGCCGTCGGGGCGTTGGGCAGTCCGTCCTTGGCCGCCTGCTGGGCCACGTACTGGCCGTAGGTCACGTCCCGCTTGCCCGCGGCGTCGAAAGTGGGCAGCAGCAGGTTCAGCGCCTTGTCCGAGGGCGGGAGGCCGCGCTGGATGCCCATGGCCTTGATGGCGTCGTCGTCGCTGACGAAGAAGTCGATCAGCTTGGCCGCGCCGTCGGGGTTGTGGCTCTTGGCCGGCACGCACAGCAGCACGCCGCCGTTGAGCGCCTCGCCGGTCTTGCCTTCCTTGCTCCGCGGCACCACCACGATGTCCAGGGTGTGCGGAGTGAGCGGCTGCATCTGCGCCAGTCCCCATCCCGTCGTCATCGCGATCTGGCCGGCGATCAGTGGATGGGTGCCGCTGGCCTCGCCGGCATTGGCCAGCAGGTCCGGCGGGGTGATCGCACCGCTGCGGCGCAGTCCGGCCCAGTAGTCGAACCACTCGGTGAGCTCGTCGGCCCCGAAGCCCGAGTTGACCGCTCGGGGTGCAGAGATCCTTGCCGCGCTGGCGCAGCCACGGCTGCAGCGCGCCGGAGTCGTCGAAGGAGGAGTCCAGTGCCCCGTACTTGCCCGACCCGAGCGCCTTGGAGGCCTCGCCGGCGATGGTGGAGAAGTCGTCCCAGGTCCAGCTGTCCGCGGGCAGCGTGACCTTCAGCTGCTCCAGCACGGTCTTGTCGTACAGGACAGGGGCGTAGCCGGAGCCCGACGGCACGCCGTAGGGCTTGCCGTTGACCGTCCCCGCGCCGCGCACCGCGGAGTACAGCGTGTCCAGGTGGATGGTGCCGGGGATGTAGCCGGACAGGTCGGTGAGCACTCCCTTGGCCGCGTACGTGCTCACCAACGCGGTGTCCATCTGGAAGATGTCGGGCGGGTTGCCGCCGGCGAACTCGGTGTTCAGTTTGTCGAAGTAGCCGTCGTAGCCGGAGTACTGGGTGGTCACCGCGATGCCGGTCTTCTTCGTGAACACCTGCAACGCCGTCTGGTAGGCCTTGTTCCGGGCGTCACCGCCCCACCACCGGAACGTCAGCGAGTTGTTCGACGGCGAACTGGTGCTGGGCGGCGCGAAGCCACAGCCGGCCAGTGCGGTCACCGCTGCGCCGCCGGCCGCGAGGCCGAGGAACCCTCTCCTGGACAGGTCGTGGGGCATGGCTGCTCTCTCTTTCTGTTCGGACGGCGCTGGTGCGGCGATGGATCACTTGATCCCGGTGTTCGCGACGCCGTCGACGAGACGTCGCTGCGAGATCAGGAAAACCGCGACGGTGGGCACGAGGGTCACGACGGACATCGCGAGCATGCCGCCGTAGCTGGACCCGCTGGCCTTGTCGATGAACGAGTTCAGCCCGAGCGGCACGGTGTAGCGGCTGTTGTCCGACAGATAGACCAGCTGGCGCAGGAAGTCGTTGAAGGTCCAGATGAAGGTCAGCACGCCGGTGGTGATCAGTGCCGGCCGCAGCAGCGGCACGGTGATGGTGAGGAACACCCGTAGCTGGCCGGCGCCGTCCAGCGCGGCCGCCTCGTCCAGCTCGCGCGGGATGCCGCGGATGAACTGCACCATCAGGAAGATGAAAAACGCGTCGTAGGCGAGGAGGTACGGCACCACCAGCGGCAGGAACGTGTTGATCCAGTTGAGCTGGTAGAAGATCGTGTACTGCGGGATCAGTGTGGCCTGGAACGGCAGCATGAGCGTGCCGAGCATCAGCGCGAACCACACCCTGCGCAGCGCGAAGTCCAACCGTGCGAACGCGTACGCGGCCATCGAGCAGGAGACCAGGTTGCCGACCACCACGCAGATCGAGACCGTCGCCGAGTTGGCCAGGTACACGCTGAACGAGGTGCCGGTGGCGGTCCACCCGCTGAGGTAGTTGGCGACGGTGAACTGGAACGGCAGCGGGTTGACCGTGGTGAAGATCAGGTTCTCCGGCTTGAACGACGCGCCGACGAGCCACACCAGCGGGTAGATCATCACGATCAGCGTCAGCAGCAGCACGACGTGCGCGCGCCAGTGGAACCGGGCTCGGCGCCGGGGCAGGGCGGGGGTTGTCATCGCGGTGTCTGCTCTCACTCGGCGTAGTTGACCCAGCGGCGCGCCGACCAGAAGTACACGGCGGTGAACGCGCCGATCACCAGGAACAGCACCCAGGCCATCGCCGAGGCGTATCCCATCTGCAGGCTGCCGAATCCCTTGAGGTACAGATAGAGCGTGTAGAGCAGGGTCGAGTCGATCGGGCCGCCGGTGCCGCTGGACACCACGAAGGCCGGCGTGAAGGTCTGGAACGCGTTGATCGTCTCCAGCACCAGGTTGAAGAACACCATCGGGGACAGCAGCGGGAGGGTGATCGTGAAGAAGACCCGGAACCGGCCGGCGCCGTCCAGCGCGGCGGCCTCGTAGAGCTCCTGCGGCAGTTGCTTGAGGCCGGCCAGGAAGATCAGCATCGGGGTGCCGAACTGCCAGCCGGACAGCAGCACCAGCGTCCACAGCGCGTACCGGGGGTCGCCGATCCAGTCCGCGCCCCTGATCCCGAACCAGCTCAGAAACTCGTTGAGCAGCCCCTGCTGGGAGAAGATCTGCCGCCACATCACGGACACCGCGACGCTCGCGCCCAGCAGTGACGGCAGGTAGAACACGGACCGGTAGAAGCCCAGCGCCGCCAGCCCGCGGTTGAGCGCCACCGCGACCAGCAGCGCCAGCGCCAGCTTCAACGGCACCGACGTCAGGACGTAGATCAGCGTGACCTTGACCGCCTGGAGATAACGCTGGTCGTGCAGGAGGTTCACGTAGTTGTCGAATCCGGTCCACTGTGGAGCGGCGAGCAGGCTGAACTTGGTCAACGACAAGTAGAGCGAGTACACCATCGGGATCAACGTGAAGCCGAAGACGCCGATCAGCCAGGGCGCGATGAAACCGTAGCCGGCCAGATTGTGCTTGTGCCGCTTACGCTTGTGGACCCGCACCGGTGCCTCGGGCGGTGGCGGCACGGGGACGGCGGCCGGGGCGGCGACCGTGTTCTCCGGCATGGGTGACACTCCTGGGACGTCGGTGGTGGCTTGCCGTTCTAGCGCCATCGATCGCGTCGCGACCGGTCGCACGGAGTGGACAGTGTGCTCTGTTCCCACGCACGGCGCCGTTCCCAGTCCGTCCCAGGGAGCTGGAATGCGCTTTCCAAGACCGTAGATGTCGACCGGTTCGAGTGTCAACGGTAATTGACCTAGACGATTAGAGCGCGGCAACGACCCGCCGCACCGCGTGCTCCCGCGCCAGCTGCGCCGCGCCGAGCACCGTGGCGCGATCCCCGAGCCGGCTGACGACCACCTCGGTGGGCCAGCTCAGCTCGGCCAACGTGTCGACCACTCCCCTGGTGAGCAAAGGATTGGCGCCCACGCCACCGCCGAGCACCACCAACCCGGGGTCGAGCACGGCACTCAGCGACACCGCCAGCTTGCCCACCTCCCTGGAATGCTCCCGGACCAGACGGCCGGCCACCGGATGGCCCCGCTCGGCCAACGCGAACAGGGCAACCGCGTCACGCGGCGGCGGACCGTCCGCAGTGGACCAGCGCGCCCGCGCCCGACGTAGCAGGCCGGGGGAACCGAGCCGGGCTTCCAACGCCTCATGGTCCGCCGGCCGGTCGTCCGTCCACGGATACGCGAGCCGCGCGAGCTCGCCCGCCGCGCCGTTCTCACCACGCAGCAGCCGCCCGTTGACCACGATCCCGGCGCCAATACCCACACCGACCTGGAGGTAGACGAACGTCTCCCGGTTCCCGGCCACTCCCTCGCGCATCTCCGCCACGGCGGCACAGTTGACATTGTTCTCGGTCAGCACGGCCGCGCCCGCAGGCAACCCGAGCGCCTCGACCGCGTCCCGGACGCGCCCGTCGACCACCGGATCGCCACCGCGGCCGGCCGGCGTCACCACATCGGACACCGCGACCACGACCGTGCGCAACGGGCCGCTGCGAACACGTCTGCGCAGCGAGGCGCGAACCATCCCGCGCGCTTCGGACAGGACCTCGGTGTTGCCTTCGCCGAGCAGTCGCCCGTCCAGGGCGACCGCCCGGAACGAGACCTGCGTGGAGCCGTGGTCCACGGCGAGCGCGTACCCGGCGGCCGGGCCGAGTCGGTATACCGCCGCCGAGCGGCCAATTGTTCCGTGGGCGGCTCCATAACGTTCGATTAATTCGATGGCCTCCAGTTCGGACACCGCCGCGGAAACCGTTGGCTTGGAAAGCCCGCAGTCGACGGCCAATTGCGGACGGGTGGCCGAGACCCTCGCCGTGAGCGCGACAAACACATCCTGAGCACTTGCGGACAGGCCCACCTCGCCGACACCTGCCTTCGTCTTCGTGCCGACCGCTAACGGTTCGCACCGTACCTCTTGACAGATGGCCGCGTTAGTAAGTTCACTACTTAACGAACAGAGCGGGTCCCAGCCGCTTCCCACGTTCACCACGAACGTGAGCATCAATCAGTTGAGAGTGCGGTACCCACGCGCCGCGCGATTTCTGACACTTCCGGAAAGGAACCCGCGTGCCGGACCTGTTCTCCGGCGTTCGGGTCGGGATCGATGTCGGCGGCACCAAGACACACCTGCGTGCCGCCCGCGGCGGCCGGGTGACGGCCGACCGCATCGTGACGAGCGAGGGGTGGCGGCCGGCCAACGCCGCGTCGGCTGCCGCATTCCTCACCGACCTGATCGCCGCCAGCCTGCCCGACGTCGCCGTCGACGCTGTCGCCGTCGGGGCCCACGGTTGTGACAGCGCACGAGCATGTGAGGCCCTGGCAACTGAGCTGGCTCGCCGGTTGCCCGCCGCCCAGTGTCTGGTGCGCAACGACGCCGAGTTGCTGGTTCCGGCGTGCGGCCTGACCGCCGGCGTCGGCGTGGTGGCCGGCACCGGCTCGGTGGCCGTCGGCCGGGACAGCCGGGACGAGCCGGTGTTCATGGGCGGCTGGGGATGGTTGATCGGGGATGAGGGCAGCGCGCCGGGCCTGCTCCGAGAGGCGGTGCGGGCCAGCATGACCGCCCGGGACCGGGGCGAGCCGCCCGACCTGCTCGCGACCGCGCTGATGCGCTCCTACGGCGTGGCCGAGGTGGCCGATCTGCCGGAAGCGATGGCGACCGAGGCCGGCGCGGTCAACTGGGGACGGCGGGCCGAGTTGGTGTTCGACGCGCTGCACGGAGGTTCCGCGCTGGCCCGCGCCGTTGTCGACGACGCGGCCGACGCCCTTGTCCGTCTGGTGACGGGCATGGCCGGTCGGGACGTCGACGTGGACGACGTAGTGGTCGCGGGCGGGGTGATCCTCAACCAGTCCAGTCTGTTCGACACATTCGCCCGCAAACTCAGGATGATCGCGCCGGTCAGCACCGTGCACCGGTTGACCGTCGATCCGGTCGTCGGCGCGGTGCGGCTCGCCGAGCGGCTGGCGGTGGGCTGACGTGGCGGACCCCGTCGTGCCCAGGGTGGCTCTCATCGGCATGCGCGGCCACGGCCGGGTGCATCTCGGCGACCTGCTGGACCGCGACCGAGACGGGCGACTCGTCCTGTGCGGCGTCGCCGACGTGCGCGAGCCCGTCGGCCCGGAGGCGGACCTGGTGGCGGGCCGCGTGTTCGACACGGACGCGGCCCGGCTGCTGAATCGGGTGCGTCCCGACATCGCCGTCATCGCCGCCCCCAGTCACGTGCACGCGGCACTCGCCGAGCAGGCGATGCTGCACGGCGCGCACATCCTGGTGGAGAAGCCGCCGGTGACCAGCCTCGCCGAGCACGACCGCCTGCTGGATGTCGCCGAGCGAACTCGCCGGCACTGCCAGGTGGGATTCCAGGCGTTCGGCTCAACCGTGGTGCAGGAGGTGTTGCGACGCAGCCGATCCGGTGAGTTCGGAGAACTGCGCCGGGTGAGCGTGGTCGGGTGTTGGAGTCGAGGCGTGGACTACTACGCCCGGTCGGACTGGGCCGGACGGCGCATGGTCGGTGGTGTCGTGGTGGCCGACGGGGCGCTGACCAACCCGTTCGCTCACGGTGTCGCCCTCGCGCTGCGCCTGGCCGCCCCGGAGTCCACTGGGCCGGTGCGGGTGCACACGGAGCCGTACCACGCCTATCCGATCGACAGTGACGACACGATGAGTGCGCGGATCGAGCCGGCCGGCGGGGCTCCGATCACCGCGGCGGTGACCTTGTGCGCCGAGCGCGAATTCGAGCCGTACGTGCGGGTGTTCGGCACAGCGGGCCAGGCGACCGTGTGGTACACCCAGGACCGCGCACGGATCGGGATCAGTGGCCGGACCGCGGAGTTGACCGGCCATCGGGTGGCACTCATCGACGATCTGATCGCGAACCTGTCCGAGGACCCGGCCGGCGACGTGCTGTGCAGTCCGCTGCGCGACACGCGATCGTCCACCGCCGTGCTGGCCGCGATCGTCGCCGGCCCGACGGCCAAGCCCATTCCGTTGCCTCACCTACGGATCACGCCGACCGCGCGCACCATCCCCGGTATCGAGGACACCGTGGTGGCCGCCGGCGAACGCGGTGTGCTGTTCTCCGATCTGGACTTGCCCTGGGCCGCCAAGGAGTGCTCATGACCCCGGTGTACCTGCCGAGCCAGCATGCGAGTCTGCACGACCTGCCCGACGATCCCGACACCCTGCGCGCGGTGCTCGCCGACGCCGTCGCGAAAGCCGTCGCCGGCCAGCAGCCGGACGGCAATCTGGAGGATCCGGCGGCCGACGACGACATCGGTGACATGACGCTCGGAGTCGTCTCGCTGCTCTGCCTTGCCTGGCATCGCGCCGACCGTCGGGACGCCGAACTGGTCGCCGCCGCTCGTCGCGGCACGGACTTCTTCCTGGCGCACCGGGTGTTCCGCACGGACAACCCGGGAGAGATGTTCCTTCGGGTCCGTGACAGCGGCCTGCCCCACATCCGCTACCTGCCCGCCGCCGGCGAACATCCTTTCGGCGACTGGCCGAGCACCGTGTGGGGTCTGCTGCACGCCGTCAACGTGCTGGACATCGGGCGCGGGCTGCTGACCGACCAGCAGCACGCCGACCTGACCGAGGTCGCTGTCGGGCTGTGGCGTTGGCTCACCGAGGCGAGTCTGTTCAACCCGCAGCAGACCGCCAACCAGGCGATCGGCGCGGTGGTGGCCGGACTGACGCTCGGCCGGCATCTGCGTGCTCGCTCAGGTGTCCACGAGGGCGATCGGATCGCGGCTGAGGCGATGTCCTGGTACGACAAGGAGATCCAGTCGGCGCGACTCCTCGACCGGGGCTTGCGGCTGCCGGCGGAGCACGGCGCAGGCCATGACCAGAACTACCTTCCGATTTCGCTGACGTTCCTGGCCAGGGCGTTCCAGGTCAGCGGCGAGCAGTGCTTCCTCGACGACGGCGACGAGATCGCCCGGTACCTGGAGGGCCGCTTGTCCAGCCGGGGCTTCGACTTCGGGGGACCCCGTTACAGCGAACAGCATTGCGGCTGCGAGGGGATGCTCGGGCTGCGGCTGTTCAGCACCAGGATCGGCGCCGACATCGGCCGCTATCTCGGCGATCGGCGGGTCGCGTACTACTGCGCCGGCCCGTCCGGCGTCCCGAGTGGACACTTCGCGTTCGCCACGGTCTGGTTCTGGCTGGACGACCAGCGGTGGCACCGCGGTCCGAGCAACACCGTCGTCCACACGCCTTTTTCGCTGCGTCAAGGCCGAACTTCGGTGTCGTTCACCGGCCAGTTGACGCCGTACCTGATCGACGTGGGCGACACGGTCGCGATCGAGTCCGTCGTGGACCATCAGCACGGGATCGGGCCGCTCGTGCGGTATCAGGACGGCAAGCGCATGCTGCTCACCCGTGCCCTCGGTCCGATGCGCACCCGCGAGGACACCGGCGCCCGACTGGGTGCCAGGCTGGTGACGAAGGCGGTCGTGACTCGCGACCAGGTCATGCTTGCTGTGCAACAGTTGTTCGTATCCGACGGCGCACGGTTGCACGTTGTCACCGTTCTCGACCGCACGGCGTTGCCGGCTGACGCCGAGGTGATGTTCCTGGCCGGACTGCCGTATGCGACCGCCGAGGGCGACCGGCAGCGCAAGATCGTCGAGGTGGCCGCACCCGGCGGCGCGCCGTTCGACCTCGGTCGGCCCGGCAAGGTCCTGGCGACCAGCGGCGCGCTGGTGGCCGGCGGCCTGGCCATCACTGCCGGCGCCCGGCTGCGGGTGATCAATCCGCCGGCCGGCCGAGCCCACGTCAACAGCCCGCACACCGTCGGACTCACCCAGGAGCAGGTCGCGTTCGAGCTGACCGACGACCCCCGCGGCTACGGCAATCCGGACGCCGGCTGGCAGCGTGTCGCCCAGACCAACCTGGTGCTGGCCGACCGGATCGCCGACGCGCCCTCCGACCTCGCCGTGTTCGCGGTGCGGTACGGGCCGGCCGACGAGGTGACCGCGGCCGGTCCGATTCCGGTGTCCGCCAGCCGGACTGCCGACGGCGTGCGGGTGCTGGCCCCGGATTTCACCGCGCTGATCGGACATCCGTCGGGCGACGCCCATGGCGAACCCGTGCTGCGGGTGACCGCTCGATGACCCCCGCCGTCCTGCGTGTCGGGGATTCGACCGTGGCCGAGTACGTGATCGACCCCCAGATCGATCCGACCCTGGCCCCCAGGCCGTACCTGCATCCGATACGCACCCGCGCCGGCACCGTGATCACCGACGCACTGCCGGCCGACCACCACTGGCACCTGGGGGTCGGACTGGCTATGCCCGATGTGGCCGGGGCCAATCTCTGGGGTGGACGCAGTTACGTGCACGGACGGGGCTACGTGTGGTTGCCCGACCACGGCCGTGTCGAGCACATCGGTTGGCGTGACCGGACATTCGACGCGGTGACCCACGACCTGGCCTGGAAGGGGCCGCGCGGCAACACATTGCTGGTCGAGCGGCGCACCGTGTGTGCCGAGGGGGCCGCCAACGGTTGGCGGCTCACCGTGGGCACGCACCTGACCAATCCGGGACA
>NZ_KK037166.1:3194205-3197804 GCF_000568255.1 Kutzneria sp. 744
GGCGCCGGTTACGGCGGCTTCTTCTGGCGCCTGCCGCCGACTGTCGATCCCGTGCTCGCGGCCGGCCCGCTGCGGGCCGAGCGCGAGATCAACGGATCGGCGTGGCCCGAACTCAGTGTCTCCGGCACGACCGAAGGCGGTCGGTATGCGCTGACCTTCAGCGGCCTGGCTCGCGACGACCGCTGGTTCGTTCGGATGGCCGAGTATCCGGCCGTCGGCGTCGCCTTCGCCTTCGACCGGCCGCTGGTCATCCCGTCCATGGGCACGATCGGGCGGACCTACTCCGTCCTGGTCAACGACGACTGACACGATCGGCACCGAGCGCTCGCAAGTGGACGGTCGAGGGTGGTTCCCTTGCGGCACAGGGAACCATCCACGCCGGTCTCAGCTGGAGCCGCGGGGCAGCACCTCGGGCAGGACGGTGTTCAAGGCCCGCCAGTCCGTGGACACGACGCTGGCGTGCGCCGCCGCCAGCTGCGCCACCCGGGCCTGCGCCTGGGCGACCGTCGGCGCGGTGTCGTCAATGGCGGGTGACACGCCCTGCGCGTCGGTCATCACGAGCAGATAGTGGTTGGTGTCGTACCAGGACGTGTCGACGCCGTTGACGTACGTGGACGCGTCGCCGTCGAAGACCACGAACCACGGCCGGATCGTGGTGTCCGAGTACCGGGTGCGCGGGTCGCCGGCGGTCGCGCCGAGCACGCTGGGGAAGATCTCGGCGCTGCCGATGTTCCCGGCCGCGGCGAGGTCCCTGAGGTGCTCCGCGTACTCGACGTCCGTCCACAGGTGGTCGAAGGGGTTCTTCTCCTCGAAGGTGCCGGGGATCGCCTCGACGATCACCTTGCCCGCCAACGAGTCCCGGCTCGGCCAGTGGCCCGCCTTCGCTGCGGTGTCCAGATCGGCGGAGCCGCCGAGCAGGTCGGCCGGCCGAAATACCGCGCTGCCCAGGTGGGTCTTGACGTAACCGTCGAGGTCGTCCGGCCCGAGGCCGATCGTGTTGTCGAAGCCGCTCTTCATCTCCAGCTTGACCATGACCGGTCCGTGGCCCGGATGCGCGGCCAGCCAGATCCGGATGTCGTCGAGGCAGCTGTCCAGGTTCTGGCTGCGGTTGCCGGTGTAGAGGTCGGACGCGGTGTTCGCCTGCACGCAGTTGTTGTCGCTGCCCAACGGGTTGCCGTGGCTGACGTCCCACTTGTGCGTGACCACGTTGACCCAGGTGTCGAGCTCGATCATCGTCGCGCCGGCGTCCAGGGCTTGCGCGAGATAGGTGTAGGCGGCCTTGTCGTAGGTGTTATGGATGCCGACGGTAGTGGCTTGCGCGAGTGACAGCGATCCGGAGTCCGCTGCGGCGGCCGGCAGGGCGGCGCTCACCATCACGGTCGCCGCCAGCAGACTCGTGCGATACGGGGGCATTTCGTCTCCTGACTGGGCCGGCCCGAACGGGCCGGTCGCGCAGGATCTTGCCGTGAGCCGATCACGACTCGGTGTCGTTGCGCCGAAGAATTCGTCGCTCGCGTTGGTGACCCGCAGGGTCGGGGCGAAGCTGGTGCCCCGCAAAGCGGTCAGCGAGTATGTGGAAGGTGAAAATCCGATCGGCACGCCATATGTTCCGCGCGATGCCGAGCAGGCTGGCCACCGAGTACTGCCGCCATGCGCCGAAGGCGTTCTCGTTCGCCCCGTCGGCCTGCGCCACCAGGACCCGCGGCGGCCCCTGACGGATCATCGCAACGTGATCGCGCCAGGTGAGATTGGACGCACGGAACCGGTTGATGTGGTCGAGCTCGATCCAGTGGCCCGCCGGCCCCCATTCCGTACGGCGGACCCCCGTCACCGTGTCGAACACCGTGCGGTCTCCATCAGCCGCCGGAATCTCGCGCTGCAACGCCCAGACCGCGTGGTAGTCGGGCAGCAGCAGCCTCGCGCAGTGCTCACCACCGGAGGGCTCCACCCCGGCCCGCCCGCCGAAATATGACCGTTGCTCGAACAGCGTGACACCCCCTCCGCCCCGGCTGAGAAACGTGGCTACGGCCAATCCCGCGATGCCACCTCCGGCGACGGCCACTCGTGGCCGCACCCGGGCATTGGTGGCGGAACGGATCTGCAGCACCGAGGAGTCCATGCGTGTGACGTCGCCGGCGACCGCTTCTCCGGTACTGCTCCTCGCGGGTGGAGTCGATTTCTGCGATCCGAAAGGAGGTAATGTCGCCGACGTGAAGGACGCCGAACTCATCGGAGTGCAGAAGACCCTCAGCCCTGTCCTCAGGGCGAAGGCACTGGACAACCGACTGCGGGACCCGATCCTCGGCGACAAGTATGCCGAGCAGGCAATGCGCCGGCTCGACCCCGAGTACGACACGCGTCCGTTCGGCGCCAGCCAGATGGGCCTCGTCGCCGTGGTACGCGCCAAGGCCCACGACGACTGGGCCCGCGGCTTCCTCGCCGATCACCCCGACGCGGTGGTGCTGCACCTGGGCTGCGGCCTTGACGCCCGGGTGCACCGGATCGACCCGCCCGCCACCGTCGACTGGTACGACCTGGACTACCCCGCCATCGTCGAACTGCGGCGACAGTTCCTGCCGGCACGAGAGCACTACACCCTGATCGGCGCCAGCGTCACCGATCCGACCTGGCTGGACCGCATCCCCCGCGACCGGCCGGTGCTGATGATCGCCGAAGGGCTGGTGCCCTACCTGACCGAGGCCGACGTCCGCCGGCTGCTGACCAGCGTCGTCGACTCCTTCCCCACCGGCCAGATACAGTTCGACACGGTGGCGGTGTGGGCCTGGCGCACCTCGAAATGGGACCCCACCCTGCGCAAATACAACACCCGGTTCCACTGCGGCTTCGACGATCCGGCCGCGCTGGCCGACTGGCATCCGCGCCTCGAATACGTCGACGAGGCGCCGATGAACGACTCACCGGTGCTGATGGCCAAGGCGCCCGCGAACATACGCCGCATGTACCGCCTGCTCAACCTGCTGCCCGGCATGAAACGGTCCACCCGCATCGTGCGGTTCCGGTTCTGATCAGTCCACCATGGACAGAGTCGGTGCACGTGCATCTGCCGGTTGCACCCACCGCTGTTCACGGACGTGGTCCGGACAGGTCAACCCCTGGACGTTGCGCGTTGACGGCCTATGCCTGGCACAATGTCAGGGCTGGGCGGCCTGTCGGCGAGCTTTCCTACTGCCGGGTCAAGCGGAACGCCCGTCCGGTGATGCATGACGGCTTGTGTCGGGCTCGTCACGATCCGTGCACACAGAGGGGCTGGTGACATGCCGGAACCAGAACTCAGCCTGCGGTCCGAGTTGATCGACCCGACCGACGTGTCCCTCAACGCCCTGCGCGCGTGCACGGAGCCGGCACTGCGCCGCTCGGTGGCCAACCTGCTCAGCGAAGCGGACGACCCGTGGATAGCCGCGCTGCGCCTGCAGAGCGCGTCCGGCGCGAGCAGCTGCTGAACCCGCCGGATGTGGGCCGGCTGACCATGCACGGCCTTTCCCACAAGGATCTCGACGCGCTGGCACGCGGGGGCGGCGGCCGGGAGGCGGTGCTCGCGCTGCGTTCGGCCAAGCGCAGCAAGGCGCTGGTCACATTGC
>NZ_KK037166.1:3197904-3203389 GCF_000568255.1 Kutzneria sp. 744
CCACGACGTCGCCGAGATCACGGCCGGGCGAGACGGATTCGCAATGCGGCACAAGGGTGTCGAGCTGACCGAATGGCGGCCGATGCGGCAGATCCGGGTCGAGCACAGTGGCCATGAACTGGCCGTGTGGCTGGACGATCTGTCCCCGTTCCGGGCCTTCGGCGACCCGCTGCCGGCCGAACCGTTGTCTGACAAAGCGGTTCTGGACTGGACGTCCACCTTGGACCAGGCCTGGCGGCTGCTGGTGTCCCGGCACACCGAACAGGCGGAGGGACTGGCCACCGGACTGGCCGCGCTGGTGCCCCGGCCGCGACGCAACAGGTTCCGGGATTCCAGCGCGACCTCGGCCGACGCGTTCGGCCTGGTGGAGCTGACGCTGCCGACGGACGCGCCGCGACTGGCGGCGGTGCTCATCCACGAGTTCGCGCACAGCAAGCTGAACGGCCTGTTCGACCTGGTGACGTTGGACGTGGAGGACCGCGACGAGATCTGCTACGCCCCATGGCGGGACGATCCCCGGCCGCTGCACGGGTTGCTTCACGGCGTCTACAGCTTCCTTGCCGTCACCGACTTCTGGCGGGCCGAAGGCGTGGACGACATGCGCACTTCAGCTTCGAGCTGCACCGGCTCCAGACCACGGACGCCACCGACACCATCGAGCGCAGTGGTCTGCTCACCGATGTCGGCGAACGTTTTGTCGCCACGATGCGGGAGCACGTGCTGACCTGGCAGCACCACCTGGTTCCGGAGCGGCATCGCCGCGCGGCCGAGCAGGTGGTGCTGGATCACCGCGCGACCTGGCAGCTGCGGCATCTGGCGCCCGATCCTGATCACGTGGCGGCGGTGGCCGCGGACGTGGAATCCGTTGCCCAGCTTGTGCCGCAACAGTTCCAGCACGAGGTGGCGTTCGTGGGCCGTGCGCAGGGACGACACGTCCTGCAGCGCGTCCACGAGGAGCCGAAGGGGCGGGTTGCCGTGGTCATGGCGCTGCTCGTTCACGCTCGTCCCCTCAGGTCCGGGTCCGAAGGACCGTCAGTGTGGCAGCTGGTCCGGTGTTCGGCCACGGTTCCGGCACGCGTTTTCGCCGGAATGGCCGCACCTTCGGCGCCCGTGGACAACGGTCGGTGGCTGCTGGCCGCCGAGCCGATGGTCCGAACAGGTGCACCTTGGGGATCTTGTGGCCAGTTCGTGGCCAAGGCCACGCCTCTGGCCGGCGTCCGGGCCGGCGGTGATCGTCGCGGTTCCGGTCGGAATGCGACAAATCCGGTCCACACAAGAGGAGCCGATCGTTCGGCGCGAATGTGTACTCGAACCATGCTGGTGTGCAAAGGAATCTGCGCTTCGCTACCGTTGCGGACCGTCCATTCAGCTCGGTGCGAATGGAGGAGTTCAGGGGGAGAAAGATGCCGGTCGGCGTGCTGGCCCCGGCTCAGCTCGACAGGCGCGGGTCGACGACGGTGCGCAGTTGCAGCATCATGGCGAAGCGGGCCTCGGGGTCCTTCAGATCGGCCTGGCCGACCTCGACTAGGCGGCGCATGCGGTAGCGGAAGGTGTTGGGGTGCACGTAAACCCGTGCGGCGGCGGCGTTGACGTCGCCGAACTCGTCGAGGTAGGCGCGCAGGGTGGCGACGAGGTGGCCGTTGTTCTCGGCGTCGTAGGCGAGCAGGCGGGCGACGGCGCCGGTGGGCTGGTCGCCACGGGCGAGGACCATGTCCCGTAGCTCCAGCACGAGGGTGTCGGTGTGCACATCGGCCAGCTGGGCGACGCGATGCCCGGTGCGGCGTTCTCGCAGCACGCGGACGATGCGGTCGGCGATGGCCCGGCTGTGGACCAGATCCGTGACGTCGTGGGCGATCGGGCCGACGGCGATGGCCGCGGGCGGCCGCTCGCCCACCCGGTCCAGGAACTCGGCGGCGAGACGGGAGGCGCGCTCCTCGGCGTCGGCTTGGGGCCGGGAGACGGGCACCAGGCCGTAGACGACGTCGCCGACCAGGGCGCAAGCGGCGCGTGGGTGCACGGCGGCGAGGTGCATGGTCAGGGCGTCGCCGAGGCGTTCGCGGGCACCGGCCAGCTCGCCGGCCGTCGTGCCGGGCGCTTCCACCATGGTGAGGGCGAGGACGACGACGGGCCGGTCGCCGAGCCCGAGGCGGTTGAGCGCGTCGCGGGCGCCGGGGCTGCCTTCGAGCGCGGTGGCCAGCAGGTCGGCCCGCAGCCGCCGGCCCACGTCGGAGCCGGCCCTCACTCGCAGCAGGTGCAACGCGACCAGCTTGGCCGCGTCGCACAGGGCCTCGCTGCGTTCCTCGCTCAGCTGCTCCTGCACTGCGGCCCAGATCGAGCCGAGGATCTCGTCCCCCGCGCGCACGGCCATCGCCACGCGCATCTGCGAAACACCCTCGTCAGGCAGCGAGTCCAGCACGACCGGCCGGTCGCTGCGGTACAGCTCCGCGAAGAAACCGCGTTTTACCAACATTCGTGAGTACCGCTCGGGAACGCGGCGGCCGAGCACCGTCTCGATGCGACTCTGGTCCGCCTCGTCCTGCCGTCCGGAGAACGCCAACACGCAGGAGTTGCGGTCCTCGATGGTGATGGGCGCGTCGATCAGCGCGGCGATGGCGTTGGCCAGGGCGAACAGATCGCCGGCCGGCAGCCCGCCGAGCGTGTCCGGCTCGGCGACCCCGACGTCGCCCTCGGCCAGCATGGACCGCAGCATCGCCGCGAGCTGACTCCAGGACGCGCCGCGCGTGAGCCCGAGCAGCGCGACCCCGCTTTCCTCCACCGCCGTGCGCAGGTCCGGATCGTCGACAACCGGCGCCCGCACGACCAGCCCGGCGGCCTTCTGCGCGCCGAGGGCGCGGATCAGGCCCGCGATGTCATGGGCCTCGGACAGCCCGTTCCCGAGCACGAGCGCGTTGGGCGGCAGGAGTTCCTCGTCGACCGGGTCGTGGATGACGACCCCGCCGATCTCGGTGCCGTCGTCCTCGCGGCCCACCTCGCCGTGGACGAGCTCCAGCAGGGTGGCGCCCAGATCGTCGAGGACACGCCGGAGGCTGGCCCGGGTTCGACCGATCACCGCTGGCACCTCCCGCCGTGAGCGTTGACCTAGCAGGATACCCACTCGGTCTTCGTCGTGACGGATTTGAGCTGGTCAGGGCGGGTTTCGACGCCAAGACCCGGTCCGGTCGGCACCGGGAGATGGCCGTCGTCGAGCACGAAGGGCTCGGTGATGTCGGAGGCGTAGTAGCGGTCGGAACCGGACGTGTCGCCGGGCATCGTGAAGCCGGGCAGGGCGGCCAGCGCGACGTTGGCGGCCCGGCCGACACCGGTTTCGAGCATGCCGCCGCACCACACCGCGACGCCGGCCGCGGCAGCCACGTCGTGGATGCGGCGGGCTTCGAGGTAGCCGCCGACCCGCCCGGGCTTGATGTTCACGACGCGACACGCGCCGAGGCGGATGGCCGCGGCGGCGGTGGCCGCCGAGGTGATCGACTCGTCGAGGCAGATCGGGGTGCGCACGAGCTGGGCCAGCTCGGCGTGGCCGAGCACGTCCTCCTCGTCGAGGGGCTGTTCGATGAGCAGCAGGTCGAACGGGTCGAGCTTGGCCAGCTGCCGAGCGTCGGCCAGGGTGTAGGCGGTGTTGGCGTCGACCTGCAACGCCACGTCGTCGCCGAAGCGCTCCCGCACCGCGCGCACGGGCTCGACGTCCCAGCCGGGCTCGATCTTGAGCTTGATCCGCACGTACCCCTGGTCGAGATAGCCGCCGACCGCATCCAGCAGCTGCGGCACGGAGTCCATGATGCCGACCGACACCCCGCACGGCACGCGGTCGCGGACCGCGCCCAGTTCCCGCGCGAGCGGCCGGCCCTCGGCCCGCAGCTCGGCGTCGAGCAAAGCCAGTTCCAGGGCGCACTTGGCCATGCGGTGACCCTTGAAGGGCGCGAGGATGGTGGCGACGCGACTGGCGTCGAGCCGGGGCGCGCCCGCCAGCGCCGGGATGAGGAACCGCCGCATCACGTCCTCGGCCCCGTCGACGTATTCCGGTGAGTACACGGGATCCGCCAACGCGCCGCATTCGCCCCAGCCTTCGGCGTCGGTGGTGACCGCGCGGACCAGCAGCACGTCACGGCCGGTCTGCACGCCGAACGAGGTTCGGAACGGGGCGACCAGCGGCATCGTGATCCGGCGGAGTTCGAATCCTTCGAGTTGCACCGTGTTTCTCCTCATCGCTGTAGGACGTACCAACCGCGGCGGTCGAAGCCGGTCACCCGGGCGTCGTCGGCGAGGAGGCCGCCGAGCACCTCCCGCACCGCCGTCCGCCACTCCTTGGCCCGGCCCGGATCCGACACCCTCAGCTTCTCGATGTCCGCCGGCACGGCCACGAGAACCGTTCTCGCACCGTGGGTTCCGCCGACCGGGTCGCCGCCGCTGTCGCGTTCCAAGGCGAACACTGCACCGCGCGTGACATCGGTGTCAACGGGCTGCGGCAGGCCGGCGCAGGCCCTGGCGACCTGCGGTGACGTGAGATCCCAGTGCAGGAGCAGGCGATCGGTGTCGTCGTCGCCGTTGATGCCGTCGTTCATGTCGCCGTAGAAGTTCGGCAGGTACTCGACCGGCCGGCCGCCGAGCTTGCCGATGTTGAAGTAGGCGTTGCGGGCGACGAGCGGGTCGAACGTCCACTTGACCACGGGCACCTTCTGGCGCAAGGCCCAGGCCCGTTGGTGCAGTTTGAGGGCGAAGCCCACGTGCCGGCCGGCGACCGTGGCGGAGACACCGGCGATGTGGCTGTGCAGCGCGTTGTCCGCCGGGGCCGCGAAGAAGCCGACACACGCGCCGACCAGCTTCGCGCCTTCGTACGCACCGGCCACGTAGTTGCCCGCCTTGCTCAGCGCCCGCAACAACTCCGCGCCGACCAGCGGGCCGGCGGTCGGTCGCCAGATTTCCGAGTACAGCTTGGTTATGGCGGCGAACTCGGACATTGCGTCGAATTCCCGGATCTCCACGCCAGCATGGGCAGCGGCCCGCGTGGCCGCCGCCGTCGCGTCCACAACAACAGAGATCGCGACCGCCCACTGTTGCGGCGTCGCCATGTCAGCCCACCTTCGGCGTCGCACGCACACCGTGGTGGACGTAGCGGGCACCGTCGGGCAACGTGTAGAACGTGACCGGGATCCAGGTCTGGGACTCGGGCGGCCGCACGACGTACAGATCGGGCGCAACGGCGGTCATAGGCAGTTCGGTGGTGGCCTGCGGCAGGAGCTTGGCGAGCGGACCGGTCACCGTCGTGCGCAGCACCGGCCCGTCGAGCACCTCCATACGAACCGAGGATCGCTCATACGTGCCCAGCCACGGCGTGATGTCGGCCTCGACGGGCACGGCCGGCGGCGCCAGCGGCGTCGGCAGCGCCACCCCGGCGGCCTCGGCGAAGATCTCCCGATACAGGTCCTCGTACAGGTCACGGGTGTTGCCGCCGTTGGTCAGCAGCGCGACC
>NZ_KK037166.1:3203489-3227073 GCF_000568255.1 Kutzneria sp. 744
CGTCCCATCGGCGGCACTCCCCCGGTCAGGTGGGCTCGGGCGAACGCGAGGAGGTCGGCCACGGTCACGTGATCAACCCCGAAGGCCCGGCCGACCGCGGCAGAACCCATACCGGGGCCCGCTTCGGCTCCGTCTCACCGACATGGCCGACGGCCGCGCGGAACAGCAGGGCCTCCTCGGGCAGGGTCACGGTGTGCGCCAGCCCGAGCGGGGTGAACAGCCGCTCGCGCAACGCCTCGTCCCACGTCTTGCCCGTCACCTTCTCGATCAGCCGTCCGACCAGCGTGAACCCGGCGTTGCAGTAGGACCATGTCGCGCCGAGCGGGTGGTTCTGCGCGACATCGCCGAGCAGGGCCACGAACTTCTCCAGGCAGTCGTCGCCGCGGCCGGTGTCGGTGAAGACGTCGCCGTCGATGCCGCTGGTGTGGGTCAGCAGATGCCGCAGCGTCACCTGCTTGGTCACTTCGGGGTCGGACAGCCTCAACTCGGGTAGCACCTCGACGACCGGCGCGTCGAGGTCGAGCCGGCCCTCGTCGACGAGCTGCATCGCGACGGTCGCGGTCCACACCTTGCTGATCGACCCGATCTGGAACAGCGAGTCGGTGGTCGTGGCGACGCCGGTGTCGCGGTTGAGCACGCCATAGGCGGCGGTGATCAACTCGTCGTTCGGCTCACCGAGGCGCAGGATGCCCAGTTGCGCGCCGGGCACGGTGTGACGCTCGGCGAGTGCCGAAAGCCGGCGTTGCCAATGGTTTTCGTCCAGTCGGGCGGGGCGTGGACTGCCAGCGTGGCGCTCCACCCAGTCCACGATCCGGTCGTTGAAGTCGATGCGATGCGACGGCGGGCCGTTGACGATCACGAGGTGCGCCCCGCCGGGGTAGAGCACCAGCCGCGTCGGCACGCCTCGTGTGCGCAACGCGGCGTGCCACTGCTCGGCCTGGCCGATCGGACACCGGACGTCCTCGGCGCCCTGGATGATCAAAGTGGGCGTGTGCACGGCGTCAACACCGGTGATCGGCGACATCGCGGCCAGCTCCTTCCCGGTCCAGCCGCCCAGCTCGTACGCGGCGAGAAAATGACCCAGGTCCGAGGATCCGGCCATGCTCACCAGGTCGCTGACGACCCCGCCCGCCACGGCTGCGGCAAATCGGTCGTCGCGGCTGGTGAGGTAGCAGGTCATGAATCCGCCGTAGCTGTACCCGGCGACGGCCAGTCGCTTCGGGTCGGCCACGCCTTCGGCGACCAACGTGTCCAACGGTTCCAGGAGGTCCTTCGCGTCGGCCATGCCCCAGGCGCCGACGGCCGCGGTGTAGAACGCGGACCCGTACCCGTCGCTGCCCCGGGGATTGACCAGCAGCACCGCCCAGCCCCGGGCCGCGAGTTCCTGGTGGTACAGGTGCACTTCGTCGGCGACACCGTTCCAGGCGTTGTGCGGGCCGCCGTGAATGTCCAGCAGCAGCGGCAAAGGGCCGGTCCGGCCGGGATCCCGGATCAGCCAGGCCGGCACGACCGTGCCGTCGGAGATGGTGAACTCCAGGGATTCACGCCGGAACCACTCGACGTCCGCGAAGTTGTCGCCGTGGTGGGTGTGCACGGTCTCGACGCCGGTGGTGAGGTCGACGGTGACGACCTCACCGAAGGACGTTGCAGTGGACAGGACCACCGCGGCGCACCCGCCGGCGACCGAGAGGCCCGACGCCACCCGGTCCTCCCCACCAAGCACGAGTTGCGGTGCGCCACCGTCGATTCCGACCCGATAGAGGTGCGTGCAGCCACGGTCGCGGGCGAAGAACAGCACGGCCGCTCCCCCGTCCACCAGACGAGGCAGCCCGCCCGGGTAGGCCGCCGCCCCGGCCATGACGTTGCGGTCCAACGGCTTCGCCAGATCGGTTAGGTCGATCGCCGGGATGTTTTCGGCCCCGGTCACCGGAAGCCGGTGCAATCCGGCGTGGCCGGTCGGCCCGTCGGCGTTGCCGACCACCAGCAGCGTGCTGCCGTCGGCCGTCCACACCACCGCGCCTGCCAGCCCGGTGGCGAAGCCGGCCAGGGTGGGGCGGTTGCGGCGATCGGTGACGTCGAGGACGTAGACGCCCGCGCGCGCCGTCAGGTCGGAGTCCGGCTCCATCCCGGCGGCGAAGGCCAGCCGGGTGCCGTCCGGCGACCAGGCCGGCTCGCCGGCATGCCAGTCCCCCTCGGTCACTTGGCGGCATTCCCCGGTCGCGACGTCCAGAACATGCACGTGGGCGCGGATTGTGCGCAGGAAGCCGACGCCGTCGGACTGGTAGTCGAGCCGGTCGGCGACGATCGGTGCCCGGGCGGTGTCGCCGCCGGCGATGTCGACGGGCGCGGTAAAGGCGATCTTGCTGCCATCGGAACTCCACAGTGGACGGCCAGCTCCGAGCGGCAAGGTGCTCAGCTGCACCGATTCCCCGCCGTCGGCCGGCAGCGTCCACAGCTGTGCCGGTCCATCGGCCGCACGCAGGAATGCCAGCGTGGCACCGTCCGGCGACCAGCTCGGCGCGCTGTCGCCGGTGCCGCGGGTCAGGCGCACGGGCTCGCCGCCGGCCGTGTCGACCCGCCACAACGCGGTCGTCGGCCGGTCGGCCACGGCGTCCTGGGTCCGCAGCACGTACGCGATCTTGCCGCCGTCCGGCGACAGCGCGGGCTGCTCCGGCGTCGCGATGGCCGTCAGATCACTGCTGCGCAGTCGTCGGGTCACAATGTCCTCCCTTGGTCAAGAGGTTCATGGCGCCGGTGGCCGGGGATGGCGGCCACCAGGTCGCGGGTGTAGGGGTGTTGCGGGTCGCGGAGGACGTCGTCCGCCGGCCCCTGCTCGACAATCCGGCCGCGGTACATCACGGCGACGGTGCTGGCGACGTAGCGGACCACGGCCAGGTTGTGGGAGATGAACAGCATCGAGAGGCCGAGTTCCCTTTGCAGCCCGCGCAGGAGGTTCAGCACCGTGCCCTGGATCGACACGTCCAGCGCCGACGTGATCTCGTCCGCGATCACGACCTCGGGCCGGGCGGCGAGGACGCGGGCCACCGCCACGCGCTGCCGCTGGCCACCGGAAAGTTGGCCGGGAAACGACCGTGCCAGGCCCGGATCGAGCTCCACGAGCTCCAGCACCCGCCGGATCTCGGCACGCCGGTCGGTCACCGCACGCGGCGTCACCTCGCCGATGCTGGCGCCGACGGTCATGCGCGGATCCAGCGAGGAGTACGGGTCCTGGAACACCATCTGCACCGAGCGGCGCGGCGCCGGCCGCCCGTCGAGCTCGATACGGCCTGAGGTGACCGGGGCGAGCCCGACCGCGGCCCGGGCGAGGCTGGACTTGCCGGAACCCGATTCCCCGACCAGGCCCACGATCTCGCCGTCGCCGACCGTGAGGCTCACGGTGTCGACGGCGGTCGTGCCCCGCCGCCGGCCGCCGTAGCGCACCGAGACGTTGTCGAACCGGAGCTCACTCATGGCCCTGCCCCGCCGTTTCCATGTCCACTATGGACGGTGCGATCACCGGGTGCCAGCACGCGGTCCGCCGGCCCGGCCCGTCCGATTCGAGCGGCGGGTCCTCCTGCCGGCAGACGTCGCTCGCCCGTGAGCAGCGCGGCGCGAACGCGCACCCCTCGGGCAGCTCCTCCGGGCCAGGCGCCCGGCCGGGAATGCAGGCCAGCGGCTGATCCCGGTCCGTGTCCATGTCCGGCGCGGCGGCCATCAAAGCGCGCGTGTACGGATGGCGTGCGCCGACAGCGAGTTCGGCCGCCGGCAGCTCCTCCACGATCCGGCCCGCGTACATCACGAGCACCCGGTCGCAGACCTGTTGGACGACAGCGACATCGTGACTGATCAGCAGGAGCGCCACCCCGTCCTCGCGCTGGATGGAGCCGAGGAGGTCCAACACCTGCCGCTGCACGGTCACGTCGAGTGCCGTGGTGGGCTCGTCGGCGACGATCAGCGCCGGCCGGCCCATCAGTCCCATGCCGATCATCGCCCGTTGCCTCATGCCCCCGGAGAACTCGTGCGGGTACTGGCGGGCGCGGCGTTCGGCCGCGGGCACCCGGACCGCGCGCAGCTTCTCGACCGCGAGCGCGAGCGCCGACCGCCGGGACAACCCGTCGTGCTGCCGGGCCACCTCGGCCAACTGGCCGCCGACCCGTCGCGTGGGATTCAACGAGGTCATCGGATCCTGGAAAACCACACCAAGTCCGGTGCCGAGCAGCCGGCGGTGCGTGCGGTCCGAGCCCGTGAGCAGGTCGTTCCCCAGGAAGCTGAGCCGCGTCGCCTCGACGCGGGCCGGCTCGGCCAGCAACCGCGCGACCGCCAACGCGGTCGTGGACTTGCCCGAACCCGACTCGCCGACGATCCCGACGGACTCGCCCCGGCCGACGCTGAAGTCGATGCCCCGCACCGGCTGGATCGGCCCGGGCAGCGTCACGACGAGGTCGGCGACGTCGAGCACGGCCCCGTCGGCGGCCGGCGCACCGTGGACTGGCGGCGGCGTCGGCCGGCCCATCTTGAGCCGGGGCGTGGTGAGCCCGAACCCCTTGGCCAGGGCCTCGCCGAACAGGTTGAGCGCCAGCCCGGCGATGATCACGGCAACGGCCGGCGCCAGCGCCGCGATCGGCTGGTCGTAGATCCCGGCCAGGCCCTCACCCAGCAAGCGGCCCCAGTCGTAGTCCGGCGCCTGCACGCCCAGCCCGAGGAAGGACAGGCCGGCGAACGCCAACAGCGCACCGCCCGCGCCGATCGCCGCGTTGACCACGAGGGCCTCGGCGATGTTGGGCAGGATGTGCCGCACCAGCACGCGTACCCGCCCGATGCCCGCGATCCTGGCCGCGGCCACGAAATCCCGCTGCTCGATGCCGGCTACCAGCGTCTGCGTCAGGCGGGCGAAGGCCGGCGCCCCGGCGAGGCCGATCGCCAGCACGCCGCCCTGGGCTCCGACGCCGAAGATCACAGCGAAGAACAAGGCCAGCAGCAGCGCGGGAAAGGCCACCGCGATGTTGACCCCGGCCGACACCGCCCGTGCGACCCGGCGGCCGACCAGCACCCCGGCCGCACCGAGCACCAGTCCCGCAGTCACGGTGATGGCCGTTGCCAGCAAGGCCAGCTCGATCGAGAGCCTGGTGGCGACGAGCACGCGGGCGGCGATGTCCCGGCCCAGGTTGTCCGTGCCGGCCCAATGGTCCGAAGACGGTCCTTGCAGCATGGCGGCGACATCGGCTTGGCTCGCCCGTGAAGACCAGACGATCGGGCCGAGCACCGCCAGCACGAGTACGACCAGCAGGACTGTGCCGGCACATACACCGATCGGCGTCCGCATGGCGGCGGACCAACGCGAACCACGGGCCATCTCACGCCTCCCGGATCGTCGAGCGGGGATCGAGCAGCGCGAGCGCGACGTCGACGAGCAGGTTCACCGCGAGCACGCCGACCCCGTAGACGAGCACGACGCCCTGCACGACCGGATAGTCCTTGCCGAGGATCGACGAGACGATCGTGCTGCCCAGACCGGGCCAGGCAAAGACGTTCTCGACCAGCACGGTGCCGGCGACCATCGTCCCCAGCAGGAGGCCGCCCAGCGTGAGCGTGGACGTCAACGCGTTGGGCAGTGCGTGCTTGGCGTACACCGCAAAGGCCGGCAGCCGCTTGGCCCGCGCCGTGCGCACGTAGTCCGCCCCCACCACGGCGACCATCTCCACCCGCAGGATCCGGGACAGGATGGCCGCCGGCCCGACGGCCAGCGCCACGACCGGCAGCACGAAGGACGCGAAACCGGTCTTGCCCGCCACCGGCAGCCATTGCAGCTGCACGCCGAGTATCCACACGAGCACAACGCACAGCACGAACTCCGGGATGGCGCCGACGATGACGCCGGCCGTGGTGAAGACCAGTTCCGCGCGCCGGGCTCGACCGTTCCGCGTGATGACGCCCATGACCGCGCCGAGCGGGACCGCCACCACTATTGCCAGCGCGAACGCGGCGACGGCCAGCTCCAGCGTGGCGGGCAGGCGTTCGCCGATGATCTGCGCCACCGGCAGCTGCGAGCTGAGCGAGGTGTGGAGGTCGCCGGTGAACAGACCCTTCAGGTAGTCCCAGTACTGGAGCAGCAGAGGATCATCGAGCCCGAGGGCTTGCCGGCGCTGGTTCACGAGGTCCTGCGACGCGTTCATGCCGAGGGCCGCCCGGATCGGGTCGCCCGGGATCAGGTGCAGCATCAGGAAAGACGCCGTCACCAGCACCCACAACGACACGGCGAACCGGGTCAGCCGGCGGGCCGCGAAACGCACCGTGGGGCGGTCGAGGAGGCCGGGCGTCGGATTGGTCATTCTCAGCCGGCCGTCATGCGGATGCTCAGCGGCAGCAGGACGCCGGTGACGGAGAACTTCGCGCCGGAGCCGAAGTACTTGGCGACCTCGTTGGCGAAGGGCACCACGTCCGCGTCCCGGAACAGGTTCGACTCCGCCGACAGCCACTGCGGGCAACCGGCGGCGCCGGCCGTCTTCATGGCCTGGGCGGCGGCGCCCGCGTACGCCGGGTTGTCGATGTGCGCGAAGTTGTTGCCCTGCGGCGGATTCGACCCGACAAAGAACCCGACGAGCTGGTCCGGCGTGTAGACGTTCACCGGTTCCCAGGCGATGTCCCAGTTTCCCGTGGTGTAGAGGGTGTTCGTCGAGGCGGTGGTGTCCTGCCCGGACAGGGTGACCTTGACGCCGAGCTGCCCCCACTGCTGCACCGCCAGTTCGGCCGCCGACGACGCGGCCGGCCCGCTCTGGGTGTTGTAGACGAAGGTGAGGGCCAACGGTTTGCCGCCCTTGGCCCGGATCCCGTCCGAGCCCGGCACCCAGCCGGCCGCGTCGAGCGCCGCCTTGGCCGCCGCGAGGTCGTGCGTGGGCACCGCCTTGGACACGGAGTTGCCGGGGCAAGCGACCGGTGCGGTGACCGTCAGAGCTGTCGCGGGCTCGCCCTTGCCAGAAGTGAGCACCTGTCGCAACTGGGCCAGATCGACCGCCTGGGTGAGGGCCAGTCGCACCGCCCGGTCGGCCGACGGCCGGCCCGGTGCCTGGTTGTACCACATCTGGCCGATCAAGGCGGGCACGTCGGCGCTGAACACCTTCGCCGCCTCAAGCCGTTTCACGTCCGGACCGAGGACCACCGCGGCGTTGATCTGACCGGACAGCACCAGGTTCGCGACGGTCGACTCGTTGGGGACGACCTTGACGACGACCTTGTCCGGCAGGCCCGGCTGCGCCGTCGTCGCACCGTCCGGTCCCCAGGTGTAGCCGGCCCGTTTGGTGAACGTGTACTGGTCGTTCGGCGTGGCTGCGGCCAGTTGGTATGGGCCGGTGCCGTCCGTGGAGTTGACCAGGACCTTCCGGTCGGCCAAGCCCTTGGCGCAGACCATCGGCACGCCGGCCAGTCCATTGAGGACGAACGGCGCGTCCTGCGGTAGCGTGATATTCACGGTGTTCGCGTCGGCCGTCGCCCGCGCGCCCACGGGCAGCATGAGGCCGGTGTACGGGCTGGCGTTCTTCGGATCGGCGATGTAGTTGATGTTGTCGGCCGCCGTCTGCGCCGTGAAGGACGATCCGTCGGAGCAGGTGACGCCCTTGTTCATCGTCAGCTTGACCTGTTTCCCGTCGACCTGCCAGGACTTCGCCAGCTGGGTGCGGATCTCCCCCTTGGGGTCGATGCTCAGCAGCCGGTCGTAGGCGAAGTAGGCGAACTGGAACAGGGTGCCGGAGGCCGACGCCTGCGGGTCCAGGTTGCCGGGGTCGGCGGCCGAGGCGAACGTGAACGTCCCGCCGCTCACGACGCCGCCCGCGGCCGGGCCTCCGCCGCATCCGGCCAAGGCGGTGGCGAGGCAGCCCCCCGCTACCAGGCACGCCATCGGGGTGATCATCCTTCGCAACGTCCTGTACGGCCCGGACATACTGTGCTCCGCTCCTCATGGGGGGCTGGATTCCCGCCATCGTGCCCGCGCGCACCGCCGCTGTATTCATCCGATCCGACGACACGGACGCCGCGCCCTAGTCGGATCCGACGACGCGGGCCGGCCGTTCTTCGGCGATGCTCGGGGCTCGGTGGTTCGTCGAGGAGGTCCTCAGTGTCGTCGGTGGCAGCACGGATTTCGGCGGTGTTCCGGTCCGCCGGGGCGCAGGGCTTCCTCCACGCCCGCGAGGTCGGCGACGGCCCCGAGATTTGCCTCGGCGCCGACGATCCTGTTGTCCTCGCGTCGGTGTTCAAGGTGCCCGTCGCGGTCGCCTATGCCCGCGAGGTCGCGGCCGGGCGGCTCGACGAGAACGAGCGGACCACGGTGACGTCGAGGTATCGCGTCGGCGGCATCGGCACGGCCGGCTGCGCCGACGATGTGACCATGACGTGGCGCGACCTCGCGCTGTTCATGATGACCATGAGCGACAACGCGGCGACAGACGTGATCTTCCACCGCGTCGGGCAGGCGGCGGTGGACCAGGTCCTCGCCGACCTGGCGCTGCACCGCACGCGGTTGATCGGCTGCTGCGAGGACCTGACCGGGTCGATCACCACCGAGCTCGGCGGCGACGAAAGCCCTGATGCCGCACTGGATTCAGCCGATCCGGCCAAGGTCTGGCAGCTCGCCGTGCTCGACCCGACACGGACGACGGCGTCGACGCCGCGGGACATCACCACGCTCCTCGACGCCATCTGGACCGATGTCGCTGGACCGCCGGAGGCGTGCGAGCTGGTGCGGGACATCATGTCCCGGCAGATCTGGCCCCACCGCCTCGGTTCCGGCTTCGAGTCGGACGTCGAAATCGCCGCGAAGACGGGCAGTCTGCCGGCCATCCGCAACGAGGCCGGCGTCGTCACCTACCCGGACGGCCGACGGTACGCGGTCGCCGTGTTCACCCGGGCCGACTCGTTGGCCGGTCGGCAGCCGAAGGTCGACGCCGCCATCGGCCGTGCCGCCCGCCTCGCCGTCGACGAGCTGAGAGCCCGGCGGTAGGGCCGGTTTTCCGTTTCTCTGTCCGGAAATCACAACCCACCGAGGTGAGGGAAGACATGTCGGAACTGGACACGATCGACACCTGGCTGCGTGACAACCTCGCCGCGTTGGTAGGCGAACACCGGGTCCCGGCCGCGGCGGTCGCCGTGTCCGTCGGCGACGAGGTGGTCGAACATGCCGCCGGCGTGCTCAACCTGGCGACCGGCGTCGAGGCGACCACCGACTCGCTGTTCCAGATCGGGTCGATCACCAAGACCTGGACCACCACGCTGGTCATGCAGCTGGTCGACGAGGGCAAGGTCGACCTGGACTGCCCGGTGCGGGATTACCTGCCGGAGTTCCGGGTGGCCGACGACAGCGCGTCCGCCAAGATCACCGTGCGGCACCTGCTGTCGCACACGAGCGGGTTCGAGGGCGACTACTTCACCGACACCGGCCGCGGCGACGACTGCGTCGAGAAGTACGTCGCCACGCTGGCGACCGCGCCCCAGCTCTTCGCGCCGGGAACCCTGTTCTCCTACAACAACGCGGGCTACAACGTGCTGGGTCGGCTGGTCGAGAAGCTGCGCGGCAAGCCGTACGACGAGTGCCTGCGGGAGCACCTGTTCGCGCCGCTCGGCCTCACGCACGCCGCGACCGATCCGTACGACGCGATCCGGTTCCGCGCCGCGCTCGGGCACCTCCAGCCGACTCCGGACGCCGAGCACGAGCCCGCCCCGATCTGGGCGCTGGCCCGTTCCAACGCGCCGGCCGGCGCCATGCTCGCGATGTGTCCCCGGGACCTGCTCGTCTTCGCCCGCATGCACCTGAACAACGGCGTCGGCCCCGACGGGTCGGCGGTGCTGTCGGCGGCCAGCGCCGCGGCCATGGCCACACGTCATGTCGAGGTTCCGTCCGCCGGTCTGATGGGCGACGCCTGGGGCCTCGGCTGGGAGATCTTCGACTTCGGCGGCGGCACGGTCATCGGCCACGACGGCGGCACCATCGGGCAGGCGGCGTTCCTCCGGCTCGTCCCCGAGCACAACGTGGCCGTGGCGGTGCTCACCAACAGCGGCAGCACCAGTTTCCCGCTGTACGAAAGGATCGTCGGCAAGGTCCTCGCCGACCTCGCCGACCGCGAGCTGCGGCCGCTGCCGACGCCCGGCCCGCTGCCGGACGACGTCTCCCGGTACCTCGGCACCTACCGCTCGGACGCCGCCGACACCGAGATCTTCCGGGACGAGGACGGGCGGATCTGGAAGCGGACGCGGTTCAAGACCGCTCAGGCCGAGGTCATGCCGCAGCCGGACGACATCGAGCTGGCCGGGTTCCGGGGCGACACGCTCGTCACGAAAACGCTGTACCACGGCGTGCACCTCCCGCACACGTTCGTCGGCGACGACGGTTCGGGGCACGCGCTGTTCGTTCATACGGGACGGGCTGACCGATGGGTCAAGTCCTAGCCTTCCGCCGGGCGGAAGGATCCGCCGAAGGTTAGGTTGGCGGCGTGAAGGTCGTGTTCTCCGCGCTGCCCGCGTACGGGCACATCTTTCCCCTGGTGCCGCTGGCACTGGCGGCACGGGATGCCGGGCATGACGTCCTGTTCGCCACCGGCGCGGATTTCCGGTCCGTGCTGGGGCGATCCGGACTGTCGACCGTCCAGGTCGGGCGGCCCAGGCTCCGCGTGACCATGACGTCCATCGAAGGCCTTTCGGTGGCGGGCGACGACATCACGCCGGAGCGGGCCCTCGATCGCGCGGGCTGGGTGTACGGCTCGGACATCCCGCGGCTGATCGTCCGGGAGCTGGAACCGGTGCTGGCCGACTTCAAGCCCGATCTGGTCCTGCACGATCCCGGCAATCTCGGCGCCGGGCTCGCCGCCCGCATCGCCGGGGTGCCCGCGATGACGCACGCCTACGGCCTCGCCCCGCGTGGGGCGCTCACCTCGGCCGTGGAACGCTATTTGTCGGAATATGCCGGAGAACTGGGCATCACCCTGCCCACCGACTATCCGAGCACCCTCGGCAATCTCACGGTCGACATCTGCCCGCCGTCCTTGCAACGCCCCGATTTCCTGGCCCTGGACCGCAGAGTTCCACTCCGGCCCGTGGCCTTCGCCGACTCGGACCCGACCGAAGTGTCCGATGTGGCCGGTCCGGTGGTGTATGTCACGCTCGGCACCATCTACGGCGCCGCCGACCTGCTGCGTTCCGTCATCGCCGGCCTGGCCCGTCACCGCCTGCCCGTTCTGGTCGCGACCGGGCCGAGCGTCGATCCCGCCGAGCTGGGTCCGTTGCCCGATTCGGTGACGGTGCGAACCTGGGTTCCGCAGGCCGCGTTGTGGCCGCGCATCGAGATCGCCGTGCACCACGGCGGCAGCGGCACCGTGCTCGGGGCGTTGGCCCATGGCGTGCGTCAGCTCATCATCCCGCAGGCCGCCGACCAGCCCGCCAACGCTCGGGCCATCGCCCAGGCCGGCGCCGGTCTCTTCCTCCGGCCCGCCGACGTCACGGCCGACTCCGTCGCCGCGAACGTCGCCCAGCTGCTGGAAGACCCGTCGTTCCAGGAGTCGACCTCCCGGCTGCGCGGGGAGATCGCCCGGATGCCGTCCCCGGCCGACGTCGCCGTTCGCCTGCCGGACCTGATCTCCTGACACAGTGGCCTGCGCCTTCGCGGGCACAGGCCACTGTGGACGGTTCGGTCAGCCCACCGTGCCCGGACGCCGGCTACATCACCGGCGCGATGTTGCATGTGGACGGTGGGGCGCACCTCTAGACACTTTCTCCGCACGGCCCGAGAACATCGTGCTTCTGGTCAATCCGGGGGCCGATCCTTTGGCCGCCGCCGCCCGGGTGCCTAGCGTCGACGCGGTGACCGACCCGCTGGCCGGCGTGGCCAAGATGCTGCCCATCGGCGGCCAACTCGACGCCACAGCCCGAGCCCGTTCGACGGCGCGGCTCGATTTCCTGGTTCACGACCTGATCCGCCTGATAGAGCCGCGCCTCTTCGTCGAGGCGGACGAACGCTGCGAGGTGCTTTTCGGCAGGCGTCGGCTGTTGGCCCGCGGCGAGGTGTGGGAGCGAGTGGCCCACCACCACGAGACAATACGAGGTGAAGAATGAGACTCATCGATGGCGCGCTGGTCCTGGCCCTCATCGGGGCCGGCAGCACCGCCCTGCCGAGCGAGGCGGCCACGGGGCCGTCGTGGTCGTCGATCCCGGTGGCGGGCGGCTATCAGGTCACGCTGCACCTGGATCAGCCGCTGCACGGCAGAGATGCCTTGCCCGAACTCGCGGTGAACGGCGTGCCGGTCGGCGCGGCGAACGAGTCGCCCGATGGCCGCACGCTCACCACGTTCACGACGAATTCCCATGCCGCGCGGCCATTGTCAGTGCAGCTGGCGTGGAACGGCCGGGTGTCCGGAAGCTCTACCGGTCAACAGCCTTCGGCGACGCTCCCACCCGCACAGCCGGTCACCGCAGACCCGACCACCACCGGACCGTACGCGGTTCAGCGGGCGGACTACGACTTCGGTGACACGGCAATAACATTGCCGGGTCTGAACAACAAGGCCGTCGAGAACCGGGCCGCGGTGTGGGTTCCGGTCGGCGCACCGGGCCGTCGACCGGTGGTGATCCTCCTGCACGGCCGCCACGACAGCTGTTTTCAGCCCAACACCACCAATTCCACGGACGACGTCTGGCCCTGCCCTGCCGGCTGGTCCGTGATCCCAAGCAACCTGGGCTTCGCCCAGTCGGCCGAAAAGCTGGCCACGGACGGCTTTGTGGTGGTGTCGATCAGCGCGAACGGCGTGAACGCCTTCGACAACAGCGACAGCGAGGACGCCGGCGCGCTGGCCCACGGCCAACTGGTGCTGCGTCACCTGGACCTCCTCGCGGCGGCCAACGTGGGAACGGCGCCCGGCCTGAGCCCCCTCCTCAAGGGCCGGCTCGACCTCACGAACATCGGGCTGATGGGGCATTCGCGGGGCGGCGAAGGCGTGGTCAAGGCCGACCTGCTCAACGCCGCGCTGCCGCATCCCTACGGCATCAGAAGCGTGCTGCTGATCGCCCCGGTCGACTACTCCCGCCAGACCGTGCCCGGCGTGCCGATGGCTGTCGTGCTTCCGTACTGCGACGGCGATGTCTCCGACCTCCGCGGCCAGCACTTCTACGACGACACGCGCTACGCCGACCAGAGCGATCACGTGTTGCGCGCTTCGGTTCTGGTCATGGGCGCGAACCACAACTTCTTCAACACGGAGTGGACTCCCGGCCTGTCCCCCGCACCCGCGTTCGACGACTGGGACGCCGAGGTCGATCCCGCCGATCCCACCTGCGGTTCGGCCCAGCCGACCACCACCCGCCTGACCGCCGCCCAGCAGAACGACGTGGGAACCGCTTATGCCACCGGCTTTTTCCGGATGACCATGGCCGGCGAGTCCGCCTTCCTGCCGATGTTCGCCAACCCGGACGGCAGCGTGGTGTCCGTCGGCGCCGCGACCGTGGTGCAGGAAAACCAGTCACCGCAACGTATCGACATCTCCGCGCTGACCGCGCCCTCAAACAGCGTCACGATTCCCGCCGGGGCGACGTACTGCGCGAGCATGAGCGGCCTGTCCCCGCAGAGCGGCCTCCCCTCGTGCACCGACTCGCCCGACAACTCCCGGTTCCCCGCCTTCACACCGCAGCGCTACGCCCAGAACGTCACCGCCGCGCCCATGCTCCACCTGCCCACCGCCGGCACTGTCGTTGCCAGCCTGGGCAATCACGACATCAGCGGCTACCGCGACCTGACCGTGCGCGCCGCCCTGGACAGCGGCCCCGCCGCCCTGACCTTGACCGTCACGGACGGGGCCGGAAGGCAGCAATCCCTTGCCGCGCAGAGCCTGACGCCATTCCCCGGTTCCGGGACGATCCTTCCCAAGACGTGGCTGCGCACCCTGAGCTGGCCGGTGTCGCAGCTTCGTGCCGTGAACATCCGTGACATCAGCAGGGTTTCCCTGTCCGCGTCCGCCGGCGTGCTGCTGTCCGACCTCGCCGTCCAGACGCCGGCCGTCGGCGCGGGCGGGCCGTCCACCCTGCCTCAGCTGTCGATCTCCGGCACCACCGTCGATCCCGGCAGCGGCACGGCCACCGTCACCGTCACCCTGTCCCGACCCAGCCGCCTCCCCGTCATCGCCAACATCCAGACCGTGGCCGGCGCCGGCACCCAGCTCACGCCCGGCGCCCGCGTTGTCGTCATCCCGGCCGGGCAGACGACCGCCTCGGTGGGACTTCCGGTGACGGACAATGGATCCACGGCCGACACGACGTACCTCGTCGTGCTCTCGGACCCGACCAACGCGATCGTCGGCGGCAGCACCTTCGCTCACGTGGTGGTACGCGGCTGAGCCCTGGACGTGTCACCCGGCGGCGGGCTGGATGAGCTCCAGGAGGTTGCCCTCCGGGTCCTTGACGTAGGCGAAGCGGGCCCCCGGCCGGACGGCCGGGGCGGGGGCGCTGACCTCGGTGGCGCCGGAGCGGAGGAGGTGGGCGAAGGTGGCGTCGAGGTCGGCGACGGTCAGCGCCCAGTGGAAGTAGCCCTGGGTGGCGGCGCCGTCGAAGGGGTCGGCGAACTCCTGCGGGGCGGAGCCGCCGCGCTCGATGAGCTCGATCTTGAGGCCGTCGGCGCTGCGCAGGATGGCGGTGCGGATGTGGGCCTCGGGCAGGGCGAGCTCCTCCTCGACCTCGGTCATGGCCAGCGCCTCGCGGTAGAAGCGGCGCTGGGCGTCGAGGTCGGCGACCGACAGGCCGACGTGGTCGAAAACGGGACGTGTCATGGCCGACAATCCTCCTGCGCGAGATGGTAAGTGCTATTAACATAGAACCATGGGCACGCGGAGGAGCGGTTACCATCACGGTGATCTGCGCAACGTTCTGGAGGCGGCGGCGCTGGAGCTGGTGGCCGAGCGGGGGGCGCACGGCTTCACGATGGCGGAGGCGAGCCGGCGGGCCGGAGTGAGCGTGGCGGCGCCGTTCAAGCACTTCGCGAACCGGGAGGCGCTGCTGGTTGCGCTGGTGACGAAGGCCCACCGCGAGCAGGCCCGACGGTTCGCGGACGCGGTGGGCGCGGCCGAGGACCCGGTCGAGCAGCTGGCCGAATTCGCCGCCGCCTATGTCCAGTTCACCGTCGACGAACCCGCATTGTCGGAGCTGATCTTCGGCGCCGGAATCGACAAGTCGGCGTATCCGGCATTGGCGGAAGCGGGGGAAAAGGTGCTGGCGGTGCTGCTGGCCCCGGCTCAAGGACTGCGCCCGGACGACCCGCTCACGCTCGTGCACACCATCGGCGCGCTGGCCCACGGCTGCGCGGCTTTCCTCCGCGAACGGGTCTTCGACACCTCGGACGCGGCAATGGCCAGCGCCCGCGCCGCCGCCCGGGCCGTGGCCAGCTGCTAACCCAACGGCAGCGGGAGCTTCGAAGCCAGGTCGCCGAGCGCGGTCCGCTCGGCCTCGGTCGCAGGACGACGGCCGGTGCCGACCCTCAGGGCGTCGGCGTCCGAGAAGGAGTTCGGGAACGTCACGCCGGCGATCTGCTCCAGCATCGCCCGGGCACGGGCCAGCGACTCGGGCGGCGGTGGCACGGCGGACGGCAGGTTCACGACGAGATCGAGGTGGTGCAGGCTCCACTCCACGACGTACGCGTCGAGGTAGTCGCCGGCGGTGATCACCTGCTCCTGCGTGCCGACCCGCAGGGCCGGATCGGCCAGCGCGGCGGCACGGCCGGCGGCGGAGCCCACGTCGTCGAGGTGGAATTTCAGCAGCGCCGGGTCGCCGTAGGCGGCGGCGAGCCGGACGATCAGGGCGTCGAGCGGGTCCTCGCCGGTCGGCGGCTCGACCACCGACCAGTAGGTCACGGCGTTGCGGGTCGGCTCGGCGTCGACCGGGGTGACCAGCGTGATGAGCACGTCCTGCGCGTCGATCACCAGGTGGCACACCAGGTCGCGGACCAGCCAGCCGGCGCAGCCCGAGGGCTGCTCGAAGTCGTGGTCGGTCAGATCGGCGACGGCCCGCAGCAGGGCGGCCCAGGAGCTGGCGAAAAGATCCACAGCCGCAAGCTAACAGCGGCCGCCGCCGGACGCGACCGTTTCAGCTCAGTCCACAGTGGACACGGGCTCCAGGCGGATGATCGGGAACTTGCGGTCGGTGTGGGTCTCGTACTCCTTCGAGTCCGGCCAGTAGGCCGACCAGATCCCGTACAGGCGCTGCCATTCGGCCCCGTCCGGACGCACGACGGTGCTGCGGGCACGCAGCGTCTCGGTGCCGACCTCAATGGTCACCTCGCCCGAGCCGGCCTCGACGTTGCCCACCCACACCGGGTCGGACGGCGCGCCGCCCATCGAGCCGCACAGCAGGTAGGCGTCGCCATCCTTGGCCGCGACCAGCGGGTTGATCCGCTCCTGGCCGGTCTTGCGGCCGATGTGGTGCAGCAGCACCAGTCGCTTGCCCTCGAAGTGCCCGCCGACGACGCCGTCGTTGGCACGGAAGGCATCGATGATCTCGGTGTTGAAATCGGTCATGCGGCGACGTTAATGCCGAAGTGTTCAAGGTTCAATGTTTGAGCACTCAAATTCAGCCGAAGTGGTGGCCTAACACGTCCAACCTTGCACGAACAGCGGGTCCAGCGCCTCGTAGAGCGCCCTGACCTGGTCCGACGTCAGATGGTCGAAGATCCGCCCCCGGACCGCCCCCACGTGACCCGGGGCGGACTCGGCGAGCTTGCGCCAGCCATCGTCGGTCAGCGTGGCGATGACGGAGCGGCGCTGCCCCTCGGCGTGCGACCGGGTCAGCCAGCCGTTGGACTCCAGCTTGTTGGCGGCGTGGGACAGCCGCGACAGCGAGCCGTTGGTGGCGATGGCCAGGTCGCTCATCAGACGGGAACGGGTCGGCGACTCCGACAGCATGGCCAGCACGTAGTACTCGTACCGGGTGAGGCCGGCGTCGCGGCGCAGTTGGGAGTCGACCTCGGCCAGCGTGCGCTCGCTGAGGGCGTGCAGGCGCATCCACAGGGCGCGTTCGTTGTCGTCCAGCCACCGCGGATCCATGTCGCGCATGGTAACCGCTGCCGAAATACGGCCATGGTTGTTGGCGCAACCGTGTCGGCACCCGATCGACTGGCAAGGGTTGACCCGGGCCGGGAATAAGACCAAGATTTGTTGGCGAAACTTCGGAGGCGTAAACAGGGAGCGGACGGCGTGGCGCAGCAGAGGTTCGTGATCGTCGGGGGCGGGCTGGCCGGCGCGAAGGCCGCGGAGTCCCTGCGCGACAAGGGGTTCGACGGGAAGATCACGCTGGTCGGCGACGAGCGGCACCTGCCGTACGAGCGGCCGCCGCTGTCCAAGGACCATCTGGCCGGCAAGGCGGATCGGGACAGCATGATCGTGCACCCGGACGCCTGGTACGCCGAGCACGACGTGACGCTGGCGCTGGGCATCGGCGTCAGCCGCATCGACCGCGACGACCACCGGGTGCAGCTGGCCGACGGCAGCGGCCACTCCTACGACAAGCTGCTGCTGGCCACCGGCGCGAGCCCCCGGCGACCGCCGATAGCCGGCGCCGGCGCGCCGGGCGTGCACTACCTGCGTCGCATCGAGGACTCGGAGTCGATCCGGGACACCTTCGCCACCGCCTCCCGCTTGGTTGTGGTCGGCGCCGGCTGGATCGGCCTTGAGGTGGCCGCCGCCGCGCGGCAGGCCGGGGTCGCCGTCACGGTGCTGGAGTCGGCGGAGCTGCCGCTGCTGCGCGTGCTGGGCCCGGAGGTGGCGCCGGTCTTCGCCGACCTGCACCGCGCGCACGACGTCGACCTGCGCCTCGGGGCGAACGTCGCCCAGATCGCGCCCAACGGCGTGAAGCTGGCCGACGGCACGGAGATCGCCGCCGACGCCGTGGTCGTGGGTGTCGGCGCGGCCCCCAACACCCAGCTGGCCGAGCGGGCCGGCCTGCGCGTGGACAACGGCATCCTCGTCGACGCCGCGCTGCGTACCTCCGACCCGGACATCGTGGCGGCCGGCGATGTCGCCAACGCCTTCCATCCCGTGCTGGGCAAGCACATCCGCGTCGAGCACTGGGCCAATGCCCTGAGCCAGCCCCCGGTCGCCGCCGCGACGATGCTCGGCCAGCGGGCCAGCCACGAGGACCTGCCCTACTTCTTCACCGACCAGTACGACCTGGGCATGGAATTCGTCGGCGATCCCACCGGCTACGACCGTGTGGTGTTCCGCGGCGACGTCGCCGCCCGCGTGTTCATCGCCTTCTGGCTCAAGGACAACCGCGTCCTGGCCGGCATGAACGTCAACGTCTGGGACGTCGTCGACCCGATCAAGGCCCTGATCAACGGCAAGGCCCCGGTCGACCCGGAGGCGCTGGCCGATCCGGAGAAGCCCCTCACGGCAGCCGAATAGTCACGTCCAGGCCACCGTCGGGGCGGGCCTCGGCGGTGGCGCTGCCGTCGTGGGCGAGGGCGACCGACCGCACGATGGACAGCCCGAGGCCGGAGTGCCCGGCGTCGCCGGTGCGGTCGGGGGCGCCGCGCCGGAACGGCTCGAACAGCGACTCCACGGTGTCGGGATCCACCCGAGGGCCGGTGTTCCGCACGACCAGGGCGTCGCCGACCTCGACGCGCACCCAGCCGTCGGGCCGGTTGTAGGTGACGGCGTTGTCGATGAGGTTGACGACAAGCCGTTCCAGCAGAACGGGATCGCCGGCGACGGTGCGCTCCACGGCGTGAACCTCAACGTTGGCGTTGCGGCGACGGTCTCCACGAGGTGATCCAGCCGCACCGGCACCCGGCTGGACAGGCCCCGGTCGCTGCGGGGCCAGCACCAGCAGCCCGTCCAGGATCCGTTCGGTGCGCTCGTTGGCCTCGACCAGCCGCGAACCCAGCAGCCGCACCTCAGGTGCCACGTCCTCGGACAGCATCGCCACGTCGATCAGGGTTCGTTGCAGGGCAAGGGGTGTGCGCAGCTCATGGGAGGCGTTGGCGACGAATCGCCGCTGGCTGTCGAACGACCGTGACAGCCGGTCGAGCATGCCGTCGAAGGTGTCGGCCAGCTCCTTGAGCTCGTCTTCGGGGCCGGTCAGCTTGATCCGACGGCCCAGGTCCTCGGCCCCGAGCCGGCGCGCGGTGGCGGTGATGTCGTGCAGCGGCCGCAGCACCCGGTACGCGATGAGCCAGCCCAGCAGCACGGCCAGCGCGGTGGTGATCAGCAACGCGGCCGCCGACTGGATGAGCAGCGTGGCCAGCGTGGAGGACCGATAGGCGGCCAGGGAGTTCACGATCACCGTGTCCCACGGCCGCGCCGGCAGGATCGTCGACGGGTCGACCTCGTTGCCGCTGAGCCGCTCCGTGAACTCCGTCGGCATCGGCAGGGCGTCCCGCACCAGCAGGAACACGATCACCAGCAGCACCACGCCGGAAACGACGAAAAGGCCGCCGTAGAGCGCGGTGAGCTTGGCCCGCACCGACAACGGCCTCATACGCCGAACCGGTAGCCGACGCCGGCAACGGTGTCGATCAGCGGCGGGTCGCCGAGTTTTCGGCGCAGCGTCATCACGGCCATTCGCACCGCATTGGTGAATGGATCGGCGTGCTCGTCCCACGCCTTTTCCAGCAGCGATTCCACGCTGACCACGGCCCCGTCGGCACGCATCAGGACCTGGAGCACGGCGAATTCCTTGGGCGACAGCGGCAGGAACCGGCCGTCCCGCGTGGCCTGGTGCCGGGGCAGGTCGAGCACCACACCGTCGCGCTCAAGCACGGGCGGCAGCGCGGGCCGGGCCCGCCGGGCCAGCGCCTGCACCCGGGCCACCAGCTCGCTGAACGCGAACGGTTTCGTGAGGTAGTCGTCGGCGCCGAGGCCGAGGCCGGCCACCCGGTCGGCCACGTCGCCGGCGGCGGTCACCATCAGCACCCGGGCCTCGCCGCCGGCGGCGACCACCGCGGCGCACACCTCGTCGCCGTGCACGTCGGGCAGATCGCGGTCGAGCACGACGACGTCGTAACCGTGCACGCCGATCCGCTCCAAAGCACATTCCCCGCCATAACAGACATCGACCGCCATCGAGAACCGGCGCAGCCCCTCGGCGATCGAGTCGGCCAGCAGCCGCTCGTCCTCCACCACCAGCACGCGCACGGTCCCCAGGTTAGACGGGCACCGATAAGCACGGGATAAACGCCGTCGCTTATCGGTTCCGGATCACTCGATCGGTACTACTGGAATCGTCAGAACACGACCCGAGGAGTGTTATGCCGAAACGGACCATGGTGGTCGCCGCGGTCGGGGCGGCGCTGCTGCTGGCCGGCTGCGGGCAGGCCCAGGACACCGGCAAGGTGGCCTCGCTGAGCTCGTCGAACCCCACGACCAGCGGCAGCGAGGCCAAGAAGGGCGGCTTCGAGTTCGACGACCTGCGCAAGTACACGAAGTGCCTGCGCGACCACGGCCTCGACGTCCCAGACCCGGACCCGGACGGCGGCCGGATCAAGCTCGCCCCCGACAACCCGGACGACCCGAAGGCCAAGGCCGCGCTCGAAGCGTGCAAGTCGCTGGTGCCCGAGGGCGGCTCGCCGCCGCCGATGGACGCCGCCGAGCAGGACAAGTGGCACAAGAAGGCGCAGTGCATGCGCGACCACGGCGTGCACATGGACGACCCGCAGCCGGACAAGAGCCTGCAGATCGGCGGGCCCGGCGACGACCCGGCCAAGGTCGCCGCGGCGGCCAAGGAATGCGGGATCCAGTTCGGATGACGACGAACGAGCAGAGCACGCATCGACGGCGCGGGCATCGGACTCGGTGGGTGGTGGGCGCGGCGTGCTGGTCGTGGTGCTGGGGCACCGGGTCGGTGGTCGTGCTGACAACGGCCTCCGAGGCGCAGACCCCGGCCGCACCGCCGGCGCCGGCCGCCACCACCTCCGTGACCAAGGCCGACCTGAGCGAGCAGGAAGATGCCGGCGGCACACTGGGTTTCGGCGCCGAGACGGATGTGCCGGGGCGCAAGCCGGGCACCGTCACCTCGCTGCCGCCGGCCGGCTCCACGATCACCCAGGGCCAGGCCGTGTACGGCGTGGACGCGGCCCCGGTGCCTGTTTACGGCACGCTGCCGTTCTACCGGGACCTGTCGGCCAGCGTGGCCGACGGCCCGGACGTCCAGGAGCTGGAGACCAACCTCCAGCAGCTCGGCTACGGCGGATTCGGCACGCCGGACAAGAAGTTCACCGGCGCGACCGCCGCCGCGGTGAAGAAATGGCAGAAGGCGCAGGGGCTTCCGCAGACCGGCACGTTCACGCCGGCCGACGTGGTGCTGGCGGCCGGCCCGATCCGGGTGTCGGCGGTGACCGCCGCGCTGGGCGGACCGGCCGCCGGCCCGGTGCTCAAGACCACCGGCACCGACAAAGTCGTGGAGGTGCGGCTCGATGTCGCCAAGCAGAGCCTGGCCAAGGCCGGCGACCAGGTCACGGTCGAGATCAACGGCGGGTCCGGCACCGGAAAAGTCCTCGACGTGGGGCGCACCGCCGTGGCTGACAAGGACGCGAACGGCCAGCCCACCGGCAAGTCGGTCATCACCGTCACGGTGAAGCTGGACGACCCGAACCTGGGTGGCGGCCTGGACAGCGCCCCGGCAACGGTGCACTTCACCAAGGCGGTGCACAAGGACGTGCTGGTGGTTCCGGTCGGCGCGCTGCTGGCGCTGGCCGAGGGCGGCTACGCCGTCGAGGTGGACGACGGCGGGACGCGGCGGCTGGTCGCCGTGAAGACCGGCCTGTTCTCCGGCGGCAAGGTCGAGGTGACGGGGTCCGGGCTGGCCGCCGGCGTCAAGGTGGTGACGACCTCGTGACCCCGGTCCTCGCCGCCGACCACGTCTCGCGCACGTATCCCGGTGGTGTGCAGGCATTGCGTGACGTCTCACTGTCCATTCAGGAGGGTGAGATGGTCGGCATCGTCGGTCCTTCCGGCTCCGGCAAGTCCACGCTGCTCCAACTGATGGGCACTCTGGACGCGCCGACCGCCGGCCGCATCGAGATCCGCGGGCACGACGTGGCGACGCTGCCGGACCGCACGCTGTCGGCGCTGCGCTCGGCGTGGATCGGCTTCGTGTTCCAGCAGTTCTTCCTCAGCGAGGGCGTCAGCGCGGTCGACAACGTGTGCACGGGGCTGCTGTACGCCGGGGTGCCGCGGCGCAAGCGCCGGGCGAAAGCCTTGGCAGCGTTGGAGAAGGTTCGCCTCGGGCACCGGGCCGAGCACTTCCCGAACGAGCTGTCCGGCGGGGAGCGGCAGCGGGTGGCGATCGCCCGGGCGGTGGTCAACGAGCCGTCGATCCTGCTGGCCGACGAGCCGACCGGCAACCTGGACACCGCCACCGGCGCGGCCGTGCTCGGCCTACTCGGCGACCTCAGCGCGGACGGCACCTCGATCGTCGTGATCACGCACGACCGGGACATCGCCGCCGGCATGCCGCGGCGGATCGAGGTCCTGGACGGGCGGATCCAGCTGGACACCGGGGCCGTGCGGTGACCGCGCCGACGCTGCCGCAGGGCCGCCGGCTCGCCCCGCCGGACGTGGTGACCCTTGGCGCACATGGCATGCGGACCCGGCCGTTGCGGGCCGTGCTGTCCGCGCTGGGCATCGCGATCGGCGTGGCGGCGATGGTCGCCGTGATCGCGGTGCCCGCCTCCGCCCAGCAAGCGCTGCACGACAAACTAGCGGCGCTGGGCACCACCCTGCTGACCGCCGGGCCGGGCCAGAGTTTCACCGGCGGCACGGTGTACCTGCCGGACAACGCGGTGGCCATGGCCAAGCGGATCGGCCCGGTCACCGGGGCCAGCGCGACCGGCAAGGTGACCACGGCGACGATCCGCCGGTCGGACAAGGTCGCGTTGGGCGACACGTCCGGGGTGGCGGTGCTGGCGGCCAAGGACAACCTGCTCGGGGTGCTCGGCGGCAAGCCGTACGGCGGCTCGTTCCTCAACGGGGGCAACGAGAAGTTCCCGGTGGTCGTGCTCGGCGCGGTCGCCGCCTCCAGGCTCGGTATCGACCACGTCGACCCGGCCCACCCGACCCAGGTCTACATCGGAGGGCACTGGTTCACCGTCGCCGGTGTGCTCGACGCCATGCCGCTGGCCCCGGAGATCGAGCGGGCGGCGCTGGTCGGCTGGGACGTCGCGCAGCAGCTGCTCGGCTTCAACGGCCACCCCAGCACGGTTTACCTGACGGCACAGGAATCCGCCGTCAGCGATGTGCGGGCGGTGCTCGGGGCGACCATCAACCCCAAGGCCCCCAACGAGGTCGCCGTGCAGCGCCCGTCCGACGTGCTGGCCGCGCAGGAGCTGACGCAGAGCACGTACAGCGCGCTGTTCCTCGGGCTCGGCGGCGTCGCCCTGCTGGTCGGCGGGGTCGGGGTGGCCAACACGATGGTCATCTCCGTGCTGGAGCGCCGCCGTGAGATCGGCCTGCGGCGGGCCCTCGGCGCGACCAGACGGCAGGTCCGAGGCCAGTTCCTGGCCGAGTCGGTGCTGCTGGCCGGGCTCGGGGGCCTGGTCGGCGTGCTGATCGGGGTGCTCGTCACCGCCGGTTACCGCTGT
>NZ_KK037166.1:3227173-3228524 GCF_000568255.1 Kutzneria sp. 744
CCACGGTGCGCCCCTCAGCGGGTGCGGATCGAGCGCAGGACCCGGATCACCGAGCCGGACAGATGTGTCGTCCGGCTGCCGCCGGCCGCCGGCTCCATGAACGGCATGAACTTGTCGGGGAAGCCGGGCATGGTGCAGCCGATGCAGATGCCGCCCACGTTGGGGCAGCCGCCGACCCCGTTGATCCACCCCCGTTTCGCCACGTTGCACCGCACGACCTGGCCCCAGCAGCCCAGTTTCACCAGGCAGCGCGGAGATCCGTGCTGTTCGGCGTACTCGTCCTGCTCGAAGTAGCTGGCCCGGTCGCAGCCGTCGTGCACGGTCGTCTCGAACAGCCACTTCGGCCGCAGCGCCTCGTCCAGCGGCAGCTCGGGCGTGGGACTGCCGTACTGGTAGAGCAGATGCAGCAACGTCTCGGACAGATTGTCGGGCTGCACCGGGCAGCCGGGCACGCAGACGATGGGGATGCCGGCCCGGGATTTCCACTCCCAGCCCAGGTAGTCGGGCACGCCCATCGCCCCGGTCGGATTGCCGGCCATGGCGTGTATGCCGCCGTACGCCGCGCAGGTGCCGGCCGCCAGCACGGCCCAGGCCTTGGGGGCCAGGCGATCCAGCCACTCGCTGGCGGTGATCGGCTGGCCGGTGTCGGGATCGGTGCCGAAGCCGGTCCAGTAGCCCTCGGCCTTGTTGGTCTCGTCGGCCACGGACCCCTCCACGACCAGCACGAACGGGTCCAACTCGCCGCGGGCGGCCCGGTGCCACCAGCGCATGAAGTCCGGGCCGCTGTCGTAGGAGAGCATCGGCCAGTGCATGGCGATGCGGGGCAGCCCGGGCAGGCCGCCGAGCACGATCTCCTCGATGCTGGGCTGGGTGGCGGCGGTCAGCGCGACGGAGTCGCCGTCGCAGCCGAGCCCGCCGTTGATCCACAGAATGTGCAGCTCGCTCATCGACCACCTCCGGCCCGCGCAAGGATACTGGTGAAACCGGCCGCCATCGGCGAAAATCCGGGGACGGCAGGCGAGAGGCGGCAGGCGTGGAACCGATCGAGGTGCTCCCGGTCGACGTGCGCACGCGCGTGTTCGCCGCCCGACCCGGTGCGGTGCCGGAGATCCGCGAGTTCATCCGGCAGTGCGCGGCGGACGCGACACTGGCCGACGCCGACGGCCGCGAGGTGTCGAACGCGGTGTTCCGGGCCATGCTGGACGCCGCCGGGCCGTCGGGCGCGATCCAGATCTCCTGCCGCACCTACCCCGACTACGTCGAGTTCGACGTGCTCCGGACGGTGGCCGAGCCGGTTCCGGTGCAGGTCACCTTCGCCGACTGGATCACCGAAGTGTTGCGGCGCGAGGGC
>NZ_KK037166.1:3228624-3255497 GCF_000568255.1 Kutzneria sp. 744
GGCGTCCTCGTCCGGCAGCAGCGGGGTGGCCTTGTCCAGCACGTAGCGCCGCACGGCCCCGAGATCGCCGTCGAAAAGGAAGAAGTCGCCGACCGCCGCCACCGCGCCGGTCGTCGAGTGGGTGCGGGCGAAGTCGGCCGGCGCCATGAACTCCGGCGACGGCCGCCCCTCGCTGCCCGTGACGAGCTCCGGGTGGGTGCGGCGGGCGTCGTCGACGATGGCCGGCTCGACGATCCTGGTGTCGTACGGGCAGATCAGCCGGATGTCGGCATCGGCCAGCACCACGTTGACGCCGGCCTCCATGCGCTGCCAGGCGTCGACCTCGCGGCGGGAGCGGCCGGTCCACACCGGCTCGGCGATGACCCGCACCACGGCGCCGCCGTGTTTGGCCCAGTACCGGTGGATCGCCGCCGCCCGCTGCGGCGGACGGCGGCCGAAGTACGCCGCCTCGGCGTAGTCGACGCCGTCGGCCTCCTGCCCCATCGCGTCCCGCAGCAGCTCCAGGTTGGCCGAGGTGGTGGCCACCAGCACCGGTTCGCCGCGGGCCAGGCCTTCGCGGGCGAACGGAACCGCCATCGCGACGAACTCGGAGTCGCTGCCGTACAGACAGCCCTGGTGACGTAAGCCGGGTGTCATCTCACCGTCCGATTCCGCGGGGATTTCCGGCCCCCAAGACTACCCGCCGAACCCGACGAAAGGAATTGCCCGCGGAATCGATTCCACCTGGTCGAGTGGCCCGCCGTTTCGACCGGACACTTCTGTCCGCGCCGAATTCTTTTCGGCGACAGAATTGTCCTACGAGTGGACGTCCACCGGGTGCTCGATCACCTCGTACTCGGCCGAGCCGTTGCGCCGCACGAAATGCAGGTCCACCAGCAGGCGGCGCAGGCCGGCCACGTCGTCGCCGGCCTGGGCCAGGTGGTCGTTGACCTCGGCCTCGGTCAGCGTGCGGTCGTTCGGCAGCAGCGTGCACAGCACGGCCGCCATGGCGTCGAGGTCGGCCGGTCGCCTGGGCAGGGCCTCGATGCGTCCGTGCACGAGGTAGCGGCGCAGGGGCGAGTCCGGCGGGATGGCGCGGGCCAGCGCCGTCGCCTCCACCACCGCCTCGGCCAGCCCACCCAGCGGCGACAGGTCGGCGAAGAACTGGCCGCGCACCTTGACCAGCAGGCCCGCCTCGGTCAGCCGGCCGACCTCCTTGGCCACCACCCGCAGGTCGAAGCCCAGCTCGCCCAGCACCACCGGGGCCCGCCGCTGGTTGCGGTCGGCGATCGCGGCCAGGATGGCCAGCCGGGTCGGGTTGGACAACGCCTGCAACGCGGCGGCCGCCGCACTCAACTTCGCTGACACCGCCAGCAGGGTAGCCGGGCCCCGCGTGCGCCGCCGGTCAATTACCGTGCATCCGTGCGCACCCTCCTGTCGCGGCTCCGCCGGCAACCGGAACCCGCTGCCCAGCCGTCGATCCTCGACGAGTACGTGACGTCGGCGCCGTCGGCGCAGAACGCCGTGGACGTCTTCGCCGGCGAATGGTCCTCGCAGGTGCCGGGCGTCTCGGCCGGGCCCATCCCGCTGTTCGCCGACGACCGGGTGGAGTGGGCCCTTGACCAGCTCGGCGGCGTGACCGGGGCCAGCGTGCTGGAGCTGGGGCCGTTGGAGGGCGGGCACACGCACATGCTGTCCCGGGCCGGCGCGTCGTCCGTGCTGGCCATCGAGTCGCAGACCCGGGCCTACCTGAAGTGCCTGATCGCCAAGGAACTTCTCGGCATGCCGGCGGCGCGGTTCGTGCTGGGCGATTTCATGGCGTACTTGCGGGACAACGCCGACCGCTTCGACCTGGTGTTCGCCAGCGGCGTGCTCTACCACATGCGCAATCCGGTCGAGACCATCGCGCTGACCGCTCGCGCCGGCTCGCGGCTCTTCCTCTGGACCCATTACTACGACGAGGAAATCGTCCGGTCCAGCGAGTTGCTGTCGCCGCGCTTCACCACCGCCGAGACGTCGTCGCACGAGGGCCTCGAGCACACCCTGCACCGGTTCGAGTACGAGAGCGCCTTACAGCTCAAGGGTTTCTGCGGCGGCAGCGCCCCGCACAGCAACTGGTTGTCCCGCAACGACCTGCTGGCCGCCCTGGCGCACTTCGGCTGGCAGGTGAAGGCCGTGTCCTTCGACACCGCCGATCACCCGCACGGGCCGGCGCTGGCCCTGGTCGCCACCAAGTCCTGACCTTCGGCCGGCCGTGCTCCTTCGGGTGATTCCGGCCGCCCAGATTCGCGTACCGCTACCCCCTAGGGGTATAAAGGAGGGACGAGCCCGCGACTCCCCCGCCCCAGGCCGCGTCGTGGGCCACCCGACCACAGGAGGACGACGATGCACGGTTACGCCGACAGCAAAGAGGCGCACCTGCGTCGCCTGCGCCGGATCGAAGGTCAGGTCCGCGGGCTTCAGCGCATGATCGACGAGGACAAGTACTGCATCGACATCCTGACGCAGATCTCCGCCGCGACCAGGGCGTTGCAGGCGGTGTCCCTGTCGCTGCTCGACGAGCACCTCCGGCACTGCGTCACCGACGCCATCGCCGAGGGCGGCGCGAGCGCCGACGAGAAGATCAAGGAGGCGGGCGACGCGATCGCCCGGCTGGTCCGCTCCTGACGTCAACTCTCATCCCCGAGGAGAAGCACACCCCATGGCCGAGAACACCTACACCGTCCAGGGCATGACCTGCGGCCACTGCGTCAGCTCGGTGACCGAGGAGGTCAGCGAGGTGAGCGGCGTGCGGCAGGTGGACGTCGACCTGGCCACCGGCCGGCTGACCGTGGTCAGCGACGTCGACGTGCCGGCGGCCGACATCCGCGCCGCCGTCGAGGAGGCCGGCTACCAGCTGGTCGGCTGACACCCCGGCCCGTCGGCGTGGAGGCGGCGGGCCACCCACTCTCCATGGAGGAGCCTCGATGACATCCGCGACCCAGCTCGCCCGGCACGAGGTCGAGCTGTCCATCGGCGGCATGACCTGCGCCTCCTGCGCGAACCGCATCGAACGCAAGCTCAACAAGGTTGACGGCGTCACCGCCACCGTCAACTACGCCACCGAGAAGGCCAAGGTCAGCTTCCCGGGCACGCTGGCGCCCGCGGACCTGGTGCAGGTCGTCGAGGCCGCCGGCTACACCGCCGAACTGCCGGCTGAGAAGCCCGCCGCTTCTGACGAACACGATCCGCTGCGGCAACGGCTGATCGTGTCAGCCGTGCTGGCCGTGCCGGTGGTCCTGCTGTCGATGATTTCGGCGTGTATTTCACGAACTGGCAGTGGCTGGCGTTGACGCTGGCCAGCCCGGTCGTGGTCTGGGGCGCGCTGCCGTTCCACCGCGCCGCCTGGACGAACCTTGTGCATGGCGCGGCCACCATGGACACGTTGATCTCCATGGGCGTCGGCGCCGCCTACCTGTGGTCGCTGTACGCGCTGTTCTTCGGTGACGCCGCCATGGCGTCGACCGGCATGGCCTCGATGTCCGGCATGGACGTCTACTTCGAGGTCGCCGCCGGGGTCACCGTCTTCATCCTGGCCGGCCGGTACTTCGAGGCGCGGTCCAAGCGCCGCTCCGGGGCTGCCCTGCGTGCGCTGCTGGAGCTCGGCGCCAAGGATGTCGCGGTGCTGCGTGACGGCCGCGAGCGCCGGATTCCCTTGGCAGAGCTGAGGGTCGGCGACGAGTTCGTGGTCCGTCCCGGTGAGAAGATCGCCACCGACGGCGTGATCGCCGAGGGCAGCTCGGCCGTCGACATGAGCATGCTGACCGGCGAGTCGGTGCCGGTCGAGGTCCGCAGCGGCGACGCCGTGGTCGGCGCGACGGTCAACGCCGGCGGGCGGCTCGTGGTCCGTGCGACCCGGGTCGGCGGCGACACGCAGTTGGCGCAGATGGCGCGGCTGGTCGAGGACGCGCAGAACGGCAAGGCTGCCGTGCAGCGCCTGGCCGACCGGGTGTCCGCGGTGTTCGTGCCGGTGGTGATCGTGCTGGCGCTGGGCACGTTGATCACCTGGCTGGCCACCGGCAACGCCGCCGAAGCCGCGTTCACCGCCGCCGTCGCGGTGCTGATCATCGCCTGCCCGTGCGCGCTGGGCCTGGCCACGCCGACCGCGTTGCTGGTGGGCACCGGTCGCGGGGCGCAGCTGGGCATCCTGATCAAGGGCCCGGAGGTGCTGGAGTCCACCCGGCGGGTGGACACGGTGGTGCTGGACAAGACCGGCACCGTCACCGAGGGCCGGATGAGCCTGGTCGACGTGCACGTGGCCGAGGGTGTCGCCGTGGAGGAGGCGCTCCGGCTGGCCGGCGCGTTGGAGCACGCCTCGGAGCACCCGATCGCCAAGGCCATCGCCGCCGGGGCGGTGGACCGGGTCGGCGAGCTGCCGGCCGTCGAGGAGTTCCGCAACGAGGAAGGCCTTGGCGTGCAAGGCCTTGTCGAGGGCAAGGCGGTGCTGGTCGGCCGGGATCGGCTGCTGGCGCAGTGGGGTCTGCACCTGGACGGCTCGCTGTCGGCGGCCAAGCAGGCCGCCGAGAAGGCCGGCCGCACGGCGGTCGCGGTGGCGTGGGACGGCTCCGCGCGGGCGGTCCTGGTCGTCGCCGACACGGTGAAGCCGACCTCCGCCGAGGCCGTCGCCGGGCTGAAGTCGTTGGGGCTCAAGCCGGTTCTACTCACGGGCGACAACGCCTCCGCCGCTCGCGCCGTCGCCGCCGAGGTCGGCATCGACGACGTCATCGCCGAGGTGCTGCCGGCCGACAAGGTCGAGGCCGTGGCCCGTCTCCAGAGCGAGGGCCGCGTCGTCGCCATGGTCGGCGATGGTGTGAACGACGCCGCCGCCCTGGCCCGCGCCGACCTGGGCCTGGCCATGGGCACCGGCGCCGACGTGGCCATCGAGGCCAGCGACCTCACCCTGGTGCGCGGCGACCTCCGGGCCGCCGTCGACGCCATCCGGTTGTCCCGCAAGACCTTGGGCACCATCCGGGGCAACCTGTTCTGGGCCTTCGCCTACAACGTGGCCGCCCTGCCCCTGGCCGCCCTCGGCCTGCTCAACCCCATGATCGCCGGCGCCGCCATGGCCTTCTCCTCCGTCTTCGTCGTCACCAACAGCCTCCGCCTCCGCCGCTTCCGCTGACCCCCTGTTATGCAGGGAAGGACGCCTTACCCTCGTTGAACGCGGGTAAGGCGTCCTTCCCTGCGTCAGTCAGGCCGCGGAGATCGTCACCGCGGCGGTGTGCAGCACGTTGTCGGTCTGGAACTGGATGAACAGGCGCCAGTCGCCGGCCTGGGGCAGCATCGCCTCGAACGTGAGCTTCGACCCCGTCTTGCCCTGCGGGTGCAGGTGAGCGAAGGCGAGATTCGTTGCGTGAAACGCCGTCAAGTGCGCATCCGTGTCAAGGTACGGCTGGAGATCGGTGACCGGCCGGCCGTCCTTGCTGACGTCGACCGTGAGCTCGTGGCTCATGCCGGCCATGACCTTGCCGCCGACGGCCAGGGTGAAACCATCCACCGATGTCGTCGCACTGGGCGCGGGCAAGGCGGTTTTCGTTGCATCGCCGGGGACGGTGACCGGGCGGCTCAGCACCTCATCGGCACCCTTGACGACGAACTGCGTGTACACCCGGTAGGCGCCAGCAGCGGGAGTGGTCAGCGGGGCGGTCCAGGTGCCGTCGGCGGCCATCGTCGGGTGCACGTGCTGGAACCCGGTCAGGTCGGATCGCACCAGGTAGAAGTGCATGAGCTTGGTCTGCTCGGGCTCGAACTCGGTGACCGCCCGGCCGTCCGGGCCGAGGATCCGGAACTGGAACGGGCCGGACACCGTGCTGGAGGCCGGGGCGAAGGTGTAGCCGCCGGACTCGGCGGCGAGGCCGTCGCCCATGGCCATGCCGGGCATGGACATCGAGGACGACGGCGTCGACATCGGGGTTGACGGCATCGACATCGGGGTGCTGCCGCAGGCAGCGGTCAACAACCCGGCGGCGGCTACGGCCGCCAGGGCGCGTGTGATCGTGAACATGGGATTGTCTTTCCGGGTCATGTGAACAGGACGGCTCAACGCGAGCGTCCGTCAGGTCCGGGAGACACACACCACGGTCAACAGCCGGGCGCCGAACAGCGGCGGCCCACGACGACTCGGACCGGCGACCAGCAGCGGTCGCCACAGCACCGTCAGCAGGACGGCGACGAACAGCAGCACCAGGGCCAGAATCGGCAGGTGGTCGCGGGACGGCGTGGTGAACACGCACACGCCGCCGTGGCCGGACCCCATGTCCATGCCGGTGTGGGCCACGGCCCCCATCGCCGGCATGGCGGCGGAGCAGTCCTGCGCCGGCAGGCCGTGCATGAGGAACACCCCGGCCAGCACGGCGAACACCGTCAGCAGCCGCGCACCGGGGGTCACGCCGTCGAACATACCCCATGCCCGTATGGGGCAGCCGATCCGGCGCACCCCTAGAGCGCCGGATCGGCCACCCTCCCCCGCGCAGCCAACTCAGGTCTGCGACGATGGCTTCGCCGCTTCAGCGAAACCGTACAGCACGAATCAGGCACATCGCTACGCTGAGATGAAGTGAATCGAACGGGCCTAGCACCTGGTGACGCTGGTTCGCATGTCAACGACATGGCATGCTGGTTACGCAACGCCGACCGGGGAGAGCGGAGACATGGACAGCGAGCGAGAGCCGAACCACTCCACGCTGAGCGACCGGCTCAACCGGCTCTTCGACGTCCGCAGACCCGTGGCCGCGCCCGAACGGGCCTACACCAACCGCGAGGTCGTGACCGCGGCCAAGGCCGCCGGCTTCGAGCTGTCCGAGTCGCACCTGTCCGAGCTGCGCCGCGGCATCAAGCAGAACCCCACGCTGCGCACGCTCCAGGCCGTCGCCTCCTTCTTCCAGGTCCAGGTCGGCTACTTCACCGACGCCGAGATCCCGGCCGAGGTCGACCGCGAGCTCACCGCGCAGGCCGCCAAGCTCGCGCAAACGCTTGCCGCCAACGAAGCCGCCCAGTCCGAACTGCGCGCCGCCACCCAGGAGCTCCAGCAGGCCATGCGCGACTCCGGCGTCACGAAGATGGCGCAGCGCGGCGCGGTCAACGCCCGCAGCGCTCGCGAGCAGGCCTCGATGATGCGCGCCCTGGCCAAGGCCCTCATCGCCGCCGACGACGAAACCCCGTGACCGGCCGCGCGTCGCCAAGTGGCAGGCTCAGCCCCTCCGACGGCGACCGGCTGAGGAAGGACCACGATCATGGGCGTGCGCGTCTCCGTGCTGGACACGTCCCCGATCGTGCGCGGCAGCACCGCCCGCGAGGCGCTCCGAAACACGCTCGACCTCGCCGTTCTCGCCGACGAGCTGGGGTTTCACCGCTACTGGGTCCTAACACGCACCACTCGAACGCTCTGTCAGGGCGGGGACAAGCATACCAGGGTGTTAGACAGTGACATCCTCAAGTATCACTGCCGAGAATCGGTGTTCCCAGCAAAAACACCTGGCGACGTGACCTCCAGGCATCCTGCCGGGCCAGTCAGAGGGACTCGCTTCGAGCGTGCGAGTCCGGCAGTTATATAGATCGCGATAACCGGACTCTCGATCTACTTCGACTGGCGCGGTTACTCAACCGCAAAACTAGCATCGGGATATGATTTCTAGAGTCGTCTGCGACCCTTTATATCAGCTTATCCGAGATTAGCGGGTTGTGGGGCTGTACGCCGACGCCGTCCGCAGCGAGCGGGAACGGACCCTGAAGACGTTCGAGGAGCAGGTCGCCGAGCTGCTGCGGTACTTCTCGGCGGCCGGGGAACGGATCCGCGCGGTGCCGGCCGTGGGCAACGTGCCGGAGGTCTGGCTGCTCGGATCCAGCGGCCACAGCGCTGCCCTGGCCGGGACGCTCGGCCTCGGCTACGCCTACGCGCACCACCTCAAACCGGCCGACGCCGTCGAGGCGCTCGGCCGGTATCACGGACCGCGGACCCTGGTCAGCGTCTCGGTGATCGTCGCCGACACCGACGAGGAGGCCGAGTACCTGGCCGGTTCCACCCGGTTGAAGGTGCTCAGCCGGGTCCGTGGCAAGCGCGTTCAGCTGCCCAGCCCGGCCGAGGCCGCCGCGTACCTGTACACCGACGACGACCGGGCGGAGATCGCCGTCCGATCGGGTGGAGTGCTGGTCGGATCGCCCGACACCGTCCGGGAGCTGTTGCAGGCTGTGCTGGCGGAGACCGGCACGACGGAGCTCATGCTGACCACGCCGGTGTACGAGCACGCTGCCCGCCGCCGTTCGTACGAGCTGGTCGGCAAGATCGCCCCGTCCTTGGGCTAGGGGAGGCGTCGATGGGGCGGTACGACCGGCTGCGCGAGTTCCGGCGGCTCGACCCGGACCGCGACTACCACCGCATCTACCGCGACATGGCGCTGCTGGAGTTCCCGTGGGACATGACCATGGGCATCCAGCTGGGCTTCTACCGCACCTTCGCGGTGCCGGGCATCAGCGCGCTGCTGGACCGCACCGGCCGGATGACCGGGCACACCCAGCGGCGCCTGGACAACACCGCCATCCTGCTCTTCGAGGTCATCCTGCACGGCTTCGAGCACGAGCGAGGGCTGGCCGCCGTTCGGCAGATGCGGCGCGTGCACGGGGCGGCGACGCGGCAGGCCAGCACGCCGGAGCAGCCGTGGCGGATCGCCAACCACGAATTCGTCTACGTACTGGGCACATTCGTGATTCCGGTGCTGCGTTGGCTCGACGAGTACGCGTGGCGGCCGATCTGCTGTCACGAGCGCACCGCGACGTTCCGCTTCTACCAGGAGCTGGGGCGGCTGATGGGCGTGCGGGACGTGCCGGCGACGCTGCCGGCCTTCGAGGCGTGGTTCGACACGTACGAACGGGAACATTTCGCCTACACCGCCGAGAATCAGCGGCAGTGGGACGCCACCCGCACCGAGTTGACCACGCTGTTCGCGGCATGGCTGCCCCGCCCTCTCGCGGCGGCCGGCCGCCGCTTCGCCGACACGATGGCCAACGCGCTGTTGGACGACCGGGTGCGGGCGGCGCTGGGGGTCGGTCCGGTGCCCTCGTGGGCGGTCCGCGCCGGGCGGGTTGCGTTCAAGGCGCGAGGTAAGGTAGTCCGCTGGCTGCCCGTCCGGAAAACCCCGCTCTACCAGGACAAACTGGTGACCCCGAGCTACCCGGACGGCTACCGGATCGAGCGGGTCGGGCTCTGACCGTCCCCTGTGGACCGGCCCTTCGTCGTCAATCGGCCTTGCCGGCGTTGCGCGGTCGCTAGTGTGGATGCCATGTCGATCCCACCCGGTCTGCTGGCCCGGCGCACCTCGGAACTGCCGCGCCAGCTGTGGCACCTCGGCGGCCTGATGTCGATCCGGGTCACCGCCGGGGACACCGACGGCGCGGTGAGCGTCGTCGAGCAGCAGGCCCTGCGCGGCTATTCCACGCCGCCGCACGTCCATTCCCGCGAGGACGAGACCCTCGTGGTGTTAGCGGGGGAACTCGAGTACACGGTCGGGGGCCGCGACGGCGTGCTGAAGGCCGGCGAGTCGGCCTTCCTGCCGCGACACAAGGCCCATCGCTTCGCGGTGATCTCCGAGCGGGCGCACTACCTCATGCTCATCACGCCCGGCGGCTTCGAGGAGATGTTCCAGGTCGTCAACTCTCCGGCGTCGGAAGACGGGGACGCCCACACCCCAACCGATCCCGGCCTGATGGCCGCGGAGTCCGCGTCGCGCGGCGCCACCCTGTTCCGCGACGATCCTGCCGAACGGGCCCGTCAGGCGGAGTTGCTCGCCGCCGCGCCGGGAACCGCCGAGTCCTACCGGTACTTCGCCGCGCAGATCGCCGGGCCCGGCCCGACGTTCGACGACGTCATCGACGGGCTTGTCGTTGCGGCACACCGCATTCCGTCCGATCCGGGGCACGCGCGGGCCTTGATCCTGCTCGGCATCCTGGCCGAGGCCTCGCACGACGCCGTTTCCCCGCGGCTGCCGGAGATTCTCCACGCCGTCGGCCCCGACCAGCCCGAATCCGTCCTGCTGGCCTTGGCATTCCTCGGCGCGCACTTCCGTGAACATGCCGACGCCGTGCTGGCCGCGACCACTGGCTTGTCCGACGAGGACCGGCAACGGCTGGAGCGCTGCCTGGCCGACCCCGACCCCGACCGGATCGGCCGCTCCTGGCCCACACCCGCGTTGTGGGAGCTCAACGAGGCCGAGCGCGAGCTGGACCGCCGCTGGCGGGACGAGGGCCGGTGGGACGCCGCGACCGTGCGGGCCATCTGGGACGCCGAGACCACCTCGCTGCTCGCCTTCATGGGCGCCAAGGCCGATCACCACGTGGAACGGAACGCCCGTGTCTGACCTCATCGACATCCTCGCCTGCCCGGCCTGCCTCGGGCCGCTGACCACGGCCGCCAATGGCGTCGAGTGCACCACGTGCGGCCACGCCTATCCCGACGCCGGCGGCTACCTCGATCTCGGGCCGGCCTCTCGCGCCCCGGGCGGCGGCCTCGGCCAGTTCTTCCTCCAGGACCCGCTGCACGTGCCGAGGTACGAGGACCACACGCGGACCTCGTTCCTGGAGATCATGGGCGACAACTGGGAGAACGCCCTGACCCCCGAGGCCGAGGACGACTACCTGCGAGCGCACCTGACCGCCGCGCACGCGCCGCTGCTGGACCTCGCCTGCGGCGCCGGCCGGTGGACCCGCACCCTCATCGACCACCTAGGCCTGGACCGGGTCGTCGGCCTGGACCTGAGCGTCCCCATGATCGACGCCATCCGCGCCGACATTCCCGGTATACGGATCGTGCGCGGCACCGCGCTGCGACTTCCCTTCGCCACTGGCTCGTTAGGAGCCGTCAACTGCTCCAACGCCTTGCAGCTGCTGCCAGAACCCCGCGAGGTCCTGCGCGAGGTCGCTCGCTGCCTGCGTCCCGGCGGCCTCTTCACCGCCTTCACCTACCGGCAGGCCGAACGCCCCACCTACCGGTATTTCCAGCAGCAGCACGAGAACACCTTCGGCGTGCGCTCCTTCACCACGTCCGAGCTGATGTCCTGGCTCTCCGCCGCCGGCCTCGACCTGGTCGACCTCCGCAGCCCGGCCGGCATGCTGCTGCTCACCGCGAGGAGGACCGCGTGATCCGCGTCCGCGGTTACGCCCTGCCCAGCGGCGAGGTCGTCGACCTCTACGCCGACGGCGACCGGTGGACCACCGATCCGGCCCCCAACGCCGAGCTCGTCGAGGGCTGGCTGCTGCCCGGTCTCGTCGATTCGCACACCCATCCCGGCGCGGAGAACCCCGGCGACCCGCTCGACGAGGCGGTGCTGCGGGAGGACCTGCACCGGCACGTCGACGCCGGCGTCACCGCCATCCGCGCCCCGGGCCTCGCCGGCGACCCGCCCTCGTGGTTCGGCCAGGATCCCGACGTGCCTCGGGCCTGGCACGCCGGCCCTTGGCTGGCGCAGCGCGGCCAGTTCTTCGACGGCTGGGGGCCGCCGCGTCTCCCACGCCGAGATGCCCGCCGTCGCCGCCGCGCAGGCCGCCCGCACCGGCTGGGCCAAGGTCATCACCGACTGGGGTCCCGACGACGAGGTCGTTCCGTCGACGTGCTCCGCAGCGTCGTCGACGCCGTGCACGCCGTCGGGCGGCCGCGTCGCCGCCCACACCCCAGCAGGCCGCCGGCGGCCTCGCCGCTGTCGCCGCCGGGGTCGACTCCATCGAGCACGGCATGTGCCTCGACCCCGCTGCCCTGCACACCATGGCCGCCCAGGGCAGCGTCCTCACGCCCACCCTCTCCATCATCACTTCCGGCCTCGACCGGGTCCGCGCCGCCGAGCCCAGCCCCCGCCGCGACTGGTACCTCAACGGCGCCGAGGCCCACGGCCCCCTGGCCTGCGCCGCCGTCGAAGCCGGCGTCACCGTCCTCGCCGGCACCGATTCCCGTCCCCATGGCCGCATCTCCGACGAGATCCTCGCCCTCGTCGACGCCGGCCTCCGCCCCCACGACGCCCTCGCCGCCGCCTCCTGGTCCGCCCGCTCTTTCCTCGGCCTCGGCGGTCTCACCCCTGGCTCCCCCGCCGATGCCGTCGTCTACCCCGCCGACCCCCGTACCGATCTTTCCCTCCTGGAGAAGCCCACCGCCGTCATCCTCCGCGGCCTTCGCGTCCGCTAGCTACCAGTACTGGTGCTGCTTCCCGTCCGTGTCCGTGATGAACACAACCGCATCCGCCCCGTCCAGATCCTCCCGCGTCAGCGGGATATGCCCGCGCACCATCGCTTCTCCCGTGCGCATCCCTTCGGGCAGCGCCGCTCGGGCTTCCTCCGCCGGGAACAGCGTTCGCCCCTTCGTGGCCGAGACCAACGCCCCCTGCAGCGTTCCCTCCTCGCTGCTCGGACTCCCGTCGCTGGCCACAAACACGTACCGCTCGCCCAGGTCCCTCGCCGCCAGCGCCCCCGCGCTCCCCCACGTCGCCTTCTCCGCCCCGAACACCAGCGTCGACTGCCCGCGCTTCAGATGCATGTTGTGGGCAAACACCAGGCTCGGCCCCCGATGCCGCTCCCGCTGCACCATCGCCCGCAGGTTGTCCGCCATCATCTCCGTCCGCAGGCTCATCAGCACCCCCACCCGATCCGGCGCCGTCCGGGCCATCGCGGCGTGATATCTCAACAACGCCTGCGCCGTCCGCGCCCACCCCACCGCCTCGCTGTAGCCCTCGGGCAGCAGACTCGGTGCCGCGCGGCGGAGTGCGCTGGCCAGGTCGTCGGCGATGATCCGCAGCGCGCGCACCCTGTCCGAGTTGCCGATCGACGCCCCCGGGTCATACATGGCCGCCGGGTTGGTCCAGTCCCCGTCGTCACCCAGCAGGCCTTCGAGCTCGCGTGACGACTCCGGGTGCAGCCCCGTCGGCAGGTAGTCCTTGACCCCCACCAGCCATCGCCGCGGACTGGGCGCCGTCCCGGTCTCCGTCGGCGCGTCAAATCCGTAGAAGCGAACCCGCTCGCCCTCCGCGCGCCCGGCGTTGTGCGCCCTCAGCCACTCCACAAGCTCCCGGTTTCCTGGCACCGCACCGAATCCGTGGCTGAACCCGGTCGCCAGGACCTCCTCGATCTCCCCCTCGCCCCCGTTCACGTAGGCATCCACGACCGCCCCCGCGAAGAAGTCGCTCTCCAGCGCGATCGACCGAAACCCCCGCTCGACGAGATGGGCGAGCATCTCGTTACGCAGCAACGGGAACGCCTTCACGCCGTGCGTCGGCTCACCCAGCGCCAACACCGTCGGCGCCTCGGGCCGGGTGACGAGCAGCTCGTCGATCGTCCGAGCCAGGGCGGCCGGGGTGTCGAGTTGGCGGCCGATCCCGTGCAGCGGTGCGGCAGTAGACATGAACATCCTCCCATCCGGAACTGCCCTTGACGCTATCGTTGAAGATTCCATTGAGCTTTGTGCGACGCTCAGCTGGACCCAGTGGCCCAAAACCTCAAAGGGAGGTACAGCCTGCGCCCCGTCGACCTGGCCCGTGAGCACGGATTGTCCACCCAGGCCATCCGCAACTACGACGATGCCGGCGTCCTGCCGCCGACCGAGCGCAGCGAGACGGGGCACCGGCGGTACACGGCCCTCCACGCGCAAGCGCTGCGCGCCTTCCTCGCGCTGCGGCGAGGGCACGGGCATCAGCCGGCGCTGGAGATCATGCGCGCCATCAATCGTGGTGACACCGAGTCCGCGTACCGGCTGATCGATGACGCGCACGTGGCCCTCAGCGCGGAGCGCAGCACTCGCACCGAGGTCGCCGACGCCCTCAACGCGCTCTCCGCGGCCGAGCCGTTCCGCGGAGCCTCGCTGACGGTGGGCGAACTGGCGCGCCGGCTCGATGTGCACCCGGCGACGCTGCGCACGTGGGAGGTCGAGGGCATTCTGCGGCCCGCTCGCGGCCGTGCCACCGGTTATCGCGAGTACGGCCCCGAGGCGGTCCGCGACGCCGAGATCGCCCGCCAGTTGCGTCGAGGTGGCTATCCGCTGCGACACGTCGCCCAGTTCATCGACTCCCTGCACGAGGCCGGCGGCACCGAGGCACTGCGCACCTTCCTCGACGCCTGGCAGGAGCGTCTCACCACCCGCAGCCGCCACCTCATCGCCGGCGCCGCCCAGCTCGACGCCTATCTCATCCAGCTCAGCGAGCCGTAGCCCGAATTTCACACCACCACGGATCGCGCCAACCATCCCACGTATTGCGCACCGGTCAGACAGGTGCGTATAAGCTGGCCATGTGAGCGAGAACGAAGGCAAGCCGATCGGACGCCGAGTGGTCCTGTCGATGCTGGGGTTGGGCGCCGCCGGCATCGCGGCCGCTCCCGTGTTGCAGGGCGGGTGGCAGAAACTGCTGGACGCGGACCCGGTCGGCGTCACCGGACTGCTGCCCAACAGCGGCGGATTCCGCTACTTCAGCGTCGCCGCGTCGGTGCCCGTCAAGAACGAGGGCAACTACCGCCTGACCATCGACGGCCTGGTCGACCGCCCCCGGACGTTCACCCTCGCCGACCTCGCCGCGCTCCCCCAGCGCCGGGTCGTGCACGACGTCCAGTGCACCGACGGCTGGAAGGTCGAGAACGCCGCCTTCACCGGCGTGCCGCTTTCCGCCCTCCTCGACGCTGTCGGCGTGAAGAAGCAGGCGCGGGCCGTTCGTTTCACCTGTTTCGACGGCGTGTACACCGAAAGCCTCACCCTGGACCAGGCCCGACGCCCCGACGTGATGGCCGCCCTCAAACTCGGCGACCAGCCCCTCACCCACGAACGCGGCGGCCCGTGCCGCCTTTATGTCGCCCCGATGTACTTCTACAAATCGGCCAAATGGCTGTCGGGAATCACGATCACCGATCGCGTCCAGCAGGGCTACTGGGAGGACTACGGCTATGACGTCGACGGCTGGCTCTGACACGGCCGGCGCCGGGGTGGTCAGCAGTGAAGCGGGCGACACCGAACCGGACCGGGTGCGGCGGTTCGGGCGGGTGCCGAGGCTGGTGCACCGCACCACCGGGTGGCTGATGGCGTTGTGCCTGGGCACGGCGGCGTGTCTGTATTTCGGGCCGCTGGCGGAGGTGGTGGGGCGGAGGCTGCTGGTGGTGGCGGTGCACGAGGTCTCGGGCCTGCTGCTGCCGGTGCCGCTGTTGCTGGGGCTGCTGTCGAAGGAGTTCCGAATGGAGCTGAAGCGGCTCAACAGGTTCGCCAAGTACGACGGGGAGTGGCTGCGGTTGGCGGTGAAGCGGATCAAGCACCGGCCGGCGGGGAAGTTCAATGCGGGGCAGAAGCTGTACGCGGCCTGGATCGCGGGGGCGGTGCCGGTGATGCTGTTCACGGGCCTGCTGATGTGGTTCGGCGGCCTGTTGACGTGGATTCCGCGCAGCAGCGCGATTTTTGTGCACGACTGGCTGGCGCTGGCCATAGCGGCGGTGGTGGTGGGACATATCCGCATGGCCTACCGGGATCCGCTGGCCCGCGAAGGGATGCGCACGGGATATGTCCGGGTGTCGTGGGCCCGCAAGGAACATCCGCACTGGATCGACTAGGAGCCTAGAGCAGTGATCTCGCGGCGGAAGGGAACATCGGTGGCGTCCAAGGTCTCTGCGTACTCGCGGCCGGCCCACACGGCGGCGGCGATGGTGCCGGGGGCGAAGGCGTCGCCGATGGCGCGGACGGACCGCAGGTCGGACCATTCGGCCTGACGCGCCACCAGGTCCTGACAAAGCTGGTCGACGGGGGCACGGGCGGTGACGAGCACGACGGCCGAGGCGGGATGATCCCGCTGCGAGCCGGTGAAGACGCAGGCGGTGCGCAGGGACTCGGCGGCGACAGAAACGGCGGCGCGGTCGGTGTGCACGGTGATGCCGGCCTCCAGGACGCGGCGGCGGATCTTGGGGAGCTCCATGGTGTTGGCGGTCCACTCGGAGACGCTGGGTGCCGGCGTGACGAGCTCGACGGCAAAACCCTCGCGGGCCAACAACTCTGCCAGCACGGCGCCGAGGTAGAAGTGATCGTCGTCGTAGACCACGACCTGCCGGCCGCGAGGGCGTGAGCCGGACATGATGTCGTCTGGGGTGAGGACCTGGGCGCCGGCATCGATGGGCAGCCCGAGCGGATGGGCCCGGCCGACGCCGTCGGCCCGCCACCGGGAGCCGGTGGCGACGGCCACGTGCGAAAAACCGTGCTCCAGAACGTCATCGGCGGTCATGGTGCTCTCGAAGTACACGTCGACGCCGTCCAGCTTGGCCAGCACCATCTCACGGTAGTCGACGACCCGGATCCACGCCGCCAGCCCCGGCAACAGGGACTCCCGCCGCACCCGACCGCCGAGCACACGGGAACGCTCGGTCAAGGTGACGCGATAACCCCTGCGCCCCAACGACATCGCGGCCTCAAGGCCGGCAGGCCCCGCGCCGACGACCAAGACACTGGCGTCGGAATCGGCCGCACGAATACGCTCCGGGTGCCAACCGCGCCGCCATTCCTCGCCCATGCTGGGGTTCTGGGTGCAGCGAATGGGCGACTGCGTGTGGTCCCCCGACACGCAGATGTTGCAGCCGATGCATTCCCGGATCTCGTCCAGCCGGCCGTCACGGATCTTGGCGGGCAGGAAGGGATCGGCGATCGACGGCCGGGCGGCGCCGATGAAGTCCAGGGTGCCCTCGCGGATCTGCCGCACCATGGCGTCCGGCGAGGTGAACCGGCCGACGCCGACAACGGGCTTGTCGGTCAACGACTTCAGTCCGCGCACGGCCGATTCCTGCTCGCCCTCGGGCCCGAACCGGGAGGTGTTGGAGTCCAGCGACCACGGCCCGGCCACGAAGTCCCACAGGTCCGGAAGATCACGCAGCGAGTGCACGACCTCCCGGGTCTCCGCCGCCGACAACGCGGTCTCCTCGGCCCCGCCGCCAACTCCCAACCGGCAGGCCACGGCCGCCTTGCCGGCACACAACTCGCGGGTGTCAGACAACACCTCACGCAGCAGCCGCGCCCGGTTCCACAGGCTGCCGCCGTACTCGTCAGAACGATGATTGTGTTGCGAGGAAAGGAAATGCTCCAGCATGCCGTAGCCGTGCGCCGCATAGACGTAGACCAGGTCGTAGCCGGCCGACAGCGCCCGCCGAACAGCGGCGCGGTGCATCTCCCGCAGCGCGGCGATGTCCGCCAGGGTCATCGCCCGCGCCTGCACGGGATGGTTGCTGCCGACCACCGGCAGCGCGCTCGGCCCCATCGGCGGGATCCGCGAGGTCAGGTTGGCGGCGTGAAGTCCATTGTGGACTAGCTCGATGCCGGCCAGGGCGCCGTGTTCGTGGATGCGGTCGGCGATCCGGCCCACCGCCGGCACATCGCGGTCGTCCCACAGCCGCAGCTCGATGGACGGCGTGATGTCGCTGGAGGGATCGATCTCCGTCTCCTCGGTGCACACCACCGCCCAGCCGCCCTCGGCCTTCACCCCGCGCATCGCCGCCTCGGCGCTGGGATCTCGATAGCCCATGCCATTGCAGTGCGGCACCTGGAAGAACCGGTTGCGGGCGACGACCGGCCCGATCGGCACCGGCTCGAACAGCACGTCGTAGGCCACCACGCCACCGTGCCACATCGCGGCCCGATCGGGCACCCCGTTACCTTCTTCGTAGCTCCTGATCAAGGAGTCGTGGTCGCCAGGTCCGGCATGACTAACGCCCCCAGTCGAACCCATGATCCGGGGGGTGGTGTCACCGGACCTGGTGGCATCGAAGGACCGCTGATAGGGACACGGCCGCCCACCGGGCAGGTCTCGTCGTAACGTGGGTGCCGGCCATCGATGCTCGACCGGCGACCACCCACAACGAACGAACGGCCTGACAGATGACCAGCGGTTTCAGGGTGTTCCTCGGCCTGGACGTCGGCAAGGACGCCCATCACGCCGTCGGCCTGGACCCCACCGGCAAGCGCCTGCACGACGCCCCGCTGCCCAACAGCGAACCCAAACTCCGGGCGCTGTTCGACAAACTCGCCCAACATGGACCGCTGCTGGTCGTCGTCGATCAACCAGCCACGATCGGCGCGCTGCCCGTCGCGGTCGCCCGCGCCGCCGGCCACCAGGTCGCTTACCTGCCCGGCCTGGCCATGCGCCGCATCGCCGACCTCTACCCCGGCCGCGCCAAGACCGACGCCCGGGACGCGTTCATCATCGCCGACGCCGCCCGCTCGCTGCCCCACACCTTGCGCCCGGTCGACGTCGGCGACGACGCCCTGGCCGAGCTGGACGTGCTGGTCGGGTTCGACGACGACCTGGCCGGCGAAGCAACGCGCATCAGCAACCGCATCCGCGGCCTGCTCACCGGCATCCACCCCGCACTCGAACGCGCGATCGGCCCACGGATCAGCCACCCAGCAGTGCTGGAGATCCTGTCCCGCTGCGGCGGCCCGACCGGCATCCGCGCCGCCGGCCGCCGCCGGCTCGCCGCGATCGCCACCGCGCACGCCCCCCGCATGGGCGACAAACTGGTCACCGCGATCATGACAGCGCTGAACGAGCAGACCGTCACCGTCCCAGGCACCACAGCAGCGGACACCGTGCTGCCCCGCCTGGCCGACAGTCTGAAAACCGTGCTCCAGCAACGCAAACAGATCGCCTCCGAGGTCGAGGAGATACTCGATGCGCACCCTCTTGCCGGGGTCCTGACCTCGATGCCCGGCATTGGGGTCAGGACCGCCGCCCGGATCCTGCTGGAGATCGGCGACGCCTCGGCGTTCAAGTCCTCCGGTCACTTGGCCGCCTACGCCGGCATCGCCCCGGTCACCCGCAGTTCCGGCTCCTCCATCAAGGGCGAACACCCAGCGCGCACCGGCAACCGCAAGCTCAAACGCGCGTTCTTCCTCGCCGCGTTCGCCGCGCTGGCCGACCCCACCAGCAGGGCCTACTACGACCGAAAACGGGCTGAGGGCAAGAAACACAACGCCGCCCTGATCTGCCTGGCCAGGCGCCGCTGCGACGTGCTCTACGCGATGCTGCGCAACCGCGCCTGCTACCGGCATCCCGAGCCGCTTCCCGCCCCGGCCGCGGCTTGACAACAACATAGGGACACCCCCCGGACGGGCAGCGCCGGGCAGCTGGGCCAAGCCGGCCTGACTCACCAGGGGGCCGGAGTTCCGTCCCACGACACGAAAGTGCCGGTGGGGCCGTCGTCGGGCAGCAGCGCCAACCGCACGGCGCCCGCGGCGGCCTCGGCCGGATCACCGTCGCTGGCGGCGGCGCGCGCGGCCAGATCCGTGCGACGCAGCCCCGGGGCCAAGGCGTTGACCTTGAAGCCGGCAAGCGCTTGCGCGTAGTACAGGGTCAACGCGTTCAACGCCGCCTTCGACGACCGGTAGGCGGCCCCGGTCCCGCCGGTGGCGTACCGCTCGCTGCTCCACGCCAGGGACCCGGTGCCGCTGGAGACGTTGACGATCCGGGGATGCGAGGACCGGCGCAACGCCGGCAGGAAGGCGTTGGTCACCGCCAGCACACCGAACACGTTGGTCTCGTAGGTACGGCGAAAGGCCGCCACGTCCGACTCGAAGGGCGTGGCGCCGTCGACCATGATGCCGGCGTTGTTGACCAGCACATCCAGCGTCTCCACCTGCGCCGCCGCCGCGGCGATGCTGGACGGGGAGGTCACGTCGAGCACGAGCAGCCGACAGTCGCCGCCGATCTCCTCGACCGCCCGCCGCCCGCGCTCCGCGTCGCGAGATCCGATGTGGACGGTCAGGCCGGCCGCGACCAGCTGACGGGCGATTTCCCTGCCGATGCCCTTGTTGGCCCCGGTCACCAGTGCGTTCATACCTCGACGATGCCGCCGACGCGGGCCGGTAACCAGGCACAATCGATACCATGCCGAAGGAGGAGCTGGCCCGTTTCCTCAAGGACCGCCGCGCCGGCCTGCGACCGACCGATGTCGGCCTGGTCGCCGCCGGCCGCCGCCGCACGCCTGGCCTGCGCCGCGAGGAGGTCGCCGACCTGGCCGCGATGTCGGTCGACTACTACGCACGGCTGGAGCAGGCGCGCGGGCCGAAACCGTCGCCACGCATCCTCGATGCCCTGGCCGACGCGCTGAAACTCCCGGAAGCCGAGCGTCGGCACCTGTTCCGGCTGGCCGACACCGTCCCCGCCCCGCCGCCCGGGCCGCCCGGCCAGGTCCGTCCGCACCTCGCCGACCTGCTCAAACGCCTCCCCGAGGCGGGCGCGGTGGTCACCGACGCCACGTACCGGATCATCGCCTGGAATCCCCTGGCCGAGGCCCTGCTGGGCGACCTGCGCAGCGAGCCCAACCTCGCCCGCCGCCGCTTCCTGCACCCCGACCTCCAACGCACCAGTCACGCCGAGGAGTTCGGCGAGATCGCCGTCGCCCGCCTGCGCGGCTCCGCCGCCCGCTACCCCGGAGACCCCCGGCTGACCAGCCTGCTCGCCGATCTCCGGGCGAGCGAGGAGTTCGTCAGCATCTGGAACACCAACCCCGTCCGCACCCCCGGCCACCGCAGCAAGACCGTCGAGCACCCTGTTTTCGGCCCACTGCGGGTGAACTGCGACGTCCTCGTCGTTCCCGACGACGACCAGCAGGTGGTGTTCATGACCGCCGACCCGGGTACCGCCACCGCCCGCCTGTTCCGACGGCTGCCGGGGTCGTAGCCCGGGCACGCATGGCCCCTGTCCGATCGGGCAGTCCTTGCCCCCACTGCCTCGACCGGTCGAGCCGCGCTCATATGCTGTTGTTCTACACATGTTGAATTTCTGGGGAGGCGCGGTGGCCGGGCGAGTTGTCTACGCGGCGTTGGAGACTCAGTTCCCGCTGGGCGGGATCAGGGTGCTGAGCCAGCAGGTGGAACTGCTGCGCGCGGCCGGAGTGGAGGCGTACCGGTGGACGCCGACGGCAGGGTTCCGCTACCAATGGTTCGACGACACCGTGCCCACGCTGTCCGGGATGAACCTGGAGCTGGGCGAGGACGACGTGCTCGTGGTGCCCGAGGTCGCCGTCGTGCCGGACAAGGATCCGGCGCAGGGCGCGCACTCGGTGATCTACTCGCAGGGGCACTACATCACCTTCCTCGGCACGGCCGACCTCGACCCGTACCCGGGTTGGGCGGCCCGGCCGGCGCTGTGGACGGTGTCGCAGGCCGGCGCACACATGCTGCGGCGGGCGCTGCCCGGGTACGAGCCGCACCTCGTGCCGCCGGTCATCGACACGGACCGGTTCCGGCCGGCCGACAAGGTCCGCCGGGTGGCGTGGATGTCACGCCGGCGGCCCATGGAGAGCACGCTGCTGCGGCGCCTGCTGCGCTCGACCCACGCAGCGCGGGCGTGTGAGCTGCACGACATCAACGGCGTCTCGCACGAGGAGGTCGCCCGGGTCCTGTCGAGACTTCGGTGTTCATCGCCCTGAGCACGCCCGAGGCGAGGGCTTCGGGCTGCCCACCGCCGAGGCCCTGGCCGCCGGCTGCCTGGTCACCGGCTACACCGGCGGCGGTGGGGCCGAGCTGTACGCCGCGCCCTCGGCCTGGCCGGTCCCCGAGCTGGCCACCGACGAGCTGGCCGACAAGGCGTTGGAGCTGCTCGATCACCCCGACCAGGACGAGCTCCGCCGCGTCGGCCGGCAGTGGATCCAGGACCGGTACAACGCCAAGACGGCCACCGACGCCCTGCTGGAGGGCATCCGGCTGGCCCGCGCCCAGCCCGGCCGGGCCGCGACCGCCGTCCACCCGATGCAGTGGACGGACGAGATCGTCAAGCACTTCCGGCGGCCCGAGCCCGCGACCACGGGCTGAGGCGACGGGGTCGGTGCTGTCCGTGCCGACCCCGCCACCCACCGCGGCCGCCGGATGACAACGTTGTCGGTGTCCACATTTCCTGTCTTGCTTGTCGTCTTGACACTGGTCTCACCCCTGAAGCAGGGTCTTGGCAACGTTGTCAACGCCGCGACGGTCACGGGAGCTGGGCATGACGCAGGTCGAAGAAGACGGGCTGTCGAGAAGGGGCTTCCTGTCCACGGGAGTCACCCTGCTGGCGGGATTCGGCCTGGCGGCGGCGCTGCCCGGCGTGGCCGAGGCGGCAACCGACGCCAAGGCCCCCGGCGGAGCACCCACGGACCTGGCCCAGTTCCGCCCGGTGACGGTGTCCTCCACCGACTACGCGGCGACGCCGGGCAGCTTCGCCGTCGACGGCGTGGCCCAGGTCGGCCTGCGCGGCAGCGGCTGGCGCGCCGCCCAGGGCGACCCGCAGTGGATGGTGGTCGACCTCCAGGGCCAGTGCCAGGTCAGCAAGATCGTGCTGACCTTCGACGCGAAGCAGGGCGACCCGGCCTTCGACTTCTCCAAGTCCCGCAACGGCACCAGCGGCCTGGAGATCCTGACCAGCTACTCGACCTCGTACGCGCTGGACGTGTCGAGCGACGGCGAGGTCTGGACGACGGTGCACAGCACCACCGCCGGCACCGGCGCGGTGAACACGATCGCGCTGGACCAGGCGGCGACCGCCCGCTGGGTGCGGTTCACCTCCTTCGGCCGCTCCACGACGAACCCGCTGGGCCTCAACGGTTTCCAGGTCTACGGCACCGCGAAGGGCAGCCGCCCGCAGGTGACCGGCTGGACCAACTGGCCCTCGCAGCACCGCACTCCCCCGGCGCTCAAGGTCGCCGGCGACGGCACTGTGCCGGTCGAGTCCGGCTGGGTGCTGACGATGGACGACTTCGCCCCGAGCCAGGACGGCGCGGCGCTGTCGGGCCCGGCGGTGAACACGGACAACTGGGTGCCGGCGACGGTTCCCGGCACGGTGCTGGCCTCCCTGGTCGAGCAGGGCCACTTCCCGGACCCGGTGTCCGGCATGAACAACATGGTCATCCCGGAGGCGCTGGCCCGGCATTCCTGGTGGTACCGCCGCACGTTCTCCGTTCCGTCCGGTGTGGACACCGGCGCGGGCCGCTTTGTCTGGCTGGAGTTCGACGGCGTCAACCAGACGGCCGACATCTGGCTCAACGGCAAGTCGGTCGGCTCGCAGTCGCACCCGTTCGGCCGCGCCGCCTTCGATGTCACGGGCGCGCTGCGCAAGAGCGGCGACCAGGCGCTGGCCGTGAAGATCACGCCGATTCCGTTCCCGGGCAGCCCCGGCGACAAGGGCCCGGCCGGCCAGTCCTTCGTGGACGCCGGCGGCGGCATCTTCGCCAACTCCCCCACGCTGGTCGCGGCCTCGGGCTGGGACTGGATGCCGGCGGTGCGTGACCGCGTCGCGGGCATCTGGGACCACGTCCGGCTGCGCTCGACCGGCGCGGCGGTGCTCGGCGACGCGCGGATCGACACCGTGCTGCCCAAGCTGCCCGACGTAAGCGCCGCCGAGGTGACCATCACGGTGCCGGTGCGCAACGCTTCGACGGCCTCGCAGCAGATCACCGTCGCCGCGTCCTTCGACAACGTCAAGCTGAGCAAGACCGTCTCGGTGGCGGGTGGCCAGCAGGTCGACGTCAAGTTCGACCCGACGGCGTACCCGCAGCTCAAGCTGGCCAACCCGAAGCTGTGGTGGCCCAACGGGTACGGCGACCCGAACCTGCACACCCTGCAGATGACCGCCACCGTCAACAACAAGACCAGCGACAAGCGGTCCGTCGAGTTCGGCATCCGCAAGATCAGCTACGACTACAACCTGCCGATCACCATGAGGAACAACCGGGCCGACCAGACCGTCGACTTCCCGGTGCAGCAGGCCCGCTACGTGCGGCTGCAGGGCCACAAGCGGGCCACCAGCTACGGCATCTCGCTCTACACCCTGTCCGTGGTCAACAGCGCCGCGCCCACCACCGACCTGGCCCTGAACAAGCCGGCCACTGCGTCCTCCGTGGACGATCCGAGCCGGCCGCCGGGCCTCGCCGTCGACGGCGACACCAACACCCGCTGGGCCTCGGCCTGGGAGGACGACCAGTACATCCAGGTCGACCTCGGCTCCACGCAGACCTTCGACCGGCTCAACCTGACCTGGGAGTACGCCTACGCGGCGACCTTCGTCATCCAGGTCTCGGCCGACGGCAACACCTGGACCGACGCCAAGGCAGTGGACAACTCCCCGGTGCCGATGACGATTTTCGTCAACGGCGTCAAGGTGTTCATCCGCGGCGGCGCGTGGGGCTGGGACGAGCTGCTGCGCCGGATGCCGCCGGACCGCGTGGACAACGTGGTCGCCATGCACCGGGACATGAACTTCACCCTGATCCGCAACTGGATCGGCTGCAGCTACCGCGAGGAGCTGTTCGCGGCCTGCGACAAGTACGGCCTGTTGCTGTGGAACGAGTTCTGGGACGGCTTCTCGGCCGACCCGGCCAACCACGACATCTTCCTGGCCCAGGCCAAGGACGTCGTGCTGCGCTACCGGCACCACGCGTGCAACGTGGTGTGGTTCGGCTGCAACGAGGGCTCGCCACCGGACGCCATCGACACCCCGCTGCGCGAGATCGTCACCAGCAGCTGCGACCTGATGTACCAGAGCAACTCGGCCGGCGGCGTGATCAGCGGCGACGGCCCGTACTTCTGGCAGGACCCGAAGAACTACTACGGCGTCACGCACGGCTTCTGGAGCGAGATCGGCCTGCCGACCGTGTCCGTGGTCGAGTCCATGCGCAACCTGGTCGGCGCGGGCGACCCGGGCTGGCCGATCGGCCCGTCGTGGTACCTGCACGACTGGTCGGCCAACGGCAACCAGAAGCCGCAGACCTACGTCGACGCGATCTCCGCCCGGCTGGGCCCGGCCAGCTCGCTGGAGGAGTTCTGCCGAAAGGCGCAGTTCGTCAACTACGAGAGCATGCGCGCCATCTTCGAGGCGTGGAACGCAGTGCTGTGGAACGACGCCCGCGGCGTGCTGCTGTGGATGTCGCACCCGGCCTGGCACAGCACGGTGTGGCAGACCTACGACTACGACATGGACGTCAACGGCAGCTACTACGGCTCCCGCAAGGGGTGCGAGCCGCACCACGTGCAGGCCAGCCTCGTCGACTGGAAGGTCAGCGCGCTCAACCACACCCCGGTGGCGGTGTCCGGCGCCACGGTGTCGGCGCAGCTGTACGACCTGGCCGGCAAGCCCCTCGGCGCGGCGCAGAGCCAGAAGGTCGACATCGCGCCGTCCTCGGTGACGGCGTCGTTCACGGTGCCGTTCGCCGACTCCCTGCCGGCGCTGCACCTGCTGCGGCTACGGATGACCGACGGCAACGGCAACCTGATGTCGGAGAACACGTACTGGCGCTACCGGGCCGACACGGACATGCGGGCCCTCAACCAGGTCGCCGCGACCAGCGTCTCGGTGTCGCTGAACCAGAGCGCCAACGCCTACAGCGCGGTCGTGAAGAACACCGGCAAGACGGTGGCGGCCATGGTCCGGTTGTCGCTGCGGGAGCACAACGGCAAGGACCGCGTGCTGCCCACGCTGTACGGCGACAACTACTTCTGGCTGCTGCCGGGTGAGAGCAGGACGGTCAGCGTGGCGCCCCGCAAGTCGGTGTCGCACCCGCGTCTGCTGGTCGAGGGCTACAACGTGCCGACGGTCCTGTCGAACTAGCCCACACGCTTCGCGCGGTACGTCAGGCCGGACCTGGCGTACCGCGCGAATCCCATTTACCGGCCCGTTTCCGACCGTTCGGGTGCGCCGCGACGGGCCGATCGGTCCTGGCGTAATGTCCGGGTTGTGCCCTGGTGGATCGTGCGTGCCGGTTATGTGGTCGGCTTTCTCATCGGCACCACGACGCACGCGATCGACCTGCTGGCCGGCGGCTACTCGGGCGTGCCGGTGCCGCTGGCGGTGTTCTTCACGGCGCTGGTGGTGATCGATCCGCTGACGGCGGTGCTGGTGGCGCTGGGCCACCGGCACGGCGTGACGCTGGCCTTCGCGGTGATCGTGCTGGACCTGCTGGCCAACTGGTACCTGAACTGGCCGGGGCTGCCGGGGGCGCTGCTGCACCCGACGTGGCTGGTGCTCAACCTGTTCAGCCTGTTCGTGCTGGTCACCTGGTGGCCGCTGCGGCGGCGCACGCCCTAGGCCGGCACGACCTCGATCTCGCCGTTGTCGGTGCTCAGGTCCAGGGTGTTCTTGCCGTTCGGGTCCTCGGCGATGCCGATCTTGCGGTGCCCGTTGTGGTTCTGGGTGGTCAGCCGGTAGCCGCCGGTCGGCACGGCCAGCTTGACGTCGCCGTTGTCGCTGCGCGCGGTCACGTCGCCCGGCTCCAGCAGCGCCAGGTTGATCTCGCCGTTGCTGGTGGTCGCCTGCACCGACCCGCCCCGCAGCCCCCGCCCGGTGATCTCGCCGTTGCTGGTCTCGGCCTTCACCGTGCCCGCCACGTCGGCCAGGTCGACCTCGCCCGAGCTGGTGGTGACGTTGACCGCCCCGACGTTGCGCAGCTGGACGTCGCCGTTGGAGGTCTCGCCGCTGACCGGCAGGCCGGCCGGCGCCGTGACATCGTAGGCGACGTCGCAGTTGCTGCCGCAGTCGCCGCTGAGCACCAGCACGCCGCCGTCCACCCGGTAGGTGTCCTGCTTGGGCGTGCCGTCGTGGTACTTGATCGTCCGCTGCACCGTCACCTTGGTCAGCCCGGCCTGCCCCCGCACGGTCACGTCGCCCGACCGGCCGTCCAGCTTGATCGAGGTGACCGACTGGTCCAGCGTCTTCGTCTCGCTCATCGACTGCGGCGGCAGCAGGCGGCTGCACCCCGACGCCACGCACACCCCGGCCACCACCAGGCCGGCGATCCCCAACACCCTGCGCATCCGCCCACTCCCCCTACGACGTCCCGACGCCCACGGACGGTATCGGGGGGTGGGCGGCCCTCGCATCGGGAATGACCCTGAGGTCGCCTCGTAGGGG
>NZ_KK037166.1:3257304-3307881 GCF_000568255.1 Kutzneria sp. 744
CGCAACTTCACCGTCCGCGGCGGCACGCGGCAGACCGACCTGGACGGGCAGACCCAGGTCGGCCGGTTCTCCGGCGGCGAGTACATGAACGCCGGTCCGGCCCGGATCGCGCAGTGGATGGTGACCCTGGACTACTGCCGTGAGCTGGGCATCCCGATCGAGGTGTTCACCAACACCAACGCCAGCGCGCTGATCTACCACGAGGGCATGGGCGCGCCGGTCCGCTACCGCACGGCCAAGGCCGATGTGTACGGCTACGTCAGCGAACTACTGGCCAAGGCCACCGACCAGGGCGCGTTGGACAGCTCCCTGACCGGTGACGACAAGCAGCGGCTGCTGGCGTTTCTCGAAGGCTGGGGCGACATCGGGGCGCAGCACAGGTACACGGGGTCGAAGCGCCGCGGCTATTCGGTCGATCCGGGGGCTTTCGACCAGGCCGGCACTCCGCTCCCCGGGCCGCCGTCGCTGTCGGACGTCCTGGCCAGCGGCGTCGGCCGGCATTTCTCGTTCGAGTTCGAGTACGAGCAGGCCATGCTGATGTTCCAACCGGTCGGCGGCATGGACCGGATCCCGGCGGCGCTGGTGCGGGCGATCGGGCCGGGCCGGGTGCGCACCGGGTGCGCCGTCACGGGAATCACCAACGGTGACAACGGGGTTTCCGTCACGTACACGCGCGGCGGCCGGGAGCAGCGTATCGACGCCGACTACTGCATTGCCGCGATGCCGCCGCACATCGCCGCCCGCATCCCGCACAACCTGGGCGCCGATGTGCGGCACGCGCTGACCACCTTCGACGTCCACCCGGTCGGCAAGATGGGCCTGGAGTACCGGAGCCGCTGGTGGGAGACCGATCACCGGATCTACGGCGGCATCACCGAGACGGACCTGGACCTGGATCACGTCTGGTATCCCTCGCACGGCTACCACGGTCGCCGGGGCACCCTGATCGGCTACTACAACACCGATGCGCATGCCGTGGCGTACGGGCAGCTGACGCCGGCGCAGCGGGAGGCCCGGGCGGTGGCGCAGGGCGTGCGGATCCACGGCGACAAGTACCGGACCGAGCTGGCCAGCTCGTTCTCCGTTGCCTGGCACCGGACTCCGCACATCGAGGGCGGCTGGGCGCTGCCCACCACCGACAACATCCCGGCGTACGTCCTGCTCAACCAGCCGCAGGGCCGGGTGTACTTCGCCGGCGACTGGCTGACCTTCCTGGTGACCTGGCAGGCCGGCGCGTTCGACTCGGCCCGGCGGGTGGTGACCGAGCTGCACTCCCGCGTGCTGAAATCCTGAGGCGTGCTACCGGCTTCATCGGATACGCTGTGCCGCAACACGGTGACGGAGACAAGTAGCCGGGGACCAACACGGGTCTTCAGAGAGCCGCCGGTAGCTGCGAAGGCGGTCCCGCGTCCCCCGGCGAAGACACTCCCGAGTGCGGGAGCAGTGATATCGAAGGGTCGGGCCCCGCCGGCCGGCCCGCGTGATCGGGCCAGAACGAGGTCCCCGTCCGCGGGGGCGAAAGTGCGGTGGCACCGCGAGTTTCCCTTCTCGCCCGCACTCCCAAGGGGTCGACTCGACCACTGGAGTGGCGATGATCGCCCGTGTCCTGTCCGCGGAACTGGCCGCCCGCATCGGTGAACGCGTGCGCGTCGCCGGCTGGGTGCACCGCGGCCGTGAGCTGAAATCCGTGACCTTCGTGATCGTGCGCGACCGGTCCGGGCTGACCCAGGTGGTCACCTCCGGGCCCGCGCCCGCCGAGGAGACCGTCGTCGAGGTGACCGGTCTGGTCACCGCCAACCCCAAGGCCCCCGGCGGTTGTGAGCTGACCGAGCCGGTGCTCACCGTGCTCGGCGAAGCCGTCGCGCCGCCGCCGTTCGACCTCTACCGGCCGACCGTCGCCGCCACCCTGCCGACCATTTTGGACCATGCCCCGGTGGCGCTGCGGCATCCGTTGCTGCGGGCCCAGTTCGAGATCGCCGCCGCCTCCGTCGCCGGCTTCCGCCAGGCCCTGGACGGCATCGGCTGCACGGAGATCCACACGCCCAAGATCGTCGGCTCCGCCACCGAGTCCGGGGCCAACGTCTTCGGCATCGACTACTTCGGGCGCAAGGCCTTCCTGGCCCAGTCGCCGCAGTTCTTCAAGCAGGCCATGGTCGGCGTGTTCGAGCGCGTGTACGAGGTCGGGCCGGTGTTCCGGGCCGAGCCCCACGACACCGCCCGTCACCTGGCCCAGTACACCAGCCTCGACGCCGAGATCGGGTTCATCTCCGACCATCGCGACGTCATGGCGGTGCTGCGCGAAGCCATCGCCGGCATGCTGGCCGGCGCCGCTTCGCGGGCCGAGGCGGTCGAGCTGCTCGGGGCCGAGTTGCCCGAGGTGCCGGCCGAGATCCCGTCCATTCACTTCGCCGAGGCCCAGAAGCTGTTGGGCGGCAAGGACGAGGTCGACCTCGCCCCGGCCGACGAGCGGTGGCTGTCCGAGTGGGCCCGGCGCGAGCACCGGTCGGAGTTCTTGTTCGTCACCGGCTATCCCATGGCCAAGCGTCCCTTCTACACCCACCCCGAACCCGGCAACCCTCTGTACAGCAACAGTTTCGACCTGCTGTTCCGTGGCTTGGAGCTCGTCACCGGCGGTCAGCGCCTGCACCGTCACGCCGACTACCTGGCTGCGTTGGCGCAGCGCGGCGAATCGCCCGAGGCGTACGAGGGCTACCTGGAGGTGTTCGCGCACGGCATGCCGCCGCACGGTGGCTTCGCCATCGGGCTGGAACGGTGGACCGCTCGGTTGCTGGGGGTGGCGAACATCCGGCAGACGACCCTGTTCCCGCGAGACCTGCACCGGCTGACGCCGTAGACGGTCTTCTCCCCACCTCAATGTATAGCCGACCCGGGGCCTTGCGGCAAGGCCCCGGGTATGGTTCATCATTGCCCGCCGTACGGCTTTCACCAGCGGAAATGGGGGCAACCACATGCGTGTGGTGCTGATGACATACGGCTCGCGCGGCGACGTGGAGCCGGTGGTGGCGCTCGCCGCCACCCTGCGGGACCTGGGGGCCGAGGCGCTGGTGTGCGCCCCGCCCGACGAGGAGTTCGTGACGCTCATGGCCCGCGCCGGCGTGCCTCACGTGCCGCTCGGGCCTTCCGTGCGGGAACTGATGTCCGTGGCCAAGCCCGATCCCTTCGCCCTGGCCCGGGGCCTCGTCGACGCCCGCTTCGACATCCTGGCCCGGGTCGCCGAAGGCAGCGACGCCATCGTCGCCGCCGGTCTGATGCCGGCCGGCGCCCGCACCGTGGCCGAGCAGTTGGGCATCCGCTACGTCTTCGCGAGCTACCAGTTGTACGGGCTGCAGAAGGCCGCGTGGCAGCAAGATGTGGAGCGCATCAACGCCTTCTACCGTGAGCCGCTGAATTCTCATCTGACCGCCCTCGGGCTGCCTCTGGTCGACAACGTTCGCGATCATGTTTTTACCGACCGGCCCTGGTTGGCCGCGGATCCCGTGCTCTGCCCGTGGGAAGGTGTGACGGAGCTCGATGTCGTGCAGACGGGCGCGTGGATCCTGCCTGATGATCGGCCTCTTTCGGCGGAGTTGGAGGAGTTTCTTCAGGGCGGTGAGCCGCCGGTGTATGTGGGGTTTGGCAGCATGCATCTGCATGCCGCGCCGGAGCTTGGGCGGTTGGCCGTCGACGTCCTGCGGGCGCAAGGGCGTCGGGTGCTGTTGGCCCGAGGATGGGCGGAACTCGGCTCGCTGGATGATGCCGGGGATTGTTTCGTGACGGGGGATGTGAATCAGCAGGCCCTGTTTCCGCGGGTCGCCGCTGTGGTTCACCACGGGGGCGCTGGTACCACCACTGCGGCGAGTCGGGCGGGGGTGCCGCAGGTTGTGGTGCCGCAGATCGGAGATCAGCCCCAGTTTGCCGCTCGGGTGGCGGAGTTGGGCATTGGGGTCGGCCACGACGGGTCTACGCCTACGTATGAGTCGTTGGCGGAGGCGGTGGGGGTGGCGCTGGAACCGGGGGTTGCGGTGCGGGCGAAGGAGATTGCTGGGCGGGTTCGTACGGATGGGACGGTGGTGGCGGCGAAGATGCTGCTTGAGCGGTGAGTGGGAAGGGTGGGTGAGGGTGAGTCGTTGATCTGGGCGGCGGGCGGGAGCTGGGGGGGAGCGGTGGTGCGTCGGGTGTCCGCACCGCGCGGTTGCCGGCCTCTGCCTGCAAATTCATCCTCTTTTCGGTATGCGGTTCTGGAGTGAAGGGGCGCGAGGTGAGGGGTGGGCGGGGTGCGTTGCGCGGCAACGGTTGGGTGGGGGCGTGCGTTTACAGAAGGCTTGGGACGGGTCGGAGAGTGGGGGACTGATTCCGTGAAGGAAGCGTCGTAGGGGGCGTGGGGTTGGAAAGCGCTTTCCAGTGAAGGAAATGAAGGCCGTCACGATCGTGTATAGGTTGGTGTGTAACGGAAGTCGATCACATAACGGGAGTAAGATGTTGGTATGTCAGCGAATCCCGAATTCCCTGCCGACACCGAAGGGTGGCAGCACGGCGAACTGGAGCTGTGGCAAGCCGGCGAAGAAGCCGAAACCCTGTATCGGGCGCTCTACATCCAGCAGCTGGAGCGGGTGTGGGAAGTCTGGGACCGATCAGTGAAGTCGAAAGAGGACCGGACCTCGATCGTGTCGACAATGGTGATCCGCTGGCGGCTCACGATCAGGGAAGCGCGTGAGCGGCTTCGGTACGCGGAACTGTTCCACAGCGAGGCGATCCGCGAAGCAGGCCGCGCTGGAGAGTTGGACCGGCAGCACTTGAAGATCATCCACGAGACGTTGCGGATAGCGCCGGCGGCCGAGCGGGACAGGGTTGAAGCATCACTGTTGGAGAACGTCCAGTTCGACGAGGGCGAGTTCAAGAACATCGCGCAACGGATCCTGTTCCACCTCGACCAGGACGGCAAAGCCCCGGACGACCGCGAACTGCGGACACCGAAGCGGGAGTTCCGCTTCGAACGCAAGCTGGACGGCAGCATGGTGTTCTGGGGCAGACTCGACCAGGAGTACGGGGCGAAGATCGCGGCAATGCTCAGCGCGCTGGCCAAGCCCACCTCCGGCACAGACCCCCGCACCACCGCCGAACGGCAAGGCGACGCGTTCGCGGAGATCATCGAGCTCGCCTCCCGCAGTGAAGGCCTGCCCGAGCAGGGCGGCGAGCGCCCACACCTGACACTGTCGATGTCCTTCAAGGACTTCATGGACAACACGGGTGTGGCGAAGGTCGAAGGCGGGGGCGTGATGAGCGCGGCGGAGGCCCGGCGGATCGCCTGTGACAGCACGGTGATGCGCCTGGTGCTCGGAGCTGGCAAAGAGATCCTGAATGTGGGCCGCCAGCAACGTACAGCCCCGAGGGGGATCCGCAAGGCGCTGATCGAGCGGGACGGCGCTTGCGCGTTCCCCGGCTGCGCGACGGAACCGGCGCGGTGTCACGCCCACCACGTGGTCGAGTGGGCGAACGGAGGACCCACCAGCCTCGACAACATGGTCCTCCTCTGCGGGGCGCATCACCGATTGATCCACCACAGTCGGTGGACGGTGAAGATGGTGGACCAGCGGCCGGTGTTCTCAGACGGGCTAGGGGAAACGGGGTGAAGGGCCGCGCCCTGGCCCGCTCCGGCATGTCGGCGCGGGCAGGTCACGGCTGTGTGCGCGGCGGCGGTGGATCGGCGAGTTCGGGCGATCGGGGCCGGGCCGAACTGGAGGTGCCGGCGGTCGCGCGAGGGGGTGGCCACGCATCGACGGGGCGGGCGGGAAATCGAGGCGAACGCTGGCTAGAGCAAGGACAAGAGCTCGGCGGCGGCGCGGGCGCCGGACTCGGCGCCGCCGTTCATGTAGCCCTGAGAGTCGACGGAAGTGTGCTCGCCGGCCAGGTGGATGAGGCCCTGACGAGTGGCCTCGTAGCCGGCGAAGCGGTGGCAGTAGTCGACGGGATAACAACTGTAGGCGCCATGGCTGAGAGGGTTGCGGTGCCACGCGGCCAAGGTGGCCTGGCCGGTGTAGGCGTCGGCGAGGGGAGGGACGACGGGGGCGAGCTGGGACAGCTTCTGGCGGACGGAAGAGCGCACGTACGGGGAGAAAGCGTTGGAGAAAGGGGATGAAGGCTGGAAAGACAGAGCGCCGCTGCCGCCGCCGTACTGGACGGCGATGCCCGAAGGGCCGGGCTGACCGGTGGTGGCGTCCCACACCTGCTGGTAACCGGTGTCGGAAAAGCTGATGCCGTTGGCGACACCCGGCCAAGGGCCGTGGCCGAGCCAAGGGCGGGAGGAGAACCGCATGTGCAGCTTGGTGCAGAAACCCATCTGTAGCTGGGAAACCGCGCCCCTCATACGAGGGTCGAAGCCGGCGCGGCTGAGGTCGAGCCGCTGCAACACGCCGAGGGGCACGGTCAGAACGGTGTGATCGGCCCGCACGGCGCCGGTGTCGAAATGCAGAGTCTGGGAGCCATCACTGTTGCGTACCAAGGCTTCGAGGCGGTGACCGTGCTGGACCGTGCCGGCGGGTAAAGCGCGGGCGATGGCCTCGGGGAGAGTCTGGTTGCCGGCGGTGATGTGAAAGCGCTCGTCGGAAGCACCCCAGATCTCGGGCTCGGAGAGATCCGACTGGTCGATCATCATGTACGCCAGGTTGACGGCGGTCTGCTCGGAGGTGTCGCGGCCGTACTCGACCACGTAGGCGTCGTCCAGGAAACGGGCGATCCACGTCGAATAGCCGCCGGGCACGCGGGTGGAAATCCACTCCTGCACGGACATGCGGCTCAACGCGACACCGAAAGGCGTCGACGAGTCCCAGGTCGGGGCGTCCGCGCCGGCACGGTCGATGTCGGCCCGAAGAGCCTTGTACACGGGCTGGAACTCGGCGACGAACTCGGCATGCGAACGGTAACGGCCCTCGTAGTACAGAACATCGTTGCTGCCGACGGGCTCTGCGGCGCGGATATCGGTGAGGCCGATGGAGAAACGCTTGCACAGGGCGCGGATCACGGAGTGGTCGGTGTCGATCAACTCGCCGCCGTACTCGGTGACCTGCCCGCCGCCCCAATAGTCACGCTCGGAGAACATCCGGCCGCCGACACGGTCGCTCGCCTCGTAGACGGTGCAGCGCACGCCGGCATCGGCCAAGGCGAGGGCGGTGTTCAAGCCGGCGATGCCGGCGCCGATGACAGCAATCCGCGCCTCGGTACCGCCCAGCGGCACGGCGGCCGCCCTCGGTGCACGTAAGACGCTGGCCGCGCCGAGCACGGCGGCGGAGGCACCGAAGATCCGGAGCGCGTCACGACGGCTCAACGTGCCGGCTGCCCGGGCCAGCCGCGCCTCACGGAACTCCAGGACCGGCATGCCCAGCCGTGCGGCGGCGGCATGGTCGGTCGCGACTCGACGCAGGAACCGGAACATCTCCGTACGCGGCATGCCGGGAGCAAACACCAACCGAATCAGTACTGTCAACGCCTCAAGGCAACGAAATCAGTTGCCAAGGATGGCCAGAAACGCGCGAGTCGCAGGAGACAGGGCCACCCCGGAGGGTGTGGCGGCGTGCACGGCGCGGGTCGGGACCTCGTCGGGATGCAGCCGCACCAGGCAGATGTCCGAACGCACGGACTCGGCGGCAATGGACGGGATGAGCGTGATGCCCACGCCCGCCGCCACAAAGCCCTGCTTGGCCATCCAGTCCCGGGCCACGAAACCGATCCGCGGCCGGAACCCCCGAGCCAGACACGAACTGATCAAGGTCTCCTCCGGCCGGTCGCTGCCGGCGAGAACTTATCACTCTAAAGGGATGTCCCCTTTCATTTGTGTTTGATTATCGCGCTCGCGTAGGGGCCCAAATTTGTGCTCGCTAGGGCTAAAGTGAATGATGAGCGCATACCCAGTTAAGACGTAATATCCGTCACTCCGCGTGTCGGCGAGTTCTTAATGCCCGGGCTTTCGGTCACTCATTTGATGCTCTAGAGATTAGGCAAACAGAGGACCGGAATTCGTAGCACAAAGCATGGTAGCGGTTCCACATTGTTAATGCAGTCGGTAGTTTCCGCGTCATATCTGGACACCGATATGCCGAATCTAAGCAGGTTCCCCGCGATTTAGCCTTCTTGGTGCCGTTCGAGAGCCACCTACCCGACTAACGTATAGGTACAGCGTGGATGAATGGATCATTGGTGTCAGCCGAGATCTAACACAGTACCAAATTTCGACAGTTGCTCGGCTTGAAATAGACGAACTCTAGAGCTATGCCCTAACACGTCGCCGGACAGCACGGCCACGTCCAGCTCGCCGGCCCGCAGCTGCCGGGCCAGCCCCGGGGTGTAGGCCCGGTCAGCGTCACCGTGACCGCCGGATGGGCGGCCCGGAAGGCGGCGATGGCCTTGGGCACCAGGGAGGCGTCGGCGGTGGCGAAAGCGCCGACGCGCAGCCGGCCCGTCGCCAACTCGCGGAGGTCGGCCAGCTCCCGACGGGCCGCCTCCAACCGGTCCAGCACCGCCTCGGCGTGCAGGAGCAGCCGCCGGCCCGGCTCGGTCGGGCGGACACCACGCGGCAGCCGGGCGAACAGCGGCGTGCCGGTTTTTTTTCTCCAGCGCGGAGATCTGATGGGAGATCGCCGACTGCGTGTAGCCGAGCCGGCTGCCGGCCGCCGTGAACGAACCAAGCCGGGCGACCTCGACGAAGATCCGCAGCAAACCGCTCGACAACTCATGCGTGTCCGGCATGCCATCCATGCTAGACATTCGCTGGTGGCATCGCTGCGAGAACCCTAGCGTCGATGCCATGGAAAAGATCGCGTTTCTCGGGCTGGGCTCGATGGGCCTGCCGATGGCCCGCCGCCTGCTGGCCGCCGGCTACGAGCTGACGGTGTGGAACCGGACCGCCGCGAAGGCGGAGTTGCTTGCGTCAGAGGGTGCCAAGGTCGCCATCACACCGGCCGAAGCCGCGTGGGACGCCGACGTGATCGTCACGATGCTGGCCGACCCGGAAGCGGTGCACGCGGTCGTCGGCGCAATGCTCCCGGCCCTGCGCCCGGGCAAGCGCCTGATCGACATGTCCTCCATCGGCCCGCAGTCCTTCGCGGAACTCGCCGCCAAGCTCCCCGAGGGCGTCACCGCGATCGACGCCCCGGTGCTGGGCAGCGTCGACCGGGCCGCCGCCGGTCAGCTGATCCTGTTCGTCGGCGGCGATCCGACTCCGGTGCAGGGCATCCTGGAGCAGTTCGGCCGCATCACCCGCTGCGGCGGCCCGGGCGCCGGCTCGGCACTGAAGATCGTCGTCATCACGGCGGTGATCGTCGGCGTCACGGAGATCGCCGAGGCGATGAAACTCGCCGCCACCTATGGCCTTTCCGAGGATCTGGTCACGACCGCCCTGACCAACAGCCCGCTGGGCGGGGTCGCGGCGCGGGCCTTCGCCGAGGGCGTGCACTACCCGATTCGCTTGGCGGCCAAGGATGTCGCGCTGGCGACGGCGTCGGCCGACCTGCCGCTCGCCCGCACCGTGCACGGGCAGCTGGCCTGGCTGGCCGACACCGAGCAGGACCTGGGCAAGGTGGTCGACCAGCTGCGCTGAACCTGATCGGCCCTCGTCGCGTTGAGACGAACGGGCGCGGCGCGAACCCGGGCGCGCCGCCGTGTACCGTGCCCGCGACGAGTGCAGGGGTGCCCGTGGCGGAATTGGCTTCGCGCGACTACGAACGCATGCTCGACCTGGCGGTTGCGGTGATGGACAGCCGCAACGTCGACCAGACGTGGTCGCTCGTGGCCGACGAATTGATCCGATCATTGCACGGCACCACGTGTGTGCTGTCCCGCAGCCACCGCTTCGTCAGCCGCGTCATCGTGCTGGACGAGGTCGAGGTGTGGACGCCGTGGTTCCGCGGCGTGCTGCCGCCGGAAGCCGAGGAGCGGGGCCGGATGCCGCTGCACCCGCTGGTGCGGCACTACGCCGAGACCGGCGACGGCGAGCCCCGGACCGTCAGCGACCTGCTGGACGACCGGACGTGGCGGTCGACGGAGACGTTCGGCTCGCTGCGCGGAACCTCCGGCGCGACAAGGCATATCGCCCTGCCGCTGCACGACATGTCCGGCGCCAACCGGGGCTTTGTGCTCGGCCGGTCCGGGATGGACTTCACCGACCGGGAACGGGCCTTCGTGCGGCGGCTGCAACCGTTGCTACGCAGGGTGGACGGCCATGTGCGGCAGCTGAAGCTGTGGCAGGACAAGGCAATCGACGGCATGGACCGAGCCGCCGAGGTGAAGCTGACCAGTCGCGAGATCACCGTGCTGTCGCTGCTGGCCTCCGGGCTCACCGCCGGCGGCATCGCCAGCCGCCTCGGCGCGTCGCCGCGGACCGTCCACAAGCACCTGGAGAACATCTACCGCAAGCTCGGCACGTCCGACCGGCTCACCACCGTGCTGAGGGCCCAGCGGTTCGGAATCCTGCCGTCATAGCAGGGAAACGCCGCTCTCGGCCGCGATGAGACGCAGCGACGCCACGCTGTCCCGCGTGGCCTGCACGGTGCCGCCGACCGGCGCCGAGTAGTGCGTCTCGATCGACAGGTACTCGTCGTAGCCGGCGTCGGCCAGGCCGCGCAGCTGGCTCGGCCAGCCCACGATGCCCGCGCCCGGCTTCACCCAGCCCTGGTCGTGCGCGTAGTCCTTGACGTGCACGTGGGCCACCGCCTCGGCCACCTTGCCGCAGTTCACCGTGTCCGGCTCCGTGCGGCGGAAGCGGGCCTCGTTGGCCGGGTCCCAGACCACGCCCAGCAGGCCCGGCGCCATCTTGCCCAGCAGCTCGTCGGCCTCGGCCACCGTGGCCACCATGCAGGCCTCGTCGATCTCCAGCAGCAGTGTGAAGCCCGCCGCCCGCACCTGGTTGGACGCCGCCGACAGCACGTCGGCCAACCACGGCAGGTACCAGTCGCGGTCGTCCACCCGCAGCCCCGAGAACACCCGGATCGCCGTCGCCCCGACCAGGTCCGCGATCTCCATGCCGCGGTCCAGGTGCTCCCAGATCGCCTTCGTCGCCTTCAGGAACGGCGTGTCCACCACCGGGCAGGCGAAGCCGCCCGCCGCCAGCGCGTCCCGGAACTCCCGCAGCCGGGACTGCTCGTGGTGCACCACGTTGCGGCCGCCGACGCTGCGCAGCTCGACCGCGGACAGCCCGAGCGCCTCGCACTCGCGCAGCGCCGTGTCCAGGTCGGGCGCGATCTCGTCGGTGATGACGGACAGCCGCATGCTGCTTCCACTCCACTGTCGGCAGGGTCCCCCGTGGAGTACCAGCTACAGCCGGTCGGCGCAACGGCTACCCCCCGTCACAGCCCCGGCAGCCGGGTCAGACGCGACAATCGGTCGAAAATCCGAGACGATCGGTCACAGTGGTTGCAGCCCGGCAAGCTCCCGGCTCACCACCCCGAAACGCCGAACCGTCGCGAATCCCAGCCGGTGGTTGACGTCCGCCATGTGCGTGTTGGCCACGCCGGTGGACGTCCACACCTGCTTCAGGTCGTCCCTGCCGGCGGTGAACCAGCGCAGCATGTCGGCCTTCATCGCCAGCCCCAGCCCGCGCCCGCGGTGCGCGCCGAGCACGACCGTGTCGCCCTGCATCAGCCGCCGCCGATCCGACGGTCGGGCCTCCAGCTCCGTCAGGCCGGCGACCTCGCCCCGCGCGTCGACCGCGACGACCGTCCGGTGTTCGATGCCGTGCTCGTGGTGGTCGGCCTCGATCCGGCGCACCCGTTCCACCGTCCAGTCCGGCGCCGTCAACGCGGATTCGCCGGTCGGCGCGTCGCCGATGGCCCGGCGGGCGGCGGCGAAGGCCTCGACCAGATCATCCGGCGCATGTCCGGTCCACCGCACGAGCCGATATCCCTCGGGCACGTCGACCTCCCACCGTGCACGGTCGACCCCGCCCAACTCCATGATCTGCAGCATCGTGCTGTGCACCAACCGAAACCCGTGCCGCCGGATCCACTTGCCGCTGTCCCCGTCGAGGTTGACGTTCCAGCCCTCGACCACGGTGCGGCCACGCTCGCCGAGCAGCGGAGCCACGAACTTCAGCAGTTCCGTGCCGATGCCCTGCCGCCGCAACTCCGGATGGACGGCGATATCCAGCGCGGCGAGGTGGTCATTGCCGTCGACCGGCAGGCTGACATGGACCCGACCGACCAGCCGGCCGTCCCGGTACGCGGTCCAGAGCAGCAGCTCGCCGAGCTGAACCTGCGGCGCACGCAGGCCGGAGATCGTCGCCGCCCTGGTCGGCGCCGGGAGCTCCGGGAAGTCGCTCCGGTAGGCGGCCAGCCTCATCTCGTGGTAGTCGTCCCACTCCGCTTCGCCGGCCCCGGCCACGTCGAACAACCGCACATCGAGCATCAGATCTCCCCCAGGAGTCACAGGCCTGCCAGGTCCCGGTTCACCACGCTGTACCGACGGACCGTCGCGAAGCCCAGGCGGTGGTTGACGTCGGCCATGTACTGGTTGGCGGTCGCGGTGGAGGTCCACACCCGCCGCAGCGAGGGGTTGTCGGCGGTGATCCAGCGGAGCATGGCGGCCTTCATGGCCTGGCCGAGGCCGTGGCCGCGGTGGACACTAGGCGTATTACTGTGGGAATCTAGAAGCATCCCTGTGGGCTAACTGACTAAATAGTCCACACGGAACTTAAGACTTTTAGTATGCCCGGGTTTGCAGGTCGTTGATCAGCGGGCATTGCCAAATGCTCAGGGGGCGCGGTACCGGCCGGACGCGGTCGACGGTCCAGGTCGGGGTGCGCCAGGCGGAGCCGCCGGGCGGGGCGTCGCCGATGGCGTGGCGGGCCCGGGCGTAGGACTCGACGAGGTGCTCGGGGGCCTGCCCGATCCAGCGCACGAGGCGATAGCCGAGCGGCGTGGGGACGTCCCAGATGTCCGGGTCGACCTCGGCGAACTCCAACAGTTGGAAAACAGAGGTGGTGGCGGTGCGGAAACCGAGCGCGGTGGCGAAGCGGTCGCCCGGGGAGTTGGACTCGACCCGAGACACCTCGACGGTCACGCGGCCGCGGTCACGCAATGCCGCGGCGGCGGTGTGCAGCAACAGGGTGCCGATGCCGTGCCGGCGCAGTTCGGGGTGCACGACCAGCCGGACCATGCCCAGGTGCTCGTTGCCGTCCACGGGCAGCTGAGCGGCCAGGGCGCCGACCAGCCGGCCGTCGACGCGGGCGGTCCAGGCCACGCTCTCGCCGAGGTCGACGTCGGGGTTGCGCAGCCGGATCAGCACGGCCTCGCGGGTCGGCGGCGCGACGTTGGGGTAGTCCACCTTGCTCACGGCGAGGTGCAGCTCGTGGTGCTCGTCGACGTCGGCGGTCAGCGGGTCGACGAGCCGGATCTCCGGCGTCACGGTTCGATGATCCACGTGTCGAGCCGCAGCGACCGCCCTTTTGACTGAACCTCGACCGGATCGGCGTCGCTGAGCCGCGCCCCGAGCGCCCGGGCCACGGCCACGCTGGCGGTGTTCTCCGCCTCGATCTCCAGCAGCACGTGCGGCAGCCCCACGGCCCGCAGCGCGAACTCGGTGATCACCTGGGCCGACCGCACGGCCAGTCCCTGCCGGCGGTGCCGCTTGCCGACGACGTAGCCCACCATGCACAGCGCGGGCCGCAGGAACACCATGCCCAGCGGCACATCCTCGCCCGCACGGGTGATGGCCAGGTGCAACCGGTTCTCCTCGGCCCTGGTCCGGCGCATGACCGCCAGGTAGTCCCGCGCGGCGGCCAGGTCGAACGGCGAGGCGATGGGCGTGCGCAGCGCCACATCGGGGTCGTCGAACAGGTCCACCATCACCGGCAGGTCGGCGTCGGTGAAATCCCGCAGCAGCAGCCCGTTCCCGGTGATGGCCAACGGCGAGGCGAACGGGTTCATGGCCCAACAATGCCAGACATACCGGTTCGACATCGGGCGGACGATGCTGCACGATCCTTGCCCATGCGCTTCATCGTGGACACCGATGTGCCGGTCGTGACCAGGGACGGCACCGCGCTGGCCACGAACGTCTGGCGGCCCGCCGACGAGCGGCCGGCGCCGGTCCTGCTGCTGCGCACCCCGTACGGCAAGGACGACATCGCCAGTTACGGCGGCAACCGCCCGAACCTGTTCGCCCTGTTGGAAGCCGGTTACGCGGTGGTCGTCCAGTGCTGCCGCGGCACCGCGCGGTCCGGCGGTGTGCACGTGCCGCACGAGAACGAGGCCGCCGACAGCGCGGACACCCTGGCCTGGCTGCGCGAACAGCCTTGGTGCGACGGCAACATCGGCGGCTTCGGGGCGTCCTACCAGGGCGCGGTGCAGTGGCAGTCGGCGGAGTTGTTGCAGGCCATCGCTCCGATCTTCGCCACGGCCGACTTCTACCGGGCCCCGTGGTACTCCCCCGGCGGCGCGATGTCCCTGCACACCGTGCTGACGTGGATCACCGCCAACGCCGCCGGCGAAGCTCTCAAAACCGGTGCGGTGCAGGACCTTCCGGAGATCATGCGGCAGCAGTTCGACACCCTGCCGACCCGGGACCACCCCGTGCTGGCCAAGCACTTCCCTTGGCTGGACACGGTTTTCGCGCACCCCGAGCACGACGGCTACTGGCAGCGGCTGGCCCCGGCGGCCAAGGCCCCGGCGCTGAGCATCGGCGGCTGGTACGACGTCTTCGTCGACGAAACCGTGCGCTCGCACAACGAACGCCTGATCATCGGGCCTTGGACCCACCTCAGCACCGACTACCGCGGCGCCAACCTGACCGACGCGCACCTGCGCTTCTTCGACCAGTGGCTGCGCGGCAAGCCGGACGACTCGGCGCCGGTGCGGATCTTCGTGATGGGCATCGACCAGTGGCGCGACGAGCAGGCGTGGCCGCTGCCCGACACCCGGCGCATGGACTACTTCCTCGGCGAGGGAACACTTTCCGCGTCGCCGATGAGGACCGGCGCCACCACGTACCGGTACGACCCGCTCGACCCCACGCCCACGATCGGCGGCAACACCCTTGCCGCCGATGCCGGCCCGCGCGACCAGCGGCCGGTCGAGGCGCGCCAGGATGTGCTGTGCTTCACCGGCCCGCCACTGGGTGATCCGCTGGAGGTCACCGGTCACGTCTCGCTGACCCTTTTCGTGTCCAGTTCGGCCGTGGACACGGACTTCATGGGCAAGCTGGTGGACGTGCACCCCGACGGCACGGCGATCAACCTGTGCGAGGGCATGCTGCGCGCCCGCTACCGCAACTCCCTGTCCGCGCCGGAACTGCTGACGCCGCAACGGGTCTACGAGCTGACGCTGGACCTTTCCGTGACGTCCACCGTGTTCCTGCCCGGCCACCGCATCCGGCTGGAGGTGTCCAGCAGCAACTTCCCGCGCTACGACCGCAATCCCAACACGGGAGGCGTGGTCGCGGCGGCGGGCCCGGGCGATGTGGTGGTCGCCGAGAACACCGTGCACTTCGGGCCCGCCCGCCCCAGCCGGCTGTCACTGCCGGTGATCAGCGCCAGGTGACCAGGTCGTCCAACGGGATCTGCTTGGGCCGGTTGGCCAGGCTGCTGGGGACGGCGCGGGAGTTGTCGTCGGAGTAGCCCAGCGTCAGGAAACCGGCCAGGCCCACGTCCTTCGGCAGGCCGATGAGCTCGTCGAGGCCGTCGGCGTGCGGCCCGAAGAAGCCGGTGGCCAGGCCCTCGTTGGCCGCCGCAAGCTGGAGCAGCACCAGCAGGCTCCCGCTGTCGAACCACCAGAACGGCACCGGCCACTCGCCCTCCTCGCCCTCGCCGGTGACCTTGTCGGGCTGCCGGTAGCGCTCGTGGTAGGACTCCTCGCGGATGCCGATCGCGATGAGCACCGGGGCCACCGAGATCCACGGCTTCATGCCGCCGTCGAGGTAGGTCTGCTCGGTCAGGTCGGCGACCTTGCGGCGGAGCTCCGGGTCGGTGATGACGATCAGCCGGTGCCCCTGGCTGAAGCCGGCGCTGGGCGCGCGGTGCACCACCTTCACGATCCGGCGCAGCACGTCCTCCGGCACCGGGTCGGGGCGGTAGCTGCGCACCATTCGGCGGGCGCGGAGCACTTCGGCGAAGTCCACGGCGTCTCCTCACGTTCGGGCCCTCCAGCATGCCAGGACCGCCGTCACCCGCGAGGGGTTTTATTCGGTCACGAACCATTCCCTTGATCCGACCGGGCCGTCACCAGCACCGAATGCTTGTGGATGCGCACGGTGCCGCGACCGGCGACTTCGTTGTGCAGCACGGACAACTCCTCGCCGGTGAGGTCACGGTCCACGCAGCTGGCCAGGTAGGCGACCACCGGCTCGGGTGTGGCCACGACCAGCTCGTCCTCGTAGCGGATCAGGTCGATGTCCCCGAAGTCACGGCTCAGCAAGGCGATCGCGTTCTCGGCACGGAACGAGAGGTCCACGGCCAGCGGGAAGGACATCGGCAGGCCGACCTTCTCGGCGATCTCCCACAGCTCGGCCATGTGCCCGCCGCCGTTGGTGGTCGCGACCAGCCACCCGCCGGGTCGCAGCACCCGGTTCAGCTCGGCGATGGCCTTCGGCGGCTCGTCCACGTGATAGAGCATGTGGGACGCGATCGCGCCGTCGAAGGCGCCGGCGGCGAAGGGAAGGGCGTCGGCGCTGCACCGGGCCGGCGCGAATCCCTTGTCCCGCAAGGTGGTGCACATGGCGGCGGAGAGATCCGTCGGCACCAGGGCGATGTCCGGCTTCGACGGCCACAGCGCTCCGGTGCCGGCGCCGACCTCCAACACGCGTTGGCCTTGGCGCGACGGCAATCGCTCGCGGACCCAGTCCTGCCACGGCTGCGGATTCGTGCCGTAGCCGTGCAGGGCGATGCGGGCGGCGAGCTTGTCGACGGTCCGGTACTGGATCACACCTTCACGATGCCACGGCCAGCCGTCGACCGGCCCAGACCAGGATCACCAGCTGCACGACGCTGAACAGCACCAGCACCAGGAGGCTGGGCAGGGCGGTGAGCGCGACGCCGACGACCAGCACCGGCAGCGCGAGGCCCAGGTAGAAGGCGAGGAACACGCCGGCCAGGGTCTCGCCCCGCAGCTCGGGGGCGGCGACGGCGCCGACCTTGGCCAGGGCGACCCGGAAGCCGAGGCCCATGCCCGCGCCGCCGACGACGGTGCCGGTGCAGAACAGCAGCTCGCTGCCGGTGAGCACGCTGGTCGGGATGGCCACCAGCGACAGCACCAGGCCGCCGAGGCCGATGAACAGCTGGCGGCGCAGCGGCTGGCCGGCGAACAGCAGCTGCGAGCCGGCGGCGGCCGCGAAGACCGACATCGCGACCAGGCCGCCGACCAGCAGTGACGGCTCCCGGAAGGTCCCGCGCAGCAGCGTCGGCGCGAGCGCCCCGACCAGGCCGCTGAACATGTTGACGGCGAAGGCGACCGCGGCGGCGGCCCAGAACACCGGCTTGGCGTGGTGCGGCACCGACACCCGCTGCGGGCGGTAGCGAGGGCGGTCTTCGTTGCTTGAGACGGTCTCAGGCACGTACTTGATCACGCCGGCGGCGAGCGCGAACAACGCCAGGAAGATCACGTACGGCGTGGTCAGCGGCGCTGTGACGTAGCTGGCCAGCAGCCCGCTGACCACCGGCCCGATGCCGAGGCCGGCCATGTTGACCATGGACGAGAACAGCCCGGCGTCCCGGCCGGGATGGGTGACGGCCCGCAGTTCGGCCAGGTGGGCCGTGGCGGTGGCGGTCAGCGCGCCGATGCCGACGCCGCCGACGAACCGGGCGACGACCAGCCCCGGCACGTCCGGCCAGGCCAGGAACACTGCCGCCGAGACCGCCTCGGCCAGCACGGCGGCCAGCGCCATGCGGCGGCGGCCGAGCCAGTCGCTGACGTGCCCGATCAGGTACATGCTGGCCACGACGCCGAGCGCGTAGGCGGCGAACACGACCGTGATGACGACGGTCGGGAAGCCATCGCGCTGCTGGTAGAGGGGGTAGAGCGGGGTCGGCACGGTGGAGAAGGCCAGGGCCAGCAGGAAGGCGGCGGCCACCACCCAGAAGCCGGTGCCGTGGCCCAACCGCGGCGCGGGGCGCGCGACCATCAGCGTGGAACTCATGGTCCCAGCGTGCGCCGCGTCGAGCATCGAGTCCAACGAAAGATGCTGGTGACAGTTATCGGCGTGGTGCGATAATCGGGCACGTGGACACGCGTCAGCTGGAGTACTTCGTCGCGGTGGCCGAGGAGCTGAGCTTCACGCGGGCCGCCCGGCGGCTGCAGGCGGTGCAGTCGACCGTGTCGGCCGGCATCAAGTCGTTGGAGTCGGACCTGCGCACCACCTTGTTCGACCGGTCGACCCGCTCGGTCGCGCTCACGCCGTCCGGGGCGGCGTTCCTGCCCGAGGCGAAGGCCGCGCTGGCCCAGTTGGACCGGGCCAAGGCGGTCGTGCAGGAGGCCGGGGCGGGCCTGCGGGGCAGCCTGCGCATCGGCACGATGATGAGCGTCGGCCCGCTGGACCTGCCCGGCCTGCTGGGCGCGTTCCACCGCCGGTATCCGCTGGTCGACCTGCACCTGACCATGTCGACCACCGGCTCGACCGGCCTGGCCGAGGACGTCCGGGCCGGCCGGCTAGACGCCGCGCTGGTGGGGCTGCCGCCGTCCGACCTGGCCGGGCTCCGGGCGCGCGAGCTCAACCGTCACTCCTACGTCGCGCTCATGCCGGCCGAACACCGGCTGGCCGCGCGGTCCACGGTGACGATCACCGACCTCACCGGCGAGGATTTTGTCGACACGCCACGGGGTTTCGGCAACCGGATCGCCATCGAACGCGCCTTCGACGCCGCCGGCAGGCCCCGACGGGTGGTGGCCGAGGTATCCGACCTGCGGCTGGTGCCGGACTACGTGCGAGCCGGGCTGGGCATCGCGGTGGTGCCGGACCTGGAGATCGTGCGCGGGCCCGGGCTGGTGCAGATCCCGCTGGCCGGCACGTCGGTGGAATGGCTGGTGACGCTGGTGTGGCTGGCCGACCACAAGCCCAGCCGGGCGCTGACGACGCTGCTGGGGCTGGTCGAGGACATGTTGACGGCCGGCGGCGGCGGCGAATAGCGTTCGCACGAGTGAGCGACGAGACGTTCCGGCTGCTGGTCAACGGGGCCGAGGTGACGGTCGAGGCCGACCGCGACACGCCGTTGCTGTATGCGTTACGCAACCAGCTGGGTCTGAAGGGCACGCGGTTCGGCTGCGGGCTCGGGCTGTGCGGGTCGTGCAACGTGCTCGTCGACGGGCGGGTCGTGCACTCGTGCGACACTCCACTGTGGTCGGTCGACGGCAAGGCAGTCCGGACCGTGGAAGGACTCGGCGACTCGCCGCTGCAACGGGCGATGATCGACGAGCAGGCGGCGCAGTGCGGGTACTGCGTGTCCGGTGTCGTGATGACCGCGACCGCCCTGCTGGCCCGGAATTCCTGCCCCTCGGAGTGCGAGGTCCGCGAAGCCCTTGACGGCAATCTGTGCCGGTGCGGGGCCCACAACCGGATGGTGCGCGCGGTCCTGCAGGCGTCCCAGATCGAGGCGGCGCAGTGATCCCGCGCAACCTCGCCGCGAATCCCCGCCTGTCGCACTGGGTTTCCGTGCGCCCCGACGGCACCGTCGACGTCCGTTGCGGGAAAGTCGAGCTGGGACAGGGCATTCTGACCGCTTTGGCGCAGATCGCCGCCGATGAGCTGGATGTCGCCTACGACCGGATCCGCATGGTGCCGGCCACCACCGACTCCAGCCCCGACGAGGGCCTGACCGCCGGCAGCCGGTCGATCGAGGACTCCGGCGCCGCCCTGCGACAGGTGGGCGCGGAGGTCCGGGCCGTCTTCCTCGCCGCGGCGGCCAAGGTGCTCGACAGTTCCGAGCTGTCCGTTGTGGACGGTCTGATCAACGACACGGTCAGCTACTGGGACCTGCTCGACGACGTCGACCTCGACGTCGAGGCGACCGGTGCGGTCGAACCGAAACCCGTTGCCGAGCGCAAGGTCATGGGCACCAGCCCGGGCCGGTTGGACATTCCCGACAAGGTGTACGGCCGGGCTCGCTTCATCCACGACCTGTCGTTGCCGGGCATGCTCTACGGCCGCGCCGTCCGGCCGCCCTCCCGTGGCGCGACCCTGGTGTCCTTGGACACCAGCAAAGCCGCCGAGTTGGACGGCGTCGTCGAGATCGTCCGTGACGGTGATTTCCTCGGCGTGATCGCCGATCGCGAGGAGACCGCCGTGCGCGCCGCCGGGTTGCTGCGCTGCGAGTGGGCCGAGCGGGACAGCCTGCCGGACGTCGACGCCATGCCGGAATTCCTGATGTCCCGCCGCACCGAGGACGTCACCATCGTCGACGAGTCCACTTCGGACGATGCCGTCACCACGGTTGCCGCCACCTATTCCCGGCCGTATCTGTCCCATGCCTCGATGGCGCCCTCGTGCGGCGTCGCCCGCTGGGACGGGGACAAGCTGGAACTATGGACGCACAGCCAAGGCCTTCACCCGCTGCGCCTGGACATCTGCCGGTCGCTCGGCGTCGCCATCGACCAGGTCACCCTGCACCATGTCGAGGGCGCCGGCGCCTACGGCCACAACGGGGCCGACGACGCCGCGTTCGATGCCGTGCTGTTGGCCCGGGCCGTCAACGGGCGGCCGGTGCAGGTCGTCTGGTCCCGGGCCGACGAGCTCGGCTGGGCCCCTTTCGGCGCGGCGATGGCCGTGCACATCGAGGCTGATCTCGATGCCGTCGGTGAGGTTGTCGCCTGGCGGCACGACCTCTACAGCAACGGCCATGTCTCGCGCCCCGGCTTCTTCGCCGCGCCGGCCCTGCTCGGCAGCCAGCTGCGGACCGGCACTCCCCCGCCGGTGTCCATGGATCCCCCGTTCGCCAACGGCGGCGGCTCCGAGCGCAATTCCGTTCCCCTGTACACCTTTCCCGGTCAGCGGATCACCAAGCACCGGCTGCTGGAGATGCCGCTGCGCACCTCGTCGCTGCGGGCCCTCGGGGCTTACGCCAACGTCTTCGCCATCGAGTCCTTTGTGGACGAACTGGCCTTCCGTGCCGGCGTCGACCCCGTGCGGTACCGGCTACGGCACCTGTCCGACGAGCGGGCCCGGGCCGTCATCACCGCTGCCGCCGACGCCGCCGGCTGGTCCCGCCGCGGCGAGGGCTGGGGCTTCGCCTTCGCCCGCTACAGCCACCATGGCGCCTACTGCGCCGTCGTCGCCGAGGTCGAGGCCGAGACCTCCGTTCGCGTCAAGCGCCTCACTCTCGCCGTCGACGCCGGGGCCGTCGTCAGCCCCGACGGCCTTCGCAACCAGGTCGAGGGCGGGGCGATCCAGAGCACCAGCTGGACCGTCAAGGAGCAGGTCCGCTTCGACCGCTCCCGCGTCACCAGCACCGACTGGGAGTCCTACCCCATCCTGCGGTTCTCCGAGGTGCCCGAGGTCGAGGTGGTGATCGTCGACCGCCCTGACCGGCCCAGCCTCGGTGCCGGCGAGACCGCCCAGGGCCCCACCGCCGCCGCCATCGCCAACGCCCTCCACTCCGCCCTGGACGTCCGCGTCCGCGACCTCCCCCTGACCCCCGCCGCCATCATCGCCGCCCTCTAACCCCCGCGAGTCACGCTCTCCGACACACCGAAACACGGTTTCGGGCAGAGGGGAGCGGGCGCGCCGCGCCGACAGGACCTTGGAGCGGCGTGCCACATGGGGAGAACCCCCGGCGAGTCCCGCTCACTGTCACACCCAGTTCCGGTTTCCGGCAGAACCGAGTGCCGGGGCTGCTCGAAACCGACATTTACCCTGCCTGAAAGCGTGACTCGCGGGGGTTGAACCGGTGACTCAGGTGTCTGAGAGCGGGACTCGCGCTACGGAGTTGCGTTCGATCAGTTCGACGGGGAGGACTAGGCGTTTGGGTGGGGAAGAGGGGGTGGCGATGCGCTCCAGGAGGAGGCGGGCGGCCTCGTAGCCGATGTCGTAGTGGGGGATGCGGACGGTGGTGAGGGCGGGGCGCTGCTTGTCGACGAAGGGCATGTCGTTGAAGCCGGTGACCGAGACATCCTCGGGACAGCGCAGGCCGAGCTCGGCCAGCGCCCCGTAGCAGCCGAGGGCGATCATGTCGTTGCCGGCGACGATGGCGGTGGCGGAGGTGGCGGCCAGCAGCTTGTGCGTGGCGTCGAAGCCGGCCTGCTCGCTGTAGGCGTCGCACACCTCGACGCCGGCAGGGGCAAGGCCACGGGTGGCGAGGCCGTCGAGGAAGGCCCGGCGTCGCTCGACGCCGGTGGAGGTGTCCTGGGGCCCGGCCAGGTGGGCGATCCGGGTGTGGCCTCGCGCGATCAGGAGGTTCACCAGCGCGTGCACGCCCGCGCTGCTGTCGGCGACGACGGAGGGGACGTCGCCGGCGTCGGTGCGGCGATTGACCAGCACCACGGACACGTCGGGCCCCAGCGGCACACTGTCCCGCTTGCTGGTGGCGAGGATGAACCCAGCCAGTTGCTGCCCGCGCATGGTGGCCAGCAGGTCCCGCTCCCGCGCGGCGTCGCCGTCGGTGTTGCCGAGCAGCGCCAGGTAGCCGGCCTCCCGCAGCGCGTCCTCGACGCCCCGCACGATCGGCGGGAACACGGGATTGCGCAGGTCGGGGATGACCACGCCGACCACCGACGACGTGCGGGTCCGCAGGCTGCGCGCGGCCGAGTTGGGCGAGTAGCCCAGGGCGCGGGCGGCCTCCACGATCCGGGCCGCCGTCCGTGGGCTCACCTTGTCCCGGGTCTGCGGGTTCAGCGCACGGCTCGCGGTCGCCGCGTGCACGCGGGCCATTTCGGCGACGTCCTTGATGGTCGCGGGCTTGTCCATCGCGTCAGCATATTGACCGCGCCAGCATCTTGAACCGCGCCAGCATCTTGAACGGAACTGTGGGCACGCCGCGAACTCACTCGTCCGGAGTCAACCCATCATCCACTGACACGTTCTCCGGTTCGAGCGCAAGACCGGCCCGGCGGGCCTGCTCCAGTAGTAGCGTGGCGAAGTCCTGCTCGGTGTGGCCGGCGCCGATGGCCGAGGCGATCAGCTGGGCGGTGGCCGAGGCGATGGGCATCGGGGCCTCCAGGCTGCGCGCGGCGGCCAGGCCCAGATCGAAGTCCTTGCGCAGCAAGGGCATCGTGAACGTCGGCGTGAAGTCGAGGTTGACCAGCGCGGGAGACTTGTACCGGGTGAACGCCGAGCCCAGCACCGAGTCGTTGAGGAACTCGAGGAACGCCGCCCGGCTGACGCCGCCCTTCTCGGCCAGCACGGTGATCTCCGACAGCGACTGGACGACAACACCGAGGAACACATTGTGAGCGATCTTCACCAGCCGGGCGACCTCGTCCTCGCCGACGTAGGTCACGCCCCGGCCGAGCGCGCGCAGCACCGGCTCGACCTCGTCGAACACCGCTCGCGGCCCCGACACGGCGAGGGTCAGTTGACCCGCCGCCACGACCTTGGGGTTGCCGCTGACCGGCGCGGCCAACAGCTCCGAGCCCCGCTTGCGGGCGGCCACCCGGACGGCGGCCGACGCTTCCTCGGACACGGTGGACGAGTCGATCACCACGCGCGGCGCGACGTCGGGATCGGTGAACAGGCCGTGGTCGCCGGAGGTCACCTGCTCCAGGTCGGCCGAGGCGGCGACCATGGTGAAGACGACGTCCCGACCGGCCAGGTCGACCGGCCGGTCGACCACCGTGACGCCGAGCGCCTCGGCCTTGGCCCTGGTCCGGTTGTAGACGGCGACGTCGTAGCCGGCGGCGCTGAGCCGCTTGACCATGGCGGCGCCCATCCGCCCCGCGCCGATCCAGCCGATGCTCGGTCGAGCCATGACACTCCCTGAGGCCACCTGCAAACGTTCGCATTGAACGATGCCCAAGGAGGGGTCGGGCGTCAACCATTGTACCCCCGCCGACTATTGCACTATGCAAGACTCAGGGAAGACAAAAAGGACGGAGGGCCGATGCGGGTGCTCGTGTGCGGCGCCGGTGTGGCCGGGCTGACCACGGCGTGGTGGCTGGGCCGACACGGGTGGGACGTGCTGCTCGTCGACCGTGACGAACAGCCCCGCGACGCCGCGCACCTGCTGGACGTCGGCGGCGCCGGCTACGACGTGCTCGACCGCATGGGCCTGCTGCCCGCCTTGGGCTCGCTGCGCCGCAACATCCCGGCCATCGTCTACGTCGACCAGGACGGCAGCACGCTGGCCACCGTGAGCTACCTGGCCACCGCCACCATGCTGCACGGCCGGCTGCTGACGATCATGCGGGGCGACCTGGAGACGGCGCTGACCGCCGCGCTGCCGCCACGGGTGCAGGTCCGGCGCGGCGTCGAGATCGTCTCCGTCGAGGACAGCGACGGGCCCGTTCGGGTGACGTTGTCCGACGGCGGAGTGCTGGCCGTCGACGCGCTCATCGGCGCCGACGGACAGCACTCCGCCGTACGGCGGATGGTGTTCGGGCCGGACCGCCTGTACGTGCGGCCGCTCGGCCAGCAGTGTTCGACGTACCTTTTCCGCGACGACGACCTCGCTCAGCACCTCGGCCCGGATCTGAAGGTGCTCAGCCTCGCCGACCGACAGGCCGGGTTCAGCCGCACCGCCGACGGCCGGATCGCCGCGTTCCTCGTGCACCGGGGCGACCGCTCGCCGGCCGATCCCGTCGCCGAGGTGCGCGCCCGCTGCACGGGCATGGGGTGGATCGTCGACCAGGCGTTGGAGCAGTGCCCGCCTTCGCTGCGCCACGTGCCGGTGTCCCAGGTCGAACTGGCCACTTGGCATGTGGGACGCACCGTGCTGGTCGGCGACGCCGCCTCGGCGGTGTCCGCGCTGGCCGGCCACGGGGCGTCGCTGGCCCTGCTCGGCGCCTTTCGCCTGGCCGATTCCCTGGCGCGGTCCACCGATATCGGCACGGCCATGGCCTCGTACCAGCTCGGCCTGCTGCCGGCCGTACGCCAGGTGCAGCGGGCCGGGCGGCGGGCGACGGGCTGGGTCGCGCCGACGACACGCTGGCAGATCGCGATCCGGGACGCGGTGCCCGCACTGTCCGGCGGGGCCTGAGGCACACTGGTGTCATGCCGCGCACACCGGGCGAACTCGCCGAGTCCACCGACGTCGATGCCGTCACCGATGCGGTGCTGACGGCATCGAGGCTGTTGGTCGCCGTGTCCGCCCGGTCCATCGCCGCCGTGGACGAGGCGATCACCCTGGCCCAGTTCCGGCTGCTGGTCATCCTGAACTCGGTCGGGGCCACCAAGCACGCCGCGCTGGCCGACCAGCTCGGCGTCAACCCGTCCACCGCCAGCCGCATGGTCGACCGCCTGGTCGCCGCCGGCATGGTCGTGCGGGAGACCAACCCGGCCTCACGCCGCGAGATCGTCATCGAGCTGACCGCCGAGGGCCGCCGGGTGGTGCGCCAGGTGACGGCGCGGCGCCGCAAGGAGATCGCCCGCATCGTCGCCCGCATGCCCGAGTCCACCCGGGTCGGCCTGGTCGACGCCCTCTCCGCCTTCGCCGAGGCCGGCGGCGAGCCCGCGGTCACCACCCCCGACGCCGCCTGGTCCTGACCGGGCTCATGCAGGGAAGGACGCCTTTCCTGCCATTGAGTTATTCACAGGCGAAGGAGTCCCGGGCGAGAACATAGTCGGTTATATCACCCGGTAAAGCGGCTTATCTATCTGGGGCAGGCCCTGACCGGGCTCATGCAGGGAAGGACGCTTACCCGCGTTGAACGAGGGTAAGGCGTCCTTCCCTGCATCACACCGAAACCCGCTAGCGGTACTCCGGGTTCTGGAAGTCGAAGCGGGAGCCGGCGTCCCACTCGGAGCGCTGGTTGCCGTGGGCGGGAATGCCGCCGGCGTCCTTGAGCATCCGAGCCATGTGCATGAGGTTCCAGGTCATGAACGTGGTGTTGCGGTTGGTGAAATCGTTCTCGGGGCCGCCGGAGCCGGGGTCCAGATAGGACGGACCGGGGCCGGCCTCGCCGATCCAGCCGGCGTCGGCCTGCGGCGGCACGGTGTAGCCGAGGTGCTGGAGGCTGTACAGCACGTTCATGGCGCAGTGCTTGATGCCGTCCTCGTTGCCGGTGATCAGGCAGCCGCCGGCCCGGCCGTAGTAGGCGTACTGGCCGGCGTCGTTGAGCAGGTGGGAGCAGGCGTACAGGCGCTCGATGACCTTCTTCATCTCGGAGCTGTTGTCGCCCAGCCAGATCGGGCCGCAGAGCACGAGGATGTCGGCCGCCAGCACCTTCTCGTAGATCGCCGGCCAGGCGTCGGTGGCCCAGCCGTGCTCGGTCATGTCGGGCCACACCCCGACGGCGATGTCGTGGTCGATGGCCCGCAACACCTCGACGGTGACGCCGTTGCGGGCCATGATGCCGCTGCTGACGTCGATCAGCCCGTCGGTGTTGCTGAGCTCTGGGGACCGCTTGAGCGTGCAGTTGACGAACAGCGCGCGAAGGTCGTCGAAGGCCATGCCGACAGTCCAGCACGGGAACCCGGGATCCCGCACGGTCCGGTAATAACCCCCTAATGTCACGGCGCGGCGAGCGCCTGGGTGGGTGTGAGCCGGGCGGCCCGGACCGACGGGTAGATGCCGGCCAGCACCCCGATGAGCACGGCCCCGGCCAGCCCGCCGCCGAGCGCGGCGAAGGGAATGATCACCGGCCAGCCCTGGTATCCGGTGTACGCCAACGTGGCGACCACGCCGATCACCGTGCCGGCCAGCCCGCCGAGTCCGGACAACACGGCGGCCTCGGTGAGGAACTGCCCACGGATCTGGCCACGGGTGGCGCCGAGCGCCCGGCGCAGGCCGATCTCCCGCCGCCGCTCCAGCACGGAGATCACCATGGTGTTGGCCACGCCGACGCCGCCGACCAACAGGGCGACACCGGCCAAACCCAGGAACAGACCGGAGAAGGTGGTCTTCGTGTCCTGCTTGGCCGCCAATGCGTCGGACGGCCGCGACACCTGGACCAGACCGGGAGTCTGCGGGTACAGGGTGGGCGCGAGCACGGCCCGCACGTCCTGGATGGCATCCTCGTCGGCCTTCACGTAGACCACGGTCGGATGGCCGTCGAAGCCCAGAACCTGTTTCGCCGCACCCCATCCCACCAGCACGGCCCGTTCGAGGTCGGGATTGAGCGGCATGGGGTCGAGGATGCCGATCACCGTGAACCACTGTGTCCCGATGAACACCTGCGGCGGCTGCTGGTTGGGCACCAGGTCGGTGAAGCCGAGTCGGGACGCGGCAACGGATCCCAGCACGACGGTCGGGAAGTTGGAAGAGGCGTCGTCGAGGAACTTGCCGGCGTGCAGGGAACCGTGGACCGCTCCCAGAAGATCGGTGCTGCTGGCCAACACCGACAGCCCCGAGTCGGCGTTGGGGTCGATACGGTCGTTGCGGTGCACGGTCTTGTGGGCGTTGGCCACCTGCGCGGCGGCGGTGACGGGGCCGATCCGCTTGACCATGCCCATCGCGTCCTCGGGCAGCAGCACGGGATCGCCCTGCGTCTGCTGGGGCTCGGCCCGCAATACGTTGGTGCCCAAGGCGGTCAGCTGATCGAGCAGGGACTGCTGACTGGAGGCCGGGATGCTGGTGACGATCACCATGGTCGCGATGCCGATGGAGATTCCCAGCGCCGACAGGACGGTTCGCATCTTGCGGCTGCCGACGCCCAGCAGCCCGAGCCGCAGCACATCGCCGAAGGACAGGCGAACCGGCTGGGTGTTGAGAACGGTCACGTCAGCTTCCCACTGTAGGAGAGGGTGTTGTCGGCCACCAGCCGCCCGTCCCGCATCTCGATCCGCCGGGGCAGGCCGGCCGCGATGTCACGGTCGTGCGTGATCACCGCGATCGTGGTGCCGTCGTTGTTCAAGCGCCGCAACAACTCCAGCACAGCCTGCCCGTTGGCGGTGTCCAGGGCGCCGGTCGGCTCATCAGCCAGCACCAGCGCGGGATTGTTGACCACGGCACGAGCGATGGCCACCCGCTGGCGTTCACCACCGGACAGCTGCTGCGGCTGGTGGTCGACACGGTGCGACAACCCGACCCGGTCCAACGCCTCCAGGGCGAGGGCCCGCCGCTGCCGCCGGGGAACGCCGGCATACAACAGGCCGGTGGCGACGTTCTGCGCGGCGGTCAGGCCGTCGGTGAGATGGAACTGCTGGAACACAAAGCCCAACCACCGGCCCCGCAGGGCGGACAGCCGCCGGTCGGACAGCGTCGTCACGTCCAGGCCGCCGAGGAACACCGAGCCTTCGGACGGGAGGTCGAGGGTGCCGATGATGTTGAGCATGGTCGATTTGCCCGAGCCCGAAGGTCCCACGATGGCAACGAGTTCGCCGGTCTCGATCTCCAGCGACACCGAGTCCAGCGCGGTCACACCGGGGTAGCGCTTGCTGACGCCCCGCAGCTCCAGCACCGGAGTCACGACGTGGTCACCACTTTCAGCCCCTCGCTCAGGCCGGCGCCGCTGATCTCCACCATGCCCTGCGCGAACATCCCGGTCTGCACGGCGTGGTACTTGCCGTCACCGGTCTGCACGGCGTAGCCGCCCTCTCGCAGCGCCACGAGCGCCCCGACCGGAACGGCCAACACTCCCTTGTGGACCTCCGTCGCCACCTGAACCTGTACGGAGGCCGCGTCCAGGTCGGCCACAGTGGACGGATCGTCCGGCGTGATCGTCACGGTCAGCTTCGGCGGCCCGGACGTCTGATCCTTGCCGCCACCGTCCACGGTGGTGCCGACGGCCGTCACCTTGGCCGACACGGGCTTGGTGTCCGGACGGATGATCGTCACCGCCGCGCCGTTCTTGATCTGCCCGACCTCGGTGGCCTCCACCGGCATGGTGACGACCTTCTGCGTCGACGTGACCGACAACAGATCACCGGCCACCGGATCCCCCAGTTGCGCGGTCACGGCGTTCACCCGCATTGGGCCCTTCAACACCACGACCTGCCCAACATCGAGCGTCCCGGTGTCGTCAAGACCGACGCTCTTCTCCCACTTCTTCAAGGCAGCCGCGATAGCCGGCGTGAAAGACGGATCCTTGGCCGGCACCGAACCGACGCCGTAGCCCAGGGCCTTGAGGTTCGCCGCCACCACGGCGACATCGGCGCCCTTCAACGTCGGACCGTCGAGCTTGCGGAACAACGGCGTGTCACCGAAGAACACCGGCACCGGCTTGTCGTTGACCCAGTACAACGCCTTGCCCTGCCCCACGATGTCGCCGACCGCAGGCAACTTGGTCACCAGCCCCGTCCCCGCGCCCTTGACGGTCATCGGCGCCCCGTAGCCGAGCGTGCCGCCGAACGACTGCCCGTTGGACAGGTCCATCCGCTTCACCGCGACGGTCTGGGCCGACGGCGGCGCGGCCGTGGTCGTGGCCGACGAGCCGTGCCGGGCATCGATCACAGCCACGCCCAGCACCGTGCCGACCACCACGGCCAGCACGGCGATCCCGATCACCGCCCGCCGGCGGGTGTCCGCAGTCATGCCGTCACCATCACGGACGGTTATGAGGAACTTGTCAGGATCCGGTGGCCCGCGCGTGGCCGACCTATCATCGGTGCCATGTGCGCCCACATCGTGCTGGCCGAGGACGACGAGAAGCAGGCGGAGCTGGTCCGCCGCTATCTCGAGCGTGAGCGGCACACGGTTGTCGTGGTCGGCGACGGCCGGGCGGCCATCGACACGGTCCGGGCCAACCGGCCGGACCTGCTGGTGCTCGACGTGATGATGCCCAAAGTGGACGGTCTGGACGTGATCCGGGTGCTGCGGGCCGAATGCGACGTGCTGGTGCTGATGCTGACCGCCCGCTCGACCGAGGACGATCTGCTGCTGGGCCTGGACCTGGGCGCCGACGACTACATGACCAAGCCGTTCAGCCCCCGCGAGCTCGTCGCCCGCGTGCGGACCCTGCTCCGGCGGGTCCAGCGCACGCCGGAGCCGGACGACCTGCTGCGCGTCGGCACGCTCACCGTCGATCCCGGACGGCACGTGGTGACCAGCGACGGCCACCGCATCGAGTGCACGCCCGGTGAGTTCCGGCTGCTGGAAACCCTGGCCGGGCAACCGGATCGGGTGTTCACCCGGCAGCAGCTGCTGGCCCGGCTGCACGGCTTCGACCGCTACATCACCGATCGCACCATCGACGTGCACGTGATGAACCTGCGCAAGAAGATCGAGCCCGATCCGCGCCGCCCGGTCCGCCTCGTCACGGTGTACGGCGTCGGCTACAAGCTCACCGGCGAGGAGAGGCCCTAGTGCTCGCCCGACTTCTGGCAGTGTCCATTGTGGTCGCTGCCTGCTCCATCGCGGCCACGGCCTGGCTGGCCATCCAGACCACCAGCGTGGCCATCCAGCAGGAGCAGGGCCAGGCCATCAGCTCCGGCAACCGCATCTACGAGGACCTCGTCGCCTACGCGGCCCGGCACCCGAGCTGGGACGGCGTCCGCACGGAGGTGTCGGTGCTGGCGCAGGAGACCGGCCGCCGGATCGTGCTCACCGACCAGAATCGCCGGATCATCGTCGACTCCGAGCCCGGCGGCCATCCCCTGCCCGTCAGCGCGTCGGCCGGCGTCGACGCCCTTTCGGTCGACCAGAGCTTCGCGCCGGACCGGATCTCCCCGTCGGCGATCGGGCCGTACGCGCTGAGCCAGGACGACATCGCGTTCCTGAGCGGGCTGGCGCAGCGGGCGCTGGACTGCGTGCGGAACCGGGGCGCCGTCGGCACGATCACCGAGCTGCCCAGCGGCCGCCCGCGGATCCAGAGCCCCGACGCGGCCAACTGCGCGAAGACCCTCAACCAGCCCGTGAAGTCCGAGCAGGCCGCCCTGGAGCAGCTGGACGGCCTGGTCAACGAGTGCCTGTCCCGCCAGCACCTGCCCCCGGTCGCGGTGGACCTGGACTTCTCGTGGCAGGTCCAGGCCGCGCAGGCCGCCCCGAGCGGGGTCGCGCCCGAGCGCGACGACCAGCGGGTCCAGGACTGCGTCACCACCGGCCGGCACGAGCAGCTGACCCCGTTCGTCGCGCCGGCCGCCCTGTTGTTCGTGACCAGCCCCGGCGGCTCGGTCACGCCCAGCACCTTCGACCTGTCCGCCGGCAACAAGGTCCGCATCGGTCTGGCGGCCGGCGGCGTCCTGGCTGTCACGATCCTGATCACCGTGCTGGCCGGCCGCCGCTTCACCCGGCCGCTGCGGGCCCTGACCGCCGCCGCCCAGCGCATGCGTGACGGCGACGTCAGCGCGTCGGTCCGGATCAGGCGGCGGGACGAGATCGGCCGCCTGGCCGGGGCCTTCAACGACATGGCGGCCAGCCGCGCCCAGGTCGAGCGCCTGCGCACCGACCTGATCAGCGACATCGCCCACGAGCTGCGCACCCCGCTGAGCAACATCCGGGGCTGGCTGGAGGCGACCCAGGACGGCGTCAGCGAGCCCGACGAGGCCCTGATCGCGTCCCTGTTGGAGGAAGCCGTGCTGCTCCAACACATCATCGACGACCTCCAGGACCTGGCTCAGGCCGACGCCGGCACGCTGCGCCTGCACCGCGAGCCGGTGTCGCTGACCGAGCTGACCGCCCAGGTCTGCGCCGCCCACCGCGCCCGCGCCGACGCCGCCGGCATCGAGCTGCGGGGCGACGGCGACGGCGAGATCAGCGCCGATCCGGTCCGGCTGCGGCAGGTCGTGGACAACCTGGTGACCAACGCGATCCGGCACACCGGGCCGGGCGGGGTGGTCCGGATCGAGGCCCGCCGCGAAAGCAAGCACGCCTTCGTAGCCGTCAGCGACACCGGATCCGGAATCGCTGGCGAGGATCTCCCCCACGTGTTCGACCGCTTCTGGCGGGCCGAGAAGTCCCGCAGCCGCCAGACCGGCGGCAGCGGGCTCGGGCTGTCCATCGTCAAGAAGCTGGTCGAGGCCCACGGCGGCACGGTCGGCGTGGACAGCGTCCTGGGCGAGGGCTCTCGGTTCTGGGTCAGGGTGCCGGGATAACGACGGGGCGACCACGCTGACGACGGCCAGTTCCTGTCATACCCGGCTCGTAGAATCAACCCGGCACTGTCAGCGCATTCCCGCAGGTCCAGGCCTCGCTGACCGGGCCGCGCACCGCTCACCACGATCCTCGTCCGCCGCGGTCAGCGCGCGATCAGTCAACGGTCAGCGCCGGACGCGACGGTATGACCACACACCGAACGAGGAGGCAGAAATGACGAAGATCCTGGTTTCCGGAGCGAGCATCGCCGGCCCGACCACCGCCTACTGGCTGCACCGCCACGGCTTCGAGGTCACCGTGGTCGAGCAGGCCCCGACCCTGCGGGCCGGCGGCTCGGCCGTCGACTTCCGCGGCGAGCAGCTGGAGATCCTGCGCAAGATGGGCGTGCTGCCGCAGATCGAGGCTCTCAGCACCCAGATGGGAGACGTGACCATCGTCGATCGCGACGGCCGCTTCGAGGCCAAGGTGCCGGCCGCGGTGATGAGCGGCGAGGTCGAGATCCCCCGGGGCGACCTGAGCCGGGTGTTGTACGAACACACCAAGGACAAGGTGGAGTACGTCTTCGGCGACAAGATCACCTCGTTGACCGAGCACGCCGGCGGCGTCGACGTCACCTTCCAGAAGGGCGCCCCGCGCACGTTCGACCTGGTCGTCGGCGCGGACGGCTCGCACTCCGGCGTGCGGTCGCTGGCCTTCGGCCCCGAGCAGGACTTCGCCACCGACCTCGGCTACTACGTCGCCTACTTCACCGTGCCCAACCACCTGGGCCTCGACCACGACGGCCAGATGTACTCCGAGCCCAACCTCGGCGTCATGGTCACCAGCCACCTCGACCAGGACACCATGGGCGTGGCCATGTACTTCGCCTCCGAGCCGCTGACCTACGACCGGCACGACGTCGAGCAGCAGAAGCGCATCCTGATCGACAGGTTCCGGGACGCCGGCTGGGAGGTCCCGACCATCCTCGACGGGCTGGCCAGGACCGACACGCTGTTCTTCGACTCGCTCACCCAGATCCGGCTTGACAAGTGGTCCAAGGGCCGTGTCGTGCTCGTCGGCGACGCGGCGTGGGCCGGCGGCCCGGGCAGCGGCGGCACCGGCCTCGGCATGATCGGCGGCTACGTGCTGGCCGGCGAGCTGGCCACGAAGTCCAGCTACAGCGCGGCTTTCGAGGCGTTCGAGGAGGTCATCCGGCCGACCGCGAAGATGGGCCAGAACCAGGCCAAGCAGTCCGGCGGCTTCTTCGCGCCGGGCAGCGACCGCAGCATCCGCAACCGCAAGTACGTCTACCGCGTGCTCAACACCAAGCCCATGACCGGTCTGCTGACCTGGCTGGTCAACCGCTCCGCCGACTCGCTCCAGCTGCCGGACTACACTCGGGCGGCGTGAGTGATCCGGCTCAGGTACTGCGCACCGTCTTCGGCTACGACTCGTTCCGCGGCGACCAACAGGACATCGTGGAGCACGTCGTGGCCGGCGGTGACGCGCTGGTGCTGATGCCCACCGGTGGTGGAAAGTCCCTGTGCTACCAGATCCCCGCGCTGGTCCGTGACGGCGTGGGGATCGTCGTCTCGCCCCTGATCGCGCTGATGCAGGACCAGGTGGACGCGCTCAACGCGCTGGGCGTGCGGGCCGGTTTCCTGAACTCCACCCAGGATCCGGGCGAGCGCCAGATGGTGGAGGCGCTCTACGTCGCCGGCGAGCTCGACCTGCTCTACCTGGCGCCGGAGCGGCTGCGCATGGAGTCCACGCCGCGGCTGCTGGAGCGGGGCAAGATCGCGCTGTTCGCCATCGACGAGGCGCACTGTGTCTCCCAGTGGGGGCACGACTTCCGGCCGGACTACCTCCAGCTGTCCCACCTGCACGAGCGGTGGCCGGACATCCCGCGGATCGCGCTGACCGCCACCGCGACGGAGGCCACCCGCAAGGAGATCGCCAGCCGGCTCAACCTGGAGCAGGCCCGGCACTTCGTCTCCAGCTTCGACCGGCCCAACATCCAGTACCGGATCGTGCCGAAGAACGAGCCCAAGCGGCAGCTGCTGGAGCTGCTGCGCACTGAGCACCAGGGCGACGCCGGCATCGTCTACTGCCTGTCCCGGTCCTCTGTGGACAAAACCGCGGAGTGGTTGACGGAGCAAGGAATCGCGGCACTGCCGTACCACGCGGGGCTGGACGCGAGGACCCGCGCCGAGAACCAGTCCCGGTTCCTGCGCGAGGACGGCCGGGTCATGGTCGCGACCATCGCCTTCGGCATGGGCATCGACAAGCCGGACGTGCGCTTCGTGGCTCACCTGGACCTGCCGAAGTCGGTCGAGGGCTACTACCAGGAGACCGGCCGTGCCGGCCGCGACGGCCTGCCGTCCACGGCGTGGCTGGCCTACGGCCTTCAGGACGTGATCCAGCAGCGCAAGATGATCGACACCTCCGAGGGCGACGACACGCACCGGCGACGGCTCGGGCAGCACCTGGACGCGATGCTGGCGCTGTGCGAGTCGGTGGAGTGCCGGCGCGGCGGCCTGCTGGCCTACTTCGGCGAGACGCTGACCGAGCGCTGCGGCAACTGCGACACCTGCCTGACGCCGCCGGAGTCGTGGGACGGAACCGTTGCCGCGCAGAAGTTCCTGTCGGCGGTGTTCCGGCTGGACAAGGAGCGGCGGCAGCGCTTCGGCGCCGGGCAGGTGATCGACATCCTGCTGGGCCGCAAGACGGCCAAGGTCATCCAGCACGACCACGACGGCCTGACGGTGTTCGGCATCGGCGCCGAGCTCAACGAGTCGGAGTGGCGCGGCGTCACCCGGCAGCTGCTGGCCCAGGGGCTGCTGGCGGTGGAGGGCGACTACGGGACGCTGTCGCTGACCGAGGCCAGTGGGGACGTGCTCGGGCGCAAGCGCGAGGTCCGGTTGCGCCGGGAGAACGCCGCCAAGCCGCCCAAGGCCGCCCGAACCGCCAAAGCGGCAGCGGCCGCCGCGGAATTGCCGGCCGAGGCCGCGCCGATCTTCGAACAATTGCGTTCGTGGCGCGCTGCAACCGCGCGTGAGCAGGGAGTGCCCGCCTATGTGATCTTCCATGACGCTACGCTGCGTCAGATCGCGACCCAGGCCCCGAGCTCGCTGGCGGAACTGGGCACGGTGAGCGGTGTCGGCGAGAACAAGCTGGCGAAGTACGGCCAGGCCATTCTCGACACTCTCGCGGCGGGCGTATAGCGGCTGCGAACGATGGCTGTCAACCAGAACAAGCCACCTTTCCCTTTACCCATGTTGATCTTTGCCCGAACACCGCCGAAGGAGTGAACCGGCGGAGCGGTGGAGTGCAGTTCTTGCCGGAATGCGATAGCGCGACCCAACCCGGAGCGACCGTTCGGCGCAAGGTGCTGTACGTTCATCGCAGTAGCCAGCGAATGCCCTGATGGGCGTCCGGAGGCCCATTGGGCGGCGTTCGCGGATCTGCTAAGTTTCTCGGCCGCGGGAAGATCAACAGCAAGCGTGCGATCGTCCCGCGCCCGCGAGTCGAAGGCTTATGCACCAGGTAGGAACAGCTGTCGTAGAACCGGACCAGTCGAAGCCGACAGAGACCACCTGCACGTCCACGGGGTCGGTCATGGAGCGCCGTGAAGAACAAGAGTGATTCCAGCAAAGACGACAAGTCGATCCGGTCACGACTTGTCGGCGCGGTATTGATCCCCAGCATCACGCTGATCGTGCTATGGACGGCCGGCGCGGCCTACCTGGTGTTCGACGCATTCTACGTGAAAGCCGTCGTCTCCAGCGTGCGCGACATCTCCATTCCCGCCGTGACGGGCCTGGTCTCGGCCGAGAAAGAGCGCCAGCTCGGCATGGCCTATCTGGGCAAACCGGCCACCGGCACGGCCGAGCTGCACAACCAACAGCAGCAGACCGACCAGTCCTTCGCGGCGATGCGGACGGCATCCGAGGCCGTGCTCGCGAGCGCGCCGGTCGAGGTCGTGCAGAGCGCGCAGAAGCTCTACGCGAGCATCGACCAGCTACCCAAGATCCGTGCACAGATCGACACGAAGAGTATCGACAAGGCTGAGGTCTATACCTTTTACAACACGCTCCTGGACAACGCGTCGAGCCTGTTCGACACCCAGGGCCGCATTCTTCCGGTGGTGACCGTCGCGCTGGACGGCGCGACCACCACCGAGGTCTTCCGGGCCACCGACCAGATGTCCCGCGGTGCGGCCCTGGTCGCGGCCGGCTTCGCGACCAACTCGCTGACCCCCGAGGACTTCCGGGCCTTCACCAACCTGGTCGGCACCTACCACTCCGAGCTGGACAAGTCGGTGCCGTTCCTGCGGCCCGACATCCGCGGCAAGTTCCAGGCCCTGTTCGACGGCGACGCCTACAAGCAGCTGGTGGCGGCCGAGAACGCCCTGATCGAGCACGGCGTGTGGACAAAGGGCGCGACCGGCGTGCCGATCGGCGAGGCCAGCTGGAACACGCTGTCCACCCAGGTCCTCGACCAGCTCACCGAGCTGACCATCTCCAACGCCAACGAGGTCTCCACCCAGGCCATCGACGACGCCAACCAGCAGCTGACGCTGGTGGTCATCGGCTCCATCGTCGCCCTGATCGCGGCCATCGGCGCCATCGTGGCCGCGGTCCGGGTGTCCCGGACCCTGGTCGACCGGACCCTGGTCACCCGCCTGGCCCGGCTGCGGGAGGAGGCGCTGCAGCTGGCCCAGCACCGGCTGCCCGACATCGTGCGGCGGCTGCGCGAGGGCCAGACCGTGAACGTGCGGGCCGAGCTGCCCGACCTGGACTACGGCCGGGACGAGATCGGCCAGGTGGCCGACGCGTTCAACGCCGCCCAGTACACCGCCGTCACCGCGGCCGTCACCGAGGCACAGGCCCGCGACGGTGTGCACAACGTGTTCCTCAGCATCGCCCACCGCAACCAAGGGCTGGTCCACCGCCAGCTGAAGATCCTGGACACCATGGAACGTGGCGAGGAGAACCCGCAGCAGCTGGAGCGGCTCTTCCAGCTCGACCACCTGGCCACCCGGGCCCGGCGCAACGCGGAGAACCTGATCATCCTGGGCGGCGAGCTGCCCGGCCGGCGCTGGCGCAAGCCGGTCAAGCTGGTCGACGTGCTGCGGGCCGCCGTGTCGGAGACCGAGCTGTACCACCGGGTCCAGGTCGAGCGCGGCCCGGACGTGTCGGTCGTCGGCTCGGCCGTCGCCGACACCATCCACCTGATCGCCGAGCTGGTCGACAACGCCACCTCGTTCTCCCCGCCACGCTCCCAGGTGCTGGTCAGCAGCACCCTGGTGGCGCGCGGCGCCGTGGTCGAGGTCGAGGACCAGGGCCTGGGCATGAGCGAGGAGGACCGGGACCGGGCCAACCGGATGATGGCCGAGTCCCCCGAGTTCGACGCCATGGCGCTCAAGAGCGACTCCCGCCTCGGCCTGTTCGTGATCGCGCGGCTGGCCAACCGGCTGGAGATCAACGTGGAGTTCCGGGTCTCGCCCTACGGCGGCACCCGGGCCATCGTGCTGCTGCCCTCGTCCGTGCTGGCCAGCGGCGGACCTGTCGACCGCGGCCCGGAGACGGTGCAGCTCACCCACCAGCAGCAGGTGGCCGCCGCCGAGTCCGGGGTGGCCGCCGTCGAGTCGGACAGCTCCGAACTCGACGAGTTCTGGGCACTGAGCCGTTCGCGTCTTGCGGACAAGGTTCAGACCACCGAGAGTCTTCACGGTGCACTGGACCCCATCCCGCCCGGCGCCGACATCGCCGAGCGACTCACGCCCAGCGGCGGCTCCTACTCGCTGCCGGTCCCGACCGGCGTGACCCGCTGGCCCGAAGCGGAGGACGTGGACGAGGCCCCGCCGCCCGTCGTGCCCACGATCCGACCGGTGCTGCCCCAGCGGCAGCCCCAGAACAGCCTGGCGCCGCAGCTGCGCGGCGATCTCGACGACGAGCCCGAGCTGGAGATGGACGACGACATCCGGTCGCCGGAGGAGATCCGGCACACCATGTCGGCGTACCAGGCGGGTTCGCTGAAAGGCCGTCAAGCGGGCGAGTACCCGGACTCTCGAGCGTAGGAACAGGGAAGTCAGGACCTGATGAACGACAAGGCGCATTCGGAAACGGATCTGAACTGGCTGCTGGACAACCTGGTCGAGCGGGTGGTGGACGCCAGGCACGCCGTCGTGCTCTCGGCCGACGGCCTGCTCATCGGCAAGTCCGACGGGCTGTCCAGGGACGACTCCGACCAGCTGTCCGCGATGGCCTCGGCCTTCCAGAGTCTGGCCAGAGGCGCCGGCCGGCACTTCGGGGGCGGCCAGGTCCGCCAGACCATCGTCGAGATGGAGCACGCCTTCCTCTTCGTGACCGCGGCCGGCCGGGGCGCGTGCCTCGCCGTGCTGGCGGTGGAGAGCGCCGATGTCGGGCTGATCGCGTACGAGATGAACCTGCTGGTCAAGCAGGTCGGCGTGTACCTCAGCTCGGCGCCGCGCAATCCCGAGGCGGCGACGGCTGACAGTGGGCAGAGGGCGTAGCGATGGCCGACAACGACGCCGAGTGGTTCGACGAGGCAGCGGGCCCGCTGGTCCGCCCGTACGCGATGACGGGCGGCCGGACGCGGCCGGGAGCATCGTGGCTGGACGTGGCCACGCAGGTGGTGACCGTGCCGTCCACCGTCGAGCGGGTGGGCATCGGCCCCGAGCAGCACGCGATCCTGGAGATGTGCCACCGGGCACTGTCGGTGGCCGAGATCGCCCACTACGTCAACGTCCCCCTGGTCGTGGTCAAGGTGCTGATCAGCGACCTGATCGACCGGGGTGACGTTGTTGTCCGTCCTCCCGCCCAGGCGCTGCGCGCGCCGGGCCGGGAACTACTTCAGGCGGTTCTCGATGGTGTCCGTGCACTCTAACCAGTCATCGACTGTGGTCCCCGAGTCGGTGAAGATCCTGGTGGCCGGTGGCTTCGGCGTCGGCAAGACCACCCTGGTGGCGTCGGTCAGCGAGATCCCGCCGCTGAGCACCGAGGAGCTGCTGACCGAGGCCAGCACCGGGGTGGACGACCTCGCCGGCATCGAGGGCAAGACCACCACCACCGTGGCCCTGGACTTCGGCCGCATCACCATCAGCCCCCGGCTGGTGCTCTACCTGTTCGGCACGCCCGGCCAGGACCGCTTCTGGTTCATGTGGGACGAGCTGGCCCGCGGCGCCATCGGGGCCATCGTGCTGATCGACACCCGCCGCCTGGACACCAGCTTCGCCGCCATCGACTTCTTCGAACGCCGCGAGGTGCCGTTCATCGTGGCCGTGAACAACTTCGACGGCTCCCACCACTACGAGCCCGACGAGATCCGCTCCGCCCTGGCCATCAAGGAGGGCGTGCCGATCGTCAACGCCGACGCCCGGCAGCGCGACTCCAGCAAGCTGGCCCTGATCAAGCTGATCGAGCACGCCATGACCAAGATCCCCGAGGGCGCGCCCGCGTAGTCGGGGGATGTGGTGACGGGGGCGGGCCGCCACCAAGTCCGCCCTCACACCGCTGTGTGCGAGCAGATCCGCCTTCACATCCCACACGGCGTGTTGCGCCGGCGGGCTGACTCCAGTCCCCACCCGCGCACCGCTCTGCCCACGGCGTGCCCCAGCCCATGCCGAAGGTCCGCCCCGCCCCTTGGCGGTGGTCGCGTTGGAGACTCCGCCCACCCGTCTCCTCCGCCGGATCTCCATCCACCGCTACACCGGGTCGGGATGCAGCTGCCCCACCCCCAACAGCCCCGCCACGAACTCCGCTATCCGTGCCACCGACGGGTAGGTCCACAGCAGCGTGGCCGGCAGGCTGACGGGCAGCTTCTTCTGGAGCTTGCCGCGGATGGTGATGCTCATGACCGAGTCGATGCCCATCTCGGTGAGCGGGCGGCGGGCGTCCATCTCGGCGACGGGCAGGCGCAGCTCGTTGGCGACGACCGTCAGGACCAGGTCGGACAGGCGGTCGAGGGTGAGCTCGTCCATCTGCTCGGCCGGCTCGGCCGAGGGCTCGTCGGTGGCGAGGTCGCCGAAGACCGGCAGCCGTCGCTCCCCTGCGGCCATGGCGGTCAAGGGTAGGACCGCCAGATAGGGGGAACTGAACCGTTCGGCCCATTCCCAGCACTGGAAAGCGTCCACAGTGGACAGGTCGGTGGTGCCCTGGGCGGCCATGACGGCGGCGAGGGCCTCGACGGCGTCGGCGGCCATGCCCCGACCACGCCAGGCGGTCCAGGCCAGGCTCTGGGTGTTGTCGCCACGGTGGGCGGCCAGCACGTCGAGCACGCTGTTGGCCGAGGCGTAGCTGATCTGCCCGGGCACCTGGAAGACCTGCCCGCACGAGGAGAACAGCACCAGGAAGTCCAGGGAGCCGGGCGGGAACAGCTCGTGCAGCACGAGCGCGCCGGAGACCTTGGGCCGCAACACCTTGCTCAGGCTGCTGCGGTCGACCTGGGAGATCAGCTGGTCGTGCAGGACGCCGGCGGCGTGCACGACGCCGCGGATCGGCGGCAACTCCAGGGAGTCCAACACCTTGGCCGTCTTGGCCGCGTCGGCGATGTCCAGCGCCACGGGATGGACTGTCACGCCGAGGGATTCCAGAGCGCCGATGGCGTCCAGTCGCCGTCGGACGATCGGATCCGTGACGTGGGGCCAGTCCCGGCGGGGCGGCAGCGGGGTGCGGCCGGCCAGCACGAGCCGGCGGGCGCCGCGGCCGACCAGCCAGGCGGCGACCTCCAGGCCGAGATCGCCGAGCCCGCCGGTGACGAGATACGTGGCGTCGGCCCGGAGTTCGACGGGGGTTCGGTCGGGCGCCCGGTCGACCGCGGCCAAGCGAGCGACCTCGACCTCACCGGCGTCGAGCGACAGGATGTCGTCGCGCGGGGCCGCGCGCAGCAGCCCCAGCAGGCCCTCGATGCCGTTGGTCAGATCGATGGTGCCGCCCCAGAACTCGGGATGCTCGTTGGCGGTGACGCGGCCAGCGCCCCACAGCGGCGCATGCGCGACCGCCGAGGCCTCAACGGCGTCGCGCACGCCACGGGTCAGGCACCACAGCCGAGGCTCGACCGCCGCACCCAAACCGTTGAGCCGCTGGACGGTTCGCGTGTAGCGCCACGCAGTGGTGGCGACCGCGTCGTCCAACGAGTCGCCCGGAAGCGCCGGCGCGAACAGCACGACGCTCTGCACGTCGAAGTCGCCACGAAGGCCGGTCAGCTCCTCGGGTTCCCGCACGTGCACGCAGCGCAGGCCGCCGACGACGAACTGGGAAGAGATCTCGCGAACGAACTCGTTGTCGTCACTGATGATCACGGCCAGGCGAGGGTCGGCCATGCGGTGCGTCGGCTCCGGATCGGGCAGCGGCCGCCAGGCGAGCTCGTGCACCAACCGCCGAGGGTCCGTCACGCCGCCGTCGACGGAATCCAGCAACCCGAAGCGAACTCCGTGCACGACCGCCACCGGCGCGCCGTCGGCGTCGGCCACCCAGACGTCGACGGAGTCGAGCGGCGAGTCCGGGTTGGTCCGCGCCGACACCTGGATCTCGTTGGGCGGCAAGGCATCGGCCACCGACAGCAGCTCGATGTGCGCCGGCATTCGTTGCACGGCACGGTCCGGCAGCACCAACGGCGTCAGCGTGACCGCCGCGTCGAGGGCATGGGCCCACGACAGCGGCCCGTCGCCCATGGTCATGCGCGCGAACATCTCGCCGTCACCGCTGCGCAGTTCCGTGGCCTGCCAGTCGAAACCGAGGCCATCGGCGCCCATCTCCGCCATCAGCTCCGGCACGGCCGTGCCGTCCATCACGGTCGCGCACCGCTCCCGCGACGCCCCGAAGTCCGGGAAGTCGTTACCCTCCAATGGGCTGTGCGAGGCGACGGCCGTGGTGTGGGTGAGCCAGCTGTCGTCGTCCTCACCGTGCGGACGGCTGGCCAGGGTCAGCACGCCGCCCTGCCGGATCACCTGCACGTCCCGACTCGGCTCCACCGCCAGCGGAACCCGCAGGTTCACGTCCGTGAGCCCGGTGAGCTCACCGGTGGCCAGGAAGCTGTTGAGCAGCACCGCCGCCGGCACGATCTCCACGCCGTGCACGGGATGCTCGCCCGGGTACGGCCGGCTGTCTTCGTCCAAAGTGGTCTGCCACATCCGCGTCGGGCTGCCGCCGCCGATGGTGACCATGGCGCCCAACAGGGTGTGGCTGTCGGGATCGTGGCCGGCGTCGGCCGAGCGGGCCTTGCCGGTGTGCCAGTACGGCCGGTGCTGCCAGGCGTTCGTCGGCAGGTCGACCAGGGCCAGGTCAGGGTGGACCCGGCTCCAGTCGACGGACACGCCCCGGCAGTGCAGCGCCGCCAGGGCGGTCAGGAACTGCTTCGGCTCAGGTTCGTTGCGCCGCAACGTGCCGATGATGGCGCCCTCGCCGGCCAGCATCTCGCCGACGGAGTGCACGACCAGCGGGTGCGGGGAGACTTCGAGGAACAGCCGGTGCCCGTCCTCGATCGCCGCCTCCACGGCCGCGGTGAACCGGCACATCTCGTACATGTTGACCGCCCAGAACCGGGCGTCCCTCGACGTCTCGGCCCGCGGGTCGGGAAGCGTCGTGTTGTAGGCCGGCAGGGTCTGCGGCCGGGCCTCGATGTCGGACAGCGCGGCGATCACGTCGTCGCCCAACGGCTTCAGGTGGTGGCTGTGGTAGGCGACGGGCGTGTTGATGCGGAACGCCTTGGTCCCCTCGGCCTCGCACTCCGCGATCAGGGCGACGACCGAGTCGATGTCCCCGGAGACCACTGTGGACGTCGGCGAGGAGGTGATGGCCGCGGCCAGGTCCCCGCGGCCGGCGAGCCGCGTGACGACCGTGTCGAAGTCCAGGTACACCAACGCCATCGCGCCCTGCCCCTCGACGCGGCGCATGATCATCGCCCGCCGGCACACGCTGCGGGCGGCGTCGGAGAGTGTGAGCGCTCCCGATACGACGGCGGCGGCGTACTCGCCGAGCGACTGGCCGAGGACCGCGGCCGGGACCACGCCGTAGGAACGCCACAGCGCGGCCAGGGCCACCTGCATGGCGAACGTCGCCGCCTGCATGTGGTCGACGTGCTCCTGATCGTCGCTGACGAGCAGGGCGTGCGCCCCGACGCCCAACTCCTCGAAGAAGATCGGGTCCAGCTCGTCGATCACGGCGGCGAAAACCGGTTCGGCGGCGACGAGTTCTCGGCCCATACCGACCCAGTGCCCGCCGTAGCCGGAGAACACCCACACCGGCGCGGGATTCTCCATGGTCTCGGCCGAAACCAGGCCCGGCGCGGGGTCGCCGGCGGCCAGGGCCCGCAGTCCGGAAAGGACGGTGTCACGGTCGCCCACGACGGCGGCGCGGCTGGACAGGTGGGCTCGCCGCCGGGCCAGCGTGGCGGCGACGGCGGAGAAGTCCTTGTCGGGGTTGGACTCCAGCCAGCCGGCCAGGTTCGCCGCGTTGGAGCGTAAGGCCGCCTCGGTGCGGGCCGACAACGGCAGGGCGGTCTCGAAGACGCCGTCCCGGACCGGAACCGCGATCTCCGGGGCCTGTTCGACGACGATGTGTGAGATGGCGCCGCCGTAGCCGTAGCAGGACACACCGGCCCGGCGCAGGCCGTTGTGCGGCCACGGGGTCGGCTCGGTGACCAGCCGGAGTCCGTTGTCCTCCCAGGGAATCTCCGGGTTGGGCGTTGTGACGCCAACGCTGGGCGGGATCTCGCCGTGGTGCACGGCCAGCACGGTCTTGATCAGGCCGGCGATGCCGGAGGCCGCCTCCAGGTGCCCGATGTTCGGCTTCACGGAGCCGATCAGGCACGGCTGCCCCGCCGGCCGTCCACGCCCGACCACATCGGCCAGCGCGGCGGCCTCGATCGGGTCGCCGACCGGCGTGCCGGTGCCGTGGGCCTCCACGTAGTCGACGGCCTCGGGCAGGATGCCGGCGAGCTCGTAGGCGTCGGACAGCATGGCCGACTGGCGGTCGGTGCTGGGGACCATGATCGCCTGAGTGCGGCCCTCGTGCCGGGAGACGCTGGCCCTGATCACCGCGAGCACCCGGTCGCCGGCCGCGAGGGCGTCGTCGAGGCGCTTGAGCACCACCGCGCCCGCGCCCTCGCCGCGCCCGTAGCCGTTGGCGTCGGCCGAGAACGACTTGGAGCGCCCGTCCGGGGAGGTCGCGCCCATCTCGTCCAGCGCGACGAAGCCGTGCGGGGTCGGCAGCACGCTGACGCCGCCCACAATCGCCGCCGAGATGCGGCCGGCGGCCAGCCGCTCACAGGCGAGATCCACGGCCGTCAGCGAGGAGGCGCAGGCCGTGTCGACCGCGAGGCTCTCGCCGAACAGGTTGAGGAAGTACGACACGCGGTTGGCCACCGCGTAGTAGGTGCTGCCCATGCCGGCCCACGGCTCGACATCGGTCATGTCCTCCAGCGTGCGGCGGCCGTATTCGGCGAACGTCACGCCGGCATAGACACCGGTGTTGGTTCCGCCGAGCGAAAGCGGGTCGATACCCGCGTGTTCGAGGGCCTCCCACACCACTTCCAGAAACAGCCGCTGCTGCGGATCGGTCACCTCGGCCTCACGCGGAGAAATGCCGAAGAAATTGGCGTCGAACCCGTCGAGGTCGTTGAGGTAGGCGGCACGCGTCGACGCCTTGCGTAAGGCGGACGCCAATTGCGGGTTGCCCTCGACATACGGCTGGAGACGTTTCGCCGGCATAGCGGAGACGGCATTGCCGCCGCCCATGACGAACGACCAGAAATCCGCGACCGAGTGCAGATCGGGAGCGAATCTGCACCCGAGTCCGACGACGGCCACCGGAATGAACTCATGCCGCGGCTGACGGGTCGCGCCCACCGGCACCTCCTGCTCGAGCCCCACTTCGATGTCAAACGACGCGCGAAAACAAGCCTCCCGTGCGAACCACGGTGGCCTCGTGACGAAGTAGACCGGCGACCAGCACCGACCACGGCAGACCGTCTACAGTGGTCGGTCACACGTGCGCTCAGACGCTATATGACGACGCCGACGGCCCCATACCGCCCACCCGGTGATTCAGCATTCAACCGCGATGACGCAGCGCTGTCGCCCAATGAAATGACAACGTTGTCAGCCCGGAACGGGCGACCGGTGCGAACCTATTTTCGATCGGTGCGTGCACAGGTCTCGCGTCGAACTCGTCGAAGCCGTCGCCAACGCGGCCCCTCTCTCCCGGCTGTGGCGTATCGGACATCGGAAGACATTACCCGGACGACAAGACCGAGTGAAACGAGTGACGATAACGCCACATCACCGCTTCGGCGGTGACGCACGGGACCTGCGATGATCACCGAGCGCCACCGGGACAGGCGGGTGACCAGCGGCGACCGCCGAGGGTGGCCGGGATGCGGCCCGCTGTGCGGGCGGCCTCGGGGCTCCTGCCGCGGCGGCGGGGTGGCCATGGATCCGTCCCGGGCACACCGGGGGCCGGGAGGGCGCCGCCACGCTCCCATCGGGTTCCGACCACACGGAACGCCGGCGTCCCGAAAGGCCGGAATACCGGACGCGCGTTATGCAGGCCACCGAATACCGACACGCGCCGGTATCGTTGAATGGGCAATCGAATCGACGGTCAGGACCAGGCCGACAGGCGCAGCCGGCTCTCGAAGCGACGGTGCTCTCCGGACAGCGGATCCCGGAACTCCAGCGTCTTGGCCAGCAGCTGGAGTGGATTCGTGAAGTCGTCCAACGGTTTCTCGGTGAGCACCGGGTAGAAGTCGTCGTTCAGGATCGGAACACCGAGCCCGGCCATGTGCAGGCGGAGCTGGTGAGTGCGGCCGGTGCGCGGGGAAAGCCGGTACCGACCGAGGCCGCCGCGTTGCTCGACAAGGTCCACAACGGTCTCCGCATTGGACTCGCCGGGCACCTCCTGAGCGACGATAACGCCCTTCTCCTTGACAATCCGACTGTGGACGGTCGTCGGCAGGACCACATCGGGGTCGTAGCCGGCGATCGCCTCGTATTCCTTGTGCACCAACCGATCCCGGAACAACGTCTGGTACCGGCCGCGAACCTGAGGTGTGATCACGAACATCACCAGGCCGGCCGTGACCCGGTCCAAACGGTGTGCCGGCACCAGGTCCGGCAGATCCAGCTCCCGCCGCAGCCGCACCAGCGCCGTCTCGGCGATGTGCTGTCCACGGGGGATCGTGGCCAGGAAGTGGGGTTTGTCCACCACGAGCAGATCCTCGTCGCGGTGCACGATGCCGATCTCGAACGGCACCGGCGTCTCCACCGGCAGGTCCCGGTGGAACCAGATCACCCCGTCCGGCACGAACGGCGCGTCCGGGCCCAGCGGTCCGTCGAGGTCGACGATCCGGCGCTCCCGCAGCATCTCGTCGATGCGCTCGGGATCCACCCGCGGCAGCCGGAACACCAGGTGCTCACGCAAGGTCCGCCACGGCCCCTCGGCCGGCATCCGCATGCGCACCGGGTCGAGGCCGAGGCGCTGGGGCAGCGGGGGCTTGGCGCGACGTCTCATCTCGCCACTCACCCTACGTCACCCCGTTATGCAGGGAAGGACGCCTTACCCTCGTTGAACGAGGGTAAGGCGTCCTTCCCTGCATCGGCTCCGGTGGTTCAGCGAACCGCGATCATCACGGGTAGCTGACGATGTTCACCGGGCTGGTGTTGGTCGGGGTCTGCGCACCGGTGTCGTTGATGACGTGGGTGATGGACCCCTTGTTGCCCAGCGACAGGTCAAGGATGTTGTGGAACTTGACGTTGCCGTTCTGCGGCGCCTCGAACGAGTGGTAGTTGACCACGCTCGGGTTGGTGTTGAAGAAGGCGTACACGCCCATCCCCCAGGCCTCGTGGCTGGTGACGTTGGCGCCCACCTTGTACGAAGCCCAGCCCTGGGTCGAGCCGTTCATGTACGCGCTCTGGTTGGGCACGTCGTAGGGCATCTCGCTCTGGTAGAAGATCGTCTTGCCGCCGTTGCCGTTCCAGATCACCTGGTACTGCTGGTAGTGCTCGGCGAACAGGCCGTACGCGGTGACGTTGTTGCCGTTCACGACGAGGCCGTTGGCGCCGGTGTTGGTGTTCCAGCCCGAGGTCCCGTTGTTGTCGTCGTGGTCGGCCCGCCAGATCCAGGTGTCGTCGGTGATCACGTTGTTGCTGTTGACCACCAGCGACCGGGTGGCCTTGCCGACGGTGGCGCCGCCGAGGCGGAAGTGCACGTCGGACAGCACGGTCGGGTCGGCGGAGTGATCCGCCGACGCGCCGTTCGGGCCGACCTGCAGCAGCTGCTGCGAGTTGACCGTGCCGCCGTCCATCAGCAGGCCGGCGATCTTCACGCCGTTGACGTCGGCCACCTGGATGGCGGTGATGCCGTTGTCCGGCACGAAGGTCGCGACGCCCAGGCCCAGCACCACGGTGTCCGGACGCGTCACGTTCAGCGTCTGGTTGAGGTGGTAGATGCCCGGCGTGACGATCAGGTTCTTGCCGGCCGCCAGGGCGGCGTTGATCGTCGAGGCGGTGTCGCCCTGCTTGACGATGTAGAAGCCGCTCATCGGCAGCGAGGTGCCGGCCGGGTTGCCTCCTGCCCACGAGGTGCCCGAGCTGTTGGTGCGCAGCGCCGGCACGAACACGCTGTAGTTGCCGCTGCCGTCGACGTACAGGTACGGCTTCTCGGCGATCACCGGGCTGGTGTTCAGCGTGGTGTACGGCGGGTTCGGGAACGTGTTGCCGGGCGCGCCCTGCACGCCGGAGAACACCATGTTCCAGTTCTGGCCGTTCCAGCTGCCGATCTGGTCGTTGCGCGACAGCCACTGCTGCTGCGAGCCGGAGATCACCTGGCCGGTGACCCGGGAGTCGGCCAGGAAGCCGCCGGAGGACCAGCCGTTGTCGTCCAGCTTCAGGTTGCCGTTGACCTGCACCCGGCGCAGCGGGTCGGCCTGGGACACGGCCCAGGTGTTGGTGCCGCCGGGCGGGTTGATGGTCAGGCCCTCGGCGTCACGCCAGAAGTTGCACGTGGCGTTGCCGCCCATCCAGTCGGCCTCGACGTGCACCTGGCCGTTGATGGTGACCTGGCCGGGGGTCAGGCCGAGGCCGGCGACCTCGGTGTAGAAGCCGACGTTGGCATCCACGTTGTAGGTGCCGGGCGTGAACAGCAGCGCGTAGCGGCCGGTGCCGAACTGGGCCGACTGCTGCTGGTTGAACACCGAGTTGAGCTTGTTCTGGATCGTCGACTGCGGCGTGGACGGCGTGAAGACCGACACGTTCGGGCCGAAGTCCGGGGTGCCGGGCGGGGGCGGCGGCGGAGGCGTGGTGCCGCCGCCGCTGAGCGAGAACGTCTGCGCGGCGGAGCCGTTGCAGGTGTACTGCTGCAGCTGCACGCTGTCGTTCACGGACGCGCCGGGCACGTCGAGGCACTTGCCACTGTTGCGGTTGATGAAGTGGTAGTTGCCGTTGCCCTCGTCGACCGGCTGCCACTGCTGGTTGGCGCCGCCGCCGTAGGTCCACAGGTGGACCACCGCCGAGTCGGCGGTCGACACGTCGGCGACGTCCCAGACCTGGGCGGTCGCGGTCGAGGCGCCGACCTGGTAGTAGCCGGAGTCGGTGGCGGTGAACGTCCACGACTGGGCTGCGGTGCCGTTGCAGGTGTACTGCTGCACGGCGGTGTCGTTGGCGGTGGCGGCGGAGCGCGCGTCGACGCACTTTCCGCTGCCCGCGTTGGTGACGGTGTAGGTGCCGGGAGACACCGCGGCACTGGCCGCGGGCACCATGCCGAAGGTCATGGCGGTCGCGGACAGGGTCACGACCGCCGCGGCGAGCGCGGTGGTACGCACAGGGGTCACAGGGCCCTCCTGCTTCGCTGGGAGAGGACAGGTCTGAGTTGGCGGCCCCGACGAGGCCGAATGTTATGGGGGTCACAGAGGGGCGTCAATACACGCCTTAAAATAAGACCAAGACGATCTCGTCGACGAGGATCATGCTCGCATGGCGACAAGGCGTCCGATCAGCACCGGGACCGCCGTGGCCGGCCTGGCGGCGACGCTGGCCCTGGCCGCACTGGCGGTGCGGCTGCCGGCGTTCGCGCCGCTTCTGGCGGCCGTTGCCGGCTGGCTCGGCGTCGAGACCTGGCTGCGACACCGTGTCGGGACCGCCGGGTTCCGGCACAGTCTGCACGATCAACTCCTCCGGTCACGGGCGGGGTACGCGTCCTCACAGCGAGCGCGTTTGGCTCAACAGCCCGGAAGCGCGACGGCGCAGTTCGTGCTCGACCAACTGGACGCGAGCGATGGGCCGATCCCCGCATTGTTGCCGTTCCGGCCCCATGCCGACCTCCGCAGCTACGCCGCGGACGAGCTCGCGGCGCAGCACAAACCCTTGCGCAAGCGGACTTCGACCGGGTCGACGCTCGCGGCCGAGCTGTTGCGGGCCGGCCTGGTGTATCCGGTGCTCGCTCACGTTCCCGGCGTGAAACCCCGCTGGACAAGGGAAATCCTCGGGGCCATGGTCGCCTGCGCGCTGGCCGTGGCGGCGATGGCCTGGCTGGAACAAACCTGGAACATCAAGCCCGCCACGTATCACCGGACGATCACCTTGAGCCTCGGTCTGGCTTTGGGCTGTCTGCTGCCGTTGGCCGAGGTCGTGCTGGCGACGTCGAGCGGCCGTCGCATCCGGATAGCGGCGGCCACCCTGACTCCCCTGGCCTTCATGCTGTGCTGGACGATCCGCAAGTCGTGGGACACGAGCTGGTGGCAGCACGGCTTCGGCGCCCGCGAATGGCTTGTCGTGTCAACGATTGCCGTCATATCGCTGGCCGTCGGCCTGGGCACGTCGTCGACGCGTGGCCGCAACCGCCTGTCGCCGCAGCGGATCACGCAGCTGGCGTGGCTGTCCGTCGCGTCGATCGCCGCCATCGGGCTCGGGCTGCTGACCCCCGTGTTGGCCGGCCCGCCGCCGGAGCCGCAGTTCCGCCACGTGTCGGCGTGCGCACTGCTGCCCCGCGAGGCGCTGGCCCGGATCGCGCCGTTCATCGACGGGCCGCCCGGGGTCACCTTCAGCGAGGCGACCGTCAACGGCTGCGAGTGGTCCCAGACCCACGGGCCGCTGCCGATCCTGTTCATCGCGATCGACGCGTACGTCGGCGACGGTGACATCGAGACGTCGAAACGGGAGTTCGCGCTGTCCGTCGCCGCCGTCGGCGGCGCCGCGCGCACCGTCGACGGGCCGTGCGACCAGACCACCGAGGTGCGGGGCAGCCACGGCATCGAGATGGTGGTGCGCTGCGGCAACCTGGTTCTGACGGTGTTCAGCCTGGATCCCGACCCGAAACTGGCGGCGCGACTCGCCGAGGAGGCCGCGCGCGTGGCAACCGCTGGTTGATCTCCCGCTGTGGAAGACTGTGCCGGCGATGTTCACCCCAACGGACCTGGCCGACCTGCTTGAGTGCGAGCACCGGAGCGTGCTCGACCAGGCGCTGACCGCCGGGCTGCCCGGAGCTCCGCGGCCCGATCCCGGCGGCGACCAGCTGGCCGTCAAGCACGGGCAGGCGCACGAGCTGGCGGTTCTG
>NZ_KK037166.1:3307981-3311274 GCF_000568255.1 Kutzneria sp. 744
GCGATCTGTCGCTGGTCGCCGGGATGCGGGCCGATCAGCGGCGCAAGCTGGTCGAGGCCGGCGTGGGCACCATCGACGCGCTGGCCGAGGCCGCCCCCGAGGACCGCCCGCGCGACCTGTCCGCCACCACCTTCACGGCGCTGCGGGCGCAGGCGGCGATCCAGGTGCGGCAGGACGAGACCGGGAAGATCAGCTACGAGGTGGTGGACGGCTCTGAGCTGGCCAGGCTGCCGGCGCCCAGCCCCGGCGACGTCTTCTTCGACATGGAGGGCGACCCGTTCGCGCTGGCCGGGACCGGTCTGGAGTACCTGTTCGGCTCCGTGACGACCAACGGGTTCATCCCGTTCTGGGCGCATTCCCGGGCGCAGGAGAAGAAGGCCTTCGAGGAGTTCGTCGACTTCGCCTCGGAGCGGCTGGCTTCGAATCCCGGCGCGCACATCTACCACTACGCGCCGTACGAGGTGACGGCGTTGAAGCGGCTCGCCGCCGTGCACGGCACCCGTGAAGAGGCAGTGGACGACCTGCTGCGCGGCGGGGCGCTGATCGACCTGTACGCCGTGGTGCGCAAGGCACTTCGGGTGTCGCAGCGGTCCTACTCCATCAAGTACCTGGAGCCGCTGTACATGCCGTCGGCCCGCGACGGCGACGTGAAGACCGCCGTGTCGAGCATCGAGGCGTACGAGGAATACCTGACGCTGCACCAGATCGGCGACGCGCGGGCGGCCGAGGTGTTGCAGGGCATCAGCGACTACAACGAGTACGACTGCGTGTCGACGCGGGAGCTTTTCCACTTCCTGCACCGGGTTCGCGTCGAGGCCGACATCGAGACCGTGGTCGAGGCGGTCGAGGACGATCTCGTCGCCAGGACCGAGGACCTGGTGGCCGCCGAGCGCCGGGCCGAGCGGGCCGCCCGGTTGGCGGCGCTCGTCGACCCGTTGATGGCCGGCCTGCCCGACAATCCGGCCGACGCCACCGACGACGAGAAGGCCCGCGCCCTGCTGGCCGCCTCCGTCGGCTACCACCGCCGGGAGACCAACCCGGCGTGGTGGGAGTTCTTCCGCCAGGTGGCCGCCCCGCTGTCCGATCTGGAGGTCGACACCACCTGCGCCGTGCCGGTTTCCGTGCAGGCGGGCGACTGGCAGCCGCCGGCCGGCCGAGTTCGCCTGGCCAAGCGCGTGCTGACGCTCGTGTGCGACCCCGACCGGCCGCATCCGTACGCCATGGGCGACCAGGTTCGCCTGCGGTACGGGGATTCCACGCGAGACGCGGTCGTCAGCGCCGCCACCGCCGAGGAACTGACCCTGGTCGAGAGCGCCAAGCCCGACGAGACCTCCGACGGTCGCCCCAACGCGGTTCTGCCCGGATCGCCGGTGATGCCGAAGCCCAAGGACGAGGCCGTCGCCGATCTCGCGCAGCTCGCCGTCGACGCTTTGCCTGCGCTGCCCCAACATCCGGGCATCGACCTGTTGCGCCGCACTCCCCCGCGCCTGCGCGGCGGCGTCGAGTTGCCGCCGCACGGCGAGGATCTCGTGCGCACGGTGATCGAGACCGTGGATCTACTCGACGGGTCGACCCTGGCCGTGCAGGGTCCGCCCGGCGCCGGCAAGACCTACCTGGCCGGCAAGCTCATCGCGCATCTCGTCGGCTCCGGCCGGACCGTGGCCGTGACGTCCAACAGTCACAAGGCCGTCGAGAACGTCTTGCGGGCAGCCAAATCCTCCGCGCCGACGCTGCCAGCCGCCAAGCGACCGAAGAAGGCAGCGGAGAAGGACGTCCCGTGGGAGCAGCCCAAGGACAACCCCGGGCTGGCCCGGTGGCGGGCCGAGCACACCGACGGGCACCTGGTCGGCGGCACCGCGTGGACCTTCGCCAACGCCGCCATGCGGGCCGAGCCCTTCGACGTGCTGGTGATCGACGAGGCCGGCCAGTTCTCGCTGGCCGACGCCCTCGCCGTCTCCATGTGCGCCCGCAACATCGTGCTGCTCGGCGATCCCCAGCAGCTGCCGCAGGTTGTTCAGGGCACCCATCCCGCCGGCGCCGAGGCCTCGGCCCTGGGTCACCTCATCGGCGACAACGACGTGATTCCCCCGTCACTGGGCTACTTCCTCGACCAGTCGCGGCGCATGCACCCCGCCGTCTGCGAGCCCGTGTCCCGCCTGTCCTATTCCGGTCTCCTGCACGCCCATCCGTCCGCCGCCGAGCGCGGGATCGACGGCATCGACTCCGGCCTGTACCTCGCCTCCGTCGACCACCGCGGCAACACCACCCGCTCCGTCGAGGAAGCCGCCGTCGTCGTGGACATCGTCCGCTCCCTGCACGGTCGCAAGTGGACGGACAGCTCCGGTGTCCGTCCCCTCGGCGACGAGGACATCCTTGTCGTCGCCCCGTACAACCTCCAGGCCCGCGTCGTCACCCGTGCCCTAGAGGTCGCCGGCTTCCCCGACGTCCGGGTCGGCACCGTGGACCGCTTCCAGGGCCAGGAGGCTCCCGTCGTCATCACCACCATGACGTCGTCGTCCGCCGCCGACCTGCCCCGCGGCCTGGACTTCCTGTTGTCCCGCAACCGGTTGAACGTCGCCCTCTCCCGCGCCCAGGCCGTCGCCGTGCTGGTCTGCTCCCCCAAGCTCGTCGAGGCCGACATCCGCACCGTCGACCAGATGCGCCTGGTGTCCGGCATGATCGGCCTCATGAACGCCGCACAGGAGTGGCGCCACACCCCCTGACACCGCGAGTCCCGCTCTCGGGCAACCATGATGCAGGTTCGGGCCGAGGGCTGCCGTGCGCTCCTTCCAGGCATGCGCGGTTCACCCCACCGACTACCGCCCCAGCCCCGCGTCCCTGGCCCGCACGATCGCCTGCGCCCGGTCCGCCACCTGCAACTTGGCGAAGATCGACGAGATGTGGTTGCCCACGGTCTTCACCGCCAGGCCCAGCTTGTCGCAGATCTGCGGGTTGGCCAGGCCGGCGGCGATGAGGTCCAGCACCTCGCGCTCACGGTCGGTCAGCTGGGGGAAAGGCAGGTTCGGCAGGTCCTCGGGGCCGCCGCTGAGCAGGGCGTCGACCCGGCGGGCGATGCTGGGCCCGAAGATCACGCCGCCCTCGGCGACGCAGCGGACGGCGCGCAGGATCTCGTCCTGCTCGGCCCCCTTGAGGATGTAGCCACGGGGCCCCGGGCGCGGACGGCGGCGAAGACGGAGTCGTCGTCCTCGAACATGGTCAGCACCAACACCGCCGTGCCCGGGGCGACGGCGACGACGGCGCGGGTGATGTGGTGGAATTCAGCTCGGGCATCT
>NZ_KK037166.1:3311374-3338432 GCF_000568255.1 Kutzneria sp. 744
GTCCACCAGCAGCACGGCCGGCCGGTACGCGGCGGCAGCCTGGATCGCCTCCCGGCCGTTGACAGCCTCGGCCACCACCCGCATGCCGGGTGTCGAGGCCAGCAGCGCCCGCAGACCGCTACGCACCACGGGATGGTCGTCGGCCAGCACAACAGTGATCTCGGGGTCGGGCACCTGCTGCTCCTGTGGTCGTGGCGAACGAGGTCTTGGTCACCCGGCCCGGCCGGGAAGAACTTCCCGGTCCGACCGGGTGCCTGCCCCCTGGGACCGGGAAGGCGGCCGAGGCAGGCTGTGCAGTGTCGGGGGCAGTCCGCCCTCACCTTCCCAAGGAGTCACCCATGGCAGCAGAGGACTTCGGCATCGTCGCGCGCTTTTCCGTCCCGCACGCCGAGTTCGCCGGGAAAGTCACCCCGGGGACGCCGGTGAGCTACGGGTAAGCCCCGCGCTGCCGTCCTCCCCCGGCATCGAGCGGGAGGGCGGGCGCTGACTCGGCCGCCGCCGGGGCTCGGACCGCTGCGACACCAGCCGTCCACCTCGGCGGCGCGCTCGGCCATCGACGCCGTGCCGACGCCCGGCGCCCATGCCGTGGACGAGGAACCGCCGTTGTCGGCGACCTCGATGCGCAGCTCGTCGGAAACCGAGATCTGCACACGAGCGTGATCGGCGGCGGAGTGCTTGGCGGCGTTGGTGAGCGCCTCGACGACGATCCGGTACGCCGCGACCTCGACGGCCGCCGGCAGGTCCAGCCGTCCGCCGGGGGCGTCGATGACGATCCGCAGCGGATCGCCGCCGGCCCGGTAGCTGAGCCGATCGGCCTGCTGCCGCAGGGCTTCCACCAGCCCGAGCTCGTCGATCGCCGGTGGACGCAGGCCGTCGACCAGGCGCCGGATCTCGCTGATCGCCGCGTTGGCGTGCGCACGGAGTTGACCGAGCAGCTCCAGCGCGCCGGCCGGCTCGACGGTGACGAGGTTGCGCGCGGCGTCGGTCGTGAAGGCCAGGCCGCTCAAGGTGGGGCCCAGGCCGTCGTGCAGATCTCGGCGCAGCCGACGGCGTTCCTCCTCGCGCGCGGACACCAGCCGTTGCCGCGACGCCTGCAACTCCGCCGACAGCACGGTCGCGCGGACGGCGACGGCCAGCGGCGCGACCAGGACGCCGAGCACCCGCAGGTCCTCGGGATCCAGCCGCGACTGTCCCTGCCGGACGCCGACCACCAGTTCCACGTCGCCATTGTCCGAGCTCAGCAGCGGCAACACCTCGACACGCCCACCCGGCTGACCAGATGTCGCCGTTTCTCGCCCGTCCAGTCGGAACGCCGCGAACGGCAGCCGCAGCGACTCCCGCACGGCCGTCAGCAGATCGTCGAGAGAACCGGGATCCCGGCGCAGGCGATCCCCCAGGTTGCGCAACGCCCGCACGGGATCGCCGCGATCCCCGTAGAAGAGACGATCGATCCCGCGTTGCAGCCACGCCCGGCCCGGTTGGAACGCGATGGCGACACCCAGCGCGACCAGGGCGGCCCCGATGTCACCGAGCCGGCTCTGCAACACCAGGTCGAAGACCAGAACCACGCCGCTGTAGAGCAGCACCACCGCCCCGGACAGCAGCAGATACAGCAGCGTCCGGGACACCACCAGCTTGATGTCGAACAGCTGGGGGCGCAGCAGGCCGATGGCCATCGCGACCGGCTGCAGGAAGATCAACACCTGTAACGAGGTGGCGCTGATGCCGAACGGCGCCCACGGCACCGCGCACAGCACTGCCAGCATCAGCCACAGCATCTGCCGCCGCTGCCGCTCGTCGCCGTCCCGGTAGCGGACCGCGAGCACGACGACGTCGATCAGCATCGGCACGACGATCGCCGCCAGGTCCAGCTGCGGGCGGATCGGTTCCAGCACCGGGATCGCGAACGCGCCCGTGTACGGCGGCGGGCCGCCGACCGAGTACGGCGAGGTGGTGATCAGGCTCCACCACTCGAACGCCACGGCGATGACCACGGTCAGCCCGGCGACCGGCCGGAACCGGCGGGTCAGCGTGCCGGTGGGGAACAGCAGCAGCGCGAACGGGATGAACAGCCGCAGGCCCAGCGGCCACGACGCCGTCGCGGCGGTGACGATCACGCCGAGCGTCGGCTCGGTCCAGCCGTGCACCAGCCCGAAGCTGAGCAGGCCGACCAGGAGGACGGTGGTGGCGTGGGCCGCGCCACCGCACAGCAGCAACCACCCGATGGGGTTATGGGAACGCCGCCAGGCCACCAGCGCGCCGCACAGCGCGAAGGTCATCGCCAGCAGGCTGTCCGTGACCAGGAAGTTCTGCACCCCGTCGGCGAACGTCCAGCCGTCGCCGAACCACAGTGCGACGCCGCCCACCACCTCGGCGACGATCACGCCATAGCTCAGCCAGGCCCACCAGGTCACCCTCCTGGGGGAGCCACCCTTGCCCCAGCTCACCCCGCACACGCTACCCAGAGTTCCGTCGCCAGTATTTCCGGCAGCCGGCACGCCGGGATTCCGCCACGTCCGCCAGCACCACGCTCACGTTGTCCGGCGCTCCCCCGCGCAGCGCCAGGTCGACGAGCTGGTCCACCGCGTCGTCCGGGACCGAGACGTCGGCCAGCACGCCGGCGATCGTCTCGTCCGTGAGCACCGCCGTCAGGCCGTCCGAGCAGATCAGGTACCGGTCGCCGGCCTTGAGCCGGTAGGAGAAGACGTCCGGCTCCGCCTTGCTGCCGGTCTGCACCGCCCGGGCCAGCATGTTCCGGCGTGGGTACGTCTCCGCCTCCTCCGCCGTGATCCGCCCGCTGTCCAGCAGCGACTGGACCAGCGTGTGGTCCTGGGTCATCTGCCTCAGTTCGCCGCCCCGCCACCGATATGCCCGCGAATCCCCGATGTGCACGCCCGCGAGCACTTCGCCGGTCCAGAGCAGTGCGGTGATGGTCGTGCCCATGCCGTGGAAGCCACTGTCCCGCGCCGCCATGGCGTCCAGCCGCCGCTGCACCTCGCCAGGAACCGAGCCAAGCACGACGGTCTTCTCCACCCCACCGAACTTCCCGACTTCGGCGGACTTCCCAACTCCACCCGACTTCCCAACTCCACCCGACTTCCCAGCACCGCCCGACCTCTCAACTCCGGCGGACTTCCCGACTCCGACCGACTTCTCAACTCCGGCCGACTTCTCAACTCCGGCCGACTCCTCGACTCCGCCGAACTTCCCGGCACCGCCGGACCTCCCGGCACCGGTCGACCGCCTGCTACGGGCCGACTTCTCGACACCGACGGACTCCTCAACTCCGTCCAACTTCTCAACTTCGGCGAACTTCTCAACTCCGGCCGACTCCTCGATACGCGTCGGCCGGCCGAGACCGAACAACCTGCCCAGACCAGCGGACTTCCCGACTCCGACCGACTTCTCGACTTCGGCCGACTCCTCGATGCGCGTCGACCCGCCAAGACCGAACAACCTGCCCAGTCCGGTGGACTTCTCAAGTCCGACCGACTTCTCAACTCCGGCGGACTTGTCGATTACGGCCGAGTTCTCGATGTCGACCGACTTCTCCAGTTCGGCGAGCACCTGGACGGCGACCGCGCTGGCGACCTCTCCGTGGGCGTGGCCGCCCATGCCGTCGGCCACCGCTAGGACGTGTTTGCCCAGGTGGACGGCGTCCTGGTTGTAGCCGCGAAGGCAGCCCGGATGGGTGCGCGACACGGCGGTCAACCGGAACTTTGCTATGTTCGCCATGTCACCAGTGAAGCAGTTGTGAACTGAGTTCACAAGCAAAATGACTGTGCACTGGTGCTGCTAGGCTTCGCTCGGTGAACTCCGGAGCCACCGTCAGCGCCGCCGACATCGCCCGACTTGTCGATGTCGGCCGGGCGGCCGTCAGCAACTGGCGGCGGCGGTTCGACGACTTTCCCCGGCCGGTCGGCGGCAGCGCGGCGAGCCCGCTGTTCTCCCTGACCGAGATCGAGGACTGGCTGCGCCGCAACGGCAAGGCGTTCGAGGTGTCCACCGCCGAACGCACGTGGCAGGCGCTCCGTTCAGGCGTCGACGACCTCCGGCTCGGCGAAGAGGTCGCCCGGGCCGGCATGTTCCTCTCCGGCAGCGGCAGCTTCGACGACTCGCAGTTGGCACGACTGCTCAACCAGCTGGCCGAGGAGCACGGTGCCGCCGGCGCGTACGAGCTGATCGTCGCCCGCTACGTCGACGCCCACTCTCGCCGGCTCGCCGTCACCCCGCCGGCCGTCGCCGAGCTGATGGTCCGCCTCGCCTGCCCCGACGGCGGCGTGGTGCTCGACCCGGCGTGCGGGGTCGGCACGCTGGCCGTGGCCAGCACCGCGCACGAGGTCTTCCTCCAGGACATCGACCGAGCCGCCATGGTGATCGCCTCGTGCCGCATGACGCTGCGGGACACCGACGTCGACATGGCCACCGGCGATTCGCTGCGGCGCGACCGCTTCGCCGGCCAGCTGGTCGACGCAGTGCTGTGCGATCCGCCGGTCAACGACCGCACCTGGGGGCACGAGGAGCTGGTCGCCGACCCGCGCTGGGAGTACGGCGTGCCGCCGCGTGGCGAGCCGGAACTGGCGTGGCTGCAGCACTGTCTCTCCCACGTCGGCCCCGACGGCATGGTGGCCATCCTGATGCCGCCGACCGCCGCGAGCCGTCGGCCCGGCCGTCGGATCCGGGCCAAGCTGCTGCGCACCGGCGCTCTGCGGGCCGTCATCGGGTTGCCGGACGCCGGCTCCGACCTGTGGCTGCTGTGTCGGCCGGCGCCGGAGTCCCGGCCGCCGTCGACGGTGTTGATCACCGATGAGCTGGACGGCGTCGAGACGGCGTGGCTGGACCCGTCCGCGGCGGACGCGGTGCGGATCATCGACTGCTCGACGACGACGTCGACATCAGCCCGGCCCGGCGGCGGCAGCTGGCCCAGGGGCCGGACATCGGCCGCGAGTTCGCCGCCGCCGTCGAGCGGTTCCGCGGCTTCGACCTCGCGCCGCCGAACCTGACGGTGCTGGTCGAGCACGCGACCGCGCCGACCACGACCGTCGGCGACCTGATCCGGTCGGGTGCTCTGACCGTGCGGCACGCCCCCGTCAAGCTGACGCCGGGCGACGGCGTGCCCGTGCTGACCATGGACGACCTCGCCGAGGGCCGTCCGGCGAGCGAACGTGCCGCCGACACCGGCGACCTGGTGATGATCGAGCCCGGCGAGGTCGTCGCGGCCCCGACCGGGATGGCGCGGGTGGCGACGGCAGCCGCCGCGCTCGGGCCGTACCTGACGGCATATCGCGTCGACGAACAGCAGCTCGACGCCCGGTTCCTGGCCGGCGCGCTGCGGGCCTCCACCGCTCGGCCGACCACCGGCTCCAGCCGTCTCGACGTTCGGCGGACGCAGGTGCCGCGACTGGCCCTTGGCGAGCAACGGGCGTGTGGGGAGGCTTTCGAGCGGCTGCTGGCGTTCGAGGACCAGTTGCGGGAGGCCGCCGCGGTCGGCGGCTCCGTGGTGCGGCTCGGCGTCGACGGCCTGGTCGAGGGTAGCCTGCGGCCAGGACGCTAGCGGGAGGGCCGGATGCTCATCGCCGACCGGTACGAGCTCGACGACCTGCCGCTCAGCCGGGGCGGCATGGGCGCCGTGCACGGTGGCTACGACAAGCACCTCGACCGCCGGGTCGCCGTGAAGTTCCTGCACTGGCCCGGCGGTTCCGACGACGAGCTCGAGCGGCGCTTCGTCCGGGAGGCCCGGATCCTGGCCCGGCTGGAGCATCCCGGCGCGCCCGTCCTCTACGACTTCGGGGCGCACGAGCACCGGTTGTTCCAGGTCATGCAGTTCATCGACGGCGTCACCGTCGCCGATCTCGTCAGCGAGCACGGGCCCCTTCCCGTGCCGTGGGCCGCTTCCATCGCCGCCCAGTCCTGCGCCGTGCTCTCCGCCGCCCACGCGCTCGGCATCGCGCACCGGGATCTCAAGCCCACCAACCTGATGCTGTGTCCCGACGGCAGCGTCAAGGTGCTCGACTTCGGCCTGGCCCTGCTGCGGGAGTCCGACTTCGCGCAGTTCACCCGCGCCGGCCAGATCCTCGGCACGCCCGCCTACATGGCCCCCGAGCAGATCCAGCGCGGCGCCGCCGGGCCGTCCAGCGATCTCTACGCCTTGGGCTGTGTGCTGCACGAGATGCTCACCGGCCGGCAGCTGTTCACCGGCCCCACCGCCTACGCCGTGTTCGACAAGCAGGTCAAGGAGTTGCCGCCCGCCGTGCCCGGTGTGCCTCCGGCCCTCGACCAGCTGCTCCAGGCCGTCCTGGCCAAGGACCCCGCCCGCCGCCCCGCCGACGCCGTCGCCCTCTACGACCTCCTGCTCCCCTTCATCACCGATCTCCCACCCCTACCGGGTTTCCTCGACCCCGCCCACCCCTCCCGCATGTACTCCCACGTAGCCGGCCGCCGCTGACACCCCCGCGAGTCACGCCCTCAGACCCACCGAATGTCGGGTTCGGGCACCCCCGCGAGTCCGGCCCAGCGTCACACCGAAACCCGGTTTTCGGTAGGTCGACAGCTGAATCAACGCGGCACGAGCGGATCCGCGGCTATTTCGTCGATCCGGGGCCTTTGACCAGGCCGGCGCTCCGCTCGCCGGCCGCCGTCGCGCGAATCCCTTGCCCTGCTTGACAATGCCGCGTTCCCAGCTTCGTGTGCTTGACTCGGATTCGGGGGCGCCATCGTGTGCTGGCGAAAAGCGCAGCCCTCAATCCAGCCTAGACCTCCAACCTGGGAGCCCTGGCCGGCTACGGGACCGGAGGCCGAGTCACTGGCAGCTTCGTGGCGACGGTCGCCCGGCCGACGAGGGACGAGGCAGGACTGGTGTCAGGGCTTGGGTTTGAGCGCCAAGCAACACGTGGGCTCTGCCTTGACAGGGCCGGCGGAAGCGGAGGCGGAAGCGGGGCGGGGCGGGGCGGGGCGGGGCGGGGCGGGGCGGGGAACGCTACCTGTTCCACCGACCAGCGCGATCCGCTGCGGGCCAAGGGTTCACGGCGTTTCGCGCTCCGCGGCCAGGTCGTTGATGATCCACTTCAAAGCGCTGACGGCGTTCGAGTAGCGCAGGTATCGAGGGTTCTGGTTCGACTTGGGCTCGCAGCGGGATCGCATCCGGCGGAGCTCGTCGATCATGTCGCGCAGGCGGTCCGTCTCTGTCATGCCACCGAGGCTAGCCAGGAGGGCGAGCGCCCCAAGGCGGCGAGGATCTGGTCCAGCGGGGTGGGGGCGTCGCCGGCGGGAAGGGCGGGGGCGAAAGGGGCGTCGGGAGTGAGGCGGTTGGCGTCGTTCGGCACGGAGAGGGCGATCGGCAGGGCGAGCTCAAGGGTGGCAGGGGGCAAGGAGTAGTCGAGGCCCAGGGAGCGGGCGACGTCCCAGCCGTGGACGACGTAGTCGATGAGGTGGAAGGAAATGGCCTGAGCGGCGGGGAAGCGGGAGACGGGGTGGAACTCGGGGAGATCGAAGGCGGAAGAGGGCGTGGCAAAGGCGGAGAGGACGTCTGAAGCGGCGTCGGTGTAGGAGGCGACGGGGTGAGGGCCAAGGGGCAGGACCTGCCAAGCGGAGAGGTCGCTGCCCTGGCCGCGGGCGGCAGCGGCGAAGCCACGGTGCTGAGCGGTCATGTGGGCCAGGAGGTCGGAGAGTGACCAACCGGCGCAAGGAGTGGGGCGGTCGAGGGAAGCGGAGCCGACACGGGAGACGACGTCGATGCTGGCCTGGATGACGGTGCGGTGATGGACCACGAGCGAGTTGATATGCATATGATTATGATAGGCAGGTGCATACGGTAAGCGCAAGGCCGTTACCATGCAGCTCATGCGACGGGATCTGGCGGCGATGATCGCGCCGCTGCAGAGGGCGCTGATCGCGGCGGAGCTGCCGGTGCTGAAGGAGCACGGCGTGAGCATGTGGGGCTACGTGGTGCTCAACGCCCTGGACGGAGAGCCGGTGAGGACCCAGGCGGCGCTGGCGGAGTTCATCGGGGCGGACAAGAGTCGGATCATCGGGGTGCTGGACGGGCTGGAGGACGAAGGCCTGCTCGAACGCACCAAGGACCCGGCGGACCGGCGGGCGCGGTTCGTGGCCATCACGGAGGAGGGCCGCCGGAGGAAGCGGGCGATCCAGAGCGACATCCAACGCACCGAGGAGCGCCTGCTGACGAAGCTCCCGAAGGAAGACCGGGAGGCGTTCCTGCGAGCGCTGGACGTGCTGTCGGCTACCGAGATCGAGCAGCCCCGGTGATGTTGCGAACCATGCCGCCGAAAACCAGGTCGTGGAACGGGGAAATGGCCTTCCAGTACACGTGCCCGGCCAAGCCATGGGGCTGGAACACGGCGCGCTGACGGTAGAGGCTGCCGCCGTCGACGGACGGCTCGACGCCGAGCTCCAACCAGGCCCGCCCGGGCAGCTTCATCTCCGCCCGCAGGCGCAGCAGACGGGGGCGGTCCAGGCTCTCGACCCGCCACCAGTCCAGGGCCTCGCCCACGTGCAGCCGTCGGGGATCGCGCCGACCACGGCGTAGGCCGACGCCGCCGACGAGGCGGTCGGCCCAGCCCCGCACGGCCCACGCGAGGGGGAACGAGTACCAGCCGTGCTCGCCACCGATGGCCTCGATGACCTGCCACACCTGCTGGGGCGCGGCGTCGGAACGGTGTTCGCGGACGTCCTCGTACAGGCTGCCGCCGGCCCAGTCGGGGTCGGTGGGCAGCGGATCGGCGGGCTCGGCGCTGGCGTCGGACCAACGGGTCGGCACGTCGGCGCGGGCGATCCGGGCCAGGGCCAGCTCCAACGCCTGCTCGTAGTGGGTGAGCCCGCCGTCCGGATCGGGGATGTGCCGGGCGATGTCGTGCTCATGGCAGACGACCTCGTGCACGAGCGACTCGATCAGTAACATTACATGTGAGGTAGTACTTATTATCATCCTAAACATATCAGTTGCGTGCGTAGTTTTGAAGCAGGCCGATGGGCCATAGAGCAACTTAGACACCGTGTGTGACCGGCCGTGCCGCGGCGACTAGCGCTCTGAAACGGGTCCCGGATAGATGCGGTTACTCACCACGGAAGCGTTATGCCTATAGCAGCCCTCGAGATAATGCCGAGCGTTCTGGCAGTCTAAATCGTATTTCACTATCGGAACGGGGAGATGATCCGACCTCGTGGTCTGTTGACAGAAAATTAGAGACTCGGTAGGTCAACACATCCGGGCCGCCGATGTCGAAGGCCCGGTCGACGTCCGCCGGCAACGAGGCGGCGTGCACGAGGTAGTGCAGCACGTCGCGGACGGCTATGGGCTGGATCCGGTTGCGCACCCAGCGCGGGGTGATCATCGCCGGCAGGCGTTCGGTGAGGTAGCGGAGCATCTCGAAGCTGGCGGAGCCGGAGCCGATGATCACGGCGGCCTGGAGCACGGCGGCCGGCACCCGGCCGGCGAGGAAGATCCGGCCGACCTCGGCCCGCGAGGCCAGGTGGGCCGACAGCTGTGTGCCGTCCGGCACGATGCCGCCCAGATAGACGATGCGTTTGACGCCGTGCTCGGCCGCCGCGTCGGCCACGGCTTGTGCCGCCGCACGGTCCACGTCGACGAAGTCGTGCCGGTTGAGTGAGTGCACCAGGTAGTACACGACGTCCTGGCCCTCGATCGCCGCCCGCACGCCATCGGCGCTGGTCACGTCGCCGCGAACGGCCTCGACGCGGTCTCGCCACGCGGCGTCCTGGAGCTTGTCGGGGGTGCGGGCGACCACCCGCACCTCATGGCCGGCGTCCAGCAGCGCCGGGACGACCCGGCCGCCGATGTAGCCGGTGGCACCGAAGACAACACATCGCATGCCTTCGAGGGTGCTCCCCCGCCGTCAGTCCCGCAGAACGGAGACCATCCGGAAGTCGTACGCGGCAGGGATGGGCTCATCGCCGGCGATGAGCCGCCACGTGTCGGTGAGGGACTCCTCCCCCTCGCGGAGGTCGGCGACCTCGAAGCCGGCGTCGAAAATGGCACGGGCGCCGGCGACGTCGCCGAGGGCATGCCGGATGCGGGCGTCCAACAGGCGCAGACGACCAAGCGTGGCAACGGATTCCGGCAAGGAAGCCAGGACCGACGCGGCCGCGCCGGCCGAGCCCGCGGCCAACAGGGCCTCCAAGGTCTCCACGGCGAGGCCCGGCACCGAAGGTGCAAGCTCGATGGCCCGCAGCAACAAGCCGACGGCCCGGTCCGGACGGGCGAAAGCCAAGGCGCGCAAGGACCACGGCGACTCCGCCAAGGCCAAGGACCGCTCCCACGCGGACACCGCGCCAAGCGTGTCGCCGTGATACCACCGCGCAACACCCAAGTGGTACAAGGAGATCCATGACTCAGGGGCGGCCTCCAACAGCGAATGCCAAGCCACCAAAGTGCATCCGGGCGGCGACAGCGGATCCCCGATGGTCATGGCCCCGTCCAGCAACGCCAACCAAGGGAGCTGCTCAAGACCCAACGACCCAAAAGGCGTGCCGGGCAAAGGATCGACGCCGGTGCGCAGCAACTCCAGGGCGCCCCATCCGGAGCCGGAGAACAACACCGTCGGCTCAGCGGAGGCCACGGAACGCCAAGAATCCAGTGGCAGCGAAGGAAAATCGCCGTAGGGGCCGTAGGCCTCCAGCCAATCCCACGACGCGCCGCCGGGCATCGGAAGGTACTCGAACTGGGTGGGCGCCAGACCGGCCTGGATCTCCAGGTAGCCGTCGGTCCCCGGCGCCAGCCAGGACTGCCAGCGCCGACCACCAGCGCCGGTCCCCCACACGAACAACTTCCGACCCCGCAAACGATCCGTGGACGCCTGCATCAGCCCGAAGCCGCCGGCGTCCACGGCCGCGATCCATGGCTGATCAGCAGCGGGAATGTCATAGAACAGGTCGGCGGCGTCGCGGTCGTCGACCGAGACGAACGAAGCGTCCACGCGGGACAGTCGCTGCGTGTACCCGTAGTGCCAACCGGAAGAGGCCGGCACCAGGATCCGGGTGTCCGAGCGTAGGGGAACGGCGGCGTTGGACCACCAGTAGGCGGGAACCTCATGCGGCCAAGGATTCCGGATCCGCACGCCGACGTAGAGGAAAGAGGAGTCCGGCGGCAGCCACAGATCGACCTGGTACACGAGGTTCCGGGTCCGCTCCCACTCCCACAGTCGCAGCACCGGCGAGCCGTCGGGCCCCTCCACGGTGCCGGCGTACATCGGCGCGCAGGTCATGGTGGTGTGGCCGGTGCTGCCGAGGTTCCACTCCACGCCGCCGGCGAACCAGGCGTTGCGCAGGGCGAGGTTCGCCGGCTGGAAGACGGGGTTGCGGAACAGCAGGTCCCGACCCGACGGCTTGTGCACGAGCGAGTGGAGCCGGCCGCCGAGCCCGGGCAGCACGGTGGCGGCGAGGTGGTCGTTCTCCAGCACCACCGCCGGCAGGGCGGTCTCGCTCAGTGACCGGCCGTAGCCGTCCTGGAGCAGGCAGGGCAGCACCTTCTCCATGCCCTCGCCCAGCACGGGCAGCGGGTTCTCCGGTCCGAGGGCGGCGGCGGGCAGCCGAAGCTCGGTCACGGTCAGTGCGGTACGCCCCATGGCGTTGATCTAATACCCGGCAAACGTTTGCGATCCCCGATTCGCTCGCAACCCGGCCGCGAGCAGGGCAGAGTGGGCGGCATGGCCTTGCCGATCATCGGACTCGCGAAGGCGGTCACCGTGGCCGCCATCGACACCACGATCGCCCTGGTGTCGCTGCCGGCCCGGGTGATCGGGCTGGTCGGCGCGGCCGAGTCGATGGTGGAGCGCATCACCGAGGTGGTCGAGCGGCCGAGCGCCTGGTCGTGGAGGTCGAGGCCATTGCCGCCTCGGCCGGCGTGGTGGTGGTGACGCCGCCAAGATCAGCAGCCAGGCCTCGGGCGTGGTGGCCGTGGCCGACCAGGTCAGCCGCCAGGCCTCCGGCGTCGTGGCGGTGGCCGAGCACGTCAGCGGCCGGGCCAACGAGGTCGTCGGCGGCGCGGCCCGGGTCAGCGAGGAGGCGGCCGCCGTGGTCGCGCTGGCCGAGAGCACCGCCGCCATCGCCAACGAGCTCATCCGCGTCTACGAGCCCATCGCCCTGCGCGCCGCCCCGCTGGCCGGACGCTTCGTCACGGAGCTGTCCGACGAGGAGGTCGACGCGGCGATCCGGCTGGTCGACGAGCTGCCGAAGCTGACCGAGCACCTGATCGCCAACATCCTGCCCATCCTGGGCACGCTGGACCGGGTCGGCCCGGACGTGACGGAGCTGCTCAAGGTGACCAGGGACGTGCGGCAGGCGATCGTCGGCATCCCCGGCTTCCGGTTCTTCCGCCGCCGGGGCGCCGAACAGATCGAGGCAAAACAGGAGCAGGAAGAGAGCTAGACCCGGTTGCCCAGCAGGCCTCTGAGCTGGTTGAGCAGGTCGCTGCGGGTGTCGCTGCCGAGGCGCTGGCGCATCCGGGCCACGTGGTACTCCACGGTCTTGGCCGAGATGAACAGCTTCTCCCCGATCTGCTTGTACGTCAGCCCGCTGACCACCAGCTCGGCGACCTCGCGCTCCCGGTCGGACAGAGTCGTAGCGTTGTCGGCGGCCATTGGCGCTTCCTGCTGCGGCTCCTGCTGCCGGCCCTGGATGATCCGGGCGCAGTCGAGTAAAGCGACCATCGCGGCACGGTCGGTGGTGCGGATGGCGGCCTGACCGGCGAGGCGAGCCCCGTCCCACACCAGCCCGGCGGCGGCCAAAGCCCGGGCGGCGGACTCGGTCTCCACGGGGTCGACGTCGCCGGCCAGCAGCTTCACCCACACCCGGGCGGCATCGGCGACGGCCGCGCAGTAGGGGTGCGCGGCCGCCAACCCGGCCAGGTCGGCGGCGTGACGGGCGGCGTCCTCGGGGTGCTCGTCGAGCACGGCGGCATGCATCCGGCTCCACGACAGGGCCGTCGACCACAGCGGCGGATTGCCCAGCTGCTGCACCAATTCGGTGGCCTGGGCCAGGTGCGGGGCCAGCCGTGACGAGTCGTGCAGCCGGCCGGCGGCGACGGCCCAGCTCGCCCAGCGGCAGCAGGGCGAACAGGTCGGCGGGGTGCCGGACGATGGCCTCCCGCGCCCCGATCCCCATACGGTCCGAAGCGCGGAAAGGTCGCTGTCCCGGCGGGCGAGGCCGATCTCCAGGCCGGTGGCCAGCAGCCAATCCCGCGGCTCCATGGGCCCACTGGACGTCGCGGCCAGCAGATCGGACCGGGCGGCGTCGAAGCCGCCACGGAGCATGGCCGTCCAGCCCCGCAGCAACAGGTGCCGTCGCACGGCGATGGCGCCGCCCATGCCGGAGTCGATGGCCCGCCGCAGCACGGATTCGGCGACGGTGAACTCGCCGCAGTGCAGGGCCACCAGCGCGGCCAGGGCGGCCGGGGTGTCGGGGAGCAGGACGTTGCGCCCCAACGGTTCGATCAGCACGGCGGCCCTGGTCAGGGTGGCAAGGGCCGTGGTCGCGGAACCGGCGACGGACTCCCGGACTCCCTGGGCCAGCTGCCGGGCGGCCCCGGCCAGCAGGGTCGGCGGGCCGCCGCTGCCGGGCCGGGACAACAGCTCGTCGGCCTCGGCCAGGCGACCGGTGCCGATCAGTCCCAGGGCCGCGAAGGGAATGGCCGAACCCTCGCCGGCCCAGCGGTACAACTCGGTGCTGCTGCTCAACAATCCTCGATGCGCCAACACGGCCGCGGCGACGCTGGCCCCGTGTGCGCGGTCGGCGGCGGCCTCGGCGGCGATGGCCTGGTCGGCCAGGCGCAGGCCGGAATCCAGGTCCCCGGACAACGCCGCCGCCTCGGCCCGGCGGGCGGCTTTTTTATTGGGCGGGCTCGCCGGCTTCGACGGCGGCGGCGAACAGGCGCGCCGCCAGCGCGGGCGACTCGGCCAAGGCCTCGTCGCCGGCCATCTTGAAGGCCGATGCGAACAGCGGGCCGCTCACCGGCGCCCCGAGCAGGGGCCTGACCAGCGGCAACAACGCGCCGCTGCGCGCCAGCTGAATCTCGATCAGCCGCTGGTGCAACGAAAGCCGCCGCTCCCACGGGCTCAAGGCGATCAACGCCCGCTGCGCTATCGGCAGCAGAATGCCGTAGTCGTCGAGCAATCCGCTGGCCCGGGCGCCGTCCATGGCGTCGCCCAGCGCGTCCAGGTCCAGCCCGAGCAGCGACACGAGCAGGTCCGTCGCCGCCCCCAGGGCCGTCGCCAGCAGCACCCGCCGCACGTCGTCGTCGAGGTTGTCCACCTCGTACCGGAAACCCTCGACGGCCGCCGCCGGCACCGAGCAGTCCGCGGTCTCGGACACGGCCTTGACCAGCCGGTCGACGAAGCGCGGCACCCCGCCGGTCTGCTTGCCGACCAGGTCGACCAGGTCCTCGGACGGCTTCGCACCCAGCAGCAGCCCGGCGCGCTCGCCGATCTGGGCCCGGCTCAGCGGCCCCAGCAACACCGGCGGCCGCACCCGGGTCACGGCCTCGACCAGGTCGGTCAGCGCCGCCCGTCGAGGCCACGGCCGATAGGCGATGGCCAGCTGCGCGCTGCCCGAGGCGGCCAACGCCCGCAGCGCCCGTAACCGCTCGTCGTCGAGCTGGTGGGCGTCGTCGACCAGCACGGCGGCGTCCCGCGTGGGCAGCTCCTGCCGACCGTCGTACACGGGGACGCCGGCGTCGCGGTAGATCTTGGCCCAGCGCGTGAGCAGGGCCGTCTTGCCATAGCCGCCGGGCGCCCGAACCCCGACCACCCTCGGCGCGGACGGATCGGCGGCGATCGACTCGTCCAGCTGCCGTAGATCGGACTCCAGGACCATCACAGGCCGCCCCCTATGGGCGTCGTGAAGTACTGGAGCACCAGATACGCGCAGGCCAGGACCAGCAGCAGAGTGACGATGCCGATGACCAGGCCGCGCCGGCTGGCCTTCTTGCGCCGCCGGCGCGGGGCGGCCGTGAGCGCGGGCTTGGCCGGCACGAGCTCCGGTGGCTCGGTCTCCAGCGACGGTCTGGCCGGTGGCTCCTCCGTCGCGGGCCCTTCGTCGACGAATCGGGGTCCTCCATTTTTGAACAGCACCATGGGCTCGCGGTGATCCTTTGTTTTTGACACAGGCTCCGCCACCGGGTTGACCGGCTCGGGGAGCGACCGCGAGGGCATCAGTGCGGGGGCGGGGGCGACGGTCGCCTCGGGCGCGCCGTCGACCAGCACGGGACGGCGCAGGCGCTCCCCCAGCACCTGTCGGACCAGCGGGATCCGGGCCGAGCCGCCGACGAGCACCACCGCGCCCACGCGCTCCGGCGTGAGGCCGGCATTGGACAGCGCCCTCAGCAAGACGTCCACTCCCTGGTTCAACAACGGTCTGATCAGCTCCTCGAACTCCGCACGGGTGACTCGGGCCTGGAGCGGGGCCACGACGGCCTCGGGAGCCACGGAGAGCGTGTGCTTGGCCTGCACACACTCCTGCCGCAGCTTGGTGAGGTCGTCCCAGGCCGCACCCGGGTCCGGTCTGCCCGCCGTCACGAGGGCGACCAGTTCGTCGTCGAAATCGGCGCCGGCCGGGTGCTCCGCGGTCTCCGAGCGGCCGATGATCTCGAACCCGCCCGGCGTCGGGCGAAGCAGGGTGGCGGTGACCGACGTGCCACCGAGGTCGTATACGGCGATCGGCGCGGGCCCGTCGATGCGGTGCCGGCTGGCCGCGGCCACGGCGGCGGCCACGGGCTCGGGCACTAGGGCGGAGCCCCCTAGGCCCACTCGGGACAGGGCTTCCCGCAGCAGGTCGATGCGGTAGGGGCCCCAGGTCGAGGGGTGGGTGACGGTGACGCGCACGGGCCGGTCGCCGTGGTGGGCGGCGACCTGCTCGACGATGCGGTCGATGCCGGTGGCCATCAGCTCGTGCGCGTTGTGCTGGCGGTTGCCCAGCACGATGGGCACGTCATCGCCGATCCGCCCGACGAACGGGCCGGGATCGGCCGAGACCGGCGACACCGGGTGCGGGGCACCCCGGTGTGGTCCGTCGAGCCGGGTGATCGCGGCGGCGGCGCGGCTGGCGCCGACATCGATCCCTAGCGTGTACGGCAAGTGTTCCTCCGCGAGGCGCAGCGGCCGGGGTCTCAAGTGGTGGGGGCAAAGGTAACCCATTCGTGATCTGGTGCCGTAACGAAGGGGGTTCCCTAGTGCCCCAGGCCGGGGTCGCGGCCGGATCCCTAGTGGTCGGGCCGGCAGGACTGGGAGTGATCCCGGATGGCGTACGGGCCGCCAGCCCCTACCGTTCGTCTCCATCACGGCTCACACCGTGATCATCCCCGTCAAGTCCCCCGATCGAAGTCAGGAGCACCACCCCATGGCCCAGACGCTGCACGAGTTCACCCTTGGTCTGCTGAGCGACGCGCCGACCCGCGAGCTGTTCGCCGCCGACCCCACGGGTGTCCTGCAGTCCGCTGGCCTCGGCGACATCACCGCCGCCGACGTGCACGAGATCCTGCCCCTCGTGCTCGACATGGCGCCGACCCACGTGGTCGAGGCCTTCGAGCAGACGCTGGGCGGCGCCGTCCCCGGCGTGTCGAGCCTGCCCGGCGGCGACGCCATCGCCACCCTGCAGCACCTGACCGCCGCCGTGCCGGCGCTGCCGGCCCTCCCGGTCGACGGCCTGGGCCGCGAGCTCCCGGTCAACGCCCTGCCCGTGCCCGGTCTGGACCACCTCCCCGGCCTGGACAGCCTGCCGGTCGGCCTCGACAGCCTGCCGCTGTCGGGTCTGGACAGCCTGCCCGTCGGCCTGGACAGCCTCCCCGGCCTGGACGGCGTCGCCCGTGAGCTCCCGGTCGACGGCCTGGCCGGCGTCCCGAGCCTGCCGAACCTGCCGCTGGACGGCGTGACCGGCCTCGTGCCGAGCATCCCGGGCCTGCCCGGCGTGCCGGACGTGAGCGACCCGACCGCGCTGGTCGGCGACCTGCGCGGTGCCGCGGCCAACCCGGCCCGCTCCCTGGACCAGGTGCAGCAGCTGGCCTCCCAGGTGCCGGTCGTGGCCTCGCACGGCATGCCCGCCGTCCCCTCGGTGGAGAACCTGGTCGGCACCGTCACCCACGTCGCCTCCGACGTCGACGTGACCAAGACGCTCGACACCACCTCGCACACCGTCGCCGGTGTCGCGGGCAACGTGCCGGTCGCCGGCAAGATCGTCGCCGACACCTCGGGCCACGTGACCTCCGCGGTGCACGGCGTCGACGTCGACGGCGTGACCAAGACCGTCACCTCGCTGTCGCACATCACCGACGTCACCCAGATCGCGAACGACCCGATCCACTCGATCACCAGCATCGCCAACGACCCGATCCACGCCGCGACCAACATCGCCGACGTGTCGCACACCCTGGACACCGTCACCTCGGTGCACGGCGACCAGGCCCTGCAGCACGTCACCGGCGCGGTCGACGCCACGGTCAAGGACCTGAACATCGGCGACGCCAACCACATCGGCGGCATCGGCAACATCGACCTGGGCGGCGTGCACGTGGACAACGTGACGCACAACCTCGACGCCACGCACCTGACCGGCTTCTGATCCTTCCTCCCTTCTCCAGAACCGGTTGACCGCTTCCAGGCCGGGCCCGCTCCCTCAGCGTGGGCCCGGCCTGGTGTGCATCACCCGATCGAAGGGGACACAATCTCTCGGGTGATGACCATGACGGCCCTCGATGTGATCGACGAGGCGCTCCGGCAGCCGGCCATCGGCCGCCGGCGCGACCTGACCAGCAGGCTCAGCCGCCTGCGGGGCAGACTCGCCGACCCGGCGATCCGGGTCGTCGTGGTCGGCGGTCTCAAGCAGGGCAAGAGCCAGCTGGTCAACGCCCTGCTGGGCACCTCGGTCTGCCCGGTGCACGACGACGTGGCCAGCGCGGCGCCCGCGGTCATCCGGCACGCCGACCAGTCCTGGGCGGCCGTGGTGCGGCCCGGGCAGCAGCGGCTGGAGCCGGTGGAGATCGAGCGAGTGGCCGAGGAGATCAGCGGCGGGCAGGTGGTCCGGGCCGAGGTCGGGGTGCCCCGGGCCGTGCTGTCCGGCGGGCTGGTCATCGTGGACACGCCGGGCGTGGACGGCTTACGGTCCGAGCACACCAGCCGAACCCTGGCCGAGCTGGCGGAGGCCGACGCGGTGTTGGCCGTGACGGACTCGCTGACCGAGCTGTCGCCGGCCGAGCTCCAGTTCCTCCGCTTCGCCACCACGATCTGCCCCAACGTGTTGGGCGTGCTGACAAAAACCGACATGAGCCCGCGGTGGCGTTCGCACCTGGAGCGCAACCGGATGCTGATCGCCGAGGCCGGGCTGGCGATCCCACTGGTGGCGGTGTCCTCCGTGCTTCGCGAGCGGGCACTGAGGACGAGCGACCAGAATGTCAACGCCGAATCCGGTTTTCCCGCCCTGGTGGGATATCTGGAGAACACCGTCAAGGCGCAGGCCGGCCTGCTGGCCCGGCGGTCGGCCTCCGAGGCGATCCTCGCGGTGACCGAGCAGGTGTCGCTCGGGCTGCGGGCGGAGCTGTCCACTCAGGACCCGTCGTCGCTGGCCGGGCTGGAGGACGCGCAGCGGGCGGCCGAGCTGTTGCGCCGGCAGTCGTCGCGGTGGCAGAACATGCTCATGGACGGCATGGCCGACCTGATGTCCGATGTGGACCACGATCTTCGCGAGCGGACCCGGATCATCCTGCGGCACACCGACCAGGCCTTCGACAAGGCCGACCCGGCCAAGACGTGGGACCAGTTCTGCGACTGGCTGGCCGACAAGCTGACCGATGCCGTGCTGCGCAACTACGACTGGACGGTGGAGCGCACGCACTGGCTGTCCCAGCGCATCGCCGAGCAGTTCGACGAGGAGAGCCGCGGCACGCTGCCCGATCTGGGGCTGCGCGATCCGGCCCGGGTGCTGGAGCGGATGGGCGGGCTGCTCACGCCCGACCTGGCCCCACCCGGCATCGCCAACAAGGTGATCACCGGCCTGCGCGGCTCGTACAGCGGCATGCTGATGTTCGGCCTGCTGACCAGCCTGATGGGCATGCCGCTGGTCAACTTCGTGTCCGTCGGCGCCGGCGCGGTCATGGGCGCCAAGACGTTGAAGGAAGAGCGCGACGCCCAGCTCAAACGCCGGCAGGCGGTGGCGAAGACGGCCGTGCAGCGCCATGTCGACGAGCTGGTGTTCCAGGTCGGCAAGCACAGCCGGGACGCGCTGCGGCAGGTGCAGCGGCGGCTGCGGGAGCACTTCACCGAGCAGGCCGAGCAGCTTCAGGACGCGCTGAGCGATTCCATCCGGCGGGCCCGCGACCTGGCCAACGCCGACCTCGTGGCCCGCAACCAGCGCAACCAGAGCATCGCTGAGGAGATCAACACGTTGGTGGCGCTCCGGCAGCGCGCCCAGGCCCTGGCGATCACGTCATGATCACCCAGGAGCTGCTCACCGAGGACACCCGGGCCATGCTGGAGTGGGCGCTGCGGCTGTACCGCGGCAGCGCCAAGGCGACGAACTTCCTGACGCAGCAACGGCAGCTGTTCGAGGAGCCGCTGCGGGTCGGCGTCACCGGCCGGCCCAAGGCCGGCAAGTCCACGCTGCTGGACGCGTTGGACGAGGACGACTTCATCGAGGGCCACACGTCCGACGTGGACGCCGTGCTGCACCTGACCGGTCCCGTCCGGGCCGAGGACCGCTCGGCATTGCAGGGCAATCCCATTCCCGTCAACACGATCGTCGTGCTGGCCCGGGCCGACGAGCTCGGCGGCGGCCGGGTCGACGCCATGAGCTCGGCCAAGATGATCGCCCGCCGGCTGCGGGCCGAGCCCGAGCTGGGCCAGCTGTGCCAGGATGTCGTTGCCGTGGCTGGGCTTCTGGCGGTCGCCGGCCGAACGCTGACCGACGCCGAGTTCGACGCGCTGGTCGCCCTGGCGGCGCTGCCCCGCGAGGAACTGGACGAGCTTCTCCTGTCCACCGACCGGTTCATGAACCCGGCGCTGGAGGATGTGGTGCTGCGCCAGGGTTTGCTGGAGTGCCTCGGCCTGTTCGGCATCCGCCTGTGCACGACCCTGGTCCGCCGCGGCTACGGCGATCCCAGCCGGTTGGCCGCGGAACTGGTGCAGCGCAGCGGTTTGAACGACCTGCGGTTGTCCATCCGCCGGCACTTCACCGAGCGGGCCCCGGTGCTCAAGGCCCGGTCGGCCCTGGTCGCCGTCGAGACCGTGCTGCGAGCCGAACCCCGTCCCGAGGCCCGGGGCCTGCACGCCGAGGTCGAGCGGATCCAGGTCACCACCCAGGACTTCCGTGAGCTGCGGCTGTTGGCCGCGTTGCAGACCGGCCGCATCGAACTGCCCAGCGAGATCGCCACCGAGGCGGAGCAGCTGTTGGGCCTGTCCGGCACCAGCCCGGCCAACCGCCTGGGCAGCGATGACGGCGCGGACCTGCTACACATCGCCATGGCCGTGCTCGACCGCTGGCAGGCCTACGCCTCCAACCCGGTCTGGCGCCGCGCCCAGACCACCGCCGCCAAGACCGTGGTCCACACCTGCGAAGCCATCATCGACACCCTCACCCGCCCCTGAGAACCCCCGCGAGTCACGCTCTCAGACACACCGAAATGCGGTTTCCGTCAGCCGCAGTGCAGGCGGTACAGCGGCAGCGTGATGTCGTCGATGATGGCGGTGATGGCGGCGTCGTCGATCATCACGCCGTAGAGCAGGGTTTCGCTGCGCAGCAGGTCGAAGGGGACGCGCAGGACGCGGTCGCTGCACTGGTCGGTGCGTAGCTCGCCGCGGGCCACGGCCCGGGTCAGCAGGGGGCGGATGTGCTCGATGATCTCGCCGGTCCGTAGCCGGCCGCGGAGTTCCTCGAACACCTCGGGCTCACGGAAGGTCTCGGTGATGAGGCCGGGCATGGTGTCGCCGGGAACGCGGCCGAAACGCTTGATGCCCCGGCCGACCAGCTCGATCAGGTCGCCCCGCAGGGTGCCGGTGTCGATGTCGGCGTCCTCCAGCGGCAGGTTGTGCGCGAGGGCGGCGATCACCAGCTTGGCCTTGGTCGGCCAACGCCGGTAGATCACCGGCTTGCTGGTGCCGGCCCGGGCGGCGACGTTCTCCATGGTCATCCTGGGGTAGCCGACGTCGAGTAGCTCGGCCCATGCGGCGGTGAGCAGCGCGTCCTCCAGCTCCTCGCCGCGTCGTCTGAGGCCGGCCATGGGACTCCCCGATTAGATCCGTTGCGTTTCTTCGCATCGCAGTCTAGCCTCGAAATGAAGATACGATCCGTTTCTTACAGTGGTGGGGGAACACTCATGACCGACACCATCCCGGACCTCAGCCTGACCAGGACCTGCCCGTTCGATCCGCCGGACGGGGCGGCCGAGCTGCGCGAACGCGGGCCGGTAGCCCGGGTGCGGCTGTTCGACGGCACCACGCCGTGGCTGGTCACCGGGCACGCCGAGGCCCGCGCGCTGCTGGCCGACCCGCACGTGTCGTCGGACCGTGGCCGGCCCAACTTTCCGATGCCGATCCCGATCCCGCCGCAGTCGCGGCCGACCGGCCTCACGGCCACGCTGGTCTCCAACGACCCGCCGGTGCACACCAGGCTGCGGCGGATGCTGATCTCGTCGTTCACGGTGCGAAAGATCACCGCGCTCAAGCCGAAGATCGAGCGGATCGTCACCGAGCGACTGGACGCGATGATCGCCGCCGGCCCGCCGGCCGACCTGATGGCGGCGTTCGCGCTGCCCGTGCCGTCCATGGTGATCTGCGAGCTGCTGGGCGTGCCCTACGAGGACCACACGTTCTTCGAGGAGCAGTCCCGGCGCCGCCTCGACGCCGACGGCACGGCCATCCACAACCTGTTCACGTACCTGCACGAGCTGGTGCAGAAGAAGATCGACGATCCCGGCGACGGGCTGCTCGACGACCTCATCGCCGAGCAGCTGGCCGAGGGCAAGCTGGACCACGTGGAACTGGCCACGATGGGCATGGTGATGCTGATCGCCGGCCACGACACCACGGCCAACATGATCTCCCTGGGCACCATGCTGCTGCTGAGCAATCCCGAGCAGCTGGCCAAGATCCGTGACGACGAGGCCGCGATGCCGGCGGCGGTCGAGGAGTTGCTGCGCTACCTGACGATCGCCGGCGCGCTGGGCCGCGTGGCCACCGAGGACATCGAGCTCGGCGGCGTGACGATCAAGGCCGGCGAGGGTGTGCTGGTGGCCAGCGCCGTCGCCGACCGCGAGCACTCCGACGAGCTGGACGTGGCCAACCCGATGCGCCAGCACCTGGCCTTCGGTTTCGGCATCCACCAGTGCCTCGGCCAGAACCTGGCCCGGGCCGAGCTGGAGATCGCCTTCACCCACCTGTTCCGCCGTCTCCCGACGCTGCGGCTGACGGTCCCGGTCGAGGACGTGCCGCGGCGGGCCAACGCCGTGCTGTCCGGCGTGACCGAGGTGCCCGTCACCTGGTAGGTACTTGAAATTTGAACGACCTCTCGCCTAGCATGTTGAATATTCAACTAGGCGGGAGGTCGTTCCCATGCGTTTGCCGACCCTGTACCTCAGCCACGGCGCGCCACCGCTGGCCGACGACAAGCTGTGGACCGGCCAGCTGGCCGCGTGGTCGAAGGACCTGCCCAAGCCCAAGGCGATCCTGATGGTCTCGGCGCACTGGGAGGAGGCGCCGCTGACCGTCTCCGCCACCACCACCGTGCCGCTGGTCTACGACTTCTGGGGCTTCCCGCAGCACTACTACGAGGTCCAGTACGCCGCCCCGGGCGCCCCGCAGCTGGCCGACCGGGTGCGTCAGCTGCTCGGCCGGCAGGTGCACGACGCCCCCGAGCGCGGCCTCGACCACGGCGCCTACGTGCCGCTGGTGGAGATGTACCCCGACGCCGACGTGCCGGTGTTGCAGATGTCCATGCCCACGCTGGACCCCGAGAAGCTGATGGAGGTCGGCCGCAAGCTGGCGCCGCTGCGCGACGAGGGCGTGCTGATCATCGGCAGCGGCTTCTTCACCCACAACCTGAGCGCGATGCGGTCCGTCGACACGCCGGCCTGGTCGTCGGAGTTCGACGAGTGGGGCCACCATGCCCTCGACGCCGGTGACGTGGACTCGTTGCTGGACTTCGAGCACAAGTCTCCGGCCGGGCGGCTGGCCCACCCGCGCACCGAGCACTTCGCGCCGCTGTTCGTCACGTTGGGGGCGGCGGAGGACGAGCTGGGCACGCAGCGCACGGTGATCGACGGCTTCTGGCACGGCCTGGCCAAGCGGTCGATCCAGGTGGGCTGAGCTGCCTTAGGCGAAGCCGATGCGGGTGATCCACGGGCCCTGCTCGGGGAACACCACGAACAGATCGCTGATCTCGTCCACCGGCATCAACGAACCGGTGGCCACCGCGTACCGGCGCCGGTCGGTCGTCGGCGGCACGAGCACGGTCCCGAGCAGCCGGCCGTCCGGCGCGCCGCAGCGCAGTTCGACCGGCACGGGGTCGTCGCCCGCGTTGGAGGCCGTGAGGCTCCACGACCGGCAGCCGCTCGGGTCGTAGCCCAGCAACCCGAGCCAGGCGCCACCTTTTGCCGCTGTCACAACGAGTCCGGCCTCGCTGGAGATGTCGACCAGCGCCAGGCCCATCGACTCGTCGTACGAGTGCGCGGTCCGCGCGGTGCCGGCCAGGATCCGGGGCGGCAGGGTTTTGCCGTGCACGTCGAGAACGGCGCTGGCGGCGGCCTTGGCCGAGGAGCTGCCGACAAAAACCTCGTGCAGCGCGGTCTCCACCACCCACTTGTCCCGGGTGACGTCCCAGAAACACAGGTCGGCGGCCCGTAGTCGGAAGGTGACGTCGCGGCTGCCACGGGCCGGGATCAGCACCTTCCTGAAGTCCCGCAACACCTTCCGCGGCTGCCGCACCTGGGAGTTGAGCTGGCGGGTGTAGAGCTGCACGACCTCGTGGCAGTCGCGGAAGCCGTTGTTGCGGACCCGAACCGTCACCGTGACGGATTCATGCGAGTTGATCACCCGCGAGCTCAGGTCCATGTCCTCGTAGGTGAAGCTCGTGTACGTCAGCCCGTGGCCGAAGGGGTACAGCGGCTCCGTCTCCTGGTACATGTACGTGCCGCTGCCCTGGATCAGGTCGTAGTCCAGGGTCGGCGGCAGGTCGTCGTCGGTGCGGTGCCAGGTCTGCGGCAGCCGCCCGGACGGGGCGTGGTCGCCGAAGAGAATGTCGGCGGTCGCCTCGTCGGCCGGGTGGGCGCTCCACAGGATCGCCGGCAGATAGGTGTCCTCCCAGCGCAGCGCGTACGGATAGGCGCTGCGCACGACCAGCACCACGTTCGGGTTCGCGGCCCGCACCGCCCGCACCAACTGGTGTTGTTGCGGCGGAAGTTCCAGCGTGTCACGGTTTCCGTCGTCCAGGGCGGGGTTGCTGCCGATGGCCAGCACGACGACGTCGGCCTCGCGGGCCAGCGCCACGGCGTCGGCGATGCCGTGCGACACCCGCTGCCACTCCAGCGGCTCGCCGTCCGCGGTCACGGTCCCGTCGGGGTCGGCGAAGGCCTCGATCGTCCGGGTCTCCGAGGTCAGCGTGAACCGGCCGTGCCGCCACTCGGTGAGCTCGAACTCACCGTCCACTCCGGACACTGTGACCCGGTCGGAGCCGCTCACGTACTGCGCGGTGACGCGGCGGCTCAGCTCGTCGGCCAGCCCCTCGCCGTGCGGGCCGATGACCGCCAGCCGCATGCCCGGGCCGACCAGCAACGGCAGCAGGCCGTCGTTGCGCAGCAACACGATCGACTCGCGGGCCGCCCGCCGCACCAGGTCCTGATGGCCCTTGCGGTCCACGTGCGCCGGGCCGGCGCTGATGGCCAGCAGCTGCAGGCGCATCATCAGCATTCGCCGCGCCGCCGCGGTGATCATCGCCTCGGTGACCTCGCCCCGCTGGCACGCGTCGGAGATCGCCTCGACGGTCCGGCCGCCGCCCATGAACCCGTCCGCGCCGAGCCGCAGCGCCAGGGCCTGGCCGCCGGAGCTGAGCGGGCGGTCCGGCAGCTTCTCGCTCCAGATCGTCGTCTCGCCGTCGCCCCACCCGCGCAGCACGAGCTGCAACAGCTGGGCCGTCAGGGCCGGGTAGTCCTCCATCATCAGCTGCGACAGCACGATGCCGGCCGCGCCGCCGGTCTCGACCACGGCGCGGAACACCGGCATCTCGTACTCGTTGAAACCCGCAGGTTGAAACCCGGCGATATGGCGCACCGGTCCAGCTGGTCCACATGGCGCACCACCGGCACGGTCTTGGGGTGCGCCTTCTCCGGTCCGCGCAGGCCAAGCGCGTAGACCACGCCGAGCTTGGAGCACAGCAGCGGGTCCTCGCCGAAACCCCGTTCGTTACGCGCGTGCCGGGGGTCGTAGGACGGGTTGACCAGCGGGATCTCCCGCACTCCGCCGCCGCCGGCCGCCCGCTGCTCGTCGGCCATGGCCGCCCCGACCCGGGCCACCAGGTCGGGGTCCCAGCTGCTGCCCAGGCCCAGCGGCGCCGGGAAGGTCGACTCGATGCCCTCGGTGGCCGGCCGCAGGGTGAAGTCCGCGGCCGGCAGGCCCAGCCGGGGCAGGGCCGGCTGGGTCTGCTGAGTGAGTTCGATCTTCTCCGCTAAGCTGAGGGTGGCGACGAGGTCATCGGCGATCCGTCGCGGGGTGGGCTCCTGCTGCTGGCCGGTGTCGGCGAGTCGGAACGTGGCCGCCCCCTTTCCTCGCCCTCGGCATCCGCCTGGATGGCAGGCCGATCGGGACTCCGTTCGGCGGAGTAGGCGAGAACTTTTCACGCCTTCCTGACGACCGTCAAGCGTTACCGACGGGTCACAGTCTGCGAAGTCCGGCCAGCACACGGACGAGAAGAGCCTCGTCGGGGCGGCTGTCTCCGGTATGCACCGTTAACACGCCGAGCTCGATGAGGTCGTCGATCAGGACACGGGCGACCCCCAGCGGTGCCGGCAGGGCGGCCGCGACCTCGGCCACCGAGCGGGTGCGCTCGCAGATCTCCACGATGCGACGCTGTTCCATGTCCAGTACTACGTCGAAGCGCTCGACCGAGATCAGCGTTTCCAGCCGAAGTTCGCGACTGGCCTCGGTCCGGCCGCCGGTTCGCGCGTAAGGCCGCACCAACGAGCTGGGCTCTTCGTCGTCGTCCAGGTCGTCCTCGGGGAAGCCGGCGAAGAACTCCTCCGCGTAGGTCGGCGGCGGTGGCGGCGCCGGTTTCGTCGGGGCCGGCAGGGCCTGGGTCAGCGCGACCTCGTCTTCTTCGTCGTCGTCACGCTGCCAGCGGTAGCGGGCTCTCGACGAGCCGAAGCGGGCGCCCGTGCGCCCGACCTCCGGCGCCGCCTCCAGCTCGTGCCGGCCGTGCTCGGGCTCGGCGACGGCGGGCTCCTCGGGAGCGGGCTCCCCCAGTTTCGGCTGCTCCACGTCCGGTTCGACGTCCGCCCACCGCTCGCGGTTGCGCGACGATCCGAAGCGAGCTCCGGTCCGACCGACCTCCACCACGTCGGCCACCCTAGGACCGTCACCGGTTCCGCACATGTCGGGGATGTTTCGAGTCTGTTCGTTCCAGGTGAACCGCCCCGAGTTCAGGCTGTCGACACGCGGCGGCCATCTCGGGCTCTTAGCGTCCGCCCGTGCACCACCATCACCACGGGGACACCACGCCCGACTACGCCGACCTGTCTGTTCCGGAGCGCGAGCTCCGCCCGGTGGATGTGAGCCGTCGACGGTTCCTGCGCAACGCCGGCCTGCTCGGGGCCACGGTCGCCGGCGCGGGGGCGCTCGGCGCCGGCACCGCGGCGGCCAGCCCGGCATGGGACAGCCCCGGCCGCTACCAGTGGCTGGCCGGCGACCATCACATCCACACCCAGTATCCAACGACGCCATGTACACCGTGGAGCAGCAGGTGGCCGGCGCGTGCGCAACGGCCTGGACTGGATGGTGATCACCGACCACGGCTACCTCGCGCACGAGAAGTTCGCGGTCCAGCAGACCTACGCCGACGT
>NZ_KK037166.1:3339079-3343665 GCF_000568255.1 Kutzneria sp. 744
CGGCTCGATCGAGCCGCGGATGGATCCGGCCGGCGGCGTTGATCCCGTGGGGCGACCTGTGGACGTACTCGAACCCGATCTTCGTGGACGTGCGGTGACGCTGTACACGGCCGACGGCGGCCATCGTGATCGGCACGAGGCCGAGCATTTCGCGCTGGAGCTGGCGCCCTCGGCTTCGTTGCTGTGCACGCATGTGGTGCGGGAGCCGTCGCCGCACCACGCCGTGTCCTTCGAGCTGGACGGCCCGGCGGACTTCGCGGTGGCTTCGCGTGAAGGCGGGCGAGCGTTCCGATTTCCCGGTCAGGACGCCTTGCGGGGCTCGCTACCAGTGCGGGATCTCGTGGCGCTGAGCGCTATCAACCGTGTCGTCGGTGTCGGTTGCACCGTCACCGACGACACGGTCGTGGACACGCGGGACTACGTGCGCCCGGTCTATGCGGACGGGCTGCTCACGCTGCACGTCACGCCGGCTGCCGCCGGTTCCGTTGTGCCGCTGGAGGTCGAGGGCGCCCACGTCTGCTGACGCCGTTCCAGCAGGCCCGAGGCGACGGCGACGACCAGGCCGGCGAAGGCCAGCGCCGCGCCGATCCAGCTCGGGGACGTGTAGCCCAGGCCGGCGCCGATGGCCAGGCCGCCCAGCCAGGCCCCGAACGCGTTGCCGAGGTTGAAGGCGGCGATGTTCGCCGTCGACGCCAACGCCGGCGCGCCGTCGGCCTGCTGCATGACACGGGTCTGGAAGCCGGGGACCGTGGCGAAGCCGATGGCGCCGAACAGGAACAGGGTGATCGCGGCCGGGATCTGGGCGTGCGCCGTGAACACGAACACCAGCAGGATCGCGGCCAGGGCAGCGAGGGTGACGTACAGGCTGGGCATCAGCTTCTTGTCGGCCAATTTGCCGCCGACCAGGTTGCCGACCACCAGGCCGATGCCGAACAGCACCAGCAGCCAGGTCACCGCGCCGTTGGAGAAGCCCGCGACCTGGGTCATCATCGGCGCGATGTACGTGAAGGCGGCGAACACGGCGCCGAAACCCAGCGCGGTCATCGCCAGCGCCAGCAGCACCTGCGGGCGTTTCAGCACGGCCAGCTCGCCGCGCAGGCCGGGGCCCGGTTCGAGCGGCTGCTTCGGCACCAGGAAGGCGACGCCAAGCAGGCCGACCACGCCCAGCGCCGTGACCGCCCAGAACGTGGAACGCCAGCCGAACGCCTGGCCCAGAGCGGTGCCGCCGGGCACGCCGAGCACGTTGGCCACCGTCAGGCCGGTGAACATCAGGGCGATGGCGCTGGCCTGCTTGGCCGCCGGAACCAGGCTGGCCGCGACCACCGATCCGACGCCGAAGAACGCGCCGTGGGCCAGCGCCGCGACCACCCGGCCGGTCAGCAGCAGGGCGTAGCTGTGGGCCAGCGCGGAGATCAGGTTGCCGGCGATGAACAGCACCATCAGGCCGAGCAGCAGGTTCTTGCGGGGCAGCCGGTTGCCGGCCACCGTCAGCAGCGGTCCGCCGACGACCACGCCCAGGGCGTAGCCGGAGATCAACAGGCCCGCCGTCGGGATCGTGACGTGAAGGTCGCCCGCGACCTCCGGCAGCAGGCCCATGATGACGAACTCGGTGGTGCCGATGCCGAATGCGCTGACCGCCAGTGCGAGCAGGGCGAGGGGCATGACTCGTAGTCCTTCCCCTGGGTCCTTCCCCAGTAGACTCTCAGGTAGCAAGCTTCCGCAATAGTTGCAGACGCTTGTTAATGTTGCACGCAAGGATGCCCCGGGCGACTCGATGTGGGCAAGCCGAGGAGGAGTGAGCCGTGACACTGGCCGACGAGGACGTCCGGCGCGCGCAGGGCTGGTGCACGCTGGCTGCCCTGCACAACCGCATCGAGGACCGGCTGGAGCGGGCCCTACAGGCCTCGCACGACCTGTCCGTCCGGGAGTACAGCGTGCTGCTGACACTGTCCACGCAGGTCGAGCACCACCTGCGCATGAACCAGCTGGCCGACGCCGTCGTGCTCAGCCAGTCCGCCACCACCCGGCTGGTCAACCGGCTTGAGGACCGCGGGCTGCTGCGCCGCTACCTGTGCCCGACCGACCGCCGCGGCATCTACACCGAGGTCACCGAGGCCGGGTTCGCCCTGCTGGAGGCCGCCCGGCCCGTCAACGACGCCGAACTGGAGAAGGCGCTCGGCGAGGCCGCCCTCAACCCCGAGTTCGCGCCCCTGGTCCGGGCCTTGTCGGCCTGACCGTCGAATCGATGCCCGGTTAACAGCAACCCCTAGGTGTCAGAGCGTGACCGGTCGTAGATTGTCCCGATGCGACGCAGGTCCGGCGAACTCGAGTCCGAGGTGCTGGCGGCGCTGTGGGCGGCCGACGGCGCGATGACGCCCGCCCAGGTGCAGACGGAGCTCGGGGGCTCGCTCGCGTACACCACCGTGGTCACCATCCTGTCCCGGCTGCACGACAAGGGCGTGGCTGCACGGGAGAGGCAAGGTAGGGCGTACGCCTACTCCCCAGTGCAGGACGAACCGGGCCGGGCCGCCGGTCGGATGCGTAAGCTCCTCGACGCCGAGCCGGACCGGCGCCTGGTGCTGACCCGGTTCGTGACGGACCTGAGCGAGGAGGACGAAGTGCTGCTGCGACAGCTGCTCGCGGACTCGGATGGATGACGGCGCGCTGGTGCCGCTGTTGGCACCGATGTTGGCCTGGGCACTGATTCCCTGCCGCTCGTGGCAGCCCCGGTCGACCAGCTGGCTGATCGCGGCGATCAGCGTGTTGTTGGCACTGGCCAGCACCGTGACCCTCGCCGTGACCGCCGTGTCCTGTCTGCTCAGCGGATCCGTTGCCCTGGGCGCCGTACTGGCCGTTGCGTTCTGTGCCGCCGTCACCGCCGTCGGCGCCGCCGCTTGGCACCGTCGCCAGGCATGGCGGATTCCCGTTGACGGGCTTGCCCTTCTGCCCGACGACGAGCCCGTGGCCTACGCGCTGCCCGGTGGCGTCGTCGTGTCCAGGGGCATGGTCCGTGCCCTGTGCGCCGACCAGCGCCGGGCCCTGCTCGCCCACGAGCGAGCCCACGTTTCCCTGCACCACCACCGTTTCGTGCTGCTCGTCGACCTCGCCAGCGCCGCCGCTCCCCTGCTGTGGCCCTTGCGCGACACCGTTCGGTACACAGTGGAGCGTTGGGCCGACGAGGTCGCCGCCACCGCCACCGGTGACCGCGTGCTCACCGCCCGTGCCGTCGCCACCGCCGCCCTCGCCGCCCGCCACGCCCGCCTCTCCGTCGCCACCCTCGGCATCTCCGCCGGCCCCGTCCCCCAGCGCGTCGCCGCGTTGTTGACGCCCGCCCGCCCCCGCTACCGCTACCTGGCCCTGCTCACCGTCGCCCTCGTCGCCTACGTCTTCAGCGAAGCCACCGAAGCCGTCCTGGACATGTGGCAGCTGTTCTAGGGTTCATGCCCCGTGACGCCGTTGTCGCTGGGCGTAACTCCGCAGTGCCCGCAGGAAGTCCACCTCCCGGAAGGCCGGCCAGTAGGCCTCGCAGAAGTACAGCTCCGCGTAGGCGCTCTGCCACAGCAGGAAGTTCGACTGTGCTTGTGCCGCGCGTTCCGCGCGGGGCGAGGCCGCTCGTGACCGGTGCCTTCCCTTGCCAGATTTCGACCGCCGCATCGGCTCGGGTGGCGGCGCGCGTCAGGTGGCGGCGATCGAAATCTGCCAACCGGTCCAGGCACCGGCGCGGCCTCGCGACTGGCTTGGCACCCCCAATGATTTCGTTCCCCACCCCGCACCAGACCCCCATCGCCCGCATGACGGCATGCGCCGTGCTGTCCGGCAACACATCCAGGCTCCCCGCGATGTGCACCCGCCAGTGGTCGTTGCGCTTCGTCAGCCGCTCCGCGACGACGTCCTCGATCACCCCCATCAGGTAGGCCACTTCATCGTCGCCCCGATGTTCCAGGTTCTCCGTCGAGCACACGAACACCGTCACGTGCTCGATTCCCATTGCCCTGCACCACTCCAGCACGTCATCCACGTGCTCCGCCCCGTACCGGTGCCCGACGCTCGGCGACACCATGCCCCTCTGCCGGGCCCACCTCCGGTTCCCGTCCATGATCAGCCCCACGTGCCGCGGCACCGGGCCGTCCGCCACCCGCCTCCGCAGGCGCCGGGTGTACAGGGCATAGAGCGGTCCCGTGAGCCAAGAAGCCATGCCCCCACGCAACCAGGCGTTCATGGAGATGCGGCGCAGATCGTGTGAGGGCTTTGTGGGTAACTCGACCTGACATCGATCTCGCTCGGTCTGCTGCAACGAAATCCGAACTCGCACCGCCGGGGTGCCGCCCGAGCGGCGGCCGCCACAACCTGGCTGAAACGCGGGCGCGGTTCAGCGGACCTCGACGACCTGTCCGATGAACCGCGCCCAAACCGGTCCTACTACCCCGCCCGATCCTCGCTCCCGATCCGGGGGAACGGTGTGGTCGAGAAGACGACCTCCACCGGCACCTCGAAGTACTCGGCGATGCGCAGGGCCAGGGAACAGGCTGGCGCTGTACTCGCCGCGTTCGAGGTAGCCGACGGGTCTGGTAGTGCACGCCCAGCGC
>NZ_KK037166.1:3343765-3379533 GCF_000568255.1 Kutzneria sp. 744
CAGCGCCCACGCGCCGAGCACCGCGAAGGTCTGCCAGTCCCGCCACGAGTGTCCGATCTCCCCGACCAGCGCCGAGTCGGGCAGCAGCGAGGAGCGCACTCCCAGGCCCAGCCAGTACATCGGGAACACCTGCGCGATCCACTGCACCCACTCGGGCAGCACGGTGATCGGGAACAGGATGCCCGAGACGCCGGTCAGCAGCAGGAGAGGGATGGCGATGACGGTGGCCACCCGAGCATTGGGGAAAAGCGAGCCGAGCACCGCGCCGATGGGCAGGGTGGCCAGAAGTCCGAGCACCACCACCAGCCCGAACTTGAGCCAGCCGTCGACGCCGCGCGAAGCGACGTCGTCGAACAGCAGCAGCGCGTAAGCCAGCATGACCACCACGCTGAACAGCGCGAACACGGAGGCGACCAAGGTCTTTCCGGTCAGGTAGGCCGGCATGCCGTCGGGTAGTGCCTTGGCCCGCAACAGCGTGCCGTCCTCCCGATCGGCGGCCAGCGCCGCCGTCATCAGGGTCAGGCCGCTGGAGCACAGGCTGGAGCCGAGCACGCCGCTGAGGATCACCGCTCCCAGGGACACGGTGCTGCCGCTCAGCGGCACGTAACGCAGGAACGCGATCACGACCATGAAGACGACCAGCGGCGTGAACAGCTGCACGAGTTCCGACGGCGTGGTGAACATGTGGCGCAGCTCGATACGGCCGCGGGCCAGCCCGAGCCTGATCCCGTTCATCGGGTCACCTCCTCGAACTGGCGCACGGCGGCCTCGCCGGCGCCGGACTCGAAGTCCCGCACCAGCGCCATGTAGGTGTCCTCCAGGCTGGCCCGGCGGACCTCGACATCGACGATCTCCTCGCCGTACTGGGCGAACAGCTCCCGCACGAACGCGGCGGGCGCAGTGCTGGAGTGCACGAACCGCTCGCCGCCTCGGGTCCACCGCACCTCGCTGGCGGCGTCCACGCGGCGCGACAGGGCGTCAGCCGAGCCGTCGGCGATCACCTTGCCACCGGCCAGGATCAGGATCCGGTCGGCCAGCTTCTCGGCCTCGTCGAGGTCGTGGGTGGTGAGCAGGATCGTGGTGTCCTCGAAGTCGGACAGCTGGTGGACGAAATCGTGGAAGTCACGCCGCGACTCGGGATCGAAGCCGGCCGTCGGCTCGTCCAGGAACAGCAGCTCGGGCCGTCCGACGATGCCGACAGCCACATCGAGCCGGCGCCGCTGACCGCCGGACAGCGTGCTGACCCGCTGGTCGGCATACGCGGTCAGGCCGACCCGCTCGATCAGTTCCCCCGTCGGCCACGGGGCGCGGTAGGGCTCGTAGTAGGTGGCGAGGTGCGCGAGCAGCTCGCGCACCCGCCAGTGACGGTGGTCGCGCCAGGACTGGAGCACAACGCCCAGCCTGGCGCGCCACCTGTCATCGCCGCGTGCCGGGTCCACACCCAGCACGCCGACCTCGCCGGCCGAGCGTTTCCTGAATCCCTCCAGGATCTCGATCGTCGTGGTCTTGCCCGCCCCGTTCGGTCCGAGCAGGGCGAGCACCTCCCCCCGGTGGGCCTGGAACGTGACCCCGGTCAGCACATCGGTCGACCCGTAGCGCATCCGCAGGTCACGAACGTCGAGCACGTCCATGAACCCCTCCCCTGTCCAACACGTGGAACGAAATGTAGCAGACCTACTACATCCCGAGGAAGGAGTACGACAGGTTCAGAGCTCCTCGTGAGTGGCGTCGACCTTCCAGTAGCCGCTGAAGGCGATCATGCTCTTGGGCACGCCGCGGTCGCCGACCAGATGCCGGCGCAGGTCGCGCACGGTCGAGGCCTCGCCGGCCAGCCAGGCGAACACCGGGCCGGCCAGGAACTCGGCCTCGCGCACGGCATCCAGCAGTCCACTGTGGACCCATCGCACGTCGACGTCGCCGGGGCGGGCCAGCGACTGGATCTCGTGCTCGTCGGGAACGTCGATGTACGCCAACGCTTTCGCCCCGGGCGGCAGCGCGGCCAGCGAGGCGGCGATGGCCGGCAGCGCGCTCTGGTCGCCGGCGAACAGCGTCCAGTCGTACGGACCGGGCTGCGCCAGCTGACTCTCCGACGGGCCCAGCAGGCCGACCACGTCGCCGGGTTCGGCCGTGGCTGCCCAGCGTGTGGCCGGGCCGTCGACGTCGTGCAGGAGGAAGTCGATGTCGATCTCGGCCGCCTCGGCCCGGTGGGCCCGCACCGAGTAGGCGCGCATCCACGGCCGGCGCTCGTCCGGCATCGCCAGATAGGACCGGTACCAGCGCATCACGTCGCCGTCGGACGGCGGCTGCGGCACCCACGGCCGCGGCTCGCCGTTGCGCCCGAAGAACAGCTTGACCTGCTGATCGGGTGCCACGGAGGTGAAGTCGGCCAGCTCGGGGCCGCCGAAGGTGAGCCGCCGCGTGCGCGGCGAGACCTGCCGCACGCCCGTGACCGTGACCAGCTTGTACTGCTTCAGCATTTAATTAGGTTAGCCTAGGCTAATAGCTGAGCGCAGCCGCCGTTCCACGGTTTCCGGATCACCCGGCGAGTACTCGATGCGCGGCCGGCCGTCGATGCCGCGGGTGGTGATCGCGAGGTAGCGCCCCTCCTCCGCATCCACCCAGCCGATGGACCGGCCGTCGACGAGGAACGAGCCGCCGCCCAGTCTCGGCGACGCCGACGGCGCGCGACCGGACGCGCCGGCCATGGGCGGCAGATGCGCCACAAGCCGGGGCACGACCAGGTCCCGCGGCACGGCGTCGAACCGGATGCCCTCGCCATGCCGGATCGCCACCAGGCCACGGTCCACACCGAACACGCCCAGGGCCGTCAGCTGCTCGTCGCCGTTCATGCCCAGCAGGCCGATCGTGGGCGTGCCCGTGCCGAACAAGGTCACCGTGTCCTGCAGCTCGGGCGTGAACCTGTTGTCCCGCAACAGACCCCGCTCGGCGAGGCTCGCGCCGACCTGCGCGTGCAGTCCCGCCCGGTTGATTCCGTTGCCGTAGTGCGGAAACGTGAACGGGAAGCGACGGAGCGTGAGCCCCAACGCCTCCCCCACGGCGTCGAGCTCGACGAAGGTGCACTCCAGTGCCACGGCCGCCATCGTCACACAGGACCGGCCGGGCCCAGGCGTGACTCTTTTCAGTGGCGGCTGTCCAACGCCTTCACCACGTCGTCGGCGACCTGCTTGGCCTGCGGCAGGACATCGGACTTTCCGGCGATGGTGAGGTTCACGGTCACGATCTCGAACTCGTCCTTGCCGAACGGGGACTTCGTGTACTGCACCTGCACGTAGCTGCTGGCCAGCTTGTCGTTGCCGACGGTCGTGGCCATCGCCTGCCGGCTGCCGATCTGGAACGGCTCCGGCGTGCCGAGTTTGATCTGCGGCGGCCATTCGTCCGAGGACAGCAGCACACTGACGAAGTTGTGCGCGCCGCTGATCCAGTTGCAGCCGTAGAAGCCGGCCGGCGAGGGCGTGACCGAGGCGCCGAGCGCCTTGGACGCCACCGAGGCCAGCGTCGGGCACAGGTCGACGTCGCCGACCGAGTCGGCCGGGAACGGATTGTGCTTGAGGCTGCCCGATTTCAGGACGGCGAGGGCGCCCGTGGCCATCGCGTCGGCCGTCGGGCACGGGTCGGCGTCCGGGAAGGACGAGGAGTTCTTGGCCTCCAGCACGATCGCCTGGCCGCCGGACAGCGTGATGCCGCGCAGGCAGCCGACGTCCTTCTGCCCCTTGCCGACGTAGACCGTGCGGCCGTCCTGCTGCTTGGCCGTCACCGAAACCTGAAACCTCTTCAGATAATCCTCGGGCGTGGCCAGGCCGGTCTCGGTCTCCACCGACAGCAGGTAGCCGCCGGTGACCTTGGGCGGCGTGGCCGTGTCGGCCAGCACCAGGGAGTAGTAGCAGGAGCCGTAGTCGGTCAGGCTCGTGTCCAGCTTGAACTTCGGCGCCATCGCCTTGAACGCGTCCTGCGGGGCGAACTGGCAGACGTCCACCGTGCGAGGATCACCCAGCTCGGAGGTCGTCGTCGCGGCGCCGCCCGACGGCTGATCCTGGCCGGCTCCAAGCGGTTGCGCCACGCCGGCGACTCTGGTGGCGCAGCCGGCGGTGGCCAGCGCGACACAGACCAGGGCGGCGATCACGGTTTTTGTCCCCACGGCTGGGACTGTAACGCCTCACCACTGTCCAAGCAGGAGGATCGCGGAACTCGTCGCCGTCACCCCGATCAGGGCGCCGACCACCGTCTGGGCGATCGTGTGCTCCCGGAGCACCACTCGGGACCAGCCCACCGCCGCCACCGCCGCGAACCCCAGGCCCCACCAGGGGCTCAGCAGCGCCATGAACGCCGTCACCGCGCCGCTGCCCACCGCCGCGTGCACGCTCACCTTCCAGGCCAGCGTCACCAGGAAGAGTGGCACCAGCACTGTCATCATCGCGATCAGCGCGCCGACGAGCACCGGCGGCGCCCCCAGCACCGCGAACAGCACGATGCAGCCGCACACCGACACCATGACCAGCGGAATCACCACCAGCCGCGCCTGCCTGGTGCGGACGTGCGGGTCGTGCCAGCTGCCCCGCACGATGCCCAGCCTGATCACCACGCCCGGCACCACCCCGGCGAACACCACCGCCAGCAGCGCCCAGGCCAGTCCCGTCGGCCCGCCCGTGCGCCAGCCGATCACCACCAACCCCGCGACCACCACGTTCTTCGGGTCCAGCACATCGCTGACCCACTTGGCGAGCCTCACCCCACCATGATCGACACATAACCCCCGCGAGTCACGTTCTCAGGCACCCCGAATGTAGGTTTCGCGCACACACGATCGGGTGCCCGAAACCGGCATTCGGTGGTTCCGAGAACGTGACTCGCCGGGGTGGTCAGGCGTCGTAGTCCACTGTGATCTGATCCGACACCGGGAAGGTCTGGCAGGTCAGCACGAAGCCGGCGTCGACCTCGGCCGGTTCGAGGGCGAAGTTGCGGCGCATGTCGACGTCGCCGCACAGGACCTTGGCCCGGCACGTGCCGCAGACCCCGCCCTTGCAGGCGAAGGGCAGGTCGGGCCGCACGCGCTGGGCGCCCTCGAGAAGGGTGACGTCACGGGGCAGCACCACGTCGGTGGTGCGGCCGTCCAGCTGGACCTTGACCGAGGAGCTCGGCCCCTCGATGCCGGGCTCGGTGTGCCGCACCGGCTCGGGCGGCAGGTCGTCGACGAAGAACAGCTCCTGGTGTATCCGCGAACGAGGCACTCCGAGCTCGGCCAGCACGGCCTGGGCGTCGGTGACCATGGCATAGGGCCCGCACAGCCACCAGTGATCAACCTCGGCGACGTCGAGCAGCGCGGGCAGCAGGGCCCGGAGCTTGTCGGCGTCGAGCCGGCCGGTGAACAGCTCGGCCTCGCGCGGCTCGCGCGACAGCACGTGCACGAGGTCGAGGTTCTCGCGGTTGGCATCCTTCAGGTCCGCCAGCTCGTCGGCGAACATCACGGTGTCCGTGCGCCGATTCCCGTACAGCAGCGTCGCCGAAGCCTTGGCCAGCACGGAAGACGCGATGGACAGGATCGGCGTGATTCCGCTGCCGGCGGCGATCAGCACGTGATGACCGGGCACGTCGAGGTCGGGACTGAAGGAACCGGTCGGCGGCAGCACCTCGATGCGGTCGCCGGGCCGAACCTCGTGCACCAGCCACGGCGAGAAGGCGCCGCCGGGCACCTCACGTACGCCGATCCTCGGTTTGGAACCCGCGGGCGCGCAGATCGAGTACGACCGCCGCGCCTCAAGGCCGTCGATCTCCCGGCGCAGCGTCAGCGACTGACCGGGCCGGAACGCGAACAACTCCGCCAGCTCATCGGGCACGTCGAAGGACACGGCGACGGCGTCGTCGCACAGTCGCTCCACATCGGACACCGTGAGCGCATGAAACGTGGTGGCCACTCAGATCTCCTTGACGTGCTCGAAAGGTTCGGCGCAGGACCGGCACCGCCGCAGCGCCTTGCACGCGGTGGCACTGAAAGCGGAAACCTCGACGGTGTCGGGACTTCCGCACTGCGGGCAGGACACCACCCGCACGGAAGGCCCAAGCATCAACGGAATCGGGCCGCCGTGCTCACGAGGCGCGGGACCGGGCGGCGCGATGCCGGCCTCGGCCAGCTTCCGACGCCCGGACTCGGTGATCCAGTCCGTCGTCCACGCCGGCTCCAGCACGACCTTGATCTCCACGTCCCGATAACCGGCCTCATGCAACCGGTGATCAAGGTCGTCGCGCATCGTGTCCATTGCCGGACAACCGGTGTAGGTCGGCGTGATGGCCACGACGACCCGGTCCCCGCTGTCCTCGACGGACCGGAGCACACCCAGCTCCGCCAACGTGAGCATCGGCAGCTCGGGGTCCGTCACGGTCTCGGCGATGGCCTGCGCGGTCACCATGTCGCACCCGGGTGCGCCCGCGCGACGCTCTGCATCTCGGCCAGCATCTCCGCCAACGCCTCGGTGTGCTCGCCGTCCCGCCCCAGAACCTGTTCGACGCCAACGGAGTCCGGCCGGTCCAACCCGGCGGCCGCCAGCACCTGGTCGATCACGGCGTCGAACTCGCCCCGCACCGACGCCGGGTCGACCATGTCGGCCGCGTGACCGGCGAACAACTCGCCGACATACGGCCACACGGCTTCGAGCCCGTCCCGCATCCGCTGGTGCGACAACTCCGTGCCGTCGCCGAGCCGAACGACCCACTGCGCCGAGTAGTCACGGTGATACGTGACCTCCTTGACACCCTTGGCCGCGATCGCCGCCAGCACCGGATCGGCCGACGACATCAGGCGCTGCAACAGGGCCAGCCGCCACGTGCTGAACACCAGCAGCCGAGCCATGGAGAACGCGAAGTCCCCGTTGGCCAGTTCCACCAGCCGCACGTTCCGGAACTCCGGCGCGTCCCGCAGGAACGCGAAGTCGTCGTCGGAACGCTCGGTGCCGTCGGCCTTGCCGGCCCGGGTCAGCAGCAATCGGGCCTGCCCCAACAGGTCCAGGCCGATGTTGGCCAGTGCGACCTCGTCCTCCAGCTCCGGCGCCCGCGTGCACCACTCCTGCAGCCGGTGCGACATCACCAGGGCGTCGTCGGCCAGCATCAGGCAGTACGCAGCCAGCGCCACAGCATCCACATCGGACGGCACCGTGGTGTCCACACCGGACAGCGGGTCGGCGAAGCCCGTGCCGAAGGCCCACCGTGCGTCGCCCTCGGAACTCAGTGCCTCGTAAGCGTTGTCGAACATGGCCGCCTGCTCACATGTGGGGAACGTCGTCGGGGATCTCGTAGAACGTCGGGTGCCGGTACACCTTGTCGCCGCTGGGCTCGAAGAACGGGTCCTTCTCGTCCGGGCTGGACGCGGTGATGTCCGCGGCCTTCACGACCCAGATGCTCACGCCCTCGTTGCGCCGGGTGTACAGGTCCCGGGCATGCCGCACGGCCATCTCGTCATCGGCCGCGTGCAGCGAACCGACGTGCACGTGGTTCAGACCACGCTTGCCGCGCACGAAAACCTCGTACAACGGCCAACTGTTCCTGCTCATGCCACCGCCGCCTTCCGGGAGTTCTTGGCCGCGTGGGCGATCGCCGCTTCGCGGACCCAGTCGCCGTCCTCGTGGGCACGACGCCGGTTCTCGATGCGCTCGGCGTTGCACGGCCCGTCGCCGGAGATCACGCGCTTGAGCTCGCTCCAGTCGATCGGCCCGAAGTCGTAGTGCTCCCGCTCGGCGTTCCACTTCAGATCCGGGTCGGGGAACGTCACACCGAGCTTCTCGGCCTGAGGAACACTCATGTCCACGAACCGCTGCCGCAGCTCGTCATTGGTGTGGCGCTTGATCTTCCACGCCATCGACTGCGCGGTGTTGGGCGAGGCGTCGTCCGGCGGGCCGAACATCATCAGCGACGGCCACCACCACCGGTTCACCGCGTCCTGCACCATGTCCCGCTGCGCCTGGGTGCCCCGCATCAGCGTCAGCAGCAGCTCGTAACCCTGCCGCTGGTGGAAGGACTCCTCCTTGCAGATGCGGATCATCGCTCGCGCGTACGGGCCGTACGAGCTGCGGCACAGGGGAACCTGGTTGCAGATCGCCGCGCCGTCCACCAGCCAGCCGATCACGCCGACGTCGGCGAAGGTCAGCGTCGGGTAGTTGAAGATCGACGAGTACTTCTGCCGGCCCGAGATCAGCATCTCGGTCAGGTCGCCCCGATCCGCGCCCAGCGTCTCCGCCGCCGAGTACAGGTACAGCCCGTGCCCGGCCTCGTCCTGCACCTTGGCCAGCAGGATCGCCTTGCGCCGCAAGGAAGGCGCGCGGGTGATCCAGTTGCCCTCGGGCTGCATGCCGATGATCTCCGAGTGCGCGTGCTGCGCGATCTGCCGGATCATCGTCTTGCGGTAGCCCTCGGGCAGCCAGTCCCGCGGCTCGATCCGGTGGTCGGCCGCGATGGTCGCCTCGAAATCTTGTTGTAGGTCAGTCATTTTTCGCCACCAGCGTCAACACGTCGTACTTGGCGACCGACTCTCCGGTCTGCTTGGTCACGTCCGCGTCCCAGCGGACCTCGCCGTAGTCGTTGGCCTCGCGCGGGGTGATCTGCTTGGCCGTCAGCGTCACGGTCAGCTCGTCGCCGGGGTAGACCGGCGTCAGGAACCGCAGGTTCTCCAGGCCGTAGTTGGCCAGCACCGGCCCGGGCTCGGGCGACACGAACAGGCCGGCCGCGAACGAGACGATCAGGTAGCCGTGCGCCACCCGGCCGTCGAAGAACGGGTTGGCCTTGGCCGCTTCCTCGTCCATGTGCGCGTAGAAGGTGTCGCCGGTGAACTCGGCGAAGTGCTCGATGTCGGCCAGCGTCACCGCCCGCGGCCCGGCCACCACGGTGTCGCCGATCTTCAGCTCCGCCAACGACTTCCGGAACGGGTGCACGCCGTCGTCGTGCCGATCGGCGCCCGGGACCCAGCGGCCGGTGATCGCGCTGAGCACCTTCGGGCTGGCCTGGATGGCGGTGCGCTGCATGTGGTGCAGCACGCCACGAATGCCGCCCATCTCCTCGCCGCCGCCGGCGCGACCGGGGCCGCCGTGCACGAGCATCGGCAGCGGCGAGCCGTGGCCGGTGGACTCCTTGGCGTCATCGGCGTCCAGGACAAGCAGGCGGCCGTGCCACGGGGCGACGCCCAGCACGACGTCCCGCGCGAACTCGGCGTCACCAGTGACGATCGAGCCGACCAGGCTGCCCTGGCCGCGGGCGGCCAGCTCGATGACGTGCTCGGTCGAGGTGTACGGCAGCAGCGTGCTGACCGGGCCGAACGCCTCCACCTCGTGCGGCTGCGGCAGGTCGGCGTCGTCGGCACGGAGCAGGACCGGTGACATGAATGCGCCCTTGGTGGCGTCGGCGTCCACCAGGTCCACCTTCTCGGCGTCACCGAAGACGACGCGCCCGGCCTCCAGCAGGCCCTTGAGCGAGCGCCGGACCTCCTCGCGCTGCTCCAGGCTGGCCAGCGCGCCCATGCGCACGCCCTCGGCCGTCGGGTTGCCGACCTTCACCTTGGCCAGCCGCTCGGACGCCGCCTCGGCCACCGCGTCGATCAGGTCGGCGGGCACGAACGCGCGGCGGATGGCCGTGCACTTCTGGCCCGCCTTCACGGTCATCTCGCTGACCAGCTGCTTCACGTACAGGTCGAACTCGGTCGTGCCGGGCTTGGCGTCCGGGCCGAGGATCGAGCAGTTCAGCGAGTCGGCCTCGGCGTTGAACCGCACCGACCGGTTCACCACGACCGGGTGCGTGCGCAGCCGCTGCGCGGTCGAGGCGGAGCCGGTGAAGCCGACCAGGTCCTGCTCGGTGAGGTGGTCGAGCAGGTCGCCGGCGCTGCCCGCGACGAACTGGAGCGAGCCCTCCGGCAGCAGGCCGGACTCGATGACCAGCTCCACCATGCGGGCGGTCAGGTAGGCGGTCTGGCTGGCCGGCTTGATCAGCGACGGCACGCCGGCGACGAAGGCCGGCGCGAACTTCTCCAGCGGCCCCCACATCGGGAAGTTGAAGGCGTTGATCTGCACGGCCACGCCGCGCAACGGAGTGTGGATGTGCTGGCCGAGGAAGGTGCCGGCCTTGCCGAGCGGCTCGATGTCGCCGTCCACGTAGACCTTGGCGTTGGGCAGCTCGCGGCGGCCCTTGCCGGAGTAGCTGAACAGCACGCCGATACCGCCGTCGATGTCGACCATCGAGTCGGTCTTGGTGGCGCCCGTGCGGGCCGACAGCGCGTACAGCTCCTCGCGGTGCTCGCGCAGCATGGAGGCGACGGCCTTGAGCAGGGCGGCGCGCTGGTGGAACGTCAGCTCGCGCAGCGCCGGGCCGCCCACGCGGCGGCCGTGCTCCAGCGCCGCGGCGAAGTCGACGCCGGCCGAGGAGATCGTGCACACCTCTTCGCCGGTCACCGCGTCGTGCAGCGGCTGGCCGTCGACCGTCGGCGTGTGCCACCGGCCGTTGACATAGCTGCGCAGCAGAGCCATCTCAGCACCTCTCGCGACCGAATTACTGACCGTCCGTTCGTTAACATGCTAGCGTGTGCGCATGGTGAGGGAAACCGCTGGGGAAACCGTTTCGCTCGACGTCGACGGAGCTGTCGCGACCATCACCCTGGACGCGCAGGCGCGGCGCAACGCGCTCACCGTGCCGATGAAGGAATCGCTGCTGGCCGCGGTGCGCCAGGTCGCCGCCGACGACTCGGTCCGCGCCGTCGTGCTCACCGGCACCGGACGCGCCTTCTGCGCAGGTCAGGACCTGGCCGAGCACGCCGCGGCCCTCCGCGCCGACGCCGCGACCGCGTTGGACACCGTCGGCGACCACTACAACCCGATCGTGCTGGCCCTGACCGGCATGCCCAAGCCGGTGCTGGCCGCCGTGAACGGCACGTGCGTCGGCGCCGGCCTCGGCCTGGCGCTGGCCTGCGACCTGCGGATCGCCGTCGAGTCGGCCAAGTTCGCCACCGCCTTCACCGGCATCGGGCTGACCTGCGACTCCGGCCTGTCGGCGACGCTCGCGCGGGCCGTCGGCGCCGCCCGGGCCAGCGAACTCGTGCTGCTCGGGACGCCGTTCACCGCCGCGCAGGCCCTGGAGTGGGGCGTCGTCGGGCGGGTCGTGCCGGACTCGTCGTTCGTCGACGAGGTTCGCCAGCTGGCTTCGAAGCTGGCAAACGGGCCGACGCTTGCGTTCGCCGCCGCGAAGGCCGCCTTGGCGGCCAGCTTCCAGCCGCCGCTGGCCGACGTGCTGGCCGCGGAGGCGACGGCTCAGACCGCACTCGGCCTGACCGCCGACCACCAGGGCGCCGTGGAGTCCTTCCTGGCCAAGCAGCCGGTCGTCTTCCAGGGCAGGTAGCTCAGTTCCAGGCGTAGAAGCCCTGCCCCGACTTGCGGCCCAGTTCGCCCCGCTCCACCTTGTCCCGCAACAACTTCGGCGGGGCGAACCGGTCGCCCAGCGTCCGCTCCAGGTACTCGGCGATGGCCAGCCGCACGTCCAGGCCGACCAGGTCGGTCGAGCGCAGCGGGCCCATCGGGTGGCCGTAGCCCAGCTCCATCGCCCGGTCGATGGACTCGGCGTCGGTGACGCCCTCCTCCAGCATCCGGATCGCCTCCAGGCCGAGCATCACGCCCAGCCGGCTGGTCGCAAAGCCCGGCGAGTCGCGGACCACCACGTCCGACTTGCCCAGCAGCCGCACCCACTCCAGGGCCTTGTCCCGCACCTCGTCGGTGGTGTTGGGGCCGAGCACGATCTCCACCAGCTTGGACACCGGCACCGGGTTGAAGAAGTGCATGCCCACGAAGCGGCCCGAGTGCACCAGCACCGAGCCCAGCTCGGCGATCGACAGCGAGCTGGTGTTGGTGGCCACGACCGTGGACGTGGAGACGGCCAGCTCGACCGCCGTGAGCACGCGAACCTTGAGCTCCGGGGCCTCCGGGACGGCCTCCACCACCAGGTCCGCGTTCGTCGGCAGCGACGGGATGTCCGTGACGAAGTCGATGCGCCCCAGCACCTGGCTCGGCGTGCCGTCCAGCTTGCCGCGCTCGGCCGCCCGGCGCAGGCCCGTCTCGACCCTCGTCAAGGCCGCCTTGGCGGCGATGGTGTCGCTCTCGACCACCGTCACGTCGGCGCCCGCCGCCGCGAACACCTGGGCGATGCCGGACCCCATCCGGCCGCCGCCCACCACACCGATCTGCACGTCAGACCCTTTCCACGAGCATTGCCACACCCTGACCGACCCCGACACACAACGTAGCCAGGCCGCGCCGGCCGCGCTCGCGCTCCAGCCGCCCCAACAGGGTGACGACCAGCCTCGCGCCCGAGCAGCCCAGCGGATGACCCAGCGCGATCGCGCCGCCGTCGGCGTTGACCTTCTCCTCGTCCAGCTTCAGCCGGCGCATCACCGCCAGGCTCTGCACCGCGAACGCCTCGTTCAGCTCTACGGCGTCCAGGTCGTCGATCCGGAGTCCGTTGCGGGACAACAGCTTCTCCGTCGCCGGGACCGGTCCGAGACCCATCACGTGCGGGGCGACGCCGGCCGAGGCGCTGGCGATCACCCTGGCCCTCGGAGTGAGGTTGTGGGTCCTCACGGCTTCCTCGCTGGCCAGGACCAGCGCCGCCGCGCCGTCGGACAGCGGCGACGACGAGCCGGCCGTGACGACGCCGTCCTTGCGGAACACCGTTTTCAGCGTTGCCAGTTTGTCCATTGTGGTCGATGGGCGCGGGCCTTCGTCCGTGGCGAAGTCGCCGACCGGGACGATCTCATTGGCGAAGTGGCCCTTGTCGATGGCGTTCACGGCTTTCTGGTGGCTGCGCAGGGCGAACGCGTCGCTGTCCTCGCGGCTGATGCCGTCCAGGGCCGCGACCTCCTCGGCCGTCTCCCCCATCGACAGCGTGGTTTGCCTGTCGTACTTGGGATTCGTGAACCGCCAGCCCAGCGAGGTGTCGCTCACCTCGCCCGGGCGGGCCCACGGAGTGCCCGGCTTGGCCATCACCCACGGGGCCCTGGTCATCGACTCCACACCGCCGGCGACGATCACGTCGGCCTCGCCGGCCCGGATCGCCTGCGCCGCCGAGGCGATCGCCGTCAATCCGCTGGCGCACAGGCGATTCACCGTGTAGCCGGGCGTGTGATCGGGCAGGCCGGCCAGCAGGACCGCCATCCGGGCCACGTTGCGGTTGTCCTCGCCCGCCTGATTGGCCGCTCCGAGGATCACTTCGTCGATCACGTCGGTCGGGATGTTGGCACGCCGGACCGCCTCCGCGACCACCAGGGCGGCCAGGTCGTCCGGGCGCTCCTTGGCCAGCGCGCCGCCGTAGCGTCCCTGCGCGGTGCGCACTCCGTCGACGAGGAACACTTCCGGCATGGCGGCTCTCCTTCGGGCGTCGGCACGCTATTATTAACCGGCCATTCGGTCAGTTCGCAAGGGTGGGAGGCACCGTGGAGCCAGCGCCACGCCGAGGTCGGCCCGGCTACGACCAGGAGTCGCTGCTGGCCGTCGCGGTGAAGGTGTTCAACGAGCGCGGTTACGAGGCCACCTCGATGGAGGAGCTCTCGCGCAAGCTCGGCATCACCAAGTCAGCCATCTACCACCATGTCAGCAGCAAGGAGGAGTTGCTGCGGCTGGCCATGGACCGCGCCCTCGACGGCCTGTTCGCCGTCGCCGCCGAGGCCCAGGCCATGGACGGCCGCGCCATCGACCGCCTCGAACACGTCGTCCGCGGCAGCGTCGGCGTCCTCGTCGACCGGCTGCCCTTCGTCACCCTGCTGCTCCGGGCCCGTGGCAACACTCGCATCGAGCGCGCCGCCGTCACCCGGCGCAAGGAGTTCGACCGGCTCGTCACCGACCTCGTCAAGCAGGCCGAGGCCGAGGGCGACGTCCGGCCCGATGTTGACCCCGCCGTGACCGCCCGGCTGCTGTTCGGCATGGTCAACTCGCTGATCGAGTGGTACCGCCCGCGGTCCGGCGCCTCCATCGCTGACGCTGTGTGCGCAATCGCCTTCGACGGCCTCCGCACCCGATAGCCCGATCGGACCTCGCGGCCGTTCTCCCCGCGCCACCATACTGAACCTCGACAAGTGGTCTATACCACTTCGGCCGCCGCGCTTGATTCCCTGCCGACCCTTGGGGGTTGTCTCATGCGCACCAGGTTCGCCCTACCCCTGCTCGCCGTCCTGGCCGTCGCCCTACCCGTGCTGTTCGCCGGCGTCGCCCAGGCCCACGGCTACACCACCAATCCCGTCAGCCGCTCTTCCCTGTGCGCCACCGGCGTCGTGAAGAACTGCGGCGACATCCAGTACGAGCCCCAGTCCGTCGAGGGCCCCAAGAACTTCCCCGCCGCCGGCCCCGCCGACGGCAAGATCTGCGCCGGCGGCATCGCCCGCTTCGCCCAGCTCGACGACCCCCGCGCCGGCGCCTGGCCCACCACCAAGCTCACCTCCGGCGCCCCCTATACCTTCACCTGGCACTTCACCGCCATCCACGCCACCACCGACTTCCGCTACTTCGTCACCCGCAACGGTTGGGACCCCACCAAGCCCCTCACCCGCGCCTCCCTCGACCCCGCCCCCTTCCTCACCTCCAACTGGGGCGGCAAGCGCCCCTCCGGCGACGTCTCCATCCCCGGCACCCTCCCCGCCGGCAAGACCGGCCACCACCTCATCCTCGGTGTCTGGGACATCGCCGACACCGGCAACGCGTTCTACTCCTGCGCCGACGTCACCTTCTGACACTCCTGTGACGCCGCCGGTGGCTCCTGCCCGACACCCCTGCCGTCGAGCAGGAGCCACCCCTTCAGATCGGCCGAAGTTCGACCCCGTTCACTCGAACGGTCCATCATTGCGTGGATGACCTCGAGGAACCGAACGTCGCGTAACACGAATAGACGGTTCCGCGACTATCCGTCCAACACCGCCAGCACGAGGGAAGTGGCGGCCGGAGTCGTTCCCGAGGGGTTCCATGGCGGACATCGTGGCCATCCACGGCATCTTCATGCATCGTTCGAGTCGCCGGGAGATGCACGACAGCTGGCTGGCGAAGATCTCAGAAGGACTTCGAGACACCAGAAGCCCGCACGCCGAATCGGTAACCCTGGAATGCGCGTTCTATGGCCACGAGTACAACGACGGAAAAGCAGGACCGGAGCGAAACTATCGCCCAGAAGAGATTGCGCCCGGATTCGAGACCGAGCTGATAATCTCGATCGGCGCCGAAATCAAGGACGACTACGGTGACCGAGAGGGCGACAAGCTGTACCTACCGGGACCGCTTCAGAAGGCGTTGGCGAAGATCCAGCGCAGCAGGCTTTTCGAGGGCCGGGACAGTGTCCTGATCTCGTTCGTGAAACAGGTGGACCGGTACCTCAACGACCCGGCCTTCCGCGCATTGGTGCAGGACGAGGTCGGCGCGGCCATGACCGAGCACCCGCGCCTGGTCATAGGGCACTCACTCGGCAGCGTGGTCGCGTACGACTGGTTGCAGCGCAACGTTCTCCCGAACCGTCCGGTGTTGCTCACCCTCGGTTCCCCCCTCGGCCTCGAGTCGGTACGCCGACGGCTCCACCAGCCCGCGGACCGTTCCCGTTGGCCGGACGGCGCGCGATCCTGGACGAACATCGCCGCCGGACACGACGCCGTCGCGATGGTGAAGGAGCTGGCGCCGCTCTACCACCCCGACGTGGACGACGTGCCGTGCACGAACCCGCGGGCCACCGCCCACCATGCCACTTCCTACCTTTCCAACGTCCGGGTCTCCCGCTCGATCGACGCGGCGTTGACATGATCCGCCGTCGGTTCTGCCTGTCAGGCGTGAAAACGTATTCAAATCTGGACGACCTAAATTTTGTTCCGGACGAGATTCGCACCATGCGCCGCACGCTGGGCGGACTCGGACTCGAGGAGATCTTCCCTTTCGAGGGCGACGAACGCGACCATGACGACCTTCGCCGGGAACTTTCAAAACCGTCTCAAGAGACCGAGGATGAAACGCTCATAATATACTGCACAGGACACGGCGCGGTAATCGGAAAAAGCTTCAAACTACTAACTCGAGACGGCACGATCGACCCGTCATCTCTGATCTCGGCCCTGGACGGCCGGTCGACGCTACGGCAGGTTCTCATCATCATCGACACCTGCCATAGCGAACAGGGTATTGACAGGGTGCACACCGAGATGTGCGTTTCCGCCCTGGGGACACCTCGGGCCGGGTTCTGGGGAATTGCCGCGAGCAGGGCCACAGAGACCGCGGCCCAGCGTGCGTTCACGGAGGCATTCGCCACCGCGGTCACACGCCGTTCCCGCCCGTCATGGGCCGCCAGCCACCTGGATCTGGCGGAGATCCTCAAAGAGGTCGACCACTCGCTGGGCGATCGGCAGGCCCTCTGGGTCAGCGCCGCGCACGCCGCGGCGAACGCCGACGTCCTACCGAATCCGCAGTACCAGCAGCCGGTTCCCCCCACTTCGCTGTCCATCCCGAGCGACTGGGCGGCCAGGGCTCGCGGTGTCTCATCCGCGACCAGACCCGGCTTCTTCTTCAGCGGCCGGCAAGAAGCGATGGATGTGTTGCGGAAGCACTCGGACGACGACGACCCGGACTCGACACTCGTGGTAACCGGCGGTCACAGTTCGGGAAAGTCCGCTCTGCTCGGGCACTTCGCCATGACCGCGGCCGGCGACGACGAACTACCGACCGACATACGGTTACGCTGGCCATCGCTTCCGGCCGACGTCATCGCATTCCGCGGTGACGACCCCATGATGGCATTGCGGACACTCTCGGCCGCGCTGGCCGTCGACCACCGAACCATCGACGCCGTGGTGTCGGCATTGCGTGCCCGCCCGGGACGAACCGTCATCGTCTTCGACGGAATCACCGCGAGTTCGGCGTGGGAGGACCTGCTGGTCCCGCTCGGGCAGTTGCCGCACGTACGCCTGGTGCTCGGCGTTGCGTCGCCGGCGAACCTGCGACTGCGCGGGTACCGGGTGCTCGACCTCGACCCCTTCGGGCGCCATCCGGACCCGGACGTCCACGACTACCTGGCACTGCGTATGAACCTGGCGACCGAGGGCCGGAAACCGTGGAACGCCTATACGACCAGATGGGCGTACACGTTCGACACCGCTGTGACCATCGGCGACCGCTACGACGAAGTTGCGTGGCAGGACGACGTCACCAGCGCAGTGGATCGCACCGCGATGCGCGCGGCCCAGGAAGCATGGAGCGTCGATGCCGAAGACGACCTCGGCGCGCAGGCGGACGCGGTGGCGGAAACGCTGTGGACCCTGTGCTCCCATGACGACATGGTCGCCCTCCCGGCCCAGGAGTGGGCGGTCGTGGCATCCGCCCATGCCGGCGTTTCCATAGCCGCAGAACGGATCGCGTCCGCCGCAGCCCGGTCGGACCGGCTGATCGAGTTCCGCCCCGGGGAGATCACGGCGGCATGCTGGCGTCCCCGACTCTGCTTCACGACGAAGAGCGACGGCCCGTCATCGCGAAACACGCCCGCCGACCGCAGGCTGCTCGAACTGCTCACCCACTTGCCGCAGCTGTCCGGCGACGACCCGATCGACTGGGCGACAACGGATTCGGCGCTGTGGCCGCTGATCGGGATCGGCGCGTCCGTCCGGACCAGGAGCGGCCGGCTACTCGATCGGTCGTCATTTCTGCTCGACAGCCCTCCGCAGGTCGTCCAGCATGCGATCCGTCATCTAGGCCCGGACGAGCGGAGATCACGAACGAACGTCATGCATGCCCTGTCGGCCGGGGAGACTCGAGACAACCGGGCTCTGTTGCTCGACATCGTGGCGCGTCGGTACGAGGTGGACGTCGTGGCTGACGCCCTCGCGCGGGACGAGCGCGCCACCGGTGTCGACTGGGTGCACAAGAACCGGCCCAAGCTTGGTCGGCTTCAGCGGTGGGCGGCGTGCACAGAGAACGTGGCAGCAGCGGCGGGCCCCCGTGACGAACTAATTTTTTGGGCGGTCGAGGACGGCAGAGAGCGAGTCCGTACCCAGGTGCCGGGACTGGCCCGGGGTGTGTCGATGGCCACCGTCGCCGGCGAGGATCGAGCGCTCCTCACCACGCACCAGGGCGAGATTTGGAGTCTTCGTTGCCGCAGCGGCGAAAAGGCCGAGAGGCGGCCGGAGATGCTTCGCGACGTTCACGGAAGTCCGCACGGCCTGACTGCCGCACTGCACTCGAGTGGTCGCTTGATCATCGTGGCCGATCGGTGGGTGTGGATCGTCGATCTCCCCAACGGCCACGCCACTCGCGTGCACCAGCTCGAGTCCGACCTGCACTCCCTGCACGTCGTGGGCGCGCAGGACGATCTCGTGGCATGGTGCGTCACGAGGGAAGGTCGGATCAGGCGCCTTGCACCGGACTCGGCTCTGCAACCCGATCTGCGGATGTTTCCGCTGCCGAGGCCGCCGCTGTACACCGCCGCGTCTCCCGACGGTCAGCACCTGCTGTCGATGGATGTCGGCAAGGGCCTACACCTGCGGGGTACGCGCGGGGCTCATGAGCTGCCCGGGCTCGCCGCATCGGAGAGCCTGCGTGCGCTAGCCATGAACGATACCTCCATCGCCCTGGCCGGCGTGTCTCCCGGCGGGCGCGGATGGCTGGATGTTCGCGACATCACCGGATCACGGGCTCCGACGCGGCTACCGCTCGATGATCACCCGCTGGGCGTCGGATTTCCCGACACCGAGCGGATTCTGGTGGCGCGGCCCGCAGGCCTACTGAGGTTGACGCCGCACCTCTCCCTCAGGGACACCCACTACAAATCAACGGTTCTTGGGACATGACATGGCCGATCAACACCGAACCGCGGCCGCGGCGATTCTTCCCGACCGCGACCACCTCGTAGCCGCGCTGGTGCTGCTACGTTCCGCAACCCCGGGCGAGGACATCACGCGGACGGTCCTCGGCCTGCACGCTGCGGTCATCACGCCACTGCTCGATCCGAGCGCGCCGGCCGAGGAGGTGAATTTCCTGCTGCGGTGGGCGAAAATCCACGGTGGCGCGGAAACGCTCGATGAGGTCGCCTATTCCGAAGCTCCGGAATGGGCGGCACTGCCGGACGAGGTGCGGTTCGATCTCGTGGACCTGTCGGAGCGAATCGACGCCGTCGCGGATGCCGCCGGCACCCTTGACGTATCGGGACCACTGGTACTGGTCCAGGAGCCGGGAGGGAGGTTTGCCGCACTCACGGTCCGGACTGCCCAGGAACACTCGTGGCAGGTCAGGCGACCCGCCGACTTCGGCTCCACCGTGGACATTTCGCTCGGGCGGCTGCTGGAGGACCTACCCGAGACCTTGCCGTCCATCAACCCCGTGGACAACGGGCAGTCAGCGCCGCCGCTGGAGAATCTGTGGTGGCCGCCCGGGATTCCTCTGCATACCGACATCGTCGCACTGCCAATGGTCCTGTGGCGCCTCGGACAGATCGCCGGCCTCGGCGAGCCGTCCGCGCTCTCTGCCGGTCGCGTGACCGAAGACAACCAGGTGTTTCTCGACGCCGCGTCCGCCGAGGAACTCGGTACGTTGGCCAAGTCGTTGAACCGCAAGGTGGTCGTGCCGACGCCGACCGGGTGGCTCTTGATCACACCAGACGGAAGGTCCACGCGTAGCCGGGAGTACCCCCTGACAGTGGACGGTGCGGCCGCGATTCTGTGGGGTGAACGCTGGCAACAGTGGAAACGTCGTCGCCACGGCGAGGAACTACGCAAACTGGAATGGTACTTCGTCGACTGGGCAGTGGCGCCGGCCAACCAGCCACTGCCGGACCTGAGGGTGACCCAGAACCGACAGCTAGCGATCCATTTCCTCGAGAAGCAGGTCAATCAGGTCGCGGTACTCGGGGGTCCACGCAACAGCGGCAAGACCACTATCGTCCGACTGCTGGCCCACGAGCTGTCGAATCACCGAAGCCCTTGGCGGGTGGTGGTCGTCTCGACGGCCCGGAGACGTCTACCCGACCAGGCGGCCATGATCGTTGCCGGCCTGCACGCCCTCCGGGCGTCCGCGGCACGCGCAGGCCAGCGGCGTCTGCTCGTCTTCGACGGCATCCGTCCGTCGGACTTCGACAACGACACCAACATCGGCGACGCGATGCGGACGCTGGCCAGGACGATGGACACGAATGTGCTCACCGTCGTCGAACACAACGAGAACTCCCCCAAGGAGTGGCAGCTGGACGATGTCTACGTGGTCACCGCGCCGGCCAGCGAGAAAGCCCGCAAGCGATTCGTAGACGATCTCCGGAACGCGGACCCGGCGCTGTCCTCGGCCGCGGACCGGGCGAAGGCGGCCTGCCGCACCACAACGGACCTCCGCTACCTGGCCGAGCTGTTGACCTACGGTGGAGACCCCAGGACGCGAATCGCCGGACGCCTGGCCGAATTGTCCGCCGACGTCCGTGCATCGCTGACGCTCGCCGCGGCCATGAGCCTGATCGGTGGCGAGGTCCCGGCGCGGCTGCTCGATACGCTCGACCATGCGGATCGTCCTCTCTTCGGTGTGGTCTCCGGGCAACAGAAGGGATTCGTGTCGCTGAGCGGATACGAGGACTGCCTGGCGATCGTGGATCGCCAGTGCGACAGCGTCGCGCCTCATCCGACTGCCGCCAACCGCTACCGCACCGCGGAACGCAATACCCTCATCGCGGAGCAAGTGGAGCCGATGCTGTGCGAGGCGATCGTGAACCACGGCGATCAGGTGGCACGGTTGCTCTCCGGTGCCCGGCTCTTCCACCACAGGCTGGCGAAGGACCTGCTCGACCGGGTGGATCAGAGCCTGCTCGACTGGGCCGACGGCGCCCGGGTCACCAGCGTGGTCGAGGTGCTCGACCTGACGGAGCTGCTGTCCGATCAGATGAAGCTGGCACTGTCCAGAAAGCTGCTGGTCAGACTTCCGCGGGAATCGCCGGACTGGCGGCCCGGCCAGCTGCTCGCGCTGTTGAAGGTCGTGCAGCCGCTCAGCGAGAGCTTGCCGAGAGCTCTACAGGAGAAGTTCGTGGCCTGGCTGGTCGATGTGGTCGACGTCCTGATCCTCTGTGTCGCCGGCCAGCCTCACGAGCGGCTGGCACTGCTCTCCGCGCTTGAACGGGCCGACTCCGACAAGGCACTGGAACTGCTGGTGGAGCGCGTTCTCGACGTGCTGCACGGGATCCGCGCCAACCGATCGGAGGACTACCAGCTCGTACGGAAGGTCGAGGAGATGCGGCGGCGGCTGGAGTGGAAGACCAGCGAGGACTTCTCGATGCTGCCCATCGACCAGGAGGCCGGGGTACAGGCGCTGCTGAACCACGTTCCCCACAGCGACGACGGGGTGAACGTACTCGTCGAGTCGATGATGCTGCGGCAGCGGTTCGAGTATGTCGACTGGCAGGAGAGATTCGAGCCGTTCGAGGTGCCGCTGACCGCGGCGATGAGCTTCGCCTCGGCCGCCGACCTGGCCAAGGCGATCAATGACCTGCACACGACGATGCCCATGTTCAGCACCTGGTTGCTCGGCCACTGGGGTGACTTCCCCGAACAGTGCCGAACGCTGCTGCGGAAGTCCTCACCGACGGAGGCGCCCGCGCTCGTCAACGCCGTCGCCCGGTCCTACGCGCTGAAGATTCCCCGCATTCTGTACTTCGCGAACGGTCGGGTGGACACCTTCATGGTGGAAAGGTTCGCGACGGAGATCAAAGCGAAGAAGGACGCGACCGGCGCGGGACTGTTGCTGCTGGCCACCAGTTCGGCGGACGAACTGTTCCACACCGGGCTCAACGTGTTCTCGTACGACCTGGCGAAGGCGATCGGCCAGGACGCGGTCGATTACATGCTACGGCACGATCCTCGCACCTCAACGCGCTACTACCTGATCAAAGGCGTCTGGGATGCCGGCGCGGACTACCGGGATGAGTTGGTGGAGCAAGCCCTCGACATCGTCGCCGAGGGTGTTCTGCGCCGGCGAAAGCACTGGGCCATCGAGCTAGCCCTGATGCTCACGTCCGATACGGAACTGGGTGGCACGGCACTTGACGGTCTGCGTAAGCGCCTCTCGCCCGCGGATCTGTTGCGAAGCATGTGCACCGCGTACACCACGTACACCCGCGCCATGTCCCACCGGCTGGGGCGCGTCCTGCATCCCGAGGTGACCAGCATGTACCTCACGCAATGGGACAAGGACTCGTTCGTGGAGGGAGTCGCCACATCATCGGCCGTGTCGTCGCTGACGTTGTGCGCGGAGGTGAGCCTGACACTCACCGACGCGAACCTGCCCGAGGCCGGGCGAGTAGTCTTCGAGGCCACCGGTGGTGTTGAACACTGGGTGCGGCGCCTCGCACTCGCACGGAGGCCCGGCTCACTGGCCCAGGCGCTACGCCAACTTCTCGCCGTGGACCGGGTCGGTGCCCGTGAGGTCCTCGACCGGCTGTTGGCAAAACCCGTCACGACACCGGACGACACAAGCGATCTCAGCATGGTGGCTATACGGACGCGTAGGGCGATGTTGACCGGCGCCACGATGGCGGCCGAACTGATCCAGGCCGTCGAGACGGTACGGCCCGGCGCCGGCGCCGATGTCCTGGCCGAACTCGCGGATGACGACCACGCGATGTACGTCTTCACCTCAGACCTGCAACAGATGCAGAATCCGGTGGCACAGTCCCAGGCCGCTCGTACGCTCGTCCGCAGCGGCGTAACCAGCACCACTGCAAACGCTCAGTGGATCACTTCCGCATACGACGCACGCATACAGACGGTCAAGTACTTCGCCAGTCCTCGGGCCACGACGGCACTCCTGAAAATGATTTCCGCCTGGGATCCGCAGTGGGGCGCGAACGCGGCGAGGGAGGTGAGCGTGGGGCGCGTCGGTAGCCGCATCGCCTTCGGACGCGCCGATGACCTGGCGTCCTCCGTCGATCTCATCCGTACGCTGAGCGCGCTGAGCTACTCGGACAAGGCACAGCGCCTTCTCGAAGCGCTCATCAACACCGGCCTCGAGTGGGTGGTCGCACGGTTGGACCTGAACACCCTGTGCCAGTTGGTCGAGGTGGCCAGAATCCTCGACACCGAGATCGCCTATCAGTTGCTGTACGCGGTGCGCGATCGCGTCGAGGCCGACGTCCGCACACCGATAATCGCCAACGAGGGAAAGGTCTGGCGGCGAGTGGCCAGAGGGCAGTCGCTTCTGCGCGATCTGGGCGCGACACCGGCACCACCGATCGACCCGGTGATCCGACCCAACGCCGCCTATTCGCCCGCTGTCGCCTGGGCGGCGGTCTCCCTCGGGGCGGACGCGGTATGGGGTGACAACGCACTCGCACGGGCGCGGACAGAGACCACTGGTCGTCTATTCCCCACGGCCGTCGACCAGGCTTGTCTCCTGCTGGCGACCGCGGAGGGCTGGGCGCCCGAGCTCCGGCGCGTCGGACGAACATGGTCCGTTGACGGTGCCCCGCTGTGGCTGCTCCGGCTGTTGTACGCACGGGCTGGTCAGGACGCGTATGTGGCTGCCGTACTGCGAGGACAGGATTCTCTCATCGAGGAGCGCATACACAAGCCGACGGCGGACTCGGACTGGGACGCCGTCCAGCTGAGGCTCATCCTGGACGTGACCGCGCCGGCGACCAGGCGGCAGCTGCCCCCCGAGGCATCGTAGGAGCGCCGACGACAGCACTGCGCGGCTCAACGCCCGCCGGTGAGGATTTTCATGGCGGCGTTGTGGCCGGGGATGCCGGAGACGCCGCCGCCGCGTTGGGCCCCGGCGCCGCAGAGGAGGATGCGGGGGTGGGCGGTTTCGACGCCCCAGGAGCCGGGGGAATCGTCGCTGTAGGGCCAGGTGAGGTCACGGTGGAAGATGTGGCCGCCGGGGAGGCCGATGGAGTGCTCGAGGTCGACGGGGGTCTTGGCCTCGACGCAAGGACGGCCGGAGGGGTCGAGCCAGAGGCAGGACTCGATGGGCTCGGCGAGGACGTGGTTGAGGGACGCCAAGGTGGCGGAGAGAGCCTGGGAGCGGGCGGCCTCGTTGTCGGCGGCGAAGAGGCGGGCGGGCATGTGGAGCCCGAAGAGGGTGAGGGTGTGGGCGCCGGACTCGCCGACGATGGAGGGGTCGGTGAGGGAATGGCAGTAGATCTCGCACGGGGGCAGCGAAGGGATCCGGCCGGCGGACGCCTCGGCGTAGGCGGCGGCGAGCTGGGAATAGGACTCGTTGACGTGGAAGGTGCCACCGAAGGCGTCGCGGGGGTCGACGGAGGAGTCACGGAGGCGGGGTAGGCGGCGCAGCACCATGTTGACCTTGAGCTGGGCACCCTCGGCGGGCTCGGGGAGGTCGCCGAGGAGGCGGGAGAGCTCGGCGGGAGAGGCGTTGACGAGGACATGGTCGCCGTGGATGACGTGGGAGGAACCGCCTGCGGTGTAACGGACTTCGCCGTCTGGGGTGATGGAAGTGACGGTGGCGCCGGTGAGAATCTGGGCGTCGGCGGAGCGGGCGGCGTGCTCCAGGGCGGCGGTGACGGAGCCCATGCCACCGACTGGTACATCCCAGTCGCCGGTGCCGTTTCCGATGACGTGGTAGAGGAAACAACGGTTCTGACGCAGGGCGGGATCCTCGGCGGAGGCGAAGGTGCCGATGAGGGCGTCGGTGAGCACAACGCCGCGAACGGTGTCGTCACGGAAGGTGTGCTCGATGACGTGGCTGATGGGCTCCTCGAACAGCACCCGCCACGCCTCGTCGTCGTCGACCCGGGCGCGAAGGGAAGCCTTGCTGGGCAACGGTTCTGTGAGGGTAGGAAAGACTCGTGAGGCGACACGGGCGGTCATGGCGTAGAAGCGCTGCCACGCGGCGAAGTCGGCGGGATCCACAAAGGACCGTGCGGTGCGGGACGGATCCTCGGTGTCGACGAGGAGGCCGCGGTCGCCGACGGGGGTGTAGGAGGACATTCGTCGGCGGAGCAAGGTGATCGACAGGTCGAGATCGGCGATCACCTTGCGCGGCAACAGGCTCACCAGGTACGAGTAGCGCGACAGCCGGACGTCAACGCCGGGAAAGGCCTGGAAGGACACGGCGGCGCCGCCGACGGAGTCGAGCCGCTCCAGGACCTGAACAGATTTGCCGGCCCGGGCCAGGTAGGCGGCGGCAACCAGACCGTTGTGCCCACCACCGACGATGACGACGTCCACCAGGCGACTCCTATCCGGCCAGCGCGACAACCCTCTCGTGCAGCCTACCCAGATAGTCCTCGGACTCGGGCTTCATCAGCACACTGCGCAACACGCGGGCGCCGTCGGCGTCGGCGACGGCGGCGATGCCCCGCTGGCCGAAGGCGTCGGCGCCGGCCCGCAACGTGCTGAGGTAGAGCGGATCGTCCTGGTCGGCCATGCCCTCCCGCAGCATCCGCTCGGAGGCGGCATCGATCGCGGAGAGCGTCGGCTCGGCCGGGAAGTAGGTGACGATGTCGAGTTCGGGACGCTGATAGGGCACGAGCCGATCGGACTGGTCGATCAGACCGTGCCACCGGACGGCGGCACGGCGACCGGCGGCGAGCACGGCACCGAGGCCGTCGGCCCGCAGGGGCAACAGCTTGAGTGTCAACCACAGGGCTGCTGCGGCGGCGCCGGGACGGGAGCACTCCAGGCTGATCTCACCGAGGTGCAGCTCGTCGGAAGTGAAGTAGGTGTACGGGGAATCGTGCACGTAGAAGCGGCCGACGGCCGGGTCGGCGAACAACACCGCGCCGCAACCGTAGGGCTGCAGGCCGTGCTTGTGGGGATCGACCACAATGGACTCGCACTGACGAATCGCCTGCCACGGCGCGGGATCGATGCCCTCGGTGCCGGCGATCAGGCTGAAGAACCCGCCATATGCGGCGTCGACGTGGATCCGGAAGTCGTAACGGGACCGCAGCGCGACGACCTCGTGCACGGGATCGACGACACCGAGTCCGGTGGTGCCGGCAGTGACGACAACGGTGCCGACCTTTCCGCTGCGGAGCAACGATTCCAGGGCGTCCAGGTCCATCTTGCCGGTGTTGTCGACCGGGACGGCGTGACCGGTGACGCCGATCAGCCTGCACATCCGCGAATGGGTGTAGTGACTGTCCACACTGTACGCGATGCCGAGATCCGGATGGATTTCCCTTGCCACATACAGGGCTTCGAGGTTGGCGATGGTGCCGCTGGAGGTGAGGTGCCCGAGGTGCTCGCCGTAGCCGAACATCTCGGCGAGCTGCCGCACGACCTCCCGCTCCATCTTGGCGGTGGCGGGACCGCCGTCGAGGGCGTGGTTGTTGGGGTTGATCAGCATCGCGGCGACGTAGCCGGCGATCGCCACCGGGTGCGGCGGCTTGAGCATCTGGCCGGCGTACCGGGGATGAAAGAACGGGTAGTTGTCACGCAGCCGGGACGCCAGCTCGTCGAGCGCGGCCTCCACGTCACTGTCCTTGAGCGCCAACGAATCGTGCCGTACGTACTCGCCGAACTCGGCGGTCCACGACTCGTGGTTGGCCAACACGCGGTCGAGCCAGGGGCGCAACTGCTCAGATGTGGTAGGCATACTCGCGGAACTCCCAATCGGTCACCCACTGCTCGAACCGGGCGACCTCGGCCCGCTTGAGCACGCTGAACGAGCTCACGAAGTCCTTGCCCAGCAAGGCTTGCAGCGCCGAGTCGTCATCAAGCGCGTCGAGTGCGGCGGGCAGGGACATGGGCAGCACGGCGGTGCGGTCGGCGTTGTAGCCGTACCCCTCAAGCGGCGCAGGGGGTTCCAGCCCGTCCTCGATGCCGAGCCGCATCGCGGCCAGCACGCCCGCGTGCACCAGGTACGGGTTGGCGGAGGCGTCCGGCAGCCGGACCTCGATCCGGGTTCCGGCGCCGCGATCGGGCGGCACACGGACCATCGCGCTGCGGTTGTCCAGGCCCCAGTCGATCAGCCACGGAGCGAGCGTGTCGGGGCCGAAACGCTTGTAGGAGTTGATGGTCGGGTTGGTCAACGCCGTCAGCGCGGGCGCGTGCCGGAGCACGCCGGCCAGGGCGTGGCGCAGCAGCGGGCTCATGCCGTACTCGGCGGACTCGTCGGCGCCGAGGTTCTCGCCGGCCGCGTCGACGAACGACACGTGCACGTGGAAGCCGGAAGCACCGTGCCTGTTGAACGGTTTGGCCATAAAGGTCGCGAGCTTGCCCTCGCGCCGGGCCAGATCCTTGACGGCGGCCTTGAAGCGGAAGGCCCGGTCGGCGGCGTCCAGCGCGCCGGAGTGGGCGAGGTTGATCTCGAACTGGCCCGGGCAGTACTCGTGGTTGCCGCTGAGCACACCGAGCCCGAGGTCGCGAGGTTGCGGACCGTCCGGATCAGGTGCAGGTCAGGGTCGCCGCGCGTGCCGCTGACGTAGACGTTGCCGGGTTTCGGGCGAATACGGCGCGAAGCCATTCCCGTCCGGCACGCAGAGGAAGTACTCCAGCTCGGGGCCGACCAGCGGGCGCAGCCCGGACTCGGCGAGGCCGGCGACGACCCGGCCGAGCACCGCCCGTGGCGACTCGCCGCCGTCACGCTGATCGCCGATGCACGTCGCCACGCCCGGTTCCCACGGCACCACCGCGAGCGTGTCCAGATCGGGGATGATCTCTATGTCCGGCAGTCCGGCGTCCAGGCCGCCGGGCACCGCAACGGTGTCACCGCGGGGGCTGGTGTGGTAGACGGCGCGACAGAAGGCCACGCCCCGTTCGACGGCGGCGGGCAGCTGCTCGACGAGCAGCTCCTTGGAGCGCTCGGTGCCCATCAGGTCGGGGAAGGCGACGCGGACCACGTCGACTCCCTTGGCGGTCAGTTCGGCCACGACGCGGTCGGCCTGCGCTGCCATCCTCCACACCCTCCGTCGTTTGATTCCGAACCATAGCGCCGTGACAGGCCGGCAACAAGAGCGATATCGTACGTACCCAAACGAACATCGGGAGGCGGCACGTGAAGGGCTTTCTGCACCCGCGCACACCGACCGGACGGGCGTCGGTGACCGCCGCTCCGCCATGGCACTACGCGGGCGATCTGATCACCGTCGAGTACCGCACGGATCCCGGCAAGGTCGCCGCGCTGCTGCCCGAGCCCCTCGCGCCGGCCTCCGACGATCCCGGCGCGGTCGCCCTGATCTGGGCCGACTGGCAGGCCTGCTCTGACGGCGGCGCCGAGCTGCTCGACCCGGTTCGCTCGCAGTACAAGGAATGTTTTGTCGTCGTCCGCTGCCAGTTCGCCGGCCGGACCTACTCGCGCTGCGTGTTCATCTGGGTGGACAAGGACTTCTCCCTCGCGCGCGGGCTGCACCAGGGCTATCCCAAGAAGTTCGGCTCCATCCACCAGACCCGGCCCCACCCCTTCGGCCACGCTCCCCGCCTCGCGCCCGGCGCCCGCTTCGGCGCCACCCTCGCCGCCGGCGACCGACGCCTCGCCGAGGCCGTCATCGAGCTCACCGAACCCAGCCCCCACAACGGTTTCGTCAACGCGCACCCGATGGCCCACCACCGCTTCCAGCCCTCCATCGAGGCCGGCAAACCGGACAGCTACGGGGAGCTGGTGGAGTCCAGATCGGCCGCCTTCGAGGGCGGCCAGGCCTGGGCCGCCCGGGCCGATCTCCGGCTGTTCGAGTCGCCGACCGAAGAGCTGGCCGATCTGACCGTGGACGAGTACATCGGCGCCTACTACCGGCAGGTCGGCGTGACGTGGAACGGCGGCACCGTGCTCGCCTGAGCCGGGTCGATTTGAACTGCCCCCGAATCAATCCAACCAGATCAACCTGGCAGTCCGGGGCGGGCGAGGTCGACCAAGATCACGTCGGCCGGGATTGCCAGGTTCGAGGTCTAGGCTGGATTCGGGGGCTGCTCGGTACGAGCAATCACGGCGGGCGCCGGCCGCCAGGTTCGAGGGCCGGACCGGCTTCGAAGGCCACCCGGCACAAGCACAATCGCGGCGGGCGCCGGCCGTCAAGTCCGAGAACTGGATCGGCATCAGGAACTACCCGGCACAGGCGCAATCACCGCGGACACCAGCCGTCAGGTTCGAGGGCTGGACCGGCATCAGGAACTACCCGGTACGGACATGCGACGTGGGTCAGAACCACCATGACACGGGCAACCGGTGCCTGAGCCAGGACCGCAGCCGGTAGCGCCGTCGAAAGAGGTAGGTCTGGATGTCGCCGTAGCCGTCGAGGGCCTGGGGGCTGACACCGGTCGGATCGGTCCGGGCGCGGGCGGCGAGGGATGTGGCCAGAGCGATGGCCTCGGGGCTGAGGTGGCCGAAGCGGCGGGCGGTGTGGCCGAGGCAGAGCGTGGCGAGCCCGAGCAGGGGGCTGCCGGATGGAGCCCGGGTGCCGATCTGCATGCACCAGTGTTCGACGAAGTCCCGGTCGTCATCGCCCAAGGCGATCCCGACCAACGCGTCGCTGGCGTCGAACCGGGACTCGTCGGTCGGCTCCCGGAGGGCACGCTCCAGCACGGCCACGACCTGCTGATGGGGTCGCGCCGGAGGGTTGAAGAAGACCCGGTCGGAGCACACGCCGATAAGGCTATTCGCCTGGGAAAGGCCGTCGCACGCGGATTCCGGGGTGCCTGAAACCGTGTTTCGGTGTGCCGGAGGGCGTGACTCGCGGGGTCAGGGGAAGGCGAGCCAGGTGGTTTTGAGGTCGGTGAACTTGTCCAGGGCGTGGACGGATTTGTCGCGGCCGTGGCCGGAGAGTTTGGCGCCGCCGAAGGGGACGGTGAGGTCGCCCTCCTCGTAGCAGTTGACCCAGACGGTGCCGGCCTTGAGGGAGCGGGAGACGTGGTGGGCGGTGGCGAGGTCGCGGGTCCAGACGGCGGCGGCGAGGCCGTAGGGGGTGTCGCCGGCGAGGGAGAGGGCCTCGGCGGTGGTGGAGAAGGTGAGCACGGAGAGGACGGGGCCGAAGACCTCGGACCGGGCGATGGGCATGGCGGGGTCGACGCGGTCGAGGACGGTGGGCTCCACGTACCAGCCGCCGGTGTCGGGGAGGCAGGCGCGGCCGCCGGTGAGGAGGCGGGCGCCGCCTGACACGGCCTCGGACACGCGGGCCACGACGGAGGAGCGGTGGGCGGCGCTGACCAGAGGGCCCATGCGGGTGGCGGGGTCGAGGGGGTCGCCAGGGAAGTAGGCGGCGGCACGGGAGACGACCCGGGCCACGAAGTCGTCGGCGATGTCGCGGTGCACGAGCAACCTGGACGCGGCGGTACACATCTCGCCCGAGTTGAAGAAGATGCCCCAGGCAGCCGTGTCGGCGGCGGCGTCGAGGTCGTAGGCGTCGGGGAAGACGATGTTGGGGGACTTGCCGCCGAGTTCGAGCCAGACCCGTTTCAGGTTGGAATCGGCGGAGTAGCGAAGGAATTCGCGGCCGACGGAGGTGGAGCCGGTGAAGGTGACGACATCGACGCCGGGGTGCAGCCCGAGGGCCCGGCCGGTGACGGGGCCGGGACCGTTCACGACGGTCAGCACGCCCGCAGGCAACCCCGCCTTGCTTGCGAGGTCGGCCAGCAGCAGGGCGGACAGCGGCGACTGCTCGGCGGGCTTCAGAACGACGGTGCACCCGGTGATCAAGGCCGGGGCGAGCTTCCAGGCCGCCATGGTCAAAGGGAAGTTCCACGGCACAACGGCGGCGACGACGCCGGCGGGCTCGCGGGTGACGAGGGCCAGGGCCGAGGCAGAGGACTGGGTGACCTCGCCGGACACCTTGTCGGCCAACTCGGCGTACCAGCGGAAGGTCTTGGCCACCGCGGGCACCTCGATCCCCAGCGAGTCGCGCAGGGGCTTGCCCATCTCCAACGAAATGGTCCGCGCCAGCTCCTCGGCCGAGGCCTCGACGAGATCGGCCAGACGGAACAGGAAGGACGCCCGCTCGCGGGCCGGCAGCCGGGGCCAGGGCCCCTCGTCGAAGGCCAACCGCGCGGCGCGAACGGCCCGGTCGACGTCCTCGGGACCGGCCTCGTCCACGGACGCGATGACCTTGCCGTCACGAGGTGAAAGCACCTGCAAGGCGACCTCCAACGTCTTGACCGACCCGACCGAGCCACGTACGTTTGGATACAAACGATACTACGGAGACATGATGGTCGACCACTGGATCGGGGGCGAGCGGGTCACCTCCGCGGTCCGCTTCGACGACATCTCCCCCATCGACGGCACGGTTCTCGCCCACGTCTCACGGGCCTGCCCCTACGAGGTCGACCTGGCCGTGGACGCGGCCGAGCAAGCCTTCGACAAGCACTGGCGCCGGACCACTCGCGAGCAACGTGCGGAGTACTTGCACAAGATCGCCGACGGCGTGGAGAAGCGCATCGACGAACTGGCCGCGACGGAAACCTCCGACAACGGCGCCCTTCTCCGCTCGCACGTGCGCGGCGTGATGCCCCGCGTGGTGCACAACTTCCGCTTCTTCGCCGACTGGCTGGTCGACGAGGTCAGCCACCCCGACTTCGACACCCGCGGCCACACCAACCGGGTCAGCTGGGACCCGGCCGGCGTGTGCGCGCTGATCACGCCGTGGAACGCCCCGCTGATGCTGGCCAGCTGGAAGATCGCGCCGGCGCTGGCCGCGGGCAACACGGTGGTGCTCAAGCCGGCCGAGTGGTCCCCGCTGACGGCCTCGATCCTGGCCGACATCACGGCCGAGGCGGGGCTGCCGGACGGCGTTTTCAACGTGGTCAACGGCTACGGCGTGGAAACCGGCCAGCACCTGGTGAACCACCCCAAGCTGCGCCGGATCAGCTTCACCGGCTCGGTCCCCACCGGCCGCGCCATCGCCCAGGCCGCCGCGGCCAATCTGGTGCCGGCCTCGCTGGAGCTCGGTGGCAAGTCGCCCCTGATCGTGTTCGCCGACGCCGATCTGGACCTGGCGGTTCAGTTGGCCGTCGAGCAGTACGACAACTCCGGGCAGGTGTGCCTGGCCGGCGTCCGGCTGCTGGTCGAGGAGTCGGTGGCGGCCGAGTTCCTGGCCGGCTTCCTGACCAGGGCGGACGCCCTCAAGCAGGGCGATCCCCGCGACCCGGCCACCGACATCGGCCCGCTGATCCACCGGCGCCAGCTGGAGCGGGTGGACACGTTCGTCCAGCGGGCCAAGGCCGAGGGCGCGCGGGTGCTGCTCGGCGGCGGCCCGAACACCGACCTGGGCGGCCTCTACTACCGGCCGACGCTGCTCACGGATGTCCGGCCGGGCAGCGAAATCCTCTCCGAGGAGGTCTTCGGCCCGGTGTTGACGGTCCAGACCTTCCGCCGCGAGGAGGAAGCAGTCACGATGGCCAACGACACGCGCTTCGGCCTGGCGGCAACGCTTGTCACGGGCGACCGGGACCGCGCGAGGCGGGTGGCCGACCAGCTCGTCGCCGGCACGGTGTGGGTGAACTGCTTCTTCGTCAGGGACCTGCGGGCGCCGTTCGGCGGCAGCCGCGAGTCGGGGATCGGCCGCGAGGGCGGCAACTGGAGCTTCGATTTCTACTGCGACGTCAAGAACACGGTCTCATCGGAACAGGGGTGGCGGCATGGGTGAGGTTGTCGGCGCGGGTCTGCTCTCCCACGTTCCGACGATCATGCTGCCCGAGCACGAGCGGCGGGAGCTGAACGGCGGCCGGGACTTCACACTGGTCGCCGGCTTGGAGCGGCTCCGTGCCGAGGTGTTCGAGGCGCTGGACTACGACACGGTGGTGGTGCTGGACTCGCACTGGGCGACCACCGTGGAGTTCGTCGTCACGGCGCACAGCCGACGGGCGGGGCTGTTCACGTCCGAGGAGCTGCCGCGCGGGATGTGCCGCATCCCGTACGACTTCGAGGGCGATCCGGAGCTGGCCCGCGCGGTGGCCCAGCACGGCGAGAAGCAGGGCACATGGATCACCCCGATCGACGACCAGTACCTGCCGATCTACTACGCCACGGTCAATCTCTGGCGGTATCTGGGGGTCGAAGGCAAGCGCTGGGTGTCGATCGGCGTCTGCCAGACCGCCGACATGGAGGACAACCTGCGGCTGGGCCGGGCGTTGGCGGCCGGCATCGCCGACACCGAACGAAAGGTGCTGTTGATTGCGTCGGGGGCGCTCAGCCACACCTTCTGGCCGCTGCGCGAGCTGCGCCAGCACGAGGCCGGCGGCATCGAGCACATCCGCACGCCGGAGGCGGCCAGGGCTGATCTCCAGCGCATCGACTGGTTCCGCCGCGGTGACCACGCCAGCGTCCTGGACACCATGCCGGAGTTCGCGAAGTTCAAGCCGGAGGCGGGTTTCGGCCACTACCTGATGATGGCCGGCGCGCTGGGCGAGCGGGCCTGGCGGGCGCCGGGGCGGCTGTTCAGCGAGTACGAGAACGCGGTCGGCACCGGGCAGGTGCACGTCTGGTTCGACCGCCCGACGCAGGGGTGGACGTGACCGAGTACCGCAGGATTCTGCTCGACGGAGCCGTTGTCGAGGTCGAAAAACACGGCGACGAGCTGCACGCCCCGGACGGCCGCCGAATCACACTGGACGGTGCGGTACACCTGCCGCCCACCGAGCCGTCGAAGATCATCGCGGTGCACCTGAACCACCGCAGCCGAGTCGACGAGTTCCAGGTGACGCTGCCGCCGGCCCCGACCTACTTCCACAAGCCCACCTCGGCGCTGAACGCGCACGGCGGCGCGGTCGTCCGGCCCGAGGGCTGCCGGTGGCTGAACTACGAGGGCGAGGTCGCCATCGTGATCGGCAGGACCTGCCGGAACATCGCGCCGGACGAGGCCGCCGACCACATCCGCGGCTATACCATCGCCAACGACTACGGCCTGCACGACTTCCGCGACACCGACGCCGGCTCGATGCTGCGGGTGAAGGGCTCGGACACGTTGTGCCCCTTGGGTCCCGGCCTCGTGACCGACTGGGATTTCCACGGCCGCACGCTGATCACCCGTGTCAACGGTGAGATCAAGCAGCAGGGCAGCACCGACGAGATGACGTGGGACATGCACTACCTCGTCGCCGACATCGCCCGGACGATCACCCTGTTCCCCGGGGACGTGCTGCTGTCGGGGACGCCGGCCAACTCCCGCCCCGTGCAGCCGGGTGACGTCGTCGAAGTCGAGGTGGACGGCCTCGGCGTGCTGCGCAACCACATCGTCGGCGGACCGACGAAGATCCGCGCGGATGTGGGCGCGCAGCCCACCGAGTCCGAAGAGGTCCGTTCCACGGCGCTGGGCGGCGACTGGGAGTTCCGGGGAATCCGGCCGCCGCGGCGCTGACTAGTCGCCGGCGGCGAGACCGGGCAGCGGGCTGGCCTGGACCTGCTGGCGCACCTCGGCCTGCCGGGCGGTAGAGGTCTGCTCGAAGTGGTTGAGCATGTGCCGCAGCACCCGGGTCAGCTCGGCGATCCGCCGCGGCGACAGGCCTTCGAGGCTGTACACCTCCTCGGCGTTGAAGCGCGGGAACAGCTCGCACATCAGCGCCTTGCCGCGTTCGGTCAGCGACAGCACGCTGAGCCGGCGGTCGTCGGCCGGCGTGGTGCGGTCGAGCAGGCCCCGGTTGGACAGGGTCCGCGCGACGCCGGTGAGCGTGCCCTTGGAGATGCCGCTCTCCTCGGCCACGTGCCGGGTCTCGATGTCGCCCCAGATCCACACCACCCACAGCACCACGAAACCCGTCCACGACAGGTCCACGTCGCGCAGCACGGACTGCTCGAAGTGGTTGCGCACGACCAGGGCCGTCCGGTGCAGGTTGGACAGCGCCATCATCGACTCGACGTCGATCGGCAGGCCGTTGAGGCGCTCGCCGACGGCCTTCTCGGTCTCGCGCAGCGTGTAGTAGCCGGTCACGGCCGCCAGCGTAGCCCTCGGCTAGACCAGTTCGGCCAGCCTGTCAGCCACGAAAGCGGGGCTGGGCTGCTCGGCGATCTCGTCCCGCACCTCGGCGGCGGCCTTGGCGAAGGCCTGGTCGTCGAGCACGCGGGTGAGCGCGGGCGCGACCTCCTCCGGCTCGCTGACCGTGAGGCCGACGCCGCGGGTGGCCATGACATTGGCGTTGAGCGGCTGGTCGGCGAACTTGGGCAGCGCCACCTGGGGCACGCCGTAGACCAGCGGCGTCGCCACCGTCGCCGATCCGCCGTGGTGCACGATCGCGGCGCAGGTCGGCATCAGGGCGTTGAGCGGCATCCAGCCCAGCGGCCGCACGTTGGCCGGCAGCTCCCCGAGGTCCGAGAGGTCGATGTCGCCCAGGGCCAACAACACCTCGATGTCCATTGTGGACAGTTCGGCCAGCACGCCGCGCAGCACGCCGACGCCGCCGAGGGCCGGCAGCACGCTGCCGAGGGTGACGCAGACGCGGGGCCGGGTCGGCGGCAGCGTCACCCAGCCCGGGACCACGCGCGACTCGTTGTACGGGACGTACCGCATGAGGTGCTGGGTGTCGGTGGCCGTGCCGCCCATGCTCGGCGGCCGGACGTCGATGGTCGCCACCGGGGTGATCGGGGCGTCCGACAGGCCCAGCCGCTGCGCGGTCGGCTCCAGGTAGGCGGCGATGTCCTTGCGGGCGGCGAGCACGTGCCCGTCCAGACCGGCCCACCCCAGCCGGATGCCCTGCTCGACCAGCGGCACGCCCAGGTCGGCGGCGATCAGCCGGCCGGCCCCCTGCTCGGCGGTGGTGATCACCAGGTCCGGCCGGAAGGCCCGGGCCACCGGCAGCATGCCGTCGATCATCTGCTCGCCGAACCAGCCGAAGCCGCCCCGCTGCGGCTGCCGGTCGGCGTCGCCCTTGCGCATCT
>NZ_KK037166.1:3379633-3421623 GCF_000568255.1 Kutzneria sp. 744
TGATCGTCTTGAGCGGCGCTCAATTGAGCGCTGCTCAAACTACGGCGGCTAGACTGCTCCCGTCAAGAGGAGAGGGGCCACGGATGCCGCTGCGACGGGACCAGGTGGTCGAGGCCGCGCTGGAGCTGCTGGACGAGGTGGGGCTGGACGCCTTCACCACGCGGGCGCTGACCGACCGCCTCGGCGTGCAGCGCGGCGCCCTGTACTGGCACGTCAAGAGCAAGCAGGACCTGCTGGCCGCGGTCACCGAGCTGGTGGTGCGACCGGTCTTCGCCGACACCGGCGAGGAAGGCGGCGACTGGGCCGACGACCTGGTGGAATTCGCCCACCGGCTGCGCGCCGCCATGCTCGCCCACCGGGACGGCGCCCGGCTCGTGGCCGCGAACGTGACGCTGAGCCAGTCCGGGGTCGAGCTGATGGAGCGCACCCTCGCCCGGTTCACCGACCAGGGCATTCCGCTGCCGATCGCGGCCCGCTGGGGCGACATCATGGCCAGCTACGTCACGGGCTACGTGCTCCAGGAGCAGAGCAGCCCCGCGCCGGTGCCGGTCGAGGTCGGCGAGGTCGGCCCCGAGCTGCGGGACTTCTTCACCGACGGGCACCCCAGCAGCGCCGAGACCTTCGCCGCCTCGGTCCGGACCATCGTCCTGGGCATGCGCGCCGAGGCCGACACCTTGACCCCGGCGAGGGGTTGAATGGGCGCGGTGCGGGTCGGGGTGTTGGGGGAGCTGGATTTTCGGGGGTTCGATGGCGGGCGGGTGGAGGTCGGCGGGGCGATGCTCCGGACGCTGCTGGTGCGGCTGGCGGTGGACGCGGGGCGGATCGTCACGACGGACCGGCTGATCGCCGACCTGTGGCCGGAGTCGGCGCCGGCGGAGCCGGGGGCGGCGTTGCAGTCGCTGGTGGCGCGGCTGCGCCGGGCGGTCGGGCGGGAGGCGGTCGACTCGCATCCCACGGGCTACCGGCTGGACGCCGAGGTCGACACCAAGCAGTTCGAGCGGGCGATCGCCGAGGAACGGCCGCGGGAAGCGCTGGAGCTGTGGCGGGGCGCCCCGCTGGCCGACGTCGGTGACGCGGAGTTCGCCCGGGCCCCGATCGCGCGGCTGGAGGAGCTGCGAGCAACGGCGGTCGAGGCGCGGATCGACGCCGACATCGCAGCGCAGCGGGACGTGATCGCCGAGGTCGAGGAGTTGGCGGCGGCGCAGCCACTGCGCGAAGGCTTGCAGGCCAGGCTGATGCTGGCGCTGACGGCGAAGGGCCGCCAGGCCGATGCCCTCACCGCGTACGACCGAGTGCGCAAGCTGCTGGCCGATCAGCTGGGCGTGGATCCGGGGCCGGAGCTCCGGGAGGCGCACCTGCGTGCCTTGCGGACGACGTCGACCCGCTCGAACCTGCTGGCCCGGCTGACCAGCTTCGTCGGCCGTGACCTGGAACTGGACCAGGTGACGCGAGCCTTGGCCGGCGCACGGCTGGTGACGCTGACCGGGACCGGCGGCACGGGCAAGACAAGGCTGGCGGTCGAGGCGGCGGAGCGGCTGCTGACGGATTTCCCGGACGGCGTCTGGCTCATCGACCTCACCTCGACGACGGACGTCATGGCGGCGACGCGAGAGGCGTTGGACACGGCCGACCATCCGCGCGACTACCTGGTGACCCGGAACTCGTTGCTGGTGCTGGACAATTGCGAGCATGTGATCGACGCGGCGGCCGACTTCGCGGCGGATCTGCTGACCCGCTGCCCCCGGTTGAAGATCCTGGCCACCAGTCGCGAGCCGTTGAATGTCACGGGCGAGACGCTGTGCCCGCTGCGCCCACTGTCCGACAACCAAGCCGTCGCCCTGTTCACGGACCGAGCCCGCGCCGTGAGTCCGGGTTTCCGCGCCGACGAGTCCGTTATGGACATCTGCCGAGCCTTGGACGGCCTGCCGCTGGCGATCGAGCTCGCGGCAGCGCGGATCCGGTCGCTCACGCCATCCCAGCTCGTCGACCGGCTGGGCGACCGAATCGGCCTGCTGGACAAGGGAACCCGGGCCGCCCCACAACGGCACCGCACGCTGCGGGCGGTGATCGACTGGAGCTGGGACCTGCTCGACGAGGACGAGCGAACCCTGTTGAGCCGGCTGTCGGTCTTCGCCGGCGGGGCGACGCTGGAGGCGATCGAGCAGGTCACTCAGGGAACCCTGGACCAGCTGACGTCCCTTGTGGACAAGTCGCTGGTCGTGGCGACCGAGGAGCGTTACCGGCTGCTGGAGACTATCCGCGAATACGCGGCGTCCAAACTGGACGGTGACGAGACCCGGCAGCGGCACGCCGCCTACTACACGGAACTGGTCGAGCGGGTCGAGCCGTTGCTGCGCGGCCTCGGGCAGGCGGCGTGGCTGACGCGGTTGACCGCCGAGCGGGCGAATCTGGACCTGGCCATGTCTCCGCGCATGTTCACCGCCCGCCTCTGGCTGTGGCTGGTGCTGGGCCAGTTGCAGGATCCCTTGCGCTGGGCGGAAACCATCGACACCGACGAGGCCAAGCTACTGAGAGCGCCGACCGAGGAGCTGCTCGACCGCCTCGCCATGGCGGACGGCCCCGCCACGCTGGCACTGGTCGTCATCCGCAGCGGCAACAACACGAAACGCCTGGCCGGCATACCAGAAAGGCTCAGCGAGTCCGATGACCCGTGGCGGCGGGCGGCCGGCGAGCTGTTGCACGGCTATGTCGCCTCGGAGATCAGCGATGGCGCCGTCCCTCAAGCCGAACGGCATTTCGCCCAGGCGGCAACGGCTTTCCGTGAACTCGGCGATCAGGTCGGGCTCACCTACGCCTTGACCTTCCTGTCCATCTCCCAGTCCAGCCGCGGCGAGAACGAGGCGGCCCTGCGCTCCGCCTCCGAGGCCCTGAGCCTCGGCGTGCACGTGCCCACGCTGTTGCACGTGCAGTCCGCGCAGCTCCAGGCCCGCACCGGCGACATCGCCGGCGCCCGCCTCCTGCTGGAACGGGCCGAGCGCAGCACCCCCAAGGACGATGCCGTGTCCCTGGCCCGGGTGCACAACGCCCTGGCCGAGCTGGAACGCCTCGACGGCAATCTCCCGAAAGCCGTTGCCTGGCACCGAACCGCCCTGGCGGCCGACGTCACCGGCGCCCCCGCGCAGTTCCTGGCGTTGCTGCGAATGAACTACGCGCTCACCCTGACCGCGCTCGGGGAACGGGCGGAGGCTGGCCGTCAGCACGAGATGGCGGTGGAGTTGGCCATGCGGACCAAGGACGCGCCCGCCCGGACCATGGTGCTGGAGGCGCAGGCGGAATGGTTCGACAGCGGCGGCGACCAAGACCGGGCCGCCGCCCTCCGCGCGAAAGCCGCGGCGCTGAGGGGATGAACTACCAGCGCCCCAGGTACTGCCGAACGTCCGCCGCCTCGGTGGCGATCATGCCGATGTAGCCGTCCGGCCGCACCACGACATAGGCGTCCTCGATGTCGTAAGCGGGCGCGTCGGTCACCACTACCCCACCGGGGTACGAGGCGGCGCCGAAGGTCAACACGGTGAACTGGGGGCCACGCAAGGCCTCGTGGATGCGCCGCGAACCGGCCAGCCCGTCGGGCGCGCGGTCGCCCGCGCGCAGCGATCCCGGAGACGACCGGGTGTCGACGGAAAGCTTGCTGTCCCGGTAGTGCAGACCCAACTGCCGAAGCACCGGGTCGGAGCGGTCCATGGCGTCGTCCCGGCGGTCGATCCCGCGGGTGAAGAGCTTGTTGCTGATGCCGAGCACATCGGCGGCGATGGGCAGCCGCTCGGACTCGTAGCTGTCGAGCAGCTCCTCCGAGCCGGAAGCCAGTTTCCAGCCGAGGTTGTACGCGTCCTGTACCCCGGTGTTGAGCCCCTGCCCGCCGGCCGGCGTGTGCACGTGCGCGGCATCGCCGGCCAGGAACACCCGGCCAATGCGGTAGCGGTCGACCATACGAACGTTTGCCCTCCATTGGCTGGACCATCCGACGTCGGTGACGGTGAAGCCGGCGATCTCCCGCACCAGCCCGGGCAGGTCCACCGAGTCGTACCGCGTGGTGGTGAGCTGGAAGGTGTCGGTGCCGGCCATGGGGCACAACGCCAGCACCGGTCCTTCGGCGTTGGTCCAGATGTGCCAGTGGTCCCGGTCCAGCCCCGTCACACGGACGTCGGCGATCTGGATCCGGTGCTGTTCGAAGGTCTCGCCGATGAACTCGACGCCGGTGGCCTTGCGCACGACGCTGCGCCCGCCGTCGGCGCCGACGAGGTAGCGGGCCCGCACGGGCTGCCCGTCCAGCATCGCGGTGACGCCGTCGGAGTCCTGGGTGAAGCCCTGGAACTCGACGCCGGCCTCGACCCGCCCGCCGAGCTCGGTCAGCTTGTCCCGCAGGATCTCGGCGGTGCGCCATTGCGGCAGCATCAAGGGGTTCGGGTACGGCACGTCGGGGCGCGCGTCCACGGTCGGGGCCATCACGCGTTCCCAGGCCACCTGCCCGTCCTGGTAGCCGCGCATCGGCGGGTATGGCCCGCCGTGCTTCTGGGCGGCGTCGAGCACGCCGAGGTCGGCGAACACTTCCAGGGTGCGGGGCTGGATGCCCTTGCCGCGGGAGCCGGCGAACTCGGTGTCACGGTCGACGATGCGGTGGTCGACACCGCGCCGGGCGAGGTCGACGGCGAGGGTGAGTCCGGTCGGGCCGGCGCCGACGATGAGGATTTCGTTGTCCATGACGCACACCGTGCCCGGGGCCGCTGTCAGGCCACCGACACCACGCTGTCAGTGCGCCCGTTTGCGCGCGGCTGTCCTGCCGGTGTCGATGAGGAAGTCGTCGAACAGATTGGGCAGGTACGCCACCAGCAGCCCGACCGCGGAGAAGGCCCCGCCGACCGGGTTGAGGCGGGACAGCGCCCAGGCGAAGGCGCACCCGCGGTAGGCCGGCACCGGCGTGGTGACATCGGTGAACCAGCTCAGGAACGGCATGCGCAGCTCGCGGATGCGCGAGTTGACCAGCGGGCCGCCCAGCGCCAGCAGCGCCGTCGGCTCGTTGCGCATGGCCCAGCGGTACACCTGGGAGAACTGGAAGAACCGCCATTCGGCGGCGGTCGGCGCCACGCCGATGGCGTTGGCCAGGGCCAGGCCGTGCTCGGTGGCGGCCTGCTCGGCCCGGCTCCAGGCGGCGTCGTGCACGCTGCGCCGGTCGAGCTCGCCGTCACTGAGCCGACGTAAGTACGTAGCCCATTCGGTGGAGCCGGGATTGCCGAACGTGTCCTCGGACAGACCGAGCGCGATGGCCGTCCCGCGCTCGATCCCCTCCAGAATGGACGCGTCCACAATGGACATCCAGCTGCCCGGCCGGGCCAGCTCGTCGTCCCGGAAGAATTCGAGCACACCTTCGATGTTCCGCCATCGACAAGGGTCGACAGCCAGCCGGCTGGCCCACTCCGACTGCAGGTCACGCAGGAAATCCAGGCGGTCGGCCACCGGCATGTGGTCGAGCTCGGCCACGGTGTGACCGAGCGGGCGGGCCGCGGCCCGCCGGACGCGCGGAACCGCTACCGGCGCGACGGAGGCGCAGGTGTCGGCGATCACACTTCGGGCGTACACAGGGCTCCCCGGGGCCAAGAATCACGACATCGCCCGAAAATCGTATCCGCCCCGAATGGGTGCACCGGTCGTCACATTGGGCGAACCACTGCGGCCGAGCAGCGGATCTTGAAGAAAGCCCAGGTCATGACATCTGTCTAGTGTGGTCGGTCACGTAACAATGTGAAAAAGTCCTGGCCTGCCACAGGAAGATCGCCACGCACCGTGCAGGCATGGTCGACGGAGCGCACTTGCCGGGCCCGCCGGCCATGACTCCACAATGGACCGTGCCGGCGATCCCTTTGTGTAGAAGAAGATCACCGCTGTCGGCGACGGGCGGCAGCCAGGACCGCCGTACGGCCTAAGCCAATCAGCTCATCTCTGGAACCGATAGACCGCGGCGCCACGGGAGTTCTCCGCGCGCCGGGCGTACCGGTGCAGGAACGCGTCGATCGACGCGCGGGTGCGGGTGAGCGCGGCGGCCGACTCGGCCAGCACCGCGGCCCCGTTGGCGGTCAGGTGGTACATCCGCCGGGCCGGCCCCGGCGTGGCGGTGGTCCAACTGGAACACACCAGCCCGGCCCGCTCCAGGTTGCGCAGCGCGCGGTAGATGCCGCTGGCGTCGTTGTCCACGCCACACAACAGCCGCAGCCGCTCGATGAGCTCGTAGCCGTGGTCCGGCCGCTCGTCGAGCAACAGAAGCAGGCATGGTTGGACGAAGTTGCGCGGTTCCCCGTCGCGCATCAGGCGTCTCCTCCTGCTGAATTCATGACGGCCTCCACGTCGAATTCTCGCCCGTGACCCCGACCAAGGATAAAACCGAATGACACCCACGCACAGGGAGACCGCCGCGTCCAATCGGGTACCGAACGAGCCCCGTTCACCGGGTAAATCAAGGATGCAGCCGCCGAAAGGTAGAGTGTGCTCTGGTCCGACCGGAACAACCGGAACCCATTTGGCCTGATAACGTGCGGCGGCCACCGACGGCACCGGTACGGTTCAACGATGACCGCGATGTCCCCGGCGCGGCTGGCGGAAACGTTCGCCCGCATCGCCGATACGCTCGTCGACGACTTGGACCATGTCGAGTTCGCTCGATTTCTGACCGCCCGCGCGCGGGAAACGTTGCTCGTGCCCGCCGTGGGCGCGGTTCTCGTCGACCATCGTGGACAGACCCACATCGGCCACTCCGCGCCCGATCGGCTCGCCGCTTCGCCATTGTGGCCGCTGCTGCGCGGCGACGGGCCGAGCATGGAGTGCCACCGCACCGGAACCGCGATCGTGGTGCCCGACACCGACCAGCGAAACAACCGATGGAACCGTTTTCTCGCCGAGGCGAGGGCGGCCGGCTTCGGCTCGCTCACCGCCGTGCCGTTACGCGTGCGGGAAACCACGATCGGGGCCTTGACAGTGCTACGGGCCGAGCGTGGAACACTGTCGGATCAGGACAGCCGAATCGTCGAGGCGATGGCGCTGACCGCCGCCGCCGGCGTGCGCAGACTTGGGGAGCTGACGCAGGCGCAAACGCTCGCCGCGCAGCTCCAGACCGCGTTCAACAGCCGAATAGTGATCGAACAAGCCAAAGGCGTGCTCGCCGAACGGCACGGCAGCTCGGTGGACGGCGCATTCGGCGCTCTTCGCGAGTACGCCAGGCGGCGCAACCTGCGCCTGTCCGACCTCGCGAACGCCGTCGTCGCCGGATCGGAGCAGGTGCCGCCGCTGCCGCCGGCATCGAAGTGATCTTCGTCCTGATGGGTTGCGACGTTAATTCACCGGGTGCAAAGTTGACCCTGAATGGACGAATTCGCCGCGCATTGTCGCCGGCCCTCGCCCGTCGCACCGCTCCGGACCCTGGCGGATCACCACTTCATGCGTGAGAAGCACCAGGGAGGTGTGCCGTGTCCGGGTGGGTGTCCGTCTCGGCCCAGCGGTCCGCGTACACCGGTGAGCCGCTGAGCCGGGCCAGCGCCGCGGTGGGTGATCTGGCGGGCCACGGACTCGACTTCTGTTCGGCCGGCCAGCGCCGCTTCCGCGCCCTGCTCGCCCTGCTGGCGTGCAATTCCGACGGCACCGAGAACCAGCTGACGCGGTGGCAGCTCGACTGGTCGGTGGCCGGCCGCATCGTCTACTCCCCCGAGCAGCACGCCCTCGTCGTGCTCACCCCCATTCCGCACCTGCTGGCCTCGGCCGCGCTGGTGCATCCGGATCCGGTGCGGCGCCAGGGTTTGCCGGGGCTGCGCCCGCTCAACGCCCATCCCGACGGGCTGTGGTTCCGGCTTCGGCACGTGCCGACGCGCACGCTGCTGCGCATCGAAGCAGTCGAATCCGAGGGCACGGCGGTGCATCCGCAGGTGCCGATCGCGTGGGAGATCGCCAGCCGCAGCTGGGAGATCCTGCCCGAAGAGGACGTGGCGCTGCGGTCGGTGCCGCCGATGCACGTCGACGCCGAGCAGCTGATGGCCGCCGTGGTGGTGCGCCTGGGTTCCGACGAGCCGGAAGGCCGCTGGCACGTGGGGGCGACGCTCGCCCGTGCGCACCAACGGGGAACGCCCTCGCCGCTGCGGTCGTTGTGGGGCCGGGGCCGACATTGGCAACTGGTGTGCCGGGACCGGGCCACCGTGACAGGCTTGTGTTCGGCGTTGACAGGCGCGGAGATCGGCCTGGCCGGGGCGGTGCTGTTGGAGCGGACGAGGTCCACCGCCCTGATCGGCCACCGGGAGGCGACGCTGCGGCTGGTCGGTCCCGGATGACGGGCCGATCGGCCCGGCGGTCGTGTGCACGCCACACCTTCCGATAAGGTCTATACCAATACCGCCAAGCTGCCGTGGCGGCAGTCGGACCAGACGCCTAGTCCAGGAGGCACCCGTGTACCTGCTGCGCCACGCCCGGCTCGTGTTGCCGGGAGGAGTCGTCCACGACGGCCGCCTCGCCGTCGGCGGGGAATGGATCACAGAGCTGGGCACCGGCGCCAACGGCGGCCCGCATGCCGGCACCGAGGTCGTCGACCTCACCGGATACGTGGTGGTGCCCGGATTCGTGGACATGCACGTCCACGGGGGCGGCGGCGGCTCCTTTCGGCGAGGACTTGGAACAGGCGCGCAAGGTCGTGGAGTTCCACCGCTCCCACGGCACCACGACGACCATCGGCAGCACCGTCACGATGGCGCTGCCGGAGCTGGAGCGGGCCGTCGAGGCGATGTCCGCGTTGGTGCAGGACGGTCTGCTCGCGGGCATCCACCTGGAGGGCCCGTTCATCAGCAAGGCCCGCTGCGGCGCGCACGATCCGGCGCTGCTGCGAGAACCCGAGGAGCACGTGATCGCCAAGCTGTTGGAGCGCGGGCACGGCGCCATCAAGATGGTGACGCTGGCGACCGAGCTCAACGGCGGCCTGCGGGCCGTGCGGCAGCTGACCGACAACGGCGTCATCGCCGCCCTGGGGCACACCGATTCCAGCTACGAGCAGGCCCGCGAGGCCATCGACGCCGGCGTCACCGTGGCCACGCATCTGTTCAACGCCATGCGCGGCCTGCACCACCGCGAGCCCGGGCCGATCGCCGCCATGCTGGAGTCGGAGACAATCGCGGTGGAATTGGTCAACGACGGGCACCATCTGCACGACGCCGCCGTGGAGCTCGCTTTCCAGGCCGCCGGCCACTCTCGCGTCTCGCTGATCACCGACGCGATGAGCGCCGCCGGCGCCGGCGACGGCAGCTACGAGCTGGGCGCGCTGGCCGTGAACGTCGTCGACGGCGTGGCCCGGCTGGCCGACAACGGCTCCATCGCCGGCTCCACCCTGACCATGGACAGCGCTTTCCGCCGGGCCGTCCTCGTCAACGAGATCCCGTTGGAGCAGGCCGCCGTCGCCGCCTCCGGCACCCCGGCGCGGGTGCTCGGCATCGACGACCTGGTCGGCTCCCTGGAGGTCGGCAAGCGCGCCGATCTCGTCGTGCTGGACGACCGCCTCAACGTCGCCGGCGTCATGTCCCACGGCCGCTGGATCACCGAGGTCCCGGCGCCGCTGGTCAACCAGGTCACCAGCTGAACGCAGGGAAGGACGCCTTACCCGCATTCAACGCGGGTAAGGCGTCCTTCCCCGCGTCAGGGCAGGTGCCCGGGAGGCGCGGCGGCGGCCATGGCCCGGACGCGCTTGCGCACGGCGAACCAGCCCAGCACCAGCAGCAGCACGACGGCCGGGATGCTGTAGATCATGATCCGGCCGGCCGGCACGTCGAAGTAGCTCAGCGCCAGCACGAGCACCAGGAAGACCAGGGTGGCGTAGTTGGTGAACGGGGCCCACGGCAGCCGGTAGGCCGGCCGCTCGATCTCCCCGCGCCGGGCCTTCCGCTGCAGCGCCAGGTTGCAGATCATGATCATCGACCACATGCTCAGAATGCCCAGCGCCGAGAAGTTCAGGGCGATCTCGAACGACTCCCCCGGCACGAACAGGTTGAGCACCACGCCCAGCACGTACACGCAGGCGGTCAGCAGCACGCCCCCGTACGGCACGCCGCCCCGGCTCATCACGCCCAGGAACTTCGGCGCGGAGCCGGCCGTGGACAGCGAGCGCAGGATCCGGCCGGTGGAGTACAGCCCCGAGTTGACGCTGGACAGGGCGGCGGTCAGCACGACGATGTCCATGATGCCGGCGGCCCCGGGCACGCCGAGCGAGGACAGGAACGTGACGAAGGGGCTCACGTTCTTGTCGTACGAGCTGGACGGCATGAGCATCACCAGCAGCAGCACCGAGCCCACGTAGAAGATCGCGATGCGCCAGCCGACGGAGTTCACCGCCTTGGGGATCACCTTGCGCGGCTCGGCCGTCTCGCCCGCGGCCACGCCGACCATCTCGATGGCGGCGTAGGCGAACACCACACCCTGCAGGATCAGCACCGCCGGCAGCAGCCCGTTCGGGAAGAAGCCGCCCTGCTCCACGATCAGCTGCGGACCGGTGACGTTGCCGTTGACCGGCGTGCGGGAGACCAGCACGACGATGGCGATCACCATGAACACGACCAGGGCCAGCACCTTGATCGCGGCGAACCAGAACTCCAGCTCCCCGAACAGGGTCACCGACACCATGTTCACCGCGAGCACGAGCAGCAGCGCGCACAGGGCCGGGATCCACTGCGGCACGGTCGGCCAGAAGAACTGCACGTACTTGGCGGCCGCGGTGACGTCGGCGACGCCGCTGCACGCCCAGTTCAGGAAGTACATCCAGCCGACGAAGAACGCCGAGCGCTCGCCGAGGAACTCCCGCGAGTACGACACGAACGAGCCCGAGCTGGGGCGGTGCATGACCAGCTCGCCCATGGCCCGCACCACGAAGAACGCGAACACGCCGGCGACGGCGTAGACGATGGCCAGCGACGGGCCAGCGGTCACCAGGCGGCCGCTGGCCCCCAGGAACAGGCCGGTGCCGATGGCCCCGCCCATGGCGATCATCTGAACCTGACGGCTCTTCAGGCCCTTGTGGTAGCCGGCGTCGCCGTCGTCGACGGCAACGGCCTCCGGGATGTGCGACATGTCGTCCTTTCGGCCGCGGATTACGCCGTTTGTAGCAGAGTGACGAAGCGCTCACTCAGGGGAGCCGCCGATCACGGGACGGACGTGACATCTGTCCCGGGCGAACGGCCGGTCGGTGGGGCATGGTTTGCTCGTGGACGTGAGTGAGACGACGGGGGTGCGGCTGCGGGCGCCACGGCACCGGATCAGCCGAAAGGCCGTTCCGTACTGGACCGTGCGGGCGCTGCCGGGATGGATCGTGCTGCTGGTCGGCGAGGTGCTGTTGAAGGTGTTGCCGGACGACCCGCCCGGGACGTGGCTGACCGTCGTCATCGTGGTGACGGCGGTGCTGGCGCTCATCCACCTGGCGGTGATGCCGAGCTGGCGCTACCGGGTGCACCGCTGGGAGGTCACGCCGACCGCCGTCTACACCCAGTCCGGCTGGATCGACCAGGAGTGGCGGGTCGCGCCGCTGAGCCGGATCCAGACCGTCGACACCGAGCGCGGGCCGTGGGAGCAGCTGTTCGGGCTGGCCAAGGTCACCGTGACCACCGCGTCCGCCGCCGGCCCGCTGCACATCCACGGCCTCGACCTGGACGTGGCCCGCGGGCTGGTGGACGAGCTGACCGCGGCCACCGAGGCCAGCAAGGGCGACGCGACGTGAGCGAGCACCAGGTGGACATCGCGCCCGCCCCGCCGCTCAACGAGCCGCCGGAGTGGTTGCGGCTCAACGGATTGATGGTGATCGTCAGCCCGCTCAAGGAGATCGTGCGGGCCGCGGTCCCACTGGTCGTGGTGTTCGTGGCCGGCGCGCACAGCTGGTGGCAGTGGCTGAGCCTGGTCGGCGTGGGCGTGCTGATCGCCCGCGGCGTCACGCACTGGGCGACGGCCCGCTACCGCATCACCGACGAGCAGGTCGAGCTGCGCTCGGGTCTGTTCAACCGGAAGACGCGGGCGGTGCCGCGGGACCGGATCCGCACCGTGGACATCACCTCGGAGTGGCAGCACCGCCTGGTCGGGCTGAGCGCGCTGAAGATCGGCACCGGTCGTCAGGACAAGGGCAAGGACGACGAGCTGGTCCTGGACGCCATCACCAAGGCCGAGGCCGAGCGGCTGCGAACCCTGTTGCTGACCAAGAACACCGCCGCCGCAGCGCCCGAGCAGTCCGCCGTGGACAGTGTGCCGGCGGCGGCGACCGAGCTGGTCCGGGTGGACCGGCGCTGGACCTGGTACGCCCCGTTCACGCTGTCCGGCATCGCCGTCGTGGCGGCGGCGTTCGGCGCGGTCTGGCACTTCGCCAACGACCTGCACATCCGGCCGGACGACATCACCCTGCTGCACGACGGGCTGGACCTGGTCGGCACCGAGTCGCCGTGGGTGCTGATCCCGGCGGCGGTCATCGTGCTGCTGCTGGTCGCGACGATCGCTTCGGTGCTGGGCTACATCCTGTCGTACTGGAACTTCTCCGTGACCCGCGAGCAGAGCGGCACCCTGCACATCCGGCACGGCCTGCTCAACACCCGCTCCGTGTCGATCGAGGAGGCACGGCTGCGCGGCGTCGAGGTCAAGGAGACGCTGCCGCTACGCATGGTCGGCGGCGGGCGCGCCACCGCCGTGGTGAGCGGCCTGCGCACCGGCCGTGGCGACGAGCGCGGCGGCGGCCTGCTGCTGCCGGCGGCCCCGGTCGCCGAGGCGCACCTCGTGGCGGCAAAGGTGTTGCGAGAGCCGCAAGATCCGACCACCGCCTCCCTCACCGCGCACCCCCGCGCGGCGCTGCGACGCCGGCTCACGCGGGCCGTGGTCGCCGTGCTGGTGCTGGCCCTGGCGGCGTGGATCGGGTACGAGCTGGACCTCCTGCCGTTCTGGGTGTGGATCGTTTTTGTTGTGCTGACACCGTTCTCCGCGTGGCTGGGCCACGACCGGTACCGCAGCCTCGGGCACACCCTGACCCACGGCTACCTCGTCTCGCGATCCGGCTCGCTGGTGCGGGAGACGGTGGCGCTGCGGTCCGACGGCATCATCGGCTGGCGGGTGCACGCCTCGTACTGGCAGCGCCGATCCGGGCTGGTCACGTTGGTCGCCACCACCGCGGCCGGACGTGGCGGATACCACGTGACCGATGCCGGCACGAGCCAGGCACTGGCCTTCGCCGACGAGGCCGTCCCCGATCTGGTGGCCCAGTTCCTGGAACCGGCCACATAGGACAAGTCCGGTGTTAGGGTCCGATCCATGTCGTGGATTCGGGGGGTCGCCGCCGCGGTGGCGGTGCTGACTCTGGGCGGATGTGCCAGCGCTGTGGAGGGCCAGGCGGAGCCGATTCTCGGTGCGCAGGGCAAGGTCAAGGGTCCGCCGGACCGTGACGGCGACGCGGTGCTGAATGCCCTGCGGCTGCTCGACGCCTGCGCGCTGATGGACGGTCCGGCGATGGCCGCCGCCGGCCTGCCGGGCAACGCGCGGCCGGTCCCCGTGGCCGCGCACGCCTGCACGTTCACCGCGGACCCGGTCCTCGGCGACGCCGTCGAGGTGATGGTCGGCAAGAACACCAGCTTCGCCGCCAAGTACCACGAACTGCCGGTCACCATCGCCGGCGCCAAGGCGTACGTGGACGACCTGACGTTCAGCGGCCGCCCGGAGTGCTCCGTCGACATCCCGGTCAGCTTCTTCATGTCGATCGAGCTCCGGGACAAGCCCGGCTACGAGTCCAAGACCAATTCCTGTGACCAGGCCAAGGCGGCCGCCGCCGGCGTGATCGGCAAGCTCGGCAACCCCGACGCCGTCGCCATGCCGGCCTCGCGGCCGATGGGCAACTGGGACGGCTGCTCGCTGCTGACCGCGGCGCTGCCGGACCTGGACGCCAAGAAGGTCAAGCTGGACATGGATTCCGCGCGCTCGCCGTACGACAGCTGCTCGGCCAGCCAGGACGACGGCAAGGGCAAGCTGACCGAGCTGGGACAGGTGGAAGTCAAGTACGACTCGGATCCGCTGGCCGGCGCCAACCGCACGCCTCGTCAGGTGGGCGACAAGACCGCCAACGTCTCCGACATGAGCACCAGCTGCTACGTCGAGTGGGGCCTCGGGCCGTCCGGCTCGCCCGACAAGCTGTACGGCACCGTCACCGTCGAGGTGAAGCTGAAGGGCTGCGACAACGCGACCGCGCTGGCCGTGAAGATCCAGAAGGCGTTGGCCGGCGCGCCGCCCGGCAACGCCAAACCGCAGCGGCCCTTGCTGTTCAAGCCCGACGAGCCCGACACCGACGCCGTCGGCGCGTGCATCGACTTCCCCCAGAACGACGGCAACTGCGCGCCGTACCAGCCGTTCACGCTGCCGGCCTCGTTCGCGGAGTGGTTTCCCAGCACCGATTCCCAGCCGTCCATCGGCTGCGCCATCGCCGCTGACGCGGTGAAGGAGGTGTTCGGCGACGCCTTCAGGCCCGTGGTGTGGGGCCAGCACTGCTTCTTCGTTGAGCCGACGCACTCGCTGACCATCACCATCGACGTGGCCACCAAGTACGCGCCGGGCAAGTACGGGGCCCGCCCCGACCTGTTCTCCAACGTGAAGACCATGTCCGTGTCCGGCAAGGCGGCCAAGGCCTTCACCAACACGATCCACACCACCAAGCCCGGGCACCCGGCCTACGACGAGTACGACGTGTACGTGTCGCCGCACAACGACCTCGACCAGCTGGGCATGATCGCCGGGCTGATCCAGGCCAGCACCCCGCGCGGCAGCAACCAGGACGCCGTGCCCGACATCAGCAAGCTGCACGAACTGGACAAGGTCATGACCAAGGTCATCAGCCAGTACGTGAAGTGACCGATGTCAGGAAGGGCCCCTTACTGACGTTGAACGTCAGTAAGGGGCCCTTCCTGACGTTCAACGCCAGTATCGGTCCCTTGATCTTCAGCCCAGGTTCTGCGGAAGCTGCTGGGCGGCCGGCTGCTGCGCGGCGGTCTCGTTCTGGGCCACCAGGGCCAGCGACTGCTCCTTGGACAGCTCGCTGACGTTGCCGCAGTACGTGCACTGCAACTGGTAGCGGTTGCTGACCGGGAACAGCGGGATGAAGAAGAACGTGAACTTGGTGGTGAACTTGCGCAGCGCGTGCGCCGCCGGATTGTGACAGTTGTTGCACACCAGCATGGTCATCAGCAGCTGCTGCACGTATCTGCGGAAACCCCAGATCAGAAGCACGTCTTCTCCACCCCTAAAGTCGAAACGATCGAGCGGCAGTTTACAGCGCCTGCCACCCGTTCGGGTCCACTCCGCCGGGAATCTCGGCCGCAGTCTCGTACGGCTCCCGGCTGAAGATGAACGTGGCCAGGTCGAGGTGGCTGACCGAGCCGTCCTCACGGCGCACCACCCGCAGCGTCTCGCCCGCGTAGTAGCCGTCGAGGCCGATCCAGGTGTCCTTGCCGGTCGGCCGGAACCGGGACGCGCGCCCGCCGACGCCCGACAGCGCCGTGAAGCTGATCCAGCCGTCGTGCGACAGCCGCAGCGCCCGCGGCGCCGGGCCCCAGTACCAGGTTCCAGTCAGGGCCAGCAGGTCCTGGTCCACCTCGGGCAGCGGCGCCCACTCGGCCGGGATCGACGGCTCCAGCGTGGAGATGATGTCGATCAGGTCCGCGACCAGCATCGGCACGTCGACGCCGGTGGTCGTGTTGGTCATGGCGATGGCGGCGGTGCCGGTCTCGGGGTGCGCCCAGACCGTGGCCAGGAAGCCCGGCATCGAGCCGGTGTGCCCGGCCAGCCGGCGGTTGCGGTTGCGGGCCAGCTGGAAGCCGAGGCCGTAGCCGCCGGTCCACTGCTCGCCGTCCTCGACCACGGCCGGCTCCCGCATCTCGGCCACGGTGTCCGGGCGCAGCACGCCGCCCGTGTCGCCGGCGATGACGCGGGCCCAGCGGGACAGGTCGGTCAGCGTCGACCACAGCTGGCCGGCCGGGGCCATCGACACCGCGTCGTGCGACGGCTCCGGCAGCAGCACGTCGGCCCACGGGTGCACGGCCAGGCCGTCGGCGTGCGGCTTCTCCGGCATCGGCGTCGTGCGGGTCATGCCCAGCGGCTGCAGCAGCTCCGTGCGGACCGCGTCCAGCCAGCTCATGCCGCGCTGGCGGGCCACCAGCTCGCCGAGGGCGCCGTAACCCAGGTTGGAGTAGTGGAACCGGCGGCCCGGGCGGTGCTTGAGCTCCTCCGCGCCGACCCGCTCCGCCATCTCCGGCCACTCCACGCCCGGCGTGCGCTCCCACCACTGGCCCGGCGACTCCGCCGTGATACCGCTGGCGTGGGCCAGCAGCTGAGCCACGGTCACGTCGCCGAAGGCCGTGCCCGGCACGTACTTGTCGTACGGGGCGTTCAGCTCCACCTTGCCCTCGTCGCGCAGGCGCATCACCAGCGCGGCGACGAAGGTCTTCGTGATCGAGCCGATCCGGTACTGCGTGTCCACGCCGGGCACTTCGCCCGTGACCCGGCCGCGGCCGCCGCTCCACGCGATCTGCCCGTCCCGCACCACCGCCGCGACCAGCGAGGGCGCGCGCTTGGTGGACTGCTCGGCGGCGACGCGGTGCAGCAGGGCGCGCTCCGTGGAGGGCAGCAGGGGTTCGATCGGCACGCCAGGTCCTTCCCGTTCAACGGCGTTGGGCGGCGGAGGCGGGCCGTTAGCCTGGCAGCCATGGCTCGCACCCGGCTCTACCGTAACGGCGTCCTCGCGTCCGAGGACTTCAACCCCGCGGAGATCTCAGACCACCTGGCCGAACCGAGTGTGACCTTGTGGCTGGACATGTGCGAACCGGACGAATCGGATCTGGCTGTCATCAGCGAGGAGCTGGGCCTGCACCGGCTGGCCGTCGAGGACGCCATCTCCGAGCACCAGCGGCCCAAGCTGGACCACTACGAGTCGCACCTGTTCATGTCGGCCTACCTGGCCTCGGTCGATCCGGACACGGAGAAGCTCAGCACCAGCGAGATCTCCGTGTTCATCACGCCCTCGGCGCTGGTCACCGTGCGCAAGGATCCCCATTTCGACATCAACAAGGTCGTCGACCGCTGGGACACCAACGCCGACCTGGCCAAGAGCGGCGTGGCCTTCCTGCTGCACGGGCTGCTCGACTTCATCGTGGACAGCCACATCGACGCCGTGCAGCTGCTGGACGAGCGGATCGAGCAGATCGAGGAGGCCTTGTTCGCCGAGCGGGTCGACCTCCAGCCCCTCCAGCGCCACTCGTACCGCCTGCGCCGCAGCCTGATGGCCCTGCGCAAGGTCGCCGGGCCCATGCGGGAGGTCCTGGAGGGCGTCCTGCGGCACGGCTCGCACCTCGTCGACCGCACCATGCGCCCGTACTTCGGCGACGTCCAGGACCACGTGCTGAAGGCCGCCGGCCGCATCGAGGCGCTCCGTGACCTCGCCGCCACCCTGCGGGAGACCGAGCTGACCGTGCAGAGCAACCAGCTCAACGTGATCATGAAGAAGGTCACCAGCTGGGCCGCGATCATCGCTGTGCCCACGCTGATCACCGGCTTCTACGGCCAGAACGTCACCTATCCCGGCATCAACACCGAGTGGGGCTTCTGGGTGTCGTCGCTGGTGATCGTGGTGGCTTCGGTGGCGCTGTGGTGGTCCTTCCGTCGGCGCGGGTGGCTGTAGTACGTTGTGCCCGTGTCCGCGCGTCAGAACATGAACTGGTGGCCCGCCTGGTAGGCGGCCCACTCCCACGCGCATCCCCGTGGCCGTCTCATCCGAGGCGGCCATTTTGTTTGCCCGGCTTCGGTTGTGACGGCCCCTTTTCCCAGGAGCCCGACCATGTTGCTCGACCGGATCACCTCTGCCACCGCCTACGCGTTGCTGCGCCGCTCCCCCGACACCGTCGACGTACTCGTCGGCGACGTCGTCGAGGTGGCGTCGTTGGCCGAAATTCCTTTGTCCGACAAGGAAGTACTGGCGATCGTGCCCTACCGGCAGATCGCCGAGCGTGGCTTCGAGTGCGTCGACGACGGCGCGCCCTTGTTGGCTCTGCTTGTCCGTGAACGGGAAACCATCAGCTTGTCCGACGTGTTGGCCCGGATCGAAGACGTCCCCTTCGACCTGGTCGACGCCGGCTTCGACGTGGACGACGAGGCCTACGGCGAGATCGTGCGCAAGGTGCTCGCCGAGGAGATCGGGCAGGGCGCCGGGGCCAACTTCGTCATCAAACGGACCTACACCGCAACGATTCCGTCCTACACGCCCGCCGTCGCCTTGGCCGTCTTCCGCCGCTTGTTGGCTTCCGAACGTGGGGCCTACTGGACGTTCCTCGTGCACACCGGCGCCAGCACCTTCGTCGGCGCCACTCCCGAGCGGCATGTCTCCGTGGCCGACGGCATCGCCATGATGAACCCCATCAGCGGCACCTACCGCCACCCTTCCGGCCAGTCCGATCGTGACGAGCTGTTGGCGTTCTTGGCCGACAGCAAGGAAACCGACGAGCTGTACATGGTCGTCGACGAGGAGCTGAAGATGATGGCCCGCGTCGCCGCCCGTGGCGGCCGGGTGCTCGGGCCATACCTGAAGGAGATGTCCCGGCTGACCCACACCGAGTACCTGTTGGCCGGTGAGACCACCGTGGACGTTCGGGATGTCCTTCGTGAGACCATGTTCGCGCCCACCGTCACCGGCAGTCCGTTGGAGAACGCCTGCCGGGTCATCGCCCGCTACGAGCAGCGCGGCCGTGGCTACTACGCCGGCGTGTTGGCCCTCATCGGTCCCCACGGCTCTTCCCTCGACGCCCCCATCCTGATCCGCACCGCCGAGATCTCCCCGTCCGGCTCGTTGGCCGTCTCCGTCGGCGCCACCCTAGTGCGCGACTCCGTGCCCGAGAACGAGATCGCCGAGACCTACGCCAAGGCCGCCGGCATCCTGTCCGCCCTGCACGGTCGGTCCACTCCGGACAGTGGCGGTGTTTCCTTCGCCGACGACGTCCAGGTCTTGTCCGCCTTGGCCGCCCGCAACGACCGCCTCGCCCGCTTCTGGTTGGACCACCGGGATTCTTCCGTCGGCCCCTTCTCCGGCCTGCGCGCCTTGGTCGTCGACGGCGAGGACACCTTCACCGCCATGCTGTCACATCTCCTACAGTCCTTGGGTTTCTCCGTCACCGTCGTCTCCCATGACTCTTCTCCCGTGTTCGCCGGCTACGACCTCGTCATCGCCGGTCCCGGCCCCGGTGACCCTCGCGAGCACACCTCCCCCAAGATCGCCGCCCTGCGCCGCGTCATCCTCGACGTGTTGGAGTCCGGCACCCCGTTGTTGGCCATCTGCCTCGGACACCAGGTTCTCTCCTCGCTGCTCGGCTTCCCCCTCATCCGCAAGTCCCAGCCGTACCAGGGAATGCAGCGTTCCATCGACCTGTTCGGCCAGCCCCAGCGTGTCGGCTTCTACAGCACCTTCGTCGCCACCGGTGTCGTTCCCGGCGTCGACGTGTGTGCCGACCCCGCCACCGGCGAGGTGCATGCCTTGCGCTCTCCCGGCTTCGCCTCCACCCAGTTCCACCCCGAGTCTGTGCTTACGGAGCACGGCATCGACATCTTGGAGCGCCTGTTGACCGGCTTGTTGCTTCCCTGAAGCCCTTGTGGGCGTGAGATTCCCTTCTCACGCCCACAACTTCCGTCACCTGAAGTCGTCGCCCGGCAAGGGCTTTCAGTCTGTCGCGATTCGAGTCGATCTTGCTGCCGGCGCAACTCGCTGATATGAAGGACAAACCCGCTCGGGTGATCGAATCTCCCCCGACGTCCTGTCCGCCATGTCCTGCCGCACCCACCCCGCCCGGTCCTGCGACCTCGACCACCGGTCGGCCAAGGCCGGAAGCAGCGATGTCGGCGGGACCGCTGCCGCGACCACGATGGCCAACCGTGTACTTGACGCCCTCCATGACGTCGCGGCCTTGCCACCCGAACCGTGCTCACGTCCGCCGCAGCACACGTCCACCACCAGACAACCCGCCGCCAAAACCGGCAGTCAGATCCAGCCAGTCACATGCGGCGGGTCACGGTGGTCACGGGACCCCGCTGCGACACACCGGAGTTCGCCAGCCAGCCGTCCAACTGCTGCTGCACCCGCCCGAGAGTGGGACGGTGCCCGGCCTCCTTGTCGAGGGAGGCCATCAACAGCCGGCGGTGCACGGAACGCTCGGGCAGCTTGGTGTTGGGCTCGGCGTTGGCGCCGGCCAACAGGGCGGCCATGGGGTTTTCACGGGTGCCGCGAGGGGGGTGGCCGGTGAGGGCGTAGCTGACGGTGGCGGCGAGCTGCCAAGCGTCGGAGGCGGGGCTGGCGGTCTCGCCGCGGGCGACCTCGGGGGCCAGGTAGTCGGGGGTGCCCATCATCATGCCGGTGGCGGTGAGAGTGCTGTCGCCCCGACGACGGGCGAGGCCGAAGTCGATGAGGTGGGGAATGCCCTCGGGATCGATGATGACGTTGGAGGGCTTGAGGTCCCGATGCAGAACGGACTTCTCATGGGCGGCGGACAGGGCACCGGCGAGGGTGGACCACAGGCGGGCGGCGGCGACGTCGTCGAGCAGACCGTTGCGCTGCATGGCCTGGGCCAGCGAGAAACCCTCGACATACTCCATGACGATGGCGATGCCGTCGTCCTCCTCGAGAATGTCGTACACGTGCACACAGTTCTCATGACGAACGGCGGCCAGGGCGCGGGCCTCGCGGTACATGCGCTCCTGGGTGTCGGCATCCGAAGTGTGGGCGATCTTGATGGCGACCTGGCGGTTCAGGTTGGAATCCATGGCCAGCCACACCTTGCCGAACCCGCCGGCGCCGAGCTGACGGATACGACGGAAGCGACCGCCGAAGGAGTCGCCGGTGTTGTCGAACTTCGTCGGGGCGTCCAAGGGATTGAAGACGGTCTTGTCGGGATCGGGAGCGGGAGGGGTGGCCCACGGGAGAGGGCCGGGGGTCATGGCCAAGCCGCTGGCCAGAGAAGGACCGGCGGGCTGGACACGGGTGGGGGGAGGCAGAGGAGGCCGAACCTGAGGACGCGGCGGGGGGCCAACAGGCGGGGAAGACTGCGAGTACATCTGCGTGGGCGGGTTCTGCCGAGGCATGGCGGTGGCCGTCGCCGGATTTTGGCGGGGCATGGGGGCCTGCGACTGAGGCTTGGCCGCCGGCTTGACCGGTGAGGCGGGAGGCAGAGAAGGCGGCACGGGGCGCTGCTCGCTCAAAGCCTTGTCGGGCGGCGAAGACGGATGGAGCACGCCGTCGCTGGGCGTGCCGAGCAGCTTCACGGCCAGGACACCGACAGCGCTGACGGGAAGGAAGCCGAGCCACAGCATGCCGACGACACCGGCAGGCAGGCTGAAGGTGGAGAAGATGAAGATGACGAACGGCGCGTAGTACAGCCGGGCGGGCCACCGGGCGCCGCCACGGAAGGCGTTCTTGGCCTGCCGGGTGATCCAGAACAGCACGAAGGCCGGCACGATGATCAACGAGGCGATGGCCAGCCAGCGCACCGGCCCGCTCTCGGAGCTGGTGATGGCCCGAGCGGCCCGCATGGAGCCGGCGAGCAGGTCGTTCTGGCTGGACAGCACGTAACAGAAGCTCTCGCCGAGGGTGTTGCCGCCGGCCAACTGACCCGGGTTCTGCAACGCCACGGTGGCCCCGTTGAAGGCGGAGAGCGGCAGCAACAGGTTGCCGACGACGCCGATCGCCGTGAACAGGATCACCATGCCGGGGTGGTAGCTGTTGCCGCTGACCTTGCGGATCAGCGACACGAGCATGGCCGCGGCGATCGGGGCCAACGCGAACAACCCACCGGCCAGCGCAGTCGTCAGCAGCCAGTCACCATTGCAGACCCGCAGTCCGAACGCGCTGTGCAGTCCAGAGAGCAGGCCGATCACCAGCGCGCCGACACCGTCCACGCAGCCACTGTATCGCCGAGGCACGAGTGGTAGGCCGAACAGCGCAAAACCGAGACCCGGACTCACCCCCGCGAGCCACCCGCGCCGGGCGGCTCGCGGGGGTGATCGGCTAGGACAAGGTCCAGGACTGGGCGTTGGAGTTGTTGCAGTCGTAGATCTGCAGCTGGGTGCCGTTGGCGGTGGTGCTGTTGGGGTCGTCCAGGCACCGCCCGGACTGCGGGTTGACCAGGCCGGTGCCCTTGACCTGCCACTGCTGGGCCCCGGAGCTGTTGCAGTCGTAGAGCTGCACCTTGACGCCGTTGGCGGTGCCGGAATTCACCACGTCCATGCACTTGCCCATCACCTGCAGGCTGCCGTCGCCGGGAGCGGCCCACCGCTGGGCGTTGGAGCTGTTGCAGTCGTACAGCTGGATCGCGGTGTTGTTGCCGACACCACTGTGGTTGTCGTCGACGCACTTGCCGGCCAGCGCCGAGGTGATCGGCCCCGTTTTGACGTACGGAGCCCCGGTGCCGGGATACGACGGCGGCGGGGAGGACGCGGCCCACGAGGTGTTGGCGGTGGTGCCGAGCACGTAGTCAAGCGTCCCACCGGTGTTGACGATTGACGGTGGGAGAAACGCGTTGTTCCACGTGGATCCATTGAGGGACAAGGACTGCACGTACGGCGCGTTGTCGGCGGCCTGCGGCGCGTTGACGGTCAGCGCGTGCCCGCCGGGCAGCGTGATGACGGCCTGGGTGAACATCGGGCTGCCCAACGCCAGGTCGGCGGTGCCCGGGGTCTCCGGGAACATGCCCAGCGCCGACCACACGTACCAGGCGCTCATGGTGCCCAGGTCGTCGTTGCCGGCGAGGCCGTTGGGTTTGTCGGTCCAGATCTGGTCCTGGACCTGCCGAATCACCTGCTGCGTGCGATACGGCTGACCCACGTAGTCGTACTCCCACGGCAGCTCGATGCTGGGCTCGTTGCCGAGATCAGACTTGCTGCCGCCGGCGCCGTTGAAACCGGACAGCACGCTGTTCAGATACGAGATGTACGCCGCGTTTCCACCAAAGGCAGTGGCCAGGCCATGGACGTTGAACGGAACCATGCCGGTGTACTGCCATGAGGTGCCCTCGACGAAGTTGCTGCCGCTGGCGGCGTTGAATCCGCCGGTCCACGAGCCGTCGGCCTGCCGGGGCTGCATGAACTTGCTGGAGGGGTTGAACACGTTGGCCCACTCCTGGGCACGGTTGGCGAATCGAGTCTGGTTAGCGGAATCGCCCACAGCGCCGGCGAATGAAGACAAAGCGAAGTCGGCGGTGTCGTACTCCAGCTGCGTCGACACGGGTCCGTAGAAGTTGCAGCAGTTCCACTGGCCGTCGGCCGGCAGGTAGCCGGGGGTGGTCAGGTAGTTCTGACCAGGGCGGATGTTGTTCTGCACGGACGCCTCGTGCACCATGGCGGTCAACGCCGTGGAGGTGTCGAAATTGCGGGCGCCGAAGGCGTAGTAGTCGGCGAGAATGGCCGTTCCGGGGTCACCGACCATCACGTACGTCTCACCGTTGTTCAACGACCACTTGGGCAGCATGCCGCTCTGCGAATAGTCGTTGACCATGGATTGGGCGATGTCGCTGGCCTTGTCGGGCGCCAGCAGAGCCGACAACTGGGCCTGGGATCGATAGATGTCCCAGCCGGAGAAATTGGCGTACTGGGCGTGCCCGGCGGCCACGCTGTGCACCTTGTTGTCGAAACCGATGTACTGCCCGTTCACATCCGAGAACACGTTCGGATGCAGCAGCGAGTGGTACAGCGCCGAATAGAACGTCTGCTGCTGGGTGGTGGTGCCGCCGGCAATGGCGATGCGGCCCAGCATGCTGTTCCACGCCGTGTGGGCGGCCTGGTGCACGGCGTCGAAGTTCCACTGCGCGTTCTCGGTGTCCCGATTGCCCTGGGCGTTGGCCGTCGACACGTACGAGACGCCGACCTTGGCCTGCACGACCTGGTTGGCGGTGGTGTCGAAGGTCAGGTACTCGCCGGACGGCCCGGCCAGCTGCGGGGTGGCGGTCGGCGGCTGGGCGGGCGCGCCCGGGCGGGCGGTGTCCGGTGCGGGGCCGGACGCGGCGGCGAAACCTCCGCTGGTGGTGAAGGGCTGGTCGAACTTGGCGGCGAAGTACACGGTGTAGGTGGGGCTCGCACCGCAGAAGTGCCCGGTCGTGACCGACCCGACGATCTCGGTGTTGCTGACCGCCGTGACGGTCGTGTTGCTGACCGAGGTCTGGCTGCCGGCCAGCTTGATCAGCAGGTTGGCCTGCTTGGTCGCGGGGAACGTGAAGCGCCCCATGCCGGATCTGGTCGTGGTGGTCAGCTCCGTGGTGATGCCGGAGTTGAGTTTGACCTTGTAGTAGCCGGCGTCGGCCTGCTCATTGGCGTGCGAGAACGCAGCCGTGGCGGAGCCGTTGACCGCGCCGGTCGTCGGCAGGAACGGCACGTCACCCATGGCGCCGCAGCCGGGGCCGGCGATGTGGGTGAGGCTGAAGCCGGTGATCGAGGAGTCGTTGTACTCGTAACCGCCGCCGTCCGGGCGGCTCGGCGTGTCCGGGCTCCACTGGACCATGCCGAACGGCACGTCAGCGCCCGGGAAGTCATCGGCGGCGTTGCTGGTGCCGATGAACGTGTTGACCACGGATGCAGGGTCGGCCACCAGTGCCGGCTGCGCCGGCACCGCGGGTGTAGCAGGAATCGGCCCGAGTTGAATCGACAGGGTCGCCAGCGCGGCCAGAGCCAGCGTCGGGGATAACGACATCGTGTTCACCCTTTCGCGATGACATCGTTGTCATGTCCACAAATGTGAACATCGGCCGCGGCCCCGCCCTCACGCACCGCCGTGCGGCCGATCATGGGCGCCGGTCACGTCAGCCATGCGGCCCAGGACAAACCGGAAACCTCTTCAGACCCGTTGACCTGGGCGCTTCCCCGCGCGTAGAAAAGCACTGCCGACCGCCACCGCCCTGCCGCCTCGACTCGTCCCCGAGCACGAGCGCGGCTCCTTCCTCGTGAGGACGTGGATAGGTGATCGGACAGCTCGGTGCGGCGCTGGTGACGACGGTGGGCCTGATAATGGCCCCGTTGAACCACGACGCAGCCTCTGTGAAGACCCCGCACACCGTGGTGATGGACGGCCACGCCCTGGCCTCCGTGAAGATCCAGCTCGTGACGGGCACCGCGTCCAAGGCGACCCGCACCGCGTACGCCGCGCTGATCAAGGCGGCGGACGCGGACCTGAAGACCGGCCCGTGGTCGGTGACGGACAAGCCGCAGACCCCGCCCAGCGGCGACAAGCACGACTACATGAGCCAGGCCCCGTACTGGTGGGCCGGCACCAAGACGCCGGACAACCCGCAGGGCTGCCCGTACGTCAACAAGGACGGCCAGCGCAATCCCGAGGCCGACGCGATCACCGACCACACCTACCGCATGGTGGCGTGGGACGCGATCCGCGACCTGGCGCTGGCCTGGTACTACAGCGGCGACCCGAAGTACGCGGCGCGGGCCGAGCTGGACATCCGCACGTGGTTCCTGAACCCGGCCACGGCGATGAACCCGAACCTGAACTTCGCGCAGATCATCCCGTGCAGCACCAAGATCTCCGGCACGGGCATCATCGACTCCTCGCAGAGCCTGACCCAGGTGCTGGACGCGGTCACCGTGCTGGAGTCGGGCGCGCCGGGCTGGAAGGGCCAGGACTCCACGGGCCTGAAGGCCTGGTTCGGCAAGTTCCTGACGTGGATGCAGACCAGCCCGCAGGCCAAGCTGGAACTGGCCGCCACCAACAACCACGGCAGCTTCATCGACCAGCAGAACGCCGCGATGGCCGTCTACATCGGCAACACCAAGCTGGCCCGCAGCATTGTCGAGTCGGTGAAGCTGAACCGGATCGACAAGCAGATCAAGCCCGACGGCAGCCAGCCGCTGGAGCTGTCGCGCACGATGTCGTGGCACTACTCCAACTTCAACCTGGTGGCGCTGGGCCGGCTGGCCGAGATCGGCCACAACCTCGGCATCGACCTGTGGCACTACACCAGCCCCAGCGGCGGCAACCTGCTCAAGGCCGTGGACTTCCTGATCCCGGCGGCCGAGAAGGGCCAGAGCGTGTGGCCGTACCAGCAGATCAACGTGTTCGACCAGTCGATCGCGGTGGACATCTTCCACGCCGCGAAGGACCAGGCCGGCGACAAGGCGGCCGGCGCGGCCATCGCCAGGACGCCGGTGCCGGCCCTGGGCGACAACTGGCCGATCCGCCCCGGCGTGACCTCCCTCGACCCGCCCCTGAAGTGACCCTGTGATGCAGGGAAGGACGCCTTACCCGCGGTCAACGAGGGTAAGGCGTCCTTCCCTGCATGGAGCGGCCGTCAGCCAAGGGGTTGGCTGAAACGGATTGCGTTGCCGAAGGGGTCGCGCAGGCCGCAGTCGATGCCGTAGTCGCGCTTGGTCGGCGCGTCGGTGAACTCGACGCCCTTGGCCAGCAGCGTCTCGTACGTCTTCTGGCAGTCCTCGGTGGTGAAGAACAGGGTGCCGGCCATGGCGCCCTTGGTGAGCAGCTCGCGCACCTGGGCCGCGGTGGCCTCGTCCATGCGGGGCGCGCCGGGGCGCTCCAGCAGGATCTCCCGGTCCTTCTGGCCCGGCACGTTGATCGTCAGCCACCGCATGAAGCCGAGGTCGGCGTCGGTGTTGACCTCCAGCCCGAGCTTGCCGACGTAGAAGTCGAGCGCCTGGTCCTGGTCGAGCACGAAGATCTGGGAAATGGTCAGCGAGTTGAACATGACTCAGACGCTAGTGCCGGCCCCCGGGCGATCGCTTATCCAAAACTGCTCAGTCGTGGGGCCGCATCCAGGACATGGCGAAGCAGGTGGGCACGGGTGCGAGCGGCCCGCGGGCCCGGCAGGCCGACGGGGTCTCGCCGACGATGTCCCGGAAGGTGCGGCTGAAGGTGCCGAGGCTGGTGAAGCCCACCTCCAGGCAGATGTCCGTGACGCTGCGATCGCACGAGCGGAGCAGGAACATCGCCCGCTCCACCCGGCGCCGCTGGAGGTAGCGGTGCGGGGTCTCGCCGAAGGTGGCCCGGAAGGTGCGGATGAAGTGCGCCTCCGACACGTGCGCGACGCGGGCCAGCGCCGGCACGTCCAGCGGCTCGGCGTAGTGCCGGTCCATGGTGTCCCGGGCCCGCAGCATGCGGCGGTTGGTGTCCTCGACGGCCCGGCTCACGGGCCTGATCACACCACATGATGAGAACGCTTGCGGGCGGCCCGGCCGGATGAGGATGCTCGGGACATGTCCATCACCAGCGGCGTGCTCGTCGGCAACCCCCGTCCCGCCTCCCGCACCCTCAACGCGGCCCTCGCGCTGCGCGACGCCTTGCACCGTGTTGTCGGCGACGCCACGGCCGGCCCGGTCGTCGACGCCGCCGAGCTGGCGGAGCAGGTGTTCACGCCGGGCGCGACCGCAGTGAAGGCGGCCTTGGAGGCGCTGGCCGCTACGAATGTGCTCGTGGTGGCGTCGCCGACGTACAAGGCGAGCTACACCGGCCTGCTCAAGGCGGTGCTCGACCAGCTCCCCGGCGGCGCGCTCAAGGGCGTGGTGGCGGTGCCGCTCCAGGTCGCCGCGTCGGACAAGCACGCCCTGTCCGTCGACCTGCACCTGCGGCCCGTGCTCGTGGAGCTGGGCGCGACCGTGCCGGGGGCGGGCGTGTTCGTCAACGAGGCCCGGCTGACCGGCGACCAGGACACCCTGACCAAGGAGCTGGCCGAAGAGCTCGAATCCACCGGCACCGCGAACACGCTGCGGGCACTGCTGGCCAGGTGACGCACAGCGGTCGCGCCGCTGCACTAGGTTGCTCGCGTGTCTGTTGCGGCGAGAATGAACCGGCTGCCCATCACGCGGTCGCACCGGCTGGCCACGGTCGCGGTGGGCCTCGGCCTGTTCTTCGACATCTACGAGATCTTCCTGGCCGGCACGCTGGCCAACGTGCTGGTGGCGCAGTTCCATCTGGACAAGGCAATCCTGCCGCTGGTGCTGGCCTCGACGTTCATCGGTATGTTCGTCGGCGCGATCCTGTTGGGACGGTTGGCCGACCGGATCGGCCGCAGGCGGGCGTTCCTGCTGAGCCTGGGCATCTACTCGGTGTTCTCGCTGCTGGGCGCGTTCAGCATCGGGCCGTGGACGCTGATGGCCAGCCGCTTCTTCGCCGGCGTGGGCATCGGGGCCGAGCCCGCGGTGTCGGACGCGTACCTCGGCGACCTGCTGCCGCCGAAAAAACGGGGCCTGTACACGGGAATCGCCTACACGCTGTCGTTCCTGGGCGTGCCGGCGGTCGGTTTCCTGGCGGCCGGGCTGGTACCGCTGAACCCGGACGCATGGCGCTGGCTGTTCGTGATCGGCGCGGCCGGCGCGGTCGTCGTCTTCCTGCTGCGGACCGGGCTGCCGGAGTCGCCGCGCTGGCTGGAATCGGTGGGACGGCGCGAGGAGGCGGAGAAGATCGTCGCCCGGTTCGAGGCCGAGGCCGGCGGCGACCTGCCGGAGCCGGCAGCCGATGAGACGCCCAACACCACCGCCTCGGTCGGGGCGCTGCTGCGGCCGCCGTACCGCAGGCGCACGCTGATGATGGCCGTGTTCCACCTGCTCCAGACGTTCGGCTACTACGGCTTCGGCACGCTGGTGCCGACGGTGCTGGCGGCCAAGGGCTATCCGATCGTGCAGTCGCTGCTGTTCAGCGGCATCACGTTCATCGGCTACCCGGTCGGGGCGGCGCTGTCGCTGCCGATCATCGAGCGGGTCGAGCGCAAGCACCTGGTGATCGCCGCCGGCCTCGGCATGGCGGTGTGCGGCCTGGCCTTCGGCTTCGCCTCGTCGGAGGCGCTGATCCTGAGTTTCGGCTTCCTGTACACGGCCGTGAGCAACGTCTTCTCCAACGCCTTCCACGTCTACCAGGCGGAGATCTTCCCGACCGGACTGCGTTCCACCGCCGCCGGCTCGACCTACGCGCTGTCCCGGCTGTCGAGCGCCGCCATGCCGTTCGTGCTGGTGCCGCTGCTGCACGCCACCAACTCGGCCGTGCTGTTCTCGGTGGTGGCCGCCGCCATGATCGTCGTGGCCTTCGACGTGGGCATGTTCGGTCCCCGCACGACCGGCCGCGACCTGGAATTGGTCAACGTCTGAGCAAACCCAAATGCCTACTCGCGCGTAGTAAGCACCATGGCGCGACTGACGGCCGGTGGCCGACTACGGCAGGCCCGGCAGAACTCGAGGCGCGCGGTCCAGCCCCTGGCCGCGCCCGCGGAGCCGCCGCGCCCCGCGCGCAAGAAGGTCGGGGCGGGCTGGCTGGTGTACGCGTTTCCGCTGGTCATCGCCCTGACGGCGATCACGGGCTTCCGCGTGCTGAAGGAGCAGCCGCCGGCCGAGCCGACACCGACGCCGGTGGCCGCCGGCGCGTCGACGCCCGTGTCCATCGGCGAGGCCCCGCCCGGGGCCAAGTTCGCCAAGCAGCTGGCGTCGGCCCAACTGCCCGACGGCGGCCCCATTCCCGCGGTCGGCAAGGGCACCTTCCACGTCGTGCCCGGTGCCTCGGCCCAGATCGGCAAGGGCAAGCTCACGACGTACACCATCGAGGTGGAGGACGGTTTCCAGCCGGTCGGCGGCGACGCGCTGTTCGCCGAGACCGTGCAGAACACCCTGTCCAACCCCAAGAGCTGGATCGGCGGCGGCCAGATCTCGTTGAAGCGCGTCGACTCGGGAAAGGCCGACCTGCACATCCGCCTGGCGTCGCAGCAGACCACCCGTGATCCCAAGGTGTGCGGCTTCGACATCCCGTACGACACGTCCTGCCGCCTCGACGACAACGTCTACCTCAACGACGCCCGCTGGGAGCGCGGCGCGGTGGCGTTCCAGGGCAACATCCTGCTGTACCAGCAGTACGCTGTGAACCACGAGGTCGGGCACTTCTTCGGCGGCAACCACCTGCCGTGCGCCGACAGCGGCGGGCTGGCGCCGGTGATGATGCAGCAGACACTGTCCACCGCGAACAACGACCTCGCCGACCTCACCACCCAGAACCCGCAGGGCATCGTCGTGCCCCGCGACGGCAAGGTCTGCCAGCCCAATCCCTGGCCGTTCCCGGTGGCGGGCCAGGGTCAGTGAGGCGGGAACTGAGGTACGTTGACCGGGTCGGGAGCACCTCGCACGCCAGCGCCTCAGCCGGTGTCGGCCCCCGGCTATGTGATCGGCCGCAGCAACGGGGCCGAAGACGGGAGCGCCGACATGACGTCGGACCGCGTGCCCAGTGGTGACGGCGCCCGGATGTCCAAGGTCCACTCGGACGCCCAGCAGGCGATGCGAACCCAGCAGGCCCTGGCCGCCCGCACCGTCGCCGACCACTGCCTCGACGCCGACGACCGGGGCACCCTGCTCGAAATGCTCGGCCTCGACGACGACAGCGCCCGCGAGGACGTCTCGGCCGCGCTCACCGTCGGGCTCAACGCCTACCTTCGGGCCGTGGCCCGCGCCGTCGGCGTGCCTGCGAACATATCGAAATACAGATGGCGATGGCTTCTTGTGTGTCGACCAGCTGCCCGTCGGTTCGAACGAACGTGCTTGAGATACACTATCGGATCATGTTGAGGTTCGCCACACGCGGCCTTAAGCACTTCGATATGCCTTGCTTTACCCTCATCGACATCCCCACAGTCCGTGCGGGATTTAAGCGGTGCATTCTACCTGTCGCTATCATATTACCTTACCACACAAGGAACCGGATGCTCGTAGACCACTCCACGACAGCCTTTGTGACGCTCCCCTTCAGGGGTAGCCCGGACCGCAGGGTCTCGAACGATAGCATACACTGCCTAGTGACGCATTCTCTTATGGTCGACTATACGATGTTTCAAATCTAAGCTATTCCTGATCAAACTGAGCCGCCGGAGGGTGTGCATATTAAAAACAGCGAGCCTTATCGCCAATCCTGAGGAGGCTGTACTGGCCCCAGTGTAGTCTGTTACATACGGATTACCCTGGTCCCACATTTCGTGATCAATGAGGAATCTGTGTCATAGCTACGTCGTGCCGGCGGCCTTCTGACCCCGGACAGCACCGCGGCCCGGTGGCTTTCGCCACCGGGCCGCGGTTTTTTGCTGGTGTCTACGCTCAGACGGCGTTGACGGCCTGGGCCTGCGGGCCCTTCTGGCCCTGGCCGACCTCGAAGCGCACGCGCTGGTTCTCCTCGAGCGACTTGAAGCCGTTGCCCTGGATCTCCGAGTAGTGCACGAACAGGTCGGCGCCACCGTCGTCGGGGGAGATGAAGCCGAAGCCCTTCTCCGAGTTGAACCACTTCACGGTGCCCTCAGCCATGGTGTCTCCTCTACAGGGTGCCTATCGGTCCGCCGCGGCTGCCACGGACCGAGCCGCTTGCGGCGGGAAGCTCTTCCTGGAGGAAAACCAATATGCCCGCAACACTTGTTTCGCGAGCGCGTGGATGAACACGAACACAAAACCAACGACCATGGATATCCAACCACAGCCGCCGCCGCGCGCCAAACCGACACCCGCTCACGGCCGCCGCCGGCCGAAATCCGCTGGTGGCGGCGGGCAGCATGACCGGCATGGAGCTCTTCCGCACCGACCGCCGCGTCCGCATCTGGCTGCAGACCGTGACCCACGGGCAGCTGCTGCTGTCCGTCGCCGAGACGGGCGCGCCGACCCGCATTGACCTGCTGTTCAAGGTCGTGGAGCGGCAGTGCATCCGGTCCGAGTACGACGGCCTGGTCGTACGGCGGCCGCACGAGGACGAGGACTTCCCGCCGGACGCCTTCGTGCTGGAGTCCGGCGACATCCGGGACTACGTGTGCGCCGCCGGCTTCTTCTGGCAGGAGGACGAGGAGACCGACTTCGGCCCGGCGGTGATGGTGGCGAAGATGATGCCGCTGCCCTTCGAGCCGCCGTTCCCGGTCCGCGCGGCCTTCCCCGACTGGACGCCGACCGGCCCCACGATACCCCTCGGCGACCTGATCGACGCCCTGTCCTCCGACACCCCCGAGCCGCCGGCCGGCTTCCGGCACCTGCACGCCGTCGTGGTGCGAATCACCCCCAGGGTCGGCCGCGAGATCACCGCCCCGGTCGCCGTCTACCTCACCCGCGGCGAGGCCGAGGCGGCGATCCTGGCCGACCTCGCCGCCAAGGCCGCCGTCATGGCCCGCGGCGCCGAGCCCGACGCCCGCATCCAGGACCGGCTCATCGCCCAGACCCTGTCCGACACCAGCATCCAGCGCTGGATCGTCCCCGTGCCGGTCCGTCTCTGAGCGGCCGTGTCCTCATTCGAGGGCATGGCGTCCGGATGTGGGATTGACTTCTGTTCACCGAGGTCGACACGACATTCGGCGGGCACGGATAATTGCATCAACGGCCCGTGGCGCTGGATCGGAGCAAATGCCGAAGCCTACGGTTCGACTTGTCCGCAACAATCGGCAGGCCTCGAACCCGGGAGTTAGCAGTGCAGGATCGAAGCGGTCTCACATTGCCGGAAAACCACGCCCGTTCGCGCCGACGTCTGCTCGGCGCGGTCGGTGCGGTCGCGCTGACACTGGCCCTGTCCAGCGCGGTGACCACGGGGACGGCCACGGCGAGACCGGCGGGGTGCGCACGGTCGGCGACGTTCGACGGCACCGAAATCCAGGTCGACAACTGTGCGGGAAACGACGGCAAACACGGATGGGTCTGGATCCACACCGGCAACGCGGCCAAAATCCATTGGGCCGATGTCGACGTGACACTGGACACCGGGGTGTTCGCCACCGTTTCCGCCGATCGCAACAAGACCAACACGGGCATCTTCGTTCAGCACATCACCAAGGCGAAGATCTGCAATTTCGTTTCGCCGCCCATCGGCTTTCCCCGGGTCCCGGTGCCGTCCTGCTCGGTCGACATTCCGTTCTAGCGCCGGATCACAGCACCTCGACGGCCTCGTCGAACTCCAGGCGGGGCAGTCGAGGGAACCAGGCGTCCGGGCCGGGCTTGCCGATGTTCACGATGACCAGGGGCTCCTGGGTGCCGTCGGCGAAGAACTCCTCACGCACGCCCGCGGCGTCGAAGCCGGTCATGGGGCCGGCGGACAGGCCGGCGGCGCGGACGCCGAGGATGAAGTAGCCGACCTGGAGCAGGGCGTTGAAGCGGGCCGTCTCCGCACGCTTGCCGGCGTCGGGGAAGCGGTCCTTGGCGTTGGGCACGTGCGGGAAGGTGCGGTGCAGGTGCTCGTGGAAGTCGCTGTCGGCGGACAGGATCGCCACCACGGGGGCGGTGCCGGTCTTGCCCCGGTTGCCCTCGGACATGTGCGGCAGCAGCCGCGCGCGGGCCTCGGCGGAGCGCACGAAGGTCACGCGGAGGGGCTGGATGTTCATGCTGGTCGGGGCCCACTTGACCAGGTCGTAGATGGCCCGCAGCTGCTCGTCGGAGACGGGCTCGTCGGCGAAGGTGTTGGCGGTTCGCGCCTCGTGGAACAGCAGCTCCTGGGCGGAGCGCTCGAGCTCGAGGACATCGGTCAGCGTCGCGGTCATGCCCCGGTCAACATGGTCAAGCGCTCAACTATTTCGGCTCTGATGGTTGAGTGTTCACCTTCACACCGTTGAAGAGCAGGTTGAGCAGCACGGCGGCGATGCTGCCGGCGCTGATGCCGGAGTTCATGACGGTCTGGAACCAGCCCGGGAACTGGGCGTACACGGTGGGGGCGGCCACCGGCACCAGGCCGATGCCCAGGGCGACGGCGACGACCATCAGGTTGGAGTTGCCGTCGAACGACACCTGCCGAAGCATCCTCACACCGCCGGCCGCCACGGAGCCGAACATGACGATTCCGGCTCCGCCCAGCACGGGCATCGGCACCGAGGCGACGATCTCCCCCAGCACCGGGAAAAGCCCCAGCAGCACCAGAATCCCGCCCGCGGTGGCCACCACGTACCGGCTGCGCACCCGGGTCAGCGCCACCAGGCCGACGTTCTGCCCGAAAGCCGTGTAGGGGAACGTGTTGAACACGCCGCCGAGCAGGCTGGACAGGCCGTCGGCCCGCAGCGCCCTGGTCAGGGTCACGCTGTCCACCGGCCGGTCCACGATGTCGCCGACGGCCAGCACGCTGCCGCTGGTCTCGGTCATCGTCACCAGCATGACGATCACGAACGCCACGATCGCGCCCGGCTCGAAGGTCGGCAGTCCGAAGTGGAACGGCGTGGTGATCTCCAGCACCGGCGAACCGCCCACACCCGAGAAATCGGCCAGTCCCAACGGAATCGCCGCCACCGTGCCGACCACGATGCCGACGAGCACGGCGATGCGGCCGATCAGCCCGGGCACGAACCGATGCACCAGCACCACGAGCACCAGCACGCCGAAGGCCACCGCGAGATTGACCGGCCGGCCGAATCCGGGCGCCCCGACGCCGCCGGCGGCCCAGCCGACCGCGACCGGCAGCAGCGACACCCCGATCACCAGGATGATCGTGCCGGTGACCACCGGCGGGAAGAACCGTGTCAGCTTGGCGAAGTACGGCGCGATCAGCACCACCATCAGGCCGGACACGATGATCGCGCCGTAGCCGGCGGGCAGCCCGCCGCCGGTGGTGCCGATCATCACCATCGGCGTCACGGCCGCGAAGGTGCACCCCTGCATGATCGGCAGCCGCGCGCCGAACACCCAGACTCCCAGGCACTGCACCAGGGTCGCCACGCCGGACACCAGCAGGTCGGCGTTGACCAGGTAGCCGATGTCCGCAGTGGACAGATGCATCGCGCCGCCGACGATGAGCGGCACGGCCACCGCGCCCGCGTACATGGCGAGCACGTGCTGGAGGCCGAACGTGAGCAGCTGACCGGCGGGGAGCCGCTGGTCGACAGGGTGCACGGTCATCGGCGGAGTCTAGGTCCGCCGCGTTACCGCGACGTCACGCAATGTCCTATGCGGCTGGTGCGGTCTCGGCCATCTTCGCGGTCACGCGGTGCGTCACCTTGCGCTCGGCCACGAAGGACAGGAACGGGATGGTGCCGGCCAGCAGCACGCCGAGCGTGTACAGCGGCGCCCACTTCGACTTGAGCGACAGGTCGAAGGCACACACCAGGTAGATCATGTACAGGAAGCCGTGGATCGGACCGACCACCGCGACCAGCGTCGGCGCGTCGGCGGTGTACTTCAGGATCACGCCGACGGTCAGCACGAGCAGGCCGACACCGGTCAGGTAGGCCATGAACCGGAAGCGGGTGAGAGACCCCTTCATCGACTTACTCTCCGTCTCTCGCGCTCAACGCCGCGAGGTAGCTGTTGTACTGCGCCATCGCGTCGTCCGGGCCGTCGGCGGGCGCGGCGGTCCGCCACTCGGTCGGCGAGCGCCGCGGCTTGGCCTCCGGCACGTCCTCGACGGCCGGGGCCTGGGCCACCGACTGCTCCGACGCCCGGCGTTCCTTGTCCAGCTTCCACATCCGCCAGTACATGAAGGGGATGAACAGGCCGAACAGGGGCCACTGCAGGGCGTAGCCGAGATTCTGGAGGGTGCCGGACGACTCCTGCGACCGGTCCCACTGCCACCAGCCGAGCCGGAAGCACACGAACACGGCCGCCAGGGCCAGCAGATGCACCAGCAGCCAGCGAGGGGCGAGCAGACCGCGAACCACGTCGTCGACGGTAACACTGGTGGGTCGGGGGCCGGTCAGGGCCTGGCACTGGCCTTGGCGGCCGCATCGGCCACCGAGAAGACCTTCTGTCCGTATTCCACCGAGTTGTTGTACGACAGCACGGCCGCCCACCAGCCGGCGGCGGTGGCCAGGTCGCGGCCGCCCGCGCACAGGTAGCGCGCCGCGGACACGGTGGCGTCGTCGATGTTCTGCGGGTTGGCGACCCCGTCGCCGTTGCCGTCCGAGGCCCAGTTCCGCCAGGTGGACGGGATGAACTGCATGGGGCCGACGGCGCGGTCGTGCACCGGGTCGCCGTCGAGGCCGCCGCCGTCGGTGTCGGAGATGTCGGCCACGCCGGAGCCGTTGAGCGGCACGCCGACGATGGGGCGGGTCTCGTCCCCGTTGGCGGCCAGCGTGGCGCCGCCGAAGCGCCCGTGGTCGGACTCGATGCGGCCGATGCCGGCCAGGAAGGTCCACGGGATGTGGCAACCGGGCTGCACCTTGGCCATGGTGAGGTCGGCATTGGCGTACGCGCGCAGGGCGCGGGCCGGTATGCCGGTGGCGCCGGACACGCGCGCCAGCCAGACCTCGGCGGTCTCCTGCCTACCGGCGGCACTGGCCTGGGCCGAGGGCTGCGCGGCGTCGGCGGCCGGGGCCGCCGCACCGACCCGCACCGGTGCCGGCGCGACGTGCAGCGCGGGGAAGTCGACCGCGACGGGATGAGGCGTGGGCGTGCTGGCCCGATCGACCAGCCACAGCGCCGCGCCCGCCACCGCGAGCACAAGAAGGACAACCAGCAGCCGGAACACCACCTTCGGCGGGCGAGCGGACGGCTGCGCCGTCGGCTCGGACTGCTGGATCGCCATCACCACAGGCTACCCACAAGTAGCCACAAAACCACTGGCTGCCGGCGGCGACTCACCGCCGGTTCGCCTGATTCAGGGACGCTGCTGCCGGTTCAGCCGGGCCACGCACCACGCTGCCGCACTGCCCCGACGCAGATGCTCCAGCACGGTGAGCGGGCCGAGTCGGCGCGCAAGGTCGGACGGCGCGAGGCCGGCCGCACGGTAGTCCAGGGCACGCTGGTCGAGCGGGCTGATCCCCGCGTCCCACCAGGCCTCGGCCTCTTCGACGGCGCCGGCCAGCTGCCAGCACGTCGCGACCTCGGTGAGCAGCTCGTCGGGCACCCCGGGCAGCCGCTTGCGCATCGCGGCCAGATAGGCCGGATCCACCGCGTCCACCTCGAACATGCCCCGCGCACTGCCCCGCCCACCCCGCTGCGCGGGAATTCCGGACCGCTGCCGCGGCACGGACGGTGTCTCGGCAAGCCACTGGGACTTGATCCGATTCACCTCTTGAAGCTCGGCGTCCTGCGACCGCTCGGCAGTCCACTGCCTGACGAGCTCGTCGACCCCGGAGTCTTCGACCATCCGTGCCTCCTCATGGCTGATGATCACCCAACGCCTGCGCACCGTATTGCGTTCCGCCGGAGCACCGCTAGACCCGATTCCCGTTACCAGGGCGTGATCGGGGTTAATGCACCCGGTCGGTGGAACTGTGCCCGGATCCGACTACTTTGCGCAATCGGCCGAGCAGGTGTCATGAGGGCACGAGTTCGCGCACGAACGTGATGATCGCCTGCGCTGCGTTACCAAGGCCGCCCACGATCTCCTTGACCCAGCCCGCGGATGCCGCCGGTTGGGCGATCAGCGCGAACAGGACCAGCGCCGCGCCGGCGATGATGAGTACCCTTTTCATCCCTCGTGCACCTTCTTCGTTCGCGGACCCGCCCTCGAGGCCCATGATCGACCATGCCGCGGCCGGCGTCGCCCAGCGCGACCGGTGTGTCGCCGGTTCCCGGTTCGGGGTAACACCGTCGGGGTCCCGGTGAACGTTAGCGTACGCAGCGATGATCGCAGGTCAGACCGCGCAAAGGTGTCAACTCGGGCACGTGGCCAGCATGTTCGCCAGCGCGTCGTGCTCGGCCGCGGTCACGAACAGCTGGTAGCTGTGCTTCACGATCACCCAGTTGGTGGCATAGGTGCACCAGAAGGCCTGGTTGGCCGGCTTCCAGCTGGCCGGGTCCTGGTCGCCCTTGCCGCGGTTGCTCGACGCCGAGACGGCCAGCAGCTGGGGCGCCGTGAGGTCGTTCCCGAACTGCGAACGCCGCTCGTCGGTCCACTTGTCGGCCCCGGTCCGCCAGGCGTCGGCCAGCGGCACCATATGGTCGATGTCCAGGTCGGAGGCCTTGTTGATCACCTTGTTGTCGTACGGGCTGGTCCAGTGCCCGCTGGTCGCCCGGCACGAGGCGTCCTTGCGCACGTCCTTGCCGTCGCGCGCGATGACCACCTCCCGGGTGTCGCACCCGTTACCCTGCGTGACCCAGTGCTTGAACCGGTCGCGGGAATAGCCGGCCATCGGATGCCAGGTCGCGATCGGCAGCTCCGCCAGCTGCACCTGAGCGGGTGAGGAACCACTGGCGGTGGTCGGTCCGGAGATGTCCTTGACGACGAACGCCGCTATCACGAGAACGACAACTCCGGCAAGGGTCAGCAACCATCGGCTAGCACGCATGGCGAGATCATTTCTTGTCGCCATGCAATTTCACGGCAACCTGGCCGCAGTGTCTTTGCCGCGCGTTCCGCGCGGGGCTCGGCCCCCGGGTAGCCGACGCAGTGCCTTTAGCGCCGCGTTCCGCGGCGGGCTCGGCCCCCGGGTAGCCGACGCCTCGCCCTTGCCGGATTTCGCCCGCCGCATCCGGCTCGGGTGGGGCGGACGTCGGGTGGCGGCGGCCGAAATCCGGCAACCGGGCGAAGCATCGGCGGGGCCTCGCACTCTCCTGGGCTGACGGCACCAGCAACCGTCACAGCAGGCCGCCGTCAGTGGGAACGCCGTCGCAACGACCGCCTGTCGGCCCGGGACCAGCACGGAATGTCCGAAGTGGACTCCATTGCCCAGGAGTTCCGCTACGGCAAGGACTCCTGGGCCACGGACACCATCGCCGGCACCGGCCGCCACGGCCAGTTTTGATGTCAGGAAGGGCCCCTTCCTGACGTTGAACGCCAGGATCGGTCCCTTGATCTTGGTCGCGATGCCAGGAAGGGGCCCTTCCTGACGTTCAACGCGAGGATCGGTCCCTTGATCTTCTGGTCAGCTGGCCTGGGCGGTGGGCATGATGGTGACCTGCTCCAGGTTGACGTGGGCGGGCTGGGAGGCGAGGAAGCCGACCAGGCGGGCGACGTCCTCGGCGGCCAGCCACTCCAGGCTGTGCTTGACGCCCTCCAGCCAGTCGTTGGCGCCCTGGTCGGTGACGTGGTCCTGGAGCTCGGTGCGCACCAGCCCCGGCTCGACGGCCGACACCCGCACGCCCTTGGCCCCCAGCTCGGCCCGCAGGGTGCGGGACGTGTGCGTGACGAAGGCCTTGGTGCCGGCGTAGACGGCGAAGTTGGGGTAGATGTTCTTCGCGCCGATGGAGGACGTGTTGATCAGGTCGGCGACGCCCTTGTCAGCGGCGGAGGCGACGAGCTGGGGCACGAAGGCGCGGATGGCGTTCATCAGCCCGGTGATGTTGGTGTCGATCTCCCGCTGCCACAGGTCGGACCGCAGCGTGTCGACCGGCGCGGGCAGCATGACGCCGGCGTTGTTGAACAGCAGGTCGGCCCGGCCGAAGTCGGCGGCGACACGGTCGGCGGCGGTCTGCACGGAGGCGGCGTCGGACACGTCGGCGGCCAACGCCAGCGCCTGCCCGCCGTTCTTCTCGATGCGGGTGACGAGCTCGCTGAGCCGGTCGGCCCGACGGGCCAGCACGACGACCCGGGCGCCCAGCTCGGCCAGGTGCTCGGCGGTGGCCTCGCCGATGCCGCTGGACGCACCGGTGACGACGGCGACGCGACCTTCAAGAACCTTGGACATCTCGGTTTTCCTTCGTCTCGGTGGGATGCCTCAACATCACCACCGGCCGCAGGCCACAACCAGACCCGCCGCTGACTGGTACGCGGAGGGCCACCCTCGGGCGCGCGGGTTCGGCCACACTGGGACACATGGACCGCAGCGCCGAGATCGCCGACTTCCTGCGCACCCGCCGGGCCCGGATCAGCCCGGACGCCGCCGGGGTGCCGGCGGACGGCCGCACCCGTCGTGTGCCCGGGCTGCGCCGCGACGAGGTGGCGCGGCTGGCCGGCATCAGCATCGAGTACTACACGCGCCTGGAACAGGGCCGTGGCGGCAATCCGTCGCCGGAGATCATCGACGCCGTCGCCGGCGCGCTGCGGCTGGATCCCACCGAGCACGAGCACCTGACCAACCTGCTCACCAAGCCCGGCGGGGCGGCCCGCCGCGCGTCGGCGTCCGGCCCGCAACGGGTGCGGCCGGGCCTGTACATGCTGTTGCAGACCCTGGATCACGTGCCCGCCTTCGTGCTGGGCCGCCGCACCGACATCCTGGCCTCCAACGCGCTGGGCCGCGCCGTGCTCACCGACTTCGAGGCGCTGCCGCCGTCCGGCCGCAACCTCGCCCGCTACCTGCTGCTGGATCCCGAGTCCCGCTCATGTAGCGACGAATGGGAGCGCTACGCCTCGGAAACCGTGGCCATGCTGCGCCTTGACGCCAGCCGTCACCCCAACGACAAGCAGCTGGCCGATCTGATCGGTGAGCTCACCGTGCGCTGCCCCGAGTTCTCCGGCTGGTGGCACGACCACAAGGTGCTGCAACGCACCCACGGCCTCAAGACCTACCGCAACGCCCTCGTCGGCGACCTCGAGTTCCACTACGAGGCCCTCACCCTCCCCGGCGACCCCGACCAGACCCTGTGCGTCTACAACGTGGAGCCAGGATCCCCAACGGCCGAGCGAATCCAGCTCCTACGCAACTGGACCGCCCCCGCCCACACCTCTACCTGCGCCCACACCGATATCTGACCCCAACCCCGGAGAGCCCTCGGCCCGCCCGCACACAACTCTGACTACCGGTTGTAGGACTGCAGGCCCGGCCGGATGGTCTTGTCGTCCAGGAACTGCTGCAGACCCTGCTGCCGCCCCTGGGTCTTGTCCAGGAACTGGGACTGCTCCAGCTTGGCGTACAGGTAGTCCAGCGCGCCGTCGGTGTCCATGTTGCGGGCGTTGCGGAAGCCGACCTTGGCCGCGCGCAGCACCACCGGGTTCTTGTCGAGCAGCTCGCGGGCCAGGGTCTCGACCTCCGAGCGCAGCCGGGCCAGGGGCACGCTCTGGTTGACCAGGCCCATGCGGGCGGCCTGCTGACCGTCGAACAGACGGCCGGTCATGATGTAGAACAGCGCTTCCCGTGAGCCGACGGTCTCGGCCAGGGCCCGGGACACGAGGCCGCCGGGCGGGATGCCCCAGTTGATCTCGGACAGGCCGAACTGGGCCTCGTCGGCGGCGATGGCCAGGTCGCAGCCGATCAGCGGCACGAAGGCGCCGCCGAAGCACCAGCCGTTGACCATGGCGATGGTGGGCTTGGCGTAGGTGCGCAGCAGCCGCCAGTGCCATTCGAACGAGTCGCGGCGCACGCGGGCCTGCAGGGCCTCGTCGCCGGACTCGTCGACCTCGCGGAAGTACTCCTTGAGGTCCATGCCGGCCGACCACGCGTCGCCGGCGCCGGTCAGCACCACCACGCCGCACGAGCGGTCGGCCTCCAGCGTGTGCAGCACGTCGATCATCTCGGCGTTCAGCGTCGGGCTCATGGCGTTGCGCTTGTCGGGCCGGTTCAGCTCGACCCAGCCGATTCCGTCAACCACCTCGACATTGACCGTCGTCCATTCAGCCATTGCTACCTCCCGGGTAACGTCTGTTGTCGTGTTTTCCCAGCAAGCGCCGGAGCCGCGGCTGAGCTACCTCGTGGGGCGGCTGGACCGCGCCCTGCGGCTGCTCATCGAGGACGCCGTGCGCCCGCATGGCCTGACCGTGCCGCAGTACACGACCCTGTCCGTGTTGCAGCGGCAGACCGGGCTGTCCAACGCGCAGCTGGCTCGGCGGGCGATGACCACGCCGCAGTCGATGAGCGAGGTGATCGCGGCGCTGACCAAGGCCGGCCTGATCCGGCGCGAGGCCGATCCGGCGCACGGCCGGATCATGCGCACCGAGCTCACCGCGGCCGGCGAGGCGGTGCTGGACAAGTGCGAGCCGCTGATCAACGAGATCGAGACGCGCATGCTGGCCGAGCTGTCCACCGGCGACCGCGACCGCCTGCCTCTGCTGCTGCGCAGCTGTGTGCGCATGCTCAGCTCCGGTTCGGAGAGCTGAGCCGGGCCCGCAGCGCCTTCTTGTCGTGCTTGCCGACGGTGGTCAGCGCAGCGCCTCGACCAGCACGATCCGCTCCGGCAGCCACCACCTCGGCACG
>NZ_KK037166.1:3421723-3425605 GCF_000568255.1 Kutzneria sp. 744
CCGCTGGGCAGCATCTCGGTCATGCCCCAGCCCTTGTGGAACGCCCAGCCGCGCCGGGCGATCGCGTCCAGCAGGGCGCGGGTCGCGGGCGCGCCGCCGCACAGCACGCGGCGCATCGAGGTCATCTCGCGCGCCTGGCCGACCAGGTCCACCCACACGGTCGGCACGGCCGCGCCGACGGTCACCCGCTCCGCCTCGATCAACGCCGCCAGCGCGGCGCCGCTGGCGTCCCGGCCGGGCAGCACGAGCTTGGCGTTGGCCAGGGCGCTCGAAAAAGGCCAAAAAAACAGGCGTTGACGTGGAACAGGGGCGTGACCGCGAGCAGGACGTCCTCACGGGACACGGCGTGCGAGTCGACGGTCATGGAGGACATGGAGTGCAGGACGCACGCGAGATGTGAGGACACCACGCCCTTGGGCATGCCGGTCGTGCCGCTCGTGTAACAGATCCAGGCGGCATCGTCCGGCCGCGCGCGCTCGACCGGCTCGGCATCGGGCACCGCTTCGAGCAGTGCTTCGTAACGGCGCGAGCCGGCGAACACCGGATTGACCGGTGCGCCGTCGTCGAGGACGACGACCTCCCGGACCGGCAGCCGGTCGGCGAACTCGGCCAGCCGGTCGGTCAGCGAGGCGTCGACGAACAGCACCTCGTCCTGGGCGTTGCGCAGCTGGTAGGCGATCTCGTCGGCGGTCAGCCGGACGTTGACGCCGTGCACGACCCGGCCGGCGCAGGGCACGCCCAGGAACAGCTCGACGTGCCGGTGCGTGTTCCAGGCGAAGGTGGCCACCCGGCCGCCCGGTGCGACGTTCAGCACGTCCAGCACACCGGCCAGAGCGGTTGCCCTACGGCCGATCTCACCCCAGGTCGTGCGCACCGTTCCGGCCGGTGTCACCGACACCACCTCGATGTTCGCCCCGGTCTCGCGGCAGCGGCGCAGCACCATGTCGAGCGTGAGCGGGACGTCCTGCATCAAGGACTTCACGGCGGCCCTCCGGACTCGGCTACGACACCGACAATATCAGGTAACCTGATATTCGGGAAGGCGGCAACGGTGAACTCCCTGTGACGTCCACGCCGCTGCGCGCTCACCCGGTCGGAGGTTGTGGGACGATGGACGGCGCGATGCCCGCGACGCCTTCCATCCCCCGCTCCAGCGCCGACCCTGCACCGGTGCCGCTCGGCCCTACGCGCCTGACCCCGGTGGTCGCGGCCGAGCCGACGCCCGAGCCCGAGCGCGAGTGGCCGTTCCCGATCAGAACAGCCCTGCTCGGCCTGGCCGGCATGGTGCTCATCGCCGGCGGCGGCATGGGCGCCGGCGCCACCCTGATCCACGACCCGCTGCTGGCCAACGGGGCCTTCAACTGGATCCGCTACGGCCACGGCATGATGCTGGCCACCTGGCTGCTGTACATGGGCCTGGGCCTGGCCATCTGGGCCTGGATCCGGCTCGGCCGGCACGCCAGGGCCGGCCGCGTGAACCACGCGTACATGATCCGGGTCATCGTCATCTGGATCGCGCCGCTGCTGATCGCGCCGCCGCTGTTCAGCAAGGACGTCTACAGCTACCTCGCGCAGGGCGACCTGGCGCTGCACGGCCTCGACCCCTACGGCGTCGGCCCGTCGGCCCTGCCCAGCGCCCTGTCGGACAACGTCAGCATCGTCTGGCAGAACACGCCCTCGCCCTACGGGCCGCTGTTCGTGCTGCTGGCCAAGGGCATCGTCGCCATCACCGGCGACGGCCTGACCAGCCTCATCAGCGGCGTGCTGCTGATGCGCCTGGTGCTGGCCGTCGGCTTCGCCATGCTGTGGTGGGCGCTGCCGCGGCTGTGCGCCAAGCTCGGCGGCAACTCCTCCATCGCGCTGTGGCTGGTCGGGGCCAACCCGCTGCTGGTCGTGCACCTCATCGGCGGCGCGCACAACGACATGCTGATGATCGGCCTGATGGCCGTGGGCGTGGTGTTCGTGCTGGACCGCAAGCACGTCGCCGGCATCGCCCTGGTCGCGGTGGCCTTCTCGGTCAAGGCCACGGCCGTGATCGCGCTGCCGTTCCTGATCTGGATCTGGATGTCGCACATCCCCCTGGGCACCCGCAGCTACCGGTTCGTCCGGGCCGTGTTCCCGGCGGTCGGGGTGTTCGGCGGCGTGTTCGTGCTGTGCACCCTGGCCGCGGGCGTGGACCTGGGCTGGATCTCCGCGCTCGGCGGCTCCTCCATCGTGATCAACTGGCTGTCGCTGCCCTCGGGCATCGGGCAGGCCTTCTTCACGGTGCTGAGCTGGTTCGTCGGCCTCGGCGACGTGCAGCCCTTCGTCACGGTCACCCGCACCCTGGGCTGGCTGCTGCTGATCTACATCCTGGTCCGGCAGTGGTGGCTGGCCCGCGAGGGCGGCAACGACGCCATCCGGCGGGCCGCGATCTGCATGGCCGCCTTCGCCCTGCTCGCCCCCGTGACGCTGCCCTGGTACTTCAGCTGGGCCCTCGTGCTGGCCGCCGGCTTCGCGTGGGGCACCGCCGGGCTGACGCTGGCCGCCTGCGGCTCGGTGTGGCTGCTGCTGATCACCTATCCGTCCGGCGGCACCGCGCTCTACGACTGGGGCTACCTGTTCGTCATCCTCGGCGTGTCCGTGCTGGCCGCCGTGTCGCTGCTCAAGCCCGATCCGCTCAAGCTGTCGCTGCGGTACATCAAGGACGCCCCCGAGAAGGCGCTGAGGCACCACTCGTGAGCCTGGAGGCCGCGTACGCGCAGTGCCGACGGCTCAACGCCCACCACGGCAAGACGTTCTACCTCGCCACCCTGCTGCTGCCGGCCGACCGTCGGCCCGCCGTGCACGCCCTGTACGGCTTCGCCCGGCTGGCCGACGAGGTCGTGGACAGCCCCGGCTCGGCGCCGGCCCGTGAGCTCGACGAGCTGGAACGGCAGCTCAAGGCCGCCCTGACCGGGGTTGTGGAGCATCCCGTGCTGGCCGCGCTGGCCGACACCGTCGCCCGCTACGGCATCGAGCACACGCTGTTCGAGGACTTCCTGGCCTCGATGCGGATGGACCTGCACCAGCGCGAGTACGCCACGTACGCCGAGCTGCGGGCCTACATGCGGGGCTCGGCCGAGGTCATCGGCCTGCAGATGCTGCCCGTGCTCGGGGTCGTCGCCGAGGGGGCCGAGCCCTACGCCGCGGCCCTGGGCGAGGCCTTCCAGCTGACCAACTTCCTGCGCGACGTCGCCGAGGACCTCGACCGGGGCCGGGTGTACCTGCCGGCCGACGAGCTGGCCGCCTTCGGCGTCGACCGTGCGCTGCTGGAGTGGTGCCGGGCGTCGGGACGCCGGGACCGCCGGGTTCGGGCCGCCCTGGCCCATCTGGCGGCCCGCACGCGGGCCGTGTACCGCACCGCCGCCCTGGGGATCCCGCTGCTGGCCCCCGAGTCCCGGCCGTGCGTGTCCGTGGCCTTCACCCTCTACCAGGGCATCCTCGACGAGCTGGCGGCCCGTGACTACGACGTCTTCGGCCCGCGGGCGGTGGTGCCGACCAGCCGCCGGCTCGCCGTGGCGCTGCCGGGGCTGGTCAGGGCACTGCTGTCCCGCTAGTGCTCGCCGGCCAGCCGGCAGGCTTCCTTCGCGTCCGCCGCCGGCACGCCGTTGCTGGTCATGTCGCTCGCGCACGTCGCCTTGGCCAGCATCGCGCCGAACGCGCAGCCGACCACCACCTGCTGGTTCATGTGGTCGCTGTCGTGCGCCTGGAGGTACTGGAGGCAGTCCTGAGCCGCCGCCTGCGCCGGGGCCGCGGTCAGCAGCGGCACCGCCGTGCCGGCCAGCAGGGCCACCGCGATGCCGGCGGTACGGGCCATCCGTGACATGGGGATCCTTCCGATGGGGTGCGGCCACCCCACCG
>NZ_KK037166.1:3426738-3448420 GCF_000568255.1 Kutzneria sp. 744
ACCAGCAGCAGCGCACGAAGAGCCGCCGCGCCTTCTACATCTGGATGGCGATCATCATCGTGCTGGCCGCGGCCATCGCCACCACGGCGTGGTGGCTGGGCTCGGGCCAGTGGGCGCAGGTGCCGACGGTGAAGGGCCTGCCGGCGGCCGCCGCTGAGCAGAAGCTCCAGGACGCCCATCTCCAGTTCACCGAGAAGAACGTGCACAGCAACGACGTGCCCAAGGGCACCGTGGCCGACGTGGCCCCCGGCGAGCAGCAGCAGGTCCGCCGCGGCTCCACGGTCGAGCTGAGCGTGTCGCAGGGCAAGCCGGTGGTGCCGACCGTGCCGCCGGGCGCCGACCAGGCCGTGGCCAACAAGCTGCTGGGCGACGAGGGCCTGCAGTCGCTGCGGGACGCCGGCAAGGACGACTTCAGCGACAACATCCCGGCCGGCAAGGTGCTCAAGCTGGTGCCCGACGCCGGCACCCAGGTCAACGTCGGCTCCGGGGTCGTCGTCGTGCTCAGCAAGGGCCCGGCCCCGAAGAAGGTGCCCTCGGTCGTCGGCCAGACGCACGACCAGGCCTTCCAGACGCTGCAACAGGCCGGCTTCGAGCCGGTGGACGGGCCCGGCGAGTCCAGCGACACCGTCGATCCCGGCAAGGTGATCCGCACCAACCCGCCGGCCGGCACCCAGATCGCCGGCGGCGGCAACAACCAGGTGACGGTGATCGTCTCCAACGCCGTGGTCGTGCCGGACCTGAAGGGCATGAGCGCCGACGATGCCCGCAACACGCTCAAGGCCCTCAATCTGGACATCGACGTGCAGGGCTTCTTCGGCGGCAAGAACGGCAAGGTCTTCGCCCAGGATCCGCCGCCCGGCACCCGGGTCAAGACCGGGACGAAGATCACCGTGCAGGTGTTCCCGTGACTAGACTCGGCTGATGATCGGGACTCGGGGACGCGTCACGGGGCGGATCGGCCCCGGGTTGGTCGGCGAGGTGATGATCGCCGTCCGGGGCGGGGCCGAGGCGTTCTACGCGCACCCGATCGAGCCGCAGGAGACGATCGAGCCGGGCGTTCAGGTGCTGGTGGTCGACTTCGACCCGCCCCGCACCGTCTACGTCGAACGCTGGCGCCCGCTGCTCGCCCCCTGACCGTCCCACTGAAACGGTGCCCCCCTTTCGGGTGAAGGGTGCGCCGCGCTATTGCCGTTGGGGTGCAACAAGAACCGCCTTCTCCGGATCGATCCCTAAGTGTGTGTCAAGTGACATATACGCGGAGGGAACCGAGGAATAGCGTGAGGCCTCCAAGGTGCGCCGGGAAGTCTGGTCGGCAACCACGACAAGGTCGTGGGGCGCACTGACACGCCCCGCGAGCAGAGGGGGCGTTTCAGAGAGATGAACGCGAACATATTGGCCATCATCGGCGCGGCTGTCGTCGCCGTCATCGTGCTGTTCATCATCCTGCGGGTGCTCTGGCGGGTGGCCGAGCCCAATGAGGCGATGATCATCTCCGGTCTCGGCGCCAAGAAGATCCAGGTCGGCGAGGACAGCCTCGGGTTCAAGATCGTCACCGGCAAGGGCACCCTGGTGCTGCCCGGCTTCCAGACCGCGCGCCGGCTGTCGCTGGACACGCGGTCGGCCGAGATCGTGGTGTCCTGCGTGACCAAGCAGGGCATTCCGGTCCGGGTGCAGGGCGCCGTGATCTACAAGGTGGGCGACGACTTCGTGTCCATCGCCAACGCCGCCCGCCGCTTCCTCGACCAGCAGAACGCCATGGACACCCGCATCCACAGCGTCTTCGCCGGCCACCTGCGCTCCATCATCGGCGCGCTGACCGTCGAGGAGCTCATCCGCGACCGCGAGCGGCTCACCGCCGAGGTGCGCAGCTCGTCGGCCAACGAGATGAGCAAGCTGGGTCTGGTCGTGGACTCGCTGCAGATCCAGGAGATCGACGACGCGTCCGGCTACATCGCCAACCTGGGCAAGCCGCACGCCGCCGCCGTCGCCGCGCAGGCCCGCATCGCCGAGGCGCAGCGGGATCAGGAGGCCACCGAGGCCGAGCAGGTCGCCGCGGCCAACAAGGCCTCGGCCTGGCGCGACAGCCAGATCAAGCAGTCCTCGTACCAGGCCGAGATCGACCAGGTGTCGGCCCGCACCAAGCAGGCCGGCCCACTGGCCGAGGCGACCGCCCGCCAGGAGGTCGTCGTGCAGGAGACCAGGGCGGCCCAGCTGGAGGCCGACCTGTCCGAGCAGCGGCTGCAGTCGCAGGTCCGCAAGCCGGCCGACGCCAAGGCGTACGAGACCAGGACCCTGGCCGACGCCGACCGCGACGCGCAGATCGCCAAGGCCCAGGCGCACGCCAAGGAGACCGAACTGCGCGCCGTGGCCGACGCGACCAGCGTCAAGGCGGCGGCGCTGGCCCAGGCCGAGGCGACCAAGGCCCGTGTGAGGCCGAGGCGTCCGCGACCAAGGCCAACGGTGAGGCGCAGGCCGCATCGGCTCGGGCGCAGGGTCTGGCCGAGGCGGAGGCCGCGAAGGCCAAGGGCCTCGCCGAGGCCGAGGCGATCAAGGCCCGCGCGGCCGCGCTGGCCGAGAACCAGGAAGCCGTTGTGGCGCAGGAGCTCGCCGAGAACTGGCCGGCCATCGTGGCCGCCGGCGCGCAGGCGTTCTCCAACGTCGACAACATGGTGGTGCTCAACGGCGCCGAGGGCGTCACCGAGCTGTTCACCAAGGCCCTGTCGCTGGGCGGGGCGGGCTTCGGCATGGCCCGTCAGCTGATGGACTCCATGCAGCTGGCCAAGCCGGTGTCCGAAAAGGCGGCAACCAACGGATCGGTGGACGACGACTTCGGGCTGTCGCTGCCGAAGTCGGAGAAGTAGCCGTAACGTCGGCTGTGTGAAGGGACTGGTACTGGGCGGCGGTCTGGCCGGCACGCTGGCCGCCGCCGCCCTCGCCTCGCACTGCGACAGCGTGGTCATCGGGAACGGGACCGGATGCCGTCGGGTCCCGAGCCGCGCAAGGGGGTGCCGCAGGGCCGGCACGTGCACAACCTGATGTCCAGCGGCGCCCGGGCCATCGACGACCTGCTGCCCGGCACGATCGATGCGCTGGAGGCCGCCGGCGGGCAGCGCATCGACGTGCCTCGCCGCTTCGTCTCGTACGTGCTGGGGCACGTGGAACCGGCGCTATCCCAGCAACCAGACCTTCGTGTCCGCCTCTCGGCCTCTGCTGGACTTCACCGTGCGGCAGCGGGCTTTCTCGTCCGGCCGTATCGAGCTCGTCGAGGGCACCGACGTCGTCGGACTCACCGGCGGCGCCGACCGCGTCACCGGCGCCGCCGTCCGGGACCGCGAGTCTCGGCAGACTCGGGAGCTGACCGCCGACTTCGTCGTCGATGCCACCGGTCGTTCCACCGCGACACCCGGTTGGCTCACCGACCTGGGCCTGCCGGCCCGTGCCCGAGAGCGCTTCGGGGTCGGCGTTAGGAGGAGCGCAATGTGGTTGACCTCATTATAGCAAAAGCTACTTTGGCCCAGGCCTGCTGATACTACAGTTGAGGACACGCCAATGTCTGTTCTACTGCCCAACGGCTGTGTAGTTATATCTGTGTACCCTGCTTTCCTTACGATGAACATGAGCGCCAGGTATGTTTAGGATACGGCGTCGGCATACCATTTTTCGGATAGTTGACCCAATGGAGGATTAGGTCCATTAGTGGGCGAGAAGTGCTATATGACAAGGACCCACTGTAATGATCTCGTACGACCTGGTTCAGCCTTGGCCCGAGGGTTTTGTCGTGGTCGGCGACGCCGCCAGCGCCTTCAATCCCGTTTACGGGCACGGCATGTCCGTCGCCGCCCGCAACGCACTGTCCGTTCGGAACGGTCTCCGCCGGCACGGTGACGCCGCCGGCGTCGCCCGCATCATCCAGGCCTCCGTCACCGCGGGTGGTCTCGACGCCTGGCAGCTCGCCGTCGGTCAGGACCTCCGGAGCCAGCAGCGCCTGGAGGGCCGCACCCCCGACCTCAAGTCCCGACTGCTGTACGCCTACGGCGACCGCATGGCCCGGGTCGCCCGTGGGCGGCAGGACCTGTTCGCGTTGCAACTGGACGTCTACACGCTTTCCTCCCCGACCAGCCGGGTGTTCTCGCCCCGCGCCGTGTTGGCGACGCTGCTCGGGCCGGTCGATCCGCCGCTGGCGGAGCCGCCTTTCACGGCGGCGGAGCAGTCGGTGCTGGCCTACTAGCTGCGGGCGTCGATGGCCGCCTGAAGGGACTGGGCATAGGCCTCGCTGGTCGCGGTGGCGCCGGAGACGGTGTCGATGCGGGCGCTCTGGGACGTGAGGGCCTCCTGACGGAGGGTGGGGGCGGCGGATTCGGCGATGCGCTGGCTCCGGCGGTCCGAAGGGGTCTCGACCATCTGGACGTCGGTGATGGTGCTGCCGCTGAAGGTCACCTGCACGCGGTAGGGGCCGAACTCGGTGTCGACCTCGGAGCCCGTGACGGTGCGGGTGGCGGACCCCGATGGAGCCGAGCCGGTGGTTGGGGAACTGCCGCTGCTAGCAGTGCTGGGTGTGCTGCCACCGCTAGAAGTGCTAGCGGCACCAGGAACGGTGGCGGTGCTCGGGTGGTAACGGAGCAGCGGCACGAGGCCGGCGGCGGTGAGCACCAGGGCTATGACGGCGCGGCGCATGGCGGGGAATCCCTTCGGGTCAGGCGGCGAACGCGAAGCGCTCGGCGTGGCACTGAGCGGCGGGCACGTCCAGGGCCCGCAAGGTGGACAGGACGGCGTCGGTCATGCCGGGCGGGCCGCACACGAAGACGTCCCGCTCCCGGACGTCGGGAACGAGCGAGGCCAGGTGGGCGGGGCTGAGCAGCGCGTCGTCGACGGGGCCGACGACCATGTGCAGCTGGGCGCCAGCGCGCTGGGCCAGGTGACGGAGTTCCGTGGCGAGAACCGTGTCCTCCCACTGGTTGGCCCGGTACACGGCAACGACATCCCCGCGCAGCTCCTCCAGGAGAGCGCGGATGGGCGTGATGCCGACGCCGCCGCCGATCAACAGGGCGCCCCGGCGACCGCGCCGGCTCGACGTGAACGAGCCGTACGGCCCCTCGGCGAAAACCCTTGTGCCGGGCCGAATCGTGCGCAGCCAGGAGCTGCCGTCGCCGAGGGCCTTCACGGTGATACGTAAGGAACGACCGTCGGGCATCGCGGACAGCGAGTACGGATGTGCCTCCCACCAACGATCCTTGGTCAGGAAGCGCCACAGGAAGAACTGCCCGGCCCGGACCGGCAGCTCGCCCAGACGCCGGCCGGTGATGTGCACCGACACGACGGTCGGCGACTCGGCGACCACCCGCTGGACCCGAAGCTGGTGACGAGCGTTGCGCCACAACGGAAGCAGCACCCTGGCCACCAGGATCGCCGCCAGGGCAAGGCCGTAGAGCGTCCACCAGTAGGCCGTCGCGATGGGTGAGCCGATGAAGTCACGGCCGATGGTGACCTGGTGCAGGAAGCCGAGAATCACCGCCAGGTAGGCGTACAGGTGCACGAAATGCCACGTCTCGTACCGCATCCGGCGACGCGCCGCCCGCGCCGAGGTCACGGCGACCCCGACGAGCAGGATCATCGCCACCGTCGCCTTGAGCACGTCGTCGGTGTCGAACACCAGCGTGCCCAACTCGTTCAGCACCGGGCTGCCGTCGCTCGCCGCGTAGCCCAGGGTGATGAACACGACGTGGGCCAGCAGCAGCCACAGCACCCAGAAGCCGGTCCACCGGTGCCACCGTGTCATCTGGTCCATGCCGAGGCCGCGTTCCAGCCAGGGCACGCGGGCGATCAAGAACAGTTGGAACACCAGCAGAAGCGCGCCGTACAGGCCGGTCGCACGGCCGAGCACGGTCAGCAGGTTGTCGTCCAGGCCGCCGTCCATCACGAGGATGTCGGTGACCCACAACGCGTTCAGGCCCAGCAGGGCCAGCAGCCATTGGGCCGTCGTCAGTCCACGGGCGCGGGCGGCGGTCGAAATCGCTGTCACGGATGCGAGTCTCGCCGCGCCAGGTCAGAGCTCTATCCGGGGAAGCTGTCGGTCAGCTGTGCGTGGAACTACTCATGCGCCGGCGGTCGCGCCCCCGCTACCGTCGGCGACATGCGGGGGCTCATCGTGAAGTTGGCGATCGTGGCGGCGGTCGCCGGGTCGATCGCGTGGCTGATGTGGCCTCGGGGCGCCGGCACCGACCAGACCGACCGTCAGGCCCGGGCCATCGCCGACGCCATCTCCTATCCGCGCCAGGCCGACGCCATGGGCTACGCCCATGCCGTGCTGGCTCTCAACCACGCCGGCGCGCAGGTCATGGAGGCCACCGACCTCCACCAGAAGGACCTCAAGGCGCCGCAGGTGCACCTGGTCATCCAGCTCCGCTACACCGACTGCGACAAGCCCACGATCTTCGGCTGCGGCGGCCGGGAGATCGACCGCACCGTCTGCTACGGCTTCGACCTGACCTACTACGCGGTGGTCAACGGCCCCTCGGTCGTCGACTGCCCGTAGCACGCCCCGATCGTCCCCGGCGTCGCCGCCCCGCACCACCATTCCGTACGGCACCGTCGGTGCTCTCAGCCTGCCGCCATCCCCCACCGACGCCCAGGTCAAGGCCGCCCAAGCCCACCGTCGACCCCAGACTAAGCTGGCCTGCCGGCCCCGCACTCGGACCGACCCCGTACTGAGGCCAACCCTTTGCTGAGGCCCCCGTTAAGGCCGACAGAACTGTCAGCCCCTCGTGCTTGGCTGTATATCGGGGGTGCTCAGAACGCCTTGAACAACGCTTCAGTCGGGATGCCGCCCAGCACGTGGTGCGCGATCAGCAGCCCCGGCAGCAACGTCGCCAGCAGCGTCGCGACCGCCTCGGGATCCTCGACGTCCCAGCGACCGGCCAGCGTGGTGAGGTCGGCCCGCAGCTCCGCGTGGAAGTCCCGGGCATGCTCGGCCAGCGACGGCCGGCGCAGCGCCTCGGCCCAGGCCTGCACGGCGATGCGCGACAGGTCGTCCGGCGGCTCCTCGATCATGGCCACGACCTCGGCGAGCAGCTGGGTCCTGGTCGGCGGCGGCCGCTGCCCGAGCAGCCGGTCGAACAGCTCGCGGAACAGCCGCATCGACTCCCGGCCGGCCGCGTCGATCAGCTCGTCCTTGCTCCGGAAGTACCGGTAGACGCCGCTCGCGGACAGGCCGCTGGCCGCGATCACGTCGTCCATGGACGTGGCGTGGAAGCCGTCGCGGGCGAAGCAGCGCCAGGCGCTGGTGAGGATGTGGCGTCGCCGCTGCTCTCGGCGCTCCTCGCTGATCCGGGGCACCGGCCCAGCCTAAACGGGAACGCTTCCTTGCGTTGGCCCGCTCGCCGGGCGTAAAAAGGAACGTACGTTCCCGCTTAGGAGGATGAGCATGCGTTCCGTGACGTTCGCCGGACTGCACCACCTCAAGCTGCCCGTCGGCGACCTCGCGGCCAGTGTCGAGTGGTACCAACGGGTTCTGCTCGCCACCGTGTTCCCCGAAGCCGACCATCACACGCCGGCCGGCGTGCTGTCCGCCCGGATGCTGCGCCTACCTGGCGTCGACACGTTGATCGAGCTGCGGCACTCCCCAACGACGGCACGGGCCGTACGGGACTACGACCCGATCACCCTTGCCGTGACAGGACTTTCCGAGCTCACCGCCTGGGTCGAGCACCTCGACCGCCTCGACGTGCGGCACTCCCCCGTGCTGCGCAGCATGATCGGCCACCTCGTCGTCGTGCCCGACCCGGACGGCGTGGCCATCCGCCTGCACACCTTGCCGTCACCCGAGCTGCGCCTCGATCCCACCCGGGCCGACTTCGACTCCCCATGGCTCACGCTTCCGTGACGCCGAACCAGGACGGCACCAGCTGCGCCAGCCGTTCCGGAGCGGTCATGAGGCGGATCTTCTCGATGCGGCCATCCTCGACAGTGAACGCCATCAGCACGAATGGGCGGCCGTCCGTGGTGATCAGGACGCCCGGAATGCCGTCGACCAGGGCCGGGTGACCCTGTGCGTTCGGGACGGCGCCGACGCTGGCCCGGTTGGCCACGTTCTGCGCCCCGCGGAAAACCGCCGGGCCGGCGTGCAGCTCGACCTCCGGCGCGAGGACGGCGAGGAGTCCGGCGACGTCACCTTTCCCCGATGCCGCAAGGAAAGCGTCGATCACGCCGCGAGCCGCCGCGTGGCTGTCCGCCGTCGGCGCGCCGAGCCGGATCCGGCCCCTGGCCCGGCTGGCCAGCATCTTCGTCGCCGCCGTGCTCCGGCCGAGGATCGCCGCGATCGCGTCGAAGGGCATCTCGAACACGTCGTGCAGCACGAACGACACCCGCTCGGCCGGCGTCAGCGCGTCCATCACCACGAACAGGGCGAGGCCCACCGAGTCCGCCAGCACCGCCTCGGTCTCCGGGTCGAAGTCGCCCGGCATCGTCCACAGCTCCGGCTCCAGCGGCTGTTCGGGACGGCTTCCCCGGCGCCGCAGGACGTCCAGGCAGATCCGGCCCGTCACCGTCGTCAGCCAGCCCCGCAGTTCGTCGATTCCCTCGCCGCCCGCGCGGGCCAGCCTCAGCCACGCCTCCTGCACCGCGTCGTCCGCGTCCGCATGCGACCCCAGCACCCGGTTCGCCATCGCGTGCAGATACGCCCGGTGGCTCTCGAACGCCCCCGCCAGCTCGTCCTCGGTCACACTCTTCCCCTCGCGCCCGGCCGTCCCGTCCCCACCACGACGCACCGCGCCCCCGAGAGGTAACACGTTACCTATCGCCGTTCCCCCACGTCGTGGTGCCGACAACGTCCATTCCGGGAGGAACACCGTGCCGTCTCGTCTTCACGACTCGTCCAGCCAGCCCGACATCACCGCCGGTATCCAGGAGCTGTTCAAGGCCGTCCACCGCGGCGGCGTGCCCCAGCAGGTGCTTGAACTCGTGCACCTGCGGGCCAGCCAGATCAACGGGTGCAGCGCCTGCACCGACGTCGGCGCCGGCAACGCCACCCGGGCCGGCGTCCCCGTCGAGAAGCTGTTCACCCTCGCCGCCTGGTACGAGGACCCCCGCTTCGACGACGCCGAGCGGGCCGCCCTCGCCCTCACCGAGGCCATGACCCGCCTCGCCGACCACCCCCGCGCCGTCACCGACGACATCTGGGCCGACGCCGCCAAGCACTACACCGAGGCCCAGCTCGCCTCCCTGGTGCTCATGGTCTCCCTGACCAACTTCTTCAACCGCATCAACACCACCTTCCGCGTGGAAGCCGGCGTGCGCTGGGGCTGAGTGCTGCGACCGGTGGGGGGCGCTCCGGAGCGCCCCCCACCGGCGTTTATCGAGTGCTGGCAGCCGTCGGCGCCGCATAGCATCACCGGCGTGATCGAACTCGCCCAGTTCGCCGCGGCCGTGCGCGCATGCGGGCCGCGGTGGGAACAATCTGGAATCCGCTGGCAGTTCACCTTCGGCCCCGTGCGCGAGAAGTCCGCCGCTCAGGTCGACTGTCAGAGAGGCACCCTGCTCGGCGAGCTCATCGTGTGGGACACCGGCGAGGCCGAACTCGCCGTCGCGGATGTGACGACCGACGTCATCGACCGGGTCCACCACGACCTGGCGAACGCGCAGGAACTCGTTGCCTGCCTGGACGATCTCACCGCCCGGCTCTTGCAACAGAGCTGAGCAAGACTTCGGTTTGGCAGGGACCCGCGGGGATCTTCGGTCGGGAGTAGCGAGCGCCGGCGATCCTCCGCCGGCGAAGAGCAGAGGCTGCCCGGCGCCGATGACCGTTGACGAGAGGGAATCGGCGACCGCCCAAGGCCAGTGATCCCCCACAAACGGGAACCGGCGACCGCTCAAGGCACCTGATCCCCGACAAGCAGAACCTGCGACAGCCCAGACCCAACGACCCCCACTGCGAGGGGAATCGGGGGCTCCTAGGGCCGGTGCGCCTCGGTGAGGGACTGCACCGTGGACAGGTAGCGGGCGTAGAGGTCGTCGAAGCGTTGGGGGTCAACGGGAGTGAACCGCCGGGCGACGCGGACGGTGGCGGCGAGGGCGGTGGGGAGGTCGGGCCAGGCGGCGATGCCGAGGCCGGCGAGGAGGGCGGCGCCGAGGGCGCCGGACTCGGTGGTGTCGGTGATCTCGATGTCCACGTCGAGGGCGTCGGCGAAGAGCTGGGGCCAGACGGAGCTGCGGGAGCCGCCGCCGGAGAGGCGGGCGGACGGGGCGGTGGGGAAAGCGGAGCGGAGGGCCTCGACGTGGGTGCGGTGGTTGCAGACGACGCCCTCGTACAGGGCGCGAAGCAGGTGGCCGCGGGAATGCCAACCGCGCATGCCGAGGAAGGAGGCCGAGGCGGCGGGGCCGTGAGGGGAGCCGTAGAGGAAGGGATGGAAGACGACGTCCGAAGGATCACCGGACACGGCAAGGATTTCGGCGTCGATCTGGTCGTGCGGGATGGGGCCGGTGACGGTGCGCAGGAGCCAGTCGAGGTTGGTGGCGGACGCGGGTGAGGTGGACATGTTGAGCCAGTGGCCGGGCGTCAGGAATCCTCGTGCCTGCCAACGGGGATCGACGGCCACGGAGTCGGAGATGACCTGGTTGATGCTGAAAGTGCCGGCCATCAGGGAAAGCTGACCGGCGTGGAGGACGCCGTCGCCGATGGCGGCGCCGTCGACGTCGTGGGCGCCGACGACAACGGGGGTGCCGACGGCGAGGCCGGTGCGCTCGGCGGCGTCCGAAGTGACAGTGCCGGCAATGTCGGAACAGCCGCGGATCGGGGGTAGCTTGTCACGCAAAGCGCTGAGACCCAACAACTCCAGGGCACGGTCGCTGTACTCGCCGGTCTGCACGTCGCAGAACGAAGCGCAGGCCTCGGTGCGGTCGGTGGCGATCTCACCGGTCAAGCGGAGCCGGAGCCAGTCCTTGCAGAACAAAAGCCAACGGGCCGATTCCATCACAGTCGGCTCGTGCCGCAACAAGTGTGCGGACAGGGCGGCGGGAGATCCCGCGAACGGCACCAAGCCGGTCAACGCCAACAGCTCGTCGAACAACGGGCGCCAACCGTCAACCTCGAAAGAAGCACGGGAATCCATGGCGGTGATGCCGGCCCGCACCGGACGTCCGGCGGCGTCGACGAGGTAGAGGCCGTCGTTGTGGCCGACGATGCCGACGGCCAGGATCGGACCGGGAGCGTCCACAGTGCACTGTCGGATCGCGTCGGCGGCGGCCGCCCACACGTCGTCCATGTCCCGCTCCACCCAGTGCGGACGCGGATTCACTGTGGGACAACGGGTCGAGCCCGAAGCGACCGGACGGCCGGCGAGGTCGAACAGGACGGCCTTGGTCGCGGTCTGGCCGGCGTCGACGCCGAGGAGGAGGCCGGTCACAGCGAAGCGATCCGTTCGGCGACAAGCCGCACCGAGGTGCGGGTGGCGTCGAGGGTGTCGCCGGCGTAGTGCGGAGTCAGGGTGACGTTGTCGAGCTTGCGCCACGGCGAATCTACCGGCAACGGCTCGTCGTCGTACACATCGAGCGCCGCGCCGGCGATGCGGCCGTCGGCCAGCACCTGGTACAGGTCGTCGTAGTTGACCAATCGGCTGCGGCCCACGTTGACGAAGTACGCGGTGGGTTTCATCAGCCCGAGCAGCTCGGCGCCGATGAACCGCTCGTTCTCGGGCGTGACGCGGGCCTGGAGGCTGAGGAAGTCCGACTCGGCGAAGAGCTCCGGCAGCTCGACGCGAGAAGCCCCGAACTCCGCCAGTTCCTCGTCGTAGACGAAGGGATCGTGCACGAGCAGCCGTGGCCCGAAGCCCCGGAGCTTGCCCGCCAGCTGCCGGCCCACGTAGCCGAAGCCGACGAGGCCGACGGTCGACGAGCCGATTTCCCTTCCGGGCGAAGGGAATTCCTTGCGCCAGCCACCGGCCTTGATCGACGCGTCGGCCCGGGCGATGTCCCTGGCCTCGGACAGCATCAGACCGATGGTCAGCTCCGCGACGGCGCTGGCGTTGCGTCCGGCCACGCCGAACACCTCGATGCCCCGCTCGCGAGCCGCCTCTTGGTCCACGTTTTCCAGGCCAGCACGGGCAACCACAACGGCCTTCAGGTGAGGCGCCGCGTCCAGGACCGCCTTCGACACCGGGGCGTAGTGCACGGCCAGCACCTCCGCGTCCCCCACCGCCTCGATGATCTCCGTCGGCGCCGGTACGGCGGCCGGGCCCTCCCACTCCATCCGCTGCTGGGCCGCGTGCTGCGCTGCCTTGTCGCCGGTCCACGCGACCGCCGTGATCGGCCCGAAGTCGGGGCCGCACACCTGTCGCAGCGCCGTGACGTAGTGCTCGGCAGGAATGAAGTGGTCACCTACCACCACTGTGCGCAACGAAGTCCTCCTTCACTCCACTCGCCGGCCGCCGTCGATGTTCTGGTGGACGCGTACCGCGGCCCGGTCCGCCGGCGTCACGGCCGGGGCATGGGTGCCGACATGGCGAACGGCCGCGGCGGCGTAGGCCAGGGCCTCGGTCAGGCCGCCGGCCAGGAAGCCGGCCAACAGGGCGTCGCCGGCGCCGACGGTGTTGCGTGGGCGATCGACAACGGCCTCGCCATGACGAGCCCCGGTGCCGTCGACCAGGACGGCGCCGTCGCCACCGAGGCTGACCAACACCGCCTGCGGGCCCTTGGACCGGAGGGCCCGAGCCGCTGAGACCACGTCGGCAAGCGTTTGCGGCCGCTGGCCCACCAACTCCGCCAGCTCGTCCAGGTTGGGCTTGATCAGCCAGGGCCGAGCGCCGATGACGGCCTTCAACGCCAGGCCCGAGGTGTCGACGGCGACCGGCCCGTCCGACCGCTCGACCAGCTCGGCGTAGAAGTCGGCGGGCAGGCCCGGCGGCAGACTGCCGCTCGCGGCGATCACGGAGCCGCCCGCGGCCAGGGTCATCGACAACAGCCGCCGCCGGTCCTCCGAGGACAGTGCCGGCCCGGGCTCGTTCACCTTGGTCACGGTGCCGTCCGGCTCCAGCAGGCTGACGTTGGTGCGCACCGCGCCGCCGATCCGCGCCACGTCGCACGGCACGCCGGCCGCCCGCAGCAGCTCCAAGAGCTGGTCGTCCGCCGGCAAGACCGCCTTGGCGGCGTGACCGTTCACCAGGAGCGCCTTCGCGACGTTCACGCCCTTCCCGCTCGCCTCCACCACCGGCGCCGCCGCGCGCAGCACCTCGCCGCGTACAAGCGCCGGGACCGCGAGGGTCCGGTCGATGGCCGGGTTGGGCGTGAGGGTGACGATCACAAGGTCACCCTTGTGCCCGCACAGGCCCGGCGTCCAGCGCGCCGAGGTCCAGATAGGCGGCGAAGGTGCCGAGCCAGTGGTCGGCGCCGTAGCCGTTGCCGAAGACGTAGCTCCAGCCGGCCGTGCGATGCAGCGAAGATGACGCCAGGGCAAGCGCGGTGTACCGGGCGGGCAGCGCCGGGGCCAGATCTCGCCAACACCACGAGCGGCTCAAGGCCAAGCCGGCCAGGTGCGACTGGTACGGGTCGGTGGGGTCGTCGACGACGATCGGCTCCCGCAGCGACGCCCAGCGAGGGGAGTCCAGGTCGGGCAGGAAGGCCGAGAACCACGCCTCGAACTCGGAAGGCGGCAGAACCCGGCGCATGAGGTCGGCCTCGACCAGCGCGGGCGACAGGAAGTCGTACGCATCGGGCTCATACGCGCCATAAGCGACGTCGCCGCCGTACCAGCGCCGAGCGGCGGACACGCAGCTGGCGGCCAGCTCCTCGTCACCGACGGCGCGAGCGGCGTCCAGGACCATGGCGGCGGCGTAGGCGGTGTTCTGGTGGGTGCCGACGCGCAGGGGTAGTCGGGTGTTGGAGATCCACTCGATCCAGTGACTCCGCAGCACTTCGGCCAGCGGACGCAGGGCGGCGGCCCACCGGAAGTCGGCCTGGCGAAGCTCCGCGTCGAGGGTCAGCAGCCAGGCCCAGCCGTAGGGACGCTCCCAGTGCCGACCGGCGTCGGAGGCGAAGAAGTCGGCCTCGACCTGGCAGTTCGCCGGGGTCAGCAGCTCGTCGAGCACCGCCCCGCCGTCGATCGGCAGCGACGGCAGCACGCGCCGTAACCGGACGATGAGCCAGGTCTGGTGCACGCACGAGTGCCAGTCGAACGAGCCGGCGAAGGCGGGATGCCGCACCCGCTGGGGCACGAGCTCCTCGTCGCCGGAGATCACATGCGTCCAGTGCACCGGATGGTCCCGCCGCACGTTGTCGACGGCGGTCCGGAGCAGGGCGAGCGCGTCGTGGGCGCTCAGGTCCGACACGGGTGCGGAGGTCATCGCCACATCCTTCCCGACGACGGCCGTGACCGACCCCACCGAGAACGGCGGATCCCGACCGATCATCGAAGGTCACCCCTTACCCTGGGGTCCGTGAACTGGACCGTGGACGTCCCGGTGGACACGCTGCCCGAGCTGCCCCCGCTGCCCCCCAAGCTGCGCCGGAAGCTGGACGACGCGCTGGCCCGGCCGGCCGCCCAGCAGCCCGAGTGGCCCAACCCCGAACAAACCAAGATGGCCCGCACCGTGCTCGAGAGCGTGCCGCCCATCACCGTGCCCGCCGAGGTCGACCTGCTGCGCAGCCGCCTGGCCGAGGTCGCCCGCGGGGAGGCCTTCCTGCTCCAGGGCGGCGACTGCGCCGAGACCTTCGCCAGCAACACCGAGCCGCACATCCGCGCCAACGTCCGCACCCTGCTGCAGATGGCCGTCGTGCTCACGTACGGCGCGAGCCTGCCCGTGGTCAAGGTCGCGCGTATCGCCGGCCAGTACGCCAAGCCCCGCTCCCAGGCCCTGGACTCGCTGGGCCTGCCGGTCTACCGCGGCGACATCGTCAACTCGCTGATCGCCACCCCCGAGGCCCGCGTCCCGGACCCCTCCCGCATGATCCGCGCCTACGCCAACGCCAGCGCCGCCATGAACCTGCTGCGCGCCTCGACCGCCACCGGCATGGCCGACCTGACCAAGGTCCACGACTGGAACAAGGACTTCGTCCGCACCTCCCGCGCCGGCGAGCGCTACGAGGCCCTGGCCGGCGAGATCGACCGCGGCCTGCGCTTCATGGCCGCCTGCGGCGTCCAGGACAGCTCCCTGCACACCGTCGAGATCTTCGCCAGCCACGAAGCGCTGCTCATGGACTACGAGCGCGCCATGCTGCGCCTGGATCTGGACCACAGCGGCGAGCACACCAAGCTCTACGACCTGTCCTCGCACTTCCTGTGGGTCGGCGAGCGCACCCGTCAGCTCGACGGCGCCCACGTCGCGTTCGCGGAGCTGATCGCCAACCCCATCGGGTTGAAGATCGGCCCCACCACCACGCCGGAGATGGCCGTCGAGTACGTCGAGCGGCTCGACCCGCACAACGTGCCCGGCCGGCTCACGCTGATCTCCCGCATGGGCAACCACAAGGTCCGCGACGTGCTGCCGGCCATCGTGGAGAAGGTCACCGCCTCCGGACACCTCGTGGTCTGGCAGTGCGACCCCATGCACGGCAACACCCACGAGTCGACCACCGGCTACAAGACCCGCCACTTCGACCGCATCGTCGACGAGGTGCAGGGCTTCTTCGAGGTGCACCGCCAGCTCGGCACCCACCCCGGCGGCATCCATATCGAGCTGACCGGCGAAGACGTCACGGAGTGCCTCGGCGGCGCCCAGGAGATCTCCGACGACGACCTCGCCGGCCGCTACGAGACCGCCTGCGACCCGCGGCTGAACACCCAGCAGTCCCTTGAGCTGGCCTTCCTCGTCGCCGAGATGCTCAGGCAGTGACCCGGCAGGTGGTCGGCGCGATCCTGGTCAGGGCCAGATAGGTCACGGTCGCGCCGATCACCACCATGAGGTCCAGGGTCACCACGCCCAGCACGGACCGCCACGTCGCCAGCGCGAGCAGGCTGGCCAGCCACGACACCAGCACGAACACGCGGGTGCCCTGGTAGAACCACCATTTGGCGCGCACGGTGTAGTGGGCCAGCAGCCCCCACCCGATGGTCGCGAGCGCCACCCACTCCAGCGTCATCGGCACGGAGTTCTGCGGCAGGAACGCGCAGAAGTCGTCGGGGGCCGAGAAGATCGCGGTGCCGATCACCGACAGTCCCGCGTTGCTGGCCGTGATCACCGCCAGCGAGAGCGCGAGCGCCGCCAGCAACCGGAGCGGGCGAACCCGTCCGGGCGTGCTGGTGGACAACTCGGTGGACATGGCGGTGCTCCCCCTGCGGCGGCTGGCGCGAGTCACGCTACCCACAAGGGAAACCCATCAGACTCGGAAAGATGTTGAAGGCGGCTTAGAGGACGCTGGGAACTTCCTGCCTGGTCAGGGCCCGATCAGCGGCAGTGCCGGCCACCGTGGCCGGGAGCGTGACCCGCAACCACGCGCCGTGTTCGTTCGGCTTCACGCCGGCGTGACCGCCGTGCGCGGCGGCGATCGCGGCGACGATGCTCAGGCCCAGTCCGCTGCCGTCGGCCAGCGCCCCGACGGCCCGGCTGCGCGAGGCGTCGCCGCGGAAGAACCGCTCGAACACCTTGTCCCGCTGTTCGGCCGAGATGCCCGGGCCCTCGTCCACGACGTCGATCACCTCGTGCTCGCCGTCACGGCTGATCCGCACCTCGGCCGGCGTGCCGGGCGGGGTGTGCGCCCGCACGTTGGCCAGCAGGTTGGCCAGCAGCTGGTGCAGGCGGGCCCGATCGCCCAGCACGACGTGGTCGCCGTCGTCGGCGACCAGCCGCACGGTCCGGGCGCAGTCGGCCGCCCGCGCGTCGCCGACGGCGGTCTCGGCCAGCGCCACCAGGTCGACCGGGCTGGACTCCAGCGGCCGGCCCTGGTCCAGCCGGGCCAGCAGCAGCAGCTCGTCGACCAGGGCGGCCATGCGCTTGGCCTCGTCCTCCACCCGCCGCATCGCGTCGGCCAGCGCCTCCGGGTCGTTCAGCGCGCCGTGCCGGACCAGCTGGGCGTAGCCGGTGATCGAGGTCAGCGGCGTGCGCAGCTCGTGGCTGGCGTCGGCGACGAACTGCCGCAGCCCGTCCTCGGCGGCCTGCCGTGACGTGAACGAGTGCTCAAGGCGGCCCAGCATCTGGTTCAGGGAGTTGCCCAGCCGGGCCACCTCGGTCGGCGAGCCGTCCACCTGCACACGGTGCGACATCTCACCGTCGGCAATGAGCTCGGCGGTGTCGGTCATCCGGTCCAGCGGACGCATGACGAAGCGGCTCACCCGCAGCGCCAAGACGGCGGCGAGGGCCAGCGCCAGCGCCGTCACCACGGCCTCGATGGCCACGAGCTGGTAGATCGTGGCCGCGGACAGCCGCAGCGACTGCGAGACCATCAGGTGCCGACCCTCGGGCAGCTCGCCGACCACGATCCGGAAGTCGTCGCCGCCGCTCACCGTGACCGGCGAGTGCTGGGTCTGGAGCGAGGTCAGCGTGGTCAGGGGCGGGATGGGCAGCCCGTTGGCCGCGCCGTACTGGTGCAGGACCTTGCCGTCGGCGCCCAGCACGGTGATCGCGCACAGGTCGTCGTTGGACTGGCCCATCTGCACCGAACCGTCCGGCCGGACCTTGTGCAGGGTCGACGACAACGCGTCGGCCACCTGGGTGTCGGTGCGCTTGAGCAGGTAGCTGCTCAGCGCGAACACGCCCACGACATCGGCCGTGAGCAGGCCGGCCGCGGTCACCGCGACCACCCCGACCAGCAGCCGGGACCGCAGCGACCGCAGGCGCAGCCAGCGCAGCAGCATGGTCACCGACCACCGGCGGGCACGGTGGATGCCCGCAGCAGGTAGCCCACGCCGCGCACGGTGTGGATCAGCGGATTGTCCTGGTCGTCGAGCTTGCGGCGCAGGTAGTAGACGTAGGTCTCGACGATGCTGGAATCGCCCTGGAAGTCGTAGTTCCACACCTGGTCGAGGATCTGCGCGCGGGACAGCACCCGGCCCGCGTTGGTCATCAGGTAGCGCAGCAGCTGGAACTCGGTGGCCGACAGCCGCACCAGCTCGCCGGCCCGCCACACCTCGTGCGTGTCCTGATCCAGCTCCACGTGCCCGACCCGCAGCCGGTTGCTCGGCGCCCGCTCCGTGCGGCCGCGCTTGAGCAGCACGTTCACCCGCGCCACCAGCTCGTCCAGGTCGAACGGCTTGGTCACGTAGTCGTCGCCGCCCAGGGTCAGGCCGTGCACCTTGTCCTCGCTGGCGTCCCGCGCGGTCAGGAACAGCACCGGCGCGTCGATGCCGGCCTCCCGCAGCCGCGTGCACACGCCGAAGCCGTCCAGGTCGGGCAGCATCACGTCGAGCACGATCACGTCCGGTCTGGTGGCCACCGCCTGCTCCAGCGCCTGCCGGCCGTTGGTCGCCGAGACCACGTCGAAGCCGACGAACTTCAGCGCCGTGGTCAGCAGGTTGACGATGTTGTGCTCGTCGTCGACGACCAGGATGCGGTGCTGGGCTGGTGGGGTGGACACCCCACCATTGAAGCAGGAGTGGCCGACAGCGGCCCCGGAGTCGAGGCTCCGGGGCCGCCTATGCCGGACAATCAGACGCTGTACTTGTTGACCGGCCAGGGCTTGGGGGTGGGCTCTCCCCGAAGGAACAGCATGCCCGGGGTGAAAATCCTCATCGTCGTTCCTCCTTCCGAGGAAATGGCACACACGTCCGCCCGGCAGGAATCGAACCTGCATTGCCGGCTTCGTAGACCGGTGTCGTGTCCGTTGGACCACAGGCGGGAATAGAGAGAGATGAAGGGAATCGGTCGGGCCGCGTGGGACAGGGCCTTGTCCGCCCGAAGGCGTGAGCACCAGGGCAGCGGCCGTCACCGCTGCGGCCGGCCCCGTTGCCGGCCCTGCCATGCACGTCACGTGACCCGACCGACCCAGGGCCGCGTCACCGTGACGGTGCGCAGGCCTCCCATCGGCCGAGCATCCGGGAGAATCCGTTGCTCGCCATGGACACAAGAATGCCCGGGTCTCGCGACCCGGGCAATCTATTTACGCTATGAGAGTTCCCGGCTTAACCGAAGAAAACCTCAGCCTCCTGCAGACGCTCCGCCGGAACCGTCTTCAGCTCGGCGGTGGCCTCGGACAGCTTCACCCGCACGATGTCGGTGCCCTTGAGCGCGACCATCACGCCGAAGTCGCCGTCGTGGATGGCGTCCACCGCGTGCAGGCCGAACCGGGTGGCCAGGACGCGGTCGTAGGCGGTGGGGGTGCCGCCGCGCTGCACGTGGCCCAGGACGACCGCGCGGGACTCCTTGCCGGTGCGCTCGGCGATCTCCTCGGCCAGCCACTGGCCGATGCCGCCGAGGCGGACGTGGCCGAAGGCGTCCTTCTCACCGTTGTGCAGCGACTCGGCGCCACCCTCGGGCATCGCACCCTCGGCCACCACGATGATCGGCGCGTACTGGCGCTCGAAGCGCCGCTGCGTCCACTCGACGACCTTCTCCACGTTGAACTCACGCTCGGGCACCAGGATCACGTTGGCGCCGCCGGCGATGCCCGAGTGCAGGGCGATCCAGCCGGCGTGGCGGCCCATGACCTCGACGACCAGCGCGCGGTGGTGGGACTCCGCGGTGGTGCGCAGGCGGTCCAGCGCCTCGGTGGCGATGTGCACCGCGGTGTCGAAACCGAAGGTGTAGTCGGTGGAGCCCAGGTCGTTGTCGATGGTCTTGGGCACACCGACGACCGGGATGCCGTCGTCGGTCAGCCGCTTGGCCACGCCCAGCGTGTCCTCGCCGCCGATCGCGACCAACGCGTCGATCTTGTGCTGGGCCAGCACCGCGCGGATCTTCTCGACACCCCCCTCTTCCTTGTAGGGGTTGGTGCGGGAAGAGCCCAGGATCGTGCCGCCGCGGGTCAGGATCTCCTCGACCTCGTCCAGACCCAGCTGCTTGGTCAGGCCTTCGATCGGGCCACGCCAGCCGTTGCGGAAGCCGATGACCTCCCAGCCGTGGGCCTCGATGCCCTTGCGGACAACGGCCCTGATCACCGCGTTCAGGCCCGGGCAGTCACCACCGCCGGTCAGCACACCGATGCGCATCTGCTTGCCTCTCTCACAGGTCGGATAGATGTGGCCGGCGTCACTGGCGACCGCGTGTTACGAGAGCGTGTCATGCCCTGTATCGGTGCAGCAAGGCACCCCCGGAATTCTTCCCAGGGCGGTCGTCACCGCACGGCGTTGCCCCGGCGCAGCCGCTCGGCCTCCATGGCCTTCCAGCGGGCCAGGTTGTGCCGGGCGTCGGCCAGCGCGTCATGGGCGTCCGCCGGCGGCTGCGGCAGCTTCGGCCGCCCCAGGTCGTCCCAGCGTTGCCGCAGGTCACGGGTGAAACGAGGCAGCTCGCGGGGCAGCTCGGGCATCGCGCCCCACAGCTGCGCCAGCGCCACGTGGTCGTACGCGGCGAACCACGCCCACAGCTCCGCGCTCTCGCCGTTGGGACTGACGAAGTTCAGCAGCTCCTGACGCAGCCGGCCCCGGCTCATCCACACCGGGCTGGCCGGCGGAGGCAGCTTGGGCAGCACGTTCTGGCGGACCCACTGGCCGGCCCGGTCCGGGTCGAACTCGGTGGACACGGCGTAGAACTCGCGGCCTTCCTCGTCGACAACACCGATCGACACCAGGTCGATGGTGCGACCGTCCTCGATGAACTCGCAATCGTAGAAAAACCGCACGCCGTGCAGCGTAGGCGGTTTGCCCGAAGGGGCCTCAGCTGGGCACCTTGTCGGCGGGAGCGGCGTCGGCCGGCAGGCGCGGCGCGGGGGTGGTCACCGGCTTGGCCTCCTTGAGCTTGGCCGCGTAGATGTCCACGTACTCCTGGCCGGACAGCTCCATCAGGTCGTACATGACCTCGTCGGTGATCGAGCGCTCGATGAACCGGTCGCCGTCCATGCCGTGGTAGCGGGAGAAGTCCAGCGGCTTGCCGATCTTGATCCGGATCGGGTACGGGTACCACATCTTGGAGCCGATCGGATTGGCCTTGTCGGTGCCGAACATGGCCACCGGGATGATCGGCACCCCGGCCTCCAGCGCCACCCGGGCCATGCCGGTCTTGCCCTTGTACAGGCGGCCGTCCGGGGAGCGCGTGCCCTCCGGGTAGATGCCGACCAGCCCGCCCTCCTTGAGCAGGCGCACCAGCGTGTCGAGGGCGCCCTGCGCCGCCGCCGCGCCCGAGCGGTCGATCGGCACCTGGCCGACGCCGGTGAAGAACAGCCGCTTGAGCGCGCCCTTGACGCCCTTCTGCGTGAAGTAGTCGCTCTTGGCCGGGAACGTGATCCGCCGCGGCACCATCAGCGGCAGGAAGAACGAGTCGGAGACGGCGAGGTGATTGCTGGCCAGCAACGCGCCGCCGGTCTCGGGCACGTTCTCGAGGCCCTCGATCCTCGGCCGGAAGAACAGGCGCAGGACGGGCCCCAACAGGACGTACTTCATCACCCAGTACAGCACCGCGGCGTGCGCCTCCTCATGCCGATCCTGAGCGGATCAGCCTACGGAGCGGCGGCCGGTCGGCACAACGAGCAACGCCACGCTCGGCCAGGCGGGCAGATAGTGATCGACGGAACGGCCCTTTCACGCGCACTCGTGCGAGGATGGAGTGACCACGCTTGTGGAGGCCGGGTGACTGGGCGAGGCAACACCGATGGACCGGAGGACGTCGACGCGGCG
>NZ_KK037166.1:3448520-3474508 GCF_000568255.1 Kutzneria sp. 744
CGTGCTGCTGGCCTTCCCCGGCGTGATCGGCCTCCAGTCCCAGGTCGCCACCCCGCTGGCCATCATCGCCCTGACCAGCGGCGTCGGCTGGCTCCTCCTGCGCATGCGCCACGGCCCACCCCCCGGCTCCGACGACGGCTCAGGCGCGCAGTTGTAGACCCCTTTGTCAGGAAGGGCCCCTTACTGACGTTGAACGCCAGGATCAGTCCCTTGATCTTGGCCGTGATGTCAGGAAGGGGCCCTTCCTGACGTTCAACGCCAGGATCGGTCCCTTGATCTTGGAGCTTTGGCCGGAAGTGCCTGGGTTTGGCGGGTACTTCCGGGCAATCAGCGGCGCTTGAGCAGCTCCCGGGCCAGGGTGGCCGCGCCGACGATGCCGGCGTCGTCGCCGAGCTGGGCGGTGCGGATGCGGGCCAGGGGGCGGTAGCCGGAGCCGGTGACGACGGCGGCGTAGTGCTCACGGGCATCGTCGAGAAATAAAGGGGCCGACTCGGAGACGCCGCCGCCGATGACCACGACCTCGGGGTCGTAGACGTCCGCGACCAGGGCGAGGCCCTCACCGAGCCACTTGGCCAGCTCGGCCAGGGCCCGCTGGGCGATGGGGTCGCCGTCGCGGGCGGCCCCGGAGACCTTGCGGCCGGTCACGCGCTGGGGGTCGCCGGCGGCCTCCCGGGCCAGCACGGTGGAGGCGCCGGGGTGCTTGGCCATCAGCTCGACGGCGGTGGCGCTCAGGGCGGTGCCGCTGCAGTACCGCTCCCAGCAGCCCTTCTTGCCGCACGGGCAGGGCCGGCCGTTCGGCACGACGCGGAGGTGCCCGAGCTCCGGAGCGACGCCGTAGGCGCCACGGAAGACCTCGCCGTCGATCAACAGCGCGCCGCCGATGCCGGTGCCGAGGGCGACCATGACCGCGACCTTGGCCCCACGGGCGGCGCCGAAGCGGTGCTCGGCCAGGGCGGCGGCGTTGGCGTCGTGCTCCAACACCACGGGAAGCCCGAGCCGCTGGGTCATCGCCTTGGCGACCGGCGAGTCCCGCCAGGCCAGGTGCGGGGCGAACCGCACGGACATGCGGTCCTCGGTGACGAAGCCGGCGACGGCCAGGCCGACGGCGGAGATCTTGTGCCGCGCGCGCAGTTCCTCGACGGCGCAGGCGATGGCGTCCTCCAGCGGCGCACCGCCGCCGGGCGTCGGGGCGCGCGTCGTGTCGAGCACGGCACCCTGTGAGTCCACGACGCCTGCCCGAACACTGGTCCCGCCGACGTCGATGCCGACGGTCAGCAAGGGTCCTGCCCGCGGCGGCGGACGGTGATCTTCTGCACTCGTGGCGGCGCGGGCTGCTCAGCGTCGTGCGCGGGCGCGGTGCGTTCCTGCTGCAAGGCCATACGCAGCACCGTAAGCAGACCGACGGCGTGCTCGGCGGCGCGGGCGGCCAGCTCGGAGCGTTCGCCCCGGACCACGGCCGCGACCGCGCAGACCGGGCACCAGTCGCAAGTGGACGGCTCGTGCTCGGCGCCCTCGGCGGCGAAACGCTGGAGCCACGGCTCCGCCTTCTCCGCCAGCGCGTCGATCAGCAGGCGGAGTTCCTCGGCGATCCGGTCCTGGCTCACCGCATCCACAACCTTGGGTCCGGTTCGAAGTCGACCAGCAGACCGCCGTCGACGATCTCGGCCCCGGTCACCTCGCACCGGCGCAGCGCCGCCGGCAGCGCGACGAGCCGTCGCCGGCCGTCCACGGTGATCGCCAGCTCGTCGTCGACCCGGGCGAGATCGAGGTCGGCGTCGATGTCCAGCGGGAACGACATCCGCAACTGGTAGCCCACCTCGGAGGCGCTGACCGACAGCAGCGGCTCGGTCGACACCGTCGACACGGCCAGCGGATCGCCGTCCGGGTAGAGCTCCTCGGCCAGTTCCAGCAGCGCCGGCACGCCGACCGGTTCGCACGCCCGGTAGCCGACCGTCTGCACCGGCACCTCGCCAGCGCGCAGGTCGGCCAGCACGGCGTCCTGCTCGGCCCGTCGCGTGCGCAGCCAGTTGGCCGCCGCGCCACGACTCGCACCAGCATCGGGCAGCAGTCGGTTGGCCACCAGGCCGTCAACACGAATCCCTTGCAGCGCAAGGGCGGTCAGGGTGCGGCGGGTCTCCGCGGCAACCACGCGCTCCGGCGTCAACACCAGTCGGACGCTGGTCCGCTCCTGGTCGACGAGCAGCGAGCGCACCGCCTCCAGGTGCTCCGCGAGCCGCCCGATCGCGTCGGCGGCCGCGTCCCAGCGGGCCGGTGCCGCGCTGCCCGCAACCCCGGCGAGCAGGCCTCGAACGACGCGCCGATGCGTCGGGAACAGCCGCTCCAGGTAACCGCCGACCGCCTCCGGCAAGGCCAGCAGGCGCAGCGTCTCGGCCGTCGGTCCACAGTCGACGATCACCGCGTCCCACGGGCCGGTGGTGGCCAGCCGGTGCACCTCGGCCAGCGCCAGCAGCTCCTCGACGCCCGGGAGGGCCGTCAGCTCCTCGGCCGCCAGCTCGTCGATGCCCGCGCCGGCCAGCAGCGTGCGCAGGTGACCGCGCATCTCCTCCCACGCGCCGTCCACCAGCCGCCGCGTGTCGATCTGCGCGCCGTACAGCCCGGTGTCCAGTTCGGACGCCTCCGGGCCCAGCTCGTGGCCGAACGCGTCGGCCAGGGAGTGGGCCGGATCCGTGGACACGACCAGCGCCTTGCGGCCGGCCGCGACCGTCGCGGCGGCCGTGGCCGCGGCAAGGGTGGTCTTGCCGACCCCGCCCTTGCCGGTGAACAGCAGGACCCGCACGCTCAGCTCAGGCCCTCGACTCGGCGCTTCAGCTCCTTGAGCGCGGTGTCCATGACCACCTTCTCCGCCTTGCGGCGCAGCATGCCGATCATGGGGATGCCCAGCTCGACCGACAGCGTGTAGGTCACCTTGGTGCTGGCGCCGGCCGCCTCAAGCACGTAGCTGCCGCGCTGCGACTTCTGCATCTGCCCCTTGACCAGGCGCCAGCTCACCGAGCTGTCGGCCCACTTGTACTCGAGCGTGTACTCGTCCTTGATCACGCCCTGGTCCAGCTGGAAGCGCACCTGCTCGGCGCGACCGTCGGCGCCGGTGGACAGCACCTCGGTCGTCTTCATCGCGTTCGCCCATTCCGGGTACGCGGCGAAATCCGCGATCACAGCCAGGATCCGCGCCGGCTCGGCGTCGATCACGATGGACTGGGTGGACTCGTCGGCCATGCGCGCAGGTTACCCGCACTCAGAACCGCAGCACGTACGGCGTGCCCGTCCGCTGGAAGTGTCCGACGTTGACGCACTCGGTGCGGCCGACCCGCATGCGCCGGGCCAGCGGCTGGTGCACGTGACCGAACAGCGACCAGCGGGGCCGGGCACGCTCGATCAGCCCCAGCAGGCTGGTCGAGCCCAGCTCCGGGCGGCGGGCCACCACGTCGTAGACCAGCTCCGGCGTGGCCGGCGGGACGTGCGAGCACACCAGGTCGACGTCGTCCGGCAGGCCCTCGATGGCCGCCGCGAACTCCCGCTCGTAACGCAGGTACGGCCGCCACACCCCGTTGTCGCGCAGCACCGCGTCGTCCGGCAGCAGCGCCCCGCCCACGAACGCCGCCTTCAGGCCGCCGATCACCGCAGTCTCGCCGTCCAGGATGTGGACGCCGTCGCTGGCGAACTCCGGCCACAGGTCCGGGGCGTCCACATTGCCGGGCGTCGCGTAGGTCGGCACGGTCATCGCCGAGAACAGCTTCTTGTACTGGTCGCGGATCGCCTCCCGCACCACCGTCGCCGCGTCGGTGCCCAGCCGCGCCCACATGCCCCGCACGAACGCGATCGACTCCGGCGTCCGCGGTCCGCGCCGGTACTTCGCGAACTCCGCCACCTGCTCCGCCCCGAAGACCGCGCCCATGATCCCCGAGCCGTGGTCGTGGTAGTCCACGAAGTCCAGCAGGTCGCCCAGCACGATCAGGGCATCCGCGCCGGCGCCGGCCCTGGCCAGTGCCTCGGCATTGCCATGGACGTCCGACACCACGTGAACCCGCACGCCATAACCCTACGGTGCGACGCCGGGCGGTCGGCCGCCCTCCAGCTCCAGCTTGAGGTCCAGCGCGATGGCCTTGGCCGCGACCTGGCGGGTCCGGATGGCGGCGAGGCGGTCCTTCATGCGGTGGTACGGGGTGGGCGGGTCGGCGCGGAGGAAGTAGTGCAGCAGGGTGCCGTCGAGCACGGGTTCGAGCCAGACCTCCATGGTGCCGGTCAGCGCCCCCTGCACGGTCCAGCGGATGCCGGCGTCGCCACGGTCGACGTAGACTGAAAGGCGCAGGTCAGGCCAGAATCGCGACCAGTTGGAGCGGTCGGAGAAGACGGCGGCGAGTGCCGCCGGGGGCACTACGAGGAAGGTCTCGTCGACAACGTCAACCGCGGGCACGACTGGCAGCGTGCCACCGGCCTGGTGTTGACATCAAACGGCCCGGTAGGTTTCCTCGCCAGTAACATCGAAGTTCCGGAGGTTGACGTGCGCGAGTTCAGCGTCCCCGCCACCGCCGCGGTGGCCGACGACGAGAACCTCACCGACATGGTGCAGGCGAACGCCGAGCGCTTCGCCACGGCGATCGGTCTCCGGCGGCGGGTGGACGGCACCTGGGTCGACGTGACGACCAGGCAGTTCGCGGACGAGGTGGCCGCGGTGGCGAAGGGCCTGGTCGCGGCCGGTCTGCGGCCCGGCGACCGGGTGGGCCTGATGTCCAAGACCCGCTACGAGTGGACGCTGCTGGACTTCGCGATCTGGTCGGCGGGCCTGGTGTCGGTGCCGATCTACGAGACGTCCTCGGCCGACCAGGTGCAGTGGATCCTGTCGGACTCGGGCGCGAAGGCGGCGGTCGTGGAGACCACGGCCCACCGCGCGGCGCTGGACGGCGTGTCGGCGAGCCTGCCGGAGCTGGGCAGCGTGTGGCAGATCGACAGTGACTCGGGTCACGACGCGGTGGACGAACTGACCGCCAAGGGCCGGGACATCACCGACGACCAGCTGCGCGCGGCCCGCAAGGGCGTGCGGGCCTCGGACACGGCCACCCTGATCTACACCTCGGGCACCACGGGCCGCCCGAAGGGCTGCGAGCTCACGCACAGCAACCTGCTGTCCGAGGTGCGCTCGGCCATGGCCGCGTTTCCGGAGCTCATGCAGCCGGGCCACTCCGTGCTGCTGTTCCTGCCGCTGGCCCACGTGCTGGCCCGGGTCATCGCGCTGTCCGCCGTCTACGCCCGCACGACGCTGGGCCACACCCCGGACGTCCGCAACCTGGTGCCGGACCTGGCCTCGTTCCGCCCGGACTTCGTGCTGGCGGTGCCGCGGGTGTTCGAGAAGGTCTACAACACCGCCAAGCAGAAGGCGCACGCCGACGGCAAGGGCCGCATCTTCGACGCGGCGGAGCAGACGGCGGTGGCCTACAGCCAGGCGCTGGATGCCGGCCACGTCGGTCTGGGCCTCAAGGTCAAGCACACGGTGTTCGACCGGCTGGTCTACAGCCGCCTTCGGGCGGCGCTGGGCGGCCGCTGCGACGCGGCGGTCTCCGGCGGCGCGCCGCTGGGCGAGCGGCTGGCGCACTTCTTCCGCGGCATCGGCGTCCCGGTGTTGGAGGGCTACGGCCTGACCGAGACCAGCGCGGCGGCCTGCGTGAACGTGCGGGCGGCGTTCAAGGTCGGCACGGTGGGCCGCCCGGTCGCGGGCACCGCGGTGCGCATCGCCGACGACGGCGAGATCCTGATCAAGGGCTCGATCGTGTTCCGCGGCTACTGGAACAACGCCGAGGCGACCGAGCAGGCGCTGTCGGACGGCTGGTTCCACACCGGCGACATCGGCGAGCTGGACGACGAGGGCTTCCTGCGGATCACCGGCCGCAAGAAGGAGATCATCGTCACGGCCGGCGGCAAGAACGTCTCGCCCGCGGGTCTGGAGGACCGGCTGCGCGTGCACCCGCTGATCAGCCAGTGCATGGTCGTGGGCGACAAGCAGCCGTTCATCGGCGTGCTGGTCACCATCGACCCCGAGTTCTTCCCGTCCTGGCTGGCCAACAACCACAAGCCGGCCGACGCCACGGTGGCCGGCATGATCGACGACCCGGACCTCAACCGGGAGATCCAGGCCGCGGTGGACGAGGCCAACAAGTCGGTGTCCAAGGCCGAGTCGATCCGCAAGTACCGCATCCTGCCGGTGGACTTCACCGAGGAGGGCGGCGAGATGACGCCCAGCCTCAAGCTGCGCCGCAACGTGGTGGCCAAGACCTACGCCGAGGACATCGCGCTGATCTACGCCAAGTAGACCCGGGCATGACGGGTGGCCCGCGAGTCGTGCTCGCGGGCCACCCGACCCCCAGGTTCACCGGCCCGCAGCCTCCTGGCGGAGGCCTGGGCCCACGTCCCGGTCCTTCCCCCAGACCGGCACTCGCTCCAGCCTTCAGCACGCCGCTCACGTATCGCTGTCGCCGCCGCGGCGGCTCAGGGAGTTGGCGGGCGACGACCGTCGATGAGGGCGGCCAGCTTCGTGGCGCGGTCGTCCCAACGCCACGAGGTGGCCATCCACTCGCGGCCGGCGGCGCCCATCTTGGCCGCCAGGTCGGGGTTGAGTAGCAGGTCGGACAAGGTGGAGACCAGGTCGCCGCGGTCGACGGCATGGCCGGTGACGCCCTCGCGGACGGTTTCCGGGGCGCCGCCGGCGTTTCCGGCGATCACGGGCAGGCCGGCGGCGGCGGCCTCCAGGTAGACCAGGCCGAGGCCCTCGACGTCGAGGCCGCGGGCGAGGGTGCGGCACGGCATGGCGAACACGTCGCCGGCGGCGTAGTAGGCCGGCAGCTCCTCGGCGTGCACCTCCCCGACGAACACGACGCTGCGGCCGACGGCGTCGGCGAGGGTGCTGAGCCGGCCGCCGTCGGGGCCGTCGCCGACCAGCAGCAACATGGCGTCCGGCACGCGCTCACGGATCTTCGGCATGGCCCGGATCAGGTCGTCCTGCCCCTTGCGCCGCACGAGCCGGGACACGCACACGATCACGGGCCGGTCGCCCAGGCCGTGCCGGGCGCGGATGAACTCACGGGCGGCGGTGTCGGGCTTGAACACGGTGATGTCGACGCCGGCCGGCAGATGCTCCAGCGCGGCCCGACGGCCGAAGGCGGCGGCGACGCGTGAGCGCGTGAACCGGCTGATGAAGGTCACCACGTCGGCGGTGTCGCCGATGCGGCGCAGCGCCTGCCGCGCCCCGGGCAGCATGGACCAGCCGACCTCGTGGCCGTGCGAGCTGGCGACGATGCGGTCGACCGGCAGGTGCGGCCCCAGCAGCGCCAGCGGTGCCGACGCCCCGAACCACACGGCGTCGCAACGCTCACCGCGCAGCACGGCCGTCACGCGGCGCTGCACGTCCGGCGTGGGCAGCAGCAGCCCGTCGGGGTGACGCACCACCGGGAACGGCTGCCGGGCGTCGAACGCCGAAGCCCCCGACCACGCCGGGGCATACACCACCAGGTCGCCGCCGAGCGTGGCGGCGAGCGCGTGCAGGTAGTACTGGATGCCCCCGGGGCGTGGCGGGAAGTCGTTGGTCACCAACAGCGTCCTGCGCACCCGTCAACGTTACCCGGCGCGTCCCGCCAAGATCAGAACTTCCGCCGCAGGTAGTCCTGCCAACCGGCGACCAGTCCCGCCTTGTCCACGCCGAGCACGTCGTGCAGCTGCTGGCCCAGGTCGGCCTTCGGGTCGCCGCCGGCGACGCGCAGGTACAGCGTGACCAGGGCGTGTTGGCCGAACGTGTCGGCGATGAACGAGGTCAGCGTCCACGCCTCGTCATAGGCCAGGTTGATCTTGTCGCCACTGGCCGCGAAGTCGCCGTTGGCCGGCAGGTCGGTCGGCACCGTGCCGTCGCGTTCCAGCTCGGCGACGTCGGCCGCGCCCACGTCCATGGAGATGCCGCTGTCCCGGTAGCCGACGTAGTTGGCGAAGCCCTCCAGCATCCACATCGGCGTGCCGTCCACGGTGTAGCCGCGGGCGGCGATGTGGGTCATCTCATGCCGCAGCACCACTTTCAGCGACGCCTCGGGCATCTTGTCGGCGTTGTCGGGGTTCAGCACCACCCGCTGCCCGATCGCGGTGTGGCCGGCGTTGTCCACGCGGTCGGCCACGGCCACGGCGGCGATGGAGTCCACCGCGAACTCGGGGCCCACGAACGCCTTCAGCTCGTCGGTGGAGCTCGGCACCAGCACCGCGACCTCACGCGACCACGGCTGGTCCCACACCGCGCTCACGGCCTTCACGTCCGAGTCGAGCTCGTCGCCGATCCGCTTGGCCAGCGCGGCGTCGCCCGGATGGGCCAGCACCACCCCGGACTTGGTTTTGATCGTCGTCACGGGCCCGAAGTCCCAGGGGCCGCGCCAGGTGTTGCGGGACGTCAGCGTGTCCGAGGCCAGGAACCACTGCGTGCCGTGCCGCGAGAACAGGTAGCCCATCGGCTTGCTGGTCGGATCGCGGTCCACGCCGGCCAGCGCGTAGTTGAGCTGCACCTCGGGCGCCCACAGCTCCTCGGCCGGGAACACGCCCGTGGGCACGGACACCACGTCGGTCGGGTCGAGGTTGTACGAGAAGATCGACAGCGGCACGGAGGCGAGGTTGTCGAACATCGCCGCCTGGGCGTCACGGAACTGCGGTGTCGCCCTCGGGTCGATGGTGGCCAGGGAAGGCCGGGCGATCCCGGTGCACGACGGCGGCCGCGCGGCCGCGCAGCAACGCCGTCACCTCGGTCCCCCCGCTGTCCGACAGCGGCGGCGCGCCCTGGCCCGTCGGGGTGCCCGTGGCCGGGGCGGACGAGCTCGGCCCGGTGGCGGGCTGCCCCACGAGCAGCACCACGCCACCGAGCAACGTCGCGGCGATCGCCGCGACCAGCCATGCCCTGAACCGGGCCGCTCCGGTCACGGGGCCCGATGGTAGACCTCAGCCGACGTAGCGCTTGGCACCGAAGTAGTCCGACATCACCGACAGCGATACGACCTTGACGGTCTCGCCCTCGGTCGGGGCGTGCACCATCTCGGTCGGGCTGACCATCATGCCCACGTGGTAGATGTTCGACGCCGTGCTGCCGAAGAACACCACGTCACCGGCCTGCAGCGCGCTGCGCGGCACGGACTTGCCCGGGCCGTACTGCGCCGCCGCCGAGCGCGGGATGCTGATGCCCGCCTGCGCCCACGCCCACTGCATCAGGCCGGAGCAGTCGAAGCCGGAGCCCGCCCGCTCGCCGCCCCACTGGTACGGCACGCCGCGCTGGCTCAGCGCCGCCTGCATGGCGGTGCCGGCCGCGCCGGCCGGGCCGATGAACGTGCCCATGTTGCCGGCCGCGCCCAGCGACTGCTTGGCGGCGGCGGACAGCTTGGCCACGGCGGCCTTGGCGTCGTTCACGGCCTTGGTGGCCGCGTCCTGCTTGGTCTGGAGGTCGGCCAGGATCTTCTGCGCCGCGTCGGTCGCGTCCTGGGCCTTCTTCTGCGCCGCCGAGGCCTTGGCCTTGGCGTCCGAGGCCTGCTTGACCGCGCCCTGGTACGTGTCGAGCACGGAGGAGTTCTGCTTGGCCAGCATCTCCAGCGCGCTGGACTGGTCCAGGAAGTCCTGCGCGGACTTGCCGGTCAGCAGGGCGGAGAGCTGGGTGAACTGCGCGCCGTCGAACGCGGCCGCCGCGACCTGGTCGACCTGGCCGCGGAACTGCTCCTCCTTGGCCTGGGCCTCGGTGAGCTGCTTGCCGTACTTGTCGATGTCGGCGGTCGCGTTGGCCAGGTCGGCCTGCTTGGCCGCCAGGTCGTCCTTGGCCGCGAGGTACTGCTGCCCGATCTGGTCGGCCTGCTGGGTCTGCTGCTCGACCTGCTTCTGGGCGTCCTGGGCGGGATCGGCTGTCGCCACGCCCGGGTTGAGGCTCACCGCCACGGACACGGCCGAGAGGGCCACCGCACCACGGACCGCATGCTTGAGTCTGTTGGCCACCACGCCATGGAGGGTACCGAGCGGGTGAATGCGTGAGGCCGGCACCCCTGAGGGGTGCCGGCCTCGTGCCGGTTGTCCCAGCTGGTCGTTGTCAGCCGACCATGCGCTTGGCGCCGAAGATGTCCGAACCCGAGTTGCCGATCGGCACGATCTTCACGACCTCGCCCTCGGTCGGGGCGTGCACGACCTTGCCCGCGCCCACGTACATGGAGACGTGGTGGATGTTCGAGGCGGAGGAGCCGTAGAAGATCAGGTCGCCCGGGATGAGCGAGTCGAGCGAGACCGCCTTGCCGGCGCCGAACTGCGCCGCCGCCGAGCGCGGGATGCTGACGCCGGCCTGCTTGTAGGCCCACTGGGTCAGGCCGGAGCAGTCGAAGCCCGAGGGCGTGGTGCCGCCCCACACGTAGGGCACGCCGCGCTCGCCGACGGCCGCGTTCATCGCGGTCCCGGCCGCGCCGGGCGGACCCAGGAAGACGCCGGTGTCGCCGGCCCCCGCCAGCAGGCCCTTGGCCGCCGCGTCCAGCTGGTTGTAGGCGGCCTGCGCGGTGTTCTTCGCGTTGTCCGCGTCCTGCTTCTTCTTGTCCAGGTCGGCCAGGATCTTTTGGGCCGCGTCGGCCGCGGCCTGCGAGCGCTTCTGCGCGTCCGCGGACTTGACCTTGGCGGTGTTGGCCGTCTTGATGGCGTTGTCGTAACCGTCCATCACGATCGCGTTCTGCTGCGCGAGGAACTGCAGCTCGCTGGACTGGTCCAGGAAGTCCTGCGCGGACTTGCCGGTCAACAGCGCGGAGAGCTGGGTGAACTGGGCGCCGCTGTAGGCCGCCGAGGCGAGCTCGTCGACCTGGCCCTGGTACTGGCCTTCCTTGGCCTTCGCGTCCGCGGCCTGCTGCGTGTAGGTCTGGATGTCGGCCGCGGCCTTGGCCACCTCGGCCTGCTTGGCCGTCAGGTCGTCCTTGGCCGCGAGGTAGGCCTGGTCGGCCGCTTCCGCCACCTTGCTGGCCGCGTCCAGCTGCGCCTTCGCGTCGTCCCGGTTCTTGGGTGGGTCGGCGACGGCGGAGCCCGGGTTCAGGGCGACCACACTGACCACCGCCGAGGCGGCGATGGCACTGCGCACTGCGAACTTGAGTCGATTCGACGCCACGAGGGTGGTGTCTCCTTCGAGATAGATCCCGTCGAGGCGCTCGACCCCCCGACAAGGTCGAAACAGACGGTGACCACGCGTCGCCGGCCACGCCAGCCAGCTGGTCGCCGCGAGGTCTCGGGTAGGTTACGAAACGATGCTGGGTCCGTCCACCCGCCGTGACGACGGCGGCCGCCGAGCGGTCGTGCTCACTCGTTCGGAGCATCACAGTCGATACAGTCCGACGTCCGTGTTGACCTGGCGTGAATCCCGTTCGGCCCGTTCGGTCGACCGTTCGGCGAATCCCCTGGTCGGGGCGGTTTAACTCTTCACACCCGGACGAGTCGGGCCAGCAACACGGCCGAGGGAACGGGGTGAGCGCCGCGGCGGCGCACCGAGTCCGCCACCGCGCGATCCGACGTGACAACAACCACAGGCCGTCCTTCGGGCTCCGCCGTCACCAGCGCACGGATCACGTCGTCCGCGAGCACGCCCGGATCGGAGAACAGGACACGCACGCCCCGCGGCGCCGCCGAGGGCACCGCCACCACGCCCGCGCCGTCGAACACGACCGTGACCTCCGCCCCGGTCCTGGCCGCCAACACGGCCATCTGGTGCACCAGGCGGTCGCGCTGGTCGGACAGCGGCAGCTCCGGGTAGCCCGTCTTGGTCACGTTGTAGCCGTCCACGACCATGTGCACCGCCGGCAGCGCCAGCAGCCGGTCCAGCGCCGCCGGGTCCTCCACGCGGCCGACCGTGCCCTGCGCCGCCGTCGCGCCGCGCACCATGTCCGCCGGGCGTGGGCCCGTGCCGCCGCCCAACGCCAGCTCCCGGCGCAGGCCCGTGACCGCGCCGTCCAGCGTGTCCACCAGCAGCGCCAGCCGCACCTCGTCGGCCTGGCGGGCCTCCCGCGCCGACTGGCGGGCTATCTCCGCGTCGTTCTCCGCGCGCCGGGCCTTCGCCCGCTCCGTCTCGGCCCGCTCGCGTTCCCGGTCCCGCTCCGCGCCCATGGCTTGACCTCGGCCAGCGCCTCCGTGCGGACCTTCTCCGCCTCGGCCATGGCGTTGTCCGCGCGGTCACGCGCCTCGCGCAGCTTCACGCCCTGCTCGCGCAGCCGCTTGCGCAGCCGCTCCAGCTCCGCGTCCCGCTCCTGGAGGACCTTCGCCTCCGCGCCCTGGTTCGCGTCCAGCTCGTCCCGCACGCGTTGCAGCTCCAGCTCCGCCCGCTGCGCCTTCAGGACGGAGGTGTCCCGCTCGGCCCTCAGCTGCGCGTCGCCGACCCGCCTGGTCACCAGCTCCACGAAGTGGACCGCCGTCGGCTCGCCCAGGAGCACCGAGGCCGCCGCCGCCGTAACCGGGTCCGGCGAGCTGCTGTCCAGGGCCGCGGGCCGTGCTCCCGGCACCACTCGAAACTGTTCGCTCTCGTAGCAGCCTGTTAGCGGCTGTGCACGAGCCAACTGCCTGACCTCTATGGGACCCGGTGACTACCTTGAGCAAGTCGACAGTATACCGATGCTTTAGGGTCTTCGTGATTACTAATCGGCCATATGAGATCCGAGATCAGAATTAATCGCTTCGACAATATAGGAAGACTGGTGCAGACACATTTCCGCGCTGATCTCGGCCAGCCGGGGAGGCAGCGGGTCCGGCAGCGCCGACCAGTCCACAGTGGACTGATCATCGCCACCGTCCACGGCGGACAGCTCGGGCCCCTGACCCGGCTCATCGGCTTCGGCTGACGCGGACACACCCCACAGGCTAGTGCGTGCTGGCTACCCCGGCTGACGGGGAACCGACCGACACCACCACCTTGTTACGACAACAACACCGCAGCTCACCCAGTTGGCGGCATTCCCGCCTCCAACACCAGAGAGTGCTCGGCCCAGCCCCTGCTTCGCCCGGTTGCTGGATTTCTTGAGGTCCGCCACCCAACTCGCCCACCACTAAGCCGACGCGGGCCTCGAAAAATCCGGCAAGGGCGAGGCAGGGGCTTAAGGGGGACCGAGCACGCGACGCCGAAGGCGGCGCCATCAAAAACTGTCAGACCCCCGTGGCAGCATCCGTGATCACCATGACCACGACTGCTGATGACCTGGGCCAGCTGACGTTCGACGAGCTGGGCACGCCGTTGCGGGAGACCACGTTCGTGGTGGTGGACCTGGAGACCACGGGCGGCCGGCCGGGCGAGGACGCGATCACCGAGATCGGGGCGGTGAAGGTGCGCGGCGGGGAGGTGCTGGGCGAGTTCGGCACGCTGATCAACCCGCGCCGGGGCATCCCGCCGGAGATCGTGCGGCTGACCGGCATCACCGAGGCGATGGTGTACACGGCGCCGCCGATCGACGAGGTGCTGCCGGCGTTCCTGGAGTTCGCGGCGGGCGCGGTGGTGGTGGCGCACAACGCGCCGTTCGACACGGGTTTCCTCAAGGCGGCCTGCACGCAGCACGGCTACGCGTGGCCGAAGCCGGCGGTGCTGTGCACGGTGCGGCTGGCCCGCCGCGTGCTGTCACGCGAGGAGGCCCCGAGCTGCCGCCTGTCGGCGCTGGCCGAGCTGTTCAGCACGTCGACGACGCCGAACCACCGTGCGCTGGACGATGCCCGCGCGACGGTGGACGTGCTGCACGGCCTGCTGGAGCGGGTGGGGCCGATGGGCGTGCAGTCGCTGGAGGAGCTGTTCGACTACCTGCCCGACGTCACGCCCGCGCAGCGCCGCAAGCGCACCCTGGCCGCGCACCTGCCGTCGGAGCCGGGCGTGTACCTGTTCCGCGGGCCGTCGGAGGAGGTGCTGTACGTCGGCACGGCCTCCGACCTGCGTCGACGCGTGCGCCAGTACTTCACGGGCAGCGAGAGCCGGGGCCGCATCCGCGAGATGGTGGCCCTGGCCGTGCGCGTGGATTCGGTGGTGTGCGCGCATTCGCTGGAGGCCGAGGTGCGTGAGCTGCGGCTGCTGACCGCCTACAAGCCCCAGTACAACCGGAAGTCCCGCAACCAGCAGGGCGGCTGGTGGGTGACGCTGACCGACGAGGCGTTCCCGCGGCTGTCCATCGTGCGGCGGCCCCGTGACGGCGCGTTGGGCCCTTTCCGCTCGCGGCAGTCGGCCGAGTCCGCCGCTACTGCGTTAAGTGACGCCACGGGCCTGCGCACGTGCAGCATCCGCATCCCGGCCCAGGGAGCTCGGGCCACGCCATGCGCCCTGGCCGAGCTGGGCCGCTGCCGCGCCCCCTGCGCGGGCCGTCAGGACGTCGCCGACTACTCGGTGGCCCCCGGCGCCGTCCGGGACCTCATCGCCGGCCGCGCCCTCACGCCGTTCGACACCCTCGCCTCGCAGCTGGAGGAGCTCGCCCTCGCCGAACGTTTCGAGGAGGCCGCCATCCGCCGCGACCGCCTGGCCGACCTCGTCCGCGCCGTCGACCGCAGCCAACGCCTGGCGGCCCTGGCCGCCTTACCCGAGCTCGTCGCCGCCCGCCCGGACGGCGAGGGCGGCTGGGAGTTCTCCGTGGTGCGCCACGGCCGTCTCGCCTCCGCCGGCGTCGCCCGTCGCGGCGTGCGCCCCATGCCGGTGGTCGACGCCCTCGTCGCCTCGGCCGAGACGGTCATTCCCGGCGACGGCCCCCTCCGAGGGGCTCCGGCCGAGGAAACGGGGGTGGTGCTGCGCTGGCTCAACCGTCCCGGCACAAGGCTGGTCTACTGCGACACGCCCTGGTCCGAGCCGGCTCAAGCGGCCGCCGGCTGGCGCGCGTGGGTGGACCGCGCGGCCGCCGGTCGGGCCGTCTACGCGGGGATCAACTGAGCCGCCGGACCATTTCGACGCCGCCGCCGTACGGCTTGAATCCCAGGCTCTCGTACAGCCCGAGGCCGTCCTCGCTGGCGTGCAGGTCGGACCGCCGCACGCCGAGCTCGTCGAGCTGGGCGACCAGCGCCGTGACGACGAGGCGCGCCAGGCCCAGACGCCGCCACACCGGGTCGGTGCAGACGTTGTGGAGGTGAGCCGACACCGTGCCCGTCTCGCCGGGACGGGGCAGGTCCAGCCGCACGAAGGCCGCCGCGCAGGAGGCGAGGCCACCGGTCGGGGCGTCGATGACCGTGGCGACCAGCTGCGGGCCGCCCAGCTCACGGCGGAAGACCGCCACCGACGGCCGCTGCCAGTCGCCAAGGGTCACGTCGCGGCCCATGGCCTCGAACATGACGGCCCGCAGCCGCGTGAGCTCCTCGGCGTCGGCGGGGACGGCGGCGCGGACGGTCCAGTTCATCGGGCCATCCTTGCCCTACCATCGGCAGGTCGTCGAACCATTACAGGAGGTCCCGTCGTGATCACGGCGATCGTGTTGATCCAGGCCACCGCCGAGTCCATCCCGGAGGCCGCGCAGTCGATCGCCGACATCGACGGCGTGCAGGAGGTCTACTCCTGCGCCGGCGACGTCGACCTGATCGCCCACGTCAAGGTGGCCAAGCACGAGGACCTGGCCGAGCTGGTGCCGGGCAAGATCAGCAAGGTGCCCGGCGTGCTCAACACGGACACCCACATCGCCTTCCGCTCCTACTCCCGCCGCGACGCGGAGGAGTCTTTTTCGGTGGGGTTGGACTGAGTTTTTGCCGCGCGTTCCGCGCGGGGCTGTGGGCCCGGCCCGACGGACCGGAGGCCTGTCAGAGAGACTGGGGGCCAGTGCCCGCCCTCTCAACCTGGAGCCTTTGATGCCGCAAGGGACCGTCCGTTGGTTCGACGCCGAACGGGGTTTCGGCTTCCTCGCGCCCGAGGACGGCTCGCCGGACGTGTTCGTGCACGCCTCCGAGATCGTCGGGGACGGCAGCGCGAAAGTGCTCCGCGAGGGTCAGGCCGTCGTGTTCGAGGTCGGCGAGAACGACCGCGGGCCCCAGGCGCTGCGCGTTCGCGTCACCGCCGATGCGGCCACCGGCAGCGCCGTGGGCCTGCTCGGCACCGTCAACTGGTACGAGCCGGGCAAGGGGTACGGCTTCGCGTCGCCGGACGGCGGCGGCGCCGACATCTTCGTGCACAGCTCCGCCATCGTGACCGGCGGCGTGGTCACCGAGGGGCAGCGGGTGGCCTTCCTGATCGTCGAAGGCGAGCGCGGCCCGCAGGCCGGGCACGTGATCCCGCTGGGAGCAGGGGCCGGCTCACCCGCTGCGGCTGGCATCGCGGACGGTGCCGACGGCACGGTGGCCTGGTACGACGAGGACAAGGGCTTCGGCTTCATCAACCCCGACTCCGGCGCCGGGGACGTCTTCGTTCACGCCCGGGCCCTGGCCGAGGGGCTGACGTGGCTCGCGGAGGGCGACCGCGTCGCCTACGAGGTGGCTAGTGGAGACAAGGGCCCGCAGGCCCGCGACGTGCACCTGGTCCGGGGCGCCGAGCCCCAGACGGCGCCGCAGCGGTCGGCACCTGCCGCGGCCGCAGGGCCGGCGGCGCGGGCCGTGCCCGTACGAGGCGGCGAGGGCGTCGTCGCGCGCTACGACGGCGACCGCGGCTTCGGCTTCATCACCCCGGACGCAGGCGGCGACGATCTCTTCGCCCACGTGTCCGTGATCATGGGGTCGGAGCCGCTGCAGAAGGGTGACCGGGTCCGGTATGCGGTGCGTCAGAGCGACCGGGGCCCGCAGGCCGACCGCGTCGAACGCCTCTGAAGAGGCGGCCCCACCGATGGCTGATCACTTCCCGACGAGAGTGCTCGTTCATCCCCGTCGATGGTGTCGACAGCAACGCGGCTGCAGCCTCCTCCAGGAGATCGATCTCCCCCTTTCGACCGCACCGACACCGCGTCGATGCAGCCTCTGGTCCAGTCGAGCTCGTCGATGTTGGACAGCTCGTCGAGCACGAGCTGGTGCAGCCGGTCCCACACGCCGGCGTCCTGCCACTCACGTGACCGCCGCCACGCGGTGTGCCCGCAACCGTATCCGAGCTGCTCGGGTCGGTCTCGCCAGCGGCAGCCGGTGTCGAGCACGAACAAGATCCCCTCTAACGCGGCACGGTCATCGATCCGGGGCCGCCCACCCGGACCGCGCGGCGCTGGTCGGGACGGGATCAGGGGTTCGATCAGCTCCCAGAGCCGGTCTTCGACCCGCCGCTGCTGCGTCGTCTTCGCCACGATTGCCCGCGATCGACGACCAGGACCGACAGGTTACGCAGTGACACACCCTTAAGTTTTGAGACCAGGTCTTAAGCCGAGCACTCTCCGGTGTTGTAGGTCAGCAAGGCTCCATGACTTCTGTGGCGCGTAGGCGGAACAGGATCACGGCTGCGACCGAGACCGCGCCGCACAGGGCGATGACCTGGGCCACCGGCAGGATGCCGGTCAGGGCGCCGGCCAGGGCGGGGCTGAGGCCCTGGGCGGTCATCAGGCCGGTGGACAGCAGGCTGAACGCCTGGCCGCGGTGGTCGGCGGGCACGAGGTCGCGGAAACGCTGCTGGATGGCCAGCCCGTAGGCGAAGCCGGTGCCGGCGACCACCAGCAGCGCCCCGCACACCACGACGGGCAGCCCGGCGACGGCGAAGCCGACCAGGGGCAGGCCGACCACGGTCATCAACGGCACGAGCAGCCGCCGCCGCGTCGACGCCCCGACCCAACGGCCGACCAGCCAACTACCGATCATCATCCCGACGGGCATGCACGCCAGGAGCAGGCCACCGGTCTCGACGGGCAGCCCCCGCACGGCGAAGTAAGGCACGATCAGGCTCTCGGCCCCGGTCACGCAGGCCGGCGGCAGCCACTGGGCCAGGATCAGGGCCCGAATCGTGCGGTCCCGCAGCAACTCCCGGTTCCCGGCCCAGCTGCGACGCACGGCCGCCGCCAGAGTGCCGCCGGTGACCCGCAGGTCGGGCAGCCGGAGCCGCACCCAAGCGGCGGCGACGAGGTGCAACACGGCGCTGACCAGCATCGCGTGATGCGCGCCGAGCACGGCCACCGCAGCCCCGGCGCCGGCCATGCCGATCAGCTGCGCCGCCGAGGAGGCCAGGTTGAACAGCGACCGCCCGAGCACGTAGCTCTCGCCGCTGAGCACGTCCGCCACGACCCGGCCGACGGCCCCGTTGACCAGCGGCGTCACCATCGAGACCGCGGCGACCAACGTCAGGCTCAGCCACACCGGCAGATCGGCCAGGGCCAGCAGCAGGCCGCTGCCGAACTCCACGCCGTAGCCGAGGGCGATCAGTTGCCGCGGCGGCAGCAGGTCGGCCACGGCGCCGAGCAGGCTGCCGCCGATGAGCTGCGGCAGGAACGAAATCCCGTACGCCACCGCGGCCAGCAGCGTCGAGCCGGTGAGGGCGAAGACCAGCACCGACAGCGCCACGATCCGCAGGGTGTCGGCGGTGATGGCCAGGGTGCGGCTGGCGAACAGCACCCGGTACGAGGGGTCGGCCAGCACACGGGTGTAGGTCATGCCCCGAGCTTGCGGGCCGGCCCTCGGATCGGGCCAAAGTTACGTGCAGGGACGTAAGGTCGGGCCCATGCTCCGGTTCGAGGTCGGCGGCGAGGACCTGCTGCGCAGCCGGTTCGCGCTGTCCCCGCTGTTCGAGCTGGACGGCCTGCTCCGCCGGCTGGCCGGCCTGTCCCAGCACCGCCTGCCCGGCCCCTGGCTGACACGAGTCACGCCTTCGTACCGCCGGCTGCGACAAGATCCGGCTTTCCGAGCGGTGCTGGCCCTGCACGCGCCCAAAGAGGGCGCGGCCTTCACGGCTCCGCCGTCCCAGGGCCTGGCCCAGACCATCGACGACGACCTCGCCGCCGTCCGGTCAACGCCGCTGCCCCAGGCCCGCGCGGAGATCGCCAACTACGGCCCGGTCACCGACGACGAAGCCCAGGCCGTCCTCGACTCCCCCGACGTCGTCGACCGCCTCGCCGACGGGCTGGAACAGGCCTGGCACGACCTGCTGGCCCCGGACTGGCCGCAGCTGCGGGCCATCTGCGAGCGGGACGTCGTGCACCGGGCCGGCCGCCTCGCCCAGCAGGGCTGGCTGGCGGCGCTGGACGGCCTGCACACCCGGGTCCGCTGGCGCGACAACGGCATCGAGGTGCTGCGCTCCTCCGGCGACCGCACGGTCGACCTCAAGGGCGAGGGCCTGCTGCTGGTGCCCTCGGTGTTCGTCTGGCCAGGCGTCGCCGTGCACCACGAGGATCCGTGGCCCAAGGCCCTGGTCTACCCGGCGCGCGGCGTCGCTGCCCTGGGGAGACAACCACCGGTAGATTTTCCTCATTTGCGAGGGTAGAACTTCTCCGAACCGCTGAGCGTTGCGAAGGCGAACCATGGTGACACAGCGTACTGGCTTTCACCATGAGATCTTGTAGGCACCCAAACTTAATGGTCAATCTAAGTTGCCTGTCTTCTCAGCACTGCATCTAAAAGTTAACTGAAGTCCACAGGCCAGGTTCTTCTCATCCACTACCTTTAATGGATTTCGGTGGACTCACGAGCATTAGGATCGCCCAATTTGCCGGATTCCTTTATGACAAACGGGTGTGCGAGTTCTGACATATTTCTCCTCGCTACGTTTCAGATTACTCCGCAGCCCGGCTAGTCTCATAGTGGGCGTATCTCCCGTGACTTGGGTCTTAACTGACAGCAGGTTTACGTCAGAGATCGGAGGGGCGTCAACGGCCGCGAATATAGTTTCCAAAGGCACGAGTTAAAGGTTGGCCGCTGCTTGGTACTGAGAACCGTCAGGCGTCGGGCTGCTGGGGCTTGCCCGCCAGCTCCTTGTCCTGGTTCAGCTGGCTCTCCCCCGACACCACGTTGCTCCGGGTGTGCGCGTCCTTGCGGGCGCTCTCCAGCGCGGTGACCTCCTCGGCCGGGTCCGGGCCCCAGAACCCGCCGGGGACCGGCGCGCCGGCCGAGCCCAGCTTGTTCATCTTCTTGGGCACCGGGGCGCCCTGGTAGGCCAGCTCGTGCGGGTGGCCGTGGTCGTCGACCGGGCCCAGCGGCTGGTGCAGCTCGATGAACTCACCGTGCGGCAGCCGCTTGATGATGCCGGTCTCGATGCCGTGCTCCAGCACCTCGCGGTCGGCCCGCTGCAGGCCGATGCAGATCCGGTAGGTGATCCAGTAGGCCAGCGGCGGCGCGATGAGCAGGCCGATGCGGCCGATCCACGTGGTCGCGTTCAACGAGATGTCGAACTTGTCCGCGATGATGTCGTTGCCGCCGGACAGCAGGCAGACCATGAAGAACGTGATCGCCATGATGCCGAGGCTGGTCCGCACCGGCACGTCCCGCGGACGCTGCAGCAGGTTGTGGTGCGCGGTGTCCTTGGTCAGCCTGCGCTCCAGGAACGGGTACACCGCGGCGATGCCGGTCAGCAGCGGCAGGCCCAGCATGAACGGCAGGAACGGGGCCGGGATGGTGAAGTTGGCCCAGCTGCCGATGTGGATGTAGGCCTCCCACGCCGGCCACAGACGCACCAGGCCGTCGGTCCAGCCCATGTACCAGTCCGGCTGCGAGCCGGCGGAGACCTGGGCCGGGTTGTACGGGCCGAAGTTCCAGATCGGGTTGATCTGGAACAGACCCGACATCAGCGCGATGACGCCGGTCACGAGGGCGAAGAAGCCGCCGCCCTTGGCCGCGAACACCGGCATGATGCGCACACCGACCACGTTGCGCTCGGTCCGACGCGGGCCGGGGAACTGGGTGTGCTTCTGGTACCACACCAGGCCGAGGTGCACGGCGATCAGCGCCAGGATCACGCCGGGCAGCAGCAGGATGTGCAGCGTGTAGATGCGCGGCAGGATCACGTTGCCGGGGAACTCGCCGCCGAACAGCAGCCAGTCCACCCAGGTGCCCAGGACCGGGATCGACTCGATCAGGCCGAACATGACCCGCAGGCCGGTGCCGGACAGCAGGTCGTCCGGCAGCGAGTAGCCGAAGAAGCCCTCGAGCGAGCCGATCATGAACAGCACGACGCCGATGACCCAGTTCACCTCACGCGGGCGCCGGAACGCGCCGGTGAAGAAGATCCGGAACATGTGGGCGACGATCGCCGACATGAACAGCAGCGCCGCCCAGTGGTGGATCTGCCGGACGAACAGGCCGCCGCGGACCTCGAACGAGATGTCCAGGGTCGAGGCGAACGCGCGCGACATCTGGATGCCGCGCAGGTTGTCGAAGACGCCGTTGTAGGTGACCTCCTGCATGGAGGGGTCGAAGAACAGCGCCAGGTACGTGCCGGACAGCAGCAGCACGATGAAGCTGTACAGGGCGATCTCGCCGAGCAGGAAGGACCAGTGCGACGGGAAGACCTTGTTCAGCTGGCGACGCATGCCGGCGGCCAGGTGGTACCGGTCGTCGGCCCACTTCGCCGCGCCGCCCGCGACACGGGTCGCCGTGTTGGCCGGCTTGGTCGGCGTGGTGATGCCGCTCATGAGTCACGCTCCCAGAACGCGGGGCCGATGGGCTCGATGAAGTCGCCGCGTGCCACGAAGTATCCGCTTTCGTCAACCTCGATGGGAAGCTGCGGCAGCGCCCGGGCGGCCGGGCCGAACACCGGCTTGGCGTACTCGAACACGTTGAACTGCGACTGGTGGCACGGGCACAGCAGCCGGCCGGTCTGCTGCTCGTACAGCGAGGTCGGGCAGCCCAGGTGGGTGCAGATCTTCGAGTACGCGTAGAAGTCGCCGAAGTTGAAGTTCTCCTGGCCGGACCGCTTGACCACGTTCTGGTCGGGGCGCAGCCGAATCAGCATGACCGGGTTGTCCGAACGGTGCAGCGCCGCGGACAGGGCCTCCTCGTTGCCCCGCTCCGACTCGCGGAACGGGAACACCGTCTCGAAGCCGCCCGCGTCCAGGTCCTCGGGGCGGATCAGCACGACCTCGCCCGAGTCGCCGGTGTTGCGGCGCAGGTAGACCTTCTCGCCGGGCTGGCTGGGCTGCCAGCCGGTGTGCCACAGCGATTCCTTGGAGTTGGTGTCCGCGAACGGGTTCTTCAGCATGCCGCCCAGCGGCAGCACGACCAGTCCGAGGCCCATCACGCCGGCCGCCGCGCCCGCGCTGCGCTTGACCAGCGAGCGGCGGGTGATGGTGCTGCGCACGCCCGCGTCGGCCAGCTCGGCCAGCACGGTCTCCTGGTCGATCTTGGCCGAGCCGCCGTCGTGGCGGTCCTGCACGGCCAGCTCGTGCGGGATGAACTTCTTGGTGTAGTTCAGCACGCCGACGCCGAGGCCGAGCACGGTCAGGCCCAGCGTGACGCCGATGACCGGCGTGTAAAGGCTGTACCAGAAGTACCCGTCGGCGTCCGGCGCCACGTACTCGGACGGCCACACGATGAAGGCCACGATGAAGGCCAGGCCGGCCACCGCGGCCAGCACGAACCAGTAGGCCACCGAACGCTCGGCGCGCTTCTCGGCCTTGGTGCCCTTGACCGGCCACGGGTCCTCGTAGCTGATCAGCTCGACGCCGTCCAGCTTGGTGCCGAGCGTGACCAGCTCGTCCCGGTTCATGCCGTTCAGCTCTGCCTCGGTGGGCAGCTTCTCCTGCTCGTCGCCGCTCATGCCTTGCTTCCGATCCAGAGGGTCACGCCGACCAGCGCGGCGATGCCCACGATCCATCCGATGAGGCCCTCGGAGATCGGGCCCAGACCGCCGAGCGCGTTGCCGCCGGGGTTGTTGTTGCCATCGGTCACGGACTTGATGTACGCGATGATGTCCTTCTTCTCGTCCGGCGTGAGCTGCCGGTCGCCGAACACCGGCATGTTCTCCGGGCCGGTGAGCATCGCGGTGTAGATCTGGCTGGGCGTGACGCCGTCCAGCTCCGGCGCGTACTTGCCGGAGGACAGCGCGCCACCGCGGCCGGTGAAGGTGTGGCAGGCGGCGCAGTTGAGGCGGAACAGCTCGCCGCCGCGCGACGGGTCACCGCCGATCAGCTGCGCGTCCGTGCCGGTGGGCTTCTCCTTGCCGCCACCGTTGGACTGGATGAACGCGTCGAGCGCGTCGATCTGCTCCGGTGTGAAGGCCGGTGGCTTGCGCGCGGCCTGCGCGTTCTGCCCGCCCGAGAGCGGCATGCGGCCGGTGGACAGCTGGAAGTAGGACGCCGCCGAGCCCACGCCGATCAGGCTGGGCCCGCGGTCCTTGACACCTTCCAGGTTCGCGCCGTGGCACGAGATGCAGCTGTTGTTGAACAGCTGCCGGCCCTGCTCGACGAGCGCGTTGGTGTCCGAGGCCTGCGCGGTCTGCGGGGCGGGCACCGCGAGGGAGTACAGCGCGCCCGCGCCCAGCAGTGCGATCCCGAGCGCCAGCAGGCCGGAGACCCGCCGCTTGAACTTGGACCGCGAGCGGGCCCGCTTCCCCGCGGGGCCGGGCGTACCCGCCGCGTCGGCGGGTGGCGTGGTGGTCATGGAGGGCAACCCTTGCTGTCAGTTCGGGGCTGGGTCAGGGAATGAGGTAGATCACGGCGAACAGGCCGATCCAGACGATGTCGACGAAGTGCCAGTAGTACGACACCACGATCGCCGAGGTCGCCTGCGCGGGCGTGAACTTGCTCAACCTCGTCCTGATCAGCAGGAAGATGAAGGCAATGAGGCCGCCGATCACGTGCAGCCCGTGGAAACCGGTCGCAAGGAAGAAGACCGTGCCGAAGGCCGAGCCGGGGATCGTCGTCCCCTCCTCGACCAGGCTCCGGTACTCGTTGGCCTGACCCAGCACGAAGATCAGGCCCATCACGAAGGTGAGGACGTACCAGCGGCGCAGGCCGAAGACGTCGCCGCGCTCGGCGGCGAACACGCCCCACTGGCAGGTGACCGAGGAGAGCACCAGGATGATGGTGAACGGCAGCGCGTACGCCTTGTCCAGGTGCGTGGGCTCCGGCGGCCACACGCCGGTGTTCTGGGCCTTCACGGTGAAGTACATCGCGAAGAGACCCGCGAAGAACATGAGCTCGCTGGACAGCCACACGATGGTGCCCACGCTGACCATGTTCGGGCGATTCAGCGAGTGGACCCGCTGAGCGATGGGAGGAGCTGCCGTTGTCACGGGTCGCATTATTGCCTGCGGTGGATCAGGCCGCCCGGTCGGGTGGGGTGCAAGGGGAGATCGAGAGCGATGGGCGTGTTCGAGCGATTGGGCTCGCTGTTCGGACGGCATGCGGAATTGCCGTTCGACCTGGACAACCCTGATTTGCGCGTTGTTGCCGAAGCGTTCGATCCGGCCGAAGCGGACTCCGCCGTGCTGGCCCGATCGCCCCGTTTGCGGGCGTCCGAGAAGGCCGTCCTGCGCCACCACCTGACGCTGCCGGCGGCCGCGGTGGCGCGGGCCCGGGAGCTGCTGGCCCAGGACGGCTGGGAGCTGCGGGTGGTCGAGACGGGTGATCCGGTGCGGCTGCACGCGCTGCGGGCCCAGGTCATCACCGCGCTGAGCTGCGCGCAGGAGCGGTCGCGCATGGCGGGGCTGGCCCAGCGGCTGGGCGGCGACGCCTCCGGATGGGACTGCTTGCAGACCTGAAGGTGTGACACAGATAGCATCACGGTATGAGCACGCAGACGTGGAAGGTCCTGGTCTTCAGCCACCGGCCGGAGGTCCGCGAGGCGATCGTGACCGCCGTCGGCCGTCGGCCGGCCCCGGACCTGGGCCGCGTGGAGTACGTCGAGGTCGGCACCGTGGCGGACGTGCTCTACCACGTCGACAGCGGCGCCATCGACCTGGCGATCCTGGACGGCGAGGCGCAGCCCACCGGCGGGATGGGGCTGTCCCGCCAGCTCAAGAACGAGATCACCAACTGCCCGCCGATCGTCATCGCCGTGCGGCGCAAGGACGACCGCTGGCTGGCCACCTGGTCGCAGGCGGACGCCGTCATCGTGCATCCGCTGGACCCGCTGGCCGCGGCCGAGACCGTCGCAGAGGTGCTGCGGTCCGGTGCGCCCGCGACCAGATGAGCACGCCGACCTGGCCCGACCTGCTGGGCGCGCTGCTGGTCCGGGAGGACCTGACGGCGGAGCAGACCGGCTGGGCGATGGACCAGGTGATGTCCGGCGAGGCCACGCCCGCGCAGATCGCCGGCTTCGCGATCGCGCTGCGGGCCAAGGGCGAGACGGCCGACGAGGTGCTGGGCATGGCCGACTCGATGCTGCGGCACGCCCGGACCGTGGACGTGGCCGGGCGGGCGATCGACATCGTCGGCACCGGCGGCGACCAGGCCCACACCGTGAACATCTCGACCATGACGGCCATCGTCACGGCCGCCGCCGGTGTGCCCGTGGTCAAGCACGGGGCGCGGGCGTCGTCGTCCAAGTGCGGCACCGGTGACGTGCTGGAGGAGCTCGGCGTCGCCATCGAGCTGCCGCCCGAGGCCGTGCAGCGGTGCGTGACCGAGGTCGGCATCGGGTTCTGCTTCGCGCCCGCCTACCACCCCGCGCTGCGCTTCACCTCGGCGCCGCGGCGTGAGCTGGCCGTGCCGACCGCGTTCAACATCCTCGGGCCGCTGTCCAACCCCGCGCAGCCCAAGTACGGCCTGATCGGCTGCGCCCGGGAGGCCATGGCCGGCGTGATGGCCGGCGTCTTCGCCTCGCGCGGGGCCCATGTGCTGCTGGTGCGCGGGGACGACGGCTTGGACGAGATCACCACGACCACCACCACCTCGGCCTGGATCGCCCAGGACGGCGCCGTGCGCCAGGACCGCATCGACCCGTCTCGGCTGGGCATCGCCCCGGCCCTGCCGTCCGACCTGGTCGGCGGCGACGCCCCCTACAACGCCCAGGTGGTCCGCGACCTGCTGTCCGGCCGCTCCGGCCCCGTCCGCGACGCCGTCCTCCTCAACGCCGCCGGTGCCGTCGCCGTGTTCAACGGCCTGACCGACGACATCCACGCCGACCTCCTGGCCGCCAAGGATGTAGCCGCCCAGGCCATAGACTCCGGCGCCGCCGCCGAACTCCTGGACCGC
>NZ_KK037166.1:3474608-3484131 GCF_000568255.1 Kutzneria sp. 744
CAAGGGACGCCCCGAACCCCCCGCGAGTCCCGGTCAGCGTCATAGCGAAAGTCGGTTTTCGTGTGCTGGAGAGCGTGACTCGCGGGGGTTCGGCCCCAAACCCACCACCCCCGCGAGTCACGCTCTCCAGCACACGAAAACCGACTTTCGCTATGACGCTGACCGGGACTCGCGGGGGGTTCGGGGCGTCCCTTGGCCCGGCGGCTCACCCCACCCCGTAGCGGGCATGGCGTGAGGGCTGCTGCCCACCCACATTCCCGGCCCGGAGATCGGTTGGCGGAGCCGCAAAGGCACTCGTGGCCCGCCGACGACCTGCCCGAAACCGCATTTCGGGGTGCCGCTGAGCGTGACTCGCCGGGGTCACAGCAGGCCGGGCACCAGGGTGTCGTGGCCGGCTAGGACCTTGCCGGGGTCCTCGCCCAGGACGGTGTGGAGCATGGTGGCGTAGATGTCGCGGAAGTCGGTGCTGGCCTTGAGGTCGCCGCTGTCGAGGTCGGTGAGGCTGGGCTGCTCGCCGTAGAAGCCGCCGTGGACGCCGTCGCCGATGACGAAGACGGGGCCGGCGGTGCCGTGGTCGGTGCCGTCGCTGGCGTTGGCGCCGACGCGGCGGCCGAACTCCGAGTACACCAGCACGACGACCTTCTTGCCCCGCACACGGTCCACGAACGCCGACAGGGACTGGTCGAGCTCGGTGAGCAGGCGCTGTTGGGTGCCCTTCTCGTCGGCATGGGTGTCGAAACCGCCCAGCGACACGGAGTAGGCCCGCGTAGGCACGCCCGCCTCCACGAGCCCGGCGACGACGTCCAGCTGCGCCGCCAGCTGGCCTTTGTTGCCGCTGCTGGGTTTCACGGCCGGCCCGAGCTTGGTGGCGGTGGTGTGCAGGTCGGCAATGGATCGAGCGACCCGGGCCTGATCCGGCGACTCGCCGCTGGAGGCCTTCCCCAGCAGGGAGAATGCCTTGCCCACGGCCCCGGTCGGCAGCTTCAGGCCGGCCACCGGCAGGGTCGCGCCGGCGGCCCGCTGGCCGGCCATCAGCGGCGGCAGCACGGGTTCGATCGACACCGCCCGCAGCGGGTCGTCGCCGGTCACGTCCAGCCAACGCCCGAGCCAGCCGGTCGGCTGCGGGCTGTCCGGCGAGGCCGTCTGCCAGATGGCCATGGACCGGAAGTGGCTGTGGTCGGGCTTGGGATAGCCGACGCCACGCACGACGGCCAGTCGCTTGTCGTCCCAGAGCTTCTTCAGGCCCTTCATGCCCGGGTTGAGGCCGAGGCCGTCACCCAGGTCGAGCACCTCGTGCGGCTGGTAGGCCAGATCCGGCCGAGCCTTCTGGTACGCCGGGTCCGCGGCCGGGATCACGGTGTTCAGGCCGTCGTTGCCGCCGTAGAGGGTGCAGACCACCAGCACGCCGTCGTCGGGGCTGAGCGGGTCCGAGGTGGCGGCGGCCATCAGGTCGGTCCAGTTCACCTGGGTGGCGCCGGCGGCCAGGGCACCCGCCCCGACGACACCGCTGGCGATGATGAAGCCGCGTCGACTGATTTTCACTGGCTCACCACGTATTCCGGCGCGCAGGCGGCCATCGCCACCAGCTGCGCCCCGTTGAGACCGGCCAATGCCTGAGTGCTGCGCTGGCTCCAGGTGTCGACGCCGAGCGCCTGACCGGCCGCCGCGGCGGACGTGATGTGTGACACGTCGGCGTGCTCGGCGATCAGCTGCGCCAGGTGCAGCCGGGCCAGGCCGGCCGAGGTCGTCAGCCACGACTGCGCGGCCGGCCAGCCGCCGACGCTGGGCGGCTCGAACGGCACCTGCCCCAGGCCCCGCAGGCCGGCCTCCAGCTGAGTGACGGGCAGCTTGGACGGCTGGACGCCCAACGCGCGCATCAGGCCGACGGCCCACTCCACCGGCTGCTTGACCAGGGTCGTCGCCGGATCGCGGAACGCGGGTTCAGCGAGCACGGCGCGCAGCAGCCCCCCGATGGACCGCTGCGTGCCGTAACCCGCGACCAGCCGGTCCAGCGCGTCCGCCGCAAGCGGGGTCGCGCCGGCCAGCCGGAACCACAGCCGGCTCGCCACGAAACGCGGCGAGTCCGGACGATTCACCACGATGTCGACAAATCCGCCGGCATCGAGATTTCCGGTGACTCCCAACACCGTCTTGTCGCCGCTGTCGTGTCGTTTGGGAGCCAACGAGGACGTCATCGCGTCGCGGTTCACGGCCCAGCCGGTGAGCGCGCGGGCGGCCTCGCGCACATCGGTTTCGCTGTAATGGCCGACGCCGAGTGTGAACAGCTCCATGAACTCGCGGGCCAGGTTCTCGTTCGCCGCGCCCACCTTGTTCTGCTGGCCGTCCAGCCACAGCAGCAGGGCCGGGTCCACGATCATCGCCTTGGCCAGCGTCAGGAAGTCGCCGCCGCCGCGGCTGCGCAACGTCTGGTTCTGGTGCAGCATCAGGCGCGCGCTGTGCACCTTCTGCACGCTGGTGGCGAAATGCCCGTGCCAGAACCAGGTCAGCCGCTCCGGCAGCGGCGAGGCGGTGCCGACCATGCGGTCCAGCCACCACTGCACGGCCGTGGTCTGCTGGCCGCGCAACGTCTTCTGCCGCTGCTTGCGCTCCGCGGTGCTGGCCTTCTTGCCGGCCTGCGCCGGCTCCGGGCCGAGATCCGGCAGCGGCGTGGTGTCCGGCGCCTGGGCCAGCACCTGCTCGCAGGCCGCCGCGAATCCTTGCCGTGACAACGATTCCAGCTCGCCCGGGCGCGGGCCGAAGCCCATGCGGTCCAGGAGTCGCCGGGTCGCGGCTCGGTCGTCTAGTTGCGGCACACCTCAGATCGTGCGCGAAAACGGCCCCGGACAGAATGCCCGGGGCCGTTCGCTCAGTGAAGCTTCAGGTGCGCGCGGAGCGCGCGAAGACCAGCACTGCTCACTCGTGGTTGGGCTTCGTGTGGTACTCGAAGACCAGGCCGCCCACGGTGATCAGCACCAGCACGACCGTGATGACGAGCATCCAGGTCTGGAAGAACGCCAGCGACAGCGCGCCGATGGCGGCGGCCAGGGCGATGGCGAACGGCCAATAGCTGCCCGGGCTGAAGAAGCCCAGCTCGCCGGCGCCGTCGCTGACCTCGGCCTCGGTGTCGTCCTCGGGACGCTCCGGGATGCGCCGGGCCACGAACCGGAAGTACGTGCCGGTGATCAGGCACAGGCCGCCGGTCAGGGTCAGCGCCACGATGCCGACCGGCTCCTTGGCCCACAGGCCGTAGACGATCGCCATCAGGAAGCAGAAGCCGGCGACGACCTCGAAGATGCGGGACTCAATCTTCATCGGTTGTTCCTCAGCTTCCGGTCCGGGAGGTGCGGTCCGTGTTGAACGGGTGCGTGGTGGTGGCCAGCGGGGCGCACAGGTCGCCGCAGTTCATCTGGGCCAGCGCCTCGGCCGCGGTGTACCCCTTGCCGGTCTTCGGGTTCACCTTTTCCCGCAGCTGGATGTACTGCTGGAACTCCTCGTCGGGCAGGGCCCGCACCTCGAAGTTCATCGCCGAGTGGTACGCGCCGCACAGCTCGGCGCAGTGGCCGACGAACGCGCCCTTCTGGTCGATCGTGTTCTGGAAGGACGAGTCCTGGTTGTTCTTGTCCGGGTCCGGGAACACGTCGCGCTTGAAGTTGAACGCCGGCACCCAGAACGAGTGGATGACGTCCGTGGACAGCAGGTTGTACTGGATCCACTTGTTGGTGGGCAGCACGAGCAGCGGGATCTCGCTGCTGGAGCCCACCGTGGAGACCGGGTTGCCGTCCGGGCCCTTGGTGTTCTCGTACTTGAAGTCCCAGTTCCACTGGAAGCCGATCACGTCGACCGTGACGTCCGGGGTGTGGCTCTTGTCCGTGACGTAGTTCTCGGTGGTGGCGGTGAAGTAGAACAGCACCGCGACGATGACCACCGGGATGACGGTGTAGACGATCTCCAGCGGGTGGTTGTACTGGAGCTGCTTGGGCAGCTCCTCCGACCGCTTGCGGTGGAAGACCACCGGCCACAGGATCAGGATCGCCACGACCAGGCCGACCGCGAGCGCCGCGACCACGGACCAGGTCCACAGGTCGCGCATCGAGTCGGCCTGCGGGGTGATGCCCACCGGCCAGCCGAAGCGCAGGACCTCGTCGGTCGAACAGCCGCTTGCGGCAACCGCGACCAGGCCGGCCAGCCCGGCGAGTTTGGCGACCCGTGCTTTCCGGGTGCCCTCCATCAGGCGCACTGCTCGCTGCCTCCTCGTGACGGGCCTTGGCGTGACGTGTGACACCACACCATCCGCTGCTCAGCAGCGGTGACGGCACCCCGCCGTCAGTCAGACCGGAGCCTAACCCAGGCGGTGCGGGGCCACCCTTCGGGGGTGATCGAGACGGATCGGGACGGCACGGCCGGGGCAACGGACGGGCCGGGTGCCGCGTCTACCGGTGCGAGCCAACTGGCGCCGGCGGCCCGCCTGCCGCTCGGGCGTCGGCCCGCCATGGGCATACTGGGCTGCGATCCCGGTGTGGAAGTGCCCTGTTTCGATGAGAGGTGCGGTTAGGACGTGTGCGGTCTTCTTGGACTGATCTGTCCCACTGAGAACGCGGCCGCCGCGGCGCGGCCGGCGCTGGCCGGGGCCCTGCACTGCCAGCGGCACCGCGGCCCCGACGAGGTCAACACCTGGCAGGGCGGCGAGGTCGTGTTTTTGTTTTCTATCGGCTGGCCATCATCGACCTGTTAGTACTCCCACCAGCCGCTGCTGTGGGGCCCGCCCGGGCAGGAGAACCGGTACGCGCTGGCCTTCAACGGCGAGATCTACAACTACATCGAGCTGCGGGCCGAGCTGATCGAGCGGTTCGGGGCCCAGTTCCACACCGACGGCGACAGCGAGGTCATCGTCGCCGCGTACCACTACTGGGGCCCGGCGGCGGTGTCCCGGCTGCGCGGCATGTTCGCGTTCATGATCTGGGACAGCGACGAGCGCAGGATCTTCGGCGCCCGCGACCCGTTCGGCATCAAGCCGCTGTACTACGCGGCCGGCCCCGGCGGCATCGCGATGTCCAGCGAGAAGAAGAGCATCCTGCAGCTGGCCGACACGCTGGGCATCGAGCCCAAGCTGGACCGCCGCGCGTTGCAGCACTACCTGATCCTGCAGTACGTGCCCGAGCCGGAGTCGCTGAACACGCACATCCGGCGCATCGAGTCCGGCACCACGTTCACCTTCGCCCCCGGCGGCGAGATCGTGACCGAGCGCTACTTCACGCCCAAGTTCCGCCCGCGCGTGATGCACGGCCCGGCCGACACCACCAAGCTGTACGCCGACATCGCCGACGCGCTGCGCGACTCCGTGGCCAAGCACATGCGCGCGGACGTCACGGTCGGCTCGTTCCTGTCCGGCGGCATCGACTCCACCGTGATCGCGGCGCTGGCCAAGGAGCACAACCCGGACCTCATCGCCTTCACCACCGGCTTCGAGCGGGCCGGCTTCTCCGAGGTGGACGTGGCCGCCGAGTCGGCCGCCGCGATCGGCGTGAAGCACGTGGTCCGGACCGTGTCGGCGGCCGAGATGATGGAGGCCGTGCCGCTGATCACCTGGTACCTGGACGACCCGGTGGCCGACCCGGCGCTGGTGCCGCTGTGGTTCATCGCCCGCGAGGCCCGCCAGCACGTCAAGGTGGTCCTGTCCGGCGAGGGCGCGGACGAGCTGTTCGGCGGCTACACCATCTACCGCGAGCCGCTGTCGCTGGCGCCGTTCGAGAAGGTGCCGGGCGCGCTGCGCAAGGCCATGGGCCGGGTCTCCACCCGTATCCCCGAGGGCGTGCGCGGCAAGGACCTGCTGCGCCGCGGCGCGCTGAGCCTGGAGCAGCGCTACTACGGCAACGCGCGCATCTTCCGTGACGACCAGCTGCGGTCGGTGCTGCGGACCTACAGCTCGTCGGTGACGCACGCCGACGCCACCGCCAAGCCCTACCGCGAGTCGGTGGACTGGGACCCGGTGAGCCGCATGCAGCACGTGGACCTGTTCACCTGGCTGCGGGGCGACATCCTGGTCAAGGCCGACAAGATGACCATGGCCAACTCGCTGGAGCTGCGGGTGCCGTTCCTGGACAACGAGGTGTTCAAGATCGCCTCGCAGGTGCCGATGGAGCAGAAGATCACCCGCGAGACCACCAAGTACGCGCTGCGGCGGGCCATCGCCGACATCATCCCCGCGCACGTGATCAACCGGCGCAAGCTGGGCTTCCCGGTGCCGATCCGGCACTGGCTGCGCGAGGACATGCACCCCTGGGCGCTGGACATCGTGCGCCAGTCGCAGACCGACCACCTGATCGACAAGCAGGCGGTGCTGGCCATGATCGAGGAGCACCGCACCGGCGGCATGGACCACAGCCGCCGCATCTGGGCGCTGCTCATGTTCATGGTCTGGCACGGCATCTTCACCGAGGGCCGCATCAAGCCCGTCATCCCCGAGCCCCAGTACCCGGTCCGCCTCTGACCAAGATCAAGGGACCGATCCTGACGTTCAACGTCAGGAAGGGCCCCTTACTGACGTTGAACGTCAGTAAGGGGCCCTTCCTGACAAAAGGGGTCCTTCCAGGGCCCGGAAATCGAGGACTCCACCGGTAAGGGGCCCTTCCTGACAAAAGGGGTCCTGTCAGGCGGGGAGGATGGCGGCGACGTCGGCGGCGGCTTCGGGGCCGAAGGCGTCGGAGAGGCGGACCAGGGCGGCGGAGCGGTCGAAGGACCACTCCTGCGGGCCGTTGACCTCCAGCACGTGCACGGCGACCAGGGCGCCGAGCTGGGCGGCGCGCTCAAGGCCGAGGCCGCTGCACACGGCGGCCAGGAAGCCGGCGCGGAAGCCGTCGCCGACGCCGGTGGGGTCGACCTTGGCCAGCTCGGGCACGGCCGGCACCTGGAGCGAGCCGACCTCGCGGCCGACGATCTCCACGCCCTTCTCGCCGAGCGTGGTCACGCGCATCTCGACCTGCTCCAGGACGTCGGCCTCGGTCCAGCCGGTCTTCTGGAGCACCAGGCCCCACTCGTAGTCGTTGCTGAACAGGTACTTGGCCCCGGCGACGAAGCGGCGCACCTGGTCGCCGTCCATGCGGGCCAGCTGCTGCGACGGGTCGACGGCGAAGGGCAGGCCGCGCTGCCGGCACTCGTCGGCGTGCTGGATCATCGCGCCCGGGTCGGTGGGGCTGAGCAGCACCAGGTCGAGGCCGCCGGCCCGGTCGGCGATGGCCCCGATCTCGACCATGCCGGTCTCGGCCATCGCGCCCGTGTAGAACGAGGCGATCTGGTTCATGTCGTCGTCGGTGGTGCACATGAACCGGGCGGTGTGCTTGAGCTCGGACACGTAGACCGACCGGCAGTCGACGCCGTGCCGCTCCAGCCACGCGCGGTAGTCGTCGAAGTCCTTGCCGACGGCGCCGCCCAGGATCGGCCGCTGGCCGAGCACGCCCATGCCGAAGGCGATGTTCGCGCCGACCCCGCCCCGACGGACCACAAGGTCGTCGACGAGGAAGCTCAGCGACACGCGGTCAAGGCGTTCGGCGACCAACTGCTCGGTGAAACGGCCCGGAAAGTGCATGAGATGGTCGGCGGCGATACTGCCGATGACAGCGACGGGCACTGTGTCTCTCCCCGATCTTCACTGGTGGGCCACCCGGTCGGGTGGACCTGCTCCGAGTTCGAAAGACTACCGATTGGTAACGGATACCGGTGGTGCGTCCCTCGAACTACCGTCGAGACGTGACCGCTCCTGAGCCCGTTTCGCTGGACCAGCTGATCGACGACTGCGCCGACATCCCGGGCGCCCTGCGACAGCGCACCCGTCCGCTGCCCGCGCCCCGCCGTCCCGCGCCGTGGCGCGTGGACGAGGCCTGCGCGGCTCAGGTCAGCGGTCTCGACGACTACTGACAGACACGACCGCAGACACACGAGAAGGGCCGTCCCCGGCTGGGGACGGCCCTTCTCGTGTTCAGGCCTCGCTCAGTGGAACGAGTCGCCGCAGGCGCACGAGCCGCCCGCGTTCGGGTTGTCGATGGTGAAACCCTGCTTCTCGATGGTGTCCACGAAGTCGATCGTGGCGCCCTGGAGGTACGGCGCGCTCATCCGGTCCACGGCCACCTTGAGGCCGTTGAAGTCGCGGAGCAGGTCGCCGTCGAGGCTGCGCTCGTCGAAGAACAGCTGGTAGCGCAGACCCGCACAGCCACCGGGCTGGACGGCGATGCGCAGGTGCATGTCATCGCGCCCCTCCTGGTCGAGCAGCGCCTTGGCCTTGCTGGCGGCCGTGTCGGTGAGCTCGACGCCGTGCGTCGTCAGCTCCTCGGCCTGCACACCCTGCGAGGCGGTGTCCTGGACGGTCATGGCTCTCCCTCGACGTCCTGCGTAGATCGGTCCCTAGAACGTCCAACGCAAGACGGGTCGGCGTTCATTCCAGCCCCCATGGTAGGACAGTTCAACGCCTATTTGCCCGAGACCACTCACCTGCCACCTCCGCCGCGAGGGCGGCCAGCGTGCCGGCCGGGTCGGCCATCGCTGCGGCCACGGAGCCGGCATGGTCGGCCACCGCGTACGACTGCTCGATCCCCACGGCGCCGGCTTCCCGCCGGCCCACGCTGACCTGACCGGCCAGCACCAGGCACGGAATGCCCCGCTCGGCCGCGCCCGCGGCCACGGCGGTGATCAGCTTCCCGCGCAGCGACTGCCAGTCGAAGCTGCCCTCGCCGGTGATGGCCAGACGGGCCTGGTCCAGCGCCTCGTCCAGCTCGGTCAGGGTCCTGACCAGCGCCGATCCGGACGTGAACTCGGCGCCCAGGGCCAGCAGGCCCGCGCCGAGCCCGCCGGCGGCGCCGGCTCCGGGCCGGTCACGAACGTCCTGGCCGGTGCCCTTGAGCACGTCCGCCCACTGCGCCAGGCCGGCCTCCAGGCGTTCGACGGCGTGCTCGTCGGCGCCCTTCTGCGGGCCGAAAGTGTGGGCGGCGCCGTGCCGTCCGAGCAGGGGATATTCCCACGTCCGAGGCGGCGACGAGGGCGATGCCGGCGTCGGGCAGGAGCACGTCGACGGCCCGCCTCAGGTCCGCCCCGCCGGGCCCGATCGGACTGCCTGTGTCATCGGTCACGTGGCCGCCGAGGGCCCGGATCATTCCCGCGCCACCGTCCGTGGTGCCGGAACCGCCGAGCCCGACGACGGCGGTGGTCATGCCTGCCGCGCGGGCGGCGGCGATGAGCTCCCCGACGCCGTAGGTGGTGGACGTCTCCGGGTCGCGGCGGTCGGTCAGGTGTAGTCCGCACGCCTGCGCCGACTCGATGTAGGCGGTGCCGTCGTGGGCGAGCCAGCGGGCGGTCACAGTCTGGCCGAGGGGGCCCGTCACGCGGGCCTCGTGGATGTCGCCGCCGAGGGCTCCGTGCAGGACCTCGACGAAGCCCGGACCGCCGTCGGCCAACGGGCGCAGCAACAGTTCGTCGGCGGGCGCGGTGCGGCGCCAGCCGGTCGCGATGGCCTCGGCCGCCTCACGGGCCGTCAACG
>NZ_KK037166.1:3484231-3502097 GCF_000568255.1 Kutzneria sp. 744
TGAAACTACCTCTGGCGTCCTGGCAACCCGGGTGACGTGAGGTTCTTGCGCCGCAACTCAGCAGACGACGCCACTCCCGCCGACAACGAGGCGGTGGACGTCGATGCCGGCGCGCACGCGAACGTCGGCAAGGGCCGTCCGACGCCGAAGCGCCGCGAGGCCGAGGGCCGCCGCCGCGGCCCGGTGCCGCCGCCGCCCCGCACCCAGCGCGAGGCCATGAGGCGCAACCGCGAGCTGCGTCCGAAGATGACGCGTGAGGAGCGCAGCAGCGAGCAGCGTGAGCGTCGCGAGAAGATGATGTCCGGCGACGAGCGCTACCTCATGCCCAAGGACCGCGGCCCGGTCAAGGCCTACGTCCGGGACATCATCGACTCCCGGCGCAACCTCATGGGCCTGTTCATGCCGATGGCGATCCTGGTGCTCGCCTCGTACTTCGTGTCGCAGGCGCTGCCCACGCTGCCCGTGCAGGAGTATGTGATGCTGGCCTGCCTGGTGTTCCTGCTGGCCATGGTGGTCGAGGCGATCATGCTGGGCCGGCTGGCCACGCGGCTGGCCCGCACCAAGTTCCCCAAGGAGAGCGTCGGCACCGCCGGGCTGATCTGGTACACGTTCACCCGGGCCAGCCAGGTCCGCAGGCTGCGGGTGCCGCGGCCCCGGGTCCGCCCCGGCCAGGCCGTCGAGGCGTGACGTTCGTCAGGTAATTAGCTGTTCTAACTAACTGGGTCTAGGCTTTTTCCCATGGAGTTTCGTCGCCTGGGCCGAAGCGGCCTCTCGGTAAGTGAGATCTCGTACGGCAACTGGATCACCCACGGCTCCCAGATCGAGCAGGATCAGGCCGTCAAGTGCGTGCACGCCGCCCTGGACGCCGGCATCACGACCTTCGACACCGCCGACGTGTACGCCAACACCAAGGCCGAGTCGGTGCTCGGCGCGGCGTTGAAGGGCCAGCGTCGGGAGAGCCTGGAGATCCTGACCAAGGTCTTCTGGCCGACCGGCCCCGGCGGCCCCAACGACCGCGGCCTGGGCCGCAAGCACCTCATGGAGTCGATCAACGGCTCGCTGGCCCGGCTGGGCACCGACTACGTCGACGTCTACCAGGCGCACCGCTTCGACCGGACGGTGCCGCTGGAGGAGACCTTCCTGGCCTTCTCCGACATCGTGCGGCAGGGCAAGGCCCTCTACATCGGCGTCTCCGAGTGGACCGCCGACCAGATCACCCGCGGCGCGGCCGTCGCCCGTGAGTTCAACGTGCCGTTCATCTCCAACCAGCCGCAGTACAACATGCTGCACCGCGTCATCGAGTCACAGGTCGTGCCGGCCAGCGAGCGCGAGGGCATCTCCCAGATCGTGTTCTCCCCGATCGCACAGGGCGTGCTCACCGGCAAGTACCGGCCGGGCCAGCCGGTGCCGGAGGGCTCGCGGGCCACCGACGCCAGCGGCAAGAACTTCATCTCCCGGCTGTTGCTGGACGAGATCCTGGAGAAGGTCCAGGCCCTCCGGCCCATCGCCGCCGGGGTCGACCTGTCGCTGGCCCAGCTGGCCGTGGCCTGGGTGCTGCAGAACCCGAACGTCGCCTCCGCCATCATCGGCGCCAGCCGCCCCGAGCAGGTGGCCGAGAACGTCAAGGCGGCCGGCGTGAAACTGGACGCGGCGATCATGGAGCAGATCGACAAGGTCCTGGAGGGCAACGTCCGCACCGACCCGATGCTGACGCAGTCCCCCTGACCCCCGGCTTATGCAGGGAAGGACGCCTTACCCGCGTTGAACGCGGGTAAGGCGTCCTTCCCTGCATCCCTAGGGCTTCAGGCTCATGGGGCCGTAGACGGGGTCGTCGCCGTCGAGCAGGGTGACCTGGGTGATGTCGATCTCCGCGAGGTCGGTCCAGGTGGCGCTGAGCCAGTCCTCGGCGGCGGCCTGGTCGTCGAAGGTGACGTCCGGGCCGGTCACGTCCACGCCGTCGTCGTCCTGGTAGTGCCATCGCAGCGCCATGGGCAGAAGGTAACGTCCCGGCCGTGACGTCACGGACACTGGTGCTCGGGGGTGCCCGCTCCGGCAAGTCGGCCCATGCCGAAGGACTCGTGACCGGGGCCGTGACCTACGTGGCGACCGGGCGGCGGGATCCGTCGGACGCCGAGTGGCAGGCCCGGATCGCGGCGCACGTGGCCCGGCGGCCGGCGGAGTGGGCGACAATCGAGTCCACGGACCTGCCGGCGGTGCTGGATTCCGTGCCGGGCACGGTCTTGGTCGACGACCTGGCCACGTGGCTGACCGGTGTGCTGGACGACACCGGCGCGTGGGAGGGCCCGGTCGACGAGGCCCGAGTGCGCTGTGACGAACTGGTCGACGCGGTGGCGCGGCGGGTGGATCCGCTGGTGCTGGTGTCGGCCGAGGTCGGGCTGGGCGTCGTGCCCGCGACCCGCTCTGGCAGGCTGTTCCGGGACGAGCTGGGCTCGCTGAACGCGAGGCTGGCGCAGGCGTGCGACGAGGTGCTGCTGCTCGTGGCCGGCCTGCCTCTCCGGTTGAGGTGAAAGGACCTTGTGGTGACGAGCATCGAGTTCCCCGCCGTCGATCCGCCGGACCCGGTCGCGCGGCGGGAGGCGGCGGCCCGGCACGAGCGGCTGACCAAGCCCGCCGGCTCCCTGGGCCGGCTGGAGGAACTCGGTGTGTGGATCGCGTCGTGCCAGGGCAAGTGCCCGCCGCGGCCGTTCACGCGGGCCCGGGTCGTCGTGTTCGCCGGCGACCACGGCGTCGCCCGCGGCGGCGTGTCGGCGTACCCGCCCGAGGTGACCGGGCAGATGGTCGCCAACTTCATGACCGGCGGCGCCGCCATCAACGTGCTGTCCGGGGTGGCCGGCGCGACCGTGCGGGTCGTGGACATGGCGGTCGACGCCGACACGCCCGAGCAGGTCAGCCGGCACAAGGTGCGGCGGTCGTCCGGGTCCATCGACCGTGAGGACGCGCTCACCGAGGACGAGGCCCGCCAGGCCGTCGCCGCCGGCATGGCCATCGCCGACGAGGAGATCGACGGCGGGGCCGACCTGCTGATCGCCGGCGACATGGGCATCGGCAACACCACGCCCGCCGCCGTCATCGTGGCCGCGCTGACCGGCGAGGAGCCGGTGGCGGTCGTCGGGCGGGGCACCGGCATCGACGACAGCGCGTGGATGCCTTGCTAAAGCAACCAATTGCCAGCGGCTTGAGGGACGACACGCGTCGGACTCCGGTATGAGTGACGCAGTATCCGAGATGCGATAGGCGCCAATACGCCAAGACTGGGGCAATATATCCCGGCGCCATGCATTAATGGCATCATGTTCCAGTGTGTAGTGTTCTTGGCATCAAGTGCGTGGCGAAATAGGTCCGTGGATTCCGAGCCCGCCCACAGTTTTGTGTTGGGGCACTTGGGTTTGACGCCGGTGTTGGATCTGAGCATGCGCCTGGGCGAGGGCTCCGGCGCCGCCGCCGCGCTGCCGCTGATCACCATGGCCGCGCGCATCCTCACCGACATGGCCACCTTCGGCGACGCCGGCGTTTCCGAGCGGTCCGAGGACACCGCGAGCACACCGTCGTAACAGTGTCCGGGCTGCGGCTCGCCGTGTCGTGGTTGACGGTGTTTCCCGTTCCGGGGCCGTCTTCCGTCGACCGGCGAGTCGCCGGCCGTGCCATCTCGCTGACGCCGGTGGTCGGCGTTGCGTTGGGTGCCCTCGCCGCCGCTTTGGCTTGGGGCGTGGTCACTTTGGGCGCTCCCCCGCTGCTGGCCGGCCTGCTCACGGTGGGGCTGCTGGCGCTGCTGACCCGGGGCATGCACCTCGATGGCCTGGCCGACACCGCCGACGGCCTCGGCTGCTACGGTCCGCCCGCCCGCGCCCTGGAGATCATGAAGTCCGGCGGCGCCGGGCCGTTCGCGGTCGTCGTTCTTGTTGTCGGACTTGGGATCCAGGCCGCGTGCCTCGGCGTCGAGCCCTGGCCGGCCGTGGTGTTGGCCGTCGTGTTCGGCCGTGTCGCCTTCGCCTGGTGCTGCCTTCGTTCCGTGCCCGCGGCCCGGCCCGAAGGCCTGGGCGCCCTCGTTGCCGGCACCCAGCCGCTCCTCGTCCCTCTGCTGTGGACGGTGGCCGCGGTGGTCGCCGGTTTCCTTGCCGTGCCGGGCAAACCGTGGCTGGGCCCGATCGGGGTCGTTGTTGCCACGGGCCTCGTACTGCTCCTGCTACGCCACGTGGGCAAGCGCTTCGGCGGCATCACCGGCGACGTCCTCGGCGCCGCCTGCGAACTCGCCACCACGGTGGTGCTGGTGGTGTGCGCGTTCTAACGCGCCCACACGCGGTGCAGTCCCAGCGGGCGGTCGGAGCCGGATGTGTTCTCCGACAAGGACGTCGGTCACGACTGCCATCCGATGAGACGGTCGAGGTCCACGTAGAAGCGGCCGGAGGGAACGGCGCGGCCCAGCAGGACGCGGCGGGCGGTGTCGGTGACCATCGCGCCGCCGAGCATGGTGCCCGAGGCCAGCTGCGGCCAGCTGCTCAGGGTGCGGCCGATCTGGTCGATCGCGCCGGACAGGGCCGGGCTGATCCTGGTCTCGTCGACCATGCGCAGCATCAGGGCGATCGTCGCCGGCCGGTCGAGGCCGACGACGTCGTCCGCGGTGGTGTCGCCGATGCGGCCGTGCAGCAGCGGGCGGTCCGGGTCCAGGTCGAACCGCTCGACGTCGAGCAGGCCACGGTCGTTGGTGTCCATCAGGACCGGGATCCCGAGCCGGCGCGCGTGCTCACGGGCGGCGATCTTCAGCCAGGGCGTGTCGCACTCCTCGACCAGCAGGTCCAGCCCGTCGACAAAACCGTCGATCGTGTCGGCGGTCAGGCCCTCGCGCCAGATCTCGATGTCGAGGTAGGGATCGATCTCGTACATCTGCCGTGCGCACAGCACGGTCTTCTCCACACCCAGCTCGTGCACGCCGGCGCGCAGCCGGTTGAGGTTGGACAGCCCGAGCCGGTCGAAGTCGGCCAGCCGGAACGCGCCACCGACGCCTTCCATCACGCAGGTCAGCGCGGCGCTGTTACCAACCGACAGGCCGATCACGCCGATCTGGCGGTCCAGCAGCACGGCCTGGTCGGCGCGGGTGATCTTGTCGCGGTTGCGGTCGGTGCGCACCAGCCGGAACTGCTCGCGGGGCAGCACGTGCACCAGCCGGCCCGACCACGGGTACCAGACCCAGTTTCCGTGCTGTGCCGGCGTTTTCCCTTCGAGCACCTCGGCCTTGGCCGCCGCCCACTGGGCGTCGGTGCGGACCCGGCCCGGCTGGCCGGCGGAGATGAGCTCCGTCAGTTGGTCGTCGATCCGGTCGTGCACCGCCCGCACCCGGCCGGACTCCAGCAGCGCGGCGAGCGCGTCCGCATCGGCGTTCTCGGCGATGCAGAACAGGACGGGCTGCCAGGTCTCGGCGTCGAACCGCTCCGAAAGAACCATTTCCACAGGGAGAACAGACGTCACGGCGCACAGTGAAACACCCGCCGCCGGTAACGCGAAATCACCGTCCCAAAAGGACGTTGCGATCAGATCCACAGTGGACTGTCCACCTGTGGATCTTCGTGTCGACGATCGATGATGATCACCCGTTGGGGCGATGCCTTCGCGCCGATGCGGCGCGATTGCTTGCCGTGTCAAGGAAGTGCACGGTCGAGACATCTGTTCGGCCGGTGATCCCACCTTTTACAGCACGACCGGCAGGGCCTTCAGGGCGTGAGAGCGGAAGGAGACCCGCCACGGCAGCTCCTCGGCCCGGACGGCCAGGCGGAGATCCGGGAACCGGGTGAACAGCGTCTCCAGGGCGATGCGGATCTCCAGACGGGCCAAGGGGGCGCCGAGGCAGTAGTGGACGCCGTGGCCGAACGTGAAGTGCTGGCGATCGGGGCGGGCCGGGTCGAACTGGTCGGGCGCCGGAAAGCGGGAGGGGTCCCGGTTGGCGGCGGCCATGCCCAGCAGGACGGTGTCGCCGGCCGGGATGGTGACGTCGCCGACGGGGATGTCCTCCAGCGCGAAGCGGCGGATGGCGAAGTGCGCCGGGACGGCCAGGCGCAGCAGCTCCTCGACGACGTGCGCCGGATCCTCTCGGGCGGCGGGCTGTTCGAGCAGCAGCAGGACCCCGGCGGCGATGACGTGGCCGACGTTCTCGACGCCGGCCAGCAGGAGCAGGAAGGCCAGCGAGACCAGCTCGTTCTCGCTCATCCGGTCCTGCTCGTCGCGGGCCTGGATGATGGCCGAGAGCAGGTCGTCGCCGGGCTCCGAGCGGCGGGAGTCGACCAGGTCGAGCAGGAACTTCTGCATGGACGCGATGCCGTTGGCGGCGTCGCGGGGGTGGGCCGGGGCGAACATCGCGGACGTCCAGCCGGCGAAGGCGGCCCGGTCCGCGTCGGGAACGCCCAGGAGGTCGCCGATCACGGCGAGGGGAAGTGGGGCGGTGTAGTTCGCGACGAGGTCGACGACCGCGCCAGCCCCATCTGCTGTCAAACCATCAGCCAGAGCCGAAGACACCGCCCCGATGCCGGTGGCCATGTCCTCCACCCGCCTCGCGGTGAAGGCCTTGGACACGATGCGGCGCAGGCGCTGGTGGTCGGCGCCGTCCATGTTCATCATGTTGGCGTCAAGCTCGGGCGGCAGCGAGAAACCGGTGTAGCCGGTGCGGGAGTGGGCCTTGTCCAAGGAAAGGCGGGGGTCGCCGAAGAGGGCGGCGACGTCGGAGGCGCGAGGGATGACCCAGGCCGGCGAGCCGTCGGGGGTGATGAAGTGGTGAGCACGGGCGGAGTCGCGCAGCCGGGAGTGGAAGGCGTAGGGGTCGGCGAAGAAGGCGGCGTCGAACGGCATCGACGGCTGGTCACTCACGCGATTTCCCTTTCCGCGGAACGGTTCCGTTCGTCCCGAGCCACGGCGTCGACTATAGGTGAGCTGCGGAAGGCCCGGGCCACGGCCCGCTGGTGGGCGAGCTCGCCGGCCAGGTCGGTGGGCTCGGCGACGGTGGCGGCGAAGGAATCCCGTTGGGGGACACCGGCTTCGGCGGCCTCGACGGCCACCCGGAGCTGGGCGGCCTCGATGACGGCGGCGGCCTCGCCCTCGACGATGCCGGCCTCGCCGCACCGGGCGGCGGCGTCCGAGGCGACAAGGGAGCTCATCCACGGCTGCAAGGCCCGCTGACCGTCACGGATCTCGATGAGCATCCGGTACAACCGGGTGTCCACCGGCGTGCCGGCCTCCAACGGCAGCCGGACCTCGGGCACGACGGCGACGATCCGGGCGTGCAGGGGCGCCAACCGCCGCAGGGCGAACACCCGCCCGACCCACGCCCAGAAGTCCGTGAGGTGGTGCCCCCACGAGGGAATCGTCCACGCGATGGGCCGCAGGATCGCGCTCGTCACGGCGGCGATCTGCACGACGGGTTCCCAAGCGACGCCGGAAGCGCCGAAGGCGGCGACCATGATGTCGCCGAGACGCCCGCCGGCGTAGACGAAGTCGGCCCCGCACCCGACCGCGGTGAGCAGCAGGCCGCGGCGCAGCCAGGTGTCGCTGACCTTCCGGGCGCACTGGAGGCAGATCCGCAGCGTGCTGCCCTGCGCCACACAGAACGACACGACGTAGACGGTGAGGTAGTAAGGGAACTGCCCGGCCTTGGCCAGCGCGAAGTCGTTGGGGTTCTCGCCGCGAGCCATGCTGGCGAAGAACAGCGCCGACATCGCCACCAGCACCAGGGCGAACAGCGAGAGCCGCACCCGGACCTTGCGCCACGCCGTCCCGGAGTCGTGCACCCACAACAGGACCAGCACCTGCTGCAACGCGGCCAGCACGATGACCAGGCCCTGCGTGATCAGGCCGGAGATGTTGGTGATGCCGATGGCGGCGCTCACGCGCGGCCACACCGTCGGCGACGAGATGGTGAACAGGAGCGTGGTGCCGGCGAAAACCAGCCACAGCACGACATGCGTCGGCGTCCGGCGTGTCCACAACGTCGGCAGTTTGATCAACGTCACGATGCCGACGATGATCGCGCACGCCGGATACAGGTAGGCGTTCATCTCGTCCCAGGGTGATCGGCGCGTCCCAGTGCGCGCACGAGGCGTTCGACCAGCTCCCGGTCCTCCGGCACCACGTCCCACGCGCGGTCCGTGCTCCACGGGCTGATCCGCTGGCCCATCATCGAGGCGAGCAGCTCCGCCTCCTGTTCGGCGACGCTGTTGGTGTGCTCGCGGCCGAGCACCCGCTTGACCAGCCCCGGATCCAGCGACGGCATCATCATGGCGATGGCGTCCTCGGCCAGCACGGTCTCGGTCTCGTGCTGGAAGAGCAGGTGCGCGACCTCGTGCAGCACGATCTGCCGCTGGTAGAGCGGCACGGCCCGGCGCTCGAAGACGATGAAGTCCTCGTCGGCGGTGGTGATGAGGAAACCCTCGGGCGCGGCCACGGGCAGGTCGAACGGCACCATCCGAACCGGCCGCCCGCGTCGAGCGCCGACCTCGTCGATGACGGCCTGGATCTCCGCCCCGGGCCGTAGATCGAGAGTGGCGAGCTCGGCCGTGCAGCGCTTACGCAGCGAACCGGACACTCGCCCGCGGCTCCACCGGGCCACCATCACCCCGGATCACCGGCCCGTGTCGGATGCATCGCCCTGCAGTTTGCCCTTGGCCTGCCGCGCGGCGCCGACGATGGCGTCGAGCAGGTTGTTCAGCGTGCTGGCGGCATCGTCGGAGATGCCGGTGGAGTTGCGCAGCAGCACGGCCTCCACGCCGGCGACGCGGGCCTCCCGCAGCTGCACGGACAGCGCCAGCTCCCGGTTGACCTGGGCGAAGACGTCGGCGTCCAGCAGGTAGGCGACGCGGCGGATGCCCAGGCTGTGGGTGAGCTTGATCAGCGTGTCGACCTGGACGTTGGCGCCCTCGGCCGATTCCAGCGCGGCGATGGTGCGCAGCGAGACGCCGGACCGCTCGGCCAGCTCGGCCCGGGTCATGGCGCCCTCGGGGTGGTGCTCCCTGATGTGACGCAGGCGCTCGCCCACGGCCGATCGGGTGACGTTCAAACGGTCACTCACACCCTCGGTCCCGGACCCGGCACCGTTGTTGTCACTGGCCATTCGTCACCCCCGGTCACTTCGGCATCACCTCACCCAACGTGCAATATAATGCACCTTCAATGCAGAGTATTGCAATCCCCCGGCCGTCCTCTCTATCGTCGAGAACGGTGACCGCGCGTGTTCGGCCCGCGGTGGCCGGCGGCTGAGGGGACCGCCGGGCGTCCTGCGGGGGAGACGGCGGTCCACCAGCTTCGAGACAGAAACGTGCCCGTGAGATCCGAGTGGATCTCACGGGCACTGAACTCGGAACCTCAGGCGAAGGTGTGCATCCAGCCGTGCGTGTCGGCCGCGCCGCGCTGGATGCCGGTCAGCGTCTCGCGCAGGCGCATGGTCACCTCGCCGGAGCCGCCGCCGTTGATCAGGAACTCGCCGTCGGCGTGCTTGACCCGGCCGACCGGCGTGATCACCGCGGCCGTGCCGCAGGCGAACACCTCGGTCAGCTCACCCGTGCCGACCTTCTTCTCCCACTCCTCGGTGGACACCCGCCGTTCCTCGACCGCGTAGCCGAGGTCGGAGGCGACCTGGAGGATGGAGTCGCGGGTGATGCCGGGCAGCAGCGAGCCGGACAGCTCCGGCGTGACCACCTTCGCGTCGGCTCCCGAGCCGAACACGAAGAACAGGTTCATGCCGCCCATCTCCTCGACCCAGTGCCGCTCCATGGCGTCCAGCCACACGACCTGGTCGCAGCCCTGCTCGGCCGCCTGGGCCTGGGCCTGCAGCGAGGCCGCGTAGTTGCCGGCGCACTTGGCCGCACCGGTGCCGCCGGGGGCGGCCCGCACGAACTCCGTGCACAGCCACACGCTCACGGGGCGCAGGCCGCCGCTGAAGTAGGAGCCGGCCGGCGAGGCGATGAGCACGTACAGGTACTCCTTGGCGGGCCGCACGCCGAGGCCCTTCTCCACGGAGATCATGAAGGGCCGCAGGTACAGCGACTCCTCCGCCTGCTCCGGCACCCAGCGGCCGTCCACGGTCAGCAGCTCGCGGATGGACCCCAGGAACTCCTCGTCCGGGAGCTCGGGCATGGCCAGCCGGCGGGCCGACGAGCGGAACCGCTCGGCGTTGGCCTCCGGCCGGAAGGACTTCAGCGAGCCGTCGGGCTGGCGGTAGGCCTTGAGCCCTTCGAAGATCGCCTGCCCGTAGTGCAGCACCATCGCCGCCGGATCGAGCTCCAGCGACTGGTAGGGCCGCACGACCGGGTCGTGCCAACCCTGCTCCGAGTTCCAGCTGATCGTCACCATGTGGTCGGTGAAGTGCTGTCCGAAGCCCGGCGAAGCCAGTACCTGCGCTACCCGCTCCGGGGTCGCCGGTGACGGGTGCGGGACATGGCTGAAGTGGGTGCCTGGCGTCATGCCATGAAGGTTAACGCCTACTCACCGGTCAGAAAATCGTAGTCCCAAAGATCGGACGTCCAACCATCGGTGCGACCCGTTCGCGAGGGTAGCCGCAGGCCAGTCCGGGTTCAGTAGTCGCCGGCCGGCAGCGTGGGCACGGGCCAGGCCGGGTCCGGGCGGAAATCCGTCCACGTGCCGTCGAACGGGAAGCGGCCGGCCTCGACCAGCGCGATCATCCGCTCCCCCTCGGCCCGCAGCCGCGCCAGCTGCTCGACCGACAGCCGCCCGACCCGGACACACTCCTGCGCCTCGTCCTCGTCCTTCCACGACCAGCTCAGGTCGGGGGCTACGGCCACGTCCAGCGCGCCGTCCACGCGGTCCACAGTGGACGCCGTGCGGCCCATCGGGATCTCCAGATTCACGTACCAGCCCTGGAACTCCCAGTCACGGCTGAAGAACCACCACGTGCTCGACCACCGGTCCTCCTCGATCAGGCGCAGGTTGGCGGAGGTGTGCCAGACGTGCGGGAAACGCTCCCGCTCGGCGGTGAACCGCTGCTCCATCGGCACGTCGCGGGGATTGCGGCCGCCGACGACCCGGGTGCCGACGATGGGCGTGTCCGCGGGCAGCCAGCCGACCAGCGCCCGGCCGTCGTCGGACAGCACGCTGAGCGGGTGGACCTGTCCGAGAGTGCCGTCGAGACGGCGGAATCGCAGCAGCGCGGTGGTGCCCGGGGCCCAGGTCGCCGATACGTTCGTCACACCGTCCGACGGTACAGAGACATGCCGGCGGATCCGAGCAGTACGACCGCAATCGTTGCCGCCAGGAGGAAGGGGGGCATTGTCATGCCGTACAGAACGGACAGTCCCAGTCCGAAACAGGCCGTCCGCATCGGCCAGGTCCGGTCCTCGCGGAGCAGGATCCGGGCCGAGGCGTTGGTGAACGCGTAGTAGGCCAGCATCGCGCAGGCGGCGAAGCCGATCGCCGTGGACGGCTCCATCGCGACGGCCAGGACTGCGGCCACCGCGCCGCCGGCCCAGCCCGCCACCCGATCGTGTTTGAGGACGGCGGGCAGGTTGTCGTTGTTGGCCACTGCCGTGACGGTCTGCCGGGCCCCGGACAGCACGCCCAGCAGCGCGGCGACCGTCGCGACGGCGGCCCCGGCGGCGACGAGCGGCACCAGCCACTGGCCGTCGGCGGAGGTCACGGCGTCCAGCAGCGGCGTCGGCGACAACGCCAGCCGGGACGGCCCGAGCTGCCGGAACGCGGCGGCGCCGACCGCGAGGTAGACGCCGAGCACGAGCACCAGGGTCACGGGGATCGCCAGGTGCAGCCGACGGGCGGTGAAGCTCGGCTCGTCCAGGGCGGGCGCGGTGATGCGCTCGAAGCCGAGGAACGCGAAGACCAGGATGCCGGCCGAGGGCAGCAGCCCCAGCGGCTGGTCGGCGTCCGGGGCGTTGGTGATCGGGGGCGGCGGCACGGCGAAGCAGGCCGCGACGACCAGGCCCAGCGTGATGGCCACAATGGCCACGACCGCCCAGTTCACCTTGCGGTTGAGCCGAAAACCCACCACGTCCAATGCCGTGGCCACGGCCAGCACGCCCAGCGCGCCGAACAGCGGGCGCGACGGCGTGACATAGGCCCCAAAAGTGCCGGCAATGGCCGCCGCGGCGGCCAGTCGGCCGGCGATCGACGCGCTGCCGGCCATGCGACCGGGCCAGGCGCCGAGCAGGTGTGTGGTGTAGCGGTAGCCGGCCCCGTCACCCGGGAAAGCCCGCGCCTGATCGGCCGTGGAGAACGCGCTGCACGCCGCGAGCAGGGCCGCCAGCACGAGCCCGACCAGCGCATACGTGCCCGCGACGGCCGAAGCGGGCCCGAAAGCCGCGAAAACACCCGCGCCGAGCATCCCGCCGACACCGAGCGCGATCGTGTCGGACACCGGAAGCTGCCGGCGCAGCGTGCGCGTCACGCTGCCCACCTTCCCAGACGCGCCGCGTGATCGGCAGCCACCTGACGAATGACGCTCACGGCGAGGTAGTTAGCGACGCTCACGAAGGAGTGGTTAGCATCGGTTTTCACATCATCACCGCAGCAGGAGTCGAGGAGCCAAAAGTGACCGCGCCGAAGTGAGGCCTGGCGGTGTTTGTTCGGTCTGGTCGCCATGGGAAATTTCGGAAGTGACCCATAAAGCCGCAATACTTATCGCCTTCCAGGCTCCTGTATGCTGCATATTTAGCGCATGACAGACTTTTATCCGTGGTTGGGGATACATTACTGCCGCACCTGGGCCAAAGTGCTGCCGCAGGACTCTACACCGATTCTACGTTTGCATTCAGTATTCGTGGCGGCGCCCGGCGCGGACCCGTCGCCGCCGCCTTCGACGGCGGCCTGCCCGAACTGCTCGGCGTGCTCGGCGCGACCGGCAAGGCCGAAGAGGTCGTGAAGGTCCCGACCGGCGGCAAGCTGGCCGCGCCGCTGCTCATCGCCGTCGGCCTCGGCAAGCCCGACTACGGCACCGAGCAGGTCCGCCGCGCCGCCGGCGCCTCGGCCCGCGCCCTGAGCAAGTCGAAGAAGGCGGCCAGCGCGCTGTCCGCCCTGGACCTCGGCGCCGCCGTCGAGGGCACCCTGCTCGGGTCGTACACCTTCACCAAGTACAAGTCCGAGGCAGGCGAGGCCACCCTGGCCAGGGTCGAGTTCGTCAGCCCGGCCGAGGGCGTGGCCAAGGACCACAAGGCCGCCCTCAAGGCGCACACCGCCATCGCCGAGTGCGTGGCCATCACCCGCGACCTCGTCAACACGCCGCCCAACGACCTGTACCCGGGCAGCTTCGCCGAGCGGGCCGTCGAGCTGGCCCAGGCCAACGGCGTCGAGGTCGAGGTGCTCGACGAGAAGGCGCTGCGCAAGGGCGGCTACGGCGGCATCCTCGGCGTCGGCGTCGGCTCCAGCCGCCAGCCGCGGCTGGTTCGCCTGTCGTACAAGGGACCCAAGGCGCGCAAGAAGGTCGCCCTGGTCGGCAAGGGCATCACCTTCGACACCGGCGGCATCTCCATCAAGCCCGCCGCCGGCATGGACGAGATGACCTCCGACATGGGCGGCGCGGCCGCCGTCGTCGCCAGCGTCCTGCTGGCCGCCAAGCTCAAGTACCCGCTCGAGGTCGTCGCCACCGTGCCCATGGCCGAGAACATGCCCTCCGGCGACGCCTACCGTCCCGGCGACGTGCTCACCATGTACGGCGGCAAGACCGTCGAGGTCCTCAACACCGACGCCGAGGGCCGGCTCATCCTGGCCGACGCCATCGTCCGGGCCTGCGAGGACAACCCCGACTACCTCATCGACACCGCGACCCTGACCGGCGCGCAGCTGGTGGCGCTGGGCAAGCGCACCGCCGGCATCATGGGGCACCGACGAGTTCCGGGACCGGGGTGGCGTCGTTGGGCAACGCCGTCGGGGAGAAGCAGCTGGGCCATGCCATGCCCGAGGAGCTCCGTTCGACCTCGACTCCCGGCTCGCCGACCTGGCCAACGTCACGGGCACCGGTTCGGCGGGATGCTGGCGGCGGCGTTGTTCCTGCGGGAGTTCGTGCCGGCGGAGCTGCCGTGGGCGCATCTCGACGTGGCGGGGCCGGCGTACAACTCCGGCGGGCCGTTCGGGTACGTCACCAAGGGCGGGACCGGGGTTCCGGTGCGGACCATTGCTGCTGTGCTGGCGGACATCGCCGCCAACGGCTGAGGTTTGCTTCGAACGCCCCGCCCGGTGTTGTCGGGCGGGGCGTTTGTCGTTGTGGGGCTGGGGGATTTGTCGTTGCGGGGCTGAGGGGTTTGTCGTTGCGGGGCTTGGGGGTTCTTGGGTTGTCCACAGGGGCCTGGTTGTCCACATGTGGATCTTCGGGCGGCTTGGGGGGTGGGGGTGGCCGGTAAAATCGGGCGTGGGCCAGCCCCCGGTGTGGGTGGGGTGCGTGGGTGGGTGCGTGGGTGGGGGTTCTGGGGTTCTCGTTGCTGGCGGCTGTGACGAGGTCGGCCGGCGGTCTCCCCGCCCCGTGGCACGCGTGGCGTTGAGGGCTCCTCCCACCCATCACCTCGGTCAAAGGCTGACTGGCAGCGCAGCCTGTCCGCAGCCAAACCCGGCCGACAGTGCGGGGTGGGCGGAGCCCCCGGAACCACTCCCGGCGAGGGGCGGGCGAAACCCCCGGCAAAGCACACGAGCAACCCGAAGCCCGTTCAGGCCTTGAAGGAATGCAGGGCGGCCACCGACAGGGTCTGCTCGGCGTCGTAGGCCTCAAAAGTGCTGACCACCCGAAAACCCAACCGCCGGGCGAGGCTCAGGGAACGCGCGTTGGCGGACTGGGTGATGAGCAGGACGGGCTCGTCGGGGAGCTCGGCGGCGGCGGCGTGAAGGAGGGCGGAGGCGGCCTCGAAGGCGAAGCCGGCGCCCCAGGCGGAGCGGTGGAGCAGGTAGCCGATGCCCAACTCCTCGCCGGCCGGGCTGATGTGGCCGGGCTCGGCGAGGGGCAGCCGGGTGAGCTGGACGGTGCCGAGGAAGGTGTCGGTGACCCGGTCGGCGATGGCGTAGACGCCGGGCACGGTGGCGTTGGACAGCCCGCCGATGTCGGCGAGGCGCTGTTCGACGGCCTCCCGAGGGGTCGGACCGCCGATGTGGGCGTTGACCTCCGGGTCGGCGCGGAGCTCGATGAACCGGTCCCGGTCGGCGTCGCGGAGCGCCCGCAGCACGATCCGGTCGGCGTCGAGGCGAACGGCGGACAGCGTCATGTCTCCCCCAAGATCGATCTCTCCGGTTGACGTTCCCGAACGGCCCCGGTTGCGTGTATACAAGGCGTATGCGGGAACACGGGTACGAGGTGGAAGTCAGCTGGAGCGGGGCGACGACGGGCTACCGGGACTACTCGCGGGCGCACGAGGTCGGAGCGGAGGGGAAACCGGGGATACCGGGGTCGTCGGACCCGGCCTTCCGGGGCGACCGGGACCGCTACAACCCGGAAGAGCTGCTGGTGGCCTCGCTGTCCCAGTGCCACATGCTGTGGTTCCTGCATCTGGCCACCGACGCCGGCATCGTGGTCACGGCATATCGGGACCGCCCGAAGGGCACGATGGTCGAAGGAGAGGACGGCGGCGGGCGCTTCACCGAGGTGACGCTCCGACCGGAGGTGACCGTCCACAGTGGCCGGGACAAGCTGGCCGAGCTGCACGAGCGGGCCCATCACCTGTGCTTCATCGCCAACTCGGTCAACTTCCCGGTGACGATCGAACCGGCGACGGCTCAGTCGGTGGACTGACGACGGGACTGCGAGCGCTGGCGCGCGGTGTACTCACGCATGCGCTTGGGGTAGCCGACCTTGCTCACCTCGTACACGGGGATGCCGAGCTTGCGGCCCAGCCGGAACGCGCCCTGCTCGCCGTCGATGCGACGACGGGTCCACTCGCCGTCGTGAGCGACCAACACCACAGTGGTCTCCGTCACCGTGGTCCGCGGCTCCACGAACGCCTCGACACCCCGGTGCGCGGTCGCCCATGCCTCCAGGTGAGAGGTGTCGTGCGAGGTCGAACCGCGGGTCACGCCCGGACGCCTGGTCCTGCGAAAACGATCGAACAAGCCCACGGACGTCTCCTCCCGTATCGCACGTCTGACTCAATCGTGCCAGCACCGGCGGTCGAAGAGTGTGAAACCCCCTCGATCCCTCCCCCGGTCAGGGCAGCCGCGACCGCGAAGTGACAAGATGGCAACAGTTGACGCGCGCGTACACGCGCGAGCGACCCGCAGACCACGAATTGCCACTGTTGCCAGTCGAGGAGATCCCGTGACCGACACCTCCGCCGACCTTGTGATCCTGGGCGGCGGCTCGGGCGGCTACGCCTGCGCCTTCCGCGCGGCCGAGCTCGGCCTGTCCGTCGTCCTGGTCGAGAAGGACAAGCTGGGCGGCACCTGCCTGCACCGCGGCTGCATCCCGACCAAGGCCCTGCTGCACGCGGCGGAGGTCGCCGACGCGGCCCGCGAGGGTGACAAGTTCGGCGTCAAGAGCTCGCTCGAGGGCATCGACATGCCGGGCGTGAACTCCTACAAGGACGGTGTGATCTCCGGCCTCTACAAGGGCCTGCAGGGCCTGGTGAAGGCCAACAAGGTCACGCTCGTCGAGGGCGCCGGCACCTTCCAGGGCCCCAACACGGTCGTCGTCGACGGCAACCGCTACATCGGCAAGAACGTGGTGCTGGCCACCGGTTCCTACGCCCGCAGCCTGCCCGGCCTGGAGATCAGCGGCCGCGTCATCACCAGCGACCAGGCCCTGAACCTGGACTGGATCCCGGAGAAGGTCGTCGTGCTCGGCGGCGGCGTCATCGGCGTCGAGTTCGCCAGCGTGTGGAGCTCCTTCGGCGCCGACGTGACCATCGTCGAGGCGCTGCCGCGGCTGGTCCCGGCCGAGGACGAGTGGGCCTCCAAGCAGCTGGAGCGCGCCTTCCGCAAGCGCGGCATCAAGTTCAAGACGGGCGTCAAGTTCACCGGGGCCACCCAGAACGACGCCGGCGTCTCGGTCAGCCTCGAGAACGGCGACGTGCTGGAGGCCGACCTGCTGCTGGTGGCCGTCGGCCGCGGCCCCAACACCGCGGGCCACGGCTACGAGGAGTCCGGCGTCCGCATGGAGCGCGGCTTCGTCATCACCGACGAGCGCCTGCGCACCAACCTGCCCGGCGTCTACGCGGTCGGCGACATCGTGCCCGGCCTCCAGCTGGCCCACCGCGGCTTCCAGCAGGGCATCTTCGTCGCCGAGGACATCGCGGGCCAGAACCCGCGGGTCATCGACGAGGCCGGCATCCCGCGCGTGACGTACTGCAATCCCGAGGTCGCCTCGGTCGGCCTGACCGAGGCCGCGGCCAAGGAGAAGTACGGCTCCGCGACCACCTACCTGTACAGCCTCGCCGGCAACGGCAAGAGCCAGATCCTCAAGACCAGCGGCGGCGTGAAGCTGGTCAAGGCGCCCGACGGCCCGGTCGTCGGCGTCACCCTCGTCGGCGAGCGCGTCGGCGAGCTCATCGGCGAGGCCCAGCTGATCTACAACTGGGAGGCGTTCCCCGAGGACGTCGCCCCGCTGATCCACGCGCACCCGACCCAGACAGAAGCCCTCGGCGAGGCTTTCCTCGCCCTGGCCGGCAAGCCGCTGCACGTGCACGGCTGACCGTCCGAACAAAGTCAGCCACGCGCGCAACGAGCACGAGGAGTCACTAACCCATGGCCTTCTCCGTCCAGATGCCGGCACTCGGCGAGAGTGTCACGGAGGGCACCGTCACCCGCTGGCTCAAGCAGGAGGGTGAGCGGGTCGACGTCGACGAGCCCTTGCTGGAGGTCTCCACCGACAAGGTCGACACCGAGATCCCGTCGCCGGCCGCCGGTGTGCTGCAGCGCATCGTCGTCAAGGAGG
>NZ_KK037166.1:3503096-3505655 GCF_000568255.1 Kutzneria sp. 744
TCATGCAGGGAAGGACGCCTTACCCTCGTTGAACGAGGGTAAGGCGTCCTTCCCTGCATCAGGGGTGGATCGGGGTGGGGCGAAGGACGCCGGTGTCGAGGTCGGCGATGTACTGCCGTTGCAGGTTGCCGTCGACCCGGGTGCCGAGACGGCCGACGTGGCCGCCGACCAGGGTCGCGCATGGCCTGGTTCTGCGCGGGATCCAGGCCGGGATGTCCCGCGCCACCGCGAGGTTCAGGAATGGTCTGGTAGATGGAATCCGTGACCCAGTACGGGTTTCCCCGGATGTGGCCGACGAAGTAGCCGTCGGCGTTGAGCTGGGGGCCGAGCGCGGCGCTGGGGATCGGGGCGTAGTCGGGCAGGTCGTCCGCGGCGGGTGATGCAGCAGCGGCGAGGAGCACGGACGCGGCCGCCGCACCGATGGCCCCGTAGCGGAGCAGCTTGTGCCGGCCAAGGACGGCATGCACGGCCTCGCGGCGTCGGATCGGTGGTCGTCAGTCATGGGGCCTTCGGCATGCGGAACAGCGTCGGGGCCGGCATCCATCACCGCCAAGCCGACCGGTCATTTTCACGGAGCGGACTGCCCGTTCGAGCCGGCCGGGAACAGACCCCGGTGCTGCGGCCCACCGGACGGCGAGGGACGATCTGAGCATGCGCGTCCTGGTGGCCGGCTCGTCCGGCTTGATCGGTTCCGCCCTGCTGCCGGTGCTGCGGCACGCCGGCCACGAGGTGCTGCGCCTGGTGCGACGGCCGGCGTCCGCCCGGGACGAGCGCAGCTGGGACCCGCCGGCCGGCCGGATCCAGGACGGCACGCTGGACGGCGTGGACGCGGTGCTCAACCTGTGCGGCGCGGGCATCGGCGACAAGCGCTGGAGCCAGGCCCGCAAGCAGACGCTGCTGGACTCCCGGGTCGAGCCGACGGAGGTGCTGGCGGCGGCGGTCGCGGAGCACAAGATCCCGGTGCTGGTGAACGCTTCGGCGGTCGGCTTCTACGGCGACACGGGCGACCGGACCGTGGACGAGTCGGGGCCGAAGGGCCAGGGCTTCCTGGCCGACCTGGTGCACGAGTGGGAGTCGGCGACCCGGCCGGCGGCCGACGCCGGCGCGCGGGTGGCGCTGCTGCGCACCGGCCTGGTGTTCGCCGAGTCAGGCGGGCTGCTGGGCAAGCTGAAGCCGCTGGTGTCGCTGATGCTGGGCGGCAAGCTGGGCGACGGCCGCCAGTACTGGCCGTGGATCTCGCTGGATGACGAGCTGGCGGCGATCCGGTTCGTGCTGGAACACGAGGACATCTCGGGTCCGGTCAACCTGTGCGCGCCGGAGCAGCTGACCAACGCGGAGCTGACCAAGGTGATGGGCGAGGTCATGGGCCGCCCGACGCCGTGGACGGTGCCGGGCTTCGCGCTGCGGGCGGTGCTGGGCGAGTTCGCCGACGAGGGCGTGCTCATCGGCCAGCGGGCGACGCCGAAGGCGCTCCTGGACCACGGTTTCCAGTTCCAGCACGAGACGCTGGCCACAGCCCTTCCGGAAGTGCTCGGCCAGCGGGCGTAAAGTCGCTGTGTGACGACCATTTCCTGCCGCGCACGGCCGATCCCGTGCAGGTGCGGCCGCTGGGCACCATCGACTACGCGCAGGCCTGGGAGCTTCAGCGCGAGCTGCTCAACGCCCGCGCGGACGGCGCCGGTCCGGACACGCTGCTGCTGCTGGAGCACCCGTCGGTCTACACCGCCGGCAAGCGCACCGAGCCGGAGGACCGCCCGCAGGACGGCACGCCGGTGATCGACGTCGACCGCGGCGGCAAGATCACGTGGCACGGCCCGGGCCAGCTGGTCGGCTACCCGATCGTCAAACTCAGCGACCCGGTCGACGTCGTCGACTACGTGCGCCGCGTCGAGCAGGCCCTGATCCACGTGTGCGACCAGCTCGGCGTGCCGACCGGCCGGGTCGAGGGCCGCAGCGGCGTGTGGCTGGCCGCCGACGGCGACCGCCCCGAGCGCAAGATCGCCGCCATCGGCATCCGGGTCCAGCGCGGCGTCACCATGCACGGCCTGGAGATCAACTGCAACGCCGACCTGGGCGCCTTCGGCAAGATCATCCCGTGCGGCATCCGTGACGCCGGCGTCACCTCGCTCAGCGCCGAACTCGGCCGGGACGTCACCGTGGCCGAGGTCCAGCCGCTGGTCGAGGCCGCCGTGCTGGCGGCCATCGAGGGCACCCTTCCGGTGACCGTGCGCAACATCGACCGCACCGAGCCCACGGCCGCCGGGGTGACGTTCTCGCTGTCCTCCTGACTGGATCGAGTGGCTGGCGCAGCGGCGTGACCACGTCAGCCTGTACGCCGACGACGGCCGCGGGCGCCGCATCGCGTTGCACCCGACCGGCCGGTGGCGATGGCGTCCGCGTACAAGGCGATCCACGTCGCCACCTTCGCCGGCAGCGGCATCAACCCGCAGCGACGCGTCACGATGTGCGATCGAGATCCGGCCCTGCGTCGGACCGCGGCCTGCGGCGGCTGGCCGAACGCCGAGGTGACGACCGCACCTGGGCGACATGCTGCGGCTC
>NZ_KK037166.1:3505755-3506801 GCF_000568255.1 Kutzneria sp. 744
CCCGGCGAACTGGGCCTCAGCTTCAAGGGCGGCGAGCTGCCAGGGCTGCTCAACTTCGGGCTGTCGCTGCGTCGCACCGACGGCACCGTCGCCACCCTGGCGATCCTGGTGGCCGATCTGCCATGGGCCGACTACCTCACCCTGCACAACGGCGAGGCCAAGGTGGTGGAGCAGGACAGCCGGGGCAGCTACCAGATGCCGCCCACGGCCGTCATCCCGCTGTTGGTGATCCTCACGGCCGCGTCGGCCGTGGCCGGTCAGCTGCGGTCATCTGCTCGAAACCGTATTTCGGTGTGCCGGAGAGCGGGACTCGCGGGGGTGCTGCCAGGAAAGCGGTGAGCAGTTCCGCCGCGCGTGCCGGTTCCTCGGCCGGGAAGAGGTGGCCGGCGCCGGGTTCGATCACCAGCTCGGAATCCGCAATCCCCTGCTGTAGAGCCGTAACCGCGTCGACCGGGGCTATGCCGTCGCGGGTGCCGGTGATCACCAGGGTGGGCACGGAGACCTGCGCGGCCAACGACGCGAAGCTGGTGTCGAAGTAGCTGAGGAAGGCTTCGGTCATCGCTCGAACGCTGGCGTTGCGGTAGTTCTCGTAGTCCATGTCGAGCAGCCACCGCCGCCGGGCCTTGTCCTTGGTCACGATGACGAAGGCGTCGGCCAAATACACGGCGGGCTTGCTGCACAGCCAGAACCGGGCCGCCCGCAACGGCAGCCAAGAACCGATGCGGTAGTACAGCTTGCCCAGCCAGGCCGTCGGACCGGTCGCCTCGGACACGGGGTTGAACAGGCACAGCCCGTCCAGCGCGGCCCCGTACCGAGCGGCGTAGACGAGCGAGATGGACGCCCCCAGCGAGTGGCCGGCCAGCACGAACCGGTCCAACCCCAACGACAGCCGCAGCCGCTCGATCTCGGCGGCGTAGTTCTCCAACGTGTGCGGCACGGCCATCGGCGGCGACGCCCCGTAGCCCGGCAGGTCCGGCACGACGACGTCGACCCCGTCGAGCGCGTCGGCCAGTTCCCGCAGGCCACGGTGGTCGCCGCCGAGCCCG
>NZ_KK037166.1:3507229-3508911 GCF_000568255.1 Kutzneria sp. 744
TCGCGGCCAGCCGGGGCGTGCGCTTGGCCCCACCGCCGCCGATCAGGATCGGCGGGCGCGGGCGCTGCGCCGGCTTGGGCAGCGCGGGCGAGTCGGTGAGCTGGTAGTGCTTGCCGGCGAACGAGTAGGTCTCGCCCACCGGGGTGCCCCAGAGGCCGGCGAGGATCTCGACCTGCTCCTCGTACTGGTCGAAGCGCTCACCCAGCCCGGGGAACGGGATCCCGTAGGCGGTGTGCTCGGCCTCGAACCAGCCGCTGCCGATGCCCAGCTCGACCCGGCCGCCGGACATCTGGTCGACCTGGGCCACCGAGATGGCCAGCGGGCCGGGGTGACGGAAGGTGATCGGGCTCATCAGGGTGCCCAGCCGCAGCCGCGACGTCTCACGGGCCAGGCCGGCCAGGGTGATCCAGGCGTCGGTCGGACCGGGCAGGCCGTCGCCGTCACCCATCTTCAGATAGTGGTCGGAACGGAAGAACGCGTCGTAACCGGCATCCTCGGCGGCGCGGGCCACCCGGAGCAGGTCATCGTAGGTAGCCCCCTGCTGGGGCTCGGTGAAGATCCGAAAGTCCACGAGCACAACCTAGCCACCCCGCGCCAGTGGAGCCGTTCGGCACTAATGAATCCATCAGACATTGCCCGCTCCCCCCGTCACGGTCCTAGGGTCATCGGTGACGCCGCGTGCTGTTGCCAGTCCGAATACCGCCGAGAACCAGGTGATCAGCATGGAGTTGCGCCAGTTGACGCACTTTGTCGCCGTAGCGGAGGAGTGCCACTTCACTCGGGCCGCCCGGAGACTGCACATCGCCCAGTCCAGCCTTTCCGCATCGATCCAGACGCTGGAGCGCGAGCTCGGCGCCCAGCTGTTCGTCCGGGACAAGCGCCAGGTCCGCATGACCGACGCCGGCCGGGCCCTGCTGGTGGAGGCCCGCCGCGCGCTCAGCACGGTGACCGCCGCCCGCGAGGCCGTCGCCGCCGTGCAGGGCGGGCTGCGGGGCCGGGTCAGCGTCGGTATGTCACGGGCTGTCGACCACGGCCACCTCATGGCCGCCCTCGGCCGCTTCCACCGGGCGCACCCCGACGTGGAGGTGGCGCTGAGCCACGACTCCTCGGCGCGGCTGCTCGACCAGGTCCGGGATGGGAGGCTGGACCTGGCCCTGCTGCTGACGCCGGCCAACCGCCTGCCCGGCGGTGACGGGGTGACCGTCGCGCCGGTGCGGCCCGAGCGGCCCGTGGTGGCCTGCGGGCCGGATCACCGGTTCGCCCAGCGCAATTCGGTCGGTCTCGCCGAGCTGCGGGCCGAGACGCTGGTGGAGTTCCCCGGCGGTGGCAACGAGTTCGGCGGCAAGGTCGGATTCCACGCCGACGACGTGCAGACGATGTTGGACGTCGTCGCGGCCGGGCTGGCGGTGGCGGTGCTGCCTCGGACCACCGCACGCGGCCGGGCCGGGGTGCGGTTCGTGGAGTTGCAGGGCGAGACGCCGGCGTGGGAGCTGATGCTCGCGCACCCGGAGCGGTCGAACGCGGCGGCCGGCGCGCTGCTGGCCGCGGTGCTGGCTACCGGCTACGACGCCGCGGCGCCGATCGATCGGCCGGTTCCGTCGCCGGCCCGTCAGCACATGCTGCTGCCGGTCGGCGCAGCCCGCTGACCACCCTCGTGATCGACCAGGCCACTTCCTCACTGG
>NZ_KK037166.1:3509011-3560625 GCF_000568255.1 Kutzneria sp. 744
CAGCGCCCGTAGAGCAGGCGGGACATGACCTCGACCGGCATCTCCTCGATCTCGCCCGACTCGACCAGCGCCGACACCGAGGCGCGGATCACCCCGAAGCTGTAGTGCTCCTCGGCCTCGCGCCAGCGGGCCCAGCCCATCACCACCGGGCCCTCGTGCACCACGATGCGCTGGAAGGCGGGGTCGAGGCAGACCCGCACGTAGGCCCGCAGGCCGGCCATGGCCGTCTCCCACGGGTGGCCGGGACCGCTGACGATCTCGCCGAGGCGGCGCATCGCCTTCGTCTCCACGATGTCGAAGGCCGCCTCGAACAGCGCCTGCTTGCCGCTGAAGTGGTGGTAGAGCGCGCCCTTGGTGACGCGGGCGCGCTTGGCCACCTCGTCCAGCGAGGTGCCGGCGTAGCCCCGTTTGGTGAACAGCTCCACGGCGCTGTCCACCAGGGCGTCCCTGGTGGATTCCGAGTACTCGAGCCGTCTCGACCGCGCTGTCGCCACGCTCACAACTGTATCCACATACCGCCGGTACGTACCCGTGGTATGGTCCTCGTGTCGGACATACCGCGAGTATGCCGAAGACCGGAGGTACGACGATGAGCTGGAACGACTACTACCGTCGCCGGGACGTCATCGACGCCGTACTGGCCAACCCCGGCACGATCGAGGAGGCCTTCACCCAGGTCCCCGACGCTGCCGCCGTGTTCGCCGACACCGACGAGCTGCTGCTGGCGCTGGACCACAAGTGGACCCGCGCGCTGACCGCTCGGATCGGGCTGGCCCTGTCGGACGCCGAGGGCGACCGGGTGGACGCCGTGTCCGCCGCGTGGCGCCGCGCCGTCGCCGAGAACCCCACTCTTAGGCGTTTGCTCGATGACAACGCCACCGGCGTGCTGGCCGATGCCACCGCCCGCGAGCACCGGATGCTCGCCCTGGCCGCCGGCCTGGCCGAGTTCACCGAGCCCAACGAGGTTCTCGAGCGTGTCGGCGGCGCCTTCGCCGCGTTGCTGCGCGGCCGGGTGCCCGCCGCCGCGTGACCCCGGACACGCTGGGGCGAAGCGTAAGGTGAGCGTGTGACAGAGGTCGTCCCCGAGGGCCGCAAGCTGCTGCGACTGGAAGTGCGCAACAGCCAGACCCCCATCGAGAAGAAGCCGTCCTGGATCAAGACGAAGGCCCGCATGGGCCCCGAGTACCAGGAGCTCAAGGGGCTGGTCCGCCGCGAGGGCCTGCACACCGTGTGCGAGGAAGCCGGCTGTCCCAACATCTACGAGTGCTGGGAAGACCGTGAGGCCACGTTCCTCATCGGCGGCGACCAGTGCACCCGGCGCTGCGACTTCTGCCAGATCGACACCGGCAAGCCCGCCGAGTTCGACCGCGAGGAGCCGCGCCGCGTGGCGGAGTCCGTGCAGGCCATGGGCCTGCGCTACTCCACCGTCACCGGCGTCGCCCGCGACGACCTGCCCGACGGCGGGGCCTGGCTGTACGCCGAGACCGTGCGCCAGATCCACGCCATGAACCCCGGCACCGGCGTCGAGCTGCTGATCCCCGACTTCAACGCCGAGCCGGACCAGCTGGCCGAGGTCTTCTCCTCCCGGCCGGAGGTGCTGGCCCACAACCTCGAGACCGTGCCGCGCATCTTCAAGCGCATCCGCCCGGCCTTCCGCTACGAGCGGTCGCTGGAGGTCATCACCATGGCCCGTGAGGCCGGCCTGGTGACCAAGTCCAACCTCATCCTCGGCATGGGCGAGACCCCCGAGGAGGTCACCGAGGCGCTGCACGACCTGCACGAGGCCGGCTGCGAGATCATCACCATCACCCAGTACCTGCGCCCCAGCGTCCGGCACCACCCCATCGAGCGCTGGGTCAAGCCCGAGGAGTTCGTCGCCCACTCCGCCGACGCCGAGAAGATGGGCTTCTCCGGCGTGATGGCCGGGCCGTTGGTCCGCTCCTCGTACCGGGCCGGCCGCCTCTACGCCCAGGCCGTGCACAAGCGTGGCGAGCAACTGCCCGCCAACCTCGAACACCTGCTCAAGGCCGGCACCGCCGCCCAGGAAGCCAGCTCCCTGCTGGCACCCCGCTGACAGACGTCCCGAACGGCCCCCTCCACACGCGGAGGGGGCCCGTTTTTGTTGTGCCTTCGCCCGATCGGAGCAATGCGTTTCGATCGCGTCACATCACTTGACAGAACACCACACAAATGGGGTTAATTGCCGTTCGCGGTGCGGACGCTTATCCGAATTGAACAGCGGAGGGCAGCGGATGGACTCGACCACGATGCAGGAACTGCTGCACAACTGGGTCGTCGTCCTCCTTCTCGTTCTGCTGGTGCTGCTGGCCGCGACCGCGACCGCACTGGCGTTCGTCCAGGGTCGAGAGGTTCAGCTCTGGCCCCCGAAATTCGGCGGCCGGCCGGCACAGAAGGCAAAATCGGGGTCGGGCAAGAAGGACGACGGGAAGCGGGCCGGCTATCATGAGTTCACCGTGGCCGACGCCCGCGACTTCTATGCGAAGATCGCCCCGAACTACGACCAGCGCAATTCCGGCGGGTTCCTGCGCACCCAGCTCAAGGTGGTCGCCCTCATCCGGAGCCAGTGGACCCGGGGTCGACAGCTGCACGTGCTCGACCTCGGCGGCGGAACAGGCAAGCTCGTGGCCATCCCGTTCTTCGACGAGGAGGACATCAGGTGGACCTACGTCGACAATTGCCCGAGCATGGCCGCGTTGTTCCAGGATAACCTGGAGGGCAGTCGTCTTGAGGGCACCGCCGAGGTCCGCCTGTGGAGCGTCGCCACCGCCTGCGATCGCCTTTCCGCCGCCGCGTTCGACGTGATCATCCTTTCCTTCACGCTTTCCTCCATGACCGAATGGCCCGACTTCGTCAAGTTGCGACGACTGCTCAGACCTGACGGCGTGGTCATCGTCTCCGACGCCGCCCATCACGGCGTCGAGAATCCACTCTATGAGGTGCCGGTCGACAAGACAGTTTACGCCCTGAAGATCAGGACCTTCTCCGTCGCCGAGCTCACCACCCGAGCCAAAAGCGCAGGTTTCGCCGTCGAGCTGCTCGACCACGTCGGCGTTGGCAACACCGACTATTCATTCGTCGTGAAACTGCGTAACCCGCGGTAGCCGGTGAACGAGCCGAAGGGGAACTCCACGGTGACGGCGTTGCCGTGGGCGCGAAGCCTGATGTCGGGGTCGTCGGCCGAGACGTAGGTGGCTTCATCCAGCGGCCGGAGGTGATGGGGCTTGCGCCCGAAGGTCGCCGTGCCGTCGGCCGAGATGGTGACGGCGCTGTCCTGGTCGCGATACGTGCCCACGAGCTCGGCCGGCACGGGGCCGGGAACCGGCACGACGGGTTCGGGCCGGGAAAGATGGGTCTCGACGAGGCGGCGGGTGAGGGCGTGGACATCGAGGCCCTCGCGGTTGCCGAGCACGATGAAGCCCAGTTGCTCGCCGGGAAACCTGAGGTAGTGGCTGACAAAGCCGTCGATGGAGCCGGTGTGGCCGGCGAACTCGACACCCCGATAGGCGCCGACGGACCAGCCGAGACCGTAGCCCTCGGTCCGGCCCGAAGACAGCGTGACCGGCATCCATGCGGCACGGTCGTCCTCGCGCAGCAGGAATCGGTCGAAGCGGATCAGGTCCTCAAGGGTGCTGACCATGCCACCCGCGGCTCCGGCGACGGTGACGCTCGGCATGCGAGTGGCGCCGCCGGACTCGGAGTAGCCACGGGCCCGGCGCGGGATGACGGCGTCGTCGGCGAGCACGCGGGTGTCGATCATCCCGGCGGGCCGCAGCACCTGCTCGGCGACGGCCTCGGCGAACGAACCGCCCGTGACCGCCTCGACGATCTGCCCCAACAGCCAGTAGCCGGTGTTGCTGTAGGAGAACCGGGATCCGGGGGCGAAGTCCAGGGGCAGATCGGCGAAGGCGGCGAGGATCTCCCCGGGCGTCTGCGGGAGATAGCTCCGGGCGTGAAAGCCGGGCACCTCAAGGAACTCCGGGATGCCCGAGGTGTGAGTCAGCAGCTGCCGGACCGTGACGTCCCGGCCCGCGGCCGGGTAGTTCGGGAGGTACGCGCCGATGGTCGTGTCGAGATCGATCAAGCCCCGCACGGTCAGCGCGGTGAACGGCTTGGTCACGGAAGCCAGCGCGAACACGGTGTCGGGGGCGACGGGTTGGCGCCATTCCAGGTCGGCGAAGCCCGTGCACTCCTGGTGGATCATCTCCCCGGCACGGATGACGGCGACGGCGGTTCCGGGGCTAGCCGACGGGGCTGAGGGTGACACCGTCCAACTCTGCCACGAAGTCGGGGCCGAAGGCGGAGGACGGGGTGTGGGAGCCGGGCTGGGCGTCGCCGGCGATCAGCTTCAACCCGGCGCGCAGCGCGGAGTCGGCGGTGAGCAGGTAGGGGTTGGGGCCGGTGAGGGTCATGGACAGCTGACGGCCGGCGGCGTTGCGGACCTGGCCCCACACCTCGCAGCGGCTGCCGGCGCGGGTGCGCTCGGAGGGACCGGGGATGAAGCCGGCCAGGCGCTTGGCGAACTCCCTGGTGGCGGTGGAGCGGAACATGGGGGCGAGCAGGGTCTGGGCCTTGCCGGCGAACTCGGGGACCACGGTGTAGGTGGTGATGGTGGGAATGCCGGTGGACCGGAAGGCGGTGCTGAGATCGCCCCACGGGACGGAACCCACACGGCGGGGACGTGAGGCGAACTCGGCGACCCGGGAGCGGTGGCCGACTGGGACTGTGACGAGGGCGCCGTCGACGCGGGCGCGGCCGCCGGTGGTGATGCCCTCGACGGTGGTCTTCATGGTGCCGGGGCTCATGCCGCCGCCGGCCAGGAAGGCGAGCTCCAGCTCGACGGCGTCGGGCAGCTCCCGGGCCAGGATGGCGGCGACGCCGTCGGTGGGCACGACGTCGAAGCCGGCGCCGGGCAGCAGCACCACGCCGGCGCGCTTGGCCTCGCCGTCACGGGTGAAGATGCGCTCGAAAACGTCGATCTCGCCGGTGATGTCGACGTAGTGGGTGCCGGTGGCCAGGCAGGCGTCGACCATGGGCTCGGACGTCACGGAGAACGGCCCGGCGCAGTGCACGACGGCGTCGATGTCGCCGAGGGCCTCACACAGCCGGTCCTGGTCGTCGAGGGGGACGACCCGGTGTTCCAGCCCGAACTCACGGGCGAGGGGTTCCAGCTTCTCGGCCGAGCGCCCGGCCAGCACGGGGCGTTCGCCGCGCTGCCCCGCGAGCTGGGCGATGAGCCGGCCGGTGTAGCCGTTGGCGCCGTAGACCATCAACATGGCCCTGAGTATGCCGAGCCGGAGCCGCCGTTGCTGCTCCCACCTCAACAACGGCGGCCCGCGTCTCGATTCTGCTCACGCGGGCGCGCGCTCACCAGGCGCGATGGGGCAGGGCGGAGAGGAGATCGGTCAGTCCTTGGGGCCGAACCACCCGGTCATCCGCTCGGGATCGAGCACGGCGTTGCGGCGCAAGGACAACGGTGGGTGACTCAGCGCGCCCCACACCCGCACCAGCGGGTTGCGCGAGCGCCACTTGGTGAAGGCGTCCATGGCGGCGACACCGGAGCGCTGCCCGGCGCAGCGGGAGGCGATCCGGTCGCACTCCAGCTCACGCGTCCACGTGTACGTCACGGCCAGCGTGAGGGCGATGCACGCGACGACGGCGGCGACCGGCCAGGGCAGGACCCACAGTGACAAGGCCGACAGAGTGAGCAGGTACACGGCGACGACGGTCTGCCGCAGGGTGTCGTGCCGGGCCAGGTGCGCCAGCTCGTGGGCGACGACAAAGGTGGTGGCCAGCGGGATGCGGTCGAGCATCGAGTCGTTCAGCAGCACGACACCGTGCCGCCCGGCGCGATAGGACCGGCCGACGGCCCGCGAGCCGACGCGGACCCGGACGTCGGGGATCCCGGCAAGCGCTATCCCGGCGGCCAGCTGGGGCGCCAGCAGCGCCGGCCGTAACCGGGTGCGGCGTTGCAGCTGGCGTAACCGGGCGACACGAACGAGGACGGCGGCGGCAAGCACGGCCATCGGGACGTCGACGACATATCCCAGCACCCGCAAGGCGTCCTCGCCCGCGAGCAGCACCAGCACCAGCGCGGCCGCCAGGTAGCCGCCACCGGCCGCGACCAGCCACCGGACGAGGTCTCGGTCCCTGGGCAGCACGGAGCCGACCACCTGTTCGTCAGCCGGAACCGGCTGCCCCTCCACCGAAGACACGTGCGCAGCGTACTTCCGTTCGGTCCACAGCGGACCTCCGACGACAGACGTTATGAAGTCGATTCGCGACGGAGCGTGAACTATGCGCCACGACCACACAAAACCGACACGGACAGCTCCGGGCTGGCGGTGATCTCCGCCTCGCCGAAGCGGTCCGGCACCCACCCGCCCCGGCCGTACAACACCGTCTGGTCGCCGTGGTGCGGCGAGGACGGGTCGGACGACTCAGAATAGGTGAGCAGGGTACGGGCCTTGGGCCCGTCCCGCGTCAGGCGCACGGCCATCACGAAGCTGGAACCCATGGTCACAGCGCCGAATCGGCCGTCGCTGCCCAGCAGCCCGGAGTCGGTGGCCGCGGTGATGTCATAACAGCCCTCCACGTTTCCGCACCCCGGCACCGGCAGCTCGCCGCCGCCGACCGTGGTGTACTGGGCCGCCGAGAGCGGCGCGTCGACCGGGACATGCAACTGTGCCAAGCGAAGCACCGCGTCGGCAAGCGCTTGCCGCACACCGGGGCTGTCCGTGTCGAGGGTGTTCGGCGTCGAGACGGGACGGCTCGGGTCGAACGGAACGGACCACACCTCCGGCACCCGGGCCGCACGCAGCCAGAACTCGCGCCACAGCACGGCTCCGCGGTCGCCGACCGAGTTCCGGCCGCTCCACGCGGCCAACGCCGAGCAGCCCGCGCTCACGTCCACCTCCCGGCCGTCGCCCGACATGAGCAAGGGATCGTGCCGGCACATCGTCACCGCGGCGTCACGGGCCCGCTCGGCGCTCCAATTCCGTTCTGCCGTCAGCAACTCATCCATGTTCGCCAGTGTGAACCCGGTCCCGATCCGATCCTGGATCTGTTCCAGTCCGAGCTGCGTGCGCGGAAGTCGTTTGGTCCCGACCGGTCCGTAGATCGCCGGCAGGGACGTGATCGGCGCGGCCGGGTTGGTGAGCCACGAACTGTCGTTGCTGTTGGTGACGAAGTCGGCACGGCTGAGCGTGGGATACCGGCTCGGGCCGAAGATGCCGGGCACGACGGCGTCCGGATCGCTGCCCCATGCACAGTCCGAAGTGGACCCGTCCAGCTCGATCTCGGTGGGGTACAGCGCTTTCGCCTCGGGCGTGTCGACGCAGCGGGCGGCCTGCTCGTCGGTGACGTGCGGAACCGCCGAGGCGTCGGCGAAGTAGGCGACACCGGTGGCGTCGGCGGCGATCGTGTTCACGAAAGGCACGCCCTGATACCGGTTCTGCGTCTCGCGCAGCTCGGCGACACTGTCGTCCTGGTCCAGCGACACCCACTCGTTGAAGGCCCGCCCGTTGTCGGCGCTGGCCCCACGCACGGCGACGGCGTGTGTCGCGGTCCAGCCGTCGGCCAGGACCGGCCCGTAACGCGACCTGTAAACCTTTGTGGTGACCGAGGATTCCGGCCCGGTCGGCACGGTGATATCCGTCTCGGTCATCCGCTCCGGCCGGCCGTCGACCAGGTAGCTGGTCGGGTCGCCGGGCACGAGATGCAGTTCGTACAGGGTGAATCGCTGCGCGGTGGACACGGTGTGCGTCCACGCCAGGTGCTGTGTGTGTCCGATCACGACAAACGGCGTGCCGTAGATGCTGGCGCCGCTGACGTCCATCACGCCGGGCACGGTCAGCTGCACCTGGTACATGCGATCCCCGCCCAGCCAAGGGAAGTGCGGGTTGGCCAGCAGGGCCGCGCCGTCGCCGCCGACAACACCGTGGGCTCCGATGGCCCCCCCGTTGCTGCCTTCCTCACCGGAGCGCGGATGGGGAATTGCCGCCCCGGTGGACCCGGCCGGCTTGGCGTCGGCGATGGCTCGCTGGAATTCGTGCAGGCCGCCGAACTGGCTGAACAGAAAGCCCATCTGCGTGATGTCGTCGGACGTGACCGGCCGCACCCACCGCGCCCCATGACAGGGCGCGGCGGCTTCGGCCACGTATCGATTGACTCCGGCCACGTAGCCGTCGATCAGCCGGCGGGTCTGGGCGTCCAGGCCCAACGGGGCGGGTTGGTCCATGACGCGGCGCAGGAAACCGTTGTTCAGCACGGAACGGACGAACGTGTCGCTGGCCAGGTTGGTCAGCGGGCCGTAACTGAGATCACCGGCGTCGGCGTTCGGGCCGAACCAGCGGGACCGGTCCCCGTTGGCCGTCATCATGATCTCTTCCAGCGCGCACAGATTGTCCTGCGCGAAGGCATATCCGTAGCCGTAGCCGGCGGAACCGATGTCCCGGGCCAGGATGTGGGGGATGCCGTGTTCGGTGCGGCGCACCGAGGCCGAGTAGATCGTCGCCGCTTGCCCCGTGCCGACGGCCGCGGCGGGCGCCGCGAGACCGAGCACGAGGCTTGCGGCGAGCACCAGGCGGAGCACTCGCATCGCGGAACCTCTCGACGTCACTCGGTCACCGAGAGTACCAGTGCGTGTGTCAACGGTGATGATGCCCGCCCCAGTCACCTCCGCCGTACCAGCAGCAGTAGGGCGGATTTCCCGGGCCCGTCAAGGCAATCGTGGTGGTGCGACGGGTCGTGGTCGATGGCACGGTGGTCGTGGGCGTGATGATGGGAGCCGCCGTGGTGACGGTGGCCACGGCCCGTGACGAGGACGTGGTGGCGACCGTCACGGAGGTCGGATCGCCCAGCAGCGACGTCGGAGTGGGGGTGTCCGTCCCCCGATACGGCTGCGGTACCGGTTCCGCAGTGGGGAGCGGCCCGCCGGAAGAGCGCGGCCCGAAGCCGATCACCGCGGTCAGCACGAGCAGGACTCCCAGCACCGCCAACACGAACACGTACCAAGGCGGCCGATTTCCCGGTCCCTGCACGCCCATCCGAGGCCCCCTTGACCGATCGAGTGGGCAGAGGCTAGTTGGGAACCTTGATCGGCTCAAGCCCCTTGCCCCGATCGGCAGATCCACTGTGGATCCGAGGCATGCTCGACAATTTCCGATCGGCGGAGGAATGAACGCGATCCGGTAACGGCCGTCACATCGCGGCGACTACCCGCTTTTCAAGCGAGCGGTCGGGCGGCCGGAGCCCGGGGTCACGCAGGCGCACGCCTACGCGGACGCGTGCGCCGCCGGGCAACGGCGTCTGCAACGACCGGGTGACCAGGGCGTGTCGGTTGGCCGAATGCTGGCACGACCCTCAGGGACCATGGGGTATCTTGAATTCATGATGAAGCTCGGCTCGCGCATTACATCACGCATTACGTCGTGGATCGTGCGCAGGCAGATGGCGAAGACGGGGCAGGACGGTTTCGATCTGTCGCGTATCCCCTTCATTCCCGATTCCGCTCTCATGCCGCTGGAGCGCGAGGGGGTGCACCCGGTCGACGCCATGCGCGTGCAGCGCGAGTCCGAGCCGGTCACACGCCTGAAGCTGCCGCTGGGGTTCCGCGCCTGGCTGATCACCGGGTACGAGGAGTCCCGAGCCGTACTCGGCTCGACCGACAACTTCAGCAACGATTTCGCCAATCTCACCGGTAGTTTCGGCATCACCGCGGAGCAGAATCCGGGCGGCCTCGGTTTCTCCGACCCGCCGGTGCACACGAAGCTGCGCAAGGTGTTGACGCCGGAATTCACCATCCGCCGGCTGAGCCGGCTCACGCCGCGCATCGAGCGCATCGTGGCCGACACGCTGGACACCATCGAGGCCGGGGCCAAGGACGGCCCGGTGGACCTCATGCAGGCCTTCGCGCTGCCGATCCCGTGCCTGACCATCTGCGAGCTGCTCGGCGTGGACTACGAGGACCGCGACGACTTCCAGCGCCTGGGCGCGGCCCGGTTCAACCTGTTCGGCGGGGCCAGCGCCTCGCTGGGCGCGATCTCCGAGTCGCTGGTGTACCTGCGTGGCGTGGTGGCCAAGCAGCGCCGCAACCCGGGCGACGACCTGCTGGGCCAGATCATCAAGGAGCACGGTGACACCATCGACGACGAGGAGCTGGCCAGCATCGCCGACGGCCTGCTCACCGGCGGCTTCGAGACGACCACCTCGATGCTGGCGCTCGGAACCATTGTGCTGCTTCAGGATCCGGTCGCGTTCGAGCGGCTGCGCACCGACGACGACGCGATCAACGCGTTCATCGAGGAGCTGCTGCGGCTGCTGACCGTGGTGCAGGTGGCGTTCCCGCGCTTCGCCCGCAAGGACATGGTGCTGGGCGGCCAGGAGATCAAGGCCGGCGACGTGGTGATCTGCTCGCTGTCCGGGGCCAACCGGGACGCGGCGCTGGGGCCGAACATGGAGGCGTTCGACCCGGACCGCCCGACCGCGTCCTCGCACCTGGCCTTCGGGCACGGCATCCACCGCTGCATCGGGGCCGAGCTGGCCAAGATGGAGCTGCGTATCGCCTATCCGGCGCTGGTGCGGCGGTTCCCGAAGCTGCGGCTGGCGGTCAGCCCCGACGAGCTGGCGTACCGGCAGGTGTCCATTGTGTACGGTGTGGACGAGCTGCCGGTTCTGGTGGACTGACCGCATTGAGGCTGATCGCGAGGCGGGGGCACAGTCGTGCCGCCCGCCTCGCGTGTTCTTCGAGGTGGGCTGGAACCGCCGCGTCGGCGATGAGCGGATAACCCCAGGGATCGACGGAAACCAATTCCGGCAACAGTTCCGCGCACAATCCCCGGCCGTCGCAGGCGATCCAGTCGACGTGCAGTTCATTCATCGGGACTCCTCCTCGAAAACCGCCAGCGCGCTGCGTACGAGCCGGGCCGTGCCGTCGGGGTGGTGGCAGGCTCCCCGGCCGCCGACCAGCCCGACCAGTTGCCGCACCTGGTCCCAGCGGCGGGCCGACAACGCCTCGGCCAGCGCCGGCAGGCCGAAGCGGCAGGGCCCGCACTGCCTCGTGCTCTGGGACGCCAGGTAGCCGACGATCTCGGCGGTCTTACGCAGGCCGCTTTCGTTGTTCGGCAAGGCAATTGCCACGCCTGCGCCCGGATCGGCGATCGTCTCGTGCGGCCTCAGCCAGGTGCCGTGATAGCCGCCGATCAGTACCGCCTTCGTGTCGACGCCGCCAGCGAGGTCCAGAAGCCGTTGCACGGCAACACCTCGCTCGACCTCGTACACACCGGGCCGTTGCACAGCGCCGGAAACAGTGGCCAGGAAGGTGTCGTGCCGGCGGAACCACCGGGGGCCGTAGCGGGCGATCTGCGCTATGCGAGCCAGCGTCTCCACGTTCTGCACCAGCATGTCGTCGCGACGGTCATTGGTGGGCAACGGTTTGCGGCCGTTGACGGCGGCCATCACCGCCGACGACTCTCCCGCCGTGAACGTGTCGGGCGCTTCGACACAGGTGATCGGATACCGGTCGGTTTTTCTCTGCGGGACAACAGCTCCGTACAGGTAGACCCGACGAGCGCCGACGGCCTCGGCGGCGAGTTGCAGGCCGTCCAGCACGAGGTGAGGGCACTGCTGGAGCAGCACCTTGTCCTTGCGGCTGGCCGGTTCGCCCTCGGCGGCGTTGGCGATCACCACCGGCCGGTCGGCGACCGAGGTGCGGGCCAGCTTGCGCCAGGTCGGGAAGTTGGCTCCGCCACGGCCGGTCAGCCCGGCCTCGGCCAGGGCGGCGATGAGCGCCCCGGGCGTGTGCTGCCAGGGCAGCGGGCCGTTGCGGGCAATGTGCTCGTCCTCGTCCCGCGCGGCGGCGTCGAGCAGCGGCCTCATGTGACGAACCTCCAGGTCGCGGCGGTGGCAACGGCGGTGGCGCAGCCGACGGCCAGCACGCCCATCCACAGCTGGGTGGCGTCGGTGCCGGTGCCGAGCCCGTGGGCGAGGGCGATCGGCCAGATCGCGTAGGCGGTCCAGTGCACGGCCCGCCAGGTGCGCAGCCCGAGGCGGGCCCGGTTCAGGCTGGTGATCAGCACGATCAGCAGCAGGTCGAAGGCCAGCGTGCCGAGCCCGAGCCAGAACGTTCGGTAGGAGCCGACGAACGGCACCAGCAGGTCGATCGGGTTGAGGTTGGCGTAGGAGTCGAACAGCAGGGTCAGCACGTGCGTGAGAACCAGGCCGAGCCCGATCAGGCTGGCGTTGCGGTGCACGGTGGCGACAGCGAACCGGGGCAGCCCGGCGAGGGTTTTTCCTTGCCTGGTGGCGATTCCCAGCGTCACCGAGACCGTGAGCATCAGCAGCGCCATCACGCCGGCGCCACGGGCGATGTACCAGATCACGGCCAGCCGCCGAGGGTTCGGACCGAGCCGTCCACCGCGACCAGCCGGGCCGGCACGTCGTGGGCCCGCAGCATTGCCAACGCGTCGTGGCCTTTGACCAGCGCGGCGGTGGTCAGCGTGTTCGCGTCGGCGCAGTGGTCGGCGACAACCGTGACGCAGCGCCAGATGCGCGGCGCGGGCTGGCCAGTGCCGGGATCGAGGATGTGGTGCAGCAGGCGATCGCCGCGTCGCCACTGCCGGCTGCGCGTGCTGGAGGTGGCGATCGCCTTGTCGGCCGGCATGGTGATCACGCAGGACGGATCGTCGGCGCGGTCCTGCACCAGGATCTGTCAGCCGGTGGCCGGCGCGGGGCCGGCGGTCGCGATGTCCCCGCCGAGGCTGACCAGCACGCCGGTGTCGAGGGCGTCGGCGACCAGCCGTGCGCAGCAGTCGGCGGCGAAGGCTTTGGCCGTCGCACCGAGGTCCAGGATCACGCCCTTCGGCACGGTCAGGGTGTTGCCGGTCAACTTGACGCTGCGCCAACCGGAAACCGTCACCGCGAGGATCACGCCATCGACGTCCACTGTGGACAGATCGCGGTCATAGCCGAGGGCGCACAGCGCGCTGCCGACGGTCGGATCCACGGCCCCGCCGCTGTCCTCCGCGGCCTTCAACGCCACCTCGACCAGCGTCGCCAGCAGCGGGCTGACCTGCACCGGGCCGCTGCTGCGGCCGGCAAAACATCAACTCGGAATCCGGCCGGAACCGGCTGCACGCCAGGTCGATCTCGGACAGCATCGACTCGATCAGCACGCGCGCCGCCCCCAGGGTTTCGGGTTCCGTGACGACAACACGGGCCGTGGTGCTCCAGACCGGCCACTCGTCGGCGTTCACCGGGGGTTCATGATCCCCCCGTTCTGGCCATGGGCTCCGTGCCCGTGGACAGCTGGCTGTCCGAAGTTGACGTGGTGGTCGCGCTGTCGGAATGGCTGACCCCGGCGGCCACCGCCACCGCCACCGCGCCGCCGACCCCGACCAGCGCGAGCGCCGCGGTGATCACGGCGGCGCTGCGAATCCCCTGCTCCCGAGCGTTCATGAGTCCACGGTGCGCCGCGGAGCTGTGGACCAGCTGAGCCCTCGCTGTGCCATCTCCTTGACCGTGACCGAGCCGACACCTAGGGTGACAAATTGTTAAGGAGGTTTACTAATAATGTCTGAGTCCGCACCGGAGCAGTCACCTTCCCGCCGCCGCTTCCTCCTCGGCACCGCCGCCGTCGCCGGCTCGGCCGCACTGCCACCACCGAGCTTCGACGCCGGCCCGAAACCCTTGGTGTTAGCCAACAATGTCGGCTACGAGCCGACCGCCTCCAAGCGCGTGGTGATCGCCGCGTCGAGGGCGTCCACCGCGCCCAAGCCGTACCAGGTGATCGACACCGCCACCGGCAGGACCGTGTCCCGCGGCCTGGCGCGCTACGTCGGCCCGGTCAAGGACTGGCTGGCCGACCAGGTGCCCGCCGTGCCCAGCTACTACTGGGTCGCCGACCTCACCGCGTTCAACCGCACCGGCCAGTACACCGTCACGGTCGACGGCGCCAGCTCGCAGCCGTTCTGGATCGAGCCGAACGTGCTGGAGCGGCGCACAATGTCGCACCTGATCCACTACTTCAAGGACTCACGCAGCTCCGGCCAGTACGACAAGGCCGACCGCAAGCTGCCGCTGAAGTCCGGCGGCACCTTCGACGCCAGCGGCGGCTGGTACGACGCGGCGGCCGACTGGGGCAAGCACTTCACCCAGCTGTCCAACCTGTCGTACTTCAACACGCTGTCCGTTCCCCTGACCGCGTGGGCGCTGGCCGCCTCGCACGACCAGGTGGCCAAGCGCAACAACACCGATCTGGTGGCGGCGCAGGGCTGGCTGCTGGACGAGGCGCTGTTCGGCGCCGACTACCTGACCCGCGTGCACACCCAGGGCGGCTCCTTCTACAGCTCGGTCGGCCAGCCCGAGGCCGACGACCTCGGCGCCGACCCGACCCAGCGCAGCCTGAGCACCCGGCAGGTCGACTTCCGCGAGGGCGGCGGCCTGGCCATCGCCGCGCTGGCCCGGTCCAGCACCTATCCGGTGTCCGGCGACTACACGTCTGTCGAATATCTGGCCGCGGCCGAAGACGCTTTCGCTTATCTCCTCGTCAACAACGTGTCACTGCTGAATGACGGCAAGGAGAACATCCTCGACGACTTCAACGCGCTGCTGGCCGCCACCGAGTTGTTCAAGGCGACCAAGAAGGACGCGTATCGGGCGGCGGCGGACGCGCGTGCGGCCAGTTTGTGCTCGCGGCTGGTGTCGTGGCAGGGCTATCACGACTACTGGCGGGCCGACGACGCCGACCGCCCGTTCTTCCACCCCTCCGACGCCGGCCTGCCGGTGGTCAGCCTGCTGACCTACCTGGACATCGCCGACACCACGACCAGGGCCAAGGTGCTGGACGTGGTGCGGCGGTCGCTGCAGTTCGAGCTGAACGTGACCGGCGAGGTGCCCAACCCGTTCGGCTACGCGCGACAGCTGGTGCAGGACGGCAAGGGCACGCGGTACACCGGCTACTTCTTCCCGCACAACGTCACCCCGCGCACGGACGACGCCTGGTGGCAGGGGGAGAACGCCCGCCTGGCCTCGATGGCCTCGGCCGCGCGCCTGGCCGCCGGCTTCTTCACCGGACCGTTCGCGGCCAGCCTGCGGGCCTACGCCCAGGACCAGCTGAACTGGATCGTCGGCGTCAACCCGTACGACGTGTGCATGCTGGAGGGCACCGGCCGCGACCAGCCGCTGTACCTGGAGTACGCGGACGGGCAGACGGCCGGCTCCTGGCGCTGGCTGCGCTCGGCCGGCGGCATCGTCAACGGCATCACCGGCAAGGGCGACGACGGCCGCGGGCTGGCCTGGGACCCGGGCGAGGCGTTCACCGGCCACAACACCGACTGGCGGTGGCTGGAGCAGTGGCTGCCGCACTCGACGTGGTTCCTTTACGCCGCTTCGATCGGTTAGGCAATAGGGCGAAGGGTAGGGCCGGGCAGCGATGCCCGGCCCTACGTACGTGTTCGGGCCTGTTTCAGGGGAATTCCTAGAGTGAGTTGACACTGTGATGGCCGGTTGCTTGACTGGGCCCAAGGTGACGTGAAACACCCGGCAAGGGACCGAAACCATGCGTATTCCACTGCCTTTCCGCCGGTATTGACCTTTCTCGCCCCGCGAATCATTCGATCACCGGCTCTTTCGTCGATCCGAACCGGGGGAGATCATGAAGCGGCAGGTTCTCGAACAGCGGGCGCCGGCACGGGCCCGGCGGCCACTGCGCGGCCGGGACGGACAGCTCGACCAGATCGTGGGCGCGATGCGCGCGGTCGACCAGGGCCGGCAGACGCTGCTGCTGGCCGCCCCGGTGGGCGCCGGCAAGACACGCCTGCTGATCGAGGCCGCGACGCTGGCCGAGGGCCGCGGGTTCTCCGTGGTGGACGGCATCGTGGACCGGCCGGAGATCTCGGTGCTGGGCCTGCCGGTGGTGCGCCAGCCGCATGCCGTCGCCCCCGACGCCGGCCGGCTGAGCTGGCTGACGGCGCAGTTCGAGCGGCACGTGGAGACCCAGCTGCGGCGGGGTCCCGTGCTGGTCACCGTGGACGATCTGCACTGGGCGGACCCGCTGACCGTGACCGCCCTGCGCGACCTCATGTCACGGCTGGACGACCGGCCGGTGGTGTGGATCTTCGCCATGCGGTCGGAGGAGTTGGACTCCCCCAACGGCTTGCTGCTCGGGGCCATGGCCGGCGCGGCCCGCACCGAGTGGCTGGCCGACCTGGACGCGCTGCCGGACGACGTGGTCACCGAGGTCGTCACCGACCTGCTCGACGCCACCCCGGACGCCGATGTCGCCTCGCTGTGCGAATGCATGGGCGGCAGCCCACGCTCGGTCGTCGACCTGGTCCTCGGCCTCCAGGCGGACGAGGCGCTCCGCATCGAGGCCGGCATCGCGCGGCTGGCCGACGGGCCGCTGCCGTTCAACCCGCTGTCCGTCGCCCTGGACGATTCCCGCCTGCCGCAACGGTTCCTGTCCTGCGTCCTTCGAGTCGCTGCCCTGGTCGTCCATGCGGGTGTGGATCACCGCCCAGGTCGCCGCCGCGCGCAGCGGTCCCGAGGCGGCCCTGGCTGTGTTGGCCGAGGTTCGCACCGATCCTTCCCGTCGCCGCGAGTTGTTGTTGGAGGACCCCGCCGCCGCGGCCTGGTGCGTGCGCACCGCCCTTGCCGCCGGCGACGAGGTCTTCGCCGAGACTCTTGTCGCCTCCGCCGAGGCCCTCGGCGTCGGATGGCATGCCCGGGCCCTGCATTCCCGTGACGTCATGGGTCTGGTCGCCGCCACGGAGCGGTACTCCGACCGATGGGCCCGCGCCTCCGCCACCGAGGACCTCGGCGGCCTGCTGGCCGACTACGACCGTGACGAGGCAGTATCCGCTTTGGACCGTGCCATGGAGGTCTACGACTCCCTTGGCGCCGCTTGGGATTCCGCCCGCGTCCGCAGCCGGCTGCGCCGGCTGGGCATCCGCCGCCGGCACTGGCACCACGTACCCCGGCCGGCCACCGGATGGGGCAGCCTCACCGGCACCGAGGAGAAGGTCGCCCGCCTCGTCGCCCACGGCCTCACCAACCGGCAGGTGGCCGCCGAGCTGTTCGTCTCGCCCCACACCGTCGGCTTCCACCTGCGGCAGATCTACCGCAAGCTGGCCATCCAGTCCCGCGTGGACCTGGCCCGGATCGCGCCCTAAGCCTTGGTCAGCTGGCTGAGCCAGCCGGCCTTGCTGATGTCGACCTGGTTGTCGCCGGACAGCACCGTGGGCGTGCCCTTGAAGTTCACCGAGTCGCGGGCCTTGTCGGTCTGGCCGCGGATCTCGGCGTCGAAGGCGCCGGCCTTGACCTCGTCCGCGAACTGCTGGCTCGTGATGCCCGCTTTGCGGCCGATGTCCACCAGCTGGTCATCGGTGTAGCCCGCCTGGCCTTCGGTCGGCTGCTGCTCGTACAGCGCGGCGTGGAACTCGGCGAACCGGCCGGCCTTGGCCGCGGCCAGCGCGGCATTGCCGGCACGGAGCGAGTACCCGGCGGGCGTCGTCTCGTTGTCCAGCAGATCCAACACGTGGTAGTCGACCCGCAACGACCCGGCGGCGATGGCCTTGGTCATGTCCTTGCCGTAGGGGTCTTCGAGGTTGTGTTTGCAGTACGGACACAGGAAGTCCTCGTACACGTCCAGCGTCGCCTTGGCGTTGGCGCTGCCCGCCACGACCGTGCCGTCCTGCTGCACCGTGGTCGCATACGTCCCGCCGGCCTGCGGCACATCGGCCCTCGCGTGCGTGACGACCACGCCCCCGATCACCGCCGCCGCGATCACTGCCACGGCCACCACCAGGATCAGGTTCCGCCGCCCGTCGCCCGCCCCTCGCGCCGCCGCGACTGCACCCCTGGTTCGATTCGCGCCCACCGAACACTCCTTCCCGTCCGCCCACCACGACGGCCGGGAGGCGCGAACGGTTCAGCGACCGAGCCGGGCCAGCACCGCGGGCCGCAGCGCGTCGACGTCGACGCCCAGGTTGCGCAGCACTTTCACGCCCACGCCGGGCGCTTGTCGATCTCCGCCGTCGGCCGCCTCCACACTTTCCCCTTCCTCCTTTCTGTCGCTTTCGGCGAGGATGCCCAGGAGAAGGTGCTCGGGGCCGATGGTCTCGCTGCCCAGCTCGACCATCTGCCGGAGCGTGTGCTCCAACGCCCGCTTGGCCCGCGGGGTGAACGGCGGGCGCGGGAAGTGGAACTTGCCGGGGCCGAAGGTCTCATCGGCGCGGCGGCGGATCTCGTCGACGTCGATGCCGATGGCGGCGAGGGCCTCGGTGGCGGCCTGGGGTCCGGCGTGGTGCGCGCCGCTGGCGACGAAGACCCTGGCGATCTCCTCACGGAGCGATGGCACGGTGACTCCGTTGTCGCGCAACACATCCCCGGCGACAGTGCCGGGCATTCCGGCCAGCCCGATGATCACATGCTCGGTCCCGATGTGGTCGTGGCCCTGCTCGATGGCCTCGTCCTGGGCCAGCACGAGGACCCGTTTGGCCGGGTCGGTGAACTTCTCGAACACGTCAGGCCTCCTTGTACTGCGCCTTGCGGCGGTTGGCGTGCTTCTCGTGCACGGACTGGCGGCTGACCGCGAGCGCGGTGGCGATGTCCTGCCACGACCAGCCCTGTTCGCGGGCGCTGTCGACGTGCAGCCGTTCGAGCTCCTCCAGCAGCCGCCGCAGCGCCACGACCGCCCGCAACCCGACGGCGGGGTCCTTGTTGGTGATCTGGCCGGCCAGTTCGGCCGGCGTGCTCTCGTCCGTCATGGTTGTCAGGTTAGCCTGACACGGGCCGTTGTCAAGACACCCTGACACTGCGGCTCAGCACGGCCGACTCGAAGCGGCGGGCCAGGGAGTCGGCGGGATTGGCGACCAGGCAGACGAGGTCACGGCCGAGCGGCGGATCCATCGGCACGACCACACCGGCGAAGCGAGCGCCGATGGCCGACCGGGGCACGATCGCGATGCCCACGCCGGCGGCGGCCAACGCGGCGGCGGTGACGGCCTGCCGAGTGCGCATCGCCACCGTGAGGACCACACCGTGTTGCGCCGCAACGGAATCCAGCCAGCCGGCGAACCCGTTGTCCACGTTGAGGTGCACAACGGGCTCGTCCCGCAGCTGCTCGAACGTGACCGCCGGTTGGTCGGCGAGCGGATGTCCTTGCGGCAGCACGACGACAACGTCCTCGTGGCCGATCAGTCCACTGTGGCCGGTCCAGCGGCTGGGCGTCGGACCGACGGCGATGTCGGTCTGACCGGAATCCAGTTGCTGCGCAAGGACATCGGCGCTGGTCGCCTCGGTGAGAACGATCCGCACGTCCGGATGACGCCGTCGCCACTGCCGCAGCACCGGGGCCAGGAGGCTGGCCGTCAGGCTCTCGGCGCAGCCTATGCGCAGCTGCCCGGCGGACCCTTTCGCGACGTCACGGCCGGTCGTGACGACCCGATCCGCGGCGGCGAGGGCGGTTCGGGCGTCCGCCTCGATCGCGCGGCCGGCGGCGGTGGCCCGGACGCCTCGGGGCAGCCGCTCCACGACGGCGGTTCCCAGTTCCTTCTCCAGCGCGGCCAGTTGGTGCGAGAGCGCCGGCTGCGACATGTGAGCCCCATAGCAAAAGCCCGGCCGGCCACCGGAATCCTCCCGGCGGTTTACCCGAATCACTTTTTGAACCGGTATCGGAGGGTTATTACACATATGGTGTCACAAAGTGGCAAATCATCCTGCGGAAATGTATACTATGGCTGGACTAAACTGGCAGCACATGTTTGTGCCTATCAAAACACAGTGGCTGTTCCGAACTGGACGTTTATTCACCGATCGTTCGCGCCGGCAACCGCACCACGAGTGGTTAGTCAATCCCTGCTATGCTTGTAATGTGCGCCAATCAGGGAGACCAATCATTTTTTGTCTCGAGTTTTGCCGTGTCGAAAATTTTTGCGTATGACCAAAGGGACATGGTTGTGGTCCCGTCGGTTAATAACGGCAGAGCACTTACGTTCCAGGGCACGAAGCGTAGGCATTCGTTGATTCTATGGATACCCTCGAAAACATTCAGATTGCGACGGGATTCCTACGGTGAGCTGCGGCGTTACCCAAGACGTGAACCTCACCGACAAGAAGGTCCTGATCATCGGCGGCGCCTCCGGCATCGCCGCCCGGCTCAAGTCCGACCTGGTCGCCGCCGGCGCCGACGTCGTCCTGGTCGGGAGGAACAGCACGCCCGCCGTCGACCTGACCGACGAGGACTCGATCCGCCGCCTCGCCGAGGAACTGGGCGAGGTCGACCACATCGTGTCCGTGTCGGCCGCGCACGCCAACGGGCCCGTCACCGAGCTGGACATGGACGCCGTGCACACTGCGCTGGACGTCAAGGTGGTCGGGCCGATAATGGTGGCCAAGCACTTCGCCGGGCGCATCCGCCCCGGCGGCTCCATCCTGCTGTTCTCCGGCGTCGCCGGCTGGCGGCCCAGCCCCGGCCTGGTGGTCATGGCCACCGGCAACGTCGCCGTCGCCGCGCTGGCCGAGGCCCTGGCCGTCGAGCTGGCTCCGATCCGGGTCAACGCCCTCTCCCCCGGCATCATCGACTCGGGCTCCTGGGACGGCCCCGACAAGGAGTCGTTCTTCGCCCAGGTCGCCGCGGCCAACCCCAGCCGAAGCATCGGCCACTCCTCCGACGTCTCCGCCGCCGTGTTGACGGTCCTGGCCAACCCGTTCATCAACGGCACCACCCTGCACGTGGACGGCGGGGCCCGGTTGGTCTGAAAACCCCGGCGAGTCACGCTCTCCGGCACACCGAAATACGGTTTCGGGCAGAACCGAGACCCGAGGCTCAGTTCTGCCCAAAACCGACATTCGCACTGCCTGAGAGCGTGACTCGCGGGGGTTAGAGGACCTTCTGGGCGCCGTTCATCGGCATGGTCACGGACTTCTGCCAGGTGCCGGACTTCACGACGGTTTTCGTACCGCCGACGCTGTGCAGGGTGAGGGCGGTGACCTTGCCGTTGCGCCACTCCAGGTCGAGTGTGAAGCCGCCGCGGGCGCCGACGCCGGTGACCCGGCCCGACCGGGCCCAGCCGGCCGGCAGGGCGGGCAGCAGGTCGATCTGCCCGGGGCGGGACTGGACCAGCATCTCCAGCATGGCGGTGGGGGCGCCGAAGTTGGCGTCGATCTGGAACGTCGTGCGCTCGCCGAAGGAGTACATGTCGAACAGGTTGGCGGCGCTGCCGTTGCCGAAGTTGACCGACGGCGTCATGACCGTGAGCACCATCTGGTACGCCTTCTCGGCGTCACGCAGGTGGGCCCAGCACGCGGCCCGCCACGCGCAGGCCCAGCCGAAGCTCTGCGTGCCGCGGGCGATGAGCAGGTTCCGCACGCCGTCGACGAGCTCCTTGGGGCTGGTGTCGACGCGAATCCGGTCGCCGGGGAAGAAGCCGATCAGCGGCGAGAGGTGCCGATGCTTGGTGTCGCCGAGGTTGTCGGGCGACATCCACTCCTCCAGCCACCCCGTCTTCGGGCTCACGACCGGCAGATACAGCTTGTCCCGCACGGCGGTGATGGTCTTGGCGTAGTCCTGATCCTGCCCCAGAACGTCAGCGGCGGTCTGGAAGTGGGTGAACAGGTCCCACGCCAGCTCCTGCGAGTACGTGTTGCCGATGCCGTCCTGCGGCCCCTGCTCCGGCGACCAGTCGTGGTCGTCGTACAGCTTGCCGTCCTTCTCGACCAGCCGCGCCTCCCAGAACTGCACGGCCCCCTTGAGCAACGGGTAGATCTTCGCCAGGTACGCCTTGTCCTGCGTGAACTCGTAGTGCTGCCACAGGTTGTTGCACAGCCACGCGTTGCCGGAGGGGTGCCACCACCAGCCGCTGCCGCCGTAGGGGTTGGTGGAGAAGGCGACGGCCCAGCCGGCGATCTTGCCGCTGGTGTTGCGGAAACGGTTTCGGTTGTCGTTGAACGCCTTCTGGGTGGTGGCGGTCCACGACGGCAGCTGCGAGACGCAGTAGTCGGCGAAGGCGTCGAAGCAGCGGCTCAGGCCGGCCCGGTCGGGCAGCCAGTAGTTCATCTGGACGTTGATGTCGGTGTGGTAGTCGGCGTACCAGTCCGGATTGTTGTTGGACACCCACAGGCCCTGGAGGTTCAGCGGCAGGCTGTCCCGCGAGCCGGAGATCACCAGGTACCGCCCGAACTGGAGGTACATGGCCTCCAGCTCCGGGTCGGGCTCGGCGTGCGGCGCGGCCCGCTGCCACAGCCGGGCCCAGGTGTCCATGGACCGCTGCTGCGACGACGACCGTCCCAAGTCGACGGTCATCCGGTTGTACAACGCCTGGTAGTCCGCGACATGCGTGTTCAGGAGCACGGTCCCAGCCACGCCGACGGCCTTCGCGGCCTTCTGCCGGGCGATGGCCAACGGGTCGACGGCGGCGTCCTTGAAGGCGGTCGCGGCCGTGGCGGCGTAGTTCGTGCCGCCGCACACGATGATCAGCACCTCCCCGCAGCCGGTGAAGCCAACCTTGTTGCCCTGCACGGAAACGCTGCCGCCCTTGCCGGCGGCGGTGACCACGCTCGCGTACTTGAGGCCGTTGTCCAGGGTGCCGGCGAAGGAGATCGCCCCATTCGCGCCGGCCGTGGTCTCGCCATGGGTTCCGGCCAGCGAGACGGAGCCGGCGTAGCTGCCGCCGCCGGACTGGGTCAGCCGGATCACCAGCACGTCGTCGGGGTGGCTGCTGTACACCTCGCGGCGGTAGTGCACACCCTTGTACGTGTAGGTCGCCGTCACGACGCCGTTGCTGAGGTCGAGCCGCCGCCGGTAGTCCTTCACCGCCGACAGCGCGTGCGCCGGCACGTCGACGCCGACTCTGGCCAGTTGTCCGTAGCTGCCGAAGTGGGTGGAGTCGTAGTTGAGCTGCCCGTCGTCCTGGACGACGTCGTTCACGTCGCCGTTCCAGAACGTGATGTCGGTGAGGTAGACGAAGTCGCTGCCCGGATCCCCGCCGACCAGGCCACCGAGCCGTCCATTGCCCACGGGCAGGCCCTGCTCGATGATCCGACCTTCTTCGGCCGGCGCGGGGTACCACAGCGCCGTGGCGTCGTTGTCCGCCACCACCTCGGGCGTCCGTCGGCGGACCGGGTCGGCCTGCGCGGTGAACGGCCGCAGTCCCGTCATCGCAGCTGCTACGCCCAAAACGCCGCCGAGGCGTAGCGCGTCCCGTCGGGTGTGGCCAGCTGACTCGGTCATCGTCGACCTCCTGATGCGTACCGGGTGTCGGCCGTAGCCTGCTCAAACATCCGATGAATGTCAATAAATCCTAATAAATTTGACCGGTAGCTGACGTGTTCTGCCGGCGAACCGGGATGCCAGGGGTCGGGGGATGCAGGGAAGGACGCCTTACCCGCGTTGAACGAGGGTAAGGCGTCCTTCCCTGCGTCAGCGGATCGCGGCCGTTCAGGCAGTCCGGTTGGACCGGGTGGTCGTGCGGCGGGTGCACTCTGCGCCGTTCGGCGTAGCGTCGAGGACGAGCGGCACCCGACCCCCGCGCTCGGTCGGGTGTCGCCGACACAATCCGTTGCGGGGCAAGCCAAGTCTGCACCTAGGGACATTGCCGGCGACGGCCCGGGCGGCCAGGATCCCCGGCATGTCCCTGAAATCCTGGGCCGTTGCCACGGCGACGGTCGCCATGGTGGCCCTGGCCGCGCCGGCCGCGGCGGCGGTGTCCACAATCGACGGCAGCTACGCGTTCAACGGGAACGGGTGGGCCGGCACGCTGACGGTGAGCAACTCAGCCACCGGCTCGCCGGCGATCACCATGCACTACAACGAGTTAGGCCGCGACGAGCGGCTGTCCGGCAGCTGGTCGACGTCCACCCACACGCTGACCATCACGCGGCCGCTGGCCTGGAACGACCGCCAGACGTACACGCTCTACCTGGGCGACCACAAGGCGAACTCGCCGGTGTTCGGCGGGTTCTTCACGCAGTCCGATGTGCCCGGTCAGCGCTACGGCGTGTACGCCAAGGACTATCTGCCGCTGGGCACGCCCCGGCTGCAGGCGTTCAAGGCCAATGACACGCTGCCGGACGACCTGGTGGGCTACTACGGCTTCAACGGCAACGGGTGGACCGGCACGATGAGCGTTCAGTTCACCCAGTGCCGGGTCCCGGAGATCAACCTGTGGTACGACGAGCTCGGCCGCACGGAGCCGATCGCCCAGCGCACCTGGGATCCGGCCACGCACACGCTGACGTTCGTGCGGCCGCTCAGCTTCGGCGGCGTCACGCAGACCTACACGCTCTACTTCGCCAACCGCCTGCAGAGCACCAAGATGTTCGGCGGCTACTTCACGGAGTCGGACGTGCCGGGCCAGCGCTTCGCCGCCTTCGCCTGGATCCAGCCGGGCGGCGTCGGCTGCTAGTGACAGTCCTCAGTGGACGGTAGCGTGCCGTCCGCCAGGTAGGTGTCGATCGCGCCCGCGGCGCACGGCGCGTTGTCCAGGGCGCCGTGGCCGTCCACGGGCGCGATCACCACGTGCGATCCGGCGATCCGGGCACCGAGATCGGCGGCCCAGGCCGACGGGTTGATGGGATCGTCGGCCGTCGCCGTGACGAGCACGGGCGAGGCCGGAAAGACGTGGCCCGGCAGCCGATCGGCCAGCGCCGGACCGAAGGGCCAGCCGGTGCACGACTGCAAGGCGTCCCACTGCAAGGAAACGCCGCCGGTGTGCGGGGCCGCCGCGCGGACCTGACGGGCGAGGGCCGCGAGCCGCCCCGGATCGCTCGGGTGGTCCGTGCACGTCTGGGCGCGACTGGCCGTGTAGTCGGGTTCGGTGTAGGTCAGGGCGACGTAGGGCGCGAAATCGCTGGCGTTGCCGTCGTGAAGTGCCTGCGCGAGGCCCGGCCATGCGAACGGATAGCCGAGCAGGAACTGACCGACGGCGATACGCACCTCGTCGCCGGTCAGGCCCGGCACGCCCCGTATCCCCAATTCATCGAGCACGGCGCCCATGTCCTGGCCGGCCACCGGGCACTGCTCGGGCGTCTGGTCGCACCAGGCGGCGAACCGGTTGAATGCGGCCTCCTCGGCGCGGGCCGTGTCGAGCACCCGTTGCGCGGCCGGCAGGAACGGGTCGACCGCGGTGTCCAGCGCCATCCGGCCGGTGTGGGCCGGGTGGCGGGCAGCGTAGACGACGCCCAGTTCGGCACCGGTCGCCTGGCCCAGGAAGTCCAGCCTCGGCGCACCGAGCGCCATGCGCACGGCTTCGAGGTCGTCGGCCTGCTCGGCGAGGCCGCTGTGGGCGATCAGCGGACCGGTGGCGGCGGCGCAGCGCAGATACACCGACGCCCCGTGCCGCGTGATCTGCTCGGTATCCGTTGGCGTGGCGGGGAACTCTGGCACAGCCGGGTCGTGCGCGGACAGTGGGCAGCGCACCGGCGTGCTCGCGCCGAGGCCACGCGGATCGACCAGCACGATGTCGTGGGTGCGGTGCGTCTGCGGCAGCCGGGCCAGGTAGTGGTCGCCGTGCTGGAGGAAGAAGTCGATCTGGCTGCCGCCGTAGCCGTCCGTCTCCTGCGAGTCGGCGAACACCGGCCCCTGTGAGGCCTCCGTGGCGGGAATCCGCAGCAGCGCGAGCGTCACGCCGCGGGTGACGAGGCTGGCGCACTCCGCGTGGTACTTCGCGGCCTGGGGCCGCGGGCACGGCGACCAGCCCATCTCCGGCGCTGCCGACGCCGGCACAGGTGCCGTGACCAGCATCAACGCAGCCGCGACAGCAGTTATCACGCTTCGCATCACACCCCCATAATGTTTGATGATCAAACATTATACTGGCACGCATGCTCGCTCGGGACGACATCATCGCCGGACTCGGCGCGGCCATGGCCGACCTCCAGGCCGCCATCGACGCCGACCACCAGGCGCTGGCCGACCGCCTCGGCGTGCACCGCACCGACCTGCGCTGCCTGGACCTGGTGTTCCGGCACGGGCCGCTGCCCGCCGGCCGGCTGGCCCGCATGCTCGGGCTGACCCCCGGCTCCGTGACCGCCCTGGTCGACCGGCTGGTCAAGGCCGACTACGTGCGCCGGATGCCCGACCCGACGCACGGCCGGCGGGTGCTGATCGTGCCCACCGACCGGGCCGCCCGCACCGTGACCGAGCTACTCGGGGCGCGGCTGGCCGAGGCCCATGCCGAAGTCGCGGACTTCAGCGACACGGAACTCGACGCCATCGTCCGGTTCCTGCGCTCGGCGGCCGATCGGCACGAACGGTCCGCCGCCCAGCTCCGCGGACAGAGCTGACCTACTACCCCAACAACTCGGCGAACCGCTCCGGGCTGATGTTGCCACCGGAGAGGATCACGCCCACACGCCCGGAAAAGCCGCCGTGCAGCACGGCGGCCAGCGAGGTCGCGCCGCTGGGTTCGAGCACGATCTTCAAGCGCTCGAAGGCGAAGCGCATGGCGGCGCGGATCTCGTCCTCGGTGACGAGCACGACGTCGTCGACCAGCTTCTGGTTCACGGAGAAGGTCAGCTCGCCGGGAGTCTCGGCGGCCTGGCCGTCGGCGATGGTGCGGGGCACCGGGATCGACACCCGGTGCCCGGCGGCCAGCGACAGCTGGGTGTCGTTGCCGAGCTCGGGTTCCACGCCCACCACCCGAATCCGGCGGTCCAGTCCCTTGGCCGCGGTGGCGCTGCCGGCCAGCAGCCCGCCCCCGCCGATCGGCACCACGATGGTGTCGAAGGAACCGGACTCCTCGATCAGCTCCAGCGCGGCGGTGCCCTGCCCGGCCATCACGTGCGGGTGCTCGTACGGCGGGATCAGCGCCAGGCCCCGCTCCTCGGCCAGCGCAATGCCTATGGCCACACGGTTTCCGGTGTACCGGTCGTAGGTGACGATCTCGGCGCCGTAACCGGCGGTGGCGTCCATTTTGGACTGCGGGGTGTCCTCCGGCATCACGATCACCGCGCGGCTGCCGAACTCCCGGGCGGCCAGCGCGACGGCCTGGGCGTGGTTGCCGGACGAATAAGCGGCGATGCCCCGTGCCAGCTGCTCCGGCGACAGCCGGGACACGGCGTTGTAGGCGCCGCGGAACTTGAACGCCCCGATGCGCTGGAAAGTTCTCGCACTTGAGGAAGATCTCGGCGCCGGCCCGCCCGTCGAGAGTGCGGGAGCGCAGCACCGGCGTGCGGTGCGCGACGCCCTTCAGACGGGCGGCTGCTTCCTGGACATCGTCAAGGGTGAGCATGCTCCGACACTATCCGCCGGATCGTGTGCAGCCGACGCTCCGTGACCTCCGCCATATCGGCCCTGGCCTTGGCCAGCACCGACGGCGGCGCGGTGTCCGGAGTCCCGGCATTGAACGGCGGCTCGGGCGCGTACTGCATGTACAGCTGAAGTCCTTGCGCCACCTCGTCTCCGCACAGCCGGGCGGCCAGCGTCAACGCGCCGTCGATCCCGGAGGTCACGCCGGCGGCGAAGATCCAGTCGCCGTCCACGACGACCCGCTCGTCGACGGCCTCGGCCCCGAACTCCGGGAGAAGGTGCAGCGAGGCCCAGTGCGTGGTCGCGCGCCGCCCGGCCAGCAGCCCGGCCGCCCCGAGCTGCAGCGCCCCCGTGCACACGGACAGCACCACGTTGCCCGACTGCTTTCGCAGCCAGGCAAGGACTTCCTCGTTCTCCATCAGCACGTCCACGCCCCGCCCGCCGGGCACGTGCAGCACATCCAGCGCCGGCGCGTCGCCGATGGCCGCGTCCGGCACGATCGTGAGGCCCCGAACGTCCCGCACCGGCTGCCCGGTGATGCCGTAGACGCGGTGGTGCCCGCCCGGCAGGCGGGACAGCACCTCGAACGGACCGGTGAAGTCGATCTGGTCCATGTCGTCGAAAACCAGCGAACCGATGTTCATGACCCCAGCCTCACCGTGTCGGACGGCGAGAACGAGTGGCAGGACTGCCCTACTTCGCTAGGATTCTGCCATGCACCGGATCGTCGCCCTGGCCCTGCCGGACGTGGTCGCCTTCGACCTGTCCGTGCCGGCGCAGATCTTCGGGCACCGCGACGAGCGGGACCGCTACGACTTCACGGTCTGCTCCGAACACCCCGGCCCGGTGCCGACGACCACCGGCTTCAGCATCGAGGCCACGGCCGGCCTTGAGGCCCTGACCAGCGCGGACACGGTCATCGTGCCGGGCTTCTTCCCCCTCGACGCCCCACCCGAGCCGGTGCTCAACGCCCTCCGCGGCACCAGGGCCCGCATGGTGTCCGTGTGCACGGGCGCGTTCGCGCTGGCGGCGGCCGGCCTACTCGACGGCCGCACGGCCACCACCCACTGGCGCGACGCCAACGAGCTGAGCCAACGGTTCCCGGAGATCGACGTGCGGCCCGACGTGCTGTACGTCGACGAGGGCGAGGTACTGACCAGTGCCGGCGTCGCGGCCGCGATCGACCTCTGCCTGCACCTCTACCGCATCGATCACGGCGCCGACCACGCCGCCCGGGTCGCACGCCGCATGGTCGTCGCCCCGCACCGGTCCGGTGGCCAGGCCCAGTTCGTCGACCGGCCGATTCCCGAGGGCACGGGTCTGGCCCAGACCTGCGCGTGGGTCGTCGAACGCCTGCACGAACCGACCACTGTGGACGATATGGCCCGGCATGCCGGTTATGCGCCAAGGACTTTCGCGCGGCACTTCCGCGCCGAGACCAGTATGACGCCGTTGCGCTGGCTCACCGCGCAGCGCCTGCTGGAGGCCCGCCGGCTGTTGGAGGCGACCGGGATGAGCGTCGACGAGGTCGCCCGCCGCTGCGGCCTCGGCACCGCCGCCAACCTGCGGCTGCACCTGGCCCGCGAGGCCGCGACCACGCCGACCGCGTACCGCACCGCTTTCCGTGGCAGCACAATTCGCTGACAGGTTCCTCACAATCGCCTGCGACAGTGGCGGACATGAAGCTCGCGCTCTACGCCGGAGCCGCCCTGGCCGCGATCACGCTGGCCGCCTGCGGCTCGGAACCTCAGTCGCCCCAGGTGGCCTCGCTGGCCACGACCGACGCGCCCAGGACCAGCGCACCGTCCACTTCGGACGACTCGCAGCGACCGCAGCTGCGCATGGACAGCTCCGACGAGGACGTCAACGCGGCCTGGCGAGGCTACAACGTCTGCCTCAAGGACAACGGGCACCGCATGCTGACCGGCCGGGGCGACGCCCACTCCGGGCCGGCCGACGCCAACGGCCGCACCGACGGCAACAGCCCCGACATGAACGACGACAGCCCGGCCTCGGTCAACGCCCGCAAGGCGTGCAAGAACAAGCTGCCGCTGCAGCCGCCGGAGCTGGATCAGTCGAGGAATCCTCACTATCTCGATCAGTACCACGTGTACATGACCTGCCTGACCAGCCACGGCCTCATGGTGCACGCCACCGACCCGCTCGGCTCCGGCTGGACCTACGACGACGGCGTGACGCAGAAGCTCACCTCCGACCAGCAGACGAAGGTCGAGCACGAGTGCTCGCTGTCCTCATTCAAGCTGGGCTAGGTTCTCGCCGACGCCGTCCTCCAGCAGCCCCAGATCCTGCGCCGCGGCCAGGGCCGCCGCCTTGCTGTGCACGCCGAGCTTGCGGAACAGGCTGCTCTGGAGGTTTTCCACCGTGCGAACGGAGATCCCCAGCAGCCGGGCAGTCTGCTTGGCCGAGTGCCCGCGGCCGATGGACGCGATGATCTCCTGCTCGCGCCGGGTCAGCGACAGCTGCCAGCGCCACCACGTGCGGTCCGCCCCACGCGTGTTGCCCAGCAGCGAACGGGAATGGGCCGCGTCCACCATCAGGTAGCCCTGGCTGGCCGCCCGCACGGCCGGCACGATCAGGCCGTCCACCCGCGCGGCCGGCAGCACCGCAACGCCCTCGGCAAGCGCTTTCATGGCATGCTGCAACGGAAGTTGCCGGCTGGCGACCACCACCGGCACCGAGCGGCTGACCACGACCGCCTGCCAGTCCTCGGGTTCCGGGTCGATCAGCACCGTGGCCACGCCCTGCTCGTCCGCGTCGACCACGGGAATGTCGTGCTCGCCGAGGATGCGTCGCACCCGGTCGGCGATCAGGCAGCCGGCCGTGCGCCCGGTGACGCACACCCGCAGCAGGTCCCGCAGCTGGCCGCTCTTCTGCCGGGGCAGCTCGATCACCGAGGCCATCAGCCCGAGCCGAGTGGCGCTCGCGGCGGCGTGGGCCTGGTTGTGCACGTCCAGCTTGGCGAAGATGCGCTGCTTGTGGTGCTCCACGGTGTGCAGGCTGATGCCGAGCTCGTAGGCCACCTGGCGCGGCGCGTAGCCGGCGCTGATCAAGTACAGCACCTCCAGCTCGCGAGTGGTCAGGGCCTGCCGGCTTCCCTTGTCCAGCCGCGTTATCTCCACCGCGGCCGACGGCACCTTGATCGCCGCGACGAGCGCGTCGAGGCCCCGGGTGTAGGACACCAGCGCGCTGATGCCGGACTCGTAGGCGCGGATCACGTAGGCCGCGGGCAGCACCTCGTGCACGCCGACCATGCGCAGCCGGCGCCCGGGTTCCAGCAGCAGCGACACCAGCCGCTCGTTGCTCCACCGGGGCGTGTCGGCCTCGAACACGGCCACCTCGGGCCGGCACAGGTGGCACAGCTGCGCCAGTTCGGGGGCCGACGCCACCGTGCCGGCCAGGGCGATGCCCGGCTCGCGGGTCAGGTGGGTCGCCAGCAGTTCCCTGACCAGCCGGTTCTGATGCTGGAGGACGACGTTCACCTGGGGATGTGCGAGCATTGCCGATTTCTCCCTCCGCCGCCCCCGACGAGGTAACCGCAGAAAACACCCAGGAGCGGTGCCGGTCAATACGACCAAAAGCACCATCCCGGCGGGCGTACAGACCAACCTCGAGAACCCGCAGTCATCGGATGAAATCGATTGCAACGGGTACCTCTTCGTGTGGCCCTCCACTATTTCCGAGAAAGGGGGTTGCATCTGTGGCACGGTGGCGGCGTCAACAAGAACCCACTAGACGGCGGCCGAGTATGGCAGCGGCACGTGCAGGCGGCAACAATTGGCCCGTCAATTACCTAGGTATTCGTTCACGGCGGCGGCCGGCATTCGTGGCGGCGATGGTTCGATCGGCGCACGGCGCGCCTGCCAACGGTGCAGCCGGCGCTCCGCGGCGTCAACCGCGTACTAGGGAGAACACGCCATACCGGGCCGGACCACTGCGGACCTAACATTCGGACACCAACCTGCTGGGGGTGGCGATGGGCCTGCTCGCATCGACACGTTTCCACTGGACGCTGCCGGCCGACGGCGATCCGGCGGAGTTCTGCCATGCGGCGCAGGACGGCGGCATGGACCAGGTGCTGCTGCCGTCGGCATTCCATCGGCCGGATCCGATCGCACTCGCCGCACATCTGGCCGGCGCCGTCAAGAACATCGGATTCATGATCTGCCCACGCACCGACATGCAGTCGCCGACGCACCTCGTGCGACAGGTGAACACGCTCTCGTCGGTGACCGACGATCGGGTGAGCGTGCTCGGGGCCTGTCCTTACGACAACGATTTCCGTGCGCATGACGAGTTCTGGACGGTGTGCGACGCGTTGTGGCGGGATCGCCGAATTCCCGTCAAACGGGATCGGCCCGAACTGTATTTCAGCGGTAGTTCGGGCGCGGCGTCCGACCTCGCGGTCCGGCACGGCGACGTGCTGCTGCTCCTCGGCCCCGCGCCCGATGTGGTCGCCGGGCGCGGGAGCCGCGTGCGCGCCGCCGGCCGCGAGGTCGGGCTGCTGTTCTCCGTGGTGTGCCGGCGAAATCGGGCCGAGGCGGTCGACGCCGCCCACGCGCTGACCGAGATCGCCGGCGATAACGTCTACGCGGTCAGGGAACGCTTCCGGCGGCTGACCGCCGAGGCGGTGGCGCTGACCGGCGGCTGGTGCGCCTCGCCGCCCGAGAACGCCGATCACTGGCCGCGGCCCTACCTGTGGACCGGGGCCATGCCGTTCCTCGGCCCGCTGGGCCTGGCGCTGGTCGGCACGCCCGACGAGCTGGCCGGAGCGGTCCTCGACTACCGGCGGGCCGGCGTCACGCACATCCTCGGCCACGGCGACGGGATGGAGCTGTTCGCGCAGGAGGTCCTGCCGCGGGTGCGTGACCGCGAGCGGTGAGTTCGGCCGTTTCGCCGGTGCGGTCCGGATGTGCCCGGTACGGTGGAGATCGTTTGGCGATGACGTGCATGGGGCCGGCGTCGCCGGGCAGTCCATCGTTTCGAGCACTGGAGCGAATGTTGAAGCGACTTCCCATCGCCGCCCTGGCCGCGTTCGCGGCGATCACCGCCATGGCCCCCGCGGCGTCGGCACAGATCGGCCCGCTGCACGTGGTCGCCATGGGCGACTCGTACGCCTCGGGCACCGGCGCCGGCGACTACCAGGCCGGCACCGAGGGCAACTGCTGGCGTAGCAACAACTCCTACTCCGAGCAGATCGTCGCCCGGGTCCGGGCCCGTGGCCAGAGCGTGCAGTTCACCAACGTGACGTGCAGCGGCGCGGCCACCTCCGACCTGTACAAGGACTTTCTCGGCCAGGGGCCGCAGCTGGACGCGCTGCAGGTCGACACCAACGTGGTGCTGCTGACCATCGGCACCAACGACATCGGCTACGCGGCGTACGGCGGGCTGTGCATCCAGGGCGACTGCTCGGGCGCGCCGACCCAGGCCATCACCGCGAAGCTGCCGGACATGGCCACCAACGTGAGCCGGCTGTTCAAGGACATCCACGCCCGCAGCCCGCACGCGAAGATCGTGCTGTCGGCCTACGGCAGCCAGCTCAGCCCCGACGCCAACGCCGCCGGCAAGCTGGACCCGATCTGCGACGACACGGTGTTCAGCGCGCAGGAGCGGACCGAGGGCAACGCCGTGGCCAGCCAGCTGGACAAGACGTTGCGGGACACCGTTTCCCGGGCCCGGGCCTACGGCGTCGACACGGCGTTCGTCAGCGAGTACGCCGCCGATTCCGTGCACCTCAACAGCGCCTTCGCCGGGCACTCGCTGTGCCAGGCGGGCACGCCGTTCTACCGCGGCTTCGACGCGCTGGCGCCCGGCCAGGAAGGCCCGGACGCCGTGCTGCACCTGAACAAGGACGGCCAGACCGCGCTGGCCGACCTGATCGTGGCCCAGGTCTGAGTCAGTCATGCCGGCTCGCCCTCGGGACCTCACAGGTCACCGAGGGCGAGCCGTCGCGGTGGGACCGCACCCTCCCCGACCGGTCCCCGGGCATTCCCTCCTTCGATGCCGAGCGGGCCGATCTGTTGAGCAGGGCCCTGACCGAGTGGGACGGCCGGCCGTTCGCCGGCACGGACAGAGAGTGGCTGGACAGGCAGCGCACACAGCTGGAAGCGGAGCTGTTGGCGGCCCGGCTGGACCATCTGGAGGTTCGGTTGCGGGGCGGCGAGCCCGCCGGGACCCTGGCCGAGCTGACGGCGCTGCTTGGCGAACACCCGCTGGCCGAACTGACGGCGCTGCTCATCCTTGCCCTGTACCGAAGTGGCCGCCAGGCCGGTGCCCTGCGCGAGTACGACCGGGTGCGGCGGCACCTCGCCGACGAGAACGCGCTGGACCGGCTGTCCACCACGGTCACCGTGCTGCACGGTCCGGGCGGGATCGGCTGCCCGGTCTGGTGACCGCGCATGGGGCCCGCGCGCTGGCCGTGGACGTGCTCACCGAGGAAGAGTCCCGCGAGCTGCTGACCGGTCGCACGGGTTCGGCGGAACCCGAGGCGGAATCCGAGGCGGTGGCCGATCTGCTGGCCCGATGCGGCGGTTTTCCGTTGGCGCCCTGCAACGGGTTTCACTGATCCAGCAGGACGTGCCCGACCGCTGGCGGCTGCACGGCCTGATCGGCCTGTACGCCGCCGACCAGGCCGGCTCGGACGACGAGGCGCTCCGCCGGTTGGTCTCCTATTACGTGCGCTCGGCCTGCTGCGCCGATCAACTCCTGGACCCGCACCGACAGCCGATCGATGTCGATCCGCATCCGTTGCCGTACAAGGCCGCCGCGCTCGGATGGTTCGCCGCCGAGCACGCGTGTCTGCTCGCCGCGCAGCAGCTGGCCGTCCGGCGCGGCTGGCACCTGGACGTGTGGCGGCTGGCCTGGGCGTTGACGACTTTCCACCGCCGGCAGGGACATCTGTCGACGAACCTGGAGTGTTGGCTGCTCGCGCTCGACGCCGCCGACCGGGTCGACGACGACCGGCCGGCGCTCGCGCACGCCGTCCGATCGCTTGAGCTGTACCGGGATCTGGACGAGCCGGAGTGGCAGGCGACCGCGCTCAACCACCCTGGACAGCCTCGGCCGTCTCAGCGTCGGCGGCGACGCGGTGCGGCACTTCGAGCAGGCATTGGCCCTGTACAGGGATCTCGGCAACACCCACGACGAGGCCGACGTCCTGGACCGGTTGGCGCAGTTGCGTGACAGTGACCGCGTGCGGCGTGAACTTGGATCGTTCGGCCGATAATTCGTGATCGCACGGCCGATGCCGGCGGCGCTTTACCCGGGCAGCATGGCCGTATGCACGTACTCGACGTCGACGGCACAGACATCCAGGGCGAGGGCGCCCGGCTGCGGGACACCGGTTCCGCCGTGCCGGTGGGGCTACCCGGCGGCGTGCGGGCGTGGGCCGTGCCACGCATGGAGACGTTGAAGGCGTTGCTGCTGGATCCCCGTGTCTCCAAGGATCCCGAGCTGCACTGGGCGGCGTGGCGAGCCGGGGAGATCGCCGCCGACTGGCCGCTGCGGATCTGGGTGTCGGTGCGGAACATGTTCACCGCCTACGGCAAGGACCATCAGCGGTTCCGATCCCTTGTCGCGTCCGGCTTCACGGCGCGGCGGACCGCCGAGCTGCGGCCGTGGATCGAGCGGGTCACCGAAGGCCTGCTGGACGAGCTCGCCGCCCACGGCCCGGCCGTGGATCTCCGGGCCCTGTACGCCTACCGCCTGCCGGTCGAGGTGATCTGCCAGCTTTTCGGCGTGGCCAGGGAAAAGCGGGACGACCTGCGGCTTGTGGTCGACTCCGTCTTCGACACCACCCGCAGCCCGGCCGAGGCCGCCGCCAGCGCCGAGGACATGTACCGCATCTTCACGGAGTTGGCCGCCGACAAGCGTTCCCACCCCGGCGACGATCTCACCACCGCCATCATCCAGGCCTCGTCCGACCGCTACGCGCCGCTGACCGACGCCGAGGTCGTGGACACCCTCATCCTGCTGTTGACCGCCGGCCACGAGACCACCGTCAACCTCATCGACCAGGCCGTCACCGCGCTGCTCACCCATCCCGATCAGCTGGCGCTGGTGCTTGGCGGGCAACGGTCCTGGGCCGATGTCGTCGAGGAAACCCTGCGCTGGCAGGCTCCCGTGCCCTATCTGCCGCTGCGTTACGCCGTGGAGGACATCGACCTCGGCGACGTCGTCATTCCCCGCGGTGAGGCCATTCTCGCCGCCTACGCCGCCGCCGGCCGCGATGCCGCCGTTTTCGGCTCCACCGCTGACGATTTCGACCTCGCCCGTGACATCAAGCAGCACGTCTCCTTCGGCCACGGCGTGCACCACTGCCTCGGCGCCCCGCTGGCCCGCATGGAGGCCACCATCGCCCTGGAGGCGTTGTTCACGCGCTACCCGGGCCTGCACCTGGCCGTGCCAGGGGACGAGCTGCTCCCGATGCGCTCGTTCCTGTCCAACGGGCACCGGGAGCTGCCGGCGCTGCTGGGCTAGGCGCTCGTCCAGAAGTTCCGCAAGAAAGCCGCAAGGTCCCCGGTCCAGTGTCTGACCGGGGACTTCGGGAATCGACGACGGCCCCCCCTCCGTGACGCTTCTTTCGAGATGGGGGTTCGTGATGCCGGTTGTGTCACCTGATCGACCGTTCCTGAGAGGTTCGTGGCGCACTCGATTGGCGGTCGGGTTGGCGGCCGCCTGTCTGGTGGTGACGGCGCTGCCCCAGGTGGCGATGGCGTCGCCGCCGACGCCGAACTTTCCGGCGGCCATCGACGACTACGCCACCTATGACGGCCAGGACCAGTGTCTGCCCATCCAGAAGGGCACGGTCGGGCTGGGGACCTGCTGAACCGGGCGTACGGCAAGCACGACTCGTCCATTGCCCGCGCGTGCGACTCAGGCGACACGAGTGAGCACAAGGAGGGCCGCGCCCTCGACTACATGCTCAGCGTCGACGACCCGGCGGACAAGGCCGACGCCGAGGACATCATCAGGTGGTTGCTGGCCACCGACAAGTACGGCAACAAGAACGCGATGGCCCGCCGCCTCGGGATCATGTACATGATCTGGAACCGCCAGATGTGGCGGGCCTACGACTCGCCCGACCAGTGGCGGCCCTACGCGGGGCCCAACCCGCACACCGACCACATCCACTTCAGCCTGAGCTGGGCCTTGTGCCAAGGAGCAGACGTCCTGGTGGACCGCGCCCGAGGTGAGCCAGGAGCCGCGGGGTCCGCTGTACAACCGCACGCGCTGGGCTTTTGGCACCTGGGAGCAGCGCCACCAAGGTCGACGGCAATGTGAACCTGATCGACACCGCCGCCGCGAGTGTGCCCAACAGCAACATGTACGTGTTCAACGTCGTGAAGGGCTCCGGCATCTGGTACCGCGGTCGGACCGCCGCCGGCGTCTGGGCCGGCTCGGCCACCCAGATCGACACCAACCCCAACATCACCGCTGTCGTCGCCACCGGGCCTCAACGACGGCACCTTTGCACGTCTTCGCCATCGTGCCGGGTCAGCGGCGTCTGGCATCGCGACCGCGCCGTCGACGGCACCTGGTCCAACGCCTCGCTGGTCGACAGCAACCCTTACAGCGTGGCGATTGCGGCCACTGCGCTGCCCAACGGCACCATCTCGCTGTTCACCACGATCCCCGGCAGCGGCATCTGGACCCGGGCCCGGGCCACCGACGGAACCTGGGCTGCCTCGGCCACGCACGTCGACTCCAACCCGTACATCACCTCGGTCGCCGCCACCAGCCTTCCGAACGGCACCGTGCACCTTTTCGCCGTCGTCCCGGACAGCGGCGTCTGGTACCGCAGCCGCACCGCCGGCGGGACCTGGGCCGCCGCCGCCGACCTGATCGACACCAACAGCGCCATCCTGTCGGCCTCCGCCGGCAGCCTGCCCGACGGCACCCTCCACGTCACCACTGTCGTGCCGGGCAACGGCATCTGGGACCGCACCCGCTCCGCGGCCGGCGCCTTCACCAACGCCACGCGCATCGACACCAACAAGGACATCTTCGCCACCTACACCACCGGCTTGAACAACAGCACCGTCCAGGTCGGCGGGCTCGTCAATGCGGCCTGACCTCCCTGCGCGGCAAAGGAATTCCCTCATGAACAGACAGATGACCGGACGGCTGCTCAGATCCGCCGCCGCAGCCGTCATCACGATCAGCGTCCTAGCCGTCCCGGCCCTGGCCACAACTTCCGGCCCTTCGGACGTCGCGGCGCCCTTGGCCGGCCTCCCGACCCTGCCGTGTGATCCTCAGGGGGCCAACAGCCGCGACGGCCAGCTGGCGGCGACCCTGAACGGCGAGCTGACCGGGACGCTGGCCGACAGCATGACCGCCTACCGGACGTCCTGCGCCCGCGTGGTCGTGAAGGCCGTCCATGACCGTGGACTGTCGGAACGGGCGGCGGTCATCGCGATCACCACCACCATCGTGGAGTCGACGCTGAAGAACGTCGACGGCGGCGACGCCACCAGCATCGGCCTCTTCCAGCAGCAGAACGGTTGGGGCAGCCGGGAGAACCGGCTCAAGCCCGTCTGGGCGGCCAATGCCTTCCTCGACGCGATGGAGCACGCCTACCCCGGCGGCTCCTGGCAGACCGCGCCGATCGGCGACGTCTGCCAGGAAGTCCAGCGCTCCGGCCACCCCGACCGGTACGCGCCGCAGGCGGCTGACGCGCAACGCATCGTCGCCCGCCTGTGGGACGACCAGCCCGTCGACGAGGCCGCCCGTGGTCCACTGTGGAACCGAACGCGGTGGGCCGCGGGCACTTGGGACACCAGCGCCACCAAGGTCGACGGCAGCATGAGCCTCACCGACACCGCAGTGGCCAGCGTGCCCAACAGGAACATGTACGCCTTCAACGTCGTCAAAGGCTCCGGCATCTGGTACCGCGGCCGCACCGCCGCCGGCGTCTGGGCCGCCTCAGCGACCCAGATCGACACCAACCCCAACATCACCGCTGTCGCCGCCACCGGCCTCAACGACGGCACCCTCCACGTCTTCGCCATCGTCCCCGGCTCCGGCGTCTGGCACCGCACCCGCGCCGTCGACGGCACCTGGTCCAACGCCGCCCTGGTCGACACAAACCCTTACACCGTGGCAATCGCCGCCGCAGCACTCCCCAACGGCACACTGTCGTTGTTCACGGCCGTCCCCGGCAGTGGGGTCTGGGTCCGTGACCGCGCCACCACCGGAACCTGGGCTGCCTCGGCCACCCACATCGACTCCAACCCGTACATCACCTCGGTGGCCGCCACCGGCCTGCCCAACGGCACCCTGCACGTGTTCAACCTCGTGTCGGGCAGCGGCGTCTGGTACCGCAGCCGAACCGTCGGCGGGACCTGGGCCGCAGCAGCCGACCCCATCGACCTCAACGACTCGGTCAGTTCCGTCTCCGCCGCTGGTCTCCCCGACGGCACCCTCCACGTCACCACAGTGGTCCCGGGCAACGGAATCTGGGACCGCACCCGCTCCGCGGCCGGCACCTTCAGCAACGCCACCCGCATCGACACCAACCCGAAGGCCTTCGGCACCTACACCGCCGGCCTCAACAACGGCACCCTCCAGATCGGCGCCTTGATCGACGTCACGTAGCCGGCACCGAGCGGCGGTCGCGGGCACCACCCGCCGACCGCCGCTCCGCTATCGACGCGACTCCGGCGGCACGTACTCGAACGACGGCCCCGCAGTGGTTTTCCCGTCCCCGGTGGGCATCCTCATCAGCGCCGTGGCCTGCGCCTTGATCACGTACATGTGGCGCACCGCCGCACCCATCTGCGTCGGGTCTCCGTTGAACGTCTCGTGCAGCAGGTACAGCAGCAGGCTGTAGGCGTTGTTGAACTCCTCCTGCGCCTGCCGAATCGGGCTGCCTACGGGGTAATCAGCAATACGAGGGTTGGGCCGCATGGGCTGCACCCCGTCGTAGTCGACGCTGATCGCTTCGCCCGTGGGCCCGCTCTGCGGCGTGTCCCCACTCCGATAACGCCGACCGTGCTTGAGCTCTTGGAACCGGTAGAAGTGCGCCACTTCTTCCCGATCCGGATGGAAGACGTCCCGATCCCCGTCCCACACCTCCGTCCGGGCCGCCCCTTCCCCTTGTTCCACGATCTCCGCCAGCGCCGCCAGCCCCGACTTCAGGTCCGTCACCGGGAAGACCCGCCCCGCCCCTCCCCGGAAGTGCATCTCCCCCACCTGCCGGCCCGGATCCCCGGTGAAGACCGCCTCTTCCCCCAGCCTCTCGCACAGTTCCCGCAGCCCGCTCTCGATCGCCGCGTAGAACTGCCCGATCGTCCGATACCTGTCCCCTTGCTCCGGCGCATCCGCCGACGCCGGCCGTTCGATCGCCAGAAAGAGCTCCAGCGCCTCCGCCCCGAACGGCCTCAGGTGCACCAGCACAGACCCATCGCTGTGCGGCAGCGGATGCGGATACCTCGGCAGCATTTCCGCACTGTCCAGCCTCGGCTCCCCGCCCACCGCGTTCAGCAGGTTCGCCGCCAGCGCCAGGTGCAGCATCTCCTCGATGAACACGCTCCCCACCACCCGCGCCACCTCGGGATTCCGCTCCTCGTCCACCGAGTACAGCGCGCACAGATACGGCGGGATCGTCGAGTGCTCCAATTCCACCGCCCACTGCAAATGCCTGCGCAGCTCCTCCACCGTCTCCATCAGCCACCCCAAGTCTCGCCGTCCCGACATCCCTCGTCGCCCAGCTAAGACAGCACCCACCCACCACCTGTGACACATCACTTGGGGTCAAACAGCCAGCAAGACGCCAAACGGCACCCCACCGACCCGAAGGCGCAGCCGAGCCCGGGGGCGTGGGGGCGGAGCCCCCACATCGGGGGTCTGGGGGTCGCCCCCCAGAAACGACGACGACCGACGCGGTCCGCGCTTTCTGCGGACACACGTCGGCCGAGGGCGTGGGCGCAGTAGGTTTCGAACCTACGACCTTCCGCTTGTAAGGCGGATGCTCTCCCACTGAGCTATGCGCCCGTGACTCCCGGGCCGGCATCGGCCGGCCCGGGGTCATGGTCTCACGTCACAGTGCCTTCAAGGCGCGCTTCCACTGGTCCTGGTCGCGGGGCTCGCCGGGCTGGTTGGCCTCGGCGAAGCGGATGACGCCTTGCGTGTCGATGAGGAACGTGCCGCGCAGGGCCATGCCGGCCTTGTCGTTGAAGACGCCGTAGGCCTGGGCGGTGGCGCCGTGCGGCCAGAAGTCGGACAGCAGCGGGAAGGTGTAGCCCTCCTTCTCGGCCCAGGCTTTCAGGCTGAAGGGGGTGTCCACGGACACGCCGATGACCTGCACCTGGTCGTTCTGGTACTCGGCCAGGTCGTCGCGCACCTGGCACAGCTCTCCGGTGCAGACACCGCTGAAGGCGAACGGATAGAACACCAGCAGCACGTTCTTCGCGCCGCGGAACGACGACAGGGTGACTTCCTCCCTGTTGGCGTCCCTGAGCGTGAAGTCAGGGGCCTGGGTACCGACTTCCAGCGCCATGCTCGCGTTTCCTCCCGGTGGGCTCGGCAGTTGCCCGCCAAGCCTAGGCCACCGGTCGGCGAGGTCAGCGCTTGGTCTTGGCCGACTTCGGCGACACGAGCTTGATGCCCGCCCAGTCCTCGCCGACGCTCGCGTTGAGCGTCTGGGCCAGTCCGGCGGTGGGCACCGCCTCGGCGATGTCGCTGGGCTCCACGTAGCCGGTACGGCCCGTCTTCGGGGTGAGCACCCAGATGACGCCGTCCTCGGCCAGCGGCCCGGTCACGTCCATCAGCGTGTCGACCAGGTCGCCGTCACTTTCTCGCCACCACAGCAGCACGACGTCGACGACATCGTCCGACTCCTCGTCGAGCAGGTCACCGCCGATCCTCTCCTCGATCGCGGCGCGGACGTCGTCGTCGACGTCCTCGTCCCAACCGATCTCCTGGACCACCATGTCCGGCTCGATCCCGAGCCTGTCGGCGACGCCGACCTTGCCAGCGTCTCCCGCGGCCACCACGGCTTCCACTCCTCCAAGCTATGCCAAGAGCGGCGACTGGGCAGTCGCCGCACCTGTATTCAACACCGGTCGCGGCTAGCGAACACTGAGGGTGGCCACCTGCGCAACCACCCACACCGTGACACACCGAAGACGACCCCGGGATCCGACCCCGCTTTGCCACCCGTTCGGGGCATCAGGCAAGCTCTACTTACCTCCTATACGCGCGCGCGAGCAGGCTACCGATCGGTAGCACGGACTGATGGCGACCAGCCAGCGCCGAATGAGGGAGGATGGACGTGAACGAGTCGACACACCAGGCGAGGAGACCCCTTGGCCCCGCAGAGCAACGGCGCTGGCAACGCGAGCACCCCGGAGCGGGTCCGGGTCATCCGCGACGGCCTCGCCGCCCATCTCCCGGACATCGACCCCGATGAGACCGCGGAGTGGCTTGAGTCCTTCGACGGCGTGCTGAAGGGCGGCGGGCAGCAGCGTGCCCGCTACCTGATGCTGCGACTGCTGGAGCGAGCCCGGGAGAGCCGGGTGGGCGTGCCGTCGCTGACCAGCACGGACTATGTGAACACCATCCCCACCGAGCAGGAGCCGTGGTTCCCCGGCGACGAGGAGACCGAGCGCCGGTACCGGGCGTGGATCCGCTGGAACGCGGCCATGACGGTGCACCGGGCGCAGCGGCCGGGCGTCGGCGTCGGCGGCCACATCTCGACCTACGCGTCCTCGGCGACGCTGTACGAGGTCGGCTTCAACTGGTTCTTCCGCGGCAAGGACCACCCGGGCGGCGGTGACCAGGTCTACTTCCAGGGCCACGCCTCCCCCGGCATGTACGCCCGCGCCTTCCTGGAGGGCCGGCTGTCGGCCGAGCACCTGGACGGCTTCCGCCAGGAGTACTCGCACGCCGGGCCGGGCGGCGGCCTGCCGTCGTACCCGCACCCGCGGCTGATGCAGGACTTCTGGGAGTTCCCGACGGTCTCGATGGGTCTGGGCCCGATGAACGCGATCTACCAGGCGCGGTTCAACCGCTACCTGCGCGACCGCGGCATCAAGGACACGTCCGACCAGCACGTGTGGGCGTTCCTGGGCGACGGCGAGATGGACGAGGCGGAGTCGCGCGGCCTGATCCACGTGGCGGCCAACGAGGGCCTGGACAACCTGACCTTCGTGATCAACTGCAACCTGCAGCGCCTGGACGGCCCGGTCCGCGGCAACGGCAAGATCATCCAGGAGCTGGAGTCGTTCTTCCGCGGCGCGGGCTGGAACGTCATCAAGGTGGTCTGGGGCCGGGAGTGGGACTCCCTGCTGCACAGCGACCGCGACGGCGCGCTGATCAACCTGATGAACACCACGCCGGACGGCGACTACCAGACGTACAAGGCCAACGACGGCGCGTACGTCCGCGAGCACTTCTTCGGCCGCGACCCGCGGACCAAGGAGATGGTCGCGGCGATGAGCGACCAGGACATCTGGAACCTCAAGCGCGGCGGCCACGACTACCGCAAGGTGTTCGCGGCGTACAAGGCGGCGCAGGAGCACAACGGCCAGCCCACGGTCATCCTGGCCAAGACCATCAAGGGCTACGGCCTGGGCCCGCACTTCGCCGGCCGCAACGCCACGCACCAGATGAAGAAGATGACCCTGGAGGACCTCAAGCTCTTCCGGGACGAGCTGCGCATCCCGATCACCGACGCCGACCTCGAGCGCGACCCGTACCTGCCGCCGTACTTCCACCCGGGGCCGGACTCGCCGGAGATCCAGTACGTGCTGGAGCGGCGCCGCCAGCTGGGCGGCTTCGTGCCGGAGCGGCGCGGCAAGTCCAAGGCGCTGGTGCTGCCGGGCGACAAGGTCTACGACACGATCCGCCGGGGCTCGGGCAAGCAGGAGGTGGCCACCACCATGGCCATCGTCCGGCTGATCAAGGACCTGATCAAGGACCCGGAGATCGGCGGCCGGATCGTGCCGATCATCCCGGACGAGGCGCGGACCTTCGGCATGGACGCCATGTTCCCGTCGCAGAAGATCTACAACCCGCACGGGCAGCTCTACACCTCCGTGGACGCCAAGCTGATGCTGGCGTACAAGGAGAGCGAGCACGGCCAGATCCTGCACGAGGGCATCAACGAGGCCGGCTCCACGGCGTCGTTCACCGCGGTGGGCACCTCGTATGCCACCCACGGCGAGCCGATGATCCCGATCTACATCTTCTACTCGATGTTCGGCTTCCAGCGGACCGGTGACGGCCTGTGGGCGGCCGCCGACCAGATGGCCCGCGGCTTCGTGCTCGGCGCCACCGCGGGCCGCACCACGCTGACCGGCGAGGGCCTGCAGCACGCCGACGGGCACTCGCTGCTGCTGGCGGCGACCAACCCGGCGGTCGTGGCCTACGACCCGGCGTGGGCGTTCGAGATCTCGCACATCGTCAAGGACGGCCTCCGCCGCATGTTCGGCGACAACGCGGAGAACGTCTTCTACTACCTGACGATCTACAACGAGCCGGTGCAGCAGCCGGCCGAGCCGGAGAACCTGGACGTCGAGGGCCTGCTGCGCGGTCTGTACCGCTACGCGACGGCCCCCGGCGCCACCGGCCCGCGGGCGCAGATCCTGGTCTCCGGCGTCACCATGCCGGACGCGGTGAAGGCGCAGGCGCTGCTGGCCGAGGAGTGGGGCGTGCAGGCCGACGTGTGGTCCGCCACCTCGTGGGCCGAGCTGCGCCGCGACGCCGTCGAGGTGGACCGGCACAACATGCTGCACCCCGAGGCCGAGCCGCGGGTGCCGTACGTGACGCAGGTGCTGTCCGAGGCGGCCGGCCCGGTCGTGGCGGTGTCGGACTACATGCGCGCGGTGCCGGACCTGATCCGCCCGTGGGTGCCGACGGACATGGTGTCGCTGGGCACGGACGGCTTCGGCTTCTCCGACACCAGGCCGGCGGCGCGGCGCCACTTCCTGGTGGACGCGCAGTCGATCGTGGTCGGCGTGCTGACCGCGCTGTCCCGCCGCGGCGAGATCGACCACGACAAGGTGGTCGAGGCGACCCGCCGGTACCGGCTGGACGACCCGCAGGCCGCGGGCCCGTCGACCACGGACTCCGGCGCCGCCTGACCCGCCTGCTGATGTCAGGAAGGGCCCCTTACTCTCGTTCAACGCGAGTAAGGGGCCCTTCCTGACGGTGAACGCCAGAATCGGTCCCTTGATCTTGGGGGGACGGTCTGATGTTGCGGGTGGAAGGGCTGAGCAGAGGGTTCAGCGGGCTGCTGGTGCTGCACGAGCTGAGTTTCGAGCTGGCGCCCGGGGAGGGCGCGGCGGTGGTGGGGCCGAACGGCTCCGGCAAGACGACGCTGCTGCGGTGCGTGGCCGGCACCGATCTGCCGGACGCCGGGCGGATCACGATGAACGGGTTCCCGGTGCTGGAGACGTCGCCGGACACGCGGGCGGCGATGGCCTGCGTGCTGGACGACGTGGACTTCTTCCCGGACCTGTCGGTGGGCGAGCACCTGGCGCTGTGCGCGCTGGCCCACGGCGCGCCGGTGGAGATCGTCGAGCCGGTGCTGGCTGAGCTGGGCATCACCGAGCAGCGGGACCAGCTGCCGGCGACGCTGTCGTCCGGTCAGAAGCGGCGGTTGGCGCTGGCCAGCTGTTTCGTGCGGCCGCGGTCGCTGCTGGTGCTGGACGAGCCCGAGCAGCGGCTGGACGTCGAGGGGCGGGCCTGGCTGGCGTCGCGGCTGAACGCCGAGAAGGCCAACGGGGTGTCGGTGCTGATGGCCTCGCACGACCCGGAGCTGATCGAGGCCGTGGCCGACGTGTACATCGAGGTCGGGCTGTGACTGTGGTCACGGCTCGGGCCGTGCGTTCGGAGCTGCGGAACATGCGGCGGCGCCGCAACCCGCGCTCGATCTTCCGGCGGCTGTACGACTTCTCCGACACCGCGCTGTACCTCGCCATGGCCGGCGGGCTGGTGACCGAGGCCGTGATCAAAACCCGGTCGGCGCCCGCGCTGTCGGTGGCCCCCACCCCGCACACCGCCGCGACCGTGTCGTGGATGGCCGTGGCGATCGCTGTGGCGGCCGTGGCCGCGTTCGGGCAGGCGCTGCTGGCAGTGGGGCCGATCTGGGCGGGTTCGGCCACTCAGACGTGGATTCTGGCCAGTCCCGTCGACCGGCGGTCGGCGCTGCTGCCGACGTACGTGCGGACGCTGCTCATCGCCGGGGTCGGCGGGGCGCTGCTGGCCGGCGGGCTGACGGCGATCTACCCGCCGTGGCTGGTGAACCTGCTGTCGAACGGCATCAGCGGGTTCCTGGCGGCGGTGATCCTGGTCGCCGTCACCATCGAGGCTCAGACCCGGGCTCGGGCGGTGCCGTTCGCGGTGCTGCTGGGTGTCGCGGTGGTGATGGGCGGCGTCGTGGCGTTGCAGCTGGACGTGCCGAGCCTGGCCGTGTCGATGGATCTCGTGCCTCGTGTGCTGGCGCTGCCGGCGTTGTTGGCCGTGCGGGTCGGATGGGTGGCGTTGCGGCGGCTGCACCGCGGCGCGCTGTCCGCCGGCACCGATCTCGTGCAGGCCGCCGCCGTTTCCTCGGTGTGGCTGGACCTGTCGCTGGTGTCGTCGGCGTTGATGCTGCGCCGGGCCCGTCGCATCGGCCGGGTTCGTTCGGTACGTCTGCGCGGCAGCCGGGCCTTCGCGTTCGTCCTCGCCGATGTGGCCCGCCTGCGGCGGTATCCCGCCACCATCGCCGTGTGGGTGGCCCTGCTGCCGGTGCCGTTCTTCGCCGCCGTGTCGTTGCCGCCCATCGCCGTCGGGCCGGTGCAGCTGCTCTTCGCCTACGCCGCCGCCGACCGCTTCGCCGGCGGCCTGCGCACCATCAGCGGCTCCCCCGCCCTGCGTCGGTCCCTCGGCGGCACCGACGGCGAGTTGAAGGCCATCCACCTGACGCTGCCGGCCGTCGGGGCCGTGGTCTGGTGCGCGCTGACCTCCTTCGCCCTGCCCCTCGCGCCATCGGTGACGACCGTCATCTCCGCCGCCGGGGCCGTGGTCGTCGTCTATGCCATGGCCACCCGCAAGCCCATGGACTACGGCGGCGGCGCCATCTTCGACACCGGCTTCGGCGTCGTCCCGGTCAACCTCATCCGCCAGCTCGTCCGCGGCCCCGCCATCCTCGTCGGCCTAGCCGCCCTCCAACTAATAGCCACCCAGTAACCCCCGCGAGTCCCGCTTAGCGTCACACCGAAATGCCGAATCCGTTTCACACATTCGGTGTGACTGTGGGCGGGGACTCGCGGGGGTCAGTGGAGGCCTAGGGAGCGGAGCCAGTGGGGGTTGGCGCCGTCGACGGTGAGGAGGGCGGCCAGGACGCCGCTGGCGCCGGTGAGCAGGGTCTCGTCCAGCGACGGGAGCAGGTCCAGGCGTTCCAGCAGGTACGCCCGCATCAGGTCCCGCAGGCCGGCGGCGCCGGTGACGCCACAGCGGGCGAAGGCGTCGGCGATGAGCAGGACGCCGGCGGCGCCGTGACAGATGCCGAGGCGGTCGGCGTCGCGGCCGTAGAGGTTCACCTCGGGATCGAAGGTCTGGCACAGGATCCGCACCAGCCGCACGGCATCGGCCCGGGCGCCGGCGGTCCACAGGGCCCAGGCGATGCCGGGAATGCCGTAGCACCAACCCTGCCGGCGTTGGTCCACAAAGGACTGCTCCAGCAACCGCGAGATGAGATCCGGCTGCGGCGACACGAGGAGCACGCCGGCGGCCCCATGGGCAAGGCCGGTGTCCTCGCCCGCGAACCACACCGGCTGCGGGTAGCCGGCCAGGCAGGCGCCGACCGCGCCGGAGACCAGGTCGAACTCCTCGAACCGCCGCTCCCACAGCCAGCCGGAAACCCGTTGCGACAGGCGGGAAACGGGCGGATGCATCGCCGCGAGCAGTTCCAGGCCGAACAGGGTGCCGGCCATGCCGCCGTGCAGGCCGACGCGAGGCATCGGTCGCACGGCGGCATCGAGCCAGTCGGGCACGGCGGATCGCACGGCGGCCCGCACCGTGCGATCCGACGAGCCGGCCAGCAGCGTCGCGAGCACGCACGGACCCAGGTCCGGCGAGCCCGCGGCGCGACTCAGCAGTGCCAGTGACTCATGTCGCAGCCGACGAGCGAGCAGATCGCCGAGTCCGGCGCGCGGCCCTCCGGGACGACATCGGTCATCCGGGTGTCCAGTTCCTCGATGAGGCGGTCCAGTTCGGTGACGGCCAAGACGGATTCCATCCACTTTCCCCTTCCTGATTCCCCACCGCGACGGCGGTGGTGGCTCGGCGGTGCGGCAGCCTCAGCAGCAACTGGCCCGCAACGGGCTCGCCGCGGTCGTCCCGCAGCGGCAGGTGGTCCGGACCGGGCAGCATCTCCTCGACGACGATCTCGTCGGGCGAGAGCCGGGAAAGGTCCCGCAGTGCCGCCAGGCTGTGCAGATCTACCGGCCGCGGCCGGAGGCCGGCCGCCCGTGCGAACACGAAGCGCGGCAGGTCGAGCGCGGCCAGGTCGTGGACGTTCCGCGGTGTGGGAATTCGCCAATGTCGGCCGGAGAGCACAAGGCCGCCGGCGATCTCTATGCGTGGCAGGAAATCCCGCTCCGGGAAGGCCGCCATGCGGTTGCCGAACGAGATCGACGGGCCTCGCGGCGCGGCGGCGGTGAGCAGGGCGACGACCAGTCCCCACGGCCCGATCGGCGTACGAGTCGCGTGATACATGGGCCACAACACCGCGCCGGACGGATCCTCGGCGACGATCCGGTTGTCGACCCGACGGAGGGTGATCCGGTCCAGCGGCAGATATCGGCCAGCTGCGGGCAAGTAGCTCGAATGATCGGCGTCACCGGTCCATAGTGGACAGTACGAGGGTCTTCGCACGGCATTGGCGGCACGGTCGTCCAGCGGCGGCACGAGGATCTCCACGAGCTGGGCGCCCTCGCCCGATGCCTTGCGAGACAGGAATTCCCGGTAGGAACGGACCTGTGGCGGCTCGCCGCCGAGTTCCGTCAGCGCGGACGCGAAGCGGGCGTCCACCACGCCGGCCGGGGCGATCGCCTCCAGCACGGCCAGCTCGACACCCTGGGCCATCGGCCGGACCAGGCAGTCCAGCGGCCACTCCGGCAGCTCGGCCGGCGGCAGGCCCATCTCGTCGAGCAGGTGCGGCGTCAGGACTTCGGGCAGGTCCGGCGATCTTCGCCGTTCGGACGACTCCGTCGGCGCGCCGGCCATGAACTCCGCCACGAGATCGGTGAGGGATCTTGGCGCGGAGCCGATCAACGACAGCACCGGATGGTCGGCCGGCCGCGGCAGCACGTCGACGAGCCGCAACGCCTGCAGGGCAAGGGAACTGGCCCGAGCAACGAAGTCGACCGGCACGGGGCCTTCGACGGACCGGTAGACGTCGACGAAGCCGTCGAGGGGAACGGTCCAGCTCGATCGCGGCGGCCGGGACAGCTGGAGCACACCCAGATCGACCAGGTGCTTCAGGAAACCCCGCAGCACATCGCCGGCATCCGGGGCCAGGCGGCGGATCAGCTCGTCGAGGTCGTGCACGCCGTCCGCCAGCACGTTGCGGATCGCGTCCAGCAGCGGCGTCCGCCGGACCTCGACCACGCGGGTCACCGACCAGCAGCGCAGGCGGTCCCCGTCGACCCAGGTCAGGCCGTTCAGAGTGATCGTGGAGCCGTCGAGGCCGGCCTGTCTTCGGTCGGCGTTGATGTTGCTCACCCACTGCGCCGAGCACGCCCCGACCGACGGCCACGCCGCCGTCTCCGCCACCTCGGCCGAACCGACGTGGGCGAGGTAGCCGCGTGGGGTCGGCTTGGCGGCGCCCCGGGCGATCATGCGCAGCAGGTGCTCCGACCGCTGCCGCAAACGCTTGCCACCCCAGTTTTCCTCGGCCTCGACCCGCCGCGAGAGCTCACCGACCAGGTCCGGCACGGCCCACGTCACGGCCTCGTCGACCTGCGACCAAGGCAGCCTTCGTAGCCGCTCACGCTCCCGGTCGATGCCTTCGTTCACCGCCGCCCGCCGCAGTTCGAGCGCCATGGACCAGGCCACCGCACGGGACAGCTCCGGCATCGCGGTCGACACGGGACGGCCGTTGTGCAGGGCCCGGCGCAGAGCCAGCAGCTCTGCCCGCTCCTCGGCCTCGGGGATCACCGTGCCGAGCCAGTCGGCCAGCGAGCGGGCGTACGCGGCGTACTCCGCCTCCTCGGCCAGCAGTTCTCGCAGGTCGGCGACCAGTTCCGGGTTGCCGGCGGCGGTCCACAGGCGCATCGGCAGCCCGGCCACCCGCAGCAGCACGCTCATGTGCTCGCCAGCGCTTCGGTGATCAGGGCCTGCCTCGCGGCGCTCAGCCGAGCCCGGTTCCAGTGAAAGACCACGTAGTAGGGCGCGACCTCGGCGGCGTCGACGCCAACCCGCTCCAGCGCCACCCGCCAGCTCCGCGCCGCAGGCTCGACCGGCGCTCGCGTCGTCTCCCACACGGCCCGCAGCTCCGCGCAGGCCACCTCGACCGACCGGTCCTTGAGCGGCACCCGCCGGCCGCAGTTGTCCCGCACGCGCGGCCACGCCTGGCAGCACAGGCCGAGCCCGCCGAACACGGATCGCAGCAGCCGCATGGACACCAGCCACGCCGGCAGCACCGGTCGCGCGTGATGATCCAGCCAGGCCACGGAATCCACCGTGAACAGGCGGTGCACGTGGTGCATCGACGCCGATCCGCCGAACAGGGCCGCCTCGGGTTCGTACACGCCGGGCACGATCCCGTCGACCAGGCCGTCCTCGCGCCAGCGCCGGGCCAGCCGGTTCGTCTCGGCCCGCACCCACGACTCGCGGCCGGGCGCGGCGGCGAACCGGACCCGCAGGCCGGGCGGCTTGTGCATGAAGAAGAAGTCGGTGATCCGGTCGCCCGCGAGCATCTCTCGCACTGCCACCAGAAGTTCGCCGTAGAGACCGGTTTTCGGCCCGCTCAGGCCCCATTGCGTCCACGTCGGCGCGGCCGTGTCGCGCAGCGCGGCCAGGCCGCCGGCCAGGAAGGTGAGCCTTTCTTGCTGTGACAGCACAGTTTCACCTCCGCCCGGCCGGGTTCCTCCTCGACGTTAGGCGAACTTCGCGAGTTGTCCACAGGTGGTCAGTCGAAGGTGTGAACGGGTCTAACCTGTCGCTCATGGTGACCGGACAACCCTGGGAATGGCCGGAAACGGCCTGGCGGCAACAGGTCGGCCGGGTGCGCGCGGGCCGCAGCCTGCGTCCCGACCACTGGCCGGACGGGCGGCAGGCGGCGGTGGCGCTGTCCTTCGACTCCGACCACGAGACGATTCCGCTGCGGGACGGGGAATTCAGCCCCTGCCAGCTGTCACAGGGCGAGTACGGCAGCCGCGTCGCCGTGCCGAAGATCCTGGAACTGCTGGCCGCACACGGAATTCCGGCCACGTTCTTCGTGCCGGCGGTGTCCGCCCTGCTGCATCCGGCCGACATCGGGGCGTACGTGGACAACGGGCACGAGGTGGCGCTGCACGGCTGGATCCACGAGCGCAACACCGCGCTGCCGCCCGGCGTCGAGCGTGACCTGGCGTTCCGCGCCGCCGACACGCTCGAACGGCTGAGCGGAACGCGGCCGGTCGGGCTGCGGACGCCGTCGTGGGACTTCAGCGCGGACACCCTGGCCGTGATCAGGGAGCTGGGGCTGCGCTACGACTCGTCGCTGATGGCCGACGACGACCCGTACGAGGTGATGGCCGACGGCGAGCCGACCGGGCTGGTGGAGATCCCGGTGGAGTGGATCCGCGACGACGCCCCGTTCTTCCCGCGCGACCCGACCCGGCCGAGTGTGCCGCCCCGCCAGATCCTGACCGTCTGGCGGGACGAGTTCGACGCGGCCTACGCCGACGGGGGCCTCTTCCAGCTCACCATGCACCCGCACGTGATCGGGCACCGGTCGCGGTTCGTGGCGCTGCGTCAGCTGGTCGAGTACATCACCGGGCACAACGTGTGGTTTGCGTCACATGCCGACGTTGCCGACTGGTGTCTGCGCGGGTGAGGCCTGGGCGACCGCCTTGGCGCTTCGGGTCCAGTCCCGCCAGCCCTTGATCACCAGGGCCGTGAACACGATGTAGACGCTGGCGCTGAAGTACAGGCCCGACGCGATCTGCAGCGGCACGCCGATGGCGTCGACCAGCAGCCAGACCAGCCAGAACTCGACCAGGCGCAGTCCCTGGGCGCCGTAGGCCACGGCCGTGCCGATGAAGATCGCCGCGTCCGGCCACGGCGCCCAGGACGCGTCGGTCGCGGTCAGCAGCAGGGCCATGCCGACCGTGCCGACGACCAGGACGGCGGCCAGCGCCCC
>NZ_KK037166.1:3560725-3561699 GCF_000568255.1 Kutzneria sp. 744
CCCCGGAGCGCACGTCTCCTAACCAGAGAACATAAGCCCCGGGGCCGGGTATTCCGGAGGGATTTAGCTCACTCGGGCGGCGATTGGTCAGGACGGGGGAACCCCTCGGCCGGCGTCGGCGTGTCCGAGCCCGGCGGCTGGTTGCGCTCCCAGGGCGCGTCGTGCGTCGCCGGGTTGGCCGGCCGGTTGGCCGCCTCGGCCTGGGCCCGGGTCAGCCAGTGCTCCCACCGTGACTGCATCGGCCGCACCAGGCCGCCGCCGACACCCACGACCAGGATGCCGCCGACCGTGGCCAGCGCGAAGATCAGGATCGGCTCCGTCACCGTCGTCGCGATGCCCAGCTGGTTCAGCGCCGCGATGATCCCCAGCGCCAGCAGGAAGGCGTATGTCACCGTGCCCAGCAGCTGGCCGTACTGCCGGCCGGCCAGCGCACCCGTGACCAGGGCGCGCACCACCCGGGCGATCGCCGACGCGATCAGCACCAGGATGATCGCCACCACCACTCGCGGCAGGTAGGCGATGACCTGGTTGAGCAGGTCGCTGATCGGGTTGCCGTTGCCGAACACCGCGAACGCGTAGTTCAGCGCGATCAGCATGACGAAGTAGAAGACCAGCTGGACGATCAGCTTGCCCGCGTCCACCGGCGACTTCGGCCCGCCCAGCCCCGACCGCTCCACCAGTCTGGCGAAGCCGGTCTTGGCCAGCAGAACCTCGACCGCTTTGCTCAGTGCCTTGGCCACCAGCCAGCCGACCAGCAGCACAAGCAGAAAGCCCACCAGCTTCGGCACGAACGTGGTGATCAGCGCCCACGCGTCGCCCAGTCCCTGACTGAGTTGATCGCCCATCACCGGATCGTTTCGCACCGTCCTGTGTGGAGCAACTCGACACGGTTGGCACGAAAGAGGGAACCGCGTGGCGGTCCGGGCGGAGATGATCCACAGTGGACATACCGGTGGGGACCGGGGAGAGGGAGG
>NZ_KK037166.1:3561799-3571209 GCF_000568255.1 Kutzneria sp. 744
GAGCGGGACTCGCGGTTAGAAAGGGGCCAGGGCGGCCAGGTAGTTCTGGACCGACTGGCCCAGGGTGGCAGCGCGGGTGGGGGTGGTGTCGGTGGGGGTGTCGGGGCGGGGGGAGCCGGGGCAGATCGAGGAGCTGTCGGGGAGGACTCCGGCCACGAAGTAGCGGTTGATCTTTTCGGTGGCGCAGGGGTTGGTGCCGTATTCGCCGTGAGCACCCTCGTCAGTAACGGTGATGAGGTTGTCACGGAGGCGAGAGGCCATGGCGGGGCCGCCGGCGTAGGCGGTCTGGGTGTCGCCCTCGGCCTGCACCACCACGCCGACGGGATAACCGTTGCGGGACAACGGGATCGGAGCCTCGGCCGGGGAGTAGGATCGATAGGTGCAGGTGGTGGGAGCGGCGCGGAGAACGCCATAGCCGTAAGGGAAAGTTTCCCGGTACGAGCGCATGTCCTGGTAGTAGGTCGAAAGGTCGGTGGGCCAGTCGGCCTCGCAGGTGACGGTGTCGAAGACGCCGGCCTGCATGGAGTCGAGACCCCGCTGGGCCAAGGCCAAGCCGGCGCCGACGGCGTCGCCCAGAGCGGGACCGGAGCCTGAACGCACGGCGGCCAACAGCTGGGCCAGACCCGACCACAAAGGACGGTAACGGGCGCCCTCGCCGACGGTGCCGTCGAGGACGCTGCGGTTGAACTTGCCGACCGGGGACTTGGCCACGGCGACGGCGATCTGCTCGACGGAGGCCAACACGGCGACTCGGCCGACGCCGAGGCCGAAGGCGGCGTTGCGGTCGCCGACCCACGAGGCCCAGGCGTCCACATCGGACCGGTAGGCCGAGGCCTGCTCCAGGAACTGCTGACGCCAGATCCACTCGGGATGCACCGACGAGTCCAGGACCGACAGGTTCAGCCGATCGGGGAACAAACTCCCGTAGACGGCCCCGAGATAGGTGCCGTAGGAGTAGCCCAGATAGTTGATCTTCGACACGCCCAGGGCGGCCCGAATCTGGTCCATGTCGCGGGCGGTGTCCCGGGTGTTGACGAACGGCCGGATGCCGCCGCCGGCCTGGGCGCAGGCGTCCTCGGACGAACGAGCATCGGCGGCCCACAAGGCGAACTGGTCGTCGGCCGGCCGGGAATCCAACGACGCCAGGCCGACCGGCTTCAGGCAGCGCAGGGCGGTCGACGCCCCGACGCCGCGAGGGTCGAAGCCGACCAGGTCGTAGTACTGGCCGAGCGGGGTGTGGTCGGCGATGTAGCGCGGCATGGCAAGCCCGCTGCCGCCGGGACCACCGGGATTGATGAGCAGCACTCCCTTGTGGTGCGCGGGATCGGACGCCGCACGACGGCTGACGACCACGGCGATGGTGCCCTGGTCGGGATGGGCGTAGTCCAGGGGAACGGAAAGCGTGGTGCATTCGAGTGCGGCGAGCGCGCCGGGGCAGGGAGCCCACACGACCCGCTCCGCGCGTGCCGGCGTGACCAGCAGTGCGACGGCGAGCAGGCTGAGCGCGACGGGCAGCAGTCTTCGCAAGACGACCTCCTCCAAGGCTTCGACACCGCCGAACATAGGGGCGATTTCCCGGCACGAGCCGGTTGTTCCTTCGGACGGGTGGGTGGCGTGCGAAGCTGGGAACCATGAGTGAACTGGCGTGGGACTCGCTGTCCGCGGAGACGCTGCGCCGGCTGGAACACGCCTCGGGTCGGCTGGCCACCGGCACGATCGGCGAGATGGAGGAGCGGCTGCCGTGGTTCCGGCGGCTGCCGGCCGACCAGCGGGCCAGCGTGCTGATGGTCACCCAGACCGGGGTCGCCGGCTTCGTGTCCTGGTTGCGTGACAACAAGCAGGCGATCCGCCTGACGGCCGAGGCCTTCCGCTCCGCCCCCAAGGACATGTCACGGTGGGTGAGCCTGCGCCAGACCGTGGAACTCGTCCGGGTGGCGTTGGAGGTCTTCGAGCGCATGCTGCCGGAGATCGCCGCCGACGAGAAGGAGCGAGCCCAGCTCACCGAAGCGGTCCTGCGCTACGGCCGGGAGATCGCCTTCGCCGCCGCCACCTCCTACGCCGCCGCGGCCGAGGCTCGCGGCGCCTGGGATGCCCGGCTGGAGGCGTTGATCGTGGACGGCATCGTCCGTGGCGACGCCGAGGAGTCGCTGCTGTCCCGCGCCTCCGCGCTGGGCTGGGAGCAGTCGGCCGAGGCGACGGTGCTGGTCGGCAACCCGATGTCGACCGAGCCGACCCGGGTGGTGTTCGACGTGCGCAGCCGCGCCGCCCGGGTGCACCGCCCGGTGCTGCTCAGCGTCCAGGGTTCACGGCTGGTGGTGGTGCTCGGCGGCTCCGAGGACGAGGCCCGCGGCCACGAGGTGCTGACCAAGATGGCCGAGGCGTTCGGCCCCGGCCCGGTGGTGGTCGGCCCGACGGTCGACAGCATCGCCGAGGCCCACCGCAGCGCCTCCGACGCCCTGTCCGGGCTGCGGGCCGTCGTCGGCTGGCCGACCGCGCCACGGCCGGTGCGGTCGTTGGACCTGCTGCCGGAGCGGGCCCTGGCCGGCGACCCGGAGGCGGAGTGGCAACTGATCGACCGCATCGCCCGCCCGCTGGAGGAGGCCACCGGCGGCCTGATGGCCACGGTCGACGCCTTCCTGGAGACGGGCGGCGTGCTGGAGGCGTGCGCCCGCAACCTGTTCGTGCACCCCAACACCGTCCGCTACCGGCTCAAGCGGGTCACCGAGCTGACCGGCCGCAACGCCAACGACCCCCGCGACGCCCTGGTGCTGCGGGTGGCACTGACCGTCGGCCGCCTCGCCAAGGCCCGCGGCCTGTGGTGAGTGCTGGGAAGCATCGGGGGTGGTGATCAGCGGCCGAACGGAGCAGCGGTGCCCGGCGGGAGTGAGCAGCGCCTCAGGGGTATTGTGCGACGCCTTCGACAACCCAGCCCGCCGCTCAGTGGTCATATTCCGGCAACCTTTGTAGGGTTCCTACAACGCTGACCACCGGACTTCGTCGGTGGCGACATCACACCGCGCCGCCGCGACCGTGTTCAGTGAGCGGGTGATCGCGCTCCTAGCCCCCGGACAGGGGTCCCAGGCTCCCGGCATGCTCGCTCCATGGCTCGAACTGGACGGCGTGGCGGAGCTGATCGCCGGCTGGTCCGAGACCACCGGCCTGGACCTGGCCCGGCTCGGCTCGACGGCGGACGCAGAGGAGATCAAGGACACCGCGATCACGCAGCCGCTGATCGTCGCGCTGACGCTGGTGGCCTTCCGCGAACTCCAGCGCCGCGTCACGGTGCCGAACGCGGCCCCGGTCGCCGGTCACTCCATCGGCGAACTCGCCGCCTCCGCGATCGCGGGCGTGCTCTCCATGGACGACGCGGTGGCGCTGGCCGCGGTGCGTGGCCGGGCGATGGCCGACGCGTGCGCGCTGGAGCCGACCGGCATGGCGGCGGTGATGGGCGGCGAGGCCGATGAGCTGCTGGCCCGTCTCGACGAGTACGGCCTCGTGCCGGCCAACCGCAACGGCGCGGGCCAGACCGTGGCGGCCGGGTCGCTGACCGCGCTGCAGAAGCTGGCCGACGAGCGTCCGGCCGGCACCAAGGTCGTGATGCTGAAGGTGGCGGGCGCCTTCCACACGCACTACATGGACCCGGCGCGGGACACGCTGCGGGACCGGGCCGCCGGTGTCACCACCGCCGACCCGACCCACCCGCTGCTGTCCAATGCGGACGGTTCCGTCGTGACCAGCGGCGCCGAGATGCTCGGCCGCCTGGTCGCCCAGGTGACCCTGCCGGTGCGCTGGGACCTGTGCATGGACACGCTGGCCCGCTCCGGCGTGACGACCACCATCGAACTGGCCCCGGGCGGCGCGCTCACCGGACTGGTCAAGCGGCAGCTCAAGGGCGTCGTGACCAACCCGATCGCCATCAAGACCCCGGCGGACCTGGACAAGGCAGTGGAGGCGGTGCGGCAGTGAGCGAGCTTGCGAGCGAGCCATTCAACGCAGAGCGTCCGCGAACGCGGACACCGAGCGCCAGCGAGGTGCAGCAGTGAGCGAGCGTCCCAGGTTGATCGGCCGCACCGGCCCGGCCGGCACGCGGTTGCTGGGCTTCGGCAGCGCGCAGGGCAACCGGGTCGTCACCAACGACGACATCGCGGCGATGGGCGTCGACACCAACGACGAGTGGATCCGCCAGCGCGTCGGCATCGTCGAGCGCCGGCTGGCCGATCCCGACCAGTCGCTGGTGGACATGGCCGTCGAGGCGGGCGCCAAGGCGCTGGCGGACTCGGGCGTGTCGCCCGAGGAGATCGACACGGTCATGGTGGCCACCTGCACCATGCCCGGCAACATCCCCAACGCCGCCGCGCAGACCGCGGACCGGATCGGCGTCAGCTCGCCGGCCGCGTTCGACCTGAACGCCGCGTGCGCCGGCTTCCCGTACTCGCTGACCGTGGCCAGCGACATGATCCGCGGTGGCAGCGCCAACAAGGTGCTGGTGATCGGCGCGGAGCGGTTCACCGACTGGGTGGACTGGTCCGACCGCGGCAACTGCATCATCTTCGCCGACGGCGCGGGCGCCTGCGTGGTCGGCGCGTCCGACGAGCCGCTGATCGCGCCGGCCGTGCTGGGCAGCTCGGGCGACCTGGTCGACATGATCGGGCTGACCGAGAACGGCCACATCTTCCAGGAGGGCCAGTCGGTCTTCCGCTGGGCCACCACGCAGATCGCGCCGATCGCCGAGCGCGCCGTCGAGGCGGCCGGGGTGAAGCTGTCCGACATCGACGTGCTGGTGCCGCACCAGGCCAACCTGCGCATCGTGGAGCACATCGCCAAGAAGCTGCGGGCCCGTGGCGCCCGGGAGGACCTCGTCGTCGCCGACGACATCGTCCACTCCGGCAACACCTCGTCCGCCTCGATCCCGATGGCCATCGACCACATGCGGGCGGCCGGCCGGATCGCCAGCGGCGACGTGATGCTCCTGGTCGGCTTCGGCGCCGGCCTGTCCTACTCCGGCCAGGTGGCCGTCTGCCCGTGACCGCGGGCGCAAGAACTTCCGGCGGGCGACCCGCGCCGCCGGGAATCACGAGGAAAGGAACCACCAAGGTGGACAACGAGGAGATCCGCACCGGGCTGGCCGAGATCGTCGAGGAGGTCGCCGGTGTCGCCGTCGACGACGTGACGATCGAGAAGTCCTTCGTCGACGACCTGGACATCGACTCGCTGTCCATGGTGGAGATCGCGGTGCAGGCCGAGGACAAGTTCGGCGTGAAGATCCCGGACGACGAGCTGGCCAACCTCAAGACCGTCGGCGACGCGGTGAACTACATCGCCAGCAAGGTCTGAGCTGTTCACGAACGAACTGTTGTAGAGCGGAGGCGCAGTGAGCTCTGTCGACGTCGTCGTCACCGGTGTCGGCGCGACGACCCCTCTGGGCGGGGACGTCGCGTCCACCTGGGACGGCCTGCTCGCCGGCCGCAGCGGGGTGTCGACCCTGGACGCGGACTGGGTGCACAAGTACGAACTGCCGGTGCAGATCGCCGCGCAGCTCAAGGTAGACCCCACCGAGATCCTGCCCAGGGTCGAGGCCCGTCGGCTCGACCGCAGTGAGCAGGTCGCCATGGTGGCGTCCCGGCAGGCTTACGCCGACGCCGGTCTCGACGAGAACGCCGTCGAGCCGGAGCGGCTCGCGGTGATCATCGGCACCGGCATCGGCGGCGCGCTCACCCTGCTCTCGCAGGACGACCTGCTGGAGACGGCGGGCCTGCGCAAGGTGTCGCCGCTGACCGTGCCGATGCTGATGCCCAACGGCCCGGCCGCGCACGTCGGGCTGTGGGCCAAGGCCCGGGCCGGGGTGCACGCCCCGGTGTCGGCCTGCGCCTCCGGCGCGGAGGCGATCGCCTGGGCGTACCGGATGATCCGCAGCGGCGAGGCCGACGTGGTCATCGCGGGCGGCGCCGAGGCGTGCATCACCGGCATCACCATGGCCGGCTTCGCGCAGGCCAGGACCATGTCCACCCGCAACAGCGAGCCGGAGAAGGCCTCGCGGCCGTTCGACGGCGAGCGCGACGGCTTCGTGCTCGGCGAGGGCGCGGGCATCATGGTGCTGGAGCGGGCCGACTTCGCGAAGGCGCGCGGCGCCAAGGTGTACGCCCGGCTCGCCGGCATCGGCACCAGCTCGGACGCGCACCACATCACCGCGCCCGACCCGGAGGGCAACGGCCAGCTGCGGGCCATCCAGGCCGCCATGCGCAACGGCGAGCTGTCCGCCTCCGACATCGGGCACGTGAACTGCCACGCCACCTCCACCCCGGTCGGCGACACGATCGAGTCGATCGCCATCAACCGGGCGATCGGCGCCCACCCGCTGCTGACCGCGCCGAAGGGTTCCCTGGGGCACCTGCTGGGCGCGTCGGGCGCGGTGGAGGCGATCGCGACCGCGCTGTCGGTGCGGGACAACGTGATCCCGCCGACCGCGAACCTGGAGAACCCGGACCCGGCGCTGCTGCACGAGGTCGTCGCCGGTCAGCCGCGCAAGATCGAGCTGAACGCCGCCATCAACGACTCGTTCGGCTTCGGCGGCCACAATGTGGCGCTGGCCTTCACCAAGGCCTGAGTCAGTACAGACAGTGGCATTCCCGAAGGGGGCCCTTCCCGTGTCTGGGGGAAGGGCCCCTTCGGGGATGACACTTTCTCATGCGTCGCACTTCTTCTTCACGATGGACGGACTGTCGATCCGGAAGGCGTTGCCCGATTTCACCATCGGCCACACCATCCACCAGTTGATGCACGGCACCTTCAGATCGGGTGGCGCGTTGTTGACGTCCTGCCGGCTGGTGAAGGAGCCGAACACGTCCGCGCCATTGGCGGTGGCCTCGATGCGGTAGACCTTCATGTCCGAGTCCTTGGTGGTCCTGAAGCCGTCCCGCCAGTTGTACTCGGTCTGCTGCGAGGTCACGTTGGGCGTCATGGTCTGCTTCCACAGGCCGTAGTTCTGGTCGTTGACCGCGTTGAAGTAGTTCTGTATCGCGCTCTGGACCGGCTTGAACTGCGGGTCGCTCATCGCGAACGGCGTGAAGATGACCGAGTGCGGGTCCCCGGTGCCCGGGTCGCTGGTCGCCTCGGGCGTGCTCGTCACGACCGGTGGCTGCAGGGTGGCGGCCGGCGGCTTGGTCGAGGCGTAGACCTGGCGGGCGATCAGGCCACCCACCAGCGCGCAGACGGCGACGAGCAGCGTGATCGGGATCAGCCAGGTCAACGTCGACCGGTTGGGTGAGGCCTGCGGGGTCACACCATCGAGAGTGCCACGACTCACCCGACCCGGTGCAACCAGGTCACCGGGGCGCCGTCGCCGGCCCGGCGGAACGGCTCCAGCGCGTCGTCCCAGGGCTTGCCGAGCAGGGAGTCGACGCCGTGCGCGAAGGACTCACCGGCCCTGGCCTTGGCCGCCAGCGCCCGCAACTGGTCCTCGGCCACCACGACGTCGCCGTTGGCGGCGGCGCGGGCGTGCCAGAGCCCGATGCCGGGGGCGAAGCAGAAGCGCTCGCCGTCCACACCGGGGCTCGGGTCCTCGGTGACCTCGAACCGGATCATGGGCCATGCCTTGAGCGCGCCGGAAAGCTGCGCGCCCGTGCCCGGGTCGCCGGTCCACGCGCATTCCGCGCGCAACTGGCCGGGCGCGGCCGGCTGTGCCGACCACCGCAAGTCCGCCCGGACCCCGAGGGTGCCCGAGATGGCCCACTCGACGTGCGGACAGACCGCAGACGGCGACGAGTGGACGTACACCACGCCACTGGTCTTGCCACGGTTGTTCACTGCTGACCTCCGCACCTGCCGAGGGACGTCTTCCCCTACGCCCTCACACGTGTCGGTGACCACCAGCGGATCAAGCCGATGCGCCATTCTGCCCTGGGTTCGGGCCCAGCCGCCACCGCAACCGGCACATCGCGGGACAGAGATCACCCGCGCGAGGGGGCACCGACACGGGTGAGCTCGCTCACAGACCGGCCTCGCCGGCGCTCGGCGGGTCCGCGACCCGGCTCCTGTGCTGGATGGTGACCTCGCAAGCTCGGTCACAGGCCCACCTCGCTAGCGCTCGGCGGGTCTGCGACCCAGGTCCCTGTGCTCGATGGTGACCTCGCAAGCTCGGTCACGCCCGGGCCGTGGCGTCACCATCCGGGCCGGTTACCGTTGTTCCCTCGGGATGTCCAGCAGCTGGGAGGTGGCGCCGTGCGCCTGGTGCGACTGGGCGACGCGCAGTCCGCGGTGGCGGCCGACGTCAAGGCCGCGCTGGCCTCGTGGGGCGGCGGCGACGCCGTGCTCGGCGGGGTCGCCCTGGCCGGCTACCTGCCGCCGGGCCGGTCCCGGCCGGTGGACATGGTGCTGGTGCTGCCCAACGCCGTCGTGGTGATCGCCGGCGTCGACCTGCCCGATCCGGCGATGCGGCTGGACGCGCCGGTCACCGGGCAGTGGAAGATCGACGGCTGGCCGCTGGTCGGGCCCGATCCGACGCTGAACCCGGCGGCCGAGGCGGTCGGCGTGACCGAGGCCGTGGCCGAGGCGGTGCGCGAGACCGGCTTACCCGTTCGGCTGATTCTGGCCATCGGCCCTTACGTCGGTCAGGTGACGCAGCCGCAGATGGATGTCGACCGGGGCATCCGCGTCCTGCACCCGATGCCGACCACGCTGCTGGCCGCCGTGCGCGATGTCGCCGCGGCCGCGCCGGCGCTGACCGCCGAGCAGGCCGGCGGTCTCCTCATTCATCTGTGCCCGGACGAGCGGTTCGCCACCGACGAGCTGGTCGCCGAGGGCTTCGCCCTCGCCAAGGCCGCCCCGGCCGAGCTGCCGGCGAAGAAGCGCCGCCGCTGGCTGCCCATCGGGGCCGCGGCGTTGATCGGGGCCCTGGCCGTCGGCAGTGTCATCGCCGCCCTCACCACCGGCGGCAGCGCGCCCGCCGCTGCACCACAGGCCACCGCCGGGTACACGAAGGTCGACGCCTCCGACGACGGCGGCCACTGCGTCGAGCACGCGTACGGGGACGTGCAGGTGTGGCTGAGCCACAACCAGTGCGTGAACCTGCGGCGGTGGAACTACCGGGCCGAGAACGCCGGCGACCCGGCCGGCGTGGCCGTGGCCGAGATCCGCTTCGTGGGGGCCGAGCCGGCGGCGCAGTTCCAGTCGCTGGCCGAGCAGCCCGGCACCGGCGGCATCACCGAGCTGCTCAAGGAGCGCCCGTGGCCGGGCGGCCCGACGTCGTTCGACCGCGCCGCCTTCACCAGCAACCGCTCCGGCGGCACCGTGCGGATCGTGGAGACCGTCTGGATCGGACGCCCCAGCGCCGCCGACGACCCCGCCCTCAAGTCCATCGCCCAGCGCACCCTCAACCTGGCGCTGTCCTGATGCAGGGAAGGACGCCTTACCCG
>NZ_KK037166.1:3571385-3577155 GCF_000568255.1 Kutzneria sp. 744
GCCGTCCTCACGCAGGCCCTCGGCCACCAGCTCGCCGGCGATCGGCTCCAGCCTGGGCAGCGGCAGCTCGCTCGTGATCACGAGGTCCACCTCGGACCCGAGCCGCCGCCACGCCTGCGCCAGCTCCACGCCGACCACGCCGCCGCCGAGCACGATCAGCCGGCCCGGCACCTCCTTGGCCGAGGTGGCCTCGCGGGACGTCCACACCCTCGTGTCGGCAATACCCTCAAGCGGAGGGATGACCGCCACGCTGCCGGTGCACACGGCCACGGCCTGGCGGGCGATCAGCGTGCGGTCGCCGACCACGACCCGGCGCTCCCCGTCCAGCCGGGCGCTGCCGCGGATCACCGTGATGCCCGCGCCGTCGGCCCACTGCACCTGGCCGGCGTCGTCCCAGTTGGACGTGAAGTAGGTGCGGCGCTCCAGCACCTTGGCAGCGTCCAGGTGATCGCCGACGGGCACGCCCGGGAGCCGGCGGGCGGCGGCCAGCGCGTGGCCGGGCCGCAGCAGAGCCTTGCTCGGCATGCACGCCCAGTACGAGCACTCGCCGCCGACCAGCTCGTGCTCGACCAAGGCGGCGGTCAGCCCGCCCCGCACCGCCCGGGCGGCCACGTTCTCGCCGACCGCGCCGGCGCCGATCACGACTACGTCAAAGGTGTCTGCCACGCCGCCACCTCACACCACCGCCCGGTCACGAGCAAGCCGGGGGCGGCCACCCGTGCGTCGGGAACGCGCCTTTCCTGCACTCCGGGTAGAGGAATGGCGCGTTCCGAGCGTCATGGAGCCAGATGCGTGGTGGCCTCGGGGGTGTAGGCGAACAGGCCGGGCAGGCCGCCGGTGTGGAGGAACAGGACCGTCTCGTGCGGGCCGATGGAGTCGTCCTCGACGAGCGACACCAAGGCCGCCGCGGTCTTGCCCGAGTAGACGGGCTCCAGCGTGATCGCCTCGGTCGAGCCGAACAGCGAGATGGCCCGCCACACGTCCTCGGTGGGCCGGCCGTAGCCGGGGCCGAGGGTGCGGTCGGTGATGCGCACGCGGTCCAGCGACGGCGGCGCGATGTCCAGCAGCGCGGCCGTCTCGTCGAGTATCGGCAGCAACACGTCGCGAGCCTGTTCGGCCGGACGGGACACGGCGATCAGCTCGATGTCGATCTCCCAGCCGAACGCGGCCGCACCGGCCAGCAGGCCGGCCGCGGTGCCGGCGCTGGCCAGCGGCGCGACCAGCTTGCTCGGCCACACGCCGGTGTCGCCGAACTGCTCGATCAGCTCGGCGACCGCCGCCACATAGCCGAGTGCCCCTACGCCGGTGGAGCCACCGACCGGGATGGACGCCACGTTTCCGTGAGCAGCCAACAACTCCTGGTGACGAACCTCGGCCTGCTCATCCGTGTCGACCACGTGCACGGTCGCTCCGTACACATGGTCGAGCAGGATGTTGCCCGACCGCTCGTAGGCCTCGCCCTCGCGCGGCACCGAGCGCGTCAGCACCAGATCGCAGGGCAGCCCGAGGCGCGCGCAGGCGGCCGCGGTCAGCCGACCGTGGTTGGTCTGGACCGCGCCGAAGGTGACGACCCGCTGGGCGCCGTCACGGAGGGCGGCGCCCAGCAGGAACTCGAGTTTCCGCAGCTTGTTGCCGCCGACCCCGAGCAGGCCCACATCGTCGCGCTTGACGAGAACCGTCCGGCCGAGGCGGTCGGACAGGCGCGGGCACGCCTGGAGCGGCGACGGCCACTGTCCCAACTGGATCCGAGGAAAACTCGACAGGTCAGTGGCCATTCGCGCGGTGTCCTCTCGCCGTCAGCTCTTCTCCAGCGCCTTGGCCAACAGCGTAGTGATGACTTCCTGTGCCGTGCCGACCACCTGGCGTCGCTGCCGGCTGGGCACCCGGTCGGCCATCTGCAGCAGTGACCCGCCGGATTCCACCGCGGCCAGGAACGCCAGCCGGTAACCCGCGCCCTTGCGCACCTTGTACCGGGTGGCGAACAGGGCGCCGAGCCGGTCGGCCACCATACGGCGGTGGTCGGACTCGGGGTCCTCGAGGTGGTTGTCGAGCACTTCTGCGAACCGGACGCGCCCGAAGTTGGCGTCCTGTTTGCGCATGCGCTCGTGCACCGCCAGCACTCCGGCGACCGCCTGGCGCCAGTCGTCCGGCGCCGCGCCGAAGTACTCCTCGACCTCGCCCAGGAACTTGTCGGTGCTGCGCAGGGCCAACGCCCGCACCACCGACCGCTTGTCGGGGAAGTATTGGTAGAAGGACCCGATGGGAATGCCCGCGAACTCCGCGATGCGCGCCGTCGTGATCGAGTCGTAGTCCCGCTCGCCCAGCAGCGTCTGGCATGCGTCGAGGATGGCGGTCACGGTGGCCGCTCCCCTTGCCTGCACGGGCTGTCTGCGCATCAGCAGGGCAAGTCTGCTGTTCGTGTGATCGTCCTGCACGCGGAACATGGTGCGACAGAAGTGCCCGTTTCACGCAGTGTTCGGAGCAAACACTCAGCGGACTGCCAGGTTCGGGAGGGGTCTCGTGAAAGCGTTCTCTCGCTGACCTGGCAAAACGCGAAATTGGCACATGTGAGGGGTCATCACCCGAGCGGCCGAGTAACGCTCACGCTCTGGCCAGGTGTTTGCAACACCGCGTGATCACGACGGCGCCCCGCCCGGCTGTGCAAGCCGGACGGGGCGCGACGTTTTTTCCAGATGGCGACCAGATCGCCGGGAGCTACTTGATTCCGGCGGCCAGGATCTTCGCGGTGTCCGGCGTGCCGATGCCCGTCACCAGGTCGAATCCCGTGCCCGCCTTGTAGGCGCCGTTGCTGCCGCTGGTGATGTCGTGGAAGTCGGCCTTGGCCAGCCCGTACAGCTTGGCGTTGGCCGAACCCAGGCCGGTCTTGCCCTTGGCCGCCGCGGCCTGGTTGTAGACCGCCGCCACGCCGGCCCAGATCGGGGCCGCGCCGGACGTGCCGTACACGGAAGTCCACTGCCCCTGGGTGTAGACGGAAATGCCCGTTGGGCCACCCTGCGCCGACACATCGGGCACCTGGCGCTTGTTGGTGCTGCCGATCTTCACGCCGCTCTGGAACGAGGGCAGCGCGAACACCGTGGAAGTGCCGCCGCCCGAGCCGTTCCAGCCCGTCTCGCTCTTCCACGTGGTGGTGGTCGACGTGGACAGGTTGGTGCCGCCCACACCCGTGACGTACGGGTCGCTGGCCGGGAAGTCGACCGTGGTGCTGCCGTCGCCGTTGTCGTCGGAGCCGCTGTCACCCGAGGCCGCGAAGAAGCTCTGGCCCTGCGCCGCGCCCTGCTTCAGCACGTTGTCCACGGCCTGCATGCCCGAGGCGGTGCGGCCCTTCTCCGAAAGTCCCCAGCTGATCGAGGTGACGGAGATCTTGCTGGAGACGATGGCGTTGGCCAGGTCGACCTCGCCCTGGTCGGTGTTGGGCGCCTCGAACACGGTGATGGCGGCCTTGGGCGCGATCGCCTGGATCGCTTCGATGTCCAGCTCCACCTCGACCTGGCCGTCGCCGAGCGCACCCGAGCCGCCGGAGACCTTCTGCACCTTGGGGGTCGGCGAGCCGGTGGCGTAGTTGCTGTCGTACTTGGTGATGTTGGACTGCTGGAAGCCGTCGAACTCCCACAGCGCCACCGTCTGGCCCGAACCGGTGTAGCCGGTGGACGTCACGTCGTAAGCGCCCTTGAGCTGAGTGGGCGTGAAGCCACCGCCCGGACCGGCGTGCGGGTCGAGCTTGGTGTGGTGCACGCGGAGGCTGCGGTTGTTCAGACCAGCGACGTCGAGCACCACTCCGGCCAGGTCGGACGGCAGGGTCGGGGCCGCGGTGTTGGCGTAGAAGGGCCGGTTCGTCTTGCCGTCACGGTAGTTGGCCAGGGTCGTGCCGAACGCCTTCTGGACCGCCGCGGCCGGCCCGCTCGCGTCGACGGTGAGGTGGTTGCCGCTCACCGCGTCCACCGACAGGCCCTGTCCCCGCAGGTATTCCTTGACCCGGTTGACCTGGTCGTCCGTCGGGCCGAAGCTGGCCGTGAACTGCTCGGGGGTGAGGAAGTGGCCGTACTGGGCCGAATGCGGGTCGTTGACCGCGGCGATCGTGCGGTCCAGCTCCGCGCCGTTGCGCAGGTTCAGGCTGACCGCCACCGACACCCGCTGCTCCGCCGGCACGGCGCCCAACGCCTGGGCCTGCGCCAATCCGCTCACCACGTCGTTGCGCAGCGCCACGCGCGGCTGCGGGGCGGCCAGCGCCACCGGGGCCGCCACCGCGGCAATGGCAAGCGGCGCCACCAGCGCGCCGATGATCCTCAACGTCTTCACGTCTGCTCTCCCAGTGCAGGGGGCGATCGGGACTCACCAAACGCTATTGCCCGACCACCGTCCGTGAAACCGAGGAAACCCTTGCCCCGGCCCCACAAGCCGCCGATGTCTCAGACGGCCTGGCTGCGGAGGGGCTCGGGTTCGGGTCGGCGGGCCTCCGGCACGGGGACGTCCATGGCGCGGACCAACTCGGTGCGTGACCGGACGCCTACTTTGCGATAGATCCTCGACAAGGTGGCCTCGACCGTCTTCACGCTGATGAACAACACCGCCGCCACCTCGCGGTTGGTGGAACCGGCACGAACCAGCTCGGCGACCCGTTGCTCGGCAACGGTCAACGCCACCGCGTGATCCGCCCGGGACTGGGCGCCGGTGCGGTCCAACTCCTCGCGGACGCGATCGGCCCAAGGGGTGGCGGAGATGGCGACGCAAATGTCGTAAGCCTCGGACAAGGCCGCCCGGGCGGCGGCGCGGCGGCGGCAGCGGCGTTCGACGCCGGCGAGGGCGACGAGCGTGCGGGCCCGGTCCAGACCAGCCTGACCGTCGGCGACGGCCCGGAGGCGGGCGACGCCGTCGTTGGGCAGACCGGTGGCCACGGCCAGCAACGCGGCGGATCGTTCGAGGTTGGCCAGCACCCCGTGACGGCCGAAGTCAAGGGCCTGCCGGGAAGTCAGCTCGATGAGCTCCCGGGCGTCCTCCAGCGCCCCGGTGGCGACGAGGGCCTCGGCCAGGTCGGCGTGCCAGCGAACGACGGCGGGATCACGGATGTCCATGCGGCGGCCGATCTCGCTGACCCGGCACAGCGTCTCCACGGCGGCCGCGGCGTCGCCCGTGGTGAGCTGAATCTGGCCCAGTACGGCCAAGTTACGCATCAGATACAGTTGATCACCGTCCGCCGCCGACTCCCGCGCGCCACGCTCGGCGTGCTCGGTGGCGGCCTCGACGCTGCCGCCGTTGGCCTCGGCCAGCGCGGCCGCGAACAAGGCGGGCGGGCAGCTGATGCCGGCCTCGGAGAACAAGGTCATGGCCCGCTGCGCGGTGTCGACGGCCCGGCGGCACTGCCCGGCCCGCGACTGCACCTCGGCCAGCGTGACCATGATCGCCACGGTGTCCTCGACGGCGGCGGTCTCCTCCACCTTGCGCAGCAACGACAACAGCCGCCGCTCGGCCCGTTGGAGATCATCGTCGCCCAGCTCGATCACGGCCTGGTGCCGTTCCAGCTCCCAGGACTCGGCCTGCGGATGGCGTTCGACGATTTCGATCGCCTTGGCCACGGTGGCACGCGCGGCCGGATCCCCGCGCAGGGACTGGAGATGCGCGAGCCGGGTCAGCGCGCGGACAGCGGTCGACGCGTCGCCGGCCAACGTGGCCAGCTCCGCCGAGCGCGCGGCCTGCTCGACCGCCTCGACGGTGTCGGCCGCCGAGCAACGCCCGGCCAGCCAGCCACATCCGC
>NZ_KK037166.1:3577255-3603735 GCF_000568255.1 Kutzneria sp. 744
AGGGGGCCTCGGCGTAGATGGCCGCTCGGATGAGCGGATGTCTGAACCGCACAATGCCGTCGTCGTCGGCCACGGCCAGATCGCACCGCTCGGCGGCGACCAGGTCCTCGGCGGCGTCGGGCCGTCCGGCCGCCCGCAGCAAGGTGAGGCTCGGCCGGGTCGCGGCGCTGGCCAACAGCAGCGTGGCCTGGGCACGTTCGCTCAGCTCGCCGAGCCGGTCCAGCAGCAGCGCCCGCAGCCGACGCGGCACCGGCAGCGGACGACCGGGGCTCTCCGGGACTCCGGAGCGCAGCACGGCCCGGCCCAGTTCCAAGGCGTAGAAGGGATTGCCGTCGGCCAGCTGGTGGATCTGCAGCACGGAGCCGTGCGGCAGCAGAACTCCGTTGTCCCGCAGCAACAACCGGGCGACGTCGCGGGGAGTCAGCGGCGGCACCGGCAGTTCGGCCACATCCGGCGGGCACAGGTTGCGGTGCAGCGGCTGCTCACCGTCCGGCACGCGCTCGGCGGCCAGCACGCGCAGCCGGTCCCCGGTCAGCCGGCGGGCGACGAAGGCCAGCACCTCGGCGCTGGGCCGGTCCACCCACTGGAGGTCGTCGATCACCAATGTGACCGGCGCCCGGTCCGACAGCAGCTGCAACACCTGGAGCACGGCCAAGCGCACCCCGAGCCGGCTCTGGTCCGACGTCGGGTGCTCGCCGCGCAGCAGCGCCGCCTCCAGCGCGGCCCGCAGCGGCGCGGGCAGCCTCGCGAGGACGTCGTCCGTGACGTCCGCGAGCAGGTCGATCAGGCAGACGAAGGGAAGTCTTCGGTCCGACTCGGCCGGCGCGCAGCGCAGCACAGTCCCGCCGCCGTCGGCGCCCGCGAGCGCCGCCAGCAGCGTCGACTTGCCGATGCCGGCGGGGCCGCAGAACAGCACGCTCCCACCCGCCAGCAGTTCCCGTGCCGAGCGCAGGAGCTCGCCACGTCCAACCGGGCCAGGATCATTCATGATGTGGTACCTCAACCGCAGGGCAGAGTTGGTACTCCACCATTCTGATCGGCCACACACCGGTATTCCAACCGCGTATTCGTGTGAGCCGCTAGGCAGTACGGCCTACGACTTTCGTCGGTAGTCCACCAATTCGGGCGTGCCCCGGACCTGGGCAGACGATCAGCGGGGACAGTGCAACACACGCGTAACGACGCCGTTGCACACCCGGTTCGCGATGGCGGTCATGCCCCAACAACACCGTCCTGACCCCCATTTGTCAACGCACTCCCACGACCCGGAAACCTCCATTTCCGGCCACACCCTGACCGAGAACCCGGGCGGATCGGGCCGCCGCGTCCGGGGAGGGGAAGCGACGGAACCTGCGCCATGGCTGCCCGAGAGCGGGACTCGCGGGGGTTGGGCGGGTAAACCACCACCCTCCGTGATCATGGTCACGTGGGCGTTTGCACCTCCCGAGGGATGCGGGAACAAGACCGCGCCACGTACCGTTGTAGGCAGTGGTTGACCAGTACGTGTCCCCCGGGCCGCATCTGAAACCACGGGCACGGAATACCGTTCGGCTGGAGCCGTGCTGCGTAACTCGCCGAGAGGCGACCTACTGGTCGGCCGCTAACGTGACGGGCGGGGCGCTCCTAGGAGCACCCCGCCCGTCTGCGTGTCCGGGCCGGGACGGCCACCATGTCCGGGTGACCGAACCGGAGACTCCCGCCTGGCAGCGGGAGACGCAGACCGAGCAGCGCTGGGCCGTGGCCGGCGCCATCGCCGTCGCGCTGGCCCTCCAGCTGCCGCTGCCGCAGACCATGACGTTCCTGCCGTGGTGGCTGCTGCCCTCGCTGACGTTCACGCTGATGGTGGCGCTGCTGATCGCCAACCCGGGGCGGATCAGCAAGCACAGCGCGGCCGAGCGGCGGATCGGGCTGGTGGTGGCGCTGCTGGTGAGCGCGGCCAACGCCCTCAACGGCGTGCAGCTGGTCCGGCACATCCTGGACGGCACCATCGGCGACAACGCCCTGGAGCTGCTGACCACCGGCGCGGACATCTACGTCACCAACGTCATCGTGTTCGCGCTCTGGTACTGGGAGTTCGACCGGGGCGGGCCGGGGCTGCGGGCGATGGGCGCGCGCGAGTTCCCGGACTTCCTGTTCCCACAGATGTCGAGCCCCGAGCTGGCGCCGAAGGACTGGGAGCCCTGGTACGTGGACTACCTGTACCTGTCGTTCACCAACGCCACCGCGTTCAGCCCGACCGACGTGCTGCCGATGCGACCGTGGGCGAAGCTGGCGATGATGGCCCAGTCGATGGTGTCGCTGGTGATCGTCGTGCTGGTGGTGGCGCGGGCGGTGAACGTTCTGCGCTAACCAGCTCCGTGCGCGGACAACTCTGCTCCGTGCGCGGACAATCCGGCTCCGTGCGCGGACAACCCAGCTCCGTGCGCGGACACTATTGCCTGAGAAGCACGGAGCCCCCGCCAAAGGCGGGGGCTCCGGTTTCCCGTCACCAGGGGGGAGGGGTGACGGGAGGTCTGTTGTTCGATCTGAGACCAGCCTAGGGCATCCGGCGCAGAGAGCAAGCCCCGGGGCCGGGAATCCTGGCGATCGGCCATCGAAAAGCTACCCGAGGAGCGCCTTGACTGCGCACAAGTGCGCAGAAAGCGTTTGTTCGAACGCCCACTATGCAAGTTCGCCATCGAGGCCATGGGCCGTTAGCCACATGTGATCAACACCACAGTCGATCTCCACTGCGCGCCACTTCGTGGGGTCGCCCCAACATGGGAGGTCCGTATAATCACGGCCATGGGCACCCCGGACCGGACCGACCTGCTGGCGCTTCCGGAACGGATGCTGCGGCTACCCAGTTTCCTGTTCGTGCACCTGGCCAAGCAATGGCGCCGACTGGCCGGCTCCCAGTTCGAGCACGATCTACGCGCGCAGCACCTGATGATCCTGGCCTCGCTGGAGGACAACGGGGCGTCGTCGCAGAAGGAGATCAGCGAGCGGCTCGGCATCGACGCCAGCGATCTCGTCGCGCTGCTGGACGATCTGGAGAAGGCCGGCCTGGCCAACCGCAAGCGGGACGAGCGGGACCGGCGGCGCTACGCCGTGATGCCGACCCCGGCCGGCGCCAAGGCGCTGCGGCAGCGACTGGTCGACGTGGAGCGGATGAACGCGGAGATGCTGGCGCCGCTCACGCCGGAGGAGTGCGAGGAGCTGCACCGACTGCTGCTCAAGCTGTTCGAGAACTACCGGTAGGACCCCGGAGACGCAGGATGGGCTGGCGTGGTCCCTGCCACCACACCAGCCCACCGGTCAGGCAACCGGCGTGGTCCCTGCCACCACACCGGACACCTGGTCTGCGTGGAACTTGTCGTTCCACCGGGTCTACGCACGGCGAACCGCCATCCTCACCAAACGTCACCCGAAAGGGTGAGCAAGCGGCCGGACCGACCAGTTGTCACGTGACGTAGATAACGGCCTACCGGCAGTGACAGCAAACGTTGTTACACCGTAGACACAAGCGGGGTGCACAGTGCCGTGCGCCACGGGAGATTTTTTCGCGAAGCTCAATGAATTCGCAACTTCTTCCTGTTGTGCCTACGAGAGGACGGCAATGCGACAGCAGTCACCGGGCCAGACCGCTGAGGTCCCGGCCCGGTTCTGGGAGGAGTACGCCAAGGTCCGACCGCAGCTGGTCGGAATCGCGGCACGGCACACCGCGGGCACGGGGCAGGCCGAGGACATAGTCCACGACGCCCTGCTGCGCGCCGCGCACTTCTCCGAGCTGGACCTGGACCGTTTGCACCCGTTCCTGGTGACCGTCGTGAAGCGGCTGTGCGTCGACGAAGCCCGCCGCCGCTCCACCGCCACCAGGGCCCACTCCCACACCAAGCTCGACCCGCTGGCCGCCGCCGACCCCGCCGAGCTCACCTGCGACCGCGCCGAGGCCGACTGGGTCGCCTCCACCCTTCCCCGCCTCACCGCCTACGAGCGGGAACTGGTCGCCCTGGTCGCCAACGGCCACGCGCACAGCGATATCGCCCGCATGCTCGGCACCACTCCCCGTGCCACCCAGACCGCCATCCACCGCGTCCGCGGCAAGATCAAGTCCTGGGCCCGGTGACACCACCGCGAGTCCCGCTCTCGGGCAACTGAATGTCGAGTCACGGAACTCGACACAGGGCTGCTGGTGAGCGGGACTCGCGGTGGGCACACAAGCGCCGTCCGCTGGATGCGGACGGCGCTTGTGCTTGAAACCGTATTTCGCTGTGTTGGAGAGCGGGACTCGCGGGGGTTTGTCAGTGGCCCCTGCGGAGTCGGTCAGTAGCCGCCGGTTCCGGTGTTGCCGGTTCCGGTGTTGCCGTTCGGGTCGGTGCCCGCGGTGCCGGCGCCGGGGTTGTCCGCGGCGGGCGGGGCCGCCGGCACGGTCGGAGCGGGCGGCGGGGTGGCCGGCACGCAGGTCAGGTTCTTCTTGCCGGCCGAGTCGATGACCCACCAGGTGTTGCCGACGGCCTGGCCGGCCCACTTGCCGGGCTCCTTCTCGTTGGAGAAGTTGTAGACCGGCCAACCGGCGACGGTCACCTGCATGGTGCCGTCGGGCCGGGCGACCGTGCCCACCAGCGCCGGGTCGACGCCGGAGATCGCCGGGGCGCCGTTGGTCAGCACCGGCGGCCAGATCAGCGCGCACTTGTCCAGGCAGGCGGACGGCTTGCCGGGCGCGTCCTTGTCGAAGCGGTAGAGCACGAAACCCTTGCTGTCCTCGATGACGGAACCCATCTTGGGAATCGTCGTCGCCGCCAGCTGTGCCGGCCCGAGGGCGTTGGCGGCGGGCGCCCCGGCGTTGTTGGCCGAGGTGGTCGGCGCCGCCGGGCTGCCGCTCGGGTTGGACGGGTCACCCAACTGCACGGTGACCGGGGACTGTGCGGCGGCGTTCGTCACCGAGCCGGGGCCGGACTGAGTCGCCCCGAGCTCCTGGATGCCGAGCCAGGTCAGTGCGGTCACGGCGGTCAGGCCGCTGGCGATACCGATCGCGATACGACGGCCTCGAGTCACGAGAAGCCTCCGTGTGTAGGGAGTGGTGCCTTGCTGCCCACGATTACGACGCCCACCCCTGAGCGGTTCACCCGCCGGTGAGAAAAAGATCAGGCGTATCGGTCACGGGGCGTGATGTTCACCCGGCTGTGACCGACTCCCAGGTTCCTCCAAGGATGCGTCCAGCGTGCTCGCACAGACGGCCGCCATACCTGAACGTGGGCTCGATCCAGAGCCGTACCGCGACTGGGGTCAGGTGGTCTGACATGAGTGGAGCGGCCGTTCGCGGCGACACCGACACGAGTGCCGAGTCGGGGCACTGGTCGGTGGGCAGAACCGCGACCGTGGACATCGTCGTTCCGGTCTACAACGAGGAGCGCTCGCTGCCCGGGTGCGTGGAGACGCTGCACGGCTTCCTCACCGAGCAGTTCCCGTTCGAGTGGACGATCACGGTCGCCGACAACGCCAGCACCGACGCCACCCTGGAAGTCGCCAACGAGCTGGCCGACAAGTTCCCCGGCGTGCGCGTGCTGCACCTGGACCGCAAGGGCCGCGGCCTGGCGCTGCGCAAGGCCTGGGGCTGGAGCGACGCCGACATCGTCGTCTACATGGACGTGGACCTGTCGACCGGCCTGAACGCGCTGCTGCCGCTGGTCGCGCCGCTGGTCAACGGCCATTCCGACGTGGCGATCGGGTCGCGGCTGGCCCCGGGCTCGCGCACCATCCGCGGCCCCAAGCGGGAGATGATCTCCCGCTGTTACAACGCGATGATCCGGCTCTCGCACGGCGCCAAGTTCTCCGACGCCCAGTGCGGCTTCAAGGCGGCGCGCACCGACGTGGTCCGACGGCTGCTGCCGCACATCGCCGACGACTCCTGGTTCTTCGACACCGAGCTGCTGCTGCTGGCCGAGCACAACGGGCTGCGGGTGCACGAGGTGCCGGTGGACTGGGTCGAGGACATCGACACCCGCGTGCACGTGGCCAAGACCGCCACCGAGGACATCCGCGGCCTGATCCGCGTCGCCCGCGCCAAGGCCACCGGCTCGGCCAAGGTCGACGGTCTCCCCCGGCGGCCCGCGCCGCGCCCGGAGCACCCGGACGCCGTGGTGGCCCGGCGGGAAACCGGCCTGCTGTGGCAGCTTTTGTCGTTCGCGGCGATCGGCGCGGTGTCCACGGTGGCCAACCTGGCGCTGTACGGGATCATGCGGACCTGGTGGCCGGCGCTGGTGGCGAACTTCGTGGCGTTGACGGTGACGACGCTGCTGAACACGGAGGCCAACCGGCGCTTCACCTTCCTGCGGTCCGCCGGCTCGACCGGCCGGATCCACCTGCAGGGGCTGATCGTCTTCGCCCTCTACTACGCCTTCACCTCAGGCGCGCTGCTCGCGCTCGGGGCCTTCGACCCGACCGCGTCGAAGGGGTTGGAACTGCTGGTGCTGCTGGCGTCCTCGCTGATCGGCACCGCGGCCCGGTTCGTGCTGCTGCGCGCCTGGGTCTTCAAGAACACCGTCAAGGAAGGAAACGCATGACGACGGCCGCGCAAGCGTCCGCGCCACCGGCCGGCCCGGCGACTCCCGAGGAGTCGCCGGGCCTTCGGCCGCGGTGGCGTTCGTACGCGCTGGGGGCGATCCTGGTGGGCGCCACCGTGCTGTACGGGTGGGACATCTGGGGATCCGGCTGGGGCAACGAGTTCTACTCGGCGGCCGTGAAGTCCATGTCGCAGGGCCTGACCAACTTCGTGTTCGGCTCGTTCGACCCGGCCGGCGTGGTCACCGTGGACAAGCCGCCGATGGGCCTGTGGCCGCAGGTCGTGTCGGTGTGGATCTTCGGCTGGCACGCCTGGGCCTTGGCGCTGCCGCAGGCGATCGAGGGCGTGGCGGCAGTGTTCCTGTTGCACCGCACCGTTCGCCGCTGGGCCGGCGAGAACGTCGCGCTGATCGCCGCCGCCGCGTTGGCGTTGACGCCGATCACCGTGGCGATCGACCGGGTGAACAACCCCGATGCCGCACTGACACTGTTGTGCGTGGCCGCGGCGTACGCGTTCACACGGTCGGTGGAGGCCGGGATTCCCACCCGTAGCGCGACGAAGTGGTTGCTACAAGCCGCTTTCTGGGTGGGCTGCGGCTTCCTGACCAAGAGCCTGGCGGCGTGGATGATCGTGCCGGCGTTGGCGGTGGGATACCTGTTCGGGCGCAACGCTTCCTGGGGCCGGCGGATCGGGGATCTGGTGGCGGCCGGCGGTGTGCTGCTGGTGAGCTCGTTCTGGTGGGTGCTGCTCACGGTCGTGTGGCCGAGCCCGAAGCCGTACGTGGGTGGCAGCACTGACGGCGGTGAGCTGTCGCTGATCTTCGGTTACAACGGGCTGGGGCGGGTGTTCGGCGAGGGTGTCGGCCGCGGCGGCGGCGGCGGTGCTGGCGGCGGCTTTCCCGGCGGTGCAGGGGGTGGCGCGGCATCGGGCGGCGCAGGCGGCTTTCCCGGTGGGACAGGCGGCGGCGCGGCTGGCGGCGCAGGCGGTTTCCCTGGCGGCGGAACAGGTGGCGCGGGCGGATTCCCGGGCGGTGGCGGTGGTTTTCCCGGCGGCGGGGGCCGGGGCGGCGGAGGTGGCTTCGGTGGCTTCGCCGAGGGCAACGGCATCACGCGCATGTTCGGCGAGCAGGTCGGCGGCCAGATCAGCTGGCTGATGCCGCTGGGGCTGTTCGTGCTGGCGGTGGTCGCGGTGGTCGGGGTGTTCTCGTGGCGTCGCCGTCTCCCCGCTGATCACCAACGGCGGGCCGGCTGGTTCATGTGGGGCACCTGGCTGATCGTGCTGAGCCTGGTGTTCAGCTTCCAGCAGGGCATCTTCCACCAGTACTACACCACGCAGTTGGGCCCGGCCGTCGCCGCGCTCGCCGGCGCGGGGCTTGCCCTGCTGTGGCGGCATTATCGGCACCCGGTCGGCGTCAGCTGGCTGCTGCTGCCGGCCGGCATCGTGATCACGGCGGTGTGGGCGTGGGTGCTGGTGTCGCGGGACACGTCGTGGAACGGCTGGCTCCGCTACGCGGTGGCGATCGTGGCCGTGATCTCGGTGATCGGCCTCGTGCTGGCCAAGCTGCTCAACGCGGGTGGCGCTCGCATCGCCGCGGTGCTCGGCATCGTGGCCGTGCTGCTCGCACCGGGTGTGTGGTCGGCGGCCGCGGCGGTCGACTCTGGTAGCGCCGGTGGTCCGGGCGGCCTCGCGACTGCCGGGCCGCCCGGCGGCGGCTTTGGTGGTTTCGGCGGCGGTGCGGGTGGTGGCCGTCGTGGCGGCGGTGCCGGCGGTCAGGGCGGCTTCCAGGGCTTTCCAGGTGGCCAGCAGCCCACGCCGGAACAGTTGGAGCAGCTGGAACAACGCTTCCGCGGTGGCGGTGGTCGGGGCGGCAGCACGCTCACGGCCGAGGACCAGAAGATCCTCGACTACGTCACCAAGAACGCTCCCGACGCCACGGTCAAGCTGGCCGTCGAGGGCGGCGCCATGGCGTCCGAGACGTTCATCGTCAACAGCGACGTCACGGTGATCGGCATGGGCGGCTTCATGGGCACCGACGACGCGCCCAGCGTGGATCTGCTCAAGCAGTGGCAAAGCCAAGGTCACCTCGGCTTTGTGCTGGAGGGCGGCGGCTTCGGCGGCCGGGGCGGCGGTGTCTCCCAGGAGCGCACGCAGTGGGTGCAGCAGAACTGCAAGGTGGTGCCGGCTTCCGCGTACGGTGGCGGCACCCAGACCCTGTACGACTGTCTGGCCAAATAGGACAGATCGAGCGGCGGGATCCCCCGTACGGGCGGTCCCGCCGCTGTTCACAGGTTCCTCCCAGCGACCTCACAGGTTGGCCGACCATGCTGGCCCGGTGGACACTGCGACCGCGGGGCCGCCGGCGACCGTCCTTGTCGTCGACGACGAGCCGAACATCCTGGAGCTGCTGTCGGCCGCGCTGCGGCTGAGCGGCTTCGACGTGCACGCCGCCGACTGCGGTGTGGCGGCGCTGTCCACGGCGGCCCAGGTCAGACCGGACATCGTCGTGCTGGACGTGATGCTGCCCGACTACGACGGGTTCACGCTGGCCCGCATGCTGCGTGCCGGCAACAACCGGGTGCCGGTGCTGTTCCTGACCGCCCGCGACGCCGTCGAGGACCGCATCGCCGGACTCACCGCCGGCGGCGACGACTACGTGACCAAGCCGTTCAGCCTGGAGGAGGTCGTGCTGCGGCTGCGGGCCATCCTGCGCCGCACGCACGCCCTCGACGATCCCGAGCCCAACGACGGCCGGCTGCGCTACGCCGACCTGGAGCTGGACGAGGACGCCCACGAGGTGCGCCGCGACGGCCGTGAGATCCGCTTGTCCCCCACCGAGTTCAACCTGCTGCGCTACCTTCTGGTCAACGCGGAGAAGGTGGTGAGCAAGACGCAGATCCTGGATCGCGTGTGGAACTACGACTTCGGCGGCGACAGCCGGATCGTCGAGTCGTACATCTCGTACCTGCGGCGCAAGATCGACGGTTCGGGTCAGCCGCTGCTGCACACGATTCGGGGCGTCGGCTACACCCTTCGGCTGCCTCGGGCCGAAGTCTGACATGGCCCGCGGCTCCTGGACGCTGCGCACCCGGCTGCTCGTGTCGCTGCTGGCGTTCGCGGCGGTCGGGCTGGCGCTGTTCGGCGTGGTGACGGGACTTCTGCTGCGGCAGTCGCTGCTCGGCCGCATCGACGCGCAGCTGACCGAAAACGCGGCCAAGTCGGTGGACCGGAACCGGCCGCCGCCGCATCCGCTGCCCACCAACAACTATCCGTCGCTGCCGACGAGCTTCCGCATCTACTTCTTCGATCCCGACGGCAGTCCCGGCTACCAGGCGACACCGGACCTGAACGAGACGGTGATGCCGCAGCTGCCGTCGATGACGCTCGACTCGGTGCGCCAGCACGGCCAGCAGCCGTTCATGACCCAGGACGTGACCGGCAACTCGACCTGGCGGGTGATCGTCGCCGTGCAGGCGCCGAACCGGTGGCAGCCCGACGGCGGAACCGTTGCCGTGGCGGCGATGCTGAACGACACCGAGTCCACTGTGGTCAATCAGGCGTGGATCGAGGTCGCCTCCGGGGCGGTGCTGTTGCTGCTGCTCGGACTGACCGGGCTGATCGTCGTCCGGATCGGGCTGCGTCCGCTGACCCGGATCGAGCACACCGCGCAGGCCATCGCCGCCGGCGAGCTCGACCGCCGGGTCGCCGACACCGATCCGCGCACCGAGACCGGCCGCCTCGGTTCGTCCCTGAACGTCATGTGGCCCGGATCTCCGCCGCCCTCACCGACTCCGCCCAGTCCGAGCAGCGGCTGCGGCGCTTCGTCGCCGACGCCTCCCACGAGCTGCGGACTCCGCTGACCTCCATCCGTGGCTTCGCCGAGCTCTACCGGCGCGGCGGCGCGCCGTCCGATACCGACGTCGAGCGGCTGATGGCCCGCATCGAGAGCGAGGCCATCCGGATGGGCCTGCTGGTCGAGGACCTGCTCATGTTGGCCCGCCTCGACCAGGAGCGTTCCCTCGACTTCGCCGAGGTCGACCTCCTCGTCGTCGCCGCCGACGCCGTGCACGACGCCCGCGCCGCCACTCCCTCGCGGGACATCGTGCTCGACGCCCCGCACGGCGCCGTCCGCGTCATCGGCGACGAGGACAAGCTCCGGCAGGTCGTCATGAACCTCGTCACCAACGCCGTCACCCACACCCCGGCCGACGCCTCCGTGCGGGTCGCCGTCCGGCAGGAACGCACCCGCCCCAGCAACTCCGCCGTCGCCGTCGCCGGCGGCGAGCTGCCCAAGACCTCCCGCTTCGCCGTGCTGGAGGTCGTCGACACCGGCCCCGGCATCCCCTCCGACCAGGGCAAACTCGTCTTCGACCGCTTCTACCGCGCCGACCAGGCCCGCTCCCGCGCCAGCGGCGGCTCCGGCCTCGGCCTCGCCATCACCGCCGCCATCCTCGAAGCCCACTCCGGCCGCATAGAGCTGTTGACCACCTCCTCCACCGGCACCCGCTTCCGCGTCCTGTTGGCTCCCGCCTGACCGGTCCTCACGCCATGCGTGTCACGGGGCCACCGGACGGCGACGGGTCGCGCCCGGCTCGCCGGTGGTGAACAGTGCCCACTGCAGGCCGGCGATCACCAGCCCGCTGACCAGGAAGACCGGGAACACCAGGTCGAACCCGTCGACCGCGGCCGGCACGGATCGGGCGGGGATCATCACGACGTGCACGGCGGCCATGCCGGTGTAGTGCATCCCGGTCACGGCGACGGCCATGGCGGCGCCGGCTCCGAGCCGGGCCGCCGTGGTACGCACGACCATCGTGAACCACAGCGCCGCCGTGGCCGCGACCACGGCGACGACCAGGGACAGGGCCACCAGCAGCGGGTCGTAGACGATGTCGCCCTGGAAACGCACCGCGGCCATGCCCAGGTAGTGCATGAACGCCACACCGATGCCGGTCAGTGCGCCGGCGCACAGCAGCCGTGGGCCGGTGGACCGCCGCAGGGTCACGAGCGACAGCCCGAGTCCGACGACGCCGATGCTGACGACCGCCGACAACACCGTCAGCCCCACCGAGTAGCGCACCGGGCTGCCATCAACGGCGAAGCCGTACATGGCGATGAAGTGCATGAGCCAGATCGCCACGCCGCCGATGGCGACCGCGGCGCCGGCCGTCCACAGCACGGCGACCTGCCGGCCGCGCTCCAGACGGGCGCGGGCCGCGCAGGACAGTCCGATCAACGCTCCGGCGAACGACGTGGCGCAGGCCAGCAGCAGGGTCCACACGCCCATCGACATCTGCTGCATGTCAGTCATGACGGCCCCTGTTCGGACGCCGGCGACCACCGCCGCGTCGCGTGCTCGACGAGATCGGTCAACACGTCCCGCACGGCGCCGCGTTCGCGCACGTCGCAGTGCACGACCGGCACCACGGGCAGCAGCCGCAACGCCGCGCGAACCTCGTCCACGGTATGGGCCCCGACGCCCTGGCTGCGGTCGACCGCGACCACGAAGGGCACGCCGAACCGCTCGAAGTGGTCGACCGCGGCGAGCGACTCGGCCGGCCGGGCCTCGTCCACCAGCACCACCGCACCGATGGCGCCGCGGACGATGTCGTCCCACATGAACCAGAACCGGGGCTGGCCGGGCGTGCCGAACAAGTACAGCGCCGCCCCCTCGTCCAGCGTGACGCGGCCGAAGTCCAGCGCCATCGTGGTGGTGGGCTTGGCGCCGGCCTCCACGGTGATCTCGGCTTCGGTGGTCAGTGGCTCGATCTCCGACGCCGCCGCGACGAACGCCGTCTTGCCGACGGCGAAGCCGCCGGTGACCACGACTTTGGAGTACACCGTCGCGACGGTCACGTCGTCGCCTCCACATCGGCTCTCAGCTCGGGCGTCAGCAGCCGCCCGACCTTCTGCCGCAGCGCGGTCATCTCGTAGGCGAGCACGCCGATGTCGCTGTCCGGCGAGGCCAGCACGGCCAGACACGAGCCCTCGCTGACGGTCATCGTCAGCAGCAGTCCGCGACGCATCTCGACCACCGTCTGGTCGACCTCGCCCCCTTCGAACAGGACCGCCGCGCCGTTGGTGAGGCTCTGCAGCCCCGACACCACCGCGGACAGCTGGTCCGCGCGGTCGCGCGGCAGCGAGTCGGAGGCGCTGAGCAGCAGCCCGTCGCTGGAGACCACGACGGTGTGCGCGGCGCCCGGGGTACCCCGGGTGAACGAGCTGAGCAGCCAGGTGAATTCGTCCGATGTGGACAGCTTCGGGGATGTCACGGTGTTGCCCTTCCAGTGGTGTGGTGCTGCTCGGCTGTCTTGGGCACGCTGCCGCGCAGCAGCAACGCGCCCTTCACACGGCGGGGCAGGCCGGCCGCGGTCAGGCCGCCGGCGACCGGGCTGCTCAGGGCGTCGCCGGTGTGCCAGACCTGGTCGAAGTCGGTGCGCCAGTCGCGGTCGTCCTTCCTCCGGTCGCTGGACCGGAACCACGCCGAGGCGACGGCCTCGTAGAGGGGAGTGCCCTCGACCGGCTCGTCCGGCGGCCACGCGGGCTCCTCGGGCGGCGGCGCGGCGGGCGGTTCGGCGGCGGGTTCCCGCCGATCTCGACGAAGCGCCGTCGCGCGGCGATCACTGTGGCCATCGCGAAGTTGCGCTGCTGGGGCACTTCCGTCACAGGCGGCGAGGCCGTGGTGTCCGGCGGCGGGTCGCCCGGGCGCAGCAGATCGGCCGGCAGCACGACCTCGGCGATCGTGCCGGCGCCGAGGTTCGGCCGCAGCCGCACGGCGATCCGCCGGCGGGCGGCGAGCCGGCTCACCACGAACAGGCCCATCCGCCGCGACGACACGGCCTCGATCGGCGCCTCGACGGCCAGCTGCCGGTTGAGCGCGGCGAGTTCGGCCGCCGGCAGGCCGACGCCCTCGTCGGCCACGCAGATGAGCAGCGCGCCGTCGGGATCCTCGGTGCACGTCACGGAGATCCGGGTGTCCGGCGGCGAGTAGCACGTGGCGTTGTCCAGCAGCTCGGCCAGCAGGTGCACGATGTCGCTGACCGCGGAGCCGATCACCACCGCCTCCGGTGTGAGCGCCAGCGCGATCCGGTTGTACTGCTCGATCTCGGACACCGCGGCCCGCAGCAGGTCGGCGATCGACACCGGCCGGCTGGTCGACCGGCGCAGGTCGGCGCCGGCCAGCACCAGCAGGTTCTCGCTGTTGCGCCGCATCCGGGTGGCCAGGTGGTCCAGCTTGAACAGCCGGTCCAGCTGGTCGGGGTCCAGCTCGTCGGCCTCCATGACGTCGATCATCTTCAGCTGGCTCTGCACCAGGCTCTGGGTGCGCAGGGACAGGTTCACGAAGATCTCGTTGACGCTGTGCCGCAGAGCCGCCTGCTCGACCGCCAGCCGCACCGCGGCCGAGTGCACCTCGTCGAAGGCCCGCGCCACCTGTCCGATCTCCTCGGTGGTGGTGACCTCGACCGGGGCCGGCCGCTGCCGGCGGGCCCCGACCTCGTCGTGGGCGATCCGGTCGATCACGCCGGGCAGCTCGCACTCGGCGATCTCCAGCGCCCGCCGCCGCAGCGTCCACAGTGGATTGATCATGGTCGCGGCGAAGTACAGCGCGATGGCCAGTCCCACCAGCAGCGCGCCGATGATCAACGCGGTGTCGCGCAGCGAGCTCGTCCTCGACGAGACGCCGAGGCCGTCGACCGCGCCGCGCAGCGACTCCGACAGCGACCTCTCGAACGTGGTCAGCCGGCCGGTCACCGACTGCGCCGCCTGCTGCCACGCCGGCGCCGACAGTCCGGGCGGCCGGCCCGACTCGACGCGGGCCACCGCGTCGTCGCGGAGCTGGGCGAGCTGGGCCAATGCCGTCACGCCGACCGTGTCGGCATATCCGCCCCGCCGGTCCGGCGTGAGGTTCTGCCGCAGTTCGCCGAGGGCGACGTCGGCCAGCGCGCCGGCCACGCGAACCCGGCCGATCCCGCCGGCCGGCAGGCTGAAGCCCGCCGTCGCCGCGGCGAGCACGGTCTTCTCGATCTGCACCTGCTCGATGGTCTTGCCCACCGCGGTCAGCGCGGACGCGCTGGTGCTGACCAGTGGATCACCGGCGTCGTCCTGTTCGGTCACGCCGAACGCGAGCAGCGGCTCGAACATGATCGCGGAGTACTCGTCGAGCACCGTGAGCCGTCCGCCGCCGCCCGAGTCGGCGGCCTGCCGCGTCGCGGCCAGGTTGCGCAGCTGCCGATCGGCAGCCGCGACATCGTCCGCGGCGGCGACGTCCGGATTGGCGGCGAGTGCCACGTCGAACGCCGCGACCGCGCCGTCGACCTGTGCCCGCGCGGCGTCGAGGTCGGGCCGGGCCGCACCCGGCACGACCGCGAGGTCCCGCTCCCCTTGCAGACCGTGCGCCACCACCGTCGCGCGGTCCTGCACCGCCACCAGGCCGCTGAGCTCGGCCGCCTGTCCGGCGAGGGTCAGCGCTGCGCCGACCTGGGCGGCGCCCAGCACCACGGCGACGACCGTGGGCGTCAGCAGCACCACCGCCAGCTTGGTGCGCAGTGGCCAGTCCGCGACGCGGCGCAGCCGCCACCCGATAGTGCGAACCGCCAGTTCGTGACGCGCACTGGAGGCCGTCAACACGATCACTTCCTCGGCTCGTCGCTGTTGCCCCATAGACGAGGGGCACGACCTCGATCAGGCGACATTCCTAACTCAATGTCACGAAGAGTGCTAGCCCCAGGCCCGTTGATCACACTTACAGGTGACAGAGACTCCTTGTCTGGTAACAAATGGCGGAGCCCCAGGTCACTCACGGCAGACTTACACACGGACAAACCGATGTGACGTTCGGTAGCCACGCCGGCGGACGCAAAAAGGCCCCCTCCACCTGGGAGGGGGCCTTCGCGAGCGAGGTGTCAGGCGCCGGGCAGGGTGTCGCCCCGCACGGCCTGGATGTCGATCTCCACCCGCAACGTCGCGCCGATGGCCCCGATGCCGGCCCGCAGCACCTGGTTGTACGTGATGGCGAAGTCGTCACGGTGCAGCTCGGTCACGGCATGGAAGGCGGCACGGGTGCCGCCCCAGGCGTCGGGGCCGGTGCCGAGGTAGGTCAGATCCAGCTGCACGGGGCGGGTGACGCCGTTGAGGGTCAGCTCGCCGTCCAGCGCCCAGCGCTCCTCGCTGAGCTGGGCCAGCCCGGTGCTGCGATAGGTGATCACCGGGTGCAGCTCGACGTTGAGGAAGTCCTTGGAGCGCAGGTGGTCGTCGCGCATCTTGCTGTTGGTGTCGACGCTGGCGGCCTGGATCACCGCGGAAACCGAGGATCGCTCGACCGGGTGGGCGACCTCGACGGTGCCGACGAAGTCGTCGAACCGGCCGCGCACGCTGGACATGCCCAGGTGCCGCGCGACGACGGTGATCGACGAGTGCGCGGGGTCGATGGTCCACACGCCGGGCGGCGGCATCTCGACGCCGCCGACGCGGTCGAGGGTGATGGTGCCGAGCGGGGCGGAGCCGCTGGCGGTGACCATCGCGGTGCGGGCGACCGGCGAGTAGCCGGCGGCGGTGAGGATCGCGGTGTACGTGCCGGCGGGCAGCGCGTCGGTGCTGACCGCGCCGTCCTGGTCGGCCCCGCTGCGGGCGACCTGGTTGCCGGACAGGTCGGTGACGGTGAGCACCGCGTGCTGCACGGCCCAGCCGTCGCCGGTGCGCACCAGCGCGTTGACGCCTTGGCTCATGGCGAATCCCCTTTAGAAACTCAACTCGATGTCGTGCCGGCTACTGAGTTGCCGCCACCGATCCGCAGGGCGCCGGCCGCCGGCGGGTAGCCGTGGCGATGATCGTGTAGTCGCCCTCGGGCACGTCCTCGAAGACGTAGCTGCCGTCGGTCTCGGTGCTGGTGGCGGCGATGACCGTGCCGGCCGCGTCGACCAGCGTCACGCGGGCCTCGACGGGGCGGCCGCTGTCGTTGGTGCGCACGACACCCCGCACGCGGGCGCCGCCGGCCAGCTCCACGTCCTGCGTGACGCGGCCGGTGGCGGGCACGGCCACGGTCATGGCGACCGGGCGCAGCGCGGGGGCGCTGACGGCGAGGGTGTAGCTGCCGGCCACCAGGTCGTCGAACGTGTAGGCGCCGTCGGCCCCCGTGACGCGGGAGGCGACGACCTCGCCGCGACCGTCGGCCAGCGTGACCGCGGCCGAGGGCACCGGGGTGCCGCCGGCGGAGTGCACGAGGCCGGACAGCCCGCTGGTGCCGGACAGCATCACGTCCACCCGCGCGCCGTTGGGTTCCACCATCACGGTGACGGCCTGCGGCTGGTGGCCGGGCGCCGTCACGATCAGCACGTGGCCGCCGCTGGCCGCCACGTTGAAGTGGTACGTGCCGTCGACCTCCGAGGAGGTCCGGCCGACCTGCCGCCCCGCCGAGTCGATCAGCGTGAGCGCGGCCCGGCCGATCAGCGCGCCGTCCGCGCCGACCACCCTGCCGCGAATGAGCGAGGAGTCCATCAGTGCCGCTCCTGTTCCGAGCCCGTCGCGAAATCCTCCAGCACCTCGAGCGCTCCGGCCAGCGCACGCACCTGATCGGCTGGCAGCCGGCTGATCCGCTCGGCGAGGTAGCCGGTGCGGACGCCGCGCATCCGCTCCAGCAGGCCCTCCCCCTCCGGGCTCAGCGCGACGTTGCTGACCCGCAGGTCCTTGGTGCTGCACGTCCTGGTCAGCAACCGGTGCTCGACCAGCCAGTCCACCAGCCGCGACATGGTGGCGGCGCTGATGCCGACCCGGTCGGCCAGGTCGCTGATGCGCAGCGGCCCGTGCTCGGCCACGGCGGCCAGGGTGACCAGCCGGGTCGGCGTCAGCTCGTCGCTGGCGGCGTGGGTCTTCATCCGGTGCGAGATGGCGCTGATGGCCAACTGCAACCGGCCGGCGAGGTCGTCGTCACGCACTACGTTGGGCGCCACGACGTCACCTCCCGAAGACCACGTCTGCAGTGGACAGTTCACCCGCACGGGCGCTGACCCGCACGGCGACCGGCTCGTACACGCTGGTCACCACCGTGTAGTCGCCGCTGGGCAGCCCGGTCAGCCGATAGCTGCCGTCCGTCCCGGTCACGGCGCTGGCCACGACCCGGCCGTCGCCGTCCACCGCGGTCACGGTCGCGCCGGCCACCGCCGGGCCGTCGGGCGCGGTGACCACGCCGTGCACCACGGCCTGCACCGGCAGATTCAAGTCCACAGTAGACGGACGCGTGGCCGAGACGCCCACCGGCTCGGCGGTCGGCTCGTAGCCGGACGCGCTGGCGGTCAGCACGGCGTCGCCGTCGGGCAGGCCCTCGATCCGGTACCTGCCGCCATAGCTGCATTAAAAGGTCCCCGTGGTTAAAATCTAACGACCCCCCAAACCCGTACGTAGTAGGCCTGTCGAGTCTCCTCGATCATGGTGAGGGCAAAGTCATTAAGCGGGAGCCGCTAACAGATTATTGGAGCTGCGTTAGAGTCCACCAGGTGCGGAGAGGTTGCAACAATAGGCTTGCTCTGTACGATGGCCCTTCTACTTCGCTCACGAGCGGCTACGGTAAATTGTTTGGCATAGACAAAGGGTGGCAAAAACATTTGGCATGATAACAACGGTGACTCCTCGACCTAAGGACAACAAGAATTTGCTTAAATGGATATAACGATGCAGCGGGCCCTGAGGCGGTCGGCCGCTACGGGGAAATGCATATTGCAATTCCGGTATGCCATTGATGTCTTATGACAACTATCGCAGCGTGGTCATCGGGCCTAATCATGTTCACTAAAGTGAGTACAGTTTCGTCCACATAAACCTCCTGCCGGCGATCAGCCCGCCGCCGGCCAGCTCGAAGTCCTGCGCGCCGACCGTGTCGGTCACGGTGAACGTGCCGGCGGCCGGGCGGTAGCCGGCGGCCGTGACGATCAGCGTGTACGTGCCCTTGCGCAGGTCGACCAGCTCGTAGCGGCCGTCGGTGCCGACCGGCACGCGGTCGACCTGCGAGCCGTCGAGGCCGGTCACGGTGATCACCGCGCCGCCGATGCCCGAACCGCTGAGGGTGTGCACTCGGCCGGCCAGCACCACCGTGCCGACCGGAATGACCAGGTCGACATCGCCGAAGGCGCCTTCACCGGCGACCGCGGCCAGCTCCTCGCCCACCGGCTCCGGCAGGATCGCCTTGTTGCGCTTGCCGACCAGCCAGGACGCCACGGCCGCGACCACGCAGGCCGCCACCGCGAACCAGAACACGACCTGAAGGCCCTGCTGGAACGGCCCGGAGATGAGACTCGGGAAGAAGCTGCGGCCGGTCAGGAAGCTGGCCTTGTCGGCCGGCAGCTGCTGGAGCACCGGGCCGAGCAGCTGCTGGATCGGGTTGTAGCCGAGGAACGCCGCGAACAGCACACCGACCGCGGGCAGCGAGGCCACCTGGTCGGCGGCGGCCTGAGGCACGCCGTTGGACACCAGGCCGTTGGACAGCGTGCTGGGCAGGCTGGCCGACAGGCCGGCGATGATCAGGCTGAAGAAGATGCCGATGGACAGCACCATCGCGGAGTTCTGGAAGGTGGCGGTCATGCCGGCCCCGACGCCGCGGGCGTTGGTGGGCAGGCTGTTCATCACGTCCGCCCGGTTGGGCGAGGAGAACAGGCCCATGCCGAGGCCGTTGACCAGCAGGATGACCGCGAACACCCAGTAGTTGAAGTCGACCGGCAGCACGATCAGCGCCACGAAGCTGGCCGCAGTGATCAGCATGCCGCCGGTGGTGAAGGCGCGGGCGCCCAGACGGTCCGACAGCACGCCGGACAGCGGCGCGGAGACGAGGAAGCCGACGGTCAGCGGCAGCATGTAGATGCCGGCCCACAGCGGCGTCGACTCGAAGCTGTAGCCGTGCTGCGGCAGCCAGATGCCCTGCAGCCAGATGATCAGCACGAACTGCAGGCCGCCACGGCCGAGCGAGGCCAGCAGGTTGGCGACGTTGCCCGCGGTGAACGCCCTGATCTTGAACAGGCTCAGGTTGAACAGCGGGTTGGCGACCTTCGTCTCGATGACGCCGAAGGCGACCAGCACCAGCACGCCGCCGATCAGCGAGCCGTAGACCCAGGGGTTGCCCCAGCCCATGCTGGAGTCGCCGTAGGGCTGGATGCCGTAGGTGATCGCGACCAGCACCACGATGAGGCCCACCGCGAAGGTGATGTTGCCCCACCAGTCCATCTTGGCCTTCTGGCGCAGGCCGTTGTCGTGCAGCTTGAGGTACGCCCAGATGGTGCCGAAGACGCCGAACGGGGCGGAGACGATGAAGACCAGGTGCCAGTCGACGGGGGCGAGCACGCCGCCGAGGACCAGGCCGAGGAAGGAGCCGGCGATGGCGGCCACCGCGTTGAGACCCAGGGCCGTGCCGCGCTGGTTGGCCGGGAAGGCGTCGGTGAGGATGGCGCTGGAGTTGGCCATCAGGAAGGCGCCGCCGACGCCCTGCACCACGCGCCAGCCGATCAGCCACAGGGCCGCGTTCGTGCCGTCGAACCACGTGACCGACAGCAGGACGGAGGACACCGCGAAGATCGCGAAGCCCATGTTGTACATCTTGACCCGGCCGTACATGTCGCCGAGCCGGCCGAAACTGACCACCAGCACCGCGGTGACGACGAGGAAGCCCATCATCATCCACAGCAGGTAGCTGGTGTTGTCGGGCGCGAGCGGGTTGATCCCGATGCCCTTGAAGATGTCCGGCAGTGCGATCAGCACGATGGACGAGTTGATGGTCGCCATCAGCATGCCCAACGTGGTGTTGGACAGCGCGATCCACTTGTAGCGCGGACCCAAGGCCGCCTGGATCGGCGCCTTGGCGTGCTGGGCCGTCGACAACGGGTCCCTCCCCTCGTGCGGAACTTGCTTGACGTAGGCTAACCGAAATTGTTGCTTCGCACAACTATCAAGGCGCCTTGGTCATTCCGCACGAGGGGCTCATGTCGCCGCGGTCACACGAAGTGCCGGAACTCCGGGTAGCGGTTCCAACCGGGGTCGCCGGTCCTGGTGAAGTCGGCCACAGCCGTGCCGAAGTCGGTCTCGGCGGCCTTCAGGTCCATCATCGGGCTGCCCCGGAACGCCTCGAACGTGCCGAACAGATACGGCAGCTCCACGCAGTGCGGGGCGCCCAGCGGGCCCGACCGGTCGAAGCGGTAGGCGAAACCGTTGGCAGCCTTGGCGATCTCGTGCACGCCCTGCTCGAAGATGTCGGGGCCACCACCGAAGGCGACCATCTCGTCCTTGGTGTGGCCGATCAGCACGTCGAGGCCGGAGAGATCGGCATCGGTCCAGGGCCTCGGGTAGCCGGCCCCGCCCAACACCGGCATCAGCGGCGGCGCGGCCATGCCCGGCTCGGCCAGCTTCGGCACCGTCGCCAGGATCTGCTCGGCGGTCGCCTTCTCCGGATCCTCGCCCAGGGCGTCGAGGAATCGGTCGGCGGTTTTCGCGGCCGTTGCCGGGTCGGTCGGCGGCAACGCCCAGGGACCGCTCTCCAGCACCAGACGGTGCACCAGGTCCTTGGTCGCCGGGTCGATCGCCAGGTACAGCGCCGAGTACGCCCCGGCCGACTGGCCGCCGACGGTGATCTGGTCCGGGTCGCCGCCGAAGGCCGCGATGTTGTCGTGCACCCAGCGCAGCACCGCCCCCTGGTCCTGCGGGCCGAGGTTGTCCGCGCCGAGCTCCGGCTTGTAGAGGTAGCCGAGTGCACCCAGGCGGTAGTTGGCCGTGACCACCACGATGTCGTTGTGCCCGGCCAGGTTCGTGCCGTCGTACCAGTCCCAGCCGCCCGAGCCGCTGGTGAAGCCGCCGCCGTGGAACCACACCAGGACGGCCTTTTTCGCGGTGGCGCCGGTCGTCCACACGTTGAGGTTGAGGCAGCCGTCCTCGGCCCAGTCCAGTTCGCGCTCACCCATCACCCACGACAGCCGGGACTGGAGCTGCGGGGCCGCGGGGCCCGGTTTCGTCGCGTCCCGCGATTCCGTCCAGGCCGGGTGCGGGGTCGGCGGCCGGAACCGCTCCGCCGTCGCGTAGGGGATGCCCCGGAAGGCCGTGACCTTTCCGTTCGTCGCGCCCCGGACCGGCCCCGTCGTCGTGTTCACGTCCATGCCACCGGTCTAGAGCTTTACGGTGTTCTTGGGTAGTTTTGTTCAGTATCTGCGACACGATTCGGCCCGTGGAGGTGATTGTGCGACAAATGCTGGACGAGACCGAGCGGCGGATCGTGGCCGTGCTGCTGGCCTCCCCGCGCGCCTCGTGGCGGGCCGTGGGCGCCGAGCTGGGGATCTCCGAGCGGACCGTCGTCCGGCGGGCGCTGCCGCTGTTCCAGGACGGCACTCTGCGCGCCACCGTCGTGCGCAACCCCATGCACTTCCCCGGGCTCATCCCCATGGCCCTGCGGATCCGCTGCCAGCCCAACCGCATCCGCGCCGTCGCCGCCGTGCTGGCCCGGCGGCCCGACACCATCGCCGTCGACATCATCGGTGGCGGCGACGAGATCTGCGCCCAGTTCATGCTGCACGGCGCCGAGGCCCGGAACCTGTTGCTGCTACGGGATCTGCCGGCCACCGCCGCCGTCGAGTCCTGGACCTCGTACACGATGCTCCGGGTCTTCCCCACGGCTTTCCGATGGACTGGCGAGCCCGGGAAGCCTTCCATCCCGGCCGGATACCTGGTTCCGCCCACCCACCACGACGTCGACGAGGCCCTGATCGCCGGCCTGACCGCCGACGGCCGGGCCAGCTACACCGATCTGGCCGCCGGCGCCGGAACTTCCGCCGTCACCGCGCGGCGGCGGGTCGACGCCCTGGTTCGCGGCGCGAGCCTGCGGCTGGCGATCGAGGTGGACCTGGCCCTGCTCGGTGTGCACGGGGAAGCCATGCTGTGGCTCAACGTCGCCCCCGGCGAGCTGAACGCCACCGGCGAGGCCCCTGAGCCAGCACCCCGAGGTTCGCTTCGTCGCCGCCACCACCGGCCGGGCCAACCTCCTCGTCGCCGTCGCCGCCGCCGATCTCGCTGCGCTGTACGGGTTTCTGACCGGCGGCGGGGTCGACAGCAGCGTCGGCACCGAGGTGACCCCGATCCTGACCACGATGAAGCGCACCGGTCTGATCCGTTCGTAGTTACCGCGTGTTTGTCGGCGACTGAGCGGCCAGCGTCAAGGTCATCGGGACCGGCAGGCCCGTGATGGGGTGGGCCAGGGCGGCGGCGATCCACTCGGCGGAAGGGCCGTCCTGCCAGCGGAGTTCGTCGGACTCGACCCGCGGAGGCGAAGGGAACAAACAGATCCGGCGCAGCAGGCAGCTCAGCAGCGGATCGAGGGCCGACGGCAGGGTGGGGGCGGCGGAGGGCGCGAAGCCGTCCATCAACGACGCCCAACGGTCGGAGCCGGTGCCGGTGAGGACCACGGTGGCCGGCCCGAGCTCCAGGAACACGTGCATGCCGATGGGGCGGGAAACCAGCGACGGCACCAGAAAGTACAGGGCCTGGACCAGTTCGGCGGCGACGTCGGGCATGAGGGACAGTCGGATCTGGTCGTGACGGGGCTGCACCATCCAGAACACGGGGCGGGCGATGGTCGAGGCGGCGCAGAACACGGCCGCCTCCAACGACTGCTGGACGGGGTCGACGGCGTCGGGCAGGACCAGGCGGCGCACGCGATCGGGCATGGGACCGGAGGCCTGGCCGAGGAGATGGGCCAGCTCCAACGGGGAAAGGTCGGCCAGCGCGCCGCCGACCTCGGGCTCGACGGCCCACTGGGGCTCACCGGTGTAGGGACGGCGCAGGCGGGCGACGGAGGCGACCAACGGGGAATGACGGGGCATGGGAGGCGTCCTCGAGACGCGCCGCCCGGCGCGGCGCGCCCACACACGGTGGGGAGGAGGACGCGGTGGGCTGAGCAGAAACCCTTCAACGAGGAGCGTCACCGAAGCCGGGGATGTGACGCCGCTCGGCACCCGCGTGTGCCTTGCCACGGACTGTACCGGGCGGCGGCAGTTCCGTCACCAGGGGTCACCCGGCTGCGCCGGCCTGGAAGGCCAGGATGGCCAACTGGGTCCGGTTGTCCAGGCCGAGCTTGGTCATGGCCCGGCTGACGTGGACCTTGACGGTGGCCTCGCTGACCTCCAGCCGGGTGGCGATCTCGGTGTTGCCGGCCCCGGTCGCCACGGCCAGCACGACCTCGCGCTCACGGTCGGTCAGAGTGTCCAGACGGGCCTGTGCCGCGGCCTGCTTCGCCACCACACCACCGGAATAGCGGACGGCCATGCGCTTCAGGACGGACGGGGCCAACACCGCGTTGCCGGCGGCGACCATCTCGACGCCACGGATGAGGTCCCGCGGCGGGGTGTCCTTGAGCAGGAATCCGGCGGCGCCGGCGCCGAGGGCCTCGTAGACGTACTCGTCGAGGTCGAACGTGGTGAGCAGCAGGATCGGCGGCGGCCCCGACAGCGTGTGCAGGCGGCGGGTGACCTCCAGACCGTCCACGGTGGGCATCCGAATGTCGGTGACCACGACGTCCGGACGCAGCTCCTGGACCAGGTCCACCGCGTCGACGCCGTCGTCGCGGTCGGCCACGACCTCCACGCGGCCGCTGCTCTCCAGAATCATCTTGATGCCGAGGCGGACCAGTTCCTCGTCCTCCAGCAACACGGCCTTGATCACCGGGGCTCCTTCGGAAACGTGGCGGCCACCTCGAAACCGCCGCCGGGCGCGGGCCCGGCGGCGAGGGTTCCGCCGGACAGCACCACCCGCTCCCGCATGCCGATCAGGCCGAAACCCGAGCGGGGCACGGGTGTGGCGCGAGGCAGGCCGACGGAGTTGGCCACGCGCACGTCCAGCTGACCGTCATGATCACGCAGGCTCACCGAGATGTCCGAGCCGGGGGCGTGCTTGCCGGCGTTGATCAGGGACTCGTGCAGCAACCAGTACACGGCACGAGCGGTGGTGCCGGGCACTTCCGGCAGCTTGTCGGGCAGATCGGCCCGCACGTGTTGCCCGGCGGCGGTGGCCTCGGTGATCAGCTCGCACGCGGCGGCCAGGGTCGGCTGGGGATGCTTGGGCGCGGCGTCGCCGTCCTCGGCGTCTTCCCGCCGCAGCACGCCGAGCAGCTCCCGCAGCTCCTCCATGGCGGCGGCCCCGGTCTTGCGGATGCTCTCGGCGAACTCGGCCGTCTCCGTGTTGGACGACATGGTGTAGGCCCCGGCCTGCACGGTGATCTGGCTGACCCGGTGGGCGACGACGTCGTGCAGCTCGCGGGCGATCCGGGTGCGCTCGTCGGCGACGGCCTTCACGGCGAGCATGTCCCGTTCCAGCTCGGCCTGCCGGGCCCGGTCCCGGAGGCTGGCGACCAGCTGCCGGCGCTGCCCGACCCACAGCCCGAGCAGCAGCGGGAAACCGACCATGACCAGCGGCACGACCAGCACCAACAGCACATCGGGGCCGTCGAACCGGTACGCGAAGGACAGCTGGAAGCCGGGCCGCCACGGCAGCAACAGCGCCATCGCCGACCAGGCCGAGATCAACCACGTGGCACGGGTGGTGCCCCACTTCACCGCCAGCGTGTAGACGGCGAACACGATCGGCACGAACGCGCCGTCGAACACCTGGACCAACGTGGCCAGAAGTGCGACCGTGCAAGGGAAACGAGTGCGCACGACCAGCACCGCCGAACCGACGACGGCCACCGCGATCGCCGCCGGGCCGTCCGGGAGCAGTCCGTACGAGCTGCTGTGCGCCTCGGAGACGGTGAGCCAGCCGACAAAAGCGGCCACCACGGCGTCACGGAGCAGGGTCCCGTGCGGACCGTCCAACCAGGACACGAACTTCTTCACGCCGCAACCCTAGGCGTCGCGGCGGCGTAGCGTCACCCAGCTGGCGGCCAGGAACGCCGTGGCCAGCACGAGCAGCGCCAGCGGCGAGGACCAAGCGCCAGCGGCTAGTTGATCACGGCCGGTGGTGATGAGCTTGGCCGCCGAGGAGAACGGGATCAGCGACGGGTCGACCTTGCCCAGCGCCAGCAGCGTCTCGATGATGGTCGGGAAGGCGATCATGGCGACCAGCGCGACCGTGGCGTTGCGGGTGACGGCGGCGACGCCGAGTCCGAGCAGCGAGCTGAGCACGGCGAAGACGACGGTCCCGGCGAACGCCTGCGCGATGGCGCCGCCGTCGGTGAACGCCGTGCCGCCGACGACCTCGGCCAGCAGCGTGACGGCGACCAGCGCCGCGCCGGAGACGGCGGCGAACAGCGCGATCACGACGGCCTTGGCACCGAGGATGCGAGCCGGTGTGCGCAGCGTCAACGTGGTGGTGACGATGGTGCGGTACCGGTACTCGTGGCCGAACGCGGCGACCCCGACGGCCATCGCGGGCAGCAGGGCCAGCACCAGGAAGAGGCCGAGGAAGGCGTTGTCGAACCGGGTCTGCACGGGCATGTCGTGGTGTGTGGCCCAGATGAGGGCGAACAGGAACTGGATCACCGGCCCGGTCGCGAACAGCACCCACGTGGAGCGCAGCGAGCGGAGTCGGACGAACTCGTAGCGGACAGCGTCGAGCATCGGGTCAGGCCCTCCCACGGAACTGCGCGGCGCCGGCGGTCGCGGTGAAGAACGCGTCCTCCAGGCTGCTGTGACGGATGGTCAGCTCACGGAGCACGATCCCGGCACGCATCGCGATGGTGGCGATGGCGTCGGTGTCGTGCGTGGCGACGACGAGCGAGCCGTCCGGGTGCGGGACCACCCGGAAACCGGCCCGGACCAGCAGATCCGCCAGCAGGCCGGGGTCGGCCGGGCGGACCAGCACCTCGGGCCGGGAGTTGCGGGCGACGAACGAGTCCGTGGTCTCGGCGGCGACCAGCCGGCCCTGCCCGATCACCACCAGGGCGTCGGCCAGCACGGCCATCTCGTTGAGCAGGTGGGAGGACACGAAC
>NZ_KK037166.1:3603835-3638213 GCF_000568255.1 Kutzneria sp. 744
CGCCCTCGGGGTCGAGGCCGTTGGCCGGCTCGTCCAGCATCAGGGCCTGCGGGTTGCCCAGCAGCGCGCCGGCCAGGCCGAGCCGCTGCGCCATGCCGAGGCTGAAGCCCCCGGCTCGGCGGTCGGCGACGTCCAGCAGGCCGACCCGCTCCAGCGCCTGGTCGACGCGATCGGCGGGAATTCCGGCCCCGGCGGCGATCATGCGCAGGTGGGCGCGCGCGGTGCGGCCCGGATGCACGGCCTTCGCGTCCAGCATGACGCCGACGGTCCGCGCCGGGTGGGCCAGCTCGCCGTAGCCGCGGCCGTCGAACTCGGTGCGGCCGGCGCCGTGGTCCAGGCCCAGCATCAGCCGCATGGTGGTGGACTTGCCCGATCCGTTCGGGCCGAGGAACCCGGTCACCACGCCGGGTTGCACGGTGAACGACAGGTCGTCCACCGCTGTCACCGATCCATAGCGCTTGGTCAGTCCGCGCGCGACGATCATCCGCTCACAACCTCGCGGTCCGGCCGTGGCCCTGCTGGCCGCGGCTCCCGTGGCCACAAAGATCGCCCGTGCGGGCATGCCACGTCGTCACCACGAGGTCGAGTTCCGGGTACGACAAAAGATGTACGGGCCCCTGCGGCCGCCGCGTGGCTCGCGGCCGGCCGCAGGGGCCGAGTGCCGCCGCCCACCGGCTGCTGCCGGCCCTCCGCGTGCGGGCGACGGACGACTTCGTCCTGCTGGTCAGAAGTCGGTTCAGAAGTACGTGATGTCCCAGTGGTTGCCCTCGTCGCAGTAGAGGTTGCCCGAGGCCGCCTTCCACTGCGGGTAGCCGTCGCCGCGCAGGCCGATGTAGGTGAAGCTGTTGTGCACGTAGTTGTCGATGCAGCTGTTGTGCGCGATGTCCACCTTGTAGCCGTTGTAGTGGCTGTAGGTGCCGGACGCGTGGCCGACCTCGGTGCCGCCGGTGATGTTGATGGCGCAGCCGCTGGCGTGCCGCAGCGTGATCACGCCGTTGACCGTGCTGGAGTTGATCTGGTCGAACGAGGTGCAGTGCGAGTTGCTGCGGGTGGTGCAGTTGCCGCTGGACGACCAGGTGATGCCGGCCGCCCGCAGCTCCGAGGCGGCCTGCGACTGGGACAGCTTGGTCACGGCCGGCGCCGCGCTTGCGACACCCGCGCCGGCGACAAGGGACCCGGCGATGGCCGCGGCGACCAGAACGGCTTTCATGTGCGCACTCCTCCGGTACGAGCAGGGGCGCCCAGTGAACCCACCCCCCTTAAACAGCCGCTAAACGCCACCCCGCGAGTCCCGCCCACAGTCACACCGAAAGTACGAAACAGGGTGGATTCAACTGGTCGTCGCAACACCTCGACGTCAGGGGTTTGTGATGGCCGGATTGAAGCAGAAACTGGCGCGTGAGTACCGCGGTCAGATGCCGTCGCCTGGGCGTCCAACGGTGGCATGGCGCGAGGATCGAGTCAGGTTTTGGGCTGCGATCGCGCGAGGCGAGAAGACCGAGGACGCGGCTACGAAGGCCGGCGTGTCGGGACCGGTCGCGTTCAGATGGTTCCGTCACGCTGGCGGCGTGAATCCAGCTCTTCCTCCGACGGTGTCGGGCCGGTACTTGTCCTTCGCTGAACGAGAGGACATCGCGATCTTGCGTGCGCAAGGCGTTGGCGTTCGTGAGATTGCTCGACAACTCGGGCGTGATGCTTCGACGATCTCGCGCGAGTTGCGGCGCAACGCATCGACCCGAACCTACAACCTCGACTACAAGGCCTCGACCGCGCAATGGCATGCCGAGCGTCGTGCTCGCCGGCCAAAAGCCTCGAAGCTAGCCGACAATGAACCGTTGCGCGGGTACGTGCAGGAGCGGCTCTGCGGCCAGGTTCGCCGGCTGGACGGGACATCTGTGGTGGGGCCGGGGACAGCGCCTTGGAAGGGGCGGAACAAGCCACGGCGTCAGGACCGGCGATGGGTCAACGCGTGGAGCCCAGAGCAGATCTCCCAGCGGCTGAAGGAAGATTTCCCGTACGACGAGTCCATGCGTATCTCGCACGAGGCGGTCTACCGGGCGCTCTACGTTCCCGGCCGCGGCGCGCTCGAACGTGAGCTGGTTGCCTGTCTGCGCACCGGCCGGGCACTGCGCGTTCCTCGTTCCCGTGCCCGTCGACGGGCAAGCGGTCACGTGACAACCGATCTCATGATCAGCGAGAGGCCGGTCGAGGTGGAGGACCGCACGGTTGCCGGGAACTGGGAGGGAGATCTGATCATCGGCTTGAACAGCTCCGCGATCGGCACTCTGGTCGAGCGGACCACCAGGTTTACGCTGCTGCTACATCTTCCTCGTATGCAGGGGTATGGCCACGGTCCGCGAGCGCACAACGGCCCGGCGTTGGCCGGCCGCGGCGCCGAAGCTGTCCGGAACGCGATCGCCGCAACGATCACAGCGCTGCCCGAGCAACTGCGCCGGACACTGACATGGGACCGAGGCAAGGAATTGGCCCAGCATGCCCAGTTGACGATCGACACCGGCCTGCGGATCTTCTTCGCTGATCCGCACAGTCCGTGGCAACGGGGCACCAACGAGAACACGAATGGCTTGCTGCGACAGTATTTTCCGAAGGGCACTGACCTGGCCCGCTGGGGTCGCGACGAGCTCGATGCCGTTGCCGCCGTGCTCAACAACCGTCCACGTAAGACACTGGGCTGGAAGACACCGGCCGAAGCGCTGAACGAACTGCTACTCTCCCAATGAGCCGGTGTTGCGACGACCGGTTGAGTCTGAGCTGTTTCAGCCTTCGCGCTGGGGAGTCCCGCCCTCGCCCGGCGCGACCACTCCGAGAAATGCCCGGGGCGTGACTCGCGGCAGGAGCCAGCCAGGATCAAGACCGCCTGCTCCGGGCCGGCGGCTTCGACCCGCCCGTTGCCGGGCACGGGGTGAAGGCTCTGCCCACCCACTCTCCGCCGGCCCCGCCAATCGCCGCCGACTCAGGCCGCTCGATGTGCCTGAAACCGTATTTCGCCCTGCCCGACAGCGTGACTCGCGGGGGTCACACGGCGGTGAGGAGGCGGAGGGTGCGGCGGGCTTCGGCCTGCCAGCCGGTGAAGCCCAAGCCCTTGAACAGCTTGATGGACTCCCGGACGGCGCGGCGGCCCTCGGCGGGATTGCCCGCGTGGTGTCGAAGCTGACCCAGGCCCAGCAGGGCATACGCCCGGCCGCGGCGGTCGTCGATGCCCTCGAACACCGCGAGGCTGGCCCGCAGCAAGGCATCGGCCCGGTCGTCCTGGCCCCGACGGCGATGCCACTCCCCCAACGACCGCAAGGCATATCCGCTGGCGTGCTCGTAACCGGACGCCTGGAACATCTCCAGGGCACGGGTCAACGGATCCTCGGCGTCGGACAGCTCCCCGAGGCTGCGCAACACATGCGCTTCCCAATGCCGGTCGGCCAGACGGACGCTGGCGGCCAGCGCGGACTCCAGCAAGGCGCCGGCACGGCCGTGTTCACCGTTGCGCCGCAGGACATCCGCCAGCTGTTTGCCGGCATAGGCCTCGCGGCGGCGGTCACGGAGGCCGCGGGCGAGGCGGAGGCTGTCCTCGAAACACCGGATGGCCTCGCCGGGACGGCCGCGGTCGGCGAGCAGGGCGCCGAGCTGGCGCAGGACATCGGCCTGCCCGGTCTGGTCGTCGACCTGGCGCAGCATGGTCAGGCCGTCGGCCAGGGCGACCTCGGCCCGTTCGATGTCGCCGCGTTCGACGTCGATGTCGGCACGGGCGGCGAGCGCTCGGCCGAGCCCGGACTGGTCGTCGAGCCCGGTGAAGATCCGGCACGCCATGTCGTAGTAGACGCGAGCCCGGTTGGCCCGGCCGTGCGCGTCCCAGTGCAGGTCGCCGAGCCGGCACAGGCTGACGGCCTGCGCCCGGCGGTCGCCGGTGTGCCGGGCCGAAACCAGGCCGATGACCTCGATCCGCCGGTCGCCGGGGCGAGCCGTGCAGACCTCGGCCAGCCGCCCGGCCAGCGCCCACCGGCCGAGGCGGTGGGCCAGCCGCGTCAGGCAGTGCAGCATGCCGGCTTCCGCGTCCCGCCAGCCCAGCGGATCCGCCTCGGCCCGGCGGACCACCGCCGGATCGGCCACCTTGTCAGCCGGGGCAACGGGAAAGCGCCCGATCGGCAGCTTGCGGTCGGCACGGACGGAAACGTCCAAATAGGACCTGAGCAGACGGTCGAGCGTCTCGTCACGGGACGGTTCCTCGGCCAGCAGGCGCTCGTAGCCGAAGACCCGGATCAATTCGTGCGGACGATAACGCAGCTGCCCCAGGCGATCCCGGCCGACGACGGCGACCAGCTGGGCCTCGACCAGGCCGGCGAGGGCGGCCGAGGCGTCGACTCCGAGCAGCGTGGTCATGGCCCACTCGGGCAGGTCCACGGAGTCGAACCAGCCCAGCAGCCGCAACAGCTTGCGCTGCACCGGATCGCACGAGCGGTAGCCGATCTCGACGCCGGCCCGCACGTCCAGGTCGCCGACCTTGAGCTCGGCCAGCCGGCGCCGCTCGTCGGCGATCCGCTCAACTAATTCCCGCACCAGCAGATACTTCGTCGACGCCAGCTTGGCGCCGGCCACCCGCACGGCCAGCGGCAGATGCCCGCACAGCCGAACCAGCTCACGGGACGATTCCTCTTCCGCCGCAACACGATCCGCGCCGGCAACGGCCGAGAGCAGCGCCAGCGCGTCGGCCGGCGACAGCTCGCCCACCTCGGCGACGACGGCGCCCTCCAACCCGGAGAGGCGGCTTCTGGACGTCACGAGCACGGCGCAGCGGGCGCCGCCGGGCAACAGCGGCCGGACCTGCGCCTCGCAGGCGGCGTCGTCCAGCACCACCAGGATCCGTCGATCGGCCGTCACGCTGCGGAAAAGCTGTTGTCTTTCCAGGAGGCCGTACGGGACCTCGCTGCCGAGCGAGGACAGGAACGAGCCGAGCACCTCGGCGGTCCCCACCCCACGCAGCTGGGCGAACAGTTGGCCGTCCGGAAAGTCCGAACGCCGGTCATGGGCGATCCGCACCGCCAGCGCGGTCTTCCCGGCCCCCGACGGTCCACACAGGACAGTGAATGCGCCGTCACGCGGGATCTCTTGGCGTCCAACGAAGTCCGGCACGGCCGGCGGCAGCTGAGCGGTTCTGACCACGGTCCGCGGCAGCTCCCACGCGGACGGGTCGGTCACCAGCCGACGCAGCACCGGCCCGGGATCGGCATCGAGGAACGCGGCGACCCGGTCGACGACCTCGGCGGTCTCGGCCGACCGGCCGGCCTGGTGCAGCGCCACCATCAGCGAGCCGGCCAGCACCTCCCGCCCGGGATCCCGGGCCAGCAACACGGTCAGCTCGGCGATCACGTCATGGCAGCGGCCGAGGGCCAGGTCGATCCGAACACGACTGTCCACAGTGGATAATCGAAGCTCCTCCAGCCACCGCGCATGCCCGTCGAGCACCGGCCCGCGCACGACATCGCACAGCGCGTCCCCGCGCCACCGGCCCAGCGCCGCGGCCAGCAGCTCTCGCGCGGGCCCCAGCCGACCGGCGCCCATCAGCTCGCGGCCGCGCCGGGCCTCGGCGACGAACTCGGACTGGTCGAACTCGGCCGAAGGCGCGAAAGAACCGTCAAACGTCAACAAGTAGCCCGAGGGCCCGGTGCGGATCGCGTTGGCCGGCAACACCTTGCGCAGCTTGGACACCGCGACCTGGACGATGACCCTGGCACTGCGCGGAGTCTGCGACGGCCACAGCTCGTCGACGATCGTGCTCAGCGACACCCAGCTGCCGGCGTTGGCCAGCAGCAGGGCCAACACGGTGCGCTGCTGCGGCGTGGTGGGCGTGACCGCCTCCCCGGTACGGGTGACCTCCAGTGGGCCGAGGATCCCGTACCGCATGCCGCACCTGCCTTAATGTGTGGCGCTGACCTGGGGCGGAGCTGTCAACCGGGCCAACAGTACCTGTTCGATGACCGTGACCAGGACGTCTTTGACAGATTCGCGGTCGCGGGCGTCGCAGGCGACCAGCGGGATGGCCTCGTCGACGCCCAGGGCCTCGCGCACCTCGTCCAGGTCGAACGACTGCTGCCCCGGGAAGTGGTTGACGGCCACGATGAACGGCGTGTCCCGGCGCTCGAAGTAGTCCAGCACCGGGTAGCAGTCCTCGATGCGGCCGGTGTCGACCAGGATGACCGCACCCAGCGCGCCCTCGACCAGGTCGTCCCACAGGAACACGAACCGGTCCTGGCCGGGCGTGCCGAACAGGTACAGGATCAGCGAGGAGTCCAGCGTGATGCGGCCGAAGTCCAGCGCCACGGTGGTGGTGTGCTTGTCGCTGAGGCTGCCCGGGTCGTCCACGCCGACCGACCGCTCGGTCATGGCCGCCTCGGTGACCAGCGGCTCGATCTCCGAGATGGCCCCGATCAGGGTGGTCTTGCCGACACCGAAGCCGCCACTGATGACGATCTTCACCGACGTCGGCCCGTGTTCAGAGCGCCCGGACAAGGTCCCTGATCCTCTCGATGGTCGCGACGGTCAGCTCCGTCGGCTGGTGCACGGTCACGTGCCCGGCGGCCATCAGGTCGCCGACCACGACCTTGGCCACGCCGAGCGGCACGTGCAGGTGGGCGGCGACCTCGGCCACCGACATGGGGTGCTGGCACAGCCGCACCACCGTCAGCAGCTCGAAGCGCAGCGGCGCGGTCAGCGCGGCCCGGTCGGCCACGACCAGCGTCTCGATCCGCAGGTCGTCGCGCAGCGGCATGGTGCGCCCGCCGGTGACGATGAAGGGCCGCACGAACGACTCGGCCGGTTCGGACGGGGGCTCGTGCGGGGACGGCACGGGCGTGTTCGGCGCGAACCAGGTCGGCGCGGGCTCGACCCGGATCATCCGCGGGTCCGGCAGGCGCGGCTGGTCGCTCATCGCCGCAGCGTCTCTCTCAACTCGGAGATCAGCGCCGGGGTGAGCAGCGCGCCGGCCCGGTCGGCCAGCACGGCGATCTCGTAGCCGACCAGGCCGATGTCGCAGTTGCTGTCGGCGATCACGCCGACGCAGCTGCCGCCCTCGATGGCCGAGACCAGCAGGAAGCCCCGCTTCATCTCGATCATGATCAGCTTGAGGCCCTCGAAGTCGTAGTTGCGGGCCGCGCTCCTGGCCAGGCTGGACAGCCCGGACACCAGGGCGGCCAGGCGGTCCGCGGCCGTCCGGTCGAGGCCCTCGGACATGGCGATCAGCAGCCCGTCCGACGACACCGCCACCGCGTCGCGGACACCGTCCGTGCCACGGACGAAGTTGGCCAGCAGCCAGTTGAAGGTGTGTGGGTCGGCGTGCTGCACCTCGGCGGTCACCGGGGCTCCTCCTCGGGAACGGTGTTGACTCGTGCGGGCAGTGGTCCGCGCTCGCCGCGCTGGTGGCCCGACCGGAAGCTGGACAGCATCGAGCGGACTTCCTCGGGCGACCGTGAGCTCCGTGTCGCTGGCGCTTGCTCCACCGCGGTGGGCGGGCGGCTGGGGGCGGCCGGCCGTGCGGCGGGCTCCTCCGGCCGGTTCCGGTTCCGCTTGACCAGGCCGTTCTTGGTGCGCTGCACCATGGCGGGGGCCGCTGGCGCCGGCGTCGGTGTGCCGGACAGGCGCTCCTGCCGGCTGCGCACCGGAACCGACGGCTGCTGAGCCGACTGGACGGGCTGGGCGGGCGCCGGCGGCCGCGGAAGTCGCTCCTCGACCCGTTTCCGTTTTTGCTTGTCCAGTATCTTGCAGGTACGTTCCACCATTTCGGGATCCGGTGGCTAAAATTTCGTTGTGCCGGACAGGCGCTCACAACGGTGAGGCACCCGAACGGACGGCTGATGAGTCGACTGGACGGGCTGGGCGGGCGCCGGCGGCCGCGGTTGTCGCTGCGGCGGTTGCACCTGCTCCGAGCGCATCGGCGGGATCTGGCCCACGCCGGTCGAGGCCAGTGGCGGGGCCTCCGGCTCGGCGCTGGGCCACATGATCTCGGCCTGCTTGGGCGTGTCCGGCCTGGTCTCGGCCAGGATGTCCGTCGGCAGCAGCATCCGGGCCACGATGCCGCTGACCGGCGACACCGTCAGCTCCACCTCGATGCCCAGCCGCTGCGCCAGCCGGCCGACCACGTAGTGGCCGAGGAAGCGGGTGGGCGCGACGATGAAGTCCTCCTCGCCGCGCAGCCGGGCGTTGGCCTTGGCCAGCTGGTCCTTGGCCATGCCGACGCCGTGGTCGACCACCGCCAGCATGTAGCCGCCGGCCACGCGCCGGCCGTAGATCTCGACCTCGAGGTCGGGCGGCGAGAAGGCCAGGCCGTTCTCGATCAGCTCGGCCAGCAGGTGGGCCAGCTCGCTGACCACCGCCCCGGTGATCAGGACCTCGTCCACGCGGCGCAGCACCACCCGGCGGTAGTCCTCCACCTCGGACAGGCCGGCGCGGATGACGTCGGACAGGGCCAGCGGCTCGGCCCAGCGCCGCGGGCTGGTCTCGCCGACCAGCACCAGCAGGCTCTCGGCGTTGCGCCGCATGCGGGTGGCCAGGTGGTCCAGCTCGAACAGGTTGGCCAGCGCGGACGGGTCCAACTCCTCCTGCTCGAACTCGCTGATGAAGTTCAGCTGGCGGCGCACCAGGTTCTGGTTGCGCCGGCCCAGGTTGGCCAGCGACTCGGTGGTGTTGCGGCGCACCAGCGCCTGCTCGGAGGCCAGTTCGAAGGCGGTGGTCTGGACCCGGTCCAGCGCCTGCGCGACGGAGGCGATCTCGGCGCCGGCCTTGGGCGGGGTGCGCACGGGCTGCGGCGGCTCCACCTCGACCTCGCCGGGCTGGTGCCAGGCGGCGATGGCGGCCGGCAGCCGTCGGCCGGCCACGTCGTCGGCCTCGGACGCCAGCGCGGCCAGCGGGCGCACGATCGACCGGATGCTGCCGATCACCAGCACCACCTCGGCGGCCACCGCGAGCAGGGCCAGTCCGAGGAAGACGGCGAGCGTGGTGCTGGCCTGACCCTGGAGGTCCTGGGCGCGGGCCGTGAGGTCGTTGCCGACCGCCTGCTGCACCTTGCGCTCGGCGTCGATGACCGAGGTCATCTGGTTCCACCAGGTGACCGGGTCGGTCCTGGTGTCGATCGGACCACGGGTGGAGCCGACGGCGACGGTCTCCGAGGCTGCGGCCTTGGTCGCGTTGTCGGTGCGCAGGGCCTCGTCCAGGGCCGCCTGCTGCGGCTGGGTGGCGTGGCGGGCGTAGTCGGTGAGGCCGGCCTGCTTGCTGGCGCGGATCTCGGTGAAGTGGACGTACTCGCCGGAGCCGAACTTGTCCGCGGCGAACACGCCGTTGAGGAATCCTCGCTCCTGGCCGGTGTACTCCTTGGCGTCGCCGAGGGCGTACAGGGCCTGGAGTCCACGCCGCAGCTGTGGGTCCTGGGCCTGGTCCAGCCCGAGCTGCAAGCCGTTCAGCGCGGCGATGCCCGCGGTGTAGTACTGGAACGTGGCGTTGCGGTCGGCCCGGCCGGCGTCGACGTTCTCCCGGGTGGACGTCAGGCCGGACAAACGTGACAGTGCGTCACGTACCTGCGCGACGCCGGGCGCACTGTCATCGGTCAACGCCTGGTTCAGCGCGGTCTGCGCCTTGTCGGTGGCGGTGCGCTGGGTCAGCACCGTCGGCTGGAACCGGGTCTCGCCGCCGAGCATGCCGTTGGTCAGGCCGCGCTCGCGCTGCACCTCCTGGACGAAGTCCTGGACCTTCAGCGCCAGCGAGACCGAGCTCACGGTGTCGCCCGCGGCCAGGTAGCCGCCGACCTGGCCGGCGATGGTCACGCCGAGCAGCGCGAGCACCAGCACGAGTGAGAAGACCAGAATGCGCGCCAGCCGGCCGCGAATGGTGCGCGGCCGGACCAGTGTCGCAAGCCCGCCGGGCTCGGGGCCGTCGACCTCACCGCCGGCCGGCCGGTGCCGTGCGCTCACCACGTGCTCCTGTCGTTGAAACGCGCATGCGGGAGCGGAAACGCCGCGAATGCGTCCACCAGCCCCAGTGCAGGGAAGGTTCCACATCCCGACAAGCATTGTCAATAGGACAAACGGGCTAGCCATATCACATAGTCACGAACCTAATGACAAATGGCCGCACCATGATCTTCACGACTGGTACGTGAATGACAAATGAGCACGCCAAGGCCGATACGGCGACTAAATCGGACACGGACAGAACGTGATCGAAAACCTTTACAGTCAGACCTCACAGGCTCTTTTCCTCCGCTGTGCGATCGTGATAGCTTGCGTCGGCCGGATTGGTGGGCCCACAGCGCACAGCAACCAATCACCCACCGTGAGGACGCCGGAACAGGCCCTTTACGCCGGATTCACGGTGCTGCGCCCATGCCGTTGAGAGGCTCCGGGTCGCCGAAGCCTCGCGAACCCGTCGGAGGTACACATGCCTGTCGACGCCCGCGTCGAGGTCGACACCCACTGCCCGTACTGCGCGCTGCAGTGCGGCATGGTCGTCCGCGACGAGCGAGCCGAGACAACCGTAGCGCCGCGCGAGTTCCCGACCAGTCGGGGCGGCCTGTGCCAGAAGGGCTGGACGGCGGCAAGCCTGCTGCGCGCGCCCGACCGGCTCACCACGCCGCTGCTGCGGGAAAGCCGGGACGCGCCGCTGCGGCCGGTCGGCTGGGCCGAGGCACTCGACTACGTGGCCCTGCGCCTGCACGAACTGCGCGACCGACTCGGTCCGGACGCGGTCGGTGTGTTCGGCGGCGGCGGGCTGACCAACGAGAAGGCCTACCTGCTCGGCAAGTTCGCCCGGGTCGCGCTGGGCACGTCGAAGATCGACTACAACGGCCGGTTCTGCATGTCCTCGGCCGCGGCCGCCGGGATCAAGGCGTTCGGCGTGGATCGGGGCCTGCCGTTCCCGGTGTCGGACCTAGCTGATGCCGACGCGATTCTGCTGGTGGGGGCCAATGTCGCCGAGACGATGCCGCCGTTCATGCGGCACGTCCGGCCGGCCGCGGACCGGGGCGGCCTCATCGTCGTCGACCCACGCCGAACCGCGACGGCCGAGGCCGCCGCCGTGCACCTCCAGCCCGCGCCCGGCACGGATCTCGCGCTGGCGCTGGGCATGTTGCACGCGGCCGTGGCAGACGGACTGTTGGACCACCGGTACATCGCCGAGCGCACAACGGGTTTCGACGAAGTGTGGCGGATCGCCGCCGCCTGGTGGCCGGAGCGGGTGGAGCGGATCACCGGCGTGCCGGCGGCCGACCAGCGGGCCGCCGTGGCGCTACTGGCCAAGGCGCGCAACGCATACGTGCTCACCGCCCGCGGCACCGAGCAGCACGCGACCGGCGTGGCGACGGTGTCGGCGTGGATCAACCTGTGCCTGGCCCTGGGCCTGTGTGGGCGCCCCGGTTCCGGTTTCGGTTGTTTGACCGGGCAGGGCAACGGGCAGGGCGGCCGTGAGCACGGGCAGAAGGCGGATCAGCTGCCCGGCTACCGAAAGATCGACGACCCGGCAGCGCGGGCGCATGTCGCCGGGGTCTGGGGCGTCTCGGCCGACGAGCTGCCAGGCCCGGGGCCGTCCGCGTACGAGCTGCTGGATTCGCTGGGCACGGCCGACGGCCCGAAGGCGTTGCTGGTGTTCGGCAGCAACATCGTGGTCTCCGCGCCCCGTGCCGGTCACATCGCCGAGCGCCTGGAATCCCTGGAACTGCTGGTCACATCGGACTTCGTGCTGTCGGAAACCGCGGCCGTCGCCGATGTCGTCTTCCCCGTCACGCAATGGGCCGAGGAAGACGGCACGATGACCAACCTGGAGGGCCGGATCCTGCTGCGCGGCAAGGCAGTCACGCCGCCGATCGGCGTGCGGACCGACCTTGACGTCCTGCACGGCCTGGCCACCCGGCTCGGCCAACCGGCGCACCGGTTTCCCACCGATGCCGAGATGGTGTTCGACGAGCTCGGCCGCGCTTCGGCCGGCGGCCCCGCCGACTACGCCGGCATCAGCTACGACCGGCTGAGGGACGGCGAGGCCCTGCACTGGCCGGTGCCGGCGGCCGATCATCCCGGCACACCCAGGCTTTTCCTGGACGGCTTCGCGCACCCGGGCGGGCTGGCCCGGTTCCAGGCCGTCGACCACACCGGCCCGGCCGAGCCTACGGACACGGAGTTTCCGTTGCACGCCACCACTGGGCGGGTGTTGCAGCACTACCAGTCCGGCGCGCAGACACGTCGGGTGCCGGCGCTGATGGAGGCCAGCCCGGAGGCCTTCGTCGAGGTGCACCCCGACACCGCCCGGCGCTTCGGCGTCCATGATGGACAGTGGGCCGCCGTGGAATCCCGGCGTGGCGCCGTGCAGGCCAGGGTTCGCTGCGTGACGACCATCAGGCCGGACACCGTGTTCCTCCCGTTCCACTTCCCCGGTGCGCAGCGGGCGAACCTGCTCACCAACCCGGCACTGGACCCGACCAGCCGAATGCCCGAGTTCAAGGTGTGCGCGGTGCGGTTGGGGGCGGCGTGAGGATCACGATCATCGGGTACGGCATGGCCGGCGCCCGCTTGGCCGACAACCTGCACGGCTCCGGCGCGGCGATCACCGTGATCGGCGCGGAGAAGCACCCGGCCTACAACCGGATCCTGCTGTCGAACGTCGTCGCCGGTTCGATGACCCCGGACGATGTGCTGCTGCACTCGCCGGACTGGGCCCAGGACAACGGGATCGACCTCCGGCTCGGGGTCGCCGCGGCCGAGATTCTTGTGGCCGAGCATCGGGTCTTGCTGACCGATGGCTCCACTGTGGACTACGACGCGCTGGTGCTGGCCACCGGCAGCAGCCCGTGGGTGCCGCCGACCGACGGGCTACAGGTCGATGGCGCCCTGGCACCGGGCGTTGTCGCCTTTCGCGACCTCGACGACTGTCAGCAGATCGTCGGCATGGCCAAGGACTTCGGACCGGTGGCCGTGCTGGGCGGCGGCCTGCTCGGCCTGGAAGCCGCCCGCGGCCTGGCCGGGCGCGGCTGCCCGGTGACCGTGGTGCACCCCGTCGGCCACCTCATGGAACGTCAGCTCGACTCGGCCGGCGGACACGTGCTGGCCCGGGTCCTCGGCACCAAGGGCATCGACTTCCGACTCGGGCGTTTCGCCACGAAGTACCTGCCGGACAAGGGACTCCAGCTCGACGACGGCTCGATCGTCCCCGCCGGCACAGTGGTCGTCTCGGCCGGCGCACGGCCCTCGACGGCGCTGGCCGAGGCGGCCGGGCTGGCCGTGGATCGCGGCGTGATCATCGACGACTGCCTCCGGACCAGCGCGCCCGACGTGTACGCGATCGGCGACTGCGCAACGCATCCCGGCACCGTCGGCGGCCTCGTGCAGCCGGCCTGGGAGCAGGCTGCCGTGCTGGCCAAGCGGCTCGCCGGCGAGGACGCCCGCTACACGGGCACGCAGGTGGTGACCCGGCTCAAGACTCGCGACGTTGACCTGGCTTCCATGGGTGAAGTCCATGTGGAGACCCAGGATCTCGACGCGGAAGTGGTCCGGCTGGAGGATCCCAGCCGCGGCCGCTACACCAAGATCGTGCTGCGTGACGACCGGGTCACGGGCGCGATCGTGTTGGGGGCGCCCGATGTGGCCGCCGCCGTCACACAGCTGCACGACCGGGGCACACCCGCCCCCGCCGACCGGATGGCGCTGCTGTTGGGCCGCGCCATGCCCGCCGGCGAAGCCGTGGACCCCGCAACGTTGCCGGCGTCCACGCTGATCTGCCGCTGCAACACCGTGGACAAGGGCCGGCTGGTCGGCGCGTGGCACGCCGGCGCCCGGTCGTTCGACTCCCTGGTCAGCACCACCATGGCCGGCACGGGCTGCGGTGGCTGCCGGGACAGCGTGTGCGCGCTGTCCCGCTGGCTGGCCGAGCAGGACCCCCTCACCGAACCCGAGAAGTTGGGCTGCAACGCGACATGACGACAACAACCGAGGCACCTGTTCGCGGCGGACGCACCTGGATCCAGCAGTGGGATCCCGAGGACGCGGGGTTCTGGGCGGCGACCGGCCGCCGCATCGCCAACCGCAATCTCATCTTCTCCATCTTCTCCGAGCACCTGGGCTTCTCGCTCTGGTCGATCTGGAGCGTGGTGGTGCTGTCGCTGCCCGCCGCCGGCTTCAAGTTCGGGGTGGACCAGCTGTTCTGGCTGACCGCGCTGCCCAACCTGGTCGGCGCCGCGCTGCGGCTGCCCTACACGTTCGCGGTGCCCCGCTTCGGCGGCCGCAACTGGGCGATCGTCAGCTCGCTGATGCTGCTGATCCCGTGCGCGCTGCTCACGGTGGCCGTCACCTCGCACGCCAGCTTCGGCTTCTTCCTGTTCGCCGCGGCCACCGCCGGCTTCGGCGGCGGCAACTTCGCGTCGTCCATGACGAACATCTCGTTCTTCTATCCCGAGAGCCGCAAGGGTTTCGCCCTCGGTCTGAACGCGGCCGGCGGCAACCTCGGGGCCGCGCTGGTGCAGCTGGTCATCCCGCTGGTGATCGCCGCGGCCACCGGGTGGAGCCTGGCGGTGGCGGGCCTGTTCTACATGCCGTTCGTGATCGCGGCGGCCATCTGTTCCGCGCTGTACATGGACAATCTCGCCACCGCGCGGTCCGACTTCCCGGCGCAGATCGCGGCGGCCAAGCGGACCCAGACCTGGGTCATGTCCTTTCTGTACATCGGCACCTTCGGCTCGTTCATCGGCTTCTCGGCCGCCCTGCCGCTGCTGATCAAGACGCAGTTCCCCACCGTGCACGGGACGTGGTTCGCGTGGCTGGGTGCACTGGTCGGCTCGGTGGCGCGGCCGGCGGGCGGCTGGCTGTCCGACCGGATCGGCGGCAGCCGGGTCACGCTGTGGAACTTCGTGCTGATGGGCGTGGCCGCCGCGTTCGTCGTGGTGGGCGAGCGATCCGGCAGCTTCGGGCTGTTCTTCGGGGCGTTCCTGGTGCTGTTCGTGACGGCCGGCGTCGGCAACGGCTCCACGTACCGAATGATTCCGGCGATCTTCGTGGCGCAGGCCAAGCGGGAGGTCTCCGAAGGGGTCGACTCGGCCGAGGCCGTGCGCAAGGGCAAGCGGGAGGCCGCGGCGGCGATCGGCATCGTGTCGGCCATCGGCGCGTTCGGCGGGTTCTTCGTCACGCGGATCATCGCCAGCTCGGTCGCCGCGACCAAGGCCGCTGACAACGCCTTCTACGGCTTCATCGCGTTCTACGTGCTGTGCTTCGCCATCACCTGGTGGTTCTACCTGCGGCGCAGCTTCGCCGTGGCCAAGGTGCCCAGCCTGGCCCTGTCGAACGTGTAGCCGGCTCACACACAGTTCCCAGCTAACGACCCTTCGCTCACAGGCTGCACTCAGTCGCGCCCGGTTGACTGAGTGCAGCCTGAACTTTGTCTTGAGCGGAGAGGACCTCCAGCATGGCGACCGTTCTCGCGGCCACGGCTGCCCCGCCGCGCCGGCCCCTGTTGCGGATCGGCGTCGTGGCCGTGGTGGTGATCGCCGCGGCCGCGCTGCGGATGGCGTTCCTGGACTACCAGACCGGGGACGCGCGGATCTTCCTGTCCTGGTACCAGCACATCGCGTCCAACGGCGGTTTCGCGGCGCTGAAGGACATCAGCTTCGCCAACTACAACGTCACCTACCTGTACCTGTTGGCGGCGTTGAGCTATCTGCCGGTGACGCCGCTGCTCGGGATCAAGATCCTCTCGGCGGCGTTCGACTTCCTGCTCGGGTACTTCGTGTACCGGCTGGTGGCGCTGCGCTATCCCGGCAAGTGGTGGCCGGTGCTGGCCGGGGCTCTCGTGTTGTTCCTGCCGACCGTGGTCGTGAACGCCTCGATGTGGGGGCAGGCCGATGCCATGTACGCCGCCTTCGCCGTGGGCGGCGTGTATTTCCTGCTGCGCAGGCGTCCTTGGCTGGCATGCGCCTTCATCGGCGTCGCCTTCGCGTTGAAGCTCCAGACCGTGTTCCTGTTCCCGTTGCTGCTTCTGTTGGTGCTGCTGCGGTTCATCCCGTGGAAGTCGGTGCTGGCGATTCCCCTGGTGTACCTGGTGCTGGACATCCCGGCGCTGCTCATCGGCACCAGTCCTTCGCAGCTGGTCTCCGTGTACGTGGCGCAGACGGGGACCTTCGACCTGCTGACCCTCAACGCCCCCAACGTGTATCAGTACCTGGGCACCTCGGTGACGTCGTCGGCGCTGCGGATCGCCGGCATCGCGCTGACCGGATTCCTGGTGCTGGCCCTGGTTGTGGCGGTGTGGTGGCGTCGGGTGGAGATGTCGTCCACGCGGATCGTCCTGGCGGCCACGGTGTCCGTGCTGTTGGTGCCCTACTTCCTGCCGGCGATGCACGAGCGGTACTTCTTCCTCGCCGACGCGTTGACCGTGGTCGCGGCGTTCTACCTGCCGCGCAAGCTGTGGGCGCTGCCGGTGCTGGAGCAGTTCGCCTCGTTCTTCGCCTACCTGCCGTTCCTGCTGGGGTCGGGCGGCGGCTTCGGCGGCGGCCGTGGCCAGCGACCCGGTGGCACCGGCGGCTTCCGCGGCGGCTCCAGCCCTGGCGGCAGCTCCGGGACTGGTGGCACTCCGCCCGCCGGCGGTTTTCCCGGCGGCGGCACCGGCTCGGGCGGTGTTGGCGGCCGCGCACCGGGCGGCAGTCTCGGCTCCGGCGGGTTCGGTGGCGGCGGCTTCGGCGGCGGCTCGGTGAACCCATCCATTGTGGACATGCGCATCCTGGCCACCGCCATGCTCGGCGCGCTGGTGCTGGCGGTGTGGGTGACCGCCCGACAGTTCCGCCGACCAGTGCTCACGGACGACGAGACCCCTTAGACACCAACGAGTCCCGCTCTCGATCGAGAGCGGGACTCGCGGTCAGAACGGCCAGGCCTCGCGCTCGCCGGCTTCCAGCAACGGCACCATGCCGAAGGCCGCGTCGCTCAGGCCGCCGAAGGTGAAGCGGCCCTCGGTGTGCCCGAACTCGTAGCCGGCCAGGTTCCACGTGTAGACCGGAACCCCGCCCGGCACCACCGAAGTGGGCAGCGTGGAGCCGCTGTGCTGCTCGTCCGTCACGATGACCACGCGGTCGTGGCGACGGTAGAACTGCTTCAGCGCACCGATCGTGTCCGTGCCGCCGAGGCTGTCGAACCGGTCCCGCACCACCGGCAGCACCGACTCGCCGGCCCGCAGCTTCACCGGGCTCGCCGTGGTGCCGAACTGCACGAGATCGGCCTTGGCGGCCCGCAGCGCGATCGCCGTCCCGAACAACGCCGCCGCATCCGCCCTGGTCAGGTCGGACTTCGCGGACACGGTGCTGTAGAACATCGAACCCGAGCGGTCGACCAGCACCAGCGTGCGGCCCGGCAAGCTTGGCACGGTGGCGAGGCTGGCGTTGAGGGCCTGCTCCAGCGCCCACGCCCAGCGCAGCGACGGCGCCGCCCGGAACGCCGACAGGAACCGCATCGGCAGCTGCCGGGACCGCGCCACCTGCTCCGGGTCTGCCAGCTTCCGCGCGACCGTCGCCGCCACCTCGTCGGACACGCCGGCCCGGTCGAAGTTGCGGAGGTTGCGCAGCAACGCCATGTAGCCCATGGTCGGGATCAGCGCCGCCCACACCTCGGCCGTCAGCGGGCCCTGCAGCCAGCCGGCGACCGACTCCCACGTCATGCCGGCCCGCTTCAGCGTCGGCGTCGCGTCGGCCGCGAACAGCTCGCGGCGGCGCTCCACCGGCCACGCCAGCAGCTCCTCGCGGGCGTTGACCATCGGCAGGCCTGTCGGAATTTCGGCGACGTTTCCGTAGCGGCGGTCGAGGGCGTGCGTGAACAACGCGCCCTGCCAGCCTTCGGCCGGCTTCGGGTGCGTCAGATTCAGCACGTCGCCCATTCGAACGCCACGCGCCTCACTATCCCATTTCAGCAGCGCACGCTCGTCGTAAAGCCGACAAACGGCGTCACCAATGCCGCGCTTGACCGGCTTAGGAATTACACGGCCATACATGGCAAGCCAATAGGACAGGAATTCACCCGGCTCGTCCGCGCGCTGCAGCACCGAATTCACGACCTGTCGCGTCATACCCGGCTCGGTGCGCGCGTGCGCGAATTCCGCGGCACCGACGATCGAGGCCGAGCGCATGTTGGCGGAGCCGCGCAGCCAGCCGAGCAGGCGCGCCGTCCATTCCGGGTCAGCGACCGTCGCGGACCGCACGAGCTGCGCAAACCGGTTGTCGCGCTCGCCCGCGGTCTCGTAGAAGGTGTGCTCGCCGACCATGTTCGCCACGGCGAGCAGGAACAGCTCCCGCTTGACGTCACGCTTGACGCCGACGCCACCCTCGTGCGTCTTCGGCCGACGCAGCACGTTGAACTTCGCCATGAGTTCCCCCGTTACCTTCTTCGTAGCTCCTGATCAAGGAGTCGTGGTCGCCAGGTCCGGCATGACTAACGCCCCCAGTCGAACCCATGATCCGGGGGGGTGGTGTCACCGGACCTGGTGGCATCGAAGGACCGCTGATAGGGACACGGCCGCCCACCGGGCAGGTCTCGTCGTAACGTGGGTGCCGGCCATCGATGCTCGACCGGCGACCACCCACAACGAACGAACGGCCTGACAGATGACCAGCGGTTTCAGGGTGTTCCTCGGCCTGGACGTCGGCAAGGACGCCCATCACGCCGTCGGCCTGGACCCCACCGGCAAGCGCCTGCACGACGCCCCGCTGCCCAACAGCGAACCCAAACTCCGGGCGCTGTTCGACAAACTCGCCCAACATGGACCGCTGCTGGTCGTCGTCGATCAACCAGCCACGATCGGCGCGCTGCCCGTCGCGGTCGCCCGCGCCGCCGGCCACCAGGTCGCTTACCTGCCCGGCCTGGCCATGCGCCGCATCGCCGACCTCTACCCCGGCCGCGCCAAGACCGACGCCCGGGACGCGTTCATCATCGCCGACGCCGCCCGCTCGCTGCCCCACACCTTGCGCCCGGTCGACGTCGGCGACGACGCCCTGGCCGAGCTGGACGTGCTGGTCGGGTTCGACGACGACCTGGCCGGCGAAGCAACGCGCATCAGCAACCGCATCCGCGGCCTGCTCACCGGCATCCACCCCGCACTCGAACGCGCGATCGGCCCACGGATCAGCCACCCAGCAGTGCTGGAGATCCTGTCCCGCTGCGGCGGCCCGACCGGCATCCGCGCCGCCGGCCGCCGCCGGCTCGCCGCGATCGCCACCGCGCACGCCCCCCGCATGGGCGACAAACTGGTCACCGCGATCATGACAGCGCTGAACGAGCAGACCGTCACCGTCCCAGGCACCACAGCAGCGGACACCGTGCTGCCCCGAAAAAAAAAACAGTCTGAAAACCGTGCTCCAGCAACGCAAACAGATCGCCTCCGAGGTCGAGGAGATACTCGATGCGCACCCTCTTGCCGGGGTCCTGACCTCGATGCCCGGCATTGGGGTCAGGACCGCCGCCCGGATCCTGCTGGAGATCGGCGACGCCTCGGCGTTCAAGTCCTCCGGTCACTTGGCCGCCTACGCCGGCATCGCCCCGGTCACCCGCAGTTCCGGCTCCTCCATCAAGGGCGAACACCCAGCGCGCACCGGCAACCGCAAGCTCAAACGCGCGTTCTTCCTCGCCGCGTTCGCCGCGCTGGCCGACCCCACCAGCAGGGCCTACTACGACCGAAAACGGGCTGAGGGCAAGAAACACAACGCCGCCCTGATCTGCCTGGCCAGGCGCCGCTGCGACGTGCTCTACGCGATGCTGCGCAACCGCGCCTGCTACCGGCATCCCGAGCCGCTTCCCGCCCCGGCCGCGGCTTGACAACAACATAGGGACACCCCCCTTCGGCGACCGCGGACGCGTCCGAGATCGAAGTCGGTGACGGTGATGTCAATTGCTCTGCCAGCTGAGCTATCGGGTCACCCCGAGCGGGATTCGAACCCGCGACCGATTGATCCGAAGTAACCGTCGCCTGCGCACCAGACACGTCCGCGATCAGCACTCCCGAGATCGAGGCGTCCCACGGCGGGATTCTTCGTGACAGGAAGTAACCGTCGGACTTCGCACCGGGAGTGCTTCGCCAGCGTAGATCGTTCCGTGTCACGGACGCGACGAATTAATTCAGGCGCCGACCAGCAGCCCTACCCCGACGACCGCCATCGTCGCCGCCACCAGCCCGTCCAGCACCCGCCACGACGACGGCTTCGCGAAGAAGGAACTCAGCAGCCGCGCCCCGAAGCCGATCGCCGTGAACCAGCACAGGCTGGCCAGCACCGCGCCGATGGCGAAGTCCCAGCGCAACGCGCCGTAACCGGCGGCGATCGAGCCCACCAGCAGCACCGTGTCCAAGTAGACGTGCGGGTTCAGCCAGGTCATGGCCAGGCAGGTCAGCGCCGCCCGCTTGCGGGAGCCCGTCGTCACGCCCTCCGCCGTCATGCTCGACGGCTTCAGTGCCCGCTTCGCCGCCAGAAATCCGTAGCCCAGCAGGAAAACCCCGCCGACGACGGCCACCGTGGTGACCGCCGCCGGCCAGGCCTGCACCAGCACCCCCACGCCGCCCACGCCCAGCCCGATGAGCACCGCGTCCGAAGCGCCGCAGATCGCCACCACCGTCAGCACCGCGTCTCGTCGGATGCCTTGGCGCAGCACGAATGCGTTCTGCGCGCCGATCGCCACGATCAGGGACAGGGAGGTGCCGAAGCCCGCCGCCACGACGAGCACCACGTTGGTCATGGTTCGGACGTTAGGTTCGGCCTTGTCAACAGTCCAGCTAAGGATTCTTACGTATCATTAGCACCTGTGATGGCTGATCTGCCCGCCGACCACGTGCGGACCCTCCTGGCGGTCGTCGACGCCGGCACCTTCGACGCCGCCGCGGCGGCCCTGCACGTCACCCCGTCCGCCGTCAGCCAGCGCGTCAAGGCCCTCGAACAGCGCACCGGCCGGGTCCTGCTGATGCGCACCAAACCCGTGCAGCTCACCGAGTCCGGCCAGGTCGTCGTCCGCTTCGCCCGGCAGCTGGCCCAGCTCGAACGCGATGCCCGGGCCGAGCTCGGCATGACCACCCCCGGCGAGCCCGCCCGCCTGTCCATCGCCGTCAACGCCGACTCGCTCGCCACCTGGTTCCTGCCCGCCCTGACCCAGGTCCCCGGCGTCTGCTTCGAGCTGCACCGGGAGGACGAAGGTCACACCACGCAGCTGCTGCGCGAGGGCCTCGTCATGGCCGCCGTCACCTCAACCCCCGACCCCGTTCAGGGCTGTTCCGTCCGTTCCCTCGGCTCCCTGCGTTACCTCGCCTGCGCCTCACCGCGCCTGGGGTTCACCACCTTCGCCGACAGTCCGGTCGTCGTGTTCGACCGCCATGACCAGCTCCAGGACCGCTTTGCCGGTGGCGCCAGCGCTTTCCGGCACCAGATGCCGTCTTCCACCGCCTACCTCGACGCCGTCGTCGCCGGTCTGGGCTGGGGCCTCATTCCCGTCGCCCACGCCCGCGCCGGTTTCGCCGCCGGCACCCTCGTCAACCTCGCGCCCACCCGTCACATGGACGTCCCTCTCTTCTGGCAGCAGTGGAAACTCGACTCCCCCGCCCTCGCCGCCGCGGCCACCGCCATCCTCGCCACCGCCGCGGCCACCCTCATTCAGGCTGATTGACGGCGCTTTTCCTGGTCGTTCGCTACCCTCGGCACGGCGTGTGCCGAGCGGGGACAACTGGGGGCGAACCGGCGTGAGCAAGATCCACACGCATCCCGATCACCTGAGGCGGTCCGGCGGCAAGCTCAGCAGTTTCGGCGGCATCGGCGCGGTGTTGGCCAAGGCCATGGGCAAGGGCGTGCAGATCACCGGCAAGGTGTTCAGCGAAGGCGGTCGGGTCGTCGAGGGCGCCGGCAAGCGGCTGCACACCACCGCGGATCTCCACGAAGAAGCCGATCACAAGGGCGCCAGCGGCCTCAAGCGGCTCCACCCGGACCACGATCCGGGTCATCTGCCCAAGGGCTCGACCGCGAAGAAGCATCCGGTCGGCACGCAGAACGCACCCGGCAACCACCATCGTCCCAAGGACTTGCACTCCACCAAGACCCCCGAACCCGAGCGAGTCTGCGAGAACGACCCGATCGACGTCGTCAGCGGTGACGTGGTGCTCGCCCACGTCGACGTCGAACTGGCCGGTGTCCTGCCGCTGGTGCTGCGTCGCACCCACATCTCCAGCTACCGCGCGGGCCGGTCGTTCGGGCCGAGCTGGGCGTCCACTGTGGACCAACGGCTGGAGTTCGACGAACAGGGCGTCGTGTTCGTCGCCGAAGACGGTATGATCCTGGCCTATCCACACCTTTCCGGCACCGATCCGGCACCGCCGCAACTGGGTCCGCGTTGGCCGTTGTGCCGTACCGACTCCGGCTTCGCCATCACGCAACAAGGCACTGGCCGCACGCTCCACTTCGCCGACTCCGACCAGGTCGCCGCGCTGGTCGCGATCACCGACCGCAACGACAATCGGATCGACTTCGACCGCGACGACTCGGGCAACGTCACCGCCGTGCGGCATTCCGGCGGATATCACCTCGACGTGCTCAGTGAGGACGACCGGCTGACCGAACTGCGCATGCGGTCGGACGGCGGTCACGTCACCGTTGTGCGGCATCGCTACGACCAGGGTCGGCTCGCCGAGGTTGTCAACTCCTCCGACCGTTCGCTGCGGTTCGAGTACGACCACGCGGGCCGTATCGCGCAGTGGACCGACCGCAACGGCCTCTGGTACCGCTACACCTACGACGCGCAAGGTCGTTGCATCGCCAACGAGGGGTCCGGCGGCTTCCTCAACGGAACCTTCGATTACGACGACCACGTCACGGTTTTCACCGACGCGCTCGGCGGCGCCACGACGTACCGCTTCAACGACCGGCACAAGATCGTCGCCAGGACCGACGCGCTCGGTCACACCACCACCCAGGAATGGGATTCCGCCGACCAGCTGGTGGCGACGACCGATCCGCTCGGCAACACCACCAGGCGCACCTATGACGACGCCGGCCGGCTCGTAGCCACGACCCGGCCCGACGGCGCGCAGGCGCTGGCCGAGTACGACAGCCACGGCCAGGTGACTGTCTTCGTCGGTCCGGACGGCGCGGTGTGGCGCCAGGAGTTCGACGAGCACGGCAACCTCATCACCGAGACCGATCCGGCCGGTGCGATCAACCGCTACACGTACAACGACCGCGGCCATCGGATCGCGGTCACCGACGCAGTCGGCGCAACGCGGCGCATCGAGACCAATGCCGGCATTCCGATCGCCATCACCGACCCGACCGGCGCGATCACGCGCTATACCCGCGATTCGTTCGGGCGCGCATCGGCGATCACCGATCCGCTCGGCGGCGTCACGCGCTACTCGTGGACCATCGAGGGCGCGATGCTCAGCCGGACCCGCCCTGACGGCGCGACCGAACATTGGCGGCACGACTCCGAGGGCAACGTCGTCGAGCACGTCGACTCGATGGGGCGACTCACCCGCACCCAGGTCACGCACTTCAACCTGCCCGCAGTCGAGAATCGCCCGGACGGGACCCGCCTGGTCTTCGGCTACGACCCGACGCTGCGGCTGACCTCCGTCACCAACGCCCAGGGCCTGGTGTGGCACCACGAGTACGACGCGGCCGGGCAACTGGTTCGCAAGGTCAACGGCGCCGGCCAGGCCACCACGATCGTCCGCGACGCGCTCGGCCGGATCGTCGAACGCCACTCCGGCGATCAGGTCACCACCATCGAGTACGACCTCGTCGGGCAGGTCAGCCGGGCCCGCAACGCCGTCGCCGACCTGAGCTACACCCGCGACGCCTTGGGGCGGGTGCTCTCGGAGTCGGTCAACGGCCGGGCCGTGCGCTCGACGTACGACCTGTTGGGGCGGCGGGTCCGCCGAACCACACCGTCCGGAATGGACAGTGTGTGGAGCTACGACGCCAACTCCCGGCCCACCCATCTGATCGCCGGGACGGCTTCGCTGTCGTTCGGCCACGACCCCGTCGGCAACGAAGTCACCCGGACACTGGGCAACGGCGTCGTCCTCGATCAGGCTTGGGACGCCAACCGCCGGATGACCGTGCAGGCTCTACGTTCGGGGGACCGGGTCGCTCGCCGGGGCTTCCACTACCGGCCCGACGACAACCTCGTCGCCGTGGACGATGTGACCGGAAGTGCCCGCCGCTACCAGGTCGACGTCATGGGCCGGGTGACCGGCGTCGAGAGCCCGAACCGCCGCGAGCAGTACGCCTACGACGCCGACGGCAACATCGTCTCGCCCGATACCGCCTATGCCGGCACTCTCGTGCAAACCGCGGACGACACAAGGTATTCGCACGACGCGCAGGGACGAGTCGTGGTGCGGCAGCGCAAGCGGCTGTCCCGCAAGCCGGACACGTGGCACTACGAATGGGATGCCGACGACCGCCTTGTCACCGTCGTCACCCCTGACGGCACCCGGTGGTCCTATCTCTACGACCCGCTGGGCCGGCGCATCGCCAAACTCCGCCTGGCATCGGACAACTCCGTCGTCGAGCGGATCGACTTCGCGTGGGACGGCGCCGTTGTCGCCGAGCAGACCGGCACGGACGGCCGGACCACGACGTGGGAATTCGACCCGACCAGCTTCCGCCCGCTCACCCAGACCGAGCAGCGCGGTGTCGACCAGCGGTTCTACGCCATCGTCACGGACATCGTCGGCACCCCCACCGAGCTGGTCGACGAGCGGGGCGAGATCGCTTGGCGGCAGGAGTCGACCCTGTGGGGTCAGGCGCTCGGCACGCTGACCGGCCGGGCCGACACGCCCCTGCGGTTCCCCGGCCAGTACTTCGACCCGGAGACCGGGCTGCACTACAACTATCTGCGCTACTACGACCCGGTGGCCGGGCGCTACACCAGCGCCGACCCGCTCGGTCTGTTCGGCGGGCTGTCGCCGCACGGCTACGTGCACAACCCGACCGGATGGACCGACGCCCTCGGCCTCACCGAGTCGGGCGACATCGAGTTCCTCGACCCCAACGACATCAACTTCTCGCAGCGATCGATCACCGAGAACACCTACAGCGATGCCATGCGCAACGGCCAGCGGGACTGGAACCAGTCGCCGGTGCACGTGATGGAGATCGACGGACAGCTGGTCAGCTACGACAACCGCCGGCTCGACGCGGCCCGGGAGGCCGGGGTCCCCGTCGGCGTGGTGCGGGTCCGGCCCGACGATCCGCATCCCGAGTCGACGACGGGCAAGACGTGGTCGGACAAGTTCCAGGAACGGTTCCGCGACCCGCGCAACCGGCTGGACGGTCAACCGGTGCCGAACACCGGACTCAGCGAGCGGCCGACAGCCATGCCACCGGGCTCCTGCGGTGGCGGCCGGCGAAGGAGAAGGCGATGAGCGTGATCTCGGACCTGTGGCGGGACGGGCGGCTGCCGATCGAGGACGGCGTGTTCTTCGCCGACGGCCGGTCGTACGCCGTCGACGTCGTCGGCTCCGCCCTGCAGGTCGTCGAGCCGGTCGACCTCGCCGAGATCCTGGCCGAGGATCCCGACTGGCTCACCTCCATCGACATCACCAGTGAGGCCGCCGTCCCGGACGGCTTCGTCTGCGCCGGCGAAGGCTCCCATGGCTCCGAGGGCTTCTTCGCCCGCCTGACCGCCGACAAGGAGCTGGTCTGGGTCTGCTACCTGTCCGAGTCGAACCCGTTCACCAAGCTCACCGTCATCGACCACAACCTGACGGCCGTCTCCACCTCGGGCGTGACGATCACCGTCGACCTGGACACTCCGGTGTAGCTGAGACCGCCGCGGCCACGCTCATTCAGCGACGGCAAGGACAAAAACGGGACAGAAGCGGTGCTGGCTTTTTGCGCCGTAACAACTGATCCATACTCGACGACTACTCGGACGCCATTGCCCAAATCTTGAGCAGACGGAGTGCGAGTATGGGGATCAGCCTGTCCAAGGGCGGAAATGTATCGCTCACGAAGGAGGCTCCCGGCCTGTCGGCGGTCACCGTCGGCCTCGGTTGGGACGAACGCACGACCAGCGGCGAGGATTTCGATCTGGACGCCAGCGCGATCGCGCTCGGCACGGACGGAAACGCCGTCTCGGATCAGCATTTCGTATTCTTCAACAACCTGACGACCCCGGACGGCTCCATCCAGCACACCGGCGACAACCTGACCGGCGGCGGGGACGGGGACGCGGAGCAGATCAAGGTCGAGCTGGCGGCCGTGCCGACGGCGGTCGACCGGGTGGTGTTCCCGGTCTCGATCTACGACGCGGATCGCCGTGGCCAGGCGTTCGGCCAGGTCCGCAACGCCTTCATCCGCGTGGTCGACCAGGCCGACGGGCGCGAGCTGGCCCGGTACGACCTGTCCGAGGACGCGTCCACCGAGACGGCGATGATCTTCGGCGAGCTCTACCGCAGCGGCGGCGACTGGAAGTTCCGCGCGGTCGGCCAGGGCTACGCGTCCGGATTGGCCGGCATCGCCAAGGACTTCGGCGTCAACGTCGGCTGAATCCCGGCCAAGGGAGCGAGATGTTAGTCAGGACGTTCGGACCCGCGTTCGCGGTGACGGTGGCAGGGCTGGTGCTCGCACTGTGCTACGGCGGGGCGACCGGAATCGGCGGCGCGGCCGTTCTCGCGGTTCTGGAGATCTCCCTTTCGTTCGACAACGCCGTGGTCAACGCGACGGTTCTCGGCCGCATGAGCGAGAAGTGGCAGCGCCTTTTCCTTACCGTCGGCGTACTCATCGCGGTCGTCGGAATGCGCCTGCTCGTCCCGCTGCTGGTCGTGTGTCTCACCGCCGGAATGTCCCCGGTGCAGGCGTACGAACTGGCGATGCGAGGCGGCGAACCGACAACACCGGGCAGCTACGGCTGGACGCTGCACCAGGCCCACCCAGCGATCGCGGCCTTCGGCGGCGTTTTCCTGCTCACCCTGTTCCTCAACTACATCTTCGAGGAACGCGAGATCACCTGGCTGTCCTGGATCGAGCGGCCGCTGGCCAAGCTGGGCCGGCTGCGGCAGCTGTCGGTGATCGTCGCCGCCGGCGCGCTCGTGTTCACGGCCAGTGTGCTGGCGCTCGGGCACGACCCGGGCAACGTGATGGTCGCCGGCGCGCTCGGGCTCATCACGTACCTGCTGGTCAAGGGTCTGGGCGACCTGTTCGAGCCGGACAGCTCGGCGAGCCGGCTGACAAGGGCGACCGGCCGGGCGGCGCTGCTGGTGTTCCTCTACCTGGAGGTCGTGGACGCGACGTTCAGCTTCGACGGCGTCATCGGCGCCTTCGCGATCACGTCCGACCCGGTGCTCATCGCGATCGGTCTGGGCATCGGCGCCATGTACATCCGGTCGCTGACGGTTTTCCTGGTGCGTAGGGGAACCCTCAACGACTACGCCTACCTGGAACACGGCGCGCAGTGGGCGGTCGGCGCACTCGCGGTGCTGCTGCTCTGCACGATCAGGTACGACGTGCCGGAACTGGTCACCGCACTGGTCGGCATCGGCTTCATCGGGACGGCGCTGCTGTCCTCCGTCATACGAAACCGCAACACCCGCGCGGATGCCTTGGGCCAGGACGAGCTGCTGGCGCACCACACCGCCGGGTGACCGGTCCCCAGAGGAAGTGAGCACGATGGCCATCGACTACAGCAAGTCCATGGGCCGCGGCACGGTCACGCTGACCAAGTCCGTGCCGACGGTGTCCCTGACCAAGCCCGCCACCAGGTCGGGCACGCTGCGGGTGAACCTGAACTGGAACGCCCGGCCGGAGGGCGGCGGCGGCCTGTTCCGGCGCGCGCCCGCGCCGATCGACCTGGACCTGGGCTGCCTCTACGAGTTCACCGACGGCCGCAAGGGCGTGGTGCAGGCGCTGGGCGACTCGTTCACGGCGAGTCCGAAGGACCTCGACGCCCCGGTGATCCGGCTGGACGGCGACGACCGCTCCGGGTCGAACACCGAGGGCGAGAACCTGTTCATCGACCTGGCCCACACCGACCGGATCCGGCGGATCCTGATCTTCGCCTTCATCTACGAGGGCGCGGCCAACTGGGCGGCGGCCGACGGCGTGGTGACCTTGTACCCGGTCGACGGACCGCCGGTGGTGGTGCGGCTGGACGAGGCGCAGCATGGCGCGCGCATCTGCGCGATCGCGATGCTGGAGAACTCGGGCGGCGGCCTGGCGGTCCGGCGCGAGGTCAACTACGTGCACGGTTTTCAGTCCACATTGGACAAGGCCTACGACTGGGGCCTGACGTGGACGCCGGGCAGCAAATGATCACCCATCGCCGAGGAGGCGGAACATGTCGGAGTCGATGACCGGTGGCGCCTCGCTGACCCTCACCCCACCGGCACCGGTGCAGCTCGTGGCCGAGGACGCGGCGGTCGGCGCCGTCCCGCTGGACGAGGCCAAGCAGGCCGAGCTGCGGGCGAAGGCGCGGGCGTTCGCCGCCGAGCTGGCCACGCTGGACGTGAACTCGCCGGCGTTCAGCCAGAAGGTCAACGGCATCGCCACGATGGGCGCGCAGGACATGCGGGCCTCGGCGAACATCTCCAACCGCATCCTGGAGCGCCCGGCGGCGGCCGTCGGGCACGCCCGAGGCCGGCCGGGCGCGGACGCGCAGAACCAGGTCTCGAACACCCTGCTCGACCTGCGCAACACGATCACCGAGCTGGATCCCCAGCGCGCCGATCTGACCGGCGTCCGCAAGCTCCTGAAGTTCCTGCCCGGCGGTTCGCGGATCGACCGCTACTTCGCCAAGTACCGCTCCGCGCAGTCGCACCTGAACGCGATCATCCGGGCGCTCGAGTCGGGCCAGGACGACCTGCGCAAGGACAACGCCAGCATCGAGACCGAGAAGTCGAACATGTGGACCGCGATGGGCCGGCTCACCGAGTACAACACGCTGGCCCGGGCCCTGGACGACGAGCTGACACTCAAGATCGACGAGATGCGGGCGCTGGGCAAGGGGCGGGACGCGGACACGCTCAAGGCGGACGCGCTGTTCCCGGTGCGGCAGCGGCGGCAGGACATCATGGCCCAGCTGGCCGTCGCCGTGCAGGGCTACCTGGCTCTGGACGTGGTGCGGCGCAACAACCTCGAACTGATCAGGGGCGTCGACCGGGCCCAGACGACAACGCTGTCGGCGCTGCGCACGGCGGTGATCGTCTCCCAGGCGCTGGCCCGGCAGCGGCTGGTGCTCGACCAGATCACCGAGCTGAACACCACCACGTCCAATCTGATCGAGAGCACCTCGCAGCTGTTGCGGGGCCAGGGTGCGGAGATCAACCAGCTGGCCGCCTCCTCGATGATCGATGTCAACAAGCTCCAGTCGGCGTTCGACAACGTCTTCGCGACGATGGACGCGCTGGACACGTTCCGCGTGCAGGCCACCGACTCGATGGCCCAGACGGTCACCGCCCTGGAGGGGCAGATCGCCCGGGCCAAGCCGTACCTGGAGCGGACCAGGCGAGGCGAAGTCAGGCCATGACCTGGTTCCGCCGCGACCAGCACAGCACGCCCCCGCCGCCGGAGCCGAGTCCCGAGCAGGAAGCCGCCGCGCTGCAAGCAAAACTGCAGGACTGCTACGCGCACATCAACGGCGGCGCGGGCCGGCTGCCGGCCGAGTCCGTGCTCGCCGCACTGCACGTCTGCGACCTGCTCGCGCAGGCCGTGGACGTGGTCGGCGGGCAGCCGGTCGACGTCACCACGACGATCGCGATCGAGCGCATGCTCGACGACTACCTGCCGACGACGCTGCGCACGTGCTTGTCCGCCGGCACCGGTGATCGCGCCGACGCCCTGCGGGCGCAACTGCGCCAGCTGGCCGATGCCGCGACCGACATCCTGGACACCGCCCGGCAGCGCGACAGCGACGCCATCCGTACCCAGAGTTCTTTTCTGCACACCAAGTTCTCCCGATCCGATCTGGAGCTGTGATGATCGCCGTGCTACGGCGCGGCTCCAATGTCGCGCTGACCAAGGAGATTCCCGGCCTGACCGGAGTTGTGGTCGGCGTGCGGTGGAAGACCGGTCGAGAGGAGGTGCTCGGGGAGAACCTGGTCGTCGCCGCGGTCCTGTGCGACGCCGGCGGCAAGGCGTTGTCCGCCGACCACTTCGTCTTCTTCAACCAGCTGTCCGACCCGGCAACCTCGGTGTCGCAGCTGGAGCAGGCCATGGGTGGCGACGACGAGCAGCTGGAGATGCGTTTCGACGGGGTGCCGGCACAGGTGAGCCGGCTCGTCGTCATGCTCTACCTCAACGAGTCGAACGGACTGCGCCGCACTCTTGGTCGGCTGCGAGAGATCGGCGTACGGGCGTTGGACCTACGGGACAACCGCGAGCTCGCCCGTTCCGAGAACCTCGCCAAGGGCCTGGACGCGGAGACCGCGCTGGCGCTGTGCGAGGTCTACCGGCACGGCGGCGGCTGGAAGTTCAAGGTGGTGGGCGAGGGCTACACCACCGGCGTACGCGGCCTGGCCGGCGACTACGGGGTGCCGCTGTGAACCTGGATCCCGCGACCGCACCGCCGAGGCCGGATCTTGTCTTCCTGCGCCGCCGGAGCCGGCCCCGAGCAACCGTCCGGACGCAGCCGCCACCCGTGCCGAAAATCGTGCCGCCGCGGCGTTTTCCGGCCACACCGGTGACAGCCGGCTCGACGACAACGCTCACGCCGTCGAACCGAATGGTCATCCTGAGCCGGGTCCAGAGTGGCGTCGGCCTGCTGACCGTCGAGGCCGGCCGGCCCGCCGCGAGGCTCGGCTGTGCGTACGTGTTGGCCGGCGGCCAGTCGTCGATCGTGTGCCACAGCGCGGGCATCGTCTCCGCGCCGAGGACCGGTCGCAACCCGATGATCCTGGCCCGGCACCACAAGCTGACCGTCGACCTCGGACAGAGCCGCCGGCTGGCCCGGTTGATCTTCTACGGCGTCGCCGGCGTCGGCAGCCTCGTCGTGACAACCTTCGGCGGCGCACGCATCGAAGCACCCGTCGCGGGCCCGAACGCCGGCATCACGGTGTTCTTGTCCGTCTACAACGTCGATGGCGAACTCGTCCTGCGCGCGGAGCCGCCGAACGCCGCCGCCACGGTCCGCAACGCCTGTGACGCCTACGGTTTCGACCGCATCTCGTGGCGTGACGAGGACAATCCGGTCGCATAGCGCGGATTGACCAGTATCTGTCCTTTCTCTGCCGTCGCCGTCGGCGACAGTGTGCTGGTGACGCAGTCCCACGACGTGTTCCTCAGCTTCACCTGGTCCGACATCGTCGAGGTGGAAAAGCTCGACAAGGCGATGCGAGCCGCCGGGCTCAGGGTGTTCCGGGACAGCCTGGGCATCAAGTCCTTCGACGGCATCACGGCCGAGTTGCGCACGGCGCTGGCGGAGTCGAAGGTTCTGCTCGCCTACTACTCACGCCGGTTCCCGACGCGGTACGCGTGCCAGTGGGAGCTGACCTCGGCCTTTCTGGCGGCCCAGAGCCGGGGCATCGACCCCCGGCGGCGCGTGCTGGTGATCAACCCGGAGCAGAACGGCGACCACATCGGGCCCGTGGAGCTCCAGGACGCCGCGTACGTCCAGCGCCCGCGCAAGGACGCCGAAATGGCCGAGATCGTCGCCCGGGTCGCGGAGGTGGTGCACGCCACGGCGTCTCCGCTCGGCACCGCGCACAGCGCCGCGCCTATGCTGCCGCGCCTGCTGCATCCACGCCGTTTTGTCGGCCGATACCGCGAACTGTGGCAGATCCACAGCGCCTTGCACGCTCGCGAGCTGCCGCCGGCCGTGCCGCGCGTCTCCTCTGCGATGGTGGTCGTACGCGGCCTCGCCGGCATGGGCAAGACCAGTCTCGCCGAGCAATACGCCTTCCTGTTCCGCGACGCGTATCCCGGCGGCATGCACTGGACCGGTCCGCTCGACGGAGCCGACACCCGCGCGCAGTTCCACGCGAGCGTGCGGGCTGTCGCGGCGGCGATGGGCCTGCGAGTGCACGGCATGTCGCCCGAGCAGGTCCGGGCCGTGGTCGCCGCGCGCATCGAGACGGCCGGCGAGGCGGTGTTGTGGATCGTCGACGATGTGCCGTCCGGACTGGCGGCCGAGGTGCTCAACGAGCTGATCATCCCGTCGGCGCTCGTACGGACCGTGCTGACGACACGGACCAGCACCCCGCACTGGCCGGCGCCGGTCGTCGAGCTCACCGGCCTGTCCGCCGAGGAGGGTGAAGCGCTCTACGACGAAATCCTGGACGTCGCCGAGGACGAACGTGCCGCTATTGCCCGTCTCGTGGCTCGGTCCGGGGGCCATCCGATGATCATCACCAGCTCCGCGAACTCGTTGCGCGCCCGGCAGGGGGCGCTCCATGGGGCAGACTTCGTCGGCCTGCTCGACGGAGCGAGGTCCACAGTGGCCGATGTCCTCAGGGGGGACATCGACCACTGTGGGCCGACGGCTGTGCGCGTGCTGCGACTCGCGGCCGCGCTGTCGCTGGCGCCTATCCCGCCGCGACTGGCACGCGAGGTCATCATCGATCATCGGCTGCCCGAAGCGGTCGAAGAGCTGACGCTCAAAGGATTGTTGCGGCGGGTCGGCAGCGACTGGGACGTGCACGCATTGGTCCGGGACACCGCAGGCACCGAGGACGAACTGACCCGAGCGGCGGCCGAGGCCGTGATGAGGTTGTTGCCGTACAAGGAGATCGACCATCTGCATCGACACGCGGCAGCGCTCGCCGAGCAGGAGTGCGTGCCGGACGCCCAGCGCGCACAGCTGCTGCGCGCCGGGCTGGACTGGTTCCGGGAACAGGGCGACATCGTCGCCGCCCGGGCCGGCGCGAACCGGATCCTCAGGAACGGCGCGGCCTCCGCCAACGACCGGATCGCCGCCGCCGGCGCGCTGATCGACGCCGGTGACTACACGCGCGCGATCGATGTGCTGGCTGCGCCCGACACGACCAATGACGGCGTCCGGGCCCGACTGCTGCTCGCGCAAGCGCTGGATCACCTGGGCCGTTACGACGAAGCGGATCGATGGTGGCCGTCGGCGGTCCCGGACTGGATGACCGGGCGGGAACGGGTCGACGCCCTGGTGGCGATCGCCGTCGGCCACCGCCTGCGCGGCCGCTTCCAGCCGGCCCTCGACCTGCTGGCCGACGAGCCGCTGGACGACCGGGCCCGGCTGGAACGGGCCCGGCTGCTGATCATCACGGGTCGGATCAGGCCGGCCCGGCAGCTCGCCGCCGAGGTGATCGCCGGCTTCGACGAGCCCGAGCTGCTGACCCATCCGCTGCTGCTGGCGGCGATCGGCGTGCAGGCCGAGGCCGAGTTGACCTTCGACCTGGTCGAGTTCACGTTGCACGACGAGAACTGGGATCGGGTGGAGAACGAGCTGCGGGCCACCCGCGACAAGCTGACCCGCCTGCTGGGCAAGGAAAGTCCGCTGACCGTGGCCGCGGCCGTGCGCTGCGCCCGCGCATCGGTGCCGCGGGGCCGTCCCAAGCAGGCCCTGCGCGAGCTCGGCGAACTGGAACCGGTTGTCGTCAAGGTCTTCACCGACCGGCATCCGCTGTGCCACTGGCTGCGCTACTCCACCGCGCAGGCCCACGCCCAGCTCAAGAACTACGACCGCGCCGCGGCCGTGTTGCAGGACCTGTTACGCCTCCAGCTGGCCACGATCGGCGAACACCACCCCGACACCATGATGACCCAGCTCGACCTGGGCATCGCGCTGGCGATGACGGGTCGCAAGGCGGCGGCCGAGGAGTTGGTGGCCGTCGCCGAGCGGCGGATCGGCGAGGCGCTGTCCTGGCGCGCCGACCTGCGGGCCCGGGCCGCGGTGACCCGGCGGCTGTTCGTGCTGCCGCAGGCCGCCTGGTCCCTGTTCGGCCTCATCGACCGGAAGTGGTGGCAGCCGAAACCGGAATAGACAAATCGCGATGTCCCGCAATTGTCCCTTCTCACGCACGAATATGCCCACTTCACGAAACGCGTAACAGATCCCGCTGTCGAGCTGATTGCCAAAGGCGCCGGCGTTATCGGGAGAGCACGGAGGCATCAGCATGGAAAAACCACTTGGCAGTCGGTACCGGCTCGGCGAGCAGCTCGGCGCGGGCGCGATGGGTCGAGTTTTCACCGTTTCGGACGAAGGGGGCGCGCGGTACGCGGCGAAGGTGCTGCGCGACGAGCTCGCCGAGGACCAGAACCTGGTCGCCCGCTTCCTCCAGGAACGCTCGATCCTGGTCGGGCTGCGGCACCCGAACCTGGTCGCCGTGCACGACCTGGTGGTCGAGGGCGACACCGTGGCCATCGTGATGGACCTGGTCAGTGGCGGTGACCTGCGGCGGAAGCTGGCCGCGGCGGGCACCCTGCTGCCCG
>NZ_KK037166.1:3638313-3640980 GCF_000568255.1 Kutzneria sp. 744
AGCCGGAAAACGTGCTGTTGGACGATTCCGTGCCGCGCCCTGACCGACTTCGGGATTTCCCGGCTGGCTGCCGAGACCGATCTCGGCAGAAGATCGCTGATGGTCGGAACGCCGCAGTACATGGCCCCGGAACTCGGCAGTGGTCAGGAGGCGACGCCGGCTTCGGATCTCTACTCGCTCGGCATCGTGCTCTACGAACTGTGTTGCGGCGTCACCCCGTTCGCCGGCCGGTCGATGCTCGCGGTGATCCGGTTGCACGAGAACGCGCTGCCGGGCAGGCCGGCCGGGATTCCCGATCAGTTGTGGGACGTCATCACCTGGCTGACGGCCAAGGAGCCGGGCGACCGGCCGTCCTCGGCGCAGCAGGTGTCGGCCGTGCTCGACGCCCTCGTGCTCGAACTGATCAACGTGCCGCTGGCGCTGCCGATCAGCACGCCGCCGGCGCCGGTGCCGCGGCAGGCGCCGGGCCCGGGCACCGAGACCGTGCTGGCCCCACCGCCCATCGTCACCCCGCACCACGTCGGCCGTGGAGGTCCCGTGCCGCAACGCAAACGCCGTCGCGGCCGGGTCGCGATCATCGTGCTCGCCGTGTTGCTCGTGCTCGGCGCCATCGGCTGGTACGCCGTCCGGTCACCGGCCACCACCAGCACGGCCGCCACATCCACCTCGACGACGACAACGACGACCGCCGGGTCCCCGACCACCACGACCACGGTGTCGCAGACGACAACGGTGACCAAGCCGGCCACCATGCCCGACTTCGTCGGCAAGACGCTGACCGCCGCGCAGGACTCGCTGCCGACCACCGTGAAGGTCAACACCGTCGACCAGGTGAACGCCACCGCGGCCGACGGCACGGTCATCGCCCAGGACCCCAAGGCCGGCGACCCGCTCGGCGACGCCATCACGTTGACCGTCGCCCGCCAGGCAGTCGTCGCATACCTGGACTCGCTTCGGGTGGCAACCGGAGGGTGGTCCGAATCCGGGCGGAGCGCGACCATCGCCGGCACCGGCTACCTGCACGCCGTCGGTGAGAACGTCGACGCACGCACCTCGCCCAGCTCCGTCGAGTACAACATCTCCAAGGGATTCCGCCGGCTCACCGCCACCGCTGGCATCGACGACAACTCGGGCGACTCCACGTTGAAGATGCAGCTGGAGATCTTCGGCGACGGCCGTGAGCTGTTCAACAAGCCGATCCCGTTCGGCGCGCAGGTGCCCGTCGACATCGACATCAGCGGCGTGCTCCGGCTGAAGATCCAGTACGAGGCCGTGTCGGGCCGTTCGTGCTGCGCGGCGAACTACCTCGTGCTCGGCACCGCCGAGCTGCTCGGTCTGCCGGGTGAGGTGCCGACCACCAGCGCGACCACCGGCTGACCACGGTGTGGATCGGCAACCGGGTCCGGCTGACCATCGGCCGGGCCGAGGACAACGACGTCGTGCTGGCCGACCCGCAGGTGTCCCGGCGGCACGCCCGCATGGAGCGTGTCGGCGGCACGTGGTGGCTGACCGATCTCGGCAGTCGCAACGCGACACTCGTGAACGGGCTGCCTACGAAGGGCCGGACCGCGCTGGCCGTCGGGGACCGGCTCACCTTCGGCGGCGCGGAGATCCGCGTTGACGGCGATGAGCTCAGGACCAGCGGTGGAGCCGGCGCACGGCTGGTGGCCGACGACGTGAGCTACGCGGTGCCGGGGCGTTCGCTGCTGGCCGGTGTCAGCCTGGATCTCGGCCCGGGTCAGATGATCGCGGTGATCGGACCGTCCGGAGCGGGCAAGTCGACGCTGCTCAAGGTGCTCTGCGGCGAGCTGGCGCCGACGAGCGGATCGGTCGGCTACGACGGCTACGACATGCACACCCAGCAGTCGGCGGTGGCCCGGCGCATCGGCATCGTGCCGCAGGACGACGTCGTCCACACCAGGCTGACCGCCCGCCGGGCGCTGGCCTACGCGGCCAGGCTCAGGCTGCCGGCGGACACCGCGGCGGGCGAGCGCCGGCGTCGGGTGGCGAAGACCCTGGACGAGGTCGGTCTGCGCGAACGCGCCGGCGTGCGCATCGACCGGTTGTCCGGCGGGCAGCGCAAGCGGGTGTCGATCGCGTTGGAGCTGCTCACCTCGCCGTCGCTGCTGCTGCTCGACGAGCCCACGTCAGGTCTGGATCCCGCGCTGGACAGGCAGATCATGTCGCGGCTTCGGTCCATCGCGGACGACGGGCGCACGATCGTCGTGGTCACGCACAACCTCACCAATCTGGACGACTGCGACCAGGTGCTGCTGCTGGCGCCGGGCGGCGTGCCGGTGTTCGCCGGCCGGCCCGCCGAACTGCGCGCCCGGTTCGGCACCACGGACTGGGCCGACATCTTCGACCGGGTGGTCGCCGGTGTCGCGCCGCCCGTCGCCGCCCCGCCGCGACCGGCTCCGGTCCAGCCCGCGCCGCCGCCCACTGTCCACGAAGGTCACCGCGGGCAGGCGTTCACCTTGGCGGCCCGGCATTTCCGACTGATTCTCGCCGACCCGGGCTACGCGCTGTTCCTGACGCTGACACCGTTGGTGCTGGCGGTACTGGCGCTGGCCGTGCCCGGGCATGAGGGTCTTCGACGGTCGCTGCCCGAGCATCCGACCGAGGCGGCCCAAAAGCTGGTGCTGCTGTTCGTCGGCGCGGCGTTCA
>NZ_KK037166.1:3641080-3668693 GCF_000568255.1 Kutzneria sp. 744
TGGTGTGCGCGGCGCAGACCGCGCTGCTGGTCGGCTTCGTGACCGCGGTGAAGCCCGGACCGATCTCGGCCGTCCTGCTCGGACGTCCGACGGCGGAGCTGGCGGTCGCGGTCTGGCTCACCGCGCTGGTGTCCTGCCTGCTGAGCCTGCTCGGCTCCGCGCTGGTCCGGTCCACCGAGCAGACGACGCCGGTGCTCGTGGTGACCGTGATGGCGCAGCTCGTGCTGTGCGGCGGGATGATCCCCGTGACCGACCGGATCGTGTTGGCCGAGCTGTCCTGGCTCGCACCGTCGCGCTGGGGCTACTCGGCCGGCGCGTCCACAGTGGACCTTCGCGCCGACGGCCCGACGATCCCGCTGGACCAGCTGTGGACCCATTCCTGGCCCTGGTGGCTGCTGTCCGTGGCAGTGTTGGCGCTGTCCGGCGCGGTGTTCGTGGGGCTGCTCGCGCTCCGGGTGGGCCGGCTGCGCCGCGGCTGAACCGGTCAGCCGAAGTCCCAGCGGATCCCGTAGGCCAGGCCGGGCGTCAGATCCTCGAAGCTCAGGTGCAGCTCACCGGCCTCGTCGAGGGCCAGGCTCTCCCCGGACGGCACCGGGTCGTCCACGTCGCGTTGGAAGGCATCGGACAGCAGCCACACGGCGACCGGCATGTGGTCGTGATCGAAACGGACGTGCAACTGGAAGTTGTCGCACCGTTGTTTGGGCACGCATACGTAGTGCGGCTGCATTTTCTGTCCATCGGGCACCCGGAAACGCAGGCCGTACTCATGCCGGTCGGCCGAGTTCAGCAGATCCGGCATCCGCAGCGAGAAGGCGAACCGGTCGGCCTTCTCCTTCTGTTTGCGCACCAACGTGCCGCCGCTGACCACTTGGATGTCCAGTTCCCGCGCCACCGAGGAGCGGTCGAGCGGCGCGGTGAGCGTGAGTGCCAGATCCAACTCCCGCAGGTTGTCGACACATGAGGTTATTCGACGAAACTCCAGTGATTCCGGCGTAGACCTGTCGAGAGTCAGATAGACCCGCACCTCCTCGTTGTACCAGCGGTACAGGGCGGCCGCCGGCCTGGTCGCCGGGACCGCGTCCACCGACAGCTCCGCGAGTTGCTGGATGCCCTGATCGATCCGGCGGCGCACGGTCCGCTCGTCCCGGTCGATCCGCAGCGCCGCCCAGCGCACCCGCTCCTTGTAGAACTGCTGACGCGCCTCCGGAACGAGGCCGAACGCCGCCAGCACGGCCGTACTGAGGTCGTCGGGCAGCCGTCCGGCCAGTTCGCCCAGCAGATCCGCGATCTTCTTCCTGGCCACCGACGGCGAGTCCGCCGCGGTCACCGAGCACAGTGCACGCACGGCCGGTCCCACCTTGCCGTCGGGCAGTCCCGTCGAGAGACCGCGCCCCTTGCGCAGTGTCTTCAACTCGTCAACGAGATCCCGCACCTGCGTTGCCATCCGGCTGCCTCCGCCCGGTCCGCGCCAGTCGTTCCTACCGCCGTAGTGCATCGGAGCGACCAGCGTTTCCGTTTCCCATTATTTCCGGAAACAGGAAACGCATTGGCATCCCGAATTGACGGATCAATGCTTGTGATGCAACAGAAAACGGGGATCGAGGGGTTCGAGATGAAGGTGCTGTGTTCGGTCTCGACAGTGATTCGGATCGCGTTATGGGTGGCCGGCATCACCATTTCACTCGGCGTCGCCATCGGCTACCAGGTCGGATCGGCACCCCATCAGGCGCCCAGCGACTCCCGCGCGATCAGCGCCGATCATGGGAGGAGGTGCGTGGACAGTGCAGACGCACGTGATCGTCAGCCTGGTGCTGACGGTGCTCGCCGCTTACCTCGGCTGAGCTGAGCCACACCCGGTCGCCGACGAGCTCGTCGCGGGCCGCCGGCGGCGCCACAAGTCCATACTGGTCGGGAAAGGGGGCCACCATGGCCGAGGAAGCGGAGTTCGGCGCAGAGCTCCGGCGCCTGCGCACCGCTGCCGGTGTCTCCCTGTCCCGTCTCTCGGACGCCATTCACTACAGCAAGGGCTACTTGAGCAAGGTGGAGAACGGTGTCGCACAGCCCAACCACACGTTGGCCGTGCTGTGCGACACCGAGCTCACCACCGGAGGGACACTCGTGAAGCTGGTTCCCACCATCCGCCGCAAGCGGGGCCGACCCCGCGCCACCACCCGGACATCGGCTCTCCCGGCGCCGGCCGGGCACTTCACCGGGCGCGCCGAGACACTCGCCGCGCTGTGTGCCTCCGACAGCGCGATCTGCGCGATCGACGGCATGGCCGGCACGGGCAAAACGGCGCTCGCCGTCGCGGTCGCGCACCGCGTCGAGCCGGACTATCCCGATGGCGCCGTCTTCCTCGACCTGCACGGCTACAGCCAGCACACGCAGGCGATGTCCAGCGCCGACGCGTTGGACCGGTTGCTGCGTATGCTCGGCGTGCCCGGTGAGGAGATCCCGCCCGACACCCAGGACCGGGCCGCGCGGTATCGGGCCCAGTTGCTCGGCAAGCGGTTGCTGATCGTGCTGGACAACGTGCGAAGCGCGGAACAGATCCGCCCGTTGCTGCCGGCGGAGGCGTCCTGTCGGGTGATCGTCACCAGCCGCAGCCGGCTGGTCGCCCTCGACGACAGCAGCCACTTCACCTTGGCCGCACTGGACGCCGTCGATGCCGTCCGGCTGTTCCGCACCATGACGGGCCAGGACGACGACAAGCAGATCGCCCGCATCGTCGACCAGTGTGGCCGGCTGCCGCTCGCCGTCCGGATCGCGGCGGCCCGGCTCCGCGGCAATCCACAGTGGACGCTTGCGGAACTCGACCGTCGACTGAGCGACGAATCGGCCCGGCTCGGCGAGTTGGACGACGGCGAACGCAGCGTCGCCGCCGCACTGCACCTGTCCTACCGCGACCTGCCGGATGACCAGCGGCGCATGTTCGGGTTGCTCGGTGTGTGCCCCGGCCACGACGTCGACGCCGCGTCCGCGGCCGCGCTCCTCGACATTCGACCGCATCGGGCGCGCATGCTGCTCGATCGGCTACATGACGCCCACCTGGTGACGCAGAAGGTGATGGACCGCTACGAGATGCACGACCTGGTACGGGCGTTCGCGTCCGACACCGCGTCCACCGAGATCTCCTCCGACGCCCGGCGATCCGCGTTGCTCCGACTGGTCGACCACACGCTGCATGCCCTCGCCCAGGCCGACGAAGCGATCAGCCCCGGCCGATACCGGCCGGCCCTCAGCTACGAGCACCTACCCCCGTCGACCCGGGAGATACCCGATCGCGAGGCAGCGCTGGCCTGGATCGCCGCCGAGGGCGCCAACCTCGTCGAGTTGTGCGAGCTCGCCCAGGCCAACGGCCTGCACGACAAGGCATGGCAACTCGCTTTCCTGCAGCGGGAGTACTTCTTCACCACCAAGGAGTGCGACGCGTGGGTGCGGTCGCACCTGTGCGCCGTCCGGGCCGCCCAGGCCGTCGGGAACGGCTGGGCCGAGGGCGTCACCCGGAACAACCTGGGCATGGCCTACTTGCACCGCGGAGAGCTGGTCAGGGCCGTCGAGCAGTATCGCGACGCCCGGGCCGCCTTCGAGGCCATGGGCGACGAACGGGGCGTCACCGATGCCGTGGCCAACCTGGCTTGGTTGAGCCACTATCGCGGTGACAACGCGACCGCCATCACCCAGCTCCGCTCGGCGCTGGAGTTTTACGAGCGCACCGGCGCGCAGCGCAGCGCCGGCATCACGCTGCGTGGGATGACCCTCGCCCACACCGAACTCGGCGAGTTCGACGACGCCACGCGCGTCGGCCGGGCCGCGCTGGCCGTGTTCACCGAGCTCGACTACGGCGCCGACATCGCCATGACGCTGAACTGCCTGGGTTGGAACGATTTCCGCGCCGGCGACCACGAATCCGCTCGTCGGCACTACCAGGACGCGCTCGACCAGGCCGCGCGGTGCGAGAGTCGGCATGAACAGGCCCGGGCCGAGACCGGGCTCGGCAATCTGGCGGCCGCGGCCGACGACGTCGAGCAGGCCACCCTTCGGTGGCGTCGGGCCGAGGAACTCCACCCCGACCTGCCCGCCATCGTCGTGGGCGAGAGCCGCGTGCGACTGTCCTACGTACGTTGAATTCTGGTCATTTCCAGGACAGCTTGCCGCGCCTACCGGCGACCCATCGCACCGTTTCCGCTGCTCAGCACCCCATGCCGGCCCCGGGCGCCCGCTGCCCCTTTTCTGTCCACGCTAACAACTCTCCCATTCGCCCGATGTCCGCGGTGACTGACAACGGGGATTCCGCCACCCCGTTGTCGAGAGAGGAATCGACCATGAACCAGGACAACGGAACCCAGAACAAGCCCACCCGCAAGCGCTCGCTCGCATGGATTTACTACAGCGTCATCGCCGTGGTCGCGACCTGTTTTGGATTCGCCACCGACATTCGCGCCCTACTGCTCGCCGTCATCGCCGCCGCCTATGCCGTCTACCTCTACCGTGGCGGCCGCTTCGTGCTGTGGATCTGGTGATCGCCGTGCGCCTCCTGCTGCCCCTCGCCGCCCTGATCGCCGTGCTCACCGCCGCCTGCTCCCTGGCTCCCACCAACAAGGACCAGGTCTGCGCCAGCTACCAGTCACTGCTCAGCCAGATCAATGTCGGCAACCTCGGCTTCGGCAATCCCCTCTTCACCGACGCCGGCGACCTCTCCCGCGTCGCCGACCGCTACACAGGCGGCGGCCTCTCCGCCGACGCCGCCGCCCTCGACAAAATCTCCGGCTCCGACTCCACTTCCATTTACGAGCTGGCCAAGGCCACCACGCACATAGCCACCCTGTGCAAGAAGTCCATCGCGACGTCCTTCTTCACCGGCTGACCCCGTACTCGGGATCATCGAGCGGCGGCCCCGGCCGCCGCTCCCGGTCGTTCGGCCGATTCCCGCTGCCCATTCCGTCGCGGGCCGCCCCGGATCGGACTTGGTAGGGCGGGTGGGGCTCGAACCCACGACCTGACAGGTTCCGGGTCTGGCTTGCCGTTGTCTCCCAATACCTTCCACCACCCCCGTAACCCGCATGGTTCACAAACGAGAATGTCCACTGCGAACGGTCGCCAGTGGTCGTTTGCCATCATTTGATGGGGGAAAGTATGGAGATGATCACGCAAGCACGCCCGCAGATCAACCCGCCCGTACCAACGAAACCTCAATACGCCAATCCCGGAGATACAGCCTCAGCATACTCCGCGAATTGACAATTACCCGACAAAACGAAGCGCGCATGCGAAGGGTCGCGCGAGGCGCACTTCGGCCGACCAGATTCAGGCCGCCAAATTGTTCGAACCCTCGGTCAATGACACATCGGGACGCGCCCGAACGTGTCTACACGGACACGTTCGGGCGTGATTATCCATCGAGGTGATAACACATCTAAAGGCTCAAATACCGCGCCTCGCCGGTTCAGCTCCACCACTTGTGATAGAGGTGGTTGTCCGTCCCTCGGGCGAAAGTGTCGATCCTGTTCCGACCCCACGACACGGCTGCCGGGTTATCGATGATCACTCCGTCAAGATCCTCCCAGTTCGACCACGAGGACCCGTTCCACCACTTGTGATACATGTGATTGTCAGTGCCGGTACCGAAGACGTCGAGCCGATTGTCAGCCCACGAAGAGACCGCTGGTCCCGCAACAAGGACTCCGCCAAGATCCTCCCAGCCCGACCAGGAAGACCCGTTCCACCACTTGTGATAGAGGTGGTTGTCCGTCCCTCGGGCGAAAGTGTCGATCCTGTTCCGACCCCACGACACGGCTGCCGGGTTGCCGATGATCACTCCGCCAAGATCCTCCCAGTTCGACCACGAGGACCCGTTCCACCACTTGTGATACATGTGATTGTCAGTGCCGGTACCGAAGACGTCGAGCCGATTATTGGCCCACGAAGAGACCACTGGTCCCGCAACAAGGACTCCGCCAAGATCCTCCCAGCCCGACCAGGAAGACCCGTTCCACCACTTGTGATAGAGGTGGTTGTCCGTCCCTCGGGCGAAAGTGTCGATCCTGTTCCGACCCCACGACACGGCTGCCGGGTTGCCGATGATCACTCCGCCAAGATCCTCCCAGTTCGACCAGGAAGACCCGTTCCACCACTTGTGATACATGTGATTGTCAGTGCCGGTACCGAAGACGTCGAGCCGATTATTGGCCCACGAAGAGACCGCTGGTCCCGCAACGAGGACTCCGCCGAGATCCTCCCAGTCCGACCACGAGGAATTCGCTGCTGCTTGCGATTTGTCAGCAAAAGCCGCTGGTGCCGTTGTGAACGTGAGTCCGACCAGCAGTAGGATGCTTGTTAGAATCCTCAAAGAGCGATAGCGCATGATCACTCCCTTCTGTGCCCTTGGCGCCCATTGGTGACATTTGGGACGCAGGCACGCCCAACGATGCTGACACGGCGCGGTCATTGCCAAAAGGGGGCCACTCGCGATGCCATAGTCCCGACAAGGCCATTTGTGCTGGCCAGCGACTTTCTGGCAGCGTGAGTTGCCGACTGGCCCCACATGTGGCTGTGCGAGCCTCGACCACATGACACACTGTCGGACTCGCGTAGTTGATCACGCCAAGGGAGGGGCCTCGCGCCATCCCGTCGACCTGACAACGCCCCGATCACGCGTGTCAAGGGGGCGCTTCGCGGATACCGACGGCGGGCGCTAGGACTGCCCCCTTGACACGCGTGATGGCCCTGGGGAGGTCGACCTCGGCAAGGGCACGGCCAGTTGGGCGGGCAGCCTGATCCGGGTGAAGGGGCAAGGTCAGCTGATCAACGACGGCAAGACGGACGTGTCCAAGCGTGCGCTGCCGCTGTCCGGCTGACTGGTCGCAATGCTCAAGGAACGGCGTGTGGTCCTGGCGGAGCGTTTCGACGTACCTGTCGACGAGTTGACCGGCCCTGTGTTTCCGAACACGCTCGGCGGCCTTCGGGACAAGCACAACACGCTTGCTCGGTGGCGGGATTTCCGGGCACGTGCCGGATATCCGTGGGTCACCTTCCGGACCTTCCGGCGGTCGGTGGCGACCATTCTCGATGACGCCGGACTCACCGCCCGACAGATAGCTGACCAGCTCGGACACGCCAAGGTGTCGACCACTCAGGACGTCTACATGGGGCGCCGGGTGACCAGCCGCCGGGCCGCCGACGCGCTGGAGGTGATTAAGAGGTCGGAGCCATAAAGTGTGGGTTTTGTATGGCCCTGATCTTGAGACGCCTGGTCGGCAACACGCTGACCAGGCGTTTCTGTAGGGCGGGTGGGGCTCGAACCCACGACCTGACAGATTATGAGTCTGCTGCTCTAACCAGCTGAGCTACCGCCCCAGGGCGCCGGTGGGACGGCGCGTGGAGGGGAGACTACCGGCGGGCGGCGGACCAGCAGCGGGCGGTCCCCCGGTCGGGGCCGGCGGGGGCCGGGGATCGGGGCGGGTGTCCGCACGTCGCCCGGCCTCTTGCCGGCATGTGAAAAGTTCCGCCTTGACCCACCTGGTTGCTGCTTCAATGATCATCGCGTCAGCGGTAGCTCGACACCAAGCCGCCGCTGGCTCTGCCGGTGGGCGGGACACCCTTGCAACCGGAGGACCAATGCCCGACGCCCAGCCGAAACCGCCGAGCGGGCTGATCGGTTCGGTGCAACGAGCGCTCAGGGTGCTGGAGACGGTTGCGGACGGCGGCGACGGGATCACGGCCAAGGCGGTGGCCCGGCGGACGGGGTTCAAGCTCTCGACGACGTATCACCTGCTGAACACGCTGGTCCACGAGGGCTATCTGGTGCGACTGGCCAACGCCAGGGGGTTCGGCCTCGGCTACAAGCTGCCGGAGCTGCACGACAGCCTGAAGGAGCAGCTGTCGGTGACGCCGGAAGTGGCCTACACGCTGCGGGACCTGCACCATCGGGCCAAGGCGGCGATGTACTACGCGGTGGTACGGGACGACGAGCTGGTGGTGGCGGAGGTGGCGGACTCGCCGGAGCACCGCAAGGCGCAGCCGCTGGATCTGGGGTTCGACCGGTCGGCGCACGCCACCTCGTTCGGCAAGGTGCTGCTGGCGGCGATGTCCCCGACGGCCCGACGGCACTACCTGGCGGGAGCGGGGCTGGCCCGGCTGACGAACCGCACGATCACCCGGCTGGAAGATCTGGACCGCGAGCTGGCGCTGATCCGCAAGACGGGCATCGCGGCGGAGATCGAGGAGTTCCAACCGGGGCTGGCCTGCCTGGCGACGCCGGTCAAGGACAAGGACGGCCGGACGACGGCGGCGGTGGCGCTGTCGGTGCCGGTGAAGGACTTCGCCAAGCGGCGGCGGCAGCTGGAGACGCTCATCCGGAACGGCGGCGAGGAACTGTCCAGGCTGCACTTCTGAAACCGGTTCCGGGACCCTACCAACGGGGGTGTCCCCGGCCTGGTATATCTGATAACGGCAGGTCAGCGCGGTCCATATTCATTCGGGCATTGCGTTGACAAGCTCCGATACCTGAGTGACGATGGGCCGGTCAGCGTAAACGCCTTCACTGAATTCGACACGCAACGGACTGCTGATGCACCAAGGCCCTCGCCTCCCGTTCTCCTTCCCCCACGCCACCGGCGCCTGCACCACGTGCGCCGCCGCCGTGCGGATGCCCCTGCGGAGAAGATAAGGAGGGCGTCCGCGCGCGGACGGGCCTTTCACCTGGGATGATGCCGCCCGGCTCGACGAGCCGGGGGCGACTTTCGCTTACGCCCACACCGGCCCGCATCTCCGCGGGTGACCCGGTGATGCCCGTTTACCTGCATTCCTGACCTGTACGGAAAGGAATTCACCGTTGGCCACTCCGTGCCGTCGAAGACCGACGCATAGCTGCCGTCACCCGAAACCCGCTGATTCTCCGGTGCGCCGCCGGGCACCGCCCTGACCACAGCTGAGGGTTCCCCATGCCAGTTGTCCAACCCCGCGTTTCCATCGTCATTCCGGTGCGCAACGAGGCGCGCAATCTCGAGGTCGTGCTCCCCCGCCTGCCGGCCGCGCACCAGGTGGTGCTGGTGGACGGCCACTCGGTCGACGGCTCGGTCGAGGTGGCCCGCCGCTGCCTGCCGGGCATCGAAACCGTCGACCAGACCCGCATGGGCAAGGGCAACGCCCTGGCCTGCGGTTTTGCCCGCGTCACCGGCGATATCGTGATCATGTTCGACGCCGACGGCTCGGCCGATCCGGGCGAGATACCCCGCTTCGTCGCGGCGCTGACCGACGGCGCGGACTTCGCCAAGGGCAGCCGCTTCCGACCCGGCGGCGGCAGCGAGGACATCACCGCCTTACGCCGTGCCGGCAACGCCGCCCTGAACATGGTGACCAACCGCCTGATGCGGACCCGCTTCACCGATCTCTGCTACGGCTACAACGCCTTCTGGACCCGCATCCTGCCGGTGCTCGACCTGCCGGCGGTGGATCGGCCGGATCGGCAGTGGGGCGACGGCTTCGAGGTGGAGACGCTGATCAACTGCCGGATCGCGGCGGCCGGCCTGCGCATCGCGGAGGTGCCGAGCTTCGAGCGCGACCGGATCCACGGGGAGTCCAATCTGGACACCTTCAGGGACGGGATGCGTGTGCTGCGCACGATCCTGGCCGAGCACCGACGGAGCAAGCGAACCACGCCGGCCGCCATGCGCGCTCGCGCCGAGCTGGAGGCGGTGACCGAATGACGACGGCATCCGTGGTGATCTGCTGCTACACCGAGCGCCGCTGGGACGACATCGTCGACGCGGTGAAGTCGCTGACCGAGCAAACCGTGGCGCCGCAGGAGTTGCTGCTGGTCGTGGACCATAACGAGAGCCTGCTGCGACGAGCGGCGACGGCTTTCGATGCGGTCACAGTGCTGCACAACAACCGAAGTCGGGGCTTGTCGGGGGCTCGGAACACGGGTGTTGAAGCGGCGCGGAGCGACGTGGTGGCGTTCCTGGACGACGACGCCCGGGCAGATCCTCAGTGGCTGCAACGAATGCTGGAGCCCTACGCGGATCCAGAAGTGGCGGTGGTCGGCGGCAAGGCGTATCCGGTGTGGCCGCAGGGCGAGGCGCCGACGATGCTGCCGCCGGAGCTGGGCTGGGTGGTGGGCTGCTCGTTCACCGGCCAGCCGACGGAGCTGTCCGAGGTGCGCAACGTGATGGGCTGCTCGATGTCCTTCCGCCGCAACCTGATCCGGGAACTGGGCGGCTTCGCGGAGTGGATCGGCCGGATCGGGTCGACGCCGCTGGGCTGTGAGGAGACGGAGCTCTGCATCCGCCTGCGGCAACGGTTCCCATCCACGAAGATCCTGCTGGATCCCGAGGCCACGGTCCGGCACCGGGTCACCGAGGACCGCACGACCTGGCGCTACCTGGCCCGACGGAGCTGGGCCGAGGGGCTGTCCAAGGCGGCGATCTCGAAGCTGGTCGGGGCGCAGGGCGCGCTGTCCACCGAGCAGTCGTACGTCCGCGTGACGATCCCCCGGGCGCTGGTCCGGGAACTGGGCCGTCCGGCCTTCGGGGCGCTGCTGCTGGCCCCGATCGCCGCCGCCGCCGGTTACGCCAAGGGCAAGATGTCCAAGCCCACCAGGGAAATGCCGGTAACCGCCCCGACCAAGCCGCGCCGCACGGCCGATGCGCCACCGGAGCCGGCAAAGTGGCCGTCAGCGAGCGTGATCATCGCGACGGCCGGGAGGGTCGAGCACGCCGAACGGTGCGTGCGGAGCGTCCTCGCCACCGGGTACCCGGACCTGGAGATCATCCTGGTCGACAACCACGCCGGCGACGCCAGCCCGGACCTGGCCCGGATGGCGACTTTGGACGACCGCGTCCGGTACCTGCGGGAGCCGGTGCCGGGGGCGAGCCGGGCCCGCAATGCCGGCGCGGCGGCGGCCGACGGCGAGATCCTGGCGTTCACCGACGACGACGCGGTGGTCGACGAGCGTTGGCTGGCCGAGGCAATCGCCGAGATCGAGGCCGGCGGGGCCGACTGCGTCACCGGCCTGGTCCTGCCGAAGTCCTTGGACACCAAGCCTCAGCAGTGGTTCGAGGCGTTCGGCGGCTTCGGCAAGGGCTTCGAGCGCCGGCAGTTCGGCCCGGACGTGCCACCGCCGGACGCCCTCTACCCGCTCTCCCCCGGCGCTTACGGCTCGGGCAACAACATGGTGTGGCGGAGGGGTTCCTACCAGCGGCTGAACGGCTTCGACGAACGGCTCGGCCCCGGCCGGGCCACCCGAGCCGGCGAGGACCTCGACCTGTACCTTCGGCTGATCACCACCGGTGGTCGCCTCCACTACACGCCGAATGCCTTGGTGTGGCACGAACATCGGGAGACACTGTCCGAACTGAGGAAGCAACTGCGCGGCTACGGCACCGGCCTGGCGGCGACGTTCCTGCTGCACGCCATGAGGCCCGGTGGCGCCAAACAGATCGCCGCCCGGCTCCGAATAGGCCTGAGGCTGCTGCTCGCCTCGGACTCCAGCAAGAACTCCCGGCGCGGACCGGACTTCCCGCGCCGGCTGGTGTTCGACGAGCTCTTCGGCCTGGTCCTCGGTCCGTGGCGTCTGTCCACGGAGATGATCCGACGGTGGCGTCCATGAACCGCATCCAGGCCTTGGCGCTGCTACTGATCACCGCGACAACGGCGGCCCTCGCAATATCTAATGTGGACAGTGAAGCACGCGTCGTGGTCACGGTCGGGTTCTTCCTGCTGGTACCCGGCGCAGCGGCAGTTGCATTGGCCAAGCCCGCGTGGTCATCGGTGACGTGGGCGATGGCCCTCGGCGTCAGCGTCGCGGCGGATGTGCTGATAGCGCAGGCAATGCTGTTGCTGGGCTGGCATCCGCTGTGGGCCTTCGGCGCGCTGCTGGCCGTCACCGCCGGCCTGCTGGCCGTGCAGGTGGTGAGGCCGGCATGACCGCCACAGCAACCCCGACCGGGCGCGCGGCCCTGAACGACGGGGCGGCGCTCTCCACCAGCGCGGTGATCACGGGCGTGGTGGGCCTGTTCTGCTGGCTGGTGGCGGCGGCGACGCTGCCGCAGGCGGCGGTCGGGGCGTCCTCGGCGTTCGTGTCGGGCTTCATGCTGGTCGCCGGCATCGCGCAACTGAACCTCGGACTGGGCGCCCTCCGCTGGCTGCCGCAGGCCGGCTGTCAGACCGGCTGGATCGTGCTGCGGGCATACCTGTTGGTGGCCAGCGTTGCAGCCATGGGGGCAGTTGTGTTCCTGCTGATGCCGGCGGACGCGGTCGTCCTGCACGTCGGCGGCCCGGCGCTGTTCGTGGTGGCCTCGGTGTGCTGGGCGCTTTTTCAGTTGCAGGACTACATGTTGGCGGCATTGGGCAAGGCGTGGTGGGTGCCGATGTTCAACGGCACCTTCGGCATCGTCCGCGTGGCGGCGCTGCCCGCGCTCGGCATCGCGCTGGGTGCCCTCGGTGTCCTCGTGTCGTGGATTGCCCCGACCGCGGTGATGATGATCGTCGCGATCGTGGCGATCACGCGCCTGTCCGCAAGGCGCACCGGGCCGTCAACATTGCCAGCCCCGCAACAGGTTCTGTCCTACCTCGGCCCCACGTACCTGGCCACGCTGGGCACGACGCTGCTGTGCAACTCGGTGCCGCTGCTGGTAGTCGGCATGCACGGCACGGCCGTCGGCGCCACGTTCTTCGTGATCTGGACGGGTGTGAACGCGGTGGACTACGCGATCAACGGCTTCGTGAACTCGTTGGTGCTACGGGGATCGCGACGACCGGAAGAACTGCCGGCAGCGCTGCGGACGGTCGCGGTCAAGTTGTTGCCGATCGTTGCCGGCGGCGCGATCGTCGGCGCGGTGCTGGCTCCGTATCTGCTCGGCATGTTCGGTCACGCCTACGCGGCGCAGGGCACTCAGGCGCTGCGATTGTTGTTGGTGGGCATGATGGTTCGCACGGTCGTCGCGCTGGCGGTGGGCGTGCGGCTGGCGTCCGGCCGTGGTCTCGCGGCGGCGATCGTTCAGGCGTCGACCACGGTGCTGGTGCTCTCGGCGGTGCTGCTGGCCCCCGATGAGATGGGTCTCACCGGGCCGGCCATTGGCTTCCTCGTGGCGCAGATCGTGGTCGCGGCGGCCGTCGGCCCCGGCCTGTTCCGCATGGTGGTGAACAAGTGATCACCTTGCCTGCACGGGAAAAGACGAGGCAGGACTGGATTGCGCCGGCGGTGTGCGTGCTCGCCGCCGTGATCTGGGCGATCGCCGTGCGCCCGGTCGACCCGGGCACGCTGGGGTCGCTCGGGCTGGCGGCGTCGATATCCCCGGCGGTGCTGGTCGGCGTCGCGTTGCTGTCGGTCGGATTCGTGTTGGAACTCCGGTCGGACAACCCCCGCACCTGGGTGCTGGCCGGGGCCTGTCTGCTGGCCGTGACCTGCGCGTACGGCCTGCCGCCGCTGACCGAACCGGCGGCACGCCTGCCCGTGGCCTGGCTGCACGCAGGGTGGAGCGGATACATCGCCCAGCACGGGCAGGTTCTGCACGAATTCGACGCCAGGTTCAGCTGGCCGGCCTTCTTCGCCTTCATCGCCTGGCTGACCAGGGCCACCGGGGCGCAGGACGCCACGGTGTTCCTGGCCTGGGCGCCACCGGTGTTCACCGGCCTGGCGGCGATCGGCGTGCACGCGCTGGCATCGACCGTGCTGGGCCGGGGCCGCGGGGCATGGCTGGCGGTCTGGCTGTTCCTGGCCGTGAACTGGGTGGAGCAGGACTACTTCTCGCCGCAGGGCCTGGCCTACCTGATGTATCTGGCGGCGCTGACGATCGTGCTGCGCTGGCTGTGCCATGAGGGGCTGACCAAGGCCGGCGTCACCGGCGCCAACCGAACGCGGCTGGCCCTGGCGGTGTTCGTGGCGCTCGTCTGCGCGATGGCCCCGGAGCATCAGGTGACGCCGTTCGCCTTCGCCGGCCTGATGATCGTCCTTGCGCTGACCCGCGTGCTCAGGTCGCCATGGCTGGCGGTGATCGCGGTGGCGATCCCGCTGATATGGCTGGCGTTAGGAGCCAAGGAGTACTGGCTCGGCCACTGGAACGACCTGTTCGGCGGCGTCGGCGATCTGTCCGGCTCCGTGCAGCAGAACGTGAGCCAGCGATTCTCCGGCGACGCCGGACGGATCGTGATTCTGATCGTCCGATGTGCACTGTCCATGACGGTCGTCGGCCTGGCGGCGCTGGGCTGGTGGCGGCTGCCGAAGAGGCGGCCGATCGTGCTTGCGGTCCTGGCTGTGCTGCCGTTCGTGTTGGTGGGGCTGCAGTCGTACGGCGGCGAGATGTTGTTGCGCAGCTTCCTGTACGCGCTGCCGCTGCTGTGCACTCTCGGCGGCGCCGCCCTGGCGACCACGCTGGACTGCCTGTCGACGGCGCTGATCACCGCCATTGGGCTGGGAATCGCCGCCGTCGGGCTGGTGACGGCCAGAGGCGGCAACGACGCCTACGTCGCGTTCCGCGCCGATGACGTCAAGGTCGTCCAGGAGGCATACAAGGAGGCGTTGCCGGGCCAGCACATCACCGCGCTGGCCGGGTACCTGCCGATGCAGTGGGCACGGGTCGGCGAGGTGAAACAGCTGTCGCTGGAGCTCAAATGCCCGCCCGGCCCGGCCGAGGCGGCGTGCGTGCGCCAGCTCGGCCCGGAGTTCATCGTCGTCAACCCCGCGCAGGACGCCTACGGCTACATGCTGCTCGGGCTGCGGCCGGGCTGGACCCGCGAGGCCGTCACCGGCCTGGAGTCCCACGGCTACAAGGAAAAGCTGCGGATCTGCGACACCGTCCTGCTCGAACTCGGAGGCAACCGATGACCACAGCCGTCTATGTCGGCTGGACCGGCCGCGGCAACCTCGGCGACGACGCGATCGCCGATGCGCTGCTGCATCACATTCCCGGCGTCGCCCCGTGGCATGTGCCGACGGATCCCACGGCGTTCGCCGGCCGACTGCTGGCCGGCGCGGGTGTCGGCGCGCGGCGGCGAACCGTCCTGCTGGGCGGCGGAACCGTGGTCGGGCGGCGGAACTGGCGGATGCTGCTGGCCGCGACCGGCGCCCTGCTGGCCCGGCGCCGGCCATGGCACCTGATCGGCGTCGGCGTCGAGGACCCAGCCTTCCAGGGCCGAAACTCCTTCTCCGACAAGGACGAGTTACGCCGTTGGGTCGACGTGTGCGGCTGGTTCGACCGGATCACCGTGCGGGGCCCGCGATCTCGGGAACTGCTGGCCTCGGTCGGCGTCGATGCCGAGATCGTCGGCGATCCGGCGCTGCTGCACACCCCGATCGCCGCGGTGGAGCCGAAGGAGCGACTGCTCGGGCTGAACCTGGGCTACGGCGACGACCTCTGGGGGCACGATCACGACCGCGTCCTCGACGAAACGGCCGCCCTGGTACGGCAGCTGGCCAAGGAGAACTGGTCGACGCGGCTGCTGGTCGTCAACCTGAAGGACCTGTCGTTCGCCACGGAGTGCGCCCGGCGGGCCAGGGTCGACGCCGAGATCCGCATCGCCACCACGGTCTCCGACTACATGACGGCCGTGGCCGACTGCACGGTGCTCGTGGCGGAACGGTTGCACGCACTGGTACTCGGTGCGGCAGCCGCGGTTCCACTGGTCGGCTTGGAGTATCAGCCGAAGTGCGGCGACTTCCTGTCCTCGATCAACAGCGCCGAGCGGTCACTGCGCACCGACGCCGTCACCACCGGCGCCTTGATCGAGCATGTCCGCGAAATCGCCGACCATCGCGACATGGAATCGGCAACCCTGGCCACACACGTTGAGGTATTGAGGGAATCGCTACTGGAGGAAGTCGCCTGGATCCGCAACCGGCTGTCGGCCGACCTCGTCGTCGGGAGCGCACCATGATCCGGGAACAACTCCGCTTGGAGATCGGGTTCCTGACCAAACGGGCGCTGGTCAACGCGTTCGCCGGCAACACGCTGGTGCCGCGGCCGCTGCGCTGGGCCATCTACCGCCTGTGCGGGGCGCGGATCGACACGATGAACGTGTTCCCGGGGCTGCAACTCGCTGGCCCACCGTCGAATCTGACTGTGGGCCATGGCACCTTCCTCAACGTGGGCTGCTTCCTCGAACTGGTCGGCCCGATCCGCATCGGCCGGGACTGCCAGCTCGGCATGCAGGTGATGGTGGCGACCTCGCACCACAGGTCCACTGTGGATCGTAAGCCCGCAGGCCGCCCGGTGATTATCGGGGACCGGGCCTGGATCGGGGCCAGGGCGACGATCCTGCCCGGGGTGACCGTCGGTGACGACGTCGTCATCGCGGCCGGGGCCGTGGTGGCCAAGGACTGTGTGAAGCCCGGCACCTACGCGGGAGTCCCGGCCCGGTGTGTCAAGGAGGCAGCATGAGGGCCGCACTGTTGGCCACGATGGCCGCCGTCCTCGCGGCCACCACGTGCACCGGACCGCAGCAGGCGGTGTCGGCGGCTCCGGCCGGCCGCCACCTGATCGCGGACGAGGAGTTCGACGGGACCTCGCTGGACCTGAACCGCTGGAACCCGTACAACAGCAAGTCCACCAACGGGATCTCGACCTGGTCGGCCTCGCAGCTGAAGGTGGCCGGAGGCGAGCTCCAGATCATCGGCCAGGGCAAGGATCCGACCGGCAAGGCCAACCGGTCCGGGGCGCTGTGCTGGTGCAAGGGCGACGGCAACCGCGCCTACGGGCTGTTCGGGATCCGGGCGAAACTGGATCCCGGCAAGGGTTACGCGCCGGCGTTCCTGCTGTGGCCGGAGTCCAACGTGTGGCCGCGGGACGGCGAGACCGACATCATCGAGACGGTGCATCCGCAGCGGGCGTGGGATCTGGCGTCGATCCACTGGGGCGATCCGCCCAACGGGGACCGGGAGAGCGGCAAGGTCTTCGGCGACTTCGCCGGCTGGCACGTGTACTGGGTGGACTGGCGGCCCGACTACGTCAAGATCTACGTGGACCGCACGATCGTCTATGACTCCACCAAGAGCACGAAGAAGGCGGTGATCCCGAACAAGCCGATGCACATGGTGATGCAGCAGGAACCCGGCCCGTACGCGCCCAAGGTGTGGCTGCCGGCGCCCGATCAGTCCACACCGGACAAGGTGGTCGTGCACGTCGACTGGGTGCGGATGTACGACTGAGGCTAGGCGATGGCCACGCGCAGCCGCCGCGTGGACAGATAGCGGCGGCGGTCGGTGACAACGATCGCCGCCAGGACGCCGACGACGAGCCACCCGACGAGTTCGGCGATGCCGGTGTAGAGGCCGGCATCGCCGGTCGCCGCGGCCCGCAGCCCGAGCACGGCGCCGTGTGTGGGCAGGTAGTCGGCCAGGGCGTAGAGCGGGCCCGGCAACGTGGACACGATGCCGGTGGCCGACGCAAGCACAAGCACGGCAAGGGAAGCGAGCCGGCCGGCGCGGCCGAAGACCGCCGTCACGGCCTGGTTGAGCGACACGAAGACGAAGGCCGCCAGCAGTGCCACACCGAGGAACTCGAACGACCCACCCACGCCCAGAAGCAGGGCCGGAATCGCGATCGCTGTGATGGCCACCGCGGCCAGGGCCGCGGCCGTGGCGCCGGGCAGGGCGGCGCGGATGATGATGCTCCACGTCGGCTCCCGTGCCGTCAGCACCGCGTCCGGGACGGCACGGGTGACCAGGTACGTGGCCAAAGCCAGGGCCCACAGCGCCAAGACCGCGAACAGGGTGATGGCCAGCGTGTTGGACGGCGTGCTGTCGGAGGCGGTCGCCGTGGGGCTGGCGGCGATTGTCTTGAGGTGGCTGCGTTCTGCATCGGTGTAGGTGGGGACCTGGTTGCGCCCCTTGTCCAGCGACGTCGCCAGCTGCTGTGCACCGTTGTTCACCTTGCCGGTCCCGTCGCTCAGCTGCGCCGCGCCGCTGGCCAGCTGTTGCGCGCCGGAATTCGCCTGCTGCACACCGGTGTCGAGCTTCCGTGCCCCATCGGCGGCGGTGGCGATGCCCTGGGCCAGGACGCCGGATTGCTTGGCCAGCTGGGCATTCCCGTTGGCGACCTGTCGAGCCGCGCTGGCAAGCGCCTCAATGCCATCCCGGACTTGCACGGCCTCGGCCCGCATGGCAGCCTTCGCCCCGTCGATCTTGCCGGCGTCGGCGTTGAGCCGGGTCGCCGCCTGCCGAAGGCTGTCGCAGAACTGGGCATCGCCGGTGCACTGGTCGGCCAGCTTCTGAATGTCGGCCGCCGCGGCCGCGGCAGACGGCAGGGCATCGATGGCCGCGATGATCCGGTTGGCCAGCGGGACGATCGTGCCGGCGAGCTTTTCGTTGCCCTGGGCGACTTGCTCGGCGCCAGCGGCGAGCTGCTTGGTCAAGGCGGGCAGCTGGGCGGTGTCCCGTTGAGCCTGGCTGAGGCCGCTGGACAGGTGGCTCGAACCGGAAGCCAGCTGCGCGGTGCCGGCGGCGAGCTGTTGCGCGCCGGGCACCAACTGCCGGGTGCCGTCGGCCAGCTGGCCGGCGCCGTCGGCGGCCTGGTTGATCTGGCTATGGATGGTGGTGAAGCCGACGTAGATGTTGTCCAGATAGGTCTCCACGACCTGGTTGTTCAAGGTCTGCCGGGTACTGTCGGCAATCCGTTGCGACAGCGAGGGATCCATCACGCCGGTGCTGGCCGAGGTTTTGACGTCGACCACGGCCCGGGTGGCGTCGAGCGGCTTGCCAGCCGCCGCAGATGTTGCGCGGGCGGAGAAGTCCTTCGGGATCGTCACCACGGCGGTGTAGGTCCCGTTGTCCAGCCCGGAGGAAGCGTCTGTGGCGTCTGTGAGCACCCAGGTGTAGGCGGAGTTGCCGCTGTGCGTGAGGTCGCCGGCCAGTTGCCGGCCGAGCGGGATGAGCTGTCCGTTCACCGTGACCGGCTCGTCGTTGTTGACCACGGCCGCGGTGGCGGTGCTGTGATCGCTGTCCGGCGACCACAGCGCCCACGTCAGCAGGCCCATGATCAGCACCGGCACGGCGATGAGACCGGCCCAGGTCTTCCAGGTGAGCGGGCCGGCGGCCAGCGCACGGGCGGAGTTGGCGAACGGCTTGAACATCAGTGCACCTCAACGGGCTGGGCGAGGCTGAACAGGCGGGCATCGGCCGGCAGCAGATCGGCGAGGCGCTCGGGATCCTGACAGCTCAGCACCACGGTCACCGGCCGGCCGGAAGCGGTGCGGCGGCGGGCGATCAGGTTACGCAGGGCGTTGCGCTCGTCGGTGCGCAGCACCAGGTCGGCGTCGTCGATCAGCACGAGTTCGATGTCGTCGGCCAGCGCGGTCGCCACCTCACTGGCCGGGGCGACGCTGTCCCGGCAGCCGATCACCGTGACCTCGCGGCGCAGGGCGTGCACGTGCTGGGGCAGGACCCTGGTGAGAACCTTCAGGTCCCCCTTGAGCTTGGTGACCCGGCCGGCGAGGGTGAACAGCAGTGCGGTCTTGCCGGCGCCGTACAGCACCAGAACCCCGCCTCGTGGCACGTGCAGGTCGATGTCCCGGTACACCGGCCGCCCGCGGTCGTCGTCCACCCCGATGCCCCGGGCGCTGATTGCCTCGTCGACGCCGGGCCAGTCAGCCAGCCGCAGCTCGTGCACGAGGGAATCGCCCTCGGCGTCGAACACCGGCAGCGCGCGGTCCAGCTTCGGCGGCAGACCCCAGGCCCGGTGGCCGAGCAGCGCCAACACCGCCGGCACCAACGTCATCCGCACCACGAAGGCGTCGACGAACACGCCGACCGCCAGGCTGAAAGCGATGGGCTTGATCGTCGCGCTGCCCTCCGGCACGAACGCGGCGAACACCGCGAACATGATCACCGCTGCCGAGACCACGACCCGGGACGCCGAGATGAAGCCGGATTCGATGGCCCGGTGGAGATCCCCGTTGTGGACGTAGTCCTCACGCATGCGCGAGACCAGGAACACCTCGTAGTCCATGGCCAGTCCAAACAGGACACCCATGAGGATGATCGGCAGGAAGCTGATCACGCTGCCGGTGTGGGTGACCCGCAGCGTCTCGGCGAAGTGCCCCTGGTCGAACACGAACGAAGTGGCCCCGAAGGCCGCTCCGACCGAGAGCAGGTAGCCGGCGGTGGCCTTGACCGGCACCCAGATCGAGCGGAACACCATGGCCAGCAGGATCAGCGACAACCCGACCACGAGAATGCCGAACGGCAACAGGGCGCTGCCGAGCTGGGCCGACACGTCGATGCCGACCGCGGTGATGCCGGTGACGGCGGTTTTTGTGCTGTAGGCGTCGAGAAAGTGGGGCTCCTGGGCACGCAGCCGGCGCACGAGGTCGTCGGTCTGCGGGGAATCCGGCGCCGTGGTCGGCACCACCTGGATGATTCCCGTGTCGCCCTTGGGGTTCGGCGTGGCCAGCGGCACGGCGGCGACACCGGGCATCGCGAGGATCTCGCCGGCGATCTTGTTCACCAGACCGACCGGATCGGTGCTGGTGATGATGTCCGCGGTGACGATCAGCGGACCGTTGTAGCCGGGGCCGAAGTGGGCACTGACCACGTCGTAGGTGTCGCGGGCCGGGCTGCCCTGCTCCTCGGTGCCGTTGTCCGGCAACGCAAGCCGCAGATCCAGGGCCGGGATCGCGCACACCGCCAGGGCCACGAAGACGACGATCACCGTCAGCAGAGGCGCTTTCGTCGCGGTCCGCACCCACCAACGAGCGACCTGCGGCTTGGCACGCTTCTTCTTCCGGCGCGGCGTTCGAGGCTTCAACCGATGCCCGGCGAACGCCATCAGCGCCGGCACCAACGTGACCGCGACGCCCACGGCCAGGGCGACCGCCACCGCCGCCGCGATGCCCATGGTGGTGAGGAACGGAATGCCGGCCACGGCCAGCCCCAGCAGCGCGATCACCACCGTCAGGCCGGCGAAGATCACCGCCGAACCGGCGGTCGCGGTCGCCCGAGCGATGGACTCCTCGACGTCGAGTCCCTCGGCCAGCTGATCTCGGTGCCGTGACAGCAAGAACAGGGCGTAGTCGATGCCGACGGCCAGGCCCAGCATCACCGCCAGCATCGGCGCGGTCGAGGAGATCGGCACCACCAGCGTCGCCACGTACACGAGGCTGATCGAGATGCCGACGCCGAGCACGGCCGTCAGCAGCGGCATGAAGGCGGCGATGATCGACCGGAACATCAGCACCAGCACCACGAGCGCGATGACCAGGCCGATGCCCTCGGTCGGGCTGAGCTTGGGCACGCGGTTGGAGAAGGCGTCGCCGCCGGTGTAGACGTGCGTGCCGGTCGTGACGGCGAGATCGTCAGCGATGGTCGTGAGCGCCGTCTTGGTGGCCGGATGCAACTGCGGCTGCTGCACGGTCAGCGGCACGGCGATCAGCGCCGCGCGGCCGTCACCGGAGACGCCTTTGTTGCCGTCAAAGGGATCGACCGCGGTCGCGACCTGGTCGACCTTCCTGATCCGGTTGATCTCGTCGGCCACAGCGGCCTTGATCGTCGGGGTGTCGACGCGTCCGGGGGCCAGGACGACCAGCTGGGCCGAGGTGCCGGCGGTCTCGGGGAAGACCCGCTTGAGGTGGTCGAGCGCGTCCTGGGACTCGGAGCCGGGGATGGCGAACGTGTCGTCCGTGCCCTGGTTCAGCAGCAGCGCGCCGCCGCCGGCGGCGGCCAGCACCACCAGCCACATGGCCAGGACCAGCACCTTGGCCCGGGCGGAGTCCCGGCCCAGTCGGTAGAGGAACGACGACACGATCGGCTCCCTGGTCAGCGACGATACATCGTGTATCTTAATGCACGATGTATCCGATGCACTGTGTATCGAGTCACGCGGACGGGTGAGATGACCGGAACGACACGCCGGCGCGCGCAGACGCGCGAGCGGCTGATCGACGCCGCCTACGAGGTGTTCGGCAAGCTGGGCATCCGGGACGCGCCGGTGGAGCTGATCTGCGAGCGCGCCGGCTTCACCCGGGGCGCCTTCTACTCCAACTTCGCCAGCAAGGAAGAGCTGTTCCTGGCCGTGCACGAGGTGCAGGCGCAGGAACGCGTCGACCGGCTGCACGCCGCCGTGACCAGGGCCATCGACGCCGCCGACATCAGCGATCCCGATGTCGCGACCGACGTGCTGCGGCAGGCCGGCGAGCTGTTCATGGAATCGCTGGCCTCGGACCGCACCTGGTACATGCTCAACGTCGAGTTCACCGCCCAGGCCCTGCGCCAGGGCGACCTGCGCCCGCCGACCGCGGCGGCCGAGGAGCGGTTCCAGAACCGGCTGGCCGAGATCCTGCTGGGCACGCTCGACCGGCTGGGGCGGCGGCTGACCGTCGACGCTCACAGTGCGATGGTGACCATCATCGCTTTGTACGAGGCCACTTTGAAGCGGGCGATCCTCACCGGCACGGACAACGGGCAGTACGTCACCGAGGTGCTGCCCCGGCTGTTCGCGGCCCTGATCGTGCCGGCAGGCGAGGACCTCTGATGCTGCGCATCGACACCCACCAGCACGTGGTCCCGCCCCGGTATGCGGAGTGGATGCGGGCCAGCCTGCCGGAGGTGGCCGACCCCTCGCACATCACGTACGGCAGCGACTTCCCCTTCGCGCCGCCGGTGGCCGTGGGTTCATCAACAAGCAGTACGAGAACTTCGAGCTGTCCCCCGAGCTGCGGGCGACGATCGATCGCGGCAATTCCGAGGCGCTGTTCCCCCGCCTGCCGGTATGATGCCGCAATGACCTCGACCGCGTGCCTCAACTGGTGGCGTCCCGCCTAGGGACGGCCATTCCACGCACGCGCGTGCCGTCCGCGAGGACGGCGCCTTCTCTTTCGTCGACTGTCCCGCGGACCCTTCATCCGTTGGGAGACAAGCAAACCATGGTGGAGAACCAGATCCAGGCCAACCCCGAGCGCTACCGCGTGCTCACCGGCGACCGGCCCACCGGCCCGCTGCACCTCGGGCACCTGTTCGGCACGCTTCAGAACCGGGTTCGTTTGCAGGACATGGGCGTCGACCTGTTCGTGATCATCGCCGACTACCAGGTGCTGACCGACCGGGACGTGGCCGACCGCCTGACCCAGACCGTCGAGGGGCTGGTGCTGGACTACCTCGCCGTCGGCATCGACCCCGAACGCGCCACCGTGTTCACGCACAGCGCCGTGCCGGCCTTGAACCAGCTGATGCTGCCGTTTCTCAGCCTGGTCACCGTGTCCGAGCTTGGGCGCAATCCGACCGTGAAGGACGAGATCGCGCACTCCCGGCAGGACGCCGTGAGCGGGCTGATGTTCACCTATCCCGTGCACCAGGCCGCGGACGTCCTGTTCTGCAAGGGAAATCTCGTGCCCGTCGGCCGGGACCAGCTGCCCCACATCGAGATCACCCGATCCATCGCGCGCCGGTTCAACGAGCGCTACGGCCCCGTCTTCCCCGAGCCCGACGCCCTGCTGTCCGCCGCGCCCGTCCTGCTCGGCACCGACGGGACCAAGATGAGCAAGAGCCGGCACAACGCCATCAGCATCTCCGCCACCGCCGACGACACCGCCCGCCTGCTCCGGTCCGCCCGCACCGACGCCGACCGCCACATCACCTACGACCCCGTTGCCCGGCCCGAGGTTTCCAGCCTCGTCCTGCTCGCCGCCCTCTGCCTCGGCGTCACACCGGAACAGGTCGCCTCATCCGTCGGCACCGGCGGCGCTGCGGCACTGAAACGCACCGCCACCGCCGCCGTGAACGAGTTCCTGGCTCCCATGCGCGCCCGCCGCGCCGACTACGCCGCCGACCTTTCCCACGTGCGCAAGATCCTCCAGGTCGGCAACGAGCGGGCCAAAGCCCTCGCCGACGCCACCCTCGCCGAAGTCAGGACGGCCATGGGCATGACGTACTGACCAGGCGCTTCCGGGGCGACACCCAGCTGGATGTCGCCCCGCTCCCGTGCTCAGGCGTCGGGCTGGAACAGCTGGTGGACAGCCAACCGCGGTGTCGATCCTCACTCGTCGCGTGGGATGCCGAGTGCGGCGAACAGGCCGAGAGCTTGCTGGTCGTGTCGCGCGGAGTCGCTCGACCGGCCCAACACGCGGAATGCACGAGCCAGCCCGTCATGGGCTCGGGCCTGCTGGTGGCGGTCCCCGATCATGGTGGCGAGATCCAGGCTCTGACGGTGGTAATCGACGGCGAGGTCGGCGGTGGCCGCATGCTGGGCTGCCTCGCCGAAACTGTTGAGGACGTCCGCCTCCAGCGCCTTGTCGCCCAGGCCGGCCGCCAAGGTGAGCGCGCGGTCCAGATAATGTGAGGCATCGTCATGACGGCCCGTCACGGCGTAGAGGATGCCCCGCTGCGCGGCGGCACGAATGGAGGACTCACGGCTTCCTGTTTCGCGCGCGAGCACGACCGCGCGGCGCAGGTGTTCGTCGGCTTCGACGTGCCGCCCGATCGCGATGTAGGCGGTGGCGATATTGGTCTGTATTCGGCTCTCCAGAGTGCGATGGGCGGCTTGGCGTGCGCACACAAGGGCTCGTTCGAAGTGCGGCAGGGCGTCGTCGTACCTCCTGAGCCGCAGATACAGCCGACCGAGTTGATTCTCCGCGCGACATTCGGGGACGGTGCCACCGGTGTCACGGGCCAGCGCGACCGCCTGGTTCAAGTGCTCCAGGGCCTCTTGGTAGTTGCCCAACAGCTCATGGGTGACACCGATGTTGCACAGCGCATTGCTCTGCGTTTCATGGTCATGCGCAGAGTGCGCGAGCGCCAGGGCGCGTCGCAGGTGACGCAGTGCCTCGGAGTAGCGCCTGAGCTGGTTGTAAACGGTGCCGAGATGGCTTTCCGCGCGCGCTTCGTGCTTGGGGCCGAGGTCTCGAGCGGCGATCAACGCGTGGGTGTTCAGCGCAAGGGCGTCGTCGCGGTACGCTCGGCTGTCCAGGAAGCGCCAAAGCAGAGCGGACAACCGAAAGACATGGCCCGGCCAGCCGTTGTCCGCGGCATGCGCGGCGACCGCCATCAGATTCGGCCGCTCGGTCTCCAGCCATGCGGCGGCGGCGGCCTGATCGTCGAACCGCGGAGCCGAACCGGCCCAGTCGGGAGCTTGTGGTCGCAGGTCGTGCTCGTCCGGGAAGAGCACGTCCATGGCTCGTGCGGCAACGTTGAGGTAGTACTCGAAGGCGCGCGACAACGCCGCGCGCCTTGCCTCCAGACTGTCCACTTCGGACGCGAGGTCCGCGGCATAGGCCCGCAGGAGATCGTGCATGGTGAACCGGTTCTGTTCGGTTTCCTCGGCGAGGTGGGCGCGCAGCAGGCTTTCCAGAACATGCTCGGCCTCATGGACGGGCACGTCGACCAGCGCCGCGGTGGCGTAGGTGTCGATGCTGCGACCCGGATGAAGCCCCAGGCAGCGGAAAGTCTGCGCGACCTGACGGCTGAGATGGCGATAGGACCAGGAGAACACCACCCGCACCGCGGTGTGCGGATCCTCATCCGCGCGCAGGACTTCCAGACGATGGTGCCCGTCCGCCAGGTCCGCGACGAAGTCGGAGAGCGGCACCCGCGGCCGGGCGGCGGCACGTTCGGCGGCGATCCGCAGCGCGAGCGGCAACTGCGCGCATTTCTCGACCAGCGCCATTGCCGCGTCGGGTTCGTTCGTCGCCCCGCTGTCCGACAAGCCGGGACAGCAGGGCAAGAGCGTCCTCGACGGACAGCACGTCCAGGTCGATCGGCAACGCCCCGTCGCGAGCGACCAGGCCCGCGAGGGAGTCGCGGCTGGTGACGACGACCACGCAACGGGCGCTGCCGGGCAGCAACGGACGAACCTGTTCCACCGTCCGGGCATTGTCGAGCAGTATCAACAGTTGCCGCCCGTGGACCAGACTCCGAAAGCGGGCAGCGCGCTCACCGAGCCGGTGCGGAATGTCGTTGCCGTTGACGCCGAGCGCCCGCAGGAACGCGTCCAGCGCCTCGCCCGGATGCACCGGCTCGTCCGGGCCATAGCCCCGCAGGTCGACATGGAACTGCCCGTCCGGGAAGTGCTCGATCGAATGATGCGCCCAGTGCACGGCCAGCGCCGTCTTGCCCACGCCCGCGGTGCCCGACAGGATGGCGATCATCATCCCGCCCGGCTCGCCGCCCGTGGCCCGACGCAGCAGGGCGTCCAGCTCATGGAGCTGGTGCGAACGCCCGACGAAGTTGGCCACCGGAGGCGGCAACTCCCGCGGCCGGGGCCGGTCCCCCCGACGTTGCCCGGAGACGATGACGTCGCCGATGATCTGGCCGGCCTGCAGCACGGTCTCGGCGGCGCCGGTCACTTTGTTGGCCGTGTCACGCACGTCGTGGTGTGGATCAGGCTGGCTGCGCTCGCTGGACAACTCACGCTCCCCTCGCCCCACACCGCTGACGCCGGGCCCCCGGCCGCCCGACCCGGCAGTACCGGTGACAACGAGTAGTACACCGACCATGTTACGTAAGCGTCACTCCCGCGCCGCCGCGTTCAGCAAGATCGGCCGGGCCCTCACGCCGCATCGGTGCCCGTCACGACCGGCCGGCTCAATCCAGCGGTCGTGAATCTGCACCGTTTCTGCACCCATCGCCTGACAGGGGGGTGCCCGAAACAAAACCCCCAGGTCATTGACCTGGGGGTTTTGGCTCCTCCAGCTGGACTCGAACCAGCAACCCTGCGATTAACAGTCGCATGCTCTGCCAATTGAGCTATGGAGGAATGTTCTGTTGTTCGCCGTCGTTCGGTCTCCCGCTCGACTGAGATAACTCTAGCGCATGCCGGCGAGGGGGTTTCACACACCCCCCTCCAGCGGGTACGCACAGGGGGTCAGCTCGGCGTGACGGCGATGCGGAGGAACCGACCATGAAGGCTTTCCTGCTGGGTGTTGCTGTCGGCTACGTGCTGGGAGCTCGCGCAGGTAGAGAGCGGTACGACCAGCTGGTGCGGGCGTACCGCCGACTCAAGGACCACCCGGCGGTGCAGGGGGTCGCGGGTGTGGTCAGAGCCAAGCTGGGCAACGACGGGGAGTGATCAAGATCGCACCCGGGCCACGGTGAACACGCGGCGGAACGGGAACCAGGTGGTGCCGTCGGCCCGGGGCGGGTAGACCTTGCGCAGCTCGACGGCCAGCTCCGCACGGAATTCCCGCCAGTGGTCCTCGTCGAGGGTGGACTTGATCGGCCGCAAGGCCGTGCCGGTCACCCATTCGAGCACGGGGTCGGGCCCGGACAGCCGCTGGAGGTAGGTCGTCTCCCACGCGTCGACCTCGCAGCCGGCCTCGATCAGCACGTCGGCGTAGCCGGCCGGGTCCAGCACCGCCAGCGGCTCGCGCAGCGTGAGCTCCGCCAGCTCACGTTGCCACTGCGGGCGGCCGGCGACCTCGCGGATGGTCGTGTGCGATGGGGAGAAGTGGTTGCCGGGCACCTGCATCGCCAACCACGCCCCGGCCGGCAGCTCGCGGGCCCACCGGCTCAGCAGGGCCGCGTGGCCGGGCACCCACTGCAAGACCGCGTTCGTCACGACCACGTCGGTGTCGGCCTGCGGCTTCCAGTCGTTGACATCCATCATCGCGGCGTCGATCCCCCGCTCCCGCGCGGCCGTGACCATCTCCGGCGAGGAGTCAGACGCCCTCCAGCGCCGCCCCGGGCCAGCGCTCA
>NZ_KK037166.1:3668793-3696440 GCF_000568255.1 Kutzneria sp. 744
CTTCTCGGCCAATGCGGCCACCGCCGTCGGATCGGCGCCGGCGTCGGGCCTGACCTGGAGAATCGTCCCATCCCGGCCGGGCACCCGACGGCGCACGAACCACGCGCCACCGCCCGGCAGCTCATGCCGGTGCCGGTCCACGACCGACTGCGTCACCCGCCGCTGCACAGCCTGCGGCAGCTTGCCCGGCTGCTCCAGCGGGAGCCGCCGCGGCGGCTGGTCGGTCAGCAGGACGGCCGACCCGGCCGTGCCGGTCTCCACGGCCGCGATGACGGTCAGCGCGCTGCCGTCCCACGTCGCCTTGCTGATCAGGTGCCAGCCGAGCCGCTCGGCGCCGGGCAGCCACAGCCCCAGCGACGTCGCCACCACCAGCTCGCCGCCGGACGTGCCGCTGGCCGCCACGCTCTCGTTCGGGTCGAGCTGGCCGGCGAAGCCCTCGGGCAGGCCGGTCAGCTTGCGGCGCAGCCAGCTCAATACGCACCGATCCCTTGCTCGCGCAACGCCTTCCGGTACTGCTCCAGCGCCACCAGGTCGCCGAACAGCTCCCGGTACTCGGCCTCGTGCTCCACCGGCGACAGCCGCTGCAGCCGCGACTTCAGCTCGGCGACCTGCTTGGCCACCAACGTCTCCTGCAGCCGCGCGACGATCACCTCGACGTAGCGGATGTCCACTTCGGACTTCACCTGCACGGGGTCGACCGCCAGCTCGGTCAGCAGCGACCGCAGGCTCTGGTGCTGCAACTGCTGCCCGACGGCGTCCACGAACGCCGGCCCTGAGATGCCGCACGAGGCCCCGCCGGCGGCGATGATCGCCCGGTGCACCTCCAGGTAGGCCGGATCGGCGAAGGCGTCCTCGGGGAGCGCGTCGTAGTAGGGCCCAGCCAGCGCCGGCGCCTGCAGGGCGATCTTGAGCGCCTCCCGCTGCGACCACAGCGCCGGATCGTCGCGGCGCGGCCGCGCCGGCCCGGCGACGTCCAGCCCGAGGGCACTCTGGTCCGGGTCGGGCGGCTGCACGCGGCGCCCCCGGCGCACCGGCTCGGCGCCGCCCGCCGACTCCCGCACCCGCCGCACGACGGTGTTGGTGTCCTCCCAGCCCACCCAGCCGGCGAGCTGCCGCGCGTACTCGTCCCGCAGCGACACGTTCTTGATCCGGGCGACCAGCGGCACCGCCCGGCGCAGCCCCTCCACGCGTCCCTCGGCGGTGTCCAGGTCGTGCTCGGTGAGCAAGGCCTTGATGGCGAAGGTGAACAGCGGCTGCCGGCGGGCCACCAGGTCCCGGACGGCCGCCTCGCCCTTCTGCTGCCGCAGCTCGCACGGGTCCATGCCGTCCGGTGCGACACAGACGTAGGTGTTGGCGGAGAACTGCTGGTCGTCGTCGAACGCCTTGAGCGCCGCCTTCTGACCGGCCGCGTCGCCGTCGAAGGTGAAGATGACCTCGGCGCGGAACTCGAAGTCGTCCATCAGCAGCCGGCGCAGCACCGAGATGTGGTCGCTGCCGAACGCCGTGCCGCACGAGGCGACGGCCGTCGGCACGCCCGAGGCGTGCATGGCCATCACGTCCGTGTAGCCCTCGACCACCACCACCTGGTGCCGCCGCGCGATCTCCCGCTTGGCCATGTCGATGCCGAACAGCACCTGCGACTTCTTGAAGATCGGCGTCTCCGCCGTGTTGACGTACTTCGCCTCGATCCGGTCGTCGTCGAACAGCCGCCGCGCGCCGAAACCCACCACGTCGCCGCCGAGATCCTTCAACGGCCACAGCAGCCGGCGGTGGAACCGGTCGATCGGTCCGCGCTGGCCCTCCCGCGACAGGCCCGCCTTGTACAGCTCCTCCAGCACGAAGCCGCGGCCCAGCAGGTGCTTGGTCAGCTGGTCCCAGCCGGCCGGCGCGAAACCACAGCCGAACAGGGTCGCCGTCGCCTCGTCGAAATCCCGCTCCGCGAGGTACTCCCGCGCCTTGAGGGCGTCCGGCGTGCGCAGCTGCTCCATGTAGAACTCCGACGCCGCGCGGTGCGCCTCCAGCAGCCGGCTGCGGGTGCCACGGTCCCGCTGCACGCTCGCGCCGCCGCCCTCGTACGTCAGCTGCAGGCCCACCCGCTCCGCGAGCCGCTCCACCGACTCGACGAAGCTGAGGTGATCGATCTTCATGACGAAGGCGATCACGTCCCCGCCCTCGCCACAGCCGAAGCAGTGGAAGGTGCCGTGCGTCGACCGCACGTTGAACGACGGGGTCTTCTCGTCGTGGAACGGGCACAGCCCCTTCAGCGCGCCGCCGCCGGCCCTGCTCAGTGCGACGTACTCGCCGACCACCTCGTCGATCCGATTGCGGTCGCGCACCTCGGCGATGTCACTGTCCCGGATGCGTCCTGCCACAACACCCGAGTGTAGGCGGCCACCCGTGCGGCAGGATCCACGGCATGTCCGTCCCCGACGACCTGGCCGCCGCGTTCACCACCCACCGCACCCACCTGGTCGGTGTCGCCTACCGCATCACCGGCCGGTTCGGCGACGCCGAGGACGCCGTCCAGGAGGCGTGGCTGCGCCTGTCCGCGCACCCCGAGGGCATCCGCGACCTGCGCGCGTGGCTCACGACGGTCGTCGGCCGGATCTGCCTCGACCAGCTCAAGTCCGCCGCCTCGCAACGGGAGCGCTACGTCGGCTCGTGGCTGCCCGAGCCGCTCGTCACACCCGCCGAGGGCAGCGACCCCCTGGACGTCATCGTGCGCGACGACGGCATGCGCATGGCTGCCCTTGTCGTCCTGCACACCCTCACCCCCGAACAGCGGGTCGCCTTCGTCCTGCACGACGCCTTCGGCGTGCCCTTCCCGGAGATCGCCGACACCCTCGGCTGCACCCCCGCCACCGCCCGCCAGCACGCCTCACGGGCCCGCCGCATCGTCGAGGACGCCGACGTGCCCCCGCGCGTCGACCTCGACACCCAGCGCACCGTCCTCGCCGAGTTCCTGGCCGCCGTCGCCACCGGCGACCTCGACCAGCTCCTCCGCGTCCTGCACCCCTCCGCCGCCTTCACCGGCGACGGCGGCGGCCGCGCCCGCACCACCCTCAACGTCATCACCGGCCACGACAAGATCGCCCGCTTCCTGCTCGGGCTCCGCGCCATGTACGGCCCGCAAACGCTTGCCGCCTACCGCTTCGGCCTGGTCAACGGCGACCTCGGCCTGGTCCTCCCGGCCGGCCACGGTCCTGATCCCCGCATCACCGCCTTCGCCATCCGCGACGGCCGGATCGTCGCCATGTACGACATCGCCAACCCCGACAAGCTCACGCACATCGAGTTCGACGAGACGCCCCAGCCCTGATCTCACACGCGCGGCACGCGGCAGGCCTCACCCGAGGTGAAGCCCTGATCGACGATGCCCAGCGCGTGGTTGAGCCGGCTGCGCTGGTTCTCCAGCGCGATCAGGTAGGTCAGCTCGATCGCGCCGACATGCCCGAGCTCGGCGTCCAGCTCCGCCACCTGCTCGTCGGTGACCGTGGTCGGCGTGGCGGTCATCGCGTCGGCATAGGCCAGCGCCTTGCGCTCGATGTCGGTGTAACGCGGCGACGTCTCGTAGTCGTCGATCTCGCGCAGCCGGTCGATGTCCAAGCCGTCCAGCCGTTGCAGCATGGTGCCGAAGTCGATGCACCACGAGCAGCCCAGCACCACGGCGACCCGGTACTGCACCAGGTGGCGCAGGCTCACCGGCAGCTTCGTCGCGGTCCGCTCGACCGCGAGCTCGTGCACGGCCCCGGCCGTGAGCAGCCCTCGGTGCCGGGCGATGACGCCGAACGGCTCGGGCACCGCGCCGTAGCGGCGCTTGGCCATCCAGAACACGCCACGGGCCAACAGTCCGGCCTTGTCCTTGCTCACCACAGGAATCCTCGTCATATCCAGGGGACGAGGAGCCTGCGCCAAGTGTGACAGCTACGGATGCACGACCCGCGCGACGAAGTACGGCACCCCGGTCTCCCGGTGCCGCACGACGACCAGGAACGGCCGGTCCACGTCCACGACAATCGGGTCCGTCGGCACGGACATGGACATCGACCGCATGATCATGGCGGTCGCGGCGGCCCCTTCGAGGCCCTGCTCGTCGAACTTCAGCACCGACTCGTGCAGCACGTCGTCCACGTACAGCCGGGGATCGGGGCACAGCCGCGTCAGCCCGGCCTGCCCGGGCTTGAACAGCAGGTGCACGCCCAGGTCCAGCAGCGGGTGCTTGATGCTGGCCCGGGTGCTGACGTTGATCTTCGGCATGGTCAGCTGCACCCGCTGCGACGACGCCGTGCCGAGCAGCTCGGCCAGCTTGGCGCCGTCGAGCGCCGGCTCGGCCTCGGTCAGCGGCGCGTCCGGCACCAGCAGCACGGCGTCCACGCCGCCGGCCGCCGGCAGCACGACAACCTGCCAGCCGTCGCGGTGGCCGTAGCCGAGGCGCTTGGTCTGCCGCATGCTCGGCGGCTCGTACGTGCCGGTCGGCGCGTGGAACGGCCGGGGCGTGGTGGCCCCCTCGGTGAACGGGTGGTGCCAGGCGACCTTCAGATACAGGGCGTTGACCAGCGCGGCGACCGTCATCGGCTTGATGCTGCCCGGCGGGATCAGCTCCGGGATCAGGCCGCGCGTTGTCTCCGCGACGTCGGTGTTGATCAGCTTCCTGGCGTCCTCGGGCGCGTCGGCGAACGGCGCGCCCTTGACCGAGCCGTTGGGCCAGCGCGCGAGCTCCTCGGCGAACTCGCGCCGGATCGGCAGGTCCTCCACCGCCCACAGTGTGTTGGACACGGCCAGCACCGGCGGATCGCCCTGCCCCGTGTCGTCCAGCTCGGCCGCCGCCGCCAGCTGCGAGGCCTGCGCCCGCAGCTCGCCCGCGCGGTCGCCGGCCTTGGCGCCGGCCGCCGGGTCACCGAGCAGAGCGCCGACGAGTTCGTCGCGGCTGACGCCCTCGGCTGCCTCCGCGGTCAGTCCGAGCGCGGACAGCACCGAGAACGGCGACCAACACAGATCGTTGTCCGGATCGGGGTCGACCGCACGGTGCAGGGCGAGGGTGAACGCCAGGTCCACGACACCTCCTGAAGTGGGGGGTGTCCCGAGTCTGCCATCCACCCGGCGCTAACGCCGGGGGTCGCGCAATTTGACGTTCGCAGATTCCTCCGGAAGTGGTCGCGCCCCGGCCCCACGCGGTCCGTCCGGCCGCGGAAACCCGCGGCTCACGGACGCCCGCGGCGCCGCCGCCCTCCGCCCCGCCACCCCTTCGGGTGACACCAGCCGACACCCGGCGACCGAACAGCCGCCGCAGGCCCCGTCGCACTGCTCCAGCTATGCCCATGACACCGAGAGTCCCACCGGCCGGCCAATTCGGCCTCTCGGTTCACCGCAGGCAGAACCGGTCGTACCAGGCAACTGCTTGAGCATCGGTCAGCGAGGCCAACTGGTCGACAACCACCCGCAGCCAAAAAAAAATCGTCGCCGGCCGCCAGCCACGCCGGCCGGAACGCCGGGTCCAGCGCGTCCGGCGCACGCTCGGAGAGCACCTCGGCCAGCTCCATGAGTTGCTGCCGCTGCACCCGCTGGAGGGCCAGCCGGTGCGGATCGCTCATCACGTAGTGCAGCGCGACGGCCTTGAGCAGCGCCACCTCGGCCGCGACCAGCGACGGCACCGCCAGGTCGGCGGCGTACCGGCACAGCGGCCCGTCGCCGTGCAGCCGCCGCGTCTCGGTGATCGCCGCCGCGGCGAACCGGCCGACCAGCTCACTGGTCAGCACCTTCAGGGCCACCTGCGCGCCCAGCGACCCGTCGTAGTCGTGCTCGGCCAGGGCGGCCACGGCCGGCAGCCGCAGCAGCTCGGTCGCCGCATCCTCCAACGCGCCGACCGGCTCGTCGGAGAAGTGCTTGGCGGCCAGCTCCGCGACCGCGGCCCGCTCCACCGGGCTGGCCAGCTCGCTGAGCGAGATGCGCCCGGACAGCACGCCGTCCTCCACGTCGTGCACCGAGTAGGCGACGTCGTCCGCCCAGTCCATGACCTGCGCCTCCAGGCAGCGCCGACGCTCCGGCGCCCCCTCACGCACCCAGTCGAAGACGGCCACGTCGTCCTCATACACGCCGAACTTGACCACGCCGGCAGTCCGCGGCCACGGGTACTTCGTGGCAGCGTCCAGCGACGCCCGGGTCAGGTTCAGCCCGTAGCCGCGCCCCTCGGCCAGCACCTTCGGCTCCAGGCGGGTCAGGATGCGCAGCGTCTGCGCGTTGCCCTCGAAGCCGCCACACGGCTCCGCGATCACGTGCAGCGCCCGCTCCCCGTTGTGCCCGAACGGCGGGTGCCCGATGTCGTGTGCCAGCCCGGCCGTGTCCACCACGTCCGGATCGCAGCCCAGCTCGCCGCCGATGCCCCGGCCGATCTGGGCGACCTCCAGCGAGTGCGTCAGCCGTGTCCGCGGCACGTCGCCCTCGCCCGGCCCGACCACCTGCGTCTTGCCGGCCAACCGGCGCAGCGCCGCCGAGTGCAGCACCCGCGCCCGGTCCCTGGAGAACGCGCTGCGCTGCTCGGCCAGCGAACCCGGCAGGGCCGCCCGCTTCGGCTCGTCCGGCAGCAGGCGAGCGGTGTCGTGCCCGGTGTAGCCGCCGGTCAACTGGCGCTCGCGCCGAACTCGTCGGCCGGGGCCCTGGACAGCCGGTAGAACAGCAGCGCCCCGGTCTCCCGGACGATCTGGCTGAACTGCGTCTCCCGCGTGCGGACCATCGGACCGGTGTGCGTCGGCGAAACCCCGGCGTCGATACCACTGTCCCGCGCCATGGTCTGCGCCCGGAACGAGTGCCAGGGATCGCTCACCAGCACCGCCGTGGTCCACCCGTGGTTGCGGTACACCGGCGCCACCGCACGGAGGCTCTCCAGCGTGTCGCTGCCGGTGCCCACGGAGATGATCCGGTCCTGCGGAACCCCGTTGTCGGCCAACCACATCTGGCCCGACTCGGCCTCGGTGTAGTGGTCGCCCGGCTGCCGGCCGCCGACGGTGAGCACGTACTTCACCACACCGTCGTCGTACAGCGTCTTGGCGTGCTGGAGCCTGGCCTCGAGCGCGTCCGACGGCGTGCCGTCGTACTGCGCCGCGCCGAGCACGATCGCCACGTCCACGGGCGACCGCTCGTCCAGCCGCGCCACCTGCCAGACCCGCACGGCAGTGCCGCCGATCACCAGTCCGGCGACGAGGAGCGCGCCCAGCACGACCCGCAGAAACATCCGGCGCACGGTCGACCCACTCACGGGGCCCATGGTGTCACAGCCAGCCGCGGTCCTCCGCGAGACGGGCCGCCTCGGCCCGGGTCCTGGCCCCGGTCTTGCCGATGGCCGACGACAGATGGTTGCGCACCGTGCCCTCCGACAGGTGCAGCGTCCTGGCCACGTCCGACACCGTGCCGCCGTCACTGGCGGCGAGCAGCACCTCCCTCTCCCGTTCGGTCAGCGGGCTCGCCCCGCTGGCCAGCGACTCCGCGGCGAGCGCGGGATCGACCACCCGCAGCCCGGCGTGCACCCGCCGGACCGCCTCCACCAACTGCTCCGGCGGCGCGTCCTTGACCACGAACCCGGCCGCACCCGCGGCCATCGCCCGCGCCAGGTAGCCGGGCCGGCCGAACGTGGTGCACACCACCACCCGGCAGCCGGGCATCGCCCGGCGCAGCTCCGCGGCCGCGGTCAACCCGTCCATGCCGGGCATCTGCACGTCCAGCAGCGCGACATCCGGACTGGTGCGCTGCGCCGCCGGCACCACCTCGTCGCCCGAGCCCACCTCGGCGACGACCTCGATGTCCGACTCGATGCTGAGCATCGCGGCCAGCGCGCCGCGCACCAACGCCTGATCGTCGGCCAGCAGAACCCTGATCACGACGGCACCGCCACTCTCAACCGAAAACCTCCTTCCGCGCACGGCCCGGTGTCGATCCGACCACCGATGCCCGCCACGCGTTCGACGAGACCACTGTCCACTCCACCACCGTCCGCGACCGGCACCACGGCCGTGCCGTCGTCGCGAACCTCCAGCCAGGACTCGCCCAGCCGGACCTCGCACCGCGTCGCGCCGCTCGCGCGCCGCAGCACCGCCGTGACGCCGTCGCGCAGCGCGTACGCGAAGGCCTCCCGGTAAGCAGGCGCCACCCGGTCCACCGCCGTCGGCAGGTCGGCCACGATGCCGGCCGCCTCCAACGCCGCCCGTGCGCCGACGACCTCCGCGGCCAGCGACGCCGTGCGGTAACCCGACACGGTCGCCCGCACCTGCGTCACCGCCTCACGGGCCAGGTCCTCGACCTCGCGCACGTTCTCCATCGGCGTGCCGCCCCGCTCCAGTTCCGCGCACACCGCACTGGCCTTAGCGGTGATCGCGGCCAGGCTGTGCCCGAGATGCTCGCGTAACTCCTCGGCCAGCCGCGCCCGCTCCTGGGCGGCGGCCAGCCGGGCGATCTCCTCCTGCGCCGACGCCAGCGCGTAGTTGGCCCGGATGAGCCGGCCCATGAACCAGGTGGCCGCGAACACCGAGGCCAGCACCACCCAGTCGGTGAACAACTCGGCGAAGCCCAGGTTCGCGACGATGAGCACCGCGGTCACGGCCAGCGTCGGCAGGCCGATCGAGAAGGCCAGGACGGTCGGCAGCATCATGGCGGTCAGCGACAGGCCGTAGACGAACACCCAGGTGGACGTCAGCCCGATCAGCCACACCAACGCCGTCGGCAGTGCGAGCAACGCCGCCGTCAGCACCAGCTTCGGCCCCAGGCCCAGGTTCCACATCTTCATGGACGCCAGCACGTACAGGGCCGCGTAGACGGCGAACACCGTCAGGGCGGAGGCGATACGCCAGGTCGGCGTACCGCTGTTGACCAGCTGGTACAGGCTCGGCACCGCGAACAGCAGGAAGAAACAGCTGACGGGCCAGCCCAGTTCGGGATCGAAGCGACGCGGCGTCACGCCGGCACCTCCACCCGGAGCCGGAACCCCTGGCTGGGCAGCGGTCCTGCCTCCAGTCGGGCGCCGATTCCGCCCAGGCGCTGGGAAAGCCCGGTCAGGCCGTTGCCGCCGCCGTCGACCCGGGACGGGTTGGCCGCGGCCGGGACGGGGTCACCGTCGTCACGGACCTCCAGCCAGCGGCCGCCGAGCCTCACCTCGCACCGCGTCGCGCCTGCGCTGTGCCGCACCACATTGGTCACGCCTTCGCGCAGCGCGAACGCGAACGCCTCCTGGTACTCGGGGGCGACATCGTCCACCGCCAGCGGGAAATCGGCGTCGATCCCGGCCGCCCTCAGCACCTCCTTGGCGCCGACCAGCTCCGCGGCCAGCGACGCCGACCGCTCCCCCGACACCGTGGCCGCGATGTCGGCCAAAGCCTGCTGGGACAACCGTTCCACGTCCCGCATCTCGGCCAGCGCGCGGTCGATCCCCACCCCGGCTTCGAGCATCCGACGAGCCAACCCGGCCTTCACCGTCACCGTCGTGAGGCTGTGCCCGAGCACGTCGTGCAGGTCCCGCGCGATGCGACCGCGCTCGTCGGCCACGGCCAACGCGGTGACCTGGTCCCGGGCCAGCCGAAGTTCGCGGTTGACATCGATCATGTGCACCACGGCTCGGCACAGCAGCGTGACCGACAGCAGGATGACCAGCAGTCCCATGTAGCTGCCCGGCAGCACGATCACCAGCACCAGGAACGCCACGCCGTGGACGGGGACCATCCACCAGCCCGGCACGATCACCGCGCACAGCGCGAAGGCCCAGATGAAGATGTACGGCGTGGCCACTGTGGACAGCGCGGCCGCCGCACCCATGTAGGCCACGCCGACGGACACCTGCCAACTCGTCGACGCACGCCAGACCGCGACCGGCAGCAGCACGTAGCCGACGCCGTAGAGCACCAGGCCGCCGACCGCCAGCCCGGTCGCCCACACCGGTCGGTCGACGCCGAACTGCCCCACCATCGCCGGCAGCATGAACAACACGAAGAAGGACGCCGACGCGATCCATCCCCGGTGGTTGTCCCGGACGATCTGATCGGTCATGCCGGCACCGGCCTCGCCACGCTGGCCCGCAGCAGGAAACCGCCGCCCGGCACCGGGCCCGCGTCGATCCGGCCGCCGATCGAGGCCAGCCGGTCGGCCAGCCCGGTCAGGCCGGCCCCGCCGCCGTCCACACGCGACGCCCCCGCGTCCGCGAGGGCCGAGCCGTTGTCCCGGACCTCCAACCAGGACTCGCCCAGCCGCACCTCGCAGTTCGTCGCGCCGCTGTGCCGCAACACGTTGGTGACCCCCTCTCGCAGCACGTAGGCGAACGACTCCTGGTACTCAGGCAGCACGTTGTCCACCGCCCTGGGCAGGTCGGCGGCGATGCCCGCGGACGCCAGCGCCGCACGGGCCCCAGCGACCTCGGCGCTCAGCGACGCGCTCCGGTACCCCGACAGCGTGGCACGCACCTCCGACAACGCCTGCCGTGACAACTGCTCGGCCTCCCCCACCTCGATGATCAACCGCTCCACCTCCCCCGGTCTCGTCTCCAGCAGCCTGCGGATCAGCCCCAGTTTCAGCGTCACCGTGGTCAGGCTGTGCCCCAGCACGTCGTGCACGTCGCGGGCCACCCTGGCCCGTTCCTCCGCGACGGCGAGCCTGGCCACCTCCCGGTTGGCCGCCTTCAGGTCGCCGCCGACCTTGCTGAAGCTGGTGATGCCGATGGTCAGGGCGATCATCAGTGCCAGGTTGCCCCAGTCGGGACCGCCCGGCGCCAGCGCCGAGGCGATGAACGCCACGGCGGTGAGTCCGCCGGCCACCACGATCGACGCGGGCCTGGTCAACAGAATGGCACTGAGCGCGAGCGCGTAGATGAGCAAGATCGAGTTGTCGGGCCGGTCGAGCCACACCGTGGCCAGGCCGAGGGCCGTGGCCACGGCGACATACCACATCTTCAGCCGGGGCCGCTCGTATCCGGACAGCCAGGTGCCGAGCGGGTAGCTGAGCAGGTACGCGATCGTGACGGCCAACTGCGCCGCCTTCGGCCCGGCCGGGCCGGGCGCCTGGGCGATGTCCACCACACCCGGCACCGACCAGGACAGGAACACGAAGGAGAAGGCGGTCGCGCCCACGCGACGGCGGCGTTCGGCCTTGTCGCCGCCCGCCTTGTCCGAAGTGCACCCGTCGGCCATGCCCATCACGTTAGGGCAGGAGGCGGACAGTCCCCCATGACAACTGGCACGGATGCCGCCGCGGCTGCCAGGATCCGAGCATGGCAGCCGATCGACCGACCATCGTGGCGACCTCGGGCGGATGGGTCCGGGGCGAGTACACCGAACTGGAGTTCGGGCCGCTGATCCGGCTCGCGCTGGACCTGTCCGGGGCGACCGGCCGACCGAGGCTGTGCCACGTCGGCACGGCCAACGGGGACAGCCGCGGCACCAACGCGATGGTGAACGAGGCCGGCCGGGTGGGCGGCGTCGAGGTGTCCAACCTGAACCTGTTCCCGATGCCGCCGACCGAGGATCTGGCCGGTTTCGTGCTCGACCACGACGTGGTGTGGGTCAACGGCGGCTCCGTGGCCAACCTGCTCGCGGTCTGGCAGGTGCACGGGCTCGGCGAGGTCATGCGCACCGCCTGGGAGGCCGGTGTCGTGCTCGGCGGCGTCTCGGCCGGCTCGATCTGCTGGTACACCGGCGGCGTCACCGACTCGTTCGGCCCGAACCTGCGGGTCGTGACCAACGGCCTCGGCCTGCTGCCCTATTCCAGCGGCGTGCACCTGGACTCCGAGGCCCAGCGCCGTCCCACCATCCACGAGGCGGTGGCCTCCGGGAAGCTGGGCGAGACGCACTGCACGGACGACGGCGCGGGCCTCGTTTATCACGGCACCGAGCTGGTCGAGGCCGTCTCGGAGCGGCGGCGTGGCGGCGCCTACCTGGTGCGCCGGGACGAGGCGACCGGCGAGGTCGTCGAGACGGCCTTCGACGTCCGCCGGCTCTGACTCACACCTGTGCCGGCTCGGCGACACGCTGCGCCGAGTCCGGCACGATCCGCTCCAGCATCAGCATGCCGGCCAGGGCGGCCAGGTTGAGCACGCCCAGCGCCAGCCACGGCAGGGACCGGTGCAGCTCGAACAGGATGGTGAAGAAGGCCGGGGCGATCATGCTGGCGATGGTGAACGAGTACTGGAAGACGGCCAGATAGCGGCCGCGGGCGGCGGCGGGCGACAGGGCCGTGGCCAGCCCCATCGAGACGGGTGCGTGGATCACGTCCGCCGCCGTGTACAGCAGGGTGGCGATGATCAGCGCCGGAATCACCCAACCGAGCTGGTTCGGCACGAGGCCCGCGAACGCCAGGCACCACGCCGCCCACAGGCCCCCGGCCACGACCAGCACCCTCGTCCGTCGATACGGCTCGACCAGCTTGATCGCGGGCGCACCCAGCAGGGCCAGCAGGATCGTGTTGCCGGCCAGCACGATCGGCGCCAGCCAGGCCGGACCGCCGAGCCCCTCCTTCACGAAGACCAGCAGTCCGAGCGCGAGCATGCCGGTCGAGAGAGCGAAAACCGTGTTGATTGCGGCAAACGCAACGAAAGGCCGATCTCGTAGCATCGTGGCGTAGCCGACGGCCTCGCCCGTCTCATGGGCACGGCGCGGAGCTCGCACGAACACGCCGATCGCCAGCGCCGCCGCCAGATAACAGCCGGCGGAACCGTTGGACAGCACCCGGTAGAACGTGTCGGTGCCGTCGGCGACGGCCAGGCTCGTGACCAGGCCGCCGATGCCCAGGCCACCCGTCCGAGTCATGTTGGCCCACGCGTACCAGCCGTCCTTGCTCATCGTGGACGCGCTGCCGTCGGAGAAGTCAGCGATCGCGGTGAACACGCTCGACCAGAAGAACCGCACGCCGATCGTGACCAGGGCCGATGTCACGAAGATGCCGACCGGCCCCTGCACGTGGCCGAACGCGAGAAATCCGATGCCCTGCGCGACCTGCGACGCGACGACCAGCGGCAGCGGGCCGACCCTGTCGGCCAGCCAACCCGCCAACAGCGGGATCGGCAGTGACAGGGCGGTCGCGACGCTGGCCAGAATGCCGATCAGCGTCAGCGGCACCGGGGTCAGCTGATGGAAGTAGTTGAGCGAGAGCGGCATGAACATGCCGCTGCCGACGGAGTCGAGGACGAGCGCGGACAGCAGAATGACGCCGCCGCGGCTGCGGTCGACCGACACGAAACCCCCCTTGGTAGCGCGTGATGCAAGCAAACACGCGTCGACCAACCACCATCTCGGGGATACGAGGTGTCGTCAACTCCATTGCGGCAAACCGACCAGGATAGCGCAGGGCACCGCGGAAACCCGATGATGTGGATCTTCGATTGCCGAGTTGTCCACAGGGCCCGAGTTGTCCACAGATCGGCCCTTCGCGGCCACCGGCGGCGGGGCGGACGCGGCAGGCTTGCCCCATGCCCACATGCATCACGAGCGGGACACACGTTTCGGTCGACAAGCTCTACGGCCTGTTCCCGCACCATGTCGCCCGCGCCGAAGCGCTGATCAAGCTGGGATTGTCCGCCAGCACCGTCTATCGGAGATGCCAGCCGGCAGGTCCCTGGCGGCGTGTCCTGCCCGGCGTGGTGATGTTCGGCAAGTCGCCGCCGACAGTGTCGCAACGGGTCCAGGCGGCGCTGTGTTACGCCGATCCCGACGGGTTGGTCACCGGCCACCACGCCCTGGTGCTGCACGGTATGAAGATCCCCCCACCGCCGCCGCTCAGCGCCGTGCACGTGCTCGTCCCGAAAGGACGGTCGCTGAAGTCGACGCCAGAGGTGTCGGTGGAACGCACGATCCGGATGCCGAAAGCCATGATGCGCAAGGGATACCTGGTCGCGCCGCTGGAACGGGCGTTGCTGGACACGGTCCGCGGCTTCGGCAACACCGAGCAGGTCCGCTCCCTGCTCGCCGAGGCGATCTGGGAGCACGGCCTGCCGCCCAAGCTGATCACCGCGGAGCTCGACGCCGGCAACGGCCGGGGCAGCGCACTGCCCCGGCGTGTGCTGGCCGAAGTGGTCAACGGCATCCGGACCGAGGCCGAGGCGCTGGCCGCCACGCTCGTCGGCGCCGCCCGGCTGCCGAGACCGCAGTGGAGCATGCAGGTCGACGATGAGAACAACGCCTACCTCGGACCGGTCAGCGCCTGGTGGGACGACGTGGCGATGGCCCTCGACATCGACGTGTCAGAGCATCCGTTCGAACGCACCGAGGACCAGCACGACAACTTTCTTGCCGCCAGTGTCGTGGTTGTGCGCACCACACCGAGGCAGATGCGGGCCTCCCCCAGGGCGTTCGTCGACCGGCTCAGGCAGGCCTACCAGCGCGCATCCAAGCGCGACCGCCCATTGGTGACCGCCACCGCTCAGCACCCGAGGAGCTGAGGTGCCAGATACGCCTCCAACCGGTCCATCGACACCCGCTCCTGGGTCATCGAGTCGCGCTCCCGCACCGTCACCGCGTGGTCGGTCAACGTGTCGAAGTCCACCGTCACGCAGAACGGCGTGCCGATCTCGTCCTGCCGGCGGTAGCGACGGCCGATGGCGCCGGCGTCGTCGAAGTCGGTGTTCCAGTTGCGGCGCAGCGCCGCCGCCAGGTCCTTGGCCTTCGGCGACAGGTCGGCGTTACGGGACAACGGCAGCACCGCCACCTTCACCGGCGCGAGCCTGCGGTCCAGGCGCAGCACCAGTCGCTTGTCCACGCCGCCCTTGGCGTTGGGCGCCTCGTCCTCGGTGTAGGCGTCCAGCAGGAACGCCATCATCGGGCGGCCGACGCCGGCGGCCGGCTCGATCACGAACGGCCGGTAGCGGGAGTTGGTGGCCTGGTCGAAGTAGGACAGGTCGACGCCCGAGTGGTTGGCGTGCGTGGTCAGGTCGAAGTCGGTGCGGTTGGCGATGCCCTCCAGCTCGCCCCACTCCTGGCCGGCGAAGAAGAACCGGTACTCGATGTCCACGGTCCGCTTGGAGTAGTGCGACAGCTTCTCCCGCGGGTGCTCGTACATCCGCAGGTTGTCGCGGGCGATGCCGAGATCGGTGTACCAGCGCAGGCGCTCGTCGATCCAGTACTGGTGCCATTCCTCGTCGCTGCCCGGCTCGACGAAGAACTCCATCTCCATCTGCTCGAACTCGCGGGTGCGGAAGATGAAGTTGCCGGGGGTGATCTCGTTGCGGAACGACTTGCCGATCTGGCCGATGCCGAACGGCGGCTTCTTGCGGGAGGTGGTGATGACGTTGAGGAAGTTCACGAAGATGCCCTGCGCGGTCTCCGGGCGCAGGTAGTGCAGGCCCTCCGCGGACTCCACCGGGCCGAGGTGGGTCTTGAGCAGGCCGTTGAACATCTTCGGCTCGGTGTACTGGCCGCGGTTGCCGCAGTTGGGACACGGCACGTCCGAGAGGTCGTTGTCCGCCAGCGGCTTGCCGGTGCGCTCGGCGTACTCCTCGGCGAGGTGGTCGGCGCGGAACCGGCGGTGGCAGGAATTGCACTCCACCAACGGGTCCACGAACGCGTCGATGTGGCCGGACGCGGCCCACACCTCGCGCGGCAGGATCACCGAGGAGTCCAGGCCGACCACGTCGTCGCGGCCCTGCACCATGGTGCGCCACCAGGCCCGCTTGATGTTGTCCTTGAGCTCGACACCCAACGGCCCGTAGTCCCACGCCGACCTGGTGCCCCCGTAGATCTCTCCGCACGGGTACACGAAACCCCTGCGCTTGCAGAGGCTGACGACGGCGTCGATGCGGTCCGCGGGCACGCCAAACTCCATCCGGCCGAGACTCGAACTGACAGGAAATTCCTGGGAAGGGAGCAAGAATAGTCGCCCCGTCCACCGCGTCGGCGAGGCAGGGCCGCTACGGACGGGTGACCAGCTCGGCCACCGCGAACCGGTTGTCGTCGTAGCCCTCGTTGCCGCCGACGAACTCTCCGCCGCAGGTGGCGAGCACCAGCCGGTGGCCGCCGTCCAGGCCGTAGAGCTGGTTGGCCCGGTTGGGCAGATCGGCCTTGGGCACGGTGACCAACTGGGTTATCCGGTACACCCAGTTGCGGCCCTTGTTGTCCACCACGGTGACCTGCTGGCCGACCTTGTCCTGCCACAGCTCGGCGAACGGGCCGGTGTGGCCCTGCCAGTTCACGTGGCCGGCGAGCAGGGTCGCGCCTTCCGGGGCGCCGAGGGTGGCGCCCCACCAGGTCGCCTGGTCGAGCCGCTCCGGCACGGACATGGCGCCGTCCTTGCTCACCTGGGCGGCGATCAGCTCGGCGATGCCGCCGCCGGGCAGGTGCACCGAGCCGGTGGTCGGCACGCCGGTGGGCTTGGTGGGAGATGTGGTGCCGGCGTCGGCACCCAGCGGTCCCGACCCCGTGGTCGCCGGTGCGGCCGCGATGTGCGACGAGTCGTCCGAGGTGACGAAGAACAGGAGACCCACCACGACTGCGACAACAGCGACGACAGCCGAGGCGAGCAGCACCACCTGTCGACTCGGCATGGCCAATCCCTCCCACCGGCTACCGCTGATTGTCCCTCAGCGGGGGCTGGCCGGCCCGGCGGCTTCGCCGAGTCGGACCGTGCCGGCGTCGCCGGCCAGCAGGCTCACGTGCTCGTCGGCGTGGCCGTCGGCGGCCGAGACTGTCAGCTCGAAGGCGGCCGGCTCGTCGGCGAGCGCGCGGGACAGCAGCGGAACCACGATCTCGCGGACCGGGAACGGCGACATGGCGCGCCGGTAGGCGACCACCGAGTCGAACTCGACCACCAGGACCCAGCGGTCCGCCGCGTCGGTCGCCCGGCCCAGTCGGCCGGTGCGACAGCCGGGCTGCGCGGTGAGCAGCTCGAGGGCGTGGCGGGCGGTGGCGGTGAACTCGGCCGCCTCGGCCTCGGGCACCTCGAACCGGCAGACCAGCAGCACGGTCGGACTCCTCGGGTCGTCTCGGCGGTCGGTTATGGTGGCGCATCCTCGCATCAGCGGGGGCTCGCCCGCCGCCGGGGTGCGGCCGGGCGTGGCGACGTCGGCGGATCGAGTGGGGACATGGCCGGAGGACAGCAACCGGGTCGAGGCCGCGGGCGGCGTGATCTGAAGACGCCGCTGCTGCCGGGCAACGGGCCGCTGGCCCGGGTGCCGGCGGCGGCCGTGTTCGGGCTCGTGCTGGTGCTGTTCGTGGTCGGTGTCGTGGTCCGCGGGCCGGTCGGCGCCGGTCTGCTCGGCGCCCTGGCGCTGATCGTGCTCGGGCTGCTCGGGGCCACCTGGCGGGTGCTGTCGCCCGCCGACCGGGCGCTGCGCATCCTGGTGGCCGTGATCCTGGTCGCGGTGCTGGTCTCCGTGCTCCGCTAGCAGCTCCGGCCACACCTGCTTCGATAACCATTGTCAGCACCGCCGGCAGCGGACGACCTCGTTCGCCTACCATGGTGGTTACGACCGCCTGGTCTTCCGCCCATTGCCTGCCGTGCCGGAGAGGACGATGCCCCCAGTGAGCCCGGACGCCGCGACCCCCGTCCCGGAGCGTCCGGACGGCCGCGCCGGGGGCGTCACCGCATTGGCCGACGCCCATGACCACGCGCCGCGTGAGCTGGGGACGAGCACTGCGGCAAGGCACGCGGCCGGCACCCTGACCGGCGCCGGCGACCTCCTGCGGGCGCTCGCCGCGCCCGTGCGCATCGCCATCGTGCTTCAGCTGCGCGAGGGCGAGCGCTGCGTGCATGAGCTCGTGGACGCCTTGGCCGTGGCCCAGCCGCTGATCAGCCAGCACCTGCGGGTGCTCAAGTCGGCCGGCGTCGTGCACGGCGAGCGGCACGGGCGCGAGGTCATGTACCGGCTGGTCGACGAGCATCTGGCGCACATCGTGGTGGACGCCGTCACCCACGTCGAGGAGGGCGGCTCGGCCGTCCGGGGCGAGCACCGGGAGGAAGCGTGACGACCAGCGAACGCCCGTCGGCCACCGTGCCCGGACTTCGGGCCACCAAGCAGCGGGCCGCCGTGTCCAAGCTCCTCGACCAGCTCGACGACTTCCGCTCCGCCCAGGAGCTGCACGAGGAGCTGCGCCGTCGGGGCGAGGGCATCGGCCTCACCACCGTCTACCGCACCCTCCAGTCCCTCGCCGACGCCGGCGAGGTCGACGTCCTGCGCACCGACAGCGGCGAGGCCATCTACCGCCGCTGCTCCAGCCACCACCACCATCACCTGGTGTGCCGCCGCTGCGGCCGGACCGTCGAGGTCGAGGGTCCCGCGGTGGAGAAGTGGGCCGACCGCATCGCCGCCGAGAACGGCTTCAGCGAGGTCAGCCACACCGTGGAGATCTTCGGCACCTGCGCCGGCTGCACCGCCTGACCAGGCTCGACACACCGGTCCACGCTGAGGCGTGGTGAGACGGCCGCGTCGTCAGGCGGGCCTTCATTCCATGATCGGGCGGACCTCGACCCGGCCGAAGCGGGCATCGGGGAAGCGCGCGGCCAGTTCGGTGGCGCGGTCGATGTCGACGCAGTCGAGCACGAAAAAGCCGGCCATCTGCTCCTTGGACTCGGCGAAGGGCCCGTCGGTGGTCATCGTGTCGCCATCCTGCACGCGAACCGTCCGGGTCGTCGCGGGCTCGGCCAGCGGGGTGCCGGAGACGAGCTCGCCGGACTCGGAGATCTCACGCATGAGGTCGCCGAACTGGGTGTCCATGGCGGCGCGTTCCTCGGGCGACGCGGAGCGGTAGTAGTCGGAGTGCTCGAACGTGGGATGCGCCCAGGTGGTGGGGTTGCTGTAGATCAGAACCAGGTACTTCACGGCGGCGCTCCTCGGGTTGGGCTGGGGCAGGAACCAGGTTGGGTCAGACAGCGAAACTCGGCCAGGCGAGCTGGGTCGAGGGCAGATGCGGGTCGGGGCGCGAGTAGGTCGAAGGCAGGAGTAGCTGAGAGGGCAAGGCAGGGTCGGAAGGTCCAGGAATGGACAGGGTCGAAGGGCGGGGCGGGTCAGGGCCGGGTTGATAAGGCACGAGCTGGTGCAGAGCGCTGCTCGTTGAGCTGACCTCGCGCGGTGAAACAGGTAATTGTGATAAAGTCAATCGCCCCCCGCAACAAATGTCGGGGAGCTGGTCGAGTTCTGGAACAGAACAAGGCGCGAGCTGGTCAGGGGCCAGAGCGAGTGAGCGGCCGAAGCGGGTCGAGGGCCGGAGCGGGTGAGGGGGCGGGGCGAGTCAGCCGGGCGAGGCAAGTGAACGGGCGGCTGGAGCGGGGTCTAGGGCCGGAGCGGGGTCGAAGAACGGGGCGGGGCCGAAGACCGTGGGGGTCGGGACCGGACTGGTCAGGGGCGGAGCTGGGCGAAGAACTGGCGGATGTCGTTGAGGTACAGGTCGGGGGCCTGCTGGGAGGCATAGTGGCCGCCGCGGTCGTAGACGTTCCAGGAGACGATGTTGGCGTGGTCACGGTGGGCGTAGGTGGGGATGGCCTGGGCGTCGTAGGGGAACTGGGCCAGACCGAGGGGCACGGTGGTGGGGGCGGCGGGCACGGGGTGCCGATGATCCTCGAGGTAGATCCGAGGGGCGGTGCCGGCGGTGTGGGTGAGCCAGTGGATGCAGACGTGGGTGAGCAGGGCATCGGGGTCGAGCCCGCCCATGACCTGGCTGTTCCACGCGAGGAGGCCGACGGGGGAATCGGTGAGGGCGTAGGCGAGCGTCTGGGGCTGCTCGGCGTGCACATGGTGGTACGAGGCCATGGTGCGCTGGAAGTGGCGAAGACCGGCGACGAGGGCCTGCTCGTCGGGAGGCAGCAGGGCGACGCTGGCGGGTTCGACGCTGGGCGGGTAGAAGGGCACATCGCCCTCGGGGCCGGAGAAGATCTGGGTGACGTGCACGCCGACGACGGAATCCGGCGCGGTGCGGCCGATCTCGGGTGAGATGACGGAGCCCCAGTCGTTGCCGGCGGCGCCGTAACGGGCGTAGCCGAGGCGGTCCATGAGCACGGTCCACGCGGCGGCGATGCGGCGAGGGCCCCAGCCGGAGTCGGTGGTGGGGCCGGACCAGGCGAAGCCGGGTAGCGAGGGAATCACCAGGTGGAAGGCGACGGCGGGGTCGAGGCCGTGGGCGCGGGGGTCGGTGAGCGGGCCGATGACGTCGAGGTATTCGGCGACGGAGCCGGGCCACCCGTGGGTGAGGATCAACGGCAGCGCATGGGGTTCGGGCGAGCGGACGTGCAGGAAGTGCACGGTGGCGCCGTCGATGGTGGTGGTGAACTGGGGATGGGCGTTGAGCCGGGCCTCGACGGCCCGCCAGTCGTAGCCGTCACGCCAGTGCTCGACCAGCTTGCGCACGTCTGCGCCGGAGACGCCGTAGTCGTCGCCGGGCGGCTCGGGGGCCCACCGGACCCGAGCCAGCCGATCACGCAGGTCGGCCAGCTCGGCGTCGGGGACCGCGATGCGAAACGTCTCCATGCTCGGCTCCTCGGCCTCGGGTGCTCTCACACCCCACGGTCGGAGCCGCCGGCCGTTTCTCTACATCAGTACTCGTACGGATCGCCGGGTGTGCCGATCTTCTTCACGGTGGTCACGTCGAACACCGGCACGTAGTTGTCGGCCTGCACGGCGGAGTCGGGGCGCACCCGGCCGGTGACGGTGATCCACTCGTCGTCGGCGAGGCCCTCGGCGCCGACCATGCGGGCCTTGACCGGCATGGCGTCGGCGGCGCAGCAGGTGATCACCAGCCGCGCCACGTAGACGCCGGCGGGGTCGTGGACGACGAAGCCGGTGAGCTCCAGCGTGCGGCCGTTCAGGGAGTTCGTGGCGTCCCAGGCCGCACGGGTGGCGACGTCGGCCATCCGCATCGGCACCACCGACCCGGCCGGCAGCGGCGGGAACTTGGTCTTGATCACCTGGTCCTGCCGTTGCTCACTGGCCACGGTCCGCCCACCGGCCCGGTTCACGGAGTCGGCGCCGAGGGCCGGCGGGGCGATGAGGAAGATCGCCAGCACCGGCATCAGCAGCATCCACGCGCTCCGGGCGGCGCCGTGGGAGTGGCCGTGCGCGTCGCTGTGTACAGCGGCAAGGTCGCCGGAATGCCCATGATCATGACCAGCGGGGTCGCCGTGGTCGGGGGCCGTGCCGTCGAGCGTGAGGACGGCAGCCGGGACACGGGCGGCAGAGCCGTCGGCCTCCACACCGGCGACAGCGCCCGGGGCGCCCGCGCGGCGGGACTTGAGGATGTCGGTGACGATGGCGATGCCGGCCAGCAGGACCATGATCCCGCCGGAGAGGACGAGATAGGGCTGCAGGCCGGGCTTGACGTAGTTCAGGTACGTGCCGTTGAGGGCGATCTTGAGCAGGGCACCGCCGAGCAGCACGAGCAGGATGTTCTGGGTTTCCCGCCTCATGACACGCCTCCCAGCAGGACGAGGCCGGCGACGGTGCCGGAGAGGACGGCGACGGCGAAGGCCAAGGGGGCGAAGCGCAGCGCGAAGGCCTTGCCGAAGGTGCCGACCTGCAGGGCGATGAGCTTGACGTCGACGGCGGGGCCGACGACGAGGAAGACCAGGCGGGGCAACAGCGGCAGGGCGGACAGGGAGGCGGCGACGAAGGCGTCGGCCTCACTGCAGATGGCCAGCACGACGGCGAGCAGGGCCATGACGATGATGCCCAGCACCCACTGCCCGGAAAGGGACTCCAGCAGGGAGGACGGCACGAGCACGTTCAGGGCGGCGGCGGTGAGGCCGCCGACGACGAGGAAGCCGCCGGCCTCGACGAGGTCGTGACGGGCGGTCTCGGCGAACACGGCCCACCGGGACGAGCTGCCGGTGGGCAGCCGTTCGAGGGCACGGGAGGCGATCCACGAGAGCTTGCCGAAGCGGGCCCACAGCCAGCCGGTGACGACGGCGGTCAGCATCGACCCGGCGAAGCGGGCCAGGACCATCTCCGGCCGGCCGGGGAACGCCACGGCGGTAGCCACCAGCACGACAGGGTTCACGGCCGGCGCGGCCAGCAGGAACGCCAGGGCCACGGAGGGGGCGACGCCCTGCTGCATGAGCCGGCGGGCGACGGGCACGGAGGCGCACTCGCAGCCGGGCAGGGCGACGCCGGCCAGCCCGGCGACGGGCACGGCGAAGGCGGACCGCCGGGGCAGGACCCGCCGCAACGCCTCGGCCGGCAGGAAGGCGGCGATGGCCCCGCTGATCAGGGTGCCGAGCACCAGGAACGGCATGGCCTGCACACACACGGCGACGAACACCGTGGAGCCGGTCCGCAGCGCGGGGATGTCCAGGGCGTCAACGAGCTGGCCCTGAAACACCAGGGCCAGCACGAGCACGACGCACAGCACCTCCAGCGAGGTGATGCGGCGGCGCGGTGGAGAGACGGCGGGCCGCTCCGTGGTGGCCGTCATCCTTCGACGCTGGCCAGGAGGTCGGCCCGCAGCTGGGACGCGGTGGACACGACCAGCATGAGGATGGTCGACAGCGGCGAGGGCTCAAGGTTGTCGGCGGGGAAGGCGTACCGGAGGGTGACGTCCATGCCCCGCTCGGTGTGCACGACCCCGAGGGTGCCGAACAGCCCCTGACCGGCCCGCTCGGCGGCGGAGACGGCCAGCGCGGGGTCGTCGGGGAGGTCCCAGGCGACCACGCAGGTGAGGCTGAGCATGGTGAGGCCCTCGGCGAACTGCATGGCCTGCACGGCGCAGGGCACGTCGCCGTGGCGGAAGCTGAGGGCGCCGTCGTCGTCGACGTGTAGGGCTTGAATGGTGTTGTTCGATCGGTGATTGCCTCACCACAGAGCACATGTTCAGTTATGTGAACCATGCAGTACCAGCTAATCACCACAGCGGCATGTGTTAGTCTATCTTCGCGTGGCGAGCTTCGCAAATCTGGGGGTGCCAGTAACCTCTAAGCTACTAAATGTGCCCTGGTCCTCGAAATAAGCTGGTGGTGCGAGTCCGAATCAAAACAACAGTAACTGAGACCATAGAGGACTAGTCTTCAATTATCTCCCGGGGCTACCGCTGGCCTACAACTACGCATGCCAAACTAGATTTGTCACGGCGGTAGAAGTCGGGCCACAGGATGTCCTGGAACACGAGCTCGGCGTAGGCGGACTGCACAGCATGAAGTTGGAGATGCGCTGTTCGCCGGAGGGCCGGATGAACAGGTCCACGTCGGGCATGTCGGCGTGGTAGAGGTGCTTGGCCAGGGTGCGCTCGTCCACCTTGTCGGGGTTGATCTTGCCGGCGGCGACCAGGCGGGCCACCTCGCGTGCGGCGTCGCCGATCTCGGCCCGGCCGCCGTAGTTGACGCACATGGTCAGGTTGAGCACATCGTTGTTCCGGGTGCGCTCCTCGGCCTTCTGCAGCTCGTTGACGACGCTGGGCCACAGCCGGGGCTTGCGCCCGGCCCACCGGATCCGCACGCCCATCTCGTCGAGCTCGTCGGTGCGCCGGTGGATGACGTCCCGGTTGAAGTTCATCAGGAACTTCACCTCGTCGGGGCTGCGCTTCCAGTTCTCGGTGGAGAAGGCGTACAGCGAGATCCACTTGACGCCGAGCTCGATCGCGCCCCTGGCCACGTCGAGCACGACGGCCTCGCCGCGCTTGTGGCCCTCCACGCGGGGCAGGCCCCGCATGTTGGCCCAGCGGCCGTTGCCGTCCATCACCAGTGCCACGTGTTTGGGCACGAACTCCAGCGGAATCTTCGGCGGACGCTCGCCGCTGGAGTGGGGGTCGGGCGGCCTCACGGTGGGGTCGTTGCGTCCGCGCAGCTGCCTACGCAGCATCAGGGCTGCTCCTCACGATCGGGACGGGGGTGCCTCCATCCTGCCCGAACCGTCGAAGCGGAGTCCCATCACGGTGCCGGCGCCGGGCCGATCCAGGACCTCGAAGTCCAATTTGTGGTAGAAGGCGATGGCCCGGGTGTTGGTGGCGGACGTGCTCAGATGCACGCCCGGCGACCCCGCCGGCCCGCAGCCGGTCGAACAGGGCGTCCAGCAGCTTGGTGCCCCAGCCCTGGCGCCGCGTGCGGGCGTCGAGGTTGATGTGCAGGTGGGACGGATACTCGGCAGCGGCGGCCGGCAGGTAGCGCTCCGGGTTGTGCAGCGACAGCACGAGCGAGGAGTGCCGGTCGGTCTCCTGCTCCGGTTTCGGGTACAGGTCGGCGAACCTGGGTGTCCATTCGGCCCGCCAGCGGCGGTAGAAATCCACTGTGTCCAGTGCGCCCACGGCATAGCCGGCCACGCCCTCGTCATCGTCGATGACGAAGCAGAACTCGGGCGCCAACGTCAGGTACGGGTCGGCGAAGACGTAGCCGATCAGGTCCAGATCGTCGAGCTCGCGCTTGGTGGCCGTGTCGAGGCAGATGTCGTGCACGGCCTTGAGATCGCGGGGCTCAGCCGGTCGCAGGATCAAGGTTCTCCCCCATTGTCTGACGATCGGCCACCACCGTCCGGATCTGGGCGGCGAGCCGGTCGATGGCGGTGGCCGACACGCGGCGCTCCACCAGCGGCAGCGAGTGCAGCTGCCGTTCCAGATGCCATTGCAGATGCGCGGCGACCAGGCCGCTGGCCTCGCGCTTGCTGGACACCTGGGTGCGCTCGACCAGGGCCCAGTCACCGTGGGTGAGGGCGTCGAGCAGGCTCAGGGTCTCGCAGGCCGGGCTGGCCGAGCCGGGCGGTCGGCAGGTGCCGCACACGGAGCCGCCGGCGGGCACGCTGAACGCGGCGTGCGGGCCGGGCGTGCCGCAGCGCGCGCATTCGGTGACGGCCGGCGCCCAGCCGGCGAAACCCATGGCGCGCAACAGGAAGGCGTCGAGCACGAGGCCGGCGTCACGCTGCCGGTCGGCCAGCGCCCGCAGCGCGCCGACGACGAGCATGTACAGCCGCAGCACCGGCTCGCCCTCCTCGGCGGTGAGCCGGTCGGCGGTCTCCAGCACCGCGCAGGCCGCCGTGTACCGGGCGTAGTCGTCGACCAGGCCGATGCCGAAAGCGTCGAGGGTCTCCACCTGGGTGATCACGTCGAGCGTCCGCCCGGTGTAGAACTGCACGTCGACGTGGCAGAACGGCTCCAGCCGGGCGCCGAAACGGGAAGAGGTGCGGCGCACGCCCTTGGCCACGGCGCGGATCTTGCCGTGCCGCTGGGACAGCAGCGTGATGATCCGGTCGGCCTCGCCGAGCTTCTGCACCCGCAGCACGACACAGGTGTCTCGGTACAGGCTCACCCGTCGATTATCTCAGACCTGGAGCCCGGGGAACGCGACGTCGCGGACCAGCCACCACGCGACGGTGGCGATGCCCAACGCGACCAACGCGTTGCGGCGAACCGCCCAGGACGGAATCCGCAGGCCCAGCTCCGTACGCCCGAGCAAGAGAGCCCACGGCGGCCGGCAGCAGGACGAGGACGGCGAAGGCGTTGAAGCGCAGCGCGCCCGCCAGTCGCCGTGCAGCAGCGAGCCCAGCGCTCGACTGCCCCCGCAGAAGGGGCAGTCGGCGCCGGTCATCGCGTGGAACCAGCACGGGATGCTGACGATCCCGGTGCCGAGCAGGGCCCCGGCCGCCGCCGTCACGGCGACGACGGCCGGGGTGACCCGCAGTCGGACGAGGGTCGTCACTTGGTGGCGATCACGATCGTCTTGGCGCCCTTGTCGTGCCAGCCCTGACGGCGGCCCTGGTTGTCGAAGAACGGCGACAGCTCGCACAGCAGCACCCACAGCGAGCCGATGCACGGCACGATCGCCGCCGGGTACAGGATCGCCCAGCGGATGATCGACGGGGTCCAGCCGGGGATCTGGCCGTCCTGGGTGCGGATCACGCGGACGCCGGCGATCTGCTTGCCCAGCGTGGCGCCGCGCAGCGCGATCATGGTGACCTCGTAGAGGATCTCCAGGATGATCAGCGTCAGCGGCAGCGCGAAGGCGGTGCCGAGGAAGCCGAGGCCCGCGGCGGCCGGGCCGCCGGTGATCTGGCCGGTGTTCTCGTCGATGGTGTACGAGCTCGCCGCCGAGGAGAACCAGGCCACGATCACCACGAAGTACAGGATCGAGGCCGGGATGCCGACGATGAGGCCGTCGATCACGCGGGCCAGGAACCGCTGGCCCATCGAGGCCAGCCGGACGGTGCCGATGCCCGGGAGCTGGATGTAGTCCAGCCCGCCGCCGGCGCCCTGGGGCGCGCCCGCGTACTGCTGGCCGCCGTAGGGCTGCTGGCCGTAAGGCTGCTGGCCATAGGCCGGCTGCTGCCCGTACGGCTGCTGCGGCGTGCCGTAGGGCGGCGAGGGCTGGCCGAACTGTTGCTGGTTCGGGTCGTACGGCTGCTGCTGGGCCTGGCTCGGGTCGTACGGCTGCTGAGGCTGCGCCCCGTACCCCGGCTGGCTGAAGCCCGGCGGCGGCGTCTGCGGCTGCTGCCCATAAGCGGCTGCTGTCCGTACGGCGGCTGCTGTCCCTGCGGGTCGAAGCCGGGGGGCGGTGTGGTCACTAGGTACTCCTGGACTGGGGTTTACCTGCCAAAGCGCACGAACTATAGGGCGCGTTACGGGTGGACCCCGGGCATTTCACGCAACTCGCGGCCAGTTCTTTACCGAGCCGCGTCGTTCCGCCCCTTGGGGCAGCCTAGAAGCCCAGACGGCGGAGCTGTTTGGGATCCCGCTGCCAGTCCTTGGCGATCTTCACGTGCAGATCGAGATAGATCCGCGAGCCGAGCAGGCGCTCGATCTGGCGGCGCGCGGTGGTGCCGACCTGCTTGAGGCGCTCGCCCTTGTGACCGAGGATGATCGCCTTTTGGCTGGTGCGCTCCACGAACAGGTTGGCGTGCACGTCGATCAGGTCGTCGCGGCCCTCGCGCGGGCGCATCTCCTCGACCACGACGGCGATGGAGTGCGGCAGCTCGTCGCGCACGCCCTCCAGCGCGGCCTCCCGGATCAGCTCGGCGACCAGCGTGGCCTCCGGCTCGTCGGTCAGCTCACCGTCCGGGTACAGCCGCGGCCCCTCGGGCAGCCGGGCCACCAGCAAGTCGGCCAGCGTGTCGGTCTGGAAGCCGTCCTGGGCCGAGACCGGGATGAGCTCGGCGAAGTCCATCACCTTCTGCAGCGCCAGCAGCTGCTCGGCCACCTGCTGCTGGGGCACCAGGTCGGTCTTGGTGACGATGCCGATCACCGGCGTGCGCTTGCCGATCTTGGCCAGCTCGGTGGCAATGAACTTGTCGCCCGGGCCCACCTTCTGGTCGGCCGGCACGCACAGGCCGACCACGTCCACCTCCGACCAGGTCTCCATGACCAGGTCGTTGAGCCGCTGGCCGAGCAGCGTGCGGGGGCGGTGCAGGCCGGGCGTGTCCACGATGATCAGCTGGGCGTCCGGGCGGTGCACCACGCCGCGGATGGTGTGCCGCGTGGTCTGCGGCTTGCTGGACGTGATCGCCACCTTGGCCCCGACCAGCGCGTTGGTCAGCGTCGACTTGCCGGCGTTGGGCCGTCCGACGAAGCAGGCGAAACCGGAACGGTGCCCGGCAGGGGTGCTGTCGCTGGTCATCGTCCCATTCTCGCTGGTTGCCCCGAGCGCGCTCAGTGGGGGCAGCTAGTGCCGGCGGGGGACGATGTGCTGTGGCTGTGAAGGGGGCCTTCCCACACTCCGAGTGGAGGAAAGCCCCCTTCCGAACAGGAACTGAGGTCTCAGCGGAGGGTGTCGAGCACGGCGCCGGAGGGGTCGGC
>NZ_KK037166.1:3696540-3700021 GCF_000568255.1 Kutzneria sp. 744
CGCCGGGCAGCGGCACCCGGCCCAGCCGCTGGGCCAGCAGCCCGCCGACGGTGTCCACGTCCGAGTCGTCCAGCTCCACGTCGAACAGCTCGGCCAGGTCCTCGACCGGCAGCCGGGCGCTGACCCGGTAGCTGTCCTCGTCGAGCTGCTCCACCGGCGGCTGCTCGTCCTGGTCGTACTCGTCGGTGATCTCGCCGACGATCTCCTCCAGGATGTCCTCGATGGTCAGCAGGCCCGCGGTGCCGCCGTACTCGTCGACGGCGATGGCCATGTGGTTGTGCGAGACCTGCATCTGCCGCAGCAGGTCGTCGAGCCGCTTGGTGTCGGGCACGAAGCTGGCCGGGCGCATCAGGTCCTTGACCGACTGGTCGATGGGCTGCTGCGCGCCGCCCTCGACCGAGGCCCGGGCCAGGTCCTTGATGTTGACCACGCCGAGCACGTCGTCGACGCTCTCGCCGATCACCGGGATGCGGCTGTAGCCGGTGCGCAGGGACAGCGCCAGCGCCTGCCGGACCGACTTGGTCAGCTCGATCCAGATGATCTCGGTGCGCGGCACCATCACCTCGCGGGCGATGGTGTCGCCCAGCTCGAAGACGGAGTGGATCATCTCCCGCTCGTCCTCGTCCACCACGCCGCGCTCGCCGGCCAGGTCGACCAGCTCACGCAGCTCGACCTCCGTGGAGAACGGGCCCTCGCGGAAGCCTCGACCGGGTGTGATGGCGTTACCCACCAGGATCAGCAGCCGGCTCAGCGGCCCGAGCACCCGGCCCAGCACCCGCACCGGACCGGCGGCCAGCAGCATCACGCCGTACGGATGTTGGCGGCCGATGGTGCGCGGCCCGACGCCGATCAACACGTACGAGACGACGACCATCGCCACGCCGGCCACCAGCAGCGCCACCCAGCCGGTCGCGATGGCCTGCAAGCAGAACGCCGTGATCAGCACGGTGGCCGACAGCTCGCAGCCGAGCCGGAGCAGCAACAGCAGGTTGACGTGCCGGGGCCGGTCCTCGATCAGCAGCTGGAGCTGCCGGGCGCCGGCACGGCGCTGCCGCACCAGCTCCTCGACCCGCGCCTGGGACACCGTGCCCAGCGCCGCGTCGGCGCCGCCGAACGCGCCGGCCAGCAGCACGAGCGCGATCGCGCACAACAGCATCGGGACGGCCTCGGAGCTGACCAGACCGTCGCCCATCAGCCGGCGTCGGTGTCCGGCGCGGGCTTCTCGTCTTCCTCGGCCAGGCCGACGGCGCCCAGCACGCGGTCGTCGTTGCTGCGCTGCGCGGCGGCCCGGGTGGCCGACTCCTTGGCCTCCCGGTAGTCGGCCAGGATGCGGTTCTGGAGCGTGAACATCTCCCGCTCCTCGGCCGGCTCCGCGTGGTCGTAGCCCAGCAGGTGCAGCACGCCGTGCACGGTGAGCAGGTGCAGCTCGTCCAGCAGGGCGTGGCCGGCCTTGCGGGCCTGGTCCTTGGCGAAGGCCGGGCACAGCACGATGTCGCCGAGCAGCGCCGGGCCCACACCCGCCGCGTCGGGGCGGCGGGCCGAGTCCAGCTCGTCCATCGGGAAGGCCATCACGTCGGTCGGACCGGGCAGGTCCATCCAGCGCTCGTGCAGGTCGGACATCACGTCCAGCTCCACGAGCAGCACGGAGAGCTCAGCAAGGGGGCTGACGCCCATCCGGTCCAACGCGAAGCGGGCGACGGCGACGATGCTGGCCTCGTCGACGCCGACGCCGGCCTCGTTCGCGATCTCGATACTCACGGGCCCTATCGTCCCCGGCCACCCTGTTCGGCCCTGACACCGGGTCCGGCGTCCTGGACGTGCTGCCACTTGTCGTAGGCGTCCACGATGTCGCCGACCAGGCGGTGGCGCACCACGTCCTGGCTGGTCAGCACCGAGAAGTGGATGTCCGGCACGCCGGCCAGGATCTCCTGCACGACCCGCAGGCCGCTGCGCTGGCCGCCGGGCAGGTCGACCTGGGTGACGTCGCCGGTGACCACGATCTTGGAGCCGAAGCCGAGCCGGGTCAGGAACATCTTCATCTGCTCGGGCGTGGTGTTCTGCGCCTCGTCCAGCACCACGAAGGCCTCGTTGAGGGTGTTGTGCGTGAGCAGGTAGTCCTCGGTGACGTACAGCGAGTCGGCCGCCGCCACCTGGATGCAGACCGCCTCGGTCCGCCCGGCCGGTTCGATGCTGTCGATGAACCGCATCGGACGGCCGCCGCCATTGTTGTCGGCGTACTTCTGACGCTTACGGGCCAGCCGGAACGGCTCGACACCGGAGGGAAGGCGGATGTCGACGACGTACGTGTCATGGCGATGGCCGACCAGCCGGCCCTTCGCCAGCCCAGGCCTGCGTCCCGCAGCGGGCCGGCGGCGGACGTACGCGACCCCACCGAGCGAACGGACCAGGGCGATGACGTCGTCCTTCAACGTGGGCGACGTCGTCGTGTAATGGATCCGGCAGGTTCGATCGCGTTGGGTGACCGGGCCACCGTCCGAGTCCAGCAGCCCCTGCAGGACCGCGAGCCGGACCTCGGCGGCGTTCCGCAGGTAGACGTCGGGAATGAACTTGGAGTTGGAGCGGGCGCCGAGCAACGCCAACTCGCGAAGCGCACCAGTGACCGGGTTCTCCAAAGTGATCACTTCGCCCGGCTGGCGCACGCGGTTGAGGGTGTAGTCCACCCCGCCCCGGTGTCGAACGCGCACGCCCGGTAGCGCGGCTTCCAGCGCGATCGCGAGTTCTTCGTCGTCAGTGGCGAAGGACGGCGTGGTCGAACCGGTCAGACATCCGTCGCCGAGCAGCAGACCCAACGCGTACGGATCCATCGGCACGGACTGCTCGGGATGGCAAACCGGCGCGGTCAGCATCGGCAGCTCGTAACGACGGGCATGCGCAGCGCGGAGGTTGCCGATCATCTCCTTGGTCTCGAGGACCCGCCACGGCTTGCCCCGACGCTTGTCCGACGCCGTCCTGACCGTCCACAGGTGATCGGCGCAGCACAACGTCGAGGCTCCATCCCCGGCCGTGACCCGATAGATCTCCTTCTCGCCCTGCGGATACACGCCGAGCACGGGCGTTGGTTCCCCGTTCGAACCGATCACGAGGTCACCGACCTGGAGCTCGCCGATGGCACGGAAGCCGTCGGGCGTGAGCACCGGGGTGAAGACCGGTTGCGCCCGGCCGCGCATGTAGGCCAGCGGCGCCACCTCGATGGTGCCGGACTGCATCAGCCGCGGGATCGACTCGGGGTCGACCATGTCGTGCAGCGCGTCGTAGAGCGGCCGCAGGTACGGGTCGATCTTGTCGAACAGCGTGCCCGGCAGGAAGCCCAGCCGCTCGCCCGCCTCGACCGCGGGCCGGGTCAGGATGATCCGGCTGACCTGCTTGGCCTGCAGGGCCTGCACGGCCTTGGCCATGGCCAGGTAGGTCTTGCCGGTGCCGGCCGGTCCGATGCCGAACACGATGGTGTTGGCGTCGATCG
>NZ_KK037166.1:3700318-3714001 GCF_000568255.1 Kutzneria sp. 744
CCCGTCGTGGACGACGGTCGCCGGGATGTCGCCGGCGACGATCTTGCAGAACAGGCAGTCCGCGTCATGCCGGCAGGGTAGACGGCACGCCGAGCAGGTCGTCCAGATGCCGGTCGATCGCCGCCAGCGCGACCTCGGCGCTGATTCGCTCCGCGTAGAACACGCAGGCCAGCGTCATGCCGTCGATCACCGCGAGGTAGCGGACGGCCTCCAGGTCGGGGTTGCGGCTCTCGCTCAGCTCGCCGTGCGCGGTGGCCCGCCAGAGCACGCCGGACAGCACCGACAGCAGCGCCTCCCGGTTGTCCCGCTCGGCCCGTTGCAGGCCGGGGTCGACCTGGGCCCGGGCCAGCAGGGCCAGCCACACCTCGACCTCGATGCGGTGCTCGGTGGTCAGCGGCAGCAGGGCCTCCGCGATGCGGCGCAGCACGGTCCGGTTGTCCTGGTCGTCGATGGCCTGCAACCGGGCCCGGGCCTTGTCGGCCAGCAGCTCCATGGCGAAGGCCAGCAGCGAGTCCTGGGTCGGGAAGTAGTGCCGCAGCGAGCCGGTGGACCAGCCGGACTCGGCGGCGACGGCACGCACCGACGCGCGGTGCACGCCGTCGGTGCTGATCACCCGCCACACCGCTTCGGCGAGCTCGCGGCGACGGGCCTCGTGATCGACAGCCTTGGGCACTGCACTGTTTTAACACATGTGATATAAATACGCTTGTACTAATACAGTCGTGACACATCAGAGGAGGCGCCGTGCTGCTCACACTCGTGATCGGCTCCGAGGTGGGCTTTGTCGTCCTGCTGCTCGCCGGGCTGGTCGTCCGCTACCTGCTGAAGATGCCCAGGGCCGGCGCGGTGCTGCTGGTGCTGTCGCCACTGGGTTACGTCGTCGTGCTCGTCGCCGGCGCCATCGACCTGGCCCGGGGCGGCACCGCCGACATCGCGCACGTGCTCGGGGCGATCATCATCGGCATCGTGGTCGTCTCCGGCCGCCACCACCTGCACACGATGGACGGCTGGGTCCGACGCAAGCTCGCCCGCGAGCCCAAGCCCCGGGTCAGCGGCTGGGAACACGCCCGCCAGCAGCGCTCGGGCTTCTACCGGCGGGTCGGCGAGTGGATCGTGGTGATCGCCCTGCTCGGCGGCGGCTACGCGCTCACCGGCTTCGACCCGGTGCGCGGCGCCCAGCTGCTGGGCGGCATGGGGCTGTGGACCATCGTGCTGGGCATCGACTTCTTCTGGTCCTTCAGCTACACGCTGTTTCCCAGCTCGTCGAAGTCGTAGAAACACGAGGCAATAAAAAAACCGTGCCGCAGCGGAGCCTGGGGGTCACTCCGCTACGGCACGGCCGCCGCCGGACCGAGGGGGGAGGTGTCCGGCGGGTAGTCCCAACATCGGCCCCGAACCCAGTTCGACCCGACGTCGGAAATTCTTGGTTGCCAAAGGGTAGACCCTGCTCACGGCTTCGCGCCATACCGGAATCGGGCCGGGCCCATCTTGATCGCTCTGGTCAGCCCCATCGGGTGGACAAGGCGCCGATCGCTCCCAGAGCGACCGCCGCTGCGGTAGAAGCCCGCAACACCGACGGCCCCAACCGGACCGCGATCGCGCCGGCATCGGTCAGCGCGGCCAGCTCCTCGTCGCTGATGCCGCCCTCGGGGCCGACGACCAGCAGCAGATCCCCCTGCGCCGGCAGATCGTCCAGCCGACTGGTGGCGGACTCGTGCAACACCATCGCCTTGGCCGCGGCGCCGACCAGCTTGGCCAGTTCGGCCGTGGTGACCGGTTCCGCGACCTCCGGAACCCAGGCCCGGCGGGACTGCTTGGCCGCCTCCCGGGCCGTGCTGCGCCACTTGGCCAGCGCCTTCGCGCCGCGGGGACCTTCATCCCATCGGGCGACACAGCGCGACGCCCGCCACGGCACGATCGCGTCGACGCCGGCCTCCGTGGCCAGCTCCACGGCGAGCTCACCCCGGTCGCCCTTGACCAACGCCTGCGCCACGACCACCCGCGGCTGCGGCTGCTCGATGTGCGTGCGCTCCAGCACGGCCAGCCGCAGCGAGTCCTTCTCCACAGCCTCGATGCCACAGCGCACGCGGCCGCCGCGGCCGTCGGCGAGCACCAGCTCCTCGCCGACGCGCAGCCGCCGCACGGACGCTGCGTGGTGGCCCTCCGGCCCGTCCAGCACACCGGCGTCGCCCGTCGGCAGGCCGTCGACGAGGAAGACGGGCAGCGTCGTCACCGGCGCGAGTTGCGCAGGCGCGAGAACAGGCCGTGGCCGCGACCGTTGGTCGACGACAGCTCCGGCTCCTCCTCGCCCCGCAGCCCCGCCAGCTCACGCAGCAGCTCCGCCTGCTTGGCGTCCAGCTTCGTGGGCACCTCCACCTGGAGGTGCACGTACATGTCGCCGCGGCCGTCGACGCGGCCCGAGGAGCGCAGCTTCGGCATGCCACGGCCGGTCAGCACCAGCTCCGTGTTGGGCTGCGTGCCCGGCTCGATGCGCAGCTCCTCCGTGCCGTCCAGCGTCTTGAGCTGGAGCACCGCGCCCAGCGCCGCCGTCGTCACCGGGATGCGCAGCGTGCCGTGCAGGTTCGCGCCCTCACGCTCGAACGTCTCGTGCGGCAGCTCGTCCACCTCGACGTACAGGTCGCCGGCCGGGCCGCCGCCGGGGCCGACCTCGCCCTGGCTGGCCAGGCGCACCCGCATGCCGTCCGCCACACCGGGCGGGATCTGCACGGTGATGCTGCGGCGCGCGCGGACCCGGCCGTCACCCGAGCACTGCGATTTATGGAACAGGGTCTTGTGCAATTGATACTAATTTGTTTACCGAGCTAACCAGATACTCGGCGCACTTATTGACGTGGTTTCTCCTGGGTAAATCAACTCATTAACTTTTGTACACAGAGCAGCTACACCCCAACACCTCACAATACTTCGAGAGCATCCAGGAGACACACCGCCCCGAAAGCGTTTTGCCTTTTGTAGACTCTAGACCAGCTTTGGGCATGTTGTCCTTGAGTTGGTTTACATATCGCGTCCGATCCACAGCGGCAAATTACTTCGAATTTAACATTCGCAGGTCTGCGGCCGCGTGTTGGGCGCGCAGCCGCTGCCCTGGCAGTGGTCGCACAGCACCGCGGTGTCGACCGTGATCTCGCGGCTGACGCCCGTGAGGCACTCGTCCAGCGTGAGCTCCATGCGCAGCAGGGCATCCGAGCCCGGCTGCACCCGGCTACGCGGTCCGCGGCCCGAGCCGCCGCCCGTCGCCGCGCCGAAGAAGGCGTCCATGATGTCGCCGAGGCCGAAGCCCGCGCCGCCGAACGGGTCCCGCATGCCGGCCCCGCCGCCCCCGCCCGGGCCGCCGCCGAGCGGGTCCCCGCCGAGGTCGACGATCTTCCGCTTCTGCGGGTCGGACAGCACCTCGTAAGCGGCCGTGACCTCACGAAAGCGCTGCTGCGCCTGCTCGTCCGGGTTGACGTCCGGGTGCAGCTCCCTGGCGAGCTTTCGGTACGCGCGCTTCAGCTCCTCGGGCGTCGCGTCCTGGCCGACCCCGAGCGTGCCGTAATAATCCCTGGCCACCTTGTTTCCAGTCCTCCTGCCGGATCCCGCGAGGGTCCGGCCCGTTAGCTGTCGGGCTAGCGCCCGGTCAGGATGTCGCCCACGTAGTTGGCCACCGCGTGGACGGCGGCCATGGTGCCCGGGTAGTCCATCCTCGTCGGGCCGACAACGCCCATCCCCCCGAGCAATGTTCCCTTACCGCCGTAGCCGATGGAGACCACGGAGGTGCTCCGCAGGTCCTCGGCCTCGTTCTCGCCGCCGATGCGGACCGTCACCGTGGCCGGGTCGCTCACCGCGGCCAGCAGGCGCAGCACCACCACCTGCTCCTCCAGCGCCTCCAGCACCTGGCGCAGCGAACCCGGGAAGTCCGCCACGTTACGCGTCAGGTTCGCCGTGCCGCCCAGCAGCAGCCGCTCCTCCGGGTGCTCCACCAGCGTCTCGACCAAGACCGTCGAGATCCTCAGCATCGCGTTGCGCAGCTCCGCCGGCACCTGCGCCGGCAGCTCCGCCACCCGGGCCGAGGCGTCGGTCAGGCGCTGGCCGCACATCGCCGAGTTCAGCATGGCCCTGACCTGGGCCGTGCCCTCCTCGTCGATCACGTCGCCCAGCTCCACCATGCGCTGGTCCACCCGGCCCGCGTCGGTGATCAGCACCAGCATCAGCCGGGCCGGCGTCAGCTGCACCACCTCGACGTGCCGCACCGTCGACCGGGTCAGCGTCGGGTACTGGATCACCGCCACCTGCCGCGTCAGCTGCGCCAGCAGCCGCACGCTGCGCCGCAGCACGTCGTCCAGGTCCACCGCGCCTTCGAGGAAGCTGTGGATCGCCCGGCGCTCGGCCGGCGACAGCGGCTTCAGGTCGCTGATCCGGTCCACGAACAGGCGATATCCCTTGTCCGTCGGCACCCGGCCCGCACTCGTGTGCGGCTGCGTGATGTACCCGTCCTCCTCCAGCGCCGCCATGTCGTTGCGCACCGTCGCGCTCGACACCCCCAGGTTGTGCCGGTCGACCAACGCCTTCGACCCCACCGGCTCCTGGTTGGAGACGTAGTCCGCGACGATCGCGCGCAACACCTCGAAGCGGCGCTCATCAGCATTCACGCGGCGTCACCTCCCGGCCGGTCGACATCGGTGCTCACGACAAGTTTACGGAGCGCGCCGGACTCAGGGCTCACCTGTTGCCGACTTCGCAGTCCAGCTGTGGCCCACGGCTATGTGCGGCAGATTGTGCGGCATACTTCTGCCATGTCAACTGCGGCACGGCGGGAGAGCATCCCGCTCACCGACGCCGACCTCGCCGTCCTGGAACGACTGCTGCAAAGTTCGAGCCTGGAACGGCGCGCCTTGGAGCAGCTGTCCGACGAGGTCGGTGACTCCAAGGCGGCCGTGCTGCACGCACTGCTGGTCCTCGGCCTCGACGCCGTGCGTGAACGGGCCCGCGAGGACGGCTACCGCGAGTTGCTCGCATCACGGGACGCCGACGACGAGGCGGCGGTCCGCGCCGCGCGCCGCCGCCAGATCGCCGACTGGGGTGACGAGTGACCAGGACCCATGGCGGCGTCTCTCGCATCGTCCGCGGCCACGTGTACGGGGCGGAGCTCGGCGACCTGCCGGAGAAGTACTACCTCGCGGTGTCCAACAACCAGCGCAACCACGTGCTCGACAGCTTCCTCGCCGTGCGGCTCAGCACTGCGAGGAAGCCCGCGCTGGACACGATCGTCCAGTTGGAGGCCGTGGACACGCCGTGGACCGGACGCATCCTGTGCGACGACATCGTGACGGTGTACCGGGACGAGGTCACCCGCGACATGGGACCGCTTCGCCAGGCCGCGATGCTCCAGGTGAGCCAAGCCCTCCGCAACGCCCTGGCCCTGTGACCGATGGTGGAAAGTTCGGCATGACCAAGGACGAGGTTCTGGCCAAGCTGCGAGCCGAGATCACCTAGTCCGAACAACAGGCGGCCGCAGTGCCACGTGCGCTTCCCACTTGCGCCCAGGTGCCACATGGGAAGCGCATGTGGCATCACCGTCTGCCTGAAACCGTATTTCGGTGTGCCGGAGAGCGGGACTCGCGGGGGTTCAGGGAAGGAGGCGGTGGACTACGGCGTCGGCCAGGAGGCGGCCTCGGGGGGTGAGGATGCAGTGGCCGGAGGAGAGGGCGGAGGGGTCGAGGAGGCCGTCGGAGGCGCAGGAGGCGGCGGCGGAGAGGCCGGCGGGGTCCAGGGCGGAGGTGGGGAGGCCGGTGGCGAGGCGGAGCTCCAGCAGGACGCGTTCGACGCGGCGGTCCTCGGCGGAGAGGATCTCGCGGCCGGCGGCGGGTGAGCGGCCGGCGGAGAGCTCGAAGGCGTACTTGGCGGGGTGTTTGACATTCCACCAGCGGACGCCGCCGACATGGCTGTGGGCGCCGGGACCGGCGCCCCACCAGTCGTGGCCCTGCCAGTAGATGATGTTGTGGCGGCACTGGGCCTCCGGTGACGAGGCCCAGTTGGAGACCTCGTACCAGTGCAGACCGGCGGCGGAGAGCGCCGCGTCGATGGTCTCGTAGTACGAAGCGAGCACGTCGTCGTCGGGGGCGGGGAGCTCGCCGCGCTTGACGCGCCGGGCCAGGGCGGTGCCGTCCTCGACGATCAGGGCGTAGGCGGAGACGTGGTCGACGCCGGCCGACAGGACGGCGTCGAGGGAGGCCCGAAGGTCGGCGGGGCGCTCCCCCGGCGTGCCGTAGATGACGTCGAGGTTCACGTGCGAGAAGCCGGCGGCGAAGGCCTCGCGGGCGGCGGCGACGGGGCGGCCGGCGGTGTGCTTGCGGTCGAGGACCGCCAACACGTGCGGGGCGGCGGACTGCATGCCCAGGGACACCCGGGTGTAACCGGCGTCACGAATTCCGGCGAAGAACTCGACGGAGGTGGACTCGGGGTTGGACTCCGTCGTCACCTCGGCGCCCGAGGCCAGGCCGAACGAAGAGCGCACAGCGTCCAGAACGGACGAAAGGCCGTCGACGCCGAGCAGGGACGGCGTGCCGCCGCCGACGAAGACGGTGTCCACGGGAGGCGCGGAGCCGAGGACGGAGGCGGCCAGGTCGAGCTCGCTGCGCAGGCCGTCGAGCCAGCTCTGGGGAGAGGCGGAAGACCCGAGCTCCCCGGGCGTGTAGGTGTTGAAATCGCAGTAGCCGCAGCGCACGGCGCAGAACGGCACGTGCACGTAGACGCCGAAGGGGCGGGTGCCCAATCCGGACAGAGCGGATGAGGGCAGGGAGCCGTCGGCGGGGGCGGGATCGGCTACGGGCAGAGCTGAGGGCACACCCCCAGTCTCCCCGACGACGCAGCGCGATCGTCACGTCACCCGCGGTCATATGTCGGGAACCGTCGCATAGCACTTCACCAGGGCCTACGTGAACCGCGTCCCACCATCCGGTTGGCGGTGGACCACTTCGTGGACGCGTGGCACGCTAGGAAACATGTCTGCGCTGGAACTCCGTCTCGTGGTCCGCCGCCACGTCGACTTCCAGCGCGTCTCCAGCGCGATGTGCGGGCTTTCCGTCAGGTAACCCGTAGCCGTTCGCTCGACCCTCGCCGGCGCGGGACACGCCGGCGATGCGTCCCCCACCACATCCGGGACCTCGTTTCAGCGTGCTCCGTGCCCTGAACCCCGGAGGACGCCAGCATGGTCCCCCCAGCAGCACCCCCGAAGCGCGGTCACGCCCGCCGGGGCGAGGGGCAGTGGGCCCTTGGCTACCGCGAGCCGCTCAACCCGAACGAGCGCAGCAAGAAGGACGACAACCCGCTCAACGTCCGCGCCCGCATCGAGAACATCTACGCGCACGCCGGCTTCGACTCCATCGACCCGGCCGACCTGCGGGGCCGGATGCGGTGGTACGGCCTGTACACCCAGCGCAAGCAGGGCATCGACGGCGGCCGCACGGCCACCCTGGAGCCGGAGGAGCTGGACGACCGCTACTTCATGATGCGGGTCCGCATCGACGGCGGCGCGCTGACCACCGAGCAGCTGCGGGTGCTCGGTGAGATCGGCGAGCTGTACGCCCGGGACACCGCGGACATCACGGACCGGCAGAACATCCAGTACCACTGGATCCGCATCGAGGACGTGCCGGCCATCTGGCAGAAGCTGGAGGCGGTCGGCCTGTCCACCACGGAGGCGTGCGGCGACTGCCCGCGCGTGGTGCTGGGCTCCCCGGTCGCCGGCATCTCCACCGAGGAGGTCCTCGACGGCACGTGGGCCATCGAGGAGATCAACCGCCGCTACATCGGCGACCCCAAGTACTCCAACCTGCCGCGCAAGTTCAAGACGGCCATCTCGGGCCTCCAGGACATCGTGCACGAGATCAACGACGTCGCCTTCGTCGGCGTCGAGCACCCCGAGCACGGCCCGGGCTTCGACCTGTGGGTCGGTGGCGGCCTGTCCACCAACCCGATGCTGGGCAAGCGCCTCGGCGCCTGGGTGCCGCTGGAGGAGGTGCCGGACGTGTGGGAGGGCGTGGTCAGCGTCTTCCGCGACTACGGCTACCGCCGCCTGCGCCACCGCGCCCGTATCAAGTTCCTCATCGCGGACTGGGGCCCCGAGCGCTTCCGCGAGATCCTCGAGACCGAGTACCTGAAGCGGTCGCTGGTCGACGGTCCCGCGCCGGAGGCCCCGGCCCTGCCCATCGACCACGTCGGCGTGCACGAGCAGAAGGACGGCAAGCGCTACGTGGGCGCGGCCCCGGTCGTCGGCCGGGTGTCGGGCTCCATGCTGGTGGAGCTGGCCAAGACGGCCGAGCGGGCCGGCTCCGGCCGGGTCCGCCTGACGCCCCACCAGAAGGTCGTCGTGCTGGACGTCGCCGAGAGCGATGTCGAGCAGCTGACCGCCGACCTGGACAAGCTGGGCCTGCAGGTCAACCCGTCGCCGTGGCGGCGCTCCACGATGGCCTGCACCGGCATCGAGTTCTGCAAGCTGGCCATCGTCGAGACCAAGCGCCGCGCGGCCGACCTGATCACGGTGCTGGAGGACCGGCTGGCCGACCTGAACTCGCAGCTGGACGTGCCGGTGAGCGTGCACATCAACGGCTGCCCCAACTCCTGCGCCCGGGTCCAGACCGCGGACATCGGCCTCAAGGGCCAGATCGTCACCGACGCGGAGGGCAACCAGGGCGAGGGTTTCCAGGTGCACCTGGGCGGCGGCCTCGGCCTCGACTCCGGTTTCGGCCGGAAGCTGCGTGGCCACAAGGTTTCCGCGGCCGAGCTCAACGACTACGTGGAGCGGGTGGTGCGCCGCTTCGTCGAGCAGCGCACCGAGGGTGAGCGGTTCGCGCAGTGGGCGACCCGCGCCGAGGAGGCCGATCTCCGATGACGGAGCGCGCCGTTCCCCTGTACTGCCCGTACTGCGGGGACGAGGACCTGCGTCCCGAGGAGGAACCGCACGCGGCATGGCGCTGTGCCGCGTGCTGCCGGGTGTTCACCGTGAAGTTCGTCGGACTGGTGGTGACCAAGTGAGCACGGATCTCAAGGAGTTCGCCGAGAAGGCGTCGGCCGAGCTGGCCGACGCGACCGCGGCCGAGGCGTTGGCCTGGACGGCGGAGCACTTCGGCGAGTCGTGGATCGTCGCGTCCAACATGCAGGACGCGGTGCTGATCGACCTGGCGGCGCAGGTGAAGCCGGACGTGGACGTGCTGTTCCTGGAGACCGGCTACCACTTCCCGGAGACCATCGGCACCCGGGACGCGGTGGCCACCGTCTACCCGAAGCTGACCATCGTCAACGCGCAGGCCGAGCAGTCGGTGGCCGACCAGGAGGCGGAGTTCGGGCTGCTCAACCAGACCGCGCCGGACCGCTGCTGCTTCCTGCGCAAGGTGGTGCCGCTGCGGCAGACGCTGTCCCGCTACGACGCGTGGGTCACCGGCGTGCGCCGGGTGGACGCGCCGACCCGGGCCACCACGCCGATCGTGCAGTGGGACGACCGCAACGGGCTGGTCAAGGTCAACCCGATCGCGCCGTGGAGCGACGACGAGTTCAACGCCTACATCGCCGATCACGGCATTCTGGAGAACCCGTTGGTGAGCGAGGGATATCTGTCCATCGGCTGCGCCCCGTGCACGGCCAAGCCGCTGCCGGGCCAGGACGCGCGCAGCGGCCGCTGGGCCGGCCAGGGCAAGACGGAGTGTGGTCTGCATGGCTGAAACCCTTGCCGTCACTGACAACCTGGACGCCTTGGAGTCCGAGGCCATCCACATCTTCCGCGAGGTCGCGGGCGAGTTCGACCGGCCGGTGATCCTGTTCTCCGGCGGCAAGGACTCGACGCTGCTGCTGCACCTGGCGATCAAGGCGTTCTGGCCGGCGCCGGTGCCGTTCGCGCTGCTGCACGTGGACACCGGCCACAACTTCCCGGAGGTCATCGAGTTCCGGGACAAGGTGGTGGCCCAGCACGGGCTGCGGCTCGAGGTCGCGAACGTGCAGGAGTGGATCGACGACGGCCGGCTCCAGGAGCGCCCGGACGGCACCCGCAACCCGCTGCAGACGGTGCCGCTGCTGGATTCCATCACCGCGCACAAGTTCGACGCGGTGTTCGGCGGCGGCCGCCGGGACGAGGAGCGGGCCCGGGCCAAGGAGCGCATCTTCAGCCTGCGCAACTCCTTCGGCCAGTGGGAGCCGCGCCGGCAGCGCCCGGAGCTGTGGAACCTGTACAACGGCCGGCACCGCCCGGGCGAGCACGTGCGGGTGTTCCCGCTGTCCAACTGGACCGAGCTGGACGTCTGGCACTACATCGAGCGCGAGAACATCGAGCTCCCGCAGATCTACTACGCCCACCAGCGCGAGGTGTACCTGCGCGACGGCATGTGGCTCGCCGAAGGTCCGTGGGGCGGCCCGCGGGACGGGGAGACGCTGCTGAGCAAGACCGTGCGTTATCGCACCGTGGGCGACGGCTCCTGCACCGGGGCCGTGGAGTCCACCGCCGCCACCATTGCCGACGTCATCGCGGAGGTCGCCGCCTCGCGGCTGACCGAACGCGGCGCCACCCGCGCCGACGACCGCATGTCCGAGGCAGCCATGGAGGACCGCAAGCGGGAGGGCTACTTCTAAATGAGCCAGTTGCTGAGGTTGGCCACGGCCGGCAGTGTGGACGACGGCAAGTCCACTCTGGTCGGTCGCCTGCTGTACGACACCAAGTCGGTGCTCGCGGACACGTTGGACGCCGTGCACCGGGCCTCCGCCGACCGCGGACTGTCCACTCCGGACCTGTCGCTGCTGGTCGACGGCCTGCGCTCGGAGCGGGAGCAGGGCATCACCATCGACGTGGCGTACCGGTACTTCGCCACGCCCAGGCGGTCCTTCGTGCTGGCCGACACTCCGGGGCACGTGCAGTACACGCGCAACACCGTCACCGGCGCGTCCACCGCGCAGCTGGGCGTGCTGCTCGTCGATGCCCGCAACGGCGTGGTGGAGCAGACCCGCCGGCACGCGGCCGTGTTGGCGCTGCTGGGCGTGCCACAGCTGGTCCTGGCAGTGAACAAGATCGACCTCGTCGACTACGACGAGCCCACCTATCGCCGCATCGCCAAGGAGTTCACCGCGCACGCGGCGGAACTGGGCTATCCCGAGGCGAACGTGGTGACCATCCCGGTCTCCGCGCTGGTCGGCGACAACGTGGTGGACCGCTCGGACCAGACGCCCTGGTACGACGGGCCGACTCTGCTGGAGCACCTGGAGACCGTGCCGGTGCACGCGGACGCCGAGGACGCGCCGTTCCGGTTCCCGGTGCAGTACGTGATCCGTCCGCGCACGGCGGAGTTCCCGGACTACCGCGGCTACGCCGGTCAGATCGCCGCCGGCCGGGTCAGCGTCGGCGACGAGATCGTGGTGCTGCCCTCGGGCATCTCCACCACGGTCACCGGCATCGACTCACCGCAGGGCCCGAAGCAGTCGGCCGATTCCGGCGAGTCGGTGACGTTGTTGCTGGCCAACGATGTCGACATCACCCGGGGCGATCTGATCGCCGCCGCGGCGGCCCCGCCGCGGGTGTCCGACGAGTTCGACGCGACGGTGTGCTGGCTCGGCGACAAGCCGCTGCGAGCCGGTGCGCGGGTGCTTGTCAAGCACGGAGCCCGCACCGTCCAGGCCTTGGTCACCCAGTTGCGAACGCGGTTCGATGAGCAGACCCTGTCCAGTGTCGACGAACCGGAGTCGTTGTCCCTCAACGACATCGGCCGGGTGCTGATCCGCTCGGCGGAGCAGCTGCCGATCGACGACTACGCGGACAGCCGCCGCACCGGGGCGTTCCTGGTGATCGACCCGGCCGACGGCAGCACGCTGGCCGCCGGACTGGTCGGCGCGCCGCTGAACCAGCTGGACCAGACCGATATCACCGAGGCCGACCCGGCCGCCCAGGACCTCGTCTCCCCCGGCCCCTGAAAAGGACTGAACCCCCGTGAAGCGTAGAGCCCTCCTTGCCGCCGGAGTTTCCGCGTTAGCGCTGCTGTCGGCCTGCTCCCGGGCCGGCGGCAGCGATGCTCCCGCCCCGGCCGCGGCCGACCAGGGGCCGGCGACCGAGGTGCACCTCGGCTACTTCCCCAACGTCACGCACGCGGCCGCGCTGATCGGCCTGGAGAAGGGTTTCTTCGCCAAGGAACTGGGCGCCACCAAGCTGTCCACGCAGCAGTACAACGCCGGGCCGGACGAGGTCGGTGCGCTGCTGGGCAACTCGCTGGACGCGGCCTTCATCGGCTCCGGGCCGGCCATCAACGCCTTCGCCAAGTCCGAGGGCAAGGGTGTGCGGCTGGTCGCGGGGGCCACCTCGGGCGGCGCGCAGCTGGTCGTCCGCGCCGGCATCAACTCCGCCGCCGACCTCAAGGGCAAGACGATCGCCACCCCGCAGCTGGCCAACACGCAGGACATCGCGTTGAAGAAGTGGTTGGCCGCCAACAACCTCAAGGCCGGTGACGGGGCGACGGACGTCAAGGTGACCAACGCCGACAACGCCACCACGCTCGACCTGTTCAAGAAGGGCAGCATCGACGCGGCCTGGGCGCCGGCCCCGTGGTCGTCCCGGCTGGTGATCGAGGGCGGCGCCAAGGTGCTGCTCGACGAGCGCTCGCAGTGGCCGCGCGAGCTGTTCCCTACCACGGTGCTGATCGTGCGCACCCAGTTCCTCCAGCAGCACCCGGCCACCGTCGAGGCGCTGATCAAGGGCGAGCTGGACGCGGTCGACTGGGCCGGCTCGAACAAGGCCGACGCCGAGGCCGCGGTCAACGACCAGCTCAAGAAGCTGACCGGCAAGGCGTTGGCGCAGAACGTGATCGACGACTCGTGGGGGCAGATCTCGCTGACCACGGACCCGATCGCCGCGCAGTTCCCGCAGCTGGCCAAGGACCAGGTGACCGCGGGCGTGGCCAAGACCGCGCCGGAGGTCAAGGGTTTCGCGGACTTCACGCTGCTGAACAAGGTGTTGCAGGCCGCGGGCAAGCCGGCGGTCGACGCCGGTGGACTCGACCAGAAGTGATCCGGACCGGACTTTAAGGCAGGCGAGGACATGACCGCGACGCTGGAGACCTCCGCGATGACCACAGCCGTGCGACTGAGCGGTGTGCACAAGAGCTTCGGCGCCGGCCGGTCGGCCGTGTCCGCGCTGGAGGGGGTGGACCTGTCGGTCGCGCCGGGCGAGTTCGTGTGCCTGCTCGGCGCGTCCGGCTGCGGCAAGACGACGCTGCTCAACCTGGTGGCCGGCCTGGACCGGCCGACCGCGGGCGACATCACGCTGAGCACCTCCCGCCCGGCGGTGATGTTCCAGGAGGCCGCGCTGATGCCGTGGCTGACCGCGGCCCGCAACGTGGAGCTGGCGCTGCGCTTCGCCGGCGTGCGCCGCTCGGAGCGCCGGGAGCGGGCCAGCGAGCTGCTGGAGCTGGTGCGGCTGGCCGGCCTCGGCGACAAGCGCCCGCACGAGCTGTCCGGCGGCATGCGGCAGCGGGTCGCGCTGGCCCGCGCGCTGGCATCGGCGGTGCAGGGCGCGCAGGACGGTTCGCCGGCGCTGCTGCTGATGGACGAGCCGTTCTCCGCGCTGGACGCGATCACCCGCGACGTGCTCCAGGGCGAGCTGCTGCGGGTGTGGCGCTCCACCAACACCGCGGTGCTGTTCGTGACCCACGACGTGCG
>NZ_KK037166.1:3714101-3754442 GCF_000568255.1 Kutzneria sp. 744
CGTCCTCGCCGTCGTGCTGCTGCTCGTGGTGTGGCAGGCCCTGTGGGCCGCCGCGTTCTGGCCGGAGTACCAGCTGCCCGCGCCGGCCGCGGTGTGGGCGGTGATCGCCGAGAACCTCCAGAACGGGCAGGCCCTCGACGTCCTGTGGAACTCGGTGCACCGCGCGGTCCTCGGCTTCGCCGCCGGCGTGCTGATCGGCACGCCGCTGGGCCTGATCGTGGCCAAGGTGCGCGTGATCCGGGCGGCGATCGGGCCGCTGCTTTCCGGCCTGCAGAGCCTGCCGTCGGTGGCCTGGGTGCCGGCCGCGGTGCTGTGGTTCGGCGTGACGCCGACGACGGTGTACTTCGTGGTGCTGATGGGATCCGTGCCGTCGATCGCCAACGGCCTGGTGGCCGGCATCGACCAGATCCCGCCGATCCTGCCGCGCGTGGGCACCGTGCTGGGGGCGTCCCGGCTGGCCTCGGCGCGGCACATCCTGCTGCCGGCTGCGCTGCCGGGTTATCTGGCCGGTCTGAAGCAGGGCTGGGCGTTCTCCTGGCGTTCGCTGATGGCGGCGGAGATCATCGCCGTGTCGCCGCAGCTGGGCAAGGGGCTCGGCGCGTTCCTGGAGGACGGCCGCAACCTGAGCGACATGCCGACCGTGATCGCCGCGATCTTCCTGATCCTGTTGGTGGGCATCGGCATCGAGCTGCTGGTGTTCCGTCCGCTGGAGCGCTCGGTGCTGCGGGCGCGTGGACTGAGCGGAGCTTTCTGACGATGACACCGCTGATCGCCGTCGCTCATGGCAGCCGGGATCCCCGTTCCGCCGCGACCGTGCACGAGCTGCTGGACGTCGTGCGCGCCTTGCGGCCCGGCCTGGACGTGCGCGCGGCGTTCCTGGACCTTTCCGCGCCACGATTGACCGACGTGTTGTCGGCGGTGGCCTGGGACGGGCACCGGGAGGCGGTCGTGGTGCCGCTGCTGCTCGGAAGTGCTTACCACGCAAAGGTTGACGTGCCGGCAGCCGCGCGGCACCCACGACTGTCCATTCGCATCGCGGACGTGCTCGGCCCGGATCCGCGGTTGGAGTCGGCCGCGCTGCGCCGTTTGGCCGCCGCCGGCGTGCGCCATGACGACCCGGAAGTCGGCATTGTCCTTGCCGCGGCCGGTTCTTCGCACGCACCGGCCAACGACCTGGTGCGTCGGGTCGCGCGGCGCTGGGCCCGTGGCTCCGGCTGGGCCGGCGCGACGGCCGCCTTCGCCGCGGCGGCCGATCCCGGTGTGCCGGCGGCCATCGCGCGGCTGCGGGCGGCCGGCGCCAAGCGCATCGCGCTCGGATCCTGGTTCCTGGCACCGGGTCTGCTGCCCGACCGCGTCATCGCGCAGGCCCGGTCGGCCGCGCCGGACGTGACGATCGCTCAGCCCCTCGGCGCCGACATCGACGTGGCCGAGCTGGTGCTGCACCGCTACTCGGCGGCAGCTCTCGGCGCGGTCGGCGTAAGGTCCGCCTGAGCGTTGTTCGCCGCCACCAACGTGTAGGCCGTGACTTGCCTTTCGCGACAACGGGTTTCGCTGTGAAGTGTTAAACCTTGTCGGCCTGTTACTCGCGAGTAACGCTGTGATCGTGAACACGTTTCACGTTGTCCCTGCGACCACATCGAGGTGGCTCCCGTGACGAAGACAAGCTCGCGTCTGCTGGTTGGCGCGGCCCTGGCGATCGTGCCGCTCCTGGGGCTGGCCGGCGTGGCATCGGCCGACACCCAGGCCGTCAACTACACCTGCCAGGGCAAGGCGGCCGGCCAGACGTCCAACCTGACCCTGCAGCAGAACGTCGACTCCACCGCGCCCGCGACGGTGGCGCCCGGTGGCGCGCTGACCATCACGCTCGCCCCCGGCGTCAACACCGTGCCGACGGCGGCCGGCTCGTTCACCGTCAAGTCGGTGAAGAACATGACGCTGTCCGTGCCGGTGCCCGCCAACGCCACGGTGAACTCGTTCAGCCTTTCCGGCGGCTCCGGCATCGGCAGCGCGACCGTTGCCCAGGTCGGCAACAACATCGTCACCTCGGTGACCGGCCCGATCAACGGCGGCGCGCAGTTCCAGCTGCCCGCGCTGACGCTGAACCTGACCGCCGGCGAGTCCGGCTCCATCACCACCACCCTGGCCGGCACCAGCCTTTCCGACCCGGGTCTGAAGTTCACCACCACCGTGTCGGTGTTCGGCTTCCCGATCGACGCCCCCACGGTGTGCTACCCGAACCCGGCCCCGACGCTGACGACGACCACCATCGGCTGACGGAGTCCGAAAAAAAGCGTGTGCCCGGCCGTTCGTGCGGAGGCCGGGCACACGCTTTTTCAGTTCTTTCGGTTGTGGATCAGGCGAAGTAGCCGAACAGGTCGACCACCACGTCCACCGAACCCTGGAAGTTGAACAGGTTGATCGCGCCGCCGTTGGTCGGCACCACGACCGAGTTCGGGATCGTCAGACCCGGGGTGAAGTTCAGGTTCGACGAGGACGGACGCGCGCCGCTCGACCCGTACACCGTGATGAAGCTCGGGGCCGTCGGGTTGGTCGCCGTCACGTTCAGCACGAGCGCGCCGGCCGTGCCCAGCGGACCGTTGTTGCCGGCCGCGCCGTTCACGTTCTGGATCGCCACCTGCGTCGACACGCCGGAACCGATCGGCACCCCGTTGTTGTTGATCAGGCCGGCGCCCGTGCGGCTGTCGGCCAGGCGGGCCGGGGCCGTCGGGTGGAAGCGCAGGCCGCCACCGGCGTTGGTGTAGTAGCCGAACACGTCCGCGATCACGTCGACGTTGCCGAAGTGGTTCAGGAACGCCACCGTGCCGTCCGCGCCCACCGGGACCGTCACCAGGTTGGCGATGGTCTGGCCCGGCGAGTAGTTCAGGTTGGACGAGTTCGGCGCCGTCGTGCCGCCCGGGAACACCGTCAGGAAGCTGCCGTCCGTCGAGTTGGTCGCCGTCACGTTGAGCACGACCGCCGTGACACCCGTGGCCGGAATGCCCGCGGCGCCCTCGATCGGCAGCGTGCGGGTCTGCCCCGTGCCGATCGCGCCGCCGTTGTCCCGGGTGTCCATCAGCCGGGCCGGGCCCGCCGCCTTGTACAGGCTCGCGCCGTCCGTCGAGTAGTAGCCGAACACGTCAGCCACCACGTCCACGTTGCCCGACAGGTTGTAGAAGTCGACGATGCCGCTCGCGGGAACCTGCACGGTCACCAGGTTCGGGACCGTGACCCCGGCGGTGAAGTTCAGGTTCGACGAGATCGGCCGCGGCTGCCCGTCCGGGTACACCGTGAGGAAGCTGCTGGCCGACGGGTTGGTCACCGTCACGTTCAGCACCACCGCGGTCGCGCCGGTGGCCGGCACGCCGCCCACACCCGCCACCTTCAGCTGACGCGTGCCGTTGCCGTGCAGCGTCGTGTTGTCGGTCCGCGTGTCCATCAGCCGCGCCGGCGCCACCGGGCTGTACGCGCTGCCGTCCGGCCCCGCCTTCGCGTTGCAGACCGCCTCGACGACCTGCGGCGCGTGCGGCGTGCCCAGCCCCGTGGTCAGGTCATAACCGGAAGCCGCGTTGTACAGACCCGAGCCGTTGCCCGAGTCCGGCAGGTAGTTGCTGCCGCTCGTGACGTCGAAGAACGTCCCGGCCGGAGCCTGGTACAGCGCCGGGTTGGCGAAGCCCACCGGGCCGGTCGCCGCACAGGCGTGGCTGCTGTCGGCCAGCGCCATGATGCCCGCCCACAGCGGGGCGGAACCACTGGTGCCGCCGATGATCGTCCACTCAGGGAACTGCTTGCCGTCGGGGTCGGGGGCACTCAGGCCATAGGCGATCAGGTAGCCGGTGTTGCTGTCGGCGATCGCCGCCACGTCCGGCACCTGCCGGCACGTGGCGCCGCTCGGCGCGTTGCACAGGTTCTGATAGCCCGGTCCGACCTTGCCGGCCTGGTAGTTGGCCGCGCCGCTGAGGTAGCTGACCGTCGAGACGCCACCGCCCGTGCCGCCACCGATGAAGGAGCCCGACGCCGGCGTGTTCCACACCGACTCCGCGGTGGTCGGGCCGTACTTGCGCGTGCCGCCCACGGACAGCACGTACGGCTGGCCGGCCGGGTCGCTCACGTTCAGCAGGCCCTTGTTGGGCTCCTGGGTGTCGTAGAAGCAGCCGGTCGAACCCTGGTCACCCGAGGAGGCGACCACGGTCTGCCCCTGCGCGGCGGCCTGCGCGAAGATGTTCTTCTCGACGTCGAACAGCCCCGGCGCGTGCTGCCGGATGTCGTCCTCGCAGAGGCCCCAGCTGGTGGAGATCACCTGCGCGGTGTCGTCGTTGACCATCTGCTGGTAGATCTGCGCGCCGATGTTGAGGTCACCGTTGTCCGGGCCCTGGTAGACGTTCACCGTGGCGCCGGGCGCGATGCCGTTGACGTACTCGATGTCCAGCGCCGACTCGATGCCGACGCCGCTGGAGTTCGGCGGCGTGGTCGGGCCGTGGCCCGGGAACGGCAGCTTGTTGACGTTCGAGTGGGAACCCATGCAGCGCTGGAACTCGACGATGTCGCCCCAGGAGAAGTCCTCGAACTCGATCATCGCAACGGTGACGCCGTTGCCGTTGTCGCCGTAGTTGGTCAGCAGCTGGCTGGTGTTGTACGCGTTCGACGAGCCGAGCGAGCCCGGCTGCCAGTAGTCGTACGTGTCGAAGAACGGGTGGGGGGTCTGGGACTGCCCGGAGTCCCTGATCTCCTGGCAAACGCTGGGCGTCGCAACGTTCGGCTTCGCGCCGGTCGGCGTGCCCGAGGTCTGCATGGTCTTCGTCGGCGCCGTGTGATTGGCGCTGACCTTCAGCAGGTTGTTCAGGCCCAGCACCGTCGTCACCGACGAAGCGACCGCCGCCGGCAGCTTCGGGGCCGAGGTGTTGGCGAACGTGGTGCGGCCGTCGGTCAGCTTGTAGCCCGCGAAGTCCACACCCAGCGCCGACTTCGCCTGCGCCACCGTGGCCTTGACCGGAATGCTCAGGCCGTCCGGCGTCGCCGCACCCGGGTTGAGGCCCGCGTCCTTGAGCGCCTTGGTGACCGCGTCGATGGTCTGCTTCGTCGCGCCGAAGGCGCCCCCGAACTGCCCCTTGCCCAGATAGTGCTTGTACTGCGGGGACTTCGGGTCCGACACCTGCTGCACGAAGGAGTCCAGCGCCGCCTGGTCACGTGGCGCCAACGCCACCGACAGGTCGAGCTGGGCGTCCGATGCCGGCGCCGCCGCCGCGACCGCACCGTGTGGAATGGCGGGGGCCTTGCCGACCGCCTGCGGGACTAAGCCCGCCTGGCCGGCCTGCGCCGACGCCATCGGCGCCCCGATGACCGTGAGACTGACTGCCGCGATCGTCGCCGCCCGAAGGCCCCGACGCCACGGTGACCCGGCAGAGAATCTGCCGGCGTCCGTGTCTGACATGCATTCCTCCCTGGAACACGCTGTACGTGAACCCCGACCAAGGAGGGCGTGAACGAGGGTGTGCACCCCCGTGACTCCCCCTTGACGGCAGGACAGTATCAGTGCCGGACCCGTTGGCGGGGCGGAATTCGAGGGGACAGAACGCTCCCAGCGCGACCACTCCGCGGGCGGTACGACCACGGGCGGCCGGGGCTCGGCCAGCCGGCCCGCCGCGGTGGCCGCGGACCGTCTCGGCCTGAATGACAAAGCGCCAACAAACGGACATTTGCCACATTCGCGAATGTGACACCACCGCCTTCGCCACACCCGACACACATCTCGACAACTCCGACCCGTGACCGCAGACGGTTATTCGAACGCCGACAGCAAAAGAAGCAGTCACCACGAGCGTCGCAATTGAATGCAAAGTCAAAATTCCCGAGATGGACCAACCATCCCGGGCAAACGGCATGCCTATTAACACACACGAGGATCGACCCTCGCACGCGAAAGAAACCAGAAGCCCCCCACTGCCCCACGTCAAGAGCGTGTCAAGTCGACACTACCGAGCCATTCAGCACCTGTCCACGGCGGCAAATGTGATCCATGTCACAAACAATTCTGTAGCAGGCAACGCTTAACGTGGCGATGTAATCCACGGCGTGACTCACGCCGGTCCAAATTAGGGGGGACACGATGAATCGAGTACACCGTTTAGCCGTGACCGTCGTCGCGGTCGGCGCAGCAATCCTCGGCGGCACTCTCGCCGCCCATGCCGGTCAGCAGAGCGCGGCCGACGACCAGCCGAGCCTCGTCGAGGACTTCAGCTACCCGAACGCGGCGGCGATCGCCGCGGCCAACAACGTCGTGCTGGTGTCCGGTGACGGCCACATCCTGTTCGCCGACTGCGCCACGCCGGTGACCGACAACATCAGCGTGATCGAGGTGCGCAGCTCCGACAACGTCGGCGCCAAGCACGACGGCCTGGTCTGCTTCAAGGTCACCGCGTCCACCGGACACCTGGTGCTGAAGATTCCCGCCGTCTTCGAGATCCGCGGCGACGGCCATGCGCCCGGCGCCGGCCACAAGGCCACGGCCGACCTCACCACCGACGCCGGCGCGCACACCACGGTGACGGTCAGATCAGACGGTTCCACGCCGGTCGGCGTCGGCACGGGCGGGGCGCCGACCACGTTGCTGGCCCTGAACGTCGCCGGCTGATCGCGGCGGAGCAGACATGAGACTGCCTATCAGAACCGCTCTCCTGGCCGCCGCCATCGCCGCCGCCAGCGCGGTCACCGCCCCGACGGCGCAAGCGATCCCACCTAGCCAGCCGATTGGCGACGCCCCAGTCCGGATCGTGTCGGCCGACCGGTCGTGCAGCGGCACCCTGATCGAGTACGAGTGGGTCCTCACCGCGGCGAGCTGCTTCCCGGAGATCCCCCAAGGTGGCGCACCGGCCAAGACCACGACGGCCACTCACAACATGGAATCCGCGCGCATCACCAAGGTCATCCCCCGGACCGACCGCGACCTTGCCGTGGCCAAGCTGGCAAACCCCATCGCCAACGCCTACTACCCGGCGATCTCCAGCACTCCGCCGACCGTCGGACAGGCGCTCGTCAGCGACGGGTTCGGTCGCACGGCAACGGAATGGGTGCCGGACAAGTCTGAACAGCGTGGGGTGACAGTCACTTCGGTGAGCACGACGACGTTCACCACGACCAGCCCCGGCGGTGTGGACAACTGCAAGGGCTATGCCGGCGGATCGAACGTCTTCGGTCAATTCACCAGGACGGTGCTCGGCGTGCACAGCACGTCCTGGCAGCACGGGTGCCTCGCGGTCGACGAGGCGCGCGAGGGCAACGTCGAGGCGCGCACCGACGACATCGTCGACTGGATCACGCAGAACACTCCTCGGTCCCCGGATCTCAACTATGCGCTGAACAAGTCGGTGACGGCGTCGAGCAGCTACGAGGCCGACGGCTGGGGGGCGGCCAGCCTCACCGACGGCTCGCTGACCTCCGGGTGGAGCAGCAACGACAAGGTCACCGAGAACCACCAGGAGTCGGTCGTGGTGGACCTCCGCCTGGGGTTCAACCGGCGCCTCAGCCGGCTCGCCCTGTACCCGCGATCTGACGGCTCCAACACCGGCTACGGATTCCCGGCGGACCTGACCGTCTCGATCTCCGACGACGGCCAGCAGTGGACCGATGTGTTCGGCAAGACGAACATCCCTCGTCCGACCACCGGTGCCCCGCTGGAGTTCTCCTTGGCGTCCGTGACCGGCGGCTACATCAAGGTGACCGGCACGAACCTGCGGCAGGACAACCAGGGCGCGTATCGAATGCAGTTCGCCGAGCTGGAGGTGGACGGCCCGATCCTGTCGACCGGCGCGCAGGTCACCACGTCTAGCTCGCTGGAGCTGCCGAACGACGGGTGGAGCACCGGGTTCGCAGTGGACGGCGTGCGTTCGATCAACGGCAGCGGTGAGGCCGGTTGGACCAGTGCCGCCGGGGCCTCGGGCCGCAGCGAGTGGATCCAGCTGGGCCTCGCCAACCCGGTGCCTAGCACGCAGGTCACCCTGTATCCGCGCGGCGACATTCGGGACGGCAGCGTCGGCTTCCCGAGCAACTTCGTTGTCGAGGGTTCGTCGGACGGCCAGCAGTGGACCCAGCTGGCCAACGGGGCGGGCACGGCGGTCGCGGGCAGCGGAGCCCGCACGCTGACCTACCCCAGCACCACCGTGAAGTACCTCAAGATCACCGGCAGCGGGTTCAAAGTCGACCCTCACGGCGACTACTACATGCAGTTCGGTGAGGTCGAAGCGCGCTGATCCGACGGGTGGCGGCCGGGCGAGCAGTCCGGCCGCCACCCCGTTTAGAGTGCGGGCCATGGCTGACGAGCTGGTGCACTACGAGGTGCGGCGGGGGATCGCGACGATCACGCTGGACTCCCCGCACAACCGGAACGCGCTGTCCGCGCAGTTGCGACGGGAGCTGCGGGACCACCTGGCGGCCGCGATGGCGGACGACGAGGTGCGGGTGGTGGTGCTGGGGCACACCGGAACGGTGTTCTGCGCCGGCATGGACCTGAAGGAAGCGGGCGGGGCGAGCACCGAGCAGCAGGGTGTGAACGAGTTCCCGGCGATCCTGGAGCAGCTGTGGACCAGCCCGAAGCCGGTGGTGGCCAAGCTGGCGGGCCCGGCGCGGGCGGGCGGCGTGGGCATGGTGGCGGCCTGTGACATCGCGGTGGCGGTGGACACGGCGACGTTCGCCTTCTCCGAGGTGCGCATCGGGGTGGTGCCGGCGGTGATCTCCGTGACGGTGCTGCCGAGGCTGCTGCCCCGCGCGGCGCACGAGCTGTTCCTCACGGGCGAGACCTTCGGCGCGGAGCGCGCGGTCCGCATCGGCCTGATCAACGCCTCGGTGCCGGCGGACGGCCTGGACGCCGAGGTCGACCGCTACACGGAGATGCTGACCCTGGGCGCGCCGAACGCGTTGGCGGCGACCAAGGAGATGCTGCGCGAGCCCCGCACCGGCGACATGGACCAGGACTTCACGGACATGCTGGAGCTGTCCGCGAAGCACTTCGCCGGCGAAGAGGGCCAGGAGGGCATCGCGGCGTTCGTGCAGAAGCGCAAGCCGAGCTGGGTGCCCACTCAGGAGAGCTGATACCCGAACTCCGGGTTCTCCTCGGCGGCCTGGCCGAGGACGGCGACGATCCGCTCGTACGCGGTCGGGTCGTCGCCGCGCAGCACCTCGTGATGCCGCCACACGAGCACGTGTTCGCCGGCGGGCAGCCAGGACAGGTCGAGCAGGCAGTCACGCAGTGCGTCGAGGTTGCGGCCGAAGTAGTCCGGGAACGACAACGCCGCCGCGATGCCGTCCAGCGCGGATCCCCGGTCGTGCAGGACGGTTCCGTCCAGTACGTGCCGCATGCCGGTCATCGTGTCGGATCCACCACCACGAACGAGTCGTAGTGGTCGTCGGTGTAGTACAGCTCACGTTGGGAGCCGGTGATCAGCCGCCGGGTGGCCCGGTTCTTCGCGCCGGGCGTGTCGACGGTGTACTCGTGGTAGTAGCCGTCCTTGTTGCGCGGCAGCACGTTGCCGTTGTTGTGGAAGACAACACCGTCGTTGCGCGGATACGGGAAGGGCCCGCCCTTCTGGATCAGCTTCCAGGTGTCGCCGGCCTCCTTGGGCAGCGACGACAGCGCCTTGACCGGCAGCCCGGACGACGACCCCGGCACAGCCCCGGACGAGCCGGACGGCTTCGACACGGAGGAGGAAGTCGTCGACGGAGCGCCGGTCGACCCGGTGGTCACGTCCCTGATCAGCCAGCCGGCCAGCACGAGCACGATCAGGCCGACAAGGGCGATGGTGATGCGTCGGCGCGATGTCACGCCGGTGAGCCTACGAAGGCCGGCGGGAACCCGCTTCGGCGGCCCGTTCCTTCTCCTCGATGCCCCACAGCGTCGGCTCCGACCGGTAGCGCGGCGCCAACCACGCGGCCAGCCGGTCGACCACCCGCTCGATCAGCCACGCCACGGCCCGCAGGATCGGCAGCAGCACGACCATGACCAGGGCGAACTGAACCGGGAACCACAGCTGCGCCACCCACAGCTCGATCCCGTCCCAGGTGTCTGCGACCCAGTCGAACACCACCTCAGGGTATAGGTTCGGCGTATGTTCGCCGTTTACGCATCCGAGCCGAACCCCGCCGATCCGCTCGCCTCGCTGGTCATCGGCGAGCGTGACACCCCGACCCCGCCGCCCGGCTGGGTCAGCGTCTCGGTGCGCGCGGCCAGCCTGAACATGCACGATCTGTGGACGCTGCGGGGCGTGGGCATCAAGCCCGAGCAGTTCCCGATGATCCTGGGCTGCGACGGCGCGGGCGTGCTGGAGGACGGCACCGAGGTGGTGCTGCACTCGGTGATCGGCGACCCGGACTGGGGCGGCGACGAGACCCTGGACCCCAAGCGCACCCTGCTCACCGAGAAGCACCAGGGCACGTTCGCGGACACGGTCGTCGTGCCCCGCCGCAACGCCCTGCCGAAGCCGGCCGGGCTGTCGTTCGCCGAGGCCGCGTGCATGGGCACGGCGTGGCTGACGGCGTACCGGATGCTGTTCGTGAAGTCGGGCCTGCGGCCGGGGCAGTCGATCCTGGTGCAGGGCGCTTCGGGCGGCGTGGCGACGGCCCTGATCCAGCTCGGCGTGGCCGCCGGGTTCCGGGTGTGGGCGACGGGGCGTAGCGAGGAGAAGCGGGCCCTGGCCAAGCAGTTGGGTGCACACGAGGCGTTCGAGTCCGGCGCGCGGCTGCCCGAGCGGGTGGACGGCGTGTTCGAGACCGTCGGCAAGGCGACCTGGTCGCACAGCATGAAGTCGCTCAAGCCGGGCGGCGTCGTGGTCATCTCCGGCGCCACCACCGGCGACGCCTCGGCCGCCGAGCTCCAGCGGCTGTTCTTCCTCCAGCTGCGCGTGGTCGGCTCGACCATGGGCACCCGCGAGGAGCTCGGCGACCTGCTCAAGTTCTGCGACCTGGCCGGCGTACGGCCGCAGATCGGCGCCGAGCTGCCGTTCGAGCAGGCCGGTGACGGGCTCAAGGCCATGCTCGACGGCGACGTCGCCGGCAAGATCGTGCTCAGCCGCTGAAGTCCAGCGGGTCAGCCGAAGCGACGGCTGACCCGCTCGATCGCCTCTCGGGCCTCGCGGTCCAGCCGGGCCACCAGTTCGGCCGCCGGCAGCTCCTCGGCCAGCGGATAGGTCTGGCCGGCCCACAGGTGCACCAGCTCCTCGTCGCCGGCCTTGGCCGCGGCGGCGCGCATGGGCCGGGTCAGGTGGTGGACCTGGGGATAGCCGACCGGGGCTTCGGCGGTGTTCTCGGTGAGGAACCGGTTGACCAGGCCGCGGGCCGGTCGGCCGGTGAAGGCCCGGGTGATCGCCGTGCGCCGGCCGCCTTCGGCGAGGGCCGCCCGATGCGTCGCTGACGTGCCGGCCTCCGGGCAGAGCAGGAAAGCCGTGCCGAGCTGCGCCGCCACGGCACCGGCCGTCAGCACCGCCGCCACGTCCGCGCCCGTCAGGAGGCCGCCGGCGGCGACCAACGGCAGGTCCGTCACGGCGGCGACCCGGCGGATCAACGCCAGCAGACCGAACTCCTCGCCGCCGCCGGGCGAGATGCCGTCATCCGTCAAGGTGCCACGGTGGCCGCCGGCCTCGAAGCCCTGCACCGCCAGCGCATCGACGCCGAGCTGCGCCGCTTGGTGGGCCTCGGCCGGCGTCGTCACCGTGGCGACGATCTGCGCCCCGGCCGCGTGCAGCCGGGCCACATCGCCCGCGTCCGGCAGCCCGAACGTGAACGACACCACCGGAACCCGTTGCGCCAGAACAATTTCCAGCTTCGACGGGTACTCGTCATCCTCCCAGCGCGGCTCGCCCGCCTCGACGCCCAGCCGCTCCGACTCGGCCGCCACCCGCTTCGGATAGTCGCCCAGATCCGGCTTGGTGTCCGTGCCCGGCACGAACAGGTTGACGCCGAACCGGCCGCCGGTGAGCGCGCTCGTCCGGACGATCTGCTCGGCCATCGCCCCTGCTGTCAGGTAGCCGCCCGGTGTGAAGCCGAAGCCGCCGGCGTCGACGACCGCGGCGACCAGTTCGGGGGTGGACCCGCCGCCCGCCATCGGGGCGACGATCACGGGGACGCGCAACTGCTCGATCACCCTGCCGAGATTAGTGCGGCGGAGATCAGCGCGGCAGCAGCTGACCGGCTCCGATGACCAGCGAGCCGATACTCACCAGTGCGAACAGCGTCACCCAAAGGCCGCCGGGGACGCCGGTGATCTTGGCCAGCTGGTCCGCGTCCGAGTCCGGGGCGCGGCCCCGCCAGCGCTTGCGCTGCAGCTCGTAGACCGGGCGGACGCCGCCCAGCAGCATGAACCAGGCGATGACGTAACCGAACACGGCCTGGATGTCGGTCGGGGCGTACCAGGACACCGCGAACACGATGCCGCCCGTGACCAGCACCGACAGCACGCCGAAGGCGTTGCGGATCATCACCAGCATCAACGCCAGCAGCACGATCGCGATCCACAGCAGCAGCGTGATCTTGCCCGCGCCCAGCAGCGCCGCCACTCCAAGGCCCAGCAGCGACGGCGTGACATAGCCGGCCGCGGCCGTCAGCACCATGCCCGGGCCTCGCGGCTTGCCTCTGGTCAGCGTCAGGCCCGAGGTGTCCGAGTGCAGCTGGATCCCCGTCAATCGGCGGCCCGTGAGCACCGCCACCAGGGCGTGGCCGCCTTCGTGCGCGATCGTGACGAGGTTGCGGGTGACCCGCCACACCTGCCACGGCAGCACGCCGACCAGGGCCACCGCGGCGGCGATCAGCACCAGTTCCAGCTGTGGGCTCGGTTGGCCGCCGAGCACCCGGTTCCAGACATCGGTGAGGTCCATCGAAGTGGTGGACGCCCAGGACCCGATCCCGTTGACTCCCGACATGACCTTCTCAGATTTCTCGGTCGCGGACGCGGTGCGGATCGCCACCGACGCGCACGAGGGGCAGATCGACAAGAGCGGCAAACCTTACATCGGGCATCCGGTGCGGGTCATGAACCGGGTCGAGGGCTCGTACGAGCAGATGGCCGCCGTGCTGCACGACGTCATCGAGGACACCCCGGTCACCGCCGAGGACCTGCGGGCCGCCGGCTGCCCGGAACGGGTCGTCACCGCCGTCGTCGCCCTGAGTCACGAGCCGGGCGAGCCGCAGGCCGAGTACCTGGCCCGGGTGGCCGCCGACCCCATCGCCGTGACCGTCAAGCACGCCGACATCGCCGACAACATGTCCCCCGTGCGGTTCGCCGCGCTGGACGAGGTCACCCAGGCCCGGCTGCGGGTCAAGTACGACACAGCGCTGCGGCTGCTGGCCTCCTACGCCCGTACCTGACATGAGATGGCAGGAATTGCTCGCAGACTGGGCCCATGAGCACAGCTGAGGGCACCTTCGACATCGACCGCTGGGACGACGAGACCTATCTCGACGCCGACGGCATCAAGCTCGGGCACGTCTCCGTGGCCAAGAACTTTCGCGGCGGACTGTCCGGCGTCAGCACGGCTCGGCTGCTCACCGCCGGCGGTCCCGTGCCCACCTCCGCCGCCTACGTCGCCATCGAGCGCTTCGTCGGCGCCGTGGACGGCGTCGAGGGCTCCTTCGTCCTCCAGCACTCCGCGGTCATGGCCGGCGGTTCCGGCGACATGAGCGTGCGCGTCGTGCCCGACTCCGGCACCGGCAAGCTGGCCGGCATCTCCGGCACGCTCCGTATCGACAAGGCCGCCGACGGCACGCACAGCTACCGTCTGGAGTACGAGGTCTGAACCATTGGCGTGAGCCACCCAATGGCCGTCTTCCCCATTTGCGCTGGTCCACGGCACGATCGAGAGGCCGCCCCTCGATCGAGGAGAAGACGTGATGACCAGGATCGCCATCACCGGACACCGAGGGCTCCAGGAGGCCACCCGCTCACTGGTCGACGCCGCTCTCCGAGCCGAGCTCCGCCGCCAGGCCGACGACGCTCCCCTCGTCGGCGTCAGCTGCCTGGCCGACGGCGCCGACGCCCTGTTCGCCCAGGCCGTGCTGGACGAGGGCGGCTCCCTCGTCGCCGTCCTGCCGGCCCAGCGCTACCGCGAGCGCCTGCCCACCGACTACCACCCCACCTACGACGCCTTACTCCAGCAGGCCGCCGAGGTCGTCACCATGGACTACGACCGCCCCGGCCGCGAGGCCTACATGGCCGCCAGCGTCCACATGGTCGACGTCGCCGACCGCCTCGTCGCCGTCTGGGACGGCCGCCCCGCCGCCGGCCGCGGCGGCACCGCCGACGTCGTCACCCACGCCCGCCACCACGGCGTCCCCGTCACCGTCATCTGGCCCGACGGCTGCCAGCGGGACTGACCCGGCTGGACTGGCCCCGACGGAATCGCCGGGGCCAGTGCACTGTCAGCCGTTCTGCGACCGTTGCCAGTCGTCAACCATCTTGACCAGGTCGGTCACCATCTCCACGACGTCCGGCTGGTCGGCGAACTCCCGCTCCGCCGCCGGCATCAGGTCCTCCAGCACCGCCCTGGTCAGGTCCGGGGCCTGCTCGGGTTCGATCTTGTCGAATCCGACGAGCCAGTACTGCTCCGCGGCCAACTCCCGCAGCGTGGCCTCGAGCCGTGGGTCCTGGACGTGCTCGGCCAGCACCTCAACCACCCAGCTGACCAGTCCGCGCGAGGCGTTCCAGCTCTCGGCCCCGGGACCGAAACCCACCGTGAAGTATGCCGACACCGTCACTCCAGGATGAACACGTATGGCTGATACGGAACGATGAAATCGCGCACCTTGGCTGCCTGCTCAGGCGTCAGGTCGCCAAGTTTGATCGGCACCATATCAGCCTTGGTCATGACATGCTTGATAATACTGTCCTGAACACCCCCCTTGGCCCACTCCTGGTCGAAATACCGGGATTTGAACGGGCCAATCCCGTCAAAGGTCCGTCCATCGAGAGCGATCCAGTCCGGCCCCTGTGCGTTAGGCCAACGAACCAGCTGCACACCGAATTTCTGCTCCAGCTCGAGGGCCATGGCCTGCTCGTCGGGATTGAATTTCCATCCCTTAGCCGGATCCTCGCCGAGGCGGTAGATGCGACTCGCCTCGTCAGCCTCCAGCGCGGCGCGGGCCTCGGCGGCGACCGCGGCGCTCAGCCGCTCGTTTGCGATCCACCCGTCCTCGAAGACGTCGATCGCCCTTGTGGTGAGGGCCGCGCCCATCATGCCGCCGCCCGCAAGGTTGTACGACAGCTGGAGCCACGGAATGATCGCCGCCCCGTCCGGCGAGCTGTAGAGGGCGCCCATGCTGCAAATGTTGGACATCATGCAGCGCATCGACGTGAGCACTATGCCGAGTCCGACCTCGAGAGTCGCAATCGCCTTCATAAGCTGATTGATGAGCCCCAGTGACTGATCGGCCGCGAATCCCGGGTCGAGGGTCTCGTGGATGCAGTTCTCGAAGTACGGGGTTCCCTGCTGGAAGATGTTCGAGCAGAACACCCCTCGGTTGGCGATGATCTGGATGCGTTCCTCGGGGCTCGACGCCGCGAAGTGCATGCAGTCGTCGTAGGCCGGCTTGTCGCCCACGTTGACGACCTCACAGTAGTTCGACAGCCGGTACGCCTGCTGTGCCCGCTCGTCGTTGATCTGTGTGATCGCCTTGTCGGCTGCCTGCTTCGCGGCCGCGGCGGCGGCCGTGGCGTCCGCGCCCGTCTGGATCTTCGCCGTGTATGCCACCTGCCACGCCTCGTAGGCGGTGCTGGCGTAGCCCGCCGCCTGGCTGGCCGAGGACTCCGCCCACAAAGCCGACTTCGCGGCCTGACGCGCGTCGTTCTGCGCGCTCGTCGCCGCCTGCTTGGCGGTGGTGGCCGAATTGGCCGCGGCCACCGCCGACTGCTCTGCCCGCACCGCTGAGTCGTGCGCCTCCCGTGCGGCATTCCCCGCGTCGGTGGCGGATGCCCGCGCCGCTGCGGCGTACTCGGCCGCCTTGTCCGCGAGTCCACGCGCGGTGTACGCGGCGGACTGAGCGTCGTTCGCGTTCTGGTTGGCGGTGGCCGCGGCCTGCGTCGCCAGCTTGAGATAACCGGCGACCTCGGCGTCATGGGACGCCGCCTCGTGGTCGTGCCGCTCGGCAAGGTACTTCCCGGATACCAGGAACTGGCGGAGCGTGCCGTCCGTGCCGTCGAGCGCCGCCTGGGCCATACCCTTGGTCTCCTGACCGCTGGCCGGATCGGCCAGGATCCGGTCTACCGCGATCCGCTGGTCCTGCGACGCGGCGACATACTGCCCCTGGGTGAGGAAGGCGTTGTACGCCGCCTCGGTGCCCGTGTCGAGAGCCTTCTGCGCCGCCTGCTGCACGGCGACCCCGTTCGAGCTCTGCGCGGCGGCGAGGACGCGGTTCACCGCGATCCGGTCGTCCAACGCCCTGTTCGGATAGTCCCGACCGGCGAGCAGGGCCCGCACATCGGAATCGGTCCCCTTCAGGGCGGTGGCCGCGGCCTTCCGGAGGCCGTCGGTGCCGAGGTCCGCCACGTTCTGCAGGCTGACCCGGTCGTCCTGGCCGGCAGCGACGTCGATACCGCCCCGAACGTACGCGAGCACCTGTCCATCCACACCGGACAGCGCGGCGACCGCCGCGGCCTTGCTCCACGGGCCGCCGGTCTGGGCCAGCCGCAGGGCGATCTTGCGGCCGTCAGCGACCGCGACCGCGTCGGAGGCGCCGCTCGCCGTCGCCTCCGTGATCAGCCTGGTGGTCTCGGCATCACGCCGCGCCTGCTGAGTGGCGCTCCAGTCCGTGGCATAAGGGTTGGGCGCGGCCGCGGCCTTCGCCTTCACCGCGTTGTCCTCGGCGTCTTCCGTCATCAGCGCGATTCGCTCGGCGTCAGCCTGGCGGGCGGCGTCGTAGATGTTGGTGGCCTGCGTGGCGGCAGTGGTCGCACGGGCTGCCGCTTCGGTTGCGGCGTTCGCGTGCTGGGTCGCTTCAGCAGCGGCGTCGGCAGCATGCCCGGCGTGATCCGCCGCCGAATCGGCTGCCGCGGCCGCAGCCAAGGCGTCAGCCGCCGCGCGATTGGCCGCGTCTCGCGACGCATACGCGGCAGCCGCGGCTACGTGGGCGAAGTTCTGCGCGGCGTTCGCCGCTCGTGTCGCCCTCGCGGCCTGGTTGCTCGCCTGGTTGGCCGCGGCAATGGCCTGGCTGGCGTCCACGCCCGAGTCGTGAGCGAAGTTGCCCGCGTCGGTAGCCGCCTGCGCTGCGGCCGCAGCCTGATTTCCGGCATCCCTTGCGGCGCCGGCGGCGTCACTGGCGTGCTGTGCCGCGTCGCCTGCCGCCTGTGCGGCGTTGGCCGCCGCCTGTGCCCCGACGGCGACGTCACGCGCCTGCTCTGCTGCCTGGCGCGCATCCGGCGCACGCGCTTGATCGCCCACGGCCGCTGTCGCAGCGTCCTGTGCAGTGGCTGCCGCCTGTCCCGCCTTCGTTGCCGCAGTCGCCGCCCGCGCGGCGGCAGAAGCCGCCACCCCGGCCGCACTGCTCGCCGCGTTCGCCGCGCCGATGGCTTCCCTCGCGACGCCCTTCATCGGAAGATAGTACTTAGCCACGGGTTCTCCGGTAGATTTTCTTGGGGATTAAGGGCGTATATCATAAGTTGAGCGCACCTAGAGAGAGGACGTTGTTGCGGTGACACCCTAGCAACTAACCCTAAGTTACCGATTCAAGCTTTATAGGAGTCTTGACCTCGCATATAATTGTGCTCCCAGTTTTGCTTTGCCTCAAACATAGGGAGTCTTTTTTGCACCTTGCTTCTTGTGGGCAGTATGTTCGGTAGACGATTTGAGCTCTCTAGCTGCGCATAGTAATCGTACGGGATCGGGCTATGGAAAAAAGTAGGCCGCGATACGCTAAATATGTTGTTGTCCTAAACGCTGAATGCGGCTGGGACGGACCTTGGTGGAATTTTTGCCCTGACAGCCAACGCACTGAGAAGTTCGTATACTGCATTGAAGGGTGTGCTACTTCGATCATCCGAGGTGATGGCACATACGAGCCCGCGGCCCGGGCGCGGCGTCCATCGCGGCCTGGGTCTCGCGCGCCGCTTCGTCGCCCGCGTCCTGGGCAACGCTGGCCAACTGGGCGACGGTCTGGGTCTCCTGGTCCCGTGCCTGCGCGACCGGCAGGTCCTGGTCGAGGAACTGGACGTACGCGTCCACCGTCCCGGTGTCCAACGCCACCTGCGCTGACTTGCGGACTTCCGAACCGCCGCCGGACAGGATCTGGTTGATGCGAATGCGTTGGTCCGTCTGCCAGGGATTGCGCCACCCGGTGGCGAGGAACTGCTGGAGCGCATCGACCGTGCCCGCGTCGAGAGCCGCCTGCGCGGCCTTACGGGTCTCGGTGCCGCCCTGCGCGAGCCGTTGGTCGACCTGGACCCTCAGGTCGGTCTGGCGCGGCGTGTCCCAGCCGGTATCCAGGAACTGGCGTATCGCGCCCGGATCGGTCGCGTCCAAAGCCTGCTGGGCCGCCGTTTTCGTGGCCACGCCGCCGTCGGCGAGCATGCGGTCGACCGTGATGCGCTCGTCCAACTCCGCCGCGTGCTGATAACCGGACGTGAGGAACGTGTGGACGTCGGCGTCGCTGCCGACCAGCGCCTGCTCGGCGGCGCTGCGCACCAGCTGCCCGCTGACCTGCCACAGCATCACCACCCGAGCCCGGTCGGTCGCCTGCGGCTGGGTGTCCGCCGAAGCCGTGGCCGGCACCAGTAACCCCGCTATCAGAGCACCGACCGTTGTCACTGCCACAAGTGACCGTCTACTCATGTTTCCCCCTCTATCAACACATTTCGCATGGCAGGTGCCGGACACACGTGGGTCGCCGGCCGCCGCATCGGCGACCGGCGACCCACGCCCGGATCACTCCACGTCTCGCTCGGGCACCACGAGGACCAGCTCCGGATCCACGCCATCGGCAGAGTGCCGGACCACGCGCATCCGGCTTGCGGCAACGAAGCCCGCACCGCCGGCCCACTCGATCTCGACCTGCAGCGCCGCTGGCACGGATTCCCGGGGGCGGTACCCCTCATGGGTGTCCACAGTCCGGAACACGATGCCACCGGGCATGACCCGACTCAGCTCCATCCGTTCGACGTCGACGAACTCGACGTCAATGAAGTCCGCCCTCGAGTCACCGAAGCCTCGCAGCACCAGCCGTGAGTGCGAGACGACGAACTGCATGGGGTGAAACGATCTGCTACTCGACCACAACTCAGCCATCGGTCACCATCACTTCGCGAACGGATTCGGCACCGGCGTATTTCCCCTGTCACGATAGAAGGACACGCGGTCCCAGGCCGACGGCGTACTCTTGATCTTGAACAGTTCCCAGTTCGTGTACTGATACATCTCGGTGGGACCCTCAGGGCTGTCCGCATGCTCACCCGCAGCGACTGCCGCGTCCACGTCGTCTATGCCGTCCAAGTTGAAATGGATCTTGGTTTCACCGTTGGTCAGGTAGTACTCGAACTCGTCGTACCACTGCAGCTTGTTGATGTCCTGCGACAACCACTCTTGGTACGGCGTTGCGCCCACTTTCGACGCGAACCGCTTCAACCAGTCCCACTCATCGAGGTACTCGGTGTTCCCGAGCGCAATGGCCTTACACGGGCCACTTCCCGCGTTCGGCCGGGCCGCGAGGCTGGTTGCCGGCGTCCGGGCAGCAGCACCAGCACGACCGGACACACTGGCACCGAAACCACCGGCAGCTCCCACGGGACACGCTGCCGCCGCGTCCGCGGCATCGCTGAAGATGTCGTACGCGTTGTCACCGTAGAGAGCATCCAGCGCTTCCGTGTCGATGAGGGCGTCGTCGAGTGCCGCGGCAACCCTAGCGGTGGTGAACGCTCCGCCCGCGCCGATGCCGGCCAACGTCATCCACGGGGTGAACGCGGCGCCGTCCGGGGTGATCGCCATGACGGCCAGCGCGCAGATCTCGGAAATAGCACAGGCGGCGGTGGCGACACCGCCGATCGTGGCGACGGCAAGGCCCGCGGCCAGACCCAACAGCAGGTCGATCGCGGGCACGAGCAGGTCCATCGTGCGATTGCTCTGGAAGTCCGGATCCAGAACATCCTTCATACAGGTCTGGAAGGCCTGGTTGACGACACCGGTGTTGCCACCCATCTGCAGCGACGCCTGCTGCATGCCCTGGCACACCTCGGCGTTGGACAGCGCCTGCCCCATCCGGTCGGCGATGGGCTCGCTGATCAGGTGGATGCAGTTGTCATAGTCGGGGCCGCCGTTGGGATGGTGCGCCTTGCATGATGCCGCCTGTTTGATCAGCGCGTCGGCCTTCGCTGCGTCGATCTTGCTGATCGCGGTCTTGGCTGTGTCGCGAGCAGCGGCCAATGCCTCGGTGGCGGACTTGCCAGCCGCTCGGGCCGCGTTGAATGCGACGCGGGAGGAATCGTAGGCGTCGCTGGCAAACTGGCCGGCCTGGTAGGCCGACGCGACGGCCCACTCCGCGGACTGAGCGGCCTGCCGGGCCGACACGTCGGCCGAAGCCGCCGCGTTGCGCGCGGTCGCGGCCGACGCGGCTGCCTGCTGCGCGGACTGTTCCGCCTTCGTGGCGGCATCGTGGGCCTGGTTCGCAAAGTTCTGCGCGGCCTGAGCGTCGGCAGCCGCCTGGTTCTTCGCATTCGTGGCGTCCTGAGCGGACCCACGCGCATTGGCCGCGGCGAGCTGTGCGGCGTCCGCGTCCTGCGCCGCCTTCACCGCGATCTCGCTGGCCTGCTTCAGATATCCGAGGACCTCGGCGTCGTGCGTGGCCGAGTCGGAGTCGTGCTGCGCGGCGATGTACTGCGTGGTGGTCAGGAACTGGTTCAGGAACGCGGGTGGGCCGTCCAGCGCGGCCTGGGCGTCCGCCTTCAACTCCGGGCCGGCGTTCGGGTCGGCCAGAGCCCGGTCGACCTTGATCCGCTGATCGTTCGCGGCCGCCGGATACTGCCCGGTGCCAAGGAAATCGCGCAGCGCCTGATCGGTGTTCGCGTCGAGGGCCTGCTGGGCGTTGCTCGCGACCGCGGACCCACCGGACTGCTGCGCGGCGGCCAGGATCTGGTTGACCGCGATCCGGTCATCGAGATAGCGCTGCGGGTAGTCCTTGTGCTGCAAAAAGTTCTGCGCGTCGGCATCCGAACCGGCAAGCGCCGCTTTGGCCGCCGCTTGAAAGTTCGACGTGCCGGTGGCCGCCAGGTTCTGCAGCGTCACGCGGTCGTCCTGACCTGCGGCGATCGTGATGCCGTTGCGGACGAAGTCCAGCGCTTCGTCGTCGCTGCCGCTGAGTGCGGACGCGGCGGCCGATGCGGTCCACGCCCCGCCCGTGTCGATCAAAGTGAGGGCGACCTTGCGGGCATCGGTCAGCGCGAGCGCGTGATCGGTGCCGGGCGCGTTCGCCTCGGCGATCAGCCGATTGGTCTCCGCGGTTCGCGCCGCGGCCTGCGTCGAATCCCAGGCGACCTTCGTGTTCTGTTGCGCCGCAATGGCATTGGCTTGCTTGGCGGCATCGTCGAGCTGGCCCGCCGAAGCCTGCACACGAGCGGCGTCGGCGGCGCGGGCCGCGTCGTAGATGCTTTGCGCCTGATTGGCGGCGTTGATCGCACGCTGAGCGGCGGCGGAGGCGTTGTTCGCATGCGCCGTCGCCTTGTTCGCGGCGTCGGTCGACTGTCCGGCGTGTGCGGCCGCGTCCTCCGCCGCCGCTGCCGCGGCAATCGCGTCCTGGGCCGCGAGGTTGGCGGCATCGCGAGATCGGTACGCGGCGTCCGCGGCGGCATTGGCGAAGGTCAGGGCTGCCTGCGAGGCCGCGTGTGCACGGTCCGCGGCGGCCCGGGCCTTGGCCGCGGCCGCCTTGGCCTGGGCAGCGTCCGCACCTGCGTGCTCCGCGTCGACGCTGGCCTGTGCGGCGGCTTGCGCCGCGTCCGCTGCCTGAGTGCCGGCGTGGTCGGCCGCAGCCGCGGCGTTGCTCGCCGCCTTCGCGGCGTCACCAGCCGCGGTAGCGGCGACTGAGGCCTTCAGCGCGCCAGTCGCGACGTCACGGGCATTTTTAAAAAAACGTAGCGGCATCGCCGGCCTAAATCTTGTCCAAAACAGCCGCCGTCGCCGCGTTGTACGCGGTGGACGCCGCCTGTCCGGCCATGGAGGCGGCCGACGCGGCAAAAAACGCCGCACTTGCCGCGACCCGAGCGGCCGCCGTCGCCGCGTTCGCCGCGCCTACAGCTTGCTGTGCCGCGGACGATGCGTTGTCGGCGGCCACCGCGGCCTGGCGGGCCGCATCGGTGGCCTGATCGGCGTGCCCCTGGGCATGCGCGGCCGCATCAGCAGCCGCAATCGCGGCTTGACGTGCCGCTTCGGCTTCCTTGGCGGCACGGTCGGCTTCGTCCTGTGCCGCGTGTGTCTCCCGAGTCGCCTCTTCGCCGGCGTCCTTCGCCACCCCAGCGAGCTGCTCGACCGTCGCCGTCTCCTGGTCGTGGGCAGCGGCCACCGCCCAGTCGTTGTCGATGAACTGGGTCAGCGCGTCGACCGAATTGGCGTCCAACGCGCGCTGAGCGACCTTCTGGACCTCCGGACCTCCGGTCGCGAGGATCTGGTTCACCCTGACGCGCTGGTCCGTGGCGTAGGGCGTCTGCCAGCCCGACTTGAGGAAGGCCTTGTAGGCGTCGGTCGTGCCGGCGTCCAACGCCTGCTGGGCGGCCTTGTGCACCTCGGTGCCGCCGGCGGCCATCACCTGGTCGATACGAATCCGCTGGTCGACTGCCGACGGCGTCTGCCAGCCTGACTTGAGAAACGTCGGCAGGGCGCCCGCCGCTGAGGAGTCCAACGCCTGCTGAGCGGCCGCCTGAATGGCCGGACCACCAGAAGCGAGCAGCCGGTCCGTGTTGATCCGGTCGTCCACCTGCTTGAGGTGCACGATGCCGGTGGTGAGGAAAGTGTGCACGTCGGCGTCGCTGCCGACCAGAGCCTGCGCGGCCGCCGCGCGGACCATCGAACCGCCGGTGCGCAGCAACGACAGCACCTGGCTGCGTTCGCGGGCTGGATCGATCGGCAGCGGATCTGCCGCCGCCGTGCCCGGCACTGCCGCAAGCGATGCCACGAGCGTGAATCCGATCCCGAGCGCAACCGCGCGGAATCCACGTCTGACCCGACTCACATACCCCCCTTTTTTCGACAGGAGGGCATGCCAAATTCACGCCTGCCTAGGCCGACGCAAAAAGGCGATGGTTCCCCCCATTGCCTGCACGCGGGACGCGTGACTCGGACACTTTATCCAGACCTAACAGACCGGGTCCACCAGCAGAGGTGTGACGCACATCTCACTACATGCGTCATAAAACCGCACGTCAGGCACTGTTCGGCCGATTGACAGGCACCGCGATTGGCAATGCGACCACCATCCGACTTGTCCTAATTGTCACTAAAACACGAATCTGGAACAAATCGGTGCGTTCATATGAGTGGATGTCACTGCTCAACAGTAGGCAACGCTGCGACAACCCAACCATGATGTATGACACGTCATCGGAGGCCACGCTCCGGATGAATACCTGACAGATCGGTTGCCGACACACCAGTCCTCAAGGCAGCTCGGGCACCGGTTTCCAGGCCGACGAGAGCGGCAACTTCTCCATGCAGTTCGGCGCGATCGAGACCTGGGCGCCGAACACCGTCCGCTGATCCGGCGGGTGCCCGGTCGGTCGGACGCTTCTTTCCTTCAGCGACAAGACAGTCCGCGGCGGGAGGATCTCGTCAGGCGTGATCCTGGCCGGCCTCCGCTGACCCGGATTCCGCCTCCAGCATGTCCAGCGCGCCTTCCCAGGCGGCCTGGAGCTGCCCGTTGTATTCGCGCTGGTCGGCCCAGGCCTGGCTGTGGACGACCACCTGGTGCGCTTCGAAGTGGTCGCAGTTGGTCAGGGTCTGAACCGCCAGCACGCTGTCGCCCTCGAAGAAACCCTTGGCGCGGAAGCGGGTCAGGACGTCTTCCATGGGGACGCCGGCGGCCAGCTGGCGGCGGGCGGCGGCGAGGGCGGAGTCGTGGCCCCACTCCAGCAGGTCGGTCGAGTGCTGGGACTGCCAGTGGGCGACGAGGGCGACCAGATCCCGGATGTGGGAGACGAGCCCGGGATCGTCGGCGTGCTCGCGCTCGGCCGCCGGGAGCAGGGCGTCGAGCAGCACCTGGACCAGCTCGGGCACCTGTTCCCGACCTACCATGCTGAAGTCGAAACAGTGGTACGCCCGGGCGGCCTGCGCACGTAGCGCGGTGACGAGGCCGGGGTCCTGCGCGTGGTCGGCGGTGGTGGTCAGGACCCACGCGAGGGTGCCGCTGGTGCAGCTCCACTTGTCGGGATGCGCACCGAAACCGACATAGAAGTCGACGGACACCGAACATTCCCCCTGCGAACGAAAAACGCCGCCGGCGATGGAGAGCCGGCGGCGCTTGGCGCTACTTCTTGCCCTTGCCGCCCGAGTCGTCCGTCGAGAGGGCGGCCACGAAAGCTTCCTGGGGGACCTCGACGCGGCCGACCATCTTCATGCGCTTCTTGCCCTCCTTCTGCTTTTCGAGAAGCTTGCGCTTACGGGTGATGTCGCCGCCGTAGCACTTGGCGAGGACGTCCTTGCGGATGGCGCGGATGGTCTCTCGGGCGATGACGCGGGAGCCGATGGCGGCCTGGATGGGGACCTCGAACTGCTGGCGGGGGATGAGCTCCCGCAGCTTGGTGGCCATCTTGGTGCCGTAACCGTAGGCGGCGTCGCGGTGGACGATGGCGGAGAAGGCGTCGACGGCCTCGCCCTGGAGCAGGATGTCGACCTTGACGAGGTCGGCGGACTGCTCGCCGGACTCCTCGTAGTCCAGCGAGGCGTAGCCCCGGGTGCGGGACTTGAGGGAGTCGAAGAAGTCGAAGATGATCTCGGCGAGCGGCATGGTGTAGCGGAGCTCGACGCGGTCCTCGGACAGGTAGTCCATGCCGCCGAGCTGACCGCGCTTGGACTGGCAGAGCTCCATGATCACGCCGATGAAGTCGCTGGGCGCGATGATGGTGCACTTGGTGATGGGCTCGAAGACCTCGGCGATCTTGCCGTTGACCCAGTCGGACGGGTTGGTCACCACGGTCTCGGCGCCGTCGTCGGAGATGACGCGGTAGACCACGTTGGGCGCGGTGGAGATGAGGTCGAGGCCGAACTCCCGCTCCAGGCGGTCGCGGGTGATCTCCAGGTGCAGCAGGCCGAGGAAGCCGCAGCGGAAGCCGAAGCCCAGTGCGGCGGAGGTCTCGGGCTCGAAGGTGAGGGCCGCGTCGTTGAGCTGGAGCTTCTCCAACGCCTCGCGCAGCTCGGGGTAGTCGGAGCCGTCCATGGGGTACAGGCCGGAGTAGACCATGGGCCTGGGCTCGCGGTAGCCGGCCAACGGCTCGGTCGCCCCGTGCCGCTCGGAGGTGACGGTGTCACCGACCTTGGACTGGCGGACGTCCTTCACACCGGTGATCAGGTAGCCGACCTCGCCGACACCGAGACCGGCGGACGGCTTGGGCTCGGGCGAGATGATGCCGACCTCGAGCAGCTCGTGGGTGGCGCCGGTGGACATCATCTTGATCCGCTGGCGGGGCGTGATCTTGCCGTCAACGACTCGGATGTAGGTGACGACGCCTCGGTAGGTGTCGTACACGGAGTCGAAGATCATGGCCCGCGGCGGGGCGTCGGCCGCGCCGACCGGAGCCGGCACCTTGCGGACGACCTCGTCGAGCAGCTCCCCGACCCCGAAGCCGGTCTTGGCCGACACCCGCAGCACGTCCTCGGGGTCGCACCCGATGATGTGGGCGAGCTCCTTGGCGTACTTGTCGGGGTCGGCGGCCGGCAGGTCGATCTTGTTGAGCACCGGGATGACGGTGAGGTCGTTCTCCAGCGCCAGGTACAGGTTGGCCAGCGTCTGCGCCTCGATGCCCTGCGCGGCGTCGACCAGCAGGATCGCGCCCTCGCATGCCTCGAGGGCCCGCGACACCTCGTAGGTGAAGTCGACGTGGCCGGGCGTGTCGATCATGTGCAGCACGTGGTCCTGGCCGTCCAGCTGCCACGGCAGCCGCACGTTCTGGGCCTTGATGGTGATGCCGCGCTCGCGCTCGATGTCCATCCGGTCCAGGTACTGGGCCCGCATTGCGCGTGCGTCGACCACGCCCGTCAGCTGCAGCATCCGGTCGGCCAGGGTGGACTTGCCATGGTCGATGTGGGCGATGATGCAGAAGTTCCGGATCAGCTCCGGCGACGTGAACGTGCTGTCGGCGAACGTGCTCACTGGGGCGGTTCCTCGGGAAAGCGGACGGGGGACACACTCCATGGTCCCATGCGTCCCGGGATGGTCCGTACAGAATAGGGTGCTGGCCGTGTCCGAACACGGTCCGGTTCCCCGTCCCGCCCACGGCGCGGTGACCCAGGTGCACGGCGCCGAGCGCCTGGCCAAGCTCGACTACTCCCCCGACCTGGACGGCCTGGCCGACCCGGGCGAGGTGGTCTGGGCCTGGGTGCCCTTCGAGGACGACCCCACGGTCGGCAAGGACCGTCCGCTGCTGGTCGTGGGCCGCACGGGCCGCTTCCTGCTGGCCCTGATGCTGTGAGAAGCCCCACGAGTCGCAGGACTGGCTGGACCTCGGCGCGGGCGCCTGGGACCAGGACGGCCGCCCCTCGTGGCTGCGCCTGGACCGGGCCTACGAGCTGCACGAGAACGACCTGCTCCGAGAGGGCGCCGTGCTCGCCCCGGACCGCTTCGGCGTCGTCGTCGACGCCCTCCACGCCCGCGGCTGGCACTGACCGCAGGTGACCCGCGTCGCAGCGTTGGAAGTTGGGCGGCACCTTCCAACGCTGCTTGCGTCACACAGCCCACGCTCCAACGATAAGGCCCTCAACGTTGGAAGTTGGGCGGCACCTTCCAACGCTGCTTGCGTCACACAGCCCACGCTCCAACGATAAGGCCCTCAACATTGGAGGGGCGCCCCAGCTGCCCGGGTCAGTCGATGGCCTCAAAGACGTCATCCGCGACCCAGAAGACCCGCCCACCTCGCCCCGAGCTGCCCACCTTGCGAAGGATTCCGCTCTTCTCCAGTGAGTCGATGAGATTGCGCGCCCCCTGATTGGTCACCTCCAGCGCATTCTCCACCCTCTTCACCGTCACGAACGGATTCGAGAAGAGCAGCTCCGCAACCTCGATGACCCGACTCTTCTTCCGCTGCAACCTCTCGCGATACTCTTCACGAAGGTCCACCAATTTGCCCGCGCGTCCCTCGGCGTCCGAGGCCTGCTTGTGGACAGCGGTGAGGAAGAACTGGAGCCACTCCTGGATCTCGCCGCGCTCCCGCACGGCCTGCAGCCGGTCGTAGTACTCCCGCCGGTTCTGTTCCATGTACGCGCTGATATACAGGAGCGGAAGCTCCAGCACCTTGCGCTCGATGAGCAACAGCATGATCAGCAGCCGGCCGATACGGCCGTTGCCGTCGAGAAAAGGGTGGATCGTCTCGAACTGGTAATGCATCAGCGCGCACACCACGAGCACCGGCAGGTCGTCCGTCTCGTTGACGAACCTCTCCCAGTCGGCCAGCGCAGCCATGACGAGCTCGGGCAGGGGCGGCACGAAGGCGGCGGTGTCGGGCGAGTCCGTGGGCGAGCCGATCCACACCGGACTCCTCCTGAACTCCCCCGGGAGCTTCTCCTGCCCGCGCACGCCGGACAGCAGCACCCTGTGCACCTCGAGGACCAATCGCCCGCTAATGGGAAGATCGTCGAGCAGTCGGATCCCCGCATACAGTGCACGCTGATAGTTGACGACCTCCTGGACGTCGTCATTGCCACTCGACTCATCGCCGGCCTCAGCCTTGAAGACATCCGAGAGCGACGCCTCCGTGCCCTCGATCCGCGAGCTCGCAACGGCCTCACGAGCCAAGTAGGGCTCGACGAGAATCGACGGATCCTTGATCAGCCGGCCAACTCCGGACAGGCGCCCGAGTGCGGCATCGGCCTTCGACAAAGCCAGTACCGTCCTGGAGGTCATGACGAGATCACGAGGCATGGCCGCAGGCTCGAAGTACCAGAAAGCCCACCTGTCGCCAGGCTTCTTCGTCGCTCGCCCGAACTCGGGCGCTTGGAACAGATCCGGCTTCACGCGGCAATAGTACAACGCAGATGGCGGTATCGTTGGAAGTAACTAGCCGCCACAGTCGGCGACCTAGCGTGACATGTGGCTCACGCCAGGCGGGTGAGCTCCACGGTGACGGTGAGGCCGGCGCCGGCACCGCCGGTGTAGATGCCCTTGAAGGGGACGACGTCGGCGTAGTCGCGGCCGACGGCGACCCAGACGTGGCGCGGGCCGATGGGGATGGCGTTGGTGGGGTCGTAGGCCCACCAACCGCCGGTCCACGCCTCGATCCACGCGTGGCTCTCACCCTGCACGGTCTCCTTGGCGGCGCCGTCGGCCCGGGTGTGCAGGTAGCCGGAGACGTAGCGGGCGGGGATGCCCATGGCACGCAGGAGGGCGAGGGTGAGGTGGGCGTAGTCCTGGCAGACGCCTTCCTTGGCCTGCCACGCGTCGGCGGCGGAGCTGTGCACGCCGGTGCTGCCCTGCCGGTAGGTCATCTGGGAATGAACCCAGGAGGCGGCGGCGTGGACGGCGTCGACGGGGGTGAGCCCGCGACGGAGTTCCCGGGCCTTGGCGGCGAGTTCCCGGTCCCGGGGCACGTAGTCGGTCCAGCCGAGGTACTCGGTGTACCGGTCGAGGACGTCCTCGCCGCGAAGGTCGGTCCAGGTGGCGCCGCCGGTGGGGGCGACCTCGCCGCCGGTCTCGACGACGGAGGAGCCGACGACGGACAGCTCGGTGTGCGGAGCGTGCAGGTCGAAGGAGGTGACGACGGTGCCCCAGTAGTCGGTGTACCGGTAGGCGCGGGTGGCGGGATGGGTCTCCACGCGGCTGACCACGACGTTCTGCCGCCGGTCGCTGCGCGGGGTGAGTCGAACCTCGTTGTACGACTGGGTGACCGGCGAGGCGTACCGGTACTCGGTGGTGTGCGTGACACGAAGCCGCCAACTCATGCGCCCACCTCCGTGTTGGTCCACGCGACCCAGGGCACGGAGTGGAAGTACTGCTGCGACACAGCCTCGCCGACGTCGCGAACGGTGGCCTGCAAGGACTTCAGCCGCCGGGGCAGGTTCTCCATGAGTTCGGAGATGCGCAGGAACTCGAGATCGCTGCGAGCCTTGCCGAGCAGCCGGGAGGCCTCGGCGGTGGCGCCGACCCGACGGCCGGGCGCGTGGTAGAGGTGTTCGAGGCACTGCTCGGCCTGGGACAGGGCGTGGAACACGGAGCGGGGAAAGAGCCGGTCCAGCAACAAGAACTGGACCACGCGACTGGCGTCCATGGCCCCACGGTAGGTCCGCAGGTACGTGTCGTGCGCGCCGGCGGACCGCAGCACGGTGACCCAGCCGGGCGAGGAAGCCTTGTCACCGGAACGGGAAAGCAGCAGCCGCACGATCATGTCCACGCGTTCGACGGACCGTCCCAGCACCAGGAACCGCCAGCCGTCGTCGCGGCTCATGGTCGAGTCGGCCAGCCCGGCGAACATGGCGGCCCGCTCCTCCACGAAGGAGAAGAACGCGTGCGGCCCCACCTGTCGGGCGTAGCGCTGCCGCTCCGGCACGGCATTCCACATGCTGTTCAGGCATTCCCACATCTCCGTGGACACGACTTCCCGCGCGCCACGGGTGTTCTCCCGCGCCGACGTCACGGAGGCGCAGATGGAGGCGGCATTGCCCAACGAGTAGGCCACCAGCTCGGTCAGCGACCACACGTCCAGAGTCGTGCCGTCGGGCGGCGTGATGCCCAGGACGGACAGCAGCTGCCGGCTTTCCGCGTCCGGATTGACGGTCGCGTCCTCCAGCAACTGGTGGACGGACACGTCGAGAATGCGCGCGGTGTCGTCGGCGCGTTCGACGTAACGGCCGATCCAGTACAGGGATTCCGCGTTCCTCGCCAGCACGACGCCTCCCTCACTGCTGTTGTTGTTGCTGTTGCTGGGATGCCGTCAGTTCCGGGCCCTGCTCGGTCGCCACGCCGTCCAACGGCACGGCTTGCACGAGCCCCGGCCCGGACAGCTCACTCTCCACTGTGGACGATCGGGGCGCCAGCACCCAGGTGTCCTTGGAACCGCCGCCCTGTGAGGAGTTCACCACCAGGCTCCCCTCCGGCAGCGCCACCCGCGTCAACCCGCCGGGCAGCACGAACACGAAGTTGCCGTCGTTGACCGCGAACGGTCGAAGGTCCACGTGCCGCGGGCAGAGCTTGTCACCGATCTTGGTCGGCACGGTGGACAGCTGCACCACCGGCTGCGCGATCCAGCCCCGGGGATTGCCGCGAACCTTGCGCCGCAACGCGTTCAGCTCCTTCGCCGAGGCTTCCGGCCCGAACACGATGCCGTAGCCGCCGGAGCCCTCGACCGGCTTGACCACCAGCTCGGACATCCGGTCGAGCACGTGGGCCCGCTCGTCCGGCAGCCAGCACCGGAAGGTGTCCACGTTGGGCAGCAACGGTTTCTCGCCGAGGTAGTACTGCACGATCTCCGGCATGTAGGTGTACACGAGCTTGTCGTCGGCCACGCCGGTGCCGACGGCGTTGGCGATCACCACGTTGCCGGCGCGGGCGGCGTTGGCCAGCCCGGCCACGCCCAGCACGGAGTCGGGCCGGAAGTGCACGGGATCCAGGTACGGGTCGTCGATGCGGCGGTAGATCACGTCCACCTGCCGCTCGCCCTCGGTGGTGCGCAGGTAGATGGTGTGGTCGCGGCAGAACAGGTCCCGCCCCTCCACCAGCTCCACGCCCATCTGCCGGGCCAGCAGGGAGTGCTCGAAGTAGGCCGAATTGTGCACGCCGGGCGTCAGCACGACCACGTTGGGGTCGGCGGCATTGGGCGCGGCGGCGTTGCGCAGGGCTCGCAGCAGGTGCACGGCGTAGTCGCCGACGGCGCGAACCCGGTGCCGCGCGAACAGGTCCGGGAAGACGCGGGCCATGGTGCGCCGGTTCTCCATCACGTACGACACCCCGGACGGGCACCGCACGTTGTCCTCCAGCACGCGGAACGTGCCGGCCTCGTCGCGCACGAGGTCGATGCCGGCGACGTGGATGCGCACCCCGTTGGGCGGCACGATCCCGGCGGCCTCGCGGTGGAAGTGCTCGCACGAGGTGATCAGCCGCCGCGGCAGCACCCCGTCGCGGACGATCTGCCCGTCGCCGTAGACGTCAGCCAGGAACGCCTCCAGTGCCCGTGTCCGCTGCACGATGCCGCGCTCCAGCTTGGCCCACTCCGAGGCGGTGATCACCCGGGGCACGAGGTCGAGCGGGAACGGCCGTTCCTGACCGGACAGCGAGAAGGTGATGCCCTGATCCACGAAGGCCCGCCCGAGCGCGTCGGACCTGGCGCTGAGATCGGCCACATCGGACGGTGCCAGCACCTCGTGCAGCGAGCGGTACGCGGACCGCACGGACGCGTCGGCCGAGAACATCTCGTCGTACGCGCCGGCGTGCGGCCGCGCCGGGTTCAGGTAACCGCGAAACAACTCGCCGTCGCCGCGCCCGTTGCTCGTCATGGTCGACATCTTCACCCAGCGCGGCGGCTGAGGGCACTACTCCAAACCACTGGTTACCTCAACGAAACACCAGCTCAACGCTACGCAGCGCCACCGTCACCCAGCTGGCGATCAACCAGCGGCCTTCACTTGAGCCAGCAGCTCCGGGCCGCGGGCGAGCAGCCGCCGCTCGGCCAGCCGCCCCAGCCACCACGCCGCGAATCCGCCTGTGGCCAGGCCCACGGGCACGGCGATCCAGCTCAGCACCGGGTTGTGCGCGATCTGCCCGACGATCAGCAGAATCAGCGACGGCAGGGCGATGACCAGCAGAAACAGCATGGACAGCAGGCGCACCAGGCCCCGTGAGCAGCCGGGCCGGTTGCCCTGGTTGAACGGGTTGCTGCCGCGCTGCACCGGCATCGGGAACGCCCAGTACACCGACAGCAGCAGCATGAAGCCGGCCCCGCCGCCGAGCATCGCCGGCAGCACGCCGAGCACCCAGGGGTACGCCCACCAACTGCCGGCCACGCCGGGCAGCACCAACCCGGCCACGATCGCGATAGGACCGACGATCAGCCCCCACGCCCACTGCCGCCCGCGAACGTCGGCCCGGGCCGCCCCGGGTGTGACGATGGTGTGCCACACCGAGGTGCCGTCGAAGCCGTACAGATTGCTGACCTGGAGCATGGAGAAGCCGACGACCCACAGCCCGGCGAACGGCAGCATGACCAGCGCGCCGCGGCCGCCGGCCGACGAGAACACCGGGATGAACAGGCCGATCAGCACCGAGGTCAGCAGCATCGCCCGGCGCCGGGCGTCCCGCCACCACAGCCGCAGTTCCTTGCCGATCACCGCGCCGACCGGCGTCGCCGGCAGCAGGCTGCGGCCGGAGGCCTTGACCCTCCCCGCCTTCGCCGGGCCGACGTTGGTCTGGGGCGTGGTCAGCCGCAGCACCAGCAGTCGCGAGTACGCCAGCAGCAGGAGACCGTCCGCCGCGGCCAACGCGAGCACCGCTCCGATCACGGCCAGCCAGTTGCCGGTGGCCGCGCCCTCGACCGCCGCCGGCGCCCAGCCGGTCGGCAGCCAGCGCAGCGTGCCGCCAAGCACCGGGTTGTTCTGGAGAATGACCGGGGCCAGCGCCTCCCCCGCGTACCGCAGCGGCAGGTAGGACAGGCCGGCCAACGCCGCGAGCAGCACGCCGAGATCCTTGCCGCGGCGGGATCCCAGCACCGCCCCGAGCGCGCCGACGACCACACGCGACAACAGCACGGTCAGGGCCAGCGCCAGCACGGCCGTGACCACGGCAACGATCGCCGGCAGCGCGCCGAGCCACAGCGCCCCGACCACCAGGCCGAGGAACGCGATCACCGTCGCCACCGGCGGCACGCCGGCCAGCGACGCGCCCAGCAGACCGAAGGCCAGCTTCGTCGGCGACAAGGGCAGCAGGGCGAAGTTCTCCGGGCGCAGCGTCTCGTCGCCGCCGCCCATGATGATCGGACCGATCAGCCAGCCGATCGTCCACAGCAGCATCATCACCGAGGCGACGGTGGTGCCGATGGACACGCCGTTCTGGTAGCCGAGCATCACCAGGAACAGCGACACGCCGCCGGCCGCGAGGCCGACCAGCGCGCCGAAGGCGAAGCTCGCCGCCCGCGCCCCGCCGAGCGAGTGCGACAGCACCCGCAGCTTCATGCGGATCAGGACGCCAACCACGACAGCCCTTCCCCGCCGCCGGTGCGGCCGCCGACCAGGTGCACGAACGCCTGCTCCAGCGACTGTCCACCGCGGACCTGCTCCACCGGCCCGCTGGCCACGACCCGCCCGCGGGTGATCACGGCGACGTGGTCGCAGAGCTTCTCGACCAGCTCCATCACGTGGCTGGACAGCACGACCGCGCCGCCGGAGGCGACGAACCGCTGCAGGATCGTGCGGATCGTGGACGCCGACACGGGGTCGACCGCCTCGAACGGCTCGTCCAACACCAGCAGCTTCGGGGCGTGCAGCAGCGCGGTGGCGAGGCCGATCTTCTTGCGCATGCCGGCCGAGTAGTCGATCACCAGGGTCCGCTCGGCGTCGACCAGCTCCAGAACTCCCAGCAGTTCGGCCGCGCGCGCGGCGACCGTGGCCTGGTCGAGCCCGCGCAGCAGACCCGTGTACGTGAGCAGTTCACGCCCGGTGAGCCGCTCGGGCAGCGCCATGCCGTCCGGCAGCACGCCGACCAGGGCCTTGGCCCGCTCCGGCGACTCCCACACGTCCACGCCGAAGATGCGCACGGTCCCGGCGTCCGGGCGCAGCAGCCCGACGGCCATGGACAGCGATGTGGTCTTGCCGGCGCCGTTGGGGCCGACCAGCCCGAAGAACGACCCCCTCGGCACCACCAGCTGGACGTCGTCCACGGCCACTGTGGTGTTGAACGCCTTGCGCAGACCGGTGATCTGTAGCGCCGGGGCCTGTTCCGCCGACTGTTGCTGCCCGTACGCCGGCAGCCCTCCCGTGTCCAACTCGTTCCCCTCCCGGCCGGTGCGGATCACCCCATCATGCTCCTCGGAACGCCGCCGCGCTGGCGTTTCACCGTGGTACAGTTCTGATATCACATTGATAGATTGAGGAGGGGGCCATGAGCGAGATCCCCACGCCGGAGCCGACCATCGCCGAGCGACCGGCGAAGCGGATGCCCGGCGGGTTCGCGCTGCTGCTCGCGCTGGTGCTGCTGGTCGCCGGCATCGTGGTGGCGGCGACCACCCAGCAGTTCGGGTGGCTGGCGGTCTCCGTGGTCGGCCTGATCATGCTGCGCGGCCTGTTCGTGCTGCCGCCGGGCGTGGCCGCGGTGATCCAGTTCTTCGGCCGCTACACCGGCACGGTGCGCACGCCCGGGCTGCACTTCGTGAACCCGCTGAGCAGCCGCATGCGGCTGTCGGTGCGGATCCGCAACCACGAGACCGCCGTGGCCAAGGTCAACGACGCCGAGGGCAACCCGATCGAGATGGCGGTGGTGGTCGTCTGGCAGATCGAGGACACCGCCCGGGCCGCGTTCGAGGTCGACGACTTCGTCCGGTTCGTCGGCATCCAGACCGAGACCGCGGTGCGGCACATCGCCACCAGCTACCCGTACGACAACCACACCGATGACGACCGGCTGTCGCTTCGGGAGAACGCCGAGGAGATCACCGGCAAGCTGTCGGCCGAGATCGCCGAGCGGGTCCGGTCGGCCGGCGTGAGGGTCATCGAGTCCCGGCTGACCCACCTGGCCTATGCGGCCGAGATCGCCGGCGCGATGCTCCAGCGGCAGCAGGCGGGCGCGGTCGTCGCGGCCCGGCAGCGCATCGTCGAGGGCGCGGTCGGCATGGTCGAGCTGGCCCTGGCCCGGCTGGCCGAGCGGGACGTCGTCGAGCTGGACGAGGAGCGCAAGGCGGCCATGGTCAGCAACCTGCTGGTGGTGCTGTGCGGCGACCGCGCCACCCAGCCGGTCGTCAACGCCGGCAGCATTTACTGACGCCCGCCCACTCCACCCTCCCCAAAATTTCGGCACATGTGGCCCACATTCGACTCCTGGAGTCGAATGTGGGCCACATGTGGGAGAAGAAGGGGGGGTGGAGGGGAGGCGGGGCGGGGCGGAAAGGGGAGCGTCAGCCGAAGTGGACGTCGCGGGTGACGTAGCCGTGGGCGGTGTCGATGTCGTGGGAGTAGAAGCGGCCGGTGTCGGCCAGGCCGCTCCACCGCTCGCTGGACTGCCCGTCGGCGTAGCTGAGCACCCCGTTGGTGCGGCCGAATCCGCCGCTGGTGTCGATGGTGTCCACGCTCAGCGCGGCCGGCCCGCCGTCGACCGTCCACAAGCGACGTCCCTGGTGGACGGTCGCGTCGATCCGGTAGTTGTTGTCGTCCACGATGTGCTGGGTGACGTCGGCGGTCAGCGAGAAGTCGAAGCCATTGGTCCCGTAGTTGCCGAGCACCCGCTGGTCGGTGGTCTGCTTCGCTCCCGAGTCGGCCAGGGTCGTGGTGTTGTCGAAGGTCCACTGCCCGGTCGAGTTCACCGGCACGAAGCCGGCCGAGGTGTGCAGCACCCCGGCGGTCCGCCAAGACCGCTGGACGTGCGTGACGACCTTGTTGTCGAGGCCGGTGCCGTTGGTGGTGGTCCGCACATCAGCGTCCGGCACGATGTCCTGCAACAGCGTGCCGGTGACCCGCTTGACGTGCGGATCGGTGGTGGCGAACAGGTTTCCGCCCAGCGTCCACAGGTCGACGATGCCCTTCGGCGGGATCAGCTGCACGGTGTGCGGCTTGCCGTCGGTGAGCAGACCGATGAAGGGGCTCAGGTCGATCGTGTACGGCAGCGTGACGATGGAGTCGATCGCCGTGATCGGCCGCCACAGCATGGGCGCCACGCCGCCGGTGTAGATCACCGAGTACGGCGACACGACCCCGGCGGGCCGGCCGTCGACGGTCACCTCGACCTCACGGTAGGCCCCGCCGCCGCACAGCCCGGCGGAGGGATTGGCCTGCACCAGAGAATCCGGCACGTTCGACCACCAGAACTCCTCGCAGCCACCGCCCCGCGCGTAGATCTCGGCGGTCAGCTTCGCGGTGTTGGCCGGCACGGTCACCTGGGCGGTGTAGTTCTTGCCGGCCGCCAGGTCCTGCCAGCCCGGTTTCGAGGCGTCGGCGGCCAGCGGCAGCACGGTGTCGGCCTGCTTCGGCGCCGGATGGGCCCGGTCGGCCTGGTAGTAGGTGATCGTGACGGTGATGTCGTAGGGCCCGGTGTAGGTGTCGTTGACGACGTTGCCCAGGTCCACCACGAACGGCTGCGGCTGGTGCAGCAGCGGCGAGAACTCGGTGATGTCGCGGTCGAAGCTCCAGGTGATGCCGGACGGGTCCGGCTCCGGCGTCGAGGTCCGCAGCACCTCGGCCCCGCCGATCCACAGGCCGGCGAGCCGGTCGTACTGGCGGCCCTGGCTCTTGCCGGTCCAGCTCAGCACCACCTTGGTCCACGGCCCGGCGCACTCGGCCGGCGGCGTCAGCGTGCCGACGTAGGGCTGGCCATAGGAGTTGGCGAACACGTGCTGCATGGCGGTGACCGCGCAGTGCGGGGTCGGCGGTCTGCTGACCGGCGGCAGCGCGGTCAGCGGATCCTGGTAGTCGGTGACGACACGATCGGCGGCGCTCGCGGGCGCGGCCGTCACCACGCTCAACGCGGCAACGGCGACTAGCAGAGCGGTGAGATATCGGCGCACCACCGGACGCTAGCGCCCGGTCGAGTGTTCGCGTGACCCCCCGGACGGCGGTAATCGTTCACAACCATGGATGCCCGAACCGCGTCGCGTTCACATCCGTGACCAGATGCTGGGACGTTCAGGAACCGTGTCCAATCGGGCGCTCAGCTGCGGAAATCCGTCCCCTCCCGGCACCGCTCACGGGCACCCGTGTGACGATCACCCGCGTTGTCCGAACCACCGTGACGCAAGGAAAGTCCTTGGCAGCACTGTAAAAACTCTGAAACACGTCACTGTGTGTGCCCAGATCGCGGGATGGGAGCGCTTCCAAATCCCCCGATCGGCGCTACTGGTCACGGGGCCTCTCGGACAAAGGTGACAACTGCGTTACCAGCCAGAACAGGAGGCACAGTGGCCCGAATCCGCCCCGGTATCCGCGCCGCCCTCGCGATGACGGCCGTCATCGCGCTGACCACGGCGCTGGCCCAGTCCAGCGGCCAGGCGTCACCCAGCGGACCGACCGGCTCCGACGACCACGGCAGACCCATCTACCTCAACCCCGCGGTGCCGGCCCAGTACCGCGTGAACGACCTGCTGCGCCGGATGACGCTGGCCGAGAAGGTCGGCCAGATGGCGCAGATCAGGGTGGGCAAGCTGCGCGGCGACTGCAACAACGCCAACGGCCCGCTGGTGGCCTCCTGCGAGCAGCAGGTGCTGGTGGACGCGCACGTCGGCTCGATCCTGTCCGGCGGCGGCGACTACCCGGTGGACAACACCGCCAAGGGCTGGGCCCAGATCACCAACGGCATCCAGCACTACACGCTGGACAACAACCGCCTCAAGATCCCCGTGCTGTACGGGGCCGACGGCGTGCACGGCGACAACAACCTCGTGACCGCCACGATGTTCCCGCAGCAGATCGGCGTCGGCGCCACCTGGGACCCGGCGCTGGCCGAGAAGATGGGCGAGTCCACCTCGGCGACGATGCGCGCGACCGGCGTGTTCTGGGACTTCGCGCCCGTCTCCGACATCTCCCGCGACACCCGCTGGGGCCGCTACTACGAGACGCTGAGCGAGGACCCGCTGCTGGCCGGCTCCCTGGCCGGCTCCCTGGTCACCGGTCTGCAGGCCTACGACGGCAAGGGCGCCACGGCCAAGCTGGCCGCCACCGCCAAGCACTTCGCCGGCTACTCGGCCCCGGCAGGAGGCCACGACCGGGTGCCGGCGCAGATCCCCGTGCGTGAGCTCCAGGACGTGTTCCTGCCGGCCTTCCAGCCGCAGATCGACGCCGGCGTGCTGACCGCGATGGCCAACTCCGGCGCGGTCAACGGCATCCCCGTGCACGCGTCGAAGTTCATGCTCACCACCGAGCTGCGCCAGCGCATGGGCTTCACCGGCGTGACCGTCAGCGACTGGTCTGACATGGCCAGCCTGGTCACCAAGTACCACGCCGCGCCGGACTACCCGACCGCCATCGCGATGAGCGTGAACGCGGGCGTGGACATGGCGATGGAGCCCTCCGACGCCGCCGGCTACACCAAGGCGCTGACCGACGACGTCCACAACGGACTGATCAGCCAGCACCGCATCGACGAGGCCGTCGGCCGCATCCTCAAGCTCAAGTTCGAGCTGGGCCTGTTCGACAAGCCGTTCGTCGACGAGAACGCGGCCGACGGCATCGTCAACGGGGCCGGCACCGACCTCGCGCGGCAGGCCGCCACCGAGTCGACCGTGTTGCTGCGCAACGACAACAAGACGCTGCCGCTGTCCACCGGCGTGCACAAGATCGTCGTCGCCGGCGACAGCGCGGACAACCCGGCCCAGCAGTTCGGCGGCTGGACCGTGAACTGGCAGGGCGTCACGCCGGGCGGCCCGACGCCGCCGGTCGTCACGGCGTTGCAGGGCATCAAGGAAGCCGTGCCGAACGCCACCGTGGTCGGCGCGACCGACGACACCGCGGTGGCGCAGGCGGCCGACGCCGACGCCGTGGTCGTGGTGCTGGGCGAGAAGGCCGGCGCCGAGGGCACCAACGACAAGGAGAACCCGACGCTGACCGCCGCCCAGCAGTCCCTGGTGGACTCGCTCAAGGCGACCGGCAAGCCGGTGGTCGTGGTGCTGATGACCGGCCGGCCGCTGGTGCTCGGCTCCGTGGCCACCGCGCCGACCCTGCTGCAGTCCTGGCTGCCCGGCTCCGAGGGCGGCCACGCGCTGGCCGACATCCTGTTCGGCAAGGCCAACCCCAGCGGCAAGCTGCCCGTCTCGTGGCCCAAGACCGTCGGCGACCTGCCGATGTCCTACGACCAGCTGCCCGGCACCAACGGCGGCGCCAGCTCCGGCTACGACCCGCTGTTCTCGTTCGGCTTCGGCCTGTCCTACACGACCTTCGCCACCTCCACGCCGACCGTGAGCGCCGCCACCGTGCGGACCGACGGCAAGGAGACGGTGTCGGTGACGGTGACCAACAGCGGTACGGTCGCCGGCAGCACGGTGGTGCCGGTGTACGTGCACCAGGCGGTCAGCCCCGTGCTCGTGCCGGACAAGCGGCTGGTCGGCTACACCCGGGTCGACCTCAAGCCCGGCGAGTCCAAGACCGTCCAGGTCAAGTTCAACGTCAGCCAGCTCGGGATCACCCCGGGCGACGTGGACGCCGCCGGCAGGCGCGAGGTGGAGAAGGGCGCGTACGCCGTGGTCGTGGGCACCGCGCAGGCGCCGTTCACGGTGCGTTAGACTGGCTGCTCGTGTCGTGCGGCGTTCCGTCGTGGAGGAAGACCCGGTGCTGTCGCAGATCGGGTGCCGTGTGAAGTGCGACACGACCCAGACGCAGTGAACTGAGAGGCAGTCGCGTGGCGAACATCAAGTCGCAGCAGAAGCGGATCAAGACCAACGAGGCCGCTCGCCTGCGCAACAAGGCGGTCAAGTCCGGTGTGAAGACCGCCGTCCGCAAGGTCCGCGAGGCTGTCGCCGCCGGCGACAAGGACAAGGCCCTCGAGCTGGTCCGGGTCGCCTCCCGCAGCCTGGACAAGGCCGCCAGCAAGGGCGTCATCCACGCCAACCAGGCGGCCAACAAGAAGTCCGCGCTCGCCGCGGCCGTGAACAAGATCGGCTGAGCACGCCGCTTCGAGAACGCCCCGCCCGCTTTCGCGGGCGGGGCGTTCTGTCTATTTGGCTGCCACCGTGCCGGTGACCGTGACGTCCAGCCCCAGCTGCGGCGGGTAGACGTGACGTGCAGCCGCACGTGCTTGTCCGGGCCGCCGGTGGCCAGGGTCGGGATCGACGCCTCGGCGTCGACCGTCCCGGCGGCCAGGTACTCGTACACCCAGAGCCCGCCGACCGTCGACAGCGGCCGGGCCGGCGACGGGTCGACCCCGAACGACCGCAGCCAGTTCGGATCCACGTCCGCGGTGGTCAACTCGGGCCCGGTCGACGGCGCCACGAACGAGCCGACCGCGAAGATGCCCACGTCGGCCGGCGTGGACAGCGACGTGCCAGGTCAGGGCCCCGCCGGCGACCGTGGACGCCGTCGG
>NZ_KK037166.1:3754542-3771077 GCF_000568255.1 Kutzneria sp. 744
GCCGACGACCAGCGCACGTCGATCGCGGACCGGCCGGCCTCGGTCGGCGACGAGTTCATCGCCACCGCGTGCGGTGACTTGAACCGTGTCGTCCCGGTCAGGCAGGCGCTGGCCGCGTCGATCTCGTCGCACAGCTTGGCGCTGCCGGAGATCTTGGTGGTCCCGTCCGGGATCACCACCGGCGTGCGCTCCGCGCCGAGGGCCGCGCTCAGCACGCGAGCCGGATCGGCCGACGGCGCCCGCACCCCGGTGCCGTCCAGCAGCGGCTGCACGCGCAAGTCGTGGTCCAGGAACAGGTGCGCCGCCGCGGCGACGTAGGTCGCGCCGCCGGCACGCTGCTGCGGCGCGGTCAGACGGGCCGGCTGGCCGGTGTCGCAGAGCGGATTAGGGGTGGTGCCGGGGCGGTAGTCGTCCACCGACGGGGCCACGGAAACGCCCGGCGTCCACTCGTAGTTGAAGAAGTTGTGGTCCGCGCCGGCGATGTACAGGGCGCTGTGCAAGGCCTTGCCCTTGCTGACGCCCCGCGTCGAGTCGATGTACTGCTGGCCCTGCAGGTCCGAGACGTCACCGTCGCAGGCGGGCAGCAGGGTCACCGACGGCACGTCCGGGGTCGGGTTCTGGCCGAAGATCGTCGGCGCGATGAACACGTTGCCACGGATCGTCCAGCGGACCGGGCCCGAGTAGCCCGAGTCGAACGGCGGCGGGGCCAGGCTGTCCAGCGCCGCCTGGTTGACGCCTTCGCCGCCACGGGAATGCCCGACCAGCAACACGTTCGACATGTCGGCGACCGGAGCGTCCTTGACGATCTGCGGCGCCGATGCGCGACCGGAGCCGGCCCAGTCCGCCCAGTGCCCCAGGTGCAGCCGGACCAGTGAGGAGCGCGCCTGCGCGCCACCGTCGGTGACCTGGTAGTCGAGGGCGTTGATGGCGTCCGCGGAGATGGAGACCGTCACGTAACCCTGTGATGCCAACAACTGCTGCGTCTGAAGGTAGCCGCGATAGCTCGGCACCGGCAGGAAGCCGGGCGGGCACGGCCAGCCCACGGGATCGCCACCGCCGCCGGTCGGGCTGTAGCAGGCCTGGTGCCGGCCGTGCAGGAACAGCACCAGCGGGCGGTTACCCGGGGCGTTCTTCGGGGCCACGACGACGGCCTGCATCTCGGTCGACCCGTTCAGCCCGGGCAGCGGCACCGGGTCGAGCGTGTACTCGCCGGTGATCGTCTGATAGTGGCCTGGAGTGCCGGGATCCACGGATCCCTTGGGCAGCAACGGCGGCAGCGCGGCCGGCGACTGAGAGTCGGCCTTGGCCTTCGGGTCCGGGGCGTCCAGCCGCTGGCCGCCGGCCCGGACCTCGATCTTGCTAGGATCGCCGATCGCCTTGCCGGGCAAGGAGAACGTGCGGTGGTCGCGACTCGGGCCGGCCCGGCCCAGTAGCTTGCCGCCGGACCAGAACTCCACCGGCGCGTCGCCGGTCAGCGGCGTCGGCGACGTCCAGACAACCTGGCCGTCCACCACCCGCCAGCCCGCGGCGCTCGGGGTTTCCACGGTTCGGGCCTGGGCCGTCGGCCCCAGGACGATCACCGTGAACACGGCCAACAGCAACGGTAAGAGCTTGCGCATCCGACCTCTATCCGTGGTCACGACCCTGGTTTCCCCCAGTCGGATCCCACGGGTCGTCGAAGCATCCCCGCCACGGTAGGAGACCGCTGCGCATCGGCGCAGCGATTCGAGCAGAACTCGGCTCTCACCGCCCGTTCGCGCGTCAGCGCTGCCCGACCGGTCAGCCCATCTGGTGTGCCGCGACCACCTTGAGCACAGCCCGCTCCAACGCGTAGTCCGCGTCGGCCGCCACACCCTTCACGTCGGCGTTGAGCGCGGCCACGACCTGCATCGCCGCCGCCAGCCCGGCCGGCGACCAGCCGCGGGCCTGGCCCTGCGCCCGCTTCACCTTCCACGGTGGCATGCCCAGGTCGCCAGCCATCCGGAACGGGTCGCCGCGACCGGCCGAGGCCACCTTGGCCACCGTGCGCACGCCCTCAGCCAGCGCGTCGGCCACCAGCACGTGCGGCACGCCGAGCAGCATGGCCCAGCGCAGCGCCTCCATCGCGCCGGCCCGATCCCCCACGACCGCGAGGTCGGCCACGGCGAAGCCGGTCACCTCGGCCTTGCCCTGGTGGTAGCGGCGCACCGCCGCCTCGTCGACCTTGCCGTCGTTGTCGGTGACCAGCTGCGAGGCGGCCGCGGCCAGCTCACGCAGGTCGTTGCCGACGGTCTCGACCAGCGCCGCCAGGCCGGCCGGATCGATCTTGCCGCCGGCCCGCCGCACCTCGTCCTTGACGAACGCGTCCCGGTCGGCCGGCTTGGTGATCTTCGAGCACTCCACCACCGCCGCGCCGGCCTTCTTCAGCGCGCCCGGCAGGTCCTTGGCCACCTTGGCCCGGCCGCCGCCGGTGTGCAGCACGATCAGCACGATGCCGTCGGACGGCGCCTTGGCGTAGGACAGGACCGCGTCGGCGATCTCCTTGCCCACCTCCTGCGCGCCCTCCAGCACCACCACGCGGCCCTCGGCGAACAGCGACGGGCTCAGCAGCTCGGCCAGCTCCGGAGGGGTGAGGTCAGTCACCCGCTGGCGGGTCAGATCGGCGGTCGGGTCGACCTCGCGGGCCTGCGCCAACGCGGCCCGCACGGCCCGTTCGACCAGCAGTTCCTCGTCGCCGAGCACGAGCAGCAGCGGTTCGGGGGCGGCACTCACCCGACCATCCTTCCACGTCCCGCATGGTGGGCGATTGAGTGGCGATGCCAGGTCGAGGTGCCGTACCGTGCAGGTCACAACTGAATACCGCTCATCCAGAGGGGCAGAGGGAACGGCCCGTTGAAGCCCCGGCAACCGGCGACGCACGCTTTGCGGTGCGTCGATCACGGTGCCAATTCCGACCCACACGTGGGAAAGATGAGGAGATACCTCCCATGACCTCGACCGTCGACGCCCGCACCGCCGCCGCCTTCAACCTCGGCCCCGCGCGTGCCCTGAGCTGTCGCGAGTGCGGCCACCAGATCCCGCTGGCCGCCGAGTTCGCCTGTAGCGAGTGTTTCGGCCCCCTCGAAGTGGCCTACGACTTCGGCCGGGTGCGCCGCGAGGACATCGAGGCCGGCCCCAAGTCCATCTGGCGCTACCGCAACCTGCTGCCCGTGCCCACCGACGTGCAGGCCTACCCCAACACCGACCCCGGCCTCACCCGCCTGGTCAAGGCCGACCGCCTCGGCGCCGCCCTGGGCGTGCGCAACCTGTGGGTCAAGGACGACACCGGCAACCCGACGCACTCGTTCAAGGACCGCGTCGTCGCCGTGGCGCTGGCCGCCGCCCGCCAGCTCGGCTTCAAGGTGCTGGCCTGCCCCTCCACCGGCAACCTGGCCAACGCCGTGGCCGCCGCGGCCGCCCGCGCCGGCTGGGAGTCGGTCGTGCTCATCCCGTCCTCGCTGGAGAAGGCCAAGATCCTCACCACCGCGGTCTACGACGGCGCGCTGATCGCCGTGGACGGCAACTACGACGACGTGAACCGGCTGGCCACCCAGCTCGCCGCCGAGCACGAGGACTGGGCGTTCGTGAATGTCAACGTCCGCCCGTACTACGCCGAGGGCTCCAAGACCCTGGCCTACGAGGTCGCCGAGCAGCTCGGCTGGCGGCTGCCCGGGCAGATCGTGGTGCCGGTCGCCTCCGGCTCGCAGCTGACCAAGGTGGACAAGGGTTTCCGCGAGCTGGGCGAGCTCGGGCTGGTCGACGCCACCCCGTACCGCGTGTTCGGCGCCCAGGCCACCGGCTGCTCCCCGGTCGCCTCCGCCTACAAGGCCGGCACCGATGTCGTGACGCCGGTCCGCCCCGACACCATCGCCCGGTCGCTGGCCATCGGCGCCCCCGCCGACGGCCCGTACGTGCTGGACACCGTGCGCCGCACCGGCGGCGCCGTCGAGGACGTCACCGACGAGGAGGTCGTCGAGGGCATCCGGCTGCTGGCCCGCACCGAGGGCATCTTCGCCGAGACCGCCGGCGGCGTGACCGTCGCGACCGCGAAGAAGCTCATCGAGACCGGCCAGCTCGACCCCGACGCCGACACCGTGCTGCTGATCACCGGCGACGGGCTCAAGACCCTCGACGCCGTGGCCGACCACATCGGGCCCAAGGCCACCGTGCCGCCCAACGCCGCCGCCGTCATCGAGGCCCTGGGTCTCTAAGGCGTCACCAGCACTATCGGGGCGTCTCCACAGCGACGAACGCCGGCGCGCGCCTGTGCGCCGGCGTTCCACCACGCCGGCACGTCCGCGTCCCGCATCAGCGATCCCGTCGGCGATTTCGCGCTGTTGGAGACGATCACCCGGCCCTGGGCGTTCACGAGGGCCGCTCGCGATCCCAGGCTCCTGAGCTTCGGCTGCAGCACGTGCTCGAACTCCCGCACGAACACGTCCGCCCCCACCACTCCCGCGAACGCGCCGTTCCGCTGCGCCGGGACCGTGAACGTGAGCGTGTACTCGTCCGTGCAGAGATAGTCCACGTACGGGCCGTTCACGTGCCGCCGGCCCGTGTCCCTCGACACCGTGAACCAGGATTGCCTTGTGTAGTCCAGGAAGTTCGCGCTGCCCGGCTCCAGGCTGATGAACAGCTGCTCCGGCTCCGCGCTCGTGGCAGTCCACCACTCGAACCCGTACTCCTGGTCCGTCAGCACGTGCGGCGCCGCCACATAGCCCGCCCCGATCACCAGGCCACCCAGCGCGTCCACCACCCGCGGCCTGATGTGCTCCAGGTCCTCGGCTCTGGGCTCCGCCACCTCCACCAGCAGCGACTCCACCGCCACCAGCACCGGCTTCAGCCGGTCGAAGACGTCCTCCACGATCGCCGCGACCTGTTCGACGACCTCGTCACCAGCGTGAGAGCCCATGATGCCCACCTCGGCTGCGCGATTGGCCCGCGCTTAGGGTTACAGCAGGTTCAGGTGCATGTCCACGAGCCGGTCCACCGCTTCCAGGATGTGCTCCTCCGTCAGCTTCCGGGCCAGCTCCCCGTCCTGCCGCGCGATCGCCTCCGTGATCGCCCCGTGCTCCGCGTGCCCGTTGTGGCTCGGCAGTAGCCACAGCAGGCCGCCCTGCTCCCCCTGGAGCTGGATCTCCTGGTGGGTAAGCCTCGGCGACTGCGCCGCCGCCGCGACTTCGAGGTGGAACTGCCGCTCCGCCCTCGCCTGCCCCGGGCTGCCCTGGTCGCTCGTCGCAGCTCCGGTGGCATTGCCCTGATTGCTCATCGCAGCCTCGGTGGCGTTCCGCTGGTTGCTCGTCGCAGCTCCGGTGGCATTGCGCAGGTCTTCGGTCGCCAGCCACAGCCGCTCCACGTCCTCCGGCGAGCTCCGCTCCGCCGCCAGCCTCGCCGCCGCCCCCGCCACCGCCAGGTAGTGGTCCCCGATGTCCCTCAGCTCGCTCAGCGACACCGCCCTCAGCCGCTGCTGCCACGACGCCGGCGCGCCCTGGTCCGGCGTGATCACGAAGCTCCCGCCCCCGCGCCCCCGTCTCGTGGCCACCAGGCCCTGCTGTCTCAGCGCCACCAGCGCTTCCCGCACCGTCACCGTGGCCACCCCGAACTGCCCCGCCAGCTCCGCCTCGCTCGGCAGCTGCTCCCCGTCCCCCAGCAGCCCCATCGAGATCGCGTCCGTCAGCCGCGCCGTCACCGCCTCCGCCCGCCCGAGGTCGCCCAGCGGCGCAAACACGTGCGACCTCGCCTGCCCCATGCCCACCCTCACCCTTTCGTCCTCCGACGCCGCACCCACCCGCGCTCCGCTCCCCGGCTCCCCCGGCCGCTCTCGGCACCCTCAATCCTCCCCCACACCCTTGCTATATGACATATGGACTCATATGTTTACGTCCATCCCGTTCCTCCGCCACCCCGGGACCGCAGGGAGTCGCCATGCGACAGCTGCACCACTTCATCGACGGGGCCCAGGTCGACTCCGCCTCCGGACACCGCGCGGACGTCATCGACCCGGCGACCGGACAGGCGTACTGCACGGCTCCGGTAGCCGAGGCAGCCGATGTCGACGGCGCCCTGCACGCCGCGCAGGCGGCCTTCGAGTCCTGGCGGGACACGACACCGGCCCAGCGCCAACTGGCCCTGCTGAAGATCGCCGACGCGGTCGAGGAGCGGTCCGACGAGCTGGTCCGCATGGAATGCGAGAACACCGGGAAACCGTTGGCGCTCACGGCATCCGAGGAACTGCCGGTGGTCGTGGACCAGCTCCGGTTCTTCGCCGGCGCGGCCCGGGTGCTGGAGGGCAAGTCGGCCGGCGAGTACATGCCTGGCCACACCTCCTTCGTACGGCGGGAGCCGGTCGGGGTGTGCGCGCAGGTGACGCCCTGGAACTACCCGCTGATGATGGCGGTCTGGAAGATCGCGCCGGCCCTGGCGGCGGGCAACACGGTGGTGCTGAAGCCCTCGGACACCACGCCGGCGTCCACGGTGCTGCTGGCGGAGATCGCCGCCGAGCACCTGCCGCCCGGCGTGTTCAACGTGATCTGCGGCGACCGCGACACCGGCCGTGCGCTGGTCGGCCACGAGATCCCGGCGATGGTGTCGATCACCGGCTCGGTCCGTGCCGGCACCGAGGTCGCGAGCGCGGCCGCCGCCGACGTCAAGCGAGTGCACCTGGAGCTGGGCGGCAAGGCCCCGGTCATCGTGTTCGCCGACGCCGACATCGAGGCCGCCGCCGAGACCATCGCGATGGCCGGCTACTTCAACGCCGGCCAGGACTGCACCGCCGCAACTCGAGTGCTCGTCGCCAACGAGGTGCACGACGACTTCGTCGCCGCCCTCACCACGCATGCCCTGGCGACCAGAACCGGCGGCCCCGACGACACCTCCGCCGACTACGGGCCCCTCAACAGCGCCGGCCAGCTCGACCGCGTCGCCGGCTTCCTCGGCCGGCTGCCCCCGCACGCGACCGTCCATAGTGGCGGCAGCCGCATCGGCGACAAGGGCTACTTCTACGGCGCCACCGTGGTTTCCGGCGTCCGACAGCAGGACGAGATCAGCCAGCACGAGATCTTCGGCCCGGTGATCACCGTGCAGCGCTTCGCCGACGAGGCCGAGGCCCTCGGCGCGGCCAACGGCGTGCCGTACGGGCTGGCGTCGTCGGTGTGGACCACCGACCACCAGCGGGCCATGCGCATGGCCGCCCGCCTCGACTTCGGCTGCGTGTGGATCAATACCCACATCCCGCTCGTCGCCGAGATGCCCCACGGCGGCTTCAAGAAGTCCGGCTACGGCAAGGACCTCTCGCTGTACGGGCTGGAGGACTACACCCGGATCAAGCACGTGATGAGCGCCCTGTAGGCCGCAGACCATCTCCGCAGAGCACCGGAGGCCCGCGATGCCCCACCAAGCCCCCGACGTCGCGCTCGGCGACCACCCGCCGGCCGCTTCCGCGGTGCCCGCGGTCCGGCTGCGCGGCCTGCGCAAGAACTTCGGCTCCGTCACCGCGGTCGACGGCGTCGACCTCGACATCCGACCGGGTGAATTCTTCGCCATGCTCGGCCCGTCGGGCTCCGGCAAGACCACAGTGCTGCGGATGATCGCCGGCTTCGAGCAGCCCACCGACGGCACGGTCGAACTCGGCGGCCAGGACGTGAGCCGACTGGCGCCGTTCGACCGCGACGTGAACACCGTCTTCCAGGACTACGCCCTGTTCCCGCACATGAACGTCGCCAGGAACGTCGAGTACGGACTGCGGGTCAAGGGCGTGCCCAGGGCCGAACGCCGGCGCCGCGCCGCCGACGCGCTCAGATCCGTGCGCCTCGACGACTACGGCCGGCGCCGACCGTCCCAGTTGTCCGGTGGCCAGCGCCAACGCGTCGCGCTGGCCCGCGCCCTGGTCAACCGGCCCAAGGTGCTGCTGCTCGACGAGCCGCTCGGCGCGCTGGACCTGAAACTCCGGCACGAAATGCAGAGCGAACTCAAGCAACTACAGAGAGATGTCGACATCACCTTCGTGTTCGTCACCCACGACCAGGACGAGGCGCTGACCATGAGCGACCGGATCGCGGTGTTCAACGCCGGCCGGATCGAGCAGGTCGGCACCCCGCAGGAGGTCTACGAGCGGCCGGCGACCGCGTTCGTCGCCGGCTTCGTCGGCACCTCCAACCTGCTCGGCGGGCGCGCGGCGGAGGCGGTGATCGGCATGGCCGGGCTGTTCAGCATCCGTCCCGAGAAGATCCGCATCGACGGCGATCTGGCCCGCCCGGCCGGTCCCGGCGAGACCGTCGCCACCGGCGCCGTCACCGACGTGGTGTACGCCGGCGCGATCCTGCGCTTCGAGGTCGCCCTCGACGCCGGCGGCCGGTTGTCCGTGGTGCGGCAGAACACCGACGGCGTGCCCGGCTTCACCGACGGCCGGGTCCGCCTGACCTGGCGGCACGAGCACAACTTCCCGGTCACCGGTAGCGAGTGAAAGGTCGATCATGAAGAACACGGCGCTGTTGGCCGGACTGCTGGCGGCGGGCCTCGTGCTCACCGCGTGCGGCACCACCAGCGGCAATACGGCGGCCACCGGCGGCGGCACCGCCTTCACCCCGCCGTCGCTGCCCGCGCTGGGCAAGCTCGGCGCGGGCGAGGGTCAGCTGTCCGTGCTGGCCTGGCCCGGCTACGCGGAGAACGGCTCCAACGACCCCAAGGTCAACTGGGTCACCCCGTTCGAGCAGGAGTCCGGCTGCAAGGTCAACGTCAAGCCGTTCGGCACCTCCGACGAGGCCATCAGCCTCATGAAGACCGGCCAGTACGACGTCGTCTCCGCCTCCGGCGACGCCTCGCTGCGCCTGATCGCCTCCGGCGACGTGGAACCGGTGAACACCTCGCTCGTGCCCAACTACGCCGACGTGTTCGGCTTCCTCAAGAACCAGTCGTGGAACAGCGTCGCCGGCGTCGCCTACGGCATCCCGCACGGCTGGGGCGCCAACCTGCTCACCTGGCGCTCCGACAAGGTGAGCCCCGCTCCCACCTCGTGGTCGGCGCTGTTCGACCCGAACTCCAAGTACAAGGGCAAGATCACCGCTTACGACTCGCCGATCTACATCGCCGACGCCGCCCTGTACCTCAAGGCGCACCAGCCCGGCCTGGGCATCAGGAGCCCCTACGCGCTGGACAGCACCCAGTTCCAGGCCGCTGTCGACCTGCTGAAGAAGCAGCGTCCCCTGGTCAGCGAGTACTGGTCGGACTACCTGAAGGAGAGCCAGTCCCTGACCAGCGGCGACGCCGTCCTGGGCACCGCGTGGCAGGTGACCGTCAACGTCGCCAAGACCGGCGGGGCCCCGGTGGAGTCGACCGTGCCGTCCGAGGGCGCGACCGGATGGTCGGACACCTGGATGGTGGCGGCCAAGTCGCAGCACAAGAACTGCGCCTACCTGTGGATGAACTACATCATCAGCCCCAAGGTCAACGCCCAGGTCGCCGAGTACTTCGGCGAGGCCCCGGCCAACTCCAAGGCATGCGCCCAGACCAGCGACACCAAGCACTGCGACACCTACCACGCCGGTGATTCGGCCTACGCGTCGAAGATCGCCTACTGGACCACACCGATCTCCCAGTGCCTCGACGGCCGCACCGACGTCAAATGCGAGGACTACGGCGCGTGGACCCAGGCCTGGACCGAGATCAAGGGTTGACCCGGTGACCGCCGCGATCACGAACACGCCGCGACCCGCGGGCTCCCCGCGCCGCCGGTTGTCGGCGTACCTGCGCCGCACTCCGAGGCTGCGGTTGGGCATCCTGCTGTCCGCGCCCCTGGCCTGGCTCGGTGTCGCCTACCTCGGCGCGCTCGCGGCGCTGTTCGTGACCGCGTTCTGGAGCACCGACGTGTTCACCGGGCGGGTGGTGGTCAGCTGGTCGCTGGACAACTTCGCCACCCTCGCCCGGGACGCCGTCTACCGCACCATCACCGTCCGCACGGTCGGCGTCGCCGTGATCGTCACCCTCGTCGACGCCGTGATCGCCTTCCCGATGGCTTTCGCCATGGCCAAGTTCACGTCCCGGCGCACCCAGCGCCTGCTGGTGATCGCCGTGATGACCCCGTTGTGGGCCAGCTACCTGGTCAAGGCCTACGCCTGGCGGTCCATGCTGTCCGGCAACGGCGTGCTGCACTGGCTGCTCGTCCCCGTCGGCCTCGACGGCCCCGGCTACGGCCTGCCCGCCACCGTGATCACCCTGTCCTACCTGTGGCTGCCGTACATGATCCTGCCCATCTACGCCGGCCTCGACCGCCTGCCCGACTCCCTCCTCGACGCCTCCGGCGACCTCGGCGCCCGCTCCGTGCGGACGTTCCTCTCCGTCGTGCTCCCCCTGGCCCTGCCCGCCGTCATCGCCGGCTCGATCTTCACCTTCTCCCTGTCACTGGGCGACTACATCGCCGTCAAGATCGTCGGTGGCACCAGCCAACTGCTCGGCAACGTCGTCTACGACAACATCGGCGCCGCCAACAACCTCCCCTTCGCCGCCACCGTCGCCACCGTCCCCGTCGTGATCATGCTTCTGTACCTCGCCGCCGCCCGCCGCACCGGCGCCGTCGACACCCTCTAGGAGGCGCGGCCGTGACGTTCTCCCGAACCACCAGGCGCGTGTTGCTGGTCGCGCTGGCGCTGGGACTGGCGGTGATCTACTTCCCGCTGCTGGTGGTGTTCCTCAACTCCTTCAACTCGGACACGACCTTCGGCTGGCCGCCGGGCGGCTTCACCCTGGAGTGGTGGGGCCGGGCCGCGGCCAACGACGGGGCGCTGGCGGCGCTGCGCACGAGCGTGGAGGCCGGCCTGGCGGCCACGGCCATCGCGCTGGTGCTCGGCGCCATGGCGGCGTTTGCCCTCCAGCGCTACAAGTTCATCGGCCGCAACCCGATCTCACTGCTCATCGTGCTGCCGATCGCGCTGCCCGGCATCGTCACCGGCATCGCGCTGAACAACGCCTTCCGCACCATCCTGGGCATCAACCTCGGCCTGTTCACCGCGATCGTCGCCCACGCGACGTTCTGCATCGTCGTGGTGTTCAACAACGTCGTGGCCCGCCTGCGGCGCCTGGGCAACAACCTGGAGGAGGCGTCGATGGACCTCGGCGCCGACGGCATCACCACCTTCCGGCTCGTCACGTTCCCGATGCTGCGCTCCGCCCTCCTCGCCGGCGGCCTCCTCGCCTTCGCCCTCTCCTTCGACGAGGTCATCGTCACCACGTTCACCCTCGGCGCCGGCCTGGAGACCGTGCCGATCTGGATCTACGACAACCTCTTCCGCCCCAACCAGGCCCCGATCGTCAACGTCGTGGCCGTCGTCCTGATCCTGGCCTCCACCGTGCCCGTCTACCTGGCCCAGCGGCTGTCCGGCGACAGCGCCTCCGGCGGACGGCTCTAGAAACCGCCTGCCGGCGAGGGCCTGTCGCTGCGATGATCAGGTCATGACCGCCGATGCCCCGGACGCACCGGCTCCGGGACCTGGCTGATCAGGGCTGCGGCGTCGAAGAATCGTGCTAGTGGACGACTCGTGGTGATCCACGGCGGGCAATGAGCGGGCCGTCCCGGCTCGCGATGATGGCGACATCGCCGTCCTCATCGGTGCGCAACACCGTTGCTCCTTCCCCTTTCAGGGCATCCAGGATCAGCGAACTGGGGTGCCCGAAGGGATTGCCGGCGCCGACGCTGACCATGGCGACGCGGGGATGCACCCGTTCCAGGAAGCGCGGGAGCGAATAGCGGCTGCCGTGGTGGGGCACCTTGAGCACGTCGGCGGAGAGGTCTTCGTTGGTGGCCAACAGGTTGGCCTGGCCTTCCAGTTCGATGTCGCCGGTCAGCAGGATGCGGCCGGCGGCGGTGTCGGCGCGCACGACGAGAGACGCGTCGTTGACGGGGGTGCCCTCGGCGTTGGGGCCGAGATGGCTCGGCGCCTCCTGGGGCGCGATCACGGTCATGTTCACTCCGGGTAACTCGAATCGTTGTCCGGCAACGATGTCCACCACCTGCACGCCGGCGTCCGATGCCTGTCGGCGGACCTGGTCCCAAGCCCACGCCGGCTCGTGCAACGGCCCGACACCGACGGCGCCGACGGGATAGTCGCTGAGCACCGAGGACAAACCGCCGACGTGGTCCGCATGCAGGTGGCTGAGCACTATCAACGGGATGCTGACCACGCCGAGCCGGTGCAGACAGCCCACTATGGAGCTGAGGTCGGGGCCCGTGTCGATCAGCACCACCCGTCCGGGCTGGGACGTCGCCAGCACATGCGCGTCGCCCTGGCCCACATCGCAACTCACCATCGCCCACCCTGTCGGCGGCCAGCCGGATCCGGTGAGCCGGGCCGGCATCAACACCAGCACGGCGCCGACCACGACCACCATTGCCACGACGCGCAATCGCCGTGACCGCAGCGCCGCCCAGCCGACGACCATCACCGCGGCCAACAGGGCAGCGCCGAGCAAGCCGCTCGGCCACCGCACCGTCGCCAGCGGCATCGAGGAGGTGTAGCGGGCGACGTGGATGAGCCACCACGCCTCCGGACTCGTGGCACGGGCCAACATCTCGCCCAGCCACTGGTTCATCGGCGTCACCATGGTGGCCAGCACGCCGATGACCGTGGCGGGCGCGACCACCGGCTCAGCCGCGAGGTTGGCGACCACCGCGACCACGCTAACCTCGCCGGACAGGCCGGCGATCACCGGCGCGGTCACCAGGTGAGCGGCCAGCGGCGCTGCTACGGCCTCGGCGACGCCCGGCGGCACACCCCGGCCTCGCAGCCACACCGCCCATCGCGGCGCGACCAGGACCAGAGCCCCGGTGGCGAGCACCGAGAGCGTGAAGCCGGCGCTGAGGCCGAGTGACGGATCGATCGGCACCAGCACCACCACCGACCAGGCCAGCGCCGGGAGCAGCGATCTCTCCCGGCCTAGCACCAGGGCCAACAGCACCAGGCCACCCATCACCGCCGCCCGCAGCACGCTGGGCTCCGGGCCGGCGAGGATGACAAACCCGATCACCGCAAGGCCGGCGCCCACGCCGGCGATGCGAGGTCCCATGCCCAGCAATCGGATCGCGAACAGTACGGTGCCGGCGATGATCGCCAAGTTGGCCCCGCTCACCGCGAGCAGGTGGGTCATGCCGGCGACCTTGAACTCGTCGGACACCCGCGGCGACAGGTTCGCCGTGTCGCCCACGATCAGTCCGGGCACGAGGCCCGCCTGCTCGTCCGGCAACACCGAGGTTGCTCGGCGTAGCCCGTTTCGCAGTGTGGCCGCAACTTTCTGCCAGGGCGGCGCCGGCGTCACCTCGGTCGGCGATCCGCGGGCCTGCACGACCGCGACCGTCAGGTCGCCGGTCCGAGCCGGCGCGGCCCGACCTGTGACGGTGAGCCACTGGCCCGGCAGCAGGTCGGCCCACCCGGCGGCCTGAGCCAGCACGATCACGTCGCCCGCCGGGACGAGCACACGGTCGGCACCGCCCTGGCGGCTACCGAATCCTTGCGTGCGAAGGGGTTTCGGTCGCTCCGACACCTCGACGCGAAGGGTGACCGTGGCGCCATGGTCCGCGTCCGACCGCAGCGGGTGCGTTGCCGACGTGTGGATCACCATGGCTATCCAGCAGGTCGCCAACGCGCCGAGGGCAATCACCAGCACCGCCTGTGGGCGCCAACGCAGAGATCGCACGGCCACCACGAAGGCCGTGACCACGGCGATGCCACCGAGCAACCAGCTGAACTGCCAGCCCCAGGCGAGGCCGACGGTCGCGATCGCCCACACCACCAGGGCGACCGGCACCATACGGGTGTCATTCATGACGGTCCCTCGGCTCCAGGCGGATGCGCATGAACGGCGGCGAGCGAAGGAACCGGACGATCTCGATGCCGACCGCCACCACCGCCACGACGAGCGACCACCAGAACCGTTGCCCGCACAGGAGAGCGATCGGCAGGGCCACCACCGCGACGTGCAGGCGGAATGCCCGCGCGAACCGCGCTGGGCCGGTCCGAGCAGGAGTCATGTCTGCACCAATTCCTTCAGGTGGTCGAATCTGGTGGCGCCGATGCCGTCGACCTCGCGGAGCTGGTCGACCGACTGGAAGCGGCCGTTCTTGGTCCGCCACTGGAGAATCCGTTGCGCCATCGTCGGTCCGACGCCGGGCAGCGTCTCCAGGTCGGTCTGCGTCGCGGTGTTGAGGTTGATCTTGCCGGGCGGCTGCCCGGGCGCCGCCTCGGGCTGTGGCACCCCGACGGCGATCTGCTCGCCGTCGGAGAGCTTGCGGGCCAGGTTGAGCTGCGTCAGATCGGCGTCGGGCAGCGGGCCGCCGGCGGCGCGTAGCGCGTCTGCGACTCGGGAGCCGTCGGGCACCGTGACCAGGCCTGGCCTGGCGACCTTGCCGACGACGCTGACGACCAGCGGCCCGGGCCTGCCCGTCCCCGCGCTGTGCGCGGCGGTTGGGGTCGCGGGGACGGGCAGGGCGGGTGGCTGTTCCAGCACAGGCCGGCTCAGCCACATGCCCAGGGCAGCGGCCACCGCGGCGACGAGCACCGCGGCGGCGAGGGCGAGTACCGCCGTTCGGGGTCGGCGGACCCGGGCGCCTCCGGGCAACCAGCGCTCGACCAACGGACCCGCCCGCCCTTCGGCCGTGTCACTGTCGGGCGTGTCCTGCGGTTCGGGCACGGCGTCGCCGAACACCTCGGCCAGGCGCTTTCGCACCTGTGCCGAGTGGTCGGTGGCGCCTGGGCGCAGTCGATCGAGCACGGCGTCGACGCTAGGGCGCGGCGGGGCGGGGCCGGGGCGGTTGAAGATCCAGATGTGGACAACTCGGGGGCTGTGGACAACTGGGGCTGAGACGATCTTGGAGCGGCCTGGGCGTGTCATGCTGGCGGGTTGCGCGGCCTCGCCCCGGTCCCCGAAAGGAGTCAGGCCTGGGGGTTCAGACCGCCGGGGACGATGACGACACCGAGCACCCCGAGGCCGGTGTGGGCGCCGATCACCGCGCCCACCTCGGAGATCAGGCAACCGGGCGAGTTGGGCAGGCGGGATTCCAGCTTGGCGGCGAGTTCCGCGGCCCGTTCGGGGGCGGCGAGGTGGTGCACGGCGAGCTCGACGGGGCCGCGGCCGGCGGCATTGGCGGCGAGGTCGACGAGGCGGGCGATGGCCCGGCTGGTGGTGCGAACCTTCTCCAGCGGCACGATCCGCCCGTCCTCGACGTGCAGGAGGGGCTTCACCGACAAGGCGGTGCCGACCAATGCGGCCGTGGTGCCGATACGGCCGCCGCGCCGCAGGTGCTCCAACGTCTCGACGGAAAAGAACGTCCGCGCCCGGGCGGCCACGCGCGTAGCGGCGCGCTCCACCTCAGCCGGGGACGCGCCGGCCGCGGCGGCGTCGGCAGCGGCGAGGACGGCGAAGCCGAGGCCCATGGCCGTGGAGCGCGAATCGACGATCCGCACCCGATCGGGCCCGACCTCCTCGGCCGCCATCCAAGCGGCGTTCCACGTGCCGGAGAGCTCCCCGGACAGATGCACGGCGACGACGGCCTCCGCGCCGTCCTCCAACGCCTTGCGGTATTCGGCGGCGAGCTCGGCGGGGTTGGCCCGAGAGGTGGTGACTGTCCGCCGGTCTACCGAGGGCCCCGGCCAGCTCGGCCGGCCCGAAGTCGACGCCGTCCAACCGCCCGACCCCGTCGACCAGGACGTGCAGGGGAATCACCCGCACCGAACGCCGATCGGCGAAGCCCTCTGGTAGGTACGCGGTGGAGTCGGTGACGACTGCGACGGACACGGCCGCCCAGCCTACGGGTTGACGGGGTCCAGGTGGCGGACCGTGTCCGCCACGGCCTGGCCCACGGCCCGATGTGCATCGAATCCCCAATGAATGCCGTCGGGGTTTCCGTGCCCGCCGCGCACGTGCGCGCCGATCAGCGACGGCAGGTCCAGCAGCGGAACGCCGTGCCGACCAGCCCACCTCCGCACGGCGGCCTCCCCAGCGGGGCGGCCGCTGTGCACGTACCCGTAGACGGCGGCGCGGTGCACGGGCGGCACCATGCCCACCACGGGCAGCCCCGGCCGCAGCGCCCGCACGGCCCGCACGCAGTCGTCCAGGTACCGCTCCGTGAGATGAGCGGGCAGTGCCACGGGGCGACCGCCGAGCAGCCGTGCCAGATGCGGCTGCGCGGCCAGGTAGAGCGCCCGCGCACGCCGCCGCAACGAGTCGGGACGCAGGAACCGGAGCCCCTCCCGCAGGTACGTCGGCAGCGGCGACGGCAGCGTGTCCATGCCCCCGACCGCCAGTACCAGCACGTCAGCGCGCGCCAGCGCCGCCCAGAACCGAGGATCCCCCGTCCCGCCCACCCGCGTCCCGGGCGGTCCACCCGAAGCCGGCGATCAGCTCCGAGCGGCCCTCCAGGGACGACGCGGCCACCGACGGCCACAACCGTGGATCATCGGCGGCCAGCGGCCCGACCGGACCGTGGAAGCACAGCGAATCCCCGACGACCAGCAGGTTCACGCGCCGGCGTTGTA
>NZ_KK037166.1:3771177-3789477 GCF_000568255.1 Kutzneria sp. 744
GTCGGACTGCCAGGTGCTGATGCCACCGGGGTAGCGGGCGTCCACCTCGGTGGAGGTGAGGCCCTGCCAGTGCCCGATGTCGGTCTCCCGCAGCCGCTTGTCCAGCCGCAGCGGCAGCCCGCCCGCCTCGACCAGGATCTTCGCGGTGTCGGTGGCCCGCCGCAGGTCGGAGGCCACCACCAGGTGCGGCTCGTACGCCAGCAGCGCGGGCGCCGCCGCCCGCGCCTGCTCCCGGCCCCGCTCGGTGAGCGGCGAGTCCAGGTGTCCCTGCCAGTGGCCGCTGGCGTTGTGCTCGGTCTGCCCGTGCCGCCACAGCAGGAGTCTGCTCAGGGTCATGAACCGTCCTCACTGGACCCGTCGTCGAACGGGATCTCCGGGCAGTCCTTCCACAGCCGCTCCAGGCCGTAGAAGACGCGCTCCTCGGTGTGCTGGACGTGCACCACGACATCGACGAAGTCGAGCAGCACCCAGCGGCCCTCGCGGGCGCCCTCGCGGCGGACCGGCTTGGTGCCGGCCTCCCGCATCTTCTCCTCGACGCCGTCCACGATGGCGCCGACCTGGCGCTCGTTGGACGCCGACGCGATCACGAAGCAGTCCGTGATCACGAGCTGGGCGGAGACGTCCAGCACCTTGATGTCGTGCGCCTTCTTGTCGGCGGCCGCGTGGGCGGCCACCAGTGCCAGCCGTCGTGCCTCGTCGGTGGCAGCCACGTCACTCCTTGCGTTCTTCACTTACGGGATGAGTGGTTAGGGTACCGTCCCGCGTCCGTCGAAAAACCCGTTGACCTGGGTGGGGCGCGAACGATCAGATATGGGCACACGGCCGCAGTGGGTGGCCCAACCGAAGGGAGGTGTGCGAATGCTCGGGAAGTCTCTCGGCGCGATCGCGCTTCGTCCCGTCGGGCGTACGCGATAGCACGCCAGGACTGACGAGTACGGGTCCCCCGATCCAGGCGCCGGATCGGGGGATTCCCGTCTTCAGCACTGGTAGAGGCCGCGCTTGGAGATGTACTGCACCACCCCGTCCGGCACCAGGTACCACACCGGCTGACCGGCGCAGACCCGGTCGCGGCAGGTCGTGGACGAGATCGCCATGGCCGGCACCTCGATCAGGCTCACGGATCCGGCCGGCAGGTCGTGGGGGTCCAGCCGGAAGCCCGGCCGGGTGACGCCGATGAAGTGGGCGCGGGTGAACAGCTCGTCGACCCGCTTCCACGACACGATCTGCGAGAGCGCGTCCGCGCCCGTGATGAAGAACAGGTCGTCGTCGGGGTACCGGTCGGCCAGGTCGGCCAGCGTGTCGGCGGTGTAGGTGGGGCCGCTGCGGTCGATGTCGACGCGGCTGACCGAGAAGCGCGGGTTGGACGCCGTCGCGATCACGGTCATCAGGTAGCGATCCTCGGCCGGGCTGACGTCGCGCCCGCTTTTCTGCCAGGGCTGCCCGGTCGGCACGAAGATCACTTCGTCCAGCTCGAACTTGGCCTGGACCTCGCTGGCCGCCACCAGGTGGCCGTGGTGGATCGGGTCGAAGGTGCCGCCCATGACCCCGACCCGGCGCTTGTCGGTCATAACGGCCCAGCGTAGGCAGCCGTCACCCGTTCGGCCCGCGGCAGCGCCGAAGTGTGAGCAACGGCTATCCGAGCGGACGGGAGGCGCCGACCGGCAGCCGGCCAGCCGGCGCCCCCGCGCCCCTCAGTCCAGCGGGGCGACCACCTTGTCGGTGCCGACCTCGCGCACCAGGATCGCCTCCATCGGGCACGACTCGGCGGCGGTGACCACCTCGTCGTCGGCGTCGACCTCGTCGGCGACCGGCGTGCCGTAGCCACCGTCGAGCGTGAAGTACTTCGGCGCGGTGCCGGCGCACACACCGGACCCGATGCACGTGCCCGAGTCGATCGTCACATTCCAGCGGCCGTCTGCCACCGTGTCCTCCTCAGCCAGTTCAGGAACCCGTCAATCCTGCATCACCAGGTGACGGGCAGCGCCTGCAGGCCCCGGACCAGGCGCCCCGTCTTGAACGGCACCTCGTCGACCGGCACCGCGAACCGCACGGCGGGCAGCCGGCGCAGCACGGATCCGACCGCGACCTGGAGCTCCAGCCGGGCCAGCTGGGCGCCGAGGCAGTGGTGCACGCCGTGACCGAACGCGATGTGCGGGTTGTTCTCCCGGTGGAAGTCGATCTCGTCGGCGTTGTCGAACACGCCGCCGTCGCGGTTGGCCGCCGCGGTCTGGGTGACGACCGCCTCGCCCGCCTTGACCAGCGTGCCGCTGAGCACGATGTCCTCGGTGGCGATGCGCGGCAGGCCGGCGGTGTTGCCCAGCGGCGTCATCCGCAGCAGCTCCTCGATCGCGGCGTCGAGTCGGTCGGGATTCTGCTGGAGGTCCCGCTTCAGCTCCGGCCGGCTGAGCAGCGTGTAGAGGAAGTTGCCGGTCTGGTTGGCGGTCGTCTCGTGGCCGGCGACCAGCAGGGTCACCCCGAACTGGACGAGTTCCTGCTCGGTGAGCCGGTCCTCCTCGTCGCGGGCGTGCACCAGGACGCCGAGCAGGTCGTCGGACGGCTCCTCACGGCGCTGGGCGACCAGGCTCGCCAGGTACGCCCGCAGGCCGTCCCGGCCCGCCTGGATCTCCTCCACGCTGTGCGCGGTGAGCGACAGCAGAGCGTCCGACCAGGCCCGGAACCGGTCACGGTCCTCGAAGGGCACGCCGAGCAGCTCGCAGATCATGGTGATCGGCAGCGGCAGCGAGAGTCCCTCGACCAGGTCGGCCGGCGGGCCCTGGGCCTCGATGGCGTCGAGCAGGCCGTCGACCACCTCCTGGGCCCGCGGCCGCAGCATCTCGATGCGCCGCATGGTGAACGCCTTGGCCACCAGCTTGCGCAACCGGCTGTGGTCCGGCGGGTCCATGGTCAGCAGGTTGCTCTCGGTCTGCATCAGCGGCGTGGTGCGGGGCACGTCGACGCCGAGGGTGGCCGCGCGGCTGAACCGCGGGTCGCCGAGCACGGTCTTGACGTCCTCGTAGCTGGTGGCCATCCAGGCCTCGCCGCCGTAGGGCATGCGCACCCTGGCCAGCTCGCCGTTGTCACGCAGCCGTCCGTACTCCGGATCGAGGTCCAGGCCCTTGGCCTCGCTGAACGGGTACGGACAGGCGCCACGGTCGACTGTCGTCATGTCAGGCTCCCCATAGCCGAACTGAGATGTAAGCTTCCGCTTACATCTCTGACGATAGGCACTTGGTTACCAGGCGTCAACCAACCGGATCGGTGTCGACCCGTTCGAGCAGCACGGACGCGGCGCGCAGCATCAGCCTCGCCACCTCCTCCGGATCGGCGCTGACCAGCGGTTCCTTACGCACGACCGTGCGCAGCATGCCCAGGCCGACGACCCAGGCCAGCACCAGATCGACCCGAAGGTCCGCATCCTCGGCGTCGGTGAGCGAGCCCAGCACCCGCGTGTAGTCCTGGCCCAACTGCTTGCGGATGACGTCGGCCGCGCCGTCGTGGCCGCTGGACCGCAGTGCGGCCAGCCACGCGCCGTCCTGGACGCCGCCCGTGTCCGGGTCGAGCATCCGCGCCAGCGTCCTGGCCAGCACCTGCTCGGCGGGCCACTCGGCGACCAGCGTCCGGCTCTCGGTGGCCAGGACGACGTGGAAGAGGTCTTCCTTGTTGCCGAAGTAGCGGAACAGCAGGGCCTGGTTCACGCCCGCGCGGTCGGCGATGTCACGGACGGTCGTACGCTCGAAGCCACGCTCGGTGAACAGCTCCTGGGCCGCGCGCAGCAAGGCGGCCTTGGTCGCTGATGCGTCACGTCTGCGATGTTCGGGCGCTTCTGAAGTCACGCCCGTGAACGTACCGGCGCTGTCAGGAGACGGGGCGGACGTGACCGTCGCCCCACACAACCCACTTCGTCGAGGTCAGCTCGGCCAGCCCCATCGGACCGCGGGCGTGCAGCTTCTGGGTGGAGATGCCGATCTCCGCGCCGAGGCCCATCTCGCCGCCGTCGGTGAACGACGTCGCGGCGTTCACCATCACCGCCGCCGCGTCCACGCGGGCCACGAAGTCCCGCGCCGCGCGCACGTCGTCGGAGACGATCGCCTCGGTATGGCCGCTGCCGTGCTCGCCGATGTGGTCGACGGCGTCGTCCAGCGAGTCGACGATGCGCATGGCGATGTCCAGGGACAGATACTCGGTGTCCCAGTCGGCGTCCGTGGCCGGCGTGACGTCGGCCAGCTCGGCGGCGCGCTTGTCGCCGTGCACGGTGACGCCGTGGATGAGGAGCTGGCGCACGGCCTCGGGCACGAACTGCTCGGCCACGTCCTGGTGCACGAGAACGGTCTCGGCGGAGTTGCAGACGCTGGGGCGGCGGGTCTTGGAGTTGATCAGGATCCGGTGCGCCATGTCGAGGTCGGCGGCACGGTCCACGTAGACGTGGCAGTTGCCGACGCCGGTCTCGATCGTCGGCACGGTCGCCTGCTGCACAACGGCGGAGATCAGGCCGGCGCCGCCGCGCGGGATGACCAGGTCGACCAGGCCGCGCGCGGTGATGAGGTGGCGCACGGACGCCCGGTCCTGACAGGGCAGCAGCTGCACGGCGTCGGCCGGGAAGTCATTGTCCGCCAACACCTCGCGGAGCACCTTGACCAACGCGATGTTGGACTGCTCGGCGCTGGAGGAGCCGCGGAGCAGGACCGCGTTGCCGGCCTTGACCGTGAGGCCTGCGGCGTCGACCGTGACGTTCGGACGAGCCTCGTAGACGATGCCGATGACGCCGAGCGGGACCTGGACCTGGCGCAGTTCCAGGCCGTTGGGCAGCGTCGAGCCGCGACGGACGTCGCCGATCGGGTCCGGCAAGCCGGCGACCGAGCGCAGGCCGTCGGCGATGCCGCCGACCCGCTTCTCACTGAGGGCGAGCCGGTCGAGCAGGGCATCGCCGATGTTCGCGTCGCGGCCGGCGGCGAGGTCGCGCTCGTTGGCGGCGAGGATGTCGGCGGTGGCGGCCTCGAGGGCGTCGGCCATCGCCAGCAGCACGGCGTTCTTGCGCTGCGTGTTGGCGGTCGCGAGGAATTTGGCGGCGACTCGGGCCCGCTTGGCGGCGTCGTGGACCTGGTCCCGCAGCTCGTCGGTCACTGTTGAATCGTAGAACAATCTCGCTCGACCCGAAATATGGGCCTCGACCTCGGGCGGCCGTGGAACTGTCAGATTCGTGGTGTAGGCATGTGCTCATGGACGACCAGGCCTTGCGTGAGCAGGCAGAGGAACACCTCAGGGCCCTCGCCGGCCCGGAGGCGAGACTCCGTGACGACCAGTGGACGGCGATCAGCGCACTGGTGTCGCAGCGCCGTCGCGCGCTGGTCGTTCAGCGCACCGGCTGGGGCAAGTCGGCGGTGTACTTCATCGCCACGGCCTTGTTGCGGTCGTTGGGCGAGGGGCCGACGGTGATCGTGTCGCCGCTGCTGGCCCTGATGCGCAACCAGGTGGAGGCGGCGGCCCGCGCGGGGGTGCGCGCGGCGACCATCAACTCCGCCAACCTCGGTGAGTGGCAGCAGGTCCAGGACGCCGTCACCGGCGGTGACGTGGACGTGCTGCTCGTGAGCCCGGAGCGGTTGAACAACCCGGATTTCCGCGACAACGTGCTGCCGAGTCTGACCGCGAGCGCGGGCCTGCTCGTGGTGGACGAGGCGCACTGCATCTCCGACTGGGGCCACGACTTCCGCCCCGACTACCGGCGCCTCCGCACACTTCTGGGTGAACTGCCGGAGGGCGTGCCGGTGTTGGCCACGACGGCGACCGCGAACGACCGTGTGGTGCGCGACGTCGCCGATCAGCTGGGCATCGGTGGCACCCAGACGCTGGTGCTGCGCGGCCCGCTGGACCGGGAAAGCCTGCACCTGGCCGTCGTCACGTTGCCGAGCCCGGCGGCGCGGCTGGGGTGGCTGGCCGAGAAGCTGACCGAGCTCTCCGGCTCCGGCATCATCTACACGTTGACGGTGTCCGCCGCCGAAGACGTGGCGTCCTTCCTGCGCGAGCGGGGCTTCGAGGTGGCGGCGTACTCCGGCAAGACCGACCCGGCCGAACGCGAGCGAGCCGAGGCGGACCTGTTGGCCAACCGCGTCAAGGCGCTGGTCGCGACCTCGGCGCTGGGCATGGGCTTCGACAAGCCGGACCTGGGATTCGTGGTGCACCTGGGCGCACCGCAGTCCCCGATCGCGTACTACCAGCAGATCGGTCGTGCCGGCCGTGGCGTGCAGCGCGCGGAGGTGCTGCTGTTGCCGGGCCGGGAGGACCGGGAGATCTGGCAGTACTTCGCGTCGCTGGCCTTCCCGCCGGAACACGTGGTGCGCCAGGTGCTGGACGGGCTGGCGATGAGCGACCGTCCACTGTCGACGGCCGCGCTGGAGCCGATGGTGGAGCTGTCCCGCAGCCGGCTCGAGGTCGTGCTCAAGGTGCTGGACGTGGACGGCGCGGTGCACCGCGTGCGCGGCGGCTGGGTGTCGACGGGCGAGCCGTGGCAGTACGACGAGGAGCGCTACGGCCGTCTCGGCCAGGCTCGCCGGGCCGAGCAGCAGGCCATGCTCGACTACCAGGCCACCGAAAGCTGCCGCATGGAGTTCCTGCTGCGGCAGTTGGACGATCCGGCGGCGGCGCCCTGCGGGCGGTGTGACAACTGCACGGGCCGGCGGTGGAGCGTCGAGGTGTCGGGGCAGGCCTCGACCGCCGCGCAGGACCGGCTGAACCGGCCCGGCGTGGAGATCGCGCCGCGGAAGATGTGGCCGAGTGGCATGTCGGGGCTGGGCGTGCCGCTGTCGGGCAAGATCCCGGCCGGCGAGCAGGCCGAGGAGGGCCGGGCGCTGGGCCGGCTGACCGATATCGGCTGGGGCAACCGTTTGCGCGACCTGCTGGCCGACGACGCGCCGGACCAGCCGGTGCCGGACGACGTGTTCAACGCCTGCGTGCAGGTGCTCTCGTCGTGGAAGTGGGAGCAGCGGCCGTCTGGCGTCGTGACGATCGGCTCCCGCCGTCGGCCGAAGCTCGTCGCCAGCCTCGGCGAGCGACTGGCGACGATCGGGCGGCTGACCTATCTCGGTGAGATCGAATCAGCCGGCGAGGGCACCCGGCGCAGCAACAGCGCGCAGCGCCTGGCCGGCTTGTGGCAGGGCCTGCGCGCGCCGGAGTCCTTCTCCCCCAACGGTCCCGTGTTGCTGGTGGACGATCTCGTGGACAGCGGCTGGACTATGACGCTCGCGGTCCGACTGCTCCGAGAAGGAGGCGCCCCCGCGGTGCTTCCGTTCGCGCTCGCCGTCACGAACTAGCGATCCCTTATTGCCCAAGCGGAACAGCGAAGCCGCTTTGCGACGCCGCGAGCATCTCCGAGCGGGACACCACCTTGATCCGCTCGCGGCCGTGCGGCTCGCCGAGCGCCCGCTCGTAGGCGTCGAGGTTCCGCCAGCCCTGCCAGGTGGTGAACTCGATGCCCCGTTCGTTCAGGTACGTCACCACGGCGTCCGGCTCCGGCCGGGCAGCCGGCGACAGGCTGGGGGCGTCGGCCAGGAGCGCGGCCACGGTCTCGGACGAGCAGCCCTTGGTGTGGCCGATGAGGCCGATCGGGCCGCGCTTGATCCACCCGGACACGTAGGCGCCGAGCACCAGGTCGCCGTCGAGGTCCAGGATCCGGCCCTCGTTGTGCGGGATCGTCCCGGTGACGTGATCGAGCGGCAGATCCGCGAGATGCGAGGACAGGTAGCCCACCGCCCGGTATACCGCCTGGACGTCCCAGTCCTGGAACACACCCGTGCCGCATACGGTCCCGTCGCCCGTCAGTTCGGTGCGTTCGGTTCGCAGGCCGGTGACCGCGCCGTCCGCGCCGAGGATCTCCACCGGCGTGTGGAAGAAGTGCAGGTGCAGTCGGCGCGGGCGGTTGCCGACGTCCCGGATGGCCCAGTCCTGCAGGGTTTTCACCACCATGTCGATCTGCTTGGACGACCGCGTCGCGGCGATGGACGCCTCGTCGAACTCGATGTCCTCCGGGTCGACGATCACCTCCACCGTCGGGGAGTGGTCCAGTTCCCGTAGTTCCAGCGGCGTGAACTTGGCTTGCGCGGGACCACGCCGGCCGAACACGTGCACATCGGTGACCGGACTGGCCGTCAGTCCCGCATGCACGTTGTCCGGGATGTCGGTGGCCGGCGTCTTACCTAATCTTCGATGTGATTCGCACTACCGCCCACCCCACATCGGCCAGGACCGAAACTCGGACCATCGATCACGCCCGACGATCAGGGCCGACCGTCACGGCCGCCGATCACACCGACGACCGCCGCCAACGATCAGAGCCGACGGTCGCGGCCGACAATCGGGCCCACGGTCACCGCTGACAGTCAGACCGCCGGTCGGCGCCAGCGTCCAAGACCCGCGGCCACCACCGGCGATCACGCCGGCCAATCGGTACCAGCGTTCAAAACCTGCCGTTGCCACCGGCGATCACGCCACCGACCAAGCCCAACGGTCAGGGCCGACAGCCATCTCCGGTGATCACAGCCAATGTCGCCTGCCGCGCTCAATGGACCACCGTTGTGCCACGAGCTAGGGACCACCTCGGACCGGGGTCACGGGCCTGTGCTGATGGTGGTCCAGCCAGTGGCAATCGTCAATCCTGAGGGTCGCCCTCACGCTGTCGGGTGAGGCCGGCGATGGTGGGCTTCTGCCGCTGCCGGTAGCTCTCGCCCTCGATGACCAACTCGAACGCAGCGGACTGCAGCCGGTCGATCGCCGACTGCGCCAGCAGCGGGTCGGCCATCATGGCCAGCATCTCCGGTGGCTCCCGGTTAGAGGTGATGATCGTGGACGCCTCCCGGTGGCGTTCCACGATCAACTGGTAGAAGTCGTTGGTCTGCAACCCATCCAGCGGTTGCAGAGCCAAATCGTCGATGATCAACAGCTCGATCCGTTGGAGCTTGCGCATCTCGTCTTCGTAGGTGTGGTCCAGCCGCGCGGCGCGGAGTCGTTTGAACAGTTTGTCGGCGCGTTCGACGTGCACGCTCCACTTGCGGCGGACAGCTGCGTGCCCCAACGCGTTGGCCAGGAACGTTTTCCCGACCCCAACCGGGCCCATGATCAAGACGTTGTAGGAGTCCATGACGAACCGCAGCGAGGTCAGCTCGGCCCAGAGTTGCCTGTCGAAGCTGACCTTGGTGGTCTCGTCCCAGGCGTCCAGGTGCATGGCCGGGTCCAGCTGCGCGGTCTTGGCCCGCAGCTGGATGGCCTGGCGGTCGCGGCGGGCGACCTCGTCGGCCAGTAGCATCTCCAGGAAATCGTGGTGGGGCAGGTGTTCGGTGCGGGCCAACGCGAGACGCTCAGACAGGGTGTCCAGCATCCTCCCCAGCTTCAGGCGCCGCAGCAACCCTGTCAGCTCGGGTGAGACCTCGATCGGCTTGGGCTCAGTGCGGGCCGCCGCGCGGCTGGCGGGGCTCATGAGGGCCTCCGAACGGAGAAGTCGTTGCTGTCACGGACAAAGCGACTGGCTGTGGCAGGTCGAGGTGTGGTGGCCTGTTCGTCGGCTTGGCCGTCGCGGCCGCGGGTGAGCATCCGGTCGATCAGACCGACATTGACCGTTTCAGCGTCCAGAGCGCGCTGGCACGCTTGGTCGACGGCCTCGGCGCCGTGCCGGCGGACCAGACCGAGGAGTCGATAGACCTGGCGCATCTTGGTCCAGGGCAACGGATGCTCCAGTATCGCGGCGGTGTAGGCGGCGATGTGATCGCCGTAGACGGCGGCGCGGCGGTGTAGCGCGTCCAGGTCGCGCATCGCGTAGACGGCCTGCTCGGTGGGCAGATCCGCCGGGTCGGTGCGCCGACGGCCGGGCTCGACCACCAGATGGACCTTGATTAGCTGCCCGTGCCAGTAGAGCTTGATCGTCGTGCCGTCGGCGCGGGCCAGGATCCGTTGCCCTATCAGCTCTCCGGGCACCGAATACAAGGCCCGGCCGATCTCGACATGCCGATCCGGGGCGACCTTCGGGCGGCTGTAGGACGGCACTGCGAACCCGGTTTCCGGTGCTGGCAACAACAACGGGCGTTCCTCGGCGGCGAACACCTCCGCCGGGCGGCACTGCGTTGTGCGGTGAACGCGCATCCCCGCGACCTGGGCGCACCACGTCACTGCACGTTCCCGGCAGTCGTCGATGTCACGGAAGTCTTCTCCGGCAAAGAAATTCGAGCGCGCGTAGGGAACGCAGCGCTCGACGCGGGGCTTGTCCCGCGGATGCCGAACCCGAGCCGGGTCCACCACGAACCCACGTGCTTGGGCGTACTCGCGAAACGCATCGTTCAAGCGTGGGTCGACCGCGTCCGCGCGGTCGACGATCGTCTTCATGTTGTCGGGGATCGCCACGGGGAACACGCCGCCGAAAAACGCCCACGCGGCCTCGAACCCGGCCACCACGTCGTCCAGGGTTTGGCGCAGGGTCGGGTAGACGAACATGTGCCGGGAGTAGACCGCGGTGAAGATCAGCCCTTGGGCGACCCGGCGCCGGCCGGTGGCCGGGTCGGGCACCAGCCCGAGCCGGCCGAAGTCGACCTGCACCTCGCGGCCTGGCTCGCCGTCAGCGACCCGCACGGTCGGTTGACGCCGGCCGAACCCGAGCTCCGCGACGGCGAAGCGGTGCAACGTCCGATACGGCACCACGATCCCGCGTCGCTCCAACAACATGTGGACCTTCGCCAGCGTGAGATTCTGGCCCAGCCATGCCTTGATCTGCTCGCGTTGCCCGGCGATGGCCTCCCACGAGGCGCCGGTGCCGCGGGGCCGTTCCGGACGGACTACGGCCACCACCGCGCCCAGCAGCTCGTCAGTCAGCCGGCTTTGGTCGTCTTCACGGTCCAGGCCGGCGGCTTGGGCGGCCTGCACGTAGCGGCGGACGGTCTTGCGGTCCAGCCCGGCCAGTCGGGTCACCTCCCGCAGCGACTGGCCGGCCAGCCACAGCCGGAGCACTTCCTTGATCTCAATCACGGATACCTCCCGGTACGCCATTTGACCAGCACAAACGGCCTGGCGACCGGGGGCGGGAAGCCACACCGGCACTGCCGGGTGGTGGTCCCATCAGTGGCAAAACCTGATCGGGGTGGTCCCATCCTCGGGCTCTGGGACAGATTGCGTGATCAAGTTTCACGGAGATCGAACGGCCGTAGGGTGATCATCTTCGGAGTGTGATGATCATGCTCTTGACGTGTTGCTTCCACACCTGAGTGGTGTGGTGATCGAGCGGGTCGAGCAGACGGCCGCTGGCGTGCTGATGTGGGTGAACTCGACGGCGCCGCAGGCGGCCTGCCACGCGTGCGGTCACCCCGCGAGCCGGGTGCACAGCCGCTACGACCGCAGGCTGGCTGACGCGGCGATCGCCGGCCAGGCCGTGGCGCTGCGCCTGCGGGTACGACGTTTCTTCTGTGGCAACACCGAGTGCGTCGTGCGCACCTTCACTGAGCAGCCCGCCGGCGTGGCCACTCGGCACGCGCGCAGAACCCCGTTGTCGCGCACGATGCTGACCTCGATCAGTGTGGCTCTGGCCGGCCGCGCAGGCGCGCGGTTGGCCACGGTGCTGGGATTGCCGGCGAGTCGGAACACGCTGTTACGGCTGCTGCGGGCCCTGCCGGAGAAGCCGGTCGGCGAGGTCACGGCCGTGGGCATCGACGATTTCGCAATCCGGAAAGGACAAACCTACGCCACAATCATCATCGATCTCGGGACACACCAACCCATCGACGTGCTCCCAGACCGGGAGGCCGACACGCTCGCGGAGTGGTTGAAGGCCCACCCCGAGATCCAGATCATCGCTCGGGACCGAGCCAGCGCTTACGCCGAAGCCAGCACGCGAGGCGCGCCGCAGGCAACGCAGTGCGCGGACCGGTGGCATGTCTGGAAGAACCTGGGCGAGGCCGTCGAGAAGACCGTCATCGCCCACCGCAAATGCCTGTCCGAGCCCATCACGCCCGACCATCACGCTGAAGGTGCCGTTGACGACCCTACCGAGACGGTCGAGACGGACCCGCCGCCGGCTCCCGACCTTGAGCCGGCCGACCCTGGCGGGCTGGCAGAGTCGTCGTTCGTGGCGAGGATCCGCGAGCGGTACGACGCTGTGCGGGCCTTGCACGCCGAAGGCATGGGGATTCGGGCGATCACTCGCGAGCTGCGGCTGGACCGGAAGACGGTCCGCCGGATCGTCCAAGCCGGCGACGTCGAGGACCTCATCGCCAAGACCACCTCCCGGCACTCACGGCTGGACAACTTCAAGCCCTACCTCAACCAGCGCTGGATCGGCGGCCACACCAACATCACCCGGCTGATCACCGAAATCCGCGAGCAGGGCTACCGAGGCAGTGCCCAGACTGTCTACCGCTACCTGCGCCCCTTTCGCGCCGGCCGCACACCCAGAGCCGTGGTGGCCGCCGCCCCCACAGCCTCCGCTCCGCCGAAAATCCGCCACGTCACCGGGTGGATCATGCGTGACCCCGACAACCTGCCCGACAAGGACTGCTTGCGGCTCAAGGAGATCCTCGCCCGATGCCCCGAACTGGAGGCCACCCGTCGGCACGTCGGCTCGTTCGCGTGCATGATTCGCAACCTCAGCGGCGACCACCTGCCCGACTGGATGGACTGCGTCCGCGAGGACAACCTTCCCGCGCTGCACTCATTCGTCAACGGCCTGCGCCAAGACTTGGCCGCGGTGACTGCCGGACTTACGCTGCCGTGGAGCAACGGTCCCACCGAAGGCACAGTTAACAAGATCAAGCTCCTCAAGAGGATGGCATTCGGCCGAGCAGGATTTCCCTTGCTGAGGAAGAGAATCCTGCACGCGACCTAGCACGGACCTGTCGGATCGAGTCTAGTTGATCACACAACTTGGCCCAGAGCCCATCCTCGTGGCAGAAACGGGACTCAACTGGTCCCATGAACGCGGCAGACGACACAGCCAACGACCGAGGCCAACGATCAGAGCCCGCGAACAGTGCCCGCGACAAGGCCCGCGGCTACGGCCAGCGGGCGGCACCGCGGGCAGGGCCAGCAGGCAGGACTGGAGAGCAGGCCCGTGGCCACGGGCCACAAGGAAAACGACCGGACAGAACCGCGACCGACTGATGCAATTGTTCGTTTGAGCGATTCTGACCGGTCGGCGTGTCCATCGTCGATCGAGGACCGCGGCGGGGCCACTGTCGAGCAATGCGACCGCAGTCGACGATGTCGGTCACGCTCGGCCGAGGCGGTCGTGGTCGCCATCGTGCTGCCCGGAAGGAGGTCCGGAAGTAACACGGCGCATCCCCAGGAGCGATGTCATCACAATCCGCTCATCACGGAGGAGAGTCTTGAGCACTCTGGGGAAGGCCGACCGGCAGGCACTGCTGCTGGCCAGGGCCGAGGACTTCGCGAAAATCATCCTGGTCACCGTGCGCCGGGAGTTTCCCAACCACATCAGGCATGTCATGCAGGGCCCGGGCGACATGCCCAACCGGCCGAAGGACGTCTTTCCGGCGTTCTACGGCTGCTTCGACTGGCACTCGTGCGTCGAAATGCACTGGGCGCTCGTGCGCCTCCTGCGTGCGATGCCCGATCACGTGCCGGCCGCCGAGATCCGAGCGGTGCTCGACGAGCACCTGACGGCCGAGGCGATCGCGGTGGAAACACGCAGCTTCCACGAGTTCGACAAACACGCGCGGCCCTACGCGTGGGGTTGGGAGCACATGCTCCACCACGAACTGTCCACCTGGGACGATCCGGACGCGCAACGCTGGGCGGCGAACCTGACGCCGCTGACCGAGGCGATCACGGACGCGTTCACCGACTGGCTGCCGAAGGCGACCTACCCGGACCGGCAGGGCATGCACCTCAACAGTGCGTTCGGGCTTTCCCTGGCCTTGCCGCACGCCCACGCGCTGAACGACCGGGGCAACCCGGCGCTGGTGAACGCCATCTCCGACGCCGCGCACCGCTGGTTCGACGGCGACGTCGACTATCCGGCGCGCATGGAGCCGGGCGGGGCCGATTTCCTCTCCCCCGCGCTGTGCGAGGCGGAACTGATGTCGAAGCTGTTCGGACCAACCGAGTTCATCCAGTGGTTCGATCGATTCCTGCCGGACATCACGACCAGCGGTCTGTACACACCGGCCGTCGTTACCGATGACTCCGACGGGCAGATCGCCCATCTGCACGGATTGAATCTGAGCCGGGCGTTGTGCCTGCTCCGATTGGCCTCAGTCCTTCCGCCGAGCGACGTCCGCATCGCCGAGATGCAGGCCGCCGCGGCCGCGCACGCCGGGCCGGAACTGGATCTGACCAGCGGGACCGACTACATGGTCGAGCATTGGCTCGCCTGCTACGCGGTGCTGCTGCTGACCTGACACAAAGGGCACCAAAACGGATTTATCGCCGCCGGGAACCCCCCGAAAGTAGCTACCGCGGCCCGATGGTCCGTTGAAAGATCAGTACGGGTTCCGCCGGGGAATCTGATCAGTTCCCCGGCGGAATTCCGAGAATTGCGCCTGTCCCTCCACCACCCCTGCAAGGCACTCCCGCAACGCCGATCAGCGGTCGGGAGTCGCCGGTGAAAGGATCGGAAATGCTCGCCACTCGTCTCACCCGCGCCCTGGTCGCGGCCGCTCTCGCGGCTGCCGGACTCGCTGCCGGCACGGCCGCCGCCACCACCGGCCCCGCCACGTTCGGCCCGCACGTCAACTTCGGGCACGGCGTGGGCAGCAACTTCTCCGGCGGCAACTGGGGCGGCTACGCCAGCTTCGGCAGCTGGACCACCGCGACCGCCAGCTGGACCGAGCCGTCGATGACCTGCAGGTCCAGCAACGACCTGGTCGCGCCGTGGGTCGGCATCGACGGCGACGGCTCGTCCACTGTCGAGCAGACCGGTGTCGCCACCGACTGCTCCAGCGGCCGCCCGGTCTACCAGGCGTGGTACGAGATGTACCCGGCCGCACCGGTGTACTACAGCAACGCGGTCAGCGCCGGCGACCACTTCACCGCCACGGTGACTCGCTCCGGCACCAGCTACAAGCTGGACATCAGCGACACCACCAAGGGGTGGACCAAGACCACCACCAAGTCGCTGAGCAGCGCCCGGCACTACTCGGCCGAGGCGATCATCGAGTCGCCCACCGACTCGTACCCGTCGGTCAGCGGCAACGCCTTCACCTTCACCGGCGTGAAGTTCGACGGCAAGACCCTCAAGGCCACCAACCCGTCCGCGCTGAACGCCGACGACCGGGGCACCAACACCTGGATCCCTGGCGCGATCAGCTCCAACGGCACCGGCTTCTCGATCACCAGGCACTGACCAGCGCCTGCGGCCAGACAGCCGCACCCGTCACGGGCGATCCCTGTGGCGGGTGCGGTTTTCATTTGTGCGGGGTGGGTGGGGGAAGAAAGTCGAGAAGTCCGGCGCAGTCGAGAAGTCCGGACGCAATCGACGACCGCGTGCGGCCGGCCCGACGACGGACGCAGGTCAGCAGGGCGGACGCGGCGGGGTGCCAGAGGTGACTGCGCAGGACGCGGCCGACGACCTTGTCAGTGCCAAGCGGCAGCGATGTGGTGGGTATGAAGCGGCGAGATAGTTGGGCAGCGGCCGCAGCGGCGGGGCGATTGGTGGGCTGGAGGGACGTTCCGCGCGGGCGAACAAACCGGGGCGGGCAGAAGCGGGGGCGACCGGACGACCCGGGGTGGCCGGGCACGGGCGGGGTCAGCTGGGGTGTGGGAGGGGGACCAGGTCGTCGGCGTGGACTACCTCGCGGCGCTGTTCGGGGGCGAGGTGGTGGGTGGAGCGGCCGATCATGGCGGGGAGTTCGACGGCGTCGAAGGCGACTACGCCGCGGGCTACGACCTTGCCGGCGGGGTCGGTGAGGTCGACCACGTCGCCGGCATCGAAGTCACCGTGGACGCCGGCGATGCCGGCGGCAAGTAGGGAGCGGCGGCGGGTGACGACGGCAGTTACGGCGCCGTCGTCGAGGGTGAGGCGGCCGGCGGAGTCGGCGGCGTGAGCGAGCCAGAAGCGGCGGGCCGACAGGCGAGAGCCGGTGGCGGCGAAGGCAGTGCCGACAGCGGCCGGAACGCCAGCCGAAACGGGGCCGCCGGCAATCAGGGCCGGAACCGAGGCAGCGCCAGCAGAAGCCGAGAGGTCTGCTGAAGGAGTGACGGACGAAGCCGCGGCCAAACCCGAAGCAGCGTCAGCAGAAGCCGCGGTCACGCCCGAAGCGATACCGGAAGAAGCCGCGGCCAAGCCCGAAGCAGTGTCGACAGAAGCCGGGGCGAGAGCTGAAGGAGCGCCGGCAGAAGGTGTGGCCGGAGCTGGAGCGGTGCTGGCCGAGGCGGCGGGCGGCGGCGAAGGGGCACCCGCGGGGGTGGCGGCCAGGGCTGAGGCGGCGTCGGCGGAGGAGGCCAGCAACACGGGGATGCCGGCGGAGGAGGCGAGGCGGGCGGCGGCCAGCTTGGAGGCCATGCCGCCGGTGCCGACGCCGGAGGCGCCGGTGGTGCCGGCGATGACGTCGGCGAGGTCGGACTCGTCGACCACCTCGGTGATGCGGCGGGCGTCGGAGCGGCGGGGGTCGCCGGTGTAGAGGGCGTCGACGTCGGAGAGGAGAACGAGGGCATCGGCGCCGACGAGGTGGGCGACGAGGGCAGCGAGACGGTCGTTGTCGCCGAAGCGGATCTCGTCGGTGGCGACGGTGTCGTTCTCGTTGACGACGGGCACGACGCCGAGGGCCAAGAGGCGGGAGAAGGTCCGCTGGGCGTTGCGGTAGTGGGAGCGGCGGACGACGTCGTCGGCGGTGAGGAGCAGCTGGCCGACGGTCAGGGAGTAGCGGGCGAAAGAGGTGGCGTAGGCGTGCACGAGCTCCAGCTGGCCGACGCTGGCGGCGGCCTGCTGGGTGGCCAGGTCCTTGGGGCGCTTGCCGATGCCGAGGGGGGCGAGGCCGGCGGCGATGGCACCGGACGAGACGAGCACCACCTGGCTGCCGGCGGCGGACCGGGCGGCGAGGGCGTCGACGAGTGCGTCCAAGCGGCTCGGGTCGAGACCTCCGACGGCGGTGGTGAGCGAGGAAGAACCGACCTTGACCACGATCCGCTTCGCGGCGGCGACTGCCTGGCGGGCCTGGGACACGCCCTTACTCCTCGTCGATCTCGTCCTCGGTGTCGAACTCGCTCCACTCGCCCGGGGTCCGCCGGGCCTTGCGGGCGGCCTTGCGCTCGGCGGCGCCGATGCGGTTGTTGGTCTCCAATCGGGCATCGGTGCCGCGACCGGTCATGAGTACCGCGACGCCGGCCGGCGTGGTCGGTTCCCAGTCGAAGGTCACATCGCCGATGGTGACGGGGCAGCCCGGCACGGCGCCGGCCTTGGCCAACGCCTCCTCGACACCCAGGCGGGCGAGCCGGTCGCCGAGGTAGCCGACGGCCTCGTCGTTGGAGAACTGGGTCTGGCGGATCCAGCGCTCGGGCCGGTTGCCGCGGATGATGAACCCGCCCTCGTTCTCGGGGTCGGCCTCGACGACAAAACCGGTGTCGTCGACGGCGACGGGCCGCAGCACGATGCGGGTGGGCTCCAGGATGGGCTGCGCGGCCCGGTGCTCCTCGACGGTCCGGGCCAGCGCGAAGGTGAGCTCCCGCAGGCCGGTCCGGGTGACGGTGGAGACCTCGAACACCGGCAGGCCACGGGCCTCCAGCTCGGGCCGGACGATGTCGGCCAGGTCCTGGGCGTCGGGCACGTCGGTCTTGTTCAGCACGACCAGTCGCGGCCGGGAGGCCAGCTCGCCGCCGAGCGACGGCGTGTACTTGGCCAGCTCGGCCTCAAGGGCGTCGATGTCGGACAGCGGGTCGCGGTTGGCCTCGAAGGTGGCGCAGTCGACGACGTGCACCAGCACGGCGCAGCGCTCGATGTGACGGAGGAAGTCCAGGCCGAGGCCCTTGCCCTCGCTGGCCCCGGGGATGAGGCCGGGCACGTCGGCCATGGTGAAGACGGCGTCGCCCGCGGTGACCACGCCCAGGTTGGGCACGAGCGTGGTGAACGGGTAGTCGGCGATCTTGGGCCGAGCCGCGGACAGCACGGCGATCAGCGACGACTTGCCGGCCGACGGGAAGCCGACCAGGCCGACGTCGGCGACGGACTTGAGCTCCAGGACGAGGTCGCGGGTCTCGCCCTCCTCGCCGAGCAGGGCGAAGCCGGGCGCACGCCGGGCCTTGGAGGCCAGCGAGGCGTTGCCGAGACCGCCGCGGCCGAACCTGGGCGGCGACGAGCCGGGTGCCGGCGCCGACCAGGTCGGCCAG
>NZ_KK037166.1:3789577-3791154 GCF_000568255.1 Kutzneria sp. 744
GGCGTGCGGGCGGAAGTGGAAGTCCAGCAGGGTGTGCACGCTGGGATCGACGACCAGCACGACGTCGCCGCCGCGCCCGCCGTTGCCGCCGTCGGGGCCCCCCAGCGGCTTGAACTTCTCGCGGTGCACCGAGGCACAGCCGTTCCCGCCGTTACCGGCCCCCACGTGGATGGTCACGCGGTCAACGAAGCGAGACACGAGAAGAACTTCCTTTCAGAACCCCGAGCATGAATCGGGGGTCCGGGGGCTTGCCCCCGGCGTGGGGGTGTGGGGGTCGGGCCCCCACAAAACACGAACGGGCGACGTGGTCCGCTGCCAAGAATCTGGCGCAGTCGCGGACACACGTCGCCCATTCGCGCGTTCGAAGATCCCTCAGGCAGAGGCCAGAGCCTCGACCGGGACGATGTTGACGGTCTTGCGACCCCGCTTGACGCCGAACTCGACCGCGCCGGCCGACAGCGCGAACAGCGTGTCGTCCTTGCCGCGGCCCACGTTCACACCGGGGTGGAACTTGGTGCCGCGCTGGCGGATCAGGATCTCGCCGGCCTTGACGACCTGACCGCCGTAACGCTTGACCCCAAGGTACTGAGCGTTGGAGTCACGGCCGTTGCGGGAGCTGGATGCACCCTTTTTGTGTGCCATGGCTGGTCAGGTCCTTTACTTGGTGATGGCGGTGACCTCGACGCGGGTCAGCTTCTGGCGGTGACCCTGGCGCTTGTGGTAGCCGGTCTTGTTCTTGAACTTGTGGATGCGGATCTTGGGACCCTTGGTGTGCTCGACGACCTTGGCGGTCACCGAAACCTTGCCCAGGGCGTCCGCGTCAGCAATGACATCAGAGCCATCGACGACGAGCAGCGCCGGGAAGCTGACTTCGGCGCCCGGTCCACCGTCGAGCTTCTCGACCTGGACGATGTCGCCGACGGCAACCTTGTACTGCTTGCCGCCAGTCTTGACGATCGCGTACATCGGGACGGAAGTCTCCTGCTACTCGACGTTGACGGGGCACGCACGGCCCAAGCGCATGGAGAATTCCTCAGACAAATCCAACACCGAAGAATTCCAACCAGCTTGGACTGGCGCACGACGGGGCCCTCCGGATGGGGGCCAAACAAGAGGTTACGGGCCGGGTGGACGAGAGGTCAAACCGGGGTCCCCGTAACCGGGTCCGGGTGACCGCAGTCACTCCGGGCAGGCGGCACCGACCCGCGGACGAGCGCCCGCGGGTCGGTGAAACACCTGGTCAGTCCTGCGTCACCGCGCTGGCCGGCGGGCCGGCCGGGCGGGACGCGGCCCGACGGACCCGGCGCCGTGTGGCGGACACCACGGGCTCGGCGGCGGGCTCGGGGGTGTGGTGGCCGTTGGCCACGGCGACGGTCGGCTGCTCCGGGACCTCGTAGGGCACGGAGACGGCCGAAGCGCCGGTGACGGCGGCCGCGGCGACCGCCGGGGCGGCCTCCTCGACAGCGACCGGCTCAGCGGCGACCGGCTCGGCAGCCACGGGCTCGGCGACGGCCTCGACCGGGGTGGCCTCCTCGACCGGGGTCGACTCGGCCTCGGCGGCCGGCTCCTCGGTGCGG
>NZ_KK037166.1:3793069-3801030 GCF_000568255.1 Kutzneria sp. 744
CTTCTTCTTCGACATGTAGCTCCTCCGCCCCCGGGCGCGTCCAGTGTCTGGACGCGGCCACACAGGGGCCCGTTCTCTGTTCTGTCTCCGTCGCCGTCGGCGACGGGAAACCTTGCCTGGCGCCGCCCGGCTTCCTGGCGGGGCCAGGCCTGCGGGCGACAGGTCATTCGACGGCGGGCTGGTCCGGCTCCTGCTCCCTGGCCGGGTCCGCCGTCCCGCGCCCATCTGGGGCGAACGGGTCGACGAGCCCACCCGCGTCGTCTAGCCGGCCCTGCGCCAACCGGGTCGCCTTGGCGGGTACCGGGGGCCGGAGGCCGGCGACGACGCGGAGCGCACTCAGCACGTCATCGGGTCGCACCGCAGGGGTCAGCTGCCGTACCACCATCACGAGTATCCCATACGGACGGGACGCCGCCGTGTCGTCGTCCTTACGCGGAATCGGCGCGTCGGCCAAATCACCCGATGCGCCCACACCTTGATCACTTAGCGTCGCCGTGAGCGAGGTCACATCGCCCACCTCGACACTGACCACGCCCGGGCGGACGTCCATGATCCGCCGCCCGTCCTTGGTGAGCCGCTCGACCTCGACGGACTCGGCCGCCACCAGCGCCTCGACCGCCTTGGCCAGCTCCTCCGGCTCCACCCCCGGCAGCTCGACCAGCCAACGGCTGGCGTCGATCCGCTCGGCCAGCGAGCCCTGCTCGGCCTGCACCGCGTCGACCACGTCGAGACCGGGCGGCAGCGCCTCGTCCAGGGCCTTGCGCAGCGCCTCGGGATCGACCCGGTCGACCACGCCGACCTCGACGTATTCCGCCTCGCTGGCCACCCCGGTAGGGGCCGCGCCGATCCAGGAGATCTTCGGATGCGGGCTGAAGCCCTGGGAGTACGCCATCGGCACGCCCGCCCGCCGCAGCGCCCGCTCGAAGGTGCGAGCGACGTCACGGTGGGAGGTGAACCGGAGCCGACCCCGCTTGGTGTAGCGCAGCCGGAGCTTCTGCACCGCGGCGGCGGACGGGTTGGGCTGGTCGTGGCGGCTCAGGACTACTCTCCTTGGCTGGATCGACGGGTCCGGTAGGACGGTACCCGGCCGGTCCCGGGGACACTGAGCAACGCCGGGGTTGTCCGGCGGGCGGGCGGTGGCTACCGTCCGGCTGATCGCTGACGTGGGCGACCCCCGAACGCCCACCCCAGAGATGGAGGTCCGCAGTGCCTCTGCTCCGCCGGGCACAGCTGGCGGCACTGGGCGCAGCCCTGCTCGCGGCCGGGTGCCTCGGCGCGCCCGCGGCCGGCGCGGACGACGTCACGCCGTCCGGGTGCGTTCAGCCCGGCCCCACCCTGCGCTACCTGGTGGTTTTCGACAAGGGCACCCCCGAGCCGGACGCCGACGCCCAGATCTCCGCCGCCTGCGGCACCACCACCGTGTACTACGCGCCGATCGCCGTGGCCGTGGTCACCTCACCGGACCCCGGGTTCGGCGACAAGATCGGCCCCGACCGGGCCTACAGCGCGCAGGGCGAGTCCTGGACCGCGACCGGGCAGTCGAGCCGCAAGAAGGCGGACGAGACGATGTCCGCCGCCTCCCTGCTGACCAGCACCGAGTCGGTGCCCAGCGCCGACCTGGGCGACCAGCAGTGGGACATGCGCCAGATCGACGCCAACCTGGCCCACCAGATCACCGAGGGCGACTCGCGGGTCGTGGTCGGCGTGCTGGACTCCGGCATCGACCCCCGCCACCCCGACCTCAAGCCGGCGCTGGACCCGCAGCTGTCGGTGGGCTGCCTCACCGGCAAGCCGGACACCAGCGTGGCGGCATGGGCCCCGACGACGTCCTCGCACGGCACGCACGTGGCCGGCATCATCGCCGCCGCCGATGACGGCAAGGGCGTCACGGGCGTGGCGCCGGGCGTGCGCGTGGCCTCCGTGAAGGTGGTGGACGACGACGGCTACATCTACCCCGAGTACGCGGTGTGCGGCTTCATGTGGGCCGCCACGCACGGCATCGCCATCACCAACAACAGCTACTACGTGGACCCGTGGGAGTACACCTGCTCCGACCAGCAGGGCCAGCGTGTGGTCACGGAGGCCATGAAGCGGGCCGTGGACTACGCGAACTCGCAGGGCGTGCTGAACATCGCCGCGGTGACCAACTCGGCCGTGGACCTCACGCAGCCCGGCACGGACACGCGCAGCCCCGACAACGCCCCCAGCCACCCCGTGCGGAGCATCGGCGGCGACTGCTCGGTGCTGCCGGCCGCGGAGCGCGACGTGGTGGCGGTGTCCTCCGTGGGCGCGAACCAGGTCAAGGCCAGCTACAGCTCGTACGGCCTGGGCGCGGTCGACGTCACGGCCCCGGGCGGCGACGTGCACCAGAAGCCGGCCAACGGCGACAACGCGTGCGTGGTGTCCACGGTGCCCGGCGGCTACGGCAACTTCTGCGGCACGTCCATGGCGGCCCCGCACGTGACCGGCGTGGCGGCGCTGCTGGCGTCCACGCATCCCGGCGACACGCCCGCGCAGCTGACGAAGCTGCTCAACCAGCAGGCCAAGCCGGTGCAGTGCCCCAGCGACTACGACCTCAACGACACCGGCGCGCAGGATGCCTACTGCTCCGGCTACGCCTCGTTCAACGGCTTCTACGGCCACGGCATGGTCAACGCCCTGGCCGCCGTGTCCAGCGGCACCACGCCCCGGCCGCAGACGGGCGCGCCGACGACCGACGCCCCGACCCAGACGGACAAGGGGCCGACCGGCAAAGCGATGCCGATCGGCCCCGAGCAGCTAGCCGCCGGTCAGTGACGGGTTCCTGACCGGAGATCCCTTGCCCACCGGGGAGATCGGCAGCAACGGGCGGCCGGTCGGCCCGACCTGGATGTCGGTGCCCATGGCCGGGCAGACGCCGCAGTCGAAGCACGGGGTCCAGCGGCAGTCGTCCTGCTCCTGCTCGGACAGGGCGTCCTGCCAGTCGGCCCAGAGCCATTCCTTGTCCAGCCCCGAATCCAGGTGGTCCCAGGGCAGGACCTCGGTCTCCTCGCGCTGACGCGTGGTGAACCAGGCCAGGCTCACGCCCAGCGGCTCCAGCTCGCTGTCGGCCGCGTTCACCCAGCGGTCGTAGGAGAAGTGCTCGCTCCAGCCGTCCAGCCGGCCGCCGTCACGCCACACCCGCTCGATGACCCGGCCGACCCGGCGGTCGCCACGGCTGAGCAGTCCCTCGATCAGCGAGGGCTTGCCGTCGTGGTAGCGCATGCCGATGTTGCGGGCCAGGCTGCGGTCCCCCTGGTTCACCTCGGCCCGCAGCTTGCGCAGCCGGTCGTCCACGGTGTCCGGGTCGCACTGGGGCGCCCACTGGAACGGCGTGTGCGGCTTGGGCACGAAGCCGCCGATGGAGATGGTGCAGCGAATGTCCTTGCGGCCACTGGCAACACGTCCGGCCTTGATGACCTCCTTGGCCATCCGGGCGATCTGCAGCACGTCCTCGTCGGTCTCGGTCGGCAGGCCGCACATGAAGTACAGCTTCACCTGCCGCCAGCCGTTGGAGAACGCCGCGCTGACCGTGCGGATCAGGTCCTCTTCGGACACCATCTTGTTGATGACGCGGCGGATCCGCTCGCTGCCGCCCTCGGGGGCGAACGTCAGGCCGGACCGGCGGCCGTTGCGGGAGATCTCGTTGGCCAGGTCCACGTTGAAGGCGTCGACCCGGGTGCTGGGCAGGGAAAGCCCGGTGTTGGTGCCGGCGTAGCGGTCGGCCAGGCCCTTGGTGATCTCGGCGATCTCGGAGTGGTCGGCGCTGGACAGCGAGAGCAGGCCGACCTCCTCGAAGCCGGTCGCCTCCAGTCCTTTTTGGACCATCGCGCCGATGCCCTCGATGGAGCGCTCCCGCACCGGGCGAGTGATCATGCCGGCCTGGCAGAAGCGGCAGCCCCGGGTGCAGCCGCGGAAGATCTCCACGCTCATCCGCTCGTGCACGCTCTCGGCCAGCGGCACCAGCGGCTGCTTCGGGTACGGCCACTCGTCCAGTTCCATGGTGGTGCGCTTGAACACCCGGTACGGCACGCGGTCGGTGTTGGGCACCACGCGCTGGATCCGGCCGTCGGACAGGTACTCGACGTCGTAGAAGCGCGGGACGTAGACGCCGCCGGTCTCGGCCAGTCGGGTCAGCAGCTCGTCGCGGCCGTCGGGGCGGCCCTGGGCCTTCCACTCGCGGACGATGTCGGTGATCTCCAGGACGGCTTCCTCGCCGTCGCCGAGGACCGCCGCGTCGATGAAGTCGGCGATCGGCTCCGGGTTGAACGCCGCGTGCCCGCCGGCCAGCACGATCGGGTCGTCGTCGGTGCGGTCGGCGGCGTGCATCGGGATGCCGGCCAGGTCCAGCGCCGTGAGCATGTTGGTGTAGCCGAGCTCGGTGGAGAAGCTCAGGCCGAACACGTCGAACGCCCTGACCGGGCGGTGCGCGTCCACCGTGAACTGCGGGACGCCGTGCTCCCGCATCAGCGCCTCCAGGTCCGGCCACACCGTGTAGGTGCGCTCGGCCAGCACGTCCTCGAGCTCGTTGAGGATCTCGTAGAGGATCATGACGCCCTGGTTGGGCAGGCCGACCTCGTAGGCGTCCGGGTACATCAGGCACCAGCGCACGGCGGCCGAGTCCCAGTCCTTGACGGTCGCGTTCAGCTCGCCGCCGACGTACTGGACCGGCTTGGACACCCGCGGCAGCAGCGGCTCCAACGCGGGGAAGACAGACTCGACACTCACCCGGCAAGGGTAACGCTCATGTCAGGAGCAGCGTGCCGAGGCGGCGGGCGGCGAACCAGCCGCCGGCCGCCACCATGATCGCGAAGTAGGCGACGTGGCCGAGGATTCCCCAGGTCACGGCCCCACTCGTCAATGCCCGCATGAGCTCGATGCCGTGATAGAGCGGGAAGCATTCCACGGCGATCCGGATCGGCTCCGGATAGACGGTGATCGGGAAGAACGTCGTGGAGAACAGGAACATCGGCATCTGCACCAGCAGGATCAGGTCGAAGTCCTGCCAGGAGCGCATCAGCGTGGCGGCGCCCATGCCGACGGCCGCGAAGCCGAACGCCACCAGCAGCGCGGCGGGCAGGGCCAGCAGCGCCCACGGGCTGCTGATCAGGCCCAGCGCGGCCATGACGGCCAGGAAGCCGGCGGCGTAGATGCCGCCCCGGATCAGCGACCAGGAGGTCTCGCCGAGCGCCACGTCGGTCGGCCCGAGCGGGGTGGCCAGCATGGCGTCGTACACCTTGGCGTACTTGAGCTTGAGGAAGATGTTGAACGTGGAGTCGTGGATCGCCCCGTTCATCGCCGAGGCCGCCAGCAGCCCCGGGGCGACGTACGCGGCGTAGCTGATGGGACTGCCGTCGGGCCCGGTCAGGGTGCCGACGATACCGCCGAATCCGATGCCCAGAGCAAAGAGATAGAACAGAGGTTCGAACACGCCGGACACCACCAGCAGCCAGTTCCGGCGGTTGACCAGCGCGGACCGCTCGATCACGGCCCGGGCCCGGCCGGCGTAGCTGCCCATCGGCACGATCCGCAGCACCGTCACGTCTCCCCCTCAGACCTTCAGCCGTGCGTGGAACCGCTGCCGGGCCACCAGCAGGCCGCCGGCCGTCAGCACCACCAGGTAAACGACGTGGCCGACCGCGGCAAGGGCGCCCATGCCGCCGAACTCGACCGCTCGGGCCAGCTCGTTGCCGTGCCACAGCGGTGTGATCCAGGCGAGCGGGCGGCTCCACGCCGGCAGCTGGCTGATCGGGTAGTAGGTGCCGGCGAACAGTGTCATCGGCACCAGCACGAACCGGAACACGTTGCCGAACGTCACGCCCTCGTCGTTCACCGATGCCGCCAGGGCCAGGATCCAGCTGCCGAAGGCCATGCCGGCCAGCACCGACACCGGCACCGCGAGCAGCACGCCGGCGTTGGTGAACGCACCGAACAGTGCGGCGACGGCTATGTAGGCCAGGCCGCTGATCAACACCCGCAACGCCACCCACAAGGCTTGGGCCATCAGGAGTTGGTCCACGGTGACGGGTGTGGACGTGATGGCGTAGTAGCGCCGGTCCCATTTGAGGCTGCCCAGCACCGGGAACGACGACTCCGCCGTCGCCACCTGCACCGCCGCCGCCACCAGCATGGCCGGCGCGAGGTAGACGACGTAGGGCAGGCCGTCGGTGGCCGGCCCCGGCGTGATCCGGCTGCCGAGGCCGAAACCCATGGCCCCCAAGAACATCAGCGGCAGCAACACGGTCGACACCACCGTGGCCCGCCAGTTCCGGCGGTACCAGGTCCAGAAGTGCTCCAGCACCAGAAGGACGGGTCGCATCAGTCCACCAGCGTCCGGCCGGTCAGGCGCAGGAACACGTCCTCCAGCGTGGCCCGGCGGACCAGGCTGGAGGTCGGCCGCATGCCTCGCCGCGTGGCCGCGGCCAGCACGGCTTCGCCGTTCGTGGCATAGAGCAGCAGGCGGTCCGGCAGCACCTCGACCCGTTCGGCGAGATCCTCGACCAGCGGAACATGGTGGTGTTGCTGGTCGATCGGGAACCGCAGCTCCAGCACCTCGCGGCTGGAGTGCTCGGCGATCAACGCCGCCGGCGACCCCTCGGCCACGATCCGACCGCCGTCCATCACCACCAGCCGATCGCAGAGCTGCTCGGCCTCGTCCATGTAGTGCGTGGTCACGATGAGCGTGACGCCCTGTTGCTTGAGCCGGAACAGCTTGTCCCACAACAGATGTCGCGCCTGCGGGTCGAGGCCGGTCGTCGGTTCGTCGAGCAGCAGCAGTTCCGGCTCGTTCACCAGCGAGCGGGCGATCGTCAACCGGCGCTTCATGCCGCCCGACAACGGTTCCACCTGATCGTCGGCGCGGTCCGACAGCTGCGCGAACTCCAGCAGCTCCGTCGCCCTGGCCCGAACCTGGTGGCGTGACAGGCCGAAATACCGGCCGTACACCTGGAGGTTCTGCCGGACGGTCAGCTCGTTGTCGAGATTGTCCTGCTGTGGCACCACGCCGAGCCGACCTCGGATCCGCGGGCCGTGCCGATCCGGGTCGAGGCCCAGCACCCGCAGCTCGCCGGCCGTGCGCGGAGACGTGCAGGCGATCATGCGCATCGTCGACGACTTGCCCGCGCCGTTCGGGCCGAGGAAGCCGAAGGCCTCGCCGCGCCGGACCTTCACGTCCACGCCGCGCACGGCCTCGAAGTCGCCGAATCGTTTGACCAGGCCGTCCGCCTGCACAAGGACCGCGTCGTCACTCACGGATCCGACGGTAGCGGGCACCCCTGACATATGTTGGCGTCATGCGCGCCGTGGTGCTGGTCGAGGGGGTCAGCGATCAGCTCGCGCTGGAGGTCGTCGCCCGGCGGCGCGGCCGCGACCTGGCCGCTGAGGGCATTCACGTCGAGGCCATGGGCGGCGCCACCAACATCGGCCACTACCTCGACCGCTACGTCCCGCTCGACGTCACCGTCGCCGGGCTCTACGACAGCGCCGAGGAACGCTACTTCCGTCGCGCCCTGGACCGCTTCGGGCTCGCCGACGCCGACCTTGAGGACAGCGGCTTCTTCCGCTGCACCGCCGACCTCGAGGACGAGCTCATCCGGGCCGTCGGCCCGTCACAGGTCGAAAGCCTCGTCGAGGCCGAGGGCCGTCTCGCCTCGTTCCGCAAGCTCCAGCGGCAGCCCGCCCAGCGCGGCCGCAGCCTGCACGACCAGCTCCGCCGGCTCATGGGCGGCCGCTCCGGCGGCAAGTACCACTACGCCCGGCTGATGGCCGAGGCCGTCGACCTCGACCGCATTCCCCGGCCGCTGACCGCCCTGCTCGACCACCTCTGATCGACCCCTGGGCCGGGCCGGCGTGATCCGCCGGCCCGGTGACAGCTCAGAGGTTCGGGAACCAGATCTTGATCTCGCGGTCGGCCGACTCCGGCGAGTCCGAGCCGTGCACCAGGT
>NZ_KK037166.1:3801130-3810665 GCF_000568255.1 Kutzneria sp. 744
CCGGGTCCGTGCCGCCGGCCAGCTGCCGGAACGCCGAGATCGCCCGCGTGCCCTCGACGACGATCGCCACCAGCGGACCGCCGGTGATGAACTCGACGAGGTCGTTGTAGAAGCCCTTGCCGGCGTGCTCGGCGTAGTGCTCCTCGGCGACAGCGCGCTCGGCGGTGCGCAGCTCCAGCGCGGCGAGCTTGAGGCCCTTGCGCTCGATCCGGGCGATGACCTCGCCGACCAGGCCGCGGCTGACGCCGTCCGGCTTGACCAGCACCAGGGTGCGCTCACTCACGGTGGTCCGAACTCCTTAGGTAAAGGGACTATCCGGCCAGCAGGGTAACCGGTCAGCCGCCGAGCTGTTTCAGGCAGGCGAACTGCCCGGACTTGGGCGACTGGTAGAACCACACGTCGTCGGTGGCCGGCACCTTGTCGCAGGCGGTCTTGGCGTCGGCGCTGCTGACCACGTCGGTCACCTGATACGTCTTGGCATTGGGGGCGCCGGCGGCCAACGGCTTGGTGGCCGAGCACGGGGCGCGTTCGACGAAACCGGTGTCGTCGAGGTCGAGCTGCACGCACTGGCCCTTGGGCACGGACAGCGAGGCGCAGTACCGCAGCGCCAGCTTGCCGTCGTACCAGCCGTCGCCGTAGGAGTCGTACGCGTCGGTGTCGGCGCACTTGTCCTGCTGCGGGATCACCAGGTTGATCTGGAGCGCCGCCTTGTCGGAGGTGCAGGACACCCGCTCGCTCGTCTTCACGTCCAGCCACACGCAGTCGTTGACGGCGAACCGGACGCTGCTGGTGTTGGTGGTGCGGGGCGGGCGCGTGGTGGTGCGGGTGGTCTTGGTGGTGCTGGTGCCCGTGCCGCCGGCCTCGGTGCTGTGCCGGCTGCTGATGATGCCGATGACCGCCCAGGTCCCCAGCCCCAGCATCAGCACGACACCGACGACGGTCCCGACGATCGCGCCCGTCTGCGACTTGCGGGGCGGCGGCATCGGCGGGGGCGGCGGTCCCCACGAGCCCGGCTGCTGGTAGGGCCCCGTCATCGTCGTCCTCCCCCGTTCGACTGCGAACCCGAGCATTCTGGCCCCTTGCGGCGGCGCTCAGTCGTCCGGGGTGATCAGCTCGACCGTGGGGAAGTACGTGCGATAGCGCGCGGCATCCCGGGTCAGCAGCGGAAGCTTGATGACGGCGGCGTGGGCCCCGATGAAGAAGTCGGGCAGCGGCGAGGTTTTCGTGCCGCCGCGGGAGCGGTAGTCGCGGAAGCACTTGCCGGCCAGGAAGGCCGCCGTCCACGGCAGCTCGGCACGCAGGAAGACGTCCCGCCCGAGGGCCTCCTCCAGCTCCTCGAAATTGCTGAAGCGGATCGACACCTCGGCGTAGATCACGTGGTTGATCAGCAGCGGCCCACGATCGCCCGCATCCGCGAGCTGGGCGAAGGACCACGAACACCAGGTGGGGTCCTTGGTGAACAGGTCGATCAGAACGTTCGAGTCCACCAAGGTGCCCCGTCCGACATCATTCGCCACGCGTCAGCGCCATGATCTCGTCGGTGGTCATGGGCACGTCACCCCGCCCGAGCAGGGACTCGGCGATCCGCCGGCCCCGGCTCGGCTGCTGGGTGCTCTTGACGACGTGCAGCCCGTGCTCGTCGAGCACGAACTCGACGTCGTCTCCGGGCTGCAGCCCGAACTCTTCGCGAATTTCGAGGGGGATGGTCACTTGCCCCTTGCTGGTCAGCCTCACGGTAAGAGTATAACAGGTATTACTCTTACTGCTGCTGGCTGGGCAGCGTTCCCGCGGCGATGCGCCGCGCGACGTCGCGCCGCACCCACAGCAGGTAGACCCAGACCAGGCCGAACAGCACGCCGACCACACCGAGCGGGACGCTCAGCACGAAGCCGACCAGGATCAGCACCTGGAGCACCAGGGCGAACGGGACACCCCACGGGCGGCCGAAGAAGCCGGCGGACACCACCATCAGCACGGCCAGCACGGCGACCGCGGTGACGGGCCAGCCGCTGAGGTGGTCGACGCGGGACAGGACGAACAGGCCCAGCCCGGTGACGATGGCCTCCAGCACCATGGTGCCGGCCATGATGCCGCGGATGCCCTTCATCGGGTCGGGGGCGCTCACTCGGGCTCCTTGCCGAACAGGGCGCGCGCGGCGCCGGCGGTGACGACGGAGCCGGTCACCACGACGCCGCCGGCCGACACCGGGCCGTCCTCGATCTCCTCGGCCAGCCGGACGGCCTCCTCGATGGCGTCGTCGAGGCGGGGCTCGACGAGAATGCGGTCCTCGCCGAACACGTCACGGGCCAGGCCGGCCAGCTTGTCGGCGTCCATCGCCCGCGGCGAGCCGTTGTTGGTCAGCACGACCTCGGTGAACACCGGCTCAAGGGCGGCGAGGATGCCCTCGACGTCCTTGTCCTCCATCACGCTCACCACGCCGACCAGCTTCTGGAAGGAGAACTGGTCCTGCAGCGCCGTCGCCAGGGCGCGGGCGCCGTGCGGGTTGTGCGCGGCGTCGACGAACACGCTGGGGGCGTTGCGGACCCGCTCCAGCCGGCCCGGCGAGGTCACCGTGGCGAAGGCCTCGCGCACGGCGTCGACGTCGACCTTGCGGCCGGCCCCCGCGCCGAAGAACACCTCCACCGCGGCCAGCGCCTGCGCGGCGTTCTGCGCCTGGTGCACGCCGAACAGCGGCAGGAAGACCTCGTCGTACACGCCGCCGAGGCCCTGCAGCGTCAGCAGCTGGCCACCGACCGCCGCCTCCGACGCCAGCACGCCGAACTCCATGCCCTGGCGGGCCACCGTCGCGCCCACCTCCGCGCAGCGCTCCAGCAGCACCTGCGCCACCTCGGGGCGCTGCTCGGCCAGCACCGCCACCGCGCCTTCCTTGATGATGCCGGCCTTCTCCGCCGCGATGCCGAGAATGTCCGTGCCGAGGAAGTCGGTGTGGTCGATGTCGATCGGGGTGATCACCGCGACCTTGCCGTCCGCGATGTTGGTGGCGTCCCAGCGGCCGCCGAGGCCGACCTCCACCACCGCCACGTCCACCGGCGCGTCGGCGAACGCGGCGAAGGCCATGCCGGTGAGCACCTCGAACTTGCTCATCTTCACGTCCGACTTGGCGTCCACCATCGCGATGTACGGCTCGATGTCGTGGTAGACCTCCACGTACTGCCGCGCGCTGATCGGCTCCCCGTCCAGGCTGATCCGCTCGGTCGCCAGCTGCAGGTGCGGGCTCGTGTACCGCCCCGTGCGCAGGCCGATCCGCGTGAACAGCGCGTCGATCATCCGGCTCGTCGACGTCTTGCCGTTCGTGCCCGTGATGTGCACCACCGAGTACGACCGCTGCGGCTCCCCCAGCACGTCGGCCAGCGCCGCGATCCGGTCCGTGGACGGCTCGATCTTCGTCTCCGGCCACCGGGTGTCCAGTTCGGACTCGACCTCGCGCAGCGCCGCGAGCGCCTCGGGATCGTTCTGGGGCACGCTGGTCTCCGGTGCGGTGGGCGACGGGGGTACCCACCGAGTCTACGGGGCCCGCTCAGACGGGAATGGAGACCTGGAGACCGCGCGCCCGCGCGGCATCCGCCAGCCGCTTGTCGTACGTGACGAACCAGCCCAGGGCCGATCGCAGTTCCTCGGCCGTGGCAAGGTGGATCGCGTCCAGGCTGCGCAACACCGGATCCGTGTACCGGCCCGCGGCGTCGAGCAGGTCGTCGGTGACGGACCTCTGGTGCAGCAGCGCGAGAACCGACGGAAGCACCGCAAGGGCGGCCGGATCGCTTCTGGCCAGGGCCCGCGCGGTCTCGGTTCGCACGAGCGCGGAGGAGACCAGCGGCTGCGCGTTCGACGCCAGCCACGCGCGAAGCGCGCCGGTCTCGGCTTCGCGACGGACCAGCTTCACCACGGCGGAGCCGTCGAGATAGATCACAGACGGTCCTCGCGAAGCTCGGACACCACGTCGGTGCTGTCGGTCTCGTCGCTCGCCGGGTGCGGAGTGATCGCCAGGAGGGCAGCCACGCCGGCCGGATTGCTGGCCGGCGTGAGCTTGCCCTCCCGAATCAACTGGTCGACCACCGGGTTTCCGGTGGCCGGCAGCGGCACGAGCATCGGATGGGCCGATCATGCTCGGTGATCACCACGATCTCCCCCGCGGCGGCGCGATGCACCACCTGGGAGGTGTGCCGGGTCACCTCACGAATACCCACCGTCATTGTCATGACAAAGTGCTATCACAACTGGACGGTCACCTCGAGTTCGCCGCCCTCCACCTCGCGGTAGCGGAGCTCGCCGATGCGGCCGGCGGCGACGAGGTCGTCGGCGAAGCCGCTGACCAGCGCCAGGGTGGCGGGGTCGGCGGCGATCTCGACGGCGGCGACGTCGGCGCGCATGGAGAGCTTGGCGGTGGACTTGGCCTTGCGGACGGCGGCGATGGCGGTGGAGGCGAGGTCCAGGGCCGAGGCGTCACCGCCGTGGACGGAAGTCGGCCACGGCGCGTGGTGCACGGAGCCGTGCTGCCACCAGGACCACACCTCCTCGGTCACGAACGGCAGGAACGGCGCGAACAGCCGAAGCTGGGTCTGCAGCCCGACTCGCAGCGCCAGCCGGGCGGAGCCGGCGCCGTCGAAGCCGTAGGCCCGTTCCTTGACGAGTTCGAGGTAGTCGTCGCAGAACGTCCAGAAGAAGCGCTCGATCCGCTCCAGCGCGGTGGTGTGCTCGAAGGACTCCAGCGCCGCGGTGGCGTCGTCCACAACGGACGACAGCGCCGCGCCCATGGCGATGTCCAGGGGATGCGTGACGATCTCGTCGTCGGACGGCTCGTCGAAGGACAGCACGAAGCGGCTGGCGTTGAGCAGCTTGGTGGCCAGCCGGCGGCCGACCTTCATCTGCCCGGGGTCGAAGGCGGTGTCGGTGCCGGGCCGGCCGCTGGCGGCCCAGTAGCGCACGCCGTCGGAGCCGTGCTCGGCGAGCAGGTCGTCCGGCGTGACGACCTTGCCGGCCGACTTGGACATCTTCTTCCGGTCGGGATCGAGGATCCAGCCGGAGATGACCGCGTCGGACCACGGCAGGGCGTCCTGCTCGACGTGCGAGCGCAGCACCGAGTAGAACAGCCAGGTCCGGATGATCTCGTGGCTCTGCGGCCGCAGGTCCATCGGATAGGTCAGCGCGAACAGCGCCGGATCGTGCTGCCAGCCGGACACGATCAGCGGCGACATCGAGGACGTCATCCACGTGTCCATCACGTCCGGGTCGCCGGCGAAACCGCCGGGCACGCCGCGCTGCGACTCGTCGTAGCCGGGCGGGACCTGGCTCGACGGGTCGACCGGCAACGCGTCGACAGCGGGCAGAATCGGGGCCTCGTAACGGGGTTCGCCGCTGGCGTCGAGCGGATACCAGACGGGGAAAGGCACGCCGAAGAAGCGCTGGCGGCTGACCAGCCAGTCCGAGTTGAGGCCCTTGGCCCAGTCGTCGTACCGGTTGCGCATCCACGCCGGGTGCCAGCGAAGCTCGGATCCCCGACGCAGCAACGCTTCCCGGTGCTCCAGGCTGCGCACGAACCACTGCCGGCTGGAGACGATCTCCAGCGGCTTGTCGCCCTTCTCGTAGAAGTTGACCGGTCGGGTCGTGGGCCGCGGCTCGCCGATCAGGTCGCCGGATTCCCGCAGCAGCTCGACGATCCGCTTGCGCGCGCTGAAGGCCGTCAGCCCGGCCAGCTCGTCGTACGGCGAGGCCGGCACGCCCTCGGGCGGCTCCGGCAGGAACCGGCCATCGCGGCCGATCACCGTGCGGGTGGGCAACTTCAGCTCACGCCACCACCGCACGTCGGTCAGATCGCCGAAGGTGCAACACATCGCGATGCCCGCACCGCGCTCCGGCTCGGCGTCCGGATGGGCGAGCACCGGGATCTCCATGCCGAACAAGGGAGATCGCACGGCGGTGCCGACGAGCGCCTTGTACCGCTCGTCGTCCGGGTGGGCGATCAGCGCCACACACGCCGGCAGCAGTTCGGGCCGGGTGGTCTCGATCTCCACCGGGCCGAAGGAGATCCGGTGCCAGGCGCCGGCGTGGTCCCGCGCCTCCAACTCGGCCTGGGCCACCGCGGTCTGGAACGTCACGTCCCACAGCGACGGCGCTTCCGACTGGTAGGCCTGACCTTCCCGCACCAGCTGGAGGAAACCCAGCTGCGCCACGCGTTGCGCGTACGGGCCGATCGTCGAGTACGTCAGCGACCAGTCCACGGACAGCCCGAGCCGACGCCACAGCGCCTCGAAGACCTGCTCGTCCTCGACGGTCATCCGTTGGCACAGCTCGACGAAGTTCCGCCGCGAGATGCCAACCTGCTGCTTACCGGAGGTTTCCGCCGGCACATACGACGGGTCGTACGGCAGCGACGGATCGCAGCGCACGCCGTAGCGCAGCTGCACACGGCGTTCGGTCGGCAGCCCGTTGTCGTCCCACCCCATCGGGTAGAACACGTGCTTGCCGCGCATGCGCTGGAACCGGGCTACTACGTCGGTGTGGGTGTAGCTGAAGACGTGGCCTACGTGCAGCGACCCGCTCACCGTCGGCGGCGGCGTGTCGATGGAAAACACCTCAGCACGGGAATCGGGCCGGTGGAAGCGGAACGTCTCGTCCGCTGCCCACCGGCCCGACCACTTGTCCTCGATGCCCTCCATCGACGGGCGCTGCGGAATTCCGTCACCCGTCATGGAGAAATCACCCTTCCGGCAGTGCGTCCAAACGCGCGGACACCCGCGCGATGTCGGCGACGGCGGCCTCCCGGCGCGCCTTGATCTTGTCTACGACCTGCGCCGGGGCCTTGTCGACGAAAGCCGGATTGTTCAGCTTCCCGTCGCACTGGGCCAGTTCTTTTTCGGCCGCCGCGAGGTCCTTGGCCAGCCGCTTGCGCTCGGCGGCCACGTCGATCGTGCCCGAGGTGTCCAGCTCGACGTGCACGCCGCCGACCTCGAGCGAGGCGCTGGCGGCAAAGCCGTCAGACGGCTCCTCCAGCCGGGCGATGGCGCGGATCGCCGCCAGCTGGCCGGCGATGTCGGCTTCGTCCACACCGGACAGTCGCGCCGGAACCTTCTGGCCGGGCTTGAGACCCTGGTCGGCGCGGAACCGCCGGACCTCGGTGATCAGCTTCTGCACGGTGTCGATGCGCCGCGCGGCAACATCATCCGCGTCGACGCCGGACACCGTCGGCCACTCGGCGATCATCAGCGACTCGCCGCCGGTCAGCGCGGTCCACAACGTCTCGGTGATGAACGGGATCACCGGGTGCAGCAGGCGGAGCACCTTGTCCAGCACGTGCCCGAGCACGGCCCTGGTCGCCTCGGCCCGCGCGCCGCCCTCGGCGATCTGGACCTTGGCCAGCTCCAGGTACCAGTCGCAGTACTCGTCCCAGGTGAAGTGGTACAGCGCCTCGCACAGCTTGGCGAACTCGTAGCGCTCGAACAGGGCGTCCACTTCGGACACCACCTGGTCGGCGCGGTCCAGGATCCATCGGTCGGCGTCGGTCAGCTCGTCGCGGGCCGGCACCGGCACGGCCGTGGTCGCCCCGTTGAGCAGCGCGAACCGGCTGGCGTTCCACAGCTTCGTGCAGAAGTTGCGGGAGCCGCCGGCCCACTCCTCGGCCAGCGCCATGTCGGCGCCCGGGTTGGCCCCGCGGGCCAGCGTGAACCGGGCGGCGTCGGCGCCGAAGGTGTCCAGCCAGTTCAGCGGGTCGATGACGTTGCCGCGCGACTTGGACATCTTCTTGCCCTGCGCGTCGCGGATCAGGCCGTGCAGGTACACGTGGTCGAACGGCTGCGCGCCGTCCATCGCGTACAGGCCGAACATCATCATCCGGGCGACCCAGAAGAACAGGATGTCGTAGCCGGTGGACAGCACGCTGGTCGGATAGAACTTGGCCAGGTCGGCGGTCTTGTCCGGCCAGCCGAGCGTGGACATCGGCCACAGGCCCGAGGAGAACCACGTGTCCAGCACGTCCTCGTCCTGGTGCCAGCCCTCGCCGGCGGGCGGCTGCTCGTCCGGTCCGACGCAGACGACCTCGCCGTCCGGGCCGTACCAGACCGGGATCCGGTGGCCCCACCACAGCTGCCGCGAGATGCACCAGTCGTGCAGGTTGTCGACCCAGTCGAAGTACCGCTTGGCCAGCTCCGGCGGGTGCACGGTGGTGCGGCCGTCGCGCACGGCGTCGCCGGCGGCCTTGGCCAGCGGGCCCACGTTGACGAACCACTGCAGCGACAGCCGCGGCTCGACCACGGTGTCACAGCGGGAGCAGTGGCCGACCGAGTGCAGGTACGGCCGCTTCTCCGCGACGATCCGGCCCAGCTCGCGCAGCGCCGCCACCACGGCGGGACGCGCCTCGAACCGGTCCAGGCCCTCGAACGGGCCGGCCACCGAGATCACGCCGCGGGCGTCCATGATCGTCATGGACGGCAGCGAGTGCCGCTGGCCGATCTCGAAGTCGTTGGGGTCGTGCGCCGGCGTCACCTTGACCGCGCCCGTGCCGAACGCCGGGTCCACGTGCTCGTCGCCGACGATCGGGATGCGGCGGCCGGTCAGCGGCAGCTCGACCTCGGTGCCGATGAGGTGCTTGTAGCGCTCGTCGTCCGGGTGCACCGCGACGGCGGTGTCGCCCAGCATGGTCTCGGCGCGGGTCGTGGCCACCACGATCGAGGCGTCGCCGTCGCCGTAGCGGATGGAGACGAGCTCGCCCTCGTCCTCGGAGTGCTCGACCTCGATGTCCGACAGCGCCGTGAGGCAGCGGGGGCACCAGTTGATGATCCGCTCGGCCCGGTAGGCCAGGCCGTCGTCGAACAGCTTCTTGAACATGGTCTGCACGGCGCGCGAGAGCGGCTCGTCCATGGTGAAGCGCTCGCGGCTCCAGTCCACGCTGTCGCCGAGGCGGCGCATCTGGTCCAGGATCTTGCCGCCGTACTCGGCCTTCCAGCCCCAGACCCGCTCGACGAAGCGCTCGCGGCCGAGGTCGTGCCGCGACAGGCCCTCGCCGGCCAGCTGGCGCTCGACCACGTTCTGGGTGGCGATGCCGGCGTGGTCCATGCCCGGCAGCCACAGCGCCTCGTAGCCCTGCATGCGGCGGCGGCGGGTCAGCGCGTCCATCACCGTGTGGTTGAGGGCGTGGCCCATGTGCAGGCTGCCGGTGACGTTGGGCGGCGGCAGCACGATGCAGAACGGCGGCTTGTCGCTGGCCGGGTCGGCCTGGAAGTAGCCGTTGTCCACCCACCGCTGGTACAGCCCCTGCTCTACCTCCGCCGGGTTCCAGGCGGCGGGGAGGTCGGTGGTGTACTGCGGCGGAAGGGTCTCGGTCACGCGAAGAGTCTACGGAGGCGCGACGGCACCCAACGAACGGGTGACACCGCCGTTGCTACAGTGCTCGCGCCGAAACGGGGGGAAACCGTGGACGACATCGACCGGCATCCGGATCTGACGGATGAGAAGTGGCTGCGCGCGGCCGAGAAGCGGGCCCGACGCGCGGCCAGGAAGTCGCGGCCACGCAGACCGGGACCGC
>NZ_KK037166.1:3810765-3924835 GCF_000568255.1 Kutzneria sp. 744
CATCCTCAAGCACGACAACGCGCCGTACCTGGCCACGCTGGCCCCGGGCGTCAAGCTGCCCGACCCCGGCGCCCGGCTCACCAAGATCGCCGACGGCTACCAGCTGCTGCCGGCGCCGCCCAAGCTGACCGGCGACATGACCAGTTCCGTGGGCGAGCACGGCGAACTGGTCGTGCACACCAACTTCGTCTACGCCTACGCCTTCCAGCCTGCCTCACACCAGGCGCCGGCGACGCCGTGGGACATCGTCTCGGTCATCCACGAGAACGCCGACTACCAGATCGTGGACGGCAAGCCGTGGCCGTCGACCGAGAACTCGTACCTCTATGCGATGAACTGCGACCTGGCCCAGCAGGGACTGCTGGGCCCGCTGTACTCCGGCCGCGGGTCCGCGACGCGGCCCGGCACGGAGTCGCCGCAGGCCTACTACAACCCCAAACACCCCGTGAACACCGGCGACCGCTGCTGACCCGCCTGGCTTCCACCATGCGACAGGCGGACAATGGTGGTCATGACGCGCAGGCCTCCGCAGCAGGACGTCGACGAGAGCAAGATCAAGGTCGGCGAGCCGAAGACGTACGCGGCCGGGGTGAAGGGCGTGCTGGTGTCGCTCCAGCACGGCTGGGACGAGATGGGCGCCGTGCGCAGCGCCCGCACCCTGCGCCTGCTCAACCAGCGCGAGGGCTTCGACTGCCCGGGCTGCGCGTGGCCGGAGGCCCAGGGGCACCGCAAGCTGGCCGAGTTCTGCGAGAACGGGGCCAAGGCGGTGGCCGAGGAAGCCACCGTCCGGCGCGTCACGCCCGAGTTCTTCGCCCGGCACTCGGTGGCCGAACTGGCCGAGAAGACCGACTACTGGCTGGGCAAGCAGGGCCGGCTGACCGAGCCGATGGTGCTGCGTGAGGGCGCGAGCCATTACGAGCCGATCTCCTGGGACGACGCGTTCTCCCTGGTCGGCGGGGCCCTGCGTGAGCTGGACGACCCGAACGAGGCGATCTTCTACACGTCCGGGCGAACCAGCAACGAGGCCGCCTTCGCCTATCAGCTGCTGGCCCGCTCGCTCGGCACCAACAACCTGCCGGACTGCTCGAACATGTGCCACGAGTCGTCCGGGTCGGCGCTGATCCAGACCATCGGCATCGGCAAGGGCTCGGTCAGCCTGGCCGACGTCACCAATGCCGACCTGCTGCTGGTCGTCGGGCAGAACCCCGGCACCAACCACCCGCGCATGCTGTCCGCGCTGGAGGAGGCCAAGGGCAACGGCGCCACCATCGTCGCGGTGAACCCGCTGCCCGAGGCCGGGCTCATGCGGTTCAAGAACCCCCAGAACGTGCGCGGCGTCGTCGGCAAGGGCACGCCGCTGGCCGACGAGTTCTGCCAGATCCGGCTCGGCGGCGACCTGGCCTTCTTCCGCGCGCTGGGGCACCTGGTGCTCGCCGCCGAGGACGCCGCCCCGGGCACGGTGCTGGACCGGGAGTTCATCGACTCCTGCACGCACGGCTTCGAGGAGTGGGCGGCCGACATTCGTCAGCTCGACTGGGACGAGGTCGACGCCGCCACCGGTCTCTCCCGCGAGCAGATCGCCCACGTGGCACGGCTTCTGGTCGAGTCCAAGCGCACGATCATCTGCTGGGCCATGGGTCTGACCCAGCACAAGCAGTCCGTGCCCACCATCCGCGAGCTCGTCAACGTGCTGCTGATGCGCGGCATGATCGGCAAGCCCGGCGCCGGCGTGTGCCCCGTGCGCGGGCACTCCAACGTCCAGGGCGACCGCACCATGGGCATCTACGAGAAGCCGGCCGAGAAGTTCCTGTCCGCTCTGGACACCGAGTTCGGCATCACTTCCCCCCGGGCGCACGGCTACGACACCGTCGAGGCCATCCACGCCATGCGGGACGGCAAGGCCAAGGTGTTCTTCGCCGTCGGCGGCAACTTCGTGTCGGCGACGCCCGACACCGAGGTCACCATGCGGGCGTTGAAGTCCATGGACCTCACCGTGCACGTGTCCACCAAGCTGAACATGTCGCACGTCGTGCCGGGCAAGGTCGCCCTCATCATGCCCACGCTCGGCCGCACCGAGCGGGACGACCAGGCCGCCGGCGCCCAGTTCGTCACCGTCGAGGACTCCATGTCCGTCGTGCACCGGTCACGCGGCCGCCTCGCCCCCGCCGGGCCGGCCCTGCTGTCCGAGGTCGCCATCGTCTCGCGGCTGGCCCGCGCAGTCTTCGGCTCCTCGCACACCGTGCCGTGGGAGACCTTCGAGGGCGACTACGACGTCCTGCGCGACCACATTTCCCGTGTCGTTCCCGGCTTCTCGGACTACAACGCCCGCGTCCGCGAGCCCGACGGCTTCGTGCTGCCGCATCCGCCCCGGGATTCCCGCTCCTTCCCCACCACCACCGGCAAGGCCAACTTCACGGTGAACCCGGTGCAGGTCATCGCCGTGCCCGCCGGCCGCCTGATCCTGCAGACGCTGCGCAGCCACGACCAGTACAACACCACCATCTACGGTCTCGACGACCGTTACCGCGGCGTCCACGACGGACGCCGGGTCGTGTTCGTCAATCCCGAGGACCTTGTGTCCCTTGGCATCTCCGACGGCGCGATGGTCGACTTGGTCAGCGAGTGGCCGTCCCCCGACGGTCTGGAGGAGCGCCGGGTCAAGCACTTCCGCGTGATCTCCTACCCCACCGCCAAGGGCTGCGCCGCCGCCTACTTCCCCGAGGCCAACGCTTTGGTGCCGCTGAACTCCACGGCCGACACCTCCAACACCCCCACGTCCAAGGCGATCATCATCCGCCTCGAACAGAGCTGACCACTTCTCGACTTTGTTCGTCCACAACAGACGAAAGGGCCGGAACGCATTGCGTCCCGGCCCTTCGTGTCTGTGTTGTCAGCTCTGGAAGAGCTGCGTCACCTTGACGATCAACTGGTAGAGGCCGTACGCGAACGGCAGACCGACCCACAGCCAGGCGACGGTCATGAGCGCGGTGCGGTTCACTTCGCGTCCACCTCCTCGACGGCCGGCGCGTCCGAGTTGGCCGCCGGCTCGTGGTACTTGCTGTCGACCGGCTTGATCAGCTCGTTGGCCACGAAGCCGATGACCAACAGGCCGATCATGATGAAGAAGGACAGCGCGTACAGCGAGGGACCGGACTTGCCGGCGGCCTTCTGCGCGTCGGCGATGCCGTCGATGATCAGCGGCCCGGCCACGCCGGCCACCGACCAGGCGGTGAGCAGGCGGCCGTGGATGGCGCCGACCTGGTAGGTGCCGAACAGGTCACGCAGGTAGGCCGGCACGGTGGCGAATCCGCCGCCGTAGAACGACAGGATCAGCATCGCGGCCAGCACGAACACGGCCTTGGACGAGCCGCCGGCCAGTTCCAGCACGAGGTACAGCAGCGCGCCGACCCCGAGGTAGATGCGGTACATGTTCTTGCGGCCGATGGCGTCCGAGGTGGACGACCACACGAACCGGCCGAGCATGTTGGTCAGCGACAGCAACGCGACGAAGCCCGCGGCCGGAGCCGGGCTCACCTTGAAGAAGTCGACGATCATCGGCGACGCCTTCTCCAGGATGCCGATGCCCGCGGTCACGTTCAGACACAGCACCAGCCACAGCAGCCAGAACTGCGGCGTCTTGATCGCGTTGGACGCGCTCACGTTGTTGGTGGTGATCAGCCTGTGCACGGTGGCCTGCGACGGGTCCCACCCGGCCGGCTTCCAGCCGTCGGCCGGCACCCGGACCAGGAACACACCCATCGCCATGAAGATCGCGTACACCACGCCGTGCACCGCGAACGTCGCCGCGATGCCCGAGGTGGTGGTGCCGAAGCCGGCCAGCATGGCCGTCGACCAGGGTGACGCGATCAACGCTCCGCCGCCGAAGCCCATGATCGCGATACCGGTGGCCATGCCCGGACGGTCCGGGAACCACTTGATCAGCGTCGAGACCGGCGAGATGTAGCCGATACCGAGGCCGATGCCGCCGACCAGGCCGTAGCCCACGACGACCAGCCAGAATTGTGACGTCGCCACGCCGAGCGCGGCGATCAGGAACCCAGCGCCGAACGCGACGGATGCCACCGCCATCGCCCATCGCGGTCCGTTGCGTTCGACGAGCGTGCCGCCGAAGGCCGCCGACAGGCCGAGCATGACGATCGCCAGCTGGAACGGCAGGCCGCTCTCCACCCCGTTGAGGTGAAGCGCCTTCTCCAGCGGCGTCTTGAACACGCTCCACGCGTAGGCCTGTCCGATCGACAGGTGCACGGCGAGCGCGGAGGGCGGTACGAGCCAGCGGCTCCATCCCCCCGGCGCGATCGTGCGCGAGCGATCAAGGACCCCGAGTCCCATCTCTACTGCCCTCCCAGATAGTTGAGAATGGAACCTATTGGGATCGGGTGTGACTCGGCACGACCGAGTGGCGCACGTAACGACGAACGGCACCGCTGACGCGCCGAACGGAATGAACCGAAGACTTACGAAACTGGGAGGTTCCGAAATGGGAAGGGTGACCGTCCGCCGGCCGGTGCTCAAGCTCTCCCACCAGGGCGAACGCTCTCGTCCGGATGCACTAGCGGCCGAAGAACCACTCGAATTGCGGATTGACGGAAAAGCGGTCGCGGTGACGATGCGAACGCCGGGCAACGATGTGGAACTGGCCCACGGTTTTCTGCTCACCGAGGGCGTGATCGGTGATCGCGAGGACGTCTCGGCGGCCCGCTACTGCGCCGGAACCGGTCCCGACGGTCGAAACACGTACAATGTGCTCGAAGTCTCACTTTCCCCCGGTGTCGCCCCGCCCGACGTCGGCGTGGAGCGGAACTTCTACACCACCTCCTCCTGCGGCGTGTGCGGCAAGGCCGCCCTCGACGCCGTTCGGCTGAAGACCCGCCACGCCCCCGCCACCGACGACTGCGCCGTCTCCGTCGAGGTCCTCACCACGCTGCCCGACAAGCTGCGGGCCGCCCAGAAGGTCTTCGACTCCACCGGCGGCCTGCACGGCGCCGGCCTGTTCACCACCGACGGGGAGCTGCTCGTCGCCCGGGAGGACGTCGGCCGGCACAACGCCGTCGACAAGGTCGTCGGCTGGGCCGTCCAATCCGGACTGATCCCGCTGCGCGGCTGCGTCCTCATGGTCTCCGGCCGCGCCTCCTTCGAGCTCGTGCAGAAGGCCGCCATGGCCGGCATCCCCATCCTGTCCGCCGTGTCCGCCCCGTCGTCGCTGGCCGCCGAGCTCGCCGACGAACAGGGCATGACCCTCATCGGCTTCCTCCGCGGCGACTCGATGAACGTCTACACCGGCGCCGACCGAGTTCTGCGCTAGGTCGAGTGTGTCGGTGACACAGAGCGAAACGGCTGTGAACCGGATTCACAACCACTTCGCTGTGTGGCGGCCGGCGACTGCTTGAACGTCACATCGGAGGCGGGCGTGCCGCTGACTAGGGTTGGAGCATGAGCACACACTTCGACGTCGTGGTGGTGGGGGCCGGACCCGGCGGGTACGTCGCGGCGATCCGAGCGGCGCAGCTGGGGCTGCGGACGGCGATCATCGAGGACCGGTACTGGGGTGGCGTCTGCCTGAACGTGGGCTGCATCCCGTCCAAGGCCCTGCTGCGCAACGCCGAACTGGCGCACCTGCTGACCGGCGAGGCCGAGGCGTTCGGCATCCACGCCGAGGGCGGCATCACGATGGACTTCGGCGCCGCCTTCCAGCGCAGCCGCAAGGTCGCCGACGGCCGGGTCAAGGGCGTCCACTTCCTGATGAAGAAGAACAAGATCCAGCAGTTCTTCGGCTGGGGCACGTTCACCGACGCCAACACGATCCAGGTCGCGCTGACCGACGGCGGCCAGGAGACGGTCACCTTCGACAACTGCATCCTCGCCACCGGCGCGACGACGCGGCTGCTGCCGGGCACGAAGCTGTCCGAGCGGGTCGTGACCTACGAGGAGCAGATCCTCACCGACACGCTGCCGGGCAGCGTCATCATCGCCGGCGCCGGCGCGATCGGCGTCGAGTTCGCGTACGTCATGCACGGCTACGGCGTCGACGTCACCATCGTCGAGTTCCTGGACCGGCCCGTCCCACTGGAGGACGAGGAGGTCTCGGCCGAACTGGCCAAGCGCTACCGCAAGCTCGGCATCAAGGTGCTCACCTCGACGCGGGTCGACGCGATCGACGACTCCGGCGACAAGGTCCTGGTCACTGTCAGCAAGGACGGCCAGCAGCAGGTGCTGGAGGCCGACAAGGTGCTCCAGGCGATCGGCTTCCAGCCGCGGGTCGAGGGCTACGGCCTGGAGAGGACCGGCGTCCGGCTGACCGAGCGCGGCGCGATCGACATCGACGGCCGGGGCCGCACGAGCGTGCCGCACATCTTCGCCATCGGCGACGTCACCGCGAAGCTGATGCTCGCGCACGCCGCCGAGTCGATGGGCATCGTCGCGGCGGAGACGATCGCCGACGCGGAGACGATGGAGCTGGACTACGTGATGATCCCTCGGGCCACGTTCTGCCAGCCGCAGATCGCCAGCTTCGGCTACACCCAGAAGCAGGCCGAGGAGAAGGGCTTCGACGTCAAGGTCGCGAAGTTCCCCTTCACCGCCAACGGCAAGGCGCACGGCATCGGGGACCCCGGCGGCTTCGTCAAGATCATCGCCGACGCCACGCACGGCGAGCTGCTGGGCGCGCACATGATCGGCCCGGACGTCACGGAGCTGCTCCCGGAGCTGACGTTGGCTCAGCAGTGGGACCTGACCGTCAACGAGGTCGCCCGCAACGTGCACGCGCACCCGACCCTGAGCGAGGCAGTCAAGGAAGCCGTCCACGGCCTGGCCGGCCACATGATCAACTTCTGACGGCCGACCCAGGGCGGCCAGCGCCCGTCGGGCTCAAGACGAAGGCCCGCCCTCCCGTTTCCGGGTGGGCGGGCCTTCGCGGTTCTGACGGTTCGGTCAGGCCGACTTCTCGCGGCGCTCGCGGCGGCTGGGCTGCCGGGCGACGATGGTCGGATTGACGTTCTCGCGCACGGTCTGCTCGGTGATGACCACCTTGGCGACGTCGGTGCGGCTGGGGATGTCGTACATCACCGGCAGCAGCACCTCCTCCATGATGGCGCGCAGGCCTCGGGCGCCGGTGCCGCGCAGGATCGCCTGGTCGGCCACGGCCTCCAGCGCTGTCTTGGTGAACTCCAGCTCGACGCCGTCCATCTCGAACAGCTTCTGGTACTGCTTCACCATCGCGTTGCGGGGCTCGGTGAGGATCTTGACCAGGGACGGCTTGTCCAGATTGGTCACGCTGGCCACGACGGGCAGGCGGCCGATGAACTCCGGGATCAGGCCGAACTTGATCAGGTCCTCGGGCATGGTGTCGCCGAAGATGTCGGACGACTCCATCTCGGCCTTGGAGCGGATCTCGGCGCCGAAGCCGAGGCTGCGCTTGCCGACCCGGTCCTGGATGATGCGCTCAAGCCCGGCGAAGGCGCCGGCCACGATGAACAGGACGTTCGTCGTGTCGATCTGGATGAACTCCTGGTGCGGGTGCTTGCGGCCGCCCTGCGGCGGCACGCTGGCGGTGGTGCCCTCCAGGATCTTCAGCAGGGCCTGCTGCACGCCCTCGCCGGAGACATCGCGGGTGATCGACGGGTTTTCACTCTTCCGAGCGATTTTGTCGACCTCGTCGATGTAGATGATGCCGGTCTCGGCCCGCTTGACGTCGTAGTCGGCGGCCTGGATCAGCTTGAGCAGGATGTTCTCGACGTCCTCGCCGACGTATCCGGCCTCGGTCAGCGCGGTGGCGTCGGCGATGGCGAACGGCACGTTGAGCAGCTTGGCCAGGGTCTGGGCGAGGTAGGTCTTGCCGCAGCCGGTCGGGCCGAGCATGAGGATGTTGGACTTGGCGAGCTCTACGCCGTCGTCCCGGCCGTCCCGGTTGCGGTCGCCCGCCTGGATGCGCTTGTAGTGGTTGTAGACCGCCACCGACAGCGTGCGCTTGGCATCGTCCTGACCGATCACGTACTGGTCGAGGAAGTCGTGGATCTCGGCCGGCTTGGGCAGCTCGTCCAGTTTGACGTCGCCCGCTTCGGCCAGCTCCTCCTCGATGATCTCGTTGCAGAGGTCGATGCATTCATCGCAGATGTACACGCCGGGACCGGCGATGAGCTTCTTCACCTGCTTCTGGCTCTTCCCGCAGAAGGAGCACTTCAGCAGGTCTCCGCCGTCACCGATACGCGCCATGACCGCTGACCTCTGTCCCCTCCGGTTCGCCGACTGTCGCCGGTCCACCTGGCTGTCACGATGGCCCGACCCACACCGATGGGTCGCGCACGTTCCCCACGACGGTACCCGCCCGCGATCGCGAGCGGGAGGACCAGCGGGCCCCGACCGTGTCGAACCAGGCGATTACTAGCCAGATTCGGCGTGTCGGACGGGGCCGCGGCCCGGTTCAGCTCTGCGCGGACAGCTTCCGGTACGGCAGCACCTCGTCGACGATGCCGTAGACCCTGGCCTCCTCGGCGGTCAGGATCTTGTCCCGGTCGATGTCCTCGGCCACCTGGTCGGGCGTCTTGTTGGTGTGCCGGGCCAGCGTGGTCTCCAGGGCGCGGCGCACCCGCTGGATCTCGTTGGCCTGGATCTCCAGGTCGGACACCTGGCCGTAGAGGCCCTCGGTGGCCGGCTGGTGGATCAGGATGCGGGAGTTGGGCAGCGCGCGGCGCTTGCCGGGGGTGCCCGCGGCGAGCAGCACGGCGGCGGCGGAGGCGGCCTGGCCGAGGCACACGGTCACGATGTCCGGGCGCACGTACTGCATGGTGTCGTAGATCGCCATCAGCGAGGTGAACGAGCCGCCGGGCGAGTTGATGTACATGATGATGTCGCGGTCGGGGTCGACCGACTCCAGGTACAGCAGCTGCGCCATCACGTCGTTGGCGGACGCGTCGTCGATCTGCACGCCGAGGAAGATGATGCGCTCCTCGAACAGCTTGTTGTACGGGTTGGACTCCTTGACCCCGTAGCTGGTGCGCTCGACGAACGACGGCAGCACGTAGCGGGACTGGAGTGGCTGGTACTGGCTCACTGATGACTCCTGGCTTCGCTTGTCGCTTGGTCGAGCTGGCGGGCCGGGGGCCGGTGTTCCGGCGGGCGGCCCGCGTGTGGCTTGCTTCGACTTTAACGAACGCGGGCGGCGCCGACGTCCCGACGCCGCCCGCGTTCGCTCAGGGCGTCACTCCTGCTCGGCCGCCTCGTCGGAGGCTTCCTCGACGGCGGGGGCCGCCGGCGCGCCGAACAGTTCGTCCAGGTCGATGGTGTTGCCGGAGGCGTCGGTGACGGCGGCCTGGCGGACGACCGCGGCCAGCGCCTTGCCGCGGCGGACGTCGGCGAAGATGGCGCCGAGCTGGCCGGCCTGCTGGGCCCGCTGCACGTACTCGTCGGGGCTGATGCCGAAGCGCTGGGCCTGGTAGACGATGCGCTCGGACAGCTCGGCGTCGTTGACCTGGACCTGCTCGGCGTCGGCGATGGCGTCGAGCACGAGCTGGGTCTTGACCGCGGCCTCGGCGGCGACGCGCAGCTCGCTGTCGAACTCCTCGGCCGTCTGGCCCTGCTCGGTCAGCCACTCGTTGAAGCGGTCGTCGTCGTGGTCGAAGGCGTGGACCGCGTCGTGCTTGCGGGTCTCGACCTCGGCGGCGACGACGGCCTCGGGCAGCGGCACCTCGGTGACCTCGAGGAGGGCCTCGAGGACCTTGTCGCGGGCCTGCACGCCCTGCTGCATCTTGTTGACGCGGCCGAGGCGCTCGCGCAGGTCGGCCTTGAGCTCGTCGAGGGTGTCGAACTCGCTGGCCAGCTGGGCGAACTCGTCGTCGGCCTCGGGCAGCTCGCGCTTCTTGATGTTGTCGACCTTGACGCTCACCTCGGCGTCGCGGCCTTCGTACTCGCCGGCGACGAGCTGGGTGGTGAAGGTCTTGGTCTCGCCGGCCTCGGCGCCGATGAGGGCGTCGTCGATGCCTTCGACGAGCTGGCCGGAGCCGATCTCGTAGGACAGGCCGGTGGTGCGGGCCTCTTCGACCTCGTTGCCGTCGACGGAGGCGGACAGGTCGACGGTGACGAAGTCGCCGTTCTCGGCCGGGCGGTCGACGCCGGTCAGGGTGCCGAAGCGGGCGCGCAGCTCGTCGAGCTGCTTGTCCACGTCGTCGTCGGCGATCTCGATGTCGTCGACGCTGACGGCGAGCTCGCCGAAGGCCGGGATGGTGATGTCGGGGCGGATGTCGACCTCGGCGGTGAACGCCAGGTGGTCGCCGTCCTCGATCTTGGTGACCTCGATGTCGGGGCGGCCCAGCGCCCGGACCTCGCCCGCGTTCACGGCTTCCATGTACTTGGCCGGGATCGCCTCGTTGACCACCTCGTCCAGCACCGGGGCGCGCCCGATGCGCGACTCCAGCACGCGCGGCGGCACCTTGCCCTGACGGAAGCCCGGAATGCGGACCTGGCCGGCGAGCTTGCGGTAGGCCCGGTCGAAGTTGGGCTTCAACTCGTCGAACGGCACCTCGACGTTGATCCGGACCCTGGTCGGGCTCAGCTGTTCGACGGTGCTCTTCAACGTGGTCTCCTCGTACGAACAAATGCGTGCACAGTGCTCCCGACCGCACAGCGCCCCGGGATTGGATACCCAAGTCTAGGTCGACCAGGAAGAGCGAAGCTCCCGACCCCCACGCCAGCGCGATCACCAAGCACCTACCACGCACACACACGCCCCGCCACCCCCACGCACGCACCACGACAGCGTGTAGGCCGCAGGCCACACGTCGAGGGTGTAGGCCGCAGGCCACACGCTGGGGGTCCAGGGGGCGGAGCCCCTTGGCTCGGGGCCTGGGGCGGGAGCCCCAGAAGACATCGCCGGCGATAACGGCGAACGGGACCGCCAAAGGCGGTCCCGTGAGCACACTTCACCCAATCGTCGGGGTGGCGGGATTTGAACCCACGGCCCCTCGCTCCCAAAGCGAGTGCGCTACCAAACTGCGCCACACCCCGTTCGCGCCGTGTTGTCGATGGCGCGTGCATGAGAGTAGCGCGACCCGCTAAGCTCCCGCATGCACCCGGTTGGTTGGGGGTGCGGTGCGGGTGTAGCTCAATGGCAGAGCTCCAGCCTTCCAAGCTGGCCATGCGGGTTCGATTCCCGTCACCCGCTCTTCTTTTGCCTCTTCCGGGCGCCGTGGATGTGTCGAGCGCCACAGGTCATGCTGGCTGGGTGCCTACTGTTCCGATCTCGCCGCGGCCGTTGTCTGTTTCCGAGCGTGCCGTGCTGGAGCACATCTTGTCGTGTGGGTTCGACGGGGCCGCGGAGTTGCGGAGTCAGTTGGACCGCACGGAGGTCGTGGCCCGGTGGTCGGCCGAGTCGACGAGTGTTGATCTGCGGGTTCGGGAGCCGGTGCAGCATGCGGCGTTGCCGTCGAGGCTGGTGCCGGTCGGCGCTCAGGTCGTCGACGAGTCCGGGGAGTTCGTCGGCGAACTCCTGGTGTGGACGGATGAGGGCGCCACGTTGTCCGGCTTGGAGTTCGCGTGGGTCACGGACGTGATGCCGACGTCGCTGCCGCCGGTGGACCGGATCCGGCTCATCTGAGCCTCGATTGTGTCCCGCGCCACAGTCATCGCGTGGTGAGGACGAGGGCGGTGGCGTCGTCGCGGTAGCCGTCCTCGGTTTCGCGGGCGGCGGCGACGATGGCGTCGGCCAGCGCGTTGGGGTCGTCCTGGTGTTCGCGGACGAGGGCTTCGAGCTCGTCGTGGGGAACGGAGTCGAGGCCGTCGCTGACGAGGAGCACGAGTTCGTCGGGCGGCACGGAGGAGACGGCGACGTTGGTGACGGTGGCGCTGGAGAGGGTGACGCGGACCCAGGCGTCGTGCAGGGGCGCGAGGTCGGCGACGCCGTTGCCACGGAGGTAGGCGCCCATGGTGTGGGGGTCGGTCCGCAGGTGCAGGCGGGTGCCGTCCCAGCTGTAGGCGTGAGAGTCGCCGACCCACGCGAGGTGGGTGGGCCGTCCGGGCACGGCGAGGGCGAGCACGATGACGCCGTCGGGCATGTGGGGGTTGATGCCGGGGTCTTCGACGAGCGCGGCCGCGGCGAGCACGCCGGCGAGGGCGCCTTTGGTGGCGCCGACGCGCACGGCGCTCTCCGCCAACAGCCGCATGGTGGCGGCGCCGCCGGGGTCGTTGCCGATGCCGTCGACGATGGCGGCCACGGCGACGCCGGTGGACGCCTGGAACAGCGCGGCGGCGTCCATGTTGTAGTCACGGACGCCACGGCGGGTGGCGGTGGCCGCGCGCCGGCCATGGGTCAGGTCGTGCGCAGTGCTCAACCTCAAGCCTCGTTTCCGTCGACAATGCTAGCACCAGGGCCTTTATAGCCAACGCCGCGCCAGCCTGTGACTTAGATGGATTACCGGTTACCATGGTACCAGAAGTACCGCCCGGGAAGTATAAGTGCTAGAGTACGAGTGAAAGGGGGACGTGTGCCTACGAACACTATGTTTTCCCTAGCGCTCTATTAACCAGCCCGCTCAGAGACCATGGCCAACTTGTATAGACTGGTTTCTCCCGCACACGAGATCGGGCCGCCGGTGAATGGCTCAGCGCAGGCCGACGAGCTCCATGGCCCGGTGGAGGGTGGCGTCGGCGACCGCGGTGGCCTTCTCGGCGCCGTCGGCGAGCACCTGGTCGAGGTAGCCGGGGTCGCCGCTGATCTCGTTGAACCGGGACTGGATGGGCGCGATCTTGTCGAGGACGAGCTCGGCGAGGTCCTTCTTGAGGGTGCCGTAGCCGTTGCCGTCGAAGCGGTCCAGCGTCGCCTCGCGGGTGGCGCCGGACAGGGCCTCGTGCAGCACGAGCAGGTTGTTGACGCCGGGCGAGAGGTTCTCGCGGTCGACGGCCGTGCCCGTGTCGGTGACGGCCCGCATGATGGCCTTACGGATCTTCTTGGGGTCGTCGAGCAGGCCGATGGCGTGGCCCTCGTGGGTCTCGGCCTTGCTCTTGCTCATCTTGGCGGTGGGGTCGTCGAGGCCCATGATGCGCGCGCCGCTCTTGCGGATCAGCGCCGCCGGCACCCGGAAACACTCGCCGAACATCGAATTGAACCGGTTGGCGATGTCCCGGGAGAGTTCGACGTGCTGACGCTGGTCGTCACCGACGGGAACGAATTGCGCCTGATAGAGAAGAATGTCCGCGGCCATCAGCGCCGGATAGGTGAACAGCCCGGCGCTCGGGTTCGCGCCCTGCGACTTGGACTTGTACTGGGTCATCCGCTCCAGCCAGCTGACCGGGGTGACGCAGTCGAAGATCCAGGCGAGGCTGGCGTGCGCGGGCACCCTGGACTGCAGGAACAGCACGGACTTGGCGGGATCGAGGCCGCAGGCCAGGTAGAGGGCGACGATCTCGCGGATGCGGCGGCGCAGGTCGTCGGCCCTGATCGCCTCGGGAATGGTGAGGGCGTGCAGGTCGGCGATGAAGAAGAAGTTCTCGTAGGAGTCCTGCTCCTCGGCCCAGACGCTGAGCGCACCGATGTAGTTGCCGATCGTCAGGTTGCCGGTCGCGGTGATACCGGACAGCACCCTTGGCTTCGCCTGCGCTACGGCGTCCGTCATCTCAATTCCTCTATTCAACGGCACATTTACGTGCGAATTCTACCCTCCGGTGGCCGCGCGAATCCGGCGACCTACGAAAGTAGGCCCGACGAGTACTTAGGTCGCTCCGGCCCGCGACTTCGTCCGCTGGCGGTCGATCACCCAGCGCGCTGGGATGGACACCGACAGCTGACCTGGGGAGGGAGTTGCATGTCACGACGGTTCTTGGCCGCCGGCCTCGCCGCGCTCTGCGCGCTGACGCTGACCGCGGGCACGAGCTCGGCCGGCGCCGCATCCGGGGATTGGCCGACGTGGACGAAGGATCTGAGCGGTTCGCGCTTCAACGGCAGCGAGCACCGCATCACCCCGACGACGGTCGGGAACCTGAAGCTGAAGTGGGCGTTCAGTTATCCGACGGCGGGCGCGCCCGGCCCGCACAGCCAGCCCGCGGTGGCTGACGGCACGCTGTACTTCGGCGGCGAGGACGGCCGGTTCTACTCGCTGGACGCGAAATCCGGCGCGGAGCGGTGGACCTACCAACTGCCGCCGAACGACGCGGTGCAGGACGGCGCGTCGGTGGCGGCCGGTCGCGTGTACTTCGGCGACGTGACCGGCACCGTGCGAGCGCTCGACCAGCGCACCGGACGCCTGCTGTGGCAGTACCAGACCGACGCCACACCGCTGTCGGTGGTGACGAGTTCGCCGATCTTCTTCGAGGGCCACATCTACGTCGGCACGTCCAGCGGCCAGAACACGGGCGACCAGAACACGGCCTGCTGCACGTTCCGTGGCCACGTCGACTCGATCGACGCCGCCACGGGCAGGCTTTCGTGGCGCTACTACACGGTTCCGCCGCCGCGGCAGGTTGGCACGTGGCCGAGTGGCGCGGCGCGCTACGAGCCGTCCGGCGCCGGCGTGTGGAGCTCGCCGGTGGTGGATGCGCGCACGCACACGCTGTACGTCGGCACCGGCCAGAACTACACCGGCCACGGCGGCGACTTCGACACGTTGCTGGCGCTCAACACGTCCAACGGCCACGTGCGGTGGAAGCAGCAGGTGACCCCCGACGACACCTGGCGGTCGCTGTGCAACGACCCGCAGTCGGCCGACGGCTACTGCCCGGTGCCGCGGGGCACGGCGCTGGACTGGGATCTCGGCGCAACACCCAATCTGTTCACCGTCAACGGCCGTGAAATGGTCGGCATCGGCCAGAAAGCCGGCTACTACCACGTGTTCGACGCGCACACGGGCCAGGTGGTGTGGCGGCGGCTGCTGTCCACGCCGATGCCCAACGGCGGGCTGTCCGGCATCCAGTGGGGCACCAGCTTCGACGGACAGCGCCTGTACGTGGCGACGATGATGGGCGACCCCGGCACGCTCTACGCCCTCGATCCCGCCACCGGCAAGGAGCTCTGGCACACCCCGAATCCAGCGGACGGCTGCACCACCGGCGGCGCGGCGCAGTATCCGGACCTCTGCTCGCCGTCGTTCATTCCGGCGGTGACCACGTCGCCCGGCGTCGTCTACGAGGGCAGTGCCGACGGCAAGATGCGGGTGTTCGACAGCCGGGCCGGCAAGGTGTTGTGGACCTACGACACCGTCCGGGACTTCGACGGCGTGAACGGCCTGCCCGGCCGCGGCGGCGCAATCTCCGGTGGCGGCGGCGCGATCGTCGCCAATGGCATGGTCTACGTGCAGACCGGCTACTGGATGGCGCCCTACCCGAGTGATCGCGGCCACGTGCTGCTCGCATTCGGACTGTAGGCCGCCGGCCCAGTTTCGGGGTGGGCTGGTGGTGCACCACCAGCCCACTCGTCGCAAACACGCTCGTGTTCTCGCACGAGGAGCAGGACCTGGCACTCCGGCTCCGCTTTCGTTACCGGCCAACGTTTGTGCCACGGCTCCTCGCCGAGCTCCCACCGGATCACCGCGTCGCCGCGGTGCTGCATCCCACACCGGATTCGGCCTTGGCCGGCCGACTGCGTCCGCGCCGGCCCGATCCGCATCCCGCCACTGGAGGGCCGGCGGGCCGCGCTGATCGTCGCCGACACCACTGTGTCCACAATGGGGATCAGGAGGTTCCACTGCTGCCGCAACTGGAACACGCCAACGCTCACCGGCCGGGCGTCCGTGAACTCGTCAGCTCACGTCCCAGCAGGCCCGCGCCGCTGCTCCGTTCCCTGTTCCACCAACGCCTCGATCTGTCCGAACCGGACAGTGACATCGGGCGAACCACTGCTGTCCGTTGCCGACCCGCATCCGGGAACCGGCCGGACCGTGGAAACACAGCTGCGTGGGCACGCCGTACCGATTGACGAAACCTCGTCTCCGGACGCTACCAATGATCAACAGGGGCTAGGCCGGCCTTGAGCGGTATTCACCCACCACGACGAGTGCGAACAGGGCCAAGGTGATGACGTGCACGCTGGTGCACCACTCGCAGATCTTGCCGATGACGGCCAGCTCGACGGCGACCAGGTAGACCACGAACAGCAGGCCGACACTGACGCCGGCCAGGCGCAGCCAGCGGACGGCGGGCAGCTCGGAGCGCCAGGCCCACGGGGAGCACAGCACGGTCATGGGCACGAAGTAGACGAGTCCGAGCACGGCGACGGGAATGCCGAGGACGACCGACTGCGGGCTGGAGGTGACCTGCGCGCAGTTGACCACCGAGTTGGCCTGGCAGACCAGGGTGGCGTTGTCGGTGTAGTGGCTGATCGTCATGTAGATCGCCACGGCGAGGCCGGCCAGCGACAGCACCAGCGTGCTGACGACCAGCCACCTCGGGTAGACGCTCGTCGACTCCGACGCCTGGGTGCCTGCGGACATGGTCGCAGGATACGTGGATCAGCCCGGCGGGGTCAGGCCGTACGCACGGCAACAGTTGCCCGCGGCAAAGTTGAACGCGAAACGATCACCATCGGCCGCGGTCATCACGTCGTCGGCCAGCCAGCCGTCGATCAGCCGGCCGAGCGCCCGCCGCCACAGGGTGGCGCCGAGATGGTGCAGTTCGGGCAGGCCGTAGCCGTCGGACGAAAAACACACCGAGGCGAACGGTGCGAGTTCCAGGAGTTCGGCCAGAACAGCGCCGGCCCGGTCACCCACATAGGGGACGGCGAGGCCGACGTCGACGAGAACGTGCGGGAACACGTGCGCGAGATAACCGGCGTTGCGGTGGAACGGCCAGGTGTGCAGCAGCGCGATCGTGGCGCCGGTCGACTTCGTGGCGTGCAGGAAGTCGCCGAGCAGCGACGGGTCGGCGCGATGCAGCCGGACGTCGTCGTCGCCGAATCCGGTGTGCAGCTGGAGGGGGACGTGGAGCTCGGCGCTCAGCCGGGCGCCGAGGTGCACGAGCCAGGCCAGCAGGATCGGGTCGTCCAACCGCGTGCCGCCCCACCGTAGCCACGCGCTCGCGGCGGCGGCGACCTCGACGTCGGTCGGCGGCTCGGCCGGCAGATCGAGTCCGGTCCGGTAGGCGACGACGCTCTTCAGCCCGACGGCGCCGGCCTCGATCGCGGCGCGAATCTCGACTTCGACGGAATTGAGGAAGTCGACGACATCGGGCTGGCCGGCGGCGACGCGTTCGGCGACGGACTCCAGGCGAAGCACCTCGAACGTGGCGCCGTGAGCGATGTCGGCGAAATCGGTCGGTTCGGTCAACGGGGTGCCGGGCTCCGACAGACCAGTGTCCAGCACCCACGACCCCACTCCGACGGAGCCGAGCAGCTGGGAGCTGACCCGACGCCAACCCCATTCGGCGCGGCGTTCCAGATAGTCGTCGGCCGAGCAGTGCGCCGGCAGTCCGAGCTGCGGCGCACACCACCGGCGGACGGCCAGCCCGAGCAACGAGTCGAAGGAGTTCGTCGCAATCGAGGATTCCGTCAGCAATGCACTGAACCGTGCGCAGTCGAGATCCTCGGCGACAACGCCGTGGCAGTGCTGGTCGACGAGAACGAGGTCGTCGGTCACCACCGCTACCACCGCCAGCGGGTGAGCGCGGCCAACTCGGCCGGCGAAGTCTCGGCGAACCGTTCGGCTTCACCGCGGCGGACGGCGAGCACGCTGTCGTGCAGCACCTCCCCCATCGCGGCGACCAGCACCTTCGACGCCGCGAAAGCGTTTGCGGCGGCCGCGGACGACTCTGGCAACCTCTGCACTCCGGCAGCAATGCGTTGACTTTCGTCGAGTGCGGCCGGATCGCCGCCGATGGGCGGCGGCAGCCGCAGTCCCTCGTCGACGCCGGCGAGACCGGCGGCGATGACCGAGCCGACGACGAGATACGGATTGGCCGTCGAGTCGAAGCACTTCACCTCGGCGTTGGCCGCCGTCGCGCCGAGGCCGGTCACGCCGGTGATGAAGCGGATCGCCGACTCCCTGGTCTCCCGCCCCCACGCCTGCCACACACCCGCCCACCGAGACGGTGCCGCGCGCAGGAAGCTGGCGGGATTGCCGGCGCCGACCGCGATGAGCGCCGGCAGTTCACGCAGCACGCCGGCGAGGAACGCCTCGCCGACCGGCGGCAGTCCGAACGGTCCGCTGCCGCCGCTGAACTGGTCCACAACGGACAGATGAAGGTGCGCGCCGCTGCCGACGGTGTCGGGTGTGAGCGCCGGGGCGAAGCTCGCCCGCCACCCGTGCAGGTGGCTGATTCGCCGGATGGAGTGACGGACCAGCAGGACGTCGTCGGCCGCGCCGACCGGGTCGTTGTGGTCGACCGACACCTCCAGCTGCCCCTCGGCGTACTCGGGGTGGAACTGCTCGACGCCGAGGTCCTGGGCTCGCATTACAGCCATAAGCTCACGGCTGTAATCCGCGATCTGCTCCAGCCGGATCGAGCTGTACGCCGGGCCGTGGAAGACGGGATCGCCGGCCTCGGTCAGCAGCGACCACTCCGTCTCGAACGCCATCCGCAGCGTCAGTCCACGCTCGGCGGCCGCCGCCACCTGCGCCGCCGCGAACGCCCGCTGGCACGCCTCGAACCGTTCGCCCTCCTGGCGGAACTTGTCCACCGGCGCCCACGCCCAGCCCAGCTGCCCGGCCAGCGGCACGATCCGGGCCAGGTCCGGCACGAGCCGCAGGTCGCCGTCGGGCCCGCCGAGAAATCGGCCCTTCACCATGAAGTCGTCGAAACAGAAGGTCTCGAAGCACGGCGACGCCCCGACGCCGTGCCGGGCGGCGGCCGCCAGCTTGGGCAGCGGCACCGTCTTCACGCGGGCGATACCGGCGTTGTCCACGAAGGACAGCGCGACCACCTCGACGTCCTGGGCCCGCAGCCGCTCCACGAGCGGGTCGACCTCGGGGACATCCGCCGGAATGGTCTCGCTGGTCGCCATGCACGAGTAGTACCCCGGACCGCCGCGCAGGCAACACCCCCACCGGAGTATTGCCGCAGGTCGTCTGACAGAAGACCGCCCAAGCGGTAGCGTTTGCGGCCGTGACGTGGCCAAGTGGTGGTGGATCGGGCTACGGGGACAACCAGGCCGGTGGGCCGGACTCCTCGGGGCCGCAGGGAGTTCCCGGGTATCAGCAGCAGCCGCCGCCGTACGGCCAGCAGGCGCAGTACCCCGGCTACACCTACGGTCAGCCGCAGTATCCGGGCCAGCCGCCGCAGCAGCAGCCCCAGTACCAGCAGCCGTACCAGCAGTCCAACTACGGCGGCTTCGGCATGTACCAGCAGCCGCCGCAGGGTCCGCCGCCGCGCAACCGCCGCACGCTGACCATCGTGTTGACGCTGGTGGGCGTGCTGGTGCTGGCCGGCGTCGTGACGACTGTCGTGCTGCTGACCCGCAACGGGCAGCCGCAGGCCGGTGATCGCACGCAGACCTCGGCCCCGCCGACCACGGCCGGCCTCAAGCCGTTGGATCCGCGGGTGCCGGGCTGGCAGGTCGCGGTGTCCAACCGTCGCAACGTCGCCTATGACGTGCCGAAGACGCAGTGGACGAAGGACGACCCGGACGAGATCGTCGGCATGGGCCCGTCCGACGGCGACTTCGTCACCGGCACCGGCGCGGCCTACTACCTGAAGGGCTACTGCGCCGGTCAGGCCGGCTCGGTGCGTGCGGGCACGGCCGTCACCGCGAACGACACCGAGGGTCCCGAGCAGTCCGCGCCGGACACGGCCAAGCACTGGGCGACCGTCGCCTACAAGGCGGACTCGGGCCAGGCGCCGGACGTGAAGCTGGATCCGTCCAAGCAGATCAAGATCTCCGACGGCAAGGTGTCGGCCACGCTGTCGGTCGCCGAGGTCACGCCGCCGAAGGCCACCAACACGTGCACGCCGCCGAGCGCGAAGGTCTACACCGCGGCGGTGAAGACCTCCGACACCGGCTCGGTGATCCTGGTGCTGTTCGCCGACCAGGGCGTGCCCAACGCCCTCACCGACGACGACGCCATGAAGATCATGTCGTCGATGCGGCCCAGCGGCTGAACACCGCCGAGCCGCATCAGACGACAATCAGCCCCGGACCAGCTTGACCAGGTGCGCGACGGCCTCGTCCACGGGGATGTCGCCGCGCTCGCCGGTGGCCCGGTCCTTGACCTCGACCTTGCCGTCGGCCAGGCCGCGGCCGACGACCAGGATGGTCGGCACGCCGATCAGCTCGGCGTCGGCGAACTTCACGCCGGGCGACGCCTTCCGGTCGTCGAGCAGCACCTCGATGCCGGCGGCCGACAGCTCGGCGGCCAGCTTCTCCGCGCCCTCGCGCACCGTGTCGTCCTTGCCGGCCATGACCACGTGCACGTCGGCCGGCGCGACGATGCGGGGCCACACCAGGCCGCGGTCGTCGAAGTACTGCTCGGCGATCACGGCGACCAGACGCGAGACGCCGACGCCGTAGGAGCCCATGGTGATCCGGATGGGCTTGCTGTCCGGGCCCAGCGCGTCCAGCCCGAAGGCGTCGGCGTACTTGCGGCCCAGCTGGAACACGTGGCCGATCTCGATGCCGCGCGCCGACACCAGGGTGCCCTTGCCGTCGGGCGAGGCGTCGCCCTCGCGCACATCGGCCACGTCGATGGTGCCGGTGGGCACGAAGTCGCGGCCGACGACCAGGTCCATCACGTGGTGGCCGTCCTGGTCCGCGCCGGTGATCCAGGCGGTGCCGGTGACCACGCGGGGGTCGACCAGGTAGCGCACGCCGTTGTCCAGCAGCGCCTTCGGCCCGATGTAGCCCTTGACCAGGAAGGGGTTCGCGGCGAAGTCGGCCTCGTCGAGCATCACGGCCTCGGCCGGCTCCAGCGCCGCCTCCAGCCGCTTCTGGTCCACCTCGCGGTCGCCGGGCACGCCGATGGCCAGCAGCTCCCACTTGTCCTCGCCGGGACGGCGGGTTTTGAGCAGCACGTTCTTCAGCGTGTCGGCGGCCGTGAACTCGCGGCCGAGACCGGCGTTGTTGAAGAACTCGACCAGCGTGGCGATGGTCGGCGTGTCGGGCGTGGCGTGCACCTTCGCCTCGGGCTTGCCGTCGATCGGCTGCGCCGGGGGCGCGGGCGTGACGACCGCCTCGACGTTGGCCGCGTAGTCCGACTCGGTGCTGCGGACGAAGGTGTCCTCGCCGGTCGGCGCGACGGCGAGGAACTCCTCGGACGCCGAGCCGCCCATGGCGCCGGACGTCGCCTTCACCACGACGTACTCGAGGCCGAGGCGGTCGAAGATCTTCACATACGCGTCGCGGTGCGCCTGGTAGGACCGGGCCAGGCCCTCGTCGTCCAGGTCGAAGGAGTACGAGTCCTTCATGACGAACTCGCGGCCGCGCAGGATGCCGGCGCGGGGCCGCGCCTCGTCCCGGTACTTGGTCTGGATCTGGTACAGCGCGACCGGGTAGTCCTTGTAGGAGCTGTACTCGCCCTTCACGGTGAGCGTGAACAGCTCCTCGTGGGTGGGGCCGAGCATGTAGTCCGCGCCCTTGCGGTCCTTGAGGCGGAACACGTTGGGGCCGTATTCGGTCCACCGGTTGGTGACCTCGTAGGGCTCGCGGGGCAGCAGCGCGGGGAAGTGGATCTCCTGCGCGCCGATCGCGTTCATCTCCTCGCGGACGACGGCCTCGATACGGCGCAGCGTCCGCAGGCCCAGCGGCAGCCACGAGTAGCCGCCCGGTGCGACGCGACGGACGTAACCGGCGCGGACCAGCAGCTTGTGGCTGGGCACCTCGGCGTCCGCCGGGTCCTCGCGCAGGGTGCGCAGGAACAACGACGACATCCTCGTGATCACGGCTGAGACTCCTCGTGCGGGGTCGATGAAAGTACAGAGCGTAGAGAACGCAGGGGCAGGCTTTCCAACCGGTTGCCGGGAACGGCCGGAATCGCCCCGACCGCCGATTACCGTCTGCGCATGGCACTGAGGATCCGCATGATCACCATTGACTGCCTCGACACCCGCACGCTGGCGCAGTTCTGGGTCGCGGCGCTCGGCGCCGAGATCATTCACGAGGTCGACGAGGGCGACATGCTGGTGCTGTCCTCGGAGGGCAATGTCGACGTGGGGCTGCAGCGCGTCGACGAGCCACGTGCCGGCAAGAACAGACTCCACCTCGACCTGGGCGCCCCGGACCGCCCGGCCGAGGTGGCCCGACTGGTCGGACTCGGCGCGACCCTCGTCGAGGAGTTCAAGTACCCGGGCATGGCCTGGAGCGTCTTGCAGGACCCCGAGGGCAACGAGTTCTGTGTGGGCTCCCGCAACGGGTGAGGGCTACCAGCGGGTCCGGTGCACGATCCAGGTCAGCGCGGCGGCGGCCGCCCGCGCCTGGTACGGCCGCAGGCCGACGCAGCCGGTCGGTTCCGGCAGCCGGCTGGACAGCTCCCACCGTCCGGCCAGCGCGGCCGCGAAGCCGGTGATGGCCCAGGCCGGCACCTTCGCCAGCACAGGACGGCCGAGCACCAGCCGCTCGGCGTCGGCCGGCGCGTGGCCGGCCATGATCAGCTGCGGCACCATCGTCACGGTGTCCAGCCAGGCCGCGCCCTTGGACGGGTAGGACCAGTCGACCAGCAGCACGCGGCCGTCCTCGACCCGGCGGATCATGTTGTCCACGCGCAACTCGTTGTGCAGCAAGGTGTCGCCCTCGGCCCACGGCTGCCACGCCGTCTCCATCGCGGCCAGCGAATCCAGGTTCGCCTGCGCCCACGGTTCGAGGTCGCCGGCCGCCGCCGACCTCAGTGACGTCCAGCCGCACAGCATCGGGGCCAGGTCGTCCAGCACGCTCGGCACGTCGTCGAGCGGGCACGGCGTCAGCGTCCGCGACGCGCTGCCCAGCGCCGACAGGACTGCGGCGAGATCCCCCGACCCCGGCCGGAGATTCGGTTCGCCGCCGTCGATGTCCGTGAGAACGAGCGCCACCCACTGCCCCTCGACGACGTGCAGCAGTCGAGGCGAGGGCACGTTCTCCGGCAGTCGCGACACGACCGAGGCCTCGGAGCGGTAGGCGCCGGCGAGCGGATGGTCGGCCGGCAGCGCCTTGACGAACACCCGGCGACCGTCGGCGAGCAGCAGGCGGGACGCGAGGCCGAGGGTGAAGCCGCCGGCCTGGCTGAGCGCGCGCACCACCGGCGCGCCGATCTTGGCCTCGATGACCTCGCGCACCCGGCCCGGCACGTCGGCCCAGGTCGGTCGGGTGTGGCGGGAGCCGTCCACGATGGCCGTCACGCGGGCCGCCCCCAGCAGGTCACCTGATCATCTTACGGTGACCGTGTCCGGGGTCACCCGCTCGGCTCACGGCCGGGTCGAGTTCACCGCGTCCAGCACGGCCCGCCACGGGATCGGGTGCCACTCCCCCGATCGAGGCTCCTTCAACGGCCAGACCTCCTCGCCGTCGACCAGGCGCACACCGCCGGCCTTCAACGCGGCGACGTGCCCCGGCCAGGCCGGATGCCGGACGTGCGCGGCGTTGACGCACGGGAAGACGACCACCTCGACGCCGTCGGTGCCGATCGCCTCGGACACCTGCGTGAGCGCCTGGTTGTCGCCGAAGCCGAGGGCGAGCTTGGCCACGGTGTTGGCGGTGGCCGGCGCGACGACGTAGGTGTCGACCGGCGGATGCGGCTTCCGCTCACCGGGCAGCCGCGATTCGACGCGCAGGGGAAGACCAGTGGCTTCCTCGATCTCGGCGACGAGGCCTGCGTCGCGGAACCACCGGCCGGCGGTCGACAAAGTTCATGGACTAGTGATAAGCGCTTTACTACGTATTTGCTTCACAGCAGGGTATTATTCGTGAGGACGGTCCACGATTACCTCGGAGCTTAGCAATACCGATTAACCACCCGAGATGGACCATGCTGCCTACGTGTCTTGAAACTCACTATCCGTGGCTTCTATTGGACCGGGGTCTTGTTCAAATGGCGCGCCCAAAACCGTTCGAACTTCATCATAGAGTGTCTACTAGCTGAAACAGAATATACGATGGTAGAAGCTGTACCCCGGGAGGTGCTTAATGGGTAGTGTGCGTGAAAGGGGAACGCAGCACATTTTCGGAATGTCGTCACTGCTTACAGGATGTGCTTTCTAACTCATTAAGTGGGGTGACTTAGCCCACGTCGAAAATTCACAGTGAGCAAATAGACATCAACGTGACGCCGACCCGCCAGCCGGCGTCCAGCGCGGGACGGACGAGCCCCTCGAACAGGCCCTGGACGCCGCCCGCGCCGGACGCGACCACACCGAGCATGGGAGATTCAGCCACCCGGCCAGGCTAGATCGGGCTAGAGCGCCCCGATTCCGTTGGGTGAGCCGACGCCGGTCGGGGCGTCGTAACCCTGCAGGCCGGTGCAGAGGTAGTCGTCACCGCAGTAGCCGTTCGAGCCGCCGACCACGTCGAACAGCTTGTCGGCGTGCGTGTACAGCGAGGACGCGTCGGTCAGCCGGCTGCCGTCGCCGGCCAGGCCGATGACGCCCGCGATGAACGGCGAGGACGCGCTGGTCCCGCCGACCGTGACCCAGCCGGCCTGCGCGCCCAGCCCGTACGTGTCGTACACGGCCAGCCCCGGATCCGAGTCGGCGACCGCCGACACGTCGGCGACGGTCCGCATCCCGCAGTTGGCGTCGTGCTGCCACGCCGGCTTCGGGACCCACGCCGAGCAGCCGCTGCCCGCCCGCGACCAGGCCGTCTCGGTCCAACCGCGGGCGTTGTCGGCCTTCTCCAACGTGGTGCCGCCGACAGCGATGACGTTGGCCAGCGACGCCGGGAACGACGCCGGTTGGAAGCCGTAGTCGCCGCTGGAGGCCAGGATCGCGACGCCGGCGTGCTGGAAGTGCTTGGCGTCGACGTCCATGCCGTTGTACTCGTCGGAGCCGTAGCTGTTGGAGACGGCGCTCGCGCCGGAGGTCGCCGCCGTGTCCTCCGCCGCGCCGAGGTCCGCCGTCAGGGGCGTGTTCGCCTCGACCAGCAGGATGTGGCAGTCGGGGCAGGCCGCCGACACCATGTCCAGGTCGAGAGAGATCTCCACGCCCCAGTTCGGGTTGCCCTCGGGCAGCGGCGAAGCCGCGCCGCGCTGGTTCACCTTCTTGAAGCAGCCGTTGGCCGTCGTGCACGCCGGCAGCCCGAACTGCTGCCGGTACTTGCCGAGGTCGGCCTCGGCGCTCGGATTGTCGAAGGCGTCGACGATCGCGATCGTCTGCCCCGCGCCCCGGTCGACGGCAGTTTGTACGCATCCCTCAGATCAGCCGGCCCATAGCCCTCGGGCGTCGCGTTGACGCCGAAGGAATGCGCGGTGCGGTAGAGGGCGAAGCAGTGCGCCGTCGGCGCGGTGGAGACCGCCGTCGCCGGGCACGCCGTGTGCATCGTCGTGTCGGGTGCCGCGCCGGCGACGGCCGGCAGTCCGAGCGTCAGCAGCGCACCGGCCAGCACGGCCGCGCGAATTCGGTTCATCGTGAGTCCCCCTTGGTCAGCTCTGGACGCCCGGCACGGAGAACGCGCTGGTGACGGACTGGGTCAGCGAGTTGCCCGCGACATCGGTCGCGTTGACCCGCAGGGAGACGTCACCGCCCGTCGTGGACGCCGGGTTGGTCCACTGCGCCCGGTAGCGGCCGCCGCCGAGGTCGGCCAGGAACGTCGGCGTCCACGTCGCGCCGCCGTCGAAGGACACCTGGATGCCGGCCCTGGCGAACGGCAGGTTGGCCCCGCCCGGGGCGTGCCCGAATGCGACGACGACCTGGTCCGGTCCGGCCGCGGCGTTGCCGTCGAGGCCGGCCTTGAGCTGGTAGGAGGCCGTGACCAGGGGCAGCGCCGAGCAGTCGGTCGCCTTGCCGGTGACCGGGTCGCATGCCCAGCCGTCCGGCACGGTCTGCGCGCCGGAGTGCGCCGAGCCGAACGTCCACTCGCTGTGGCTGACCGTGGACTGGTGGACCACGGCGCGGTCCGCGTCTGGTCGTAGACGATCTTGTAGGCGGCCTGCGCCGCCGGGGCCGTGGCTTCGCCGCCGGTGACGTCCTTGCCGTCGATCAGCGCCTTGCCGCCCGAGAGCAGCTGGAAGTGCGAGGTGGAGACGGTGCCCGTGGTCGGCGCGTCGAGGTAGAGGGTGTGGCCGTCGCTGTCCAGCACCGGCGTCAGCGCGACCCGGATCGTGTCGTCACGCCGGCAGGCCGAGCAGAACCACGAGGTCGTGCCCGCCGACGGCACGGTCAGGCCCGGGGCCAACGGGCCGCGATGCCACTCGACCGGCGTTGTCGTCTTCGCCGCGTAGTTCAGGAAGCCGCCCGCGGTGAAGCCGCCGCCGGTGGCCATGCCGGCCAGCACCGCGTCGTCGTAGAGGAGACCGGGGCCGCCGAGCACGTATTCGGTGCGCTGCAACGGCGCCGTCAACGGGGAGAACTGTCCGAAGCCGAAGACCTCGTACGGCAGGAAGATGATCCGCGACGCGCCTTCCAACCGGCCGGGCTTGTCGCTGTAGTAGCTCTCCTTCAGCGTCGCCAACTGGTCCGCGGTCACCTTGTAGTGCTGGTTCGCGCCCAGCGCCCCGTCGTTGTCGATCTTGAGGTCGTAGCTGTACGGGCTGGCCGTGCCGGCCGGGGACTCGCTGTGCGTCTGCACGTTGAAGTGGAAGCCGCCGACCTTCGTCGGCGCCGACGGCGCGACATAGGCCTTGCCGTTGCCGACCGCGAAGGCGTAGCCCTGCGAGCCCATGGTCTGGGCGCTGCGGAAGTACTCCAGCGTCTCCGAGGTGAGGTTCGACGGCTTCGGCGTGCTCACCGAGATCTCCGACGTCGCCTTGCTGCCGTCGATGGTGACCGTCTGGTCGCCGGTGACGGCGAAGTCCTGTGCTACCACCCGCACCGACGTCACCTGGCCGGCCGCGTCGAACGTCGGGAACCACGCCACCACGCCGTAGTCGCCAGACGGCACGCTCACCCGCGCCTCGCCCGCCGTGCTGTAGGGGAAGGCGTTGAAGTTGCGGCTGTCGTTCGTGTTGATGACGCCGAGGGACGCGTCCACCGGCGTGTTCGCGCCGTTGACGGTCAGGATCCGGACCGTGTGCATCGGGAAGTTCGGGTGCACCTGCTGCGGCGCCCCGGGCGCGGCCAACCGAACCTGGTTCGCCGTGCCGAACAGTGGTCCGCGGGTGGCGAAGTGATTCTTGGCATCTCGTCCGGCCTGCGCCGCCAACGCGGCCCCGAACGCCGCGCCCGACTCCGCCGTGACCTTCCCCGCCAGCACGCCGGGCGCGCTGCCGTCCACCTGCACCGGCACCTGGTCCGTGACGCCGTCCCGGATCAGGGCCGACACGTCGAACAGCGACCGGTCGAGGGAACTACCCAGGTACGGCAGGGCCGTCGCCGGCACCACGTAGAGATCGCCGTCGATGCGTTGGTTCACGAAATCGCCCGTCGAGCCGGGCCTCGGCAGCGCCGTCGCCGTCTGCCGGCCACCGACGTCCTGCACCACCACTCGGTCGCCCGTCACCAGCGTCACCGTGTGTGTGGTGTCCGCGCTGGTCACCGGCACCGCCTCCGCCGCCGGAGTCAGGCCCGCCACCACCACCGCCGCGACACCCAGCACCGCCGGTGTTCTCCGCAACCACGCAGATCGACGACCACCGTCCGTATGCCGCATAGGTTTCCCCTCCGTCGCCCTGGACCGGGTCGACGCCCGCGAACGGGCATCACGACGGTTCGTACACGGTCAACCACATCCCGTTGCGTGACCGAGGTCTCCTTCCACTCGGACAGACCAGCGATGACAGCCGTGTCAGATCCGAACGGACGCCGCGACTGGGCCGCTCGCAGCAGAAAGCCTGTGAACTCGGTTCACAACCGTTTTGCCGAAACCGAGCGATTCACATATCCCGTGCCGACACGTCAATGTGAGCCGGACTCCGGGAACTCCTCGTCGGCGATCTCGGCCATGCGGCGGACAAGTGTGTCGAGCAGACGGAGTTCATCGACCTCAAGACGCGAGAGCAGACGGCGGTACTGCGCGCTGCCGGCGTCCATGACTCCGCCGACGAGCTTGCGCCCCTCGGCAGTGAGCTCCAACAGACGCACGCGACGATCGGTGGGGTCCTCGCGGCGGGAGACGAGGCCCTGGGCGGCGAGCCGGTCGACGATGCCGGTGACGGTGGCCAGGCTCACGCCCATCTCGGCGGTCAGCACGTGTCCGGGCAACGGACCGCGTCGAGCCAGCGTGAGCAGGACCTTGAGTTGCCGCATGGTCAGGTTGAGCGACATCAGGGGGTTGGTCCGCGCGGCGCCGAAGAGCCGGCCCATCGACCGCTGTGCCGCGGTGATGCTGGCGATGAGCTGGTCCTTGTCCTCCATGAACGGTTACCGATCACCCTTCGTCACGCCGCTGTGACGGCCCGGGAGCAGTTCCAGCGATCCCCTCGAACCTGAGAGAAGTATCAGCGACCAGGCCGGTCGCACTGTTAGCCTTGGGCCAAATATTAGGACAAGGCTAACCAATTCCGCAGAGAGCTGCCATGACCTTCCTGACCAGACTCAGCCTCGCCAACCGCAGCCTGGTGGCCCTGGTGGCGCTCATCGCCCTGGGCTTCGGCGCGTGGGCGATCCCGTCACTGCAGAGACAGCTGCTGCCGTCGCTGTCCTTCCCGGCCGCGGTGGTGGTCGCACAGTACCCGGGGGCATCCCCGGAGATCGTCCAGGACCAGGTCACCAAGCCGATCGAGGACGCGCTGCGTAGCGTGCCCGGTCAGACCCAGCTGACCTCGACCTCCAGCCAGGGCTCGTCCTCGGTGACGGTGCAGTTCGACTTCGGCACGAACCTCGACAACTCGGTCAACAAGATGTCGCAGGCGGTCAACCAGATCGCCGCGCAGCTGCCGGCCAACGTCAAGCCGAACGTGATCGTCGGCAACACCGACGACCTGCCGGTGATCGTGCTCGCCGCCTCCTCCGACGCCGACCAGCAGCAGCTGGCCGCGAAGCTGACCAGCACGGTGCTGCCGGAACTCCAGGGCATCACCGGCGTCCGGGACGCCAACGTGACCGGCGCGCGGGACAAGGTCGTCACCATCACGCTCGACAACGCCAAGCTCGCCACGGCCGGCCTGAGCGCCACCGCGGTGACGACGGCCTTGCGCGCCAACGGAACCCCGACGCCGGCCGGCACGCTGAGCCCGGGCAACCAGACCCTGACCGTCCAGATCGGACAGCGACTGTCCTCCGTGGACGATGTGCGCAACCTCTACCTGGCGCCGACGACGCCGTCCGTGCCGGGCCGTCCCGTGCCGCAGCCGGTCAAGCTGGGCGACGTCGCCCAGGTGACCGAAGACCTCGCGCCGGCGACCTCGATCACCCGGACCAACGGCAAGGAGAGCCTGGGCGTCTCGGTCACCAAGACCCCCGACGGCAACGCCGTCGAGATCTCCCAGCAGGTCCGCGACAAGATCTCCCAGCTGCAGACCGATCTCGGCCAGAACGCCAAGCTGACGGTCATCCAGGACCAGGCACCCGCCGTCAACCAGGCGGTCGAGGGCCTGACCCAGGAGGGCCTGCTCGGCCTGGCCTTCGCGGTGCTGGTGATCCTGATCTTCCTGCTCTCGGTGCGCTCCACTCTGGTCACGGCGGTGTCCATCCCGCTGTCGGTGCTCATCGCGCTGATCGTGTTGTGGACCACCAAGACCTCGCTCAACCTGCTCACCCTCGGCGGCCTGACCATCGCCATCGGACGGGTCGTGGACGACTCGATCGTGGTGCTGGAGAACATCAAACGCCATCTCAGCTACGGCGAGGACAAGAAACGCGCCGTGCTGGACGGCACCCGTGAGGTCGCGGGCGCGGTCACCGCGTCGACGCTGACCACGGTCGCCGTGTTCGCCCCGATCGCCGTGGTCGGCGGCCTCGTCGGCGAGCTGTTCGCGCCGTTCGGCCTGACGGTCACGGTGGCGCTGCTGGCGTCGCTGCTGGTCGCGCTGACCATCGTGCCGGTGCTGGCGTACTGGTTCCTCAAGCCCGCCAAGGAAGGCACCGATCCGGACGAGGCGGTCCGCAAGGAGCTGCGCAGCCCGCTGCAGCGGATCTACGTGCCGGTCATCCGGTTCGCCACCCGCCGCCGCTGGACGACCGTGCTGATCGCGGTCCTGGTGCTGTTCGGCACGCTGGCGATGGGCGCGGGCCTGAAGACCAACTTCCTGGACGGCTCGGGCGAGAACACCGTCAACGTCTCGCAGACGCTGCCGGTCGGCAGCAGCCTGGCCACCACGGACGCGGCGGCCAAGCGCGTGGAGACGGCGATCCAGGGCGTCGACGGCATCGACACCTACCAGGTCACGGTGGGCTCGGGCGGCGGCTTTCTCGGCTTCGGCGGCAACAGCGGCACGTCCAAGGCCAGCTACGCCATCACCATCAAGGACGGCGCCGATCTCGACACCGTACAGAACGCGTTGCGGGACAAGCTGGACGCGCTGCCGGACGCCGGCAAGATCACGGTCGGCGCCCAGGGCGGCGGCGGTTTCAGCGGCAGCGGGTTGCAGGTCGTGGTGAACGCCGCGGACGAGAACGTGCTGCGCACCGCCTCGGACGCCGTGCAGAAGACCATGTCCGGCATCTCGGGCGTCACCGACGTGACGAGCGACCTGGTCAACAGCGCCCCGGAGGTGCAGGTCTCGGTCGACCGCCAGCTGGCGGCCAAGCAGGGCCTGAGCGACTCGACGATCGGCCAGGCCGTGCAGGCCCAGCTGGCCGGCAGCCAGATCGGGCAGCTGAGCCTGAACGGCACGTCGGAAAACGTGGTGCTGCGCACCGGAACCGCGCCGGCCGACCTGGACGCGCTCAAGGCGCTGCCGCTGCCGGGCCTGACCGGCGTGGTCCGGCTCGACTCGGTGGCCACGGTCCAGCAGACCAACGGCCCGACGCAGATCAAGCGCATCGCCGGGGCGAGCAGCGCCACCGTCAGCGGCACGGCCGACAGCGCCAACACCGGCACGATCAGCACCGAGCTGAGCCAGAAGCTGAAGGACACCAAGCTGCCGGCCGGCGCCAGCTACAGCATCGGCGGCGTCTCCCAGCAGCAGAGCGACGCGTTCGGCAACCTCGGCATCGCGCTCGCGGTCGCCGTCGCCCTGGTGTTCCTGATCATGGTCGCGGTGTTCCGCAGCCTGATGCAGCCGCTGGTGCTGCTGGTGTCGATCCCGTTCGCCGCCACCGGCGCCATCGCCGCGCTGCTGATCAGCGGCATCCCGCTCGGCCTTCCGTCGCTGATCGGCGTGCTGATGCTGATCGGCATCGTGGTGACGAACGCGATCGTGCTGATGGACCTGATCAACAAATATCGCCAGGACGGCATGAGCATCGCCGACGCGGTGGTGGAGGGCGGTCGCCGACGGCTGCGCCCGATCCTGATGACCGCCGCCGCGACGATCTTCGCGCTGCTGCCGATGGCCCTGGGCCTGACGCAGAGCGGGGCGTTCATCTCCCGTCCGCTCGCGGTCGTGGTGATCGGTGGCCTGGTCAGCTCGACGCTGCTCACGCTGCTGCTGGTGCCGACGCTCTACACCATGGTGGAGAACACCAAGGAGCGGTTCCGCAACCGCCGCGAGGCCAAGCGGAGCAAGGCTGCCGACGCCGAGCAGCCGGAGCTGGTCGACGCCAAGTAGGACCACGACAACGGCTGTGGGCCACGGGATTCCCGTGGCCCACAGCCGTTTTTCCGTGTCACGAGGCAGCGGGCACCTTGTCGAAGAAGCCGCTGATCGCCTCCACTTGTCCGTCCCCGGTCAGCGTCAGCACGTCGGTGCCGATCACCACGGACTCGCCGCCGCCGTCGGGCACGAGCTCCCAGCTGAACCGCAGCACGTCATGGTGGGTGTCCGCCTCCCCGATCGGGCGGATCCGATGGCCCGGGAACCGCTCGTGCACGCCGCCGATGACGGCCGCCAGGCCGTCGGGCCCGGTCACGTCGGCGATCGGGTCGACGAACCGACACTCGCCGGTGAGCAGGTCGGCCGCGGCCTTGGCCCGCAGTGCGCCATCGGGCTGGTTCCAGATCTCCACGTAGCGCCGCACGACCGCGTCGGTCTCCGTCATCTCGACCGTTCCTTTCCTTGTCCCGCTTCGGTTTCCCCAGCCTGACAGCGGGCGGAGCCCCGGTCGATTACCTCGGGCGTCATGGAAATCGACTCGCGCCGGCCGGCGAACCGGCGTACGAAGTCGCTATGTCCGCATCGCCGCTGGTGACCCGCATACTCACCGCCGAGGAGATCCCGGCGTTCATCGGCACGGTCTTCCGCGCCTTCCTGGAGGACCCGGTCCCCGAGGATGTCGCCGCCGAGATCGACCTGGTCGAGCCGCACCGCACGCACGGCGCCTTCGACGGCGACGAGCTGGTCGGCGGCGCCACGATGCTCAGCAAACGCATGACGCTGCCCGGCACCGGTCCGCACCCGGTCGCCGCGATCTCCTGCGTCGCCGTCGCGCCCGACCACCGGCGTCGAGGCGCGATGGGCCAGTTGATCCGGGCACAGCTGCATTCCCAGCACGGAACCGGTGACGCCTTCGCCGCGCTGTACGCCTCCGAGGGCGACATCTACGGCCGGTTCGGCTACGGGCTCGCCGGTCACCGCGCCTTCTTCGCCGTGCCGAGGGGTGCCGAATTCCAGTCCACTGTGGACATCAGCGACGGCCGTATCCGTGAGGTGGACAAGGAAACCGCGCTGCCGCTGATGCACCACCTGCACAGCAAGGTCGCGCCGACACGCGCCGGCTGGGTCGACCGCACCAAGGCGTCGTGGCAGGCGTTCCTGGCCCAGAACCCGGACGAGCTACGGAGCGAGAACGCCACGAAGTGGCGCTACGCCATCCATCCCGAGGGCTACACCGTCTACCAGGTCAAGAAGAAATGGGAGACCCGCAAGCCCGGGCACGAGGTGTACGCCCGGGAGATCCTCGGCGCCACACCGCAGGCGTACGCGGCGCTGTGGCGCTACCTGCTCGACATCGACCTGACCACGACCGTCCGGGCCGAGGCCGCCGCGGACGACCCGATCATCCACATGCTCAAGGACGCCACCGACAACGTCCGGCAGGTCAGCGACGGCCTGTGGGCCCGGATCATCGACATCGACCGGGCGCTGCCGCTACGCGCGTACTCCGCGCCGGTCGACGTCGTGCTGGCGGTCGAGGACACCCTGTGTCCCTGGAACGCCGGCAGTTGGCGGCTCGTCGCCGAGGCCGACGGCCCCGCGACGGTCACCCGCACCGACGCCGAGCCAGATCTGGCGCTGGACGTCCGTGAACTGGGCGCAGTGTTCCTCGGCGGCACGACCGTGCAGCAACTCGTTGCCGCGCAACGCATCCGTGAACTCACGCCAGGCAAGGCCCGGGCCGCCTCACGAGCCTTCGCCGGCGACGACCAACCGCACTGCCCCGAGGTCTTCTGACCACCGGCCGGATGATCGACAGCAAACCGACAGCCAAGGTCCGGAACTCCCTCCGCGCGCGGGCTCGTTGCCGTGACGTAGCCACTTGGTCAAGGAGGAACGGCATGGGCTTCTACCTCGTCGCGGTGGTCACGGTCGGCATGCTCGGGGCCTACTGGGCCGGGCGATCGCCGGGTGCGACCAAGAAGTAGCTGTCCGTCGTGTCACACCGGTCGCCCGGCCCGTCAGGAACCCAGCCGGTAGCTTTCCCGTTGTCCGTTTGCGACGGATTCACCCTCGTTGGAGCCCGGGAGGCACAGTGACCGCGTTGCTCGTCGTGATCCTGCTGGTGGTGATCATCGGCGTAGCCGTAGTCGTGATGCGTCAGCGCGCGGCGAACGGCCAGCGCCTCGACGACGCCAAGGCGGACGCCCGCCGCTGGGTGGAGCGCCTCGGCGGCCAGGTGCTCAACCTGACCGGCACCAACGACGCCGCCAAGCAGGCGCTGGCCGACGCCGGCGAGCGCTACAACGCCGCCGGCTCGCAGATGGAACAGGCCCGCACCACCGAGCAGTGCCGGCTGGTCACCCAGACCGCGCAGGAAGGCCTGTACTACGTGCGGGCCGCCCGCACGGCGATGGGCCTCGACCCCGGCCCCGATCTGCCCGACCTCAACGGCCAGAGCCGCGCCGGCAAGGTCGACGGCGATCGCCGGGTCGAGGTGGAGGGCCACGAGTACGAGGCCTCGGCGCAGCCCGGCACGGGCACCCCGCACTACTACCCCGGCGGCTACGTCGCCGGCCGGCCGGTCCCGCAGGGCTGGTACAGCGAGCCGTGGTGGAAGCCCGCGCTCGTCGCCGGCGCCTGGGGCATCGGCGCCGGGCTGCTGTTCAACGCCATGTTCTCCGGCATGCACAGCATCCCGTACGCGGCAGGTGGCTGGGACGCCGGCGGCGGCTGGGACGGTGGTTACGACGGCGGCGGTTTCGACGGCGGCCAGGGCTTCGGCGACTTCGGCGGCGACCAGGGTCAGCAGGCCGGTTGGGACGGCGGCGACCAAGGCGGCGGTGACCAGGGCAGCGGCGATTGGGGCGGCGGCGACCAAGGCGGCTGGGACGGCGGCGGCGATTGGGGCGGTGGTGACTGGGGTGGCGGAGGCGACTGGGGCGGTGGTGGCGGCGACAACTGGTGACCGCTGACCGCGATCGCTGACATAAAGCGCGTAGTGCCGGTGCCCGGGAGCAACTGCCCCGGGCGCCGTTGCGTATCGGGCCTCGCAGTCCCCCAGACGCCGCAGCTTCTCGGGCCCCGCTGATTCTCGGGCGTTACCGCACTCGCGCCGCTGCCCATGCCGGCCATGGGCCTCAGGCGACCCACACCCCTGCGATCAGGCCGGCTGACAGGTAGGACACCAATACAGGTTGCGGCCGCCCAGATCCTTGGTGAGCACCGGAGTCCCACAGACCAGGCAGGGCTGACCAGCGCGGCGGTAGACGTACACCTCGCCGCCGTGCCGGTCCTGTCGTGGCGCCCGGCCCGTCACCTCCGGGTCGTGCTCCGGACGGACAGTGTCGATCCGGCCGACCTTGACGCCGTACTTCATCAGCTCGACCAGATCGGCCCAAATCGAGTCCCACTGCTCGCGGTCGAGGTGCTTGCCGGCCAGCATCGGGTCGATGCCGTGCCGGAACAGCACCTCGGCACGATAGACATTGCCGACGCCGGCCAGCACGGCCTGGTCGAGCAGCAACGCCGCGATCGACACCCGCGACTTCGAGATCCGCCGCCACGACCGCTCCGGATCGGCGTCCCGACGCAGCGGGTCCGGGCCGAGCCGGGCGAACAACGCGTCGACTTCGTCGTCCGTGAACAGTTCGCACGCAGTCGGGCCGCGCAGATCCGTGCCATGGGTTTCGCCGAGCATGCGCATCCGGACCATGCCGGTGACCGCCGGCTCCGGCCGTGGAAACTCGGTGAACGTCCCGTACAGGCCGAGGTGGACGTGCACGGTCGCGTCCGGCCCGTACCGGTGCAGCAGGTGCTTTCCGACGGCCTCGGCCCTCACCAGCACGCGCCCGTCGACCGACTCCGCACCGCCGAACTTGTCCTGCGGACTGCTGACCTGCACCTTTTCCCCGGCGTACCGGCGCTGATGGAGCCGGGCGAGTCGGTGCAGCGTGTGACCTTCCGGCATCAGGCGGTCGGCAGCTCCGGCGCGACGCCGGTCCGCTCGTACTCGGCCACGATGTCGATGCGGCGCTGGTGGCGCTCGGCGCCGGAGAACGGCGTGGCCAGGAACGCCTCGACGATCGCGGTGGCCTCCTCGACGCTGTGCATACGGGCACCGACCCCCACGACCTGGGCGTTGTTGTGTTCGCGGGACAGCTTCGCCGTCTCGGTGTTCCACGCCAGCGCCGCCCGCGCGCCCGGCACCTTGTTGGCGGCGATCTGCTCGCCGTTGCCCGAGCCGCCGATCACGACGCCGAGGCTGCCCTCGTCGGCGACCACCTGGCTGGCGGTGGCGATGCAGAAGGCCGGGTAGTCGTCCTCGGGGTCATAGGCGGCGGGGCCGACGTCGACCACGTCGTGTCCGCTGGCCGCGAGGTGCTTGACCAGGTGGGACTTCAGCTCGTAGCCGGCATGGTCGGAACCCAGGTAGACGCGCACGGTCAGAGTCTGCCATTCGGTGGGCGACGGGGAGCAATTCAGCTGCCGGAACGTGAGGTGCACGCCACACTCCGTCGGGTGAACAACGACGTCTTCCGGCAGGACGGATACCGACTGCGGCTGGAGTGGGGTGCGGACGGCGTCGCGGCGCTGGCGTCCAGCTGCGCGGTTCTGGTCGTCGTCGACGTGCTGTCCTTCACGACCGCGGTCGACGTCGCGCTGAATCGCGGCGGCCGGGTGGTTCCCGTGCGAAGAGGAGATAAGCGTGCGATTTCCTCCGCTCGGTCGGCCGGCGCGATCGTCGCCGGCGACCAGAAGTGGACGCTCCGTCCGTCGTCGTTGCTCGACCTGCCGGCCGACACACTGCTCGCGCTGCCGTCACCCAATGGGGCGGCGTTGTGTGTGCAGGCGGCGGGCGCCGGCGTGACCGTGTTCGCCGCTTGTCTGCGCAACGCCGAGTCAGTTGCGCGCGAAGTCGACAAGTTCGCCGGTGAACGGCCGATCGGCATCGTGCCGGCCGGCGAGCGGTGGGGCGTCACCACCGGCCCACTGCGTCCCGGCATCGAGGACCTGCTCGGCGCGGGCGCCGTCGCCGCCGCACTACTGGCGACGAACTCCAGCAGTGCGTCGCCCGAGACCAGGTTGGCGGCGAGCTGCTTTTCGCACGAAGTCGAGAATGTCGTCGAACTTCTCCACGCCTGCGCATCCGGCCGCGAGCTGACGGCCGCCGGGCACGGCGGCGACGTCGAGCTGGCCGCGGCGGTCGGCAGCAGTTCGTGCGCACCGGTGCTCCGCGACGGAGTGCTGACCAACAAACTGTCCACATGAGCGCGCGCTGGATCGAGGTCGCCGACGGAGTGCACGTCCGCCGGCACGAGGAGCTGGACCTGTCACTCGGCTTGGTCCTCGGCGAGGACGCCTGCCTCGTGGTGGACACCGGCGGTGACGAGGTTCAGGGCGCCGAGTGGGCGGCGGCAGTCCGCGCCGTGACGCCGCTGCCGTGGACCGTCGTCCTCACGCACTCGCACTTCGACCACGTCTTCGGCACGCAAGCGTTCCTGCCCTGTCCGGTGCTGGCCCATCCGAACTGTGTCGACGAACTCGTCATCGACGGCGCCGAAGACAAGGAGAAGTGGTCAGCGCACTACGCCGCGCAGAACCGACCGGACGTCGCCGAGGCCATCCGCGCCACCCGGATCGTGCTGCCGGACGCGTTGGTGTCGGAGCGGACAACGGTCGACCTCGGCGGCAGAGTCGTCGAGATCGCACAGTTCGGCCGTGGGCACACGGACAACGACCTGGTGCTGCGCGTGCCGGACGCCGATGTGGTGTTCGCCGGCGATCTCGTGGAGAACGGCGCCGCGCCGGCGTTCGAGGGCTCGTTCCCGGCGTCCTGGCCGACGGCGCTGGCCGGCCTGCTCGAACTGACCGGTCCGGACACGGTCGTCGTGCCGGGACACGGCGACCCGGTCGACGCGGCCTTCGTCGACGCGCAGCGGGCCGACATCGCGGCCGTCGTCGAGCTCGCGCGGGCCCTCACCGCCGGTTCGGTCACGCTCGCGGAGGTGCTCCGTGACTCACCGTTCCCGGCCGATGCCACCCATGGGGCCATCGGGAGATTGACGGCGCGTAACCGTTCCGGCCGGTAACAGGTCCCTTCACCGAAGGCATTGCCCCGAACAGTCGATAGCCACCACGCCCCTGACCGACAAACTGTTACCTAACGGCTATCGGAGCGCGATCCGATGTGCCGGTTTGCTGGATCACACGTGCGGTCGGGGCCGGCGTGGCGGACACCACGCGGTGAGCGAGGACGTAGTCGGTGAACCGACGAGATCGCATCGTCGTAGTAGGGGCTGGAGCGGCGGGCTTGAGAGCCGCTGAACGGCTGCGTGAACTCAGGTTCGAGGGTGAGGTGGTGATGGTCGGCAACGAGCCACACCGTCCTTATCACCGTCCTGAGCTGTCGAAGCAGCTGTTGACCGGGAAAGTGCAGGCCGACCAGTTGACGCTGGCCGCCTACACCGAGGTCGACGCGCGCTGGCGGCTGAACACCGCGGCTCGCGGCGTCGACACCGGCAAGCGCGTGCTCGCGCTGCCCGGCGGCGAACAGCTCGCCTACGACGGTCTGGTGATTGCCACCGGAATGGAGTCCCGGCACCTGCCGGGCGCCCCAGTCAACGACCCGCGCGTGCACCAGCTGCGCACCCTCGACGACGCGACGCGGCTTCGCGAGGCGCTGTCCGCGGACAAGGAGTCCGTCGTCGTGATCGGCGGCGGCTTCACCGGCTGCGAGGTCGCGGCCAGCATCCGCGCCCTCAAGCGGCGGGTGACGATCGTGACCGACGGGCCGGCGCTGATGGCCGGCGCGCTGCCGCCCGAGGTGTGCGACGGTGTCACCCGTTTGCACCAGAGCAAGGGTGTCGGTGTGGTCCTCGGCGTCGAGGTGCTGCACTGGCTGCCGGCGGACAACGGCATCGCGGTCCACCTGTCCGACGGGCAGGTGCTGGTCGCCGGGCATGTCGTCATCGCGGTCGGCGGCCTGCCGGCGGTGTCCTGGCTGCGCGGCTCCAAGGTCCCGCACCACGAGCGTGACGGCGTGTACTGCGAGGCGACCTGCCATGTCGTCGGCGCCGCCGACGTGGTGGCGGCCGGTGACGTGGCGTGCTGGCCCAACCTGCGGTTCGACGACGTGCCCAGGCGAGTCGAGCACTGGCTCAACGCGGTCGAGATGGGCCGGGCGGCGGCGGAGAACCTGCTGCTGGGACCGTCGCGGGCGCCGGCGTTCGCGCCGATGCCGCGGTTCTGGACCGAGCAGCACCGGATGAGGGTGCAGGTCGCGGGCCAGCCGCAGCTGGGCGGCGAGCACGGGCGACTCGGCCCGGGCAGCCTCGCGTCGGCGCGGAAAGACGGACTGGTCGGGCTGACCACCGTCGACCGGCCTCGGGAGTTCCACCGCCTGGTGGCCGGGCTCACCACCCGCCGACCGGGTCCGGCGGCACGGAAAAAAGGATTTCAGGAACCGGTTCCATCCGGTTGGGAACCAGTCAACCGGGCAGGAGAAACTATGCGTCCGCCACCGAAGTCAACACCCTTGGTGTCGAACTACCTGCCCGCCGGTGTGACGCTCACACCAACTTCTACAAGGACATAGACAACCGAATTCGTTAGTTCCGCTAACCAGAAACGCCGCACCACCCTGACAGCTACTCCGTTCGGCCGCACGGATTACTCCCCCGGACGTCTGGAGGCAGCTGTCACCGCAGACAAACTGTTTAACCATGACCAACAATAAGTGACAATCGGACATCCGACCCGGAGCATGGCCCCGACCACACGGCCCACCCCGTTGCTCCGATCGGACCACCCCGAGCATCACGGCCGTCCGGGAGGCGTCTGAGGTGTCGACGCAGTTGATAACGTTGACGCAGTTGATTGTTTCGCCGACAGTGCACTCCGCGCACGATTCTGGCGTGCGACAGGTAGCCGCGCTTTCGGCCCGGTTGGCCTATGCGTTGATGTGCCTGACCCTGGTCTGGGGGATTTTCACCGCGACCGGATGGGTCACCAAGCTGACAGGACGGCAGGCCGTTCGTAGCAGCCACATGGTTATGGCGACTTTCACGCTCGCCTTCGGCGGGCTGCATGCGGCATGCTTCCTTTTCCTCACCGATTCCGACGAGATCTTCAGTTGGATCAACCTCACCATCCCGATCTTGGACGGCGGCCAGCTGCGCTGGGCGTTCGGCATCCTCGGGCTCGAGGTGATGACCGCGATCCTGATCTCGACGGGGCTGGTCAAGTTCTTCGTGTACAGGAGGTGGTTGCGCTTCCACCAGATGGCCTACATAGCGGTGGGCATCACCATCGTGCACTCCTGGCTCGGCGCGGTCGCCAACGGTCACCTGTCCATCGTCTGGCTCGGCGGACTGACCCTGATGATTCCGACCGTCGTGCTGGCCGTGCTCCGCTTCGTCCCCAGCAAGAACCTCGTCGGAGCAGGAGTGCTCAGCGGCGGTTAGCGGGATCCCCCCGAACGTCCCGCCCCGTCCGCCACGCGGTTACCCCGAACCCGCCTCTTGAGAAAGGACTGCTGGCCCGATGAGTCCTCGTCGCGCTCTGCACGGCAGCTCCCTGACCATCAGCGTGAACAACGGTCGCTGTCACCTCTACGGCACCTGTCAGTACGAGGCCCCGAGCCTGTTCGAACTGACCGAGGACGAGCGGCTGCGCTACGTCACCGAGGTGATCCCCGAGTACGCCGACCAGGCCCGCGCCGCCGCGATGGCCTGCCCGATGCGTGCGATCCAGCTGTCCGGGGAGCAACTGTGAGCGGCAGGATGGAACGAATCGTCATCGTCGGTGCCGGGCTGACCGCGCTGCGCGCCGCCGAGCGGCTGCGCGAGCTGAAGTTCGACGGCGAGATCGTGATCGTCGGCGACGAGCCGCACAAGCCGTATCACCGGCCGGCGTTGTCCAAGCAGCTGGTGACGGGCAAGCTGGCCACCAAGGACCTGTTCTTCCCCGCCTACCACGACATCGACGCGATCTGGCGGACCAGGACCCGGGCGCACAAGCTGGACCACGGGCGGCACGTCGTGCACCTGCCCGGCGGCGAGGAGCTCAAGTACGACGGCCTGATGATCGCCACCGGGGTCGAGGCCAGACACCTGGCCGGCGCACCCCGACACGACCCGCGCGTGCACGCCCTGCGCACGCTCGACGACGCCATGGCGATCAAGGAGACGCTCACCCGCTCCAAGGGCCGCGTCGTGGTCATCGGCACCGGCTTCACCGGCTGCGAGTTCGCCTCCAGCTGCCGTGAGATGAACCGGGACGTCACCATCATCGGCCGGTCCAAGACGCTGTTCGGCAAGGCGCTCGGCCCCGAGCTCGGCGCGGCCATCGGCGACCTGCACCGCCGCCACGGCGTCGACCTGGCGCTCGGCGTGGACATCCGGCACTGGGCGACCGGCCCCGAGGGCGTCGCGATCGTGCTGTCCAACGAGCGGCTGATCACCGCCGCCTGCGTGATCCTCGCGGTCGGCAGCATGCCGTCCACGGACTGGCTAGCCGGCTCCGGCCTCGTGCTGGAGGACGGCGTGCTGTGCGAGCCGACCTGCCACGTGGTCGGCGCCTCCGACGTCGTCGCCGCCGGTGACGTCGCCCGCTGGCCCAACCTGCGGTTCGACGGCGTGCCGCGGCGTGTCGAGCACTGGCTCAACGCCATCGAGATGGGCCGGGCCGCCGCCGAGAGCCTGCTGGCCGGCAAGTCGCGGGCCAAGCCGTTCACGCCGCTGCCCCGGTTCTGGTCCGAGCAGCACCACGTGCGCATCCAGGCCGCCGGCATCCCGGCCATCGGCCAGCAGACGATGTACCTGAGCACGCGGCCCAACGGCGCCGAGAGGTCCATCACCGGCTACATTCGCGCCGGCAAGCCGGTCGGCATCGTCGGACTCAACCAGCCGCGCACGATGATCCACCTGACCAGGCAGCTCGACCAGAAGCTGCGCCCGATGGTGCCCAGCGAGCGCGTCCGCAACGCGCCGCGGCGCACGCCGGCGGAGAACCCGACCACCGCGAACGCCGAGACGCTCAGCGAGCGCAGCCCGAGCGAGAGCAAGATCGACGTCAGCGAGCTGTCGGCCCGGCTCAAGGCCCCGGCCATGCGCAACGGTCGCTGACCCGCTCGAACGGTCACGGTTGTGGCCCCTCCCGGCCTGGGAGGGGCCACAACCTTGTGTGCGCCGGGTAGCCTTCGAACACATTTCTGCCGGTGGAGGGCGCGCGGCGATGACGGGACAGTTGCGGGCGGACGCGAAGCGCAATCGCGACCAGATCCTGGCCGCCGCCCGTGAGCTGCTGGTCAACCAGGGCGTCGGCGTCCCCATGGAGGAGATCGCCCGCCACGCCGGCGTCGGCGTCGGCACGCTCTACCGGCGGTTCCCCGACCGGGTCGCGCTGCTGCGGGCCCTGTCCGTACACACCGTCGAGCACATGACCGAACTCGCCCGCACCGCCCTGCGCACCGAGCCCGACGCCTGGTCCGCGCTGAGCCGGTTCGTCCGCGAGTCCGTCGCCCTGCGTCTCGGCGCGCTGCGCTCCATCGTCGACCCGCAGCTGCGTTCCGCCCTCCACCAGAGCGACGAGATCCGCTCCGCCCGCCGGGACCTGCTGCACATCGTCGAGCAGATGATCATCACTGCTCAGGCCGACGGCTCCATGCGCACCGACGTCGGCGTGGTCGACGTCGCCATGCTCGTGTCGCTGCACCTCAAGCGGCCGTTCGACGTGCCCGGCACCATGCCCGAGGAGTTGGACGCCCGCCTCACCCAGCTCATGCTCGACGGACTCCGCCCCGCTTCGGCGACCGTCCTGCCCGGCAAGCCGACCACCCTCGCCGACGTCGACTGGCACGCCGACCACGAGCTCTGACCACATCCGCGCCCCCACTCGAGAAGTCCGACGGACGTGAGAAGTTCGCACACGATCGAGGAGTCCGCACGCGGTCGAGCCGGCCGTCGGCGACCAGAACTCGGCGAAGGAGAGCAGCTCGCGCTCGATCGGGCAGTTCGCGCGCAATCGAGAAGTTCGTACGAAGTCGGGGAGGGGGTCCGTACGCAGTCGAGCAAGTCGCACGAACTTGAGAGGTTCGCGCGCAGCCCAGCAGCTCGTGGGCGGTCGAGAAGCTCGCGCGCAGTCGAGAAGTTCGACGAAAAGGTCAGGCGCGACCGCCGCGAGGAGTGCGGCGGCCGCGCCCGAGTCGGCGGCCAGACGGGTCAGGAGAAGTCGGGCGACTCGGTCCGGGTGCGCTTGAGCTCGTAGAAGTGCGGGTAGCCGGCGAGCAGTCGGGCACCCTCGAACACGCGGACGGCGTCCTCGCCGCGCGGGATCTTGGACAGCACCGGGCCGAAGAACGCGACGCCGTTGACGTGGATGACCGGGGTGCCGACGTCCATGCCGACCGGGTCCATGCCGGAGTGGTGGCTGACCTTCAGTTCCTCGTCGTACTCGGTGCTGGCAGCCGCCTCCGCGAGTTCGGCCGGCAGGCCGACGTCGGCCAGGGCGAGCTTGATGACCTCGTCGAAGTCCTTGACGCCCTCGTTGTGGATCCGGGTGCCCATGGCCGTGTAGAGCGGCAGCAGCACCTTGTCGCCGTGGTGCTTGGCGGCGGCGATGGCCACCCGCACCGGGCCCCAGGCCCGGTCGAGGAAGTCGCGGTACTGCTCTGGCAGGTCACGCCCGTCGTTGAGCACGGAAAGGCTCATCACATGGAAGTTCAGGTCGAGCTCGCGGTGCTCGGCGACCTCGAGGATCCAGCGGGACGTGATCCACGCCCACGGGCATGCTGGGTCGAACCAGAAGTCGACCTTCACCTTCTCGTCCGAGAAGGAGGACACTGCGCTCATTCGACACATCTCCATGGGTCACGCCGGCCCGGCCAGCCCGGGCTCCACACCTAAGGGCAACCATCGGGGGGCGTCCGGTCTTCCCGTCCGGCGATTACGCCGGATCCTGGCAGCGCGGCGACCACGTCACGTGATTGGATGCGGGGACCCCTGCCCATCCCCGGTGGCGAACGACAGCCGATCCGGACCCCCGACATCCACAGATGAGGTGACCCAGTGGCCGCGCCGAACCTCACCCGCGCCCAGGCCCAGCAGCGCGCGGCGCTCCTCGAGGTCCAGTCCTACGACATAGAACTGGACCTGACCGGCGACGGTCCCGTGTTCGGATCGACGACTACCGTGCGCTTCCGCAGCCGCACGGCCGGCGCGTCGACCTGGATCGACCTCGTCGCGGGCGAGGTGCAGTCAGCCGTGCTCAACGGCGTCGAACTCGATGTCTCCGGCTATCGGGACGAGGATGGCATCGCGCTGTCCGACCTGGCCGAGCAGAACGAACTGGTGGTACGGGCTCAGTGCCTGTACACGAACACCGGCGAGGGCCTGCACCGCTTCGTCGACCCGGTCGACAAGGGCGTCTACCTGTACACCCAGTTCGAGACGGCCGACGCGAAGCGCATGTTCACCTGCTTCGACCAGCCGGACCTGAAGGCGGTCTACGACGTCACGGTGACCGCGCCGAAGGACTGGAAGGTGATGTCCAACGCTCCGTCGGCCAGCGTCGAGGAGCTGAACCCGGAGACCTCGCGCCACGTCTTCGAGACCACCAAGACCCTGTCGACGTACCTGATCGCGCTGGTCGCCGGCCCGTACGCCGAGTGGCGTGACGAGTTCACCGACGACGAGGGCAGCATCCCGCTGGGCCTGTACTGCCGCGCGTCGCTGGCCGAGCACATGGACCACGAGCGCCTGTTCACGCAGACCAAGCAGGGCTTCGACTTCTTCCACCGCGCCTTCGGGGTCCGCTACCCGTTCGGCAAGTACGACCAGGCCTTCGTGCCGGAGTTCAACGCGGGCGCGATGGAGAACGCCGGCCTGGTGACCTTCCTGGAGGACTTCGTCTTCCGCAGCCGGGTCACCCGCTACATGTACGAGCGGCGCTGCGAGACGGTGCTGCACGAGATGGCGCACATGTGGTTCGGCGACCTGGTCACCATGCGCTGGTGGGACGACCTGTGGCTGAACGAGTCGTTCGCCACCTGGGCCAGTGTGCTGTCGCAGGCCGAGGCCACCGAGTACCCGCACGCCTGGACGACCTTCGCCAACATCGAGAAGTCCTGGGCGTACCGGCAGGACCAGTTGCCCTCCACCCACCCGGTGGCGGCGGACATCCCGGACCTGCAGGCAGTCGAGGTCAACTTCGACGGCATCACGTACGCCAAGGGCGCCAGCGTGCTCAAGCAGCTGGTGGCCTACGTGGGCCTGGACAACTTCCTCGGCGGGCTGCGGGTGTACTTCGCCAAGCACGCCTGGGGCAACGCCACCCTGTCCGACCTGCTGGCGGCGCTGGAGGAGGCGTCGGGCCGCGACCTGTCGTGGTGGTCGGCGCAGTGGCTGGAGACCACCGGCCTGAACCTGCTGCGGCCGAAGTTCACCGTGGACGCGGACGGCCGGTTCGGCGAGTTCGCCGTGCTGCAGGGCGGCGCCCGCCCGGGTGCGGGCGAGCTGCGCACGCACCGGCTGGCGATCGGCGTCTACGACGACGACCCGGAGACCGGCAAGCTGGTCCGCACGCACCGTGTCGAGCTAGACGTGACGGGCGAGCGCACCGAGGTGCCGGACCTGGTGGGCGTGCCGCGGGGCAAGCTGGTGCTGGTCAACGACGACGACCTGACCTACTGCACGATGCGGCTGGACAACGACTCGCTGGCCACGCTGGTCGACCGGATCGTCGACATCACCGAGCCGCTGCCCCGCACGCTGTGCTGGTCGGCCACGTGGGAGATGACCCGCGAGGCCGAGCTGAAGGCCCGCGACTTCGTCACGCTGGTGCTGGGCAGCATCCACACCGAGAGCGAGGTCGGCGTCGTGCAGCGGCTGCTGCTCCAGGCGCAGACCGCGATCTCCTCGTACGCGGACCCGTCGTGGGCCCCGGAGGGCTGGCGGCGGTTCACCGACACGGTGCTGGGGCTGGCCCGCTCCGCGGAGCCGGGCTCGGACCACCAGCTGGCGTTCGTCAACTCGCTGTCCGGCTCGGCGCTGACCGACGACGTCGTCGCCGTGCTGAAGGGCTGGCTGGACGGCTCGGCGCCGCTGCCGGGCCTCGTGGTGGACACCGACCTGCGCTGGCGGCTGCTGCAGGCGCTGACCGCGCACGGCGCGGCCGGCGACGCCGAGGTGCGTGACGAGCTGGAGCAGGATCCGACGGCGGCCGGTCAGCGGCACGCCGAGCGGGCCCGCGCGCTGGTGCCGACCGAGGCCAACAAGGCCGAGGCGTGGCGTCGGGCGGTGCACGACGACGATCTGCCGAACGCGGTGAACGAGGCGATCATCTACGGCTTCGCGCACCCGAGCCAGAAGGAGCTGCTCGCGCCGTACGCGGAGAAGTACTTCGCCGACGTCGCGGACGTGTGGCGGCGCCGGTCCAGCGAGCGGGCGCAGCCGACGGTGACAGGCCTGTTCCCGTCGTGGGCGGTGGCCGAGTCGACCGTGCAGGCGGCCGACGCCTGGCTGGAGTCCGAGGAGCACCCGCCGTCGCTGCGCCGCCTGGTGTCCGAGGGCCGCGCCGGCATCGTGCGGGCGTTGGCGGCCCGCGAGTTCGACCGGTCCTGACCCCGTAGCGCAAAGGAGGCCCTCCCGGATTCGTCCGGGAGGGCCTCCTCGTGTCTACGACCAGGTCACCGGCGGGGCGCCGGACCCGCCTGGTCGGTCAGCATGCGCAGGCCGCTGACCAGGCCGCCGGCCAGGTTGCCCTCCTTGAAGGAGGCCACCATGCTCATCACGGCCAGCTTGCAGCCGCGGTCGGGCAGCCGGCGGTGCGACTCGTCGCCGGTCACGATCTCGACGGCGCGCTGGCCCGGGGACACGGCGATCAGCACCGCGTGCGTCGGCCGCAGGGTCTGCGCGTGCAGCTCCTCGGCGGCCTTGCGGGTGTCGTCGCCGTCCAGCTCGCCCAGGTAGACGCTGAAGTCGAGGCCGGTCTCCCGGCTCGACAGGGTCAGCGCCTCGTCCAGCTGCGCCAGCTCGGCGGAGCGGAAGGGCAGGGTTGGCGGCTGGGGCTTCTGCTCGACGGCGACCGAGAGCCGGCCGTCGGCCATCAGGGCCTCGCCGTAGCCGAGCTCGACGTCGCCCCGCTGCGCGATCTCACCAGTTGCCACGGGCACCTCCCCGGGCGGTCGGAGCGGGCTCGCCGGCCTCGCCCTGCTCCAGCGCGGCGTGCGCGGAGAGGGTGTGGGCGCCTACGCCCACGGGATTGGCGGTCCACCACACTGGCGCGTAGCCCCACTCCTGGCCTGCCTGGTACCGGGGGGTACGCGCGAACTTCGGCCACAGCGTCAGCAACGCGATCACGCCGTACACACACAGCGGGATCAGCGCGAAGACGAGGAGGGTGTCCACGACGTTCACGAGGCCTTACGGTAGCCGAGGCCGTCCCGCCGCGCGTCACCGGCCGCCCCGCTCCGGGGCGATGACCACGCCCGAACGGGCGCTGTGCGCGGCGTAGTGACCACACCGTTGCCGACGACAGCGCGTGAACGTGATCATCGCCACGCACTCTTGCGGTGTAACGCGCTGCGCCGAACGGACCCCGGGTAGACAACGCGAATGCCGCCGGTTTGGCGGCTTGTCCTGACCGGCGAATCAAGATTAGCTTTCACCTGTACGGGTCTTGCGGAGCAAGGGCCTTGCCTGAATTCCACCCTGATCCCCCCAGGAGGGCACGCCATGCACACGCCGAACCTCCCCACCCCGGTCGTGACTGTCACCCGATCGAGTGAAGAGCTGCACACGGTATTCACGGCGACCTCGGGCATCCGGGTGAACAAGACCACCCTTGTCCAGCGTGGCATTCGGGTGAACGCTCAGGCCGGGATCCGCGTCAACCGCGAGGGTATCCGCGTGAACCGCGACGGCATCCGCGTCAACCGGGCCGCCGCCGACCGAGCGGGGATCCGGGTCAACCGCGACGGGATCCGCGTCAACCGCGACGGCATCCGCGTCAACCGCGACGGCATCCGCGTCAACCGGGCCGCCGCCGACCGAGCGGGGATCCGGGTCAACCGCGACGGCATCAGGGTCAACCGCGCGGCCTGACCACAGGCACAACGGGCGAGGTTCTACATACTCCCCTCTACTAATTACTATCTTGTTTTGTAGCCTGACCCGCCTAATCTACCTATGTTCCGCTTGTCTATAGACCAGCGCCTGATGTGCATTGTTAGATGTTATCGATTGAACTAACTGGACCGAAGGCGAACCAGTACGGGCCGTTTCGGCACGTGCCCCGCTACCGCGGGCCGTTCACCCGGGCGAACCGCCGGCTCACGCCGCGGGCTCGCCCAGGTATGGCAGCCATTGGGGGTCGGCGTCGGCCACGCCCGCCAGCAGCCGCCAGTGCGGCCCCCGGGGCGCGGTCGGGACGACCAGCAGCCTCCAACCCAGTTCGGACAGCATCTTGTCGGCCTTGCGGTGGTTGCACTTGGCACAGCAGGCCACGCAGTTGGTCCAGCTGTGGGGACCCCCGCGCGAACGCGGCACCACATGATCGATAGTCTCTGCCCGCCCGCCGCAGTACGCGCAGCGGTAGCGGTCCCGGTGCATCAGCCCGGCCCTGGTCAGCGGCACCCGGCCGCGATAGGGGACCCGGACGTAGCTGGACAGCCGGATGACCGAGGGCACCACGACGCTGGCAGTGGAGGAATGCAGGATCAGACCGGCCGAGTCGCCGTGCACGACCTCGGCCTTGCCGCAGACCACCAGCACCACGGCCCGCCGCAGCGGTAACGCCGTCAGCGGCTCGAACGTGGCGTTGAGCAGGAGCACCCTGCGCCGACCCCAACTGGGCCCTGTCGGCGCACCACGCGCCCTGTCCTGGCCGACCCGGTCCGGATCCACGCTGGATACGTGGCCGCTGACCTGGGTCTGGGCAGGAACTTGAGACAGAGGGACCCGCGGCGCCACTCCCGATCTGGGGGCGCCGATCGGTATGGGTTGTCGGTCGGGCACGCGACCACCTCCACCGGTGCAGCCATAGTCGACCACACTTGACCCGCTCAACGCACGTGTGATGCATGACATGTCATGAACCCGTCGTCAAATCCATGGCGAACCGTGGCCTAACGGCGATCGTTTTCACCTAGGTCGCTACCCTTCGGCAGATGACCGAGGCACTCCCCCGTTTGACGGCGTCCTATCCACCGGCCGAGCGTCTGCCGCTCGTGGAGGACCTGCACGGACACGCTGTGTCCGACCCGTACCGCTGGTTGGAGGACCCGGCCGACGAGCGCACTGTCACCTGGTCGGCCGCACAGGACGGGGTCACGGAGTCGTGGCTGACGGCGCTGCCCGGCCGTGACGCGCTGCGCGGACGGCTGGAGCGGCTCACGGCGGCCGGCAGCGTCGGAGCACCCGTCTGGCGTAACGGCCGGGCGTTCTTCACCCGCCGCGACCCGGGCCAGGACCACGCCGCGCTGTGGCTGCGCGAGCGTGACGGCAGCGAGCGCGTCCTCCTCGACGTCACCGTCATCGACCCGTCTGGGCGCACGACTCTGGACACCTGGTCGCCGAGCCGCGAGGGCGCCCTCCTGGCGTACCAGATCTCGGTCGGCGGCAACGAGGAGTCGCTGCTGCACGTGCTGGACGTGGACAGCGGCGAGCTGCTCGACGGCCCGATCGACCGCTGCCGGTACAGCTCGGTGGGCTGGCTGCCCGGCGGCGAGGAGTTCTTCTACGTCCGCAGGCTGCCCGCGGACCAGGTGCCGGAGGGCGAGCAGCTGTTCCACCGCCGCGTCTGGCGGCACCGTGTCGGCACGGACGCCGCCACCGACGTCAACGTGCACGGCGACGGCATGGACCCCACGTACTACTTCATGCTGTCCACCTCGGAGGACGGCCGCTGGCTGCTGGTCGACGGCCGGCGCGGCACCACGCAGCGCGAGGCTGTGTGGATCGCCGACCTCACGGCCGACGAGTTCGTGCTGAACGAGGTCGTGTCGGACGAGGGCGGCGCGCGGTGCAACGCGTGGGTCGCCGGCGACGGCCGCCTGTACCTGCTGACGACACTGGACGCCCCGCGCGGGCGACTGTGCGTCGCGGACCCGCAGCAGCCGGGCCGTGAGCACTGGACCGAGCTCGTGGCCGAAGAGCACGACTCTGTGCTGGAGAACGCCGAGTGGGTGCGCGGCTCAGGTGAGGGCGACGGGGATCAGGGCACCCACCTCGTGCTCCAGCGCACCCGGCACGCCGTGTCGGAGCTGCACCTGCACGAGCCGTCGACGGGTGCACACGTGGGACAGGTGCCCCTGCCGAGCAAGGGCAGCCTGCACGGCATGACCATGACCGACGCGCGGACCAGCGGCCGCGAGGGCGTCATCTGGTTCGGCTGGACCGACTTCACCACGCCCACGTGCGTGCGCACCTACCGCGTCGGTGCGTCCGACACCGAGCTGTGGGCCGCCGCGCCGGGCGCCATTGAGGTGCCGGACGTACGCACAGAACAGCTCGAGTACGTGTCACGCGACGGCACCGTGGTGCGCATGTTCGTCGTGTCGCCGCACGGCCGTCCCGACCAGCCGCTGCCGACGCTCGTCACCGGCTACGGCGGCTTCGCCCTCACACGCCGTCCCGGCTACAACAGCAACGCCCTGGCCTGGGTGCAGTCCGGCGGCGTGTGGGTCCTCGTGTCGCTGCGCGGCGGCTCCGAGGAGGGCGAGCAGTGGCACCAGGCCGGCATGCGCGACCGCAAGCAGAACGTGTTCGACGACTTCCACTCCGCCGCCGAATACCTGATCCGCAACGGCTGGACGACGCCGGAGCAGTTGGCGATCTCCGGCGGATCCAACGGTGGTCTGCTTGTCGGAGCGGCGTTGACCCAAAGGCCGGAACTGTATCGGGCGGTCGTGTGTTCCGCGCCACTGCTGGACATGGTGCGGTACGAGCGGTTTCTGCTGGGCAGGCTGTGGGCGGAGGAGTACGGGAGCGCCGCCGTGGCCGACGAGCTGGCTTGGCTGCTGGCCTACTCCCCGTACCATCGGGTGATCGAGGAGGTCGAGTACCCGGCCGTGCTGTTCGCCGTGTTCGAGTCGGACAGCAGGGTGGACCCGAACCACGCCCGCAAGATGTGCGCAGCGTTGCAGCACGCCACCAGCGCTGACCCCACCAAGCATCCGGTGTTGATCCGCCGTGAGACCGAGGTCGGCCACGCGGCGCGGTCGGTGTCGCGCAGCGTGGCGCTGGCCGTCGACGAACTCGGCTTCCTCGCCCATCAGGTCGGCTTGGAGCTGGAGGACTGACTACATATGACCGGGCAGGACAACAACGTGGTCAAGGCGGCCGGATGGTTCGCCGACAATTGGCCGTTGTTAGTCACCGGGGCCATTCAGGTCGCGATCATCGTGGTGCTCGCCGTGGTGATCCGGCTGGTGCTCCACCGGATGATCGACAAGTTCACGCAGGGCAACGGCGAGATGCCGCCGCTGCTGCGCCCGCTGAAGGAGCGGGTGCAGCAGCTGCCCGCCCCGCAGCGGTCGGAGCGGCGGCGGCAGCGGGCCGCGACCATCGGCTCGGTGCTCAAGTCGCTGACCTCGCTGCTGATCTATGGCATCGCGTTCCTGACGATCATGAAGCAGCTCGGCTTCGACATCACGCCGATCATCGCCTCGGCCGGCGTGCTCGGCGTCGCGATCGGCTTCGGCGCGCAATCGCTGGTCCGGGACTTCCTGTCCGGCGTCTTCATGATGCTGGAGGATCAGTACGGCGTCGGCGACGTGATCGATGCCGGCCAGGCCACCGGCACCGTCGAGGCCGTCGGCCTGCGCGTGTCGTGGCAGGCATGGCTAGTGTTAGTGACAGACATTGATATAAGGTTCTCCCAAGGAAGCAAGCCCATGTACTATGTGTTAAAACGTCGCGGGATTGTGAGGCGTAAGGTCGAGTCAGGTTACCCCATATTTCACAACTGAACAGACTGTGCATTCATACGTAATCATGTCGAGTGGACAATGATCCTACATAATTCTGTTTGTGCCACTCCGTCCAGCATCTTGGGTGATCACAGGCGTATCTGGAGCCTATGACCGATTTATAACGCTGGTTCCCCAGTTTGCTTGCTCATCTTCAGTAACTTGAATATGTGACCTTGTCTGGGCATTTTTAGGGGTCTGAGAATCATTTAGCGCGGAGCTCCCATTTCGCCCCCAGCTCATACGCAACGGATTCTTAGATTCAAGAGAAAATAGCCGGGAAGTTTTGTCGGCTGCGTAGTAGGAAACGGTGGCGCACATGGGTGACATCGGCACCTGCGCGTGAACACGCTGCGCGACGTCAACGGCACCGTCTGGTACGTGCGCAACGGCGAGGTCGTCCGGATCGGCAACTCCAGCCAGGGCTTCGCGGTCGCCGTCGTCGACGTGCCGCTCAGCCACCACGGCAGCGTGGACGAGGCACTGGCCGTGCTCGGCGAGGCCGCCGAGGAGGCGGTGAGCCAGGCGCCGCTCGCCGACGACGTGATGGACGCGCCACAGGTGCTCGGCGTGGAGAAGGTCACGTCGGAGGGCATCACGCTGCGGCTGACCGTCAAGGTCCGGCCCGGCCGGCAGTGGGCGACGCAGCGAGCGCTGCGGGCCCGCATCATGGGCGCGTTCGTGGCGGCCGGCATCGAACTGCCGTTCGTGCGCACGCCGGCGAAGCCGGCCGAGGAGCCACCCAAGCCCGCACCGGCCCGGCCGCGCAGCACCGGCTTCGAGGACACCAAGGCGTCAGGCTCGGACAGCTGAGTGCGAGGATAGAGACGTGGGAACGCCGCAGAACTTCTACGAGGCCGTCGGCGGCGAGAAGACGTTCCGCCGCATCGTCGGCCGCTTCTACGCCGAGGTCGCCAAGGACGAGGTGCTCCGTCCGCTGTATCCGGAGGAGGACCTCGGGCCGGCCGAGGAGCGTCTGCGGCTGTTCCTGATCCAGTACTGGGGCGGCCCGCACACCTACTCCGACCAGCGCGGCCACCCCCGGCTGCGGATGCGGCACGCGCCGTTCACGGTCGGTCCGATCCAGCGGGACGCGTGGCTGCGCTGCATGCGGATCGCCGTCGACGAGGAGCGGCTGCCCGAGGCCGAGCGCCAGCAGCTGTGGGAGTACCTGGAGATGGCGGCCAACAGCCTGCTCAACACCTGGGTGTGAGATCCCGGTGAGAACGATCACTGCGCGGCTGACCACGGTTTTCCGCCTGGCGTAACCCATTAGGGGACAACCGATCCCGGACGGATGGCAATATGACACCCCGTGCGACGATCCGCTGACGTTCATGCCGAGATCGCCGAGAAGTCGGCTTGGTGGCGCGACGCGGTCTTCTACCAGGTGTACGTCAGGTCCTTCGCGGACTCGGACGGCGACGGCGTCGGCGATCTCGAGGGCATCCGGTCCCGACTGGGCTACCTGGAGCTGCTCGGGGTCGACGCGCTCTGGCTGACGCCGTTCTACCGCTCGCCGATGGCCGATCACGGCTACGACGTCGCCGATCCACGGGACGTCGACCCGCAGTTCGGCGACCTGGCCGCGTTCGACCGCCTCGTTGCCGACGCGCACAAGTGCGGCATCAAGGTCACCGTCGACCTCGTGCCCAACCACACCAGCGACCAGCACGGGTGGTTCCAGGCCGCCCTGCGGGCCGGGCCCGGCAGCGTCGAGCGGGACCGGTACCACTTCCGTGAGGGCCGGGGCGGCGACGGCTCAATGCCGCCCAACAACTGGACCAGCGTGTTCGGCGGGCCCGCTTGGACGCGGGTCGCCGACGGGCAGTGGTACCTGCACCTGTTCGCGCCCCAGCAGCCCGACCTGAACTGGTCCCATCCCGAGGTTCGCGCCGATCTCGAGCGCACCCTCCGATTCTGGCTCGACCGCGGGGCCGACGGCTTCCGCATCGACGTCGCCCACGGCATGGCCAAGCCGTACGGGCTGCCCGACATGGACCCCCGGGCCGAGATCGGCGCCGGCGTGCTGCACGACAACGCCCTCGACCCGCGATTCGACGACGACGGTGTGCACGAGATCCACCGCATGATCCGCAAGGTGCTCGACGAGTACCCCAACGCCATGGCCGTCGGCGAAATCTGGGTCAAGGAGAACGAGCGGTTCACCCGCTACCTCCGAGCCGATGAGCTCCACCTCGGCTTCAACTTCCGCCTCGTGGAAGCCGAGTTCGACGCCGACTCCGTCCGCAACGCCATCGACTCCTCGCTCGCCGCCGTCACCTACGTCGACTCCCCCGCCACCTGGACTCTGTCCAACCACGACGTCGTCCGGCACGTCACCCGCTACGGCGACGGCTTACTCGGTCGTCAGCGCGCCCGGGCCATGGCCCTCGTAGAGCTCGCCCTGCCCGGGGTCGTCTACGTCTACAACGGCGAGGAACTCGGGCTGTCCAACGTCGAACTGCCCGACTGGGCCCTCCAGGACCCCATCTGGCTTCGGTCCGGGCACACCGATCGGGGCCGCGACGGCTGCCGCGTGCCCATTCCCTGGGAGGGCGACCAGCCCCCCTTCGGCTTCTCCTCCGGCGTCGCCACCTGGCTGCCCATGCCGCACGAGTGGGCCGGCCTCACCGTCGAGGCCCAGCTCGAGGACCCCGGGTCCATGCTGTCCCTCTACCGCCAGGCCCTCGAGCTCCGGAAGACCCATCCAGCCTTCGGCGGCGAGAGCCTCGAGTGGTACGGCGCCCCTCCTGGCTGCTTCGCCTTCCGCCGCAAGGGCGGCGGTCTCATCTGCGCCCTCAATACCGGCAGCGCCCCCGTGCCGCTGCCGCCCGGGCAGGTGCTGCTGGCCAGCGGGCCGATGGCCGCCGACCTCCTGCCCCCGGACACCGCCGTCTGGCTGGTGTGACGGCTTTCTCGTCCCGTCGGGGGCCGCACCGTGGCCGCTGGCCTGGCACCGTTCACCGGCAGTTCCGCCCGCGTTGGGGATCGGCGATTAACTTCCCGCCCATGAGTGACTCAAGTCGTCGCAGCTTCCTGCGTGGTGCTGGGCTCATCGGTGCGGGGGTGGCGGCGACCGGTGCGCTCGGCACTGTCTCCGCGTCCGCGGCCCCGTCATCGACGGCCGGCTGGTACCCCGATCCGAACGACCCACGCTTCACGCTCGTCGTCATGCCGGACACGCAGTACCTGTTCGACGAGGACCGCGGCGACGCCACGCCCTTGGACGCCTCGCTGCGCCACGTCCTCGACGGCGGTGCTGACAATGTTGTCTTCCTGTCGCACCTCGGCGACCTCACCGAACACGGCGAGGCCGGCGAAATCGCCCAGATCGGCCACTCGTTCCAGGCGCTCGACCGCAACCGCGTCGGCTACAGCGTGCTGGCCGGCAACCACGACGTGAACTCCTCAACCGACGACCAGCGCGGCAGCAGCCCGTGGCTGTCGACCTTCGGTCCGCAGCGGTTCCACAGTTCGCCGACATTCCGCGGTTCGTCCAAGGACGGCTACAACAGCTACCACCTGTTCCGGGGCGGCGGCCGCGACTGGCTCGTCCTCGCCCTGGACTGGCGGCTGTCCCCCGCCGGCTTCGACTGGGCCCGCACGGTCATCCGCCAGCACCCGAAGACCCCGGTCATCCTCACCACCCACGAACTCGCCTACGCCGACGACGCCGGCCAGGCTTCGCTGTCCGACTACGGGCAGCAGCTATGGGACCAGCTCATCAACGACAACGACCAGATCTTCCTCACCCTCAACGGCCACTTCTGGCCGCCCGGCCGGGCCGTGCTGCGCAACAGGGCCGGACACGACGTCCATGTGCACATCACCAACTACCAGGACCACTACTACGGCGGCAGCGCCATGATCCGGCTCTACCGCTTCGATCTGGCCCGCAACGTCATCGACGTTTCGACCATCTCGCCCTGGCTGCTCGACCAGAACTCCTCCCGGCTCAACAAGCTGGACCGCCGCGAGATCGAGCTCACCGGCCCCGTCAACCGCTTCACGCTCGACGTCGACTTCACTGCCCGGTTCAGCGGCTTCGCCCCCGTTCCCCCGCCTGTCTCCCGCCCGACGCGGGACGTCCTGGTCCCCGGCACCCTCGCCTACTGGCGGTTCGACAACGGTCCCGCCGCCGGCACGCCCTTCGCCGACGGTCTTGTGCAACGCGACCTCTCCGGCCACGGCAACGACCTCGTCCGAGTCACCATGCCCGGCAGTGGTCCGTCAGCTTTGACCTGGTCCGCCGACTTCCACCCCGGTGCCCCCGCGCACGGCAGCCTCCGCTTCGACGGCGGCAAGAACCCGGGCCACGGCGCCTACCTTCAGACCGTCGACGCCGCGCCTCTCAATGCCACCAACTTCCAACACGGCTACACCATCGAGGCGTTCGTCAAGGTCCCCGGCGACTTCAAGAACGGCCTGCACGCCTGGTGCGGCATCTTCTCCCGCCTGTGCCGCGGCCGCGACGCCGGCAAGACGGGCGACGATCCGCTCGAGCCCGCCGCCACCCTGGCCCTCTCCGACGGCGCCCAGTTCCAGTGGGCCGTCTTCCCTCTCAACCAGACCGGTATCTCCACCTGCTGGGGCCACGAGCTGCTCCTCGACCAGTGGTGGCACGTTGCTCTCGTCAACACTGGTCAACACTCGTCAATGTTCGTCAACGGTTGTCCAGTGTTGAGGAACCCCAAGACCCCGGCCACCGGCATCTCCGGCACCGGCAACTGGCTACTCGGCGCCTATGACTACGACCGCACCGTCGACCAGGGCTTTTACGGCTGGATCGGCGACGTCCGCGTCGTCGACCGCGCTCTGTCGGTCCACGAGTTCATGCTCCGCTGACCACCAGGTCGACTTCGCCGGCCGACACCAACTCGACCGGCGAAGTCGACTTCACACCAGCAGCGGCAGCAAGGCATGGCGTCGACGCACGACCGCGCCGAACCGGGCGTCAATACGCAGCCACGCGTCCGTCGCGGTCACCCGCACATTGCCCTCGAGGTCGCCAGATCCCAGGAACCCCATCCCGGACAGCGCGAACAGACAACGCAGCGGAATCTTGACGTCCAGCCCGCTGCCGCTCACGGTCAGCACCGTCTGGTCCAACAGCGACGCCGGCGGCGTCCCGTGCGGGCCGGAGTTCTCGCGCGCGACGGCCACGCCCTGGTCGGCCAGTTCCGTCATCACGGCTACCGGCAGATCGTCGACCTGCTTCCACCCCTCCGCCGGCGGCAGGGCACTGCGCCACATCAGATCTTTCGACGCGCCCGGATCCACCCGGTCGCCACGCAGGATCGCCAGGCCGGAGAGCAGCTCACTGCCCGCGACCGCCACGTCCGACGGCGTCGCCGAACCGGCAACGGTCCGGGTCGCCAGCACATCGAACGGCGTCGCGACCCACGCTTCGACCCGATCTTCGCCGCGGTTGCGCAGACGCACTACCCCTTGCTGGTCCAAGCGCACGGCCCGGGCCACGAACGCGCCGAGATCGTCGCGCTCCGACGTGTCAGCAAACACCAGCTCAGCCACGTGCGCCCCCAGAGTGCCAGCTCGCCAGGAAGTCCCGTTCGGAGTCCGTCAACCGCCGCGGCCTCGTTTCTTCAACGTCGTAGGCACAGATCAGCGTCTCCGCCGTCACCGCAACCGTCGACGAGCCGTTTCCACCACTGCGCACGGAGTAGTCCAACATGAACGACGACGCCCTCAGATCGCGCACCGACATCTCGATGTCGACCGATCCCCCGTCGAACACCAGCGGAACGCGGTAGTCCACCGCCAGTTTCACCACGACCATGCCGCGCGACATGTCGACGAGACCCTGCCGCGCCGCCTCGGTGAACACGAGAGCGACTCGTGCCTCTTCCAGAAGGGTGACCGTGTTCGCGTGGTTGACGTGCCCGTAAGCATCCATGTCGGACCACCGCGGTCGCACCTGCGCGACGAAGACACCCAACTACAACGCCTCCCTGGCTGATGCCCAGATTCAGTATTGGATCCTACCCAGCCAGCTCGGAGACCATTTCGCGGACAGCTGCCCGAACAGAACGGGACCCCGCCGGCGACGTTCGCCGGCGGGGCCCGTTGTCCGTCGACGTCAGCGGATCATGCTGCGCACCTGCCGCGCCGCCACCGACAGCGTCGCCAGGTCGAGCCGGCCGACCCGGCTGATCTCCTGGAGTGCCGCCCGGGCACGGCCGAGACGCGACGCGTTGGACTGCTCCCAGTTGGCGATCTTCACCTCGGGGCTCTCCCCGGGATCGCTGTGCCGGAGCACGTCGAGGGTGATCGCCCGCAGCGAGGAGTACAGATCGTCACGCAACGCCAGGCGGGCGAGCGCGTGCCAGCGGTTACCGCGTTCCAGGTCACTGACCGAGCTGAGCATCTGGTCGATGTTCAGGTGCTCCGACAGCGCGTAGTACAGCTCCGCCGTCTCCTGGTGCGTGCGCTCGACACCCAGCCCTTCGCGCTCCGCCAGCTCCGCGACCTCGCTGATGTCCAGCAGGCCGTACGTGTAGAGCAGTGCGGCGACGCGCTCCGCCAGGTCCTTGGGAGCGCCCTGGTCGACCAGCTGTTCCGCATGGCCGGCGACGATCTCCCGCTCGCGGCCACGCAGCAGCGACAGCGCCTGGGGCGCCAGCTCGGTCACCATCGTCGAGAAGCGATTGATCTCGGCGCCAACGGCCAGCGGCTGCGGCCGGTTGGACAGCAGCCACCGGGACGCGCGATCGAGCAGTCGGCGGGTCTCCAACATCAGCGAGTTCTGCAGATCCGTGGAGACCTTGTTGTCCAACTCGTCGATCTCGCGCCAGATCTGCGGCAACCCGAAGACGTTCGTCACGACCGCGTACGCCCGAACCGCGTCGGTCGAGCTCGCGCCGACCTCCTCGGCCAGCCGGAACGCGTACGAGATGCCGCCGCCGTCGACGACCTCGTTGACCAACAGCGTCGTGGTGATCTGCTTGCGTAGCGGGTGCGAGCCGATCGCGTTGCCGAACTGCTCACGCAGTTTGCTCGGGAAGTACTCCGGCAGCCTGCGCACGAACACGTCCGAGTCGGGCAGGTTGCTGGCCAGCACCTCGTCCTTGATCGCCAGCTTGACGTGCGCGAGCAGCGTCGCCAGCTCCGGCGAGGTCAGACCGTCGCCCGCCTTCTCCAGCGCCTTGAACTGCATGCTCGACGGCAGAGCCTCCAGGTGGCGGTCCAGACCGTGGTTCGCCTCCAGGTCGGCGACCAACCGCGCGTGCACCGACAGCATCGGCGCCGCGTGCGCCCGGCTGACCCCCAGCACGGCGTTCTGCCAGTAGTTGTCGCGCAGCACCAGCATGCCGACCTCGTCGGTCATCTCGGCCAGCAGCTCGTTGCGGTGCTCACGGTCCAGCTGTCCCTCGGTGACGAGGTGATCCAGCAGGATCTTGATGTTGACCTCGTGGTCGGAGCAGTCGACGCCGGCCGAGTTGTCCAACGCGTCGGTGTTGACCCGCCCGCCCGCACGGGCGAACTCGATCCGGCCACGCTGCGTCAACCCCAGGTTGCCGCCCTCACCGATGACCTTCACCCGCAGGTCGGCGCCGTCAACGCGGACCGCGTCGTTCGCCTTGTCGCCGACCTCCGCGTGTGACTCGGTCGCCGACTTCACGTACGTGCCGATGCCGCCGTTCCACAGCAGGTCGACCGGCGCCAGGAAGATCTTCTTGATCAGATCGGTCGGGGCCATGTGGTCGACGTCGCCGTCGATGCCCAGTGCCTCCTTGACCTGCGGGCTCAGCGGGATCGACTTGGCCGTCCGCGGCCACACGCCACCGCCGTCGCTGATCAGGCTGCGGTCGTAGTCGTCCCACGACGAGCGCGGCAGCTCGAACAGGCGCTTCCGCTCGGCGAACGACGGCGCCGCCACCGGGCTCGGGTCGAGGAACACGTGCCGGTGGTCGAACGCGGCGACCAGCCGGATGTGCTCGGAAAGCAGCATGCCGTTGCCGAACACGTCACCGGACATGTCGCCGACGCCGACGACCGTGAACTCCTGCGTCTGAGTGTCGACGTCCAGTTCCCGGAACGCCCGCTTGACGCTCTCCCACGCGCCCTTGGCGGTGATGCCCATCTGCTTGTGGTCGTAGCCGACCGACCCGCCGGAGGCGAACGCGTCGCCGAGCCAGAAGCCGTACTTGCCGGCGACCTCGTTGGCGATGTCCGAGAACGTCGCGGTGCCCTTGTCCGCCGCGACGACCAGATAGGTGTCGTCGCCGTCGTTCCGGACGACCTGCGGGGCGGGAACGACCGTGCCCGCGTCGAGGTTGTCCGTCAGGTCGAGCAGGCCCGAGATGAACATGCGGTAGCAGGTGATGCCCTCGGCCAGGAACGCCTCGCGGTCCAGGCCCGGGTCGCCCTTGGGAGCCGGCGGACGCTTCAACACGAAGCCGCCCTTGGCGCCGACCGGCACGATCACGGCGTTCTTCACCGCCTGCGCCTTGACCAGACCCAGAATCTCGGTGCGGAAGTCCTCCCGCCGGTCGGACCAGCGCAGGCCGCCTCGGGCGACCGGGCCGAACCGCAGGTGCACGCCCTCGAAGCGCGGCGAGTACACGAAGATTTCAAAGCGCGGCTTCGGGTCAGGCAGCTCCGGCAGCGAGCGGGAGTCCAGCTTGACCGCCAGGTACGGCCGCGCATCGCCATCGGCGTTGCGCACGAAGTAGTTCGTCCGCAGCGTCGCGTTGATCAGCGACAGCAGCTGGCGCAGGATCCGGTCCGCGTCGAGGCTGGTCACCTCGTCGATCAGCTCGGTGATCTCGGCCGTCAACGCCGTGACCACACCCGTGCGGGTGTCGTCCGACAGCGCCGGGTCGAAGCGCGACTCGAACAGCCGCACCAGTGCCTCGGCGACGTTCGTGTAGCGCAGGACCGCATCCTCGATGTAGTCCTGGCTGTACGGGATTCCCACCTGGCGCAGGTATTTCGCATACGCGCGGAGCACCGAGGCCTGCCGCCAGCCGAGTCCGGCGCGCAGCACGAGGGCGTTGAAGCTGTCGACCTCCGCCTCGTCGCGCCAGGCCGCCGCGAACGCGTCCTGGAACAGGACACGAACGGTGTCCAGGTTCTGCTTGGCGAGGCGGTCCAGCACGCCCTGCTCCATGCGCAGGCCGAAGTCGAAGATCCAGCACTGCGTGCCGTCCTCGCGCTGGATCTCGTACGGACGCTCGTCGACGACCTCGACGCCCATCCGCTGCAACACCGGCAGCACCTGCGACAGCGTCACCCGCGCGCCGGCCAGGTACAGCTTGAACCGCCGCTCCCCCGGCTCGGCGTCCGCCGGCAGGTAGAACGACATGTCCAGGTCACCCTCGGACAACCGCTGGATCCGGCGCAGGTCGGCAAGGCCTTCGGTGGCGGTGAAGTCTTCCTTGTAGCTCTCCGGGAAGGCCATCGCGAAGCGCTGGCCCTGCTCGGTGGCGGACTCCGCGCCGAGCTGGTTCGCCGAATCCGAGGCCTGCTCGGGCTCGTTGTGCTCGGACAGAATCGCGTCCGCCATGCGGTCGTCCCAGTTGCGGGTGGCTTCACCCAGCAGGGCCTGAATGCGAATGGAATTCGGTTCTGCCGCTTCGCTCGGCTCCGTGTGCACCATGAAGTGCACCCGGGCCAGCGGGCTCTCGCCGATCAGCGCGCTGTACTCGAGGTTCTTGCCCTGCAGTTCGGCGAGCAGGACCTCCTGCATCGCCAACCGCGACGTCGTCGTGTACCGGTCGCGCGGCAGATATACGAGGCACGAGTAGAACCGCCCGTACGGGTCACGCCGCAGGAACAGCCGCAGCCGACGGCGCTCGGCCAGGGCGAGCACACCGGTCGCGATGTCGTACAGCGTGTCCGCGTCGGTGGAGAACAGCTCGCTGCGCGGGTAGTTCTGAATGACCTCGAGCATCCGCTGGCCGGAGTACGACTCCAGCGGGAAGCCGGCGCGGTGGATGACGTTGCGGACCCGACGGCTGATCACCGGGATGTCCAGCACGTCCTCGTGCAGCGCCGACGTCGTGAAGACGCCGAGGAACCGGTGCTCGCCGCTGACATTGCCTTCGGCGTCGAACGTCTTCACGCCCACGTAGTACGGGTACATCGAGCGGTGCACCGCGGACGGCGCACTCGCCTGCGTCAACACCAGCAACTCCGGCGCCAGCGCCTGCGCAGCCGTGTCCGGTCCTGCGGTCAGGCTTCGCGCCGCCAGGCTGTCCTGGCGCAGCACGCCCAGGCCAGAAGCGAGAACCGCGCGCAACGCCGGCTCCTCGCCGCCCGCGGGGTCTTCGACGAGCTCGTACTGGCGGTAGCCGATGAAGGTGAAATGCCCCTCAGCCAGCCACCGCAACAGGCTCATGCCGTCGGCGACCTCCTCGGCGTCCAGCCTCGGCGGCGCCTGCTCCAGCTGGTCGGCCAGCTGGAGGGCCGTGCCCGCCATCTTGTCGGTGTCCTCGACGACCTCGCGGACGTCGTTGACCACCGAGATCAGCCGGTTCTCGAGCTCGCGGCCGCGCTCGGCGTCCGTGATGAGGTCGACCTCGATGTGCATCCACGACTCGGCGAGGGTGTCCGCCGGCGGCTCCCCCGGATCGGCCTCCGGCAGCACCTCGCGGAGCGCACCCGTCACGTCCCGGCGCACCACCACGATCGGGTGCACGACGCGGTGCACCTGGATCCCGCTGCGAATCAGCGCCGAGGAGATCGAGTCGACCAGGTAGGGCATGTCGTCGGTGACGATCTGCACGACCGTCACCGGGCACGTCCACCCGTCCTGGGACCGGGTCGGGTTGAGGATGCGGACCACCGGTCGGCCGGGGACACGGTTGTCCGCCAGCTGGTAGGTGGATCGCACCGCGCCGACCAGGTCGCCAGGGTCGTCGTCGATGACTTCCTCGGCGGGCACGTAGCGGTAGTAGAGGCGGATCAGTTCTGCGAGTTCCGGTGCGGCGGCGACTGCGCCGCCGATCAGCTCATCGCGTACCTGTTCGGGACTGTCCAGCCGGTCTTCGCGGCTCACGCCGGTACCGGCGGTCGCAGGGCGGGACGGGGCTCCAGTCGAGCTCATTTTCAGGCGGCTCCACGCTATCCGGCGCCTCGGTGCGCCGGGACCGTAGTCCACCCTAGATGGGTCACCGCACCGCAAACGCCCAGGGGTTGCAGCTGAATCGAACCTTGTGACGGGTGCCACCGACACGCATCCGGAGGTTACCGACGAGTTGGCTTTCGCCTGGTCAGCGTTCCGGCGGCGTCCACGTCCAGTCCGACCAGTCCCGTTCCGGCTCCACCGGGCGCGGATCATGATCGACCGCCGGCCGATCCTCCCGGTACGGCGACGGCGTCCAGTCGCCCAACCCGGACGTGTCGGGTCGCGGCGGCTGGTCGTCCTTGCCCGAAAGCACCCAATCAGACAACATCGGCGGTTCGGACGAAGCGCTCGGCACCTCGATCCGGTCGTCCGGCTCGGGTTGCCGGTGCCGCGAACCCGACCGTTCCGGCTGCCAGTCGTATTGGTCGACGGTCGATGGCTCCCGGTGAGGCCGCGCAGCAGGCGGTTCCTCCTCGAAGTGCGTGTGAACTGCGTGTTCTGTCGACTCGAAGGCAACCAGTGCCTCGGCCAAAAGGTCCGCCAACTCCGAACGCGGCCGTCGACCTCCGCTCACTGCGGGAGGCTCCTCGACCGATCGATCGGCCACCGACGCGTCAGCGTCGGCTCCAACCGTCGCCACTGCACCCTCCGGCGTGGAGGCACGTTCCGATTCACGCTCAACGCCACGGTCCCGCCCCAAGACCTCGCGCGGCAAGCCGGCATGCGTAGTGAACGGAACCGTACCGGCATCCGTCTGATCCCCGACTCCCGCTGGCTCAACCTCAGCAACAGCTGGCGTCTCGGTGGTCATAGCGGGAATTTCGACCTGTGCGGCCGGCGACGAGGGCGCTTGAACCTCCATGGGCTCAACAGCAGATGCCTGCTTGGCTGCGCGAGCCGAAGGAGGCTCAAGCCGCCACCGCCCCGAATCAGCCCGAAGTTCGTCGACGATCTCGCTGCGTTCGAATGACTCGGCACGGCGGCGCCGGCCCGTGGCGGCTGACTGCTCAGGCTGCGTCTTGGCGGCCTGCTCGACCGCAACCGGCGTCTCTGCTTCGGGCGGCTCCGGCGCACGACGTCGACCGCCAGTGCCAGCAGCGGCCAGCAATTCCACCAACGAGGCCAGATCCGGCCGGTTTGCCTCATCGTTGGCGTGCCGGGACTGCGGTGTCTTCCCTGACCCGGCTTCACGATCTTCAGCTCTACGCCGACCGCCAGTGGACTCAGCCTGCGGCGGCTCCGCCGTGGTCGAGGTCGACTCGGCAGCAGCTCGGAAAAACGCCGCCAAGGCACCAGGTGCTTGCGTCCGGTCGCGTTCCGAGGCTTTGGTCCCGTCCGAGAACATGTCCGCCGACTGCGACATGTCCACCGGGCTGGACGGCATTCCTACATTGCCCATCCGCCACCGGTCAGCTGCCTGAGCCCACGCGGACGACAATCCCGCAGGTTGTTCGTCAGCCCGCCTCACCCTGCGGCGGGGCAGGTCGTCCGACGGTGCGGGAGTCGGACGAAGCGCGGGATCGACCCGCTCAGCCGTGGTCTCCAGTGCTGACGCAGCTCCGCGACCACCCAGATCGACGGCTCCGCCCGTAGCGGCACTGCCGTGTCGCGCCTGCGACAGCGCTTGATCCGCTTCCGTCAGTAGTGCCTCGCCACCGCTTCCCGGGCGATATTCAGCAACCCCCGTCGTCATCGTCACGGCCAAGCGCGGCGACACGTCGGACCGGAGTTCCTCGGCCCACTGCTGCGCCTGGTCACGTGTCGTGTCCGGCAGAAGCACGGCCAGCTCGTCACCAGCGGTTCGGCCGACCGCCGCCTTGCCGGGAGCGACGTCGCGCACACGATCAGCGATCTTGCGCATGACCTGGTCGTCCACCGACGCCGTGCCGGCACCGTTCGTCGCGGCGACGTCTACATCCAGCAGTACCAAGGACAACGTGTGGTCGATATAGCCACCGTTGACGACTGCGTCCACCTGCCGGCGGAACCCACTGCGGTTCAACAGCCCGGTCACCGCGTCGGTGTCCAAAGCCGGCTCCGGCTTGGTCGCCCGCGGCTTGATCAAACTCGGGAGTTGTTCCTTGAGCCCCGAGCTCTCTCGGTGGGCGGCAGCGAACTCCTCCGCGAGCTTCGTTCGCACGGTGTACAGGGCAGCCGTCCGACGGCGCTCCGCCGCGTGCGCGGTCCGCAGACAGGTCAACGCTTCGGCGAGTTGACCCGCCATCTCGTGGACGTGCGACAACGCCAGCATGCTCTCCGAAAGCAGCGGGTCAAGCTGATGCCGTACGGCGCTATCGGCGACATCGAGCAACAGATCGTTCGCAATGCTCGTTCGGCCGGCCGGCAGATGCACCCGTGTCGCCAGCGCCAACTTGAGCCAGCCAACCGCAGCTGCGGACGGCGCCCGCACAGGTCGTTCGAGCAGCTCCTCAGCGGCCGCCGTCGCGTCCGTCAGCTGTTCGGAGTCCATCAGCGCGCAGACGAGTTCCAGCACCAGTCGGCTTGCAACGTACCCGGAATCAGCTTTCGCGCCGCCCACTTCAACGAGCAACGCCAAGCCATCACGCGCCGCTCCAACGGCGGCCTTCAGGTCGCCCCATCGACGGTGCTGCCGTGCCGCGGACGCACGAAGCAACGCCCTCGACAGCAACTTTGCTTCGGCGTCGAGGGCTGTGTCCTCACCGTAGAGCTGATCGGCCTGGTCCAGCGCGTCCGTGAGCTCCTTGCTCCGTCCGATCAACACCAGACAGTCTGTCAGCGCGACGAGCGCGGACGCCCGAACTTCCGCCGACACGCCCTCGGCCCGCAGAACCGGCTTGAGCACCCCGAACCCGGTCAGCGGCACTCCCGCAGCACGCGCACAGGCCGCCAGCTCGACGCGGAGGCGCCAACCGAGCTCGACATGGTTGCCGGCCTCTGCCGCCTTGAGAGCCGTAACCGCACGTTCGACCGCTTGGACGCCCTTGTCGAGTCGGTTGAGGGCAAACACCGTGAGGGTCTCCGCCCTCAACCGCTCCAACTCGTCCCGGCGCCCCATGGCAAGTGCGGATGCCCGCTCACTGAGCACCAGGCTCAGCTCCGGAGCCCGCCAACGCAGCTGCCAGGCGGGCACGCTGAGCGTGCCAACCTCCGCATCCGTCTGCGCCTCGCCACTGCCGGCCACGATCGATTGCCGCCTCAGTCTCGTGTCAGCTTCCGGTGGGTCACGCGATGCGGACGGGCCGCGTCAATACCCAGTCGGTCGACCTTGTTCGCCTCGTACCCCTCGAAGTTGCCCTCGAACCAGAACCACTTCGCCGGCTGCTCCTCGGTGCCTTCCCAGGCCAGGATGTGCGTTGCGACGCGGTCAAGGAACCACCGATCGTGGGAGATGACCACCGCGCAGCCGGGGAACTGCTCGAGGGCGTTCTCCAGCGAACCCAGCGTCTCGACGTCCAGGTCGTTGGTCGGCTCGTCGAGCAGGATCAGGTTGCCGCCCTGCTTGAGGGTCAACGCGAGGTTGAGGCGGTTGCGCTCGCCTCCGGACAGCACGCCCGACGGCTTCTGCTGGTCGGCGCCCTTGAAGCCGAAGGCGCTGACGTAGGCGCGCGACGGCATTTCCGTCTGACCCACCTGGATGTAGTCGAGACCTTCGGAAACGATCTCCCACACCGTCTTCTTCGGGTCGATGCCGGAGCGGTTCTGGTCGACGTAGGACAGCTTCACGGTCTCGCCGATCCGAACCGTGCCCGAATCCGGCTTCTCCAGACCCACGATGGTCTTGAACAGCGTGGTCTTGCCGACGCCGTTCGGTCCGATGACGCCGACGATGCCGTTGCGCGGCAGGTCGAAGGACAGACCCTCGATGAGAACGCGGTCGCCGAAGCCCTTACGCAGGTCGTTGGCCTCGACCACGACGCTGCCCAGACGCGGGCCGGGCGGGATCTGGATCTCTTCGAAGTCGAGCTTGCGGTTCTGCTCGGCCTCCGCGGCCATCTCCTCGTAGCGCTGAAGGCGGGCCTTCGACTTGGCCTGGCGGGCCTTGGCGCCGGACCGCACCCAGTCGAGCTCGTCCTTGAGGCGCTTCTGCAGCTTGACGTCCTTCTTGCCCTGGACGGCGAGCCGCTCGGCCTTCTTCTCCAGGTACGTGGAGTAGTTGCCCTCGTAACCGATCACTCGGCCACGGTCGACCTCCATGATCCACTCGGCCACGTTGTCGAGGAAGTAGCGATCGTGGGTGACGGCGAGGACGGCACCGGCGTACTGGGCGAGGTGCTGCTCGAGCCAGAGCACGCTCTCGGCGTCCAGATGGTTGGTGGGCTCGTCGAGGAGCAGCAGGTCGGGCTTGCTCAGCAGCAGCTTGCACAGCGCGACTCGGCGGCGCTCACCACCGGACAGCTGCGTCACGTTCGCATCGGGCGGCGGGCAACGGAGAGCGTCCATGGCCTGTTCGAGCTGGGAGTCGAGGTCCCACGCGTTGGCGTGGTCAAGCTCCTCCTGGAGCTTGCCCATCTCGTCCATGAGCTCTTCGGAGTAGTCCGTGGCCATGAGCTCGGCGATCTCGTTGAAGCGGTGAAGCTTCACCATGATGTCGCCGACGCCTTCCTCGACGTTGCCGAGGACGGTCTTCTCCTCGTTGAGCGGCGGCTCCTGGAGGAGGATGCCCACGGTGTAACCGGGGCTGAGGAAGGCCTCGCCGTTGCTCGGCTGGTCGAGACCGGCCATGATCTTGAGGACACTCGACTTGCCAGCGCCGTTCGGGCCGACGACACCGATCTTGGCGCCCGGGTAGAACGCGGTGGTGACGTCATCGAGGATGACCTTGTCCCCATGCGTCTTCCGCGCCTTTTTCATGGTGTAGATGTACTCGGCCATGGGCGCGATCGTAGAGTGACGAGGAGAGGACCAGAACCTCGGTAGCCACGAACGGGCGGGACGAGTCAGAGAAGTTGACGCGAACGTGGAACGTCCAGGATGTCCCGTACCGCCGTTCGGCCCATCTCACCTGCGGTGACGACCCGTCGGGCGAGGACGACGGACCGTGTCCACCTCGCACAGGGTGGCGGACCTCACTCTTGCTGACATCCCGGTCACGCAGGCGTGACCGGGATCAGGGGCAGCGGTGGCATGGGGGCCGCGATCGGCCGATGCGCCGACCTACCTCACACGGCGACTGCGGACAACGAAGGCGGCAACTGCTCGCCAGTGACCTGGTCGAGGTCGATCGACCGTAGGAACGGCGGGACGTCCTCGGGGCCGTTACGCCGGGCATCAGCCGTACAGAACGCAAGATTCGGTCCGATTGCCGTAGCGGCGACTTTGACCAGTGTTCGTTTCTCGCCTTCCTTCTCGTATTCCTCCACGCGAAGCTTGCCTGTGACGATGACAGGGTCGCCCTTCTTCAAGGATGCGGCAGCTCCAGTCGCGAGCCGCTTCCATCCGGACACCCACACGAAAAGCTTGTTCCCGTCAGTCCACCCACCCGCCTTCGCATCTGGATAGCGTTCGGTTGTGACTACACCGAAGCCGACAGAGGGACTTCCGTCCTGAGTCTGACGCAGAACGACATCCGTCGCGACGTTACCCACGACAGTCACTATTGTTTCGAACACTGACCCCATCCTTCGCGATAGACATCGGTCCACGAACTCCCACTACAGGCCGTCGACCACCGACGTCCCCACTGTGCACGCCAGCAGCGTGCGGCGAAAGTGGCCCAACCATCGCCTGTGGACAACTCAAGATCGAGAAAGGTTATCCACAGGTCGATCTTGAACTGGCTCGAGAATTGATTGCGCATGGTATATGCGACCACCGACACGAGGGTCAAATCAGGACAGTTGCAAAACCGCTCTCGGACGCTTAGCTTGAATGACAGCCGAACTCACGGGAGTAGCCCATGCAGGAGCCGTGGAACGTATCCGCACTGCTGACCAAAGCACTAAGTCTTACCGAAGGAGATCGAACCGACAGTGAACTCCTCGAGACGGTGCGAGATCTCGCTCGTCTGGAATCAACTGTGCGCGCAGCCCTGAGTCATTCCGTAGCAGTCGCGATCGCGCAGGGCGTCCACGAACGCACTGGCCACGCAACGGCCGCCGCGTTGCTCAGGAACGAGTGTCATCTCTCTGGCCGTGAAGCCAACGAGCTTGCGGTGTCCGCAATCCGGCTGCGCGAACAGCTGCCGTGCACGTTTGTTGCGTTGCAGTCCGGCGCGATCACTTGGGCCCATGCGACGACGCTTGTCCGTGCTGTGGATCGACTGGGCTTCGGCACAGTCCAAGGCATCGAGCACGACTGGATCGAGCTGATCGCCACCCGTACCAGTCCGGAGGCGCTGCAACGCGTCGTCCACACTCACTGCCTCGAACTGGTGGGTTATCCGTCGCGGGCGGCGTCAGAGCCCCAGGGCGCCGAGCTTCCGCCGGCACCCACAAACACCGCGGACACACAGACCGAAACCCACTCCAGCGCACCCGAAGCCGCAAGCCCCAGCACGGCACCGCAGGCTCATGGAAGCCACGACGTCGACAGTTCGGCACAACACGAAGGCGCGGAGGCCACAGCTCGTCCGCTACCGAGCGATCTCGGCGATCGTCACAGGGCCTCAGCACCTGAGCACAACGAAGGCCTGCAGCCGGCCATAGCCATCAGCCCGGACTGGCCAGATGCGTCAACATTGCCACTTTCGAGTGATGGCTCCTCGATTGCGCACGAGGACTCCGCCACCGACGGCAGCGGATGCATGCACCCGCGTTGCGCAGCCAAGGCGTCGCCCCGCGAGATCTCGTTCACAGTGCGCTGGCTCGACGGCGGCCAATCCACGCTTTTCGGCCGTGCTCTTGTCTGCGACGAACACACCACCGCTCTCATGAACTGCCCGGTCGACCGCATCCGGGTCGGTCATAGCAGCACGATCTGGACGATCGGCCCAGCTCCGGTGGCGGACGCCGCCTGAGCAACTGAGAGGTTGCTGTGAACAATCGCGGCTGAGGTGAATGTCGGTGAGGATGACGTCATGCGTGTCCTGGTCGTAGACGACGAACCCGCGGTCCGCGAGTCCATCAGTCGCAGCCTCCGGTTCGAGGGATATGAGGTCGAGCTCGCAGCAGACGGCGACTCGGCTCTCAAGTCCCAAGCGGCCAGGCCGTCGGACGCACTCGTGCTCGACGTGATGATGCCAGTGATCGACGGGCTCGAAACGTGTCGGCGGCTACGGGCGACCGGGGACCGAGTGCCGGTCCTGATGCTGACCGCGCGCCGCGCCATCGGCGACCGTGTGGCCGGCCTCGACGCGGGAGCTGACGACTATCTCGTCAAACCATTCGCGCTGGAGGAACTGCTTGCCAGGCTGAGGGCGCTGCTCCGGCGCACCGACACCGGCGGAAGCGAGAAACTCGCCTTCGGCGACCTTGAACTGAACGTCACCGCGCGCACGGTGCTCAGGGCCGAACGCTTGATCGAGCTCACCCGCACCGAATTCGACCTTCTCGAACTGCTTCTGCGGCATCCACGGCGTGTGTTGTCTCGGTCGGTGTTGTTCACCGAGGTCTGGGGTTACGACTTCGGCACGGGCTCCAACAGCCTGGACGTGTACATCGGCTACCTGCGCCGGAAGCTGGAAGCGCATGGCGAGGCACGCCTCGTGCACACTGTTCGCGGAGTCGGCTATGTCCTCAAGGAGTCGGAGACCTCGTGAAAGGACGACGACCGTCGCTACGCCGGCGCCTCGGCGTCGTGTCGGCGGCTGCGGTCGCAGTCGCCGTGATCGGTGTTTCCGTCGCCGCCTGGCTGCTTCTCCGCGACCAGCTCAGCAACGTGGTAAACGAGCGACTCGATCGGCAGGTGGTCTTCGCGGTGAAGATCGACTCCGCCGGCATGCGGTCCACCGTGCAGAGCGGTGGTCCCGACACACCGCTGTATCAGACGGTTTTCCCGGACGGATCATCTTTGACGCCCGTCGGACAGGCCTCGATCCCGGTCTCGCCCGCTGACCGCCAAGTCGCCCGGCGCGAACTTTACGACACGACCGAAGACGTCAAGATCAACGGCACGTCGTACCGCGTTCTCACTCGCTGGATTCGCACGAAGCAGACCGGCCCAAACGGACACGCGGTTCAGATCGCCATCGATCTGAGCGAGATGAACGGAACGCTGGCCAGCTTTGGTTTGGTGCTCGCCCTGACGGGCGGTGTCGGCATCGCGGCAGCCGGCGTGCTGAGCTACTGGCTTACGCGTGCGGGTCTTCGGCCGGTGAATCGGGTGGTCGCGGCCGCTGAACACGTTGCCAGCACACAGGATCTCAGCGCCGCGGTGTCGGTCGATCAACGAGATCCCGACGAGGTCACGCGTGTCGCGGAGAGCATGAACTCGATGCTCAACGCGCTGGGCGCCTCACGCGATGCTCAGCGCCAGCTTGTGGAGGATGCAAGCCACGAGTTGGCCACGCCGCTGACGAGCCTGCGCACAAACGTCGACCTGCTACTGCGCGCCGAGAATCATCCGGAGCGGCGACTGGAGTCTGCGGACAAGCAGCGGCTGCTCCAAGACGTGCAGGCCCAGATGCGCGAGCTTGATCATCTGATCGACGAAGTCGTGGAGCTGGCGCGGGATCCACGATCGGGGGAAGAAGTCGAGGAGATCGACCTGGCCGAGGTCGTGCGGTCCGCTATGACTCGCGCGAGGGCCAGGACGCCGCAGGTCGACTTCACGCTGATGGAGACTCCAGCGATGGTGAGAGGGCAGGCGAACGCTCTCGAGCGCGCGGTTCTGAACCTGTTGGACAACGCAGCCAAGTGGGGGCCTCCAGGACTTCCGGTGGAGGTACTGGTGCGGCAGTGGGGCGCCAGTGTGGAGGTCAAGGTCGCGGATCGTGGTCCAGGGATCGCGGAGGACGACCTAGAGCGGGTCTTCGAGCGGTTCCACCGGACGAAGGAGGCCCGACAGATGCCGGGGTCAGGGCTTGGGCTGGCGATCGTCAGGCAGGTCGTACAGGGGCACGGTGGTCGGGCGTGGATGAGCCGACGGGACGGCGGCGGCACCGAGGCGTGGATCCAACTTCCGCAGGCGGGCCGACTGCGCCCGCTCTATGAATAATAACTCATTGCGTGAGTGAGTCCACACTCATAAGCTGGTGGCATGTCCACCGAGTCACCCCCACGCCGTCGGCGCGCTCCTGCTATGAGCACGGAGGACCGACAGGAGGCCATCGCCCTGGCGGCGATCCCCCTGCTGGCCGAGCACGGCACGCATGTCACCACCGGGCAGATCGCCAAGGCGGCGGGGATCGCGGAGGGCACGATCTTCCGGGTTTTCAAGGACAAGCAGGAGTTGCTGGACTTCTGTGTGCTGAGGGCGTTTCGGACGCGGGAACTGGTTGAGCGGATCGACGCGATCTCGGTGGACCAGCCGCTGACGAGCCGGCTGATCGAGGCAATGACGATGATCGACGAGATGGCGGCCCGGCTGGGGGCGCTGATGCACACGCTGGGCGCCACCGGCTATCGGCCGAACGAAGACCACAAGAAGGACGATGCGTCGGGCAAGGACGCGAAGCCGCCGATGATGGACGAGTTCGAGCGGACGACCACGGCGATCTCGGCGCTGTTGTCGTCGGGCCAGGAACAGCTGCGGCTGCCGGCCGACCGGGCGGCGGGCTATCTGATCGGCCTGACCTTCATGACGAGGATGCAGGCGATGCGGACGGCACAGTTCGATCAGAAGGAACCTGAGTCGTTCGTGGCGGAAATCGTCGATCTCTTCACGAACGGAGCCGTTGCCGTCCAGGCCAAGCGAGGGGGGAAGGACCCGCGATGACCGAAGTGATGATCGAAGCGAGAAACGTGAGCAAGGCGTTCGGCGCCGTGAAGGCGCTGGAAGACGTGAGCATCTCGGTGCCGAGGGGGACGGTGCTTGGACTTCTGGGCCACAACGGAGCCGGCAAGACGACGTTGGTGAACGTGCTGACGACTCTGCTCAAGCCGACCTCGGGGTCGGCGTCGGTGGCGGGGCTGGACGTGGTGAGCCAGGGCGACCAGGTGCGTGGGCGGATTGGCCTGACAGGGCAGTTCGCGTCGGTCGACGAGAACATGTCCGGTCTCGACAACCTCGTGCTGATCGCAAGGTTGTTGGGGGCAACCAAGAAGCAGGCGACGGCGCGTGCAAGTGACCTGTTGGAGACGTTCGACCTGATGGAGGCGAAGGACCGGACGGCGAAGACGTACTCGGGCGGTATGCGGCGACGGCTGGACCTGGCGGCGAGCCTGGTGGGTCGGCCGGACGTCATCTTCCTGGACGAACCGACGACGGGCCTCGACCCGCTGAGCCGGATCGGCTTGTGGGAGATCGTCGAGGGCCTGGTGGGCGACGGGACCACGGTGCTGCTGACCACGCAGTACCTGGAGGAAGCGGACCGACTGGCCGACTCCATCACGGTGCTGTCCAAGGGAAAGGTGGTCGCGTCCGGCACGGCGGCGGAGCTCAAGGCGGGCGTCGGCAAGCGCACGGTGAGCGTGGTTCTGGCCGAGCCGGAGGATGCGGCGACAGCGTTGAACGCGTTGTCCCAGGCTGGACTGCATCCAGTTCACGACAAGGCGCGGCATTCGGTCTCGACGCCGGTGGAGAAGTCGACCGACCTGGCGACCGTGGTGCGGGCGCTCGACGAAGTGGGGGTCGAGGTGGGCGAACTGGCGCTCACCGAGCCGACGCTCGACGACGTGTATCTGGCCGTCAACACCGAAGCCCCGGCCGCCTGAGCCGGATGAGGGGGAAAATCCCATGACCACGACAGTTCAAGCCACGACGCCGACGGACGAGGCACCTCGGCGTGGCGACCTGGGCTGGCACGGCAGCAGCTTCGCCACGCAAGTGTGGGTCCTCACGCAGAGATCGCTCAACAGTTTCCTGCGCGACCCGAGAATGCTGTTCTTCAGCCTGCTGCAGCCGCTGGTGATGTTGTTGCTGTTCAGCCAGGTCTTCGGCGGGATCAGCAAGCTCGGCAGCCTGCACCAGTGGGGCTCGTACATCAACTACCTGCTGCCGTCGACTCTGGTGACGACGGCAATGACCTCGGCGATGAGCTCCGGGGTGGGTCTGCTGACCGAGATGTCGAACGGGGTGATCGCGAGGTTCCGGTCGATGCCGGTCAGCCTGTTCTCGGTGCTGCTAGCGCGGAGCCTGTCGGATACGGTGCGGATGGCGATCCAACTGATCGTCATGTTGATCGCCGCGGCGCTGCTGTTCGGCTTCACGCCGGCCGGCGGCATGATGGGTGTGGCGGCAGCTCTGCTGGTGTCGCTGGTCGTTGGCTGGGGCCTGGGCTGGCTCTTCCTGGCGATCGCGACGTGGGTGAAGAAGGCCGAGACCATGCAGGCGGTCGCGTTCCTGACGATGTTCCCGCTGATGTTCGGCTCGAGCGCCTACATGCCGGTGTCGACGATGCCGGGCTGGGTGCAGGTGATCGCCAACATCAACCCGTTGAGCTACGCGATCTTCGCTTCGCGCGGGCTGGCGACGACCATCTGGGAAGCGAACCCGGCATACACGTTGTTCGCGTCGTTGGCTATCTCCGGAGTGATCGCGTTGGTCGGCGGGTTCATCGCGACGCGAAACTTCCGTCGGACGAACTGAACTGAGCGCGAACGACCCCGTCGGCGATGGTGTGCCGGCGGGGTCATTCGCATTTCCGACGAAAGCACGGATTTGTGGTGGTGGTCAGGTCTTGCCCGGACGCCCTGGTTGAGCAGTGAAGTCCGGGAGCGAGGAGTCAGCGAGGCTGCAGGTGGATGGTTACTCGGACTTGGTGGGGCCGCCGCCCTCGCTGAGCTGCTGGAGCATTGCGTTGTAGGCGTTGAGGTCGGCGTCGCCGTCGGAGTCGGCGCGTCGGTCAGATCGGCGGGCGGCACGCTCATCGGTGCGGGCCCACTGGGCGAGAAGGGCGAGCATGACAACCAGGAGGGGGATCTCACCTGCGGCCCAGGCGATGCCGCCGCCGAGATGCTGGTCGGAGAGCTCGTTGGTCACCCAAGGCAGAGACAGCGATCGGTAGAAGTTCTGTCCGATCACGGTCTGCATGCTCATGAGGATGACGCCGAAGAAGGCGTGGAAGGGCATGGAGGCGAAGACCATGCCCAGGCGCCCGAGGGGAGGCAGGCGGCGAGGGGTGGGGTCGATGCCGATGACGGGCCAGTAGAAGAGGTAGCCGACCAGGAGGAAGTGGGCGTTCATCACGAGGTGCGCCCAGTGGTAGTTGAGGGCGGCGTCGAACAGGCCGGAGAAGTACAGGCCGTAGAAGGAACCGACGAACAGCACCAGGGCGACGACAGGGTGGGTGAGGACGCGGGCGATCGGCGAGTGAACGGCGGCGAGCAGCCACTCACGAGGTCCGGGCGCACGGTCCTTGCCGGCGGTGGGCAAGGCCCGAAGGGCAAGGGTGACGGGACCGCCGAGGGCAAGCAATGGCGGGGCGAGCATGTTGAGCATCATGTGCTCGCCCATGTGCACGCTGAACATGGCGGTGGCGTAGCGGCCGATGCCGGACGAGGTGGCCAAGAGAATGGCGGCGCAGCCACCGACCCAGGCGACGGTGCGGCCGACGGGCCACTGGTCGCCACGCTTGCGCAGTCGTCGAACACCGAGCAGGTAGACGACGATGCCGAGGATGGCGGCGGTGCCATACACGAGGTCGAAGCGCCAGTCGAAGAGCAGCCGGAACACAGTGGGCGGGCCGGCGAGCGGGTAGCCGATGAGCCGCTCGACGTCGCCGACGGCGCTGTAGACGTCCTGCGGCGGTGGGGTCCGGGCCAACGCGGAGGCGACGCCGAGGGTGACGAACATGATCAGCACCTCGACACCGGCGAGCCGGACGAGGGCACGGCCCGAGCCGGTGGCGACGACGGCCTTGACACCACGTTCCCGTTGGAAGTAGCCGATGACGCCGAGCACGGCGAGCAGGGCGATCTTGGCCAGGACGAGCAGCCCGTATGAGGTGGTGAACAGGTCGGTGACGGGCAGCCGGACCAGGGCGTTGATGACGCCGGAGGCGGCCATGATGATCCAGCAGACCAGGGCGACCTTGGAGAAGCGGCTGGTGGCGAGGCCCAGGTCGGCGCCGCGGCGGCGGGCGTGGGCGAGCAACGCGACGAGCCCGCCGATCCAGATGGCGGCGGCGATCAGGTGGTACAGCAGGCTGTTAGTGGCGAGGTCGTGGGAGCCACCGGCGGAGGAGTGCCCACTGGCGGCGACGGGGACGAGGCCGATCAGGGCGACGAAGAACAGGCTGGCGGTCCAACCCCACGACAGCACGAAGAAGCAGCCGAGTGCCAGCACGAAGACGATGACGGCGGTGATGACCCAGGCCTCGGCCTGTTCGACGATGTTGATGCTGCTGAACAGGACGCTGGGGTTGAGCATGAAATTGATCGGCTTGCCCTCGGCATCGGCGAGGGTGAAGGGCACCTCGAGCAGGGCGCCGACGCACCAGACGACGGCGGACCAGCCGGCGGTGCGAAGGGCGGCGTAGCCGTCGACGGCGAGGCGGCCGGCACGCTGCGGTGAGGTGAGGAAGGCGGCGAAGAGCAGGGCGCCGACGCACACGGTCGAAGCGGCCTCGGTCAGGACGCGCACGACGGTGATGCCGTAGCGGGTGATCGCGCCGGGATCGGGCAGCCCCAGGTTCGTGTACAGCAGCTCGCTACCGGAGAACAGCGTCAGCACGGCCGCGACCAGCGCGGCGATGACGGTACTGATCAACAGCAGCGGGAGCATGCCGGCGGGTCGGCGAACCAGTGCGCTGGGCGTGGGCCCGGCGGTCACGACGTCTTCGGCCACGTACTTGAGGGTAGGCCGCGACGCAGCTCACATCGTCGGCGCACCGACTGCCGGTGGTGCGCATTCCCGACGACGGGCACGAATCACGACAAGCACGGCGGGCACGATCAGCGCCGCGATGACGGCGGCGGCGCCGAGCGCGAAGCCGAGGCCGCTCCACTGGGCCAGCTGACCGAGCAGCGGCGGACCGCCGAGAAAGCCGGCGTAGGCGATAGTGGTGACGAAGCCGATCTCGCGCTCACCGCCGGTGCCGTCGGCCCGGCGACCGGCGGCGCCGGCGAGGCTCATGGTGACGGGGAACGAGTAGGCGAGCCCGACTCCGGCGAAGGCGAAACCGATGTACGCGACGCCGGGAACGGGAATCGTGACGGCAGCGAGAAGTCCGACGGCGGCGAGAAATGCGCCGAAACCGAGCATTCGGTACGGCCCCCAGCGGCGCTCCACCCGTTCACCGGAGAAGCGGGTCAACGCCATCGCTATGGAGAAGACCGAATAGCCGGCGGCGGCGAGGGAGTCGGGCACGCCGCGTTCCCGGACGAGGAACAGCGCGGACCAATCGGCCGAGGCGCCCTCGGCGACGGCGGAGAACAGGGCGATCAGAGCCAGCAGCCAGAGCACGGGCCGCCGCATGGGCGACGGACCGGCGGCAACGACGCCACCCGAGCGGGTACGGGACCGCTCCCCTGCCTCAGCGGGCAGCGAAGTGACGATGACCGCGACGGCGACGACGCCGAGCACCGCGAGGATCGTGAACTGACGTAACGGGCTCCACGCCAGGGCGGCGGAGAACGCGGCGGCGAGGGAGCCGGCCAGACCGCCGACGCTGAACCCGGCGTGGAAAACGGGCATGAGCGGACGGTCGAGCAGCCGGGTGACGGTGACCGCGGCGATGTTCATGGAGACGTCGAGGGTGCCGACGGTCAGCCCGAGGGCGAACAGCACGAGGCCGAGTTGCAGCGGCGAAGTGGTCAGGCCGAGCACGGGCAGCACGACGAAGCCCGTGACGCAGCCGAGCACCATGACGGCACGCGAACCGTAGGCGGCGCAGAGCCGTCCGGCGATCGGCGCGGCGACGATGAGCCCGACGCTGACGCCGAACAGCGACAACCCGAGCCCGGCCGGGGTGGCGCCGACCTGCGCGGCCAGCGCCGGCACGCGTGCGGCCCATGAACCGAACACGACTCCGTTGAGCACGAACACGATGAAGACAGCGGTGCTCTTGGCCAGCATTCGTACCCCCTTCGACTGGAACGGACTGTACTGAAGCGCTTCAGTAGAGTCCAGCGGGTCGGTCCACCCCTCCGCGCCAACTACGCTCTACCTTGTGGACACCGAGCAAACTCGCCGCCCGACGCTGGACACGGTCGCCCGTGCCGTCGGCGTCTCGCGGGCCACGGTGTCCAACGCCTACAACCGGCCCAACCAGCTCTCAGCCGGCCTGCGCACGCGCATTCTCGAGGTCGCCGACCGGCTGGGATATCTCGGTCCGGACCCGGTCGCCCGCAGCCTGGCGACACGAAAGTCGGCTGCGGTCGCATTCATGCTGCGATCGGGCCTGTCCAGCGCGTTCTCCGACCCGGCGCTGACGATCATGCTCGACGCCCTGGCCGCCACGGTCGACGGCCGCGATCACGCACTGGTGCTGCTGGCCGGCAACGAGTCGGGCGGACCACGCCCGGACAGCGTCGCCCGCGCGCAGGCGGATGTTGTCGTGGCCTACTCACTGCCGGACACCGCGCCGGCGTTGACGGCGGTGCGCCAACGCCGGCTGCCGATGGTGGTCGTGGACCAGCCGGCGACGGGCGGCGCGGCGCGCGTCGAACTCGACGACTTCGGCGGAACCCAGGCGGCCGGCCGTTATCTGACGGAATTGGGACACCGCGACTTCGGGGTGATCTCGCTCACCCTTCAGCCGGACGGACGGAACGGTCCGGCTGCTCCGGAGCGTCGCACGGGGTCACCTTTCCGCGTGACGCGCGAACGACTGAGCGGCTACATCGACGCGCTGACGGCCGTCGGGATCGCCCCCGAGGGTGTGCCGGTCTGGGAGGCCGCGACCAGCGACCGCGAGCACGGCCGGACGGCCGCCCGATGGTTGTTACAGCAGAACCCCCGCCCGACGGCACTGCTCTGCATGTCCGACGAGCTGGCGTTGGGTGCCCTCCAGGGCGCCCGCGACGTGGGATTGTCGGTGCCGCAGGACGTCTCGGTGGTCGGATTCGACGACACGCCGCCGGCCGGCGTCGCGGATCCACCGCTGACCACGGTCCGTCAGCCGCTGGTCGAGAAGGGTCGGCTCGCCGGCGAGCTGGCACTGACCCTGCTGGACGGCGGCAGACCGAGCAGACCCGTCAGGCTGGATGTGGAACTGGTGGTGCGCGCTTCAAGCGCCGCCCCGATCCGGTGAACCCGAAGACGGATTGACAACACCGCGTACAGAAATCGGCACCCACGGTGGTTGTCCATATCGTGATCATCCGAATGAGGGTCAACCGGAAACGACTTGGGCGTCTGAAGCGATGTACCTCACGGGGCGTGCGCCGGCATGCCTCAAGCCTCCGTAGCTCAGCGGACAGAGCGAGTGACTTCTAATCACTTGGTCGCAGGTTCGAGTCCTGCCGGGGGCGCGCTTTTCCACCTGCGGGTATGACAGCCTGTGGTCGGTTGACCACAGGCCCATGACCTCCTTTGTGACTTCCCTCTCCAAGCTCTGGACATGCGGGCTGGCCGACGGGACCGTTCAGGTTCGCGTCCGCCCAGCCCACAGCGGGTGCGGAGTCACCGGCCCGTACGGCCGCGACTGCTCAAGGCGGCGCGACAACGGAGTGCGACTCTTCGGCCGCGTACGACGGCACGATCGGGTAGCCGGTCGAGGAGAACGCCTCTACGGGGTTGGTCAGCACACAACCGCAGTCGGGCGCATATCGGGAGAACAAGGGCCAAACGCGCCGATCGTCGAGATTCCGAACATACCTGCGCGAAATACCGACAGTGCCGACACCGTCGCACTCCGAGAAGCAGCGCGGACAACCCCTGGGCCGGTCATTGCGACGAATGGTGCCGCCCACACGGCTGTTCGCCGATCGTGGCGTCGACCGTTTGTCAGACACAGCCGATCCCGACCGGAGCCGCCACACCGGCCGCGTTCACGGAGGCGAGCCACAGCCAATCCGCCCTTCCCGCCGATCTCAGCCTGCCGCCGTGGCGGTTGCCCGAAGGCGATTACGACTGGATGGTTGCAGACCACCCCACGCCGCCCGGGGCTACGCGAAGGTGCCGACAAAGGGCAACCGTCCGCCGCAGCGCAACCGAAGCCAAGTATCCGGAGATCGAACTCGAAAGACGAGTTCTGAACAGGAGAACCGGGGCCACCTTCCCACAATCGCACATCAGTCGGAATTCGATTTTACGCAAACCTGCATTTGTGACACACGGACGGTCGAACGGTAATTACACAAACACTGAATGCCGTTTCCGTAACGAATAAGCAAGCACATCTGTCGTTGCCAGTGGCTCGATCAGGAGAAGTGGGCGTCGGCCTCCCCCGATCGCGGCGTCGGGCACCGTGGGGACGCGCTGCCGACCGACAGCTCGCCGACGACGGCGGCCGTGGCCACGACCACCGAGGACCATGTCATCGGCGCATCCGGGGCCAACCATCGGGCTGACCTCCGGGTCCACGACCGCCTCGACCGGGATACCGATTCAGTAGTCGGCTTCATGGTCGACCGGGTGATTCTCCGCGGCGCGGATGCTTATGGGTACTCCTGATAAGGCCAACCTCGACCGAGAACCGCACACCTGCGTCCGTGATTTCTCGGTGGCGACGGCCGCCCGGAGAACGTTCGACTCAGGGCTTGAGATGCTCGGAGAACCATGTCATTGCCGCGCCTAAAGCAACTGCGCCCTCCTTTACGCATGAGGCGAAGTGGTCGCCGCCGAACAGCACGAGCCGCTTGGATTCCAGCGCATCCTCGTACATCCGCAGTTGGAGATCCGTGCCGGAATTGGCGACACCTGGTCTGTCCACTGCCCAGGCCGGCACATCCGCATCCAGCGCATCGACCGCAAGTCGTCCGCTTATCGAACTCGACACCGTCGGACAGCTGCCCTAGGTAGGTCGAGACGGCGTGCGGATCCCGGTAGAAGGCCGAGACGGCCGGATCGCCGCTGACCAGCGCGGGTCACCGGCCGTTCGCCGGTGAGTTGGGCGCGCTCGTCGGCGTCGAACTCCTGCTCCAACACGACGCGGGCGTCCGGCGGAACCCGTCGCTGACCGGCGGCGGCACCGTCGATGACGGGAACCTGTGCGACGACCGCCGTGGCAACTGACACCTCATCCGCCGGGGAGGGTGCAGTTGTTTGACTGATGAGGAGGCGGCGGCCCGTGGCCGATGCTGGGACGGGACCACCGCGGGCAGGAGAAGGAAGCCACCATGCCGTTCGTCAGGGTCGGCGAGGAGAACAAGACCGACATCGAGCTGTACTACGAGGATCACGGCGCCGGCCGCCCGGTGGTGTTGATCCACGGCTACCCGCTCGACGGTCGCTCCTGGGAGAAGCAGGTGCCGTGCCTGCTCGCCGCCGGCCAGCGGGTCATCACCTACGACCGCCGCGGCTTCGGCCAGTCGTCGCGGCCGACCACGGGCTACGACTACGACACCTTCGCCGCGGACCTACACCGCCTCATGCTGACGCTTGACCTGTCAGACGCTGTTCTGGTCGGTTTCGGCATGGGAACCGGCGAGGTGACCCGCTACCTGAGCACGTACGGCTCGCTTCGGGTGGCCAAGGCGGCGTTCCTCTCCGCCATGCAACCTTTTCTACTGAAAACGTCCGCCACACCGCACGGTGTTGAGCTGTCGGTCCTCGACGCCGTGCTCGCCGCCGTCAAACGGGACCGGTACGCGTACTTCAGTGCCTACTTCGCCGACTTCTACAACTTCGACGAACTTCTCGACTCCCGCGTCAGTGAGGAAGTCGTACGGGCGAGCTGGCAGGTGGCGGCCGGGGCATCGCCGTACGCGTCGGCGGCAACCGTGCCCACGTGGATCACCGACTTCCGCGACGACGTCCAGCAGATCGACGTGCCGGCGCTGATCGTGCACGGGACAGCCGACCGGATACTGCCGATCGACGCCACCGGGCGGCCGTTGCGCGCGATGCTGCCGGGCGCCGAATATCTGGAGATCGACGGCGCGCCGCACGGTCTGCTGTGGACGCACGCCGACGAGGTCACCCGCGCGCTGGTGGAGTTCGTCGCAAAGTAGAAGTCCGACGAAGCCGTCGAGTGCGGCGAAGTCGTGGAGTGCGGCGAAGTCGTGGAGTGCGGCGAAGTCGTGGAGTCCGGCGAAGTTGTGAAGGCCGGACCGAGTCGTGGAGTCGGACGGAGTTGCGGAGTCGGACGGAGTCGTGGAGCCGGGACGAAGTTGAGAAGTTCGCGCGAAGTTCTGGAGTTCGGCGAGAAGCAGAAGTTCGGCGGAGTTGTGATCAGCCGACGGCGGCCAGGGCGTCGCGCAGGGCGGCCCGTGAGGTGATGCCGAGCTTGGGAAAGATCTGGTACAGGTGCGCGCCGACGGTCCGGTGCGAGAGGAACAGTCGTTCGGCGATCTGCTTGTTCGTCAGCCCGGACGCCGCGAGCTGGGCGACCTCCAGCTCCTGGGGCGTCAGAGTGCTCTGAAGCGGGCCGTCCGACTTGGGCGCGGTCGACAGCCCGGCGGCGCGAAGCTCCTTCTGCGTGCGCTGCACCCAGGGCTGCGCGTCGAGCCACTCGAACGTCGCCAGGGCATCGGCGAGCGGGCCGCGGGCCTCGACGATTGCGCGGGTACGGCGCAGGCGTTCGCCGTAGGCGAGGCGCACTCGCGCCACCTCGAACGGCCAGCGGTCCACGCCCGGCGTGGCGAGGGCCTTCTCGTACAGCCGCAGCGCCTCGTCGTCGTCCGCGCACAGTGCCTCCGCGCCGGCCGCCATGAGCGCGAACCGAGGCGACAGTGCGGCGATGTCGGCATCCTGCAACGCGCGGACGTGCGCGGCGGCCTCCGCGTGACGACCGGTGCGCACGGCCGCCTCGACAAGGTCCATGGAGCCCCACATCGCGTGCGGCACGTGGGAGGCGAGCTCGCCGGCGGCCGTCACGGCCGTGGCGTACTGGTACGCGCGCTCGTAGTCGCCGCTGCCCAGGCAGGCGAGCGTGCGTGCCTGGTTGGCGTAGACGACGGCAGTGCCGGCGCCGCGAGGCGTCGCCCACCGCACGACACGCTCACCGAGCCGGAACGCGGTGGTGGTGTCGCCGCGGGCGCCCGCAAGCAGCATCACGATGTAGTCGAAGTACCAGCGGAAGAACCGGTATCCGGAGGCGTCGCACACGGCGATGCCCTCCTCGGCCGACCGCGCGGCCTCGTCCCATTCGCCGGTGAGGTAGTGGTCCAGACAGATGATCATCAACGCCGCGAGGTGCCGCCGCGACGGACCGCCGTTGCGGCCGTGCCGCACGACCCGCCACATGGCGTCGCGCACGTCCACGAGCCGGTCCAGATAGAACAGTGCGACGCCGATACGCACGATGACCGCCGGATCGGTCTCGTCGTGCGCCGCAGCGACCAGGTCGTCGGCGTCTGCGAGCGCGAGCTTTCCGGTGCGCGCGGGGTCGGCGTACGTGAGGGCGGTCAGCCGCAGCTCCGACGGCAGCTCGGACTTTCGCCGCTCGATCGCCGTGTGGAAGCTCCGCCAGAACTCCTCACGACCGCTCCACCAGCAGACCAGCACCAGCGCGTGCAGAGCGTCGGCCAGGGCGGCGTCGTCCGGGTCGGCCTCGATGGCGCCGACGAGCAGCCGGTACGCGGTGTCCATGGAGCCGTCGTCGTTGATGAGCAGGTAGACGGCCGCGATGGCGGCGTGCAGCGTCTCGGGGCCCGCGCGGCGGGCGTCGGCGAGGAGCTCGGAGGCGTGGGCCAGCACGCCAGCACCCTCGGCGCCGATGTAGGCGGCCTCGGCGAATCGGCGACTGCGCCCCTGCCCGGGTGGGCTGATGTGCGCGGCGCGGGTCAACGCCACGACTGCGCCCACGGCGTCGCCGCGCTGGAGCATGCGGTGCGCGGTCTGCTCCAGGAGTTCGGCGACACGTTCGTCGGGCCGCAGCACGGCCTCGGCCAGGTGCCACGCGAGCCGGTCGGGCTGCGACTCCAGCACGCCGGCCAGCGCACGGTGGGCCTCGCGGCGTTCCGCGCTGGTCGACACCTCCACCACGGCGGCGCGGATCAGCGGGTGCCGAAAGGCAAGGCGTCCTCGACCTTCGTCCACGCGGATCAGCTGGCCGCGCTCCGCCTCGGCCAGGCTCAGCAGGTCATCGCGGGCGTCTGCGGCCTGCAACACGACGTGCAGGTCGCCGGTGCCGTCGAGCGCCGCAAGCAGCACGAGGCGTCGGCACGAGTCGGAAAGGCCCGTGATCCGTGACGCATACAGCACCCGCAGTCGGTCAGTGAGCGGCAGCACGTCGGGCAGGCTGGCCTGCGCGGCCTGCTGCGGCCCGGTCAGAGCCGCCGGGAGTTCGAGCAGCGCCAGCGCGTTGCCGCGCGCCTCCTCCAGCACGCGCTGGCGCACCCGCTCCGCCAGTCCTGGGAACCGCGCGCCGACGAGCAGGCGGGCGGAGTCGTCGTCGAGCGGCGGCAGCTCGTACTCGGGCATGGTGCCGCAGGGGAAGACGCCCTCGGCGCCGGTGCGCGACGCCGAGACGATGCTGACCCGAGTGCCGCTCAGTCGGCGTGCGACAAAACCGAGGACTCCGACGCTGGCGCGGTCGATCCACGGCAGATCGTCGATGACCAGCAACAACGGGCGCTCGACGGCCACGGTCCGCAGGAGCGTGAGCACGGCGTTGGACACGGCCATCCGACCGGGGGCCACACCGTCGCCGAGGCCGACGGCCACGTTCAGGGCGTCGCGGTACGGCCGTTCGAGCCCGTCGGCGGCGTTCATGACGGGCAGCAGCAGCTGGTTGAGACCGGCGAACGCCATGTCCGCCTCGAACTCGACGCCGTCGGCGCGCAGAACTCGTACGCCCCGCTCGGCCGCGGACCGGGCCATGGCATCGAGCACGACCGACTTGCCCACCCCGGGTTCGCCCGACAGCAACAGCGCCGTGTCGTCGCCGACCAGGAGTTCGCCGATGCGTGCCATGTCGTGCGTCCGCCCGACCAGGGTCTCGTCGTGGGCCATCGGCTCTCCCCCTTCGATGGTCGACGCACTTCTCGATCGCGGCGAAACCGAGAAGTGCGTCGAAAGACGTCACCACCGGACAGATCTTTCACCGACGAAACTAACAAGCCCGCATATACGGTCCGTAGATGCCGGGAAACCGGCTCCGATGCGGCACGGTTCGGTTACCCGATCGGCCAGTGGGGTTGCCCCATCATCGGCGCTGTCCCAGCATGGCCCGCGTGACCAGCACGCCCGGCATCGACCGGATCGCCGTCGGCAGCTTCATCGGCACCGCGATCGAGTTCTACGACTTCTACATCTACGGCACGGCAACGGCGCTGGTGCTCAACTCCACGTTCTTCCCGACCCTGGCCCCGGTGAACGCCACCCTGGCGGCCTTCGCGACCTTCGCCGTCGCCTTCATCGGACGGCCGCTCGGCTCCCTGCTGTTCGGCCACTTCGGCGACCGGGTCGGCCGCAAGGCGACCCTGGTAGCCTCGCTGCTGACCATGGGCCTGTCCACTGTGGCCATCGGCCTGCTGCCCGGCTACGCGACACTCGGCGTCGCCGCGCCGGTGCTCCTGGTGCTGCTGCGCTTCCTCCAGGGCATCGGCCTCGGCGGCGAGTGGGGCGGCGCCGCACTGCTGGCCGTGGAGAACGCGCCCGCCGGCAAGCGGTCCTGGTACGCGACCTTCCCTCAGCTCGGGCCGTCGATCGGCTTCTTCGCCGCCAACGGACTGTTCCTCGGCCTGTCCGCGCTGCTGTCGGACGACGCGTTCCACGCGTGGGGCTGGCGGATCCCCTTCCTGGCGTCGGCCGTGCTGGTCGCCGTCGGGCTGGTGGTGCGACTGCGGCTGGCCGAGACGCCGGTGTTCGCCGAGGTGGTACGCCGGCGTGAGCAGAGCCGCATGCCGCTGGTCGACATGCTGCGCAAGGCGCCGGTCCGGCTGCTACTGGGCGGCGGCACGATCATCACCTGTTACGTCATTTTCTACGTCACCACGACGTTCTGCCTGTCGTACGTGACGACCACGCTGAAGATGCCCAGGTCGGAGGCGCTGGGCCTGCTGATCGCGGCGATCTGGGCGATGGCGCTGACCACGGTGCTGTCCTGCCTGGCGGGCGACCGCTTCGGCCGCAAACCGGTGCTGCTCACCGGGTGCGTGGCCACGGGCGTCATTGGCCTGGTCATGTTCCCGCTGCTCGGGGCCGGCACCGCGCTGTCGGTCGGCATCGCGTTCGCGCTGGGCCTGGCCGCCATGGGCTGGGTGTACGGGCCGCTCGGTGCCTTCCTGCCGGAGCTGTTCGACGCGCGCTACCGGTATTCGGCGTCGTCGTTCGCGTACAACTTGGGTGGCGTGCTCGGCGGTGCGTTGGCCCCGACCATCGCGGCCGCGCTGGCCGCCGGCTCTGGCACAACCGCCGTCGGCTGGTACGTGGCGGGCTCGGCCGTCGTCAGCCTGCTGTGCCTGCTCGGTCTTCCCGAGACCCGGCACGTTTCCACCGAACTTCCCGCCCGCGTCGGCGCTTGAGGAGAACCACCGCCATGGACCTGGATTTCGACACCAAGGTGTTCGACAAGGAGTACATCGCCGTCGCGGACCGGCAGGAGCCGATCGTGCGCGGCGGCCGGCACCTGTTCGACCGGCTGCCGGCGGCCTTCGAGGGTGTGCGGCAGCTGGGCGTCATCGGCTGGGGTCCGCAGGGTTCGGCGCAGGCGCAAAATCTGCGCGATTCGCTGGGCAACGCCGTGCGCGTGGCCGTCGGTCTGCGGCGGGGCTCGGCGTCGTGGGACGCCGCCGTGCAGGCGGGCTTCTCGCCGGAGGACGGCACGCTCGGCGAGATGTTCGACGTCATCCGCGACTCCGACATGGTGATCCTGCTGATCTCGGACGGCGCGATGGCCGAGACCTACAAAGAGGTGTTCGCGGCGATGAAGCGCGGCACCACGCTGGGCCTGTCGCACGGTTTCCTGCTCGGCCACCTGGACCTGGTCGGCGGCGAGTTCCCCGCCGACATCGACGTGATCGCCGTCTGCCCGAAGGGCATGGGCGCCTCGGTCCGCGCGCTTTACCTCCAGGGGCAGGACGTCAACGGTGCCGGCATCAACGCCAGTTTCGCGGTGCACCAGGACGTCACCGGCCGCGCGGTCGACCGCGCGCTGGGCTGGTCGGTGGGCCTCGGCGCGCCGTACACGTTTCGGACCACGCTGCGTTCCGAGTACCTCTCGGATCTGTCCGGCGAGCGCGGCATCCTGGCCGGCGGCCTGCACGGCATCGTCGAGAGCCTCTACCGGCGGTTCCGCGACCACGGCATGAGCGACGAGGACGCCTTCCGGCACTCCGCCGAGTCCGTCACCGGCCCGATCTCGCGCATCATCTCCCGTGACGGCATGCTCGGCGTCTACCGAATGCTCGACTCCGACGAGAAGCAGATCTTCGCCGAGGCGTACTCGGTCAGCTACCCGGTCGGACTGGAGCTGATCCATGAGATCTACGACGAGGTCCGCTCCGGCGACGAGGTGCGCAGCGTCGTGCTGGCCGGCAAGCGGCTGTCCCGGTTCCCGATGGGCAAGATCGACCAGGCCGACATGTGGCGGGTCGGCCAGAAGGTGCGGGCCGACCGGGTGCCCGACGAGATCCCGCTCGACCCGTTCACCGCCGGCGTGTTCATCGGCGTGATGATGGCGCAGATCGACGCGCTGCTGGAGTTCGGCCACCCGTACTCGGAGATCGCCAACGAGTCGGTGATCGAGGCGGTGGACTCCCTCAACCCCTACATGCACGCCCGCGGCATCGCCTATCTGGTGGACAACTGCTCCATCACCGCTCGGCTCGGCGCGCGCAAGTGGGCGCCCCGCTTCGACTACGCGTTGACGCAGCGCGCCTACCCCGTCATCGACGACGAGCAGACCGTCGACATCGAGAAGTTCGGCGAATTCGAGAACCACGTCGTGCACGAGGTGCTGCGGGTGTGCGCCGGCATGCGGCCGTCCGTCGACATCTTCGTCGAGTGACGGGTCACTGCTCGACGGTCAGCAACTGGGCCCAGTCCTCGACCCTGATCGTCGGGCCCATCGCGGCCGGGCACAGCGTGCGCTGAATCGCGGCGGCGCGGCGGAGCACGTCACCGGCCTCCGCCCGCCGCTCCAGCGCCAGCAGACAGGCGCTGATCCGCAGCAGCACGGAGACTTCATCGGCGTCGGCCCGCAGTTCGGCGAAGGCCTTCACCGCGTTCTGGTAGGCGCCGACCGCGTCCTCGTACTGGCCGAGTCGGTAGTAGGCCTCGCCGAGCACCTCCCACGCGCCGACCAACTCGCCGGTGTCGCCGGCGGGCAGCAGCAGGAGCGCCTCGTACACCAGCGGCACGGCCTCCGCGTCGCGGCCGATCATGCTGTAGTACCGAGCCATCGTCATGGTCGCGACGCCCACGCCAGGGCCCCAACCCAGCCCGCGGAACAAGTCACGGGCGCGCGCGGCGTGTTCGAGCGCGCGCTGGGGGGCGTGGTCCAACTCTTCGACCCACGTGTACTGCCGCAGCGTGTACGCCAACGCCGCGGTGCAGCCGGCTTGTTCGAACAACGCGAGCGCCTCGTCGATGTGCTTGCGCGCGGACTTGAGGCGCGAAAGCCGACAGTCGGCGCGAGACAGCCCGCGATGGGCGTACGCCATGCCGATCCGGTTACCGGCCGCCGTCGCCGACCGCAGAGCGATGGCGTGCGCGTCGAGGAGGTCGTACCAGTGCTGCTGACGGTCCTGGAAGTGCCGCAGCGCCCACGCGAAGCGCCACGCGTGCTCGTGCAGTCCGTACGCGGCCATGAGTTCCAGCACGCGCATCGCCGCGGCCTGCTCGTCGACGTACCAACGCACGGCCTGCTCCTGGTCGGCCAGGTCCGTCGGCACGACGCCGGCCGCCTGCTCGCACGGCGACGGGGCGTCGTTCTGCGTCGACAATCGACGGGCCGCACTGTCGGCGGTCAGCAGATAATGGTCGGCAAGGCGACGGAATACCGCTTCGCATTCGGCCGCGCCTTCCAACTGCTCGGTGGCGTATGCACGCAGTAGGTCGTGCCAGCCGTAGCGGCCGGGCGCGACCTCCGTCACTAGGTGAACGTCCGTAACCTTACGCAGCAGGGCTGATGCCTCGCGCACCGAAACCGCCGCCAGACTGGCCGCCGCATGCAGGCCAACGGTCGGTCCAGGGTGCAGCGCCAGGAGTCGGAACATGCGCGCCGCACCGTCCGACAGGGATGCGTACGAAGATCTCAGCACCGCACGAATATCGACGCTCGGGTCGGAGGCGGCGAAGGCGTCGAGGGAGAACTGCGGGCCGAACAGCGACGCCACGATGTCGGCGAGCGGGAACTCGCTCGATTGAGCGAGGATTCGCGTGCACACAATGGACAGTGCCAGCGGCAGTCGCGCACAGCGGTCGACGATCGCGTTCGTGGCGTCGGGTTCAGCGGCGATACGCTTCGCGCCGAGGCGTTGCGACAGCAGGTCGACGGCGTCGTCACGGCTGAGCAGATCCAGGGTCATCGGCGGCGCGCCGGTGGCGGCGACGACGCCGTCGAGGCGTCCTCGGCTCGTCACGATGACGAGCGAACGCGACCGCCCAGGCAGCAGCGGCAGCACCTGGGCGGACTCCCGCGCGTTGTCGAGCAGCAGCAGGCAGCGGCGGTCGGCCAGCAGGCTGCGGTAGAGACCGATCCGCGCCTCCGGTTCCGCGGGCACCAGCGCGGCGGGCACTCCCAGTGCCTGAAGGAAGGCGCGCACGGCGTCGTTCGGGTCGACCGCGACCGGGTCATAGCCACGCAGGTTCACGTACAGCTGGCCGTCGGGGAATCGTGAGGCGACCTCATGAGCCCAGTGCAGCGCGAACGCCGTCTTGCCAACGCCGGCCATGCCCTGGATGACGGTGACGACCGTGCGGTCGGGGGCGTCCTCGCCGGGCAGGCTACGGTGCGCCTCGGCCAGCGCGTGAGACCGCCCCGCGAAGACGGGCAGGTCAGATGGCAGCTGTGCGGGCGGCACAGCCGGTAGCGCCTGCCGCGCCTTCGGTTCCAGCTCTGGATCGCCGTGCAGCATGTGCTCGTACAGCATGCGCAGGCGGGCGCCGGGATCGACGCCGAGCTCCTCGCGCAGCTGCCGCCGGATCTGGTCGTAGGCCAGCATTGCCTCGGCCTGCCGGCCCGAGCGGCACATCGCCAGCACCAGCAGCTCGTGCATGGACTCGCGCAGCGGCTCGCCGGCGGCGAGGACCTGAAGCTGGTCCACGATCTCAGCATGCCGGCCGAGGTCGAGCTCGGCGCGGAACAGGTCCTCCAGGACGGTCAGCCGGCGCTGCCGCATGCGAGCGCGTTCGGCTTCCACGTACTCGCCGGGCAGCCCCGCCAGCGCCGTGCCGTTGCACAGCGAGATCGCCGCGCGGAAGTCCCGCACGGCGTCGTCCGGCCGGGCCTCGTCGAGCGCGACGGCGGCACGGTCCACGAACTCCTGGAACTTGCCCACATCGGTGGCGGTCGGCGGCAGATCGAGGCGGTAGCCGTTGCTGTCGTGCACGAGCAGGTGCTGGTCGTCGCCGAGGGCACGGCGCAGGCGGTGGATGTAGGTACGCACCGTGGCGACCGCGGACGAGGGGGCCTCGGCACCCCACAGCGCAGTGGCGAGCTGCTCCGGCGTCTGCGGCTTCCCGTCGCTCAGCAGCAGCATGGCCAGCACCGTGCGCTGCTGCGGCGGCCCGAGCTGGAGTTCCTCCCCGTCACGCCAACCGCGGACCGGGCCCAGCAGTCTGAAATCGAGCACGGCGCCTACCGCAGCCGCGCGTGGCTGGGTCGCAGGTCGGCGACGGCGCGCACGCCGAGCAGTTGCATCGTCCGCACGATTTCCTTGCGCAGGATGTCCACAGTGCGCTGTACGCCGCGCTCGCCGCCGGCCATCAGCCCGTACAGGTAGGCGCGACCGATCAGGCACAGGTCGGCCCCCATCGCCCGGGCGGCCACGATGTCCGCGCCGGACAGGATGCCGGTGTCCAGCCAGACCTCGGCGTCCCCCTTCACCTGGTCCACGACCTGCGGGAGCAGCTCCAGCGGCGTCGGCGCGCGGTCGAGCTGCCGGCCGCCGTGGTTGGACAGCAGCACCGCGTCGGCGCCGTGCTTCACGACGTCGCTGGCGTCTTCGACGTTCTGAATGCCCTTGACCACGAGCTTGCCGGGCCACATCTGGCGCACCCAGTCCAGATCGTCGAAGTTCAGCGTCGGGTCGAACATCGAGTTGATGAGGTCCTCGACCGTGCCGCCCCACTCGGTGAGCGAGGCGAACGTCAGCGGCTCGGTCGTGAGCAGGTTGAACCACCACGCCGGATGCGTGGCGCCGTCGAGGAAGGTCCGCAGCGTCAACGCGGGCGGTATCGTCAGGCCGTTGCGCACGTCCCGCATGCGTGCACCGCCGACCGGCGTGTCGACCGTCAGCAGCACCGTGTCGTAGCCGGCGGCATGCGCGCGCTGCAACAGTTCACGGCCCGCGCCCTTGTCGCGCCACACGTACAGCTGGAACCACTTGCGCGCCTCGGGGGCGGCGGCCGCAACGTCCTCTATGGACGTGGTGCCCATCGTGGACAGTGCGAACGGAATGCCGGCGCGCTGCGCGACCTTGACGACAGCGCGCTCTCCCTCGTGATTCATCATCCGCGTGAACCCCGTGGGCGCGAAGGCGAACGGCAGTGCGCTGCGCTGGCCCAACACCTCGACACTGGTGTCCGGGTCGGCGACACCGCGCAGCACGTTGGGCCGGAACTCGACGCGCCGGAAGGCCGTGCGCGCACGGCGGAGGCTGTCCTCCATCTCGGCGGCCCCGTCGGTGTAGTCGAACACCGCGCGCGGCGTGCGCAGACGGGCAATGGTGCGCAGGTCCGCGATCGTGTGCGCGGCGGCCAACCGACGCTCCGTGGGGTCCAGCACGAGCGGCTTCGGCCGGAGCAACTGCGCCAGCTCGCGTGGACGCGGCAGACGGCGTTCGGTCACGGCGCACCTTCCTCACTGTCTGGACACAGCCTAAGCGCTGGTCCGACCGAACCGGCCGATACGGTCGTCGCCGTGCCAGCAGTCATCACGTCGCTCAAGGACGACCACCTCCAGCAGGTCCGGGCCCTCGCCAACCGGACGGGACGGGCCGAGGCCGGCGGCTGCCTGTTGGAAGGCGCCGTGCTCATCACTCAGGCGGTGGAGGCCGGCGCTGCGCTGCGGTTCGTGCTCGCGGCCGAGGGCGCCGCCGACCCGGTGACCTCGCTGCTGGCCGAGGCGCACGTGCCGGTGATGGTGGTGAAGGAGTCGGTGCTGCGGCAGGCGGTGCGGCTGAACCGGGCCGTCTCCTGGCTGGCCGTCGCCGAGCTGGCCGCCGTCGCCGGCGACGACCAGCCGTACGGGGACTTCGCCGTAGTACTGGACAATGTGCTCGATCCCGGCAATCTGGGCACAATCGTGCGGACGGCTGTCGGCCTCGGCGTCGCCGACATCGTCTGCACCGACCCGGAGACGGACCTGACCAGCCGCCGCGTGCTGGACGCCTCGCGGGCGGCGGTGCTGCGGGCCCGACTGCGGCGCTACGACACACCGGTCCAGGCGGTGCGTGACCTGCGTGAACGCGGCTTCGAGGTGGTCGCCACCTCGGGACGTGCCGACACGCTGCAGGGATCGGTGCCGTTGAGCGGCCGGCCGGTCGCCCTCATCGTCGGCAACGAGACCGACGGCGTCGGCGACGATGTGCTGGAGCTGGCCGACCACGTGGTCCGAATCCCGATGTCGGGCGACGTCGAGTCGCTCAACGTCGGCGTCGCCACCGGCATCAGCCTGTACGAGCTGCGCACCCGCATGGCGCTGGCCATGCTCGGGCCGGTCGTCGGCGAGCTCGTCGGCGCCGTCTCCGATCTGCGGGAGCCGGGGTACGTGGGAGAGGATGCCGCGGAACGGGCCCTGGCCGGTTTCAGCGAGGCGGAGCGGGCGCAGTTCGGCGACTTTCTCCGCCGCATGCGGGAGAACCTGCGACGAAAAGGGTGAGCGATGAACGAGCTGGTGACGTTCGGCGAACCGTCCGGGCAGGGCTGGACGCAGATCATCGAACTGGCCACCGCGCTCGTGTTGTGCTCGCTGATCGGCCTTGAGCGGGAACTCAAGCAGAAGAGTGCCGGACTTCGCACGCTCACACTGGTCGGACTGGGCGCCGCGCTGTTCCTGCTGATCAGCAAATACGGATTCACCGACGTGCTGGTCGAGGGCCGGATCGTGCTGGACCCGTCCCGGGTCGCGGCGCAGATCGTGTCCGGCATCGGTTTCATCGGCGCGGGCCTGATCTTCGTCCGGCAGAACATCGTGCGCGGGCTGACCACGGCCGCCGTGGTGTGGGTGAGCGTCGCCGTCGGCTGCGCCTGCGCGGCCGGGCTGCCGCTGCTGGCGGCGTTCGTCACCGCCGCGCATTTCCTGGTGGTGTACGGATATCCGCCGCTGGTCCGGCTGCTCACCCGATCCCGCCCGGCGACCACCGTGGTGCGCACCAGCTACCGGGACGGCGAGGGCGCGCTGCGCGACATCCTGGAGCTCGTCACGTCATCCGGGTACGTCGTCGAGCACGCCTCGACCAATCGGAACGAGTCGACCAACGTCATCGACCTACGGTTGCGGTTGGTCGGCCCGCGACAGCTGACCGCGCTCGTGACCGGCCTGTCCGATCAGCGCGGCGTACTGGCGGTCGACACCGGCGAGGCCGACACTGAGGAGTGATCAGGCCTTGGGCCTGGCGGCGAGCACGCGATAGCCCTTGTCGGTGGCGATGCGCCGGGTCGAGTGGCCCTGCTCGGTCAGCCACTTGGCCAGGGAATCCGACCCGAGGTTCTTCTGCACCACCAGATACGCGACGCCGTCCGGCAGCAGGCGGTCCAGCCAGTGCAGCAGCAGCTCGTGCAGCGCCTGCTTGCCGATGCGGATCGGCGGGTTCGAGTAGATCGCCGCGAACCGCGCGTCCGCCGGGACCTCCTCGGGCAGCAGGCAGGTGATCGTGTCGAGGCCGGCCGCCTTCGCGTTGGCACGGGCCAGTTCCAGCGACCTCGTGTTCACGTCGACACCGGTGATCTTCCGGCCCGGGTAACGCTTGGCCAGCGTCAGCGCGATCGGGCCGTAGCCGCAGCCGACGTCGAGCAGGTGGCCGTCGACGGTCGGCGCCGGCGCGTTCTCCAGCAGCACCCTCGTGCCGGGATCGAGCTGCTTCGGCGAGAACACCCCGGCGTCGGTGGTCAGCTTCAACGTCAGATCAGGCAGCTCGACGGTGAGCAGCCGCGGCTCGCTGACCGCGTTCGGATCGGCGGTGAAGTAGTGCTGGTGCTGCTCGGTCACGCGACGATGGTAGTCAGGGCGGTCTGCGCCGATTCGCGCCGCCGATCCTGACAGCGGATGGCAGTCTTTCGGGTGATGATGGCCTGGTGACCAGAACCGTCAGCCGCGACCAGGTGCTGTGGTACCGCGTCCGTCAGCAGGGGCTCCTCCGCGACAGCGAGGAGCCGGCCGTGCTGGACATCGGCCTTCAGGACACCCAGGCCGGCTCCGCCAAGCTCGCGCTGGCCGCCCGCACCACCGGACCGGTCAGTCTTGACGGGTACGAGCTGGCGTGGACGCTGCGCGGCGCCCCGTACCACCACCGGCCCGGTGAACTTCGGCGGTGGGCCGGCGAGCTGTGGCCGTGGAGCGACACCGACGCGCGGGCCCGGCTCATGTGGCAGAAGTCCCGGACCGTCACCGACGGGTTGTCCGCGCTGGAGACGTACCGGCTGATCGCGGAGTCGATGCGCCAGGTCGTGACCAAGCCGATGACCAAAGGCGCGGCCAGCGCCGAGGTCACCAAGCTGATGCCGCCCGGCCAGCTGAAGGACTGCCCGGCGTGTAAGGCAACACATGTATACGAACAGCCGTTTCGGCTCGGTGCGCTGCCGGGCGGCATACGGCTGCGGGCCGGCGAGACCGGGCTGCTGCTGGAGCCGCTGCCCAAGCGCGGACCGATTCCGACGAAATCCACCAATCCGCACGGACTCGTGCACCGCTATCTCCGCTTCCTCGGACCGGCGACGCCCACCGAGGTGGCGAAGTGGCTAGATACATCGACGGCCAACGTCCGCGACATCTGGCCCGACGACCTCGCCGAGGTTTCCATGGACGGTCGACGTGCGTGGCTGCCCGAGGGGAATGTCGACGAACTTCTCGACTGCGACCGAGTGGAGCTCGTCCGACTGCTGCCGGCGATGGACCCGTTCCTCCAGGCCCGCGACCACGACCTGCTGGTGCCCGACAAGGCGGAGCAGAAGGCACTGTGGACGGTCCTCGGCAATCCGGGCGCACTTCTGGTCGACGGCCAGATCGGTGGAATGTGGCGGGCGAGGCTCGTCGGCCGCAAGAAGCTGGAGGTCACCGTCACCTCCTTCGACGCCGACATCGACCCCTCGCTGCGTGACGACGTGCAGGCCGAGGCCGACCGGATCGCCGAGGTTCGTGGAGTGCCGACGGCGGTCGTCCGGTTCGCCTGACCCACAATGCGGGGTATGCGTGCGAGCCGGCTGCTGTCCACCCTGCTGTTGTTGCAGACCAGGGGGCGGATGACCGCGCAGGAGCTCGCCGACGAACTCGAGGTTTCCGTACGAACCGTCTATCGCGACATCGAGTCCCTGTCCGTCGCCGGTGTGCCCGTCTACGCCGATCGCGGTCCCACCGGCGGTTATCAACTGCTCGACGGCTATCGCACCCGGCTGACCGGACTCACCACCGACGAGGCCGACTCCCTCTTCCTGGCCGGCATGCCCGGTCCCGCCGCCGAGCTTGGGCTCGGCACCGTCGTCGCCACCGCCGAGCTCAAGATGCTCGCCGCCCTGCCGCCCGACCTACGGGCCCGGGCCAGCCGCATCCGTGAACGCTTCCACCTCGATGCCCCCGGCTGGCTGCGGGAAGCCGACGAAGTTCCCTTTCTCTCCGAAATCGCCGATTCCGTCTGGAACGAGCGGATGGTCGAGATCCGCTACCGCCGCTGGCAGACCCCTCGCGAGGTCACCCGCCGTCTCGCCCCGCTCGGCGTCGTACTCAAGGCCGGCACCTGGTACCTCGTCGCCCTGGCCGGCGCCGACCTGCGGACCTTCCGCGTCTCCAACGTCCTCGCCGTGCAGACCCTCGACGAGCGCTTCTCCCGCCCGGCCGACTTCGACCTGGCCGCCTACTGGCAGGACTGGGCCAGCCAGTTCGAGGTCCGCATGCGCGGCCAGCGGGCCCGCGTGCGGCTGTCCCCCGACGGCGTGCGGGCCCTCCCCTACTTCATCGGCCGCCAGGTCGCCGACCTGGTCACCGCCACCTTCTCCGCGCCCGACGCCGAAGGCTGGGTCGAGGCCGTGGTCCCGATCGAAACCCTCCGCCATGCCCACGGCGAGTTCCTCCGCTTCGGCGCCGAACTGGAGGTCCTCGACCCCGCCGAGCTCCGCGACATGGTCACCTCGACCGTCGCCAAACTCGCCGAGTTCTACGCCGCCTCCCGGATGGCGCCGGAGTAGCGGACCAACGGCCCGGTGGTGTTCGTCCGCGGGTCGGTGGTCTACGGGTCGCGGCGGATGCGGCCGGAGTAGTGCTCTTCGAGGGACTTGTTGTGCTCGTCGCCGCCGGGGACGTTGGCCGACAGGTAGACCGGCGGCGTCTTGCCGGCGGCGATCAGGCGGGCGCAGGCGTCGGCCAGCATCATCTGGGCGGCGAAGGCGGAGGTGATCGACGAGATCGCGCACACCTGGCCGCCGCCGGGCATGGGCAGGAGCGTGTCACCCATCGGGCCGCAGTTGTCGATCACGACGTCGGCCAGCTCGTGCAGGTGCTTGCCGGACGGATGCCGCGACTCGACGGCGGTGGCGTGGGCCAGCGATGTGAAGGCGATCAGGCCGTGACCCCGCTCCTTGACGAGCGAGGCCATTTCGACGATCGAGCCGTTTCCGCCGGAGTTGGACGCGATGACGAACAGGTCGGTCGGGCGCGGCGAGGCGAGTTCGTACACGCGGTGGGCGATCGCCGGTTCGCGCTCGGTGTGCGGGCCGAGGGAGTCGGCGGGGGCGCCGCCGTAGGTGACGATGTCGCGCAGCGCCAGTTTGTTGGTGGGGATCAGGCCGCCGGCCCGGCCGGCGATCTCCATCACCAGTCCCTGCGAGTGACCGGTGCCGAACGCCTGGACCACGCCGTCGGCCAGCACGCAGTCGGCCACCAACGCGGCGGCGGCCGCGATGGCCTCACGCTGCGTGGTCACCAACTGGTCGATCAGGTCCTTGGCCGCCGACACGAACTCGTCCTGGCCGATGGACATGCGCCACTCTCCCGTCGTCAGCAACTTGCCACGTCAGCGTTCGTCACGTTAACGGCAAACCGATCACCTGGCACGCCTGCGTCAGAGGTAAAGCAGCGCGTTGACGGCAGCGGTGGCCAGCGCCGCGCCGCCGCGTTCGCCGCGGTTGGTCAGCGCCGGCACGCCGAGCTCGCGGACCGCCCGCTTCGCCTCGACTGCGCCGACGAAGCCGGCCGGCAACGCGATCACCAATGCCGGCCGAATCTCACCGGCCCGACAACTCGCGACCAGTTCGGTGACGATCGACACGTCCTGCCCGATGGCCCACACCGCGCCAACCGGAGCTTTTCGTACGAACTCCTCAACTCCGCCGGCCGTCTCGGCGACGACCATCGCCGGTCGGCTGGTGATGCCGACGGCCACCATCCGGACGTCGGTGACCACCGGTGCGCCGTCGGCCAGCGCTTGCCGGCCAGCGGCCAGCGCCTGTTCGTCGACCAGCAGGTCACCGGCCCAGGTGGGGTCGGCGGTGGTGTGCACGAGACGTTCGACGACCGCTCGCGACAGCGGCCCCAGCCCCCCGGTGTCGACGCGCCGACGGAGGATTTCGTACGACTCCGACTCGATCGGATGAGGCACTCGCGGCACGACTGGGCTTCCCCTCGGCTGGACTGTTTCACACCGTAGTCGGCGGTGTCGGCCCACCCACGCGTCAGTTAACCTGCTCCGCGAGCGTGGTTACGGGAAGCCGGTGCGAATCCGGCGCGGTCCCGCCACTGTGACCGGGAAGTCGTCCCGCAGAGCAACAGCCACTGGGCGCGTGCGCCTGGGAAGGCGCGGCGACGGCGGTGATCCGGGAGCCAGGAGACCGGCCACGCGACTGACACGCGTCGCACGGAGGATGTGATGGCTGGCATCGCGCTGCGCCTCGGGCGGTTCCCGCGGTGATCCCCCCCGGACTGATCTCATTCGTCGGCGCCGGCCCCGGCGCGGCCGACCTGATGACCTTCCGCGGCGCCGACCGGCTGGCCAGGGCCGACGTCGTGGTGTGGGCGTCGTCGCTGGTGCCGGCCGAGGTGCTGGAGCACGCCAATCCGGCAGCCGAGCGGCACGACTCCGCCGGCATGACGCTGGAGGACGTGCTCGAGGTCTACGCAAGCCACCCCGACGCGGCCATCGTCCGGCTGCATTCCGGCGACCCGACCGTGTACGGGGCGATCGGCGAGCAGATCGACTGGTGTCGGCGGACCGGTCGGCCGTACGAGATCGTGCCGGGCGTCGGTTCTCTCGGCGCCGTCGCGGCGGCCGTTGGATGTGAACTGACTTCACCGACGATTTCACAGTCGATCGTGTTAACACGCCTGGCCGGTGGTCGGACGGCCGCGTCGATGCCCGACGGCGAGACGGTCGCCTCGTTCGCGTCGCACCGCACGACGATGGCCGTCTACCTCTCCGCGCAGCGTCCCGAGCAGTTGCAGGCCGAGCTGCTCGCCGACGGGAACGGCTACTCCGCCGACACGCCGGCGGTCGTCGTCGCGAAGGCGACATGGCCGGACGAGCGCATCGTCACCACCACCGTCGGCGAACTCGCCGCCGATCTGCGGGCGTCCGGGATCCGGACCGCCGCGCTGGTGCTCGTCGGCGAAGCGCTCCGCGCCGACCGCGAGGTCCAGCGCACCAGGTTGTACGACCCGGCCTATTCGCACGGTTGTCGGCGGCGGTCGGCCGAGGGCACCACGGAGGGCCGGCCGATTCCGGTGGAGAAGCGGAGGCTGCCATGACCGGCGTGCTCACCATCGTCGGTCTCGGACCGGGCGACGCACGACACCGCACACCGGCCGTGACCGAGGCGATCGCCGACGCCGAGGCCGTCTACGGCTACTCCGCCTATATAGACGCCTGCGACGACATCCTTCGCCCGGAGCAGGTCGTCGTCCGCGGGCAGATGACCGAGGAGAAGCTCCGCGCCGAGCAGGCCGTCGAGGCCGCGGCCGGCGGCCGGCGGGTGGTGCTCGTGTCGTCGGGCGACGCCGGTGTGTACGGCATGGCGACGTTGGCGTTGAGCAATGCGTACGAAATCGGGGAAACCGCACGACCCGAGGTCCGCGTGCTGCCCGGCGTCACCGCGGCGCTCGCGGCCTCGGCACTGGTCGGCGCCCCGCTCGCGCACGACTTCGCCTGCCTGACGCTGTCCGACCTGCTGACTCCTTGGGAGGAAGTGGAGCGCCGGCTGCGGGCCGTCGCCGAGGCGGACCTGGCCATCGCGCTCTACAACCCCCGCTCCAAAGGGCGGCCGTGGCAGCTCGACCGCGCCCGCGAAGTTCTGCTCGAACGCCGCGCGCCTACTACTCCGGTGGCGTTGGTCGCCGACATCGCCCGCGACGGGCAGCGCGTCGAGCTCACCACGCTCGCCGACCTCGACTGCGACAAAGTCGGCATGACCACCACCGTGCTGATCGGTTCGTCGAGCACCCGGCGGTTCGGCGACTGGCTGGTGACGCCCCGATCGGCGGCCGGGCAGAGTGCTGGGCGGAGTACCGGGTGACCGTGCACCTCGTGGGCGCCGGCCCCGGTGATCCCGGTCTACTCACCTGCCGTGCGGCCGAACTTCTCAAGTCCGCCGAAGTTGTCGTCTACGACCGTCCGTCGATGGTCGACATCGTCGACATCGCGAATTCCGCCGAAGTTGTGCATTGCGTCGGCAAAGCAGGAAGTCGTCCGGCATGGCCCCAGGCCGACGTGAACGAGCTTCTCGTCGAACTCGGGCGGGCCGGCCGTGAGGTGGTCCGGCTGAAGGCCGGCGACGCCTTTGTCGTCTCGCGCGGCGGCGAGGAGGCCGTCGCACTGGCCGCCGCCGGTGTGCCGTTCGACATCGTGCCGGGCATCTCGGCGGCCATCGCCGCCCCGGCGCTCGCCGGCATTCCGGTGATGGTCCGGCAGGTCGCCACCACCCTGACCGTCGTCGCCGGCAACGACGACCCCGAGTACCGCCAGCACATCGACTGGGGCGCCATCGCCCGTGTCGGCGGCACGATCGTCGTTCTCACCGGTCGGTCCGCGCTGCGGGACATCGCCGCCCAGCTGATGGCCGGCGGCCTGCCCGCCGACACTCCCGTCGCGGCCATCAGCGCCGCGAGCCGTCCGCACCAGCGCACCGAGCTCGGCACCCTCGCCGCGCTGCCCAACCCGCGGCTTCGCCCGCCGGTGACCTTCGTGATCGGCGAGGTGGCCGCGCTCGACCTGTTGGCGATCAACGGACCGGTGGAGGGATCCGATGCACATTCCTGACGGGTTCGTGAACGCGCCGGTCTCCATCGCGGGCGGGGTGGTGGCGGTGGCGGGGCTGGCACTGTGCAGCCGGAACCTGGGGCCGTCGCTGCGGGACCGGGACATCCCCCTCGCGGGGCTGGCGGCGGCGTTCTTCCTGGTGCTGGAGGCGCCGATCTTCCCGATCGGGGTGGGCACGGGCGGTCACCTGCTGGGCGGGACGCTGGCGGTGGCGCTGCTGGGACCCTGGCTGGGGCCGGTGGTGATCTCGGGTGGTCCTGGTGGTGCAGGCTGTTCGCCGGCGACGGAGGCGTGACGGCGCTGGGGGTGAACGCGGTGAACATGGCGTTGATCCCGGCGGTGGTGGGCTATCCGCTGATCCTGGGCCTGCGGAAGGTGCTGCCGAAGACGAAGCTCTGGGTGGCGATCGCCTGTGGGCTGGCGGGCTTCGTGTCGGTCACCGCGGGCTCCGTCCTGTACAGCCTGGAGTATGCGGTGGGCGGCGCGACGGCGGTGCCGCCGGTGACGGTGGCGGTGACGACGATCGGCACCTACACGGTGATCGCGGTGTTCGAGGGCCTGGTGACGGGCCTGATCGTGGCGGCGCTGCTGCGGCTGAGGCCGGATCTGGTGCGGGTGGGCCGGCATCTGACACGGGCGAGCGCATGAGCGAGCTTGCGAGCGAATCATTCAACGCAGTGCGTCCGCGAACGCGGACACCGAGCGCTAGCGAGGTGCCGCAGTGAGCGGAGCCGCCCACAATCCGGGCGCGGACCTGCTGATCCCGGCGGACACGCCGCTGCACCGGGCGGCGCCGCAGTGCAAGGTGGCGGCGACGGCGCTGTGCATCCTGCTGGTGGCCTGCACGCCGCGGGACACGTACTGGCCGTACCTCGGCTACGTCCTCGCGCTGGCCGTGGTGACGTATATCGCCCAGATCCCGGCGACGATGTTGCTGCGGCGGCTGGTCGTGGAGATCCCGTTCGTGTTCTTCGTGGTGCTGCTGCCGTTCCTCGCGACCGGCCCGAAAATCCACGTCCTGGGCGTTCCGCTGGCGATCGCGGGCCTGCAGTCCGGGGCGTCGATCGTGTTGAAGGCCAGCTTCGGCCTGCTGGCCACGGGTGTGCTGGCGGCGACCACGCCGCTGCCGGAGGTGATCACGGGCCTGGAGCGGCTCCGGGTGCCGAAGATCTTCACCGCGGTGGCGTCGTTCATGATCCGGTACGCCGAGGTGCTGAACTCGGAGCTCAACCGCCTGCGCACGGCCCGGGCCTGCCGCGGCGCGGATCCGCGATGGCTGTGGCAGGCCAGGGACACGGCCCTGTGTGTGGGCGCGTTGTTCGTCCGCGCCTTCGAACGGGGCGAGCGGGTCTATCTCGCCATGGCGTCCCGCGGCTACGAGGGATCGCTGCCGGCGACGCTGACCGGGGAGCCGGCCAAGCGCGGGACCTGGGCGGCGGCGCTGACCGTCCCGACGATCTTTGCCGCGTTGACGGCGACAGCGTGGGCGACGGCATGACCGCGCCGGCGATGGTGCTGCTTGGCCACGGCAGCCGTGACGCGGACGGCGTCGACGAGTACTGGGCGCTGGCGGAGGCGGTGAAGGCCAGCGCGCCGGATCTCCGGATCGGCTGCGGTTTCGTCGAACTGGCCGAACCGGGCGTGGACGAGGCCATCGACCGCCTGGTCGCGGACGGCGCCCACGAGATCGTGGTGGTGCCGCTGGTCCTGCTGGCCGCCGGACACCTCAAGAACGACGGTCCGGCGTCGATGGCCCGTGCCCGCCAACGACACCCGTCCGTCCACTTCAGACTGGCCCGGGACCTGGGCATCGAGCCGACGATCCTGTCGATCGCCGAGGAACGGATCCGCGACGCCGCGGGCGACGCGGATCCGGAGAAGCTCGGCGTCGCGCTGATCGGGCGCGGCTCGTCGGACCCCGATGCCTGCTCCGACCTGTGGAAGGTCGGCCGGCTGCTGGCCGACAAGCGGGGTCTCGGCACGATCGAGCCCGGCTTCGTGTCCGTCGCCCGCCCGAACGTCGCCGAGGCGATGGAACGCTGCCGCCTGCTCGGCGCGACCACCATCGTGGTCAGCCCTTTCTTCCTGTTCACGGGCATGCTGGTGCCGCGAATCCACCAGCAGGCCGGCGAATGGGCGGCCGAGCACCCGGAGATCACGGTCCGCGGCGGCGGCCACCTCGGCCCCGATCCACGGCTGGCGCGAATCGTCCTGGAGCGCTATCGCGAGGCGCTGCACGGGGACGTCCGGATGAACTGCGACCTGTGCACGTACCGGGTCCAGCTGCCGGGCTACGAGGACAAGGTCGGGCTGCCGATTTCCCTTACTCCGCACGGCGACGAGCCGGCCCGCGGCAAGCGGAAGGCCCGCCGGGCGATCCGCACCCCGTCCCCCGCGCCGACGGTCGAGGTCCGCCGTGGCCGGTTCATGCCCTCCACCACGGCCTCGAACGAGCAGGCCGCGATCGAGATCCGCGGCGTCAGCTTCGACTACCCCGACGGCACGTCCGCTTTGTCCACTGTGGACCTGACCATCTATCGCGGCGAACGGGTCGCGCTGCTCGGACCGAACGGCGCCGGCAAGACGAGCCTGGTGCTGCAACTCAACGGCGTCCTCACGCCGTCGGCGGGCGAGGTCCTGATCAGCGGCACCGCCGTCGGCCCGAAGACGCTCAAGGACGTCCGCCGCAAGGTCGGCGTCGTCTTCCAGGATCCCGACGACCAGCTGTTCACCCCGACCGTCGGCCGGGACGTCGCATTCGGGCCGGCCCATCTCGGCCTGAAGGGCGACGAGCTCAAGGAGCGCGTGACCGAGGCACTGTCCTATGTGGGCCTTGCCGATCTCGCCGATCGCCCACCGCACCGGCTTTCCCTCGGCCAGCGCCGCCGCGCGGCGGTCGCGACCGTGCTGGCCATGCACCCCGAGGTCCTCGTGCTCGACGAGCCATCGTCCAATCTGGACCCGGCGGCCCGGCGCGAGTTCGCGGATCTGGTGAAACGACTGGGCATGACCACACTGTTGGTCACCCACGACCTGCCGTACGCGCTGGAACTGTGCCACCGCGCCGTGGTGTTGGACCACGGCCAGGTCGTCGCGGACGGCCCGATCCGGGAGATCCTCGCCGATTCCGGCTTCATGAGCGCGCACCGGCTGGAGCTGCCGGCCGGCTTCAATCCCTTGGGAGGCTGACGAAGTGGCCCGCCTTGCCGCCCTGGTCGCCGTGCTGCTGCTGGCGCTGGCCGCGCCCGCGTCCGCCCACGACGCCGACGCGCACACGCCGCCGGACCGCGTCGGAGACCTGCGCAGCGCCCTGATCCAGTCTAGCCAGGAACTGCCGTCGGGCGTGCAGTTCCAGGTGTTGCAGAACGGCGAAGCCCTGTGGCTGCGCAATTCCACTCGAACGGATGTCGTCGTTCTCGACCCGGACGGCGCGCAGCGCTACCAGATCGGCCCCGAGGGCGCGGCGGTCAACGCCGCCCTCCCGGCCGAGCCGACGCCGTCGGGCGACATCAGCGAGGACCCGGAGAAGCCGACCGGCGACGCGGCCAAGGCCCCGCGCTGGCAACGCATCTCCGCCGATCCGGCGGTGCAGTGGCACGATCACTACGCGCACTGGGGTGACGCAACACTTCCGTCGCAGGTTGTGTCCGATCCGGGCCACGAGCACCTGATCCGGGCCTGGCGGGTCGATCTCGTCTCGGACGGCAGGACCTACCAGGTGCGCGGCGAGCTGCGCTGGATCCCGGGACCGTCGCCCGCACCGTGGATCCTGGTCACGGTGTCATTGGCGATCGCCGCCTCGCTTTTGGGCCTTGTCCGCCGCAGCCAGCGGCCGCTGGCAGTCGCGACGGCCGTGCTGGTGCTGGCCGCCGCCACCCACGGAATTGCCACAATTCTTGGTCGGCAGGCCGAGAATCAGTGGACTGTCCTTTCGCACGAGTACCTGCCGGTCGTGCTCGCCTGGTTGATCGGGGCGGCGGCGGTGGCCCTGCTGGCGGCCGATCGGAGCACCGGACGATGGTTCGCGGCGCTGGCCGCGGTGGGCTTGGGCGCCCTCGCCTTTCTCCAGGATCTGCCGGTGTGGTGGAGCTCGACCAGCATCGTGGCGCTGCCCGTCGAACTGGACCGCGCGCTGGTGTCGATCACAGCGGGTGTCGCCGTGGGCGTGGTGATCACGGTGCTTCGGACACCGAACATCACCCGATCGGACGCTGTAACGGCAACGCAGGGAGACGACCCTGCCCGTGTGGACGGGGATTCACCTCAAGGCAGGTAGACGTCCCGGCCCCGATCACTACACTCCCGAGGGCTACCACCGAAACGCCAGGGTGCGCGCCGTTCGCAGCACCGGACCACGAGGTGCGCCGTGCTTGACCACACGAGCTGGGCTCACACCTACATCGATCTGGACACGCCCAACGCGGCCCGGATCTACGACTACCTTCTCGGCGGGGCCACCAACTCCGAGGCCGACCGCGAGCTGGCGCGCCAGGTCATCAAGGCGATGCCCGAGGTGCAGTACCTGACGAGGGCCAATCGCGCGTTCCTGCGCCGCGCCGTACGCCATCTGGTCGATCTGGGTGTCCACCAGTTCATCGACATCGGCTCCGGCATCCCGACCGTCGGCAACGTGCACGAGGTGGCGCAGGCGCGCGACCCGCGCTGCCGCGTCGTCTACGTCGACCGCGAGCCGACGGCAGTCGTCCACAGTGAACTCCTGTTGCAGGACAACGAGTTCGCCGCCGTCGTGCAGGAGGACTTCCGCCGGCCGGGCGCCGTCCTGTCGTCACCGGAAGTGCAGCGCCTGATCGACTTCGACCAGCCGGTGGGCCTGCTGCTGTTCGCGCTGCTGCACCACATCCCCGACGAGGACGAGCCGGCCGAGCTGATGTCGGTGTACCGCGAGGCGCTGCCCGAGGGCAGCTATGTGGCGCTGTCGCACCCCACCCACGAATCCGTCACCGACCACATCCTCACCGTCTACGACCTGTACGCCGCCAACCAGACGCCGATCACGCTGCGCGGCCTGGCCGACGTCGCCACACTGGTCGACGGTTTCGAACCACTGGAGCCGGGCATCGTGTACGTGCCACGCTGGCGACCGGAGTTCCCCGAGGACGCCGACCATGACGAGGAGGCCGCCATGTACGGCGTGGTGGCGAGGAAGTGCTGACGTGCCGATGCTGGACAGACCGAAATGGGCGCCCAAACGCATCGACCTCACCCGGCCCAGCGGGGCGCGGGTGTACGACTACCTGCTCGGCGGCGGCTGCAACACGGCGGCCGATCGGAAGCTGGCCAAGCGCCTGATCGAGGTGATGCCGCAGGTGCGCGCCACCGTGCGGCTGAACCGGAGCTTCCTGCGCCGGGCGGTGACCTATCTGGTCGGCCAGGGCGTCACGCAGTTCCTGGACATCGGCTCGGGCATCCCGTCCGTGGGCAACGTGCACCAGATCGCCCAGGGCCTCGATCCGAAGTGCCGCGTGGCGTACGTGGACAACGACCCGATCGCCATCGCCTACGCGGAGCCGCTGCTGCGGGAGAACGAGCTGGCCACGGCGGTGCTGGGCGACTTCCGCTCGCCGGAGGGCGTGCTGGGCGCGCCGGAGGTCCGGGCGCTGATCGACTTCGACCGGCCGGTCGCCGTGCTGACGCTACTGATGCTGCACTTCGTCCCGGACAGCGCCGACCCGGCGCGGCTGATGGGCCGCTACCGGGACGCGCTGGCGCCCGGCAGCCACGTCGCACTGTCCCATCCGAGCTTCACCGGCGCGGACGGCGCGCTGCTCGCCGAGGCCCAGACGGTCGGCGACATCGTGCAGGACACCATGGAGCCGCTGCACCTGCGCACCGCCGATGACCTGCTGCGCATCATCGCCGGCTTCGAGCCGGTGCCGCCCGGCGTGGTCCATCTGCCGCTGTGGCGGCCCGACTCCGCCGCGGACGTCGGCCGTCACCCGGAGAGTTCGCTCGTCTACGGAGTGGTGGCGGCGAAGCCGTAGCCGACGCCGAATACACTTACCGGCCGGGATGCCGGAACGAGCGAGGTGGCGATGACCGAGGACGGTCGCAGCGCCCAACTGCGCGAGTTCGCCGAGGGCTGGGCCGCGGCCATCATCGACACCAGCTACGTGCCGATGTCCCGGCGCGAGATCGAGGACTTCCTGCTGGACCTGTCCGGCAACCTGCTGACCGCGCTGGTCAGCGAGCCGTTCGACCCCGAGCCGGCGATCGAGGTCGGGGCCCGGCTGGTCAACGCCCACTTCACCGCCCCGGAGGCGCTCGGCCGCACGCTGCAGCTGCTCGGCACCGGCCTGGTGCGGCCTGCCGGCATCTCCAGCGAGGACCTCAAGCTGCTGGACCGGGTCGTCCAGCTGCTCGGACGGCTCAGCACCGGCTACTCGGAGGCGCTGCGCGAGCGCACCTTCGAGGAGCAGGAGGTCATCAAGCAGGCCATGTGGCTGGCCACGGACGTGGCGCAGCGGCGGCTGCAGGACAGCGAGTCCCGCTTCCTGGCCGTGTTCGACTCGGCGCCGATCGGGCTGGCCATCGGCGACTTCGACTCCAACATCCTCGAGTCCAACCAGGCGCTGCAGGAGCTGCTCGGCTACAGCCGCGAGGAGCTCAACGGGCTGACCGGCGCGGACATCCTGCACCCGGACGACATCCCCGACACCCTTCAGCGCTACGACCGGCTGTTCCGCGGCGAGTACCCGTCGTTCCGCAGCCGGCAGCGGCTGCTGAAGAAGGACGGCGACATGCTGTGGGCCAACGTCACCGTGTCCGCGGTGCGTGACTCCACGGGCGTGGCCACGTACCAGGTGGCGATGGTCGAGGACGCCACCGAGCTGCACTACGCGAACCAGGCGATGGCCACGCTCGGCATGCAGGACCCGCTGACCGGCCTGCCGACCAGGACGGCGTTCATGGCCCGGCTGGACAGCGTGCTCGGACGTGTGGACCGGCCGCGGCGGGTCGCGCTGTGCGTGTTCGGCATCGACGGGTTCGCCGCCATCAACGACGGGCTCGGCCCCGAGGTCGGCGACGAGGTGCTGCTCAAGCTGGGCACCAAGCTGCGCTATCACGCCGAGGACAACAAGATGCTGGCCGCCCGGCTCGGCGGCGACGAGTTCGCGCTGCTGATCGAGGAGTCCGAGGGCACCCGGACCGTGACGCCGCTCGTCGAGGAGGCCATGCGGCTGATCAACGAACCGGTGACGGTGCTCGGGCACCGGCTGTCCGTACACGCCAGCGCGGGCATCGTGGAGCGGGCGGTCGGTCGGGAACAGCCGGCGGAGCTGCTGCGGGACGCCACGATGGCGCTGCACTGGGCCAAGCAGGGCGGCAAGGCGCAGTGGGCCCTGTTCGACAAGCAGCGTTGCGACCGTGACCGCGCGCAGCTCCAGCTGGCGCTGACCATGCCCGTGGCCTTGGACAACGGCGAGTTCACCGTCATCTACCAGCCGATTCGCGCCCTCGGCGACAACCGTCTGATGGCCGTCGAGGCGCAGCTGGCCTGGGATCACCCCGAGCACGGCGTGCTGCCGCCGGCGGAGTTCCTGGCGTTGGCCGAGCGCACCGGGCTGGTGGTGCGGCTGTCCGAGTGGCTGCTGCTGGAGGTGTGCCGGCAGGCGCGCGAATGGCAGCTGGAGTTCGGCGAGCGCGCCCCGGTCGTGAGCGTGAAGATGCCGCCGCGGCAGGCGCGAGACCCCGACTTCCTGCCGAACGTGCTGCGGGCGCTGGCCGACAGCGGCCTCGACGGCAATCTGCTGCGGCTGGAGCTCGAACCCGACGCCCTCGACGGCGAAGGCGACGAGCAGGAGGAGGACATGATCCTGCTCGCCGAACGCGGCATCACCTTCAGCATCTCCGGGCTGTCGGGGCACCCGCCGGAGCGCCTGGCGGCCCGACCGCTGACCGCGCTCAAGAGCCGGGATCTAGTGGTCGCCCAGGCCAACGGGGAGCGGGAGACGATTCCGGCGACGGTCTCGTGGAACACCGTGTCGCTGGCCCACCAGATGGGCATGCAGGTGATCGCCGAGAACGTGGACACCCTGGACGATGTGGCGTGGCTGCGGGAGATCGGCGTGGACGCCGGTCAGGGCGTGGCGCTCGGCGAGCCCGGCGGCCCCGAGGACATCGGACCGCTGATCACACGGTGACCGGTGTGCGGACGAGGTTCCGCGCGGCCGGAGCCAGCTTGCGCAGGCTCAGTCCCAGCGCCAGCATGCCCAGCGTCAACGCGGCCGTGAACACCGTGACCTCAACCCAGCCGCCGCCCGAAAAGGCAAGCCCGCCAACGGATCCGCCGACGCTGCTGCCCAGGTAGTAGCACAGCTGGTAGGCGGCGGCCGCCTGCGCCGGATGGGCCGCGCGGGCGCTGACCCAGCCGCTGGCGACCGTGTGGCCGGCGAAGAAGCCGGCGGTGAGCAGCAGCAGTCCCAGGACGACGAGCACGATGTTGTCGAAGAGCATCAGTCCGAGGCCGGCCAGGCTGACCAGCGCCGTCCCCCACAGCACCTGGCGCCGGCTGTAGCGGTCGACCAGCCGGCCGGCGACCGGGGAGCTGACCGTGCCGGCGAGGTAGGCGACGGAGATCAGGCCGACGATCGCCTGCGACAGGCCGAAAGGGGCGGCCGTGAGGCGGAAGCCGAGGTAGTTGTAGATCGTGACGAAGCTGCCCATCAGCATCATGCCGATCAGGTAGAGGCGCACCAGACCGCTGTCCCGGAAGCAGCGGCCCAGCGAGCGCATCCCGATCGGCTTCTGGTTGAAGTTCGACGAGGACGGCATCACCGCGCGGAACAGCAGGGCGCAGGCCAGCGAGGTCACACCGACAGCGCTGAGCGCCCAGCGCCAGCCGCCGAGATCGGTGACCAGGCCCGCGATCACACGGCCGGCCATGCCGCCGATGCTGTTGCCGCCGATGTAGAGGCCGACGGCGAATCCGAGCGATCCTCGGTGTACTTCCTCGGCGAGATAGGCCATTGCGACCGCGGGCAGGCCGGCGACCGCCAGGCCCTGCAACGCCCGCAAGGCCAACATGACGGTGAAGTTCGGGCTGAAGGCGACGGCGATCTGGAGCAGCGCCGTGGCGAACAGCGACGCCGTCATGAGCGGCATTCGGCCCCACCGCTCGGAAAGCATGCTCAGCGGCACGATCGCCAGGGCCAACATGCCGGTGGCGACGGAGATCGCCAGGCTCGACTCGGTGGGCGTGAGCCGAAAGTCCCTGGCGAACAAGGGAAGCAGCGGTTGCACGCAGTAGAGGACCATGAACGTGGCCAGGCCGGCGGCGAACAGGCCGAGGTTGATGCGACGGAATCCCTTGCTGCCACGGCGATGTGCTTGATCTTCGGGCGCATGGGTCACGGTCATGCACTGGAAGCTAGTTGCCGCTCGTTCATGCGTCCAATACAGGAATCGCCAGGATTCGATCCATAGGTGAATAGGTTGACCGCAATGTGCGCGAACACCGTTGCCGCCACGGCAAGCGGGAACGCGGCGAGGGCGCCCATCAACGACAGGGTGCTCGCGATCGTGAGAAAGAACACCGAGGACGTGAAGGCTCCGACCACGACCGAACGCAGGGAGATGACCGCCACCGGGCCGCCGGCCCCATGATGCCCGTGCGCGGCGAACAGTGCTGCGAACAAAGGAAAAGAGGCCACAAGGCCGATCGTTCTCGACCCGACCATCGTGGCAGTCGCGAGGACCGACGTCGTCATGACCGTGGCGACGGCGATGCGGGCCGGAAGTTCCCACGGCAGGGGCAGAACCTCGCGCGGCGTCAGAGCCGGCCAGGCCGCCAGCGTCGCCGCCAGACCCGTCGGCACGAGGAATTCCAGTACCGGCAAGGAGAAGTCGTGCAGGCTCAGCGTGAGCGCGGCGATCGCGTAGCAGCAGATGGCGATCGGCAGCGCGATCGACCAGCGGTGGGCAAGCGCCGTGCGGGCGTAGCCGAGGCAGAAGGCGGCGATCGCCAACTGGCCGGACAGGGTCGCGATCGCCGTCTGGACGGCGAAGGTCTCGCCCTCGCGGACGGTCAGCAGCGTGAGCGAGGAGGCAGCGGTCAGCGGGAGGCCGACGAGGCGGCCGCCGAACAGTGTCGCCCAGCGGCGTTGGAGGAGGGTGGCGGCAATGATCAGGGTGGGCGTCAGGAGGAGTTTGAGCAGGTCGGGCCCCATGACTTCGACCCTCTCAGTAATGCCGCCTCATTTGTCGCGGAATTCTCAGCACTTGGCCGTCATTGGCCGCGATCTCCTCGGTAGATTGGCACCATGACTTCGGAAGTCGCAGTGGACGCCGTCGACCGGGAGATCCTCACCGTGCTGCTGCACGATGGCCGGGTCACGTATCAGGAGCTGGGTCGGGCCGTCCGGCTGAGCGCCAACGCCGTCGCCGACCGGGTGCGTCGACTCCAGCGGTCGGGGCTCCTGCGCGGCTACCGTGCCGACCTCGACTTCGCCGCCCTCGGCCGGCCGTTGGTGCTGGTCACCGAGGCGCGGCTGCGGGACGGCGTGTCCGGCGCCGAGTTCGAGCGGGGACTGCGCCGGTTTCCGCAGATCTTCTCGGCCGCGCACGTGACCGGGGAGTACGACTACCAGCTGCGGATGGCCTGCGTCGACACCGCCGAATTCGAGGAGTTGATCGAACGGCTCAAGCGTGAGCACGGGGTCCGTGAGCTGCGGAGTCGCCTCGTGCTGAGGCAGATCCCGCTCGACCCGGCCGGTGTGCTGGAGATCACCTGAGGCGTTCGGGTGTATTCGGGACTTGACGCCGGGTGTATTGACCTACGTCCGACGGGCGACGCGGAGCCGGTGGTCCGATACGGTGATGACAGTCACATGTCAAACCGGTCGCACTCAATGCCGAGGAGCTCCGTGGGATACGTCGACTCGTGGACGCAGCGCTATCGCGGCGTGGACCTGGGGCCCCATGGCCTGCTGCTCGGTCGCCTTCTCGTCCGCCGGCGGGCCGTCCATCTCGGTGTCGGCCTGGTCGCCGTGATCCTCGCCCTTCGGGTCGCGCAGTTCCTTCTCGGTTCGACCGCCTTGATCTGGCCGATGTCGCTGACCGCGCTCGTCGCCCTCGCCGCCGGTATCGGCCTCGTTGTCCAGCGCGTCGGCGACGCTCGCGTCGCCGCCACCCAGCGGGAGCACGTCGACCGTTTCGAGCCTGTCGAATTCAACGCCGTCGTCGGCCGCCGCACCCGCATCCTGTTGGCCGTCTCCTACACCGGGGCCGCACTTCTCGGTTTCGCCGCACTTCTCACCGGCGGCGATATTCAGCTCGCCGTCGTATTCCTCGTCGGCGTCGCACTACTGGCCGCCGTCACCTATACCTCGTTGCACGGCGCCCTCACCCGCGCCCCCATCGCCGTCGACCTCGGATCCCTCCAGGCCGACGACCTGCTCCGCGTCCACGACGCCCGCCACGCCGCCGTCGCCTACCCCGTGCTGCTGGCACTGGTGACGATGTCGACCTCGTCGTCGATGTGGTTGTTAACTGTGTACACAGCCGTTTCGGCTGTGATCTCGGTTTTCGCGATGGCCCACGAGCCGTTGACGCCGAAGGTCCCGGTGGCCCGGTGATCCAGCTCGACACCGCGTCGCCCGTTCCGCCGTACGAGCAGGTCAAGTCGCAGTTCGCCCGTCAGATCGCCGAGCGCACCCTGGCCGTCGGCACCCGCCTGCCCACCGTCCGCCAGCTCGCTGCCGATCTCGGCCTCGCCGTCAACACCGTCGCCCGCGCCTACCGCGAGCTCGAGGAGGCCGGCCTCGTCCAGACCCGCGGCCGCGCCGGCACCTTCGTCAGCCCCGCCGGCGAGCACAGCCTCCAGCGCGCCCAGCAGGCCGCCCGCCAGTTCGCCGCCGCCACCGCGGACCTCGGCCTCTCCGCCGACGATCTCCTCCACATCGTGCGCGCGGCCCTCACCCACCCCGCCTGACCCCGGGACCTCCGCCCGCGCCGACCCGCTCCTCCGCGCTTTCCTCAACTTCGCCGAAGTCTCAAGTTCACCGAAGTTCTCAAGTTCGCCGAACTCCCCGACTTCGGCGAAGTTCTCACCTTCGGCGAGGTTCTCCAGGCCGCCGAACTTCTCGACTGCGGCGGAATCGAGAAGTTCGGCGAACTACGGGGCAACGCCCGGCCGGGTGCTGATCACCAGATGGCGGCCGGCACCGAAACGTCGTTCGACAGTCACCAAGTGACCGGCACTGCGACAAGACCGCCGCCGAGCTGGTTGACGCGCAGCTTGATCTCCTCCACCGGGACGGCGAGGCGCAGGGTGGGGATTCGGCGGAGCAGGGCGTCGAACACGATCTGGAGTTCGAGGCGGGCCAGGCTGGCGCCGATGCAGTAGCGGGCGCCGTGGCCGAAGGTCAGGTGCTGGTTGGACGGGCGGGAGATGTCGAAGTGCACGGCGTCGGCGAAGACCCGCTCGTCGTGGTTGGCGGCGCCGGCGCCGAGTAGGACGGCGTCGCCGGCCTTGATCGTGGTGCCGCCGACTTCGATGTCCTCTCGGGCGTAGCGGAGCAGACCGCCACCGCCGGTCATGCTGCGGCGCAGGACCTCCTCGATGGCGGAGGCGGCGAGCTTCTCGTCCTGGACGTAGGCCTCGCGCTGGTCGGGATTGGTCAAGAACAGCACGGTGCCGACGTCGATGCGGACCATGGTGGTCTCGTGGCCGGCGAACAGCAGGCCGGCGCACAGGGCGGACAGCTCCTCGTCGCCGACCCGGTCGCCGTAGTCGGCGACGAGGTCGCTGATCAGGTCGTCGCCGGGCTCGGACCGCTTCCGATGGATGAGCCCCTTCATGTACGCGTTGAGGCTCTCCCAACCGGCGGCGGAGCGAGCGCCGTCGACGGTGTCGCCGACGGCATCGGACCAGGCGCGGAAGTCGTCCCGGTCCTCGTAAGGCACGCCGAGCAGGGCGCAGATGACCAGTACGGGCAGCGGCATGGACAACCGCTCGTGCAGATCGACGGGACCGCCGTCGGCGAGCATGCCGTCGATGACGGTGTCGACGATCTCCTGGACGTGGGGGCGCATCGCCCGCATCCGCCGCGGCGAGAAGGCGGGCATGAGCATCGCCCGCATCATGGCGTGGTTCTCGTCCTCGTTGTCGTCCTCGACGGCGCCGCCGACCAGGACGGAGTTGGTCGTACGGGCAGCTTCCTGCGGATTCGGGTGCGAGCGGCCCAGACGCGGGTCGGCGAACAGCTCGCGGACCTCGTCGTAGCGGGTGACCAGCCACGCCTCGTCGCCGATCTGCGTGCGAATGCGGGTGATGGGCCCTTCGGCCTGAAGCTTCAGCAGTTGCGGTGACGGTTCGAGCAGGCCGCCGTCGACGAACGGCAGCTGCGGCAGTGCGGTCATCGTCCCTCCCCAGGCTACGTATACTTTGAAATATACACACGCCTGTCAACATCGGCGACCTGGTAGGACAGTGCACGTGACGGGACAGCGCAGCGAACGACTGCCACGAGCGCAGCGGCGGGAGCAGATCCTGGCGGCGGCGACGACGGCGTTCGCGCGGGCCGGATTCGCCGCGACGAGCCTGGACGACGTCGCCCACGAGGCCGGTATCAGCCGCATGATCGTCTACCGGCACTTCGACTCGAAGCGGGATCTCTACCGACAGGCCCTGGAACGGATCGGCGACCTGATCGCGGTGGCCGCCCAGGCCGAGAAGATCGACATAAGCACGTTGCACGCGTTCATCGCCGCCGCGGCGGCCGAGCCGGACGGCTTCCGCCTGCTG
>NZ_KK037166.1:3925265-3957498 GCF_000568255.1 Kutzneria sp. 744
CTGCCGGTCGGGGTGGCGCCGATGGCGAACAGGCCGGCCAGCAGGTCGAGCCGGTCGGCCAGGGCGAGCAGCGCACCGGGCACGCTGGCCGGCAGCGCGCCGCCGGCGGTCCGCGGCTGCTCCATCTCCGCAAGCGCTTGCGCCACCTCGGCGGTCTCGCCGGCCCGCAGCGCGTACTCGCGGGCCATGGTGCCGGCCAGGCTGGACAGCTCGATCACCATCTGCGTCGCCAGGTCGAACTTGGCCAGCTCGCCGGCACGGTCCAGCGTGGTGCGCTCGGCGGCGTCGAGGCCGACGATGTCGGCCAGGTCGGCGGCCACGCCGGCAATGCGCTGGGCGCGGTCGGCGACCGAGCCCAGCCGCTCCTCGAACGTCAGCTTGGCCAGCCCCGTCTTGTGCTGCTCGGGCGACTTCTTCTGGTCGGCCCGCCAGAAGAACGCGGCGTCCTCGTACCGGGCCCGCAGCACGGACTCGTAGCCGGCGCGCACCAGGTCGACGTCGCACGAACCGTTGGCGACGGCGACGAAGTTCGGCAGCAGCCGGCCGTCCGCGCCGCGGACCGGCAGGTAGCGCTGGTGCTTGCGCATCACCGTGGTCAGGATCTGGTTCGGCAGTTCGAGGTAGTCGGCGGCGAACGAGCCGAGGATCGGGTTGGGCTGCTCGACGAGGTTGGTGACCTCGTCGACCAGGGCGGCCTCGCCCTCGAAGTCCACGGTGCCGCCGACCTCGGCGGCCAGCTCCGTGGTGCGGGCGATGATCTGCTCACGGCGGACCGCGCCGTCGAGCACGATGTCGTGGCCGTCGAGGAAGTCGACGTAACCGTCGGCCGAGGCGACCTCGACCTCGGGCTCCTGCGCGGTCCGGTGCACGCGCGTGAAGCGGCTGCTGGACAGCGAGGACACGGCCACCGGGACGACCGTCTCGCCGAGCAGCGCGACCAGCCAGCGCACCGGCCGCGTGAACGACAGGCCGACGTCACGCCACCGCATGTTCTTGTCGGCCCGCAGTTCGGCGACGATCTGGCCGAGAAGCTCGCTGAGCACCTCGACGGCGCCGCGGCCGATGTCGGTCTTCACGACGCCCACGTGCTCGACGCCGTCCACGTCGATGCGGAGCAGCTCCTCGGGCGCGATGCCCTGGCCGCGGGCGAAGCCCTGGGCGGCCTTGGTCGGGTTGCCGTCGGCGTCGAACGCCGCCGTCGCGCGGGGACCACGCACAGTGCGCTCGGCATCGGGCTCACGCGGCTGCACGTCGTCGACCAGCAGCACGAGGCGTCGCGGCGTCGCGTGCACGGTGATGTCACCGTGGCCGAGACGAGTGCCGGCGAGCTTGGTGGTCAGCGCCTCGCGGACGGCTTCGGCGCTGCGCACGACCTCGACGTGCGGCAGCTCCTCGACGCCGATCTCGAACAGCAGCGTCGACGGGGCGTCGACGGTCGGCAGTTCGGCGGGCAGCTGCGCGGCGGCCGGCGGCTCGACGACGCCGAGCGGGTGACCCATCTCCTCGCGGCGCTCGGCCCACAACTGGGCGGCCTGCCTGGTCAGGGTGCGCATCTGGCCGAAGGCCTTGGCGCGCTCCGTGGTGCTGATCGCGCCGCGGGCGTCCAGCACGTTGAACGCGTGGCTGCACTTGAGCACGTACACGTACGCCGGCACCGGCAGCCGCTCGGCGATCATGCGCCGGGCCTCGGTGGCGTACTCGTCGAACAGCCGGTGGTTGACCTCGATGTCGGCGTCGTCCAGGTAGTAGCGGCTCATCTCGTACTCGGACTGGCCGAACACCTCGCCATAGGAGATGTCGGGCGCGTACGCGATGTCCTTGAAGTGGCCGACGCCCTGCAGCGCCATCAGGATGCGCTCGATGCCGTAGGTGATCTCCACCGACACCGGGTCCAGCGTCAGGCCGCCGGCCTGCTGGAAGTAGGTGAACTGGGTGATCTCCAGGCCGTCCAGCCAGACCTCCCAGCCCAGGCCCCACGCGCCCAGCGCCGGCGACGCCCAGTTGTCCTCGACGAACCGGATGTCGTGGGCGTCGATGTCGATGCCGAGCGCCTCGAGGCTGCCCAGGTACATCTCCTGCGGGTTGCCCGGATCAGGCTTGAGGATCACCTGGAACTGGGTGTGCATCTGCAGCCGGTTCGGGTTCTCGCCGTAGCGGGCGTCGTCGGGCCGCACGCTGGGCTCGACGTAGCCGACGTGCCACGGCTCGGGACCGAGCACCCGCAGCGCTGTGGCAGGGTTGGCGGTACCGGCCCCGACCTCGGTGTTGAACGGCTGCACGACCATGCAGCCCCGGTCGGTCCAGTACTTCTGCAACGCGAGCAACGCGTCCTGCATCGTCAACACGGGTGAACCCTCTTGCCATCGATCGCGGGCAACTTGAGCTGGCCGAACACGCACCAGAGACCCTCGATCCTAGGCGGTGACGGCATGCGGCCCCGTCCCGGGTGTTCGGGGAAAACCGTCGCCGGGCCGGCGCAGGATCCGTAGCGTGATCCGGTCGTGGGTGAAAACACTATGAAGTTGCGAGCACTGGGGGTGGCGTTGGCCCTGGCCGCGCCGCTCGTGACGATCGTGCAGCCGGCGATCGGGGCGACCGCTCCGGTCAACCGGGCCACCGCGTTCGTGAACGTCGTCGCGCACGAGGACGACGACATCTTGTTCATGAACCCCGACGTGGCCGGCGGCATCCGAGCCGGCGTGCCGACCGCGACGGTCTTCCTGACGGCCGGCGAGAACGCCTTCGCTGGCGACCCGGCCAACGATCCCGACGACCCGTACTGCCCGAAGCCGCCCAACGATGGCGGCAACCACCTGGGCGACCTCAGCCGTGAGCGGTACGCGCAATGCCGTCAGCAGGGCGTCCGAGCCGCATACGCGCAGATGGCCGGCGTGGCCGACGTCTGGGACGGCGCTCTGGTGGATGTCACCGGTGGCGACTTCGGCGAGCTGTACACGCTGCGCGCGAAGCCGTCGGTCAAGCTCGTGTTCCTCGACCTGCCCGAGGACGGCGACGCCCAGATCGGAGGCTCGCTGTACCACCTGTATTTCGGCGACGTGCCGAACTTCAGCACCGACACGCTCGTGCCGACGGACGGCGTGGTGCAGCGCAGCTACAGCTACAACCGGGCCGACACGGTCAACGCGCTCGTGGCCCTCTACCAGTTGTTCCGCGCCGACCGCGGTTTCGGGGTGCAGGACACCACTCCCGGAATGCCCGGGAAACAAGATCGGCCGCGTGGGATCTTTCAACGGACCACCACCGACCACGTGATGGCCGGCTCGGGTTTGCGACCGAAGGCGCTGGGCAGGTACACCCGGAGGACCGCGTACGACCGGATCTCGCTGGAAGGAGTTCCGCGACTACAACATCGGCGGCGCGCCGGTGAACCTCACGCCCGGGGCTCGTGCGGCCAAGAACGCCACGTTCCAGGCGTACAAGCCGTTTCGACTTCGGCGACGTGGGAGATCGACTCCCCCGGACTACCACGGACTGGAGCCAGCGAATGTACTACCGCTGGCCGACCGGACCAGCTGGGTCGGCACGACCAGACGACGCTGAGGCGTTCGCCGTGCGCGCGCAACCTGCTCGTCTGTCGCAGGCGTCGACGGGGGCCTGAAGCGGCCGGTCGACTGCCGGCCGATGATCGCTGAGCCGGCGTGCGTCGCGGACGAGAGACGCGACGTTTTCGCCCGCCGAGCGGACTCCGGCGAACTTGTGGAGTTGACACAGACTTCTCCCAACGGCGCGTGGTCGACGCGGTGGTCGTCGCTGGGCAATCCGAACGCCGGCGACCCGGACGCCCAACTTCAGGTCGGCATGCCCGTCGCCGCGAAGAACGGGGACGGCAGAGTCGAGATTTTCGTGCGCAATGGTGGAGGTGGTGTGAGCACCTCGTTCGAGCAGGCCGATGGCGTCTTCAGCGATTGGGTGGATCTCGGCGGCAGCGGCATTCAGGAGGACCCGGCCGCCGTGACGACCGACAGCGGCCGGATCGAGGTGTTCGCGAGCACGAAGACCAGCATTCTGCACTGGTTCCAGCCGTCGCCGAACAGCTCGTTCACGGCGGACTCGTCGTTCCCGTCCGGCCCGCCGGCCAGCGCGCCCACGCCCGCGATCGACCAGGACGGCCGGCTGGAGGTCTTCTACCGGCAGGCCGGCAGTGCGTCGGTCGAGGCGTCTGTGCAGGCCTCGCCGGATGGCGATTGGAAGCCATCTCCGGTGGTGCTCGGCGGGCAAGCCGGCGTCGGGCAGCCCGCGCTCGTCACGGCGCCGGCCGGTGCGGACGCGCGGGTGATGGTGTTCACCCGGAACGGGGGCGGCGGCGTGAGCTCTGCGCGGCAGACCTCGGCCAACGGCGGGTTCGGTGGTTGGTCGGATCTCGGCGGGCTGTTCGTCGGGCTGCCGACGGCGGCCGTCGACCACGCCGGTTTTGTGGTGCTGCTGGCCATGAGTGCGGGCGGTCAACTGGCCGTGGACAAGCAGACAGCCGCCGGCGGGGACGCCCCGTTCGGCGGCTGGCAGCTGGTCGGGAGTTAACGCAGGCCGGCGAGCACGTCCCGGACGGCCTGGAGGCTGGCCCGCCACACTCCGGTGGCCAGGCTGATCCGGGCGACCCCCAGGGCGCCCAGCTCACTCGCCGTCGGGCCCGTCGGCTTGAACATGATGTTGACCGGGGCGTCGACCTGCCGGACGAACTCGGCGATGAGCTCCGGGTCGGACAGCACGATCGGGTAGACGCAGTCGGCGCCGGCGTCGAGGTAGCGCTTGGCCCGCTCGACGGCCTCGGCGAAGACGTCAGCGTGCATGGCCGCGTCGCCAGTTCGGATGAAGACGTCCACCCGGGCGTTGATGACCACCGGCACACCGGCAGCGTCGGCCGCCTTGCGGATGTTCGCGAGGCGCTCGGCCTGCCAGGCGGGTTGACGGAGACCGTCGGCGGCGGTGTGGTCCGTGTCCTCCAGATTGATGCCGACCGCACCGGCTTCGAGCAGCGCGGCCACCAACTGCTCGGCGTCGAGGCCATAACCGGCCTCGACGTCGGCGGTCACCGGGAGGTCGACAGCCTTGGCGACACGGCCGACGGCCGCGAACACCTCGTCGGCCGGCGCCTTCTCGCCGTCGGGGAAGCCGAGGCTCTCGGCCACAGCGTGGCTCGACGTGGCCACGACCGGGAAGCCAGCCTCGGCGACCAGGCCCGCAGTCGCCGCGTCCCAGACGTTGGGCAGCACCAGCGGGTTGCCCCGCTGATGCAGTGCGCGCAGCGTCTCGGCGTGCGCGGCCAGCTTGCTCACTCGGCGCCGCCGAGAGCCGGCGGCTGGTTCCGGCTGATCACGCTGATCCGGTTCCACGCGTTGATGGTGGCGATCATGGCGATGATCTGGGCCAGCTCGGCCTGGCTGAACTGCTTCTCGGCCTCGGCCCACGTCTCGTCGCTGACGCCGCCCTCGGCCAGCAGCGTGCCCTCCTCGGTCAGCGCGAGCGCCGCCCGCTCGCGGGCCGTGTAGAAGGACAGCTCCCGCCACGCCGGCAGCGCGTAGATGCGGCGCTCGTTCTCGCCGTGCTTGCGGGCGTCGGTGGCGTGCATGTCGATGCAGAAGCCGCAGCCGTTGATCTGGGAGGCGCGGATCTTGATCAGCTCGGCCAGGACGGGGTCGATGCCGTCGTGGGAGGCCTTGCTCACCAGCAGCATCGCGCGATAGGCGGCCGAGGCCTCCTTGGCGACGTCGATCCGGGGCAGATGCGTCACGTACTCGTCAGAACTCACGGTCACGACGCTAGCCCGGAACTGGTCCACTCGTATGATCCAGCTTGATGCCGAAATCATGGACCAGCGGCGGCTTCGAGCTGCACCTCGACCTGGAGCCGGGGGTCGGTCGCCGGGCGGCGCTGGAGCGGTCGCTGCGCGAGGCTATCCGATCCGGGCGGCTGGCGGCAGGCACCCAGCTGCCCTCTTCCCGCGCGTTGGCGGCAGACCTCGGGCTCTCCCGTGGGACGGTCGTGCAGGCCTACGAACAGCTGCTCGCCGAGGGATATCTGACGAGCCGGTCTAGGACGCACACCGAGGTCGCGGCCGTGCCGGGTGCTCGAACTCGCACGCAATCGAGAAGTACGTCGAACTTCTCGGTTCGGTACGACCTGGCGCCGGGCAACCCGGATGTCAGCCAGTTCCCGCGGTCGACATGGGCGTCGGCGTTGCGGCACGCCGTCACGGTCGCCGCCGACGATGACCTGCGCTACGGCGATCCCCGCGGACACCCCGAGCTGCGTCGCGCGCTGGCCGACTACCTGGGCCGCGTCCGTGGCGTGCGCACAAGTTCACAGGCAATTGTCGTGTGTACTGGGTTCACAAACGGCCTGCGGCTCATCTCCGCCGCACTGCGTGAACGCGGCGGTCGGACGATGGCCGTCGAGGACTTCGGCCTGTCGTTCCATGCCGAGGCGATCGAACACGCCGGACTGCGGACGGAGACCGTCCGGCTCGACGACGACGGTCTCGTTGTCGACGAACTTCCCCAGGCTGACGGAGTTCTGGTCACCGCCTCACATCAGTTGCCGTGGGGCACGCGGCTGCACCCGGCCCGGCGAGGCGCGCTGGTCGACTGGGCGCGGGACAACAACGCCGTTGTCATCGAAGACGACTATGACGGCGAGTTCCGCTACGACCGCCAGCCGATCGGGGCGATCCAGGGCCTGGCCCCCGAGCACGTCATCTACGCCGGCACGGCGAGCAAGTCGCTGGCGCCGGCGATGCGGATGGCGTGGCTCGCGGTCCCCGAGCACCTCATCGAGCCGATCGTCCGGATCCGTCTGTTGTCGGAACGGCAGTGTCCGACCTTCGAGCAGTTGGCCCTCGCCCACCTCGTCGACAGCGGAGGGCTCGACCGTCACCTTCGCCGAATGCGCACGTATTACCGGAAGCGGCGCGACTACCTGCTCAGCGCACTCGCGACGACCGTGCCCCAGGTCCGGCCGTTCGGCATCGCCGCCGGCCTGCACATCACATTGCTGCTTCCCGACGGAATCGAGGAGAACGACGTCCAGGCGGTTCTCACCGACCACGGCGTCGGCGCCCATCTGCTGTCCGCCTACGCACGCCGCCGCTCGGCGCCACCCGGGCTGGTCATCGGCTACGCCACTCCCCCGGGCCATGCCTATCCCGCCGCTGTGCAGGCCTTGGTCACCGCGCTGAGCAAACTGGTCTAAGCGGTGCGCTGGCGCGGCAACGCCGTGGTCAGCGCATGCCGGAACTCTTCGACGATGTCGCCGAACACGTGCTCGACGTCGGCATTGATGGACAGGCCACCATCGGTGTCGACCTGGAGATCACGTTCCAGCAGGAAGTAGCTCTGGATCACGTGGCGCGGGGCGAGGGACTGGACGACGGGGCGCAGTCCGTAGTCGAGGGCCAGCACGTGGGCCAGGCTGCCGCCGGTCGCCAGCGGCAACACCGTCTTCCCCGACAGCCCGAACTGCGGCAGCAGGTCGAGAAACACCTTCAGCAGTCCGGAGTAGGCAGCCTTATATGTAGGTGTGGCCAGCACGACTCCGTCGGCATCGGCCAGGCATTCCGCGGCACGCGCGATGTCCGGGTCCGACGTGTCGGCCGCCAGCAGCGGACCCGGTGGCAGGTCACGCAGCCTCAGGTGTTCGGTGACCAGCCCCGCCCCGGCGAGCCGGTCCGCGACGTACTCGGCGACTCGGGCGGTCTTGGAGTTCCGCGACGGACTGCCGGAGATGACAACAACAGCGGGCATGACGACTCCTGGGCTGTTGGTGGGTGAAAACGACTACGTCGGCGGCCGACCACTCATCCGACGAAATGCTCCTCGACCGGCGAACTTCCCCTTCTCCGACGGCAGGCCGGTAGACCGTCGATGTTCCCTTCCGCCGACGAACTTCCGGTCGACCGGCGAAGTTCCTCTTCGCCGGTCGAAGCACTGCTCGGCGAACGAAGTACCGCTCGGCCGACCAACATCCCGCCGGCCGACGAGCATGCGCCTGCCCGACGCAGCATCCGCCTGCCCGACGAACGTCCGGTTGGACGAGGAGCACCCGACCGATCGCCGAACTGCTGGCTGACCGACGAATGACCGATCGGTCGACGAACTTCTCGCCCATCGACGAACTTCCGATTCGTCGACGAACTTCTGCTCTTCAACGAACTTCCGGATCGTCGGCCAACTGCAGTCCGCCCGACGAACGTCGGGTTAGCCGACGAACCTCCGGATGGTCGACGAACTGCCGGTGGACCGACGAAAAGCACAAGTGCGCCGACAACGCCGGGCAGGAATGTGCAGGTCCGGGGCGTAGAGGTCAGCCGGGACACAGCGCGCTGCAGACGTGACAGTTGTCAACGTGCGCCCTCGTGCGGAGGTCGTCTGACTGTGCCACGCCTCCGACGCTAGGTCAGGCGCCGCACACCGACAAGGTCGTCCCACGGGGTGAAAACCGGCTGTTCAGTCGATCGGCAGCAACTTCGTCGACGGACGGACCGATGGCCCGAGACGGCGCATCGCCTGTGGCACGTAGCCATGGGGAGACCGCCAGCGGATGGGCGCGGGGACCAAGAACGCGGCCGACCGGACGGCACGGAGCATCGCGGTGCTCGCGGCCGGCGCATAGGCGCTGTGCCCGTGCAGCCGGATCGCCCAGCGCGGCAGCAGCGAGTAGGCGAGGTGGGCGACCGTCGGCTCGTAGATCGGCAGGCCGAAGCCGAGCACCCCGGGCAGCGGCGGCTTGTGCAGGAACTCGTAGACGACCTCCGAGTCCTCGCCCCGCCGTAGTTCACCACGCATGTCACGCAGGTAAGTGGACATCTGCGCGGTAGAGCCGGGCACTTCATCCGGGTCGAGGCCCACAAGAGCGGCGGAACGGCGCTGCTCGTCGAAATACCGGTCGGCCTGCTCCCTGGTCAGCCGAAAACCGGCGCGGCGGACGATCGACAGGAACATCGCGACCTCAGCGCAGTGCACCCACAGCAGCAGGTCGGGGCGGTCGATGCGGAACGTCCGGCCGGTGTCCGGGTCCTTGCCACGCAGGCTGCGGTGCACGGCTCTGACCTTGGCGGCGCCGGCGTGCACCTCGTCGAGCGGCGCGTATGTGCTCATCGAGACGAACTTGGCGGTGCGCATGAGCCGGCCGAGCGGATCCTCGCGAAAGTTCGAGTTCTGCACCACGCCCGCGGCCGCGAGGGGGTGCAACGACTGGAGGTACAGGCTGGTGATGCCGGCCAGCCACATCGCGGGGTCGGCATGCAGTTGCCAGGTGACCGAGTTCGGACCGACCAAACCCGGGTCGGCCCCGTTCGACGGCACAGCGCTCACCTGTGCGAAGTTACGCCGTCGAAGGGGCCGACCCGAACCCCCAGATCAGTGACCGAACGTGAACGTGTTCATGGCGACGAACGGCGCGGGTTGGCCGCTGCTGAACGTCAGGTACACGTCATGCACGCCGGTGGTGCCGGCGATGTTCGCCGGGATGGACCGCCAACTGGTCCATCCTCCGGTGTTGCCGACGGCGAAGCTGCCGATCGGGGCGTTGGTGACGCTGTCCAGCCGCACTTCGACGAGCCCGCTGACGCCGCTGGCCGCACCCGATGCCGCCGAGGCGACGAACTGGGTCGCTGGGCTGGAGCCCAAATCGATGCCGGAGTACTTCGCCCAGGCGCCGTTGGCGAGCTGGCCTACGTTGATGCCGCTGCTGGCCGCACTGTACTTCGTCGCGGGGATGGCCGTGTAGGCGTTGCCGACAGAGCCGCCGGGATTGGACGTCGTGGTGCCGCCGCCACCGCCCTTTGTGGACACGGAGACGTAGTCGACGAGCATCGGCTGGCCGGAAACCGTTGCGGCGGTGGGGCCGCCGCCGAACGCGGCCGGGAAGGCGCCGCCGATCGCCACGTTGAGGATCACGAAGAAGCCGTGCTGGGTGGCGTTGTTCCAGGTGGTCGCGTCGACCTGGTTGGCGTTGACGGTGAAGAAGTTGTTGCCGTCCAGGTAGTAGCGCAGCTGCTGCGGGTTGGCGCCGTAGTCGAGCTCGACGGCATAGGTGTGGAAGCCGGTCTGGCAGCCGCCGCAGGCCCTTTCGCCGGAGCCGAGGCCGGTGGTCTCGTTGCACGGCCCGCCGGAACCGGTGCCACAGTGCAGGGTCGCGAATTCCGAGCTCCGGCCGTTGATGTCCTCCATGATGTCCAGCTCGCCGATGCTGGGCCAGTTCGTCGCCGCGGCCGGCCGGGCCGGGGCGCCCAGGGCCCAGAACGCCGGCCAGTAGCCGAGACCGTTGGCGGTGTTGACGTTCGGCTGCTGAACAGACGCCTCGATGCGCAGCACGCCGCCGGCCGGCGGCTGGAAGTCGGTGCGCTGCGTCTCGATGCGGCCGGACGTCCAGTTGCCCGAACCATCCATGACGGGCTTGATGGCGAGGTGGCCGCTGCCGTCGAGGTAGACATTGGCCGTGCTGTTGGTCATCGACTCGACCTCGCCGGTGCCCCAGTTGCCGGCTCCGCCGGGGTAACCGTGGCCGAGGTCGTAGAGCCAGTTCGAGCCGTTGACCGGGGAACCGGCGGAGCCGGTGAAGTCGTCGCTCCAGACGGTGGTGAAACCGGCGGGCGGCGCGGGCGCCGCCGAGGCGGACTCAGTGGACAGTGCGACCGCCACCACGCCGGGTATCAACACGGCGAGGGCGCTTGCGGCGGCGAGCAATCGTCGGCGTGAACGCATGACTGTCGGTGACCTCCTTGTCACGGCAGGGATCACCGGCCGGCCGAGGCAGGAGGCCCGCGCGGTGATATCTCTATGAGAGCGCTCCCATCCGCACAAGTCAAGGATGTGAACAACATCGAGTGACGGAAGGTCAACCGAGAAAGCCCCTGAGCAGCGACGCGGTGCCGTCGAGGTGCTCGGCCATGGCTCTGCGGGCGGCCGATGAGTCGCCGGAGAGAATGGCGTCGACGAGAATCGCGTGCTGGCGGTTGGAGTGCTCAATATTCTTGGGCAGCAACGGGATTCCGTCGAGCAGCTCGTTCAGGCACATCCGGACGTCGGCGACCGCGGCCGTCAGCGATGGTGATCCGCTGAGCTCGGCGATCGCCAGGTGCAGCCGGGAATCCTTGCGCCGGTACTCATCGAGCGCGGCACGATCGCATTCGTCCAGTCGAGCTCGCAGGTGCGATCGGTCCTCGTCGGACAACTCTCGGGCGGCGGCGAACTCCGTCGCACCGGTCTCCAACACGAACCGCAGGGTCAGGGCGTCCTCGATGTCGTCCACACGGGACACCGAGGTCGGCATCGCGCGCGGAGACGCCGTGCAGACGAAGGTCCCGCCGTACCGGCCACGACGGGACTCCACAAAACCCGATTCCTGCAAGGCATGCAGCGCCTCGCGCAACGTCACCCGGCTCACGTTGAGCCGGGTCGCCAGGTCACGTTCGGCCGGCAGCCGCTCGCCCGGCGGAACGACGCCCAGCTTGATCGCCTGGAGCAGCCGTTCCACCGTCTCCTCGAACGCGTTGCCCGTCCTAACCGGACGGAACAACGCGTCGCCGACCGAGTCCATCGGTGTGGTCCGCCGACTATTCCGGCGTCACGTAGGCGCCGGAGATGCCGCCGTCCACCAGGAACTGGGATCCCGTCATGAACGACGAGTCGTCGCTGGCCAGGAAGGCGACCGCGGCGGCGATCTCCTCCGGCTCGGCGAACCGGCCCATCGGGATGTGCACGAGCCGCCGGGCGGCGCGCACCGGGTCCTTGGCGAACAGCTCCTTGAGCAGCGGCGTGTTCACCGGCCCCGGGCACAGCGCGTTCACTCGAACGCCCTGCCGCGCGAACTGGACGCCCAGCTCACGCGTCATCGCCAGCACGCCGCCCTTCGAGGCGGTGTAGGAGATCTGCGAGGTGGCCGCGCCCATCACCGCGACGAACGACGCGGTGTTGATGATGGATCCCTTGCCCTGGGCCAACATGTGCGGCAGCGCGTACTTGCAGCACAGGTACACCGAGTTCAGGTTGACGTTCTGCACCCGTTGCCACGCCTCGAACTCCGTGGTCAGGATGGAGTCGTCGTCGGGCGGCGAGATGCCGGCGTTGTTGAAGGCGATGTCGAGCGAGCCGTAGGTGTCCACGGCCTGCTGGAACAGCGCCTCGACCTGGCCGGCGTCGGTGACGTCGACCAGGACGAACAGGCCGCCGACCTCCTCGGCCGCCTTGGCGCCGGAGTTCTCGTCCACGTCGGCGATGACGACCTTGGCGCCCTCGGACGCCAACCGGCGCGCCGAGGCGAGCCCGATTCCGCTGCCACCACCGGTGATCACCGCCACGCGGCCGGCGAGACGTTCTGCCACTTCTCACTCCTCAGTAGCGATGAACACGTTCTTGGTCTCGGTGAACGCGGCGACCGCGTCCGGGCCGAGCTCCCGGCCGAGGCCGGACTGCTTGTAGCCGCCGAACGGCGTCCAGTAGCGGACCGACGAGTGCGAGTTGACCGACAGGTTGCCGGCCTCCACCCCGCGGGCGACCCGCAGCGCGCGGCCGACGTCGCGGGTCCATATGGATCCGGACAGGCCGTACTCGGTGTCGTTGGCGATCCGCAGTGCGTCGGCTTCGTCGTCAAACGGCAGCACCACGACGACCGGACCGAAGATCTCCTCGACGACCGAGCGGTCCTTTTCGGACGAAGGCGTGAGAACCGTTGGCGGAAACCAGAATCCCGCGCCGTCCGGAGCGCTTCCACGGAAGGCGACCGGGGCGTCCTCGGGAACGTACGAGGCGACCTTGTCCCGATGCGTCGACGAGATGAGCGGACCCATCTCGGACTCGGCGCTACGCGGGTCGCCGACCTTGACGCCCTGCACCGCCGACTCCAGCAACGCCATGAAACGGTCGTACACGCTGCGCTGCACCAGAATTCGCGATCGGGCGCAGCAGTCCTGGCCCGCGTTGTCGAAGACGCCGTATGGCGCCGTCGCCGCGGCTCGTTCGATATCGGCGTCGGCAAACACGATGTTCGCGCTCTTGCCGCCGAGCTCCAGTGTCACCCGCTTCACCTGCTCGGCGCAGCCGGCCATGATCTGCTTGCCGACGATGGTCGACCCGGTGAAGACCACCTTACGCACGGCCGGATGCGTCACGAATCGCTGCCCGACAACGGATCCCTTGCCGGGCAGCACCTGGAAGACATCTTCCGGAATGCCTGCTTCGCGTCCGAGCTCGGCCAGCCTGATCGCGGTGAGCGGCGTCAGTTCGGCCGGCTTGAGGACGACAGTGTTGCCGGCGGCCAGCGCCGGCGCGAAACCCCAGGCGGCGATCGGCATCGGGAAGTTCCAGGGCACGATCACGCCGATCACGCCGAGCGGCTCGGCGAACGTGACGTCGATACCGCCGGCAACCGGGATCTGCCGGCCGAACAGGCGCTCCGGCGCGCCCGCGTAGTACTCGACGACATCGCGCGCGTTGCCGGCTTCCCACCGCGCGTTGCCGATGGTGTGGCCGGAGTTGGTGACCTCGATCTGCGCCAGGTTCTCCAGGTCGGCGTCGATCGCCGCGGCGAACCTGCGCAGCAGCCGGGCCCGGTCGCCGGGCGCGACGGCCTTCCACGCCGGCAACGCGGCCTGGGCGCGGGCGATCGCCGCGTCGGTCTGGTCGAGCGTGGCCAGCTCGACGGCGCCGACCAGCTCCTCGGTCGCCGGATTGATCACATCGAAGGTGGTCACTTCCCGTTCCCCGTTCTCGCCACCAAAGCCTTGAACAGCCGCACTTCCGCGTCCTGTTCGGGATGCCACTGCACGCCGAGCGCGAAATCGGCGCCCGCCAGCTCGACCGCCTCGACGATGCCGTCGGCCGATCGAGCGGTGATCGTCAGCCCGTCGCCGAGTCGGTCCACAGCCTGGTGATGCGAACACGAGACGCTCGCCGCGTCGCCGAGGATGTCGGCGACCGCGCTGCCCGGCGCCATTTCCACGTCGGTGCGTCCGAACTGGCCGACCACCGGGCGGTGCGTCGACGTGCCGGTGACATCGGGCACGTGCTGGGTGAGCGTGCCGCCGAGCACGACGTTGAGCACCTGCATGCCTCGGCACACACCGATCAGCGGCAAGCCGGCGGCAAGGGCGCTCTCGACCAGAGCGAACTCCGTCTCGTCCCGATCCGGCCGCACGCCAATGGTTTCCGGATGCGCCGCTTCGCCGTAGCGGGCCGGGTCCACGTCCGCGCCGCCAGCGACCACCAAACCGTCTAGAAAGGACACATCAGCAAACCCCAGCGGCGGCAACAGGACCGGGTTGCCGCCGGCCGCCGCGACCGTGTCGACGTAGGTGCGCGGCAACAGCGCCGCGTCCACATCCCATGCGCCGTAACGAGCACGTTCGATATAGGTTGTGATGCCGATGACCGGTCGGCGGTCAAAGCCGTTCGAAGCCACGGAAACGCTCCCAGTCGGTGACGGCGGAGTCGAACGCGGCCAGCTCCACACGGGCCGCGTTGCAGTAGTGGTCGACGACGTCCTCGCCGAACGCGTCGCGGGCGATCGTGCTGGCCGCGAACAGATCCTTGGCCTCACGCAGCGACGACGGCACCGTCGGCTTGTCCGAGGCGTAGGCGTTGCCGGACAGCTCGGGCTCCAACGTCAGTCCGCTGTCGATGCCATGGAGACCGGCCGCGATCAGCGCGGCGACCGCGAGATACGGGTTCACGTCGCCGCCCGGCACGCGGTTTTCGATGCGCAGACCCGCCCCGTGACCGACCAGGCGCAACGCGCAGGTCCGGTTGTCACTACCCCAGGCGATGGCCGTCGGCGCGAAGCTTCCGGGCTGGAAACGCTTGTAGGAGTTGATGTTCGGCGCGTACAGCAGCGTCAGCTCGCGCAGGCAGGCCAGCTGGCCGGCGATGAACTGTTGCGCGGTCGTGGACATGCCGTGCAGTCCGTCACCGGCGAACGTGAGATCGCCGTCCGTGCCGCGCAGGCTGATGTGGATGTGGCAGGAATTGCCCTCGCGCTCGTTGTACTTGGCCATGAACGTGAGGCTGCGGCCCTCCTGGGCGGTGATCTCCTTGGCGCCGGTCTTGTAGATCGCATGGTTGTCGCAGGTCGTCAGCGCCTCGTCGTACCGGAAGACGATCTCGTGCTGACCGAAGTTGCACTCCCCCTTGGCCGACTCGACCATCAGGCCGGCTCCGCTCATCTCGTTGCGGATGCGACGCAGAAGCGGCTCGATACGGGAGGTTCCGAGCAACGAGTAGTCCACATTGTACTGATTGGCCGGCCGGAGATCCCGGTAGCCGAGGTCGTGCGCCTGCTCGTAGCTGTCGTCGAAGACGATGAACTCCAGCTCCGTGCCGACAAACGCGGCGAGGCCGCGCTCGGCGAGCCGGTCGAGCTGGCGGCGCAGCACCTGGCGCGGCGAGACCGTGACCGGGCTGCGGTCTTCCCACTCCACGTCGCACATCACCAGCGCCGTGCCCGGCAGCCATGGCGTGAGCCGTAACGTGCTCAGGTCCGGGCGCATCACGAAGTCGCCGTAGCCGCGCTCCCACGAGGACATCCGGTAGCCGCCGACGGTGTTCATCTCGACGTCGACCGCGAGCAGGTAGTTGCAGCCCTCGGTGGCGTGGTCGAGCACCACGTCCAGGAAGTAGCGGGCCGAGCAGCGTTTGCCCTGAAGGCGGCCCTGCATGTCCACGATGGCCACCAGGACGGTGTCGACCTCCCCGGTCTCCACCAACTCGCGCAGTGCGTCGACGGTGATCACGGGGACCGCCCTTCCTCGCCCGGCTCCAATGGACTGATCCTGACCCATTGCATCGGCGCGGTCAACATGCGCTAGGCTGATTCCGTGCTTCGTAGCTATCCGTGGTTTAGCGAGCCGGCCCTGGGTGGGCCCGGCGGCGACCACGTGCGCTGACCACGAAGCACCCAGAGCCGGCAAGGCAGAGGCGATTCGCCTCTGCCTTTTGTTTTGCCCCAGACACAGGGCAGGCCGGCGGGACCTCCGGCGGCCTGCTGGAGAGGAACCCCGATGTCCACGCACAACCAGCGCATCGTCAGCTCGCGGCCGATGGTCTCGCCCGCGCTGCTGCGCGACGAGGCCCCGCTCGCCGACGCCGCCGAGGCCGTCGTCGTGCAGAGCCGGACCGCCGTCACCAACGTGCTCAACGGCGTCGACGACCGGCTACTCGTCGTCGTCGGACCGTGCTCCGTGCACGATCCCGTGGCCGGCCTCGACTACGCGCGGAGGCTGGCCGCACTGACCGCCGAGCTGTCCGACGAGCTGTGCGTCGTGATGCGCGTGTACTTCGAGAAGCCGCGCACCACGCTCGGGTGGAAGGGCCTGATCAACGACCCGCGGATGGACGGCTCCTTCGACGTCAACCACGGGCTGCGCGTCGCCCGGAAGCTGCTGCTCGACATCCTCGACCTGGGGCTGCCGGTCGGCTGCGAGTTCCTTGACCCGATCACTCCGCAGTACATCGCCGACACCGTGACCTGGGGATCCATCGGCGCCCGCACCGCGCAGAGCCAGGTGCACCGGCAGCTGTGCAGCGGTCTGTCCATGCCGATCGGGATCAAGAACTCCACCGAGGGCGACGTCCAGGCCGCCGTCGACGCCGTCAAGGCCGCCGCCTCCAGCCACGTGTTCCCCGGCATCACCGACGACGGCCTGGCGGCGATCTTCTCGACTGCCGGCAACCCCGACTGCCACGTCATCCTGCGTGGCAGCAGCGCGGGTCCGAACTACGACCGCGCCAGCGTCGAACACACTGTCGGCCGCCTGACGAAGTCCGGCCTGCCTGCGCGGGTGATCGTCGATGCAAGCCACGGCAACAGCGGCAAGGATCACCTGCGCCAGCCCCTGGTCTCCGGGGACATCGCCGACCGGATCGCCGCCGGCGAGACCGAGGTGGTCGGCATCATGCTGGAGAGCTTCCTCGAGGCCGGGCGGCAGGAACTGGTGCTGGGCCACGCCGAGGAACTGGCCTACGGACAGAGCGTCACCGACGCCTGCATGGGCTGGGACGTGTCGGAGTCCGTGCTCCGCTCCCTCGCCGACGCCGTCAGTCGGCGCCGGGCTTTGCGGTCGGCCGCGACCATGTCGTCAGCTTCCTCGGTTGTGACGGCCTAGCGCTTCGCCGCCGAACATCTCAACTCCGGCGATCGAGCGCTTCACCGTCGCAGTGCTCGATCACGCCGGTCGACGGGTCCGCCGCCGGAATGCTCGTCTTGGGCGACGCGGCAGCCGGTCGTTTCATGGGTGATGTTCGACGACCTCGCGGTTGTCGAGAGCGCGACCTCTGACGGCCGGATCGTCAGCGAATGTTGATGTGTTGACGAGTGTTGTCAACAGTGGATGGGCCAATCAACACTTGACCACAGTGGACACGAGTTGACCCGGTTGACGAGTCTTGAGGAGGGCAGGCCGGTCTAGCCGGCGAGGTCGAGTTCGCGGCCGGCCTCGAAGCTGACGGAGCCTCAGGTGACGGGCGGCAGCCTGATCTCGCCATACGGGTGAGGGCGATCGATTTCGGAGGTCGGGATGAAGGACGAACTGGAGTTCTTCGACGTCGAGACCGTGCCGTGGCGGCCGGACCCGAATGCGCCGGGGGTCAGCGAACGGGTGCTCAGCCGGGAGGCCGACGGCGAGGTGGGCACGCGGATCGCGAGATGGGCGCCGGGTACGGAGACGTCGAGCGTGATCCGGCACGACTACTTCGAGGAAGTTCTGCTGCTCGAAGGATCCCTCCACGACATCACGCTGGACCGGACGTTTCGTGCCGGCCACTTCGCCTCGCGGCGGCCGGGGATGCCGCACGGTCCCTATCGGACGGTGGACGGCTGCACGATGTTGGAGATCAGGAGCCGTCCAGCTGACGCATCTTGAGCTGGTTGTACGGGGAGTCCGGTCGCACGCTGATCCGCTCCCCGACCAGCGTCCGGGCCTGTGCGGTGCAGCCCGCACGAATGGCGGCCTCGACCAGCGTGCGCTGCATGACGTCGCGCTGGGCGTGGCTGCCGCCGAACTCATGGACGTAGCGGCGGATGGGCCAGAGCAGGTCGACCGCCTCGGCGTAGCGGCCGCGGCCGAATGCGAGCAGTGCTTCACATATGGGCAGGCCGACGCGCGCGGTCGTGGCGACGTTGGTCTCGGGCCCGGCTTCGGCGACGTAGCGGCGGCGGTCGGCTACGAGGTCTGCGGCCAAGTTGTCCTCGCCGGCTCCGACGTAGGACATGACGGCATGCATGTCGTTGAACGCGTTGAACGGGACCGTCATGCGCGGCGGCCACGTCGCGGCGAGTTTGGCCCAACGGTCGCCGACCGCCTCGCCGAGCAGGTGCAGCCGCCACATCAGGCTCGCGGCGTTGACGGCCTCGGTGATGGTCGACTCCTCGGTCGGCGCGAGCCGCTCGTCGTAGAGGTCGAGTGCCTCGCGGTAGCGGCCGGCTTCCAGCAGGAACAGGCAGTAATGCCACCAGATGTGCACGCGAAGCAGGTTGCCCTGATCCCAGTCGGGCCGGCGGCGGTCGAGCATGGCGATGCCGTCGTTGTAGGTGGCCCGCATCTCGTGGGTGTGACCGACGGCGTGCACGCTCCAGACGTCGGCGGCGTCGAGCTCCATCGACCGCAGGCCCGTCTGCTCGGCCAGCTCCCAGTGGCCGCATTCCTCCAGGCCGAAGGCGTACATGCCGAGCAGGTTGGCGTAGTGCGGATCCGCCGTGCTCCAGGCGGGCAACGCGCCGCCGATGCGATCACGGAGCGACGTGGCGTTGCCGGTGAGGAAGTCGATCTGGTGACCGACGGCCAGCGCCAGGGCGTCGCGGGGCTGTTCGGCCACCAGGTCGGCGAGCAGTGCGCCGGCGGCGTGGAGGTCTCCGTCGAGAAGCCGGGCCGCGGCTTCGACATGGAGGCGTTCGCCGACGGTGAGGTCGCCAACGTGCTGCCGGAACTCGGCGAACTTCGCCGCGATCGGCGGCACGTACTGCGGATCGGTGCTCAGCACGGCCAGGTACACCCGCATGGCGTTGGCCGTGGGCTGCAGCGGGTCCTCGGTGACCACACGCTCAGATCGTTCGCCGACGTCGAGGCGGAAGTGCAGCAGCGAGTCGACGGCTCCGTCCAGCTCCTCGACCGCCGCCGCAGTTGCCGCGTGCACCGAAATTCCGTGCTGATCCTGGCGCATTCCTCCGACAATACGGCTATGACCTTGCCACTCGGCGTCACCGGCGTGATCATCCCCGTGCTGGCGGCGGAGCCGCTCCTGGATCGACCGGGCGTCCCGCCACGCGTCGTCGAGGCCCATGTGACCGTGCTGTTCCCGTGGGTGCCGATGGACCGGTTGACCGATGAGGACGAGCTTGCCCTGGCCGCGATTTTCGCCGACGCACCGCCGATCGACGTCCGGCTGGCTGAGTTCCGCCGCTTCCCGACGGTCCTGTATCTGCGGCCCGAACCGGAGGAACCGTTCCGCGAGCTCACCCGTCGAGTGGCCGCGCGCTGGCCGGACCACCCGCCCTACGGCGGCGAATTCGGCGACGACATCCAGCCCCACCTCACTGTCGCGATGGACGTCTCCGACGAAATCCAGAACTTCGTCGAAAACGAGCTTTCCGTCGAACTTCCCCTCCGCGACCGTCTGACCGAGGCGTGGCTGGTCTACTCCGACGGCGAGCGGTGGCTGCGTCGGGCGACGTTCCCGTTCGGCCCGGCACTGCGGCCGGAGGGCGACTGATCACTGACTGCTCGGGGTGAGGCTTCAGAGCAGGCCGAGTTGGGCGGCGCGGACGCCGGCTTGGAAACGGCTGCGCGCGTCGAGGCTGAGCATGGCGGCGGCCATGTCGTTGCGCACCGTTCGGACGCTGACGCCGACCTGGCGGGCGATGGCGTCGTCGGTGAGGCCGTCGGCGAGCAGGCGGAGGACCTTGTGATGACGGGGCGTCTCGTCGGGCAGGTGAGGGCGGCGAGGACCGGGGCCGCTGTTGGCCCAGAGCTGGTCGGCGAGCACGCAGAGCGGTGTGACAGACGAGGTGGCCCGGTTGACGACGGCACGGTCGCCGGTGATGACCATGGCGACCGAACGGTCGACGAGCAGCATTGTGGTCGGCAGGATCGGGACGATCCGGGGTGCGGCGCCCCGGGTGCGCAGCCAGGTGGCGTGCGCGGCGACGGCCGGCGTGCGAATCAGCTCGCTGCGCCAAACCAGCCGGAGTTGAGCACCGCGACGGAGCACGGCCTCGGCGACCGGGGTGGCGAACTCGAACGAGCCGGTTCGGTGCTCCCCGCTGAGGATCACGACTTCCCGGCGGGCGTTGGCGACGAGGTGTTCGGCGAACGAGTTCATCTCGTCCAGGCCATAGAGGTGATCGGGACCGGGCGGCTCGTGACGGGCGATGAGCTGGGCGATGGACAAGGCCTGCGGTCGCGAGTCGCCGGCGCTGAGGCCCCACACCCGACTCGCCGCCAGCACGGGCAGTGCGAGGGCCGGGTCGACGGCACGGACAGCGCCGCTCTCTTCTGCGGAGGCGACCATCAGCCCATCAGCTCGCAGGCGATCGAGCGCGGCGGCGACGCGACCGTCGGGATGCGGGCGAACGGCGGCATCGGGGTGGCCGAGATCGATGTGGCGGTTCAGATCGGCGAGGCGCCAGCGGACGCGGGTGAGTGCCGTCAGATAGACGGTCTCGGCGACGGAGTCGAGCCCCAAGCCGCTCACGAGCACACCTCCAGGGCGGATGACCACTGCTGAGTCACACCGAATGCTGCCGGTGTCGGCTGACGTACCGCTTGTCCGACGCTTGTCCGGCGCGGCCCGGGCGGTGGCGAACGGGTCATCCCTCTAGGCCGTGCTACGCCTAGGCCTCACTGACCAGGGACACGGCACCGGCGCAGACGGCGCAGACCAGGGCGAAGATGAGCGGCTCCATGGTGCCGGCGTTGGCCCGGTCGAGCATGGCCCAGAGCAGCACGAGGGCGTTGGACGACGCGAGCAGCACGCAGGCGAGCCCGACAACCGGCCGGCGCAACGGCAGGGTCAAGACCGCGAACCGATAGCCGGACGGAACCCGGAACAGCTCGACGAAGGCCAGGACCACGACGACGCACGGGATGGCGAAGCCGAGCCAGGCGAGCACCGGGGTTGGCTTCGGCAGGCCGGCGACCATCAGGAACATGCCGGCGATCACCACGGCCATGGACAGCTGTCGGACGGCACGCCAAGCCAGCTTCTCCGCCAACGGCGACCGACCGGCTCCCGAAGGCCCACCGACACCGTGGGAGCGGCCGGTCTCGACGAATCGGTCTCGACTTGGGGACCGATCAGCTGCCGGACGATCGACTCGCGGGGATCGGTCACCGCGAGAGTGGTCGACGGTCAGGCTGCCGTCGACTGCGGACCGGCGGCTGGGCGAAGTTCGACCGCCGTCTGACGTGCGGTCGTCGCCGGAAGGTCGACCGTATGCTGAAGTTCGACGAAAAGCGGAAGTTCGGCCGCGAGCGGGCCGGCCATCGGAGAGGCGGTCGCCCAACGCGGACGGGCCGTCGACGTCGTTGGCCGCAGGACGGGCTCCAGCAAGACGGCTGCCGAAGAGGCGGTTGATCGCAGACCGGTAGCTGGCAGGGTGGTCGACGGCCTGATGGTCGAAGGTGCGCTGGTCGGCAGCCCGATGATCGGCGGCCCGGTGGTCGACGAAGCCGTGGTCGACGGCAGAGCGGTGGGCGGTGCGACGGGGTTGCCACTCGTCGGACGAGACTGAGGAGTTCGTCCACGGACGTGTCGAGCGGTGGGCGAAGGGAAGACCACCGGAAACCGAGGGTGGGTCGACATCGCGAAGTGCGGCGAACTCCTCGCCTTCGACGAACTTCTGATTGTCGACGAACTTCTCGTTTTCGGCGAAGTTCTGCAGTCCGGCGGAGCGAGGGGTGGCCTGACGGAGCCGGGCCAGTTCGGCGCGAACGCGAGGATCGCCCGGTCTGCGACGCATGGCGGTGCGGTAGGCGTGCTCGGCGGTGGCGAGATCGCCGGTGCGGCGGGCGGCGTCGCCGAGGATGAGATACGGCCGGACATGATCGGGCTGGTAGCGGACGGCCTGGGCGGCGGCGTCGACGGCGTCGGGCCAACTGCCCGCGGCGCCGAACGCCTCGGCGAGGGCGATGCGGCACCGCCAGTCGGAGGGCGCCGAGCGCACAGCCTGACGAGCGGCGGAGACGGCCTCCTCATGACGGCCGAGACGACTCAAAGCCTTGCTGGCGAGACGGTGGGCCCACGCCCTGTCCCCACCGAGCGGTATCGCGCGGCGCGCGGCGGCAAGGGCGGCGGTGGCGTCGCCGCGGTCAAGCAGTGCGGCGGCAAGCCGGCACCAGACCTCGGCGCTGTCGGGATGGGAGCTGGCGATACCGCGCAGCAGGGCAACGGCTTTGCGTCGCCGGCCGGAGGCACTCAACTTGGCTGCTCGATCGAGTACGTCTCCGAGCGGTTCGACCATCGCTTGTGTCCTCCCACCAGCCGGACCAGGCAACTCGGGCAAGTCTGGCAGTGGCCGACACGGAACAAGGGGACCGTCTTATACCGGCGTGTCGCAGAGGTGAACACCGCTGGACGGCCCAACTAGTCGAGGTCAGCTCACGAGGCTGGGCCACGTAACTGCGCGACATCGATGCCCGGCGACGTTCGGGTACGGAACAGGCTTTGACCAGGTCAGCGAGGATGCGAAAGGGCGGAGGTACATAGGGAGACCGGGCAGCCGGGCCGCGTCGTGAAGGTCCGCGGCGAGCGGGGCGACATGAACTGGCTGTGCCACGAGCCCACAGAGCGGATGGGCGCGGCGATGGACGTCGCCAGCGTCCGAGGGCAACTGGTGGTGACGACGCCGTCGGAGCGTCGTCAGCAGACACCACTGGGCCGGACAATCGGCTCGGACTCGACGAAACGACCACGGCTTCCGTCCCGGACCGGACGGAGCAGCAGGAACTGATCGTCCGGAGACCTGATCCGAGCGACCGTCGCGTGCGTATCCCGAGCTGACAGAGAAGGGTCGCCAGGTCCAGGCGGCGGTCCGGCTCGAACTGGAACTGGTCGAACGGGCCGTGCTCGACGCGTTGAGCACGGAGGAAGAGCGGCGCTGCGGCGCGTGCTGCTGCGGTTGGCGGTGCCCGACGAGGGCGGCGGCGGCCCGGACGGCCCACGGGTGTAGCGATCATCACGTCTGAAAGTGGTCACAACAGGGGCAAGGCCGTTCCCCTTTTCAGGTCATATCCCCACACTTTCGTACGGTGAATGACGAAACCGCTGGACCGCCACCCGGATGAGTGACAGATTGAGCGGGCAACTCCGCCTGGGGGCGACATTGAGTGAACGTGGACAAGTTCTCCAGAGGACTCCGCCACTGTTGACTCAGGACGAGTGTCGGGAAGCCGAGGGGTGAACACGATGCGTAACGACCACATGACGCTCCGCTCGATGGCGGTGCTGGACCTGTTGGTGCCCGATGCACCGTCGGTCCCCGTCGAGGTCGAACTCCGCTACGACACCCGCGACCCGTACGCAGTGACAGCGGCGTTCCGCTCCGGCCCGTCCGGCTGGGTGGAGTGGTGCTTCGCCCGTGACCTGCTCGCCGACGGCCTGATCGCGGAGGCCGGCTCCGGTGACGTCCGCATCCGCCCGGCGGTCGACGACATCGAGCTCGTGATGCTGGTCGTCAGCTCGCCCGCCGGTCTGGCCATGTTCGAGGCGTCCGCGCAGGAGCTGGCCGACTTCCTCGACCGCACCTACGATCTCGTGCTGCCCGGCACCGAGGGCAGCTGGGTCAGCGTCGACGACGCGCTCACCACCCTGATGCCCTACGACCTGAGCTGAGGCTCGGCCCACCCCGCAGCGCGGATCACCCTCGGCGAAGGAACAACCCCCGAGCCACCCCTGTTGGAATGTTTCGTTGTCGCATGCAAACATTTCGTGAGGGAGTCGAGCGGTGGGGTTACGCCAGCTGAGCCCGAAGGTTGTCGTCAGCGTCGTCTTCGTCGCGGCGCTCTTCCTCAACATCCTCGACACGACCATCGTCAACGTCGCGCTGCCGACGATCGCCGCCCAGTTCCACGTGACCGCCGCCGACGCGGGCGCGGTTGTCGTCGGCTACCTGCTCAGCCTCGCCCTGGTGATCCCGGCGTCGGGCTGGCTGGGCGACCGGTTCGGCACCAAGCGGGTGTTCCTGATCGCCCTGGCCGTCTTCACGCTGGCGTCGGCGCTGTGTGGCGTGGCCCAGTCGCTCCCCGAACTGGTCGCGTTCCGGCTGCTCCAGGGCCTCGGCGGCGGCATGCTCGCGCCGATCGGCCTGGCCATGCTGTACCGGGAGTTCCCGCTGGCCGAGCGCATGCGGGTGAACCGCGTGCTGATTCTGCCGACGGCGGTCGCGCCGGCGATGGGACCCGTGTTGGGTGGCCTGCTCGTGGACACGCTGTCGTGGCGCTGGGTGTTCTACGTCAACCTGCCGGTCGGCGTGCTGGCCTTCCTGTTCGGGCTGTTCCTGCTGCGTGAGCACCGCGAGCCGGGCGCCGGGCGGTTCGACGTCGCCGGTTTTGTGCTGTCCGGCGTCGGCTTCGCGCTGCTGATGTACGCACTCACGGAGGGCGCCACGCTGGGCTGGGGCGCGCCGCAGATTCTGATCACGGGCGTGCTCGGCGCCGCCCTGCTGGCCGCGACCGTGATTGTCGAACTGCGGGTGCCGGAGCCGATGTTGGACCTACGACTGTTCGGCGACCGACTGTTCCGGAGCATCAATATCGTCCAGCTGATGTCGACGGCCGGCTTTCTCGGCACGCTGTTCGTGTTCCCGCTGCTCTATCAGTCCGGACTCGGCGTCTCGGCGTGGCAGACCGGGCTGACGACGTTCCCGGAGGCCGTCGGCGTGCTGGTCGGCACGCAGATCGCCAGTCGGGTGTACTCGACGCTGGGCCCCCGGCTGCACATCGTGCTGGGTGTGGTGAACGCGGCGGTCGGAATGATGCTGATGACGCTGGTCGGGGCGGCCACGCCGCAGTGGGCGGTCATGTTGATCATGTTCTACCTGGGACTGGGCATGTCCAACAACTTCAACCCGGCGCAGACCGCCGCGTTCGCGCAGGTGCCGCCGGCCAAGACGGGGCGGGCGTCCACGCTGTACAACTCCGGCCGGCAGGCTGGGTCGGCGATCGGTGTGGCGGTGCTGGGCAGCGTGCTTGCCGCGTTCAGCAGCGGCGGGGCTTCGGGTGGGACAGGCCACCTGCTCGGCTATCACGTGGCGTTCGCGGTGGCGGCCGGACTGATGATCGCGTCCGGGGTGGCGGCGCTTCTGATCAAGGACGGCGACGCGGCGGCGACCGTGACCCGATCGGAACGGGTTGCGGCCGTCGAAGCGGCGGACGTTGCTGCGGCGGCGAGCGGCGCGACGGCGAACTTCGACGACATCGAGAAGTTCGGCGGTGCGGAGAAGTTCGGCGAAGTGGAGAAGTTCGACAACGCGGACAAGTCCGGCGAAGCGGAGAAGGTCCACGAGATGCAGAAGTTCGTCGAACTCGAGAAGTTCGACGACGGGCAGATGTTCGACGACGGAGAGAAGTTCGGCCGCACGGGCAAGTTGGACGACATCCAGAAGTTCGACGTCATGGACAAGTTCGACGACATGGAGAAGTCGGGCGAAGTTGCGGGGGCCGGTGAAGTGGTGGGAGTGGGCGACGTCGTGAGGCCTGCGGCCTCGCGGAAGTCGCCGACGCGGTGAAGGTCGGCGACATGGTCGAAGTCAACGACGTCCTGGAGGCCGGGGTGCGGTGAAGGCCGGCGGCGCGATAGAGGCCGGCGACACGGAAGTTCGACGACGTTGTGGAGGTCGACGACATCGTGGGAGTCGGAGCGGCGATGGAGGCGGCCCGATTGGCTCGCGTTGATGTGGATCGGGTCCGGCAGGCGTGACGATGGGTGGGCGAGAGTAGGCGGGATCACCCGAACGGGCGGGCGACGCTTCGGCCCTTCTGCCTAAAAGCGGTGGTCATGGGTGCGGGCGGGGGTGCCTGATCACCCTCCCAGGTGACAATCGGCGGCTCGGACGTGCGAGGCTAAGCGGCAGCACGGCGTGATCAACCACGGGGTAAGACGCGATCTGGCCGCGAAACCCGCGTCACGTCGTCGGCCGGGGTGCGTCACACCGCTGCGAGCGCCGCGATGTTGTCAGGCACCGAAGGGCTGGGAGGCGGAAGACGTGGTTGACCGCAAGGAATGGTTGGTGACCTGCCGGGATGTGGCGGGCCGACGCCGCGATCTCACGGTGTTCGTCAGCCAGGGCCATGTGGTGCTGGTCGCGCCGCCGGGAGAGACCGCCGTGCTGGCGCCGCTGGAGGTCGGACGACTGCGGGCGGCACTGAGGGATGCGGTGGTGACGGCGTCGGAGCCGGCATGAAGCTCCGCCGAGGCACGGACGCCGACCTGGAGACGGTAGGCGTCCTGTTCGACGACGCCGTGCGCTGGCTGGCGGAGCAGGGCCGCACCGGACAGTGGGGCACGGAGCCGTTCTCGACCGACTCGAAGCTGATGGAGACCATGCGGCGGCAGTTGGCCGGCGAGGCGTGGATCGCCGAGGTGGACTGCCGCGCGGCGGGCTTCATGGCGCTCGGGGAGCCGCAGGAGCACATCCCGCCGACCGACATGCCGGAGCTGTACGTGTCGAGCCTGGTCAGCGCACGGTTCCCAGAAGCGCGCGGGGCGGGGCGGATGCTGCTGAAGCACGCGGAAGCACGCGCGATCAAGGAAGGCGTGGGGCGGGTCCGCGTGGACTGCTACGCCGGCGACGACCGAGCATTGGTCGCCTTCTACGTCTCAGCGGGATTCACGCCGACGGACACCTTCACAGTCGACTCGTGGCCGGGTCAGGTGTTGGAACTCCGCTTGCGCTGACGGATCAGCGCCCACGACACGAAGCCGAGCCACACGAGGCCGGCGCAGCCGATAGCGATCCAGCCGGCGCGCAGCACGGCGTCGTCCACGAGCGTGGCGCTGAGGATCGCGCACGCGATCGCCAACACGCCGAAGCCCAAGTGGAACGGCCTGGCCCGGAACTCTCCCCACCTCGCCATGGTCAGCCATGCTGCCACGACCACTTCCTACTCACGAGTAGGTAGTGGCATCATCGCCGCATGACCCGATCGTCGCCGCTGGCCGGCAAGCGCATCCTCATCACCGGCGCGTCCTCCGGCATCGGCCGGGCCACGGCGTTCGCGATCGCCGGACTCGGTGCGATCCCACTGCTGGTCGCCCGTCGGGCCGACGAACTGGCGCAGGTCCGCGACGGAATCGCGGCTCGCGGCGGCGAAGCGTATGCTTACACATGTAACCTTACGGATGCCGACTCCGTCGAGGCGATGCTCAGGCAGGTGCTGACCGAGCAGACTCGGGTGGACATGTTGGTCAACAACGCCGGCCGGTCGATCCGGCGGTCGCTCAACAGCTCGCGCGACCGTTATCACGACTTCGAACGGACGATGGCGATCAACTACTTCGCGCCGGTCCGGCTGGTGCTCGGACTGCTTCCGCACTTCCGGGAGCACGGCGGCGGGCACGTGGTCAACATCTCGTCCATGGGCGTGCAGACGCGCACGCCGAGGTTCGCCGCGTACCTGGCCTCCAAGGCGGCATTGGACGAGTTCAGCCAGGTCGCGGCGGCCGAGACGCTGCGTGACCGCATCACGTTCACCACCGTGCACATGCCACTCGTGCGCACGCCGATGATCGGCCCGAGCCGGGTCTACGACCGGATGCCGGCCGCCACCCCGGAGCGGGCCGCCCGGCTGGTGGTGCGTGCGCTGGTCAAGCGGCCCAAGTCCGTGGATCTGCCGTTCGGCCTGCTCGCCGCCGCCGGTTACGCGGTCGCGCCGAAGCTGGTCGAGCGGGTGCTCAACCTCGCCTACCGCACGCGGTCGGTCTGACTCAGGCCGCGCGCCACGATTCGCCGGTGCGGTTCACGTTCGGCGGCAGCCACGCGCTGCCGTCGCTGACCAACGGCTCCACCCGTCCGCCGTGCCAGTCGCGCTGGCATTGGTCGGAGCAGAAGAAGTCCGACGGAGAACCAGGCCTCTCCGTACCGCAGACGACACAGGGACCGGTCATCCCACCCACCTCCCGGGTCGACGTCCACCATGGACGCTAAATCGGCAAGGGGACGAACGTGTTTCGGGATTATGTCGACTAGACACCCGAAAAGTCCCACGATTTCACGCGCTCGGCCTATGGGACGCGGGGAAGCGGTGCTGGTGGTGGGCGCTGGGGTGACGCGGGAGGGGAACACCGGCGGGTGAACCGGGAACACCGACAGGCAGGTCGGCCGGCGAACCGGAGCATCGGTGGGGCGAACCAAGAACCCCAGCAGGCGGACCCGAGGCGTCGACGGGCAGACCTGAAGCTCACGAGCGGGTCGACAGGGAAGCCAGGCCTACGGATCGGAATCCCAGCGGGTCGACGGCGAACACAGGCGGTCGGACCTGAACACCAGTGGGCAGACCGGCAACGCCAGCTGACGGACCGAGAGCATGGGCAGGCGTGCAGCAAACCGGCAGACGGGCCGGAGCCTCGGTGGGCGGACCGTGAACTCCTCAACGGACACCGGGACACAAGCAGGTGAACCGAGAACTCCAGCGTGTCGGCCGGAACACCAGCGGCGGACGCGGAGCGTCGGCAGGCGAACCACGGACCCGACGGATCTACGGAGAACACCAGCGAGCGGATCCGGAACACCCACCGGCGAATGCCAGCAGGTTGACCGCGAACGCCAGTAGCCAGACCCAGGAGACCCGCAGGCAAACCAAAAGCCCGGCTGAGCGACGGCGGAAACCAGCGGGTGGGCCCGGGACACCTCGGGCAAACCAACAACGCCAGCAGGTCGACGGCAAACACCAGCAGCCAGACCCAGGACACCGGCGAGCGAATCAAGAACCCAACGGGTCAACGGCGAACGCCAGCGGGCGGGCCCGGGACACCGGCAGGCGAACCAAGAGCCCTACAGATCGACGGCAAACACCAGCAGCCAGACCCGCGAGACCCGCGGCCAAACCAAGAACCCCAGCAGGTCGACGGCGAACGCCAGCAGTCAGATCCGGGAGACCGGCGGGCGAGTCATGAGCCCGGCGGGTCGACGGCGGACGCCAGCGGGCCGGTCCGCAATACCAGTGCGTGAACCCAGGAACCCTGTGGGGGCGACGGCGAACACGGGCGGCCTGACCAGGACGCCAGCAAGCAGACCGGCAGCTCCGGCGGGTGGGCCGGCAAGGCCGGCGAGCGGGCCGGGAGCTTCGGTGGACGGGGCGGAACCGCAGGCGGGTGGACGGGGTGGAACCACGGGCGGGTGGACGGGAACAGCGCTGGCGGGCCGAGATCCCGGTGAGCAGACGGGAAAGACCGGCGGGTGAAGCGAGGATCCCGAACAGGTCGACGGGGAACAGAACGGAACGCCGGCGGACGGGGGCCTTGGACGTCAGCGGAAGGAGTCGGAGCGGCTGTGGGCGGACGGGGAACGTCGGCGGGCGGATACGTGAGGTGGGTAAGGAAGCGAAGGGAGCCACTCACATACCGAAGAGCCACCACGCAGGAGTCAGCGGCGGCGGGAGGTTCCGAAGATTCCTCGGGTGATCTCACGGCCCAGGGCGGAGCCGGCGGAGCGGAGGAAGGACTTCACGGCCGGGTTGCCGAGGACCTGGCCGATGAGGCCGGGGTCGGCGGAGTCCTTGCGGGGCGCGGGGTCTGAGGGGTCTGAAGGACCGGCGGGGTCGGAGGAGGACGGCGGGGCGACCTTGGCCAAGAGCATCTCGTACGCGGACTCGCGGTCGACGGCCTGGCCGTACTTGGCGAACAGGGGTGACGAGGCGGCGGCCTGCTTGACGGCGTCGGCGCCGATGGAGGCCATGAGGGAACGGGGCGGCCGAAGGCGGGTCCAAGCGACGGGGGTGGGGGCGCCCTGCTCCGAAAGGACGGTGACGACGGCCTCGCCGATGCCGAGGGTGGTGAGGGCCTTGCCGAGGTCGTAGTGGGGAGTGGTGGGGTAGGTCTTGACGGTCTGGGCCAAGGCCTTCTGGTCGTCGGGGGTGAAGGCGCGAAGGGCATGCTGGACCCGGGCCCCGAGCTGGGAGAGCACGGCGTTGGGCACATCGGTGGGGAGCTGGGTGCAGAAGAAGACCCCGACGCCCTTGGAACGGATGAGCTTGACGGTCTGGACGATCTGCTCCAGAAAGGCTTTGGAGGCGTCGGCGAACAGCAGGTGCGCCTCGTCGAAGAAGAAGATCAGCTTGGGCTTGTCCAGGTCGCCTTCCTCGGGAAGCTGGTGGAACAGCTGAGCCAACAGCCACATCAGGAACGTGGAGAAGAGGGCGGGGTTGCCCTGGAGCTCGGCGAGCTCCAGGAGGGTGACGACGCCGCGGCCGCCGTCGACGCGCATGAGGTCGGTGGGGTCGAGCTCGGGCTCGCCGAAGAAGGTGTCGCCGCCGTTGGCCTCGAGGTTGAGCAGGGCCCGAAGGATCACGCCGGCGGTGGCGGGAGAGACGCCGCCGAGGCCCTTGAGGTCCTCCTTGCCCTCGTCGCCGGTCAGGTGCTGGATGACGGAGCGAAGGTCCTTGGTGTCCAACAGGGGCAGGCCACGGGAGTCGGCCCAGTGGAAGATGAGCCCGAGGGTGGACTCCTGGGTGTCGTTGAGGCCCAACACCTTGGACAGCAGGATGGGCCCGAAGCTGGTGATGGTCGCCCGCACGGGGACGGAGCCGCCGCCGTCGCCGAGGGACAGGAACTGCGCGGGGAAGCCGGCGGCGGCCCAGTCGTCGCCGGTCTCGGCGGCCCGCTTGGCGACCTTGTCGCCGCCGGCGCCGGGCTGGGACAGGCCGGAGAGGTCGCCCTTGACGTCGGCCATGACGACGGGCACGCCGGCGGCGGAGAGCTGCTCGGCCATGAGTTGGAGGGTCTTGGTCTTGCCGGTGCCGGTGGCGCCGGCGATCAGGCCGTGGCGGTTCAGCGTGGCCAGCGGCAGACGGACCCGGGCCGAGGCGTTGACGACGCCGTCGACGACGGCGGACCCGAGCTCCAGCGCACCGCCCTCGGTGGCGTAACCGGCGGCGATCTCCTCGAACGCGTCCACGCGGACCTCCCGGAACCGATACCCCGAACGGCACTGACGACACTAGGCCGAACAGCCCGAAACCGCGCGTTCAGGCGAACACGCACCGTGGCGGGATAGGCTCCTGCGGGTGACTGATCGTCTGGTGTGGATCGACTGCGAGATGACCGGGCTCGACCTGGGCAAAGACGCCCTGATTGAGATCGCGGCCCTGGTCACCGACGCGGAGCTGAACGTGCTCGGAGACGGTGTCGACGTGGTGATCCACGCCGGCGACGAAGCGCTGGACGCGATGCCCGACGTGGTGCGTGACATGCACGCCCACAGCGGGCTGACCGAAGAGGTGCGCCGGTCGACGACCACGCTCGAAGAGGCCGAGCAACTGGTGCTGGACTACATCCGGCAATGGGCGCCCGACCCCCGCACCACACCGCTGGCCGGCAACAGCATCGCCACCGACCGTGGCTTCATCGCCCGTGACATGCCGGCGCTGGACAGCCACCTGCACTACCGCATGGTCGACGTCTCCAGCATCAAGGAGCTGTGCCGGCGCTGGTACCCGCGCATCTACTACGCGCAGCCGGCCAAGGGCCTGGCCCACCGCGCGCTGGCCGACATCCACGAGTCGATCCGCGAGCTGGCCTACTACCGGGCGACGGCGTTCGTGCCGCAGCCGGGCCCGACCAGCGAACAAGCGCAGGCCGCGGCGGCCGAGGTGCTCAGGGCGGCCGGACAGGGGTAACCCGTTTTTGAGCTGAAGACGGCATGCGCTACGCTTATCGCGGTCAAGGTCGGAAACGACAGTGATCTATGGTGGGTGTAGCTCAGTCGGTAGAGCACTGGGTTGTGATCCCAGGTGTCGCGGGTTCGAATCCCGTCACTCACCCGCGTGAAATGGCCCGGCGATGCTATCGCCGGGCCATTTCCCTTGGTGTGCCTTGTGGGGGCACGGCCCCCACACCCCCACGCCGGGGCGAGCCCCGGACCCCATCGTGTGAGTTACGTCGCGAGATTCGCCTAGGACCGCACTGGCAGGCGGACGCAGAAGCGGGTGTCGCCGGGGACCGATGAGACCGAGATGGCGCCGCCGTGGCGGCGGGTGACGATCTCGTGCGAGAGGTAGAGGCCGAGACCGGTGCCGCGG
>NZ_KK037166.1:3958062-3966136 GCF_000568255.1 Kutzneria sp. 744
CCGGCGTCCCGCGCGCTGAAGGCCAGTTCCCCGTCCACCAGAACGAAAAACGCGTCGGCCGGCTGCCCGTCGTGGAAGAGCACCTCGCCGTCGGCCAGCGAGAGCTCGGCGCCGGCCTCGGCGATCCACGCCAGCTGGAAGCTGTCCAGGGCGGCGAAAAGGGCGATGCCCCGCAAGGTGTCGACGTTCATGCGAGATCCCTCCGGGCAAGGGCCAGGACAAAGGCTGTGCTGACGCCCCGGCAAGGGGGCGGGGCGTCAGCACAGGGGGCGGTCACCCGCCCAGGATGGCGGAGACGGCGCGGAGCGGGATGTCGGCCCAGGCAGGGCGACTCCTCGTCTCGTACGCGACCTCGTACACCGCCTTGTCCAGTTCGTAAGCGGTCAGCACCGAGCGGGCGCGGCCCAGGTCGACGCCGGACTCCCGGCTGTAGCCGGCGATGAAGGCCGACCGCACCTGGGAGAGCCACCGCTCGGACTGGCAGCGGGACCACGCGTCGCCGACCTGGCCGGCGGCGTAGTCGAAGGAGCGCAGCATGCCGGCGACGTCGCGCAGCGGGGAGTGCGGGGCGGAGATGTCCTCGGCGGCGGGCTCACCCTCGAAGTCGATCAGGAGCCAGCCGTCGCCGGCCCGCAACACCTGCCCGAGATGGAGATCTCCGTGCACGCGCTGGGTCAGCACCTTCTCGCCGGCCGCGGCGGGAGCCCGGTAGACGGCCCGGATGCGGTCGGCGTGCCGGCCCAGCGCGGGGGCCGCCGCCAGGGCCCGATCCAAGCGTGCGCACAAGACGTCGGCCAGGGTCTCACTGTCCATTGTGGATACGCCGAGCCGATCGGCCAGCGCCACGTGCACATCGGCCACCGCGGCGCCGAGCAGTTCGACGTCGGCCACGAACGCCGAGCCGTCGTCGACACCGGACACCAGGTTGTGCAAGGCGTCGGTGGCCAGCAACCAGCCGTCCCGAGAGCCGGCGGCGAACTCATGCAGCACGCCCAAGGTCACGGGCGCGCCGCGCAGGGTGCCCTCGATCGAGCCAAGCAGCCGCGGCACCCGCGCGCCGCCCAGGACCCGGTGCAGCTCCAACTCCGGGTTGACGCCGGAAGTCAGGTGCCGGAACAGCTTGAGAATGGCCCGATCCCCGAACACGACGGAGGTGTTGGACTGCTCGACCCCGAGCGGCCGGCCGGGAACCGGGTCGCAGCCGGTGATCCACGAGCCGGGCTCCGGGCAGAAGCCGATGCTGCCGGAGGTCTCGGCGCCGCCGATCATCGCCAGCAGCGAGCCCATCAGCCCGGAGTCCACGGTGGCGTCGTAGACCACGCCGTCGGCGGCCGTCATGACCGCCGCCGACCCGATGTCCGACGGCAGCACGGTCCGCTGTCCCAGCGGCACGTGGTAGAGCTCGGTGTCACCGTCCGAATAGGACACCTCGACGACCACGAGCGCGCCGGCCGCGGCGCAGTCGGTGGTCAGCTCGGCGGCGGAGAGGATCTCGACCCGGTGCGGGTCCCGTCCCCCGCCGGCGAACCAGCGCCGGCGGGGCAGCCACGAGACCAGGGCGTGTTCCAGCGGACTCATCCGGCCCGACTCAGGATCCCAGTGCACGAGACCTCCAGACCTCAGGCGTACGGCCGCAGGGTGGCCAACTCGTCGGCGTACTCCTCGTCGACGGCGGCCAGCGTGGAAAAGGCGTGCGCCGCGGAGGCGAGCGTCACGTGGTGGTGCCAGCCGCGGAAGCTGCGGCCCTCGAAATGACGCAGGCCGAAGCCGTCGTTGAGGCGGGCCATGTCCTCCCCGGTGCGCCGCCGCAGCCGGGTCAGGGCGACCAGCTCGGGCAGCCGCGCGTTGTGCATGTTGGTCAGCCACACCGAGGTCGGCGCGATGCTGCCGGGCAGCCATTCGGCGGCGATCCGGCGCATCCGCCGGTACGCGGCGTGCGGGGCCATCTGGACCACGTTCTCCGCGTTGGGAATCACACCGAGGATCCACCGGGAGGAGCCGACGCGCTGCGTGGCCGGGTCGCGCCAGCTCATCGTCAGCTGGCCGCGGCGGGCTGCCAGCATGGCCAGCTCGCCCGCGGTGAACCGGCGGCCGTTGACCGGCGGCACCGCGGTGTCGGCGGGAATCCGCACCAGATAACGGAGTCCGCGCTGCTCAAGGCCGTCGATCAGCTCGCCGATGTCGGCGTGGCTGCTGGCGTCGACCACGATCGGCGCGGGGGCGAGGCCCCACTGCGTGACCATCTCGTCGATGGCGTCCAGCGCGCACGACCACATAGGACGGTGCCGTTCCTCCTCCGGCACATGGGTTCGCGAGCGGCGGACTTCGTCGTCCGACCAGTTGCGCGGCAGCAGCAGCCGCCAGTTGACCGGGCAGCTGGCGGACTCGTTGGCCATGAACACCGCGACGCCGAGCTGGCAGTTGATGGTGCGTCGCGCGGCCGGCACGTACTGCTTGGCCACACCGACCGAGCTGTCCCCGTTCTTGGGGAAGACGGCCTCCTCCAACACCCACGCCTGGGCCGGCGTGGTCGCGGCGAACTGGGTGGCCAGGCTGCGCCGCACCGGTTCCCACTGCCACGGGCTCTGGTTGACGAACTGCTGCAGGCACTGGTCGGCCCGCCAGCCCAGGACGTGGTCGGAAATGCGGCGGATGGACTTGCGGCCGGGAACCTCGATGAGGCCACGCACATAGACCTCGGCCCAGCGGCGCTGATCGGACCGGGGCAGCGAGGCGAACAGCCCCTGGCAGAACCAGGACAGCCCGCCACCGGCCCGGCCGGCTTCCGGATTCGTCGTCTTCGTGATCGTGTGCATTTCTCCCCCACCGTGACGAATGGCGAACTCTCACTGGATCGAGCGCGGTGCGGCGGCCTCCCCCATGGCGCCGCTATCCGTTTCCGGCCCCCATGACCCCTTCAGATATCTGAGGTGCAGGCAGATCGCGTCGGCGTGCGGCGCGTACCGGGTGCGGCTGTCCTGAAATGCCAGCCACGACTTCTCGCTGTCCCGCTCCATCGGCAGGCCGGCGGCCGCCGCGTAGCGCACGGAGTCGGAGAAGGCCCGCTCCTCGCGCCCGTGCATGCTCACGGTCGGCACCTCGAGCTGAATGTTCAGCTGCCAGGCCAACCTCTGGATGCAGTCGCTGCCGGCGGCGAGCAGGACGCGCACGCTCGGCGGGGCCCATGTCGGCGCGACCGCCTCGGTCAGCGCGGCCGCGTCGAGCACGATGACGGCCGCCTCCACCCAGCACATCTGTCCGGCCGGACGCTGGTACAACAGCGCCGGATAGCCGGCGTGGCTGGACCGGACGTCGGCCATCCAGTCGGCCCAGTGCTCGAAGGCCGTGCCGAGGTCGGACCGCGAGCCGCCGCGCAACCGGTCGGCCAGCACCACTTCGGCGTCCAGCGGGCTGGTGGCCCTGGCCTGCAGCCGAGTGGTGATGGCCTCCCGGCGCTGGTAGCTCTCGATCAGCTTGCTCAGGTAGACCGAGAACAGCAGGGCCTGCAGCCCCGCCAACGCCCAGCCGGCGATGTGCACGGCCTGCCCCGCCCCAGCGGGCAGGCCGTAAGCGACCAGCCAGCTCGCCCCGGCCGTGGTGCCGAGCCAGATGGCGAGCAGCGCCGTCAGGCTCAGTGGCGCGCTCAGGTCGAGCGCGCGTTCCCGGCGCCGCTGCGGCAGCGCCGACGTGCTGGCCAGGAGCAGCCGGTAGGTGAGACGCGCGGTCAACCGGGCCGCCAACGAGGACCGGTCCCGCGGGTTGACGACGGTGCGCAGCACGCTCAGCACCGCGGCGCCGCCCAGTGCGATCCCGGTCAGCACGGCGATCAGGTAGACCACCACTTCAAGCCCCTTCCCCTACCTCGACGTTGCTCAAGCATCGATCGGGACGCGGCGGGGCGGCAGAGTCAGCTTGTGGTGGCACTGCGAATACCAGTACCGATCCCCGATCACACGGTCACGGGTCCGAAACACCTGATCAGGTGACGGATGGGCGCGATCACAGGCCTCCGGCCGGTCCTATTGGCCCGTTTCTGGGCTAAGGTCTTGGGAACTACAAACCTTGGGAGAGGTGTGTCGGTTGTCGGGGAACGGTCACGCTGCCAAACAGCTGAACATCTCATGAGCGAGGGGCAGCGGAGCTGCCCGAACGTCCAGCCGGTCGGGCTCACGGTGTGTGTTCTACGCTGAACGACGAGTAGCGAAAGGAGGATCGCGTGCCGGACGGCCGAGACAAAAGGAACGAGCTGGCCGCATTCCTGCGCACGCGAAGAGAGCGGATCCCACCGGAGTCGGTCGGGCTGCCCGCCGGCTCCAGAAGACGCACCAACGGCCTGCGCCGCGAAGAAGTGGCGGTGCTCGCCGGGGTCAGTCCCACCTGGTACACCTATTTGGAACAAGGGCGCAACATTCGGCCGTCCACGGAAGTACTGGACAGCCTGGCCCGGGTGCTCGGCCTGTCCGAGGACGAGCGCCGCTACATGCACATGCTGGCCCACGGCCAGGCCCCTCCGGCCAATCGGAGCCAGGACCCGCAGCCGGGCCAGTTCATCTCCGAGGTGGTCACGGCGCTGAGTTCGGACGACTGCCCGATCTACCACGCCAACCAGAACGGCGACGTGCTGGCCTGGAACGCGGCCGCGGTCAGCTGGTACGGCGACTTCGCGGCGATGCCGCCGGAACGGCGCAACATCATGTGGTGGACGTTCACCGAACCGACGGCCCGGGACCGCCTGGTCGAGTGGGAGGACGAGGCGCGGGACTACGTCGCCCGGTTCCGCGGTGTCTGGGCCCAGCGTCCGCAGGACAAGACCCTGCACGCAATCATCGCTGATCTTCGTGAGGCGAGCCCGGATTTCAATCGCTGGTGGAACGGCCACGACGTGGTCGGGCAGCGGACAAGGACTCGTTTGCTGCGCCATCCGGTGCACGGCATCAGGGAGTGGCACCTGGTCGTTCTCTATATGGCCGACAACAGCTTCGACGCGATCATCGTCCACGTGCCGGCAAATGAAGTACACGGCGCCCCTCCGCCCGGCAGCGGACCCGGCGGACCCAATGGATCCCTTTGGTCTACAGGGGACATCGTTACGTAGCTGTTGACCCGGCGTTTTGAACTAGTTGATACTCGAACCAACGTCAGCGGCGACAAGGATCTGTTACCGCATGCCCTCCGCGCATTAGCGAAGCCGTTTGCGGTCGCACCTCCGCTACGAGTCGACGGCGATCACGCCGGCTCCGCGGACGTTTCGTGGGGGAGGGAGACATGCACCCATGGTTCGGGGATTCATCGGCAGAGCCGACCAGCTGAGGACCATTCGCGCCGCGTTGACGGCGCCGGCCCCGGCCTCGCTGGTGATCACCGGGGAGCACGGGGCCGGTCGCAGCAGCCTGCTCGCGGCGGCGCTGCGCGGTATGGACCTGAGCGACACACTGGTTCTCCGGGTGACACCGTGCGCGTCCCGGCAGCCGCTTTCCACGCTGCGGGCCGTGCTTCCCGGGGACGTGCGGACCGAAACGGACGCGGTGCGGGCCATCGCGGACCTGGCCGCCGGCCGCCGGCTGATCATCACCGTGGACGACGCCCATCTGATCGACCACGCCTCGATGTTCGTGCTGAGCGAGCTCAATCGGGACAGCAGAACCACCTTGGTGGTGACCGAGCCGCACGGCGTGAGCGGATCGCCGGCGGCCGTGGACTTCGTCCGCTACCGGCACGACACGACGACCGTGCGGCTGGGGGCTCTGACTCCGCACGAGGTCGCCGCGCTCGTGGGCGAACTCGTCGGGGGTGAGGTCCGCGTCGGCACCGCCACCGCCGGCGCGCTGCACGCCGCGACTCGTGGCAACGCCGGACTGCTCAGCGAACTCGTGTCGCGCGGGCTGTTCGACGTTCTCGTACAGCACTCGGACGGCTGGCAGCTGGCCGAGTTCCCGACGCCGTCGGCGACCAGGGCCGACGACGAGCTCACCGAACGCCTGCTCCAGGCTCTGGAGGAAGCCTGGCGGGCCGTGGCGCTGAGTCGGGTCGACATGCTGTGCCGGCTGGCCACGTGGGTCGGGCTGCGCGACGAGGTTCTGTGCAAGTGGGCCATCGTGCTGCTGCTGCGTGGCCGTCCCGACGACAGCTGGCGCCTGCTGCAATCGGCCAACGGCCCGGTGGACTGCCGGCGTCAGTTCGTCGAGGCGATGGTGCTGGCGTTCGGACTGGGCATGAGCCACGAGGCGGTGTTCGCGCTGCGCTGCCACAGCCAGGACGAACGGTCCCGCGCGCACCTGGCGTGGTTCCAGGCGCTGACCGGCGAGCGGGCCGAGGCGTCCGCCACGCTGGCGGCGCTGGCGCACTCGATCGACCCCGAGGTCCGGCTGTTCGCGCACGCCGCGCGGGCGACCAATGCCGTGGCCGTCGGCCGTTATGTGGACGGCGTCCCGCAACTGCGGCGCGCGCTGATCTGCGCGGATCTGCTCGAGAACGAGTTTCCCTGGCTGCCGGGCTATCTGACCGGCTGCCTGATCGACGCACTGCTGCTCGGTGGTCGCATCGGCGAGGCGACCACGCTGGCCCGCGAGTTCCACGCGGCCGCCCGCAACTCGGGCTGGGCAGTGGCCGTCGCGCTCGGCACCCTGGCCGGGCGGCACGGCGGGCACGCGCCCCCTGCGCGCGCCGCCACCGTGACACCGAGCACCCAGAACTGAGGGGGAGGAATGACTTCGACACACCGGCAGGACCGCGATCCGATCGCCGTGGTCGGGATGGCCTGCCGATTACCGGGAGCCTCCGGGATCGCCGACTTCTGGCAGGTTCTCGACAGCGGCCTGGACACCACTTCCGAGGTGCCGGCCACCCGGTTCGACATCGACGCCCTGCACGACCCGGTCCCCCGCACGGCCGGTCGCATCGTCACCAGGCGCGGCGGATTCCTGGACGGCATCGAGGATTTCGACGCGGACTTCTTCGGCATGGCCGAGCGGGACGCCATGCGGCTGGACCCCGGGCACCGGCTGCTGCTGGAGGTGGCCTGGGAGGCGGTGGAGGACGCCGGCCTGACCACGACGCAACTGGCCGGCAGCCGAACCGGTGTCTACACCAGCGTTCTGTCCACCGAGTACTGGGACATGCTGGTCGGCGCGGGCATGATCGACCTGCGCGCGGCCACCGGCGCCGGCTCGTGGGGCCTGGCGGCGGGCTGGATCTCGCACGCCTTCGACCTGCGCGGGCCGGCCGTCGGCGTGGACGCCACGTGTGCGGCTTCGCTCATCGCCGTGCAGGAAGCCTGCCGCAGCCTGTGGTTCGGCGAGTCGGACAAGGCGATCGTCGGCGGCGTGAACCTGTTGCTGTCGCCCAATCTCTACCTGGGACTGTCCCAGGCGGGCGTGTTGTCGCCGGACGGCCGCTGCCGGTTCGGCGACGCGGACGCCAACGGCTACGTACGCAGCGAGGGCGCGGCAGTGGTGGTGCTCAAGCGCATGTCCGACGCGCTGGCCGACGGCGACCGGATCCACGCCCTGGTGCGCGGAACTTCCGTGACATCGAACGGGTCCAGCGGTGGGCCGATGGTCGCGCCGTCCGTGGAGGGGCAGCGGGCCATGCTTCTGGCCGCGCACCGGGACGCCGGCGTCGATGCCGCCGAAATCGACTACGTGGAGGCGCACGGTCCCGGCACGCCGGCCGGTGACGCGGCCGAACTGACCGCGCTGGCCGAGGTTCTGGGCCAGCGGCGCGGTGGGGATCCGTGTCTGGTCGGGTCGGCCAAGACCAACATCGGCCACACGGAGGTGGCCGCCGGTCTGGTCGGGCTGATCAAGACGGCGTTGGCGTTGAAGCACCGCCGCATCCCGCCGACGCTGCACGTGACCCGCCCCAACCCCGTGCTGGCCGAGTTCGCCGACGTCCTCGGTCTCGCCACCGCGGCGACGCCGTGGGCCGACCGCGGGCGGCCGCGCATGGCCGGGGTCAGCAGCTTCGGCCTCAGCGGCGTGAACGCGCACGTCGTGCTCGAAGAGGCTCCGGCCGTGCTGTCCGCGCAGCGGCGCGACCGTGCGATGCCAGGCTTCCTGTTGCCTATCTCGGCGCG
>NZ_KK037166.1:3966792-3982456 GCF_000568255.1 Kutzneria sp. 744
CGCGAAGTCCCAGCCGTGGGCCGACGGCAGCTGCTCGGGCAGGAAGCCGGCCTGGATCTCCCGAGCGATGCTCATATCCCGTTCGTACTCCCGCAAGTTGGCCACTGCCGCCATGTCCTCGACGGCGATCGCCAACTGTGAGCGCTCCCAACAGGTTGACAGCCGACTGCGCAGCAACGTCGGCAAGAACGGCGGCATCACCCAGTCGAAGCCGGCCCCGACGCACTCCTCCAGCGCGGCGAAGTCGTCCTGGGGGAACACCACGATCGTCGGGGACAGCCCGTCGGCGGCGAACCGCTGCCCGAGCGTGGCCAGCTTGTGCAGCCCCAGCGAGGCCGAGACCAGCACGATGTCCGGCGGCTCCGTCGAGGCCGCCACCGTGTGCTCCTGACCCGCAACCGCGTGGCGCACCTCGAAGTCGGCCGCTCTCAGGGCCCGGTCCAGCTCACGCGTCGCCGCGTGCTCATCCGCCACCACCAGCGCGATCGTCGCCGCCATGCGTTCCTCCGTCCGTGTCCTGGACCTCCCCCACGTGCCGCTCCATCACCAAGGTGTTGACGTTGCGACCGTCCACATAGGTGTGATCGAGTCGGTCCAGACCGTTCAGGGCGAGGTACAGCCCGAGGCCGCCCTCGCCGTCGTGCGCCACGCCGTCGGCCAGGCGTGGCCCCGGGTCGTGGGAGTGGGGGTCGAACGGCGGCGCCTCGTCGGTGATGCGCACCCAGACCCGGTCCGGCTCGACCGCGCCCTCGATCTCGACCAGTCCACCCTGGCCCCGGTAGCCGTGCTGGCCGATGTTGGTGGTGATCTCGTCGACAGCCAGCCGCAGCCAGTACGAGCGGCGGGCGTCGAGACCCCCGGTTCCGGCGAGGGCGGCGACGAGGTCGGCCAGCCGCCGCCCCGCGCCCGCCTCGCCACCGCGCAGCGTCAGCCGGTGGTGGCCCGCCATCACCGCTCCGTGGCGCCCTGCATGACCAGGCTGCGGTCGAAGCCGGTCAGCCTGATCGTCTCGGCCACCTCCGGCGTGGCCCCGACCAGCACGATGTCCACGCCACGGCCCAGCTTCTGGTGCGCGAACACCAGGCAGCGCAGGCCGGCCGACGACATGTAGGTCAGGTCCTCGGCCAGCAGCACCAGCCGCCGCACCGTGCTCTCGGTGGCCTCGACGATGATCTCGTTGAGCGACGGGGCCGACCGCGAGTCCAGCTCACCGGTGAGCCGGATCGTGACCACGCCGTCGTCGGTGTGCACCTTCGTGGTGAAGCTCATAACCGCTCACTCCTCTGTGTTTCTGGCCACCAGCACGACCGTCGAGCGGGGCTCGACCCGGACGTGGTCGTCCGCCAGCGGCGGCTCCTCGCCCGGCTGGTGTACGTCCTGCCCACACACGCGGGCGGTGTCGGCGAACAGGTGCCACCGCATGCCGTCGGGCAGCGCCGGCAGCTCCAGCTCCCGGCTGTCCCAGTGCGCGTTGGCCGCGAGGTACACGCAGTCGTGCCCGATCTCGTTGTGGCAGTAGAGCAAGGCCGCCAGCAGGCGCTGGCCCGGCGACCAGTCCGGCGTCCAGGCCCGCTCCCCGTGCCAGCTGATCTCGGGGAACAGGCCGTCGCCCTGGTGGCCGCGCAGGTGCCACGGCCGGCGCAGCGCCGGGTGGGCGCGGCGGAAGGCGATGGCCGCCTTGGTGAAGCGCAGCAGCCCGGCGTTGGTCTCGGCCAGGCTCCAGTCCACCCAGGACAGTTCGTTGTCCTGACAGTAGGCGTTGTTGTTGCCGTGCTGGGTGCGGCCGAACTCGTCGCCGGCCACCAGCATCGGAATGCCGTGGCTGGTCAGCAGAAGCAGCAACAGGTTGCGGATCTGCCGGTCCCGCAGGGCGAGCACCCGTTTGTCCTCGGTGTCACCCTCGACCCCGCAGTTCCAGGAGTTGTTGTCGTTGTCGCCGTCGCGGCCGCCCTCGCCGTTTGCATCGTTGTGTTTTTCGTTGTAAGAGACGAGATCGCGCAGCGTGAAGCCGTCGTGCGCGGTGATGAAGTTGACCGACGCCGTGGGCGCCCGGTCCCGGTAGAGGTCGGGCGAGCCGAGCAGCCGGGTGGCCAGCTCGCCCGCCAGCCCGGCGTCGCCCTTCACGAACCTCCGCACGGTGTCCCGGAACTTGCCGTTCCACTCCGAGAACCGGTGGTAGTTCGGGAAGGTCCCGACCTGGTAGAGCCCGCCGGCGTCCCAGGCCTCGGCGATCAGCTTGCAGTCACGCAGGACCGGGTCGGCGGCCAGACTCTCCAGCAGCGGCGGGTTGGGTATGGGCGCGCCGTTGGGCGCCCGCACCAGGATCGCCGCCAGGTCGAAGCGAAAACCGTCCACATGGAACTGCGAGGCCCAGTGCCGCAGGCAGTCAAGCACAAAGCCGCGCACGATGGGATGGTTGCAGTTCAGGGTGTTGCCGGTGCCGCTGAAGTTGTAGTAGTAGCCGTCCGGCGTGAGCATGTAGTAGACGCTGTTGTCCAGCCCGCGGAAGGACAGCGTGGGACCGAGCTCGTTGCCCTCCGCGGTGTGGTTGAACACCACGTCCAGGATGACCTCGATGCCGGCCCGGTGCAGCTGCTTGACCATGTTCTTGAACTCGTCGGCCTGCATGCCGAGCCGCCCGGTGGCGGCCAGGCCGGCCTTGGGCGCGAAGAAGCCGATCGTGCTGTAGCCCCAGTAGTTGTGCAGCGGCGCCCCGGACCTCGGATCGTGGCGCTCGTTGTCCAGCTCGTCGAACTCGAAGACCGGCATCAGCTCGACCGCGTTGACCCCCAACGACTTCAGGTACGGGATCTTCTCCACCAGGCCGGCGAAGGTGCCGGGCTGGTCCACACCGGACGAGCTGTGCCGGGTGAAGCCCCGCACGTGGGCCTCGTAGATCACAAGATCCTCGCTGGGGATCCGCAGCTGGCGGTCCTCTTCCCAGTCGAAGTCGTCCAGCGCCACGCCGGAACGCAGCGGCCGCCGTTGCCCTCCCCAGGAATCCCTGCCGTGCACCAGCGTCGCATACGGGTCCAGCAGCACCTGGCCGCGGTCGAAGCGATGCCCCCGCTCCGGCTCGAACGGGCCGTCGGCGCGGTAGCCGTACTCGACGGTCTCGGCGTCGATGCCGAACACCGTCATCGAGTACACCGCGCCGACCACGAACTCCGGCGGGAAGTCCAGCTCCGCCAAGGGTTCCACCTCGTCCCGCCGGTACAGCACCAGCGTCATGCCGGTGGCGCCCGCGGAGTACACGGAGAAGTTCACGCCGCCGGGCACGCGGGACGCGCCGAACGGCAGGGGCCGTCCGGCGCGCACCCCGAAGCCGGCGATGCGATGGGTCGGGAACGCGTCCAGGCGCTCCGGGGACCGGCTCACTGCGGCACCTCGCTAGCGCTCGGTGTCCGCGTTCGCGGACGCACTGCGTTGAACGACTCGCTCGCAAGCTCGCTCATGCGCGGCACCTCGCTAGCGCTCGGTGTCCGCGTTCGCGGACGCACTGCGCTGAACGACTCGCTCGCAAGCTCGCTCATGCGCGGCACCTCGCTAGCGCTCGGTGTCCGCGTTCGCGGACGCACTGCGCTGAATGGTTCGCTCGCAAGCTCGCTCACGCCGCCAGGACCTCCACACCTTCGTCGACGGAACCGGCCACGGAGAAGAAGGCCAGGAACCCGGTCGCGGCCATCACGGCCCGTACCTCCTCGGACAGGCCGGACACCATCACCCTCGTGCCCATCTGCTGGCACAGCCGGTACACCAGCAGCAGCACCCGCAGGCCGGCGCTGGACATGTACGTGGTGCGGCTCAGGTCGAGCAGCACCATGCCGTGCACCGGCACCAGCTCGTCGAGGCCCTGCTGGACCCTCGGCGCGGTCGTGCTGTCCAGCTCCCCGTTCAGCGCGATCACGGTGACCGGGCCACGCATCTGCTTCTCCAGTTCCATGTCCACCACTCCAGCCGCAGCCGCTATTGGTTCTCCAACGGAGATAAATGAGCCCTCACAACAACTTCCTCAGTGCTGTCGGGCAGCGAAACGGTCATCGCCACCGGGTCGAAGTCGCCGTACGGACGGCCGTCCACCTCGACCCACTCCAGCCGCACCCGGCCCGGCGGCAGGGCGTCCGGCGCCACCCGCAGGACCCGGTCGGAGAAGCCGTCCGGCCGCGGCCGGAACCACAGGGTCAGCGGTTGGTCGTGCAGCAGCAGCCGGCCGTAGACCGTGGCCAGGAAGCACAGCTCCGAGGCGTGGTACATGCTCATCGAGTGGCTCCCCTTGAGCCGCTCGGTGCCCAGCAGGTACGGCGTCCCGTTGGCCAGCACGTTGAAGTACACGCCGCCCTCGTCGTGGTCGAGGAAGTAGTTGTTGTAGAAGGACGACGCCTCCCGGGCGTGGCGCAGGAACTCCTCGTCGCCGGTGTTGCCGGCCAGGACGAGGTAGGCCAGGATCGCCTGCTCCTGCTGCCACCAGGCCTTGCGGTCGTGCCAGGTGAAGCGCGGGATCCCCTCGCCCTCAAGGATGTTCCGCTCGACCACGTCGTACCAGCCGCCGCGGCGGGTGTCGCTGCCGACGGCCGGCATGCTCCGGCCGATCTGCTCGGCCAGCCGGCGGTAGGACTCCTTGGGGCGGATGGCGTTCATCCGCATCAGGTTCCAGGCGATCTTGAGGTTGTGCCCGACCACGGCCCGGTTCTGCTGCCAGCCCCACTCCCGGTCCGGCGACCAGTCGGCGTGGAACCGCTCCTGCACGAAGGGGCTGTCCGGATCGGGGAAGTGCTCGGTGATCAGGTCGAAGGTCTCTTCGAGCATGTCGGCGTGCCGCTTGTCCCCGGTGGCCAGGAACAGGTTGATCAGGTACGCCGGGGCGTGGTCGCCGACCGAGTTCCAGTTCTTGCGGGACCGGTTGTGGCGCAGCGACTGGTGGTGCGGGCTGAGCAGGATCGGGTCCACGTGGGAGAAGTAGCCGCCGCGCTCGGGGTCGTGGAAGAACTTCTGGAACAGGCGCAGCGTGCCGTCGATGTCCTCGGCGATGCGCGGGTCGCCGGTGACCCGGTAGGTCTGGGTCGGGCCGACCAGCGCGTAGATCTGCTCGTACGCCGGCAGAGCGTCGTAGTCGTCGCCGAATTCGGACGTGAACAGCTTCGTCTCCACGCCGTCGCGCACGTCGATGCCGTGGTACCAGTAGACGACATCCTCGTCCCGGTCCACGAACCGCATGTGCGCCCGCAGGTACTCGGTGCCTTTCTCGGCCACACCAAGGAAGTCCTCGTTGCCCGTGAGCATGTAGGCCGACGCCATGCCGTAGATCAGCCGGGAGATGGTGTCGGTCTCCTGCACGTGGTGGTCGCTCTTGTCGCCACCCAGCCGCAACATCGTGCGGTAGTCGGCGTAGTCGACCGGGTCCTTCTTGCCGAACTGGGCGCGCCGGTAGAACTGGGCCAGCTCCTCAAGCTGCTCGGCCCACCAGCCCTGCTCCTCGAAGTTGTACTCGCCGGGGCGGCGGCCGAGGAATGTGATGTGCTTGGCCTCGAACCGCCCGCCCGGGTAGAACACGCCGTACAGGTGCACATGCCGGCCCGGCACCAGGAGATCCGGCACGTGGGCGGTGGCGTCGATCGCGGGGCCGCCCAGGTTGCGCAGGAACTCGGCGTTGGTCAGGGAGCCGATGTCCGCCCGCAGCTCCCGGCCGTCGCTGGTCCTGAAGTCCAGCAGCTGCCGGTCCTGGTGGTAGGCCGTGACGTAGCCGGCGACCGTGTCGGAGAAGGTGAAATCCAGCTCAGCGGACATGGCGAACTCCTTGCCGGGCCGGGAAGGACGGGCGGTCCCACGTCCGGCGGTGGTCGGTCCGCGCCACCACGAGGTCGATGAGCGTGCGGGCGAACAGGTGGCAGTGGCCGGCGCTGCGGCCGGTGATCAGGTCGTCGTCCACGACGACGTCCTGGTCGGTGTAGCGGGCTCCCATGTTGCGGACGTCGCCGATCAGGTTGTTGTGGCAGGTGACCCGGCGGTCCCTGACCACCTCCGGGATCGGCGACACCAGCCACATGCCGTGGCAGATCACGCCCTTGAGGATGCTCGGGACCGCGAAGGCCCGGCGCAGCAGCTGCACCGCGGGGGCCAGCTCCTTGACGTCCTCGGTGTAGCGCAACCGGTCGGACACCATGCCGCCCGGCACGATCAGGGCGTCGTAGCCGGCCAGCCGTTCGTCGTCGACGGCCTCGAGATCGCCGTTGACGGCCATCGGCGCCTGGTACTCGTGGCCGTAGAAGGTGATCGACTCCTGCCCCCACAGCCGGGTCAGCAGGTCGACCCGTGCGCCCTCCTCCGCGAACCGCCGTTCGTAGTACGCGATTTCCGGCTCCACGTAGTCGCTCTCCATCAGGATGGCGACATTCCGGCCGACCAGCCGCCCGGTGTCGGCGACGGGTACCGAGATCGTCACTTGTCCGCCTCCTATCCCGTCACGAGGTCGATGAGGAACGGGCCGTCGTGGGCGAGCATCCGCTCGACGGCGGCCGGCACCTGCTCCGGCTTGTCCACCCGCATCGCCGGCACGCCCAGGCTTTCCGCCAGCCCGGCGAAGCCGATCTCGGGGTGGCCGAGGTCGAAGCCGCGGGGGTGCACGTGCTGGCCGATGTCCCGCTCCGCGAAGTAGCGGTCGATGTTGTCGTCCAGCAGCTGGTACCGGTGGTTGTTGCAGATCACGAACTTGGCCGCCACGTTGTGCCGCGCGGCGGTCCACAGGGCCTGGATGGTGTACATGCTGCCGCCGTCGCCGGTGAAGCCGATCACCGGCGCGTCCGGGCGGGCCAGCTTCGCCCCGATGGCGCCGGGAATGCCGATGCCCAGGGAGCCGCCGCGGGTGGCGAAGTATGTGCCGGGGACGCGCCTCGGCAGATGCGAGGTCAGGTGGGGGGACGCCGTCAGGGCCTCGTCGAAGACGATCAGGTCATCGCCGGTGTGCGCGGCGATCTCGGCCGCGAACACCGCCATCAGCGGGCTGTCCGCCGACACCTCGGGCAGCGGCAGCAGCTCGAACTCGCCGCGGGCCCGGCCCTTGTTGCGCAGGCCTGTGGCCAGGTACGACAGCGTCGGCTTGGGGTCGGCCACCAGCGCGATGTCCACCGGGTGGTTCTTGGCGATCTCGTAGTCGTCCAGATCGATGTGCACGATCTTGGCGTGCTCCGGGAACGGATTGTCCAGTGCCGGGAAGACCTCCGGGAACACGTACGTGCCGACGATCAGCACCGCGTCCACATCGGACAGTCGACGCGCGCTGTCGCCGCCGAACATGTGACCGGTGTTGCCGCGGTAGAGCGGGTGCCGGGGATCCATGTTCAGCTCGGAGTTGTCCACGCCGTAGACCGGGGCGTCCAACAGCTCCGCCACCGCCGTGAGCTCCTCCTGCGCGCCGGAGACCGACACCCCGTCGCCCATGAGCACGATGGGATTACGCGCGGCGGCAAGGAGTTCCACCGCCTCGGCGATGTCCCGCGCCTCCGGCGCGACCACCCGGTTGGGAATGACGGTCGGCACCGCCGCCTCGGCCGTGAGCTCGTCGAGGACATCCATCGGCAGCGCCACGAAAACCGGCCCGCGCGGCGGCGTCATCGCCATCTTCACGGCCCGGCGCAACACCCGCAGCACCGACGAGGGATCGATCACCCGCGTCGCGTACTTGGTCACCGGCCGCGCCATCGCGACCAGGTCGGCGGCCATCTGGGCGTCCATCGCGTCGTAGCGGACCCCGGACTCACCGGCCACCACCACCAGCGGCGAATGCCCCCGCTTGGCCTGGTAGAGCATGCCGATCCCGTTGCCCAGCCCCACGCCCGAGTGCAGCTGCACCAGGGCGGGGCGGGCGCCGACGCGGGCGAAGCCGTCCGCGATGCCGATCGCAACGGTCTCCTGTAGCGCCAGCACGTAGTCGAAGTTCGGCACGGACTCCAGCGCGTCGAGAAAGCCCTGCTCGACCGTGCCGGGATTGCCGAACATCGTGCTGATGCCGTCCGCGAGGAACTGCTCGAAGACGGCGGCCTTGCCGGGCCGTGGAGTCATCGCCGGGTCACCAGCCGTACCGGCGAAGCCCCGACTCCAGCACCTCGACCAGCTTCTGGCCGGCCAGGAAGGAGTCCGGGGTCGACCGCGCCGTGATGAACGGGAAGTCCACCAGCACCGAGGTCTCGTGCCCGACGTTGCCGTGGTAGCGGCCGGTCGGGCCGGTGGCGTCGCGCAGGATGTACTCCAGCGGGTACGGCGGCGGGCCCATGTTGAACTCCACTCCGACGAAGCCGGTGCCGTCCTTGTAGTCGTACTCCTTGCAGTGCCCGGTGACGTGCTTGCCGTCGATGATGCTGGTCCGGTCCTCCCAGTCGCGGGCGAACGCCAGGCAGGCCACGCCGTAGCACTCGGCGACGAGCGGCTTGTCGGCCCGCTTGAAGGCCAGCACCAGCTCGTGCACGCGGCCGTTGTTGGCCAGGTCGACGATGGGCCCGCTGCCGCCGACGATCACCATCGCGTCGAACGAGCGCAGCTCCTCGGCCACCTCGTCCAGCTCGCGGTAGTAGGCCTCGATCCGCCGCAGGAAGCCGGATTCGCTGTTGTACGGCCGGTCCGGCACCCACTCGGCGAGGCTGACCGGGTTGTCGAGCCGGCCCGAGCGGTCCAGCTCGGCGGCGGCCGCGGCCACCTCCGGCGTGGTCACCGAGCGGCCCAGCGGCGGGTCGATGTAGCCGGGGTCGAGACTGGGCGGCAGCGGCACCGGCCGCTTTCCGGTCGGCGTGGCGAACACCGTCTGGTAGCCCTGCTCGTCGCAGGCCGCCAGCGGGCCGACCAGTTCCTCGCCCCAGTATCCGTACTCGGACAGGATGAAGAGGATCTTCTTGGACATGGGTGCTCCCCGCTCGATCGTGGCATCAACTCCGAAGTCAACCCGCCGAGTGGTTGCCCCACAACGCATCCGGCACTACTCCAGGGACTTGACGCAGCCATCGGCGTGGCACCGGGGCGACTGCGTCAGGTCGACGCGCATGAGCACCGCTCACAGCGCGACCATCGGTGCGGATGCCGCCTCGGCAACGGGAGTGAGCCATGCCTGAACGACACCGCCCCATGGTGCTCGCGGTGGACGACGACCCGCACGTGCTGCGGGCGATCCGGCGCGACCTGAGCCGGCACTACCAGGATCGGTACCGGGTGGTCGCCGTGGACTCGCCGCTGGCCGGCCTGCAGCTGCTGGAAACCGTGCGGCAGCGTGGCGAGGAGCCGGCGCTGCTGATCGCCGACCAGCGCATGCCGGAGATGACCGGAGTCGACTTCCTGGCCCGGTCGCTGGAGATGTTCCCCCGGGCCCGGCGGGTGCTGCTGACGGCGTACGCGGACACCAACGCGGCCATCGACGCGATCAACCGGGTGCGGCTGGACCACTACCTGGTCAAGCCGTGGGAGCCGCCACAGGAGCGGCTGTATCCCGTACTGGACGAGCTGTTGGAGGACTGGCAGCGGTCGTATCTGCCGCCGTACGACGGGATTCGCGTGATCGGGCACCGGTTCGCGCCGGCGACGCACCGCGTGCGGGACCTGTTGACCCGGCTGCATCAGCCGTTCCGCTTCGAGGACGCGGAGGACTCATCGGTGCCGGGTCCGCTGCCGGCGGTGCTGCTGCCGGACGGCAAGGTGCTGTCGCGGCCGTCCAACAGTGATCTGGTGGATGCGTTGGGGCTGCGGGGAACCGAGCCCCGGCAGCACTATGACCTGGCCATCGTCGGCGGCGGGCCCGCCGGTCTGGCGGCTTCGGTCTACGGTGCGTCGGAGGGCCTGTCGACGCTGCTGGTCGAGTCGTACGTGCCCGGTGGGCAGGCTGGAACCTCAAGCCGGATCGAGAACTACCTGGGTTTCCCGGCCGGGGTCAGCGGCGCCGAGCTGATCCGCCGCGCGGTCGCGCAGGCGCGGCGGTTCGGTGCCGAGGTGCTGGCCCCGGCCGACGCCACGTCCCTGCGAACCTCCGGTCGGGCGCGGGTGTTGACGTTGGCCGACGGGCGGGAGATCAGCGCCAGCACGGTGTTGCTGTCCCCCGGGCTGCGCTACAACCGGCTGGAGGCCGAGGGGGCGGAGCGGTTCGAGGGCGCCGGGATCTACTACGGGGCAACGACTTCCGAGACGGCGTCCTGCGTCGGCCGGCACGTGTTCATCGTCGGCGGGGCCAACTCGGCCGGGCAGGCGGCCGTGCACTTCGCCAAGCACGCCGGCCAGGTGAGCCTGGTGATCCGGGGCGACCGGCTGGACAAGGGCATGTCCCAGTACCTGGTGGACGAGATCACCGCCACCGGCAACATCGAGGTGCGGCTGAACACAGAGATCGCCGCCGCCCACGGGAAAGAGCAGCTTGAGGGTGTCACCCTGCTCAACACCCTCGACGGCTCGACCTCACACTCCGACGCGGAATACGTGTTCACGTTCATCGGCGCGCGGCCCAACACCGAGTGGCTGGCCGGGCCGGTGGCCATGGACGACCGGGGCTTCATCCTCACCGGGCCGGACATCCCCGGTGACACGGCGTGGGATCTGCCGCGGCAGCCGTTCCTGCTGGAGACGAGCGTGCCTGGGGTGTTCGCGGCCGGGGACGCCCGGGCCAATTCCATGAAGCGCATCGCCTCCAGCGCCGGCGAGGGCGCGATGGCGGTGGCGTTGGTGCATCGGTATCGGGCCGACAGCTGACGCGCCAAATGCCCCGGGACCCTCCGGATCCCGGGGCATTTTCTCGGTTGTGCTCAGGTCAGCGGTGGGGTGTCGCCGCGCGGCTCCAGGCCGTTGACCACATAGTCACGCAGGCCGAGCCGGCCGTCGGCGCCGATGCCGACGATCCAGTCCTGGTCGGCCTCGTACTCCAGGATCGCGCTGTCCGGGTCGGGCGCGTTCCAGACCCGGGTGCGCCAGTTGACCAGGACATGCACGCGGGCGACGTCGCCGACCAGCTCCACGTCGGCCAGGTCGACCCGGTGGGCCTCGTCGAAGAACTTGTGCGTCACCACGTCGTACCAGTCGTGCAGTCCCTGACGGCTGTCCACAGTGGTCTCCGGGAAGACGAAGCGGACCTCGTCGTCGAGGTAGGCCTCGATCTCCTCCCATGGGCGGTGCCGGTCCAGCGCGCGGTACCAGTCGGCGACGAACGTCTGGATCTGCTGGGTGATCGTGTTGTTGGCGGTCTGATAGTCAAGCGACATCGCGGAAGCTCCAGTGTCGGATCGGCGGGACCTAGGCCTGGTCGCGGTAGCCCTGGCTGATCTCGACGACCACGCCGTCGGGGTCGGACAGCCAGGCCGAGCGCCAGCCGGGGATGAAGTCGTGGAAGTCCAGCGGTCCCAGCTGCACCGGGATCTGACCGTCGGCGGCGGCCAGGAACGCGTCCAGGTCGTCGGTCTGAAAGGCCAGGTGCCGGGGCGCGCCGGGCTGCTGCGGGCCGTCGTCCTTGCTGGCCGGCGCCGGGTCGGCCGTGGAGCCGAACAGCTCCAGGTAGGCGTCGCCGTTGCGCAGGAACACGATCCGGTCCTCGCCCAGCTCCACCACCCGGGCCCGGCGGAACCCGAACCAGGTGCGGTAGAAGGACTCCGTGCTGTCGAGGTCGCGGCAGTTGAGGGCGACGTGCGACCAGCGCGGCGGCTCAGCCATGGTGCTCCTCCTTGATGAAGTCGGCCGCCCGTTCGGCGATGGCGACGACGGCCGTGTGGCAGTTGCCCGACGGCACCGCCGGCATCACGCTGGCGTCCACCACCCGCAGGCCGTCGATGCCGTGCACGCGCAGCCGTGGGTCCACAACGGACAGTTCGTCCACGCCCATCCGGCACGAGCCGGCCTGGTGGTGGTAGCTGTCCGCCCGGGCCCGCACGAAGGCCGTCAGCTCCTCGGCCGACCGGACATCGGGGCCGGGCAGCAGTTCGCCCTTGAGCTGCCCCGCGAAGGCCGAGGTGGCGAAGATCTCCCGGGACAGCTCGACCGCCTGCACCAGCCGGCACAGGTCGGCCGGATCGGCCAGGTAGTTGGGGTCCACCAATGGTTTCGCCAGCGGGTGCTCGCTGGCCAGTCGCACGCTGCCCCGCGAGTACGGCCGGACGACGCCAGGCAGGATGCTGACCGCGTTGGGGTGCTGCTGGCCGACGATGATGTCGAACGGCACGTGCACGAAGGCGATCTGGAGATCCGGCGCGGGCAGGCCCGGCTCGGACGTGGTGAACAGCGCCGACTCGGACAGGTTCTGGTGCCCGGGCTCGACCGGCTCCCGCGTCTCCGCGATCAGGCCGGTCAGCACGTGGTTGTGGAAGTTCTCACCCACGCCACGCAGTGGGTCCACTACAGGAATACCGAAGCCGCGCAGCTGTTCCGGCGAGCCGATGCCCGAGAGCAGCAACAGCTTCGGGGACTCGATCGCGCCCGCGGACACGATCACCTCAGCCGTGGCCCGCACCTCGAACGTGCCGGGGTGACATTCCTGGGCCGGTATCGCGTGCCGGCCGTCGTCGGTCGTCGCCGCCGGCGCGTTCTGCCGGTACCGGACGCCGCTGCACCGCGGGCCCTCGAAGGTCAGGTTCAGGGCCTGCGCGTCGGTCCGCACCGTCAGGTTGGGACGGTCGGCCGCTGGCTCCAGATAGGACACCAGTGCACCGCGCCGTTGACCGTCCTCCACGTCCAGGTGGTGCCAGCCGGCGCCGATCATGTTGGCGCCGTTGAAGTCCGGGACCTCGGGGTAGCCGAGTTCGACACAGGCGTCGATGAACGTGCGGGACAACGGGTTCGGCTTGTGCTGCCCCGCGTTGGTCACGCGTTGCGGGCCGCCGTGTGCGGGGCCGTCCTCCTGGTTGGCCAGTCGGGCGAAATACGGCGCGAGGTCCCGGTAGGACCACCCCGCCGCCCCCTGGTACGCCCAGGCGTCGAAGTCGCTCGGGTGCCCCTGGACGTGCATCATGATGTAGAGATTGCTGCTGCCGCCCAGGCCCTTGCCCCGCGGCTCGTAGGTGCTGCGGCCGTCGAGGCCGGGCTGCGGCACGCTCTGGTAGCCCCAGTCGATGCCGGATCCCAGCAGGGTGAACCACAGCGACGCGTCGTCCACCGCTGCCGGCACCCAGGATCCGCCCGCCTCCAGCAGCAGCACCCGCGCCGCCGGGTCCTCGGACAGCCGGTTGGCCAGCACGCTGCCGGCGGTGCCGCCGCCGACGACGACGTAGTCGAACTCCTGCATGATCCGGCCTCTCGCCTCAGGCTCCCGACAGCACCGCGAACGGGGCGGTGTCGTGGAAGTTGGCCATGTAGCGGATGCGGCCGTCCACGATCCGGAAGTAGTTGGCCACCTCGGCCGTGATCGTGTCGCCGCCGTGCGTGCGGGCGGTGATGCGGGAGACCACCGCGGCCTGTTCGCCGTCGACCACGACATGCTGCGGCACGTTGTGGAACTCCGCGTACATGTCGGGGAAGCCGGCCATCATCGAGCGCAGCGTCTCCCGGCCCTCGACCCGGCCGGCCAGCTGCTCCTGCATGACCTGGTCCTCGGCGAACAGGTCGGTCCACGCGTTCCACTCGCCGCGGTTGGCCAGCTCGTAGTAGCGGTTGACGACATCCCTGGTGTTCATCGTCCTACCTTTTCCTCTGGTGGCAACGAAGGCGGCGGACGCCCGGCGTGAGCGCGGGCGCCCGCCGGGGGTCAGCCGACAAAACGGCTGAACTCACCCGTGCCGTCGCCGAACATGGCGCCCTTGCCCTCGACGATCTTGCCGTCGCGCCACCGCAGGTAGTGCACCTCGTCGATGCTCAGCGTGGTCGACGGGTCGTCCGCCCGGTGCGCGGTGTTGTGCGTGAGCACGACGGCCAGGTCCTCGCCGACGAGCAGGCCGGTGCGCTCCATGGCCAGCGAGCCGCCGGTCACCTCGCCCATCGTCTTCATGAAGCCGAGGAAGCCGTCGATTCCCTTGTGCACGCCCGAAACGCGGCCGTCGCCGGCGGCGAGCCAGGTCATGTCGGCGTCCCAGTACTGCCCGATGACCGCCGGGTCGCCGCTGCCGAGCGCCTCGTAGGCGGCCAGCACACGTTCCTGCGTCAGCTGCGTGGACATGGTCGTCCCCTCACTTGGCCCAGCGCTGCGGGATGGGCGCCAGCGCGATGGCCTGCCAGAAGAAGTTGTCCGCGGAGTACTGGTCGCTCAGGTAGACCTGGACCTCCTTGATGCGGCCGTTCTCGATCCGGTAGTGGGTGCAGTTCATCGCGTCCAGCTTGGCCCCGGGCACCTCGCCCACGCCGCGGTGGGTCTCCACCACGGTGTCCTCGCCCCACGCGTCGATCTTGATCGGCAGCACCTGCACGCCGGTGGCGACCAGGCCGCCGAAGAAGGCGACGACCTCGTCCACGCCGTTCTTCGTGCCGCCGACCGGGCTGCGGCCGGGCAGCGTCCACACCACGTCCGGCGCGAACACCTCGCGGCGCACCGTCTCCAGGTCGCCCTCGTTGAAGCGGTCGTACATCTTCTGAACCAGCGCCACATTGCTCGTGCGCACGTCGACCACAGTTTCCGTCACGGCCGTTCATCTCCTCCGACTGAATGGGTGTCGCGGGCACCGGTTCCGCGTGCCGTCGCGACACCCAGTGAACCCGCCGGGCCGAGGTCACGGCAACGAGATCCCGTACGGCACAAGTACTTCCGGATGTCGACGGAGAAAATACCGTTGAGGCAAAGGATTACGTTCTGTCCACAATAGACGAGACGCCGGCCGCATCAGGGGGCGGCCGGCGTCGTCGGGGCGGTGGCTCACCACGGGATGCGCTTGCGCTCCCGGAAGAAACCGCCGTTGGGGCCGTTGTCCGGCAGCGTGGCCAGCCACAGCGCGGTGTCCGCGCCGTCGGCCACGCTCAGCGGCGCGCCGCCGCCACCCATCCGCGTCCGCACCCATCCCGGGCACATCGCGTTCACCTTGACACCACGGGGAACCGCCGCCGACACGACCAGGGTCAGCGCGTTCAGCGCGGCCTTGGCGATGCCGTAGGCCGGCGGGTGCGGCACGCTCTCGGTCATCGCGCCGCCGCCGGCGGACACGTTGACCACCCGCCCGTAGCCGCGGTCGACCATGCCCGGCACGAAGGCCTGACAGGTGCGGAACGCGCCCATCATGTTGATCTGCAACGACTCCGTGAACATCTCCTCGGTCACGTCGAAGAACGACGTGGTCGGGTAGATGCCCGCGTTGTTGACCAGTACGTCGATCTCGACGCCGTCGGCGGCCAGCCGCGCGGCGCAGTCCCGCACGCTGTCCCCGTCGGTGACGTCCATCTGCTCGGCCCGGGCAGGCCCGGGCACGTCCTTCAGCGCCGCCTGCCCGCGCCGCTCGTCCCGCGCGGTCAGCACGATGTCGAGCCCGGCGGCCGCCAGTTGTCGGCACACCTCCAGGCCGATGCCCCTGTTCGCGCCGGTCACCAGGGCCGTGCGGCGGCCGTTCCCGTTGCGGCTCATGGGTGCTGTGTTCTCCCGTCAGTGCGTGAGCACGTCGTCCTTGGCCAGCGCGTCGAACAGCGGGCCCCAACCGTCCGGCGCCGCGCCGCTGTCGTTGTACATCTCGAAGGTAAGCCCGGCCGCCTGCGGCAGCACGATGGCCTGCAACGCAGGCCTCCGCCACATCGTCACGGGTGATCT
>NZ_KK037166.1:3982556-4006902 GCF_000568255.1 Kutzneria sp. 744
CATCACCGCGTTCCGGCGGCGCAGCCAGAACGCGGTGATGCTGGTAGTCGTGGTTCTCAGTTGGCGGTTGCGGTCACCCGGGCGACGGCGGCCCGCTTGCGGCGGCGTGGCCGCAGCACGACCCACTCGACGAACAGCAGGTGCCCGACGAAGGCCGCCCACAGGCCGGCGACCGCGCCCTCGACGATCACCAGGCGGTCCTGGCCGGCGTAGGTCGCCGGCAGCAGCCACGTGGTCAGGGCGATGGCGATCGGCTGGGTGAGCCGGACCGTGATCGTCGACGTGGTCATCGCGACGTTGCGGTACATCCAACGCTTGTGGTCCTCGAACCGGTGCTGGACGCCGGCCACGAAGCCGGCCACCGTGGTGATCGCCCACAGCGTGGCCATGGCCAGGAAGCCGTAGCGCAGGCCCTGCCCGAAGGTGGTCATGATGGCCACCGGGAAGGCGAGGATGCCGGACGGGATGACGCCGGCGAAGTAGTAGACCCAGCCGATCTTGCGGTGCACCTGCGGGTGGTTCTCCCGCAGCCACGGCCACACCTGCGTCCAGGCCAGCATGACCGCGACCGTGCCGGTGAGCACGTGGATGGCCAGGATCGGGTAGTGCCACGGGTATTCCGGTCGGATGCTGGCCACCGTCAGCGACGGGTCGAAGGTGATGAAGCGGCCGCCGCCGTAGATGCCGAAGCCCACGCAGTACAGCGCGAACGGCAGCACCCACCACTGCCGGGCCCAGGCGCTCCTGGACGGTGGTGTCGGCGGGCGGACCCCGCTGCCGGTCTTCTCCCTGGTGATCGTCATCGCGGCCCTCCAGCCGGGGTTCTGTTGCCTGTCACGAGTGATCGCAGGTCGACCGACTCGTCGGCCAGGTGGCCGGCCCGCACCGGCAGGCCGCGCTCGATCAGCCGGCGGGCGGCCTTCATCTCCGACGGGCGGTTGACCGCCACCGCGCCCACGCATTTGCCGTCCACGAGGGCGAATGCGGCGAAGGACTCGCCGCCGAGCTCGCCGCGCAGCACGACCTCGCCCCGGAACTCGCCGACGACCTCCAGGTGCCAGCCGTAGCGGTCGGACCAGAAGCGCGACACCGGCCGCACCGGCTCAGGCGCGCCGATGATCGCCGCGGCGGCGGCTTTTCCTTCGTGCAGCGCCGATTCCCAGTGCTCCACGTTGGGCAGCGGGCCGTCTGGTCCGGTGGGGCGGGCGGCGTCGCCGGCGGCGAAGATCCGGGGGTGCTCGCTCCGCTGGGCGCTGTCGACCAACACGCCGCGATTGACGGCCACACCGGCCGACGCGGCCAGCGAGTCGTCGGAGACGATGCCGACCCCGACCACCACCACGTCACAGTCGACGGTTTCGTTGCTGTCGGACAGATGCAGCCTGATCGCGCCGCCGAGATCCTCGACCGAGGCCACCGCGCCGACCAGCACCCGCACACCGTTGGCCCGATGCTGGCTGTGCAGCAGGTCGGCGATCTCCGCGCCCACAACGTGCTCCAACGGCAGCGGCGCCGGGTCGATCAACGTCGCCTGGCAGCCCAGGACAGTCGCGCTGGCCGCCACCTCGGCGCCGATCAGGCCCGCGCCGATGACGCCGAGCCTCACTCCCGGTGCGAGACGGTCTTTCAAGGCCACGGCATCGTCCAGTGAACGCAGCACGGTGATCGCCGGGTGATCGCCGCCGGGCACGGGCAGCGGCCGGGGCCGCCCGCCGGTGGCGAGCAGAATCGCATCCACGGCAACGGTTCCGTGGACCAGCTCGATCCGGCCCTCGTCCGGGCGGATCGCCGTGACCGGTGTGCCCAGCCGGAGGTCGATGTCCTTCGCCGCATACCATTCGGCCTTGCGTAGGACTATCTCGTCCGCGGTCTGCTTGCCCAGCAACAGGTCCTTGCTCAGCGGCGGCCGGTCGTAGGGCAGGTGCGGCTCGGCCCCGAACAGCGTCAGCCGGCCGTCGTAGCCCAGTTCGCGCAGCTGTTCACAAGCGCTGACCCCGGCCAGACCAGCGCCGACAACGGCGACGTGACGAGGTAACTCAGGCCGGTTCATGGCCGCTGCCGTCGGTCAGCTGGGACTCATCGGGCAGCAGGAAGACAATGCGGCCCAACACATCCACGCGATGCGCCACCGTGTCGGTGACCGCGGGCAGGCCCAGCGCCTCGCCCGTGCGCAGGCAGAAAGCGCCGCTGTGCAAAGGACATTCCACCTGCCCGTCCTCCACCCAGCCCTCGGCCAGCGACGCGCTGGCGTGCGTGCAGGTGTCGTTGAGGGCGAAGTACTCGCCGTTGTCGTTGAACACCGTGATGTCGTCGGCGGTGCCGGCCTGCTCACGCGGGACCCGGACGGCCTCGCCGTCCTGGAGCTCGTCCACGGAGCAGACCGGGATTGCATGGTCGATTCCTCGTGTCATGTCAGGTCCCCCGGGGTCCTTGGGGCGGCGGCCCGGCTCCGCGGAGCCGGGCCGTGCGTGCGGATGTCCTTGCCCGGTCTCACTTGCTGGGTAGCTTGGGCGGGTCGCCGGCCCACGGGCCGACACCGCCGATCTCCTCGACGTGGATCCGGGTGACGTAGCCCGGGTGCACCTTCAGCTCGGCCGGCGGGATCTCCGCCCCCGGCGCGATGTAGATGTTGGCCAGCTTGCGGATCAGGTCGAACGCGCCGCCCTTGACGACCTCGCCCCGCCCGGTCACGGTCAGGTACTGGCGCAGGCCGCTGCCGTGGAACTGCAGGCTCTCCACGGACAGCGCGACCCTGGCGTCCCGCATCAGGTTCTTCGTCTTGCGGTAGTTGAACATCGAGGCGAAGAAGATGTCGCCGTCGTCGATGCCGACCCAGACGCAGGTGACGTGCGGGCTGCCGTCCTCGTTCAGGGTCACCACGTGGCCGAGCGGGCCGCCCTCGATCAGGTCCACTGCCGTCGGCGGCAGCCGCAGGCCGGTTGACTCCGTCATGTCTGCCTCTCAGTCAAGGTATTCGACGATGTCCGCGATCTGCCCGTCGCGGATCAGATACGCGTAGTGCAGCAACACGTCGTCGCCGGTCTTCGAGACGAAGTGGTAGTCCTGCTGCAAACGGAAACCGTCCCAGTGCGAGCCGATTACGGTGTACCGAGCGGAGGTCTTGATGACCGCCGGAATGATCAGTCGGGTCATGATGTCGTCCCGGCCGGCGAACAGGTTGCCGACGCTGTCCCATTTCGCGTCCGTGGCGATCAGCGCGGCGATGCCGGCCGGGTCGAGCGCGTTCGAACGGTTGATGAAACGCGCCTCGACCGAACGGGCCTGCCGCTCGGCCGACGACTGCCACCACTGGTTCGCGGTCACCGTCTCCGGCGCGGCCGCGGCCTGGCTCAGCGAGCTGGGGAGCAGGAAGGCGGCGGCCGCGAGCGCGACGGCGGCAGCCCCGTACTTCACGGAAATCCGCATCACAAAGGCCTTTCGCAGGTGATTGCGTTCTGGCAGCCATCATGCGATCGGGTGATCGCGGCGACCAGCAGCCCGCGCGGACTTAGTGACGTGGCCGATCCTGGTACTTCCAATACCAGTATTGCGCCGTACTGTTGAGTTCCAGGCTACGGACATAACGTCGACCTGCCACGGGTGTGCGTTCTCCCCACTCCGGCGGGACTCGTCGGTTCCGTTGACGCGCCGAGAGCGTTCTGTTCGCCGCGGTGTCGCGTCTTGGCCATGTGTTTTCCAGTTGTGAGGAGTGTCCCCTTGACCACGCAATCCGAGAGGAAGGTCGACGCCGACGTCTCGACGTCGACACCGACCCGGTCCCAGTGGCTGGCCCTGCTCGTGATCGCCGGTGCGCTCATCCTCGATGTCAGCAGCCTGGCGGTCATCAACGCGGCGCTGCCCGCCATCGGATCCGACTTCAGGATCACCGGTTCCACGCTTCAGTGGACGATGACCTCGTACGCGGTCATCTTCGCCGGCTGCCTGTTGTTCGGCGGCCGCGCCGCCGACGTGCTCGGCCGGCGGCGGATCTTCTGCGTCGGCATCGCGCTGGTGACCTTCGCGGCGCTGGCCGGCGCGCTGGCGCCGAGCGTGTACCTGGTCATCGCCGCGCGGGCCGTGCAGGGCATCGGCGCCGCGCTGTCCGGCCCGGCGGCGCTCGCGCTGCTGACCGAGGTGTTCCCCGAGGGCCCGGCCCGCAACAAGGCGATGGGCGTGTACGGCGCGGTCGGCGCCGCCAGCTTCAGCGGCGGCATGGTCGTCGGCGGCATCCTCACCCAGTGGGCCACCTGGCGCTCGGTGTTCGTGTTCTCCTTCGTCTGCGGCATCGTCGTGCTGGTGCTGGGCCGGATGGCGCTGCCGGCCAGCCGTCGCAGCGACCGCCCGCTGGACGTTCCGGGCGCGGTGCTGGTGACGTTGGGCCTCGGCCTGATCGTGTTCGGCCTGAGCAGCGGCGGCGACCTGGGCTGGGCCCAGCCCGTGACCGTCGGCTCGCTGGTCGGCGCGGTGCTCCTGCTCACGGCGTTCGTGTTGTGGGAGAACAGGACCGCGGAGCCGCTGCTGCCGCTGGGCATGTTCCGCAGCCTACCCGTCCGCGCCGGCGCGCTGGCCGCGTTCCTGCACTACGCGGCGGTCATCGCGCTGCTGTTCTTCGCCCCGCTGTACATGCAGGAGAACCTGGGCTACACGCCGCTGGAATCGGGTCTGGCCATCGTGCCCATGGGGCTGGCGGTGATCTTCGTGTCCAGCTGGACCGGGCGGAACCTGGCCAAGTACGGCCAGCGCGTGTTCCTGGTGTGGGGCACGCCGCTGATCGGACTGGGCATCCTGACCTGGGTGCTGGCCGGCGACAACGCCAGCTACTGGGCGCTGCTGCCCGGCATTCTGCTGATGAGCGTCGGCGAGGGCACCACCTTCCCCGCGCTGACGGCCGCTTCGCTGACGGATGTGCCGCAGCACCAGCATGGTGTGGCCAGCGCAGTCAACGTGACCGCGCAGCAGGTCGGTTCCAGCATCGGCGTCGCCGGTCTGGTCGCCGTCGCCTCGGCCTTCGCCACCTCGCCGCAGCCGGCCGGTCAGCTTGCCGGCTATCACGCGGCGTACTGGGCGGCCTTCATCCTGACCGTGGTCGGCGCCGTCGCGCTGGCGGTGCTGATGCGCCGGCACGGCCGCAAGGCCGCCGACACCCCTGTTCTGGACTAGGAGCTGTCATGCCCAAATCGACGACTGTGGGCCGGCTGGCCGTGATCGGCACCGGCAAGATCGGCCAGGCCGCCGGAAAGCTGTGGCTGCACGCCGGATACGAGGTCGTGTTCGGCTCCCGCAACCCGGCCGGCGCCGCCGCCTTGGCCGAGCTGGGGGCCACCGTCGCCACTCCGGTGGAGGCCGCACGGGCCGCCGACGTCGTGTTGTTGGCCGTGCCCGGGGAGACCGTCGAGGAGCTGCTGCCCTCGTTGGCCGACGCGCTGGCCGGCAAGATCGTCATCGACGCCACCAACAAGATCGGCTTCGCCGAGGGCCGCTGGGTGTCCACTTTGGAGCCCGGACTGACCGAAGGACGCTGGATGGCCGGTCAGCTGCCCCGCAGCACGGTCGTCCGCGCGTTCAGCCACATTCCCGACGAGCTGCTCTGGCCCCGCGGCACCGAGCAGGCCCTGTACTGGGCGATGGCCATCGCCGGCGACGACCGGGCCGCCATGGCCACGCTGACGGGCCTGATCCACGACGCCGGCTGGGTCCCGGTCGACATCGGCGGCCTGGACGAGTCGGGGCACCTGGACCCGGGCGGTTCGGTCTTCCACCTGTTCTACACGGAGATCGAGATGCGCGAGGTCGTCGGCCTCACCGTGGCCGCCTGACCCCTCTTCACGTGAGTGGCTCATTTCGCCTTTTTCGCGACATGAGCCACTCACGTGCCGTTGCCGGTGAGCAGGTCCGGCAGCCTGGCCGTCACCGAGGACGCTCCCCCGGCCAGCGAGGTCACCATGCACGCCCCGATGATCAGCGTCATGATCGCCTGCGCGTCGCCGGCCGGCCGCCCCTCCTGCACCAGCAACTCCTCCAGCGAGGCCAGGCCCGGCGTGCCGAACTCCCGCCACAGGGCCGATTGCAGGTCGGGATGCTCGGCCAGCGAGGCCATCAGACCCGGCAGCGCCGCCCGCACCTCGGGGCGGTTGAACAGCTCCGAGGTGTAGGCGAAGGACCCGCGGATCCACTCCTCCGTGCTCGCCGAGGCCAGCACCGGCGTCGGCTCGTCCTGCCAGGCGAACACCGCCTCGAACACCAGGTGGGTCTTCGACGGCCACCGCCGGTACAGCGCCGGCCGGCCCACGTTCGCCCGCTCGGCGATCGCGACCATGGACAGCTTCTCCCAGCCGACCTCGACCAACAGCTCGCGCACGGCCCGCAGCGCCGCGTCGTCGATCGCTCGGTCGCGGGGCCGGCCCCGGCCGCGTTCGGACTGCTCCATTCTCGTCATTGTGAATAACGTAACACGCTGTTACGTTAATTGGGTGGTCCTCGACGGCAAGACAGTGATCGTGTCCGGGGTCGGAGCCGGCCTCGGCCGGCAGACCGCGCTCGCGGCGGCCCGGGACGGGGCGAACGTCGTCCTCGGCGCGCGAACGGAAGCCAATCTGAAGGCGGTGGCCGAGGAGATCGGTCCACGGGCGGCCTACGCCGCCACCAACATCACCTCGGCCGACGACTGCGAAGCGCTGGTCGCCGTGGCCATGACACGCTTCGGCGCGGTCGACGCCGTGATCCACGTGGCCGCACGGGACCGCGTGTTCGGCGGGCTCGAAGGCGCCGACCTCGACCTGTGGCGCAAGGTGATGGACGTCAACCTCATCGGCACCATGCGGCTGACCCAGGCCGCACTGCCCGCGCTGTCCGTGCGCGGCGGCTCGATCGTGATCATCGGAACCCAGGCCGCGTTCAGCCCCACGCTGCCGCAGGCCGCCTACGCCGCGTCCAAGGGCGCGCTGCACGCCGCGATGTTCTCGCTGGCCCAGGAGCTCGGGCCGCGCAAGATCCGGGTCAACTCGGTGGTGCCCGGCTGGATGCTGGGGCCGAACGTCGAGATGTACATCCAGTGGATCGCGGCCAGCCGCGGCGTGCCCGAGGACGAGGTCAAGGCCGAGCTGGCCGGCAAGGCCGCACTGAACGAGATCGCCTCGGACACCGACGTCGCCGAGGCGGCCGTGTTCTTCGCGTCCGACCGGGCCCGGATGCTGACCGGGCAGACGCTGTTCGTCAACGGTGGCGAGTACTTCCGCTGAGGGGAAACACCATGGCACACAAGGTGATCGTCTGGGGCACCGGCGTGGTCGGCAAGCTCGTCATCCGGGAGCTGCTCGACCATCCGGAGTTCGAGCTGGCCGCCGTGATCGTCCATGACCCGGCCAAGAACGGCGTCGACGCCGGGGTGCTGATCGGCGGCGCCCCCATCGGTGTCGTCGCCACCACCGACGTGCGGTCCGCATTGGACACCGAGGCCTCCGCCGTCGCCTATTTCGGTCCCACGGCCGAGTTCGCGCTGGAGAACATCCAGAACATGGCCCTGGCCCTGCGTTCCGGCAAGCACGTGGTGTCCACCGCCATGACTCCCTTGGTGTATCCCGACGTCTGCCCGCCCGAACTCCGGGCCGAGCTGGAGAAGGCCTGCGCCGAGTCCGGCAAGGCGTGCTTCACCACCGGCATCGACCCCGGCTTCGCCAACGACCTGTTTCCCTTGACCCTGTTGGGAGTCTGCGGCCGGGTCGACAGCGTGCGGATCCAGGAGCTCGTCGACTACGACAGCTACGCCGGCGACTACAGCAAGGTCATGGGCTTCGGCCTGCCGGTCTCCGCCCAGGCCGTGCTGGAGATCCCCCAGGTCCTCATCTTCGCCTGGGGCCACACCATTCCCATGATCGCCGAGGCCGTCGGGGTCAAGCTCGACCGCATCGACACCGTCTACGAGAAGTGGGCCGCCCCCGCCGACATCCCTTACCAGCACGGAGTCATCGAGGCCGGCGCCTGCGCCGCCGTCCGCTTCGAGATCCGCGGCTGGGTCGGCGGCGAGCCCCGCATCGTCATCGAGCACGTCAACCGCATCACCAACCAGACCGCCCCCGACTGGCCCCGCGCCGCCTCCGTCGAGAACGACGCCTACCGCATCATCATCAAGGGCAGCCCCGAGATCACCCAGGAAACCGCCTTCCGCCACGAGGTCGACGCCGACCCCGTCAGCGGCGGCTGTCTGGCCACCGGCATGCGCGCCGTCAACGCCATCCCCTACCTCTCCGACCTCCCGCCCCGCCTGGTCTCCGCCCTCGACCTACCCCTCATCCCGGGCCGCGGCGTCATCCGCCAGAGCTGACCGCTGTCAACGGCCGTTCTCCCACCGGGCGGCCGTCCATGCCCGTTCGAACTCGCCTCGATCGATCCCCTGCTCGGGCAGGCTCGGGTCGAAGAGGTCCATGGCGGCCGGGTCAGCATGCCTTGGGGCACACCCGATATCCACGCGCTTTCGGTTCGATCCCGGGGCAGAATCCCGTGGTGACCGCCTGTCTGATCATCGTCTGCGGGCTGCCCGGCAGCGGCAAGACCACCCACTCACGCCGCCTCGCCGCGCAGCGCCGTGGTGTCCGGCTCTGCCCCGACGAGTGGATGTCCGCGCTCGACGTGAACCTGTGGGACAGCGCCATGCGCGATCGGGTCGAAGGTCTCCAGTGGTCGCTGGCCCAGGACATGCTCCGCGCCGGCGTCACGGTCGTCATCGAATGGGGCACCTGGTCACGGGCCGAACGGGACACCCTACGCAGCGGGGCGCGGGCCCTTGGGGCCTCGGTCGAGCTGGTGTACCTGGACGTGCCGGTGTACGAGCTGTGGCGGCGCATCCAGGCCCGCGATCACGAGGATCCGCCGATCACGCGGGCCGATCTCGACGCCTGGAGCCGTGTGTTCGAGCGACCGGACGAAGCGGAGGCACGGCTCTACGACGCCTAGTCCAGCACCGAGCGGACGGCCTCTTCGGTGCGGCCGACCACGGCCGGTCCGTCGTCGGCGGTGATGATGGGGCGCTGGATGAGGATGGGGTGCTCGGCCAGGGCGGTGATCCACTGAGCGCGGGTGGCGTCGGTCCGTTCCCACGTCTTGAGATCGAGGTCCTTGGCGACGGCCTCGGCGGTGCGGGCGATGTCCCACGGCTCCAGGCCGAGGCGGTCGAGCACGGCGACGAGCTCGGCCTCGGTCGGCGGGTCGTCGAGGTAGCGGCGCACGGTGTAGGAGGCGCCGGCCTCGTCCAGGATCGACAGCGCCGACCGGCACTTGGAGCACGCGGGGTTGATCCAGATTTCCACGACGGCAGCTTACGGCTGGTAGCTTCGAGGCCGTGTTCCCAGTAGGCGCCGAGGCGACGATCGAGCAGCTCACGGCCGACCCGCACCCGCTACTGGCCCGGCTGCGAGCGGCGGAGCCGGTGTCCTGGCTGCCGGCGTTGAACGGCTGGCTGGTGACGCGGCACGACCTGGCCCTGCAGGTGATGAAGGACGCGGCGACGTTCACGGTGGACGACCCGAGGTTCTCGACGGCGCAGGTGGTCGGCCCGTCGATGCTGTCCCTGGACGCCGACGAGCACGCCCGGCACCGGACGCCGTTCTCCCGGCAGTTCCGGCCCCGTGAGATCGAGGATCGGTTCGGCGACTTCGTCCGGGCGGAATGCGCCCGGCTGGTGGACGGATTCGTCGCCACGGGACGCGCCGAGTTGCGGCGGGCGCTGGCCGGTCCGCTGGCGGTGGCGGTGGTGGCCGACGCGCTGGGCCTGGATGCCACCGACGCGAAACGGGTGCTGGCCTGGTACGACGCGATCGTGTCCACAGTGGCCGAGATCTCCGCCGGCCACGAGCCGGATCCCGGTGGCGCGCAGGCGTTCGGCGAGCTGCGGGCGCACATCGAGGGTTCGACGGCCAAGCCCTCGCTGCTGGCCGACGCGGCGCGGGCGCTGGCCCTGCCGGAGGTGGTGTCGAATGCGGCGGTCCTGATGTTCGGCGGCATCGAGACCACCGAGGGCATGATCGCCAACCTGGTGCTGCACCTGCTGACCAATCCGTCCCAATTGGACGTCGTCCGGGCCGATCCGGCACGGATTCCCGACGCCGTCGAAGAATCGCTGCGCATGGAGCCGGCCGCGGCGGTGGTGGACCGGTACGCGACGCGGGACGTGGAGCTGGCCGGGGCGTCGATCGCCCGCGGCGATCTCGTCACGGTGTCGCTGACCGCGGCCAACCGGGATCCGGCGGTGTTCGACAACCCGGACGAATTCGACCTGGGGCGGCCGAATCTCCGCCACCAGCTGGCATTCGCCCGCGGACCCCACTTCTGCCTCGGCATCGACCTCGCCCGGCTGGAGACGCGCGTCGCCGTCGAAGCGGTGCTGGACCGGCTCCCCGGACTGGCGCTGACCGACCCGGCCACGCCGGCGGGCCTGGTGTTCCGCAAGCCCGACGGCGTGCACGTGCGCTGGGACGCCCCGTGACGCCCGAGGAGGTGGCCGCGTACGCGCTGCAATTCCCGCAGGCCACCGAGGAGAACCCCTTCGGGCCGGGGCTGGACGTGTACAAGGTCGAGGGCAAGGTGTTCGCCATCCTCGCGCCCGGCGGCCCATCGGTGTCGCTGAAGTGCGACCCCAGCCTGGCCATGCACCTGCGGCAGCAGTTCGAGGCGGTGACACCGGGCTACCACCTGAACAAGAAGCACTGGAACACCGTGCGACTGGACGGCGACGTGCCGCACGACCAGATCGAAGAGATGATCGAGCACTCCTACGAGCGAGTCGTCGCCGGCCTGCCCAAGATGGTCCGGCTACGCCTTCGGTAGCCGGCTCGGCACCATCCGCACCGACCGCAGGATGCGCTCGGGAATCTCCTCGCCGCGGGCCATCGACACGGTCAGGCCCCACGCCATCAGAAAACCCAGCAGCCCCAACGCAAGTCCCGACACCCCGAGCACCAGGCCGACCAGCCACATCACGGTGCGCAGCGGGCTGATCAGCATCAGGATCGGCGTGGTCACCAGCGCGGCGACGACGTAGCCGGCCGAACCGGCCTGGTCCATCTTCATCACCACGTGCAGCAGGCGGTGTCTGCGGGTCATGGCGCTCGCCTCCTCTTCCGTCACCGACGACGCTAGGCGTGCCGGCGCGGCAAGGCGATTACCCGTGACGTAAGGGCCTACCGGTTGCGCCACAACCAGATGACGTCCCGACCGAAGGACCACACCAGCGAGGCCAGCGCGACGCCCACCACCGCAACGGATGCGGCGGCCGGCAGCAGGCCGGAGGCGGCGACCACGAGCAGGATGCCCTGCGCGGCGGCGACGGTCTTGCGGGCGAAGCTCGGCGGCAGCGCGCCCTTCAACCACGGCGCGACCCAACTGGCGGCGACGAAGGCGTACCGCATGCCGCCGATGATCAGCACCCACGGACCCAACAGCGCGGCGACGAACACACTGAGCACCAGGATCAGGAAGGCGTCAACCTCCATGTCGAACCGCGCCCCGACGGCGGTAGCGGTTCCGGTGCGACGGGCGACGTGGCCGTCGACACCGTCCAGGATCAGCGCGACCACGGACAGCGCCACGATGGCGGCCGTCGCGGGTCCGTGCATGAGGCCGTCGGCCACCAGCGCGGTGACGCCGCCGACCAGCGTGGCCCGGAACAGGGTGACCCAGTTGGCCTGGCCGAACGTCCTGGCCCGCGACCGGCGCAGAGCGTAACCGAGGGTTGCGCACGTCACGACCGCGCACGCGGTGCCGGCGGCCAGCGCGCTCGGGCCGATCCGCAGCGCCGCCCACAACAGCGTCAGCAGCACCAGCTGCGCACCCAGCCCAGCGACCACACCGGGTGTCGCCGTCGATACGTGCCGAATCTGAGTGGTCACCACGCCTCCCACCGTCCTCTCACCTCGGTCAGAACACGTCCGCTGTGATAGAAGGGTTCAAATGGACCTGACCGCACACGCGTTCTGGCTGCTACGCCCGGGTGAGGGCGAGATCCGTCCGATGCAGCTGACCCCGCCCGGCCCCGGCGAGGTGCTGGTCAGAACGCTGTTCTCCGGCGTGAGCCGCGGCACCGAGACCCTGGTGTTCCGGGGCGGCGTGCCCGACAGCCAGCACGCCCTCATGCGCGCCCCGTTCCAGGACGGCGACTTCCCCGCCCCGGTCAAGTACGGCTACCTCAACGTCGGCGTCGTCGAGGCGGGCGAGCCGGACCTGGTCGGGAGGACGGTGTTCTGCCTCTACCCGCACCAGACACGGTACGTCGTGCCGGCCTCGGCGGTGACCGTTGTGCCGGATTCCGTGCCGTCCGAGCGCGCGATCATGGCCGGCACCGTCGAGACGGCGGTCAACGCCGTGTGGGACGCCGCTCCCCTGCTCGGCGACCGGATCGCGGTCATCGGCGCCGGCATGGTCGGCAGCTCGGTCGCCGCGGTGCTGGCCAAGTTCCCCGGTGTGCGGGTCCAGCTCGTGGACGTCGACGCCTCACGGGCGACGGTGGCCTCGGCGCTGGGCGTGGAGTTCGTGTCGCCGGAGGAGGCGGCCGACGGCTGCGACCTGGTCGTGCACGCCAGCGCCACCTCAGCGGGCCTGACCCGGGCGCTGGAGCTGCTCACGCCGGAGGGCACCGTCGTCGAGCTGTCCTGGTACGGCGACAAGCAGGTCAGCGTCCCGCTCGGGGAGTTCTTCCACTCCCGGCGGCTGGTCGTGCGCAGCAGCCAGGTCGGGGTCATTCCGCAGGCTCGGCGCGGTCGGCACACCTACGCCAGCCGGCTCGCGCTGTCCCTCGACCTGCTGGCCGACCCGGTCTTCGACGCCCTGATCACCGGCTCCAGCGACTTCGCCGACCTGCCGTCGGTCATGCCACAGCTGGCCGACGGCCGGCTGCCGGCGCTGTGTCACCGGATCGTCTACCCCTCAGGAGGATGACCTTGTTCAGCATCACCGTCCGTGACCACATCATGGTGGCCCACAGCTTCAAGGGCGAGGTGTTCGGACCGGCCCAGCGGCTGCACGGGGCGACGTTCGTGGTCGACGCGACGTTCAAGCGGGCCGAGCTGGACGACGACAACATCGTGGTCGACATCGGCCTGGCCGGCCAGCAGCTGGGCGAGCTGCTCGGCGAGCTGAACTACCGCAACCTCGACGAGGAGCCTGCCTTCGCCGGCATCAACACCTCGACCGAGTACCTGGCCAAGGTCATCGCCGACCGGCTGGCCGACCGGGTCAAGGCCGGCGCGCTCGGCCCGTCGGCCAGCGGGCTGTCCGGCATCGCCGTCGCACTGCACGAGTCGCACAACGCCTGGGCCAGTTACGAGCGTTCACTGTGACTTTGCCTGTGAACTCGGTTCACACGGTTTTTCCCGCGCAGGTCGCCGACGTTACCGCCCCCAGCGGCGGCAACGTCTACGACCGCCGGGTGAGCAGCGGTCTGTCGTCACTCGGCTGGAATGTCGACGAGATTCTCGTCGGCGGCGACTGGCCGCGACCCGACGCGGCGGCGCGGGCGGAGTTGCGGACCGCGCTCGACAATCTCGATTCCGGCGAAGTCGTGCTTGTCGACGGTCTGGTCGCGTGCGGCGTTCCGGAGATAGTCGTGCCGGCGGCCCGCCGGCTGCGCGTCGCCGTGCTGGTCCACCTCCGACTGGCGGCCGAGACCGGCCTGTCGGACGAGGTTCGCGAAGATCTCGACCGTCGCGAACGAGAAGTGCTGCACGCCGCCCACGCGGTCGTCGCTACCAGTTCGTGGGCCGCCCGTGAACTGGCGCAACACCACAAGTTGCCTGTGAACCGAGTTCACAGCGTCGATCCCGGTGTCGACCGCGCACCGCTGGCCCGCGGCACGGACGGCGCGTCACGACTGCTCTGCGTCGCATCGGTGACCCCGCGCAAAGGTCACGACCTGCTGCTCGACGCATTGCTCACGATCGACGATCTCGACTGGCATCTCGTCTGCGTCGGCGCGTTGCACCACGCGCCGGACCATGTGACGCAGTTGAGAAGTCGGGTGAAATCGAGCAATGCGTGCGAAAAGGTCGAGTTCGTCGGCCCACGGCACGGCGACGAACTGGAGCAGAGCTACGACGCCGCCGACCTGTTCGTGCTCGCTTCCCGCGCGGAGACGTACGGGATGGTCGTCACCGAGGCGCTTGCCCGCGGCATCCCCGTTCTTGCGACGAATGTCGACCCACTTCCGTCGACCGTCGGCCTGGCGCCGGACGGCAGCGTGCCCGGCCTGTTGGTCCCCCCGGCCGAGCTGGCGACTGCTCTGCGTAGCTGGCTGACGGAGTCCGGCCTGCGCCGGCGGCTCCGAGCGGCGGCCCGTGACCGTCGTGGCATGCTGACCGGATGGGCGGAAACCTCGAACAGCCTGGCCAGAGTGTTGACGCAGGTGACGCGGAGTTCACTCCCGAGTGGCTGACCCTGCGTGAGCCCGTCGACGCGGCGGCCCGGTCCGGTGCGCTCGTCGACCGGCTGGTCCGGCATTTCGCCGGCCGGGACCGGCTCGTCATCCGCGATCTGGGCTGCGGAACCGGCTCGCTGGGCCGCTGGCTGAGCCCGCTGCTGCCGAATCCGCAGCACTGGATCATGCAGGACCGTGAACCAGATCTGCTCAGGCACGTGTATATGGATGTGACCTCCACAGCTCCTGTCACGGTCGAGACCCGGCTGGGTGATCTCGGCGGCGTCACCGCCGCCGACCTCGCCGGCACCTCGCTGGTGACCGCATCCGCCCTGCTCGACATCCTCACCACCGAGGAGGTCGACCGACTCGCCGCCGCCTGCGTCGACGCCGGTGTGCCCGCGCTGTTCACGCTGTCCGTGCTCGGCGAGGTCGACCTTTCCCCCGCCGACCCGCTCGACGCCGAGATCTCCGCCGCGTTCAACGACCACCAGCGTCGCGTCCAGGACGGTCGGCGGCTGCTCGGTCCGGACGCTCCGGCCGCGATCGTCGAGTCGTTCCGCCGGCGTGGCGCCGACGTGCAGGTCGCGCAGAGCCCGTGGCAGCTCGGCACGGAGAACTCCGACCTGACCGCCGAGTGGCTGCGGGGCTGGGTGGGCGCCGCCGTCGAGCAGCGTCCGGAGCTGGCCGCCGAGGCCGCGAGCTACCTGCGTCAGCGGCTCGACGCGATCGGGGCCGGCCGGCTGAGCGGGACGGTCGGACACGTCGACGTGCTGGCGGTGCCGGCATGATGCGCGCGATCCTGCCCTGGCTGAAGATCGTCGTCGGGGTGGCCATCATCGGGGTCCTGTTCTGGCGGCTGGGCACCGGGGCCTTTGTGGACGGTCTCCGCGAGATCAACCTGTGGGGCGTCGTCGCCGCGCTCGGCATCGGCTTCCTCACCACGCTGTTCAGCGCCTGGCGCTGGTGCATCGTCGCCGACCGACTGGGCCTGAAGCTGTCGCTGCGTGCCGCGGTCGCCGACTACTACCGCGCACTGTTCATCAACGCCGTGCTGCCCGGCGGTGTGCTCGGCGACGTGCACCGCGCCGTGCAGAACGGTCATGACACCGGCGACGTCGGCCGTGGCGTGCGGGCCGTCGTGCTGGAGCGGACCGGTGGTCAGCTGGCGATCCTCGCCGTCGGCGTCGGCGTGCTGCTCACCGATCCCACCCTGATCGCCCAGGTCATCGGCGACATCGTGCCCGCACCGGCCGCGATCGTCATCGGCGTGCTGGCCGTGATCGCGGCGGCCGTGGTGCTCGCGACGTCCTCCCGCCTGCCCCGTTGGCGCGAGGCCGTGGCCCGGACGCTGATCGACATCCGTCGCAGCCTGTTGAGCCCGCATTCGTGGCCGGCCATCGTGTTGCTGTCCGCCGCCACGCTGGCCGGACACCTCACTCTGTTCATCGTCGCCGCGCGGTCGGCCGGTTCCACCGCCTCCGTCGGCCAGTTGCTGCCGCTGCTGGTGCTGGCCCTGATCGCCATGGGCCTGCCGATCAACGTCGGCGGATGGGGCCCGCGCGAGGGTGTCGCCGCGCTCGCCTTCGCCGCAGCCGGCCTCGGTGCGACACAGGGCGTCACCACCGCCGTCGTCTACGGCGTGCTGACGATGATCTCGGCCCTGCCCGGCGCCGCCGTGCTCGTGCTCCGGCGTGTGCACCGTCCGACCGCCCCCGTCGAGCAGGCCGTGCCGGAGCCGGTCATGGCTCGCGCTGAGCCGATCGTCCGCCGGAAGGTGCAGCCGCAGGCCGCCTGAGTGGGCAGTCCGGATCTCACGAACAGGTGGACCGAGGTGGCAGCGGTTCACAACTTCATCTGCGATCCTGTGCCGGTGACCGAGTACGCCTACGACCGGACCCGAAACGTCCTGCTGGCGGTGTGGAGCGTCGGCATCGGCAACGTCGCGGAGACGGTCGTGGCCTTCGGTGACGACCTACCCGGTCCCGAGTACGGCCTGCAGCTCGGCTATGAGCTGACCCAGCTGTCCAAGCACCTGTGGCGCACCTACACCCACCCGCTGACCGAGGCCGTCGACCTGCCGGACGAGGCGTTGAGCCGGGCCCGCAACCAGTTGGCGATCGACCTGGTCGCCGGGGCGCTGCGGGATCCGCACCTGCCGGTCGGCGACCAGGTGCAGGTCTGTGAGAGCGAGGTGTTGGAGGCCGGCCACCAGGTGGGCCGGATCCTGCACCGGATCGGCGACCGCGACGTCACCGAGCAGGCCGTCTGCGACGCGGAGGCGGAGATCGACGCCCTGCGGCGGGCCGCCCTCGGCGACCTGACCGACCGGGCCAACCAGGCGGTGGTGCTGACCAGGTCGGATCCGCAGCCGCAGCAGGTGGCCGCCGCGCACGCGTACCTCGAGAAGGACCCGATGGGGCCGCCCGAGCTGTACACGAAGATCGACGCCACCTCGGCCGCCGTCGCCGCCGTGCACTGGCTGGACGCCGCCCTGATGATCGCCTCCCGGGCCGCCAGCGGCAATCTGTCCGACACGCCGCCGACGTGCCGACACAAGCATGTGGACCATCTGGCCGACGAGCTGCCGGTGATGGTCGTGCAGCGCCTCGACCGGGGCGAGTTACCGCGGGACGTCGTGATGACGCTGGTCAAGGAGGGCATGCCGGCGCGGGCACTGCTGGAGCAGCTGCTGGTCGGCATCCACAACGCCTGCCAGCTCTACGGCGAGTGGAACAAAACCGTGCCGCCCGACCAGATCAGTGACACATTTCGCGCGCGGACGAGGAGAATGGCCGTCGACGGACGAGACCGCATCCTGTAGCCGTGGAGGACCCCCGTGGTGACCATTGTGGACGTCGCGCGGGCGGCCGGCGTCGCACCGAGCACGGTGTCGTACGTGATCAGCGGCAAGAGACGCATCTCCCCCACGACTCGGCGGCGGGTCGAGCAGTGCATCCGTGACCTGGGCTATCACCCCAACGCCGGCGCCCGGGCCCTGGCCAGCAACCGCACCAACGTCCTCGCCCTGGCCGTGCCGCTGCGCCCCGACCTCAACCTCTCAGTGATCATGCAGTTCGTGTCCTCGGTCGTCACCGCCGCCCGCGAGCACGACCTGGACCTCTTATTGCTGACCAAGGACGACGGTCCCGCCGAGCTGCGCCGGGTGGCGTCCTCCTCCATCGCCGACGCCCTCATCGTCATGGACATCGAGTCCGTCGACGGCCGCGTTCCCCTGCTGTCCGCGCTGGACCGGCCGGCCGTGCTCATCGGGCTGCCCGAGCAACACGCCGGTCTCAGTTGCGTCGACCTCGACTTCGCCGCCGCCGGCTCGACCTGCGTGCACCACCTCGCCGACCTCGGCCACCGGGACATCGCCCTGATCGGTCCGTCGCCCGAGGTCTACCGCCGGGGCACCAGCTTCGCCGGGCGCTTCCGCCATGGCTTCGACTCCGCCGCCGCCGAGCGCCGCGTGTACGCCACCGTGCATCCCTGCGGTCACTCCTACGACGCCGCCATGGCCTGTCTCGATCAGGTCCTCGCTGCTCAGCGCCCCGTCACCGGCCTCGTCGTGCACAACGAGGCCGTGCTCCCCGACATCCTCACCGGCCTCGCCGCCCGTGGCCTCCGCGTGCCCGCCGACATTTCCGTCGTCGCCGTCTGCCCCGACAACATGGCCGACAGTGGCGCCATCCCCCTCACCTCCGTCGCCATCCCCGCCCCCGAGGTCGGCGCCCTCGCCGTGCGGATGACCATCCGCCAGCTCGCCGGCCCGCCTCAGCCCGAGGTCCACCTCTTGCCGCCGCGCCTCACCGTGCGCCACAGCACCACCGCCGCCCCAGCAGTCGCCGCGACGAACTCCTGACACCCGCTCCGCCTCCCGCCGCCCAACCGGCCGCCGCAGTCCTCCCCCGCCGCCGCGCTCCTCGACTCCACCGCGCTCCTCGCTCACCGCCAGACTCCTCGCCGGGCGCCTGACTCCTCAACTTCGCCAAAGTTCTCGACTTCGCCGAACTTCTGGTTTTCGCCCGAACTCCGCAACTCGACGAACTTCACATTTTCGCGCGAACTTCTCGTGTGCGGCGATGTGCTCGATTGCGACGGTCTCGTCCGATGCGGCGGCCTGATCCCACGCGGCGGCCTGCCCGTGTGCGGCGGTCTGGTCAGGCCGGGCGGTCTGCGCGGGTGCGGCTGGCCGAGTTGTCGGCCGGCGCGATCGAGAAGTTCGTCGACATGTCCGGCGGCGGGATCCAACGGGCGGCCCGGGGTGGGCGGGTTCCCCGACGAGGCAAGATCGGGGCATGGCGGACGTGAGCAGGATTCGGCTCGTGGCGGTGTACGCGGGGGCGACGATCGGGCCGTTGGCCGGTGGGCTGGTCGCGCCGATACTGCCGGAGCTGAGCGAGTCGCTGCACACGTCCGTGACGGAGGTGGCGAGCTCGGTGACGGTGTACTTCATCCCGTTCGCGCTACTGCAGCTGGTGTCGGGGACGCTGGGTGAGCGCTGGGGGCTGCGCAGGACGGTCCGAACGGCGTATCTGGTGTTCGTGGTGGCGTCGCTGGGGTGCATGCTGGCGCCGAACCTGGGCCTGTTCCTGGCGGGGAGGGCGGTGCTGGGGGCGGCGAACGCGTTCACGTCGCCGCTGCTGCTGGCGAGCCTGGGCGACCTGGTGCCGAAAGAGCGGCTGGGCCGCGCGGTGGGGATGTACGCGAGCTGCATGTCGGGCGGGCAGTCGTTCTCGCCGCTGATCGGCGGGCTGGCGGCGGGAGTGGACTGGCGGCTGGGGTTCGCGGTGGTGGCGGCGGTGTCAACGGCGCTGGCGTTCGTGCCGCCGCTGGGAGAGCCGAGGCCAGGGGCGCAGGCGCCGCCGTGGCGGCCGTTGCTGAGCGTGAAGATGGGCCTGCTGTCGATCAGCGCCCTGGTGTCGTTCCTCGGCGGCGCCGGACTGCCGTTCCTGGTGGCGTTGTACACGCACGACTTCCTCGGGGCGTCGCCGGAGATGGCGGGGGTGGCGCTGGTGGGCTTCGGCCTCGCCGGCCTGGCGCTGGGACCGATATGGGGCACGGTCTGTGACCGCATCGGCGGTCGCAGGGCGGGGGTGATCGGCGCGGTGGCGGGAACCGGCCTGGTGGCGGCCATCGGCCTGACCGGCGCGATGTGGTCGCTGGCGGCGTGTTGGACCGTGGCCGGGGCGGCGTCCTCGCTGCTGACGGTGTCGTTGCAGAACCTGACGATGACGGCCGTGCCGGGCAATCGGGCGGGGGCGGTGTCGGTGGTGTCGGGATTCCGCTTCGCCGGCAGCGCACTGGCCCCGGCGGCATGGCTTCCCTTGTACCACAACAGCTCCATCACCGCCTTCGTGATCGCTGGGAGCAGTCAGCTGATCGCGGCGGCCGCGCTGCTCGGCCTGGGTGGACGCGCCACGGCGGAATCAGCGGGTTAGGCTGCGCGGGTGGCCGACATGACCCTGCCGCGGTACGGGGAACGCTCGCTGTGCGAGGTGACGCCGTCGCTGCTCGCGGCGATGGGGATGCCGGGCTTCGACAACGTGCTGGGCGTGGAGCGGGCGGTGGCGGCGTGCCTGCTGGTGGTGGACGGGCTCGGCTGGGAGCTGCTGAGCGCGCACGCGGAGGATGCGCCGTTCCTGAGTGGGCAAGCGGCGGCGAAAGAACCGGTAACGGCGGGATTTCCGAGCACCACGGCGACAAGCGTGGCGTCGTTCGGCACGGGGATGACCTCGGGGCAGCACGGGATCGTGGGCTACAGCTTTGCGGCGCCGGATCTGCTGTATGCGCTGCCGTGGCGGGTGGACGGAGTGGACGCACGGGAAAGGCTGGTGCCGGAGGAGATCCAGCCGCTGCCGACGCTGTTCGAGCGGGCGGAGACCGAAACCACGATCGCGGCGCCGATGCTGCAACGCGGCTCGGGGCTGACGAGGAGCGCACTGCGCGGCGGGACGTTCGAGCCGGTGTTCGCGCTGGGCGACCTGACGGCGAAGATCCTGGCCAACAAAGGGTTCTGCTACGCCTACCACGGAGATCTGGACACCGTGGGCCATGTGTACGGCCCGGGATCGAAGGCCTGGCGGTGGCAGCTCAACCATGTCGACCAACTGGTTGAAGCGGTCGTCGCCGCACTGCCCAAGGGCGCCCTCCTGGCCGTCACGGCGGATCACGGCATGGTGCGCATGACATCCACAGTGGATTTCGACACGGAACCGGCGCTACAGCAAGGGGTACGCCTGCTCGGCGGCGAACCCCGGGCACGGCACGTCTACACCGAGCCGGGTGCCGCCGAAGACGTCCTCAAGGCATGGCAGGACGTCCTGCGCGACAGGGCATGGGTCGTCGGCAAGGAGCAGGCGATCGACGAAGGCTGGTTCGGACCGGTGTCCGATCACGTGTGGCCGAGGATCGGCGACGTCATCGCGGCGGCCCAGGGCGAAATCGGCGTTGTCCGCACCACCAAGGAAAAGTTCGAGTCGGGCTTCACGGGCGTGCACGGATCGCTGACACCGGCCGAGATGCGGGTGCCGTTCCTGACGTTCGTCGGCGGCTAGCCGGCGTAGAGCTTGCGCAGCTCGAACTTCTGCACCTTGCCGGTGGCGGTGCGGGGCAGGCTGTCGACGACGACGAGCGCAGTGGGCTTCTTGAACGAGGCCAACCGCTCCCGGCAGTGCTCGACGATGTCCTCCAGCGTCGGCGGGTCGGCCGGGTCGACGGCGGTGACGACGGCGAGCGGAGTCTGCACCCACTTCTCGTGACGGGTGCCGATCACGGCCACGTCGGCGACCTTGGGATGGCTGTCGATGACCGCCTCGACCTCGGCGCAGTAGATGTTCTCGCCGCCGGAGATGATCATGTCCTTCTTGCGGTCGACCACCCAGACGAAGCCGTCCTCGTCGGCCCGGCACAGGTCGCCGGAGTGGAACCAGCCGCCGGCGAACGCCTCGGCGGTGGCCTCGGGCTTGCCCCAGTAGCCGGGCGTGATCACCGGCCCGCGGTAGACGATCTCGCCGACCTCGCCCGGTTTCACGTCCCGCATCTCGTCGTCGACGATGCGCACCTCGATGCCGGGGATCGGGGTGCCGACCGATCCACGCTTGCGCACGGCGTCCTCGGCCCGCAGCAGGCACACTGTGGCGCACGTCTCGGTCTGCCCGAACGCGGTGAACGCGTTGGCGTCGGGGAAGGTGTCGGCCAGGGCCTGCAAGGTGGACGGCGTCGCCGGGGACGCGCCCCAGGTTATGTTGCTGAGCACCAGGTTCCGCTGCTTGACGCCGGGCACCGCGCAGATCGCCTGCCACTGGCTCGGCACGAAGAAGGTGTGCGTGACCTGTTCCCGTTCCAGCAGGTCCACGACGTCCGACGGGTCGAAGCCGACGCCGGAGTAGATGACGATCCGGTCGCCGCCCAGCAGCCGGCCCAGCGCGGTGCCCATGCCGGCGATGTGGAACATCGGCACGCCGAGCAGCACGACCTCGCCGTCCGGGCATTTGCCGCCGGCGGCGATGCGTTGCAGCATCAGGGCCATGTAGAGGTTCCGGTGCGTGAGCACCGCGCCCTTGGGCCGGCCGGTGGTGCCGGAGGTGTACATGATGAACGCCGGATCCTGTTCCGGCACAACGATGTCCAGCGAGTCGTCGGGCTCGCCGGCCATGACGGCGTCGAAGTCGGCGATCCGCAGCGTCGGGCAGTCCACTTCGGACAGGGCGGCCTCGGCCAGCGGCGCGGTCAGGTCGTCGACGATCAGCAGGCCGGCCGTGCAGTCGTGCAGGATGTAGGCGACCTCGCCCGGCGCCAGCCGGAAGTTGACCGGCACGACGATGGCGCCGAGCCGCAGGATGGCGTAGAAGGCCTCGGCGGTCTCGATGTGGTTGGTGGCCAGCACCGCCACCCGGTCGCCGGCGTGCACCCCTCGTTCACGCAACGCCCGGGCCAGCCGGTTGACGCGGCCGTCCAGCTCGGTGTAGGTGCGCCGCACCTCGTCGAGCTGGAGCGCCACCCGGTCCGGGAAGGTCCTGGCGGCGCGGGCGAGCTGGTTGCCCAGCGCCATGCTGCCGGCCGCGGCGGCGGCCGCGACGTCCGGGTGCGATGCTGCGATCATCGTCCACACTCCTTGTGTGCCAGGCCATCCGACGCTACCCAGGCAACACGGGCGTTGACAACAGCAACCGGCCGATTTACGCCGAGAGGCGGCGCAGCGCCCAGCGGGGCGGCGGCCAGGCCGTCGGGTCGCCGTCGGTGGTCCACTCGGTGATCGACGCCGGCGCGACGACCACGTCGAAGTCGCGCAGCAGCGGCTGGTTGCCGAACACGGCGAAGGACGCGCCGACGGTTTCGGTGTGGCCGACGGCGATCACGGTCTCGAGCCGGTGCCGCGCCACGAGTTCGAGCAACGTGCGGCTGACGCGGACGACAAGCTCCGCCCACGTCTCGTTGCCGGCCTGGAACGGCCGGAACACGCCGCCGCCCTCGATCCCCAGCCGTTGCTGGAATTCGGCGGAGGTCAGGCCGTTGGCTTCGGAGGGTGTGTGCCAGGTGCACAGACCGCAGTCCTGCACCGCCTCGACGCCCAGCCGCGAGGCGATCACCGCCGCCGTCTCGATCGCCCGCACCTCCGTGGACGAATAGACGGCAACGGTCCCGAGTTCCTCAGCCGCCAGGAGCTCGGCCACCGCCGCGGCCTGATCTCGGCCGGCCGGCGTGAGGCCTTCCGGGCCGCGCAGGGTGTGGTCGGATTCGCCGTGCCGGATCAGCAGCAGCCGGGCCATGTCAGATACTCCATTGTGGACTGCCGATAATACCGTTGACGGCGACACCGGGGCTGCGGCACGGTGTCCACACCGACCGAACGAGGGAGTCCACGATGTCACGCCAGCTGCTTCTGTAGACGGCTCTCGACGATCGTCGCGAGCCGCCACCTCGTTGTGGCGGCTTTTTTGTTGCTGTGCATGCGGCTCTGACCCAACTGGCAGAGGTATCGGGTCGAGGGCCCGATTGTTCGGGGTTCGAGTCCCCGGGGCCGCACGCCCTCGTGGCCCAACTGGCAGAGGCACCGGATTCAGGATCCGGAGGTTCCAGGTTCGACTCCTGGCGAGGGCACAGTGTCAATCGGGTCACGACGGCCACGCAGCCAGCGCGAGTTCGGCGGTGCCGGCCAGCTCCGCCGTCGTGGCCCCGTCCCGGGCCCGCTGCGACATTCCCTGGATCACCGCGGCGAAATAGGCCGCCAGCGCACGGGGATCGGCCGTCGACGGCAGTTCGCCCGCACGCCGGGCCTCGCCCAGCCGGTCGGCCAGGGCGCGCAGGTTCTGGTCGCGACGCTCACGCAGGAACTTCTCGATCTCGACGTCCTGCGCGGCGATGTTGGTGGCCGCGCTGATCACCAGGCAGCCGGCCGGATGGCCCGGATCGGCGTAGACGGCGGCGGCCTCCCGCAGGATGCGGGCGATCGCGCCTCGGGCGGTCGGCTCCTCGGCCAGTGCGATGCCGGCGAACGCGCCGGCGGGCGAGCGCTGGTACGCCTCGACGACCTCATGGAACAACGACATCTTGTCGCCGAACGCCGCGTACAGGCTGCCGGGCCGAATGCCCATCGCCGCGGTCAGGTCGCCGATGGAGGTGGCCTGGTAGCCCCGCTCCCAGAACAGCGCGGTCGCCGCCGCCACCGCGGCGTCGCGGTCGAACTCGCGCGGTCGTCCCCGCCTGGCCTCGCTCACGTGACCATTCTAGAGCGATCGTTCAAGAAGGTGCTACGGTACTTCTTGAACGATCGATCAACAAATGGGGGAAACATGACCACGACCGCGAACACCGGGCAGCTGGACGGCAAGGTCGCGCTGGTCACCGGGGGCAGCCGGGGTATCGGGCGGGCGATCGCGCTGCGGCTGGCCCGTGACGGGGCGACGGTGGCCGTCGGCTACGCGCGGGAGGAATCGACGGCGC
>NZ_KK037166.1:4007002-4128123 GCF_000568255.1 Kutzneria sp. 744
TCCAGCGGCCTGGCCCGGGTGGCCATGCCGGAGATCATGGCCTACGGCTCGACCAAGGGCGCCCTGGACACGTTCACCCTGAACCTGGCCAAGGAACTCGGCCCCCGGGGCATCACGGTCAACTCGGTGGCCCCAGGCATCGTCGACACCGACGTGAACGCGGGCTGGCTGCGGGGAAATCCGGCGGCGCAGGCCCACGCGGCGTCGATCTCGGCGCTGGGCCGGGTGGGCCGGCCGGAGGACATCGCCGACGTGGTGGCCTTCCTGGCCTCGGACGACGCCCGCTGGGTCACCGGCCGCGTGCTGGACGCGACCGGTGGTTCCGCGCTGTGAACGGGATCAGAGCTCGGCGACGCGCTGCACCGCGGGCGCGACGAACTCCTCGATCCACCGGGCCGGCGTGCCGGTGGGCGGGGCGACGATCACGGTCTTGATGCCGATCTTGGCGTACTCCTGCATCTGCGCGACGAAGGTGTCCAGGTCGGCGGCGCGAGTGGTGATGGTGGCCTCGATCTCGGCGTAGTCGCGGCCGACGGTGTCGCAGTGGGCCTTGATGACGTCGAGCTTGTGGCTGACCTCCTCGATGGAGGTGGGGAACAGGTTGCAGGCGTCGGCGTACTGGGCGACCAGGCGCAAGGTCTTCTTCTCGCCGCCACCGCCGATGAGGATGCGCGGGCGCGGGGAGCGCACGGCCGGCGGGTGGTTGATGGTCTCGGCCAGCTGGTAGTGCTTGCCCTCGTACGGCCCGTCGTTGCTCTGGTCGAACATCTGCAGGCAGATCTGCAGCGTCTCCTCCAACCGCTCGAACCGCTCCTTGAGCGGCGGGAACGCCACGCCGAGGCCGTGGTGCTCGCGGTCGTACCAAGCGGCTCCGATGCCCAGGGTGCCGCGGCCGTTGGACAGGACGTCCAGCGTCGTGACGATCTTGGCCAGCAGGCCGGGGTTGCGGTAGGTGACGCCGGTGACGAGCAGGCTGAGCTCGACACTGGACGTCTGCGCGGCGAGGAAGCCGAGCGTGGTGTAGCCCTCCAGCATGTCGTCGGCCGCGCCGCCGTTGTGCTCCATCTGGAAGTAGTGGTCCATGACGGAGATCCAGCCGACGCCGGCGGCCTCGGCGTTGCGGGCGACGGCGGCCAGCTCCGCGGCAACGCCGGCCGAACCCGCGGGATTGTCGAACTTGGTGACGTGGACGCCGACTCGCACGGTCGTCTCCCATTCGGTCGTGAGTGTCGCCACAACGCTAGGCGCTGGAGCGCGCTCCAGGTCAATCCCGTGCTTATGCTCCCCTGATGTCCAGGTTGCGGATAGATCCGTACATCCTCGCGCTGCTGGCCACGGTGGGCCTGGCCGCCGTCCTGCCCGCGCGCGGGGTCGTGGCGACCGGGCTCGGCCACGTGACGACGATCGCGATCGGCTTCCTGTTCTTCCTCTACGGCGCGCGGCTGTCGACCCGGGAGGCGCTGGACGGCCTGAAGCACTGGCGCCTGCACACGCTGGTGTTGGCCTGCACCTTCGTGTTGTTCCCGGTGCTGGGCCTGCTGTGCCAGCTGCTGGTGCCGCACCTGCTGACCCCGGACCTGTACACGGGCGTGATGTTCCTGTGCTGCCTGCCGTCGACGGTGCAGTCGTCGATCGCGTTCACGTCGATCGCCCGCGGCAACGTGGCGGCGGCGATCTGCAGCGCCTCGTTCTCCAACCTGATCGGCATCGTGCTGACGCCGTTGCTGGTCACGGTGTTCATCGTGAACGGAAGCGGCGGCGTGTCCTTCGACTCGATCCGCGACATCCTGCTGCAACTTCTGGCCCCGTTCGTCGCCGGCCAGGTGTTGCGGCGCTGGATCGCCGGCTTCCTCACCCGGCACAAAAAGGTGTTGGGCTACGTGGACCGGGGATCCATCCTGTTGGTCGTGTACGCCGCATTCAGCGAGGGCGTGGCCGCCGGCATCTGGGGCCGGCTGTCGGTCGTCTCGCTCGCCCTGTTGCTCGCATGCAACACCGTGTTGCTCGCAGTCGTGCTCGTCGCGACGACGGTGCTGGCCCGACGGCTCAAGTTCGGCAAGGCGGACGAGATCGCCATCGTGTTCTGCGGCTCGAAGAAGTCGCTGGCCAGCGGGCTGCCCATGGCCAGCGTGCTGTTCCCGGCGGCCTCGGTCGGCCTGACCGTGCTGCCGCTGATGCTGTTCCACCAGATGCAGCTGATGGTCTGCGCCTGGCTGGCCCGCCGCTACGCCGACCAGTACTCGCATGCGTGACCTGACCGCGCTGCCCAAGGCCCACCTGCACGTCCACCTGGAGAGCTCGATCCGGCCGTCGACGCTGGCCGAGTTCGGTTTCGCCTCGCACGCCACGGAGTTCGACGGTTTCCGGTCGTTCGCCGACCACAACTCGCTGGTACGCCAGTGCCTGACCAGGCCGGAGCACTTCACCCGGATCGCCGCCGAGTTCTGCGAAGACCAACGGGCACAAGGGGTTCACCACGGCGAGGTGACGTTCACGGCCGCCGCGCACGGGGAACGGCTCGGCGATCCGGAGATGCCGCTGGAGGCCGTGCTCGACGGCCTCACGCCGGAGTTCTCCGTGATACTGGACCATTCCCGGCGGCGCGGGGTCGAACGCTTCGCGAAGACGCTCGATCTGGCTCGCCGTCACGACCGGGTGGTGGCGATCGGCATGGCCGGCGAGGAGCGGCACTCGATGGCGCCGTTTGCGGAACTTCTCGACGCCGCAAGGGATTCCGGCATCAAGTTGGTGCACCACGCCGGCGAGGACGCCGGGCCGGACAGCATCCTGGAGGCACTGGACCTCGGCCACGCCGCCCGCATCGGGCACGGCATCCGCTGCCTGGAGTCACCCGGTCTCGTGGCCCGTCTCCGGGACGAGCAGGCGCCGCTGGAGGTGTGCCCGTCCTCGAACGTGGGCCTAGGGCTGGTGCCGTCCTGGCCGGAGCATCCGCTGCCGCGGCTGGTCGACGCCGGGCTGCTGGTCACCGTGAACACGGACGTGCCGGCGTCGGTGGGCACGGACCTGGTCACCGAGTTCGCGCGGATCCGCGAGGTCTTCGGCTACGACGACGAGGCGCTGGCCGCGCTGGCCCGGGCCGGGGTCGACGCCTCGTTCGCGTCGGATGCGAGCAAGGCGGAGTTGCATGCGGCCATCGCCGCCTGGCTGACGCTCGACCCGTGAGACCCGGAACGGGCACGGGCCGAGCGCGCGATGCTCAGAGCATGCGGACGCCGACGGCCTGCGGCCCCTTGCGTCCCTCACCGACCTCGAACTCGACGACCTGGTCCTCGGCGATGCCGCCGGAGTCGTAGCCCTCGATCTCCGTGTGGTGCATGAACAGGTCCGGGCCACCCTCGGCGGGCTTGATGAACCCGAATCCCTTGGCGCCGCTGAACCACTTGACAGTTCCCTGAGACATGCGAGTCCTCTTCCTCGTTGTGGGCGCGCGCTCAAGGACCCGACGCCGTGGTCGGGGAGCGCGAGCCGGCGAACCGGTCAGACGTGGACGCGCACGGCCCGGGGTGGCTCGTCCAACCCCAGCATGCAGAGCAGCTCCCGACAGTCACCGGCGTCGAGGGCGTTGCCGGCGACCGTGATGCTGGCCCGGGCCTGCTGGTCCGCGCGCACCACCTCCGCCGCGTCGGCGCGCTCCTGACCGATTCCCCCGGCCATGCTGCGTGACCGGTCCGTCCGCGCGATGCGCCTCATGACCGGCACCGCGACTTCGAAGAAGAAGGCGAAAAACAAACCTCGAGCAGGCATTCCGGCAACAAGCCGGTACTCCCGTCTCCGGCCGGTAACCACCGAGCCGGGCTGGGTCCGGGCCTCGTGACGGCGGACTGCCGCCCACTGACACCCTGACCTGCTGACTGTACCCCAGCGGGGGCGGACAGCGGAGAATCAGCGCAGTACGGTCTTCGCATGCCCGAACAAGCAGGCGGTCCCGTGCTCGGTCCGACCCTGGACGAGTGGATCAAGGCCCGCGAGGAGACCGAGCGGCACCTGGCCACCGCCGAGCCCCCGGTCGACGAGCTCTGGGTGCAGCGGCTGTCCGACCTGCTGGCCACCGAGCGGTCCTGGCAGGACCAGTACACGGAGTTGATCGCGATCGGCCGCCGGGACGGCCGGTTCCCCTCCTCCAACCGCTGAGGCGCAAGGAAAACCGCGCGGGGCCTCCAGTAGAATCTCCGCTCTGATGAGCGCCACACTCGTAGCCAAGGACCTGGCCGCCGGGCATGGGGACCGTGTGCTGTTCTCCGGACTGGACCTGGTCGTCGCCCCGGGCGACGTGATCGGGCTGGTCGGCGTGAACGGCGCGGGCAAGTCGACCCTGCTGCGCACGCTGGCCGGGCTGATCCCGCCCGAGCAGGGGTCGATCCGCCTGAACCCGCCGTCCGCGACGGTCGGGCACCTGCCACAGGAGCCGGAGCGCCGCCCGGGAGAGACGGTCCGGGAGTTCCTGGGCCGCCGCACCGGCGTCACGCAGGCCCAGCTGGACCTGGACAATGCCACGGAGGCGCTGACCGAGGGCCGGCCCGGCTCGGACGACGCGTACGCGACGAGCCTGGACCGCTGGCTGGCGCTCGGCGGCGCCGACCTGGACGAGCGTGTCGACGAGGTGATCGCCGACCTGGGCCTGAGCATCGGCCTCGACCAGGCGATGACCTCGCTGTCGGGCGGTCAGGCGGCCCGCACCAGCATGGCGTCGCTGCTGCTGAGCCGGTACGACATCTTCCTGCTCGACGAGCCGACCAACGACCTGGACCTGGACGGCCTGCACCGGCTGGAGCGGTTCGTCGCGGAGCTGCGGGCCGGCACGGTGCTGGTCAGCCACGACCGCGAGTTCCTGGCCCGCACGGTGACCAGGGTGGTCGAGCTGGACCTGGCCCAGCAGCAGGTCAACACCTACGGCGGCGGCTACGAGTCGTACCTGGAGGAGCGGGCGCGGGCCCGTCAGCACGCTCGTGACGAGTACGAGGACTACGCCGACACGAAGTCGTCGCTGGAGGCGCGGGCCCGGATGCAGCGGGGCTGGGCCGACAAGGGCGTCCGCAACGCCATGAAGAAGTCCCCGGACAACGACAAGAACATCCGCGCGGCCCGGGTCGCCTCCAGCGAGAAGCAGGCGTCCAAGGCCAAGCAGACGGACCGGATGCTCGAACGGCTGGACGTCGTCGAGGAGCCACGCAAGGAGTGGGAGCTGCGGATGGAGATCGCCGCCGCGCCCCGCTCGGGCTCGGTGGTGGCGACGCTGCGTGGCGCGGTGGTCCGGCGCGGCGCCTTCACGCTGGGTCCGGTGGACCTCCAGATCGACTGGGCCGACAAGGTCGCGATCACGGGCGCGAACGGCGCCGGCAAGTCCACGTTGCTCGCGGCCCTGCTCGGGCGGCTGGAGTTGGACGAGGGCGACGCGGCGCTGGGGCACGGCGTGGTCGTCGGCGAGGTGGACCAGGCGAGGCAGCTGTTCTTCGGCGACGCCGCGCTGCTGTCGGCGTTCGAGGCGGCCGTGCCGGAGCTGGCGCCGGCCGAGGTCCGGACCCTGCTGGCCAAGTTCGGACTCGGGGCCAACCACGTGCTGCGGCCGGCCGTCACGCTCTCCCCCGGCGAGCGCACCCGGGCCGCCCTGGCGCTGTTGCAGGCCCGTGGCGTGAACCTGCTGGTGTTGGACGAGCCGACCAACCACCTGGACCTGGTGGCAATCGAGCAGCTGGAGTCGGCCCTGGCCAACTACCGAGGCACGTTGCTGCTGGTCACACACGACCGGCGGATGCTGACGGCGGTGCACACCACACGGCGGCTCGAAGTGGTCGACGGCAAGGTGTTCGACCGGAGCTGACCCGCTAGTGTTGCGGGGCAATGGAATTGTCCGGTGGTGACGAGTCGCGGTGGCAGACGCGCTCGCCCGCGCGCACGGTCGTGCTGGCCGGCCGCACCACCACGTCGACGATCCGGCTGCTGGACACGACGTGGTACTTCGGCGCGGACGATCGCGTGCAGCTCCGCTTCACGGTGAACGAAACCAGCCGGTTCAGTACAGGTGCGCGTGAGGTGCTCGGCGCGGCCGGCGTGCGGCGGCTGATCCCGTGGCCGGCGATCCGGGAGACCCGCTACGGGCTGCTGGTGTCGGCCAGCGAGAACATCGACTTCCACGAGCTGCACGCCGAGCAGCGGGTGCTGGTGCTGCCGCACGGCATCGGCTTCAACAAGATCGTGCCCTCGGCCGAGGGGCCTCGGCTGGCCGGCCTGCCGCCGGCCGAGGCGCTGCGCACCGGCCGGGTGAAGGTCGTGCTGGCCCATCCCGACCAGCACGAACAGTTGTTGGCCGCCTGCCCGGAGATCGACGGGCACACGGTGGTCACCGGCGACCCCGTCTTCGACCAGCTGCGCGGCAGTGTCCGGCTGGCCGAGCACTACCGGCATCGTCTGGGCACGGGCGGGCGGAGGCTGGTGTTCCTGTCCTCGACCTGGGGCCAGGAATCACAGCTGGGCCGCGCCCGTGATCTCGCATCCCGGCTCCTCGGCACGCTGCCGGCCGACCGGTACCAGCTGGCCATGGCGGTGCACCCGAACGTGTGGGTGGAGCACGACGTGGACGTGCGCCGGTGGCTGCACCACGCAGTGAAGGCGGGTTTGCTTCTGCTGCCGCCCGAGCGGGGCTGGCACGCGGCGCTGGTCGCCGCCCACCTGGTCATCGGCGACCATGGCTCGATTTCCCTGTACGCCGCCGCACTGGGCAAGCCGCTGCTGCTGACCGGCTACGGCGACGAGGTGGTCGAGGCCACCCCGATCGATTCGCTGGGCCGGCTGGCCCCACACCTCGATCTGGGCGGTGACCTGCGCAAACAGGTCGACCAGGCGATGGCCGAGCACGATCCTTCGGTGTTCGCGCCGTTGACCGGCCGGGTGTTCGCCCACGTCGGCACGTCCCCCCTCCGCCTGCGGGACGCCCTGTACCGGGAGCTCGACCTGGAGCCGTCGGAGGATCTGCCGCTCCCCCGCTTCCCGGACGCCCGGCCTTATGCGGAGCCGGTGACCGCGTTCAACGTGCGGGCCTCGTTCACCGGGCCGTCCACGCTCACCATCGAACGCTTTCCCCGCGCCGCCACCACCCGCGAGGCCGACCAGCATCTCGCCGTCCGCGAGGACGAGGAGGACCTGCGCTTGGCCGAGTTGGCATCGGTGCTGGTCAGGGCCGAGATCATGGACGATCCGGCGGCGTGGGCGACCCGGAGCCTGGCCCTGTACGGCGCCTTGGTCGTCGCGGCCGCCACCCCCACCGGCTGCCATGCCGCCATCCGGGACGGCCGTCGGGTCGCCGTCACCGGCTCACTCGATCCCCTGCTGCTGGCTTCGGCCGTCTACGCCTGCGTGACCGCCCGCCGCCCGCTCACCCAGGAGATCACCGTTGCCGGACAACGGGTTTCACTCGCCGAGCTTGGCCCGTAGCCGTTCCGCCTCGGGGCCGCCGAACTGCTCCTGGATCTTCAGCGCCGCGCTCAGCTGGACCCGCCGCTCCGCGTCGTCGCCACGAAGGACGGCCAGGTCGGCCAACGCTTCCCGGACCTGTACCACGTAGTTCAGATGACCGCCGGCCAGCAGCGCCGCCAATGAACTGTCCAGTTCAGTTCGGGCGTCGTCGAGTCGCCCGAGTCGCATGTGGACAGTGCCGAGCCCGATGCCCGCCCGCGCCGCCATCCGCTGGTCGCCCACCGCACGGCACAGCTCGATCGCCCGGCGCAGCGTGAATTCCGCTTCGGCGTAACGCTCCTGCGCGAGCAGCGCGGTGCCCACGAACATCGTCACGAAGGCGACACCGCGCTCGTCGTGCTCCTTGGTGAACTCGGCGATGGCCTGTTCGTACGCGGTGATCGCGGCCGCCGGATCCCCGGTCGTGTCGCGGAACCGGCCGATCAGCTCCCACACCGAGGCCGACAGCCGCCCGTCACCGGACTCCTCGGCCAACGGCAGCGCCAGATCCAACTGCTGCCGCGCGCGGTCGACGTACCCGAGATCCAGCAGCGCCCGCGACATGAAGCTGCGCAGCCGCGCCTCGACGCGGCGATTGCCGACCCTGTGCGCGGCGAGCGCTCCCACCTCGCTGGACTCGATCCAGTCCGAGAGGTACCGCTGCCCCAGATACAGGGCGGTCAGGCTCTCCGCCAGCTGCCAGGCCTCGTCGTGCCAGCCGAACGAGTAGGCGGCGCGCACGGTCGCCAACACGTTGGTCCGCTCGGCGTCCAACCAGGCATAGGGATCGACGCCGTCCCAGGGATCGTCGAGCGGCTCGGGCGCCGGCGTGAAGCGCAGCCGACCGGGGCCGAGAAGTTGGTGGTCGGCCAGGGCCGCCCGTCGCAGGTAGTACTGGATCGCCCGCAGCACAACACCTTCACGCGCGGTCGCCGACTCACCGGCCAGCGCCTGCTCCTCGGCGTGCCGCAACACCAGGCTGTGGAAGCGAAAGCGGCCGTTGTCCTGCTCGGTCAGCAGGTTCACGGCGACCAGCCGGTCCAGCGAACCGTGCGAGCCCGTGGCCTCCTCGGCCAGCTGCTCCCCGAATTCCACCACCGGCAGCATGCTCAGCCGCCGGTAGAGCCGCGCGGTCTCGTCGGAAAGATCCTGGTACACCACGGAGAACAGGGCCGACACCGAGTCGATGCCCCGGGCCCTGATGTCGGCCACGAGCTTGCCGACGCGCAACGACCGCCGCTCCACCAGCCGCGTGCCGGCCGTGCGCAAGGCGATCGGCAGTCCCTCACACAGCGCGACCAGCTCGGCGGTCTCCGCCGGCTCCGCGTCCAAGCGGTCCGGACCGCAGATGCTGGCCAGCAGGTCGCGGCCGTGCTCGGCGTTCAACGGCTCCACCACCAGCACTTCGGCGCCGAGCTGGCCGATCAGTTCCGCCAATCGGTCGTTGCTGGTGACCAGCACGACGCTGCCGGAGCCGTTGGGCAGGAAGGGATACACCTGCGCCGGCTCGGTGACGTCGTCCAGCACCACCAGCGACGCCCGGCCGGCCGCGCAGCTGCGGTAGAGGTTGGTCAGCTCCGGCAGGCTCTCCGGGATCAGGTCGTCCTTGACGCCGTAGCTCCGCACGCACGCGCTCAGTGCGTCGCCGACGGTCCGGCCCCGGAGGTCGACGTACAACTCGCCGCCGGGAAAGGGAGCCGGCCGACTGCCCGCCAGTTCACCGGCCGCACGCGTCTTTCCACTGCCAGCCAGGCCCGTCAACACGGCAACCCGTGTCGGCGCACCGGGATCGGCCGACAGCAGGCTCTCGGCGCGGGCCAGCAGATCCACGCGGTTCACGAAATGCGGCAGCCGGGCCGGAAGCTGGCGCGGGATCAGCGGCGCTCCGCCCTGGTAGATCGTGACCGACCCGATCTCGCCAGCCTGAACGATATTACCGGCGTTGTCGCCCGAGAACTCGTTGCTGACCGACTCGTCCGACACGGAGGTTAACGGTACGCGATCATCACCACACCGCGAACCCAACGGCGGGGATCACCCGCTCGGGCTAGGCGACGCGGGCCCGCAACCAGGCCAGTTCCGCCTCCCGCCCGGCGGCCAGGACCGCCTGTCGGCACTGCTGGTACGGATCCGCCGCCGCCGGCAGCCCCCGGGACTCCAGCACCGCGAGCCGCCGCCGCAGGAGCTCGCCGGCATTGGGCAGCACGGCCAGGAAAGCCAGCGCCGTCAGCCAGGCCGGATCGTCCGCGACGTCGACGGAGGCCAGCCGGCGGACCAGTTCGAGGTGTCCGGCCGGCGTAAGGGTGAGCACCTGCCTGGGCGCTGCCACTCGTCCTGGCCGGGTCTGCCTGGTGACCAGGCCCGCCGCCGTGAGCCGCTTGATCGCCGGGTACAGCGTGCCGTCCGCCACCGGCCGGCCATGCCCGGTGATCTGGGGAATCCGCAGCCGGAGCTCGTACCCGTGCGCCGGGCCGGCGGCGAGCAGCCCCAGGATCACCAACTCCACCATGCCTGCATTAAAGCGGTCGGGACAGCGGCGGCGGGAGGGGCGAGAGGAGTGGTTGGAGTGGTGATTCAGGACTTGGGGAGGCCGGGCGGGTTGATCTCGGAGCGCGGCACGGCCTCGTTGGCCAGGCCCCAGCGGTCCAGGACCTTGCGATAGCTGCCGTCGGCGATGATCTGGTTCAGGGCGTCGGCGAGGGCCTGCACGAAGCCGTTGCCCTTCTTGGTGGTGGCGGCGATCTCACCCTGGAGGGTGGGGCCGGCTCCGGAGACGGTGCCGATGATCTCGGTCTGGCCGGAGGACTTGGCGTGATAGGCGGCGGTGGGGTTGGGCCCGAGGTAGGCGTCGATGCGCCCGGACTGCAGGGCCAGGTAGTAGTCGGTGGAGTTCTGGAAGTACTTGACGTCAACGGGTTTGAGGCCCTTGGCCACGTTCTGGGCGTTCCAGTCGAGCAGGAGCTTCTCCTGGTTGGTGCCCGACGCCACGGCGATGGTCCGGCCGGCGACGTCGGCGGCGCCGGCGATCTTCCAGTTGCCGCCCCTGCGCGCCTCGAAGGAGACGTTGTCCAGGCGGTAGGTGGCGAAGTCGTACTTCTCCTTGCGCTCCTCGGTGACGGTGATGTTGGTGAAGCCGGCGTCGTACTTGCCGGAGTCGAGGCCCACGAACACGTTCTCCCACGAGGCGACGGTGACCTGGGTCCTGAGCCCGAGCACGTCGGCCACCAGGCCGGCCAGGTCGACCTCGACGCCGATGGGGGTCTTGTTGTCGGTGTCGTAGAAGGTCAACGGGGGCACGGTGCCGGCGTTGGTGATCACCTGGAGGGCGCCGCGATCGCGGATGGCCGACGGCACCTCGGCGGCGATCCGGTCGACCTTGGCGGTGGTGATCCGGGGCTGCTGCTGGCTCTGCTCCCCCGCCGCGGCGCCGCAGGCGGTCAGCGTTGCCGCGGCCAAAACCAGGGCTAATACCTTGCTGTACAACGCATTCCTCCTACAGGACCTTGGAAAGGAACGATCTGGTGCGCTCGTGGGACGGGCTGTCCAGCACCAGCGAGGGCGGCCCCTGTTCGAGCACGCGGCCGTCGTCCATGAACACGACGGTGTCGGCGACCTCGCGGGCGAAGCCGATCTCGTGCGTGACGACGATCATGGTGGTGCCGCTGCGGGCGAGATCCCTCATCACGTCCAGCACCTCGCCGACCAGCTCCGGATCGAGGGCGGAGGTTGGCTCGTCGAACAGCACCACCTTGGGGTCCAAGGCCAACGCGCGGGCGATGGCCACCCGCTGCTGCTGGCCGCCGGACAGCTGGCGCGGATAGGCGTCGGCCTTGTCCACCAGCCCGACCCGGCCGAGGAGCTCCACAGCCCTGACCCGGGCCCGATCCTTGGACAACCGTCCATTCGCGACCGGAGCCTCGGCGATGTTGTCGAGCACGGTCAGATGCGGGAACAGGTTGAAGTTCTGGAACACGAAGCCGATGGCGCTGCGCTGCTTGAGCACATCGCGTTCCTTGAGCTCGTGCAACCGGTTGCCGCGACGGCGATAGCCGATGAGCTCGCCGTCCACCCGGATCTGCCCGCGGTCCACCTTCTCCAGGTGGTTCACGCTGCGCAGCAGCGTGGACTTGCCGGAGCCGGACGGCCCGAGCACCACGGCCACCTCGCCGGCGGCGACGTCCAGGTCGATCCCCTTGAGCACCCCGTGGGCGCCGAAACTCTTGTGCACGTCCCGAATCTCGATCATCGGGACCCCTTGGCGTAGTGGCGTTCCACGTAGTGCTGCACGAGCGAGAGCACGGAGGTCAGCACCACGTACCAGACGGTGGCGACCATCAGCAGCGCCACCACGCGGGCGTTGCGGCCGTAGATCACCTGGACCTGGTAGAAGAGCTCGTTGATGGCCACCACCGACACGATCGACGTGCCCTTGAGCAGCCCGATCACCTCGTTGGCGGCGGTGGGCAGGATCGATCGCATCGCCTGCGGGAGAACGATTCGCCGGAACTGGCGGAAGCGGGGAATGCCGAGCGCGGCGGCGGCCTGCAGCTGGCCCGGGTCCACGGCGAGCACGCCGGAACGGATGATCTCGGCCGAGTAGGCGGCCTGATGCAGGGTCAGGCCGATCACGGCCGCACCCAGGGGAGAGAACAGGTCCTGGGTCGGCACGGTGAACAACACCGGCCCGAACGGGATGCCGAACCCCAGCTGGGGATAGAGGTACGAGACGTTGAACCAGAAGATGATCTGCACGATCAGCGGGATGGAGCGGAAAGCCCACACGTAGCCCCACGCGACCGTCCGCAGGAAACGGCTGTGCGACAGGCGCATCACCGCCAGCACCGCGCCGACGGCGAAGCCGAGCACGGTGGCGTAGGCGGTGAGCTGCAGGGTCACGCCGAGGGCGCTGACCACGGCGCCGCTGGCGAAGAAGGCGGCGAAGGTCGGCCAGTCCCAGCCGGGATTGGTGGCCAGGCCGTGCGCGAACTGCGCGAGCAGCACGAGCACGACGGCGATGCCGGCCCACCGCAACGGATAGCGGGCGGGCACCACGCGGAGGTCGGCGGGCGCCGACGTGGTGGGGCGCGGAACGGACAGGGTCACGCGGCCCATCCGAACAGCGCGCCCACCGACACGTCAACGAATCCTAGAGAGTGAGAATTCAGCCGTTCCGAAGTGCGGGGAAGTCCTCCTCGCGATGTTCACCATGTGGACGCTGGTCGCCGTCGTGCTTGTCCCGCTCGGCGCCGCGCAGCTCGACCCGGCGGATCTTGCCGGAGATCGTCTTGGGCAGCTCGGCGAACTCCAGCCGGCGGATTCGCTTGTACGGAGCCAGGTGCTCGCGGGAGTGGGCGAAGATCGCCTCCGCGGTGGTCGCGTCGGCGGCCCAGCCTGCGGTAAGGACGATGTAGGCCTTGGGAACGGCCAGCCGCACCGGGTCCGGCGACGGCACCACTGCGGCCTCGGCGACGGCCTCGTGCTCCAGCAGCACACTCTCCAGCTCGAACGGCGAGATCCGGTAGTCCGAGGCCTTGAAGACGTCGTCGGCCCGGCCGACGTAGGTGATGTAGCCGTCCACATCGCGGGAACCGACGTCGCCGGTGTGGTAGTAGCCGTCACGCATCGCCTCGGCGTTGCGCTCGTCGTCGCCGTGGTACCCGACCATCAGGCCCAGAGGCCGCTTCGACAGGTCGACGCAGATCTCACCCTCGTCGCCGAGCTCGCCGGAAGCGGGGTCGACCAGCACGACCTCGTAGCCGGGCACCGGCCGGCCCATCGCGCCCGGCTTGATCGGCTGGCCGGGCGTGTTGGCCACCATCACGGTCGTCTCGGTCTGCCCGAAGCCGTCGCGAACCGTGACGCCCCAGGCCTTCCGCACCTGGTCGATCACCTCGGGGTTCAACGGCTCACCCGCGCCGACGACCTTGCGCGGCGGCGTGGTCAACGCCGTGAGGTCGGCCTGGATCAGCATGCGCCACACCGTCGGCGGCGCGCAGAAGCTCGTCACCCCACAGCGGTCCATCTCGGCCATCAGCCGGGCCGGGTCGAACCGGGTGTAGTTGTAGATGAAGACCGTGGCCTCGGCGTTCCATGGCGCGAACACGTTGCTCCACGCGTGTTTCGCCCAGCCCGGCGAGGAGATGTTCAGGTGCACGTCGCCGGGCTCCAGCCCGATCCAGTACATAGTGGACAGATGCCCGGCCGGGTACGAGGCGTGGGTGTGCTCCACCAGCTTCGGCTTGGCCGTGGTGCCGGAGGTGAAGTACAGCAGCAGGGTGTCCTCGGCCCGGGTCACGCCGACGGGCTCGAACTGCACCGGCGCGTTCACCGAGTCGGCGTAGTCCAGCCACCCGTCGGCGGCGGCCCCCACGGCGATCCGGGTGTAGTCGCCCGGCACGTCCGCGTAACTGCCGGGCAGGCCCGTGACGACATGCTTGGCCTCGCCCCGCGAGACTCGATCCCGCAGGTCAGCGGCACCGAGCAGGGTGCTGGCCGGGATCAGCACGGCCCCGAGCTTCATGGCCGCCAGGATCGTCTCCCACAGCTCGACCTGGTTGCCGAGCATGAGGATGACCCGGTCGCCGCGGCGCACCCCGTGCCCACGCAACCAGTTCGCCACCTGGTTCGACCGCCGCGACATCTCGGCGAACGAGACCTTGCGCTCGCTGCCGTCCTGCTCCACGATCCACAGCGCCGGACGCTCGTTGTCGGCGGCGATCGTGTCGAACCAGTCCAGCGCCCAGTTGAACTCGCCGAGCTCTGGCCAGCGGAAACGCTCCCTGGCGACGGCGTATTCTGATCCGTGGGCGAGCAGCAGGTCGCGGGCCGCCCGGAATGCGGTATCGGTCACGCAGGCGATGGTGGTGCCGGACGGCGCAGTCCGCTACCCCCGGAAAGGGGGACCGATGCAGGGTGACGCGGTCGAGGTGCGCCGTGCCCTGGCCACGATACGGACCGTCACCGGGCTGCCGGTCGCCTTCGGCGGCGTCGTGCAGCCGGGCGGCGTGCGGCTGACCGAGCTGATCGGGACCAGCACCACCTCACTGTCCAACCTGGTCGTCACGCGGGGCAACGGCCTCGGCGGCAAGGCGTTGGCCCTGGCCAAGCCGATTGCGGTGACCGACTATTCACACGCCGCCGGCATCAGCCACCAGTACGACCTGCCGGTGACGGCCGAGGGGTTGCGGTCCATCGTGGCCGTGCCGGTCGTGGTCAACCGGGTGGTGCGGGCCGTGTTGTACGGGGCGCTGCGCCAGGCGTTGCCGCTGGGTGACCGGGTGCTCACCGCCGCCCGAGACGCGGCGCGGGACCTGGAGCAGGGGCTCGCGGTGCGGGACGCGCAACGGAGCCGCGTCGAGGACGTGATGGTCCCTCGCGGCTGGGAAGAGGTCCGGGCCGCCCACGCCGAACTGCGGCAGCTGGCGTCCGAGGTCACCGACGAGGCCTTGCGGCAACGGGTGCACGAGGTCTGCGCACGGCTGGCCGCCTCGTGGGCGCCACCGGACGCGCCGGTTCCATCCCTGTCGGTACGTGAGCTGGACGTGCTGGCGGCAATCGCGCTGGGGCAGACCAACGCGGAGGTGGCGTGCGGTCTGGGCGTGCGGCCGGAGACCGTCAAGGCCTACCTGCGCAGCGCCATGCGCAAGCTGGACGTGCACTCGCGGCTGGCCGCTGTGGTGGCCGCACGGCGGCACGGGCTGCTGCCCTAGGTTGGTGGCCATGACGGTCATCGACTTGAACAGCGATCTCGGCGAGGGTTTCGGGGCCTGGCAGCTCGGCGACGACGACGCCCTGCTCGACGTCGTGACCAGCGCGAACGTCGCCTGTGGCTTCCACGCCGGTGACCCGACCGTGCTGCGTCGGGTGACCGAGCGGGCGGCCGAGCGCGGCGTCGCCATCGGGGCCCAGGTCGGCTACCGGGACCTGCCCGGCTTCGGCCGCCGCTTCATCGACGTCGACCCGGCCGAGCTGGTCAACGACGTCATCTACCAGATCGCCGCGCTGGACGGCTTCGCCCGCATCGCCGGCACGCGGGTTCGCTACGTCAAGCCGCACGGGGCCCTGTACAACGCGATCGTGACGAACGCGGCGCAGGCGGCGGCGGTGGTGGACGCCGTGCGCCGGTACGACCCGTCGCTGCCGATCCTCGGGCTGCCGGGCTCGGAATCCTTGCGGCAGGCCGAATCCGCCGGGTTGACGCCCGTACGGGAGGCGTTCGCCGACCGCGCCTACACGCCGTCCGGCGAGCTGGTGTCACGGCGGCTGGACGGGGCGGTGCTGCACGACGTGGAGGCGATTGTCGCCCGCTGTCGGCGAATGGCGGTGGACGGCACCGTTGCCGCGATCGACGGCACGGTCGTTTCCGTTGTGCCGCAGTCGTTGTGCGTGCACGGCGACACCCCCGGCGCGGTGGAGATCGCCCGCCGCGTCCGCGCCGGCCTGCTCGAAGCGGGACTGACCCTGGCCCCGTTCGCGGTCTGACCGCCGTGATGCAGGGAAGGACGCCTTACGAGGAACGCAAACCACGTATCCTATTCGATGGCAACAGTGGAGTCGATCCGGGCTCAATATCGCCGGGAGATGGGTATGGAAAGCTTCTGCTTTAACGGGAGCGATCCGTTGTTAATTCGCGCACCCTATCAGGTGCATAAGGTGTACGCTAACACGCAGCCTTTGCCGCCGTTGCGGGCTGCTTCCCTCAATTTGCATTCAGCAAGGGCTCTACGGGTCTTCGGACTAATGCCTCCCTTGTACTCTCTTGTGTCCTGAATTGAACCCGAACTCGTGGAGCTCTGGAGCCGAAAACCCGTCTACATAGCAAGTCCGAGACTGCTGCATGTGTGTAGGAATCCCAGGGGGGGCACCCGGCGCAGCAGCGTGGCGGCCTCGTCGGCCTGGCCGGCGGCCAGCAGCAGGTCGACGGCCTCCACCGACAGGTCCGGCACCGCGGGCGTGGACCAGGCGGCGGCAGTGAGCAGCTCGGCGGCCTCGCGGACGTGACCGCAGCCGAACTCCGCGACCGCCAGGTTGCGCAGCGCCCACGGCGACACGTCCAGCTCGATGGACCGCCGCCACGCGGCGATGGCGGCCTCGTTTTCCCTTGCCTGCCACCGGGCGACGCCGAGGTGGTAGGCGGTCAGCCAGTTCTCCGGCGCGGATTCCAGCATCTGCCGCCACGGCGCGGACACCAGGCTGCGCCCGGGCGGCAGCTCGGGATCGGTGGCGGTCATGTTGCCGCGCAACAACTCCAGCCACGGCCGCTGATCGGGCCCCAGCCCCGTGAACGGCGTGCCGGGCAGCCGGACGCCGAGGCGGGTCAGCTCCAGCGCGCCCCAGCCGGAGCCGGCGGCGATCAGGTCACCGGGCGGCAGCTCGTCCCACTCCGTGTGGCCGCGCGGGTCCCGGACCTTGGTGTCGACCTGGAGCGCCTCACCCTCGGGCAGCACGAAGTCGATCTGGTACGGCAGGTCGCGCGAGACGTCCCACTCCCACACCCGCAGCGTGTCCTCCCCGACCGGGGCGGCGAACACCGGGCCGCCGCTGACCGGCTGGAACGTGGGCGCGGAGAACGGCACCGGACGGTGTTCCCGTCTGTGCCACAACGAATGCAGCCGACCGCCCCGTCCGATGAGGACGGTCGCGATCAACCGCTCGTTCTCGAGCACCACGGCCCGCACCGGACGCGGGTCCCGAGGTCGGGCCGTCCGCCGCGGCCACGGCACCGCTCCTATCGCACCAAGAGCCGACACCGGGCCGCTCGGACCGCACTCGACGACCGGCAGCACCACCTCGGCTTGACGCAGCTGGGTCACCACTCACTCCCCGACTCGCCTGCGCGAATGCTCCCGAGCGACCGCACCGCTGTCAACCTGAGCGTCCCCCGACCAGGTCACGTTGACATCGTCACTGGGTGTTTCACCGCCGGGGAAGGCCTCTCGCCACGCGCACCACCCGTCGGCCAGGAGACCAGCCACGGCACCGCAAGGCGCGTCCACGAGGTGATTGAGGCCGGCGCCGGGTTGGGACCGGTGTCACTGCCGGTCACCGACACCCTCTCCACGCCGGCTGCCCATTTTGTCGGCGGGACCACCCGCCCGGGTGATGCCGTCGTCCGGGAGGCGCGAGCGCCCCGGGTTCTGCTAGGGCGGGTCTGTCGGCGACGGGCGTGGCCGTTCAGGCACCGGTTCGCAACGCTTTGGCCGATCCGTGTCTGCTGGGGTCAGCTCCGGCGCCTCGGTCGGCGCGGCAGATCCTTTGCCGCGTCCGGTGATCCGTCCGTGCCGGCCGCGCAGCTTCGGCCGGCGACCCCGGCGAAGGTGTTCCACTACGATTGCCGCGGGACGAGCAACCGCTGTCCTCGGGGCATTTCGCCGCGCCGGAGGTGATCACCACCGACGCGGCCGACGACGAACAGGCGCGGCGGATGCAGGACGTCCTGTCCGGGACGGCGTTGACCGATCCGGACGTCATGGCCCAGTTCGTGGCCGACTGCCGTCAGCGCTGGTCGACCAAGGACGATCGCGTCGCCGGCACCCTGTGGTGGTACAGCACCAGCAGCATCGTGCTGACGGCGTTGCTGACCCGGCTGGCCGAGATCGACCTGGCCGCCGATCCGGCCCTGGAACGACTTCGCGTGCACGTCGGCGCGGACGGGCGGATCGTCAACGCCTACCCCGGCGGGTTGCTGCCCGAAGTGGCGGAGCTGCCGGGGGCGTTGCGGGCGGCGCTGAGCCCGGTGTTGGCCACGCTGTCCGAGGTGTCCGGTGTACGGCTGCCGCCGTTGTGGGCCATCACCACGGATGCGGTGGCCAACACCCTCCTGCGGGCCTGGCGGGAGCTGGGGGCGCCGGCCAAGGGCATGGAGCAGGCGTCGTGGTTGGTGGCGGGCATGGGATCGCCGCTGCCGGCGGCCCGGTTCGTGGAGCTGGAGGGAAAGGTGTTGGTGCGGCGGGTTTCCTGCTGCCTCATCGACCACGCGGGGTTCGCCGCCTGTGCCAGCTGCCCGCATCAGGAGCCGGAGACGCGGAAACTGCGGATGGCGGCCGCGGCGCAGGCGTTGTGACGGTCAGGGTTTGCGGGCCACGCCGGCGTAGATGCCGGAGTGGGTGGGGTCGTCGCCCAGGTCGGCGGCGGACTGCGGGCGCCAGTTGGCGGTGAAGACCACGCCCGGGTCGACCAGGTCGAAGCCGTCGAACATGGCGGTGACCTGGGCGTGGGTGCGGGGGTGGATGGGCTCGGCGCTGTGGGAGAAGACATCGACGGCCCTGGCCATGCCCTCCTCCATGTTGTCCGGGGTGAAGTGGGACAGCGCGAGGTAGCTGCCGGAGGGCAGGGCGTCGCGGAAGCGGGTGATCACCGCGGGCGGGTTGTCGGCGTCGCCGACGAACTGGAGCACGCCGACCATGAGCAGGCCGATGGGCTGGGTGAAGTCCAGCATCCGGCGGGTCTCGGGGTCGTTGAGGATGCGCTCCGGATCGCGGAGGTCGGACTGGACCATCACGGCCTGTGGGTTGTCGCGCAGGATGAGCTGGCTGTGGGCGACGGCCACCGGCTCGTAGTCGACGTAGACGACACGGCAGGAGGGGTCGGCCTCGTGGGCGATCTCGTGCACGTTGCCGACGGTGGGAATGCCGGAGCCGATGTCGAGGAACTGGCGGACGCCGCTGTCGATGAGGAACAGCACGGCCCGACGCAGGAAGGAACGGTTGAGCCGGGCCATCTCCCGGACCGGCACGACCTGGGCCAGCTGGTCGCCGATCATGCGGTCGCGCTCGAAGTTGTGGGCTCCGCCCAGGACGTAGTCGTAGATCCGGGCCGAGCTGGGAACGTCGATGTCGACCTCGGCCGGCACCCAGTCCACCGCACCTGACATGGCTCCTCCGCTTTCCCTATCGCCCCAGCCTGATCTTGTCCGCGCTCACCGACGGCGAGAGCGGCTCACCCTGTCCGGCGTCCACGCCGACGGCACGCAGCCGGCGCAGGTGCTGTCCGTGCCGGATGCCGGTGACGGCCACCGGCAGGCCGAGACTGTGGGCGAACTCGACGAGGCTGCGCACCACCGGCTCGGTGATCACGGCGGTGCGCTCCTCGGCCAGCGAGTCGCCGAGGCGGCCGTCGAGGACCACGGCCCGCAGCGTGAACTCGCCGCGCAGCAACAGATCGGCATGCTCGGTGCCATAGTCCAAAAGGGACGATGAGACGCCCATCTCAGCCAGCACCAGGATGTTGTCGATGATTTCGTCGTTCTGTGCGTCCGTGCCGAGCGCCACCCCGAGCCGGAGCTGCTCGGCCGGCAGCTCTACGGCGTCCAGCTCGCGGCGGACCACACCGACCAGGTCGGGATCGCGGGCCTGGCCGGCGGACAGGTCGACGACCACTGCCGGCGCGGCCGCCCCGTGCTGACGCCACCACGCCGCGGCCTGCTGGCAGGCCTTGCGGATCACCCACCGGCCGACCGGCAGCACGACGCCGGTCTCCAGAGCCAGGGCCAGCACCTCGCAGTGCGCCTGCGGCTGCTGGGCCGGCGGTCGCCAGGCCAGCCGGGCGGTGATGCCGATCGTCGTCTCGTCGGAGAAACGCAGCAGCGGCTGGTAGACGACGTCCAGCTGATCGGCCTGCAGCGCGCCGGGGATGGTCGCGGCCAGCCGGAAGCGGGCCCGGTCGGCGGCGTCCTGCTGCGGGTCGAACAGCTCCCACTGACCGGCGCCGCGACGCTTGGCCCGGTGCAGGGTCATGTCGGCGGCCCGCAGCAGCTCGGCCGGATCGGCGCCGGCGCCGATGCGGTCCACGATGCCCATGCAGGTCGAGACGGCGATGCCGTCACCGCCGATGAACATCGGGTCGGCCAACGCGTCCAGCACCAGCCCCGCGTACTCGCCGACGCCGGGCGTGTTCTCCTTGCCCTCCAACAGGACCGCGAACTCGTCGCCGCCCAGCCGGGCCACCATCGCCGTCTCGCCGGCGAACACGCTCTCCAGTCGCTGGCCGACGGCCCGCAGCAGCTGGTCTCCCACGTGCTGGCCGAGGCCGTCGTTGACAACCGTGAACCGGTCGAGTCCGAAGTGGAACAACGTGATCCGGCCGCCGGCGGGCGACCGGCCGAGCGTGCTCTCCAGCGTGGACACGAAGTACTGCCGGTTGGGCAGCCCGGTCAGCATGTCGTGCAGCGACTGGTGGCCGAGGCGGTCGCCCAGCAGGTGCAGCTCGGTGACGTCCTCGACCATGGTCACCAGGTACGCCGGCTGGTCGTGGTCGTCCCGCAGCAGCGACACGGCCAGGTAGGCCCAGACGGACTCGCCGTCCTGGTGGCTGAGCCGGCAGCGCTCGCGGAAGTTGGCCCTACGCCCGGAAAGCAGGTCGGCGATGCTGTCCGCGAGCCAGCCGGCGGCGTCCTCGTGGGCCAGGTCCTGCACGCTCATTCCGGCCAGATCCGGCGGCCCGTAGCCGAGAATCTCGGTCAGCGCGGCGTTGGTCTGGGCGAACTTGCCGCTGGGCTCGCTGATCGCGATGCCCACGGCCGAGGAGGAGAAGATCGCGCGCAGGCGGGCGTCGCTGTCGGCGAGGCTGCGCTCGGTGTCGCGCTTGGCCTTGATCAGTGAGCGCTTCAGGGCTTCCTGGCTGATGTACGTGCGTTCCCGCAGCGCTTCCGCATAGCTGGCGGCGAACGTGCTCAGCACCGTGACGACGCGTTCCGGCAGGTCCGGCGGGGCATCGGGCATGGCCAGCAGGCCGCGGCCGAGCACGCCGAGGCTGGTGGCCAGCGTGGCCTTGCCGGAGATGGCCCGGTTGACCAGGGCGGTGCCGATCTCGCCGACCGGGCCCGGGTCCGGCCGGTCCGCGCACACGGCGTCCGCGAGCGTGTTCGTCATCCGCGCCAGCAGCCGCACGATCTTGGCGTGCGACATGGGGATGAAGACCGTCTTCGCGATCTCCGCCGCCCAGGTGCGTGCCAGATCCGTCCGCCAGCTGTCGTCGACGGGACCTCGCTGCGGGTGATCGTTCACGCCGGTCGGCTCGCTCCTTTGGTCGGGGATCGGCTCACAAGCGTCCGAGCGGACGTACCCTGGCAGTGTTTACTCGGTCTGGGTGGTGGAAACGCTCCCCCGAACGTGTGAAAGTGGTCGGTCAGCTCCGGCCCAGCGCGTCCGGCGGCGGTTGCGGTGGGATGACCGGTTCATCGTCGGACAGGGCCTTCGCGTTGCGCGCGAACTCCTGACCTGCGACGCAGCGGGCCGGAAAGGCCGAACCGGCGGTGCGCCGCGTCAGCTCCGCCACCGGTAGCTCCGCCCCCGAGGCGGCCGCCACGATGTTGCCGAACCGCCGGCCGCGGAACACCCCCGGCTCGGCCATCACCAGCACGTGCTCGAACACCTCACCCAGCGTCGCCACGAACCGTCGGGCGAAGTGCAGGCCGCCCCCGTCGGCCAGGTTCGCCACGTAGGTTCCTTGCGGGCGCAGCACTCTCCGTACCTCGCGGGTGTACTCCCGGGTCGCCAGCGGGCCCGGCATCAGCGCGCTTTCGAACGCGTCGACGACCACCAGGTCGGCCGTGTCGTCCCGGCGCGTCGCCGTCTCCTGACGGCCGTCGCCGACCCGGACCTTCAGCTGTGGCACCGATCTCAGGTCCATGTGCTCGCGCACCAGGTCCACCAGCGGGCCGTCGGCCTCGATCACCAGCTGCCGCGATCCGCGCCTCGTCGCCGCCACATACCTCGCAACCGTGCACGCCCCGCCGCCGATGTGCAGCACGTCGAGCGGCTCTCCCGCCGGGTGGGCGAGATCCACCACATCCCCGATCCGGCGGACGTAGTCGAACTCCAGATGCGTCGGGTCTTCCAGGTCCACATAGGACTGCGCGACGCCGTTCACCGACAGCAGCCACCCCGACGGCCGATCCGGGTCCCGCGACAGTTCCGCCTCCCCGAAACGGACCGGCACCCGGCCCAGCTCCGGCTCCTGCCGCCGATTAGGGCGGCCCCTCGGCGACCTTCCGTGCCCCACTGCCGCACCTCCCCCGACCGAACCGTCAACCCTAGTCCAGTGACGCGGATCACCCTCCCCCCGCCTGGTCGAAATCCCCGCCCTGACCTGGGCATACCACCCCTGACCAGCCGATTGGGAATCGCCGCGACGCGTGTGCTAATCTTTCTCCCGTCAGCGAGGGAAACCCGCAAGGGAACCTCGATGAGCGGCGCTAGCTCAACTGGCAGAGCAGCTGACTCTTAATCAGCGGGTTCGGGGTTCGAGTCCCTGGCGCCGCACAATGCGACATTCGGCTCCACCTGTGTATTCAGGTGGAGCTGATTTGTTTTTCACCATCCACAGTGGACAAGTGGCAGCTCCGCCGCCGAAGCGGACAAGCAGTGGCTTCGCAACTTCGCACGACGACCGGATCAAGACTGTCGGAGCGGGGTGTTCGTCGAACCTGAATCATGGCGACGTGGGCAGGGACTGGTGCGAGGACGGACGCGCCGCCCTCGCACCTGTCGATCTGCTCAGTCGCTCAGCAGCAGTTGGTCGACCACGAGGTGTCCCCACTTGCCGGTCGCCTGGTCGATCACCCGCACCTGGGCGCTCTGCCCCTGTAGTTTGCTGACATCCCAGTCGACGGGTTTGAGCACCCCGGTGTCGTCGCCGGTCGCTGTCCGCACCACGGCGCCGTTCACGACCAGGTTGATCGAGGTCTCCCCGTGCCGGCCGTGCGGCTGGTCTCCGCCGGCGACCAGGAAGTGCAGGTGGTTGCGATCCAGGGTGAACGTCGGTGAGGTGATCGTGCCGGTGGCCGGGTCGCCGCCGCCGGCGGCCGTGTCCAGCACGGCGTTGCCGACCATGCCGGGCAGGTGTTCGACCGACGGCCCGGTGCCGGCGAAGCTGCCGGTGGTGGTCCAGCCCGGGTCGAAGGAGGTGCCCTCGAACCCCGAGATCGTATCCGCCGGGCGCTGAGCCAGGTTCTGGAACTCGGTGATCGTGGTGTTGGCGAACGTGCCGCTGCCGCCGCTGGTGTAGAGGTTGACGCCGGTGTCGGACGGGTCGGCGAACACCTCGCTGGAGTGCACGTAGCGCCCGTCGTCCACGAACACCTCGATCGTGGTCCGGTCGACCAGGATCCGCAGATGCACGCTGGTCTTCGCCGGATTCCACGGCGCGTGGCTCTCGCCCCGCGCGCCGGTGGTGTCAGGCTCCCCGGTCTGCCGCCGGTTCAGGTAGCTGTAGTCGTGGTATATCCCGACATCCGCGTGGCGCGTGCCGTCGGCCGACGCCCGCAGCTGCAACCCGATGTTGTCCAGCTGGGTCCAGCTGACATCGGTGTCCAGCTCGTAGGCGGTCCCGTGGTAGGCCAGCGGCACCGGGCCGCCGTTGACCTGGATGGTGCCGAGGTTGGACACGGAGGCGGCGTGGGACGCCAGTGCGGGCGTCGGCTGCGAGGCCAGCGCATACCCGTCCGCGTAGTGCTTCAGCGTGATCTGGCGGACGATCGAGTCGGTTCCGTTGAAGCCGTCCGACGCCCAGGTCGGCGTGGTGTCCGGGTACGCCCAGTTGTTCATCCACGCCATCCCGAACCGCCGGTCCAGCGGCGCGGCCGGATCTTCCCACGTGACGCCGGCGTACCAGTCGAAGCCCTGGTCCAGCCACTGCGGCGTGGCGGAGTCGGCGGTGAAGGAGGCCCCGTCGAAGGATCCGGTCCAGTACGCATAGGTGTTGGGCATCCCCGCCGACATCCCGTTGGCGCTCAGGCCCAACACCCAGTGCGTGGTGCCGTCGTCGGCGCGGATCTGGAACAGGTCCGGGCATTCCAGCGTGCCGTAGGTGGTCACGAAGTCCGACCGCTCCGTCCAGGTCTTCAGGTCCGGCGAGGTGAACAACCCGATCCGGTCGCCCTCGGTGATCGCCGCGACCCACCGGCCACGCGCGGAGTCCCAGCTGACCTTCGGGTCCCGGAAGGCGCCGCGGCCGCCGTTGGGGATCACCGGCGTCTCGCCGTAGGGCCGGAAAGTCCGGCCGCCGTCGATGGAGTACCAGAGGAACTGTGCCTGTGGCCCGGAGCCGTTGGCGATCTGCGCGGGGGTCGGATGATCCATCTGCGTGACCAGCTGGACCACTGCGCCGGCACCGAAACCGGCCGTGTTCTTGGTGTCCACGACCGTGGAGCCCGACCAGAGGTCGTAGTTCGCGTTCGTCTTCTTCGGCGCGGCGACGCCCTGGTCGGCGAAGGCGACGCCGTCGGTGGTCGTCGCCAGCCGCCAGGCGGTGCCGACCTGGGTCGGGTAGTCGGCGTCGTACAGGTAGTAGTAGTTGTACTTCCCGTTGACGTACACCGGCCGCTGGGGGTCGTTCTTCCAGTGGTCGGGCACCGTGAAGTGGTACTGGGCACGATATGTGGTCGCTGACGACGCCGCGGTGGCGCCGCCGGGACCGCATAAGCCTGTTGCCACCACGGTCACCGCGAGAGCGACCGCGAGCACGGTCCGCGCCAGTCGAGGCCCGCTCGTCTTTGAGCTCATGCCAACCTCCAGAACTTCAGGAGAACTAGAGAACACTCAGGCGTTTGCCGTCCCACGCCACGGGCATGGGATCGCTGATGGCGCCGACGAAGCCGTCCCCGCCGCGGTTGTGGAAGGCGAGCAGCACCCACCGGTCGTCGGACCGGCGGCGGATCAGGCGTCCGCTGTAGAAACGGTCGTCGGTGACGGGCTCGGCCGCCGCGATGTCGAACGGCCCGAGCGGGCCGCCGGCCGGGGCGGCCCAGATGCCCCCGGTGGCGCCGGTCGCCCGTCGGTCGGCCGAGGCATGCTCGGCCAGGCAGGAGAACACCAGGACCGGCCGGCCGTCCACCACCTCGACCTGGGTGACCTCCAGCTGCCCGAATCCCCGAGGACCAGGCACCGTCAGCGGCGGGCGCGGCTCCCAGCGCCGCAGGTCGGCGGAGACCGCGTGGCCGACCACGCCGCGTTCGAACGGCTCGCCGGCGGTGGTGCGGGCGGTGATGAGCATGTGCCAGCCGTCGCCGTCCGGGTCTGCGAACACCCACGGGTCGCGGAACGCCTCGTCGTGCCAGACGCCGGCGTCCAGGGTCTCGTACCACGGGGAATCGGCGGACAGCACCGGATTCTCCGGATTCCGTTGCCACGTGACCAGGTCCTGCGAGGTGGCGTAGCCGATGCGCTGGACGTTCCTGCCGTCGGGGGCGGACGTCGCGCCGGTGTAGAACAGGAACCAGGTCCCGTCCGAGTGTCGCACCACTGAGCCGGTCCACGTCGCCATGTCGTCGAACGCCGGGGCGTCCGCGCGGACCAGCGCGTCCTGGATTCGGGTCCAGCTGACCAGGTCGGTCGAGACCGCGTGGCCGATCGAGGCGCGGTAGTGCCGGGCCTCGGGATCCCGCAGGGCCCGGGAGGCGTAGAGGAAGAAGAGGTGGTAGCGGTCGCCGTCGTCGGCGAACCAGAAGTCCCAGACCCAGGAATCGGGCAGCGAGAACATCCACGAGCCTTTCGGAAAGGTCGGCGGGGCACGGTGAGGTGGCATCGGCGCCGGGCAACGGTGGTCGCGTCAAGATCTGGCCGGACGGGGTGTCACCCCTTGACTCCGCTGGCGGCGACGCTGCTGACGAATGCGCGTTGGCAGCCGAGGAACACCACGAGCACCGGCAGCGTGATCATCGAGGTGTACGCCATGACCTCGCCCCAGGCGGTGTTGTCCTGGAAGAAGTACTGCATGCCGACCATGACCGGCCGCAGGCTCTCGTCCTGCACCACCATGCTCGGCCACAGGTACTGGTTCCAGGCCGGCAGGAACGTCAGGATGGCGACGGTGGCGAACGCCGGCCCGGACAGCGGCACGACGATCCGCCGGTAGATGGTGAACCAGCCCGCGCCGTCGATCCGCGCCGCCTCGTCGATCGCGGTCGGGATGGTCGAGAAGTACTGGGAGAACAGGAAGACCGAGAAACCGTTGGCGATGAACGGGACGATCTGCACCTGGTAGGAGTCCAGCCAGCCGAAGTCGTACTCGATCTGCCCGTGCTGCAACACCAGGGTCGGCAACTGCGAGACCCAGTACACCATCGGCACCGCGATGGTCTCGAACGGCACGATCAGCGTGGCGATGACGACGCTGAGCACCACGCCCCGGCCGGTCCAGCGCAGCCGGGAGATCGCGAAGCCGGCCATGGAGTTCACCACCAGCCCGGCGCCCACGATCGCCACCGTGACGATCACCGAGTTGAGCAGGAACCGGCCGACCGGGACCCGGTCGAACACCCCGGCGTAGTTGCGGAGGCTGATGTCGCCCAGCGGCAGGAACGCCCGCCAGCCGCCGAGGTCGGACAGGATCTGGCCGTCGGGTTTGAGGCTGGAGACGAACATGAACACCAGCGGGAACAGGAAGAACACGGCGAGCCCGACCAGCACCAGGTAGGACCAGACCCGCCGACGGCGGCGCAGCAGGCGCTCGCCCGGGTCGCGCACGGCCATGGCTCAGTCCTTGTCTCGGGTCAGGAAGCGCTGCACCAGCGCGACGATGAGCACCAGCACGAAGAACACCAGCGACAGCGCCGAGCCGTAACCGATCTGCTGCTGGTGATACCCCATGCGGACGGCGTGGTAGACCAGCGTCGAGGTGGCGTCCACCGGTCCGCCCTGGGTCATCACGTCGATCTGCACGAACAGGCCGAGCGCGGCGATCGTGATGGTGATCAGCACGAACACCCGGGTCGAGCGCAGGCACGGCCACGTCACGTCGCGGAACTGCCGCCAGGCGCCGGCGCCGTCGATCCGCGCGGCCTCGTACAGCTCCTCGGGGATGGTCTGCAGCCCGGACAGCCAGATCAGCATGTGGAAGCCGACCGCCTGCCAGATCGACAGCACGATGATGGCGGCCAGCGCGGTGCTCGGGTTGTTCAGCCAGGCGGTGCCCTGCCAGGCGCCGAAGGTGATCGAGTTGATGAAGGAGTTGATCAGCCCGTCCGGCTGGTACATGAACTTCCACAGGATCGAGACCACGACGATCGAGGTCACGACCGGGATGAAGAAGATGACCCGGAACGCGACCGCCCCGCGGATCTTCTGGTTCACCAGCAGGGCCAGCAGCAGCCCGAACCCGGCCTGCGCCGGCACCACGACGGCGGCGAAGCAGAACGTGTTCAGCAGCGAGCGGACGAAGGTGGGGTCGGCGGTGAAGGCCCGGACGAAGTTGTCGAGGCCGGTGAAGCTGATCGGCTCCGGCGAGACCAGCCGGGCGTTGGTGAACGACAGGACGAAGCCGAGGATCACCGGGACGATCAGGAACGCCGCCAGCAGCAGCACCGCCGGGGCGACCATGGCCCAGCCGGCGCGGCGTTCGGAGCGCAGGTCGGCGCGGATCCGGCGGCGCGGGACGGAGCTCGGGGCCACGCTCGTCGCGCGGGTGTCCGGCGGGGAGATCGCCGTCATGGGAGGTGCCTTCCCTCTTGGCCCGCCCGACGTCGCCGCCGGGCGGGGGGCGACGATCTAGAAGCCGTAGCCGTTCTGCGAGGTGATGTCGGTGTCGATCGCCTGCACGGCGGTGTCCAGCGTCGACTTCACGGCGGCGCCGTTCATGATGTCCTTGGCCGCCTTCTCGAAGGTCGAGGAGATCACCGGGTAGCCGGGGGTGGCCGGCCGGGCCAGCGCGAACTTCTGGGACAACACCGCGAACTGGTGCAGCGCACCGTTGTCGCTGAAGTATTTCGACGCCGCCGCGGCCGAGGCGGTGCTCGGGATGACCACCTGGCTGTCGGCGAACGCGGTTAGGTAGGAGTCCTGGAAGCTGAACTTCAGGTACGCCCGTGCGCCGTCGGCGTTCCGGCAGCCGGCCGAGATGCCCCACTGCCAGGACCCGCCGCCGATCTTCGGTCCCTTGCCGAAGTCCACCGGCGGCAGGACCAGCAGGTCGCTGCCGACGGCGGCCAGCGCGTCCTTGGCGTTCCACACGCCGGTGTAGCTCAGAGCCACCTTGTTGTCGATGAAGCGCTGATTGCCGACCGGGCCGGCGTTGTCCACCCACTTGTTCTTGAACGCCTGTTGGAACCAGGTGAAGAACGTCACCGCGCCCGGGCCGTTCAGCGCGCCGTCCGCGGACTTCATCGTGCCGCGGTTGATCAGGTCGCCGCCGGCGCTCTGCAGCATCGGCGAGTACGCGTAGGACCACCACTCGCCGGTGTCGGCGGCGCCCAGGTCCAGCGGCGTGGGGTAGCCGTTCGCCTTCAGCGTGGTGACGGCCGCGGTGAACTCGTCGAGCGTCCACGGCTTGTCGACGGTGGGGATCCTGATGTTGTTCTTGTCCAGCACGGACTTGCGGGCGAAGATCGACAGCGCCGCGTCCCAGTAGCCGGCCGAGTAGACGGTGTTCTTGTAGCGGCCGACGGTGGTGGGCAGCAGTGAGTTGATCAGGCTGTCCGGCAGGCCCAGCGGCTGGAGATAGCCCGCCCAGGCCCAGTTCGGCATCACCGGGCCGTCCATGTCCAGCAGGCAGGGCAGCTTGTGCGCGGCGGCGGCCGCGGTGATCGCGTCGTTGTAGGAGCCCTGGGGGAAGTTCTGCTGGACGATCTTGTACTGGTGCTGGGACGCGTTGAAGTCGGCGATGATCCGCTTGTACACCGCCAACTCTCCGGGATTGCCGGCCGAGTGCGTCCACATCGTGATCTCGCCGGGACCACCGGACGAGGAGGAGTCCTGGCTCGCGCGGGCGCAGCCGCCGAGCGCGACTGTCGCGGACAGGGCCGCCGCTACTATGACCGTGAGGGACTTACGCTTCACCGTAGGTGTCTCTTTCTCGGAGCGCGACCGGCCGTCGCCTCCGTGCCGGATGGCAGCGCCAACTGCCATGTGGAGTGCAGAGATCCGCCGCCGGCTCAGTCGCCAAACTGGGCCGGCGGCGGGCCCACCGAGGCCCGTCGGACGATCGGGCACGGCATGAGATGCGGAGCCGCCGGGTCCGCCCGGCGCAGTCCGAGAGCGACCTCCATCGCCCATCGGCCCATCTCGTAGTGCGGGAGCGCCACCGTCGTCAGCGGCGGGTCGAGCTCGGCCGCGACCAGTTGCTGGTCGTCGTAGCCGACGACGGACAGATCACCGGGAACCGACAGGCCTCGCTGGTGCGCGGCGGCGTAGGCGCCCATCGCCATGCGGTCGTTGAAGCAGAACATCGCCGTGGGGCGTCGATCGGCCGGCAGGTCCAGCAACCGCCGGGCCGCCTCCCGCCCGCCGCCGGCCACCGGATCGGCCCGGGCGTGCAGGATCGGGTCCGGCTCGATTCCGGCCTCCGCCAGGACGCTGAGGTACCCCTCGTGCCGCAGCCGTGAGGCGACGAGGTCGAACCGTTCCTCGGCGTCCAGAAACGCGATCCGGCGGTGGCCGGCGGCCACCAGCTCCCGCACCGCGGCCATCCCGCCGGCCCGCTCGTCCGGCACGACCGCGGCACGGTCCGCCGTCGCCGGCGCGCAGTCGAGCAGGACCGCGTCCTCGGGCAGACCGTTCGGCACCTCGACCACGCGGTGCCACATGCACGCGTAGATCATGGCGTCGACCTGGTGGCCGCTCAGGGCCTGCAACGCCTGCCGCTCGGCGCCGACATCGCCCTCGGTGTCGACCAGGATCACCAGATTTCCCTGCTCGCGCGCCACCTCGTTGGCCCCGGCCAGCATCCGCCCGGCGAACGGCGTGGTGGCGATGGTGTCCGAGACCAGGCCGACCAGGCGGGTCTGCTGCGTCCGCAGGCTGCGGGCCACGGAGTTCGGCTCGTAGCCGACCGCCTCGGCCGCCTCGCGCACGCGTTGCTGGGTCTGCGACGAGATGCGCGTGGAGTTCACGCCGTTGAGGACCATCGACACGGTTGCCGTGGAGACCCCGGCACGGGCCGCCACGTCGGACATCCGGATTCGGGCCATCGCGGCGCCCCCTTCCCGGCTTCCAGCTGTTTAATCGATTAACTTGAGGTTAAGCGAGTATGCAGGCCGGTAGTTCCCTCGTCAAGGGTCCGCGGGGACGGCCGCGGGATTCCAAAAGTCAGTCACTGGCTCTGAACAGTGGTTTTGCGCGGCTCGTCGAGCGCGAGCGCGCCGGGTCGTGACCATCCATTGAGGACTTTCCGCGCCCGGACACCGGCCCGCCGTGGCCGACGGATGCCACCCGCGCACCCAAGCGGGGTATAGTCCACTTATCCGCTGCACCCGACTGCGAGAGGTGTCCACATGCCTTTGACCGGGGAATACGAGCCGAGCGCCTTCGATTTCGCCCGTGATCAGGTCGCGCTGTACGAGAGCTCCGGCGGCACGAAGGGCCTGCTCAACATGGGCGACAAGGGCGGCCCGGTGATCATCTTGACCTCGCTCGGCGCGAAGAGCGGCAAGATCCGCAAGACGCCCCTGATGCGAGTGGAGCACGAGGGCCAGTACGCCGTCGTCGCCTCGCTCGGCGGCGCCCCCAAGCACCCGGTCTGGTACTTCAACCTGACCGCCAACCCGCACGTGGAACTGCAGGACGGCCCCGTGAAGAAGGACTACGCCGCCCGCGAGGTGCACGGGGAGGAATACGACACCTGGCTCCGGCGCGCCGTCGAGGTCTGGCCCGACTACGCCGACTACCAGACCAAGACCACCCGCAAGATGCCCATCTTCGTGCTCACCCCGATCGAGGCGTAGCGCCGATTGCCAGATCGACGACTTCGGCGCGGCTGAGCGATCGGCCCTGGGCGATCAGGTCGTCGAACGTCGCGCGGCCTAGTCGGGTGATGACACGGGATGCCGCCTCTCCCGCGTCGCGTGCGGCGTCACCGATCATGGCCGGCCCGAACTGGTCGACCAGGACGGAGGCCGCACCGGTCAGCAGGGCGGACCGGTGCGGGTCAGCCTCCGCGGCGGCGACGGCCAGGAAGGTCAGGGCGTACATCATCGTGAAGGTGGCGTCGAGGCGGTCCCAGAGTGGGATCGCCTCGCGCACGACCCGTTGCGCCGCAGCGGCATCGCCGAGCCGGAGCAGCGCGTGTCCCTGGTAGTTCAGAGCCAGGGCGAGGTCCCAGTCGCCGCCGTCCAGGCGTAGCCGGGCCACCATGTCGGCGAGTTGGCGTTCCGCGCGGGCAGCCTCGCCCGTCATCAGCAGGACATAGGCCTTGCCGGCTCGGACTCCGGCCCACGAGCTGGCCCAACCCAGTTGCCGCAAGACGGATTCCGCCTCGTCGAAGGCGTGCATTGCCAGCTCGTGCTGGGCCAGCCAGACGGCGACGTTGCCCTGTGCCATGAACGCGGTTGCCCGCGCGGCCGGTTCGACGTCGCCGGCAGCGAGTCGAACGCTCTCGCCGGTCAATCGCAGCGCCTCCATCGGATCGGTGCCCGCGACGGCTATTCCGTGCATCGCAAGCACACCGGCACGACTGGAATCGGTCATCTCCCCCACCGCCAGTGCCTCGACCGCCCACCGGCGGCATTCGAAGAACCGGCCCTCGATGAGCCAGTGCCAGAACACGAAAACGGCGGCGAACCGGTCGGTCTCGCGGTGATCGAGCAGCCAGCGCATCGCGGCGCGGAGGTTGTCGTGCTCCTCCCGCAGCCGGCCCAACCACATGCGCTGATCACGGCCCTGCGCGCCGATTCGCGCCTCCGCAACGAGATTCTCGAAGTAGGCGGCGTGCCGGGCCCGCGCCGGCTCGAGGTCCACGTCGTCACGGGCGAATGCCCGGATGGTGTCGAGCATCGTGTATCGGTCGTCGTCCCGGACGATCAGGCTGGCGTCGACCAGCCGGATGTGCAGGTCAACCGCGCTGTCGACGCCGCCGACCGCGGCGGCGGCCGGCAGCGTCCAGCCTCCGGCGAAGACCGCCACGGCATGCAGCATTTCGCGTTCAGCAGCGGCGAGCAGGCGGTAGCTCCAGGCGATCGTGTCACGCAGCGTGCGGTGGCGTTCCGGCAGATCCAGCGGCCCGACCAGGACCTGCGGCGACTCGTCGAGCAGGGCCAGCAGGGTCGGCGCGGACAGCTGTCGGGTCCGCGCCGCGGCGAGCTCGATGGCCAGCGGCAGCTGGTCCAGCCGGTCACAGATCGCGGCCGCCATGGACGTCTCCGGCTCGGGCGCGCCGGCATGGCGGGATCGCTCGGCGAACAGCTCCATGGCCGCGTCGGATCGTAGGGGCCGCACCACATGGAGGGATTCGCCATGTATCCGCAGCGGCGACCGGCTGGTGACCAGGACCGTCAGGCCGGGCACGTCCTCCAGCAACCGACCGACGTCCGGCGCCGCGTCGAGCAGGTGCTCCATGTTGTCCAGCACCAGCAGCAGCTGCCGATCGGCCAGCGTCAACCCGCCGACGTCCTGGGTGCCCAGGCCGGCCGCGATCGTGGCCAGCAGGAGGCCCGGCTCGGTCAGCCCGGCGAGCGGGATGAAGACGCTCTCGAAGCGGGCGGCGACATGATGCAATACCTCACCTTCAAATTGTCCAGATGTCATGTATATCAAGTATAATTTCGATTGTGCTTCGCAGCAGGAGAAGAAGTTCCGGACATTCGGGCAGTCGCTTATTGTTCTGGAAAACCTAGGTCTTTGAGATCAGAGGTTCCGCGGCTTAAGGTTCGGAGAACCATCGCAGGGATAGATGCTATGTCACCGGCTTCTCTACCTTCGTATTGAGGTCCACGCAAGTATGCTTGAGGGACGTAATTGTATTCCCCGTCGTTTGGCGATACCGACGAAATATGGCTTTTACGAAAGCGTCTAGCATAAAATAAGGCCGAAGCGGCGCGCATAACCACCCCGACGGATAGTAAATTCGTTGCGCAGGATGGCCAGCTCCAACTCCTGGAGCTCCCGCCCGGGATCCACGCCGAGCTCGTCGGCCAGGTGCTCGCGAATACGCCGGGCCGCGTCGAGGGCGGCGCCGACCTGGCCGTTTCGAACCAGCGCGAGCATCAGCTGCCCGGTCAGCCGCTCCCTGATCGGATACGCACGAGCCTCCACCGTGATGTCGCCCAGGACCTCGCGGTGACGGCCCAGCCGGAGCAGGGCATCGAACCTGTCCTCGATCGCCAGGAGCCGGCTCTCCGCCAAGCCGCCGAACAGCTGCTCGCGCGTCTCAGCCGGGACGGTATCGGCCAATACGGGACCACGCCACAGCGCCAGCGCCTCATCCAGCACCTGGACCCGCCGCTGGTCGGTCCGGATCTCCCGCGACTGCTCGACCAGGGCCAGGAACCTGTGCACGTCGACGGTCATCGGATCCGCGCACAGAACGTAACCGCTGCCCCGGGTGGCCAGCTCCAGCTCAGGCAGTTGTGCACGGATCTTGGACACCATGACCCGCACGGCATGGGTCGCCCGGCGCGGCGGTTCGTCGGGCCACAGCCACTCGATCAGCCGATCGATCGTCACCACCCGGTTGACCTCGTAGGCCAGCACCGCGAGCAGAAGCCGCTGCTGCCGCGGCCCGAGCGGCAGCGCCCTCTCACCGCTTCGGGCCTCCATCGGCCCGAGCAACCGAAGTTCCACGCCCACCCCCTGAGCTGCGGTCCAACGTCCATCTGACCCAGATCTGAACGCGGTGCGCAAGGGTGACCCGTCGGGATGTTGCCATCCCGGCGGCACCAGGGGGAGGGTCGGGCCGGTGGTCCGGAACGCCATCGGCCCGACCGCCGCTACGACTTCACGCCTACGGAAACCCGCCACCAGTGGCGGGAGGCCAGGGCGGCGAGGAGGGCGCCGGCGGCGTTGAGGAGGACATCGTCCACAGAGGACACACGGCCCAGCTGGAGGACGTACTGCAGGGTCTCGACGAAGACGGAGCAGCCGGCGCCGAGGGCGAGGATCCGTGGGGCGCAAGCCAGGGCGGAGAAGCGGATGGGGGCGAAGAAGCCCAGGGCGGCGAACACCAGGAGGTTGCCGACGACCTGGGCGACGGCGGTGGAGGGACCGGCGGCGAGGACGGCGGAGAGGTCGCGCAGGGGGATGAGGCTCACCCGGTTGGAACCGGCGGGACCGCCGGGCAGCAAGATCAGCCACACCCCCGGCACGGTGCCGTAGACGAGGCCGACCTCGGCCAAGGCCATCCGCAACAGCTTGCCGCGAAGGGTGAGGAGCCACACCATCAGCGCTGCCACGGGGAGAGCGAGCACGGTGAGGGCGACGACGCCGGTGAAGGTGCCGAACCAGGCGTGCCAGTCCCTCAGCACGACGCCTCGGTGACGGCCTGCGACTCCCGCACGGACATCTCCTGCAACGGCAGGCCGTCGCTGTTGCCGAGGGTGACGCCGATCCAGCCGGTGTCGGGGTAGATGTTCCAGCTGGCGGCGACGCCGGGGTTGGCGCCGGCCCGCCCGAACACCCACTGGCGGTTGAGGATGTGGACGGGCAGCGAGTAGGCGCCGAACGACGTGGGCCCGTGGGGAATCTTGGCGCCGGTGAGCACGTCGGCCCACGGACGGTCCAGCAGCGTGCCGTCGAACAGGGCCTGGCCGAAGCGGACGAGGTCGGGCGCGGTGGCGAAACCGCCGTCGCCGGGGGCGTCGACGAAGGCGCGGCCGGGGTTCTTGCCGAGCACGTCCGGGGCGGGGCTGCCCTGGTCCAGGTGGCGCACGGCATCGACCTGGCTGCCGTCGGCCAGCGTCATGTACGGGTGCGCGATGTGGGGGTCGGTGAGCCACTGAGGCCGGGTGAAAAACCCGGTGCCGGTCATGCCGCAACGCCGGAAGATGTTGTCCTGCACGTAATCCCAGTAAGACCGACCGCTCACGGCCTCGACGATCTGCGCGGGGATCTGAACCTCGGCGGCGACGTGGTCGGCGGGTGTGCCGGGCGGATCCACCGGCGTCGACTGCCGAGCCCACTGTTCGTAGTAGGCGTGCACCTCGTCCCGGCTCTGGAAGACCCGCCGCACGTCCTCGTCCGGGCTCGCCGTCCCGGAAGTGCCGGAGAGCAGGTGGTGAATGGTCACCTTGTCGGCGATCCCCTTGGCGTAGCCGGTCAAGTACGTGCCGACGGTGTCGGACAGCTTCAGCTTGCCCTGCTGCACCAGCTGCAGGACGGCCACCGCGCCGAACGGCTTGCCGGCGGAGCTGAGGCTGAAGGCGATGCCTTCGTGGTTACGGATCCCCTTCTCCCGGTCGGCCAGGCCGTAGCTGCGTGACAGCACGGTCCGGCCCCGGTGCGACAGCGTCACCACGCCGGAGAACCTGCCCTCGGCCGCCAGCTGCGCCACGTACCGGTCATAGGCGCCGCCGGGCCGAGTGGCCGGCGGGATGTCGCAATCGACCGGATCGGCGTGGGCGACCGGTGCGGCGGCCGCCACCACGCCCGCGGCCGTCAGCCCGAGCAACCGCCGCCGACCGATACTCCCTGCGGAATCCATGAGCGCGGTCCTTCCCCCTCGACAAACCGTGGCCCCCAGTGAAGACGGCCGGACGTTGCCGCGGCGTACGCGGTTTTCCATACGCCCGCGATACGCGGGGCATGATGGCGGCATGACCAAGTACGGACTGTCCCTTCCGCAGGGCAGCGAAGCGGATCTCAGCCACGATGTCACGACCGTGGCCCGCGAGGCCGAGCGCCTGGGCTACGACAGCCTGTGGGTGTACGAGCGGGTGCTGTTTCCGGTGAAACCCAACGACGGCATGTACGGCGTGCCGGGACTGGCCTGGTCCGAGACCTACCAGTTCAACGCCGAGCCGCTGACGGTGCTGGCCGCGGCGGCCGCCGTGACGCAGACGGTCAAACTGGGCACCTGCCTGCTGGTCGCGCCGCTGCACCAGCCGGTGCGGCTGGCCCGGACGCTGGCGACCATCGACCAGCTCAGCGGCGGCCGGATGGTGGCCGGCTTCGGCTCCGGCTGGTCCTCGGACGAGTACCGTTCGCACGGCGCGGAGCTGCGGAACCGGGGCCGCGACCTCGAGGCCACCATCGACGCCTGCCGCACGCTCTGGGGACCGAACCCGGTGTCCTATCGGGACAGTAGGACCGTGGTGGACAACGCCTTCGTGACGCCGAAGCCGGTCGACAGCATCCCGATCCTGGTCGGCGGCGGCTCGGCCCCGGCCGCGCTGGACCGAATCGCCCGCAAGGCCGACGGCTGGATTCCCAGCGGCATGGGGGCCGAGGCGATCGGACAGACCTGGCAGCGCATCCGCGAGCTGGCCGACGGCCACGGCCGTGACGCCGACGCCCTGCGCCTGGTGCCGTTGATCCACGTCTACGTCGCCGACGCCGACATCTCCGGTGACCGCACGCCGTTCCAGGGCAGCCCGGCCCAGCTGGCCGAGGACGTCGCCGCCCTGACCGCCGTCGGCGCCGACGAGGTGATCCTGTACGTGGTCAACGGGAACACCGCCAGGGAGCTCGTGGACCGGGCCGGGGCTCTGGTCGAGCGGCTGCCGCGCTGATTTGATGAGGTACCTCAGCACTGCTACAGTGATGAGGTACCTCATCAATCGTGGAGGCGGCCATGAGCACGCGCCCTGTTGTCGTCATCACCGGGGCCACCAACGGCCTGGGCCGACTGGTCGCCCTCGACCTCGCGCAGCAAGGAGCGCGGCTGGCCGTGGTGGCCCGCGACCCGGACAAGGCCGCATCGTTGCGCCGGGAGACCGAGGCGGACGTCTTCATCGCGGATCTGGCTTCGCTGAGCGATGTCCGCCGGGTGGGCGCCGAGATCGCCGCGCGCTACGACCAGGTGGACGTGCTGGTCAACAATGCCGGCCTGCACGCCTTCGCCCAGCGCCGCACCGAAGACGGCGTCGCGGAGATGACGGCGGTCAACTACCTGGCGCCGTGGCTGCTCACGGCGACGTTGCGGGACAAGCTCACCGGCCGCGTCGTCAACGTCGCCTCCGAGGCGGCGCGGCAGGTGAAGACGCTGGATCCCCAGGCCGATCTCCTTGCCACCGAAGACTTCTCACGGCGCGAGTCCTTCGCCCGGTACGGCCGGACCAAGCTGATGGACATCATGTTCACGCAGGAGCTGAGCCGGCGACTGGCCGGCACCGACGTGACGGTCAACTGCTGCGACCCCGGTTTCAACACCAGCGGCCTCGGCCGCGAGCTGCCGCTCGCCGGACCGCTGGAGAAGGTTCTCAAGGCGCTGAGGATCGGCGATCCCCGTCGTGGCGCGGGAATCATCAGGAGCCTGTGCACGGACGACCGGTTCGCGACGACTACCGGCGGGTACTTCTCGCACCGTGACGCCAAACCGCTCGAATGCCCGGCCGCCGGACGCGGCGAGCAGATCCAGAAAGAACTCTGGGACGCCACCGCCGCCCTCGTCGGAATGGCGCTATAGCTCCTCTTCGAGCGCGTCCACCAGCTTGCCCAGGCGGGCCAGCCGTGTCGGCCCCAGGGCGCCGAAGATCTCCATGAGCGCCTCGTCGCCGGCGACCACACCGGCCGCGAGGCTGTCCACCCCGGCCGGCGTGAGGGCGACGAGCTTGGCCCGCTGGTCCTCGGGATCGGCGGTCCGGACGACCAGGCCGTCCCGCTCCAGCGCCTCGACCGCCTGGGTCACCGAGCGCGGGGCCTGGCCGAGGCTCTCGGCCAGCGACACCTGCCGCTGCGGGCCGGTCTCGTCGAGGATGCGCAGGATCTTCACCCGGGCCAGCGAAAGCCCGCCGGCGACCATCTTGTCGTCGACGAGCCGGCGCACCCGGTGCGCGAGGGACAGGTACCGCAGCCCCACCCGCACGGCCTCATCGCTCACCGCCGCCTCCATTCGTGAAGTACCTCACCAATAGCCTACTTGGTGAAGCCGATCACGGCGTAGTCGACGGGATTGCCGGCGAAGCCGACCACGCCGTAGTCGGCCACGGTGCTCCGCGTTGTTCAGCGTCAGCCTCACGCCCATGACGGCCGGCTGCTGCTGGAGGAGCTGGCCGCTGTCGGTGCTGGGCCGGCTGTTCGGCGCGAGGAACGTGAGGTCGAGCTCTTTGCCGTCCTTGACCCTGTACTGGCCGGACATCCGCCGGCCGTCGGCGTCCAGCCCGACACCGGCGGCCGGCGTCTCGTCCCGGTATGTCACCGAATCAGCTCGGCGGCCCGTTCGGCGATCCCGTACACCGGCGCGGCGGTGTTGCCGCTGGTGATGGTCGGCATGATCGAGGCGTCGACGACGCGCAGCCCGTCGAGGCCGTGCACGCGCAGTTCGGAGTCGACGACGGCGTCGTTGTCGGCGCCCATCCGGCAGGTGCCGACCGGGTGGTAGTAGGGATGGGTGCTGGCCAGGAGGTACTCCCGCACGGCGCGGTCGTCACGGGTGTCCGGCCCCGGTGTCACTTCGCGCTTGCGCCAAACGGAAAGCGCGGGCTGGCGGCCGATCTCGCGGCCCATCGCCAACCCGATGGCCATGGTGTCGAGGTCACGGGGATCGCGATAGTAGGCCGGATCGACGCTCGGGAGCGTGCGCGGATCCGCCGACCGCAGCCGCACCGTGCCACGTGAATACGGTGCCATCGCGGAGATTCCGATCGTGTAGCCGTGTTCGAGAACACCCTCGGGCACCAAGGGCACATCGAACGAGAATAACTGGAGATCGGGGAGATCGCCGGTGCTGGCGGCGAGGCCGATGATGTCGACATGCCCGTTGACCGCGGGCGGCGTCTCCTGGGCGGCCTCGTACACCAGGATGGTGACGACGTGGTCGTGCAGGTTCGAGCCGACACCGGGCCGGTCGGCCACCACGTCGATGTCGAGGTCGCGCAGATGCCCGGCCGGGCCGACTCCGGACAGCATCAGCAGGTGCGGCGAGCCGATCGCGCCCGCGGCCAGGATGATCTCCCGTTCGCAGCGGACCTGTCGGTCAATTCCGTTGGTACGAAAGGAGACCCCGACCGCGCGAGTGTCGTCGAAGAGGATCCGTCGAACCTGGGCGTCGGTGATGATCTCAAGGTTGGCTCGCTGCGCCGCCGGTGTGAGGTACGCGTCGGCGGAGCTGATCCGCCGGCCGCCGGCGATGGTGACGTCGGTGCGCCCGAAGCCGAACTCCGTGCCGCCGCTGATGTCCGCAGCGAGCGGATGACCGGCCTGGGCGCTGGCCTCCAGGAACGCCGTCGCCCATGGATGCGCCGGCGTCGCCGGGCCCACCGACAGCGCCCGCTCGGAGCGCCCGAAGTACGGGAGCAGGTCGTCGAAACCCCATCCCTTGACACCCCAGCGGTCGTAGGCCGAGCGGTGTCCGCGCGTGAACACCATCGCGTTGATCGCCGAGGAACCACCCAGCCCGCGGCCGCGAGGCAGATTCACCGGCGCGCCCGACAACTGCGGCACCGTCAGGTCGCCCCAGTCCGACGCCGTGTCCTGCAACAACGGCCAGGCCGGCGGAATCGCGCTTCGCGGATCGGGTTCGGCTGCCCCCGCCTCCATCAGCAGGACGCGGACGCCGGGATCCTCGCTCAGCCGCGCGGCGAGCACGCAGCCCGCGGTCCCGGCGCCGACGATGACAAAGTCGTGGTCGACCCCCATGGCGGGAAAGCTAGCAGGTGACGTCGGCTCCACCGGCGTGGCGACCCGATTGCCCGGCACGGATGCCTGTTCAGGCAAACCGAGCAGGCATCAGTCCAACGGCGGCCACACCGGGACGGGGGCGCAGCCGGAGGGGAAACGCACGTTCTTGGCCCGGACGATGTCGGGCAGCCCGTACCGGTGGTCGGCCGTGCCGACCAGCACCACCCGTGACCGGTCGAGGTCGGCGAGCCGGAGGCTGCGCTCGGCCACGGACGGCTCAGTCCTCGTCCAGCGTCCGGGAGAACTCCGCCACCATCTCCCGCAGCTGGGCCAGCTCGGCGGCACGAACGCTGCCGGCGGCGACGGTGATGGTGTCCAGCAGCCTGGGCTCGGGTCCGCCGCAGACGGGTCAGCCCGGCGAAGTCCTCCTGCTCACCGAGCCACCGCTGCGGGGACAGCAGCTCCTCGACGCCACCGGCGTCCATGGTCACTTCAACTGTCACGGTGAGTGACGCCAGCAAGCCGATTGGTGGCCCGGTCACCCGTACAGCCTGCTGTACCTGATTTCGGGTGCGCACGGGAATGACCTTCGCGGCCCGCGCTGGTGTGCTCAACCGGTGACAATCACCGAAAACATCCGCCGCCGGCCGCTGGTCTGGTTCTTCGTGCTGGCCAACGCGTTGAGCTGGGCGGCATGGGCGCCGTACATCCTGTCCGAGAACGGGTTGGGGCTACTGCACTTCCGGTTCCCGGAGCTGCTCGGCACGAGCCAGCTCGCCGGGGTCCTGCCGGGCGCCTACCTGGGGCCGATCTTCTCGGCGTATGTGGTCACGGCAGTGACCGACGGCCGGGCGGGGCTGCGCCTGTGGGTGGGGCGGCTGGCGAAGTGGCGGGTCAACTGGCGTTGGTACGTAGGCGTTGTGCTGGCGGTGCCGGCGGTGCTGACGGCGTCCACAGTGGCATTGTCGGAGCAGAACCCGATGCTGCCGGCGGTGGCGACGCTCGTGGCGTACGTGCCGGGCCTGGTGCTCCAGATGGTCACCACGGGTCTGGCCGAGGAGCCGGGCTGGCGCGACTTTGCCCTGCCCCGCCTGCAGAACCGGTTCGGGCCGCTCGGTGGCACGCTGATCCTCGGGCCGCTGTGGGGAGTCTGGCACCTGCCACTGTTCTTCTCGGACTGGGGCAACTGGCCGCACTGGACGCTGCTCACGCCGGTGGAGTTCGTGGCCACCTGCGTCACCTTCAGCATCATCATGACCTGGGTGTTCAACCGCACCGGGGAGAGCCTGCCGATCGCCATGCTGTTGCACACCAGCGTGAACAACTTCTTCTCGATCGCCTGGTCGCAGATGTTCCCGTCGATGTCGATCCAGGACACCTCGCACGCGTTCCTGCTCGGCTCCGGCACGATCGCGATCGTGCTGCTGGCGGCGACCCGCGGCCGCCTGGGTCACCGGGCGCCGGTCCTCGCCTTGAGGTAGCGCAGCACGGCCGTCACGCGCCGATCGGCACTGTCGGTCGGCGCGAGATCCAGTTTGGCGAAGATGCTGCGAATGTGCTTGTGCACGGCCCCGTCCGTGACGACCAGCCGCGCGGCGATGGCGCTGTTGCCCAGTCCCTCGGCCATGAGCGCCAGCACGTCCCGCTCCCGGGCGCTGAGCCGTTCCAACCGGTTGTCGGGGCGAACCATCAGCTGGGCAACGACTTCCGGGTCGATGGCGGTGCCGCCGCCGGCCACCCGGCGCAGCACGTCCAGGAACTCCTCGACCCGCCCGACCCGCTCCTTGAGCAGGTAGCCCAGCCCTGAGCCGCCCGTGGTGAACAGCTCGGTGGCGAAGGCCTGCTCCACGTACGCGGAGAGCACGAGCACCGCCAGGCCGGATTGCCGCCGCCGGGCCTCGACCGCCGCCACAATGCCTTCGTCGGTGTTGGTCGGCGGCATGCGAACGTCCACAATGGCCAGATCGGGCCCGTGTTCATCCACGGCGGCCAGGAAGTCCGGCGCGTTGGCCACGGTCGCCACGACATCGAGGCCCTCGGCCTTCAACAGCAGGGCCAGGCCCTCGCGCAGCAGCGAGTCGTCTTCGGCGATCACAATCCGCATGGCAGGCTCACAGTCAGAACGGTCGGTCCCCCAACGGGACTGGTCAACGCGAAGGCCCCGTCGTGCGCCTCGACCCGGCGGCGGATGCCCGACAGCCCCGAGCCGTCCTGCTCGCTGGCCCCGCCGGCGCCGTCGTCGGTCACCTCCACGCACAGCCGATTCTCCTGTCGGCGCAGGGAAATCGTCGCAGCGGTGGCCCGGCTGTGCCGGGCGACGTTGGTCAAGGCCTCGGCCACCACGAAGTACGCGGTCGCCTCCACGGAAACGGCGCAGCGGTCGGCCACATCGGCGTCGAGGCGACAGGTCACCGGGCAGGCGGCGGCCAACGACGTGAGGGCGTCGGGCAGGCTCCGGTCGGCCAGCACCGGCGGCAGGATGCTGCGCACGACCCCGCGCAACTCGGCCAGCGCCTGCTCGGCGGCGTCCTGCGCGCGGTCGAGAATCTCCTTGCTGACCAGCGGATCCCGATCCAACGCGCGCTGCGCGGCACCGATCAGCACGGTCACGGCGACCAGCCGGTTCTGGGTGCCGTCGTGCAGCGACCGCTCGATCCGCCTCAGCTCGGCGGCATGGGCGTCCAACGCCGCCGCGCGGGTGGCCGTCAGCTGGGCCACGCGTAGGGCCAGGTCGGCGCCACGATCCGGCGAGAGCAGGCGGATCCCCGGCCATGCCTGCAACCACGCCATCGGCGGCAGCACCACGATCGTGATCACCAGCGCCGCGAGCCCGATCAGGCACACCAGGAACGCGCCGGACCAGTCGGTGGCGGGAAAGAATCCCTGCGCCGGCATGGCCGCGGACGGCGGGACCAGCTGCCACCACAGCGGGAAAGAGGCGTCATGGAGGACGTCGATCGGCAGCGTCAACGCGGTGGCCCCGAGCAGAAAGCCGAGGGAGGCGTGGCAGAGCAGCCAGCCTAGCTCCCGGCGCAGGGCCGGATCCCGCAGTCCCCGCACCGGCCCCGGGCCGATGATCTCCGGCCCCCAGCGGGACAGCCGGGCGCGCTCCCGGTCGGCCACCGCCCGCACCATGCGCAGCGCGGTCGGCAGCAGCAGGAACCCGACCCCGACCAGGCACAATGCGACGGTCACGAGCAGCCACGCCAGCACCGCCACCGCGAACAGGGCCGTGCCGAGGCCGCCGGCGAGGTGTTCGAGCGCGTCCAGCACGGCACGGGCCCGGCCGACCACGTATCGGGTGGACATGCCCCGGACCCTAGCCACCCGCGCGGGCCGCAGCCACGCCGAGCACCCATAAGTACAGCCTGCTGTACCGCCGATTCTCCCGCCCGCTGGATCGTGCGTGGGGACGCCGATTCCTAGAGTCTTGGCATGACCAAAACCCGCCCCGTCCTCTGGGTCCTGCTGGCCGTCAGCGCCGTCGCCAACGTCGTGACGTCCGCTTCCGGCCAGAATGTCCTGCTCGGTATCGGTTTCGGGCTGGTGACGCTGGCCTTCGCCGCCGCCCTGGTGGCCGACCACTACCGACGTCGCCGCCAGGGCTGACGCCCGGCCGCCCTGACCCGCCGGACCCCGCCCCGCCAGCCCGCCCCGCCGCCTTGTCACACCCCACGCCCGACCAGCCCCGGGGCCCGGCCCGTCAGCCGGTTGACGCGCCCTGCCCGCCCTCGTACATTCCCCCTGTAAACGTTTTCACACCGCCGCCGCGCCAGACATCCGATGCGAGTGGAAGGTGCGGGCTGTGGCCAGAACGAGCCTAGCCAGACTTGTCGCCGGCGCGTGGCGGTCTTCGCCGTCATCGCCGGGACCGCGGGTCCGGCCTCGGCGGCGGACACGTTGCTGTCGCAGGGTAAAACCCGTCGTCGCCAGTTCCTCCGGGGGCTGCTGCCAGCCCGCGAACGCGGTCGACGGCAACACCACCACCCGGTGGGCCAGCGCGGCGAACGTCGACCCGTCGTGGATCTACGTCGACCTCGGCGCGACCTACGCCGTCAACCGGGTCCAGCTGACCTGGGACGCCTCGTGCGCCAAGGCGTACCGGATCGAGGTCTCCCCCGACACGACCAACTGGACGGCGATCTACACCACCACGTCCGGCAAGGGCGGCGTCGAGAACCTCACCGGCCTGTCCGGGACCGGCCGCTACGTCCGGGTCTACGGCACAGCGCGCTGTAGAACCGATGCCAGCAAGGGCTATTCGCTCGACGAGTTCCAGGTCTACGGCGCGGGCGGCGACACCGTTCCCCCAACCCCGCCCGGCGCACCGACCCTGGTGAGCAGCACCCCGACCAGCGCCGCCATCCAGTGGCCGGCCTCGACCGACAACGTGGCCGTCGCCGGCTACGACATCTACCACGACGGCCAGCTGTGCGCGCAGGTCACCGGTACGACCGGGACCTGCGACGGCCTGAGCCCCAGCACCACCTACGGCTTCTACGTCAACGCCCGCGACAGCGCCGGCAACGTCTCGCAGCCCAGCCCCACGCTGTCGGTCACCACGCAGCCGTCGGACGACCACATGCCGCCGACCGCGCCGACCAACGTGCACACCACGAGCGTCACCAGCACGAGCATCGGCCTGGCCTGGACCGCTTCCACGGACAACGTCGGCGTCACCGGCTACACGGTCTACAACGTCGTCAACGGTTCGCCGGTGGCGATCGGATCCTCCAGCGGCGCAACGCCCAGCGCGCAGCTGAGCGCCCTGACGCCGAACACGGCCTACCACCTCCAGGTCACCGCGTCCGACGGCAACAAGAACGCCAGCCCGCCCTCGGCCACCCTGGACGTGACGACGACGAGCGGCTCCTGCACCCAACCGATCTGCACCGTCACCCAGGTCGGGGCCAGCGACGACGTGGTGTGGGGCTTCGTCACGCTGCCGGACGGCACGATCCTGTTCAACGAGCGGGACGTGCACGACATCGTGCACCTGAACCCCAAGACCGGGGCCAAGAAGGTCATCGGCACCGTGCCCAACGTGCAGAGCACCGACGGCGAGGGCGGCCTGACCGGCCTGGAGATCAACCCGGCCAGCTTCGGCAGCGACCACTGGCTCTACATCATGCACACTTCCCCGTCCGACAACCGGATCGTGCGCATCAAGTACGACCCGAGCGCCGACGCGCTGCAGACCTCGACCGAGCAGATCCTGGTCTCCGGCATCGCGCGCAACAAGTTCCACAACGGCGGCCGGTTGCGCTTCAGCCCCGACGGCAAGTACCTCTACGCTGGCACCGGCGACGCCCAGAACGGCGACAACGCGCAGAACACCAGCAGCCTCAACGGAAAGGTGCTGCGGATCAGCCCGGACGGCAGCATCCCGGCCGACAATCCCTTCCACAACGCCGTGTGGAGCTACGGGCACCGCAACGTGCAGGGGCTGGCCTTCGACTCCCAGGGACGCCTGTGGGAGCAGGAGTTCGGCAACAGCATCATGGACGAGACCAACCTGATCGTGAAGGGCGGCAACTACGGCTGGCCCTCGTGCGAGGGAACGTCCGGCAGCTGCGGCAATGCCGGCTACCTCAAGCCCAAGCACACCTATCCCGTGGCTCAGGGCTCGTGCAGCGGCATCACCATCGTCCGTGACGTGCTCTACGTCGCCTGCGAGCGCGGCACCCGCCTCTACCGCGAGGTGATCAGCGGCGACAGCCTGACCAACGTGCAGGTGTTCTTCGACGGCACCTACGGCCGGCTGCGCACCGTCGAGCCCGCGCCCGACGGCGGCATCTGGCTGACCACGTCCAACAACGGGGACAAGGACAGCACCCCGCACAACAGCAACGACCAGATCTTCCACGTGTCACTGGCGCCGCCTTCGGCGTCGCGGCTCGGCCCCTTCTAAGCCACTGCCTCGCCCTTGCCGGATTTCGCCCGCCGCATCAGCTCGTGTGGATGCGCACGTTTGGTGGCGGCGGTCGAAATCCGGCAACCAGGCGAAGCAGCGGCGGGGCCGAGCGGTCACGAGCCGGCTTTCGGCCCCGCTGCTAGATTCACGTGCAATGCTCACCCGTCGCCTTACCACGGTGCTGGCCGCCACTTGTGCGGTCGCCTCCTCGAACATCTACCTGATCCAGCCGGTGCTCGGGCAGGTGGCCGCCGACCTGCGGATCGGCGAGGGCACGGCCGGCATCGTACCGACGGCCACGCAGCTCGGCTACGCGGCGGGCATCCTGCTGCTGGTGCCGCTGGGCGACATCCGCGACCGGCGGCCGCTGATCCTGACGCTGATGGCGGCGACGACGCTGGCACTGGCCGGGGCGGCGCTGGCACCGTCGGTCGGTTGGCTGGCGGCGGCCGGGTTCGCGATCGGCCTGCTGACGCCGATTCCGCAGCTGGTGCTGCCGCTGGGGGTGGCGCTGGCCGGCGGCGAACGCAGTGGTCACGTCGTCGGCATCCTCCAGGGCGGCCTGCTGGTCGGGCTGCTGGCGTCCCGGGCCTACGCCGGCGCGATCGGGCAATTGCTGGGCTGGCGGGCCATCTACTGGTGTTCGGTGGGCATGATGGTGATCGTCAGCCTCGTGCTGGTCATGATGTTGCCCAGCGCGCCGGCGCGGTCGTCCATGAGCTACCCGGCGGTGCTACGGTCGCTGCCGAGGCTGTTGCTGGGCAACAGGATCGTGCTCGGGGTGTGCGCGGCCGGCGTGGTCGTCGGGGTCGCCTTCGGCACGTTCTGGAACACGTTGTCCTTCGTGCTGCTGCACGATTTCGGCCTCGGGCCGGCGATCGTCGGCCTGTTCGGGCTGGTCGCCGCGGCCAGCGCGTTGACGTCACCGGTGGCCGGCCGGCTCACCGACCGCTTCGGGCCTCGGCTCGGCCAGTTCACGTTGGTGGGCCTGGTGTTGCTGGCCTGGGTCGCGCTGTCCATCGGGCAGGAGTGGATCGGCTGGTTCGTGATCGGCACGGTGCTGCTGGACGTCGGCGTGTGGGGCAACCAGGTGGTGAACCAGGCCGTTCTGTTCGGTTTGGACAGTGCGCACCACAACCGGTTGAACACCTTGTACTTCTTCACCCGGTTCCTCGGCATCGCCGCCGGATCCGCGTTCGGGGCCCAGCTCTGGGACGCGTGGGGCTGGTACGCGGTGGCGGCCCTCGGACTGACGGCCTCGCTCATCGGCCTGCCGGCCGCCGTGCTGGCAGCGCCGAAGTCACAGCGCCAGCACGCGGGATAGCCGCTCCTGCCACCACTTCAGCCTGTCGCCGGTCAACGCGAACTCCTCCAACAGCTCGGGATCCGGCGTCGGCGCCTGCGTCGTCACCGGCAGGAATCCGTCCACGACCTGGAAGGAATCCCGCACGAGGTCGCCCGTGAGCAGGGACAACGTTCCCAGCCCGCAAGCGAAATCCAGCTCCGGCAGCGCACCGGCCAGGGCCAGCTGCGCGGCCAGGCCGACGCTCGTCTCCAACGCCGAGGACACCACCACCGGCAGGCCGGCCGCCTCGGCCACCCGCATCGACCGCCGCACCCCGCCCAGCGGCGTGCACTTGATCACCGCCACGTCGGCCGCCCCGGCCACCGCCACCTTCAGCGGATCCTCGGCCCGGCGGATCGACTCGTCGGCCGCGATGCGCACGTCCACCTTGCGCCGCACCGCCGCCAGCTCCTCGATCGTGCGGCACGGCTGCTCCACGTACTCCAGCCCGCCGGCCGCCCGCTCCAGCCGGCGGATGTGCGCGACGGCGGTGTCCACGTCCCACACCGCGTTGGCGTCGATGCGAATGCTCCCGGCGGGCCCGAGGGCGTCGCGGACCGCCGCCAGCCGCTCGATGTCCTCGCCCAGCGACGCCGGGTGGTCGGCCACCTTCACCTTGGCCGTGCCGCACCCCGACTCCGCCACGATCTCGTACGCGCGAGCCGGCTCCACCACCGGCACCGTGCAGTTGATCGGGATCCGGTCCCGCACCGGCGCCGGCCAGCCCTCGGTGCACTGCTCCACCGCCGTGGCCAACCAGGTCGCGGCCACGGCGTCGTCGTAGTCGTCGAACGGGCAGAACTCGCCCCAGCCGTTCGGGCCGCGCAGCACCGCGCCTTCCCGCACGGTGATGCCCCGGAACCGGGTCGTCATCGGGATGGCGAAAAACCGCACGTCGTCGAAGGCAGGCACGGTGCCACCCTAGATCCCCCATGATGAAAACCCGTGACAAAAGTCGTACACCAACTGCTGGCATTTCTCGTCGCCTAATCCCTCCAATGTGAAGTACCTGTTACACCACAGGCCTGCTGTTATTGTTTATGTGGAGTCTAGCTTGGGTGATCAGAGCACCTTACCCTAGGCATAACGGCACCCGGTCCGGGCCGGTTCTCGGCAGCGGGTCCCGCTCAGAGCCCGATCCCGATCCCGATGCCGATCCCGAGCCCGCCGATGCCGTCGTTCCAGCCCCACCAGTCGTCGTCGCACTGGTAGTGGTGGTGCTGCGTCCAGCAGTCGCCGTCGCCGGGGTGGTCGACGGGGGGCGGCCGAGGCCGGCGCGGCGGCCAGGGCGACCATCGCGAACAGACTGGCGCCGAGCAAGGCGATGCGCTTCATGTCTCCTCCTGGATGTCGATCCGCCTCTGTCAGAACAGGCGTTGCCGTCAAGCGACACGCCGAACCCTCCGCGACACGATGGTGTGAAAACGGAGGCCCGAGCATCAATCATGTTTGCCGGCCGTTCGACCGCGCGGCCAGCCCTTCGGCCGGCGATGGCGTCGACATCACGACGGACGGTGTCGGACGACAACCGGAATGGGTGTCCGCCGGATTCCGCGAAAAGGGCCCGTCCTATGATCAACCGGTGACCGCATACACCGATTTCGACCCGTTCCAGGACATGGACGTGGAGTCGCTCCCCGAGCGGCAGGTGAAGATCCTGGCCACGATCAAGGAGTGGGTGGTCGAGTACGGCTATGCGCCGAGCACGCGCGAGATCGCGGACCGCGTCGGCCTGAAGTCCAACTCTTCGGTCTCCAAGCACCTCGCCGCCCTTGAGGAAAAGGGCTACCTGCGGCGCAGCGCCTCGGTGTCGCGCCCGATCGACGTGCGGGACTTCCTGCGCGGCAACGGCCGCAGCCGCGAGCACGGCGACGGCGCCGTCAGCGTTCCCGTGGTCGGCGACATCGCCGCCGGTATTCCCATCACGGCCGAGGAACACGTCGACGACATTCTGACCCTGCCTCGGGAACTGACCGGCCGCGGCACGGTATTCGGCCTGCGGGTCCGCGGCGACTCGATGGTCGACGCCGCGATCTGCGACGGCGACATCGTCGTCATCCGCAAGCAGCAGGAGGCCCATTCGGGGCAGATCGTGGCCGCCATGATCGACGGTGAAGCCACGGTGAAGGTTTACCGGAAGCAAAACGGGCACGTGTATCTGGAACCGCGGAATCCGGCCTACAGCGTGATCGACGGCGACCGCGCGGAAGTGCTCGGCGTGGTGGCGACGGTGCTGCGCTCCGTTTAGCGGCCGGGCCCCTGGCCGTAATCGAGCAGGGCGCCCTGATCGTCGAACGCCGACAGCTGCACCACGCTGGCCTGCGTGATGCCCTCGGCGTCGTACTTGGGCAGCGCCCAGAACATGGTGACGTTCAGCTCGGGCACCCGCTGTCCGTCCACCGGCAGCGGGGTGCCCGCGTACACGGACTTGAAATGCTGCACCGGCCCGACGAAAAAGCCGAACAGCGGCACATAGCTGCCCGGGTGGCCGGTGGTGACGCTGTGGAATCCGTTGCCGGCGAGATCGGCGTCGACGGTGAGCGTGGGCGTGAGCTTGCCGTCGGCCGCCTTGTGGGCCAGGACCAGCTGGTACTTGGCGGATCCGGTGGCGTCGCGGACGTGCGCGAAGAACAACACCGCGCGGCCTTCGGCGTCCGCGATGCCCGTGTCGACCACCGTGCCCATCGGCACCACATCGGTGGTCACGGTGTGCGGTGCGGACACGGTGACGGTGTTGTGGTCCTGGGCATCCCGGAAGATCTGGACACCGAGCACGCTGCCGGCCACGGCCATGAACGCCACGATCATGGCGGCCCCGGTCAGCAGGCGCCGGCGGGCCCGGCGGCGACCGCCGATCCGCATCACCCGCGCCACGTCGACGGGGGCGAAGCACTGGTCCGGCGGCTCGGCCATGGCCTCCCGGAGGCGGTCGACGTCGTTCATGAGACACGCTCCATGAGCGCCTCGGACATGCGCATCTTGGCCAGCGCCCGCGACGCCGTGCTCTTCACCGTGCCGACCGAGACCTTCAGCTCGACGGCGACGTCGGCCTCGGACAGGTCCCAGAAGTGCCTCAGCACGACGATGGTCCGTTCCCGCGGCGACAGCAGGGCCAGGGCCCGCAGCAGCCACTCCTGGGTCGCGACGCCGTCGGCCAGGTCGGGGATCGGCCGTTCGGGCAGCTCTTCGGTGGCGTCCTCCCGGATGGGCCGCCGCCAGCGGTCGATGACCATGTTGGCCAGCACCTTGCGGGCGTAGGCGAACGGGTCCTGCCGGCGGATCCGGGGCCACGCCGTGTACACCCGCACCAGCACCGTCTGCACGTCGTCCTCGGCCTGGTGGCGGTCCCCGGTCAGCAGGTACGCCGCGTGCTGGAGGCGCGCGGAGCTGGCCCGCACGAACTCCACGAACTCGACGTCACCTCTGGCCATGACTGCTCCGACGCCGGGCGGCCGCGCGGGGTTGCCTCAACCTTTTGGCGCACTCGCCCGTCGAGACCGTCATGACCACCACGATAAGGGCGCTGCTGGCCGTCGGGGCGGCCGGCGTGCTGCTGGCCGGCTGCGGAGGTGCCCCTTCGGCCACCTCGACCACCCCGGCCGGCACCTCTTCCTCGGCATCCACGCCTACCGAGGCGGCCCCGGACACGAACACGCCGGAGGGCAAGGCCGAGGCCTGGTCCATCAAGTTCGAGAACCTGATGGCCGACTGCATGAAGGCCGCCGGCTTCCAGTACGTGCCGCACCCGCAGCACTACAGCCGGCCCGCCGGCAACGTGGCCGGCAAGGACCCGGCGCTCGTGCCGTACGACGTGCTCAAGCCGTATCGGCAGAAGTACGGCTACGGCGCCTACTACGCCGGCGACGTCTTCCCCAACGACCCGAACGTGGTCAAGCCGGCCGCCGGCCCCGAGTCCAACCCCAACAACGCCATCCGCGCCGGCCTCGACCCAGCCCGGCAGCAGGCCTATGACCAGGCCTTCGACGGCGGCGCCCGGCAGCAGCTGACGACCGCCAGCAAGAAGACCGACATCAAGACCGGCGGCTGCTCCGACAAGATCCGCAAGCAGCTGGGCAACATCGACGACGGCCCCGCCGTGACGACCGACCCGACGGCCCAGGCCGCCGCCGCCCTGGCCGAGCAGCAGTTCACCACCGACGCGACCGTGCTGGCCGCCGCCCAGGACTACGGCAACTGCCTGCGTCAGCATGGCTACACCGTGCCCAGCACCAAGCCCGGGGTGATCGAGCACACCCTGGAGCAGACGGTGGAGCAGGAGCACACCAACAGCCCGGCGGTGGACAAGAAGCAGGCGCTGACCAAGGAGATCAAGATCTCCCTCGACGACCTGGAGTGCGGCAAGGCCTATGAGGCGGCGGCGAAGCCGTTCGTGGAGAAGCTGCTCCAGGTCGGTGTCGGCTGATGAACCCGAGACGGGTGATGCTGCTGGTGGTCGGCGTGGCCCTGGCGACCGGCGCGGCCGGCTGGGCGGTCGGCGCCCAGATCACCTCGCCGGCCGACGCCGCCGCCGCGCACCAGCCGCCGCCCGCGTCGTTGATCACGGTCGGGGTGGCCAAGCAGGCCCTGGCCAGCACGATCACCGCGCAGGGCACGATCAGCTACACCGGCGCGACGCCGTTGACGCTGACCGGCACGGTCGGCGGGACCGCGACGCAGCTGGTGACCCGGGCCCCCGCCATGGGCACGACGGTCGGCTCCGGCCAGCGGCTGCTCGAAGTGAGCGGCCGGCCGGTTTTCCTGCTGCCGGGCCAGGTTCCGATGTACCGGACCTTGTCCGACGGCATGAAGGGCGATGACGTCAAGCAGCTCCAGCAGGCGCTGACCGCCCTGGGCTACGGGCACCTGACCAGCGGCACGTTCGACGTGGTGACGCAGATCCAGGTCAAGCGCTGGTACGAGCATGCCGGCTACGAGCCGCAGGCCGAGGCCGACAAGGTGACCGTCCCGTCGGGCGAGATTCTTTTCCTGCCAACGCTTCCGGTCCGCGTGGACACCGTCACCACGCGGGCCGGCGCGACCGCCACCGGGCCGATCGGCACAGTCACCAACAGCACCGTGAACATCCAGAGCACCGTGCCGTCGGCCGATGCCCAGTTCATCCACGCCGGCATGAACGCCACCTTGACGCTGCCCGACGGCACCACCATGCCGGCCAAGGTGGACGCCATCGGCAAGGACGCCGCGCCGCCGCCCACCGATGAGCCCGTGCAACCCAGTGCGGCGCAACAGCCCCAGCAGCAGCAACAGTCTACTTCGGACGCCACGCCGCTGCGTCTGGTCGCCCAGGACCCGGCCGCGTTGGCCGCCTATGCCAACAAGGCCGCGAAGATCGACATCGAGGTCGGCAAGACGAACGGCGAGGTTCTGGTGGTGCCGGTCGCCGCCGTCGCGACCAGCCAGGACGGGTCGACACGCGTGCAGGTGCAGCGCAAGGACGGCTCCGTGCAGGACGTCGGCGTGCGGTTGGGTCTGACCGCCAACGGCTTGGTCGAGGTGTCGGGCACCGGTCTGGCCGTCGGGGACCGCGTGGTGGTGGGCAGCAAGTGACCGTGATCAAGCTGGACGCCGTGAGCCGCGTGTTCCCGGCCGATCCGCCGGTGGAGGCGTTGAGCGACGTCCATCTGAGCGTGGCCCGTGGCGAGTACGTGTCGATCGTCGGCGCCTCGGGCTCCGGCAAGTCGACCTTGTTGAACACCTTGGGCCTGTTGGATCGACCCACTTCCGGCAGCTACCAGCTGGACGGCGTGGAGACCGCCGGCTTGAGCGACCGTGAGCGCACTTCGTTGCGTGGCAGCCGGATCGGCTTCGTCTTCCAGTCCTTTCACCTGTTGTCCTATCGGAGCGCGGTCGACAATGTGGCCATGGCCGAGTTGTACGGCTCTTCCGATCGCAAGCACCGTTCGGAGCGGGCTTCTCAGGCCCTGGAGCAGGTCGGTTTGGGCCACCGCAAGGATTTCCGTCCCGACAAGCTGTCCGGCGGCGAGCGTCAGCGGGTGGCCATCGCCCGCGCCCTGTTGGGCCGGCCGGCGCTGTTGTTGTGCGACGAGCCCACCGGGAACCTCGACCGGGCCAACACGTCCGGCGTGCTCGACCTGTTCGACGAGTTGGCGGCGCGGGGCGTGACGTTGATCGTGATCACCCATGACGAGCAGGTCAGCCGGCGCGCCCAGCGTCGGGTGCGGATCGAGGACGGCCGGCTGTGCGACTGATCGATCTCGGCGACGAGGCCCTGGCCGGCGTCGTCTCCCGTCCCGTGCGGACCGCCCTGACCATGCTCGGCACTTTCATCGGTATCACCACTCTTGTCATCACCCTCGGCGTCGCCACCACCGCCGGCAACCAGATCGCCGGCCGTTTCGACGCCGTCAGCGCCACCGGCGTCACCGTGACCGTTCCGACGGCGCCACATCCGCTGGTGTCGTGGTCCGGCTTATCGGACCTGTTGCGGCTCAACGGCGTTCATGCCGCCGCCTCGGTGTCCGAAATGGACCCCGCTGCCAATCCTTCCGTCCGGGCCAATGAGCTGCATGACCCCAACACCGTCACCGATCGTTCGCTGCCCGTCGTCGCCGCCACCGCCGGCCTGCCCGAGGTGGTGAACGGTTCCCTTGCCCTGGGCCGCTTTTTCGACAACGGTCACGTCACCCGGCACGACCGTGTCGCCGTTCTCGGCACCACCGCCGCCAAGCTGCTGGGCATTACCCGCGTCGACGACCAGCCCGCCGTGTTCGTCAACGACCAGGCCTTCACCGTGATCGGCGTTCTCGCCTCTTCCGGCCTCGATCTCGACCATGCCCTCGACGCCTCGGTGATCTTGCCCTACACCGCCGCCGCCGACCGCCTGCACATCGGCGCCCCCAGCAAGGTGTTGATCCGCACCGACCTCGGCGCCGCCCCGCTGATCGCCCGTCAGGCCCCCGTTGCCTTGAGCCCCAACGACCACGCCCAGCTCCAGGTGGTCGCCCCGCCCGACCCCGCCACCCTGCGCGGCGGCGTCGAACATGACGTCAACGGCCTCTTCGTCGTGCTGGGCCTCGTTTCCCTGGTCGTGGGCGCCATTGGCATCGCCAACGTCACCCTCGTCACCGTCATGGAGCGCATCGGCGAGATCGGCCTCCGCCGCGCCCTCGGCGCCCGCCGCCGCCACATCGCCGCCCAGTTCCTCGTCGAATCCGGCACCGTCGGCCTCATCGGCGGCGTCATCGGCACCAGTGCCGGCATCGTCGCCGTGGTCGCCATATCCGCCCTCAACAACTGGACACCCGTCCTCGATCTTCCCCTTGCCGCCGGCGCGCCCTTCGCCGGCGCCCTGGTCGGCCTGCTGGCCGGCCTCTACCCCGCCCTCCGCGCCGCCACCTTGGAGCCGGTCGACGCCCTCCGCGCCGGCACCTAGCCGCTCAGAAATGCGGCGACAGCTTGAGAATCTGCCTCCGGGCCATGCCCCGCACCAACGGCAGCACCAGCCGAGCGGCCAGCGGCGGCCGGGAGGCCTCGACCACGTACGCCATGATCTCCTCGAAGGAGTGGCGCTGGAACTGAAGCACCCGCTGGCTTTCCTCGGTGTCCAGCCAGTCCGTGCAGTACGGCTCGGTGCTGAACGCGGAGTCCGGCAGGGCACCGAGCCCGAAGGCGTCCAGGGCACGGCCGAGCATGTCCCGGTACCGCACCTGACAACTGGGCCCGCCACCGATCAGCCAGGTGTGGCCCCAGATCGCAGCGTTGATTCCATTCGCCACGGCCAGGCCGGCGTCGTCCCGGTGGACGAGCTCGATGCGGTTGTCCAGGGGAATCGCGAACATGACGGGGTGCGGCCGGCGGGCCTCGGCCGGCGGGACGTCGCCGAAGCGGTAGATGGCCCAGGGCCGTGGCGACTCGCGGACGAGCTGCTCGCAGCGGATCTTGTGCCCGGAGTACTCGTCGGTCTCGGACACGGGGTCGGTGACGCGGCGGGGCGGGACGAGGTGCTGGGTGTGGCCGTAGACGTCCAAAGTGGACGCGAAGAGGATGCGGGAGTCGTGGCGCACCACGGCGTCGAGGATGTTCTGGGTGCCGCCGACGTTGACGGCCCGGGCGACCTCGGGGGCCTCGGCGACCTGGGGCGGGATGAGACCGGCCAGGTGGACCACGACGTCCTGGTCGCGGACGGCCCGCTGCACGGCGTCGGCGTCGCGGATGTCGGCCCAGAAGACGTTGGTGGCGCCCCGAGCCCGGCGGAGGTTGGCCTTGCTGGGCACATCCAACTGGCGAACTTCGTGACCCTGGAGGCGCAGCTGGGCCACCACGCTCGAACCTATGTTGCCGAACGCCCCTGTGACCAGCACCTGCATGGCAAGGCATTGTGCACGCGGCCCGGACCCGCCGACAGGGGCCAAATGGATAGCACGAGTTGGTTCCATTAGCGGTGTGCTAGGTTGACGGGGTGCCGGAACCGCTGCCGGTTGAGCTGATGAACACGGTCCGCCCCGACGGGGACGTGCTGGACGACGCGTGGCTGCACGCGGCCGACCTGCCCGGGCCGGTGGATCTCGGCCAACTACGTGACCTGCGACGGGCGCTGCGAAGGCTCGCGGCCGACGCCACCGAGGACCCCCGCGCGCCCGTCGACCCGATGTCGCGGCCGGCGGCGCTGGCCGTCCTGAACGTGCTGGCCGAGCAGGCGCAGGCCCGGCTGATCTGGCCGGACGGCGGGCCGCCGGAACGCACGTTGCACGGGCCGGCGGCGGGCGTGATCGCGACCATGGGGCTCGAATTGCTTGCCGGCGCGGAGCGTAGGCGGCTGCGCGCCTGTCTGGCACCGAACTGCGTGCTGTACTTCGTGAAGGAACACACGCGCCGCGAGTGGTGCTCGCCCAGCTGCGGGAACCGGGCGCGGGTGGCCCGCCACTACCAGCGCCACCGTCAGGACTGATCGATGCACAGTGCGAAGACCGAATTCACCGGGTCGCTGGGCGAGCCGCTGGCCGCCCGGCTCGAACTGCCGGAAGGCACGCCCTGCGCCTACGCGCTGTTCGCGCACTGCTTCACGTGCAGCAAGGACGTGCTGGCCGCGTCCCGGATCTGCAAGGCGCTCACCGCCTACGACATCGCGGTGCTGCGCTTCGACTTCACGGGTCTCGGCGGTTCGGGTGGCGACTTCGGCAACACCGACTTCTCGTCCAACATCGAAGACCTCGTGCTGGCCGCCGACCACCTGCGGACGACCTACGCCGCGCCGACCCTGTTGATCGGGCATTCGCTCGGCGGGGCGGCCGTGTTGGCGGCGCGGCGCCGGATTCCCGAGGCACGGGCGGTGGCGACGATCGGCGCGCCGGCGGACCCGGAGCACGTGCTGCACCTGCTCGGCGACCGGCGGGACGACATCGAACGCGACGGCGAGGCGGACGTGGTGCTCGGCGGGCGGAAGTTCCGCGTGCGGGCCAGTTTCCTGGCCGACGTCGCCGCCCAGCCGCAGGCCGCGTGCATCGCCAAGCTGGACGCCGCGCTGCTGGTCATGCACTCGCCGGTGGACGAGCTGGTCGGCGTGGACCACGCCCGGCGGATCTTCGACACCGCGCGGCACCCCAAGTCGTTCATCGCCATCGACGGGGCCGACCACCTGCTGACCCGGCAGCCCGACGCCAATTTCGTGGCCTCGGTGCTGGCGGCCTGGGCGCCCCGATACGCGTTCAGGCCTGAGGAAAGTCGGCCGACCGGCTGACGTCGGCCCACTTCTCCACCTCGGCCGCCCGGGAATCCTGCGACTTGCGCACGAGGTCGACGGCGGTGGCGCCGAGCAGCAGGCGCAGCGGCGGCTCGTCGGCGTCGACCACGTCGACGATCACCTTGGCAGCGCGGACCGGGTCGCCGGGCCAGTCGGCCGAGGTCTTGGCGCGGAAACGGTCCATCTCGCCGACGGTGCCGTCGTAGTCGGAGTCGATCACCTGGTCGGCGGAGAAGGACGCCCAGTCGGTGCGGAACGGGCCCGGCTCGATGATCGTCACCTTCACGCCGAACGGCTTGACCTCGTTGTTCAGCACCTCGGAGAAGCCCTCGACGGCGAACTTGGCCGACTGGTAGGCGCCCATGCCCGGGGAGCCGCCGACCCGGCCGCCGACCGAGGAGAACTGCAGGATGTGGCCGGAGCGCTGCTTGCGCAGCACCGGCAGCGCGGCGCGGGTCACGTTGACCACGCCGAAGAAGTTGGCCTCGAACTGGTCGCGGAAGTCGGCTTCCGGCATGTGCTCGATCGGCGCGCTGGCGGCGTAGCCGGCGTTGTTGGCCACGACGTCGAGGCGGCCGAAGCGGTCCACCGCGAACCGCACGGCCGCCTCGGCCTGCGCCCCGTCGGTGACGTCCAGGGCGAAGGGCGCCACCCGGTCGCCGTACTCCCGCACCAGGTCGTCCAGCTGCTCGGGCTTGCGCGCGGTCGCCACCACGGTGTCGCCGCCGGCCAGCGCGGCGGTCTCAAGTAGCGAGTGGAAAGAAACGCGATCTCAACAGAAACGATCGCGGGAGGCAAGGAGTTTTAATGATTGGTCTGTCACGTTTTACCATCAGAAGAGTTCCCCGCTCGTGAGGTCGCTGAAGTAGCACAAGCCTAGGCCGACAGCGAGCGGCCCCTTGATGTCTGCGCGTTGATACCATGTGTATCTGTAGCTTACAGGGCCCGCCTGGTCCCACACATAACCTAGCAATGGCTAGCTATGCATGCATCTAGACCATGAAGGGTGGCTCCGATGTCTTAAGAGGGAGCGGCACTTTCAGTGATCGAGCTTCCGGTGATCAGCCAGGTCCTCATCGTCCTACCGCCTTCACTCTCTAACTAACTGGATAGTTACATAACCATGACAGCACTCCGGCGCGGTGCTGTCAACTAACTGGTTAGTTGCTACGCTCACACCATGGCCAGGGACGCGCACGCCACCCGACAGCGACTGCTGGAGGCGGCGACCGCCGAGTTCGCCGAGCACGGCATCGCCGGCGCCCGGGTGGACCGGGTCGCGGCCGCCGCGGGCTGCAACAAGGCGCTGATCTACTCGTACTTCGGCAACAAGGACGACCTGTTCGAGGCGGCGTTCGCCCGCACCATCGCCGAGTTCTACGAGCTGGTGCCGTTCGACGCCGGCGACCTGCCGGCCTACGCGGGCCGGCTGTTCGACCACTACGAGGCCCATCCCGTGACGCTTCGACTGTCCACCTGGTACCGACTCGAACGCGGCAACGGCGTCCTGCCCGCCGTCTCGGCCGTCAACAGCGTTCGCCTGGAACGGCTTCGACAGGCGCAGGTGGACGGCGCCGTGGCCACCCACTTCGATCCCGTGCAGCTTCTCGTGCTGCTCCAGGCCATCCCCGCCGCCTGGGCCACGACCAACCCGGAGCTGGCCGACGCCTCCACCCGGGAGTTCCGCCGCCGCACGGTGGTCGACGCCGTGAAAAAGCTGTTGGCATAAAAGGGATCGACCCCCACCCGCCGTCCCGGGTGGGGGTCGATCCTGTTCCGTCGCCGCCGCGTCTTTGCTGCCACGCAAACCTTCATGACGCGTGGTGCCGGCGACGGAAGTCTGTTGGTGGTTGTGGGGCCGGCTCGCCCTGGTACGAACGAGCCGGCCCCCGACTCACCTACTCGCCGCTGTCAGGCGACGGTGCTCTGGAGGACCTTCGTCTCTTCGGTCTTGTTCTCGTCCTGCGGAGCCGGCGGGGTGGGCTTGATCCGGCGCAGCAGAGCGATGGTGAAGATCGCCGCGCCGACCGCGACGATGCCGCCGGCGATCGCCGAGTAGTGCAGGGAGCTGGTGAATGCCTCGCGGGCCACGGCCAGCAGGGAGTCGGCCTGAGCCTGGGGCAGGCCGTGGGCCACGGTCGAAGCGGTGGCCAGGGTCTGGTTGGACGCCTCCACCGCGGCGGCCGGGACGTTCTGCGGGGTGTGAGCGTCGAAGTACGAGCCGTACACCGCGGCGCCGACCGAGCCGAGGATGGCGATACCCAACGCACCGCCCAGTTCCTGGCCGGTCTCCAGCAGTGCGGACGCAGCTCCGGCACGCTCCTTGGGGGCAGCGGCGACAACCAGGTCGGTGATGCAGGTCAGCACGATGGCGATGCCCATGCCGATCCCGATCGCGCCACCCATGACCGTGAACAGGTTGCGCTCGACCCCGAGCTGAGTCATGACCACAAAACCGACGGCGGCAACAAGGAAGCCGGTGGCGATGATGTAGGCGGGGCGTACGGTGCGGGCCACGATCGTCACGAACGGCACGACCAGCGTGACCACGACCGGGGAAGCCATGGTCCACAGCGCGGCTTCGAGGGTGCTCATCCGCAGGACTTCCATCATGTACTGGGTGGTGAAGATGCCGAACCCGATCAGGCAGAACGAGCAGGCGATGCTGACGGTCATGGAGGCGCCGAAGTCGCGGTTGCGGAACAGCTGCGGGTCGATCATCGGGTGCTGGAGCGTCTTCTGACGGCGGACGAACACGTAGCCGAGGGCGACACCGACCACGAGGGCGACGGCCGGCAGGGTGGAGAAGCCGTTGACCGCGGCCTCCTTCAACCCCCAGATCACCGACAGCACACCGGCCAGCGACAGCAGACCCGAGGCGAAGTCGAACTTGCCGGCCTGACCCTTGGGCAGGCGGTACTCGGGAACGAGGGTGGGCACGAGGATCAGCAGCAGGACCATGACGGGGGCGTTGATCAGGAAGACCGAGCCCCACGGGAAGAACTGGAGCAGCACACCTGAGACGATCGGGCCGAGCGCGGCACCGACGGACAGGCCAGTGGACCAGACGGCGATGGCCGAGCGGCGCTGCTTCTCGTCCTCGAACATGTTGCGCACCAACGCCAACGTCGAGGGCATCAACGTCGCGCCGCCGACACCCTGGATAGCCCGGGCGACGATCAGCGTGGTGGGGTCGCTGGCGAACGCGGCGGCCACGGAGGCCAGGCCGAAGATCACCGAGCCGATCAGCAGCAGCTTTCGGCGGCCGATCCGATCGCCGACGTTGCCCATCGTGATCAGGAGTCCGGCCAGCACGAAGCCGTACATGTCGATGATCCACAGCTGCTCGGTGCCGCTCGGGTTGAGCGCCGCCGAGATGGAGGGGATCGCGAAGTAGAGGACGGTCATGTCCATGGACACCAGGAGCAGCGGCAGCACCAGAACGGCCAGGCCGATCCATTCGCGCCGTCCGGCGAGGCGGGGTGTTTGCGTGGCGTGTGTCATGGCTCAAAACATACAGGCGTTCATGACGTGTGTATAGAACGGACGTCTAAGACAGCCGACGAACTGGTGATTCGCCTAGCCCGCAACGCGCTGACCTGGGCGTATGGGCGGCTCATCGAGCAAGCCGCCCATACGCGGGGCCACCACACCCCGGTCAGAGGCTGCTGGCGGCGATGTCGCCGTAGGCGGTGGTGGCGTGGATGACCAGGTCAGCAGGGACCGTTGTTGCGCAGGGCGTTATGGATACGGCCATGGCCGGTGCCGGCGTCGAGCGAGGCGGAGACGCCGGCGGCAGCGCCGACGGAGACGGTGCCGGCCTGGGTGCTGAGGACGAGCTCGCCGCGCGAGGCCTCGGCGATGGTGATGTCCCCCTTGCTGGTGCTGATCTCGGCGGAACCGGTGAGGCGGCCGACGGAGACGTCGCCGGCGTCGATGGAGAGGCGGACGCTGGCGGCCTCGTCGAGTTTGATGGCGCCGTGCGAGCCGGTGAAGGTGACGTCGCCGAACCGGCCGACGCCCCGGAACTCGGCGCTGGCCGCCTTGGCCTCGACGCGGGAACCGGCCGGCAGCTGGACGGTGACGTCGATGAAGCCGGAGCTGCCGAGCATCTGGTTGCGGGCCGAGGCCTCGATGCGCAGCACACCGTCGACGAACTCGACCTTGGTCTGCTCGGCGACCTTCACGTCGCGGCTCTTGCCGGCGTCGGCCGGCCGGACCTCGACGGCGGTGTCGGTGCGGTCGGCGGCGATGAACCGGACCTGCCCGGCCGGGATGTCCAGGACGGCGGAGATGGGGGCGGGGGTGGCGAACTTCTGCATCTTCGACTCCGTGTGCTCGTTGTTTCTGACATCGCAAACGCTACGTTGCGTTCACAGATACGACAACAGATTCGTTGCACAATATCGACATTATGGCAGTTCACAGGCCTACAATCGTTGCAACAGGTTTGAAATCTAACGCAATGACGTTGCAATGAATGGGCGATGAACGCTACTGTCGGCGGCAACGGAAGGAGATCGTCATGCCGGGAGGCAGGCTCACCCAGCAGGAACGCCGGCAGATCGCGCTGGGCCTGGCCGACGGCCTCGCCTACGCGGAGATCGCCCGAGGCCTCGACCGCCCCACCTCGACCGTCACGCGCGAGGTGATGCGCAACGGCGGCCCCACCGGCTACCGCGCCGACCTGGCCCACCACGCCACCGAACGCCGCGCCCACCGGCGCAGGCAGGCGACGCCCAGGAGACAGCAGACGACGCCGAGGTCGGACGGGCGCGACGCGGCGGCGGTGCACGAGTTCGAGGAGACGTTCACCGACATCTTCATGCAGTCGGGCCTACCCAAGATGACCGCGGGCGTGCTGACCTGCCTCTACACCACCGACACGGGCAGCCTCACCGCCGCCGAGCTCGTGCAGCGCCTCCAGGTGAGCCCGGCGTCGGTCTCCAAGGCGATCACCGTGCTGGAAGGTCTGGATCTCGTCCGCCGCGAACGGGACGAGGGCCGCCGCGAGCGGTACGTGGTCGACGACGACGTCTGGTACCAGTCGATGATCGCCTCGGCCCGCTCCAACGCCAAGCTGGCCGAGGCCGCCCGGCAGGGCGTCACCGTGCTCGGCGCGAGCACCCCGGCCGGCGTCCGGCTGGAGAACATCGCCCGCTTCGTCGACTTCGTCGGCGAGAGCATCGCCCGCGCCGCCGAGCAAGCCCGCGAAATCCTCTACACCAAGCCCTGACCGACGGCCGCGGAGCTGATCTCCACGAGGTAGCGCGGATCGGCCAGGCGCGCGACCTGGACCTAGGTGGAGGTCGGGCGTTCCTCGCCGTGCCACCGGAGGCTCATCGGGTCGCCGCCAGGATGTGATCACCCATGGCCCGCAACGCATCCCGGGCCTCGGGCAGCCAGGCGGAGAAGTAGTGCCAGACATGCGGGGCGTCCGGCACGACGATCAACCGCGCATCGGCCTTGGCCGCCAGGGCGACGGCGTCGTCATAGAGGATCTCTTCGGTGCCGACCTGCACCAGTAGCGGCGGCAACCCCGTCAGATCGCCGTGGATGGGCGACGCGTACGCGTTGAGCGGGCTCTCCCCCGCCAGGTACTCCCCGGCCGCCGCCAGCAGGGAGTCACGGGAGAGCATGGGATCCCGATACGCCCGCAGCGCCATGGAATCCCCGCCACAGGCCAGATCCATCCACGGCGAGTTGACGGCGACAGCAGCCGGCAACGGAAGGCCTTCGTCCTTCAAGCGCAGCAACAATGCCACGCCCAGCCCGCCGCCGGCCGACTCCCCGGCAACAGCGACCCTGTTGGCCGGGAAGCGATCCAGCAGCGACACGTAGGCGTCACGCGCGAAGTCCACCGCCGCCGGGAACGGATCCTCGGGCGCGAGCGGATAATCGGCAAACGCCACCGCCGCTTGGGCAGCGGTCGCCACGTGAGCCATGAGCGTCCGATGCGTCGCCGGCGACCCCATCCGGTACGCGCCGCCGTGCAGATACAGCACCACCCGGTCCGCCGCCGACGACGGCGTCCGCACCCACTCCCCGAATTCCCACTCTGCCACAACGGTTTCCGCCGGCAGGGGGAACTGCTCGACCCACACCTCGTACGCCCGCCGCGAGTCCCGCACCGTCCCGCCCGACCGTAAACTGACCAGCTCGCGCAGCGCCTGGTGCGCCCGCTCCATCTCCGGACTCATGCCACGACTCCTTCCGGGGGCTCCCAATCACCGCGAACATGGCAACGCCGGCGGCCAGGCCGACAATCCCGGCCACGAGGAACAGGTCCCGCACACCGTCCACGGCAGCAGCCTGAATGAGCTGGGGCGCGATCTTCAAGGTGGAGGACTGGCCACCGGCGATCAGCCGTCCGGCCTCGGGGTCGGCGAGGTCGCCCCCGTCATGCGCCAGGTCAAGCAGGCAGGCTCCCTCATGACCGGCGACCGCTTCTTCGTCAGTCCGAGATGAGGTGGAACGCCCCGTACTCCGACATCTCCGGCTTGAGCCACAACGGCAACTGCCGCACTTCCCATCCCCACGGCTGCCACTGCACCGACCTCGGCTGCTGCTCCGCTCCGCCGTGCCCGTCCACGACAACGCCACATAACCGGTCCCCGGCGCGACCACGAACTCCACGCCGTCCGGACCTTCCACGCGTCCGACCAGCCCCTGGTTCCACCACCCGGGATCGTCCAACGGAGCACACAGCTCGGCGAGCAGGTCGGTCACCTGATTCGGGCTGGGGTCGCGCAGGGTCCACTCGCGGCGGCGGAAACAACGCTTTCCGACGTGTCCGGGCACGTGAACGTCCACGCTCATCCTTCCCCGCGCCCAGTGATCACGAACGGTGTCGCAAGGCCACGACGCCACACCCGCATCCGATACCCAGTCCTGCCCCTCCACGTCGAACACCAGCGCCTCGGACGATTTGCCCCGCTCCCACTTGGTCAACTGAGCCGCCCACGTGGGCGGCTCACTCGTGGTCACGTCGAAGGGACGGGCGGCGGTGGCCCGTTCGTCGGATGCAGCCGCCCGGCGATCGAGGCACGGGCCGGGGGGCGACGGCGGGGTAGTCGCCCGAATGAGTCAGGTGGCGGGGGCGAGGTTTCCGCGTTGGCGGGCGCGGTAGGTGGCGCCTTTGACTTTGTTGCCGCAGGTGGTCATTGAGCACCATTCACGGCGGAAGCCGCGGGAGCGGTCGATGAAGACCTGGTTGCACTCGGGGCGCTGGCACTCCTTGAGGAGGGCGAGGTCGGGGCCGCCGAGGAGGTCGACGGCGGCGCGGGCGACGGTGGCAAGCGCTTGCGCGGGGGTGGCCTCGACGCGGCGGCCGGCGGGGGTGAGCTGGGGGGCGGCGGGGGTGGCGCGGGCGAAGGAGTTGATCAGGGAGATGTCGGCGGGGCGCCGCTCCTCGTCGAAGAGGCGGGCGGCGACCAGGGCGTAGATGGCCTCGCGGAGGGCGACGGCGTCGACGAGGTCGGCGGGCCCGGCCGGGGGGCCGGCGTCGAGGATCGAGGACTCGCGGTACCAGGCGTCCAGGGACGCGGGCCCGTCGAGCATCTCCAGCGGGTCGTCGAAGCGGCGGCCGCGCAGGGTGCCGACGAAGTCGAGCGCCGGGTGGTCGCACGGGAAGCGGTGAACCATGCGCACCAGTTTGACAGGTGCGCAGACGTCGTGCAATGCTGCACACCGTTCTAACCGGTGCGCAATAAGTGTCATTAATCGCACACCGCTCCGACAGGTGCCGACTGGAGACGCCAGTGATCACGCGAGAGCAGTACCTCGACTTCTTCGCCAACGCGCTCAACGGGATGGCCGACATCGTCGCCGAGCTGGGCGACGACCTGGCCAACCGGCGCATGCCGCTGCCCGGGGCGAACACCCCGTACGCGCTGCTCAACCACAGCGTCGGCGCCATCGGCTACTGGGTCGGAGAGGTCGTCTCCGGCCGCCCGGCGCACCGCGACCGGGACGCCGAGTTCACGGCGGAAGGGCCGGTCGCTCCACTGCTCGACCGGGTCCGCGACACCGTCGTCCAGCTGTCCAAGGACGTCGCCGCGGCCCGCGAGGACACCGACAGCGCGGGTGCCCTGCTGCACGTCTACACCGACGTCGTCCAGCACCACGGCCAGCTCCAGATCATGCGCGACGCCCTCGTCGCCGCGGCCTGAGCCATGCACCCCGTCAAGTCCCCGCCGGTCTCCCGCGGCCGCGACCGCCACGTGATCGCGGTGCCGGTGCTGCCCGACTCGGTGGCGTTGGAAGTGGCTGTGGTGCAACAGGTGTTCGGTCGCCGCCCGTTCCCCGGCGCGGACGACCTGACCGGCCGCTACCAGGTCGTGCTGTGCGGCGAACGCCGCCGCCAGCCGCTGCCCGGCGGCGTAGACCTCGGCGACTTGGCCCCGATGGCGACTGTGCTGTCGGCCGACACGGTTTTTGTCCCCGGCGTCGAGAATCCGTTCGCCCCACGCAGCCGCACACTGCTGGCCCTGCTGCGGGCCGCCTTCCACGGCGGCGCGCGCATGGTCGGACTGTGCGGCGGCACCTTCCTACTCGGCCGCGCGGGCGTGCTCGACGGCCGCCGCGCCACCACGCACTGGCTGTACTCGGCGGCGTTCCGCGAGGAGTTTCCTTCCACCCGCCTGGAAGTCGACCGGGTCTTCGTCGACGACGGCGCGGTGCACACCTGCGGCGGCGCACTGTCCACTGCGGACATTGCGCTGCACCTGCTGTCGCTGGACATCGGGGACGCCTACGCCGACGCCATCGGCCGGCTGCTGGTCGTCGCGCCCAACCGGTCCGGCGAGCAGCTCTCCCGCGACCACGGTCAGCTCATGCCGGATTTTCTCAGCTGGCTGCGGGAACACGTGCACCAGCCGCTCACGTTGAACCAGCTGGCGGCACAGGCACACGTCAGCGAGAGGAGCCTGGTGCGCAAGTTCCGCCAGGCCACCGGGACCAGCATCTTCGACTGGGTGGGCCGGGAGCGGACCGAGCGGGCCAAGACCCTGCTCGAGACCACCGACCACCTGGTGACCGACATCGCGGTGATGACGGGCTTCGGCTCCGCCGAGTCACTGCGCCGCAACTTCGCCAAGCACGTCGGCGTCTCGGCCCGCAGCTACCGGGCCAAGTTCCGGCCGACCAGGAAGTCCGGAGGTAGTCATGGCTGAGCTCACCGACCAGGAAGCGGCCGCCGTCCGCCGCCAGCGTTTCGGCACGCTGCCGGCGCGCGTGCCGGCCGACCACACCGTGGAGATCGTGCCGCCGGAGCGGTTCGAGTTCACGGGCGTCGACCCCGACACGGAGTGGATGATCCGCTACAGCGCATGAACGGGCAGTCTTGAACGTCGTGTTCGGACAGTCATTCCCGGCGCCGGCCGACGGGAGCGCGGCGGGGCCTGGATAACCCGGGGCGGCAGGCGTAGACGTGGAGCCAACGCCGTCGAAGGGAACACCGGTGCGTCCGTTTCGGAGCGTCACCACCTACCAGCAGCTCACCGATTTGCGGGAAAGGCTGGCCAGAACGCGCTTTCCGCCAGCACTGTCCGGATCCGCCTGGACGCACGGCACACCGCCGGACTATCTCGCAGAACTCCTCACGTACTGGCGGGTGGTGTTCGACTGGGGCGCGGCCGAGCAGCGGATCAACGCCCTGCCCCAGTTCCTGGCCGAGGTCGGCGGCACGACCGTGCATTTCGTGCACGCCAAGGGAATCGGGCCGAAGCCGTTCCCGCTGCTGTTCTCGCACGGCTGGCCGGGATCGTTCTTCGAGGTTCACCGGATCATCGGACCGCTGACCGAGCCGGCGGCCCACGGCGGCGACCCGGCCGACGCCTTCGACCTGATCGCGCCGAGCCTGCCCGGCTACGGCTTCTCCCCCCATCCGGGCACGCCCGGCCTGAGCCCCCAGGCCATCGCGACCCTGTTCGACCGCCTCATGACCGAGGTGCTCGGCTACGAGCGTTACGGCGCGCAGGGCGGCGACTGGGGCGCGATGATCACCACCGCCCTCGCCCGCGACCACGGCGAGCACCTGGCCGGCATCCACCTGAACCTGCTGGGCGCGCTGCCGGTGCTGGACGAGAACTCGCTGCCGCTCACGTCGGCCGAGCGGGCATTCCTGGCCAAGATCGGGCAGTGGCAGGCCGAGGAGGGCGCGTACAGCCTGCTCCAGGGCACGAAGCCGGCCACGCTGGCCGCCGCGCTGTCCGACTCCCCAGCCGGCCTCGCGGCTTGGATGGTGGAGAAGTTCCGGGCCTGGAGCGACTGCGGCGGCGACGTCGAGTCCGTGTTCAGCAAGGACGAGCTGCTGACCACCATCACCCTCTACTGGCTGACCAACACCGCCGCCACCTCGACCCGCCTGTACTACGAGGCCCAGCACAACGAGGGCATGCTCGCGCCGGGGTACGTGGACACGCCGACCGGCTTCGCCTCGTTCGCCCACGAGATCATGACGCCGCCCGAGGAGTTCGTGCGCCGCGGTTACAACCTGACCCGGTTCACCGAGTTCGAGCGCGGCGGGCACTTCGCCGCCCTGGAACGGCCCGAGGAGCTGGTAGCCGACATCCGGGAGTTTTTCCGACCGCTGCGGGCCCCACTGTGAGCCACTGTCACAGAGCCGTGACACTCCTAGGTCAGAGCCAGCACACGCCGCCTTCACGATTGTCCGTATGACCCGAACGATCCTGCTCGAAGCCGCGACCAAGGTGCTGGCCCGCGTGCTCCTGCCGGTGGCCGTCCTGCGCCACCGCGGCGCGGCCCGGCATCACGCCGCCCAGTGGGCCCTGGGCCTGCGGTTCCCGCGCGAGTCGCTGGCCGGCCTGCACCCGACGACCCGCCGCGCGTTCGAGGCGGCCCGCGCCGAGGCGTTCTGGCGGGACGGCCAGCTGATCGGGCTGACGTCGGGTCACCGTGACGCGGCCGAGCAGTACCGCCTGTACAAGGACGCGGTGCGCAGCGCGGGCTCGCACCAGGAGGCCCGCCGCTGGGTGCTGCCGCCGCACGAGTCGAGCCACGTGCAGGGCACTGCGCTGGACGTCCGCCCGTCCGAGGGCGCGGCGTGGCTGGAGCGCAACGGGGACAAGCACAAGCTGTACCGCCGTTACGACAACGAGCCGTGGCACTTCGAGCTGTGCGCCACCCGGCCGGCCCGTCAACCGCATCCCGGCGCGGCGCCGGTACGCCGTTCGTGCTAACCACTGTGTATCCGACCGGAGGAGGCGCGGTGGCCCAGCTGTTGCTCGTCGAGGATGACACCGTGCTGGCCGAGGCCCTGGCCCGGGCGCTGACCGCGCTGGGCCACGAGGTGACGGTCGCTCACAGCGGCGAGCTGGCCCTTGAGCAGCTGTTCGACCACCGCGTCCCGACCGACCTGGTGCTGCTGGACGTGATGCTGCCGGGCATCGACGGCTTCGAGGTGTGCCGCAGGATCCGCGCCAGGTCCACCGTTCCCGTCGTCCTGTTGACGGCGCGTGGCGACCCGGTGGACATGGTGGTGGGGCTGGAAGGCGGCGCGGACGACTACGTGGTCAAGCCGGCCGAGCCGCGGGTGCTCGACGCCCGCGTGAAGACCATTCTCCGCCGCACCTCGACCGGCCAGGAACAGCCCAGCGTGCAGACGTTCGGCGACCTGTCCATCGACGCCGAGGCCATGATCGTCACCAAGTCCGGCGAGGAGCTGCACCTGACCTCCACGGAAATGCGGCTGCTGCTGGAGTTCACCGACCACGTGGGCCAGGTGCTGTCCCGGCAGACGCTGCTCAAGCGGGTGTGGGACTACGGTTTCGCCGGCGACTCGCGGCTGGTGGACGCGGCCGTGGCCCGGCTGCGGGCCAAGATCGAGCCGGACCCGGGCAACCCGACGCTGCTGCGCACCGCGAGAGGGCTCGGCTACCGCCTGGTCAAGCCGTGAGGCGTTGGCATCCCGGGCTGCGCACGTCCATCGTGCTGTCGGTCATCGCGATCACGGTGGCGGCCACCGGAACCATGGCCTACCTGTCGTACCAGTTGCAGCAGAGCGAGATCCGCAATCGTTTCGCCGCCGCGGCAAAGGCCAACTTCGACTCGGACGCGCAGGGCGTGCACCAGTGGCTGGTGAACACCGCCGGCGGTGGCTCCAAAGTGGACAGTGCCGGCGTGTACCTCAAGGGGCGGCTGGCGCTGGACTGGGCCATCGTGAACTTCAATCCGGCCACCGGTCCCATCTCCCGGCAGGAGGGCGCCGGTTATGTCGCTGTCGCCGGCGTGCCGGTGGTGCTCGACGCGGAGCAGGTCGACAGGGCCCGCAAGCAGCTGGAGACGGTGGTGTTCAACGACGTCGTCCAGGGCAGCACGCAACTGATCTTCGTCAAGCAGACCGAGCCCGACATGCTCCTGGTCGAGTTCTACAGCACCGCCATCACCGATCACGAGCTCGCCCGGGTGCGGCTGGAGCTCAGCGCCGCATCCTTGTTGGTCATCCTGGTCGGCAGCGGGCTCGGGCTGTTGGCCGCGCGCCGCATCCAGCGCCGGGTCCGGGTCGCCGCCGGGGCCGCCCGCCAGCTCGGCTCGGGCGACCTGGAGACGCGGCTTCCCGTGCAGGGCCAGGACGAGTTCGCCGATCTGGCCGGCGAGTTCAACGCCATGGCCCGGCGGCTCGGCGAGTCCATCGAGGAGCTGCGGCGCAAGGACGAGCAGCAGCGCCAGTTCGTCGCCGACGTCGCCCACGACCTGCGGACCCCGATGGCCGTGCTGATCGCCGCCAGCGACGGCCTCGCGGGCCCCGACCACGACCGCTCGGCCGAGCTGATCGCCTCCCAGTCGCGGCGGCTGAGCGCGCTGGTCGAGGATCTGCTTGAGATGTCCCGCTTCGACGCCGGCGCCGCCGAGTTCCGGCCCGAACCCGTTGACCTGCAAGAGCTCTGCGTGGACGTGGTGGAGATGGTGGCCGCCGACATCCCCGTCCGGCTGCTCGGCGAGGGCGTCCTGGTCGGCGATCCCCGCCGGCTGCACACCATCGTCCGCAACCTGGTCAGCAACGCCCTGCACCACGGCGCCCCGCCGATCACCATCACCATCGACGGCGCCGACCCGTCCGAGGTCCGTGTGGCCGTCCGCGATCACGGCCCGGGCCTGCCGCCCGAGCTGATGCCCGTGGTCTTCGACCGCTTCGTCCGGGGCGACCGCTCCCGCCGCGGCGAGGGCAGCGGCCTCGGTCTGGCCATCGCCTACGAGAACGCCGTCCTGCACGGCGGCCGCATCGACGTCGCCAGCCCCGGCGGCGCGGAGTTCACCCTTGTGGTGCCCCGAATTCCGCGCGGTGGTCGGCCGCCCATCGACGAAAGTCCCGAGCCGGCGCACCCGTGACCGCCGGCACGGTGTCGGTGACGAGTGTCGGCTCGTCGGCGCGGCGGGCGTCGGTGTCCAGCAATTCGGCCATCACCTCCGCCGGAATGAACGCCGGCCGCCGCTCGGTGGCCTGCTGCCGGCTGATCGTGCCGACGGTGATCGGCCGGTCCAGCACCTCGGCCAGGATCGCCACCTGCTGCCGGTAGCTCAGCGCCTCGGGGCCGGTCAGCGTCAACGCCTCGCCGAGGTGGCTGCCCGCGCCGAGCACGGCCTGGGCGACGGCGGCGATGTCGTCCTCGTCGATGGGCGCGTGCCGGGCGTCCGGATACGCGAACTCCACCGTGGACCTGGCACGGATGGATTCCGCCCAGCGCAAGGAGTTCGCGGCGAACGCGCCGGGCCGCAACACGGTCACCGGCAGCCCGGAGGACAACAGGGCATCCTCGACGGCCTTGTGCCGCGCGGCGATCGAGCCGCCGCCGTAGAGCACCGCCGACGACGAAACCTGCACGACGTGACGAACGCCGTGGGCCGCCTGGAGAAAGGCCTCGATGCCGCCGGGCTGGGTGTAGAGCAGCACCCGGTCGACGCCGTCGAGGGCCTCGGCCAGGCCCTCCCCGGTCCGCAGGTCGAGCCGCACCTCTCCCGGCTCCGGGCGGCTGCTCGCGACCCGGAAGGGCGTTCCGGCGCTGGTCAGGCGGCTGATGAGGGACCGCGCGATGCGGCCGTGCGCGCCCGTGACGAGGACGGTCATGGTGGTGCTCCCCCTACGATGGGCCGTCGAACGATATTAGCTTTGCAAGCAAAGCTAGTTTGGAGTCAAAGCCATGTCAACGGTGGACGCCACCGTGCGCGAGCTGCTGCTGCTCATGCCGCGGCTGGTCGGGCGGGCCAAGAAGCTGCCGGTGCCGGCCGAGCTGCACGGCTTCTCCCTGGCCCCGCGGCACATCGCACTGATGGCCTACCTGCTGTGCGACGGGCCGCTCACCGTCAACGAGCTGGCCACCCGGCTGGAGGTGGCGCCGACGACGGCCAGCCTGATGGTGGGAGACCTGAGCCGGCAGGGCGTGCTGGACCGAGCCGAGGACCCGGCCGATCGCCGCCGCACCATCGTGAGCATCGCCGAGAATCACCGCGCGGCCGTCAAGGCCTGGTTGGCCGGCAGCGCGAACGCGTGGCGAAAGGTGCTGGCGCCACTCACCTCCGACGAGCGGGAACTGTTCGTGGCCACGCTGCGGGCCTACGACCAGGCGATAGCCGAAGACGGGCCCTGACCTGCAGGTTTGCCCATACAAAAACGGTCAGGAAAGGCACTGCCGCTTTCTTAATTCACATACGTGGAGTTACCCGTTCCGCCCATTGCCGCCGCGTCAACACGACTTGATACTGCGTGGACCCCGCCCTGCGTTTCCGGAGGTTCTCGCGTGTTCCGAACAAGACTGCTGGCGCCGCTGGCGTCGGTCGGCATAGTGGCCGCGCTGCTGGTCGTGGCCCACCCGGCCGACGCCACGGCGCCGTCCGCAACGGCCCCGGCGCTGACCGCCCAGTTCAGCCAGACCTCGACGTGGAGCAACGGCTACAACGGCAGCTACACGATCGCCAACGGCGGCACGGCCGCCAGCAGCACCTGGGTCGTCGAGTTCGACCTGCCCAGCGGCACCACCGTCACCAAGGCCTGGAACGCCACGCTCACCCACACCGGCCAGCACTACAAGCTGGCCAACGTCAGCTACAACGGCGCGATCAAGCCCGGCGCCACCACCAGCTTCGGCTTCGGCGTGAGCGGCCTGGCCACCCCGACCGGCTGCCTGCTCAACGGCGCCGACTGCGCCGGCGGCGGCCCGACGACCACCACAACCACGACCACCACGACGACGACAACGACTACGACCACCACCACCACGCCGCCCAGCGGGCCGACCGTGAACGTGGGCACCGCGGCGGAGCTGATCGCCGCCCTCGGCAGCGCCGAGCCCGGCCAGGTGATCAAGCTGGCGTCCGGGACGTACCACGGCTCCTTCATCACGCAGCGACCCGGCACCGCGGCCGAGCCCATCACCCTCACCGGCCCGGCCGACGCCGTGCTGGTCAACGACGGCCCGGCCGGCGACCCGCCGGACTGCGCCCAGCCGACCGCCGGCTACGACTCCGGCTACGGACTCTGGCTGTTCAACGCGGCCTACTGGAATCTGAGCGGTTTCACCGTCGCCGACTCCAAGAAGGGCATCATCGCCGACAATTCGCCGCACACGGTCATCGACGGCGTGACGGTGAGGCGCACCGACGAGGAAGGCATCCACTTCCGGCGGTCGTCGGCCGATTCCGTGGTGCGCAACTCCACCGTCACCGACACCGGCCTCGTGCAGCCGGGTTACGGCGAGGGTGTCTACATCGGATCCGCGGTCTCGAACTGGCCCTGCTACGGCAACACCGGCGGCGTCGACCGCGGCGACCGCGTGCAGGTGCTCGACAATCATCTGGGCCCGAACATCGCGGCCGAGCTCATCGACGTCAAGGAGGGCACCACCGGCGGCCTGATCAGTGGCAACACGTTCAACGGCCAGGGCATCACCGGCGAGAACTCGGCCGACTCGTGGGTCGACGTGAAGGGCACCGGCTACCTCATCGACGGCAACCACGGCACGTTCGCCAGCCCCGGCACCTTCGCCGACGGCTACCAGACGCACAACGTGAGCACCACGCCGTCGTTCCCGAGCGGGTGCGCAAACGTGTGGCGGAACAACGTTTCCGATCTGGGCGGGGTCGGGCAGTACGCGATCGACGTGACATCGGTGTCGAAGTGCGCGGGCACGCCGAACGTGGTCTACGCCTCGAACACCGTCACCAATGCGGTGAAGGGGCTCACCACCATCGCGGTGACTCCCTAATCGCCGGCGGTCGGCCGGACCGCCGCCCGGCCGACCGTGGTGCGCCGCAGTTCGTACACGGCGATGACTATTGCCACCAGCATGAATCCGATGGCACACCACAACGTCGTGGACACGGCGGCCGGAAAGCTGGCCGCGGCCGCCGAGTAGAAGACGGTCGCCAGCACCGCCGTGCCGATCGCGGTGCCGATCCGCTGACCGGTCTGCAACGCGCCGCCGGCCACACCGGCGATGCGGTTCGGCACACATTCCAGCGTCAACGTGGTGTTGGGCGAGATCACGGCGCCACCACCGATTCCGGCCACCAGCAATGGCAGCGCGATCGCGCCGCCAATCACGTCTTGCGGGACCAGTCGCACCACCACCGCGACCGCGGCCAGCCCTATCGTGATGAGACTCAGCCCGGCCACCGTCACCTTGCGACCCAAGCGGGAAACCAGCCGGCCGGCGACCGCCGCCATGATCGAGGAACCGACCGCGAACGGTGTCACGGTGAGTCCGGACTGCAACGGTGTGTAGTGCAAACCCTTCTGCAGGAACAGCGACATCACCAGGAAAATGCCGGCGAACCCGCAGAAGTACACCGATCCCAGCAGCAAACCCGACGAGTAGCCGGAAACCTCGGTGAACAGCCGCAGGTCGAGCAGCGGCTTCCCGCCGCGGGCGGACACACGGCGCTCCCACAGCACGAACAGCACCGCGAAAACGGGCGTGAGCACCGCCAATAGCCACCACCAGCCGACCGGGCCGCTCTCCGACTCCACGATCGGCAGCAACACGCCCAGCACCGCGACACCGAGCAGGAACGCGCCGATGTGGTCGATCTCCCGGCGCAAAACGACGTGACGGCGATCCACCCGCGGCAACCAGCGCAGGGCCAACACGAACGCGAGCACACCGACCGGCACGTTCACGTAGAACACCCAGCGCCAGCCCGTCTCGTCGCCGAACAGCGCCAGGATCAGGCCGCCCAGCACCGGTCCGGTCGCGGTGGAAATGCCGATCGTGGCGCCGAGCAGGCCGAACGCCTTGCCGCGTTCGGGGCCGCGGAACAGATCCTGGATCAGGCCCGAGTTCTGCGGAGTGAGCAGCCCCGACGCCAGTCCCTGCAGCAGTCGCGCGCCGATCAGGAACGTCTCGTTGGGGGCCGCGCCGGCCACCGCGCTGGTCAGCACAAATGCGGTCAATGCGACGAGGAACATGACCCGTCGGCCGAGCACGTCGCCCAGCCGGCCGCCGGCAACCAGGGACAGGCCGAACGTGAGCGCATATCCGGACACGATCCACTGCACGGATCCGGCGGAGGCGTCAAGACCGTTCTGCACCGAGGGCAGCGCCACGTTCACGATGCTCACGTCGAGCAGGCTCATGAAGCCGGCGGCGAGGCTGACCGCCAGTGCTTTCCACCGGCGGGGATCGGGTTCGCTCACCCCTCCATCCTGCGGCAGGCACGTTCCGTGCGCAGCGGGGCAAGCAATCCGCGGTCACGGGCGAATCCGGACCTAACGCCACCTGATCCGGTGAAGAATCGGTGACGACAACTGTCGTCGCTGGTCTGTTCGGCGTACCAGGGGCGGACCGGCGTGGTGACAACTGCTGCCCGATCGGCCGCTCGGGCGTGACCGACCCCACCCGGTTAGCCGCTCAATTTGGTTTCGAGTCGGTGAGTCATTTTGTGCGAAGTATCGACTAGACTGGCCGCAGTCGCGTCGACGGGGCACGCCTCTTTGACAGCGAGTATTACGCCACGTTCCGACCCAGACGGAGAAACGTCCATGGCACAGAAGACCATCGTCCAGCTGATCGACGACCTCGATGGCGGTGAGGCCAACGAGAGCGTGTCCTTCGGGCTCGACGGTGTCGAGTACACCATCGACCTGTCCGAGGAGAACGCGAAGAAGCTCCGCGAGGGCCTGACCTCGTTCGTCGAGAAGGCTCAGCGAGTCGGTGGCCGCAAGCAGCGGGGCGGCAGCACCACCGCGGTGAAGGCCGGCGGCGACCGCGCGCAGAACCAGGCCATTCGCGAGTGGGCCCGCAGCCAGGGGGAGAAGATCTCCGACCGCGGCCGCATCCCGGCCGAGCTGGTGGCCAAGTTCCAGGCCGCTCACGGCAGCTGAACACGCTGAGCAAATAGGCAAGGCCAAACGATGGCGCCCGCTCTCCGCGGGCGCCATCGGCATGTCCGCCACTAGATTCCTCGGTGAACATCGGGTGCGGCCCCGCCAATAGGAGGTGAGTCGCGCCACATCGACCGGGGAAGGGTGGCCCATGGCTCAGACCGTCGCCGACCAGCTCATCGAGGTCCTCCGGCAGGCCGGCGTGCGCCGGGTGTACGGCCTGGTGGGCGACAGCCTGAATCCGATCGCCGACGCCATCCGCCGGACCCCGGACGTGGAGTGGGTGCACGTCCACAACGAGGAGGCGGCGGCGCTGGCCGCGGCGGCCGAGGCGCAGCTCACGGGGCGGCTGGCGGTGTGCGCCGGCAGCTGCGGCCCCGGCAACACCCACCTGGTCCAGGGCCTGTACGACGCTCATCGCAGCGGCGCCCCGGTATTGGCCATCGCCTCGCACATCCCGTCGACGCAGATCGGCACCAACTACTTCCAGGAGACGCATCCGCAGCACCTGTTCCTGGAGTGCAGCGACTACTGCGAGTTGGTGTCACGGCCCGAGCAGCTGCCCCGGTTGCCGCGGATCGCCATCCAGACGGCATTGGCCAAGCAGGGCGTCGCCGTCCTGGTGCTGCCCGGCGACCTCACCGCCGAGCCGGCCGCTTTTCCCACCGGCGCCAGTCACATCGTGGAGACGCGGGCGGTGGCCGAGCCGGCCGAGGAGGCCGTTCGGGCATTGGCCGCCAAGATCAATTCGGCGCCCACGGTGAGCTTGTTCGTCGGGGCCGGCGTTCGCGACGCCCGCGCCGAGGTCCTGGAGCTGGCGGCCCGCGTGCATTCACCGATCGGGCACTCGCTCGGCGGCAAGGAGTGGATCCAGTACGACAACCCGTACGACGTGGGCATGAGCGGGCTGCTGGGCTACGGCGCCTGCTACGAGGCGACCCATGAGGCGGATCTGCTGATCCTGCTGGGCACCGACTTCCCGTACGACACCTTCCTGCCGCAGGCCCACACCGTCCAGGTCGATCGCGACGCCTCCCGGCTCGGCCGGCGTACCCGGCTGGAGCTGGGCGTCGAGGGAGATGTCGGCGCAACGCTGCGGGCCGTGCTGCCGTTGCTGCGGCAGAAGACCGACCGGTCGTTCCTGGACCGGATGCTGCGCAAGCACGCCGCCGCCCTGGAGAAGGTCGTCTCCGCCTACACGGACCGGGTGGAGAAGCTGCGGCCTGTGCATCCCGAATACGTGGCCGCCGTGCTGGACGAGCTGGTCGCCGACGACGCCGTGATCACCGTGGACACCGGTATGTGCAACGTGTGGGCCGCGCGCTATCTCACGCCCAACGGCCGGCGGCGGATCATCGGCTCGTTCCGTCACGGCACCATGGCCAATGCCCTGCCGCACGCCATCGGGGCCGCCCATGCCCAGCCCGGCCGGCAGGTGGTGTCCATGTCCGGCGACGGCGGTCTGACCATGTTGCTGGGCGAGTTGCGCACCGTGCGGGAGCGGAATGTGCCCGTGAAGATCATCGCTTTCAACAACGGGTCGCTGGGCATGATCCGGTTGGAGATGATGGTGGCGGGATATCCGTCGTTCGAGACCGACCACGGCGTTTCCGACCTGGCCGCCATCGCCCGGGCCTGCGGCGTGCCGGCCGAGGTCGTCGACGATCCGGCTCAGCTGCGCGGCGTCCTCTCGACCGCCTTGGCCTCTCCCGGCCCGTTCCTGGTCGACGTGCGCACCGACCCCAACGCCCTGTCCATCCCGCCCCACATCACGGCGGCCCAGGTCCGCGGCTTCGCCCTCGCCGCCACCCGCACGGTCCTGGACGGAGGCGTAGGCCGGATGATCGACCTGGCCCGCAGCAACCTCCGGTCCATCCCCCGCCCCTGAAAACCGCGAGTCCCGCTCCCGGACAGCTATCAAGCAGGTTCCCCAACCCCGGCGAGTCACGCTCTCCGGCACACCGAAATGCGGTTTGGGGCAGACCCCCGCGAGTGTGAAAGAAGGGGTCCGGACCCGCCGCTCCCCTCGACCAGCGGGTCCGGGAACCCCGAAATCCCCGGTACGTCAACTATGCGGACACAACGGTCACGGTGGCCAGGGGTTGGCCGTTGCCAACCCAGGAAACACCCCCGTGTCCGCCCGAAGGGGCTCGCATAATCGGCCGGTGCTGATCGTTGTGGACACGGATCCCGGCGTGGACGACGCGTTCGCGCTCGTGGGGTTGCTGGCCCGGGCCAAGCGGGGCGACTGCCGGGTGCTGGGGATCGGCACGGTGCACGGCAACCTGCCGCCGGAGCCGGGGGCGGACAACGCCCTGCGGATCACCGAGCTGCTGGACCTGGACATCCCCGTGGCGGTGGGCGAGGCCAAACCGCTGGTGGGGCCGGAGATGCAGTCGGGGCAGATCGTGCACGGCGAGGACGGCCTCGGCGGCAACGCGGGACCGGCGCCGACCAGGAGGCCGACCCAGGAATCGGCCGCCGAGCAGCTGGTCCGGCTGGCCAGGCAGCACCCCGGCGAGATCACAGTGCTGGCCCTGGGCCCGCTGACCAACGTCGCGAAGGCTCTGGAGATCGAGCCGGACCTGCCGAACCTGGTCGAGCACGTGATCTGGATGGGCGGGGTGTTCACCCTGCCCGGCACGGTCGGCGTGGCCCAGGAGCCGAACGCCTGGCACGACCCTGAGGGCGCGGAGCGGGTCCTGGCCGCCGGCTTCCGGACGACGGTGGTGCCGATCGACGCCGTCGCCGAGGCCTGGGCCGACGAGGCGTGGATCGCCGAGCTGGCCAAGATCGACAACCCGGCGGCCCGGGCGCTGACCGCCTGGCACAAGCAGTACCTCGACTTCTATTCGGGCACGCTGGCCGTGGAGCACGGCAGCCCGGGCATGCTGCTGTACGACCCGGTGGCGGCGGCGATCGCCCTGAACCCCGGCCTGGCCCGGTACGAGCGGCACGAAGTCGTCGTCGAGCTGCACGGATACCTGCGCGGGGCGACCCTGGTCGACCGCCGGGCGGCGCGGTTGCCGGGCACTGAGCTGCCCAAGCGCCGTCCGGCCGAGGTGGCTGTGGCCGCGGACACGGCGCGGATCCTGTCCGAGTTGCTCGCCGACATCGCCGACCTGGGGCGGCATGTGTAATACCCTCGATTCCGGGGGTAGGGCATGGTGGAAGACTTCGGCCGGCACGTGCGGGCGCTGCGGACCCGACACGCGCTGTCGCTGCGCGGCCTGGCCGACCTCGCCCACATCACCCCGGGCTACCTGAGCAAGATCGAGAACGGCCGGCTGCCCTCGGTCGACATGGCCCGCACGCTGGACATCGCCCTCGGCGCCAACGGCTCCCTGCTGGCGGTGCTGACCGTCGGCCAGCTCCCCCGCCCGGCCCAGCTGCCGCTGGCCATGAGCGGCTTCGTCGGCCGCGAGCCGGAGATCCGGGACCTGACCGCGGCCCTGGAACGCCCCACCGACAGCCGGGTGCCGCTGATCATCGCCGTCGACGGCCCGCCGGGAGCCGGCAAGACCACCCTGGCGCTGCATTTCGCGCACAAGGCCATCCCGCGTTTCCCGGACGGCCAGCTGTAGAATCCACCACAGAAAATTCGGCCGTCAAAATTGACGTCTGACACCACCTGTCAATTCTACATAGTCCGGAATGAATACATATCATATAATCAGGGCTTTGATCGTCCTGGTGCAGCAGCACTAGGCCATCCCGCGTTTCCCGGACGGCCAGCTGTATGCCGACCTGCGCGGACACAGCCCGCACGACCGGCCGGCCCGGCCCGAGGAGGTGCTGGCCGACCTGCTGCGCTCGCTGGGCGTGCCGGCCGCCGGGACCGCCGATGTCGAGCAGCTGGCGGCGCTGTACCGGTCGGCGCTGGCCGAGCGGCGGATGCTGATCGTGCTGGACAACGCGGCCGACTTCGCGCAGATCGAGCCGCTGCTGCCGGGCACGGCCCGCTGCGCGGTGATCATCACCAGCCGGGAGCGGCTGTCCGGTCTGACGCTGCGGGCCAGCCCGCACCGGCTCACGCTGGGCCCGATGTCCGAGGACGAGTCGCTGGCGCTGCTGACGACTGTGCTGGGCAAGGAGCGCGCCGACCGCGAACCGGCGGCGCTGGCCTCGCTGGCCGCCCGCTGCGGACGGCTGCCGCTGGCCCTGCGGGTCGCCGCCGAACGGGCCGTCACGACCCCGGACTACGACCTGCGCGACCTGGTCTCCGAGCTGGATTCGGAGCGCCTGGACGTGCTCGGTGTCGAGGACGCGGACGTGCGGACGGTGTTCTCCTGGTCGCTGCGGCGCCTCGACCCCGACGCCGCCCGCCTGTTCCCGCTGCTGGGCCTGCATCCCGGCCCGCAGATCAGCGGCCGGGCCGCCGCCGCGTTCGCCGGCATGCCGCACACCTTCGCCCGCCGCGCCACGGCCCGGCTGACCCACGCCCACCTGCTGCGGGCCGTCGGTCGTGACCGCTACACCTTCCACGACCTGATCCGCGACTACGCCGCCGAGCTGGCCGACCGCGAGGTCACGGACACGCCGGCGGCGGTGTATCGCCTGGTCAGCTGGTACCTGCACTCGACAACGGCCGCCACCCACGTGCTGGCCCCGTTCCGCTTCGACCCGATGGCCAAGGACGAGCTGCCCCGGGGCGTGCACCCGCTGGGCTGGACCTCCGACGACGCGGGCGCCCTCGACGCCCTGCGCTGGTGCGACGCCGAGCTGCCCAACTTCGTGCCGATCATCCAGCTGGCCATGGACCACGGCCATTTCAAGCTGGCCTGGCAGCTGCCGATCGTGCTGTGGACGTACCTGCTGCAACGACGCCCGTGGGCGATCTGGATCCGCAGCCACGAGCTGGCCCGGCAGGCGGCGCAGGCCCTGGGCGACCGGGCGGCCGAGGGCTGGGTCGTGACCAACATGGCCGAGGGCTACCGGCGGATGGGCGAGCTGGAGCAGGCCAGCCGCCTCTACGCCGAGGCCCGCCAACTGCGGTCCGATGTGGACGATCGTTACGGACTGGCCTGGGCCCTTGCCGGCTCGGCGTTCCTGGCCGCCGATCTGCGTGATGACGGTCAGGCGCAGGAGTTCGCCGACGAGGCGACACAGATCTTCGTGCAGTACAAGGACATTCAGGGCCAGGCGCTGTGCCTGATGACCCGGGGCGACGTGCTGCGGCTGCGGGGCGACCTCGACGGCGGCCTCGCCCTGTGCGCGCTGGCGCTGGGCATGATGTCGGACATCGCCTCGCTCGAAGGCCAGGTGCACGTGCTGCGCAAGATGGTGGAGATCCACCTGGCCCGCCGCGACTTCAACCACGCGTTGGCGTTGCTGGACAACACCGTCGTGACGAGCCGGGAACTGCGGGACCGCTGGGCGCAGGCCGAGGCGCTGACCCGGCGCGGCGATGTGCTGATCGAGCTGGGCCGGCGTGACGAGGCCCGTGCCTCCTGGCAGCAGGCCCTCGCGCTCTACGAGGAGCTGGACGACACCACCGGCAGCCGGTCGGTCAGGGAGCTGCTGGCCGGTGCGCTTCCTGCCACCGCAGCAGGTCCCGGCAGCAGGTGATCAGCTTGTGCCGCAACGGTTTCGATCGCTCGGCGAAGTCGGCCTGCCGCCGCGCGTACTCGGCCCGCCCGGCCGCCGACTCGATCGGCAGCGGCTCGTAGCCCAGCTCCGACAGGTCGTACGGGCTGGCCTTCATGTCCAGCTCGCGGATCTGCGCGGCCAGCTCGAAGCAGTCGGCCACCACCTCCGACGGCACGTACGGCTCCAGCTTGTACGCCGCCTTGTACAGATCCATGTTGCCGTGCAGGCAGCCCGGCTGCTCCAGCTCGACCTGCCCGTCCCGCGTCGGCTGCAGGGTGTTGCGGGGCCGCGCCGGCGGGGTGAAGAAGCGGAACGCGTCGAAGTGTCCACATCGGACCTGGGACGACTCCACCAGCTCGTCGGTCCCCTTGTGCCCCAGGCGAAGCGGCCAGCCGAAGTGGCGGACCTGCTCCGGCGTCTGCCGGTACACCATGGCCCACTCGTGCAACCCGAAGCAGTTCAGCCGCGGCGGCCGCGAAGCGGTGGCGGCCAGCAGCGCCAGGTAGAACTCGGCCGTGCGGATGCGAGGTTCGGTGCAGGCGGCGGGATCCAGCGTCACGCCGTCGTCGACTCGGTGATAACCCTTGTAGGCCAGGAACTCCGAGGCATTCCCGGCCAGCACGAAACCGAGGCCGGGGTGCCAGCGCTCCAGCCGCCCCGGCCGCTGCGAGTAGTAGGTGAACAGGAAGTCGTGCACCGGGTGCTTTTCCTTGGCCAGGGAGCGTTCCCGGTGCGGCTGCGTCCAGCGCCGGACCCGGTCGACGTGCGCACGCTGCCGAGCCCGCCACTCGGGTTCGGTCAGCACCGTCATCACGTCCACGCAATAACGGTACGTCAGCCGGCGACGGCCTCCTGCGCGGCCGTCCGGGTCCGCAGCGTCAGCACGGCGTACAGCAGGCCGGACAGCAGGAAGCCCAGCACGATGCCCAGGTTGGTGATGGCCAGCGGGCTGTTGGCGACGCCGGCCGGCAGCAGGAAGCCGGTGATCACCGCCAGGTGCGCGTCGGCCGAGGTGACCAGGCCCAGGCCGACGACGGTGCCGACGACCATGGATCCGATGCCGGCCCAGTTGAACCGCCCGTAGCGGCCGTTGACGTCGTCCAGGGCGGCGGTGTCGTAGCCGTCACGGCGGTGCATCCACAGGTCGACCAGGAACACCGCGGCCCAGGCCGACGCGGCGACGCCGGTGATCAGCAGGAACGCGATGAACACGCCGGCGAAGGTCGGGGCGACGAACACGATGTAGACGCCGCCGATGATCATCAGCACCCCGTCGATGCCGGCGGTGACCGGCCGCGGCAGCCGCACGCCGATGGCCTGGAGCACCAGTCCCGAGGAGTACAGGTCGACCGCGCCGGCGGCGGTGACGCTGATGATCACGCTGATCAGGTACGGGACGAGGAACCAGGTCGGGGCCTGCGCGGCCAGCGCGCCGATCGGGTCCTTGGCGACCGCGGCGACCAGCACCGGGTCGCTGGTCGACAGCAGCACGCCGACCAGCACCAGCAGGCCCTGGGTGACGCCGCCGCCGGCCGCGGTCCAGCCGAGGATGCGCCGCGAAGGCGTGTTTCGTGGCAGATAGCGGGAGTAGTCCGCCCCGGCTGCCAGCCAGCCCAGCCCGGTGCCGGCCATCACCAGCACGATGCCGCCGAGGAAGATCACGACGGAGCCGGCCCTGCCGCCGCTCAGGTCGAAGTGCAGCCGCGGCAGGACCACGATCAGGTAGACGACGGTGACCACAGCGGTGATCAGGGTCAGCCAGCGCTGCACCCGCTGGATCACGTGATATCCGTACACACCGAGCACGATCGTGCCCAGCGCGATCACCGCGAAGGCCAACGCCACCATCGCCGTGCCGCCGAGCCCCGGCGACAGCCGTTCCAACACGGTCCGGGTGGCCAGCGCCCCAAGCGCGACGCTGACGGTCTCCCAGCCGACGACCGTGAGCCAGGTGATCAACGTCGGCAGGCGGCTGCCCAGCACGCCGAACGCCGCCCGGCTCAGCATCATCGCCGGCGCACCACCGCGCGTACCGGCCACGGCCACCGCCCCGACCAGCGGATACGACAGGCCGATGCCGATGACCACGGCCAGCATGGCCTGCCACCAGTTCAGCCCGACCGCCACCACGAGCAGGCCGTAGCCGACCGGCAGCATGCTCAGGTTGGCCGCCGACCAGACCCAGAACTGGCGGCTCGGCGCGCCGTAGCGCTCCTCGTCCGGCACGTGCTCGATGCCCCGCTGCTCCACGGAGCTTCGGTCGACGGTCACCATCCGTGTCTCCCCGTTCACTCGCCCGGCATCACCGTAGCGGGGGACGGATCGCTCAGACCACGCCTTCCGCCCACTCGATGTGATGCGCGTACAACCAGGCACGGGACTGCTGCCGATCGTTCAACTGCTCGGACAGCACCTCGTCGCCGCTGTCCTGGGTGGCCCCGTCGTTGGCACTGGTCGCCACCAGCCGCTCCACCCGCTCGCGGCGGATCCGCTCGTACGCCAGGAACGCCTCGTCACGCGGCAGGTCCCGCAGGCACTTGGCCAACACGACGGAGTCCTCCAGCGCCATCGACGCGCCCTGGCCGGCCGCGGGCGAGGCGGCGTGGGCGGCGTCGCCGACGAGCACCATCGCGCCGCGGTGCCACACCGGCGTCGACGGCACGTCGTAGGCGTTGCCGCCGACGATCTCGTCCCAGGTGGCCTCGATGATCCGCCGCGACGGCGTCGTGTCGGCGATGAAGAACTCGGCGGCCCGGCGACGCCAGCCGTCGAGCGTCATGCCGGCGATGTTCTCCCGCGTCAGCTCCGCGCCGGACAGCCGGGCGAACCAGAACGTCTCGCCCTGCGGGGACGTGGTGTAGCCGAAGAAGGCCCGCTTGCCCTGAATCATCCGGTAGGCGTCGGTGGACAGCGGCAGCGTCGGGTCGTCGGTGTAGCCGTACAGGATGTTCAGCCCGGTGTACCGCGGTTCCGGCGCGTCGGGGTCGATCAGCGACCGCACGCGCGAGTGAATGCCGTCGGCCCCGACCAGCACGTCGCCGAGCTCGGTCGAACCGTCCTCGAAGACGGCCCGGATCCGGTCGCCCTCGGGCGCGGCGTCGACCAGCCGTTTGCCGTTGGCGACCGGAATGCCGCGCCGGCGTGCCTCTTCGGTCAGCGCCCGGTAGAGCGCCGAGCGACGCATGGTCCGCGGGTCGTGGCGGGTCTCGATCTGGCCGGCGATGTGCTGTCGCCCCAACACCTGGCCGCTGCCGCTGAGGAATTCCACTGTGGTGGCCGGGAAGGAGACGGCCTCGACCACCCCGGCCGCGTCGACGGCGGCCAGCGCGTCCATGCCGTTGTTCATGATCGTCAGGAAGGCGCCGACATCGTCGCCGCCGACCGGATAGGCCTCGAAGACGCCGACGTCGACGCCGGCCTTGTGCAAAGCCAGGGCGGTCGCCGGTCCGGCGACACCACCCCCGATGATCAGCACCCTGGTCATGGATCCGTGATCGTAGCGGCACTGTGCGTGCTGGTACGAGAGCCGAATCTATGATTGTGTGAACAAATTCACCGCCGCCGCGTGACGGAAAGGGGGCAGCGCGTGACCATCGGTCGCCGTCGCCTGCTCGGACTCGGACTCGGCGCACTGGGCGCCGCCGCGCTCGCGGGCTGTGCCCCGCCGGGCGCCACCCCGGTGAACACGGAGCCGACGATCCCGGCCGCCGCCCCCGGCGAGAAGATCACGCTGACCTACTGGGCGTGGCTCAAGGATCTGCAGTCCGTCGCCGACATCTGGAACGCGAAGAACCCGAACGTGCAGGTCCAGGCGGTGTTCAGCCTGGGCGGCAACAGTGGCGGCTACCAGAAGATGTACTCCGCGCTGGCCGCCGGCGGCGGTCCCGACCTGGCCCAGGTCGAGTTGCGCAGCGTGCCGGAGTTCATGCTCGTCGGCGGCCTGATCGACCTGTCCCGCTACGGCGCCAAGCAGTACCAGTCGCGCTACGACGAGGCGGCGTGGGACCAGGTCAGCTTCAACGGCGGCGTCTACGCCATTCCGCAGGACACCGGCCCGATGGCCTGGTACTACCAGCCCGAGGTGTTGGCCAAGGTGGGCGGACGGCCACCGACCACTTGGGACGAATGGGCCACTTTGGCTCAGGAGCTGCACAAGCAGGATCCCAGCGTGTACCTGGAGGCCTTCTCGGTGGCCGACACGTCGACCTTCATGGCCTACGCGGCGCAGGCCGGCGGGAAGTGGTTCACCCCCACCGAGGACGGCTGGATCGTCAACCTCACCGACGAGACTTCCCTTGCCGTGGCCCGGTTCTTCGACAAGGCCGTGGACGAGGGCTACTCGCAGACCGGCTTCGATCCCTACAGTCCCGGGTGGACGGCCGCCGCCGGCAACGGCAAGATCGCCGCGCTGACCGGGGCGTCCTGGGGCGACGCGCTGGTCGAGACGATCGGCACCGGCAAGGGCAAGTGGCGGGTCGCCCCGATGCCCCGGTGGTCCACCGGTTCCGGGTCCTCCGCGGTCGGCGGGTCCAGCACGGCGATCCTGGCCAACAGCCGGCATCCCAAGGAGGCGCTGGACTTCGCGGTGTGGATGACCACCAGCCCGGAGGCCATCGACGCCCTGATCAAGTACTGCGGCATCGGCTGGTCGCCCGCCCGCGACTACATCGGGGCGCAGCGGCAGCAGCCCAGCGAGTTCTTCAGCGGCCAGAACTACAACAGCGAGGTCTTCGTGCCGGCGGCCGAGCAGCAGCCCAAGGACTGGCACTGGGGGCCGATCACCCAGCGCACCCTCAACACGCTGTCCGACAACTTCCGGCGCAAGCTGACCGCCGGCCAGTCCTTCGTGGACAGTCTGCACCGGACGCAGCAGACCACTGTGGACACCATGCGGCAGATCGGGCTCACCGTGCTGGAGGCGAAGTGACCACCGCTGTGAAATCCGCGGCCGCCGTCAAGGCGACAGCACCGCAGCGGCACCGGCGCAAGCTGCTCGGCGCGCCCTGGATCCTGCTCGCGCCGTTCCTGCTGCTGTTCGTGCTGACCGTTCTCGGCCCGGTGGTCCTGGCCGTGGTGCAGAGCTTCACCCACATCAACCGGGCCGGCCTGTTCGGCGAGAAGGGCGTGTCCAGCGACTTCGCCGGCTTCGCCAACTACGCGCAGGCCTTGGGGGACAGCAACTTCATCGGCGCCATCGGCCGGGTGCTGCTGTTCGGCATCGTGCAGGTTCCGGTCATGACGGTGTTCGCCACCGTGCTGGCCCTGATGCTGGAGTCGGCCTCCGCGCGCTGGCCCGCGTTCTTCCGGGCCGCGTACTTCCTGCCCTACGGCATTCCCGGCGTGATCGCCACCATCCTGTGGTCGTTCCTGTACGTGCCCGGCCTGAGCCCGATCATCGACGTGGGCAAGCTGGTCGGCCTGGACATCGACTTCCTGGGCCCCAACGCCGTTCTGTGGTCCATCGCCAACATCGTCACCTGGACCTACACCGGCTACAACATGCTGATCATCGTGGCCCAGCTGAAGTCGATCCCGTCCGAGATCTACGAGGCGGCCAAGGTGGACGGCGCGTCCCCGCTGCGCATCGCCCTGTCGATCCAGCTGCCGCTCATCCGGCCGGCGCTCGTCCTCAGCGTGGTGTTCTCCATCATCGGCACGCTCCAGCTGTTCGCGGAACCGTTGGTGCTCAAGACGGTCTCGCCGGCCATCGTCACCGAGTACACGCCCAACCTGAGCGCCTACAACAACGCCTTCGCCTACAACGACTACGGCATCGCGTCGGCTGAGGCCGTGATCATCGCGGTGGCCGCGTTCGTGCTGTCCTTCGGCTTTCTCGCCTGGACCAACCGGAGGGGCCGGTCATGACGACCACCAGGAACACCGGCTGGACCATCGTGGTCACCGGCCTGCTCACCGTTGTCGCGCTGTACTTCCTGGTGCCCGTGTACTGGGTGGTGATCGCGTCCACCAAGTCCTCGGGCGACCTGTTCACCACGCCCGGCTTCTGGTTCGGCCGGACCATGGAGCTGTTCACCAACGTGGCGCAGGTGTTCACCGCGTCCGACGGCATCTACCTGCGCTGGCTGCTCAACAGCGTGATCTACGCGGGCGGCGGCGCGCTGGTCGCCACCTACCTGGCCGCGGCCGGCGGCTACGCGCTGGCCAAGTACGACTTCCCCGGCCGCAACCTGGTGTTCGGCACCGTGCTCGGCGGCGTGCTGGTGCCCAGCACCGCCACCGCCCTGCCGCTGTTCCTGTTGTTCAGCAAGCTGGGCCTGGCCAACACCTACTGGGGTGTGCTGCTGCCGGCGATGGTGTCGCCGTTCGGGCTGTACCTGTGCCGCATCTACGCCCAGGCCACCGTGGACGACTCCGTGCTGGAGTCGGGGCGGCTGGACGGGGCCGGCGAGCTGCGGATCTTCCACACCTTGGTGCTGCGCAGCATGGCCCCGGCGCTGGTCACCGTGTTCCTGTTCCAGCTGGTGGGCATCTGGAACAACTTCCTGCTGCCGCTGATCATGCTGGCCGACGACAAGCTGTACCCCATCACGCTGGGCCTCAACGCCTGGCGCAGCCAGGTCGACCGGTCGCCGCAGTTCTACGAGCTGACCATCGGCGGCCTGCTGGTGTCGGTCATCCCACTGGGGATCGCCATGATCTTCTTGCAGCGGTACTGGCGCGGCGGCCTGACAGATGGTTCTGTGAAGGGTTGATGGCGTGACGTACTACGAGGACTTCTCCCCCGGTTCGAACCGGCTGCCGCCGCGCTCGTGGGTGCGCTCCAGTGCTCCCGTTCTGTCACTGAACGGTGACTGGAAGTTCAAGCTCTGGCCGCATGCCGACGCGCCGCTGGAGGATCCGGCCGAATGGGACACGCTGCCGGTCCCGTCGCACTGGGTGCTGCACGGCGACGGCCGCTACGGCCGGCCGATCTACACCAACATCAAGTACCCGTTCCCGGTCGACCCGCCGTACGTCCCGGACGAGAACCCGACCGGCGACCACTTCCGCACGTTCACGTTGCCGGACTGGGGAATCGACCGGTTCGTGCTGCGCTTCGACGGTGTCGAGTCGACGTTCAAGGTGTGGGTCAACGGGACCGAGGTCGGCGTGGGCAAGGGCAGCCGGCTGGCCACCGAGTTCGACGTCACGGATCTTCTGGCGCCGGGCGAGAACACCCTGCTGGTGCGGGTGCACCAGTGGTCGGCCGCGACCTACCTGGAGGACCAGGACCAGTGGTGGCTGCCCGGCATCTTCCGTGATGTCACCCTGCTGGGCCGGCCGTCGAAACGCATCGACGACGTGTGGTTGCAGGCATCGTTCACCGACGGCCACGGCGTCGTCACGCCCGAGGTCAGCGGCTCGTTCCCGATCACCTTGTCCGTGCCGGAACTCGACGTTTCGGTGACGTGGCAGTCACCTTCCGAGGTCGCGCCGCTTGAGGTCGGTTCCGTGGAGCCGTGGAGCGCCGAGTCACCGCGGCTCTACGACTGCTCGGTGGCCTCGGCCGGCGAGTCCGTCCACTTGCGACTCGGGTTCCGGACCGTGCGCATCGACGGCGACCAGTTCCTGGTCAACGAGCGCAAGGTGATGTTCTACGGCGTGAACCGGCACGAGACGCATCCCGTGCTGGGCCGGGTGTTCGACCTCGACCACGCTCGCCGGGACCTGCTGCTGATGAAGCAGCACAACATCAACGCCATCCGCACGAGTCATTACCCGCCGGATCCGCGGGTGCTGGAGCTGTGCGACGAGCTCGGCCTGTGGGTCATGCTGGAGTGCGACCTGGAGACCCACGGCTTCGAGTTCGATCCGTCCATCACGGACAATCCGTCCGAGGACGTGCGCTGGCGGGAGCAGTTCCTGGACCGCATGGAGCGCACGGTCGAGCGGGACAAGAACCACCCGTCCATCGTGATCTGGTCGCTGGGCAACGAATGCGCGACCGGCCGCAACATGGCCGCGATGGCGCAGTGGACCCACGAGCGCGATCCCGGCCGCCCGGTGCATTTCGAGCGCGACCATGCCAGCGCCTACACCGACATGCACTCCCGGATGTACGCCACACTGTCGGAGCTGGCGGTGATCGCCACCACCGGCAATGCCAGCGAGGGCAACCTGCGTCCGGAAGAGGCTGTGCGGCAACGGAATCGTCCGTTCGTGCACTGCGAGTACGGGCACGCCATGGGCAACGGCCCCGGCAGCCTGGCCGACTACCAGGCCGTGTACGAGCAGTATCCGCGGCTGCACGGCGGTTTCATCTGGGAATGGCGTGATCACGGCATTCTCACCAAGACCGCCGACGGCACCCCGTTCTACGCCTACGGCGGGGATTTCGGCGAGGTCGTGCACGACGGCAACTTCGTCATGGACGGCATGGTGCTGCCCGACGGCACCCCGTCGCCGGGGCTGGCCGAGTACGCCGCCGTGATCGCCCCGATCGTCTTCGGCGACGAGCCCGGCACCCTGCGCAGCCGCTACCACTCCATCGACACCGCTGCCGTGCAGTTCACCTGGCGGCGTGAGGACGACGGCGTCGAGGTCGGCCGGGGCGAGCTGGAGGTCTTCCCCGTCCCCGCGGGCGAATCCGGCCGTTTCGAACTGCCGCCGGAGGCTCTGGACGTGGCCGCGTCCGGCGAGACGTGGCTGACCTTGGAAGCCGTCTCCGGCCACGTCGTCGGTTCGCGCCAGTACCAGTTGTCCTCTCGGCCGTCGGTATCTCTCGTGCGGGCCAAGGGGCTCGGCGGGGCCGTGTTCGATCCGCGCACGGGTTCGCTGCTGCGTATCGGAAACGTGGAAATCACCGGGCCTCGGCTGGAGCTCTACCGGGCGCCCACGGACAACGACATCCGGGCCGGCGGATGGATGTGGCATGAGCGGGGCCTCGACCGGCTCGAACACCGCGTCCGGGACATTCTCATCGGCGACGACTCGATCACCGTCTCCATGCGCGTCGCCGCCGCGACGGCCGCTCGCTGCGTCGAGGTCACCTACCACTGGTTCGGCGTGGAGGACGGCGTCGCGTTGCGGGTCGACGCTGTGCCGAGCCAGGGTTGGGACTGCACATGGCCGCGCCTCGGCGTCCGGTTCGAGCTGCCGTCCGTGGAGGAGGCTTCGTGGTTCGGCACCGGGCCGCTGGAGTCCTATTCGGACAGTTCAACCGCCGCCCAGGTCGGCCGGTTCACCAGTTCCGTGGATGACCTCAACGTCGTCTACTCCAAGCCCCAGGAGACCGGGCACCGGCCGCAGCTGCGGTCGTTGGAGCTGGACGGCCGGCTGCGCATCGACACCGTGCCCGACCGCACCGGCCACCGCCCCGGCTTCAGCCTCTCCCGCCACACCCCGCAGCAGATCGCCGCCGCCGCCCACCCCTACGAGCTGCCGTCCAGCGACCGGGTCTACCTGTTCGTCGACAACGCCCAACACGGCCTCGGCTCCGCCGCCTGCGGCCCCGACGTCCTCCCCCAACACGCCAACTGGCCCGCCGCCCACACCTTCACCCTGCTGTTCAGGGCCTAATTTGAGGTCAGGAAGGGGCCCCTTACTGACGTTGAACGCCAGGATCCGTCCCTTGATCTTGGTCGTGATGTCAGGAAGGGGTCCTTCCTGACGTTCAACGTGAGGATCGGTCCCTTGATCTTGGAGCGGGTCATTCCTCGACCCCCGAGTCGAGGGATGACCCGCTGCGTCAGGGCAGCAGCACGACCTGCGTGACGAAGGGCAGCAGGCGGGCCGCGGCCGGGTCGGTGGTCAGGGGCACGGCGACCGGGGTGCAGCCGGTCTCGGCGGCGAGCGCCTTGGCCAGCGCGTCCACATCGGACGGTGTCGTCTCGTCGGCCCACCGCCGCACCGGAGCCATCGGGTCCTGACGCTGCTCCAGGTGCGCCTGCAGGCCGGCCGCCAGGGCGTCGTCCCAGCACAGTCCGGCCGCGGCGCCGACCTCGGCGTGCGGGCCGCGCTGCTCCAGCCACACCCGGCGGCGATTACCGGTGATCAGGTCGGTGCCCCACGCCCAGCCCCGCCCCGCCGCCAGCGCGCCGTAGCTCGCCATCGCCGCGAGCACGGCCCGCACCTGCGCGGTCTGCGGATCCTCGGCCCAGCCCAGCACCTGGTGCGCCGGCCAGCGGCGGCGCGGGTCGGCCACCGTCACCCAGCTGACCACGCCGGCCTGCTCGACGGCGGTTTGAGCAGGCCGACGTGTCGATCGACAAACGCCGGCAGCCGGTCCAGAAGTTCCCCCGCCTCCAGCGGCCGTGCCGACGGCGCCTCCGCCACCGGCCCGCCCCACTGGTACCGGTGCTCGCTGATCTCCAACGACTCCAGGTCCAGCCGCAGCACCATCGGCTCCGTGCCCTTCGCCGCCCCCGTGAGATACCGGAAGCAGGTCAGCGCCACCTGTGCCCCGATCAGCGCGGCGGTGACACCGGCCAACTCGGCCTTCGGCTTCGCCTCAAGCACCGCGACGCCCGAAACCGCGGGCTCATCCAGGGCGCCCTCGTACGCCGGCCCGAGCAAAGCGCCGGGCACACGCTTCGGCAACGCGACATTGTCACGTGCGGACCGCACGTGATGGACAACCGGGGCGGCCTGCCACTCGTCGGCTTCCTCGGGCGCCAATCGACGCCACGCGGCCTCGATCGGGCGGCCACCCGCGGGGTGGACTGGCGTTATCCAGGCGTCCTGTTCGCGCACGAAGACCTGGGCCAACGACGCATTCTCGGCCCGGCAGCGGCGGGCCATCTCCACCAACTCGCCGAAATCGGACGTTACGTGCACGACCAGATCGGTGTCGGCGAGGTGCTCACCGATCCGGTCGACCGTATCGGTCAAGACGTGTTGGAATTCGTCGCGCAATGCGCATTCCGGCGCGGGTTCGGCGGTGAAGACCTGCGTCCACCGCCATCCGCTGCCGATGCCGGCCCGCAGCACGGCGGCCAGCGCCGGCCCCTCGCCAATGACGGCCACCCGGGCATGCCGCAGCCGGTAGAACCCCTGCTCAGAGCGGGAATTCTCGATCTCGGAACGGTACTCGACGGCCTCGGCCACAGTGAGGCCGGCGATCGTCTCGGTGCACTGACTCATGACGGGTCACCGAGCCGTGCCGCGGCCGGCACGCCGCACCAGAAGTAAATACGAGGTGGACACCGTGCCGTTGTCACCCGTTTTCGGACGCCGGCCGGAATAAACGGCACGGGCCATGGCAACGCCCAACATGAAATGCCTCGATTCGACGTGGTTTCCCCCAAGCAACTACTCTAGGCATTTCAATCCGGCGCGATCGCCCATCCGTCCGCTCGTCCGTCCGAGTTGGCACGAACTCACGGTTTCGTGGCCCGGATCACAGGCCGCCGACCAGGGCCCGAACCGCGGGATCGCGAATCTCGAACACGTCGAGCACGCCGATGCGGTCCAGCGCCGGCTTGAGCTCCCGCAGCTGCCCCACGATCTCCTCCCACTGAGGAGTGCTCGGTTCAACCTCGGACAGCGCGCGGACGTTGCCGATGAACGCGGCGACCGAGCCCTTGCGGACGTAGGCGCCGTCGAATTCGGCGCCCTCCGCGCCGTCGGGCAGCACATCTTCCGGCCTGACGGGCTTGGTCCCCATGACATCCTCCTCGGATCCCGCATTGCGTGCCGTCTGCACACATCTACCGTAACCCATGCGCGTGCAACTTGCACACACTATGCAGGTGAGGCAGGTCACGTATCCAGGACCGTCCAGAATGGACGGGCAAACTGATCTGCCCGCGCTTTCAAGGCTCCTTGACTTTCCAGACGCGCCTGTCCAACATCCACCACGGCTTTTCCCTGCTCCCAGCCTTTTGTCGCCTCTCCTGGCGCAGTGGAGCGCGACTTCGAGAAGGTGGAAATGAGCGAGGAAACCGCGGCCCGGCCGCGTCGGCGCTGGCTGTGGATCGTGGCGCCGGTGGTGCTCGTGGTGGTCACCGCGGCCAGCCTGAGCGTGTACTTCGCGGAACGCGCGCAGAGCCAGTCCGAGACGGTGCTCGGCGACGCGGGCCCGGCCGACCGGGTCGAGGTGCTGTTCTACGTGCAGAAGCTCGACCCGCAGAGCCAGACCCTGTCGGCCCAGGTCAGCATCGACCCCAAGGGCCGCTACGCCGACGCGGACGGCGCCCCGGCCAAGGACGTGATCCTGCACGTCGCCGCGACCAAGGGCGACACGCTGACCTTCAAGGCCGGCAAGAACCCCACCATCAACGACGTGCAGGTGCCGCTGTCCGACGGCGTCATCACCGACTACCCGTTCGACAGCTACAAGATCGACTTCGCCTTCCTGGCCGAGAGCGCGGGCGAGGCGGCGCCGGTGGACGTCACCTTCGCCAGCGGCGACACGTTCTTCGCCATCCGCCCGGGCGCCACCAAGGTCGACGACGGCGTGCTGACCTTCTCGGCCGACACCGGCCGCACCGTCGGCATGTTCGCCTTCGCCCTGTTCATCATGCTGTTCATGTGGTGCCTGAGCATCGCCGCGGTGATCGCCGCGACCTTCGCCATCGCCGGCCGGCACGGCCTGCTGTGGCCGTCCATGAGCTTCATGGGCGCCCTGCTGTTCGCGCTGGTGCCGCTGCGCAACGCGGTGCCGGGCGGGCCGCCGATCGGCTCGGTGATCGACTTCGCGGCGTTCTTCATCGCCGAGGCGCTGATCTCGCTGTCGCTGATCTGCACGGTGGTCGTCGGCTACCGGGTCGAGCTGCGCAAGAAGGCCGCAGCCACCGCCTAGACGCGGATCTGCCCGGCGGCGACCTCGTTCGCATAGCCCTCGTAGGCCGGCACGAAGCCGGTCTCCCGATCGGCCAGCACGTAGCCGCCGCCGGCAAAGCCGTCCTCGCGCAGGGCGACCTTGCGGCTCTTGAAGGTGGACGTCTGCTCGACCTCGTCGATCACCCTGAGGAACAGGGGAATCGCGTAGCCGGGCAGGCGTCCCGCGAGGTGCCGGGCCAGGCCGGGCCCGTCGAGCTCGGCGCCGTCCCGGAGCTTGACCGCCGCCATGCCGGCGCGGCCGTCGGCCCCGGGCACCTCGACGCCGTACACCACGGCCTGCTCGATCGCCGGCCACTCGTCCAGCGCGGCCTCGACCTCGGTGGTGGCCACGTTCTCGCCCTTCCACCGGAAGGTGTCGCCCAGCCGGTCCACGAAGGCCACGTGCCCCCAGCCCTGGTCGCGGACGAGGTCGCCGGTGTTGAACCAGCAGTCGCCGCGACGGAAACCGTTGCGCACCAGCTTCTTCTCGGTCGCCGCGGCGTCGGTGTAGCCGTCGAACGGGGCCTTGTCGGTGACCTTGGTGATCAGTAGGCCGACGTTGCCCGCGCCGACCTTGCGCAGGTGGCCGTCGACGTCACGGGCGGGCTGCCCCGTCTCGGCGTCGAAGGCGACGACGGCGAAGGGCAGCGGGCACATGCCGGCCGTGCGCTCGATGTTGAAGGCGTTGATGAAGGCCAGGTTGCACTCGCTGGCCCCGTAGAACTCCGCGACCCGCCCGATGCCGAAGCGCTGGGTGAACTCGTCCCAGATCTCCGGCCGCAGCCCGTTGCCGACCACGACCCGCACCCGATGCGTGCGCTCGTTGGGCCGCACCGGCTGGTTGAGCAGGTATCGGCAGAGTTCGCCGATGTAGCAGAAGGCGGTGGAGCGGGTGCGCTGGATGTCGTCCCAGAACCTCGACGCCGAGAAGTTGCGCCCCAGAGCCAAAGTCGCGCCGGCGCCCAGCACCGACGACAGCGACACCGTCAAAGCGTTGTTGTGGTACAGGGGAAGGCAGCAGTACAGCGTGTCGCCGCCGGTGAGCCGCACGCCGAGGTGGCCGAGGCCGGTCATCGCCTTGAGCCACCGGAAATGGCTCATGGAGCTGGCCTTGGGCAGGCCGGTGGTCCCGGAGGTGAAGACGTAGAACGCCTTGTCCTTGGCGTGCACCAGGGCCGTCTGCACGGGGTCGTGGTCGTCCGCGCTGACCGCGGACTCGTCCATGTCGATGTAGCCGTGCGGCGCGGTGTCGCCCTCGGGCAGGCACAGCACCGTGCCGCGAATCTCCTTGGCCGGCATGGATTCCAGGGCCTCGTGGCACTCGCTGCCGAAGATCAGCACGGTGCTGTCGAGCAGTTTCTGGCTGTGGTTCAGCACATCGCCGCGCTGGTGGTGGTTGAGCATGCCGGCGGTGGCGCCGAGCTTGACCACGGCGAGCACGGCCAGCAACGTCTCCGGCCGGTTCTCGGCCAGGATGGCCACCGTGCTGCCCGGTCGCACTCCGTGGCTGTTGAGCACCGCCGCGTAGCGGTTCACCCAGCGATTGGCCTCGCCGTAGGACAGTTCCGTGTCCTCGAAGCGCAGGAACGGCCGGTCCGGGTGGCGGTGGGCGGCCCGCTGGAACACGTGGCCGAGCGAATCGCGGCTGGTCGGGCCGATGGTGACCAGGCCGATCGCGCCGTGCAGCAGGCTGGGCGCGTCCAACGCCATAGCGGGCAGCGCCCGTACCACGTCGGCCAGGCCGATCCGATGGGCCGCAGACTGCTCCGTCGCGCTCATTGCCGCCATGCTACCCATCGGTAAGTTCCGGGACAACGGTTCGCTACCTCGTCCGCAGATCGGTGATCACCCAGTGGTCGCCCTGACGCTGAGCCGTCACGGTGAGTTCGGCCGCGGCCAGGCTGCTCTGGTTGTTGTCGCCCCTGGTGGCCGATTGGTCCAGAAACACCAGCAACTGCGCGTGATCGCCCTCCAGCCTGGTCACGCCGCTGTCCACGACCTTGGTGGTGAGCATCAACTTCTGCGCCGGGGCCTGCTGTTTCACCTGCGCGAACAGGTCGTTGTACTGGTTCTCGGCGTTGCCCCGGAGGTTCTGCCGCGCCGCTTGCTCGGTGGCGGCCGTGTTGTCGTAGCGGTACGAGAACACCTTGCCCAGCGCGGAGTTCACGTCCCCGATGACCTTGCTGGTGGTCCCCGGGTCGGTCAGCGCCTGGTTGGTGGTGTCCTCGGCCAGGCCCGTCGCCTCGATACGGAACCAGATTCCCAGTGACACCAGGACAATCGCCGTGGCAATGCGGTACTTCACGACTGCACCTGCACAGGGGCGAGGGCACTGACCTGCCAGCCGTTGGCCGTGCGCGTGAGGTCGGCCTGGAACCTCGTGCGTTTGGCGGTCTTCTGGCCGCCTTCCGGCGTGACGTCGAGCTGCACGGCGGCGATCAGCCGGGCCGTGCCGGCTCGTTGGTCGAGGGCCGTGACGGCGGTGTCCACGACCTGCGCGGCGGTGACGGTTTTGGCCTGTTCCAACTGTTTCCTGCTGTCGACGCCGGTTTGGGCCAGTTGGTCGTGCAGGGTACCCGTGGAGACCGCGAGCCACTGCTTCAGGCCGTCGTCGATCTTGCGGTAGTCGAGGGTGTTCAACGCCGCGATGTCCCGGCTCGCGGCCTGCGTGACGGCTTCGCGGTCGAGGGCGAACAGCCTCGCGTCGTCATGGGCGGCGCTCCACCAGGACCATCCGCCCCAGGCCGCGAACACCGCCGCCAGCACCACCACGATCTTCATCTCGGCTCCTTGCTGCTCGGAAGGCGGCATTCCTGTCGTTGAACGCCAGGAATGCCGCCTTCCAAGCTCATCCGTTGGGGGCGTTCTGGGCGCCGCGGACGCCCGTGCCCGAGCTGGGCGGCAGGGTGCAGCGGGCCTGGGTGTTCAGGGGATGGCCCGCGGCGGCGTCGAGGCCGGTGCGACGGTCGGTGCCGTCGTAGCCGGCGGTGCAGCCGAGGGGATCGAAGAAGGTCAGCGACAGCCCGAAGTTGGCCGTTCCGCCGGCGATCGCGTTGGCGCCGGCGGCAATCGCCGGCGGGGCGGAGATCAGCAGCTCCTGGAGGGCGTCGTGCCGGCCGAGGGCCACCGTGGCGGTGCTCAGCAGGTTGGCGATCAGCACGCCCAGGCTCGGGTCGGTGTCCCGGATCAGCTGGCTGACCTGCACCGACAGCTGCGGCACGGTGCCGATCAGGCTGCGCAGGTCGGCGTCGGAACTCCGGAGCTGGTCGGCGATGAGCTTGGCGTTGGCGCCGAACTGGGTCAGCGCCTGGGCTTCGTCGTTCTGGGTGTGCAGCACCGTCGCCGAGTCCTGGACCAGCTGCGTGAGCTGCGGCATGTGCTCGGTGGCCGCCCCGACGAAGGAATGCGTGCTGTCCAACAGGGTTTGCAGATCCGTGGTCGTGCCGTGGGTTGCCGTGTCCAGCTCGTCGACGAGGGTGTGCAGCGAGTCCTCCGGCACGCTCTGCACCAGGCTGTCGATGTTGGTCAGCAGGGTCTGCGCCGGCAGCGGGATCTTGGTGGCGCTCTGGGGGATCACCGACCCCTGGTGCAGCGTCGGCCCGTCCGGCCTCCTCGGCTTGAGGTCCACGTACTGCTCCCCCACCGCCGACCGGTTCGCCACCGTGGCCTCGACGTCCTGGGGGATGTCGTACTGGTTGAGGTCCAGCGCCACGTCCACGCCGTCATCGGCGAGGTCGACCGTGTGGACGCGGCCGACCGGCACGCCTCGGTACGTCACCTCGGCGTTGGGGAAGATGCCGCCGGCGTCGGCCAGCTTCATCGTCACGGTGTAGCCGCCGCTGCCGAACAGGCCCACGTACCGCGCGGCGACGACGGCCACCGCCGCGAGGCCGATCAGCAGAAACGCGACCACTTTGAGGCGGACTCCACGGGTCAGCATCAGTGGTCCTTGAGGTAGACGTTGAGGTAGTCGCCCTTGATGTCGTCGAGCACCTGGTCGGTGAAGGGGAAGGTGACCAGCACCTGCAACGCCTTCGGCAGGGTGTCGCCGGCCTTGGCCAGCTGTTGCAGCGTCGGTTGCAGGGCCTTCAGATCGGCCACCAGGTCGTCCCGGCTCCGGTTGACCGTGTCCACCGCGGTGGCGGACAGCCGGTCCAGCGCGTCCACCATCTTGGTCAGGCTGTCCCGTTGCTCCGCCAGCACGGTCATTCCCGGCGTCAGGCCGTCGATCGCCGCGGTGATCTGGCCCTTCCGGTCGTCCAAGGTCTTGGCCAGCTTGGCCATGCCGTCCAGCGCCTTGACGATGTCGTCCCGGTGACTGTCAACATTCCTGACGACGGTGTCTATTTTGGACAGCAGATCCCGGACGTTGCCCTCGTTGCCGTTCAGGGCGTTGTTCACCTCACGAGTGATCGTCTGGACCTGCGCCACGCCACCGCCGTTCAGCACCATCGACAGGGCGCCCAGGACCTCTTCCACCTGAGGGTTCCGGTTCGTCCGGCTGAGCGGGATGCTCGCCCCGTCGGCCAGCTGGGCCGCCCGGGAGTTGGCCGGGGCCGCCAGCTCCACGAACTTCTCCCCCAGCAGGCTCGACTGCCTCAGGTACGCATGGGCATCGGCCGGCAGCCGCACATTGCCGTTCACCGCCATCGCCACCAGCGCGCTCCACCCGTCCGGCGCGAGCCGCACCGAGTCCACTCGCCCCACCGGCACGTCGTTCACCCTCACCGCCGCCTGCGGCACCAGATCCAGCACGTCCCCGAACTGCGCCGTCACGTGATACGGCCGGCTTCCCACATCCGCGCCGCCGGGCAGCGCACAGGCCGTGGCGAGGAGAACTGTGGCCAGTACCAAGAACTTTCGCATCAGCCCACCCCCGGCAGCGGCAGGACCGGCAGCTGACCCGGCGCGAACTCCCGGATGTTCGCCCGCCCCGACAGGGACTTGGTCGCCGGGTCGTAGGCGTTGAGCACATTGCCCACGGCCAGCGGCGCCACCTTCAGCGCCTCGTCCAGCGAGGCCTTCTCCTTGGCCAGCACCTGACTCACCGCCGCCAGCTTGTCCACATTGGACGCGATGCGGCCCCGGTTGTCCTGGATGAACTGCTTCACCTGGGCCAGCGCCCCGACCAGTTCCTGGAGGGCCGCGCCCAGATCGGCCCGGTCCTGGGCCAGGAACTCCGACACCTCGCCCAGCCGATCGGTCACGTCGCGGACCTGATCGTCGCTGGTGGCCAGCGTGGCGGTGAACTTCTGGAGGGTGTCGACGGTGCCGGTGAAGTCGTCCTTCGCCCCCGACAGCGTGCCGGCGGCCGCCCCCAGCTGCTTGATCGTGTCGTTCAGCTTGGCCCCGTTGCCGTCGAGCACCGCGGCTCCGGTCTGCACCAGCTCCGACAACGCCCCGTTGGCATTCGCGCCGCTCGGGCCCAGCGCCGCGGCCAGCTGGTTCAGGCTGCCGTACAGCTGGTCCAGCTCCACCGGCGTGGCCGTGTCGTCCTCCTTGATCGTCGAGTCGGGCGGTAGTTCCGGTCCGCTCGTGTAGGCCGGCGCCAGCTGCACGAACCGGTCCGACACCAGGCTGGGAGCCATGATCACGGCCTTGACCGCCGCCGGGATCCGCACCCCGGGATCTACCGTGAGCCGCACCCGCACCTGTGTCCCCGCCGGGCGCACCTCGTCCACCGTGCCGACACGAACGCCCAGCACCCGCACGTCCGAGCCCGCGTACACCCCTACCGTCTCGGCGAAGTAGGCCGTGACGTGCAGCGGCTCGGTGACCCGCAGCGGCCCGAACACCGTGCTGGCGATGACCAGGAGCACGCTCATCAGCTGGTTCATCAGTTCCCCTTCGCGCCGGGCGGCACGCAGTCGCGGCCCGGTGTGGCCGGCACGAGGCCGCACAGGTAGGAGTCGATCCAGCGCCCGTTACCGAGGGCGTTGTCCAGCAGCCGGTAGTAGGGCCCGAGCAACGCCAGGCCCTTGTCGAGGTTGGCCTGGTTTCGTTGCAGCACAGCGGTTACCTGGTCGAGCTGGGTCAGCGTGGGGCCAAGCTGGGCGGCGTTGTCGGCGACGAGTCCCTTGAGCTGCTGGCCCAGGGCGACGCTCCCGGTGAGCAGGCCGGCAATGGCCTGGCGGCGCTGCTTGACCTCCTGGAGCAGCAGGGCCCCGTCGCCGATGAGCCGGCGGAACTGCTCGTCCCGGTCGGCCAGTGTCTGCCCGATCTTGTTGGTGCCGGCCAACAACTGCCGCAATTCGGTGTCGCGGGAGGAGATCGTACGGGACAGGCTGGACAGGCCGTCGACGGTGGCCCTGATCTCGGCGGGGGCGTTGCGGAACGTGTCGGCCAGCACGCTGAAGCTCTGGGCCAGCTGCCCGGTGTCGATCTGCGTGACGGTCGAGGCCAGGTCGTCGAACGCCGCCACCACGTCGTACGGCGCGGCGGTGCGGCGGCGTGGGATGGGCTGTCCGGGGTTCTGGTCGGCGCTTCCCTTGGGGTCCAGCTGAAGATACTTCTGCCCCAACAGGGTCTTGATCTCGATCGACGCGGTGGTCGCGTCCCCGATCCAGGCGCCGTGGACCCGGAAGCCGACCCGCACCTGGGCTCCGTCCAAGGTCACAGCGGTCACCTCTCCCACCTTCACGCCGGCCACCGCCACTTCATCGGACGGCTTCAGGCCGGCGGTCTCGGTGAAGTAGGCGGTGTAGCCGGTGGTGCCGAACGGCAGCTCGTCGGCGAAGAACACAGCGGCGGTGACCAGCGCGGTGACGGTCACGCCCACGATCGCGACGACAACGGGGTTGAGTTCGAGGAAGCTGCGTTTCATCGGCACCTCCCGGCGGTCACGGGGATTCCCGGCGTCGTGCCGCCAGGCGGCGCTGGCGCGTCGGTGGTGGCGGAGCACAGGTAGAAGTTCAGCCACGAGCCGTAGGACGCCGTGCGGCCAATGGCGTCGAGCTTGGCCGGGAGGTTGGTGAGGAACCGGTCGACCAGCCCCTCGTTGGCGGCGAGGGTGCTGGCGACGCCGCCGAGCTGGGCGATGTCGTCCTTGAGGGGCTGGCGGCCCTGGGCCAGCAGCGCGGTGGTGGCGTCGGCGAGCCCGGACAGCCCGCCGATGGCGTCGCCGAGGGAGCCCCGGTCGGCGGAGAGGCCGCTGACCAACTGCTGGGTGGTGGTGACGAGGGTGGACAGCTGGTCGTCATGGGCGTTGACCTGGGTCAGCACGGAGTTGAGGTGGCCGATGACCTCGCCGATGACCTGGTCCCGCTGGGCCAGGGTGGAGGTGAGCGAGGCAGTGTGGGCCAGCAGGTCGTCGACGGTGCCGCCCTCGCCCTGGAGCACCTGCACGATCTCGCCGGCCATCTGGTTGACGTCCCCGGGCGACAGGGCCCGCAGCAGCGGCTTGAAGCCGTTGAGCAGGGCGGTCAGGTCCAGGGCCGGGGCGGTTCGGGCGAGGGGGATCTGGCCGCCGGGCGGGAGCACCTGGTTGGGGTCGCCGGCCCCCTGGCCGAGGGAGACGTACCGCTGGCCGACCAGGTTCCGGTACTTAATCGCGGCGGTGACAGAAGCAGGCAAGGGGTGATCTCGTTGCACGGAAAACTCGACCTCCGCCACCCTCCGGTCGGCGATGGAGATCCCCTCCACCTGCCCGACCTTCACCCCGGCGATCCTCACGTCGTCCCCCACCGCCAGCGCAACGGCATTACTGAACTGTGCGGTGTAGTTCACCGTCTCCCCACCACCCGGCCCGGCAATGGCGACCGCCAAGGCACCCGTGGCCAGCGCAGTCACCAGCACAAAGAGCAGCCCTTTCAGCAGCGCGGCCTTCACACCCACCACCCCCGCGAGTCACGCTGTCCGGCACACCGAAACACGGTTTCGAGCAGAGTGGTCACCCGACCGTCACCTCCGTGCCCCGGTAGAGCGGCCCGACGAGCACGCTGCCCCAACTCGGCACGTCCTTGCCCAGCAACGTCCCGATGAAGGTGTTCTCCTGCGCGGAGTTCGGCGCTGCCGTCACGGGATAGCAGGACGGGCCGCCCTTGTCGTCGTAGACGGGGGCATCCTGGCCCGGCACGTACTTTCCCTTGGGTGGCTGGACATTCACGGTGACGTGCAGGCCGGGCTCGTTGGTGCCCTGGCCCAGCACCTTGTCCATCTCCGGCGCGAAGGCCGTGAGCGCCCGCAGCAGGCACGGATACTCGGGCGAGTACTGGGCCAGCAGGTTCAGCGTCGGCACGCTGGTCTGCGACAGGCGGATGATGTTGCTTCCGTTACGCCGCAGGAAGGTTTCCAGGTCCTGGGCGCCGGTGGTGAGGTTCTGGAACAGACTGGCCAAGTTGGCCCGCTGGTCGGCGATGGTGCGGCTGGTGGTGGTGAGATCCGACAGTGCCTGCACGACATCGGGCGCGATGCGGCTGTAGTTGTCGGTCACCTGCGCCAGTTCCCGAAGGCCCGCGGTGAACTCGTCAAGGTGCGGGGTGAACTCGTCGACATCGCTGCCGAGCCAGGCCAGGGTCTGGCCGAGCGCCGCGCCTCGCCCGGCCAGCGCCCCCGCCAGGGTGCTGAGGATCGACGACAGCTTCTGCGGCTGCACAGCCTGCAACATGGGCATCAAGTCGCCGATCACCTGCTCCACCTCCACGGCCGACGCCGACCGGTCCTGGGTGATCACATCGCCGTCGGCCAGCGCGGGACCGGACCGGCCGGCGACGAGGTCCACGTACCGCTCGCCGAACAGCGTCTTCGGCAGCAGGCGTGCGGTGACATCACGCGGGATCCGGGGCAGCAGATCCGGCCGCAGCGCGAGATCGACCTCCGCGCCGCTGCCATTGGTATGCACGTCTCGGACCGCGCCGACCACCACGCCCCGGAGCTTCACCTCGGCATCGAGATGCAACTGGCTGCCGACGCGATCGGTCCGCAGCGTCACCAGCGCCACCGACGAGAAGTCCTTGCGGTACACGGCAACCGACAGCGCCACGACCAGGACCATGATCGTCAGGTAGACCGCGCCGAGCAGCTTCTTCATCCCGCCACCTTGACGGTGGTCGTGGCGCCCCAGATGGCCAGGCTGAGGAAGAAGTCCAGCATGCTCACGGCGACGATGGTCGTGCGCACCGCTTTCCCGACGGCGATGCCGACACCGGCCGGGCCGCCGGTCGCACGGTAGCCGAAGTAGCAGTGCACGAGCATCACGACCACGCTGAACACCAGCACCTTGCCGAACGAGTAGAGAACATCGTCGGGCGGCAGGAACAAAGCGAAGTAGTGGTCATAGGTGCCGGCCGACTGGCCGTAGAACACCACGGTTATCTCCCGCGACGCCAGGTACGAGCACAGCAAGCCGATGGCGTACAAGGGAACCACGGCAACGAAGCCGGCGACCACCCTGGTGCTGACCAGATACGGCAGGCTCCGCACCGCGATCACCTCCAGCGCGTCCACCTCCTCGGCGATCCGCATCGCCCCCAGCTGGGCCGTGAAGCCGGAGCCGACCGTCGCCGACAACGCCAGCCCGGCCACCAGCGGCGCTATCTCCCGGGTGTTGAAGTAGGCCGACATGAAGCCGGAGAACGCCGCCACACCGATCTGGTTCAGCGCCGAATACCCTTGCAGGCCAACCACAACGCCGGTGAACACCGTCATGCCGACCATGACGCCCACGGTGCCGCCGATCACCGCCAGCGCGCCGGAGCCGAAGCCCACCTCGGCCAGCAGGCGGACGACCTCCTTGGAGTGCCGGCGAACAGCGAACGGGATGGCCGCCAGCGCGCGGAGGAAGAACAGGAGCTGATCGCCGAGCGCCTCCATCAGATCACCGCCGCCGCGACCGGAAGGACCGATGGCGGCCGAACGCCCACCCTCTTCATCACATTCCCTTCGCCGGCACGATCCGCAGGTACACCGCGGTGATCACGGCATTGACCAGGAACAGCAGCAGGAACGTGATGACCACCGACTGGTTCACCGAGTCGCCGACGCCCTTCGGGCCGCCGCGCGGGTGCAGCCCCCGGTAGGAGGCGACCACGCCGGCCAGGAAGCCGAAGATCATCGCCTTCAGCTCGCTCACCCAGAGGTCCGGCAGCTGGGCCAAGGCCGCGAAGCTCGCCACGTACGCGCCCGGGGTTCCGCCCTGCATCACCACGTTGAAGAAGTAGCCGCCGGCCACCCCGACCACGCTCACCATTCCGTTCAGCAGCACGGCAACCGACGTGGCCGCCAGCACTCGCGGCACCACCAGCCGGTGCACGGGCGAGACCCCCAGCACCTCCATGGCGTCGATCTCCTCGCGGATCGTCCGCGACCCCAGGTCCGCGCAGATGGCCGAGCCGCCCGCCCCGGCGATGATCAGCGTGGTGACGATCGGGCTGGCCTGCTGCACGACCGCGAGCACGCTGGCCGCTCCGTCGAACGATTCCGCGCCAATCTGCGAGGTGAGCGAGCCCAGCTCCAACCCGATCACCGCCCCGAACGGGATCGACACCAGCATCGAGGGCAGGATGGAAACGCTGGCCACGAACCAGAACTGCTCGACCAGCTCGCGGTACTGGAACGGGCGACGCAGCAGCTGTCGCAGAACCTCCAGGCCCAGCGCGAACATCTGCCCCACGGCGGTCATCTGGGCACGCTCCCGACCGCCAGCATCGCCCGTACCCGTTCCTGACGACGGCGTACCGCTTGGCGCACCGGCAATCCCGGGCTCGGCTCCAGTTGCGGGACGATCTCCGGCAGCGTCCGGGTCCACGTTCCCTCGGCGGCGGCGAGCACGGCGTCCTTCTCCTCGCTCATGCCGATCGGGCCGTGGCGGTGGCCGCCGAGGAACTGGGCGATGACGGGTTCCTCGCTGGTCAGCAGGATCTCGCGGGGACCGAAGCCGACCAGGCGGCGGCGGTAGAGCATGCCGAGGTTGTCGGGCACGGTCCTGGCCACGCTGATGTTGTGGGTGACGATGAGGATCGTGGCGTCGATCTGCGCGTTCAGGTCGACCAGCAGCTGGCTGAGGTAGGCGGTGCGGACCGGGTCGAGTCCGGAGTCGGGTTCGTCGCACAGGATGATCTCCGGGTCTCCCACCAGGGCACGGGCCAGGCCGGCGCGTTTGCGCATGCCGCCGGAGATCTCACCGGGCAGCTTGTGCTCGGCCCCGGCCAGGCCGACGAGCTCCATCTTGTCGTGGACCACCCGTCGGATCTCGGCTTCGGTGCGGCGGGTGTGCTCCCGCAGCGGGAACGCGATGTTGTCGTACACGGTAATCGAGCCGAACAGCGCACCGTCCTGGAACAGCACGCCGAACAGCTTGCGCAGCTGGTAGCGCTCGGATTCGGTGCAGCGGCACAGATCCACGCCGTTGACCATGATCCGCCCGTGCTCCGGCCGCAGCAGGCCGACCAAACACTTGAGGAACACGGACTTCCCGGTGCCCGACGGTCCCAACAGGACACTGAGCTCGCCGGCCGGCAGGGTCATCGACACGTCCTGCCAGATGGTCTGGCGGCCGAAGGACTTCGACAGCCCCTGCACGTCGATCTGCACGCCCATCAGCGCTCCTCGCAGGTCGCGGTGCCGCCGCAGAGGAACGTCAGCATCGTGCGCAACGTGTTGCCGGGGCCGGAGACGAGGCCGGTGAACAGCGGATCGAGGTTCTCGGTGACGCCGCAGTGGTGGAACGGCGGGATGACGAAGGCGCCGGAGATCGTGCCGGTGGACAGCGGGCTGGTGAACGGCCCGCTCTGCACGATCGCCACCTCGTCGGTGCGGCAGTTGGGGCCCACGGCCAGCGGCACCCCGTGCACCTTGGTGTTGCTCAGCGCAAAGGTCAGGCGGGTGGTCGCGGTCAGGGTTCCGTTCAGCAGCACGGATTCCACCGGGGCGGTGGAGGTCACGGTGATCGTCGCCGTGGCCGGCATGAAGCTGAAGGCGACGAAGTAGCTGTCGGCCGGCGGCAGCGCCAGATCGCCGGTGATCTCCACCCGCAGCGGGTTGCTGCCCGGCACGATCACGAACTGCCCGTCCAGCCGCCCCGGCCCGACAACGAGGTCCGAACCCAGCTTGGCCACCCGGGTCGTGGTGTCCACGCGATAGTGCACGGGCATCGGCGGATTGTCGGTGGCCGGAGCCGGAGCCCCACCGGCCGAGGGGCCCGTGCCGAGTGCGCAGCCGATCAGGAAGGCCAGCGCCAACCACCGCTTAACCATGAATTTCCCATCGACGAGAAATTGACTGCCGCCGGACGCTACTCACGGGTAGGCAGCCCGACAAGGAATTCCCCGCCGGCCCCGAGAAATTGTCAAGCCGATACAAATTCCACGTCGTGGCCACTACGAACTCAACAGCCGATGGCCTTGTCGAAGGCCCGGTCGAGGGCGGTGTTCTGGCGCAGGGTGGCCTTGGGATCGCCGGCGTCGGCCAGTCCGGCCATGCCGGCGTTGACGTCGGCGACGGCCTGCTGGAGGGAGCCCGTGTCCCCGGGCCGGACCTGGCCCAAGCGGGATCTGGCCTGACGCAACGACTCCTGCGCGGCGTCGAGGGTGGCTAGGGCGCGCGCGACAGTCGGCCCGGCGTTGGGGACGGGCGGCGGGCCGGCGGCCCGGATGGCCGCGGCCTCCTTGGTGAGGGCACCGGCGAGCGTGTCGACGAAGGCCCCGAGGTCGGCGGCGGTCTCCTGCGGGGCCACGGTGATCTGCGGCGTGGCGGCGCAAACCTTTGCCGCCCAGGCGATCGCGGGGGCATCCGGGTCGGGGGCCGGCGGTGGGGCGGCGCAAGCGGCGATCAGGAACAGGCTGAGCAGCGGCGCGAGGCGAATCATCCACGCAGGGTCATCCCGGCTCGCGGCACCAGACAAGGCACACCACGGAATTTGTCACTGGCGCACAGTTTCTAGCCGATGGCGGTGAGAAGTCCGTTGCGGGAGCCTACGATCAACGCGCCGTCGGCCGAGAGCGCCGGATAGGAGTCGACCGGCCCGCCGACGTTCACGTCGAACAGGGTGCCGCCGTCCGGGGCCAGCCCGTAGACGTGCCCGGTCTGGGTGGCGTAGTACAGGCGATAGGCCCGGTCGAGGACGGTGGAACTCCAGATCTCCGCGCCGTTGAGCCGATACGACTTGACCACGGAGCCGGTGCGGACGTCGAAGGCGGTGACCGTGCCGCCATGATCGCCGACGTAGGCCAGGCCAGTGGTGGTGATGACCGGTGAGGAGTAGGTGATGAACCGGGGCGCGCTCCACGCCTGGGAGCCGTCCGGATGGTAGGCCCACTCGTGAGAACCGTTGGTGCCCAACAACACCGTGCCGTCCGGAGCGAGCCCGGCGGAGACCTCGGTGATGTCGTCGTGCGGGTCGCGGTGCCACACCACCGCCCCATTGGCGTCGACGGCGGTGACGCCAGAGTCGGCGGTGGTGTAGACCCGCGATCCATCGGTGACGACGGAACCATAGGAGGTGCCGCCGACACTGACCGTCCACAGCAGACTGTGCGAACGGACGTCGAGGGCGCTGACGTGGCCGGAGAGGTCGCCGACGTAGATCCGGTTGCCGTCGACGGAGGCCGGTGAGGTCGGGGTGCCGGGCAGCGCGGCCGACCACAGCAGCGCACCGGATGGAGACAGAACCAACAGCCGTGGACCCGGAAGCGGCCACACGATGTCGCCGCTGGGCAGCACCAGCGGCGACACGGAGAGGTCCCCGCCGCCGGTGTAGTGCGAGTCGTACGTCCACCGGTCCTCGCCGCTGACGGGGTCGATGGCGTGCAGGATCCCGGCCGTGGACGAGGCGTAGACGGCGCCGCCGGGCCCGATCACCGGCCCGGGCGTGACGGCGCCTTCCAGATGTCGTTGCCACCGCACGACGCCGCGCACAGGGCCGTCCGATGTGGACGAACCGCTGTGGCGGGCATCGTGCAGCGCAGAGGGCCAGGGAGCCCACGTGGCGGCGCCCGGCGACTGCGAGGGGAGCGCAGTCGCCATCGGTGCGGCGCAGCCACCGACGAGCAGCAAAGCCATGGCCAGCAGCAACTTCCGCACCACACCACCGTAGCCGCACGGTGGCCCGGAAAACCCTTACGGAAGCACTACGAGAAGTGCGTGGCCGGCCGCTCCAGCTCGACACCGTCCACGAAGATGTCGACCTTCTCGTTGTAGAAGGCGACCATGCCGGCGATGGGCAGCAACTGCCGGGTCGGGAAGTCGTAGCACCAGGCCAGATCCGGGTGCACCCCGGACCCGGTCCGCACCGACCAGTACCCGGTGGTCCGCCCCTTGTACGGGCAGGCGGTCTCGGTCGACGACGGCACCAGGTGGGCGAAGTCCACCTCGGTGCGGTTGAGGTAGTAGCGCGTGGGCAGCCCCGTCTCGAAGACCATCACCGGCGACGAGGACTCGGCCAGCACCACGCCGTCCAGCTCGACCCGGACGGTGCGGGTGGACCGCAGCGCGTCGACCCGGGTGTACGGGTTGCGGGGGTGGACGAAGATCTCCTCGTCCTCCTCGAACCAGGAATCCAGGGCGTCCCAGTCGAACTTGACCAGGCCGTCGGAGAACACGTGGGCGGCGCCGGGCTTTCCGGGCAGCCCGTGCCGGCGAGCGAGGCCGTGCCGCAGGTGCTGCTCGCGGTCCTCGTCCACGAGCAGCGAGGTGTCGATGTCGGCCAGCGGGATGTAGTACTGGGGATAGAACGGCCATTCCCAGACGTAGCGGGCGTTCGTGGTGTCGAAGACCGTCCGGCCGCCGAGGACGGCTCGAACCCGTCGCGGCACGGGCTCGCTGTGGCCGGCCTGCACCGGCGCCGAGGGGTAGTCGTGCGTCACGACAGGAGCCTAGGTTCTTGTCACGGCGTGAGCAATTCCGCACCGGGCAAACCTGTCAGCGGGCCGCAACTTTCACAGCCGTTCTTGCCGACCAGGAACGCCCTCATTAGCTTCGGGCGAACGCGTTCTCCAATCGCGTGTGAACACACGAAAGAAGGACGGCTGTGAATCATCGAACATTGGGGGTGGCCACGGCGGCCGCGCTCGTGCTGACGGGCCTTGCCGTCGGCGCGGGCGTGTCGTCGGCCGCATCCACCCCGGTGGACAAGACGCTGGCGTTCACGTGTCCCTTCCCGCTGATCGGCAACCAGACGCTCAACGTCCGGATCCAGGCGAGCATGGCCGCGCCGGCCACGGTGGGCGGCGATCTCGTGACGACGGATTTCTCGGCCACGGCAACGGTTCCGCCCACCGCCACGCAGGGGCTGGCGTTGGTCGGGGCCAAGACGATCGAGGGCTCCGCGCAGGCCGGCGTGACGCTGAACGAGGCCGGCACGCCGCTGGACATCACCATTCCCGGCCTGGTGATCCCGTCGACGCCGGTGCCGGACTCCGGCGCCTTCGACACGGTGGCCTCCGGCCCGGTGCCGACGGCGACGATCACCAAGGCCGGCACCACGACCGTGACGGTCGGCGGTTTCTCCACCACGCTCACGCCGAAGAAGGCCGACGGCACACCGACCGGCCTCGGCACCTTCACCTCGGACTGCACGCTCAACCCGGGCCAGGACGCGCAGCTGATCAGCTTCCAGGTCGCTGACGGCCCGCCGCCGACCACGACCACCACCCCGCCCCCGACGACCACGACCACGACAACTCCCCCGCCCGCCACCACAACCACGACGACCACAACGACGAAGCCCACGACCACGACCACCGCGGCCCCCGGCACCATCACCTACAGCTACGCGATCAAGGGCAGCTCGGAGATCAAGCGCCTGCACGGCACGGTGCCGATCCGCGGCGGCATCACCGCCAAGCTCGACCTGGGCACCAGCAGGTACACCGCCGATCTGGCCCTGGACCCGACCAGCGCCCGGTTCGCCATGTTCGGCTTCATCCCGGTCACCACCAAGATCGCCTTCCAGCCCCAGGGCCCGACCACCGGCGCGGTGGCCAACGGCGCACTGGACGCGACCTCGAAGCTGACCGTGAAGATGCCGCAGATCAGCGTGTTCGGCCTGCCGATCAGCCGGTCCGCGGCCTGCGGCACCAGCCGGCCGTCGGTGGTCAAGATGACCTCCGGCCCCGGCTTCGACGTGCTCAAGGGCGGCACCCTGGCCGGCGACTACGCCCTCGCCCCGCTCACCGGCTGCGGCCCGTTCACCCCGTTCATCAGCGCACTGGCCACCGGCCCCGGCAACACGATCGATCTCACCCTGAAAGCGAGTTGAGCACGAGGGAGGGCCGCCGTCGGCGGCCTTCCCTGTCAGCCCCATATAAATTCCCGCCGAAACATGCTCCATTCGTGACAAGAATTCAGAATCTTTTTGACACGCGACCGTATCGTCGAGGCCATGACGGCTGTCCGCAATGACGCGAACCAGCTGTGGGCCCGGCTGCCCAGCCATCTCGGGGCCCGCTTCCGACCCTATGCCGGCCGACTGGCCCGCGAGGTCGTGCACGAGATCCAGCGGTCCGTGCCGGCGTATGCCCGGCCGCTGCGCGGGAAATTCGGCCAGGTGCTGGTGGGCGGGGTGGAGCGGGCGATCGTGCACTGCTTCGACAGCGTCGGCAATCCCCAGGTGTCGTCCCAGGAGTGGACGGCCTGGTTCCGCTACGTCGGCCGGGTGGAGTTCACCGAGGGCCGCACCACCGAGTCGATGCAGACGGCGGTCCGGGTCGGGGCCCGCGCCGCCTGGCGCAACCTGTCCAAGGCCGGCCGCGAGCTCGGCATCCCGCCGGAGGTGCTGCTGCTCACCGCGGAGGCGATCTTCGCCTACGTCGACGAGCTGTGCCGAGTGGCCGTCGAGGGCTACGCGGACGCGCAGCGCCGGGCCGAGGCCGGCGACGGGCGCCAGCGGGCGGAGCTGCTGCGACTGATCCTCGCCGACCCGCCGAGCCCTACGGAATCGATTGAGGCTCAGGCGATCGCCGCCGACTGGCCGCTCCCGGCCCAGGCCGCCATGATCGCCCTGGCCGATGACACGCCCGCGCCTCACGCCCCGGACTGCCTCACCGACGGCGGCTGCATCCTCGCCGCCGATCCGGACCGAACCGTCCGCTTGCTGGCCCGCAGCTTGACCCTCCCGCTGGCGCTGGCGATTGGCCCGACCGTGCCGCTGAGCCAGGCGCGGCAGTCGCTGAAGCTGGCGCGCCGGGCCGTGGCGCTGGCGAAACGGGGCGTCATCGACGGTCCGATCGTCCGATGTGACGACCACCTGCTCACGCTGCTGTGCCACGCCGACGAGTTCCTGCTCGACGAGCTCGGCCGCCGCAGCCTCGCCCCGTTCGACGACCTCACGGCCAAGCAGCGCGAGCGGCTGAAGGCCACGCTGCTGGCCTGGCTGGACACACGCGGTGGCGTCAACGACATCGCCGCGCGGCTCAGCGTGCACCCGCAGACCGTCCGCTACCGCATGCACCAGATCGACCAGCTCGTCGGCGACCGCATCCACGACCCGGTCCGCCGGCTGGAACTGGAGATCGCGCTGCGGCATCGTTGACCGGGTGTACGACCGCGACCACGCCAGCAAGGCCCTGGGCATCGTCATCCGTCAGGACGAGCCCGGCGCCGCCACCGCGACCATGACCGTCACCGAGCAGATGCTCAACGGCCACGACATCGTCCATGGCGGTTACGTGTTCCTGCTCGCCGACACCGCGTTCGCCTATGCGTGCAACAGCTACGGGCCCGTCACCGTCGCCCAGTCGGGTCAGGTGACCTTCCTGCGGCCGGCCGTGCTGGGGGACGAACTCGTCGCAAGGGCGACCGAACGCGATCGTTTTGGCCGAAACGGCATCTACGACGTGACGGTCAGCCGAACGGACGGTGTCGTCATCGCGGAGTTTCGCGGGCAGAGCCGACAGACTGGGAGCTGAGGGTCCACCCGCGCAGCGCCTTCTCCAGCGCCACGACCGAGTCCTCGCTGTCCATGGCCGACGCGGTGTGGAAACCCCCGGCCACCAGCCGGGTGCGCAGCTCGCGGTCCAGCATCAGCCGAACCAGCGACTCCGCCATCGCGTTGGCGTCGTCCGGCTCGACCAGCAGGCTGTCCCGGTCGTGCTCGGCGAAGTCGGACAGGGCGCTGCCGCGGACGCCGACCACCGCCGAGCCGCACGCCATCGCCCGGGCCGCGCTGGCCGCGGTTCCCAGGTGGACGGCGTCGCGCTGGTACACCTGGCGCACCAGCTCGTAGGTGGGCAGCGACCTCAGATAGCGGATCCAGCTGGGGAGCTGCTCCGGGCGGCGACCGGAGCCGAAGGCGGTGACCTCCATCGTGGGCAACAAGGCCCGGGTCCGTTCCAACGCCTCCAGCGCGGTCGCCGCCCCGGAGTCCGGTTCGACCAGCACACTCACCCGGTGCCCGCGCGGTAGCGCCGGATGTGGCGGCCGGAAGACCGCGAGGTTGAGCCCCTGCGACACGACTGTCACGGCAGAGCTGGGCACACCGAGTCCATTCAGGACGCCGGCGAGGCGCTCCGACGTGGCGATCTTGGGCACGGCCAGTCGTAGTTCAGGGTCCGCCCCCCACTGCTCACGGGACTGAACCAGCTGCCCTGCCCGACCGTGGCGGTCGGACAACTCGGGCAGCAGCTTCGACGTGCTGGCATCGGTCGCCAGCACGACATCCCCGTCGGGCACGGCGTCCGGGGACAGCCGTGCGGTCGTCACGACCCGCACCGAGGACGGCCCGCGTCCCCTGCGCGACCAGCCGGGCACCCGCAGCCCGAGCCTGTCGCGCAGCCGGACCACGCTGATCTCGTGGCCACGGGCCGCCAACTCGTCGGCATATCCCTGGATCACCTGCGCACCGACAACCGGTGTCGGACACACGAAGGTGACGCGCATACCGGCACTCCACTCCACTAGAGACGTCAGATGCCCCGCACATCGAGCCCGGGGCCCCGACGTTACGACCCCGTGGGGCCGCACCCGGTTCAACTACGGCACCCCCTCCCGGGTTATGCCGCCGTTCAGCCCAATCCGCGACCACACCGCCGGAGCTGTTGTCACTGTCGGTAATTGACGTGAGGGTCGCTACGGCAAACGCAGCAACGCCGATGCGCTTAACAGCTCAGCCGTTCCCTCGGGCGAGTGATCGTCGGGGATGTGTTGCCAGCAAAGCGAAAGAGCCGCTGTAACGAGGCAGCCGCGAAACCCGAGAAGGATCGTGGACGTCCACCTCTTTCTCCTGATCCATCACAGTTGACGTAGCGCCCTCGCCGGCGCGAGGTCGTCGCAGTCGGTCCTGCACAAGGGAATGTGTATGAGAGGGCAACCGAGGGGGACCCCCAGGATGGCACTGCTGCCGCCCGAACACTCGCACCTGTTGGCCGTCACGACCACCCGGTTCCACGGCCGGCACCGGCACCACCGGTCGCCACTGACCGTGTGGGAGAGCCGGTACCGCACCGCTGTGATCATGTCCGACGTGCTGGCCACCGCGGCCGCCACGCTCCTGGCCACCGTCCTGATCGGACGGGAACTGCCGGACTACCTCGGCCAGCTGCCGCGGCTGGTCAGCGTCGCCGCTCTACTCATAGTGGTTGCCGCGCTGCCCGCCAACCGGGCCTGGGACCCCAAGATCCTGGGCCAGGGCGCGGAGGAGTTCCGAAGACTCGGCAAGGCGCTCGTCGCGACCGCAGTGACACTGTCGGTGGCCGGCGTCGCCTTCGAGCTGACGCACCTGCGGTTATGGGTGTTCTTCGTGGTTCCGGCGGTCGGGGCAATCGCTTTCCCCGGCCGCTATCTGCTGCGTAGGCTGCTGCACAGCAGACGGGGCAAGGGTGAGTGCCTGCTGCCGGTGATGGCGGCCGGAAGTGCGGCGTGGGCGGCCGATCTGATCGCCCGCACGCGCAAGGAGCCGCACAACGGCTGGCGGGTCGAGGCCGTGTGCACGCCGGACGGCTACGGCCTGGACGGCACGCAGGAGATCTCCGGTGTGCCGGTGGTCGGCGCGCTCGGGGACCTGACCGAACGGGCACAACCGGGTGGCTATCGGGTCGTCGCCGTGGCCGCGGATCCCTATTGGACGCCGCGCCAGCTGCAGCGGCTGGCCTGGGAGCTGGAGGACACCGAGTCCGAGCTCGTGGTCGCGCCGGTGCTGATGGAGCTGACCGGGCCGCGGCTGCACGTGTCCGGTGTGGTCGGCATGCCGCTGCTGCGAGTGCAGACACCCACTTTCGGCCGGGCCAAGCGGGTGATCAAGAGCATCGTCGACCGGATCGGCGCGCTGGTGCTGCTGACCATGCTGGCCCCGGTGCTGCTGGCCATCGCCGTGCTCGTCAAGATCGACGACGGCGGCCCGGTGCTGTTCCGGCAGAAGCGGGTCGGCCACAGCGGAAAACCGTTCACCATGTGGAAGTTCCGCACGATGGTGGTCAACGCCGACGCGCTGCTGGACGAGCTGCGGGCCAGCAACCAGGGCGCGGGGCCGCTGTTCAAGATGCGCCAGGACCCCCGGGTCACCGGCCCCGGCCGGCTGCTGCGGCGGTACTCGCTCGACGAGCTGCCGCAGCTGATCAACGTGCTCACCGGCGCGATGTCGCTGGTCGGGCCGCGGCCGCCGCTGCCGCACGAGGTCGAGCAGTACGGCTCCGACGCGGGACGGCGACTGCTGGTCAAGCCGGGCCTGACCGGGCTGTGGCAGATCAGCGGGCGCAGCGACCTGCCGTGGGAGGAGGCGCTGCGACTGGACCTCCGCTACGTGGAGGACTGGTCGCTGGCCCTCGACGCGATCATCCTGTGGAAGACCGTGCGAGCGGTCTTCAGCGGTCAGGGGGCGTACTGAGGTGGGCGGCTGGCTGGGGGTCAGGGCGCTGGTGACCGGGGCGACCGGGTTCATCGGCTCCCATCTGGTGGGCAGGCTCACCGAGCTCGGCGCGGTGGTGCACGCGGTGAGCAGGAAGGTCCGGGCGCACGTGGACGGCGGGCAGACCTGGCATGTCGCGGATCTCTGCGACGCCGACCAGGTCAGCTCGGTGGTCCGTGCCGCACAACCGGATGTGGTGTTCCACCTGGCCAGCGAGGTCACCGGTGCGCGCGAGGTGCGCATGGTCCGGCCAACGCTGACCAGCAATCTCGACAGCGCGGTGAACCTGCTGACGGCCGTCGCCGACTGGGCGCCGTCCGGACGGCTGGTGCTGGCCGGATCTGTGGAGGAGCCGCGGCCCGAGGACGGCGCCGCGGTGGCGTCCTCCCCGTACGCGGTGGCGAAGTGGGCCGTCTCCGGTTACGCGCGGATGTTCCACGAGCTGTGGGACGTGCCGGTGACGACGTTGCGCATCGGCATGGTCTACGGACCGGGACAGCGGGACGTGCGCAAGCTGATCCCGTACGTGACAACGGCATTGCTGCGCGGGGAGTCGCCGGAGCTGACCAGCGGCACCCGTATGGTGGACTGGGTCTACGTCGACGACGTGGTCGAGGCGTTCCTGGCCGCGGCGGTCTGCGACCAGGCGCCGGGGCGGGTGTTCGACATCGCATCGGGCAGCCAGCTGTCGATCCGGGACACCATCGAGCTCCTGGCCAAGATCATCGGCGCGCACCAGCTGCCGCGGTACGGGGCCATCGCGGACCGTCCGCTCGACCACGCGCAGGTGGCCGACATCGAGGACGCGGCGGGTGTGCTCGGCTGGCGCCCGCAGGTGGACCTGGAGACCGGCCTACGCCGTACGGCCGACTACTATTCCTCTGCCCTGTAACGAAAACAGCCGTTACGTCCGATATTCCCCACAACCGGTACGGTTCGCTGGAGGTGGGGACGAGTCATGTCTGTCTCGGTCGTCAATCTGACCGTGCACGGGATCGGTCCGACCGACCGACCGATGGAGCCGGACGAGGACAGGACCTGGGTCAGCGTCGAGCAGTTCGAGCAGGTGCTCGACGCGGCCATGGGCAAGCCCAACGTGCGACTCACCTTCGACGACGGCAACGTCTCCGACGTCGAGATCGCGTTGCCCCGCTTGGTGGAACGCGGGCTGAAGGCGGACTTCTTCGTGCTGGCCGGGCTCCTGGGTGAGCCCGGCCGGCTCGACCGCTCGGACGTGCGCGAGATCCAGGGCGCCGGCATGCGGATCGGCTCGCACGGCTGGGCCCACCGCGACTGGCGGCGGCTGACCGACGAGCAGGCGGTCGAGGAGATCGCCCACGCCACCCGGGTGCTGACCGAGCTGACCGAGAACCCGGTCACCGAGGTGGCGATCCCGTTCGGCTCCTACGACCGGCATGTGCTGCGACGCCTGAAGACGGCCGGTGTGCAGCGGGTCTACACGAGCGACGGCGGCGGGGCCAACGCCGATTCCTGGCTCCAGGCCCGCAACAGCCTGCACCACGACATCCAGGCCGCCTGGGCTCACGAGGTGCTGACCGGGAAGCCGTCCCTGCCCTTGCGTGTCCGCCGAACGGCCGCACGCGCGGTGAAGCGGATGCGCGGCTGATGCGGTTGCCCCACAACGGTAACGCGTGCTGATCGGCGCACGATGACGTGCACATGAGGGCACGGACCGCGATCGTGGTCGTCACGTACAACAGCGCGCACGTGCTGGGCGACTGCCTACGCTCGTTGGCGGGTGGAGCCGAGGGTGTCGATCTCACCGACGTTGTCGTGGTCGACAACGCCTCCCGCGACGGCACGCTGGAGCTGGCCGCGTCGTTCACCGACCTTCCGATGAGGACCGTCCAAATCGGTCGGAACGCCGGTTACGCCGCCGGCATCAACGCCGGCGTCAACGAACTGGACCTGGCCACCTTGGACTCCGTGCTGGTGATCAACCCCGACTGCCGGCTCACCGCCGGCGGGCTGGCGGCGTTGCAAGAGGCACTCACAGTGCCTGGTTGCGGGATTGCCGTGCCGCGGCTGGTCAATCCGGATGGATCGCTGCAGCCTTCCTTGCGTCGCATGCCCACTGTGGGTAGAGCGTGGGCGGAAGCGGTGATCGGCGGCACCAGGGCCGGGCGCATCGGCACGCTGGGCGAGCTCGTCACCGATCCCCGCGAGTACGAGCGGCCGGCGCCGGCCGTGTGGGCGACCGGGGCCGCGATGCTCATCTCCGTGAACGCCCTGCTACAGACCGGCCCCTGGGACGAGTCCTTCCTCCTCTACAGCGAGGAGACGGAGTTCGCGCTCCGGGCGGCCGACCGCGGCTGGTCGCTGTGGTACGAGCCGACGGCCGTGATCGAGCACATCGGCGGCGACGCCGACACCAACCCGATGCTCGCCGCGTTGTTGACAGTGAACAGGGTGAAGCTGTTCCGTCGCCGCCGCGGTTTCGTGCCGGGCGTGGCCTACTACTTCGCTGTCGTACTGGGGGAATCCGCGCGGGCGCTGGCCGGCCGACCGACCGCCAAGGCCTCGGTCGCCGCGCTGCTGCGACCGTCGCGGCGCATCCAGAGCCTGGCCGGCTGATGCGCTGGCTGACGTTCGACGCGCTGGGGCAGCGTGAACTCGACGCGTGGCACCGGTTGCGGGCCGGCAACCCGGCGCTGGACAGCCCGTACTTCCACCCCGGTTTTGCCGCCGCCGTGCACGAAAGCGGACGCACCGTGCACGTCGCGGTGGACGAGGACGGCTCCGGCGAGATCCGAGCGTTGCTGCCCGGTCACCGTGAGGGAGCGACGCTGCGGCCGGTCGGGTGGCCCGGCGCCGACTTCCAGGGGCCGATCGTGCCGGCCGGGGAGTCCTTCTCGCCATTGGGTCTGCTCTCCGGCGGGGTCAGGTCGTTCGAGTTCGACCACCTGGTCGACGGCGTCGGCCAGTTCGAGCCGTGGATCCAGTCGCGGCGGGTGTCGCCGTACGTCGACGTGAGCGGCGGACTGGACGGCTACCTCGCCCGGGCGACGAAGTCGGGGCGGGACAACATGTCCCAGGCTCGGCGGCGGACGGCCAAGGCCGAGCGCGAGCTGGGGCCGGTCAAGTTCCAGGTCGACGTGGTCGACGAGGATCTGTTGCGCCAACTGGTGGAACTCAAGCGCGACCAGTATCGGGCAACCGGCGCAAGGGACTTCTTCGCGGAGCCCGATCGGCTCGACCTCTTGCGCCGCTTGCTCCATACTCGGGGCCGGGACTTCGGCGGCATCCTGTCGACCCTGCACGCCGGCGAGAACTTGATCGCCGCTCACTTCGGCATCCGCGCGGATTCCGTGCTGCACTGGTGGTTTCCGGTGTACGCCCCCGAGCACTCGAAGCTCGCCCCGGGCTGGATGCTGCTGCGCGAGCTCACCATCGCCGCGCCCGCGCTGGGCATCGACCGGATCGATCTGGGCCGCGGCGACGACGAGTACAAGCGCCGGGCCAAGACCGGTGATTCCACCGTGTGTCAAGGAATCGTCACCCGTAGTTCCAGCCGCCTGGCCCTGCGCAAACTGGGCGACGCCGTGGTAGCGGGGGCCAAGAACTCCCCGCTGGCACCGGGATTGCGCCGAGTGGTGCGAGGGTTGCGGAACCTCAGCAGGTAACGGGTTGACCGCCTCCCCCGATCAAAGGGGCGCGCCCACGTCGAGCGCGATGGAGGCATCCCAAGATGAAGATCAGCGTGTTCGGGCTCGGTTACGTGGGCTGCGTCTCGGCGGCATGTCTTGCCGGACAGGGGCACCGCGTGGTGGGCGTGGACGTCAACCAGGTCAAGGTGGACCTGATCGCCGCGGGCAAGGCCCCGGTGGTGGAGGAGCGGATCGGCGAGCTGACAGCGGAAGTCGTTGCCAGCGGGGCGTTGCGGGCCACCACCGACGTGGCCGACGCGATCGCGGACTCGGACGTCTCGCTGATCTGCGTGGGCACCCCGTCGGCGCCCAACGGCAGCCTGTCCACGGTCTACCTGGAGCGGGTGTGCGAGGAGATCGGCGCGGCCATGGCGGCCAAGTCGGGCCGGCACACCGTGGTCCTGCGCAGCACCATGTTGCCGGGCACCTGTCTGGACCTGTTGCTGCCGATACTGGAGAAGTCCTCCGGCCTGACCGCCGGCGTGGACTTCGGCGTCGCGGTGAACCCGGAGTTCCTGCGCGAGGGCACCAGCGTCCGCGACTTCTTCGACCCGCCCAAGACCGTGATCGGCGAGTTCGACACGGCCAGCGGCGACGTGGTGGCCGCGCTGTACGAGGGCCTGCCGGGCGAGGTGTTCCGGGTGCCGGTGCCGGTGGCCGAGATGACCAAGTACGCGGACAACGCCTTCCACGGCTTGAAGATCGCCTTCGCCAACGAGCTCGGCTCGGTGGCCCGCGCACTGAACGTGGACTCGCACCGCGTGATGGACGTGTTCCTGGCCGACCGCAAGCTCAACGTCAGCCCGGCCTATCTCCGGCCCGGCTTCGCCTTCGGCGGCTCGTGCCTGCCCAAGGACCTGCGCGGCCTGGTGTACGCCGCACGCCGGGCCGACGTGTCGGTGCCGCTGCTGTCGCACGTGCTGCCGTCCAACGAGGAACACCTCAAGCGCGCCTTCGAGTTCATCGCCGCGACCGGGCGAAGACGAATCGGCCTGTTCGGCCTTTCCTTCAAGCCGGGAACCGACGACCTGCGTGAGAGCCCTTTGGTCGAGTTGGCCGAGCGCCTGCTGGGCAAGGGGTACGACCTCCGCATCTACGACGCCAATGTGACGCTGTCACGACTGATGGGCGCGAACCGCGAGTACATCGAGAGCCGGCTGCCGCATCTCGGCGAGCTGCTCAGCAATTCCGTCACCGAGGTGATGGCGCATTCCGAAGTGTGCGTCATCGGATGCCGGGACGACGCCGTCCTGGAAGCGCTCGACCCCGCGGAATTCAACACCGTGGGCGAGCGCGTCATCGTCGACCTCGTCCGCCTTCCCGACGCCGAGCTGCGCCGGGAACGACCTGGATACGTGGGCCTTGGCTGGTAAAGCACTCATCCTGGTGGAGAACCTGTCCGTCCCGTTCGACCGCCGCGTGTGGCAGGAGAGCAAGGCGCTGCGCGACGCCGGCTGGGACGTGCACGTCATCTGTCCACAGGGGACGAAACAGGACCGTGAACCGTACGCCGAGATCGACGGGGTGAAGATCCACCGGTATCCGCTCAAGGCGGCGACCGGCGGCCCCCAGGGCTATCTGTTCGAGTACACCGCCGCGGTGTGGCACACCTTCCGGCTGGCCCGCAAGATCGGGCCGGTCGACGTGGTGCACGCCTGCAACCCGCCGGACCTGCTGTTCCTGGTGGCGCGCTGGCTCAAGCGCGGCGGCGCGAAGTTCATCTTCGACCAGCACGACCTGGTGCCGGAGCTGTACCTGTCGCGGTTCAACCGCGGCGAGGACTTCCTTTACCGCGGGGTGTGCCGGCTGGAGCGGTCCACCTACCGCGCGGCGGACGTGGTGATCTCCACCAACGAGAGCTACCGGCAGGTGGCCCTCAAGCGGGGCGACATGGACGCGCGCAAGGTGTTCGTGGTCCGCAGCGCGCCGGCGGTGGAGCGTTTCCACGAGGTGCCGCCGGAGGAGGAGCTGAAGAAGGGCAAGCCGCACCTGTTGTGCTACTTGGGTGTGATGGGCCCGCAGGACGGCGTCGACTATGCCTTACGGTCGTTGGCCCGCATGCGCGACGAGCTCGGGCGCACCGACTGGCACGCCGTGTTCATGGGCGGCGGCGACACCTTCGACCAGATGGTGGCCCTGTCGCACGAGCTCGGCCTCGACGATCTGGTCGAGTTCACCGGCCGGGTCAGCGACGCCGACCTGCTGCGCTACCTGTCGGCCGCGGACGTGTGCCTCGCGCCGGACCCGCTCAACCCGCTCAACGACGTCTCCACCATGAACAAGATCATGGAGTACATGGCGATGTCCAAGCCGATCGTGTCCTTCGACCTGGTCGAGGCGCGCGTGTCGGCCGACGAGGCGGCGGTGTACGCCGCGGCCAACGACGAGTCCGAGTTCGCCAAGCTCGTGGTCAAGCTGCTCGACGACCCGGCCGAGCGCAAGCGCATGGGCGAGCTGGGCCGGGCCCGGGTGGCCGGCCCGCTGTCGTGGGAGAACTCCCGCAAGGCCCTGCTGGCGGCGTACGCTGCGGCACTGACCTGAGCTGACCCCCGGCTTGACTGACGCCGCTTCGGTGACCACCGTGGAACCACCATGACCAGTGTTGTCATCCCCGCCCACAACGAGCAGGCGGTGCTCGGGCGCTGCCTGAGCACCCTGCTCGCGGAGGCCGACGAGGACGAGTTCGACGTTGTCGTCGTGCCGAACGCCTGCACGGACGACACCGCCGCCGTGGCGCGGCAGTACGGAGTGCGGGTGGTGGAGACCCCGTACGGCGGCAAGGCGCACGCCCTGCGCCTCGGCGACGACACGTGCCGGGACTTCCCGCGCGTGTACCTGGACGCCGACATCGAGCTCACCACGCAGTCGCTGCGGGAGCTCGTGTCGGCGCTGGAGCGGCCCGGCGTGCTGGCGTGCGCGCCCGAGCCGCGGTGGGACCTGGCCGGCGCCAGCCGCGTCGCCCGGCGCGTGCACCGGGTACACGATCGGCTGATTGCGCCGAGCCGGGTGCTGGCCGGCGTCGGCGTGTACGTGTTGTCCAAGGACGGTCACGCCAAGGCGTTCCCGTTGCCCGATGTCATCTCCGACGACGGCTGGGTGCACCGGTCGTTCACGCCGCTGGAGCG
>NZ_KK037166.1:4128223-4154195 GCF_000568255.1 Kutzneria sp. 744
GCCGCCTGCTACCTCACCGTGCTCGTGATCGACAAGATCCTCGCGCGCCGCAAGGCCGAGGTCGAGTGGTCGCCCGATCTGAGCACCCGTTGACGGGACCTGGTTGCTGATGCGTGTGGAAGAAGCCGGCATCGACGGTGTGCTGCTGTTCGTGCCCACCCCGCACCGGGACGACCGGGGCCTGTTCACCCGGACCTTCGACCTGGCCATCGGCGAGAAGCACGGCGTCGGGGACTTCCTGCAGGACAGCCAGTCCCGCTCGCGCCTGGGCACCATCCGCGGCATGCACGGCCGCGGCGGCCGGGGCGAGGCCAAGCTCGTGCGCTGCGCCCGCGGCGCCGTGCACGACGTGCTCGTCGACGCCCGGCCCGGCTCCTCCACGTTCGGGCGAATCGAGTCGTTCCTGCTCGACGACGAGACCTTCGCGACGCTATATGTTCCGCCGGGCCTGCTGCACGGCTTCCAGGCGCTGACCGACCTGGCCGACGTCTGCTACCGGATCGACCGCGAGCACGACCCCGCCGAGGACATCGCCGTCCGCTACGACGACACCGACCTGGCCATCGCCTGGCCGCGCCCGGTGACCGCCGTCAGCGCGCGCGATGCCGGCGCCGGGTCGTGGGCGCAGCTGCTGACCACTTTGGAGAGATCACCATGAGACAAGCCTTACCCATCGCCGTGATCGGGGTGGCGGCGATGGTCCTGACAGCCTGCACCGGGTCGACACCCGTGGCCGATCCGGTGAGCACCACCCCCAGCGACACCACCGTCAGCAGCACCACGGCTGCCTCCAGCACCACCTCGTCGTCCGCCACTTCCTCGTCGAGGACGACTTCGAAGCCTTCCACCACCTCCAAGGCCGCTCCCCCGCCCGGTCGCACCGGCGGCGGTCGTTGCCCGGCCTATCCCACGCCTTCGTGCACCGGTGTTCCCGGTGGCACCAAGCTTTCCGCCGTGACCCTCAATTCCGGCGACGCGTATCGGGTGAGCCAGGACGGCGCCGTGCTCGACGGCATGCACATTCCCGGAAACCTGCTCATCACCGCGCACAACGTCACCGTGCGCAACAGCCAGATCGACGGCTTCGTCACCGACGAGTACGAGAACGTCGACTACTCGTACACCATCGTCGATTCCACCGTCGGCCCTGCCTCCGGCTGCGATTCCCAGCCCGGCGTCGGCGAGGGCAGCTTCTACGCCCGCGGTGTGCTCATCCGCAACCACGGCGACGGTTTCCGCGACTCCGGCAACGACATCGAGATCCACGACTCGTACGTGCATCTCTGTTCCAATCCCGGAGACCATTCCGACGGCATCCAGAGCTACCAGGGCGGGCACAACCTCGTGCTCGACCACAACACCCTCGACCAGCGCGACGCCACGGACATCACCGCGCCCATCTTCCTCACCGACCTGACCAACACCGTGTCGGTGACCAACAACCTGGTGGCCGGCGGCACCTACTCGATCCAGGTCAAGGGCGCCGGCGGCACGGTGGTGGTGCGGGGCAACCGCATGGTCGACAAGTCCTGGGTCTACGGCCCCGTGGAGTCCGACTGCGGCACCATCCAGTGGTCCGACAACTCCTTGGTCACCATAGACAGCGCCTACAACGTCACCGGCACCGTGGCCCCCCTCCCCTGCCACGGCTGAGAAAGCCAGCCCGGCAATGACGGAATGCGACGCCAAGGGCAGGCGAGCGGAACCTCCAGGACCGGAGAGAACGGCGAGGCCCGCTAGCCCAGCCTGCGCGCGCCCCCAGCAACGCGAGTCACGCTCTCGGGCGGGAGAGTCCCGTCCTCGGGCCCACCCACCTAGCGCAACCACGCCGAAAAATGCCCGAGGGCGGAACTCGCCCCGGTGCCCGAGAGCGTGACTCGCGGGGGTTCGGCCCCGAACCCACCACCCCCGCGAGTCCCGCTCTGCGACAGACAAGAACCCAACACATGCTTGCCCCACAGCGGGACTCGCGAACAGAAGCAGGCTATAGCCAAGACCGCCACTCCAAGCCGGCGGCCCCGACCCGCCCGTTGCCAGGCATGGGTTGAAGGCTCTCGCCCACCCGCTCTCTCAGCCGGCCCCGCTAATCGGCGGCGGCGAACCTGGTGACCTCTACCGACACTGGAAGCTCAGCCGCCCGGTGCCCTTCGCCACTCCACCACTGCTCTGCCCGAAACCGTATTTCGGTATGCCGGAGAGCGTGACTCGCGGGGGTTCGCGGGCAACTACACGACCTCGGCCATGGCTTCGTGGCGCCGACGGCGGACCAGCACATCCCGCAACCAGGCCCAGCGGTACCGAATCCAGTACAGCACCCCGAACTGGTCCTCATGCGGCGCCAACTGCTTGGCCGTCCGCAACAACGAGCCCGAGGCCCCCACCAACACGAACGTCAACCCGGTCACCGTGGCGAATGCGGTCAGGTCGAACGTCGCCGACCCGATCAGCGGGGCCACCAGGCTCGCGCAGATGGTCAGCGCCAGATCCCGTGCCCCGGGGTCCTTGCTCAAATACCGGGCCCGCAGCGCGGAGTAGAACGCGCACAGGAAGATGCCGGCAAAGGCCGCCACCCCGACAAAACCGGTTTCCACGGTGGACAGGATGTACTGGTTGTCGAACACCTCGTGCTTGCCGGCATACCAGGTCCCCGGCCCGTGTCCGAACAGCGGATGCAGGCTGATCTGCTTGGCCGCCACGGCCGAGGCATAGGTCCGGTGGGAAATGCTGCTGTCGTTGCCGATGTTGGCGAACAGGTTGTACAGCGCCCCGAGCAGGCTCGGCACGGCCAATTTCATGATGCCGAGGAAGACGAGCCCCACCAACAGGGTGTACCACCGTCGCTTGGCCGGCCAGCCGATGAACAGCACCAGTCCGGCGCCGCACACACCGAGGACGGCCGATCGCGAGATGGAGAACATGAGCCCGGCGGCGATGATGCCGCAACAGATCCACCATCGCAGCACGGGTTCGCGGCGTCCCTTGGCCTGGAAGGCGAAATGCGAGGCCAGCGGCAGCAGCATCGCGCACAGCACGCCGAATTCGATGGGATGCCCGGTGGTGCCGGCCACCCGGGCCAGCGCCTCGCGCGTCTCGACGAAGCCGTCGTCGGAGGTGAATCGTAGGCCGGGCAACACCATGTACTGCGTGAGGTCCAACTTCAGGATGAACTGACAGCAGCCCACTATCGCGACGCCGGTGCCGCACACGACCGCTGCCTTGAGCACGCGGTCGAGCCGGATGAGGCCCCGCACACCGTCGTTCATCATCAGCGCCACGGCACAGTTGCCGATCACCAGCACCAGCGCGTGGTCGGAAAGCTTGACCTCGTCGGACGGCAGTGGCCCGTAATTGGCGTACCCGTACGAGAAGAACACGGCTATCGCGTAGACGAAAATGCCGGTGCGAACCGGGGTTCGCCCTTTGGCCATGCCCAGCGTCAATGTGAGCTGCGCGCACGCCCAGCAGATGGCGGCGAACAGCGCGGCCACGTTGCCGGGGGTCAGCGACAGCGGAATTCCCTTGAACACCGCCCGCGCGGGTATCAGCATCAGCACCGCGACGAAGATGCAGACCAGCGTGGCCCCGTCGGCCATCGTCCGGGTCTTGCGGCCCGGCAGGAAGTCGGTCGACATGTCAGGCGCCGCTCGACGCGGCCACGAGCGACTGCTCATGAGCCGGGGACTTGCGCCGACGCGCCTGGTAGTAGCTCTCGAAGCTGTAGGCGGCGCACAGCGCGGCCACGACACCCATCAGCACGGCGATCGCCGCCGCCCTGGTCTTGTTGCCACGCTGGGCCGCCGGTGTCGTCGGCTGCACGGCGACGTCGAGCGTGATGTACGTCTGCTCCGGCGCGTTCAACGCCTTCTGCCGCCCGGCCAGCTCCTGCTTGACCCGCTCCACGCACCGCTTGGCGATGTCCTGCGCTGCCTGCGGGTTGCGGCTGTCGCCCTCGACGAACACGAACGGGCCGGCGACGATCTGCTCCTGCTGGTTGGTGCTGCCGTTGGTCACCTTGTACGAGGGGTCCCCGGTCGGCGACGCGCCCATCGCGGCGGCCACCTCCGGCGTGTTCAGCGCCTGGATGACGATCGCCGCCGTGTTGTTCAGCCCCTGGTCGAAGTTGAGCAGCGGGTTGGTGATGGTGCCCTTGTCGGTGGGCAGCGCGGGCAGGCTGCCGCCGGCCAGGGGCTGGTCGAGCACCAGCACGGCGGTGGAGGTGTAGGTCACCGGCACCGTCAGGTAGATGCCGACCGCGGCGCCGACCGCGATGAGGAACGCCGGCAGGGCGACGTACCAACGGCGGAACAGCACGAGCATCGTCTGCCAGAAGTCCATGTCCGGCTACACCGTCTCATGTGGAGAGTCAGGGCCGTCGGTCAGCGTGCCGCGCACGGTCAGCACGGCTTTGTCCTTGGCCCGGGCGATCCGCACGGTCGGTGGGTCGAGCTCACCGGGAGAGCGAGTGAGCTCGGCCACGTTGTCGGGCGCGCGCAGCTTGCGGGACTCGCGCATCCGGTCACGGGCGTACGCGCCGCCCAGGCCCAGCAGGAGCACGAGCAGCAGCGCCACGCCGGTGAGCTGAAGCTTGAGGGTCATCTTGGTGACGGGCGCCGTCGGCGAGATCACGTCAACCATGGCCAGATAGGTGATCGGCGGCGCGTTCAACGCCTTCTGCCGGGCCACCAGCTCCTGGCGCAGCTGGTCCTGAGCCTTCTTCACGACCGCGCTGGCGGCCTCGGGCGAGGTGCTCTCGCCCTCCACGTACACGAACGGGCCGTTCTGGCTGCTGCTGAGCAGATCCGGGCTGCTGGTGCCGTCGTTGATCACGATCGAGGTGGCGCTGTGCGGCCCCGCACCCAGGTCGGCCAGCGCCTGAGGGGTGTTCATGGCCTGGATCAGGATGCCGGTGGTGGTCTTGAGGCCGTCGTTGAAGTTCAGCAGCGGGTTGGTCAGGCCGGTGGGCTTGCTCGGGTCCAGGGACAGCGTGCCGCCGCCGGCCGGGGTGGCCAGCACCATGAAGGCCCGCGACACGTAGTGGGTCGGCACCAGGATGAAGGTGACCGCCGCGGCCAGCACGGCCAGCAGAACGACCGGCGGGCCGACGTAGCGACGGCGTAGCAGACCCCACATGGATTTCCAGAATTCCATAGGCCCCTGCCCCGTTCCGTGAGCGCCGGTCACGGCGACCGCCGGCATCCGAACAATCGATGACCTGCAAATTGTTGTTACAGACTGGGCCGTTCGGACCAGTGCACGTTGCTCCGAGGGTTCGGTTACGCGGGCGGGCGCGGGCGCGATGTGAGGGGCATGGACTCAAGCGGCCGCATCCGCCTCGTCGGGCTGGACGGCATCCGGGGACTGGCGGCGCTGTTCGTGGTGCTGCACCACAGCTACCTGATGGCGTTCCCCGGCTTTCCCGAGACCCATGCGCCCGCTTGGACGGGTTTCCTGCTGTACGGGCATTTCGCCGTGGTCGTGTTCATCGTGCTGTCCGGTTTCTCGCTGGCCGTGTCGCCCGCTCGCAACGGGTGGCGCCTGGACAGCAAGGCCAAGTTCGCCCGTCGACGGGCCTGGCGCATCCTGCCGCCGTACTGGCCGGCCCTGGTGTTCAGCCTGATCATCGCCTGGACGCTCGTGCCCCAGCCCGGCGAGGGCGTGCCGACCGGCAAGTCCGTTGTGCTGTACGGGTTCCTGTTGCAGGACGTCTTCGGTTCCCCCAGCCCCAACGGCGCCTTCTGGTCCATCGCCGTCGAGGCGCAGCTGTACTTCGTGTTCCCGCTCATGTTGTTGGCCCTGCGCCGGGCCGGCGCCACCGTGATGCTCGGCGTGACAACAGGAGTTGTCGTGCTCATCGGCGCGCTGGCGCCTCACGTGTCCGTTGTGGATGCTTTGACGCGGTTCACCCCCCAGTTCGCCGCCCTCTTCGCCGCCGGTGTCGTGGCCGCCGGAATCGTCTCCGCCCAGGAGAAGTGGCACCGCGTCCGCTGGCAGTGGTGGGCCTTCGCCGCCGTCGTGCCGGTGATCGCCCTCATCGTGGTCATGGGCCCCGTCTGGACCACCAGCAACTTCCTCTGGGTCGACCTCGCCGCCGGTCCCGCCGTCGCTCTCCTGCTGGTCGCCGTCGCCACCCGCCAGCCCAAGCCCTTGGTACGCCTGCTCGACACCGCCCCCATGCGCAGCCTGGGCTCCTTCTCCTACAGCCTCTACCTCACCCACGCGCCCATCGTCGTGGTGGCCTACACCTTCGTCGTCGGCCCCCTCTTCGGCACCGGCCTCGGCGCCTTCGGTGTGATGCTCTTGATCTGCGTCCCGGTGACCGTCGCCTTCGCCCGCGGCTTCGCCGCCCTGTTCGAGATCCCCTTCGTCAAGCACCGCAGCTGGGCCGCGCTGAAGGGCGCCGTCGCCGCCCGCAGGGCCCCCACCCCGGAACCGGTCCCAGCCGCCGACTGACCAAGATCAAGGGACCGATCCTCTCGTTGAACGTCAGGAAGGACCCCTTCCTGACATCACGCCCAAGATCAAGGGACCGATCCTGGCATTCAACGTCAGTAAGGGGCCCTTCCTGACATCGGGACCATGATCGAAGCGCGATTCCTCACGTTCAACGAGAGGAATGCCCCCTTCCACGCATAACCCAGCCCACGTCCCAACGCCCATGATCAACGCGGCTTTCCTCCACTCCGAGTGCAGGAAAACCCCCTTCCGAGCGCAAGGGCTGGGAAGGGGGCGAGGGGGCGGGCTACGGTGGAGGGTTAGCGCGGGACGAGGTCCCGGGCGAAGCGGACCAGCTTGCGGGCCCGGCGTTCGACCACGATCTGCTGGCGGCGGGCGTACATCTTGCCGATCTCCAACAACGCCCGGCGGCGCTGGTCCTCGGACAGGTCCGGTGAAGCCTGGACCCAGCGGGCCATCTCCCGGCACTGGAGGGTGGTCGCGAAGTGCGCCTGCCACTTCGGCACGTCGAGGCGGCGGGCGAGGATCGAGGGCGATTCGTGCTTCCAGTTGCGCTTGGCCAGAACCTCGGGCACGTGGCCCCAGCGCCCGGCCAGCGCGAGCTTGGTGGCGTACACCTCGTCCTCACGCAACATGTTCCGCCGCTCGATGCGCGCCACGGGCTCCCGGCGCACCATGCCGTACAGAGGATCGATGATCAGGTGGCTCTCGTTGAGCAGCCGCAGCATCTCGGTCAGCCGGATGACGGGGTCATCGGACCGGAAAGCAGTGCCGTCGTACGGCATGGTGGAGGTGACGCCGTCGGGTGCGGTGTAGTCGACCTGGCTGGTGACGAGCATGAGCCCCGGGTCAGCGGCGAAGACGTCGAGACCGCGGGACACGCAGTTCGGGGCCAGCCAGTCGTCGTCGCCGACCCAGCGGAAGAACTCGCCGCGGCCCAACCGCAGGGCGCCGACGAAGTTGTTGAGCAGCCCCACGTTCACCGGGTTGCGGTGGTAGACGATCCGCGAGTCCTCGGCGGCCAGCGAGCGGCACAGGTCCTCGGTGCCGTCGGTGGACGCGTTGTCGCTGATCACCAGCTCCAGGTCGGCGTGGTCCTGGCCGAGGACCGAGCGCACGACGGCCTCGATCCGCTCCACCCCGTTGTAGACCGGCAGGCCCACGGACACCAGCGGCATGACCACTCCTCACTCAGCGGGCGAGCCGCGCCCGCAGCTGCCGGAACTGCTCGACGGGCACGACCGCCAGCACGAACACCAGCATCCCGATCACGCCGGGCACGAACAGGTTCACGAACACGCCGCTGTCGACCAGCCGCAGGGTGATCAGCGTCGCGACGGCGCACAGCACGGCGCCGACGGCCGGACGGACCAGGGCCGGCAGCACGGGAAGCAGCGGCACGCCGGCCCGATGCAAAGCGATGACGGCCAGCGGCAGGGCCACTACAACGGCCACGATGCCGTGCGAAATCGCCGCGCCGCGGATGCCGTCGAGGTGGGTGCCGAACCACAGCGCCGGGATCAGGGCGATGGCCCAGCCGGCGTTGAGCCACACGGTCGCCCGGGTCGCGCCCAGCGACGTCAGGATGTCGAACGCCAGCGACGTCAACATCCGCACGACCATCAGCACGGTCAGGAAGCGCAGCACATCGGCCGACGCCGCCCATTTGTCGCTGTACAGGAACACCACCATGTACGGGGCCAGGATCGCCATCAACACGGCCACCGGCAGGATCGCCGAGATCAACACCGGCACGGATCGCCGCACACCCGTGGCCAAGGCCTCGGGTTCCTGCTCGGCCAGCCGGGAGAAGCTCGGGATCGACACATAACGGACGGCCGTGCCGACCAATCCCGGAACCCAGTTGGAGACGTTGAACGCCAACAGGTAGTAGCCGAGGGCGGCCGCGCCCAGCACGTTGCCGACGATCACGTAGTCGGCGTTGAGCAGCACCGATTCCACGCCGAGGCTGGCCGCCAACGGGATGCCGAACTTGAGCAGCTTCCGGGCGATCTCGCGGTCGAAGGACAGCCGCAGCGGCAGCGCGCCCATGCGCCACACCAGGATCCCGGTGACGACGGAACCCGCCACCTGGCCGCCGGCGAAGCTGTAGGCGCCGGCCCCGCCGAAGGCCAGCGGCACCGCGACCACGAAGTTGGCCGCCATGCCGATCATCGTCGCCTTGGTCAGCCGGTCCTGCTCGAACCGCCGCATCAGAGCAGCGCTACGACAGGAGGTGATGCCGTCCACGATGATCACGAGCGTGAGCAGCCGCACCACCGGAGCGGCGTCCGGCGTGCCGGCCAGGGTGGCGAAGGCCGGCGCGCCGAAGAAGAACGCCGCGTACACCAGGCTGCTGAACGCGATGGCGATCGAGGTGCCGGTCGGCGCCATGTCCTCCAGCCTGCCGCGCCACTGCACGCCGGCGGCGATCACGCCGATGTCGTTGACGTGCATGACAAAGGCCGTGGCCGCGGCGGCCACCGCGAACACGCCGAAGTCGGCCGGCACGAGCAGCCGGGCCAGGATCAGACCGATGGTGAAGGATCCGAGCTTGGTGCCCAGGTTGCCGACCAGGCTCCAACGCAGGCCCCGACCGGCCTTGCGGCCGATCGTGCCGACCTGCGCCGCGGTCGATTCCGCCTCGGCATCGGCCGCGACCGCTGTCCCGACCGCGACCGGATCCTCGCTCGCGTCCCGGCCCTGCCCTGACTCAGACTCGCTCAAGCCAGATCTCCCGCCAGAACGGCACGAACTCGCGCGGGCAGCTCGAGTTGTAGACCCCGGCGCAGACGATGTCCTCCAGGATGATGCACGGGCTCTTCATCGTCAGCAGCTCGCCGGTCTTCTCGTCGATGCACTTGTCGACGCGGGCCTGCACCCGGGCGGTCTGACCGCAGTAGCGGGCCATCTCGATCTCGAAGCCCATGCCCCGGTTGAGCATGTCCTCGTTGAGCGTGGCCAGGATCGCTTCCTTGCTCCTGACCCGCACCAGCTCGCCGGGCTGCAGGTCCAGGTGCGCGGTCGGCGTCTTCTTGCCGGGCTGCCCCTTGATGAAGCCCCAGCGCAGGCCCTCCTTGAACCACAGCTTCTGCGGCAGCTTCTGCCGGCTGACGTCCTGCACGCGGTTGAACAGCGACACGCCGAACGCCTTGACCGACGCCCACACGGTGACGTTGCCGGTCTTCACGTCGGTGACGTACTGCCCGAGGTCGCGGAAGGGCAGGCAGGTCGGCGCGGCGCGGAGCAACTCGGTGGCCTGGCAGGAGAAGCGCTCGCCGCCGTCGGGACCCGGGGCCTTGTGGGTGTTCTCCACCAGCAGCGGCAGGTCGATACGCCCGGTCGGCCGCGAAGCCTCGACGGGCAGGGGGCTGCCGGGCTCGACGCGCTTGAGCCAGGCTTCCTTCCAGTACATGGAGCACGCGGTCTGGCAGCCGCCGTGCGACGAGCCGTCGCAGCGGGCCCCGGCCAGGTGGACGGAGTTCTCCATCTTGCGGATGCCGCTGCGGCTGATGGTGTCGCACAGCTTGTGCGCCACCTTGTGCACGGTCATGCGCTGCCCGCAGAACCGGACCATCTCCGGCATGAACGGCAGGTTGTCGAGCTCGCCCTTGCTGTCCAGGGTGGCCAGGATCTCCTCGACGCTGAGCACCTCGACCAGGTCGCCGACGCGTAAGCCCAGCGTGGGGGCGGTGGTCACGGACTGGGTCATCTTCGTTTCACTCCTTCACCAGGCCGGCGCCCCGCAGGGCGTCGGCGGCGTCCGCGACCGTGGCGAACGGCAGTCCGGCACGGTGGGCGATGTCCAGCAGGCTGTGCTCGCCGTCGGACAGGTTGAGCACCCACAACATCGCCATCTGGGCCTGTTTCGTGTCACTGCGCCCGCCGAGCGACTCGTACAGGCCGCGCCGGCCGAGCTGTGGCTCGCCGTAAGGGCTGAGGTTCACGTAACGGCGGTCGCGCTCCAGCACGGCCACCGCCGCCCACAGCGTCTCCAGCGTGTCGGCCATCGACTCCTCGGTGACGAAGTCGGGATTGTCGCCGGACGTGTGGTATTCGGGGTAGCCGGCGTACGGCGTCCTGGTGAGGCTGCCGACGCCGAGATTGAAGCCGGGCGAGCAGTACTGCCGCTCGTCGTAGCCGTAGGGCGAGAAGTCGATCACCTTGTGCTCGCGGCCCGACTCGCGCAGCACGTGCTCGACGGCCCGGTCCACGGGGGAGTCGCCGCGCCGGCTTCGCTTGTACGTCAACGATCCCCGGTCGCCGGCGCACGCCAGCGTGACACCGCCACGTACCCGGTCCACCCGCTCGAAGTTGCGGGCCAGCCAGGTGATCGCGCCGATCGTGCCGGGGGCGAAGATGAACCGGTATGTAAACCGGGGCTTGGAAACCGCCAGGCGCTTGGCCAGTTCGACCGCCACCGCCACGCCGGCCATGTTGTCGTTGGCCAGCGACGGGTGGCAGATGTGGCAGGACACGATGATCTCGTCGGTCAGCTCGCCCGGCACCACGTGCTCGCCGTAGCTGAGGTGGCCGTCGTCCAAAGCGGAGTCGATGCACACCTCGTAGTCGCCGTCCGGCAACGACTCCAGCACGTCGTGACGCAGACAGAAGCCCCACGTCTCGTTGTAGTAGCTGGTGCGGTAGGGGATCAGCGTCGGCTGCTCGGGCAGCGTGTGCAGGTGCTCGCGCAGCTGCGCCAACGGCATCGTGGCGCGCAGCGGCGTGCTGTAGCCGACGATGTGCAGGTTGTGCTCGGCGAAGTCGATCACCTTGCGGCCACTGGGATCCTTCACCCAGGCGTCCCGGATGTTCCACTCCCGCGGCACGTTCCAGTCCAGCACCTGGGTTCCGGTCGGCACCTCGGAGACCACCAGCGGGATCTCCCCGCCGATGATCTCCAGGGTCCGCCGCAGGCCGTTCCCGGTGATGCTGCGGCACACCGGGTACAGCCGGTCGACCAGGTCCTTCATCGCACCGGCCGCATGTCGTCGCCGAGGGTGCCCTTGGCCGACCGGTCGGACAGCCGGGCCAGACGGGTGAAGCGCTGCTTGAAGTCCTCGTCGGTGAGCCCGAACTTCTGGTACGCCTCGTACAGCTCGACGGCGCCGTCCTTGACCGACCACGCGGCGTGGAAGTCCGGCATGGCGGCCCGGATCCGGGCGAAGTCCACCCGGTAGGACCGCGGGTCGGCGCCGGCCTCACCGGTGATCACCAGCTTGGAGCCGGGCACCGCCTCGATCACCTCGCCCGCGATCTCGGCCACGGTCAGGTTGTTCAGCTCGGTGCCGACGTTGAACGCCCGGTTGTGGATGGCCTCCTTGGGCGCCACCAGCGCGCAGGCGAACGCCGCCGCGATGTCCTTGGCGTGCACCAGGGGCCGCCACGGCGTGCCGTCGGACAGCACCTTGACCTGACCGGTCAGGTGCGCGTGCCCGACCAGGTTGTTCAGCACGATGTCGGCCCGCAGCCGCGGCGAGAAGCCGAAAGCCGTGGCGTTGCGCATGTACACCGGGGTGAAGTCGTCGTCGGCCAGCTCGGCCACGTCGTCCTCGACCCGCACCTTGGACTCCGCGTACGGCGTCACCGGACGCAGCGGGGCGTCCTCGTCGACCAGGCCACCGCCGCCGGACGCGCCGTAGACCGAGCACGTCGAGGCGTAGAGGTAGCGCTTGACGCCGGCGTCCTTGGCCAGTCGGGCCAGGTGCACCGAGGCGTGGTGGTTGATGTCGTAGGTCAGCTGCGGGGCCAGCGAGCCCAGCGGGTCGTTGGACAGCGCCGCCAGGTGCACCACGGCATCCACAGTGGACAGATGTTCGGCCGTCACGTCACGAAGGTCGACCGCGATGCCGGCGGGATCGGCCGGTGTCGGGCCGAGCACGCAGTCCGCGAACAGGCCGGAGTCGAGGCCGATCACCTCGTGCCCGGCCTCGGCCAGCACCGGGGCCATCACGGTGCCCAGGTAGCCCTGGTGTCCGGTCAGCAGCACGCGCATCAGGGTCATCCTCCAGCAAGGTCGAGAGTGAGCTTGTTGACGTGGAACGCTTCCGCGTAGCGGGACTTGCACTCGATGCCCCGGATCCGCGCCAGGCCGAGAAACGCCTCGCGGTCGTACCAGGGACGCCTCCGCTGCGACGGGTAGTGCGCGTGCAGCAGCCGCACCTTCTCCTCGGCGACCTCGTCGGCCAGCGGCTGGTACACCGACGGCCGCCCGAGATCCCCGTCCCACTTGACGATCTCGTACCCCAGCGCCAGGTGGTCGCGGAACACCTGCGGCACCAGCTCGGCCAGCCCGCGGTGATCCTGATGCGCGTCAAGGGTGTTCGGCGCGAAGATCAGCTCCGGGTCGGTGCGCGAGCGCAGCTCCTCGACCGCCGCCTTCGCCTCCTCCCAGTGCGCCGGCAGCCGGCCGTCGGGCAGCTTCCCCACCGTGACACGGAGATCCGCGCCCGGGCAGAACGCCGCCAGGGCCGCGTGCTCCTCGTCCTCACGCGCGGTTCCGCCGCCGGTCAGCACGAGCGCGTCCACCCGCACGCCGGGATTGCCGCCGCACAACGTGAGCAGACTGCCGCCCGCGCCGATCGCGATGTCGTCGCAGTGGGCGGCGAGCACGGCGATCCGGCGCGGGCGTCCGGTCGAGAGTGCGATCATTCCCTTTCCCACAAGGCCCAGGGCCGCTCGCCGCGCGAGTAGGCCTCGTCCAACGCCACCCGTTCCTTGACGGTGTCGGTCGGCTTCCAGTACCCGCGGTGCGGGTAGGCCATCAGCCGGCCGCGCTTGGCCAGCTCGCCGCACCCGTCGGCGACGAGGTCGCCGCCCTCCGGGATGTGGTCGAAAACCTCCTGGCGCAGCACGAAATAGCCGCCGTTGGACCACAGCGGCATGTCGCTGACCGGGGTGATGCCCGAGACCATGCCGGACTCGCCGAGCTCGACGCAGTGGAAGCTGCCGGGCGGCGGCACGACCATCATCGACGCGCCGGCCTCGGACCGCTCGAACCGGCTGACGATCTCCGGCAGCGGCGCGTCGGTCAGCACGTCGGCGTAGTTGGCCAGGAACATCTCGTCGCCGTCCAGGTGCTCGCGCACCCGGCGCAGCCGCTCGCCGATCGGCGAGGAGATGCCGGTCTGCACGAACGTGATCTTCCACTCCGAGATGTCCGTGGACAGCAGCTCCACCTTGCCGCCGGACAGCACGAAGTCGTTGGAGGTGGTCTCCTCGTAGTTGAGGAAGAAGTCCTTGATGTGGTGCGCGCCGTAGCCCAGGCACAGGATGAACTCGGTGTGCCCGAAGTGGGCGTAGTAGCGCATCACGTGCCAGATCAGGGGTCTGGGCCCGACCAGCTGCATCGGCTTGGGCACGTCCGCGGAGGTCCCGGTGCGCATCCGCATCCCGTGTCCGCCGCAGAACAGGACGACCTTCACGACTTCACCTCGAGTTCGGGGATGGGGAAGACCAGGCTGCCGCCCCATTCGCGGACGTAGGCCAGCTGCTCGACCAGCTCGTCGCGCAGGTTCCACGGCAGCACCAGCACGTAGTCCGGGCGGTCCTCGGCGATCCGCTCGGGCGGCAGGATCGGGATCCGGGTGCCGGGCGTGAACCGGCCGTGCTTGTACGGGTTGCGGTCCACCGTGTACGCCAGCAGGTCCGGCCGGATGCCGCAGTGGTTGAGCAGCGTGTTGCCCTTGCCGGGCGCGCCGTAGCCGACGACGGTCTTGCCCTCGGCGGCGGCCTTGGTCAGGAACGCCAACAGGTCCCGGCGCACCTTGGCCACCCGGGCGGCGAACTCGGTGTAGCCGGACAGTTCGTGCAGACCGGCCGCCTTCTCCCGGGCCAGCACGTCGTGCACGCGGGTGCTCGGCTCGCCGGCGACCTCGGTCGGGCGGGCCCACAGCCGGATGGAGCCGCCGTGCGTCGACACCAGCTCGACGTCCACAACGGACAGTCCGCCGCTGGCCAGCGCCCGCTGCGCGGAGGCCACGGTGTAGTACTGGAAGTGCTCGTGGTAGATGGTGTCGTACTGGTTGAGCTCCATGAGCGTCAGCAGGTGCTGCACCTCGATGGACACCCAGCCGTCGTCGGCCACCAGGTTGCGCAGCCCCTTGGTGAAGCCGATGACGTCGGGTATGTGCGCGTAGACGTTGTTGGCCACCACCAGGTTCGCCGGCCCGTGCTCGGCGCGGACCTGGGCCCCGGTCTCCGGCGTGAGGAACGCGGTCAGCGTCGGCACGCCCTTGTCCCGGGCCGCCTGGCCGACGTTCACCGAGGGTTCCACGCCGAGACACCGGATCCAGCGGGACACCACGTGCTGGAGCAGGTAGCCGTCGTTGCTGGCCACCTCGACCACGAACGAGTCGGCGTCCAGGCCCAGCCGCTCCACCGCGCCGTCCACGAAGCGCCGCGCGTGCTGCACCCAGGACGTCGAGAAGGACGAGAAGTACGCGTACTCGGTGAAGGTGTCCTCAGGAGTGATCAGCGGCGGGATCTGGGCCAGCCAGCACTGCGTGCACACCCGCAGGTGCAGCGGGTAGGTGACCTCCGGCTCGTCCAGCTGTGCCTCGGTGAGGAACCGTTCGCACGGCGGGGTGGCGCCGAGATCGACCACACCCTCCAGGTTCGTCGAGCCACACAGCCGACAGACCGACATCCGCCACGCTCCCCGCGAGAATTCGAGCGCGACGCCGACGGCGTCGCCGTACCCTGATTCGCTGCTTGCGCACCCGGTGTTACCGGGGCGCGGGAGTGGGGAACATCCCGCCACGCCAACCACTAGCCCGTTCGGCGTAGCCCTTCGACACCTTCGCCTGAACCAACGAGCGGGCGCCGCGCCGGATACGCGAAACGGACGTCACGCGGGGACCCCACTCGGCGTGGCGGAACCGAGTGGAGACCGCGCGCAACGTCCGCGGCGTCAGTCGAGCAGTGCTCTTGTTCTGTCGGAGCCTCAGATGAGGCCGGCCCGCAGCGCACAGGCCACGGCGTGCACCCGGTTGTGCACGTTGAAGCGCTTGGTCGCGCTCAGGATGATGCTCTTCACCATGCGGTCGGAGCAGGCCATGATGTCGGCGATCTCGGGCGTGTCGTGCCCGTCCGCCATCAGCTGCAACACCGTCAGCTCGCGCGGGGCCAGCATGGCCCCGTCCGGGCCGGCGATCTCGCGGCGCAGGTTCTCGGCCTGCTCGGCCAGACTCGGCACCGCACCGCCGCCGGCGGCCTCCAGCACCGCGCCGGCCAGCCGGCTGCTGGTGGCCGCGGAGCGCGGCAGCAGCGCGACGACGCGACACCGGTGCAGCGACGGCGCCTGCTCGGGGTCGACGTTGTCGGTGGCCACCACCGTCGGCAGCGGCGCGGCCTGCGCCGCCTTGGTCAGCGCGCCGATGAAATCGGCGTTGACCCGGTCGGTGACCGTGAGCGCCACATCGGCGTCCGCCGGCAATCGGCTGGGCACGACCAGCATGCCGGGCTGCGCCCTGATGTAACTGGCCAGACCGACCGCGGAGATCGGATCCCCCGCTTGAACGAACACCCTCACCCGCGCCATGAGTCCTCCCGACCGACTTGCTTCACGGTATGAAAGAGGTAACTCCCCCCGTCTCCAGAAGTTGTTCACAGCGACGTCTATAGACGCGTCGAGACGGCTGGAGCCCGATCCAGGCCGGTTGGCCGCAGTTCGACCGAAACAGCTGGCCCAGTGCCACTTCTGCACGCATTCCCGGACATCATTGATGATCTTCGCCGGGGCAAGGCCGCTGGTGGCGGCCCTGCGGCCGCGTCTGTCGAACACCGTTCGACGGGTGCGCAACACGTTTCACAATGCGCGACACGCCCGTTTTCCGCCGTTCGGCGGGTACCTCGGGACATATCTTCGCCGATAGTGGCGCGTGTCACAAAATAGCGGGAATGCGCACTAGCCGCGCCAGTTTACAACCGTGAACACCCGGATCCTGATGACCGGACCGGTCGGCGGGCGCTCCCGGTACTGCTCGTACTTCGCCATCAGCCACTCGACGGGCTCGGCCATTTCCGGGCCGTCGATGACCGTGGCCGTGCCGTCCACGCGCACCCACCAGAGTTGGCCCCAGTCCTCGTCGTAGTGATCGACAAGCATGCTGACCTGGTCGTTTTCCCTGATGTTGCGCAGCCGCCTGAGGTTGGTCGTCGTTTTCGGCTTGTGGTCGACGGCGATCACCACCAGGTCGTCGTGGACCGCGAAGGTCACCGGCACCAGGTGCGGTCGACCGTCCGCGCCGGCCGTGGCCAGGCGCGCGACCCGAGCCTGGGCGAACCGCTCCAGGCTCATGACGGCATGCCGACCAGGTCCGCCAGCACGTCGACGGCGTACGTGAAGAACTCGTCCGAGGGGTCCACACTGCCCACGAGCTGCCCGAACAGCTCGAAACTGATCATGCCGAACAGCTGCGTCCAGGCCACGATGGCCCGGGCCAGCACCTCGGGCGGCAGTTCCGGGGCGATCGCCTCGGCCAGGGTCCGACACTGCTCGGCCAGGCCGTCCGAGAGGACCGCCGAGTCCCGGGTCGGCCGCAGCGTGCCCTCCGCCCAGGCCGCCCTGAGCACCCGGACCATGATCAGCGGCACCTTCTGCGCCTCGACGATCGTGACCTCCGGCGCCTGGTAGCCGGGCACCGGCGAGCCGTAGATCAGCGCGTATTCATGCCGGTTGGCCCGGGCCCAATCCCGCACGGAATGGCAGACCGCCTGCCATCGCCCACGCAGGTCCTTGTCGGGAAGGCGCTGGTCAGCGGCCGTGGCGGCGGCCCCGAGCGCCCGATACGCGTCGACGATCAACGCCGTCAGCAGTTCTTCACGGCTCGGGTAATAGCGGTAGATCGCCGAGCTCACCATGCCCAGCGCGCGGGCCACCGCCCGCAGCGACAGGCCGTCCGCCCCCGACGAGGCCAGCTGCCGGCGGGCCTCGTCCTTGATCTCCGCCGTCAGCTCGGCCCGGGCGCGATCACGCGCCGTCTTCCCCGCATTCACGCTCCGCACCCTACCAGAGCGCTGGTCGGTTTCTGGAGCACTGCTCTTGACTGAGAGCTCCGATCCGTGTTCACTGTTCTCATCACAGAGCACCGCTCTCGAATCGGAGACGCCAGATGACCAGCGCCACCCGTTACATCCAGCCCAAGCGGGCCACCAATGTCTTCAACGAGCTGGTCGCCGGCCTCACCCGGCTCGGCGTCAGCGTGTGGGGCAGCCGCGTTCTGGCCGTCCGTGGCCGGACTTCCGGGGAATGGCGGACCAATCCCGTCAATCTGCTGACCGTCGACGGTGTTCGCTATCTCGTCGCCCCGCGCGGTCACACCCAGTGGGTCCGCAACCTGCGCGCCGCCGGCTCCGGCGAGCTGCGACTCGGGCGTCGCACCGAGGCCTTCACCCCCACCGAGGTGGCCGACGCCGACAAGCCGGCCATCCTGCGGGCGTACCTCAAGCGCTGGAAGTTCGAGGTCGGCGTGTTCTTCGACGGCATCGACCACACCGCCACCGACGAGGAGCTGCTGGCCATCGCCCCCGGCTACCCGGTCTTCCGACTCTGACCGGCCCTCATCTCCCGCGATTCACCTTCAGTTCGCCTTGTGTTCATCTTCACGCACGTATCGGCACCGTCAGACACCAGACGTTTTTCGGCCATGAACAGCCGGCAAGGCGGTGCCGCTTGCGCCGAATGCGCGCGACACCGCCTTGCCGGCAATAAATGGATCAGCTGGCGCACTTTTCGGTCGAGCCGGAGTTGCTCACGCGCAGCTTCGTGCCGCCGGACAGGCAGTAGCCGTTCACCTGCTGCAGGCCGAGGTCGTAGCTGGCCTTGCCGGCCTGGGCGGTCACGTTGTCCAGGGTCAGCCCGCTGGCGGCGTTGGCGATGATCGCCGGCCGGGAGTCGGACTTGTCGAACGTGAAGCCGCTGTTGGTGAAGGTGACGCCGGAGACGTTGTGCAGGTAGAAGCCGTAGGCGGGCCGGGTGCCGATGCTGTTGGGGTTGTAGTCGGTGCCGCTGTTGCTCGGCACCCCGCTCGACACGGAGCCGCTGCCGCCGGGCAGGTCCAGGTGCACGTTGTCGAAGGTGATGTTGCTGATCGCGTGCCCGGACTCGCCCCACAGAGTGGGGCTGTACTTGCCGGCCTTGGTGCCGGTGATGTTGCTGTAGTGGATGTCGCTGATGCTGCCGATGCCGGGACTGCCGCCGCACCGCTTGCGCGTGCCGATCTTCTGCATGATCGGCGACTGCGTGTTGGACATGGTGATGTCGTCGTAGTGCACGTTGCTGATGTGCGCGCCGTCCATGGACACCAGGCCCAGCCCCGACTTGCCGGCGCCGGTGATCTTGATGTGCGAGAACTGGTAGTCGGTGAAGTCGCCGCACGTCTCGGAGCCGAACATCAGCGCGTTGCAGCAGCCGGCCGAGAGGGTGGCATTCGTGACGGTGACGTGGCCGTTGGGCAGGGTCTTGCCCAGCGCCCAGTCGCTCTTGAACACCAGCGCGTCGTCGTTGGCGGCGTCGTTGATGTTGGTGATCGTCACGTTGGTGGTGCTGATGATGTTCCAGCCGTCGCGGTCGCCGGCGGTGGAGATCGTCAGGTGGTCGGACACGACGTGGTCGCACCCGTTGATCAGCGCCGCGAAGTGCCCGCCGCGCTTGAGGGTGATGCCCGAGAGCGTCAGGTTGGTGCAGCGGGTGAGCGAAATGATCTTGTCGGCCTGGCCCGACTTCGGGTTGCCGGTGATCAGGTGGCCGCCGCCGTCGATGGTGCCCGAGCCGGTGAAGCTCACGCTGTCCACGGCGTCGCCGTAGAACATGGCGTTGTGGAAGTGGCTGTGCCCGTAGTCCTGGTACTTGTCGTTCGGGTTGGACTCGGGCTTGTCGTAGCCGGACGCGGAGCCGGTGATCGTGGAGCCGGCGTCGAGCTGGATGGTGACGTTGCTCTTGAGGTGCACGGTGCCGGCCGACAGGTAGCTGCCGGACGGGAACTCCACCGTGCCGCCGCCGGCCTTGTTGGCCGCGGCGACGGCCTTGTCGATGGCCGGCGCGTTGTTGGTCTTGCCGTCGGCCTTCGCGCCGTAGTCCTTGACGTTGTAGGTGGTCGCGTGCGGCTGGACCGTGGCCGCCGCGGCGCCTCCGGCACAGAACACGACGATGCCGGCCACCGCGACGATCGGGATCAGGGCCGACCTCCGCAACGCTGCGTAGCGCACGCTGTCCTCCCAGGGACGAGGAAATGTAAACGTTTACAGCGCGGCGGCTCGGCCAGACTAGGAGCGCCCGACACACCCCGTCAAGACCACCCCCGCGAGTCACGCCCTCAGGCAGGGTGAATGTCGGTTTCGGGCAGAACCGAGACTCCGGGCTCACTTCTGCCCAAAACTGTATTTCGGTGTGCCGGAGAGCGTGACTCGCGGGGGGTTGATTGCTGCGCGTTCGGGAAGGGGGTTCGGCGCTAGCCTCGGGGGGGCGTCTTGCCGTCCACGCGGCGGCGGGATAGGTTGCGGGGAAAGCGCTTTCCCATGCGGGGAGGACCGTGGAACACGCGGATGTGCTCGTAGTCGGGGCCGGGGCGTCCGGCGGCGTGGTCACCGGCGCGCTGGCCGAAGCCGGCTTCGACGTGGTCTGTCTGGAGCAAGGTCACTGGCCGGATCGGACGGAATTCCCCGCCCTGCGCCCGACCTACGAGCTGGAGGCCCGCGGCGGCTGGGGCGGCAATCCGACGCTGCGCGGCAAGCCCGAGGACTACCCGGTCAACGAGACCGACTCGGACATCGCGACGCTGATGTACAACGGGGTCGGCGGCAGCATGGTGCTCTACGCGGCGGACTGGCCCCGCCTGCTCCCCTCGGACTTCCGCACCCGGGCGCTGGACGGCGTCGGCGACGACTGGCCGCTGACCTACCGCGACCTCCAGCCTTTCTACGAACGCACCGACCGCGCCTTCGGCGTCTCGGGCCTGGCCGGCGACACCTCGGTGCCGGCGGGGGCCGAGTTTCCGTTGCCACCGCTGCCGATCGGCGACGGAGCCCTGCGCATGGCCCGCGCGCACGACCGCCTCAAGTGGCACTGGTGGCCCGCGCCCAACGCCGTGCTGTCACGCCCGTACCAGGGCCGAAACGCCTGCGCCCACTACGGTTCCTGCATGCAGGGCTGCCCGGAAGGGGCCAAGGCGTCGACCGACGTCACGCACTGGCCGAACGCGATCAAGGCCGGCGCACGGCTGATCACCGGCGCCCGCGTGTCCCGCATCCTCACCGACGCCCAAGGCCTGGCCATCGGCGCGGAATACGTTGACCCCGAAGGAAACTGGCACGTCGTCAAGGCCGATGTCGTGGTGCTGGCGGCCAACTCCGTCGGCACCGCGCGCATCCTGCTCAACTCCGCGTCGCCCCGCTTTCCCCACGGCCTGGCCAATTCCAGCGGCCTGGTCGGGAAACGCCTGATGGTGCACCCCTTCGCCAACGTCACCGGCTACTTCGACGAGCCCGTGGACGCGGGCGGCCATGTCGGCGCGAAGATCGTCAGCTACGAGTTCTACGAGACCGACACCGCCCGCGACTTCGTGCGCGGCGCGAAGTGGAGCCTGGCCCCGACCGGCGGCCCGCTGAACGCCGCGCTGCCCTCGCGGGCCGGAAACTCCGTGTGGGGCAAGGAGCACCACGCTCACGTGCGAGCTCACCTCGGGCACTCGCTGAGCTGGTGCATCTTCGGCGAGGACCTGCCCGACGAGGACAACCGGGTGGAGATCGACAGCAGCCTGACCGACTGCTCCGGCATTCCCGCGCCCAAGGTCACCTACCGCGTCGGCGAGAACTCCCGGCGGCTGCTGGACTTCAACATCGAGCAGGCGCAGCGGTCGTTCGCCGAGGCCGGCGCGCACCGCACGGCCGTGGAGTCGCTGATGCGCTTCTCCGGCTGGCATCTCCTGGGCACAGCGCGGATGGGCGACGACCCCGCGACCTCGGTCGTCGACGGCTGGGGCCGCGCCCACGACGTGCCCAACCTGTACATCGCCGACGGCAGCGCGTTCGTCACCTCCGGCGCCGTGAACCCGACGAGCACCATCGTCTCGCTCGCCCTGCGCAACACCGAGCACCTCATCGAAAACCGGCGCGAGCAAAGGACTCCCCGATGACCGAGGACAACCTCCGGAGCTGGCTCGGCGCGATTGCCGACGAGCTGATCCCGGCGGGTGACGGCATGCCGGCGGCGTCGGCGGTCGGCGTCGCGGACAGCCAACTCGACCTGGTGCTGGCGGTGCGTCCCGACCTGGCCCGCGCGCTGAACCGGGCGTGGGCGCTGGCCGGCCAGTACGAGCCGGTGCCGGCGCTGCGGTTGCTGGCCGACCTCGATCCGCGCGCCCACCAGGCCGTGCTGGAGATCGTCTCCGGCGGCTACTACACCAGCACCCTGGTCAAGCGGCTGCTGAACTACACCGGGCAGCAGCCGGTTCCCGTGCGGCCCGAGGACTATCCCGCCTACCTGGCCGAGGGGCTGCTTGACCGGGTGGTGGATCGTGGACCGGTGCACCGAGACCCCGACTCCCTGTCACGGAGGCAGTGATGGCCGACCTGTTCGCGTCCGACAAGCCCGTGTTCGGCGAGCTGACCGGGGAATTGATCGACATCGTCGAGCCCGCGACCGGCGCCGTGCTGGGCAGCACCCGGCTGGCCGGCCCGTCGGACGTGGCCGAGGCCGTGACGCGAAGCGTTGTGGCGCAACCGAAGTGGGCCGACACGGCGCCGTCCGAACGGGCCGAGGTGTTGCTCCGCGCGGCCCAGCTCATCCACGACCATGAGGACGAGTTCGTCCGCTGGGGCATTCGGGAGTGCGGCGCCATCGCCGGCAAGACCTCGCACGAGGTGCACTCCGGCCGCGGCGAGCTGCTCGCCGCCGCCGGCCTGGCCACCCAGCCGTACGGCCAACTGCTGCCCGCCGCCGGCCGAATGAGCTACGGCCGCCGCATTCCGTTCGGCGCCGTCGGCGTGATCACGCCGTGGAACTTCCCGCTGGTGCTGGCCTTGCGCGCCGTCGCCCCGGCGCTGGCGCTCGGCAATTCCGTGCTGCTCAAGCCCGATCACCAGACCGCGGTGTACGGCGGCGCGCTGATCGCCCGCCTGTTCGAGGAGGCCGGCCTGCCGCCCGGCGTGCTGGAAGTGTTGCCCGGCAAGGCCGACGCCGGTCACGCCCTGGTCGCCGACCCCCGCGTGCCGATGATCTCCTTCACCGGCTCCACTCGGGCCGGCAAGATCGTCGCCGCCACCGCCGCCGAACACGTCAAGAAGGTGTCGTTGGAGCTCGGCGGCAACAACGCGATCATCGTGCTCGCCGACGCCGATCCCGACCAGGCCAGTTCGCTCGGCGCCTGGGGTTCTTTCCTGCACCAGGGCCAGATCTGCCTCACCACCGGCCGTCACCTCGTGCACCGCAAGATCGCCGACGCCTACCTCGACCGCCTCGTCGCCCGCGCCGCCGCGCTCAAGGTCGGCGACCCGACCGAGGCCGACACCCAGATCGGGCCCATCATCAACGCGGCCCAGCTGGCCGGAGTCGACCGCATCGTGCGGGCCTCCGCCGACGTCGGCGCCTCCATCCGCACCGGCGGCACCCACGAGAACCTGTTCTACGCCCCCACGGTGCTGGCCGACGTCACCCCGGACATGCCCGCCTTCACCGACGAGATCTTCGGCCCGGTCGCCCCCGTCACCGTCTTCGACTCCGAGGAGGAGGCCGTCGCGCTGGCCAACTCCACCGCCTACGGCCTCACCGCCTCGGTCATCACCGCCGAGCCCTTCCGCGGCTGGAAACTCGCCGAACGCCTCCGCGCCGGCATGGTGCACGTCAACGACACCACCGTCAACGACGACCCCGCCGTCCCCTTCGGCGGCGTCGGCGCCTCCGGCAACGGCGGCCGTTACGGCGGCCAGGCCAACTGGGAGGAGTTCACCCAGTGGCAGTGGGTAACTGTCCGCGACACCCCACCCACCTACCCCTTCTGACCCCACCTGCGGATGCAGGTAAGGCGTCCTTCCCTGCGTTCAGTGCAGGGAAGGACGCCTTACCTGCATCGGGCTACGGCTCGCGGGCCGCCCGGTGTTGTTGCTCGGCAAGGAAATGCGCCGTGTCCGAGGTCGCCGGGTACAGCGAGCGGTAGTGGGCGTAGAAGTCGTCGTACACACCACCGGAAGCCGGCTGGACGGTCTGCACCACCGGATTCCAGTCAGAGACGTCGATGCCGTCGGCGGAGGCGGCGAGCATCGCGTTGCCGAGGCTGGCGCCGATGGTCTCCCGGGTGAGTTGCTGGGGCAGGCCGGTGACGTCGGAGACGATCTGGGTCCACAGGCCGCCCTGGGTGCCGCCGCCGACCGCCACCAACCGCCGGGCCGCGCCGCCGGCGGCGGTCATGGCCTCCAGGTTGTGGCGGACGCCGTAGGCAATGCCCTCCAGAACCGCACGGTACAGTTCGGGAGCGCCGTGGGAGAGAGTCAACCCGGCGATCATGCCCCGGGCGGAGGGGTCGAACAGCGGGGTGCGCTCGCCGGCGAAGTAGGGCAGCACAAGCAATCCACGGCTGCCGGCGGGCACATCGGAAGCCCTGGCAACAAGATCGGCGAACGAGCCGCCGACCAGACCCCGCAGCCAGTCGGTCACGGCGCCGGAGGTGACCATGCCGGCGGCCAGGGTGCTGGTGCCGGGAAACACGCCGGAAGTGGTCCACAGGCCCGGATGCGGCCGTGGCTGATCAACGACCTGCACCAGGAACATGGTGGTGCCGTACATGACCATGGTCTCGCCGGGCTCCCGCACGCCGACGCTGACGGCTTCGGCCCAGGCGTCGATGGTGCCGGCCGTGACGGGCAGCCCCTCGGGCAGGCCGGTCGCACGAGATGCCGCCTTGCTCACCTGGCCGACGACCTCGGTCGGCCACACCAGGGACGGCAGCGGCAGCCCGGGCGCGACGACGGATGCCCAGTCGAGGGCCCACTCCCGCCGCCCAAGGTCGTACAGCGGCGAGCACTGGCTGGCCGAGTGGTGGTCCAACACGTACCGACCGGTCAGCCGGTGCACCAGGAACGACGAGGCCATCAGCAGCATCCGGGTCCGCGCCCAGACGTGAGGCTCGTTCACGGCCAGCCACCGCAGCTTGGGCCCCACGGCCTGACTTGTCAGCGGCGAACCACCCCGCCGCAGAATCTCGTCACCGCCGAACAGGTCCGTCAGTTCCGAGATTTCCACGGTTGCCCGAGTGTCGACGCCGTAGAGGATCGCCGGCCGCAGCGGCGTTCCGTCCTCGGCGCAGGGCAGCAGGCACGGCCCGATACCGGAAACGGCAAGACCGTTCAGTCGTTCACCGCCGGCCGCCTGGACCAACTCCCGCGCGATCTCGACGAAGTCGCGCCACCAGACGTCCTCCGCGTCGTGCTCGAACCGGCCGGGCGCGGGCGTCGACACGGCGTGCGGACGGGCGACCCGGTGTCGGACGGCGCCGTCCGCGGCGAGCAGAACTCCCTTGGAACCCGACGTTCCGATGTCGATCCCTACATACATCCACCTATCCTCGTCGACATGGATCACATCGCGATCGTCGGCGCGTCGGCGGCCGGCCTGACCGCGGCCGAGACGCTGCGCCGCGAGGGCTACCAGGGCCGCCTGACGCTGATCGGCGACGAGGCGCACGGGCCATACGACCGCCCGCCGCTGTCCAAGCAGGTGCTGGCCGGCCAGTGGGAGCCGGAGAAGACGCAGCTGCGCAAGGACGAGCACATCGCGGGCCTGAACGCCGAGTTCCGCCTGGGCACGCCGGCCGCCGGCCTGGACCTGGACGCCCGCGAGGTCGTGCTGGCCGACGACAGCCGCGTCGGCTACGACGGTCTGGTCATCGCGACCGGCGTCGCCCCACGCCGGCTGCCCTTCGGCCACGACCTCGAAGGCGTGCACGTCCTGCGCACGCTGGACCACGCCGGCGCGCTGCGGGCCGAGCTGCTCCAGCAGCCCAAGACGGTGGTGATCGGCGCCGGCTTCCTCGGCGCGGAGGTCGCCGCCACCGCCCGCGCGCTGGGCCTGGACGTCACGCTGGTCGACCCGCTGCCGGTGCCGATGGCCCGCCAGCTGGGCGAGACGGTCGGCAAGCTGCTGGAGGAGCTGCACCGCGACAACGGCACGAGGGTGCTGATGGACACCGGCGTCGCCGAGTTCCACAGCACGAACGGCCATGTCACCGCAGTGAAGCTGACCGACGGCAGCGTGCTCGACGCCGGCTGCGTGCTGGTGGCGATCGGCGCGACCCCGGTCACCGACTGGCTCAAGGGTTCGGGCCTGACCATCGACAACGGCGTGGTCTGCGACAGCCGCTGCCAGGCCGCGCCCGGCGTCTACGCAGCGGGCGACGTGGCCAACTGGGAGCACCCGCGGTACGGACGGATGCGCCTGGAGCACCGCATGAACGCCACGGAGCAGGGCATGGCGGCGGCCCGCAACCTGCTCGGCGCGGACCAGGAGTTCGCACCGGTCCCGTACTTC
>NZ_KK037166.1:4154320-4169754 GCF_000568255.1 Kutzneria sp. 744
TTCCTGGCCGCACTGGGCGTCTCGACCGACTCCATGCCGGCCGAGCAGGAGCAGCGGGCCAAGCTGTTCCGGTCGCTGGTCAACCAGCGCCGGCTGCTCATCGTGCTGGACAACGCCGCCGGCTCCGTGCAGGTCGAGCCGCTGTTGCCGGGCTCCGGCTACTGCGCGGTGATCGTCACGAGCCGACGCCGCCTGTCCGGCATGGCCATGCGCACCAACGCCCGCCAGGTCACCTTGGGCCCGATGACCGGCGCGGAGTCGCAACTGCTGCTGCGCAACGTCATCGGCGATGACCGCGTGGACGCCGAGCCGGCGGCGATCACGGCCCTGGCCAAGCACTGCGCGTACCTGCCGCTGGCGCTGCGGATCGCCGCCGAGCGGGTGGCCACGCACCCCCATCACCCGGTGGACGAGCTGATCGAGGAGCTGGATTCCGACGAGCACCGGCTCGACGGCCTGGCCACCGACGACTCGCTGGCCGTCCGGTCGGTGTTCTCGTGGTCGTACCGGGATCTGTCGAGCGAGTCGGCGCGCATGTTCCGCCTGCTCGGGGTGTTCCGCCGCGGCCAGATCAGCACGCCCGCGGCCGCCGCCCTGGCCGGCGTGTCCCCGGTGCAGGGGCGACGGCTGCTGGAGCGGCTGGCCAGCGTGCACCTGGTCGAGAGCATCGAACGCGATCGCTACCGCATGCACGACCTGCTGCACGTCTACGCCGCCGAGCTGGTGCAGTCCGAGGAGACGGACGAGTCCCGGCGGGAGGCCGCGGTCCGGCTGACCGACTGGTATCTGCGGACCGCCGAGCGCGCGAACGAGGCGTTGGCGCCGTTTCGGGTGCATATGCTCGAAGTGCCGGCTTCCGGGCCGAGCGTCACGCCGCTGGACTTCGACTCGCCGGTCGAGGCGCTGCGCTGGTGCGACGGCGAGGTCGCCAGCCTGCTGCCGGTGATGCAGACCGCCCTGGCCTACGGCCTCACGGGCACCGCGTGGCGGCTGTGCATCGCGTCGTGGGACTACTTCAAGCTGCGGATGCCGATGGGCGTCTGGGTGGCCACGCACGAGCTGGCCGTGCAGGCCGCGCGGGCCGAGGGCGACAAGTACGCCGAGGCGTGGGTGCAGACCAACCTGGCCGTGGCCAAGCATCGGCTGCACGAGTTCGACGCCGCTGCCCGCCTTTACGAGACGGCGCTGACCACCCGCCGTGAGATCGGCGACCGGCACGGCGAGGCGTGGACGTTGGCCGGCCTGGGGCTGCTGGCCGCCGAACAACGCGATCCCGACGCCGCACAACCGCCGGCCGAACAGGCGCTGGCATTGTTCCGTCACCTCGGCGACCGGCACGGCGAAGTGACCACAATGGCCACTCTGGGCGAAGTGCGGCAGTTGCGGGGCGACAATCACGGCGCCCTCGTCACGTTGCACGAAGCGCTCTGGGTCGCGCAGGACAGTGATGACGCCTCGGATCAGGCGGAAACGCTACTGACCATCGCCGACGTGTATCTGGCCGACGGGCAGCCCGCCCGCGCACTGGACAGCCTGGACCAGGCGCTGGTCGCCACGCGCGATGTGCGCAATCGCATGCTGGAGGCGGGCGCGCTGTTTCGGCGCGGCATCGTGTTGCGCGAACTGGATCGTGCCGGCGAGGCCGAGGAGTCGCTGGCCGCCGCGCTCGCGCTGTACGAGGAGGTCGACGACCACCGGGCCGGCGATGTGCGGGCCGAGCTCGACGCGCTCGTTCAATGAATTTCAATGAACGCGAGCCCGGCTCGCCGTGACGCAGACGACAGCAGCGGACCGACGATCGGGTGTTTCCACTTTTGCTCAACTCGTCAACACTGTTGCAGCGCCGCCGCATTCGACATAGTTGACTGGCGCGGTGCCGTCGTCGGCGGGCGGGTCCACTGGGGGTGGCCCTGCCCGTCGGCGGTAAGTCTCAGGCCAAGTCGAAAAACACCATCGGATTGTCCCGGCCGGTGCGGATAGGCTCGTCCAGGCCGAGTTCCCGTTTCACGGCAAGCAGTGCTGCAAAGGTTTCCGGTGCGCGCTTGACCGAGGGCGTGAAGTAGTCGATCTTTTGTTCGGCCAGCCAACGAACCAGCACCGCACCCTCGCTGAACGGCATCGGCCGCCGGCCGTGGAACACGTCGTGCACACTCACCGGCGTGCCGCTCAGCCGCCCGAAAAGCGCCCCGATATACCACCGCGCGAAGCTCGCGCTGTGCGCCGCGTCCAGGAACAGATAGTCGATGTTCCCAGGCAGTTGAGTCTTCCTCACGTCGCCGCGCGTGAACGTCCATCGTTGCCCGGCCAGGTCCTCCGGCACCGACCGCACCACGTGATCCACCACGTCGTACGAGAGCAACCGCCCAGACCTGTTGTCCCTCAACGCACTCAGCAGCCAGGTCGTGGACCAGCCGTGGAACGTGCCGATCTCCACCACCGTCTCCGGCCGCAGCTCGCGCAGGCGGAGATAGGTCAGCTCCGCCTCGATGTCGTCGAGCTGCGCTCGGATTCCGGGCAGCCGCCGACGCTGCTCCTCGCGAACGGCGGCGAGGTCGTCGGCGTACTTGCGGTACAGCTCGGCTGCGGTGGTCAGGTCCACGGCCCCGACGCTATCGCCTCGGCCCCCGGCCCAGCACCTTGCCCAGGCCGCGCACGCTGCGTTCCAGGTCGGAGCCGAACGGGTTCTCGTGCACCAGGTACGTCCAGGTCGCGGTCGGCCGGGCCAGGCCCTCGCCGCTCAGGTCCACGCCGTCCTCGGTGATCTTGGCCGTCTCGAAGGTCTCCACCGTCCGCTCCCACGAGGTGCGGAACAGCGCCTTGAAGGCCGGGATCGCCGCCCGGTGGTACTCGGCGATCGGGCTCTCCCGGGACAGCGCCCACAGGTGGATGCCCTCACGCAGGTCGGCCAGCATGGCCAGGTGCTCGGCCCAGCCGCGGTCCAGGTGCAGCAGCGCGATCTGGCGGGCCGCGTCGACCAGGACTTCCTCGCCGACCTTGTCCAGCACCTCCTGGTACCGGTCGGGGCTGTCCTTGCGCAGCTCCTCGGCCGCCTTGTCGGTGCGCAGCAGCTGGTCGCGGCGCTCGCTGAGCATCTTGCGGTGCTGCGCGGAGAGCTGGTTGTACCGCCAGGTGTTGGCGTGCACCTCCAACTGCTCGGCCTCGGCGACCCGCTGGGCGTGGCCGATGGTGTGCGGGGCCAGCTTGTCGGTGACGCGGCCGTCGTCCTCGATCGTCGCCGGGCCCGGCTCCTCGGCCGCGAACTGGACGACGATGTCGTCGCCGAAGCTGGCGAAGAACACCGACCGCCCCGGGTCGCCCTGCCGGCCGGCGCGGCCGCGCAGCTGGTCGTCGAGGCGGGAGCTGTGGTGGCGGGCCGTGCCGATCACGTACAGGCCACCCAGCTCGGCCACCCGCTCGTGGTCGGCGCCGTCCGCGCCGCCGAGGCGGATGTCCGTGCCGCGGCCGGCCATCTGGGTGGACACCGTCACCGTGCCGAACTGGCCGGCCTCGGCGACGATCGCCGCCTCTTCGGCGTCGTTCTTGGCGTTGAGCACCACGCAGGGCACGTCGACCTCGGCCAGGCGGGCGGCCAGGGCCTCCGACTCGGCCACGTCCTGGGTGCCGATGAGCACCGGGCGGCCGGTCTTGTTGGCCTCGATGATCTCCTCGACGATCGCCGCGTTCTTGTCCACTACCGTGTCGTAGATGCGGTCCGGCTCGTCGACGCGGATGCACGGCACGTTCGGCGGCACCTCGGCCACCTGGAGGTCGTAGAAGGTGCGCAGCTGGTCGGCCGCGGCCAGCGCGGTGCCGGTCATGCCGCAGACCTTGGGGTAGCGCTTGAGCAGGGCCTGGACGGTGATCGTGTCCAGCACCTCGCCCGTCTCGCTGGCCGCGAGGGCCTCCTTGGCCTCGACCGCCGCCTGGAGGCCGTCCGGCCAGCGCTGGAGGCGGGCCACCCGGCCGCGCGAGGGGTTGATCAGCTGCACCTTGCCGTCACGGACGATGTAGTCGACGTCGCGGCGCAGCAGCACCTCCGCGTGCAGGGCCACGTTCACCCTCGGCAGGGTCGTGCCCACGTGCTCGGCCGAGTACAGGTCGATGCCGCCCAGCGCGCGTTCCACCGCCTCCGAGCCCGCGCCCGTCAGGTAGACGTTGCGCTGCTCGTCGTCCATCTCGTAGTGCATGCCCGCGCGCAGCAGGCGCACCACGTCCGGCAGCTCGCGGTCCGGCTCGCCGGCCGCCGCCGCGCCCGCCAGCACCAGCGGCACCCGGGCCTCGTCCACCAGCACCGAGTCCGCCTCGTCGACCAGCGCCACGCCCGGCTCCGGCGACACCAGGTCCTCGACCCTGGTCACCGTGTGGTCGCGCAGCTCGTCAAAGCCGATCTCGCTCACCGACGCGTATGTCACGTCCGCCGCGTACGCCTGCCGACGCCGGTCCGGATCGCAGGGGCCGCTGATCCAGTTCACCGTGACGCCCAGCAGCTCGTACAGCGGGCCCATCCACTCCGCGTCGCGGCGGGCCAGGTAGTCGTTGACCGACACCACGTGCACCGGCCAGCCCTTGAGCGCGTAGCCCGCCGCCGTGATCGCGCCGGCCAGCGTCTTGCCCTCACCCGTGGCCAGCTCCACCACGCGGCCCTTGAGCATCCAGGCCGACGTCATCAGCTGCACGTCGAACGGCCGCTCCTTGAGCGTGCGGCGGGCCGCCTCCCGGCCCAGGGCCAGCAGCTGCGCGAGGTCCTTGTCGTCGTAGTCGCCGCGGTCGTCCCGCCGCAGCTTCCCCGCCGCCTCCGTGAGCTGCTCATCCGTCAGCTCACGGACCTTTTCCTCGCGCGCGCCGGCCGCGGCCACCACGGCGTGCAGCTTGCTCGTCTCTCGAGCAACCGCACGGCCCTGCAGCAGCCGCCAGAACCCGGTCGTCAGGCGCTTCTTGCGCTCCCCCGCCACAGCACCTGTTTACCACCCCGACACACCGCCCCGCGTCCGTCGACCGTCCCAAGATCGCCCGGTCGGGGCCAATAAGTCCCCTTTGCTCCGTTCAGGCGCTATTCGCCGGAGCCCCGACGCAGGGAAGGACGCCTTACCCGCGGTCAACGCGGGTAAGTGCCGGGTGGCGTTTCCGACGTGCTGCAGACGTTTCCGATACGTCCAGTCTGAGTAACAGCGAACAGGGGGGAAGCCGTCTGTAAGAATATCGTCTTTGCGAAGAGTCAGGAACACAACTAAATAGGTCACTACCATAGTGATTGTAGTCCAGGTGACCCGGCGTGTGTCGCCCATCACAGTAACTGCCTGTGTCCGAACCGGTTTGATACCTCCACTCGTTCCTGGCTGGAAATATGATGCACTGCACGGACTCACACAGTCTAATTGTGACTCACGAGAGTGCAGGAATTTAGTACTTACTCACCCTCAATTGATATAAGTAGCTGGGCGACAAGCGCTGCGCTTAAGAAATAGATCGCGGCGGTGGGCGCCGCGGGACTGCTCGGGCAGGCGGGGGTGGTCGGACAGCCGGGTGAGGCGGCGGGAGGAGGTGATGGCCTCGCGGTAGACCTCCTCGAAGGTCTCAAGGGTGGTGGCCATGCCGTGGGCGCCGATGATGGCCAGGCTCTCCTTGCCCATGCGCTCCCGCTCGGCGTCGTCGGAGAACAGCTGGGTGAGGCGGGCGGCGAGGGTGGGGACGTTGCCGGGCGGGTAGAGCCAGCCGTTGCGGCCGGGCCGGGCCAGGTGGGGCAGGGCCATGGCGTCGGCGGCGACGACGGGCTTGCCGGCGGCCATGGCCTCCATGGTGGCGATGCTCTGCAGCTCGGCGATGCCGGGCATGCAGAAGGCGTCGCTGGCGGCGTAGGCGTCGAGCAGCTCCTCGTCGGAGATGAAGCCACGGAAGCGCACCCGGTCGGCGATGCCGAGCTGCCCGGCCAGCTGCTCCAGGGCCTCACGCTTGCTGCCGTCGCCGACGATCTCGGCCCGCACCTTGAGCTCTGCCGGGATCAGCGGCAGAGCGCGGATGAGCTCGTGGACCCGCTTCTCCTCGTCGAGCCGGCCGACGAACAGCACGGTGCGGTGCTCGGGGTCGGGCGAGACGGGGCGGTTCTGGTAGCGGTCGAGGTCGATGCCGCACGAGATGGCGCGGGCCTGCATCGACAGGCCGTTGTCCATGAGCAGCTGCACGGCCCGAGGGGTAGGCGCAGTGACGACGTCGGCCTTGGCGAACTCCCGGGTCACGTCCCACCAGGCCAGCTTGGACACGGCCTTGCGCAGCCAGCCGGGCACGCCGACGTGGCCGAGGATGTTCTCCGGCATGAAGTGGTTGGTGATGACAAGCGGCACGTTGTCCCGCTCGGCCGACCAGATCAGCGCCCGGGTCAGCAGGAAGTGCGACTGGGTGTGGATGATGTCCGGCTTGATCTCGGCCAGCAGCGGGTCCATCGTCCGGCGCGACTGCCACGGCCAGGCCAGCCGGAACGACGGGTGGAACGGCGTCCGGTACGCCTTGAGCCGGTGCACCGTGACCCCGTCGACCGTCTCGGTGGACGGCCGCCCGACCGGCGACGGGCACATCACGTGCACCTCGTGCCCACGGGAGGCGAGCCCGGCGGCCAGCGTCTGGGTGAACCGAGCCGCCCCGTTGACGTCCGGCGGGAAGGTCTCGGCGCCGATCACGATGCGCAGTCCGGAGGCCGCCTCGTGCCGATCGGGCACCTGGGACCAGGTCATTTCGTACTCCCGTCGTAGTGCTGGGTCATCCCGGGCGCGACAAGCTGCCGGTCGCCGTCGACGACTGTATTAGCTGGGTCTGGTGACGTCGGCCGACGCAGCGTGAGCACGACCACGCCCGCGGCGGCGACGACGGCGCAGAGCAGGGCGGCTGCGGCCACAACCGGTGGTGTGTCGGTGGCCTCACCGAGCAGCACGACGCCCAGCCCGACGGCGACCAGCGGGTCGATCACGGTCAGGCAGCCGATGACGACCTCGGGCGGCCCGCTGGCGTAGGCGTGCTGGACGAGCCAGCCGCCGACCAGGATGCCGACGCGATGCCGGTGACCTCGGGCAGCGGGAACACGCCGCCCTCGGCGAGTTGCTGCAGCGTGGCCCGCATGAGCAGGGACACGTAGCCGAAGCTGACGCCGGACGCGGAGGCGAAGGCCAGGCAGCGGGTGGCGCCGGTGTTGAGCGCGGCGATCGCCGCGAGCCCGCCGACCACGCCGACGACCAGCACGGTGGCCCGCAGCTCGACGTCGGGGGCGACCGTGGTCGCCTTGGCCGCGGTGGCGGCGACCAGCACGAACGCGATGGTGCCGACGGTGCTGGCCACGACCGCGCCGATGGCCACCCGGTCCAGCCGGATGTTCTCGATGCGCACGGACATGACGGTGGTCAGCGCGAACGCGAGGATGCCGATCGGCTGGACCACGGACAGCGGCGCCAGCCCGAGGGCGGTGGCGTGCAGCGCGGCCCCGCCGGCGGCGACGGTGATGCCGCCCAGCCACAGCGGCTGCCGGACCATCCGCAGCAGGGCCGACAGGCGCAGGCCGCGATCGTCGGCGCACTCGGTGAGGCCGCCGTGCTGAAGCCTCGCCGAGACGGCGTTGCAGCAGGCCCCGAGTACGGCCAGGGTGATCGCGAGCGGGATCATCGGGCACCGCCCTCGACCAGGCCGGCCGCCTGCCGGTGGGCCTGGGCCACCGGCTTCGCGCCCCGCCACAACGCCGCGCCCAGGACGAACAGCAACGCCATGTCGATACCGAACAGTATACGCTCGGCCAATCCGAGGTAATTCTTGACGAATCCGAGGAACGGCAGCATATCGGGCTCGTTGATGGCCAGCTGAATGAGCGCGAATGTGCCGAGCACGATGGTGCTCGCCATGGCCAGACGCAGCACGGTCGGCGCGAAGCGCTCCCAGCCGCTGGTCAGCTGGCACCGCCCGGCCAGCAGGAAACCGGCCGCCGACAGGCACGGGAAGAAGAAGATGGCGGCCCACCGGTGCACCGCGCCGGAAATGGACTGAATGCCGTCCGTCGGGTCCGTCGGAAAGACGAGAGCGACCGCGAGCCCGAGACACCAGACCGAGACCAGAACAATGAGAACGGTCCCCCTGATAATGCCGACACCGGCCAGACCGACCATCAGGGCAATGGAGCCTATGGTCAGCGCGACGAGGCTCGTGTCGAAATACCGGGACCCCTGGTCGGCGAATACATAGTCGCTGATGGTGTGTTTGATCGGATTGAGCTGCCCGCTGGACTCCAGGTGCAGGTAGACCATCGGCAGCAACGCGGCGACAAAGCTGACGATCGCGAGCAGCGCCCACGTTCGCCCCCCGTCCCAGGTTCGGCCCCCAGCCGCACGGTCGCTCACGGTGTCGATTCTCACCTCATCCGCACACACGGGTCCATGGGGGACACCCCTGGTTCGGAGGTGGGGAAAACCCCCGAACCGCCGGGACCGAACACCACCCGACGCAGGTGACGGGCCCCTCGACCCCGGGGATGATGCGGCGAATCCCCGGTCAGCGGCACCGTACTGCCCGGCCGACAGTGTTTCGACAGGATCGGCCGCGTGGCGAGCCACACTATTGAGTGTGATGCGGATCACAACAAATTGAGGTCACGATCAGGTTTCGAAACGGTTGTTGATCTTCACATATCTCAGCGTTCTCTCAGCTAATCACTTATCGCTTTCCTGTCGTGTTCACCGAACCCCTTGCGGTTGTTGCCCATCGGTTTACGGCGCGTTCACCGGTGTCGCCGCCGGTGGAAATAGACGTAAAACAGCGAACGCCCCTCCCGGCTGGCTGCCGGGAGGGGCGTTCGCAGGGTGGGCGCCGTGCCGTCTGGCCGCACGCGCGGCCGGCGCCCCGAGGTGGATCTAGTTGTTGACCATCGAGCAGCCCGCCATCGAGACGAGGTTGCCCTGCGGCTGCGCGGCCCTGGCCTGGTTGAACAGGTTGAGGATCTGGTTGATCAGGAACTGCCGGTTGTTCTGCAGTGAGCCCAGGATGGCGTTGTTGACGAAGTCCGGCGTCGCCTGGCTGCCGGCCGCCTGCAGCCGGTTGTTGGCGTCGGTGAGGAAGTTGTCCATCTGGTCCAGGTCCTGGGTCACCGAGGACTTCACCGACGCGGGGATGGCCGGCATCTTCTGCCGCACGTCGGGGCAGGTCACGTGCTGGTTGGACGCGGGCTGGCCGGTGTTGCCGCCGCCGTTGTTTCCGCCACCGCCGTTGTTGGCGCCGCCGTTGTTCTGGCCGCCGCCCTGCGGGTTGTTGACGCACTTCTGGCCGTTGTTGATGCAGCCGACGACGCCGCCCATCTGCTGGGCGTTCATCAGGAGCTCGGTGTCGGCGTGATCGGTGGCCGGGCTGTGCAGCTGGCCGTCGAAGCCGTCGACCGCGAACACCGAGCCGTTGGGCACGGACTGGTAGACCAGGTCGTACTCCAGCTGCGGCACGGCCTTGGTGCCCTTGGGGCACTGCCCGCCGGCCTTGGCGAACACGATGTGCGTGCGGTGGTTGGCCGAGTCGGTGTTCTTGCCGTCCCAGCAGTTCGGGAACTGCATGATCCGCTCGACCGCGGCGCCCTGCGGGCACACCGGGTACTTGTTGGTGACCCGGTTCTCGAAGCCGGTGCAGGTCCAGGTGGCCTTGGCGTTGGCCGCCCCGTTGGTGACCTCCTTGGCGTCACCCATGATCGACCGCAGGAACTTCGGCGCCGCGGCCACCTTGGCGGCCCCGCCGCTGGTGAACTTGATCGTCGCCGAGGTCGGCTCGACCAGCCGCCCGATGTTGCCCTTGTCCGGACCCTGCTGGTTGTTCTTCGTGCCGTTGGCCTCCTGCTTGATGCGGATGACCGGCCAGTAGTACGTGGACTTGTCGCCGTTGGCGCAGGTGGTGCCGCCGGCGTCGAGGCTGCGGTCGTTGGACCGGGCCGTGGTGGTCCGGTTGCCGACGTAGTCGTGCACGTGCAGGGCGCCGTGGTCGAGGCCCGGCGTGACGATGAAGTTGTCGGAGTTGTGGTGGTTGTTCTGGTTGGTGCCGCAGTCCTCGGTGAAGGTGCCGCTCGCGCCGCCGGCATTGGCGTTGCGGTTGGGCTGGACCTTCTTGATGTCGATGAAGTCGTTGGCGAACGGGCCGATCTTGTCCGAGCCGGGCTTCGGCGCCTTGGCCAGCAGCGCCTGCACGCTGGCCATCTCGGGCGAGTCGCCGGTGGCGGCGAACGAGTCGCCCATGCCTGCGGCGACGCCGACGCCCACGGCCGATCCGGCGGCCAGCACGAGGCCGCCGATCACCGCGGTCAGTCGCATACCGCGCGACCAGGGCCTAGTTTTTCCGAACACTGATTCTCACCTCGTCATGCGGAGTTGACGACCCTGCGGATGATCAACACGGTGCCCCAGGCCAGTGCGCCGATGAGCAGCACGCCGACGAGAACCACGGCCGGGGACGGCCGGTCGTCGACGATCTGCGCCGCGGCGTTGGTCTGCTGGACCACTGTCGTCGTCGGGGTGACGCCGCCCGCGCCGGCGGCGGAGCCACCGGCCTGGGCCTGATCGGTCGTCTGGGGAAGGGCCGGATCGGGGAGCGAGGCCGAGTCCACCAACCTGGTGTCCTCGAGCACGGTCATGTGCTTCATGACCGTGTCCACCGCGCTCTGAGCGAACTGCTTGATCAGATCGTTCTTGGTCCCCGCACGCGCCGCGGCGACTGCCGTGAACAGCTTTCCGTTCCCCTGGCGCGCCAGGTTCACATAGTCGTGGTCGAACGTCGCGCCCGCCTCGTCGTGCAGCTGGGAGAGCCAACCCTGCTGGTCACCGTCGGGCTGGCCGGGCAACTGGACGCCGACCTTCCCGGCGAGCTGCGCTGCCTGCTGGTTGAGCGTCGTGTCGTCGGCGACCAGGGCCGCGGCGGCGGTGCGAACCGTCGCCGACGAGGCCTGGTCCCTGGCCATGCCGCCGGCCTGGATCTCCCACATCGCCGACTGCATGACCATCGTCAGCACGTCCTGGTCGCTCTGACTGACGCCGGAACCGCCGCCCTGATCCCCGGGCGCCGCCGCATGGGCCACCGCCGCCATGATCGGGGACATCATGGCGAGCACGGCGGCCGCGAGCAGCACGAGGATCCGGGCGATCATGACGTGGCCGCCGCCTTCTTGCCGTCGGGTCCCACGGCGAACCACAACCCGCCCTGGCCCTGCCCGGTGGTGTCACCGGGCCTCTGGTCGGGCGCGTACCGGTACAACGGCTGGCCGCCGAGCGTCATCTGCTTGGTGCCGTCCGACCGGGTGACCTCGCCGACCAGACCCTGGCCGACGCCCTGGACGGTGACGGAGCCGTCCTGCGCCGACACCGGTTCCCAGGTCAGCGCGCACTCGCCGTCGCAGGTCGCCCTGGGCGGCGACGACGTGTCGTGGCTGTACATGTAGAGGGTGAAGCCCTGGTCGTCCACCACGACCTTGCCCAGCGCCGTGGAGGCCACGCTGAGCACGGCGTTGTTCGGCGGGGCGTCGGCGTCCGACGTGTACACCGGGGTGGCGACGGCCTCGGCCGCGGTCGCCGCCTGCGATCCACCCGAACAGGCGGACAGCAGGGCCAGCGGCAGCAGTCCCAGCGAGGCGAAGGCCATCAACCGGGCACGGCGGTGGCGCAGGTGCACGGTGGCGTCCTTTCGTGCGGGAGAAGGGTCGCCACTAAGTACTCTGCGCGGTCGAATTCGGCTCACTCGTGGATGCAACCGCTCGCATTCACAGTTGACTGTGATAGAAAACTACCGAGAGTGCACTTCCCCAAACACGTCCGTGGCATCAAGATGTCTCCCGTGGTGCGGTACCGAATGACCAGACGCGACCAGCCCGTGGCGGCCAACGCCGCCGGCGGGGACTCGACGCTGGTCACCGCGCTCTACCAGGAACATCGCGGCGCCCTGTTCGGCCATGTGCTCCGGTTGACCGGCGGCGACCAGCAGTGGGCCGAGGACGTGGTCCAGGAGACTCTGTTCCGGGCGTGGCGCAACGCCGACAAGCTCGACGACGCCCCCGGGCTGTTACGGGCCTGGCTGTTCACCGTCGCGCGCCGAATCGTTATCGACGGCCGGCGCAGCAAGGGCGCACGGCCGCCGGAGACCGAGGCCGGGCCGCTGGAGATGGTCGCCGTGCCCGACGGCACCGACAAGGCGCTGTCGGCCATGGTGGTGGCCGAGGCGCTGCGCAGCCTGTCGCCGGAGCATCGCGAGGCTATCCTGCAGACATACCTCAAGGACCGGACGGTGAACGAGGCCGCCGAGGTCCTCGGGGTGCCGCCGGGCACGGTGAAGAGCCGGGTGTACTACGCACTGCGGGCCCTGCGGCGAGCCTTGCAGGATCGGGGGATGACCACATGACATCGCCGACCGACCACGTGGACGTCGCGGCCTACGTGCTGGGGGCGCTGGACGAGTCCGACAACGCCGGCTTCGAGCGCCACCTGTCGACCTGCCCGCGCTGTCAGGCCGAGCTGGACGAGCTGTCCGGCCTGCCGTCGCTGCTCGACCAGGTCCGCGGCAGCGGCCTGCTGGCCGACCTGCTCGGCGACGACCTGGCCGGCCCGGCCCGCGGCAGCATCGGCCCCAACAGCGTCAATCCTTCCGGGGGCCTGAGCACGCCGCCGCCCATGCTGGGCAACTCCGGAGCGTTCCCGACCAGCGCCGGACCGACCAACGCGAACCCGTTCGCCGGCGGCTTCCCCGGAGGGCCGTCCGCGCCGCCCCGGCACGGCTCCCGCCCGCCCATGGGTGGCATGCCCGACCTGTCCGACTTCCGCCCGGCGCCGCAGCTGCCCGCGCCGCCGCGGATGGAGGACAAGGTGCTCCAGGGCGTCATGGTGAACATCGCCGACGCCCGTCGACGCCGCAAGCGCACTGGCGTGCTGGCCGCGGCGGCCGCGGCCGTGCTGATCGTCGGCGGCCCCCTGCTGGCGCTGGGCCTGTCCGGCGCGTTCGGCGGCGGCCCCGCCGAGACCATCCAGGCCAGCAACGGCCCCGTGAACGCCAAGATCGGCCTGACCGGCGACGACCACGGCACCGAGGTGTCGTTCGAGCTGACCGGCGTGAAGGGCCCGCTGGACTGCACGCTCTACGCGGTGTCCAAGGACGGCCTGACCCGCCGCGCGGTGAGCAGCTGGACGGTGGACTCGAAGGGCTACGGCAACGCCGCGAACCCCGACGCGCTGCACATCGACGGCAACGTCGCGATCGCCCGGGCCGACCTCGGCAAGCTCGAGTTCGCCCGCGAGGGCGGCCCCGACATCCTGGACATCAACGTCTGAGGTCGGACCCAGAAAGAACTGACACTGCGTGAACGCCTGTGGCGCAAGGCTTTTGCCTTGCGCCACAGACGTATAACGATGATCTTCGGGTCAGCCCAGCAGGGCGTCACTGAGCGTGATGCCGTTGGGGGTACCCCAGCCGGTCGCCATGTCGAAGCCCGCACCGGCCTGATAGAAGCGGTTGTCCCCGACTGTCACGTCGTTGACAGCCAGGCCGCCCAGTGCGTACAGCTTCGGGTTGAGCTGGCCGATGCGCAGCTTGCCCAGGATGCCGGCGCGCTGGTTGATCAGCGTCAGGTAGGACGCCCACAGCGGCGAGGCCGCGCTGGTGCCGCCGTTGCGGCCCCAGGCGCCCTGGATGTAGACCGAGTACTCGCCGCCCGAGGCCGCCGCCGACACGTCCGGCACCTGCCGCTTGCCGTCGCCGGTCTGCCACAGAGGCTTGTCGAAGACCATGGACTGGCCGCCGCCGGTGGCCCAGCCGCCGCCCTGGTTCCACGTCGTCTCCGAGGCCCGCGTGCCGTCCGCGTTCAGGGTCAGCTTCGTGCCGCCGACGCTGGTCACGTACGGGTTGGAGCCGGGGAAGTCCACCGCCAGGTCGGCCGCGTGCTGGGTGCTGGCGTCCCGCTCGCAGTCGTAGGCGCCGGCGTCGCCGGAGGGCGCGAAGAAGGTCATGCCCTGCGCCGCCGCCTGCTTGGCCACCGCGTCCACCGCCTGCATCGAGGCCAGGCTGCGGTCGTACTCGCACAGGCCCCAGCTCGACGACACGACCGGCACGTTGTCGGCGACCAGCGCGTTCCACATGTCCACCTCGGCCGAGGTGGTGTTCGGCGCGGTGTAGACGACGAGGTCGGCCTTCGGCGCGATCGCGTGCGCGACCTCGATGTCCAGCTCGACCTCGGCCTGCGCCGAGTCGCCGTCGGTGTTGCCGCCGTCGATGTTGCGCACCACGGGCGGCGCGGTCGGCAGGGTGAACTGGTGGTCGTAGGTGTCGATGTTGGCCTGGTCGAACTTGCCGTACTCGAACAGCGCCAGCGTCTGCCCGGACCCGTCGGCCTCCAGGCCGTTCAGCCCGTACGCGGAGCGCAGCTCGTTCGGCGTGTAACCGCCGCCGGGGCCGCTGCCGACCTTGGGGCCGGCGACCTCGGCCGTGCGCCGCTGCGGCACGTAGTGGTCGTCCAGGCCGGTCACGCCGGTGACCACAGAGGACAGCGACGAGGGCACCTTGGGCGTGGAGTCGGCGGCAGCGAAGTCACGACCCAGGCCGGCGTCGTGCCAGCGGGCCAGCGAGGTGTTGAAGGCGGCACCCAGCTGGTCGGCGGTGCCGACGGCGTCCACCGCGAGCCGGTTGGCGCTCACGCCCGTCACCTTGAGACCACGCGAGCGCAGGTAGTCGGTGACCCGGTTCACATCGGACTGCGTCGGTCCGAAACGGTCCCGAAACTGTTGCGGCGTAATGTACTTCGCACGGCCGGCGGCCTGGTCGGCCAGCAACCTGTCCAGTTCGGACTGATTGCGCAGCTTGAGGCTGACCGCCACGGAAACGCGCTGCGACCCGGGTAACGCGCCGGTTCTCACCGCTCTGTCGAGTCCGGGCACGACGCTCGCGACCAGGGGCGAGAACGCCGGGGTCGGTTGCGCGAGCGCGGGGACGCCCACGCTGACCAGCGACAACGGCAAAGCAGTGAGGATCGCGACCATGGTGCGACGGGACAGGGCCACTTGCACTCCTTCGAGTGGTATCGATCACTCAGCGCCCCTAAAATAGACCAGTCCGACGTAGGCACTGAGCGAACGGGTGGAATTGCCCGTTCGGATCACGGTCGCCGCGTACGGAACGTCGCCGCTTGGAGGTACCCGCGTGACCCGCACCTTCGCCACCGCCCTGGATCTCGGCTCCGTCCCGGAGCACGAGGAAGAGCTGGCCGAGGTGCTCCGCAGAGGGCCGTTCCACCTGGCCCTGCAGGCCGCCATCGCGGCCAGCGGGCTGAGCCTGGAGACCGTCCAGCGTCGCCTCCAGGCCCGTGGGCACGAGGTCAGCGTGGCCAGCCTCAGCTACTGGCAGCGCGGCCGCAGCCGTCCCGAGCGGGCCAGCTCGTTGGAGACCGTGCGCAGCCTCGACACCGT
>NZ_KK037166.1:4169981-4209964 GCF_000568255.1 Kutzneria sp. 744
TAAGCACAGCACCGGTCACGAGCGGCCTCGCCGCGACGCCGAAGGCGGCGCCAACAAGCACGGCACAGACACATCTGGGTGGCTACCGGCCGCGTCCGGTAGCCGATCTTCCCGACCGGGTATAGAACCGGTGCGGGCCGGTCGGCAACCTCCCTGGCTATGTCACGTCTTGGCAACGGGGGCACCGTGCGGCCCCGGCGCGGGAAGGGGCAGGCGTGGACAACCGGTACCGGTACAGCGGCTCGTACCGCCGTCCGATTCGTGCCACCAACGGCCTGCGCAACGCCAAGATCGCCGTGACCATGGCCTCGGTGCTGACACTGGCGCTGACCTGGTTCGGCTGGACCCAGCTTCAGCAGATCACCAGCGGCCTGACCACCGCCGACGTCATCGAGTCCGGGTCGAGCAGCGAGTCGCCGGCCGACGGGTCGGAGGACATCCTGCTGGTCGGCATGGACAGCCGGACCGACGCGCAGGGCAATCCGCTGTCGCCGGAGCTGCTGGCCCAGCTGCACGCCGGCGGCGACGACGGCGAGTCCAACACCGACACCATGATCCTGGTGCACATCCCCAACGGCGGCGGCCGGGCGACCGCGATCTCCATCCCGCGCGACTCGTTCGTGGACATCGCCGGCGGCCACGGCACCCACAAGATCAACTCGGCCTTCGCCCGGGGCAAGTACGACGTGGAGCCCAGCCTCAAGCAGCAGGGGCTGGCCGGGGCGCCGCTCGAGGTGCGGTCCAACCAGGAGGGCGCCAAGACCGCCATCCGTACCGTGCAGAACCTCACCGGCGTCACCATCGACCACTACGCCCAGATCAACCTGGCCGGGTTCTACGACATCACCCAGGCCGTCGGCGGCGTGCAGGTGTGCCTGCGCAACGCCGTCGACGACGACTACTCCGGCGCCCACTTCCAGGCCGGGGAGCAGACCGTGTCCGGGGCGGCGGCGCTGTCCTTCGTGCGGCAGCGGCACGGGCTGCCCGAGGGCGACCTGGACCGGATCCGCCGGCAGCAGGCGTTCATGGCCGGCATGGCCCAGAAGATCCTGTCGGCCGGCACCCTCACCGACACCGGCAAGCTGGCCGCGCTGGCCGACGCCGTCAAGAAGTCCGTGGTGCTCGACCAGGGCTGGGATCTCGTGAGCTTCGCCCAGCAGCTGCGCGGGCTGACCGGCGGCAGCACCCAGTTCGCGACCATCCCGGTCGAGAACATCTCGTACGAGACGCCCGAGGACGGCGACGCCGTCAAGGTCGACCCGTTCAAGGTGCTCAGCTTCGTGCGGGGGCTCACCGAGACCACCACCACGAAGGCGCCGCCCGCGATCACCGTGGACGTGCTCAACGGGGCCGGGGTGGTCGGCCTGGCCGGTCGGGCCATGGACCTGCTCGCGGCCAAGGGCTACGGGCGTGGCGACACCGGCAACACCGCTGGGCGGTCGACCACCCTGGTCACCTACGGCTCCGGCGGCGAGGCCGGCGCGCGCAAGGTTGCCTCGGACCTCGGGGGCAATGTCACCGTGTCCCAGGAACCCAGCCTGGCCGACGGCCATGTCGAGGTCTACCTGGGTAGCGACTACCGCGGTCCCGGGGCCCAGGGGTGGGCCGGTGGTGGTTCGCTCGCGCTGAACGGAGCAGCCCTCAGGGCCGCTCCTACCACCGCTTCCGACGCGCCGATCACGGCGGACGGCGTCACCTGCGTGAACTGACTCGCAGGCTCAGGACTGGACGTTGCCCTGCTGGGTCGTCGTGTTGTGCTGCTGGGCGCCGGGCTGCGGGGCCTGGTTGAGCTGCTGCGGCGGAGCCGGCGGGGCCGTGTCCTCGGCCTTGCCGTCCTTCGCACCCATCTCAGCCTTGAAGATCCGCAACGACTGGCCGATGCCGCGAGCGGCGGACGGCAGTTTCTTGGCGCCGAACAGCACCACGATCACCAGAAGGATGATGACCAGGTGTGTTGGGGTGAAAAAGTTGAATGGCATCGCTGTCCAGCGTAACCCACCCGCCGCCGGGAACAAGCCTGCCAACCGGCCGTGCATCGAGTTGTCCCCACCCCGGCCACCATCCCCCCGATCCGGTGCTCCCCCGGCCCGCCATCACCGGCCCGGCACGACCGCCCGCCGACATCGGCGGGCCGGCTCGGTGGCGGCCGCTCGCCGTGGCCGTTCGACCACTGCTGTCGGCCCGGTGGGTCCTACCCTTGCCGCCCCTGAGCCGATCGGGTGACGGCCTCGTCCGAAAAGTTCTCGCGAAACCGCGTAATGAACCGCTCCGTGCACGCTCTCATCACCGTGCGGATCGACCCGATGACATACCAGCGCGTGCTCGGTGACGAGCTACGCAAGCTGCGCAAGCAACGCGGCTGGACCAGGAAGGTGCTGCAGGGAAAGCTGCAGACCGAGGTCTCGCTGCAGACCCTGGCGACCTACGAACTCGGCACCCGGCAGTGCTCGGTGGTGCGGCTGGCGGAGATCTGCCTCGCCCTCGAAGCCCTGCCGCAGGGAATAGCGCCGCGCACATGCTTAGTTGGGCACCAACGGAATGCCACGAAAGTAGGTCAGACGCGTCTCTTCTGGAGATGATAATGGTAGCATTCCGGAAGACCGACAAAGAATATCGGCATCTTGACCCCTCTATTCTTGCTGAACGGATTTCGGTTAAACTCATATCTGTAGCCGGTAGGTGTGATCATCGTGGGGGTCAGCGTGAGCCAAAGTGTGTTGACCGATAGTCGCTCCCCTTGTTTGGCCCCATCGAAGTAAGGGACTCGCACTTAGCTAGACTTGCTGTGTTCCCCGCGAGGGCCGATCACCCAATCTGAGCTTGCAAGGAAAGCCCCAGCGAGGAGAAAAGCACTCCTTTTTTGAATGCCTTCGCGACGAGACGCATGTGCGCAACATTCCTAGCGACTGCCGGTTGGCCAGTCGATTTGAACCTGTTTGGAAAGTAAGCCGACAGCGATTTTCTGACGGCCCCACCCCGCCCACACGCCACACCCCCGTCACATGCGGTCCGCACGTGACGTGTGGCGGCAAGTCCGACGCGCATATGACGGTCGGACCGCCCGACCGGTGGGCCCGTCAGGCAAGGCCCCGCGTGTCCCACCACGCGAGGAATCCCGCGTGTCCCACCACGCGAGAGCCGGCCGTGGACCCCACCACGGCCGGCTTCGTTTGGGAGACCGATACCCCGACGATCCGTCTCCCAGCTCCTGGTCCCCCGAGTCCGTGCCTCAGCCGACCGGCGTCGTGGTGCGGGTGGCGGCCAGCAGCTCGTAGTCGGCCAGCTCGACCTTTCGGGTCCGCAGCACGTACTGCCACACGAACCCGGGCCAGACGGTGCGGTTCACGCCGGCCGAATCCAGGTACCAGCTGTTGCAGCCGCCGACGCTCCAGACGCCCTTGCGCAGCTTGCGCTGGATCTCCAGGTTGAACTTGCGCTGCGGGGCGGGGCGCACGTCCATCGCGGTGACGTCGTGGCTGGCGAGCAGCTGGAGGCACTGCAACACGTAGCGGGCCTGGGCCTCGATCATCAGGACGACCGAGTTGTGGCCGAGTCCGGTGTTGGGGCCGAGCAGGAAGAACAGGTTGGGGAAGCCGGAGACGCCGATGCCGAGATAGGTCTCCAGGCCCTTCTCGCGCCACTGGCTGGTCAGGTCGACGCCGTTGCGGCCCTTGATGTCGAGGTAGTCGAAGGCGTCGGTGACGTGGAAGCCGGTGCCGAAGATGATGGCGTCGACCTCGTGCTCGACCCCGTCGGCGGTGACGACGGATTGTTCCCGCACCTCGGTGATGCCCTCGGTGACCAGGTCGACGTTGGGCCGGTTGAAGGTCGGGTAGTAGTCGTTGGAGATCAGCACCCGCTTGCAGCCCATGGTGTAGTCGGGCGTCAGCTTGCGCCGCAGCTCCGGGTCGTGCACCTGCTCCTTGATCTGCTTGCGCACGGGCTGGGAGGCGAACTTCATCAGCTTCGGGTTGAAGGTGAAGGCCAGGGCCCGGGAGTCCAGCGCCCAGAACAGCGCGGTGCGGCGCAGCCACTGGGTGGCGGGCAGGTTGCGGAAGAAGGTCTTCTCGACCTTGCTGACGGGACGGTCGGCCTTCGGCATCACCCACGCCGGCGTGCGCTGGAACAGGGTGAGCTGCTCGACCTGCTTGGCGATCTCCGGCACGAACTGGATGGCGCTGGCCCCGGTGCCGACGACAGCCACCCGCTTGCCGGTGAGGTCGTAGTCGTGGTTCCACTGCGCCGAGTGGAAGCTCTCGCCCTGGAAGCGCTCCATGCCGGGCAGGTCGGGAATGGACGGGATGTGCAGGGCGCCGATGCCGGCGACCATGGCGTCGGCGGTGTAGGTGTCGCCGCTCTCGGTCCGAACGGTCCAGCGCAAGGTGGCGTCGTCGAAGGCGGCGCCGGTGACCTTCACGCCGAACCGGATGTGCTCGCGCAGGTTGTGCTTGTCGGCGCAGATCCGCAGGTAGTCCCAGATCTCCCGCTGGCCCGCGTAGAGCCGGCTCCACTCCGGGTTCTGCTCGTACGAGAAGGAGTACAGGTGCGACGGGATGTCGCAGGCGCAGCCCGGGTAGGTGTTGTCCCGCCACGTGCCGCCGACGTCCTCGGCCTTCTCCAGGATGACGAAGTCGTGCCGGCCGGCCTGCTTGAGCTGGATGGCCATGCCGAGCCCGGAGAACCCGGTGCCGATGATGACGACGCTGGTGTCCTGCCCGCCCATGTCCGAATTCCCTCCGTAGACCCTGCTCACGACCTTAACTCGCCAGTAGGTTACTACGAGTAGGTTACCTTGGGTAGACTGGTGTCGTGACGAGCGCAGCCGACACCGGCCGACGCAGGCGGATGCCCCGGGCGGCCCGCAAGGCCCAGATGCTGGCCGTGGCCGAGGAGGTCTTCGCCGAACGCGGCTACCTCGCCGCGTCCATGGACGAGATCGCCGAACGGGTCGGGGTGTCCAAGCCCATGCTGTACGAGTACTTCGGCTCCAAGGAGGGCCTGCTCGTCGGCTGCATCGACAAGGCCCGCACCGAGCTGCGCGAGGCCACCGAGCAGGCCGTCATCGGCGCCGACAGCCCCGAGAGCATGCTGCGCCTCGGCCTGCTGGCCTTCTTCCGCTTCATCGCCGAGCGCCGCCAGTCCTACGGCCTGCTCCGCCACGAGGCGGCGGTGACCGTGCCGTCCGCAGTCGAGGAGATCGAGGCCATCCGCCGCCAGCAGACCGACCTGATGATCGGCTGGATGGGCCTGTCCCTGCCCGGCGCCGACGCCCTGGAGCTCGAGGCCGCCGCCGAGATCCTCGTCGGCTCCTGCGAGCGCCTGGCCCAGTGGTGCGAGCGCCGCCCCGAGGTCACCCCGGAGCGCGCCACCGACCTGCTCATGACGGCGGTGTGGACCGGCCTGGCCTCCCGCGCCGGCGACTGAGCACGCGGTGGGTCAGCGCGGGTGGTCGACCGACCAGCCGGTGCGGTCGGCCCATTCGCGGGCCCGGCCGAGGATCTCGTCGATCAGGCCGCCCTTGGCCTCGGCGTACTGGTTCATGTCGAACCAGTCGCGGGTGGCGAGGTCCCGCTTGAGCTTCTCGTAGGCGTCGCGGTCGGCGGGGGTGGCCCGGAGCCAGTCGCCGAACAACAGGTGGTCGCGTTCCCACTTGCCGCCGGACGGGCAGATGTGGACGTGCACGTCGAGCTGCTCGGTGCGGACCATGCGGTGGTCGGGCTGGCGCACCCGGAGGTGGTAGCCGGCGGCTTCGAGTTGGGGCAGATAGGTCTCCTCTCGGTTGGCGTCGGCGACGCTGACCTGGATGTCGACGACGGGCTTGGCGGCCAGCCCGGGCACGGCGGTGGAGCCGACGTGGTCGATGCGGATCGCGTTGTCCCCCAAGGCCTTGCGGATGCGGGACCGCTCGGCCCGAAAGCGCTCGGCCCACGTGGGGTCGTGCTCGACGATGGTGATGTCACGCTTCTCGCGGCCGCCGATGAGGCTCTCGCCGACCAACTGCTCGCGGACGGCCATGAGCACGAACCCGAGCAGGTTGGCGCCGAGCCACGTGCGTGGTGACGTGGTGCGCTCGTCGCCGGCGGCGAGGCCGATGCCCCAGATCGGGTCCAGGGGCGAAGCCTCGACCAGCACGCGGTCACTGGTGCCGAGCAGGTAGCGGCCCAACAGGGCGTGCTGCCCGAACTTGGCCAGGTTGCCGGCGACGACGATGTCGAAGCGGTGGGCGGCCCAGACCTCGTCCTCGTAGCCGCGCACCTCGCGGCCGAGGTTCTTGGCCTCGTTCGGGTGCCGGGCGCGCAGGATCCGCGCCGCCGTCTCCCCGTCGCCGAACAGCAGTGCCTTGCGGTGCATCATGTAGTGCTCGGCGGTCGGGAACACCAGGTCGTCGACGGTGAACTCGGCCGGCCACCACTGGCTCAGGCACGAGGCGCCGATCCGGCCGTCACGACGCGGCTCGTGGCCCCAGAACCACACGTACTTGAGCCGCCGTCCCGCGTCTTCGGCGCGAATCAGGTCCTCGACACTGCGCATCACCACAAGTGCTGTCCTACCAGCAACCGACGGCCGGGTCCCGCGCTTTTGCGGTACTCGTGCCATCGTCCACTTCGGACGGCATCAGGTCATGGGCGTCACCCCGATCGCGGACATCAGCATCGGGAACGACACGTGCAGCTCCCGCTGCCAGTACGGCCAGCTGTGCGTGCCGGGCCCGTACATGTCGAGCGTGGCCGGGATGTGCAGTAGCCGTAACCGGTCGATCAGCGCGGACGTCTCCGCGCCGTGCAGGGCTTCGCTCTGGTTGAACCCCGTCCCGGGCGGGTCGAGCGGGCCTGGCTGCCCGTTGCCGGAGGCGATGAACAGCTTGGTGCCGCGCAGCGCGAAAGCCAGGTCGACCGGATTGTGCGCGGCCCACACGATCCGCTGCTTCACCGGGTCGCCCCACAGGGCGTTCGGATCATGACCGTTGCTCGTCACGACCGAGGTGACCTGGGTGATCGCCTCCTGGGACAGCAGGGTGTCCAGCGCCCCGCTGTAGGAGGCGGCCGCCTGGAACATCCCGGGATGGCGGGCCGAGTAGTCGAACGCGCCCAGCCCGCCCATCGACAGGCCGGCGATGGCCCGGCGCTGCCCGGCCCGGTAGCCGCGTTCCAGCAGCTGCCGCAACTCGACGGTGTGGAAGGTCTCCCAGGCCGGTCCGCTCAGCCAGTTCGAGTAGTAGCCGTCCGGTCCGGCCTCGGGCATCACGACCAGCACGTCCGTGCCGGCGGTGAGGTCCGCGACGTCGGTCTGGCGGGTCCAGGACGTGTAGTCGTCGCAGCACCCGTGCAGCAGGTACAGCACCGGCCATCGGGTGTTCGGCCGGGCGTCCCAGTCCGGCGGTAACAGCAGCCGGGCCCTCGCGGTGCGCCCCAGAGCGGGCGACTGGATCGTCAGATCCAGTGTCCTCGGGCCGACCATGGTCTGGTCGACGACCGTCGCACCGTCGTCGGCCGTCACCTGTTGCGCCGCCCCAGCGTTCGAGGCGACCGAGCCGGCCACGAGGCCGACCACCACCAGCGCCACCCCGGTCAGGAGGCGCCAGATCACCGCACGTGTCCGCATGGCTACACCGTGGCACAGCCCTCCCCACGCAGGGAAGGACGCCTTACCTGCGTTGGCCGCAATGGCCGCATGCGGGTAAGGCGTCCTTCACTGCGTTCAACGAGGGTAAGGCGTCCTTCCCTGCATAAGCCGGGGTCAGTGGACGCGGTAGACGACCGTGCCGTGGGCCGGCACGGAGGCGCTGATGGTGCCGGAGGTCGTCGACTTGGCCTTGGACCAGAGGTCGGTGAGGGTGCGGGTGCCGGCGGGGGCGCCGATGGCCGACAGGGTGGTGGAGATCTTGGCGGTCTTGTCGGTCTCGTTGAACAGGGCGACAGCGGTGTCGCCGTTGGCCAGGGGCTTGCGGATCACGTGCAGGCCGTTGGACGAGGAGATCTCGTTGCCCTGCACGCCCTTGGTGTCCTGATCGAGGGCGACGACGTCGGCGTTGCGCAGGATGGTGAGGGTGGCCGAGGAGGCCTTGCGGATGTCCGAGCCGATGAGCAGCGGGGCGGCCATCATGGCCCACAGGGTGAAGTGGCTGCGGTACTCGGTGTCGGACATCTTGCCGTTGCCGACCTCGAGCATGTCGGGGTCGTTCCAGTGCCCGGGCCCGGCGTACTTGCCGAGCTTGATGTTGGCCTTGTAGATGGACAGCATCTTCGAGTACGAGTCGTTGATGTCACCGGTGGTGCGCCAGGAGTTGCCGACCGGCGCGGCCCAGGTCCACGGCTGGTTCTGGCCCCACTCGCAGATCGAGTACAGGATCGGCCGGCCGGTGGCGGCCAGCGCGTCGCGCATGGCGGTGTAGCGCTTCTTGGCGTCCTGGCCCTGGTTGTTGCAGTTGTCGTACTTCAGGTAGTCCACGCCCCACGACGCCCACAGCGCGGCGTCCTGCTTCTCGTGGCCGAGCGCGCCGGGGAAGCCGGCCTTGTTGCACGTCTTGGTGCCGGCGCTGGTGTACAGCCCGAACTTGAGGCCCTTGGAGTGCACGTAGTCGGCGACGGCCTTGATGCCGTGCGGGAAGCGGTTCTTGTCGGGCACCAGGTTGCCCTTGCTGTCCCGGCTCGACTGCGCCCAGCAGTCGTCCAGGTTGACGTACTGGTAGCCGGCGTCCTTGAGGCCGGTCGACACCAGGGTGTCGGCGATGCCCTCGACGAACGCCTCGTTGAACTGGGACCCGCACTGGGTCAGGTTCCAGTTGTTGAAGCCCATCTGCGGGGTGAGGGCCAGGCCGTTGTCCAGGGCCAGCGCCGGGGTGGCCCCCAGCACCCCCGACCCGACCAGGGCCACGACCGCGGCCAGCGCGGTCAACACAGTCCTGCGCACGTTTCGTTCCTCCAGCTTGTCGGCTTCGGCGTGCGCGGCGGCGACGGGCGACCGGGTCAAAACGTAGGAGGTCCACACCATGAACACAAGGACTCATAGCCGATATGCCACCTTTCGCCGTCAGACATCGGATCTTCGACTGCTCCGGTCGGTCTACTCTCCGGTAGTTACGACGGATCCGAACGACTGGGCCGAACGGGTGGCACCGTGAACGCGCACGGTGACGCTACGCGTTCGCTTCGTGGTCAAACCCCGTGCTACTACCCCGATGAGTTAGTTGTCCCTTAACGAAATGGAGTATTGAGGACGCCGCCGTCTGGTGGCTCAATGAACCCGACACGGATCCGCTCGTCGGACCGCTCCAACTCGAAAGGGTGACACGCGCCATGCCACTGGCCCCGCCGGACATCGACCTCGTCGATCTCCCGATCGGGACGGCTGCTCACCTTTCGGTTAACACCACCCTTCGCCTTCTCGGGTGACGAATGTGTCCTCACCGCGCCGCGGGGTTACCCCGCGCAGCAGCCCCCCGCCATGCCTGGCGGGAACCGCTAACACTGGAGGTGCTATGACAGCAGACAAGGACCCGAGGCTGACGGAACCATCGACTCGAGGCCGCGACGGCGGACTCAGACGGACGGCTTCCACCGCACACCGGACGGCAGTCGATCCCAACGGCTGAGCCGGCGCCGGCAGATCAGCGCGCGTCCTGACTTCCGGTGGAGAGGGCCCCAGGGCCACGGTGGCCCTCTCCCCGGAAGCTCGACGCGAGCCCGATCGCCGCCGTGATCAACACCACCGCCGACAAGGCCGCCGCGACCTGCGGCAATGCCGCCGGCCCGGCCGTGCCGAGCACCGCGCCGCCGACCACTCCGGACAGGCCGACACCGAGAAAACCGGCCGTCTCGTCGAGCACCGGGTCGGCGATGAGGCCCCGCATCGAGGCGTCCGCCGCCCCGGCCGAGGCACCCCAGAGCGTGAGCACCGCCGCGACGCCGGCCACCGAGCCGTGAGCCAGCGGCAGCGCCGCCGCGAAGGCGGCACTGGTCGCGACTGACGCAAGCAAAGCCGCCCTCGCACCACGTCCCCGCGCCACCAGGGCACCGACGACCGCCCCCAGGCCGAAGGCCAGGAACAGCGCGCCGACGGCCGGGCCGTGCATGCCGCCGACGGCGGCCAGAACCGTCGTGAACAGCGTGAACGCGGCGAGCACGCCGGCTCGGAAGATCACCTTCAGCCCGGCGGCCAGCAACACTTGTGGATCACTGATCGGGTGACGATCGATCGTGGGCCCCGGCACGCCGAGTAGCGCGTCGGCAACGCCGATCGCGGCCAGCACGGCCAGCAGCACGAACACGGCCCGATAACCGGCCTGGTCCGCGATCACGGCGGCCAGCGGTGCGCCGAGAACGGCCCCGAAAGCCGTCCCGCCGGCCAGGCCGCGACCACCGGCCCGCACGACACACGCCGCGCCGACCGCGAGCACAATTCGACCGGCGAGAAGCAGGAAAAAATGGTCGACGAATACCGAAAACCCGTTTCCGATGGTCAGAACGGCCAGGCCGATCGGCAGCAGCCGACGGGGATCGACCCGGCCGATGAATGGCAGCACAATCGCGCACGTCAATCCGAAAACGGTGAGCAGTTGTGCGACCTCGGCATCGGAAACGTCGAGTTCGATGGTGAGCGACGGCATCAGCCCGGCGATGGAGAACATGCCCGCGCCGACGACAAAACCGCCGAGCACGGCCGCCGCGCGGCGAATCGGGATGTCCGACATGGCGGCAATGGGCTCCGTCGCGGTAATTGAACTGTTCGGGTGACCGATCTCCGTCCACGCTACGCCGAACGGGCCGCCCCGGAGCGGGCTCGACCGCGAGGCCGAGACCGCGGGCCTGGAAGTACTGTCCCCGGAATGTCGTCCCCGTCGCGCAGACGCGTCCCCCTCGACACCCCGGAGCGCCTGGCCGAGGTGCTGACCGCGGCCCTCGACGTGGTGGCCGAGGTCGGTTACGAGCGGTTCAACATGGACCTCGTCGCGCAACGGGCACACGTCAGCAAGGGCAGCCTCTACCAGCGCTGGCCGTCCAAGGCGCATCTGATCGTGGCGGCGGTGGACGCCAACCGGGTCGAGGTGCAGGCCCCGGACACCGGCTCGTACCTGGGTGACGTGCGGGAGCTGGCCAAGCAGTGGCTGCGCACCGAGGCACCGGGAGACCGGCGCGGCCTGCTGCTGGCCCTGCTGGAGGGCAGCCGCCGGGACCCCGAGCTGGCCCGGCTGATGGGCGAGCAGCTCGGTCAGGGCGGCATCAGCCCGATGTCCGTGGTGCTGGACGCCGCCAAGGCCCGCGACGAGCTGCCGCCCGGCGTGGACCTGGAGCTGCTGGGCGAGCTGCCGATGTCGCTGGCCATCACGACCCTGCTGTTCCGGGACCAGCCCCTGAACGACGCCCTGGTCGACCGGATCGTGGACGGTCTGCTGGCGCCGCTGCTGGGTCAGCGGGATCACAACCGATAGAACAGAACTGTTCTGTACGCTCGAACCCGGGAGATCACCTCTCCGGGTGACGTCCGCTGCGGCGGACGGCTCGGTGCGGTGAAGTCGGAACCGACCGGGACGAGGGGGCGACATGGCTGCCACCACCGCAGTCGAGCCGGACACCGCGAGCGTGAGCCGCGGCCGGACGAACGCGATCTTCGGTGTGGTGCTGCTCGGCGTGCTGCTGGCGGCGCTGGACCAGACCATCGTGGGCACGGCACTGCCCACGATCGTCGGCGACCTCGGCGGGGCCGGCCACCTGTCCTGGGTGGTCACGGCCTACCTGCTGGCCGAGACGATCATGACGGTGGTCGTCGGCAAGTTCGGCGACCTGTTCGGCCGCAAGCTGATGTTCCAGCTGTCGGTGGTGATCTTCGGCGTCGGCTCCTTCTTCAGCGGCTTCGCCGACTCCATGACCTGGCTGATCATCTGGCGGGCCGTGCAGGGCATCGGCGGCGGCGGACTGCTGGTGACGGCCACCGCGCTCATCGCCGACTTCATCCCGTTGCGCGACCGCGGCAAGTACCAGGGCCTGCTGGGCTCGGTGTTCGGCGTGGTGACGGTGGTCGGCCCGATGCTGGGCGGCCTGTTCGTGGACCACCTGTCCTGGCGCTGGGCGTTCTACGTGAACATCCCGCTGGTCGTGGTGGTCCTCATCGTCGCGGCGGTGGCCATGCCGTCGGTGAAGGCGGCCCTCAAGCCGGTCGTCGACTACATGGGCATCGTGCTGATCGGCCTGGCCGTCACCGGGCTGACGCTGGTCACCAGCTGGGGCGGCTCGACCTACGCCTGGAACTCGCCGGAGATCATCTGGATGTCGGTCGGCTCGGTCGTGCTGCTGGCCCTGTTCGTCCTGGTCGAGCTGCGGGCCAAGGAACCGATGCTGCCCATGCGGCTGTTCGGCAACCCGGTGTTCACGGTGGCCGGCATCCTCAGCTTCATCGTCGGCTTCGCCATGCTGGGCGCCCTGTCGTTCCTGCCGACGTACATGCAGTACGTGGAGGGCACGTCCGCCACCTCGTCCGGCATCCGGCTGCTGCCGATGGTGCTCGGCCTGCTGGTGGCCTCGATCTTCTCCGGCAACGTGGTGAGCCGGACCGGGCGGTACAAGATCTTCCCGATCCTGGGCAGCTTCGGCATCAGCGCCGGCCTCTACCTGCTGTCGCTGCTCACGCCGGGGACCGGGCTCGTGCTGTCCTCGGTCTACATGCTGGTGCTGGGCGTCGGCATCGGCCTGGCCATGCAGGTGCTGACGATCGCCGTGCAGAACACCGTCGACTACGCCGACCTGGGCGTGGCCACCTCGGGCGTGACGTTCCTGCGCTCCATCGGCAGCTCGTTCGGCGCCGCCATCTTCGGCTCGATCTACTCCAGCCAGCTCACCGCCAACCTGACGTCGACGCTGGCCGCGCATCCGCTGCCGCAGGGTGTCGACCCGCACGTGACGGCCGTGCCGTCGCTGCTGCACGCCCTGCCGGACGTGCTGTCGGCGCCGATCGTGCAGGCCTACTCCGACTCGCTGCACACGGTGTTCCTGTACGCGGTGCCGGTCGGCGTGCTGGCGCTGCTGGTGTCGTTCTTCCTCAAGGAGATGCCGCTGCGCGACACGTCACGGGCCAGCGCGCCGGAGATGGGCGAGGGCTTCGCCATGCCGGAGGCCCGGGATTCCGACCGCGAGCTGGAGCGGGCCATCGCCACCCTGCTGTACCGGGAGCGCCGGCAGGCCGCGCCGGAGATCCTCGGCCGGTCCGGCACGAGCCTGGACGAAGGCGGCGTCTGGTGCCTCATGCGCGTCAAGTTCCAGCACAAGCTGCACCGGCCGGCCACCGTCGCCGCCATCGCGGAGCGGCACCGGATCCCGGGCAAGGTGTTCGAGCCGGCGTTCTTCGCGCTGGAGTTCAGCGGCTACCTGGAGCGCCGCGGCGAGGAGTTGGAGCTGACCGAGCGCGGGCACGCCGAGTTCGAGCGGCTGGCCCACGCCTGGCGGGACTGGATCGTGGAGCGGCTGGCCGACTGGCGGCCCGACGGCCGGGCCGACCTGGACGCGGCCATCGACCGGGTGGCCGCCCGGATGATCGAACAAGCGGGCGATGAACAGCGACAAGGTAGGCACGCTTTGGTGTAAGACCCGGTTGGCGGTCACCCGATCGGTGTAGCGTCGTCATGCGTCCGACGGGTCCGCGTTTCACCTCCAGCGGCCCCGTCGACCGGGGAGGCCGCGTTGAACGGGGAGGGTGATCGAGGATGGGCGCGACACCGATCTTGGTGAACTATCAGCCGCAGGGCGAGGACTGGACGGTCAACGTCCGGTCCGACGACACCGTGCTGACCGAGCAGGCGCCCGGCCTGATCGCCGCGCGGGACCGCGCCGACCAGTTGGTCGAGCAGCTGACCGGCGCCGACACCGAGCGCAAGCCGACCGTCGTGCACCTGCTGGAGGGCGACGCCTTCGCCTTCACCACCGCCTATCTGCACGCCAGGCACGGCCTGAGCACGCCGTCCCTGCCGCAGCCCCAGCCGCCGGCGGCCGACACGCCGGCCGGCGACCCGCCCAAGGTCGGGGAGAACACGCAGGAGATGGATCTCTCCGAGTTGGCTGAAGAGGCGCTGGACGCGGAGATCTGAGCCACCCGACCGGCTGATTGCACCTAGGATGATCCCCGAAAGGCGACCTGGTGCAGTATCGGGAGGCTGGTCTTGGCCACAACGTCGTACGCGGAGCAGGCAAACGCGGCTGCCCGCGGTCGGCCGAGGGACGCCACCCGCGACGAGGCGTTGCGCCGGGCGGCCCTTGAGGTGATGGCCGAGGTCGGCTACCGGGCGTTGACCATGGACGCCGTGGCGGCCAAGGCGCGCGCCGGCAAGGCGACCATCTACCGGCGCTGGGAGTCCAAGCTCGACCTGGTCATCGACACCGTGAACCAGTTGGTGCACCAGGAGATCCCGGAGCCCGACACCGGGTCGCTCACCGGCGACCTGCGGGAGTTCCTCAGCGCCTTCGCCGCGTTCCTGTCCGGCCCGACCGGCAAGGCGGCGCAGGCGCTGGTCGGCGAGCTCCCCCACGAGCCCGAGCTGGCCACGGCGTTCCGGGAGACGTTCCTGGTGGCGCAGCGGGATGTGCTGCGCGGCATCATCGACCGCGGCACCGCCCGTGGCGAGGTCCGCCTGGACGCCCCGCGCGGCATGGCGGTCGAGCTGGCCGGCGCGGCGCTGACCTACCGGCTGATGCTCACCGGCGACCCGCTCGACGACACCTTCGTGGACCGGCTGGTCGACCAGGTGCTGCTGCCGCTGCTGAGACCCTGACACACGAAGACCCCCGCCGCGGCGGGGGTCTCGCGTCAGCTCAGATCGTCAGCGGAAAAGCTTGCGCACCACCAGGACACCGACCAGCACGCCGACGCCGATCAACGCGTACTTCACCCGCGGATCGGACAGCCGGGAGCGGACCGCGTCCTTGCCCTGGTCCACGTACTGCTTCGGGTTGGCCTTCACGGCCAACTCGTCCAGGGTGGCGGCCAGCGCGTCACGCGCCTGCTCGATCTCACGCTGGATGGTGTCGGGATCGCGGGCCACTGTTCCTCCTCGCCGTGCGTGCCTGAACCACCGTAGTTGACCACGTTAAGGCCGGTTCGACAGGCCCGCCGGACGCCGCCCGCTAGGCTTACGGCGAGGGGGCCATAGCCCAATTGGCAGAGGCACACGGTTTAGGTCCGTGCCAGTGTCGGTTCGAGTCCGACTGGCCCTACGCGATGGGCGACCTGTGCTCGCGGAGAGCGCTCACCAGGTCGCTCCGGTTTTTGGTGTTGGGGGGCGACCCCCAACACACCCGGGGCGTGCTGTGCCCCGCGGTCTGAGCTGCGGTTAGGGGGTTGCCGCCGGATGGCGGAGGCGTCATGCAGGCAGACTCGATGTTCGGCCGGCCGCCGGTGGAGATCGCACCCGGCGCTGTGCACACACCCGACTGGCTGAACCTCGACGACCAGCGCCGCGTGGTCGCCGCGTGCCGGGAGTGGGCCGTTCCCCCGGCCGGCATGCGCCACACGACGCTGCCCAGCGGCGGCGTGATGTCCGTGCAGACGGTGTGCCTGGGCTGGCACTGGACGCCGTATCGCTACAGCCGCTTCACCGAGGACGGCTCTCCCGTGAAGCCGCTGCCGGACTGGTTGGCGGAGCTGGGCGCGCGGGCGGTCGGGGATCCCGGATACCGGCCGGACGTCGCCCTGGTCAACTTCTACGACCAGGACGCGAAGATGGGCATGCACCAGGACAAGGACGAGCGGAGCGAGGCGCCGGTCGTGTCGCTGAGCATCGGCGACAGCTGCGTGTTCCGCTTCGGCAACACCGAGCACCGCAACCGGCCGTGGACCGACGTCGAACTGCGGTCCGGCGACCTGTTCGTCTTCGGTGGGCCGTCCCGGTTCGCGTATCACGGCGTGACGAAAACCCTGCCAGGGACCGGAGATCCGGCGACCGGGCTGACCGCCGGCCGCCTCAACATCACGCTTCGGGTGTCCGGACTGGACTGACCGGCCGCATCCCGGCGCACACCACACCGACCATCAGGCCCGGGTCGGCGGTGCCCTGTCGGGCCATGCTCAGGCAGCCCACTATGAGCGTCTTCACGTCGGCGGCCGTCAGGTCCGGCCGCACCTCGCCGGCCTCCTGGGCCTTGGCCAGCAGGTCGCCGAGGCCGGTCATCATCACCTGCCGCGCCTCCGCCGTCAGCTCCTGGTTGAGGCCGCCGCCGGCCGCCAGCGCGTCGAACAGCGCCTTGTTCAGGCTGGCGTCGCGGACCATGCGCTCGAAGAAACCGAAGAACGCCCGGCCCGCGGCCGGCCCCTCGGCCAGCTTCCTGGCCACCTCCCCGACCGACCGCAGGCGCTCCTGGATGATCGCCACGAACAGCGCGTCCTTGGTCGGGAAGTGCCGGTAGACGGTGCCCACGCCGACCCCCGCCCGCCGCGCGATCTCGTCGATCGGGACCGCGAGGCCCTCCTCGGCGAACACCTGCTGCGCCACCTCGAGCACCCGGGCCCGGTTGCGCCGGGCGTCGGCGCGCAACGGCCGGCCGGCGACGGTGGAATCGGCTGAAGTCACGCCCCCGACTGTAGGACGCCGGGTACCCCCAGGTCGCCTACCAGGAGGCCCGCGTCACCACTGTGGACCAATCGGACACCGGCTCCCGGTTCGGAAAATTCGACAAGAGCCTGTGGGCCCGCCCACACTCCGTCGTCAATCGGTTACGGCTTGGCCACGTCCTGGCACCAGGTGTGCCTCGACTGTCGTAACCGGTTGGCCCGGACACCCGGATGGCGGCCAAGGTGGAGAGGTTTGCTGAGGGGAGTGACAAGTGCGGATCGTCAGGCTGATCGGGGCGGCATGCCTCGCGGCGCTGCTGGCCGGGTGCGGCACGGCGGGCGGTCCCCAGCTGTCGGCCGTGCAGAGCAGCGCGAATCCGACGGTGAGCCAGGCCGCGAAGACCGTGGACGCGGCGTTCGGGGACCGGCGGACCTGGCCGAACGGGTTGGCGATCACCATCTCGCAGCCCCGGTCGCTCAAGCCGAGCAGCACCGCGTACCCGCAGGCGGCGCGGGCGGCGGTGTTCGAGCTGACGGTGGAGAACGGCACGGCCACCACGTACAAGCCGTCGCAGCTGGCCGTGAAGGCGACGGTCGGCGGCCAGCTGGCGCAGGAGGTAGTGGACCCCGCGCAGGGGCTCGGCGGCTACGTGGCCGCGCAGGAGGATCTCGCACCGGGCAGGACCGTGCAGCTGACGGTGGCCTTCGCCGTGCCGCAGCAACCGACCGACCTGCGGATCCTGGTGCAGCCGGACGTGGTCGACGCGGTGCCGGCGACGGCGTTCGCGGGGACCGCCTAGGCCGATTGTCGGTGGGGCACGCTACGTTCGCGCTATGACTGAGCAGACGCGACTGGCGGTCGGCGACACGGCGCCGGACTTCACGCTCCTGGACAGCGAGGGCAACAAGGTCTCGCTGTCCGACTACCGCGGGCGCCAGGTCGTCGTGTACTTCTACCCGGCCGCCATGACGCCGGGCTGCACCAAGCAGGCCTGCGACTTCCGGGACAACCTGGCCGAGTTCAACGACGCCGGTCTCGCGGTGCTGGGCATCTCCCCGGACAAGGTGGAGAAGCTGGCCAAGTTCCGTGACGCCGAGGGCCTGACCTTCCCGCTGCTCTCGGACGCCGACAAGGCCGTGATGCAGCGCTGGGCCGTCTTCGGCGAGAAGCAGAACTACGGGCGCACGGTGATGGGCGTGATCCGCTCCACGTTCGTCGTCGACGCCGACGGCAAGATCGCCAAGGCCTCGTACAACGTGCGGGCCACCGGGCACGTCGCCAAGCTGCGCAAGGACCTCGGCATCTGAGCCGGGCCGTAGCGGTATACGACCGGTCCGCCGATCGGGCGCTGCGCTGGGAGGGGCCGGAGCTGAGCTTCCGGTCCGCCTCACTGGTGAAGCTGCTGATCGCGCTGGACGTGCTGGGGCGGCGGCCCGACGAGCCGCCGCTGCGTGACGCGCTGTGGCGGATGCTGTCGGCCAGCGACGACACCGTGGCCAACGAGCTGTGGGACGCCGACGGCGGCCCGGACATCGTCATGCGCACGGCGGAACGGCTGGCGCTGCCGGCGACCCGTCCGCCGGAGATCGTGGGCCGCTGGGGCGACACGATGCTGGGCATCGCCGATGTGGTGGCGATCTACCGGCACGTGCTGGAGTCGCCGTGGCGCGACCTGATCGTGAACGCGCTGGCCACCGCGCCGCGGCACGGATCGGACGGCTTCGACCAGTACTTCGGGATCCCGTCCCGGCTGCCGCGGCCGTGGGCGGTGAAACAGGGCTGGTCGCAGAGCCCGCGCGATGTGGTGTTGCACACCAGCGGCCTGGTCGGCGCCGGCTGGCGATTTGTCGTGGTCGTGCTGGCATCGTTCCCGGTCGGCACCGACTGGGCGGCGGCCACCGCGGCGGTGAACGACGAGGTCACGGCGCTCGCGCCCGGCCTGTGAACCCCCGATTGGGGTAAGCTCGGCCGTGAGGGCTGGCGAATGGCCGCCCCGGTTCAACGCAGAGGGTGATACGCCGTGTGTGGTTCCTCCACACCAAGCGGTCCTGAGCGTCCCTCCAAATTCGTCATGCGGGTCCACTTCCCGACCCGGGGCGGTTGAGTACGGGCTGACGGCCCCCCACTCCCGTAACCGCTGATCTTTCGGCGGCCCCTTTCGCGCGCCCCCGATCCGCCACCGGCGGACCGGCCGTCGGCGCGCGCCGGAAACCTGGAACCAGCAATGCTGATGTGGATCCTGCTCGCCCTCGCCATCGTCGCCGAGGTGTTCGCGACGATCATGTTGAAACTGTCCGACGGCCTGAGCCACGCGCTGCCCGTGCTCGGCCTGATCGCCGGCTACGCGCTCGCCTTCTACCTGGAGTCACAGGTGATCCGCATGGGCATGCCGATGCCGGTCACCTACGCGGTGTGGGCCGGCGGCGGCATCGCCCTGGTCGTCGTGGCCAACCGCGTGCTGTTCTCCGAGCCCGTCTCGGCGTGGACGATCGGCGGCATGGCGCTGATCCTGGCCGGCGTGCTGGTGGTGCAGATGTCGGTCACGCACCAGACGGCGTGACACCGGAGACGTCGACGCCCGTTCGCTCGGCGCGGGCGAGACCCCAGTCGTACAGGCCTTGCAGCACCGGGGCCAGGGTCTCGCCCTCCGGGCTGAGCCGGTAGTCCGTGCGCAACTCGGGCTCCTGGCTGGCATCCCGCAGCACGAGACCGTCCGACTCCAGCTCACGCAGGCGCTGCGTCAGCATCTTCTCGCTGATGTCCGGGATGAGCCGGCGGAGCTGGCCGTAGCGCAGCGGGCCCTGCTTGAGGCGGGCCAGGATCAGGACCCGCCAGCGCCCGCCGACGACGTCCAGAGTGAGCTCGACCGGACAGTGGTACCGCTGCTGCGCCATGTTCAGCCCCCTGGGTGCCTACCGGAAAGTGCGTACTTGTCGGCCCTGCCGGCTGACGGCCAGGGTAGCCACCGACCGTCGCCGAGCGAGATCGACAAGGGGTGGAGATGGGCAATCCGGAGCAGGACGGGCCGCCGACGCTGTACGACTGGGCCGGCGGCGAGAAGGCGCTGACCGAGCTGACCGAGGCCTTCTACCGGGAGGTCCTCAAGGACGACCTGCTGGAGCCGATGTTCCGGGGCATGTCGTCGGACCACCCCCGGCGGGTGGCGCACTGGCTGGGCGAGGTGTTCGGCGGGCCGACGACCTACACCGCGGAGCGCGGCGGCTATTCGACGATGCTGGGCATGCACCTGGGCAAGGCGATCACCGAACCCCAGCGCCGCCGCTGGATCAGCCTGCTCCAGGACGCCGCCGACGAGGTCGGGCTGCCGGCCGATCCGGAGTTCCGGGCGGCCTTCACCGGCTACCTGGAGTGGGGCACGCGGATCGCGCTGGCCAATTCTCAGCCGGGCGCCGAGCCCGTGAAGCACGCGCCGGTGCCGCACTGGGGTTGGGGCGTGCACCGCCTACACGCCCTGAACAGGGCCGATCACGCTTACGTCACCAGAAGAGTGATTAGATTACCCAACCGCGTGATAATGACGGGCCGTCGTGTATTCCATGTGATGCTCTTTCGCTTTGCCCTAGGTTTAGCTCGGTTCAGATAGATGACTCTGGCACAACGCATTGGGTTCAGCGTAATCTAACGCGACGCATGTTAGCACGATTGGTTCCGGCAATGAAAGATAAGAGAATGAGGTCCGGGAAAACTGCTGTAGTAAAGAACTCTCAAGGTCGTCTAACGTACTGCTGCCTCGGGGTGGCACCTCCCCTGCATCAGGAGGGGTTCAGGTGAGGGCGGCGGTGATGTGGGGGAGCAACAAACGGAGGGCGCGGCCGCGGTGGGAGAGGGCGTCCTTCTCGGCCGGGGACAGCTCCGCCGAGGTGCGGGTCTCGCCCTCCGGCACGAAGATCGGGTCGTACCCGAAACCGTTGGCGCCACGGGATTCCCGGATCAGGGTGCCCCGCCACTCCCCCCGCACGACAACCTCGGCCCCGCCCGGCAGCACCAGGGCGGCGGCGCTGACGAAGGCGGCGCCACGACGCTCGTCCGGCACGTCGCCGAGCTGGGCCAGCACGAGCTCCAGGTTGGCCAGGTCGTCGCCGTGCCGGCCCGACCAGCGGGCCGACAGCACGCCGGGCATGCCGTTCAACGCGTCGACGGCCAGCCCGGAGTCGTCGGCCACGGCCGGCAGACCGGTCGCGGCGACGGCGTCACGGGCCTTGGCCAGGGCGTTGCCCTCGAAGTCGGGCGCGGTCTCCGGGGCCTCCGGGAAAGCGGCCACAGCGTCGAGGCCGATGACCTCGACGCCTGTGACCTCCGCGGCGACCATGATGCGGTCCAGCTCCACCAGCTTCTTGGCGTTGCGGGTGGCCAGCAGCAGCTTGGTCACGACTTGCGCCGCCCCTTGGGCGAGGGCTCCGGCAGCTGGCCCGGGTAGGGCAGCGCCAGTGCCTCGTTCTGCAGGCGGGTCAGCTCCGCGCAGCCGGCCAGCGCCAGGTCCAGCATCTGGTCCAGGGTGGAGCGGGCGAAGGTGGCGCCCTCGCCGGTGCCCTGCACCTCGACCAGGGTGCCGGCGTCGGTGGCGACCACGTTCATGTCGACCTCGGCCCGGGAGTCCTCCTCGTACGGCAGGTCCAACCGGACCCGGCCGTCGATCACGCCGACGCTGACCGCCGACACCGAGCAGGACAGCGGCTTGGGGTCGGCCAGCCGGCCGGCCGCGTCCAGCCAGGTGATCGCGTCGGCCAGCGCCACGTACGCGCCGGTGATGGCCGCGGTGCGGGTGCCGCCGTCGGCCTGGATCACGTCGCAGTCGATGACGATGGTGTTCTCGCCCAGCGCGGACAGGTCGATGCAGGCCCGCAGGGCCCGCCCGATCAGCCGGCTGATCTCGTGCGTGCGGCCGCCGATCCTGCCCTTGACCGACTCACGGTCGCCCCGGGTGTGGGTGGCCGAGGGCAGCATGGCGTACTCGGCGGTGACCCAGCCCAGCCCGGACCCGGCCCGCCAGCGCGGCACGCCCTCGGTCACGCTGGCCGCGCACAGCACCCGGGTGTTGCCGAACTCGACCAGCACGGACCCCGCCGGCCACTGCTGGTAGCCACGGGTGATCTTGATCTCGCGGAGGGACTCGTCGCCTCGGCCGTCTGCTCTAACCACGCGGCTAGCCTACGGGCACCGATCGACCCCCGGTTTTGAACCACTTGCTCGTTCCCAACGTGAGGTTGTCATGACCCTTGCCGACAACTCGTTCACCATCAACGGGCTGCCGCTTCACCCGCTGCTGGTGCATGCCGTCGTCGTGCTGCTGCCCCTGGCCGCGGTCGGCAGCATCATCATCGCCGTGGTCCCGAAGTGGCGGCGGCGCTACTGGCTGCCGGTGCTCGTGCTGGCCGTGCTGGGCATCGGCGCGGTGCCGATCACCCAGCAGGCCGGCGAGGCGCTGTACAACACCATCAAGGGCTCCCCACCCGGGCTGGCCCACCACCGGGACCTCGGCAACGCTCTGCTGCCCTACGCCATCGCCTTCGGCGTGATGCTGCTCCTGCTGCTGGTCGTGGGCCGCATCGCCGACCGCGAGCGGGCCACCGGCGGCGTCCGGGCCCGGGTGGCCTCGGCGGCCCCGCGCCAGCAGCCGGTCGCCCCGGGCGTGCACAGCCTGGAGGAGCTCGACGAGGAGACCGCCGCCACGCCCGGCCTGGTCGAGGAGGATGGCCAGTCGTCGTCCCGGTTCTGGGGCGTGATCACGGTCATCGTCGCGATCGCGGTGATCGCCAGCGCGGTCGCCGTGTCGTACGAGATCTTCCTGATCGGCGACAGCGGCGCCTCGGCGGTGTGGAAGGGCGTGGGCGGCTGACCTAGGTCCCTTGTGGGTCAGACCTCGTAGGACCTGCCCTGCTCGGCGAGCAGCACCTCGCCGACGAACTCGCCCCGCGCCTCGGCCAGCACGACCTGTGCGTCGGTCCAGGGCGCGACATGGGTGAGCATGAGCCTGCCCACTCCGGCTCGGCACGCGGTCTGACCTGCCTGCCGGCCGGACATGTGCATGTCCGCGGGACGGGTCGGCAGGTCGGTCCAGGTGGCTTCGGCCAGCAGCAGGTCCACGCCGGCCGACAGGCTGTCCAGCGCGGGGCAGGCCGCGGTGTCGCCGGAGTAGACCAGCGACCGGCCGTCGTGCTCGATCCCGGAAGCCCGTAGGCCTCACACGGGTGCATGACACGGGCCGAGGTCACCTTGAGCGGCCCCGATCTGCACGGTCTCGCCGGTCAGCGGGTGGAAGTCGAACACGTCGGAGAAGTCCGTGACGAGCCGCTCGCCATCGTTCGGCGCGTACTGGGCGGCGAACCGCCGAGCCGTGTCGGACGGGCCGTGCACCGGCAGCCGCCGCTGCTCGGGCGGGTACGGCGGGTCCGGGTGGTAGCGGCGCAACACCGCCAGCGCGCTGAAGTCGGCGCAGTGGTCGGGGTGCAGGTGCGAGAAGGCCAGCGCGTCGACGTCGAACGTGCTGATCCGGGCCTGCAACTCGGCCAGGGCGCCGTTGCCCAGGTCCAGCACCAGCCGGAAGCCGTCCGCCTCGACCAGGTAGCACGGGGCGGGCGCGGCCGGCCCGGGCACGCTGCCCGAGCACCCGATGATGGTCAGCTTCACGGCGTAGAGGGTGACATGACGGCCCCGACCGCTCCTACCTGCGGACCGAGGAACCGGCGGGCCAATCGCCGGAACGGCTCGGCGGGGCCGGTGGCCAGGAACTCGTGTTCCGGGTACTCCTCGGCGGACTCCCGGAACAGGTCGCGCTCGGTGAGCACGCGGACCACGTCCTTGGCCGTCTCCTCGGCGCTGGACACCAGGGTCACCTGCTCGCCCATCACGATCTGGATCACGCCCGTGAGCAGGGGGTAGTGGGTGCAGCCGAGGATGAGCGTGTCCACGTCGGCGCGGTGCAGCGGCTCCAGGTACATCTCGGTCAGGCCGAGGACCTGCCGGCCGGAGGTGATGCCGCGCTCCACGAAGTCCACGAACCGCGGGCAGGCCGCGCTGGTCAGCGTGACCTGCGGGGCGGCGGCGAACGCGTCGTCGTACGCCCGTGACTGCACGGTGCCCTGCGTGCCGATCAGGCCGATGCGGCCGGAGCGGCTGGTGGCCACGGCCCGGCGCACCGCCGGCAGGACCACCTCGACCACCGGGATGTCGTAGCGCTCGCGAGCGTCGCGCAGGCAGGCGGCCGACGCCGTGTTGCAGGCGATGACCAGCATCTTCACGCCGCTGGCCACCAGCTGGTCGAACGCCGCGAGGGCGTGCCGCCGGGCCTCGGCGATGGGCAGCGGGCCGTACGGGCAGTTCGCGGTGTCGCCTAGGTACCGGACGCGTTCGCCGGGCAGCTGGTCCATGATCGCGCGGGCGACCGTGAGGCCGCCCACTCCGGAGTCGAAGATCCCGATCGGTGCGTCGGCGGCGAGGCTCACGCTGCGAGACTACCGGCGGTGCGGGCCGGTCGGTTGGCCATCGCGACCAGCCAGGCGGCCAGCAGTCCGCCCAGCGCGCCGAAGGCGTGGGCCTGCCACGAGATCTCCGGATTCACGTTGGGCAGCAGGCCCCACAGCGCGCTGCCCCAGTAGAAGAACAGCACCACAGCCACCGCCAGCTGCTTGACGCTGCGGTTGAACAGGCCGCGCACCAACAGGAACATCAGCCAGCCGAACGCGATGCCCGACGCCCCCACCGTGGACACGCCGGTGTCCTCCGTCAGCCACACGCCCAGTCCGCTGATCAGCCAGATCGTCACCGTGACCGCGGCCCACTGCCTGATCCCCACCGCCATGGCCAGGAAGCCGAACAGCACCACCGGCAGGGTGTTGGAGACCAGGTGCTGCCAGCCCACGTGCAGCAGCGGCGCCCATATCACGCCGAGCAGGCCGGTCACCCGGTGCGACACGATGCCGTAGTCACTGAGCGTGCCGCGGAAGAACGCCAGGTTGACGAACTCCAGCACGTACAGCAGCGCGGTGAACGCGCCGATCACCACGGCCGCTTGCAGCGGTCTCGGCGGCAGAACCCGGTTGACGGGCTTGCCAGGCGCCGACGGTGCGGGAAGGGTAGCCACGTAACCGAGCGTAAGGCCGGTCAACGGTCCAGGGCATCAGGAACAACCCTTAAGGTGGAGTTAGTGTTCGAGGTGGCGGTGCGCGGCGACGCGACGCTCGGCGAGGGCCCCACGTGGGACACGTCGACGTCGACGCTGCTGTGGGTGGACATTCTGGGTAGCGCGGTGCATCGGTACGACCCGGGGCGGGGCACGGACGACGTGCTGCCGACGCCGCAGCATGTGGGGGCGGCCAAGCCGCGGGCGGCGGGTGGGCTCGTCGCGAACCTGAAGGACGGCGTGGCGTTGTTGGACGCCGACGGTGGGCAGCGATGGCTGGTGTACTGGGAACGCGAAGGCGTGCGCGGCAACGACGCGGCGGTGGACGCCGCGGGGCGGCTGTGGGCCGGCACCATGCGCTACGACGCGGCCGAGGGCGGCGGGTGGCTGGCGCGGGTGGAACCGGACGGCGCGGCCAAGGTGCTGTTGGACGACGTGACCATCAGCAACGGGATCGCGTGGAGCCCGGACAGCACGCTGATGTACTACATCGACACCCCGACCGGTCGGGTCGACGTCTTCGACTACGACCTGGCAACGGGTTCCGCCGCCGATCGCCGTCCACTGTGTACTGTCGAGGGCACGCCGGGCTCCCCCGACGGCATGTGTGTGGACGCCGACGGCTGCCTGTGGGTGGCGCTGTGGGGCGGGAACGCGATTCGGCGCTACACACCGGAGGGCAAGCTGGACCGTGAGGTGCCGATGCCGGTTTCGCAGCCGACCGCGTGCGCCTTCGGCGGCCACGACTTCACCGACCTGTACGTGACGACTGCTCGCGAAGGGCTCCAGGAGCCGGAGGAGCTGGCCGGATCCCTGTTGGTGTTGCCCGGTTTCGGCGTCGGGCTGCCGTCCACCGTGTTCGCCGGCTAGGGCACGATCTCGGCGAGCAGACGGTAGGAGTTGACCCGGTCCTCGGGGTCCGGCACGAGGGTGAGCGCCATCAGCTCGTCGGCGCCCGTCGCGGCGAGCAGCGCGGTCGCCTTCTGCCGGACCGTGTCGGGGCCGCCGACCAGCTGTGCGTCGGCGAAACCCTGCACGTGGTCGCGCTCCTCCGACGAGAAGGAGTAGGCGTCGGCTTCCCGCTGGCCGGGGAAGGCGTCGAACCCGGTCCCGGCGCGCATCGACAGCCGCGACAGCAGGTAGGGACGCATGATCCGGTCGGCCTCCGCGTCCGTTTCGGCCACGGTGACCGCCGCGCCCACCATCGCGTACGGCTCAGCGAGGTCGGCGGAGGGCTGGAACCCGTCACGGTAGGCGCGCAGCGACTCCTCGGTGGTCGCCGGCTTGATCTGGTGGGCGTACGCGTACCGGAGCCCGAGGCGGGCGGCCGTCTTCGCGCTGGACGGACTCGAACCCAGTAGCCAGATCGGCGGCCGGTGCTCGGCGGCGGCGCCGGCCGAGAGGGGGCCGCCGCTCCCGAAATACCCGGCCAGCTCGGCCAGTTGCGCGGCGAACTCGTCCTCGCCCGGGTCGCCCGCGCGCCGCAACGCGGTGGCGACGCGCGCGTCATCGCCCGGGGGCGCGGCCGACTCTCAAGGTCGATCCGTCCCGGATGGAACGCGGACAGCACGCCGAACCGTCTGCTTTTTCGCGGATTTAGCTAACGCGAACCTTGTGGGGTATCGTAGGAATTATCGCTGCATATGTCACTTGTAAGAGCAGAAGACCCATGATGTCGACTAACTAGCAAGATTACTCGACGGCCAAGGCTGCTTATCCTGATCTAGGCCGTTAAAACGTGCCTAATTGAGAACCTCTCTATGTTGTATCTCGAAGATCGATGACTAGTCCTCTTAGGACATTGTTCATGGTGCTTATCTCTTGGGGAATGAGCTGAAGTGAGACGTGCCCGAAAGGTTTGCTAGGGGGAGCCACGGCAAGGGGGTACGTAAATAGGTCATTCATTTGATGGCAAATACCACCAAGTGCATATACGTAATTGCCTCCGGGAGTCGTTCGACCCACGTCGTACGGGCTTTCCTTACGAATGCCTGCAAACGAGTGAGTTCGCTGATTGTTGCATAGACGCGACAATAGGATACGGCGCACCGTCCTACAGGTGACCGGGGCAACATCCAACACCGAGACCTTGATCCGCTTATCCCCCATGAGCCGATGGTAGCGCCGGTCAGAAGGTCCGCAGCAGCAGCGTGGACGCGGTGACCAGGCCGAGGACGCCGATCACCGAGCGCAGGGCGGTGGCCGGGAGGTAGCGGGAAATCCGGGCCCCGAGCGGGCCGCCGATCGCCGTGGTCGCGGCCAGCACGATCGCCGCCGGCCAGTTCACGGGGGCGGTGAAGGCGAAGATCACGCCGGCCACGCCGTTGGCCGCGGTCTGGAGCACGTTCTTGATGGCGTTCATCCTGTGCGCGTCGTCGGTGACCATGAGCCCCAGCAGCGCGGCGAAGATGATGCCGACACCGGCCCCGAAGTAACCGCCGTACGCGCCGTTGGCGAACATGCCGGCGATCAGGCCTTTGTTGTTGCGGTGCGGCGCACGGGCGCGCAATCGCTTGGCCAGCAACGGTTGCGTGAGCACCAGCACCGCGCCCAGCGCCAGCAGGCCGGGTGCCGCGTAGTCGAAAACCTTGCTGGGCAACGTGAACAGCAACGCCGCGCCGACGACGGACCCGATCGCCGCCGGCGGCACCAGCTTGCGCAGGGTGGGTCCCTGGCCGCGCAGTTCCCTGCGGAAGCCGACGATCGCGGCCATCGAGCCCGGCACGACGCCGACGCAGTTGGTCACGTTGGCCGCCAGCGGGCTCAGGCCGAGCGCGACCATCAGCGGGAAGGTGAGCAGGGCTCCCGCGCCGGCCACGGCGTTGAGCATGCCGACGATCAGGCCGGTCGCGGCGACGAGACCGAGCGCGAGTGGTGTCACTCCTTGAGGGTCGCCCCGGCGGCATTGATGCGTCCAATGAACATTCCCCATCGAAACGATGCGTGCTAGACATCGATTCGTGGACATGGACGAGCTGCGATGGTTCATCAGGGTCGCGGAGAGCCGGACGGTGACCGAGGCGGCCGAGACGCTGCACCTGTCTCAGCCGGCGCTGTCTCGGGGCCTGGGCCGGCTGGAACGGGAGGTCGGGGCCCCGTTGTTCGACCGGGTCGGGCGGGTGCTGCGGCTCAACGCCAACGGGCAGGCGCTGCTGGAGGGGGCCCGCCGGGCCGTCACTGCGGTCGACGGCGCCCGGCGGTCCATCGGCGAGCTGGCTGATCCCGACCGCGGGACCGTGAACCTGGCGTTCCTGAACACCATGGGCCCGCTGGTCGTGCCGACGCTGCTCAGCGGATACCGGCCCCGGCGGCCCAACGTGCAGTTCCGGCTGCGGCAGGGCGGGACCGAGCGGATCGAGCAGTACCTGCTGGACGGCGTCGTCGACCTGCTGCTGATCTCGACGCCGGGGTCGCCGGGCATCATCTGGCAGCCGTTGCTGCGCGAGCCCTTGGTGCTCGTCGTGCCGGCTTATCACCGGTTGGCCGGGCGGTCGTCGGTGGAGTTGGCCGAGGTGCGCGACGAGCCGTTCGTGATCTTCTCCCGGGGCTTCGGGATGCGGCCGACGACCGAGCGGCTGTGCCGGGAGGCCGGTTTCGCGCCGCAGATCTCGTGCGAGGGCGAGGACGGCGCGACCCTGCGGGGATTGATCGGCGCCGGGTGCGGGGTCGGGTTGATGGGGCCGGGGCCCGCGCCGCTGCCCGATGTCGTCGAGCTGCCCGTCTCCGATCCGCCGTGTTTTCGCATGATCGGGCTCGCCTGGTGCGACCGCTTCATGCCGGCCGCCGCCGACGCCTTCCGCTCCTTCGCCCTCGCCGAGGCGAAACCCCCTGGCACCTGGCGTCCGTTCACGCTAGCGTTGAATACGGAGTGACCGTTCCGTTTAGGGGGTACCGCAGATGACCACACCCGCAGAGGTGTTCCGGCAGCTGGTCGACGGCGTCGTCGGCCGCAAGTGGGACGAGCTGCCGTCGTTGTACGCCGAGGACGCCGTTGTCGTGCATCCGTTCAGCACCGACCCGGCGACCGCCCGCCTTGCCGGCCGCGACGCCATCCGTGAGCACTTCGCCCACGCCGCCGAGATGGGCGTCGACTTCCGGGCCGAAGACGTCGTCGTCCACGAGACCACCGATCCGGAGGTCGTCATCGGCGAGTTCACCTACCGGGGTTCCTTGGGCGGCAAGGACATCACCATGCCGGCGATATTCGTTCTGCGCGTCCGCGACGGTCTCATAGTCTCGTCCCGTGACTACGCAGGACGATGAGTAACGGCTACGTGCGCCTGTACCGGCGGGACTGGACGCCGGAACAGGTGGCGCGTCGGGTGGATTCGCTGGCGGCGGCCGGCATGGTGCTGCCCCACGCCCGCACGAAGCGGATCACCGCGATCAGCGGCCAGTGGGAGACCATCGGCGAGCAGGTCGAGATGGACCGCGACAGCCTGCTTGCCGCGATGGCCGCGGTGGGAGACGAGCACTTCACGTTCCAGTACTGGATGGCGGACGACGAGGATGCCGACGTCGCCACCTCGGTGCGGCGGGTCAACGACGAAGTCGTCGTCGAGGACTACGGCCTCGACGGCTTCGGCGGACCGGTCTACCGCAAGGGCGAGAACACGGTGATCCGCCCACTGCTGGCCGAGTTCCAGGCCACCGGGACGTCGGCGGTCGGGCTGGTCGTCGACCGGTGGGGCACAACAGGCATCGACGACCAGGACGACATCGTCGTCGGCGGACCCTCGCGGGTGACGATCGTGCCGGAACTCTACGTGCTGCGGCCGGACATCGCGCTGCGTTATTGGGATCGGTCGGAGTTGGTGCCCTTCGGCGACTTCCTGGCCCACGACACCGACAACATCCTCGCGCTGGCCTGACCGGCCGCTCCACGCGAGTGGCTCATTTCGCAGTGCCGGCCCCACGTGAGTGGCTCAGGTGGCCCACAAGGACAAATGAGCCACTCACGTGGAGAAAAGCCTCAGGCCCAGAGGTGGCCGTTCATGCGCTGGGCGGCCTCGTCGAGGGTGCCGGAGTAAGCGCCGGTGGACAGGTACTTCCAACCGGCGTCGGCGACGACGAAGACGACGTCGGCGGTCTTGCCGGCGGCGGCGGCCTTCTCGGCGGCGCCGAGGGCGGCGTGCAGGATGGCGCCGGTGGAGATGCCGGCGAAGATGCCCTCGGTCTCCAGCAGCTGCCGGGTGCGGCGCAGCGCGTCGTAGGAGCCGACGGAGTAGCGGCCGGTGAGCACCTCGGGGTCGTACAGCTCGGGCACGAAGCCCTCGTCGAGGTTGCGCAGGCCGTAGACCAGCTCGCCGTACCGGGGCTCGGCGGCGATGATCTGGATGTCGGGCTTGTGCTCTCGCAGGAACCGCCCGGCCCCGACCAGGGTGCCGGTGGTGCCGAGGCCGGCGACGAAGTGCGTGACCGACGGCAGGTCACGCAGGATCTCCGGACCGGTGCCCTCGTAGTGCGCCCGCGCGTTGGCGGGGTTGCCGTACTGGTAGAGCATGACCCAGTCGGCGTTCTGCTTGGCCAGCTCCTTGGCCATGGCCACGGCCTGGTTGGAGCCGCCGGCGGCGGGCGAGAACACGATCCGGGCACCGTAGGCCTGCAGCAGCTGCTTGCGCTCGATGGAGGTGTTCTCGGGCATCACGCAGACCAGGCCGTAGCCCTTGAGCTTGGCCGCCATGGCCAGCGAGATGCCGGTGTTGCCGGAGGTGGGCTCGAGAATGGTGCAGCCCGGCGTCAGGGTGCCGTCCCGCTCGGCCGCCTCGATCATGGCCAGCGCGGGCCGGTCCTTGATCGAGCCGGTCGGGTTGCGGTCCTCGAGCTTGGCCCACAGCCGCACCGTCTCCGACGGCGACAGCCGGGGCAGCCCGATCAGCGGCGTGTCCCCGAGCGCGTCGAGCAGCGAGTCGTACCGCGCCACGACGTGGTCAGCGACTGCCGCCGGCCACGGCCGGCAGGATGGTCACGTTGTCGCCGTCGGCGACCTTGGCCTCAAGGCCGCCGGCGAAGCGTACGTCCTCGTCGTTGACGTAGATGTTGACGAAGCGGTGCAACACGCCGTCCTTGACCAGGCGGGACTTCAGGCCGCCGTGGTTGGACTCCAGGTTGTCGATCACCTCGGCGATGGTGGCCCCGGCGGCCTCGACGGACTTCTCACCGCCGGTGTGCGTGCGCAGGATCGTCGGGATCGAGACGGTGATGGCCATGTGCTGTGTTACCTCCGCTATCGGCCTGGACTTCTTCGTGCGACGCCCGCTGGGGGCCGGTTATTCCCCGGGCGAGGACTCGTAGGACTCGACGACCGTCACCGGCTCCTCGGTGATCTCGCCGTCGACGATCCGGTAGGAGCGGAACTCGTGCGTGTCCGGCTCCCGGGTCGACACCAGCACGTAGTGCGCCTCCGGCTCGCCTGCGTAGGACACGTCGGTCCGCGAGGGGTATGCCTCGGTCGCGGTGTGCGAGTGGTAGACCACCGCCGGCACCTCGTCGTTGGCGTCCATCTCCCGGTACAGCCGCAGCAGGTCGCCCGACTCGAACTCGTAGAACGTGGGCGAGCGCGCGGCGTTGAGCATCGGCACAAAGCGCTCCGGCCGGTCGGCGGACGGGCCCGCGATCACCCCGCACGCCTCGTCGGGATGGTCCCGACGGGCGTGTTCGACGATGGCCTCGACCAGGTCACGGCGGATCACCAGCACGCCACCATCCTAGTAGGTGGCCGGGGTTGTCCCGCGGTGTGGGAATCAGCCGGTCAGCTGGGCGGCCAGCTCCGGCCGCAGCGCCGTGACCAGCTGCCCCTGCAGCTCGGTGAACAGCCCGGCGTTGCGCAGCCGCGGGTCGCCCGACCGGCTGTCACCGGGGGTGCCGCGCGGCACCCACACCAGCCGGGCCTGGCCCAGCACCCGGATCCAGTCGTCCACGCCGGCCAGCTGGTAGCGCACGGGGCCGCTGTCCGGGATCGACGCCAGCACGCGCCGCGCCGCCTCCAGCAGCTCCACCAGCAGGTCGTTGCCCCGGCGGTCGATGAACTCCTGCGCCATCGGCGAGTAGTCGGACACCCGCGGCAGCAGCCGGTCCAGCAGCTCCAGCCGCTCCCGCTTGAACATGAGGCGGTCCTTGAAGCCACCGCTCTGCTGCGGCCCGTCGTCCAGGTACCGGGCCAGCGTGCCGATGCCCTCACGCAGCGCCGACACCGTGTGCTCGGTCAGGTTGAGCAGCACCTGGCTCTCGCCGACGACCACGTCGAAGCCGTGCGACCAGCTCATGGCGTGTTCCTCTCGATCACCGGCCGCAGCCCGAAGCCGATCATTCGCGCCGCGATCACCTCGGCATCGGCCCGCGTCTCCGCCAGCCCCACCGTCGCCTGCCCCGCCAGGTTGATCTGCCTGGTCAGCGCCACCGCGTCGGCGAGCGGCAGCCCGCACACCCGGTTCAGCACGTCGGCGACGACCGCGTCCTCGCTGTGCAGGTCGTTGTACGCGACAACCCGGAACGCCGTCATGTCCACGCCACCTCCGCCAGCTCCGGCCGCACGGCCACGATCACCTGCTGCTGCATCCACGTGTACACGCCGGCGGTGCGCAGCCGGAGGTCCTCGGACTCGACGTCGCCGGCGCTGGAGCGGTGCATCCACAGCATGCGGGTCTGGCCGAGCACACGGATCCAGTCGTCGACGGCGTCCAGCGGGTAGGTGGCCGTGCCGTCGTCGGTGATCGAGGCCAGCACCCGGTGGCAGGCGGCGAAGAGCCCGGTGCGCAGGTGCTCGCCCCAGCGGACGTCGAACTCCTCGGCCAGCGGCGCGTAGTCGGAGACCGACGGGAACAGCCGGGCCAGCAGGGCCCGCTGGGTGCGCTCGAACCGCCGCCGTTCGAGCAGGCCGCGCTTGGGCTGGGCGTGGTCGATGTATGCGGCAAGCGCGCCGATGCCACTGCGCAGCACGGGAACGACGTCCTCGCCGAGCTTGATCAGCACCTGGTTCTCGCCGACGACCACGTCGAACTCGGAGGGCTCGGTCACCGGTTGGCCTCGACCTTCACCCGCAGCCCGAAGCCCAGCACCTGGGCGGCCATCTGCTCGGCGGCCTCGCGGGTCGGGGTCAGGCTCACGGTGGCCCGCCCCTCGGCGTGGATCTGCCTGGTCATCGTCACGGCCTCGGGCAGCGGGACGCCGCAGGCCCGGTTGATCACGTCCGTGACCAGCGTCATCGTGTTCAGGTTGTCGTTGAGCACGACAACGCGGTACACGCTCATCTTCCCCCCAACGCCTCCGGCCAGGCGTCACGGTACGCCGGAACGGAGCCGACGGTGGTGGCCGCGAGAATCCCGTGCACGATGGCCCGGGCGAACACCTGCGCGCCGGCCTCGCACACCCGGTCCAGCGCCATGCCCCGCACCCCCGACAGGTCCTGCCGGCCGGTGGCCAGCGCGAAGATGGTGTCGCCGTCGTACATCGCGTGCGCCGGCCGGATGGCGCGGGCGAGGCCGTCATGGGCGACGGCGGCGATCCGCTGGCACTCGGCCTTGGTCAGCACGGCGTCGACGGCGACGACACCGATCGTGGTGTTCAACGCGGAACGCTTGGGTCGGAATTCCACGGCCGGCGAACCGGGGACGGAAAGGCCGAACTCGCCGTCCACCTCGTGATCGACAGCCCAGGGCATGCCGGCGGGATTCACGGCTTCCCCCATGGCGTTCACGGCGGCGATGGCGCCGACGGTGAGCCCGTCGACGACCATGCTGGCGGTGCCGATCCCGCCCTTCAAGGACCCGCACCGGGCACCGGTTCCGGCACCGACACAGCCCTGCTCCACCGGCCCGTCGGACGCCGCCTCGCACGCCGCGTACCCGAAGGAGGCGTCCGGGCGGTTGCCCCAGTCGCTCAGCTTGAGGTCGAACAGCACGGCCGACGGCACGACCGGCACCACCTCGTGCGGCAACTCCCCCACCCTGACGCCGTGGTTGCGCTCGGCCAGCCACCGCATCACGCCATCGGCGGCGGCGAGGCCGTAGGCGCTACCGCCGGTCAGACACACGCCGTGGATCTCCTGCACCAGGCGGGAAGGCTCCAGCACATCGGTCTCCCGCGTGCCGGGAGCGCCGCCGCGCTGGTCCACACCGGCCACCGCGCCGCCCGGGGTCAGCACCACGGTCGTGCCGGTGGCCCAGCCGTCGCCCAGCCGCTGATACTGGCCGACCAGCACGCCCGGCACGTCGGTGATCACGACGACACCGCGTTGACCAGGCTCTCCTGCACCCAGGTCAGCCAGTGGTAGACGCCCAGATGCGAGGACCGGGGATCGTCCTCGGGCAGCTCGTCCGGCATGTCCTCGGTGACGTCCAACGCCGTGCCCAGGGCCAGCCGCACGTCGTTGATCGCCGACAGCCACGCCTCAGCCTGCTCCACGGACAGCAGGATCTGGCCGCCGTCGGGCGGGCAGGTGTCCATCACGATCTCCGCCACGCCCGTCTTGGCCGCCAGCAGCTCCGGCTCGTGCAGACTGCGCAACGCTGCCGCCGAGTCCAGGTCCTCCTTGGTCGGCTTGTCATCGTCCAACCGGTGGAAGTCCGGCAGCAGCCGGGACAGGATCGGGTCGTCGGGGGCCGTCGAGGGCCCCACCTTGATCCCGGTCAGCTCGGCCAGCTCGTCCTCGGGCGCGTCCTGCTCGCGGGCTGCCAGCATGTCCAGCACCTGGCCCACCAGCCCACGCAGGATGGCCGCCTCCTGCCGGTCCACCTCGGCGACGAGTTGATCGCCGCGCCGCCGCCAACCCCTCACGAGTCCTGCTGCATGGTCGCCCACAGGCCGGCGGCGTGCAGTTTCGCCACGTCCGTCTCCACCTTTTCCTTGCTCCCCGAGGACACGATCGCCCGGCCCTGGTGATGCACGTCGAGCATCAGCTTGGTGGCCTTCTCCCGGCTGTAGCCGAAGATCTTCTGGAGCACGTACGTGACGTAGGACATCAGGTTGACCGGGTCGTTCCAGACGACGGTCAGCCACGGGTTGTCCTCGCTGCCGACCTGCTCAACCTCCGGCCGCTCCTGCTCGACGGGCGTGGTCATACCGCCAATGGTGTCATGCCGTTCCCCGTTAGGCTGATCAGCTATGACCAGTTCGAGCACCGCGCTGCTCACCGACCACTACGAGCTGACGATGCTGTCCAGCGCGCTGGTGGACGACACCGCCGACCGCCCGTGCGTGTTCGAGGTGTTCGCCCGCCGGCTGCCCGACGGCCGCCGCTACGGCGTGGTCGGCGGCACCGCCCGGCTGCTGGACGCGATCACCCGGTTCCGGTTCGACCGGGCGGAGCTCGACCAGCTCGCGGCGGCCGACGTGGTGGACGACCGGACCCTGTCGTGGCTGGCGGACTACGAGTTCACCGGGGACGTGGACGGCTACCCGGAGGGCGAGCTGTACTTCCCGGGCTCGCCCATCCTGACCGTCCGCGCGCCGTTCGCGACCGGCGTGGTGCTGGAGACGCTGGCGCTGTCGATCCTCAACCACGACAGCGCGATCGCCTCGGCCGCGGCCCGCATGGTCACCGCGGCCAACGGCCGTCGCATGATCGAGATGGGCTCCCGGCGCACGCACGAGGAGGCGGCGGTGGCCTCGGCCCGCGTCTCCTACCTGGCCGGCTTCACGGCGACCTCGAACCTGGAGGCGGGCCGCCGCTTCGGCATCCCGACCGCCGGCACCTCGGCCCACGCCTTCACGCTGCTGCACGACACCGAGGCGGAGGCGTTCCGGGCCCAGGTGGAGCAGCTGGGCGCGAGCACGACGCTGCTGGTCGACACGTACGACATCACCCAGGGCATCCAGACCGCGGTGGAGGTGGCGGGCCCGGAGCTGGGCGCGATCCGCATCGACTCCGGCGACGTCGGCCCGCTGGCCCGGCAGGCCCGCGAGCAGCTGGACTCCCTCGGCGCCCGCAACACGAAGATCGTGGTTTCCGGCGACCTCGACGAGTACGCCATCGCGGCGCTGCGGGCGGAGCCGGTGGACGCCTACGGCGTCGGCACCTCGCTGGTGACCGGCTCGGGCGCGCCGACCGCGGGCATGGTCTACAAGCTGGTGGAGGTGGCCGGCAAGCCGGTGGCCAAGCGCAGCTCGCACAAGGAGTCGCGCGGCGGCCGCAAGGGCGCGCTGCGCCGCTACCGCGAGACGGGCACGGCCGTCGAGGAGGTCGTGTACACCGAGGGCCACCGGCCCGAGCCGCGGGAGCACGACCGCGAGCTCCAGATCCCCCTGCTGCGGGCTGGACAGCCCGTGCCCGACCTGCCGACCATCGAGCAGAGCCGCGAACGGCTGCGGCAGGCCCTGATCAGCGTGCCGTGGGAGGGCCTGAAGCTCTCGCACGGCGAGCCGGCGATCCCGACGACCTTCCTGTGAGGCTGCGATGACGACCGCTTTGATCGTGGTGGACGTGCAGAACGACTTCTGCGAGGGCGGCTCGCTGCCGGTGGCGGGCGGCGCGGCCGTGGCGGCCGAGGTGTCCCGGCACATCGCGTCGGGCGGGTACGACCATGTGGTGGCCACCCGGGACTACCACCAGGATCCGGGCGCGCACTTCAGCTCCACGCCCGACTTCGTGCGGACCTGGCCGGTGCACTGCGTGGCCGGCACGCCGGGCGCGTCGTTCCATCCGGAACTGGACGTGGCCGGCGTGCAGGCGGTGTTCTCCAAGGGCGCGCACGCGGCCGCGTACTCCGGCTTCGAGGGCACCGGACCCGGCGGCCGCTCGCTGGCGGACTGGTTGCGGGACAACAATGTCGACCGGGTGGACGTGGTCGGCATCGCGACCGATCACTGCGTGCGGGCGACCGCGCTGGACGCCAGCAAGGCCGGATTCGCCACCACGGTGCTGCTCGACCTGACGGCCGGTGTGGCGGCGGAGACCACCGACCGGGCGCTGTCGGACCTGCGCTCGGCGGGCGTCACGCTCGTGGGATCCCCGAGGGTCGGCTGAGAGCCCTCGGGGATCCGTCACGACACGGGCGAGCAGGCGGCGTGGCCCACGATGACCTCGCCGCTCATCGGGCCGTCGCCGTCCGGGAACAGCTCGATGCGCAGCATGTTGATGGTCACGCTGCCGTCGTTGGGGTCGGCCTGGATCACCTCGTTGAAGGTGAGCCGGGCCTGCGGGTGGTCGGCCGGGCCGACCGTGGTGGTGTAGTTGACGGGGATCGGCTTCGGCGGCGTGACCCCCTGCAGACCGTGGAACTCGTAGTTCGCGGTCGTGCTGGTGGTCGTGGCCGCGCAGCTGGCCGTGTAGCTCGACAGCCTGATCTCCGGGCCGCCGTAGGCAACCAGCGCGGTCAGGTCGAAGCTGTCGCCGCTGGCCTGCATCTTGGCGGTCTTGGCCCCGGCGTCCTTGGTGCACGTGGTGGTGCCGGCGCCGAAGGTGGCCACGCCGTTGGCATGCGCGCCCTTGCTGGCATTCTGTTGGTCCGCGGTGACGTCACACGGCGCGATGGGCGGCACGGTGACGGCGTGCCCGGACTTGGTCACGTCGACCTCGCCGAGCGAGGTCTGGCCAAGCGGCGTCGCCCCGGCCGGAACCGCCGTGAGCGCCATCGCCGCGACCACCGCGACCGCTCCGGCTCCGACGCGCCGCGCGCTCCTGCTGAGCATCATCGTCCTTTCTGGAGTGAGCAACGTTGCGGTCCGATCATCTGCGCTCACGAGCGCTCATGTAACCCGACGGCGCGAGAGCCACCCGGTCGAGTGACACGTCAGCGGAGCGCGACCAATTCGGACGCGTGCGCGCCTACTCCGCCGGTGCCCAACAGCCGGTCGAGCGCGGCCACCACCCGATGGCTAGCCTGCCCGTCACCGAACGGGTTCTGGCCGGCCGGCAGGCGCAGGTGCGAGCCGAGCAGCCAGTCGGCCTCGGCCACGATGCGGGTGTCGTCGGTGCCCACCACCCAGGCGTAGCCGGCGTCCACCGCCTCGGTGCGGTCGGTGTTGTCCCGCACCACCAGCACCGGCACGCCGAAGCTCGGCGCCTCCTCCTGGAGGCCGCCCGAGTCCGTCACCACCAGCGCGGCCTGCCGGAGCGCACGGATGAGGTCGGGGTAGTCCAGGGGCTCGCTCAGCCAGACCCGGTCGTGGCCCTGCAGCGCGCCGGAGACCTGCGCCTGCACCGCCGGATTGGGATGCGCCGGCAGCAACACGTGAATGTCGGGGTGGCGGTCCACCATGGACCTCACGGCGGCGAGCACCCGGTCCAGCGGCTCGCCCCACGACTCACGGCGGTGGACGGTCACCAGCACGATCCGACCACCGCCGGCGTGGACGCGCGCCTCCAGGTCGAGCAGGGTCTTGCTGCGTGGCGGCAGTTCGGCCGCGGCGATGTGCTCCAACGCGTCGACGATCGTGTTGCCGGTGATCGTGATGCGTTTACCGGGCACGGCCTCGGCGAGCAGCGTCCGCGCGGCCGCCTCGGTCGGCGCGAGATGCAGTGCGGCGATTCGGGAGACCATCTGCCGGTTGCCCTCCTCCGGGAAGGGCGCGGCCAGGTCGCCGGTGCGCAGCCCCGCCCCCAGGTGCGCCACGGGCACGCCCCGCCAGAACGCCGCCAGCGCGCCGGCCAGTGCCGTGGACGTGTCGCCCTGAACCATCACGGCCGCCGGTCGGCGGCGCACGATCAGCTCGTCCAGTCGACGCAGCACGCCCGCGACCAGCTCGGCCTGGCTGCCGATCTCGCGGCGCAGCGGCACGAACGCGTCCGGGCGCAGGTCGAACGCGGACAGGGCCTGTTCGACCATGCCGACGTGCTGACCGCTGTGCACGATCATCGGCCGTAACAAGGGGTGACCGGACAACGCCCTGGCCACCGGCGCGACCTTGAGTGCCTCCGGCCGGGTCCCGGCCAGCAGCAGCACTTCGGTGCTCACAGCTTCGACTCCTCACATGTCCCGTGTGGACGGACGCGTGCGTGCTCCGGACATGGTTTCGACCTCCGGGAAAAGGCGGGGCAGACGATCACCCGCAGCACTGGACTATCAACCTTCACCCGAAATAGGCAAAGCCCGGTGACCCGCACGAGGGACAACGTTCAGCCGTTTCGCCCATCTGCCGTTACTCAGGGTGCCGATCTCAGCCGGTCCAGCGTCACCTGGCCACCCGATCCGGCCGTTCAGCGGAACGGCGCAGGCTCCGATACCTCGCTGGACACGAACGTGAGAGGAATACGCGTGACAGCGGTGACAACCCCGCACGGCCGGGTTCCGGCCCGTGCCGTCGCGGTGCTGCTGGTCGCGGCGGCCGCCGCACTGGTGCTCGCCCACCGGCTCTACCAGGGCATCGAGCTCGCACTGGCCCGGCTGGCGACCCCATCCGTCCACATAGGACAGTTGGGCTCGTCGGCCCAGGTGCTCGTGCCGCTGCTCCTGCTGACCTCGGTGCTGGTCGCACTGAGCCCCCGAACCACCCGGAAGGCGTTGGTGGCCCTGGGTTTCACCGCCGGCGCGCTGGCCGTGCTCGACCAGCTGACGGTGTGGCTGGGCCCCTCGGCCGACGTGCTCGGCGGCGTGGCCGCGGTGGTGTTGTTCTGCTGGTTGACCGTACGGCGGGAGAAGCCTTGAGACTCGGTGATCCGACCAAGCTGGAGTGGCACTTCTTCGTGCCGTGCCGTGACGAGGAGGCCGCCATCGGCGGCACCGTGACGTACCTGCGGCAGCGCTTCCGTGCCGCGCATGTCTGGGTCGTCGACGACGACTCCGAGGACCGCACCGCCACCGTGGTGCGGAACCTGCGGCGGGTCGACGGCCGCCACATCCACCTCGTGCAGCGCTACAGCCCGCAGGCGCGGACCGGGAAGGAGGACGCCCTCAACGCCGGCTACCGGGCCCTGAAGGCGTGGCAGGGCCGGCACGCGGCGCCGGAACGGGCCGTGGTCGTCGTGCTCGACGCCGGCGGCCGCCCGCTGTGGAACTGTCTCGGCATGACCGCCGCCCACTTCGAGGATCCGCGGGTCGGATCCGTGCAGGTGGACGTGCGGACCAGCGGCGCCGGCCGGGGCTGGTTCGGCTGGCTCGCCGCCCGTCGCAACGACACCAAACCCCTGTGCGGCAACGGCCAGTTCATCCGGCTGTCCGCACTCGACTCCATCGCCGGGCCCGAGGGCCGGCCGTGGCGCGGCGTCCCCCTGTCCGCCGCGTGGCACGCCGGCCTCACCCGGGACACCTTCGTCTACCAGCAGTCCTGGCCCCGGGCGGCGTGAGCAGTGCCTTTGGCGCCGCCTTCGGCGTCGCGGGCTCGGCCCCCGGGTAGCCGGTGCTTCGCCCTTGCTGGATTTCGACCGCCGCGTCGGCT
>NZ_KK037166.1:4210064-4235018 GCF_000568255.1 Kutzneria sp. 744
GGTGGGCGCGTCGGGTGGCGGCGGGCGAAATCCGCCAACCGGGCGAAGCATCGGCGGGGCCTCGCGGAACGTCACCGGCATGGACCTTCGCGCCGCCATCGTCCAGTCCTGAGCACGGCCGTCTCGCTACGCTGGGCGTATGGACGAGGCGAACCCGCAAGAAGGACGACGCCCCCGGCGGCCCTCGTTCCTGCCGTACGAAGAGGTCATCGCGAACCGTGCGGACGCCGCGTTGTGGCATGAGCTCCGGGCGATGCTGCCCGACACGACCGATGATCTCGAGGATCCCTGGCAGCGGGCGGCGCGGAAGACGTGACCATGCAGCGCGTCGATCTCGGGGTCGTCGAGTACAAGCGGGCCGCCGCGGACATGCGGGGGTGGGTGGCGGAGCGGCAGGAGGGGCGGGCCGAGGACCGGCTCTTCCTGCTCAGCCACCCGCCCGTGGTCACGTACAGCCCGCGGACGGATCGGGCGGATCTGCCGACCGGGATGCAGCTGGTGGAGGTGGATCGGGGCGGCTACGCCACGTACCACGGGCCGGGGCAGCTGGTGGGGTACCTGGTGGTCAACGTGCGCCGGCGCGGGCCGGTGGACATCGTGCGGTGGGTGGAGAACGGGCTCATCGAGGCGCTGGCGGCGCTGGGCTTCGCCACCATCAGGCGGGACACGCCGTCGGGCGAGAGCAGCCTGGTCGGGGTGTGGACGCCGGACCACCGCAAGCTGGTGTCGATCGGCATGCGCATCCGGGGCGGGGTGACCAGCCACGGATTCGCGATCAACGTCGACCCGGACATGTCGGTGTACCGCGACTTCACGGCCTGCGCCCTGCCCGGCGTGACGATGTGCTCACTGGCGGAACTGGCGGCCGAGCAGGGAGTTTCGACGCCGTCGGAGGCAGCAGTGCGGGACGCGGTGGCAGGGGCGCTCGGTGCTGCGTAGGGCTGCCGAGATCGCGTTTTCCGGGTCGCCAGTGCAGGAGAGTGCGAGGCCCCGCCGGTGCTTCGCCTGGTTGGCGGATTTCGGCCGCCGCCACCCGACGCACGCACCCACCTAGCCGATACGGCGGGCTAAATCCGGCAAAGGCGAGGCACCGGCTACTCGGGGGCCGAGCCCCGCGCGGAACGCGCGGCATAGACTCAGCGCGTGCCGGAACTGCCCTCAGTCGAAGAATTGCTCGCCGAAGCCGTGGAAGCCGTCGGGGGCAAGCAGCGGCCCGGGCAGGTGGAGATGGCGCTGGCCGTGGAGCGGGCGATCCGGACGGGCGAGCACCTGGCGGTGCAGGCGGGCACGGGCACGGGAAAGTCGTTGGGCTACCTGGTGCCGGCGGTGCGGCACGCGGTCGCGGAGGACGCGACGGTGGTGGTCTCGACGGCCACGATCGCGCTGCAGCGGCAGCTGGTGGACCGGGACCTGCCGAGGCTGGCGAAGGCGCTGAAGAAGACGCTGGGCCGGGAGCCGACGTTCGCGATCCTCAAGGGGCGGCGCAACTACCTGTGCATGCACCGCGTGCACTCCGGAGCGCCGGACGAGCCGGAGGACGAGGGCCTGTTCGACCCGTTCGCGGTCTCGCGGCTGGGCCGGGACGTGAAGCGGCTGCACGAGTGGTCGTCGGACACCGAGACCGGCGATCGGGACGAGCTGGTGCCGGGCGTGAGCGACCAGGCCTGGCGGCAGCTTTCGGTCACGGCCAAGGAGTGTCTCGGCGTCTCCAAGTGCCCGATCGGCGTGGACTGCTTCGCGGAGCGGGCACGGGCCGAGGCCGGGCGGGCGGATGTGGTCGTCACCAATCACGCGCTGCTGGCGATCGACGCCCTTGAGGGCTACAAGGTGCTGCCGGAGCACGATCTCGTGATCGTGGACGAGGCGCACGACCTGGTGGACCGGGTGACGTCGGTGGCGACGGCCGAGCTGTCCACGGCGGCGCTGGCGATCGCCGTGCGGCGGTGCGGGCGGCAGATCGAGGAGGACGTCGCCGACCAGCTGTCCGAGGCCGGCGAGGGCCTGGAGATCGTGCTGTCGGAGATGCCCGTCGGCCGCCTGGACGCCATGCCCCGGGCGCTGGCCGGCGCGCTGGCGGCGGTGCGGGATTCCGCGCACCGCTGCATCACGGCGCTCGGGCCCGAGCGCAACAAGGAGGATCCCGACGCCGCCGTCGGCCGGAAGCTGGCCCTGGCGCTGCTCGACGAGATCCACGACACCTCCGTGCGGCTGTTGGAGGCGTTCGACGGCGATGAGGCCCACCGACGGGATGTCGTGTGGCTGGCCGGCGATTTCCGTGACGACAGCAAGCCCCCCACGGTGAAGGTCGCGCCGCTCGGCGTCGGCGGCCTGCTGCGGGAACGGCTTTTCGCGCCGCGGACCACCGTTCTCACCTCCGCCACCCTCACTCTCGGCGGCACCTTCGACGCGCTGGCCCGGCAGTGGGGATTGCCGGCCTCCAGCCAGGTTCCCGTCGTGGACGCCACCGCCACCGACAAGGAGGCGCCATCGGACCTGAGCGCCCCTCGCTGGAGCGGCATGGACGTCGGCTCCCCGTTCGAGCACGGGCGCAGCGGGATCCTTTATCTGGCACGGCATCTGCCCACCCCGGGCCGTGACGGCCTGCCACCCGCCTACGTCGACGAGCTCGTCGACCTGGTCAACGCCGCCGGCGGCCGGACGCTCGGGCTGTTCTCCTCCATGCGGGCGGCCAAGCAGGCCAGCGAGGCCATCCGGTCCCGCATCGAGTATCCCGTGCTGTGCCAGGGCGAGGACTCCACGGCCCAGCTGGTCAAGAAGTTCGCCGAGGACGTGCAGTGCTGCCTGTTCGGCACGCTGTCCCTGTGGCAGGGCGTGGACGTGCCCGGCGATTCGCTCCAACTGGTCGTCATCGACCGGATTCCCTTCCCCCGCCCCGACGACCCCCTCGCCTCGGCCCGTCAGCGGGCGGTGGAAGCCCGTGGCGGCAACGGTTTCCTCACCGTCGCCGCCACCCACGCCGCCCTGCTGCTTGCCCAGGGCGCCGGCCGCCTTCTGCGGTCCACCAACGACAAGGGCGTCGTGGCGATCCTCGACCCGCGGCTGGCCACCGCCCGTTACGGCAGTTTCCTGCGGGCGTCGCTGCCGCCGTTCTGGACCACGCACGACCCGGAGGTGGTGCGCGCCGCCCTCAAGCGCCTGGACGCTGCGGCGTCGGAGTGACTCAGGCGCCCACCTTGATGGCGACCAGCAGCACCAGCACGAGCGTGACCACGGCGAACAGGCCGTGGCCGAGCACGATCACGAGCGGGAAGCTGCGCTCGGCCGGGGCCTGGTCGGCGGCGCCGGTCGTGCCCGGGCCGCCGGTGGCCATCGCGGCACGGGCCCGGTAGACCGGGATCCAGCGGAACAGCATCACGAAGCCCAGCAGGGCCACAGGAAGCAGCAGCACGAACGAGATCCAGGCCAGCGTGCTCGACGCGGCGAACAGGTACACGATCCACACGATCAGGCCGGCCGCGGCCAGCGCGAAGTGGCCGAAGATCACCGCGGGCGGGAAGTGGCTGGTGCGCGGCTGCCGCAGGCCGCCCTTGGCGATCCACATACCCAGCATGACAAAGCCGCCGATGGCGGTGAGCAGCCAGGTGACCAGTGCGGTGAGAGCCATGTCGTTCTCCTAGATTCCGTGGTGGGGAAGGAAAGTCAGCGCCGGAAGCCGTCGGCCTGGGTGGCTTCGTCGGCCACCCGCACCCCGTAGCGGTAGGCGAGCTTGCCGCCCAGGTAGCCGGCCGCGGTCAGCAGCGCCAGGCACACCACCGACAGCAGCAGCGGGCCCATGCCCACCGGTCCGTCCGGGGTGTCCGCGGCCCGCCGCCACAGGAAGTTCGCCCCGTAGCCGACCGTCACCGTCAGGTTGAGGCCCATGTGCGTCAGCCCCGTGCGGAAGGCCGGCGTGCCCGTCGGGATCGCGAACAGGTCCAGGAAGCCCACCATCGCCGCGGCCAGCGCGCCGAGCACGCCGATCGCGATCAGCCACAGCGATCCCTGCGTCAGGAACCCCGGCCCGGCCACGAACCGCGACGCGATGTCGAACACCACGCTCGCCACCCACGCCCCGATCGGCACCGTCACCAGGATCGGATGGAACGGGTGCCCGTACGGCCCGGCCAGCGCCGCGCTGACCGTGCGCTTCGCCTGCTGCAACTCGTTGGCCATCGTCGACCTCCACACGCTGAGTTTCGCCAATGAATTTTGGTCTTATTACCTCCAGCCGTCAACAAGCGCCAGTCGATCGGGGTACACGACGTCTCTGGAAAGAAATGCTGGCGTTATACGGGCACGCTCACGGCCGCACGGGGACACCGCGACGAGCGAGGTCTGAACGCGACGGGGAGAGCAGGAAGAGGTCCGGCCGCCTGACATCCGTGGAGCCCGGCAGCGGCTCTACCAGCGGAGTCTTACAGTTGCCGAAGATCGAGTCTTACGGCTGCCGGAGGTCCGGGTCGAGGTGGACGGCGACGGGGGCGCCGTGCTCGACGGTGCGGCTGACCTTGCATTCACGGGCGACGGCGCGGGGGATGACGGTGGCCAGGGGCTCGTCGGCGGGGAGGGCGAAGGTGACGTCGACGGAGGTGACCTCGTGGGCCGCCTCGGTGCCGGTGGCAACGACGGTGAAGTCGGCGCCGGTGCGGCGGACGATGAGCTGCTCGGCCGTGAGGGCGGCGCAGGCGGCCAGGGCGGCTTCGAGGAGCTGGACCGGGGGAGAAGCCGTCGCCGCCGATGTACGGTGGCGCCGCTGGGGGCCGTGGCGACGAAGCAGCCGGAGCCGACGCGGCGGACGGAGACGGTCACGACGAGGCCCGCTGGGCGACGACAGTGACGGTGCCGGGGGCGACCTCGGTGAAGCCGGCGTCCCGGACGGCGACGACGCCGCGGGACTGCCAGGCGCCGGCGGGGTCGTCGCCGGGGACGAGGAGCTTCCAGTCGGCGGGCTCGGGAGTCCGCACGGCGCAAGGGAATCCGGCGGCCTGCCAGGAGGAGAGCTCGGACGGCGGCAGGAGGGCGGCCAACAGCATGGTGGCGTGGCCGACCTGGGCGGCGGCCTTGCCGGCGGTCATAGGCACGTCGGGGTTGATCCACAGCACCGGCACGCCGGGGGCGGCGGGACCGGGCGAGTCGGCGGGCAGCTCACTGCCGGTGATCTGGAGCCGGCGAACCTCGTACGGCGTCTCGACGACCTTCCACGGCAGCAACGCCCGCGCCTCGGCGTCCCCGACCCGCACGGTGACGCCGGGCAACGCCTGCACGGCCTCCCAGTGCGCCCCACGGGCCCGCCGGGACACCTTCCGGATCCGGCCGTCGATCCACGCGGCGACCTCGGCGTGCCACTCCCCCTCCGGCTCGGTGGCCCGGGGATCGAGACAGACGGCGATCGCCGCCGCGGCGGCGGCCTCCAGCAGCGCGGTCCGAGAAGGCGGCGTCGCCTTCTCGATGCGCAGCACGATGGGCATGGCCCGAACCTCCGAAGGATCCTCGTCAGAGGTGTCCTGCGGCGTGGGGCGTCGGAGCCACCAGGCGTAGCGGTCGGCCAGCGGTTGGAGCACGTTCACAGGCCCACCTCGCTAGCGCTCGGCGGGTCTGCGACCCGGTTCCCTGTGCTTGATGGTGCCCTCGCAAGCTCGGTCACAGGCCCACCTCGCTAACGCTCGGCGGGTCTGCGACCCAGGTCCCTGTATTGAATGGTGCCCTCGCAAGCTCGGTCACAGGCGCAATGCTTCCAGACCGTCCGCGGCGTCGGCCGCCTCCACCTCGGCGCGGGTGACGCCGAGGACAAACAGCACCGCGTCCAGGAACGGGTGCGAGAGGGCGGCGTCGGCCACCTCACGCAGGGCGGGCTTGGCGTTGAAGGCCACGCCCATGCCGGCGGCCGACAGCATGTCGATGTCGTTGGCCCCGTCACCGACGGCGACGCACTGGGCCAGCGGGATGTGGTATGCGTCGGCGAACTCGCGCAACGCCTGGGCCTTGCCGGCCCGGTCGATGACCCGCCCGGTGGTGCGCCCGGTCAGCCGGCCGTCGACGACCTCCAACTGGTTGGCCATGCAGAAGTCCAGCCCCAGCTCGTCGGCCAGGCCCCGGATGACCCGGGTGAAGCCGCCGGAGACCACGCCGCAGCGGAAGCCGAGGCGCTTGAGCGTGCGGATGGTGGTCCGGGCGCCGGGCGTCAGCTCCAGCTGGGCGGCGACGTCGTCCAGCACCGACTCGGGCAGCCCGGCCAGCAGCGCCACCCGGCGCTCCAGCGACTGGGCGAAGTCGAGCTCGCCGCGCATGGCGGCCTCGGTGATCTCGCGGACCTTGTCCTCGCAGCCGGCCCGGGCGGCCAGCATCTCGATGACCTCGCCCTGCACGAGCGTGGAGTCGACGTCGAAGACGACCAGTCGCTTGGCCCGGCGGGTCAGCCCGGCCCGCTCCACCGCCGCGTCCAGGTTCACGCGGGAGGACACCTCGGCTACGGCGCTGCGCAGCAGCGCGTCCTGCTCGGCGGTGTCGTCCGGCACGGAGACCCGCAGCTCCAGGCCGGTCACCGGGTAGTCGGCCACGCGGTGGATGGCGTCGATGTTCACGCCGAGGGCGGCCAGCTTGCGGGCCACCTCGGTGAAGGCCCGCGCGGTCACCGGCCGGCCCAGCACCACCAGCACGTGGGTGGAGCCCTGCTGCGACGAGCTGCGCGGATCGGCCCCGACCTCGACGTCGACGTCCATGGCGACGCTGGCCATGGCCTGCTCGACGGTCTCCTGGAGGCCCTCGGGGTCGCGGTCGGCGTTCACCAGCACACCCAGCACGAGCTTGCCCCGGATGACCACCTGCTCCACGTCGATCACCTCGACGCCGTGCCTGGTCAGCACCGCGAACAGCACCGACGACACGCCGGGCTTGTCCGGTCCGGTGACGGTGATCAGGACCGTGGCTGCTTGGGAACTGGTCACCCGGACAGTTTGCCGGAAAAGCAAACGGACCCCGGTGTGTCCGTGATCACCGGGGTCCGAATGCGTGAATCTTCAGCTGACGGTCACTTCTCCGTCGGGTCGTCGCTACCCGTGACGGCGGCGGTGAGGGCCTCGGACGGGGCCGGCATGTGGCCGTACTCCGCCTCCAGCCGCAGGCGCTCGACCATGTGCGGGTAGTGCAGCTCGAACGCCGGGCGCTCGGAGCGGATGCGCGGCAGCGAGGTGAAGTTGTGCCGCGGCGGCGGGCAGGAGGTCGCCCACTCCAGCGAGTTGCAGTAGCCCCACGGGTCGTCGACCTCGACGACCTCGCCGTAGCGGTAGCTGCGGAACACGTTCCACAGGAACGGCAGCGTGGAGGCGCCCAGGATGTACGCGCCGATGGTGGACACCGTGTTCAGCGTGGTGAAACCGTCGCTGGACAGGTAGTCGGCGTACCGGCGGGGCATGCCCTCGGCGCCCAGCCAGTGCTGCACCAGGAAGGTGGTGTGGAAGCCGATGAACGTGGTCCAGAAGTGCAGCTTGCCCAGGCCCTCGTCCAGCATCCGGCCGGTGATCTTCGGGAACCAGAAGTAGATGCCCGCGTAGGTGGCGAACACGATGGTGCCGAAGAGCACGTAGTGGAAGTGCGCCACCACGAAGTACGAGTCGGAGACGTGGAAGTCGATGGCCGGCGCGGCCAGCAGCACGCCGGTGAGGCCGCCGAACAGGAAGGTGATCAGGAAGCCGACGCTGAACAGCATCGGCGTCTCGAAGGTCAGCTGCCCCTTCCACATGGTGCCGATCCAGTTGAAGAACTTCACACCGGTCGGGACCGCGATCAGGAAGGTCATGAACGAGAAGAACGGCAGCAGCACGGCGCCGGTGGCGTACATGTGGTGCGCCCACACCGTCACCGACAGGGCCGCGATGCCCAGCGTGGCGTAGATCAGGCCCTTGTAGCCGAACAGCGGCTTGCGGCTGAACACCGGGAAGATCTCGGAGACTATGCCGAAGAAGGGCAGGGCGACGATGTAGACCTCTGGGTGTCCGAAGAACCAGAACAGGTGCTGCCAGAGGATCACGCCGCCGTTGGCCGGGTCGAACACGTGCGCGCCGAGATGCCGGTCCGCCAGCAGGCCGAACAGGGCCGCGGTGAGGATCGGGAAGGCCAGCAGCACGAGGATCGAGGTGACCAGGATGTTCCAGGTGAAGATCGGCATCCGGAACATGGTCATGCCGGGGGCGCGCAGGCAGACCACCGTAGTGATCATGTTGACGCCGCCGAGGATGGTGCCGAGGCCGGACAGGATCAGACCGGTGATCCACATGTCGGCGCCGACGCCCGGCGAGTGGACCATGTCCGACAGCGGGGTGTAGGCGAACCAGCCGAAGTCGGCGGCGCCACCCGGGGTCAGGAAGCCGGCCACGACGATCGTCCCGCCGAACAGGTACGCCCAGTAGGCGAACGCGTTGAGCCGCGGGAAGGCCACGTCGGGCGAGCCGATCTGCAGCGGCAGCACGAAGTTGGCGAAGCCGAACACGATCGGCGTCGCGTACAGCAGCAGCATGATCGTGCCGTGCATGGTGAACAGCTGGTTGAACTGCTCCTGCGAGAGGAACTGCAGCCCCGGCCGGGCCAGCTCGGTCCTCATCAGGAGGGCCATCGCGCCGCCCACCATGAAGAAGACGAACGAGGTGACCAGGTACATGATTCCGATCTGCTTGTGGTCCGTAGTACGGAACAACCGCAGCAGGAGGGAACCCTTCACCGTCGTGCGCGTCGGATAGGGACGCGTAGCGATCGGCTGCGGTGCTACGGCCGTCACGATGCCTCCAGCCAGTGTCATCTCGGGAAACCACCTGGAATCGTAGACCGGCGAGATCAGGTCAGCTCGGCTGGGCCGGCACTGGGGAAATCGAGTGACCCCCGTCACTGCCCGTGACAGCATGTTCCGGCATGGAACAGGCGATTCGGGCGGCGGTCTCCTACGCCGCCGCCCACGGGATCCACTCGACCGAGCCCGCGGTGCTCAAGAACGGCAGCAATGTGCTGGTCCACCTGCGGCCGTCGCCGGTGGTGGCCCGCGTGGCCGGCACCACCGGGCTGGTCCGCCGGCCGGTCGTCGACTGGTTCGCCCGCGAGCTGTCCATCGTGGACCACCTGATCGGACACGGTGTCCCGGTCGTTTCCCCCAGCGCCGAGCTGCCTCGCGGGCCTGTGGTCCACGACGGCCAGACCATGACCTTCTGGACCTACGTGCCGCACGATCCCGGCGTCGCGATCAAGCCGGCCGACTTCGCGGCGGCGCTGGCCGATCTTCACCGGGCGTTGGCCGACTGTTCGGCTCCGCTGCCCACGGCCGGTCCGCTGGACGACGTCCTGCTCGGGCTGCCCTTCGTCGGGGAGCACGCCGAGGCGCTGCGGACCGAGCACGCCCGGCTGTCGGCGCTCCTTCCGTCCGGCGGACAGGCTCTGCACGGGGACGCCCACCCCGGCAACGTGCTGGTGACTGCGGCGGGCCTGGTGTGGAACGACTTCGAGGACACCTGGCGTGGGCCGGTGGAGTGGGACCTGGCGGTCATGCGCCGGACGAAGCTGCTGGACGGGGAGGCCGCGCTGGCCGCCTACCCCGGTCACTTCGACCCTGAGTTGGTCGAAGTGTGCCGGGAGATCCGCTGGTCGCAGGTGCAGATCTGGATGCAGGCCAGCACGCGGCGGCTGCCGGCCCGGCGGGCCGAGGCCGACGCGGAACTGGCCCGGTGGCTGGCGGCCCGAAACCCCTGATGCGGGGAAGGACGCCTTACCTGCGCCGAACGCGGGTAAGGCGTCCTTCCCCGCATGCGGCGGGGTATCGGTGGCGCAGCTCATGTGGTACGCCAGTGCAGGTGACCGACTTCGTGACGGTGATCGCGCTCGGTGGAACCATCGCCATGGCCCGGCCGGCCGACGGCAGCACGGGGGCCGTGCCGGCCCTCGATGTCGACGAGCTGCTGGCGTCCGTGCCCGGGCTGGACGAGGTCGACATCAAGCTGCGCACCATCGCCTTCAGAGCGCTGCCAGGGGCCTCGGTCGGCTTCGACGACCTGACGGCGCTGGCCGAGCTGATCACAGCCGAGATCGACGCCGGGGCCCGGGGCGTGGTGGTCACGCAGGGCACGGACACCATCGAGGAGACGGCGTACTTCCTCGACACGAGCGTGCTGGACGGGGCGCCGGTGGTGGTCACGGGCGCGATGCGCAACCCGTCGCTGGCCGGCGCCGACGGCCCGGCCAATCTGCTGGCGGCCGTCCAGGTGGCGGCCAGCGAGCAGGCCGACGGGCTGGGCTGCGTGGTGGTGTTCGCCGACCAGGTGCACGCCGCGAGGTACGTCTCGAAGGCGCACAGCGCAAGCATCGCCGCCTTCGTGTCACCCAACACCGGCCCCATCGGCTACGTCGTCGAGGGCAAGTTCCGGCTGCTGAACCGGCCGGCCGACGTGCTGAAGGTGTATGTGCCGCAGGGCGCGCCGGAGCCGACGATCGGCCTGGTCACGGTCACCCTGGGCGATGACGGCACGGTGCTGAGGGCGATCGGCGAAGCCGTGGACGGCATGGTGGTGGCGGCGTTCGGCGCCGGCCACGTGCCGGTGGCCATGGTCGAGCCGCTGACCGAGCTGGCCCAGCGGATGCCGGTGATCCTCGCCTCGCGGACCGGCGCCGGCCCGGTGCTGGCCGAGACCTACGGCTTCCCCGGCTCGGAGCAGGACCTGCTGCGCCGGGGCCTGATCGGGGCCGGCTTCCTCAGCCCGGTCAAGGCGCGCATCCTGCTGCGCCAGCTGCTGGCCGCCAGAGCCGGGATCGACGACGTCCGCAAGGCGTTCCTCGGCGAGGAGTGAGACGCATGGCCCGTCCGTCCATCAATCCCGTGGTGTGGCAGGCGCCGGCCGCGCCCGAGCGGTCCCGGCGGTCGGACAGCGCGCCGCCCATGCCCGCGCCGCGGGTGCTTCCGGTCAACGGCGTCGGGCCCGAGGACGTTGTGGTCGACGAGCAGGGCCGGGTGGTGACCGGAGTCGAGGACGGCCGGATCCTGCGGTTGTCCGACGACGGCCGCCGGATCGACCAGGTCGCCGACACCGGGGGCCGTCCGCTGGGCATCGAGCTGCTGGGCGACGGTCGGCTGCTGGTGTGCGACGCCAAGGCCGGCCTGCTGGCGGTGGATCCCGAGGGCGGCTCGGTCGAGCCGCTGGTCAGCGGATTGGCCGCCGGCCGGCCGCTCCACCTGTGCAACAACGCCGCCGTGGCCCGTGACGGCACGGTGTTCTTCACCGACTCCACCCAGCGGTTCGGCCTCGAACACTTCATGGGCGACCTGCTTGAGCACGGCGGCACCGGCCGTCTATTGCGCCGCGACGTCTCCGGCGAGGTCACCGAGCTGCTGGACGGCCTCCAGTTCGCCAACGGCGTCGCGCTGGCGGCCGACGAGTCGTTCGTGGCGGTGGCGGAGACCGGCTCCTACCAGATCCGTCGCGTGTGGCTGGATTCCGGCGACAGCGACGTGCTCATCGACAACCTGCCGGGCATTCCCGACAACCTGAGCACCGGCGAGGACGGCCTGATCTGGGTCGCACTGGTCACGCCACGTAGTCCCGTGTTGGACCGGGCCGCGCAGTATCCGGTGCTGCGCAAGGCAACCTGGGCGTTGCCGCAGGCAGTGCTGAACAAGCTGGAGGTGCGCACGACCTGGGTCGTCGCCGTCGACGACACCGGCCGGATCGTGCACGACCTCCAGACCTCGGCGCCGGGCTACCACATGGTCACCGGCGTCCGGCAGCACAACGGCAAGCTCTACCTCGGCAGCCTGCGGGAGCACGGCATCGCCGTCATCGACCTGTGAGGCCCTCGACGAACGACCGGAAGTCGGCGGCCAGGGCCAGTTCCCGGCCCTCCTCCAACCACACCACCGACGGCTCGCCGGGGCGGCGGTAGTCGAGGGCGATCCAGGTGTGGCCGTCGCCGGACAACGGCACGACGCCGGTCGGCAGGCCCCACTCCTCGACCAGGTACGGACCGTCGAGCAGCGAGGTCACGCCCTTGATGCGGCCGATGCCCATCAGGTCGGGCAGCGGCACGTGGTCGTCGGCCCAGGACGTGGGGGCGGACGTGGGGAAACGCCGTCGGCCGCAGGCGACGTTGCCGCCGTTCTGGATCCGGAGCAGGTCGAGCAGGGCGGCGGGCAGGGTCACGCCGAGCACGGCCTCGGCCTGCTCGATGTCCGCGTCGGTCAGCGGCGAGTGCACGTCGTAGGTGCCGTCGGCCCAGAACGCGCCCTTGATCTCGTCGAAGTCCGCCACGCGGGCAGCCTAGGCCCGTGACCGCCAGGTGTGGAGGTAGCTGCACTGCCGGCGTGCCGGTGAATCGGCGACACTCGACGCATGGCACGGCTGCGGGGGTTGGGGCTGGTCGCACTGGCGGCGATCGGCCCTGTGCTGGCGGCCGTGGACCTGGCGGCGCTGCTGCTCGGCGTGACACCGGTCGTGCTGTGGATCCGGCGGGTGCCGGCGACCGCGCGGCGGCTGGCCGGCGACTGGTGTGAGCTGCCGATCGCCGACCCGTACGACCCGGCGCCACCGCCTCCTCGGCCTCGCCCCGACGGCATGTACGAGGTGCGGCGACGGCTCTATCGCCGCCCGCACGTGCCCGCCTACCGGCAGCAGGCCCATTGGCTGGCTTCGGACGGTGCGACCTGGCTGGACCTGTTGTGGCTGGTGCTGAATCCCGTCGTCGGCACGGTGCTGGGGCTGGCGGCGGCCGTCGTGGGCCGTCCGGCGCTGCGGTGGCACGGCCGGTGGACGCGCGCCCTGCTCGGGGCACGCCGACCGTGGCCGTCCTGGGTCAAGGACCGGGTTGTGCTGATCCTGGACAGCGCGCAGCTGGCGGCGCAGTCGCTGGTCGGATTGCTGCTGGCCGGTCTGCTGGTGGCCTCGGCCGCGCCGGCCCTCGTCGGCGCCACCTGGCCGTTGATCGTGCTGGTGGAGAACTCCCGCAACTACACCAACTACTACCGGCGACGGGTCGGCGTCGACGAGCCGTATCGGCCGGCGCCGTCCGCGCCGAGGTGGAGAAACACGGCCGGTACCGGGCCGGACGCCGGCTGTATAGGGAGCTTCGACGCCGGCCCGACGCGCACGGCTGTCCTGGCTGGTCAGGGATCCGGCCTCCGGGCGTGACCTTGCTCTCGTTAGTGGTCAACCCGCTCGTCGCGGCCACGCTGCTCGCGTTGCCGTGCGCCGCCCTGTTCGTGGGATTCGCCCAGGTGACGACGGTGGTCACGTTCCTGTGGCAACCGCGGCCGTGGTGGCGTGTCCTGGCCGGCGCGGCGGCGATGGCGCTGGCGCTGGTCCTGGCGCCGATCTGGCGGAGGTGGCACGACCGCTGGACGTCGGTGCTGCTCGCGCCGACCGAGACGGCCCGGCTGGCTCAGCGGGTGCAGCGGCTGACCGAAACCCGCACCGACGCGATCGACACACAGGCCGCCGAGCTGCGGCGGATCGAGCGGGACCTGCACGACGGCGCACAGGGCCGGTTGGTGGCCATGGGCATGGCGCTTCGCACCGTGGAACGGCTGTTGGACCGTGATCCGGAGACGGCCCGCCGGCTGATCGTGGAGGTCCGCGAGAACACCGCGACCGCGCTGACCGAGATCCGCGAGCTGGTGCACGGCATCCACCCGCCGGTGCTGGCCGAACGCGGCCTGGCCGACGCGGTCCGGGTGGTGGCGCTGGACTGCCCGCTCGATGTGGAGGTGGCCGCCGACATGGCCGGACGGCTCGATCCGCCGGTCGAGTCCGCCGCCTACTTCGCCGTGCGCGAGCTGCTGACCAACGCCGCCAAGCACTCCGGGGCCTCGCGGATCCGGGTCGCCGTGCACCACGCCGACGACTTGCTGACCATCAGCGTGCACGACGACGGCCACGGCGGCGCCGATCCCGCGGGCGGCACCGGCCTGCTGGGCGTGCGGCGGCGGCTCGGTACCTTCGACGGGGTTCTGGACGTGCGCAGTCCCGCCGGCGGCCCCACCACACTGACCATGGAGATCCCGTGCGTGTTGTCATCGCGGAGGACGTCTACCTGCTCCGAGCCGGGCTGACCCGGCTGCTGGAGGCGTACGACTTCGAGGTGGTGGCCGCCGTCGAGTCCGGCCCGGAGCTGCTGGCGGCGTTGATCGAGCACCGGCCGGACGTGGCCGTGGTCGACGTGCGGCTGCCGCCCACCTTCACCGACGAGGGCCTCCGTGCCGCCATCGAGGCCCGTCGCGTCCACCCCGGGCTGCCGGTCGTCGTGTTGTCGCAGCACGTCCAGCAGCTGTACGCCCGTGAACTGCTGGCCGACGGCGGCGCCGGGGTCGGCTACCTGCTCAAGGACCGGGTCTTCAACGACGAGCAGTTCGTGGACGCCCTGCGACGGGTCGCCGGCGGTGGGACCGCGATGGATCCCGACGTGGTGGCCAAGCTGATCGCCGGCACTCCCCCGCTGGCCACCTTGAGCCCGCGGGAGCGTGAGGTGCTGGAGCTGATGGCCGAGGGCCGCTCCAACGCCGCCATCGGGCAGCGGCTGCACCTGTCGGACAGCGCCGTGAGCAAGCACATCGCCTCGATCTTCGGCAAGCTCGGGCTGTCCGCCTCCGACGACGACAACCGCCGGGTACTAGCCGTTCTCGCACACATCACGGGCAATTCCTCACACACCCTCCCCTGACCCCCTAGATTGCCTACGATCGACTGGTGAAGCTGTTCGCGGTCAGCGACCTGCACGTCGCGTACGAGGAGAACCGAACGATCACCGCGGGGCTGCGCCCCGAGTCGGCCGACGACTGGCTCATCGTCGCCGGCGACGTCGGTGAGATGTCCTCGGACATCGAGTGGGCGCTGGGGCTGCTGCGGGAGCGCTTCGGCAAGGTGATCTGGGCACCCGGCAACCACGAGCTGTGGACGCCCAAGGACGATCCGGTGCAGCTGCGGGGTGTCGAGCGCTACGAGTACCTGGTGGAGATGTGCCGCCGGCTCGACATCGTCACGCCCGAGGACGACTACCCGATCTTCCACGGCGAGGGCGGCCCGGCCGTGATCGCGCCGCTGTTCCTGCTGTACGACTACACCTTCCGGCCCGAGGGCACGCACAACAAGGAAGAGGCGCTGGCCAAGGCGCACGAGGCCGGCGTCGTCTGCACCGACGAGTACTTCCTGCACCCCGACCCCTATCCCAGCCGCGAGGCCTGGTGCGAGGCGCGGGTCGAGCTGACCGAGAAGCGCCTGTCCGCGCTGCCGCCGGACCTGCCCACCGTGCTGATCAACCACTGGCCCATGGTGCGGGAGCCCACGCGGGTCATGTACTACCCCGAGTTCGCGCAGTGGTGCGGCACCGTGCTCACCGCCGACTGGCACCTCCGGTTCCGCTCCGCCTGTTCCGTGTACGGGCATCTGCACATTCCCCGCACCACGCACTACGACGACGTGCGGTTCGAGGAGGTTTCGGTGGGCTACCCGCGGGAGTGGAAGAAGTGGGGGCGCTCCGAGGGCTGGCTGCGTCAGATCCTGCCGGTGAAGCCGTGATCGAGGAGCTTCTGCCGCCCGGGGTCGTGTACGCCGAGGCCTTCGACGACCACTCCGCGGTTGACCTCTTTCCTGAGGAGGAGGCCGTCATCGCCCGCGCCGTCGACAAGCGGCGGCGGGAGTTCTCCACCGTGCGCTACTGCGCCCGCCAGGCTCTCAAGTCCCTCGGGTTGCCTCCGTCGCCCATTCTCCCCGGTGAGCGCGGCGCTCCCCAGTGGCCCGACGGCGTCGTCGGCTCCATGACCCACTGCCTCGGCTACCGGGCCGCCGCTGTGGCCTTCTCGCGGGACATCGCCACCATCGGCATCGACGCCGAGCCCGACGAGCCCTTGCCCGACGGCGTCCTGGACGCCATCGCCCTGCCGTCCGAGCGCTCCGTCCACGGCCGCTTGTTGTTCAGCGCCAAGGAGTCCGTCTACAAGGCCTGGTTCCCCCTCGCCCGAGTCTTCCTCGACTTCTCCGAGGCCGAGCTCTCCTTCGGCGACGGCGTCTTCTCCGCCCGCATCCTCGTTCCCGGCCCGGTGTCAGGCTTCTCCGGCCGTTGGCTCATCCGCGACGGCTTCGTGATCACCTCCATCGTGGTGCCCGTTGCCTGACCTCGCTTGGCGCGCGGCCGTCTCCGCCCTCGGCGGCTCCCCCGTCGACACCGACATCGTCGCGCGCTACAGCGAGCCCCACCGCCGCTACCACAACCTCACCCACGCCCGCTCCGTCGCCCGCGACGCCGTGACCCTCGTTCGCTTGTCGGGTAACGAAAGGGCCGTGCTGGTTCTCGCCGCCTGCGCCCACGACGTCGTCTACGACGCCCTCCCCGGCACCGACGAGCAGCTCTCCGCCTCTTGGGCCACCGACTGGCTGACCCGCTCCGGCCTGGCCCCTTTCGCCCCCCGCGTCTCCTCCTTGATCCTCATGACCATCAAGCACACCGCCGACCCCTCGGACCCCGTCGCCTGCGCGTTGTTGGACGCCGACCTCGCCATCCTCGGCTCCCCCGCTTCGGACTACGACGCCTACGCCTCCGCCGTCCGCCAGGAGTACTCCGCCGTGGACGACGCCTCCTGGCGCACCGGCCGCTCCCGTGTCCTGACCTCCCTGCTCGACCGCGACCGGCTGTACCTCACCGCAGCCGGCCGCGACCGTTGGGAAACCCAGGCCCGCCTCAACCTGGCGCGGGAGTTGGACGAGTTGCGCAGCCTACCCGGCAGTTCGCTGTAGGTATTCGAGAATCACCTCTCGCCAGAACGAACCATCACCCGTCGGCGCAACCGGGTCGGACACGGCAAGCCAGTCGAGCACTTCTAGACACATGCTTCGCACGTCATCGTAGAAATCCCCGAGTGCCGCACGCTCCTCGTCACTCTTCGCCGCAGACCAAGCGCGAATCTCCTCTTCACCCGCCCGCTCCTGCTGCTCCGCAAGCAGCGACACCAGCCAGTGCCACCTCCAGGCAAATCCCAAAAATGACACCAGACTTGAATTGATCATCACAGCTCGACCGCTATCGGAACGCAAGGGCCTGACCTGTGGATGATAATCCGCCGAACTATACGGCGAGACTATCCACACCGACCCGTCGGCACTACTCAGTCCAATCTTCGCGTTGCCGTACACGCCGATCTCGAACAGCCCGCCCTCCAGCAGAGGCTCGACCGAGGCTTGATAGGAGGCCGCGAAACCGTACCGACCGTCCTGTCGATCCGCAGGCAGGCCGTACGACTCCAGAAGCCGCACGTCCATCACATCCAGCCCCCCACTGACGCACCACCTCGCCGGGACGCATCGACAACCTGCCACGCTCGGTCAAGTTCTCGACATCATCGCCGAGGATCTCCGTCACCCGCGCCGTGGCTTCAATCGCTTTCACCGCACCCCCTTCACCTGACCGCCAGCCAGCCTGTCCAGGCCGGATCACGACGAACGAAACGGTCATCGACAAGACCGGCAGCTACAGCATCTCCGCCTGGGACAACACCAGAAGCATCGACCACTCCATGGACGTGGTCACGCCGGCGACACTCTGATCGCTGACCGACAACGGGCCTGCCGCTTGACGCGGCAGGCCCGTTGTGTTGTGTCAGTACAGGTTGCTGGCGTAGGCCGGGCCGTAGTAGCGCTCCAGCTCGGACAGGGGGTCCTCGGGGCGTTCGAGGGCCTTGGCGATGGCGGGACGGGAGGCGACGGCGGCGGGGTCCCAGGTGTCGGGGTTCCAGAGGGCGGAGCGGAGGAAGGCCTTGGCGCAGTGGTGGAAGACCTCGTCGATGTCGACCAGCATGACGATGCGGGGGCGGTGGCCCTTGACGGTCATGGCGTCGAAGAACGGGGCGTCGGAGAGCAGGCGGGCGCGGCCGTTGACGCGGAGGGTGTCGCCGCGGCCGGGCAGCAGGTAGAGGAGGCCGACGTGGGGGTTGGACAGGATGTTGTGCCAGCCGTCGACGCGCCGGTTGCCGGGGCGGTCGGGGACGGCGATGGTGCGGTCGTCGAGGACGTGGGTGAAGCCGGGCGGGTCGCCCTTGGGTGAGACGTCGCAACTGCCGTCGGCGGCGCTGGTGGCGATGAGGCAGAACGGAGAGGCGGCCAGCCACTGGCGGTCCAGCTCGTGCAGCGCGGGCCGAACCTTCTCGGCGACGCGTTTGACGGGTTCGCCGACCAGCTCGGTGAGCTGCTCAACCGATGTGATCTCGCGCAAGGTGTCCCCCCTCGACGGCGGTCAGTCCGACATCGACCTTACGCGTCCGCGCATAGAGGAGCCCACCGAATACGAGCACGGCAGCGAGCAGGGCGACAGCGAAGTAGGCGGGGTCGTACACGTCGGCACGGGGCCAGCCGATGTCGACGGCCATGAAGGCGCCCCAGGCCACAGCGACCGAGTTGACGAGAATTCCCCAGCGCCCCAACGAGAAGTTGCCGTCGGGAGGCAGCTCGCCGCGTAGTCGGGCAAGCAGGGTCGGACCGGTCACGAGCAGATATGCCAGGTACACCAACACGACAGCGACACTGGTGACGGCGGTGAACAGCGACGCCTGGCCGATGTTGAGCAGTAGCACCAGAATCGACGCGGCACCGACGACTATGGCGGGCAGCACGGGAGTGCCGGTGCGGGGCGACACCCGGCCGAGCAGACCGTGCAGCGGCAGCATGCCGTCGCGGCTCATCGAGAAGACCATCCGAGTGGCGGCGGTCTGGATCGCCAGCGTGCAGACGACGATCGCGATCGCCACGTCGATCAGCAGCACGGTGCCGAGTCCACTGCCGAGCCGGCTGGTCAGCACGTAGGGCAGCCCACCGGTGGCGAGGTTGCCGTCGGTCAGGCTCGGCGCCGCGACCAGGGCGCCGAGCAGCAGCAACAAGCCTCCGAGCCCGGAGGCGTACAGCGCGCGCAGGATCGCCTTGGGGGCGGTCCGCCGCGGCGACCGGGTCTCCTCGGCGAGCTCGGCGGCGCTGTCGAAGCCGTACATGACGTACGCGGCCATCAACGCGGAGATCAGGAACGGCCCGATGCCGACGCCGCTGGACTGGAACACCACCTCCGGCCCACGGGCGGCATGCCCGAACAGCAGCAGCACCAACACGACCACGCCGACCAGCTCACAGGTCACGCCGACGGAATTGATCACAGCCATCAGCCGCACCCCGAGCGCGTTGACCACGGTGGTGAGCACGATCAGGACCGCGCCGAGCAGGATCGCGTTGCCCGGCCCGGCGATCACCTGGAAGCCGGGCCAGATCGCGGGCAGCACCACCTGCAACGCGATCGCCGCGCCGGCCACGCTGACGATCTGGCCGAGCAGCATCAGCCAGCCGGCGAACCAGCCGACCGCCGCCCCGGCCACCCGCCGCGCCCACTGGTAGACGCAGCCGGCGATCGGATAGCGCGCGGCCAGCTCGGCGAACACCAGCGCCACCGTCAGCTGCCCGACGAAGACCATCGGCCAGGTCCAGAAGAACGCGGTGCCACCGAAGGAGAAGCCGAACGCGAACAGCTGGAACACGGTGGTCAGGATGGACACGAACGAGAAGCCGGCGGCGAACGACGCGTAGCCGCCGAGCTTGCGGTGCAGCTGCTGGGCGTAGCCGAAGCCGGCCAGGTCCTCGGCGTCGGTGCTCACGCGCCCTCCCCGCGCCGCGGCAGGTGACCGGCCCGGACCAGGCAGCCCAAGGTGTCGCAGATGACCCGGGTGGCGATCAACGCGGTGATCTCGGCGTTGTCGTACGGTGGCGAGCACTCCACCACCTCGATGCCGGCCAGCGGCCGCTCCGCGATGAGCTGGATGAACTTCAGCACCTCACGCGGCAGGAAGCCGCCCGGCTCGGGCCAGCCGGTGCCGGGCACGAACGCGGCGTCCAGGCAGTCGACGTCGAAGGACAGCCACACCGCGTCGGCCCCGTCCCACGCCACCTCCAGCGCCCGTTCGGCGGCGGCCTCGATGCCCATCTCGACGCAGTCGGTGACGGTCATGATCGTGGTGCCGCGCTCCCGTCCGACCTGCACGCCGGGTCGCGGCGCCTGCCAGCCGCCGATGCCGATCTGCACCAGGTTCTTGGCCGGCACGTTGGGAATGTCGGTGGCGTGGAACCAGGGCGTGGTGTGCATCCGCTCGTCGAGATCGGTCTCCTGGGTGTCCACGTGCCGGTCGAAGTGGATGATGCCGAGATTGCCGCCGCCCAGGTGCGGCGCGACGCCGCGGACCGTCGGATACCCGATGGAGTGATCGCCGCCGAGCACCACCGGGAACGCGCCGGACTCGTACACGTGAGACACGGCCTTGCTGATCTGGTCGAAGGTCTTCTCGATGTTGCCGGGAATGGTGAAGATGTCACCGAGGTCGCCGATGGTGATGGATTCCCGCAGGTCCACACCCAGTTCGAAGCTGTAGGGCCCGTACAGCGCGGAGATCTTGCGAATGCCCTGCGGCCCGAACCGGGTGCCGGAGCGATAGGTGGTGCCGCCGTCGAACGGCGCGCCGAGCACGGCGACGTCGTACTCGCCGCAGCGCCGCACGTCTTCGACGTACGGCGCTTTCAGGAAGGTGTTGATGCCGGCGAAGTGCGGCAGCTCGCCGCGGGAGAAGGTGGGAATACGCCGGTCCACGATCGAATCGGCGCCCTGCAGGCCCAGTTCCAGGCCGCGGGCGACCTCCTCGTCCCATTTGGTCGTCGGCAGCAGCGCCTCCGCCTCGACGGCGCGGCGCGCTTCCGGTCCGTAGTTGTCGTGCACGTGACCCATGGACTACCTCCACGGTCGGCGTCCAGCTGGCAGGCAGCAGCCAGACGCTGGCGTGCCTCCCGGGCTTTTGTCCCGCCGTGGAACGGATCTGTGCGATCCGCCGTCACCTCTCGGACCAGTCCCGCGGCGTCGCGCCGCGGCGGAACCCTAGGTGCGCCTCACGTTCGTGAGTCACACAACAGTGCAGCGGCGGCCGATGTCGGCCGCGTGCCGGCGGTGTTGCCGGCCGATCAACAAGAGTGCGCATCGAACACGGAGATCGCACGATCGGTCACTCTGCGAGAACGTCGCCGAAAAGGGTGGGATTTGGCGGATTCGGCGTACCGGGTACGCGAAACTTGACCGCACGGCGGACGGCAACCCTCTACCCTTGCCATCCGGAACAGCCAGGCGCAGTCGAGCCGGTCAGCACCCACCCCAGGGGGACGTCAGCACCGTGAACCGCACGTTCCAGGTCGACCTGCGCGGCGTCGTGGACCTGCTCAGCCATCACCTGTACGCGAGCCCCCGGGTGTACCTGCGCGAACTGATGCAGAACGCGGTGGACGCGGTGAGGGCGCGCCGGGCCGAGCTGCCGAACGCGCGGGGCGAGATCAAGGTGGTGACGGGCCCGGCCGCCATCACGGTGACGGACACCGGGATCGGGCTGACCGAGGCGCAGGTGCACGAGCTGCTGGCGACGATCGGCCGGAGCTCCAAGCGGGACGAGCTGGGTTTTGCCCGGCACGAGTTCCTCGGCCAGTTCGGCATCGGCCTGCTGTCGGCCTTCCTGGTCGCGGACGAGGTGCGGGTGACGACCAGGGCGGACGGCGCGCCGGCGGTGCTGTGGACCGGCCGTTCCGACGGCACGTATGACATAAAACCTGCGCAGCGCAACGAAGTTGGCACAACGGTGGAGCTGACCGCGCGCCCCGGCTCGGAGCAGTGGTTCGAGCCGCCGACGGTCGCCGAGCTGGCCCGCCTGTACGGCTCGCTGCTGCCGGTGCCGGTCACCGTGGACGGCGTCGCGGTCAGCGGCGCCGGCACGCCCTGGCGCGAGGACAACCGCGAGCCGGGCGAGCGGCGCGCGGACCTGGTCGGCTACGCGCAGGAGACGCTGGGCTTCACGCCGTTCGACGTGATCGACCTTTCGGTGCCGGAGGCGGGCCTGACCGGCGTCGCCTACGTGCTGCCGTTCCCCGCCAATCCGGCCGAGCACGCCGGCCACCGCGTGTACCTGAAGGGCATGCTGCTCACGGAGAGCGCGCAGGGCCTGCTGCCGGACTGGGCGTTCTTCGCTCGCTGCGTGGTGGACGCGGGCGAGCTGAGACCGACCGCGAGCCGCGAGGCGCTGTACGCCGACAACCTGCTCGACGCCACCCGGCAGGCGCTGGGCGACCAGCTGCGCGGCTGGCTGGTCGGGCTGGCCCGCGCCGACCAGGCCCGGTTGCACAAGTTCCTCGGCGTGCACCACCTGGGCGTGAAGGCGCTGGCCCTGCACGACGACGACATGCTGCGGCTGGTCGAGCAGTGGTGGCCGATGGAGACCAACGTCGGCCGGATGACGCTGGCCGACTTCCGGGCCCAGCACGGCGAGATCCGCTACTGCGCCACCGCCGACGACTTCCGCCAGCTGGCCGGCGTGGCCGCGGCCCAGGACATCGCACTGGTCAACGGCGGCTACACCTACGACGCGGAGATCATCGAGCGGCTGCCGGCCATCGAGCAGGGGCTGACGGTGTCCCGCCTGGACCCGACCGACCTGGCGACCCGGTTCGACGCCCTGCCGCCCGCGACGGAGCTGGCGTTGCGGCCGTTCCTGGCCGCGGCCCAGCGGGCCATGGACCGGCTGGGCTGCGAGGTCGTGCTGCGCTCGTACGAGCCGTCGTCGCTGCCGGTGCTGTTCCTGGTCGACCGGTCGGCGGCGTTCCAGGCCGAGCTGCGGGCCACCAAGCAGCGCGTGGACGAGCTGTGGGCCGGCGTCCTGTCGGCGTTCGACAAGCCCGCCGACGACCGCCCGCAGCTGGTGCTCAACCACCGCAACCCGCTGGTCCGCCGGGTGTGCGGGCTGACCGACCCCAGCCTGGTCGGCCTGTCGGTGGAGGCGCTGTACGGGCAGGCGCTGCTGCTGGGCTACCACCCGATCCGCCCGGCCGACGCGGCCCTGCTCAACCGGTCCTTCCTTGGCCTGCTGGATCAGGCGGTGCCCGCCCCCAGTCAGCTCGACGAGGGGAACCTGTGAGCGAGCTTGCGAGCGAACCATCCAGCACTGCGTCCTTGACCGCAGACGCTCCGAGCGCCAGCGAGGAGCGTCTGTGAGTCTCTCCGAGGACGAGCTGGCCGACAGACTCGATCAGGTCGGCCGCATGCCGTACGGGCGTGGCCAGGTGGCCGCGGTCGAGGAGCTGCTGCGGCACGTGGACGCGAGCGGCAGCGACAACCTCAAGTACGTCACGCGGCTGCTGGCCACCACCGCCTACCAGTACGGCGGCGAGCCGGCCAAGGCCTTCGTCACCTTCTCCTGGTGCCTCGCGGCCTACGACCGCGGCGAGGGCGACCCGGCCCAGGACCACCACCTGTTCTGGTACTTCAAGTGGATGGTCAGCTCGCTGACCATGTTCCCCGAGGTGCCGCTGGACCGGACCGCGGGCGTGCTCGACGACATGGAGCGCCGCTACCGGCTGGCCGGGCACACCCTGAACCCGGTGCACCAGCACCGCCGCCTGGTGGCCCAGCACATCGGCGACCGTGAGACGGCGGCCGAGCAGTACCGGCTGTGGTGCGCGACCCCGCGCGGCGCCATGGCCGACTGCATCGGCTGCGAGCCGACCGCGAAGGTGGCGTACCTGGCCTGGGTCGGCCGCCACGAGGACGCGGTGGCGCTGGCGCTGCCGGTGCTGGACGGCCAGATGACGTGCGTGGAGCAGCCGCACAGCATCCTCACCGAGCTGCTGGTCCCGTACCTGCGCACGGGTCGGCTGACCGAGGCCGCCGACGCGCACCGGAGTGCGTACCGGGCGATCCAGGGCAACCGCGCGGAGCTGACCGCGGTGGCCGACCACGTGGCCTTCTGCACGCGCACCGGCAATCACGCGCGGGCGCTGGAGCTGGTGGAGCGGCACCTGGGCTGGCTGCAGGAGCCGCCTACCCCGTTCTCGGACATGCGGTTCAGTGCCGTGGCGGCGGGGGCACTCTCCCGGATCGCCGACGCCGGCCACTCGGGACTGACGCTACGCCGGGGGTCTGACGAAATCGGCGTGGCCGAGCTCCGCGACGAGCTGACCGAGCGGGCACGAGCGCTGGCCGCCCGGTTCGACGCCCGCAACGGCACCGACGAGGTGGGCCGGCTGACCGCCGAGGCGCTGGCCGCCGAGCCGCTGGTCGACCACCTTCCGTTGTCGGGCACGGCCCGCAAGGCGGCGGCCCGGACGGCACCGGAACCGCCGAAGATCGAGCTGCCGGGGTCGCCCGAGGAGCTGGCCGAGCTGGCCGAGGCGCAGTGGGCGCGGGCGGACATCGCCGAGGCCCTGACCACATGGGAGCGGTTCGACGAGGTCGCCCCCGAGGCCACAGGCACGCTGCGGGCTCGGCGGCTGAACGCGCTGGGCGCCGTGCAGGCGGGACAGGATCCCGATCTTGCCGAGCAGACCTGGCGGCAGGCCGCCGAGCTGTGCGCCGAGGCCGGTGACGAGCCGCGCCGGCAGGCGATGCTGGGCCGGATCGCCATGTTGTACTGCCTGACCGAGCGCGGCGAGCAGGGCTATCCGCTGCTGGTCGAGACGTGCGCGGAGATCGACAGGGTCGGTGACGCGGACCGTCGCCTGGCGGCGAAGCTGCGGCTGGTGGCCGGGCTCCAGGCGCTGCATCGGCACGAGGAGGCCGACGAGGTGCTGGCCGGGCTGGACCCGCTGGTGGCCGAGTCGGGCAAGCCGGATCTGGCCGCGCAGGTCGCGTTCGAGCGGGCCCAGCGCAGCGGTTCCGTCGAGGACGCCGAGCGGGCCGTCGAACTGTGGCGCGCGGTCGGGCCGTGCAACGCGCTGTGCCGGGCCGTGGTGCTCACGGGCAACGCCTACGCTCGCGCCGGCGACCTTCCCCAGGCGTATCAGCTGATGGGCGACGCGGTGACCGCGACGGATCCCCATCTGCGGGGCCGGGCCGCGCACCAGCGCGGGCGGATGGCCCTCGATCTGGACCGGGCCAAGGACGCCTACGAGTCGC
>NZ_KK037166.1:4235261-4237029 GCF_000568255.1 Kutzneria sp. 744
AAAAAAAAAAAAATAAACAAAAAACATATTTTTCTCTAATTCTCTTCTCAACGCCGTCGCAAACGGTGTGCGGGAATTATTAAGTCAATCAGTGTGTTTGTTGACGGGTGCCATATTGCAGCCTGGAGATACGTGATAGTATCAGTCGAAGTGCTGTTACGTCAAATCATAACTGAACGATTATCTCTAAATACAAACAAAAATCACAACCTCGCCGCGGGTCCGTCGGCGTGCCGTAGCGGGTTCGGCGGCCGACAAGCCCTTCGGACCCACCGGCTCGTACCGGCTGCGCGGCCGGTGGGTCGTCGTCTCCCCCCAGTGCGGGCGCCAGTTCGGCGGCTTCCCACCACTGAGGAGACCCCTCTGCTCCTCAGTGACGAACGGGGGCCGCCACCGCTGGAACCTCATCCCCGAAACGCCCCGCCTTCCCCAACGAGGACCCTCCGGGAACACACCGGAACGAGCATGTCAGCCGCGCGTGGGGGCCGACCCCCGCGCGCCGGTTCCGGTCCGTAAAATGCCTGCTCAGATGGGGAAGATGGTTTTCCGGTCCGGACGGGGCGGCCGGCAGACACGACTACGGGCGGGCCGCGACACATGAGCAGTTCGGGACCGGTGCTTGGCCCTCGTGGGCAGTTCGCGGAGCGGTTCGCGCTGCTGTACGCGGAGGCGGGCGAGCCGCCGCTGAAGCGGGTCACCGAGTCGGTGGCGCGGGCCCGGAAGGTGGACGAGCGGGGCCGCCCGGTGCGGGTGCCGGCGCAGCGGGTCAGCGACTGGCGGCGGGGCCGGAACGTGCCGGCGCGCTTCTCGGCGTTGCAGGCGGTGCTGGAGGTCTTGGTCGGCGAGGCGCGCAAGCTGCGGGCGACGCCGGTCGTGGAGGGCCTGTACGACCTGACGGACTGGCACCGGCTGTGGGAGCAGGCGCTGGCGAGCCCCGTCACCTCGGACGAGGAGACGCCGGCGGAGCCGGCCGAGGACTCCGGCGCCTGCCCGTACCGCGGCTTGGCGGTGTTCCGGCAGGAGGACGCGGGCTGGTTCTACGGCCGTGAGCGCAGCACGGCGGCCCTGGTGTCGCGGCTAGCGTCGGCGGTGCGGACCGGCGGCATCGTGATGCTGGTCGGCGCCTCGGGCGCGGGCAAGTCGTCGCTGATGCGCGCGGGGCTGGGCCCGGCGGTGCAGGAGGGCGCGCTGGGTCCGGGCGCGTGGCCGACGGTGGTGCTGACGCCGACCGTGGACCCGCTCAAGGAGCTGGTGCGGCTGGTGCCGGAGCTGGCCGAGGCGGTGGACGACGGCTTCACCGACTTCGACGAGGACAAGTTCACGGCCAAGGTCCGCGAGGCGATGGCCGCCTACGGCGAGCGGGTGGCCGGCCCGGGCGCGCGGCCGGTGCTGATGGTCGACCAGTTCGAGGAGACGTTCACGCTCGCCGACGAGGAGGCGCGGCGCGGGCTGTTCGTGGCGGCGCTGCACGCGGCGTGCACGGGCGAGGGCCAGGCGCTGGTGGTGCTGGGCGTGCGGGCCGACTTCTACGGCCGCTGTCTGGACTACCGCGAGCTGGCCGAGGCGCTCCAGGACCGGCAGATGGTGCTGGGCGCGATGACGGTGGCCGAGCTGCGGGAGGCCGTGGCGCGCCCGGCCCGTGCCGTGGGCCTGACGCTGGAGTCGGGCCTGGTCGACCTGATGCTGTCGGACCTGGGCGTGAACACGTCGCGCAACGGCCAGGGCAGCTACGACGCGGGGGCGCTGCCGCTGCTGTCGCACGCGCTGC
>NZ_KK037166.1:4237522-4245936 GCF_000568255.1 Kutzneria sp. 744
GCTGGCCGCGGCCGGCGACGACCACCTGGGGCGTGTTGTACGACATCACCGACCCGGCCCGGCCCCGGCCCCTCGGCCGGCCGCTCGACCAGGACACCGGCACCGTCTACCTGGTGGCGTTCAGCCCCGACGCAAGACGCTGGCCGCCGCCTGCGAGCACCAGAAGACGCAGCTCTGGGACGTGCACGACCTGGCGCCCCCACGCCGCTGCCCCCGCTGACCGGGCACACCAACCCCGTGCGCTCGATCGCCTTCAGCTCGAACGGCCACTACCTCGCCGCCGGCGGCGACGACAAGACCGTGCTGCTCTACGACGTCTCCAACCCGCGGGCGGCGGTCCAGGTCGGGGCGCCGCTGAGCGGCTACAAGGACACCGTGCACTCGGTGGCGTTCAGCCCGGACAACAGCATGCTGGCCAGCGCCAGCGCGGACGGCTCGGTCCGGCTGTGGAACGTCCGCGACCCGGCGTCGATGTCGGAGATCGGGCTGCCGCTGAGCGGGCTGAGCGCGCAGTGGTCGCTGGCCTTCACGCCGGACGGCAAGGTGCTGGGCTCGGCCGGCGGCGACGGCTCGGCCCGGTTGTGGAACGTGACCAATCCCGAGCAGCCGGGCCTGATCGGCCAGCCGCTGACCGGCAACGGCCTGTACGCCATGGGCTTCAGCCCGGACGGCAGGACGCTGGTCACCGGCGGCGGCGACACCGAGGTCCGGCTGTGGACCATGCCGTCGCCGCTGGGCATCGGGCAGACCGGCTCGATCAACGCACCCACCCCGCGTCCGGACGGCAAGGTCGTGGCCAGCGGGGCCGCGGACGGCTCGGTGCGGCTGTGGGACACCTCGGATCCGGCGCACCTGCGGCAGCTGGGCGTGATCACCGGGCTGGAAGGCGTCAGCCAGACCCGGTTCACGCCCGACGGCCGCGTGCTGGTCGTGACCGGCGGCAACAAGGGGGTCCGGTTCTTCGACGTCTCCGACCCGAACCATCCCCGCCAGCTGGGAACGCCGATCCCGCTGGAGACCCGGTACTCGTCGATGCTGGCGATCAGCCCCGACGGCAAGATCATGGCCTCCGACCACGACGACCACACCGCCCAGCTGTACGACATCAGCGACCCGGCGCACCCGCGGCAGCTGGGGCCGCCGGTGATCAAGCACGGCGACCGGCGCAGCGACTACATCTACGACGGCGTGTTCACTCCGGACGGCAAGACGCTGATCACCGCCAGCGCCACCAACACCGTTCGGCTGTGGGACGTCTCCGACCCGGCCGACCCCAAGCCGATCGGCAGTCCGCTGACCGGGCACGAGGACGCCGTCGGCGCGCTGGCGCTGACCCCCGACGGCCAGACCCTGGCCACCGCCGGCGACGACGACTTCGTGCTGCTGTGGGACGTCAGCGACCCGGCCCACCCGCGGCAGCTCGGCCGGCTGACCGGCTACGCCAAGGGCATGCAGTCGGTGAAGTTCAGCGCCGACGGCCGCACCCTGATCACCGGCAACGCCGACCAGGGCGTGCGCATGTGGGACGTCTCCGATCCGGCCAAGCCGGTGGCGATGGGCCTGTCGGTGGTGCAGCGCAACCTGACCTACGACGCCGCCGCCTACCTTCCCGGCACCGACTACATCGTGTACGCGACGAACCCCGACGTGGCGCTGCGGACCCTCGACCTGGACGTCGACCACGCCGTGAACCACATCTGCGCCGCCACCCGCAACGTCCTCACCGAATCCGTCTGGGCCCTACACCTCTCCCAACTCCCTTACTCGCCCCCCTGCCCTTAACAACGCGAGCGCGCCCCCAGCAACGCGAGTCACGCTCTCGGGCGGGAGAGTCCCGTCCTCGGGCCCACCCACCCGGCGCGACCACGCTGGAAAATGCCCGAGGGCGGAACTCGCCCCGGTGCCCGAGAGCGTGACTCGCGAGGGTCTGCCCGAAACCGACATTCGGTGTGCCCGAGAGCGTGACTCGCGGGGGTTTCAGTAGTGCAGGCCCGCTGCGCGTTGGGCGGTTATGCGCTGGGTGATCTGGGTGTCGGCCAGGGGGAAGAGGGACTGCCAGGAGGGGGCGCGGGTGGTTTGGCCGGGGTGTTGGCGGGCCAGCCAGGTCGCGGCAGGGGTGAGGTAGCCGGGCGCCAGGTCGGCGACGGCGACCAGGAGGGCGACGTCCTCCGAGCGAGGGGCGGCGGCCCAGCCGCCGAGGGCCCGTACGGCGGCGGTGCGCATGGTCAGGCCGGCCGGATGGATGGGCACGCCGCCGTGATCGACGAAGTACTGGGTGAGCACCCCGCGTTCGACCCGGCCGGCGGCGAGGTCGAGGCGCACTGACCGACGGCTGCCGTCGGCCAGCAGGTCGTCGCCCTGGCCGGCGACCCAGTGGATGTCGGGATGCGCGGCGAAGGCCTCGATGGCGACGGAAAGGCCTTGGGGCAGCAGCAAATCATCGGAATCGAGGACGTGGACCAGCTCGCCGTCGGCGCGGGACAGCGCCAGGTTCCTCGTCACGGCAACGCCGAGCCGCTCACCGTTGGCCCGGTAGCGGGAGAACGGGAAGTCCTCGACCAGCTCGTGCAGCGACGGCGAAGGGCCGTCCTCCTGCACGATCCACTCCAGCACCCAACCGGGCGGGAGCTGTTGCGCGGCAATGGAATTGCCGGCTTCGACCAGCAGCTCGGCCCGGTCGGCCAGCGCCGGCGTGAGCAGGGACAGCAGCGGCATCAGGCGTCCAGCTCCAGACCCAGCTCGCACAGCGCGGCCAGCCGCTGGCGGACCATGATCATCGACTCGGCCCGCAGCGTCCGCCACGCCTGCTCGCCGGTGGTCTGCGCGGTGTGCAGGCGGTGCAGCCACGTCACTTCCGACGTGATGTAGCCGGGCGTCAACTCGGCCAGAGCGACGAACAGGGCGCTGTCCTCGGACCGAGGATTGGCCGCCCAGCCCCCGAGCGCCCGCACGGTCCGAGTGCGCATGGTCAGGCCAGCACAGTGGATCGGCGGCTCGCCGCGCTCGACGGTGAACTCGTTGATCTTCCCGGGCTCGACGTAGCCGGCCGGGTACTCCAGCGCGAACGACCGTCGGCTGTCGTCGGGCAACAGGTCGTCGGCCTGCGCGGCGACCCAGTGCACCGCGGGATACGCGTCAAATGCTTCTACGGCAACGGAAACGGCGTTGGGCAGCAGCTCGTCGTCCGAGTCGAGCACGTGCACGAGCTCGCCGTCGACCCTGGTCAGCGCGAGGTTGCGGGTGGTGGCGATGCCGAGCTGCTCGCCGTGGGCGGAGTGCCGGGCGAACGGGAAGCGCTCGACGACCGGGGCCAGCGACGGCGACGGGCCGTCCTCCTGGACGACCCACTCCAGCCGCCAGCCCTCGGGAAGCTGTTGGGTGGCAACGCTTTCCCCGGCCCGAGCCAGCAGATCGGCCCGGCCGGCGTGGGCCGCGGTCAGCACGGACAGCAGTGGCATCAGTTCGTCCCCATCCGCAGCCCCAGTGCCCTGGCGGCGGCAAGTCGCTGGTGGATCATCAGGTACGACTCGGCGTGCAGCGCCCGCCAACCCGGTTGCCGCACCGTCTGCCCTTCATGGCTGCGATACAGCCATGAAGGGGTGGCGTCGACGTATCCCGGCGCGAGTTCGGAGATCGCCGCGACGAGTTCGATGTCCTCGGCCCGAGGATTGGCGCACCAGCCGCCGACCGCACGAATGATCGCCGTCCGCGCGGTGAGACCGGCGCAGTGGATCGGCGAACGTCGATGTTCCTTGACGTACGCGCCGATTGCGCCACGGGCGTGCACACCCTCGGGCAGCAGCTGGAAGTAGACCGCGTCGGCCATCCGCGGACGGCCGACGACCCACCGGATCTCGGGGTGCACGCTGAACGCCCCGATCGCCCGAGCCAAGGCGCCGGGCAGCAGCACGTCATCCGAGTCCAACACCCGCACGAGTTCGCCGTGAACCCTGGCCAGCGCAAGGTTTCTGGTCACGGCGACACCCAACTGCGCGCCGTTGGCGGCGTAGGAGGCTTGGGCGACCTCGCCCAGTCGCGGCCGCTCGCCGTCCTCCTGGACGACCCACTCCAGCTCCCAGCTGGGCGGAAGCACTTGCGCAGCAACGGATTCGCCGGCGGCGGCCAGCACCTCGGCGCGATCGCCGTGCACGGCCGTGAGCACGGACAGCAGCGGCATCAGGCCATCGCCTTCAGCCGCCGCATCGACTCGATGCGCTGCCGGATCACCGTCCAGCACGCGGGATCCAGGTCCGGCCAGTCGTCGGCGCGGGTCATCTGACCGGGGTGCTGCCGGTACAGCCAGGTGACCTCGGGCGTGTGATAGCCGGCGGCGACCTCGGCCGCGGCCACCACCAGCGCCATGTCCTCGGCCCGGGGCAACGCCGCCCAGCCGCCGACCGCGCGGGCCAGGTCGGTGCGCAGCGTCAGGCCGGCCGGATGAAAGGGGCCGCGGCCGTGTTCCAGCACGTAGTCGTTGACCGCGCCGGCCTCGACGCGGCCGGTAGGCGAGATCGGCTCGAAGCTCACGCGGCTGCCGTCCGGCATGAGGTTGTCGGCCTGGCCCGCGACCCAGCCGATATCGGGGTTCCGTTCGAAGGCGGCGATCACCGTGGCGAGGCCGTTGGGCGCCACCAGGTCGTCCGAATCGAGGACGTGCACGAGGTCGCCACGGGCTCGTGACAAGGCCAGATTGCGGGTTGCGGCCACGCCCATGCCCACCCCGAGCGCACGGTGCGACGCCACCGGAAAACCGGCCACGACCGACCCCAAAGCCGGCTCCGGGCCGTCCTCCTCGACGATCCACTCCAGCTCCCAGCCGGACGGCAGCGCCTGGGCGGCCAGGCTGCCGCCGGTGGCCGGCAGCAGCGGGGCTCGGTCGGCGAGCGCGGCGGTCAGCACCGAGACCAGGGGCATGACCGTGAACGTACTGGAGAGTCCCGCCGAAACCTGCCCAGGGTGACGAACAGCCCACGTAGAGTCCCCGCCATGCGTCTTCTCTCGAGACTGGGCGGCCTGCGTGTGGTCGTCGGGGTGCTCACCGCGATCAGCGCGCTGCAGCTCGCGCTGATCACGATCGGCAACATCACGGACTACGACACGAACTACGCGTTCGTGCAACACGTGTTCGCGATGGACACCACGTTCAAGTCGCCGCACCTGATGTGGCGGGCCATCACCAGCCCCGGCCTGGTGACCACGGCCTACGTCCTGATCATCGCCTGGGAGGGCCTGGCGGCGATCGCGCTGATCGCCGCGGTCGTGGCCTGGATCCGGGGCAGCGAGGCGGCGAAACGGCTGTCCTCGCTGGGCTGGCTGATGGAGGCGATGCTGTTCGGCGGCGGCTTCATCGCCATCGGCGGCGAGTACTTCCAGATGTGGCAGTCCTCCAAGTGGAACGGCCTGTCCGCCGCGCTGCAGAACGTGATCATCGCGTCCGTCGGCCTGATCCTGGCCAACCTGGTGGCATCACGGGGCCGTGAGCGCGCAGGGGACCTCCAGGTAGACGACAGTCGGGCCGCCTAGCGGGCTGGTCACCAACAGGGTTCCGTCGAAGGCGGCCAGCCGGCGCTCCAACCCGTGCAGGCCGCCGCCCGGCTCGACACTGGCGCCGCCACGCCCGTCGTCGCCGACCACCGCCACCAGCTTCCCGTCCGAATAGGACAGCCGCAGCCACACCGTGTCGGCCGCGCCGTGCTTGGCGATGTTGGTCAGGGCCTCGGCGATCGCGAAGTACACCGCCGACTCCACCGGTTCCGGCGGCCGCCCCGGCAGGTCGATGGCCACCTGCACGGGCAGCGGGCTGGCCAGCGCCAACGCCTGCAGCGCGCCTTCAAGGCCCCGGTCGGCCAGCACCGGCGGCAGGATGCCGCGCACCAGCCCCCGCAGCTCGGCCAGCGCGGTGGTGGTGGACTCCCGGGCCTCGGCCAGCAGCTGCTTGGCCATCTCGGGGTTGTCGTCGACCGTCTCCTCGGCCATGCCCAGGCTCATGCCCAGCGCCACCAGCCGGGCCTGCGCCCCGTCGTGCAGGTCCCGCTCGATCCGTCGTAGCTCGGACGCGTGCGTGTCCACCGACACCGCCCTCGATTCGGACAGCTGCGCCACCCTCGTGGTCAGCTGGGTGTTGGCCACCGCCGCCTCGGTCGGCCCCAGCAGGCCGGCGATCACGGTGGCGTTGAGCCAGATCAGCCGGGGCGACACCCAGCTCCAGAAGATCAGCTCGGCCGCGCCCAGCGGCACCACGAACCACGATTCGCCCTCGGTGCGGACAGAGAAGCCGAGCACCTGGATGTCGCCGCCGTCCGGCACGAACAGGGCGAACCACAGCGGCGTCAGCAGCCAGAACAGGCCGCCCAGCAGCAGCGCCACCACCAGGATGTTGGTGATCAGACCGACCACGATGTTGGACAGCAGCCAGCTCAGGTCCCGCCAGGTCGCCGGGTCGCCGGCGGCGATGCGGAACCGCGCCACCCAGTTGTCGGCCGCGCCGATCGACCGGTACGGGCGGGCCACTTCGCGGCCGAGCAGGCTGCCGGCGACCGACCGGTGCAGGTCGGCGAACCGGCGGCTCAGCGCCACCGCGGCGATGACCGCCGGCACGCCGATCCAGAGCGGGATCAGGGCCGTGGAGACGATCACGAAGACCAGCACCGGGATGCCCAGCAGGCTGGCGATCGCCAGGCCGAGCGCCACCGGCACGAGTCGCAGTCGCGTCATCATGCGGGAGACCAGGGTGATCGGTGGGGCCACAACTGCCATTCTCCTCAAACCCGACTGGCCGACAGCCGCTTTGCGGCAAGTCGCTCGGGGTCCGGCCAGCGCACGTCGTGGGCCCAGCCGAGCCGCTCGAAGAGCCAGATGACCCGGGCGCTGGGATCGACCTGGCCGGGCAGCGCGCCGTGACGGGCGCAGGTGGGGTCGCTGTGGTGCAGGTTGTGCCAGGACTCGCCCATGCTCAGCACGGCCAGCCAGCCCACGTTGCGTGACTTGTCGCGGACCTCGAACTCCTCGGCCCCGAACGTGTGACAGATCGAGTTGATCGACCACGTGACGTGGTGCAGCAGCGCGACGCGGACCAGCGAACCCCAGAAGAACGCCGTGAGGGCGCCCTGCCACGACATGCTCCACAGGCCGCCGACCAGCGCCGGCGCCAGCAGCGACACGGCCACCAGCAGCTCGAACCGCTCGTGCACCCGCTTGATCGCCGGATCGGCCAGCAGATCGGGGCAGAACTTCTCGGCCGAGGTCCGCTCACGATCGAACAGCCAGCCCACGTGGGCGTGCACCAGGCCCTTGGTCAGGGCCTTCCAGTCCGAGCCGAACCGCCACGGCGAATGCGGGTCGCCGGCCCGGTCGGCGTACTTGTGGTGGCGGCGGTGCGTGGCGACCCAGTCGATCACCCCCATCTCCAGCGCCAGGCTGCCGGCGATGGCCAGTCCCACCCGCAGCGCCGGTGTGGCGCGGAACGAGCCGTGCGTGAACAGGCGGTGGAATCCGACCGTCACGCCGAATCCGGACACGAAGTAGAAGACCACGACGACCACGACATCGTGCCAGCCGAGGCCCCAGCCCCAGGCCAGCGGCACCGCGGCCAGCAGCGCCAGCAACGGCAGCACGACGAAGACGGCCACCAGCGACCGTTCCAGGGCGCCCTTCGGTTCGGGATCGAGATCGGGCCTGGCCAGCGCTGTGGACACGGGAACCTCCGGGTAGTTCGAACGTGTCCCAAACACTGCCGGGTGGGGAAGCCCAGGTCAGGATGCCTGGACTCCGAACTCGTGGTGGGCTTAGACCTACTGTCGACTCCCCCACCACGCCGATTGGACCAGCACGCTCATGACCGCTGAAAGCTCGCTGCCCGTGCAGGTCGTCGACACCATGGAGCACCTCGACGGCCGGCACGCCGGTTACCGTCGGGCCCATGCCCGTGGCGCCTGCTTCGTGGCCACGTTCACGCCCACCGGCGACGCCGCCAAGTACACGGCCGCCGCTCACCTGTCCGGCGAGCCCGTCTCGGCCACCGTGCGTTTCTCCAACGGCAGCGGCAATCCCGCCATGCCCGACACCCAGCCCGGCGGGCGGGGCATGGCCGTCAAGTTCGCGCTGCCCGACGGCACCGCCACCGACCTCATCGGGGTGAACCTTCCTCGCTTCCTGGTCGCCACCCCTACCCAGTTCCTCGATCTCGTGCGGGCGCTGGCCGCCGACAAGGACGCCGGCAAGGGCGACAAGGCCCACCTCCAGGGCTTCCTGGCCGCCAACCCCAGCTCCATCCCCGCCTTCCAGGCTCTGGGCGAGATGGGCGTGCCGGCCAGCTTCGGCACCACCGCCTACGCCGCCCTGCACGCGTTCATGTGGGTGAACGCCGATGGCGACCGCCAGGCCGTGCGCTACCGCTGGGCCCCCGCCCTCGGAGA
>NZ_KK037166.1:4246036-4247639 GCF_000568255.1 Kutzneria sp. 744
CCCGGTCCAGCGCCTTGGCCGCGGGCTTGCCGGCCACGTTCTTGGACGTCAGGTCGATCAGCAGCAGGTGGTTGTCGGTGCCGCCGGAGACCAGGTCGAAGCCCCGCTCGGTCAGCGCCGCCGCCAGCGCCTTGGCGTTGGCCACGATGTTGTGCGCGTACGTGCGGAACTCGTCGGTGGCGGCTTCCTTCAGCGCCACCGCGATGCCGGCCGTGGTGTGGTTGTGCGGGACGCCCTGCAGACCGGGGAACACGGCCTTGTCCAGCGCGGAGGCGTGCTCGGCGTCGGACATCAGCATGGCGCCGCGCGGGTCGTGCAGCCTCTTGTGCGTGGTCGTGGAGATCACGTTGGCGTGACCGACCGGGGCAGGGTGCGGCGCCCCGGGCTAAATCCGGCAAGGGCGAGGCACCGGTCACGAGGGGCCGAGCCGCGACGCCGAAGGCGGCGCCATCAAGCACTGTCGGCCCACTTGAAGGTGCGCAGTCCGATGGCTCCAAAAAGGACTGCGAAGCCGAGTAGAGCCGACAACGGGATCAGGACGGCGTAGCCTCCGGACAGGGTCTGGCGGACGGCGTCGTTGAGGTAGGTCAGGGGCATGAACCGGGACGCGGTGGTGAGCCAGGGCGGGGCCAGCTCCAAGGGATAGAAGGAGCCGGACAGGAAGGCCATGGGGATCATGATGCAGTTGGCGATGGCGGCCACGGCATCGGGATTCGGGGCTGCCCGGGCGACGAGCACGCCCATGGCGAAGAAGGTCAGGCTGCCGACCATCAAGACCAGGGGCAGCAGCACGATGCTCGGCGAGGTGACTGTGAGGCCGAAGGCGGGCAGCAGGGAAACGCCGAGGAAGAGGACGGCCTGGGCGATGGCCAGGCCGACGGTGACGACGTACCAGCCGGACAGCAAAGAGGTGATGGGCGTCGGGGTCGTGCGGACGAGGCGGAGCAGGTCGTCCTTGCGCCACTGGACGATCGAGTAGGCGACGCCGAACATGGCGGCGTTGCCGACGGCCCAGTCCAGCACGCCGGCGGTGAGCTGGTTCATGCGGCCGGGGCCGCCGAACATGAGTCCGAAAAGGACGATGAACAGCAACGGGAACGCGAAGGTGAAGAACAGCGCGATCCGGTTGCGCAGCATGGCAATCAGGTAGGCGGCGGCGGCGGCGTTCATGCGGCCACCAACGCCAGGTAGGCGTCTTCCAGAGTGGCGGCGCCGGTGCGCTCCCGCAGGGCCGACGGGGTGTCGACGGCGACGATCTGTCCACGGTGGAGGATCGCCACGCGGTCGCATAGGTGCTCGGCCTCGTCAAGGTGATGCGTGGTGTAGATGACGGTGCGGTCGGACAAGCTCTTGAGCAGTCCCCAGAGTTGCTTGCGAGCCAACGGATCCAGCGCAGCAGTCGGCTCGTCCAGGAACAAGATCTCGGGGTCGTGGGTGAGCGCGGAGGCGATGGCCAGGCGCTGGCGCTGACCGCCGGACAGCTTCTCGACCCGGGTGGCGGCGCTTTCGTCGAGACCGACGAGCGTGAGAACCTCATCGGCCCGCGAGCGGGGAATCCGGTGCAGGGCGGCGACGCGGCGCAGGTGCTCGCGGGCGGTGTGAC
>NZ_KK037166.1:4248373-4393015 GCF_000568255.1 Kutzneria sp. 744
CTCGCCCTCGCCGTCCATCTGCCCACTCCCTCGCGAACCCTCGAGCAACTTTGTAACACAAAGTACCTCGTCCCGCAAAGAGATCATGGTGTGGGTTACCCTGTGATCACGCTGGGTCACCCGCGCGAGGGGGGAGCGCCACATGCCCGATCTGCCGTTGATCTCCGGCCCCGAGTTCCCGATCGGCCTCTACTGGCCGCCGCCGCCGGAATTCACCACACTCGCGCGCTACCAGGAGATCGCCGCCGCCGGCTTCACCTTCCTGATCACCGGCAACTACCTGGGCGACGGCACCATCATCGGCTCGGCGCTGCAGCAGGCCGACGCGGTCGGCCTGAAGGTGCTGGTGTTCGAGGACACGCAGCTGCTCAACCTCACCCGCTGGTTCACCCTCGGCGACGACCGCTCCGCGCCGATGTCGATCTCCATGTCCGACGGCGCCGAGCTGATCCGCCGGGTCGAGGCGGCCTACGGCCCGCATCCCTCGCTGGCCGGCTACAACCTGTTCGACGAGCCGGACTACAACAAGTTCGACACCGTCGGCCGAGCCTTCCAGCTCGTGCGGCAGAACGCCCCGGCCCGCCTGCCGTACTGCAACCTCTTACCGGATCTCGGCCGCGCGCCCGGCGACTACCCGAACTACCTGGAACGGTTCTGCCAGGTGGTGCAGCCCTCCCTGCTCTCGTTCGACCGCTACCCGATGACCTCGGCGTCCGGCTCGTTCGACGTCGACTACTTCACCAACTGGGTGGACTTCCGCGAGGTCGGCCTGCGGCACAACCTGCCGACGTGGACCTACATCCAGGCGGTCGGAACCAACTGGTACCGGGTGCCGACCACCGCCGAGATGCTCTTCCTGATCAACGTCAGCCTGGCCTACGGCTGCAAGGGGATCCAGTACTTCACCTACTGGCAGCCGGATCCGGCCCGCGGCGAGGACTTCCAGCCGGCGCTGATGGACCTCAACGGCAACCAGACCGCCCGCTACCAGGGCGCCAGGACGATCAACACGACCTGGCTGCGACAGGTCGGCCGGGAGCTCAAGCCGCTGGTGTCCGAGCGGGTCATGCACTTCGAGGAGCCGGCCGACCCGGCGCGGATCACCGAGTTCAGCCCGGACGCCTTCGTCAGCACCGTGGCCGGGGATCCGGTGATCCTCGGGCAGTTCACCTCGGGCGCGCCGGGCCGCTGGCTGCTCGTGGTCAACCGCTCGTTCAGCGCCGCCAGCACGACCTCGCTGTGGTTCGGGCCCGCGGTGTCGTCGGTGACGCTGTTCGATCCGGGCTCCCAGACCTACCGGCCGGTGCGTGACCCTTCCACCGTCACGGTGATGCTGCCGGCCGGCGGCGCGGCGCTATACCGCCTCCAGTAGCCAGACCTGCCCCTCGCGGTAGAGCCGGCGGGTGGCCTCGTCGTGCAGGCCCGGCAGTCCCGGCCGAACCTGCGCGCCGCAGGCCACCTCCTGGAGGTAGGCCAGGTGCCGGTAGCCGACCGGGAACCGGGCCAGGCGGTCGGCGTCCAAGCCCAGGACGGCCGCCGGGTCGAGGGCGTGCATGCGGTCGGACTCGTAGATCGGTTGACGGTGTGCCATACGCCATTCGCCCTCATGGCGCGCGAAGAAGTCGTAGAACCGGCCGGTGCACACCACGTCGACCTCGACGCCGTGCACGACTCCGCGCTGGGTGATGGTCATCTTGGTCTGGGCGATGGCGTGGCCGCCCACGACGTCGACCGCGGTGCCGCCCAGGAAATGCAGAATCCGCACGCCCTCGGCGAAACCCTTGCGGCTGGCCCGGATGAACTCCTCGTACGGGCCCTCGAACCAGGTGGCGCTCATCCAGCCGTTGGGGTGCCAGACGTCGCGAAAGCGGTCCCAATCGCCGGCGTCGCGATAGAGGACCCAACGCTGCACCACCGCGGAGATCTCCAGTTCGTCCATCTCTCGACGCTAGGAGTGACCCACGAGTACGGTCGACACCGGACTTCCACCCGGTGAAAGGACTGGTCGACGATGGCAGCGGAGCCTCGGCGCAGCGTGGTGCGCAGGCTGCTCAGCGTCCTGGCCACCTTCGACACCATGACGCCCACCCAGTCGCTGACCGAGATAGCCGCCCGCACCGAGCTGCCCTTGCCCACCGCGCACCGGTTCCTGGCCGAGCTGACCACCGGCGGTTGGCTGGAACGGTTGCCGGACGGGCGATACCGGGTGGGGCTGCGGCTGTGGAAGCTCGGCACGCTCGCCCCCAGCTACCGCAACCTGCGCGAGCTCGCCCTGCCGTACATGCAGGATCTCCAGCACGCCACCCGGGAAAGCGTCCAACTGGCCGTGCTCGACGGGCGGACCGCGCTGTGCGTGGAGAACATCAACGGCGTGCGATCGGTGTCGACGATGAGCCGCATCGGCGGCCGATTGCCGTTGCATGCCACCGGAACCGGCAAGGTGCTGCTGGCCGCGGCCGGCACCGAGTTGCTGAAGGCGCTGGCGGAGAAGGGATTCCGCCGCTTCACCCGGTACACGATCATCGAGCCCGGGCGGCTGGCCCGCAACCTGGAGGCCGTGCGGGACGAGCAGGTCGCCTTCTCCCGCGAGGAGATGACCCTCGGCGCGTGCTCGGTGGCCTCGCCCGTGACCGGCGAATCCGGCGAGGTCATCGCCGCGGTGTCGATCGTGGCTCACTCGTCGGTGGACATCGACCGGCTGGCCTTCGCCGTGCGGACCGCGGCCAGCGGCATCTCCCGCCAGACCCGGCTGCTGTAGGCCGTTTGTCACGGCTGAACCGTGATCACCGGCCCAGGCGACTCGCCGGGCAACGGCCCAGAATCGGGGCATGCGCTTCCCCGTACTGACCGCCGGCGTGACGGCCGTGACCGCCGTCGTGGACATCGTGCAGTTCGCCGTTCCCGGCACGTTGGAGCGGCTGGAACGGACGCCCGCCCTGCTGCACGGCGAGTGGTGGCGGGCCGTGACCTCGCTGTTCGTGCAGGACGGCGGCATCGCCGGCACCGTGTCCAACCTGCTGTTCCTGGTGCTGCTGGGCACCCTCGCCGAGCAGGTTCTCGACAAGCCGCGGTGGCTGGTGCAGTACTTCGGCGTCGGCATCGCCAGCGAGTTCCTCGGGTGCCTGTGGAGGATACCGGCGGCGGCAACTCCATCGCCCTCTGCGGGGAGACGGTTCCGTGGCCGTGGCACTGTGGCGGCGCGACGCCCGGCTGCCGGGGTGGGCCCCGCCGGCCGCCATGCTGTGGTGCGGGGCGTTGCTCGCCACGGCGTGGCTCCCCCTGATCTTCGTCGGCATCGTCGCGGCGGCCGTCATGCAGCGGCGGGCCTGGGCCATGCGGCCGGCCGCCGTCAGCGTGCTCGCCGTCGGCATCGCGTTGTCGGCCCTGACCAACCTGCACGGCGGCTCGCTGCTGATCGGCCTGGTGGTGGCCCTGGGCACCGCACCGCGGCGAAATTCGGCCGCGATCGCCGCGCCCGCTGCCTAGGCTGCCGATGTGGGCGAAATCGACCTGATTGCGGCGTTTCCGGCGCGCTTCGCGGCTGACGCGCGGGTGGCCGTCGAGGTCATGCCGCCGCCCCGGCTGTGGAACGCCACGCCGTTCGAGGTCGAGGTGGACGGCGAGACCGTGGCGATCCCGGATCGGCTCTACCACGTCGAACCCACGCCCGCCGCGGAGTCCGGGCTCACAGCCACGCAGCGGCTGATCCTGGACTGCCTCTACACGCGCAACAACGACGGCTGGGTCCGACAGCGGCGGCTGGCCACGCTGCTCGACTCCACCGAGCCGTTCGTGGCCCCGTTCGTGCTGAAGCTCGTCGGCGAGTACGTGCTGGAGATCGTGAGGACCATCGAGGATGCCGCCCCGGGGCCGTACCCGGACTTCGCCGCCCGCAATCCGGCCTTCGTCGGACTCACCATGGCCCGGGTCATCAGCTACTGGAACGAGTACTACCGGCGCAGCTACCGCGGCTACCGGGACTATCACGACTATCCGGGCTACCGGGTGCTGCGTCGGTTGACCGGATCCGCGGGAAACCGCAGTTCGGTGTGATGCTGGGCGCGACTCGCGGGGGTGTGCTCGAAGCTGTGGTTCGGTGGGTCTGGGACCGTGACTCGCGGGGGGTGTGGGAGCGCTACCAGGTGGGTGTTGACCGAATCGGTTCAGGTTGCGAGGATCGTGACTGCCTCCGCCAGAGTGACGCTCCCGGAGGTGTACCCATGATCCGGTTCCCAGCACTGCTGGGCTCGGTGGCGCTGGCCGTGACCTGCCTCGCCGCGCCCGCGGCCCAGGCCGTCACGGCCGGGCCGGCGGTCACGGTCGGCGCGGCCGCCAGCGGCCACGTCGGCCAGGACTTCGCCGGCTTCAGCTACGAGAAGGACCGCATCGGCGCGGGCATGTTCGACGCCGCCGACACCAATCTGGTGCGACTGTTCCGGCTGCTCGGCCCGAGCTCGCTGCGCGTCGGGGCCAACCTGGTCGACATGACGCCGTGGAACCCGAACGGGGCCGGCGGCTCGCCGACCGAGGTCGCCCCGTCCGACGTGCTCAAGCTGGCCAAGTTCGCCAAGGCGACCGGCTGGAGCGTGATCTACGGCCTCAACCTCAAGACCGGCACGCCGGAGAGCGCGGCCGACGAGGCGGCGTTCGCCGCCAAGGCGCTGGGCCACAGCCTGGCGGCGTTCGAGGTCGGCAACGAGCCGAACTTCTACCGCACCGAGGCGGCCTACGAGGCGTCGTACGAGTCCTACGTGACGGCGATCCGGGCCAAGGTGCCGGGCGCGGTGTTCGACGGCCCGGGCGTGACGAACGGCCAGAACGCGTGGCTGCCGCCGTTCACGGCCAAGGAGAAGTCCAACGGCCTGAGCATGCTGACCATGCACAGCTACATCGGAGACCAGACCACCGGCACCATCGCCGGCATGCTGGCCGCCAACGGCAAGGGCTACGAGGACAAGGACGAGACGGCGCTGCAAACCGCCAAGGCGGCCAACAACATCCCGAAGTGGCGGATGAGCGAAGCCAACTCGTACTACCACGGCGGCACCGCCGGGGTGAGCAACGTGCAGGCGGCTTCCCTTTGGTCGCTGGACTTCATGTACGGCATCGCCGCGCACAACGGTGACGGCGTGAACTTCCACGGCGGCACCTCGACGCAGTGGCCGCTGAACTACTCGCCGATCAAGTTCGACAACCTGGCGCCGGTGGGCGTGCAGGGTGTGTTCTACGGCGAGCTGCTGTGGTCGCTGGCCGGCACGGGCGCCGTGCACCCGGCCACCGTCACCGGCGCGACCGACGTGACGGCGTGGGGTATCGGCAACAACGTCATCGTCAACAACAAGGGCACGTCGGCGCAGACGTTCACGGTGAACCTGCGCTCGGCGGCGTTCATGGGCACCGAGTACGTGCTGACCGCCCCGACGCTGGACTCCACCGCGATCACCATCGCCGGCTCGGGCGTGGACGTGAAGGGCTCGTTCCACCCGGCGCCGAAGCTGGTGCGCGTGCACGGCCACACGGCGACGATCACCGTGCCGGCCGGCAGCGCCGCGCTGCTGAAGACGGTCTGATCCCGTTGTCCTGAACCGCCGTCGTTGTCCAGGCGGCGGTTCAGGACACGGCGCCGCGGATGATGTCGCGGAGCCAGCGCTGTGCGGGGTCGGCGTCCAGGCGGGCGTGCCACAGCATGGTGACCTCCACCTCCGGCAGCGCGACGGGGATGGGAAACGACCGCACACCAACGGTTGCGCCGTACATGTCGGCCAGTCGGCGTGGCACCAGGCCGATGAGGTGGCTCGACGCCACCAGATGCAGGGCCACCACGAAGGTCGGCACGACGGCGGCGACATGCCGCTGCCGCCCAACGGCTTCCAGCGCGTCATCAAGGGGACCGCGGGCCCGGCCCCGGCGCGAGGCCGAGACGTGCGGATGCCGGCACAGCTGGGCCACCGTGGGCCGCCGGCTCAGGGCGCTGTCCGCACGAACGATGCCGACCACGCTTTCCTTGTACAGCACCGCGGTGCGGATGTCGGTGGCCGGCTCCTCGACCACGCCGATGTCGATGTCGATGGAGCCGTCGCGCAGGGCTTCGGCGCTCTCGCTGCCTTCGGCGACGAAGCGCAGCACCACACCGGGCGCGACCGCCGCCACGGCGTCCATCACGGCCGTGACGAGCGTGGCGGCGACGCCGTCGTTGATACGCAAGGTGAATGTCCGCTTGAGGTCGGCGACCGAGACCTCGCGGTCGGCACTGATCAGGGCGGACGCCTCGTCGAGCAGGGACCGCACCCGGGGCGCGGTGCGCAGCGCGAACGGCGTGGGGGCCATGCCCCGGCCGGCCCGCACCAGGATCGGGTCGTCCATGGCCCGCCGCAGCCGGCCCAGCGCCCGGCTGGTGGCCGGGATGGACAGGTGCAGGCGCTCGGCCGCACCCGTCACACTGCCGTCCTGGAGCAGCGCGTCGAACACGCGCAGCAGGTTCAGGTCGAGCTCCATAGTTGCATTGTACGCAACTGTCTGTTGCCACATTTGCGTGGCGCGACCTATCAGAGCGCTCCTAGCGTTGTGGGCACGACAACGAAGGAGACGCATCATGCCGAGCACCGGTGACCAACTCGCGGTGGTCAGCCAGGGCGCCTGCACCGTCGCACTGCTGGACGCCGTCGATCACGGCGTGCGGACGGTGCTGACCGTGCCCGCCCAGCCGCACGAGCTGCTGTTCGACGCCGAGCACCGCCTGCTGTACTGCACCAGCACCTATCACGACGGCTACTACGACGCCAACGCCGGCCGCAACCACCAGCTCACCGTGATCGACCCGGACGCCGGGCGGATCGTGGAGGTGCTGGACCTCTCCCCCGAGCACGGCCCGCACGGGCTCGCCCTCGACGCGGCCCGCCGCCTGCTTTACGTCAGCGTCGAAGCCGGGCCGGCCGGTCCGGGCGGGGTGGTCGTGTTGGACACGGTCACCCGCCGAGTGTTGCGGCGGATCGACACGCTGGCCCCCGGCCCGCATTGGTTCGCCCTCGACCCGGGCGGCGAATTCGGCTATGCCACGAACAAAGAGGCGCCGTACGTCACCGTCGTCGAGCTGGCCACCGGCACGCTGGTGGACAAGATCCCGGTACCGGGCAGCGAGGGCGTTTCCCTCAGCCCGGACGGCTCGACCCTCGCCGTGGCCGCGCCGAAGGCCGGCACGCCCGGCGCGGAGCCGGGCGTGCGGCTGATCGACACCGGGACCGGCGTGATCGTGCGGACCCTGCCGACCGAGCGGTTCGTGATCCCGGTGCACTGGACCTCGACCGGTCTGCTGCTGGCCGGCGAGCTCGGGCCGAACGGCGTCAAGTTCGACCCGAACCCCCGGCCCGACGGCCGGCTGGCGGTGTGGGCCGGGCCGTCGCCGACCGCCGTCGAGCCGGTCGGCTCGGCTCCGGTCGGCGCCGGCCCGCTCACCCTGACGTCCTCGCCCGAGGGCGATCGTGCTTACCTGGCCGGCATTTTCGACTCCACGGTCACCGTGATCGACCTGACCGTGCCACCCCGGCCGGCGGTGCTGGACACCCTCGCCATCCCGCGGGCCGGCATGGCCGGCGCGCACGGCTTGGCGTACATCCCGGCGGCCTGATTCCCTTACACCGTCAGCTCCGCCCCGGTCCACCGGCGGCGGAACTGACGGTCACGGGACACCACGACCACCGCGCCGGCGAAGGTCTCCAGGGCGATCTCCAGCTCCTCGGCCAGCGCCGGCGGCAGATGATTCGTCGGCTCGTCGAGCAACAGAACGTCCACTTCGGACGCCAGAAGCCGAGCCAGGTCGAGTTTACGCTGCTGGGCAACGGACAGCTCGCCCACCGGCGTCGACAGGTCGTCCTCGGCGAACAAACCCAGGGCCAGTAACCGGTCGGCGTGGTGGTCGAACGTGCCGGCGCGTCCACGGGCGAACATGGCCAGCACGCTGCGATCCGGCGTCCGGACAACACTTTCCGCCGCCAGGTAGCCGATCCGTCCACCGCGGACGATCGATCCCAGGTCGGGCTGGCGCTGGCCGGCGAGCAACGACAGCAACAGTGACCGGCCGGGACCGTCGACCAGCAGCCGGGATCCCGGCTTGATGGTCAGCGGGCCGACGGTCAGCCGCCCGCGCACGGTGAGGCGGGTGGTGGTGAGGCCGCCGGAGCCGAAGGTCTCGAACCGAAGCGGGTCGGGCGGCCTAGGCACGGGCGTCGCCCACAGGTGCTTGGCCCCGCGCTCGATGGCGGTGACCCAGCCGAGGTACTCCCGCTCCCACCGCTTGCGCGCGGTCCACTTCTCCTTGAGGTAGCCGGCGTATCCGTTGCGGTAACGGGTGATCTTCTCGGCGGTGGCCTCGACGATGGTGGTGGCGAAGCGATCCAGCAGCAGCCGGTCGTGGGTCGCCATCACCAGCCGGCCGGGGTGGTCTCCCGGCACCTCGGCGGGCTCGTCGAGCACCAGCAGGTCCGGCTCGTCGACCAGCTGCCGGAGCACGGCGGAGCGGTTCTCGCCGACGACGCCGATCCGCTCGCCGGGACGGACCGCGAGGCGAACGGGCGAAAGGGACAGAGTTGACATGGGACACCTACCGCGAAATGAGCATGCGGACATGCCCGCCGGGCGATCTACGCCTCGGACGCGGGCCGGAAGAGTGCCAGGTGTCAGCTCAACATGGTCCGGCGAGGGTGACAGGGCGGCCAGCGGCCCGTCAACCGGATATTCGACGGCGGAGGTGCTCGGCGGTCGGCGCGTTGATGCCGGCGGCCACCGCCTTCTCGAAGGCGGCTCGGGCGGCGTCCTTGTCCCCCAGCCGGTTCAGCAGCTCGGCCCGGCTGGCGTGCCACCACGGGTACGACTCCAGGTCGGCGATGCCGTCCACCAGCGCCAACCCGGCGGCGGGGCCGTCCCGCTCCGCGACGGCGGCGGCCCGGTTCAGCCGGACCACCGGCGTGTCGTGCACGGTCAGCAGCACGTCGTACCAGGAGACGACGGCCTCCCAGTTCGTCTCCGCGTACGACGGCGCCAGGGCGTGACAGGCGGCGATCGCGGCCTGTACCGCGTACCGGTTGTCGGGACCACGTCTCAGGGCCACCCCGACCAGCTCGACGCCTTCCTTGATCGCCCGCCCGTCCCATCGCGTCCGGTCCTGGTCGGCCAGCAACACCGGCTGGCCGTCGACCAAAAAAAAAAGCGCGGCGGGACTCTTTTTTTTTTTTTCAGGGACAGCAGGCCCAGCACAGTCGGCTCGTCGGGCATCAGCTCGGCCAGCACCCGGCCCAGCAAACAGCGCCTCCGCGGCCACCCCAGCCCGGCCGATGTCGGCGTACCCCTCGTTGAAGATCAGGTAGACGGTGGTGGCCACGCCGTCGAGCCGGTCCGGCAGCTCCTCGGCCGCCGGCACCCGGTACGGGATGCCGGCGGCGGCGATCTTCTGCTTGGCCCTGGTCAGCCGCTTGGCCATGGTCGCCTCGGGCACCAGCAGCCCGCGCGCCACCTCGGCCGTGGACAGGCCGCCCAGCGTGCGCAGGGCCAGCGCCACCTGCGCGTCCAGCGACAGGAACGGGTGGCAGCAGGTGAACACCAGCCGCAGCAGGTCGTCCCGGACGACCTCGGCCGGCTCGTCGTCGACGGGGTGCTCCATCGCCGCGGCCTCCTTGTCGGCCCGACGGCCCTCGCGCCGGATGTGGTCGATGGCCTGCCGCTTGGCCGCGACCAGCAGCCACGCGCGCGGATTGTCCGACAGGCCGTCGCGCGGCCAGGTCTCCAGCGCGCGGACCATGGCGTCCTGGGCCGCGTCCTCGGCCAGGACGACGCTGCCGGTGACGCGGATCAGCGTGGCCAGCACGCGGCCGTATTCCTCGCGTACCAGCCGCGCGACCGCGTCACCGGCGGAGCTCATGCGAACGTGACCACGGGGCGGATCTCGACGGCGCCGCCGTTCCACGCGGCCGGGATCCGGGCCGCCGTCTTGACGGCTTCCTCCAGGTCGGCGCACTCCAGCACGTAGTAGCCGGAGAGGACCTCTTTGGTCTCGGCGTACGGGCCGTCGGTGGTCAGCACGTCGCCGCCCTTGCCGCCGCTGACCCGGACGGTGGTCGCCGTCGCGGTCGAGTGCAGGGCGTTGCCGCCGCGCAGCACCGCCGCCGCGGCCTGGCCGAACTCGGCGTACTCGGCGCCCATCTCGGCCGCGCCGGACTGGTTGAAGTCCATGTCGGGGGTGTAGATGAGGGCGATGTAGGTGGTCATGGCTGCTCCCAAGGCTGCGGGCCGGCTCCGTTCGCCGACCGACACCCTAAGGACGAACGGCCTCCCCCGCCCAAGGACACCCCGCACCAAAAACCTCCGCGAGTCACGCTCTCCGGCAGTGCGAAATACGGTTTCGGGCATTTCTGAGACCTGAGTCGCAGTTCTGTCTGAAACTGTATTTCGGTGTGTCTGAGAGCGTGACTCGCGGGGGTTCAGTGGCGGCGGCGTGGTGTTAGGCGGACGCTGGGGAGGGGTGGGGCGGGGATGCGGGCGCCGTCGTGGCCTTTGACCAGGCCGAAGCGGTCGCCGTCCTCCCACTCGGCCCGGGCCTGAGCGATGTCGTCGTGGCTGCGGCCGACGAAGTTCCACCACATGACCAGGTCGTCCTCGTACGGCGCCCCGCCGAGCAGGACGGCCCGGGCGCCGCTGTCACTCGTCACGGTGACGTGGTCCCGATCGGCCCCCAGGTACAGCATCGGCCCCGACGGCAGGTCATGCCCCAGCGCCGACAACGCCCCCTCCACGACCACCAGCGCGTGCTCGAAGTCCCGCCGCAGCGGCACCGTCGCGGTGTCGCCGGGGGCGAGGGAGAAATCGGCCCCGACCAGGGGGCTGTAGGTAGTCGCGGGGGAGGTCACGTCGCCGATGGAGCCGATGAACACCCGCGCCCGAAGGCTGTGGTCGGTGAAGACCGGCAGGTCGGCGTGCTGCTCGAAGCTCGGGGCGACGCTGTCGGCCGATCCGGGCAGGGCGACCCACAGCTGGAGCCCGTCGAGCCGGGGACGGTCACCGAGCGAGAACTCGGAGTGCGAGATCCCCCGACCGGCGGTCATCAGGTTGAGCTGCCCGGGCTTGATCAGGACGTCGCTGCCGAGGCTGTCGCGGTGCCGGATCTCGCCGGCCAGCGGCCAGGTGACGGTCTGCAGCCCGGTGTGCGGATGGGGCAGCACGGTCATGTCGTCGTACTGCGGCCCGAACCGGTCGAGGAAGCACCAGGCGCCGACGGTGGGCAGGGTGCGGTGCGGCAGCAGCCGGTCCACCTTCATCGCCCGCAGGCCGCCGAGCGGCACGGCCCGCGCCTCCAGCAGCCGCGTCTTGTCGACGATCGGGTCGGAGGCTTCAAGGGAGGGATTGGTGCACTGGTTGCTCATCAACAGACCCCTGTCGGAAGTACGCTGATCACCACTATGACAGGGCCCGTCTGGATTCCGAGCCAAGCTGTCGTCGACGGCTGCAACGTCGAACGCTACCGGCGGTGGCTGCCCGCGCACGCCTGTCCGGACCTCCCCGACTACACGGCGTTGCACGCGTGGTCGGTGGCGGAGCCGGCGCGGTTCTGGGGCTCCCTGTGGGAGTACTTCGCGATCATCGCCACCTCGCACGACGAGGTGCTGGCCTCGGCGGAGATGCCCGGGGCGCGGTGGTTCACCGGGGCGACCCTCAACTACGTGGACCAGGTCTTCCGACACGCCCGTGAGGGCATCGCGGTGATCGACGCGCCGGAGGAAGGTCCGACCAGGACCCTCAGCTGGGTCGAACTGCGCCGCCAGGTCGCGGCCGTGGCGAACACGTTGCGGGCCCTTGGCGTCGGCCAGGGCGACCGCGTGGTCGGCTACCTGCCGAACATCGCCGAGGCAGTGGTGGCGTTCCTCGCCACGGCCGGTCTCGGGGCGATCTGGTCCTCGTGCGGGCAGGACTACTCGGCCCCGGCGGCGGTGGCTCGCCTCGGCCAGCTCTCCCCCAAGGTGCTGATCACCGCCGACGGCTACCGGTACAACGGCAAACCACAGGACCGCCGCGAGGCGATCTCCTTGATACGCAAAGAGATCCCCTCGCTCGAAGCCATCATCGTCGTCCCCCGCCTCGGCCTCGAACTCCAGCCCGGCGCCACGCCGTGGTCGGCGGACGGCGACCACGAGCTGACCACAGTCGCCGTGCCGTTCGACCACCCGCTGTGGGTGCTGTTCTCCTCCGGCACCACCGGCAAGCCCAAGGGAATCGTGCACGGCCACGGCGGCGTGGTGCTGGAACACGTCAAACAGCTGTCCCTGCACCTGGATCTGGGGCCGCAGGACACCTTCTTCTGGTACACGTCGCCGAGCTGGATGATGTGAAACTTCCAGGTGGCGGGGCTGCTCGTCGGGGCGGCGATCGTCTGCCACGACGGCAATCCCGGCTTCCCGACGCCCGGCGCGCTGTGGGATCTGGCCGCCCGCCTGGATGTCACGGTCCTCGGCACCAGCCCCGCGTACCTCCAGGCGTCGGAGAAGGCCTCAGTGCACCCGTCGCTGCCCAGGCTCAGAACCTTGGGCGCCACCGGATCCGTGGTGCCGGAAGCCGCATACCGTTGGGTGGCAACGGAACTGGGCTCGCACATCGCCCTCGCCGCCACCAGCGGCGGCACGGACGTGGTGAGCGCCTTCGCCGGCCCGGTGCCGACGGTCCCGATCTGGGCCGGCGAGATGTCGGCCCCCTGCCTCGGCGTCGCACTGGAGGCCTGGGATGCCGAAGGCCGCAGTGTCATCGACGAAGTCGGCGAACTCGTTGTCACCCAACCGATGCCGTCGATGCCACTGTCCTTCTGGGACGATCCCGGCGACGCCCGCTACCGTGACGCCTACTTCACCGCCTACCCCGGCGTCTGGCGACACGGCGACTGGATCACGATCACGAGCCGCGGCACCGTGCTCGTGCACGGGCGATCCGATTCCACCTTGAACCGCAACGGGATCCGGATGGGCAGCGCCGACATCTACGCCGTGGTCGAGAAGCTCCCGGAGATCACCGAGTCGCTGGTCATCGGGGCGGAGCAAGAGAACGGCGGCTATTGGATGCCGCTTTTCGTCGTGCTCAGGGACGGCATGGAACTCACCGACGAGCTCAGAGAACGGATCCGCGCCGCCATTCGCACCGACGCCTCGCCGCGGCACGTGCCCGACGAGATCATTGCCGTTACCGGCATTCCGCACACCAGGACCGGCAAGAAGCTGGAGGTGCCGGTGAAACGGCTGCTCCAGGGGGCCGAGATCCAGGACGTCGTCGACCCGCAGTCGGTCGACGACGCCGGCCTGCTCGACGTGTTCGCCGAGCTCAGTTCACGCAGGTCACGCCGCTGGCGGTGATCGACTGGTCGGTCTTGGCGGTGTCGTCCGACACGATCGGCGACTTGCGGCTGCCGTCGGCGGCCGCCTTGCCGGTCGGCGGCGGGCCGGTGGTCGTCGACGTCGGCGGCGCGGCCGCGTCGCCGGCGAACTTGGCCGCCACGAACGCCTGCACCTGCTCGGGATCCACCTGCACGGCGTCGCCGTCGGCGGGCGTCCAGTAGGTGATGTTCACGATCGGCACGGTGTCGAAGGTGATGTTGCCGCCGGAGATGCCCTGCACCTGCTGGGCGAACTGCACCAGGTTCCAGTCCTGGTCCAGCACGATGGAGTTCTGCACGGCGGTGATGATGTCGTTGAGCTTGCTGGGGCTGGTCAGCGTGCCGACCGACAGCAGCTGGTGCACGGCCGAGGCCAGGAACGCCTGTTGGCGGCGTTCGCGGTCGATGTCGCCGTTGTCCAGACCGTGCCGCTGGCGCACGAACTGCAACGCCTGCACGCCGGACAGGCTCTGCGGCCCGGCCGGGAACACCGCGCCGGAGTACTCGCTGTCGTTGACGGCGTGGTTGAGGCACACCGGCACGCCGCCGAGGGCCTGGCTGATCAGGTCGAAGCCGTACAGGTTGATCTCGGCGTAGTGGTCGATGGTGACGCCGGTGAACTTCTCCACCGTCTTGATCAGCGTCTTGCGGCCCTCGGTCTGCGAGCCGCCGTGGTTGTTCATGCCGATCGAGTACGCCGAGTTGATCTTGTGCTTGCCGTAGCCGCCCGAGCCGTCGCCGCTGGCGATGTCCACGTACGAGTCGCGGGGAATGGAGATGGCCGACGCCTTGCCGCCGTCGCCCGGCACGTGCACGACCATGAGCGTGTCGGTGTTCAGGAAGTGGTCGTCCGGGCCGGCGTGCAGCGAGGCCAGCACGTCCGGCGGCAGCGGATTGCCGTGCACGTCGGTGCGGCTGTCGATGCCCACCAGCAGGAAGTTGACGTCCTGGCCGTCCTGGTGCTGGATGGTCGCCGGCTGGGCCGGCGGCGTGTGGTGCTCGATCACGTTGTCGGTGGTCATGTGCGCCTGGGCCTGGCTCAGCAGGCTCCAGCCGTAGCCGGACAGCCCGATGACCGCCACCGAGGCCAGCGCGACCACGGCTCTTCCCGTGACCACGGCAGGGCTTGCAGTGCGCACTGTTCCTCCCCGAAAACGAACTCCCCACAGGGCAGACGCCCGACCGCACGATCCGGTTGCATGTGTCCTGGGACGCAACCCCGGGCGTACCCACGGCGTCACTACCCTGAACGGGACGAGGTGAAGAGGGAGCATGGAAACCGAGACGACGACCGCTCGACCATGGGGTCTGCCCTGGTGGGCGGCGATCCTGCTGCCGCTGGCGACCACCGCGGCCGGCGCGTACGTGGACCTCACGAACACACGTGTGAGAGGCAAAGTTCGGTGGTCATGTGCGCCTGGGCCTGGCTCAGCAGGCTCCAGCCGTAGCCGGACAGCCCGATGACCGCCACCGAGGCCAGCGCGACCACGGCTCTTCCCGTGACCACGGCAGGGCTTGCAGTGCGCACTGTTCCTCCCCGAAAACGAACTCCCCACAGGGCAGACGCCCGACCGCACGATCCGGTTGCATGTGTCCTGGGACGCAACCCCGGGCGTACCCACGGCGTCACTACCCTGAACGGGACGAGGTGAAGAGGGAGCATGGAAACCGAGACGACGACCGCTCGACCATGGGGTCTGCCCTGGTGGGCGGCGATCCTGCTGCCGCTGGCGACCACCGCGGCCGGCGCGTACGTGGACCTCACGGTCAACCACGGCCTCGGCCTGCCGTTCCAGGCCGCATATGCGGGCGGCTGCCTGCTTTCCGTGCTGCTGGTGCGGCGGCGCAACCTGTTCGGCCCGATGGTCCAGCCGCCGCTGATCCTGCTGTTCGCCGCCTCGCCCGTGGCCCTGCTGCTCAACGGCGGCAACGGCAGCTTCGGCTCCCAGCTCGGCTCCCAGTTCGTCAACCAGGCCCTGACCTTCGGCATGCCGCTGGTGAACAACTTCGTCCTGCAGGCCGGTGTGACCATCGCCACCGTCGTCATCGGCCTGATCCGCCTGATCCTCACCCGCAAGCGCCCGGCCGCCCCGGAACCCGAGCCCTCCGAGCCCGAACCCGCCGCCGCCTGACCCTGAACGCTGTGAAGGGGGCTTTCCCGCACCCGGAGTGCGGGAAAGCCCCCTTCACAGCGTTGGAAACGCCTCAGCAGGTCAGGTTGCCGCCGGGCGAGACACCCAGCATCGAGGCGTACTGCTGGTACAGGTTGACCCGGTCCTGCATCTCGCCGGTGTTGTTGCCGTTGCACTCCAGGCCGCCGTTGATGGCCCGGATCGTCGCGCCGAAGCCGTTGCCGTTGACCATGGCGTTGTGCGACGTGACGCCGCCCGCTCCGGTGCCGGTGAACCAGTACCAGAGGCCGGTCTGCCAGGCCACGGACGAATCCTGCTCGACCAGGTACGGGTTGCCCAGCAGGTTCAGGCCGAGGTAGTCGCCGGCCGCCTTGTAGTTGAAGTTCCAGCTGAGCTGGAGCGGGCCGCGGCCGTAGTAGGCGTAGGTGCCGGCCGGGCAGCCGTAGGACTGGCTGGTGTCGCAGTAGTTGCCCGACTTGTCGATCTCGGTCACGTAGACCAGGTGGCCGGTCTCGTGGCTGACGTTGGCCAGGAACGCCGCCGCTTCCTGCTTCTGCACGGTGTCGCTGCCGGTGCTGGCGAAGCCGGGGAACTTGGCGATCGCCGCGGTCAGGCCGGCGTAAGTGTAGAAGCTGTTGCGGCTGGGGAACATCGAGTTGAACTGGGCCTCGCTCACCGGGAAGGCGCCCGTGCCGCCACCTCCACCGCCGCCCCCGCCGGTGCAGGAGAACGGCGACCAGAACCAGGTGCTGATGGTCGGGTCGTAGCCGGGATTGTCGTGCGTGGCCTGGTAGTACTGGCCGTTGGCCGGGTAGCGCACGATGTTGCCGGTCACGTAGTTGACGCCCGCGGCCCAGTCCGGGTAGCTGCAGGTGGTTCCGCCACCGCCGCCACCGCCCGAGCCGCCGGAACAGGCGCCCTGGTCGGCCCAGACCCCGGTGCCGCCGGTGCTCGGCGCCTCACCCTGGGTCCACCACTTGGCCTGCCAGTTGTGCGAGTTGTACGAGGCGGACATGCCGCCGGTGTAGACCTGGGTGGTGCTGTAGGCGGCGGCGCAGGTGGCCGCGTTGGCGGTCGCGGGGGCCACGACCGCGAGGGTCGCGGCCACCGCGGCGGTGGCCAGTCCGGCCAGGATTCGTCGTAACGACAAGCCGATCACTCCTCGACGCGCAGGGGTGCGTAGGCCCGAGGAACTGCACAGGATCGGCGGGAGTGGCGGCTGGCACCGAACCTGCCCTCTGTGGGCTGGACCACTCAATCCGATTGGTCTATACCAGTCAAGAGTGTGAACGTCGGATTACGCCACCCGGCAGACCGGATTCGTCCGGTCAGCGGACCGTGCGGCCCCTCAGCAGCGAGGCCAGCGCAGCGACCGCCGCCATGACGGCGGCCGCGCCGAACACGGTGACCAGGCCCTGGTGGAACGGGCCGGAGATCAACTGCGGGAAGAACTCCTTGCCGGTCAACGTGGCCACGTGGTCGGGCGGCAGGGTCTTGAGCACGCCGCTGGGGCCCAGCAGGTGGGCGATCGGGTTGTCGCCGAGGAAGGCGGCGAACAGCGTGCTGACGGGTGGCAGCGAGGCGATGGACTGGGCGGTGCTCAGCGGCACGCCCTGCGCCTGCAGGCCGGCGGTGAGCGTCGTCGGCAGCGAGGACGCGAGGCCGACGATCATCAGCGAGAAGAAGACGCCGATCGACAGCGAGGTCCCGGAGTTCTGGAACGTGGACCGCATGCCGGAGGCGACGCCGCGGTCGGCGGCCGGGACCGCGCCCATGATCGCGGACGTGTTCGGCGCGGAGAACATGCCCTGCCCGATGCCGCTGAGGAACAGCAACAGGGCGAACAGCGTGTACGAGAAGTTCACCGGCAACGCCAGTAGGCCGAGGAACGCCAGCACCACCAGGACCAGGCCGCCGGTGGCGAACAGGCGCGCGCCGAACCGGTCGGACAGGAAGCCGGCCACCGGGCCCGCCACCAGGAAGCCGAAGGTGAGCGGCAGCATGTAGATGCCGGCCCACAGTGGCGTGTCCTCGAAGTCGTAGCCGTGCAAGGGAAGCCAGATTCCCTGCAACCAGATGATCAGCATGAACTGCATGCCGCCGCGGGCCACGGCCGTGAGCAGCGCGGCGATGTTGCCGGCGGCGAAGGCGCGGACCTTGAACAGGCCCAGACGGAACATGGGATGGGGGATGCGGGTCTCGGCGATGCAGAACACCACCAGCAGGGCGATGCCCAGCGCGAGTCCACCCAGGACGGCCGGACTGGTCCAGCCGGTCGGATGTCCGCCGTAGGGCTGGATTCCGTACGTGATCGCGGCCAGCAGGGCGCCGGTGCCGGCGGTGAAGGTGAGCGTGCCGACCCAGTCGATGCGCGCCGGCTGCGGCGCGCCGATCTCGCGCAGGCTGCGGTAGGACCAGAGCGTGCCGATCACACCGATGGGCACGCTCACCCAGAACACCGCGTGCCAGTCGATCACGGCCAGGAAGCCACCGGCCAACAGGCCGATGAACTGCCCGGCCAACGCGGTGATCTGGTTGATGCCCAGGGCGGTTCCGCGCTGGTTGGCCGGGAAGGCGTCGGTGATGATCGCCGCCGAGTTGCCGGTCAGCATCGCGCCGCCGAACGCCTGCACGACGCGCCAGCCGATCAGCCACAGCGCGCCGGGGGCTCCCATGAGCGGATCCAGTGACAGGGCAAGGGAAGCGGCGGCGAAGATGGCGAAGCCGGCGTTGTACATCTTGACCCGGCCGAACATGTCGCCGAGGCGGCCCAGCGCCACCACCAGCACCGCGGACACCAGCAGGTAGCCCAGGATCATCCACAGCAGATAACTGATGTTGCCCGGGGCCAACGGATCCAGCCCGATGCCGCGGAAGATGGCCGGCAGCGAGATGATCACGATCGAGCCGTCGACGGTGGCGATGAACACGCCGAGCGTGGTGTTGGACAGGGCGATCCACTTGTAGCGGCGGCCGATCGTGGGCTCGTCCCTGATCGCCGTCACAGCCGCTCCGCCAGCCGGTCGAGCAGCGGCAGCACGGCCAGCAGCTTGCGTCGTTCCACGGTCGTGAACTCCTCGGCGAGGGCGTGGGTGATTCGCTCGGCGCTGGCGGATCGCCGCTCCGACAACATCTTCCGGCCCGCCGTGGTGACGGAGACCAGCACCTTTCGGCCGTCGACCGCGTCGGGTTCGCGCCGCACCAGGCCACGACCCTCCATTTCGGACAGTGTGGTGCCCATGGCCTGTGGTCGGATCCGCTCCAGCTCGGCCAGCGCGGCCGGCGTGTTCGGACCGTCACGGTCCAGCCGGGCCAGCACCGACACCTCGGACAGGGTCACGTCGCCCACCTCGTGGGCCTGCCGCAGCCGGCGGGCGATCCGGCCGACGGCGACCCGCAGGTCGGCCCCGGCCCGGACCAGGTCCGGCGACAGCTCCTTCAGCTCAGCCACGGGTACCAACACTAGGTTTATCAGTCTGGATTGGCAAGCTTCCGGTGAAGTGACCACGCAGACACGGTGAGTAACAGCAATTAACGCACTACTCATCGAGTGAATAGCGACGCTATTCCGCGAGTGGACAGCTCCGCGGAAATTCACGTCCATGATCATCTGGACACCGAGAAGCATTCGTGTTTCGAATGTTTCAGCCCGCAGAAGCGACGGACCACACGAACCGATATGGTCACCGTCGGTAGCATTACTGCTCCGTTCGTGTGCATCACTGAAACGCTCTTGAGTCCACCCGGGGGGCGGGCTAGCTTCCGAACAGGGCATGAGCAGGCCCGAAAACCGGGGGTCCAAAGATGAAAGCATCACTGCCCGATAGGACAACACCGCACTGAACAATCGCGGCCGTCGCTTACTTTCCATTCGTAGGCGCGCATCCTGACAACGTTGTCGCGGCATATTCGCCCGTGTCGCGACGGATTGGGGACGCATGCGATCGGGCACCGCATGAGCAGGGCTCCGGCCTGTTTCCGCTGGTACTGGTTCAGTCAGACCGCGAGCTTCGTCGGGGACCGTCTCACCGGCTTCACCGCGCCGAGCATCGCCATCCTGGTGCTGCACGCCTCCAGCGCCGAGGTCGGCCTGCTGTCCGCGACCGGCTGGCTGGCCTACCCCGTGTTCGGCATGCTCGCCGGCGGCTTCCTGGCCCACGTGCGCAAGCGGCCGGTGCTGGTGGCCGGCGAACTCACCCGGCTGCTCGCCTTCGTCGCCGTCGGCGCATTCGCGACGATGGGTCACATCAGCGTCGCCGGGCTGGTCGTGGCGGTCGCGGTCGCCGGTGTGGCCACGGTGTTCGGCGACGTCGCCGGCCAGACCTACCTGCCGACGCTTGTCGAGCCCCGCTCGCTGTTCGCCGCCAACGCCCGCCTCCAGAGCTCCAACAGCCTGTCCAAGCTGGTCGGGCCGGCGCTGGCCGGCCTGCTCATCGACGTGGTCGGGCCGCTGGCCGCGCTGGCCGTCAACGCCCTGCCCTTCGCGCTCTCGGCCTTCGGCCAGTCCCGGGTGGCCACCGTGGAGCCCCTGCCCCGGCCTGAGCGGCGTGACCCGGTGCTGACCAGGATTCGTGACGGCCTCGACCAGGTTCGCCGCATCCCCACGCTGTGGCGGATCGTGCAGGGCTCGGCCCTGCGTGCCTTCGGCATCGGCATCGTCGACACGGTGTTGCTGCTGTTCGCCTACCGTGCGCTCGGACTGTCCAGTGTGGGCGGTGAAATAAAAATGGCCGCCGGATCGCTGGCCACACTGGCCGGCGCGTTCCTGACGCCCCGGCTGGCGGCGCGATTCGGCGTGCGGCGGTCGACCATAAAAATACCGGGCTCGAAGGCGCCACCTGGCTGGCAAAAACCGCTGGGCCTGTGGGTAACACCCGTCGCCGTGGTGGCGGCCATCCGCGTGTTGTCGTCGTTCTGGCTACCCGTGTGGGCGGTCCTCACCACGGGCGTCCGGCAGTCGCTGGCCCCAGCCGGGCACGAGAGCGCCGTACACGCCACCGTCAGCACCATCGTCTCCTCCGCCGTCCCGGCCGGATCACTGGCCGGCGGGCTGGTGGCCGGCGCCGCCACGGGCTGGCTCGGCGTCACCGACGGGCTCGCGCTCGTGCTGGCCGCCGGCGGCCTGCTCGCCGCCGCCGGCGTGCTGTTCGTCCGCCACCCCGACCGAAACCTCGCCCCACCCGAACTTGTCGCTGCCTGATTGGGGAAGACATGCACCCGCTCACCACACGAAGGATCAACGCCAAGGAATTCGCCGACATCAAACACACCGTGGCGATGCGGTCGCGGGCCCGGCGCAGCCTGCTGGCCGACCCCGGCTACGCCGCGCCGCTGCCGCAGGAGGTCAGCCTCCAGCTGACCTACCGCTGCAACCTGCGGTGCAGCCACTGCTACCAGTGGAACGAGCAGGGCTTCTTCCGGGACTTCAGCCCCGAACGGCAGAAGACCGAGCTGGACGTGGAGATCATCTCCAGCGTGCTGCGCACCACCGCGCCCACCCGCTCAAAGCTGTTCCTGTGGGGCGGGGAACCGTTGATGCACACCAAGTTCGGCCAGGTCGCCGAGCTGCTGGAGCGCTATCCCCGCACGGTCAACATGTGCACCAACGGCCTGCTGTTCAAGCGCAAGCTGGACGACCTGCTGCGCATCGGGGAGAACCTGAACCTGCTGATCAGCCTGGACGGGCTGGGCGAGGACCATGAGGCGCTGCGCGGCAAGGGCACGTTCAAGCGCACCATGGAGAACATCCGGATGATGCTGGACCTCAAGCGGTCCGGGCAGTTCGACGGCGAGATCTCGTTGTCCTGCATGGTCTCGCACGTGACCGTGGGCAAGATGTACGAGTTCATGGAGTGGGCCGAGGAGCTCGGCGTCAACACCGTGTACTTCCAGTTCCCCTGGTACATCAGCCCCGAGGTCGCGGCGCAGATGGACGAGGTGTACGAGAAGTCGTTCTCCTGGCTCAAGCCCGACACCGGCACCAAGCAGCCGACCTGGCACTCCTACACCTACCAGCTGCCGTCCGAGCAGCTGCCCGTGCTGCGGGAGTCCATGGCGCGCCTGGCTTCCCGGTCGTGGCGGGTCCGCGTGCGGTACCAGCCGCAGCTGGAGGCCGACGAGGTCGAGGACTTCATCCTCGGCACCTCCCGTCCCGCGCAGCGCCGGTCCAAGTGCCTGGCCGTGTCCAACCGGATGGAGGTGCACGCCGACGGCAACGTCAGCTCCTGCAAGTTCTTCCCCGAGTTCGTGGTGGGCAACCTCTATGACACCGAGGTCACCGAGCTGTGGCAGAGCACGGCGTTCCGCGAGGTGCGGTCGATCCTGTCGGCCAACGGCATGATGCCGGTCTGCTCGAAGTGCATTCTCCTCTACCTGAACGGGGTGTGAGTCATGGACGACGTCGAGAACAAGGTGCGCGCGGTGCTGGTCGGCGTGTTGTCGAACGGGCTCGCGGTGGACGAGGTGGCGCTGGACGCCGACCTGGTCGACGAGTACGGCCTGGACTCGCTGCAGATGATCTCGTTCCTGCTCGGCATCGAGGACTCCTTCGACCTGGAGCTGGACTACGAGAACCTGGAGCTGGACCATCTCCGGTCGGTGTCGCAGTTCGCCTCGTACGTGCGGCAGCTGGCACCGGCCGCGTGACAGCCGTCGTCCTGGGGACCTTCGACGCGGAACGGTGGTGGCGGCCGGCCGACCTGGCCACGCTGCCGGCGGCCGCTGCCGCCGACGGGGCCGCGGAGTCGATGGACGAGCTGCTGGCGGGGTTCTGTGCCCCGGGCGATCTGCTGGTCACCCGGCGGCCGGTCGCGCCGGCGGTGGTGTCGGGGCTGGCCGCTCGCGGGATCACCTTCCGTCAGCATGCGTGTCCAGTTCCCGCTGCCGGCACGATGGAAAGCGCTCTCCTCGGATCGGCCCTGCTGCGGTCGCATGCCGAGTTCCGCCCCTACGCAGTGCTACCGGACACCGTCCGTCTCGATTGGACGGACGGCCTGCCGCCCTCGCCGGTGGTGGCCGAGGTGAACTCCAAGTCCTGGTCCAACGATCTCGCCTTGGAGCTGGGGCTGCCCGGCACCGGCACCGTGGTTCGTTCCGTGGAGGAGCTGACCGCGGCCGTGGACGGGACCGTGGTGGTCAAGGACCCGTACGGGGTGTCCGGGCGGGCGATGTTGGAGGTCGCCACGCCCGGGGTGTTGCGGGCGGTGACCAGGACCCTGGCCCGGCAGGATCGCCGGATCGAGCTGCTGGTGCAGCCGAAGTTCGAGAAGCGGCTGGACTTCTCCGGTCATCTGGAGGTGTTCCGGGACGGCGGCTGGGAGTTCCTCGGCGTGCAGGCCATGAACAACCGGGGCTTCCGGCACATCGGCTCCGCCCCGCCGTCCGTCGAGCTGCTGGACCTGGTGGAGCGCAGCGGGTACGTGGAGGTGCTCGGCTCGGTGGCCAAGGCGGTGTCGGCGGCCGGCTACTGGGGTCCGGTCGGCGTGGACTCGATGGTGCTGGCCGACGGGACCGTCGTGCCGGTGCTGGAGATCAACGCCCGACGGTCGCTGGGCCTGCTGTCCCTGCTGTTGGCCCGGCGCATGCCGGGCTTCCGGTTGTGGCAGCTGGAACTTCGGGTCCCCGAAGGGCTCGGCGTCGAGGACGTGGTGGCCGCGCTGCCGTGGCCCGAGGTGATCGTGCTCAGCGGCAGCGGGCTGGCCGCCCCGGGCGGTCGGGTGTATCTGGGGCTGGTGACCGACGATGTCCGGCGGCTTCAGGACGCGGTGGTGGCCGCGCTGACGGCCGCCGGCCTGGTGCCGAGGGGAGTCGCCGATGCCGCTTGACATCGGCCTGATCGGCGCGACCGGGATCGCGGAGAAGGCCATCCTGCGGCCGGCTTCGGCCTTCGACGACGTCTCCGTGCGGGCAGTGGCGGCTTCCGATCCGGTGCGGGCCAAAGAGTTCGCCACGCGGCACGGCATCGACCGTGTGCACGACACGTATGCCGAACTGGTGGCGGATCCGGCGGTCAACACCGTCTATGTGTCGCTGCACAACTCCGCCCACCGGGAGTGGGTGGTCGCCGCGGCCGAGGCCGGCAAGCACGTGATCGTCGAGAAGCCGCTGTGTCTGTCGGCCTTGGAAGCGGCCGAGATCGCCGCGGCGGCGGTGGGCGTGCAGGTGATCGAGGCAGTGCCGACGATCGGACATCCGTGGCAGGCCGCGGTCCGGGAGATGATTCTGGGCAACCGTTTCGGCCCGCTCACCCGGATCCGCACCGAGATCCGCTTCGGCGTGCCCGCGCCGGGAAGTTATCGGGAGCGTCCTGAACTCGGCGGCGGCATCTTCCTGGACAGCGCCAGCTACTGGCTTCAGGCCGTGCAGGCGACGGTCGGCCTTGACGGCGCGGTCGGCTCCGCGCAGTCCGCGTTCGACGGGCCCAACGGCGTCGACCGCTCCTTCGACGCCGCGCTGACCTGGCCCGGCTTGACGGCCGAACTGCACTGCTCGGTCGGAGACAAGCACATCGCCAACCACGAGTTCACCTTCGCCGAGGCCACGGTCAAGATCCGCAACTTCCTGCTGCCCGCCGCCGGCCCCCTGCCGCTCAACCTGGCGATCCGGCGGGTGGGCGGGCCGACCACCGTGGAAGCGTTCCCACCGGTTTCGTACTACGACCTCCAGCTGGCCCGCGTGCGTGACATCGTGGCCTCCGGCGGTGGCGAACTCGCCGCCGCCGTGGACCGCATCACGCTGATGGCCGCCCTCCATCGGCGGGCCAGGGAGGCATCGTGACCAGCATCAATAGCTACCAGCGGCACATCGACGACGTACAGCTCGCCGGTGTGCTGATGGCGGCCGGCATCGCGCCGTCCAGGCTGGCCGAGCGGTCGGAACTGAGCGAGGCCAGCTACAACACCGCCTACCGGCTCCGCCTCACCGACGGCTCCGGGCTGGTGCTGAAGATCGCGCCCGACCCGGCCATGCCCGGTCTGTCCTACGAGCGTGACCTCATGCGGACCGAGACGCTGTTCTACCGCACCGCTTCCGGTGTGGTACCCGTGCCCGAGGTCGTGCACGCCGACTTCTCCCGCGATCTCCTCGACAGCGACTTCCTGGTCATGACCGAGCTCCCCGGCGCCAACTGGTACGGCCTGCGTTCCTCTTTGGCCGACACCGACCGCGACCGCCTGCGTGGTGACCTCGGCCGACTGGTGGCCGACCTGCATCGAATCACCGGCGATGAATTCGGCTATCCGCAAGGGGAAACGTCGTCCAGCTGGCGCACCGCCTTCCTCGGCATGCTCGACGCCCTGCTGGCCGACGCTGCCCACTGGGAGACGCAGCTCCCGCGTTCCCTGTCCCAGATCCGCCAGCTGATCGGCGCCAACGCGTACGTACTGGACGAGGTCACCACGCCGGTCCTCGTGCACTTCGACCTCTGGCCCGGCAACATCCTGTTGCACGACAACCAGATCACCGGCATCGTCGACGGCGAGCGCGCGTTCTGGGGCGATCCCCTGGCCGAGATGGTGTCCCTCGCCCTGTTCGCCAGCATCAAGGACGATGCCGCCTTCCTCGACGGCTACGGCCCGCTCGACTTCACCGACGCCGCCCGCCGACGGCTGGCCCTCTACCGCACCTATCTGTACCTGATCATGCTCATCGAGGGCGCCCCGCGCGGCTACTCGGGGCCGGACCGGGACGCCCTCGTGAAGATCACCTCCCTGCACCTGCGGAAGGCACTGACGGAGTTGCAGTCATGATCGAGATCCTCACCTCGGGTGTCGCCCTCGGCGTGCACGTGCCGGGGCTGCTGCTGGCCGACCGGTTGCGCGAGAAGGGAGTTCCCGTCGGCGTCAGCGTGTTGGAGCGGTTGCTGCCGGCGCAGAAGCTGGCCACCACCGCCACCATGAAGTTCGCCTTCCACCGGGACTTCCGGGTCGCCCTGGCCGGGCAGAAGATGGCCGGCTCGCCGGCGGACTCGGTGGATCCGGCGGCCGTCGAGGCGCTGTTCGCCGACTGGCGGGCGCGGGGCGTGGACCGCGTGGTGGTGTTCTCCGGCTTCTGGCTGCCCATCCTGGCCGGCTACGACTGTGCGATCGACGTCTGCCACGTTGATTCGGTCGCTTCACCGTCATTCACCAAGACAGTCACGGATCTTGACGTTCGCCCGGTGTGGCTGGCCGACGCCGAGGCCGGCGCCATCCCGTGCAGCATCCGCGTCAGCCATGAACCTCCTGTGCCCTGGACGGATCGCTCGCCGCGTGTGTTCCTGCACGGCGGCGGCTGGGGCATGGGCACCTACCGGGACCGCATCGGCGAACTGCTGGAACACGGGTTGCAGCTGGACGTCATCGCCTACGAGGGCCGGGACGTGACGGCCGAGGGCGTGCGGTACTTCATGGTCGATCCGGAGTGGCATCCCTGGCTGGACAACGGATATCCGCCGTTCGGCGAGGTCGGCGCCGGCTTCACACGCGGCGTCGGCCACCACGGGTCGTTCGATCTGACCCGGAAAGCCCTGGCCACGGTGAGCAAGCCCGGCGGCGGCACCCTGTTGGACTCCCTGTGGTCGGCGACGCCGGCCGTGCTGCTGGAGCCGTTCGGCGCGCACGAGCAGCGCAACGCCGACCTGTGGTGCTCGCTGGGGTACGGCATTCCCTTCGGCACCTGGCGTGCGTCCGGCTTCGACCCGGAGTTGTTGCGGCCCTTGCACGAGGCGCTGCTGAAGGCCGATGTTCCCGACTACGCCGAGGAGTTGGCGCGCCGATGACCAGCGTGGAGACGACCTGGCCGCTGTCCGTCTGGCAGCGGCAGTGCATGGGCCTCGAACGCGCGCACCCCGGCTCGTTCACCGACCCGCTCTACACCATCAGCGCCGTCGTCGAGCTGCGCGGGCCGCTGGATCTCGTCGTGCTGCAACGCGCCGTCGACGAGCTGATCCGGCGGCACGAGATCCTGCGCACCCGGTTCGTCGAGGACGCCCAGGTCGTGTCTCCACGAGCTTCGTCCGAGGTCGTGCTCCTCGACGAGGTCGACGTGTACTTCCCGGTCTACGCCGACAGCCCGACGCCGCTCGCGGTTACCGTGTCCCGCCACGGCACCGACGAGCACAGGCTCTCCTTTCACCTGCAACACCTTGCTTGCGACCCGGTCACGCTGTGGTCGGCGCTGGCCGAACTGGGTGCCTTGTACCATGCCGAACTCGGCGGTCCGGCCGTGCCGCCGCCTAGCGCGCAGTTCGGCGAGTACGTCACGTTCGAAGGCCAACAGCAGCGGGCTGACGAGGTCGCCGCCCGCGCTTGGTGGGAAAGTTGCCTGGGCGGCAAGGCTTTCGCCCGCGTTCCCGCCGACTCCACCGCACTGTCGTTCGAGTACCGGGACGATCTGCTGTCCGCCGAGGAGTTCACGGCGCTGGCGAAGTTCGGCCGTGCGCACCGTGGCACCGTGCTGACCACGCTGGCCGCCGCCCTCGCCTGCGCCATGGGTCCGCACGTCAGCGGCGGCGATCTGTTGTTCTCCACCATCTTCCGCAAGCGCGACCGTCCACAGTGGCAGCGGATGCTGGGTCCGTGCTTTGCAGTCACCCTTTTCCCGGTCCCCGCCCCACCGGACCGGCTCACCGCCGACTACTCCCGCGCCGTGCGTGACATCCTCGTGCGGTGCCAGCGATACAACCGGTTCGACCTGCTGGAGCTGCACGCCCTCATCCCGGACTTCACCCCCGCACTCAACCACTTCCTCGAGTTCATGCCGCCCGACCGGCCTGATGGCATCGCCTTCGGGCCGGTGACCGGCCGGGTCGTGACCGCCGCCGGGCCACCGACGGACACCCCGTTCGGCCTCGACCTGCGCACCCGGGACACCCCGGCCGGCGCCGTCGTCGGACACATCAGCGGTTGCGGCGGCGGCTGGCGTGAGGCGACCGTCCGTCAGCTGTGGCGGGATGTCGCCGCGCAACTCAGGGATGGATGAACGGCGTGGTCGTGGCCAGTTGCACGAAGCCGAGCCGTTGCAGGATCGGGCTGCTGTCGTCGGAGGCGTCGGCCTGGAAGTAGCGGAATCCCGCATCCTTGGCCGCTCGTGTTCCGTGGGCCACCAGCGCCCTGAACAGGCCGCGTCCCCTCCACTGCGCCAGCGTTCCGCAGCCCCACAGGCCGGCGAAGTCCGTTCCTGGCGTGAACTCCACGCGGGCGCAGGACACCGGGCCGCCTTCGGCCACCGCCACGAAGCCCCGCTGACTCTCCTTGTCCTCCAGCAGCTTCCGACCGACCGCCGAGTAGTCGCCGCCGAACACCTCGTTGTGCACCTTGACGAACATCTCGACCGTCTCTTCGTCGGTCACGGGAAGGAGCGTCGTGCCCGCCGGCAACGCCGCTTCCGTCGGCAGCTCGTCGATCACCGCCACCAGCAGCGCTTCCGTCGGCTCCGGCGCGAATCCCGCCGCCAGCAACCGATCCGCGAGATCCGCCGGCTTGTCGTAGGAGTAGTGCTTCCACTCCCACTCGCGGCCGAGCTCCGCGAACCGGGCCACATACCCGGCGATCGCCCCGTCCGCCGTCGCCTCGTCCAGGTCGCTGGCCACCACCCCCGCCCAGTCGTCCTCGATCAGCACCTCGCCGTCGGCCCGGCGAATCTGACGCTCGAACTCGGCCAACACATAGTCGCGATCCACCGCCGCAGTATGCCGTCATGGGTGACGTCAAAAGGTGGGATCAGCCCTCGGCGAACGGGACCGCCGCTCGCGACTGCGCCGGCTGCCGCCAGACGGAGAACGCCGGCCCGCACCACGCTCGTGTGGCTGATCGAGCACCTCGCCCGAGCCACCCACGGCATCACCAGCCGGCCTCGGAAACACCCGGCCCGAATCACCCATCACTTCACCGGCCGGCTCCAGAAACATCCAGCCCGAGCCACACGCCACTTCACGGCCAGCCTCGGAACACTCAGCCCGAATCTTCCACCGCATCACCGGCCGACTCCGGGAACAGCCGGCCCGAGCCGCCTACCACTTCACCGGCAGCCCCCGAGAACACCCGGCCCGAATCACCCACCGGATCATCGGCCAGCCCTGAGAACACCCGGCCGAGTAACCATCGACTTCGGCCGCGAAAGAGTCGCCCCCGAATCAATCCAAGCACATGTTGCTGTGAACGGGCCGATGCACTGTTCCCGCAGGCCTTCGCCACGGAGCCCGGCTCGCCGTTTCGACTAGAATTGATTTGGGGGCTGCTCAGCACCGCAAGATCAATTAGTCCTTGGGTCGTTCGTCGATGATCCGCTTGAGCTTGCCCACCGAGCGTTCCAGGGTCTCCGGATCCACCACCTCGACGGCCACGGTCACGCCGACGCCGTCCTTGACGCGGCCGACGATCTCGCCGGCGGCCGCGATTCGGTCCTGCGCCGGGGCGTCGGGCCGGGCCTCGACGACCACGGTGAGGTGGTCCATGCGGTCACGGCGGCTGAGGCGGAGCTGGAAGTGCGGGGACAGGCCGGCGGTGCCGAGCACGATCTCCTCGATCTGCGTGGGGAACACGTTCACACCGCGCAGGATGATCATGTCGTCGCTACGGCCGGTCACCTTGTCCATGCGGCGGAAGGCCGGCCGGGCGGTGCCGGGGCGCAGGGCGGTGAGGTCGCGGGTGCGGTAGCGGATGATCGGCAGGGCCTGCTTGGTCAGCGAGGTGAACAGCAGCTCGCCGGTCTCGCCATCCGGCAACACGGTGCCGTACACGGGATCGATCACCTCGGGCAGGAAGTGGTCCTCCCAGATGTGCAGCCCGTCCTTGGTCTCCACGCACTCCTGCGCGACGCCGGGCCCCATCACCTCGGACAACCCGTAGATGTCGACGGCGTCCAACCCGGCCCGCGTCTCGATCTCGGCCCGCATCTTCTCGGTCCACGGCTCGGCGCCGAAGATGCCGACCCGCAGCGAGCTGGTCTCGGGGTGGATGCCCTGCCGCTCGAACTCGTCGAGCAGGGTCAGCATGTACGTCGGCGTAACCATGATGATCTCGGGCCGGAAGTCGGTGATGATCTGCACCTGCCGCGCGGTCATGCCGCCGGAGGCGGGAATGACCGTGCAGCCCAGTTTCTCGGCGCCGTAGTGCGCACCGAGGCCGCCGGTGAACAGACCGTAGCCGTACGCCACGTGCACCTTGTGCCCGGGCCGGCCACCGGCGGCGAAGATGGAGCGCGCCATCACGGTGGCCCAGGTGTCGATGTCCTCCGCGGTGTAGCCGACGACGGTCGGTTTTCCGGTGGTGCCGCTGGAGGCGTGGATGCGACGAACCTGTTCCTGCGGCACGGCGAACATGCCGAACGGGTAGTTGTCGCGCAGGTCGTGCTTGGTCGTGACGGGAAAACCGGCCAGGTCGGTCAGTTCCCGACAGTCCTGCGGCCGCACGCCGGCCTCGTCGAACTTCTTGCGGTAGAAGGGGACGTTCTCGTAAGCGTGCCTGAGCGTCCACTGTAGACGGGTGAGCTGGAGGGCCCGCAGCTCGTCGGCGGAGAGTCGCTCGACGGCCGTCAGCTCGTGTGCGGTCGGCGCCGCGCCCCATCTTGCCGTCATCGTCGACTCCACTGTTTACCGACCGAACGGACGGTTCAGAATGTGCCGCCGTCGCGGCCTTGTCAAGGATCCGGGCACCGCGCCGCGCGCTGTCCTAGACTGGATGTCGAGGGGGTGGACGCAGGGCGAGAGGACAAAGGTGCCGCGAGCTACGATTCGCGATGTCGCACGCGCGGCGGGCGTGTCGGTCTCCACGGTGTCGAGGGTGTTCACCCGACCGGAGCTGTTCCGCGACGAGACACGGCTGAAGGTGCACACCGCGGCCGAGCGGTTGAACTACTCCCCCAATCGGAACGCGGCCTCGCTGACCACGGGGCGCACCGCGAACATCGGGCTGGTGGTGCCCAACCTGGCCGATCCGCTGTTCCCGGAGATGATCAAGGCGGCCCAGCACGGCGCCCGCGAGCACGGCCTGGCCGCGCTGCTCGCGGACAGCGACGACAGCGCCGCCGACGAGGAGAAGCTGGTGCACGCCCTGGCCAAGGACGTGGACGGCCTGATCCTGTTCTCCTCGCTGCTGTCCGACGAGCAGATCGCCTCGGTGGACTCGCTGCGGCCGCTGGTGTTCGTCAACCGGCACGTGCCCGGACACCGCAGCGTTCTCGTGCATGCCCCGCACGCGATGTCCCTGCTCACGCAGTATCTGGCCAACCTCGGCCACACTTCGGCCACCTACTACCCGGGCCCGGACAACTCGTGGGTCGCGCACGACCGGTTGGCCGCCTTGCGCAAGGCCGCGGCCGGCGCGGGCATCGACCTGGAGGTCGAGCCGATGGGGCCGGCCTCGTTCGAGAGCGGCAGCGCCGTGGCCGACGAGCTCGTGCGCCGGCCGTTACCCACGACTGTGTTGTGCTTCAACGACCAGATGGCCCTGGGCGTCGTCGCCCGGCTTTTGCAGCTGGGCGTGCGGATTCCGGAGCAGACCAGCGTGACCGGCTGGGGCGGCACCAAGGTCGGCGCCTATTCCACGCCCGCGCTGACCACCATCGCCGCCCCGCTGGCCGACCTCGGTTCGGCCGCCGTCGCCGAGCTTCTGCTGGCGCAGCAGGACGAACCCGGCGCCGACCCCGCCCCGGTCACGCTGGAGGCCACCCTGCAAGCCCGAGCCACCACCGGCCGCGCCCGCTCGTGAGCGGGTCCTATTCGGACAGTTGGGTCGGCTTGGGCGCGTCCGGGTGCACCACCCGGGCCACCAGCGGCGGCACCAGGAGCAGCAGCAGGCCGTAGTAGTTGACCACCGGCGCGATCAGTTCGAGGACGAAGGCCGCCAGCACCGCGATCGTCGTGCCCAGCGTGTTGAACAGCCAGCCGCCCGTGATCTGCTCGCCCTCCCTCTGCAGCGCCGGGTCCGACCGCACCATCATCGTCATCAACGAGAGGCAGGCGCTGTTCACCATGATGGTGCCGATGTAGAACAGGCAGGTGAACTCGCTGGTGTTGAAGCCGCCCACCAGCTCCGTGGCGAACGGCATCACGATCACCGCGAGCAGCCACACCATGTTGGTCATCATCAGCGGGGTGTTGTAGGCCCGCACGTGCTCGAACAGACGGTGGTGGCTGACCCACTGCCGGCCGATCACCACGAAGCTCAGCAGGAAGCTCCAGATGGTGGACTGGTTGCGCGTGATCGCCTCGATCGGCTCCGCGTGCTCGGCCACCAGCTCCGGCACGATCTCGGTCAGCGGCAGCACCAGCAGCGTCAGCGCGATGGCGACCACCGCGTCGGTGAAGAACACCAGGCGTTCGGGCGACTTCTCGGTCATCGGTCCCCTCGGCTAGTCACGGCCAAATCGGAACAAGTATTCGCCAACGGTCACCCGGACGGCCCAGTCGGGTACCCCGCCCGCCCCGAACATCTGCCCCCGCGTGCTCGTCACGCCGATCATGCCCCCGACTCGGCGACGGCGATGGTGGCCAGTTCGGTCCGATTGCCGATGCCCAGCTTGGTGAAGATGTGGGACAGGTGGGTCTTGACCGTGCCCCGGCTCATGAAGAGCTTGGCGGCGATCTCGGGGTTGTTGAGGCCGTCGGCGACCAGTTTGGCCACGGTGACCTCGGTCGGGGTGAGGCTGGGCCAGCCGGACGAGGGACGGGTGCGCGGTCCACGGGTGCGGCGAACGTACTCGATGGCCTCGTCGAGTGACATGAGGGCGTCATTGGTTGCGTGTGGCGGCACCAAGGCGCGTCTGGGATAGCCCATGTGCTCACGGACGGCGGTGGCCGAGGCGAGCAGGTGCTCGGAGCCGATGAGGGCGGCGATGGCGTCGAGACTGTCGACGCAGCCGAGGCGGAGGCCGTGCTCGATCCGGATGGCGAGGGCCTGGTGATGCAGCTCCAGGTCGCTACGAAGGCGGCCTTGCTGCTCATAGGCGTCACCAAGTACGCGTTGCATGCGCAGCTCCCCGGCCATCGTGACGGCCCGGTCGAGCACGGCCAGGGCCTCGTCGCGGCGGTCGAGGCCGATCAGGGCGGAAGCGAGCGGGGGCAGGGACTGCACGGCTATGCAGGTGATGTGCTCGGTGGGTTGGGAGGCTTCGCGAAGCCAGCGCTCGGCCTCGGCGAACTCGGCGCGGGCCAGGTGGAGCTGGCCGAGGGCGGATGCCATGCCGGGCACGACAACGGGCACCTCGGCGTTGCGGACGAGGGTGAGGACCGGCTCCATCAACTCCAGGCCGGCATCGGTGTCGCCGGTGAAGCTGTGCACGGTGGCGAGCATGCTGCGCGTGGTTCCGACGCGGTTGTAGTCGCCCAGCGGGGCGGCGATGGCGACGGCCTCCTCGGCGAGATCCCGGGCCAGGTCGAGGTCGCCGGTCACCAGGGCGCTGGAGGCGCGGAAGCAGAGCGCGGTGGCGGCGACTCCGCGATCGCCGCGTCGCAACAGCTCGGCGACGGAGGTCGCCAGCAACGGCACAGCCCGCTCGTGGTCGTCACGAAGGTGCAGCACAATGCCTTGCAGGGCAAGGGCGGAGTCGCGAACGAACTCGTCGCCGGAGATCTCCGCCGAGGCCACCGCGGCCAGGCTCTGCCGCCACGCGCCGTCCAGATCGGCGAAGACCCGGCCGACTCCTTGCAACACAAGGGGAAGGCCCCGGTCCCGCTCGTCGGCGGCGAGCTTCAAGGCCCGATCCAGCACGTCGAAGCCCAGATCAACCGGCCCGGTGACGTCGGCGACCAGCGCGATGCCGGTCAGCAGCCGGGACTGGAGCGGCGAGGTGTCCTGTGGGGCCCGATCGACGGCCCGGCGCAGGAAGTCGATGCCCTCGTGGCCGGGACCGTGCAGGTGCCACAGCCAGGGCAGCCCGGCCGCGAGCCGGCGGCCCTTCGCCGGGTCCTCGGCGGTCAGCCCGTGCTCAAGGGCGGCGCGGAGGTTGCCGTGCTCGGCCTGCATCCGGACCCGCCAGGAATCCTTGTCCGGCGAGGAATCCCCTTCCACGTAAGCGAGAAAGTGGTCGAGGTGGCGATCTCTGACCGCCTCTTCCTCGCCGGCCTCGCGCAGCCGGGCCGCGGCGTACTCACGGATCGTCTCCAGCAGGCGGTAGCGGCCGTCCTCGGCGACGACGAGCGACTTGTCGACAAGTCCAGCCAACGTCACGAGCGCGTCCCGGTCGCAGACGGCGCGGGCGGCGTCGAGGGTGAAGCCGCCGTGGAAGACGGCGAGCCTCCGGAACACCGCGCGTTCGGTGTCATCGAGCAGGTCATGGCTCCATCGCACGGACGCCGCAAGCGTTTGCTGACGGTTCGCGACGCCGCGAGGACCCCGTGTGAGCAGGGAAAACCGGTCGTCGAGGCCGGCAAGGACCTGCTGCGGGGTGAGCGTGCGCAGCCAGGCCGCGGCCAGCTCCAGGGCCAGCGGCATGCCGTCGAGGCGCTCGCACATCGACGTGACGGCGGCGCGGCTAGACTCGTCCAGCTCGAACCCCGGCACCAGCAGCCGCGCTCGCTCGACGAACAGGTCCTGGGCCTCGTCGGTGGAGATCGGCGGCACCCGCCAGACGACCTCGCCGGGGATGCCGAGCGGCTCACGGCTGGTCGCCAGCACCGTCACCTCGGGGCAGGTGCGCAGCAGCTCGGCCGCCAGGTCGGCGACGCCGTCCAGCACCTGCTCGCAGTTGTCCAGGGCGAGCAGCAGACGGCTGGTGCGCAGCTGCGGCGCCAGCCGGCCGGAGCCGACCAGCGCGCCGACCGCGTCCGCCACCGTATCGGCCACCAGCGTCGGGTCGGTGATCTCGGACAGGTCCACCCACCAGGCGCCCTGCGGCCAGAACTCGGAGTGGTTGGCCGCCAGCTGCGCGGCCAGCCGGGTCTTGCCGCTGCCGCCCGGCCCGGCCAGCGTGACCAGGCGTTCGCCGAGCAGCAGGGTGCGCAGCGCGGACAGCTCCGCCTGCCGGCCGACGAAGGTCGTGAACTGCACCGGCAGGTTGTTCGGCACCTGGTCCAGCGACCGCGGCGGCCGGTCGTCGCCGATCGCGTACAGGCGAATCGGTGACATGAGATCCCGCAGTCGGTGCAGCCCGAGGTCGTAAGTGCGCCTTGGTAGCCCGGCCGCGGTGGCCGCGGACAGCAGGGTCTGGCCGCCGTTGGCGATCTCGCACAGGTGCCGGGCGCGGCGGGCCGTGGCCGAGCTGTCGTCGCCGGTGTGCAGGGCTATGCGTAGCCGACCGGCCTGCGGGTCGTCGGCGAACGCCCGGCGCAGCGCTTCGGCGGCTTCCACCGCGTCCTCGGGTGACACGAAAGCGGACTTGGTGGCACCCAGCAGCAGCTCCAGGCGTCCTCGTGACGCCTGCGCCGAGTCGTTCGGCCCGGCCACGCCCAGCGGGTCGAGACCGGCGGCCAGGTGGGTCGCGGACATGGCTGGTCATCCTGCCAGGCGCGGCGATATCGGCCACCCCGAACGGCCATGTCGGCCACCTGGCAGATCTCTCGGCCACCTCCACCGGCGAGGCTTTGACCAGCAACGACACACCGACTCAGGGAGCACGAGATGTCCGAGGTCATCGCCAACATGTCCATGTCGCTCGACGGTTTCATCGCCGACACCAACGACGGCATCGAGCAGGTCTTCGGCTGGTACGGCAGCGGCGACGTGACCGTGCCGACCGCCGTCGAGTGGGCCACCTTCCGCACCTCCGAGGCCAGTGCCGGCGTGCTGCGGCACGGCCTGGCCACCATCGGCGCGCTGATCGGCGGCCGCCGGCTGTTCGACCTCACCAACGGCTGGAACGGCCTGCACCCGATGGGCGTGCCGGTGTTCGTCGTGACCCACCGCGAGCCCACCGACTGGGCCCACCCCGAGGCCCCGTTCACCTTCGTCACCGACGGCATCGAGAGCGCCGTCGCCAAGGCCAAGGCCGCCGCCGGCGACAAGAACGTGGCCGTCGCCAGCCCCACCGTCGTGCGGCAGTGCCTGGACGCCGGGCTGCTCGACGCCGTACAGGTCGACCTCGTGCCCGTGCTGCTGGGCAAGGGCATCCCGTTCTTCGGCGAGCTGGCGAAAAGCCCGGTGCAGCTGGACGGCCCGACCGTGGTCGAGGGCAAGGGCGTCACCCACCTCACCTACCGGGTGCGCCGCTGACGACAGCGGGCGGGGCCGGCCGGGGGTGGCCGGTCCCGCCGGGCCTCCCGCGGATTTACTTGTCCACCAAGAGTTATCGCGTCACCTCCTCGGGAACGGCCAGGTCCTCGGCGGCGTAGACCGCCCCGATGGCGGCGGGGTCGTCGGCCCCGCACGCGTCGGCGATCCGATCCATGAGCTGGTCGAACTCCTCGCCGGTGCGGCCCTGGTAGGAGGCTTCCATGCGCCCCCACTCGTCCCAGGGCAGGGTCTCGATCTTCACCATGGCGGCCAGGTCGCGGATCAGGTTGCCGCGGATCTCCCCGACGCCCCAGGCGAAATCGACGCCCGCGACACCGAACAGCTTGCCGTCGACCTCGCCGGTGCGGTACCACTGCCAGGCCTCGCCGCCGGTCAGGAAGGCGCCGGCCGGCATGTCCTCGGACCTCGGCACGTACGGCCGGTGCAGGTGCTCGACGTCCACCCGCGCCCACCGGCCGTCCCGGCGGTACTCGATGACCCAGTGGTCGAGGTTCTTGCCCTCCTCGAAGTACGTGCCGAAGCCGCAGCGGGCCCGCGCGGCGATCCCCCGTTGCCGTAACAGCGCCGTGGCCAGGGTCGACCAGTGCCGACAGGTGCCGACCACGCGTTTGTCCGGCGACCTCGGCACGTCCAGCGGCGCCGGGTCGATCGCCGTCAGCGCGTCGATGAGGGCGTTGGCCGGGCGGATGTTCCGCTCGGCCAACCGTCCCTCGGGCACGCCCGCGGCCGGCGCGTCCGTCGGCTGGATGAACAGCTGCTGCACCGCGGCGCAGATGCCGATCGGATCCTCGGGCAGGCCCTTGGTCAGCGGGACCTGCTTCGGGGCCACGGTGGTGAACACACCCGGTGTGGCGTAGTCGATGTCCATGCCGAGGATGCTAGGGCCGGGGTCTGACACTTCTCGGGAACACCGGGCTGGGCGTGGGCACAACCGCGCCGCCGCACTGCTCGGCGATGCGGCGGGCAGCAGCCGGCAGGAACGGTGTCAGGTGCTCCGCGATGTCCCGGCACGCCGCGACCAGCTCGGCCAGCACCGCGTCCAGCTCCGCCGAATTTCGGTTGAGCTGCCAGGGTTTTGTGACCTGAACGAAACGATTGGCCTCGTCGCCGATGCGCAGCACGGCCTCGACCGCCCGCCGGAAGTCGAAGGCCCGCAGCGCGGTGTCGATCGCCCCGGCCGCCTCCCGCCGCGCCGCCCGCAGGTTCTCCGCTGTCGGATTCCCTTGTTGCACAACAGGAACGACACCATCTCGACACCTCCTCACCATGGCCACCGTACGGTTGACCAGGTTGCCGAGATTGTTGGCCAGGTCCTCGTTCAGCCGGGTCTCCAACCGGCCGTCCGAGTAGTCGGTGTCGCCGGTTCGGGCGACGTCCGACAGCAGCCACCAACGCAGCGCGTCGGAGCCGAATTGTGTTGCCACGCCTAGAGGATCGGCCGCATTGCCCAGCGACTTCCCGATCTTGCGTCCATTCGCGGTAAGGTACTCGTGCACCAGCACCCGGGACGGCAGTTCCAGACCGGCGGAGAGGAGCATGGCTGGCCAGTAGACGGCGTGGAAGCGAATGATGCCCTTGCCGATCACATGGACGCGTTCGCTGTCGCGCCAACGATCACCGGCTCCGGTGAGATAGTTGACGAGGGCGTCGAACCAGACGTAGACCACCTGGCCCGGATCGCCGGGCACGGGGATTCCCCAGCCACGAGCCCGAGAAACACTCCTGCTGACACTGAAGTCGCCGAGTCCGCCGGCGATGAAGGCGAGCACCTCTCGCTTCCGTGTCGCGGGCACGATCTCGATGACATCGGTCCCGATCAGCTCGACCAGCCGGTCCTGGTAGCGGCTGAGCCGGAAGAACCAGTTGTCCTCGGACACCAGCTCCGGTTTCTCCTCGTGCTCCGGGCAGTCGCCCTCGACGAACGCCTCGCAGCCGACGCAGTACAGGCCCGTGTACGACTTGCGGTACAGGTCGCCGCTGCGCTCGCAGGCTCGCCACAGCCGCTCGACGACAGGCCGGTGGCGTGAATCGGTGCTGGTGCGCACGAAGTCGTCGAAGGAGAGGTCCAACCCCTCCCCCAGTGCGACAAAACGATCCGCCATGCGGGCCACGTAGTCCGCGACCGGGATGCCCTCGGCTTCCGCGCTGCGCACGTTCTTCAGCGCGTTGTCGTCCGTCCCGGTCTGTGCCCACACCTCGTCGCCGCGCTGTCTCCGGTGCCGGGCAAGCACATCCGCCTGCACCAGCTCCAGCGCGTGCCCGATGTGCGGTGTCCCGTTCACGTACGGGATCGACGTCGTCACCACGGTCCGCCCCATTCATCGAGGCTAGACAACGGAGGCAATCTGATTTCCACGGGCTTGAGCGATCGCTCAATTCACGCTACGGTTTGAGCAGTCGCTCAAACCGGGGGGTTCGATGGACGACAGCGTTTCTGCGGACGACAGGGTTTCGACGGACTACGGGGTTTCGACGGACGACAGGGTGTCCTGGCGGCAAAGCCTGCTGCCACTGATCAACATCGCGCCGGCGGTGCTCTCGCTGGCCGCCGGAGATGTGCTCGCATACGTCCGAGCCCAGGCCATGGGGTTCGCGCCGTACACGGCCGATCCGGTGGACACGTACTTCGTCCCCGCCGGCATCGCGGTCGTGCTGGTGTTGCCGATGTTCCTCCGGCAACGGCGGCTGTTCGTCATCGCCTGCGTGGTGTTGGGAGCGCTGGAAGTCCTGGTGTGCACGGTCCTGGTGCTGACGATTCCGTTCATCCCGATCGGGCTCGGCCTGATGATCGCGGGTTTCGCCCGGCGGCGGATCCCCCTGGCCATCGGGATCTTCGCGCTTATGTTCGTGTACGACGCATGGCTGTGGGTCAGTTTGGTGTTCGGCCGGCTGAGCTGATCGACGCGTGACGGCTACGCGCTACGCGCCTGGTGGCGCTCGATCACGGCCCTCGCTCGGGCGGTCTTGACCGCGGCGGAGAGGGTTTCGAGGTCGAACGCGCCGTAGTGGCGCTGGCCGTTGATGAAGAAGGTGGGGGTGCCGGAGACGCCGCTGAGGTCGGCGGACTGGACGTCCTGGGCGATGCGGGCCTCGTGCTGGTGGCGCTTGAGGTCGTCGTGGAAGCGCTCGCGGTCGAGGCCGAGTTCCTCGGCGTAGGAAAGGAGATCCGTGACACGGAGGTTGTCCTGACGCTGCATGAGCAGGTCGTGCATGGGCCAGAAGGCGCCCTGGGCGGCGGCGGCCTCCGAAGCCTCGGCGGCGAGTTCGGCGCGGGGGTGGACGTCGGTGAGCGGCAGATGCCGCCACACGTAACGAAGATCGGTGTCGGTGAGGAGGTCGCGCACGACGGGTTCGGCCAGACCGCAGTAGGGGCACTCGAAGTCGCCGTACTCGACGACGGTGACCGAGGCGTCCGCGGGCCCACGGATGTGGTCGCGGGTCGGGTCGACCTCGTCGACGAGGTCGATGAGCTGCTCGGAGGTGCCGAGCAGGGCCAGCGCCTTCTTCTTGGGCGAGAGGTAGCGGGTCGTGTGGTAGACGGCCCAGGTGACACCGGATGAGAGGAGGACCGCGGAGAGCACGCCGACCTTGGCCTGGTCGAGCTCCTGGCCCCGCAGGGCCAGCGTGGCGATGAGCAGGGAGACGGTGAAGCCGATGCCGGCGATGGTACCGCTGCCGGCGACCGCCAGCCAGCCGACCGGCGGCCGGATGCGGCCGCGGCTGGAGCGGGTGATCAGCCAGGTGGTGCCGACGACGGCCACGGGCTTGCCGACGACGTAGCCGAGGATGATGCCGAGCGTCACCGGCGAGGTGTAGGCGCGGGCCAGGAAGCCGCCGTCGATGGCGACACCGGCGTTGGCCAGGCCGAACAGCGGCACGATGACGTAGCTCGTCCACGGGTGGAACATGTTCTGCAGCCGGGAGTTGGGCGACAGGCTCCGGTTCAGGCCGGTGGTGGCCTCCCGCGCCAGCTCGGCAGTGGGCTGCTCGCGGAACAGCCGGAACAGGCCGGTGGCCCGTTCGAGGTCGTCGCGGGCCGGCGTGTAGGCCGACGTCGCGAGGCCGACGCCGAGGCCGACAACCACGGGGTCGACGCCGCTTTCCAGCAGCGCGAGCCAGGAGATGACACCGAGCAGGGCGTGCACGACGCCGCTGCGCACACCGATCACGCGGAGGACGACCAGGACGACGAACACCAGCACGGCGATGATCAGCGGCAGGACGCTGATCTGCTCGCTGTAGGCGATGGCGATCACCAGCAACGAGACGAGGTCGTCCACGACAAAAACGGTGAGGAGGAAGACCCGCACGCGGTCCGGCACGCCGCGGCCGAGCAGGGTGAGCAGGCCGAGGGCTAGGGCGGTGTCGGTGGACATCGCGACGCCCCAGCCGTGCGCGCCCGGCCCGCCGAGGTTGACCACTGTGTAGATCAGCGCCGGCAGCGCCAGGCCGACCAGGCCCGCGCTGAACGGCAGCAGGAACCGGCGCCGGTCACGGAAGTCGCCCAGGTCGAACTCGCGGCGGGCTTCGAGGCCGACGACGAGGAAGAACAGCGTCATCAGGCCGCTGTTCACCCACTCCCGCAGGTCCTCGACGACCTCCATACCGCCCAGCCGCACCGACAACGTGATGTGCCAGAACGACTCGTACGAGCTGGTGTCCACGTTGGACCACAGCAGCGCCACGACGATCGCGGCCACCAGCACGCCCGCGCTGGCCGACTCCGTGCGCAGGAACGCGCGGATGGGGGCGGCGATGCCGCGCTGCCACAGCGTCCGCTGCCGGGTGGGCTCGCTCACGGCAGTGGAGTTTACCGAGTGGGCGGGGCTTCGTGCCCGGCCGCGCACGCATTCCGGCAGGTCAGGCTGCCTGAGCAGCCCCCGAACCGAGCCTGGTCCAGTGGGTGGGAACGACGGCTCGATCGGGGGCTGTCCAGAGGCGGCGTCGGACGACGGCGTCACCGGCGGGAGTGGAGGTCAGTGCGAGAAGTAGCCGAAGACGTCGGCGATCACGTCGACGTTGCCGGCCAGGTTGGAGAAGTCGATGTCGCCGTTCGCCCCGACCGGCACGACCACCTGGTTCTGGATGATCTTGCCGGCGCCGAAGTTCAGGTTGGACACTCCGGGCTGGGCCGTGCCGCCGGGGAACACCGTGAGGAAGCTGTCCGAGGTGCCGTCGGCCACGGTGACGTTCAGGACCACGGCGGTCGCGTCGGCCGGCACGCCGCCGACCCCGGCGACGTGCAGCGACCGGGTCTGGCCGGGGCCGACCGGGCCGCCGACGTCGCGGGTGTCGAGCAGCCGGGCCGGGGCCAGCGGCACGAACGGCATCCCGATCACGGTCGGCGGGTTGGTCAGGGCGTACGCGCCGACGTAGTCGACGACGACGTCGGCGTTGCCGGCGAGGTTGTGCAGGTCGACCTTGCCGTCCGCGCTCACGCCGACCACCACCAGGTTGGAGGTGGTCTGCCCGGCGGTGAAGTTGAGGTTGGAGGCGCCGGGCAGCGGCGTGCCGTCCGGGTACGCGGTGAGCACGCTGCCGGCGGTCGGGTTGGTCACCGTCACGTTGAGCACCACCGCTCCGATGGTGCTCGCAGAGGCCGGTAGCTTGCCGAACAGGCTGAGCACGCGCGTGCCGTCAGGGCCGATAGAGCCGCCGTCGGTGCGGGTGTCGAGTGCCCGGGTCGGCGTGCCGGGGATGTAGGCGTACTGGTTACCGCCCGGGAACCGATCGCTGTAGTAGCCCTCGAGGTCCACGATCACGTCGACGGAGCCGAAGCGGTTGGCGATGTCGATGGAGCCGTCGGCGCCGACCGGCACGGTCACCAGGTTCGGCACCGTCCGGCCGGCGTCGAAGTTGAGATTGGAGGTGCTGGGCTCCGGCTGTCCGTGCGGGAAGACGGTGAGGAAGCTGTCGGCGGTCGGGTTGGTGGCGGTCACGTTGAGCACGGCCGCCGTGACGCCGGTGGCCGCGACACCGTGCGTGCCGGCGATCTTCAGGTTCAGCTGGCCGCCGTTGACGAGCGTGCCACCGTCGCGGGTGTCGAGCAGCCGGGTCGGGGCGACCGGGTTGTACAGGCCGCCGATGGTCACCCGCTGGGTGGTGTGTGCGGTGGCGCCGGTCGAGTCCTTGATGGTCAGCGCGACCGTGTAGACGCCGGGGTTCAGGTAGGAGTGGCTGCTGTTGGCGCTGCTGGAATCGACCGGCGCGGTGCCGTCGCCGTAGTCGACGATGTAGTCGGTGATCTTTCACGCGTCCGTCGAGGCCGACGCGTCGGTGATGACCCTCAGCGGTTCGTCCTGGAAGGCGCTCAGCCGGGCGACCTCCGGCGCCGGGTCGGTCACCAGGGCCTGACCCGTGTCGTGGACGGCGACGCCGGAGGGCGCGGTCGCCGTCACGGAGACGAGGTACGGGTAGGCGCCGCTGCGCTGCTGGTAGACGTGGGTGACGGATGTGTCGGTGGTGACGACCGGGCTGCCGTCCTGGAAGTCGTAGGTGTAGGACAGCGGCGTGGACCAGGGGTTGCTGACCTGGACCGACGCGGTCACCGGCAGCGGGTGCGGGCCCTGGTCCGGGGTCACCGTCAACTGGGTGATGGCGAACGGGTCCGGCAGCTCGACGGCCCCTCGGTCGTGCGTGCCGATGCCGGCGACCAGCGGGTCGTCCACCCGCGGCGAGTGCGTGAGGTCGCTGGCCAGCTCGCCGGGGGCGGTGTCGTTGGCCGAGTCGATCACCGGCGAGCCGTTCTGCACGGTCCAGGCCTTGGGGTGTGTGGTCATCGGGTCGCCGACCAGGTCGTGCGCGCCCTGCCCGGTGCCGGCGGCGAAGGCGGCCGGGTCGGCGTAGGTCGTGTCGGCCCAGCGGTACGGGGTCTTCGCGGCCGGTCCGAACAGGTTGTACGCGGCGGTCGTGCCGGCCGTGGCCGTCGCGGCCACCGAGAGCTCGGCGAAGCTGCCCGTCTTGCAGGCCGACCGGTTCACGCCGTTGCCGCTCAGCACGTTGTTCTGGATGGACGCGCCGGCCGAGGCGCCGGTCAGCGAGATGCCGACCGGGCAGTTGGTCAGCACGGTGTTCGAGGTGATGACCGCGGCCGCCGAGTCGGTGACCTGGATGCCGGGGCCGGCGTTGTTGGCGAGCACGTTGGTGGTGACGACGGCGCCGGTGACACCGGCCCCGACGGCGATGCCGGCCGCGCCACGGTGCTCGATGTCGTTGCGGCTCAGGGTGATCCGGGCGCTCGCGCCGGTGATGTCGATGCCGTCGCTGGCCGGCGGCGGGCTGCCGTTGCCGTAGACCGTCATACCGTCCACGGTGACGTCGGTGGAGTTGTCGATCAGCACCGCCGACGACAGGCCCGTGGCCTGGAAGTTGCCGCGCACCACGATGTCGTGCACGCCGTGCATGGCGACGGCGTGCTGCTGCACGCCGTTGTTCCGGTCGACTCCCAGCTGGAAGGGCCCGAGGAAGCCGTTGTTCTGGTCGGCCAGGAACGTGATCGGCGCGCCCGGCCGACCCGAGTGCGTGACATCCAGTTCGCCCCAGTCGCCCGCCGTCACGTGCACCGTGTCGCCGGCCTCTGCCACCTCGGCCGCCCGCTGCACCGTGCAGAACGGCGCCGCGACCGTGCCCGGCCCCTGGTCCGAGCAGTTCTGCAGCGGTATCACCCACAGATCGGGCCCGGTGTCCGCGGCCGCGACGCCCGTCGCGACCAGTGTTGACGTGCCCAGAACCGCAGCCACCATCGCTGCGACAGCGCGCGTGCGCATATGTCGTTTTCTCCCCTTGAGCTGGTAGCCCACCTTGTCGCCCGTATCGAGGACGCGGGCGGCCGCGTTACTCGGGCCGGCGATCGAATTTGTGGCCACTAGCTGGGGAAACGGACAAAGGGATCATTACCGGGAAGCAAGAACGGCCGCCCACCGCGGGCGGCCGTTCGGGCCTGCACGGGTCAGCTGAAGTCGAGGTCGGCGTTGCGGCTGCGCTTGAGCTCGAAGAAGTGCGGGAAGCCGGCCAGGACGCGAGCCGCGTCGAAGAGCTCGGCGGCGCGCTCGCCGCGGGGGATGGAGGCCAGGACGGGGCCGAAGTAGGCGACCTCGTCGATGTGGATGGTCGGGGTGCCGACCTCGTCGCCGACGGGGTCCATGCCGCGGTGGTGGCTCTTGCGCAGCTCCTCGTCGAAGTCGGTGCTGTGCGCGGCGGCGGCGAGCTCGGCGGGCAGGCCGACCTCGGCCAGGGCCTCGGCGATGACGGCGTCGTAGTCCTTGTTGCCGCCATTGTGGATCCGCGTGCCGAGCGAGGTGTACAGGTCACGCAGCACGTCGTCGCCATGCTGCTGGGCGGCGGCGATGCAGACCCGCACGGGACCCCAGGCCCGGTCGCAGAACTCGCGGTACCACGGCTCGATCTCGCGGTGCTCGTTGAGCACCGACAGGCTCATCACCCGGAAGTGCAGGTCGATGTCGCGGTGCTGCTCGACCTCCAGGATCCAGCGGGACGTGATCCACGCGAACGGGCAGGCGGGATCGAAGTAGAAGTCGACCCGCGGCGAGGTGGCGGACATGGTTCTCCTGTCGGTTCGTGCTGCTGTCCACACGGTAGGCAGAAACCGCCGATCGCGCCCACGAGTTGAGTCGACGGTTCGGTGTGATGCTGAGCGGGACCCGCGCGATACTGGGCGGATGTCGATCGTGACCACGGGCCAGGATGTGGCCGAGGAGACCGTCGCCTTCAACCGGCGGCTGGCCGCGACCCTGGCCACGGTGCCGCCGGTGTACGAAGTGGACGACATCGCCCAGGTCCGGGCCGGTTTCGGCGTCTTCCCGCCGCCGAAGGTCCTGGACGAAGGCGTGGACCGGGTGGTGCCCGGCCGCGACGGCGACGTGGCCGTGCGGGTGTTCACGCCGGCCGAGGTCCGCGGCGTCTACCTGCACATGCACCCGGGCGGCCGGGTCCTCGGCTCCGCGCGCAACCAGGACGTCCGGCTGTGGGCCCTGGCCGAGGAGACCGGGCTGGCGGTCGTGTCCGTCGACTACCGCCTGGCCCCCGAACACCCTCACCCCGCCGCCGTGCACGACTGCGTCGACGCCGCGCGATGGCTGGTTTCCACCTCTGCCACCGAGTTCGGCACCTCCAGGCTGCTGCTCGGCGGCGAGTCCGCCGGCGCCGAGTTGGCGGTGCAGGTGTTGCTGGGGCTGAGGGAATCCGGCCAGCACCGGGCATTCAGCGCCGCCCACCTGTCGTACGGCGTCTACGACATGGCTTTGACGCCGAGTGCCCGGGCCTACGGCGAGCAGAACCTGGTCACCGGAACGCTTTCCGAGCGCTGGTTCCGGGCGCAGTCGTTCCCGGGGCTGTCCGAGGCCGAGCTGCACGCGCCGGACATCTCCCCGCTGTACGCCGACCTCCACGACCTGCCCGCGGCTCGTTTTGTCGTGGGCGGCAACGATCCGCTGCTCGACGACACCCTGTTCATGTCCGCACGCTGGCAGGCCGCCGGAAACCCCTGCGAGGTGGAGGTTGTCGCCGAGGCCGTGCACGGCTTCACGGCGTTCCCCATCACCGTGGCCACCCGCGAGCTCGCCGCCCAGAACGCCTGGCTCGCGGCGCACTGAGCGGTCACGGCTCGAGTTCGGCCGCCAGGAAGGCGAAGATGTCGGCCATCACGGCGTTGCGCTGGTCGCGGGTCGACCCGAGGCCGTGGCCGCCGTGCTGCTCCACGCGGATCAGCACCGGCCGGTCGGACGCGGTCGCGGCCTGGAGGCGGGCGGCCATCTTGGCCGGCTGCCACGCCGCTACGCGCGGGTCGTTCAGGCCGGCGGTGATCAGCACGGCCGGGTACTCGACGCCGTCGACGACACGCAGGTAGCTGTCCACGATGAGCAGCGCCCGCAGGCCCTCCTCGGTGGTCTGGGTGCCGAACTCCGGCGCGTTGATCGGGCCGTTCTCGCTGAACTCCATCCGGGTCATGTTGAACACCGGGACCTGCGACACCATGGCCGCGAACAGGTCCGGCCGGCGTACGAGCGCGCCGCCGGTGGGGATGCCGCCGGCGCTGGCGCCCTCGCCGGCCAGCCGCTGCGGGCTGGTGTAGCCGGTGTCGACCAGGTATTCGGCGCAGTCGATGAAGTCGGTGATGGTGTTTTCCTTGTTCAGCAGGCGTCCCGCCGCGTGCCACTCGTGGCCGTGGTCGCCACCGCCGCGCAGGCCGGCCAACGCGTACACGCCGCCGCGCTCCAGCCATGGCAGCAGCCGCGGGTTGAACGCCCGGCGCAGCACGAACCCGTACGAGCCGTAGCCGGTCATCATAGTCGGATTGGTGCCGTCGAGCGCAAGTCCCTTGCGGTGCAACACAGTCAGCGGCACCAGCACGCCGTCACGGGCCGGGGCGCGCAGCTGGGTGACCTCGATGTCGGAGAAATCCACCGGAGAGCGCGGGATCCAGCCGGTGTCGCGCAACTCGCCGTCGTACCGGTAGGCGGTCGGCGGCTGCGTCCACGAGCTGAACACGATCAGCGCCGACTTGCCGTCGGGGTGGGCCGTCCACTGCGCGATGGTGCCGCCGGTCGGCAGCGGGATCTCCTCGATGTCCCCGCCGGCCAACGGAATTCGCCGCATGCGGGCGGTTCCGGCGTCGATGTCGCGGATCAGCAGGTGATCGCCGACGACCTTGACGCCCATCACAGCCCGGTCGCCGCCGGGCACCACGGTCCGGCGCGTGCCGTCGGTCAGCGACCACGCCTGCACCTCGGACCGCGGGGCGTTCTTGTGCGTGACGACGTAGATCGTGTCGCCGTGGATCGCGTAGCCAGTGACCTCGTCGGCCGGATCGATGATCTTGCGCCACACGCAGGCGGTCGGGTCGGCCAGGCCGGCGCGATCGGTGGCGTACAAGGAGAACTCGGACAGTTCCTCGGACAGCGAGCCACCGGAGGCGGCGTGCGAGATCAGCGCGAACGCCAGCTCGGTGTCCGAGGGCGCCAGCACGAAGGCGCGGTCGATCGGCGACAACGGTAGCGTCGGATTGTGACCGCGCCGCAACGTGATCGTCGGTTCGCCGCCGCCGATCGACTGGAACCAGGTCGCGCTGTTGTCGCGCCGCCGGTCGGCCGGCACGGCCGGATCGGGCGCCGGGCGGCGGTGGCAGAAGAAACCCGAGCCGTCGGGCAGCCAGGTCGGGTGGCCCTGGAGCGAATGCGTGATCTCGGTCGGGGTGAGGTCGCCGGTGGCCACGTCCAGCACGTGCACCTGGCACTGCTCGGAGCCGCCCTGGGCCAGGCCGCAGGCGACCAGGCGGCCGTCCGGACTCGGGTCGAAGAATTCGAGGGTGCTGTGCTCGTCGCCCGCGATCGTGGCCGGATCGAGCAGCACCCGCTCCTCGCCGCCCTCGCGGACCACCAGCACCGGCACCGCGCCGGTCTGGCGCAGGAAGAACACGCGGTCGCCGGCCATGGCGAAGGCGGTGACCTCGACGGTGTCCCGGGTGACTTCGTCCAGCCGCGCCAGCAGTTCCGCCCGCAGCGGCAGCCCGGTGAGGTGCTCCTTGGTCTTCGCGCCTTGGGCCAGGAGCCATTCCCGGAGCTCAGGACCCTCTTCCATCCACCGGTACGGATCGGACAGCTCGTGCCCGAACACCGTGTCCACGACCGTCTGCACGCGAGCGTTGGTCACGTCTGCTCCCCCCACTTGACAGCACCATCGGGGAGCGTACCGTGACGAAGGTAAGTGAACTGTACGTATCAGTTCATTTGAGTGGAGGCCCCGAGATGCGTATCGACGTGCACGCCCACCTGTGGAGCGAGAGCTACCTGGACCTGATGACCGAACTGGGCGTGCCCACGCAGGCACAGCGGGGCCTCGGCGCCGGATCGGCGGACCAGGAACTGGCCGACCGGTTCGCCCAGCTCGACGCGGCCGGCGTCGACCGGCAGGTGCTGTCGGTCACGCCCGTCTCGCCGCACCTGGCCGACGAGGCCGCCGCCGTCCGCGCCGCACGGCTGGTCAACGACGAGTACGCCGGCATCGTGGCCAAGCACCCCGAGCGGTTCCGCGCCTTTGCCGCCCTGCCCCTGCCGCACGTCGACGCCTCGCTCAAGGAGCTCACCCGCGCCCTGGACGACCTCGGCATGGTCGGCGCCGCCGTCACTACGTCCGTGCTCGGCCGCGGCCTCGGCGATCCCCTGTTCGACCCGCTGTACGAGGAGCTCGACCGCCGCGGCAGCGTGCTGTACGTGCACCCGGCCGGCGAGGGCGCCGGGGCCGAGCTCATCGCCGGCCACAACCTGACCTGGTCGATCGGGGCGCCCATCGAGGACACCGTCGCGATCATGCACCTGATCCTGGCCGGCATCCCCAGCCGCCACCCCGACCTGAAGATCATCGTCTCGCACCTGGGCGGCGCGCTGCCGATGCTGCTCAACCGCACCGACCACCAGGTGCCCTGGGAGGCCCCCGGCACGCCGGAGCTGCCGAGCGTGGCCGCCGGCCGGATGTGGTTCGACACCGTCGGGCACGACCACGCCCCGGCGCTGCGGGCCGCCGTCGACACCTTCGGCGCCGACCGCCTCGTGCTCGGCACGGACTTTCCTTACCAGGCCAAGGAGGAGTACCAGGAGGCCATCGACTACGTCACCAAGACCGTGACGGCCGAGCAGGCGACGGCGATCCTGGACACCAACGCCCAGGCGATCTTCGGTTTCTAGGACACAAGCCCGTCAACGCCGATCACCGCCCGGGCCGGCTTCAGTCGGTCCCGTAGTAGCCGAGGAACATGTCCACGCCGGCGACGATCAGGCGGTCCGCCAGCTTCTTGCCCGGCGTGCGGCCGTAGGCGCCGTACACCAGGTTCGGGGAAAGCACGAGGCCCGAGAGCTGGAGGACCGCCAGCTCGACGTCGGGGATGTCCAGCACGCCGCGCTGGTTGAGCCTGGTCAGCGCGGTCACGAACACCTCGTGCAGGCGGTTCGGGCCGTGCTCCAGCCAGGTCTCCCCCAGCTCCGGGAACCGCTTGGACTCGCCGACGACCAGGTTGCGCAGCGCCATCATGTCCGGCAGGGTCAGCGCCGTCACCCAGGCCCGACAGGCCTTGACCAGCTCGGTGCGCACGTCCTCGGAGTCGCCGAGGCGGGACTCCACCAGCTGCTCCACCACCGACAGCGCGTTGTGCAGCTGCCCGGACACCACCGCCCGGAACAGGTTCTCCTTGCTGTCGAAGTGGTTGTACACGGTGACCTTGGAGACGCCGGCCGCCGCCGCGATCCGGTCCATGCTCACGTCGAAGCCGTCAGCCAAGAAGGCCAGCAGGGCCGCCTCCACGATGGCCTTGCGCTTGCCGTCCGCCCGCGCGCCCGAGGGCGCTGCCCGTCCCGCCTCGCTCATCCCGCGACTGTACCACTGAGTACAGTTGAATCCGTCGGCAAACATCTCGCGCCCGGCTCTTTTGGCCGGTGCGCGACTGGTGTGCGGGGTGGCACGCTGGGGGATGATGGTGGGCGCCGGGACGACGGGGGCTGGCTGGTGATCGCTCGTGGGGAGGGCGGATGACCACGGTGCGCGCGGCCCTGGCGATCGCTCTGCTGTTCGGCGTGTACGTGTTGGCCCTGCTCAGCATCGCGGTCGCCGTCGCGCTGGTGGTCCTGGCCGTCTGGTCGACGCAGGACTTCGTGCAGGGCGAGGTCGACAACGTCACCCCGCAGATCGTGGTGCTGCCCTTCGCCTCGCTGGCCGCGCTGGTGGCCGTGGCCAGCGGCCTCGTCTCGGCCGGCAGGGCCGGCTCGGACGCCGATTCCGTGCTGGTGGACGAGGAGGACGCGCCGGAGCTGTGGGCGTTCGTCAGGCAGGTGGCGGCCGAGGTCGGCATCCGCCCGCCGGACGAGCTACGGCTCAACGGCGAGGTCAACGCCTCGGTCACGGAGGACGCGCGGCTGCTGGGCCTGCTGCCCGGCCGCCGTCGCCTCACCCTGGGGCTGCCGCTGCTGGCCGCGTTGCCGGCCAACGAGCTCCGGGCGCTGCTCGGCCACGAGTTCGGGCACTACATCGGCGGGCGCACTCGGGTCGGCGTGGTCGTGCACCGCGGCTACGCGGCGCTGGACCGGCTCCAGGACAACCTCATCGAGGCCAGCCAGCTCCGCTTCGGGCCGGCCGGGCTGTTCGCCCGGATCTTCACCGGCTACACCCACGTCTACGCGCGGATCTCCTTCGCGGTGCGGCGTCGGCAGGAGTTCGAGGCCGACGCCGTCGCCGCCTGCATCGCCGGGCCCGAGGCCATCGCGCAGGCGCTGCGGTCGCTGGCCTCGATCGACGCACGCTGGCAGCTGTTCCTAAGCCAGTACCTGAACCGGACCGCGGCCGCCGGTTACGCGCCCGAGGATCCGCTGGCCATGTTCTCGGCCATGCTCGTGGATCGCCCGTTCGAGGTCACGGACCCCGAACCGGAGCAGCGCAGCCCGTTCGCCAGCCATCCCAGCACCGCCGACCGGCTGGCCCGGCTGGCGGCGATGGACGCCGAGGTCCCTTCCCGGCTGTGCGAGCCCACGACCTGGCGTTATCCCAAGCGGGAGCTCCTGCGGCACCTGCTGCCCGATCACGACGTGGAGGCCCTGCCCTCGGCGCAGTGGATGGCCAAGGCCGCCCGGCAGGCCGCGCCTCTCGCCTCCGCCTGGATGCTGCTCGACGGTCCCAATGCCACCCTTGCCACCGTGTTCGACGTGCTTTCCGATGGCGAGGCCGCGCTGCTGGCCGCCCGTTTCGACACCGGCGACCCGCACCGTGCCACCGCCCGGCTGTGCGAGGCCCTGCACGCGCTGGTCGGGCACTACCTGGTCGAGGCCGGCAGCGCCCATTGGCGGCTGTCGTGGACCGGCCCCAGCAAGCTCGTCGTCAGCGAGCTGCGGGCCGACGGCGTGCACGTGCTGCCCTTCGCTGAACTGAACGGTTTGGTTTTCGAGGCCGTCGACCACCCCTCCGGCGTCGACCGCCTCCGCCTGCACCTCGCGTCCTTGCGCGTCGATCCGAAGCGGCGCTTCGCCACCGAAGTCGTGCAATCCACCACCGTCACCGTCGACACGGCGCCCACTCGCCGCGCCAACTCCCGCCGCATGGGCATCTTCGCCCTCTACGGCGCCGCCCTCGTCGCCGTCGTCGCGGTGTTCGTGATCGCCGACGTGTCCAACGACGACCGGCCCAGCCGCAGCACCACCATCCGGCCCGCCTACACCCGGCCGACCACCTACTTCCGGCTGCCCAGCAGCATCTTCCTCCCGCCCTCCCCGCCGGAGTCCAGCTTCGACCTCACCTTCATCCCGCCGCCGCTGGCCACCACGGACGGAAATCCATGACCCACGCACTGATCATCGGCGGCGGCATCGCCGGCGCCGCGACCGCACTGGCGCTGGGCAAGGCCGGCGTGACCTCGACCGTGTACGAGGCCTATCCGAGCGGCGGCGACGATGTCGGCGCGTGGCTCATGGTGATGCACAACGGAATGGACGCGCTGCGGGCGATCGACGCGGACCGGCCGGTGATCGAGCGGTCGTTCCGCACCACCAACGTCGAATACCTCGACCCGGCCGACACGATCTTCGCCAGCGGGCCCCTCGGCGCCGGCCATCCCGATCCCGACGGCCCGCGCACGATCCGGCGGGCCGATCTCTACCTTGCCCTGCAAGGGGAATTGCTCCGGCGGGGCGGGAAGATCCAGCACGGCAAGCGCTTGGTGAGCGCCGTGGGCTCTGACCGTGTGGTGGCAACGTTTGCCGACGGCAGCACCGCCGAGGGCGACTTCCTGGTCGGCGCGGACGGCGTCTGGTCGACGACTCGCAACCTGATCGACCCGGAGGCGCCGCAGCCGCAGTTCACCGGGCTCACGCTGGTGTACGGCTACAGCCGTGACACCTCGATCCCCACCGTGCCGGACACCTGCCGGCTGGTGGCCGGCGGCGTGGTCTACACGACGTCGCCGGACAACGAGACCTTCTGGGCCTCCGGCGTGCCCGGCGAGGGCGACGGGCCGTGGCTCAAGGCGCTGGCCGCGCAGTTCGCCGATGCCCCGGGCGAGGTGCCGCGCCGGATCGTCGGCGCCGAGCACGAGGAGGTGCTGGCCACCGCCATTCACCACCTGCCCGAACAGCTGCCGCACTGGCACAACGCGCGGATGGCGCTGGTCGGCGACGCCGCCCACCTGAGCGCCACCTCCGCCGCCCAGGGCGCGTCGATCGCGTTGGAGGACAGCGTGATCCTCGCGATGTGCGTGCGGGACATCCCCGATCTGGAGCAGGCTTTCGCCACGTACCAGCGCATTCGCGCGCCAAGGGCCCAGCGGCTGGCCGAACTCACGGCGCGGCAGGTCCGCACCCCCGAGGAGGCCAGGGACAACGCCCGGCCGGAGGTGCGGGCCTGGCTGTACGAGCACGAAATTCACTGGAACGAGGTCATCAAGCCGTGAAGGCGTTGGCATAGGGGCATGCCTGTCGTAGCGTCGGACGCACAAACGTTGCACTGGAAGGGATTCCGCCGTTGAGCCTGCCCGAGACGATGCGCGCCGTCCGATTCCACGCCGAGTCGGGGAAGCTGAGCCTGGAGACAGTGCCGGTGCCGCGCCCGGGGCCGCGCGAGGTGGTGGTGCGGGTCGCGGCGTGCGGCATCTGCCACTCCGACCTGAGCCAGATCGACGGCCACATCCCGGCCCAGCTGCCGGCGATCACGCCGGGCCATGAGGCGTCGGGCACGGTCGCGGCGGTAGGCAGCGACGTGCGGCACTGGCAGGTCGGGGACCGCGTGGCGATCGCCGCCGGCCGGGCCTGCGGGCGCTGCCGGTCGTGCGTGTTCGGCGGCACGATCGACGACTGCGAGGCGCTGGAGGTCATGGCCTTCGCGTACGACGGCGCGTGGGCGGAGTACGTGGTCACGCCGGGCGTGTCGCTGATCTCCGTGCCGGACAACGTGCCCATGGAGCAGGCGGCCGTGCTGGCCGACGCCGTCGCCACGCCGTACGGGGCGCTGGAGACGGCCGATCTTCGCATGGCGCAGTCGGTGGGCGTGTGGGGGCTGGGCGGCATCGGCTCGCACCTGGTGCAGCTGGCCCGGCTCGCCGGCGCGTCGCCGATCATCGGCCTCGACCCGGTGGCCGGCGTGCGTGACCGGGCGCTCGCGCTCGGCGCGGACTTCGTGCTGGACCCGCTGGCCGCGGACACCCCGGACCGGCTCAAGGAGATCACCGGCGGCCGCGGGCTGCGGGTGGCGTTCGACTGCGTCGGCCGCACGTCCACGGTGGCGCAGGCCAACGGAGTGCTCGGCCAGCGGGGCAAGGTCGTGCTGGTCGGCATCAGCGCCGAGAACATCGAACTCGGCCGCGAAGGCTCGTTCCTCGGCCGCCGGCACGCCGTCATCGGGCACCTCGGCTACAAGATGAAGCACCTGTCCGACCTGGTGGAACTGGTCTCCCGGGGCCGCCTCGACCTGTCCGCGTCGGTCAGCGCCGTGCTGCCGCTGGAGGACTTCGAGGAGGGCATCCGCCGGCTGCGCGAGCACGACGGCCACCCGATCCGGGTGTTGCTGAAGCCCTGAGGAGTGGAGGCGCGGTCCACCCCGATCTCCACCGCCGGGAGGTGCTGGTCCACCCGGGTCTCTCCGTAGCGTCCGGGCCATGGAGATCTACCTGGAGTACCTGGCGATTCGCTTCGCCGTTATCGGCGGCGTCATCGCGTTGGCCGTGCTCGCGCTGTTCGCCGTGGCCATGATCCTGCGCCGGCTGGGCAAGCTCGACCGCGCGCGGGACATGGTCGAGCCGATGATCCGCGAGTCGGCCCGTCGCCGAGGCGGGCTCGCGAACATGGTCGTCGAGCGTGTGGTCAAGGAGCGCCGCTGATGGGCGCCGTGCTGGAGTTCCTCATGGTCCGGTTCCTGATGATCGGGGCCGGGGTGGTCGCGTTGGTCGTGCTGGTTTTCGTGCTGGCGCTGATCTGGCGGCGGACGGGCCGCTGACGTGGCAGCCTGATGCTCGTGCGACTGCTCGATCGGATCGGTCCCCCGTGGCTGGTGGTCGGCCTGGTCGGGACCGCCGTGTTCGTGATCACGCTGGCCACCGTGCAGCGGCCGACGCCGGTCTGGCTGTGGCTGCTCTACGGCGTCGGCCTGGCCTGCTGGCTCGGTTTTGTGCTGCTCGACCGCCGTTCGCCCCAGACGGCGACCGCCCTGCTGCTGGCCTGCCTGCTGGTGTCGGTGACGGCGATCGGGCCCGCGCCCGACGGCACTCCCGTGCTGCTCACCTGCGTCGGGCTGGCGGTCACGTGCTCGCTGCCCCGGCTGTCGTCCCGGGTGCTGGCCGCTGTCCTCGGTCTGACGTTCGTGATCGCCGGCGGCGGGACCTTGACCTGGGCCCAGGGCGCTACTTCCTTGTTCGGCGACCTGGCCGTGCTGCTGATCATGGCGTTGATCGGGTTGAGTTCCCGGCAGCACCAGATGCAGGCCCGCCTGCTCGCTTCCTACGCCGCGTTGGACGAGCGGGCCCGGATCGCCCGGGAGATGCACGACGTGTTGGCCCATTCCCTTGGCGCCCTGGGTGTGCAGCTGGAAGTCGCCGAGGCGTTGCTGTCCGAGCGCGGCGACCTGCCCGGCGGATTGCTCCGGGTGCAGCGGGCTCGTTTGTTGGCTCATGAGGGCCTGGACGAGGCCCGCCGAGCCGTTGCCGCCCTCCGGGCCGACGTCGTGGCGTTGGACGAGGCATTGTCCCGCCTCATCGAGGACGGTCGGCGGGATCGTGGCCTGGAGGTGGACTTCGTCGTCACCGGCACGGTTCGGCCAGTGCCGGCCGGCGCCACCGTGGCGTTGCTGAGGATCGCTCGGGAAGCGCTGACCAACGCCGCCAAGCACGCCCCCGGCTCGGCCGTCTCCGTGTCGCTCGACTACGGTTCAGGCGTCCGTTTGAGGGTGTACAACGCTTTCGTCGGCGATACCGGTGTTCCCGGGCATGGGCTCACCGGGATGCGGGAGCGGATCGCCCTCGTCGGTGGCACGCTGACCGCTGGACGATCGGGAGAGGGCTGGCTCGTGACCGCCGAGGTGCCGGAATGATCAGGGTTGCCGTCGTCGACGACCAGTTGGTGATGCGCGAGGGCCTTGTCGCCCTGCTCGACCTCGCCGACGACATCGAGGTCGTCGGCTCCGCCGGCACCGGCTCGGAAGCCTTGGAGCTGTTGGCTTCCGTGGCCGTCGATGTCGTGCTCATGGACCTTCGCATGCCCGTCATGGACGGCGTCGAGGCCACCCGCCGCATCGCTTCCGCTCACCCGGACGTGGCCGTTGTCGTGCTCACCACCTACTCCGACGACGAGTCCATCACCACCGCGTTGCAGGCCGGCGCCCGCGGCTACCTCACCAAGGACGCCGGCCGCGCCGAGATCACCGCCGCCCTGCGAGCCGTCGCCGCCGGTCAGTCCACTTTCGACGCCGCCGTCTCCCGCCGCCTCGTCGCCGCCCTCGCCACGCCCGCCCCGCCGCCCGCCGGCCTCACCGCCCGGGAGGCCGAGGTCCTCACCCTTGTCGCCCGCGGCCTCGCCAACGCCGACATCGCCGCCGCCCTGTTCATCGGCGAGACCACCGTCAAGACCCACATCAACAACCTCTTCGCCAAGATCGGTGTCCGCACGCGCCCCGAGGCCATCCGCTACGCCTACAGCAGCGGCATCGTCGCCCCCTGAGCCTCGAACGCCAGCAGGTACTGCTTGCGGTCCAGGCCACCGCCGTAGCCCGTCAGGCCGCCGCCCGCGCCGACCACCCGGTGGCAGGGCACGATGATGCCGATCGGGTTCTTCCCGTTGGCCAGCCCCACCGCCCTCGACGCGCTCGGCTTGCCGATCTGCTCCGCCAGCTCCCCGTAGGACACCGTTTCGCCGTAGGGGATCTCCCTCAGCGCCGCCCACACCGTCCGCTGGAACTCCGTCCCCCGCAGCGAAAGCTCCAGGTCGAACACGTCCAGCTCACCCTTGAAGTACGCCTCCAGCTGCTCCACCACGTCGCCGAAGGCCCCCTCGACCACCTCGCCGAAGGTCTCCTCCGCCGGCCGGTGCCGCTGGCTCTCCATGTACAGGCCGGTGAGCTTGCCGTCCTCACCCACCAGCGTCAGCTGCCCCACGGGGCTGTCCACAATGGTCTTCATGACACCAGCATGGCCTTCGCGCGAGGTGATGGCTGGCGGAAATCAGCCATCAAGGCCGCGGTGGATGCGGCGGTAGTCGCTGGGCAGGGAACCGGTCTCCCGCCGGAAGATCGCCCGGAAGTTGGCGGCGGTGCCCATGCCGGCCGCGCCGGCGATGCGGTCGACGGACCAGTCGGAGGTCTCCAGCAGGCGGCGGGCGACGAGGATGCGCTGGAGGGTGAGCCAGCGCATCGGGGGCAGGCCGGATTCCTCGCTGAAGCGGCGGATGAAGGTGCGGCGGGACATGGCGGCGTGACGGGCGAGGGCGTCGACGGTGAGGGGCTGGGACAGGTGGGAGAGGGCCCACTCACGGGTGGGGGCGAGGTCGGCGCCGGGTGGGGAGAGGACGTCGACGTACTGGGGCTGGGGGCCGAGGCGGGCGGGGGAAGCGATGGCCTCCCGGCCGGCGGCGTGGGAGGCGTCGACGCCGAAGTCCTCGCGGATGAGGTGCAGGCACAGGTCGATGGCCGCGCCGGCGCCGGCGGAGGTCAACAGGTTGCCGTCCTGGACGAACAGCACGTTGTCGACGACCTTGGTGTCGGGGAACAGCTCCCGCAGCTGGTCGGACCACCGCCAGTGGGTGGTGACCCGGCGGTCGGTGGTGATGCCGGCGAAGGCCAGGCCGAACGTCCCGGTGCAGAGGCCGACGACGGTGGCGCCGCGGGCGTGGCCACGGGCGATGACGTCCAGGTAGGAATCGGGCGGCGGGAGGTGCGGGTCGCCGAAGCCGGGAACGACGATCATGTCGGCGTCGTCGGCGGCGGACAGCGGATGGGACGGCACGATCACCACGCCGTCGTCCGAGGCGACGCCGGGCTCGCCGACCGACAGCACCGAGTACCCGGGCTGATCGCCGAGGATGTTGACGCCGATGCTGTAGTCCAGGGCGCTCACCCGAGGCGGCACAAGGAGCGCGATCCGGCGAACCATCCACGCACCTCCTGGCACGATCCTTGGCATCTACGGCACAGTCTGGCCTGGTCGGGGGCCATGAGCGAATTCTAGGTTTCCTCCCATGACGACAACGCAGGTGGAGAGCTTCGGGGTGCCGTGGGAGGAGTCCTACGGCTACGTGCAGGCGATCAGGCGCGGCGACACGATCTACGTCTCCGGGCAGCTGTCCCACGAGGGCGCGGACTTCGTGGCCCCGGCGCCGCTGGACGAGCAGGGCCGCGTCACCGACTACCGCCCGATGGCCGAGCAGATGGCCCAGACCTACGCCAACGCCAAGACCCTGCTGGCCCGCTTCGGGGCGTCGCTGGACGACGTGGTCGAAGAGGTGATCTACGTGCTGGACGTGGACGCCGGCATGGCGGCCGCCGGGCCGGTGCGCAAGGCGGCCTACGGCACGGACAAGCCGCGGGTGGCGAGCACGATCATCGGCGTGACCCGGCTCGCGCTGCCCCCGCAGCTGCTGGAGATCAAGCTGATCGCCAAGGTATAGACAGCGTCTCGGTCTCCGGCTCGGCCGCCTCGACGACCAGCGCCGACAGCGTGTTGACGCAGTGCTGCGCGGTCGGGCGACGACCCGGCTCGCGGGCGGTCATGGCCCGCAGCAGCCCGGCCAGCGGCCCCGGCAGCTCCTCCGGGATCTGCGGGTCGCGGCTGAGCCGGGCCAGCGCGGCCTCCAGCTTGTTGGGACCGTCGTACTCGCGGTGGCCGGTGATGCACTCCAGCAGCACGAGGCCCAGCGCGTAGATGTCGACGGCCGGCCCGAGGGCGCCGCTGAGGATCTGCTCCGGCGCGAGGTAGGCGGGCGTGCCGATGACCTCGTCGACGGCGGTCACCCGGGACTGCCCGGCCAGCAGGGCGATGCCGAAGTCGCTCAGGTGCGGCAGGCCCTCCTCGTCCAGCAGGATGTTGGACGGCTTCACGTCGCGGTGGACCACGCCCTGGGCATGCACGTGGGCCAGCGCGTCGGCCAGCAGCGCGACCAGCACCACGGCCTCGGCGGTGAGCATCGCGCCATCGCGCAAACGCTTGCTGAGGCTGAGGCCACGGATCAGCTGCATCACCAGGTACGGCCGGCCCTGGTGAATGCCGCCGTCGAACACCGAGACCAGCCGGCGGTGGTTGAGCCGGTCCAGCGCCCGGGCCTCGTCGGCGATGCGCCGGCAGGCGGTCTCGTCCAGGTCGGCCGGGAACAGCTTGACCGCGACCTCACGGTCCAGGTCGTCGTCGTAGGCCTCGTACACCTCCGTGCCGACGCCGCGCCCCAGCAGGCCGCCGACCTGGAACCTGGTCGGCAGCGGCTGATTCGACGGCCGGTACGCCACGTATGGGCGCTGCCTCATCCGGTTCACCTCTCCCAGTTGGCAGCCGGGTCAACGATACGGTGCCGGATGGGCCAGTGATGTCCGGTTGTGACATGTGGATCACTTCTTTGCCTGTGGCAGCCTCGCTTTCCTGCCCGTCCCGCGGGCCGACGGCGGCGGCACCACCGGCCCGATGTCGCCGTCCGGCGCCTCGTCCAGGTCCACGATCACCGGCGCGTGGTCGCTGGGCCCGCTGCCCTTGCGGGCGTGGCGGTCCACCCAGGCCGCCCGCACCCGCCCAGCCACCGGCGCCGAGGCCAGCACCAGGTCGATCCGCATGCCCAGGTCCTGGTGGAACATACCGGCCCGGTAGTCCCAGTAGCTGAACACGCGTTCGGTCGGCCACTTCTCGCGCACCACGTCGTGCAGCCCCAGGTCCAAGAGCTGCTGCAACGCGGCCCGCTCCGGCGGCGTCACGTGCGTCTGGCCCACGAACGCGTCGGGGTCGAAGACGTCGGCGTCCGTCGGCGCGATGTTGATGTCCCCGCACACCACCGCGTCCGCCGGGCCGCCGGCCACCACGTCCCGAAGCGCCGCCAACCACTCCAACTTGTAACGGTAATGGTCCGAATCCGGTTCACGTCCGTTCGGCACGTACAGCGAATGCACGCGCACCCCGCCGCAGGTGGCGGCAACCGCCCGCGCCTCCGGATGCGGGAACCCGGGTGCCCCCGCCACCCCGACCACCACGTCGTCGAGGCCGACCCGGGACAGCACCGCGACCCCGTTCCACCGCGACTCACCGGCCACGGCGGCCTCGTACCCGCGCCGCGCCAGCTCCTCGCCGAGCAGCTCGGTGAACGCCTCCGTGGTCAGCTTCGTCTCCTGGAGACACACCACGTCCGGCCGCCGCTCGTCCAGCCACGGCAGCAACCTCGGCAGCCGCTGCTTCACCGAGTTCACGTTCCACGTCGCAACTCGCACACCGACCACCGTAGCCACCGCCCCCGACAATCGCCGGAACGTCACATCGGCCACTCCCAGCGAGCGCCATAGGCCAGTCCGGGAGTCAGCTGGTGGAAGCGCACGTGGATCTCCCCGGCGAGGTCCACCGGCTGCTCGTGCCCGTCGTGCAGCGGGTTCTCCCGCGGCGCCCCGCGCAGGGCGAACACCGTCGGCGGCTCGCGGTCCTGCCGGAACCGCACCCGCAGGTCGAACCGCTCGCACGGCCGCCTCGGCACGCACAGCAGGTGCCGCATGGCCTGCCGGGTCGACGGCCGGAACCGCACCGCCACGTCGTGTCGCTCCTCCTTGGACACCGGCGCCGGCAGGGTGAGAGTGAACCCGCCCTCGGTCGGCACGAGCGTGCCGCCGTAGAGCACCTGCACGTCGGACTCGGTGAGCGGGATCGGCGCGACAAGCTCCAGCTCGCGCAGGCCGTCCTGCTCGGCGATGATCCGCCGCTGCTCCAGCACCTCCGGCCGGTCCTGGTCCAGCGCGACGGACACGGTCAGCTCGGCCGTCCGCCAGCCGCCGGCGCGGGCGCCGGTGACGGCGGCCAGCTCGGCCAGCTGGTTGACGGCGTCGTCGACGCGACGCCGGACCGTCCGTTCGTCACGGTCCATTCGCGCCGCCACCGACGCCACCCGCTGCTGGTAGAGCGGCTGCCGGGCCTCGGTGTCGAGGTTGAACGCCACCAGCGCGGCCGGCCGCAGGTCCTCCGGCAGCTGCTGGATCAGCTCGGTCAGCCGGGCGGTCAGCTTGCGCCGCACCGCCACCGGGCCGTCCCCGACGTCGATCTCGCACGCCGCCCGCACGGCCGGCCCCACCCGCCGTTCGATCCGCCCCGCGTGCACACCGCGCCCCTTGCGCAACGACTTCAACTCACGCACCAGATCCAGATGTCCGTTCATCGCCCTGCCTCCCCGTGAACTCGGCGACAGCGTCCGGCGGGCGAGTGGACCAGAAGTGGACACGGCGTGGATGCAGCACCGTCGCGGCCAGCGCGGCCCCCAGGCGCACCCCGCCGAGGAACACCCCGGACGTCCCGATCCGGGCGAGCGTGTCCGGATCCGCCGCCCCCACCGCGAAAGCGATCACCTCGGGCCGCGTCAACTTCGCGAACGCGGCGGGCCAGGTGTCGTCGGCCGGTCGGCCGTCCGACACGAAGAACACGATCGGACGAAGGGCAGCCCGCCGTTCCCGCCTGAGAGCGTTCACGTCCGTCTCGATCCGTTCGGCCAGCAACTCGAACACAGGCCCGAAGAACGTTGTGGCGCAGGGACTCTGCTCGGCGATGTCGATCAGTTCGGCCGCCGGGCGCAAGGGTTGCAGCACGGTCGGCCTCTGCGCCATGCCGATCACACAGACGTGAATCCGAGCCGCCGCAACCGGATCGGCGTGCACGGCGCCACGGAATTCCCGTAACCCGGCGCGCAGCTCTCCGATGTAGTCGGTCATGGACGAGGAGCAGTCGCACACCACATAGCAGGGCAACACATCGGCTTCCACGGCGGCAGCGTGCCGAGCGGACGTCGAGAGATCGTGGACGGAACGGGGACGGGGCCGGCACCCGGACGGGCGCTTGCGCCGCCGGTGCCCCCACATCAGGCTCGGACGCCGGGAGGCCGCGTGGAGTTTCGGATGCTGGGCCCACTGCAGGCCTGGCACGACGGTGCGCAGGTGCCGCTCGGCGACCAGCAGCAGCGGTTCGTGTTGGTGGTGTTGCTGTTGCACGCCAACAAACCGGTGTCGCCGGAGCGGCTGACCGAGACGGTGTGGCCGGGCATCGCGGAACGTCGCTCCCTTGTTCGGGGATACATCAAGAGGCTGCGGATAGCCTTTCAGGACGCCGGGGACGTGACGATCGACACCACGCCGACGGGATACGTGCTGAGGATCGACGAGGACCAGCTCGACGTCCTGCGGTTCGACCGGTTGCGCGAGGAGTCGTTGCGCACGAACGATCCTCGTGAGCAGATCGAGTTGCTGCGGGCGGCGGTGGATCTCCGGCACGGTGCGTTCCTGGAGGACATCGACATCGACCGGGTCGGCGGCGCCGAGGTGGTGTCGCCGGACGCCGCGTACTTCGACGCCGTCGGCGACCTGGCCGAACTGGAGCTGGCGGCCGGCGATCACCGCTCGGCGCGGGATCGGCTGCGCCCCGTGGTGAAGCTCGATCCGGCCCGGCAGAAGCACGCCGAGCTGCTCATGCGGGCGCTGCTGGCCGGCGGCGACGGGGTGGCGGCAATCCGCATTTTTCGGGACACCACAGCGGCATTGGCCGATTCCGGGATGGAACCCGGCCCCAAACTGCGGAATCTGGCCGCCCGGGCCGAACGCGGCGAGCCCGCCGGTTCGCTGCCGTCGCGACCGGCGATGTTCACCGGGCGGACCGCCGAGCTCGCGGCGATCACCGGGGCGCGGGGCCCGGCCGTGTGGATCAGTGGGGCGCCCGAATCCGGCAAGACCGGCCTGGCGATCGAGGCGGCGTACAGCCTGCGGACACGGTACCCGGATCGACAGTTGTTTCTGCAGCTCAACGGTTTCACACCAACGTGCCGTCGATGACCAGCTCGGAGGCGTTGACCCGGCTGCTGACCGACCTCGGGATTCCGCCCGAGCAGATCCCGTCCACCGAGGGCGGCAAGGTCACGCTGTACCGGTCGCAGCTCTACGGCACCGCGACGTTGATCGTGCTGGACAACGCCTTCTCGGCCGACCAGGTGCGGTCGCTGCTGCCGGACGCGCCGGGCTGCTTCGCGATCGTCACCAGCCGGCGCATGGGCGATCCGGACACCGGCGAGCCGGTCCGGCTTTCACCGCTGCCGCCGGAGGACGCCGTCACGATGTTCCGCGCCTTGGCCGGGGCGCACCGCCTTCGCGGAAAGACGGCCGAGGTCGCCGAGGTAGTCAAGCGGTGCGGGTACCTGCCGATGCAGATCAAGGTGGCGGCCGCTCTGTTCCGCCGGCACGACAGTTGGCCGCTGGAAAACCTGTTGCGACAGTTGCCCACCAGCGGCGCCGCCGCAGTCGAGGCGTCGTATCAGCAGTTGAACTCCCAGCAGCAGAACACGTTCCGCCTGCTCGGCCACGCGCCCGGGGATCTTCACGTGACGGGCGCGGCGGCGCTGGTGAACAGCGACGTCGCCCTGGCCCAACTCCTGCTCGACGCGTTGCACGAGGTGTGTCTGCTGGAGGAGATCGCGCCGGACCGGTATCAGATGCTGGATCCGGTGAAGGAGTTCGCGGCCGGCCGACCCTCAGAATCCACAAAGGACGCCTGGCTGCGGCTGCTCGACTACTACCTCGTGTCGTTGCTCAGGGCGATGAAGTCCGGCTACCCCTTCGACCAGCAGCCGACCGTGGACAGGTTGTCGGCCGTAGCGCCCAGGTTCGCCGACGCCGACGAGGCCGTGGCGTGGATCGCCGCCGAGCGCGGGAACCTCGTCGCTGCGATCCGCTATGCCGCGACAAATGGACTACCCGAGCACGCGTGGCGGCTGGCCGTGCTGATCTGGCGCTACTTCAACACCACCAACCAGTTCGAGGACTGGCTGGACACCATGGAGCTGGCCCGGGAGGTCGCAGTCGGCGACTACGGGCAGGCGAACGTGCTGCTGCGGCTGGCCACCGCGCACGACCGGGTCGGCAGGCTTGTCGAGGCGCGGGCGCTGGCCGAGCAGTCGTTGCCGCACTGGCAGCGGCTCGGGGATGTCCGCGGTGAGGCGGCCAGCCTGTGCGCCATCGCCATTCCCATCACGGAGCTGGGCGATCACGAACTCGCGATCACGTATTTCGAGTCGGCGCTGGAGAAGTACCGGCAGTGCGAGGACGTTCGCGGCCAGGCCCACGCCTTGAGCATGTTGGGCTACCTCAACCATCTCCGCGGCCGGCAGGAGATCGCCCTGGAGCACCAGCAGGCCGCTTGCACGATGCTGCGGGAGATCGGCCATGCGTACGGCCTGGCCCATTCCCTGAACAATCTCGGCGCGGTGCAACAGGAACTGGGGTTGCTGGCCGAGGCCATGGCCAGTCACACCGAGGCGTACGAGCACGCGCGTGAGGTGGAGGACGAGGTAGCCACCGCCTATGCCTTGAACAACATCGGGAACGTCCACCGCCGGCAGGGCCGGTTGGCCGAGGCGACGCGCTACCAGGAGCAGGCCAAGGTGGTGGCTGCCGACCTCGCCGATGCCGACCTGCGCACGCAGCTGTACCACGACCGTGGCGCGACCGCCCTGGCCGCCGGCCGACTGGCCGAGGCGCGTCGGGCGTTCCTGGCCGCGCTGGATCTGGCTACCGGCATGGGAAATCGCTCCTACCAGGCGCAGGCCAACCGTGGCGTGGCGCAGACCCTGCACGCGTTGGGCAGCCACGCCGACGCCGTGGCGTACTGGCGGGCCGCCTCGGCGTTGTTCACCGAGCTGGAGCTGCCGGAGGCCGAACTCGTTCGGGTGGAACGGGATTCGTTGTCCTGCGTCTGCCGCTAGTGTCGGTGCAGCACGCGGCTCAGCGACGGGCGGATCTCCCGCACGGTGCGATGTCCGCGCCAGCGGCCGAGCGTCCGGGCCAGGTCCTTGAGGTCCATGCGGATGGTCGCCGAGTCGACGCGGGCGGCGTCGTCCAGGGTCTCGGCCAGCGTCAAGCAGCTCTGGTCGATCTCGCCGGCCAGGGCGTAGGCCAACGAGCGGCGCGCCCCGAACCGGGCCCGGTTGCGGCGGGACTCCTCGGGCAGTCGGGCCAGCTCCACCTCCAGGACCTCGGCTGCCTCGACGGTGCGACCGAGGTCACACAGGGTCCAGCCACGGGCCAGGCCGATCGGATCCGGCGCGGTTGAGCCGAGAACCGGGTAACGATTGTCCGATGTGGACTGACTTAGCAGCTCGACCGCCCGGTCCATGGCGCTGTCGCAGGCATAGCGGTCGCCGGCGAGCGCATGCCCCTGCGCCTCACGACGAAGGGCCAGGCCGCGGATTCTGGCGCCGGGGTGGCCGACTCGTTGTGCTTGCTGGGCCAGGTCGATCGTGCTCATCGGGTCGTGCCGATAGAGGGCGAGCCCGGCCTCCCGCACGAACGCGTAGCTCTCGATCTCGCTGTCCCCACCGGCTTTGGCCAGCTCCGAGGCCCGCCGGGTCCAGGCGAGGGCGCCCGGGTCGTCGCCGGCCTCCTGGCTCATCCAGCCGGTGTACTCGGCGATCCTGGCCGCCAGCAGCAGAAGCCTCGACCTGGTCGGCTCCTGGCTGTTGGCGGCCAGCGCCGTCGCCGTGCTGACCTGGGCCTTGAGCGATTCCAGCACCACCACCGGGCTGGTCCGCATGCCCAGGGCGCGGAGGTTCTCGAACGACGCCCGCATGCCGTCCAGCACGCCGTCGTCCAGCATCGGCCGGAAGGCCGGTCTCGGCCCGGCGGCCAGCGCCATGCCGACCATCGTGCCGGCCGCCAGCACCTGCCGGCGGTCCAGCGTCCGCGGCGAGCGGGCCGCCTCGATGAGCCGGCCGCCCGCCTCCAGCACCGCGTCGCACAGTCTGGCCATGGTCGGATTCGGCGGCTTGAGGTCGTTCTCGATCTTGCTCAGATAGCCCTTGCTGTAGTTGACCCGCCGGGACAGCTCGCCCATCGAAAGACCGGCGGCGTCCCGGCATTCACGCAGCAGTTCACCGAACGACTCGTCCACGGGCACCTTCCCTGACGACGTGTTCCGATTACACCACAATGGTGTCGCCGGCCGCGACCGCTTCGCGGCCGGCGTCCGCGATCAGCCGTGCCAGGGGTTGCCGCCGTCGGTGTTGACGCTGGTCGTGGTGGGCGGCGGCGGGGTCGGGTCGTTGCCGTCGGCGCGGTGGGCCGCGCTGCCGGCCGCCGCGCCGAAGACGATGCACAACGCGATCACGGCCGCACCGACGCCGGCGAGCAAACGGGACACAGAAGTGGACATGACAAATCCTCCTGGCGAGAGAAAGTGATTGCCGGGGCGTTGTTTCCGGGAATTCCGGCGCCCACGTCAAGGATTCGTCAGAATGATCGCGACAACAATGAGGTGACCGTTTCCCACCGGGATGGGAAACGGGAAACGGTCGGATCCACCGCTCGTCCACTTCCCGTCGACATCGTGTCCGGATCCTGCCCACACACAGCGGAACCGGAGCACCAGGAGGTTGGAGTGGACTACGACGTTGCCGTGTCGTTCGCCGAGGAGCAGCGGGACGCGGTCGGGGAGGCAGTCGAGGCGTGGCGACAGCGGGGGCTGACCGTGCTGCACGGTCCGGATCAGACGCACGAATGGTGGTCACACAAGGAAAGCGGTGACCTGCCGGACGCCCGGGTGCGGTTCTTCGTGCCGTTCGTGTCGTCCGTGGACGACTTCGCGGCGGCGATGCTTCGCGCCGTCAAGGCCGGGGACGAGCACGTGCTGCCGGTGTTGGCCGGCTCTCTTGAGGTTCCCGCCGAGTTGTCACACCCGCATATCGCTTACCTGCGCGACTCCGAGGGCCTCACCGAGGCGCTGGCCGCCCGCATCGAGGCTTCGTCCTTGTCCGCCCCCGTCGCGGACATCGTCACCGGGGCCCGGGAATTCGTTGCCCCCGCTGCCGTTCCGGCGACCTTCAGCCGTTACGCCGAGCAGGACGCCGCCATGCGGTACCTGGGCGAGCAGTTCGCCGCCGCCCTGCCCGGTCTCTCGCGGCGCGGCTTCGCCGGCACCGCGCACGTCGGCGACGCCCGGATCTCCGTTCGCATCGAGCGGGCCGGGGACACCTTGTACGCCTTGGACATTCAGCGCGGCGGCATCGGCGGCGACGAGACCGTCAACTTCGTCGTCGGCCGCCACGACGCCGGCAGCGCGTGCAGCAACGGCTGGGCCCGGCCCGTCTACGACCTCTCCGCCGGCGCCGCTGTCCTTGAGCTGCATGACCTTTCGGTGTTGGGCCGGGGCGCCGAGCCGCGGTTACCGTCGCGAGGAGCTGTTCGCCGCCCTGTGGCAGCGCATCAACACCGTCCTCGCCGCTTCCCTCGGATAGCAACGCCAACGGGCTCCCCACCTCCGGTGGGGAGCCCGTTGCTAGTCGCGCGCCCGGTCGAGAACTTCCTCCAGCCGCAGCGGACTCGGTGGGTGGTGGCTCAGGCACAGCGGCGTCCTGATCTTGCGGAACCCGAACTTCTCCCCCGTGGCGTAGAACTGCCCCCGCTCAAGCCGGGAGATGTCCGCCACCCCGCTTCCCTTGGCCCGCGCCATTTCCGTCGCCGCCGCGATCTGCGCCGGGCTGTTGAGCCGCCCGAAGAACTGCGTCGTGGCGTTGCCGACGACCTGGTTGTGCACCCCTTTCGGCGCCTGCGTGGCCAGAATCAGCCCCAGCCCGTACTTGCGGGCCTGCGAGGCCAGCAGGATCGTGCTCTGCGTGCTGGCCGTCAGATTCCCGGACGGCGCAATGGTCTGCGCCTCGTCCATCACGATCAGCCCGCCCAGCGGCCGGTCCGTCGCCGGGTTCCGCTTGACCCAGGCGAACACCTCCAGCTGCAACTGGCTGACGAACCCCTGTCGCTGCTCCTCCGCCGGCAGTCCCACGAAGCTGATCACCGACACCCGCGCCCGCTTGCCTTCCGACGGCGTCAGCAGCAGCTCCGGATCCGTCGGCGTGCCGCTCCCGCCCAACAGCGGGTCGTTGACCATCGCCGCCCTCAGCGTCTCCGCCAGATCCGCCGCCGTCGCCGTCCCCGTGTTGAGCTGGCTCACCCCTTCCGGCAGCTCCGCCAGCGTCTCCACGAACCCTTCCAGGTCCCGGTTCCCCCTCCTCGCGTAGTACGTCAGCGCCTCCCTCAGCACCGCTTTGCCCCGCTGCGCCGCCTTCGACGCTCCCGTCAGCCCCGCGTGCGGCACCAGCCTCGCCACCGCCGCCTCCACCGCCGCCTGGAACTCGTCCACGTCCTCCCGGACGCTGTCGAAGTCCGGCAGCGGCTGAAAACTCAGCGGCCTTCCACCCGCCCTTCCCGGCGTCCACACCACCACCTCGGTGTTCGCCAGGTACTCCTTCGCCCTCTCTCCATCCCCTTCCCCCCACCCCACCGGCCTTTCCGGCCAGGCATCCCCCATCCTCGCCAGGTCGTTGTTCGGGTCCAGCACGATCGCCGACACGCCCCGCAGCGCACACTCCTCCACGATCCTGCGCAGCAGCACCGTCTTCCCGCTCCCCGACCCCGCGAAGATCATCACATGCTTCCGCAACGACTCCAGCTCGATCCGCACCGAGTCCAGCACAATCTCCTCGGCGCTCTGGATCTGTTCCGTCCGCTCAACGGCCACCACCGGTTCCGGCTCCGCGGTCGGCCAAGCCGGCTCCGCTTCCGGTCCAGCCGTCTCCACCACCGTCTTCAGCGCGGTCTCGACCGGCGGCGGCCGCGTCTCCCGCCGCGTCGCCGCCCCCGACCCCTGCTCCGGCAATATCTCCCGCAGAAACGTCGTCGTGCTCACCGGCTTGCGCGACACCATCCACGCCATCAGCTGGTGCGTCTGGTCGGCCAGCATCTCCTTCAAGGCGCTGAAGGTCCGCAGGTCGTCATCGGTGATCTTGACCCGCCGGCCGCCTGCCCCCTCCAACTCGGCGGCCTCGTGCCTGGTCTTCGCACCGGCCCAGCCCCGGTTCCCGTTCTGCAGCAGGACCAGGTGCCGGTTGTTCACGCCGGGCCGCATCTGCGCCGCGTCGCGGGCGTTGCGCATTCGACGCAGCACGGTGGTCCCGTGTGCGCTCGCGATGAACCGGAAACCCCACAGCTCCTGGATGTCCTGTTCCTCGTCGACAGTGCGGCGCAGGCTCACGTGCAGCGAGTCGCCGCCGTGCGCGGGATCGGGCTTCCACTCCATGGCGTCGTTGCCGACCTCGGTGATCCACGCCTGCACCGCGGCCAGGAGCAGGCCCGGCATCACGTCGTCCTCGGTGGTCAGCTTCAGGTCGCCGGCCGAGATGGTGGCCTCCGCCCGCAGCTTGGCGAACTTCTCGTCGTACTCCCTCAGGTAGTCGGGAGGCGGCCCGGCGACCCGGACGGGCAGCTCGGACGGCTTCTCGTCGAAGGAGCGCAGCTCGCGGACCTCGCCGAACACACAGGCCTCGGCGTGGGCATGGATGACCTTGAGCAGCTCACGCGGCGTGTAGGAGGTCCACGAGTCGCCGAACGCGGCCGGCGACACCGGCCAGGTCGGGTGCGGCGGCGTGAACCCCTCCCGCTCGTAGACCGTCGACAGCCACTTCGCCACCAGCGCCCGGCCGAACTCCGGATCGCCGATCAGCTTCAGCACCGGCGTCCTGGTGAAGCGGTCCTCGACCGAGTCGCTCGCGTTGTCCTCCAGCAGCGACCAGGAGTTGGGCAGGCAGGCCACGATCGACAGGGTCCGCCTGGTCGTCTGGCGCAGCTGCATCAGGCCGTCCGCGATGGACGCGACCTCCAGCTTCAACGCCGGGCTCGGCTCGCCGGCCTCGATCGCATGCTGTCCCTTGCTGACCAGCGTGTCCAACTGATCGATGGCGACCACGCAGGGACCGGTGAGCGCCAGCACACGCGAGATGTCCCGCACGAGGATGCGCGGATCCTGCTGTTTGGCCGGGATTCCCCAGCGGCGGGCGTGGGTCGCCTCGGCCGTGCCCTCCAGGAACGACCGCCCGACCTCGAAGTGCTCGGAGGCATACAGCGCCAGCGCGCGAATGGTGTCCGCACCTTCGGCGACGACCCGCTCATCCACCTTCAGCAGGTAGCGGACGAGTTCGCGCAGGCTCTCGGCGGTCAGCGCGGTTCGGTTGAGCAGCGACCGCCGCACCGCCTCCGGCACGTTCGCCCGCACACACAGCCGCCGGAGCAGCGCGATGATCTGCAGCTCGCCGTCCTCGTTGACCTGTCGCAGCTCGCTGCGCATGGCGCTGGCGACGTCGGCCCAGAACTCGTCGCCCTTGGTCAGCTCGACGAGGAAGAAGTAGCCGCCCTCACGCTGCACGGCCCGACGCGCCCAGCCTAGGAGGTGCGTCTTGCCGATCCCCTTCTGCCCCTGCAGCACCAGGCCGATCGGGCTGGGGCCGGTACTGGCCGCCGCGTCCGCGATGCCGTTCCTGATGCGGTATTCGGCCACCACATGCAGTCCGTCCACATGCGACGGTGAAGTGTTCCAGACTTCGTCCGGCGTCTCGGCGGAGTTGAACCGCAGCGCCGCCAAGGCCTTGCGTAGCTCCTCGGTCATGATCCCTCGATCAGCAGCAGATGCTTGTCCTCGGTGCCGATCCGGATCGCCGCGTCCCGGTCCTCGTCGGTCAGCACCTTGCGGTTGGAGTCCGGGGCCAGGTTGGCCCCGCCCGCCTTGATCATCCTGAGTAGCACGGTGTCGACCGTCTGCCGGTCGATGCCGTCGGTCTCCGGCCGGATCCGGGCCAGCCGGATCCACTCCTCGGGCTTGACCGACAGTTGCTCGTAGACGCCGCGGATCAGGGCCTCCAGGCTGCCCCGGTCGAGCACGTCGGCGAAGTCGATGTCCCGCCAGGCCAGGTACCGCGGCAGGCTGCGCATGACCTCGAACACCAGGCGGGGCAGCGGACCTGTCCGATCCGGGGCCTCGACCTTGCCCAATGCCTTGGCGCACCAGGCAATGCCGTCGTCGGTGATCTGGTGCACGTACGGCCGGCCCAGCTGCCAGGACCGGATGAGGCCGTCCTTGTTCAACCGGTCCCGGCCGTCCGCGCGCAACTCGATCCCGTAGTTCTTCTTCAGATCCGGGTTCCGCACCGTGCCACGGGCCAGCATCAGCGCGAACAGAGTCGCCTGCTCGGGATTTCCGTACTTCTCGGGCATCACAGCACCTTTCAGACGGTGAGTCGGCGGTCGATCCGGTCGAGCAGCGCGCGAACCTCGGCCGAGAGCTCCGCGGGCAGCTCGACGGAATAGGCCCGCCCACGGGTCTTGCTGAGCAGTTCGAGGTCCACGGAAAGGTCGTGCAGCAGGGCCAGGTCGCCGGCGTTGAGGGCGCCGGTCATGCCGGCGACGGTCTCACCGACCAGTGCCAGCCGTCCGGAGTAGGGAAGCTGCGTAGGCAGGTTCCGCAGCGCCGCGGCGGCCTCCCGCAGGGTTTCCCGATCGGGGTTGGCGATGTCCTGCGAGGCGGTGATCAGCTCGTACAGCTCCCGGGCCACGCCCGGCCCCAACTTCAGCGGCCGCAGATTGCGCAGGAAGCCCGGCAGGCTTTCACGGTCGCCGCCGCGGGTCAGCACGAGGAACAGCTGGCGCTGCCCGTCCCCCGGGGCAAGGGTCTGGCGCAGGAAGTGCTCGGCCTCGTTGACCTGCCACCGAGTCACCTCACCGTCCACCACCAGGCACAGGTGCTTGGCGAACAGCGGCGACCGGTCGAGGAACTCCGGCAGCCCGGACAGCGACTGATCGGCCCGCAGGCCCAGCCGGATCAGCTTGTCCACCAGCTCGGCGGCATCGTTGGCGGCGGAGCGGGGGCTGGAGACCAGGAGATCCAGGTCGAACTCGTCGTGGTTGGCCCGGGCCTCGGCCACGTAGGCGTCCCGGTTGTCGGCCAACAGGTCGGTGCGGTCGAAATGCTGCGCGATGACGGCCGCAACAGTCTCCAGCGCATAGGAGAGCTGGTCAGCCGACGGGTTCGGCTCCTCCAGCACCGGCAACTGCTCACCGAAACTCCAGTAGGAGACGTACGGCAGCGTCAGGTGCCGCATCATCACCTCTTCCGACACCGTCTGGGCCAGCCAGTCGCTGAACAGCGGCTCGACGGCGGCGGCGCAGCGCCGCTGCCAGTCCTCGGCACGCTCGTACTCGACCCGGCTGTCGAGGCGGGACAACACCGGCAGCACCATGTTCTTGGGCCGGTCGAAGGGCATGCCGTCGCGGGCCCGGTCGGCCCGTTTCGCGATGTCGACGACGTCCTGGAGGTTCTGGTCGTTGGCCGTGAACACGACGACCAGCCGGTCGGGCAGATGGGCGGTGCAGATGCCGGCGGTGTCGGAGATGCCGGTGCGGCTGTCGATCAGCACGAAGTCGTAGGCGTCGGTCCACTCCGCGCGGCGCTCTTCCAGGTAAGCAGCGAAACCCAGCCGGTAGAGCTCCTCCCAGTCGATGGACTGCACACGCTGCGCGTAGTCCTGGTCGAAGCGGCCGGCGGCCAGCAGGGCGAGCGTGCCTTCCTCGACATCGAGTTGGAGCTCGTAGCGACGGGGCGGTGTGTTGTTGAGGAAGTCGTGGGCCAGGTCGATGACGCCGCCGGCCGGCGGCTCGGCCATGGCGTGCTTGAAGTAGTAGTGCAGGCCGGGAGCCTCAAGGTCCCAGTCGACGGCCAGCACGCGGTAGCCCCAACGGGCCAGCAGCACCGCGACGTTGGCCAACGTCGAACTGCGGCCGACGCCGCCTTTGTAGGAGTAGAAGGTGACGACCGTGCCGGTCATCACCCGAACCTCGGTATCGGCGTCGTCCGCCGGAGAACCGGCTCCGGCATCTTGACGATCGGCCAGTCGGGTTGCCATTCCGGCACCTGCGGAAGCAGTACGACCAGGTCGCGGGCCAAATCACGAACCTTCCAGTGAAAGGCCCCGAATTTTTTGGTCTTCTGAAACGCCATGTCCGGGTTGGCGAATTCCTTGAAGTCCACCCACGCTACTTCGCGGGCCGCATCCGGAAAGCTGTCCGAGTCGCCGTACAGCACGGAGTAGATCAGCCCCTGCGGCGTGTCGACGCTGGCCAGCCCCAGCCGTTCCTGCCGCGCGCGCATGCTCTCCCACTCGGCGCGGCACCAGTCCGACTCGAAGTAGGGCGGGGCAAGCACCTGGAGCATGATCTTGCTGTGGAGCAGGGCCCGTTGCAGGCTGGACGGCCAGTGGACGCCACGCTCCATCTCGCGGTCGACATACACCCGCGGTTTGGGCGCGATCTCGTCGGCGAGACACTCCTTCAGTTTCGACAGGAAGTGGTTCAGCAGCCATTTCTGCGCGCTGCCCTCACGTGCGTAGCTGATGAATATGTCGTACTCGTAGCCGGACACGCGGACCATGATAGGCATGGATCGAGCGTTGAAAACAGGCATAAAAGTGGTCATTTGCGGGGCTAGTGGGCGGGAAGTTGACAAAAAGTGGGCATTGTCGCTGAAAAGCGGGAGTGCAACCTGTGGACGGGTGGCGCGTCCTACGAGCCATGGGCAGGATGGCGCGAGCGGTGCTCGTTTTTGTGGCGGTGGCGACGGTGGGGACGCCGGCGGCGGTGGCGGACACGGGGCCGGGGCCGCGGGTGGACACGGTGGGGGCGGCGGAGCAGGCGGCGGCGCTGGCCTACTGGACGCCGGAGCGGATGCGGGCGGTGGGGAGCGAGCCGACGGAGCCGGCGGAGAGGCTGGCGAAGCCGTGGGGGAAGCCGGCGCCGAAGGGGGTGGGGCGGTTCTTCTTCACGGAGGAGCCGGGCGGCGACAGCTGGTGCACGGCGACGGCGGTGCCGAGCGGGAACCGGGACACGGTGGTGACGGCGGCGCACTGCGTGCATCCGGGGTTCACCAGGGACGACACGGAGATCAAGGCCAAGAACATCGTGTTCGTGCCGGGTTATGACCGGGGCGAGGAGCCGGAGGGGGTGTTCGCGGCGAGGGCGTTCGTGGCGCCGCCGAACTACAACCTGATGCCGTGGGACGTGGCGATGGTGGTGCTGGCAACCCGGAACGGCAAACACGTGGGGGACGTGGCCGGGACGCAGAAGATCGCCTTCGGGACGAGGCCGACGGGCCAGGCGACCATGTTCGGCTACGCGGGATCGAAGCTGGCGCAAGGGGAGTTTCTCATGCGCTGCACGGTGAAGGCGACGCTGTTCAACAACACCGCGGGCGACGGCTGGAACTCGCCGTGCGACATGGCCGGCGGCTCCAGCGGCGGCCCCTGGCTGGCGGACTTCGACGGCCGGACGGGCACGATCTTCTCGGTGGTGAGCCGGGGCGGCCTGGACGAAGACCTGCACACCACGAGCCTGGAGGGCCCGGCGCTGGGCGACCCGGCGAAGCAGGCGTACCAGCAGGCGTCGGCGATGTGACGAGCGAAGGCGGCGGGCCGGAAGCCCGCCGCCTGGTCACGACATCGCCGCGAGGACCTTGGCGGTGTCGACGAACTGCTCGAAGCGCACGATCTTGCCGCCACGCACCACGAAGTGGTGGGCGACGCGGACGTGGATCGCCTTGCCGGTGGCCTTGTTGGTGGCCGTGTAGCGGGCCAGCACCACGACGTTCTCGCCGTCGACGACGTAGGTGTCGTCGTGCGCGGTCCAGTCGTCCCAGTCGACGGCGAGCTTCTCCATCACGTTGGCGGTCACGCCCTCGGGCGTGCGATACGTTCCAGCCAAAGGGAAACCGGCCATCTCGGTCCACTCCACGTCCGGGGCGAGGGTGTCCCGCAGCGCCGCCAGGTCGCCGGCGGCCGAGGCCAGGTACTGGCGCCGCACCACCTCCGCGGCGCTCATCCCCAGCTCATTTCGCCCTTGGCCACCTTCGGGCCGAGCTGCGCCGCGATCAGCATGCCGTGGTCGGGGTAACGGCTGGTCAGAACCTCGGTCAGGGCAGCGCCGTCGGCGGCCGCTGCCAGCTCCCGTTCGAACGTGACGAGGTACTCGCGGGTCGCGGAGATCGCCGTGACGTCGGCGGGCGCGTCCGGCAGACGGTGCCCGGGCACGACCAACTGGGCGTCCAGCGACGCCATCTCGTCCAGCAGCTGGATCCAGGCGGCGCGCTGCGACGGCTTCGGGGTGTCGGCCACCCACACGTGTTCCCGTTGGAACAAAAGGACTCCGCCGAGGATCACGCCATCCTCCGGCTGCCACAGGTAGTGCCGGTCGGCCAGTTCGGCCGGGCCGCCGCGCAGCTGAAAGCGCTTACCCTCCAGCTCCAGGTCCCCGGTCAGCGGCTTGATGTCGATCAGCCGGGTCGGCAGGTTCGCGCCGACATGGGCCCAGGCCACGAGCTTGCCCTCGTAGCTGTGCCTGATGTGCTCGGTCACCGGCTGCGTCGCCACGAATTCGGCCTCTGGGAAGGCATCGGCGACGACCTCGGCCCCGAAGTAGAAGTCGGGGTCGCCGTGGCTGACGAACACCGTGGTCAGCCGCTTGCCCGAGTCGAGGATCTCGGCCACCAGGCGGTGCCCGTCGGCCCTCGTGAAGCCGGCGTCGACCAGCAGCGCGTCGTGCTCGCCGGTGACCAGGGTGGCGGTCTTGTTCCGGCTGCCGACCGGGAAGTCGACATCCAGGATCTTGTAGTCGAGTGTGCTCATGGTGTCCTCCTCGTGGCCTAGTACCTGACTCAACAGATTCTGACGCGTCAGGTATTTCCCTGAGGAAGTGACTTGGGTCACCGCAGCTGGGGCAGGGCGTCCCGGGCGGCGTGACTAAGAATGCGCAGGTCAGCGAGGAATTGGGCCCGGTGCTCGACCGGCAGTGGGGCCAGGAAGTAACGCTCGATGTTGGCCAGGTGCACCCGGGACGCCCGGACCACGATGTCCTCGCCGAGCGGCGTCAGCCGGACCAGCCGCCCCCGCCGGTCGCCCGGATCGTCGGCCCGCTCCACCAGCCCGGCCGCGGCCATCCGGTCGACGAGCCGGGTGACGCCGCCGGTCGTGAGCACCTGCTCCCGGCCGATCGCCCCCATCGACAGCCCCGGCTCGCCGGCGCGGCCCAGGATCAGCAGCACCTCGTACATGAGGTGGCTGATCCCGAACTCCTCCTCGATGGCCCGCCCGAGGATGTGCCCCAGCCGTCCCGCCACGCCCAGCAACCGGCCGAAGGACACGATCAGCTCGTCGCTCGCCGCGTCCTTCGCCGTCGAGATCTCCGCCCGCTCGTCCACGCCCCCGATCATGCCCGACGCCATCGGGATCAGCCGCGGGGGACGGTTCGCCACGCGACGAGGGCGCCGGCGGCGAAGACCACGCCACCGAGCAGGACACTGAGGTGGTAGCCGGTCATGAAGTCGCCGGTGCCGGTGACGAGGGCGCCGAAGATGGCGACACCGAGGGTGCTGCCGACCTGGCGGCTGGAGTTGAGGGCGCCGGAAGCGGTGCCGGCCATGCCGGCCGGGGCGGCCTCAATGGTGGCGGCGGTGGCCGCCGGCATGGTGTAGGCGGTGCCGAAACCGATGGCCAGCAAGGGAAGGATCAGCAGCCAGTACGGAGTGGCGGTGCCGGCGAAGACCATGGCGAACAGCCCCAGCGCGCCGGTGAGCAGCCCGATGAGCATGACGGGTCGGGGCCCGAACCGGGCGGTGTGCCGGCCGGCCAGGGAGGAGGCCAACGACGCGATGCCGGGCTGGGGCAGCAGGGCCAGCCCGGCCAGCAGCGGGGTGAAGGCCCGAATGTGCTGGAAGTACAGGGAAAGCAGGAAGAGCTCGCCGTAGAAGCCGGTGTTGATGGCCGCGCCGACGAGCACGGAGCCGGTGAACTCCCTGCTACGGAACAAGGACAGCGGCAGCATGGGATGAAGGCGGCGGGATTCCATGACGACAAAACCGATGCCGCCGACCACGGCGACGGCATAGGCCCAGAGGGCGCCCTCGATGAGCCCGAAGGCCAGGCCGCCGACGGCGAGAATGCTCAGCACCTGCCCGGAAAAGTCCAGCCCGACCCGCTCCTGCGGACGGGGCGCGACAACATGGCGCAGCGTCAACACAATCGCGGCGACGCCGACGGGAACGTTGAGGAAGAAGATGACAGGCCAACCGATCCAGCCGGTCAGCACGCCGCCGAGCACCGGCCCGAGCCCGGCGGCGATGCCACCCATGCCGCCCCACACGCCGATGGCTCGGGCCCGAGCGGCGCGGTCCTGGTAGGAGGCGTTGATCAAGGCCAGCGAGGTCGGCAGCACGAGCGCCGCGGCCAGACCCTGGACGAGACGCGCGGCGTTGAGCACCCACAGGCTCGGTGCCAGGCCGCAAATCGCCGAAGCAAGCACGAACAAACCCAGCCCGCACAGGTAAACCCGACGCGCGCCGAGGCGATCTCCCAGCGAGCCGGCGGACAACAGCAGGCAGGCGAACACCAGCGTGTACCCGTCGAGCACCCACTGCAGGCCGCTCGCGGAGGCGTCGAGGTCACGCCCGATGGCGGGCAGGGCGGTGGCGACCACGGTCGCGTCCAGGGGAATCATGAAGAACCCCAGGCAAAGCGACACCAGCGGCCAGCGTCCGGTGGAAGAAGTCACCGTCCACGCTAACCCGATGTCGCTTCGGCCGCAGACGAAGCCGCGGCGTAGCGACGGGCCAACACGGCGAAGGCGTCCCTGAGCTCGGGCGGGCCGACGACCTCGATGTCCGCGCCGAATCGGCCGAAGGCGGCGGCCAATCCGGGCCAGGACCAGGCGCCGAGCACGACACGACAGCGATCGGGGCCGAGCGCCTCGACGACGCCGTTGCCGACGAAGTCCCCGACCGCCCCGGCCGGACAGGCGAGGATGACCTCGCCACGGCACGGCCACGCGTCGATGCCCTCGGATCCCTTGAAGCGGCCCGCGACGAAGGTCGCCACGTCGCCGCCGGGCAGGTCACGCGGCGTGAAACGCGGGCCGGTGGGCGTGCGGGGCGCGATCCGGTCGACGCGGAAGGTGCGCCAGTCGTCGCGTTCGAGGTCCCAGGCCACGAGATACCAGCGGCCGCTCCAGGTCACAAGGTTGTGCGGCTCGACCCGTCGCAACTCGGCCTTGTAGTCGAAGCGCAGCACCGCACGAGCGTGCACAGCGGCGCTGACCGCCATGATCACGGCGACGTCGACCGGCGGGTGGCCCACGGACAGAGCCGTGACCTGCAACGCGTCGATGCGGTGCCGTAGCCGCGACGGCATGACCTGCCGGATGGTGCTCAGCGCCCGAGCGGCGGCCTCGCCGACACCGCTGGTGGCGATGGCGGTCTGCAACGCCACGGCCAGCGCCACCGCCTGCTCGTCGTCGAACAGCAGCGGCGGCAGCTCGGCGCCGGCGCCGAGGCGGTACCCGCCGTCCGGTCCCTTGATCGTCTGGATGGGATAGCCCAGCTCACGCAGGCGATCCACGTCCCGCCGCACCGTGCGGGGGCTGACTTCGAGGCGGTCGGCCAGCAGCTGCCCGGGCCAGTCGCGGCGCAGCTGGAGCAGGGAGAGCAGCGACAGCAGCCGTCCCGAAGTTTTCGGCATGCCGTCCAGAGTAGCGGTCACAACCTGTCCACTACCCCTGTCAGAGTGGTCCCATGACTGAGACCACCGACCTGCTCGCGGTCCTCGCCGCCGCCCGATCCGCCCTGGTCAGGACGGCCGACGGGCTCACCGACGAGCAGGCCGCCGCCCGCCCGACCGTCAGCTCGCTGTGCGTCGGCGGCGTGATCAAGCACGTGCTGGCCATGGAGGACCAGTGGCTGCGCTTCACCGTCGAGGGCGCGTCGGCCATGCCGCACGAGCTGCCCGACGGCGTCACCTGGGCCGACATCATGACCGGCGCCGCGCAACCTCCACGGTGGATGATCGACCACCAGAACGGTTTCCTGATGCTGCCCGGCGAAACCCTGGCCGACATTCTCACCCGCTACGAGAAGGTGGCCGCCAGCACCGCCGAGATCCTGGCCACCGCCGACCTGGATACCAGCCACGCGCTGCCGCCCGTCCCCTGGCTGGAGCCCGGCGGCTCATATAGCGTCCGGCGCGTGATCATGCACGTCATCGCCGAGACCGCGCAGCACGCCGGGCACGCCGACATCCTGCGGGAAAGCCTGGACGGGCAGAAGTCCGGCTGATGACCGTCCTGTCCCAGCGGGCCCTCAACCGCGCCACCCTGGCCCGCCAGCTGCTGCTCGACCGCGTCGACCTCCCGGTTCTCGACGCGGTCGGGCATCTCTGCGGGCTCCAGGCGCAGGAGCCGCAGGAGCCCTTCATCGGGCTCTGGTCGCGGCTGCAAGACTTTTCACCCTCGACGTTGTCGGATCTCCTTGTACAGCGCCGGGTTGTGCGTACCCACCTCATGCGCCGCACGGTCCACCTGCTCACCGCCGACGACGTCCTCGCCTGGCGTTCCCGGCACGATTCCATGCTGCGCCAACGGGTTCTCAGCACCTACCGCCGTGAACTGGCCGATGTCGACCTCGACGAGCTCCTCGCCGCCGGCCACGCCGTCATGGCCGACGGTGAACCCCGAACCATGGCCGAGCTCGTGCAGGCCACCAACCGTTGGCCCGACGTTCCCCCGCGGGTCCTCGGCGAGCTGCTCATCGCCGCCCTCGTGCCCGTGGTGCAGATCCCGCCCCGTGGCCTCTGGCGCGGCACAGGCGGCGTACGCAACGTCCTTGTCACGTCCTGGCTCGGCCGCCCTCTCGATCCCGCCGACGCCGGGCCCGCCTTGGTCCGCCGCTACCTCGCCGCCTTCGGCCCCGCCGCCACCGCCGACATCCGCGCCTGGTCCGGCCTCGCCGGCCTCCCCGCCGCCGTCGCCGCCCTGCGCCCCGAGCTCGTCTCCTTCCGTGACGAACGCGGCCGCGAGCTCCACGACCTTCCCGACGCCCCTCGCCCCTCCCCCGACACCCCTGCCCCCGTGCGCTTCCTGCCCGCCTTCGACAACGCCCTGCTCGGCTACGACGACCGCACCCGCATCGTCGACGACGCCCACCGCCTCGTCTCCGTCGCCGGCACCCGCGTCGTCCTCGTCGACGGCCGCGTCTCCGCCACCTGGACCCTCTCCGCCGACGCCGTCGCCGTCACCCCGCTCCGCCCCCTCACCCGCACCGAACGCACCGCCGTAGCCGAAGAGGCCGACCGGCTCACCGTCTTCCTCACCTGACAGACAGGTCCACGGGAGTGCCGGCGCGATAGACGGCGGAGACGGAGCGGACGGCCGTGAGGTCGGAGGTGGGATCACCGAACACGACAAGGAGGTCGGCGTCGTAGCCGGGGGCGATGCGGCCCTTGCGGGCGCCGAGACCGCAGGACTCGGCGGCCAGGCGGGTGACGGAGGTGAGGACGGCCTCGGCGGAAAGGGCGGAGAAGCGCTGGAATTCGGGGAGGCCGTAGGGAAGGCAGTTGTGCGGCTTGTACGCGATGATGCCGGCGTCGGAGGAGCAGACGACACGGGCGCCCTCGCGGAGCATCTGGGGGAGGAAAGCGCGGGCCTTAATGACATGGGGCGGGGTGGGCGGGGTGTCGTCGCCGAGCAGGCGGCCGGCGGTGACGCCGACGTAGGTGCCGGCGGCGATGATCTCGCGGATGGTGCCCCAGTCGGGGGCGGCGCCGTCGGCGGTGAGGAAGGTGGCGTGCTCGATGCCGTCCACACCGGCGCGAACGGCGTCGCGGATGCCGTCGCCGCCGTGGGCGTGGGCGGTCACGGGCAAACCGACGGAGTGGGCGGCGTCGACGATGGCGCTGAGCTGGTCGAGATCGTACTGGGACTGGTGCGGGGAGCTGCCGGCGGTGATGCCGCCGCCGGTGGCCATGACCTTGACGACGTCGACGCCACGGGCCAGCCGCTCGGCGACGGCGTCGATCAGGGCGTCGCGGTCGGCCGGCACCTCGCCGCCGAGGAACCAGCAATGCCCGCCGGGCGTGGTGATCGGCGGCCCGGCGGCGAGGATCTCGGGCAGCAGCCCGGAAGTGCTCTCCCGGAGGTCGACGGCGAGGTAGTCCCGGTCCCCCAGATCACGCACGGTGGTGATGCCGGCCCGCAATGCCTGCACGGCATGCCGGCGCATCCGCTCCAGCAGGTCCTCGCGCGGCAAGGAAGTCATGTCCCCCACGGTGTCGCCGCCGGGCTCGAAGACGAGATGGGTATGGGCGTCCACCAGACCCGGCATGAGCGTCACGTCGCCGAGGTCGACAACGTCAACGGCCGCATCGTCGAAGCCGACGATGCGGCCACCGTCGAGCACCACGGTCCGCGGACCGTGGTGCATGGTGTCGCCATCGAATAAGCGCGCGCAGCGAAGACCGATCACGCGGTGATCATGACACCACCGGCCCGATAGTCCGCCACGGCCTCCCGACGCGCGGAGGTGTCCCAGCCGAGCCGCGCGCCGACGAGGTCGGCCACCTGGTCCAGGCAGGCCTGGCCGCGTTCCGGGTACTCGAAGGCGATGCGGGTCCGCCGGCTGAGGACGTCGTCCAGATCCTGCGCGCCCTCGTGGGTCACGGCATGCACGATCTCGGCCGCGATGTACGCCTCGGCGCCGGCCAGCGGGGCCGCGAGGGCGGGATCCTGCCGGATCAGCTCCACCACCTCGGTGACGGCCGAGCCGTAGCGGTTCAGCAGATGCTCCACAGTGGACACCGAAAGGCCGTTGCGCGAGGCGAAGGCGATCCGGTCGGCCCACAGCTCGCGGTATCCGACCGCGCCGTGGATGGGCAGCCGCGCGGTGAGCGAAGGCGCAACGCCGCCGAGGCCGTGCACCGCGGCGTTGACGACGTCGGCCGCCATGACCCGGTAGGTCGTGTACTTCCCGCCGGCCACCACGAAATGCCCGGGCGAGGGCGAGGCGACGGCGTGCTCGCGGGACAGCTTGGCGGTCTCGCTGTTCTTTCCGGCCAGCAGCGGGCGAAGCCCGGCGTAGGTGCCGACGATGTCGTCGACGGTCAGCGGCTCGCGCAGCACCTTGTTCACGTGCTGCAACAGATATTCGACGTCCTCATCCGTGACGGTCGGCCGGTCGGGCGCGTCCGAGTAGGGCGTGTCGGTGGTGCCGATGATCCAGTGCCGGCCCCACGGGATCACGAACAGCACGCTCTTCTCGGTGCGCATGATCAGCCCGGTCTCGAGCTCGATCCGCTCCCGGCGCACGACGATGTGCACGCCCTTGGACATCTGGACCCGGAAGCCGGGGTTGGCCTCGGTCCACACGCCGGTCGCGCCGATCACCCGACGCGCCCGGACACGGATCTCGTTGCCGGACAGGCCGTCCCGGACGACAGCCCCCACGACACGATCGTCGGAGCGCAGCAACTCCGTGACCTCGGCCCGATTCAGCACGGTCGCGCCGTGCTGGGCAGCGGTTCGGGCCACCATCATGGTGAAGCGGGCGTCGTCGACCTGCGCGTCGTAGTAGCGCACGGCCCCGGTGAGCGCATCCGGCCGCAGGCCCGGTGACATGGCCATGACCTTGGTGCGGGACAGGTGTTTGTGCATCGGGACCGAGGTCGCGCCGCCGATGGTGTCGTACAGCATCAGCCCGGCGCCGACGTAGGGCCGTTCCCATCCCTTGTGCGTCAACGGGTACAGGAACGGCACCGGCTTCACCAGGTGCGGGGCGAGGCGCTTGAGCAGCAGACCCCGCTCCCGCAAAGCCTCGCGCACCAACGAGAACTCGAACTGCTCCAGGTAGCGCAGCCCGCCGTGCACGAGCTTGCTCGACCGGCTGGAGGTTCCCGATGCCCAGTCCCGCGCCTCGACCAGCGCGACGGACAGGCCCCGCGACGCGGCATCCAGGGCGGCGCCGACACCGACGATGCCACCGCCTATCACGAGCACGTCGAACTCGGTCTCGGCGAGAGTGCGCAGCGCCGCCTCGCGATAGCCGGCGTCCAGCCTTGCGGACATCGGGAACTCCTTCTAGTCGATCATTCAGCGCACGTCGTCGTCGACCCAGTCGAACGACTTCGTGACCGCCTTGCGCCAGTTGCGGTAAACGCGTTCCCGCTCGGACGAGTCCAGCGCGGGCGTCCACCGCTTGTCCTCGGCCCAGTTGGCCCGCAGCTCGTCCTCGCCGCCCCAGTAGCCGACCGCGAGCCCGGCGGCGTAGGCCGCGCCGAGCGCCGTCGTCTCGGCGACCTTGGGCCGCACCACCGGAACGTCGAGGATGTCGGCCTGGAACTGCATGAGCAGTTCGTTGACGACCATGCCGCCGTCGACCTTCAGCTCGGTCAGGGCCACGCCGGAGTCGGCGTTCATGGCGTCGAGCACCTCGCGCGTCTGGAAAGCAGTAGCCTCCAGCACCGCGCGGGCCAGATGTCCCTTGCTGACGAAGCGGGTCAGGCCGACCAGCGCGCCGCGAGCGTCGGAACGCCAGTACGGGGCGAAAAGGCCCGAGAAGGCCGGCACAAAATAGGCGCCGCCGTTGTCCTCGACGCTGCGGGCCAGGCCCTCGATCTCCGAGGCGGAGCCGATGATGCCGAGATTGTCCCGCAGCCACTGCACGAGCGAGCCGGTGACGGCGATCGAGCCCTCCAGCGCGTACACCGCGTCCTGCGAGCCGATCTTGTAGCAGACGGTGGTGAGCAGACCGTTGCGGCTGGCCACCTTCTCGGTGCCGGTGTTGAGCAGCATGAAGTTGCCGGTGCCATAGGTGTTCTTGGCCGTGCCGACGTCGAAGCAGGCCTGGCCGAAGGTCGCCGCCTGCTGGTCGCCCAGGATGCCGGTGATCGGCACGCCGTTGAGCACACCGACGCCGACCCCGTAGTGCTCGGAGGAGGAACGGATCTCGGGCAGCATGGACAGCGGAATGCCCATCTCCGCGGCGATCTCGGCGTCCCAGTTCAGCGTGTCCAGGTCCATCAGCATGGTCCGGGACGCGTTGGTCACGTCGGTGACGTGCACGCCGCCGTTCGGGCCGCCGGTGAGGTTCCACAGCGTCCACGTGTCGGTGTTGCCGAACAGCAGGTCGCCGTTCTCGGCCTTGGCCCGGGCGCCCTCGACGTTGTCGAGGATCCAGCGCACCTTGGGGCCGGAGAAGTAGGTGGCCAGCGGCAGGCCGACCTTGGCCTTGTACCGGTCGGCCCCGCCGCCCAACGCGCCGAGCGAGTCCACAATGGACTGGGTGCGGGTGTCCTGCCAGACGATGGCGTTGTACACCGGCTCGCCGGTGTGCCGGTCCCAGACCACCGCGGTCTCGCGTTGGTTGGTGATGCCGACGGCGGCCAGGTCGCCGATGTTCAGGTCGGCCTTGGCCAGCGCCTGGCCGACGACGTAGCGGGTGTTGGCGGTGATCTCGACCGGGTTGTGCTCGACCCAGCCGGCCCGCGGCAGGATCTGCTCGTGTTCCTTCTGCCCCACCGAGACGATGGCGCCGGCGTGGTCGAACACGATCGCGCGCGTGCTGGTCGTGCCCTGGTCGATGGCGAGAATGTGCTGTGCCATAACGGATGCCCTTCCGATCAGAACGCGACGTGGGAGACGAGACCGGCGATGACACCGCCGACGAGGGGGCCGACGACCGGCACCCAGGCGTAACCCCAGTCGGAGTTCTTGGGCTCCGTGGACCGGGGTTCTCCCTTGTAGCGCAAGGGAAGGATGGCATGCGCGATGCGCGGCCCGAGGTCACGGGCGGGGTTGATGGCGTAGCCGGTGGGGCCGCCCAGGGAGGCGCCGATGCCGACCACCAGCATGGACACGGCCAGCGGGCCGAGGCCCGAGGGCGTCTTGCCGAACGACAGCACCACGAAGACCAGCACGAACGTGCCGAGGATCTCGGTGACCAGGTTCCAGCCGAAGCTGCGGATCGCCGGGCCGGTGGAGAACACGGCCAGCTTCTTGCCCTCGTCGGGCTCCTCGTCGAAGTGCTTCTTGTACGCCAGGAAGCACAGGCAGGCACCGATGAAGGCCCCGACCAGTTCCCCGGCCAGATAGACCAGCGTCGAGCCCAGCGACACCGCGACACCGGGGGCGTACGTGCTCGCCCCACTGGTCAGGATGCCGATGGTGACGGCCGGGTTGAGATGCGCGCCCGACTTGAACGCGACGTACACGCCGGCCATCACGGCCAGGCCCCACCCGAAGTTGATCAGCAGCCAGCCGCCGTCGAAGCCCTTGGACTTCACCAGCAGCACGTTGGCCACCACACCGGCGCCGAGCAAGATCAGCAAACCGGTGCCGAGCACCTCGCTGAGGAACACCGCTCCTAGAGCCACCCACTTCTCCATTCATCGTTGAACGGCCACCCACCCCCAGTGAGTGAGGGGAACGTAAGCAGCGGTGATCCGGCCCTCAACGGGCAGCGGTCGACAATGTCGAACGGTGGCTCACACCACAGAGTGGTCGTCCGATTACTATCCGACGATCTCGCGGCTGGATGCGTCCCCGACCGTGTCCCGTCGCACCTCCGGGCGTTCGACATTGCCGACAACGTGCTCGTTTGATTAGCTGACGCCGTGCCCGGCCCCATCCAGTCCATCGAGCGTGCCGCCGCCATGCTGCGGCTGCTGGCGCGCGGCTCCGGCCAGTACGGGCTGGCCGAGATCGCCGCCTCGCTCGGCCTGCCCAAGGGCACCGCGCACGGCATCCTGCGCACCCTGCAACGGGTCGAATTCGTCGAACAGGACCAGGAATCCGGCCGCTACCGCCTCGGCGCCGCGCTGCTGCACCTGGGGACCAGCTATCTCGACGCGAACGAATTGCGCTCACGCTCGCTGAACTGGGCCGACGCGCTGGCCGCGCGCAGCGGCCAGGAAGTGCGCATCGGGGTGCACCACGACGGGGCGGTGCTCGTCGTGCACCACGTCTTCCGACCCGATGACACCATGCAGACGTTGGGTGTGGGCGCGATGCTTCCGTTGCACGCCACCGCCTTCGGCAAGGTGCTACTCGCCTACGACGCGTCGCTGAGCCGCGATCGCGAGCTCACCTCGCTGACCCGGCGCACGATCGTCTCCCCGCAGGCGTTGGAGCGGGTGTTGACCCAGGTGCGGGCCAGCGGCTGGGCCAGCGAGGCCGAGGAGTGCATGCCGGGCGAGGCCAGCATCGCCGCGCCGATCCGCGCGTTCGGCGGCCTGGTCGTCGGCGCGATCGGCGTTTCCGGTGCGGTGGACCGGATCTGCGATCCGGCCAGCCGGCCCAAGCCGAGCCTGGTGAGTCAGGTGGCCAGCGCGGCCGAGGCCGTGTCCCGGGCGTTGACCGACTGAGCGGGGATCATGGCGCAACGGTATGTGATGGCGATCGACCAGGGCACCACCTCCACCCGGTGCATCCTGTTCGACCAGAGCGCCCGGCTGGTCTCGGTCGTGCAGCGGGAACACCGCCAGTACCATCCGCGGCCGGGCTGGGTGGAGCAGGACGCCGTCGAGATCTGGCGCAACGTGGACCGGATCCTGCCGCAGACGCTGCGGGACGGCGGCGTCGGCGCGGACCAGGTGGTGGCGCTGGGCATCACCAACCAGCGCGAGACCGCCGTGGTGTGGGACCGAAACACCGGCGTGCCCGTCGGGCGGGCCATCGTGTGGGAGGACATCCGGACCGAGGAGCTGGTCGGCGAGCTGACCGCCCGCCCGGACAGCGCCGGCATTCGCGACCGCTGCGGCCTGCCGCTGGCGACGTACTTCTCCGCCCCCAAACTGAAATGGCTGCTGGACAACACTCCGGGGCTGCGGGAGCGGGCCGCGCGCGGCGAGCTCCTGTTCGGCACCATCGACACCTGGCTGATCTGGAATCTCACCGGCGGCGTGAGCGGCGGCCTGCACGTCACCGACGTCACCAATGCCAGCCGCACCATGCTGATGAACATCACCACGCAGGCGTGGGACGACGAGCTGCTGTCCTTTTTCGACATTCCCGCGTCCATGCTGCCGGAAATCCGCGCGTCCACGGAGATCCATGGCAAGACCACCCGCGTGGTTCCCGGTATCACGATCGCCGCCGCGCTCGGAGACCAGCACGCCGCGCTGTTCGGGCAGACGTGTTTCGCCAAGGGCGAGACCAAGTGCACCTACGGCACCGGCAGCTTCCTGTTGATGAACACCGGCGACACGCTCGTGAAGTCCGAGCACGGGTTGCTGACCACCATCGGCTATCAGCTCGGCGGCGAGCCCGCGACCTATGCCCTGGAGGGGTCGATCGCCGTCACGGGTTCGCTCGTGCAGTGGTTCCGGGACAAGCTCGGGTTGATCCAGAGCGCCCCGGAGATCGAGACGCTGGCCCGGACCGTGACCGACAACGGCGGCTGCTACATCGTGCCGGCGTTCTCGGGCCTCTTTGCGCCGCATTGGCACAGCGAGGCACGGGGCATCATCGTCGGCCTCACTTCGTACATCTCCAAGGGACATCTGGCCCGCGCGGTGCTGGAAGCCACGGCGTGGCAGACGCGTGAGGTCGTCGACGCGATGGCCGCCGAGTTGGGCGTGTCGTCCAAGGCGCTGAAGGTGGACGGCGGCATGACCGCCGATCACCTGTTGATGCAGACCATCGCCGACGTGCTGGATGTTCCCGTGCTGCGGCCCATGGTGGCCGAGACCGTGTCGCTCGGCGCCGCCTACGCAGCCGGTCTGGCCGTCGGCTACTGGCCTGATCTGGAGGGCTTGCGCCGGAACTGGCATCTCGCGGCGCGCTGGACTCCACAGTGGAATGCCGACGACCGGGACGCCGAGTACGCCAACTGGAAGCGGGCCGTCGAACTTACGTTCGGATGGGCGAAGCCGAGGCGTCCGCGCGGACGCTAGGGTGACCTTCAGGGGATTCGGGGGCAGCGGACGCCGTGGTGGCGTCACCCCGGATCAGGTGGGGTCAGATGTCGAAACGTGCTGTGCTGCTTGCGGTTCTGACGGCCGTGACCGCGATCGTGACGGTGGCCGCGCCGGCCGGCGCCGCGACTCCGGCCACCAGGTTCACCGCCGTGACACCGCAGCGGGTGTTGGACACCCGGGACGGCACCGGGGTCGGCGTCGAAGGCGATCACCTGGTGTTGGACCTGTCCGGCTCGGTGCCGGCCGGGACGGCCGCCGTGGTCTTGAACCTGACCGGCGTCGAGGCGAACGTGGACAGCTTCGTGACGGTGTGGCCCGACGGGCAGCAGCGGCCGAGCACCTCGAACCTGAACGTGTCGCAGCGGCAGACCGCGGCCAACCTGACCACGGTCTCGTTGCCGGACAACCGAAAGCTCGACATCGCCGTGCGCGGCGATCTCGGCGTGGTCGCCGATCTCCAGGGCTACTACGCCGGCAACGGCTCGGGCTATGTCGGGCATTCGCCCCAGCGGGTGATGGACACCCGCACCGGCCGCGGCCCCCTCGGCCCGCACGAGTCCACCGTGCTGGACCTGTCTTCCGTGCTGCCGCCGACCGCGACCGCCGTCGTGTTCAACCTGACCGCCACCAACACCACCGCCCCGACCTTCGTCACCGCGTGGCCCGACGGCGTCGCCCAGCCGGCCGCGAGCTCCTTGAACCTGGCCCCCGGCTGGACACGGGCCAACCTGGTCACCGTCGCCGTGCCGCCCAGCCGCAAGATCGACCTGTACAACCATCTCGGCTCCGTCGACCTCATCGCCGACGTGTCCGGCTTCTACGTCAGCGACGCCGGCGACTGGTTCTTTCCCGGCGTGCCGCAGCGGGTCGTCGACACCCGGGACAGCCACCCCGTCGGCCCGGGCGGCGTGCTGGCCGTCGACGTCAGCCCGCAGACCGTGCTCAGCGCCGACGCCGTCGCCGTGAACATCACCGCCACCGACGCCACCACCTCGACGTTTCTCACGGCGTGGCCGGGTGATTCCACCCGGCCCGACGCGTCGACGCTGAACCTGGGCGCCGGCGAGACGGTGCCGAACATGGCGATCGTGAGCCTGTGGCAGCGGTCGTTCTCGGTGTCCAACCTGGCCGGCTCGGTCGACGTGGTCGTCGACATCGCCGGCTACTTCTCGGCCAACCGGCCCTAGCCGATCTCCAACCGCCGCCAGCTCCACAGAAACACCAGCGCGGCGACGATCGACCCGGCCGAGGCCAACGACTGCGCGGACAGGTAGATGATCCACGTGTCGTCCCGCAGGGCACTGTCCAGGCCGTCACGGGCCAACAGCACGACGGTGAAGAACACGCCGAAGGCCAGGAAGAACACGCCGACAAGCGCGGTGAACGTGACGATGAGGACCCGGGGGATGCGGCGCTTGCCGTCGTGACGGGAGACCAAACCCCGCCCGGCGAGCCACCAGGAGGCGAGGCAGCCGAGAGCGAGGGCGATGGCGTCGGCGGCGAGGGTGTCGGAGAGGCGGTGCCACTTGGCGGTGACGGTGTAGGCGCCGATGCCGACGGCCCAGGACAGGACGAAGAACAGCGCGACCCCACGCCATCGGTAGGGCACGACGATCAAGGCGGCGAACAGCACGGTCATGGCGATGGTGGTGTGGCCGCTGGGCAGGCTGTTGTCGGCGTAGTGGCCGGTGAGGGAGACCAGGGGCGGCCGGGGCAGGACGTAGCGCTTGAGGCCCTGGGTGATGATCTGGCCGGCGACGATGACGCCGACGGCGGCCAGCGCGAGCTCCCAACGGCGGCGCAGCAGGCCGATGGCGGCGATGAGGACCACGGCGGCGGCCAGGGAGTAGACGGTGATCTGGTCCAAGCCCTGGCTGGCGTTGCCGGCCTCGCTGGCGCCGACCTGGTCGGCGCCGCGCAGAGCGGCGTTCTCCAGCTCCTGGCCGACGGGCGTGAGCACGGCGAGCACGTAGACGAGGACGGCGACGACACCGCTGCCGATGGCCACGTGCAGCCAGCGACGGGCGGGCACGTCCTGACGGTCCTGGGTCAAGGACTCCGACTGAAGCACAGGCGGCATGCTATCCACAGTGGACCGGGGGGCGGTGGCCTGCGGAAATCCGGCCAGCACCGTCCGGTCAAGGCCCACTCTCCGCCAGTGACGCCCACACGGGAAGTGAACCCCTTTCACGATTACTGTGCGAAATGGTCTAAGGTGAGCCGCCGTGGAGATCACCCACTTGCGCCACTCGGTTCCCCCGACCGGGCTCACGGAGGTGTACCGGCCATGACCAACCGCCAGAAACGCACCGTGATCATCACTGCCGCGATTCTGGGGCTGTTCTGCCTCGGCATGGTGCTCTGGGCCGTCACCCGCTCGCCCGATCCGGTCGCGGAGCCGGTGCCGTACCCCACCACCTCGGCGGCCAGCGCGACCTCGACGACACCGAGCTCCACCACTGCGACCACGACGTCGGCGCCTCCGACGACGACCACGACAACGACCACCACCAAGGCGCCGGCCGCCCCGCCGAAGACCACGGCGAAGCCGCCGGCCGCTCCCCCACCCCCGGCGACCACGCACAACGCCCTCTGCCAAGCCGGCGAATGGCAGCGCGACACGGCCTACGACAGCGGGGCATTGGTCCAGCACAACGGGTCCGAGTGGTACGCCCACTCGTGGAACTACAACGCGGAACCCGGCGCCAACGCCGAGAACGCGTGGATCCGCGCCATCCAGTGCTGACCGGCAGCCGGTCAACGCCACCGGCCTAGTCCGTCGGCAAAGGCTGTTCCTGCAAGGCATTGAGCACGAGGTTGACGGCCGCCCGGCGGGGCGAGCCCCGCCGCACGACCGCCGCGATGGTGCGGGTGACGGGAACGGCGAGCTCACGGGTGACGACGCGGTAGCGGCGATCGACGGCGAGGCCGGGCAGCAGTGCGATGGACAGCCCGGCCTCGACGTGTTGCAGCGTCATGAGGTAGTTGCTGAACCGGCACACCACCCGAGGCTCGAAGCCCGACTCGCGGCACAGCCGGAGGGTCAGATTCGCCATGTACGACTGGGGAATGTCGAGCGCCCACGGCTCGGCGGCGTAGTCGGAGAGGACGGCGGGGCCGCGCGGGACGTTGCGGTCGGGCGAGGCGACGAGCACGACGGGATCGGCAGCCAAGGGCACTATGTCGAGGTCGGGGCCCAGCGGCAGCTCGACGAAGTCGGTGGTCGTGATGATCACGTCGGCGTCGCCGCCGCGCAGGGCGGGAATGGACTCGTGCGGCTCCAACTCCAGCAGCTCGACGTCGAGCTGCGGATATCGCTGCACGGCGGGCACGGCGAGGGTGTGGATGGCGCTCTGGAAGGCCCCGAGCCGGACCAGGCCGGCCGGCTCGTCGTGCAGGCCGCGCAGCTCGGCCTCGACGGTGTCCATGTGGTCGAGGATCGCCCGCGCCCGCCGGGCCAGCAGCTGGCCGGCGGGCGTGAGGCGAACCCGCCGGCCGGTGCGTTCCAGCAGCTGGGTGCGGGTTTCCGTCTCCAGCACGGCGAGCTGCTGGGACACGCTGGAGGCCGACAGGTTGGCGTCCAGGGCGACCGCGCGGATGGTGCCCAGGGTGTCGAGCCGGCTCAGCAGCCGCAGCCGCCACGGGTTCAGCATGCCGCCCATTGTGCGGCTCAGCCGTACAACCAAGCCAGAATTGTGAGCTGGACGTGTCGCTCGCACGCCTCCTACCGTCGAGGGCATGGCCGACTTCTGGACAGACGCCGACAAGCACCTCGTCCGCTACGCGGGTCGGGCCGACTTCACCCGCGAGATCATCGCCCGCGCCGAGGGCAGCTACGTGTTCACCGAGGACGGCCGCAAGATCCTGGACTTCACGTCCGGGCAGATGAGCGCCATCCTCGGCCACTCTCACCCGGAGATCGTGGCCACCGTGCACCGCCAGGCAGCGACGCTCGACCACCTGTTCAGCGGCATGCTCAGCCGCCCGGTCGTGGACCTGGCCCGCCGCCTCGCCGAGACCCTGCCGGCCCCGCTGGAGAAGGTCCTGCTGCTGACCACCGGGGCCGAGTCGAACGAGGCCGCGATCCGGATGGCCAAGCTGGTCACCGGCGGCCACGAGATCGTGTCCTTCGTCCGCTCCTGGCACGGCATGACCCAGGCCGCCGCCGGCGCCACCTACAGCGCCGGCCGCAAGGGCTACGGCCCGGCCGCGCCCGGCAACTTCGCCCTTCCGGTGCCGGGCGCGGACTGGCATCAGCAGCTGGACCTCGGCTTCGAGATGATCGACGCCCAGTCGACCGGCAACCTCGCGGCCTGCATCGTGGAGCCGATCCTCAGCTCCGGCGGCGTGATCGAGCCGCCGCTCGGCTATTTCGCCGCCCTGCACCAGAAGTGTCGCGAGCGGGGCATGCTGCTCATCCTCGACGAAGCCCAGACCGGCTTGTGCCGCACCGGTTCCTGGTACGCGTTCGAGCGGGACGGCATCGTGCCGGACATCCTCACCCTGTCCAAGACGCTCGGCGCCGGCCTGCCCCTGGCCGCGGTCGTGACCACCGCGGAGATCGAGCAGGAGGCCCATGATCGCGGCTACCTGTTCTTCACCACCCACGTCTCCGACCCACTGCCCGCCGCCGTGGGCAACACCGTCCTGGACGTCCTCGTCCGCGACCGCCTCGACGAACGGGCCCGACAGCTCGGCGCCGTCCTCCGTCAAGGCCTGAAGGAGATCGCCGCTTCGCACGAGGTCGTCACCGACGTTCGCGGCCGCGGCCTGCTGGCCGGCCTGGAGTTGATCTCCGACGACCTGGGTCAGCGTGTCACCCGCCGCTGCCTGGAACTGGGGCTGCACATGAACATCGTGCAGCTGCCGGGCATGGGCGGCGTCTTCCGCATCGCCCCCGCCCTGACCGCCTCCGACGAGGACATCGCGCTGGGTCTGTCCATCCTCGACCAAGCCATCGGCGACGCGGTCAAGGCGTGATCACCGTGACGAAGGCGGCCGGGACGAGCTGACGTACTGGCCCGGCCGTGGGCGATGAGGACCGCCCACCACAGCAGCACGACGACCTCGAACCACACCGCCCGGACGCCGGCGGCTAGCGCGCCCCGGTCCCGAGTTGGCGGCTAGCGGCCCAGGGGCGCTCGACACGCCCCCAGGCCGCCTTTCAGGCCGCCACGCACAGCGGCCGGCCCTCGCGCAGCGGCAGTTCCCCGCCCCGCCAACGGTTGCGCAGCAGCCGGTCGTGCGAGACGACGACAACCGCGCCGGAGTAGTCGGCCAGCGCGGCCTCCATCTCCTCCACCAGCGTCAGCGACAGGTGGTTGGTCGGCTCGTCCAGCAGCAGCACATCCACCTCCTGCACCAACAACCGCGCGAGCGCCAGCCGGCGCTGCTGCCCGATGGACAGCGAGCCCACCGGCGTGCGCAGGTCGGACTCGGCGAACAGGCCCAGCGACATCAGCCGCTCCGCGTGCTCGTCGGCGGTGCCGACCCGGCCCTGGGCGAACGTGGCCAGCACGCCGCGTTCCGGGTGCCGGACCGTGTTCTCCTGTGGCAGGTAGCCGATCCGGCCGTTGCGGGTCACCGTGCCGGCGTCCGGTCGCAGCTCGCCGGACAGCACGGCCAGCAGCGTGGACTTGCCCGCCCCGTTCGGCCCGGAGACGAACAGCCGCTCACCGGCCGACACCGTGAGGTGGTCGACCGCCAGCCGGCCGGCGACGCTGACGTCGGACAGCTCGATCACCGTGCCCTCGGCCGCGCCGCCGGACAGCGGTGCGTTGAGCCGCAACGGATCCGGTGGCTTCGGCACCGGCTCGGCCCGCAGTCGGTCGAGGCGTTCGGCCGCGCTGCGCACCCGCGTGTAGATGCTGGCCTGCACCCGCTGGCCGTCCCCGTTGTACTTGCACTTGTTGTGGTCCTTCATCGCACGGCCGGGTGCGACGCGATACGCCGTGGTCGCGCCCCACTGCGTCCAGTGCTCGATCTCCCCGGCCCACTCGGCGTACTGCTGCTCCCAGCGCTGCCGGGCGGCCCGCTTCTCGTCGAGGTAGCCGGCGTATCCGTTGCCGTAGCGGGTGATCGCACGGCGGTCGCCGTCCACCTCGATGATCGCGGTGGCCACCCGTTCCAGCAGCAGCCGGTCATGAGTGACCACGACCAGCGTGCCCCGGTGGGCCCGCAGCCGGTCCTCCAGCCAGCTCAGCGCCTGCGCGTCGAGATGGTTGGTGGGCTCGTCGAGCAGCAGCAGCTCCGGCTCGGACGACAGCACGCCGGCCAGCGCCAGCCGGGCCTGCTGGCCACCCGATATCGTCCCCAGTGGACGGTCGCGGTCGAGATGGCCGATGCCCAGCGCGGACATCGCCGCCGCCACCTTGGCGTCGGCCCGGTAGCCGTCGCGGATCTCCAGCGCCGTGAGCAGATCCCCGTACGCCGCGAGGCCACCCTCATCCAGGGTCTGCTCGGCCTCGTGGATTTTCCTTTGCAGTTCTCGGATCTCGACCAGGGCGGCGTCGATCGCGTCGCCGACGGTGGCCGTCGGCGACAGGTCGAGCACCTGCCCGAGGTGTCCGATCCCGCCCGGCGCCTCGACGATGACCTCCCCGTCGTCCGGCCGCTCCTGGCCGGCGATCAGCCGGAGCAGCGTGGACTTGCCGGATCCGTTGTCGCCGACGACACCCACGCGTTCGCCCGGGCGGACCGTCGCGGAGACGGTGTCGAGCACTCGCCGGTGGGCAAAGGACTTGCTGACGTTCCGAATGGTGAGCTGAGCTGACAAGGGGGCCTCCTGAGTTCGATGTGGACGGTCGGACGTGGCCTGCGACGCGTGATCACCGCACGGCCCTCCTTCTCTCAGGTGTTATGCGACCTTGCCGTCGGCGAGCACCAGTTCGGCGCCCTGCCATGTCTTGCGCAGCCACCGGTCGTGCGACGCGATGACCACCGCTCCTGGCGCCGACCGCAGCGCCTGCTCCAGTTCCTCGGCCAGGCCGAGGGACAGGTGGTTGGTCGGCTCGTCCAGCAGCAGCACCTCCGGCGGCCGGGCGATCAGCACCGCCAGCGCCAGCCGCCGCCGCTGCCCGATCGACAGCTGCCCCACCGGCCGGTCCAGATCCCTCCCGGCCAGCAAACCCAGCTGGGACAACGCGACCGCTTGCTCGCCGGCCGCCGCGTAGATCTGGCGCGGCGTCTTCGTCTGGTCAGCGAAGGCAACGTCCTGCTCCAGCAGGCCGATCCTCACGCCACGGGCCCGGTGCACCACGCCGTTGGCCGGAGTCAGCTTGCCCGCCAACACCTTCAGCAGCGTGGACTTGCCGGCCCCGTTGCCGCCCCGCACCATCAGCCGGGCCGAGGTCGTGACGTCCAACTCGTCCAGCTGCAGCCGACCCGGCAGCTGCACGTGTCGTAGCGACACGGCCAGCTGGTCCGGCAGTGTCTTGCCGGTCAGGTCGGCCTTGAACCGCAACGGTTGTGGCGGCCGGCGGACCTGCGCCCTGGTCAGCTCGTCCAGCCGCTGCTGGGCGTTGCGGACCCGGCGGGAGATCTGCTTCTGCACCCGCCCGCCGTGCCGGTCGTAGGCGGCCTTGTTGTTGTCCTTCATCGCCCGGTGGTGGTTCACCTGGCGCGCGGTGACGTTCACCGATTCCTTGAGCTCGGCCAGCTCCGTCTGCTCCTCGTCGTACTGCTGCTCCCAGCGGGCCCGCTCGGCCCGCTTGGCCGCCAGGTAGTCGGTGTAGGCGCCGCCGAAGCGGGTCGCCCCGCCGCGGGCCGGGTCCAGGTCGAGGATGTCCGTGCACACCGCGTCCAGGAAGACACGATCGTGCGAGGCCACCACCACCGTGCCCGGCAGCTTGGTCAGCTGCTGCTCCAGGAACGTCACCGCCTCGTCGTCGAGGTGGTTGGTCGGCTCGTCCAGCAGCATCGCCCGGGGCTGCCGGATCAGCAGCGCGGCCAGGCCCAGCCGGGACCGCTGCCCGCCGGAGAACCGCGCCAGCCGCCGGCTCGGGTCCACTTCGGACAGTCCGAGCCCGGCCAGCACCAGCTCCGCGCGGCGGTCCGCGTCCCACAGGTCGTGGTCCTGCGCCCACTCCAGCACATCGCCGTACTCGGCCAGGACTTCGTCGTCCTCGGGGTCGCGGGTCATCCGCGCACCCAGCTCGTCCAGCCGCCGCCGGGCCGCCCTGATGTCGGCCAGCGCGTCGTCGATGACGTGCCGGACCGTGTCGTCCGGGCCGAAAGGCAGTTCCTGCAACAGGAATCCGCAGTCCTGCGGCCGGCTGACCGTGCCGGCGTCGGGCTCTTCGTCGCCCGCGAGCAGGCGCAGCAGGGTGGACTTGCCCACGCCGTTGTCGCCGACCAGGCCGAGCCGCTGGCCCGGGGACGCCGTCAGTCCGACGCCGTCGAGAACGCGCCGGTCGCCATAGGTTTTGACCAGGTCATGGGCGTGCAGAAAGGGAATATTTGACATGCGACACCTACCGCGGAAGGAACGGGATGCGGAAAGCCCGCCGGGCCGTCGGCGACTCTCAGGTCGCGGGCCGCGGACGCGGGCTGGGTGCGAAGTCAGTAAACCATGATGGCCACAGTCTGGCAGCGAAGCTCCTAGGCGTCAACAGTTTGTGTCGGAGCCGGCCTCGACTTCGGCTCTCAGCAGCCGTTGAGCATGGTGGTCAGCGCCGTCTTGGCCGCGTCGTCGTAGGGGCTGAACCACTTGCCCGCCATGGCCGCGCAGGCACTGTTGGTGGTCACGCCCGTGCCGTCCGCTTGAGCACGGTTTCGCGGGTGTCGTAGGTGCCCGGCGGTCGCGCAGGTCACCAGGGCGAGGGATAACGGGCGGCCGTTCTAGGCCATGGTCAGGTCGCTGCTCAACACGTGTGACCGTGCCTGTTGTCAGTTTTCGCCGCTCGTCTGCCTCGCAGTCACCCTGTTGTCGCAGCGTCTTGGTTGCCGTTCGCCGCGTCTTCTGCGGATTCAGCTGGTATGCATACGAAGGTGGACAGACTGCCGGGAAAGTGGACGCCGTGATCACCGCCGGGCATCCCTTCGCGCCGCCCGCGCACGAGCAGGCGTGGATCGACACCGCCGTCGAGCTGGCCGCCTCGTTCACCGAGACCGCCGGCGCCTATGACGAGAGCGGTGAGCTGCCGCTGGCCAATCTCCAGGCCCTGCACCGCAGCGGGCTCGACACCGCCCTGCTGCCCGTCGAGTACGGCGGGTCGTCCCTGAGCTACCGCAGTTTTGGGCAGATCGTCCGGTTGTTGGGCGCCGCATGCCCGTCCACCGCGTGCATCTGGGTCATGCACATCGGCGCCGCCGCCGGCCTCGTCACCCGCTCCGCTCCCGACGTCGCCCGCTTCTACGCCGCCGAGCTGATCGCCGGCCGCCGCTTCTGCAACGCCTTGTCCGAGCCCACCGGCGGCAACCTGTTCTTGATGCCTTTGCAGCACGCCCAGCCCGTGCCCGGCGGCTTCGCGCTGACCGGCGCCAAGCGCTTCGCCTCCGGCTGCGAGATCGCCGACCACTTCCTGATCAACGCCCTGGTCGACGATCGGGCCACTTTTTTCGGCCTGGCCGCCGATCCGTCGTCCATGCGGTACATCCCCATCTGGGACACCATGGGCTTGCGGGCCAGCCGCAGCCAGCTCATCGAGTTCACCGGCACCCTGTTGCGTTCGGACCGCCGTTGTCCCCCGTCTTCCGGTCCTCACCCCAACCACATCGGCGCCGGCTTGGCTTTCCTGTCCCTCGGCATCGCCGACGCCGCCCTCGCCGCCTTGGTTTCCCACGCCCGCCGCCGCGTCATCCCCACCACCGGCCGTCCGCTGGCCGACATGCAGTGGCTCCGCTTCGACGCCGCCGACGTCCACTCCCGCCTTGAGGCCGCTGGCATGTACTCCCACCACATGTGTTGGCTGGCCGACCAGAACTCCCCCGAGTTCATCCCCGCCACCATGCGCGCCAAGCAGCTCGCCAACCAGATCGCCGTCGACGCCGCCCAGCTCGCCGTCCGCGTCGGCGGCGCCTCCGCCGGCTACCTGCGCTCGTCCCCCATCGAGCGCCTCTTTCGCGACGCCCAGGCCGGCGGCCTCATGGCCTACTCCGTGGAGGTCTGCAAGGACACCATCGGCGCTTCGCTCCTCGCCGAGTAGCCCGCTCGCCTCTCCGCTTCCGCGTCTCTGCGTCACTGCGTGGAGGTTGGCAGTGCCCGCGCCGGCCGGACACCAGCCAGCATCGGGGCAGGCCAGTGCCCTGCCTCTCTGCCCCGTTTCTCCCAGCCCGTCCGAGAACACCGGCCGCCGGTCCACCATCGTCACCGCCCGGCACGGGCTCTCGGCTTCCTCGCCCGCTTCCCACAGCGCCCGCTCGTCCTGCCTCCACCCTTCGGTGTCGGCAGGGAATTCAGGATTCGCCGACATACTCCAATACTACCCGCCTTTGTGATCCACTTCCGTTACACACCAACCTATATACGATCGTGGCACCCTTCAGACCCGTCGCTGGAAATCGCTTTCCAAAACCCGCGCAACGCTTTCATCACGGAGACCTGTCCCCCACCCTCCGACCCGTCCCAAGCCTTCTGCAAAACGCACGCACCCACCAAACCGATGTCGCGCAACGCACCCCGCTCACCCACCTAGCGCCCCTCCACCCCAACACCGCATGCCGTAGAGAGAATGATTGTTGTGCAGGCGGAGACGGCAACCGCGCGGTGCGGACATCCGACGCACCACCACAACTCAAGAACCGACACCCCACCCAACCCGACCGCCGTTAGTTCCTCAGCGGGGCCTGGATGGTGCGGCCGTTGTTGAGGGTGGCCCGAACGTAGTTGGTGGAGGGCTGGTTGCTGTCTTCGGCGATGTTGTCGCGGACGATGAAGGTGCCGTCGCCGACCACGCCGGGGGAGACGGAGTTGTCGGGGCCGACGAGGTCGATGGTGGCGACGTCGTGGGTGGCGATGCCGAAGTGGATGTGGTCCTTGGCGTAGTTCATGGAGGTGAGGTAGTCGAAGGGGCGGTCGGGGGTGAGCTGGGAGTAGAGGTCGGTGTCCTCGGGGGCGCCGCCGATGAGGCCGGTGCCGTGGCCGTTCTCGATGGTGCAGGCGGCGGCGGTGCGGTTGCTGCGGATGACGAGGAAGCCGAGCTGGGGGGAGAGGTCGAAGCGGGCGCCGGCGCGCCAGGCGGTGGGGTCGGGCAGGTTCTTGCCGCTGCGGACGCATTCGCGGACGAGGGGGGACTGGCCGGAGGCGACCTCGGCGTCGTGGCCGCGGAGCTGGGTGAAGGCGACGGCGACGGCGGCGGCGAGCACGACGACGGAGGCGGCGACGGCGAAGGGGGCGCGCAGGGAGCGGCTCCGGGTGGCGAGCTGGGGCTCGATCTGCTCGGACCAGAGGCGGTCACGCAAGGCGTCGGGCATCTGACGCCGCTCCGGAAGCTCGGGAGTCTCGTTCATCGGCCCTCCTCCTCAAGACCCATGCCGCCCAGCAGGCCACGCAGGCGGCTGCGGGCCCGGGAGACCCGAGCCCGCACACTGACTTCGGCGATGCCGAGCACCTCGGCGGTCTCGGCGGTGGACAGCTCGCCGAGCAGGCAGAGCTCGACGGCCTGGCGCTCGCCCTTGGGCAGCTTGTCGACGGCGTCGAGCACGACCCGGAGCCGGCGGTCGGCGTCGATCTGGGCGGCGACCTCGTCGGCGTGGTCGCGGGCGGTGTCGTTGAGCGGGACCCGGGTCAGCACCCGCGAGAACCGGCCGGCGCGGCGGAACTCGTGGCGGGCCAGGTTGCTGGCCACGGTGTACAGCCACGGCCGCGCGCTGGAGTTGACCAGGGTCATGTCGCCCAGCTTGCGCCACGCGGCGAGAAAGGTCGACGACGTGAGGTCCTCGGCGGTCGACCAGGAGCCGGTCAGCCGGTAGGCGTAGTTCCACACGGCCTCGGCGTGCCGCTGGTACAGCTCGCCGAACGCCGCACGGTCACCGCGTGCCGCGCGCTCCCACAGCGTCTGGTCATCACACGGCGGCGGATCGCCCCAGTCAGGCGTCTCCACCAGTCGCACGTACTCTCCAGCCGTCGTCACACCGGGTATGTTCCCGGCCGGCCCGCCAGCGTTGCGTCAGTTCTCAACCGCATCGCTGCGCGGGACGAGACCCCCGGCCGCCCCCGAAGACGGCCGGGGTCTCATCCTAGCCGCGGAACGGGCCGGAAACGACGCCGCCGTTGGCGAGGGTCACTCGAATGTGGTTCGTGGTGGACGCATTGCTGTTCTCAGCGTCCTTGGCCAGCACGGCGAAGGTGCCGTCCTTGACCACGGCGGCCGCCTCGGACTTGTTCGGGCCCACCAGGGTGACGCCGGTGACGTCGGTGGCGGCGATTCCGAAGTGGACGGACTGGTGCGCGTAGTTCATGGACGTCAGGTAGTCGAACGGGCGCTGGGCGGTGAGCTTGCCGTAGCCGTGGTTGTCGATCACGCCGCCCATCAGGCCGGTGCCCTTGCCGTCCTCGATCACGCACACGGCGGCGTTCTTGTCGTCGCGGATCACGAGGAAGCCGTGGTTGGCGTCGAGGTTGATCCGGGCGCCGGGGCGCCACGAGGCCTTGTTGGCCACGTCGCCGGCGGTGCCGAGGCAGTCCTGAGCGATCTTCGCGTCACCGGTGAGGGGGCTCTGCAGCGCCTGGGAGCCGGCGGCCGGCGCGGGGGTCGAGCCTGGCACGGCGGCGAAGGCCATCGCGCCGCCCACGGCGAACACGCCGAGCGCGGCCGTCATGGCGAGGGGTCATGGTCAGCTTGTTGGTCGTCATGCCCGGTGTGTTCCCGGCCGCCACGACAGCGTTGCGTGATGCGCGTCATGGTGGCGGCGCCCGCCCGGTCAGCCCGAGACGAGGTCGAACTCGTTCCCCTCGGGATCGGTGAGGGTGATCCAGTGCGCGCCGAACTCCTCGAACTCGGCGCCCCTGGTCGCGCCGCACGACACCAGGCGCTCGGCCTCGGCGTCCAGGTCGGACGTCATCAGGTCGAGGTGCAGCCGGTTCTTCGCCGACTTTCCCTCCGGAACCGTGAAGAACATCATCCGAGGCGCGCCGGGCTGCTCGTCCTGGACGCCGACGGAGGCGAAGGTGGCCGATCCGCCGGCGTCGACCTTGCGGTCGGTGACCCGGGCCCAGAACTCGGCCAGCTCGGCGGCGTCGCCGCAGTCGAAGGTGATCGCGTAGACGGTGCTGCTCATCGTGGTGCTCCTAGTGGGTAAGAGAGGCGACGGGCCAGCAGACCTCGGTGCGGTGCCGCGACTCGTCGCCGGTGGTGATCAGATAGGTCTCCCGGATCGGGCCGTCGGCGCCGATCTCGCGCTGGGCCACGTACGTGCCCAGGGCGCTGTAGGTCTGGTCCAGCTCGCCGAACGGCCCCCGGTGCAGGGTGACGGCCAGGTCGGCGGCGGGGAGCTGGACGGCCTCGACGGCGCCGCGGCCGGCGGGATTGCCCCGGACCGGGACGTAGGCCAGCACGTCGCCGATGTCCTCGGCGAAGAACTCCTCGTGGTAGAGGCAGCCGTCCGGGCCGGCCCGGTGCTCGCCCACGGCCGCGTGCAGGCGGTCGAAGGCCTCGGCCCACCACTGCTCGCTGTCGTCCATCGAGATCCGGTCCCTGATGGCCAGGACCGGGACGGCCGGGACCGAGCGGCACTCGACTTCGATGGGCTGCGGCTGCCGCTCCAGCAGCAGCCGCAGCGAGCTCACCGCCGCCTGCGTCCGTTCCAGCTGCCGCTCCACCCGGCGCAGATGGGCGGCGATCAGCTCGTTGCGCGCCGTGACGTCCGGGGCGGCCAGCACCGCCCCGACCTCGTCCAACGGCATGCCCAGGTCCCGGAACCGCCGGATCGCCTGCGCCGTTCCGACCTGGCCCGGCTCGTACAGCCGGTACCCCGTGCCGGGGTCGACCTCGGCCGGCACCAGCAGGCCGAGGTCGTGATAGTGCCGCAGCGCCTTGACGCTGAGATAGGTCATCCGCGAGAAGTCGCCGATGGACAGGAGGACCGCCATGAACGCATCATCGGCCCTCCTGTTACAGGAGGGTCAAGGAGCTACCCGGACGGGTCAGAAGGTCGGGCCGTGCCGCTCGACAACCTCGGCGGTGGCGTCCCGGTCGCCGTAGCGCCGGCTCGTCCGGGTCACCGGGAGTCGGACATGGAGCCGGGCCGGCCCGGGGGCCGGGCCCGGCCGAGCGGAGTTCCGGTGAACGAGAAGGCCTACCAGGGCGGGCCGGACAGTGTGCTCATGCCCGCCTGTTCCCGCTGGTCACGAAGGCGTTGCACGAGCAATGCCATTGAGGACAGAACCTGTCCGCAATGACGCCTAGGGTGGTGTCCATGGAGATCAGAATCGAGCTCGTGATCCTGCCGGTGTCCGATGTGGACCGGGCGCGGGACTTCTACGTCGACAAGATCGGCTTCACCCTCGACCACGACCACACGGTCAGCGACGAGGTGCGCTTCGTGCAGCTGACCCCGCCCGGCTCGGCCTGCTCGATCGCCTTCGGCAAGGGCCTGACCACCGCCGAGCCCGGCACGGTGAAGGGGCTGCAGGCCGTGGTCGACGACGCCGACAAGGTCCGGGCCGAACTGGTCTCGCGCGGCGCGGAGGTCAGCGAGGTGGAGGACCTGGCCTGGGGCCGGTTCGTCCAGTTCGACGACCCGGACGGCAATCACTGGGCGTTGCAGCAGATCGTCAGGCCCAGCTGAGACGTAACACATTGAAACAGGCGATTCGTCGTGTAGACAGGAATCTGTCTCGGCGAGCCGCCACGGCGAGGCGGACCACGAACCCCTGCCAACCGTGGAAGGCCAATGAAGACTCGCCACGTCACCAGACTTCTCGCCGTCGCGGCGGTGCTCGCCGCCGCCGCGACCGGCGCCCCGTCCGCCCAGGCGGCGACCGGAACGATCACGGGCATCGGCGGCAAATGCGTCGACGTCGCCGGCGGCGCCAGCGCCAACGGCACCCGGGTGCAGCTGTGGTCGTGCAACGGCGGCACGGCCCAACAGTGGACCGCCGGCGACGACGGCACGATCCGGGCCCTGGGCAAGTGCCTGGACGTCTCCGGCGCGTCCACCCTCAACGGGGCCAAGGTGCAGATCTACGACTGCAACGGCACCGGCGCACAGCGGTGGACGGCGTCGGGTGGCCAGCTGGTCAACGCCGGCTCGGGCAAGTGCCTCGACGCCACCGGCGTCAGCAGCGCCGACGGCACCCTGTTGCAGATCTGGACCTGCGGCGCCGGCGCCAACCAGCAGTGGACCCTGCCCACCACCGGCACCCCGCCGACCGGTGGCCCCTGCCCGAGCGGCCCCTTCGACAACCCGCTGCCGACGCAGAACCCGACCGCCACGAAGATCAAGGACGGCTACAACTTCCTTGAGGGACCGGTCTGGGACGCCGCCAGCCAAACCCTGCTGCTGACCGACATGCACGACGGATCCGGCGCGCAGAACGTGCAGCCGTCGGACATTCTCCGCTTCACGCCGACCAGCAACACCTTCGCCACCTTCGTCACCAACTCCGGCAGCAACGGCCTTTCCCTGAGCCGGGACGGAAAATCCGTCATCGCCGCCACCCACGACCAGCGCAGCGTGTCCGTCTACGACCTGGCGACCAAGCAGCGCAGCACCCTCGCCGCCAGCTACCAGGGCCACCAGTTCAACTCGCCCAACGACGTCACGGTCGGGGCCGACGGCACCGTGTACTTCACCGACCCCGACTTCCAGCGGGCCGACCGTCCGGACCAGATGTCGGGCCACACCGACGTCTTCCGCGTGCGCAACGGCGTGGTGTCGCTGATCGACGACTCCATCAGCGAGCCCAACGGCATCGAGCTCTCGCCCGACGGCCGCACCCTGTACGTCGGCGGCAACGCCACCGGCAAGATCTACAAGTACCCGGTCAACGCCGACGGCAGCACCGGCGCCCGCAGCGACTTCGTGGCGCTGGGCGGCACCGACGGCGGCACGGTCGACTGCGCCGGCAACGTCTACCAGGCCACCTTCGGCGACGGGAAGATCCACGTCTTCTCCCCCGCCGGCAAGGCTCTGGGCACCATCAGCGCCGGCCAGAACACCACCAACGCCGCCTTCGGCGGTCCCGACGGCCGCACCCTGTACATCACCTCCGGCAGCCCGTCGAGCGGCGGCGACACCGGAAACTACGGCCTGTACAGCATTCGCCTGAACGTCCCGGGCTGGCCGTACTGACCGACCGAGGCGAGTCCCGCTCTGCCGGAAACCGTATTTCGGTGTGCCGGAGAGCGGGACTCGCGGGGGTTCAGCAGGTGATGGTGCCGCGGCGCAGGGCGTGGCCGCCGTCGTTGCCGTCGTCAGACCAGTAGACGGGCTTGCTGCCGCTGACGCACTCGTCGACGCCGGCGACGGAGAAGCCCTCGTTGTTGTAGTTGGACATGCCGCTGGGCCGGTTGTAGACGGCGGCGGGGGCGAAGGCGCCGGCGGCGTTGATCTTCATGGTGCGGTGCTGGCCGTTGCAGGTGTTGTCACACACGACCCACAGGCGCGAGGCCTGGGGCTCCCACTGGAGCTCCATGACCGCGCTCATGCCGCTGTTGACGGACGCGATCCGGGTGAAGGATCCGTTGTCCTGCAAGACATAGCCGTAGATCATGCCGGTGCCCTCGACGCTGACGAAGAACACGCCGCCGGTGTGGCTGCCGTAGTGGCTCGGGGTGTAGGCGGAACCCGTGGAGGCGTCGGCGAAGCCGGCGGCGGTGAGGGTGTCGTCGGAGATCCAGGTGATGCCCTCGAAGCCGAGGTTGGGGTCTACCGGCGGCAGGTCCTTGGTGAGGTTCCACTCCCGGGTGGCGGTCAGGGAGGTGCCCGTTCCGCTGACGTCGTACCGAAGCACCGAGGTGCGGCTGGTGCCGGAGGCGTCGCCGTCGCGCTCGGTGGAGACGAAAACGCCGCCGGCGGAACCGGATCCGGTGAGGGTCACGCCTTCGTCGTCAGGCGTGCCGGAGCCGTTGGTGTAGTGCACCGACTTGCCCTTGGACCAGCCGTTGGCGGTGTCCGGGGTCCAGTTCGACCCGTTGCGCACCAGGCGCCACAGCTTGCCGGAGTTCTGTGCGGCCCACAGCACGCCGCCCTCCTGGTACAGGCCACTGAGGTCCTCGCCGAAGACGTTGGCCGCGTCGGCCGTCGACACGGAACCGCTGCCGGGCCAGGCCACCGGGCCGGTGGTCGTGCCGCAACTGTTCGGCGCGCCAAGGGTCACGGCCGCCGACTTCAGTGCGCCCGTGCCGTCCGGGCACCGTGACCAGGACGGATCGGACTTCGTGCTCCAGCTGACGCTGTCCACCAGCGTGCTGCCGTCGGCCCGGTACAGGCGGGCCTTGTCGCTGTCCCCCAACCCGAACGCGCTGTGCACGTCGAACGCCTTCGCCGCGCCGGCGGCCAGGGTCGTTCCCGTGGCGATCTTGTACTTGGAGCTGTCCTTGTCGTCCTTGAGGATCCAGCCCGAGATGTCCACCGCAGCCGAGCCGGTGTTGTACAGCTCGATCGAGTCGTTGACGGAGCCGGTGGTCACGACCTCGTTGACGCGGACGGTGTCCGCGGTCGCGGCGTCGGCCGGCGCCGCACTCAGTGCGGCCGCCGCCAGCATCGGTCCGAATAACAGGACCAAGCCACGGCGTGTACGCGATTCGCTCACGAAACCTCTCCCAGGTAGAGGGCAATCGGCAGTCCCAGGTTCCCGGGACCGGCCGAATGTCCACAATCCTGTGAGTGGTTTTCTGCTGAACTACGGTCGAAATACTGGGGCGGAAGGGATCATTCGCCGGCCGGCGGCTGCCACAGCTCGAACTTGTTGCCCTCGATGTCGTGGGCCCAGCCGAAGCGGCCGTAGTCGGTGTCGCTGACCTCGTCGGACACTGTCACGCCGGCCGTGCGCAGCTGGGCCAGCATCGCGTCCAGGTCGGTCACCCGGTAGTTGACCATGGAGGACTGGGCAGGCTCGCCGAGGTGCTCGGCGTCGGCGTCGAAGATCGCCCACGTCGTCGAGCCGCCCGGGGTCCACGCGAACTGCTTGCCACCCCACTCGCCCATGTCGACGCCGAGGTGCTCGGCATACCAGGCCCGCAGGGCCTCGCCGTCCCGCGCCCGAAGGAAAACCCCGCCAATGCCGGTGACTCTCTCCATCGGCGCAGTCTCCCCCACCGACCGCCCGCACGACAGGGTCGACGCGCCGGGAACCGGCCGCGCCCAGCCCCAGGCCGGCGTAGGGTGCCGCTGGCGGCGAGAGGCGGGCCGCTCCCACTTTGTCAAGACCGCATCCCTTTTGTCCCGATTCCGGGGCGGCTCCCGAGTGGCCGGAACAGACGCCGAACTTGCTGCGCCGCAAGGAAAGCAGATGTGAGGCTTGATCACGCGACCAGGCGCAGCCAGGCGGCGGCCAGTGCGGCGTGGCCGGCCGGCGTGGGATGGATGCCGTCGGCCGCCCAGCGTTCGGAACCGGTACCGGCGGCCAGTTCGGCGAACATTCCGTCAGCCGCCAGGAGATGGGCGTCGTACCGGCGGGCCAATCGGCGTACGGCCTGGATCTTGGGATCGAGGTCGGCTCGCCATTCCTTGCGCTCCGCCTCGCCGATGAGCACGGAATTACGGCCGGCGCGCATGACCCCGCCGATCGGCAGCAGGAAGGGCTCGATGAGGACGAGCTCCGTGCCGGCCTCGGCCAGCGGCGCGAGCAGACGGTCGTAGCCGGCCTCGAAATCCTCCACGGGAATCTTGTGCCCGTCGGGATCCAGGGTGTGCCAGCCCATGTCGTTGACCCCGACCAGGATGGACACCACATCCGCCCGGGCGGCGAGAACGTCGGCGGCCCAACGGTTTTCGAGGTCGGCCACGCGGTCGCCACGGTAGCCGCTGTTCAGCCACGTCACGGGCCGGTCCGGGTGTCGCAATCCCCATTCGCCGGCGATGCGCAGCGGGTAGCCGTAGCCGAGGCTCTCCTCGGTCTCCAGTCGAAAGCAGTCGGTGACCGAGTCGCCGGTGAACATGACTGTGCAGCCGGCGCGAAGGGTGATCGTCATGGGAGTGTTCCTGACTTTCAGGCGGCGACAAGGACTTCGGACGAGATCGGCAGCGGGCCGCCACGGAAGAGCAGGCCGGCCACCAAGGCGCTGCCGAGGAAGACGGCGGCGGCGATCCAGAACACGAGGTTGTAGCCGGCCAGAGTGGCCGCGGCGGTGGCGCCCGGGTGCGCCGAGAGGTACTGGCCGATTGCCGTCGTGGCAAGGGAACTGAAGACGGCGGTGCCGATGGAGCCGCCGATCTGCTGGGCGGTGGTCACGAGGGCGGAGGCCACGCCGGCGTCGTGCGAGCGGACTCCGCTGGTCGCCGCGTTCTGCACCGGGCCGAAGATCAGCCCGAAGCCGATGCCGGTGACGAGCAGGGCCGGCAGGACGGATCCGGCGTAGGTGGAGTAGGTCCCGATGCCGGTCAGCAGGGCCATGCCGATGGCCGCGAGCACGCAGCCGATCGGGACCAGCGGCCGGGGTCCGGTGCGGGGCAACAGAACCGCGCCGGAGAAGACCGCCCCGAACATCACCGAGCCGATCATCGGGAGGAAGGCGAAACCTGTTTCCAACGGCGTGTATCCCAGCGTGTTGGCCAGGTAGTAGGTGAGAAACAGGAACACCGCGAACATCCCGGTCCCGGAGATCCCGAGTGACAGGTACGCGGCCCCGCGGACGCGGTCCAGGACAACTCGCAGCGGCAGCAGGGGAAACTCGGTCCGACGTTCGATCAGCACGAAGGCGACGAGGAGCAGCGCACCCACGATCACCGGGCCGAACGTGCGAACGTCCTGCCAGCCATGCGCCTCGGCGGTGCCCAGACCGTAGACGATGCCGACCAGGCCGAGCACCACGGCGATGGTGCCGGCAAGGTCGGGCCTCCGCCGCTCCGGCCGGTCGCCGTCACGTAGAAACACCATCCCGCCAACAAAAGCGACCGCCGCGATGATCAGATTGACGTAGAGGCACCACCGCCACGACAGCCCTTGGGTGAGGACGCCACCCAGCAGCAGACCGAGGGCCCCGCCGGCGCCGGAGATCGCGCCGAAGATCCCGAAAGCCCGGCCGCGTTCCTTGGCGTCGTCGGCGAAAGTGACCGACAGCAGCGACAGCGCCGCCGGCGCGAGCATCGCGGCGAACACGCCCTGGCCGATGCGGGCGGCCAACAGCATCGAGAAGTCCCCGGCCGCGCCGCCGAAGGCGGAGGCGACCGCGAATCCGCCGACGCCGATGAGGAACAGCCGCTTGCGTCCGAAGAAGTCCGACAGCCGGCCGCCGAGCAGCAGCAGGCTGCCGAACGCGAGCGCGTAGCCGGTCAGCACCCACTGCCGATAGTCGGCCGGAAAGCCCAGATCCCGTTGCGCCGTGGGCAAAGCGATGTTCACGATGGTCGAGTCGAGGATGTCCATCAGCTGGGCGAGGCTGAGGACCACGAGGGCGAGCCAGCGGTTCATGGCAGCAGCACCAGCTTTCCGCGCACCTGGCCGGCCTCGCCGACGCGATGCGCCTGGGCCACCTCGGTCAGCGGAAACGTCCGTCCGACGGGCAGGGTGAACCGGCCGGACTCGATCAGTTCGCCGATCTGGTCGAGCACGTGCAGCGCACGGCCGCAATCGCCTCGGCTGAACCGCACGCCATGCCGTTCCGCGCCGGAGAAGTCGGCGATGGTGATCACGTGCTCCGCGCCGCCGGTGAGGTCGATGAGCTCCGGCAGCACGCCGCTGCCGGCCACATCGAGCGCGAGGTCGACGCCGCCGAGCGCCCGGACCCGCTCCGCCATGCCGTCGCCGTAGGCAATGGGTTCGGCCCCGAGCGAGCGCAGGAAGTCATGGCTGGCCGGGCTGCCGGTGCCGATCACGCGTGCGCCTCGAACGACGGCGAGCTGCACGGCGGCGCTGCCGACGCTGCCGGAGGCGCCGTTGACCAGCACCGTGACGCCGTTCTCGACGCCCAGCTGGTCGAGGGCCCGCGCCGCCGTCTCGATGGCGGCCGGCAGGGCGGCGGCTTCGGCGAAGCCGAGGGTCGGCGGCATGGGGGCGTAGTGGGACAGCACCGTCAGCTCGGCCTGGGCACCGCTCATAACCGAGAACCCGAACACGGCGTCCCCGACCGCGACGGCCGAGACGCCCTCGCCGAGCTCGTCGACGATGCCGGCCGCCTCGTGGCCCAGGGTCTGCGGCAGCTCCTGGTCCATCAGGCCCTGGCGCTTCTTCCAGTCGCTCGCGTTGACGCCGGCCGCCCGCACGCGGATCCGGACCTGGCCGGGACCCGGGTGCGGATCGGGCAGGTCCACGATCTGGAGGACCTCGGGACCCCCGAACCGGCTGAACTCGACCGCCTTCATGCATTTGCTCCCTTCGGCGCCCGGTCCGTCCGGGCAGGGGCAACACTGGCGGTGTCCGCTCACACGGCGCGGGCACGGCGCTCACACCGGCCGAGCCCCGATGTGCGGCGTGCGCGAAGATCGGGGCATGAACGGGCTTCGGGTCACGCTGCTCGGCGCCTTTCGGGCGTCGCGCGGCGGCGTCGACCTGCCCGTTCCCGGCGCTCGGTTGCAGGGTCTGGTCGTGCGGCTGGCGCTGGCCGGCGGGCGTGCCGTCGAGCCAAGTGTCCTGATCGACGCGATCTGGGCCGAGGATCCGCCGGCCGACCCGCCCCACGCCCTCCAGGCCCTGGTCTCCCGGCTGCGCCGGGCCCTCGGCTCCGCCGATGACGTCACGCAGGTCGCGGGCGGTTATCGGCTGGCCGTGGAGGACGTGGACGCGCTGAGGTTCGAGCAGCTCGCGGCTGACGGCCGTGAGCGCCTGCGCGCCGGGGCCCACGACGCCGCTGCTGTGCTGGGCGAGGCCGCAAAGCTCTGGGGCGACAGCCCCGGCGTCGAGCCCGCGACGGTCGCCGCGGTCGCGCCGGCAGTCGCGACCCGGCTGGCCCAGGTGTCGATCGAGGCCGTCGTCGACCTCGCCAGCGCCGAGTTGGCGCTGGGTCGGGCCGACGCGGCCGCCACCCGGCTGACCGCGTTGCTGGCCGACCACCCCCTGCACGAGCGCGCAGCCGCGTTGCTCATCGACGCCCTCGCCGCCCAGGGACGGCAGGCCGAGGCCCTCGCTTCGTACGAGCGAATCCGCGAAGCCCTGGCCGACGAGCTCGGCACCGACCCCGGGGCCGCCCTGCGCGAGCGGCACCTGCGGCTGCTGCGGGCCGAGCCGATCGTGCCGACCGCTCCGAGCAACCTGCCCGCGCCCCTGACCAGCTTCATCGGCCGCGAGGACGACCTGGCCCGGATCGACGCGCTGCTCGCCGCCGGACGCCTGGTCACCGTGCTTGGGCCGGGCGGCGCCGGGAAGACCCGCCTGGCCGTGGAGGCCGCTCGCCGGCGCGAGGGCGCTTGGATGATCGACCTCTCCTCAGTGACCGAGCCGGCCAAGGTCGGTGCGGCGCTGTTGGCGGCGATCGGGCTGCGCGGCACGGCGTTGTTCGAAGGCACGCCGCGTAGCGAGCTGGACGTGCTGGTCGAGCAGTTGAGTGGGCGGGAAAGCCTGCTGCTGGTGGACAATTGCGAGCATCTGATCGACGCCGTGGCCCATCTGCTCTCGGCGTTGCTGGCTCGCTGCGCCGGGCTGCGGGTGCTGGCCACCAGCCGGGAACCGCTGTCCATCGACGGCGAGGCGCTGGTTCCGCTCGGGCCGCTCCCCTTGCCCGCGCCGGCCGCCGATGTCGAGCAGGCCCGGCGGACCGCGTCGGTACGGCTGTTCACGGAGCGGGCGGCGGGTGTGCGGCCCGGGTTCGTCGTCGACGAGCACAACCTGGCCGAGGTGCTGCGCATCGTCGCCGACCTCGACGGCCTGCCGCTGGCGTTGGAACTGGCCGCCGCCCGCCTGCGCACGCTCACGCTGGCCGACCTCGCCGCCGGGCTGTCGGACCGATTCCGTTTGCTCACCACCGGCAGCCGGACTGCCTTCCCACGGCATCGCACGCTGCGTGCGGTCATCGCGTGGAGTTGGGATCTGCTGGACGCGGATGCGCTCAAGGTCGCTGAGCACATTTCGGTGCTGCCGGGCGGAATCACGCCGGCCTCGGCCGCCGCCGTCTGCGGTGCGGATGACGTCCGCGAGCAGCTCGCGGGCCTGGTCGACCGGTCGTTGCTCCAGCTCAACCCCGACACGGGCCGGTATCGGATGCTGGAGACGATCCGGGAGTACGGGCAGGAGAACCTGAGCCCCGTGGTGCGGGACCGGGCCGCCCGGTACTTCGCCGAGCTGGTCGCCCGCAACGATCCGCTGCTGCGCGGACCCGATCAGCTCGAAGCCCTTCGAGTGCTGGGCGCCGAGTACGACAACGTGCTCGCCGCCCTGCGTCACCTCTGCGACACCGGCGACGCCGACGGCGCGGTCGGGCTCGCAGTGAACCTGGCCTGGTACTGGCAGATGTTCGGCCGCGACAGCGACGCCGCGTACTGGCTGGGGCAGGCGGTCGCGGTGCCGACCGAGCGTCCGAGCGACGTCGCCGAGGGGATGCTGCTCCACGCAACCGCCACCCCGAGCGCGCTGGCCAACGACCTGGTCAACGACCGGCGCGAGAACCTGCGGGCCCTCACCGACCGGCTGCTGGGCCATCCCGGGCTGCCGGGCTTCGGCGGCGCGCTGACCGTGCTGCGGTTGGCTTTTCTGGAGGACACCGAGGCGTCGCGGACTGTCATCCAGGGCGTGATCGACGGCCCGGACAGGTGGCTCGCCGGGCTGGCCCGCTTGTTCCGGGCCCGGGCCGAGGAGAACGAGGGCCGGCTCGACCGGGTGCGCGAGGACGTGGCCGCCGCCCTGAACCTCTTCACTGAGGCCGGCGACCGTTGGGGATTGGCCAGTGCCCTGCCGATGCGGGCCTTGCTGCGCCAGTACGACGGCGATCTCGACGGGGCGCTGGCCGATCTGACCGAGGCCAAGCGCCTCGCCCGTGAATTCGGGTCACTCAGCCTCAGCGACGAGATCTTCATCGACTTCCGCCTGATCGACCTGCATCTCCGGCTCGGGCATGCGGCACGGGCGACTGAGCTGATCGCCGCCACCCGGGACCACGCGGCCGGCTCGGCCTTCACCGCGATCCTGCTCGACACCCGGGAGGCCGGTTTCCGGGTGCGGCTCGGGGAGTTGGCTCGGGCGGCTGAGCTGGTCGCCTCGGCCGAGGCCCGTCTGTCCGCTCAGCACGCATTCGACCGCGACCACGGGCAGGCGTTGGTCAGCACCGTCCGGGCCCAGCTCTGCCTCGCGCTCGGCGACCTCCCCGGCGCTTCTGAGGCCGTGCTTAAGGCATACACCGCCGCTGTCGGCGCCATGGACATGCCTGTCGTCGCCACGGTCGCCGTCACCGTCGCCGGCCTCGCGGCGTCGTCCGGGCGGTTCGCCGACGTCGCCAGCATCCTCGGTGCCGCTGCCCGCCTGCGCGGTGCCCACGACCCCACCGATCCCCAGGTCAACGCCCTGACCCGCCAGGCCCAGGAAGCCCTCGGCGCGGGTTTCGCCGCGGCGTACGACAGCGGCTGGCGGTTGGACACCGCCGGGGCCTTGGCCGTCAGCCGACCCCGATAGCGCGGAAAGCGGCGTCCAGGGCGCTGATCAGCGGGCGTGGGTCGCGGTGGATGTGGGACAGGGCGGTGCCGCCCTGCATCGCGCCGAGCAGGATCAACGCCGTCTCCTCGGGGTCGCGGTCGGCCGGGACTTGGCCGGCCTGCTGAGCGCGGGCGACGAGGCCGGCGATGGCGGTCTGCCAGCGGGCGAAGAGGTCGGCGTACAGCAGGCGCAGGGGTTCGATCTCGCTGACCTGGCCGGCGAAGGAGCCGAGCGGGCAGCCGCCGAAGCCGGCACGTTCGTTGGCGGTCAGGAGATCGGCCCGCCACTGGCCGAGGTCGGCGCATGAGTCGTCGGCCAAGGACGGCTGGGCTCTGAGCACTACGGCCAGCTGGTGTTCCAGCACGGCGGCGCACAGGGCGTCCTTGCTGTCGAAGTGCTGGTACAGCTGGGATTTCCCGGCGCCGCTGGCCCTGAGGACGTCGCCCAGCGCGGTCGCGGCCATGCCTCGCTCGTGCATCAGCTTCGCCGCCGCCGCGACCAGTCCGTCCCTGGTTCGCTGCCCCTTTGACGTGACCGCCATGCCGCACCTCCCGTTCGAATGTACCGTACGGTCTATTAGAGCGACAGGGAGGCACCACCATGGCCGATCGCGGCGACTTTCTCGTGGAGACGGACTGGCTCCACGACCACCTCGACGACGGTGAAGTGCGCGTGGTCGACATTCGCGGCTCGGTGCCGCCGGTGCCGACGCCGGGCGCGCCGGCGGCGGCCGGGCTCGGCTACGAGGGCGCGTACGACGAGTACGCGGCGGCGCACATCCCCGGCGCCGTCTACCTCGACTGGACGAAGGACATCGTCGACCCGGACGACGAGATCGCCGTACAGGTCGCGACCGCCGAGCAGTTCACGGCGACGATGGAGCGGGCGGGCATCGGCGACGAGCACCTGGTGATCGCCTACGACACGCATCCCGCGTCGACCTTCGCCACCCGCCTGTGGTGGGCGCTGCGCTACTACGGCCACACCCGCGTTGCCGTGCTCAACGGCGGCTTTGCCAAGTGGCAACGCGAGAATCGGCCCGTGAGCGGCGAGATCCCCTCCCTCGCGCCGGCAACCTTCACCGCCCGGGCACAGCCGTCGCTGCGGGCCACCGCGCCCGACGTCGTCTCGGCCATGGCCGACGGCCGGGCAACCATCGTGGACGCCCGCGATCCCGGCCAGTACAGCGGCTCGGTCGTGCGCCCGGGCAACCGGGCCGGGCACATCCCGGGCGCGATCAACATTCCCCGTGAGGACCTCGTCGACCTCTCCACCGGCACCTGGCTCCCGACCACTGAGCTGGCCGGCATCTTCGCCGACGCCGGGCTCGCCCCGGACCGCCCGATCGTGGCCTACTGCAACGGGGGCGTCGCCGCCGCGTCCGTCCACTTCGGACTGGCCGTCGCCGGCTACCCTCGCGTCGCCAACTACGACGGCTCGTGGAACGAGTGGAGCGCCCGCACCGACCTGCCCGTGGAGGTCGACCAGTGATCACCGAGATCGCCGTGCTCACCGCCACCGCCGACCGGGCCGAGGACCTGGCGCAGGCCATCACCGCCGGCATCACTCACGTCCGCGAGAACCCCGGTTGCCTGTCGGCCCAGGTCCTGCGGGGCGTCGAACAGCCCGACCGCTTCGTCGTCGCCATCGCCTGGGCATCCCTGGAGGCCCACGTCGACGGCTTCCGCGGCAGCCCCGCCTTCGCCCGCTGGATCGGCTCCATCAAGCCGTTTCTGGCCGCCAGCGAGACCCAGCACTACTCGCCGTGCTAGTTACGGCTCCCAGGCGATGAGCTGGTCGAAGATGGTGGGGTCGCCGTCGAGCTTCAGGGCGTCCATGGAAAGACGGCCGTAGAAGGCCAGGACCAGGTCGCTGGCGGTGGCTGTTGCGGCGGCGTCGGCCGGCTTGTCCGCTGTGGTGACGCGAGCGCCGGCGGAGGAGAGCTTGACGCGCCATGAAGGGCCATCGGTGACGTGGTAGTCGATGTCGGCGGCGTCGTGGGGCCAAGCGTCGGCGGTCGACACACAGGTGACCAGGAACTCATCCACGCCGTCGAGGGCGACCTCGTCCGGCAAGGGCTGGGCGGCGCCGATGGTGAGCTGGGCGTCGTAGGTGTGCACCGAGATCTCCTGGACCTGGTGCCGGGCGACGGCGCCGGCGGTGAGCGGCGACTGCGAAGTGCCCCACCACGACCAACACCCGGCGTCCGGACCGGCCTCCCGCAGGGCGGCCAGCAGCTGCTCCGCCGCATCGGCCAACCAGGCCAGCATGGCCTCACGCTCGTGCGGGACCTCCACTTCGGGCCGCGCCGGCCGGACGTCCGACGGCCCGGCGGCGACGTTCCCGGCCCAGAAACGCCGTCCCTGGCCCATGTGGTGCACCAGATCGAGCAGCGTCCACTCGGGACAGGTCGGCACCGTGACGCCGAGATCGGGCGCGGCGGCGATGGCGGCCCGGAACGCGGCCGACCGTTCGTCGATCAGTCGCAGCAGGTCAGGGAAGGCAAGCAGGGTTTCCACGACCGCTGTATACCATCGCGGTCGGTGCACGGCACAACGGTTTTCTCACCCGAAGCCCTCACGGATCAGCAGACCGGCGCGGGCGAAGAACAACGCCGTCTCGGGGTCGAGGGGCTCGCCCACGCAGTGGACGGTCAGCAGCCGGCCGCCGAGGCGGGAATACAAGGCGGGCAACAGGGTTCGGCGTTCCTGACGGGAGTGGTCGTCACTGCGTTGCAGGCCCTCGAAAACGGCGAAGACGGAGAGTGGACCGGCCACCAGTTCCGACTCCAGGGCGCGGCGAAGCATGTGCAGCAAAGGCGCGCCGGCAATGAGATCCGTGGCCTGGACGGCAAGGAGATCCGCCAACACATCACCGGCGCGCAGCGACGCGGCGCAGTGGACCCGGCCACCCGCCCGGACGACGGACAGCGCCCCGGCGGCGACCGCGTCGAGATCCTCGGTGGCGACCAATGCCGTCCCGCCGTCAAAAGACCGCGGGGCAACGGAAAGCCGTGACCAGGCGAGCACCAGATGGTACGGCGTGACCACGCCGTCGACCATCGTGTGCTCGCCGTCGGCCACGGCCGCGACCGCCCGGCCCAGCTCCGCGTGGGTCAGCTCCACGTCCCCCGAGCTCAGGGCGAGTGGGGCGGCTGGAGCCGAACTCGGTGCGGGGAACACGAAGTCCGACATCCAACTGGCTCCTCACGGGGGATCGGTTACGTACATCGTCGACACGGTCACCCACCGCGTCCACATCGTCGCGATGACAGGAAAATGTCACCGCCCGCAGGCGACGGGCCCGAGCGCCTCGTTCTTCAGCGCGCCGAGGCCGGTGTGCAGGTAGTAGGCCCAGTAGCCCAGGTTGTCGCCGTAGCGGCTGCGCAGCTTCTGGTTGTCGTAGCCCTCGCCGTAGACCTTGGCGGTGGCGTCGGCGAACGCGGGCATGTCCAGCGGCACGAAGTCCATCCGGCCCAGACCGCGCAGCAGGATCGCGGCGGCGGAGAACTCGCCGACGCCCTTGATGCCGCGAAGGGCCTTGGTGGCCTGGGTGTAGGAGGCGGCGCGCAGGTAGTCCTCGCCGATGTCCAGCAGCCCGTCGACCAGGCTGGCCAGGTACTCCGCCTTGCGCGCGTTCTTGACGATGGCCAGCCAGTCGGCCACCTCCAGCTGCCGCAGGTCGGTGAGCTCGGGAAACGCCTGGAACTCGAGGCCGTCGTAGCTGATCTTGCGGCCGAACATCGAGGTGATCCGGCGCTTGAGCGACGTGGAGACGTTCTTCGGGGTGCGCTGGGACAACACGGCCCACACGCCGATCTCGGCCACCGTGAGGAAGCGGACCTGGTGCAGCCCCCACAGCGCCTTGACCAGGCGGGCGTAGTCGGGGTGGTCGCCGTCGGCCTGGGCGTAGAACTCGGTGAGGTCGTCGGACAGGCTGAGGTAGCCGTCGATCTTGTCCAGCACCTTGGCCCGCAGCCCGTCGGCGATCGGCCGGTCGGAGGTCAGCTCGAAGTCGACGCCGCCGTCGGTCGGCGTCACCCGGAACACCACGGCCTGCCCGTCGATGGCGATGGCCTTGGTCAGCGTGTCCTCGGTCATGACCTGGTCGCCGCGGCAGGCGCCGAAGCCCTGCAAGAAGCGGATCGACGTGCGCAGATCGAACGGCTGGGCCGCCGGCAGCACGCCGGAGACCGTGGTCGGGGCGATCGTGCTGGTGGTCATCGCGGGCTCCCTCGGTTGTCGTCTGCACCGAAGGTAGAAGGCATGTAGGTCAGAACATGTCCCACATCGATGGCATATTTGTCGTCATGACGGACACGCCGGCCCGACTGCTCACGCTGCTGTCGCTGCTGCAGACCCCACGCGAGTGGCCGGGCAGCGAGCTGGCCGAGCGCCTCGGGGTCAGCGCCCGCACCATCCGCCGGGACATCGACCGGCTGCGTGAGCTGGGCTATCCCGTCGAGGCGTCGATGGGCGCGATCGGTGGCTATCGCCTGGTCGCGGGCCAGGCCATGCCGCCGCTGCTGCTGGACGACGAGGAGGCGGTGGCCATCGCGGTCGGCCTGCGCACGGCGGCCGGGCACGCGGTGGACGGCATCGAGGAGGCGTCGGTCCGGGCCCTGGCCAAGCTCCTGCACGTGCTGCCGTCGCGGCTGCGGCACCGGGTCGGGGCCCTGAACGCGGCCACCGAGCCGCTGCTGGGCAGCGGCGGGCCGACCGTCGACCCGGACGAGCTGGCGGTGATCGCGATGGCCATCGCCAACCACGAGCGGCTGCGGTTCGGCTACCAGGCGGCCGACGGCAGCGAGACCCGGCGGCTGGTCGAGCCGCTGCGCCTGGTGTCGACCAAGCGGAAGTGGTACCTGGTCGCCTGGGACAACGAGCGATCGGACTGGCGCATCTTCCGCGTGGACCGGATGCGGAACTCGCAGCTCACCGGGGCCAGGACCACGCCCCGCGAGCTCCCGGCCAAGGACGCGGCGGCGTACGTGGCCAGCAAGTTGTACGAGCGGTCGCCGACCTATCGGGCCGTGGCTACCCTGCATGCGCCGATCGACGAAGTGCGGCGGCGGATGGGCGGCGCGCGGGCCGAGCTCGAGGTCGTCGACGAGCACAGCTGCCGACTGCGCACCCGGGCCGACTCGCTGGACTGGATCGCCTTCCGGCTGGCCATGCTGGGCTGCGACTTCGAGGTGCACGAGCCGCCGGAGCTGGCCGCGTACCTGCGGGGACTGGGCCGTCGGGTGATCAAGGCCGCGGGCGAGCCGGAGGACGTACAACTTCCGACGTAGCGGCATGACGCTTTGCACCCAAACCTGGCCCGCACGCTGGCCGCCGCCGCCTTCACGCCCCTAGCCTCGATGGTGGGAAAGTCCTGTCGTCGAAGGAGGAAACCGTGACCGCGATGCAGTCGGCGCACGCCATCGACGAGGAAACCCTGAACCTGTACCGGCTGACGCTGCGCTACGACACCCTCGACAGCGAGCTCGTCGCGCGTGAGGCCGACATCCCGCAGGACCGCGCGGCCGACGCGCTGGCCCGGCTGCACGCCGCCCGGCTCATCCAACCGGTCGGCGTCGGCGGGCATTTCCGTCCCACCTCGCCGGAATGGGCCGAGGCGGAGCTGCTGACCCCCGTGCTGGCCGAGATGTACGCCAAGCAGCGGTTCATCGAGGAGACCCGCAAGACCTTGCAGGGACTGGGAACCGTGTACCGCGAGGCCAGGGGCAACGGCCCGCTGGGCGAGGACTTCACGTTCCTGCCGCCGGGCGACGCGGTCAAGGCCGCCTGCTACCGGCTGATCCAGGAGTGCACCATGGAGTTCGCCGCGACCCACCTGAGCTCGACGGCCGTCGGCGATGTGCTGCCGGACGAGACCGAGATGGCGCGGCGCGGCATCTCCGTGCGAACCCTGGTGCAGCACAGCGTGTTGGCCAAGCTGACCGTTCAGTCCTATGTGAACAAACTGACCGGCGCCGGCGGGGAGGTGCGTGCGCTGCCCCAGCTGTGGTTCCGGCTGGCGATCTTCGACCGCCGCACGGTCCTGGTGTCCGCCGGCCCCGGTGACGAGGCGGCCGGCGCGGTACTGGTCCGCAATCCCATGGTGGTGGCCCGGGTGCACGAGGTGTTCGAGCACCTGTGGGGCACCGCGACGTCCGATATGGACGGTGAGAGCGGGCGGGGTGAGCTGGCGTCGTCGCAGCTGCGGGCGGCCGTGGCGCAGATGCTGGCTACGGGTTGCACCGACGAGGTCTCCGCCCGGCGACTCGGGATGTCGCTGCGGACCTACCGGCGGCACGTCGCCAACATGATGACCGAACTCGGCGCCCGCACCCGCTTCCAGGCCGGCCTCCTGGCCCGCGACGCCGGCCTCCTCCCTGCGGTATAAGGAAAGCCTCGAAAAGGCCGGCACCCACGGGTGCCGGCCTTTCGTTTACCCCCGCGAGTCCCGCCCAGCGTCACACTGAATGCCGGTTTCGCGCAGAACAGAGACCTGAGCCTCAGTTCTGCCCGAAACCGTATTTCGGTGTGTCGGAGAGCGTGACTCGCGGGGGGAAAGACAGACGCAGGTCCCGGGAGGGGGCCCGGGACCTGCGTCATGGGGGAGGGTCAGGCGGCCGCGGCCGGCTTGACCTTCTTGGGCAGGGCGAACATCAGGGCGAACGCGAGGATGAGGCCGCCGGCCACCCACCAGAGGCCGTGGCTGAAGGCGGTGCTGTAGGCCGCGGCGCGGTTGGGGTCGGTGGGGGCGATGTCGCCGACGGCGCCGAAGAAGGCCACCGACACCAGGCCGAGGCCGAAGGCCCAGCCGATCTGCTGCACGGTGCTGATCAGGCCGGAGGCGGAGCCGGAGTGCTCGGCCGGCACGTCGGACAGGATGGCGTCGGTGATCGGCGAGATGATCAGGCCCATGCCGAAGCCCATCACCAGCAGCGCGGGGATCATCTCCCACGTGGTGATGCCGGTGCCGATGCCGTTGACCAGCAGCATGTAGACCAGCACGCCGACGGTCATGACCAGCGCGCCGGCCTGGAGCACCTTGCGGCCGAACTTGGGCACCAGCACGGCCACGGACACGCCGGCCGCGCCGCCGACGGCGATGGAGAACGGGACGGCGGTCAGGCCGGCCTGCAGGGTGTCCCAGCCGAGGCCGGTCTGCATGTACAGCGTCCAGATCAGGAAGAAGATGCCGGTGGTGGCGCCGAAGACCAGCTGGACGCCGATGCCGGCGGCGAAGCTCTTGATACGGAACAGGGACAGCTCGACCAGCGGCGAGCCGTCGCGGCGCATCTTGGCCCGCTCGAAGGCGACGAAGCCGACGAACACGGCCACGCCGGCGGCCATCAGCGCGAACGTCCACAGTGGCCAGCCGAGCTGCTCGCCCTGGGTCAGCGGGAACAGCACCAGCAGCAGGCCGGCGGTGGCCAGCACGGTGCCGACGATGTCGATGCGCAACGCGTTGGGGCTGCGGGACTCGGTGATGAACTTGGCGCCGAGCACCAGGCCGGCGATGCCGATGGGCAGGTTGACCAGGAAGATCGGCCGCCACTCCAGGCCGAAGAGGTTCCACTGCGTCAGCAGCGCGCCCAGCAGCGGGCCGGCGACGGCGCCGAGGCCGACCATCGCGCCGTACATGCCGAACACCTTGCCCCGCTCCTCGGCCGGGAAGGTGACGTGGATGATCGACAGCACCTGCGGCACCATCATCGCGCCGGCCACGCCCTGCAGCACCCGGGACGCCACCAGCATGTCGGGGCTGACCGCGAGGCCGCACAGCGCGGAGGCGACGGTGAAGCCGCCGATACCGAGCAGGAACAGGCGCTTGCGGCCGAAGATGTCGCCGAGTCGGCCGCCGGTGATCAGGCCGAGCGCGAACGCCAGCGCGTAGCCGCCGGTGATCCACTGGACGGCGCTGAACGAGGCGCCGGTGTCCCGCTGGATGCTGGGCACGGCGATGTTGACGATGGTGACGTCGACCAGGTCCATGAAGGCGGCGGTCATCACCACCGCGAGGGCGAGCCACCGGCGGCGATCGGCCGCGGCGGGCGCTGTGGGAGCCACAGCGGTGGGGGCGATGGTCATCCGTCTCTACCTTTCCTGCGCTTCGAGTGGAGCAGCGGTGACGCTAGCCCCGATGTAGGCCAGTTCCCGTCCTACTTCCGGACCGGGTGTTTCGGTGCGGACCCGGCGCGGCCACCACATGGCCTCCCCCAGGTCCAGGGTCAGCGCGGTGACCAGCACCGAGCGGACCACGAACGTGTCGATCAGCACGCCGACGGCGACGGTGAAGCCGAGCTCGGCGGCGAACACCATCGGCAGCGACGCCATGGCGGCGAACGTGCCGGCCAGCACCAGGCCGGCCGAAGTGATCACGCCACCGGTCGCCGTCAGGCCGGTCAGCGCGCCCCGCCTGGTGCCCAGCCGCCGGGATTCCTCCCGCACCCTGGTCACCAGGAAGATGTTGTAGTCCACGCCGAGCGCCACCAGGAAGGTGAACGCCTGCAACGGGAACGCGGCGTCCATGCCGCCGAAGTGGAACACGTGGTCGAATACCACGGTGCTGATGCCCATGGTCGCGGCGAAGGACAGCACCACGGTGCCGACCAGCACCAGCGGCGCGACGATCGACCGCAGCAACAGCACCAGGATCGCCAGCACCACCAGCAGGATGGCCGGGATGACCACGAGCGAGTCGCGGGCGGCGCCGTCCTGCATGTCCAGCGTGATGGCCGAACCGCCGCCGACCTCCGCCTCGGCGCCCTTGATGCCGTGCACGACGTCACGCACCTGCCGCGCGGTGGCCAGCGATTCCGGGCTGTCCGAGGCCGCCCGAGGCGTGGCCATGATGAACGCCTTGCCGTCCTTGGCATCCAGCTGCACGACCGTGGCGATGGTGGGCATCAGGGACAGCGTGAGCCGCACCTGGTCCGAAGTGGACGAGTTCGCCACGACACAGATCGGATTGCCGGCGCCGGCCGGAAAGTGCTGTGTCTGCAGCTGTTCGCCGGCGACGGCCTCGGTGACCTTGGTGAACTGGTCGTCCTGCGGGATGCCCTCGGCGTGCAGGCCGACCATGCCCAGCGCGAACGAACCGAGCACGACCGCGGTGCCGATCCAGGTCAGCCGAGGCTTGCGGGCCACCAGTTTCCCGATACGGGCCCAGATTCCCTCGCCGGCCGGCGGCAGCGATCCGAACGCCGGCCGAACCGGCCAGAAGATCCACCGGCCGCAGATCACCAGCAGCGCCGGCATGAGCGTCATCATCGCCAGCAGGGCGACCACGATGCCGACCGCGCACACCGGCCCCAGACCGCTGGTGGAGTTCAGGGTGGCCAGCATCAGCACGAGCAGGCTGACCGCGACCGTCGCGGCGCTGGCGATGATCGCCGGGCCGGATCGGCGCAGCGCCGCCGCCATCGCGTCGTGCCGGTCCACGTGCAGCCGCAGCTCCTCGCGATATCGGGCCACCAGCAGCAGCGCGTAGTCCGTGGCCGCGCCGAACACCAGCACGCTCAGGATGAAGCTGCTCTGCGAGTTCACGACGATGCCGGCGTACTTGGCCAGCACCGCGATCACCGCCTCCGAGGCGAACACGGCCACCACGGCGGTGATCACCGGCAGCAGCCACAGGGTCGGGCTGCGGTAGGTGAACAGCAGGATGGCCACGACCACCAGCACAGCGATGATCATCAGCAGGTCGGCGTCGCCGAACGCCTTGCCGGAGTCCGAGGCGTAGCCGCCGGGGCCGGTGACATGGCTGACCAGACCGCCGGAGTCCTTGCCGGCTATGGCGTTCAGCGCGTCGACGACCTTGGCGATGCCGGTCCAGCCGGACTCGCCGACCCGCACCGGAACCACGGTGGCCACGGCCTTGAGGTCATCGGACACCAGCGGCAGCTGCACCTGGCCGGTCACGTCCGGCACGTGCTGGAACAGCACCGCGTCGGCGTTGACCTTCTTCAGGTCGGCCGGCGTGAGTCCGCTCGACCGGGCGTAGACGACGATGGTCGGCATGGTGTCGCCGGCCTCGAACTTCTGGGCGGCGGCCAGGAACTTGGCCGACTCCGACGAACTCGGCAGCCAGGCCGAGATGTCGTTGCGCTGCACCGAGCCGAGCATGCCGGCCAGCGAGAAGGCCGGCACGAGCAGCGCGATCCAGGCCACCAGCACGACCCACTTGGCCCGGCGCCCACCGGGCAGGGCAACGATTCTGCGGAACATGACTCAGCCCTCCTCAGGTGTGGTAGACGTCGATGTGCCAGCGGCCGTCGGCCTGGTTCACCGTGCGGACATGCCATTCCACGGTGATCGGGATGCCGTTGATGATCACGTAGAAGTCGGCGGCCACGGTGACCTTCCCGGTGCCGTCGGCGGTGTGCGAGGACCAGTCCTTCAGGGCGTCGTAGGCGAATCCGCCGTAGTGGCAGGTTCCGCCGGTGGCCGACACGGCCGCGCCGTCGTACCTCAGTCCGAAGTCGACGGACGCGTGCCAGGCGTCGCAGCTGTAGGCGGAGCACAACTGCACGGTCCGGGCCGTCTTCGTCGAGGCGAAGGTGGCGATGTTGACGCAGTCGGTCTCCGGCACGCCTTCGGGGTACTTCTTGTGCAGGAAGGCGCATTCCGCGGTGGAGCCGGTGTAGCGGACGCTGATGGTCCCCTCGGCCGGCGCGTCGGCGTTGACGATGAGCTTGCCGGACAAGGCAGACGTGGCGCCGACGATGCTGTCGCCGACCGGGGCGGCCGGCGCCTTTCCGGTTCCGCCGAGGAATGCGGTGGACACGCCGAGTGCGACGACCGCCGCGGCCACCGCCAGCATGCCGGCTCTGCGTACTCGGGACACTGTCGTGTTTCCTTCCTTTTTCCGGCATGGTCAAGTCTGCCCAGCCCGGCCGGCGCCGGGAAGGCGGTGGAACTGGCACCCTGCTGCCTGGCAGCTTCCTGCCATCAGGGCTCAGCGGTCACGCCGACCAGTGGTAGAACTGCTCGGCCATGGCGTCGCGCGGGGAACGCCAGGTCTGCGGGTCGTAGGGCTCGATGTGGTTGGCCAGCTTGTCGTTGACGTCGACGAAGAGCTCGTGCCCGCGCACGTCCTCGACCCGCTGCGGGCCCCGCTCGTCGGTCTCGAACAGGTGGAAGTACAGGCCCTGGTAGCGGAACAGCTGGCGGCGGGTGACGCCGACCAGCCCGGGCAGGGCGGTGCGGTCCGACTCGGTGAAGATGTCGGCGACCCGCCCGGCCGCGTCCGGCGTCATCCGGGCGACGATGAGCGTGGTGGTCATGACGGCCTCCGATCAGGTGGGAATGAGCTTGGGGCGCTTGGGTTTCGCGACGGACCAGCGGGTGCGGATCGGGCGCTCGACGAAGGTGTAGAGCAGCCAGGCCAGGCCGAGGCTGACCAGCAGGTCGATGGCGATGATGCCGAAGGCGGCCGGGATGCTGAACAGCTGTCCGTTGCGCAGCAGGGTTCCGCCGCCGAACACCACGATGCCGTGCACCAGGTAGAAGGAGTACGACATGTCCCCGAGCTTGGCCCATATCCTGCCGCGCAACAGGGAACGTCGGTTGTGCACGTCGGTGGCGGCGGCTGCGGTGACCAGCAGCGCGGCCGGCAGGATCTCCACGAAGGCCAGCTCGTAGGTGAACGGCAGCAGCAGGCCGACCGCGCCGGCCGCCAGGTAGATGGCGATGGCCGGCACCAGGCCGAGGTTGATCCAGCGGCCGGTCTTGATGATCCGGCACATGATCATGCCGAGCACGAAGTCCAGCATGCGGGTGGGCGGCGCGGTGTAGACCATCCAGAACTGGGTCATGCCGATGGGCGAGGAGAACGGGAACTGCGGCGTGTTCGGCACCAGGAAGTTGGAGATGGTGGAGACCACGAACACCGTCGCCACGATGCCGCCGACCCACCACCACAGCCGGCTGGGCGCGATCTTGTTGACCCAGCGCAGGATGAACGGGAACAGCAGGTAGAACGGGATCTCGCAGGCCAACGACCAGGTGGACCCGTTGAGGGCGGCCCACACCTCGTAGCGCGGGACCCAGGACTGCACCAGGAAGATGTTGGGCAGCACCTGCCACAGCGCCGCCCCCATGCCCAGCAGGCAGATCAGCATCGTGACCAGGTGACCCGGGTAGATGCGGACCAGCCGGCGGCGCAGGAAGCCGCCGTAGCTGTCGGTGGGCTTGGCCAGCCAGGTCAGCAGGAAACCGCTGAGCACGAAGAAGAACGAGACGCAGCCGAACGCCGCGACGCGGAACACGGCCTCGAAGGCGTCGCCGAAGGCGGTGTCCGCGAACGGGTTCACACCCGGCAGGGGCAGCAGGGAGTGGTCCATGAACACGGTCAGGGACGCGAACACCCGCAGGCCGGGCAGCGTCGCCAGCCGGAGCTTGGACGGTTTCGGTCGGTCGGCAGAAGTCGATGCCGAAGTCGACGCAGGGGTCGATGCGGAGGTCGACGTGGGGGGAGCCGATCCGGTGGATGCGGGGATCGTTGAGGTCATGGCACGGCTCGTTTCCTCTGGAGTCGTCTCAGGCGGCCGCGCGCAGCCGGTCCTCGGACAGGCCGAGCAGGCGGACGGCGTTGCCGGTCAGGATGTCGTGGGTGTCCGTTGTGGACAGACCGAGGTCGGTCACGGTCTTCACCAGGTCGGCCACCTCGTGCGGCAGTGGCGGGGTGTCGGTGCCGAACAGCACGTGGTCGGCGCCGAACACGGACACGTTGGCGCGCAACGCCTGCGTGCTGTGCGAGGCGGTGTCCACCCAGATCTGCGAGAAGTAGCTGCTGGGTCGGCGGGGCAGCGCCGGCTTGCCGGCGGCGGCCCAGTGCCGCGGCGAGTGCGCGAGATCGAGCCGGTCGGCCAGCAGGGCCAGCGCCCCGCCACCCGTGGCCGCGATCACTCGCAGGCCCGGGTCGTTCTCGAACCGACCGCCCATGATCAGGGTGGCCAGGCTCAGGTGCACGTCGGTGAACCGGGACAGCTGTTCCACCAGGCCGAAGTGGCTCAGCGCCGGGGATCCGACCGGCTCGGCCGGCGGGTGCAGCATGATCGGGACGCCGGCTTCGGCGGCCAGGGCGAAGAAACCGTCTGCGCCCGGGTCGTCCAGGAAGCGCCCGCGCACCGAGGTGTTCACGATGAAGCCGACGAACTCGGGCCGGCGCACCAGCTCCGCCGCCGCGGCCAGTTCGGCGTCCGTCCCGAAGGGATTGACGTAGGCGTAGGCCAGCAGGTGATCGGCGTGGGCCCGGACCGTCTCGCCCATCCAGTCGTGGAAGGAGGCCAGCTTGTCCGCGGGCTGGGCGTAGTTGTCCAGGCCGGGAATGCGGGTCATGGTGCCGAAACCGACCGGGCTGCCGACCACGGTCAGCCCGATGCCGGCCGCGAGCTTGCGCTCGATCATGCCGTCGATGTCGCCGAGGCTGGGCGGCATCGGGTACTTGGCCAGCAGCTCCGGCGCGGTCACGTGGCCGTGCACGTCGATGATCACGACACCACCGCCGGCTCGGTCGGCCGCACCACGGCGACCGCGTCCAGGTGGCCGAGGCCGGCCGCCACACCCTGCCGGAACAGCTCGCCGGAGGCGACGGTGACCGGGGCCGAGACGCCGTTGGCGGCGGCCAGATCGGTGGCCAGGCGGAGGTCCTTGTCCATCAGGTCCAGCCGGAACGCCGCCGGCTCCAGCCGGTCGGCGTTGACCAGCATGCAGCGGAAGGCCACCACCGGCGAGCTGTAGCCGCTGCCGCCCAGCACGCCGAGCACCGTCGCCCGGTCCAGGCCGGCGGCGGCGCCGATGTCCACCGCCTCGGCCAGGCCGGCCAGCTGCACGCCGAGGAACAGGTTCAGCGCGATCTTCATCTGCGCGCCGGATCCCCACTCCCCCAACACGTTCACGTCCTTGCCGATGGCCTCCAGCAGCGGCCGGGCGGCCTCGATGTACGCCTCCGGGCCACCGACCAGGACCCGGAGCTGGCCGCCGCGGGCGTGGTGCGGGTTGCCCAGCACCCGCGACTCGACGAACCGCAGGCCCGCCTCCTCGGCCAGCGAGCCGATTTCGCGGGCCGACTCGGCCGAGGTCGTGCTGGTGTCCAACACGAGCGCGCCCTTGGCCAACCCGTGCACGGCGCCGTCCGGTCCAAACAGGACTGTCGTCACCGCGTCCGCGTGGGCCAGGCTGACCAGCACCGCGTCGGCGCCTTGCGCGGCCTCGGCCGGCGTGGCCGCGGCGACGGCTCCTCTTTCCAGCAATGGCAACAACTTCTCCGTGCTGCGGTTCCACACCCGCAGCCGGTGGCCCTCGTCCAGCAGCCGCTCGGCCATGCCGGCGCCCATCGCGCCGGTGCCCAGCACGGCGATCGTCGAAGTCATGGTGGTCTTTCCTCCTAGGAGCTGGCGGTGACGCCGCCGTCGACGTACAACACCTGTCCGGTGACGAAGCTGGCCTGCGGCGACGCGAAGAACGTCACGGCGGCGGCCACCTCCTCGGGGCGGGCGAAGCGGCAGGCCGGGATGCGGCGGATCATCATGGCGGTGAACTCGTTGTCCACGCCCGCGGTCAGCCCGGTCGGCACGAACCCGGGCGCGACGGCGTTGACCGTCACCCCGTGCGCCGCCCACTCCGTGCTGAGTTGCTTGACCAACAGGTTCACGCCGGCCTTGGACGCGCCGTAGGCGGAGAACCCGCGCCGGCCGCCGTATTCGCCCCGGGTGGAGGACAGCAGCACGATCCGGCCCGGCCGGCCGGCGTCGACCATCTCCCGGCCGACCGCCTGGGCCAGCCAGAAGCTGCCGGACAGGTTGATGCCGATCACCCGGTCCCACTCCTGCGGCGAGACCTCCAGCGCCGGGCCGTGGGCGTCGATGGCGGCCAGGTTGACCAGCACGTCGATGGCGCCGAGGTCCTCGGTCACATCCGCGACGAGCCGGTCCACGGTGACCTTGTCGGCCAGGTCCACCGTGTACGGGAAGGCCCGCACTCCCTGTACACGCAGTTCCTTGCAGGCGATCTCGGCGCTGCTCAGCGTGCGGCCGGCGACCGCCACCGTGGCGCCCTCGGCCCCCAGCTGGTCGCAGACCGCTCGGCCGATGCCGCCGTAACCCCCTACCACCAAGGCAATCCGGTCAGACATCGGCCAGCTCCTCGTCGTGCCGGCGGCTGAGGATGCAGCGCATGCTGGCCGAGGCGAAGAAGGCGGCGGTCTTCTCCGGGGTGGACATGTCCCGCTCCTGCTCCAGGTACTGCTCCAGCGCCGTCTCCAGGTCGCGGACCTCCCGCTGCTGGCCCATGTGCTTGGCCACGTCGATGAAGTCGCCGTCGAACTCGATCACCCGCACGACGGTGTTCTGCCGCATGAACACCGAGGTTCTCTTGAGCAGACCGACAACTTCGCCGGCCGCGTTGCGCACGGTGTGGTCAGGCCGACCACTGCGCTCGAACAGCCGGATCACGTCGTCCTCGGTCCCCCGCCGGACGTTCCAGGTCAGCGCCCACTGCTGTGACATCGTGGTACCCCTCGCTCTCGATTTCGTCGTTCCAGAAGTACGGGTCCGGCACGCCGAGCAGGGCCGCGCCGTACCAGGCGAACCAGTCGAGGACCCGCGCGGCCGCCGGCGTCATGCCGGGCGCCCCACCAGGATCGAGTTGGGCGGGTTGATCTCGACGATCTCGTCGAGCGCGAAACCGGCGCGGGCGAACAGGTCCCGCCACTCCGCCTCGGTGCGCTCGACGCCGCCGACGTTGACCATCATCTCCACGTCCATGAACTTGGCGAAGCCCCAGCCGTTGAGCGCCGGCACCACGGCCTCGATGACCAGCAGCCGCGCGTCCGGCCGGTCGCCGATGGCCCGGCGCACGCGGCCGAGGATGTCCGCGCACTGGTCGTCGTTCCAGTCGTGCAGAACGCTCTTGAGGATGTACGTGTCGCCGCCGCCCGGCACGGTCTCGAAGAAGCTGCCCGCGGCCAGCTCGACGCGGTCGCCGAACTCGCCGGTCACCGCAACGTCCACAACGGACTGCTGGTCGAACAGGATGGCCGTGGTGTCCGGGTTGGCCCGCAGGATCTCCGAGACCAGGAAGCCCTGGCCGCCGCCGATGTCCACGACCTTGCCGGCGGTCGAGAAGTCGTAGCGGTCGGTGATGTCGCTGATCGAGTCGCCGGACAGGGCCAGCATCGCGCCGTCGAAGATCTGCTGGCTCTCCGGGTTCTTGGCCATGTAGGCGAACATGTCCGGCACGTCGTTGAGCTGGTTGAACACCGGGGCGCCGGTGCGCACGGTGTCCAGGATCCGGCCGTAGGGGCGCCAGGTGAAGTCCTCGCCGAAGAAGATCACGGCCTGGCGCAGGGAACCCGGCACGTCGGCCCGCAGGAACTCCGACAGCGGCGTCTGACCGAAGCGGCCCTCGGTGTCCTCGGCGAACACGCCGACGCTGGCGATGGCCCGCAGGATCCGGTGCAGCGAACGGGCATGCGTGCCGGTGGCCTCGGCCAGCTCGGCCGGCGTGCGCGGGCCGTCGGCCAGCAGGTCGGCCACGCCGAGCTTGGCCGCGACGTACAGCGACTGCGAGACCCACTTGCTGGTGGCCATCAGCAGGATCTGCGCGGACTCCGGCAGGAGCGCGGTGTCCGGCGGGTCGGCGACGAGGCCCTCGTGCACAACCGGGGTCTCCTGAACCTGCGTCATCTCAGATCTCCTTCAGCGAGTAGGCCACTTCGTGGATGTTGCGCTCGACCGCGCCGGCCCAGTACGGCCGCAGCGGGGTGGTGGTCTGCTTGTGGATCGGGGCGTCCTCCCAGGCCAGGAAGGCGGCCGTGTTCTCCCACTCGGACAGCAGGATGTAGCGGTCGTCGTCCGCGGTCGGCCGCAGCAGCTCGTCGCGGATGTGCCCGGGAGTGCCGGCGACCTTGGCGGTCACCTCGGCGTAGGCCGCCTCGAACTGCTCCTCGTCGCCCTGGCGAATGCGGGCGAGCACCATCACTCGTGCGGTCACTGCTGTGCTCCGATCTCGGCTAGTTCCATCCGGGCGCTGCGCCGCAGTGCGGCCAGCGGGGCGGTGACGCGGTCCTGTTCCTCGCTGGTTTCGAAGCGGTGGAAGGACTCCCGGTCCGTCCAGTCGCTGGTGATGACGAACTCGGTGACGCCGTCGGCCAGGTCGCGGGCGGTGATGGCCTGCCCGAGGCAGCCCTCGACGGTGGCCGCGTAGTCGGCCGCCGGCCGGCACCGGGTGATGAACTCGTCGGCGTCGGTGGTGCCGACCTGCATGGTCAGGGTCATCCGGACGGCCATGCTCAGATGCCTCCGTCCACATAGAGCAGTGCCCCGTTGACGAAGCCGGACAGGTCGCTGGCCAGGAACAGCACCGTGTCGGCGATGTCCTCGGGCTGGCCGAGCCGGCCCAGCGCGGCCAGGTTGGCGTAGCGGGTGCGCTGCTCGGGCGTGAGCCCGGCGACCTGGTCGGTCTGCACGATGCCCGGCGCCACGCTGTTGACCCGGATCCGGCGCGGGCCCAGCTCCTTGCACATGGACCGGGTCAGGCCGTGCACGCCGGCCTTGGCCGCGGTGTAGTGGGTCCGCTCGGGCATGCCGACCCAGGCCACCGCTGAGGTCACGTTGACGATGGACGCGTTGTCCCGCAGGCGGGGCAGCACCGAGCGGACGACGAGGAACATGCCGGTGAGGTTGGTGTCCACCACCCGGTGCCACTCGTCGAGCTCCATGCCCAGCAGCGAGGCGCTGCTGACGACGCCGGCGTTGTTCACCACGATGTCCAGCGCCCCGACGCGTTCCGCGAGCGCGGACACCTCGGACTCGTCGGACACGTCGGCGAACGCGACGGCGTGCTCGCTGGAGAGCGCCTTGAGGTCCTCGGCCAGCTGGTCGGCCGCCTCGCTGGGGCGACTGCCGACCGCGGTGACGGTGGCGCCGTGGCGGGCCAGCGTCAGCGCGGTGGCCCGTCCGATGCCGCGGGTGCCGCCGGTGACCAGCGCGGTCTTGCCGGTCAGATCGATTCCAGTCACGACATGTCTCACATTCCGCCGTCGACCATCAGGGTCTGGCCGTTGACGTAGGAGGAACGGTGGTCGGCGAGGAAGGCCACGACCTCGGCCAGCTCGGGCGACTGCCCGATGCGGCCGAGCGCGCACTGCCCCTCGTAGCGGGCCTTCAGCTCGGGATTGAGGCCCACGGCCGACATCTCGGTCTCGATGATGCCGGGCGCGATGGCGTTGACCCGGATGTCGCGCCGGCCGACCTCGCGGCTGAGCGCCTTGGTGAAGCCGATCAGCGCCGCCTTGCTTGCGGCGTAATGGGTCTTGCCGGGCGCGCCGGTGATGCCCAGGCCGGAGGTGATCGTGACGATGCTGGCCCCCGGGCCCATCAGCGGCAGCACCGCCCGTGTCACCAGGTACGGCCCGGTGACGTTGGTGGCGAACAGGGAATCCCAGTGCACCCGCTCGAGATTCTCCAGCAGCGCGAACGTGGTCACGCCGGCGTTGTTGACCAGCACGTCGATGCCGCCGAACTCCTCGGCGCAGCGGGCGACCGCCGCGTGCACCTGCTGCTCGTCGGAGATGTCGCACTGGAGCGCGATTCCCTTGGGGGACGCGGCCTCCAGCTCCTTGGCCAGCAGCTCCGCCGCCTCGCCCTCGGTGCGGTACAGGCCGCACACGCGAACGCCGTCGGCCAGCAGCCGCTGCACCACGGCCTTGCCGATGCCCCGGCTCGCGCCGGTGACCAGTGCCGTGCGAGTCATGCCGTCCTCCCGCTCGTGGTCAGTTCGTTGTCCCAGTCGGTCTCCTTGGACACGATCGGGATCAGCCGCCGACGGTCCAGCGACTCCTGCTCCTCCGGCTTGATCCAGTCGCCGAAGCCGCTGCCGGTCGGCGCGGTGCGCATGATGCGGATGAAGCCGCTGCGCACCCGGCCCGGCACGGTGCCCCACTTGACCAGGGCCAGGTGCTCCGGCGAACGGGCGAAGTCGTGCAACGCCTCGTAGCTCTCGAAGAACGCGATGGCCCCGGTGGTCAGCGGGAACTTGAACAGACCCTTGTGGAACACGAAGCCCGGGGTCCGCTTGAGGCGGCGCATCATCTTCCACACCAGCGGGCCGCCGGTCAGGAAACCCTTGAGCGTCAACCGGGTCTTGCTGATGAACAGCACCTGCGCCCGAGCCTCGTCCGGCATGAGCTCGAAGTCCTGGGTCAGGCTGACGGGAAGCCGGCTCATGACAGCGCCTCGTCCTTCAGCGCACCCAGACCCGTGTGCAGGTAGTAGGCCCAGTAGCCCAGGTGCTTGCCGTAACGGTCGCGCAGCAGCTGGTTGTCGTAACCCTCGCCGTAGATCTTGGCGGTGGCCTCGGCGAAGTTGGGCATGTCCAGCGGCACGAAGTCCATCCGGCCCAGGCCGCGCAGCAGGATCGCGGCGGCGGAGAACTCGCCGACGCCCTTGATCCGCCGCAGCGCCTTGGTCGCCTCCTCGTACGGGGCGGTGGCCAGGTAGTCCTCGCCGATGTCCAGCAGGCCGTGCACCAGCGAGGCCAGGTACTCCGCCTTGCGCCCGTTCTTGACGATGCCGACCCAGTCCGCGGCGCTCAGGTGCTGAAGATCGGCCAGCTCCGGAAAGGCCTGGTAGTCAAGGCCTTCGAAGCTGATCTTGCGGCCGAAGTTCTGGGTGATCCGCCGCTTCAGCGCCGTGGAGACGTTCTTGGGCGTGCGCTGCGAGAGTATCGCCCACACCCCGATCTCCGCCACCGTGAGGAAGCGAACCTGGTGCAGGCCCCAGAGATTGCGCACCAGCCGGGCGTAGTCCGGGTGATCCTGGAGGGCCAGCGCGTAGAACTCGGCCAGGTTGTCCGACAGGCTCAGGTAGCCGTCGATCTTGTGGCAGACGATTTCCCTGGTCTGCTCGGAGATCGGCTCGTCGGAGTGCAGCACGTAGTCCACGCCGCCCCGACGGGAGGCGACCTTGAACGCGATGGCCTGGCCGTCCACGGCGATCGCCTTGGTCAGGCTGTCCACGGTCATCACCTGGTCGCCACGGCAGGCGCCGAAGCCACGCAGGAAGCGGATGGACGTCCGCAGGTCGAACGGCTGGGCGGCGGGCAGCACGCCCACGACCCGGGTCTGCCCCAGAACCGCGGTCACGACACGACCTCCTTGACGGCAAGGGAATCCAGGGCCGCGCGGATGCCCGGCAGGGCGTCGTCGGACCGGATCACGGTGAGCACGCACAGATACGGATCGGCGACGATGGTCAGCAGCGACTTGTCCCGCGTGCCGAACCCGTAGGCGGCGCCGAGGATTCCCTGCCAGTCCAGGGCGAGCCCGATGGCCTCGTCCTCGCCGGTCGCCACCAGCCCGGCCTCGACGCGCAGCCGCGTCGCCCGCTCGACCTGCTTGGCCCGGCCGCCGGCGATGTCGCGCTCGGCGACCTTGCGCAGGCTGCGCGGCACGCCTTGCAGGTGCGCCACCTGGATGATGGGCACCTCCGCCGTGGCCGGGTCGGTGCGCAGCGCGTCCACCAGGTCGTGGCCGGCCTTCTGGGTGATCCGGTTGCCCAGCACGACCACCAGCGGCCGTCCGGCCTTTGTGGACAGATCGACCTCGGTGTCGCCGACGCCCGGCAGCACGTAGCCACGCAGGCTCTTGGCCGCCGCCGCGCCCTCCACGGTGTTCTTGATCAGTTCCAGCTGGATCGCGCTGTTGCTGTTGATCCGGTCGCGCATGCCGGCGTCGTCCACCGGGGCGCCGGGCTTCATCTGGAAGTCCTGCACCCAGCGCATCACCGTGCCGCCGTCGGCCGCAGGCTCGTAGGTCCAGCGGATGTTCATGTACTCGAAGGGACCCGTCTCGACGCGGCGGGCCACGACCGTGCGGGCCGCGCGGTCCAGCTCGCGCTCGGACACCCAGCTCCACACCCGGCCCTGCTCGTCGGGGTGCATGGTGAGCCGGAACTTGACGTAGTCGGCCTTCTGCTCGATCACCTCGGCCTCGGCGTACTCGCTGAACAGCCGTGGCCAGCCGGGGACGTCGTTGGTGATGTCCCAGACCAGATCGAACGGGGCGTTGAGGTGCACGGAGTTCTCGGTACGGGCAGCCATCTCCTACACGGTCCCTTCGACGGAAGTGGTGGCCAGCGCGGCCCTGACGGCCGCGAACGCGCCGGGTTCGGTGACCCGGGCCAGCTGCCGCTGCTCGTGGTCGAGCACCAGCACCACCGGCGTGCGGTCGGCGGCGCTGAAGCCGAAGCCGCCGGTGACCTCGCCGGTCCAGTCCAGCGCGATGTTCAGCAGCGTCGACTCGTCCACGGCCGGCGCGCCCAGCGCGGCCCGGCGGGCGGCCAGGTCGGACAGCTGCGCGCGGTAGCCGGCGGTGATGTGCCGGGTGGCCATGGCCTGCAACGGCTTGGGCACGTCGCGCAGGCAGGCCACCTGCACGACGGGCACCGACATGGTCTGCGGGTGCGACCGCAGCGACTCGATGATCTCGTGGCCGGTCTTCTGGGTGTGCCTGTTGCCCAGCACCACGACCAGCGGGGCCCCGCGGTGGGCGTCGAAGTCCACCGCGGTCCCGTTGACGCCGGGAATGACGTGGCCGGCCAGGGGGTTCGCGCTCACGTCAGCTGTCCACTCGCAGCACGGTGGTCAGGAAGTGCAGCGTGGCCGTGGGCGTCTTGAGCTCCTCGGCGTCGGCGTCGGTGATGGTGACGCCGAAGCGGTTGCCCAGCGCGACCATCAGGTCCAGGTGCCCGAGCGAGTCCAGCTCCCACTTGTCGTACAGCGCGTCCAGGTTCTCGTTGAGCTCGCGGGCGGTGGTGGGGAAGCCGCCCTGCGTCATCAGCTCGGCCAGCGTGGCGACCAGCTGCTCGGTGCTCAGACCCGACTTGCTCGGCGCGATGGTCATGGTGATTCTCCTTGTCTCTACGGGGTTTTCTCGGCCTTGCGCAGCACCACCGCGGCGTTGAAGCCGCCGTAGCCCCTGGCCAGCACCAGGACGTGCCGCAGGTCGGCGGTGCGCAGCTCGTGGACCAGGTCCAGGTCCACCGCCCACGGCGCCTTCTCGATCACCGGCGACGGCGGCAGCTCGCCGTGGAACAACGCCAGCGCGGCGGTGGCCACGTCCAGCGCCGCCGAGCCGGCGTACATGCGGCCGACCAGCGTCTTGGGCAGGCACACCGGCACCGGCCGCGCGCCGAAAACCGTGCGCAGGGCGGCGATCTCGGCCTGGTCCAGGTCCGGAGTGGCGGCGCCGTCGGCGAAAACGGCGTCCACGTCCTGCGGCTGCACGCCGGCGTCGTCCAGCGCCAGCCGCGCCGCCCTCGCCAGGCCGACGCCGCTGGCCCGCTCGGTCGTGTGCCGCCCGTCGTGCGTGGCCGCATAGCCGGCGACCTCCGCGTAGATCCGTTCCGCGCCACGGTCTTCCGCGCGGGACTGCTCCTCGACGAGCAACATCGCGCCGCCCTCGCCGACCACGTGTCCGGCCGCCGTCGTGGAGAACGGCAGGTATGCGGCCATCGGGTCGTCGATCAGCGACAGGCGTCCGCCGCGCAGCTGGCAGGCCAGGGCGTACGGGCTGATCGGCGCCTCGGTCGCGCCGGTGACGACGGCCTTGGCCTCGCCCCGCCGCAACACCCGCCGGCTCAGGCCGATGGCGTCGAGGCCGCCGGCCGACTCGGTGGCCAACACGCCGCACGGCCCCTTGGCGCCGTGCTTGATCGCCACCTGGCCGGTCGTCGCCGCGTAGAACCAGGCGATGGACTGGTAGGCGCCGACCGCGTGCGGGCCGTCGGTCCACAGCTTGTGGATCTCGCGTTGGCCGAACTCGTTGCCGCCGGAGCTGCTGGCCGTGATCACGGCCGTGTCGTATGGGTTCTCCCCCGGCGACTGGTGTCCGGAGTCCTCCAGCGCCTGCCCGGCCGCGACCAGACCGAGCTGGGTCCAGCGGTCGGTCTGGGCGGCGATCCGGGGCAGCACGTGCTCGGCGATGTCGATGTCGTGCACCTCGCCGCCGACCCGGCACGGGTAGTCGGTCAGGTCGAACCGGCTGATCCAGCCCAGCCCCGACACGCCCTTGCGCACGGCGTCCCAGTACGTGGCCGTGGTGGCGCCGATCGGGGTGACCGCGCCGATGCCGGAGATCACCATCTTCAGTGCGGTCATCGGTCCACCAGCTCCCTGCTCATCACCAGCGCGGACTGGAAGCCGCCGAAGCCGCTGCCCACCGTGAGCACGTGCTCCAGCCGCGCCGGGCGGGCCTGCAGCGGCACGTAGTCCAGGTCGCACAAGGGATCCGGCTCGTGCAGGTTGGCCGTCGGCGGCACCGCGTCGTTGGCGAAGGCCAGCACGCAGGCCGCCGTCTCGATGGAGCCGATGGCCCCGAGCGAGTGGCCGACCATGGACTTGATGGAGCTGACCGGGGTCCGGTACGCGGACTCGCCGAGGCTGCGCTTGAACGCCGCCGTCTCGTGCCGGTCGTTCTGCTTGGTGCCGGAGCCGTGCGCGTTGATGTAGCCGATGTCCTCGGCGTTGAGCCGGGCCTGGCGCATCGCGCGGTCGATCGCCTCGGACATCTCGATGCCCTCGGCGGTCAGCCCGGTCATGTGGTGCGCGTTGCCGGTGCTGGCGAAACCCGTTATCTCGCAGTAGATGTGCGCCCCGCGGCGGCGGGCCGACTCGTACTCCTCCAGCACGAGCGTGGCCGCGCCCTCGCCGAGCACGAAGCCGTCCCGGCGTCGGTCGAACGGCCGCGACGCGGTGGCCGGCTCGGCGTTGTTGGGTGAGGTCGCCTTGATGGCGTCGAAGCAGGCCACCGAGATCGGCGAGATCGGCGACTCGGCCGCGCCGGCGATCATCACATCGGCGGCGCCGTCGGCGATCAGCGCCGCGGCGTGGCCGAGGGCGTCCAGGCCCGACGTGCAGCCGGTGGACACCACGGCGGCCGGGCCGCCCGCGCCGAACGAGGCCGCGATCTCGGCGGCCAGGCTGCTCGGGACCAGCGCGTCGTACATGAACGGGTGCAGGAAGCGCAGGTCGGCCGACCACTGCGTGGCGTTGTCGGAGGCCGGCAGGTACTCGTCCTCCAGGAGAACGGTGCCGCCGACGGCGGTGCCCATGGACGTGCCGACCCGGTCGAGGTCGATGGCGTCCCAGTCCAGTCCGCAGTTCTCCACCGCCTCGCGGGCGGCGACCAGCGCGTACTGCACGTACAGGTCCATCCGCCGCAGCTCGCGGGCGGTCAGGCCCATCTGGAGCGGGTCGAAGTCGCACTCGGCGGCGATCTGCGAGCGGAAGGTGGACGCCTCGAAGCGGGTGATGCGCCGGGTGGCGGTGCGGCCGTCGACCAGCAGCGACCAGAATTCCTTGGCGCCGATGCCACCGGGCGCGACGACGCCAACGCCCGTGACGGCGACCCGTCTGCCGGTCATGACTGCCCCGCGTTCGGGACCACGGCGTTCGGAACCACGGGGCCGTGCTCCTCCAGGTCAACGTGGCCCAGCTCCGGCCGCGGCGCCAGCGGGCCGAGGTGGAAAACGAGGAACGCCTCCTCGTCGCCGGTGTTCACCAGCCGGTGCGGGGTGTGCAGCGGCACCAGCAGGCCCTGCCCGGCGGTCAGCTCCACCGACTCGTCGCCGAGGTCGGCCCGCAGCCGGCCCCGGACCAGGAACACGAATTCCTCCGAATACGGGTGCTTGTGGGAGGCGATGTAGTCGCCGGGCGCGACGGTCGCCACCCCCATGAACCCCGACGTCGAGCCGACGGTGCGAGGCGACAAAAGCGTGCGGATCTCGCCGCCTCGCCGCGTGTCGGCGGGGACGTCGAGCATGGAAATCGGCTTGAGACCCGATGCGAGCACGAGCATCTCCCTACGGTTGCGCAGAATTCTTTCTCGACGGGTTTTCCCGACAGAAGTCTGCGCAGAGCCGGCGCGGAAACAAAGGGGTTTCCGATGGCATCAAGATGCCAGGACGTCCCCTATTAGGTGATCGACACTTCTTTTGCAATTAATCGGAGGATCAACAGGGTATGAGTCGAAGGTTGTAGCAGTGCTACGTCCGAGGGCGCTGTTTGGTCACGCCGGCCGCGGATAGATCTATGGCGGCGACAACAACCGCCAGGCACCACGTTACCGACCGCAGCAAATCAGGCACACATTGCATTCTTGGTGAACCTTCGCACACACACGGTGATCGAGGAGACGCACAGTGTTCGTTGACCTGACCGCCCCCAGCCGGCTCCGGCTGCCGCTCACGCCCATGGCCCGCACGTTCCGGGACTGCCTGTTGGAGGCCCGGCCCGTCGTGCAGTTCGTCTTTTTTGTTCGACTGCTGGCCGGCGCGGCGCTGGCGACGCCGTGGCTGCACGGCGTCCGACCGGAAACGCTGCTGCTCGGGGCGCTGTCGTGGGGCTGCGCCGTGATGTACGTGTATTTGTTCAACGGCGCCTCGGACATCGTCGAGGACCGGGCCTCGCACAAGGACCGTCCGATCGCCCGCGGCGAGCTGTCCCGGGTCACGGCGCTGAGATGGTGCCAAGGGTTCGCCATCGCCGCGATCGTGACCGGTGTGCTCATCGGACCGCTGTTCGCGCTGCTAGTGCTGGCCATGCTGGCCCTCGGGCACGCCTACTCCGCCCCCGGCATCGCACTCAAGCGGCACTGCCTGGGGGCGGCGATCGTCGCGGCGCTGGGCGGGGCGCTCACGTTCCTGGCCGGCCACCTGCTCGGCGGCGGCGGTCTCGCCAGCCCCGACCTGCTGCTTCTCGCCGCCGCGATGTCGGCGTGGATGGGCGGCGTCGGCTCCGTGGCCAAGGACTTCTCCGACACCGAGGGCGACGCGGCGGCCGGACGGCGGACGCTGGTGCTGGTGTGCGGCGAGCGGATCGCCCGCATTGTCGTGGCCGGATGCGCACTCTCCGTGTCTACATCGTTTACCGCCGCAGCGTGGCTGTGGATCCCCACACTGCGTTTCCCGGCCCTGGTAATGCTGGTCGGTTCCCTTTGTGTCGCCTTCCTCGCACTGAAGGGTCGCCAAGGGATGCAAGGGTCCAACGCGCGTCACCCGTATCGGGCATTCATGGTCACGCAATACGCCGCGACTCTGTCCGTTATGTCGGTCTAGTTAACATGACTGTCACAGACTCGTTATCAGTGCACCTCACCTATACAACCCGCCCTGTTACAGTTGGCCGGTGACGCTGTTCGCAACGGGGAGGGGGCGGCGTTCACCGGGCAGTGTGGGGGGAGTCCGCAGTGGAAACGTCGTCGGCCAGCGAGGTGGCGGACATTCTCGACCGAGAGTGCGATGCCGTCATTGTTCGTTACGAAGCTGAACTAAGCATCATGGGAAGCCGCCTCCTGCAGGACCCGAGAACCCAGGAGGAATGCTTCCGGCAGGCCCGGGGGATCATTTCCGACATCGCACGGTCGCTGCGCGGGGAGCCGGCGCTCGGGCTGGGCCTGTCCAAGGACATCGGCGTTTCGCGGGCGTCCAACAACATCCATCCCAGCGAGTCGCTGCGCGCCGCGATGGCCTTGTTCGAGGCCATCACCACCACCGTGGCCGACATCGTCGAATCGCCGCGCGACGTGCTGGCCCTGGCCCTGGCCACCAACAAGCTGGTCTCCCAACGCATTCGGATGGCCTCCAGCTCGTACATGGGCTTTCTGCTGGAGAGCATCGAGCAGACGCACCTGCGGGAACGCAAGCGGATCAGCCGCGAGGTGCACGACCGCATCGGCGGCAATGTGGCGGCGGCGCACCGGCAGATCGAACTGGCCACGGCGCTGCGGCCGACCCAGCCGGACCGGGCCGACGAGTGGACCAGCGGCGCCGAGCTGACCTTGCGGCACACCCTGGGCGACGTCCGCCGTCTGGTGTCGGACCTGCGCACCTGGGAGCCCGAGGGCGGGTTGGAGAGCTCGCTGCGCAGCTATCTGGACAGCGCGAAGCCGGCCGGCATGGAGTACGCGCTGCGGGTGAACGGGGACGAGTTCAACCTGTCCTCGGAGATCAGGGGCGAGGCGTTCCTGATCATCCGGGAGGCCGGCCGCAACGCGGTGCGGCACTCGAAGGCCGGCAAGCTGCTGATCCAGGTCAACATCACGCCCAACGAGCTGTACGCGTTCATCGAGGACGACGGCGTCGGCGTCGACATGGCGTGCAAGCAGGGCATGCGCAACGCCGGCCTGTGCTCGATGCGGGAGCGGGCCGCACTGCTGGAAGGGGAGATCGTCATCACGAGCCAGCTGGGGCGGGGCACCCGGGTCGAGTTGCTCATCCCGCTCAGACATGCGGCGGACGGCGATGCCTGAGGCGCCGACCAGGGTCGTGCTCGTCGACGACCACGCGCTGTTTCGCGACGGTGTGAAGCAGATCCTCCAGTTCGAGGAGGATTTCCGCATCGTCGGCGAGGCGGCCGACGGCGCCGCCGGCGTCGAGGTCGTGCAGCAGACGCGGCCCGATGTCGTGCTGCTGGACGTCGAGATGCCCGGCGCCCACGTGACCGAGACGGCGGCCCGGATCCGCCAGGTCAGCCCGGAAACGAAGATCATCATCCTCAGCATGCACGACGAGCCGGCCCTGGTGAACCGCCTCGTCGGCCTCGGCGTCTGCGGCTACCTGCTCAAGAGCGTGACCCGGCTGGAGCTGCTCTCCGCCGTGCGCAGCGCCGCCCGCCACCCCGACCAGGTGATCCTGTCGGTGTCCCGGGAGTCCTTGATGAGCAAGGACAATCCCGTGCCCGACACGCTGTCCACCCGGGAGCGCGAGGTGATGGAGCTGACCGCCAAGGCCATGAGCAACTCCCAGATCGCGGCCCGTCTCAACATCTCCGAGGCCACCGTCAAACGCCACCTGTACAACGTCTTCGGCAAGCTCGGGGCGGTCTCCCGCATCGACGCCGTGAACAAGTACTACAACCGTCAGCCCGGCTGAGCGAGCAGGCTTTCCATCCGCTTGACGTCTTTTCCGCGGTGCTGCGCGGTGTACAGGGCCAGCGCCCGGCCCCACGCGGCGCGGGCCTCGGCCGAGTCGCCGAGATCGAGATGGGTCTGGCCGATGCGCTCCAGGGTGTTGGCTTCCTCGTACGCGTCGTCCAGTTCCTGACAGCGCCGCAGCGCCAGCTCGTAGTAGTTCAGCGCCTGCCCGTCCCGGTTGGTGCGGTGCGCGATGAAACCGAGGCTGGTCAGCGCCGCGGCCTCGCCCTCGGGATTCTGGTGGCGGCGGGTGAGCACGAGCGCGGCGGCGCACGACGTCCGGGCCTGCTCGTAGTGGCCGAGGCAGGCCAGCGACCACCCGACCTGGTTGAGCGAATCGGCCTCCCACGCCGGCAACGCGAGCTCCCGGAACAGATGCAGGGCGCGGGCGGCGTGCTCCAGCGCCTGGCGGTGTTCCTCCCGATGCGCCCAGGTCACGCCGAGGGCGTGGTGGACGTGGGCCTGCGTGCGCCGGTCGCCGCCGCGTTCGGCCATCACCTCGGCCAGCCGCAGGTGCTCGATCGCCTCCGTGTGCTCACCGGCCCGCGCGTGCGCCCGGCCCAGGAACAGCAGCGCCCACGTGTGCTTGCCGGGGTCGTTGAGGTGGCCGGCCGAGGCCAGCGCCGCCCGCCAGGCGCTCAGGTCCTCGTGCAGCAGCCCGCGCCGGGAGTAGAAAACCGCCAGGGCCCAGGCCATCCGCCACACGACTTCGTGCCAGCCGTGCTCGCCGGCGAACCGCAGCGTCGCCGACAGGCAGGCGTTCTCGGCGTCGAACCACGCCATCACCGCCGTCTCGTCAGGCAGCGGCTGCATCAGGCCGCCGCGGCCGGGATCGATCGGCGGACGGTGCGGCGCGAGCAGGCGGTCGCCGGCGATCGCGGTGTCGGTGTAGCACTCGACCAGGCTCTGCAGCGCCTGCTCCTGTTCGATCTGGTCCGTGTGCCCGCGGCCCTGCTCGACGGCGTGCAGGCGGACGAGATCGTGCATGCGGAAGCGGCCGGTGGTCGAGCCGTGCAGCAGCGAAACCCGTTGCAGGCTGCGCAGGGTCTCGCCGGCCTGGTCCGGCGGCAACCCGAGCAGGCAGCTCGCGGCGGACAGGCCGATGTCCGGCCCGGGCGCGAGCCCCAGCAGCCGAAACGCGCGCGCGTGCCGCGGCGACAGGGCGGCCGAGGACCACGACAGCACGACCCGGACGCCGGTGGTGGAGTCCTCCTCCAGCACGCCGAGCCGGGTCGTCGCGTCCCGCAGCTCGGCGGCCATGGCCGACAGCGGCGACTCGGGCAGCGTCTGGGCCCGCCCGGCGACGATGCTCAGCGCCAGCGGCAATCCGGCGCAGCGGGCCAGGAACTCCGTCACGGCGCCGGGTTCCGCGGCCAGCCGGGCCGAACCCAGCCGGCCGGCCAGCAACGCCCGCGCCTCGTCGTCGGACAGCATGTCCAGGCGTACGGGATGCGCGCCGTGGGCCGTCACGAGGCCGGCGAGCCGGTCGCGGCTGGTCACCAACACCGTGCACGAGCTGCTGCCCGGCAGCAGCGGGGCGACCTGGGAGGCTTCGACGGCGTTGTCCACCACCAGCAGCATCCGGCGGTCGGCGACCAGGCTCCGGTACAGCCCGACCTGCGCGTCCCATTCGGTGGGGATCTCCGCCGGGGCGACCCCGAGCGCGGCCAGGAAGCCCCGCACGGCGGCCTGCGGGCTGATCGGCTGCCCCGACGGATCGAAGCCGCGCAGGTTGACGAACAGCTGCCCGTCGGGGAACCGGGCGAGGTTCTCGTGGGCCCAGCGCAGGGCCAGCCACGTCTTGCCGATGCCGCCCGTGCCGCTGATCGTCAGGACCGTCATCGCATCGGTGCCTGCGTCCAAGGCGGCGCTGAGCACGTCCAGTTCCCGTCGCCGGCCGGTGAACGGCGACGGCGGGGCCGGGAGCTGCCGCGGCACCGACGCCCGCGGCTGCGGCTCGGGCCGTGACGGCGCGTTGGTCAGGATCCGCTGGTGGAGCTCCCGCACCGACGGACTCGGGTCGACGCCCAGCTCCTCGGCCAGCAGCTCGCTGAGCTCGCGGTAGGCCGACAGCGCCTCGGCCCGCTTGCCGGCCTGGTCCAGCGCCCGCATCCGCAACGCCCAGAACCGCTCCTGGAACGGGAACCGCCGGACCAGCTCGGCCAGCTCCGGGATCACGGTGTGGTGGCGGCCGCGGCCGAGGTCCACGTCCAGGCGCAGCTCGACCGCGGCCAGCCACTGCTCGGTCAGCACGGGAGCCACGTCGCGGCGCAACGACTCCGACGGCACGCCCAGCAGCGGCTCGCCCCGCCACAGCGCGAAGGCCTCGGCCAGCGCCTCGCCGGCCCGGTCCAGCCGGCCGTCGGCCGCGTCCTTCTCGGCCTGCCGGGTCAGGTGCTGGAAGCGGTGCAGGTCGACGCAGTCGGGGGCGATGTCGAGGAGGTAGCCCTCGGGGCGGGTGAGGATGAGCTCCGGGGCCAGCAGCCGCCGCAGGCGCATGACGTAGTTGCGCACGGTGTTCTGGGCGCCGGCCGGCGGATCGGTGTCCCACAGGTCGGCCACCAGCCGCTCCACCGGAACCACTCGGTTCGGGTTCGTCAGCAGCGACACCAGGAGCACCCGCAGCTTGGCCGCCGGGATCTCCAACGACTCGCCGTCCCGACGGACCCGCAGTGCCCCCAGGACGCCGAAGTCCCAGCCCGCCGTCACGCACACCCCCAGGTAGTCACGCTCAGCGTTCACCGTGCCACAGCTTCCGGTCACGCGTCGAGCCGGCGGCCCTCACAGCGTTCTTGAAGGCGCTTGCCGCCCCTTTGCAACGGCCGTTCCTAACGTCGTCCCCGTCCCCGGAACCACGGGGTGGACATGCCAGAGCCAGGGGGATCCGACTTTGTCTGCCGCAACCGGAACCAGACTTTCAGGCCGTTCTGTGGCCGCCGCGATCGCCGTGGCCGCCGGGCTCACGGTGGTCGCCGTCCCCGCGCCGGCGGCCCCGTCCGCGCCGCACACCATGGCGGCCGCCGCCTCGACGGTCAACGGGCAGATCACCCGCAGCGAGGTCTCACCCGCTCGCAGTCCTGGATCGACGCGCAGGTGCCGTACAGCCAGACCTCGGCGTACTCCAGCCAGTACGGCAGCTACCGCTCGGACTGCTCGGGCTTCGTGTCGATGGCCTGGCACCTGGACAAGGCCTACACGACGTACTCGCTGCCGCCCATGATGACGACCATCGCCCGGTCCGACCTCAAGCCCGGCGACGCCCTGTACCGCCAGGACAGCGACACCCAGCACATCGCCCTGTTCGTCCGCTGGTTCGACGGCGCGCACACCCAGCCGGTGGTGCGGGAGGAGGCGAACTTCGGCGAGGTCGCGAAGGAGGACAGCTGGCCCGCGTCCTGGGCCAACACGTTCACCCCCAAGCGGTACGTCAACATCGTCGACGACCTGCCGTCCGGCTCCTCGTCGGTGACCGCGGTCGGCGCATCCGGACAGCGGGCGCTGTTCGCCCGTGGCGCCGGCGGCGACGTGGTGACCAGCTGGCAGCAGCCCGACACCACCTACGGGCCTTGGGTGAGCCTCGGCGGCAACATCGGCAGCGACGTGACCGTGGTCGGCGATTCCGGTTCGCGAGTGCTGTTCGCCCGCGGCAGCAACGGCAGCGTCTTCACGACCTGGCAGCAGCCCGACACCACCTACGGATCGTGGGTCAGCCTCGGTGCGCTGGTCACCGGGAACGTCACCGCCGTCGGCGACCCCGGCGACCGGGCATTGTTCGCCGAAGCGACGGGCAACGACGTCATCTCCAGCTGGCAGCAGCCGGACACCAACTACCACTCGTGGGTCAGCCTCGGCGGCCATCTGGGGCTGACCGACCACACCAAGCGGGTCCCGGACTTCCCCAGGTCCGGGGCCCGCCTTCCCGTGCGTGATGACCAAGTGATGCGCGCGTCATCGGCACATGTCATCCTCCAGCCGCGGTATGTGTCGCGACTGGGGGTGCGCGTTGGGTCGGCTGTTTCTCGTCAACGGACCGGAACATGCGGCAGCCCAGCAGTTCACCGCCACGGCGGCGCAAATGGCTGTGGCCAGTGTGCACCTCGTCAGCGAATCCGCCACCGGCGCCCTGCACGCCCAGGTCCGCGCCGACCTCCACGACCCCGCCACCACGGTGGCCGACGCCCGGCTCGACCTGGCGGTGCTCGGCGAATCGCGCGAAGGCTGGGTGAGCTTCCACCTCGACGCCGCCACGATCGCGGGCCGCACGTACTTCCTCGTCGTGCAGGCGGTCGACGCCGCCGCCGACGTGGCCTGGAGCGGCATCGACGCCGATCGGCCCGACCTCCCGCCGTCGTGGCAGCACCGGGACGGGTGGCACCCGTGCGAAGCCGGGGCCCGCCTCACGTTCGGGATGGATCCGCTCGGCCCGTCCGGCCTGCTCACGGCCGGTCTGCTGACCAATGGGACGACCAGCAGCACGACCACGGTCGCGGTGAGTCCGGCGGAAGCCGATGGCACCGCTTATGTCCCGGACAGCAACGTCCTGCGGCTGCCGAGCGGCGACTGGCGCTATCTGCCCTCGCACGCGACCGAGCCGGTCACCGTGTCCGCCGCTGACCTCGGCGCGGTCAGGTCGGTGGCGGCATCGCGGGCGTGGTTGGTCCGCGGCCGCGTTCCCGGGCGCACCACCGAGCAACGAGCAGCCGCAGCGCGGGCCCTGCTGTCCATCCGCGCGCTCCTCCAGCCCAGCGGCGCCGTCGCCGCGGCCTGGGTCGACGCCTGGAAGTACTCGTGGCCAAGGGATTCCAGCGCCGTCGTCACCGCGCTCGCCGCGACCGGCCACACCGACGACGCGTACCGGATCCTGGCCTACAACGCCCGAACCCAGCGCTCCGACGGCACGTGGGATGCGCGCACCAAGCTCGACGGTTCGGGGCCGCCGGACGACCGCGAATGGCAACTGGACGCCAACGGCTGGGTTCCGTGGTCGGTGTGGCAGTGGTACCAGGCGGCGGGCGATGACCGGCAGCTGGCCGCGCTGTATCCCATGGTACGTAAGGCAACCCGCTACGTCGTGAACGCGCTCGACGACGAAGGCCTGCCCCCTCCCGGCCCGGACTACTGGGAGATGCCCAGCACCGCCACCACCATCGGCACCGCTGCTCCGCTGCTGTCCGGCCTGCGGGCCTCGGCCGACCTGGCCCGCCGCAGCGGCCACACCGCCGATGCCGACGCGTGGCAGGCCGCGGGCGACCGCCTCGCCGACGGCATCCGGCGGCACTTCGCTCCCCTGGGCTACCCGCGAACCGCCGACGGCCGGCACGGCCGGGACTCGGCCATCGCCTTCCTGGCCCCGCCGTTCAACCAGCCCCCGCCGGACCTGGCGGCCGCCCTCGACTCGACGCACGCCGCGCTGGCCCGGCCCGGCGGCGGCATCAGCCCCGGCGACGACGCGGCCCAGCACTGGCCGAACGCCTGGACGCCGTCGACCGCGACCCTGGCGCTGGCCTTC
>NZ_KK037166.1:4393569-4407830 GCF_000568255.1 Kutzneria sp. 744
CAAGCCCCAGGACGGCCCGGCCGTGATGCCCGTCGTGGTGATCAGCGGCCCGTCCGGGATCGGCAAGACCAGCCTGGCCATCCGGGTCGCCGGCCGGGTGCGGTCGACCTACCCCGACGGCCAGCTCTACGTCGACCTGGACGCCTCCGAGCGGGCTGGAACGTCGTCGGGCGAGATCCTGGCCCGCTTCCTGCGCGCCACCGGGCTGCCGCCGCAGGAGGTGCCCGCGTCGGCCGACGAACGGCTGGACCTGTTCCGCAGCCGCCTCGCCGCCCGCCGGGTGTTGTTGTTGCTGGACAACGTGATCACGCTCGCCCAGCTGAACTCGCTGCTGCCCGGCGGCTCCGCCTGCGGCGTCATCGTCACCAGCCGCCGGCGGCTGGTCGCCTTCCCCCCGCGGCGGGAGTCCACCTCGAACCACTGTCCACTTCGGATGCCGTGACGCTGCTGGGCACCACCGCCGGCGCCGACCGCGTGACGGCCGATCCGTTGACCGCCGAGCACATCGTCGAACTGTGTGGCCGCCTTCCGCTGGCGGTCCGCACCGCCGGCGCCAAGCTGGCCATCCATCCACAGTGGACCGTGCGCGAGCTGGAACGGCGGCTGGCCGGGGAACGCGAACGCCTCGACGTGCTCGACGCCGGCGAGCTGCGGGTGCGGTCGAGCATCGCGCTGGGCCTGGACGGCCTGCCCGAGGTCGGCCGGTGCGCCTTCCGGCGGCTCAGCCTGCTCGACGCGCCCTCCTTCGGCACGTGGATGCTGGCCGCGGTGCTGGACGTTCCGGCGTCCACTGTGGAGCGTGTCGTCGAGACGCTGCTCACGCACTACCTCGTCGAGTCCATCGGCTCCGACCAGACCGGGCAGCCCCGTTACCGCATCCACCACCTGCTGCGCGTGTACGGGCGCGAGCTGGCCCTGGCCGAGGAGCAGCCCGACGAACAGGCCGCGCTGCTGCTGCGGGTGATGTCGGGCTGGCAGATCATGGTCAGCCGGGTCGAGACGCCGATGCTGTTCGGCGTGCTTCCCGTGCCGTTGCCCGACGACCACGGCTGGCAGCCGCCCGAGGACGCTGTGCTGGCGGCCGTCACGGACCCGGAGAACTGGATCGAGGCCGAGCAGGAAGCCATGGCCGCCGTGGTGGGCCAGGCCGCCGCGGCCGGGCTGGCCACCCACGCTTGCGCGCTGGCCGCCAGCCTGTTGTCCTTCCTGTCCGCCCGCAACCACTTCGTGGACTGGCTGCGAGCCCAGCAGGTCGCCGTCGACGCCGTCAGCCGGGTCAACGACCGCGCGGCCCGGGCGCCTTTGTTGGTGCGACTGGGCGAACTGGCCTACGAGCGCGACGCCCTGGCCGAGGCCGGCCAGTACTTCGCCCGCGCCATCGAGGAGTTCGAGCTCGAAGGCGAGACCCAGGGCCTGGCCACCGCCCGCGCCGGGCTGGCCACCGTCCACAGTGAACGGGGTCGGTTCCGTGAGGCTATCTCCCTTTGCCAGCAGGCTTTGCCGACCTTCACCGCCGAGTCCGACGCCGCCGCGCTCGTCTACCTCCACAACGTCATCGCCCAGGTTCACCTGGAGCTCGGCGAGTTCTCCCCCGGCGCCGACGCCGCCCGTGCCGCCCTGGCCCTCGCCCAGTCCTCCGGCAACCGCCAGGCCGAGGCCTTCGCCCTGCGCAACCTCGGCCTGATCCACCGCGCCCAGGACGACATCCCGCCCGCCGTCGACTACTGCCGGCGTGCCCACACCCTGCTCACCGAGTTCGGCGGCCGGCTCAGCCGTGCCTACGCCTCCCTGTCGCTGGCCAAGTCTCTCATCCGCGCCGACCAGCACGAGGAGGCCAAGGCCCTGCTGGACTGGACCCTCGACACCTGCCGCGACCTGCGTGACGACTTCGGCCAGGCCCTCGCCCTGCGCACCTTCGCCGAACTCTGCCTGGCCCAGAGCTCCCTGTCCGCCTGCGAGACCTACGTGTCCGAGTCCCTCCGCCAGTGGCGCCGCATCCAGGCTCCCCTCTGGCACGCCCGAACCCTCACCGTCAAGGCCGACCTCGGCTGCCGCGAGCAGTACGAACTCCACGCCACGGTCGTGTCCCCCCCGGTAACCCCCGGCCGGTCACGGCAGGAGCAATTCCGGCACTGCCGCGACCAGATCTCGCGTATAGGCGCTCTGCGGTGTCGACAGCACCGCATCGGTCGCCCCCACTTCAACGACGCGGCCGCTGCGCACCACGAGCACACGGTGGCTGATGCGGCGGACCACCCGTAGGTCGTGGGATATGAACAACAAGGACATGCCGAAGTCGACTCGTAGCCGGTCGAGCAAGGCCAGCACCTGCTCCCGCACGACGGCGTCCAGCGCGGAAACCGGCTCATCGCACACGATCAGGCGAGGGCCGGTGGCCAGTGCCCTGGCGATGGCCAGGCGCTGCCGCTGCCCGCCGGACAGCTGGGCCGGCCGTCGCCGCAGGTGAGCCACGCTCAGTCCGACCAACTCCAGCAGTTCAACGGCCCGATCCCGACGAACCTTCCGGCCGCGCAGGTCGGTCGTCCCGAGCGCCTCGCCGAGGATCTGGGCCACGGTGAAACGAGGGTCGAAGGCGCTCAGCGGATCCTGCTGGATCAACTGGATCTCCCGGCGCCGGGGCCTTCGCGCCGACTCCGTGGCCGCACTCCACGGTTCGCCGTCCCACCACACGCCACCGCTGTCCGGCGGCAGCAGGCCGGTGACGATCCGCGCGACCGTGGACTTGCCCGAGCCGGACTCACCGACCATTCCGAGCACCTCCCCCGCGCGGACCTGGAACGAGACCTGGTCGACGGCCGCCATTCGCGTCCCGTCCGGCGCGCGGTAACGCTTGGACACCTCCCGTACGTCGAGCAGCACCTCGTCACCGCAGCGGGGATCGACACGACTGCCCGCACCGGCCGCGGCCAGCAGCGCGCGGGTGTGGTCGTGCCGCGGCCGGGCGAGCAGCTCACTCGTCGCGCCTTGCTCGACGATCGTGCCCGCGTGCATGACGGCGATCCGGTCCGCGAGCCGGGCGACCACCCCCAGATCGTGACTGATCAGCAGGATTGCGGTGCCACCGGCCTTCACCTTGCCCAGCAGCTCAAGCACCTCGGCCTGCACGGTCGGGTCCAGCGCTGTCGTCGGCTCGTCGGCGATCACCAGCTGCGGGCCGGCGGCCAGCGCCGAGGCCACGAGCACCCGCTGCCGTAGCCCACCGGAGAGCTGGTGCGGGTACTGTCGCGCGCGTAGTTCGGGATCGGGGACGGCTGCTGCCCCGAGCGCCTCGATGACCTGCTGCCTCCGTCTGGCTCGGTCACCTGTCCGGTGTGCACGGAGCGCCTCGTCGACCTCGAGGCCGACGGGTCGCAGCGGGTCGAGTGCGACGAGCGCGTCCTGGTTCACCAGACCGATGGACCGTCCCCTGATCCGACGCCAGCCGCGTTCGCCCAGCCCGGACAGGTCGACGCCCTGAATCTCCATGCGCCGAGCGGAAACCGACGCCCCGGCGCCGGCCAGGCCGATGAGGCTGCGGGCCGTGAGGCTCTTGCCGGAGCCCGACTCGCCGACGAGGGCGAGACACTCGCCCGCGCCGATCTCGAAGGACACGCCCCGAACCGCGATGGACGACCCGAAGGCGACCGCCAGGTCCGAGACGGCGATCAGCGGGCCGTTCGGTCCCTCAGCCGCCGGCTCAGCACGGTCAGCGACACCACCACGGTGGTGATCACCAAGCCGGGAAACGTCCCGGTCCACCAGGCCACCTCCAGATAGTCACGACTGCCGGCGAGCATCGCTCCCCACTCCGGAGTCGGCGGTCGCGGGGCCGAAACCGAGGAAGCTCAGCGCCGAACCCGAGATCACCGCCGTGCGACGCCGAGCGTCGCGAGCACACTCAACGGGCCCACCGTGTTCGGCACGATGTGCCGCAGCACCACCAGCGGCCACGGGACCCCGAGCACCCTGGCCGCCTCGACGAAGTCGGACCGCCGCACCACCAGCGCTCGCGACCGGACGACCCGGGCGTAGTGCGGCATCGTGGCGAGCCCGATCGCCAGCAGCGCGTTGACGGTGCCAGGACCGATCACGGCCGCGACCAGCAGCGCCAGCAGCAATTCGGGAAACGCCAGCAACGCGTCGACGACCCGCATGAGCACCAGGTCCACAGCTCGGCCGCCGAGCGTGGCGGCGACGCCGACGACGGCGCCGGTCAGCGCGCCGACGGCCGTGGCGCCGAGGCCGATCGCCAGCGACGCGCCGGCGGCGTAGACGGTGCGGGCGAAGACGTCACGACCCAACTCGTCGGTGCCGAACAGGTGCTGGTGTCCGGGCGGCCGCAGCGCGTCGAGCACGTCGGTGTCGACGGGAGACAGGCCGGTGACCAGTTCGGGCCGAATCGCCGCCACGGCGATGGCCACCAGGGCAAGGCCGGCCAGTAGCGGTCCCAACACTCGCGTCACGCGTCACGCAGCCGCGGGTCGATGATCACGTACAGCAGATCGACGACCAGGTTGATCACCACGAAAACGCCGGCCGTGAGCAGCACGACGCCGGTGACGACCGGCATGTCCCTGCTCTCCACGGCCGTGACGGCAAGGCGGCCGATGCCCTGGCGCGCGAAAACGGTCTCGACAACGGGCCGCGCCGCCCAGCAACGTGCCCAGCATCCAGCCGGTCAAGGTGACGGTCGGCGCCAGGGCGTGTCGAAGCACGTGCCGCAGGCGTAACGCGGTCTCCGTTACTCCACGGGCCTTGACGCTGACGACGAAGGGCAGGGCGAGCACGTCCTCGAACCCCTCCCGCAGCACCCGCGCGAGTATCGCCGCCATGGGCAGGGCCAACGTCACCGCCGGCAGCACCAGCGAGGCCAGGCCCCAGTCACCGGCGACCGGGAAGATGTGCAGGCTGTGCGCGAAGAACGTCAGCAGCAGGATGCCCAGCCAGTACGACGGCGTCGAGGCCAGAACGAGTTCAAGGGCCGACACCATGCGCCGTGCGACCGTGTCATGCCCCGCCGTCGTGAGCACGGCGACGACGGCGAGCACGATCGCCAGCAACGCCGACAGGGCGGCCAGTGAGGCGGTGGACGGCAGCTGCTCGCCGATGAGCTGACCCACCGGCGCCTGTAGCCGGTAGGACTCGCCCAGGTCCGTCGACAGCAGCCGGCCGAGGAATTTGGCATAGCGGACCGGGATCGGCTCATCGAACCCGAACGCCTCGACGATCTGCCGCCGCAGCGCGGGGGAAGCACTGACGGAGCCGCCCAGCAGGGTGTCGACGGGATCGCCGGGGATGAGCGTCATGGCGGCGAACGACAGCGTCGCCGCGCACCAGATGACCAGCACACCGGCGGCCAGACGCGTCACGACGTGCCGGGCGATCCGGTTCATCGGACCGCCTCGATCCACACGTCGTGCAACTGCGGCCAGGCGTTCGTGTCGAAGCCGGGTCCGTGCACGGTGCGGGCCAGCCCCATGATGCGGCTGTGCACATAGGTCGGCAGCACGACGGCCTGGTCGACCGCGCGCTGTTGGACCCTCGTGTACGCCGCATCACGCGCCGCGGGGTCCGCGGTGGCGCCGGCGCCGACAAGCCAGGCGTCGATCTGCGGATCGGCCAGCCGCGCGCCGTTGGCACCGCCGTCGGTGAACTGCTGGTCCGACGCGAGCACCATGTCGAGCACCGAGGGGTCGGCTCGCTCCCAGCTGAATCCGATGATGTCGTAGTCACCGCCGTCGCGACGGGCCGAGTAGGCGCCGGCGTCCAGCGGCTCCAGCTCGACGTCCACGCCGACCTTGCGCAACTGGTCCTGGACCGCGACCGCGAGCACATCGCGCTGCTCGCGGACGAGACTCTGGTTGTAGGGCCACCGGACGGTCAGGCGCCGGCCCTGCTCGGTCCGATACCCGTCGGCGTCCCGGCCGGTGTAGCCCAGCTCGTCCAGCAGCCGGCTCGCCTCGGCGGGATCGGGGTTCCAGTGGTGTTCACCGGCCGGCTGGTAGCCCGGAGTCGCCGGACTGAGCGGGTTCCATGCCCGTTCGTACTGTCCGAAGTAGACGGCCCGCACGGTCTGGTCCATGTCCACCGCGCGCTGGATCGCGACGCGGGCCCTCGGATCGTCGAACGGAGCACGCCTCGTGTTCAGATACAGGGCGTAGTTCACGCCGGGCGAGTCGTGCCTGCTGACCGTGAAGCGGTGATCCGAGGTCAGCGCGGCCACGTCGACAGGCGCGACGGCGTCCACCACCTCCGCGGCACCGCTTTGCAGTGCCCCCATGCGCACCGAGCTTTCCGGCAGGAACAGCACCACTATTCGGGCCAGGTAGGCGGGGCCGGGATGCGCGGCCGTCACCGGCGCCCAGTCGTAGTCGGGATTCCGGTCGAACTCGGCGCGCTGGCCCCGCACCCAGCGGGTGAAGCGGAACGGTCCGGTGCCCACGGAGGCATCCGCGCCCGCACACAGTCGATCCTTCTTCTGCCGCAACGCCTTCGGCGACTCCATGCCGAGATACGTGGTGCTCACGGCCTGCAGGAACGCCGAGTACGGCCGGGCCAGCACAACCTGGGCGACCAGCGGACCGAGCACGGTCGTCCCGACATAGGGCCCCAACAGGTCGACCGCGTACTGGGATCTGGTCTCCTTCGCCACGATGTGGTCGAAGTTCGCCTTGACACTGTCCGCGTCGAACGGGGCGCCGTCCTGGAACCGCACGCCCGGCCGGAGCATGAACGTGTAGGTCCGGCCGTCGGGTGAGATCGTCCACGACCGGGCGAGCCACGGGCGGAAGGCGCCGCCCGGCGCCTGGGCCACCAGCGAGTCGAACACGCTGCGCTGGATGACCGCCGTGATGTCAGCGGAGCTGACGTGGGGGTCGAGGCAGGGCGGCTCGGTGTCGACGGCGAAGGTGAGCGTGCCTCCGGCAACGGGCCCGGTGTCCAGGCCGGAGCCGCCCGCCGGCGCACACGCCGCCAGGCCGAGCAGGAGGACCGCGCCGATCGCTGGTGATCGCATCGCCACGAGTCTGTGGGCCCGGGCAGGGCACAGCCAGACCGGTGTTTGTCCTGATACTTCTGCTCATCGGATGACCGTCACCGTGACGGAGCGCTCCGCCTGCACTACAGTGAGAGACAACGAGCGCTGTCGTATCTTGGGGGATCAACAGTGTCGGAATCAGCCAGGCGCCGCAAGCTCGGGGCCTTTCTTCGCGCCCATCGCGAACACGTCAAACCGTCGGATATCGGACTGCCGGGCACTATTCGCCGCCGAACACCAGGCCTGCGGCGGGAAGAGGTCGCCGCACTCGCCGGTATCGGGCTGGCCTGGTACACCTGGCTGGAACAGGGCCGGGTCGCCGCGTCCAAGCGGGTGCTGGACGCGCTGGCCGTCGCGCTGCGCCTGGACGAGGACGCGCACCGGCACATGCTGTCGCTGGCCGGACTCCAACCGCCCGACTCGGACGAGGACGACGGTTCGGTCGGCGAGCTGCTGCAGCCGGTGCTGGACGGCTGGCCGACGAGCCCGGCGCTGCTGCTGGACCGGCGGCTGGACGTCATCGCCTGGAACGAGGCCTACTCGGCCCTGTGGACCGATCCCGAGCTGCTGCCGAGGTCCCGGCGCAACGCGTTGTGGATCATGGTGGGCGACCCGGTCGTGCAGAAGTCGCTCACCGACTGGGAACCCTTCGCGAAGGCGGTGGCGACACAGTTCCGCGCGCAGGCCGACCGCTACCCCGACGACGAGCGGATCCGCCAGATCTACTCGATCCTCAACCGGGACAACCCCGAGCTGGCGCACTGGTGGGCCTGCCACACCGTGCGCACGTTCACCACGCGGCCGGTGCGGGTGACGCTGAGCGGGGTCGGCGACGTCGACCTGGTGTGCTCGATGTTCCGCCCGGTGGACAACCTCGACTCCGTCGTGCTGCTGCTCACACCGGCCCGGGCGATCGACCACCAGCGGGTGTCGCGGGTGATCGATCGCCACCGTCGGCGTGAACAGGCCGGCTGATCCGCTCAGCCGGCCGCCTTGACACAACGCCACAGCCGCACCGGGATATCCGTCACGTGGCCCAGTTCCCGCATGCGGCGTTCGGCGACCTCGCCCAGCGCGTCGAAGAAGTCCTGCTCGCGCCCCGGGCCGGCCATCCGGCTGTAGTAGGTGCCGAACGTCGCGGCGTGGAACCGTTGGTACTCCTGCGCATCACGCGGCCGCATCACGGCGTTGCGGTCGGAGACGGCATCGACCGTGAAGCGGGCGCCGAGCAGGTCCGCGAGCGTCGACGTGGGCAGCGTCCGGACGCCGATCGGCACGACTCCCGCGCGGTCGAAGACGCCCGGCACGGACTCGGTCGGAACTCCCGTCGCCACCAGCGCCTCGCGGACCACCTCGTCCGTGCCGCCGAACCCGTCGCCATCGGCCGCCGGGTGATAGGTGGTGAGCAGGAAAACCCCGCCGGGCAGCAGGTGCTCGTCGACCCACCGCAGCGCGGCGTCCTCGTCCGGGTGCAACCAGTGCAGCACCGCGGTCATCGTGACGAGATCGCTGCGGAAGTCCAGGGCCGGATCGTCCACCAGGTCGGCCTCGATCAGCCGCACCCGGCGCCCGGGCGCTTCGAGCACGCCTCGGGTGTGCTCCAGCCGGTGCGCCGACTTCTCCAGCCCCACCACCGTTTCGATGCTCGGCATCCGCTCCAGGGCGCCCAGCAACAGCGAACCCGTGCCGCACCCCAGATCGATGATGCCCCGCGGGGCCGGCGGCGCGAACCCCAGAACCCAGTCCTGGTCACGGATCTGCAGCAGCTTGCTGGCTTCCTCGTAGCCACCCGACACGGCGGCCTGGCTCAGGATCCCACTGGTCATGTCCGTCCCCTCCTACTCCGGCCGGCCGAGCGGCTGGGAGATCAGGCTTTTGATCCGTTCGAGCACCGCCGACTGGTCGTGCCGCCGCAGCAGGTTGATGCGGTTGCGGGTGATGTCGCCGCGGTGCACGAACTCGTAGAGGTCCTGCCGCTGGCCGAACCCGTCCTGGGTGAGGTCCCAGGCCAGCCGGAACAGCCTGGACTTCAGATCCGCCGGCATGGTCTTGCCGTGCATGTACCGGTCGAGGAAGGGGCGCAGTTCGGGATTGGCCAGATCGGCCTCGCTCGGCTGCATGAGGATCCCGGAGGAGCCGACCCGCCGCACGATCTCCACCGCGCGGCTGGCGATCTGCGCCGCCCACACGGCCGCGGCCGGTGTGGCCGCCGGCGCCAGCAGGCCGCCGTCGGTCCGCACGGCGCCGGCCTCACCGGCCGCCAGGAAGTAGCCCAGCATGTCCACGTAGCCGGCCAGTTCGCCGAGGTCCTCCTGCACGTTGCGGAAACCGTCCACGCCGATGGACTCCGCGAGCAGCGTGGCCACGCCGAGCAGAGTGCGCAGCCGCTCCTGGTAGCGCACCTGGCCCACGTACTGGCTCCAGGCGTTGATGCGAGCAAACCCTTGGCGCGCAAGGGCTCCGTCGTGCATCAGGAACACCCGGTGCCACGGCACGAGCACGTCGTCGAAAAACAGCATCGAGTCCTGCTCGTCCAGCTTGGCCCCGAAGGGATGCGCGTGGCCGTGCGGGGCGGCGCCGAGCGGTTCCCGGCAGAGCACCTTGAGCCCGGGAGTGTTGATCGGAACGGCGAACCAGATGACGAAGCGTTCCGCGCTCCGGTCGGCGAACGACGTCGACAGGTACACCAGCACCTCATGGGCGAACGGCGCCAGTGTCGTCAGCTGCTTGGCGCCGCGGACGACCACGCCGCCGTCGTTCTCCGAGATGACGCGCAACGCGTGATCCGGGTGGTCGACCGGATTCGCGCTCCGGTCGATCTGCGGGTCGCCCAAGGCATGCGCCAGCACCAGGTCGTTCTCGCTGCAGTAGCGGTGGTAGTCGGCCGCGTGCTGGCCGAACCCCGCCCGGTTGAGCTCCAGGTGCTCGCGGAAGTCGTAGAGCCCCACGGCAACGGTGGCCATGACGCCGGGGAACGGCCGTGCTGCCCCCAGGTCTCGCGCATCCACGCTTCCGCGTTGTGGCGCTTCGCCGTCAACTCGTCCGCGGTGCGCGGCAGCTGGTAGGCCCGGCTGATCCTGGTGCCGGTCTCGGGTGACTCCACGGTCAGCACATCGCGCAGTTGCGGATCGTGCTGCAGGTCGAACAGCCGGGCCATCTCGTCGACGGCGCCGTGGAAGGCCGGATGCTCCGCGACGTTGGCGATCCGCTGCCCGTCCAGCCACACCTCCCGTCCGTCGTCGAGACTCGCCCGGTACCTCCGGCCGTCGAGCACGCCACCGTCCCGTGTGGACACTGTGGTTGCTTCGGTGATCGTCATTGATGGGCTCCATCGGGGAACGCGGTGATCCACTGGTAGCCGCTGCGGTAGTACACCAGCGGCTCACCGGAACTGGCTCCGGCGGCGAGGGCACGGCCGACGAGGATCTGGTGGTCGCCGGCGGTCACCGACTCGTCCAGTCGGCAGTCGAAGTAGCTCAGGCAGTCGTCGACCACCGGCGCGCCGGTGGCGACCGAGGTCATCGGCACCGTCGGGAAGGACTCGGCGGCACGCCCGTTTCCCGGCGCGGCGAAGTGCTGGGATATCGCCTGCTGCTCGCGCCGCAGGACGCTGACGGCGAACCGGGAGGACGCGTGGATCGCCGCGACGAGCGGGCTGGCGGCGGCGACGCACACCGAGACCAGCAAGGGGTTCAACGACACCGAGCTGAAGGAGGACACGGTCTTGGCGAACACCTCGTCGCCGCACGGGTCGTCACCACGGTCACGCCGGAGGCGAACCCGCGGGCGGCGAGTTTGAACTCCTCAATGGACAGTTGAGCGACTCGTACGGTCATTCCACCCGCCCCGTGTCGTCCGGCTCGGACGCGACCACGTCCCAGCGACAGCCGTGGCTGTCGCCGGAGGTGGTCAGCCGATGGGTCGCGACCTGACCTTTGGCCCGCACGTTGGCCGCGATCGCCTTCGTGCAGTACGTGCACGGCGAATCGAGGGTGATCGGCACACCGTTGCGTCGCGCCCGTTCCCGGTAGTCCCAGATCGCGCAGTGCGAGATCACGATCGAGGAGCCGGCCGGCGCGCTGCGCACGACCTCGTAGTCCGAGGCGTACAGCTCCGCCTGGCGGCCGATGCGCCCGACGGTGTCCGCGGTTCCCCCACCGTGGTCGGGTTCGACGTCCCGGTAGCTCTCCGCGTTGGCCAACGCCCAGTCGGCGAGCGCATCCTCGCCGTAGCGCGCCACCAGGAACTTCTCCATCACTGCCTGGGCGAAGAAGAACGCACGCTGCCAGGCGGTCGGATCGGCGCTGCCCGGATCGGGTAGTCGGATGAAGATGTCGGCCCGTACCCGCAGCCAGTCGGCGACGTGCGCCTGCCCCGCGCGCTCGGTCAGGAACCGGGTCATGCCGGTCTCGGCCTCGAACATCCGCTGTCGCCACAGGGCCGCCTTCTCGGTGTCGTTCATGACAACCCGAGCGGTCCGGCGCAGGTCCGGCGAGACGGTCACGATCCTCACATCCCCTCGACGAGCGCGGGCGAGCAGGCCAGGGGACGGTCCACCGCGCCGAGCACCCGGCCGGCGGATCGCATGAGCTCGTCGAACTCCTTGGCCGTCAACGCCTGGTCGGCGTCGCACAGCGCGTTGTGGGCATCGGTGTGGACGTCGACGAGCAGTCCGTCGGCCCCGGCCGCCGCCGCGGCCAGCGCCAGCGGGCGCACCAGCCACGACCGGCCGGTGCCATGGCTCGGGTCCACGATCACCGGCAGATGACTCTGCCGCTTGACCACGGCCACCGCGCTGAGATCGAGCGTGAAGCGGGTGGCGGGTTCGAACGTCCGGATGCCACGCTCGCAGAGCACGACATTGCCGTTGCCCTCCCGGAGCACGTACTCGGCGGCGGCCAGCCACTCGTCGACGGTGGCGGCCAGGCCGCGCTTGAGCAGGGTCGGATGCCCACTGCGGCCGACTTCCCGCAGCAGGGGGAAGTTCTGCATGTTCCGGGCCCCGATCTGGAGCATGTCGGCCCGCTCCGCGACCGGCCCGACCTGCGCGGGTTCGAGCACCTCGGTCACCACCGGCAGCCCGGTCCGCGCGCGCTGCTCGGCCAGCAGCTCCAGGCCGGCCGGCCCCAGTCCCTGGAAGCTGTACGGCGAACTCCGCGGCTTGAAGGCCCCGCCACGCAACATCGTCGCCCCGGACAGCGCCACCGCGGCGGCCACATCGGCCAGCTGCTCGCCGTTCTCCACCGCGCACGGTCCCGCGGCGACGACGAACTCCGGCCCGCCGATCACGACGTCGCCGACCCGCACCGTCGAGTCCGCGGACCGATAGGCCCGGCTGCCCAGGCGCGAGGATCCCCCGATGACCAGGACCTCCGCCACGCCCCGCAGCGCCTGGATCCGCTCGATGATCTCGGGCATCGGCGCCCGCTCGGCGATGAGGGCCACTCGCCCGTCCTGGACGCAGGCCGTCGTCCTGACGCCGAACGTCCCGAGCTCGGCCACTACCCGATCGACCTGTTCGGAGATCGAATGCCGCTCCATGAAGACGATCACGGACACCCCCTTGTCGTCGTTGGCGCGCCTCGGCGGGACGGTTCCTGCGACCGCCCGAGCCGGACAGCGGCGACTGTGTCAGGGCCCGCTTACCGCACCCTTTCGTGCGGACTTCGGCACTGGCTCAGCCGGCGACACGAGCCGACGTGAGGCAGGCGGAGCCGCCGGTGTCACGCTGCTGACCGCCCGAGGTGGCGCCTCGGATCCGGTCCAGCCACTTCAGCGCGCAGGTCTGCTCCAGCAGATGCCCGGTTCTTCGGTGCGACCTCAGCGCCTGCTCGACCCGATCCCGCGACTGGCCGTACTGCTCGGCGTCGAAGTGCACGGCCGCGAGCACCGCGAGGGCTTTGCCCTCCAGCAACCGCAGACCGCTGCGGTTGGCGATGTCCAGCGCGTCACGGCCGTGCTGGAAGGCCGCCGAGTTGCGGTCGGCGTGGCGATAGGTCAGCGCCAGCCCGATGCGGGCCTCCACCTCGGTCTGCCGGTGCCCGACCCGCCGGCTCAACGCGAGCGCGTTCAGGTGGTGGTGCTCGGCCGGCTGGACCCGTTTGCGGATGCGCTGGACGTCGCCGAGTGCGTTGAGCGCCTTCGCCTCCGCGATGGGATTCCCGATGTCCCGGGCCAGCGCCAGCGCCTGCCCGGCATGGGCGTCCGCGAGGGTGGGGTCGTTGCGGTACCGGTGGACCACCGAGAGGCCGCAGTGCGACATCGCCTCGTCGTGGCGGGCGCCCAGCTCCCGACTCCGGTCCAGCGCGCGGTCGAGGTGGTCCAGAGCCTCGTCCAGCCGGCCGAGATCGAGGCAGAGCGCGCCCAGCCGGCTCAGGCTGTGCGGCTCGGTGTGCCGAACCCCCAGCCGGCGATCCAGCTTCAGCGCGGAATCGACGTGGCCGAAGGCGTCCTCCAGCTCGCCGAGGCTGTGCTGCGCGGACGCGAGGTTGCGCAGGGTCTCGGCCTCGGCGTGCCGCAGACCGAAGATGCGAGCGATGGCCAGCGCGTCGGCGAGCAGCGACAGGCCCTGCGCCGAGCGCCCGGTGACCTGGCACAGCACACCCAGCGCGTTGAGCGCGGCGACCTCGAAGTCCTTCGCCCCCAACCGGCGGGCGCCGGTCAGCGCCTTGGTCAGTTCGACCTCGGACTCCTCGTAGCCGGCCTGGCACCGGTAGGCGATGCCGAGGCTCAGCCGCATTCCGGTCTGCGCGAAGACATCCCCCTCCCGGGTGGCCGCCCTGAGCCCGGCGCGCGTCGCCGCGAACCAGTCGCCGTAGTACCCGCCCGACAGGAAGTGCGCACGCAGGGCGTCGGCCAGTCGCCAGCTCACCGATCCCAGCTGGTTGGCGCTGGCGTGTTGGACCGCCGCGACCAGGTTGCCCCGTTCGGCCTGCAACCAGCTCGCGGCCTCGCGCTCGCCGATCGGCGCCGGGGTGCTGCCCTCCGCGGGCAGCCGGGCGGCCCCCGGATAACAGGCTCGGGCGGAGGCGTCGGCGCGGCGCAGGTACCAGGTGAGCAGCCGGTCGACGGCGGCGGCGCGATCGTGTTCGGGCTCGTCGGTCCTGGCCCGTTCCGCCGCGTACAGGCGGAGCAGGTCATGGCACCGGTAGCGGCCGGTCGTGTGGGCCTGGACGACGTTGGCGGCGGCCAACTCGTCCAGGATCCGGTCGGCGTCGGCCACCGA
>NZ_KK037166.1:4407930-4454070 GCF_000568255.1 Kutzneria sp. 744
TCGACCCCGCTGGCTGCGAGCAGTTCGGTCAGCAGGTCCTCGGGAGCGCGACCCCGGGCTCCCGAGTCACAGGCGCGCACGTACCACTGGCCGTCGGGGAAATTCGGCCTGAGCCGGTGGGCCACCTTCACCGACAGAGCTGTCTTGCCGACCCCGGGCGACCCGGTCAGCGACACCACGGGCACCACGTCGTCACGGGCCGCGGACACCAGGCCGTCGGCGATCTGCTCGGCCAGCTCGGTCCGCCCGACGAACCCGTCGACGTCGGCCGGCAACTGGCAGGCCACCTGCCACGACCGTTCGGGAGCGGCCGCCGCCACGCGGTCCGCCGGCACGGTCGCGCCGAGATCGCCCGTGATGATCGCCTGGTTGAGCCCGGCGAGGTAGTCACCGGGGTCGATTCCCAGCTCGTCGCTGAGCAGCCTGCGCACGGAGCGGTACACCTCGAGCGACTCGCCCCGGCGGCCGCTGCGGTGCAGCGCGAGCATCAGTTGTCCCCATAATTTCTCACGAAGCGGATTCTCCGCGGTCGCGGCGCGCAGCTCCGGCACGATTTCCTCATGATTGCCCAGCTGCAACTGCACGTCGAACCGTCGTTCCACCGCACGCAGTCGCTGTTCGACCAGCCGCGGCACGTCGTGGCTGTGCAGAAAATCCGACGGAACATCAACAAGGGCCGGTCCTCGCCACAGCGACAGCGCTTTGTCGAGCAGGACCGCCTCGGCCACCGGATCGGACTCGTCCCGCGCCCGGTCCACGAGCCCGAGAAAGCGCGTGAGATCGATTCGGTCGTCATCGATCTCCACGAAATACCCGGCGGGGCGCGTGTGGATCAACCGCGACGAATCAGCCTGCGGTTCACCCAGCGCCTGCCGCAGTCGCGTCACGTGCACCTGTAGTGCGGCTTTGGCGCCGGCCGGCGGGCGGCCGTCCCACAGCCGCTCGATGAGCTCGTCGGTAGGCACGACCTGGTTGCTCCGCACCAGCAGCGAGGCCAGCAGGATGCGCTGCTTCGCCGCGGCCAATCGCCGCACGCTGCCGTTCTGAACAATTTCCAGTGGACCGAGCACGCTGAAACGCAGCGGTGGCGCCATCCGCCTCACCGGCCGTCGCGACGGTCGCGTCCACGGTTTCCACACGCACCTTCATCAGCATCCACTGAATTGAACAGCACGCGATTTCCCCCGTTCGGTATGCCTACCGCACGAACGCGGCGCACACCCGCTGCCGCGCGCACAGAACTGAATGGCGCGCGGCAGCAAGGTGGCAGCGTCGCCGGCGTCGATCACCAGACAGTGGTCGATACTACCGACATCGAACGAGTCCACGTCAAGAAGACGTCGAAAAGAAAAAGGGTGTTAGTAATAGTATCAGTACAAATTCGAGCCCGACGTCATCGAATAAACCGGTCAGGCCGCCACGGCGTCCGGCCGCCGGGACCCGCGGGCCGCGCGCATGCTCAACGCCGCCGCGACCAGGGCCGCCGGGACCGTCAGCACGACCGCGGCGACGGTCATGCCGGCCTGTTGCCCGGGGAAGCCGCCGACCAGCAGCACACCCGCCGCGGCGCCGACGTACATGATCGAATTGTTCCAGGACACGGAGGTGGCGCGCTGCTCCGGCGCCGCCGTGGCGATCAAGGTCTGCTGGTCGGTGCCGAACGCGCCACTGGCCAGGAACCACAGCCCGATCGCGGCCAGCGCCAGCCACAGCGCCGAGCCCTGCACCGCCAGCACGATACCCACGCCGAGCAGCAGACACCACAGGCCGATCAGCGCCACACCGCTGCGCCCACGACGACGGGCGCGGTCGCCGAGGCGGCCGGCCAGCAGCGAACCGAGCACGCTGCCGCCGCCGACCAGCAAACCGACGAACCCTCGCTGGTTCACCGTCAGACCGAAGCGCTCCTCGAGCAGCGCCCCGAGGAAGGAGTAGGCGCCAAGGTTGGCCGCCTGCAACAGCAACGTCACGGCCAGCGCGTGCCCGATGATCCCGTTGCGCCACACCGAGAACACGGCCCGCAGGGCCGCACCGGCCGAACCGACCACGGGCTTGGCCGTCGGACGCACCTGCAGGTGCAGGCCGAGCAGGGTCACCAGCGTGACGGCGCCGATCGCCAGGAAGGTCGCGTGCCATCCCAGGGCGCCGGCGATGAACGTGCCCACCGGCAGCCCGAGCACCTGGCCGCAGGAGAAGAACGCGAACCCCACGCCGATCGCGCGACCACGGGCCTCGGTCGTCGAGGACTCGGCCAGGTGCGCCCAGATCGACGGCCCGGCCATCGCGGCCCCGAGCCCGGCTGCGGCCCGCGCCACGATCAGCACCGTGAGGCTCGTGCCGATGCCGGCCACCGCGTTGCCCACCAAGAACAGGGCGGTGCCGGTGAGAATGCTGCGCCGCCGCCCGAACCGGTCGGACACGCCGCCCAGGAACGGCCCGGTGATCGCGTAGACGAGCACATACGCGGTGACCACGTTCGCCGCCGCCGTCTCGCTGACGCCGACGTCGCGGGCGATCGTCGGCAGCAGCGGTGAGATCAGGAACGCCTCCGTGCCCACCAGGAACAACACCAGGTACACCGCGAGAAAACGGCGCCAGCCGCTGCCCCGCTGCCCGGCGCGGGCGTGCGCCGTCACGTCGACCATCCGATTTCTCCTCAGCCGTCGGGAATTCTTCCCGAGGCCATCTTGGTGAGGATGCCGCGAGCCGACTAGTCCGCAGATTGTCCTGATACTTCTGCTCACAGGCTGACGGTCCGAGCTGGTGGGACAGCCTGTGAGTGTCGGTATCAGGAGTCGTTGCTGCCTTGTAGCCGGCCGTGCGCGTCGGGCAGATTGGCGTTCATCACGCCGGGTCGGAGAAAGGACGCTCGATGACCGACAGCGCATCTCGGGGACAGGGCCGCCAGTGGGGTGTCTGCGTGCCGTTGCCCGCTCTGACGTTGCGCGCGCACGGCCCGTTCGTCGCCAGACTGCCGGAGCTGGGGTTCACCGACGTGTGGACGGCGGAGGGCGGCGGGCTCGACGCGGTCACCCCGCTCGCGGCCAGCTCCGCCTGGGCCCCGTCGCTGCGGCTGGGCACCGGGATCATGCCGGTGTTCACCCGGGGGCCGGCCGTCATCGCCCAGACCGCCGCCGCGCTGGCCGAACTGGCTCCCGGGCGGGTGGTCCTCGGCATCGGCTCCTCCGTGCCGGCTCATGTCACCGACATCAACGGGATCCCGCACACCAAGCCGCTCAGCCGCGTGCGGGACACGGTGCGCTTTCTCAAGCGGGTGCTGCGCGGCCAGCGCGTGGACGGCGACTTCGACACCTTCTCGCTCAACGGTTTCGAGCTGCCGGCCCCGCCCGCCGTGCCACCCCGGGTCATCGTCGGCGCACTGCGGCCGAAGATGCTCGAACTGGCGTTCACCGAAGCGGACGGGGCGATCACCAACGTGCTCTCCGCCGACGATCTCGACCGGGTCCTGTCCTCAGTGCCGGTTCCCTTGACGGGCAAGGAGGTCGCCGTCAAGATCTTCGTCTGTCCCACCGCCGACGCCGCCTTCGCCCGTGCGCAGGGCCGACGGTTCCTCTCCTGGATCCTCAACCGCTCCGTCTACCGCGCCTTCCATGAGTGGCTCGGCCGTGACGAGCTGGCTCCCATGCACCGCCGGTGGGACGCGGGCGACGTCGTCGGCGCGCAGGCCGGCCTGCCCGACCAGGTCGTCGACGAGCTGTGGGTGCATGGCACGTTCGAGCAGTGCCGCCGCCGCATCGCCGAGTACATGCACCCGTCGGTGACCACGATCGTGCTCTATCTCGCCACCACGCCCGAGCTGCTGGACAACCGGATCTCGGTGGCCGACATCCTCGAGGAGCTGTCGCCGGCACGAATCGAGGCCCTACGTCACGTCGGCGTGACCCCGTCCACCTGAGCCGGAGCCGCCGACCGACCGGCGTTGCTGGTCAGGGCGACCAGCCCGTCACCGGCCGGGTCCACAACGGACGCCTGGTCCTCGACCAGCTCCGCCGCGGCGATTCCCTGATGGTGTGACGTGGGCGAGGATGGGCGGCATGACACTGCCCGCCCTCCCCGAGGAGTCCTTCCGGCGCGTGCTCTGTGTCGTCGCGCATCCCGACGACATGGAGTACGGCACGTCCGCGGCCGTCGCCCGCTGGACCGCACGTGGCATCGAGGTCGGTTACCTCCTGCTCACGCGAGGCGAGGCCGGCATGCCGAACCCGCCCGAGGAGACGGCTCGGCTGCGGGTCGCCGAGCAGCGGGCCGCCTGCGCGGTCGTCGGCGTCAGTCACCTGACCGTCCTCGAACACCCGGACGGCGTGCTCGTCTACGGCCTCGACCTGCGCCGGGACATCTGCCGCGAGATCCGTCGGTTCAAGCCCGACGTCGTGCTGGGCGGCAGTCACGAGGTCGAGACGCCATTCGGTTTCGACCAGGCCGACCATCGCGCGGCCGGGCTGGCGACCCTGGACGCGGTGCGCGACGCGGGCAACCGCTGGGTCTTCCCGGAGCAGATCGACGACGAGGGCCTCGAACCGCACTCCGCGCGCTGGTTCATCGTCACGGGGCTCGGCGGCTCGGCGACGCACGGCGTCGAGGTCACGGGCGAGCCGCTGCGCCGTGGCATAGCCTCGCTGGAGGCGCACGGCGCATACCTTGCCGCCCTGCCGAACCATCCCGCCCCCGCGGACTTCATCCCGACGTTCACCGCGATGGGCGGCAAAGCCCTGGGCGTCGAGCACGCCGTCCTGTTCCGCGCCCACGACCTCCAGGCGCCGCCGGAGTTCTGACGAGAGGCGAGGTCATGACCGAGCACACCGTCCGGCCCACGCCCGCCGAGCGCACCGAACCGCGGCCCGGCGACGACATCGTCTCCCCGGCCGACGTCGTGATGGACCGTGGCTTCACCGTCGACGCGCCGCCCGAGAGCGTGTGGCCGTGGCTGGTCCAGCTCGGCAAACGCCGCGCCGGCTGGTACTTCCCCCGCACCGTCGAGCGCTTCCTGCCTCCACGCCGCCGCGCGCTGCGCCGGCTCGACCCGCGCTGGACGACCCTGGCCGTCGGCGACGTCATCCCCGACTACGGCCGCGACGAGACGTTCGAGGTGGCGGCGATCCGGCCGCCCCACACCCTGGTCTACACCTCGCGCCGCGGCCACACCCTGGTCAGTTGGTCGATCACCCTGCGCCCCTTGGACACCACCCGCACCCGGGTCCTCCTCCGCCTCCGGCTGGGCCCCGTGAAGCATCGCCGCCTCGCCGACACCCTCGGCGGGTTCTTCGACTTCGCCACCATCGCCGGCATGGCCGCCGGCCTCCGGGAACGCCTGGAGCCCCACGTACGTCCATAGTGGACTGTCAGTGCATGGCCAGCGGCACGGACCGGCCGTCACGAGCCAGAGCGCCCGCGGCCGTGGCGGCGACCAGCACGGCGACGGCCGTCCACAGCGCCGCTGAGAGGGACAGCGTCGTCGACATGACGGTCAGGGTGGCGATGCCCAGGACCAAGCCCAGTTGACGGGTGGTGGTGAGCGCGCCCGCGGCGGGGCCCCGGTGCTGTTCGGGGGCGGCGCTCATGGCCAGGTTTCCGCTGGGTGCGATGTAGGCGGTCATGCCCGCGCCGCACAACACCATGCCGGGCAGGAACCAGGCGTACGAGGCGGCGGTGACCACGGCGACCGTCAGGGCAGCCAGCCCAATTGCTTGCAGGGCAAGGCCGACGGTGATGATCCGGCGGGCGTCGATCCGGTCGGACAGGGCGCCCACCACCGGGGCGATGAGAATCACCAGCCCGGTCCAGGGCAGGACGCGCAGGCCGGTGCTCAGCGGCGAGAAGCCCAGCGTCAGCTGGAAGTAGCGCAGCAGCAGGAAGATCGCGCCGAACAGGCCGGCGTACATGAGCAGGCCGGCCAGGTTGGACATGGCGAAGACGGGCAGCCGCAGCAGCCGGATCGGGAAGGCCGGCGTGGGCGTGCGCAGTTCCCACCCGACGAAGGCGATCAGCCCGAGGACGCCGGCGGCGAACGCGAGCGGGCTGGCCAGCAGCAGACCGGCCACGACGCCGAACAGGCCGGCGGCGGACAGCGCGACACCGATCAGGTCCAGCCGGACGGCCGTGCCGCGCCCTCGTCCAGCGCCCATCGGATGAGCGGCACCAGGACCACCCCCACCGGCACGTTGATCCAGAAGATCCACTGCCACGACAGGTTCTGCGTGATCGCCCCGCCCACGATCGGCGCCGCCACGATGGCGACGCCCTCCAGCGCACCGAGGGCCCCGATCGCGGCGCCGCGCCGTTTCGCCGACACCGCGGCGGTGACGATCGGCAGATTCAACGGCAGCACCAGTGCCTCACCGGAGCCTTGCAGGACCCGCATCACGATCAGGGCGTCGATCGAGCGCACCGACGCCGCGGCGGCGGACGCCAGCGTGAACATCGTCAGCCCGATCATGTACATCCGCCGTCGGCCGAATCTGGCGCCCAGCGCCGCCCCGGTCAGCAGCAGGGCCGCGTACGGCAGCGTGTAGGCAGTGACCACCCACGCCTGCCCTTCGACGCCGGCGTGCAGGTCGCGGCCGATCGCCGGCAACGCCGTCAGCACCACCAGGTTGTCCAGCGCCGACATGAAAAGGCCTGTCCCGCAACAGATGACCGCCCAGGCCGACCTCGTCACCGCTGCCACCGGCCACGGGTGTCCAGCAGCACGAAGAAGTCCGCCACCCCGAGCACCGTGTCGTGGCTCGGGGCGCCGCACACCATCGCGCCGATCCGCAGGTAGTGCCGCAGCGGCTGGGGGATCTCCGCCTCGCCGTGCGTCTCGATGCCGTCGGATTGCCACGGCTGCAACGGAGTGACGCGCAACCGCGCCGGCGCCAGGTGCTCAGCGATGATCATCTTCTCGATGCTCGCCGCCGTCACGCCCCCGTCCTCGAGCGACACGAACGGCACTCCGGCGATCCACGTGCAGTCCATCTCACGGGCCAGCCGGAACACCGCCGTCGCGAGCATCGCCACGACGCCGCCGTCCCGATGGTCCGCCCGCACCCCGACCCGGCTGAGCTCCAGCATGGCCGGCCTGATCTCCCGCAGCGCCGACAGATCGAACCGCTTCGACGAGTACGTCCGCTCCCGCACGCCCGGCGGAAACACCCGACACGTCGCCACCACGTCCCCGCTGGCGTTCTCCCGCACGATCAGATGCGTGCACAGCTCGTCGAACTCATCCCGGTCGAGCCCGTCCACCTCCGTGGGCAGCGCCATCCCGTACTGCACCGTCAGCAGGTCGCGCCGCAGCCGTTGCGCCGCCGCCACCTCTTCCGGATCCCTCGTCACGACCAGCGCGTACTTCGCCGCCACTTTTCCGCCCCCAGCAGTCAGCCGATCACCGTCTCCCTTGATCTTCACGGCCCACCACGCCCCCCGGTTTCGCCCCGCGGGCGAAAAACCGCGACACCCTGCCCGCCGTGCCGCCGCGAGGCCCGGAAAACATTCTTCGAAGAAGTTCGGGCGGAGGTGTCGGATCGGGGCGGGGGTGTTCGTAGCAGGGGTGAGGCCGCCCGCAGGGGGCGGCGCCGAGGCGAAGGAACCGCGATCATGAAGCTGACGACCATGACCCAGGTGACCCTTGACGGCGTGACGCAGGGCAACGGCGGCGCGTCGGACGAGGACCGCAGGAACGGGTTCGAGCGCGGCGGCTGGGCCCGGGGCGCGGGTGACGACGAGACCAGGGCGTTCATCGCGGAGACCTACCAGCGGGCCGAGGCGTTCCTGCTCGGACGGCGCACCTACGACCTGTTCGCCGGCTCCTGGGGATCGATCGACGAGTTGCGCGCGCACCCCGTCGGCGTGGCCCTGAACCGGGCCCCCAAGTACGTCGCCTCGACCACGCTCACCGCGCCGCGCTGGGAGAACACGACCGTTCTCGGCCGTGACCTCGCGGCGGCCGTGCGTGAGCTGAAGGCCAGGCCCGGGGGCGAGCTTCAGGTGCACGGCGGCGGCATCCTGACCCAGTGGCTGCTGGCCAACGACCTGGTCGACGAGATGACCCTGATGGTGATCCCGGTGGTGTTGGGCCAGGGCGCGCGGCTGTTTCCGCGCAACGGCCCGGATCTCACGCTCGACCTGGTCGAGTCGCGGGTCGACTCGAAGGGCGTGACGATCCAGGTCTACCGGCCGGCCGGTCGCCCGCGGTACTACACGGCAGGCTGACGTCCCACACACCCACAAGAGAGGATCTCCCCATGCAGTACCTGCTTTCCGTGATCCACGATCAGGCCACACTCGCCGACCCGGACGAGGAGGCGGCGATCGACGTGTTCAACGAGCGGCTTCAGACCGAGGGCTACTGGGTCTTCGCCGGCGGCCTCGCCGCGCCCGACACGGCCACCGTCATCGACAACCGCGGTGGGGAGGGAATGGTCACCGACGGTCCCTTTCTGGAGTCCAAGGAGTACCTCGCCGGCTTCTGGGTCATCGAGGCCGCCGACCTCGACATGGCGCTCGAACTCGCCGCCGCGGGGTCGAAAGCCTGCAATCGCAAGGTCGAGGTGCGGCCGTTCCTGGAGCCGTGACCGTGACCGACGTCCGCGAGGCGGTCACCCGGGCCCACCACGAGGAGTGGGCCCGGGTGGTGGCCGCCCTGACCCGGCGCTTCGGCGACCTGGACATCGCCGAGGAGGCGGCGGCCGAGGCGTTCGCGACGGCCGTCGAGCGGTGGCCGGCCGACGGCGTGCCGCCCAATCCCGGCGCCTGGCTGACCACCACCGCCAACCGCAAGGCCATCGACCGGATCCGGCGGGAGAACAAGCGCGACGACAAGCACAAGGAGGCTCGGATGGTGTCCGACGACGACCCGCACGAGCCTCTCGGCGCCATCGACGACGACCGGCTCCGGCTGATCTTCACCTGCTGTCACCCGGCGCTGGCGACGGAGGCCCGCCTGGCGCTGACGCTGCGTATGGTCGGCGGCCTGACCGTGCCGGAGATCGCCCGCGCCTTCCTGGTCGCCGAGAGTGCCATGGGGCAGCGGATCACCCGCGCGAAGGCCAAGATCAAGGCGGCCCGGATCCCCTATCGCGTGCCGTCGGCCGCGGATCTCCCGGCCCGCGTCTCCGGCGTGCTGACCGCGCTTTTCCTCGTGTTCAACGAGGGTTACCTGGCGACCGGCCCCGACACCGATCCGCTCCGCCACGACCTGACGGCCGAGGCGATCCGGCTCACCCGCCTGATCCGCGCCCTGCTGCCGGACGACGGCGAGGTGGCCGGGCTGCTGGCGCTGATGCTGCTCACCGAGGCCCGCCGCACCGCCCGCGTCTCGGCCGGCGGCGAGCTGGTCGCCCTCGACGAGCAGGACCGCGGCGCCTGGGACACCGCGCTGATCGCCGAGGGCCACCGGCTGGTGCGCGAGCGCCTGGCCGCCGGGGTCGCCCCAGGTCCCTACCAGATCCTCGCCGCGATCAACGCCGTGCACACGTCCGCCCGCGACATCCGCGACACCGACTGGTCACAGGTCCTCGCCCTCTACGACCAGCTCGTCCGCCTCGACTCCTCCCCCGTGGTCGCCCTCAACCGGGCCATCGCCCAGGCCGAACTCGACGGCCCGGAGGTCGCGCTGGCGGCCGTCGACCGCCTTGAGCCCAGGCTGGCCGGCTACCACCCGTACCACGCCACCCGCGCCGACCTGCTGCGTCGGCTGGGCCGTAGCCGGGAGTCGCGCGCGGCGTACGACAAAGCCATCGAACTGGCGGGCAACACCGCCGAGACCGCCTACCTGACCCGCCGCCGCGACCAGCTGGCGTAGGTCTCAGCTCGTCTGGGCTCGGTGCTCGGCCATGCGCGCGCGGAGGAGGTCGGCGTCCGGGTGGTGCAGGTCGTCGAGGATGGGCAGGGCCTGCTGCCAGACGCGATGAGCGGCTTGGACGTCGCCGCTGTCCTGGTGGGTGTTGCCGAGGCGGATCAGCGTGTCGGCCTGCGGATGGCGGCTGCCCAGCTTCTGGTACAGGTCCAGGGCGTTCTGAAAGCAGGTGACGGCCTGCTCGTGCTCGCCGAGGTTGTGGTGGGCGTAGCCGAGGCTGTCCCAGGTGTCCGCCTCGCCGTGCCGGCTGCCCACCACACGGTGCAGTTCGAGCGCCTTGCCGCAGTGGCGCAGCGCGTCGACGTGCTGGCCCAGCTGGGTCTGCATCCAGCCGATCGCGTTCAGCGCGTCGGCCTGGCCCGCCTGGTGTCCAGCCTCGTGGAACAAGGCGTAGGCGGCCATGCCGTGCTCCAGCGCCTCCTCTTGGGCGCCCAGCGCGTGGGACACGATGCCGAGGTTGTTGTAGCTGCGGGCCTGGCCGGTCAGGTCGCCGAGCTGCTTGTCCAGGGCGAGCGCGCGGTGCAGGCTGTCCTTCGCGTCGGGATAACGACCGAGCCGCATGTACGCCCGGCCCAGCTCACGCAGGGACGACGCCTGCCCGTCCGGCTCACCCGAGCGTTCGGCCGCGGCGATCGCGACGACCTGGGCGGCGGCCATCTGTGTCCAGTGCCCGGCGCGCACGCAGAAGCTGGCGACGCTGTACGCGAGTTGCCAGGCGTGGGTGTCGAAGCCGGCGGCGGCGGCGAGGTCGATGGCCGCCGGGAACACCGGACGCTCGGCCGTGAACCACTGCCATGCCTGCTCGTCGTCGATGAGCTCGGCCATGGCGACACCCGGCTGCGGCTCGGCCAGGGACAGCTGGTCGTTGGGCGGGTTGAGCAGCAGCGCCGCGACGTGCGCGGTGTGCAGGTAGTGATCGAGCATGCGGTGCAGCGCTTCGCGGCGCGACTGCTCGGTCTCCTCCAGGTGGGCGTTGTCGGTCGAGTACGCCCGCAGCAGGTCGTGGTAAGCGAACCGGCCGGCGCTGGGTTCGGTGAGCAACTGCGCCCTGACCAGCTCGGACAGGGCCGCACGGGCCTGACCGCGTTCGGTTCCGACGAGGCTGGCGGCGGCGGGCACCGAGATGACCGGGCCCGGGTGCAGGCTCAGCAGCCGGAACATGCGAGCCGCCGCATCGCTCAGCGTCCGGTAGGACCAGGAGAACACGGCACTGAGGTCGACGCTGGCGTCCCCGATGTCCAAGGCGTGCAGGCGATCGCGGACATCACGCAGCTGCCCGGCCAGCTCGGTCAGCGACCGGGCGGGGGTGAGGGTGGCTCGCGCGGCGACGATGCTCAGCGCCAGCGGCAGGTGCGCGGACATTTCGAGCAGGTCGCTGACGGCCTGCGGTTCGGCGGCCAGCCGCTCCGGGCCCCCGGCTCGCCAGCAGGTCGTCGGCTTCGGCGGAGGTCATCAGGTCCAGGGCGATGGCCTGCGCGCCCTCGCTCACGATCAGGCCGCCGAGGTTGTCACGGCTGGTGATGACGGTCATGCACCGGGCCGTGCCCGGCAGCAGCGGCCGGACCTGGCTGGTGTCGCGGGCGTTGTCCAGCACCACGAGCACCCGCCGGTCGGCCAGCCGGGAGCGGTACAGCGCCGCCTGCTCGGCCAGGCCGGCCGGGATGCCCTGGGCCGGCACGCCGAGCGCGTCGAGGAAACCCCGGATCGCCTCGGCCGGCGGCACCGGCTGGCCGCTGGGGTCGAAACCCCGGAGGTTGGCGTAGAGCTGCCCGTCGGGGAAACGGTCCGCGACCTGGTGCGACCAGTGCACGGCCAGGGCCGTCTTGCCGACGCCGGCGCTGCCGTTGATCGCCGCGATCACCACGGCGTCGTCCCGGTCGAGCAGGCTGGTGAGCTCTTTGAGCTGAGCTGTCCGGCCGGTGAAGCCCGCCACCGCGCAGGGCAGCTGCCGAGGCACCGGGATGCTGGGCCGGTCGTCGACCTGCGGGGCCGGGGGCGGTTCCGGGGGCGAGATCGGCGCGGGCGGGGCGACGGCGTTGCGCGCCGCCGCGAGCAGCTGTTCGCGGCGGCCCGGATCGAGTCCCAGGGCCTCGGCGAGCATGCCCACCGAGGACAGCCGCGGCTGTCGCCGGCCCGCCTCCAGCACGCTGATCGAGTGGGCCGACACCCCCGAGCGGCCGGCCAGCTCGTCCTGCGTCCAGCCGACGGCAAGCCGACACTCACGCAGTAGCTCCCCAAAGGCATCACTGCCCATTCCCGCCCCCCGGACACGGTCAGCCGCCGGAGCGGCACAGGCCAGTCCGACCATTGTCGGTCAACGGGCCGCGCCGGTTCAACCGATTCGCGGAACTGGGCATGCCTGTGGGGCGCCGGTGCTGACCACCGGCGCCCCGAGGGGGTGATTCAGAGACCGATCAGAAGTGGAGCATCCACTGGAAGTCGGCCTGGGCGTCGCTCACGTGCACGTTCTTGCGGGTGCCGTAGGCGAGCGGGTTGTTCCAGTTGTACTCCTCGACGTCGAACGAGCCGTCCGAGTGCACCGCGTTGACGTAGGCCACGTGGCCGACCTTGTGCACGTCGTTGACGGCGATGGAGCCCACCGTCGGGGTCTTGTTGACCGAGACGCCGACGCGGCGGGCGGCGTCGTCCCAGGTGCCGGCGTTGCCCCAGGTGGTGCCGCCATAGGAGTTGCTGAAGCTGGGCACGCCGAGCCGGCTGGCGATCCGGTAGGCCGCGAACGCGGTGCAGTTGTCCTGCGCGAAGCCGCGGGCGTTGCCGTCGTAGTCGTCGCGAGGAGTCTGCGTGCCGCCGCCACCACCGGTGACGAACTGGTGGCTGGCGTTGTTGTTCTTCAGCGTGGCGTCGAGGTTCGCCTTCGCGCCGGGGGCGATGGACTGGCTCGCCCCGCCGAAGTTGCTGTTGAAGTAGACCACCACGGTGGACGAGGAGCGGTTCCACACCGACGCCGCGTTGTTCTTCACGCACACGCCCTGACCGGCGCCGGCGCTCTTGAAATCGTAGCAGGACGGCTCGGTGGCGCCGAGGTCGCTGATCGAGCCGGTGAAGTCGGAGACCGAGCCGGCCTCGTTGCTGTTGTAGTAGTAGCAGAACTCCCCGCTGTCGCAGACCCCGTCGCGGCTCGCGGCGAACGCGGGCGCGGCGGTGACGGCCAGGGTGGGGACGGCCAGGGCAAGGGCGGTGCCGGCGACGGTCAGCATCGTGCGTACGTTTCTCACGGTTTTCCCTTTTCGTGAAGTGTCAGCGGGTGGGGAGGACGTCCAGCGCGCCGGTCAGTGCGTGCGCTGGTAGTCCTCCCAGGTCTGGATCGCGATCCGGGGCCCGTCGTCGGCGCCGTGGTTGGCGAGACCGTTGAAGCCGAGGTAGTAGTCACCGATCTGGTTCTGGGCCTGGGTGGACAGGTCGGTGTCGTTGATCGCCGCGGCGTGGATGTGCCACGGCCAGTCGCCCTGGGTCGGGTTGCGGACCCAGGCGGCGAAGCCGACCTGGCGCAGGGCCTTGGCGACGGAGGTCTTGGTGGCGGCGGACATGCCGTCGACGTTGACGTCCACGACACCGCCGCCGTCATGGGTGCCGGCCGAGGTCGGGTCGCCGCCGGGGTTGTAGGAACCCTGGTCGAGCTTGAGGGTCCGGCCCAGCAGGCGCTCGGCCTCGGTGAGCATCGCCTGGGTGCGGGTGTTGATGGTGTAGCCGTCGCGCTTGATCTTCGCGCCCGGTCCGATGACACGGGAGACGGTGAACCGGCCCTGCCCGAGCGCGGTCAGCGAGCTCTGGCCGGGCAGCCCGTTCGCGGCCAGGCCGCTGTACCCGAGCGAACGCTGGAAGGCCGCGTACGCCGTGATGGTGGTGGTGCCGAAGTAGCCGTCGACCCACTTGGCGTCCAGCAGATTGCGGGCCTGGAGAGCCTTCTCCACGGCCAGCACGGAATCGTGGGCGCCCGGGGTCTGCGTGCTGTCGGCGCGCCGCGGGTCGATCTGGGCCGCCAGGACGGTGGCTTCCATGTCGACGGCGGGCAGCGCGGCGGTGGTCTGGGCCGCGGGCACGGCCGAAGCCGGCGCCGCGGTCAACGCCAGGCAGCCCAGGGCGGCGACGGCCGCGAACAGCCCCGTGACGGTGCGCCGGGTCCTCGTTGTGGTGTTCATGCGGAGCTTCTTTCCGTTCGTTCGAGGATCGGCCCGGTCAGCCGCACCGTTGGTCGGTCTTGCCGTCACTGTCGTAGGAGCCCCAAGCGAGGGTGCCCGTGGCGTAGGTGCACCGGCCGGGCCCGTAGAAACCGGGCGACCAGAGCTCCGCCTGGCGGGTGTCGACGGCGCTGTTGGCGACGGGGTTCGTCTCCACGCCGGGCGAATGAACCCAGATCTCGCCGACCACGATGGTGAAGGCGCCGGGGTGGCTGTCGCGGAAGGACTGCCAGACGTAGGCGTAGGCGAAGTTCTCCTGGCAGGACGGCGACCAGTACTGCTTGATGGACATGGCCGACTGCCCGTGCTCGTCGGGCACCACCTTGGTGCTGCCCACCTGATAACGGTCGGAGCAGGAGGCGGCCGTGGCGGCCGATGCCGGCGCGGCCGCCGCGACGGCCGGGGTCACTGCGATGGCAAGCGCGGCCAGTCCGGCGGCGACGTGCGGAATCGAACGCTGCATGGCTTTCTCGTTCTCCTGTGGGGGCGGGTTCGCCAGGTCAGCAGCGGACGTCGGTCACCGCGCGGGGGTCGCCCGGGTCCGGCCAGTCGCCGGTGCCGCTCCAGCCCAGGGCCTGGGTGCACTGCGACAGGGTGGAGGCGCCGAAGGACCAGATCTCGACGGGATTGGCCCTGGTGCCGCAGCTCTCGTCCTCCAGGGTGTGCCCGCCGTTGGTGACGATGGACGTGCAGACGCTCCAGCTGCTGTGGCTGGAGCGGTAGCCCTCCCACATGTACAGGTAGGCGTAGTTCTTGTTGCAGCCCTTGTACTGCTTCACCGAGGCCATGGTCTGGCCGCCGGCGGTGATGTACGCCGTGCTGCCGATCTGGGTGACGCTGGAGCAGCCGGAAGGAGTGGAGGCCTGCGCCGTTCCGGCGGCGCCCACGAGCACCGGCACCGCGAACGCCGCGACGGCGGCCATCTTGGCGATTTTGGACATGGAGGTGCCCTTCGTTCTGGGAGCGGGGCTTTTCGCCGTCGGGGCGATGAGCTTCTGTCTGCCGGGGCCGGCCGTTCCTGGTCTCCCCTGCCGTTGAACAACATCCTGTCCGCCCCGCGGCGGAACCTCCATGACGACAGGTTGACGTTCGCCTGGCGTTGGCCCTGCGCGACCGAACGCCGGGTCGACGCCCGGCGGCGCGGCGCCCGAAGTTCCGCCACGATGTCAGCCATGACATCGCTGCAGCCCGCTGACACCGTCGCCCGATTTGTCCTTCGGGCGCGGCGGATCGGTGCTCACTCCCTGCTCCGAGACCCGGAGGCGCTGGCCCAGGCCGCCGACGAGGAGGTGTTCGAGTCACTCGCGGCGCGGGTTCGGCCACTGACCTCGAAGCAGGAGTCGACCTTCTATCCGAAGGTCCTCAGCGCGATCCGGCGGCTGCTGGACGCCTCGTCGACGTCGACCGAACAGCGACTCGGCCGGCTCGGTGACCTGCGGGCGGCGTGGAAGGCGCTGAAGGTGGACGACACCGACGCGACCGGCCCGGTCACGGACTCAGAGCTGGCCGCCGGCTCCTCCTTCGGTGAGCGTCACCTCGCGGCGGTGAACGTCGTCTCGCGTGTCGCCGCCCTCACCATGGAGACCCTGCGCTTCATCGAGCAGCTGCGGGACGCCGGCGCCGTCACGGTCGACGAGCAGGCGTGGACGGCCGACGTCGTGCTGGCCCGTCCGGCCACCATGTACATCGCCCCACCGAACACCGAGATCTCTCCGCTGTCCGAGTCGTACGACGATCTCGACGCCCCCCAGGAGCCGCCGACCCGTCCCCGGATGCTCCACTCCGTCCCCGCCCACAAGCTCCGTATCGAGCTGAAGGCGTCCGACGGCTCGTCCATCGCCGTCTACCATGCGACCGTCCTGGACGAGGTCGTCGAGGACAACGTCCGGACCTGGCATCTGATGGTCGACGACGGCGTCGTCCTCCACGTCGAGATGCGCAGCGAGGACGACGACACGATGGAGATGGCGGCGAAGGTGCTCACCGCCAACGAGGATCTTCGAATCGCCCACGCGGCGAGCACCCTGGAGCTGAAGCTGTGCCGTTCCGTGGTGTTGGTGTTCGGCGAACCGGGCCCGGATTCCGTCGGCATCCCCCTGCAGACGCCGGAGCCGGACAAGGTGCTCCGGCTTCGGGAGACCACGGAGTTGCTGGAGGACCTCATCGACCTCGAAGACGTGACCGGCCAGGAGATCGGTCAGGTCGTGCGGGGGATCCCCCTGCTCGACCGAGTGCGCATCCGTCAGACCAGGCTGCTCTGGGCCGGCCAGGTCGTGCAGTGGGACCGGGCCCTCGGTCAGCTGATCAGCCGCGAAGGCACGCCCCCACGCTGGGCCCCGGTCGAGCCGGCAGTCCTTGAGGTGGGCGGCCTGAAGATCCCGATGCCGGCAATCCGTCTCGGCCACCGGGACGCGACCTGGCACGACCACGGCCCCGCGCCCGAGTTCGGCCCGGACACCCGCCGCTTCACCGCCACCCTTCCCTCCAGCACCACCAGATTCCTCGCCTGGTCACCGCACACCCGAACGACCGAGCCCGACGACGTGCCGCAGGCCGGCGCCCCCTGGGGCCTCACCGGCATCGACGAAGCCACCTGCCCGTTCTGACGGGAACGCCCGACTCAGCCCTGGCCCCGAACTGGGATTCCGGCTGGCTGTCCCTTCAGGGAAGCTGCGGGTAGAGCGCCGAGACACCGCCGGCCAGTGCGGCCTGCGCCTGGCGGGAGGCGTCGTCCGCGACGATCTCGTAGGCGTCGTCGGCGAGGCCGTCGACGGCGATCCGGGCGATGTCGGCGGGGTCGGACTTGGGTGCGTCGACGGTGCGGATCATGTCGGTGTCCATGTAGCCGACGTGCAGCGCGGTCACGCGGATGCCCTGGCCGGCGAGTTGCAGGCGCAATGCGTTGGTGAGGGACCATTCCGCGGACTTGGCGGCGCAGTAGGCGCCGGCGTCCGGGAAGCTGACCCAGGACAGGCCGGACAGGACGTTGAGGATCGCGCCGCCGCCGTTGGCCGCGATCCGGGGTGCGAGGGCGCGGATGACCGAGAGGGTGCCGAGGTAGTGGGTGTCCATCTCCAGGCGGATGTCGGCCAGGTCGCCGGTGAGCAGGTCGGCGCCCGGGGGCGAGCCAGCGTTGTTGATCAGGACGGTCACGTCGCCGGCGGCTTGGGCCGCCGCGGTGACGGAGGCGGGGTTGGTGATGTCGAGCGCGATCGGGGTGGCGCCGGGCAGGTCGACCTCGTCGGGGTTGCGGGCGCCGGCGTAGACGGTGGCGCCGCGACGAAGCAGTTCGGCGGCGAGTGCGCGGCCGAATCCCCGGTTGGCTCCGGTGACGAGGGCGGTGCTGCTGGTCAGGTCCACGGGAATCTCCTGAGGTGATGGGTGACCGAATCGGCGGTCAGACGGGCATCCGGTTGAATTTGCGGATCCCCTTGTCGAACGTTCCGGCGGGGGCGAGGCGGCGCAGCGTGCGCATCCGCCGGGCGAGCGGGCCGGCGGTGTAGCGCAGCTTCGGCTTGGGATCGGTGGCTGCCGCGACGACCACCTCGGCGACGACAGCCGGGTCATCACCGACCTTCATCGCCGCGGCGATCACCTCGTCGAAGACGCGCCGTCGCTGCGCGTACACAGCCAGGGGGGTGTCAGGCTGCGCGGCGTTGGTGTCGAAACCGGTCCTGGTGTAGGCGGGCTCGACGAGCAGCACCCGGACGCCGTGCTCGCGGACCTCGTGGTCCACAGACTCGGAGTAGCCCTCGATGGCGTGCTTCGCCGCGACGTAGAGGGCCATGTAGGGCTGGGGGACGAGCCCGAGAACGGACGAGATGTTGATGACGCGTCCGCTTCCTTGGGCTCGCATGTGCGGCAGGGCGGCCTTGGTCATGCGCATGACCCCGAAGACGTTGATGTCGAAGACATTCCTGGCCTGGGTCACGGAGTTTTCCTCGACGGCGCCGGCCGAGCCGATACCGGCGTTGTTGACCAGGACGTCGATCCGGCCGAACCGGTCGATCACCTGCCGGACCGCGGTGTCGGCGGAGTGGTCGTCGGCGATGTCGAGGTCGAGGAAGGTCACGCCCGCGGGCGGGGTGAGTCCCCGGGTGTGCCGGCCGGTGCCGATCACCGCGAAGCCCGCTGTGGCGAGGGCGGTCGCCGTTGCCTTGCCGATGCCCGAGGAGGCGCCTGTCACGAGCGCGACCCGCTGGGTTGCAGCCATCGCTGACTCCTTGTCCTGGTGAATTACGTCGGTTTGGATCGCCGCGCGGCAGAGCGCACGCGGGCATGACGGGTCCCCGGAGCGCGCTGGGGCGTCTGGTGAAGTTCGGTTGCCTGGAGCGATTCCTCGGCCAGGGCCCGCTGACGTGAGGCGGTTCAGCTGTGCTGTTCGTTGCCCAGCAAGGTAAAGGCGTTGTGGATGCCTTGTTCGAGTAGGTCGTCGGACAGTTGCCGGTCGGTCAGGGCGCGGGAGAGCTGCAGTGTCCCGGCCAGCATCGCGAGGAGACTGAGCGCCTTCACCCGGGCCGCGGGTGGATCGTCGGGGGCGATACGAGCGGCGATGCCGTCGATGACCAGCAGGACGCCGTCGGTGTAGGCCTGCCTGGTGGTGTCGGTGCAGCGCCCGATCTCGTCGAGCAGTGCGGCGTTGGGGCAGCCGTCGCCGGGGTTGTCGCGGTGCTCGGCCGACAGGTACCAGCGCACGATCTGGTGGAGTCCCGCCAGTCCGGGCTCTGCCTGCGCGACGACGTTCGCGTTGAGGGCCTGCAGCTGGTCGGCGATCGCGGTGGCGACGAGGTCGTCCTTGGACGTGAAGTGGGCGTAGAAGGCGCCGTTGGTCAGCCCGGCGTCCTTCATCAGCGTGGAGACTCCGGAGCCGTCGATGCCGTCTCGCTTGAGCCGGCGCCCGGCCGTCTCGATGATCCGCTGCCGGGTCTCCTGCTTGTGCTCGCCGCTGTAGCGCACCATGCTTTCCTCGCCTCCGCCGGCCGATCATATGGTATTTCACTCGTAAGCCAATGGGCGGCCGCCGGATCAACGTTCCCGGGCGAGGAATTCGAGCGCCTTGGCGACGAACTCGCCGTGGTACTGGAAGATCCCTCCGTGCCCCGCGTCGGGGTAGATCACCAGTTCGCTGTCGGGCAGGCGCCGCGCCAGGTCGGCCGAGTTGGTGGTCGGCACCATCCGGTCGGCGTCGCCGTTCGCGACGAGCACGGGCTGGCGGATGGCGGACAGGTCGGCCGGTCGCGCCAGGCCCCAGCGGTGGATGGCCTTGAGCTGCGCACCGTAGGACCGCAGGGAGATCGTCTTGTCCCGGTTGACCTTGCGCTCCTTCAGCCGGGTCAGGAACTGCTTGCCGGCGCTGCGTCCGTTCGCGGTCCGGGTGAAGAACAGGAACTGCTTCGGGTCCTGCGCCGTGAGCAACCCCCGGAGAGTGTCCAGGTGCGAAATCCTGGTCACGTTCTTGATGCCCTCGCCGCCGGCCGGGCCGGTGCCCGCGATGATCAGCTTGCGGACGAGTCGGGGTTCGTCGGCGGCAATCAGCTGGGCAATCATGCCGCCCATCGAGAAGCCGAGCAGGTCGACCTCGGGGAAACCCAGCGCCTTGATGAACGTGACGGCGTCGTTCGCCATGGCCTCGATGGTGTTCGGTGTCGAGCCGGTGGACGCGCCGACGCCGCGGTTGTCGAAGGTGATGACCCGGCGTGCCGCGGCGATGCCGTCGACGACACGGGGATCCCAGTTGTCCAAGGTCGCGGCCAGGTGGGTCAGGAAGACCACCGGGACGCCGGTGTCCGGGCCGAGCACGCGGTAGGCGAAATCCACGCCTCCGGCGGAAACCGTGCGGGTCGATGTGTCCTGATAGGACGCCCGGGCGTCCTCTCGTGCTGCTTGCGGGTTGTTCATGGCTGTCCTCGTCTGTCGTTGGGGTCGCCGTCCGGCCGTGATTGCAGTATGGTCATAATTCAATGGCCACCGCAAGTGGTCGGCTGAACGAGATGAGGAGAGCGGGAACACATGAAGGCATTCATCGTCGAGCGCTACCGCAAGGACGGCCTGCGCGCCGCAGAGCTGCCGGAACCCCAGCTGGGCACCCATGACGTCCTGGTGAGCGTCCGCGCCGCCGGCGTCAACCCGCTGGACGCCAAGATCCGCGACGGCGACTTCAAGCTGATCCTGCGCTACCGTCCGCCGTTCGTGCTCGGGCACGACGTCGCCGGCGTCGTCACCCGCGTCGGATCCGCGGTGCGGAAGTTCAAGGCCGGCGACGAGGTCTACGCCCGTCCCCGGGATCACCGCATCGGGACGTTCGCCGAGCTCATCGCCATCCATCAGGACGACGTCGCCCTCAAGCCGGCCTCGCTGTCCATGGTGGAAGCGGCCGCCGTGCCGCTGGCCGGGCTCACCGCGTGGCAGGCCCTGGTCGAGCGCGCGAACGTGACGGCTGGGCAGAAGGTCCTCATCCACGCCGGTTCCGGTGGCGTGGGCACGATCGCGATCCAGCTGGCCAAGCACCTGGGTGCGACCGTCGCCACGACCACCAGCACATCGAACGTCGAGTGGGTCAAGGCTCTCGGCACCGACCTGGTCATCGACTACAAGCACGAGGACTTCGCCGAGGTCCTGTCCGGCTACGACGTCGTTCTCGACCCGTTGGGCGGTACGAATCTGGCGAAGTCCTTGACCGTGCTCAAGCCCGGCGGCCTGGCGATCGGCATCGCCGGCCCGCCCGACCCCGCTTTCGCCCAGCAGATCGGCGCCCCGGCCTTCCTTCGCGTGGCCATGACCCTGCTGAGCCGCCGCACCCGCCGCCAAGCGAAGCGGCTAGGCGTCCAGTACTCGTTCCTGTTCATGCGGGCCGGCGGTTCGCAGCTGCAGGAGCTCGCCACCCTCATCGACGCCGGCCACCTGCGCCCGATCATCGACCGGGTGTTCCCGTTCGACGCGACGCTCGACGCCGTCGCCTACGTCGACCAGGGACGTGCCAAGGGCAAGGTCGTAGTGACCCTGGAGTAGCGCACAGGTGTTGCGGTCCGCGACCGTTCGGCATCCTGGTCCAGGCGTTGTCCTGGCGCCGGGGCGCGGACCACGGTCGAGGGCTGTTGACTCACCGGAGGCCGTGTCGGCGAGCGATGGATCGACCACACCAGGTTCCACTGACTGACCGCACCAACTAGTGCCCAGCACCACATCCACCACAGGATGAAAAAGGTTCAGGGCGCCAGCGCCTTCTGCTTGAGCAGCTCGTACTCGGCGCGGTCGATGGCGCCGCTGTCCAGGAGATCCTTGGCCTTGGCTATCTGGTCTGACGCGTGCCCGGTCGAGGACGCCGACTGGATGTAGCTCCCGAACCGAGCCTGCACCGCCTCCGCCTCGGCGCGGCGACGTTCGGCCATGTTGCCGCCCTGCACGACCAGGTAGGTGAGCACACCGATGAACGGCACCACGATGACGAAGACCGTCCAGCCCGCCTTGCCCCAGCCGGAGATGTCCGAGCGGCGGAACAGGTCGGCGAAAATCACGATGAACAGCCAGAACCACATGATCCAGGCGAACAGGACGAACATCGTCCACAGCACGTCGAACAGTGGATACCCGCTGCCTTCGGCCAGCATCATGGCGTCTCCCGGAAAGCCCGTCGACGTGCGGTCGCACGCCCGGGGCCAAGCTCCCGTGCACGCCGCGCCGCCACATCCCCCGCAACGGATGGACTATCGGGAATTACCATGGGTGGCAGGCCTTCCACGCAATTGCGGCCGGAGGGGAGGTGTGCGTGGCCCCGCCATCGCGGTGGCGTCCGACGCTCGTGGCCGCCGTCCGCCCGCTGCTGAGCACCGCCGGGCTCGTCGTCGTGTACTACCTGCTGCCGATGAACCGCCCGCTGACCGGATCGGCCTTCGCCCTGTTGGCGGTCGGACTGGTGGTCGTGATCGGCGTGGTCGTCTGGCAGGTCCGCGCGATCCTGCGCTCCGCGCATCCAGCGGCTCAGGGCGTCCAGGCGCTCGCGGTGATCATTCCGCTGTTCCTGCTGGTCTTCGCCTCCGTCTACTACCTGATGGCGCGCGATCTTCCCGGCAGCTTCAGTGAACCGCTGACCCGCACCGACGCGCTGTACTTCACCGTCACGGTGTTCGCCACAGTCGGATTCGGCGACATCGTGGCGCTGACGGAGGCCGCCAGGATCGTTGTCACGACGCAGATGCTCGGCGATCTGCTCGTACTCGGCGTGCTGCTGCGGGTCATCCTCGATGCGGTGCAGCGCCGCCGGCAGGATCGGACCTGAACCTGCGACCCACCGCCGTCAGCAGCAGTTGGTACCCGGCGAGCACCACGACCACGACGAGCAGTCCGGCCCACGACGACAGCAGCAACGCCGCCAGCGCGGCGACCGCGACGCCGGCGATGCGGAGCAGGTCGACATGGGCGCGCACCCAGTCGGGACCACTGGCCAGCACGCGGCCGGCGACCGGCCGCAGCTCTCGAAGAGTGATGGCGGCGCCTGCGCCAGCACCTGCGCCTTGACCACACGCGTCGACGCGGTGACGACGACTACCCAGACCACCAGCCACAGCCCGAACTGGAGCACGGTCCGGCGCCGCCGCGGCGAGATCCACAGCGCGGTTGCCACTGTCACCACCGCGAGGGCGATCACGCCGTGAAGTCCCCGCTTCACCAGCAGGACCGCGTGCTGCAACCGCCGGAGTTCGTTGCCCCGCTACACGGTGAACTGGGCGAAGTTCGCCGGCAGCGTGACGCCGAGGGCGTCCCCGATCCTCGCCCTGAGGTTCTGTGGGATCTCTCCGCCGGTCACCTCGGGCAGGTTGAGCTGGTGGCCGAACAGCGTCGGCAACCGCTGCGAGAGGTGGCGCAGCACCTGGTTGACGATGGGCAGCAGGTCGATGCGAATCTCGTCGCCCTGCGCCACGGCGACCTGGCTGGTCCACCAGCATGTCGACGGCCTGCTGGTGGACCAGCCGGTTGGCCTCGATCCACAAGGCCTGGAACTGGTCGGTTCGCGCCAACTGGTCGACGATGCGCCGCACGAAGTCGTGCAGCTGACCGGTGACCGGATGAACGCCGCCTGGCTCGGCAGGACCTCGGACAGCCGACGCGGCACGTCGAGCGCCTGAAAGACCTCGTCGGTCGCGTAGCTGGCGATGGCCGTGGCGACCTGCGGGTCCTTGGGCAGCGGCGCCGCCGTCTGCACCCAGTGGTCGGTGTCGAGCACGGTCCACGTCGCCCACACCCCACAACGGTGCTGGCCACCACGCAGAAGGTGGCCAGCACGACCAGGATGGCCGTCGCACACCCGCGCGCGGCGGCTGTGAGCCGGCCACGCCGCTTCCTCGTGTCCAGCTCGGATCGCAGCGGAGCCACCTCGGCGCGCAGGCGTGCCAGTTCCTTCTCCGGCGAGCCGCCTGGCGACGGGGCGGCCCGCACGGCGACGACTCCTTCTCAGCTGACCCTGCTGTGCTCGCCGATCGCGCTGACGCCGGTCGTCTCCTCGCGCACGTCCGTCCACCGGACGGTCAGCGCGTACAGCACCACGGTGTCGAGCGCGATCATCAGCAACGACCAGATCGGATAGGCGCCGATCCAGAACACCTGTGCCACGGCGTGCACGCCCACGATCACGATCGCCGCGACGCGCGCCGCGCTCTTGGCCGCCAGCAAGCCGAGCCCGGTGAGGATCAGCACCCCGCCGGAGATCAACAATCCCCATCCCCAGCCGGTCAGGTCGACCAGGTAGAACTTGTCCTCGACCACGACGACCCGGCCGCGCTGTCCCAGCGCCACGAGGCCCTCGACGACATTGATCCCGCCGATCACCACGAGCATCGCGCTGGCGAAGACCACCGAGCCGACCCACACCATCTTGTTCACCACCATCTGTCGTCCCTTCTCGGGTAGCCGCGGTAGTTATCGGCAGACCCTCGCGCGGGCCGGCGGACCGGCGCTTCATCCGCCAGGGGTGAACCGACCGCTGCTACCGGGACTTTCCGCTCCCCTTGGCCTTCGGCCCCTCCGCCTCGAGTTCCGCCCTGGCCGCGAGCAGGTCCTGCCGCACGTCCTCGTCCAGGACCGGATAGCGGGGGGCGATCGTGATGAGGGTGTTCGCGATGGCGGCGGCCGCAGCCAGCCGCGCGAACCACTGTCGGTCGGCGGGAACAACGTGCCACGGCGCCCAGTGCGTGCTGGTGTTGGAGAGCATCTCGGAGAAGGCATCCTGACAGTCGTCCCAGTGCTGGCGTTCCCGCGCGCGTCGGCGGCGGAGAACTTCCAGTTCCTCTCCGGGATCTCGATGCGCCGGAGGAACCGGCTCCGCTGCTCCTGCGACGAGATGTCGAGCAGCGGCTTGACGAAGTCGGTCCGAACCACCGAGCCGGCACGGTTGCTGTCGCGCCACGCCCGCGCCGGCGCGCACCGCACGCGTGACGCCGCCGACGACTGGCGGGCACTCAGCCCGCTCGGCCGCACCCAGGGCGACGAGGCCGCCGAGCGCCTGCATGGGTTTCCCATCCTGCTCGTGCTGTCCAGCCCCGCACTCAGGTGCCGGCAGACCGTCGTTCCGCTGGCACGCACGTTGGCGGTGTCGCACAGCGTTCCTGGTGGGCACCCGGTCCTGCGGTACCTGCGGCCGATGCGCCGGACCGACGGCGGAGCAGTGCCTTGTACAGCTCCGAAACCAGGATGATCGGGGCGGCGGCCACGACGCAGGCCAGCCACTGCCCGAGGTCGAGGCTGATGGTGTGCAGGATCTTCTGGAACAGACCGAACTCGGTGGCGAGCACGATCGCCGCCACCGACATCGCCGTGGTGACGCGGAAGCGCCGGTCGTCGAAGGTGTCCAGGCTGAACATCGACCGCTGCCCGCTCCTGATCGTGAACGAGAAGAACAACTCGGAGATCGAGAACGTGGTCAGCCCCATCGTGCGGGCGACGTCCAGACCGTGGGCGGCACCGGCCCACCAGATCACCAGGAGGGTGCTGGCGCCCAGCACGAGTCCGGCCACGCCCAACCAGGCGAGCACGCCGCGCGGGACGATGGGCTCGTCGGCCGGGCGGGGTGTGCCGAGCATGAGGCCGTCGGCTGGCTTGCCGGAGCCGAGGCCGATGGCCTGGAACATCTGGGTGGTGAAGTTCGCCCACAGCGTCTGCGTCGGCAGGAACGGGATCCCGGCGGCGAGATTGAGGATGCTCGCCCCGAGGAAGGTGACGACGAACCCGACCAGCGCGCCCATCTGGAAACGGACGTACCTCGTGAGGTTGTCGTAGAGTCCGCGGCCCAACTCGACCGCCCTGACGATGGTGGAGAAATCGTCGTCGGTGATGATCATCGTGGCGGCCTCCTTGGAGACCTCCGTGCCGGTGATGCCCATCGCGATGCCGATGTCGGCCTTGCGGAGCGCGGGGGCGTCGTTCACCCCGTCGCCGGTCATGGCGACGACATCGCCCTTGCGTTGCAGCACCTCCACCAGCCTGACCTTGTGCTCCGGGGTGACCCGCGCGACGACACCGATGTCCTCGACCTGCTCGAGCGCCTCGTCGTCGCTGAGTGCGCCGAACTCGGCGCCCACCACGGCCCTGCCCTCGATGCCCAGCTCACGTGCGATCGCCTCGGCGGTCACCACGTGATCACCGGTGATCATCCGGACCCGGATGCCGGCCGACTTCGCGGTAGCGATCGCCTCCCTCGCATTCGGACGCGGCGGGTCGACGATGCCGACGAGCGCCAACAGGGTCAGGCCGTCGAGCAGGGCGAGCAGGTCGGCGTTCGGGTCGAACCCCACGTGGTCGAAGTCCTTGCGGGCGGTCGCGAGCACCCGCAGCCCCCGTTCGCCCAGCCGTCGGTTCTCGGCGAGGTAGCGGGCGCGGAAATCGTCGTCCACTGTGGTGGCGGCGCGGGCCAGCAGCCGGTCGGGTGCGCCCTTGACGAAGCAGCGCACGATGTCTTTGCCGGACTCGTCGGTCATCCGGTGGAAGGTCGCCATCAGCTTGTACGCGGCGTCGAACGGAACCTCGGCGATGCGCGGGAACCGTTCCCGGCTGGACTTCGCGTCCAGGCCACCCTTCTCCGCCAGCACGACCAGCGCGCCCTCGGTCGGATCGCCAACCAGCTCGCCGTCGCTGACCACCGCGTCGGAGGCGAGCACCATCGGCAGCAGGAACGGTTCGAGGTCGACCTCGGGCTGGCCGGCCACGTGCGTGATCCGGCCCCGCGTCGAGTACCCGGTACCTCCGACCGAGTACCGGCGGCCGGGGATGGCCAGCTCGACGGCGGTCATCTGGTTCAGCGTCATCGTTCCGGTCTTGTCCGAGTTGATCGCCGAGGTGCAGCCGAGGGTTTCGGTGGAGCGCAACTGCTTGACGATCGCGTGCTTGCCGGCCAGGGACTGGGTGCCCAGCGAGAGCAGCGTCGTGACGACCACGGGCAGGCCGGTGGGGATCGCGGCGATGGCGAACGCTGTCGCCGCGGTGAACACCGCGCTGAAGGGCAGTCCCCGGGTCAGGTTCACCACCACCGACAGCAGCAGCGCGATCCCCGCGATGACCAGGATCTGGTTGGTCAGCCTGGCCAGCTGGCGGGTCAGCGGCGTCTGGACGCCCCGCTCCACGCACAGCATGCCGGAGATATGGCCGACTTCGGTCGTCATCCCGGTCGCGGTCACGACGAACTCGCCCGCGCCCCTGGTGACGGCGGTGTTCAGGTACACCATGTCGGTGCGGTCGCCCAGATCCGTGTCGACCCGATCCACCGGATCGACCCCTTTGACCACCGGGACGCTCTCGCCGGTGAGCGCGGACTCGTCGATCTCCAGCCTGGCCGCCCGCACGAGCCGGCCGTCCGCCGGCACCATGTCGCCCGCCTCGATCAGCACGAGGTCGCCGGGGACCAACTGGTCGGCCGGCAGCTCCACCAGGGTTCCGTCTCGCCGCACCCTGGCCACGGCGATCGTCATCTTCTGCAGGGCCGCGACGGCCGCGACCGCCTTGCCCTCCTGATGTAGGCCGAGCACCGCGTTGAACAGCGTCAGCAACAGGAGCAGGGCGCCGGTCCCGTATTGCCGCAACGGGAACATGCTGCAGATCCCGGCGACCAGCAGCACGATCTGCATCGGGTCGGCGTACTGCCGGACGAAGGCGCGCGGCCAGGGTTGCCTGCGCTCCTCGGCGAATCGGTTGGGACCGAACACCTGCAGGCGTGCGGTCGCCTGCGCCGCGCTCAGGCCGTTGGCGCGGTCGACGCCCTCCGTCCGAAGCACGTCGGCGACCGAAAGCGTGTGGAACGGGGTGGACACCGTTCGCCTCGTCATCGGTGGTCTCCTTCCGGCCGCTGGCGCAGCAGCGAGCGTCCACTGCGGTTTGTGGCGAGTCTTCATCCGCGCAGGGTGAAGACCCTCGGCTGACGGTCAAGGTGGCCAAGGTCGGCACCGACGGCCTCAAGGCGTCCGTCCAGCAGGTGTGACGGACCTGCGGAACAATGAGCCACGCCCGGGGGTTGCCGCGCCGGCTACTGCGCCGCCGGGGTCGTGGCAGGCAGGGGTGTGCCGTGCAGCGCCGCCTGCAGGTCGGCCTCGGCCTGCTCGGACAGCGAGGACTTGAGCACGGTGCCGCCGAACTTGCTCATCGCGGCAACCGCCTTGTCCGGGGTCACCTTCTCGACAATGAGGAACAGCGCGGACGTCCCCGGTTTCAGCATTTCGCGCACCTGGTCCTGGAACTGCCTGCTGACGCTTGACTTCTCGACCCTTCCCAGCAGTGCGCCGAGCCCGCCGCCGACCGCCATTCCCAAGAACGGAACGAAGAACAGCAGGCCGAACAGCAGGCCCCAGAACATGCCCCACATCGCCCCGCCGGCCACCGCGTGGTGGCTGGTGGTCGTGTGGAACCTGCCCTGCTGGTCCCTGCTGACCACGGCGATCGCGTCCGGCTGGATGATGAGCTCCTCGGCGAGACACTGAGCCTCATGCGCGGCCAATGAGGCCGTGGTCTCGTCGGAGTATCCGATGGCCACCAAAGTCGCCATGGCGTCCACTTCCTTTCGCTCCTCCCACATGGCACGGCTTGCGCCTCCATCTCAGCGAGCGAAGGAAGGGGCCGCTTCATCCCCCGGGCATGAGACGCCAAGGCAAGCTAATTGCCCGCTTCGGACGAGTGAGTGTTGCTCAATCTCATCCGAAGGAGGTGGTGTGTGCGGCGGTCGCAGGGACAACGCTGGACTCGGCAAGGTACTCGACGCGGCCGCTGGTCTGAATTAACCACAACGATCAGGCGGGTGACTTGAGGTGCGTGCCGAGACTGCCGCGGTAGACGCGGCGACTCCCAGCGGAGATCCCCTGATGTCGGCGAAGCTGCGCGTGGCGGAGATCCGGTCCCGGGTCGTCGCGCGGCAGCGGCTTCTCGACCGCCTACGTCATGGGGCCCGAGGACCGCTCACACTCGTCAGCGCGCCGGCTGGCTCTGGCAAGACCGTTCTCGCCAGCTCGTGGGTGTCGGCCGGACTGGCGCCGGGCAGGGTCACCTGGATCACCCTGGACTCCGGGGACGACCGGCCGGGGATCTTCTGGACGTACGTGCTGGAAGGGTTGGCGCGCAGCGGAGTCCAGGTCGGTGCGGTCGATCGGCCGGCACGGGCCAAGGCGGTGGACCGCTCGCTGCTGATCCGCCTGTCTGCCTGCCTGTCCGAGCAACCAGAACCGTCCGTGCTGGTACTGGACAACGTCGAGAAATTGGGACACGGGCGGGTCGTCAGCGACATCGAATTCCTCATCCAGCACTCCTGCCCCCAGTTGCGTGTAGTGGCCATCAGCCGGATGGACCCGCCGCTTCCGCTGCACCGGTACCGGCTCTCGGGATGGGCCACCGAGATCCGGCTCGACGAGCTGGCCTTCACCGTTCCCGAGACGCAGGCACTGCTGGCCGAGCACGGCGCGCAACTGGCACAGGACAGCCTTGCGCTGCTGGCGGAGCGGACCGAGGGGTGGGCGGCCGGACTTCGCCTCGCGGCGATCTCGTTGCAGGACAGGTCACCCCAGGACGGTGAGCGGATCGTGCACCGCTTCGGCGGGGGCCGACGCGACGTGGCCGAGTATTTTCTCGCCGAGGTGCTGGACTTCCAGCCACCCGGCATCCGTGAGTTCATGCTCAGCACGTGCGTGGTCGACACGCTGCGGCCCGAACTCGCCGACGAGCTCAGCGGCCGCGCGGACAGCGCGCGGGTCCTGCGGGCCCTGGCCAGCGCGAACGCGTTCGTGGAGCAGACCGACGACGGCGGCTTCCGTTACCACCCGCTCTTCCGCGACCTGCTGCGAGCCCAGCTCGACTACTGCGAGTCGAGTGAGAACCTCACGCGGCTGCACCGCAAGGCGGCGCGATGGCTGGTGGCCAAGGGACAGGTCGTCGTGGCGGCGGGCCACAGCGCGATGGCCGGGGACTGGAAGTGCGCGGCCACGCTCGTCGTCGAGGAGTTGGCGATCGGCGGACTGCTGGCAGGCACGGATTCGCCCCCGTTCGCCCAGGTCTTCCAGGCCATGCCGGGCGATGTCGGTGGTCCACACGTGGCGATCCTGCGGGCCGCACTCGCGATGGCAGCCAAGGACGACGAAGCCTGCGCCTATCAGTTGTCGCGAGCACGGGAGTCGGTCGACAACGGTGCGCCCGAGGCAGGCACCCGGGCGGTCCGACTCTCCATCGCCGCCTTGGAAACGTTGCTGGCCGGGGCACGCGCCGACGTCGACCGGGTGGTCGCGGCGGCGGCCACGGTCGAGGAACTGGCAGCCGACGGCGAGGTGACGCCGGCGAATCTGCGTGCCGTCGTGGCGGCGAGCAAGGGGGGCGCCCTGCTGTGGGCGGGCGAACTCGAGGATGCCGAGGACACGCTCGTCGCTGCGGCTCAGTCCGCGGAGGCTGGTGGGCTGGATCGGCTGAGGGCGCACGCGCTGGGGCAACTCGCCCTGCTCAACGCGGTCCGGGGCCGACTGCGTCGGGCCACCAAGTTCGCGCGGTTGGCCAGCCGGCTGGTCGGTGAGGATCGGCCCCCAGCCGTCGACGCGGCGTTCGCCTGGATCTACGCCGACGAGTACGACGTCCCCCGTGCTCGACAGCACATGCGGGCGAACGCCGACCACGACGACCCGGTGGCCGCTGCCGCGCTGGCCGTCGTACGTGGCCGGCTGCTCCGCAGGTGTGTCGGGCTCACGACCGCGCCGTTGCCGCCCTGGCTGACCAGCGAGACGGAGATCCAGACGCTGGCGGCTCGGGTGAACCTGTGGCTGCGCAAGGCGTCCCAGGAGTTGGATCGGGGCAGGAACGACCTCGCCAGGCATGCGCTCGAGCAGGCGTTGCAGCTCGCGGCTCCGGAGAACCTGCGGCGCCCGATCGTCGAGGCACCGCCCCGGCTGCGGCGGTTCCTGCGACACGAGCAGGAACTCGTCAAGCGCCACCTCTGGCTGGGCAGCGCGATCGCTGGCACACCGACCATCCAGCCGGCCAGTGCGCCCGCCACGCTCATCGAGCCGCTGACCGACCGCGAGCACGAGGTCCTGTGCAACATGGCCGCCCTGCTGTCCAATGACGAGATCGCGCAGAAGATGTTCGTGTCAGTTAACACGGTGAAGACTCACATACGTGGGATTCTGCGCAAGCTGTCCGCCAATCGCCGCAACGAAGCCATCCGGCGTGCCTGCGAGCTGGGCCTTCTCCGGGTGAGAGGTAACGGGACCTTTGCCGGGTCATCGAAGGTGATCGGAGTCTGATGCCCGAGGTGGCCTGGTCCTGACCGGCCACCCGGCCATCTCGTGACCCGGACGCCGAATTCACTCAGGTTGACGACGTCCGGGGCCGGCTCGTCGGTCACCCTGTAGCCGGTCAACCTGCAAGTCCGACGGCGCCGACCTCGCCCCCGCGCGCACGCTTTCATCACCGATGAGCTCACACGTGGGGGATCTCGCGGTGCCGCCCGGTTCCGGTCAGGGACCGCCGGTTCATTACGGCACCGACCACGCTCGTCACGATCAGGATCACGGCCGCCGCGACATCGCCGACGAACTGCGCGATCCGGTGCACGGGAAGCAGCGCGGCGATCAATGCCGATGGACAGTCCGTGCGGCGCGGTTGCCAACACCGGCGCTACCAGCAGTGTCCGTCTTCTGGGTGGTGTGCCGGGCGGGTCCAGTTCCCCGTTGCTCGTCAGGTAGTCGGTACCGGTAATGGTGTCGAGCCCATGTAATGACTGACTACTGCGCCGCCGACTGTTCGATGGCGGCGGCACGTACCTCGACGGAACGATGCAGCAGCCGATCAATCGACCAGACGCCGGACCCGAAGAAGACGACGAGCAGGAACGCCCAGCAGAACCCTCTTTGCCAGGATCGTGTGAGACACCCCGTGTGAGCACGAGGGGTTCCTGACCAAGGGCGGGATCGGAGATCCTTGTGCCCGTGTCCACCCCCGCTGACGACCAGCCCACCCGCTCGACCCCGCCGGCCGACCCCGCACCGCGACCCACACGGCGGGCGTTCACCCCCGAGTACAAGCTGGCGATCGTCACCGAGTACGAGAACGCCCCCAACGGCGAGAAAGGCGCGATCCTCCGCAGGGAAGGCCTGTACTCCTCCCACGTCATCGAATGGACACGAGCCCGCGACGCCGGCGCCCTGACCACCGGACCCACAGACCCCGCCGCCCCTGCCCGGCGCCCCAAGAAGACAGCCGAGCAGATCGAGCTGGACAAACTCCGCCGCCGCAACGCACAACTGGAAGCCGACCTCACCAAGACCCGACTCGCGCTGGACATCATGGGAAAAGCACACGCACTCTTGGAAGAACTCTCCGAGAGTGCGGACACCGACGAGCCGCCGACGACATCATGACGACCGCGTTCACCGAGCTGCGCGACGCCCATACCTCGGTGCAGAAAGCCTGCGCGCTGACCGGCATTCCCCGCGCCACCCACTATCGACGCGCCAGCCCGACAGGCCCGATGCACGGCCCATGGCTGCCCCGCACCCCACCGCCGGCGGCCTTGGCCGACGCCGAGCGGGCGGCCGTGCTCGCCCTGCTGACCAGCCCCGCCTACCGGGACCTGGCCATCCCCCAGGTCTGGGCCCGCGAGCTGGACGAAGGCCGCTACCACTGCTCGATCTCCACCATGTACCGGATCGCCCGCGCCGCCAGGCAGGTGTCCGAACGCCGCCGGCACGCCACCCACCCGCCCCGGGTCCGCCCGGAGCTGGTCGCCCGCGGCCCCAGCGAGGTGTGGTCCTGGGACATCACCGCGCTGAAAGGGCCCGCGAAGGGGATCTGGTACAAGTGCTACGTCATCCCTGGACATCTTCTCCCGGTACGTCACCGGTTGGCTGGTCGCCGCGGCCGAGGACGCGGTCGTGGCCAAGGACTTCCTCGCCGACGCGGTGCGCCGTAACGGCTGCGAGCCACACACGATCCACGCCGACCGCGGCGGGGCGATGGTGTCCAAGCCGGTGTCCGAACTCCTGGTGGACCTGGGTGTCCTGCGGTCTCACTCCCGGCCGCGCACCTCGAACGACAACCCGTACTCCGAAGCGCAGTTCAAGACGATGAAGTACGTGCCGGACTTTCCCGACCGGTTCGGGTCACTGGCCGACGCCCGCGCGTTCTGCGAGGGTTTCTTCCTGGCCTACAACCATGAGCACCGGCATTCCGGAATCGGGATGCACACCCCGGCCTCGGTCCACTTCGGGACCGCGCAGCAGATCCGTGTCCAGCGGCAGGCCACGCTCAACCGGGCCTACGCCGCGCACCCTGAGCGCTTCGCCCGCCGGCCCCGCCCGCCCGTGCTGCCGGAGGTGGCCTGGATCAACCAGCCCGTCCACCAACAGTCGCAACCAGCCTCGTAGGCCACAACAGTCTCAATTGGACTTGACAACTACCGGAACTGCACCGCCGCCTCACCGCCGTTCGCCAGCGGGAAGAACGATCTCGGCAGGTGCACCGTGAAGTAGGCAAACGCCATCGACCCCGAGCACAGCAGTGCCGCACCCCTGGTGAACAACCCGATCAGCACCAGGCTGCCGGCCACCAACTGGATCACCGCCGCCCACCACCCGGGCCAGCTTCCGAACGCAAGGGCCTGTTGCTTGCCGCCGAGAACACCGAACAATGTTCCAGCGCCATGAGAGACGAACAGCAAACCGAGAACGATCCGATACAGGGAGAGCACATAGTCTTTTCCTTGCCCGATGAGCCGCATGGCCCCTCCTCGACAGAGACGAAAGCCAACTGGTTGGAACGATTCCGACCTGACCTTCACGCCTCCTCCATATCCACCGACTTCGGCTGACTTGATGACTTCGGTTGACGCGAGGAGCGAGTGCGGCGGACATGCGCCTCTGACGCGATCGGGACAGGCAGTGCTCCGGTGGCCACAAGCGGGTCCAGACGTCGGTCACCGGCGCCGACCAGCAGATTCACGCGAGGCGTTCGCACTCGTTGATCAAGGCGGCGAACACCGATCGACGCTGATCCGCTCACGAGCGAGGTCTGCCCCAGGATGGCACGGCCGTGGCGGTCGGTTCTCCCAGGCCAGGAGGCGGATCCAACGTATTCGACAATCATGGATCTGAGGGGACCCCAGACCCTGACGCTGCCGGTGATCCAAGGACGGTCACCTGCGGAACTCAAGACACCACAGGAAAACCGCGGCCCGTTCGCTGTCGAAGACCGCTGTTCGGCGTGGTTCAGGGTCATCGGACTCTCCAGACTCCCTCCAGACTCTCTCCAGCGAGATTGTCCCGAGGTTCGTGGAACTTCGGTGGCGGCCCATGATCGTCAGGCTGCGGTCACACGCCCATCATGCCTCACAACACCGGCGGTTTCGGTCGCGACATGCCGTTCGAGCGCGACCCGTAGCGCGGGCAGGTGCAGATGCCCGTTGACACGGCGGAACTGCTTGCCAGCCTCGACCATGCCCGCAGCACACCAACGCAACGCCATCTTCCCGTCACGCCAGCGTTTCACGTTGCGGGCATGCTCGCGGCAGATAGAGATCATCGACTCGATGGCGTTGGTAGAGCGCAAGGTTCGCGCCAACGTCGGGGACACCTCTAGCCGTAGCACCGTCAGCGTCTCATCTAGCCCTTCGCGCACCGAAGCGGCCGCACCAGAATGTGTGCGGTCCAACTCCGCGGCCAGCGCCTCCAACTGAGCCTGAGCGGCCAGGGCACCCTCAGCGTGGTAGGCATCACGCATTCGACGCTGTACCACCGACTTCAGCTTCTCAGGCAGCTTGTCGACCACATTCCTGACCTTGTGTAGTTGACACCTCTGGATCACCGGATGATCAAAAACGTCCTTGATCGCGCGGTGCAGCGCCTTCGAGCCGTCGACCACCGCCAGGACCGGGCGGGTGACATCTAGACCCCGCTCCCGCAGACTCACGATCAACTCGGTCACCAAGGTGGCGTTCTCGGTCGAGCCCTCCACCAGCGCCAGCGGGTACTTGGTGCCGTCGATGCCGATCCCCAACGCCACGACGCAGCAGTGCTCGGCGAAATGCACCCCGTCGACCATGAACGCCACCAGATCCAGTGTGGACAGATCAGCCGACAGCAGATCGGCCAACGCGGTCTCGGTCGCGGCCACGAACTTCCGCGACACCGCCGACTTACTGACCGCCGTAGCGGCGTCGGTGACCTGGGCACCCACCGGTTCCAGGCCGGCGGTGTAGCGGCGGGTCGACAGCCCGGCCAGCATCCTCTCCAGCGCCATCCGGCCCAGCACCTCGGTGTCGTTGACCGCCTCGTAGCTGGCCACCGGCAGCTCACCGGAGCCATCAGCCGCGCGCATCCGGGGTCGGGTAACCGGCACGCGCCGTCCGCCCAGGGGCACCGACCCTCGCTCGTGGCCGTGGCGCACTGCGGCCCGGTCCGGATCGTGCTGGCCCCGCGGCCCGCACATCGCGGTCACGTCCGCGTCCATCATCGCGGTCAACACCTGCATGCCAGCGCCCACCGCGAGCGCGAGCAGGCCCTCGCGCAGGTCGGCGGCGATCTCGTCCAGCGCGATACTGATCCGCTCGGGCACGGCGATCCGGGTCGAGTCGATCTCCGGTGTCTGGTACTGCTTATCCACGGCGGTCCCCTTGCTTGTCGGGTTGTCCTGGCAGACGCCCAACACCTACCTCATGGCAGGTCTCAGGCGGGGGACCGCCACCTCAGAACTTCCACGAGACCTGGGACAACCTCCTCTCCAGCTCCAACCAGTGCGAGAACCGGACATCCAGCAACGCGTCCCTTGTGTCGCAACATGCTCCGATGAGCGGTAACGCGACCCGAGACATGCCAGCCATCGCGGATGCGGGCGTCGTCCACGGATCACACAGCCAGGCCAGGCCACCCGCACCCCTGTCGAGCAGAGCCCGACACCGACAGAGTGCCACTCCGTCGACAGCCACGGAGCCCGCATCAGCTGCCGCCCCAACCTGCGAGTGATGATCACGCCCCAGCCGCCGGCAGGATCTGCGGCTTGCCCTTGCCTAGCAGCACATCCTCGTCCTTGCCTCTGGCGCCTTCGTGGTCGTCGTCGTACGCCTCGTTGCACGGCGGGATGCCGGGTCACCTTCGGCTACCCGGCCGCCGCCTTGTCGAACGGGACCGACCGCACCAGGTCCACGGTGGAATGAGGTGATTTCGGCTGGCCGTGAGTCGTAGCTCCGACAGGATGTCGTGGGCGGCATCCACCATGGCCTGGGCGTCGGGTGACCCTCCAGCCTGCCGTCCAGTTGCCGGTGCGTCAGGAAATCGCCCTCGCCGTCCGGCCGGTCGTGATCCAGCCGCAGACCGTTCGGCTGTCCCGCGTGTGGGCCGATCAGGGCGTCGGCATGGCGCACGATCAGTAGCCTGGTGTGCCGAATTCCGTTTGACGACAACGAGTCCGGGCATCGCTCGGACTCGTTGCCCTCCGATCGCGATCCGCGCCTCGGCGGAGGCGATCACCCAACTCCGCCGCGATCGTCCGGGTGCCGGCCAAGCCTGGTCCGGGCGGATCAAACCTCGTTGCATGACAAAGCAATCAAGGTCATCGGAGTCACAGATGCCCCCGCGGGCGCGATGCTCCTCGCCGAGCCGCCGTTCGACGAACGCGGCCCTGCGCCGCTCGCCCGCCCCGACGGCGCGGCGCGTGGGTTGCTCGCCCGTCGCGGCGAATGCTCGTGCACGCGACGTTCGGCGCGGGTACGAAGGAATCAGCTCAGCTGCGCCGTTCAGGGGAGACCCACATCGCCCGATCGGGTGGCATCCATCGCCGTTGTCTACTGTCCCCCACTACCTTCTGGCAAGTTGCATCCTGCATATCGCGTCGTAGCGGTCGTCGACCGGTGTCCCGTCCCCGTCGGCAGTGACTGGAGGGAGCGACAGATGGACGACGCCAGGCCCGAGCATCGCCGCGCCGGGCTGGAGCAGGCAAGATTCGCGGCTTGTTGCCTGTCCGGCGGCGAGATCCCCGAGAACGTCGGCGACGTCGACTTCGGCGTGCTGTCGACGCTGGCCGCCCAGTTGTCGCTGCGGTCGCTGCGGCCCGGCGAGAAGCTGTGGCAGGCGCACCGACGCCCGTCGGCTGTCTGGATCATCCAGCACGGCCTGGTCGAGGTGGCCGTCGGGCGGGGCGCGCGCCGCCGGGTCGTGCAGACCGCCGGCGCCGGCGAGGTCGTCGGCATCGTTCAGCTGCTCGGCGGACTGGATGTGCCCTGCCAGGCACAGGCGGTGGACACCGTGTCGGTCCTGGAATGGCCGGCCAGCCTGTTCTTCGGCACGTTGCACCGGCGCCCCGCGCTGGCCCTGATGCTGCTGCCCACGCTGAGCAGACGCGTGACCGACGGCTGGGTGCGGCTCGCCTCGGTGGCGGTCAGCAGCCTCGAGGTCCGTGCGGCGCGCATCCTGCTGATCGAGGCGCGGGATGGCGTCGTCGCGTTGCCGCAGGACGTCGTCGCATCGATGATCGGCGCCTCCCGACAGGCGCTCAACCGCATCCTGCGCGGACTCCAGACGACCGGCGTCATCGAGCTGTCCTACCGGGCGATCCGGATCCTCGACCGCGCCGCCCTGGTCCGGCTCGCCCAGCCCTTTCAGGACGAACCGGTCAGCGTGCTCGACAGCCGTCGCCGTGCGGAACCGAGATAGCCGCCCATTCTGCGCCCCGCGCGAGAAAGGCGCCCGGCCGGGCGGCTGAGCCACCCGGCCGGGCGCGGCATCAGCGGCCCGTGTGCAGCTGGCGTATCTGCGGCCCCCGCGACGGCTCGTGCCGTGCCGGTGCCGTCGTGGACTGGGCCAGGTCTTCGAGCCGGTCCCAGTCGAGCAGTTGGATCCTGCGGTACTGAAGCTCGATCGCCCGGTCCCGCTGGAAGTCCCCCAGCACGCGGTTGAGCGCCGGCCGCGACGCGCCGATCATCGACGCCAACGTCGCCTGCGAGACCGGCACCACTCCGTCGCGTTCCTCCAGCAGCAGGATGCGCGCGGCACGAACCGCCAAGCTGCTGGCCAGCAAGGCCGACAGCCGAATCCGGCCGTCCACGACGCGGTCGGCCAGACCGTCCAGCAACAATCGCGCAAGCGCGGGATTCCGCTCCAGCTGAACGAGAAACCCGTGCGCCGGCCACAACAGCGCGGAAACATGGGTGGCGGCCTGCACGCGGCACGGGATCCAGCGGCCCGACACCAGCGGCGCGACGCCGAACGCCTCCCCGCGGCACAACGTCTGCACCACGCACCGGTTGGCGCCGACGCCGACGGCGACCTCCGCGATGCCGTCCTGGATGATCCATATGCCTGGCGACCACTGTCCGGGCGAGCACAGGTCCTCTCCGACGCGGAGTTGCCGAGCGCACAACTGTTCCGCGAGCGTCGACAGAACGGACCGCTCCGCACGTCGCGTGCCGCCGAGCGCGCGCACGGCGAATCGCGCGTTGGCCAGCGCGAACGGCACATTTCTCGGTGCGACGTGCCGGTCGTCGGGCGCATCCGGCGTCACCCGCGCAAGCCGATTCCCCACCACTTCGTCCACCCGTGTCCTCCAGAAGTTCCGGCCCCCAGGTCCGCGCACGGTATTTCCTGCGGCAGTTCGGTACACCGAATGCGGCGCACGAACATTGTCGGCGCAATAACCATTGGTGTACGAGTGCCGGATTCCCCATGGTCGTGGCGAAGTCGTCGGGTCGGAACAGACACTGTCATCCCGAGGACGATCTGCTCACCCGCAGTGGTCCGGCGACTTGATCTAGCCGTGTGGACCGGTAAATCTGGGCGTCGCCCGGTAGTTCCCGTTCTGGCCAGGCAATCGAGTTACCGAACTCCCGCAAGGACCGCTGATGCCCGCATCGACCTCACCGGCCGCTTCTGCGTTCGCCCGTGTCCTGGCCCGTCAGCACTACGGCCCCGGGTCTGCGGCAAATGTCCGAATGCCATGCCGCGCTCCAGGCCGGGCTGCGCGAGACGGCCGCCGACCTGGCGCAGCAGCTGAGCCGCGGTTCCAGACCCAGCGAGCCGGCCGGTCGGCTCGGGGTGGCCATCGAGGAGGTGTTCGAGGTCCTTCAGATGAATCCAGCGCTGTGGCTGGTCACGTCAGGGGCCATGTCCGACCGTCATCCGCCCAGCGAAGCTGGATCCGCCGAGCCTCGTCGTAGCAGTGCGGACACGTCGGCCAGTACCACTCGTCCCGATTGGCTGGATGGCTGACGATGACCACGCCGCACAGCGCCGTCAGCTCGGTGCCCGGCCACGCGGGGTGTTCAGCGAGATAGCAGTGCCTCCGCAGGGCGGCGGGCTGCCAGGTGAAATGGGGCTGCAGCAGTTGTCCGCACGGGTTCACAGCCGCACCTGCCGCAGGCAGGAGGAGCACAGCGGGCCGGGGCCGGGAAGTCGCATGCCCTCCACGGAAAGCACGGCCGCGCAGTACGCGACGACGTACGGGGGAGGGACGACGTACGGGGGAGGGACGAGCACGATGTGGCGAACGCGTCCGTCGTCAGTGCCGCTGGGACCGCCGTGTGCGGAGAAGACCTGAACTCCCTGGTGGTTCATCTCCAGTAATCGGGACCAGGCCCCGGTAGGTGCGGGATCGGCCGTGGTCCGTCGCGTGCGGGCCCGGGTTCGTATTTCGCGCGGGCCGTGGGTCAGTTGATCGATGGTGCGTCGCAGGGAGAGTTGACGGAGCCTTTTTCCCATCACAGTCGGATCACTCCTCGTGACGTGCGGCTTTTCGTTGTACGCATTCGAGTCTGCGTGCCCGACGCGTCCTTTCAACCGTGTGGCCGCCCGCCAGGGGACGCAATGGTGCCTCATCGGACAGTGTTCGCCGTTCCATAACGGGCACACCCGTGGTGATGCAATCGCCCGTTGCGGGGACCCGGCGCGCGCAGTACCCCGCTCGTCATGATCGGAGGCTCTGCCGGTGGACGACCCTGCGCCTGCCGTCGGCGCCCTTGATGCCACCGGCCCGGTGCTGAACGATCAGAGGCCATCGGACCAAGATCGAACACGCCGGAGGATCCATCGGTGTCGCCGACTCCGAACGGACCTCTCAGGCGTTCGGGGCGGTGACCATGAGTCCGGCTGTGTGTCTAGAGCGCCGGAGCTTGCCGGTAGGCCCCTCAGGCGGACGTTGACGGCGTGGCGGGCTGGGCACGTTGGATTGCCTGGAGCTGGCGCGCGCGTCGCGGCCTGGTGGGGCCTCGGGTCAGGGGTGGCGAGTTGTTGACACCGTCGTCGAATTGTGAGGATTCCGCGTAATAGCCCCTCGCGCCGGGGTGTGGGCTGCGGCATTCTGTGAGTTGCTGTCCGACAGCACGAGGCTACCGCCGCAGCAAGTGGCTGTCGGGTGGTGCGAGTGCTGACCGCCGACGCGCAGCATGAGGCGCGAGTGGCCGGTGGTGTTCCGTTCCTCCACAGATCGACTCACCAGGGAGACCACCGCTGGTCGGCGCCCTGCTGGTGTGCAGGCAGCCGGTCCGGTTGCGCGTGGCCCCCCTCCGGGCCGGCTGTCGCCGGTTCACCGACGTCTCCGACCGGAGTGGATTGGTTGGGGTGGCCGGAGGACGCGGGCAGACTTCGGCTGACATTCCGTGGTCCAGGATGCGAGATCGCTGCGGAGGCAACCCGGCGAGGTCCGTCGAGTTGCCTTACCCGACCAGCGAAACACTTGGTCACCGCCTACGTGTCGGCTATTGGCGCGGTACGGGGACGGGCGTCGCGACGCGGGTGCGTGGCGTCACCGGGCGTGCGCGATCATGGTGAGACGGTCCGCGTGCACCACGACGCCTCGGGTGACCGGCCGGACCGGACCGGTCGGGCGCAGCCGCCATCGCCGGGCGATCGTGGCGACCTGCACCGCCATCTCCGTCAGTGCGAAACCCTCGCCGGGGCACTTGCGGACACCCGTGCTGAACGGCAGCGATCCGGCAAACGAGCGGTCCGGGTCGAACGTCTCCGGCCAGGAGAACCGGGAGGGGTCGTGGTGCAGTAGGTACGGGCTGACGGCGACGGTGCTGCCCGGCGGCAGCCGGACCGCGCCGAGGTCGACCTCGGTGGCGGCCTGGAGCAGGTTGATCCAGGCCGGGTACTTGCGCAGCGCCTCCATGATCACCGCATTGGTCACCGGGAGCGCGGCCACGCGGTCCACGGTGACCCGCCCGTCGCCGAGGACGGTGTCCAGCTCGGCATGCAGTCGCGCCTCGACCTCGGGGTGTGCGCCGAGCTCGTGGCACACCCAGCCGACGGCGGCCGCGGGCGTGTCCACCCCGGCGACGAGCAGCCCGACCAGCTCGTCGACCGCCTCGTCGTCGCAGAGGCCGGCCTCGAACACCAGGGCGGACAGCAGATCCCCGGCGCCGGCGCCGGCGGCCCGGCGCTGCGCGACCACCGAGCGAAACACTCGACGCAGCCGGAAGGCGGCGGTGACGAAGCGCCGGTTGGCGGCGGTCGGCAGCTGCCGGAGGCGCCGCGGCAGTAGCAGCCGGCGCGGGATCTCGGCCAGCGCCACCGGCAGTGACCGGCGGATCTCGGCCACCGCGGCCGGTGCGAGGTCGGCGCCGAGCAAGGTCGTCGACAGGGTGGCGAGCGAGAGTTCGAACAGTTCGGCGTCGACGGCGATGCGGTCGCCGGGGCGCCAGGACCGGGCACGCTGGTCGGCGAGGTCCGCCATTGTCGGCACGTGCTGACGGATCCGGGCGGCACGCAGCGCGGGCGCCAGCTGACGCCTGCGCCGCAGGTGCTCCTCGCCGGCGAGCGTGGCAACGGCGCGGCCGAACATCGCCCGGACGGCATCGGAGACGTCGTCGCGGGTGAACTCGCCGGCGGCGCCGGTCAGCACCCGCTGGGTCAGCTCGGGGGTGGTGACGACGTAGGCCGGCACCCCGCCCAGGTGGATCCGGACCACCTCGCCGCGGTCACGCAACGACGTGACGAACCGTAGCGGCCGCCGCAGCAGCGGCAGGCCGTGGCCGATGACCGGCAGCCGACAGGGCATGGTGGTGACGGTGTTCATCGCTGCTTCCTCCGGAAGGGGGTCCACCAGGTGATCCGTCCGAACAGGACCATCACGGACGGGACGAGCAGACAGCGGACGACGGTCGCGTCGACGGCGACCGCGAGGGCCGTTCCCAGGCCCAGCATCTTCATGTTGAGCACGCCCGAGGTGCCGACCGCGACGAGCACGATGACGAGGATGGCTGCCGCCGCGGTGACGACCCGCGCGCTGCGGTCCAGCCCGACGGCCACGGCTTCCCGGCTGTCGCCGGTCCGGGCGTACTCCTCCTGGACCCGGGACTGCACGAGCAGGCCGTAGTCCATGGACAGCCCGAACGCCAGGCAGAACATGAGCACCGGCAGCGTGGTGTCGATGGCGCCGACCGGGGTGAACCCCAGCAGCCCGGACAGGTGGCCCTCCTGGAACACCCACACCACGGCCCCGAACGTGGCGGTCAGGCTCAGCGCGTTGAGCACCACGGTCTTGATCGGTAGCAGGACGGTCCCGGTCATCAGGAACACCAGCAGCAGCGTCGCCGCCGCGATGCACGCCAGCGCGTACGGCAGGCGACTGCCGACAGCCGCCTGTGCGTCGACGAGTTCGGCGGCCTGGCCGGCCACTTGCAACGGGAGGCCCTGGGCGCGGATCGTGCGGACGAGGTCCTGGCTCGCGGGCGACACGGCGTCCTCGGACGTCTCAACAGCGAGGGCGCTGGTGTCGCCGACACGGCCGAGTTGCGCCACCGCCACGACCCCGGGCAGGCCCGCCAGCCGGGACACCACGTCCGATGCGGGGGCCGTGGTGAGCACGTCGATCCGGCCGTTGCCGGTGAAGTTGTCGCGGATCTCCTGCTGCACCACACGGGCCGGCGCGTCGACCGGCAGCTGCCTGTCGTCGACCGAGCCGAAGCGGACGTCGCGGAACGGCAGCGCCGCCAGCACCAGCGGGGTCACCACCAGGACGGCGACCAGCGGTGCGAACCTGATGACCGTGCGCGTCCACTTTCGACTGTCCACTTCGGATGGCCTGCGGATACGGCCTGCCTCGACGCGGGCGCCGAGCACGGTCAGCGCCGCCGGCACGACCGTGAGCGCGGCGACCGCCGCGAGCAGCACGACGCTCACGCCGACGTATGCGAACGAGCGCAGGAAGCCCAGTGGGAACAGGAACAGGGTGCCGAGCGACACCGCGACGGTGGCCGCGGAGAACACGACAGTGCGGCCGGCCGTCAGCATCGCGCGGCGGACAGCGTCGGGACGCGGTCTCTCCTCACGGAACCGCCGCACGATGAACAACGCGTAGTCGATCGCGAGCCCGAGCCCGAGAGCGACGCTCAGCTCCTGGGCGAAGATCGAGAGATCGGCGAACTCACTGACCGCCCGCAGCACGGCGCCGGTACCCAGCATGGCGATCGCGCCGACCACGAGCGGCAGCAACGCGGTGACCACGCTGCCGAACACCAGGACGAGCACGACCAGCGTCAACGGCAGCGAAAGCAGTTCCGCGCGGGTCAGGTCGTCGGCGATCGTGTGACGCGCCTGGTCCGCCACCGCGGCCTGGCCGCCGGTGCGCACCAGCACGCTGCCGTGGCGGCCGTCGTAAGCGACAGCCAGCTGCGCGGACCGGTCGGCCGCCGCTAGTTCGGACCCGGTGATCCGGGCGGTGATCAACGCCTGCCGTCCATCGCGCGAGCGCAGCGCCGTCTCCCGGCCCAGCCAGTACGACGTGACGCCCGTGACGGACGTCTCGCCGGCCAGCCGCTTGGCGACGGCGGACCCGTCCGCGGCGCAGGCCGGTTCGTCCACACCGCGGGCGCAGTCCACGAGCAGGACGAGGTTCGGGTTGCTGGTGGGGAATTCCGTCGACAGCGTGCGGGCGGCCACCGACGAGGAAGCCGCCGGATCCGTCGCGCCCAGACCATGGAGCCGGTCAGCCACGTCGTGGCCGCAGGCGACGGACAGGAGCAGGAACACCGCCGCGCCGGCGAGCACGGTGCGGGGCCGGGACACGGTGAGGTCGGCCAGACGGTTGAGCAAGGCGATGCTCCCGGACGTCAGCGGAGCCCGTAGGCGATGAGGGACAGGTAGCTGAGCAGCACGAAGGCCATGGCCGCGGCCAGCGGCCAGGACTCGCTGGCACCGGCGAAGAACCGCCGGGCCGCGAGGACGGGCGGCGCGAGCAGCACGACGAACCACGTCGTGGTGAGCTGCATGATGAGCACGACCGCGGCTACGGCCCAGCACAGCGTCACCATGCCGCTCAGCGTCGGGCCGAGCGCCACCGAGTACAGCCGTTCCCCGGCGTCGCCATGCCACCGCGTCTTGCGGGCGAATTCGAAGTGCAGGAACACGCAGGCGAAGACGAGCACCACTGGCACCACCCGCCAGTCCACAGAGGCGGTCGACGACAGGTAGAGGTAGCAGCTGATCAGCAGTTGCACGGGATAGCTGACCGCGAGGCTCAGCAGCAGCCCGTCTCGCACGGCCGGGAATCGGCGCTCCACCGCGGACAGCGCGAGTCCGTAGCCGAGAACCAGCAGCGCGAGGTTGACCGAGACCACCGAGATCGGCGCATTGAGCGCGAGGACGCACACGATGATCAGCGCCATTGCCGTCTCCAGCTCGCCGACGCTGATCGCGCCCGTCACCAGGGGGCGGTCCGGATGGTGCACGCGGTCGTAGTCGAGGTCCTTCCGCTCGTCGAGCATCCGGAGGAACAGCAGGCTGAGCACGACGCTCGCGGCGCGGGCGACCGTGGCCGGCGACGGCCGCCAGTGATCGCCGGCCACCGCCTCAAGCGCGAACGTCCACAGCACGCCATAGCTGACATAGACGTGCGGGCGGAACCGCGCCAGCACGAAGCGCCCCAACCGGAGCGTGAACATGGTCATCCGCGCCTCCAGCGGTTCCAGCTGGTGACCTCGGTGACCGGCCGCCGGGGCGCCGGCCCGAACCAGCGCTTGGCGTAGGCGACGGGTATCAGGCACCCCTGGGTCACCTCGTCGTACGGGATGCCGAGCAGGTCGGCGACCTCCCGCTCGTACACCAGGTGCACGGTGGTGAACGCGGTGGCGAGGCCTCGTGCCCGCGCGGCGAGCATGAAGCTCCAGACCGCCGGGTACAGCGAGCCGTAGCGGCTCGCGGTCCGTGCCGGGTGCTCGGTCGGCGAGTGCCGGCCCTGGATGCACGGGAGCAGCAGCACGGGCACGCGTTCGAGGTTCTGCGCCAGAAACCGGGCGGAGTCGGTGTCCGCCGTCCGTGCTGCCTGGTCCAGGTACGCCACGGAGGCGGCGCGGTAGCAGTCGGCGATCGTCTGTTTCAGACCTGGGTCGTCGATCCCGACGAACCGCCAGTCCTGTCTGTTCCCGCCGGTCGGCGCCTGCACCGCCATCCGGAGGCAACGCTCGACGACGTCCCGCGTGACCGGCCGGCGCAGATCGACGCCGCGGCGCACGGCGCGGGTGGTGGTGAGCGCCTCGTCGATCAGCATGTGCGTCCCGCCAGGCCGTCGGCGTGCGGCGCGTCCACCGCCGTGGTCGGGAAGCTCAGCCGGAGCTGGGCGTCGGCAACGGTGCGGCCCGACTGGTCGATCCAACACCACGCCTCCACCTCACGGTCGGCGGCCATCATCTGGACCGCGCCCAGTCGGCAGTGGCACACCGCCTCGGCACTGAGCTCGGCGAAGGCACTGAACCGACAGCGCAGCGCGGTCAGCAGGCCGGTGTCCAGGTTCGCGGAAACCGCGGCGCACGCCGTCGCCAGCTGGCGGAACGCCTCGACCAGCACCATCCCCGGCACATGGTCGACCGGGTGGTCGAACAGCGTCGGGTGCGCGGTGTCCACGACGACGGTGGCACGGGCGAAGCTGCCTTCGACGTGCGGCGGCCCGATCACCACATTGCGGTCGCACCTGCGTCCGACGACGGCGGCCGCGCATCTTGTTGGCGGCGGCACTGCGCGCGGCGGTTCGATCGTGCCACGCACCGGGGCCCATTCGCTTTCGGGCAGCCAGGAGAAGGCGAAGTCGGCGGTCAGCACGTGCCGGTCGTCGATCTCGACCCGGTGCCGGAGGTGCAGGCCGCACAGTCGCCCGTCGTGCGTGAAGCGCTGCACCACCCGACAGCGGAGGACGGCATCGCACGGTGTGTCGGTGACGGCGATGGCCGCCGGATCAAGCAAGCGGAGCTCGAACTTTCGCAACAAGAACCGAGCCTCGGCGGGAACCCGGAAGCACTCGTGCGCCACGGCAAGGCACGCCTGGCGAGCTGCCTCCGCGAACGCGACCGGATCGTGGTGGCCGTTGTCGGAGTCCCCGTAGAACGCGTGCGACCTGGGCAGTTGGACACCGACGTCGATCCGCCCGCCGCCGTGGTCGAGCAGTGACGTCACGAACACCTCTGCAACCGATGCCCGGTGCACCAGCTCGCGGGGCACGGTTCGGGAGAACGTCAGCTTGTGCATGCCGCTCCTCGCCTGGTGTCGACGGTCATCGGCAACACCGCGGATCCGACGACGATCACGCTCCACGGGTCGAGCCCGATGTCCTGCCGCCATGCCCAGAGCAGGAGTCCCGCGAGCGCCGCGCGCAGGTTCCCGTTCA
>NZ_KK037166.1:4454170-4553797 GCF_000568255.1 Kutzneria sp. 744
TCCGCTCGGGAGGTCGAGGCACCGCGGCGGGAATCGCGCGTACAGCTCGGCGGCGAGTTGCCTGGCGCGCACGGACCGGTCGTTGTCGGCGAGCGCGCCGCGCAGCACCCAGTGCAGCTCGTCGGTGTCGAAGTAGATGGCCAACTCCCGCAACACGTCGGCCGGTTCGTCGGCGGTGTGGGCCATGTTGAGCAGGAAGCCGGGCGAGCCGAGCGCGTGCCGCAGCTGGCCCCGCTCGCGCCGGCGCGGATCGCCGGCGCCCTTCATGCCGGTGAGCCGGACGCAGACCGGTTCGACGGTTTCGGCGCGCACCAGGAGCACCAGCGAATCGGTGGCGGTCGCGAGCAGGTCGGCCAGCCGCCGGCGCTGCCAGGTCGCGGCTCGCCACGGTTCCTGCCACAGGGCGCGGATCGCGTGCCGGCCCAGGCCGATCCGCTCCGCGGCCACGATCCGGAAGCCGTGGTGCGACAACCAGTCGATAGCGGGCAGCAGCCGGCGCGCCACCACGGCGTCCGGCTTGAGCAGCAGCAGGCCGTGCGTCCGGCCGAACGCCGTCGGATCGACCCCGAGCCGGTCCAACTGCGCAACGCAGTCGTCCACGTAGACGTCGCTCATCGCAGGTAACCGATCGCCAGGCAGTAGTCCAGCAGCCGCCGCAGGTGCGCCACGCCGGTGAGCGCAGGCCGGCGGCGGTGGAAGGCCCGTGTCGCGCTGTCGTCGAAGGTGGTCCGGCGACGAAAGTACGGTTCGTACAGCCGGACGACCCGGTCGTGGTAGCGACGCTGCGTGGGCGGCAGCGTGTCCAGCCGGAAGACCTCGGGCGGAACGAACCGAGGCGCGCGGAGCGAGGGGTACTCGGCGAATACCTCCGAGCACTCCCGCAGCGTGACGGGGCGTCCGGCGATCGCCGGCAGGGTCTGCCCACGGACCTCGCCGAACCGGTGCGCGGCGTCCGTGACGAGGTCGGCGACGCGGTCGACCGCGACCAGATCGAGGCACGCGTCGTAGCGGCCTGGCAGCGTGCCGACCTTGCCCTCGGCGATCAGCCGGAGCATCACGTAGATGTTGCGGAAGACGCGGATCGCGCCGGTGGACTCCGTGCCGACCACGATGCTCGGCCGGATCACCACAACATCCAGCCCGCTGCCGTGGACCAGGCTCTCGGCGGCGGCCTTGCTGCGCTCGTAGCCGTTGGCGAAGGACCCATCGTGCTCGCCGCACACGTACGCGGTGCTGACATGCACGAACGGCATCTCGCCCCGACGCGCCAGCGCCAGCACGTGCGCCGTGCCACGGACGTTGACGGCGTCGTACACGCCGTCGTCGCGGCCGAACTCAGTCACGGCTGCGGCGTGCACGACGGTGCATCGGCCGCCGCAGAGTTGGTCGACCTGTCTCGGCGTCAGCCCGAGATCGGGTCGGGTGATGTCGACAGCCAGGCGCGTGAACGGTGTCGTCGACTGGTCGGCCACAGTCGTGCGGCGGTGCGTCATGGCGATGACGCCGTGCCCGGCGGCGGCGAGCCGGGCACAGACCTCGGCCCCGACCAGACCTGCCGCGCCGGTGACGATGACGTTCACGCCGTCCCCCTCGGGGCCAGCAGGTCCGCCGCGTCCTGGATGGGCAGGTCGGCGTCGAGGTGGGCGGCCAGCCGCAGCCAGTCGTGGCCGAGCTCGAGCGTGCGCTGCCATTCGGCGGCGGAGTCGAACGAGGACGGGAAGCCGGCCGCGCCGACGTACGCGCGCACCCGGGCAACGAGTCCGTCCAGCAAGCCGAGCGAGACCGGGGGCTGTTCCGCCCGCCGGGCCAGCGCCACCACCGAGCCGTCGACGAACGGCAACTCGGGCAGCAACCTGGTCAGCGCGTCGTCGGGCGGCAGCGGGTGGATCCCGGCGGCGCTGAACAGCCCGCGGCACACCACCTGCGCCATCCTTCGCGCAGCGAACTCGGCGACCTCGTCGCGGCCCGCAGCCAGCGCGCCGACGAGGTCCTCGCGGGCGTTCTCCGCAAGCACGTTCGACCACACCAGGTCCAGGCCGGCGGCGCAGAACCGGCCGGCCGGCAGCGGCACGAGCGTGACCGGGCCGATCGTCGTGCCGCCGAGCACCGACAGCGCCGGACAGGCCTGGCCGGGCGGCGGCGTGATCGGCCGGGTGGCCAGCCGGATGGCGTCTCCGTCGCGCCACGACAGCCCGACCAGGCCGAGGCGGACGAACAGCGCGAGCACACCGCGGTCGACGTCGCGGGCGGGCGGGCGGGCGAACACGATCGACCGCCACGCCCGGCCGGCGCGCTCGTCGAGCGCGAACACATCTGTGCCGTCGCGGATGACGTGCACGCGGTCGCCGATCGGCCAGGTGCCCACCCCAGGGATGCGGCGCAGCCGCACGCCGCCAGGCTCGGGCCGGCAGCCCGTGACGCCGAAGTCCTCGGCGAGGTCGAGGCAGTCCGCCATGCCGGTGACGCCCGCGCGGTAGCGGCGCACCAGGTCCTGAGGTGTGCCCGCCCGTGCCTCGATCCGATCGAGCTGAGCCGACAGCCACTTCGGTTCCACGTAGGTCTCGCCGCGGTGCGCCGCCCACGACTTCGCGCCGTACAGCAGGCTGTACCTCACCCAGTCGGCCGCCTCGTCGGGCTGCTCCAACTCCGCCATCGCCTGCGCGTACCGCAGCGCGTGGCGCGCGCGGTCAGCGAACCACATCGACACCTGCGTGGCGAACACGTCGGCCGGCAGCAACGCCCTGGCGCGGTGCAGCAGGGCCTCGCCCCGCAGCGGCACGGCTCCGAGCAGCCGTTGGCATCGGTCGAGGACATCCGCATCGGGCGCGACGAGCGCCGCGTCGAACTGCTCGGCCACCTGGCGCAGGGACCGCATGCGCACCTCGACCCGGCGGCCGCCGACGAACAGCACGGTCGGCATCGTCGGCTGGTCCTCGCCGTCGACGAGCACGAGGAAGTCGACGTCCGAGGTGGGAGTGCCGAACCCCTCGGCGATCGAGCCCTCCAGCGCGACCGCGCTGCCTGCGGGCACGTCGACCTCCGCCAGGGCCAATGCCAGCAACTGGTCGACATCGACGTCCGTGAGTCCTGCCGTCACGGCTCGAGCACCTCCACCAGCCCGGCGCCGCCGTCGACGCGCAGCCGTGCGCCGGCACGGACATTCGCGAGCAGGTCGCTGATCTGCACGACGGTCGGGATGCCGAGTTCGCGGGCGACGACGGCGACGTGCGTGAGCGGGCTGCCGCGTTCGACCAGCAGTGCGGAGGCAGCGGACAGGGCTGCGACCGAACCGGGATCGGTGTGATGGGCCAGCAGGATGCCGGCGCCGGCATGCACGGCCGTGCCCTCGACCACGCCGGGACTCGACGGCATGCCGCGCAGGATCCGTGACGGCGTTTCGGGCGTCGTGGTCCGCGTGCCCCATCCCGCGCGTTCGAGATTGCCGCGCCAGTACGGCACCCCGTGGGTCTCGAAGCGCATCGGTGCCGTGATGCCCTCGTCCCGGAGCCGCTGCTCGCGGCGCAGCCGCACGACCGGCTTGAGCTCGGTGTGCGCGATCGTCCCCTCGCAGCACCCACGGACCTCCTCCAACCGCAGCAGGAACACGTCGTGCCAATCGTCGAGTGCACCGAGCCTGGCCAGGTCCTTGCCGATGGCGCGCAGCATTCGCCGGGCAACGCCGAACGCTCGCGTCCGCCGCCAACGCAGCCGCTCCCGGTCTCTCATGCCGGCGGAGACCTTGCGCCGCACGACGTCGTAGACGATCCGGCGCGGTCCGGACAGGACCGTGTCGAGGTAGCCGTCAACATCACCGCGTGTGGCCTCCTCGGCCGCTGGCTCCTCCCGCAGCATTGCGAACAGCGCCGAGGGATCCTCGGTCAGGTCCGGCGTCTCCAGCTTCAGCTCGTCCACACCGCGGAATCCGAACCGCGCGATGTAGTCGTCGACCGCCGCGAGGAACTCCTGCCGCCCCTCGGCAGCCAGCCGCGCCTGCACCTGGCCGGCCGGCGTGTGTAGGACCAGCGTGACCAGCTCCGGATCCGCGTGCAGTTGGGCGGCCAGCCGGCGCAAGGCGGTCACCGGTTCGGCGGATTCCACCTCCGGCCCGGGCCCGGCGGCCGCCCAGAAGAACCAGTCGGGTGCGGCCGGCAACCACCGGCGGGTCAACAGGTGCAGCACACCGATCGACAGCAGCAGCGCGGCGTCCAGGACCATCATCGGGCCCCAGCGTTCGATGAGTTCCCGCTGTAGCAGCCGCAATCGGCGGTACACCCGGTCACACGACATGCCATCGTAGTCGGCGTGGGCGAATGCCGTTGCGGCGGCGTCGAATTCCCGACAGAACCGGCGCACCGAGCGCCCGATCGTCAGGAATCGCACGGCGAACGCGGCACCGGACACCAACGGCACCAGCGGCGACGACCGCCGGTAGGGACGCAGGCCGTCGGCGATCTCGTCGTCGAGCGGCGCCACGCCGAGGGACACCTCGAGCACCTTGCGGTTGAGCCGATAGGCCGGCACAAGCCGAACCATCCGGTACCAGTGCAGCAGGTTGTAGTAGACGCGGCCGTGGAAGTACCCGAGCATGGCCGGCAGCCAGTCCGCCAACTGTCGGCGCACGCTGTGCGGCAGCAGCAACGCACGCGCGTACTCCTGATACACGTGCGCGTACACGTCCGCGGCGAAGCTGTAGGTCAGCGGTGAGGTGAGGCCGCTGAAGCTCTCGATGATGTTGGCGTTGTCCCAGATCCGCAATTCGCCGTCGAGCGGCGTAGTGATCGGGCGGCACTGCACCAGCCACAGCCGGTCGCCCACGATCGCCCATTCCACGTCCTGCGGCGTGTCGAACGCGTCGCGGATGTCGCCCCCGATTCCCCACAGCGCGATGACTTCCTCGTCCGTCAGGCAGATGTCGCCGTCGCGCCGGGCGGCGCCGGTCGCCGCGTCGATGTGCACGGTGTCGGCCGGCGCGGTGGCCGACATGAGCGCGTCGCCAAGCCCGCGCGTCGCGCTGATCACATACTCGTGCCGGTTGCCGCTGACCGGTTCCGCGGTGAACAGCACGCCGCTCTTGTCGGCGTGCACCATCGCCTGCACGATCACAGCCAGTCCGACAGAAGTCGGGGCGAGGCCGTGGCGCATGCGGTAGCGCAGCGCCCGTTCGGAGAAGGCGGATGCCCAGCATTCGCGCATCCGTGCGCACACGTCCTGGAACCCGGTGACGTTGAGGAAAGTGTCGAACTGTCCCGCGAAGGAGAGGACGGGGCCGTCCTCGTCCGGGCTGGACGATCGCACGGCGAAGGTGTCGCCGCCGGCGTCCCGGCAGGCGCGTGCGATGGCGTCGCGGGCGTCGTCCGTCAATTCCGCCGTGGTGACAAGGAAACGGATTCGATCCGCGACCGCGCTGGCATTGTCGGAGGTGGTTTCGCGGAGCGCGGCGCCGATGGCGCCGGCGATGTGGCGGGCCGCGGCGAACCGCCGGAACACGTCCACGTCGACCACGCCCCAGGCGGGTACGGCAAATCCTTTACGCTGCAACAATTCCAGGTTGACAGCCTTGGCCCCGTGATGTTCGCGGGCCGTGGTGTGCTGCGCGGGCAAGCGTCCTCCATGCTGGCGGCGGCAACCGGGCGGAATGCCGAGCAGAGCGTTGTGCCCGGAAGAGGGCCGGAGACAGGGGCCGGCGACGACTCGTTCAAGCCTGGCGCACCCCCTCAGGCGGCGGTAGGGGAGCGCGCACAGAGATCGGACGCGGGACTTTGTGCCCTGACACAAAGACGACGATCCAAGGCTATCCTTCGAGGGTGACGTCCGTCAGAGGCCGGATCGTTGCTCCGGCCGTGCAACGCGTGGTCCAACTCGTCCGCGGGCGCGCCGACGAGCTCGTTCCCGAACTGGCCGGCCGGATATCCGAGCAGGAATCGGCATACCGGCCGGGTGTGCTGCTGACGGCGGAGGAAGTGGCGGCGATGTGCCGAGGGGCGCTCGCGAACGCCGCCTCGTTCCTGGCCGACGACAGCGCGTCCGCGCTCGCGGAGGTGCGGGCGGGCGCACGTCTGCGTGCCGACCAAGGAGTTCCGGTCACCGCGGCGCTGCACGCGCTGCGCATCGGTGGCCAGTTCGTGTCAACGGCGGTAATGGCCACGGAGACCCGGCAGACCGTGCTGGCGGATGCGTCCAGCCGGGTCTGGTCGGCGGTGGAGGCGTTGTCACAGGCGGTGACCGATGCGTACGACAGGCTCGAGCCGCACCGGATGCGACAGGACAGCCGGGCCCACGCCGAGGCGCTCGACGCGTTGTTCCACGGCGGGCCGGGGTGCGCGCCGGAGGTGGCCGCCGAACTGCGACTGCCGTTGGACGGGACGTTCGTTGTCGTCGCCGGCGAGAACGAGCGCGGCTGGCCGCCGCTGTGCGGCCTTGAGGACCGGTTGCTGACGCGTGGCGTCATGTCGGTGTGGCAGCGCAGCCACGCGGCCGAACACGGCGTGGTCGTGTTGGGCCCGCGGTTCGATCTGGGCCAGTTGTGCGCGGAGCTCGCCGATCGGGCCACCACGCGCATCGGCGTGAGCGAGATCTTCCACGATCTGGACGGCGCCCGGGCCGCCCTCGCCGAGGCGAGCGTCGCCCGGTCGGCGGGGCGGCCCGGCAGCACCGACGTGGTCCGACACGACCAGGCGTTGGTGCCGCTACTGATCGCCTCGGCGCCCGCCGCCGCGCGGCGTTTGGCGGGCGCCGTGCTCGGCCGGATCCTGTCGCTGGCGCACCGGGAGCGCGAGACGCTGCTCACGACCTTGCAGGCGTGGCTGGACAACGATGGTTCGCCCGCGGCGGCCGCCATGCTGTTGCACTGCCACCGCAACACGGTCGGCTACCGGCTGCGTCGGGTGGCGGAGCTGACGGACCGCAACCTGGGCAGGCCGGCCGATGTGACACAGCTGCAACTCGCCCTGGACATCGTCGAGGTGCTGGGGATGCGCGATCAGCTGAACTGAGTGTCCAAATAGGACTTCCGGGTCGCCGACGAGGCGAATCCGACCGTGCTGCCCAGCACACCACGGCCGGCAGGCTTCCCCGCTGTCGCTTGAACACCACAGTGCCGCACCCTGGCGCCAGACGCCGCCGCGAACGCGGCCCCGGCCGCCTTGCCCGCTGGCGAATACCCGCCGACGTCCACATCCGGCCTTCCGAGACCATCCATGCGAGCACCTGCGATGCGAGTCATCCACATGATCTCCAGATCGGTCGGCAACCCGGCAGCCACCCGCGGCGGCCCTGCGCGCAGGCAGTGAGCAGGAACTTGGCCAATCCCATTGTCCGCGCCCGGCCTCCCCGACCGGACACATTCGGCTTACCTGCGCCGCGGCCCGGGCATAAGCCCGTGGCGGCACCCGGTCTGGGGATCCTGCCCAGAAAGTGACCAGCCGGCACCAGTGGAGGCCGCACGCTGGTAGTGATGGACTGCATAGCGAACCGCGGTCATGCTCCTTTGTGGAACGTCCGTCGCCTGGTCTCGTCTCCGGCTGCGCCGAATGGTCTGATTCACCTCGGCCACCCGCCGTGGCGAGTTCGCCCTCGAACGAAGACGTCGTGTGGAGGGAGCACCAGCGTCCCTCCACCCGGCCAGGCACGGCAGGTGCTACGGGAACGGGTGCGGATGCGGGTTGACCTCTCCCGGCGGCAGCGGAGTGTCCCGGTAGCCGAGCGCGTGCGGGATCCGGTGCAGCCGGGGCAGACCGTGCACCCGCCGGAACTCGTGCCCGAAGGTCATCGGCAGGGTGCCGGGGATGATCACCTTGACGCAGCTGAACCCACCGACCCGGTGTTCCGGCGTCGTCTGATCCACGACGACGACGTCCAGCCCGGTGTCGAGGTAGCGCCCGACCAGGCCGATCAGGTCGCTGGTCAGGTCGAAGTTGTAGGCCGGCGGGCGGGCGCTGGCCATCTCCGCCAGCGTGCGCCGGCCCCTCGATGCGAACAGGAACTCGAAGCGGTCGAAGACCGCCGGGCTGGCGTACAGCAGCGAGTGGTCGGCCATCCGGTGGACCAGCGACGAGTCCTCGGCCATCCGCCGCGCCCGATCGGCGTTGTCGAGATAGGTCTGGTTGAGGCCGCTCATGACCGGCCCCAGCTCGAACAGGGCGTTGCGCAGCGCGTGTTCCGGATCCAGATGCGACCCGCCGGTGGACACCGTCCTGGCCACATCGCCACCACCCGGTGAGTTCACTGCCAGCAACCACACGCACGGGATCCGCTGCTCGACGGTGGTGTCGAAGGCGAGGATCCGCCACCCGGTCTCGTCCTCGATCCGCTGGCGCAGCAACGGTATCCGTCGGTCACGAGCCGAGTCCAGGTCGATGCGAGGCACCGCCAGCCGGGCGTACCAGGTCATCAGGAAGGCGTCGCGTTCGGCGACTTCCAGTATCCCGTGCAGGATGGCCTCCTCCAGGCAGCCGCCCAGCGCGCACCCGTTGGAGGTTTCGAACGCGATCCTCGGCTCGTGCGGCTTGGCCCGGTGGATGCCGTAGTACGCATAGCTCTCAGGCACCAGCACAGGGCGGCGGCGGGCGAAGGAATAGCCCCACACCCAGTCCAGTTCCAGATCGTCACCGAACCGGACGAACGGGAACGACGGCCCGTAGCGCTCCGGCGGGTACAGCCCGAGCGAGCGCGGGTCGACGGCATCCTCGCGGACCTGCGGGTACCGGGCGCGCACCGTGGTCCGCTTCCCTCCGGGCTGCATTCCGCCCCAGCGCTCGAGCGATTCGAGGACCGCGGTCAGTTCGCTGGTCTGGTAGCTGTCACTGCGCCCCCAGCTCCATTCCACGCCGTTCCCGCCGCCGCGCAGGCCCATCGGCGCCACCGCGATCGCGACCCCTGCCTCGTCACCCATGTCCACTGTCCGGATGAGACCCGTCTCGGCGTCGACGTACGTTCGGATCAGCTCGTCCCGCTCGGCGGCGACCGACCGCAGCCGGTAGGCGTCCGGCGCCGGCTTCGGTCGCGGAGACAGGGTGATCTCGGCTCGCTCCGCCGTGTCGTCGGGCAGGGAGCCGCACGCCGGGCACAGCGGATCGGGCAGGAACTTGTGCGTGGTGACGGTGATGTCCGCCAAGTGCACGTGCAGCACCGCGTTGTCGGTGCGCGGTGGGACGGAGCCATCGACCAGCCGCCGCACCTCCTCGACCACCAGGGCGGCGACAGCATGGCAGCCGAGAGCGGTGAGCCAGGAGGACGGGCGGCTCACGAAGGCGTCGGCGTTGCGCCCCCACACCGCGTCGAGTTCCGCCCCTCGCTGTCGAGCCCTGTTGCTGCGCAGGCCGGCGCAGCTCGCGCAGCCCGCCACGCCGGGGCGCGTCACGGGCCCGATCACCGCGTGCCCGAGCCTGGTGAAGACGGGAAGCCACGGAATTCCCGCCACGGCACAGGCGGTCTGGGCGCCGGTGTGGGCCCGGGTGTCCCAGGCGTCGCTGGCCAGCACGAGTCCTCGGCACCGGTCGAGTCCGTCGGCAGGGTCCTCGACGGCGACCGGCACGAGCTCGGCATTGTCGGCCAGGAGTCTCCTGATCACGGTGTGCAGCGCCCCGGAACCGCTGAGACCGATGCTCGCCCGAGGACTCATCGCAGCACCACCTGCACGGCGTAGGGCATGACCTCACTCATCTCGGGATCGTGGTCGAGTGGCACCGCAACCGGGATCCGGCCGCTGCTGCGCAGCGCCTCGACCATGATGCGCAGCTCGGTGTCCAGGCGTTGTCGGGCCGGCTCGTCACCGCGCAGCCGTGGCGGCAGCTGTGGCACCGGCGGCGGCGCGTAGGCGTTCTGGTCGTGCATGCGTGCCTGGCAGGCCAGCAGGACCTGTTCGAGGCCGTCGCGCAGCGCGTCGGTCACCCGGGCAGCGCTGGTGTAGCACACGCTCTCGGCGCCGAGGCAGAACGCGAACGTGGGCACACCGAGCGATCCGGTGGCGTCGTAGACCTTCACGGGTGCGTCGATCACCGCCAGCAGCCGACGGTAGCGCTGGCCGAGCTCGTCGAGGTCCGCGTACTGAGTGTCTACAACGGACAGTGGCTGCCGGCCGGCTCCTGCGAGTTCGGCGACGGTCAGGTCGAGGCAGCGCCCGGCGACGCCGGCGGTCACGGCCTCGGCCCAGTCGTACCCCGCGGTGGCCCCGGAGGACACAGCGGCGAGGGCCGACCGGGAACGCAGCGCGGGAAACACGGTTTCGGCGGGCACATCGCACGGTTCGCCGTCGGTCAACCGCGATCCCCACACCCGGCCCGCCAAGGAGCCTTCGGTGAGGGCGACGAGGTCCTCGGCGGGATCGTCCCCACCGGTCGGCTCATCGGAGCCGACCGGGGCCAGCAGCCGACGTGGATCGACGAACAGCGACCCGTGGACGGCGAACGCGCGCAACGCCGCGCGGTGACGGGCGGCGGCGAAGTTCGGACCGGCGGTGATCACCGGGACCGGTGCGCGCCGCTCGCCGAGCAGACCGACCGGGTCCGCGACGGTCACCTCGGACACGTGCAGCGGAAGCTGGGCGAAGTCCCGCTCGCCGATCGCACGGAACGGCCCCAGACGGTCGTCGACGAGCTCGGCGGCTCGGCGCGAGAACGTCTCCTCGTCCAGCCGCTGCCCGCGGCTGAGCCGGCTGACGGTGTGACGGAACTCGCCGGCCGTCTGTGGCCGCGCCGGACCTGCGAACGGATGCCGCACCACCCGGTGGTACGTCGTGCGCAGGGTCCGCAGGTCGAACCGAGCCAGCTGGGGACGGCCCTCGTCGGTGGCGGTGAGGCCGACCACCTCCCGGAACACGCGGTGGAACACATGGTCCGCCAGCACGGCGGCGGCGTCCGGCGTCGGCGACTCGGCGCTGTTCTCCCGCGCCGGCAGCGCAAGGCGCAACCGCGCGTCGTCCCAACCGACCTGTCCCGTCGACGGCAGCGACCCGATCCACGCTTCGGCGCCGGTCATGATCACCTGCACGAGCCGCGTGCCGCTCTGGTGGCAGATTCGTGTCAACAGCCGGGTCCTGGTGAGCGAGGCGCGGTCCGAGACATGCACGACCACGGCGGCTTCGGCGACCATTCGCTCGAATCGGTCCGGCTCGGGCTCGCCGACCAGCAGCCTGTCGACTCCCCGGCGGCGGGACCCTCCCAGCACGCCGGTGAGCTCGTCGAGGTCGGTCGCGCAGTCGTCCGTCGCCACCACCGTGACGTTGTCCATGCCCGACCGCGGCCCGGCGGCCGCGCATGCGACCAGGCTCCGACCGGCGCCGATCAACACCGTCGGGCAGTTGCGGTACTGGACGAACCGCACGACGGCAGTGTCGACGAAGTCGTCGATGAAATGCACCTCCGCCGCGTGCGGCGCGAGCACCTGGTCCGGAGGCAGGCCGCGCGCCGCGACGTCCTTGACAAGCCCGCGCTCGTGCAGGATGCGCACGACATCGCTGACGAAGGCGCCTCGGTCCACCGGCAGGTACGCGACGAGTTCGTCCAGGGACCGCTGCCCGTCGAGGAACGGGGCCAGCCGGTCGATCCACGCGGCGATGGTCTTGCCGGTCAGCGTGATCGGTCCCTTGTTGGTGAGCCAGTACACCCCGTCGGGGACCGGCGCGAAGTACGCGTCCCGTGCGAGTTGGGGTTTCATCAGGACCTGCCTTTCCGATCGGCGCCGGCGACGGTGGACGACGCCGGCCGCCTGCTGCCCAACGTGAACGCGCCGACACTCGCTTCGGTCATCGGGTCCAGGCCGGTCGCCTCGGCGAAGAAATCGTTGCCTCCCACCGCGATCGCGCAGGGAGCCAGCGCCATCGCGGTCGCGATGAGGTACATGTTCTGGTACAGCACACCGACGTGCTTGAGCATCAGGGCGTACCCCGTGCCCTCGTACTTCCACATCAACCGACCGAAGCGGGCAGTGACCACGAGCAGCACCTGCGGCATGCCGGACCACTTCAGCAGCGCCCGCAGCGGGGCCGGATGCGCCGACCCAAGAGTGAGCCGGTGGGAGTGGGCGTCGTAGTGGTAAAGCCCGGTGTGCAGCCCGGTCACCGATCGCACCACGGGATAGATCTCGAGTTCGTGCAGGCCGCCACCGGCCGGATAGGGCCGGTCGGAGACCTCCTGACCGCTGTACACGCCGACGCCGCGCACTCTCGCACAGCGAAAGAGGAACTCGCCGAGTTGGTCGAGCGTGAGCGGGTTGTCCTCGTCGCCTTCCCGCACCGAGCGGCGGTCCTCGATCACCGCCGTGAGCGTGGGGTCGGTCGCGCGCAGCCGGCCCAGGTCCGGTTTCGGCAGGGCGACGGTCGGCCCGTCGAAGGGCCTGTGCCGGCCGGGCAGCGGGTCGAATCGCCCCTTCGCCCAGTAGGTGCCGCCGGTACCGTCGATCTTGCTGCTGCGGTGGTGGAACCACAGTTCGTGCGCGCTCCACTGAGCCAGTCGCAGCTCGTCGGTCTCGGCGTCCGACTGGTCCGTGAGGAAGCCCTCACGCCAGAGGTCCACGACCAGCCGTCGGCCGACGTCCGCGGAGAGCTGGCCGGGGGCGTCGCCCCGGGACACCGGTGTCAACGACGCGGCCACGAATTCCAGCACTCGGGGATCGTGGACGTGCACGTCGCACGTGGCCACGGCCGACTCGACGAGCATCTCCGCGCCGTCGCGGCGCAGCACGGCGAAGCGGGACAGCATGACGCGGGCCGGCACCGCATCGTGCCCGGCGCCGTGACGCCGACGGCGTGGCCGCAATGTGTACAGCGGCAGGTTGTCGTTGCCCCAGACCGTGGTCGTGAGCCAACCTCCTGACCGCAACCGTTCCAGCAGCCGCGTGGTGAGCCCGTCGCCCAGCAGGTCGTCCACGGTGCAGGCGTTCGCCAGCCGGCGCAGCGTCGTGAGCTGTTCCGCGGTCAGCCGTCCCAGCGACTCGCTGCGCGGGCGGGCGACGAGGAACACCTCGCCGCCTTCGCCCATGGCGCAGTGCACGCCGGGGAGCAGCCGCACGGTCTCGGACACCGCCATGTGAGGGGGATCGTCGATCACGACGTACCACGCAGAACGAGCTCACGGGGGTCGGCCGGATCCCCCGGCGCCGGGAAGGCGACTTCGGCGGCGGGCCGCCCGAAGAGATCCTCCGCCGCGTTGGCCGCGAGATGACACAGCAGCAAGCGCTCGGCCGGCGACAGGCCGAGCCTCGTCAGGTGCAGGTAGGTGTAGTTGAGCATCAGTCGGTATTTGGCGAACCAGACCGGGTCCACCACCACGTCCTTGCGAGCCCGGTGCAGCGGACTGCGGCGCAGGCGCTCAGCGTACTCCGCGCTGTCCGGGCGTGGGCCAGGCGCCAACCTGAGCATGTGGGACTCGATGAGCTCCGACCCGCGTCGCCAGTACGGTGTCATCACCTCCACCCACGGCCGGACGAACGGCAGACACGGCCCGGCGGCGTCGACGGTGGCGAGCACCGCCTGAACCCTGCCGGTCAGCGCGTCCATGTGCTGCTCGTAGTGCCGCTCCCAGGCGGGGCGCAGCCCCACGCCCTCGGGCATCCACGACAGGAAAGCCTCGGCGTGTGAACGGAACGACACGAACCCCCGCGCGAATCCGACCCCGGACAGGGCGTGCGCGGTGGCCACCATCAGGTCGAAGCCCAGTCGCAGCAGTTGCCTGCCGCCGCGCACGGCCTCGGTCATGTCGAAGGCGAGCGGCGTGGTGTCGACGTAGAAGTCGGCGAGCAGGTCTGCCGCGGCGGCGGTGCCGAGCACGTGCAGCCGCTGATCGTAGTCCGCCTCGTGAATGGAGTTGTCCGGCCGCAGCGGCAGCAGTTCGCCACGCTCCTGTTCCAACTCGGCCAGTCGTGTGTGCTGGACGTGCAGCTGCTGCGGGTCGATGACCGCCGTGGACGGTCGGCCGCGGAGATACCCGCCCACCACCTCACGCACCGTCGGAAGCACTAGCTCGTCGTGGACTTGTTGGTCGGCCTCGAAATTGAGCCGCAGATGCGGTCCCTTCAGCCAATGCGGCACGTAGTAGGTCCGTACGCCGGGGGCCAGCCCCCGCAACAGCGGCCGCACCGCGTCCAGAAGGAGGTCGGTCTTGTCGTCGTCGTAGTAGTAGACGTGCACGCTGCGCCACCGCACGGCTCAGCTCTCCTTGGTCAGGTCGTGAACGGTCCGGCCGGCCAGGTACCGCAGCGCGCTTTCGCTGCCGATCGAGAGGCCGATCCGGTTGCACATCAGATGTGCGCATTGGTCGAGCACCCGCAGCACCGCGGCCTGGGTGTCGACGGCCGCAGCGCGGTTCGGCCGCCGCGACACGAACCTGCCGAGCGCGATCTCGTCCGTGACCACGTCCCGGGCCTGCGTCACCGACCGTGCCCACAGGGTGTTCGTGCCCTTGTGCGGCAACAGGTGCAGCACCGTGGTCGCGGCCCGCATCCGATCGGCGATCGCCTGCAGCCGCTCGCACTGCCGGCGGTAGCGCTCCTCCATCTCGCCCGCGGCGTGCTCGTCCCATCCCGGCAGCAGCGTCCGGGCACCCGCGGAGGACAGACCCAGATATGCCCGCAGCTCGGCCGCCGACGGCACGCACAGGAACCACGTCAGCAGGATCAGGCAGAACGCGAGCGTTGCTCGCTGATCGGGTGTCGGCCGCGCGGCCAGCATCTCCAGCGCGATCTGGCTAGACTCGCCGAAATGCCGTTCGATGGCCAGGATGGACTTCCCGTCGCCGAACCGGTGACCCTCCCGCACGTACGGGATGAACACCACTGAGTTGTTCGGGTACATGCGGGGCAATGGCGTCGTCGCCTCGAACTGCGCCATCTGCGCGGCGACGCGGGCGTACTCCTGCTCGTCGAGGCGGTCCGGCGCCGGGCGCCGTCGCAGGTACTCCTCGCAGCGTCGCTCGACGAGCTCCCGCACCTCGATGCCGGACCGGCCCCGCGCGGGGCGGACACGCAACCGGATGTGCGGACCGCCGTCCCAGTAGCGCAGGAAGAAGAACTGTCTCGCCAGCCTCCGCCGCGTCAGTTCCTTGGTCAGCGGGGAGATCAGCTCCCCGACCAGAACGTCCAGATCTCCGTGGTAGAACACATGGGCGCTGACCCAGTCATGCCCGCTCACTCACACCTCACTCGCGGACAACTCAATGATGAACTCCGTCACGCGCGGGTCGGCGGGATCGAGCCCGCACCCGCCTTCGGGTGGCGGCAACGCCTCCTCGAAGATCACCAGCCCGCTGCGGTCCTTCAGCATGTGCTCGAAGGCCGCGCCGAGGAAGAAGTTCGCGAAGTCCACGAACATCGGCTTGCGTGCCTTGGAGAAGAACTGCTTGCGCCACTCCGAGTCGGGATCCATGACGCGCACATAGCAGCGTTGCGGGATGCCGGACGCGCGCAGCCAGCCGACCATGCGGACCAGGTAGCCCGCGTCGTCCTCGCCGGCGGCCCGGGCCGGCACCTCGGCAAGGGGGACGAACCAGCGGGCCCGCTGGAGGGTGACCCGGCCGATCTCGACCCTGGGGAGATGGCGGGGTCTGACGCCCGCCCTGTCGTCACCGAGCGGATATACGGTCGCGAAGGCGGAGTGCACCAGGTGCGACGGTCCGAACGCCGACAACAGCAGGCGGGCGGCCGGGGGCAGCAGCGTGTCCCCGAGCATGCCCAGGTGGGCCGGCAGCACGTGGACGCCGAGCCGGTCGGAGCGCAGCCGGAGCAGGTCGGCCTCGGCGTCGTGCACCACAGTGAGGTCGGACAACGGGATCCGTTCGCCGGCCGGCCGGCCGCTCGTGGTGAACGGGTAGTCGATCTCATAGGGGGCGAGCGGCGCGCGCAGGTTGACCGAGTAGTCGAAGACGCCGGACATCTCGACGACCACCGGATCCATGCCCCGCATCCGCGACGGCGCAGGGACTTGCTGTGCTGGGGCAGGCTGCGCCGCGCCCGCCTGGGCGGCCAGCCGCAGCCATCGACTGCGGCCACGCCCGAAGCCGCCGCCCACCATGTTGACCGCGAGCCTCAGGTCGTCGCCGGTCAGGTACGGCTGCACGTAGCAGGCGACCGAGCCCGGCGCGCCTACCCACGACGGCCAACTGTCGACGAGCCTCGCCAGACCGTCCGGCGCGACCCGGGCCACGCCCGTGTCGTCCGTCGCCGACAGGATGAAGTCGAGGGACCGCACCCGAAGCCGGTACAGTTCCGCGATGCGAGGCACCCCGGACCGTTCCAGGTACGAGGGCGGTGGCGGTGTGCTGAGCTGGATGAGCGGACGCACCGCGACCAGCCACGGCTCGCACTCGTCGTCCGGACGGCGGAGATCTTCCTGGATCGCCTGGTGCAGAACGAGGAACGGCACCCTGGCGCCCGGGCCGAACCGCCGGCCGACGTAGCTGGCCATGGACAGCCGGGTCGGCAGCAGCCAGTCGTGCAACGCTAACCAGCGCCGCACGACATCCAGGTCGTCCAACGCCGGCCGCCACCGTGGCAGGGCACACTCCAGCCGAGCGTGCGGGAACATCGACGTCTCGTGGGCCACGGCCTTGCGCATCCGCTCGATCGTCGTTGACGGCAGGTCGAGGCGAGCCGCGAGCGCGCTCACCTGCTCCGGGAGCACGTCCCGTGTGGTCGGGGAGGCGTCCAAGGCGAACGGGCGGCCCAACTCGGCCCGCAACTGGTCGATCAGGTCGATCACCTCCGGGCCGGCGGTGTCGCCGGCACCCGTCGACCGCAGCCAAGCGAGCAGTTCCGCCAATGGCCGCTCGGACTGGTCGAGGACCGGGAGCCGGCGTTCGAGCAGACCGATCTCCACCAGCAGGTCGAGGAACGGGCGCAGTTGAGCCAGGTCGGCACCGGTCCGCGCGGCCAGCAGCGCACACAGCTCGGCCACCGTCCGGTGGTCGCCCTCGTGCCGTGCGACCCGCAGGCACTCGGCGAGCGCAGGCGACATCGGCACCCTGATGATCGACTCGTCCGGGCGGGGCCCGATGAAGCTCACGGAGTCCTCGGCGACGAGCGCGCTCGGGTTGAGGCGGACGGGCAGGCCGGCCCCGAGGGCAGGCCGGCCGACCAACTCGCGGACCAGTCGTCCCAGCACCCCGCGGTCGAGTTCGAGCACCCCTTGCACCGCCAGGTCCCCGGTGAATCCGACCGCGGGCCCCTGATCGGTCCAGCCGCCGAGCACGCTCGTGGTGAACGTGCTGTAGGGACTGGTCTTGGCCGCCGCCCTGGACAGGTATCGCGCCACCCCCACGAGGGTGCGTCGCCGCAGCCTGCGTCCGTCGTCGGCGAGCCACTTGTGCATCTCCGCGAACAACGCCGGGCTGGCCCTGCGCAACCCGTTCTGGAACAGCGGGTGCGCGCAGGCGCGGCGCAGCGGCTCCTCCTTGCGCTCGACCTCGTCGGCAAGCGCTTGCGGCAGCCGCGCGCGGCACCGGTCCCGATCCCGCAGCAGGGCCAACCAGCGCTCGACGTCCACGGCGAGGTCGGTCGGCAGCGCCGCAGCGACCTGCTCGTTCCACTCGCCCTTGCGCGGCGCCCGCACCTGATGGATCGCCCGGCGCAACGCCACGACCCGCGGCTTGACGGGGGACTCCGACAGGTTCCCGATGGCGTCGAACAGCGCCTGCTCGAGCGCCTCGGCCGCAACGGCCAGCCCTCGGTCGATGTCGATGATCTTGTCAAGCAGGTCCCATGACTCCTCCAGGCGCAGTTCCCGGAGCACCGAGGCCGGCAGTCCCGTGACACGGGCGACAAGCGGAGTCTCCAGCCGGTACCCCCTCAGCGCCTGGACCCTTCCGTTCAGCGGACCCGCGGCCAGCACCACGGCTGTGTTCCTCCATCTCCTGATGACACTGATATCCGGGGGAGCCGCGGGGCCGACGACGCGCCATGGCCGTCGACCCCGCGGGTCTAGTGAGCGGTCTTAGCGACTAGTCGTCACCAGTGGCCGTGGCCGCCGTGGCCACCGCCCCAGCCGCCGTCCCAGCCGCCGTCCCCGCAGCTGCAGCTACCGCCACCGCAGCTGCAGCTACCCGAGCAGTGCGACGAGCTGGACGCTTCGTTCTCGGCCATACCGTGACCGGCCGTCAGCGACTCGACGGTCAGGCCACGGTCCGTCAGCTTGAAGACATCCATCGACAGGTCACCGAGGGCGTACTGAACCTTTTCCGTTACCATTGAGAATCACTCCTCCCTTTCCCGGTTTCAACTGAACAATCCATCAACGTCCACCCAGAACAGGTCCACCAACAATTAAAGGCACCCTATCGGGCACACCTCTCGTCCGACAACACCGCAAATCGGCTGTCGCCCCAACCATCCATCCCAAGCTAATGAACGGCGACACGACGCCGATCGGGGAATGCGAGGCGGTCAAGACAAGGGCGTAACACCTTTCGTTTGACCACTGAGCGAACGAGTTCGACTGTAACGAAAAAGATCACGGCCAGAGAGAGGCCAACTGGCTGGCCCCTGGGCGTGGGCCGCCACCGCCCAACGCGCCTGGTCGCCACCGCGTTACGCCTGCCCGGCCGGACGCGAACCCGTGGTCACGGACGTGACCGCCACGGTGCGTGGGCCGCGCGGCCACGGTGCCGCACCTCGTGTCGACCCCGACACGAGGAGGCTCCGCAGGGCCAAGCGCTTGGCCTCTTGTTGACCAAGGAACCGCCACAGACAATCCATGGACATCTCGTGCAGCATCGACAGCAAAGGACCGAAGTGCCGTGAAATCGACCAACACCACCGAGTCACACTGGGACTCGGAGTGGCAGGACGACGCGACGGTTCCGGTCCTGGCGGCACATCTCGCGAATTGGAGCGAAGTCGCCGCGGTAATCGCAACCGTCGCGCACAGGTCGGCGCTGCCGGTCCTGGTGGGGCTGGGCCACGGCCCAATGCGCTACAGCGAGTTGTCACGCGCGCTGCGCATAGACAACAAACAGCTGAGCAGGGTTCTCCGTCGCCTGAGGGAAGCGCACATCGTGGCCAGGGACGTGAACGGGGCCCGGGGGTCGGTCCAGGTGCGGTACCACCTGACCCCGTCCGGGCAGAACCTGGTGGCGATCCTCGCCGAGCTCGGCTCCTGGCACCTGACTCGTGGATGACGGTCACGCCTGCCGGCACGGCGGGGCACCGCCCACCGAACACAGGGACATCGCGCCGCACGGAGGCACACCTCGATGAGCGCAGCTCGACGAGAGCTCGCCCTGACCCGCACCCTCGGCGCGGACCTACCCGTGCACCGACTCGGCTACGGCGCGCTGCACCTGACCAGTCCGGTTTCTGGGGGCCACCCACCGACCCGGGGAAAGCGGTCCGCGTGCTGCGCAGGGCCGTCGATCTCGGTGTCACCTTCATCGACACCGCCGACTCGTACGGCCCCGACACCAACGAGCAGATCATCCGCCAGGCCCTCCACCCTTACCCCGAGGACCTCGTCATCGGGACGAAGGGCGGACTGCTGCGCTCCGACCCGTCGGACCGGGTCCACGACGACGGCGGGCCGCACATCGTCGCCCTCGCTCGGCCGGCGTACCTGCGCCAGCAGGTCGAGATGAGCCTGCGCAACCTCGGGCTGGACCGCATCGATCTCTACCAGCTCCACCGCATCGACCTTGCCGTGCCGCTCGCCGACCAGCTCGGCGAACTCGTCGGACTCCAGAAGGAACGCAAGATCCGCCACATCGGCATCTCCGGGCACCCCGCGGTCACCGTCGACCTACTCGTTCAGGCCCGCGAGATCGCCGACATCGTCGCGGTGCAGAACCCCTACAACGTCGCCGACCGGACCAGCGAGGACGTGCTGTGCCACGTCGACGAGCACGACACATCGCCTTCATCCCGTGGTTTCCCCTCGGCCATGGCGATCTCAGCGGGCAGGGCAGTCCCCTCGCCGCGCTGTCCGTGGAGTACGGCGCGACGCCGGCGCGGCTCGCCCTCGTCTGGCTGCTGCACCGGTCGTCGCAGATCCTGCTCATTCCCGGCACCTCGTCGATCAGCCACCGCGAGGACAACATGGGCGCCGCCGAGATCGAGCTCGACGAGCGCCGCGGCCGTCGCCGACGCGGTCGCCTGGTCGACGGCACCACCCTGGCGTCCGTCGGCGTCCCCCGACCCCGGGTAGGAGCGAGAGATGCGCAGGGGCCAGCTGGACGGCCCCTTTCCGTCGGCGAAAACCTGTCAGCAAACTGATCATCACAAATACGCCGACATTGATTGTCAACAAGGGAGTCACAAGGTTGTTTGACCAGACCCGGCAGGTCTCACGCGACGACCACACTCAGCACGGTGAGCCGACGAAAAGCGAGCCACCGGACACCGGGCAAAAGGAAAGGACCCGCATCCGCGAGGGAGTGAGCGCTCTCAGCCGCCGACTCTTCGGAACGGGTTCGGACTGCAATCGTGTCGCAATCCTCACACACGGCGTCGTCTCGGAAATCGTGGAAATACCCCGAAAGGCCTCGGACACGGTCGCACTGTTCGGTATCGACGCCCGCCTCTTCTCGATCAGCGCACGCGGGTCGACGAGGGTTCATCCGCACGTCGGACACCCCGCGGCCGGCGACAACGGCGGCCGGACGGACACCACCGCTCCCGGCGATTCCGGTTCCTCGCCCCCATGATCACCGGCATGGCCACGGCTTTCCCCGGCTTGTTCTTTCTGCGACATGTTCACAACTCAATGCCACACACATTCCGCTCGACCAGCCTACCGGCCGATTCTCGCCGACAAAAGGGGCCAGAACCCGACCCGGCATCAAACAATACTATTGTCATGACAACTAAAGAACGCCAATCGCGTCATCGGCCAAAATTGGACAGAAAATCACCCCGCGGCCTCTTGTGATCATCGACGCGAGGCGAGGAGTGTGAGGTCGCGATCACCATGAATAGCATTCCGAATCGAACGTGGCCGACCGCGCGACCCTTCGATTCGGCGCGATTTGCCGCGCACGACGACGGCAATGGAGGTGATTGGACCACGGCGCGACCCGACAACGCATTCCGCATCGTTCACACCAAGAGACAAGTCACACCACAGAGACAAGACCGATAACGGCCGATCACGGGGCGACCGTCGAAGCCGCCCACAGAGGAGCCCTACCATGAAATCAACGCATCCGGCACACCGCCGTACGCTTCCCGTCGTCATCTGGTCCGCGCTCGTCGCCACGCTCGCCACGGCGAGCCTGGCCCTTGTGCCCGCCCAGGCGTCGGCCGCGCGGCAGGCACAGCAGCCGGTCACCCCGGCGGCGGCGCGCTCCACCACCGTCGCCCTGACCAACAACGTGGACTGCGCACTCGTACGTACCGAGGCGCGACTGGACAGTGGCACATGGATCACAGAGCCACCACTGGTCATCAACCAGCGGGGCCGCGGCGAGTGGGGGTCCGAATCAAACCAGCTCCTCAGGGGAACCGAGGGAACCGTCACCTATTTCACAGCAGGCTGCACGGACCCGACCTATAACTACAAGTTGGCCAAGGTCCACTGGAAGAACCCCTACTTCGGCAAGAACGACTACGACGCCAACGGCACCGATCCCCTGTTCCAGGTGTCGTGGCTCGGCTTGGGGGGCAACAGCGATCGCGTGGCCTTCACCCTCGACTACGCCCCACCAGCTGGTTGATCATCACCGGTCCACTTCTCGATTGAGTTGAGAGTGACGCGCAGTACTCACGCCGTGGCCTCGGGGGTTCGATCAGGATCGAACCCCCGAGGCCGTGGTCTTGTGTGGACGTTGCCTCACCGGATTCACTCACGGACCGATCGGGCGCGCTCGCGGCTCACATTCTCGCGGCTTCCTCCAGACGAAGGTAGGACACGAAAACCGTTGCCAGATGGCGCATGTGCGCCGGTGACGCGTATACCCCATGGCGTCACATGCACGCCCCGGCACTTCTCCGCGACCCCAGCCGGGCTCGCCGCGCGGCAGATCCCCCGCATGGCCGATAGGGCGTCCTTGCGGCACATCACGAAAGAGGACTCGCCGTAGAACGGCTCCGCATACATACATCCTGCCGTCCTCGACGGTCAGCGACTGGCGCATCGCCTCGATGACGTCGCCCTGGTCGAATCCGGCGTCCGCGACGGCGACCCAGTCCAGCGGGGCGAGCCTACCCGGGTACAGTTGACCTTGATGCTGGTCCGCCTGATGATGTTGTCCGCGGTCAGCCTTTCCAGATCTTGCATCGGAGGGTTGTTCACCATCACGGCATTGATGGACGAGTCGTCCGCAGAGGTCTCGAACATGGTGGACCGATCAACAGTTCTTGCCATACCAAGATTTTTCGTGACGCCTCGCCCCATCCGGCCTAATTATGACAATATGGCGTGATTATGGCCCGATGTCCAGGAAGCGCGTCACCGACGAACCTCCCCGCCGACGTGACCAGCTTCGTCGGTCGCCGACACGAACTGGCCCAGGTCAAGCAGTTGCTGGCCGCCTCGCGGTTGGTCACGTTGACCGGGGTCGGCGGAGTGGGCAAAACCCGGCTGGCCGCGCGGGCGGCCGCCGGTGTGCGGCGTGCCTTTCCGGACGGAGTGTGGCTGGTCGAGCTGGCCGATCTGCGCGACACCGCACTGGTGGTGCAGACGGTGGCGAGCGCCTTGGGCTTGGGGGACCAATCGTACCAACCACCGTTGTCCGCATTGACCGAATATCTGGCCGATCGGCGTCTCTTGCTGGTATTGGACAGCTGCGAGCACCTACTGGTCGAATGCGGACAAATGGTATACGCGTTACTCACCGACTGCCCGAAACTACGTGTCCTGGCCACCAGCCGTGAACGGCTGGGCATCTCCGGCGAGTCCGTCTGGCCGGTGCCGGTGTTGTCCGTGCCGGACCTGACACAACCGCAGCGGAAGCAGGCAGTGTCCCGGTACGAGGCCGTGACGTTGTTCGTCGATCGCGCTGTCGCGACGGTTCCGGAGTTCCGTCTCACCGAGGACAACTACGTCGCGGTGGCCGACATCTGCCGACTGCTGGACGGAATTCCGCTGGCGATAGAACTAGCCGCGGTGTGGCTGCGGGTGCTCTCGCCGCAACAGATCCTGGACCGGCTGACCGACCGCTACACGCTGCTGGCCCACGCCACCGGCAACACTGGGTTGCGGCACCGGACGTTGCGCAGCTGCATCGAACGGAGCTTCGAGCTCTGCTCGCCGGACGAGCAGCTGCTGTGGACCCGATTGTCGGTCTTCTCGGGCAGCTTCAACCTGGACGCGGTGGAAGCGGTTTGCGCCGGCGGAGGTCTGCGCAAGGACGACATGCTTGAGCTGGTCACCGGACTGGTCGACAAGTCGGTCCTGGTGACCGACAAAAACGAGTGGGGCCCGCGCTACCGGCTACTCAGCACGCTCATGGTGTTCGGGCAGACGAAACTGCGCGACCCCGGCGAACGGACGCGGCTGCGCCAACGGCATCGCGACTGGTTCGAGGAACTGCTGCTCCAGGCCGAACGGGAGTGGATGAGCCCACTGCAGGAGTACTGGCTCGCCCGGTTGGACGTGGTGCACCCCAACATCCGGTCCGCGCTGCGGTTCTGCCTCACCGAGCCGGGTGAGGCGGAATCCGCGTTGCGAATGGCGGTGTGCCTCTGGCGCTTCTACTGGTCGTCCCCCGGCAGGTTCAGCGAGGGCAGGCGCTGGCTCAACCAGGCCCTGGCACAGGCGACGGAACCGAACGTGCATCGCGCCCGGGCACTGCTGGTCGACAGCCAGTTGGCCGTCGTTCAGGGCGACTTCGACACCGGGAGATCACTGCTGGCCGAGGGCAAGGCGCTCGCGGAACAGCTGGGCGACGCCGACTGCCTCGGTCGGCTGGGCTACGCCACCGGTCATCTCGCGCTGTGGGCCGGCGACGTGCCTGCCGCGATCGTGGCCTACGAACAGGCGCTCGCGGCCGGGTCCCCGGACCTGAAGCTGCGAGTCGACACCCTGCACGCGCTTCTGGTGGCCGTGGCCGTGGCCGGTGACGCGCAGCGCGCGCTGACATGCCACCAGGAAGTCATGGCGATCACCGAGCCCACCGGGGAACGCCTCCATCGGTCACACGCGCAGTGGGCGTTCGGATTGTCCGCATGGCAGCAGGGCGACCTGCGGCGGGCGACCGAACTGCAACACCAGAGCCTGCGGCTCAAGCGCGGGCTGAACGACGCCCGGGGCACGGCATTCTGCCTGGAGGCACTGGCCTGCATCGCGACCGCGGCCCATCGGGAGCGCAGGGCCGCGACCCTGCTCGGCGCCGCCGATGCACTCTGGCAGTCAATGGGAACCTCGGTGGCGCCGTTGAAGCCCATCTTCGACTACCACCAGGACTGCGAGCGGCGCACCCGCAGCGGGCTCGGTGAGAAGACGTACGAGGCCGCCTTCCGCGAGGGCGGCAGGCTCACGGTCGACGAGATGGCGGCCTACGCCCTCGAGACGCTGCCAGGAGCGGCGGCGGCGCCGCCCGCTGCGGTCACGCCGCCGCTGACCCGACGCGAGCAGCAGGTGGCCACGCTCATCGCCCGGGGGGCGAGCAACGACGACATCGCGGGTGCGCTCGTCATCAGCCAGCGCACGGCCGAGGGCCACGTCGAGCACATCCTGGCCAAACTCGGGTTCAACTCTCGCATTCAGATCATCTCCTGGTACCTCGAACACCAGGCCCGTTCCCTCCAGGGCTAGGGCGCTGTTCCACGCCCTTCCCGTCGGTCACCGCTCGCAGGATCGTCGACGGTGTCGACCACGCTCCGTATTGACAACTCTCCGTTCGGCGACAACAGGTAGTTCTCCCGTGTTGTCGCTCTGCCATGTCGGGCAGGCTGCACTCCGCGCGACGGCCGCCTGACACGCTCTGTGACACAACCAGGTGCGCACGGACGTTCACCGCGGCATCACTTCCATTGGCTGGCCACACCCGCGCGGCCTGCCGTGCTGCCGGGCATGGAATGACGGAGGGTATGGAATGTCAGCGATGAAGGACCCGAACGCGATGACAGCGAGGGATGACGATCGCGTCGCCAGGGTACAAGAGGCCGTCCGGGCGCTCGCCCGCACCGAGGGCAGGCCGGTCGGGGTCCGACATGTCTGCGAGGCGTGCGCGACGATGGTGCGCGCCGGTGGGGTCGGGCTGTACCTGATCGGGGATCTAGGGTTGGGCGAGCCGATCTATGCCACCGACGGGGTCAGCGAGCGGATCATGGATGTGGAGATCACGGTCGGTGAAGGACCGGCAGTCCACGCCCTCGACGGGCTCAGTCCGATCCTGGCGCCCGAGCTGACGGGGATCCCGAGCATGCGCCGCTGGCCGGCGTTCGCCCCGGCCGCGGTCGAGGCCGGGGCGCCCGCGGTGTTCGCGTTCCCGTTGGTCCAGGACACGATCTCGGTCGGAGCCCTGGAGGTCTACCGCGCGGTCGAGGGCAAGCTGTCCGACGACGAGATCTCCGACGCGCTGTTGTTCGCCGACGTGGCGGTGTCGTTGTTGGCCGACCTGCTCGAGGCCGGTCCCGACCACGCCGAGGAGTTCACCTGCGGCATCGGCGCGCGATGGGAAGAGATACACCGAGCCATCGGCGTGGTGTCGATACAGCTGGAATCCGGTCTGACCGAGGCGTTCCTCAGGCTGCGCGCCCGCGCCTTCGCCACCAGCCGGCCGCTGTCGGAGATCGCCGAAGACGTGCTCACGCAGGGCATGCGGTTCGCCCCGTGACGGCGGCCGGCGAGGGGATCACACGCCCATTCCGCCGTCAACCGGCAGTGCGGCGCCGGTGATGAAACGGGCGGCGTCGGAGGCGAGGAACACCACGGCGTCCGCCACGTCGGCCGTCTCGCCCAGCCGGCCCAGCGGCGTCCGCCCGACCACCGCACCGACCGCCTCCCGCACACTGGCGAACAGGCCGAACGCCACCACGTCCCGAGTGAGCCGGTCGCTCATGCGCGTCGGCACCAATCCGGGCTGGACGCAGTTCACGCGCACGCCGTAGCCGAGCCTGCCCGACTCCGCGGCCGCCACCCGGGTCAGCCGGTCGACACCCGACTTCGTCGCGGAATACGCGGCGATGCCGGGAAAGGCGATGCTCGCCGCGACCGACGCGACGTTGACGACCGCACCGCCGTCGCCGGCCAGCCCGCCCGGGCGCATGGCCCGAAAGGCGTGTTTGATGCCGAGCGCGGTGCCCAGGACGTTCACGTCGAGCATCCGGCGCACATCTCGCGGATCGAGGTCGACGACGAGACCGGACACCTCGATCTCGGCGTTGTTGACCACGATGTCGAGGCCGCCCATGGCGGTGATCGTGCTGATCACCGCCTCTCTCCAGCTCGCCTCGTCGGTCACGTCGAGCCGCTCGAACCGCACGGTAGCCCCGGACCGCGCGAGCGCGTCGGCGGTCGAGCGGTCGAGTTCCTCCTGGACGCCGCCGATGACCACCGCGGCCCCGGCGCGGGCGAGCGCTTCGGCCATGCCTGCCCCCAGTCCGCGCACACCGCCGGTCACCAGCGCGGTTCGCCCGGTGAGGTCGTAGCACCCCATGGCACATGCCTCCTCCACTTAAGCGAGCATCGATCGCTTCCATCGCGACGGGTCGGGGGTCACCGCTCGGCCCGGCCGACGGAGGCCGAGATGAGCATCCTGCCGAGAACGTGAGGGCATGTCGGAATCTCCGTCCCTTGGCCGGTATGCGGCAAGGACCACTACGCGCCTTGCCGACTCGGTTCTTTTCTGCTGCCCGTCCGATAGCGTCGCAGCGGTGACGACAAGGAGGTGGCCCGCCAGGTCGCGCAACCAACATCGCGATCTCAGGATCGCACATCGCGCCCGAAACATCGCGCATGAATACGCATTGGCACATAGCCGGTGATCGCACACGGGGGACAGATAGTGCGGACCGGTATCGGTGTGCCCGAACCATAGCAGACCACACGGAGATGTCATGCCGAAGCGTCGCAAGCTACTGGGTCTCTCCGCGACCACAGCCCTCATGGCCGCGATCGGCGCCATGCTCGGGGCAGCCGCACAAGCAATGGTTTCGACCAGCGTCACCCCGGCCCACCACACGAATTCCCCCTATCCCACGCCGATCCTCCGATCGAGTCAGAAGTGTATGAACGTCGCCCTGGGCTTCACCGACCATCACGCTCTCATTCAGCAGTACCATTGCGACGACACCGACGCCTCCGCATGGTGTGTCAATCACATCGGGGCCGGCTACTACGAGATGGCCGATAAGGGCAGTGGAGAGTACGTCGACGTCGCGGGCGGCTGGGTGGGCGATTCCGTGCCCCTTCAGCAGCACACCTGCCACGGAGGCCACACCCAGCAGTTCAGGTTCGTGCCCGTCGACGGCACCTGCGTCGAACTGTTGACTCGCCACAGCGGGCAGTGCGTCGACGGCAGCAGTCTGGACTGGATTCCGCTCCTGCAGCACACTTGCGACGGCGGCGACGACCAGCAATGGGAGCTTCTGAACTTCCGGTAGGTGAAAACACCCAGGGCGCGGAGACAAAATAGATGCTCGACCACTTCCTCGCCCCGTGGACGAAAGAGCGGGTTCACCACACCTCGACCCTACGCTACACCGGACGGGTGTCGACGGCGCTGGGCCGCTCAGCGGAAAGCGATAAGCGGCTGAGTGGGTGATGCTGACCGCACGGCGACGCGTTCTGTTGCATACGGTCTCCGGCCAGTTCATTCTGGCCTCAGCTGGTGACAACCACCACGTCGCACCGCAGATCGATGAATCACCATGGTGGAGTCCAGGAGCGTGAATGCTGCCGCGGGAACCGGGAGACCTCCTCGCCGGGACAGCGCTCACCCCATCGGGTCGGTGCGCTCACGCCGCTCACACATCCGCGTCGACGCTCCGCCATGACGCCGGTCATCGCCTACGCAAAGCATTTCATTCAGCCGAGGATCATCAAAACCATGACCGTTCCCAACGTGGCCGACCCACGCAAGCGGTTCGCGTACGACCTCGCCCAACGAGGACTGCTGCGGGACCCGAAGCTGCACGCGGCGTTCGAGCAGGTGCCACGCGAAGCCTTTCTCCGCCACTTCTTCCGGCCGGCGCTGGACGGAACGTCGTACGACACAGTCGACTTCCGGCACCCCGCGTGGCTGGACATGGTGTACAGCGACGGCGCCTGGCCCATCCAGCTCGACGGCCGCAGCTGCGCGTGGGAGCTTCCGCACGGCTGCCGGTCGCTCAAGGGCCCGCCCACCAGCACGAGCACGCCGCCGAGCCTGGCCGCGCTGATGCTCGAGCAGCTCGACCTGCACTGCGGGCACCAGGTGCTGGAGATCGGGACCGGCAGCGGCTACACGACGGCCGTGCTCTGCCACCGGCTCGGCTCTCCCCTGGTGACGTCGATCGACGTCGACCCGATGCTGGTCGACAGGGCACGTGGCCGGCTGGACAAGTGCGGCTACTACCCGGCCGTCGGCATCTCCGACCACGTCAGCGGCGACCCGGGCAACGACCCCTACGACCGTCTGATCGCCACCTGTGGCGTGCCGGCGATACCGCCCGACTGGCTCAGGCAGGTCCGCCCGGGAGGCGTGATTCTCGCGCAGATCTATCGCGAACTCGGCGTCAACGCGCTCGTCCGCCTCACCGTCGACGATGAGGACTCGGCGCGGGGCTTCTTCCTGCCGTATCAGGGTGGCTTCGCCCCGACCCGGTCGTACCGGCCGATCGACCCCGGCCAGCGCTTCCGCCGCGCCATCCACCAGCACGGCGCGGTCCGCCCGACCGAGCCCGGACTGGTGCTGGAGCTGCCGGGTCAGACCGCGTCTTTCATCATGCTCGCCGGGCTGCTGATGCCCGGCGTGGCGCGGCTGGATCTTCGGCCGCCGTCCCGCGAGCCGCAGACCTGGCTATTCCACCCCGACGGCTCATGGGCGTGCCACAACACCAGGAGCAACACCGTCGAACAACACGGTTCCCGTCTCCTGTGGGACCAAGTCGAACGCGTCTACCACGAGTGGTGTGACCTCGGTCGGCCGTCGCGCGAGCGCTTCGGGCTCACGGTCACCGCCGAGTTCCAGTGGCTGTGGCTGGATTCTCCCCACAGCGATCACCAGTGGGCGTTGAGCGGAACGGGACCACACGCGTGACGCGGCGCAGACGTCGCCGCCGATGACCAACCATCGTCCTGGGGGAGGGAACCGATGCCACCGCAGTGGAAGGGCCGGCTGCCCGGTAGCGCGACGAATTTCGTGAGCCGTCGTCGAGAACTCGCCGCCGCCCGCAAGTTGCTGTCGACCAGTCGTCTGGTCACGATGACGGGTGTTTCGGGCATCGGCAAGTCCCGGCTGGCGTTGCGCCTGGCGATGGACGTGCGACCGGCGTTTCCGGACGGCGTCTGGCTGGTCGAGCTCGCCGGATGTGACAATGCCGACCTGCTCGCCGAAACCGTCGCGGTCGATCTCGACGTGGACCACCGGTGCGCGTCACCCGTCGTCCAGACGCTGTCCGCGTTCTTCGCGGACAAAATGCTCTTGCTGGTGCTGGATCACTGCGACGGGCTGACGGACGCGTGCGCAGCGCTTATCCGAGCATTGCTGGCGGCCGCGCCGCGGCTGCGCGTCATCGTCACGAGCAGGAACGCGTTGCGGCTGGACGGTGAGCGGGTCTTCCCGGTGCCCCCCTTGACGGTGCCGCACCTGGACCGGCTGCCGCCAGCGACGGGGCTGAACCACTACGGTGCGGTTCGCCTCTTCGCGGCGCGGGCGGCCGCCGCCCGGCCCGGGTTCGTCGTCGACGAGAGCAACTGGGCCGACGTCGCCTGGATCTGCCGGCGGGTGGACGGAATTCCCCTGGCCATCGAGCTCGCGGCCGCGCAGTTGCGCGCGATGCCGTTGCGCCGGCTGGTCGACCTGCTCGACGCGCACTTCCGCGAGCGCACCAAGGCGGTCGACCTGGCGACGCCGCACCGGTTACGGCCACAGCCAGTGATCGACTGGCACTTCAACCTGTGTTTGACGGCGGAACGCCAGGTGTGGAAGCGGTTGTCGGTCTTCACCGGCAGCTGCGACCTCGCGGCCGCCGAGGCCGTCTGCGGGGGCGAGGACGTCCGCGCCGACGAGGTGTCCGGCATCGTGACGAGCCTGCTGGGCAAGGGGATCGTGCACCGCCGCCAGGACGGCACCGCGGACGAGGGGGTCCGCTACCAGCTACTCGCCCCGATCCGCCAGCACGGCCTGGAGCACTGGTCCAGGTCCACGCGGCGGACGGATGCGCGGGTCCGGCACCGCGACCACTACCTGAGCCTGGTGACCCTTGCCGGCGCCGACTGGTTCAGTTCGCGCCAGGTGCTGTGGGGCGAGCGACTGCGCAAGGAGCGTGACAACCTGCGGACCGCGATCGCGTTCTGCCTGACCGAACGCGGCAAGTCCCCGCTCGCGCTTCGGATCACCTCGACACTGCTGCACTTCTGGCTCGCCACCGGCGAACTGCACGAGGGCCGGTACTGGCTCGACCGGGCGGTCGCAGCCGACCTCTCCCCCACCGTCGAGCGCGCCGACGCCCTGTCCGCACGCGCCATTCTCACGACGCTGATGGGCGACGTGGCGCAGGCGCGGTCGTCGCTTGTGGAGGCGGAGGAACTGGCGCGGCGACTGAACAATCGGCGTTCGCAGGCGTACACGAGGCTGGGCCTGTCGATGGCGACCGCCCACCGGGGCGACCTCGCCGGCGCCGTGGTCCTCGCCGAGCAGGCACTCGCCGGCTTCCGCGACACCGACGACCTCGCCGGGGCGCACGCCGCCCTGTCGCAGTTGGCCATTGACGCAGCACTGCTCGGTGACTCCACAGCGGTCGGTCGGGCCGAGGAGGGGCTCGCGCTGTGCATGACAAGGCAGGCCGGCCACGCCATGCCGCACGCGCTGTGGGTCGCGGCGTTCGCCACCTGGCGGTGCGACGAGTTGCGGCGTGCCACCGCCCTGGCCCAGAGCGCGCTGCGACTGCTCCGCCCGGGCAACGATCGACTGGCCGTCACGCTGACGCTGAAGTTGTTGGCATGGATAGCGATCGGACAGAACCAGCACACGAAGGCGGCCCGGCTGCTCGGCGCCAGCTCCTCACGTTGGCTGCCGGCCGAACTGACGGTGGTGGAGTCGCAGCACTACGCGGCGTTCGACCACCAATGTGAGAACAGCTCGCGTCAGAGTCTCGGCGACCACCAGTTCGCCGTCGCCTACCACCAGGGCGCCCAACTCGGTCTCGATCAAGCGATTGGTTACGGCCTGGGCATGCCGGCCGCCGACCGACCGCACACCCAGTGGACACGCCAGCAGGGAACACGCTCGCTGACCCCACGGGAACAACAGGTCGCCGAGCTGATCGCGCAGGGTATGCGGAACAAGGACATCGCGGCCACCTTGCTCATCGCGCGACGCACGGCCGAGACACACGTCGAGAGCATCCTCACCAAGTTGGGCTTCACCACCAGGGCCGACATCACGGCATGGATCACCGACACCGGACAATTCTGACATTTCCTCGTTTTCGCCCGGGGTGTGCAGAGGACGCCGCAGCCGGGTAGGTAGTTCTCCCGTAGCCTCCTCCTGTAACGCGGGCCACACTCACACTCCGTTCGTTCACGCAAGTTCACCCGGTATTCAACATTCAGCGAACGAGGTGATGGGGCTTGACGCTCGACAGCAGCGATCTGGCCGGCGTCGTCGGCACGGCGACGAATCAGTGGCGGGTAATGGTCCCTGACGCGATCACGCCATCAAACATCGTTCCGGGAACGGTCATTTCACAGTCACGATCTCGTTTACCACTGTCCGACCCACCGATGAGGCCACCGTTTCATCCTGTAGAGACGAGGGACCATGACGGCTGAACAACACCACTGCCGGCGTCGGCCACAGCCCGGCTGGCGCGCCACGCTGGCGATCGTCCTCGGCGTGCTGACCGCCTCCCTACTGACAACGGTTGCCCCGGCGACCACGTCGGCCGCTCCCGTCACGTCACAGGGCATCCAAGCACCCGGCGGCCGGCCGGCGCCATCCTATCGGGTCACACTGGTGACCGGCGATGTGGTGACCTACACCGCGCCCGCCAACGCCGCGCCCTCGGCCACGGTTGAGCCGGCGCACAGGTCCGGGCCGCCTCCGGTGTTCTCCATCGGCTCCGGGCACAACGGCTACTACGTAATCCCGTCCGACGCCTCCCCGTACGTGGCCTCGGGGCTGCTCGACCGCGAGCTGTTCGATGTCAAGGAGCTTGTCGCCGAGGGGTTCGACGACTCCTCCGCCAAGGCGCTGCCGTTGATCCTCGGATACGGCGACCATCCGTCCGGCGACGTCCTGACCCGCCGGGCGCATGCCCTGCCCGCGGCTGGCAGGGAGCTGTCGCTTCCCGGCGCGGGAGCGGCCGCGGTCCAGGTCGGCCGGGGCGGTCTCACCGGCTTCTGGCAGGCATTCGTCGATGCGCAGGCAAACCCGCGGTTCGCGCCGGCCGACCACACCGGCACCGACCACATCAGCAAGGTGTCGCTCGACCGCCGGGTCCGAGCCAGCTCGGACCAACAACTGCAAGGCACACAACAGATCGGCGCGCCCACGGCGTGGGCGGCCGGACTGGACGGCACCGGCGTCAAGGTCGCCGTGCTCGACACCGGCATCGACACGGGCCACCCCGACCTGGCCGGCAGGGTCGTCGACGCCGCCAACTTCACCTCGGATCCAGACACCGGCGACGGCTTCGGCCATGGCACGCATGTCGCTTCCATCCTCGCCGGCTCGGGGGCGGCCTCCGGCGGCATGTACCGTGGTGTCGCGGACGGCGTGCAGCTGCTCAACGGCAAGGTGCTCGACAGCACCGGCTACGGCACGGAATCCAGTGTGATGGCCGGCATGCAGTGGGCGGTCCAGGCCGGCGCGCGGATCGTCAACATGAGCCTCGGCGCCGGCGCGACGGACGGCACCGACCCGCTCAGCTCGTTGGTGGACAGCCTCACCGCCCAGACCGGAGTGCTGTTCGTGGTCGCCGCGGGCAACGACGGCGCGGCCATGCAGGTGGAGACGCCCGCGTCGGCGGCCTCGGCGCTGGCGGTCGGAGCCGTCGACTCCTCCTATCACATCGCGAGCTTCTCCAGTGCCGGACCTCGCCTGCAGGACGCCGCGGTCAAGCCGGAGATCACCGCGCCGGGCGTCGGCATCATCGCCGCCCGAGCGCGGGGCACCTCGCTGGGCAATCCGGTCGACGACCGGTACACCAAGATGTCCGGCACGTCCATGGCCACCCCGCACGTGGCCGGCACGGCGGCGTTGTTCGCGCAGTCCCATCCGAATTGGCACGCCGCCGAGCTGAAGGCGCTGATCACCTCCGGCGCGAAGGACTCCGGCGCTCCGTGGTACCAGCAGGGCACCGGCTGCGTCGACGTGCCCACCGCGATGGGCAGCGCGGCGCTCGGCCCGCCCACGGTCTCCCTGGGTCGACTGTCCAATCAGGACAATAAGGCGACGCGCGCGGTGACGTACACCAATCTCACCGACAAGCCCGTCGAGCTGTCCTTGGCCGTGTCCATGAGCGAATGGGACGGCGACCGCGCACCCGCCGGCTCCGCCCGGCTGGACAGGACATCCGCCTCCATACCGGCCAACGGCCAGACCACCGTCAACCTCGCCGTGGACACCGCCGCCGGCCCCACCGGCCCCTACGGCGGCGTGATCGTCGCGACCACACGGAGCGGCACGCCGATCCGCAGCGGCATCAGCTTCTACTCCGCGCCCCGGACCTTCCCGCTGACGGCCACCGTGACCGACTCACGCGGTGCTCCGGCGACACCAGCCGGCGCACAGCTGACCATCACGCGCGACGACTACGACTGGGCACATCCCGAGGCCAACGATCCGTTCATCCCGCCGGTGCTCACGGTGCCGTTGACGAACGGCACCGGCACCATTCAGGTGCCCGCGGGCAGTTACTCGACATCGACGGTCACGGTGGAGCAGGACATGACCGTCCGGCGGGCGAACCTCCTGGTGGCCGCGGCGACCACTGTGGACGGACCGACGACGATCTCACTCGACGCGCGCAAGGCCGTGCCCGTCGGCGCCTCGACGGGGCAGCCGACGGATCTCCGGGAGCAGTTCGTCTCGGTGCAGCGCGACCTGCCCGGCAACCCGCTGCCCGCGTCCAGCGCCTTCCTCGCTCCCTCGGCGGGATGGCAGACCTACGTGACGCCCACCGCCGCCACGCGGCACGGATCGATCTCGGCGGCGGACCGGTTGACCCTGAGCCAGTCGGTGGTCGACCTCGAGGTGCGTGCGCCGAGCCGGGTGGCCCTGCATCCGCTCTACGACCCGGCCGGCGTCGCCGGCAAACTCCCCACAGGCACGGATGTCCCGCTTGCGCTCGTCGCATCCCCGAACGCGGCGGACTTCCAAGCGGCCGCTGTCAAGGACAAGCTCGCCGTGGTGGGCGTCGTCGTCCCATCCGGGACGGCGGACCCGACCGACTATCTCTGGCGGGCGGTGCAGCAAGCGGCGAGCACGGCGAGCCAGCAAGGCGCTATCGCCCTCCTGCCGTATGTCGACGCCGCGGACGCGTTGCCGATCGCCGGCCTGACCGGCGTCGGGCTCCCCGTGCTGTCGCTCAGCGGCAAGGAAGGGCGGAGGCTGGCCGAACTCGCCAGGAGCGGCCGGAGCACGGTGTCGCTGCGCGCCAAGGCACAGCCCGACTACATGGACAACCTGTTCTTCCGCGACCGCAACGGCATCTCCGCGGACCAGGTTCGCAAGGTCGATCACGCCGACCTGGTCAAGATACCGACCAGGTACCACGGCGACCTGCCCAACCTGGTGTTCAAGAAGCAGTGGTTCGCCTTCCCCACCGACGGCTCGTTCGGCATGGCGCTGACCGGAACGCTGCTGCGCGGTCCCACCGCCTTGGTCGAGTACGTCGGACCGGCGGACGACCACGTGTACTGGAAGCGGGGCGTGTCGGAGTTCGCCCCCGACGCCGCGGGGAATCCGGACCGGTCGACGATGTTCAGCCTGGTGTCGAACGACGTGTTCCGCAGTGCCGGCCCGCGGCCGGTGGAGAACTGGTTCGAGGCGCCGATCCACGGCGGCGGTGCGCAGCAGAGCGCGTCCCCCGCCAACACGGCACCGATGCTGTGCGCATTCTGCCTCAGCGACACGGGGCGGTTCGTGCCGGCGTTGCAGTGGATGGACTCCACACCGGGACACACGGTCGATCCATGGCAGAGTGGGCAGTACCTGCCCGTGGTGCATCTGTTCCAGGACGACAAGGAGATCTCGGGTATCGGCGGCCTACCCATCGCCGCGCCCGAGTTCGCACTGCCGAGCACGAACGCGACCTACCGCCTCCAGACCGTGGACAGCCTGCCCTCGAAGCCGGCGTTCGGGTGGCCGAGCACGGCGGTCCAGCGCACGGCCACCCAGACCACCACGTCGTGGGCCTTCCGGCCGCAACTGCCGGCCGGCCCGCTGCCACCTGGCTACCACTGCCTGCAGGACTGGTCCGCGTGTGCCTACCAGCCGCTGCTCCAGGTCAACTACGCCCTCGGCCTGGACCTGCTCAACCAGGCTCCCGCCGGCCAACCGCACACCCTTCAAAGGTCACCGTCGGCTACCACTCGGCGGTCCTGCCACCGGCCCAGGTCACCCAGTTGCGACTGTGGTACTCGACCAATGACGGCACCACCTGGCAGCAGGCGGTGGTGAGCGGCGGCTCCGGGGGCCAGTACCAGGTTCGCGTCGCTGATCCGGCACGGGGCGCCCTGGGGACGACCGGGTTCGTGTCGCTCCGGGTGGAGGCGTCGGATCTGGCGGGCAACCGGATGAACCAGACCGTTCTGCGCGCGTACGCGCTCACCGACAAGCTGGTCGAATGACAAGTCGGGCCTAGCGACGAGCGTGACGGGTGGTGCCACCCCTGCCAGGCACCACCCGTCCGCGCCCCCGTCGCCTGCCGGGGTTTCTGTCCCCGATCCGGGAGGGTTTAGAGATCGAAGACAAGACCGGTGCGCACGCGCAGCTTGCACTGGTTCTCGAACGTCTGCTGGTAGTCGACGGTCACCCTCTCCCACACCCCGGTGGCACTGACGGTCACCGGGTCGTACAGCTCGGATCCGGCCCCGCACACCCCCTTCCTGGAATCGCCGGGAAGTCGGGCGAAGTCACCGTTCGCGAAGGCGATGTCGCGGCACGCCGCCTCGCCGTGCGGATGATCCCCCCCGACGGGATCGCACCAGAGTGAGCGCGCCCGTTTCTGCTCCCGGTCGCCAGTGCCTGTGACCGCCGTCAACTGCACATACTCCGTAAAGCTCTGTCCGACCGCGAGCTGAACCGCACCAGCCGGCCGCCCCACCATGACTCCACTCATGAGCACGATTGACGCAATCAAGAGTCGACATACCATGCCATAACTCCCCAACCTGTTTACCATCACCCCGATATCCGCGTCACCCCGATATCTATCCGCGTCACCCAAGATATTCGCGCCAGAGCGTCCGGAGCACCACCTCTTCGGCTGAGAGCCACGCCTCTCGCACATCTTCACCTGAACGGCCGTCAACAACCCTGGTCGTCGACGATCTGGTCACCGCGTGCTCACATGCGGCCCACATGGCGCTTCCGCGCCAAATGTCAAAAAGCACGCGCCACCGATCACAGCGTGACGCCATCCACCGCGAACCATCCCAGACCGCCAGCCGCCGAACGGATGAACAACTGAGGATAATGCCGTGACGCCACGCCTCCAGACCACTACACCATTTCAGTGACAACAGCGGGATCTCATGGCAACTATCCGATATTTGCCCATGTGGAATCGATTCAGAGCGCGAAGGTGATGTCGAATCGCGCGGCGGCCCCCTGGTTAGCGGAGGGCGAAACAGGCAGCCTAATTCCGTGACGACTCCAACGCTCAGCCGACCGCTCGGGGAGGACGCGTCAGCAGTACCCAGGCCGCCGGCGGACGCAACCATGCCCACCCCGAAGTCTCCGCCCTCCGCATACTGGACGGTATGCGCTCGAATAAGGCAACAACTGGTCCGAGTGGCGGCGCGACGATGTATCGCGCCGACCGAACCCGAGGACATCGTGCAGGAGGCAATCATCCGGGGCGCCGAGTTCGACCGGCTGGACATGGAACGTGTGCCCCAGTTTCTCACCAGACTAGTGACCCGCCTGTGCGTCGATGAGGCCCGTCACAATGCGGTCGTCAAGAAGATGGCGAGTCACCCCCGACTCATTCCCCAAACCGCCGACGATCTCGTGGACGTCGTGTGCGACCACGCGGAGGCCCAGTGGCTCGCCTCCCGCCTGGAGGCATTTTCACCGAAGGACCGGAAACTGGTGCTGATGTTGACGAACGGATTCACCCGAAAGGAGATCGCCGAAGAGCTCGGCACGACACCGCAGGGCACGCACTCCGCGCTCTACCGGATCCGCAAGAAGATGGTCGAGCGCTATGGGTGAGTGCCCTCGGCGCTTACCCCTCGTTCGACACGCCGGCGACCCGCAGCCCGCGCACGCCGTCGAGCAACCACGCCGACAGTTCTCCCGCCACCACCACCGCGTTTCCATGATCGCCCAGGCCGGACACACACGTCGTGGCGGCCAGCGCCGACAGTGGCGCGCTGACGGTCAGGATGAGAGCGAGATGCCAGCCGCGGGACGCCAACCGGACCATGGCGCCCATCGACGCGGCGACGGCCAGCAGGAGTTCGATCAGCAGCAGTGCGGTGCCCGTCTGCCCCATGGGCGCCGCGGTCCCCGGGTCGGGCGGCATGAGTCGCCGTTGCTCGGCGACCCCCAGTTCGAGCATTTCCCGAAGCGGGCGGCCGCCCCGCCCCGGCAGGCCGTCGCGGTCGCGGTGGGCGCACGCGAAGTCCCGAACGGCGTCCGCGGCGAGCGACAGCACGGCCGCGGCGAGCACCGAGGCTATCGCAAACGCGGCGCCACGACCGATGAGCGCGGCGTCGAGACCGCAGACAAGCATCGCGGGTGACACCGCCGCGGCGATGGCCGGAAGCGCGTCGCCGACGCGGACGATCAGCGGCACGCCACGGGCCGACAGTGCCACGGGACCGAGCAGACCGCGCAGCGGTCGGCAGAACATGGTTGTCCTCCAGGGAGTGTTCATGTGATCAACGGGGTGGGAACGACGCGGTCGGTGCGCGCCGCTCCCACCCCCTACTGCGTCAGCGTCCGAATGAGGTCATCGGCTTAAAGGCACACCCCGCCGCCCAGGATCACTGAGATCCAGATGTGGTCGCACCCATGGCCGCACCCGTGGTCGCAGGGGTCGCCGCAGCAACCCGGCGCCGCATCGAGCGCCTGCAGTCCGAGTACGTTCTCCATGTGACATTTCTCCTTCGTCGAATGGATAATCCGCCAGCGTCTCGCGCTGGAGGTCAGTGGGCCGGCGCGATCAGCGCCGAGCCGTGGGGCGCGAGGCGCCTACAGGAAGGGCAGCAGCGTGCCTTCGCCACCGCCGGCCAGGGTCATCGCGCGCAGCACTCCCGCGCTGCCCGTCGCGAAGTCCATCGACAGGCGCAGCGAATGGCTGCCCGGAAACGCCAGCGCGCCCAAATAGTGGGTGGCGTGCAGGGAGACCAGGAGAGTCCGATGGCGGCGCAGCGCCCGCTCGGTGTCGGCGTCCGCGCCACGACGCGCCAGAACCGCCAACGCGCCGAGCATGCCGGCACGTCCCGAGAACAGTCCGGCCTCGGGCACGAACTCGGCCTGGCATGACCGTTCCAGCACCGGCAGGTCCGGCGCGCATGCCGCCTCGGGCAGGTAACCCACGATCATGTCGCCGACGAGCGCGAACCCGGCCGAGCCGGCGGCGAGGCTCGACGACAGGCGCCGGCCCGCCGGCACAGGTGACGATCCGTCGGATCCGTACCCGCAGTTGCCGAGATCACGGCACAGCGCCTGTTCCGCCAGTCGTAGCCAGGACCTGTCCAGCGTGTACTCGTACAGGCGTAGGAAGAACAACGCCGGTCCGGTCCAGCCGCGCAGCAGCCCGACGGCGGCGTTCGAGCGGGGCCTCGTCTCGGTGAGCTGCTCCGCCAGCCGCTCGCCGATGGCCATCGCGTCCGCGGCAAGCCCCGCGTCCCGCCAGGTCCGGCCCAGGTGCAGAAGGTTGAGGCCGATGCCGGCGAGGCCACCGTCGAGTCCGTGGTCGCGGCTGGCCAGGACCAGCGGCACCGCCGCCTCCACCAGTGCCGCCGCCTCCTTCCGGTGGCCGAGGAAGTCCAGCACGTAGGCAACACCGTGCGCCCCGTCGTAGAAGCCCGGACGCCGAAGCGGTTCACGGTGCACCGCATCCAGCAACCACTGCTCGTACTGGGGATGACGGCCGCCGCCGCTGACCGCAATCGTGTGCAACACGCCGGCCGCGCCGTACGCGAAGCACGTGCCGCCGAGCGAGAACTGCTCGATGTCGCCGGGGAACAGCCGGTCCTGTCGCTCCGGTTTTTTCACTCGCCCTGATCGCCTCGACGACGGAGTCGCGCAGTGCCACCCAGCAGAATTTCGGGCAGTGCGCCGCCGCCGTGCACGGCCTCGGCCACCGCGCAGTCGGGTTCGTCCGGTTCGCACGTGTTCCGCGACCGGTCCCGGGGGCAGCAGCGCGGCCTGGTCGGGTCGAGTTTCGGCGAGTATGTCCTCGACGTATCCCGCGGGCAGCGGAAACCCGTCGCCCGGACGAAGTCGCCGTGTGCTCGCAGCTTCGCGGGAGCCAGCGCGGTCAAGGTGGTCATCGGCAGGAACATCCACAGCCGCAACGCCGCGAGCGCGTAGTCGTCGACCGCGAAACCCGTGCGGTCGGCCGGGGCGCCGAACCCGGGCGCCCCGAACGCCGGCCGGCGCCGCCGGACGCCGACATCGAAGGCGAGCTCGAAGTCCACCAGCGAGACGGAGTCGTCGACGTTGACCAGGACGTTGCCCGGATGCAGATCAGCGAAGACGATGCCCCTGTCATGGATGTCGGACAGCAGGCTCTCGACGTTGGCCAACACGTGCAGTGCCCGACGGGTGAACGAGTGCAGCTCGTGCGACGACGCCTCGCGTTGGTTGCACGGATACTCGTCGGCCAGCCACTGTGCCAGGCTCCGCCCCGGTATGTGCTGCATCACGAGGAAGTCGTGTTCCCACATCGCCAGGTAGTCACGGAGTTCCGGCACACCGCCGACGCCCGCGAGGCGGTCGAGCATCCGGCCCTCGTGGTAGAGCCGGTGCACCGCGTCCGTGCCGTCCCACTCCACGGCGGCCAGTGGCCGCGCCTCCTTCAGCACGACCAGGTCGCCGCCGTCGGCCGGCCGGGCCAGGTAGACGCCGCCGGCGTTGGAGAAGTGCAGCGCCTGCTCCACGTGGTACGGGTGGTCGACCGTCGCCGCTGCCCTGCGCACATCGAGCTGGGGTAACAGGATCGCGGGCAGGGACACCCAGTCAGGGGGGCGGAACACGGGTTCGCGCCGGTCGGGGACCAGCCTTCCATCGGGTCTGCGCAGGGCCGGCGTCGGCCGACCCGACTCGTCGGACGTCCACAGCTCGACGAAGGCTCCGTAACGCACGTACAGCGGCCCCTCACCGTAACGCAGGTCGGACAGGATGTAGGGCCCGCGTTCCCCGACGAGCGCCAGCGAGAGATCGACGAGGATCCGGCCCAGCTCCGGCTCGTCGACCGGGTAGATGGTGACGAACTTGCCGCTCGACTCGCGCGGCGCGTACTTCGAGTTCCGCGCCACCAGAGCCTTCTCGCTGGTGATGAACTTGAACGGCACGCCACGCGACAGGCAGTAGTCGGCCACCGTCGCGAGCACTCTTGCCGCGTTCTTCGGCACGGCCGAGACGTGCACCTTCCATCCCTGCTCGGGCCCGTCGTACTCGGCGGGGCGCAGGACGGACCAGACACCGGATTGAGAACGCTCCCATCCAGGCGGACACGAACGCGCCGGCACATCGAACGAGCCGGTGTCACCCCCCCAGTTCGCCGGGGTTTCGTAGAACTGCGGATCCTCAAGGCAGAAAGCCTCGTAGCGCATATCCATCCAAGAACCTTCTCTTCAACGGTGAATTCCCCGACAAGGACCCGGGCGCCACCGCGCGAGCAATTCCACTGGAACTTGTGCCGCAACCCGACCTCGACAGGCGAGGACATGCCCCCGCGACCCACCGCGTCCTTCGTTTCTCTACGAAGCACAACGGGTGCAACTCTCGCAGATAGAATTCGTTTCACACGCCTGCCATGCGGGTGAACCGGCGGCCTCGGCCACACGGGGGACACCCGCTCGCGGTAAAACCCGGCAAGACCGCCACCCGACGGCGACACACAGGAAACGCTCGGAGCACCGCAAACGCATCACGGGCCGGCGCAGTTCGACAGCTACATGAAGAGTTTTCACGATTAACATGAATAATCTTCGCATTTGCCGGCCGATCTGGCGCGGAAATTGACCCGAACAGCAGTTGACCAATCACCCTCGCGGACGTTGCCCCGCACCCTGGGTACCGCCAACATGAACGAGGCTCGATTTGATCGACCAGACGGAGCAACCGGCTGACGCCATCCGGCCCCTACCCGCGGCCTCGCGTTTCCGGGATCGGATGACCTTCGAACCGGAATTCGCCGCGCCGAGGCCCCCAAGGTCTACCGGCACAGCACCGTCTTTCTATCGGGCGCAGCGGGGATCAACCCGCTCCCCGCCGAACAACGAGCCGCGAACCCCGCGCATGCGGAAACACGATCAGGCGAAGTGGATACATGAGCGAAACAACACCCGAGGCACACACCATTCAATCCACGACATCACCATCGAGGAGGTGCCAACAGGAAGGCCGAGGTGGCAACGACACATGAACAAAAAATGGGCGGCGGCCCTGGTCACCGGCGCCACCGACGGCATCGGCTGCGCCGTGGCGCACCGACTGGCGGGCCTGGTCGACACCCTCCTGATACATGGCCGGCACCCGACCAGCCTGATGGAGTTGGCGGCGTCGCTCGCGCCCGCCAACCCGGGGACGACGATCATCCCGCTCAAGGCCGACCTCGCCAGTTTCGCCGAGATCCGCTACATGATCAATCGAGTGTGCGGCACCCTGGACAGACTCGACATCCTCGTGAACAACGCGGCCACCGCCGGCATCTACCCGAGAACGCTGTCCGGCGACGGGCACGAGATGACGCTCCAGGTGAACTACCTCGCCCCGGTGATGCTCACCGCCGGCCTGTTCCCACTGCTCACCACCCCCGCGCAGAGCCGAATCGTCAACGTGGTCTGCAGTCCGCAGAATAACGTCAAGCTGCGCTGGCACGACATGTCGCTGGAACAGCGCTACCACCCGGTGACGGCCTACACGCAGTCCAAGCTGGCGCTCACACTGCACACCGCCGGTCTGGCCGACATCCTGGCCGACAGCTCGTGCAGCGCCGTGGCCGTCGATCCCGGAACCGCGGACACGAAGCTGCACCGCCGGGCGTTCGGCTGGCTGACCGGGCCCGTCGCGGCGGCCGCGGACTCTGTGCTGTACGCCATCACGGCATCGACCGGCGTCAAGGGCTCCTACTTCGAACAAAAGCTGCGAATCCAGCCTCCGGCCGAACACTCGAGTCCGCATGTCCAGCGGCACCTTGACCGGATCACGACTAACATGCTGAACATCCACCTGCCTTGGGTCGACATGGTCTACAGCCCTTTGACGAAGACATCCGCGACCTGACCGGGCGCGTCCTGCCCGGGGATCACCACACCAGCGGGAGTCGACAGGGAGAGTCGACTCCCGCCTGGACGGTGCCGCCCGTCCTACCGGGGGTGCGGCACGTCCCACCTTGTCGGATGACCCACCAGTTGGGAACAGCAGGCCGTGGCGCAAGGACGACAGATGCGAATTCTCGCCCCCAGTGACTGCCCTGCCGAGCCACCCATACCCCGAGGATCAATGCATGCTCGAGATTCTTGGCCTCGATGCCATCGCCGAGGCGGTGTACGAAGCACTCGTCGACAACCCACCGCTGACGGTCGAAGAGATGAGCAGCACTACCACCCTGGACCGAACGCGCGTCCAGGACGCGTTGAACACGTTGGAGGCCAATGGACTGGTCATGTGCACCGAGGGGGGCTCAACGGTGTTCACCGCGACGCCCCCCGACGTCGCGCTCGAGGTGCTCCTGCTGGAACAACAGGAAAGGATCAAGCGCACCCGGTTGTTCATGGAACAACTGGCCGCCCGGTACCGCCGCGCCGCCGCCGGCCGCAGCCCCGCCGACATGATCGAGGTGATCTCCGGCCGGCACGCGGTCGCCCAGCGCGTCGAGCAGATCCTGCGCAGCACGAGCACCGAGGTCCGCTTCATCGACAAGCATCCCTACGTGATTGCCCCGGAGACGCTGGCTCCCGTCGAGGCGGAGATGCTGCGTCGGGGCGTTCCCTACCGCGGTCTCTACGATCCGGTCGGACTGTCCACTCGCGACATCCAGGGCGAGATCGAACCCGCGATCGCCCAGGGGGAGCAGGCGAGGATGCTGGCGGAGGCGCCCATCAAGTTGATCCTGGCCGACCGGCGGCTCGCGCTGCTGCCGCTGCGATCCGATCCGCACGCGGTCGAGTCGGTCCTGGTCGTGCACCCGTCCGCGCTACTGGAGGCGCTGGACGCGCTGTTCGAGACCCTCTGGCGCACTGCCCTGCCGCTTCCTCCGGTCGGCGGCAAGAACGCCGACGAGGCCAATGGGCTGCCGCAGGAGGACGCCCGCCTCGTCGCCCTGCTGACCGCGGGCCTGCCGGATCGGATCATCGCCCGTCAACTGGGCCTGTCCTACCGGACCTTCCAGCGCCGGATCGGCGGTCTGCTGGAGCGACTGGGGGTTCGCACCCGTTTCCAGGCCGGTCTACAGGCGTCCTTCCGCGGGCTGGTCCCACCACCGGACGAGCACCCCGACCAGAAGCCGACACCCGAGGACTTGCCCTGACCGCAACGAGGGCAGCGATAACGAGCCTCACTCATGACTGGCCGCGGGCCCGGGGGGCCACCCAGATGGCCACCTGTGCCGGCCGGCGCGCCGAGGCAGACTTGGGCCATCACGACCGGGATGCGGTCGCTTCCTCAGGAGAACTCGTCCGGCCGGTCCAGGCACTGGAAACCAGCCGGACGCCGACATGAGTCAGGACGACGAGTTGACCGTGCGCGCTACGGACACCGCACGAGGTGATGCGGCGTGATGAGGCGAGTGGTGATCACCGGCATGGGTGTGACCGCTCCCGGTGGCGTCGGGGTTTCCGCGTTCTGGGAACTGTTGACCGCCGGGCGGCCGATGACCCGGTTGATCACCCGGTTCGACGCCACGCCGTTCCGGTCACGCATGGCGGCGGAGTGCGACCTGCACCCGGCCGTGCATGGCACGACCACCCGGGATACCCGCTGGCTCGACCGCTATCTCCAGTTCGCGACCGCCGCCGCCACCGAGGCGCTGCGCGATTCCGGGCTGAATGCGGTCGAGGAGGACGAGTGGCGGGTCGGCGTGGTGATGGGCACCGCCCTGGGTTCGGCGGCCTTGCTGGAGCAGAACTACGTGGTGATGAGCGACAGCGGCGCGAAATGGGAACTGGACCACCAGTACGGCTCTCCCCATCTGCATCTGGCGTGGACGCCGAGCATGCTCGGCGCGGAGATCGCCCGACTGTGCGGCGCCCGCGGCCCGGTGCACACGGTGTCGAGCGGCTGCACGGCCGGGATCGACGCGGTCGGCTACGCCGCCCAGCTCATCCTGGACGGCGACGCCGACGTGGTGGTGGCCGGCGGCGCCGAGGCGCCGATATCGCCCGTGACCGTCGGCAGCTTCGACGCGATCAGGGTGACGTCGTCGCGCAACGACGATCCCGAGCACTCCTGCCGTCCGTTCGACCGGGACCGCGACGGCTTCGTGCTCGGTGAGGGAGCCGCCGTCCTGGTCCTCGAGGAGCGCCGGCACGCGATCCGGCGAGGCGCGACCGTGCTGTGCGAGGTCGCCGGCTACGCCACGCTGAGCAGCGCGCACCACATGACCGGGTTGACCACCGACGGCAGGGTGCTCGCGGTGGCCATCACCCAGGTGCTCAACCAGGCGCGCCTGGGCCCCACCGAGATCGACTACATTAGCGCGAACGGCACCGGAACCCGCCAAAACGACCGGCACGAGACCAACGCGGTCAAGTTGGCTCTCGGGCAGTACGCGTACTCGGTGCCCATGAGCTCGATCAAGTCGATGATCGGGCACGCGCTCGGCGCCAGCGGGGCGATCGAGCTGGTCGCGTCCGCGCTGGCCATCGAACGTGGCGCCGTGCCACCGACGGCCAACCTCATGGCGGCGGACCCCGAGTGCGATCTGGACTACGTTCCCGACACCGCCCGCGAGCACCGCGTCAACGTCGCGCTGTCGCTGGGCAGCGGGTTCGGCGGGTTCCAGTCCGTGATGGCCTTGCGCCGCCCCGATTCGCGCGGCGTGGAAACGAGCCGGCTGTGACCGTTGCGGCCGTGATCACCGGAGTCGGCCCGGTCGCACCGGGCGGCGTCGGCGCCACGGAGTTCTGGCAGGCCATCTCCGCGGGCAGGAACCTGTTGGCGCGGATCACCCGGTTCGACCCCGAGGACAACCCGGTCACCATCGCCGGCGAGGTCAGCTTCGACGCCGACGAGCTGATCGAGCACCGCTACCTGGTGCAGACCGACCGGGCCACCCAGTTCGGTCTCGCTGCCGCCGACCTCGCCATGGCCGACGCGATGTTCTCGCCACCCGCGCTCAATCCCTTCGCCGCGGGCGTGATCACCACCAGCTGTGTCGGCGGCGCCGAGTCCCTGCAGCGAGGGCTCGGCAAGCTGTGGCGCTGCGGCCCGGACCACGTCAGCCCGTACCAGTCGTTCGCGTCGAGCCACGCGGCGACGACCGGGCAGGTGTCGATCCGTGACACCATGAAGGGGCCGTGCGGGGTCCTCGTCACCGACGAGGCCGGCGGGCTCGACACGCTGGCGCACGCCCGACGCGCCATCCGACGCGGCGCCCGGATCATGATCGCGGGCGCGGCCGAGGCGCCACTGTGCCCCTACGCGTTGGCACCGCAGTACTCCGCCCGAATGCTCAGCGAGTCGGCCGATCCCCGCACCGCCTATCTCCCGTTCTCCCACGACGCACGCGGATACGTGCCGGCCGAGGGAGCCGCCATGTTCGTGGTGGAGTCGGCGGCCGACGCCGCCGAGAGGGGCAGTCGGCCCAAGGCCGTGATCTCCGGGCACGGCGCGACCTTCAGCGCGGTCGCCGCCTTCGACCCGTCGGGCGAGGGGCTGGCAATGGCGTGCCGCAAGGCCATCACGGCGGCCGGCTGCCGGCCGGAGGACATCGACGTCGTCTTCGCCGACGCGACTGCCATCCCCACGGCCGACCGCGCCGAGGTCACCGTGATCAAGTCGCTGTTCGGCACGAAGGTTCCGGTGACCGCGCCCAAGGCCGGGTTCGGTCGGGCGTACGCCAGCTCCTCCGCGTTGGACGCCGCGGCCGCCGTCCTCAGCCTCGATCACGGGATCATTCCGCCGATCCCGGCGCTCGCCGAGCCGATCGACGAACTCGACTTCGTCGTCGGCGCCCCGCGCCGGGCCGAGCTGCGCACCGCGCTCGTGCTCGCCCGGGGGTACGGCGGCATGAACTCCGCACTTGTCTTACGCCGCCCGGATCACTGACATCGTCCGGACCACCGGGTCGCCTCCACCCGCAGTGCCCGCAACCACCTGCGAAGGCGTTGAACCATGTCCTCGATCTCCGAGCAGACCTACCAGGAACTCGCGTCGGTCATTCTCCAGTGCGGCGGCATCACGGTGAGCATCCACCGGTTGAGTCACCGTGGGACGACGTTCGCGGACATCGGGGTGGATTCCCTCGGCATGCTCGCGGTCGTCCGCGAGCTGGAGCACCGCCGCCGGGTCGACCTGGGTGCGACGGCGGCGCAGGACTGCCGGACACCCCACCAGCTCATGTCGCGTCTGTGCGAAGCCTGCGACGGCGAGGTGTGACCGGTGGCGGTGCACATCACGAACGAGGTGCTCATCGGCGCGCCGGTGGACCTCACCTGGCGGCTTGCCAACGACATCGGGCACTGGCCCGACCTGTTCGGCGAGTACGCGTCGGTGCGGCTGCTGCACCGCGACGGCGCCGCGTCCCGATTCCAGCTCACCGCACCGCCCGACGCCCGGGGCAGGGTGCTCACCTGGATCCTCGAGCAGCTGAGCGACCCCGCGCGCCGGACGGTGCACGCCCGGCGCATCGGGCCGGGGCCGCTCGAGCAACTGTCGGTCCGATGGAGCTGTGCCGGGATCGGCGGTGTGGCGACGCGCCTGTGCTGGATCCAGGACTTCGCGACGCGGCCGGACACCCCGATCGACGACGCGGCGATGATGTCGCACCTGGACTTCGGTTCGAGCACGCGGCTGGATCTGCTGCGCCGCAGGATCGAGTCGGTGGCCCGCGCGCAACGGCTGGCCGGGGGCGGCGGGTGAGGACGGCGTCGCAGGCGGGACCGCAGTGGTCTCCCGTGGCGGGGTCACATGGTGGAGCACCATAAATCGGCCAGGGAGGTCGCCAGCCCGATACGGGGGCGCCAGCCCAGCGACCGCTCCGCGATGGCGACATCCGCCTGTTGCCAGGGAATCTCCGGAGCCGGGCCGGGGATGGCTTCGCTTTCCCTTATCTCGCCGCGGAGTCCGACTATGCGTGTCATGGTGTCGGCGAGCGTGCGCAGCGGGACGCCGTGCCCGCTGCCCACGTTCACCACCGGCCAGTCCAGCGAGACCGCCGTGACCGCCGCCTCGACCGCGCCCGCGACATCGCGGGCGTCGACGAAGTCCCGAACGATGTCCAGCGGTCCGAGCACGACATCGCAGTCCGCCCCGGCCGCCCGCCTGACCTCCGCCACGACCGGTCCCACGACGCTGTCCACCGACATCCCCGGTCCGATGGCACTGAACACCCTGAGCACCGTCGCCTCGAGACCCGCGGTCCGCGCCGTCACGACCAGTCTGGTCGCGGCGAGCTTGGTGACGCCGTAGGTGCCTTCCGGGCGGACCGGCGCGTCCTCGTTGATCGGCCTTTCCACGTCGACCACGCCGTACTCGGCCGAGCATCCCAGGTGCACCAGGCGAATCGGCAGGTGGCTGTCTAATAACGCCTCCACCAGTGACGACGTTGCCGTGACGTTGCCGGCGACCATCGCCGCCGGATCCCCGTTGGTGACGCCGGCGCAGTTGACCACGACGTCCGGCATCACCGCCTGGAGCATCGAGGCGACCGCGTCCGGCCCGCACACGCCGAGGTCGAGCGCGATGTGCCAGGGGGACGTGACCAGCGGCGACCGGCCCGAGGTGATCACGGTGAGGTCGCGGTCGTGCGCAAGTCTGCGAAAAACATGGCGGCCAAGGAACCCTGCGGCGCCAAGAACCAGAACACGTCGCATGCCGTTCTGCACCTCTTTCGCTATTCGGATCGGCGCCACCGGGCAAGTCGCCCCTGGCGCGATCCACGACCACCACCAAGCGCGGGAGGACGGCCTCGATCCCCTACGTGCCCCGTTCGACATCGATCCGGAACCGTTGACGATGGCCGGATCGGGTAACCGAAGATGATCAGGCCCGCCACCGCTGGTCGATTATGGCCACAAGTCGTTATGTGTCCTACAAAGAACGGTATTCTTCACCCGTCCGATAACAGCGGCCGGTCGATCGCGCCGAGTGGCCCGGCACCGTTCAACCTGTCGCGCAGCCACCATCACCCGAGTGCCGCAAGTTGCACATCTCAACGTGACGGCAGGTAGTCGCTCATCGCCTCTTGCCGGCAGGCGTTCGATAAACCGGACATCACGGACACAACGAACCCATATCGCTACTCAAAGTAGTTGATGACGTACATCGCGTGACAGTCATTCGATCCGAGTTCCGTTTCTCGCAGCTCAGCGCGCGAATGGAGCCGACCCATGGTGAACGCCGGTGGGGAAGAATTCGTGTGCACCAGATCCTCGCGCCGGCTATCGGCGAGTATGTTTCGGACGTCAAGCACCACGACGCGGTCAGCGGCCCGGACCGCGGCCATGTGGTGGGCCGCGACAAGAAGCGCACACTCCCGCGCGACCTTCCGCATGGCGTCCATCAGCACCATTTCGCCGAATTCGTCCAGACAAGCGGTCCGCTCGTCGACGAGCGGCGTGGCGGCACGGGCCAGCGGCGCGCCTCCGGCGGCGACCCACTGCCGGCGCACGCCCGACGCCGGTGCCGCGGCAGCTCGTCCACCGCAACCGCGGGAAGCCTCGGACAGGTCGCGGCCGATGACTGAGGGCGCCGGCGTGCCCGGGTCGACCGGCTCGCGCTCGGGCTGCGATTCCTGCTCGTCATCGTCGCCGTGGTCAGCGCGGTGCCGGTCCGATGGGGCGAGCAGGTTCAGGTGCGACACGATGTGGTCATTCCTTCGCTTCCGATGGTTCGACGGCATCCGCCGCGCTGCCCAGATCCGCCTTGGCCAGATCGCGCAGCCACCGTTCGCAGCCGAACGTTCGAGACAGCGCGACGCGCTCGGGGTCGGACTCCGGCAACCGGGCGCACGCCGACCGCAGCTGATCGGTGTCGACGAGCCCCAGCCGCGCCAGCGCGGAGTCCTCGCACAGCGCGAGGAGGTCGGAACGGCGCTGGTCGGGTGCGGCGGGTTCCGGGGCCGACGCCGGCGGCTCGACCGGGCGGCGCACGATTGCGTCCGGGACGACGCCTCGCATCGCCTCGACCAGCAGCGCCCTGTCCCGTCCGGGGCTCGTGCGCTCGTGCGGACGGACGGCCAGGCACGCCTCCACCACTCGATCGTCGAGGAACGGGGCCGCGATCGCGACGTCGGCCGACGCGACCAGGCCGGCGAGGCCTCGCACGCGGTAGGCCACCTGCCGGACGGCCCACAGCGCGTCGTGCTGGCCGCGTGTCCGTGCCAGCGGACGCACGTCCGCAGCCACTTCCCCGATCAGCTCACGCACCGCGTCCGCGGCGTCAGCGGTCGCCCATGTGGGAAGTCGGAACGGGGATCCCCAGCCTGCCGGCGCGGGATCGCCCTCCGGTGGGCACGCGGTGAGGGCACGCCCCGTGTCGACGAGCCAGCCACCGTAGTCGCGCCGGTCGGTCCAGATCCGCGCGACCGACCTCCGCGACCAGCGCTGCGCCTGCCGATGACCGCGGGCATGGGAAAGCGCCAGCAGCGGTCGGGTCAGCGCGAGGTCGTAGAGGTAGGCCGAACCACCTTGCAGCACTTCGGACGCGCCGCTGTCGGTAAGGTGCGTCTGGCAGCCCGCCGCCGCCAGTTTGCGGGCTGCGGCAAGCATGTTCGCCCGGTTCTCGATACCGGTGAGCGGCTCGTCCCAGGTGGGTCCGGGCACGGCCACGTCCGCGTATGGCGGCCGTACCTCCCCGGGCGACACCGCCAACCGCCGAGCGTGCGGAAGTCCCCGCACCGCGCGCTCCACCGCGGGCGAACCATTGTCGCCGGTGGCGATCAGGACGGCGAGTTGCCTGCCGCTGCCGGCGGCCAGGTAGCAGATCGCGGCCGAGTCGATGCCGCCGGTGAGATCGCAACTCAGCGTTGGCTTCGTGTAGGCGCGGCCCCACACTGCGGTCTCCAGCGCCACCCGCACCGCGCTCGCACCCGATTGCAGTCCGAGGTTCGGTTCCGGCGGCTCCCACCATCGCACCACCTCGCCGGCGCCGGTGTCCGACACGCACAGATAGCTGTCCCCCGGGACTGCGAAAACTCCCTGCCACAGCGCGCCGTCCGCCAACGGGTACGGCGCGTTCGGCACGAGCAACCGCGCGGCCAGACGCCTGCGGTCCACCGCGGCGCCGGTCATCCGGGCCATCACGTCGCCCCGGTCCGTGGCCACCGTGACGCCGTCGACCAGGGCGTGGAACACTCGCCGCAGGCCGGAAACGCTGCCCTGGAAACGCAATCGGCCGCGCACCGACGCGATGAGGTGGAAACTGCCGGGAAGCGAGGCCGCGACCGCGTCGACGTCGGCGACATCGCGGATCCGCGAGACCCACTGGGAAAGCTCGGCGCCACCGACCGGGCAGTGTCCCACGACGGCCAGCCGCGTCGTGCCGACCTCAGCGAACTGGAACTCGCCGGCCGGCCACCGACCCACCAGCCACGGCCGTCCCGAGACGTGGTCGATCCGCGTGGCCGGGGTCGGGGCCGCGGCCGCCGCGACGGTGGCGCGTTCGGTGTCAGGCAGCACGACGAACCATCCCTCACCGGGCCACGCCACGGGCAGGCGCCGGTCCGGTGACACGTCCCTGGTTGCGCACACTGCGTCCCCTAGTTCGATCGAAAGACGTCAACGACAGAGAGTCCATCCGCGTATCGCCCGCTCCGGGAGGTCCCGGGCATCCCCCGACGGATGCCCGGGACCTCCCGCCTCAGGCCATCTCAGACCTGAGCGGGCCGGTCGCCCAGACGACCTCTGGCCAGCGACGCGAATCGGCCACGCCGCGCGAACGGGCCGATCCCCCACCGCTCACGTCGATCTCGGGTGACCGGCAAGCGTGGTCAGCCCGCGATCGACGCCCGCAGCCACAGTTCGCACGCCACGGTCTGCTGCAGCGGCTCGTGCAACCGGTCCGGCGGGATCGAATACCGGCACGCGGCCCGCAGTTGGCCGGTGTCGACGAACCCGAGGTCGGCCAGGCGAGAGCCCTCGCACAGCACGAGCAGGTGGCCGCGGTTGGCCCGGATGCCGGCCTCCTCGTCCGCGGAGCGGTCCACCTTGGCGTTTCTGACCTGTAACCGCGCCGGGACGATGCCCCGCATCGCCTCCGTGATCAGCGGCTTGTGCCGCCAGGGCGTGGCCCGCTCGTGCGGCCTCACCGACTGGCACGCCTCGACCACCCGGTCGTCGAGGAACGGAGCGGCCATGGACATCCCGGTGGGAGCGACCATCTGGGCGAGCGAACGGACGAGCCGGGCGCGGCCGCGGATCGCCGAAAGGTCCGCGTGTCGCCCGCGAGTGCTTGCCAGCGGAGCGGCCGAGCCCGTGAGGGCGGCGAAGCTCTCCCGGATCAGCGCCCGGGCGTCCGGCGTCACCCACGGCGGCAGCCTCGGCGGGATGTCCCACTCCAGATCGATCAGGCGCAGCCGGGAGCCGCTGCCGGTCAGTTGGGAGCCCGAGGAGCTCAGCCAGGACGCGTACGGCTGCGCGCGCAGCGCGGTGACCATGCTCGGCAGCAGGGGCCAGCGGGTCCGGGCGCGAAATCCACGGAACATGTCGACCGCGCGCAGCGGGTGGGTGCGCAGCATTGTGTGCAGGTGGTTGGGCGCGCCTCCGAGAACCTCGTCGCCGCCGTGACCGGTCAGGTGCATCTGCGATCCAGCGGCGGCCATCCGCCGGTAGCCGGTCAACAGCTTCGCCCGGTCGATCACGCCGACGGAGGGCTCGTCCAACGTGTCCTCGGCACCGGCGACGCCGTCGTAGACGAGGGGAAGTTGGTCGCGTGGCAACACGTCGTGCACCACGCCCGGCAGTTCGACGATCGTCCGGTCGGCCCAGACCAGGTCGTCGTCCGACGAGTCGAGCGCGCTCGCGGTGTAGGCGATGAGCTTGCCCTGGCCACGTGCGGCCAGGAATGTCACCGCCGTCGAGTCCAGGCCGCCGGACAGATCGCAGCTGACCGTTTCCGCGCCCCCGAGCCTGCATCGCACGGCGTCCGACAGCGCCGTCGCCAGGCGCCGGGCGCCCTCGCGCAACGGCAGCACCGGGGCCGGCGGCTGCCACCACCGGATCGTGCTGGCGCGTCCACTGGCCTCGACGAGCAGGAAACGGTCGGCGGGCAGCGCCGTCACGCCCTGCCACATCGGCACGTCGTCCAGTGGGTGCGGGCGCGTCGGATCGAGCAGCGACAACGCAACCGCGTGCTGGTTCAGCTCGGCGTCGATGAGCCAGCCGAGAACATCGGCGCGGTCGGCCGCGACCAGTTGGCCGTCCAGCTCTGCGTGGAACACCCGCCGAACGCCGGATGCCGTGCCCTGCACCCGCTGCCGGCCGCCCAGGTCGGCGATCACGTGACAGCTGCCCGTCATGTCCGCCAACGCGGTGTCGAGCGCGGACACATCCCTGGTCCGTTCCACCAGCCGGGCCAGGTGGTCCGTCGAGACCGCGGTGTGCCCGATCAGCGCGACGCGCGAACGGCCCGCCACGTGGAGCATGATCTGGTCGTCCGGCCAGCTGCCCACCAGCCACGGTCTTCCCGACGGATAGGCCACCGAGCGGGTCGCGTGATGAAGCAGTGCGAGAATGGCCTCGGCTCGCGTGGGCGCGTCCGGCAAAACGACGAACCACGGTATCCCGGGCATCAGGATGGGAAATCGCATTGTCCCTCGACAGCGTCAGATTCTAACGTTTGTTGCGGGGGTGAGACAGTGGCGGCGGCCGCGCGAATCGAGGAGACCACCGCCGCGGAAATCGCGCCTCGCTGGCCCCGAAGCGGCGCCGATGACGCAGACGGCAATCACCGCCATGATCCTCGGGCGCACGCGGACGACCACACCATGCAGCGACGGTTCACCTCGTCCGGCGGGTCATCCGCGCATCCGGCCCCAGCTCGGCGCGGCCTCCTCCCACGCTCGTCGACGCGCCGAAACGGCGAGGTGGCGACGAGCGAAGTTCGCGACAGTGTGAGCATGAACGGAACCAACTCCCTCGTGAATCTCCGCGACCGCGGGCACTAAAAGACATCGACGAAATCTGCGCGTCCCGGCGTTGCGCCGCCACGTCTGTATCTATCAAGAGATTGCGGTCAACACGGTAACAACGACCCCAACATCACGGGAGGGGCCATATCGCTGGCCCCCGAAACGATGAACTTAAAAAGGGAGAACTAATCCGGCCGACAGCCGGCTCCGGGCAGGAAATTTTCACGCCACCCGTGCGCCACCGTTTCGGACACGTCACCCCGGTCACCGGCGAGATGGCTCACACCGGTCCCGGCGCCCCTCACGGGCGATCTCGTGCTGGCCGAGGTCGTGTCGCTCGGCCGGCACAAGACCCCGCACCGGCCGGACGGCCGCCGCGTGGGACAACCCGCGACCGCCACGCTCCAGCGGACCGCACGGTCCGCCCCCGAACTTGTCGATCACGAGCGCGACGACGAGCACCGACGCCACGGCGACACAGATCCCGCCCAGCGTGTCCGTGGCGTAGTGCCAGTTCCGACCCACGAGTGCGACGGAGACCGCCACGGACACGCCGAACCCGAGCAGGGTAAGCATCGCCTTGACCATGGGCGAGGTCAGCCATGCGCCGCCGAGAAACAGCACGAGGACGACCGTGGCCACGGCGGCCGGGCCCGTGGTGTGGCCGCTGGGGAACGCCAGCTGTCCGTAACGGGTCCGCCCGACCATCGGCTTGAGCAGAAGTTCGGTGACGAGCACCGCCGCGGTCGGGCCGACGACGGCCAACAGCACCATCCGCCAACGGCCCAGCGCGGCGGTCCCCAGTGCCAGGCCGACGACCAGCGCGGCGACGGACAGCGGATCACCGATCCTGATCACCTGTTCCATCAGGCCGACGTGCTGTCCGGCGAGCTGATGCACCCAGTGGGCGACGAACCTGTCCACGCCGGCGGGCGAACTTCTTTGGTGAAACCACGCACCGAGCCCGGCCACGATGATGACGCACAACAGCGCGATCATCGCAGCGGGGTAGCGCAGCCGTATCGGAACCAATAAATCCATGTCGCGACGTAGATTTTCAGCGAGCACAATTCACACTAGGTCGACGAGGACGTGACCGGGGCCACGTCACTCGAATGGGCGTCGACCATTCGGCTAGCGGCCAACCACCGACGTGGCCGCATACCGTCACTCGCGTTCGGGGCAGACTTGCTTCAGCGCCCGAAGAAACGTCGTCACCGATCCCTGGCGGAACACCAGGACCGGTCCACTCGGATTCTTGGAGTCGCGCACCAGGGTGCGGTCCACGCATATCGCCATCTCAACGCACGCGCCTTGCCCGACGCTCCGGCTGCTCTTGCGCCAGGTCAGGTCCGCCAGATCGAGATCGTGCAACTACAGCTCCTTAGCGATTCGGTGGATGAGGTGGATCGTTCCCCGCGGATCGACCGCCTTGCGGCACAGATGGTCGAACACCCGCGAGTAGTCGGCGATCTCATCGAACTTCTCCAGGTAGAGACTGCCGACCTGGGTTTCAAGATAGACGACATCTCGGTCGCTCGCCTCCGGGAACCGGAGCATGACGAAAGGGCCGAGCATGGCCGGATGCGCTCCGGCGGAAATCGGCAGCGCCCGCACCGTCACGTTCGGCAACTCGGCGAGCTGCGCGAGGTGACGCAACTGCTCGGACATCACCGCCCGCCCGCCCACGGGACGGCGCAGAGCGGCCTCGCTGTGCACGACATGCAGCTCGAGCGGCTGCTCGTCATGCAGCCGGCGCTGCCGCTTCAGCCGAAGCTCCACTCGCCTGTCGACCTCGTCGGCGGACGGCGTGTCCACTGTGGCCAGTGTGACAGCGGTCGCGTAGTCATGTGTTTGCAGCAGCCCGTTGACCACCTCACCTTCGTATGTTCGGCATTCCGCCGCCTCGGCCTCCAACCCGACGTAGGTGGCCAACCAGTCGGGGAGCACGTCACTGTAACTATGCCACCAGCTCTTCTTCCCGGAATCTCTGGCGAGCTGGATGAGGCGGTCCGCCTCAACCCCGGTGACACCGTAGAAATCCAGCATAAGACGCACGTCACCGACGCTGACCGCACCCCTCCCCTTCTCAATGCGAGAAATTTTCGGATGCCGACAGTCGAGGTACGCGGCGACGTCCTCGAGCTTCATGCCGGAAAACTCTCGTAGTCGCCGCAACTCGGCCGCCAGACGCCTGCGGCGGACTGTCGGACTGTAGTCAAGGGCCATCGACACTCCTCAGATTGCCGACACGACCCCCAAGGACTCCCGCTTATCAGGAGTATGGGGCTGGAGCGGGGCCAGTACACAAGCTGGATCGAACTCTCGGGTTCCGCCGAAGGTGTTCTCTTGCGGAGAGGCCGTTCGGCGTAACGGCCGGAAAACCTCGATGGCCGATGTACAAGCCTGTACGTACACGGCAGGCTCTAGCCATACAAGACGTACAGCCCAGGAGATGACCGAACGTGAACCGTGTTCATTCACTGGGCATCATTTCAGGAGTCGACCGTCAGCGGGATGGGCTGCTCGAGGAAGCAACCGGGCGACGCCGCGGATCACCGGTCACGCCCTCCGCGCCGTATGCGCTGTCGGCTCCTGTCACTGGCACTGGGAACACGTTGTCGTGCCCTCACTCAGTGCCAGCCCCGCCGGGTGGCGGTGCGGCAGTTCTCCGCCGCGGCGCCCACCGCCACCCGGCCCTCTGCTGCGGTGGGGGCGGATCGTCCCCGTGCCCGTCCTCACCGCACCCCACCGGCGCCGGCCCGACCCGGTCGGCGCCCGCAAGACGCCGTGCGCCGCAGGGCCCGCCCCATGGCTGGTAGGCCGCCTACTCGTCGCACGGCACACCGCGGTGGGGCCGGAAACCGTACGCCCCTCTCCACCCGGCCCCACCGCGCCTCCATCCGTCCACCGCGATTTCCGGTGGCAGAACGAATCAGGTGATCGATCGTGCCGAACGTCGTCGCGCCCGCGGACCGCCCACCCGAACAGATGGCGGCAAGGGCGCAGGCATTCCAGCAGCTCTACGACTGGCCGGTGTGCGTGTCCCCGGAGACAGGCGATCTCGTGCTCGCCGTGCGCGCGGGCGTCGACGCCATCACCGTCCGCGGTGAGCTCGGTGTCCAGGCCCAGCGCCTGCTGTGCACCCGTCTGCTCGCCGGACCGGTGCTGCTGCTGCCGAAGAAGGATCCGGAGCAGCTCCCGGACTGGGTGTTCCTCACCGGTCCGGCGCAGAACCTGTCCCGGCAGGCGGTGGCGGACATCGGACGCGTCGGCGTCCGGCTCTGGCCGCATGACGAGTTCGTCCCGCTGCCGCCGTCGCGGCTGCCCGGCGGCGAGGTCCGCTGGTCCACCAGTCCCATCCTGGGGCGTCCACTGCCCTCCTGGATCAGCGTGATCGGGGCGATACGCTCGGTCGCCGCCGATGGCGGCGCACCGTGACGTGCGCCTGTAGCGCTCACTGCATATGTGCGGTCGAGCTGGTGCTCACCGTGCTGAGCGTGTTCCCCGACATCGTGATGGCGGTGCGGGACTGGCCCGGGCGGTCCACACGGTCGGCAGGCGCGCGCACCGTGAGCCTCCCGGCGGGTGCGCCCGCCGCCGGGCGGCTGGATCTGGCTCATCCCGAAGGCGCCGGTTCGGTGCACCGACGGCGCATGAAGCACGTTCGCCATCACTCGTAGTCGTCCACCGGCAAGCCGATTCGGCTCAACCAACGTTTACCACCCAGTGGGGGCAGTACATGGATCAGTCCAGCCGGAGCAACGGATCCAACAACGGCTGGGTGCCAAGCACGGCGCTGTTGCCCCGTGGTGTCTACCTTCCCGAGGTGCACCTCGTCGGTGGCACCCGAGCGGAGGCCGTCAAGCTCGCGCCGGTCGCCGAGGCGATCCGCGCTCGGGGCCGAATGGGCTGCCTGATGGTGGCCACCGGCGAGCAGGAGCTCGTGTTCGACCAGGCGCTGGAGGTGTTCGGGATGCGGCCGGACATCCGGCTGCCGATCGAACCACGCGGTGGTCGACCCGAATTGCTCGGCTCGCTCACCCGGCTGCTGGACGAGCACTTCGCCCGTCGCCGGCCAGCGACGGTCGTGGTCCAAGGCGACACCACGACCGCGCTGGCCGGCGCGCTCGCGGCATTCTGGCGCGGGATTCCCGTCGTCCATCTGGAAGCCGGCCTGCGCACCCACGATCTGCGCGCGCCGTTCCCGGAGGAGGCCACCCGACGCCTGGTCGACCGCATCAGTTCGCTGCACCTGGCCCCGACGGCGGGCGCCGCCGCCAACCTGCACGCGGAGGGCATCACCGGCGCCGGCGTGCTGGTGGTGGGCAACACCGTCGTGGACGCGCTGACGCGGGTCGCCGGCCGGCCGGTCAACTACCACGATCCGCGCCTGGCGGCCGTGGAATGGCGGGCGCGCAGCGGGCAGACCCGGCTGGTGTTGGTGACCGTGCACCGCACCGAGTCCCTGGGCGCTCCGCTGTCGCGGATCATGAGCGCGCTGCGCACGCTGCTGGAGCGCCACCAGGACGTGGAGATCGTGTTGCCGATCCACCCCAACGACGCCGTGCGCAAGCAGCTCATGACCGGGTTGTTCGGTGCCGAACGAGTGCACTTCACCGCGCCACTGCCCTACGACGAGTTCTGCCGGCTGCTCACGACCGCACGACTGGTGCTGTCCGATTCTGGTGGCGTGCAGGAGGAAGCGCCGACCATCGGGGTGCCCGTGCTGGTGCTGCGGGACCTGACCGAGCGGCTGGAGGCGCTGGAGACCGGCGACTCCCGGCTGGTGGGCTCCGACCCGCAGGTGATCGTGGACCTGGCCTCGCGCTTCCTCGACGAGCCCGCCGAGCGCGGCGCCGGCGCCGCCAACCCGTTCGGGGACGGCTACGCCGCACCGCGGGTCGAGCACGGAATCGCCTGGCTGCTCGGGCTGGAGCAGCTGCCGCCGTCCGCTCCCGCGACGATGCGGTACACGCCGTCGGAGCGCGTCTGGGCGCAGCCGGCGGCCAGGACCTGACGCCCGCGGCCATTTCAGAAGTGAGCTCTCCCGTTGTCCCGTGTCGGCCGGGTTCTTGGCGAACGTCCGCACAGCGCCTAGTCTGGCGTCCGCGCGCCGGCCGCGGACAATAGTCCCATGATCGCTCGATCAGTCTAGGGATCATGAGCAACCGGGCTAGCTCCTCTCATCACACGGCCGGCAGGCGAAAATCGTCATCACGCGCGCTACCTTGACACAGCGTTCGCCGAGGCCGTTTGTCCGCGAATGACGAATGCTCCGGACGGCGCATCCTCGTGCGGAATACCAGAATTCGCACATGCCGCGTGTCGACGGCACATGGAAGAAGTCACGAGCACGATCCCCGGCCTCGCACCGCGAGCACATAATCGGATCATCGCGACAGGAGACCGGAAGTGGAGGATCGGCCAATACCTGAGTTGATTTCCGAACTGATCAAGCACGCCAGGATGGAGCGCGGCCTGAGCCAGACGGGCCTCGCCATGACCCTGGCCGAGGTGTCGGGCCAGGACACCGTGACCCGCTCCGAGGTGTCCAGGTGGGAACGCGGCAAGCGCATCCCCACCCGACACTGGTTGCGCTGGCTCAGCGAGGTCCTCGGGCTTTCGTTGGAGCGCCTCGAATACGCGGCGACCTTCTCCAGGAGGTTTCGGGCGGTGAAATCGGTTACAGACGTGCTTCCCATGGCCGGCCGTGGAAGCGCCGAACCGGGAGCAATACCGCGCCAGACCTCGAACGAGGTCACCATAAACGTCGACCACGACCGCAACACATTCCGCGCACCGGGGGCCAAATAGTTGGCCTCTTTCCAGCACGCCCTTCCCCCGGCAAGCTTTGCGGCAGGGTTCGCCAGGTTTCAGACGCATCAACGCCACATTGCACAGAAAACAGCCTCCGAACCCTGCGGGGCAGCACATCGTTCGGGAGGGGAATTCGCGACGCTTACCGCGACCCACCGGATTGGGCAGCCCTCCCGACAAAACCAAGCGCTTTACTACTATTCCAAGAAGGAGACAACACTCATGAGGCGTTCCCTCGTGGCCCTCGTAGCAGCGGGTATCGCTGCGCTCTCGCTGATCACCGGCGCCGCGACCGCGTCCGCAGCGCCGCAGTCGGTGGCGAGCGTGCAGAAGTCCTTCACCTTCGTGATCGACCAGCTCGCCACCCGCGGCCCCAACGGCTCGGCCGACCAGTACGTCCAGATCAAGAACCTCAGCCAGGTCCCGCAGGACCTGAGCGGATTCAAGATTGCGGTCGCGCCCAGCCCGTCCCAGATCTTCGAGGTGGCCACGATCCCCCAGGGCACCATCCTGCAGCCGGGCCGGGTGTACGTGATCGCCAACCCGCAGGGCTACAGCGGCCCGGTCGTCGACCAGTACTTCACCGGCACCCTCCCGCTCACTGACCGGGTCGGCGTCGCGCTGCTGTCCCCGTCCAACGCCACGGTCGACTCGATGGCCACCATCGCGTCGTCGCCGTTCGTGATGAGGGCGCCGGCCACCCCTCTGACCAGCGACCAGCCGCTGGCCCTCGTGCGGTTCACCAACACCGACAACAACGCCGTCGACTTCCACATCGCACCGCGGACCCCGGGGCTGCCCAGCCCGGTGACGCTCTTCTGAAACGGAATCTGACAGCCTTCTCCGCCACGGCGCGGTGACCGGCCGAACCGGCGGTCGAGCGACAAGCTGTCACGAACAAGGGGCCTACCGAGACTTGACGTCTCGGTAGGCCCCGTCGTCGCTGGCCGGCTTAGGGCCGGCCGCTCTCGCTCAGCCCGTACCTGCGGTGCAGCGCACGCAGCGGCGCGGGCGCCCACCAGGTCCACCGGCCCGTCAGTCCGATGAAGGCCGGCACCAGGATCGGCCGCACGAGGTACGCGTCCAGCAGGACGGCCATGCCGGCGCCCAGTCCCATGAACTGGATGAACGACACGCTCGACGTCAGCAGTCCGAGGAACGACACGCACAACACCGCCGCGGCCGCGCTGATCACCCGCGCGCTGTGGGACACCCCCTGGATCACGGCGGGCCCCAGAGCCAACCCGGCATTGTGCTGCTCGGTGATCCTGGCCAGCACGAACACCTCGTAGTCCATCGAGAGCCCGAAGGTGATGCAGAAGACCAGGATCGGGAACACCACGGACTGCGTGGTCGGGGTGAACCCCAGCAGCGTCTCCAGGTGGCCGTCCTGGAACACCCACACCATCGCACCGAACACGGAGACAAGCGTCAGCAGGTTCAGCACCAGTGCCTGCAAGGGCAGCACGACGCTGCCGGTGAGCAGGAAGAGCAGGAACAGCGATGTCAGCGCGATCAGCGCGAACGCGAGCAGCACTCGGTCGGTGACCGACGCCGTGACGTCGACGAGTTGGGCGGACTGCCCGGTCACCAGCACCGTGCGTCCGGCGGGCACCGGCAGCGCTCGGACGGCGCGGGCGAGCTCGGCCCCACGTACCGAGTACGGTTCGGCGTCGGTGATCACCGACAACCACGTCGCGTCCGCGACCTGGAACCGCGTGCCGCCCGCGCCCAGTCGCGCGACCGGCGCGCCGTGGGCGAAGGAACCAGCGGCGCTGTCCACCCGGCGGACCCCCGCAACCCCGGACAGCCGCTGCGCGTAGTCGGCCAGCTCGTAGGTCGTGTCGCGGCTCGCCCCCCACTGCCCCGCCACGACGGACAGGGAACCGTCGCTGGTCGCCGGGAACTGCTCGCGCAACTGATCGGCGACCTGCCTGCTCTCCGCCCGCGCAGGCAGTACCCGCTCGTCGGCGAGACCGAACCGGGCGTGGAGCAGCGGAGCACCGAGCACCAGCAAGAACATGATCACCGGCATGGCGGACGCGACGGGATAGCGCAGCACGACCGCGGCCAGGCGGCCCCACCGGCCCACCGCGTGTCCGCTCCGGATTCGACGCCCGGGCAGCGGCCACTTCTCGATGCGGTCGCCGAGAAGCACCAGCAGCGCCGGCACCACGACCGTGGCGCCGAGCACCGTCACACCGACCACGGCGACGCCGGCGTAGGCGAACGAGCGCAACAGGTACTGGTCGAACACCAGCAGACAGGACAACGCGACGGCCACCGTCGCGGCACTGAACAGGATCGTCCGGCCGGCGGTGCGCATGGTCACGGTGAGCGCGGCCGCGATGTCGGGCCGCCTGCGGCGCTCGTCGCGGTAGCGCGAGACGAACAGCAGGCTGTAGTCGACCGCCAGGCCGAGCCCGAGAGCGGTGGCCAGGTTGACCGAGAACACCGAGACGTCGGTGAGCAAGCTCAACACGCGCAACATCCCCAGCGTGCCGACGATGGCGAAGACGCCGATCAGCAACGGAACACCGGCCGCGACGACGGTGCCGAACACCAACAGCAGCAACCCGAGCGTCAGCGGGATCACCACCGTCTCCGACGTGGCGAGATCGGCCTTGGCCTGAGCGTCCATGTCGTTGTTCGCCTGTAACAGGCCGCCGAAGCGCACCCGGACGCCCTCGGTGGCGCCCAGTGTGTCGTGCAGTTGCTCGACCCGCTTCGCCATCTGGTCGTCATTTCCGATCACCCGCAGCAGGATCATCCCGGATTCGCCGTCCTTGGCGCGCAGCTCGGTGACCGGTGTGTCCCAATAGGACCCGATGAGGATCACCCCGGCGGCCAGCGCGAACCGCCGGGTCAGTGATCGGCCGGCCGCCGTCACGTCGGGATCGTCGGCACGGCCGCCGGGCTTGTCCACGAGCACCACGAGATTCGGGTTGCTGTTGGGGAACTTCGCGGCCAGCAGCTCCCTGCCGCGGATCGACTCGGACTGCTCGACGTCGTACCCACCCACCTTGAGGTGTGCGACGGCGCCCACGCCGAGCACACCGGCGATCACGGTGAGCAGGACCGCAGCCGCGATGACCGCCCACGGTCGGTGCAGAATCAGGCGCAGCACCCTGTTCCCGCCCGCGGACGTCGTCGCGGGCCGAGGAATCGTCTTGTTCATGCGATTGACCACATTATTCACCTGTTGTGTCGAAGAACGGGACCAGAACGCGGCTCGTTCCGACGGCGGCGCGCCGAACGAGTCCGATGCGGGACAACGTTCGTGCGTCGGCCGGCGCACGAACGTTGTCGGGAGAAGGCGGTGGCCGCTCGCTCAGCCGAGCCGGGCGAGCTCGTCGGCCAGCACGCCCACGGTGTAGGCGATTTCCTCGGAGGTGTGCTCCGCCGTCACGAAGAACCGCAGCCGGGCCTGCTGCTCCTCGACGGCCGGGTGGACGATCGGGCACACGCTGACGCCGCGGTCGTACAGCGCGTTGGCAAGCACGAGGCTGCGCATGGAGGCGCCGACGATGCACGGGATCACCGGAGTGTCCTTGCTGGCTCCGATGTTGATGCCGGCATCCGACGCGAGCAGGGCGAACAACTCCGAGCGCTGCCGCAGCACGGCCAGCCGGTCGGGCTCGGCACGCAGCTGTCGCACCGCGGCGAGCGCGGCGGCCGCGTTCGCCGGTGTCATGCCCACGCTGTACACGAAACCCGGCAGGGTGTACCGGAAGTAGTCGATGAGCGCGCGGCTGCCGGCCACGTATCCGCCGCAGCTCGCGAACGCCTTGGACAGCGTGCCCATCCAGATGTCGACGCCGGCGCGGTCCACGCCGAAGTGTTCGCCGACTCCCCCGCCACCGACGCCCAGCACGCCGATGCTGTGCGCCTCGTCGACCATCAGCATCGCGGCGTGCCGCTTCTTGATCTGGATGAGCTCCGGCAGGTCGGCGATGTCGCCGTCCATGCTGTAGATGCCCTCGACGACGATGAGCACCCGACGGAACTTCCTGCGCGCGTGGCTGAGTAACTCGTCCAGTGCGGCCAGGTCGCCGTGGGGGAAGGGCCGGCGGGTGGCACCGGACAGCCGGCAGCCCTGGAGCACGCTGTCGTGGATCAGCGCGTCATGCACGACGAGATCGTCGGGCCCGAGCAGATGCCCGATCACCGTGACGTTCGTGGCGTGGCCACTCACCAGCGTGAGCGCGGCCTCGGTGCCCAGCAGGTCGGCGAGGGCGGCGTCCAGCTCCGCGTGCGGCGGTCGATCGCCGGACAGCATCCGAGCCGCCGAGACCGACGTCCCGTACCGGTCGACCGCGTCCTTCGCAGCCGCGGTGACGGTCGGATGCCCGGACAGCCCGAGGTAGTTGTAGCTGGAGAAGCAGATCAGCTCGGTGCCGGCGACACGGGTGCGGCTGGCGTTGATCCCGTCGTGCGTCACGAAGTACGGGTTGCGCAGCCCCAGGCGATCCACGAGCTGGACCCGCTCCCCGAACTCGACGATCTCGGGGAACGCGACCGGGTCGATGTGCTCCAGCGGCGGCTCCGGCGCCTCGTCGACCGGCTCGGCCTTCGCGTCGATGATCCGCGGCAGGTCGGGCTCACGAGGTTCGCGCTGCGTGTCGACCAGACGCACGAGATCGTCGATGGTGACGTCGGCCGACAGCCGCTCGCCGTCCAGCGACAGGTCGGGCCACAGCTTGCGGATGACGGCGCCGAGGTCGGCGATCATGATCGAGTCGAACCCGAGATCACGGCCGAGCGACTGCCCGCCCCGCAGGTGGTCCGGCGGGTACACGCTGATCTCGGCGATCGCGGCGAGCACCTGGTCCCGGACGGGTGGTGAGTCCCGTGCGGGTGCCAAGGCGTTCGCGTGCTCGACCGTGGTGAGGGTGCGGAGCACGGCGAGCACCTCGTTGAGGAGGTTGACCAGGTCGTTCACGGGGTTCTCCGGTGGATCGATGGTGGTGGTGAGGGCTCCGCCCGGCGAGGCGACCGGCCGGACGCGCCCGCGCGGCGGTCGGTGGCGCGGCGCGGTTCGGATCGAGTACGGCTGGGTGGCCAGCGGTGAGGGCGGCAGCGTGGCCAGGTCGCGTTCGTTGTCGCCGAACAGCGGCAGCAGGTCCACCGGCAGCCCCAGCACGGCCAGCCGGACAAGCCCGGACAGGAAGGCTCGGCCGTCATCCGGTTCGGTCTCCAGGGCGACGAAGTGGCAGCCGGTGGTGTCCGCGATCGACCGCTGGGCCATGGCGAGTAGCCCGTTCCCGCCGAAGACCTGGACGAAGACGCGGGCGCCGGCGCCGGCCGCGGCCTGGCTGGCCGCCGCGAACCGCACCGGCGATGACGCGGATCGTTGCCACCAGCCGCGCAACTCGTCCGGATCCGTGCAGACCCGACCGCTGATCGTGGAAACGAGCACCCTGCCGGAGCGCAGCGGCAGCTCGGCGACCTGCTCGGCGACCAGGTCGTCGGCGTCGGCCACCAGCGGCGAGTGGAACGCGTGCGAGACGCGCAGCGGCACTGTCGACACTCCCGCCCGCGCGCAGCGCTCGGTGAGCATCGCCAGCGCGCCCACCGAGCCGCTGGCGACCACCTGCTCCGGATGGTTGAAGCAGCCGGGCCACATCCCCTCGATCCCGGCGGTGAGCTCGTCGAACCGTTCCTCGCTGCTCTGCACGGCGACCATCCCGCCGGCCCCCCGGCTACCGCCGTTGGCAATCGCCTCCGCCCGGTGCACCAGGAAGTCGATGGCGTCGACCGGGTCGAGCAGCCCGGCGGCGACCGCGGCGGGGAACTCGCCGACGCTGTGGCCCACCGTGATGTCGGGGCTGATGCCGAACTCGGCGAGCAACGTGGTCGTCGCGATGCCCAACGCGCCGAGGGCCGGCTGACAGCGGCGGGTGTCGGTGAGAGCCGTCTCCGCGATCTCGGGGGCGGATTCCCACCCCCAGACCAGGGATGCGAACGACGTCCCGGTCGAGGCGTGGACGCGGTCGTCCAACCGCTCGATCTCGCCGCGGAAGCTGCGGAATCCGTGGTAGAGCTGGCTGAGCATGCCGACCCGCTGTGCGCCCTGCCCCGGGTAGAGGAACGCCACCTGCCGGTCCTGCTCGGCGAGCGGCGTCGCCGCGGCGTGAATGCCCCTGCCGAGATCGCCGACCTCGCCCGCACGCAGCGCCGCCGCGGCGGCGCCGAGCAGATCGATCAACTCGCTGCGGCTGGTCGCAATGAAGGCCACGCGGGCGGGCAGCGGCGCGCGAGTCGCCAGGGTGTACGCGACAGAGGACGGCGTCAGTCCGGGGTCGGCCACGATCTGTTCGCGCACCGCCGTCACATGCTCGGCGAGCAAGTCCAGCGAGTCGGCGGTGAGCAGGAACGGCACCGGTCGGTCGGCGCGCGCGGTGCGCCGCCGCGGCGCCTCCTCCAGCACGACATGGACGTTGGTGCCGCCGAAACCGAACGAGCTGACCGCGGCCCGTCGCGGGTGTTGCGGCACGCTGCGCCACGGCAGCGCCCGCTCGGCGATCGCGAGCCTCGCACCGTCCAACAGTGCGGCGTCGGGCGTCGTCTCCGGCTGCGGCGGGATCGTGGCGTTGTGCACCGCCAGCACGGCCTTCACCAGCCCGGCGGCGCCGGCCGCCGCCATCGTGTGCCCGATCAACGCCTTGACCGAGGACACCTGGCACTCCGCCGCGGCGCGCTCGGAATCCTCCGTCCGCAACGCGCGCAGCGCCTCGAGCTCCACTCGGTCGCCCACGGCGGTGCCCGTGCCGTGCGCCTCGACGAACTCGACCGTGTTCGCGCTGACGCCGGCGTCGCGGTAAGCGGCCCGGAACGCCGCCAACTGTCCCTCGACCCGAGGTGTCACGGGACCGTCGGTCGCGCCGTCGTTCGACGTGCCGACCCCCTTGATCACCGCGTACACCCGGTCGCCGTCGCGCACCGCGTCCGCCAACGGCCGCAGCACCGCGACGGCGCCGCCCTCGCCGAGCACCATTCCGTCGGCGCGCTGGTCGAAGGGACGGCACACCCCGCGCGCCGACACAGCCCCGACGCGGCACAAGCCGACCAGAGCGTCGGGCGTGAGGTTGAGGAAGACTCCACCGACCAGCGCGACCGTGCAGGTGCCGGCCCGCAGATGGTGCATGGCCTCATGGAGCGCGACCATTGCCGACGAGCACGCCGAGTCGACGGCGAACGCGGGACCGCCGAGGTCGAAGACCGAGCTGACCGCGCACGCCGCCATGTTCGGCAACGTGCCGGGCAGCGAGAACGCCTGGAGCGGTGCGAGCGCCCCCTGCGCCGCGTCCTGGACGGCGGCGAGCAGCGCTTCGTCGTCCTGCCCGCCATGCAGCGACCCGTCGGCGAGCAGCATCGCGTGCAGTCGCGTCGCCGCCAGAGCCTGGTAGTCGGACTGGTTCAGGCCGATGAACACGCCGGTGTGCGCCCGGTCGAAAGGGCGGCGCTCCCATCCCGCGTCCTGCAACGACTCCCGCGCGAGATCGATGAACAACCTGTGCTGCGGGTCCATCGCGACGGCCCGCCGGGGCGGGATGTTGTAGTGCACGGTCGCGAACCGCTCGACGTCATCGAGGAAGGCGACCTGGTCGGTGTAGGCCGTGTGCGGAGAGCGGCGATCGTGTGGATCGTGGAATGTCTCGTGTCGCCAGCGATCGGGCGGAATCGCGTCGAACTGCCGTTCCGCCCTGAGAATCATTCGCCAGTACTGCCCCACATCGGCCGCGCCCGGAAATCTGCACGCCAAACCGACGACAGCCATGTCGCTCACCCGGCCACCCTGCCCAGACGCCGAACCCGGTGCTCTGCCCGGCAAGCCGAAGTCGTGCAACGACGCGCGGCCTCGCCACGATGAAGATCCACGTCCACAGTCTGTTGCCGGTGGCCGACCCGCAGAAGGGGGCCATGCAGCTGGCCCCGCAGTATCTCCGAGCTATGCTCGTGTACTTGGTCGGATCTCCGAGACGCACCGCGTCGTTGTCAGCCGAACACCTCCTTTCCGTGCGAGACATCGGGTGCGCACTCCCGACGGCTCGCACTTGTCCGACGAGTCCCAGATTCCACTGGTTGGCAGCGGCCTCCAAGAGGCCATACCGGTGGCCACCTCGCCGCGGCTTCGGGCCGCCGGCGGTGGAGTGCGCCGGCGCCCCACAACAAGGTTGCGCGAAAGCCCGCCGGTCCGTTCTCCGGCCCCGTGTGCCGCTCAGCGTCGTCGGCACCTTCGCGCCATTGACATGAATCGGTCGCCAAAGGACTCAAATTAGGCTAGGTACGCCCGTTGACGTGCCATGACTTGGCCCCTACCGTACGGCCGTGGTTTCACCGGAGGTGACCAGGCAGCGCGCAGCGGACGGCGACCCAGTGGACCATCGACGTCGGAAGCTGACCCGTCGACGCTGGCGATCATCCAGTAGATTCTTTGGCGGGCAACGTGACGGAACCAGCGGGCTCATCGACGCGGCGGCGGATGGGCAACATTCCGGCTGAGGTCACCAGCTTCGTCGGCCGCCAGCGGGAGATCTCCGACGCCAAGCAGTTGGTGTCGCAATGCCCGCTGGTCACGCTCACCGGGATGGGCGGCGTCGGCAAGACCAGGGTCGCCCTGCGCGTCGCCCGCGAGCTGCGGCGGTCCTTCACCGACGGGGCGTGGCTCGTCCAGCTCTCCGGGCTCGACGATCGCGACCTGGTGGCGCACACGGTGGCAGAGACGCTGAACGCATATGACGACACTGGGCACGAGGTGTCCGCGGTCCTCGCCGACCACCTGCGCGATCGACGACTGTTGCTGGTGTTGGACGGCTGCGAGCACCTGGTGGACGCGTGCGCCCTCCTCGTCGAGACAGTGCTGGACGCCGCGCCGGGACTGCGCGTGCTGGTGACCAGCCGGCAGCCGCTGCGGGCTCGCGGGGAACACATCCTGCCCATCCCGCCGCTGCAGACACCAAACCCCGAACACCCGTTGCCGCCGAACGCGCGCAACCGGTATCCCGCCGTGACGCTGTTCGCGACCCGGGCGTCGGCCGCGGCACCGGACTTCGAGCTCACCTCGGCCAACTGGACTCAGGTCGCGACGCTGTGCCACCGGCTCGACGGGATCCCGTTGGCGATCGAACTGGCGGCGGTACGGGTTCGCGTGCTGGGGCTCCACCAGATCCTGGACCGCCTGCACGACCGCTACCAACTGCTGATCACCCGGCGCTGGGGCGGGTCGCCCCGGCACCGGGCCCTGCTCGCGACCGTCGAGTGGAGCTACGACCTGTGCACCCGTCAGGAGCGACTGTTGTGGGCCAGGGCATCCGTCTTCGCCGGGAGCTTCGACCTGCGGGCGGCGGAAATGATCTGTTCCGGCGACAGCATCTGCCCCGGCGAGGTTCTCGACGTGGCGACGGGACTGGTCGAGAAGTCGGTGCTGACCTACGAGCGCGGCCCGGAGGGCGTGCGCTACCGAATGTTGGACACGTTGCGGCAGTTCGGCGCGGACCGGCTGGCCGAGGACGACGAGCCAATGACGTTGCGCCGTCGGCACCGCGACTGGTACCTCCGGGTGGCCCAGTCGTGCGAGCGGGACTGGTTCGGTCAGGACCAGGAGCGGACGTTTCGACGCACGTGGGCGGAACACGCCAACCTTCGCGCCGCGCTGGAGTTCTGCCTCACCGCACCGGGCCAGTCCCAGGTCGGACTGGAGCTGGCCGGCACGCTGTGGTTCTACTGGGTCGGCTGTGGCTTCCTCGCCGAGGGCCGCCGCTGGCTGGACCGCGCGCTGGCCCAGAACACCGAGCCGAGCCACGCACGGGCCAAGGCGCTGTGGGTCAACGGCTACCTGTGCATCCTGCAGGGCGACTTCGCCGCCGCGACGACGATGCTGCACGAGTGCCGGGCGATGGCGGACGTGCTGGACAGCGACCTGCCGACGGCCTACGCGGTGCACCGACTCGGCTGCGTCGCATTGTTGACCGGTCAACACGTTCGCGCCCAGGCGCTGTTCGAGGAGGCGGTCCGGCGCTACGCCGCGTTCGGCGAGCTGAACAGCAATGTGATCATGGCTCGGGTCGAGCTGGCCATGGTCTCCGCCTTCCGCGGCGACCTCGACAAGGCGGTCGAGGTCTGCCTGCAGATACAGCGCGTCTGCCTGGCGCACGGCGAGCGGTGGGCCTACTCCTACTCGCTGTATGTGCTGGCCTTCGCGGCGTGCACCAAGGGCGACCTGAGTCAGGCGATCCGTCACGCACGGGAGTGCGTCCGCATCAACTACACCTTCCGCGACCTCGTGGGCATCGTGCTGCCCATCGAACTGCTCGCGCTGCTGGAGGCGTTGACGGACACGGCACCCCGAGCCGCGGTGTTGCAGGGCGCCGCCCGCACCATCTGGTCGTCGGTCGGCCTTCCCCTGTTCGGATCGAAGTATTTCAACGCTCCCCACCAGACCTGCACGGAGCTCACTCGCAGCGCGCTCGGGGACGCGGGGTACGAGGCCGGCTTCCGCCGGGGTACCGAACTCACGCTCGACGAGGCGGTCGCCTACGCGCTGGGTGACACGATGCGGAGCACCGAGGACACCACCAAGCCCCAGGTCGCACCGCTGCAGACACCGCTGACCAAACGCGAGTTCCAGGTGGCCGAGCTCATCGCCGACGGACTGTCCAACAAGGACATCGCCGGCCGCCTCGTCATCGCCCTACGCACCGCCGAGGGCCACGTCGAACACATCCTCACCAAGCTCGGCTTCACCTCCCGCGCGCAGGTCGCCGCCTGGGTCAACGAGCGCCGGCCGGCTCACTGAACGCCCGTCAGCGCGTCGGAGCCGAGCACGGCCGGGCCGTAGAGGTCGTGCAGCCAGTTGCTCTGGTACACGGTGTCGAGATAGCGCTCACCGAGGTCCGGGGCGATCGCCACCGCGGTGAGTCCCCGTGTGTCGTGCCGGGACAGCCAGTCCATCGCGCCGCTGACCACCGAGCCGGTCGAACCGCCGAACAGGAATCCGCTGCTGGCGAGCCGATGGCAGGCCCGGATGGCGTCAGCCTCGTCGGCCCGCACCACTTCGTCCACATAGAACTCATCGAGCAGCGGCGGACGGACGCTCGCGCCGAGTCCCGGAATCATCCGTCTGCCCGGCGCACCGCCGAAGATGGCCGAACCGACGCTGTCCACCGCGACGACGCGCACTCTTCGGTGCCACGCCCGGAAGTACCGCGCACAGCCCATCAGGGTTCCGGTGGTGCCCGCGCCGACGAACAGCACGTCCAGTCGCGGGAACTGGCGGGCGATCGCCGGCGCCGTCGTGCGGCAGTGCGCCCGCCAGTTCTCCGGGTTCGTGTACTGGTCGAGCCACACGTACCGGTCGTCGGAGGCACACAGCGCGCGGACGTGGTCGATCCGCGCGCCGAGGAAGTCGCCGCCGGGCTTGGGCTTGGTGATGACGTGCACCTGGCTGCCCAATGCCTCCATCAGCCGCCTGGCCGACAGATTGCAGCGGGAGTCGGTCACGCACAGGAACCGGTATGCCGCGGTGGCCGCGATCACGCTGAGCGCCACGCCCAGGTTCCCGGACGACGACTCGACCAGCACGGACCGTGGCGTCAGCACGCCGTCCCGCTCCGCGGCCCGCACCATCGCCGTCGCGGCCTTCAGCTTGATCGAGCCCGCGAAGTTGAACCCCTCGCATTTCAGGAAGAGCGGACGCCCGAGGATCGGCCGGACGTCGACGAACAGCTCCTCCTCGTTGAAGTCCTGGGGAACGGAAACGACCCCCACGATAGCCTCCTCATCTGCGTGGCGAACTGGGGCGAAGTGCCCGGTCGGTCATCCGTACCGGCGCAGTTCGTGGAAGAAGTCGTCGACGAGGCGCAGTTCGCCGTTGCGCGCCACCTCGTCGTAGACGTACTTGCCCAGCGCCAGGTCGAGCACGCCGAGGCCGAACGGCGAGAACACCAGCGGCCTGTCCATCGGCAGAGCCACCCGTCCGTCCATCACGTCGTCCAGCGTGCCGCACAGGAATTCCCGGTTGCCCGCCACGCGCTCGGCCAGCGACATCGAGGTGTTGGCCGTCAGGCAGTGCTCGACGTCGTCGACGATGTTGACCGAGGCGAGCACGACCTCCGGCGCGAGATCGCGCAGGGACATGTGCAGCACCAACGGATTGTGCTCGAACCAGGAAAGGTCGCTGATGTGCGGCGTGGTGGCGACGGTGGCGAAGACCACCAGGTCGCTGGCTCGGATCAACTGCTCGGCGCTGTCGTGCCCGGTGATCCGGCCGGCGGCGCCCGACCGCTCGAGGTAGCCGCGAAAGCCGGCCACGCTGTCCGCGGACAGGTCGTACACGCCGGTTTCGTCGAACGACCAGCCGGTGCCGATCAGATAGGTGTGGATGTAGCGGGCGATCAGCCCCGCCCCGAAGAACCCGATCCGGGTCGGGCGCAGCCGGGCGCAGCCGAGCCACTCGGCCGCCAGCGCCGCCAACGCCGCCGTCCTGGTGGCGCTGATGATCGAGCCTTCCATGCAGGCGAACGGGTAGCCGGTGTCGTGGTTGTTGAGGATCAGCACGGCCGACGCCCGAGGGATGTCGGCTGCCACGTTGCCGGGGAAGCTGGAGATCCACTTCAGGCCGTCCACCCGCATCTGGCCGCTGATCGACGCGGGCAGCGCGCTGATCCGAGAGGACGGTCGGTCGGGCAGGCGCAGGAAACAGGGCAGCGGGTTCACCGAGCCGCCGAAGCAGTGCAGCCGGTAGGCGTCGTCGATCACCTCCACGACCTGGTTCTCGCGCCCCCGCAGCACGTGCTGCACCTGGGCGCCGGAGATCACGGCGAACGTCGGCGTGATGGCGGGCTCGGACATCGGGAAGTTCGTCGCGGCGGGCTGGATCCTGGTCATCCGTTGCTCACCTCGGGCGTGCGCATCGGGTCGGCCATCGCGACCAGCACGTTCCGCGGTCCCTCGAAGGGTTGCCTGCCGTGCGCGGTGCGGACGTTGTCCACGAGCAGGAGGTCGCCGGCCCGCCATGGCTCACACAGCGTGGTGGCCTCGTAGGCATCGTCGAGCAGCCGCACGATCCCGGCGTCGACCGGGTCGCCGTCGCCGAAGCGGGTGGTGAACGGCAGCCCGTCGGCGCCGTAGACGTCCACGAGGTATTCGCGCACCTCGGGGACCATCGTCCACTCGTTGAGGAACGCGATCTGGTTGAACCAGCAACGCCGGCCGGTCACCGGATGGCGCACCACGGCACGGCGGCGCTGCCGGGTGCGCAGCCCGCCGTCGGGCCGCCACTCGTACTCGATCGCGTTGGCCCGGCAGTAGTTCTCGACAGCAGCCCGGTCGTCGGTGCCGAACGCCTCCGCGACCGATGCCCCGATCTCGCCGCTGTAGTTGCGCACGAGCAACCAGCCCTCCCGCTCGAACCGTCCCACCAACTCGGTGGGCAGCGTGTCGAGCACGGCCGCCGAGTCGGCGACCGTCGTCGCCCCGCCGGCGGTCGGGGCGCACAGGCATGCGAACAGCATCAGCCCGGGGAACTCCACCGCGTAGCTCAGCTCGTGATGCATGCACATCGGCTCGCCCGACGGCCACGGTGACGAGGAGTACACGCCGTCGACGTGGACCCGCCGGGGGGCGAACGTCTCCCTCTCGGTCATCAGGCTGGTCGCCAGCCGCCGGAAGACGGCGGCGGCGTCTTCCACGTCCTGGAGCCCGAGACCACGGACCAGTAGTGAGCCGTACTCGGTGACCACGGCGCGCAGTCCGCCCCGATGCTCGGCCGTCCACTGCAGCGCGTCGCCGGCGTCGTCGGCCCACAGCATCGGCGGTGTGCCCGGTCGCAGGTCGACTGTGTTGTTGGCGCCGCCTTCGGCGTCGCGGCTCGGCCCCTTGGGGGCCGATGCCTTCCCTGTCCGGATTTCGATCGCCGCGTCGGCTCGGGTGGCGCGGTGCGGTGGGTGGCGGCGACCGAAATCCGGCGACGGTCCAGGCATCGGCGGGGCCTCGCGCTCTCCTGGGTTGGCGGCGGGCTGGGGGCTGGTACTCATGGGGCCTCACCCTCTCCGGGTTGGGGATCGGTAGTCATGTGGAAGCCAACAGCTCGGCCAGGTCGGCGAGCACCGGGTTGCGGGTGACGTCACCCAGGGACACCGCGCGGTCAAGGCTGATCACCAACTGCACCGCCGCCAGCGACGTGCCGCCCCGGTCGAAGAAGTGGTCGTGCCGGTTGATCCGGTCCGCCCGCATGCCGAGCACCTTCGCCCACGCGACCGCCAGCCGCCGCTCGGTCGGCGTGCTCGGCGCGTCGCGATCCGGCTCGGCGGCGGCACGCTCCGCGGCGCGCATCGCCAACGTCTTTCGATCGATCTTGCCGTTGGCGGTCAGTGGCAGATTCTCCAGCCATCCGAACGCGCCGGGAACCATGTGCCCGGGCAGCGATTCCGCCAGCCGGCCCCGCAGCACGTCGACAGCCACCGGTGCGGGGCCGTGATAGTAGGCCACCAGATGGTCGCTCAGGCCGGCCCGTCGGACGACGACCACCACACCGGCACGGACACCGGGCACCCGCGACAGGACTCCCTCGATCTCGCCGATCTCGACCCGGAAGCCACGGATCTTGACCTGATGGTCACGGCGGCCGATGAACTCCAGCTTGCCGTCGGGCAGCCAGCAGCCGTAGTCGCCGCTCCAGAAGAGGCGTTCGCCCTCCCGGTTTGGATCCGCCATGAAGGCCGACCGGGTGCTCTCCGGATCGTTGACGTAGCCCCGGCCGACGCAGACCCCGGAGAACACGATCGCGCCGGGGGCGCCGAGCGGCACCGGCGACAGGTGCTCGTCGACCACGTACGCGCGCACGTTGTTGACGCACCGACCGAGCGGAACCCGGTCCCGGTCCGGCGGCGCGGCCATCACCTCGTGGTGGGTGTCGTCCGAGGTCTCGGTCAGCCCGTACGCGTTGACCAGCCTGATCCCCGGTTGGGCGGCGAACCAGCGCCGCGTGAGGTCCTTGCGCAGCTCCTCGCCGGTGACCGACACGAACCGCAGGTCCGGCAGCCGGCACGGGTTGTGCTCCAGCCAGGCCAGCACGACGTGGAGGTAGGACGGCACGACCTGCACCACGGCGACCCGACCGCGCACGATCGTGTCCACGAACCGCTCGACGTCCAGGATCGTCTCCTGCCCGACCAGGAGGGTCCGCCCGCCGACCAGCAGCGCGGACAGCAGCTGCCACAGCGAGATGTCGAAGCACTGGGGCGCGGTCTGGGCGACCACGTGGCCCGCGGCGATTCCCAGGTCGTCGATCTTGGCATAGAGGTGGTTGAGCATGCCCGCGTGCTCGCACATCGCGCCCTTGGGCTCGCCGGTGGAGCCGGAGGTGAAATAGATGTAGGCGAGCTGCTCCGGCGCGACGCCGACACCGAGATCGCCATCGGCGTACGGCTGTCCGTAGACCGCGTCGATGAAGATCAACTCGGTCCGGGACAGCATGTCGAGGTCGCGGTCGAGCGAACGGGTGCTGCCGAGTTCGGTCAGCACGAGCCCGCAGCCGGCACGGCGGAGCATGGCCGTGACGCGGTCGGCCGGCAGGTGCGGTTCGATCGGCAGGTACACGCCGCCGGCCTTGAAGACCGCGATGACGGCGGCCGTCCAGTCCAGGTTACGCTCGGTCATCACCGCGACGGCGCCTTCGCGGCGCAGCCCGCGCGCCAGCAGGGCTCGCGCCAGCCGGTTGGCCCTGGCATTGAGCTCCCGATAGGTCAGTCGCCGATCGCCGTGCACGACGGCGACGGCTTCCGGGTGCATCCGTACCCGCCGCTCGAACAGCTCATGGAACCGACGGTCCGGCAGTTCCCGGCGCGGGCCGGCGAGTTCGTCGAGTTGCCAGCGGAACTCCTCGGCGGACAGCAGACTCTGCGGCCCGTGCTCGGCATCCGGATCGGCGGCGAGCAGCGCGAGCGCGGTGCGGTGGTAGCCGGCGATCCTGGCGGCGCAGGCGGCGTCGAGGACATCGGTCCGATACCGCAGCCGCAGCACCACTCGTCCGGCCTGGCGCACGACGCCCACCCGCAGCGCGGTCCGGCCGGTGAGATCGCCGTCGCCGGTCGGATCGAACACGACCTCGAACGCCTGCTCGGTCACGCCCAGCTCACGTCCGCACTCCTCGACCGGAAAGTCTTTGTGCGCCAGCAGTTCCGACTCGGTGCGCCGAACGTCGCGCAGCAGTGTCCGCCATGTGTCCCGTTCGATCGCCAGCCGGCAGGGCAACGGCGGACCGCCGCGCTCCGCGACGTAGCCGGTCACGATCTCCCGCTCGCCGCACAGCGCGGCGAGCACCTTGGCATGGGCCGCCAGCTGCACCGAACTCGCCGGCACCGCCAGCTCGTCCGCCAGCCGGCTCAGCGCGGTCGTGACGTCGTCGGGGATCGTCGAGTCATGCTCGGCGACACCCGTCACCGCCGTGCGCGTCCACCGTGGGATCGTGGTGGAGCCGCCGGCGAGAAGCACGCCGCGCCAGAACTCCCGGCCGGACTCCGTTGGCGTTGCCATTGACTTTTCCTTCCGTCACCGTCACCGTCGCCACACCGCTCGCGTCCGGCGTGGCCGGGTTTCCGCCCCACCGTCCGCGGGGCGGGATCTCCTCGCCCTTCATGAGGAAGGAGTCGGCGGCGAGCACCGCACCCTCGCCCATCGTCACGCCGTAGTGGACGAGCGCCCCGACGCCGAGGGTGCAGCCGGCGCCGATCGTGCTGTGGTCGGACTTGAAGGTGCCGTCCTCCTGCGAGTGGCATTGGATCTTGCTTCCCGCGTTGAGCGTGCAGTCGTCGCCGATGTTCGTCAGCGTCCGCTCCGTCAGGTAGCAGCCGTCGTCGAAGACCCTGCTGCCGAAGCGAGCGCCGAGCAGCCGCCACACGGCGTTCTTGAACGGGGTGCCGTTGAAGACGTTGAGGTAGTGGTCGGGTACCTTCCAGAGGCGCTCGTGCCACCAGAAGTACGGGTCGTAGATGGAGCACAACCGCGGCCGCAGCGGCCGGAACCGCGCGGTGACGCGCTCGACGAACACGAAGTAGCCGGTCGTGATCACGAGGCCGAGCAGAGGGATCATGGCGATGGCCAGGCCGTCGAGCTCGTCGGCCAGGTCGACGGACGCGAGGCCGAGCACCGTGAGCAGGTACACGTGCAGCCACCTCAGGAACAGGAAGATCGCCATCGTGCCGATGTTGTATCGGTTCTTCGCGGCGAGACGCCGCCGCAACTCGTCGCCGGCGCGCAGCTGGTCGAACCGGCCGTCGCGGTCCACGGACCGCGGGATCTCGAAGGACGGCGAGCCGAGCAGCCCGACGCCCGCGCGGACCTCGCCGTCCAGCGGGACCATCACCTTCGTGGCCAGCAGGCAGTTGTCGCCGGTACGTCCGCCCGCCGGGTAGGCAATGTGGTTGCCGAGGAAATTGTGCGGCCCGATCACCGCCCGGGACACGCGGAAGGACGTGCTGGAGAAGTCGGCGTTGATGATCGACAGCCCGTCGGCGACCATCGTGCCGCGGCCGACGGCACTCAGGTACGGGTTGTCGTGGCGCACGTCCGTGCCGAAGTTCGAGCCGGTCTGCTCGACCGTGGACAGGTCGTACCCCAGGCCGCGCAGATAGTTGACGATGTAGGAGCTGTCGCCGAAGAACCAGGCGAAGGACTTCATGGTGGTCAGGCGCGCGATCGCCCGGTGGGTGGAGTAGTGCAGGCCGTAGAGCGGATAGACCTTGTCCGGCTTGAGCATCAGGTTCAGCAGGCGCGCGACGCCGAACGCGGCGACGAAGCCGGCGACGACAAAACCGAGGAACAGCGCGAGTGACAGGATCAACGCATCGGTCCACAGATCCGCCGACGCGATCGCCTCGGTGCCCTGGGCGAGCACCGCGTCCAGCGCCGGCACCTCCTGGGCCACCACCTGCCCGCCCCCGACGACCAGCGGCACGTACAGCAGCAACGTCTGAAGCAGACTGACGAGGCCAAAGCCGACCCTGCGCGCCGTGCCGCAGCTCGCCGGAGCAACCCTCAGGTAGTTCAGCTCCGTGCGCTGCGCCGGGGAACCGTGCCACCGCTGGCCGGCCGGCACCGACTGGCCGCTGTGCAACGCCGAGGTGTGGCCGAGCTGCGCTCCGTCGCCCATCGAGGTGTTGATGTCGAGCACGGTCTTCTCGCCGACGAGGACGTCCCGGCCGAGGGTGACCGGGCCGGTCTGGATATGTCCGGCGTGCGCCCGGTAGCACTGGACGAACGAGTCCTTGCGGATCACCGAGCCGGCGCCGACCGCCAGCAGGTCGGTGCAGACGGGAACGTTGCGGGACAGGATGGTGACGCCCTTGCCGATCCGCGCACCGAGTGCCCGCAGGTACAGCACGTACAGCGGGCTGCCCACGAAGAAGATCATCGGGTTGGCGTGCAGCAGTGCCTTGACCACCCAGAAACGCACGTAGGCGAGGCCCCAGACGGGGAACTCGCCGGCTTTCCACCGACCGACGACGAGCCACTTCGCCACAATGGGGAAGACACACATGCCGACGAAGCCGGCGCCGCCGAACAGGACCGACCGCACGTAGATGTCGACCACACCGGAGCTGGCGCCGACCCACCCGTAGCCCTGCGTGGTCGCCACCGCGGCGACAGAGGAATAGCCCAGGAAAATCAGGAATTGCAGCACGCCGCAGAGCAGGTACCGCGGCGTGCTCCCGTGCCCCCTGTGCTCGGTCGGCTCGACGGCGGACGGCTCGACGGCCGAACGCGTCGCCCCGCCGAGTGCCGAAGCGAGTCCACCGATCGTCGGGTTGCGGTAGACGTCCTTCATCGACACCGACGGCAGGTCGGCCCTTTTCCTGACCAGGGCGCAGAAGTGCGCCATGACCAACGAGTTGGCGCCCAGGTCGTCGAAGAAGTGGCCGTCGACCGGCACCTGGTCGACGCGCAGGACATCGGCCAGTGTCTCGGCAAGGACCGCCGTAAGGCGATCGGCCGCCATGTCAGCGGATTCCGTCACAGCACAAACCACAGCGCCCACCACTTGCGTTCGGGTTGCACCGCGGTTGTGGCCGGCGCAACCCTGGCGTGCAGCGGCGCGCGCTGGCCGAATGTCGTCAGCGTCGCCGTCTGGCCCTGTATGCAGCCTTTCCTTACCCCGAGCCGGCTCCGGTAACTTGTCCGAATCTGAGCCAGTGCGTCTGGCGGCCAACTTGTCCGAATCTGAGCCAGTGCGTCTGGCGGCCAACTTGTCCGAATCTGAGCCAGTGCGTCTGGCGGCCAAGACGGGGTGGGCTGATGTCCGAGGGGTTAGACATACGCATCCTGGGACCGGTGGAAGTGGCCGGACCCGACGGCCAGGTCGACTTGCGTGGAAGGGGACAGCGCACCCTCGTCGCCCGGCTCGCGCTGCAACCCGGGACCACGATTTCCCAGGACGCGCTCATCAAGGCCCTGTGGCCACAGGCTCCACCGCCGACCGCGGTCAAGACCCTGCACAGCCACATGGCCCGGCTCCGCCACCAACTGCGGCAGGCAGGCGTCACCGATGTCATCGCGACCCGGGATCCTGGCTACGTGCTGCTGGCCGAACCGGACGAGGTGGACGCCACCCGGTTCGAGAACCTGGCCGCGGCGGGGCGCAGCGCAGTGGCCATGGGGCAGAGCGAGCTGTCATCGCGTCTGCTCCGAGCAGGACTCACGCTGTGGCGCGGCGAGCCGCTGACCGATTGCCGACAGGGCGAATGGGCCCGCGCCGCGGCTGTCCGGCTCGGCGAGATCCGGCTCGCCGCCTCGGAGGACCTGATCAGTGCCCGGCTCGCGCTCGGCGAACACATCACCGCCGTCGGCGAACTGGAGTCGCTGGTCACCCAGCACCCGTTTCGGGAACGCCTGTGGGAGCTGCTGATCCTCGCCCTGTACCGATCCGGGCGGCAGGCCGACGCGCTTGCCGCCTTCCACCGTGCGCGCACCGCCCTGGTTGACGAACTCGGTATCGAGCCGGGCAGGCAGCTGCGCCGGTTGGAAGTCGCCGTCCTGGCCGCGGACCCCACGCTGGACCTGTCGGCGACGCCGATCGTGCCGGTCGCCGATCCGTCGCTCGCCGACCGTTTCAGGCGCCCCCTACCAGTGCCCCTGACCCGACTCGTCGATCGGGCGGCGGACATGGCGAGAACACGGTGGCTGCTGGACCAGCGGCGCCTGGTCACGCTGACCGGTCCGGGCGGATGCGGCAAGACGCGGTTGGCCATCGCCGTGGCCTCCGGGTACGAGACAGGCGGGCTCGGCTTCGTGGACCTGACGCCACTGAACGAACCCGCCCTCGTGCCGCAGTCCGTCGCCGATGCATTCCGCCTGCCCGAACGCGCGGGTCGCAGTGTGCTCGACACTCTGGTCGACCATGTCCGCGATCGGACGATGCTGTTGGTCCTGGACAACTGCGAACACCTCGTCAAGGCCTGCGCGCAACTCGTCCGCGCACTGCTGTCCGCCTGCCCGGCGCTGCACGTACTGGCCACCAGCCGCGAGCCACTGCACGTGCCCGGCGAATCGGTCTACACCCTGCGGCCCCTGCCCACGCCTGATCCCGACGCCACGTATTCCTACGAAGATCTGGCCTCCTACGACGCGATCCACCTGTTCGTCGACCGGGCTCAGGAGGCCGGCGCCCACATCGAGAAGGACGCCGCCACGGCACAGGCGCTGGTCACGATCTGCGCGAGTCTGGACGGCCTGCCACTGGCCATCGAACTGGCGGCGGCACGCACGGCGGCGCTCCCGGTGTCCCAGATCGCCGAGCACCTGCGCGACCGGTTCCTCGCGCTGTGCTCCGGCGGCCACGGCGCCCGCCCGCAGCATCGAGCCCTGCACGCGACCATCAAGTGGAGTTACGACCTGCTCACGCCCGACGAACAGGCCCTGTTCCGGAGCCTGGCGGTGTTCGCCGGGAGTTTCGAACTTCCCGCCGTGGAGGCGCTGTGGCCGCACGACGACGCGGTGGACCTGTTGGGCAGGCTGGTCGAGAAGTCGTTGGTCACCAAGGAACCCGACACCGCGCGCTATCGGCTGCTGGACACGATCCGTCACTTCGCGGCCGAGCAGATCACTCGTGAGGAACGCGCGCAGGCTCGGCGTCTGCATGCCGAGTACCACTTGAGGCTGGCCGAGCGGGCGGAGGGGCAACTGTGCGGCGCGGGCGCGGTGCAATGGCTGAAGCGGCTCGCCGCCGAGCACGAGAACCTTCGCGCCGCGGTGACATGGACCCTCACGCAGTCCGACCCGACCCTGGCGCTGCGGTTGACCAGCGCGCTGATCCGCTACTGCCGGCTGCGGGGCCACTACCAGGACTGCCGCGACTGGCTGACGGCAGCGCTGGAGCGCGACGGACGGGCGCCTGCGACGTTGCGCGCCAAGGCGTTCGCCGGCGCGGCGGCCGTCACGTTCCTCCAGTGTGACTACGACCCCGCCGTGCTGCTGGCCGAGCAGAGCCTGATCCTGTACGAGTCGGGCGGCGACCAGCGGGGCCTCGCGTTCGTTCGCTCGCTGCTCGGCTCGATCTGCCGGGAACAGGGCGACTACCCGCGCGCGCTCGACTACCACCAGTCGGCCCTGCGGAACTTCCAGGCCCTTGACGACGAGCACGGCATCGCGCTCGCCCTGCACTTGTGTGCCTTCACGGCTTGGCTGCGGGGCGATCTCGTCTCGGCCGAGCGGTGGGCGTACGAGAGCCTGCGACATTCCCGGAAGCTGGGCGACGCCGAGTCGACGTCCAGCGCGCTCAAGAACCTGGGCGCCGTGGCACACTACCGCAGCGACAGCAAGCTGGCGCGTCGGCTGTTGCTCGAAGCCCACGCGATCTCCGAGCGGACCGGGTGCCGGGAAGGCATCGCCTGGGCGCTCAACCTGCTCGGTCTCGTCCACCACGCCACCGGGTCGGCCGAGGCCGAACCGTTGCTCGAACGGAGCCTCGCCGTGCACCGGGAGCTGGGCGACCGGTGGCGCACGGCCAGCGTGCTGGAGGCCCTGGCCGCGATCGCCTGCGACCGGTCGGAGTGGCCCCGTGCCGCCCACCTGCTGAACGAGGCCACCGAGATCCGAGGGACACTGGGCATCCCCGTCCCGCCCTGCGAGTGCCCCCTCCTGCGACGCACGCAGGCCGCGCTCAGCGCGGCGCAGGTGGCACGGCCGCGTGAGCGCGACGGCTGATCTCGGCGGCCTTGTCGGGCCTCCCGCCCACTCGTCGGCCGATCAGCCTCCCGGTTCGATGGGGCGCATCATCTCGTTGTCCTCGTGATCCAGTATGTGGCAGTGCACGACGTAGCGGCCCGGGATGTCGAACCGCGCGTCGATTCTGGTGATCTCGTTCGGGTAGGCGATCACCGTGTCCTTGACCCCGGTCTCCCCTCCGTCCGGGCCACGGCCGGGAGACCCGCCCGCGAGCGGTTGGCGGCCGGTGACGCGGAACTGCACCTGATGCAGGTGGATCGGATGCGCCTCCCCAGTGAAGTTGGCCAGCTCCCAGGTCTCGGTGGTCCGCAGCGCGGGCGTTTCCGTGACAGCGTCCGCCCAGGACAGCGGTGTGGGCGTCCCGTCGGCGGCCACCGTGCCGATCCGGTACGACACCGCGGCCTTCGGCGCCGAGGTGGAGTTGCCCTCGGTCAGCGAGATCCGCCACGTGCGCCGGGACGGACCGAGTGGCGGCAGCCGGGGCAGGGACAACTGGGCCGGGGGCACACTGGTGTCGCGTGTGGACAGTGGGGTGACGACGAACTTCATCACCTGCCCCGTCGTCGCCGGATCGGCCGGGGTCAGGCCCTTGCCGGGAGAACCGCCAACGAACGGCCCGTCGGGCCCTTCGTTGATGAGGAAGAGTTCGGTTCCGACCGCCACAGAGGTGAAGTCGACGATGACATCGACGCGTTCTGCCGTCGTGCACAGCAACTGGTCGGTTTCCACCGGACGGCTCAGGAATCCGCCGTCTGCGCCTATCTGCCACCACGACAGCGCCGCCGGCGCGGGCCTGGCGGCCAGCGGATTGGCGACGATCTTGAGCATCAGGGTGCGCGCGTTGCACGCGTTGAGCAACCGGAACCGGTAGCGTCGCGGTTCGACGGGCAGGACCGGCCAGGTGCGGCCGTTGACGACCATCGTGTTGCCGAACGAATCCGGGTTCCAGATCGGCGGAACGTCGCTTGCCGGGATGAAGGGTCCGGTCGGCGGGGTGTCCCCGGTGAACGCCCGGCTCGCGGGGAAGAAGATCGAGCCGTCACGGTTGAAGGAACGGTCCTGAACCACAAGGGGGATCTCGTGGTATCGGATTCCGGCACGGTCGCCGCGCCCCGGCGCGGGGCCGGGGAGCACGCCCGGAGGCAGGTCGCGCGCGCCGCCCCTGAGCAGGTAGTACCCCGCCAGGCCGGCGTGGACGTTCAGCCGTGACATGCCGAGCGTGTGGTCATGGAACCACAGCGTTCCCGCGGACTGGTCGTTGGCGTACTGGTACACGGCGGTGCCCGGCGACCACTCGGCGCCGAACCTGTCCGCGGCCACGGCGCGGTACCGGTCGTGGTAGGACCCTGTCGTCGCGTAACCGACGGGAATGTCCCAGGCGACCGGGAGGTACCAGGCTTCGGGATAGCCGTCGCTCTCCTCGGTGACGTGCGCACCGTGCAGGTGGGTCACGATGGGCACCGGCCCGGTGTAGGGACCGGGGGTCGAGGGGAACACCGGCCGTGAGTCCCGTCCCTGCCGGCCACCGGATGGATTCGCCCAGTGCAGAGTCGGGTCGACCGGGAACAGGTGCGGCAGGAATCGGCCGCTCGCGTCGACGAGCTGGTTCGCCCACATCACACGGACAGGACGACCCACCTGCGCCTCGATGGTGAACGCCGGACTGTGGAACGTCGCGGGATTCCGAGGCGATCCGTAGCCCCAGACAACGGTCTTGGGCATGGTGGAGGGCAGAACCTGTTGGGAGAACTGCCGAACACCGATCATGTAGTAGTCGACGCCGCCGTACGACGACCACATCGGCATCGCGGGCAACGCCTCTAGTCGCGTCACGTACTTCGGGATTGTCCCGGGATCCAGGGTGCTGTCGACAACCGTGGTGAAGCTGCCTTGAGTGGTGAGAACGCGCGAGGTCAGCGGCATTGACACCGCAGTACGCAGTAATGCGCGCCGACTTAATCCGTTGGCGAATATTCGATTTTCGGGCATTGGCCTTCCTGGTGCGCACCGTTAGACGATCGAGCCTGGATGGAGCGAGATCGAGCACAGTGGAACAAACGAGCCTTGCGCCGGAGTGGATCAATGATCACCCTCCATGGAGGTTAGCGACACCGTCCGGCACATTGAAGGGAATTCACCCTTCTAAGTGACCCCGCATTGCTGTTTTTCCTGCTGACGGTTTCGCCGCCCGCGCGCCGGCACGCGTGGCGCACCCCACCCGGTCCGTGTCCGCGACGGTCCGCCGCGGACCGCCCGTCACCCGACGGCGAGACGGCCCCGACGTCGTCGTTGTTGCGGCACGAACGACCCCACCGCCAGTCCGCGTAGACACGACAGTCGGCCGACGGCGCACTCAGTGCCTGTTTCCGAGCTTGACGTGGGTACGGGCCTGGGTAACGAGACAAGGGAACTCCTGGTAGATCGGACATTGTCGAAGCGCCGTTCCACCAGGAGTTCCGTTGCTATCGTGCCCGATGCCCGCGGGCGATGCCACCGCGGGTGCCCCGTGCTGCCGGCCAACAGCTGGCCGAGACCCACCAGCCCACACGACGTCAGCGTCGCTACCCGTCAGATGTCACCGACGCGCAGTGGGCACTGCTGGACCCGCTCCTGCCGGACCCGGCATGGCTTGCGGGTCGAGGCGGGCGCCAGGAGAAACACTGCCGCCGGGTCATCGTGGACGCGATCGTGTACCTGGTGGACAACGGCATCAAATGGCGGGCGCTGCCCGCGGACTTCCCGCCCTGGCCGACGGTCTACAAGCGGTTCGCGATCTGGGAGAAGGCCGGTGCCACGCAACGGATCCTTGACGGACTGCGGGACCGCGCCCGGCTGGCCGGGGGCCGGGCGGCGGCGCCGTCGGCGGCGGTGATCGACTCGCAGTCGGTCCGCGCGGCCGCCACAGTCGGACGGGCCACGCGGGGGTGGGATGCGGGCAAGAAAGTCAACGGCCGCAAGCGGCCCATCGTGGTCGACACCGTCGGCTTTCTACTGGCGGTGCTGGTGACCCCGGCCTCGATCCAGGACCGAGTCGCCGCCCGCGCGCTGCTGTTGCGTCTGCGCACCACGGTCGGCGACCGCCTGCGGTTGGTGTGGGCCGACGGTGGCTACACCGGCACGTTGGTGGACTGGGCGCGTCGCACCCTCGGAGTGGTGGTGGCGATTGTCAAACGTCCGGACCTGCCCCGTTTCACGGTGCTGCCGCGCCGTTGGGTGGTGGAGCGGACGCTGTCGTGGATCGTCGGCCACCGCCGCTGTGTCCGTGACTACGAACGACTTCCTCACCATCACGAGGCGATGGTCCGTTGGGCCATGATCCGCATCACCAGTCGCCGGCTGACGCAGACCCTATAGATCGGAAACAGGCACTCAGATTCACCAAACACGGAATTCATTATCACGACCAATTCGCGACAGTGGCGAACTGTGGCCAAAAAGTATCAATTCGCGCGCGGAGATTGTGGCGAAGCTGGTCGAGTTTTACACTGACAGAGTTCAGCGACGTGACGCTTGAACGGGGGTGGCCACAGACAAGAGTGTGCGTGAGCGAGCGAAGTTTACCGCGAACGCTAATTGCCGAAGGTCACGAGTCGCAGACACTCCAACAGTCGACGCGTCCCCATTTCGCGTGCGGGCGGAGGAGTATCCACCTGATCGGTTGTCAACCCGGTTTCCTCGAGGGGGTCGCGGTGTCGAACGTGCAGCACGGGGTGACAGGTGTCGCCGACGGGACAACAAAGAAGGTAACCATCATCGGGGCAGGGGTGGCAGGCCTGGTGGCGGCGTACGAGCTGGAGAAACGCGGGCACCTTGTCGAGATCATGGAGGGAAGCAACCGTATCGGCGGCAGGATCTACACACACCGATTTCATTCGGGGCCGGACGCGCCACTCATCGAACTCGGTGCCATGCGCATTCCCGTCAAACACAGACGCACGATGCAGTATGTCACCAAGCTCGGCTTGGCCGACAAGGTGCGCACCTTCAACACGCTGTTCTCGGACACCGATTCCTACTGCACGACCAGCGCCGGTCACACGCGCGTCCGCGATGCCGCGAAAATGCTGACGACGGACTTCTTGCGAAGTCTGCCCGACGGGAGGTACAGCGACGACACCATCCTATTCGGCGCGTGGCTGACGGCGATCGGCGACGCCATCGCCCCGTCCGACTTCCGCGACAGTCTGCGCGACGACTTCAGGCTCGAACTGCTGGAGCTGATCAATCAGTTCGACCTGAGCCCGTTCCTGCGCGGCGACAACAGGGATCGGGTCGACATTCACGCCTTCTTCGCGGTCCACCCGGAGGTCCGGATGAGCAACAACGGGCGTCTCAACCGGTTCCTGGACGACATCCTCAGCGAGACGGGCCCCGATCTCGTCCGCCTCGGCGGAGGGATGGACCAGATCGTCCGACGGCTGGCCGGGCGGATCCGCGGCCCCATCAGCTGCGGCCAGGAGGTGGTGGGCATCGACTCGTGCGACGACCATGTCACGGTCGCCGTCCGGGACGGCGACCACATCCTCGCCCGGCGCTGCGACTACGTCCTGTGCACCATCCCGTTCTCCGTGTTGGGCCGGCTGCGGTTGACCGGGCTCAGCGAAGACAAGATGGCCGTGATCCACGACGCGAAGTACTGGTCGGCCACGAAGGTCGCCTTTCACTGCCGGGAGCCGTTCTGGGAGAGCGACGGGATCTCCGGTGGCGCGTCGTTCTGCGGCGGCAGCCTGAGACAGACCTACTACTGCCCCGTCGAAGGGGATCCGGCGGGCGGCGCGGCGCTGCTGGCCAGCTACACGATCGGCGCCGACGCCGACGCGCTCGGCTGCCTGCCCGCCAACGTCCGGCACGCGCTCGTCCTCCAGGAACTGAGCAAGATGCATCCCGAACTGCTGCACCCGGGCATGGTCCTGGACGCCGTGAGCCTGACCTGGGGACAGCACTGGTGGAGCGAGGGAGCCGCCTGCGTCCGCTGGGGAAAGGACACCCGCGCCTGTGAGCGGGAACGGCGACGGGCCACAAGTCCCGAACGCCGCCTGTTCTTCGCCGGGGAGCACTGCTCGTCGACCACGGCGTGGATCGAGGGAGCGATCGAATCGGCGGTCAGGGCAGTGCACGAGATCCACTTCGACCAGCCCCGAAGGCTCGTGCCCGTCGGCGTTCCGCGTCTGGAGGTGATGACCGGATGAGCGTGTTCGACACACCGCGCCTGCACTTCTCGGGCACGGCGAAGACGGGGCTGCCCACCGGGACACGCAACGGCCTGATCGACATGGCCACCAACGAGGCGCTCACGGAGTACGGACCGTTTCCCGTGCACCGACCGGCCCGGGAGTACCACGACTACCTGCACCGCCTCGGACCGCGTTTCGACGCGTCCGGCCACATCCGCGACGACGGCGTGTTCAGCGCGGCGAAGGGGTGGAACTTCGGTGGAAACGGCCACTTCTCGATCGACGCTCGGATCGCCAGCTGCGAGGTCGCGCCGGCCGACGTCGACGTCACGGACCCGGTGGTGGGACGCAGCGTCGACATGTGGGGTCACTACAACCCCTATCTGGCCACCACGGTCAACCGAGCCCGGATCTTCGATGTCGACCCGTCCTCGAACTGGACCACCAGCCTGATGGTCGGCCAGTTCTGCTTCGGTCGCGCGGGGCGCTCCCACGAGGTCGGCTACATGCTCACCGGCGAGGTGCGCGGGATCCATCCGCCGCGATGGCACAACTTCGACCACGTCCTCGACGTCGGCGGCCACTGCCTGGCGTCACAACTCAAGCAGTCCACTCTCTACCAGTTCGTGGTCGAGTCCGGCGACGGGCTGAGATGGCTGGACGAGGCGTCGGTCTCGCCGGTGGTCACCGTCCTGCGCACCATTGTGGCGTCCGGCGCGGCCGACGGCCTGGTGGTTCAGTTCGCTCTCAGCGACATGTCAGCGCCTCAGGAGCCGGACTCGCCCGGCCACTGGGCGCTGCGCGGGACGATCGCGCCGTGGCGGAAGTCGGAGCCGCGCACGTATCCGGCGGGACGCCTGCTCATCCCGCGACGGGCGGGACTGGGCAACATGACCGTCGACGTGACGCCGGACCACGTCACGCTGAACATGATCAATTCGGTGCCGGCGACCGGCCGGGCCGACGACAGCGGTGCCGGTCCCACCCACCGGCTCGGTCCACTGCTCGACATGGGCGACTGGGAGTTGCGCACCGTCAGCGGCCATCAGCTCCTCGCCCGCGTGCCGGCCGCGGCTTACCTCGCCGACGCCGCGCTCACCAGCGGCGTGCTGACGGTTCCCGCTCAGGCGCCGTCCTCGGCCGACGAGCACGCGCTGTGCGTGGTGGGCACGGACCCGTCCGGTGCCCGTGCGGTGCTGCTGCTGGAGCGGGAGACCAACGTGCAAGCCGACGACGCCAGCCTCATCCTCGACCACCCCGGGGACGGCGGAGGCGATGTCGAGGTGCAGATCCTGTCCGTCGTGCGCGGCCGCCCGCATGCCGTCGAGGCGATCCACGTGCGGCAGTTCTTCAACCCCAGGGCACTTCCCCGGGATCCCTTCGCCACGTCGCCGGAGGCGCTGCCCGGGGACATCGAGATCATGCGCCTGCGTCCCGGTCGGGCGGACGAGCCAGGAGACTTCTCCGGCAGCTGCGTCGTCAGCACCGACGACGAGGGCCGCGGCTGGCTGACGGTCCGAGGTGCTCGCGCCGGAGCCGCCCGGGTGCTGCTCTCGGCCCATGCCGAGGAATCACCGTGCGACGCGACCCGGCCAGGATCCGCCAAGGCCTGCTACGACAACGACGACCTGCTCGGCTACTGGGCCGGTGCGGGGTCACTGGCCGTGCGGGTGCTCCCCGATGACCGGCGTCTCGACGACATAGCCCAGGAAGACGTGACGTACGACCTGGTGTATCGCGAGGTGTTCGCGTTCTATGAGTTGACGAGCTCCTTCATGAGCTCCGAGGTGTTCAGCCTCGCGGACCGGTTCATGGCGCGCACGTATGCCGACCTGATCTGGCAGATGTGCGATCCGCGCACCAGGATGAAGACCTACCACATGCCGCCGACACGGGACATCTCCGCGCCCAAGGCGCGGCTGCTGCTGCGCTTCCTCCGTGCCTGCCGCGCGGTCGAGAGCGTGCCCACGTTCGTCGCGACGGCCGGGCCGGCAAGGAAGGCGATCACCACCCGCGGTGAGCTCGTCCACGCCCTGCGGGACGCCGCGACGCTCGAGCTCGCCGTGATGGCGCAGTACCTCTACGCGGCATTCTCGATACCGACGCACGCGGCCGGCGCGGAGCACGTGCGTCGCGGCCAGTGGTCGCGCGGGCAGTTGAGGCTCGCCTGCGGCGACGGTGGCCAGACGGGCGACGGCGGCATGCGGGGCAGCCTGCTCACCGTGGCCCGCGAGGAGATGATCCACTTCCTCGCCGTCAACAACATCATCATGGCGATCGGGGAGCCGTTCCACGTGCCGCTGATCGACTTCGGCGCGCTCAACCACCAGCTGCCGATTCCGCTGGACCTGTCGCTGGAGCCCCTGGGCGTCGGCAGTGTCGCGAGGTTCATCGCCATCGAGCAGCCGGCTCGACTCGTCGACGAGGTCGGCCGGCGCGGATCCGCCTCGCCCGAGTCCGATGTGGACGAACGCTACGGCTCGGTGAGCGAGCTCTACGCCGACATCCGGAAAGGTCTGTGCCGCGTCCCGGACCTGTTCCTCGCGGACAAGGGCCGGGGCGGCGGGGAACACCACCTCTTCCTGCGCAGGGCGGTCAACGACGTCCATCCCGACTACCAGCTCGAAGTCGACGACCTCGCAAGCGCCCTGTTCGCGGTCGACGTCGTCACCGAGCAGGGCGAGGGAAACGTGCTTGCCAGGATCGGCCCCGCCACCGGGGAGAAGTCGCACTTCGAAACCTTCCTGCGGATGTACGAGTGCCTCACGGCCGAGCAACTGGCCGGACCACCCGGGCGGTCGGCGCCGTGGACCCCGGCGTACCCCGCACTGCGCAACCCGACCCTGCTCGCGGGGGACGCGGCGAAGGAGTTGGTCACCGACCCCGCCGCCGCGGAGGTCATGCGGCTGTTCGATCGGGCCTATTTCATGGCGCTCCAGTTGATGGTCCAGCACTTCGGCGAGTCCCCGGACGCAAGCCTGCGCCGTTCCGGGTTGATGAACCGGGCGATCGACGTCATGACCTGCATCATGCGGCCGCTGGGTGAACTGCTGACCACCATGCCGTCCGGGCGACGGGGACGAACCGCGGGGCCGTCGTTCGAACTGGAGTCCGTGCCCGGGTACGTGTCCCGGCCGGACGCGGCGCGGCGCGGTTTCTCGCTGCGCTTCCGCCACCTCGCGGCGGCTGCCCGCACGTGTTCCGCCGTCCCCGCCGACGTGACCGAAACGCTGGGCTTCCTGGCCGACTTCTTCGGTCCGCACACCATGAATGACGAGTGAGCGCCATGACACAGCGAAATCCACCCCCCTTCGATCCCCTGCGTTGGCCGGCCGAGGACGTCGCCAACCCGTACCCGATCTACCGCCACTACCGGGAGAACGACCCGGTCCATCGGGCTGGCACGAGCCCCGACGGGCGGGCGAGGTGGTTCGTCTTCCGCCACGACGACGTCACACGTGTGCTGTCGCACCCGCGCTACGGACACCACGCCACCCGCTTGCTGGCCAGCATCCCGCCAGAGTGCGAATCCCTGTGGCGGCTGATCGGCAACTGGCTGGTTTTCATGGATCCGCCGCGACACGGCCAACTGCGGTCCCTGATCGCCGGCAGTTTCTCGGCGCGCGTCGTGGCCGGAATGCGTTCCCGTATGGCGGAGATCGCGCGCGATCTGATCGCGGACATCGGGCAGCGGCCCACTCTCGACCTGATGGACGATTTCGCCGCTCCGCTTCCAGTACTGGTGATCTCGGAGCTGCTGGGTGTCCACCAGGGCAGCCTAAACTGGCTTCGCGAGCGTGCCGTGTCGTTGCAGGAGGCCAGTTCCGGGCGGGCCCGCGACTACCGGCGAGCGGAGAACGCGGCGGCCGAGCTCACCGACTTCTTCCGGTGGGAGGCACGGCGCAGGCGGTACGATCCCGATGACGACGTGATCACGGCGCTGGTCAAGGCCGGGGAGTGCGGGTCGCTGACGGAGGACGAGATCACCGCGACGTGCGTGCATCTGCTCACCGCCGGACACGAGACGACAACGAACCTCATCGGCAAATCGGTGCTGGCACTGCTCAGGAATCCGGGTGTGCTCGACGAGTTGCGCGCCGATCCGAAAGTCCTGAAGTCCACTGTGGACGAACTGATCCGGTACGACTGCCCCGTCCAGATGGTGACGCGCTCGGCATGCCGGGACGACGTGCTTCGCGGGCGTGACATCCGGGAGGGCGACACCGTCGTGCTGGTGCTCGGTTCGGCCAACCGTGATCCGCTGGTCTTCTCGGAGCCCGACGAGGTCCGGCCGCGCGGGCGTTCGATTCGCCACTGTGGATTCGGCGGCGGTGTCCACCACTGCCTGGGGTCCGCGCTGGCGCGTGCGGAGGCCGAGATCGCGATCGCCGTGCTCTTCGAGTGCCTGCCGGGGCTTCGCCTGACCGACAAGCCGGTTCAATTCGCCGAGGACATGGTCTTCCACGGCCCACGGCACCTAGTCCTCGGCACCTGTGGAGGGAGTAATGATGCATGACACGCACGAACGCGAGGACCACGCCTACCGGCTCATCCAGCTGGCCGAGGGGTTCGGTCCGGCTCGGGCCGTGCAGCTCACCGCCGAGCTCGGGGTGGCGGACCTGCTCGCCGGCGGGCCGCGAGGGGTGGCGGATCTCGCCGCCGCGGTCCCGGCCAACTCCGACGCCCTGTACCGACTGCTTCGCACGCTCGCCAGCATCGAGGTGTTCGTCGAGGTCGAGCCGGGCTGGTTCGGACTGGCCCCGATGGGCGAGCGGTTGCGCGCTGACCATCCGCAGTCGCTGCGTTCCTGGGTGATCTTCCAGGGGTTGCTCAACACCATCTACGCCAACGCCGCGGACAGCATCCGGACGGGCGACGCCACCACCGCGAACGTCTTCGGCGAGCCGCTGTTCCAGCACCTGCGCAACCATCCCGAGCACCGCGCGCTCTTCAATGCCGCGATGGCCGAGCAGAGCCGCGTGACCGGTGAGGCGCTCGCCGGCTACTACGACTTCTCCAGGGCTCGCCAGATCGTCGACGTCGGCGGCGGGGCCGGCACCTTCCTCAGCGCGGTCCTGCGCGCCAATCCCGAACTGACCGCCGTGATCTACGACCAGCCGTACCTCGCCGACGATGCCGAGAGGCAGGTGACCGCCGCCGGGCTCGCCGACCGCTGTGCCTTCATGGCGGGCGACTTCCTCGAGACGGTTCCGGCCGGCGCCGATCTGTATCTGATGAAGGGAATCCTGCACAACTGGTCCGATGAGCACGCCCGCGCCATCCTCGCCAACTGCCGCCGGGCGATGGACGCACACGGCCGGCTGCTGCTCGTCGACTGGGTGGTGCCCACCGGCAACGCGCCGCATCCCAGCAAGTTCCTCGACCTGGCGATGCTGTTCGTCTACGGCGGGCGCGAACGCACCGAGGCCGAACACGCCTGGCTGCTCGCCGAGGCCGGACTGAGGCTGGCCCGTGTCGTCGGCCCGCCCTCGATGTTGAACGTGCTCGAAGTCGTTCCGGTCTGACCGGAACGGCCGGTGGTGGGGAGGTCTGGCATGGACGACGTCGTGGACGTGCTGGTGATCGGCGCGGGACCGGTCGGACTGACCATGGCGATAGCCTTGCGGCGCCTGCTGCTGCGCGTGCGGATCGTGGACCAGGCGGCGGGCCCGAATCACGAGGCCAGGGCCGACGTTATCTTTCCCCGAGCCGGCGAGGCGCTCGGCGCCCTCGGCGTGGGCGAGACGATCCGGCGACATGCCTACGAGATGCGGAGCGTGAACTTCTACGGCAACGGGCGACAGCTTGGCTGCTTCACGGCCGGGCGGTTCGACTCGGACTACCCGTACGCGATGACGATCGAGCAGCACGACATCGAGCTGCTGCTCACCGAGGAGTTGAGCGGACTCGGCGTCGACGTCGAATGGCGGACCGAGGCAATCGATGTGCGCCAGCGAGACGACCACGTCCTCACGACGCTGCGACTGTCCAACGGCGTCATCCAGCTGGCGCCGGCGGCGTGGGTGGTCGCCTGCGACGGTCGCCGCAGCACGGTCCGGACCCGGCTGGGCATCGGCTTCGACGGGAAGCGCCGCACGAACATGCAGGTGGTCCAGGGCAACGCGGTGCCGGCATGGGCGCTGCGCGACCGGCCGGGCCACGGCTACATCTTCCTCGGTTCCCGATGCACGGTGCTCGCCTTTCCCACCCCCGGCCAGGGGTATCGGATCTTCTGCATCCGGGACGACCCCGAACCGGACCGCACGGAGCCGCCGACACTGGATGAACTGCGCGACCTGGTCGGGACCGCCGCCGGCATCCCGCACCTGCGACTCGGCCCGACGGAGTCCGGCTGGCTGAGCCGGGCTCGCTTCTCCGACCGAATCGCCACCGAGTTCCGCCGCGGCAGGGTGTTTCTCGCCGGCGACGCGGCTCACGCGTGGGCGCCCGTCGGCGGGCACGGGATGAACATCGGCATGCTCGGCGCGCACAATCTGGCCTGGAAGCTCGCCGCCGTGCACCACCGGCAGGCGAGCGACACCCTGCTCGACTCCTACGACGTCGAGCAACGAGCCATCGCCCGTGCGGTGATCCGCGACATGAAGTTCAACATCACGGAGATCCTGCTGCCGGAGCCCCTGCACCGACTGCGAAACGTCTTCCTCCGCGCCGCCCTGCCGTGGTCCGGCTTCCAGCGACGGGTGGAGTGGTTGATGAGCGACTTCGGCAGGGGCCATCGCGACAGCCCTCTGTCGCGACAGGAATCCCGACGCATTGGGTGCCTGTGCCGTGCGGGCGATCGAATCCCCGACATCTTCGTCGCGCGCGGCGCTGGCGAGCAGCCCATACGACTGCACCAGCTGCTGGGATACGACCGATGGACGTTGCTGCTGACTGTCGCCCGAGCGGAGCCCGCCATTGTCCGACGGCTCCAGCAGGCGTGCGCCGGCTACGCGGCGGCGATCGACATCGTGCCGATCGCCGCCATGGACCGGTCTTCCGCGCGCCACCTGACCAGCGTCCACCACGTCACGCTCGTCCGACCGGACGGGCACGTCGGACTGGTCGCACCACTGGACCGCCTCGACGCGCTGCGCGACTACCTGGCCACGTTCCTCGTCCCGCGCGATCCCGGATCAGATCGCGCCGTTCGGTGACATCGTCGCCCGGACGCGGGAGGCGACCTGCTCGTCGCCGGTGTGCTGTCACGGGTTCTCCTCCGCGCCGTGCGGCGCGGGAGGAGGGATAGGAGCCAGGGTGTGTCTCGTGGATCACCGCCATCATCCCCGGGACACGCCCCGGCGCCGGACGACCCGATCGGATGGACGGACACAACTGTTCCCTCGTACCGGCCCATCGGACAGTAATGTCCTGCCTGCGGAAGAAATCGAGCAATCCCCGGCAACATTGTCCAACCGGACCGGACATACTCTTTCAGTGCCGGAGCCAGTGCTCTTGTCCCATTCTGCCAACAGATCGCGGATCGAGTACCATCGGTTCCGCGGTGGTGCCGAGTCGTCGTCGCCGGCGATAGTCTCCCTCCCCGCGTCGAATCTGCAGTGCGCGTCGTACAGCGTTCCCGTCAGACGCGGGACCGTTATCCGCCACGTCGGGAGCCCGTCACTCGGCTGGTCCGCATGGTCGGCTGGTGCCGGCGGCGAACCGCGCCCGGCACCGGTTGGTCGTGGGCGGCGCGCCGCACGGGAGAGGTGTGATGGAGTCAGGCTTTCTGCACCAGGGCTGCATCTACGGAAGCGATGCGGAATTCCTGTCGATGGCGGTCCCGTTCGTGCGAGACGGCCTGTGCCGGGGCGAACCGGTGCTGGTCACCACGACGGCGGCGAACCTGGACCTGTTACAGGACGTGCTGGGCACGCAGGCGAGTGACGTCGACTACGCCGAATCTGCGTACTTCGGCCGCCGACCACCGCAACGAGCCACGGCGTTCCAGCGCTATTGGGCACGCCACCGGCCGACCGCGCCGGGCGGCGCCGTGCGCATTCTCGCCGAGCCGGTCTGGGTCGGCAGGTCCCGGCGCGAGGTGGCCGCGTGGAAGCGAATGGAGGCGGGCCTGAACGTGGTGCTCGCCGACACCACGATCAGAATGATCTGTCCCTACGACACCAGGGTCGTCGATGCCGCGATCATCGAGGATGCCCGCCGCACTCATCCCGAGGTCGTTGCCGGCCGCCGGGCCGAGCCCTGCTCACAGTTCGTCGCCCCCGAGGAGTTCGCGAGGCGGCAGGCGCAGCCGAAGTCCTGGTGGGGCGACGCCGACGGCGCCCGGTTCGACGGTGACCTGACCGCGACCCGCCGGCACGTGCTCGACGAGGCCACGCAGCTGCTGCCGTCGGAGGACAGCGTGACGATGTTCTCCATCGCGGTCGGAGAGGCGATGACGTACCTGCACAGGCGGGACATCGCCCGGGTGACGGCGTGGGTGCGGCTGGCGGCCGGGCGGGTGGTGTGCACGGTGCGCAGCGACCAGCCCCTCGCCGACCTCCACCCGTTCGTCGGTTTCCGCACGCCGGCGCTGCGTGAGCAGACCGGCGACGGTCTGTGGCTGACCAACCAGATCTGCGAATGGCTCGACATCAGCTCCGACGACTCCGGGTTCACCATCGAGCTGGCCGTGCCGGGCCCGCGCGCCGAGGAGGCGAACCACGTCTGCTGAGCTTGTCCAACGACGTTTTGTGGATCACATTGTCGGCGACGCGCGATCCCGTAGCCCGAATATGGCCGGCCATTCGACGACAATGACGCACAATGGACACGCCGCGGCAAGCGGCTGAGCCTCGTTCAACCGAACGGAACCTCTCCGAACCGCTCACGAATGCGGCGCAGCTCACGCAACCGAGGCTCGGTTTCTCCACCGATCCAGCGACTCACCGTCTTCACCGAGACATCCAACTGGCCTGCGGCGACATCCCGGGAAATCCCCTCCCTGCGCAGCGCGTCGGCCAGCCAAACGGCGAAATCCGTGAGGGCTTGCGCCGGCGGTCGCAGCGCCGCGAGCTCCTGGACAACGGGCGCGCACAGGCGACCGCCGACCACGTCGACCATGTCGATCTCGATGTGGCTGGAGTACTTCCTGCAGCAGATCTGCACCGCGCCGGTCGTGCCGGCCGCCGCGAGCAGGCCTGGAACACCGTCTTGGTCACCGTGCTGCTGTCGGCCTCGGCGAGCGCCACGTCCACGAGACACCGACGGAGGAAGTCCCGGACTTCCGGCACGGAAGAGGGCCGCGCCCGAAAAACCTTCGTGGTCACCACTCTTCTCGGGACCGACCCGTCGGATCACTCAATCGGACCACCTTCCCCATCACCTTGGTCATTTCTGTCCCACCAGCTGGTCACCGTTGGCGGATGCCGTGGACAGTACCGTCCATCCGTCGCTAATTCTGGCGTACGCTTGTAGCCGTCGCGAGCCGGGTCTAACGCGGCATCAGTCCGCGATCGGCGGAGATGAGTTTCGGTCGAGATTTCCTCCCGCCAAGGATATCACGTTGTCAATTGTGAACGACACGGCCGCGGGGAGGTGCGTATTGATGATCATGGGCGAACCGGGCAACGACTCGGCCGAATCTGGTGCGACGACACACTCCTATGGATGAATGGCGGATTGAGCTGTGACGGCGACTCGGTCGCGCTGACCGCGGCGACCCAGCCCAGCATCGAGGAGATCCTCCTCGGCGGTCTTCCCGGGCTGCCGGAGGTTGCCATGCACTGGCCGCTGCTCGACTTCCAGTGCGGTCCGGACCAGGGTCCGGACAACGTCATCGAGTGGTGGCACCGTGCCGACCGCGGCGAGCTGGAACCCTTCATCCTGGCGGTCGAGGGTTCCGTGCCGGACGAGTCGATCAAGTCCGACGGCTACTGGACCGGCTTCGGCAACAACCCGGACACCGGCCAGCCGATGACCGCCAACAAGTGGCTGGACCGGCTGGCGCCCAAGGCCTGGGCCGTGCTGGCTGTCGGGACGTGCGCGGCATACGGCGGGATCCACGCGATGGCCGGCAACCCGACCGGCGCCATGGGGGTGCCCGACTACCTGGGCTGGGGCTGGAAGTCCAAGGCGGGCATCCCGATCGTATGCGTGCCCGGCTGCCCCGTTCAGCCCGACAACCTGTCCCGAGACCATCCTGTACATGCTCTACCACGCCGTCGGCCGCGCGCCCGCGATCGCACTCGACGACGCACTTCGCCCCAGGTGGTTGTTCGAGGCGACGGTGCACGAGGGTTGTGACCGCGCCGGCTACTACGACCAGGACGACTACGCCCACGAACACGGATCCACCCAAGTGTCTGGTCAAACTGGGCTGCTGGGGCCAGGTGGTCAAGTGCAACGTGGCCAAGCGCGGCTGGCTCAACGGCATCGGCGGCTGCCCCAACGTGGGCGGCATCTGCATCGGCTGCACCATGCCCGGCTTCCCCGACCAGTTCATGCCGTTCATGGAGGACCCCGCCGGCGGCGCACCGTCCGCGGCGATAACCGTGCCCGGCACCACGATCCGCATTCCGCGGGACATCGCGGCGACGGCCGCGGACGAGAAGCACTCGATCCGCCGCCGCGGCGCGACGCCGGATGGCGTCCCCCCGGCCGAACCGTCATGACCCCGGCGGCGGCTCGTCGACGTCAGGTGGTCGGCACGACATCGAGTTCTGGCGTGAACAGAAGATGACCGTTGTCGATTCCGGTCAGCGATCGCGAATGCGGCGCCGACGCCAGCGGGGACCACTCGGGTCGCGCTGTACGCGGGGACCACCGATGAGCCGGCTGAGCACCGCCGGGTGGCCGGACCATGCCGCGAAGAGAACGTCGCGCGCAACCCGGCGGCTGACATAACGCAGCGCGACGACAAGCACGATGACATTGTCCAGCAGCCCGATCACGGGGACGAAATCCGGGATCACGTTGATCCCTGAGAGCGTGTACAGGCCGGCGAACGTCAGCACGTATTTGGCCCTGCGCGGCACCCGCGGATCCCGCCGCAGTCTCAGCGCGGCCAGCACGCAGCACGGCACGAAACGCGCGATCTCCTTCGCCAGCCCTGGTGGCAGAAACCGGGCCACCAGGGCCAGCGCCAGCCACGACGCACCGAGCACGACCACGGTGACGACTATTCCGAGAAGCCATCCCACCATAGCGACCACGACACCGAATTCCGAATAGACGGGATCCACTCAGCATAGCTCACGAATGCTCGGAACACACAGTCGGGCATATTGTGGCCAGTGGCATGTAATGGCCAGCCGGCGCGAAGGCTAGCCGGCCATCGCAACCTTCGACGAGAAGGCCCTCGCGAAGATCACCTGCGCCACGCGGACAGCAATGATCTCAAGGAGAAGCACTGCCGCCTTCGCGACGACAACAGCAAGGAAGTCGGCCATCGAATTTTCCTCTCATACATCCGATCCGTCAGGTCAAATGTCTGAAGAATAGGATGCCCTGCTGTACTGGCGTGGCGTCGCACCTTGCCAGCAGGTTAAGAGAAGGTTATCCGGCGGCCTCGATCTCGCGCCTGTCCGCCGGGCGCGGCGACCGCCGGGCCCGGCTGACCAGAGTGGCCGTCACCGACGTGCCGACGGCGATGGCCCAGCCGTGCGGCCACAGGGGGCGAGAGCCGAAGAAGTGGCTGACCCCCGGTGTCTGCACGATCGCCGCCAACCCGGCGAACGACAGGACGGTGGCCCCGAGCACGAGCCGGTCCCGGCGGCCGGCCGCGAGTGTCTGGCCGAGTTGCGCGCCCACCAGCGCGACCAGCGCCACCGTGTTGGCCTGGTTGCGGGTGCCGGTGAAGCGGCCGAGCAGCCACGCCGCACTGGTGGCCGCCGTGGTGATGGTGGCGCGGCGGCGGATGTCGCGGTTGAGCGACGGTCCCAGCGAGGCGTCCGGCCCCTCCGCGAGCAGCACCTCAGCGGTGGCGCCGGGCGGAGGCCGGACGGCGATCGCCATGGCGGGCAACACGTCCGTCAGCACGTTGATCAACAGTAGCTGGCGGGCGTTGAGCGTCTCCGCCGCGCTGATCAGGCCCGTGCCGACGGTGAAGGCGATCTCGCTGAGGTTGCCCCCGAGCGGAATGGCCACCGCGTCACGGACCGACGCCCACATCGCGCGGCCCTCGACGACGGCGGCCGTGATCGTCTCGATCCGGTCGTCGGTGATCACGACGTCCGCGGCGTGCCGCGCCGCCGGCGTGGCGTTGCGGCCCAGTGCCATGCCGACATCGGCCAACCGGATGGCCGGTGCGTCGTTCGCCCCGTCACCGGTGACGGCGACGACCCGGCCCGCGGTGCGCAGCACCCGGACGATGCGGGCCTTCTGGGCCGGGCTCACCCTGGCGAACACGGCGATGTTCGGCAGCTGGTGGGCGAGTTCCTCGTCGGCAACGGCGTCCAGTTCCACGCCGGTCATGATCCGATCGCCGTTGACCACGTTGAGTTCCGTCCCGATGGCCTCCGCGGTGCCGGGGTGGTCGCCGGTGATCATGACCACCCGCACGCCCGCCTGCCGCAGCTGCCCGACCGCGTGCACGGCGGTCGGCCGGACCGGATCCGCCAGTGCGAGCAGACCGACCAGGCACAGGCCGCGCACCCGGTCGTCGTCGAGTCCGTCGCTGCCCGATGCGGCGTGTTCGGCAACGGCGAGCACCCGGTACCCGCGGCTGGCCAGCCGCGTCACCTCCCGGCTGAACCGGCGGTGGGCCACGTCGTCG
>NZ_KK037166.1:4553897-4619924 GCF_000568255.1 Kutzneria sp. 744
GATGCCCAACAGCGTCACGCCCGGCGCCGACGGAGATCGGCAGTGCCAGTCGCACCAGCGAGTTCAGCCTGGTGTGCACACCGACGGACCGTGGCGCGCCGCCCATCAGGGTGGTGCGGCCGATCTCGGTGTCCGTGCCGACCGCGGTGACGACCGCGACGGCCGAGCCGGCCGCGACAACCGTTCCCTGGTAGAGCATGCAGTGTCGGTCCGCGATCACGCGGGCCGGCGCGACGTCGACGGTCTTGCCGACCACCTGGGACTCGCCGGTCAGGCTCGACTCGTCGACCTCCAGGTCCTCCGCGACCAGCAGCCGGCAGTCGGCGGGCACGGCGTCACCCGCCTCGAGCTCGACCACGTCGCCCACCACGAGCTGGTCCGCCGACTGCTCCACCCGTTGCTCGCCCCGCCGCAGCCGGGTCCGCACCGCCACGGCCTCGGTGAGCCGGTGCAGTGCGCGGTCGGCTCCCAGTCGCTGCGTGCCGCCCACGAACGCGTTCAGCCCCAGCACTCCCAGGATCAGGATCGTGTCGATCATCGACCCTACGGACCAGGACAGGCCCGCGCTTCCCGCGAGCACCGGCGTCACCGGATTGTCCAGCTCCTCCAGGAAGGTCTCGGCGACACCTCCGGTCCGCGGCACTGCCTCCTGGTCCGGTCGGCCCTGTCGACGCCGTGTGGCCTCCTTGTCGTCCAGCCCGTCCGGCGACGTCCCGAGCCTGTCGAGCACGATGGTGGGCGGCATGGCGTGCCACGGGGTGCGGGTGACCGGCACGGGCGCGGGCATGCGCATCGGCCGGCTGCCCCACCACGTGCTGGCGGCCAGCGCCAGCAGCGCCGCGACCTGAACCGGAACCTGGGCCCGGACGGGTGCGGCCCTGGTCGGCCCCAGGATCGCGAGCAGGCTGCCGGCGACCGCGCCCGCGATGGCCATCTGGGCACTGCGCCGGCTGGCCTTTCGCGCGAAGGGCACGGACTGCAGCAGCAGGCACGCCTCGCCGAGACCCGGTCCGCAGAGCACCGAAGACCCCCAGGGCGGCGGCGTGTCCGCTCGGGTGATCCCGATGCCCACGTCGGCGGCGGCCAGACCGGCCAGGCCGTGGGCCGAGACAACCGCCACGACGTGACCGCCGGCCTGAAGTGTGCGCACGGAGGAGGCCAGTTCGCCGTCACCGGGCATCCACTCGTCGGCGTCGAGACGCTTCTTCAGCATCCGGTCCGCCCCGACGATCACCACGTCCCCAGCGGCCTGCGCCGCAGACACCAGCGCTTCGGCCAACGATCGAGTCGGTGGCCACGCTGATCAACCCACGACTCGACGCGTGCAGAGTACAGCGCGCGAGCGCCCCGCGCCGTCCATTCGCGCACCCGGGCGTCCGCGCTCAACGGGCTGTCGGCGGCGGGCACGACCGACCACCCGTCGCGTTCCCGAGGAGCGTCCGGGACCACCGGGTCGACCAGTTCATGAGCACGCGTGTACAGCTCGTCCAGTCCGATGCTCGCCCCGGTCGGCACGACCTCGTCGATGATCTGCTCGCCGGTCCGCAGGATCGCCGAATCGAGTACCACCGTGTCGACGCGGTCCAGTCGCCGCAGCGCATCCGGGTCGACCACGAGGACACGACGCCGTGCGATGCCGCGGCCGAGCTGACCGGCGAAGGCTTCCCTGCCCATGCGCGCTGCACGTGGTGCGCTGGCGACCAGAACGCCAAGTGCGCGCTGCCTGTTGCCGACGAACGTCACGCCGGCACCGGCCGTGCCGAGCGACGTCACGACGTCGGCGACCTTGTCGGCCGCGCTGGCCGGCAGCGGGACTGGGCGCGGTGTGCGGGCGAGCGGCGGGGCGTCGTATGCACCCTCGCGCTCTGCCAGCGCTCTGTCCCACCGCTCCCAGCTGTGTTGCCGGGCCAGCGCTTCCGTGATCATGGAACAGCGGTGGCAGGCGTCGTTGATCAGCAGCAGGGGGGCCTGGGCCATGGTGTTGACCACAGAACCGGTCAGGGCGAACAGCGCGTTTGTCGCCGGACGACCCACCGCGCCCTCCACGTAGCCGCGGATGCGGGGCGAGTAGTCGGCGACGGCGACGAGTGCGGACAAGGTCGTCGGCGCCTTGGGGAGCGGAAGCAGGCGACCCGCGAACGCGTAGGGCAGGCCGACAAGATCGATGCCGAGAGCGATCACCTCGGTCGCCACCTGCTTTCCGGCGCCGGGGAACTGCCCGCTGCCGGCGCGCCTGGCGGCGCGCAGCTCGTGTGCGTCCTCGACCTCACCGACCATCCGCACCAGGTGATTGACGTCGACCTTGTCGTGGTCGAACGAGACCATCACCCAGCCCAGCGGAGCGTTGACCTCGACGGTGCGCACACCGTACAACTCGGTCAGCCGCTTGACGAGTTCGCCTGCGGCATCTTCCGTACCGGGCCGGTGAATGCCGTGGACCTCAATAAAGGCACGGTCGTGGACGACGCGGACGCGGCGGCCGACGCCGGTCGGCGCGAATGCCCGAGCCGTCGCGACCGCAACGCCGACAATCTTCGACGCAAACGAGAACAGCTGCTGGAATGGCATGTCTATTCCGCTGACTTTCCCGACGCCTTGGCGTCTGGCTTTTCCCCGTGTTCATCCTGGGACCGGAAGGCCCGTTGGGCCACGATCATGCCGGCAGCCGCCACCGCGACCACCGGCCACTCGACGACCTCGAACACGGCGAGCACTCCGAGGCCGGTGTAGTACGCCAACTGCGAGGGTGGTGGCAGGACCGAACGCACCGCGTGAACCGCGGCGTCCATCTCCTGACGGCCGGGCACACGGAACTCGGGCAACCGCCAGTGCACGGTGGCAAACGGAAGGCTCAGAGTCCCCGTGCGCTGGCCGCCCTCGTGGACGTGCTTTTCCACTTCTTGACCACTGGCTCCGGTTTCCCGTCCCCTGTCCGGGGAACGCGCCCCCTTGGCTTCCATTGTCGCCATCACTTCTCCCGTAAAGGCTTTTCCAAAATTTCAAGGAAAAACAAAGCTAACAGGTTGTGACGGGACAACGGCGGGGCCAGGTCGTGGCGCATTTGTGCCACTGACGCGGCCACGCCCGGAGGCCGCCGACACGCCCGCACGCCCAGCCGGGCGACGCGAACGCGGGGTCTGGATTCAATGCCGTTCAGATGACCGTCAAAGACGATCTCGCAGGGCGGCAAGCGGGCCTGGCTCACCGACCTCCCGATGTCACCATCCGTGTCTACGACGCCGCGCCTGACGGTGCACACCCTTCACCGCCGGCACTCCACACCGAGCCGAGTCGCCGACCTGGACCCAATCGTCGACGACCGCGTCTCGACGCCGGGCAGCCAAGCGCCTCCGGAGCTGACCGATTGCGGGTGGCCGATCGAGGAGTTGGTCGAGGTGGAGCTGCTCGCCAAGCTTGTCGATCAGTTCAAGCTGGGTCTCCAGATAGTCGATGTGGTGTTCCTCGTCGGCGAGAAGCTTTCGTGCAGGTTCGCCGGGGTGATGTCGCCCTTCTCGCGGCACATCGCGATTCCCGCGCGTAGCCGGTCCACGACATCACGCTCGACGGTGAGGTCGGCGCCGACCTGTTCGGTGACCGTCTGGCCGACACACACCGGGAACGGGCGCTGACAGTTCGGCAACCCGTCGAGGGGCGGTCACCCGACCGTCAGGCGGCACCGCCACCGGAGAGACGCTGCTCGATCATCGTCGCCAGCCGGTGGAGGCAGCTTCCGCCCCCGGTCCCGGCTCCGCACCCCGCGCCGATCTCCTCGACGGTGCTCGCCCCGGCGTCGATGCACGCGCACACCTGGGCATCGGTCGCCGCCGCACAGACGCAGACGTACATGACAGGCGCCTCCCACAAGCCGATACTCAGGTCAGGCTACTTGTCATCTGGAGTGGACCTCGGGAAGCCATAGCCGAGAATGGCTCGGTAATCATCGCCTCGGTGTCCGCTCTGAACGGTCGGGCGGGGATCACCACGGCACGACGCATACGCTGAAACCGCACCGTGATCAGTACCGTCCACGGCGGGTGAGCGTTTCACAGCACACAGGGAGGTCAACGGTGACACCGAATCTGAATTGGGTGCCGCACGAGGTCGACATCGACACACCCAGCGCGGCACGGATGTACGACTACCTGCTGAGCGGCAGCCACAACTTCGCCCCCGACCGCGCCCTGGCCGACATGTTCGACCAGGCGCTGCCCGGCTCCCGCGACATCGCCCGCCTCAACCGCGCCTTCCTGCGCCGCGCGGTGCTGTTCCTCGTCGAGTCCGGCATCCGTCAGTTCCTCGACATCGGCTCGGGCATCCCCACCGCGGGCAACGTCCACCAGACCGCCCGCCGCGTCGCGGCGGACTCCCGGGTGGTCTACGTCGACACCGATCCGATCGCCGTCGCGCACAGCCAACTCATGCTGGCAGACGACCCCCAGGCCCTAGCCATCAAGGCCGACCTCTGCGAGCCCGAGTCGATCCTGTACGCACCGCAGGTTCGTGGACTGCTGGATTTCAGCCAGCCGATCGGGCTGCTGATGGTGTGGGTGCTCCACTTCGTGCCGATCGCGCGGGACGCGGTCGGCATCCTGCGCCGCTATCGGGACGCGCTGGTACCGGACAGCTATCTGGCGGTGTCCCATTTCACCGCGGACAGCCGGCCGGCCGAGATGGCCGCCATGGTCAAGGTGATGAAGCGCAGCGCCAACCCGATCCACCTGCGGACCCGCGCGCAGATCGTCGAGTTGTTCGCCGGGTTCGACATGGTCGAGCCCGGCGTGGTCGCCACCGCCCTGTGGCGCCCCGAGGGCCCGGTCGGCAACGACGCCGACCGCACGGAAGTCCTCGCCGGTGTCGGCCGAAAGCCATGATTCGACGCGAAGTTCCGTCCTCCCGCGCAGGCTGGATCGGCGCGCCGCCACCGTCTCTTGCGATACCCAGCGTTCCGCATGCGGCGGTGCCCGACACCCGCAGCTCGGACGACCCCGCTGCGGGCTGTCCCGCCGCGAGCTGGACAGCGGGCAGATCAGCGAAGCGTGCCGGCATCAGGCTTGGCGAGTTGTTGACACCGGCGTCCAGTTGTGAGGGTTCCGCGTTTGGCCCCTCCCGCCGGGTCGTGGGTTGCGGCACTCTGGGCTTGCGGCCCGGTAGCTGAAGAAGTCACCGTCAGCGGCTATCGGGCCGTGCGAGTGCCGACCGTCGACAGGAAGTGTGGAGGTCGTGACCGGCAGGCGGCCTCCCGCGCCTCCCCAGCAGATCACAGGGAGGCCATCGTCTGCCGGTCGTGCACTCGCGAGCGCAACCGGCTCGAAGCAGGCGCGAACCCCTCACCCCGACGGGCTGGCCGCTCCGAGGTTGCGGGTCCTGGCCTGGCCCTTCAGGGCGCAGCGCGTCCAGCCGGCGTGCGACCCCTGGCACTTTTCCCCTTGGTGCCAGGGGTCGCGTCACATGGTGTCGGGCCGGGGCGTGGCACCTGGTCGGGCGCGGTGAGAGATCGCTGTTGGGGCAGCCCGGCCGCTGGAAACTTTCCGGGCGGGCCGGAACAGGGTCTGCCCCACAGAGCTCTCGGCTTGCCGACGTCCGACTCGGGGGCCGGTATGGTCGCGACGGCTCCGGTGGGCGTCGATGCGGTTCGTGGTCATAACGCCGTAGGCGGCGTAGCTGGCGTGCCCGGCGGCCCGCGCGGAGGCTCAGGACACCTGCTACGCCAACGCGTCTTGCCGCGTTGTGTTGTGACAGGCCTCAAGTGCCCGAGACGAACAGACAACGCCAGCGGCGTCTTGCCCACTCGGCCCGTGTGTCAGCGGCCAGCCGGAATTCCCCGCGGGCGGCCACCCACGGACGGCCAGTTCGATCCCCACTGGCGGCCAGTTGCACGGTCAGTGGTCGCTGTAGGTTCGTCGGGCGGCGCGGCCGTGCTGGTCATGCCGCGACGTCGGCACGGCGCGTTGAACGGCACGGCGCGGTGAACGGCACGGCGCGGTGAACGGCACGGCGCGGTGAACGGCACGGCGCGGTGAACGGCACGGCGCGGTGAACGGCACGGCGCGGTGAACGGCACGGCGCGGTGAACGGCACGGCGCGGTGAACGGCGCGGCGCGGTGGTACGGGGATCCGTCAGTTGCCGAGTCGTGGGACCACCGTGTTGCCAGCGATAGGACCACCTTACAGCTCGGCGTCGTTGTTAGAACACGTTCTCGATAACGGTGTCCGCGCGTCAGCCTCCTCCTGCCGCGAATGCCCTCTTCTGCCGAGTTGAGTACGGTTTGGATCGTGGTGGCGTTCTCCTGCACCCGCCGACACCTCGGCCAAGCCTGGCCGACCATCGCGTGCGCCGTGTGATGTGCCCGGTATCCCCACCGGCGATCGTTTCGGAGGGAATCGTTTCGATGGTGGTACGTTCGCCGGATGCGGAAGGCGCCTGCCACCCGTCGCGCAGGGCGGGATGAGCCACTGGGGTTCGTGATCGCCTCGGTTGGGCACGCGGCGTCGCTGGCCTTCGAAGAGGCATTGGCCCCGCACGGGCTGCATCCGCGCCATTTCGCCGTGCTGAAGGGGCTGCGCGGCGGTGAGGCACAGTCGCAGCAGCAGCTCGCGGCGGCGTTGGGCATTCCCGCCAGCCGTCTGGTCGGGCTGCTGGACCTGCTGGTCGAGCGAGGTCTGGTGGAGCGCCACGATTCCCCGACGGACCGGCGGGTCAAGCTGGTCCGGCTGGTGGACGCCGGACGCGCCGAACTGGAGAACCTGATCGCGGTCGCGGGCCAGTCCGAGCGCCGGGTGACCGCTGGTCTGAACGCCCAGGACAAGGCGGAGTTGCGTCGGCTGCTGGGCATCGTCCACGCGAACGTGGCCGCCGAACCCGACGGTGCGCGCACCCGCGTCTGGTGATCGCTCGGGCCGTCACCGCGTTTCGTCCTGCCGTCGCGCCGCTGGACCGAGACAGCGCCGCTGACGCGGCACCCGTACTGATCAGCACACTCTGACCAGCATCGTCGCGCCGGTCAGCGAGTGTCGCCCACGCCCAAGTCTCTTACTTGCCAAACCATTTCGCTTGAAGTAGTTTCAGCTGAAACAATATCGGATGGAACGGACCGCTCCGCCGCCGTGCGAGCAGCCCGGACACCGCCCAACCGAAGTGGAGACGACCATGAACGCTGCCGCCCAGACACCGGACCACGACACCGTCGAGGCCTTTCTGGACCGCGTCCGCCACGCATGGGACACAGCCGACGCCGCGACCTATGCACAGCAGTTCGCCGAGGACGCCTCGTACGTGATCTTCCTTGGCGACGCTCTGTTCGGACGGAACGCCATCGAGCAGACCCACCACGACGTGTTCACCAAATGGCAGCGGGGAACCCGGATGACCGTCAAACCCATCGACGTGCGCGCCGTCGACACCGACACCACTGTCGTCACCACGATCGGCGGCATCGGCATCGGCGCCACGATCGACTACGACAAGTACCAGACCTACACCCTGCGCCGCCGCGCCGGCCGCTGGGAATGCGTCGCGTTCCAGAACACCGAGATGAGCGACCGCGCCAAGCAAACCCACCACGCCTGACCACCACGGCCGAGCAGCCGGTTCCGCGGCAGGCCAACAGTTACGCCACTCCGCGAACCGGCTGACCCGCCGACCCGACCCGCACACTGCCAGGCGTCGAACACTCACGCCGGGCCAACCGCGTTCCAAGCTCAAGAACATCAAGCTCAAGAACATCCTGTAATCAGCGTAAGGCGGTTTGTGTCAAGCATGCGGTCGGTGCCTCGCCCGTCGTCGGTCCCTGCATAGCGGTAATGGGGTTGGTCCCAGCAGCGTGTAATCGGGTTGGTGCGACGACGGACGGGGCTGCCCTAGATGACAGGCGAGATCACAGTGTGTCTCAATGCCGCGTGGGGCTCACCCCGACCGCCTGCTTGATGGCCGCCATGGTTTTTCTAGGCAGCGCGGGAATGCGGCGCGGATGGACTGGTGCCGTGGGTCGCGGTCTGCGCATCCCAGCATTGGCCGGTGGTGATCACCGCGTGCAGATGCCGCAGAATCGCCGCGGCGATCGCGGCTTGTGCTTGTGGCGCGGTGAGTTTGTTGGTCTCGCGAGTGGTCAGGTGTTGGTAGCGGGCCGCGTAGACGGGATTGGCCTTCTTCGCGGCCCACACCGCCCGCCAGGCGGCCAATCGGAGCTTGGGTCGGCCCTGGCCGGTGAGTTTGGTGCGGCCGGTGAAGGTACCCGACAGCCGCTCGCGCGGGGCAAGGCCGGCGTGTTTGACCAGCGCACGCGCGGTGGTGAAGCGGGTGGGGTCGCCGGTCTCAGCCAGGATAGCGGCGGCGCCGACCGCGGACAGCCCGACGATGGAGGTGACCAGCTCGGTCAGTTCCAGTTCGTCGAGCACGCCGACCATGCGGGCCTCGGTGTCGGCCAGCCGCCGCTGGTTGTCCTGCCAGTCACCGAGTATCAGATGTATCCGCTCCAGCGCACCACGCCGGTGAGCGAGCACCCCACGCTGGTCTTCGAGTGCGGCGAACAGGTTGCGCGCGATCCGTAGCGACGGCTTCTGCCCGCCGCGGCGGGTGATCTCACGCCGCACCGCCTGCTCGAAGCGGGCCAGGCCGAGCCGGCGGGTGCGGGTGAGATCGCCGCCATCCCGGTCGCAGACGATGCTCATCGCCGCGACCCAGGTGCGGGACCGGAAGGGCTGTGCCGCGGTGTCCAGGGCGGCCGGCCAGACGCATTCCAGCAGGGCCCGGATCTGCTGGATCTGGCGGACCATGTCCACGATGAGCTGTTCCCGGCGTGCGCCTAAATGCCGCAGCCGGCCCCAGGTCTCGTCGACTGGTTCGGGGAGGTAGCAGCGTAGTTGCGCGGTCAGCCGGGCGATCAGCACGGCGTCTTTCTCGTCGGTCTTGTCGTGGGTGAGGTCCTCGGCGCGGCGCGCCCAGGCGGTCATCGAGGGCTGGACGCACACGAACGGCATGCTGCGGTCGGCAGCCAACTGGCCGAGTACTCGCCAGCAGTGGCCGGTCGGTTCGCAGGCCACGGTCGCACCGGTGAACCCCGCCGCCCTCGCGCGCTGGGCCGCCCAGTCCAGGGCGGTCCCCATGTCCCAGGCGCGGCAGCGGAAGGTCTTGCGTGCCAATACTTTCGAGTCGTGATCGGCCACCACCACCATTTGCTTTGTGTCGGCCAGGTCGATGCCGACGATGGCGTTGTCGACCGGCACCATCGCGCGGAGCCGGGCCAGCCGGGTGTTGCGGTTGCGATCACCCCGGGATACGCCGCTACGGTTGCTCACGAACGTCCTCCTCCTGAGATGGGACACCAAGCCCGACAAGCGCATCAGGAGGGCGTTCCCATGCCGTGCACCGACACGCAGAACGTCTTTCTATGCCGCCGAGCGGTCGTTCGGGAGCGCGGCGGCAGCCCGACGAACCGCGTAATAACCCGTTCCACTTGCGCTGGTGTCGGTGGTCCTACGACTGGCGACACGGTGCTCGGCCTTGGCGACGACAGATTGAAGCCACTCCAGCCGACGGCACGGGCACCTCTCCACGGGCTACGGCTACGTCTGTCGAGAGTCACGCCACGTAACCGGGTGAGTGGCCAGATAACGTCCCGCTGACTGGCCGCCAGCGGGGAGTTCAAACTGGCCACCAACAATCGTGCCTGCCAGGATCACCAACCGCGCTGTGATCAGTGCTCGCTTCACCATCTTGGCTGTTCTCGGCCATTTCGTGGTGACGGCCCACGACGCCGCCCAGCCCGACCGGCAGGAGATGGCGCGTCCGCAGGCGACCACTTGGGCAGTGAGGACCTTCGGCCCTTCCCAACCGAACGGCCCCGGAGCACGGTGCAAATGCCGCGTCGAGTACGCAAAAGTCGAGTACGCAAAAGGAGGGTCCGATGACCACCGCGAAGGACATCATGCACACAGCCGCCGAGTGCATTGGCGAGCACGAGACCCTGGACACCGCCGCGAAGCGCATGCGTGAACTCGGCGTTGGTGCGTTGCCGATCTGCGGGGATGACGACCGGTTGCGAGGGATCGTCACCGACAGGGACATCGTGATCAAATGTGTCGGTGCGGGCCACGACCCACGGACCATGGCCGCCAGCGACCTGGCACAGGGCAAACCCCGCACCGTCACCACCGACGCCGGCGTTGAGGACGTGCTGGCTCTCATGGAAGAGCACCAGATCCGCCGGCTTCCGGTCATCGAGAACCACCGCTTCGTCGGCATGATCAGCGAGGCCGACCTCGCACGGCACCTTCCCGCCGAAGCTGTCGGCCGCTGCGTCGCGGCCATCTGCGCGCAAAGCTGACCATCACGCGGACCCCTGCCGCATCATCTGCGGTCACGGCCAGTAGTGGCAGGACGCCGGTGTGATGAGCCTGCGGCAGCCGTGGTGGCGGTGACAGAGCACGCTGCACTGCCGCGCTCGGCGTCAAGGAACAACATGAACGGCAAGCCGCTCAGATCGAGCTGCCATGGCTCGGCATCGAGCCGATTCACCGTGTCCCCGACGCTGGCCTTCACACGCCCACCAGTGGGTCCTTGACATCCAAGTTCACCTGCGTCACCGCCGTTCGGCGGCGCGTCGATCTCCCCGTTGTGAGCGTTCCTCGTGCGAACTCCCGAGGCCGAACCACACGGTGTCCACTGTGGAGCTTGCATGGGGTCTGTTCAGGCGGCCTCTCGTGTCGGCGATCTTGTAGCTGCACCGCGTCCTCAGGACGAAGGCTATTTCGTCGAGGAGGCCGGGGTTCATGTCGAACTGGCTCACGGCAGCACAGCGTGCCCTCTCAAGAACACCGCAAGCCGGACCGGACCTGGCCAGATTCGGTCAGGTGCGGGGCAGGCGCACGAGGTCTCTCGCGGTGAGGCGTTTGACCACGATGTCGTGCGATACGTCGACCAGCTGACGATTGGCACGGGATGCGTGCTGGAGGATCAGCGCGAAGGCCTCGTCGAGCGTGAGACCTCTCTGCCGCACGATGACGCCCTTGGCGTACTCGATCTTGATCCGGGAGCCGACGCGTGGGCGGAGTTGCGCACGGTGAATCCGAGAATCCCTCAGCGATCGTTCCTGCACCAAGCCGATCGCGGCAACGTCGGCCAGGGTGCGCGCGGTGAACAAGTCGCCGGTCGGGCGTCGCCGTGGACGACCGCGCAAGGCACTCGGTAGCACAGGCAGGCCAGCTCCCTCAGCGAGCTACTCGCACGGCGACCACGGCCACCGCTGGTGATCGGCACCGATGGTTCCGGCAGCAGTGATACGCGCGTGCAGGTCGGCGATCGGGTTCCATTGGGCCGGCGACGGACTGGTCGGGACCGCGTGCACCTGCGTGAGCAGCATGACCAACTGCCAAAACGGCTGGCCGGCAAGCACCACGGGCACCGCACCCTGGCGATAGTGCGTCGTTGGCGGCCATCGGACGGTATCGGGACGTCATCACGCCCGGCGGCCGCCCAGTGGCGAATTGATGATCCTCGATGTCGAACCGTCGGACCTGCTGTGGTCGGTCGCCGGCCACGGTCGCCGGGTTGCGCGGTTGGCGGTGTCGCGCCAGCCAGGTGCTGCCTGGTCTCCTCCCGGGCCTTGAGCCACTCGACCGGCGATGAAGCACGGCAGTGCGCGGAAGGGACCTGTGCCGTGTCACCTGTGACTGCGCACCGCCAGCAGGCCGTCAATGGCCCCTGTCCCCGTCCCCGTGTCTGACTCACAATAAGAACCGGCCCCGGAGAGCGGCGACGAAGAATAAACTCCCTGCGCCGCAACGTCTTCGGTGTTCTGACTGGCTACTGCGCAGCGCGTGGTCTGGATTCCAGAGGATGGCTCGGATGTGTCCGCGGTCGGGTGCTTCGCGCAGGGAAGAATTCGGACCGGGCGCGCTGGCGAGCACGACCACCGAGCGCCCTCGCGCAATCAAGGCAGGAGGAGCCCTCGAATGCCCGTACTCCCTCGGCGTCCGGCTTGGAGCGGCACCCCTCTGCTCGCCGCGGCGGCCTGGCTGACCAGCCCGCTCACCGCGGACGACTACCTCGGCCTGGTCGATCCGCTGCTGTGCGCCCGCCACCCGGCCGGACGTGTGGTGGCGGCACGGCCCGAAACCGACGACGCCACCACACTCCTGATCAAACCCGGCCGGGGTTGGGCCGGTCACAAGGCCGGCCAGTACTTGGCCATAGGCGTGCGGATCGACGGTGCGCTGCACTGGCGCACCTACTCCCTGACCTGTCCGCCCGAGCCCACCGACGGGCTCCTGTCCATCACCGTCCATGCCGCTGCGGGCGGCCGCGTCTCGCCACGCCTGGCACATGAAACGCCATCGGGGACAGTGCTGCGACTGGGGCCGGCGCAAGGCGACTTCAGCCTCCCCGACCCGCCACCGCCGCGCATCCTGATGCTCACCGCCGGCAGCGGCATCACCCCGGTGATGGGAATGCTCCGCACGTTGGCCGAACGACCCCCGACCGGCCCGCACCCCGATGTGCTCCTCCTGCACAGCACCCGCACGATCCGTGAGTGCATCTTCCGTGACGAGCTACAGGCCATGCACCGGCAGTTGTCGTGGTTCCGGTTCGTCCCGCACCACACCCGCCCCGGTGGGGCACCGTCCCGGCATCTCACCCCCGGCCATGTGGCGGGGCTCTGCCCGGACTGGCGCGAACGCGAGGCCTGGGCCTGCGGCCCCGAGGCGATGCTCCAGGCTGTCGAGGCGCACTGGGCCGAGGCCCGGGTGACCGAGCGGTTGCACGTGGAGCGCTTCCGTATGGCCCCGTTTCTCCCGCACGACAGCGACACCTCCGGTGGCCGCGTCCGCTTCCTCCGCACGGGCGTCGACGCCGACGCCGGAACAACCGTTCCCCTGCTGGAGGTCGGTGAGCAGGCCGGCGTGGCGATGCCGTACGGATGCCGTCGCGGCCTGTGCTTCGGCTGCCTCACCCCGCTGGCACACGGTCGAGTGCGCGACCTGAGGACCGGCGAGATCCATGACGAACCCGGTCGGTTGATCCAGACCTGTGTGTCGGCCGCAGCTGGTCCCCTCGCCCTCGACATCTAGACCCAACCCGAAGGAGGACCCACTGTGCGGGCGTCTGGCGCAGAATCCGATCTCCCGCCCCACCCTGAGTGGACCGAAGCGCTGGGGGAAGAACTCGACCGTCTGCGGGCCGAGGTCATCGCCACCCGCGGCGAACCCGACGCCCGCTACATCCGAGGGATCATCACCGGCCAGCGGGCCCTCGAGATCGCGGGCCGGATCGCCCTGGCGTTCTCGCTGTTCCCCCCCGCCTGGGTCTGCGGCACCCTCATGCTCAGCACCGCCAAGATTCTGGAGAACATGGAACTGGGGCACAACATCCTGCACGGCCAATGGGACTGGATGGGCGACCCGGCGATCCACTCCACAACCTGGGAATGGGACTTCCTCACCCCGGCCGACGCCTGGAAACGCACCCACAACCACCAACACCACACCTGGACCAACGTCGTCGGACGCGACCGGGACCTCGGCTACGCCGTGCTGCGGATGAGCCCCGAGCAGCCCTGGCACCCGGCCCATCTGGCCCAGCCGCTGGCCAACGCCCTGCTCGCGCCCGTGTTCGAATGGGGCATCGCGCTGTACGACCTGGAACCGGACGTGGTCCTCTCCGGCGGCAGGAGCCCTCGCCATCTTGTCGACGACGCGGCGAGGCTGGCGGCCAAGGCCCTGCGCCAACTCGCCAAGGACTACCTGCTCTTCCCCGTGCTCGCGGGGCCTTCGGCGGTTCCCTGCCTGCTGGGCAACCTCACCGCCAACACCGTGCGCAACATCTGGTCGCACACCATCATCATGTGTGGTCACTTTCCCGGCGCGGTCCAAACCTTCACCGAAGCGCAGGTCCACGAGGAGACCCGCGGCCGGTGGTACCTCCGCCAGATCCAGGGCTCGGCCAACATCGACGGCGGCCCCCTTTTCCACATCCTCACCGGCAACCTCAGTCACCAGATCGAACACCACCTCTTCCCGGACCTCCCCAGCAACCGCTACGCCCAGCTCGCCCCCCGGGTGCGCGAGATCTGCCAGCGTTACGGCCTTCCCTACGTCACCGGCCCGTTGCTCCGGCAGTACGCCTCCACCTGGCGGCGGATCCTTCGCCACGCGCTTCCGAACCGCTGAGCCGCCGCTCCCCGGACGACGCAGGCAGCGCCGAGCCGACCGAGACGCTCGCCCCGGTCACCGACCGCCTTCCGGATGCCGGGTTCCTGTTCGGAGCGTCGAACAATCTTGTCGCCCGGTAGGCGAATGTCAGCCACGCGCGGTGGTGAACTCCTTGAGCGTGCCGATCACGTACTCGATCATCTCCGTGGTGATGCCCGGGTAGACGCCGACCCAGAAGGTCCGCTCGGTCACGATGCCGCCGCCGACGTCCAACTTCCCGACATCGCGCTAGCCGCCTACGACGACGCGCAGGCATTACACGACTCCGTCATCGCCAACCGACGCCAGTACCTCGACGCCGAGACTCGCCGCAGCGGCGCCGACCTGGTCGCTGACACCGCCGAGCGGGACCGCCTCGCTGGGCAACGCTCCGATGGGATGCGCCTGCTCGCAAGCGGTGGTGCCATCGAGACCTTGCTCGAGCTCCAACGCGATGTCGCCAAGCGTCAGGTCCGCGTCGAGCAACTCCGCCACCGCTACGATAACGCCGTCGCTCTTGAATCCGAACAAGACGAACTCCGTCTCGAACGCCAGCGACTCGCCGCCGCCCTGACCCGCGACCTGGCCGAGCGCCAACAGATCCCGCGTCCGGCGTTCGTCATCTTCGAGCGCCTGTCCCAACGCCTCTACGCTGACCAGCAACACGGCCGCCTGGTGATCAACGCCACCGACAATGGGCCTGACATCAGCGTCACGATTCCACGCGGGCGCAGCAAGGGATCACCAACATGCAGGTCTACTGCTTCGACCTCAACCTGAGCGTGCTGTGGTCCCACAAGCAACGCGGTCCCGGCTTTCTGGTCCACGACAGCCACCTGTTCGACGGCGTCGATGAACGCCAACGAGCCTCGGCTCTGCAACTGGGCGCCGAGTACGCCGCGGCTGAGGGCTTCCAGTACATCGTCACGCTCAACAGCGATGAAGCTCCGAAGGACCTGCCTGACGGCCGTGCCGTCGAAGACTTCGTCCTGCCTGAACGTCTCACCGACCATGGCGAGGATGGCGGCCTCTTCGGATTGCGGTTCTAGCGCCTTGCCGAAGCCACCAGTGGACGGGACTAACGAGTTTCCTCAACAGATGATCTGACGTCCGAACTGCGTATCGCTCGTGTGCCGGATGCCGTCCGCTTGCTCGTCGCCTCGGAGTCGTTCCCCACGCGGGTCAGGTGGTCGTGCAGTCTTCGACATCGCCGGGCAGCCCTGCGCTAATCCACAGCGTGTCGATCGGGCACGGCCCGCTCGGTCCGTCAACGGGCCGCAGCCGGGATAGCAGCCAGCGGCGCGACGGGATACCGGCGACCACCATTCACGCTGTCAGCGGTGGACCGGAAGGCTCGTCGCCAAGGATCACCCAGATGAGGTGGAGCAGAATCCTGACCCTATTTCGCGGGAATCCTGACCCTGCTCCAGTTTTGCTCCAGAAGCGGGTGCGACCGTCCACCGGGGACCGAAAAACAAGATCGCCCCCAAACCTAGTTCTCCCAGGTCAGAGGGCGTATCTGAGTTATTCAACAATTGTGGAGCTGAGGGGACTCGAACCCCTGACCCTCACACTGCCAGTGTGGCGCACGACCATTGCGAACAGCGCACCCGGCCTGCGGAAACAGAGAACCGCCACGTCAAACCCGTTGCAGTCACTGCAATTGAGTGCCACACAGTGCAGTTCAATGTAGTTTCAACACGCATCCCTGCTCCAGTTTTGCTCCGCCACGTTCAGTGTGAAAGCATTGGATACAGCCGCATCCCAGGCCGAGGCCTGTACCTGGCGACACCCTGACCGTCCCTACCCTTACGGCGACTTGAGCACAGGGGCTGGTTCAATACTCCACCAGAGGGCGGCGCAAGTTGTGTCGTGAGCATTGCATTGCGGGCTACGCGGCCTAGACCTTTGATGTCCCCAGCAACGCCAGGGCATTGAGCTTCCAGGCTCAACGAGCGTCGATCCCTTAAGATGGCGCTTCAACCAGACAGGAGGACACGTGACCGACAGGCAGCCGGCCGCTCAGGCCGGCGGTGGCGGTTTCATGTCCCGCATGTTCGGCCAGAACCAGGGCGCCGCGCCGATGGGTGCGCCGCAGGGCGGCTCCGGCGGTGGGTTCCTGAAGACGGCGGCGGCCGCGGCGGCCGGTGTCGCCGGAGGCGCGCTGCTGTTCCAGGGGTTGAACGGAATGTTCGGCGGGCACGAGGGGTCGGGGAGCGAGGCGCACCACGCCATGGACGAGCCCGGCGGTTGGGACGACGAAGATCAGTGGTGAGCGGTACCCGGTCGTTGTGACAACTGGCGGCCACTCGTCGGTGCAACGTTGAGCGTTTCATACCCATGCTTAGCGGCTCAGTAAATAAGCACGCGTCCCTACTTGGCACGAACCAGAAGGGGTATGTATATACTTACAAGTAGACTGCTATCGTCCCAGACCAGATGCAGATTGTACGGCGCGCAAGCAAGCGGAGGGAGCACAGAAAGGCCATGATAGACACTGCCAACGCCTCAACAGACTAACAAGGATGCGCTTCTCAAGTCGTGGGGTCGATTACCAAACGCACGTGGTCGATCTGTCCCACATCCACCATTCTAATTGGAATTGGCCTTGTAGGGTTTATGTCGACCTTTTAGGGAATATGTTAGCACCAATACCAGGTGGGGAAACATCTCATGGAGTCGACGCGGACCGTTATAAAATCACGTTATCACTAGGCAACCGTACTACTAGATCGGCGCGCCGTAGGCCGATCCCGTCGACTACCGACGTGCAGCACCGAGCGCGGCGTCGACCAACGCCTTCCGGTCGACCTTCCCGTTCGCGGTCACCGGTAGCGTCTGCACCCGCAGCCAGCGAGCGGGCACCATGTACTCCGGCAGCCGGGCACCGGTGAACTCGGTCAGGCGTTCGCCGAGGTCGTCGTCCGGCGTGCGGGGCACATAGGCTCCGAGCAGTTGCTTGTGCCCACCGGCACCCTCGAACGGCAACACGACGGCATCGGCCACGTCCGGGTGGTCGATGACGACCTGGCGGATCTCGGCCGGCTCCACGCGAAAACCGCCCACCTTCACCTGGTCGTCGCGGCGGCTGAGGAACCGCAGCCTGCCTTGCGCGTCCAGGCGGACCAGGTCCCCGGTGCGGTAGAGGCGTTCGGACGGGTTCGCGCCCCAGTACCCGAACGCGAGCCCGGTTGCTTCCTGGTCGCCCAGGTAGCCGACGGCCAGGCCCGTTCCACCGGTGTACAGCTCGCCGACCGCGCCGGGCGGGACGGGAAGTCCGCGCTCGTCGAGCACATGAACGGAGGTGCCGCGCACGGGCAGCCCGATCGGCAGCGGGTCCACCACGTCCTCCGGCGAGTCCACGACGTGGACCGTGGTGAACGTGGAGTTCTCCGTGGGGCCGTAGCCGCTGACCACGGTCAGGGCCGGGTTCGCCTCCAACACCCGCCGGACGTGCTCGGACGGCACGACATCGCCACCGGTGAGCAGGTAGCGAACCTGCGCGAGCGACCCCGGCGCGAACTCCGCGAGCAACCGGAACAAGCCCGAGGTCAACCACAGCGCGGTGACGCCGCGCTCGACGACGAAGCGGCCCAGTTCGGCCGGCGACGGCACGCCCGGCGGGTGCACCTCCACGCACCCGCCGCCGAGCAGCGGGAACCACAGGTCGATCGTGGACGCGTCGAAGGCGAGCGGGGCGAACCGCAGGAACCTCGTGCCAGGTCCGCAGTCGACGTAGTCGGCGCCCGCCACCAGGCGGGCGATGCCGCGGTGCGGCACGAGCACACCCTTCGGGGAACCGGTCGAGCCAGAGGTGAACGACAGGAACGCGACCCGCTCCGGGTCCTGGGGGACGACGTGCGGCTCGGGTGCGTCGTCATGGAGCCAGTCCCTCCAACGACACACCACGACGGGCAGATCGAACACAGCAGCCGCGTGGGAGACGGCGGCGGCGGGCCGTGCTCGCCGCAGGATCTCCGCCTTGCGCCGCTCAGGCATCCGCTCGTCCACGCCCAGGTAGGCCGCGCCCGCACGCACGACGCCGAGGACCGCGACTACTTCGTCGATCGAGCGCGGCAGGTCGACCACCACCACGTCCCCCGGGCGCACGCCCGCCTTCCTCAGCAACACGGCCTGCGCCGCGCTCGCCGCCGCCAGCTCCCGGTAAGTCAGCCGGTCGTCACCTTCCCGAACCGCGATGGCATCCGGGGTGCGCGCCGCCTGGGCCAAGAACGCCGTGTCGAGGCAGTCCACCGGGTTGTCCGGCGTCGGTGACGCCAGCGCGTCGAGCAGCGCCGCCGATCCGGTGGAGATGCCACGCACCTCGACGACTCGCGTGGCGGTCGTCAGCTGCTCGCATGTGGCGACGAGATCGTCCAGGAACCGTGCCGCCTCTTCCCGGGTCCACACCGCGGTCGCGAACTCCAGGAAGCCGGTGATTTTCTCATCCGTCCGCTGGAACACCAGGCTGAGGTCCATCGGGGCACGGCCATTGTGCTCCTCGGTCACCCGCACCCGCAGGCCACCCGCGAGCAGTTCGCGGTCCACCAGGTCGCTGTAACCGTTGCAGACCAGCTGCACCAGCGGGTTGCGGCCGGCATCCGCCCCGATCCCAAGCGAGTGCACCAACTCGACGCTGGGCACGTCGGCATGGTCGAGGCTTCGTCCCAGCGACTGCTGCACCGCGCGGATCTGCTCGTCAGTGGTCCGGTCGTCGTCCACGTCGATCACGACCGGCACCACCGCGGCGCACTGCGCGACCAGCTCGCGCAGGGCCTTCGTCGGGCGGCCGGTCGTGGGCACGCCGATCAGGAAACGCCGCTGTCCCGTGTAGCGGGACGCCAGCAGGCCGTAGGCGGTGAGCAGGTGCGCGAACGGCGTGACACCCAGCCGGGCAGCGTGCTGCCGTACGGCGTCCACGGTCTCCGCAGGCAGTTCGAAAGGCAGCTGAACGCCTTCGCCGTCGCGCACTCGAGACCGGATCCGGTCTGTGGGCAGATCGACGGTGAGCGGCACCTCGGCGAGCTGTTCGCGCCAGAAGCTCAACTGTTCGCCCCAGAGCCCGGACTCTCGGAGCGCATGTTGGTGCGCCACCAGGACGTCAGGCTGGGGAGGATCCGCCTGGTCGCCCATCCCACCCGCGTACCGGGCGAAGACCTCTCGCAGCACAAGGCCGACCGACCAGGCGTCCAGGAGCATGTGGTGGGTCACCAGCAGCAGGACGTTCTGCCGCGGTCCGCCGGTCACTAGCACGAAGTCCAGCGGTGGTAGCCCGCCCACGGCGAACGGCAGGCGCCCGCGGCGGCGGACCACGCGGCGGACGTGCTGTGCGAAGCCGGCCGCAGGAACGCGGACCCGTTCCAGGTCCGGTGTCCGGTCCGCCAGCACGAGCCGGCGCAGATCACCGTCCGCGGTCGGGAAACACGTGCGCAGTCCATCGTGGCGGCGGGCAGTCGCCACCAGAGCCGACTCCAGCCGTCCGACCTCCAACTCGCCTTCCAGCACGGCGCTGAAGACGAGGTTGTAGACCGGCTCGCCGACGACCTGCTCGTCCGCCCACATGCCGCGCTGGGACACGGTGGGGACGTCGTCCAGCGCGGCTCCGGCGGTGACCGCGGCCGTCGGGACACCGCGACCGCGCGCCGCGCGCTCCAGGACGGCGGCCAGCGGTTCGGGGCCGAGCAGCGCGCTCACCGACAGGTCGCGTCCGACATCCTCGGTTGTCCTCGATGCCAACAGCATGGCTGCCAGCGAGTCGCCGCCGAGTTGGACGAAGCTGCGGGCGGGCGGCAGGCCGTCGCCGCTCGGAGCGCCCAACACCTCGCGCGCCAACTCGTTCAGGCGCGCTAGCACCGCATTCTCGGGTTCACCCGATCTGGCGCGCGGGCTCATGGCCGCCTCCCTCCCTCTGTTCGGCGCGTTTCCGGGCACGCGCGGCCTGCCCATCGAGCACCGCCACCGCCGAGCCGCACAGCATCACCACTGCGCCGACGGCCTGCACGGCGGACACCGACTCGCCCAGAAAGACAGTCGCGAACACCGCGCCGAAGACCGGGACGAGGAACGTCGCGACCGACGCGGTAGCGGCCCCGACATCGCGGATGGACGAGTAGTACAGGAGACCAGCCAGGCAGGTGGGCCCGAGTGTCAGGAAGACCATGTTGAACCAGAACCCGGCCGACAACGCGGACCAGGTGACCTGGGTTGCGGCGGGCGCCGACAACAACAGCAGTGGCACCGCGCCCGCGGCCAGACCGTACGCGGTGGCGTGCAGGGGCGGTGTGCCGGCCAGGGCACGCTGGCCCAGGAGAGTGTAGCCGGACCAGATGGCCGCGCACACCAGGAACACGAGGTCACCGAGCAACCGGTCGGTACCGGCGGACGGCCCCTCGAACGCGCCAACGGCGAACAACGCCGTGCCGGCCAAGGCCGAGCACAACGCCACGACCCGTCGGCGCGACAGCCCCTGCCCACCGGTCACGGCCGACACGGCCGCCGTGATCAACGGACTCAGGCCGGGCACGATCACGCTGGCGTCGACCGCCGGTGCGAGACTCAGCCCCCAGAAGAACAGCGCGTTGTAGACGAAGACACCCAACAGCCCGGCCAGTGCCGAGCTCACTCGGGCGACCGGGGTGGCCGTCCGGGTGAACCTGACGACGAGGAGCATGATCACCGCCCCCGCCGCGAACCGGATCGCTGCCACCACCTCAAACGGGGCGGCGCCAACCGCCCACTTGGAACTGGCCGTCGCGCTGCCCCACAGCGCCGTCGCGAGGAGCAGGACCAGCAAGGCACGCACCCCGGGTCACCCGGCCTTGCTCAGCACGGACGCGGGCACCGGGTAGCCAGGCACGGGGAAGCGGGCGCAGAGGTCCGCCACCGCCGCGCGAGTGGCGTCCCGGACCGCCTCGGGCAGGTGGTGGCGAGGACCATCCGCTCGCACCGCGCGCAGCACATCGTCGAGCAACCGCGCGCACGCACGCGCCTGAGTGGCGCCCATCCCGCGCAGGGCGACGCTGTTGACGCCCAGCCGCAGTCCACTCGTTACCAGTGCGGGCTTGGTGTCGCCAGGAACTCGGTTCTTGTTCACCACGATGCCGCATTCCTGCAACGCCCGTTCCGCCATCACCCCGGTGATGCCCAGCGGCGTGAGGTCCAACAGCACGATGTGGTTGTCGGTGCCTCCGGAGACGACCGTGTGGCCCTTCGACGCCAACTCGTCGGCAAGCACCCGCGACAACGCCACCACGCGGCCCATGGTGGCGCGGAAGTCGTCGCCCGCCGCGATGGCCAGGGCGCGGGCCTTTGCTGCGATCACGTTCAACGCGGGAGCGCCCTGGTAGAACGGGAACACCGTCCGCTGCAGGAAGTCCCCCAGCGTGCCCGAGCCGATGGGCGCGGCCCCGTCGGCGTCCTCGCCGCTCAGGATGAGGCCACCACGCGGCCCGTAGAGTTGCTTGTGTGTGCAGCACGTCGTGATGTGGGCGTGGTCGATCGGGTTGGGATGGTGTCCGGTCACGACCAGGCCGGCGGTATGCGAGATGTCGGCCAGCAGGTACGCCCCCGTCTGGTCGGCGATTTCCCGGAAGCGCCTGAAGTCGATGGTCCGGGAGTACGCGGTGGCGCCGCACACGATGACCCGTGGCCGGTGCCGCGCGGCGAGTTCGGCGACCTCGTCGTAGTCGAGCAGTCCAGTCTCGGTCAGCCCGTACCCCACCGCGTGGAAGTACCTGCCGGCGTAGGCGGCGGGGCTTCCGTGCGTGAGGTGGCCGCCGCTGTCCAGAGCCATTCCGAGCATCGTGTCGCCGGGACGCATCAGCGCCGAGAGCACCGCGTAGTTGGCCGTCGTCGCCGAGTGCGGCTGGACGTTCGCGTACCGCGCGCCGAACAGCCTCCTCGCCCGGTCGACCGCCAGCCGCTCGATGTCGTCCACCGCCTCGCAGCCGGCGTGGTAGCGACGGCCCGGGTACCCCTCGGCCGTCACGTTGACCGCGACGCTCGCCTGGCTGGCGAGAACGGAGGGGTCGACGACGCTGGACGAGGCCACGAGCGAGAGCGTGCCGGCCTGCCTGCGCTGCTCCGCGAGCATCGCGTCCCACAGATCCGGATCTTCTAGTGCGAGCTTGCTCAGACCGCCCTGCACCAACGCGTGTAACGGGTCGTCGATCATGATCACCCCTGTCCCGGCGCGGGCAGAGCACGCCGAATGATCGCCGCCAGTTCGGCGGCGCGGTCCTTGACGAAGTAGTGGCCCGCGTTCGCGATCACCATCGACTCGACCGAGTCGAAGTGCCGCAGCCAGCGGGTGTGGGTGGTGAGGTGATCAGCGGTGGTCAAGTCGTCGGCGCCGAACACGCACTGCGCGGGCGTCACCAGCGGCTCTGGTTCCTCGCGTGTCGCCGTCAGATGGAACAAGGCTGCCTGCCGCATGTCGTGCCGGGCCGCGTGGAGGATAGGCTCGACTTCCGACCACCCCAGGTCGCCGGCGAAGCCGCCTATTTCCCGCAAAGCGCCGTACAACTCCCGGTCCGTCATCGCGCGCTCCTCCCTCAGGACCGCACCAGGGTCCGCCGGCGGCACCGCGGCGCCGAGGAACACGTGCCGCAGGTCGACGCCGCGTTTTTCCAGTTCGCGAGCGAGCGCCACCGCAAGCGCCGTGCCAGCGGAATGCCCGTACACCATCACGGGTCCGGTGACCGAGGCCGCCAACTCCTCGGCGCATCGCCGCGCGGCCTCGTCGAACGAAAGCAACGGATCGCGATCACCCGGGTCGTGGCCGGGAAGAGCGATGGCCCGCAACTCGACGGTGGCGGGGAGGTGCGCGGCGAGCCGTTGGTAGCTGACCGCATTGCCGCCGCTGTGCGGCGCGCAGACGAGGGTGACGGCGGCGGCGGCGCTGCCCGGCGTCAGCCGATGGATTAAGCCGCGGCGCCGGTCGGATCGACGAACCACGTCGGCGAGCGCGGCCACCGTGCGGTGGGTAAGCAGTTCGACGACCGGCACCGTCCGATCGATGGCGGTCATCGCCTTGATTGCCGTGAACGAATCCCCGCCAAGGCGAAAGAAGTCGGAATCCGCGTTGAGCGGGCCGGTGCCCAGGATCTCCTGCCACACCAACGCTATCCGGCGCTGCGTGTCGTCGGTCAGCGGTTCGCCGGCGTCGGAGACGAGCTCGACTTCGCTCAGCCCGCGCCGGTCGACCTTCCCGTTCGGCGTGGTCGGGAAACGGTCGACCATGGCGATGACACCGGGCACCATATGCTGCGGCAACCGTTCGGCGAGGAATGCTCGCAGAACCGGATCGGACGGTGTGGCGTCGACCGCTCGGGGGCGTACGAAGGCGGCCAGAGTAGTGTTCCCGCGCTGACCGCGGGCGACGACAACAGCGTCGAGCACGTCCGGGTGTCGGCGCAGCGCGGCCTCCACCTCGCCCGTCTCGATCCGCATGCCGTGCACCTTGACCTGGAAGTCAATACGCCCGAGCAGTTCGATCACCCCGTCGGGGCGGAAGCGGGCCAGATCACCGGTCTTGTAGAGGCGCTCGCGCAGTCCCGGGGCGAGTTCGCGCTCAACGAACCGCTCGGCGGTGAGCTCGGCGCGGTTGAGGTAACCCAGCGCCAGGCCCACTCCCGCCAGGTGCAGTTCGCCCGGCACGCCGACCGGAACCGGCTGCATCGCGGCATCCAGCACATAGGCGCGTTGGTTGGCCATCGGCCGCCCGTAGGGAATGCTGGCCCAGGCCGGGTTCACCTCGGCAACCGGGAAGATGATGGAGTCCATGGACGCCTCCGTCGCCCCTCCCAGGCTGATGAACTCCAGATCTGACGTCACCGCGCGCAACCGATCGGGCAGTGTCACCGCGATCCAGTCGCCGCCGAGCAGCGCGAGCCGCAACGGCAGCGGTCCGCCGCCGTCCCGCTCCACCGCGTCGAGCAGCAGTTCGAGCAGGGCCGGCGCGGAGTGCCAGACGGTGACGCGATGCTCGCGCAGCAGCCGTGTCCACAGCGCCGGGTCGCGAGCGGCTTCCCGCGCGGGCATGACCACCGTCGCGCCGGCCGCCAGCGTGCCCAGCAAGTCGTATACCGACATGTCGAAGCTCGCTGACGACACCGCCAGGACGCTGTCACCCGGCCCGATCCCGAAGCGGGAGTTGAAATCGATGAAGTTGTTCACCGCGCCGCGGTGCCGCAACACGATTCCCTTGGGCTTGCCCGTCGAGCCGGAGGTGTAGATGACGTACGCGGGCTGCTCAGGGTCGTGGTCCGCCGCGAAGGGAACCGGGAGCGGGGCAGCGGCCCGCAGATCATCCAGCGGCACCGTCCGCACCCCCTCCCAGCGTCCGAGGAAGTCGTGGTCGGTGAGCACGGCGCTCGCCACGGAATCGGTGACCATGAACTCAAGCCGGTCGGCCGGGTAGTCCGGGTCCAGCGGCAGGTATGCCGCGCCCGCTTTCAACACCGCCAGCACCGCGGCGGCCTGCTCGATCGACCGGTGCAGGCAGATGCCGACGATGTCGCCGTGTCCGAGGCCCATGTCGCGCAAATGGTGGGCGAAATGGTCGGCAAGCCGGTCCAACTGCGCGTAGGAGAACCGTTCGGCGCCACAAGCGATCGCGACGTCGTCGCCGTGCTCGGCCGCGCGCCGTTCGAACAGCTCGTGCAAGCACTTGTCCGGGAACGGTTGGCCGGTGTCGTTCCACTCCAACAGCATCCGCTGACGCTCCACATCGCCGAGCAGGCGCAGCTCGGTCACCGGGGTCGTCGGCGCGGCGATGGCCGAGGCGAGCAGCTCTCGGAAGTGCCCGGCCAGCCGCTCGACGGCGCCGCGCTCGAACAGCGCCTCCCGATAGGTGATGACGTCCTTGTCCGGGGCGAACACCAGGTCGGCCGGGTCCGCCACGGGTCCGCCGAGGACCAGCGACACCCTGGTGCGCGGCCCATCCCACGCGTCGGCATCCCGGGACATGTGGGTGATCCGGTTCGGTACCTCGTCGAAGATGGGTGTGCCGGACAGGTCAACGCGGAGGAGGGTCTCTTCGTCCGGAATGGACAGCTCGATGTCAACGCTTTCCTGTGCGTTGTACCGGTATAACAGGACCGCCAACGCCGCAGCGACCACGCGCCACGGCGGCAGCCGCCTCGTTGTGGAGAAGACGTGTAACCGCTCGACCAGGTCCGCCGGGAGCCTCAGCGACGTGGAAGCGCGGCGCGCGTCGGTCGGGTCGGCCGCCACCACGCCTATCGGGAAGTCGAGCAGCGCTTGACCCTCGTGTTCGACCACGGTGTTCGATCTCCTCTCAGCTGCGCCGGCGAAGCCGGCCACACCACTCGGTGGTGGTCAGGTCGTCAATGTGGACGTCAAGCCGTCGACATCACGGTTCACCGCGACTAGGGCGCGTGTGACCGCGAACCCGATCTGCTCGTTGACCCGCATCAGGTGCCTGTTGTTGGCGCTGGTGTTCGTGTAGATCCGTTCGAATTCAGAGCGGCCGGCCAGGGGCCACCGCAGCGTGTGCGCTTTCAGGCACCGTCCGAGCCCATGCCAACGGTCCAATGACGTTCTCCGTCCGGTCGAGACGTCCTCCTTTGCAGTCGAGCACCGGAGCACCCGATGACCAGCAGAGCGGTCATCGACAACATGAAGCCGGGCAGATTCGACGAAGGTCCGATCGGCAGGTGTGAACCGGCGCCGAGGATCAGGTCGACCTTCCTCGGTCCCGCGAGGACCGCAGCTGCGATCAGCGCCCACCGCCACCGTGACGATCGCAACGGGCCAATGCTCGCCGAGCAGCGGCATGAGCCACGGACGGGAACCCGTAGCGAGGCTGTGTATGAGGCCGTCGCCACAACGGTAGAACCTTGCCCCGCTGGTAGTGTTCAGGAAGCGCATGACAATTCCAGCAATGTGATCCGGTGCACCTGCCTCAAGGGATCGGGCAACTCAAGTGCACGGTCGACGGCCACCTGTTCGACGGCCAAGGCAACCGTTCCATAGAGACGAGCGCCCCGACCCAGCTGACCGCTCTCTATCGGAGCGCCGCGTCCAGGCGACGACCACAGTCGACGATGACCGACTGGTCGCACACCCGCCAATACCGATTCGGCACGTTATGCGCGCGATCCACACCGCCTTGGCGGCCCGCTGGTCACCGGACCGGCCCAACCCACCACGCCGTTCGTCCGGGAAGAACGACCAGAGCTACAACATGAAGATCGAATAGGCATTGAGCCAGCCCGTTGCCCGCCTACACAAATAGGTGATCCACGTTACCGCAAGCAGCCAACGAGCACCATCGAGGTGGGATACAAACCTTTGGTCGCACCGTTCGGCGCGTGGCCGCGTGAATGTTTCCGCGACTCCACAGAAGCACATCCGCATCGACGAAAACCGGCCCAGACTTGGCCAGAGCATCACCGTTTACCACATCGTTGATAACACAGGCGCGCCACAGTCAAATCTCCAACAATTGACACACCGATAAACAGGATGCCGGTCAATAATCCCCGTCGACAGTGCCAATCCTGTGATGAGCACGCACATCATCACCTCTCCCCCCATCTCACCCTCAACCTTGACCGAATGCACGCCGAAGGCCGTCGCTCAAGGACAATGCTTACCCAACTCACTACCCATAGGCTACCGAGCGACTACCCATGATCCAATGCCGCTAAGTTTACCCACGGCACAATGTCGCCAAGTGAGTATTTTGACTGGCCAGAGCCGTTACTCAAGGCTAACCAGGTGCGCCAGCGAGAGGCAACCTTGTCCACTGAGGACACCTCAGGCACACCTGGCGCAACCTCCTGGTAGACCCGCCGCAGCCTTGTGCCCCGACTCGCATACCACCCTCGCCCTAGCCAGAGTGCGCGCCCTCGGCGGCACCTTGACCAAGGCCGTCCCCAACGCCGTCTCCGGCCGCACGCCGCCCACTGGAGGTTCTCCGCCGCCGGCACCACCCTCCATCGCTTCCAGACCCCCGCCTTCCGCCCCGCGCTCGCTTCCCTCGCTCTTTATGCCCAAGACGACCTGAACGCCAGCCTTCCTCACTGAGTGCCCAAGCCACCACTCCCGCCGCCCTCCGCGCCGTCTACAGCTCCTCAGGCCACGACCGCCTCGCCGCCATCAAATGCCGTTACACCCCCAGAACCTGCCCCCAACCACCACATCCACTGGATCCGCCCACCCCTGACGCAAACGAACGCCTCTCGCTGGTCGCCGTGACTGGGCGGCGGTATCTCGTCAATGGCGCTGGGCGCGACGCTGGAGGCCGGCGGGGTATGCACCCCGTAACAACGAAAACAGGTCATCTTCCACGTCGCCAGCAGCTAGAATTCGGCAATGAACGTTGACTTCCCGCTGCGTCAGACGGATCGCGCAACTTCTCCCGCCGATCGCGCAAAGATCCTCTCCGATCCTGGATTCGGCCGTTACTTCACCGACCACATGGCATCGGCGCGATGGACACCCGATGCGGGCTGGCACGATCACCGGGTGGCTGCGTTGCGGCCGTACTCATTGCATCCCGGCACCGCCGTTCTGCACTATGCGCAGGAGATCTTCGAAGGACTCAAGGCTTACCGCCACGCCGACGGCAGCGTGTGGCTGTTCCGCCCGGAACTCAACGCTCGCCGGTTCCGGGACTCGGCCCGCCGACTGGCGCTGCCCGATCTGGACGAGCACGCGTTCCTCGCCAGCGTCGAGGCCGTGGTGCGAGCCGACGAGCCGTGGGTGCCCGATCACGGCGGCGAGGAGAGCCTGTACCTGCGGCCGTACATGTTCGCCTCAGAGGCATTCCTCGGTATGCGGCCGGCCGAGGAGGTCGTCTATGCGGTGATCGCGAGTCCCGCGGGCCCATACTTCGCCTCCGGGGTCATCGGCGTGACGCTGTGGATTAGCACCGTCTACACCCGGGCTGCCGTGGGCGGCACTGGTCCCGCGAAGTGCGGCGGTAACTACGCGGGCAGCCTTGCCGCCCAGATCGAGGCCCGTGAGCACGGCTGCGACCAGGTGATGTATCTGGACGGGGCGGAGGTCCGGTGGCTAGAGGAGTCCGGCACGATGAACGTCTTCCTGGTCACCGCCGACGGCGAGTTGGTCACGCCCATGTTGGGCACCATTCTGGAGGGAGTGACCCGCGCCAGCGTGTTGGAGCTGGCCACCGACCACGGGTTACGTGCTATCGAGCGGCAAATCGGCCTCGACGAGCTTCGTGACGGGTGTCGAAGCGGCGGGATCACAGAGGCGTTCGCGGTGGGCACGGCCGCTGTCATCACGCCGATCGTCGGCTTCAAGGGCGACGGCTACGAGTTCGCCGTCGGGGACAACAGGCCGGGCAAGACGACGCTGGCCGTTCGCGAGCACATCCTGGATATCCAGTATGGGCGGGTGCCGGACAAGCGAGGCTGGCTACGTCGGGTGGTGTAGGCCGTTCGCGGCTGCACGAAATTCAGCGGGACCGGGGACACAGTTCGACCAGCAGGCGATCTTCCTGGTGAACGCCCGATCCGAGCGACGGACGGCTCGATCAACTTGGCAGGTCAGAAATCCGCCAGGGCGATCGCGGGACGCTCGGCCAGGTCGGCTACATATCGCAGAAACCCGCCGGCCACATCGCCGTCGCACACCCGGTGGTCGAACACCAGCGACAGCTGAGCCACCTTGCGTACCACCAGTGAACCGTCAATGACCCACGGTCGGTCCATCACACGCCCGACACCGAGGATCGCCGCCTCGGGGTGGTTGACCAGCGCCGCGCTGCCGTCTACGCCATATACACCGTAGTTGTTGAGGGTAAACGTGCCACCGGTCAGCTCCGTGTTGGTGGCCTCACCCCTCCGCGCGGCCGTCACGAGCCTGGTGATCTCCCCATGCAACCGGCGGGCGTGGTACTGGTCGGCCGCGCGCACTACCGGCACCACCAGCCCCACGGCAGTCTGGGTGGCTATGCCCAGGTTGACCGTGCTGTGGCGAACGATCTCGTTGTCCTGCACGGAGGAGTTGAGCGCCGGGAACCGCCGAAGTCCGACCACCGCGCAGCGCGCGAACAGCGTCAACAATCCCGGGGAGTCTGTTTCGCGGAGCACCTCCCGCAGCTCAACCAAACCTGTCACGTCCGCGTCCACCCATACCGTGGCTGTCGGCGCAGACGCCGCGCGAGTCAGCTTCTCCGCGAGGGCTCGACGCAGCGGGACACGTTCACCGGCAGTCACCGCGGCCATCACGTCCGCCCGCGTGATCATTCCGTTCACGGCCGTGCCCTGCACCGAACGGAGATCGACGCCATGTTCCACAGCCAGGCGCCGCACGACTGGTGACGTCACGCCTGTGTTCCGTCGCGGCTCCTCCGGCGGGACGCCGTACCCGACGAGCACCCGATGCTGCTCGCTGCGAACCGTGACCAACGGCTCGGTCACACGTACCACCGCGCCCTCACCGGCGTGCAGGGTCACCACTGTCCCGGCGTGCGGCGAGGGGATCTCCACGGTCGCCTTCGCCGTCTCCACCTCCACCAACGGCTGGTCGACAGCGACGTCGTCGCCGATCGCCACCAGCCACCGCACCACCTCCGCCTCCATCAGTCCTTCACCCAGGTCCGGCAGGGGAAATTCGACAAGCGTCAACGGTCCTCCCATTGCAGGTCGGCGACGGCCGCCAGGATCCGGTCCACCGTCGGCAGGTGATGCCGTTCCAGGTGGGGTGGCGGGTACGGGATGTCCAGGCCGGTGACCCGGGCGACGGGCGCGTGCAGGTAGTGGAAGCAGCGGTCGGTCAGATCTGCGGCCACCTGTGTCGCCACCGAGGCGAAACCCGGGGCCTCGGCGATCACGACGGCCCGCCCGGTCTCGCGCACGCTGGCGGCCGCAGTGTCCTCATCGAACGGCACGAGCGTGCGCAGGTCGACGACTTCCAGGTCACGGCCTTCCTCGGCGGCTGCTTCCGCCGCCTGCAGGGCCAGCGGGACGGTCCCGCCGTACGCGATCAACGTCGCGTCCGCACCCCGGCGCAGGATCGCCGCCGTCCCGATCTGTCCTGTGTGCACAGACAGATCGGCCTCCGCCTTCGACCAGTACAGCCGCTTGGGTTCCAGGAAGATCACCGGATCCGGGTGGTCGATCGCCGCGCGCAGCAGGCTGTACGCGTCCTGGGGCGTGGCTGGCGCGACAACCGTCAAGCCTGGGGTGTGCGCGTAATAGGCCTCCGAGGAGTCGCTGTGGTGTTCCACCGCGCCAATCCCGCCGCCGTAGGGCACCCGGATCACCATCGGAAGGGTCAACCGGCCCCGCGTCCGGTTGCGCATCTTGGCCACGTGTCCGACGACCTGTTCGAACGCGGGCAGGGCGAAGGCGTCGAACTGCATCTCCACCACCGGCCGGAACCCGTTCATCGCCATGCCCACCGCCATCCCGACGATTCCGGACTCGGCAAGTGGCGTGTCGAAACACCGGCCGTCACCGAACCGGCCGTACAGGCCGTCGGTGATTCGAAAGACTCCGCCCAGCGGGCCGACGTCCTCGCCGAACACCACGACCGTGTCGTCGGCCGCCATCGCATCGGCGAGCGCGGCATTGAGCGCGTGGGCCATCGTGATAACGCCGGTCGCGGTCCGGATCGATGTCTGCCTGCTGTTGACGAGAACTGTCATGTCAAAGTCCTTCCGCAGCGAGTTCCGAACGCACCCGCGCCAGCTGGCGCGCCAGTCGCGCCGACATCGGCGCACCCACGTGTGCGAAGAGCTCGTCCGGCCTCGGTGGGACGGACACCACCATCCGGTCACGCAGATCGGCGGCGCGGGCGGCGGCCTCGCCGTCGATCTCTTTCCCATCCACTTCAGATAGTTCGAGGTGAACGCCGAGCCGGTCCACCGGATCGGCCGCGGCCCAGCGATCGACCTCCTCGCGATCGCGGTAGCGCGTCTCATCGTCAGAGTTGGAGTGGGGTTCCATCCGGTAGGTGATCGCCTCCACGAGCGTGGGACCGTCGCCGACCCGGGCCCGCTCCACGGCCTGATCGAGCACGGCCAGCACGACGGCGACGTCGTTGCCATCGACCCGCTCACCGGGAACGCCGTGGCCGATACCCTTGTGCGCCAATGAAGGCGCGGCGGTCTGGCGCTCAAGAGGCACGGATATGGCGTAGTGGTTGTTCTGAACAAGAAACACCACGCCCGCACGGAACACTCCGGCGAAGTTGAGTGCCTCATGGAAGTCGCCTTCACTCGTGGCGCCGTCGCCAAGCAGCACCATGGCCACGGCATGCTCGCCTCGTAGGCGAGCCGCGTGAGCGAATCCGACGGCATGCGTGGCGTGCGTAGCCAGCGGTGTGCACTGTGGGGCGACGCGGTGTCGGCGCGGGTCGTAGCCGCAGTGCCAGCTGCCGCGCATAAGCGTCAGAGCCTCCACGGGATCGACGCCACGTGCCATCACCGCCATCGTGTCGCGGTAGGTCGGGAACAACCAGTCTCGCTCTCCCAACGCGAGCACGGCACCCACCTGGCATGCCTCCTGTCCCCGCGCGGACGGGTATACGGCCAGTTCACCCTGTTTGGCCAACCGAGTCGCCTGCTGGTCCAACGCTCGACCGACCACCATGGCCCGGTACGCCGCGCGAAGCCGATGTTCGTCCGGCATGGCATGCCGGGCGCCGTCGACGCGACGTCCCTGCTCATCGATCAGACTGTCCGGCTTCACCGGGGGAAGCAGCGAATCGGTCGGCATTAGACACGTTCCTCGGCTCGGCATATTGTGACTGGCAGGTGGGTCAGGCCTGCTATGAAGTTCGACGCCAATCGCCGCGGTTCGCCGGCGAGCGCGAGGTCGTCTACCCCATGGACAAGCTCGTCGAAGAAGATCCGCAGTGTGGTCCGGGCAAGCGACGCGCCGAGGCAGTAGTGCGGTCCGGCGCCGAACGCGATGTGCCGGTTCGGCTGACGCCGGATATCGAAGCGGTTCGGGTCGGCGAAGCTCCACTCGTCCCGGTTGGCCGAGCCCACCCACACCGCGACCGCGGCACCATCGGGCACGGTTCCGCCGCTCAGCCGCACGTCGCCGCGCGCGTGCCGTAGGAAGCTGCTTGCGGGTGAGGTCCAGCGCAAGCCCTCCTCCACCAGCAACGGCACCAGGTTCGGGTCCCCCTGGACGGCCCGCCACTGGTCGGGGTGTTCCAGCAACGCCAGGACGGTGCCCGCGACGGTGTGCGGAGTGGTCGCGTTCGCACCGAGCAGCAGGCTGTAGCAGTTGACTACCACCTCCTCCTGGCTAAGTTCGCCGTCGCGCATGGTCATCAGCCGGCGTAACACGTCCGAGCCCGCGGTTGCCCTGCGGGTGACGTACTGCTCAGCCAGGTACTCGATGAGCTGGCAGTGTGCGATCGCGAGAGTTGTCGCGCCATCGCCGACCATGAACTCGGGTTCCTCGGGCGCGGCGGCCATGCCGGTCCACGTCACGACGTCGGCCCAGTGTCGTTCCGGGATATCGAGCACCAAGCCGGCCACGGCCATCGGCAGGGTTCGCGCCCACTGCGCCACATCCCATTCGGTCGAGTCGAACGCGGTGGCCAGCAGCAGCCGCACCGCCTTCCGGATGCGGTCTTCGGTGGCTTCGAGTGCGCGACCAGTGAACAAGCTGTTGAGCGGGCGACGCAGCTCGCCATGCCTGGGCGGGTCAGTGGCAGCGAGCATCTTGCCCGCGGCCGCGTCGCCGTGACCGAGTTGGTTGAGCAGACTGCCGCCTTCGGAAGTGAACTTGCGGTGGTCACCCAGGACACGGCAGGCGTCCTCGTAGCGGGTGACGGAGTAGAACACCCGGCCGTCAGGCAGTTCCTGGCGGTGCAGCGGGGCGTGCTCGCGCATAGCCGCCCAGACCGGATGTGGGTCACCGGCATGGAACCGGGCGGAAAATAAGTCCACTGTGGACAGATCGACTTCTGTGGCGATTCGCACGGCGTGGTCACTCCGTCCTCTCCAGGCCGGCGGCGACCGCGCGGACCGTGGAAGCTCGATAGAGGTTCGCCATAACGACCGCCGGCATTCCGGCCGCCCTCATGGCGGTGCTGATCCGGACCGCGTACATCGAGTTCCCGCCGAGCTCGAAGAAGTCGTCGTCCGGCCCGACGGCCACGCCGAGCACGTCGCTCCAGATCCGCCGCAGCCGGCCCACGAGGTCGTCCTCTCCACCTGAGATCCTGGCTGGCCGGAAGCGGGGCTGCGGTAGCCGGACGATGTCCAGTTTCCCGTTCGGTGTCAGGGGGAGCTCGGCCACCGGGGTAACCGTGGCGGGAACCATGTAGTCCGGAAGCAGCCGGGCGACCCGGTCCCGGATGCCCGCCGCGGCCTCGTCGGCCAGCACGACGTACGCGTCGATCCGGGCCGTCGCCGGATCGGCCGGATCGCTCCGACGCACGACCGCGGCGGCGGCACGCACGCGAGTATCCTCGAGCAGGGCCGCACGGATCTCGCCGAGTTCGACGCGGAATCCACGGATCTTGACCTGGTGGTCCGCGCGGCCCAGATGGTCCAAGGTCCCGTCGGGACGCAGCCGCCCGAGGTCGCCACTGCGGTACTGCAACCCACCGGTGTACGGGTCAGGCCGGAACCGTTGCGAGGTCAGCTCTTCCTGGCCGAGGTAGCCGGCAGCGACGCCTGCGCCACCCACGTGGATCTCACCGACGACGCCGGGCGGCACCAGCCGGCCCGCTTGATCGAGCACGTAGAAGTGCCAGCCGGGCAGGGCAGTACCGACGCAGCGGGTCGCAGTCTCGGCCAGTTCACGGGTGACCGTCAGGTGGGAGGCGTGCACGGTGGTCTCCGTGATGCCATACATGTTCACCATCCGGCACTGCGGGTGCCGGTCGAACCATGGCAGCAGCGCGCGGGTGTCCAGCGGTTCCCCGGCGAAGATCGCCAGCCGGGGGTCGACCAGCCCGTGGTCGACCCCCAGCAGTTGGGTGAAGGCCGATGGAGTCTGGCTGAGGACCGTGACCTGCTCGGCCACGAGCAGGTCACGGAAACGCTCGGGATCACGAGACACGTCGTACGGCACCACGGCGAGTCGCCCGCCGGTGAGCAGACAGCCCCACATCTCGTACACCGACACGTCGAACGCGCCGGAGTGGAAGAAGCTCCACACATCGTGCGGGCCAAGGCCGAACAGGTCCCGAGTGGCGTCGACCAACGCGATCACGTTGCTGTGCGGGACAACAACGCCCTTGGGACGTCCAGTCGAGCCGGAGGTGTGGATGACATAGGCCGGTTCGGCCGGGTCGATTCGGGGACGAGTCGTCCGCGGTCGCGACGCGACGAGTTCGTCGACGGTCCGCGCGAGCATGGCGATGTCGGTCCGGTCGGTGATGACGAGCCGTACGCCGGCCCCTTCGAGGATGCGGGCTAACCGTCCGGCCGGATGCATCGGATCGACAGGCACGTAGGTGGCGCCCGCCTTCAGCACCGCCATCACGGCCACGACGAAGTCCGCTGACCTGTCGAGACACAACCCCACTCGGTCACCAACACGCACTCCGGCAGCCCACAGTCCGTCCGACAGCCGGGTCGACCACGTGTCCAGCTCGCGGTACGTCAGCGTGGCGGCCCCGTCAGACACGGCAACCGCGTCCGGTGTCCGCGCCGCAACGCGCGCGAATGCCTCGTGGAGGCACACACGGGAGGTAGCCAGCGGTTCCCGCGACCGGCCCAATGCGACGATCCGGCGCCGCTCGACGTCGTCCAGCAGGTCGATCTCCGCGACAGGGACCGACTGGACCTGCTGGTGCACGTGCGCGAGGTGACGCGCGAACTGCTCAACGATTTCGCGCGCGAAGTGGCTGCGTCGGTAGTCGAGCCGCAGGTGATCACTGTGGACGGAGACGGTCAACGGAAACGGGGATCCCTTGTCGCCGAAGAGCAGACCGGCGATGACCGGCTGGTCCGTCGGGACCGGCCGCAGCTCACCCAGCACGGCTGCGAGATCGACACTCACCGAGCCGTGGTCGGTGCCGACCACGACGGATTCCCGGCCCAAGTACCGCCCGAGCGTGACGGCGAGGGCGCCCAACCAACTGGCCCGGTCACCGGTCGAGCAGTCCAGTCGCAACATGACGGTCGCCGCACCGGTCGCGCCGGGCTCGGGCAGCCCCCATTCCGGTGGGCCTAGCACGTCATCCGTCCTTCGTGGACAGTCTCGACGATCAGCCGCAGCAGTGGACCAGGATCCTGCGCGAGGTACATGTGCCCACCGGGCATCTCGGCGACATCGCACCCGCAGGTGGTGAACGTCCGCCACGCGTCCACGTCGGCTGCGCCGGCCAACTCGTCATCTGCCCCCCGCACAACCGTGATCGGAACATCGACGTGACCGCCCGGGCTCGGGACGTAGTCCTCGTCCATCTGGAAGTCGGCGCGCAGCGCGGGCAGGAGCAAGTCCCTCATCTCCGGGTGGTCGAACGCCGGGTGGCGATATCCCGTCAACCGCTCCACCTCAGCGAGAAACTCGTCGTCCGGCAGCCCGGAGACTCGTGGCGCCCGGCGACCACCCGGCGGCGGCGTGCCGCTGACCACCAAGTGGAGCACCTCAGGCCCGAGCCGGCGGGCAATCTCGTAGGCCAGCACCCCACCCACACTATGTCCGAAAAGGACGATCGGACCGGTCATGTCGGCCGAGACGCTGTCCGCGGCCACATGCAGGTCCCCGTACGGCACCACGTCGATCAGCCGCTCCCTGCCGGGCAACGGAACCGGTTCGACCTCCAAGCCGTCGACCATCCCGGCCCACGCTCGGTAGAACGACGGCCCGGCGCCCGCGAACGGCAGACACACCAGCCGTGTCATCGAGTCTCACCGACCAGCGCGTCGCACAACACATGGGCGACCTCGGCCATGGCCGAGCGCTTCATCATCTCGTAGTGGCCGCAGGTGACGTCGTGCTTGATGATCGTGCCGGTGACATAGTCCGTCCAGATATCATGCTCCGGCAGGCCTTCCGGCCTTCTTTCGGTGGCGTTGAGGAAAAGCATGTCGCCGTCGAAGCGCCCCGGGGTGAAGCGCCTGGCCATCTCGACGTTGTTGGACACGACGTGGATCAAATCGGACACCCGCAGTTCGCCGACCATGTCGGTGAGAAAGCTCTCCCTCATCACCTCACGCGCTAGGAACGACACCGGAACCCGCGACTCCGCCGGCTTGTCGACCAACGGGTACGAGTCGAGCAATGCCAGCAGAGCCACCTCCTCGCCGTCGGCCTGAAGCTGCACGGCGATCTCGTGCGCGACCAGCCCGCCGAACGACCAGCCGAGCAGGTGATACGGCCCGCTCGGGCGCACCGAGCGGATCTGCGCGACGTAGTCCGCGGCCATGTCGGTGATGGATGTGGGCTTGGCGGCGGGTGTGTCGATTCCCCTGGCCTGCAACGCGTAGATGGGGTGCGCGGGCGGCATGAATGGGATCAGACCCGCGTAGCTCCAGCCGATGCCGCTGGCCGGGTGCACGCAGAACAACGGCGGGGCATCCAGGCCGACACGCACCGGCAGCAACGCCGCGAATGGGCTCTCTCGATTGTCCAGCCCGACCCTATCGGCCAGGCATGCCGGCGTGGGCGCCTCGAACAGGTCACGCATGTTCAGGTCCACGCCAAAGTACGACCGGATCCGCAGCAGCAGTTTCAGCGCCAGCAACGAGTGCCCACCGGATGCGAAGAAGTCCTGGTCCGCGCCAACCGACGGCAGCCCAAGCACCTCGGCGAACAGCTTGCCGAGCGCGTTCTCACCGACGGTCCGCGCCGAGCGGGTTACGACCATCGACGTCAAACCCGGCTCGGGCAGCGCGTGCCGGTCGACCTTGCCCAGCTCGGTCATGGGTAGCGCGGCCAGTTCCACGTACAGCTCCGGCACCAGATAGTCCGGACGCAACTCGCCGACGTGCGTGCGCAACTCCTCCTCGTCAATGACGCTGCCGGCAGTGGGGACCACGTAGCCAATGAGCCGCTTGTCCCCCAGACGGTCCAGGCCCACGGCCACGGCCGCGTGGGCGACAGCCGGATGTGCGGTCAGCGCCGCCTCGACGTCGCCCGGCTCCACCCGGAACCCGCGGATCTTGACTTGGTCATCCACCCGGCCGTGGAAGTCCAGCGCGCCGTCCGGTCGGACGCTTGCGAGGTCACCGGTCCGGTACATGCGAGCGCCGGGTTCGTCGAACGGGTCGGCGACGAACCGCTGCGCGGTGACCACCATGTCGCTGACGTAGCCCAGGGCCACGCCCGCGCCGGCCAGGTACAGCTCCCCGACGGTCCCGGTCGGTACCGGACTCAGGTCCGGGCCGAGCACGTGGCACCGCATGCCGTCCATCGGCGTGCCGATCGGGACTGTGGCGGTATCGGCGGTCACCGGCGGCACGAGCCCGCTCGTGGCGAACGTGGTCGTCTCGGTAGGTCCGTACGCGTTCACGACCTCCACGTCAGGGCAGGCGGTGCGCACCCTCGCGACTGCTGCCGGCGACACGACGTCCCCACCGACCCATAGCTGCCGTAGGCCCGCGAAGCATGTCGGCACTTCCTCTGCGTACAGCCGGAACAGGCCGGCCGTCAGCCAGGCCGCGGTGATCCCGTGCTCAGCGACCGTCGACGCCAGCACAGCAGGGTGCAGCGGCCCGGGCGGCGCGAGGCACACCAGACAGCCGTTCAGCAAGGGCACCCACAGCTCGTAGGTGGCGGCGTCGAAGGCGTGCGAGGAGTGCATGAGGACACGCTGGTGGGCGCCGTCGGCGAATCGCTTGTCGCCGACAAACGCGACCACGTTGTCGTGCGTGACGGCAACGCCCTTCGGTTCACCGGTGGAACCGGAGGTGAACATCACGAACGCCACGTGGCCAGGTTCGACCGGCGCAGGTGATGCGAGCCCGCCGGCCAAGGAATCCAGGAACCCAGTGTCCACCTTGACAACGGTGCAGTCCTGCACGGGCAGTTCGTCCATGGCGGTGGTGATCACCGTGGTCGCCCCGGCCAGCCGCATGATCTGCTCGATCCGGGCCTTGGGGTACCGGATGTCCAACGGCACGCAGATGGCGCCGGCCTTGAGCACCGCCAACTCGGCCACGACCAGTTCAATGGACCGGTCGAGGTGGATAGCTACCGGAGTCCCCACGCCCACGCCTTGCTCGCGCAGGTGATGAGCGAAGCGGTCGGCGAGTTGGTCCAGCTGCCGGTAGGTCAGCAGCCGTTGCCCGGCGACCAGCGCAATCGCGTCGGGGGTGCGGTGGGCGTGGTAGGTGAACAGACCTGTGACCGTGTCGGTGCGCATGTCCGCAGACGGTCGGGTGATCAGCTCACCGATCGGCTGCTCGGGATGGTCGGCCATGGTCTTCAAGATCCTCCGGTAGTCGTCGGTGAGCCGACGGATCACGCCGCGCTCGAACAGGCCCGCGTCGTAGCTGAGTCGACCGTCGATACCGGCCGGGCCCTCAGCGAGGGTCAGCGAGAGGGTGAACTTGCCGCCGGCGGGCTCGCGCAGCGGCTGCGGGCGCACATCCAGATCGCCGAGGCGGATGTCGCCTTCCTCTGTGTTCAGCAAGGCCAGCATGAACTGGAACAGCGGGTGAAACCCAGCAATGCGGCCGGGATTGAGCACCTCGACCAGCCGCTCGAACGGCAGGTCCTGGTGAGCAAGTGCGGCCAGGTCGGTACGTCGGACTCGGTCAAGCATGTCGGCCACGGTCAGGTCGTCGGCCAGCCTCGTGCGCAGCACCACCATGTTGACGAAGTAGCCCACCAGGTCGTCGAGGCCCTGGTCGGTGCGGCCGGCGACGGAGGTGCCGATCGGAATGTCGTCGCCGGCGCCCGCGGCGGCCAACAGCAGAGCGAAACCGGTTTGCAGCAACATGAATAGGCTCACCTGCTGGCGACGGGCTAGTGCCTGCAGGGCCGCGTGCAGCTCTAGCTCGAGGGTGAACAGCTCGACCCCCGCACTGCGGCCGGGGACGCCGTCTGGCCGTTCGACAGCCAGCCGGACCCGGTCGGGCAGACCGTCGAGTTTGTTGCGCCAGAACGACAATTGGCGCGCCGCGATACCCTCCGATTCCTCTTCGGCCTCGAGCAGTTCATGCTGCCACGCCGCGTAGTCGCCGTACTCGACTGCCAACGCAGCCCATTGTGGTGCCCGGCCGGCGGCACGGGCCTCATAGGCCAAGGCCAGGTCATCCGCGAGCGGACGCATCGACCAACCGTCCACCGCCACGTGGTGCAGGACGAGCAAGAACACGTGGTCCTCGGGACCAATCCTGAGCAGGTGCGCTGCATACGGCGGTCGCCGGAGGATGTCCAGCCGCTGGCGGGCCAGTCGGGTGAGGACGCCATCGAGGTCAGGCTCCGCAACTTCCACGACTGGGAGCTGCACGCGCTCGGGCGCGGCATGAGTCCGTGGGTACGGTTCGCCCTGGCCGTCGTCGGGAAACACGGTGCGCAGCGGCGCGTGCCGGCCGACAACGTCCGCCCAGGCCAGTTCCAGCGCGTCCCGGTCGAGTGCGCCCCCGATCCGCATGGCCAGCGGGATCAGGTGGGGATCGCTGTCCGCGCCGAAGTGTTCGGCGAACCACATCCGGCGCTGGCCGAACGACATCGGCACCGGCACGGTCGCCCTGCGCAGTGCCGGCCGGCTGATACCGCCCTGACGGACCAGGGCGGCCAGGCCGGCCACGGTCGGCTGGTCGAACACCGCGCCGATGTCCAAGTGGATCCCGAGCAGCGCGCGGACTCGGCTGATCAGCCGGGTGGCAAGCAGCGAGTGGCCGCCGAGGGCGAAAAAGTTGTCGTCCATGCCCACATCGGGCAGCCCGAGTGTCTTGGCGAACAGGCCGGCCAGCACGTGCTCGTGCTCGGTCGATGGCCTCCGGTCACTCGCGTGGACGGCTGGTTCGGGCGCAGGCAGCGCGCCCCGGTCGATCTTCGCATTGGGGGTGAGTGGAAGCTCGTCGAGCACGACGAAGTCCCTTGGCGCCATGTACTCCGGCAACTGCCCATCCAGGTAGGCGCGCAGCTCGTCGACGAGGTCCGCCGACCACGGTTGGGCCGCCGGCTCGTTGGTGTACACGCCGGCCGGCTTCCCATTATTACGGACAGAGTGAACTGGTTGGCCAAATGGGACGAACAACGCGTCGAGCACGCCGGGCCTACCGGCGGCAGGCCACGCGAGCTGGAGGCGGTAGCCCGCCGCGTCGGCCAGTTCGTACAACGCCGCAGGCTCGATCGAGTCGGTGGCATCTGCTACGCCAAGTTCGGTCGCGAGCCGCGCGTCCGGGATGCCGGTGACATACAAGGCGCCATCGAGTGCTGCGCGCAGATCATCGAGCGCAGCCATGTCCCGTCCCCAGTGGACTGTCCGAGGCGAGACGGGCTGCCCGGCACCGCTCGAGCGAAGCGTTACGTCGTAGCGGTATCTCGTCAGCTCGTTGTGATGCCGACCACGCTTCACGTTGACCTCGACGCCACAGTCCGGCGCGTACGTGGCGAAGAATGCCGGGTCGACAAGGAGTTCCTTCTCCAAACGGACGATCCGATCGACGTGCTGCCGCACCGCCTTGGGATCGGCGTCCGGTTCGGCCGCGAGTGCCACGCCGGCGGCGAACACCCGCCGCAGCGCCAGGTTGCGCACGTCCCCCACAAAGATCGCTCCGCCCGGGCGCAGCAAGGCCATGCACCCGCGCAGAACCTCGTCCAGGTAGGCGGCGCCGGGGAAGTACTGGACCACGGAGTTGATCACGATCGTGTCGAAGACGCCAATGGGCAGGCCGGTGAAGTCCTCTGCGGACCGCACCCGCAGCTCCACTCGGCCGACCAGTTCGGGGAACCGGTCGACCTGCGCCTGGAGGGTCGCGATGGACTGTGCGGAGAAGTCGGTGCCCCAGTATGTTTCGCACTCGAACGCCAGCTGCGCGAGCAACAGACCCGAGCCGACGCCGATCTCCAGCACCCGCCGGGGGTTGAGGTCGCGGATCCGGCGAACGGTGTCGTCGCGCCACTCCACCATGTGCTCGAGTGGGATCGGCTCGCCGTTATAGGTGCTGTTCCAGCCGCTGAAGTCCGCACCGAGCGGGATGTCCCGCGGATGGTGGTAGTGCCGGTCGTAAACCGCCAACCATTCTGCGGTCTGCTGAGCCTCGCGAGCCTCGTCGCGGCCGAAGCCCAGCGCTGGCACCACATAGGCCGCCAACGACCGGTCGCCCTGGGCGTCGGTACGCACCTGCACTGTCGCCTGGGCCAACGCCGGGTGCCGTACGAGCGCGGCCTCCACCTCACCGACCTCCACACGGAAACCGCGGATCTTCACCTGACCGTCCGGCCTGCCGACGAACTCCAGCACGCCGTCGGCCCGCCATCGGGCCAGATCACCCGTCCGGTACATGCGCCCGCCGGTGTACGGGTCGGCCACGAACCGCTCCGCGGTCAGGTCGGGTCGGCCGAGATAGCCCCGGCCGACTCCGGCGCCCTGGATGTACAGCTCGGCGGTGACCCCCGGAGGAACCGGCCGCAGGTCCCGGTCGAGGACGTATGCGCGCACGCAGTCCAATGGACGGCCAATTGGCACGGTCCGGCCCATGACCGAGTCATCTAGCGGGATTCCCGTGCAGCACAGGGTGATCTCGGTCGGACCGTAGATCGCGGTGACGGTCGTATACGGAGCCACGGCACGAACCCGCTGCACGGCCGCCGGTGACACCACATCCCCGCCGGTCCATACCTCCCGCACTCCGGCGAACGCCTCCGGCGCTTCCTCTGCCATTACCCTGAACAAGCCCGCGGTGAATAGCACCCCGGTGACCCGCTCGGTCGTCATCACCTCAGCGAACGCGAGCGGATCGGCGTCGCCGGGCGGTGCGATGACGATCTGGTGACCATTGAGCAGAGGCGCCCACAGTTCGAAGGTGGACGGGTCGAACGCGCTCGGTGCGTGCAGCAGGACCCGTTCGGCGCTGCACCCGGCAGCCCCATTGCCGTGCCAGCACCGGTCGTAAGCCAGTTCCAGCACGTTGCGGTGGGTGATCGCGACGCCCTTGGGCTCGCCGGTCGACCCCGACGTGTACATAACGTACGCCAACTGATCCGGATGCGTGGTGACACCCAGGTCCTCAGCCGAGAGGGTCTCCTCGCCAGTGCCGTTGTCGCCCGTGTGCAGGACCACGCCGTCGAAGTCCAAGTCGGGCGGGCAAATCTCGGCGTCGGTGAGCAGCACCGAGCTGCCGGTGCGGCGGAGGACCTGGGTGAACCAGACCGGCGAGTACGCGGTGTGCAGGGGCACGTACGTCCCACCGGCCTTGAGGATTCCCAGGATGGCCACCACCAGGCCCACCGACCGGTCCTTGAGCACGGCCACCGCGTCTTCCGGGCCGACGCCGAGCGCGATCAGCTGGTGAGCGAGCCGGTTCGCCCGCCGGTCCAACTCGGCGTACGTGACGTCGACTCCGGACGCGCGCAGCGCGACCGCGTCCGGGGTTCGCTGGACCTGCTCGGCGAACCGCTCCTGCACGCTGCGGTCCGCGTCCCGCAAGGGCTCCGATGTGGTGTTCCAGCCGTCCAGAACGCGTCGGGTGACGTCGTCACCGAGCACGTCGAGCCGGCTGATCGGGCGGGCGGGATCGGCGACGGCAGACTCGAGTAGGTGCTGTAGCCGCGTCAACAGAGCGTCGGCCGTGTCCAGGTCGAATAGGTCGGCGTTGTACTCGACCGTGCATGCCAAGTCGTCGCCATCGGTGGTGAACACGAAACTCAGGTCGAATCGGGACACCCGCCAGGGCTCCGGGTGCTCGGTCACGGTGAGGCCAGGCAGGGCCACGTCCGCGTTTGACCGGGCCTGGACGGTCAGGAAGACCTGAAACAGTGGCTGGAGCCCCCGAGATCGATCCGGGTTGACCGCCTCCACCACGCTGTCGAACGGGATGTCCTGGTTTCCGTACGCGGCCAGGTCCACCGCCCGGACCCGGGCGAGCAGGTCAGTGAACGACGGGTCGCAGGCAGTGTCCGTGCGGAGTACCAGGGTGTTGACGAAGAACCCGACGAGGTCATCCAGTGCCTCATCGGTACGACCGGCGATCGGGCTGCCGATCGGGATGTCGGTGCCGGCGCCGTGTCGGGACAGCAGCACGGCCACGGCCGCCTGAAGAACCATGAACAGCGTGACCCGGTTCGCGACGGCCAGTTCGGTGAGCTGCCGGTACAGCTTCCCGTGTACGGCGAAGCCGGTCGCTCCGCCGCGGCCGCTGGGTACCGCGGGCCGTGGTCGGTCGGCGGGCAGGTCCAGCCGGTCGGGCAGGCCGGCCAGGGCGGCACGCCAGTACGCTAACTGTTCACCGGCCAGACTGTCCACATCAGACTCATCACCGAGAAGTTCACGGTGCCAGAACGTGTAGTCCGCGTACTGTATGGGCAGTGCGGTCCACTGTGGAGCATGACCGTCGCGACGGGCGGTGTACGCCGTCGCTAGGTCCCGCCACAACCTCGGCATCGACCAGCCGTCACCCGCGATGTGGTGCAGCAAGACGACCAAGACGTGCTCACCCGGCACCACGCGCAGTAGCTCCACCCGCAGGGGTGCGTCGGTGGTGAGGTCGAACTCGTAGGCGGTCATAGCCGCGACGGCGGCGTCGAGGTCCGCTTCGGCGACCGTCGACACGCTGAACAACAACGGGCCGGCCAGCACGGCCTGGTACGGCTCGCCGTCGATGTCCGGGAACACCGTGCGCAGCGACTCGTGCCGGGTGACCACGTCGGCGAAGGCGGCTCGCAGCGCGTCCACGTCCAACTCACCGTTCAGGCGCAGGGCATACGGCATCGTGTATGCGGTGCCGGCGCCTTCGAGGCGGCGCAGGAACCACAACCGTCGCTGAGCCGGCGACAACGGAATGCGTTCCGGGCGGCCCGCGGGCCGCACCGGCGGCCGGGGCCGGTCGCCGTGCACCAACGCGGCCGCCAGGCCGGCCACCGTGGAAGTACGGAAAATCTGCTGGACCGGGATCTCCACGTCGAACACGGACCTGATCCGGCTCACCAGCCGCACGGCGGTCAACGAATGCCCGCCCAGCACGAAGAAGTCGTCGTCCGGCCCGACCTTGGGCAGGTCTAGGGTCTCGGCGAAGATGCCGCACAGCAGCGCCTGCGGCTCGGTAATCCCGGTCCGAACCGGCGCCGCGACCGGCCGCCCCGGCCGCGGCAGCGCCGCTCGGTCGGTCTTCCCGTTGGGATGCAGGGGGAACGAGTCCAGCCGCACACACACCGACGGCACCATGTAGTCGGGCAGCGCCGCCGTCATCCGGTCCCGCAGCACAGCCTCGCCGACCGTTCCGGTGAAGTAGCAGACCAGCCGCTGCTCCCCCGGCCGGTCCTCGCGTACCACGGCCACCGCGCCACTGACGCCGGCCACGGCCACGGCGGCCGCCTCGACTTCGCCCAGTTCGATTCGATACCCGCGCACCTTGACCTGTAGATCTGTACGGCCGAAGAACTCCAGCATCCCGGGTCCGGACCATCGGGCGACGTCGCCGGTGCGGTACATCCGCTCACCCGGCGCGCCAAACGGGTCGGCCACGAACCGGGACACCGTCTGCCCGGGCCGGCCGACGTAGCCACGGGCAAGCCCGGACCCGCCGAGGTAGAGCTCGCCGCGCACTCCCGGCGGAACCGGACGCAACGCGGTGTCCAGGACGTAGCAGCGCATGCCGTCCACCGCCCGGCCGATGACCGGGTGCTCGTGATCGGCAACCCGGGCGATGGTCGCGTGCACGGTGGCCTCGGTCGGGCCGTAGTGGTTGAACACCAACGTTCCGGACGTGTCCCGCAACTGTTGCCACAGGGCGTCCGGGACGGCTTCGCCGCCCACGACGACCACGCGGGGCCGATGGTCGCCCTCGAATAGGCCATAGTCCATCAGCCGGCTGACGAACGACGGTGTGCTGTGCACGATGTCGATGCCCGCCTCGCGCACGTAGGCGACGTACGCCTGCGCGTCGTGGCGGACCCGGTCCGGGACGATGTGCAGTTCGTGGCCGGCGAGGAGTGCGAAGACATCGTAGAAAGACGCGTCGAAGGTCAGCACGGACGTCCAGCCCAGCCGCAGCGGGCCGCCGTCGGGACGGCTCGCTCCGGCCCGGAACAGCCGGCGGCGGTGGTGGTGCCACAACCCGGCCAGTGCCCGGTGGCTGACCCCAACCCCCTTGGGCACTCCGGTCGAGCCGGACGTGCAGATCACGTACGCGAGCTGGTCAGGGTGGACCGGACCGGTTTCGATGGGAGGAGTGGCCCCGTGCCCGGCCAGTAGGCCGGGCTCGTCAACGAGGACCAACTCGGTGTCCCCGATCTCCAGACCGGCGATGACCTCACTGGTGGTGACCAGCAGCGACGGCCGCATCTCGGCGAGCGTGGTCTCAATGCGTCGCCGGGGCTGGTCACGGTCGATCGGGAGGAACACGGCTCCGGTCTTCAGCACCGCGAACATCGCGACGAACGCACCCGCGGACCGGGGCAAGGCGACGGCGACGAGCTGTTCCGGCTGGGCGCCGTGGGCGAGCAACAAGCTCGACAGCTGTGCAGCCCGCGTGTCCAGCTCGGCGAACGTCACACGGTCCGGGCCGTCCACCACAGCGGTCGCCGCCGGTGTCGCACTGACCTGTGCCGCCAGCAGCGCGGCCATAGTGACCATGCCCGCCTCGTCTTGTCCGGTCACAACCACTCCTCGGCTTCGGTGTCGTCGAAATCGGCCCAGCCGGTCACCATCCGCGTGGCCTCCTCGGGGTCGAGCAGGTCTAACGCGTCGACCGGGCAGTCCGGGTCCGCAGCCGCGCCGGCGAGCAATCGCCTGGTGTAGCGCAGGATTCGCGCTACGGTGTCCGGGTCGAATAGGTCGGCGCTGTACTCTGCGGACAACTCCAGTCCCACCGGCGCGCCCTCCTCGGTCATCAGCTCGGTGATGTTGACCAGCAGGTCGAACCGGGCGGTCTCGGACCGGAAGGGCTGCACGCGGCAGGTCAGGCCGGTCAGGTCCAGCGTTGCCGGGGTCATGCTCAGCAGGTTGAGCATCACCTGGAACAGCGGGTGTCGGGCCGGCGTACGCGGCGGGTTGAGCGCCTCCACCACGTGCTCGAACGGCGTGTCCTGGTGGGCGTACGCGGCGAGATCAGCGGCGCGCACCCTGGCCAGTAGCTCCCGGAACGTGGGGTTTCCCCGTACGTCGGTGCGCAGCACCACGGTGTTGACGAAGAACCCGACCAGATCGTCCAGTGCCTCGTCCATTCGACCGGCGACCGGCGAGCCGAGCGGGATGTCCGGGCCGGCGCCCAGCCGGGACAGCACGGCCGCCATGCCGGCCTGGAAGACCATGAACGGCGTGGTGTTCGCCTCCGTGGCCAGTCGCCGCACCGCCTCGTGCTCGTCGGCGTCGGTGCGTACGGTCAGCGTACCACCGCGGTGGCTCGGCAGGGCCGGGCGCGGGCGGTCGAACGGCAGTGCCAGCTCAACGGGCGAGCCCGCCAGCGCATCCCGCCAGAAGTTGATCTGCTCAGTCCGTACTTCCTTGCCATCGGACCCCGGAGCGGACAGCAGGTCCCTTTGCCACAGCGCGTAGTCCGCGTACTGCACCGGCAGCGGAGTCCACTGTGGAGCATTTCCGGCACACCTGGCGTTGTAGGCCTCGCCGAAGTCACGGGTCAGCGGTGCCAGCGACGAGCCATCCCCGGCGATGTGGTTAATCACCAGGATAAAGACGTGGTCCGCGGGACTCAGGGTCAGCAGATGGGTGCGCAACGGCAGTTCGGTAGCCAGGTCGAACGGGACCGCGGCCAAGCCGGCCATGACGTCGTCGAGTTCGTCAAGCCCCACCTCCCGCCTGAACAGCGGCACCTGGGCCGTCGCGGCCGACTCGATATCCTGATACGGCTCACCGTCCCGGTCGGGGTAGCGAGTGCGCAGGACCTCGTGCCGGGCCAACAGGTCGTTCACCGCGTGCCGCAACGCCTCCACATCCGGTTCGCCGGTCATCCGCACGCCCAGCTTGATGTGGTAGTTGGCGCCCTGGGTCTCCAGCCGGTGCAGGAACCAAATTCGGCGCTGCGCATACGACAGTGGCACCACGTCCGGGCGGCGGCCCGGTACGACCGGTGGCCGTCGTGAGCCGCAGCCCGGCAGCACCGCAGCCAGTCCCGCAACCGTCGGGTTCTCGAACACGCTGCGGACCGACACCTCGACCCGCAGCACCTCGCGAACCCGGCTGACCAGCCGCATGACAAGCAGCGAGTGGCCGCCTAGGTCGAAGAACGCGTCGTCGGGTGCAACCTCACGCACATCGAGCACTTCGGCGAACAGTCCGCACAGGATGCGTTCCAGGTCGCCGCGTGGCCGCCGGCGTCCGGTGGGCTGGACCTCGGGCGTGGGCAGGGCCTGATAGTCGATCTTGCCGCTGCGGGACAACGGGATCCGGTCCAGGACCGTGACCACGGACGGCACGAGGTGGACTGGCACCCGTTTGGTCAGTATCCGCCGTAGCTCTGCCGGGTCGAGGGTCATGCCGGCCTCAGGCACCACATACGCGACCAGCCTGACCCCACCGTCCTGATCGGGCTGGCCGATGACCACCGCCGAAGCCACCCCGGGCAGCGCCCGCAGGTGGTGTTCGACCTCGCCCGGTTCGATCCGGAACCCGCGGACCTTGAGCTGGGAATCCGCGCGCCCGACGAATTCCAGCACCCCGTCCGGACGCCAGCGGGCCAGGTCGCCAGTGCGGTACATCCGCGTGCCCGACGCGCCCTGCGACGCCGCCACAAATCGTTCGGCGGTTAGTCCAGGCCGGTCGCGATACCCGCGGGCCAGTTGGACGCCGGACAGGTACAGCTCGCCAACGACACCGGGTGCCACGGGCCGCAGTCCGTCGTCCAGAACGTGCAGACCGGTGTTCCACGCCGGTCGCCCAAGCGGGACCGTGTGGCCCAGCGGCTCGTCAGCGACCCGCCACTCGGTCACGTCGATCGCCGCTTCAGTGGGGCCGTACAAGTTGTACAGCGGCGCGTCCAGGACCTTGCCAGCGGTGGCGGCCAGCTCCGGCGGAAGTGCCTCGCCGCTGCACAGCACCCGACGCAGCACCGAGCCCAGGCCCTCCGCGGTCGGTTCCGCCACGAAGGAACGCAGCATCGACGGTACGAAGTGGACAGTGGTCACCCCGGCGGACCGGACCAGAGCGGCCAGGTAGGCGGGGTCACGCTGGCCACCCGGACGGGCCACGACCACAGCGGCACCGGTGACCAGCGGCCACAGGAACTCCCAGACCGAGACGTCAAACCCGGCGGACGTCTTCTGCAGCACCCGGTCGTCCGGACCGAGACCGTGGCGGTCCTGTGTCCACAACAGACGGTTGACCAGTGCCCGGTGCCCGATGAGCACGCCCTTTGGCCGCCCGGTCGACCCGGACGTGTAGATCAGGTAGGCAGGTGAGTCCGGCAGTACGGGGCACGCGGGCCGCTGGACGCGCAGGGAAGCGACGTCGCGCATCGTCACCGTGACCCGGTCAAGTGGCTCCGCGGCCAGCACCAACGCCCGGCTGCGCGTCGTCGAGTAGCTGGCCGATCCGCTCGGCCGGCTGGTCGGGGTCGATCGGCAGGTAGGCGGCGCTGGCCTTGAGCACGCCCACGATCGCCACCACGAGGTCCACCGAGCGGGGCAGCACGATCGCCACCACGTCCTCGGCGCCGATCCCGCGGCCGGCGAGGAAGCCGGCCACCCAGTCCGTCTCGGTGTGCAGCCGCGCGTAGTCGAGGGTCCGGTCGTCGCCGATCACCGCGGCAGCCGTCGGGGTGGCCGCAGCCTGCCGGTCCAGCAGTTCCACCACGGTCCCCACACCGAGCGGGCGCACCGTGCCAGCCGAGGCTGCGGCCGCAAGGGCACACTCGGACTCATCGAGGATGTCCACGAGGCCGATACGGCCGGCGGGGTCGGTGGCCACGCCGCCGAGGAACCGGCGGAAGTAGCTGACTATCCGCTCTGCGGTCGCCCGGTCGAACAAGTCCGTGCTGTATTCGACAAGGATCTCCAAGCCGGCCGGCCTACTGTCCTCATCGTGCGTCTCGGCCATGGACAGCAGCAGGTCGAACTTTGCTGCGCCGGGCTGGCCGGGCTGCTCGCGAACCTCCAGGCCTGGCACATCGAGCCGGCTCTCGGTCATGTTCTGCAGGACAAGCATGACCTGGAACAGTGGGTGGCGAGACAGCGACCGCTCCGGGTTGACCGCCTCCACCAACCGCTCGAATGGGATGTCCTGGTGGGCATATGCGGCCAGGTCAGTCTCCCGGACGCGGGCCACAAGCTCGGCAAAGGTGGGGTCCCCGGACGTATCCGTGCGCAGCACGAGCGTGTTGACAAAGAACCCGACCAACTCGTCCATGGCCTCGTCGGTGCGGCCGGCGATCAGGCTGCCGAGCGGGATGTCGGTGCCCGCACCCAGACGCGTCAGCAAGGCTGACAACGCGGCCTGCAGCACCATGAACAGCGTGGCGTCCAGGCGACGTGCCAATGCCAGCAGGCCTAGATGAACGTCGGCCGGAACCATTTGCTGAAACAGCTCGCCTCGGTAGCTCGCGACAGCAGGACGGGGCCGGTCGAACGGCAGCGCCAGCTCGGCGGGCAGGTTGGCGAGCTGTGTGTGCCAGTAGCGGAACTGGCGGGCCAGCGCACTGCGTTCGCCCCCCTCGTCACTGAGGATCTCGCGCTGCCAGAGCGTGTAGTCCACATACTGCACCGGCAGGCTAGACCATTGTGGACAGTCACCGGCCGACCGCGCGGTGTATGCCTCGGCCAGGTCACGGGCCAGCGGGATGAGCGACCAGCCGTCCCCTGCGATGTGGTGAACCACAAGTGAAAGGAGGTGCCGCTCGGGGCCGATCCGGTAAAGCACCGCGGACAGTGGAACCTCGAACTCCAGGTCGAAGGTTTGCCTGGCGTCTGCGGCGATCACAGCATCGATCTCGCCCTCGGCAAGCGGCCGCACCGGCAAGGCTGGACGCGCCTGTGCAGGCTCGAGCACCTGCTGCCACGGTTCGCCGTCCTCTGCCGGGAACACCGTTCGCAACGATTCGTGCCGGTCGGTCAGATCGCCGAGAGCCGCACGCAGTGCTCCGACGTCCAGCGAGCCCGTCAGGTGCAGAAACGTGGGCAGGTTGTAGGTCGCGCTCGGCCCTTCCATCCGGTGCAGGAACCACAGCCGTCGCTGCGCGAACGACAGAGGCGGGCGTTCCGGCCTCGACCGGGCCGTCAGTGGTGGCCGTTCGGCCGCGCCGGCCGTGGCCAAGGCCTTGGCCAGTGCGGACACCGACGGGTGTTGGAAGATCATCCGGATCGGCGCCTCCACGCCGAGCACGGACCGGATCCTGCTGGTCAAGCGGGTCGCGAGCAGCGAGTGCCCGCCTATGTCGAAGAAGCTGTCAGTCAGTCCTACCCTGCGCAGGCCGAGCACCTCCGAGAACAGCTCGCCCAGGATCTGCTCGGTCGGCGACCGGGGCGCGCGGTCCGCGACGTCCGTGCCGTGGTCCGGCTCGGGCAGCCGGGCCCGGTCGAGCTTGCCGGTCGGCCCGATCGGCAACGCGTCCAGCACCACAACCGCCGAAGGCACCATGTACCCGGGCAGCCGGGTGGCAAGGTGCCTGCGCAGCGCCGACCTCAACTGCCGGTCCTGCAGCGCCTCAGCCGGTTCGGCGGCCCATGTGGCCAGCTCGGCGTCGCGCGGGTCCCCGGCGTACACACCGACAGTGGTGGGACCGCCGAGCAGGACGTCGTACCGGCCAGCGGCGGGCGACGGGGTGAGCACGCAGTGGTAGCCCGCGCCCGTGACCACCTCGGTGACGGCCTCCTGGGCCACACCGGTCCGGTCGTCCAGTGTCCGGACGGCCATCGCCAGGTCACCCGCGTCGATCAGGTCGCTCGCGGCTGTCGGGCCTACCAGCCGCGGGTCGGGCACGCCCGCGACGCGCAAGCCTTCCGGCCGACGCTTACTCAGAACGGCGGCCAGTTCATCGAGCGTCCGAACGTCAGTGCCCCACACCAGTTCAGCGAGGGCGGGCGGTGTGGTCGCAGTGTTGTCGTGCAGGACGACGTCGTAGCGATAACGGCTGAGCTCGTTGACATAGCCGCCGCCCTTGAGCCGGACGTCCGCTAGTCCGAACCCGGGTGTCCGGTCCGCGAAGAGCGTGAAGAACTCGGGGTCCAGCACCAGCTCCCGGTCCTGCGCGACACGGCGGTCCACAGCCTGCCGGACCGCGTGCGGGTCGGTCCCGGGACGCTGGCGGCGCAGCTCGATCTCCGTGTGCAGCAGCTTGGCCAAGCGCCGGCCGCGGATGTCGCCGAGCACAATCCGGCCTCCGGGGGCAAGCTTGCCGGCAAGTTTTGCCAGCACGTCGCTGAGGTAGGCCACGCTGGGGAAGTACTGGACCACGGAGTTGAGCACAATCGTGTCAAACCACCGGTCCGGCAGGCCGTCGACGTCATGGGCGGCCTGTGCCCGCAGTGTCACCCGGCCGGCCAGGTCAGGGTCCTCGCCGACCTGACCGGCGAGCCGGTCAACCACGACAGTTGAGAAGTCGGTCGCCCAGTACTCGTCACACTGTCCAGCGAGCGGCGCGAGCAGCAGACCGGAGCCGACGCCCACCTCGAGGACCCGCCGTGGCCGCAACTGGCGCAGTCGGTCCACCGTGGCCGAGCGCCAGGCAAGCATGTCCGCCCGGTCAAACGGTAGACCATCCACTGTGGACACCCAGCCGGTGAAGTCGGCGCCGAACTCCTCGCCGCTGCCCGTGTAGAGAGCGTCATAGGTGTCACGCCAGTTGTCGACCTGCTCGCCATCCAGCGTCGCTTTCCGTTCGCCGGCCCGGGCCATGGCGTAGGCGACCAGCTCGGTGTCGCCCGCCGAATCCGGTCGAGCCACCACCACGGCGGCGGTGACCACCGGGTGGTCCAGCAGCACCGCCTCGATCTCGCCGAGCTCGATCCGGTGTCCCCGTACCTTGACCTGGTGGTCCACCCGGCCGAGGAACTCCAGTTCACCACCCTGCCATCGGACCAGGTCACCGGTCCGGTACATGCGGGTTCCCGGCGGGCCGTACGGGTCAGCCACAAACCGGTGTGAGGTCAGTTCGGGACGGTCGTGGTATCCGCGCGCGACACCACCACCGCCGAGGTACAGCTCACCCGGCACACCTGGCGGGACCGGACACAGGTCGAGGTCCAGCACATAGCCGCGACGGTTGGCAATCGGGCCGCCGATGGGTGGTGCGCCGGACGGGTCGTCGCCCGCCCAGGCTGTGGCGTACACAGTGGACTCAGTCGGGCCGTAGATGTTGTGCACCCGCACACCCGGCAGGCGGCGCCGGGTCTCCTCCCAGCCGCTGCGGGTCAGCGCATCACCCGCGAACACCACGGTCCCGACATCCACCTGGACGGCCTCGTGCCGAAGGACCGGCAACGCGGCGGCGGAGACACCAGACAGCAATGAGCCGGACCATGGCCGTTCCACCAGCGCCAGCAGGTCGGTGACCAGGTCAACGACGCCACCCGCGGCGAGCGTGCCGAACAGTTCGAACACCGACACGTCGAAGCTCAGTGACGTCGAAGCGAGCACGCGGGCCATCACATCGGCGCCAAGCTCCCCGGTGACCCAGGCCATCAGGGTGGCCGCGTTCTCATGTGTCACCACGACGCCCTTGGGCATGCCGGTCGAGCCGGACGTGTAGATCATGTACGCGGCGTTCGCGCCCACCAGCGACCCGACCCGGTCTGCGTCCGCGAGGTCGGCGTCGGTGAACTCGCCGAGGTCGGGCAGTTCCGTGAGCACACACAGCGGGTCGGCGTCAGCGGTCATGAACGACAGTCGATCCGCTGGGTAGGCCGGATCCAGCGGGACGTACGCGGCACCGGCCTTCAGCACGCCGAGCACGGCCACCAACAGGTCGCACGTACGAGGCATGGCGATGCCCACGAACCGCTCAGGGCCAGCGCCACGAGCCACGAGCCAGCGGGCGACCCGGTTCGCACGCGCGTTCAGCTCGTCGTAAGTCAGCTGCGAGACCCCGTCGGCGACGGCGATGCGGTCCTTCCCGGCGGCCACGGACGCCTCGAACCAGGCGTGCAGCGTGGCGTGCTTCGACGGAATGTCCGACCCGGTGCCGGTCTTTAGCATTGACGCACGCTCGGCGTCGTCTGTAATTGGGAGCCGCGCGACGGTCACGCCCGGATCGGCCGTAACCGCAGCAAGGACACGTTCCCAGCGAGCCAGGATGGCCCGAACGGTGTCGGCCTCGAACAGGTCGGTGCTGTATTCAACCGCGCAATGCAGGCCGCCCGTGTCCGGGCGTTCGGAGACGCTGACGAAGAGGTCGAACCGGCTGACTCCGGCGCCGGTGAGCTCGGTGCTGATGTCCAGCCCGGGCAGGGCGAACGGCTCCTCGGCGGTGTTCTGCAATGCGAGCATCACCTGGAACAGCGGGTGCCGGGATAGCGACCGCTCCGGGTTGAGCAGCTCGACCAGGTGCTCGAACGGCACGTTCTGGTGGTCATAGGCGGCCAGGCTGGTCTCCCGGACCCGGGCCAGCAGCTGGGCGAACGTGGGGTCCCCGGCGGTGTCGACCCTCAGCACGGCCGTGTTCACGAACATCCCGACGAGGTCGTCCAGAGCCTCGTCCACCCGGCCGGCGATCGGACTGCCCAACGGGATGTCGGTGCCGGCGCCCAGCCGCGTCAGGGTGGCCGCGAGCGCGGCCTGCAACACCATGAACAGAGTGACGTCACACCGCCGTGCCAGCTCGGCCACCGCTCTATGCCGTTCGGCCGGCACGTCGAACTCCACGAAAGCGCCCCGGTTGCTCGCCATGGCAGGCCGGGGGCGATCAGTAGGCAGTGTGAGCTGCTCGGGCAGTCCGGCCAGGGCGTCGAGCCAGAACGCGATCTCGCGGTTCCATGCGCTGTCCGCGTCGTCCTGGTCACCAGCGATCTCCTGTTGCCACAGGGTGTAGTCGGCGTACTGGACCGGCAGTTCGCTCCACTGCGGACGTTCGCCGGCCACACGGGCGGTGTAGGCACGTTCGATGTCCCGCGCCAGTGGACCGAGCGACCAGCCGTCCGCTGCGATGTGGTGCAGGACCATCACGAGCGTGTGCCGTCGCGAACTAACCGCGAACAGGCGTGCTTGCCACGGCAGGGTTGTCATGACGTCGAATGGCTGCCGCACGACCTCCTCGACGGCTTGGGGGAGGTCTTTCTCGTCGATCTCCACGACATCCAGCGCCGACCAGGCCGCTGCCAGACCGAGGACGACCTGCTCGGGTGAACCGTCACGGAGCGGGTAGATCGTGCGCAACGGCTCGTGCCGATCGACGACGTCCCGCAGGGCGGCGGCCAACGCCGCTCGGTCGAGTGGGCCGGCGAGGTGCAGCACCAACGGCATGTTGTAGGTCGCGTTGGGTCCTTCCAGGTGGTTGAGGAACCACAGGCGCCGCTGAGCGAACGACAGCGCGAGACGTTCAGGCGCAGCAACACGGCGCAGGGGCGGGACACGGTGGTGACCGTTGTCGATAAGCCGCGCGAGCCTTGCGGGGGTTGGCGCGTCGAACACCGATCGCACCGGCAGGTCCGTACCGAATACTGCCCGGACCCGGCTCAGCAGCCGGCTCACCAGCAGGGAGTGCCCGCCCAGCGCGAAGAACCCGTCGTCGGGCGCGACCGACGGGATACCCAGCACCTCGGCGTACAGGCCACAGATGATCTCCACCCGCACGTCGCGCGGACCGCCGACGGGAGCCTCGGTCACCAGGGCAGGCAGGGCGGCTCGGTCCAGCTTGCCACTGACCTGCGACCTCGGCAGTTCGTCGAGGACGATGATGGCGGCGGGCACCAGGTTCGCGGGCAGCCGGTCGGCCACGTGGTCCCGCACCGCGTTGACGTTCAGGCCGGCTGCCACGGCGACCACGAAGCCGACCAAGACCGGGGTCCCGGCGGCGGACTCCCGTACGGCGACGGCGGCACGAGCCACATCCGGGTGACCGGCCAGCACAGCCTCGACCTCGCCCGGCTCAACCCGGACGCCGAGCAGCTGCACCTGGTCGTCGACCCGGCCGACGTAGTCGAGGGCACCACCTTCGGTCCATTTGGCGAGGTCACCAGTGCGGTACATTCGCGTGCCGGGCGGGCCGTAGGGGTCGGCAACGAACCGATCCGCGGTACGGCCCGGCTGCCGGTGATATCCGAGGGCGACGCCGGAACCCGCGATGTACAGTTCACCGGCCACACCGACGTCCACGGGTTCGAGGTCGTCATCGAACACGTAACACCGGACTCCCGGCATCGGCCGGCCGATCAGCGGCTTCCCCGGCCCGACGAGCACCTGAGCGCACGCGTCCACAGTGGACTCCGTAGGGCCGTACATGTTCACGAACGTGACGTCGGAGTACCCGGCCAACCGCGCCCACAGCGACACAGATGTGGCCTCACCCCCCAGGAGGACAACCGCAGGCCTGCGCTCGCCGTCGAGCAGGCCGGCGTGCACCAGCTGGTCGACGTGCGACGGGGTGACGTCGATGACGTCGAGAGCACGGTCGGCGACGAACGCCGTGAACGCGTCCGGGTCGACCCGAGTCTCCTCGTCGACGATGTGCAGCTCGTGGCCGTGGAACAGCCACATGAACCCGTCCCAGGCGCCGTCGAACGACCACGACGCCACATGCGCCACGCGAGCATGTCCGGTTGCTGCAAGCCGCACGACGTCCCGGTAGCCGGCAAACAGGTTCACCAGCGAGGCTTGGGTGACCACGACCCCCTTGGGCAGCCCAGTCGACCCAGAGGTGTAGGTGACGTAGGCGACCTGCCCCCGGCCAGAAGCCGCGGTCACCTCGGGTGCGACCGCGTCCGGCCCGAGCACTGGAATGTCCACACCGGACAACTTGGTAGCTGTCTCCGCGGTCGCGACGGCGAGCGTCACCCCAGCATCGGCGAGCACGTGTGCCGTCCGCGACGACGGCTGCGCCGGGTCGACCGCGACGTAGCCGGCGCCAGTCCGGAAGACCGCGAGCATCGCGACGACGAAGTCGGCCGTGCGCGGCAGGACCAGTCCCACCAGCGTTCCTGGCCGGGCACCGGCCCATCCGAGAGCATCGGCCAGCCGCCGGGAGGCTCGATCCAGGTCGGCGAAGGTGTGCGTGCTCGCGCCAGCGACCACGGCGACAGCATCGGGGGTGCGGGCGACCTGTGCGTCGAAAACCTCGATCATCGTGGACGGCCCGACGTCGATGGCCGTGTCGTTCCACTCGTCGAGGATCCGTGCGCGGGTCTGTCCGTCCAGCCGGGCCAGCCGCCGGACGGGTGCCTCTGGGTCGTCTACCACCGATTCCAGAGTCCTCACCAGCGAGCCGAGCAACCGGTCGATCGTCGCCGGGTCGAAAAGGGCCGCGTCGAAAAAAAACATCCGACCGGATCGTCCCGTCCGAGACCTGGATCAGGTCGACCGACAGGTCGAGTTCGGTTGCGCCTTGGCCGAGCGGCTCCACTGCGCTCCGCGCGCCGCCGAGCTCGAGGACGGGCGGGGTGCTGTTCTGCATGGTCAGCATGACCTGGAAGAGTGGGTGCCGGCCGGCCGAACGGACCGGGTTGAGCCGCTCCACCAAGCGTTCGAACGGCACGTCCTGCTGTGCGTGGACCGCCATGTCCTGCTCACGGACACGACCCAGCAACTCCCGGAATGACAGCTCACCGTGCAGGTTGGTCCGCAACACGACCGTGTTGACGAAGCATCCGACCAATCCAGCCAAGGCGTCGTCGTCGCGACCGGCGACCACGGTCCCAATCGGGATGTCCGTGCCGGCGCCGTACCGGTGCAACACGACCGCGAGCGCCGCGCGGAACACCATGAACAGTGTCGCCCCAGATTCCCTGGCCACGGTGGCAATCCGACGACAGAGGTCGGGTGCGAAGGTGTGCGAGACCGTTGCGGAGGAGAAGGCGCTGCGCGGGCGGTCCACCGGCAGTGGGAGCTCCGTGGGCAGGCTGTCCAATTCTCGTTCCCAGTAGGCCAGCTGCCGCGAGACCAGCGACTCCGGGTCGTCCTCGGAACCCAATCGGTCCCGTTGCCAGAGCGCGTAGTCGGCGAACTGGACCGGCAGCGGTGCCCACGTCGGAGGTCGGCCACCGCACCGGGCGCGGTAGGCGGTGCTCAGGTCGGTCGCGAGGATCCCCGCCGACCAGCCATCGCTCATCACATGGTGAGTCACCATGAGCAGCACGTGGGAATCCGGGCCAAGCGCGAACACCACGACAGCGAAGGCAGGTTCGGTGGCCAGGTCGAACCGGCGGTCGGCCGCGTCCCGCAGGGCGCCGGGCAGGCCGCCCTCGTCGATGTCGATGTGAGTCAGGGCAACCTCGACCGGGGGGTGGACCCGCTGGCACGGCACGCCCTCCTCGATCGGGAAGGTCGTCCGCAGGATCTCGTGCCTGGCCACGACATCCGCGAGGGCGGCGCGCAAGCAGCCGAGGTCGAGTCCACCGACGATCCGGAAGGCGACCGACGAGTTACGCGGTCGTGCCTCGGGAGTGAGACCGTGGACGAACCACAACCCGTTCTGCCCCGCGGACAACGGGATCCGGTCTGGTCGGACGAGCTGCCGCAACGGAACCCGCGCGGGTTCCGCGCTCTCCAGGGCGGCTGCCAAACCAGCCACGGTCGGGGTTGTGAAGACCTGACGTAGATCGGTCTCTACCGCCAACGCCGACCGGATGCCCGCGACGAGCCGGCTCGCCAACAGGGAATGGCCGCCGAGTTCGAAGAAGTCGTCATGGGCGCCCACCGACTCGAGACCGAGCAGGTCGGCGAACAGGCCCGCCAGGGTCATCTCCCGCGTGGTCCTCGGCGCGACGCGGGCAGCGGCAGCGAAGTCCGGGGCGGGAAGAGCCTCGACGTCGATCTTCCCGTTGGCAGTGAGGGGAAACTCGTCGACCGAGACAATCGCAGTGGGCACGAGGTGGGCAGGCAACATCTGACGCAGGTAATCCCGCAACGAGGGCAACGGTTCGTCGCCATGCGGGAGGATGTAGCCGACGAGGAACTGGCCGCGCACGGTGTCGGTTCGCGTTGTCACCACGGCCTGCCGGACACGGGCATGACCAGCCAGTGCGGCCTCGATCTCGCCGGGCTCCACGCGGACGCCGCGGATCTTCACCTGCGTGTCCGCCCTACCGACGTACATCAGCTCGCCGTCGCCGGTGCGGCGCACCAGGTCGCCGGTGCGGTACATCCGACCGCCGGGGGCGGCCACGAACCGCACGGCCGTTTCCGCGGGAGCCCCTAGGTAGCCCCGCGCCAACCCCGCCCCGGTGAGGTACAACTCACCCACCACACCGACAGGCACTGGCCGCAGGTCACGGTCCAGCACCCGCAGGCCGGTGCCAGGCACACTGTCGCCGAGCGGTGGAACCCGTTGGCCTGTCACGGGTTCGCTGATCGTTGCCGTCACGGTCGACTCGGTCGGGCCGTAGGCGTTGTGCAGCCGGACATGTGCACCCCAGTAGCCGACGACTTCCGGGTCGCCCGACTCACCACCGATTACGACCACGCGCAGTGTCGGCAGTTTCCGCCGGGGCACGGTCGCCAGCACCTGCGGAGTCAACTGGATATGGGTAATCGCGTGGTCGGTCAGCTCGGCCGCGAGATCAGCGCTGACGAGCGCCCGACGGCGTGGCAGTACCAGGGTCGCCCCGCTGAGCAGTGCCATGCACATGTCTGCGATGGCCACGTCGAACGTCGGCGGCACCCAGTGCAGGACGCGTCCACCGGGGCCGACCGGCAGGGCGGCGGGCAGCGCGGCGATACCGGCGTGCCGGACCAGGACCGGTTTCGGTTCTCCGGTGGAACCAGACGTGAAGATCAGATACGCGGAGTTGTCCAGCCGCAGTGACGGCTCGACCGGCTCGTCGGACCCGGACGCCCAGGCATCGTGCGGGTCAAGGACGGGCACGGCCAACCCGCTCTCCGGGCCGACAAGCAGAACCGGACGAGCGATGGTCACCAGGGTCCGCAGCCGGTCCGCGGGCAGTTCGGGATCCAGCGGCAAGTAGACAGCGCCGGCCTTGAGCACGCCCAGAAACGTGACCACCGACTCGACCGATGGCTGGAGCAGAACGCCCACCACGTCCTCGGGACCGATCCCGCGCTCGGCCAACCTGCGGGCGATCCGATTGGCTCGGCGGTCCATCTCCGCGTAGTCAAGGCGGATTCCTTCGCTCTCCAGCGCGATGGCGTTGGGTGTGCGCGCCACCTGCCGCGCGAACAGGTCCGGCAGTGCCGCCGCGGCGAGTTCGGCCGGATCGTTGCCGGTCGGGTCGGGCAGGGTGAGCTCGCCGATCGCCCGGTCCGGGTGGTCGAGGGCCGCCATGGTGAGCGAGATCCAGTGCCGGGCCAGCCTGGCGATGGTGGTCTCGTCGAAGATTTCGGCGCGGTACTGCACCTCCAGCGACCAAGTCCGTCCAATGTGGACCTGCCAGCTGATATCGGTCTTGGCCGCGCGGCGGTCCAGAATCACCTCGGTCAGCCGGCACGCACCGAACCGGACGTCCCCGGCCAGCTCCTCCTCGACACCGAACACGACCTGGGCCAGCGGCCCTCCGGCGCTGTTCCCGATGAGCCGCAACAGGTCCCGCAGCGGCACGTCCTGGTGAGCGGTCGCGGTCCAGATGGTCTCCGCAACCTGGGCGCGCAGTTCGTCGAACGCCAGGCTCGCGTCGACGTCCACGCGGATCGGCAGGACGCTGGTCAGCAGGCCGACCACCTGCTCCAGCTCCGGACGAACGCGCGCGCTCACGGCGGCGCCGATCAACAGGTCCGCCTGCGCCGTGTACCGGGACAGCGCCACGGCGAGCGACGCGAGCAGCGTGACGAACGGGCTCTTCTCGCCATAGCCGCCGTGCAGCGCAGCACGCATCCGTGCCGGCAGTTCGCACCGGAAGGTGCTGCCGACTGTGGCCGGTGACACCGGGCGTGCACGGTCGGTGGGCAAGTCGAGCTCGACAGGCGCGCCCAGGAGCGCCGTCGTCCAGTAGTCGTCCGCGGCCGCGGAAGGCATGTCGGGACAAGGCACGACCGGCAGAGGCGTGTCGCCGGCGGTCGTGAGGTCGGTGTAGCGGGCGGCGACCGTACGCAGAAGCAGGCCCAGCGATGCACCGTCGAAAGCGATGTGGTGGGCGACAACCGCGAGCAACGCTCGCTCGTCCGGCAGCCTGGCCAGCCCGATGCGGATCGGGGGCTCGGCGGCCAGATCGATCGGACGTCGGGAAAGGTCCTCGGCCCAGGCGAGCGCATCGCTGTCGGTGTCGAAGTCTGCCTGGGCGAAGGGGAGCACAGGATCGGCGGACACAGTCCGGCGCGGTTCGCCGCCATCGTCGGCGAACCGCGAACGCAGCATCTCGTGCGCGGCCACGAACTCGGTCAGCGCCTGCCGGAGCAGATCGAGGTCGAGTCTCCCGTCGACCCAGTAACCGGTGGCCATGATGTACGCGGCCGTGCCCGGGTTGGCCTGCTCGAACAGCCAGACGTCTCGTTGAGCTTCGCCAATGCCACCGGTCCGCATTGTCACCGTTTCGCTCTTCCCGTCGCGAATCACTGGAACGTCTTCTCGCTCGAAGCCACCACGCAAGCCAGCTCGGCCAGTGACGGATTGCGGAACACCGACAGCACGGACACCTTCGCACCGAGCGTCTGCTCGACCCGGGCGACCATTCGGACCACATCCAGGGATCGGCCACCCAGGTCGAAGAAATCAGCGGACGCGTCGATGCCGGCCGCGGGCCGATTGAGCACCTCGGCCCAGATCCCGGCCAGCGTGGCCGCCAGCTCACCGTCCGGCCCGGCCTCCTTCGGCCCGGCCTCCTTCGGCCCGGGTGTCGTACCCGCCTCAGTGGCCACCAATCGGGTGTGGACCAGCGGCGAGAGCCGCGTGGTGGGGTGTTCGGAGTCGGCGCAGACCTCGGCGAGCACCGCAAGGTAGTCCTGGACGAGCTGCTCGACTATCTCGCGGTCGAACAGGGCTGTTCGGAACGTGGCGGCGCCGCACAGACCGGGTCCGGTGTCGACCAGCCGAACCGACAGGTCCATCTTGGATGTTCCGGTCGATATCTCCCGGGGCGCCACGGCCAGGTCGCCGAGCCGTAGCTCCGGATACGCGGTGTCGTACTCGAACAGCACGGTGGGCAGCCGGCCACCGGTGGCCCTGCGCTGCCGATCCTGTGCCCGCAGCGTGGCGAGCCTCAGTTCCTCGACCAACTCGGCGAACGTCGGATCGCCGGCGAACCCAGCCCGCAGCGCCACGACCGTCACGAATGTGCCCACAACGTCCCGGACGTCGGATTCGGCGCGACCGGCGAACGGCGACCCGACCACGATGTCCAGCCAGCTGGTGGCATGGTGCAGGACCAGCTGGAACGCGGCGAGCAACACCACGTAAGGCGTGGTCCCCAGCCTTCTGGCCACGTCCTGCACGGCGTCCGTGTCGGTGACCACGAACGAAACCTCGTCGCCCGCGGTGGTGACCTCAACCGGCCGGGCAGACCGGCCGGAGAGTGCGAGCGGCGGCCAGATTTCTGTGCCCTGCACCCGATCTTCCGCACCAGAAGGCCAAGAGATGTCCGCATAGGACTGCGCTGAAGTCGGCAGGATGTTGTTCCGGCAGGCAGCGGCGATCTCGTCGATGACGATCCGCCAGGACCAGCCGTCGATCACCAAGTGGTGGCATACCAGCAGAAGCTCACGCCCGCCGGGCAGGTTCACCAACGCGGCGCGCACCAGCGGCCCACTGCCCTGGTCGAACGGTCGGCTCGCCGACTCGGCCAGCAGTGCCTCCGCGGTAGCCCGATCCGCCGCCTGAAACCGGCCCACGACCGGCACGTCCGCGTCGAACTGTTGCGTGGGCACACCGTCAGTGACCGTGAGCCTGGTGCGGAAGACTTCGTGCCGGTGCAGCACTTGGGACACCGCCCGGCACACGACGTCCTCGTCAACGGCCTCGGGCAGCGCGAACGCCAAGGCGACGTGATAAGCCGATGGGCCCGTGGCCAACTGCTCGGCAAGCCAGATCCGTTCCTGAGCGAGTGACAGCGGGACGGAGCGACGGGCACGCCGGGCCGCATCCACCTCGGCAGCCACCGCCCTGGTCGTGGCGGTCGAGAACAGCACGTCCAACGGGAGGTCCACGCCGAAGCGGTCGGCGATCCGACCTGCCGCGACGATGGCCAGCATCGATTGACCGCCGACTGCGAAAAAATTCGCATCCGGACTAATGTCCGCTATTTCCAAAACCTCGCACCAGATCGACGCGATCGCGCGTTCGGTCGACCCGGAAATGTCGTCCCCCATTTGGTGACCCCTCTCGACCTCGCCGCAGGACAGCCGTTCACCTGCTTCGGAGTGCTGCAGCCAATGTGCCATGGGCAGCGTGACAATCACGTGATAGCGCCGTGACGACTCACCGGATATGCCAGTACCGCACTGGACAAGACGGGGCGCCAAATCTATGAATTGATGGGCTTCATCCGCGGAAATACCTAGGGGGCGTGATGACCAATCCGTTCGAGGACGAGGACGGCCGTTACCTGGTGCTGGTCAACGACGAGGGCCAGCACTCGCTCTGGCCGGTCCAGGTGGACGTGCCCGCGGGCTGGCGGACGGCGTTCGGCGAAGACACCCGCCAGGCGTGTCTGGACTACGTAACCGAGCACTGGCAGGACATGCGACCGCTCAGCCTGATCGAGGCCATGGACCACTGAGCGCCAGCCCGACACGAGAACAGGATCGTCATGCCTGCAGGAACCTCGGCCAGGCCAGCCCGCGAACGCGAGGCCTGGTCCGTGACCAGAATGAACCGCGCGCTCGGCGACGACGCCGCAATGACGCTGCGCGCGTTGCGCGATGACTACGACACCCTCACCCGCCTCGAACGCGGTGCCCTGGACACCGAGGCGCTGTTGGCCCGTGGCCGGGCGTTGCGTGACGAGCTACTCGACCGGCACGCGTCCGCCATTTACCACGACGTCACCAACGGGCTGACTACCCCGCTGCGGTTGGCGGAGCTGGTACGGGTGGTGGCCGACCGCTTTCCCGGGCTCGTGCCGTCAGCGAATGCGGTGGCTAAGGAACACGTCCGGACCCGCCGGGACAAGCTGGGGGTGGAGGTCGACCAGGGCATCCTGGTCGCGCACCTGCTCGCCGACCCCGTCACCGGTGAACACCTGATGGAAGCAATGACCCTGCCGCATCCCCGGTCCGCGGCCGCGCTGGCCGAGGTGCGCCGGACCGGCGCGGTCGACCTCGGCTCGGTGCGGGTGGACCGGCGGGGGCGCGTCGGCCACGTCACCCTCCAAAACGTCCAATCGCTCAACGCGGAAGACGCGGAGACGACCGAGGCGCTGGAGATCGCCGTGGACGTGGTCCTGCTGGACGACGAGATCGACGTCGGAGTCCTGCGCGGCGCCCAGATGACGCACCCGAGGTGGGCCGGCCGCCGGGTGTTCGGCTCCGGCATCAACCTGACCCGCCTGCGTGACGGCCGTATCCCGCTGGTGGAGTTCTTCCTGGAGCGGGAGCTCGGCGTGATCAGCAAGATCCATCGAGGCCATCCCCGCGACGGACGGGGACCGTCCGACGCGCGGCACGAGAAGCCGTGGATCGCGGCCGTCGACAGCTTCGCGATCGGCGGCGCGTGCCAGTTCCTGCTCGTGGTCGACCACGTTATCGCCGAGACCGATGCGTACTTCAGCCTGCCGGCGACCCGTGAGGGCATCATCCCCGGCTATGGCGGTGGCCGGCTGGCCAGGGCGATCGGCGAACAGCGCGCCAAGCACGTCGTGTTCTTCAGCGACCGCATCCCCGCGTCCACTTCGGACGGACGACTGCTGGCCGGCGACGTCGTGCCGGCCGAGGACATGCAGGCCCGTATCGACTCAGCGGCCGAGCAGCTCACCCGCGCGGGCATGCGAAGCGTGCAGGCCAACCGCCGGGCTCTGCGGCTGGCCACCGAACCGCTCGACACGTTCCGCGAAGTGATGTCCGCGTACGCGCGAGATCAGGCCTACTGCGTGGACGACCCGGCGTTGGTCACCAATCTGGAGCGCGTGTGGCCGGCAGCTAGGAGGTCGGCATGACCGCCACCAGCGCACTCACCGCCTCCGGCCGGACCCGGGCACTGCTGCTACTCGCCTCCGGCGCCGGGATCTCCGCGCTCGGATCGCAGGTGAGCTGGATCGGGTTGACGAGCAAGCTCCAGGGGGTCGGCGTCTACGCGGTCTCCGGGCTGTTCATAGCCGCCACCGCGGGCAACGTCGTGGGCGCACCGGTTGCCGGCCTCCTGGCGGACCGCTACCGCAATCGGCCGTTGCTGATCATCGCCATGGCAGTGCAAGGGCTGCTCTTGCTGAGCCTGCTCGTCACCTTCTCCCCGGCGCTGACCTGGGTGACGGTCGCCCTGGTGGGCATGTCCGGGTGTGTGGTCGGCACGACGACGGCCGCGCTGGTGCCGCACATCACCGGCGAGGAAGACAGCATGCGCGGATACTCGTGGCACGGCACCGCGATGACCGTCGGCAGCCTCGGCGGCGTCGTGCTCGGTGGCGTACTCGCGTCCACCGTCGGAGTGCAGTGGGCACTGCTGATCGACGGGCTCACCTCCCTCCTACAGGCCGGGCTGATGGCGGCCATCCGCGCTGACCGCGTGCCCCGTCGCGACCGCAAGACCGAGACAGACGGGCGACGTGACGGCCTTTCCCACGTGTTGGGAGACATCCGCCTGGGCACCCGGTTGCTCGCCCAGTTCTTCGTGGTGTGCGCGACAACCGTGGCCTTCCTCGGTGAGATCTTCCTGATCACGGATGTGATGCACGCGACCGCGTTCTGGTACGGCCTGATGGTCGGCTGCTGGGGCTGCGGTGCGTTGTTGGGTTCCACCCAGGCGCGCCGGCTCCGCGACGACCGCCTGCGCGCCGTGGCGTACGTCGCAGGGGTGACCGGCCTGACCGTGGCATTGTTCACGCCTGTGGCATGGCCGTTCTTGCTGGCCAACGGGCTGGGCTGGTTCGCGGGCGGAGCCTGCCGCTCACTGTCCAATGTGCTTACCAATGTGTTTGTGCAGGCGCACACGCCGGATGAGTACCGCGGCCGAGTGTTCGCCGCCGCGGACTCCGTGACGGTCGCAGCCAACCTTGTGGGCACGGCGGCCGGTGGCGCGTTGGTCGTCGCCATCGGCCCTCGCGGGTCGCTGGCCGCCGCCACCGCCGCGTGCGCGGTGGCGGCGATAGTGGCGTTCAGCGCGCATGTCGTCATACGGCGGAGCGGTGACACGTGACGGCCCGGTTCACCGCGTGGCTGACCGGGTCTGGCTCGTTGCTCCAGTCCTGTGGCGACGTCCTGGTGCGGCGCGGCCACCGGGTCACCACGGTGATCGCGACGGACGATTCCGCGCTGCGCTGGGCAGCTCGCCATGGCATCCCGTGCGCGCAGAGGCTGGACGCGGCGGCCACCGAGCCGCCGGACTATCTGTTCAGCCTGGCCAACCCGGCCATCCTTGCCGCCGCCGAACTGCGTGTGCCGCGCAGGTTCGCGGTCAACAACCACTATGGTCCGTTGCCCGCGTACGCCGGCCTGAATGCCCAGCACTGGGCGGTCATGCGGGGTGAACGGACGTACGGGATCAGCTGGCACGTGATGTCGCCCGGCATCGACGACGGGGACCTGTTGCTACAGCGGACCTTCGACGTCCCGGCCGGGGCCACCACCTTCGACCTGAACGTGACGTGCCTGCGGGAGAGCATCGGAACCTTTCCGTCC
>NZ_KK037166.1:4620024-4632513 GCF_000568255.1 Kutzneria sp. 744
CCACCCAGACCGGACCGTTCGACAACACGTTCGGCGTCGTCCGCTGGGTGACCGACCACGCGGCGGCGCTAGTGCGGGCAGCGACCGCGGTCCCTGGCGGGGACGGACCGCCGGGGACCGTCGTGCTCGACGACGATCAGGCGCCCCGGCTGACCACAATCGACGGCACCCTCGTCGTCACCCGGATGTCCACACTGGACGGACGGGACCTGGTGCCAGGCCGCTGGCTGCGGGAGCAGGGACTCCGTTCGGGCAGGGTGGCGTCCCGCCACGGCGACCTGGCGCCGGTCGCGGCGCTGGCGGCTCGAAGCCTTGCCCACGAGGGTTTCTGGCTGCGGCAACTCGGCCACAGACCGAACCCGCTGCCCATCCCCGAGGACGCAGTCGCCGGAGAGCTGTGCCTGGCGGAAAGCGTGTCGGGACCGCAATGGCTGGCCGCGCTCGCGGAGGTCACCGGCCGGCCGGTGACCTCGGCCTGGCAGCTGCCGAGCCTGCCGCCGCTCGGGCCCGGGCTGGCAGCACTGTTCGCCCCGTCCGCTCCGATCACGGTCGAACCCGGCCAGGACCCGGCCGGCAGGCAGGCTGAGGTGGTCCGGCACGGCCCGTACCTGCGGGACATCGTCGCCCGCCATCCTCGCCGGGACTTAGCGACCGGCCCGTACCCGGTGTCGATCGGCACCACCCATCTGCCGGCCCAGCAACTGTCCATCCGGGTCGACGCGACCGGCGCTGTGCGGCTGCGATCGCCGGTCTGGTCGACCCGCACGTTGACCTGGCTTGCCCGGCAGGTGAGCACGCCGTGAACCACATCCCCCAAACCTCTGCCGCACGGAGATCCATGCTTGTCGACACGAACCCCCTGGCCGCCGGCGAGTGCCTGCTCGAGCTCAGCCCCGTGGAACGCGACGAACTGGACCGGCTCGCCGCCACGCTGGCCACCCGGTCCAGCCGGCGTACCGATGACCCGGGCTGGCTCGCCGATGCTCGGGAACTCTGCTGCATGCTCCCGGCCCGGCTACGCGCCACGCTGCGCCGCTTCACCTCGCATTCGGGGGCAGAGGCGATGCTGCTCGTCCGGGGCCTGCCCGTCGCCGCGGCAGACGTGCCACCCACGCCTTCAGTGGCCGGTTCCGTGCAACGGGAGGCCAGCATGCCGGCGGCGGCGCTCGTACTCCTCGGGATGTTCATGGGCGAGTTGGTGGCGTTCCGGGAGGAGAAGTCCGGTGCGCTCGTCCAAGACGTCGTGCCTGTGCCCGGACAAGAACGCGTGCAGGGCAACTCCGGCTCGGTCCGGCTCACCATGCACGTGGAGAACGCCTTTCACGCCCACCGCCCGGACTTCGTCGGCTTGATGTGCCTGCGCAACGACCACGACAATGTCGCGGGCCTGCGTGTCGCCTCCAGCCGTAAGGCCTTGCCACGGCTGACCCCGGCCCACCGGTCACTGCTGCACGAACCCAGGTTCGTCACCGCGGCTCCCCAGTCGTTCAACCAAGGCGCCGCCGCCGAGACACCACACGGGGTGTTGACCGGGGCCGTCGACGACCCGGACGTCCGCGTCGACTTCGGCAACACCGCCGCCACCGACCCAGCGGCGGCGGCCGCCCTCGCTGAGTTGGAGCGAGCTTTCGACGCCGTGGCCAGCACGCTGATCCTCGCGCCGGGTGACGTCGCATGGGTGGACAACCGGCTATCCCTGCACGGCCGCACGTCCTTCACACCCCGCTATGACGGTGGCGACCGGTGGATCCAGCGGGTTTTCGTGCAGCTGGATTTCCGCCGCTCCCGAGTAGTCCGGCCGCACGACGGCCAGGTCATCACGGCTCCTCTGGTCGCACCATGACCACGCACCGAAGGTTGATCGCCGGCCGCCACGAGGACGCGACGGCCAGGATCACCCGAGTGCTGGGTCTCACCGGACCGCGGGTCGAGATCGCGGTGCACGATCGGCACACCGAGATCAGCGTGGAGACCACGGACGAGACGATCGCGCAGCGGCTTCTCGATCTCCTGGAGGAGGAGCTGTCGCCACGTGCCTGGCGGGAGTGGCTTGCCAACGACACAGACCGACTGCCCTCGCGTACCGGGACGGTCGTGCACCAGTTCCTCGATCAGGCCGGACAGACCCCGAACGCCGTGCTCCTCACCGGTCCGGAAGGTGATGTCACCTACGCCGAACTGGTCGGGATGGCGAGCACGATCGCGGGCGAGCTACGCGACCGGGGCGTCGTGGCGGGCTCGGCCGTAGGTCTGCTGGCCGGGCGGACGGTCGCGGGGATCGCGGGCCTGTGGGGTGTGCTGCTGGCCGGTGCGGCGTACCTCCCGTTGGACCCGACCCAGCCGCGGGCACGGCTCGCCGACATCGTTTCGGACGCCGGGGTTTCCGTTTGCCTCGCCGAACGTGACCACGTCGGGCTTGTGCCGGACGCGATCGCCCTCGAAGCCATCCTGGCCCGTCACCACCCTGACCCGGCCGTCGCGGCACCGGACGCGCGAGATCCGGCATACCTGATCTACACGTCGGGGTCGACCGGGCGGCCGAAGTGCGTCGAGGTGGAGCACCGGAACCTGAGCACCTTCACCGACTGGGCGATCCGTGTGTACGGCGTGCACCGGGGCACTCGGTTCCCGCTGTTCACCTCGCTCGCGTTCGACCTGTCCAACACCGCTGTCTTCCTCCCGGCGCTTGCCGGCGGGTCCGTCGCGCTCGTCCGCGCCGAGCTGGACCACCTGGTGCTCCGGGACATGCTGGTCAGGTCGGGGGCCAACGCGCTGAAGCTGACGCCGACTCACCTTGATCTGATCGGCCGGCTCGGCCTGCGGCCCGAAGGGTATGAGACGGTGATCGCCGGGGGCGAACTGCTCCACGGCGCCGTCGCCCACCGGGCTCAGCGTGCCTTCGGCAACGGATGCCGGATCTTCAACGAGTACGGCCCAACAGAGACGACTGTCGGCTGTATGACCCGGTTGTTCGACCCGGTCCGTGACTCCGACCGCGCGTCTGTGCCGATCGGTGTCCCGACCGACAACACCCGGATTTACCTGCTGGACAAGGCTGGGCGGTTCGTCGAGCCAGGCACAGTCGGCGAGATCCACATCACAGGCGCGCAGGTCGCTAGGGGCTACCGAGGAAACCCGGAGCTGACCCTAGAACGGTTCGTGGAGTTGGCCGATGGGACTCGCGCGTACCGTAGTGGCGACCTCGCACGGGTGCTGCCGTCCGGCGAGCTGGAGTCGGTCGGTCGCTACGACGAACAACTAAAGATCAACGGCTATCGGATCGAGCCCGGCGAGGTCGCCTACGCGCTTGAACAGCACCCCGCGGTGGTCCGCGCGCACGCGATGGGCCTGGCCCGATCGGCGACCGGTGGCAAGGAGTTGGCCGCGTTCGCCGTGCTCGCCGAACCGGTCCAGGTCGAGGCATTGCTGAACCACCTGCGTGGACTCCTGCCGGGCTACCTGGTGCCGGCGACTCTCCTCGTGGTCCCCCAGTTGCCTACGACCCAAAACGGCAAGATCGACAACCACTCGCTGGCCGCGCATGCCGACAAGATCTACCAGGGAGCAGACCGGTGACCGACATCCCGAACTTGGTAACCGTGTCAGCGCCGACAAGCGAGGACTTCCGAACCGTTGTCGCGGACCGAGTCGCCGCCGGCGCGACGGGCGACACCGTTGTGCGCCAACCGTTGTGGCGACTGCCTGACGCGGTGGCGGCGTCCTTGCGGGACAGCATCGCGCTGCCAGCCGGTGCCGGCTGGCGAGTGCTGCGCGGGGCACTCGACGATTTGCCCACTCCTGGCCCCACCCCTCTTCGATGGTCCGAAGTGGACGCTGCCGGCACAGCCCGGTACGACGTGGCGCTCGCCCTGCTCGCGACGGTACTCGGCCAGCCATTCGGCTGGGCGCACCAGCAGGCGGGAAGACTCGTGCACAACATCCTGCCGAGTCCGGAAAGTGCGAACGTCCAGGTCGGCGCGAGCAGCTCGGTTCCGCTGGAGTGGCACACCGAAGACGCGTTTCACCCCGAGCGCGCCGACTTCCTGATCCTGGCCTGCGTGCGCAACCCGGACGAGATCGGCACCCGACTGGCTGCGGTCCGCGACCTCGGACTGTCCACCCAGGACATCGAGGTGCTGATGCGCCCCACGCTGGCCATCACCCCCGATGACTCGTACGGTGAGTGGCGGACCCCGATCACCGCGATCGGCATGCCCACCGTCTGGCAACGCACGGACAGCCTATGTGTGCGATACGACCCGTCGTACTCGACCCCGGTCCGCGACGACCAGGAGTTCGCCACAGTGTACGGCGAGTTGGCGGCCGGCTTCGACCAATGCGGGTTCGAGGTGCCGCTAAGCCCTGGTGACGTCGTCATTGTGGACAACGACGTCATGGTGCACGGCCGTGTCGCGTTCTCAGCACGGTACGACGGCACCGACAGATGGCTGAAACGCGTCCTGGTCCGGGCTCCACGAGAGCGCCACCCCAATGAGAGCACTGAGCACGGCTATCACCAACGGCTCGTTATTCCTAACTTCAAAGGAAACTGAGCCGACGGGGGTGTCAACACACGTCTGTGTTCCTTTCGTAAGCCGACCATAAAGGATCGATCGCCGACGAATCCTGACTCCCCTGCAGCTGGCCATCTCTACTTGGCCACGGCGGTACCGGGAGTAGCTGCTCACCTCGATGCGTGAGCAGCTACCGTATCCAGCTGATCAACACGGTCGCGCCGAACTGGGAGGATGCGCGCATCGTCGGGTCCACCCCGGTCACGAGCACCGACATCGAGCTGGTGCTGGCCAAGGCCCGCGATGCCGCCGCCCCGACCTGTGCCGGCGTACTGAGCTGGGATGAGACGCGCATCCACCAGATCGCAGAGGCCCTCTGCATACCGATGACCGGCGCGGAGGCGGTCTGGCGGTGCCGAGACAGGTACGGCAGCTGCGTCGCACTGGCTGCCGCAAGCGCAAGATTCAGGACACGCCCGCCGCCACGTCAGCCGGCGACGGTGTGCGACGACCGCATGCGCAGCTCGTGGACGCGACAGTGCCCGACCTCCGTGCGGCGGCAGGCGGCGGTACGCGCAGCAAGCCTGGATCGTGGACCAACATGCGCTGCTGAAGGTCTCTCAGCACGGGCCCGGGCTCCACGCCGACCTGCTCTACCAGCTCACGGCGCACAGTGTGAAAGACGGCGAGCGCGTGCGCAACCTGACCAGCTCGATAGAGCGCCGTCATCAATTGAGCGTGTAGGCCCTCATGCATTGGATGTTCAGCGGTCAATGCGCGTAGCTCGGCCAGCGCACCGGGCTTTCCGAGCGCTAGTTCAAGATCGATCTTCTCGCTCAACACCTCAAGCTTGTTCTCGTTGAGCCGAGCGGCATGCATCCGCGCGAAGGGGCCGCGCGCGTTAGCGAGCGCAGGACCACGCCATTGGTCAATCGCCAGCTGAAATTCTGCTACGGCGCACTCGATGTCACCACACCGCGCCGCCGCTCGCGCCTTGTCCGCATGTTCGGTGAAAGAAATGACATCACATTCACCCTGCCCTACCCGCAGTGAATATCCAGCCCCGTTCTTGATCAGCCGCTGTCCGGCTCCGGATTCAATGGAATCAAGCAGTTTTCGCAGTCTCAACACAGAAGCACGCACAGCGCCTGCGGGCACAGCGAGCGCGTTTTCCCCCCAGATGGCTGCGGCAAGTTCCGCCGTGGAGAGGCCTCGCCTTGGCGTCAACAACAGCGCCCCGGCCAGCGAGCTCTGTCGAGTACCCCCCAGATTAACCACACCCCCTTCCCCTCGCAACTCAACAGACCCAAGCATCAGGAATCGCATTTATCTCCCCATGCACATGCGTTCACGGAAGCACATTAAGGAAGCATTGACGCCACGAAGGATTGCGAATATGGACCGCGACAGCGCACTCTCCTCTGGCACGCTATCGCGGTCCAAGATCGACAACCTTCGCTTTCAACCCGATTCTGCCAGGCACCTCTACTCGTCCGAAATCGATCGACTATCGACACAGCACGCATGACCCCACAGAATCCCGTCGACGCCTTCCGTCTCCTGTACCTGATCACGGTTTGAGCGTTGGATCGGCCGGCGCCAGCCATGCATGGCTGGACTGTGTTGATCACCGAGGTACTGGTGCGGCACGCCGACGCCGACCTGCACTAGTAGCCCCTGACCGTCGACCAGGTTCCATGAAAACCGGCGGCATGTCACCAAGCTGCCCTCGTACGCAGAATCGCTGTGGCGTGGCGGATGAACGACGCCGACACGACCGACTGAGCCGGACAGTGATCAGGAGCAGACCATATGATCGCGCGTCCACCATCTGCGACCGTTGCTCCGGCCGTCCAACACGGACTATCGGTTAACCATGCCCACTCCGGACACTCAGCCACGGCATCGGTGAAAGCTCCTTAAGCCACACCCGGGCAGATCACAGTACCACGGGCGCTGGCGCCGCCGCAGGGCGTCGGCCGCACATTCCGAGCAGGTGCGGGCACATTGACCAGCAGTGACCAGGTGCACCACCGGCCAGTCATGCGGAGTGTAGTCCACCCGAACGACGGCCAAACCGATCGGACCCAGAAACCAGATCGCACCCTTAATAAATGCCCGTTTACCCTTCTGTTACGACCATGCTACCTCGGCAACAGACATGACCACCGATCCAATCACAAGCGATTCACCGTCGATCGGCGTGCCCTGCACCCCCACCCTACTCCGGCAAGTACCAAAACCCGTCTTGCTCTCCGCCTAAGGATCTTCACAAGAGTGCCTCGACAACCGCGGAAATTGGCGACTAAAATCCCATTAAGATTCAACACGCATTCCTGAGCAAAGTTGACCCGAGCGCGAATCCGCTAGCACGTACCGTTCAACAAACATCATCCCCGATAATCATCTTTGCATATTTGACTCAAGGAAGCCCATGTTCACGTAATCGAGAGGGTCCTACGCAAAGCCAAACGCGCCAAAGTTGGCGAGCGAGTCACGCACCGCATAGCACCGGGCACCTGATAGGTGGGCAACAGGTGCCCAGTCTTTCAGATCTCGGTGTCGACCTGCTGGATCAGGTCGATCCGCTTGTTCTCGTCCAGCTCCGAGCCGGCCTGGTCGAGCAGCTTGTTGATGGTGTCGTTGCCGATGGCGCTAAAATTCCGCCCAGGACTGCCCTGATTCCAATAAAAGAACGGTCCGCCGGCAGAGATCGGCAGCGGCGGAGCAGCCAAAGCATAGTAAACAATGTCGTAGGCGCCGCGGTAGACGTAGTTCTTGAACAGTTCCGCCACCGGTACCGATTTGATCTTCACATTCACGCCAACCGCCTTTAGCTGCGACTGCACCAAGTTGGAGACGGCGGTGCTGACCGAGTCGCCATAGTCGATCACGAAGGTGAGGTCGAGCTCCTTGCCGTCCTTCGAGCGGAAATCGCCGCTCTGCTTGTAGCCCAGCTCGTCCAGCTTCTTCTTAGCAACCTCCCGCATCGAACTTAATCGGCGCGGAGTTGTCCTTGTAGCTCTTGGTCCCCTTGACAAAGAAGTGATTGCCCAGCGGCGTCGGATCCGTGCTCATCGGACCCAGTAACGCCTTGGCAATGCTCTTGGTGTCCACCGTCTGCTCGACCGCCACCCGAGTCGCCTGATCATGCAACGGCGTGCCCTCGGCACCGTTGAAGTCCAAGAGGTTGTACTGCGACTCGACGGACTGCCGGATCGTCACATTCTTGATCGTCTTCGCCCGCTGATACAGATCGACACTCGAACCAATCCGATACCAGCCGATCGCCCCGGACGCCAGCGCGTCCGGCAACGCATTACTAGAGACCACCTTGAACAGAATCTCATCCAGGTGGGGCCTGTTGCCCCACCAGGCCGCGTCCGGTAGCACCGACACGGTCTTGGCTGTCAGGTCGATCTTACCGAGCTTGAACGCGCCCGCAGTGACCTTCGGCGCGTCCACCCAACCCTTGTTAAACTCCTCCGCCCAGACGTTGAGCTCCTTGGGAGTCAGAGGAGAGAACAGGCTCTGCCACTCACCGAACGGCTGGGCGAAGGTGACCTTGACATCCTGGTCGGTGGCGCCGCGCTCGACGCTGTCAATGTTTTCCAGGCCGACCGTGCTGTTGCACTGGTAGTCCTTGTTCTTCCCGTTGCAGGCCCGCCAGGCCGCCTGGAAGTCCTCCCAGGAGATGGGCCGGCCGTTGGACCACTTGGCCTTCGGGTTGACCTTGTACTTGACTACCTGCGGACTGGTCGACACCAAGTCGGCCGAAATCAGGTAGTCCTTGTCCAGCGCAAGCGTACTGTCCGCCTGCGCGGTGAACAGCCACGGCAGCATGGCGTCGACCATCCACTGGCCGGCCAGTGTGGAACCGTCGGTCTGCACCGGGTTCCAGTTGTCCGACAGCGAGTCCACCGGCCACTGCAGAACGTCACCCTGCTTGATCTTGTCCGCCGGTTGCGCATTGATGTCGTTCTTGCCCGTGACGGACTGATTGATCTTGACGTTACTGTCACTGCCGCCGCACGCCGTCACGAGCAGCGCCGCTACGACCAGCGCTCCCAGGAGCTTCTTATTCATAGGTATCAGACCACCCGCCTCGTTTACTGAGCGACAGAACAACTTACTAGCCGACCCTCTTTAACCATAAATCAGAGCATGGCTTCAAGCTCGCCAATGCCGCAATTTACCACTAAAGTTGTTCGAGCAATAATGAAACCGACCTGACGGTTAACATTAATCATGCCAGCATTTTCGGAGGCAGTTGTGGTAAGTATACGTTCAAACTCCGGACGATCAGATCGCAACCATCGTATCATTCTACCTTTGATACAACGCCCCAGTCCAAGCCCCCGGTGCGCCTCGATAACTGCAGTCTCACCCTGGAAAGCAACGTCTCGTCGATGCGGATGGAGCGCCAATTCGGTGAGCGCCGCCACCGTGCCACTCTCCTTATGAACCGCAACGACGACCATCTGCTCGACTTTACTTTTTCGCCTTTCAGCCTCAGCTTCCCTAACCCGATCGACCGACCACTGCGCAAATCGGTATCCTGCATCGCCGAGCGGCGAGTCATGAATTGCGGCGCGGGCGACAGAATAGGATTCGACTAAGTCATCGGGGGCGGCATCCGCCCATAAACGTAGCACATATCCGTCTGGCACCTCGATCGACCACAGACGTTTATCGCCCGCACGGAGGTCTAACGTTTGAAAAGCAACCGAGTGTGCAACCCGAAATCCGAGAGAGCTCGCCCAGCTGTCCCCGGCCCCTCCCTGGGTCACTCCCCATCCTTCAGCCGAGGTCCGTTCACGCTCTTGCAGGGCGGGAATAACGTTCCGAAGCAATGCGGTGCCAATACCCTGTCGCCGATGGCCTGGGTGGACGAAAATTTCAAGTAGACCGAGGTGTTTGTTCTCATCCTCAGGGAAGTACGCGGTTGCCACGCCCACCAAGTGGTCATGCACATGAGCCGACCACCGGATTGGCCACCCCAACCCGGGCCAAGGCGTCGAGAGTCGCCCGACCGCCGCCTCATAGCTGATGGCGGGTTCGTCCGGTTGGTCGACAGCCCAGCTCGCAACGATCAGTTCATGATAGTCAACAAGATCAGAATTCCGCGCCTCATCGATCGTGAACTTGCCGATGCTCAGGTCAGTCATTTCCGAGCTGCCTTCCCTGTGAATGCCGACACCGCATCATAATCAAGATATCCGGCCAAACATTCACGAACGATCAAGCCAGTTAGTGCTTCTAATGCGAGACCAACAACGCCGCCCCCGACTCGGCATCGACGACACGGCCGGGCCGATTCACAAGGCTTCCTCCGTAGCCGACAACCAACAGGCCGATCATAATCAGGCCAAAGCTCGGCAGCCCCATCAGCAACATAATAGCGAGATGTAGACAAACTCCGAGAACAAGTGCAGCCTGCCGCATCCTGCGCGACCCGACAACCGTCACAGCAATGGTGAGCTGCAGGGCAATGACAGACCACGTGAAGGCCGCGACCACGGTGTGCGACGCCAGCAGGACGGTAAGCGCTGACCATGACTTTTCGGGAATCCCGAACCACGGGTCATGGAAAACGTAGTACATTGCGACACCCTGCCGCCATGCGGGATCAATAATCTTGGAGACAGCAGCACTCACATATACGATCACTAATTGCAACCGAACCAGCATATGCGCCGCAAACGCAGCCCCTCGCCAAGCAGGCGAAGGTAGGCTTCGTGGAGACCGCCACATCCATTCACGAACGTCACCAAGGCAGATCGGTATGAGTAGAAGGGCGGCGATCTCGGCTGCGCCATCACCACCGTTCGGCACCGGAAGAACAGAAAATAGACTGAAGGAGATGTACCAGTGTGGAATGCATGTCCATCGAGGTCGATACCCCGAAATCACCAGGAGTAGAACGCCGATCGAAGCCAACCTGGCCAACAAGATCCCGTGTGTCGACGCAGCACTGACGCACCACAGAGAAATTGACCTAATTGCATCGCAACGCAAACCGTTCACATCCGCGGGAACAACACTGCCAAAAAGGCCAGAATCGGACGTGAATACGACTTCGGAGAGAGTGGCAACAGCAACCATGCACCGACCGGCGGTGAGCCACCCGTCCCGAGAGTCCCAACGGACTGTCAGGCGTGACAATGCCTGTAGAATGTCCCTCATTTCGCACATTCCACATCTATAATCGCGATCTTGTAAATTCGGCGCGGAGCCGCCGGCATGCGATCTCCGACAGCCGGGACCGGGCGCGTGTCGGCGATAGCCAGCACCCCACACAATGGGGCAGCCCGTGGTTGACCGGAAAGACGAAACGGATGTTCAGCCGAATACTTGGTCACGCATCGGTCCGGGGCCGGCGCCCCACAATCGGCCCAGAATCGGTCCGGAATCCGGTTGGCCAGCTGCCAGGTCTCAAGTGCCTGGGAATCCCCAATCCGATCAAGTCCCATCAGGCGGTCCGTCCATGCCTCCCGCTGCGTGAACGGAGTCAGCGGCGTCCCGTCGCCAGCGAGTCGGTATGCCATCAGCACGTCCTTGCCGGCAAGCCCGGTGAAAAAGGCCCAATGTTCAGGCCAAAATACTCTATATGAATCCAGCGGTCCTTGAGCGCGGTCAGACACGGCCACAGCAAGTTGAGCAAGGCAGGCAAACACGAGGCTCACCATCAATAATGTAGCCGTAACGGTCAGCCCACGAAGGCTTGCCCGTTCATCGGCCTGGCTCTCCTGAACGTCAGCAAGTGACGCACCCGATACCGGCACGGACCACCGGAACACTTTACTTCCCTCAGGTCGTAGGGATCATGGCAGCGGCGTCCGGCCGATTAGGCTGCACGACATGGTTCGCATGGCCACTGTTGATATCCTTGGGGGCAGAGCCCAGGAAACCTACGAGCACCGTACTCACAAAAAGCACCACCGGCACCAATACGCCTAGTACAACGAGCTGCTTAAGACTCATCTAAACATCCCCCTTAGTTGCGATTTTATACTTATTGTTTGACCGACCATACCGGACAGCGCTACTTGTTCGCTACTCGTAGGCTACCGCGTGACCCGACTCAACCTTGATATTGGTGTCATTTTTGAGCTTTTTAGGCAATCCGCTCACCCAAAGGAAATCTAGACAAACCCAGCACAATCACCATTGCAGCTGCACGAAATTCCCACCTATGGTATGATTCCAAGTTGACCGCACTACGCCGGCGGGAGCAACTGGGGGATGTGACCGTGCACTTTCTGATCCTAGGCCCACTCGAAGTGCGTGCGTCAGGAAAACTCATCACAGTAGAGGGTCTGCGACAGCGTAGACTGCTAGCAATCCTACTGATCAATATCAATCGCACGATCGGCGTCGAACGGTTGGCGGACGAACTATGGATTGAACCGCCGCAATCATTCCGGCAGCAGATCCATAACGCGATAGGCAGTCTGCGACGTACGCTCATACCGGCCATCGACAGACTTCGGATCACAACGACCGATGGCGGCTACCGGTTGGAGTTGCCTGAGTCGCACGTTGACGCACACGAGTTTCACAACCTGATTCGACTGGCACAACAAGCCAAGGACTCAGGGCAGCCTGAAGAAGCAGCGAAAAATCTCGAATCAGCGCTTAGCCTCTGGCGAGGAACTCTCCTGCTGGGTCTGGACAGCCGGATGATCTCGAGCATGGCAACCAGTTTCGATGAGGACCGACTCATTGCGTTCGAGTCCCTGGTTGAACTACGCATCCAGCTCGGGCAGTCGGGTTCCGTCATCGGCGGACTCCGAGAAATGCTTACCGAGAATCAATTCCGGGAATCGCTCCGCGGCAGTCTGATGCGGGCGCTTGACAGTGCTGGTCGACAGGCTGACGCCCTTGCGGTGTACGAGGACGGACGTAAGCTTCTCGCGAACGAACTAGGGCTAGACCCAGGACCGGAGATACGACGCCTGCACACCGAAATTCT
>NZ_KK037166.1:4635512-4708067 GCF_000568255.1 Kutzneria sp. 744
CGAAACCGCTTACCTGGAGCTGAAATCCACCATCCTGGGTGGCCGGGTGCTCCGCGCCCGCACCCCGGTCGGCATCGAGCAGGAGATCTACGCCCTGCTCGTCACCTACCACCTGCTCCGCACCGCCATGGCCGACGCGACCAGCACCCGACCGGATACCGATCCGGACCGGGCCAGCTTCACCATCGCCTATCAGACCTCCCGCGACCAGGTGATCCAGGCCGCGAACGTCATCGCCGGCACCGTCATCGACCTGGTCGGCACGATCGGCCGGCACGTCCTGGCCCACCTCATGCCGGTCCGACGGCTCCGGGTCTGCCCCCGCATCGTCAAACGCGCCATCTCCAAACACCAGGCCAGAGGACCCAATATCGACCGGACCAGCTATAAGGCCACCCTGAGCATCGACATCCTGACACCGGCAGACGCTTGACGATCACCACAACCGCCTAACTACACGGCCTTGGCACTAGTCGGCGGTCGGGAGGTGCCGTCGGTTCGGAGAGTGGAAGCGAGGGCGGAGGCATTGAGGTTTCCGCCGGAGACCACGCACACCGCTCGGTCGTCGCCGACTCTCCCGGCGCGCAGTGCCGCCAGTGCTGCGGCGCCCGCCCCTTCCGCAACCACCTTGGCTGTGAGCGCCAGTTCTTGGACTGCCTCGGCCACTTCCTCGGGTGCCACGGTGACCACGCCGTCCAAATGCGCGCGGACTAAGCTTGAGATTTAACCCTCGATGTCTGTTTTTTTGGGCTTGCCGGGGTCGTGTACCGGGGCTTGGCTGGAGTTTCGTGACCCTGCCGGACGTCCAGGACCGGGCCGGGAGAATTTCGGTGCGCTGGCAGGCAAAGCGGCCGTCGGGCGAACCGCGCGAAAACCTCGCCGGACCCGGGTCGGGGACAACCGGGCAGGTGTTGCCGACTTTCGCTCCCAGGGACGCCGTCGATCTTCCACGAGGTGACGGGCCAGCCGAAGCTGGATGTAGACCGCGATCATCAGCCAGGTCCACCGATCCGCGGCGTCGGGCGTACGGACGCGAGGCGTGGTCCAGCCCAGAGTTTGTTTGAGGAAACGGAAAGTGTGCTCCAGGTCGAAACGCCGCAGGAACATCTGCCACAGCCGATCCACCTGCTCCGGGGTTGCCGCGGTCGTGGAGTGCCACAGCCACAGCGGTTTCGGGGTGCCGGTGCCGGGTAGCCGGTCGACCTGGAGCCGGATCACCGCGCCTTCCATGATCGGCAGGTGGCCGGCGTGGTCGGCCCAGGCGCCCGTGCGGGTCAGCTTGGGGTGCAACCGATCCCAGGAGCGAGCGTGGGCGGCGCCGTAGCGGGTGGTGTCGGTCGTCGTGGTGTGCACGGGGACCGGCCAGGTCGCCGGATCAGCGAACACGAACCGGGCTCCGTGCCGGGTGCCGCGGCCTCGGGCGCCGGGCTGCCGTGGCGGCGCGGGGAAGGCGAGCACCCGGTCGGACCGTAGCCGCACCAGCACCTGGACCGGGAGGTCGGCCAGCAGGAATGCCAGGCGGGGACCGTCATAGCCGCTGTCGCCGGTGATCCAGATCTCTGGATCGCCGGCGTGCCAGTGTCCGGCGGTGACCAGCGCGTCCACCACGGCGCGGAGTTGGGTGGCGGCCAGGTCGGTGTGGTCATCGTCGGGACGCACGCGCGTCACGTCGAGCATCGCCGTCCACGAGGTGCGGCCGGGTTCCAGGGCGGCGACGAAGGAGTAGGGCCAGCCGGGGATGATCTGGGCTTGGCCGCGACCGCGTGCGTAGGTGTGGCAGAACAGCCGCTCCGGGCTGGTGTTCGCATCCGGGCGTAGCCAGTGGCTCACGTCGATGGCCAACACGATCCGGCCGTCGTCGCAGCGGGGGATCGACTGGCGGGCGACAACGTTGCGGAATCGGGTGATGTCGATCTTGCCCTGGCGCAGGCCGTCGTACAGGGTGCCGTGGCCCCGTCGGTGTTCGGTGGCCAGTGATAACTCGACCAGCGAGGTGACCGGTCCCTCGGCGCACAGTGCCGCGTCGGCCAACTCGAACAACGCGTCCGCCCGCGCGGTCAGACACTGGTAGAACGCCTTACGGAACCCGGACAGGTCCCCCAGCACAGCGGTGGCGCTGGTGTGGTGCACACTGATCATCGAAGCCCTTGGTGTGATCTTCCGACTGTCGCAGGAAGGAATGATCAACCAAGGGCTTCATCCATGATCAACCGGGTGCCGTCGTGGGCACACCAACCTTAAATCTCAAGCTAAGGGCCACATGGTGTTCGCGATGCGCGGACTGCCGATGCCGTCGATCCAGGTGGCCGCATAAGGCGCATCGACCGGATGGCCCGCCGCCCAGGCGGCGGAAAGGGGCGCCGCGGTCGAAACCTCCACGGCGAGTATGCGCGCACTCGGCACAAGTGCTTTGACCGCCGCCGCGACGCCGAGGCTCAAACCGCCGCCGCCGAACGGCACGAGCACCGTCTCGACATCAGGGAAGTCCCTCGCTATTTCCAGGCCGATGGCGGCATTCCCGGCCACCACGCGGGGATCGGCGAAGGGATGCACCAGCGTGCCGGGGAAAGCGTCGGCGACTCCGGTCTCCATGATCGTCCACCAGTCGGCGAACGGGAGCCGGACGACGTCCGCGCCCCAGGCGGCGAACGCCTCGGCCTTCGCTTCGGGGATGTGCTCGGGAACTACCGCGGTGCAAGGGATGACGTGCTCGTGGGCCAGCCACGCGACGGCCCAGGCCATGTTTCCGGCGCTGGGGTGACGAGCCCGGCGGCGCGTTCCTCGTCGGAGAGCGACCGCAGGACCGCAGTGGCGCCACGGATCTTGAACGAGCCGGTGGGCTGGAGGTTCTCCAGCTTCAGCCGGACGCGCCCACCGGAGGAGGGCCAGGTAATGAGCGGCGATTCGCCGGCGTGGCCGGCGATGAGCCGCGCGGTGTCCTCGATCTCGGACAGGGTGGGAATGCGCGCGCTTGTCGGTCCTGTCACGTCACGACCCCTTTCAGATTGCTCATTGCCCGGGCAGCAGCGGCGCATCGCCGAGGCGCATGGCGGGTGTGTGGGTCCAGTGCGTCACGCCGAGGGCGCGGTGCATGTGCTCGGGTGAGTAGACCCGGCCGCCCTGGACCACCAGCCGGACGTCGCGAATGGCGCGGATGCGGTCGAGCGGATTTTCGGGAATGAGAAAGAAGTCGGCCCGCTTGCCGCGCTCGATGGTGCCGCTGGACTGCTCGGCGCCGAGGTGGCGGGCGGCGTCGATGGTGGCGGTGCGCAGGGCCTCGGCCGGGGTGAGGCCGGCCTCGCCGTAGAGCTCGAGCTCGCGCTGCAACGTGTAGCTGTGCAGCTGGTCGGTGCCCGGCCACAGCGCAATGCCGGCCCTGAACAGCTTGTGGCACAAACGAAGCAGGGTGTCGTAGGCCTCGGAGAAGTCGTCGGCCTGATCCGACGGGATGGCAGGATGGCCAACCGGCGCTGCCGCTGGTAGCCGATCGGCATGTGCCGCAGGTGGTGCTCGTCGGCGGCGGGCAGGCCGACGCCGGGACGCTGGTCGGGTAGCCGGGAGGGATCTCACCTCCCGGCTCCCACAGATCCGTACGTGACGTCGGGTAGGCCGCCAGCGAGGTGCCAGATGACCTGGCCCTTTTCCGACGGCCCCCCGCCAAACCGGACGTGCCGTGAAGTAGGCCACCGACGAGGTGCCCGTAGCACGGGTCCTTTTCCGACGGCCCCTTCCCAAACTGCTCGTGCGACTTTCACCGCAAGCAGCTTTCCAGTGTCAAACCCCACCGACGGTGGTTGGTTGGTCGCTGGGGCAGCCCGGCGATTCGCATCTCGCGTACCGTGACTGTCCAAAGCGGACCTATGACACCTGCGCGAGCAGGGTAGGCCGCCGGCGAGGTTTCCGTTGGTACGGAACCTTTTCCGGCGACCCCCCACCGAACGACGCGTGCGACTTTCACCGCACGTCGCTCTCCAGCGCCACATTCCTCGAAACCCGCCGCGACGAGTGTCCATTATGGATCTGGTCGTGACAGTCACGGCAGACGATCAGGGCCTTCCGTCGGCGTGACGCCATCAGTTTGGCCCATTCAGGCTGTTCAGCCTGATTCCCGGCTCGGAGGTCGTGCAGACGCCGGACATGGTGCGTTTCGACGTCGGCGCGCGCGTGGCAGAGTTCACACAGCCCGACTCGGAGCCGGGTGACGAGTTCTGCCGGACGTTTCCTCCAGATAGCTGGGAGATCGTCCTTGAGGACCTCCCTTGTGATCCGACGGTGGGCCAACGAAACCCCACCCCATCGGGCGACCAGTGGCTTCTTCCCGTCGCCGCGTTCGACCTTCACCTGCAAGCCTCGTCGAGGCCCTGCGGGTGTCTGCCAAGTGGCTCGGTAGCGGCTCCAGACCTTGTTGACGCTGATCTTGTTCTGAGATTGTCCCGAGGTTCGTGGAACTTCGGTGGCGGCCCATGATCGTCAGGCTGCGGTCACACGCCCATCATGCCTCACAACACCGGCGGTTTCGGTCGCGACATGCCGTTCGAGCGCGACCCGTAGCGCGGGCAGGTGCAGATGCCCGTTGACACGGCGGAACTGCTTGCCAGCCTCGACCATGCCCGCAGCACACCAACGCAACGCCATCTTCCCGTCACGCCAGCGTTTCACGTTGCGGGCATGCTCGCGGCAGATAGAGATCATCGACTCGATGGCGTTGGTAGAGCGCAAGGTTCGCGCCAACGTCGGGGACACCTCTAGCCGTAGCACCGTCAGCGTCTCATCTAGCCCTTCGCGCACCGAAGCGGCCGCACCAGAATGTGTGCGGTCCAACTCCGCGGCCAGCGCCTCCAACTGAGCCTGAGCGGCCAGGGCACCCTCAGCGTGGTAGGCATCACGCATTCGACGCTGTACCACCGACTTCAGCTTCTCAGGCAGCTTGTCGACCACATTCCTGACCTTGTGTAGTTGACACCTCTGGATCACCGGATGATCAAAAACGTCCTTGATCGCGCGGTGCAGCGCCTTCGAGCCGTCGACCACCGCCAGGACCGGGCGGGTGACATCTAGACCCCGCTCCCGCAGACTCACGATCAACTCGGTCACCAAGGTGGCGTTCTCGGTCGAGCCCTCCACCAGCGCCAGCGGGTACTTGGTGCCGTCGATGCCGATCCCCAACGCCACGACGCAGCAGTGCTCGGCGAAATGCACCCCGTCGACCATGAACGCCACCAGATCCAGTGTGGACAGATCAGCCGACAGCAGATCGGCCAACGCGGTCTCGGTCGCGGCCACGAACTTCCGCGACACCGCCGACTTACTGACCGCCGTAGCGGCGTCGGTGACCTGGGCACCCACCGGTTCCAGGCCGGCGGTGTAGCGGCGGGTCGACAGCCCGGCCAGCATCCTCTCCAGCGCCATCCGGCCCAGCACCTCGGTGTCGTTGACCGCCTCGTAGCTGGCCACCGGCAGCTCACCGGAGCCATCAGCCGCGCGCATCCGGGGTCGGGTAACCGGCACGCGCCGTCCGCCCAGGGGCACCGACCCTCGCTCGTGGCCGTGGCGCACTGCGGCCCGGTCCGGATCGTGCTGGCCCCGCGGCCCGCACATCGCGGTCACGTCCGCGTCCATCATCGCGGTCAACACCTGCATGCCAGCGCCCACCGCGAGCGCGAGCAGGCCCTCGCGCAGGTCGGCGGCGATCTCGTCCAGCGCGATACTGATCCGCTCGGGCACGGCGATCCGGGTCGAGTCGATCTCCGGTGTCTGGTACTGCTTATCCACGGCGGTCCCCTTGCTTGTCGGGTTGTCCTGGCAGACGCCCAACACCTACCTCATGGCAGGTCTCAGGCGGGGGACCGCCACCTCAGAACTTCCACGAGACCTGGGACAACCTCCCGACCTGCTCGGGGATGCCGCAGCGGGCTCGGCGCTCAGCGACGTCCGCGCTGGCCCGCGGCGAGTCCGGGTCCCATTGCTCGGGCACGAACAATCGCCAGTTCACCGGGCAGGACGCCGTTTCGGTGGCCAGATGCGCGCTGACCCCGATCTGGCAGTTGGTGATCTTCCCGGCGGTGCCGGTGTATTGGCGGGCCACGCACGGCGAGAAGCTGCCCGACTTCAGGTATCCGGTGTCGTCGAAGATCACCGCCTCCGGCTCCAACTCGCCCGCCATCCGCCGGGCCAGCTGGGCGCGTACCGGCACCGGGTCCCATGGTGAGGCGGACACGAACTGTTGCAGGGCCTGCTCGTTGCCCTCGGGCAGCCGTGCGGCCATCGGCTGGATCGACTTGCGTTTGCCGTCCACCATCAGCCCTCGCAGGTAACACGCGCCCCACCGCCGTTGATCCTTACGGCGAACCGAGGCGAGCATCTCGCCAGCGAACGTCTCCAGCTCTTCACGCAGGCGCTCCACCTGATCCAGCTTCACGACATGATCAACGGCATGGATCACCCGCAACATAAGCAAGTTCACCCGACTTAACGAAGCACTACTAGGCCCCGCACGAGGAACTGGCGACCCGTGCTCACCAAAGCCGGACGGTTCGACTGGCCGGGCCACCAGTTCCTGTCGACACGCAACGCACGCTGCCACGAATCCACAAGGTGGCTAGCGTCGGCGTCCAGCTCGCGGGAGTGATCGACCGGGTCCGAAGCCCACCGCTGACGGTTGTAACCGTCGACCCATCCATTGATCGCGACCTGGGCGGCGACGACGGACTCGCGGATCGCCCGGGCTGAAATGGACGACCGGCGCACCCGGTCACCGACTGATCGGGCCGCAGCCGCGACGACGCGGGCTGGCCTACCCCTTCCCGCCTGCCGGCCGTGCCCGCCCGCCCGCCTACGGGCGTCCTAGAGATTCGTCGGCAAAGAATCCCTGGTCGGGCGACATGGAACTGGAGCAAATCCTGACCCCATTTCACATAAGGTCAGGCCCCTACTCCAGTTTTGCTCCAGTTACGTCATCCACCGTCCACTTTGTACAGAAAGCAAGATCGCCCCCAACCCTAGTTTTCCCAGGCCAGGGAGCGTATCTGAATTATTCAACAATTGTGGAGCTGAACGGACTCGACCCCCGCGCAACAACACCAAAGACTGCCGGCGACCCGCGTGAATAGAGAATCGCCAAGTCAATGCCGCAGCGACCACCGCTGTTAGGCACAGTACGAGGCAGTAGCCAGCAGGGTCAACTCGCGCCCGCGCTCCAGTGTTGCTTCAGAACTGTCGGAATGAATCGATTTTCAACTATTTTCGACGGCCAGGTTGGCTGCCTCCGAAGACGGCGGCGGCAACATCGACGCTGGCGGCGCGTGGTGGGTCGGTATCGGCGCTAGAGGCGGTGAAGGCATGGCGCTGAGGGAACACGGGAGCGCCGGCAGGTCCCGGATCTCGTCAGCGGGGATGCCGGCGCGGACGGCGCCGATGTGGTCATGAAGGCTCATCATCCGGACCGCGAGCGCTACGTGTGTCGGTGGTCATCGGGGCAGCTCCAGTTCCACGGTCCAGCCGCCGTTGTCGGACGGCCCGGCATGCAGGGTGCCGCCGAGCAGCGCGGCGCGTTCCCGCAGACCGACGAGCCCGACCCCGGAACCGCGGGCCAGGTCGGCCCTGAACGGTTCGGTCGCGGGCCCGTTGTGCGCGGTGGGGGTGATGCGGTCGACGGCGAATCCCAGGCGGATGTCGCGTGCGGCACCCGGCGCGTACTTGGCAGCCTTGGTCAGCACCTCCTGAGCGGTCCGGACGATCGTCAGCGCCGCGTCGGCGCCGACCTGGGTCGCCTCGCCGATGACGACGAATCGCACGCTGGTGTGCTCAGCCAGCTTGCGCAGGGCCTCCGGCAGTGGCAACGCGCCGTCGCGCAGCGCGTGCACCGCCCGACTGGTCTCGTTGATGGAATCGACCGCCAGCGCCCGCGCCTTGCGGATCGCCGCCGTCGCCTCGTCCTCGCGTCCGCTGCACCGAAGCGCGTCGGCCATGTCCAGTTGCAGCGCGATCCAGGACAGCGAGTGGCCGAGCAGATCGTGGACCTCGCGGGCGATCCGACTCCGTTCGACAAGCGCCGCCTCTCGTGCTTCGGACTCGCGAGCGCGCCGCGACTCCTCGGCAGCGATCCGCGCGCTGCGCACGGCGTGGAGCCGGTCGCGTTGTGCCGTGCCGATGCACACCGGCAGCGCGACGGTCAGCACCAGCCACCACGGCAGCTGCGCGACCTCGGGGGCCAGCTGATGGACGACGCGGCTCGCGCCGGCCGCGACGACCGCGCCGCTGATCGCGATGATCAGCGCGGACCGGCCCGACCTCAGTTTGAAGCCGGCGGCCGAAGCGGTGCCCATCGTCCGGCGGCTCGAGGTCCGTCCCGGCGAGACGGTGTTGATCCATGCCGACGCGGGTGGCGCCGGGTCTTTCGCGGTCCAGTCCGCCATCGCCGCCGGCGCGCGGGTGCTGACCACCGCCTGCCCGACCACCAGGATCTCCTGCATGAATTGGGCGCGGTGCCGATCGAGTAGCACTGGGGGGATGTCGTCCAGATCGCGCTGGACGACACCGGCGGCGGGGGCGTCGATGCGGTGCTGGATCTGCTCGGCGACCAGTTGTCGGTCGGCGCGCCCGGCAAACCGGAGGCAAGGTGCACGGCGTGGTTCTTGGGGCTGAGCAGCAGCCGAAATGCTTCTCGTGGGCAGGCCGGTTTGCATGCCGATCGCCTAATCTAGTCCGATGTCCAGCCTCCAGCCGGCCCATCGTGGGTACGAGTACCAGGACTTGTTGGCCGCGAGCCGACTTGTCGATCTCGTGCTTGGGACGGTTATCGCCGCGCAGGTGGACAAGAAGCAGGTCGAGGACGACCGGTTCGACGATCTCACAGTCGTGACGGCGGGCGGCCGGCGCGAACGCACGCAGTTCAAGCACACCGACAACGACGACAAGCCGTTGACGGTGGATACCTTCACGAACGACAAGCGCGATCTCCGCCTCGATCGCCTCGTGGCGGCTGCCGTCGCCGACCGCGACGGACCGGGTAGCGATGCCATTGAACTCGCGTTTCGGGTCGTCCTCAGGGACACCTGGCCGGTCGACGAGGCGCTCACCGACGTCTTGGTGCCGGCCAACCTCGACCCGGGCCCGTTCGTGGCTGGCATGCAGACCCGGCGTTTCCGGTTCGACGTCGACCGCCTCTGGCCGTTGGCAACGCATCGACCGGCGACAGGTTCGAAATCGAAGCGGTCCCGGTTCGATTTCCTCCGCTCCGGTAAGAAGGCCGTCGACCGGGCCGACCTCGCCTGGCTGTGCCATCACCTTGTCATCGAGGTCGAGGCGCCCAAGTCGACCGGGTTCATGCTCGATCCGGGACCGGCCGAACTGATTCTGCTGACCCGGGTCCGCACCGAGGTCGGCGCGGAGTCGTACCCCAATGCGAACCGGTCGGCGGCGGACGTCGCGGACGCGTTCGCGACCTTCACAAGACAAGCCCGCCAGGGCTTGAGCGAGCCGACCGCCAAAGCTCTGCTTGCGCGTGCCCAGATCAGGCGCGACTTCGGCGCCGTCTCCCGAGCGCACCCCGTCGACCACTCGGTCGAGGTGACCCGCCCGACGACCGTGGCCGATGTTCGCGTAGCGGCGGAACATGCTGCCTTGCAAGGCGTTCCGCTCGTCCTGACCGGGCCGCCGGGCCAGGGCAAGTCCTGGGCGTGCGACCAGCTCGTCCGGGAACTGGTCTCGTCCGGTTGGCTCGTCGCGGAGCACTACTGTTACCTCAACGACACCCTCGACGAGCGCAACGAACGCGTGCGAGCCGAAACCGTCTTCGGCAGCTTGCTGGGACGGCTGGCCGAAGCCGATCCGAGCTTGGTCGAGACACAGAGGCCGCTGTACGCCGCCAACGAGGAGTCGCTGGCCAACGCCGTCAGGTCCGCGGTGCAGGCCCGGCCCGATCGTCGGGTCGCACTGGTGGTCGACGGTCTTGATCACGTCGGGCGGCTTCGAGAGGCGCTGCCGGGCACAGATCCGTCCGCGGCACTCGCCTTCGCCCTGGCCGGGCTCGACATACCGGCCGGCAGCGTCCTCATCGTGCTCAGCCAGCCCGGCCAACATCTTGCGCCGCTCCACCAGGACAGCGCCCATACCGTCGAGATCCCCGGCCTGACCCCGGAGGAGCTGAGCGCGTTGGCCGCCAAGCTCGGCGTGGTGGCCGGGCCCGACGTCACAGACGCCATCGTGGAGGAGGATCAGACCGACAGCTTCCTCGCAACTCTCGGAGAACGGTCCCGCGGCAACGCGCTGTACGCCACCTACCTCTGCCGCGAGGTCCACAGGCATGCCCGGACTGAGGCGGATCCGGAAGCCGTACTGAGCGCCCTGCCACCGTTCGACGGAAAGCTGCAGAACTACTACGCACACCTAATCAGTACTCTCGGCGAAGGCTCAGGTGTCGCGGATATCATTGGCTTGCTTGACTTTCCCGCCAGCCGGACCGAGTTGGCCGAGATGCGACCAGACCTCACCCACAGGCTCGACGACGCGCTCGCGACACTGGCGCCTGTTCTGGTCGAGCGAGCCGCCCAAGGTGGGCTCCGGGTGTACCACGAATCCTTCGCACGGTTCCTGCGGCGGAAGCTGGAGTCCAACCCGGCCGCGCTGGCGGCCAACCTCCGGTTTGTCGTCGAATGGCTCGAGGCGCGGGGTTTCTACCGCGACGAGCGGGCATTCCGCTTTCTGCTAACGACGCTGGCCGCAGCCGGCCGCGACAAGGAGGCACTCAACAAGGTCGACGCATCCTTCGTCGCCAACGCCGTGGCCGGCGGGCACCCGGCGTCCGCCATCGCGGCCAACCTCGCGGTGGCGACCGGCTGCGCCGGGCGTCTGCGCGACCTGCCCGCGTTGACCCGCTGCGTCGAGTTGGCCCGCGCGGCCCAGAACTTCGAGTACGAAGTGCTGGACACCGCCATCGTCGAGTACATCGATGTGCCTATGGCGCTGCTCGGTCAGGAGGAGTTTGCCAGCCGCCTCACGTTCGACGGCTACACCGCGGTACCGGCACGAGCCGGGCTCCAACTGTGCGCTGCCATCGACGCTGCTGGCGCTGTGGCTCCCTGGCAGGACTACCTGCCCGCCTTCGCGGAGTGGGATGCGAACAATGACACCGACTACGGATCGGAGTCCGACAAGGCAGTCACCCTGGCTTGGGCACGTGGGCAGCTACGCCAGGCTGTGACCGAGGATCAGAACACTGCGCCGCGGCATAAAGACATCGCCAGCTTTCTCAACGAGAGCAACCTTCCGCCCGACGACATCATCCCGGTCGCCGCCGATGTGCTCGGCATCGAAACCACCGCTGCACTTCTCGACCACCTCGACAGTCCACCGGACGCGGCACTCGTCCTCGCCGAAGTCGCCTGTCGCTCCGCGGACCCCAGCGCTGTCGAACTGTTGGCCCGACTGCTGCCCTTGGCGATGCGGGAGCCCGCACCGGGCAACGCCCACCGCATGATCGAACTCGGCGCGGCACCTCAGGATATCGACCGGTCGTCCGTCGGCGAGGCGCGGACCGCCCTAATAGCCCTCACCCGGGAGGTGACGGGACATGACGCTCTTCATGTCGCGCAGCGGGTGCCGATGTGGCTTGACCGGTGTGTGATTGCCGCGCGGCGCGACCCGACGATCTTGCCGACCGTGGAGGGCATGCTCGGCGGCGCGGGATGGTACCTGTGCTGGCTGCGCTTCGTGTTGGCGTTGGTGCAGGCGGAGAGTGCTGAGGCAGATCGAGGTCAGCTTGCTTTCGCCGCCGTCGGCTTGTTGGCTGGCGACCTCGAACCGTTCACCGGCAGGCCTCCCGCGTGCGATCTCTACCCGATTCGGGAGCGGATCACGAGCAGCCTGCGCCGTGCCATCGCCCTCCTCGACGACGACAGGTGGCCGGCGGCTCTGCGCATCCTCCGCCAGGTGAGCGAAGGCGTCGGAGTGTCCATGCGGGGGCAGGACGCGGGACCCATTACTCCGGATTCGCTTCTGACTCTGGCGATCGCCGCGACCACCACACAGGGGCGCCGCGCCGCGACTCAAGAGTTGATCGACGCGGCGCTCACCGAGGGCTCGGGACGGCGTTACTACTCGACCTTGGCCGAGTACCGCCTCATGGCCGCGCGCTTCGCCATCGCATGCGGAGACATGGACCGAGCGGAGTCCTCTTGGCATGAAGCCTGCTGCCTCATGACCGCCTACGGGTATCACAAGGACACCACGATCTACGAAGTCCTCGATCCGCTTCAGACCCTCGTCGCTGCGGATCCCTCCCGTGCCCGAGCTCGCCTGGCCCAGGTCCAACCCACCTGTGAGCGAGTGGCACGTCACACCGATGGAAAAGAAACCCGCGCTGCCAAAATCCAGTGGTGGGCCACGCTTGCCGAAGCCGACCCCGCCGGACTCACCCGGCTCGTCATTCCTACGCTGCTGGAACAATGCGGCCACGTCAACGACCTGTACGGCGGCGCGCTCGAAGACGTGTGGCGGTCGTGGTACCAGAGCGCAGATCCGGTAGTCGCCGGCGCACTCCGGCTGGCGTTGCCGATGACGAAAGACACCGCCGATCCCGCCATGGCCGAGCGACTGGCGAACATCACAGCCGGCACCGGAGAGGACCTTGCCGGGCAATTGCTCACTCTTCTCCTAGCCAGGGCCGACGAACGTCCACTGTCGGATCCGAATACCAACAGCGATGAGTCCATCGCACAACACACCGCGTGGGTACAGGCGCTCAATCTCGTTGCAGCGCGGGTGAATGCGCCGCAGATCTGCGTTCCTCTTGCCGCCGCTGTGACGCCGCGCCGGCAACCTGCAACGGCGTCGCAGACGCCAGTCAGCCCTGAGCAGAACGCCGTGGGCGAGTTCCCCAACGGTATTGTTGGACTCAACCGCGCCATTCGCGCCTGGCGCCGCCGCCCCTATGACACGTCGAGCCCGGACTGGGCTCCCGAGAAGTTCGCCACCCTCATCGGCGATCGTCTGGTCCAGCTCGCGGGAGCCGGTGCCGAGGAAGACGCGATAGCCGCCCTGCACAGTCTCGCCAGCACGGTTGACACACTCGACCGCAGCCGCCTGCTCACGTTGGTGGGACGCGGGTTGGAGCACCACAGCCACCCCAGGCTCGCCGCCGTGGCCCTGTCATTGGCTTGGACCCGAACGAGCAGCGATGGCTTCTGGATGAACTTCGGTGGGCAGAAGGAGTTGGACTCGCTACGCCATGCCACTTGCCTGGACGCGGACGCCACGTGGGCGACCGTCGCCGCGGAGGTTACTCAAGTGGTCGCGGGCGGTCATCGTGGTTCCCGCGGCGTCAGCCAAGCACTGATCCACGCCGGCCTCGTAGACGGTCTCACGCCCCACGCCCATGGACACGACGCGAGCTTTTCGGCCTGGGACGAGGCACACTCGGTGATTTCCCTCCGCACGCCACGAATGTCCCCCGAGGACGACCCGCAGGTGCCCTACGCGCCACCGGCGGAGAACACGAACAACGACCTGACCGACGAGATCGACGGGGTGTTCTGCGAAGCCGTCCTCGGCACGATGGCCCATCCTGGCCAGGAAAACCGCCGACGGGCTCTCATCGCCTTCGAGTTACTCCTGCTGCACCGCCCCGAAGCCGCAATCAAGGCGCTGGCGGCTGTTCTGCCGGCCCTGAACGAACCTGCCCTGCTGTCGTGGCTGCTCGCGGTGATCACCGACATCGACGCGGCGCATCCCATGGTGGCGGAGCAGTGCCGCGACGCTCTCCAGCAACATGCGCACGGACCGTACCTGACTGTCCGCGCGTTGGCGTCAAAACTCTTGGGGGACAACAACACCCCACCGCCCTCTGCGACACCTGACGCCGCGCTTCTCGGTACGACGTTGTTGCTGCCCGCCGGCAAAGAACGGTTCAGCGAAGAGGCAGCGCAGTTGGTGGGCATGCTCGCGGGCCGCAGACTGTTGGCAGCCGAAGAGTTGCTGCCCAACCTTGGTCTCGCCGTTGTCGCCCGGGTCGATGCCGCGTTGAGCGACACTGACGAGATGAAAAAGATCCAAAGTGAGGCTCAAGAACTGGCTGATACAAGACATAGGCGATGGACTGACGCTTTCACCGGCCGCTGCAGGCTGGTGGAGGAGGCCTTGCAACTGGCGGCATCCGGTGGCCGGGCCGCGCTTCTGGCCTCCGGACGACCGCCTGCGAACCCAGCGGCATGGGAGCAAGCACTCGCCCGTGTTCTGGTCAACCGTCCCACACTGCCCTTGGCGATCGAGTGCACCCGCGAGCCTCGCCCCCACATCATCGCTCCACCAGGCGCCAAGGACCCGGTCTGGGCCCGAGCGATCGAAGCCACCGGGGTGCAGTCACGAGGCGCAGCGGAGGCCGATCTGGTCATGACGGTGGCGTCCACGTCCCTTGAGCAGTGCGACATCCTGACGGCTGGCCGCTACCGGCGCTGGCGAGTGATCGCCCGCACTGAGGAAACCACGGTTTTGCCGGTATGGCCCGAGAGAGACGATCTTCTGCGCCAGTCGGGCCGCGACCTCGCGCTCGAACTGCGCAGGCCCGGCGATGCGATCGGGCTCAGCAGCCGTCCCTTCTCCGCTGAGAGCGCATCGAGCTGGTTCGCTGCCATGCCACCGCTGCTCAACAACATCACCACCGATACCACCAGCCCCTTGATCGGCATCAACGTTGACGACGAATTCATGGATGACGCCCGCGACGGCCTCGGTGTGCACGATCGCCTACTGGTGCCGAGCCCGGCTCTGAGACTGGCACTTGGCCTCCAGCCGGCCGCCGAGCCGTTCGTGCTGCACAACGACATCGGACCCGCGTTGGCCATGATCACCTGGCGGAGTCATTACGAAGGCGACGCCTACCATCTGCCCTGGCCGCGCTCACGGGGCACGATGTTGGTGGTGAGCCCCGCAGCGTTCGAGAGGCTTCTAGCTTGGGGTACGGGGAACTTGATCACTCGCGAGGTCGTGCATGGTGACGCATCACTTGCCGACGGCGCGGATGGTTGATTGGTTCGTCTGGAACTTGAAGTGCCAACGACCCATCGCCGAGCTCGCTTGCCACTCCAGTACCGCTGCAAGCTCGGCAGTCAGACTGTTCTGTTAGAACCGTCGTGTGGATATCACTGCGCGGCCAACGCGCTACAAGCACGCGAGTGCCGAAGCTCTGCAGATGCTCGCGCTTGGCGAGTCCGGACGGTACGAGTTTAAACGAGATGCCGAAGCTGTGTCCCCCAAGGTCCTGGCCGCTCTGGCGAACTGGGTCGCACTCGACCCCGCTCGCGAGGCTGCTCACCTCCTCGTCGGCGTAGACGAGGTAGAGGATACCGAAACGGGACTGGTGTACGGCGTGCCCTGCGGTCTACCGAAAGGCCTCGACAGAGCGGTCGCACGGCTTCAAGATATGGCGAGCAAGATCCGTCCAATCCCCGTGGATGTTTTCATCGTCGAGGAGTCTGTAGGTGAGGGAAAACCATTTCTCAGGGTCGAAGTGCGGCCAACAATGCCACCACACTTCGACGATGAGGGACGCCGACAGACACGACAGGGCCGCTCCACCCGCGCCCTCACAGATGATGAACTGCTCCACGTCTACCTCGACCGGGAAGCTGGCACATTTTCGGCAAGGTTCCGCCACACGGCCGTGGAATTGAGAGACGCTGTCGGCGCAGTCGGCGCACAAGTCGACCAGATCACGGATGCGATCGATCGCAACATCGCCCAACCACTGCAAGAGCTGACCAGCACAGTAGATAGGGCCGCAATTGCCGCCAGCGATGCCGAGGCAGCAGCGTCCGCGGCAGGAGACGATGTGGCGAATGTTGAATACCTTGTCCGCGACCTCCAGTGCGTGGTCGAAGAGCTCCAAGGCGACTCGCCAGAATCACTCGTTACACGGGTTGCGCAGGCTCGCAGAAGAGTTTGGTGGGCCTTCACCGTTGACACGTGGAAGCGTTCATCAAATCGCGCCGAGCGCATATCCCTAGGCCTACAAAACTTCCTTTCTACTGGAATCCGACTCGACAGTGAGCATAATTCTTGGGAACTCAGAGTCTGGAATGCCCTACTGTCTGACCGAAACGATCAACGAGGACGTAGAGGGACGCTGAAGTGGTGGGAGGCGGTCACCGCAGAAGTTGACGAGTTCCTCGCCAATCCCATCTACCAGCCACCCAAACTTCCAGATCTACGTACAGAGCTGCGCACCGATCTAGATACGGCGCTCGACGATCCAAATAGCCTGACGAACCAGTTTAAGGACCGGATGGAGGATTGAGCCGACCACAAACTGGCGGCCAAGCCGGAAGTGAAGCCAGATCGGATCCCGCCGACACCTCGACGTAGCCGCACTGATGCGCTAAGCAGGTCGCCCACTGCGTCACCCTGTTGCTCCGTCAACCCGGTGCGCCGTCCCAACGCGCCGACAGCAGCCGCACCAGCCGTTCTCGCGACGACACCACGTCGATTTTGTACCAAGCTCAGGCCCTTCTCTAGGATTCAGGACAGGGTAGCCAGATCCCTTTGTGTCAACCGACACTTTCACCGCAGGGCGATTCCGGGATTACTCTCCCCCACTCGACACCGCTGCCGCAGACTAAGAGAATGCCGGCTGTGTGGGTCTGGTTCTTAAGCGGCTACGCCGTCTTCGTCGCCGAACCGATCGGCTATACCATGCATTTCGCCAAGTCCGACGGGAGCAAGCAGCACCGCACCGACGCATACAAAGTGCTCAGGCTGTTGTATGGCGGAGTCACTGACGCCAGCGGCTTGATCGTCGTCGGGCTGACACCACTTGACGGCAGGCCGCCCTAGTCCGACGCCTCCATACGAGCCCACGCCGCATGCGTGGGCTCGTGGCCTTCTCGCCGCGAACGACGGTGTCGCCGAGCAGCGCCCGTCGCGGCTAATGCCATTGACCCCATCCCAGCCAACCAGACCGGAACGCAGGAGCGAAAGCCACCCCCTCAGCGACTCCCTTCACCACCGTCTTCAGCGAACCTCGTGATCAGCCGGCAGAGTCCGCCAACCCGGGAGGATCGCGATGACCGGAACAGCGCTGCTCATGATCGACATGCAGAACGGGTAACCTCTCCGATGACGGGGTGCGGGACGCGCTCGGCTGGCCACCGATCTGGCAGCTCGACACAGTGATCACCGGGTGCGCCGAACTTCTCGCCCACCGCGCGTGCGCGCGGGATCCCGGTGCTGTACTCGCGCGTCGTTTCAAGCCAGGCGGGCGCGCTGGGAGCAAATCCTCGAGCCGCCCGCCATCTCCGGAGTCGCGCCAGCCGCATACCCGAGGTGTCCGACGAGCAGAAGCAGTGGAAAAGTCGGATCATGGACGTGGTGGCACCGCAGCCAGGAGACCTGGTGCTCAGCAAGACCCGGCCCAGCTTCTTCACCTACACCGAGCTGGAGCCGCTGCTGAGGAATCTCGGCGTCAGCCGGCTCATCGTCGCGGGGTTGCAGACCAACGTCTGGGTTGAAGCGACAGTGCGCGCAGCCTTGGAGCGGAACTCCGAAGTGGCCGTGCCCGAGGACGCGGTCTCCACCGACGGGCCCGCGCTGCACTTCGGCGGCCTCAACTCGATGCGGGTGCTCTACACCGAAGTCGCCCCTGGCGCGAACTTGTCGCACCGAACGCGCCCTGGGATCGGGCCTTCCGGACCCTCGACTACGGACGCGACCCGCAGTACTGGACCGAAGTCGCGCCGGACGGCCGCCGCGACGAGCGTTCCTAATCTTTCAGGAGTTGAAGAGCGTCCAGACCAGTGCTGCCGCGGCCGCCCCGATCGTCAGTGCGCCGATCCGCTGGGTCCGAGTCCGCTTGCGAGCGGCGATCTGGATCGCCTCAACCAGCACCTCGACACCGATGTTGGTCGGATACGGCAGGGCCTTCTCGACGATCATCGCGATCAACGCGCCGTCCGGGATCCGCATCCAACCAGCGAGCGTGACAGTTGCCCAGTCGTCGTCCTGCGCCAATGCGGCGGCGATGTCCTCGGCCGACCACCGACGCCAGTCAGGATGCGCCGCGATCCAGCGACGCACATGCGCCACCGCTCGAGCGATCTCATCCTCGTTCATGTGCACCTCACTGTGGGTAGTTCACGTTGTCGACTAGCTCCGAGAGATTCCACTGTAGGCGCGCTTGACCTGGGAGAACAGCCTCTCACGCCGTCTCGGCGTAAGATGCAAGATACGACCCCCGCGAGTGGGAGTACCTGTGGCGAATTCGGCGAGTGGGAGTAGTGGGGAGCGGCTGGACACGGCCGCGCTGCTGGCTATCGCACGCTCGGTCGAGCCCGACATCAGCGAGCGCACGCTGGAGTTCTGGCGCAACCGCGGGCTGCTCCCCCACCCCGAGCGGACCGGGCAAGACGGCGCTCGACCGGTGTGGACCTACCCCGCTGAGGCGGGTGACCAACTACGTGCCCTGCTGGAGCTGCGGACGCTCACCAAAGACCCCCAGGTGCTGCGCGTGGCGCTCTGGTTCGACGGCTATCCCGTTCCGACGTCTCTGGCACGCGCTTCCATGATCACGCACCTGCGTCAGATGCAGACCGCCATCGAGAGGGAGCTGGCCAAGAGGTCCGGCGGCGACAGCGCGGATTCCGAGTCGGCCCGCTGGCACGCGATCACCGAGATCGCCGCCCAGTACGCGGGCCGCCGACAACCTGATGTGCCGCGCTTCGGCCGGCAACCTCTAAGCGAGCGGGCGCACGCGTTCGCCGTACTGTTCGGTCTGAGCCTTGGCGAGCCCGCAGCCGCGGAACAGCTCGGAGAAGCTGCCGAGCCGATGGAGCGTGCGATGGGCCTCGATCAGGGCCGTCGCTATCGCCCCGACGGAGTGGGGCCGTGGTTGACCGGCCCGGCCACCGATGGCTTCGCCGTTTTCGGCGAGCTGGGCAACCTGCCGCAGCTGATCGGGACCCTGGAGTCCACACAGGACTCCGAGTTGGACGCGATACGCCCCATTGCGTCGGGTGTGCTTGTGGGCGTTGCAGCATTTACCCAAATGGCCGACGCCTTCGCCGGCTACCGCAACGCGGCAGGCATGGCCGCATTTGCCGTCGTGGCCGACAACATCGAGGTCCGTATGCTGTTGCCGGCCTTTCTCTTGTCCCTAATGCGTTCTCCGGTTTTGGCCGAGAACGTGACCGCGGTGTTCCAAGCGCTCAGCGACTCGGTCCTCCCCGTACATGACCGCCTTCGGCACCTGGCCGCCCTACCTCCAGCGGAGCGGCCGGCGCAGCTGCCACAGCTCGAGCACCTGCCGTGGAGCAAGCAGAACCAAGTGCGGCGCCTGATCGGAGACCCGATCGCGCCCAAAGACACCGATGCGCCGTGACGGCCACACGTCGCCGAGCACATCACGCTGCCGACTCAGGGATAGCGCGGCACACGCCGAAGACCATCAACAACATCGGGAACGACCGTAGGTCGGCGACGTGCGGCTAGGGGCACCCGTCTGCGTGCCGCCAAGGCCTGGTGGCGATCAACGTCGCCGGCGGATGACCCGCTGACGCAGCCATAGCGGCGGCCACACCGCCTGCCCCTATGCAGCCGCCTGCGACACCCCGTCGGCCCGTCGGCGCGCGTCCTGGAGATACGTCGCAGAAGAATCCCCGGTCGGGTGACATCGAACTGGAGCAAAACGTTGACCCCATTTCGCATAGGGTCAGGGCCCTGCTCCAGTTTTGCTCCAGTTACGTCATCCACTGTCCACTTGGGACGAAAAAACAAGATCGCCCCCGAACCTAGTTTTCCCAGGCTAGGGGGCGTATCTAAACTATTCAACAATTGTGGAGCTGAGGGGACTCGAACCCCTGACCCTCACACTGCCAGTGTGATGCGCTACCAGCTGCGCCACAGCCCCGAGCCGAGATTTGGAACCCGGGTTGGTAGGTCCCTCATCTCGTGGTGCAAACCCTACACGACGGGTCCGGGAGAAGTGAAATCGGGGGGCGGGCAGTGGGGTTCGGGCAGGTCAGGAACGTGAACGGCCCGTCACGCCGGGGGGCGTGACGGGCCGCGAGAAGGATCAAGGGATCAGGTGTTGAGGAGCTTGTCGAGCCACTGGGGGTCCTGGAGGGCCTTGAGGTCGGTGGTGCCGTTGAGGACGGTGGGGGTGCCCTGGAGGTTGACGGGGGGCGCGGAGGCGGTGGTGACCTGCTGCTTGACGAGGTTGCTGTAGGCGCCGGCGGTCACGTCGGTGGAGAACTGGGCGGCGGTGATGCCGAGGCGCTTGCCGAGGCTGATGAGCTGCTCGTTGGTGTAGCCGGCCCCGCCCTCCTTGGGCTGCTGGGCGTAGAGGCTGGCGTGGAAGTCGGCGAACTTGCCCTGCTTGGCGGCGGCGATGGCGGCGTTGGCGGCCAGCAGGGAGTAGCCGGGGGGATTGGTGTTGTTGTCGAGGATGTTGAGCAGGTGGTACCGCACCTGGATCTTGCCGTCGGCCACGGCCTTGGCCATCTGGGCGCCGCTCTGCTTCTCGAGGTCGCCGCAGTAGGGGCAGGTGAAGTCCTCGTAGACGTCGATCTTGGTCTTGGCGGTGTCCTGCCCGGCGATGACGGTGCCGTCGTCGCCGGCCTTGGCGGTGTACTCGGCCTCGGCCTTGGTGACCTTGATCGCATCGGCGCCGGTGGCGGCGGGCGGGGTGGACTGCCGGGTGGACAGGACCACCCCGACGATCACGGCGATGGCGACCACGACGACGGCCACGGTGCCGATGGCGATGTTGCGCCGGTCGTTGCGGGCGCCGCGGGCGGCCGCGACGGCCCGGGCGGCGTTGGCCTTGTTCTTGTCACGCTTGTTGTTGTTCTGGGCCGCGCCCACGATGAACCGTCCTCCTCGTCAAGGCCGGCCAACTCGGCGGCCGAGTCCTGGCGAAATGCTACCGACGACCCCTGAGTGCTACCTGAGAAGTCCTTTCCGCAACGCCGACAGGCACTGTTCGAGGGCCTCGGAGGCGGCGGGGATGAGGGGCGCGTAGCTGGCGAAAGAGTGCACAAGATGATCAAAACGGACGGTCTCGACGGGCACGCCGGCGGCGGCGAGGAGCCGGCCGTAGGCCTCGGCCTCGTCCCGCAGCGGGTCATGCCAGACGGTGGCGATGAAGGCCGGTGGCAGGCCGGACAGGTCGGCGGCGAGGGCGGGCGCGAGGGTGACGGGCGGCTCGCCGGTGATCGAACCGGCGTAGTGCCGCAGGAAGGCCTCTATGTCGGCGGTCGACAGCACGGGGGCGTCGGTGTTCTCCGCCCGTGAGGGAAACTCGCCAACGCCGCCGACGGCTGGGTAGAGCAGCAGCTGGAACCGCAGCTCGGGCCCGCCGTTGTCACGAGCGAGCTGGGTGAGCACGGCGGCGAGGTTGCCGCCGGCGCTGTCCCCGGCGACGGCGATGCGCGACGGGTCGCCGCCGATTTCCCGGGCGTGCGAACCGACCCACCGCAACACGGCGAAGGAGTCGTCGACGGCCGCGGGAAATGGATGCTCGGGCGCCATCCGGTATTCGACGGAAACGACGACGGCCTGGGCGGAGCGGCTGATTCGGCGGCACAAATCGTCGTGGGTGACCACACTTCCGGTGCACCAGCCGCCGCCGTGCAGGAACACCACCACCGGCAGGTCGACGGCGCCGAGAACGGGTTTGTACACCCGCACGGGCACGGGCGTCGTCAGGTCCGCGACCTCGCCGACCTGCACGACCGGCTGCATGCGCCGCCAGCGCTGGTCGAGGTCCTCGCGGATCTTGACGACGTCGGCGCCGGGCGCGGACACCCGGGCCACCGGGAAGGCCTGGACGAACCGCTCGAGTTCGGGATCGATGTGTGGCATACCGCTAAGGCTAGGCAACACTGTGCAAGGCTTTCCTCAGTACCGGCTCAATCCATTACCCTCCGAACGTGACCCAGGTTGACGAAACGGCGCAGAACGAGGTCGGCCACACCCACAACGACCTGTCCGGCGGCTGGCTGCGGCCGGCGGTGTTCGGCGCGATGGACGGCCTGGTGACCAACATCTCACTGGTCGCGGGGGTCGGCGGTGGCGGGGCGAGCTCGCACGTCATCGTGCTCACCGGCATGGCGGGCCTGGTGGCGGGCGCGTTCTCGATGGCGCTGGGCGAATACGCCTCGGTGCAGACGCAGAACGACTCGGTGCAGGCCGAGGTGGCCACCGAACGTCGGGAACTGCGCGAGAATCCGGCCGCGGAAAAGGCCGAGCTGATGCAGATGTTCGAGGAAATGGGTCTCACCGAGGAAACGGCCCGCCGGGTGGCCGAGGAAATCCACCAGGACGAGGAATTGGCCGTCCGGGTGCATATCGAGCAGGAGCTGGGTGTCAATCCGGACGATCAGCCGTCTCCGGTGGTGGCGGCGGTCTCCTCGTTCCTGTGTTTCTCGATCGGCGCCCTGTTCCCGCTGCTGCCGTTCCTGTTGGGCTGGGAGTCGCTGCTGGCCGGCCTGGGCATCGGCGGCATCGGCCTGTTCGCGGCGGGCGCGGTGGTGGCCCGCTTCACGACCCGCCCGTGGTGGTGGAACGGCCTGCGCCAGCTGCTGTTCGGCGTGATCGCGGCGGGCGCGACCTACCTGGTGGGTCTGCTGATCGGCGTGACTGCGGCAGGCTAGCGGGGTGCAGCTCCCCGATCTTCCGGTCCGCGCGGTACTCGACGACCTGAACGCCGCCCTGGCCCGGCACTGCACGGCGGTGCTGGTGGCCCCGCCGGGCACGGGAAAGACGACTTTGGTGCCGCTGGCGCTACCAGGTCGTGTTCTCGTTGCGGAGCCGCGACGGCTGGCGGCGCGGGCGGCGGCGGCCCGGATGTCGGAGCTGCTGGGCGAACAGGTCGGCGGCACGGTCGGCTACGCGGTTCGAGGCGACCGCCGCACCTCGAAGCAGACGCGGGTCGAGGTCGTCACCAGCGGCCTCCTGCTGCGCCGCCTGCAACACGACCCGGAGCTGACCGGCGTCGACGTCGTGCTGCTGGACGAGTGCCACGAACGCCATCTCGACGCCGATCTCCTTCTGGCGCTGCTCCTGGACGCCCGCGAGGGCCTGCGCCCCGACCTCAAGGTGCTGGCCACGAGCGCCACCGTCGCCGCCAGGAGACTGGCGGAGATCCTGGGCGCCGACACCCCGGTCATCGAGGCCCACGCCAGAACCTTCCCCATCCAGACGACCTACGTGCCGGCGGCCCGGAACGAACGCCTGGAGCAGCACGTGGCGAGAACGGTCCACAAAGCACTGTCCGAAACGGACGGTGACATCCTGGTCTTCCTCCCCGGTGTCGGCGAGATCCGTCGCGTCTCCCAACAGCTGCAAGGCCTGAATGTCCTTCCCCTGCACGGAAGGCTGGCCACCAAGGCCCAGGACGACGCCCTCCGAAAGACCGCGGACCGACGCATCGTCCTGGCCACGGCCGTCGCGGAGTCGAGCCTCACGGTGCCGGGCGTCCGCACAGTGGTCGACGCCGGCCTGGCGCGCTCGCCCAGGGCCGATCACCGCCGCGGACTGTCCGGTTTGATCACCACCCGGGTGTCACAGGCCGTTGCCGACCAACGCGCCGGCCGCGCCGGGCGCGAGGCCCCTGGCCACGTCTACCGGTGCTGGCCGGAGCACGAGCAGGCCACGCTGCCCCGCTACCCCGAGCCGGAGATCCGCACCGCCGAGCTGACCCGCCTCGCGCTGGAGCTGGCCTGCTGGGGCACCCCGGACGGCAGCGACCTGACCTGGTGGGACGCACCCCCGCCGGGCGCCCTCGCCGCCGGGCAGACCACCCTCAAGAACCTGGGCGCCCTCGACGACAACGGCGTCACCGACCGCGGCCGCCGCATCTCCGAGCTGGGCCTGCACCCCCGGCTGGGCCGAGCGCTGCTCGACGGTGCCCGTGAACTGGGCGCAAAGCCGACGGCTGAGGTCGTGGCGCTGCTGGACGACGACTCCGTCACCTCCTCGAACGACGTCGAGACGGCCGTGCGCCGGCTTCGCCAAGATCAGCCCCCAACCTGGAAACGCGAGGTCGGCCGGCTCGCCAAGCTGGTCGACGGCCCCACAGGCCGAAAAGACGACCCCGCCTTCGTCATCGCCCTCGCCCACCCCGAACGCCTGGCGAAAAGGCGTCAGCCGGGCTCGCGCAGCTACCTCATGGCCGGCGGCACCGCGGTCGAGACGGACGGCCCCACCGACAGCGAGTGGCTGGCCGTGGCCGTCGCCGACCGCGAACCGGGTCGCGCCCACGGCCGGGTCCGCCTCGCCGCCCGCGCCGACCAGGAGCTGGCCGAACGCGCCGCCCCGGCCCTGCTGTCCGAGAAGGACGAGGTGACCTGGGCCAACGGCGACGTCGTCGCCCGGCACGTCCGCCGTCTGGGCGCGATCGTGCTGGCGGAGCGTCCGATCGCCAAACCCGACCCCGAGCTCCTCCTGGAAGCGCTGAAAGAAGGTCTCCGCAAAGAAGGCGTCGCCCTGCTCCAGTGGAGCCAGGACGCGGCCAGGCAGCGCCAACGAATGGAGTTCCTGCACGTCAACCTGGGTGATCCGTGGCCCGAGGTCTCGGATGACGCCATCATCCAGAATACTGACCTGTCCGCCGCCCGCAAGCGCACGGACCTGGCCCGGATCAGCGCCCAGCACGTGCTCCAGACCATGCTGCCCTGGCCCGCCGCCGCCCGCCTGGACGAGCTCGCCCCGGACCGCATCGAGGTGCCGTCGGGCTCCAAGCTCAAGGTCGACTACACCGCCGACGGCCCCACCCTCCCGGTCCGGGTGCAGGAGACGTTCGGCTGGACCGACACGCCCCGCATCGCCGACGGCCGCGTGCCGGTGGTGCTGCACCTGCTCTCCCCCGCCGGCCGTCCGGTGGCGGTCACCGGCGACCTGGCCTCGTTCTGGCGGACCGGCTACCCGCAGGTGCGCTCCGAGCTGCGCGGCCGCTACCCGAAGCACCCCTGGCCGGAGGATCCCACCACCGCTTCGCCCACTCGCCGCACTAAACCGCGCTGATCGGGGCATCCTGGTCGGCGTGAGCAACTCGACCACCACTGACAAGCTGTTCAAGGTCGCCATCGCCCTCAAGGGGCTGGACGGCCTCGGCCAGCTCGTGCTGGGCATCGTGCTGATCTTCATCCCGCCGACGCTGATCACCGGTCTGGCCAACGACGTGGTGACGCGAGACCTGCTTGGCGATCCGAGCGGCACGCTGTCGACGCACCTGCAGACCGCGGCGCACGACTTCGCCGACGGCAGCAGCCGCACGTTCGCGATCGGCTACCTGCTGTTGCACGCCGTCATCAAGCTGGGTCTGGTGGCGGCGCTGCTGCGCAAGGTGCTGCCGTTGTACCCGGTGGCCGCCGTGGTGTTGGGGGCCTTTGTCGTCTACGAGATCTTCCGGGCCGTTCACACGCATTCCATCGCGCTGCCGATCTTCGCGGCGATCGACGTAGTGATCATCGTCCTGGTGATCCGCGAATACGTCCAGTTGCGACGTGAGCGAGCCGCGACTGCGACGGATGCTCACATGTGAATGTGAAAAAGAAGATCACCGCGAACTGTCAAGGATCCTGGCGCGTAGTGGAGTGTGACGTAGTCCAGGCCTGCCCGATTGGACTTGACGGCCCTGGGTTTGTTAGGCAGTGCAGGCCGCCTCGACCTTAAGGGGACCTCACCATGCGCATGCGGGGATCACTACGAGCGACCGCCGCACTCGCCGCGCTGGCCTTGCTCGCCGCATGCGGGACGAGCGGGCCCGCCGACACCCTGACCGGGGCCGCCGGCCAGGGCAAACTCACCATCGGCATCCGGTTCGACCAGCCGGGCATCGGCGAGAAGACGTTGAACGGCCTGTACCAGGGCTTCGACGTGGATGTGGCGAAGTTCATCGCCGGCGAGCTGAGCGTGGACCCGGCCAACATCACGTGGAAGGAAGCAGAGCCCGCCGACCGTGAGACCTTGCTCACCAGCGGCAAGGTCGACATGGTCGTGGCCGCGTACACCATCAACGACAAGCGCAAGAAGCTCGTCGACTTCGCCGGCCCGTACTTCACCGTAGGCCAGGACCTGTTGGTGCGCCTGAGCGACAACTCGATCACCGGCCCGCAGTCGCTGAACGGCAAGAAGCTCTGCTCGGTCGCCGGCTCCACCTCGGCCCAGCAGGTGAAGGACAAGTTCGCACAGAACACCACGCTGGTCGAGTACAGCCGCTATTCCGACTGTGTCACCGCGCTGCTGGCCAACATCGTCGACGCGGTCACCACCGACGACGTGATCCTGGCCGGCTACGCGGCGCAGAACCCGGAGCTGCTCAAGGTGGTCGGCAAGCCGTTCACCAAGGACTCGTACGGCATCGGGCTGCGCAAGGGCGACACCGGCGGCCGCGAGAAGGTGGACGCCGCGCTGCAGAAGATGATCTCCACTGGGGCCTGGCGCTCGGCCCTGCAGGCCAACGTGGGCAGCTCGGGCTACCAGATGCCCTCGCCGCCGGCCATCACCGAGCGCTGAGCCCGTAACCTGGGTCACATGCGACTGCTGATCGGCTTCGAAGAGTATCCGCTCGACCCGCTGCGGGCGCTGCTGCCGGGCTGGGAGGTGTTCCAGTCCTCGCCGGCCGGCTTCGCCGAGATGGCCGACGGCATGGACGTGGTCACGCCGATCGCCGCGACGGTGGACGCGAACCTGTTGTCGCGCGCCACTTTTGGTTTCGTGCAGCAGTTCGGCGTCGGCCTGGAGACGGTCGACATGGACGCGGCTACGGCGGCCGGCGTGTGGGTGGCGCGGCTGCCCGGTGATGTCACCGGCAACGCGGACGCCGTGGCGGAGCAGGCAATCCTGCTCACGCTGGCGTTGAGCCGGCAGCTCGACGAGGCGCGGCAGGCGTTGCGGGAACGGAAGTGGGCGCAGCCGGCCGGCCGGTCGCTGTCCGGCGGCACGGTGGCGATCATCGGGCTCGGCGCGATCGGCCTCGCGGTCGCGAAGCGGTTGGCGCCCTGGGGAACCCGGCTCGTCGCCGTGCGGGCGCGGCCGGAGCTGGGCGGGCCGCCGGAGATCGACCGGGTGGTCGGCGTCGACCAGTTGCCCGAGGTGCTGCCGAGGCGGACGTGGTGATCAGCGCCCTGATGTTCGGTGAGCACAACCGGACTTCTTCGACGCCGGCGCCTTCGCCGCGATGAAGCCGGGCGCGCTGTTCGTCAACGTGGCCCGCGGGGGCTTGGTCGACGAGGCGGCCCTGGTGGCGGCGCTGGACTCCGGCCACATCGCCGGGGCCGGGCTCGACGTGCTGGCCGTCGAGCCGGCGGACCCGGGCAACCCGTTGGTCAACCACCCCAAGGTGATCGCCACGCCGCACGTGGGCGGCGTGACCCAGCAGGTGCTGTACAACTCGATGATCGCCCTGACCGACAACATCAAGCGCTACGCGGCCGGCGAGCCTCTACTGTGGACGGTGAACGAGCCGTCACAGGTTTCGCAGCGCCGGCCACAGGGCTGACCACGGCCGGTCGCGCTTGGTGGCGAGGTAGATCGGCGCACCCTGGTAGCCGTTGTGGATGCCGAGCTTGTTGTCCACGGTGGCCACCTGGGTGACTCTGCCGAAGTGCGACCGGATCTGGTCGATGTGGTTGTCGCCGATGTAGAGCACGTTCACCGCGCTCTCCGGCGGCACCCCGAAGTACCAGTAGCCACGGTTCGGCCCATAGGGCGTGGGCAGGCCGCGCTCGGGGCCGTACAGGGACATCACGCTGGCCGACCAGTAGGTGTCGCCGACGATCGCCGTGTGCGCGCGGACGTCGCCGGGCAGCGCCCGGTAGGCGGCGGCGACCTCGTCGGCCATCTGCGGCCAGCCCACGCTCTCGAAGGCGATGAAGTCGGCGGTCTCGTTGCTGTCCCGCAGGGAATCCACGGGCCGCAGCGGCAGGGACGCCGCCACGAAGGCGATCGAGACGGCGAACACCGGCCACGCCACCCAGGGCAGCCACCGCCGCCGGCCGTCGAGGCCGACCGCGCCGAACGCCCACAGCACCGGCAGAATGCCGCCGGCGTAGTACGGTCGGCCGCCGGTCGCGATGAACACCACGATCAGCCCGACGGCCGTGATGCCGAGAAACCTGAACTCGGGCAACCGGAACGTGCGCACCAGTCCGTACAGCCCGAGCGGGACACCGACCGCCCCCGTGTACAGGGCGAGCACCAGCAGGAAGCCGCCCGCGCCGCCGATGCTGGCCTGCTCGTCGGCCGCGATCACGCTGCTCATCTGGAGCTGGGGCCAGCCGTTATGGGCCTGCCACAGCAGCTGCGGCACCGAGGTCAGCACCGTGATCGCAGCACCGAGCCACAACATCCTGCTGCGCAACAGATCCCGTGGTCCGGCGATCAGGATGGCCACACCGGCGACGACCCAGAAGAAGACGATCAGCCACTTCACCTGCAACGACACCGCGGTGACAACACCGGCCCACAGCAGCAACTTGTCGTCACGCACGCGTACCCAGCGCACGACCAGCCACGTGATCAGCGTCCACAGGAATAGGTCCACTGTGGACGTCGCCAGCAGATGACCGCCGCCGGCCAGGAACGGCGCGACGGCGTAGCTGCCGGCCGAGATGATCTGGGCCCGCCGGCTTCCGCCCAGCTCACGGGCGATCATGGCCGCCACGAACACGCCGGCCACCGTGACCACAACGGCCGGAATCCGCAGTGCCACCAGCGATCCCGGCGCGACAGTGTCGGCGATCAGCGCCAGGAGCGGCACCAGCGGCGGCTGGTCGGCGTACCCGAAGTCGAGATGGTGCCCGGCGGCGACGAAGTACAGCTCGTCGCCGAAATAACCGTAACGCCAACTGGTGGCCACCAGCGCGATGCCCAGCAGGCCGGCGATGACCGCGACCGGCCGCGCGGCAAGTGCGGCAACCGCACCCACCGGCCCTGCCTCGATGGTTGTGCTTCCCCCGAGCTGCCGCACTTGCCGTCCCCCCGTCACGTGTCCTCCCGACGACCATCCAACCCGGACGGTGGCCGCGCCGGACAGCCCGGAAAGTGCCCGGGGCATGCGACTTTCGTAGGTGCCGGCGCTACCTAAGGCGGATTGTCCGCGTGGGTATGGTCGAGAGGTGACCCGACCGCGTTGGCGCGACACCTTCTTCCTGCTGTCGCCGTTCGCCACCGTGCTCGGCATCATCCTGGCGATCTGGATCGGCTACGGCCCGCCGACCACGTTCTACGAGTGGACGCAGACGTTCATCCAACTGCCGGGAATGGTCGCTCTGCTGTGGCATCGCCGGTTCCCGCTCGTCGGCCTGGCGCTGTGCGCGGCCAGCGCCATCGCCATGGCGGTCTCCGCCTACATCGACCCGCAGCTGTTCTTCGGCGTGATCCGGGAGGACTCGCAGTTCGTGCCGCTGGCCACGCCGTTCGCCGTCGGCGTCGCGTTCAAGCGGATCCCCCGGTCGCGGCGGATGTGGCTGTGCTCCGCGGTGCTGATCGCGATCTCCGTCCGGGTGTGGTCGCCGACGTTCACCATCATCACCGGCGGCATGCTGTTCACGGTGTTCCCGGCCCTGTTCGGGCTGTACATCGGCAACCGGCTGTCGCTGATCCGGGCGCTGACCGAACGCGCCGAGCGGGCCGAGCGAGAACAGCAGCTGCTGGCCGAGCAGGCCCGGGCCGATGAACGCGTGCGGCTGGCCGGCGAGATGCACGACGTGGTCACCCATCGCGTGAGCCTCATGGTGTTGCAGGCCGGGGCCCTGCGGATCACCGCGCCCGACGCCGCGACCCGGACCGCCGCCGAGGAGCTGCGGGAGGCCGGCTGTCAGGCGCTGGCCGAGCTGCGTGACCTGGTCGGCGTGCTCCGCACCCATGCCGACGACAACGGCGAGGAGCCGACCGATGCCGTGCGGCTGCCCGATCTGGCCGAGCTCGTCACGGAGTCGCAGGGCGTCGGCATGACGGTGGAGCTGATCGTGGACGGCAATCCCCTGCTGACCGCGCCGGTGGTCGGGCGCACGGCGTACCGGGTCGTGCAGGAGGCGTTGACCAACGTCCGCAAGCACGCGCCGGGCGCGAAGACCCGCGTGCACGTGCGTTACGGGGCCGACCGGGTGCGGCTCACCGTGCGCAACGGTCCGCCGGTCGGCGGCGTCGACCACGACCTCGGCGAGAGCGGCTCCGGCACCGGCCTGCTCGGGCTCAAGCAGCGGGTCGAGCTGGTCAGCGGCCGGTTCACCTCGGCCTCGCGGCCCGACGGCGGCTTCGAGGTCGATGCCATACTGCCCGCGTTCGTACCAACGGCGGAGAGTCATGACTGACAAGATCACGGTCCTTGTCGTGGATGACGAGCCCATGGTGTGCGCGCACCTGCGCACCATTCTCGGCTCGGCGCCCGACATCACGGTCGTCGACGCGGCCCACGACGGCGCCGCGGCGGTGGAAGCCGTGGTGCGGCACCAACCTCGGGTCGTGCTGATGGACCTGCGCATGCCCGGCGTGGACGGGCTCACAGCGATCGAGCGCATCGCCGGCCTGCCGTCGCCGCCAACTGTCGTCGCGCTGACCACCTTCGATGCCGACCAGTACGTCGTCCGCGCGCTGCGGGCCGGTGCGGCCGGGTTCCTGCTCAAGTCGACGCCGCCCGAGGACCTGATCAGCCTGGTGCGGGTGGCGGCCGACGGGCACACCGTGCTGTCCCCCGCCGCCACCCGCCGGCTCGTCGCCGCTTCGGCCGGCGAGCAGGCCGCGCGGGACAAGGCAACGGCGTTGGCCGCCGACCTGACCGATCGCGAGATCGACGTGGTGACCTGCCTCGGCGAGGGCCTGTCCAACGCGCAGATCGCCACCCGCCTGCACCTGTCCGAGGCCACGGTCAAGGGCTACGTCTCCCGCATGCTGGTGAAGCTGGACTGCGCCAACCGCACCCAGATCGGCCTACTGGCCTACGATGCCGGCCTCGTCACCCGCTGAATGCGGCACCTCCTGGCCGGCCTTCGAGCCCGTGCTCGTCGAATGGCGCGGGCCGGCCGCCCTCATCCCACGTCGCGCCGCCTGAAACCGGCCAGGCCGGCCAAGGTCAGCGCGGCGGTGACGACCAGCAGCCAGATCAGCGGCACGACGGTGAACTCGCCGCCGGGCAGCTTGGGCAGGTGCGTGAACGGGGAGATGTCCAACGCCCACTGGCTGAGCTGGAACAGCGAGCCGAGCTGGCCGAGCAGCAGGAACACGACGAGGGCGGCCCAGGCCAGGGAGGTCAGCCGGGGCAGCAGCCCGAACAGGGCGGTGGCGATGCCGGCCAGGACCCAGACGGCCGGCACCTGGACCATGGCGGCGCCGAGGAGGCGGGGCAGCTGCGTGCCGACGTCGCCGTTGGTGAGGCCGACGGCCAGACCGGTGGCGGTGCCGGCGACGGCGAGCAGGAAGGCGCTGCCGATCAGGGCGAAGGCGAGATGGCTCGCGGCCCAACGGAGTCGCGCGACGGAGCCGGCCAGCACGGGCTCGGCGCGGAAGGCTGTCTCCTCGGCGCGCAGCCGCAGCGCGGCCTGGATGGCGTAGACGGAGACGGCCAGGCCGATGACGTCCAGGATGGCGGCCATGAAGGAGTCCACAAGGGACTGTTGCCCGCCGAGGTGCTGCAACGCCTGGGCGACCTGTGGGCTGCTGTCCAGGATGCTCTTGAGGCTCTGGGAGATCCCGCCCAGCGCGCCGGCCAGCACCACGATGCCGACGGTCCAGCCGATCAGGATGCCCCGCTGCAACCGCCAGGCCAGCCCGAACGTGCCGAACACCCCGCTCGGACGGCCGGCACGCTCGGGCAGCAGGCCGGCGCCGATGTCCCGCCGGCCGACCAGCGCGTAGCCGACGCCAAGCAGCACAACGGAAATCACCACGAACAGGGCGAGAACCCAGAAGCGCTCGCCGGCGAACGGGCGCATCTGCTGCGACCAGCCGATCGGGCTGAGCCACGACAGCCAGCGCGGACCGTCCTCGGCGGCGGAGTCGCCGGCCGCGCGCAACAGGTATGCCGCGCCGATCACCGCGCCGCCGATTCCGTTGGCCGCACGGGAACTTGAGCTCACCTGGGCGGCGACGGCGGTCACGGCCGAGAAGAACCAGACGCAGCCGCCGATGCCCAGTCCCATCGCGAACGATCCGGCGGCCGGCAATCCCTGGGCGGTCAGCGCGAAGCCGATCAGCAGCGCGTACGCCAGGCCCGCGCCGAACACCACGATCAGCGTCGCGGTCAGCTTGGCGTACCGGCCGACCACGCCGGCGCCGAGCAGCTCGTGCCGGCCGGTCTCCTCGTCGGCCCGAGTGTGCCGGACCGTCATGAACACGGCCATCAGCCCGACCAGCACGCAGGCGACCGCGCCGTACTTCCACTCGGTCATGCCGCCGATGGTGTCGAGCCCCTGCGCCGGGCCGCTCAACGCCAGGATCGACGGGTTGTTGACGATCGACGCCGCGAGCTCCTGCCGTGACTGCACCGTCGGGTACAGCGAGGCGAAGCTGGACGCCGTCGCGGCGACGATGCCGCTGACGACCAGGATCCACACCGGCAGCTGGATCCGCTCCCGGCGCAGCACCAGCCGCACCAGGGATCCCGTGCCCACCAAGGTGTTCACGCGCTCACCTCGTAGTGGCGCAGGAACAGCTGCTCCAGCGTGGGCGGCTGGCTGATCAGGCTGCGCACCCCGAACTCGGTGAGCTTGCGCAGCACGGCGTCCAGCTCGGCGGTGTCGACCTCGAACTGAACCTTGTTGCCCTGCGCCGAATAGTCGTGCACGCCGGCCATGGTGTCCACACCGGACAGTGGGGAACCCAGCTCGGCGGTGATCGAGGTGCGGGTCAGGTGCCGGAGCTCGGCCAGCGTGCCGGACTCGACGGTCTTGCCGTTGCGGATGATGCTCACCCGGTCGCACAGCGCCTCGACCTCGGCCAGCACATGGCTGGACAGCAGCACGGTCCGGCCGTCCTGGCGTTCACGGGCGATGCACTCCCGGAACACCTCCTCCATCAACGGATCCAGGCCGGAGGTGGGCTCGTCCAGGATGAGCAGCTCCACGTCGGACGCGAGCGCGGCGACCAGCGCGACCTTCTGCCGGTTGCCCTTGGAGTAGGTCCGGCCCTTCTTGGTCGGGTCGAGGTCGAAGCGCTCCAGCAGGTCCTTGCGGCGCTTGGGATCCAGGCCGCCACGCAGCCGTCCGAGCAGGTCGATGACCTCGCCGCCGGACAGCGTGGGCCACAGGGTGACGTCGCCGGGCACGTAGGCCAGGCGGCGGTGCAGCTCGGTCGCGTCCCGCCAGGGGTCGCCGCCGAGCAGCTCGGCGCGGCCGCCGTCGGCGCGCAGCAGTCCGAGCAGGACGCGGATGGTGGTGGACTTCCCGGCGCCGTTCGGGCCCAGGAAGCCGTGGACCTCGCCGGTGGTGACGGTGAGGTCGAGTCCGTCGAGCGCCTGGGTCCGGCCGAACGCCTTGCGCAGGCCGGACACCGAGATGGCGGTTGTCATACCGCCAAGCTACACTTGTTTTATAAATTCGTGAAGAACATGAACCCAACGGGGTGAGAGGATGTGGGAGTGACCGCGCGTGACGACGAGGCCGTGTCGAAGTTCATCGAGCGGTTCGCCCTGATGCTGGCCGAAGGCGGCATGCCCCGCATGCCGGCGCGGGTGTTCGTCGGACTGCTCGCCTCCGAGGAAGGCCAGCTCACCGCCGGCGAACTGGCCGAGTCGCTGTCCGTCAGCCCCGCCGCGGTCTCCGGTGCCGTGCGCTACCTCACCCAGGTCCACCTGATCGTCCGCGAGCGCGAGCCCGGCTCCAAGCGCGACCACTTCCGGGTCCGCGGCGGCACCTGGTACGAGTCGGCCATGGACCGCGAGCGCCTGCTCACCCTGTGGTCCGAGGCCCTCGCGGACGGCGTCGCGGCCGTCGGCAAGGACACCGCCGCCGGCGTGCGGCTGCGCGAGTCGGTCGAGTTCTTCGACTTCCTCCGGGTCGAGATCCCGCTCGTGCTCGACCGCTGGCGGTCACGTAACGCCACGAGCTGACCCGGCGATCTTGTGGGGGTCAGCCCGGTCCAGACCGTAACGTCGACGCCGGTCAGGACGAACTAGATCACCACAGCGACCACCCGCCGTCGTCACGCCGAAGCTGACGGACCATCACCTTCAGTGATCATGTCTGTACCCCCAGCGGGCATGAGCACCGTACAAGCGAGAGGCCAGTTCTCGCCCCAGGAACTGGCCTCTCGCGCCCCTAAGCCACCAGTCGCGGCGGCGTCGAGTCCACTCCGCCGCCGTCGGCCACCCGCGTGGCCCAGCCGACCAGGCCGGCAATGTCGATCCCGTACGGCTTCTCCCCGCCGTACGGTTCGATGTTGCCGGCTCCCCTGCGCAGCAGGGACATCGCCCCGTTCCGGTTGCCCCGCGCGGCGTGGGTGAGCCCGACGGCCAGCTGCGCCATGCCCCGCCAGAGCTGGCGGTGCGGCTCGTCGGCCGACTTCCAGGCGTCCTCCAGCACCTCGTGGGCGTGGAACGGCCGGCCGGAGTCGAGCAGCTCCTGAGCCTCCGCAAGCGTTTGCGACGGCGCACGGACGATACCTTCCGGCTGACGTTCGACACCCGGGGCGCCATGCGCGAGCGGCCGACCGAGCCCGTCGCGCGGTCGCGCGTTGCGGGCCCGACCGGCCGTGTCCCGATCCCTTTCGGCCATGAGCCGATTCTCTCAGGCCCGCATCACCGTCGCGATGGGGATGCGCGCCGCCCGCAGCGCCGGGATGCTGCCGCCCAGCAGGCCGGCGATCAGCCCCGCGGCCACACCGGCGGCGCCCGCCTGCCACGGGAACGCGAGGTCGTGCAGGAACGAGAACCGGGCGCTGTTGCCGACCAGCACCCCGGCCGCCCGCAGGCCCAGGACCCCTGCGCCGATCGCCAACATGGACGTGAACAGGCCGGTCAGCAACGTCTCGGCCAGCACGATCCCGGCCAGCAGCAGCCGTGGCGTGCCCAACGCCCGGCGCAGCGCGAACTCCTCGACGCGCTCGCCGACCGTGGCCAGGCCGACGTTGAGGATGCCGGCCACGCCGATCAGCAGCACCAGCCCGGCCATGCCCAGGAAGATCAGGCGCATCAGCTCCAGTTGCTCGGCGACGTGCGCCTTGGAGTTGATCGTCCGGACCTGGAGCTGGCCGGCCGGCACGCCGGCCGCGGTCAGCCGGGCCTTGAGCGTCTGCAGCAACGCCGTCTCGCTCGGGGCCGTCATGACCTGCAACGAGGTGTCGGCGCCGGGCGGCAGCCAGTTGGCGAGCTCGTCGTAGGGGACATACGCCCCGGGCGCGCCGCTGCCGTCGTCGACAACGCCGATGATCTGCGGCGTCGGGTCGGCGGTCGCGCCGGTGATCCGCATCTGGGCCGGGATCTGGTAGCGCTGGAACGCCTCGGCCGCCTTCGTGTTGATCACGATGCGCGGCGCGAGCGACGCCGGCGACGTGAAGTCCAGCCACCGGCCGGACTGCAGCCGGAACGGCTGGAACTGCCGGTTGTCGCCGGTCATCGCGGTCAGGCTGAGCTCGACCGCCTTGCCCGGCGGCCCCTGCGCCTGGTTGTCGTCCGGGCTGCACGCCGAGTAGCCCGAGCAGTAGTAGCCGCCGCTGGCGCCCTGGTCGATCGGGCCGCCGCCCTTGTTGATCGGGGAGACGTTCGGCTCGCCGATGAACGCCCGCGTGCCGACCAGCGCCACCGCGTGCTGCTTGCCCTGCAAGGCATCCAGCACGACCGCCGGAGCCTTGTCGTTCTGCGACACGTACATCATCTGCGTGCCGTCGACGCCCTCCAGGAGCTCGATGTTGCCCAGCGCCGCCTGCTCGGCGATCTGCGAGCCGGCCTGCACGGCCACAACCGCGAGCACGCCGAGGAACAGGCTCACCATGGACAGCAGCGTGCGCAGCTTGCGGGACCGGATGCCCTGCATGCCGATGATCAGGGCCGACCGCAGCCGGCCGGACAGCCGGATCACGCCGTCACCTGCCCGAGGACACCGTCGGCCAGGTGCAGCACGCGGCCCATCTTGTTGGCGTGATCACGGTCGTGCGTCACGAGAATCAGCCCGCAGCCGCGATCAGTGGTCGACCGCAGCACCTCCACCACCAGGTTGCCGGTCTCCGAGTCCAGCGCGCCGGTCGGCTCGTCCGCGAGCAGGATCTTCGGGTCACGCACCAGCGCGCGGGCGATGGCCACCCGCTGCTGCTCACCGCCGGACAGCCGGGCCGGGCGGTGCTTGGCCAGGTGCGCGACGCCGACCTGCTCCAGCGCCGTCATCACCTTGGCCCTGCGCTTGCGGCGCGGCAGCCAGCCCTGGCCGTTGACCAGCGCCATCGCCACGTTCTGGGCCGCGGTGAGGTGCTTGAGCAGGAAGAACCGCTGGAACACGAAGCCGAACTCGCTGCTGCGCAGTGCGGCCGCCCTGCGCTCGGAGATCTTGGTGATGTCGTTGTCCCGTAACAGGTACTGCCCCTGGTCCGGCCGGTCGAACAGGCCGATCAGGGACAGCAGGGTGCTCTTGCCGGAGCCGGAGCGGCCGAGCACGGCGATGCTCTGTCCACTGTAGAGCGACAGGTCCACGCCGTTCAGCACGGTTCGCGGTTCTTCCTGGCCCTTCAGGGTTTTGGTCACACCCGAGAGCCGGATCAGCGGTTCGGTCATCGTGTGGGACCGCCGGCCTGCGGCGCGGCCGGCAGGTTCGGGCCCGGCACGGCGATCGTCTCGTCGCCGGTCAGCCCGGTCTTGATCTCGATGTTCTTGCCGTCGGTCAGGCCGAGCGTGACGTCCTTGGTCTGACGGTGGCCGTCGACGACCACGTCCACCTTGCCGGCGCCCTGGCTGCCCGCGACCGCCTCGACCGGCAGGACAAGCGCGTTCTGCGTGGTGGCGGTGACCACCTCCAGCGTCGCCGCCACGCCGTTGATCAGCTTCACGCCGGCCGGCGCCGTGCAGACCAGGCGCAGCCCCGTCGGATCGGACTGCTGTTGCGGCTGCTGCTGTTCCTGTCCCGGCGGCGCGAAGGTCGGGGTGCCCGACTTCGGCGGCTGCGCCTGGGTCGTCGGCGTCTTCGGCGCGGGCGTGCCCGCCGGCAGGGCCGCGACGGTGCCCAGCACCGTGCACGGGAACGGGCCGGGGCCGTCCTTGATCTGCGCCTGCACCGTGCCCGGCGTGGTCGCGATCCGGTACGCCTGCGCGCCGTCGAGGTCGGCGACGATGCCGTAGCCGGCGAACTTGGCCGAGGCCACCGGCATGCCGCCGGTCACGTTGGACTTGTCGTCGACCAGACGGCCGCTGAACGTCGCGCCCGCCGGCACGTCCACCCGGGTCGCCTTGCCGTTGGCCCAGATGTTGGCCACCGGCGTCGGGACCTTCGGCGTGGCGTCCGGCGTCTTCACGTCCAGGTAACGGATCTGGCCGTCGGCCGGCGACGCCACCCCGAACACCGGATCCAGCGCCACCTTGCCGGTCAGGCTCACCTTGTTGCTCAGATCCTGGTGCGCCGGCTTCACCGTGGTCATCGTCGTGTCGCGGGCGGCGAGGCCCGGCGGCTCCGGCGTCGGGCCGCCGGCCGAGCAGGCGGCCGTGAGCAGGGCGGCCGCGCACACGCCGACGAGGACAGTTGTCCGCACTGATCCCCCCATGGTTGGTTCAACGGAAATGGGTCAACCCAACCAGAAGACGCCGACCGGTGGTGATGCGTTGCTCACATTCACCGATTCGTCACATGGCGAAGCGGTCCGGATCGGCCGCGGCCCAGTCCGGCGCCCACCCCTTCGGAGGCTCGCTCAGCAACTCACCCGGTTGCAGCCAGTGATAGAGCTCGGCGTAGGTCCGCACGGTGACCGGATCCGTTCGGCGGCACAACATGTGCGGTCGCAGCTGATCAGGGCTCCGCAGCCCCATCGACGACATGATCTGCACGGCGCTGTGCACCGTGGACTGCTGGAAGCGTTGCACCCTCAGTGACTTGTCCTCGACATCCAACGCCCGCGCCCGCCGCGGGTCCTGCGTGGTGACCCCGACCGGACAGCGGTTGGTGTGGCAGCGCTGGGCCTGGATGCAGCCGACCGCGAACATCATGGCCCGGGCCGCGTTGGTGTAGTCGGCCCCCTGCAGCAGGCGTTTCACGATGTCGCTGCCGGTGGCGACCTTGCCGCTGGCGCCGATCCTGATCCGGTCCCGCAGGCCCGCGCCCACCAGGGCGTTGTGCACGGTGATCAGGCCTTCGGTCAGCGGCGTGCCCAGGTTGTCGGCGTATTCCAGCGGGGCCGCGCCGGTGCCACCCTCCGCGCCGTCCACGATGATGAAGTCGGGAGTGGTTCCCTCGTCCAGCATCGCCTTGCAGACAGCCAGGAACTGCTGGCGCGATCCGAGGCACAGCTTGAAGCCCGTCGGCTTGCCGCCCGCGAGTTCACGCATGTGAGCGATGAACCGGACCAGTTCCCGCGGCGTGTCGAAGACCCGGTGGTACGGCGGCGAGTTCACGGTCTGGCCTTGCGGCACGTCCCGCACCTTGGCGATCTCCGCGTTGACCTTGCTGCCCGGCAGCACGCCGCCGACCCCCGGCTTCGCGCCCTGCGACAGCTTCAGCGACACGCAGCGGACGCTGTCGTGCGCCGCCTTGTCCGCGAACTCCCGCTCGTCGAAGTCGCCGTCCTTGGTGCGGCAGCCGAAGTAGCCGGTGCCGATCTCCCACACCACGTCGCCGCCGTGCCGCAGGTGGTACTCGGACAGGCCGCCTTCGCCCGTGTCGTGGGCGAATCCTCCGAGTTTGGCCCCTTTGTTCAGCGCCAGCACGGCATTGGCCGACAGCGAGCCGAAGCTCATCGCCGAGACGTTCAGCAGCGCCATGTCGTACGGCTTCGTGCAGTCCGGGCCGCCGATCCGCACCCGTGGCGGCTGCTCCGGGACCGGCACCGGGGCGATCGAGGCGGCCAGGAACTCGTGGCCCGTCGCGTAGACGTCGAGTTCCGTGCCGAACGGCTCCTCCGCGTCCGTGCCCTTCGCCCGCTCGTAGACGATGCTGCGCACGTCACGGTCGTACGGGCGGCCGTCGAAGTTCCGTTCGATGAAGTACTGCTGCAACTCCGGTCGCAGCGCCTCCAGCAGGAAGCGCATGTGGCCGAGCACCGGGTAGTTGCGCAGCACCGAATGGCGGCGCTGGATCAGGTCGTAGGCGCCCAGGACCGCCGCCGCGAGCAGCGGGACCGTCAGGAACAGCCACCAGGGCGAGAACACCCCGACCAGCGTCGTCGACGCCAGCGCGACCAGCCACAGCACCGCCACCACAACGATTCGCACAGAGAAAGTCAACACCGGTTGGCCCGACCGCGCAGCGCTTGGTGGAATAGTGCTGGCCATGCCGAGGAAGACCGCGACGGCGCGGCGGGCCGAGGTGCTCGAGGAGACGCTCACCCAGATCCGCGCGCTGGGCATGGCCGCCGTGCGCGTCGCCGACGTGGCCGAGGCCAGCGGCGTCAGCCCCGCCTTGATCATCTACCACTTCGGCACCAAGGAGAACCTGCTGTCCGAGGCGCTCGTGCACGCCTGCGCCCAGGATCTGTCCACTTTGGACTCCATTGTCGCCGGCCCCGGCTCGCCCGCCGCCCGGCTGCTGGCCGCCCTGGACTGGTATGCGCCGAGCGGCCCCGCCCGTGGCTGGACCATCTGGATCGACGCCTGGTCCGTCGCCCTGCGGGACAACACTTTGTCGCGGGTGTTGACCGACCTCCAGCGCCGGTGGATCGACGCCATCGCTGCCGTCATCGACGACGGCGTCACCGCCGGCCTGTTCCCTCTCGTCGACTCCGTCGCCGTGGCCGGCCGGCTCACGTCCTACCTGGACGGTCTCGCCGTGCGCTCCGTCGTGCACAGGTCCCGGCCGCCCCGGCGTGAGCTCCGCTCCGGGATCATTCGTCAGCTGGCCTGGGAGCTCTCCGTCGATCCCGCAGTGTTGGCCGACCCGTAGCAAACCTTTTCTTGACACCCTCTCGCCGGCCTTCCCATACTGAACCGCAGTTCAGCATGGGAGGTGCCGGTGGCTCCGCTGCTCGAGGTGACGTGGACCGATCCCGTCACCGATCGCCAGGGCTTCCTGGTCATCGACCGGCTCGTGCGCGGCGTCTGCTCCGGCGGTCTGCGGATGCGGGCGGGATGCACCCTCGACGAGGTTCGCGGGCTGGCTGCCGGCATGACCCGCAAAGAGGCCCTCTACTACCGGCCCTCCAACCGCTACGTTCCGCTCGGCGGAGCCAAGGGCGGCATCGACTGCGACCCTCACGATCCCCATATGCGAGGAGTCCTCACCCGCTACCTCCAAGGCGTCCGCGCCCTGGTGGAACGCCATTGGACCACCGGCGAAGACCTTGGCCTGCACCAGAAACTCATCGACGAGGTCGTCACCGAAATCGGCATGGAGAGCTCCATCCAGGCCGTCTACCCCTTGTTACCCGACCGCGCCGCCGCCATTTCCCGCCTGCGCCGGGCTTTCTCCCTCTCCGTCGACGGCATCGCGCTGCCCGACCTCGCCGGCGGCATCGGTGTCGCCGAGGCCGCCCTGGCCTCGTTGACCGAGCTCGGTCTCCCCCACGAGGGCACCCGTGCCGTCATCCAGGGCTTCGGCTCCATGGGCGGTTCCACCGCCCGTTACCTCGCCCAGGCCGGTCTGCGCATCGTCGCCGTCTCGGACGCCCTCGGCGTCATCACCAACCCCGCCGGTCTCGACGTCGAGCTCCTTCTCCACTCCCGCAACGCTTTCGGCGAGATCCCCCGCTCCTGCCTCCGCCCCGGCGACGCCGCGCTGGCCGTCGACGCCTGGCTTTCCGTCGACACCGACGTCCTCGTCCCCGCCGCCATCTCCTACTGCATCACCCCCGCCAACCAGCACCTCGTCCGCGCCCGCCTCATCGTCGAGGCCGCCAACATGCCTGTCCTCCCCGCCGCCGAAGCCTCCCTCACCGCCCGCGGCATCCAGGTAGTCCCCGACTTCGTCGCCAACTCCGCCACCAACGCCTGGTGGTGGTGGACCCTCTTCGGCGACATCGATGCCTCGGTCTCCGAGGCCACCCACCAGATCCGCACCGAGATGCACCGCATCCTCACCACCGTCTTCACCCTCGCCGGCACGACCGGCACCACCCTCCGCGAGGCCGCCAGCGCCTTCACCTCCGCGCAGATCGATGCCCTGACCAGCGCCATCCACGTCGCAACCCCCTGACCGAGCCGTGTCGGAGTGCGCCGCTACGGTGGTCTGTATGTCATCGCCGATGCTGCCGAACATCGACCTGGCGAGCCTGGCCAAGGCCGTGGACAGCCGCACCCACGCTCGCGGTGTTCAGTACGCACGGCAACGCCGGGTGCGCATGATGAGCTGGACCCGTGCCGACGGCGAGCTCGTAGGCGAAGTGGTCGGCAGCGGCGACGTCTACGCGACAACGGCATGGCTCTCGGGGACGCCGCTGAGGTTCGACGAGGGCGAATGCAGTTGCCCGGTCGGCTACAACTGCAAGCACGTCGTGGCGCTCGTGTTGAACGCGGCCGGCACCGAGAAGTCGGCGGCCCGGGCGCCCCAGAAAACCCCGCCCACCTGGCGGCAGTCCCTGGACGCGCTGTTCGAGCCGGCGCCGGGTGAGGCAGCGGGGCAGCAGCTGACGCCCCTCGCCATCGAACTGACGCTGACCGCGACGGCGAGCCCGAGATTCGGGGCGGCGGACACGCAACCCGCCCTGACGGTGTCGGCCCGCCTGGTGAAACCCGGCAAGAACGGCTGGATCGCGGCGGTGACCTGGGGACGGTTGGACTCGTACCACGCCACCGGTCACGTCGCGTCGCATGTTCGGCTGTTGCAGGAGATGCGCAACGTCTACCGGTCGGCCCGGAGCCACTACGGCAACTACTACCACTCCGACGAGAAGACGCTCGACCTGTCGGCGTTCGACAGCCATCGGCTCTGGCCGTTGCTGGACGAGGCCGAGGGCATCGGCATTCGGCTGGTGCACGGCAAAAAGCGACTGGGGGACGTGCGCCGGTACGGTTCGGCCCAGTTGCTCATGGACGTCACCCAAACGTCGTCGTCCGGGGCGCTCGCGGTCACCCCGGTGCTGCACGTGGCGAGTGAGGACGACGGGGACGCCGCCCCGTTCCGCTTCATCGGCGCGGACGGCCACGGCGTCGTTCACGTGGACCGCGCGGATGTCCGGGCCGGCGACAACCCCGCCGACTGGCGGCTGCGGCTGGCCAGGATGGCCACACCGGTGCCGGCAGCGTTGCAACGCATGGCGGAGACGAACGGACACCTGGAGATACCCGCCGCCGAGCAGGCTCGTTTCCGCGAGGAGTACTACCCACGGCTGCGGCGCGTGGCCACGGTGATCTCCTCCGACGATTCCTTCGCACCGCCGGAGATCTCCGCACCCACCTTGGTGTTGCGCGCGTCCTACGGCACGGACCACGCCCTTGGGGTGGACTGGGAATGGGCGTACGACGTCGACGGCTCGCCGTTGCGCGCGCCCCTGCACGGCGGCGCGGACGCCGGATACCGAAATCCGGCTCAGGAGAGGGAGATCCTGGCCGATCTGGACATCCCGCCGGACTGGCTGGCCCAGCTGTCCGGCCAGGACGCGAAGTTGGTCCCGCACACCGAGTTCGGCAGCATCGACACCATGCGGTTCACCACGGAACTGCTGCCGCTGCTGGCCGATCAGCCCGGCGTCACCGTCGAGGTCGACGGCCAACCCGCCGACTACCGGGAAACCGGCGACTCGCTGACCATCGGCGTGTCCACCGACGAGATCGCCGGCGACGCGGACTGGTTCGGCCTCGGCATCACCGTCTCCGTCGAGGACCGGCAGGTCCCTTTCCTAGACGTGTTCCTGGCGCTGAGCCGGGGGCAGACCCACCTGCTGCGGCCCGACGGCGCCTACTTCTCCTTGCAGAAGCCCGAGTTGCGGACACTGGGCCGGCTGATCGAGGAGGCGCGGGCGTTGCGGGACGCGCCCGCGGGCGAGCTGCGGATCAGCCGGTTCCAGGCCGGACTGTGGGCGGAGCTGGCCGAACTCGGTGTTGTCGACCGGCAGGCAGCGGCGTGGCGGCGGCAGGTGGAGGGCCTGCTGTCGATCGAGTCCGTCGAGGACAAGGAGCCACCGTCGACGCTCGACGCCCACCTGCGTCCCTACCAGCTCGCCGGGTTCCGCTGGCTGGCGTTCCTGTGGGAATGCCGGCTCGGCGGCGTGCTCGCCGACGACATGGGGCTCGGCAAGACGGTCCAGTCGCTCGCGCTGATCTGCCATGCCCGCCTGGTCGAGCCCGAGGCGCCGCCGTTCCTCATCGTCGCCCCGACCAGCGTCGTGTCGAACTGGGCGGCGGAGTCGGCGCGGTTCGCGCCGGGCCTCAAGGTGGTCGCCGTCGCCGACACCCTGCGCCGCCGCGGCCAGGCGCTCGACGAGCTGGCGGACGGCGCCGACGTGGTGATCACCTCGTACACGCTGTTCCGGCTCGACTTCGACGCCTATTCGGCGGCGGCCTGGTCCGGCCTCGTGCTGGACGAGGCGCAGGCCGTGAAGAACCACCAGTCCAAGGCCCACCAGTGCGCCCGGCTGTTGCCCGCGCCGTTCAAGCTGGCCATCACCGGCACGCCGATGGAGAACAACCTGATGGAGCTGTGGTCGCTGTTGTCGATCACCGCTCCGGGGCTGTTCCCGAGCCCGACCCGCTTCACCGACTACTACGCGCGGCCGATCGAGAAGCGGGGCGACGCCGAGCTGCTGGCCCAGTTGCGGCGTCGGGTCAAACCGCTGATGCGCCGCCGCACCAAGGAACAGGTCGCCACGGACCTGCCGGCCAAGCAGGAGCAGACGCTGGAGGTCGACCTGCATCCGAAGCACCGCAAGATCTACCAGACCCAGTTGCAGCGGGAGCGGCAGAAGGTGCTCGGCCTGGTCGACGACATGAACAAGAACCGGTTCACCATCCTGCGGTCGCTGACGCTGCTGCGCCAGCTCAGCCTGCACGCCGGGCTGGCCGACGACGCGCACGCCGCCCTGCCCAGCGCCAAGATCGACGCGCTGTGCGAGCAGCTGCGCGACGTGGTCGACGGCGGCCACCGGGCGCTGGTCTTCAGCCAGTTCACCGGTTTCCTCGGCAAGGTCCGCGAACGCCTGGTCGCCGACGGCATGGACTTCTGCTATCTCGACGGCCGGACGCGGAACCGGGCGGCCGTGCTTGAGCGGTTCAAGGACGGCTCGGCCCCGGTGTTCCTGATCAGCCTCAAGGCCGGCGGGTTCGGGCTGAACCTGACCGAGGCGGACTACTGCTTCCTGCTCGACCCCTGGTGGAATCCGGCGACGGAGGCGCAGGCCGTCGACCGCACGCACCGCATCGGGCAGACCCGCAACGTGATGGTGTACCGCCTCATCGCCAAGGACACGATCGAGGAGAAGGTCATGGCGCTCAAGGAGCGCAAGGCCCGCCTGTTCACCAGCGTCATGGACGACGGCGACGTCTTCAACAGCAGTCTGGACGCCGACGACATCCGCACCCTGTTCGCCTGATCCCGTGGCCCTGCCTTCGGCGCACGCTTGCCCTCACCGTTTTAGTCACTTAGACTAAAATGAGGGCCGGCGGGACAAAGGACGCCGATCCGACCAGCGGAGGGGAGCGCGAGATGGGGTACGGGCACTGGGATGACAACGCCTTCCAGGCGGCGAAGACGTTCAGGGCGAGGCGGGGGCTGGACGACTTCGGGTACACGGCGGATATGAGGACGCAGCACTGGTCGACGTGGCGGGCGCATCCGGCACTGGATCCGAGGGACACGTTCCGGGAGAGCAGAGACAGCGCGGACCACGCGAACTCGCTGCCGATCGCGGTGCTGTTCGACGTGACGGGGTCGATGGGGGTCGTCCCGAGGATCATGCAGGGCAAGCTGGGCCGGCTGCACGGACTGTTGCGCAGCAAGGGATACGCGGACGACCCGCAGGTGCTGTTCGGCGGCATCGGGGACGCGGACTGCGACCGGGTGCCGCTGCAGATCGGCCAGTTCGAGTCGGACAACCGCATGGACGAGCAGCTGCGGCACATCCTCCTGGAAGGAGGGGGCGGCGGGCAGAAGTCGGAAAGCTATGAGCTGGCGGCGTATTACATGGTCCAGCACGTAGCGACGGACGCGTGGGACAAGCGTGGCAGGAGGGGCTACCTGTTCCTGATCGGGGACGAGCTCAACAAGCCACGGCTGTCGGCGCGGCAGGTCCGCGAGGTGATCGGCGACAACGTGGGTCAGGACATCTCGGTGGAGTCGGTGTACCGGGAACTGGCGGCACGGTGGCACGTCTTCTACATCTTGCCCAAGCAGTCGAGCTACTATGGCGATCCGGAGATCGCGGCGCACTGGACGACGCTGCTCGGCGAGCGGTTCCTGCGGTTGGAGGACCCGGGGGCGGTGTGCGAGCTGATCGCCCTGATGGTCGGTGTCGGGGAGGGGCGCATCGACGTCGGCGGCGGGCTGGCGGACCTGCGCGACGTCGGCTCGCAAGCCGAGGCCGTGGCGGTCAGCCGCGCGCTGGAGACGCGGGTCTGACCATGGGTCTCGGGGATAAGCATGTGATCGTCGTCGATCTCGGGTTCGGCGACGCCGGCAAGGGCGCGACGGTGGACTGGTTGTGCGCCAACGGGTCCGTGAGCGCGGTGGTGCGGTTCAACGGCGGTGCACAGGCCGCGCACAACGTCGTCGCCGACGGCCGGCACCACCGGTTCGCACAGTTCGGCTCCGGCACCCTGGCCGGCGTGCCCACGCTGTTGTCGCGGCACATGCTGGTCGAGCCGATGGCGCTGGCCGCCGAATCGGTCGCGCTGGCCGGGCTCGGCGTGCCCGATCCCTTGGGGCTGCTGAACATCGACGGCGACGCGTTGCTCACCACCCCCATCCACGTGGCGGCGAACCGGGCGCGGGAGGACGCTCGGGGCGCCGCCCGCCACGGCTCGTGCGGCATGGGCATCGGCGAGACCGCTGCCTACGCGTTGGAGCACGATTCGCCCAGAGTCGCCGACTGCCAAGACATTCCCCGGCTGACCCGCCGCTTGGACGCCCTGGCCCGGCACTACGCACCCCTGATCGGCGACCGCGTCGGCACCATCGGTGAACTCGTCTCGCTCTACCGCGAGTTCGCCGCCGCCGTACGGATCGTCGGCCCGGACACACTTGCCACCTTTGCGGCCCGTGGCCGCCTGGTCTTCGAAGGGGCGCAAGGGGTTCTGCTCGACGAGTGGCGCGGCCTGCATCCGCACACCACATGGTCCACAGTGGAACCTCGCCACGCCCGTGCAATGATCACCGCCCTGGGCGAGCGCCCATACGTGCTCGGCGTGACCCGCACCTACATGACCCGCCATGGCACCGGCCCTTTCCCCACCGAGGACCCCGCCCTGGCCCTCCCCGAACCGCACAACTCCACCGGCGAGTACCAGGGCGCCTTCCGCGTCGGCCATTTCGATCCGATCCTGCTGCGCTACGCCATCGAGGCCTGCGGCGGCATCGACGGGCTCTCCGTCACCCACCTCGACCAGCACGCCAACGTGCAGTCCGCCACCGCCTACCTCACCGACGACGGCGTCATCGACTCCGTGCACTGCGGCCCGTGGCAGGACCTCGCCCATCAGAAACACCTCACCCGCCGGCTCACCTCGGCTCGTCCCGTCCTGGAGGACCTGCCCACCGACGCCGCCGACGCCATCGCCGCTCGCCTGCGCGTCCCCGTCGCCCTGACCGCCCATGGCCCCGACCGCGCCGACCGCGTGCGCACGACCTTGGTCGGTGCGGCAGGATAATCCGCTGTGTCGCACCAGATCCCTGTTCCCGACCAGTCAGCCGTTTCCGTCGACGTGCTGGCCCTGCGGTTCTGGCCCGACGACGAGACCATCCACCTGGGCATCGCCCCGCGCGCCGCCGCCCCGTTCGTCGGCCGCCTCGCCCTGCCCGGCGTCCTGCTGGCCCGCGGCGCCCGCCTCGCCGACGACGCCCGCCGCGCCGTCACCACCAAGCTCGGCGTCCCTTCCGACGCCGTCCGCGCCGTCGGTCAGCTCATCACCTTCGACGAGCCCCACCGCGATCCCCGCGGTCCCACCCTGTCGATCGCCATGTGGGCCGTCATCTCCCCCACCGACTGCTCCGCCGACTGGGCGCCGCTCGACGCCGTCCCCCCTTTGGCCTTCGACCACGACCGCATCATCACCCACTGCCGTCCCCTGCTGGCCGCCAAGCTCTGGTCCGACCTCACCTTCACCCAGGCCCTGCTCGGCGATTCCTTCTCCGCCACCCGCGCCGTCACCGCCACCGCCGCCCTCCGCGGCGCCCGCCCCAACGCCGCCAACCTCAACCGCCTCATGGCCGGCATCCCCACCCTCCACCGCACCCCCCACCAGGCCCGCCACCACTCCACCGGCCGCCCCGCCACCATCTGGACCTTCACCCCCACCGAAGAGCCCTGACCGCGCGAGAGCGAACGTTTCGGCAACGGCCAGATCCAAGGCCGATGGCACAACCGAGCGCGATGCGAAGCGAACCCCAGCTCCACAGGCAACGGCGCAGCCGAGCGCGATACGAAGCGAGCCCCAGCTCCACGGGCGACGGCGCAGCCGAGCCCGAAGGGGGGTGCAGGGGGGCGAAGCCCGCCCTGCCCGGGGGTGTGGGGGCTGGACGGGGTCAGGGATTATGAATCAGCATTTACGGTTACGCCAATCTTCGCCTAGTGTTCGGCACATAAAGCGGCCTAAATCCGCACTTCAGTGGAGCAGGGTACCCACGCATGGCGAAGCCAATGAAGCACCCGGAACGCGAAACGGCCCGCGCCCTCCGCGGGCACGGGCCGTCCATCGAGTGGAGGTGCCGGGAATCGAACCCGGGTCCTCTGTCGCCTTACCAGGGCTTCTCCGTGTGCAGTCCGCTGTGTCTCTGCTCGGCCCCACCGTTCACGCGGACGAGACGGTGTGACGGGCCCAGTCGCTGTGGATGTCCCGCAGTCCCCCGCGACCGGGTTCTGCGGTTTAGCCTCCTAGCTGATGCCGGCTACCGGGTCGGAGGCGATCCCGGGCCGACAGACACTCTCAGGCTGCTCAGGCAGCGAGGGAGTAGTCAGCGCGACTGTTAGTCTTGGCGCTTATTGGTTTGCGGCGACGCTTGAGGTGGTCTCTCGCCTGCACCTACACGCTTCCCCTGACTTGACGCACAAAGTCGAAACCGTTCACCCCCTGGTCGTGGGTCTGACACCTCTGAGCATAACGCGTCCGGGCTCCGGGTTCATCCCGGTTCACGCGAGGGCGGAGCCGCCGGCGATGAGGGTGACGGAGATCGCGGCGAGGGCGAGGCCGAAGCGCTGGACGCGGCCGGTGCGTTCCTTGAGGACGAGGCGGGCCATGAGCACGGTGGCGGCGGGGTAGAGCGAGGTCAGGACGCTGACGACGGCGAGAAGGCCGGTGCGCAGGGCGAGCAGGAACGCGGTGTTGCAGACGGCGTCGAGCAGCCCGGCGGTGACGGACAGGGCGATGACCTGGCGTTGCGGGATGCGGAACTGCCCGGCGACGAGGGCCGCGGCGAGCACGAGGGCGGTGGCGGTGCCGCGGGAGACGACCAGGGGCCACAGGCCGCCGTCGTCGGGGAGCTGGTCGAGCAGCACGAAGTAGACGGCGAAGGCGGCGCCGGAGCCGATGGTGAGCCAGCCGACGCGGGCGGTGAACCGGACGGGCCCGGCTTCGTCGACGGCGGTGCGTTCTTCACGGCTGACGAGCACGACGGCGATGACGGCCATGACGGCGCCGCCGATGGCAATGCCGCCGAGCTGCTCGCCGGTGACGAGCCCGAACACCATGGGCAGGCCGGCGACCAGCAGGGCGGTGAGCGGGGAGACGACGTTCATGGGCCCGGTGGCCAGCGCGCTGTAGAACCAGATGATGGCCAGGCCGTTGGCGGCGCCGCCGATCATGGCGATGACCAGGTCGAAGCCGCCGATGTGACCGCCGGCGAGCGGGGCGACGAGCAGCAACCCGGCCAGGCCGACGGGATAGGTCAGCAGCACGACACGCAGCACGTGGGTTCGACGGGACGCCAGCCCGCCGACGAAGTCGCTCAGCCCGTATCCCAGCGCCGCCACCAGCGCAAACACCATCGATCCCACGGCCACATCATCCAACAACCGCGATATTTGCGGAATCCTCGCCCACATGCCGAACGGATCACACTCTAGATACTCCATTCGAGTGAATCTCGACGGCAGGCGTCAGAGTTGGGCCCCGAACGTGTCCATCACAGTGTGGTCGTCCACTCCCGCATCGACGGCCCGCCGGAGGCCCCCGTTCACCCCCAGGTTCACGGACGGGGGCTTCTTCACGCCTGAAGGCCCAGCAGCCGGGCCGGCGTGTCGTGCAGCACCCGGCGCAGGAAGTCGTCGCCCAGCCCCCACGAGGAGATGGCCCGCAGCTGCGTCGCGTAGTCGTACGGGATGTTGGGGAAGTCGGTGCCCAGCACCACCCGGTCGCCGAGGTCGGCCAGCCGCGCCGACCAGTCCGCCGGCACGGGCGACATGCGCTCCGAGAACGGCGTCCCCACCATGGTGGTGTCCAGAAAAACGGTTTCATACGACGCCGCCAGCCGCAGCGCCTCGTCGAACTCCGGCATGCCGGCGTGGGCCAGCACGGCCACCAGCCGCGGGTGCCGACGCAGCACCTGCTCGAACAGGTTCAGTCCGGTGTACTCCCCCGGCACCGGCCCGTGTCCACAGTGGATGACCACCGGCACCCCGGCCTCGGCCAGCAGCCCCCATGCCGGCTCCAGCAACGGATCCCTCGGGTCGTACGCCCCGACCTGAACGTGCGCCTTCACGCACCGCGCGCCGGCCGCCACCGCCTCACCCAGATATGAGGCAACCCCAGGCTCCGGGTACAGCGTCGCCGTCGGCACCGCCCCGGACGTGCGGGACCCGAAGTCCATCGCCCACGACGTCAGCCACGCCCCCATGCCCGGCTTGTGCGGGTACACCAGCGGCGCGAACCCGGTCACGCCGAACGACACCAGCCGAGCCAGCCGCTCCGCCTCCGGCAGTCGATAGTGGACCGGCCACTCCACGCCATAGTGGACGACGGCGTCGTCGAAGTACGCCCATACCTTGTCCATCATCCGCGTGGGCAGGAAGTGCACGTGCAGATCGACGATGCCGGGCAGCCCCAGCGACCGCACCCACCCGGCGATCTCGGAGTCATCAGCCGGCACTCAGACCTCTCCCCTCCGGCCCCGAGAGCCCGCTCGGCCCCGCCGGTGCTTCGCACGGTTGCCGGATTTCGCCCGCCGCCACCCAACGCGCCCACCCACCCGAGCCGACGCGGCGGGCTAAATCCGGCAAGGGCGAGGCACCGGTCACGAGGGGCCGAGCCGCGCTGCCGGAGGCGGCGCCAACAAGCACAGCTAATCCCTACGGCCCTTCAGCCAGCGGCCCATGGCGCGGCTGGTCTCGCGCTCCGCGTCCTTCTTGGCCAAGGTCTGCCGCTTGTCCCAGGACTTCTTGCCCTTGGCCAGCGCCAGCTCGACCTTGACCTTGCCGTCCTTGAAGTACATGGACAGCGGCACCAGGCTCAGGCCGCTCTCCTTGGTCTTGCCGATGAGCTTGAGGATCTCGGCCTTGTGCAGCAACAGTTTCCGGTTGCGGCGCGGCTCGTGGTTGGTCCACGTGCCCATCTCGTACTCGGTGATGTGCAACCCGCGCAGCCAGACCTCTCCGTCGTCGACGGTGGCGAAGGCGTCCACAAGGGACGCCCGGCCGGCCCGCAGGCTCTTCACCTCGGTGCCCATGAGGACGACACCGCACTCGTAGGTGTCCACGATGGCGTAGTCGTGGCGCGCCTTGCGGTTGGTCGCGATGGCCTTGCGGCCCTGTTCCTTGGGCATGATTCGATTTTACGTCCGCGCGCCAGCCGGTTACTACAGCCGCACGTACAGGCGCAGGGTCACGTAGCCGGTGATGGCCGAGATGACCGCGGACACGCCGACCAGGATCGGCGAGATGGCCACCACGTCCAGCAGGTCCAGCCGCGGCAGCACGCCGGACGCGATGGGCCCGGACAGGGCGGCGTCGAGGAAGAACTCCTTGAGCACGGCGAGGCCGATGATGCCGAGCACGGAGCCGATGATGCCGGCGACCACGGCCTCGATGAGGAACGGCAGCTGGGTGTACCAGCGGGTCGCGCCGACCAGGCGCATGATGCCGACCTCGACCCTTCGGGTGAACGCCGACACCTGGATCGTGTTGGATATCAGCAGCACCGCCGCCGCGGCCTGGATGAGGGCGACGACGAACACCGCGTACCGGATGCTGTCCAGGATGCCGAAGAAGCGCTGCAGGAACACGCCCTGGTCGTCGACGGTCTTCACGCCCGGCTTGCCGGCGAAGGCCTTGACCAGCACGTCGGCCCGGCTCGGATCGGTCAGCTTGATCTGCAGCGTCGCCGGCAGCGACTCCGGCCGGGTCAGCCGCAGCAGCTCCGGCTCGGCCTGGAACAGCTGCTGGAACCGCTGGAAGCTCTGGTCGCGGTTCTGGAAGGTGACGGTCTCCACGTTGCTCGAGCCCTGGAGCTCGCGCTGGAGGTTGGCGCAGATCGACGAGGAGCAGCTCTTGTCGTTGGCGCTGATGTCGTCGGTGAGGCTCACCATGACCTGCACCTTGTCGGAGTAGATCAGCTGCATCTTGTCGATCATGCGGACGATGAGCAGACCACCGCCGAGCAGGCCGAGCGAGATCGCCGTGGTCAGGATCATCGCGATGGTCATCGTGATGTTCCGGCGCAGCCCGGTGATCACTTCGCTGAAGACGAAACTGGCACGCATCGGGGTTGACGTTCCTTGGCTCGGGGATTCATCAGCGACCGCGGGGGACGGGCGCCTGCGGTCGCTAGCGGCCGACTCCGTAGACGCCCCTGGCGTCGTCGCGGATGACCTTGCCGTGGTCGAGCTCCACCACGCGGCGCCGCATGGAGTCGACGATCGAGTGGTCGTGGGTGGCCATCAGGACCGTGGTGCCGGTGCGGTTGATCCGCTCCAGCAGCAGCATGATGTCCTGGCTGGTGTCGGGGTCGAGGTTTCCGGTCGGCTCGTCGGCGATGAGCACCAGCGGCCGGTTGACGAAGGCACGGGCGATCGCCACCCGCTGCTGCTCGCCGCCGGACAGCTCCGTGGGCATGCGGTCGGCCTTGCCGTCCAGGCCGACCAGCTGGAGGACCTCGGGCACGACCTTCTGGATGGTGTGCCGAGGCTTGCCGATCACCTCCAGCGCGAAGGCGACGTTCTCGGCCACCGTCTTGGTCGGCAGCAGCCGGAAGTCCTGGAAGACGCAGCCGATGGACTGGCGCAGCCGTGGCACCCGCCGTCGTGCCATCTTGGCCACGTCGAAGTTGGACACGTAGACGCGCCCCTTGCTCGGCACCTCTTCGCGCAACAGCAGCCGCAGGAAGGTGGACTTCCCGGAGCCGGACGGGCCGATGAGGAACACGAACTCGCCCTTGCCCATCTCGACACTCACGTTGTCGAGGGCGGGCCGGGTCGAGGTCTTGTAGACCTTGGTGACGTGTTCTAGCCGGATCACGGTCGGCGAGCTTACCCGCGACCGTTACCGGCCTGACATCTAGCCCCGTCCGGGTGAGATTTCGACAGCCTCAGCTCACACGGATTTCATGACATCCGGTCACTGCCCGGAGCTGCGACGCCACCGGATACCGGCCTCGAGGAAGCCGTCGATGTCCCCGTCGAGCACGGCCGTGGGGTTGCCGACCTCGAACTCGGTCCGCAGGTCCTTGACCATCTGGTACGGGTGCAGCACGTACGAGCGCATCTGGTTTCCCCAGCTGGAGCCGCCGTCGCCCTTGAGCGCGTTGATCTTGGCCTGCTCCTCCTGGCGGCGCCGCTCCAGCAGCTTGGCCTGGAGCACGGCCATCGCGGACGCCTTGTTCTGCAGCTGCGAGCGCTCGTTCTGGCAGGACACCACGATGCCGGTCGGGATGTGGGTCAGCCGGACCGCGGAGTCGGTCGTGTTGACGCCCTGGCCGCCAGGGCCGGACGAGCGGTACACGTCGACCCGCAGCTCCTTCTCGTCGATGTCGATGTGGTCGGTCTGCTCCACCACGGGGACCACCTCGACGCCGGCGAACGAGGTCTGGCGGCGGCCCTGGTTGTCGAACGGCGAGATGCGCACCAGCCGGTGCGTGCCCTGCTCGACCGAGAGCGTGCCGTAGGCGTACGGGGCCTTCACCTGGAAGGTCGCCGACTTGATGCCGGCCTCTTCCGCGTAGGAGGTGTCGTAGACCTCGGTCGTGTAGCCGTGGCGCTCGGCCCAGCGCAGGTACATGCGCATGAGCATCTCGGCGAAGTCGGCCGCGTCCACGCCGCCGGCCTCGGAGCGCACGGTGACCAGCGCCTGGCGCTCGTCGTACTCGCCGGACAGCAGGGTGCGGACCTCGAGCTGGGCGATCTCCTCGCGCAGCTTGGACCGGTCGGCGTCGGCCTCGGCCACGCTGTCCGCGTCGTCGGCGTCCTCGGCCAGCTCGTAGAGCACGGCCACGTCGTCCAGGCGGGACCGGACGTTGGTCACGCGGCGCAGTTCGCCCTGCTTGTGGGAGAGCTGGCTGGTGACCTGCTGGGCGGTCTCGACGTCGTCCCACAGGTCCGGACGGGCCGCATCAGCCTCCAGGCGCTCGATGTCCGCGCGCAGCTTGTCGAGGTCCATGACGGCCTCGACGCTCGCCAGGGTCGCGGACAGGTCCTTGAGGTCGGCTTCTACGTCCGGGTTCACAACAAACAAGATTACGTCAGAGCGAGGTATCACCGCCGAGGCGGTGGCCATCGGCGGTGAAACTCGTCCCCATTCAGCTCGTCGGGATGCTCTCCAGGAGCTTCAGCACGGCCTTGGCGTGGGCGAGCGCGAACTCGGCCACCGCCTTGGCGTACGGGTCCTCGGCCGACTTCGCGGCCGACCGGTGGGTCTCCTGCTCCGCCCCGTAGACCACCTTGGCCGACTCGACCAGTCCGGCGCGCTGCTTGGGCGTCAGCGAGCTGGCGTGCACCAGCCGCAGGATCAGCGGCGAGCGCAGGTGGTCGGGACCGGGTTCGGTGGTCAGCCAGGTCTTGAAGGCCTTCTTGCCGGCAGCGGTGATCACGTACTGCTGGCTGGAGCGGGGGCCCTGCTTGCCCAACTTGAGCAGGCCCTGCTCGGCCAGCGCCGGCAGCTCCCGGTAGACCTGGCTGCGGGTCACGCTGAAGAACGCGCCGAAGCGCTCACCGGCCGCCGTGACCAGCTGCCCGCCGGTCTTGGGACCGTCGTGCAGCAATCCGAGCAGTGCAGCGGCAGTTGCGTTCAGTTCAGACACCCCACTACGGTGCCACGGCAACGAGCGGCTGTCCACAATGGTCTGCCGTTCAGTCCACAGTGGCTGATCACCGAATGGCCTTGCGGTTGCGCCGTCCGGAGCAGCCGGCATGCCCTTCGTTACCCAATCGGCGCAAGAATCCGGCCGCTGGAGGGTGGCGAGAACTGGGAGTAAGCCGCAGAATCCCCCGGGTGACCGCTCCGACCACCACACATTCATCCTTCCACCGACGGGCGCGGATCCGTTCCGCCGTTGGGAGGAGCTAGGCGATGTTCGGCTTCCTTGTTCGCCGACTGATCAATTACATCGTGCTCTGCGTGGTGGCGACATTCCTGTCCTTCACGCTGTCCTCGATCTCGTTCGACCCGTTGAGCCTGCTCAGGCAGCACAACCCGCCGCCACCCGCGGCCACGATCGAGGCCAAGCGCGTCGAGCTGCACCTGGACCAACCGATCCCGGTGCGCTTCCTGACCTGGGGCGAAGGCGTTCTGCACGGCGACTTCGGCGAGACCACCAAGGACCACGCGATCACCGAGGAGCTGTGGCGCCGGGTCGGGGTGAGCCTGCGGTTGTTCCTGCTGGGCATCACCATCGGCATCGCGCTCGGTGTGTTGATCGGGGTAGCCAGCGCCGTCCGTCAGTACAAACTTTTCGACTACATATCGACCTTCTTCTCCTATGTGATCCTCGCGACCCCGGTGCTCGTGCTCGGTCCGTTGGTGAAGCAGGTTGCCCAGGCGATCAACAACGCCACCGGCAGCGAGTGGCTCCAGTTCACCGGTGAGTACAGCGGAACGCTCGACGCCGACGCCGGCTGGCTGGCCGCGTTCGACGAACGGCTGCGCTTCCTGATCGTGCCGACAGTGACCATCGTCCTGGGCCAGATCGCCTACTACAGCCGCTATCAGCGCAGCGCGATGCTGGACGTCCTCGGCAGCGACTTCCTCCGTACGGCGCAGGCGAAGGGCCTCACCCGTCGGCGCGCGTTCTTCAAGCACGGCCTGCGCACCGCGCTGATTCCGATGGCCACGTTGTTCGCCTTCGGTTTCGGCCTGCTGGTGGTGGGCGGCGTGTTCACCGAGACCATCTTCAACTGGCAGGGCATGGGGGCCTGGCTGGTGCAGGGCATCAACGACCAGGACACCAACGTGACCGCCACGGTGACGTTGTTCGTGGCCGTCTGCGTCCTGTTGTCCGGCTGGCTGTCCGACGTCCTGTACGCCCTGCTCGACCCGCGGATCCGGGTGTAGGAGGCCAGAAGCACATGAGCACCACCGTGAACCCGGCCGCCGCGCAGGACGCCGCGGCCGACATCGTGACCAGCAAGCCGGTCTCCCGCGGCGCCTTGGTGCGCCGCCGTTTCATGCGCAACCGCTGGGCGCTGGGCGGCATCGTCGTCATCGTCCTGCTGTACGTCGTGGCCTTCAGCTATCCGCTGTTCTCCCCGTACAGCTACGAGTTCCACGACACGAGCCTCACCTACGACCCGCCGTCGCTCTCGCACTGGTTCGGCACCGACAACATCGGCACCGACATGTTCGTGGCGTCCATGCGCGGTCTGCAGAAGTCGCTGACGATCGGCCTGCTGGTGGGCGTGATCTCGACCGCGTTGTCGGCGGTCGTCGGCGCCGCGGCGGGCTTCTTCGGCGGCATCACCGACCGCGCCCTGATGTGGCTGGTCGACCTGCTGCTGGTGCTGCCGTCGTTCCTGATCATCAGCATCGCCAGCCCGCTGTTCAAGGGCTCCAGCTGGTTGATCCTGGTCGTGCTGCTGGTGGCCTTCCAGTGGATGATCACCGCTCGCATCGTGCGCGGCATGACGCTGACGCTCAAGACGCGGGAGTACGTGAGCGCCGCGCGTTTCATGGGGCAGTCCCCGTGGCGCACCATCTTCAAGCACATCGTACCGAACATGTCGTCGTTGCTGATCGTGGACGCGACGATCAACGTCGGCAGCGCGGTGCTGCAGGAGTCGGGCCTGAGCTACTTCGGCTTCGGCGTGCAGCCGCCGGACGTCTCGCTGGGCACGCTGATCTCGGTCGGCACCGGTTCGGCGTTGACCTTCCCGTGGCTGTTCTACGCGCCCGCGGTGCTGCTGATCATCACTCTGCTGTCGGTCGCCGTGGTCGGCGACGGCCTGCGCGACGCGCTGGACCCGACGGCGTCCCGCGCCCGCCGGCGCGAGAAGCGAAAGGACAAGCTGGCGTGAGCGAGCTCGCGAGCGAACCATTCAACACAGCGCGTGCGCGAACGCGGACACCGAGCGCTGGCGAGGTGCTGCAGTGAGCGCCTCCGAGATCACGCTGGACGAGGGTCTCCTCGACGGCGCCGGAGACGGACCGGTCCTTGAGGTCGCCGACCTCGACGTCTCCTTCCCGAGCGAGTCCGGCCGCGTGCACGCGGTGCGCGGCCTGACCTACCAGGTGGCCCGCGGCGAGGTGCTGGGCATCGTCGGCGAGTCGGGCTCCGGCAAGTCGGTGTCCTCGCTGGCCGTGATGGGCCTGCTGCCCGAACAGGCACGGATCACCGGTTCCATCCGCTTCCAGGGCCAGCAGCTGCTGGGCCTTTCCGATGTGCAGCTGTCGAAGATCCGGGGCCGCCGGATCTCCATGGTCTTCCAGGACCCGCTGTCCGCGCTGACGCCGGTGTACACCGTCGGCGACCAGATCGCGGAGGCGCTGCTCATCCACGGCCGGGGCAAGGTGAGCAAGCACGCCGCGGCCAACCGTTCGGTGGAGCTGCTCGACCTGGTCGGCATCCCGAACGCGGCGGCCCGCGCCAAGGCGTTCCCGCACGAGTTCTCCGGCGGCATGCGGCAGCGCGCGGTGATCGCCATGGCCATCGCCAACGACCCGGACCTGATCATCGCCGACGAGCCGACCACCGCGCTGGACGTGACCGTGCAGGCGCAGGTGCTCGAGGTGCTCAAGACGGCCAAGGAGGTGACCGGCGCCGGCATCGTGATCATCACCCACGACCTCGGCGTGGTCGCCGGCTTCGCCGACCGGCTGATGGTGATGTACGCCGGCAAGGCCGTGGAGACCGGGCACGTCAACGAGGTCTACCAGCAGCCGCGCATGCCGTACACGCTCGGCCTGCTGGGCTCGCTGCCCCGGGTGGACGCCGCCGAGAAGCTGCCGCTGGTGCCGATCAAGGGCCAGCCGCCGTCGCTGACGGACCTGCCGCCGGGTTGTCCGTTCGCGCCGCGCTGTCCGATGGCCGTGGACGACTGCCTCACCGAGGAGCCGGCGCTGTCCGAAGTGGACAGCACGAGTGGACACCGGGCGGCCTGCATCCGCAGCGCCGAGCTGGCCGCGACCGAGGCCGCCGCCGACGAGATCGAGGGCGTGGACGCCAGCAACGCGGCCGCGATCGAGACGGCCGTCGAGGTGTTCGGCGCGGAGCTGGTCGCGGAGCCCAAGGCCGCGCTGCGGCCGCGGACCGAGCGGCCGACCGTGCTCGGGGTCGAGTCGTTGGTCAAGCACTTCTCGGTGACCAAGGGCGTCGTGCTCAAGCGCAAGGTCGGCACCGTGCACGCGGTGGACGGCGTCAGCTTCGAGGTGCGCGAGCAGGAAACCCTTGGCCTGGTTGGGGAATCTGGCTGCGGCAAGACCACGACGCTGATGGAGATCCTCGGCCTGACCCGGCCGACCGGCGGCAACATCTCCGTGCTGGGCAAGGACGTGTCCACCCTGGACGCCAAGGGGCGCAAGGCGATCCGCCGGGACATGCAGGTCGTGTTCCAGGATCCGCTGGCCTCGCTCGATCCCCGTATGCCGGTCGGCGACGTGATCGCGGAACCCATGCAGGTGCACGGTTTCGACGCGGCTCGGATCAACAAGCGCATCCCGGAGCTGCTGGACCTGGTCGGCCTGCGGCCCGAGTACGCCGACCGGTACCCCAACGAGTTCTCCGGCGGCCAGCGGCAGCGCATCGGCATCGCCCGCGCGCTGGCGCTGGAGCCGAAGCTGCTGGTGCTGGACGAGCCGGTGTCCGCGCTGGACGTGTCCATCCAGGCCGGCGTGATCAACCTGCTGGACAAGCTCAAGGCCGAGCTCGGACTGTCCTATTTGTTCGTGGCCCACGACCTGTCCGTGGTCCGGCACATCGCCGACCGGGTGGCCGTGATGTACCTCGGCAAGATCATCGAGATCGGCGACGTCGACTCGGTGTTCGGCGCGCCCAGCCACCCCTACACCCAGGCCCTGCTGTCCGCGATCCCGATCCCGGACCCGGTCAAGGAGCGTGCGCGCGAGCGCATCATCCTGTCCGGCGATCTGCCCAGCCCGGCGAACCCGCCGTCCGGCTGTCGATTCCGCACCCGTTGCTTCCTGCACGCCACACTGTCCGACTCGGACAAGGCGAAATGCATCGAGGTGGAGCCGCCCCGTGAGTCCCAGGGCGAGGATCACGAAGTGGCCTGTCATTTCGCCCGAACGAAACAGGTGGTCTGAAACCGATGAACAAGAAGCTACTGGGGGCGTTGGCCGCCTACTTCACGCCGGGCAACACCCAGCAGAACTACAGCGCGATCGGCAACGACACCATCAACAAGCTTCTCGACCAGGCCGGCTCCGAGCTGGACGAGAACAAGCGCGTCGACCTGATCCAGCAGGCCGACACCGACATCTGGAAGGAAGGGCACCTGCTGCCCACCTACCAGGTCCCCGGCGCCTACGCGGTGCGCAACACGCTCGCCAACTTCGGCGCGTTCGGCTTCGCGCAGTACCCGTTCGACTACGCGAACATGGGCTTCCTCAAGTGATCAGACGGACGATTCCGTGACAGCTGGCCCGGCGACCACAGTGTCGCCGGGCCAGTGTCGCAACTGGGGAGGAATCACCCAAGGTGCGCGCCGGACAACACCAGGTGACCGGGGCGGGCCGTGGGCGGACAGGCAAACCGGCCGACGACGCCGTCGGACGGTCACGAGGAACAACGGAGGTCAGTTCGATGGGCAGAAGGAAGGTGCTGGCGCTCGCGGCGCCGGTGCTCGCGGCGGCGCTCACCCTCAGCGCCTGCGGCGGCGGAGGTGGTGGCGGACAACTGCCGCAGGGCGATCAGAAGGCCGGCGTCAACGACATCAACCCGCAGCCGGACGACAACATCAAGGACGGCGGCACCCTCCAGTTCGCCATCGACTCGCCGTCCGCGAACTGGAACCAGAACCAGGTCGACGGCAACGACGTCGCCAGCGCCCGGATGTCCAACACGCTGGAGCCGTGGATCTTCACCGAGAAGGCCGACGCCACGCTCGAGCTCAACAAGGACTACCTGACCTCGGCGGACGTCGTGTCCACCAGTCCGCAGGTGCTCGAGTTCAAGATCAATCCCAAGGCGAAGTGGTCCAACGGCCGGGCCATGAGCTGGGAGGACTTCGAGTGGCAGTGGAAGGCCCAGAACGGCACCAACCCGGCCTACCAGCCCAACACCACGACCGGCTACGAGAACATCTCCAAGGTCGAGCGGGGCTCGGACGACCAGGACGTCAAGATCACCTTCGACAAGCCCTTCGGTGAGTGGAAGGGCCTGTTCAGCCCGCTCTACCCGAAGGAGCTGAACTCCGACCCGACCGAGTTCAACACCGGCTGGGTGGACGAGCCGAAGATCACCGGCGCCGCGTTCAAGATCGGCAAGATCGACCTGACCGCGAAGACCGTCTCGGTCGTTCGCGACCCGAACTGGTGGGGCAAGAAGCCGCACCTGGACGGCATCCTGTTCAAGGTGCTGACCCGTCCGACCATGCCCGACGCGATGCAGTCCGGCGCGATCGACGTGGCCGACACCAACGCGCTGCTGGACGCCATCACCCGCTACAAGACGATGCAGAACGTCTCGCTGCGCCAAGCCGTCGCGCCGGACACCGTGCACCTGACGCTCAACGGCGGCGAGGGCCGCATCTTGGCCGACCAGAAGCTGCGGCAGATCGTGTTCGAGGCCATTGACCGCAAGGCCATCGCCAACGCCGAGGTCGGCAAGATCACGCCCAACCCGCCGCTGCTGGGCAACCACATCTTCGCCCAGGGCACCAAGGAGTACAAGGACAACTCCGGCGACCTGAAGTTCAGCGTGGACAAGGCGAAGACCGACCTGGACGCGCTGGGCTGGAAGCAGAACGGCCAGTTCCGGTCCAAGGACGGCAAGGAGCTGGACATCACCTACGTCAGCTCCAGCACGCCGGCCTCCGACGACACCGGCAAGATCCTGCAGCAGCAGCTGGCCCAGGTCGGCGTCAAGGTCACCATCAACGCGGTGCCCACCGCCGACTTCTTCCCGAAGTACGTCAACGTCGGCAACTTCGACCTGGCCACCTTCCGCTGGATCGGCGGCAGCACGCCGGCGTCCGGCCAGAAGGGCGCCTACTCGCTCGACCTGGCGAACCCGGCCAACGTGCAGCAGAACTACGGCCACGTCGGCAACAAGGCCATCAACGACGCCTTCAACAGCGCCGTGGCCGAGCTGGACGACACCAAGCGCGCCCAGGACGTCAACGACATCGACAAGATGCTCTGGGACGTCGCGGGCGAGCTGCCGCTGTACCAGCTGCCGGGCGCGGTCGCCACGAAGAAGACCGTCGCCAACTACGGCGCCATGGGCTTCGCGACCAACCCGATCGACTACATCAACATCGGCTTCACCAAGTAATCGCTGACCGGGAGAGGGGCCTGCGCGTCACACGCGCGGGCCCCTCTCTTCATGTCGCGACCCAGCCCTCGGGCGGCCGTCATGATCGAAGCTCCTGTTCGCGACCACCGCCGTGCAGAAGTGCTGCCGCGAGCGGTGTTTGCCGATAGAGCACTTCGCGACCGCGGCGCTGCGCGGTGACCAGGCCGGCGTCCCTGAGAACGGCAAGATGTTCGGAAACGGTGCCGGCGGCCAGGCCCACTCTCCGGGCCAGACTCGTTGTCGTGCCAGGAATCGACGTCTCGATCAGGATGTGCGTGCGCCCGGCGCCCAGGAGACGCTCCATCGCCGGTGATCGCACAGCGGGCTCCCAGAGCCGCGCCGCGCCGAGCATCGGATAGACCAGCGCAGGGGGTGCGGCAGAAGTGCCATTGGTGGGGCCGACTCCAGATTGGGCCAGCCGAAGGCGGTGGGGACGAGGATCAGGCCGCGGCCGCGCAGGTCCACAGTCCCACGGCGAAAGCCGGTCAGGCGCAGAGCGCCGTTCTCCCACATGGCCCGCCGGTGGAGGTGGGCGAACAACATCTCCAGGCCGCCGTCGGCCAGATGCCGTGCACGCGTGGTGATGTCGGCGTCGAGCAGGCCGCGAATCCGGTCCCACAGCGGTTCGACCAGAGTCTGCCAAGCCAGGCGTTGCTGAGCGACCAGCGTGTCCCGAACTTCGGTGGGGTCTCCGGTGAGTGCGCGGCGGAGGTCCGCGGACACGGTCACGGGGTCGAGGCGGCCGGCGTGTTCGGACAGTTCAGCGGCGACGACGTCTGGACTGGTGGCCTGGACCTGGGCGAGGTCCTCCTCGATGGTGGCGAGTGGGCCGGTGGGGCTGGGCCACAGGAAGTCCGGACCATGCCCGTTCGACGGCACGGCCGCCCTCAGCAACCCGAGGTCGATGGTGGCGGTGGCGGACCGGATGTCACGCAGCCACGGTAGGTACCAGCAGTGACGGCTCGGCGCGCTCAGCACCAGCAGGGCCGACATCGTCTCCTGCAACGGCGACACGGCGAACCGGCACCGCCCCGCGTCGCTCCACTCGAAACGGTGACACGTCGTGGATTCGGCCACCGCCGAATCCACGACTCTCGGAGGTTGCCGGCGGCACCCTACGCTCATGGCTGCGTCGCCCCCATCGGTGAATCCCGGACCGCGAACCCGCCTCCTGCGTGACAATCCGGGTTTCCGCGCGCTGTGTGTGTCACGGGCCGTCTCGTGCGTCGGTGACGGAATCACCACCGCGGCGCTGGTGTTGCTCGCCGCGGCGCAGCACGGACCGACCGGTGTGAGCCTGCTGCTGGTGGCGAATGCCCTGCCGCGGTTCGGCGGCCCCTTGGCCGGGGTGTTCGTCGACCGGGTCCCGACCCGCCGGTTGATCACCTGCTGTGACCTGGCCTCAGCAGCGGTCATCGGATTGATCGCGTTGACGGTGCCACCGCTGCCGTTGCTGCTCGGGCTCATCGTCGTGGCGGGGGCACTGAGCACCCTCCGGGGCCCGGCCGGGCGCAGCCTGGTCCCGGTCCTGGTCAGCCCGACCGATCGCGGCCCCGCCAACGCCTTGTTCGGGTTGGGGCGAACTCTTCAGCTCGCCGCGGGCCCGGCCGTCGGCGGCCTCCTGTCCATCGGGCCCGGCGGGGTGCGCACCGCGTTGGCCGTCGATGTCGCGACCTTCGTCATCGCCGCAGTGCTGCTCGCGCGGCTGCCAGCCTTCCAGCCAGTCCGTGATCCCTCGGTCATCACCGGAGTGTGGGCGGAGGCGGTGGCCGGCATACGTCATGTCGCAACCAACCGGCCGGTCAGAATCCTGATCCTGACCATGTTCGCCCTGGTGGTGTTCGCGACCGTCGACAACGTGGCGCTGGTGTTCCTCACCGGCTACCAACTCTCGGCCGGGCCGGCCGGGTACGGCCTGGCCGCCAGCGCCTTCGGCATCGGCATGACCCTGACATCGCTCGCGTGCACGAGATTGGCTCGCGGACGCTCACCCGTCGCCCTGCTGGCCGTCGCGATCGCCGCGACCGGCGTCGGCATGATCCTGGCGGGCCTGGCGCCGACCCTCGTTGTTGTCGTCGTTGCCCAACTGATCGCCGGCGCGGGCAATTCCGGCGAGAACATCGGCTTCGACACCGCCGTCCAGAACGCCGTGCCCCGACCGCTGCTGGGCCGTGTGTTCGGCACCCTGTCCACCGCCGCGCAACTGGGATCCGGTGTTGCCTACGTGGCGGGTGACCTGCTGCTCGACGTCGCCGGCCCCCGCGTCACCTTCGTGCTCGCGGGGGCCGGAACGCTCCTGGTCCTGCTCTGGCTCGCGCCCGCTCTGCGCACGGGCCCGGTGGGAGCGCTGCGTGTCGCACCGCGCTGACCCCCAGTTTTGGTCAGCGCGGGGCGAGCGGCTCGACCACCCGGCCCGTGCTGACCGTCATTGAACTCAGGACCACTGTCGCGTCACTGTCTCCGTCGACAATGCCCCCGTTGAACTGCGCTTACTTGGCCCAGCCGATGTCGGTGTACTTGGTGCTGGCCAGGCCCGAGTTGCCGAAGTTGGCCAGGCCGTTGCGAACGGCCACGATGGACGGACGCTGGTAGAGCGGCAGCGAGTGGCCCAGCGCCCACACCTGCTTGTCCACCTCGTTGAGCAGCGCGTACCGCTTGTCCTGGTCCAGCTCGGAGGACGCCTGGTCGAGCAGCTTGTTGATGCTGTCGTCGCCGATCCGGCCGGAGTTGCCGAGCGCCTGGTCGCCCGTGGTGAACCAGCTCTGGGCGTTGTTGACCGGCGGCGCGCCGTCGCCCATCTGGGCGAAGTTGGCGATGTCGAAGTCGCCGGGCGTGATGTGCTCGTCGAAGAAGGTGTTCGGGTCGTCCTGGACGATCTGGAGGTCGACGCCGATCGCCGCGAGCTGCTGCTGCACCAGCTGGGCCTCGTCCAGCGCCGACTTGGTGCCGGCCGGGATGGCGTTGCGGATGGTCAGCTGCTTGCCGTTCTTGCTGCGGACCTTGGCCCCGTCGGCCAGCTTCCAGCCGTCGGCGTCCAGCTCCTTGCGGGCCTCGTCCGGGTTGTAGAGGTAGCCGGCCGAGTGGTCCTCGTAGCCGGGGAAGCCGGGCAGGAAGATGTGGTTGCCCAGGGGCTTGGCGTCCGGCAGCAGCTGGCTGATCTCGGCCTTGGCGATCGGGTCGCGGTTGATGCCCTTGATGATCGCGACGCGCAGCTTCTGGTCGTTGAGGATCGAGTTGCCGGCGCCGTTGAACACGATCTCGCGGTAGTTGGGCAGGTTGGCCCGCCGCAGGGTCACGTTCTTCATGGCCGAGGTGCGCTTGAAGGCGTCGATGTTGGAGGCCACGCTCGCGAAGTCGAAGGCCCCGCTGGCCAGGCCGTCCACCTCGACGTTGGCGCTGGAGTAGTACTTGAAGACGATCTTGTCCAGCTTGGGCTTGTCACCCCACCAGGCCGGGTCGGGCACCACCGAGACGTTGTTGCCGGTCTTGTCCAGGTTGTCGACCTTGAACGGGCCGGCCGTGACCTTCGGCGCGTCCTTCCAGCCGTGGTTGAACTCCTCCGGGCTGGAGGTCATCGACTTGGGGTAGAGCACGTTGAACAGGTTCGACCACTCGGCCAGCTTGGGGCTGTAGGAGACGGTGAACGAGTAGTCGTCGGCGCCCTTGCTGATGTCGGAGATGCTGGCGTAGCCGGCCGTGCTCAGCGGCTGGTAGGCGGTGTTCTTGCCGTTGAGCGCCTGCCACTCGGACTTGTAGTCCTCCCAGGTGATCGGCGTGCCGTCGCTCCACTTGGCCTTGGGGTTGAGCTTGTACTCGACCTTCTGCGGGTCCGACGAGGTCAGCTTGAACGACTCGACGTAGTCCGGGTCGGGGATCCAGTTGCCGGAGGCGTCGGCGATGGCCGGCGTCGGCTCGAACGACTGGACGACCGGCGGGATGTCGCCGCTGCTGGCGTCGATGGCGAGCATGTTGAAGTTCGCCGGGAAGGCCTGGACACCCCACTGCAGGATGCCGCCGTCCTTGACCTGGTCGCGCGACATCGGGTTGATGTCGTTCTGGCCGATCTGCTTGGTGGGTGGCGGCGCGGAGGAACCTGCCGATCCCCCACAGGCCGACAACAGCAGTGCGGACGCGGTCACCGAGACGGCGACCGCGAGCAGCGCACGTGGCGTTCGACTCACGAGCATGCCTTTCCCCTTGAAGCCCCCAGTTTCCAGTTCGTCACACTATGCAGGTGACACCCGAGTCTTGCGCGTTTCCCACCCTGCGGGAACCTACGGAAGGCGGACTCGGCAGGATGTGACCTCATGGGCATCCGGACGCGTGCTGTGCGACACGGCTTGGCCGCCACTGTGCTTGTGCTGGTCGTATGCGCCGTCGTCGCCGCGTTCTCGGCCAGCACCCTGGCCTCGGCCCGTGCGTCGTTAGCTCCGCTGACCTCCCGGGCCAGCGGCCATGTGACCGCCGTCGACCAGAATGCGGACACCGCCACCGTCACCTGGGACCAGGGCCGGGCCACCATCGAGCTCGACGTCACGCCCCCACCGGTCGGCACCGCCGTCCTGGTCGGCTACGACCCCGCTGAGCCCTCGCACGCCGTCATCCCTCACGCCGTGACCCTGATCGCCGCCGACCGCTCCAGCGGCGAGCTCCTGTTCATCGCCATCGCCGCCGCGTTGATGCTGTTGGTGACCCTGATCCGGCTCTTCTCCCGCTTCGGCCTCACCCGCCGGCCCCCGGTCCAGGTCCCTGTCCGCCGCGTTCGGGTCACCTCCGGCCTCATGGCCCGCTCGTGGCTGGAGACCGAGGACATCCCGCGCCGCTGGATCCCCGTCTACTTCGACCCGGCGCTGGTCACCCTGCCCACCCCCAGCACCATCGCCCTGCACGGCGCCCCTCGCCGTCACCGCCTCGTCGCCGCCGTCGTCGACGGCGTCGTGCTCTACCCCTCCGGCCGCGTCCGCAGTGACGACCCGCGCGGCCGCCGAGTCGACAACCCGTCCGTGGTCGACGACTCCGTCCGGGCCCGTGCCGCGTCCGTCCGGGGCCTGCTCCGCCAGCTCCGGGCCGACATCGTCCTGATCGTCCCGGCCCCCGTCGTCGGCTTTCTCTGGGCGTTCTTGGACGGCAGCGGCATCTGGAGTTGGCTCGGCGCCACCGTCATCACCGCCGCCCTTGCCCTGTGGTTGGCCGCCCTGCGCGGCTCCGACCCTTCGTGACGCCCACCACACGTAGGTTTTTGGGCCTCCACTGCGGTGTTCCGGTGGCCCCGGATAGCGTGGATCGTCACTTTCTGTGCCGCCGTACGCCCATCCCAGTGTTCCGATCATCCTCCGAATCGGTGGAGTTGGGCTTGCCCTCTTCGGGGTGCGCCCGTGTCACGGGACCATCACCGCGGGTGGGCGGGTGTCCACCGGAGTGATGGGTGGAGGTGCCGCTGTGGGCATGAAGTGGATGGAGCACAAGGTTGTGCAGCACGCGCGTGCGTGGGCCTCAGGAGGCATTCCCGGGCAGGCCGGCAAGGACGAGTGCGTGGTGTGCGGCAAGCACATCCGCAAGCACCGCAAGGTGACCGGTGAGGGCCGTGTCTGCTCCGTGGCCTGCGCCCACTTCTGGGTCGAGAACATGAGCTGATCTCGCTTTCCCCCGTGCGCCGGCCAACCCCCGGCGCACGTCTTTTCCCCGGACCCCACCCTGCACAAGGCGAGCGAAGCAAAGCCCACCGGGGCGTGTGGGGCGATGTCCCAGGGGCGTGTGGGGCGAAGCCCCACATCGGGGGTCTGGGGGTCGTCCCCCAGATACAAATGCGAAAAATCCCCGCCTGCGCAATCCGCAGACGGGGATCTCCCAATTTGTAGCGGGGACAGGATTTGAACCTGCGACCTCTGGGTTATGAGCCCAGCGAGCTACCGAGCTGCTCCACCCCGCGTCGGTAATTAGAACTCTACCCGACCCGCTCCCCAATACCAAATCGCCCCCCACCACCCCACCTGACCAGCCAATACCCCTCAGCAGCCGGACGCCATGAGGAAGGAAGGCCGGACAGGCATGCCCCAAAGAGGGCCAGACGGTCCGCCCGAAGCCCAGACAGCCCAACAGCTGGCCCCAACAGCCCACCCACCGCCCGACAGGCAACGGAAGCGCCGCACAGCTGACGGGGACCCGCCAGGCCGCCAGAACGTCCCACAGCCCACGAGAAGCCCACCCGGGCACCAGGAAGCACGCACAGCCAACGAGAACCAGACAGCCACCAGAAAGACGCAGCCCCAGGACAGGCCACACCCGCCCCCACCCACCGACGAGCGAAGCGAAGTCAAGGCGACGAGCGAAGCGAAGTCAAGGCGACGAGCGAAGCGAAGTCACGTCCGGGGGACGAGCGAAGCGAAGTCCCCGGGACGGGGGTGCAGGGGGGCGAAGCCCGCCCTGCCTCGGGGTCTGGGGCGGGAACCCCAGTGTGAAAGCGAAAGATCCCCGTTTGCCGTTAGGCAAACGGGGATCTCCCAATCTGTAGCGGGGACAGGATTTGAACCTGCGACCTCTGGGTTATGAGCCCAGCGAGCTACCGAGCTGCTCCACCCCGCGTCGGTAATTAGAACTATACGGGTGGTGGACACCCGATGCAAATCGAGTGTCCACCACGTGACCTAGATCATCTTCCGCCGCCGGTGGTGGTGGGTGCGGTGCTGGTGGAGCCTTGTGCGGCGGTGAACTCCTTGGTGGCGTCGTCGAGCGCCTTGTAGGCGTTGCCGAGGGCCTGGAAGTCGCCGCTCTGCTGGGCGGCCTTGATGGCGGCGAGCGCGGACTGGATGTCGGTGACGGCCTTGGCCATGTCGGGGCTGCCGCCGCCGGGCTGCCCGGTCGTGGTGGTGGGCGGCGTGCTGGTTCCGGTGTTGCCGCCTCCCCCACCGCCTCCCCCGCCGCTGCCGGCGCCGGGGCCGTTGAGGGCCTGGTTGAGCGCCTCGGTGAAGGTGGGCGCGAAGCCGACCCCTCCGTTGAAGCTGACGAGCACTCGTGACAGCTGTGGGTAGGAGGTGTTGGAGTTGGCGCTCTGGCTCTGCTCGACGTACATGGGCTCGACGTAGAGCAGGCTGCCGCCGACGGGCAGGGTGAGCAGGTTGCCGTACTTGATGTTGGTGGCCTGCTGCCGGAACAGGTTGAGCTGGTTGGCGTTGGTGGTGATGAACTGGGTCTGCATCAGCTTCGGACCGGGTGTCTGGGTGTCCGTCGGCAGTTGCAGCACGGTTATCTTGCCGTAGTTGGGTCCTGGGTCGGATGCCACGGAGACGTAGGCGGACATGAAGTCACGGCCGAGGAACACGAGCGGGCTGGTGAGCTGGAAGCTCGCCTTGCCGTCGCTGTTGGCCGGGTTGCCCGACATCACGTAGTAGGGCGGCTGCGGCGTGGTCTGGGCCTGGATCGCCTGCGTGCTGGTGGGGTTGTCGACCGCGGTGGGGTCGCCGGGCACGTTCCAGAAGCCGACACTGGAGAAGAAGTTCTGCGGGTTGGTGACGTGGTACTTGGCCAGCAGGCCGCGCTGCACCTTGAACAGGTCCTCGGGGTACCGGAAGTGGGCCCGCAGCTGCGAGCTGATGGCGCTGCTGGGCTGCACGGTGCCGGGGTAGACCGACTCCCAGGCCTTGAGCACGGGGTCGGTGTCGTCGACGGAGTACAGCTTCACCTGGCCGGTGTAGGCGTCCACCGTGGCCTTGACCGAGTTGCGGATGTAGGCGACGCCCTGGTTGGGCTGCCGGGCCGCGTTGGCGTTGGCGTTGAGCGAATCAGTGGTGGCGTCGCCGAGTTGGGTCTGCTGCGAGTACGGGTAGTTGGTGAGCGTGGTGTAGCCGTCGACGATCCACTCGATGTTGCCGTCGATGACCGCGGGGTACGGGTCGCTGTCGAGCGTGAGCCACGGCGCGACGTTCTTGACCCGGTCCGCGGGGTCGCGGTAGTACATGATCTTCGAGTTGTCGGTGATCGCCGAGTTGAACAGGATGTTCCGCTCGCCGTAGTACGCCGCGAACACGAGGCGGTTGAACCAGTTGCCGACAGAGACGCCGCCGCTGCCCTGGTAGGTGTACTTGGTGGCGTCGGTGTCGTATTCCTGGCCGTCGCCGGGCTTCTGACCGTCGGGGCCGCCGACGATGGCGTAGTCGTTGGTGTCGCCCTGCAGCTCGCCGTAGTAGATGCGGGGCTGCTTGACGTTGATCTCGCCCTCGCTGACCTTGCCGTCGGAGCCGAGCTCGCTGACGGAGAAGTCGGGGTAGCCGGTCGAGGTGACGGTGCTGGCCTTGGCCACCACGAAGCCGTTGCCGTGGGTGTAGACCAGGTGCTCGTTGATCCAGTTCTTCTGGCTGTCCGCGAGGCCGTTGGTGTTGATCTCGCGGGCGGCCACGATGTAGTCGCTGGTGACGCCGTTGACCGAGTAGCGGTCGATGTCCAGCTTCGGCGGGAAGTCGTAGAAGTTGCGGCCCTGCCGGAACTGCTTGAACGTCGGGTAGAGCACGCTGGGGTCGAGCAGCCGGGCGTTGGACACCGTCGGCGTGTCGGTCTTGACCTGGTCGGCGGTCGCGGTCGGCCTGTTGTCGTAGTTCTGGTAGCTGACCTTGTCCTTGCCGAGGCCGAAGGCGTCGGTGGTGGCCGCGATGTTGTGCGAGATCGGCACCGACTCCTTCTCGTTCGCGTTGGGGGCGACCGAGAACTGCTGGAGCACGGCGGGCCAGGCCACGCCGATCAGCAGGCTGGACAGCACCAGCAGGGCGGTGGCGATGGCCGGCAGCTGCAGGTTGCGCAGGAACGCGCCGGCGAAGAAGGCGGCGGCGCAGAACACCGCGATGCACAGCAGGATCAGCTTGGCCGGCATGATCGCGTTCAGCGCGGTGTAGGTGGCGCCGAAGGCCTGCGGGTTGCTCTGCGAGAACAGCAGGTCGTAGCGGTCGAAGAAGTACGCGACCGCCTTGAACAGCACGAAGACGCCGGCGATGATCGACAGCTGGATGCGGGCCGGCCCGGACAGCTGGCCGCCGCGGCCGGCGAACCGGATGGCGCCGTACAGGTAGTGCGTGATCAGCGCGCCGAAGAAGGACAGCGCGGTCGCGACGAACAGCCAGTTCAGCATCCACTCGTAGAACGGCAGCGTGAACACGAAGAAGCCGATGTCGAGATTGAAGATCGGGTCGGTCTTGCCGAAGCTGGTGCCGTGCAGGAACAGCTGCGCCTGCTGCCAGTCGTTGGTGGCGGTGACCGCGGACAGGAAGCCGACGATCACCGGGATGCCGATGCCGAACAGCTTGAGGCGGCGGCTGACCACCGTGCGGTACCGCGAGACCGGGTCGTCCGGCCCGGACAGCGGCACGAACACCGGGCGGCCCCGGTAGGCCAGGAACAGGTTGGCCCACACCAGGCCGCCGACCACGACACCGACCACCAGGAACAGCACCAGCTTGGTCACCAGTGTCGTGGTGAACACCGACTGGAAGCCGACCTCGCCGAACCAGAGCCAGTCGATGTAGGTCGAGAGCACCCGTGAGCTGAGGATCAGCCCGATGAGCACGATCACCCCGACGACGATCAGGATGCGGCTGCGTCGGGACAGCGTGGGTAGTCCGACGGGAGGCCGGTTTGCCACGGGGCACTCTCCTACGGTTGCGGTCGGCGTAACGCGGACGCGACCCTGCCGGGCCTCGCCACCTGTGACAACTCTACGGACGGTGTCCTGAGTTCCACGGGCGGGACACCCGCGCGCCCGGGCCTTGTCCGGAAGGGTCGTGCTCGGATGCGACGATGGGCGGCGTGCCTTCTGTTGACGACGCCGACGAGAGCCGGCCGACGCTGCTGCCCGCACTGGCCCGCGAGGTCGAGGAGTTCGTCTCCGCCGCCGGCTGGGACCAGGTCCCGCAGCTGTTCGCGCTGGTGCCGACGGCCCAGCTGATCGCCCAGCAGCCGGAGCTGCGCACGCAGCTGGATCCGGACGCCTCGCTGACGCCGATCGCCCAGGAGGAGCTGCCCGGCGAGGACCTCGGCGACGCGCTGGCGTCCATCGTCTGGCCCGACTCGGTCACCGGCTGCGCGGTGGCCCAGGAGATCGTGGTGCTGCCGCCGGACGCGGAGGCCGAGATCGAGTCCGTCGCCGACGACACCTCCGTGCTGCGCCGGGTCGCCTCCGAGCACCCGCAGCGCCGCGAGGCCCGCCTCGTCGCCGCCGTCCTGCGTGACGGCACCGCCGCCTGTGTGCTGCGCCTGCGCGGCGACCAGGACCGTCCGGACGAGATCGTCGAGCACCCCGAGCTGGCCCCCAACCTCACCGGCGCCCTCCTCCAGACCCTCCGCCCCTGAACACAGGCGGTTCCGCCCTCAGCACACGCGAGGTCGCGCCGGTCTCTGGACCGCGGCGTCATGTCGATCGAGTCTTTCCATCGATCGACATGACGCAAGGAAAGAGACCGGCTCTAGAGCGACCTCACCGCGCGCGGAACGCGCGCCAAAGGCTCAGCAGCCCGGCGTGGGCTTGCCGGCTTTGAGGGCCTGAAGCGAGCTGACGGCGTCGGCCAGCGTGTTGACCTTGATCAGCTTGAGGCCGTCCGGCGCGTGCTGCTTGGCCTCGGCGCAGTTGTCGGCCGGGGCCAGGAACGCGGTCGCGCCCGCCTCCTTGGCGGCGATCATCTTGAACGGGATGCCGCCGATCGGCTTGACCTCGCCCTGGTCGGTGATCTCCCCGGTGCCGGCGATGATGCCGCCGTTGTCGAGGTTGTCCGGCGTCAGCTTGTCGATCACGCTGAGCGCGAAGATCAGGCCGGCCGAGGGCCCGCCCACGTCGGCCAGGCTGATCTTGACCTGGAACGCGACGTCCGGCCGGTCGATCGGGCCGATGCCCATGAAGCCCCAGGTGCGGTCGTCGCTGTGGCCGAGCGTGATGGTCGCGGTCTGCTCGGGCGCGGTGCCGCGCTGGAACGTCACCGGCACGGCCTGCCCGGGCTTGGTGTCCTTGAGCGCGTCCTGCACCTGCTGCGAGGTGCTCACCTTCGCGCCGTTCACGGACAGCAGCCGGTCGCCGGCGTTGAGCACACCGGTCACGGGGCTGCCCTGGCTGATCGTGCCGACCAGCACCTTCATCGGGTAGCCGAGGTAGCGCAGCGCGGCGACCTGCGCGTTGGACTGCGAGTCGGTGAACTGCTGGACGTTCTCCTTCTGCACGTCCTGCTGCGACTCGCCCGGCTTGAAGTACTCCTCACGCGGGGCCAGCGAGTACCGGCCGGACGCCCACAGGCCCAGCGCCCCGAACAGGGTCACGCTGTCGGTCAGCGAGACCGTGGTCATGCGCAGCTGGCCCTTGGTGGGGAAGGTGTTCTGGCCCTGCACCGAGATCACCGTGGTGTTGTCGACGCTGCCCAGCGTGTTGAAGGTCGGGCCCGGGCCGATCGCCACGTACGGGATCGAGACGACGCCACCGAGCAGACCGATGACCGCCACGAGCACGA
>NZ_KK037166.1:4708167-4709557 GCF_000568255.1 Kutzneria sp. 744
CGATCTGCCGTTCGGGTTCAATCCGTCCCAGAACCCTGACGACCGCGGCGAGGGCTCCTCCTCCGGCGGCGGAAACACACCGCCCGGGGGGATGCCGCCCGGGGGCGTCCCCTTCGACATGGGCCAGCTCGGCCAGATGCTCAGCCAGCTGGGTCAGATGCTCAGCCAGGCCCAGACATCGGGTGGCGGGCCGGTCAACTACGAGCTGGCCAAGCAGATCGCGGTGCAGCAGCTGGCCCAGTCCGGCGGCGCCGCGGGCGCCGACCAGACCGGCGCCGTGGCTGACGCGGTGCACCTGGCCGAGATGTGGCTGGACCCGGCGACCACCCTGCCGGCCGGCGCGCGTGTGGCCAAGGCGTGGTCGGCGACGGACTGGGTGAACGAGACGCTGCCGACCTGGCAGCGGCTGTTCGACCCGGTGGCGCAGCGGGTGTCCGGCGCCTGGGTCGACGCGTTGCCCGAGGAGGCCAAGGCCGCGGCCGGCCCGATGCTGGCGATGGTCGGCCAGATGGGCGGCATGGCGTTCGGCTCGCAGCTCGGCAACGCGCTGGCGCAGCTGGCGGCCGAGGTCCTCACCTCCACCGACGTCGGCCTGCCGCTCGGGCCCGAGGGCACCGCCTCGCTGTTGCCGGCCAACATCGAGAAGTTCACCGGCGGCCTGGAGCGCCCGGCCAGCGAGGTCATGGTCTTCCTGGCCGCACGCGAGGCCGCCCACCAGCGGCTGTTCGCCCACGTGCCGTGGCTGCGGCAGACTGCTGGCCACGGTCGAGGAGTTCGCCCGGGGCATCAAGGTCGACACCGCCGCGTTGGAGCAGCTGGCCACGCAGATCGACCCGAGCAACCCGCAGAGCATCGAGGAGGCCATGCGGTCCGGCCTGCTCGAACCGCAGACCACGCCCGAGCAGAAGTCGGCGCTCACCCGCCTGGAGACGCTGCTGGCCCTGGTCGAGGGCTGGGTGGACGTGGTCGTCGGCGACGCCGTCGGCGAGCGCCTGCCGGGCGCCGAGGCCCTGCGCGAGACGCTGCGTCGCCGCCGGGCCAGCGGCGGGCCGGCCGAGCAGACCTTCGCCACCCTTGTCGGCCTTGAACTCCGGCCGCGCCGGCTGCGCGCCGCCGCCGCCCTGTGGCGTCTGGTCGGCGACCAGCACGGCATCGAGAAGCGGGACGGCATCTGGGCCCACCCGGACCTCATTCCGACGGCCGAGGACCTCGACGACCCGATGGAGTTCTCCGAGCGCCTCGGCGCCGTCGGCGAGCTCGGCGACGATCCGATCGCCGAGCTCGAGCGCACCGAGCGCGAGGAGAAGGAGCGGGGCGAAAGCGGCCCCGGTCAGAGCTGACCAGCACCGAGGACGCGATTTCGTGGCGGCCTGCGCCACGAAATCGGTCT
>NZ_KK037166.1:4711183-4712694 GCF_000568255.1 Kutzneria sp. 744
AGTCTCCCGATCGGGGTAGCCGGTCGGGTGGTCGGCGGCTGGGGCAAGCGGCTGATCGGCCAGAGCGCCGAGGAGGTCAGCTCACAGCTCAACGCCAAGACGGCCGAGCAGCTGTTCGCGGTGCTCGGGCAGCTCAAGGGCGGCGCGATGAAGTTCGGCCAGGCGCTGAGCGTGTTCGAGGCGGCCGTGCCGGACGAGCTCGCCGCGCCCTACCGAGACGCCCTGACCAAGCTCCAGGCCGCCGCGCCGCCGCTGGAGACGCGCAGCGTGCACCGCGTGCTGGCCGAGCAGCTCGGCGCCTCGTGGAGCAAGCGGTTCCAGGAGTTCGACGACGTTCCGGCGGCCGCGGCCAGCATCGGCCAGGTGCACCGGGCGATCTGGCACGACGGCCGCGAGGTCGCCGTCAAGGTGCAGTACCCGGGCGCGGACGAGGCGCTGCTGTCCGACCTGAAGCAGCTCCAGCGGTTCAGCCGGCTGTTCCAGGCCCTGGTGCCCGGGGCCGAGATCAAGCCGCTGCTGGCCGAGCTGCGCGAGCGCATGGTCGAGGAGCTGGACTACCGGACCGAGGCCGCCCACCAGCGCGCCTTCGCCAAAGCCTTCGACGGCGACGAGCACGTGCTGGTGCCCAGGGTCGTGGCCAGCGCACCGATGGTGGTCGTCTCCGAGTGGGTGACCGGCACGCCGCTGGCGTCGATCATCCGTGACGGCGAGCAGGAGACCCGCGACCACGCCGGCACGCTGCTGTCGGAGTTCCACTTCTCGTCGCCGGCCAGGACCGGGCTGCTGCACGCCGACCCGCACCCCGGCAACTTCATGCTGATGCCGGACGGCCGGCTGTGCGTGATCGACTTCGGCGCGGCCGCCCGGCTGCCCGACGGCCTGCCGCGCACCCTGGGCCTGATGACCCGGCTGTCGCTGGAGCACCGTTCCGAGGAGCTGTTGGAGCTGCTGCGGGTCGAGCACTTCGTGCGGCCGGACAGCGAGGTCGAGCCGGACGACGTCGTCGCCTACCTCGGGCCGTTCGTCGAGCCGCTGCGGACCGAGCGCTTCACGTTCACCCGCAAATGGCTGCAGAAGCAGGCCGAGCGCATCGGCGACCTGCGCGGGCAGGACTTCCGCACCGGGCGTTCGCTCAACCTGCCGCCGCAGTACCTGCTCATCCACCGGGTGACCATGGGCGCGACCGGCATCCTGTGCCAGCTCGGGGCCGAGGTGCCGGCGCGGGCGATCGTGTCGCGGTGGCAGCCCGGCTTCGCCGACTGACCTGACCTGCGCGTCCCCAGGGTTGTCCACAGCCCTGGAAACCGATCGGGCCACCTGGCGGCGAGTTGTCCACAGAAATCAAATCGGTATTCCGCCGCGGCGGCCCCGGCCGGACCATCGAGGTCATGACCCACACCTCGCCGCCCGACCTGGCGTCGCTCGCGCACACCATGCCCGACGGTGTGGTCCGGGCCGCCGAACTGCGGGCCAGCGGTGTCTCCGGCTCCGCCATCGTCGGCCGGTGCCGG
>NZ_KK037166.1:4713455-4728579 GCF_000568255.1 Kutzneria sp. 744
AGGCACCGGTCACGAGCGGCCTCGCCCGCGCGGAACGCGCGGCAAAGGCAGAGCATCGGCTACTCGGGGGCCGAGCCCGCGACGCCGAAGGCGGCGCAATTCAACACTGTCAGGCGACGTACCGGGATGAAGCCCGCTCCGCGCGCCTGGCGGCCCAGCCGGCGACCTTGCGCCACCGGGTGGTGGCGCTCAGCCGGCGGGCCAAGCGTTGCTCCTCGGCTACCAGGCGTACTTCATGCAATCGGATTCGTGCGAGTTCTTGGTCGAGCAACATGAACGAGGTCCCCTCAGGTTTGCGATCCATGATCATCGGGATGTCTGTGGTGTAGCTGGCGGTGTTCACGCGGCGGCCTCCTGATTTCCTGTGGTGCCCGAGCCCGCCTCGGCGAGGCGGTCGTTCTTGCGCGGACGGCCACGGGGCCGCTTGCGCGGGATGACCGCGCCACGCTCGAAGATCTCGCCACCCCAGACGCCCCACGGCTCACGCCGGGCGAGAGCGGCGGCAAGGCACTCGGTCAGGACGGGGCAGCTGGCGCAAAGGGACTTCGCCTGCTCCAACTCGGCGGGAGCGTCGGCGAACCACAGGTCCGGGTTGTTGGCCCGGCAGGGCAGGTCGAGCCCGGCACCCGGCGCGGTGTCGAGCAGCTCGGCCACTCCGGCGCCGGTGGGCGCGGCGAAGTCGGGCAGCACAGTTCCCTCTATCGGAACGGTGGCGGTGAACATGGTGGACTTCCTCCCGGTTTCGGTGGTGCTCATGCAGGTGGTGGCGGTGGTGCTGTCGTACGTCGGGGCGTGCATGTCCCTGCCGTTCGAGTTGTGCCGAAAAACCACAAAGGCCGCGGTCCCGTTCCCGGGTCCGCGGCCTTAGTGAGCCGTAGTGCCTGACGCTGCGGTCAGGTACTTCGCTCCTGCGCGGACCAGAGAAGAACGTGCTTGCGGACCTTGACGAACGCCGGCTGACCATTGGTCAGGGCGCGCTCGACCAGGCCGGCCGTCCGAGGCCAGGTCTGATCGACGGAGACACCACTGGTGCTGTCGTTGCCGCACATGGCAAGAGCCCCGGCCAGCGGATAGGCCGGTGCGACCAGAATGTTGATTCCGTTGCTGCCCATGCCGTCCGCCTCCCATCCAGGGTCTCGTAGTGCCGATGTGCCAGTGACACCGTGTCGGTTCTCGTCTTGTCAGGGCGTCTCGCGCCCCGCCTATGCAGGCTATTGCCCCTGCGCAGGGGCGTGCAACCGGTTTTTGAAAAGTTCCGCCGAAACTTCTTGGCGGTCAGGTGGAGCCTACACCCGCACCGCCCTTGACCAGGGCGAGAACGTCCGCTCCGTACTTGTCGAGCTTGCTCGGGCCGATGCCGGAGATGGCCACCAGGCCGCCGGTGTCGGCCGGCCGCTGCTCGGCGATGGCGGTGAGCGTGGTGTCCGTGAACACCACGTACGGAGGAACCCTCAACTGCTTGGCCCGCGCCGCACGCCACTTCTTCAGGCGTTCCAGCAGCTCCTCGTCCACATCGGACGGACAGGTCGCGCAGCGGCCCAGCTTGATCGCGGGCGTGCTCGTCAGTGCGTCGCCGCACACCCGGCACTCGACCCGGACGGCTCGCCGCGCCGGCCCCGCCTCCCGGCTCGCGCCGCCGATCGATCGCGCGGCCGGGTGGTCCTCGGGCAGCAGCCCGTAGAGGAAACGGCTGCGACGGCGGCTCCGGCGGCCGCCCGCAGTCCGCGACAGCGACCAGGACAGCCACAGATGTTCACGCGCCCGGGTGACGCCGACGTACAGCAGCCGGCGCTCCTCCTCGATCGCCGCCTCGTCGGTGTCGGCGTGCTGGATCGGCACGGTGCCGTCAGTCAGCCCGATGAGGAACACCGCGTCCCACTCCAGCCCCTTCGCCGCGTGCAGCGACGCCAGCGTGACGCCCTCCACGGTCGGCGGGTGCTGCGCCTCGGCCCGCATCTCCAGCTCGCCCACGAACCGCGCCAGGTCGGCGCCCGGCGTCACCGAGTCGAGCTCTTCGGCCAGCTCGACGAGCGCCAGCAGCGACTCCCAGCGCTCCCGCTGCGCCCCACCGGTCGGCGGCTCCAGCGACAGGCCGTGCGGCTTGAGCACCTCGCGGACCACGGTAGGCAGCTCCGCCGTCGGCGCCCCACCGGCGGCCGACCGCAGCGACATCATCGCCTGCCGGATCTCGGGCCGGGCGAAGAACCGCTCGCCGCCGCGCACCTGGTACGGGATCTGCTTCTCGGTCAGCGCCTGCTCGTAGGCCTCCGACTGGGCGTTGACCCGGTAGAGGATGGCGATCTCGCTGGCCGCCACGCCGTTGCGCAGCAGCGCCCCGACCCGCTCGGCCACCGCCTGCGCCTCGGTGGGCTCGTCGTCGAACTCCGAGAACATCGGAACCGGCCCCGGCGGCCGCAGCCCGATCAGCCGCAGCCGTGACCCGGCCGGCCGGTCCCGCGCCGCCCCGATCACCTGGTTGGCCAGCGACACCACCTCGGGCGTCGACCGGTAGTCACGCTCAAGGCGCACCACCACGGCCTCGGGGAACCGCCGGGGGAAGTCCAGCAGCGGCCGCGGCGAGGCGCCCGCGAACGAGTAGATGGTCTGGTTGGCGTCGCCGACCACGGTCAGGTCGTCCCGGCCGCCGAGCCAACCGTCGAGCACCCGCTGCTGCAGCGGCGTCACGTCCTGGTACTCGTCGACCACGAAGCAGCGGTACCGGTCGCGGAACTCGACCGCGACGTCGGAGTGCTCTTCCAGGATCGCCGCGGTGTGCAGCAGCAGGTCGTCGAAGTCGAGCATCCGCGCCCGCGTCTTGAGCTGCTCGTAGCCCTGGTAGACCCGGGAGATCTGCTCGGCCGGCAGCGGCACGTCACGCCGAGCCTTGGACACCGCCACCGGGTAGTCGTCCGGCGTCACGAGCGAGGCCTTGGCCCACTCGATCTCGCTGGCCAGGTCCCGCAACGACTCCGCGCTGGTCGGCGCCCCGACCCGGTTGGCGGCCTGGCCGACCAGCCGCAGCTTGCCGTCGAGCAGCTCCCACGGGGCGTCGCCGACGACCCGCGGCCAGAAGTAGCGCAGCTGACGCAGGGCCGCCGCGTGGAAGGTGACCGCCTGGGCGCCGCTCACGCCGAGCGCCCGCAGCCGGGTCCGCATCTCGCCGGCCGCGCGTTTGGTGAAGGTGACGGCGAGCACCTGGCCCGGCGCGACGTGCCCCCGGTCGACGAGGTAGGCGATGCGCCTAGTGATCGTCCTAGTCTTTCCGGTGCCCGCCCCGGCCAGCACGCACACCGGCCCCCGAGGTGCGGTGACCGCTCCGAGCTGGTCCGGATCCAGGTCTTCGAGGAGTCGACCTTCGGCGTCCATGACCCGCATCCTCGCAGAGCCCTCCGACAGAAAATGCGGAGCGGGGCGGAACCGGTCCGTCCACCGGCCTTATCCTGGACACATGGCTGGTAAGCAGGACGACAAGGCGGCCGCCAAGGAGGCGGCACGCGCTCGGCGCGCGGAGTCGCGGGCTCGGCGCAGTCAGATCTTCGAGGCGTTCAAGATGCAGCGCCGCGAGGACAAGGCCCTGGTGCCGCTCATGGTCGCGGCTCTGGTGGGCATCGCCGCCGTCGCGTTCCTGGTCGGCCTGATCTGGGACATGCAGTGGCTGTTCCTCGGCCCTGGCGTCGTGCTCGGCGCCCTGGCCGCTGTGTTGCTGTTCGGACGACGCGTGTCGCGCAACGTCTACAGCAAGGCGGAGGGCCAGCGCGGCGCGGCCGCGTGGGCCCTGGACAACCTGCGCGGCAACTGGCGGGTCACGCAGGCCGTGGCCGGCACCACGCAGCTCGACGCCGTGCACCGCGTGCTGGGCCTGCCCGGCGTCGTGCTGGTCGGCGAGGGCGCGCCGCACCGGGTGAAGTCCCTGCTCGCGCAGGAGAAGAAGCGGCTGTCCCGGGTCGTGGGCAGCACCCCCATCTACGACATCATCGTCGGCAACGGCGAGGGCGAGGTCCCGCTGCGCAAGCTCCAGCAGCACATGACCAAGCTGCCCCGCAACATCTCGAAGGCCGACGTCGACCGTCTGGAGAAGGGCATGGCTGCCCTGGCCAGCCGCGGGGCCGCGCTGCCCAAGGGCCCGCTCCCGCAGGGCGCCAAGATGCGGAACGTGGCCCGCACGCTGCGCCGCCGCTGACGGAACACGAACACAGCCGACACGAAGGCGGCCTTGGTCAAAATGTTTCCCGTAGTGCGTCGTTTATCTACTCGGTCCGGTAAGATCGAAGCGCACCAGCAAACGTCTATCTTGCTCTGCTAGCCTTGTCTTCACTTGGTCATCGAATTGAGGGATCTGAACAGCCCATAAAATCGTGCTACCTTCGCAACCGCTTGAACAAGATTGGCTCCGCCTTCGCTCTGTTCAGGGAGAGAAAGAGAGGGAGCGCGTCACCGCATGCGCACGACGACCGTGCCGACCAGGCGGTCGTGCAGACCGCGGTAGTCGTAGTCCCAGACGACGGCGGGGATGATCAGGCCGGACAGGAAGGTGCGCAGCACGGCTCGGGGGACGCCGACCATGGCGGAGCCGTCGATGCGGGCGACGCGGACGCCCATGGCGTACATGCCGGGGGTGAAGCCGAAGAAGGAGACGGCCACCACGCCGATGACGAACCAGGTGAGGATGCTCCAGTTGCGGGGCAGGTCGGGCATGGTGAACAGGCCGGTGATCAGGCCCGACAGCAGGCAGTCGATGAGCATGGCCACCGCGCGGCGGGCGGTGGAGGGGATGGAGCCGACGCCGGTCTCGGGCAGGCCGAAGCGCTCACCGCGGTAGCGGTGCTCCGAACGGCCGCCGGCGGCGGGCTCGGTGGCCGCGCGCGGCCCGGACATCCACGAACCGGTCCACCTGTTCACTCCTCCAGGGTAAGGCCGTGGTCACAGCACGGTGGCGGTGAGGTCCGCGACTAGCCTTTTCGCGGTCTCGTTAACACCCGCGAAACACCCGGGTGACTGACGGGCAACACCACACGCCTAGTTTCGTCACGGAAAAAGCCGGCGACGTGCCGGGACAGGTTACGAGCCGAAGGAGCCAACGAGGGTGTTCACCAATCCCGACGAGGTCCTGCGCTTCATCTCCGACGAGGAAGTGAAGTTCGTCGACGTCAGGTTCAGCGACCTGCCTGGCATCATGCAGCACTTCACCGTGCCGGCCGCGGCGTTCGACGCGGACGCGATGGCCGAGGGGCTGGCCTTCGACGGCTCGTCGGTGCGCGGGTTCCAGCAGATCCACGAGTCGGACATGATGCTGCTGCCCGACCTGGCGACCGCGCGGATCGACCCGTTCCGCATCGAGAAGACCCTCATCGTCAACTTCTTCGTGCACGACCCGCTGACCCGCGAGCCCTACAGCCGCGACCCGCGCAACATCGCGCGCAAGGCGGAGCTGTTCATCGCGGAGAACGGCGTGGCCGACGCGGCCTACTTCGGCGCCGAGGCGGAGTTCTACCTGTTCGACTCGGTGCGCTTCGACAGCGCCGAGAACGCCTCCTTCCACGAGATCGACTCCAGCGCCGGCTGGTGGAACACGGGCGCGGACGAGGAGGGCGGCAACAAGGGCTACAAGGTCAAGTACAAGGGCGGCTACTTCCCTGTCTCCCCGACCGACCACTTCGCCGACCTGCGCGACAAGATCACGCTGAACCTGATCGACTCCGGCTTCACCGTCGAGCGGGCGCACCACGAGGTGGGCACCGGCGGCCAGTCCGAGATCAACTACAAGTTCAACTCGCTGCTGCACGCCGCGGACGACCTGCAGCTGTTCAAGTACATCGTGAAGAACACGGCGTGGCAGGCCGGCAAGACCGCGACCTTCATGCCCAAGCCGCTGTTCGGCGACAACGGCTCCGGCATGCACTGCCACCAGTCGCTGTGGAAGGACGGCGCGCCGCTGTTCTACGACGAGTCCGGCTACGGCGGCCTGTCCGACACCGCGCGCCACTACATCGGCGGCCTGCTGCACCACGCGCCGAGCCTGCTGGCCTTCACCAACCCGACGGTGAACTCCTACCACCGCCTGGTGCCCGGCTTCGAGGCCCCGGTCAACCTGGTGTACTCGCAGCGCAACCGCTCCGCGTGCATCCGGATCCCGATCACCGGCAACAACCCGAAGGCCAAGCGCGTCGAGTTCCGCTGCCCCGACTCGTCGGGCAACCCGTACCTGGCCTTCGCCTCCATGCTGATGGCCGGCCTCGACGGCATCAAGAACAAGATCGAGCCGCCGGCCCCGGTCGACAAGGACCTCTACGAGCTTCCCCCCGAGGAGGCCCGCGAGGTCGCGCAGGTGCCCGGCTCGCTCGGCGAGGTGCTGGACAACCTGGAGCGCGACCACGACTTCCTGCTCGAGGGCGGCGTGTTCACGCCGGACGTGATCGAGACCTGGATCGCGCTCAAGCGTGAGAACGAGATCGACCCGCTGCGGCTGCGCCCGCACCCGTACGAGTTCGCGCTGTACTACGACGTGTGATCCGCGGCGGGGTTCACCCCGCCGCAGCCAGACGTCGCGCCGAAGCCGGGTCCGTGTTCTCACGGGCCCGGCTTTTGCTTGGGACACAAAGGAAAAGTGACACAGGCGTAACAAAACGATCGCCTCGATCGGGTTGGATGAACAGCAGTGATGCTGGAGGTGGCGAGATGGCCGAACCCGTTCCCGCGCAGTCCGAGCAGGTGGAGTCCACCCGCGAGGTGGTCGTCGCCGTTCCCGTCTACGACGCGGTGCGCGGCCTGAACCGGGCCTGGCCGGCGAACTACCGGCTCAGCTTCGACGTCACCCCGCACGGCGAGGTGGTCATCCGGGGCGACAAGGCGGGCCTGCGCGGCCTGGCCACGCAGCTGCTGGCACTGGCCGAGGCGGACGTGCCGCAGCGCTACCACCACCGCATCGACGACTTCATGCTGGAGATCGACCGCGGCTCCTTACCGGTGCGGATCGAGCAGGCAGGCTGACAGCAGGGGCCGACGGGGGACCCTCTAGTGTCACGCCCGTGGCCGAAAATGACACGAACCTGCTGTCCACCCACTTCTTCGACTCCGCCTCCGAGGCGACCGAGGCGGTGCGCGCCGCCGACCTTCTTGGTCTGGGTGTCGCGCTGTCCAACCGGATCGTCCCGGACACCGACTCCGACGACGGCTCGTTCGTCGAGGAGTGGGTGGTCGACATCTTCGCCAGCGTTCCCGAGGCGGAGGCCGACGGCGAGGCCGAGGTGGCCTGAAAGCGCTCGAGGTGGGGCGCGCGAGCGCCCCACCCCGGCCCAGGCTCACGGCACCGAGACCACGACCTTGCCGCGCACGTGGCCAGCCTCGACCAGGCGCTGCGCGTCGGCCGACTCGGCCAGCGGGAACACCTTCTCGATCACCACCGTCATGTCGCCCGATGCGGTGAGCTCGCCCAGCCAGGCCAGCTGCTCGCTGTTCGGCTTCACGAAGACGTACTTGCCGCCGGTCTCGCGGACGCGGTCCTCGATGATCGACCCGATCCGGGTGGCATCGCGCACCAGCTTCGGCGACACGCTCAGGGCGTCGCCGCCGATCAGGTCCACCACCGCGTCGACCTTGCCGTCGCCGCCCAGCAGCGCCGCGACCCGGTCCTCCAGGCCTTCGCCGTAGGTCACCGGCTCGGCGCCCAGCGAGCGCAGGAAGTCGTGATTGCGCTCCGACGCCGTGCCCACCACCTTCGTCGCGCCGAGCACTCGGGCGATCTGCACGGCCAGGTGCCCGACACCGCCGGCCGCGGCGTGCACCAGCACCGTGTCGCCCTCGCCCACGCCGATCTTCTTCAGCAGCTGCAACGCCGTCAGCCCGGCCAGCGGCAGCGCGGCCGCCTGCTCGAAGGTGATGCCGGCCGGCTTGTGGGCCAGGCCCCGCTCCGGCGCCGCCACCAGCTCCGCGAACGTGCCGTTCTGCACGTGGTCCTTGCGCAGGTAGCCGAAGACCTCGTCACCGGGCTCGTAGCCGTCGGCCGCCGGGCCCGCCTTCACGACCACGCCCGCCGCGTCCCAGCCCTGGATGAGCGGGAAGTGGTGCGGCAGCGAGCCCTGCACGTAGCCCTGCCGGATCTTCCAGTCCACCGGGTTCACGCTCGCCGCCCGCACGGCCACGAGCACCTGGTCGGGGCCGAGCAGCGGATCCGGCAGCTCCTGGAGCGACAGCACGCCCGCGTCGCCGAACTCGTTCTGAGCGATTGCCTTCACGTGGGCTCATCCTCCAGTTGGGGTCACTGCGGGTCGTCGTAGAAGACCCGCTCCACCACACTGCGCGCGCGGCGCGTGGTCCGCCGGTAGTCGTCCAGGAATTCCCCCGGATCAGTGCCCTGCGGATACCCGAGCGCGGCGGCGACCGAGGCCAGCTCACGTCCCGAGGTCGGCACCTGGTCGGTCGGCTTGCCCCGCACCAGCGTCACGGCGTTGCGCGCCCGGGTCGCCATCAGCCACGCCGAGGTCAGCGCCTCGGCGTCGGACTCGGTGATCAGGCCCAGCTCGGCGGCGTGGGCCAGGCCCTCGGTCGTCGACGTCGTGCGCAGCCGCGGCTCGTCGCCGGCGTGCTGGAGCTGGAGCAGCTGCACCGTCCACTCGACGTCGGCCAGCCCGCCCCGGCCCAGCTTGGTGTGCGTCGCCGGATCGGCGCCCCGCGGCAGCCGCTCGGCGTCGACCCGGGCCTTGATCCGCCGGACCTCGCGCACCATCGCCGGGTCGAGCCCGCCGGCCGGATAGCGGACGGGGTCGACCATCTCGCAGAACCGGCGTCCGAGGTCCTCGTCGCCGGCCACGGCGCTGGCCCGCAACAGGGCCTGCGCCTCCCACACTTCCGACCACTGCGCGTAGTAGGCACGGTAGGAGTCCAGGGTCCGGGCCAACGGCCCGTTGCGGCCTTCGGGCCGGAGATCGGTGTCGACCTCGAGCGGCGGGTCCTGGCTGGGGGCGGCGAGCAGGCGCCGCACGGCCCCGGCGATGCCGTTGGCGTACTTCACGGCTTCGGCCTCGGTGGCCCCGTTGCGGGGCTCGCACACGAACAGCACATCGGCGTCCGACCCGTAACCGAGCTCACGGCCGCCGAGCCGGCCCATGCCGATCACCGCGATGGTCGCCGGCGGCGGGGCACCGTCGGAGGACCGGAGCGCCACGTCGAGAGCCGACTGCAACACCGCCAGCCACACTCCCGACAGCGACGCGCACACCTCCTCGACCTTGATCAGCCCGAGCAGATCGGCGCAGGCCACACGGAGCAGCTCGTGCCGACGCAGCGACCGCGCCGCCGCGACCGCCTGCGTGAGGTCGGCGTGCCGGCCCACGGCGCTGCGCAGCGAAATCCCCACCTCGACAGGGTTTCGGTGCGCCAGCGAGGCCGTGTCGGACAGCAGCCGCAGCACCTCGGGGGCGCGCACGAGCAGGTCCGGCACCAGCTTCGACGTGCTCAGCACAACGGCGAGCCGCTCGACCACGGCCCCCTCGTCCCGCAGCAGACGCAGGTACCAGGGGGTGTCGGCCAGCGCCTCCGACACCCGCCGATACGCCAGCAGCCCGCCGTCCGGATCCGGTGTGTTGGCCAGGAGGTCGAGCAGCACCGGCAGCAACGTCATCTGGATCGCCGCACGCCGCGACACCCCGGACGTCAACGCCTCGATGTGCCGGAGCGCGCCGTCCGGCGCCGTGTAGCCCAGGGCGGCGAGGCGGGCCGTCGCCTCCTTGGTCGTCAGCCGCATCGCCTCGGTCGGCACGCGGGCGACGGCCTCCAGCAGCGGCCGGTAGAAGAGCTTCTCGTGCAGACGACGCACCCGGTTGCCGTGCCGCCGGAACTCCGCCAGCAGGACGTCGGCCGCCGCGCGCCGTCCGTCCGGGTAGAGCCCTGCCGACCGGGCCAGCCAGCGCAGGCCCGGTCGGTCGTCATCGGCCGGGAACGTGTGCGTCCGCCGTAGGCGCTGCAACTGAAGCCGGTGCTCCAGTGTGCGCAGGAATCGGTACGACTCGGCCAGACCGGCGGCGTCGGCCCGGCCCACGTAGCCGCCCGAGCCCAGCGCTTCGAGCGCCGCCATGGTCGTGGGCGAGCGCAGCGCCTCGTCGGAGCGGCCGTGCACAAGTTGCAGCAGCTGGACCGCGAACTCCACATCCCGCAGGCCGCCGCGCCCCAGCTTCAGCTCCCGCTCGGCGATGTCCTTCGGCACGTGCTCCTCGACCCGCCGTCGCATGGCCTGGACGTCGACGACGAAGTTCTCGCGCCCGGCCGCCGTCCACACCATCGGGGCCAGCGCCTCGACGTAGCGACGGCCGACCTCCTCGTCGCCGGCGATCGGGCGTGCCTTCAGCAGCGCCTGGAACTCCCAGGTGCGGGCCCAGCGCTTGTAGTAGGCGACGTGGCCGTCCAGGGTGCGGACCAGCGCGCCGGCCTTGCCCTCCGGGCGGAGCGCCGCGTCGACCTCGAAGCACGCCTCACCGGCGATGCGCATCATCGAGCTGGCCAGCCGGGTCGCGGTCGGCAGGTCGTCGTCGTTGTCGATGGCAAAAACGACGTCGACGTCGCTGACGTAGTTCAGCTCGCGGCCACCGCACTTGCCCATCGCGATCACCGCGAGCGTGGACGGCTTGCCGACCTGCTTCGCGGCCAGCGCGAGGGATGCCCGCAATGCCGCGGCGGCCAGGTCGGACAGCTGCTCGGCGACCTGCTCGTAGCCACGCTCGGCGATCTCGGGCTGCACGAGGTGCCCCAGGTCGGCGGCTGCGATGTCCAGCAGCAGCCCCCGGTAGGCCCGGCGCAGCTGTCGGACCTCGTTCGGGCCCTCCTCGACCGATCGCAGCAGGTGGGCCGTGTAGTCGGCGGCCGGCACGGTCTCCGCGCTCAGCCGCCGCCATTCGTCGGGGTTGGCGACCAGGAAGTCGCCGAGCGTCGTCGACGAGCCCAGCACGGCGATCAGGCGGCCACGGAAGGCACCGTCGGTGTTCAGTGCCTCGGCGAGGGCCGGCCACTGCGTGCCGGCGGCCTCCCGCAGCCGGTCCAGGCTCTGCAACGCGAGGTCCGGGTCGGGGCTACGCGACAAGGCGCCGAGCACCAGCTCGGCACCTTCAACCGGACCTCCGCGCCACCAGCCGCCGGCGTGGAGGATTTCCTCTGCTCGCGGATCGGTGAGACCGAACCTGGCCGGCGAGGACGTGGACCGTGGATCTGTCATGACGGGCCCAACCGTAGTCCCACCGGCCGGGGTCCCGTCATCTTGTCGTGCGCTCGCCTCAGCGGGCGACGATCAGGTACAGGCCTTCGAGCACCACGGCGCCGCACGCGGCGAAGCAGAAGACCGCGAGAGTCAGGCCGGCTGCGCCGGAGCCGCCCTGGGCCCTGGCCGTCACCCGCTGCGAGACGCCGCGAATGCCCATGGCGAACAACGCCACCAACGCGGCCACCGAGACCAGGCCGACGACGAAGACTTCGCCGAGCGCCGCCCAGTTCATGCTCATGCCGCCACCTTCAGCGGCTCGGGCTCAGGCGCCACGTCGTCGTTGACCACACTGTCGGCCGTGACCGGCTTGCGGCGCGAGGCCACGTAGATGCCGGCCGCGACGGCGATGCCGAGGACGGCCACGATCACCACGCCGACTGCACCGGTGCTGGCGATCGAGCTGGCGATGGCACCCACCACGGCCGCCGCCGGCAGCGTCAGCACCCACGCGCTGACCATGCGGCCCACGGTGTTCCACTGCACGTTCGACGCCTTGCGGCCGAGGCCGCCGCCCAGGATGCCGCCGGAGACGACGTGCGTCGTCGACAGCGCGAAGCCCAGGTGCGAGGACGTGAGGATGACCGCCGCCGCGCTGGTCTGTGCCGCGAAGCCCTGCGGTCCGTCGATGGTGGTCAGGCCCTTGCCCAGAGTCTGCGTGATGCGCCAGCCACCGAAGTAGGTGCCGAGCGCGATCGCCGTGCCGGCGCTGATGATCACCCACACCGGCGGGCCGGCGTTGGCCGGCAGCGCGCCGGCGGTGATCAGCGTCAGCGTGATCACGCCCATCGTCTTCTGCGCGTCGTTGGTGCCGTGGGCCAGCGAGACCAGGCCCGCCGACACGATCTGGCCGACGCGGAAACCCGACGACACGACTCTGCGGTCGGCCGTGCGGGTCAGGCGGTAGGTCAGGTAGGTGGCGGCCATGGCGATCAGGCCGGCGATCACCGGCGAGGCGACGGCCGGGATCAGGACCTTCTCCACGACCTTGCCGAAGTGCACGGCGTCGGCGCCCGAGGCCACCCAGGTGGCGCCGATCAGGCCGCCGAACAGGGCGTGGGAGGAGCTGGACGGCAGGCCGACCAGCCAGGTCATGAGGTTCCACATGATGGCGCCGACCAGGCCGGCGAACACCACCGCGGGAGTGATCTTGAGGTCGTCGACGATGCCGCCCGAGATGGTCTTGGCCACCTCGACGGACAGGAACGCGCCGACCAGGTTCAGCACAGCGGACATGGCGACGGCGACTCGTGGTCGCAATGCGCCGGTCGCGATCGAGGTGGCCATCGCGTTGGCCGTGTCATGGAAGCCGTTTGTGAAATCGAAGGCCAGAGCCGTCAGCACAACAACGGCGACCAGTAGGGGGACGTCCACCAATTCCTCCGCCGGTGGGCAACTATGTGTGGAACGCTACCCCACGTCGGATGGGGTGACAGACGACCAAGTGGGCGTCACACCGCGAACGTACAGTGACCGCGCGTTATCACACCAGTGGCAGTGTTCTGACACTGCCCAGGGCCGGTTCCAGCTCTCCGGCACTGAGCTGCACGAACCGCTGCGCAAACGGTTGCCACACCTCGGCCATGGTGACGTGCGCCTCGGCCAGATATGCCGGTTCGAGCTGGCCGGGGCGGGCCAGCGCCGCTTCATCGGGGGCCAGCGCCGCCCAGTTCAGCACGATTTCCGGCGTCGTCTCGATATGGAATTGCACGCCATAGGCCACCGAACCGACCCGGAATGCCTGATTCGGGTATCGCGGCGAGGACGCCAGCAGTTCCGCGCCGGGCGGCAGCATGACGATCTCGTCATGGTGGAACTGGAGCACATCCGGCGTCAGCGGCAGCTCCGCGAACAACGGATCCCGCCCGGCGGTATCCCGCTTGGCCACCAGCAGCACCCCGACCTCCGGGCCCTCCTTGCCGCGCCGCACCTGTCCGCCGGTCGCCACCGCCAGCAGCTGCGCCCCCAGGCACACCGCCAGCGTCGGCACCTTCGTCGCCACCGCCTTGGACAGCAGCAGCCTCACGTCCGACAGCCACGGATGCTCGCGGTCGTCCAGCGCCCCCATGGCGCCGCCGAGGCACACCAGTCCCTGGTACCCGTCAAGCGCCGGCAGCTCTTCCCGCGCCGGCGCCACGACGTCGAGCTCGGCGCCGGCTTCCGTGAGCCAGTCACCGAGGCGCCCCACCGGATCGTGGTCGGAGGGCTGGATGACGAGCAGGCGAGGCAGAGTCACACCACTGAGCCTAATCCCGCCGCCTGGCGGACTCGAAGGCCAGCACCACCTCGACGCAGTCGGCGAGCGGGTAGAAACCGGTGCGGTTGGCTACCCCGATCGGAGTCGGGGTGACGAGATCCGGCGGGCGTAGGAGAGTCACGCCGCTGGATCCCGGCGGCCAGGCGGGTCGAAGGCCAGCTCTACGTAGTCGGAGACGGGGCGGAAGCCGATGCGCTGGTATACGCCGTTGGAGGTGGGGTTGGCGAGGTCGGTGTAGAGAAGGACCTCTTGTGCGCCAACAGCTTGGGCCCACTGGGCGGCGGCGGCAGTGGCGGCGGCGCCATAGCCGTGGCGGCGGTGCTCGGGGGGTGTGTAGACGGGGCCGATGCGGGAGGCGCCGGCGGTGGGGACCTTGGCTGCGGCGCTGCTTACTGGCACGCCGTCCACCTCCCAGATCACGTAGCCGGCACCCAAGGCCAAGAGACGCCGAGCGCCGTCGGCGGCCTCGGCGAGGGTGTGGGTGCGGTGGGCGTTGGCTTCGAGGGAGAAGGCGCGATCGTGCTGGGCGAGGAGATCGACGTCGTCGACGGTGGCGATGCGAGCCCGGCCATCCACTTGGGGGACAACGAGATCCGCGAGGCGGTAGAGCCGAAGATCGAGGATGGTGCGGACGGGGCGGGAGGTGGCGGCGGACCAGGCGGCCGCGAAGGAGTCGGCAACGTCACGCGGGCCCATGACGGAGTCGAGCTCCGGGTGGCTGGAGAGAAGTTCTTTGACCAGCAGGGGAACGTCGTCACAGTGGATGCCGCTCAACGCCAGTGGCCAGGGTGGGGTCCACAGCGCGGCTCCGCGCAGGGCGCCGTCGTTGCCGTGCAGGCTGATCAGCACCGGCGGTGCGGCGTCGGCCTGTGGCGCATCACTCAGTGCGTGGATCACGCTGAGCACGGTCGTGTGCCGGACGGGCTCGGCCTCGTACAGGTCTCGCGTCACCGCGAAGAAGCCGGCGACGTCGTCGTAGAACCTGGTCTCCTCCATGCCGCCACTGTGCCCAGGCGCCGGCCGGCTCCGCGACTGATTTTTGGTCCAGAAATAGGAAAACCCCCCAGATCTGCATTTCTGCAGATCTGGGGGGTTCCCAAATTTTGTCCGGCGGCGTCCTACTCTCCCACACCCTCACGAGTGCAGTACCATCGGCGCTGGAGGGCTTAGCTTCCGGGTTCGGAATGGGACCGGGCGTTTCCCCTCCGCTAACACCACCGAAACACTATGAAAGAATCCCACAAACACCCACCCGCCAGGCCGAAGCCCTACAGGTGATGCCTGATTGGTTCTCTCAGAACCACACAGTGGATGCGAAGCGTCTTTGTAAACAAGCCCTCGGCCTATTAGTACCAGTCAACTCCACCCCTTACAGGGCTTCCATCTCTGGCCTATCAACCCCATCGTCTATAGGAGGCCTTACCCTCTCAAGGAGGTAGGAGATCTCATCTTGGAACAAGCTTCCCGCTTAGATGCTTTCAGCGGTTATCTCTCCCGAACGTAGCCAACCAGCCATGCCCCTGGCGGGACAACTGGCACACCAGAGGTCCGTCCATCCCGGTCCTCTCGTACTAGGGACAGCCTTCCTCAAATCTCCAACGCGCACGGCGGATAGGGACCGAACT
>NZ_KK037166.1:4729780-4730550 GCF_000568255.1 Kutzneria sp. 744
TCACTGCCGCGCTCTAGCTTAATGGTATTCGGAGTTTGGTTGACTTCAGTAAGCTTGTAGGCCCCCTAGGCCATCCAGTGCTCTACCCCCACCAAGGAACACGCGACGCTGCACCTAAATGCATTTCGGGGAGAACCAGCTATCACGGAGTTTGATTGGCCTTTCACCCCTAACCACAGCTCATCCCCCAGGTTTTCAACCCTGGTGGGTTCGGGCCTCCACACGGTCTTACCCGCGCTTCACCCTGGCCATGGCTAGATCACTCCGCTTCGGGTCTAGAGCACGCGACTAAAACGCCCTATTCGGACTCGCTTTCGCTACGGCTACCCCACACAGGTTAACCTCGCCACGTACCACTAACTCGCAGGCTCATTCTTCAAAAGGCACGCCATCACCCCTGCTAAGGAGGCTCTGACGGATTGTAAGCACACGGTTTCAGGTACTCTTTCACTCCCCTCCCGGGGTACTTTTCATCTTTCCCTCACGGTACTAGTCCGCTATCGGTCACCAGGGAGTATTTAGGCTTAGCGGGTGGTCCCGCCAGATTCACAGCAAATTTCACGAGCTCGCTGCTACTTGGGAGCACTATAAGGAAGACAGCATGTTTTCGCGTACGGGACTATCACCCTCTACGGTCCAGTTTCCCAAACTGATTCCACTAACACACTGTTTTCTGACTTCCCGCCTGGTCAGCAGCCCAGACAAATAACGTCCCACGACCCCACAAACGCAACCCCTGCCAGGTATCACACGTCCATGGTTTAGCCTCA
>NZ_KK037166.1:4731946-4770890 GCF_000568255.1 Kutzneria sp. 744
GCCGTGTCTCAGTCCCAGTGTGGCCGGTCGCCCTCTCAGGCCGGCTACCCGTCGTCGCCTTGGTAGGCCACTACCCCACCAACAAGCTGATAGGCCGCGGGCCCATCCTGCACCGCCGGAACTTTCCACCCTCCACCATGCGGCAGAAGGTCATATCCGGTATTAGACCCAGTTTCCCGGGCTTATCCCAGAGTGCAGGGCAGGTTGCCCACGTGTTACTCACCCGTTCGCCGCTCGTGTACCCCGAAGGGCCTTACCGCTCGACTTGCATGTGTTAAGCACGCCGCCAGCGTTCGTCCTGAGCCAGGATCAAACTCTCCAATAAGGTTTTGTTTGATCGAGACTAGTACAAACTGGCATCAATCCAGTTTTAACCATCTCAAAGGAACCCACTAAGGGGTTTATTCATTCAAGTACTGGCTATTACAGTACGCTGTTGAGTTCTCAAAGAACACACGCACACCGCTCGCGCCGCAATTTCTTGCGGGTTGATCCGGGGCTTTGATGTTTCAAAGCTTATCCGGTCTGGTTTTTCCCTGTCAAATCGGCTCGGCGAGAGTCGAACTTTCTGGGTCCAGGCCCGGCAGTCGCACACTCTACCACGTTCTCACGGGAGCTTGTTTCGCGACTTGAGGATCTTGGTGTCTTCGCTCGTCCTCGCCGGCCCTTGCGGTCCGGGGCGAGTCCGTGTTGCTCTGACTTGGAGAAAGTTACTCACGTCGATCACCGAAGTCAAATCGCCTGGTCAGCGCGGTTAACAGCCGGGGTCAGACCCCTTTGCCCCGCGGCCGGAGCCACAACGTGGAGCTTCGGGAGTCGCCCGTGGCCTCCAAAACCTCCTCGGGGCTGACCACGCGCTGGTGGTCGACCGGCACGAGGTCGTAGCCCCAGGTGCGGAACTCGCGGAGCGCGGTCAGCGGGTCGTCGCCGAGCTCGGTGATCGCCGACGGGGAGAACGCGCACAACACGTGCGGGCGATCCCTGCGCAACAACCGAACGAGACCGCCGAGGGCACGGTGCTCACGGCCCGGCGCATCCACCTTCACCACCGACAACCGCATGCCGGCCAGGTCCGGGATGCTCTCCAGCTCCTTGTCCAGGCGCACGCCCCGAACCGATCCGCCCAGGTCGACGGGCCTGTTCTCGTCCATCGGCTCGAGAACCGGCGCCCCCGCGAACTGGAGGGAACCCGCCGGCACCTGGTTCTGCGCCGGCGCCGCGGCGGCGTGCACGGGCGGCCCGGGGTTCGGCCGGACCGCCACCCCGCCGGTCAAGGTGGGCTCGGCGAGGAGGTCGGCGGCCTGGTCCCAGGCCGCGCCTTCCACCACCACCAACCGCTCCGCGATCTGCGGCGACAGGTTCACGCTGACGTTGTGCCGCAACAGGCGCCGCACCGGCTCGCACGGTTCGACGGCGACGACCGCGCCGCTGGCGCCGAGCATGCTCAACACCCGGATCGTGTGATATCCGACGTGGGCGCCGACGTCGACGAAGATGCCGTCCGGCTCGACCAGCGAGTCGATCAGTCCCGAGAGCTGCGGCTCCCACACCCCGTTGCTCGACAGCAACGGCAGCATCAGCGCGTCCTCCGACGGCAGCCGCAGCAGCCCCACGTCGCACAGCACCAGGGAGCTAGACACCCCTTCGACCGTGCCGCTGTGCCGTTCGTGCTCTCGCACGACGACCCGCCGCAGCGCATCGGAGGTGTGCAGCGCCTGGTCCGCGGACCGGAGCCCGGATTCGAGCCGGCCGTCGCGTTCCCGCAGGTTCTCCGCGACCTTCGACTCCAGCGCGTCGATGCGGTCCAGCGTCTTGTCCAGCATCAACGTGAGCCGATCGAGGCGGTCGGCGAGCGTGTCCAGCTGCTTCGTGCGCTTGCCGGCCTCGGCCACGAGCGCGTCCTCCACCTCCCGCAGCCGACGGCCCTGACCGGCGAGGTCGGCGCTGACGCGCACCACACCGTCGTCGGTGTTGACGAGCTGGTCGCCGAGTTGGGAGTGGCGGTCGATGAGCCGCTCGAAGTCGGCGCGGAGGCTCTCCAGCTCCACGAGACCGCCGATGTCGCGGATCTCGTCCTGACGGTGCAGCAGCTCGGCGGCGGTGCGCTCCATGCCGTCAAGCACCGTGCCGAGGACGTCGCGCAGGTGGTTGTCGTAGTGGTTCAGGACACGGAGCACGCCTTTTCGCAGCGCCGGCGCCATGGGCATCCGGCTGGCGACATCGACGTCCGGCTGGCGCAGCAGCGCGTGCTTGGCCGAGTGCAGCGGGCCCAGCGGATCGCTGTCGTTGCCGCTGCGGGACGCCGAGCGCCGGGCGCGCCAGGTGCGGTACGCGTGCTCGACGCGTTCCTTCAGCTGGTCGGCGACCTTCGGCAACGAGTAGGCGCGCAGCAGATGCCAGCGGCCGGTCCGCGACAGCCGGTCCGCGACCTCGGGGTCGTCGGCGACTTCGCGCAGCAGCTTCGACGCCACCTCGATGTCCGGCTCCGTGCCGCCGTGATGGCAGGGCACCAGCACGGCGGTGTCGTTGTCGAACAGCTCCGTGACGACGCCGTGCGCGCTGGCGATCACCGGCACGCCGCGGGCGGCCGCCTCGGTGAGGCCCCAGGCGAGCAGGTCCGAACCGCCGCCGCGGTGCAGCGACAGGGCCCAGTCGGCGGCGTCCAGCAGGAACGGCAGGCTGATCGGGTCCTCGACGAGCCGAATGCGAGGATCCGTCGCGGTCGCCAGCCGGAGGCGTTCCGCCGACTCCGGGTGCTCGGCCGAGCCGGAGACGGCGAGCACCAGCAGCACGTCCTGCCGGTCCGGGAACGCGGCCAGGAAGGCCGACACCGCACCGAGGGCGTTGCCGACACGTTCGACGGCGTGATCCACAACCGTGGCGAAGACCACTTCGTCGCCGATGTCGTGCGCCGACCTCGACGCGGCCCGCGCCGCTTCCTCACGGGCCGGACGGTCGAGCACGGGCAGCCTGATCGTCCGCACGGGGACGGTGAGCGCCTGCTCCAGGGCGATGCGGGTCGTCTCGGAGGTGACCCAGACCTCGTTCGGCTCGATGGGGCCGCCGATCGGGCCGGGACCCGTGCGCACGGCGACGACGTAGCGCTCGGTGGCAGTGGCGACCTCGTCGTCGCAGAGCAGGACCACCGGGTAGCCGGGTTCGGTCGCCGCGGGCAGACCCGAGGCGCGGGCCGACGCGGCGATGAGATCGGCGATCCAGCCGCTGCCGAGCACGGAGACGCCGAGCTGTTCGAGCAGCGTGGTCTCGCCGCCGGGCCGCTTCGGCACGGCGTCGAGGTGCAGCCGGCCGGTGGCCACGCCAGGCCCGGCGCACCATTCACGGAAGGCCTGGCTGTCCGCCCCGAACGGTTCGGGGAACTGGCCGCGCAGCGCCGGGTCGTCCTGCCACACCGCGAAAGCCCAGCGGGTGGAGCTGGGCAGGCCGTCGACGGCTTCCGCCGCCCAGTCGATGAACTCCGTCTGGGCCGCACCGAAGGCTGGGGCCGGCGGAAGCTCGCCGGCACGGTCGGCCGCGAGCAGTGCTCGGCGGTATTCCGTGCGAAGCCCGGCGGGCAGGGCGGTGCCATCCGCGAGCTGCCCGAATCCGTACTCGGCGCGCTCCTGGCCGAGGCCGTGGCGGACCAATTCGTTGCGGTAGCTGGTGCAGAGCTCGGCCAGCAGCGGGTGTTCGGACAGCAACACCCGCGGCCGGGCGGTGACGTCCACCGACAGCAGCCACGGGCGTTGCGGGTCGAAACCGCTGAACTGCACGGTGCGCAGCGGACGCCCGTCGATCTGGAGCTCGCCAGCGTCGTCCTTGGTGAGCTGGCGCTGCCCGGCGCTCCACACGGACAGGCCGATGCCCGGGTCGCGGAGCACTTCGTGATCGACGAGCGCGGGCGCGCTGTCCAGGAAGGTCGCGGAGGTCTCCGGCGCCTGGCGCACCGTCTCGAACCAGGAGTGCAGGAACGCCTCCGACCCCGGGGCCACCGCGACGAAGCCCGCGTCGTAGACGCCGGCGGCGGCCAGTTCCTCGGGGGTGGGACGCATGCCGTCGTCGGACAGCGGCCTCAGCACCCTCGGCACGAGGACCAGCGGCTTGCGGGCCAGCGCCGGCAGGACCTGGTCGGCGATCGAGCCGATGACGTGCACCGACGGGTCGAGGTAGAGGACCGGGCCGCGGTCGGCCAGCAGGCGCTCCAGCAGCCGCGGGCGCAGGACCGCGCAGAGCTGCTCGGCGGTGCAGGCGGTGGCCAGCTCGGCCAGCTCGCGGTCGCCGATGCCGATGTCGGCCGGCGCCAGCACACCCTGGTTGGTGGTGGCCGGGTCCGCGTCGACGATGAGCGCGACGAAACGGCCGTTGCCGTGCACGGTCAGGAAAGCGGCGCCCAGGGTGCGGACCGCCGGCAGCTGCGCCTTCGTCGCCACCGTGCAGGCGCTCAGCGTCTGCTGCTCGGGCAGTGCGATCGACGGCGGCACATCCGGCCCGCTCGACCCGGCGGGACCGAAGCCGACCCGGACCACGGGGGTGGTCGGCTCGGCGGGCTCGTCGGCGTGTGGGCCTGCGGCAGGGACGTCAGTCACGGGCACAACCTAGCCCGATCCCGCGTCGGGTCGAAGTAATGCCGACCGTTGGTCGCCGCGGGGATTCACGCGGCCACCAGTGCCGGTCGGCGCCGTGGCGCGGCCCGTGCCGCGCTGGCCTGCCCGAACGCGTCGACGTAGATCAACATGCTGCCATCGGCCGGTGGCGGGCGATGAACGACACGCCGCCGTCGTGAGACCTGCTCAGAGGATGGGCAGGAACGTGCTCAGCTCGAACGGCGTGACCCGGCTGCGGTAGGCGTCCCACTCGGCCCGCTTGTTGCGCAGGAAGAACTCGTAGACGTGCTCGCCGAGGGTCTCGGCCAGCAGCTCCGAGTGCTCCATCTCGCGCAGCGCCTCGCCGAGGTTCTGCGGCAGGCTCGCGTAGCCGGCGGCGCGCCGCTCGGACTCGGTCAGCGACCAGACGTCGTCCTCGGCCGCCGGCGGCAGCTCGTAGCCCTCCTGCACGCCCTTGAGCCCGGCCGCGATGATCACCGCGTAGGCCAGGTACGGGTTGCACGCCGAGTCGAGGCTGCGCACCTCCACCCGGCGGGACGAGGCCTTGCCCGGGGAGTACATCGGCACCCGGACCAGCGCCGACCGGTTGGCGTGCCCCCAGCAGACCGCGGTCGGGGCCTCGCCGCCGACGATGAGTCGCTTGTAGGAGTTGACGAACTGGTTGGTCACGCCGGTGATCTCGCGGGCGTGCCGCAGCAGGCCGGCCACGAAGGCCTTGCCGGTGTCGGACAGCTCGTACGGGTCCTCGGCGTCGTAGAACGCGTTGCCGTCGCCCTCGAACAGGCTCACGTGGGTGTGCATGCCGGAGCCGGGCTGGTTGGTGAACGGCTTGGGCATGAAGGAGGCGCGCACTCCCTGCGTGATCGCCACCTCCTTGACCACGTACCGGAAGGTCATGACGTTGTCGGCCATGGTGAGCGCGTCGGCGTAGCGCAGGTCGATCTCCTGCTGGCCGGGCGCGCCCTCGTGGTGGCTGAACTCCACCGAGATGCCCATCGCCTCCAGCGCCTCGATGGCGTGCCGGCGGAAGTGCGGCGCGGTGTCGTGGCTGGCCTGGTCGAAGAAGCCGCCGTTGTCGGCCGGCACCGGCTCGCTGCCGTCGTTGTTGAGCTCGCGCAGCAGGAAGAACTCGATCTCGGGGTGCACGTAGCAGGTGAAGCCGGCCTCGCTGGCCCGCGACAGCGTCCGCCGCAGCACGTGGCGCGGGTCGGCCCAGGACGGCGAGCCGTCGGGCATGGCGATGTCGCAGAACATGCGGGCCGAGTAGTGGCCGCCGTCCGCGGCCTCCCAGGGCAGCACCTGGAAGGTGGAGGGGTCGGGCTTGGCCACCATGTCGGACTCGTAGACGCGGGCGAAGCCCTCGATGGCCGAGCCGTCGAAGCCGATGCCCTCGGAGAAGGCGCCCTCCAGCTCGGCGGGCGCGACCGCCACCGACTTGAGATATCCGAGCACGTCGGTGAACCACAACCGGACAAACCGGATGTCGCGTTCCTCCAACGTGCGCAGCACGAACTCCTGCTGGCGGTCCATGAGCGCAGCGTAGGCAGCGTTCGTTAACGGCATGTTTCGGGGGCCCACGACATCGAGTGAGCTTGCCCCCGTCGGGCACAGCGAGTACGACGTAGCGACGCCGTCAGTCACCGATCGGCCAGCGGATCAGGCCAGTGGATCAGGGAGGGGCAGGCATGACCAGCAGCGCCACCGAACCCCGGCAGCGCCTCACGCCCGACCAGCGCAACTCGTTCACCGCGGCCCTGCTCGGCTGGTCGATGGACGCCTTCGACTACTTCCTGGTCGTGCTGGTCTACGCCGACATCGGCAAGGAGTTCGGCGTCTCGCTCACGCAGATGGCCTTCCTGACCACCGTCACGCTGCTCATGCGGCCGGTCGGCGCGTTCCTGTTCGGACTGTGGGCCGACCGGGTCGGCCGGCGCGTCCCGCTGATGACCGACGTCATCTTCTACTCGATCGTGGGCTTCCTCTGCGCCTTCGCGCCCAACTACACCGTGCTGCTCATCCTGCGCCTGCTCTACGGCATCGGCATGGGCGGCGAGTGGGGGCTGGGCGCGGCGCTGGCCATGGAGAAGCTGCCGGCCGAGCGGCGCGGCTTCTTCTCCGGCGTGCTTCAGCAGGGCTACTCGATGGGCTACCTGCTGGCCTCGCTGGCCTACCTGGTGCTGCACGGCTGGGCCGGGCTGTCGTGGCGGTGGCTGTTCGCGCTGAGCATCATTCCGGCGTTGATCAGCCTGCTGATCCGGGCCCGGGTCAAGGAGTCCGAGGTCTGGGAGACCACGCAGCAGAAGCTCAAGGCCCACAACACTTCGCTGCGCAAGGTCATCTTCACCGGGCCGGTGCTGCGCCGGTTCGCCTACCTCGTGGTGCTCATGACCGCCTTCAACTGGATGAGCCACGGCACGCAGGACGTGTACCCGACCTTCCTCAAGGCGACCGAGCACGGCGGGGCCGGCCTGTCTGCCACGACGGCCGGCTGGATCGCGATCATCTACAACATCGGCGCCATGATCGGCGGCACCGTCTTCGGCACGCTGTCCGAACGCTACGGCCGTCGCTACACGATCGTGTTCTGCGCGGTGATCGGTCTGCCGATCGTGCCGCTGTTCGCCTTCTCCACGACGGCGGCGTGGCTGTGCGTCGGCTCTTTCCTCATGCAGGTCGCGGTCCAGGGGGCGTGGGGGGTCATTCCCGCGCACCTCACGGAGATGTCCCCCGATGCCATTCGCGGCTTCTATCCGGGGGTGACCTACCAGCTGGGCAACTGCCTGGCCGCGTTCAACCTGCCGATCCAGGAGTCGATCGCGTCCAGCCACGGCTACCCGTTCGCGCTGACCATCACCGTGATGCCGGTGCTCGCGATACTGGCGGTGCTGACCTTCTTCGGCAAGGAGGCCAAGGGAATCCGGTTCGGCACGACCGTCGGGGCGGCGCCGACCACTTAGGACGAACACCTCGGGTCGGCGGCCGGCAGCTTCAGGCTCACGAGATAGTCCACACCGACCTGGTCGACGCAGTCGCTGCCCTGGAGGAAGGCCGTGTGCTGGGTGCTCTGGTAGGTCAGCAGAAACCCGCCGAGGGCCTTGGCCAGGTTGACGCCGGCCTGGTACGGCGTGGCCGGGTCGTTGGTCGTGGAGATCACGAGCGCCGGCGGCAGGCCGGCAGCCTTGGGCAGGTGAGGCTCGCTCGTGTTGGGCACGGGCCAGTAGGAGCAGGCGTCGCCGGACGAGGCCGCGGGCAGCGGTTCGCCGTTGTCCAGGAAGGGCGCGGCGGCGGTGGCCCGGCGTTCGGCGTCGAGCTGCGCGGCCTGGTCCTTGGACTGGGGGTTGTCCACGCACTGGATTGCGGTGAAGGCGTCCTGCTCGTTGGAGTACTTGCCGTCGGTGTCCCGGCCGTCGTACAGGTCGGCCATGGTCATCAGCGTCAGGCCGAGGCCCCGCTTCAGCTGCACCAGGCCGCTGTTCAACGTCTCCCACAGCTGCTGGGTGTAGAGCGCCTGGATCGTGGCGATGGTGGCGTCGCCGTAGGCCAGCTTGCGGCCGTCGCCGGTGTCCACCGGGTTCTTGATCAGCGGGATCACCAGGTCGTGGTAGGCCTGCACGGCCTTGCCGGCGTCCCGGCCCAGCGCGCAGTCCTGGCGTTGCACGCACCAGGCCGTGAACTGGTCGAACGCCTTCTGGAAGCCGGCCGACTGGGCGACTTCGGCGTCGGTCGGGCTCTGCGTGGGATCGACGGCGCCGTCCAGCACCAGGGCCCGCACATTGGCCGGGAAGGCCTCGGCGTAGGTGGTGCCGAGAAAGGTGCCGTACGAGTAGCCGAGGTAGGTCAGCTGCTTGTCGCCCAGGGCCGACCGCATCACGTCGAGGTCCTTGGCCACGTCACGGGTGCCGATGTTGGCCAGCAGGTCGGCGCCGCTGCGCTGGGCGCATTTCGCCGTGTAGTCACGCAGCTGCGCGACCTGCTTGGCGGTGCCGGCGGGCGATGTGTCCTCGATGTCGTCGGCCCGCTGCTTGTCGCGTTCCGCGTCGGTCAGGCAGTGCACCGACGGCTCGCTGGCCCCGATGCCCCGCGGGTCGAAGCCCACGAGGTCGAACCGGCGGCCGAGTTCGTTGCCGCCCACCGCGGAGGCCAGCGACGCGGCGGCGTCGACGCCCGATGCGCCGGGGCCGCCCGGATTGACGAACAGGCTGCCGATGCGCTGGCCGGCGTCGGAGGCCTTGCGGCGCAGCAGTCCCAGAGTGATCGTCTTGCCGTCGGGCTTGGCGTAGTCCAGCGGGACGGTCAGCCGGGCGCACCTGAGCTCGGGGCTGGCGGCGAACGTCTTCCGGTCGGTCTCCGAGCTGGCGTAGTCGTCGCACGCGCCCCAGCCCAGCTGCTGGCCGTAGAAGCGTTCGAGGCCGGCGGGGACCGGGCCGGCCGGGCCGGGCTTCTCGAAGGTGACGCCCGCGACGGCCTGACCGCCCGACACGGACGTGCAAGCGCCGGCCGCCAGCGCCGTCACGGCGAGTAGCGCTACCAACGGCACGGGGTGAGAACGACGAGGGCGCACCCGTCGATCGTGCCATCTGGTGACTCCGAATGAGGGAAAGGTCCACAACCGGCGCGAGCCGTGGGTGATCCTTGCGCCACAGATTCCGTCGGGCTCTCGGGGGTGTGAGGGAGGATGAGGTCATGCCGCAACTGCGCATCGCTCTCGCTCAGGTCAACCCCCGGGTAGGCGACCTGGCCGGCAACGCCGACCTGGTCGTCGAGTGGAGCCGCAAGGCCGCCGAGTCCGGCGCCCACCTGGTGGCGTTCCCGGAGATGGTGCTCACCGGCTACCCGGTCGAGGACCTGGCGCTGCGGCAGTCCTTCGCCCGTGCCTCCCGGGCCGCGGTCGACGAGCTGGCCGGGCGGCTGGCCGACGCGGGCTGCGGCGATCTGCTGGCCGTCGTCGGCTACCTCGACCGCGACGAGGCCGGGGTGCGCAACGCGGCGGCGCTGATCCACCAGGGCAAGGTCGTCGCCCGGTACGCCAAGCACCACCTGCCCAACTACGGCGTGTTCGACGAGTACCGCTACTTCGTGCCCGGCAGCAAGCTGCCCATCCTGCGGTGGCACGGCGTGGACATCGGCGTGGTGATCTGCGAGGACATCTGGCAGGACGGCGGCCCGATCGCCGCGCTGGGGCAGGCCGGCGTCGACCTCGTCGTCTGCGTCAACGGCTCGCCGTACGAGCGGAACAAGGACGACCACCGGGCCGAGCTGGTCGCGCGGCGGGCGGCCGAGGCCGGGGCGCCGATCGCCTATGTGAACATGGTCGGCGGCCAGGACGAGCTGGTGTTCGACGGCGATTCGCTGGTCATCGACGCCAAGGGCGAGCTGCTGGCCCGGGCGCCGCAGTTCGTCGAGGAGCTCCTGGTTCTCGACCTGGACCTGGCGGCCGGCACCAGCACCTCGGTCGAGCCGGTCGACGGCTTCGAGGTGAGCCGCCTGACGCTGGACGCGGTGGAAATGCCGGCGTACGAGCCACTTCCGGCTCCCCCGCTCGCGGCGCCGCTGCCCGACTGCGCCGAGGTGTGGGGCGCGCTGGTCACCGGCCTGCGGGACTACGTCCACAAGAACGGTTTCCGCTCGGTCGTGCTGGGGCTTTCCGGCGGCATCGACTCGGCCGTCGTCGCTTCGCTGGCCGTCGACGCCCTCGGGGCCGATGCCGTGTACGGCATTTCGATGCCGTCGTCGTACTCGTCGGACCACTCGAAGTCGGACGCGGCCCTGACGGCCGAGATGACCGGGCTGCACTACGACACGCAGCCGATCGAGAACATGGTGCGGGCCTTCGTCGACCAGCTCGATCTCACGGGTCTGGCCGAGGAGAACATCCAGGCCCGCTGCCGTGGCATGACGTTGATGGCGCTGTCCAACGCCCACGGGCACCTGGTGCTGGCCACCGGCAACAAGACCGAGCTGGCCGTCGGCTACTCCACCATCTACGGCGACGCGGTCGGCGGCTTCGCGCCGATCAAGGACGTGCCGAAGACGCTGGTGTGGGAGCTGGCGTGGTGGCGCAACGCCGAGGCAGGGCGGCGGGGCGAGGCGCCGCCGATCCCGGAGAACTCCATCACCAAGCCGCCGTCGGCCGAGCTGCGGCCGGGCCAGGTCGACGCCGACTCGCTGCCCGACTACGAGCTGCTGGACCGGGTGCTCGACCAGTACGTGGAGAGTGACCACGGCTACGCCGACCTGCTGGCCGGCGGCTTCGACCCGGCGCTGATCGAGCGGGTGCTGACGATGGTCGACCGGGCCGAGTACAAGCGGCGGCAGTACCCGCCGGGCACCAAGATCAGCCTGAAGGCCTTCGGGCGGGACCGGCGGCTGCCGATCACCAACGCCTGGCGTGAGCACGCCACGGCGCTGGTCTGAGGGTGATCTTGCTGGTCGGCCCGGGTGTGTGAAGCTGCTCGCAGGAGCGGGCCGGACCGGGGTCGGCGGTGTCACGCTTGTCCCGTACCCATCCATATGACCCAGGGACCCGCCAGTGGCGGGCCTTGAGGGAAGGACGGTCGGGACAATGACGTCTGCCGAAGTCACGGCGCCCTACGGCAACGGGGCCTCCACCGCCAAGCCGGCGCGCAAGGTCCGCATCCACCACCTGCAGGAGCTGAAGGACCGCGGCGAGCCGTGGCCCATGCTCACTGCCTACGACATGTACACGGCCGGGCTCTTCGACGAGGCGGGCATCCCGGTGCTGCTGGTCGGCGACTCCGCGGCCAACAACGTCTACGGCTACGACACCTCGCTGCCGGTGACCGTGGACGAGATGCTGTTCCTCACCCGGGGCGTGACGCGGGCGGTGAAGCACGCCCTCGTAGTCGCCGACCTGCCGTTCGGCTCCTACCAAGTATCGGTGGAGCAGGCCGTCACCACCGCGATCCGGTTCATGAAGGAGGGGCGGGCCCACGCCGTCAAGCTGGAGGGCGGCCGTCGGTTCGCGCCGCATGTCGAGGCGATCGTGGCGGCCGGGATTCCGGTGATGGGTCACATCGGCTTCACCCCGCAGAGCGAGCACCAGCTCGGCGGCTACCGCGTGCAGGGCCGTGACGAGAAGGGCGACGACGTCCTCGCCGACGCGGTGGCGTTGGAGCAGGCCGGCGCGTTCGCGGTGGTGCTGGAGATGGTGACGGCCGAGGTGGCCAAGCGGGTGACCCACGAGCTGCGGATTCCCACCGTGGGCATCGGCGCGGGCCCCGACTGCGACGCCCAGGTCCTGGTCTGGACCGACATGGCCGGCATGCGCCGCGGCAAGATGCCCCGATTCGTGAAGCAGTACGCCGACATGGCGTCGGTGTTGGGCACTGCGGCCAGCGATTTCGCCTCGGAAGTGCGGAACCGGGCGTTCCCCGGTCCGGAACACTCTTTCCACTGAGGCAGCCGGTGGGCCTTAACGTCGTTAAGGCCCACCTTTGCGCAGTTAGATGTCGGTGACGCGCAGACCGGCGTGCGCCTTGTACCGGCGGTTGATGGCGATGAGGTTGGCGGTCAGCGCCTCGATCTGACCGGCGTTGCGCAACCGGCCGCCGTACACGCCCCGCATGCCGGGAACGGTGTCGGCCAGCGCGCGGACCAGGTCCGTGGCCTCGCGGTCGTCGCCCAGCACCAGCACGTCGGTGTCGACCTTCTCGACCTCGGGGTCGCCGAGGTGCACGGCCGAGACGTGGTGGAACGCGGCCGTGACGCGGGAGTCCGGCAGCAGGGCCTCGGCCTGCTGGGCGGCGCTGCCCTCGTCGATCTTCAGGGCGAACGGGCCCTGCTTGTCGAAGCCGAGCGGGTTCACGCAGTCGATCACGATCTTGCCGGCCAGCGCCTCGCGCAGGGACGCCAGCAGGTCGCCGTGGCCCTCCCACGGGACGGCGACGAGCACGATGTCGGCCTGCCGCGCGCACTCGAGGTTGTCGGCGCCGGCGACGTGGCCGACACCGGCGAGCTCACGCAGCTCGCCGGCCGTGGCCTCGGCCCGGTCGGCGCTGCGGGAGCCGATGACGACCTTCAGGCCGGCCTTGGCCCACCGGAACGCAAGACCCTTGCCCTGGGGACCGGTGCCACCGAGCACACCCACTGTCAGGTCACCGATTTCAGTCACGATCTTCCTCTCCGAAAAACCTCTCGAAGGACACCTTGCGTCGTGTGGTGTCCGCCTCGACGAGCCGAACCCTGATCCGCTCGCCCTCGGGTAGCTCCGCCCCGGTGCACTTGGCCATCACGGGCGGTTCGGTCACGAAGACCTCGCCGGCGGCGGCCTCGGACCGCAGCACCACCGCGTCGAAGACATCGCCCACACGGTCGGCCAGCACCCAGGCCTCGACCTGGTCGAGGCAGGCCCGTTCGACCTTGGCGGCGATCGTGTCCGAGGCGGACATCAGGTGCGGCAGCTCCGGCAGCGCGGCGCGGACCCAGGCCGGGACGTCGGCGCCGGCCACGACGGCGAGGCAGCACTCGGTCGCGAACCGGTCGACCAGCCGCCGCAGCGGGGCCGTGACGTGGGCGTACGGTGCTCCGACGCCGGCGTGGGAAGTCACCGTGGGCTCGGAGCCGTCGAAGGCGGTGTAGCCGGCGCCGCGAAGCAGGCGTGTGGCGGCGACGTACATCGCCAGCGACTCGGGCCGGTTCGGGTCGAGGCCGGCCAGCAGCCGGGCCGGGCTCTCGCCCTCCGGCCACTCCACCCGGGACGCCGTCGCCGCGCGATGCAGCCCGGACACGGCGTCGACGTCGGCCGACGGCAGTGTCCGGAGCACGCCCACCTTGGCGTCGATCATGATCTTGGCCGCGCACATGCCCGTGAGCAGGGAGATCTCGGCGTTCCAGGCCTCGATGTCGGCCCGCAGCCGCACCCGCAGCGTCCACTCGCCGTCGCCGGACGGACTGATCTGCTGCTCGGGCAGCTGAAGCTCGACGGCGCCCCGCTCGGCGGCCATGGCGCGGCGCAGCCGGCCGACCTCAGGCAACAGGGCGACCGACGGATGCGGAGTCCCCGCGGCCAGGCTGGCCTGCACGGACTCGTAGTCGAGCCGGGAAACGGACCGCACGAGCGCGCGCCGGACGACCACGCCCTCGGGATTGCCGTCCGGATCGAGGTCGATCGTCCACAGCACCGAAGGCCGCACCTGGTCGGGCAGCAGACTCGCAGCCCCCTCGGACAACACCGGCGGGTGCAGCGGAACCGTGCCGTCGGGCAGGTACAGCGTCTGACCCCGGCGCTTCACTTCCTGGTCGAGCGTGCCGCCCGGCGGCACGAAACCGCCCAGGTCGGCGATGGCGTAGTGGACGCGGTAGCCGCGCTGCCGGCGTTCGATCAGTACGGCCTGGTCCAGGTCTTTCGAACCCGGCGGGTCGATCGTGACCAGCGGCAATGCTCGGGCATCGAGGCGGGGGCCGCCGCGGACCTCGTCCAGCGCCTGCTCGGCCTCCACCAGTGCGGCCGCCGGGAAATCCTCACGCAGCCCGAACTCGCTCCGGATCGGAGCGAAGTCCCGCCCGGCGCCACTGGTTGTGACCGTCCTGGACACCACACCGGAAACCTTAGACAACCGGCTCCGGGAATGTCGTTCTCAGAGGTCCACAACGTCGCGTCGCCAGCCGGATGTCACCAAGATCACCAGTTCTTGCGTTCCGGCGCGGACGGGTAGTGATACTCCGGCCGGGTATGGCCGCCGGGCGGGGTGGCCGGACCGGGCTGGACCGGGAAGCCACCAGGTGGGGTTGGAGGCGGCCCAGGCTGGGTCTGGCCGGGCTGGACCGGACCGTTCTGGGCCGGGAGGCCGGCGGGCGGCGAGTGCGGCGACATGCCGGCGGGCTCGACGCGGCCGTGGCGGTTGTGCGGGATCGGGTCGAGCACGGAGACCAGCGCCGTGGTCTGCTCCGGGTTGTCGATGGGGGCGCCGTTGCGGCCGCGGTAGACGATCTCGCCGTCGGAGTCGATCTCCATCAGGTAGCCGGCCTCGGCCAGCTGCTCCTCGTCCAGGTCGACCAGCCGCTCGTAACGCGACGGCACGACCCGGTAGACCGGCCACTGCAGGTGGGCGTAGGCCTGGTGGAACTGGGCGATCAGCGTGGCGAACTGCTGCTGCCACGGCAGCGGCATCGACTCGGCCAGCGACCGGGGCAGCACCGCGTAGCCGGCGTCGACGCCCTGGTTGGTGGAGTTCAGGTAGTCGCGCAACGGTGTGCTCGACGCGGGTCGACCGGCCGGCCGCGGAATGGGCTCGGGCGTGAATTTCATGGACGCCTCCTGCTACACGCCGGGCCGTACGGCCTGGGGGACGACCTCGGCCTCGGTGAAGCTGAACGGCCGGATGTGGATCGGGATGCCGAAGTCCTGCGCCTCGATGATCTTGTGGTCGCCGAGGTACATGGCCACGTGGTGGATGGTGGCCGGATTGCTCTTGTCGGTGGCCAGGAACACCAGGTCGCCGGGCTGGGCCTGGTCGACCGGCAGCATCGAGCCGGCGTGGTACTGGTCGGCGGCGACGCGGGGCAGCTGGATCCCGGCCGAGAGATAGGCCTGCTGCATCAGACCGGAGCAGTCGTAGCCGACCGGCCCGTTGCCGCCCCAGATGTAGGGCTTGCCCAGCTGCTGCTGGGCGTAGGCGATGGCCTTGGCCGCGGCCTGGTTGGCCGGCAGCACCAGGCTGGCCAGATTGGCCTGCTGGCCGCAGCCGGTCGGGTCGGCCACGTCGCCGACGGTCTTGATCAGGTCGGCGGCCATCGCCTCCCACTTGTCGTAGGCGTCGGGGAAGGCCGAGCGCTCGACGGACTGCGCGGCGTCGCCGGGGCGCATCTGCTGCCAGTTGGGGATCTTGGTCAGCACGTCGTAGAACTTGTTGATGGCGTAGCTGGGATCCAGCAGCTGGGCCTCGGTGCCCCAGCCCATGGTGAACCGCATCTGGAAGATGCCGCGGGAGTCGGGGCCGGCCACGTCGCCGTGCGTGACGTTGGTCAGGCTGGACTCCTGCATGCCGGCCTGGATGGCGGTCTGCCAGGCCAGCGGCGGCAGCTGGCGCTGCTTGCCGATCGAGATGATCTGGGCGGCGATGCCCCGCTGGTCCGCGCTCAGCCGGCCGGCCTGCCCCTCGCCGGCCGCCGCGTCGCCGACGGCGTCGGCCCACGGCCCGATCGCGGCGTTGCAGGTGGCCATGCGGAACAGGCTCAGCGCCTGCTGCTCGTTGGTGACCACGGAGGTCACCGTCAACGTGACCAGGAACAGCCCGGCCACCAGGCCGACCGCGACCCCGACGATGATCCAGACCTTCATGTCAGCCGGCCTTGTCGTACTTGGAGACCCGCCACCCCTGGCTCGGGGTGGTGATCACCGTGACCTGGATGGTGCCGCCGTCGGTGGACACGTCGGCCACGACCGAGCTGGTGGTCGAGTCGACGGAGACGGCCGCGCCGGTGACCTTGGTGGCCGGCACGTTGGCCGGGTCCACCGAGCCCATCTGGGGCAGGAACTCGTCGGTCGTGTACGGCTTGAGCTGGTCCAGCCACTGCTGGGCGGTGATGCCGGCCGGGTGGTTGACCCACGCCTTCACCCACTTCAGCGCCACGTCCAGGGCCTGCGGGGACGGCGGCGCGGGCGTCGGGTTCAGCAGCGGCGAGGTCAGCCGGGTCTGGGCCGTCGTGGTGGTCGTGGTCGCCGACTGGCCCGACGACGAGCCGGTGGCGCCGGCGCTGTCGGTGGTCGTGTCGCCGGCCGGCTGCGCCGTGCCGCTCGACGGGGCCTTCGGGATGACCGTCGCCACCACGATGCCCAGCGCGACAACGATGATCACGAACGTGATCAGGTGCCGCGGCGAGCGCAGCGGCCAGCCCCACAACTTGCGATACACCGCGGACCGGCCACGGTTGGTGCGGATCGGCATCGGTTACCCCCTCTCGCCCCGGCCGTACTGCGGCCCGTCCGGCTCCGCGACCTCGAGCCCGCGCGACGGGCGGTAGATCATGTGCACCGGTCGCCCGGCGATCACTTCCACCTCGGCCCGCCGCGGCTCGGCCTGCGGCCGCTGGCCGCTGACCACCTGCGACGGCACGATCACGGCGTCCTCGCCGCGCCGTTCCCAGCTCCGGTCGACGACCGGCGGCGTGTCGACGGTCCGCGACGCCATCGGGCCGACGATCCCGCCGCCACCCGACGGCAGCGCCGCCGCCCCGCCGCCACCCGACGACAGGGCCCTGGTGCTGCCGGCCGTGAGCTGCGTGCCGTTGACGTCGAGGCGCTGCGCCGTGGCCAGCACCGGGTTCGACGCCTCGGGCCGGTACCGGCGGCCCCCGCGCTGGGCGGCGGCGATCTCCGGCGGCAGGTGCTCGCCGTCACGGACGTTCTCCCAGAAGGCGTCCTGGGCCGAGGTGTCGGTCCGGCGGCCGCGCATGCGGGCCCACAGGCCTCCGCCCGCGCCGGCCAGGTTGGACCCCATGGTGCCGACGGACAGCTGCACCATCTGCATCATCCGGCGACCGGGCTTGCCGATCATGAAGAAGGCGAAGGTGACCAGGCCGGCCAGCAGGATCTGGGCCAGCAGCGGCAGACCGTGGGCCGGGTCGAAGATCCACACCAGCACCAGCGTGTCCAGGCCGGCCAGCGCGGAGATGACCACCACGTTCAGCAGCGCGGCGCCGGCGGCCCGGCCGATCTTGCGCAGCAGGTCGGGGAAGACGATGGAGGCCAGGCCGATGAGCGGACCGGCCAGCACCACCATTCTCAGCAGCACCTGCGCGAGCAGGATGGCCGCCTTGGCCAGCAGCTGAAAAAGGGAGAAGGCCAGCGCCTGGAACAGCGCGAGGAAACCGTCGCCGATCCGGCTGCCGTCGGTGCCGTCGAAATAGCCGGTGACATTCCCGAGCTTGCCGCGGATATCCACGAACTGCTGCTTCTTGGCGTTCGAGTTGTTCGCGTCGGCGTCCTTGCCGGCGTTCACCTCGGCGATGCTGAACGCCTGCGCGCCCACCAGGTCCCGGCCGAACTGGGTGGCCTGCGGGGCGTCCGGATCCCCGAACTCGCCGCGCAGCCAGTTCCGGTAGACCACGTTGGTGTGCAGCATGGTCGGCAGCGAGTTGGCGCTGCTGCCCAGGCCGACCTCGCTGAGGAAACCGGCCTGGATCTCCGAGGTGCCGAAGATCAGCACCTTGTCCAGCACCTCGGTGTACACCAGCGGCGTCAGGTAGGCCGCGGACGCCAGCCACAGGCCGGCCAGCGCCCAGGTGGTCCGCTTGCCGATGGCCGCCAGATCGCCCTTCCATATCTGTCGGAAGAGCAGAATCGCCAGCCCCAGCGCGGCCAGCGCGAACAAGGGCGCGAACACCCCGTTGTAGAGGGCCTTCGTGCCGTTGGCCACGATGTCGTCCAGCGGGCCGGTCAGCAGATTGCCGGTGATGACGTAGTGCAGGCCGTTGGTCGCGCCGACCATCACCTTGGCCACGTTGAACAGCTGATTGCCGAACCACGTGTCGATCTCGGAGTTCGAGCCCGTCACCGCGGTGATCGAGCCGCAGTTCGGGTTGTAGACGTGCCAGGTGAGACCGGCATAGCGGTAGTCGAAGTACACCGAGCCGGGATCGCCGTGCAACGCCAGCTGCTTGGACGGGTCCAGCGCGCCGACGAAGCCCAGGTCGGGCCGTTCCGGGTTGGGGGCGCAGTCGGTCGGCGCGGCCATCGCCGGCGAGCCGATGAGCGCCTGCATGGCCAGCAGCGCCCCGACCACCACCACCGCGCGGCCACGACGGCCACGGCGGAGCAGCCGCCACGCCAGAACTGCCAGCGTGGCGGCGAAGGCGACCAGCAGCAGGGCCGTCATTCCTGCTGGCCCCTTTGGTGCGGCGGCACCTTGACCAGAGCCTCCCGATCCGGCCGGGCCGGCGGCACCTCGGCCTCGTCGATGAGGCCGACCTCCAGCTCGGCGGCGAGCTCGTCGTCGTAGTCGTCGTAGCCGTTCTCGATGCCGTCCTCGGGCGGCATGCCGCTCTCCAGGCCCTCGGGCGAGGGCACGGCCGGCAGCTCGGCCAGCGGCTTCGCGCGCTCGTTGCGCTGGGCGTCCGGCGTGGTGTCCATGGCCGTGCGCAGCGCGCCGAGGTGGGGCCCGGAGAAGTCGATCCGGATCCGCTCGACGCCGCCCGCGCCGTCGCCGAACACGAACTGCCGGGGGGCGGTGTCGCGTTCGGTGCCGTTGCGGTGCGAGCCGGGACGACGGCCGAGGCTGGCGATGACCTGCTCGTAGCCGGCGCCCACGGGCACCTTGAGCAGGCGCAGCGCGTCGGCCTGGGCCTCGTCGTCGTCGAGGCGGCCGACGAAGACCGAGTCGAGCAGGGCGACGAAGCCCTGGATCTTGAGGAAGTCGGCCGGGATCTGGCTGGACAGCATGACCCGGACGTTCCACTTGCGGGAGTCACGGGCGAACCGGTTCATCAGCACCCGGCCGGTCGGCACCTCGGACAGGAAGAACGCCTCGTCGATCCAGACGCCCTTGCGCATGTCCTTGGGCCGCTCGTAGACCGACCGCTGGGTCAGCCACGCCGCCAGGTTGAGCATCTCGACGCCGAGCGCCTCGCCGTCGGTCCAATGCTCGCGGCCGACGCCGTCCTTGGGCAGGGTCAGCCCGGCCATGGTGAGCACGGTGAGCCGGTCGTCGCGGGTCTCGGAGTACGGGTCGAGGCCGTGCTCGGGGATGAGCAGCGACATCCGCTCGCGCATCTCGTCGAGGAAGTCCGCGACGACGACGGCGTGCTCGTGATGCTCGCTGGCGTCCCGCCGCAGGGCCTCGAACACCAGGCCCGGATGCGCGTCGGGACGGCCGCCGACCATGCGGACGGCGCGCAGCAGCACGATCCGGGTCTGCGGCAGGCGGGCCACCTCGTACGGCAGCAGGCCGGACAGCACGTCCAGCACCAGCCGACGCCGGGTGGCGGCGGCCAGCGCCTTCTCCCGTCGCCAGGCGCGCTCCGGGTCCTCCTCGTCGAGGAAGTGCTCCAGCAGCGGCTCGGCGACCACCCGGTACGGGTTGAGGATGCCGGGCTGGGCGTTGAGCAGGTTGATCGGACGCGCGTACGGCTTCAGCTCGGGCAGCTCGCACAGCGCGGCCAGCGGACCGGACGGGTCGAGCAGCGTCCAGTACGCGCCGGAGCGCAGCGTCTTGTAGACGATGCCGCCGCCGAGGAACGACTTTCCGCCACCGAGGCCGGCGACCATCGCGGTCAGGCCGGACCCGTCGCGGACCTCCTGCGCCATCCACGGGTCCCACGCCACCGGGCGCCGGGTCGCGGTGCAGGTCTCGCCGAGCAGGATGCCGCGCCGGTCGCCGACCTCGGCGGTCGCGGTCGGCACGGCCGAGGCCGCCCACACCACGGAGCCGCGCCGCAGATAGGCGGCCGAGGCCAGCGGCTCGCCGGGGATGAACTCCCGGGCCATCGCGTACTGGGCCTCGGGGTGCTCGATGGCGACCTTCGGCTTGTACAGCTCCAGCAGGGTCTGGGCCAGCCGCAGCGCGTCACGCTGGGTGGAGCCGGACACGGCCAGCCGCCACCACGAGCGGACCCGGGTGCCCAGCGCGGTGAAGCCCGAGGTCATCTCGTCGTCGATCTCGAGCACCCGGCCGGCCTGGCGGACCAGCGACTGCGGCGGCTCCAGGTCGTGCTCGTCGGTGTAGTGCCGGACCTGCGAGCGCACCTTGTTCATCTGGCGCTGGAGCTCGCCGCCGACCTCCTCGGGCCGTCGCACGTAGATGCGGGCCGACCACTCCACCGACGCCGGCAGGCGGTCGGCGCGCTGCACCCACGGGTCGTCGATCTCGGGGATCTGCAGGCCGTGCATGGGGCCGACGGTGAGCACGCAGACGTGTCGCCCGACACCGGCGTTGGACCCGGTGCGGCCACGCACGGTGACGGTCGGCGAGTACGGCTCCTGGTAGAAGTCGGCCGCGTCGGTGAAGCTGGCCAGGTCCTCCGGCTCCCAGGTGTCGGACGGCACGGCCGGCATGTTGCGCGGCGCGGGCAGCCCGAGCGAGCACGAGCGGTGCATCAGCCAGGACATCTCGTCGGCGCTGACCGGGCGGCCTTCCAGGCCGGCCGAGCCGATCACCTGGTCCAGGTACTCGACCTCGCTGTCCAGGGCGACCAGCTCGGCGTCCACGGCCGCGGGGAAGACGCGGCGCAGCAGCGGAGCGGCCCGCTCGACGGCGCGGTCCACGACGTTGCGGACCTGCACCTGGACGCCGAGGTAGACCTCCTTCTCCGCCATCGACCGGCCCATCAGCTGCTGCTGCTCGCCGATCATGTAGTCGTCGAAGGACAGCCCGCCGGGCGCGTCCGGCAGCCGGTTGAGCGCGTTGTGCACGTGCGCCTCGGCCCACATCCGGATCGGATAGGGCCGGGTCGTCACCCGCAGGTGCATCCAGCGGCCCTGCAGCTCGGCGTACTGGCCGGCGATGGCCACGATCAGGTCCTGGCGCTGCGAGTCGGACCGGAACGACCAGCGCTGCGGCGAGAGCCGGTACCACGCGTAGACGTCCTGCCCGGTGCGCACCAGGTGGCCGTCGATACTGCGGGACCGCGATGCTCGGCGTGTAGCTGGGGGATCGCCTGCTCGCCGGGGAGCCGCCGTCCTCGTGTGCTGTACGCCCCCTGTCGACCCGGGTAGCTCGGCGGCGCATGTGCGCCACGTGCTGCACCGAGCGGTTGTCACGGTCTCGCCGGCGTCCCGAACACCGCGAACCTCCCTGGTACGACTGGCTGCCTGCCGGCGTGGTTGCTGTGCGTGCCGGCCGGGTGAGTTGTCCGCCGGCGGCAGCTGCCGCCGACCTGGCTTGGCCTGCGGCCGTTGGTCGCTGACCTTGATCCGGGTGGCGGTGAGCGCACCGCCGCTGCCGGTTGTGGACTGTCTGGGCGCGGTCAGCTCCCGCACCCACATGGTGATCACGGCGCCGAGGGGGCGCTCGTGGCTGATCCGCGAGCCGACCAGCCGGGTGATGACCACGGTGATCACCAGCGCCCACGCGACGCTGAAGAAGCCGAAGCCGATCCCGATCCGCCGCTCGACGGTGAGGGTGAGGAAGAACACGGCGAGGCCGATGCCCCAGGAGACGTACCGGGCGCGCCACGGGAACGTCGCCTTGGGCGGGCCGAGCCAGACGGCGTCGACCCGGTAGACCTCGTCGTCAGTGCGGATCCGCACGCCCGCTCACCCGGTGAACAGGCCGGCGAGCCACTTGCCGATGTCGACGCCCGCTCCCGTGATCGCGATACCGATGATGGCCAGCGCCACGATGACGCCACCGATGCGGCGCATGACACCAGCGTTGTCGCCCTTGCCGCCGCCCAGCCAGAGCAGCAGCAGCGCGACTGCGAGCAACAGCAGCGGCACGAGATTGCCGGTGATCCAGTTCTGGACGTTGGTGGTCTTGAGGGGCGTGTCGGCCACAAGGGTGATGAGGCTGCTGGTGGCGGTCATGTCCTACTCCGGAGTGCGTGGAGTGTTAACTGCCGGGGGGCGCCCCCGGTCGGCGCTGGCGAGTACAGCACGAGTGGTGGTGCCCGGCGTAGATGTCCCGGCCTGCTTGGCTGTCCCGGCTTGACTTGTCACAGTGTAGGGGTCGTCAGCGCACTGGGTTGATCCAAAACGTTCCCCTCGGCCGCGTATTACGTCTAATCTGGCTCCACCCATCATCGGTGGCGAGGGCCGGATGGAGAACACGTGACACGGAATTCTCCCGCTTGCCGGAACAGTTCACCCGCTTGCGACAAAGCTCATCACACAGTGTGCGTCGACAACGGTAACACCGTGACAGACCTGACCTGTTCGGCTGACGGACCTGGCGACAGGGCCCGTGTGCTGCTGGACTTCGGTGACGGACGGCTCACCCCTCCTCAAGCAGGGATGTTCGCATGGCCCAGCAACCCGAGCTAGACCATGGCGAGGACGTCTCGCTGCACGCCGACCAGGCTACCGGCCGGAGCCGGGTCGCGGGCCGTCGGGTCCAGCGCACCGTGAACTTCGACCAGGAGGTCCTCGACCGCGCCCGGGCCGCCGCCGCGCACCTGGCCACCCACACGCCGGAGGCCGGCGTGCGCAGCCTGGCCGACATCGTCAACCCGGCCGTGGCCGAGCGCGTGGCCGAGCTGGAGGAGCGCTTCAACTCGGGCCAACCGTTCGACCCGGTCTTCCGCCTTCCGCCGGGCCGCCCCCGCGAGTGGCCGGACACCTGACTGCTTCCACACCGGTAAGTAGCCCTACCGAGAAGTAGGTTGCGTGGGTTGAGGACAAGGTTGGCCTGGCCCCGCCGGTGCTTCGCCCGGTTGGCGGATTTCGGCCGCCGCCACCGACGCGCCCCACCACCTACCCGACGCGGCGGGCTAAATCCGGCAAGGGCGAGGCACCGGCCCCAAAGGGGCCGGGCCCGCGACGCCGGAGGCGGCGCCAATAAGATGCGGATCTGGGTGAATTTTGCGCTGGACGCCGGAGGCGGCGCCAATAAGCACGAACGAGTCGGCTTGTAAGCCGGATCCTGTACCTGTTTCCAGGCAGCGGCCATCCATCTTGGCCTGCCGTTGCCGGCAGGCTCCAGCGGCCTACCCGCAGGCATCGGGCGGGCAGCCCTCGAACGCCTGCGCAGGCGCCGCGTGCGGCGCCCTCTTGGCCTTGCTCCGGGTGGGGTTTACCTAGCCACCCCGGTCACCCGGGGTGCTGGTGGTCTCTTACACCACCGTTTCACCCTTACCCGGCCGCCTCGCGGCGTCCGGGCGGTCTGTTCTCTGTGGCACTGTCCCGCGGGTCGCCCCGGGTTGCCGTTAGCAACCACCCTGCCCTGTGGAGTCCGGACTTTCCTCGGCGGCGGACCGGGGCCCGCCGACGCGGCCGCCCTGCCGACTCGTCCGCGTCGACCAGCCTAGTACGGGCCCGTCCCAGGGTCTGGAATGGGCTGGTCGACGCGTTGACCGTGTTTGGGCTCCGTGCTCTACTCGCTGCATGGTCGCGGTTTTCCGACTCACCCGCCGTCGTCACGTGGATTTGGTCCGCGTCGCGGCGAGTGCCTGTCGAACCTGGTAGATCGTCCTCATTCTCCCCGTGATCCCGAGCGGGTTTCTTCTGTGTACGACACAAATTTCTGGAGAAGCCTTGTCCGAACACGTCGGATACGAGCCGGTGAAATTCGCCTACTGGGTGCCGAACGTCAGCGGCGGACTGGTCGTCAGCCGAATCGAGCAGCGCACCGACTGGGGCTACGACTACAACCGGAAACTGGCGGTGCTGGCCGAGAACAACGGTTTCGAGTACGCGCTGAGCCAGGTCCGCTACATCGCCGGCTACGGCGCGGCCTACCAGCACGAGTCGACGAGTTTCAGCCTGGCGCTGCTGCTGGCCACCGAGCGGCTCAAGGTCATCGCGGCGGTGCACCCGGGCCTGTGGCAGCCGGGTGTGCTGGCGAAGATGCTGGCCACGACCGATCACCTGTCCAACGGCCGGGCGGCGGTGAACGTCGTCAGCGGCTGGTTCAAGGACGAGTTCACCAAGCTGGGCGAGCCGTGGCTGGAACACGACGAGCGTTATCGGCGCTCGGAGGAGTTCATCCGCGTGCTGCGCGAGATCTGGACGTCCGAGCACGCGGAGTTCCGCGGCGACTTCTACCGTCTGCACGACTTCGATCTGAAGCCGAAACCGCTGGCGAGCGAGGGCCGGCCGCATCCGGAGATCTTCCAGGGCGGCAACTCCACGGCGGCCCGCGCGATGGCCGGCCGGGTGTCGGACTGGTATTTCAGCAACGGCAAGGACTTCGACGGCGTCACCGAGCAGATCGACGACGTGAACGCCACCGCCGAACAGCACGGCCGGCGGGTGCGATTCGGTCTGAACGGCTTTCTCATCGCGCGGGACACCGAGGCCGAGGCCAAGGAAGTGCTGCGGGAAATCGTGGCCAAGGCCGATGTCGAGGCGGTCGAGGGATTCGGCTCGGCCGTCCGGCAGGCGGGGCAGTCGACCGGCGACAGGACCGGCATGTGGCAGGACTCCTCGTTCGACGACCTGGTCCAGTACAACGACGGCTTCCGCACCCGGCTGATCGGCACGCCCGAGCAGGTGGCGACGCGGATCGTGGAGTACCGGCGCCGCGGCGTCGACCTGCTGCTGCTCGGCTTCCTGCACTACCTCGAAGACGTCGAGTACTTCGGCCGCAAGGTGCTGCCGATCGTCCGCGAGCTGGAGGCGGACCTGGACAAGTCATCCGCGACGCCCGAACCGGTGCCCGCGAGCTGAACCACTCCCCTGCCTCGGTGCAGTGGCGGCAGCCGCTGCACCGAGGCGACCCAGGAGGTCGCCATGTCGACAGTGCTCTTGCTCTCCGGCAGCCCGTCGCCGGACTCCCGAACCGCGGTGCTGCTCGCGCACACCGGCGGTTGGCTGGCCTCGCACGGGCACGAGGTGCAGACGCTGCACGTGCGCGAGCTGCCGACCTCGGCGCTGCTGACGTCCAACACCGAGCACCCGGCGATCCGGGCGGCGGTGAGCCAGGTGCACCGGGCCGACGGCGTGATCGTGGCCAGCCCGGTCTACCGCGCGGCCTACAGCGGCCTGGTCAAGGCGTTCCTCGACCTGCTGGCGGACAACGCGCTGGCCCGCAAGGTGGTGCTGCCGCTGGCCACCGGCGGCACACAGGGCCACCTCGTGGCGATCGACTACGCACTGCGGCCGATGCTCACGGCCATGGGCGCGGACCGGCTGGTGCCGGGCTGTTTCGTGCTCGACCGGCTGATCCAGCCCGGCGACGACGGCGGCGCGATCGCCCCGGACGCGCGGGCGGCCGTCGACGGCGCGCTCGCAGGCTTCGACGAGGCGCTGAGCGCGACCCGGGAACGGCTGGCCGCCGCCTCCTAGCCCAGGTGCCCCTAGCCCAGGTGAGAGGTGTCGTTGAACAGGCGGACCGAGGCGTTGCCGTCGGGATAGAACTCGGCGATCGACAGCGAGGCCGTGTCCAGGTGCAGCCGGTAGAGCAGGGACGGTCCGGCGTCCAGCGCCATCCGCAGCAGGCTCTTGATCGGCGTCACATGGCTGACCACGACGATCGTGCCACCGCCGTACTTGGCGATCAGGTCGTCACGGCCGCGGCGCACCCGGCGGTGCACGGCGTCGAAGCTCTCGCCGCCGGGCGGCGCGACCGAGGTGTCGCCCAGCCACCGGCCGTGCAGCTCCGGATCGCGCTCGGCGGCCTCGCGGAAGGTCAGGCCCTCCCAGGCGCCGAAGTCGGTCTCGATCAGGCCGTCATGGGTGGTCAGCTCGACGCCGACCGCGTCGGCGACGGCCCGGCCGGTCTGCACGGTCCTGGTCAGCGGCGACGCGACGACGGCCGCGATGTCCGAGACCTTGGCCAGCCGCTCGGCCGCGGCGGCGGCCTGCTGCTTGCCGAGCTCGCTGAGGGAGATCTCACCGCGGCCGGAGTAGCGGCGCTCGACGGTCAGCGGCGTCTGGCCGTGCCGAAGCAGCAGGAACCGGGTCGGCGTGCCCTGCGCGCCGGTCCAGGCCGCCGGCGCCGTGGGCTTGACCGCCGGCCTCGAGATGCCGGCCTGCTCGTCCATCGCCTCGTTGGCCAGCCGGTCGGCGTGCTTGTACGTGCACGGTGGTTGGTTCGGGGGCCCCTGCCACTCCAATAGGTCAGATTTCCCAGGCTCACGAGCGTGGGGAACCATCTGACACCGTGGCGTTTCCCATTGCTTGATGCTAGAATCTTTCAGATCCAGCTCTAAGTAGCCCCTCGTTCGGCGAAGCCGGCGACGAGCTGCTTGGCCTCGGCGTTGAGCGGCTGCATGGACGGGTGCTTGACCTGCCAGCGGCCGGCCATCTGCTCGATGACCAGCTTGGAGTCCATGCGCACGGCCACGGTGTCGGCCCCGAGCTCGCCGGCCGCGGTCAGCCCGGCGATCAGGCCCCGGTACTCGGCGACGTTGTTGGTGGTGGCGCCCAGGCCCTCGCTGCGCTCGGCCAGCACGTCGCCGGTGTCGGCGTCGAACACGACGGCGCCGTAGCCGGCGGGGCCGGGGTTGCCCCGGGACCCGCCGTCGGCCTCGACGATCACCTTCACAGGCCGGACTCCGCGGTCCGCACGAGGATGGCCCCGCACTCGTCGCAGGTCACGACGTCGTCGGCGGCGGCCGCCTTGATCGTCGACATGGTGGTGCGGTCGATCTCGATCCGGCACGCGCCGCAGCGGCGGCCCCGCAGCAGGCCCGCGCCGATGCCGCGCTGCTTGCGCACCCGCTCGTACAGGCCGAGCAGGTCGGCCGCGAAGCCCTTGACCATGATCTCGCGCTCGGCGACCCGCTTGGACTCCGTGCTGTCCAGGTCGGCCAGCGCGGTGTCCCGGCGGCCCTGCGCGTCGGACAGCGCGGCCTGGGCCTTCTCCAGCTCGACGCGGGAGTGGTTGGTGTCGCCGTCGACCGCCTCGCGGCGCTCCATCAGCTCCAGCAGGTCGTCCTCCAGCACGCCCTGACGCCGCTGGAGCGTGGCCAGCTCGTGCTCCAGGTCGGACAGCTGCTTGGAGCTGACGTTGCCGTCGGCCATCAGCTTGCGGTCCCGGTCCTCGCGGGCCCGGACCTGCTCGATCTCGAGCTCCTGGCGGCGCACCTCGCGGTCCAGGTCGCCCAGCGAGGTCTCGACGGCCACCAGCGCGTCCCGCTTGGCCTGCACGGACTGCTCGGCCCCGGTGATCTCGGCCAGCTCGGGCAGCGTGCGCCTGCGGTGGTTCACCCGGCTCAGCTCGGCGTCGACCTCGGCGAGATCGAGCAGCCTGCGCTGGACATTGGCGTCAGCTTTCACTGGGTGCCCCCTTGAGGATCGTGCCGGTCGCTGCTCCGCGCGTGCAGAGTCCAGGGGTCCGTCCGGCGGGTGGAGACGAAGGTGTCGACGGTACCCGGCAGGGCGGCGGACACGACGTCCGCGGCCTGCTGGCACCAGGGCCATTCGCTGGCCCAGTGGGCGACGTCGACCAGCGCGGGCTGGTCGGCGCCGGGTTCGAGGTGCTCGCCGGCCGGGTGGTGGCGCAGGTCGGCGGTGACGTAGGCGTCGACGCCGGCCCGGGTGGCGTGCCCGAGGTAGGAATCGCCGGCGCCACCGGAAACGGCGACCGTGCGGATCATCCGGTCCGGGTCGCCGGCTGCGCGCACGCCCCATTCGGTGGCCGGCAACGCGTCGGCGACGCGCTGCACGAACAGGGAGAACGGCTCGGCGGCGGGCAGTATTCCGATGCGGCCGATGCCGGTGCTGCTGCCGGGTTCGCGCGGGTCGAGGGGCCGCTCGACGGTCAGGCCGAGGGCCGCGGCGAACGCGTCGGAGACGCCGGGATCGGCGGAGTCGGCGTTGGTGTGGGCGCAGAACAGCGCGACGCCGGCCCGGATGAGCCGGTGCACGATGCGGCCCTTGGGGGTGTCGGCCGGGACGCCGTGCACGCCACGCAGCATCAGCGGGTGGTGGGCGACGATCATCTGCGCGTCTTCGTCCAGCGCCTGATTGACCGTCGCCTCGACGACGTCGACGCAGAACAGCACGCGCCGCACCGGTTCCGCCGGATCGCCGCAGACGAGGCCGACCGCGTCCCAGGACTCGGCGAACTCCGGCGGATAGGCGCGTTCCAGCGCGGCGACGACGTCACCAACGGTCGCGGTCATGCCAGTACCTCACGCAAGGCGGTCAGGAGGGGCTCGGACTGTTCGGGCGTGCGGACGGCGATCCGGAGGTGGTCGGCGTCGAGCCCGGGGAAGGTGTCGCAACGCCGTACGGCGAGGCCGCGTTCGCGGAGGGTGGTCCTTATGGACAGCCCGTCTTTGACGGTCAGCAACAGGAACGGGGCCGATGCCGGTTCGTTGACGTGCACACCTGGCAGGTCGTTCAGCGCGCGGATCAGCTCGGCTCGATTCGTCTCGAACTCGGCAGCGGCCCGCTCGGCCTCGGCCAGGGCGGGCGGTTCGCTGCACGCGCGGAAGGCTTCGAGCGCGAGCGTGCCGACCGGCCACTGCGGCCGGTGCGCGGCCAGCCGCGCGAGCAAATCCGGCGCGCCGATCACGTAGCCGGCGCGCAGGCCGGGGAGCGCCCACATCTTGGTCAGGCTCCGGAACACCAGCAGGCCGTCGGCGTCGCTGCCGGACAGCGATTCGCGCTCGCCGGGAACGGCGTCGATGAACGCCTCGTCGACGACGACCGTGCGGCCGGGCCTGGCCAGCGCCACCAGGTCGGCGGCGGGGTGCAGCACCGAGGTCGGGTTGGTCGGGTTGCCGACGACAACCAGGTCGGCGTTCTCCGGCACGTCCCCCGGGTGCAGCCGGTAGCCGTCCTCGGGCGACAGCTGGACGCGGTGCACGGGGACGCCGGCCTCGGTCAGCGCCACCTCGGGTTCCGTGAACGACGGATGCACGACGGCCGCCAGCTTCGGGCGCAGCTGCGGCAGCAGGGCGAAGCCCTCGGCCGAGCCGTTCAGCAGGAGTACCCGATCGTGTGGTTGTCCGTGACGGTCGGCGACCGCCCGCACGGCCGCGGCGTGATCGGCGGCGGACGGGTAGCTGCCGATCCGGTCGAGCGCGGCGGCGAGCCGGTCGCGCAGCCAGCCCGGCGGGCGGGCCAGCCGCACGTTGACGGCGTAGTCGACCAGACCAGGCTCGGCGTCGACGTCCCCGTGGTGGCGCAGGAGGGCACGCGAGATCGTTTGGCTGGTCATCGCGTGGAAGTCTAAGGGGGTGATGGTCAGCTTCATCTGCACCGGCAACATCTGCCGGTCCCCCATGGCCGAGCTGGTCTTCCGCGAGCACCTGCGGCGGGAGGGGCTGGCCGACGTCGTCGAGGTGAACAGCGCCGGCACCGGCCCGTGGCACGTCGGCGAGCCGGCCGACGAGCGTGCGCGACGGACGCTGGCGCGGCACGGGTACCCGACCGACCACGTCGCCGCCCAGGTCGACAACCGGCATCTCGGCGCGGATCTGCTGGTCGCGCTGGACAGCGGGCACGCGCGGACGGTGCGGCGCGTCGCCGACGACCCGGAGCGGGTGCGGCTGCTGCGCTCGTTCGACCCGGACGCCGGCGAGGACCTCGACGTGCCGGACCCGTACTACGGCGAGCAGGACGGCTTCGAGGAGGTGCTGGCCATGGTCGAGGCCGCGACGCCCGGATTGATGACATGGGTTCGCGACAATCTGTGATCGAGCTTGCGAGGGCACCATTCAGCACAGGGACCTGGGTCGCAGACCCACCGAGCGCCAGCGAGGCTGGTCTGTGACCGAGCTTGCGAGGGCACCATTCAGCACAGGGACCTGGGTCGCAGACCCGCCGAGCGCCAGCGAGGTGGGCCTGCGACGGACGCCGTGGCGGAGATCACCGGCCTTGAGCCGGTCTCCGTGCACGGGTTGTCGTCGTCGGTGTGGGAGGTCGAGCTGGCCGACGGAGATCTGGTCGTCGCCAAGCGCACCGAGGGGGCCGCGGCCGAGGCGGCCGGCCTGGAATGGCTGGCCGAGTCGGGCTCGGTGCCGGTGCCTGGCGTGCGCGGGCACGACTCCCGCTGGCTGGTGATCGAGCAGATCGAGCCCGGCCCCGCTTCCCCCGCAGCGGCGGAGCGGTTCGGACGTCAGCTGGCCGCGCTGCACGCCTCGGGGGCAAACGCTTTCGGGGAGGCTCCGCCGGGGGCCCCGCCGTCGGGCTGGATCGGTCTGGCGGCAATGGATTACGCGTCGGAGGCCAGCTGGCCCCGCTGGTACGCGGAGCACCGGATCGCGCCGTACCTGTCGCGGGCCACTGCTCTGAGCACCGCCGACAAGGGCATTTTTGAGCAGGTCTGTGCCCGCATCGAGGAGCTGGCCGGACCGGAGGAGCCGCCAGAAACAAGGCTGCACGGGGAAAACTGGCGCGGCAAAATGCACTGGGCGGCCGACGAAAAGAAATGTGGCTGATCGATCCGGCGGCCCACGGCGGACACCGCAAAAACCGACAAAACGATGCTCCACCTGTTCGGGTGTCCGCACCTGGACCAGGTGCTTCGCGGCTACCCGTCGGTGAGGCCGTTGGCCGCCGGCTGGCAGCGGCGAATCCCGCTGCACCAGCTCTTCCCGCTGCTGGTGCACGTCGAGCTGTTCGGCCATTCGTACACACATCAGGCCGTGAGTGCTGCGCGGCAGGCCCTTCAGCTGTGAGGATCGCCGCATGATCGACGTGACCGGATGGCAGTGGCTGAACGAACCCAGCTCGTGGTCGGCGGGCGACGCGCTGACCGTGCGCACCGACCCGAGCACCGACTTCTGGCGCACCACGCACTACGGATTCGTCCGCGACAACGGGCACGTGCTGGCCCGCGAGGTGAGCGGCGACTTCCGGCTGCGGACCCGGTTCGCCGGGGCCTACACGCACCAGTACGACCAGGCCGGCGCCATGGTGCGCATCGACGAGGAGAACTGGGTCAAGACCGGCATCGAGTACGTCGACGGCCGGCAGAACGCCAGCGTCGTCGTCACCCGTGGCCTGTCCGACTGGTCCGTCACCCCGATCGAGGCCGTCGACCAGGTCTCCATCGAGATCGAGCGGACCGGCGACACCGTGACCGTGCGCTACGGCGTCGGCGACGACGAGCCCACCATCATGCTGCGCCTGGCCTACTACCCGCCGGCCGTGGCCACCCTGGCCGGCGTGATGTGCGCCTCCCCGGACGGCCCCGGCTACACCGTCGCCTTCGACCGGTTGGAGCTCACCACCGGGTGAGGCATACCGTGGGGTCGTGCGGTTCCGGTTCCTGCTCCAGCCCAACTGGCTCCTGCTCACGCTGGTGGTGTTCGTGTTCACCGCCGCGTGCTACGCGGTGCTGGCCCCGTGGCAGTTCAGCCGCAACGCCGATCAGCAGGCCCAGAACTCCGCCCTGACCTCCTCTTTCACCAGCAAGCCCGTGCCGCTGGACTCGCTCGTCCCGGCCGGCGTCGAGCCGTCCGGGCAGGCCGTGTGGCGGCTGGTCACCATGACCGGCCGCTACGAGCCGGCCGGCGAGACCATGGCCCGGCTGCGGACCGTGCAGGGCGAGCCCGCCTTCGAGATCGTCACCCCGTTCCGGTTGACCGACGGCCGCACCGTCCTCGTCGACCGGGGCCACGAGGCGCCCCAGGCCGGCCGCTCCGTGCCGACCTATCTCGCGCCGCCCACCGGCCAGGTCACCATCACCGCCCGTGCCCAGGACGACGAGCCCGCCGACAAGCGCCCCAGCTTCCTCGACACCGGCAAGCGGCAGATCTACTCCATCAACGCCGCCACCGTCGCCACCGCCACCGGCGTCCACCTCGACCCCGGCTACTACCAGCTCGACCAGAACCAGCCCGGCGTCGTCGCCGGCGGCGCCATCCCCCTGCCCCAGCTCGACGACGGCCCCTACTTCTCGTACGCCATCCAGTGGCTCATCTTCGGCTCCATGGCCCTGTTCGGCTGGGGCTACTTCACCTGGCGCGAGGCCCGCCCCGGCGGCGCCCTCGACAACACCGACAAGCCCGCCAAGCCCAAGCGCAAGTCCGTCGCCGAGATCCTCGCCGAGGACGAGGCCCTCGAACGCGAACAGGCCGCCGCCTCCCAGCGCTAGATGCTGCGGCACATGCACGAGCAAGCCATCGCCCACGTGGCGTCGCTGGCGACGGGTGAGCCGGGGGATCGGGAGTTGCGGGTGACGCTGCACTTTCACCCCGATCGACTGGTGGCCGGGACGCCGATCCTGGAGCGGATGGCCGATGACGGCGTGTACCGGTCGCAGTTCGAGACGGGGACCAGCAACGGGGGGCTGACGGCGCATCCGGGTGGTGATCGGTGGCGGTGGGAGAGCCGGATCTTCGCGGGGGTCTATGACCAAGCGCCGGCCGAGGAACGGCCGAAGTACGGGTCGCTCAACTTCCGTCGACGCATCGTCGGCGGGTCACCGCGGTTCGGGTCGGCGTATCTGCGGTTGGCCGGTCATACGCTGGCCCGAACGACGTTCTGCTATCCGGACAGCGTGTTCGAGCCGCGGGATTTCGGGGTGGCGGAGAGATTGTCGACGCTGATCGGGATGGCTGAGGCGGACGACAAGGACCTACTCGACGACTACATCGAAGCCCACGTGCATGGTGTGGTCGACCTCGGGCGTGACGTCGAAGCTCTGGTGCTTGATCCCTGCTACCGCGGCACAAGAACGGAGACCGCCGCCAACGGGTTGGGCTGTCCGATCGAATGGCACGACGGGTTCAGCCTGACCACCGACGAACTGCGCCGGCACCCCGACTATCGCGGTGACGAGTTCGTGCGCCTCGGCCTGTCGCTGGCCCGTGACGGCCGGCTCGATCCGGGAATCATCGGCGACGCGTCACGGACGGGCCGTTACGACGAACAGGCGCTCAAACGGGTCTGGCATTACGTGGCCAGGTTCAGCGACGGCGGCGGAGGCTGATGGTGAGGGCCAGGACGGCGGAGACGGCGGCGGAGGCGGCGCCGACGACGCGGGAAAGTTCCACCGCTCGGGTGACGTGGCCGGCGTCGGGGCTGCGGCCGTGGCCGAGGACGGGGCGTTCCTCGGTGCCGTGGGAGTAGACGGTGCGGCCGCCGAGGCGGATCTCGAGGGCGCCGGCGAAAGCTAGCCATCGCCCTACATCGTTTGTCTACAGGTGCCTCAAACGCAGTCCATATTTGAGGCGAAGGCTCGTGGCAACGTGTTGAGCTACCGTAGTGAACCGATCCTCTCACCTTCCAACGCTCCCATCAAGGCGTGCACTATATGCATCCCGAGACGTGGACACTATAACTCATAGACCCGGATAAAGTTATACATCATCCTGCGTTTACAGTACAAGGACTTCAAACATGCGCGCACAAGAGGCAGCGACTTCATCAACTTGGAATACTAATGGAGAGAATTAATTCTAGTTACTAATGTTGGCATAACAAAAACTAGTACGTCTGGTGGGCGCCGGCGGCGGTGAGCACGGCGGCGAGGCGGGAGGGGACGAGGTTGGCCACGTCGTCGAGGCGGGCGGCGGCCCAGCCGAACTTGGCGTAGCGGGCGGAGCGGTGCCCGACCATGGCGTCGAGGGTGTTGGCGGCGCGATAGCCGAGCAGGCCGGGCACGCCGGCCACGGCGCCCCAGAACAGGGGGGCGACGACGGCGTCGGAGGTGTTCTCGGCCACGGACTCGACGGTGGCCCGGGCCAGCCCGGCGGCGTCCAGGCTGGAGGGTTCGCGTCCGCAAAGGTTTGGCAGCCGCTCACGGGCGGCGGCGATGTCGCTGGCGTCGAGCTCACGGCCCATGGCGGTGCCCTCGGTGGCCAGGGAGGCGCCGCCGAGCACGACCCAGGTGGCGAGCGCGGTGGTGGCGACCTGCACTAGCGGCCGACGCCGGCCGAGCCGCTCGACGGCGATGCCAGCGGCGACCGCACCCCCGGTGAGCAGGGCACTGTGCACAACGCCGGGGATCTTGTGGTCGCGGTACACGGCCCGTTCCAGCGCGGCGGCGGTGGTCCCGAAGGCGGCGACGGGGTGCCATCGCCTCGGGTCGCCGAACACCGCGTCGGCCGCCGTTCCGAACAGCAGGCCGACCGCCCTGGCAGCGTTCACTCCGCAGACCCCCGTGTTTCCCGCCTCGTCAGGTCGAAGACGTTATCGCCCGCTCATCACCCTTTCGGCGACAGGTGGCTCAGCGGCCGGGCGCGGGCCGGTTAATGTGGCCGACCGTGGAGCAGGAGCAGCACGTCCAGGACACCCTCGTGGGCGCGGAGTCGACCGATCGCCGGCTGCTGCTGTACGCGTACCTCCAGCCCCGCGAGCACCACCGCACCTATCTGACGACGATGCGCCTGTTCGCCTCGACGCTGCTGGCCGACCTGTCGGCCGGCGAGGTGGCGGCCAAGCTGGCGGCGGCCGAGCGGGAGGGGCTGATCGACCCGGGCGAGTCCCGGATCGAGACGGTCATCGCGCGGCTCAAGCAGCTGGTGGAGTGGGGCAACCTGGTGCCGGGCCGGCGCGAGGTGATCGCGGCCAGCATCGCCGAGTTCCAGCACGGCAGCGTGCGCTACCAGGTCAGCAAGCTGGCGGTGCGGGTCCAGCGGGACGTGGACGAGCTGCTGCGGGTGCCGGAAGGCGCCCGGGAGGTGTCCCGGGAGCTGCTGCCGGCCATCGAGCGCGGCCTGGGCGCGCTGGGCAAGTCGTTGTCGGACGCGGTGTTCACCGAGGGCGGGCCGGGCGCGAAAAGGGCCCGGGAGGCGCTGGCCGAGCAGGTCACGACGCTGTTCCTCCAGCACGCCGAGCTCGCGGTGACGGTCCGCGACTTCTACGCCTACCTGGGCCAGATCGTCACGCGGCACCACCTGGCCCCGGACGAGATCTCCGGGTTCCGCAACCTGCTGGTCGAGTACATCCAGATGGTCGTGGAGGACGTGCTGCGGCACACGCCGGCCATCGCGGAGTCGCTCGGGCAGCTGGCGCGGGGCCGCGGCGAGCTGCTGCGCCTGCTGGGCCCAGCCAACGCCCTGGGTTCCGAAGACCTGGCCATCGAGCGCTCGCGCGGCCGGACCATCGCCGACTGGCAGGACCTGACCGACTGGTTCGTCGACCGTCCGGGTCGACCCAGCCAGGTGACGGCGCTACGCGAGGCGACCGGCCGCGCGATCGGCTCGCTGCTGGCGAGCGTGAAGCGGGCGACCTCGGGCGGCGGGCTGCTGCCGGGTCGCCGGGCCGAGTTGCTGAAGCTGGCCGGCTGGTTCGACGGGGCGACCGCGGACCAGGCGCACTCGCTCTACGCCGCCGCGTTCGGGCTCTATTCGGCCCGGAACCTGCTGCCTTCTCCGGAGCACGACGGTGACGACGAACACACTCCATGGCGCGACGGGCCGGTGCTCGATGTGACGGTCAGTGTCCGCAGCCGGGGTGACCGCGGCGCCCGGGGTCGGACGTCGCGGATCGTCGACGATCCGATCACCGAGCAGGCGCTGCTGGCCGACGCCCGCGCCGTGGACAAGAAGCGCTCGGAGGCGGTGACCGAGCTGGTCGAGGCGGCGCCGACGATCGAGGAGAGCCGGCTGTCTCATGGCGCCCTCGACGTGCTGTGCGAGCTGTTGACGATGGCGATGGCCCAGCGCGAGCGGGCCGAGGACGTCGGCGCGGCGGCCGACCCGGTGCGCGGACTGAAGCTCACCGTCACTCCCGAGGAAGGCCGGACGACGACCATCAAGACCGCGGGCGGAACGCTGACCCTGCACAACGCCTCGGTCGCGCTGGAGGCCGGCGCATGAAAGACGTGCTCGACGGCCTCTCCGACATCGACGCGGCCAACGTGGTCCGCTGCGCACGAGTGCTGCTAAGGCGGCCTTTGTTGCGTGCCGACGGACCAGATGGCGATCTGCTACCGCTGGTCTACCGGCATCGCACGACCTTGCAGGACCTGTTCGCCGGCCTGCTGGCGTACCGGCTCGTGGTGGAGCGGCGCTTCGCCCGCCTGTACAAGCCGGGGCCGGGCGTGGACCCGACCCGGGGAGAGGCGACGCTGTCCCCGCGTGGCTACACCTACTTCGCGTTGACGATCGCCGCGCTGACCGGCGTCGGCCGACAGGTGCTGCTGTCCCGGCTGGTCACGGACGTGCGGGCGGCAGCGGTCGAGGCCGGTGTCGCCATCACGGACGACCTCCCGGACCGCCGCGCGCTGACGGCGGCGCTGCGGCATCTGCTGGCGTTGGGCGTGATCACGGAGACCGAGGGCACCGTCGCACCGTGGGGCACCGAGGGCCCGGCCGAGGCGCTGATCACCATCGACACCGATCTGCTCGGCCAGCTGCTGTCCGGCCCGCTGCTGGAGGCGACCAGCCCCGACCACCTCATCGAGCTGGCCGCCCGGCCCGGCCCCCGCGGCGCCGAGCATGCCGTGCGCCGCAAGCTCGTCGAGAATCCGGTGGTGCTCCAGACCGATCTGCCGCCCGAACAGATGGAGTGGCTGCGGCGCAACCAACGTCGCGAATCGAGCCTGCTGGAGCGCAACTTCGGGCTGGTCACCGAGACGCGGCTGGAGGGCGTCGCGGTCACCGACCCCGAGGACTACCTCACCGACGTTCTGTTCCCCGGGTCGGGCACGGTCGCCCGGATCGCGCTGCTCGCGCTGCCGGAGCTGATCGCCGACCCGGATCCGGAGCTGTTCGCCGACGACGTCGAGCCGCCCGAGCCTCGCCCGGACGGGCGGCATCCCGTGACGTACGGCCAGGTCCGCGTGATCTGCGCGCAGCTCGTCGAGGACTATCCGGCAGCATGGTCGCGGCAGGCCACCGACGACCTCGACCGGCTCACCAACGACGTGCTGGACCTGTTGGTGCGTATGGGACTGGCCGTGGACGACCCGGTCGACGGCTGGCTCGTCGCGCCGACCGCGCACCGCTGGGCGCCGCAGCCGGACGACACGCCGGCCCGCAGCGCCCCGCCGCCACCGCCGGCCGAACCCGAAGAGCCCGGCTGGTCCTTGTTCGATGGAGAAGGTGAGCAGTGAGCACACAGCGTTGGACGCTGCACCGCGGTGGCATCGTCAACGTGTGGCAGTACGCCGAGCAGGTCTTCGACTTCTCCGGCGGGCGGGCGATCTTCCAGGGCACCAACGGCTCCGGCAAGTCGCGCACGCTGGAGCTGCTGCTGCCGCTGTGCCTGGACGGGGACCTGCGGCAGCTGGGCTCGAAGGGCTTCGACACGGTCAGCATCCGGCGGCTCATGCTGGACGACTACGACGGCGGCCCGAACCGGATCGGCTACGCGTGGATCGAGCTGCGGCGCGGTGAGGACGAGTACCTGACCTGCGGCCTGGGCGTGAAGGCGTCCAAGACCTCGCAGCAGATCACCGACTCATGGCGGTTCGTCACGTCGGCGCGGGTGGGCAAGGACCTGCGGCTGGCCGGGCCCGACCGGGTGCCGATCGGGCCGGCGCAGCTGCGGGACCTGATCGGCGCGGACTGCATGTTCGAGGACGCGGCGTTCCGGGCCAAGGTGGCCGAGTCGGTGTACGGCGTGCCGGCGGCCCGCTACTCCGACCTGCTGCACCTGCAACGGACGCTGCGCAACCCGGACGTCGGCCTGAAGGTGCTGGAAGGCCAGCTGGAGCAGATCCTCTCGGACGCGCTGCCGCCGCTGGACTCGGCCATGGTCGAGGGCCTGGCCACCTCGTTCGACGACCTGGAGTCGATCCGGGAGAACATCACCCGCCTGACCACGGCCGACTCGGCGCTGACGGCGTTTCTCGGCACCTACTCCGGCTACGCCCTGGCCGGCCTGCGCGGCTTCGGCGACAAGGTGGTCTCCAGCCGCAAGAGCCTGCTGTCGCTCGGTTCCGAGCTGGAGTCGTTGGAGCGCAAGCTCGGCTCGGCGCGGGACGGCCGGGTCACCGCCGAGCAGGCGGTCGCCGAGCAGGAGGCGCGGGACAGCCAGCTCGACGCGCGGATCGAGGCGTTGAAGGAGCTGCCGGCGTACCGCGGGATGCGGGATCTCCAGGATCGCGAGCAGCTGGTGGCCCGGTCGCGGTCGGCGGCCGAGGCGGCGCTGGACACCGCCGGCCGGCAGCGTGCGCAGGAGGATCGGGCCGTCGACTCGGTGCTGGCGGTGCTGCGCCGGCTCGGGCTGGACATCGACAGTGCCGACGAGCTGGCCGGGCACGCCCGTGAGCGGCTGATGATCGCCGGTCTCGACGGGGACCTGTGCCCCAAGGTGCCGCCGATGCCGCCGACCGACGCGCAGGTGGCGCAGGACCGGGTGCGGGCCAAGCCGGATCCGGAGGCCGAGCCGCTGACGATCGACCGGCGGCTGCTGCCGGCGATCGATCCGCAGTCGCTGCTGGACACGTTGAGCGACGCCGGCCGGCAGGCCGAGCAGGTCGCGACGGAAGCCCGGCGGCGCAACGCATTGACGCTGTCGCTGCACGAGCGGGCGCTGGCCTCGGATCGTCAGCTGCGTGACGTCGAGGAGCTGCACCGCGCGGCGCGGCAGGCGCAGCTGACCGCCACGGAGGGCGCCGGGCGCCGCAACGAGGCCGGTCAGCAGCTCGCGACGGCCGTGGATGTGTGGCGTGAGCAGGCGCGGCGGTGGGCTGCCGAGGATGGGCCGCAGCCGCCGACTGCGCAGCGGTTGACCGAGGATCGCGGCGCGGCGCGGGCGGCGCGGGACAGCGTGCGGCAGTGGGCGGCGCCGAAGTCGCACGAGCTGCGGCAGCGCGTCGTGGGCACCGAGCAGCGGCTGGACGACCTGCGGGCGACGATCACCCAGTACGAGGCCGAGGTTGTCGCGCTGCGGTCCGGCGGCTCGGACGAGCAGTCGGATCCGTCGGCGTTCCACCGGT
>NZ_KK037166.1:4770990-4793034 GCF_000568255.1 Kutzneria sp. 744
CAGGCGAGCGGGCTGCTGACGGCCCGGGTGTCGGCGACCGGCCGGGTCTCCGACACGGGGCTGGCCGAGGTGATCGCCCTGGCCGGCCCGGCGGCGGCCGGCCGGACGCTGGCCGACGTGCTGATTCCGGCGGCGGAGCCGGGGTGCCCCGTGCCGGCCGAGGTCGTGGCCAAGCTGCTGGCGGCCGTGGGTGTCGACGATGACCCGGCGGCGACGGAGACGCCCGGTCTGGTGCTGTCGACCGGTGGCGCGTGGCGGGCCGGCGTCCTGTGCGGGGCGCAGGCCAAGCCGGTGGCGGAGTTCGTCGGCACGGGCGCTCGGGAGGCGGCGCGGCAGCGGCGGCTGGCGGAGCTGAGCTCGGCGGTCGAGCGGCTACACATCGAGCTGGCCGACGCGGAACGCATGTGTGACCAGGCGCGGGCGGCCGCCGGCGAGTGGGAGCAGCACGTCGAGGCGTTCCCGGACGACGGCGAGCTGATCTCCGCCCACGCCAAGCTGACCAGCGCCCGTGAGTCGGCCGACGAGGCGGAGCAGCGGGCCTACGACCTGCGGGCCGAGCACCAGGCCAGCGACGAGCGGTGGCATGCGGCGCGGGCCGAGCTGGTGCAGGCGGCGTCCGAGGCCGGCATCGGCCTCGGCGACACCGTCGACACGGAAGCACTCGATCGAGCGAATCGGGCGGCGTCGGAGGCGCGGGTCGCCGCCGAGCAGCTGGCCGAGGCGTTGGCCGGCCGGTGCGCGCGGACGGTCATCGACCTGATCGACGCCATGCAGCACCACCACGCGGCGCTGACCGACCGGAGCGAGGCGGAGTCGTCGGCCGACGCGCTGTGCGTCGAGTACGCGGACCGGTCGCACGGGTTGGCCGAGCTGAGTTCGGCGATCGGCGGCGAGGCCGAGGAGGTCTCGCGGCAGCTGTCGGCATTGGACGCGGAGCGGCGGTCGGTGCGCAAGCAGCTGCCGCAGTCCCGGGAGAAGGTCGTCGAGCTGCGTGAGCAGGCGACGAAGCTGGAAACGTTGCTGGAGACCAAAAGAGCCCAGCTGACCGGCCGTGAGATCGACGCCTCGGCTGCGGCGGAGGCGTTCGAGCAGGCCCTGGCCGCCCCGGGCATCTGGTCGGCGGCGTTCCCCGAGGTCGGCGCCCCGTCCAATGTGGACGGTGCGCTGGCGTTGATCGACGGGGCCGCCGACCGCAAGGGATCCACCGAGGGCACGGTGATCGGCAAGCTCCAGGTGTTGCAGACTTCCCTGGCCGGCACGCACGACATCGGCGCCGAGACGGCCGGCGGCGTGCTCACCGTGACCGTCACCGGGGAGGACGGGCCCCGGCCGGTGGCCGACGCCGCGTTGCGGGTGTCGCAGCGGCTGGCCGAGCAGCGGGGCTTCCTCGGTGAGCGGTACCAGTCGATCTTCGCCGACTACCTGATCCGGGACCTGGCCGAGCGGCTGCGTGGGCAGATCGAGGTCGCCGAGGACCTGTGCCGGCGGATGAACGACGTGCTCGACCAGGCCCGATCGAGCCAGGGCGTGCACGTCCAACTGGAGTGGCGGCCGTCGGCGGCCCTGGACGAGCGGACCAAGCAGGCCCTTGAGCTGGTGCGGACCCCGCTGGCCGACCGGACGTCCGAGCAGGACGACCTGTTGCGGCAGGTCATCACCGAGCGGATCGAGGCCGAGCGGGACACGCATTCCAGCGGCTACGCCGAGATCCTGGCGCGGGCCCTGGACTACCGCACCTGGTACTCGTTCACCGTCCGCGTCCGCGACTCCGGGCCCGACGGCAAGCCTCGGGTGCGGCGCCTGCGGCAGCTGTCCTCCGGTGAGACGCGGCTCGTGTCGTACGTGACGCTCTTCGCCGCCGCCGCCTCGTTCTACGACGCCGTCAGCAGCGGCGGTGAGGAGGCCCCGCTGCGGCTGGTGCTGCTCGACGAGGCCTTCGAACGTCTCGACGACCCGACGATCGCCCGCATGCTGGGGCTGCTCGTCGACCTCGACATGGACTGGGTGATCACCTGGCCCAGCGGCTGGGGCGTGTCGTCGAAGATCCCGCGCATGCACATCTACGACGTGCTGCGGCCCAAGAACGGCCGTGGTGTCGCCTGCACGCACACCACCTGGGACGGCGCGGGCCTGGACCGCGAGGACCCGTAGAAGCAGGGTGGGGGCCTCTCGGCCCCCACCCTGGTCCTACGCGAAGTACCCGAACACGTCGGCCACCACATCGACCGAGCCGGCCAGGTTGTAGAAATCGACCTTGCCGTCCGGGCCGATCGGCACGATCACCTGACCCTGAGTCACCTGCCCCGGGCCGAAGTTCAGGTTCGACGTCGCCGGGCGGTCGCCACTCGGGAACACCGTCAGGAAGCTGTTCGCGGTGCCGTTCACGACGGTCACGTTGAGCACCACGGACTTGGCGTTGCCCGGCACGGAGCCGACGCCGGCGACCTTGAGGCCGAGGGTGGCGTTGGGGCCGATGGTCGTCGCGTTGTCACGGGTGTCCACCAGGCGGGAGGGGGCGACGGGCGTGAACGCCGTCGTCTGGGTGAAACCGTTGGGCCCCGCGATGAAGTAGCCCGCGATGTCGACGACGACATCGGCGCTGCCGGCGAAGTTGTGGAACGCCACCACGCCGTTGGCCGACATCGGCACGATCACCAGGTTTGACACGGTCTGCCCGGCGCGGTAGTTCAGGTTGGACGCCGTCGGCAGGGGGCCGCCGTCCGGGTGGACGGTGAGGAAGCTGTCGGCGGTCGGATTGGTCACCGTCACGTTCAACACCACTGCCTTGGCGTCCGACGGCGTGTCATGGCCGACGCCGCTGAGCGACACGTACAGGTCCCGGTTGGCGCCGATCTGCTGGATCGGCACGCCGCCGGTGCCGTCGCGAGTGTCGGCCACGCGCTGCGGCTGCACGGTGTGCAGGAAGCTGCCGGTCTCCTCCGCCGGCGTGGCGCGGTAGTAGCCCTCCAGGTCGACGATGACGTCGGCCGAGCCGGAATGGTTGGCCACCACCACCTTGCCGTCCGGACCGACCGGCACCGTCACCAGATTCGGCACCGTCTGACCCGCCGTGAAGTTCAGGTTCGACGTGCCCGGATTGGGGCTACCACTGGGAAAAACCGACAGGAAGCTGTTGTCGGTGGTGTCCGTGGCCGTCACGTTCAGCACGACAGCCGTGACGCCGGTGGCCGGCACGCCCTGCACGCCGGTCACCTGCACGGCCGTCTGGCCGCCGGCGCCGAGCGGGCCGCCGCCGTCACGCGTGTCCAGCAGGCGCTGCGGCCCGGCCGGATAGTAGGCGCCGCCCACGCTGATCTGCTGCGTGGTCTCGGCCGTGCCGCCGTTGGTGTCATGGATGGTCAGCTTGACCGTGTAGCTGCCGGGGGTCGCGTAGGTGTGCCGGAAGGTGTTGGTGTTCGGGTCCTTCACCACCGGGCTGCCGTCGCCGAAGTCGTAGTCCTCCCCGGGACCTCCGGAGTGCATTGGGCGATTATAACGACATTTAGCAAAGGAGCGAATGAGCAGCATAAAATATTGAAGAGAAAGTAGGGGCATTCTGCATGTTCTCGTTGCATGGGGAACGCCCAGCTACGGACTTGCGCAACTGTCATCCGTGTTCAGCCATGCGCTGGGGATCGGGTCGAACACGCGGGTGTAGGTGTGCTGGGCGGTCGGCGTGTCGGTGGTGACAGGGGCGCTGCCGTCGCCGAAGGCGATCGTGTACCTCACCGGCGTCGACCACGGGTTGTCGATCGTCCCCGTGACGGTCGCCGCCAGCGGGGCGGGGCCCTCACGCGGCGTGGCCTTGACCCTGGTGATCTTGAACGGGTCCTGGAACTCGAAGGCCCCGCGGTCGGCGAAGCCCGGCCCGGCGTTGGCCACGAGCGGGTCGTCGACCCTGGCCCCGCCGACCTGGTCGGTGGCCAGCTCGCCCGGCGCGGCCGGGTCGGCGGAGTCGATCGCGGGCGATCCCTCGGTCAGCGTGGGATCGTCGCCCAGCCCGAGCTTCGGGTCGGCGTTGATGTCGTGCGTGCCCTGGCCTGAGGCGGCGGTGAAGGCCGCCGGCGTCGAGTACGCCGTGCCGCCCCAGCTGTACAGGACGTCGGACTGCGCGGTGTTGACCAGGTTGTGGTCGACGACGGTGTGCTCGGTGGAGCCGGCGGCCACCACGAGCTCTCCGGTCGTGTCCGAAGGCCCGCAGTTGGCCTGGCCGTCGAGGACATTGTGGTTGTTGTGCAGCAGATTGTTCTCGACGGCGGCGCCGGTGGACGCGCCGGCCAGCGTGATGCCGGAGACGCAGTTGTCGATCACTGTGTTGCTCGTGACGACGGTGCCCGGGGCGTCGGTGGCGACGACGCCCGGCGCGAAGTTGTACCGGATGAGGTTGGTGGTGACCGTCGCGCCGGTGACGCCGGGCGCGACGGAGACGCCGGCCGTGCCCCAGTTCAGGATGTTGTTGCGGCTGATGACGACCGGGCCGCTGCCGTTGACCAGGTCGACGCCGATGCCCGGCTTGGCGTTCGGGGCCACCGCGCTGCCGCTGATGTAGTTGCCGTCGACGGCGACGTGGTCGGAGTGGTCGACCACTACGGCGGCCTCGGTGGCGTAGGTCCTGAGCTTGGTCAGGACGACGTCGTGCGCGCCGCTGACCGTGACCGCCCGCGGCGAGAACACGCCCTGGTCGGACAGGCCGATGAAGGTCCCCGACGGGACGCCGACGAAGGTGATCGGCGCGTCGGGCGTGCCCGACCTGGTGATGGTCACCGGGGCGTACTGGCCGTAGCCGATGTGCACGGTCTGGCCGGGCGAGACGACGTTCGCGGCGGCCTGGATGGTGCAGAACGGCTGGAGCTGGCTGCCGGGGCCGGTGTCGAGGCAGGCCGCCTTGGAACGGTCCACGTACAGGTCGGTTCCGGCGGCGCCGGCGGGTGCGGCGATGGCGACGGAGGCCGCGCTGATGAGCGCGAGCGTCACCGCCGACGTCACGAGACGTCTTGGCATTCGGTCGATCCCCCTAATGCGGCGCCCGCGGTGGGCACACCATTCCTGCCTCGGTATCGACCGGGAACCGTTGACCGTTACTACGGAAAAAATGTCGTGAATGCGGCTTTTACGCAGGTCTGGGCGTCGGCACGGGGAAGGCGACGGTCGGGGCGTCGGCGCTGGACAGCAGCGGCAGCGAGATGCGGAAGACGGCGCCGGTGTGGCCGGGCGGCGGGGCCTCGCAGCGGAGGTCGCCGCCGTGGGCGCGGCAGATGCCACGGGCGATGGGCAGGCCGAGGCCGGAGCCGCCGGAGGAGCTGGCGCGGGCCTCGTCGAGGCGGACGAGGCGGTCGAAGATGCGCTCACGGTCGGCGTCGGCGATGCCGGGACCGTCGTCGACCACGAGGAGCTGGGCGTAGCCGGCGGAAGCGCCGACCGTGAGGGCGATGCCACCGGAGCCGCCGGTGGCCTGGCGGGCGTTGTTCATCAGGTTGGCCAGGACCTGGGCGAGGCGCTGGGGATCGCCGGTGACGACGACGGAGGGGCCGTCGACGGAGACGGCGAGGTCGGGGGCCAGCACCCGGGTGCGGTCGGCCTCGGCGTCGGCGAGGTGGCGCAGGTCGACGGGCTCGTGCTGGAGGTCGAGGCCGGCGTCGATGCGGGCCAGGGCCAACAGGTCGTCGACGAGGCGGCCGGCCCGGCGGGACTCGCGGACGAGAAGCAGGAGCATCCGGTCGCGTTCCTCGGGATCGGTCTCGGGACTCTGCTGAAGCACGGACTCGGCGACGGCCTGCAAGCCGGCGATGGGGGTACGTAGCTCGTGCGCGGCGTCGGCGACGAACTGGCGGGTGCGGGACTCGGCGTGCCGAGCGTGCTGCTCGGCGCCCTCGAGCTCGTCGAGCATGCTGTCGAAGGCGGCGGCGGTGCGGCCGAGCTCGGTGTCGGTACGGGCGGGCGCGAGCCGACGGCCCCGGTCGCCGGCGGCGATGGAGCGGGCCAGGGTGGCCATGTGGTCCAACGGCCGCAACGCGAAGCGCACCAGGAAGATGAGCCCGACGGCGGTGACCACCAACGCGGAGATGCCGACGATGAGCAGCAGCCGGCGCAGTGTGGCCTGAGGCCGGGTGTCGGGATCGGCGTAGAAGGTGATCCGGGTGCCGTTGCGGTAGGTGTAGGTGCGAGCGGTGGAGTCGGTGGGCGACGGCTTGTTGCCGTAGTCGAGGCCGCTGGGCGTCTGGACCCGAACGAAGATGAAGCCGCCCACCGCCAGCCGCGCGTACAGCTGCTCGGGTTGCAGGCGTCGGGTCTCCAACTGCTTGGCCAGCTGCAATCGGTCGCGGATCAGGTTGTTCTGGTCCTGCACGGTCTGCCGGCCGAACAGGGCGTCGACCACGACCACGAGCGCGACGAGCACGACGGCCAGCGCGAGGGTGACGGCGAGCGTGACCCGCAGCCGTAGCGAGCCGCTCTTCACGCGGCACCGGCCCGTAGCACGTAGCCGAGCCCGCGCACGGTGTGCAGCAGCCGCGGCCCGTGCGCTTCGAGCTTGCGGCGCAGAGCGCTGACGTGCACCTCGACCAGGTTGGGGTCGTAGTCCTCGTAGCCCCACACACTGGTCAGGATCTGGGTCTTGCTGACCACACGCCCACGCTGCGCGGCCAGGTAGCAGAGCAGCCGCAGCTCGGTGGCGGTGACGTCGACGGTCGAGCCGGCGTAGAGCACGACGCCGGAGTCGGCGTCGACGAGCAGGTCGCCGATCTGCACGGTCGACGGCGTGCGGCCCAGCCGCCGCAGCACGGCACCAACCCGAGCCACCAGCTCGGCCAGCACGAACGGCTTGAGCACGTAGTCGTCGGCGCCGGCTTCCAGCCCGCGCAGCCGATCGGGCACGCCGTCCCGCGCGGTCAGCATGACGACACCGGCGGTGGACGCCCGGCGGATCACCTCCAGCAGCTGGAAGCCGTCGCGACCGGGCAGCATGATGTCCAGCACCACCAGGTCGGGCCGGAACTGGGCCAGGTCGGCCTCCAGCTCGCGGCCGTCCACCCGGGCCAGCACCTCGTAGCCGCTGTCACGCAGCGCGGACCGCACCGCGGCGCGAATCGCCTCGGTGTCCTCGACGATCAAGATCCGGGCGACCGACACGGGACCCATTCTGGTCGGCGGGACGGCCGCGTGGGCGGCGGCCCGCCGACGTTTCAGGCTCCGCTCAGCTCCGGCCGGGACGGTGGTTGTCATGACCTCCCTGACCCGCACCATCGGCGCGCTCGCCCTGACCGCGGCCGCCGCCCTGTCCGTGACGGCCTGTTCCACCGCCGCGAACGGCTCCCCCGCGCCGTCGACCTCGGCGTCAGCCACGCCGACGAAGGGCAAGGCCAAGGCGCTGCCCGCCGGCGAGAGCCGAGTCGCCGGCACGGTCGCGACGGTGTCCGGCAGCCAGCTCACCGTGACCAAGAAGGACGGCAGCACTGAGACGTTGACCACGGACTCGGCCACGAAGATCGAGGGCGGGCCGCTCCAGCAGGGGCAGCGCGTGACCGCGGTCGTGAAGGGTCAGCAGGCGCTGACCGTGCGGGTGGCCCAGCCGCGCGGTTCGAGCGCCGCGCCGACCACCACGCCGACTTCCTGACGGGCTTGGGTGCCACGCGGCCGGTCGTCTGGAACGATGGTCGCGTGGCGGCTCGGCAGACCCAGGTGCGATGGGTGCTGATCCTGCTGGTCATCGGGCTGGTCGGGATCGGTGCGGCGGTGCTCGTGTGGTGGCCGACGCTCGGCTTCCCGAACACCGATTCGCCGTCGGCCGTGCACACCAAGGCCACGGTCGTGACCTCGGCCGAGTGCGGCAGCGGCAACGCCCACGACACCGTCGAGTTCACCGTCGACGGGGCCAAGAAGCAGGCCCCGCTGGACGGCTGCGGCCAGGCCAAGGGCACCGCTCTCGACGTCGTCGTCACCACCGACAACGGCCAGCTCAGCGCGCACGCCGCCGACGCCTCGCAGGTCGCCGGCAACCGCGACGGCCGGCTGACCGCCGTGCTGCTCTGCCTGAGCGCCGTGGCCGGCGCGCTGTACGCGTACCTCATTCGATACCGGCCAGTTCCGAAAACGGCCGCTCCGGCGCCGGTGATCGGCGCTTCTGAGCCGCCCGCCTTCCCCGAGCCCGCCTACCCGGAGCCGGCCTTCCCGGAGGCGGGCTTCCCGGAGCCGGCGTATCCCGAGCCGATGTACTCCGAGCAGGCCGAGGAGCAGGAACCCGAGGCCCTCGACGACGAGGAAGATCCGGCCGGCGAGGACGACCCGGCCGAGGAGAACGTCGAGCCCACCCCGCACCCCTAGATCCGGACGTTGTCCGTCCACAACGACGCCAGACCGCCGTCGGCGGTGAGGCCGTCCCAGGGACCGCGGTTCCAGAGCGACAGGTACAGCTCGGCCGCCGTGCCGGCGACGGTGCTGTCGGCCTCCACCGGCGACTCCACCCGCACGCCCGACGGGCGCTCCGGGCCGTAGCGGACCAGCCAGTGGTCGCCGGTGTCGGTGGCGCTGACCAGCGCGGACCGCTCCTCCTCGGCGTGCAGCCCACGGTTGCGGGGCAGCAGGCCGCACAGCATCTCGTCCACGCCGTCAGCGGCGAGCGAGGACGGGATGGGCGAGGGCAGCCCGGCGGCGGCCTCGGCGTCGACGCTGTGGATCGTGGTCTCGTGAACAAGTGGAGCCATAGTATTGACTTTAGAAGACGATCGCCCTGCGTTCTTCCTGATCCCCCTGGCGCGCTTGGCTAAGGTCTCCCCAGGCTTACCCATTCGGTATGAAAGTGCATGGTAAAAAACCCCAAGGGCGCTTCACCGTCCCTAGAAGAATCCCGCTATCTAAGGATTGGATAATGATAATTCAATCAAACTCCCTGAGATGATGTCGTCGGAATCTACTCGGGTTCCATGTCGGACTGAACTACGCAGGATAGCAGGCGCTCTCTTTGCTGGGGTAAATGAGTGATAGAGAATTCGGAATAGGGCCTCCGTCAGAACATGTTGGGTCAACTAACGCTCGATCGAAGACGTTCGCAACCACGACGCTTACCCATTATCCATAACTCCTGGATAAATCAGGCATCTGGGTTGGTGTGAAGGCGGCACGGGTGCGTCCAGCCCCGCCCGCTCGGGCCGCGGCGGCCATACGCTCGCCCTGCCCGCCCACGGCGGCGATCCACTCGCGAGTCTCCATGCCGCGAGCCTGCCACTCAGGCGACGTCGGCGGAGCTGGCCAACCAGGTGTTGCACTGGGCGAGGCTGTTGCGCTGGAAGCCGGAGGTCCACCAGCCGACGGCGTGCTCGTCGGAGCCGTGGTCGCGCGGCGGGCCGAGGTGGTCGCCGCGCTGCTGGGTGGTCTGGGCCTCGTGGGTGATGTTGCCGTCGACGTCGCCGCGGCCGGAGGTGGCGGCCAGGAACATGCCGGAGAAGCACTGGGCCTGGAGCTCGAACCGGCGGGACAGCTCCTGGCGGACGTCGTCGTTGGCCGCGTTGTTGGTCTCCCGGCCGTAGGCCAGGTCGAGGCCGGCCATGTCCTGCACGTGGTGCCCGTACTCGTGGGCGAACAGCGCCAGGTAGACGCCGGGGTGCGCGCCGTACAGGTCGGTCTGGATGGCGGCGAAGGGCATGTAGATCGTGTTGTCGGTCGGGCAGTAGAACGCCGCGACACGGCCGCTGGCGGCGGTCTCGGAGCCGCACGGGCTGTTCCACGTGCCGCCGTCGGGGAAGGCCAGGTCGGCGGCGAAGAACGGCAGGCCGGCCGCCTTCATCACGGGCGACCAGGCGGCGTCCAGGCAGGGCAGCGCGCTGCGGAAGAACCGCTCGGCGCCGGCCGGATCGGTGGTCCAGCGCGAAAGCTTGCAGGTCGTCGCCGGCAGGCCGCCGACCTCGAACAACGGATTGTCGGCCAGCTTGGCCACCGGCTGCGGCCCGGCCGGCTGGGTGGTCGTGGCCGGCGGCCGGGACGTCGTCCGCCGGCTGGTCGTCGGCAGCGGCGTGGTCGTGGTCCGGCGCGTGGTGGTGTGCGTGGGGGACGTCGTGGTGGTCGCCTCGGGCGTGTACGTCATGGTCGGCGTGTTGTCGGAGTGGGCCGTGGGCTTGGACCGACCCAGCTGGCTCAGGCCGATCGCCGCCACCCCGACGAGCACCACGCCCACCAGCACGATGGCCACGAGAGGCCCGCGCGAAGGCCGCCTTGGTGGCGGCTGGCCGTGCCAAGTGCTCGTTGGTGGCGGCATCACTGGTGGTACGGCGGATGCCGCCGACCAGTTCACCGGCGGCGGGGTGATCGGTGGCGGCGGATAAGACGGCGCGTACGGCCCGGTCGGATACGGGCTGTTCGGATACGGGCTGTTCGGATACGGGCTGGGCACCGGCGGCGGCAGCGGGCGCGCCGGCGGCATGCCGCCATAACCGGGCTGCCAGCCGGGCGGCTGGGTCACAGTCCCACCTCGCTAGCGCTCGGCGGGTCTGCGCCCCAGGTCCCCGTGCTCAATGGTGACTTCGCAAGCTCAGTCACGGCAGTTCTCCCCCTCGATCGGTCACTGCACGTCGGAGCTGCTGGCCACCCACGTGTTGCACTGCGCGACCGTCTTCTTCACGAAGCCCTGGGTCCACCAGGCCGACGCGTGCTCGCTGGTGCCGTGGTCGCGGCGCTCGCCGGGCTGGTCGCCACGGTCCTGCGTGTTCTGGGCGTCCCGCGTGACGGTGTTGTCGACGGAGCCGTGCCCGGCCGCGGCGGCCAGGAACAGCCCGGAGAAGCACTGCGCCTGCAACTCGATGCGGCGCGACACCTCAAGGGCGGCGGGGCTGTCCGGGTCGACGCCGTTGTACTCCTGCTTGTGCGCGGCCGTGAGCACGCCGCTGAGGTCCTGCACGAAGTGGCCGTACTCGTGCGCGAACACCGCGAGGTACGCGCCGGGGCGGTTGCCGATCTCGTCGGTCTGCAGACCGGAGATCGGCATGTACAGGGTCTGGTCGCCGTTGCAGTAGAACGCCGCGGCCTCCTCCTGCGACACCGAGCCGCAGGGGCTGCTCCACGTCTTGCCGCTGGGGAAGGCCAGCTTCGGCTCATGGAACGGCAGCTTCACGGACTGGAGCACGGGCTGCCACGCCCGGTCCAGACACGGCAGCGCAGCGGTGAAGTACGCGTTCGACGCCGACGACACCGACTGCCAGCGCGGCAGCGTGCACGTCACGGAGGTGGGCCCCTGGGCCGTGAACAGCGGGTTGTCGCCCAGCTTGTCCACGCCGTCTTCGGTGCCGCCACCGCCGCCGGTGCCGGGCGAGTTCGTCGGCACGGAGGTAGGCAGGTTGGTGGGCGACGGCGTGGCGCGCTGCCGGCTGCGGCCGTGCCCGCTCAGCCCGATCACGGCCACGCCCAGCACCACGAGTCCGATCAGGAACAGCGTGACGAACGGGCGCCGCGACGGCCGCCTCGGCGGCGGAGGCGGGTAGGGCGAGAACTGCTGCGGCGGCCCCATCGGCCCGTGGGCCCGCGCCAGCGCTCCGTGTGTAGACAGCGGCGGCGGCATGACGGGTCGCGCCGGCGGCATCGCGTACGGGTTGTAGCTGGGCGGCGGCTGCTGGCCGTAGTACGGGTTCGGCGGCGGCTGCATGGGCGGCGGGTAAGGGCTGGGCTGCGGGTACTGGCTAGGCAGCGGCGGCGGCAACGGATTCTGCGGCGGAACATCGCCGGAGTTCCACTGATTCAACTGACGTCCCCCTGCGGCGCCGCCCACGTGTTGCACGCGGCCGTCTTGTTCTGCTCGTACCCGATCTGCGCCCACCGGCCCTGGTGCGCCGCGGTGCCGTGATCCTTCTCGCCACCACCGTCGGCGAACGCGGCGGCGCCGTCGCCGGCCATGGACCGGCTGACCGAGCCGTGGCCGGCAACGCTGGCGAGGAACATACCGGCGAAGCAGTTCGCCTGCAGCTCTAACCGCCGAGAAAGCTCCCACCCAGCGTCCGTGTCGCGGCCGGCGCTCGCCTCACGGCGTGACTCGGCCAGCAGGATGCCGCTCATGTCCTGCACGTGGTGCCCGTACTCGTGGGCCAGCACGCCGAGCACCACAGCCGGGATGCCGTCGGTGCCGTCGAGCACGGACTCCAGGGGCATGTGTAACTCGTTGTCCGCGCCGCAGTAGAACGCCACGGGCGTGCCGTCGCCGCGTGAGCGACACGAGCCGGAACTGTCGTCCATGGTCAGCTTCGTAGGCTGGAACGGCATGTCCAGCGCGGTGACGACCGGCTTCCACGCGGCGTCGAGGCACGTGAGCTCGGCCGTCAGGTACGCGCGCAACTCCTCGGACGCGCGGCCGAATTTGGGCAGCGTGCACGTGCCCGTGGCCAGCGACGCCGTGTAGGTCAGCAGCGGATTGGTCGCGAGCGCAACGACCGGCCGCGGCGGTTCAGCCTGTGCCGCACCGGCGATCGCTTCCGTGGGGCGCAGGTAGTCGACGCCGAACACCAGCAGCAGCACCAGACCCAGCGCGGCGAGCGAGATGTAGCGCTGCGCCGATGTCCGCTGTGGAATCCGAACCGGAGCACCACTCGCAAGAAGGTCGAACGCGCCCCGGTTGTCCATCTACGCCCTCTGCTCGCGGGCCGAGCCGGCCCCGATGGTGGATATCGCCGCAAGGATAGGCGGGCTGGACTATTGTCCGCTCCCGTGTTCACCAACTGGGGCCTGGCCGTGGCCACTGTCACGCTCTCCGTCGCTGGCGCTGGGTTCTCCGCCGGCGCCCTGCTTTCTCCGGGCGCCCTGGTCGCCGCGCAGGCGACGCCGGCCGACGGCGGCGTGCAGTCGCAGGTCGCGCTGAAGGTCGAGCGGGACGGCAAGCTCACGGTCAGCGAGAAGGTCACCGTGCCGGCCGGCAAGTCGGCCAACCGGATCGCGCCGCTGTTTGTTTACCGCGGGCCCCGACACCGAGCGCGTGTACACGGTCACGCAACCGAAGGTGTCCGGCAACGGCAGCGCGTCGGCCGACGACCAGAACCTGACCGTGCACCTGGGCGCGGGCGAGTCGACCGTCAGCTACGTGGTCGACGGCGCCGTGGCCGACCAGGGCTCGCACGAGGACGTGCGCTGGCAGGTGGCCAGCGGCTGGGACGTGACGATCGATCGGCTCACGGTGTCCGTGGTGACGCCGGCCGAGCCGCAGTCGATCACCTGCCTGGCCGGCGATCCCGACTCGACGACCGCGTGCGGGCTGTCGCAGATCGGCGAGGGCGGCGTGCCGACCGCGGAGCAGGACACGCTCACGCCGGGCCAGCGCGTGGACTTCGCCATCGGCCTGCCCAACGGCTCGGTGCCGGTGAACGAGCGCATCGCGGCGACCAACCAGCTGGCGTCGGCCTTCGCGCTGACGCCGGAGACCGGCATCGGCCTGCTGGTGCTGGTCGTGCTGCTGCTCGTGGGCATCGGCCTGCTCTGGTACGCCCGCGGCCGTGACGCGAAGGCGCTCGCCGGCGACGTGGGTCCCGTGGAGGTGCTGGCGCGGGACGCCGGCGGCCACGTGGCGTTCGCCTCGCCTGACGGCGTGCTGCCGGGGCAGGTCGGCACCGTGATCGACGAGCACGTGGACGTGGTGGACGTGACCGCGACCGTCATCGATCTGGCCGTGCGCAACTACTTGTGGATCGACGAGGTGCCCGACGGCGAGGGCGTGCTGGACTGGCGCATCGTGCGCCGCAACCCCGCCGACGACTCGCTCACGCCGTACGAGAAGGCGGTGTACACGTCACTGCTCGGCGACGCGGAGCAGGTGCGGCTGTCGGAGCTGCGCGGCAAGGGCGTGGACCTCACGGCGGTGCGTAACGCGCTGTACTCCGACGTCGTGGCCAAGGAGTGGTTCGCGCGGCGCCCCGACACCGAGCGCAGCCGCTGGTGGTGGGCCGGCGGCGGCATCATGGCGCTCGGCATCGTGCTCACGGTGGTGCTGGCGCTGACCATCGGCCACGCGCTGCTGGGCTTTTCGTGGTTCGCCGGCGGCGCGCTGGGGGCGGCTCGCGGTCCATGCCGGCCCGTACGCGACGCGGTAGCGCGCTGCTGCACCAGGTGCGGGGTCTGCTGACGTACCTGACGACCGTCTCCCCCACGGACATCCCGGACAGCGACCGGGAGATGGTGTTCTCCCGGTCGCTGCCGTACGCGGTGGTGCTGGGCCAGACCGACCGCTGGCTGTCGGTGTTCCGCGGCCTCGACCCGGACGCCGACGGCACGCCCGGCCTGTACTGGTTCGGCGAGGCGGAGCAGGTGCGCGACCTGGACCGCTTCGCCAGCCGCTTCCCGGCGTTCCTCAGCTCCCTGGACGGGGTGCTGGCGCAGGGAGGGCACCTTCGCTCGTTGAAGGCTTAGGCGTCCAGTCCGGGTGGCCCGGCATCGGCGGCGTGGTGGCGCCGTACAGCCAGTCGTGCAGGAACGGCCCCAGGTCCGCGCCGCCGACGGCGGTGGCCACGCGGATGAAGTCGGCGCTGGTGGCGCTGCCGTCGCGGTAGCGGTCCAGGTAGGCGTCGATGATGCGGCGGAAGGTCTGGTCGCCGACCTTCTGCTGAAGGGCGTAGACGACCAGTGAGCCGGGGCCGCGGCCGACCGGGAAGATGACGTCCGGCCGGGTGGGGTTGCCCGGCGTGATGCCCTGGGCCCGGACCGTCGGGTCCAGCGTCTCGTAGGACCAGCGGAACTCGTCGGCCAGCGACGGGCCGCCGTGCTCGGCGGAGTACAGGCTGTCGAAGTAGATGGCGAAGCCCTCGCTGAGCCAGATGTCGTGCCAGTCGGCGACCCCGACGGAATCGCCGAACCACTGGTGGGTGAGCTCGTGCACGACGGTCGACGCCTCCTTCGGATTGGCCAGCGCGCCGGCCCGGAACACCGGCAGCGTCTGCGTCTCCAGGGCGTCCGTCTGCTGCGCGGCGTGGTCCGCCCCCAGCAGGCCGACCGTCTCGAACGGGAAGCGACGGCCGATGCGCTGCTGGAGCCAGTCCAGGAAGCTCGGCAGCTGGTCCAGCATCGGCTTGGCCGCCACGGGGTCGGGCACGGCGCTGCGCAGCGGGAGGCCGTTCGGGCCGGTTCCCGTGACCATCGTGAACTTGCCGACCGCCAGCTGGGCGAGCTGGGGTGCGAAGGGATGCGTCGAGGCGTAGGTGAAAGTAGATGCGGACTTCGTGTAGTTCTGCGCTACCAGGGAGCCATTCGCGGCGACGGTCCAGCCCTTGGGGACGGTCACGTGATAGGTGAAATAGGCCTTGTCGTCGACGGCGTCGTTGCAGGGGAAGAAAAGATGGGCCCGGTCGGGCTGCCCGAACCAGGCGAAGCCGCCGTCGGGGCCGTTGGCCCAGCCCGCGGTGTCGTCCACTTGCGAGGGCACCTTGGCGGCGCGGTCGGCGGTGAAGTCGACCGTGACGAAGAAGGCGCCCCGCACGGCCGCGACCGGATCGACGACCAGCTTCTCCTTGTCCAGGTGGAATGCGGCGTCACGGCCGTCGACCCGGACCTTGCCGACGGTGCCGCCGGCGTAGTCGAGCTGGAACTCAGACAGCCGGCGATCGGCCACGGCGGTGATGCGGGCGGTGCCCGGTAACGACGTCGTGCTCGGGGTGACGTCGTAGGTGAGGTCGTAGGCGGCGACCTGGTAGCCGTCGTTGCCCAGATCGGGCAGCAGCGGGGGCGGGGATGGTGTGACCGCGGACACAGCGAGCGCGGTCGCCGCGGCCATGCTTGACAGGCTCATACGGGAACAATCCCCAGTTCAGCCGTAGGCGGACATCGCACCTGAGGTTGATCACCTCGGTACGACCGGGGGCTGACGCGGCGACGTCGTAGTCTCTGTGTCATGGCCGCACCGGAACTGCACAGGTTCACTCTCCCCAACGGCCTGCGCGTGGTGCTCGCCCCCGACCGCACAGCCCCCGTGGTCGGTGTGAGCGTGCACTACGACGTGGGCTTCCGCTCCGAGCCCGAGGGACGCACCGGGTTCGCTCACCTCTTCGAGCACCTGATGTTCCAGGGCAGCGAGAGCCTGGAGAAGCTGGCGCACTTCCGGCACGTGCAGTCGTCGGGCGGCACGTTCAACGGCTCCACGCACCCGGACTACACCGACTACTTCGAGACGCTGCCCTCGGCGGCGCTGGAGCGGGCGCTGTTCCTGGAGGCGGACCGGATGCGCGCGCCGCGCATCACCCAGGAGAACCTCAACAACCAGATCGACGTGGTCAAGGAGGAGATCCGGCTGCGGGTGCTCAACGCCCCGTACGGCGGGTTCCCGTGGATCTGGCTGCCGCCGGTGCTGTACTCGACCTATCCCAACGCGCACAACGGCTACGGCGACTTCGCCGAGCTGGAGCAGGCCAACCTGGACGACTGCGCCCAGTTCTTCGACACCTACTACGCTCCCGGCAACGCAGTGCTGACGGTGGCCGGCGACTTCGCCCTGGAGCAGGCGACCGACCTGGTGCACCAGCACTTCGCCGACGTGCCGGCGCGGCCGACGCCGCCGCGGCCGTCGTTCGCGGAGCCGCATCTGCAGGGCGAGCGCCGTTCGGTGCACGAGGACCCGCACGCGCCGCTGCCGGCGCTCGCGGTCGGCTACCGCCTGCCGGACCCGGCCACCGACCTGGACGGTTACCTGGCCGACGTGGTGCTGGCCGCCGTGCTGTCCGACGGCGACGCCTCGCGGCTGCAGCAGCGCATGGTGCACCGCGAGCCGCTGGTCACCGACATCTCCGTGGGCGCCGGCCTGTTCGGGCCGCTGGACGCCCGCGACCCCGACACGTTCACCGTGACGGCCATGCACTCCCCCGAGGTGTCCGAGGACCGCATCCTCGGCGTGCTGGACGACGAGCTGGAGAAGCTCGCCGCGTCCGGCCCGCAGGAGGACGAGCTGGCTCGCGTCGCCGCGCGGTGGGCGGCGACGATGCACCGCGAGCACGACCGCATCACCTCCCGCACGCTGTCCTACGGCGCCTCCGAGCTGCTGCACGGCCGCGCCGAGCTGGCGTCGGACCTGCCGGAGCGGATCCGCGCCGTCACCACGGACCAGGTGGCGGCCGCCGCCAAGGCCCTGCGGCCGGATTCCCGGGCCGTGCTCGTCGTTCCCGCCGCCGGAGGCAACCAGTGACTTCAGTCAGCTACCGCACGGCCGAGCAGATCGGCCACACCGAGAAGGGGCCGCGTCCGCTGCCCGCTCTCGGCACGCAGACCGCGGCGGCGCAACCGTCCCTTGTGGACACCGTGCTGCCCAACGGGCTGCGGGTCATCGCCGTGCGCAAGGAATCCGTGCCCATGGTCGAGCTGCGGCTGCGCATCCCGTTCGCGGGCACCGAGCGGCTGCACGCGGCCCGCGCCGAGGTGCTGGCCAACACGCTGCTGACCGGCACCGAGCGCCGCGACCGCACGCAGTTCGACACCGACCTGGCCGCGGTGGGCGCCGACCTGAGCTCTGCGGTCGACCCTGAGCGGATCAGCATCGGCGGCAGCGCCCTGGCCAGCGGCCTCGACGTGCTGCTGGACGTGCTGGCCGACGCCCTGACCGGCGCGGTGTACCGGGACGACGAGGTGGCTCGCGAGTCGGAGCGCCTAGTCGAGCGCATCACCATGGCTCGGTCGCAGCCCAGCGTCATCGCCCGTGAGGCGCTGCAGACGCACCGCTACGGCGACCACCCCTTCGCCAAGGAGATGCCCGAGGCGGCGGAGATCGGCGAGGTCTCGCCGGAGCAGGTTCGGGCGCTGCACAAGGCCTCCGTGCTACCGCGCGGCTCGCTGCTGGTGCTCGTCGGCGACGTCGACCCGGACGCCGCGGTGGCGGCCGTCGGCGCGGCGCTGTCCGGCTGGGAGTCCGACGGCAGCGCCATGGAGCTGCCGAAGCTGCCCGTGCTGACGCCGGGCGACGTGCACCTCGTGCACCGGGCCGGCGCCGTGCAGTCGCAGATCCGGCTGTCCGCGCAGACGTTGCCGCGCACGGACCCGGGATTATGCCGCGTTGCAGGTGGCCAACCTGGTGTTCGGCGGCTACTTCTCCTCGCGCCTGGTGGAGAACATCCGTGAGGACAAGGGTTACACCTACGGCGCGCACTCGTACTTCGAGTTCACCAAGGACAGCGCCACCGTGCTGGTCGAGGCCGACACCGCCAGCGGCGTGACGCCGGCGGCGTTCTGGGAGACCCGGTACGAGCTGGGCCGGCTGGTGCTGTCACCGCCGAGTGCGTCCGAAGTGGAGAACGCTCGGCAGTACGCCATCGGCTCGCTGCTGACGTCCACCTCCTCGCAGTCGGGTCTGTGCGCCACACTCGTCGCGCTGGGCGCGATGGGCATGTCCTACGAGTGGCTGCGCGACCAGCCGCTGCGCATCGCCGCCGTAACCGCGGAGCAGGTCGCCGAGGCGGCGGAGCAGCACTTCGCGCCGACCCGGTTCACCGGCATCGTCGGGGTAAGGGATCCGGAACCTTCGTTACTGCCCTTATTGCGGCTTTCATGCTGGCCCGTCAAGCTGCGCAATGCGGATGTGTGACACGGATGAGATACGCCGCATTGTTAGCTCCACGGTTGCTACTATCCATGAGGGCCGTGCATCCCAAAGGAGTTGGATTTGTCAGGCACTGGGTTTTAACGATCTCATCTGTGTTACACGTTACGAAGAATGATTTATGCGAACTTCATGTGCTTATAGTACCCACACATGTTTATGCTGAGACGACCATCACGCCTGGACCTAATTGATAACCGTCTCCTGCAATCACAAGCTGCGGTGCATGCCGGATTTCATCTCCACCGGACTGTGCAGAGTCACCTACACAGACTCGCTACATATGCTACGAGGCTGGAGTCATGAACCACGACGATTTTACTGACGGTGAGTCCGCCTGTGGCCGACCGCCAAGCTGCTGCCGGTCGACCGCCGCGGCCGGGCGCCGATGGGTCGCTCCGGCGACATGCCGGTGCTCGACTTCCGGGCCACCGAAGGGCCGACGCCACCGTCGGACGCCGTGTTGCTCGGCGAGCAGGACGGCGTCTGCTACTGGGCCGTGCGGGCCGAGCCCGACGGTCCCGTGCAGGAAGGCATGGGCTGGGACGCCACGCTGCCCGACACCGACGAGGCGGTGTGGCAGGACCTTCGGCTGGCCGGCGGCCTGCTCAGCGCCGAGGACGCCGGGCTGCTGACCACCGCGGTCGCCGTGCTCAGCTGGCACGACGTCGCCGGCTTCTGCGCCAAGTGCGGGTCGCGGGTCGAGACCAGGCGGGCCGGCTGGGCCACGCACTGCACCGGGTGCGGGCGCGAGGAGTACCCGCGCACCGATCCGGCCGTCATCTGCCTCGTGCACGACGGCGCCGACCAGGTTCTCCTTGCGCGCCAACCGATCTGGCCGCCCGACCGGTACTCCGTGCTGGCCGGCTTCGTCGAGGGCGGCGAGTCGCTGGAGGCGTGCGTGGTGCGGGAGATCTGCGAGGAGGTCGGCATCACCGTGGACACGGTGCGCTACCTCGGCAGCCAGCCCTGGCCGTTCCCCCGCTCGCTCATGGTCGGCTTCAGCGCCGTCGGCGACGCCGCCCACCCGCTCGTGCCGGCCGACGGCGAGATCGAGAAGGCCCGCTGGGTGCACCGGGACGAGGTCCGCGCCGTGCTGGCCGCCGGCGGCACCGGCCCCGGCCTGATCCTGCCCGGCGTCACCTCCATCGCCCGCCGAATGCTGGAGTCCTGGGCCAAGGGCTGACCGTGGGGAAAGGGCGGCCGCCGGGGTCGGCCGCCGCCCCTTTCCTTAGTGCGGTGTCAGTGGTTCTGGTAGGGCGCCTTGGCCTGCTGGGCGGCGTAGACCAGCGCCGGGCGCATCTTCGGCCAGAAGAAGCTGTCCTGGCAGGAGTACTTGGGCAGGAAGCCGCTGCAGCCGCGGCCGGCGTTGTCACCGACCTCGATGGTGAAGCTGGCCACGCCCAGCTTGTCGTAGGACCAGTCGTCGGTGCTGCCGGAGGCGTTGTAGAGCACCTGGCCGGCCTGGCCGTACGGGTAGCCGGTGATCGAGCCCAGCTGCTTGCCGATGGCCCGCAGCGAGGCGTCGTTGCCGGTGTGCACGCTGGAGCTGTAGTCCCACGGGAAGATGACCACGCTGCCGTCGCTGTGCATCGTCATCATGATGCCCTTGGTGTCGGCGGGCGCCGGGTCGGTGACCCCGGTGCCGCTGCGGCGGGCCGGCCACAGGTTGCGGAACAGGCCCTCCATCGCGGTGTTCTCGATCTCCGAGTCGGCCGACGGTCCCTTGTAGACCTCGTTGCACGGGTCGGTCGAGGTGCTCGCCCCGCCGAAGTGCGTGTTGTAGTTGCGGTTGAGGTCCACGCCGATCTGGCCGCCGAAACCGCAGCTGCTGCCGTGGCTGTTGTCGGCGTTCTTGCGCTGGAGCTTGGGCGAGTTGCCGCCCTGCTGCACGATGTCGACGCCGTCGGGATTGGCGATCGGCACCACCCACATCTCGGTGGAGTCCAGCAGCGCCTTCACCGTGCTGTCGGTGGTGTAGCTGTTGACCAGGTAGTCGATCCAGCGGTACGCGACGTCGCCGGTGGTGATCTCACGGGCGTGGATCTGCGCCATCAGGAAGAACCGGGGCTTGGCCGAGTTCGGGTTGAGCGCGCAGTCGCCGGCCTGCTTCTTGGTGATGCAGATGCCCTTGAGGTCGTAGCCGGCCTTGCCCTTGGACTTCAGCCAGGACTGGCCGTAGGTGAACGAGGTGGCCAGGTCCGGGTGCTGCTGGGCGACCTGGTCCATGTGCGCGTACTGGGCGTTGACCGTGTGGTAGCCGCCGTAGTAGGTCTCGCCGGCGTCGGCCGCGGTCGGGCTGTTGGTCGCCCGCGCCTTGGGCGGCGTCCAGCTCGGCGGGGTCATCGCGCTCTCGGTGCTGACGGTGAAGCCGGCCGCGCGCAGGCGGTCGCCCTCGGCGGCCGCGCCGAGCACGAACAGGTCGTTGCCGTCGCGGTCCTCCAGCACGTCGAAGCCGTAGGAGAAGAGCTTCTCCGCGTCGGCCGAGGCGCCGGAGACCCGGTAGACGAAGGTGGCTTGGCTGGACTGCGTGCTCTCGGTGGCGGCCACGGTGGTGGTCGCCGTGCCGGCCTGAGGCAGCAGCAGTACGGCCGCGGCGGCGATGACCGCCGCGACACCGCCGATGGGCAGGGGCAAACGCCGTGCCATGTGTCCTCCCGCAGGGTGAAAGGGCCAGCACGGACGGTAGCGCCGGGATGTGACCCGCATAACCAACGAAGGGCGGGAATCAGGCCGGAGTGACCTTCTTGACGTACAGCAGGCGGTCGCCGGTCTCGATGGCGTCGGCCTCGGGGGCGTCGACCCGGTAGAGCACGCCGCTGCGGACGACGCCGAGCACGATGTCGGACAGGTGCCGGGGCGAGCCGCCGATCTCGCCGGTCTCCACCTCGCGTTCGGCGATGGCCAGGCCGACATCCGGGGTGAGCAGGTCCTCGACCATGGCCACCACGCTCGGCGTCGTGGTGGCCATGCCGAGCAGCCGCCCGGCCGTCTCGCTGGAGACCACCGTCTGGTCGGCGCCGGACTGGCGGAGCAGGTGCTCGTTCTCGGCCTCACGCACCGAGACCACGATGTGCGCCTTGGGGGCCAGCTCGCGGGCGGTGAGCGTGACCAGCACGGCGGAGTCGTCGCGGTTGGTGGCCACCACGATCGCCCGCGCCTTGGGCACGCCGGCCACGCGCAGCACGTCGGAGCGCGTGCCCGAGCCGGTGACGGTGACCAGTCCGCGGGCGGAGGCGGCCTCCAGGGCCGGCTTCTCCGTGTCCACCACCACGATCTGCTCCGCGTCGACGCCGTCGCCGAGCAGCGTGACGACCGCGGCCCGGCCCTTTGGTGCCGTATCCGACGACGACCACGTGGTCGCGCACTTTCGACCTCCAGCGTTGGATCTTGAACGACTGCCGGGAGCGCTCGGTGAGCAGCTCCAGCGTGGTTGCCGACAGCAGGATCAGGAACAGCGCGCGGATCGGCGTGAGACCAGGACGTTGATCAGCCGGGCCGCCTCGGTGGACTGG
>NZ_KK037166.1:4793134-4826263 GCF_000568255.1 Kutzneria sp. 744
TGTCGCCGTAGCCGGTCGCGGTGAGCGAGACCGTCGCGTAGTAGAGGCAGTCGACCAGGCTCACTTCCCTTGGTGGCCCCGTTGGCGTCGCGGTAGCCGCCTCGGTCCAGGTAGACGATGACCACGGTGACCGCCAGCGCCAGCAGTGCGAACACCAGGCGGCGGGTGACGGTCCGGATCGGGCTGCCGCCGGTTGCCGGCACCCGCACCACGCTGATTTTTGCATGGCCCGGACGGTCCGCGAGGCCGTCGACACTGCTGCTCATGCTGCCGCAGGGTAACGGGCCGCCGACGCGGTGATCACCTCCCCCGGATAGGTAACTTTTCAACCGATCATGAGCCGATAGTGGTAACTTCCCCACCACATCGCGTTCGACCAGCTAGGACCCGTTCTGCCCCGCCGCGAAGGGACCCAACGTGGCACCCTCGGTCCATGACATCCCCCCGTCCGGCGCTCGCGTTGTCCGCCCTGTTGGCGGTCGCGGGCGTGAGCCACTTCGCCCATCCGAAGCCCTACGACCGGATCGTGCCGACGGTCCTGCCGGGCCGGGCCCGGACGTGGACGCACATCTCCGGCGTCGCCGAGCTGGCGGTGGCCGCCGCGATCGTCACGCCGCGCACCCGCCGACTGGGCGGGCTGGCCGCGGCCGTCCTGTTCGCGGCCGTCTTCCCGGCCAACGTCAAGATGGCCCTGGACGCCCGTGGCCGGTCCAGGGGCGAGAGGTTGGCCACCCTCACCCGCCTTCCGCTGCAGGTTCCGTTGGTGATCTGGGCGCTGCGGGTGAGCCGTTCGGCACCCTGAGCCGTATGTTTCCTGCAATTGGCTATCTGCAAGGCTCTGTCGCCGCGGCGACCCTGACCATAGGATGATCGCGTGCAGTCGCGAACCCAGCACGCTGTGTCCGCCCTCGGCTGGCGGGGCACGGTGATCTCGGATGTGGCCGTGCTCGGTCAACGGGTGTCGGCGGTGGTTCGGCTGCGCGCGGACGTGCACCGCTGGCGCACCGAGAACGGCTGGCCGCCCGCGCCCGACCCGTCCTGGTTCCACTCCTGGTTCGAGCCGGCGTTCCACGACGTGGTGCCGGTCTCGGCCGTGGAGCTCGTCGGCATCCTGGTGACGGAGTCCACCGTGGAGCAGGCCCTGGAGGCGTGCGGCACGCTGATGACCCTCGCCCCGTGTGCCGTGCTCGTGCCCGAGAGCAGCGACTACGACCCGTGGCCGCTGATCGAGCTCGACTACTACGGCGTCGGCCTCGTCCGCGCCGGCGACGACGGGCCGGCCCGCCTTGAGGTGGCGCCGGAGGACCGGGCCAGCGAGTTCGGCCCCTCGCCCTTCAGCCGCTGGCTGCTGGAGGTCCTGTACGCCCACGTCACCGCGCCCGGGGCGATGCTGCTCCAGCACTGGGACGGCGCCGAGCAGCTGCCGTGACTCGACACATGGCTGCCTGAGAGCGGGACTCGCGGTTCAGGCTCTGGGCACTGTGCTGAGCAGGAGCTTCAAGCCGTCGGCGTCCAGCAGGTCGGCGGGGCTCAGCGTGTGGTCGTGTCGCACGTAGTGGAAGGCCGCCCGCACCTTGTCCACCGGCGCGTTCTGCAGGGCCGCCCACGCCAGGCGGTAGGCCGCCAGCTGCACCGAGAGCGCCGGCAGCTTGTCCTCCGTCGGCACCGCCCCGGTCTTCCAGTCCACCACCGTCCAGCCCCCGTCCGGGTCGGCGTAGACCGCGTCCATCCGCCCCCGGACCGCGACGCCGTCCACCTCCGTCTCGAACGCCACCTCGACATCCGCCGGCACCCGGTCCGCCCACTGGCTGGACAGGAACGCCTCCCTCAGCCGCGCCAGGTCGGCATCCGTCTCCTGCCCGATGACGTCGTCCGCCGCCCCGGGCAGCTCGTCCAGGTCGAACAGCCGGTTGGACTTGAACCGCTGCTCCAACCAGGAGTGAAAGGCCGTTCCCCGCCGGGCCAGCGGATTCGGCGGAAACGGCAGCGGCCTGCGCAACCTCCGGGCCAGCGCGTCCGGGTCCTCCGCCAGCTCCACCAGCTGGCTCACCGTCAGCTGATCCGGCAACGCCACCAGCTCCCGCCGGCTCCTCGCCGCTTCCCGCTCCGCGAGGAGCACGTCCACGTCGGCCGCCCAGCCTTCGGGGTCTTCAGTGTCGAGCGGGACTTCTTCCTCCCACCAATCCTCTTCCTCGGGCGGCGGGATCTCCTCGTCCCACGGTTCAGCCGAGTGTTCCTGCACGGGTGGGATTTCCTCGTCCGCAAGGCTTTCCGTATGCGGGGCCTTCGCCGCTTCCCGCTCGGCGTCGGCCAGGTCGGCGAGCGCCGCGAGGACCATCGTGGCGCCCTCGGCGACGGCCTCACGCCGTGACGCCAACGGATCCACGGGCCAGCGGGCGGTCCGAACGTCGGCGACCAGCGGGTTGCTCTCGTCCTCGGCCGGGGCGGGGGCCCACTCGTCGACCATGCCGGGCGGGCGGTCGCCGGTGCTGAGGACGGCGTGCACCTCGTCGAGGAAATCCGAAGGGCCACGGGGCTTTTCGCCGGTCTCGCCCCACCAGTGCCCGGACACGAGCAGCACTCGCTCCGACCGGGTCAGGGCCACATAACACAGGCGCCGCTCCTCGACCAGGCGCCGTTCCTCGAACTCCTCGTTGTGGATGGCGATGGCCTCCTCGACCTCCTTGCGGTTGGAGGCGCCGGCGAGGTTGAGGCGGGGCAGGTCCTGGCTGTCGCCGCGGAGGTCGGCGGGCAGCTCGGTGACGTTCTTGAGCCACGAGGACGACTTGCGCGGGCCGGGGAAGACGTTGCGGACCACATGCGGCACAACGACGATCTCCCACTCCAGCCCCTTGGCGGCGTGCATGGTGAGGATCTGCACGCGGTCCTCGGCCACCTCGACCTCGCCGGGTTCGAGGCCGTCCTCGGCGTTCTCGGCCGTGCGCAGGTAGTCCAGCAGGGACGGCAAGGTGGCGGACGGGCTGGCCGAGGCGTAGTCGGCGACGACATCGGCGAAGGCGTCGAGGTGGGCCCGGCCGACGCGGCCGGGTCGGGCGGTCGCCTCGATGTCGAGCAGCAGCGTGCGTTCCACGTCGGCGACGAGGTCGGGCAGCGGCTGGTCCTGCCGGCGGCGCAGCATCGACAACTCGTTGCCGAGACGGCGGATCCGCTTGTAGCCGGCCTCCGAGTAGCGCTCGGGTTCGCCGGGATCGTCGATGGCGTCGACCAGTCCGGCCTGTTCGGCGTGCTCGCCCGGCAGCGAGTCGGTGATCGCGGCCAACGGGTCGTCACCGCTGCTCGGACGCTGCCGCCCGGCCAGTTCCCCGGCACGCTTCCACAACGCCGCGATGTCCGCCGCGCCGAGGCGCCAACGCGAACCCGACAGCAGCCGGGCGGCGGCCGTGCCGGCGAGGGGTTCGATGAGCACGCGCAGGGCGCTGACCAGGTCGCGCACCTCGGGTTCGTCGAGCAGACCGCCGAGACCGACGACCTCCACCGGCAATCCACGCTCACGCAGGGCGTGAGCGATGGCGCCCATGTCGGCACGGCGGCGCACCAGAACGGCGGCGGTCGGCGGGGCCGGTGGCGTCGTACTGCGTCTCCCACCGCGCGGCGAGCTCGTCGGCCAGCCAGGTGACCTCGGAGCGCACGTCCGGCAGCAGCGCACAGTGCACGTCACCCGGCTTGGCCCCGGGCCGGGCCCGCAACTCGTCGACGTCGAGGCCCGCGGCACGCAGCGGCCCGGACAGCGCGTTGGCCACGGCCAGCACCTCGGGCGGGTTGCGAAGCTGGTCAGCAGCCCGTACTTCGGCGCGGGCCGTTTTTCGGCCACAAGAGAATCTAGCGGGAAGTCGGTGGTGAACCGGGGCAGGTTGGCCGCGCTGGCCCCGCGCCAGCCGTAGATCGCTTGTGCGGGATCGCCAACGGCCGTGACCGGCATCGGGTCGCCCATGCCGAACAACGACCGCAGCAGCACGCGCTGGGCATGGCCGGTGTCCTGGTACTCATCCAGCAGCACCGCCCCGTACCGCTCGCGCTCGCCGGCCGCGACCTCGGGAAAACCGCTGGCCAGCTGGGCCGCGAGCGCCATCTGGTCGGCGAAGTCGAGCGCCGCCTCCTTGCGTTTGCGCAGTTGGTACGCCTCCAGCAGCGGCAGCATCGCGACCCGGAACCGCTGCGCCGTGATGATCTCCCGCAGCGCCGTGGGCATCTCCGCCCGCTGCCGCGGCCCCTTCGGCGCCGACTCGATGATCCGCTGCATCCACTCCGCGTGCCGCAGGATCTTGTCCGGCTCGACCAGGTGCTCAGCCAGCTCACCGGCCAGCGACAGCAGGTAGCCGGTGATCGTCGCCGGCACCTTGTCCGTGTCCAGGTCCTCGGTCCACGTCGCCACCACCCGGTGCGCGAGCTGCCACGACGCCGTGCCGGTCAGCAGGCGGGCACCGGGCTCCACCGGCAGCCGCAGTCCGTGTTCGCCGACCAGCCGACCCGCGTAGGCGTGATAGGTGAGGACGGTCGGCTCCGTCGCCAGCACCAGCGCCCGCCTGTCGCCGCCGGGGTCAAGCTCATCCAGCAGGCCCGACCCGGCCAGCCGCCTCAGCCGAGCCCTGATTCGCTCGCCGAGCTGCCTCGCCGCCTTGCGGGTGAAGGTCAGCCCAAGCACCCGATCCGGCGTGACCAGGCCATTTGCCACCAGCCACACCACGCGGGCGGCCATCGTCTCGGTCTTGCCCGCGCCCGCCCCGGCGACCACCAGCGCCGGCTGCGCCGACGCCGCCACCACCGCCGCCTGCTCATCCGTCGGCGCTGGCAGCCCGAGCGCGGCCGCCACCTCCTGCGGGCTGACCAGTTGCACGGACACCACGCTAGGTCGTCGCACCTCAGCGACCGAAACAGACCCGCCGTACGGCCGATCGGCACAACCGGGGACCAAGAGCCACCGGCCGTGCGGCCGATCGGCGCAGCGTTGTCCGCCGTCGACAATGAAGAAGTTTCACATTGGTCCGGTCGCGTCTATCTGGGTCACGCGGATTTCACCAGACTGAGCTCATGCCGACCGTGCGCATCCTCCTGGCCGCCGCGGTTGCCGCGGCCACCGTGGCCGCCCCCGCGGCCAGTGCCAGCCCTGCAACGCCGCACGTCACCGCCCTGAAGGATGTGCTCCTCGTGGGCAACAGCCAGACGGGGTCGGTGAGCTTCATCGACGAAAACGGTTTCACCAACCTGGGCAGCTTCAGCGTCATCCCCGACCTGCAGCAGCGCATCAACGAGATGGACCCGATCCAACGCATCGGGTACGAGACGGTGAAGGGCATCGAGGGCGGCGACCGGTTCGTCGACGACGCGACCCTGACCCCCGACGGCCGCCGGCTCATCGTCTCCCGCGGCAACCTCGACGACGTCGCCGCCTTCGACCTGGCGACCAAACAGGAGCTGTGGCACACGCGGCTGGACGGCTTCCACGCCGACCACGCCGCACTGTCCCCCGACGGCACCCGCTTCGTGGTGTCGGCCACCACGGCCAACAAGGCGCAGTTCATCGACACGGCCACCGGCCACATCGTCAACTCCGCCCCCACCGGCAACTACCCGCACCAGAACGACTACTCGGCCGACGGCAAGTACGTCTACAACTCCAGCATCGGCAACGTCTCGCTGCCGCAGTCGCTGGAGTGGGCCAAGGGCGCGTTCCAGCTCACCAAGATCGACGCCTCGACCATGCAGGTGGTCAAGACCTGGTCGTTCCCACACGGCATCCGGCCCAACCTGGTCGCGCCGGACGGCAACACCTTCTACGCGCAGCTGTCCTACCTCAACGGCTTCGTGAAGTACGACCTGAACGCCGGCAAGATCGTGGCCACGGTCAACCAGCCGCTCAGCGACCACGCCAAGTCGCTCAAGCCGGACGACTACCCGAAGAACTCGGCCCACCACGGCCTGGCCCTGTCCGGCGACGGCCGCACGCTGTGCGACGTCGGCACCATCGACGACTACGTGGCCCTGGTGAACACCGACGGCCTGGTGGACAAGGCCTTCGTCAACTACCCGACCAACAGCCTGCCCTACTGGGGCCAGACCAGCACCGACGGCAACTACTGCTACGTGTCGCTGAGCCAGGCCAACGCGGTGTCGGTCGTCGACTACCGCACCGGGACCGAGGTCGCCCGGGTGCCGGTCGGCACGTTCCCCCAGCGCGAGCGGGTGTCCAAGGTCGACCCGGGTGTGCTCGGATCGTTGTCTTGAGGCCGGTCATGACCACTGAGGAAACGGCCGGGCGCGCGACTCTGCGCCGCATCATGGAGCAGATGCGCGCCGACCCGGACGTGCTCGACGGCGTCGTCACCGAGGTGCGAGCACAGTCTCATACTGTGACGGTACGGTCAAGAGCTGGAGTACACAGATGCCCCCGTTCATCGATTTGGTACTCCCCTCAGTGTATCTTTTGACGACCGTAGAATGCACGCTCTGCGAACTTATCGTGACCATCAGTCTCAAACTTTCTTTGTTCACCGCGTGGAGAAATCATCCGAAATATCTGTTTACCGATAACCACACCATTGTTGTTCAGTTCTTGAGGTGTATTGACTAAGGTGCGCGTAGGCCGACAGAGCAGCGGGGGGAACGCAAATAGCCTTCATAAGCAAGTGACAGCCTTCATCGACTCCACCGGACTGGGCGTGGAGGCCGCCGACCGGCTCGCCACCGACCGGGCTCTGCAGGGCGTGCCGCTCTCGGCGCTGCTCGCCGGCTTCCAGACCGGGCGCGCGCACGTGCTGCGCGAGCTCGGCGGCCGCCTGCGCCAGCACGAGATGCTGGCCGACGACTTCGTGTCGGCCCTGCTCGAGCTCGACGGCTACGCCAACAAGCTGCAGAACCGGCTCGTGGAGGCCTACCGCGAGACCGAGCTGCGGCTGGCCCGCACCGCCCAGGCGGCCCGGGTCCAGGCCCTTCGCGAGTTGCTCAAGGGCGGGCCGGTGACCGGCGTGGTCAACACCGGCCTCGCCGAGGACCGGCACTACCAGGTGGTCCTGGCCGACGTGAGCGACCCACGTCAGGCCCGCCGCGCGGAAGCGGTGCTGGCGGAGACGTTCTGCGTCACCGTGGACGGTCTCGTGTGCGGCGTCGCCGTGCAGCTGCCGGATCTGTCGCCGGTGGCCGACGTGCTGGCCGTGGTGACGCCCCCGGTGCTGCCCAAGGACTTCGGCGCGGTGTACCAGGCGTGCCGGGCGGCCTTGCAGACCGGCCGCTGCCGTGGCCTCGCGGGAGCCGTGCGACTCACCGAGCTGGCCGTCGACCTGGTCACCGACGGCTTCCCGGCCATGGGCCGCATGCTCGCCGACGACCTGCTGGCCGGTCTCGCCGGCACCGACGAGTTCCACCGGCTGCTGGCCTCGACCGCGCTGACCTACCTCGACCACGGCGGCCGGGTGGACGCCACGGCGCTGGCCCTGCACGTGCACCCCAACACCGTGAAGCACCGCCTGCGGCGGCTGGGCGAGCTGACGGGTTTCAGCCCACCCGAGGGCTCGCTGGCCGAGGCGCTGCGCTGGCGCTGGGCCGTGGACACCTGGATCCGGTCGACCGGGGCCTGGGCGGCCTCGGAGACGGCATCGCCGCCACAGTCCTCACGGCGCAACGGTTCCCACCTGAGCGCCACCTCCTCTCATTCGCCCACCTGACGACCGGACTCGTGCAGCGGGCAGGACGTCCGGGCCGGGCAGCGCGGACAGTCCGGGCTCTCGGTCGCGGTGTACTCGGGCCCGACACAGGAGGACGCCGCCTCCTGCACCGTGGCCAGCCACACCTTGGACGAGTCCGGGTCCAGCGGCGCCTGGACCCGTTCCGCCGCACCGGTCTTCTTGTCCTCCTTGGACACGTAGAGGAGCCGGGCCCCACCCGGCTCCTCGCTCAGCCCGAGCTCCTCGAACGCCCCCAGCTGGGTGGCCAGCTGATACACCGCCAGCTGGGGGTGCTCCTGGGCGTCGTCCCTGCTGACCGGCTGCTTGCCGGTCTTGATGTCGACGACCACGGGACGGCCCTGCTCGTCGACCTCCAGCCGGTCGACCCGGCCCCGCACCCGCAGCCACGGCCCGTCGGCCTGCCGGGGCACCTGCACCGACAGGTCCCGCTCGACGGCGACCTGGGTGAGCTCGCTGCGGCTGCGTTCGAACCAGGCCATGAACGTGTCGAGCATCTTCTGCACCCGGTTGCGTTCCCGGCGGGAGAACCAGGGTGCGCCGGCGTCGACCGCCGCCCACGCCTGGTCCAGCCGGACCTGGAGTTCGAGCCGCTCGACGCCGCTGGCCGCAGCCTGGGCCAGCGCGTGCACGAGGGTGCCGGTGATGGAGGCGAGCTGGGCCGGGTCCTCGCCGCCGTGCCGCTCCACCATCCAGCGCAGCGGGCACTTGGACAGCACCTCGATCGTCGACGGGGAGACGCTGACCGTCTCCTCGTCCGTCCACAACGGACTATCGGTGGACACCTCGGGCAGCCCGTACCAGGAGCCGGGATGGGGCACCCGGCACCCCGGCTGCCGCCAGCCGGGCCAGCTGGGCGGCCGCCCGGCGGCGGCTGCCGGGCTCCGCTTCGGCGTCGCAGCACAAAAAGGCGCAGCTCGCCCACCAGCTCCGACAACACGAGCCCGCGTGGCGGCGTGAACACCGGGCGGACCGCCGCCTCCGGATCGAAAAAAAAAACCATCCAGCTCGTCGAGGCCCCGTGACGGTTGTTCGTCCTCGCCACGCAAGACGCTGACCAGCAACGTCCGCTTGGCCCGGCTGGCGGCGAATCAACAGCCGGCGTTCCTCGGCCAGCAGCGGCGCGGTGGCCGACACCACGTCACCGGGGATCACGCCGTCCAGCAGGTCTCGCATTCGTTCCACACCAAGCAAAGTGCCGCGCATGCGTAGGTCCGGCCAGACCCCCTCCTGGACGCCGGGCACGGCCACGACCGTCCACTCGCGACCGGCCGCCGCGTGTGCGGTGATCACCGTGACGGCTTCGCCCAGCGGGGCCGTCGGCGCCAGCGAGTCACCGACGATCTGTTGCGCCGTAAGGTAATCCGCGAAACCAGCGACGCTCGCGGCCGGCAGCCGGTCGACGTAGCGGGCGGCCGCGTCGAACAGGCCGACGATGGCGTCCAGGTCGCGGTCGGCCTGCGCGCCGGTCGGGCCGCCGCGAGTAGCCTGCGCGGTCCAGCGCTGTTCGAGGTAGCTGTCCTTCCACAGCTGCCACAGCACCTGTTCCACGCTCGCGCCGGCCTCGATGGCCTTTCGGGCCGTCCGCATCAGGGTGCCGATGCGACGGACCGGGGTGGCCTCGCTGTCCTCCAGCGCGATCAACAGGTCGTTGTCGTTGATCACGTCCACGAGCAGCTCGCCGCTGGAACGATCGCCGCCGGCGGCCAGCTCCAGCCGGCGCAGGCCGCGCCGCAAACGCCGTAGCGCCAACGTGTCCGCGCCGCCGAGCTGCGATTCGAGCAGGTACGCGGCCGTGTCCTGATCGAGCAGGGTCGGGTCGTCCGCGCAGCGGAGCAGCGTCAGAAACTGCCGCACCGCAGGCAGTTGCGCCAGCGGCAGCTCGTCGACCGGCACCGCCAGGGGCACCCCGGCGGCCAGCAGGGCCCGGCGCAGCACGGGCAGCGAGTGCACCGTCGACCGCACCACCACCGCCATCTCCGACCACGGCACCTCGTTCAGGAGGTGCGCCCGGCGGAGCTGGTCGCCGATCCACGTCGCCTCCTGCGCCGCCGAAGCCAGCAGCCGGATCTGCACGCTGCCGCGTTCCTCGTCCTCCCGGGGCAGCAGCTCCCGCTGCGGGCCCGCGCCCGGCAGTCGGGCGTGCAGGCGGCTGATGGCCTTGCGGATCTCCGGCGCCATCCGGTGATCGACCTTCAGCACCTCGACCGGGCCGTCGGCGCGATCGGTCAGCAGCGTCGGATCCGCGCCGCGGAAGGAGAAGATCGCCTGGTCCGGGTCGCCGGCCACGATGAACTCGTGCGCCGCCGCACCCAGCGCCCTGATCAGCGCGAACTGCTGGTGGTCGAGGTGCTGGGCGTCGTCGACGAGCAGATACCGGACCCGCGCCCGCTCGTCGGCCAGCAACTCGGAGTCGAGGTCGAAGGCCAGCAACGCGCTGGAGACCAGCTCCGCCGCGTCGTAGGCCGGGGCGGCCGACTCCTGGGCCTCGCTGCCGGCCAGCAGCGTGACCTGCTCGTACTGGTGCCAGAAGGTGCCGGCCGCGGTCCACTCCGGCACTGCCTGCGTGCGCCCCAGCCGCACCAGGTCCTCCGGCCCTTGGCCACGTTCGGCCGCGCGCAGGATCAGGTCCCGCAGCTCGCCCGCGAAGCCGGGAACGCCCAGCGCCGGCCGCAGGCTGTCCGGCCAGTAGCGGGCGTCCTCCTCGATGTCGCCGAGGAGCAGATCCCGCACCATCGCGTCCTGATCGGGACCGGCCAGCAACCGCGGCGGCGGCAGACCCTCCCTTGTGGACACGAGGCGCAACACCGCGAAGGCGTAGGAGTGCACGGTCCGGACCAGCGGCTCACGGGCCGTACGCGACGGGCCTCGATCCTTGAGCAGGCGGGTGATCTGCGACCGCAGCGCCACCGCCGCCTTCCGGCTGGACGTCAGCACGAGGACGCTGTCCGGATCCACTCCCGTGTTCAGGACGCGATCCGCCGCGACGCCGGCCAGCAGCGTGGTCTTGCCCGTGCCGGGGCCGCCGAGCACCCTCAGCGGCCCGCCGTCGCGATCGATGACCCGACGCGCGGTCGCGTCCCAGCGCGGCCGAGGCGGCGGTTGTGCCGGCCGGCGCACCAGGGCGAGCGGAGTGCTTCTGCGTGCCACGTGACCGATAGAACCACGAGGGTCCGACAATTACATGGCGCCGCCTTCGGCGTCGCGGCTCGGCCGCTCATGACCGGTGCCTTCCCTGGCCGGATTTAACCCGCCGCATCGGCTCGGGTGGGTGCGTTGGGTGGCGGCGGGTGAAATCCGGCGACGGTCCAGGCACCAGCGCGGCCTCGCGACTCCGACGAGCCAGTCGCCGACTCAGCCGATCGTTTCTCCGGCTTGTAGGTAAAGACTTCGTAATGACATACTCAAGGCTAGGCACCTTCCCCACAGTGAGGAGGCGACCCCATGTCCGTCATCACGAAGCCGGCCCTCGGCAGCCCGTGCTGGCTTGAGATCGCCACACCCGACCCCGACGCCACCGCGCGCTTCTACGGCCGACTGTTCGGCTGGGAGTTCGACGGCGCCACCGCCACCCTGTTCGGCGAACCGGTCGCCGGGGTCCGACGGGCCACAGAACCTGCCCTGGGCTGGACGCCGTACCTGGCCACGCCGGACATCGACGCGACCGCCCGGCTGGCCGCCCGCTACGGTGGCCGAATAGCGGATCGCCAGGGCGACAAGGCGATCCTGCTCGACCCGACCGGCACCGCGGTGGGCCTGTGCGAGTGCGGCGACGGCCACCACTTCACCGCCGGCGTGCCCGGCTCGCTCGTGTGGGCCGAGCTCGTCACGTGGCGGGCCACGCTGGCCGACCGGTTCTTCGGCGCGGTCTTCGACTACGGCCAGAAGCAGTTCGGCGACGGCCGCCGCTTCGACCACATGGTCTGGTACGCGGGCGAGGATTCGGTCCTCGCCCGCGTCCGGATGGCGCTGGGCACGCCGGAAGACGTGCCGGCCCGGTGGATCGCGCAGTTCGCGGTCGACCCCGACCTGGGCTTCGAGGCGACGGTCGCGCTGGCCCGGCGGCTCGGGGCCCGGCTGCGGTTCAAGCCGTACCGGTCGGCGCTCGGGCGGGTCGCCGTGCTGGCCGACCCGCTCGGCACCCGGTTCGCGGTGATCGACCCGGACGACATCGACGAGTCCGAGTACGGCTCACTGGCCGACGACCCGTACGACGACTAACCCTTGAAACCGGCGAACACCTTGGCGAAGTCGAACGCCTTCTGCGGCACATTGGTGCACTGGAACAGCGCGCCGTCGCAGGCGTTGGCGTCGCGGCTCTGCTCCCAGTAACCGAGGTAACCGACGTGCTGCTGGTTGGCGAAGTTCACCACGGCCTTGGCGTTGGCCAGGCTGAACACCTCGGTCTGGGTGTCGTTGACGCCGAGCATGGGCGTGATGCCGAGCATCTTGAACGCCTGTGCGTCGGACAGCCCGGTGAAGATGGTCTTGAGCTGCTTCTCCGTGCTCTGGGCGGACTGGATGACCCGCGCGCCCATGTCCTTCTCGGCGGTGCCGAAGTCCATCGCCATGATGTTGACGACGTCCATCGCCACGCCGGCGGCCTTGGCCGACTTGACGACGCCCAGGCCGTCGGCGGTGAGGCCGGTGGGCAGCACCGGCAGCGTCAGCGAGACCTTCACTCCCGGATTCTGCTTCTGCACCAGGGCAAGCGCCTTGGACCGGCGGTCGATCGAGGCCTTGTCGGCCACCGCCGCGCCCTCGACGTCCATGTCGATGTGGGTGAGCTTGTACTCCTTGACCACCGAGGAGTACTGCGCCGCCAACTGGTTCACGTCCGTGCAGGCCTGGGCGAGTTCGGTGCCGGTGGCGCCGCCGAAGGACACCTTCACGTCACCGCCCGCGGCCCGGACCTTGTTGATCTGGTCGAGGCCGAAGCCGTCGGAGATGGCGTGGGCGTTGAACCAGCTGGCCTTGCAGCCGCTCGCGGTGACGAACGCGAGGCTGAACGACTTGATGCCGCCGGCGCTGGCGAACTGGGACAGCTTGTCCGCGGACAGGCCCATGTCCACGTACGGGGCCACGGTGATCGCCGAGGTCGCGGCCGGGCGCGCGATCTTGTTGTTCGAGGCGGCGTTGGCGTCGTTCGAGCTGGCGCCGAACATCGTCGCCATGCCGATCGTGACAGCCGCCGCCATCACACCGCCGACCATCAGCGCCTTGCGGCGGGCAGGGGGAATGGTCATCGGGGTCCTCCAGAGACAGTGAAACCGGGTCGAAAATTGGTACGCACCAATTTCCGACCCGGTTCACCGAGGGCCTCACCCTGCAGGGTTGGGTGAGTCGACCCGGGATCAGCCGGCGTACCCGGCGAAGATCTTGGAGAACTGGTACGCCGACTGCGGCACGTTGGTGCAGCGGTAGAGCGCGCCGGTGCAGGCGTTGGCGTCCCGGCCGACCTCCCAGAACGACAGCATGCCCAGGTGCACCGACTTGGCGAAGTTGACGACCTTGGTGGCGTCGGCGGTGTAGAAGATCTCGTTCTGCGAGTCGTTCACGCCCAGCATCGGCGTGAGGCCGACCTTCTTCCACGCCGCAGCGTCGGACAGGCCGTACAGCGACTTGAGCTGAGCCTGCGTCGCCTTCGCCGCCGAGACGGCGCGATCGCCCTGGTTGGCCGAGCCCATGTAGTAGTCCATGGCCATGATGTTGACCATGTCGAGGTTGACGCCGGCCGACTTGGCCGCCTTGACGACGTTGAGGCCGTTGGTGTCCAGGCCGGACGGCAGCACCGGCAGGGTCAGCGAGATCTTGATGCCGGGGTTGGCCGACTGCACCTGGGCCAGCGCCTGCGAGCGGCGGGTGATCGAGGTCGGGTCGGCCACGGCCGCGCCCTCGATGTCGAAGTCGACGTACTTCAGGCCGTACGCCTTGATCACGGCGTTGTACTCGGCGGCCAGCGAGCTGACGCTGGTGCAGGCCTGGGCCAGCTCGATGCCGCTGGCGCCGCCGAAGGACACCTTCACGTCACCGCCGGCCGACCGGATCTTGGCGATTTCGCCGCTCTGCCAGGCGGCTCGCGGGTCGTAGGCGTTGAACCAGCTGGCCTTGCAGCCGGCCGAGGTGACGAAGCCGAGCGTGAAACCCTTGAGGTTGCCGGACTTCGCCATCGTGGACAGGACGGGCGTCGGCCACTCGCCCATGTCGACGTACGGCGCGACCGGAATGGGCGAGCCGGCGGCCTGCGGGGCCGCCGGTGACGCGGATGCGGCCGTGGCGGCGACAGGCGCAACGAAAGCGCCCATGAGTGCGATCGCGGCGACGGTCAGGGAACGCAGGCGCATAACGGACCTCCAGGAGCGGGCAGGGACCACGCGGCGGTCGGAGAGAGCGTTCTCAATTGGTATAGACCAGATTGGCCATGCGACGCCATCGGCGGTTCGGACGAACGCGACGAGGGCCGATCGGCCTAGGAAACGACTCTGAATCGATCCTGATCGTCTACCTTATTGACGGTTTCAACTGGTCTAGTCCAGTGTGGGAGGAGCTTCACCGAAGTGACCTGACTCACCCTGCGGAGGACGTCGATGAAGCTGACCCGACGCGGCCTGGCGGCCCTGCTCACCGCCGGCCTCGTGGGCACTGGGGCCCTGACCACCGCGGTCGCCGACGCGGCACCGGCCGCAGTCAACCCGGTGACCGCGTCGCCGTACATCTATCTCGGCGCGGGCTGGCAGCCCAACGTCGCCTCGACGATGTCGGCCACCGGCCTGAAGGCGTTCACCATCGCCTTCGTGCTGTCCAACGGCGGATGCACGCCGGTGTTCGACGGCGGCTCGTCCGCCGCGTCGAACACGATCAACGCGGTCCGCAAGGCCGGCGGCGACGTGATCGTCTCCTTCGGCGGCTGGGGCGGCAACAAGCTCGGCGAGCACTGCTCAAGCGTGTCCGCGCTGGCCGGCGCCTACCAGAAGGTGATCACGCAGTACTCGTTGAAGGCCATCGACATCGACATCGAGGCCACCGAGATGAGCACCCACTCGGTGCAGGACCGGGTGCTCGGCGCGCTGAAGACCGTCAAGGCCGACAACCCGGGCCTCAAGGTCGTGGTGACCATGGGCACCACGACGTCCGGCCCGGACGCCGACGGCCAGCGGCTGATCCAGCAGGGCAAGGCGCTGGGCGCGAACGTGGACGTGTGGTCGATCATGCCGTTCGACTTCAGCAGCGGCGGCGACATGTGGGCGCACACCAAGTCCGCGGCCGAGGGACTGAAGGGCCGGCTCAAGAGCGCCTTCGGCTGGACGGACGCGCAGGCGTACACGCACATGGGCATCTCGTCGATGAACGGCAAGACCGACAACGCCGGCGAGACCGTGACGGTGGGCAACTTCACCAGCATCCTGTCGTACGCCCAGACCAACCACCTGGCCCGGCTGACCTACTGGTCGGCCAACCGGGACCGCGCCTGCGGCTCCGGCGGCGACGGGGACACCTGCTCGGGTGTTTCCCAGAACGCCAACGATTTCAGCAAGGTGATCGGCAAGTTCACCGGCTGACCACGAGTTGCGGGGCCCCCGCCGAGCTGGCGGCGGATCGGCGGTGGCCCCGCATCCCTCCTTTATCGGTGGGATGAAAGTGCCTGGCACCGCATAATCCGCCCATGACACTTCACGTCCACGAGTTCGGGCCTGCCGACGGCAGGCCCGTCGTGTTTCTGCACGGGTTGACCGGGCACGGCGGCCGATGGCGGCTGCTGGCCGAGCGCGAGCTCGCCGATTTCCGCGTGCTGGCACCGGATCTGCGGGGTCACGGTTATTCGACGCAGCTGCCGCCGTGGACGTTGGACCAGAATGCCGACGACGTGCTGGACATGTTGGACAGCCTCGGGCTGGACCGAGTGCCGCTCGTCGGGCATTCGTACGGCGGCGCGACGGCGATGCACGTGACCGCTCGGGCACCCGAAAGGATCGAGAAGCTGGCGCTGCTGGATCCGTCGACCGGGCTCGCGCCGCAGCGGTGCTTCGACATCGCCGTCGAGGAGTGCGAACCCGAGCTGTGGCCGTCGCTGGACGCCGCGCGGGCCGATATCGCCGAGATGTGGTCGGCGATGCCGGTCGAGGCGATCGACCTGGAGCTGTCGGCCAATTTCGAACAGCGGCTGGACGGTCAGTGGCAGCGGCGGTACCTGCCGGCGATGGCTGTGTCGGCGTGGAGCCAGATGTCCCGGCAGCCGGTGCTGCCGCCACGAGGTACACGAACGCTCCTGCTACCCGCGACCAAAGCGGATTTCGTGGCGCCGGAACTCGTGGCCGCGCTGCGGGACCGGCTCGGCGCCGACCTCACCGTGCGCGAGGTGGACAGCGGTCACGTGCTGTATCTGGAGCAGCCTGCGGAAGTCGGTGCGCTGCTGCGTGAGTTCCTCTGCCAGGCTTGACCGATGGATGCCGAGATCCTCGACCCGGTGCTCGTCGAACAGGTGCGGGCGGTGATCGCCCGGATTCCCGCCGGGCGGGTCGCCACCTACGGCGATGTCGCCGACATCTCCCGGGCGCCGTCCGCCCGGCTGGTCGGTCGGGTGCTGCAGAACGGGCACGACCTGCCGTGGCAGCGGGTGTTGCGCGCCAACGGAACCTGCGCCCCGCACCTGGCCGACGAGCAGCTCAGCCTGCTCGAAGCCGAGGGCGTCCCGTCCGTTGCGGGCCGGGTGGACCTGCGGAAGTACCGTTGGGAAGAGGCGGTGCCCGAGCCGCCGGACGAGCCGCAGTTGGGATTGTTCTGATGTATGTGCCCCAGCATTTCGCCGCCACCGAGGACGATGTCCGCTCGTTGCTGGCCAATCCCGGCGCGGGCGAGCTGGTCACCTCGACCGCCGACGGCCTCGTCGCCACCCTGCTGCCGTTCGTCCACGACCCTTCGCGCCACGCGTTGCTCGGCCACGTCGCCCGCAACAACGACCAGTGGCAGCGGCCCGCCCTCGGCGAGGCCTTGGTCATCGTGCGCGGTCCCGACGCCCACATCTCCCCCGCCTGGTACGCCAGTAAAGCCGAGCATGGCCGGGTCGTGCCGACCTGGAACTACATCACCGCCCACGTGTACGGCACCCTCACCGTGCACGACAGTCCCGAGTGGGTCGAGAATGTCGTGCGGCGGTTGACTTCCGTGCACGAGCCCAAGTGGTCCGTCGACGACGCCCCGCCGGCCTTCGTCGCCGGGCAGCTACGGGCCATCGTCGGCGTCGAGGTGACGATCTGCCGTGTGGAGGCCAAGCTCAAGCTCAGCCAGAACCGCCCGGCCGCCGACATCGATGGAGTTGTTGCGGGGCTTAGGGAACGCGGCGACGAGGCCATGGCCGAGACAGTCCAGCGACATCGCCCGCCGAACTGAGCAGGCCCTTTGAGCAGTGCAACCTGGCAGTCCCGGTGGGCCGGTTTTGAGCCGCCCCCGAATCAATCCAAGCAGATCAACATGAGAATGTCGGCCGGGCAAGGGCCGGCGACCTTCGCCCGAGCAGCCTTCCCAGCTTCATGTGGTTGGATTGAAACGGGGGCTGCTCAGAACGGTCTTGTGCCACATGCGCTTCTCACTTGGCACCAGAACGCAAGTGGGAAGCGCATGTGAAGAAAGAGACGCCACCGCTCCGCGCCCACACCACGCGAGAAACGCCACCGTCACATGCGCTTCCCACTTGGCACCAGGACGCAAACGGGAAGCGCATGTGAAGAAAAGGTCCGTCAGAGGGCGGTGTCGGCGTCGCTGCGGTGGGCCAGGTGCTGGGGCTGGACGGTGGCGAGGCGGCCGGCGCGGAAGTCGTCCATGGCCTGGTGGATCTCCTCTTTGGTGTTCATCACGAACGGCCCGTAGCGGGCCACCGGCTCGCGAAGGGGACGACCGCCGAGGATGAGGACGTCCATGGCGTTGGCGGCGGAGGAGGGCTGGGAGTCGGCGGCACGAACCGTGAGGGCCTCGCCGTAGCCGAAGTCGGCCAGCTGGCCCTCGTCGAGGGGGCGGGCCTCGCGGCCGACGGCGCCACGGCCGGACAGGACGTAGACCATGGCGTTGAAGTTGGTGGGCCAGCGCAGGTCGAGCTGGGCCCCGGCGGCGAGGGTGGCGTGCAGGTAGATGATCGGGGTGTAGGTGTCGCCGGGGCCCTGGTGCCCGTCGAGGTCGCCTGCGATGACACGAACCAGCGCCCCGCCGTCGGTGGACGCGACCAGGGCGGCATCTCGTGCACCGATGTCCTGGTAGCGGGGTGGGGTCCACTTGGCGGAGCGGGGCAGGTTGACCCAGAGCTGCACGCCGTGGAACAGCCCGCCCTTGGCGATGAGCTCCTGCGACGGCAGCTCGCTGTGCAGCACGCCGGCGCCGGCAGTCATCCACTGGGTGGCGCCGTCGGTGATGACGCCGCCGCCACCGGTGGAGTCCTCGTGCTCGAAGACGCCGTCGATCATGTAGGTGACGGTCTCGAAGCCCCGGTGCGGATGCCACGGCGCGCCCTTGGCCTCGCCGGGCCCGTACTCGACGGCGCCCATGTGGTCGAGCAGCAGGAACGGGTCGGCCAAGGGCATGTCGGCGCTGGGGAACGGCCGGCGGACCTGGAAGCCCTCGCCCTCGAGGAACTTGCCGGCGGTGACGACCTTGAGCACGGGCCGCCACTCGATGGCGGCGGCGGGCAGCTCGGGCAGCCGCGGCAGGGTCAGGGTGTCGGCGGTGACGGCAGGCATGGTGGGCCTCCTCGACGAGGGTCTGGCTACTGTCCCACCAACATGGTTGAGAGGTCAACTATTCCGGCGGCCAGGGCGCGGCGGACCACCAGCTCGACCAGCCGGGGGTGCGCGCCGATGGGCTCGGACACCAGGTCGGCTCCCATATCGGCCAGGCGCTGGTGGAAGAGACCGGGGGCAAGCAGCCAAGAGGCGATGGCGACCGGACGGCGAGAGCAGGCATCGGCCGCCGAGAACAGACAGGGGTCGGCCGAGGGCCGGCCAGAGCCAGCCGCATCGGCCACCGAGGCAGCGGGAAGCAGCGAAGGAGCGGACCAGCCAGGGCCAGGCGAAACCGGAGCGGCACCGGCAGCCGTGACCGCCTCGGACACCGAGGGCTGGGCCGAGGTGATGAAGCCGACCTCGACGGACGACCGGGTCAGCACCGACAAGCGGCGAGCCGCCCGGTGCACGTCGGCCACGGCGCGGGCGTCGGACGAACCGGCGGCGGCGAGCACGACGCCCTGACCGCGCGCCCAGCCACAAGCGACCAGGCGGGAGTACACGGCGTCGAGCACCAGGTCAGAAGGCCCGAGCGCCGGCGTCACGGTGACCGACGAGCAGCCCGATAAAAGCACCTGCTCCGGCACGTCGACCCGGACGTGATAGCCGGCGGCCAAGAACGCGGGCACGACAACGGCGGGCCCGGACACCGAGGACAGCACTTCGGTCAGAGAAGGCGACCGGACGTCCACATAGGCGACCTCGACCGGAACGGAAGGCAGCCGCCGGCGCACGGCGGCGGCGATCTCCGAGATGACGACGGCGCCGGCCGGATCCTGAGTGCCGTGAGCGGCCAGCACCAACGTCATCAAGCCTCCAGGGCCAACCGGTAACCACGTTTCACCACGGTCTGCACGAGCTTGGGCTGCCCCAGCGCGGTCCGAAGCCGCCCGATGGCGGTCTCCACGGCGTGTTCCTGCACCGGCGTGTTGTCCCGCTGGAGCACGGTCATGAGCCGCTGCCGCGACACGACATGACCGGGCTGCTCGGCCAGGGCCCGCAGCACGGCCATGGGGGCCGGGGCGATGGGCCGCAGATCGCCGTCGACGACCACGGCCTGCCCCCTCATCTGCACGGAGGCGCTCTCGAACTGGATCACCTGCGCCCGCGCGGGCAGCTCGACGGCGATGGTCCGGGCCAGGGCGCCGATCCGGGCCCGCTCGGGGATCACGCACGGCACGTCGTACGGAGTGAACGGGCCGGCGCAGATGGAGCCGACGCAGGCGACGAGAATGTCGCTGCGCAGCGCCGAAACGACGGCTTCGCGCCGGCCGGTGGCCTTGGCCCGGGCCAGGGTCGAGGCGACGGCGGGCGCGCTGGTGAAGGCCAGGGCGTCCACCTGGCGTCCGACGATGGCGTCCAGCAGCCGGTCCAACGGGTTGGTGTCGGGCGGCGCGGTCCACCGGTAGACGGACACCTCGGTCACGTCGGCGCCGGCGTCACGCAGGGCGTTGACGAAGTCGGGCAGCGGCTCGCCGTGCAGCTGCACCACCACCCGCTTCCCGGAAACCCCCTGGTCAAGCAGGTAGTCCAGCAGCTCGGCGTTGCTCTCCGACTCGGGCGCCCACGCCTCGCTCAGCCCGGCGGCCCGCACGGCTCCCCGCACCTTCGGCCCGCGGGCCAGCACCTCGGCCCCTTCGAGGTGCTTGATCAGGTCCTCGCCGAGGCCCCAGCCGTCGGCGGCCTCGATCCACCCGCGGAAGCCGATCGCCGTGGTGACCACGGCGATGTCCACGGGCTTGGACATCAGCTGCTCGGTGCTGATCCGCAGCTGGGCGTCGTCCAGCAGCGGCACGATCCGGATGGCCGGGGCGTGCTGGATGGACGCGCCGCGCCGCACCAGCAGCGCGGCCAGTTCGTCGGCCCGTCTCGCGGCGGTGACGCCCACGGTGTAACCGGCGAGCGGGTCGACGTCAGTCACGGTGAGCCCACCCGGACGTATCCGTCCCACACCTCGACGGGGTAGCTGGTGACGGCCACCGAGGCGTCGTCGACGCAGCGGCCGGTGGCCAGCTCGAACGCCTGCTTGTAGACGGGCGAGACGACGACCGGCACGCCGCCGCGGTCGCCGACGATGCCCCGGGAGAGCACGGCGGCGGAGCTGAACGGGTCATGGTTGGACAATACGTGTAGCCCGTCCTCGGTGCGGAACACCGCGACCTGCTCGCCGTCCGGCAGCAGCGCGGCCACGCCCCGCCCGGGCAGCAGCTGCTCGAAGCGGCACACGGTGGTCCAAGTGCGTTCCTGTACGGCGGTCATCGCGCCATCACCTCCGGAATACCCAGCTGAACGGGGACGCGCTGGCCGCGCTCCTCGCGGAAGGAAATCGACGGGTCGGGCACGCCGGGCGCGTTCACGAACGAGCTGAACCGCGCCAGCTTGACCGGGTCCTCCAACACGCCGCGCCACTCGTCCGCGTAGTCGCGCACGTGGGCGGCCATGGCCTTCTCCAGCTCGGCGGCGATGCCGAGGCTGTCTTCGACGATCACGTCCCGCAGGTGGTCGAGGCCGCCCTCCATGGCCTCGATCCACGCCGAGGTGCGCTGCAGCCGGTCCGCGGTGCGGACGTAGAACATCACGAACCGGTCGATGGTCCTGATCAGGGTCTCGGTGTCCACATCGGACACGAGCAGGTCGGCGTGCCGGGGCGTGAAGCCGCCGTTGCCGCCGACGTAGAGGTTCCAGCCCTGCTCGGTGGCGATCACACCGAAGTCCTTGCTCCTGGCCTCGGCGCATTCCCTTGCGCAGCCGGACACACCGGCCTTGAGCTTGTGCGGCGAGCGCAGCCCGCGGTAGCGCAACTCCAGCTCGATTGCCAGCCCCACGGAATCCTGCACGCCGTAACGGCACCACGTGCTGCCGACGCAGGACTTGACCGTACGCAGGGCCTTTCCGTACGCGTGGCCCGACTCGAAGCCGGCGTCGACCAAGCGCCGCCAGATCAGCGGCAGCTGGTCCACGGTCGCGCCGAACAGGTCGATGCGCTGGCCGCCGGTGATCTTCGTGTACAGCCCGAAGTCCTGCGCCACCTCGGCGATCACCATCAGCTTCTGCGGGGTGATCTCGCCGCCGGGGATGCGCGGCACCACCGAGTAGGTGCCGTTGCGCTGGAGGTTGGCCAGGAAGTGGTCGTTGGTGTCCTGCAGCGCCGCCTGCTCGCCCTCCAGCACGTGCCCGCTGTTGAGCGAGGCCAGGATGGACGCCACGACCGGCTTGCACAGGTCGCAGCCGCTGCCGCTGCCGTGCTCGGCCACCAACTGGCTGAAGGTGCGGATGCCGGTGGCGTGGATGATCTCGAACAGCTCGGCCCGGGACTGCGGGAAGTGCTCGCACAGCGCCTTGGACTGCTCGACGCCGCAGCTGGTGAGCAGCTGCTTGAGCGTCGGCACGCAGGATCCGCAGCCGGTGCCGGCCTTCGTGCACACCTTGAGCGACGGGACGTCGGCGCATCCGGTGCCGATGGCGGCAACGATGTCCGCCTTGGTGACGGCGTGGCAGGAGCACACCTGGGCGTCGTCGGGCAGCGCGGTGTTGGCGACACCGGCCGGGGCGATCAGCGAACCGGGGTCGGCCGGCAGCGGGCGGCCGACATAGGCCCGCAGCGTGGCGTACGAGCTGGCGTCGCCGACCAGGACGCCGCCGAGCAGCGTGCCGGCGTCGTCGGAGACGACGATCTTCTTGTACGAGCCGGAAACCGGGTCGTTGTGCACGACTTCGAGGGCGCCCGGCGACACCGCGTGGGCGTCGCCGAAGCTGGCCACGTCGACGCCGAGAAGCTTGAGCTTGGTCGAGGTGTCGGCACCCGGGAACACCTTGGCGCCACCGGAAAGCTGGTCGGCGACCACGTCGGCCATCGCGTAGCCGGGGGCGACCAGGCCGTACACGCGGCCGTCGATGCAGGCGCACTCGCCGATCGCGTAGATCGACTCGTCCGAGGTGCGGCAGGCCGCGTCGACGACGATGCCGCCCCGCTCTCCGACCTCCAGCCCGAAGCGACGGGCGAGATCGTCACGAGGCCGCACACCGGCGGAGAAGACCACTATGTCGGCCGGAAGCTCGCTGCCGTCCGAGAGCACGACCCGATCCTCGCCGACCGAGGCGACCGACACTCCACAGTGGACATCGAGCCCGAGCCGGAGAACCTCCCGACGCAGCAGGGCACCGCCGCCCTCGTCAATCTGCAAGGGCATCAGGCGCGGGGCCAGCTCCACGACTTGCGGGCGAACTCCCATGAGCCGCAAGGCATTCGCGGCTTCCAGCCCGAGCAGGCCGCCGCCGATCACCACGCCGTTCACGCCGCCGTGGGCGCGAATGGCGTCCAGGTCCTCGATCGTGCGGTAGACGTAGCAGTTGGGCAGGTCGTGGCCGGGAACGGGCGGCACGAACGGATACGAGCCGGTGGCCAGCACCAGTGCGTCGTAGTCCGTGACAAAACCCTGCTCGGTGACGACCTTCCGGGCCTCGCGGTCGATCTCGACGACCTTGTCGCCGAGGCGGGTCTCCACGTCCACCGGGGCCAGTGACAGCTTCGAGGCGTCCCAGCCGTCCACGTACGACGACAGCGCCACCCGGTCGTAGGCCGGACGCGGCTCCTCGGCCAGCACGACGATCCGCCAGTCGCCGCCGCGCTCGGTCAGCGTGCGCACGAGGTGGTGTCCCACCATCCCGTTGCCGATCACGACCAGTGTCCGCGTCATGGGGCAATGCTGTGCAAGATCCGTGACCCCGCCGGGTCACCTACGTTGCCTGCGAGTTACGTGGTGCTCCCACCGCAGGTCAGAAACTGGTGCGCGTCAGACCAGATCCAGGATCTGGGTGGTCGCCCGCTCCAGGCCCCGCAGCGACTGCAGCGTCGAGCGCGGGTGCAGGGCGTGCACGGCCAGCCGGAACAGCAGGGCCCGGACCAGCGCCTGCGGCCATTCCGCGAGGTGCGCCCAGCGCTTGAGGATGCCCTGGTCGGCGCCGCCCCAGGCCAGCGCGTCGACCACGATCACCGCCGCCGCCCACTCCGGCGGCCGCCAGAACGGGGAGAAGTCGATCAGCGCCGGCGCCGCCTTGCCGTCGAACAGCACGTTGCCGAACAGGTCGCCGTGCACCACCTGGGACTTCAGCCCGATCGGCACCCGGGAGGCGGTCACCAGCTCGAACAGCCGGCCGCCCTTGTCGCGGTCCAGCTCCACCAGCTCCTCGCCCCACGCGGCGCGGTCGGCGGTGGCGAAGACGTCCTTGCGGGCGTCCAGAAAACGGGGCCGCGGCAGCATGTCCGTCGCGCCGTGCAGGCGCACCGACACCGCGACGACCTCGTCGTGCTTGGGCTCGGCCCGGCCGGACAGGTACCGGGTGGCGGACCAGCCGCCGACGACCCACCGGCCGTCCGACGAGCGACCGGGCGGCCCAGCCGGAGGTTGTCCACGGTCAGCCCGTCCAGCGTCTGCGCCACCCAGGCCGCCTCCGCCGGGTTGGGCGCCGGGCGGATCGCCGCGTCACCGCAGCGCCACACCGGCCCGCCGTCGATCAGTTCCGGCTCGCTGCCCCGAGCGCCGAACGCCGCGCACACGTGTGGCGGGGGAGGCTGCGGGGAGGTCGTCACGAAGCGCGACGCTACCTTGTACAGCGGCCGTTTTGGGGGACCGCCACAGGTGTCTTTGATGCTGTGAAGGGACCTTTCCTGACGTTGAACGTCAGGAAAGGTCCCTTCCACATGACTACTGTCAGTAAGTCGGCAGGCTCGGGTCGACCTCGCGGGCCCAGGCCAACACGCCGCCGCCGACGTGCACGGCGTCTTTGAAACCAGCCTGATGCAGGGCGGCCAACGCCTCCGCGGACCGGGCGCCGGACTTGCAGTGCAGCACCAGCGGCTTGTCCTGCGGCAGCTCGGAGAACGCCTCGCCGGACAGGATCCGGTCCTTGGGGATCAGCACCGAGCCCGGGATCTTGACGATCTCGTACTCGTGCGGCTCCCGCACGTCGACCAGCAGGAAGTCCTCACCCGCGTCGATCTTCTGCTTGAGCTCGAGCGGCGTGATGGTGTGACCGGCGGCGGCGGACCGGGCGTCGTCGGACACGACACCGCAGAACGCCTCGTAGTCGATCAGCTCGGTGATCGGCTTGGTCTCCGGATCCTTGCGGATCTTGATGGTGCGGTAGGTCATCTCCAGCGCGTCGTACACCATCAGGCGGCCGAGCAGCGTCTCACCGATGCCGGTGATCAGCTTGATCGCCTCGGTCACCATGATCGAGCCGATGGACGCGCACAGCACGCCCAGCACGCCGCCCTCCGCGCAGGAGGGGACCATGCCGGGAGGTGGCGGCTCGGGGTAGAGGTCGCGGTAGTTCAGGCCCTGGCCGTTGGGCGCGTCGTCCCAGAAGACGCTGGCCTGGCCCTCGAACCGGAAGATCGAGCCCCACACGTACGGCTTGCCCAGCAGCACCGCGGCGTCGTTGACCAGGTACCTGGTGGCGAAGTTGTCGGTGCCGTCCAGGATCAGGTCGTAGTCCCGGAAGACGTCGAGCGCGTTCTCCGAGTTCAGGTGCGTCTGGTGCAGAATCACCTTGACGAACGGGTTGATCTCGGCGATCGAGTCGCGGGCCGACTCGGCCTTGGGCCGTCCCACGTCGGACTGCCCGTGGATCACCTGGCGCTGCAGGTTGGACTCGTCGACGACGTCGAACTCCACGATGCCGAGCGTGCCGACCCCGGCGGCGGCCAGGTACAGCAGCGCCGGGCTGCCGAGGCCGCCGGCGCCGACGACCAGCACCTTGGCGTTCTTCAGCCGCTTCTGCCCGTCCACCCCGACATCCGGGATGATCAGGTGGCGGCTGTAGCGCTCGACCTCTTGTTTGGTCAGCTCCGCGGCTGGCTCAACGAGCGGCGGAAGCGGCATCTGCTCCTCCTCGACGCAGGGGGAATTCATCCTGCCCCCCCTTCAACGTCCAGCCTGCCTCAGTGTCTTCCCGGCGGGAAACTCGTCCCACAGGGTGGACAGGCCCTCACTGGCCGTTCTGGCCGCCGGGCGTGCCCTGGGGGTTGGGCCAGGCGTTGGGCCGGCACACCTTGCCGTCCTTGGTGACCGCCGTCCGGTTGGACGGGTCGGCCTGGTTGAGCTGCCACACGTAGTCGTCGGACACGCCGAAGGTCTGCTGCATCATCACCGGCGCCAGCCCGCCCTCGGCGCCGCAGCCCACGTGGGGGTTGCCGAACACGTGGCCGACCTCGTGGTTGATGGCGTACTCGCGGTACAGGCCGATGTCGCCGTTGAACGCCATCGCGCCGCGGATCCAGCGGGCCAGGTTGATCACGACCCGGTTGTAGTTCGGGTTCCAGCAGGAGGCCTCGTACTGGATCTGGTAGCCGCACATGTCCGGCCGGTGGTCGGTGTTGGGCGTGGTCAGGCTGACGATGAAGTCCGGCTTCTTGAACTCCGGGCCGACCCGCTGCAGCGAGATCGAGCCGCTGCCGACCCAGCTGCGCGGGTCGGACAGGATGTTCTCCACCGTCTTGGCGAACGCGTCGTCGCCGCCGTAGGCCGCCTGGTCGATGCCGTCCTCGACGGCGATCGCGTAGTGGTACAGCTTCGAGCCGCCGCCGACCTTCTGGCCGCTGCCCGCCACCAGGCGCCAGGTGCCGCTGCCGGCCTGCGGGAACGCGTCGCCCTGCGGCAGCACGGCGGTCCCCGTCTTCGGGTCCACCGGCACCGCTGAGTTCTCGGTCGCGGCCGGCGGGCCGCTGGTCGTCGTGACCGGGTTCTGCGCGGCCAGGCCGTCGACGCCGCTGGGGTCGGAGGAGGCCGGCGTGCGGGCCACGTTGAACACCACGAGCGCCGTGACCACCACGAGCACCGGCAGGGCATAGACCCGCCAGCCGTAGGTCGCGGCGAAGCCCTTCACGCCCTTGCGGGGCGGCTTGCCCCGGCCCGGCTCGGCCAGCTCGTCCTCGGAGCGCTCCGGCCGCCACTTGGCGGCCAGCGGCTCCGCCGCGGTGCGGCGGCCGCCGTTGCGGTAGCGCTCCTCCGGGGGGCGACGGCTGGTCGCGGGACGGATCGGCGACACGTTGCTGGGCTTCGCGGGGCTGCCCTCGCTGCCACGGCCTTCCTGTGTCGTCCGAGTCACCGACTCAGAGTGCCACATCCGTGACGGCCCGCCACGCAGGCCGGGCTCACCAGTTGCCCCGGTCCATGGCCTCCCACATGCCCAGCACGGCCCGCGCCACCGTGACCGGCCGTTCGATCTGGGCGCAGTGTCCGACGCGGGGCAGAACCAGCAGGCGACCGCGTTGCAGCAGCTGAGCGGTCCTCGGCCCCTTGCGCACGCTGACCAGTCGGTCCTGCGTGCCCCACACCACCAGGGAAGGGGCCGTGACCTTGGGCACCACCCGCCACATCGATCGATGGGCCGGGGCCAACCAAGATCGGATCAACCCGATCGTGGTGGCCGCGAGGGCCGAGGAGTAGTACGGGTTGTTGTTGCGCTCGATCGTCTCGCGCACGCCCTCGTCGATCCGGTTCTCCGGGATCACCGAGGGACGGGCGAAGCACAGGCGCAGGATCTGCAGCGACTGCTCGCGCGGCGTCATCGCGGCCAGGCGGCGGCGCACCCCCGTGCCGATGAACGGCACGAAGGCCAGCGGCATCATCGGATTGGCGCAGCGCCGCGGGTCCGGGCGCAGGTCGGGGACGGCCGGCGAGACCAGGGTCAGCGAGCGCACCAGGTCCGGGCGCTCGGCCGCGACGGCCAGCGAGATCGCGCCGCCCATCGAGTTGCCGAACAGGTGCACCGGGCCGCCCAGGCCGTCGAGGAAGCGGACCACGGTGTCGGTGTGCGTGGCCATGCTGAAGTCGTAGCCGTCCGGCGGCGGGGTGCGGCCGAAGCCCGGCAGGTCGAGGGCGATGCCGTTGACCTGGCCGGACAGCTGGCCCATCAGGTCCGTCCAGTTGGTGGACGAGCCGCCGAGGCCGTGCACGAAGACCGCCGTCGGGGCCGCCGGGTTCGGGGCCGGGGTGCGGCGGACGTGCATCGTGACGTCGCCCGAGGTCATCAGCTCGCCCGGCCACGGCGGGATCGACAGGTCCAGCGGCGGCAGCGGCGCCGTCGAGAGGGGCACGCTGGTCAGCGACTGCGTCCGCGGGCGCGCGGGCAGGGTCAGCGGGATGCCGGCTCCGAGAGGCGCGGCCGCGGATACGGTCGTCATGCCTTCATGATGCCTCGTGGACTCCCCGGGTTCACCTTCTGAGCGAGGTTGCGACACCTTCCGTACACCTGAAGCCGCAGGGAGCTCACCACAGGCCGCTACCGACGAGTAAGGTTTGGTCACCCGGCCGATCTGACTCGATCAGGGTGGGCGACGCTGGCGGGAGGCGAGATGACGGAGACGGCACAACAGGGCATCGGGCGCGGTGTGCGGCTGCCCAGGTCGGCACGACGCGCCCAGCTGCTGGCCGCCGCGCAGGACGTGTTCGTGGCCAACGGCTACCACGCCGCCGCCATGGACGAGATCGCCGAACGGGCCGGCGTCAGCAAGCCCGTGCTGTACCAGCACTTCCCCGGCAAGCTCGAGCTCTACCTCGCCCTGCTCGAGAGCCACGTCGACGCCCTGGTCGCCTCCGTCCGCCAGGCCATGGAGTCCACCACCGACAACAAGCAGCGCGTGGTGGCCGCCGTGTCCGCCTTCTACGACTTCGTCGACAACGAGGGCCAGGCCTACCGCATGGTCTTCGAGTCCGACCTCCGCGGCGAGCCCGCCGTCCAGCAGGCCATCGAGCGCGCCACCTCGGCCAGCGTCGACGCCATCACCGAGACCATCATGGCCGACGCCGCCCTCGACCGTGACCGCGCTCGCCTGCTCGCCGTCGGCCTCACCGGTTTGTCGCAGGTCACCGCCCGCTTCTGGCTCGACACCGACCGCCGCGTGCCCAAGGAGGACGCCGTCCTGCTGGCCTCCACCCTGGCCTGGCGCGGCATCGGCGGCGGCTTCCCGCTCCAGCACTGAGTTTTCGGCGCCGCCTTCGGCGTCGCGGCTCGGCCCCCGGGTAGCCGACGCCTCGCCCTTGCCGAATTTCGCCCGCCGCATCGGCTCGGGTGGGTGGGCGCGTCGGGTGGCGGCGGCCGAAATCCGGCAACCGGGCGAAGCATCGGCGGGGCCTCGCGGATGTCACCGGGAATCCGACTGCCCGAAAGTGGCAACCGAAAGGCCAGGCCCCCATAGCCTGCCCAGCACGGTGTGGGCGGCGTCTATGCACCCCAGCAACGGGAAACAGCCCCCACCGCTCCCTGGGGAGGCGTCCCCTGAGCCATCGTATCGCCGCGGATCGATGGGCGATCTTGGAACGGGGTTGCCTGTGGATAGGTCGGGGGGTGTGGATAAGCGGGAAAGGGCCGGTCAGACCAGGTGGACGACCTGCCAGAGCTTGCGGCTGGGGCCGTCGATGAGGGTGTTCTCGTCGAGGAACGACACCAGCTTGGAGCCGGCCCAGCGCAACGTCTCCTGGTAGTGGGGATTGGCCCAGGCGACGCGGCGGGCCTCGTACGGATCGAGCCCGACGGAGCGGTACACCCGGGGGTGGATCAGGGACCGGGTGACGATGTACGCGGTCCGGGCGAGCATGAAGCGGTGGTAGGCCAGCGCCGCCCGCGACAGGCCGGGAGTGCCGCGCAGGACCTCCTCCCGGGCGTAGCGGACGTGGCGGGCCTCCTCGATGACGTGGATACGGTTGACCATGCGCACGAGGGGCTGCACGGAGGAGTCGTTCATGGACTCGCGCTGGAGGGCGTCGGTGATCTCCTCGGCGACGAGGATGCCGGCGAACATGGAGGGGCCGAAGGCGATGTTCTTGAAGATGCGGCCGAGGCGCAGGGCGGTGCGGCCGGGGCCGTAGGCGGGGCAGCCGACCTTCTCGATGAGACGGGCGAACATCACGGAGTGGCGGCACTCGTCGGCGACCTCGGTGAGGGCGTACTGGGTGTGCCGCGCAAGGGGATCGGCGTCGTAGGAGTGGCGGACGAGCAGCTCCATGAGGATGACCTCGAACCAGATGCCGACGCTGGCGATGCTGGCCAGCTCGTGCTTGGTGAGCTCGATGCGCTGCTCGACGGAAAGCCCGTCCCACAAAGGGGTTCCGTAGAGGGAACAGCGGTGCGCGGGCAGGAAGTACTTGTCGGGCGCGAGGTCGGCGTCCCAGTCGATGTCGACGTCAGGGTCGTACGACCGGTCGGCTGACGACTTGAGCAGGCGCTCGGCGGTGCGCTCGCGGTCGGCGATCATGCGAGTCCTCCGATCCTGGCGGTCACTTCGAGACTGCGTTCGAGCGGGAGCATGTGCCCGGCGCCGGGATAGATCACGAGCTCGGACGAGGGCAGTTCCCCTGCTATCACACGGGAATGCCCGACGGGCGTGAGGCGGTCGGCGCCACCGGCGAGCACAAGCGTTGGGATGTCACGGAAAACGGCCAGCGCGGCGCGGCGGTCGTGGTCGCCGAGGGAGGCCCGAAAGCCGACCATGGACGCGGGATGCACGCGGGCGACCTGCTCGGCGGCCGAGGCGACGTCCTCACGTCGGGGATGCCGACCGAACAGGAGCCAGCGCAGGCCGGGCTCGGCCAGCCGGGGCTTGGCCAACAGCGCCCGGTGCTCGACCCGAGCCAGCCTGGCGTTCACGGCACCTTCGCCGCGCATGACGACCCGGGCGACAGGCGCCGGCAGGCCCAGCGTCAAAGCGTCCAGGCCGCCGGAAGACGTCGCTACGAAAGCGGCCCCGGTCACGCGAGACGCAACCAGGTCCGGGTTTCGTTCGGCCAGGGCCATCATGGTCATGCCGCCGATGGAATGCCCGGCCAGCACGACGGGACCGGTGGGAACCCGGTCGGCGATCAACTCCGCCAGGTCGTCGGCCAACTGCGCGATGGTGGCCGTGCCGAAGGGAGCGGGCGCCGAACCGCCGTGCCCGCGATGGTCGAAGCGCAGCACCCGGACGGTCCGGGACAGCGTCGACGCGACGCGGTCCCACGACGTGTGGTCCAGAGTCCAGGCGTGCACCAGGACCACAGTTGCCACAGCGTCCTCGGGACCCTCATCGACCACGTGCAACGCGGTGCCGTCCGAGGTGACGAACCGGCCGCGGGCGGCCGTGTCCCACGGCGTCACCGAACGAGGAACGACTTGCGCCACAACGACATCCCCGGGTGACCGACGAGACCCACCTCGCCGAGGAAGCTCATGATCCGCTCGCCGGCCCACTCGATGGTGTCCCGGTACTGCGGGTTGTTCAGCGCGGCCTCGGCGCCGACCTTCGGATCGATGCCGACCGAGGCGTACACCCGCGGGTTGATGATGCTGCGGCAGATGAAAAAGCCGACCAGGGCGGTGAGTTCACGCTGGTACGCCAACTCGGTGCGCCCCATGCCCGCCATGCCCCGCACGACCTCCTCCCGGGCGAACCGGACGTGCCGCGCCTCCTCCAGGACGTGGATCCGGTTGACCATGCGGACCAGCGGCTGCACCGACTCGTCCTGCATGGCCTCGCGCTGCATGCGGTCCAGCACCTCCTCGGCGACGAGGATGGAGCCGTACATCGCCGGCCCGTAGCCGATGACCGGCAGCAGCTTGCCCAGCCGGTGCACGTGGCGCCGCGGCCCGTAGGCGGGGCAGCCGATGCGCTCGACCATGCGGGCGAACATCGTCGAGTGTCGACACTCGTCGGCGACCTCGGTGAGGGCGTACTGTGCGTGCCGCGTGGTGGGGTCCGCGTTGTAGACGGCTTTGACCAGCATCTGCATCAGCAGCACCTCGAACCACAGGCCGACGCTGGCCACACTGGCCACCTCGTGCTTGGTGAGTTCGATGCGCTGCGGCACGGTCAGGCCGTCCCACAGCGCGGTGCCGTACAGCGAACTGCGGTGCTGCGGGATGAAGTACTTGTCCTCGGCCAGCGGCGCCGCCCAGTCGATGTCCACCTCGGGGTCGTAGAACTTGTCGGCCGAGGAGTTGAGCAGCCGTTCGGCGGTCTTCTCCCGGTCGGCGACCTTCAACGATCGAGCCATCGCTCCTCCGCTCGGTCCAGTCGGATTAGTGTTACCGGAAGTAACGGTAACTCTGGTAGCGTGGGTCACATGGGTCGAGCTGTCAAGAGGTCGCCGGACGGTGGGGACGCACGCCGAGAGCGGTGGCGGGCGCACCGCGAGGCCAGGCGCGAGGAGTTCGTCGACGCCACCATCCGGGCCCTGACCAAGCACGGCCCCGAGGTCGGCATGGACGAGATCGCGGCCGAGGCCGGCGTGACCAAACCCGTGCTGTACCGGCACTTCGCCGACAAGTCCGACCTGTATCTCGCGGTCGGCCAGCGCGGCACCGACCTGCTGATGAACCGGCTCAAGCCGGCCCTGGTCGACGACGGCACGCCGTACGAGCGGATCTATCGCGCGGTGGACTCCTATCTGGCCACCATCGAGGAGTTCCCGGAGCTCTACCACTTCGTCGTGCGGCGCTCGTTCACCGACAAGCCGGTCGAGACGGACATCGCCACCGAGGACAAGCGGATCATCGCCAACACGCTGGCCCGCCTGCTCGGCGACTACCTGCGGGCGTTCGACATGGACTCCGGCGGCGCCGAGCCGTGGGCGCACGCGGCGGTCGGCATGGTGCAGAGCGCGGGCGACTGGTGGCTGGAGCGGCAGTCCATGACCAGGCAGGGCCTGAGCGACTACCTGACGAAGATCATCTGGTTCGCGGTGGACGGCCTGCTGCGCTCCGGCGGCATCACCATCGACCCGCAGACGCCGCTGAGCCTGGAGGCCAACCCGCCGCTGCGGCTCGTGCCGGGCAAGACGCCGCCGGCCAAGACACAGGGAGAGACCGGGGATGACCGACGAGCACGGGGATGAGGGCTACACCGGGGATGCCGTGCTCGTGGCCGGCGACCGCGAGGTGACGGTGCGCGCGGTGCTGCGCGGCTACTTCCAGCCGATCGACGGCCGGTACCACTGGTACGGGCCGGCTCGACCCGACCAGACGGTCACCGACCTGGTCGAGGGCGGTCGCAAGGAGCGGCTGCTGTGGCACGAACGAGGGCGACCCCCAAGGCGCTGCTGTCCGACCCGGACCCGTGGCAGCGTTATTTTGGTGGGGCGGGACGTCCCGGTTTTCGTTCTTTTTTGGAGACGGCGCCGGCGCACGACTGAGCACATGGCAACGGCCCGGTCGGAGCTGCCCGACCGGGCCGTTCGCTGGGCCGGCCTTGGCGGTCGACCTAGGCGAAGCCGACCTTGCGCGCGTCGGACGCGCCGATCTCGACGTAGGAGATCCGCGTCGACGGGATGACAAAGCGGCGGCCCTTGTCGTCGACCAGCGTCAGCACGGACTGCTTGCCCGCGAACGCGTCGGCGACGAGCGCCTCGACCTCGTCCGGCGACAGGTCGCTGTTGACGAGGAGCTCCCGTGCGCTCTCGACGACGCCGATCTTGATCTCCACGCTGACCTCCGGTCTGGAACATGCTCTCGTCGACCAGGCTAGTAGAGCCGACACGCATCCCGCCCCACCGCCCCATCAGCCCACGGCGAAATGTCGCAGGACCGGCAACCACGCGAGGCCGCGCCGGCGCTTCGCCCGGTCCCCCAGCAGCTGCGAGGCCACGCCGTTGCTTCACCCGGTTCCTCCTCCCGCGAGGCCGCGCCGGTGC
>NZ_KK037166.1:4826363-4848332 GCF_000568255.1 Kutzneria sp. 744
GAGTGCCCGGTGTCGGCCAGCACGGCCAGCACCAGCTGCTGCGTCGGCTCGTCCAGCCAGCCGGCGACCTCCCGGTAGAAGTCGGCGGCCAGGCCGTCGCCGACGTAGGCCTTCACCAGTGATTCGTGCCACGTCCGCGGCGCGGTGGAGGCGTTGAAGGCGTCGAAGGCCTTCGCGAAGGGCGCCATCGCGTCCTCCACGGCCACGCCGTGCTCCCCCAGGTACCGCTCGAGCAGCTGGTAGTGGCCGATCTCGGCGGCCGCCATGCTGGACAGCGCCGCCCGCCCCGCCAGCGTGGGCGCGCTGCGGGCATCCTCGGCGAGTCGGTCGAACGCCGAGAGCTCGCCGTATGCCAACACCCCCAACAGATCCGCGACGCCGTCAGCCAGAACCTCGTCCGCCTCGCTCATGTCCGCAGAGCGTAGCCGCCGCCGGACGAGCCAAAACCACGTCCGGGCAGGTAGACTCCCGGGCTGACGCCTGGTAATGGCGGCGGCGCGACCTGGGCGGAGCCCACGAGTCCCACCGCTGGGCCCGGGCTGAACGAGCAGGGCGGCCGTTTGAGCCGCCGTGCGGAACAGGGTGCGCGCACGACAACCTCGTCGTCGCTCCCGCGGCCCGCCGGGCGAGACACAACGTCCCGGCCGTGGTCGAGCGGCCAAGCCAGGCCGGTGCGCGCTGGTACGAGAGAGGCGATCACTCTGACCGTCAGCAACAACACCCGGCTCGACCCGGTGACGCTGGAGCACAGCGAAGCGGGCCTGCCCGAGGTCGACACGTCCCATCCGCTCACCGCCGGCGCCCCCGTGCGCACCGAGGCGCCGACATTCACCGAGCTCGGTGTGCGCGAGGAGATCGTGCGCGCGCTGGCCGAGGCCGGTATCGAACGCACGTTCGCGATCCAGGAGCTGACGCTGCCGATCGCGCTCGCCGGTGACGATGTCATCGGCCAGGCGCGCACCGGCACCGGCAAAACCCTCGGCTTCGGCGTGCCGCTGCTGCAGCGCATCGTCACGCCGGCCGACGGCGTGCCGCAGGCGCTGGTCGTGGTGCCGACCCGCGAGCTGTGCCTGCAGGTCACGCACGACATCACCGACGCCGGCAAGTACCTCGGCGTGCGGGTCGAGGCCATCTACGGCGGTCGCCCGTACGAGCCGCAGATCGCGTCCCTGCGCAAGGGCGTCGACGTGGTCGTCGGCACGCCCGGCCGCCTGCTGGACCTGGCCGAGCAGCGCCACCTGGTGCTGGGCAAGGTCCGCAACCTGGTGCTCGACGAGGCCGACGAGATGCTCGACCTGGGCTTCCTGCCCGATATCGAGCGCATCCTGCGGATGGTGCCCGACGAGCGGCAGACCATGCTGTTCTCGGCGACCATGCCCGGCCCGATCATCAAGCTGGCCCGCACGTTCCTCAACCAGCCCACGCACATCCGGGCCGAGGAGAACGACGCCGGCGCGATCCACGAGCGCACCAAGCAGTTCGTCTACCGGGCGCACTCGCTGGACAAGGCCGAGCTGATCGCTCGCGTGCTGCAGTCCCGCGACCGCGGCCTGACGATGATCTTCACCAAGACCAAGCGCACCGCCCAGAAGATCTCCGACGACCTGGTCGAGCGCGGTTTCGCCAGCGCGGCCGTGCACGGCGACCTGGGCCAGGGCGCACGTGAGCAGGCGCTGCGCGCGTTCCGCGCCGGCAAGGTGGACGTGCTGGTCGCCACCGACGTCGCCGCCCGCGGCATCGACGTCGAAGGTGTGACGCACGTCATCAACTACCAGTGCCCCGAGGACGAGAAGACCTACGTGCACCGGATCGGCCGCACCGGCCGGGCCGGCCGCGAGGGCGTGGCCGTCACGCTGGTCGACTGGGACGAGGAAACGCGCTGGAAGGGCATCTCCGACGCGCTGGGCCTGAACATTCCGGAGGCGGTGGAGACGTACTCCACCTCCGACCACCTGTTCACCGACCTGGACATCGCCACCGACACGACCGGCCGGCTGCCGGCGAGCCAGCGCACCCGCGCCGGGCTGGCGGCCGAGGTCGAGGAGGACCTGTCCGGCGGCAAGAAGTCGCGTAACCGCCGCACCGGCCGCTCTGGCCGCACCGGCTCTTCCGCGGCCACCACGTCGTCGCGTCCGGCCGGCCAGAGCCAGCCCGGCGATGACGGCGAGGAGAGCGAGTCCAAGCCGCGCCGCAAGCGGAGCCGCACCCGCACCCGCGGTGGCGTCTCGCAGGGCGAGGCCGCGCCGGCGGAGGAGTCGCAGGCCAGCAGCGGCGACGACCTGGTTGCGGATGCCATCGTTTTTTGAGCATGTGAGCGTAATTTCATACCACCTAACAGTAGCTAGCCACCCAAACCTGGAGTCCTGGAACAGTAGCCACGCGTGGATCGCGACTCACAAGCCAACTCGTTCACAGAACCTTTTATCAACCGGGTTTGACCTGCCTTCCGACGCAAGCGGACTACGCCGTGGTCGTGCTGATCGTGCTGGTCGTCGCCGCTGTGGCCACCGTCTGGTGGCGCAACAGCGACGCGGCCGCCACGGCGTCGGTCACCAGCTCCGACACCAACTTCACCGTGCCGCCGAAGCCGGCCAAGGTGCCGGCCGAGTTCACGCAGCTGTGGCAGGCCCGCAGCGGCGCGACGCCGGACCCGGTGATCGTCGGCCCGACCGTGGTCACGGGCGACAAGCACACCGTGACCGGGCATGACCCGGTGACCGGGGCGACCCGGTGGAGCTACGACCGCGGCAATCTCGACCTCTGCACGGTGGCGGCGGCCTGGGGCAAGGCGCTGGCCGTCTATCACAAGACGCACAACTGCTCCGAGGTCACCGAGTTGGAGGGGACCACCGGCAAGCGGGCCGCGCAGCGCAACGGCGACGCCGAGCTGAACACCCAGCTCATGGGCGACGGCACCTACATCTCCACCAGCGGCACCCGGGTGATCGACACCTGGCGGTCCGACCTGGTGCAGACCCAGCAGTACGGCACCGTGACCGCACAGGTCAACCACGACAAGCAGCCCCGGCTGAACTGCGTGTACAGCTCCGAGCTGGCCGGACCCAACCTGCTCGGCGTGATCGAGCGCTGCCCGGACGAGCAGTACAACCGGTTCACCGTGCTGCGCCCGGGCGGCACCGAGGGCGACGGCGAGAAGCCGAACGTGCTGTTCAGCGTGCAGGTCCCCGGCGACGGCGGCCGCATCGTTGCGCTGACCGACCAGCGTGAGGCGATCGCGCTGCCCAACCCGAGCCGGCTGGTGATCTGGAACAACACCGGCTCCCAGGTGGAGACGGTGCCGCTGGACGGCGTCGACCTGTCGGCCACCCCGAACTCGCTGGTGCAGCCGATGGTGGCGATGACCTGCGTGCAGACGCCCGACCAGACCGGCGCCTGCGAGCCCAACAGCTGGTCGGTCACCAACTCGGTCGGGGCTCGCCTGGTCACCTGGTTCACGGGCACCAAGACCATCGCGCTGTCCGCCTCCACCCTTGATCCTCTGTGGACCGTCGACGGCTCGTTCGGCCCCGGCACCGTGTACGCGGACCGGGTGCTGGTGCCCGTTCCGGGCGGACTGGCCGTTGTGGACCCGGCCAACGGCAATCGAGCCCCCGACGTGAAGGTGGACCGCAAGGGCTACCAGGGTCAGGTGCGGCTGGCCACGCTGGGCGACGTGCTGGTGGAGCAGCGGGGCGACACGCTAGTGGCGATGCGCTGATCCGGTACTACACGTCGCGGGCGGCGGTGCGGCAGACTCCAGCCATGAGCGCGTCACCGTCCCCGCTGACCCCCAACCGCGCCGGCCGGGTGGACCTGCCCGGCCGCTACGGCCCGATCGCCGCGCTGCGGGCTCCCGCCGTCGGCGCGGACCTGGGCGCGACGGCGCTGCTGGTGCCCGGCTACACCGGGTCCAAGGAGGACTTCGCGCCGCTGATCGACCCGATCGCCGACGCCGGCATCGAGGTGCTGGCCATCGACCTGCCCGGCCAGTACGAGTCGCCGGGGCCGGACCAGGAGTCGGCGTACCGGCCGTCGGCGCTGGGCACGGTGCTGGCCGACCTGGTGGCCAAGATCGTCGCCGACGGGCGCCGGGTGCTGCTGCTCGGCCACTCCTACGGCGGGCTGGTGGTGCGGGCCGCGGTGCTGGCCCACGCGCCCGTGACCGGGTTGACGCTGATGGATTCCGGGCCGGCTGAGCTGCCCCCGGGTGACCGCCGCAGCGCCCTGGACTCCGGCGAGGCGATCCTGCGTGAGCACGGCGTGGAGGCCGCGCATCAGGTTCTGGAGTCGCGCGCGGCCGAGGACCCGGGCTGGGCCGACACGCCCGTGGAGCTGAAGGAGTTCAAGCGCAAGCGCTTCCTGCGCTCCACTCCCGCCGGCCTGCTGGGCATGGCCGACGGCCTGCGCTACGAGCCGGACCTGGTGACCAAGCTGGCCGCCGCCCTACGCACCGCCGGCGCCTCGGCCCTGGTCATCTGCGGCGAGCAGGACGACGCGTGGTCGGTGGCCTCGCAGCGGGACATGGCCGACCGCCTCGACGCCGACTTCGCCGTGGTGACCGGGGCCAAGCACTCCCCCAACACCGAGAACCCCGACGCCCTGCTCGGTACTGTCCTCCCCACCTGGCGCGCCTGGCTCGCCGACGCTCTCTGACCCCAAGTCAGGTTCGGAAGGCGTCATTCCTCCACTCGGAGTGGAGGAAAGCCCCCTTCCGAACCGCAAAACCGGGTTAGGACCACCAGTAGAGCCATAAGGTCACGGCGGCGGTGGCCACGACGGCGAGCGAGGCCAGGGCGGAGACGGCGCCGCGGCGGCGGTCGGCGATTCGTTGCAGCGCAAGGGCGATCGCGGCGGCGAGGGCGTGCAGGGCGACCGCGCCCCAGCCGGAGCCGGGATATCCCTGGAGCTGGAAGAAGATCTGCGACCCCAGTACGACGAGGAAGAGGATCACCACGCACGCGGCGACCGCGCCGCCGGCGCCGCGCAGCACGCTGCGCCGTTGAACCTTCTCGGGCTCGGTCATCGTCTCGGTCACGTCACCTCCTGAGGTATCCGTGGTTACGGTGCGAGCATCGACCACGGTTCAAGGTCCTCCGCCACGGCCGAGCCCTCGGGGCAGCTCCGCCGGAAGTCGCACCACGAGCACTGCCGGCCCGGCTGCGGTGGGAACAGGATGTCGGGGTCGCCGCCCGCGGCCAACGTGTCGCCGGCCACCGTGAGCTCGTCGGCGCTCTCCTCGGCGCGGGCGACGTGCCGGGCGAGCGAGTCGTCGGTGTGCTCCCATGCTGCCACCGTGCGCGTCGGCAGGTGGTGAAGCTCCACCCGGTGGCACTGCTTGCGCAGCGTGCGCCGGGCCGCGATCGCATACAGGGCAAGGGCTTGTGAGCCGCGGGCGTCGTCGGTGGACAGCGCGTGCCGGCCGGTCTTGTAGTCGACGATGACCAGTTCGCCGTCGCGGACGTCGATCCGGTCGACCCGCCCTTCGGCGATGATTCGCCCGACCGGCGCGGAAACCCAGCGCTCCAGGCCGACCGGGTCCTCGCTCACGTCGGTGTCCTCGACGTAGTGCGCGACCCACTCCCGGGCGCGGTCCCGGTACACCGCCTGCTGGTCGACGTCGCGGAAGCCGTCGCCCTTCCAGGCGCGGGTGACCATGGCCGCGGCCTGCTCGGGTGTTCGGCGTTCGACGGGCAGGTCGAAGAAGGCCCGCAAGGCGTTGTGCACCACCGCACCCAGGGTGTTGTGGGCCCATCCGCCCGCTTTGGGCGGGGTCGGCCGGTCCAGGTAGTTCATGCGGTAGCGGCGGCGGCAGTCCGTCCAGGTGGCGAGCTTGGCGGGCGTGACGCGCACCAGTTTGGGCGGCATGCTCTCGAACAGTCCGAGCTGATCTGGCACCGGCCCACCGTAGCGGTCACACCGCGCCGTCGATGAACCCCTTCACCGACTCGGCCACCAGCTGCACCGCGATGGCCGCCAGTAGCAGACCGGCGATCTTGGCCAGCAGCACGATGCCGCTGTCCTTGATCAGCCGGATGACCAGGCCGGAGTAGCGCAGCACCAGGTAGTTGATCAGGTGCACGGTCAGGATCGCCGCGGCCAGCGCGAGATAGCTGGCGATCTGCCCGTCGGCCTGTCGCACGAACACGATCGTCGCGGCGATCGCGCCGGGGCCGGCCAGCAGCGGCGTGCCCAGCGGTACCAGCGCGATGTTGACGTCCTCGACGGCTTCCGGCTGGCTGGCGCCCTTGCCCGCCAACAGGTCCAGCGCGATCAGCAACAGCAGTAAACCGCCGGCGCCCTGCAGCGCCGGGATTCCGATGCCCAGGTAGGACAGGATCGCCTCGCCGCCGATGGCGAAGGCCGAGATCACGGCGAGCGACACCAGCACGCCCTGGCGCGCCGCCCTGTTGCGTGACTCGCGGCTGCGCCGCCCGACCAGGCTCAGGAACACCGGGATGTTGCCGGTCGGGTCCATGATCACGGTCAGCGTGATGGTCGCCGTGAGGTACAGCGTGACGTTGAAGATCACCCGACGACCACCTGGCTCCCGCTCGCCTTGTCGACGAGCGCGTCCAGCATCTCGGGCGCGGTCGTCTCCTGACCGAGCCTGACGACCTTGTTGGTGCCGTGGTAGTCGCTCGACCCGGTGACGACCAGCGACAGGTCGGCGGCCAGCGCCCGCAGCTCGGCCCGGGTCGGCTCGTCGTGGTCGGGGTGGTCGACCTCCACGCCGGACAGGCCGTGGCCGGCCAGGTCGCCGATCACCGACGCCGTCACGATCGGGCCGCGGGAGCGGGCGAACGGGTGAGCCAGCACGGTCACGCCGCCGGCGTCGGCGATCATGTCGAGCGCCGTTTCCACGGGCGTGTCCGTGCGCGGCGAGTGGTAGCGGCTGCCGGTGCCGAGGTACTTCGCGAACGCCTCGTCGACGCTGCGCACGACCCCGGCCCGGATCAGCGCCTGCGCCAGGTGCGGCCGACCCGGGCGAGTCCGCCGGCAGCCGGCCCATCACCTCGTCGGGGTCGACGGCGAAGCCGTCGGCGGCCATCCGCTCCGCCGCAGCCGCTGCCGTCGCTCCGCCCGCAGCCGGCTCTGCTCGGCCTTCAGCGCCGACGACTCCGGGTCGAACAGGTAGGCCAGCAGGTGCACGGTGCAGGTGCCGCCGCGGCCGTCCGGCGACTTGCAGGACAGCTCCGCGCCCCGGATCAGCCGCATGCCCGCCGGCACCGCCGCCGACGCCTCCGCCCAACCGGCCGTGGTGTCGTGGTCGGTGATGGCCACGGCGTCAAGGCCGGCGGCGGCCGCCGCCGCCATCAGCGCCGACGGCGAGTCGGTTCCGTCGGAGCAGGACGTGTGGGCATGCAGATCGATGGGCACAGTGCTAGTTTGCCCCGCCTCCGGCAGGGCGGCTCGGCCCCTATGGGGCCGATGCCTCGCCCTTGCCGGATTTCGACCGCCGCGTCGGCTTGAGCGGGTGGTTGCGCTAGTTGGCGGCGGCCGAAATCCGCCAACCGTGCGAAGCATCGGCGGGGCCTCGCACTCTGGTCTGATGGCTCCGTCCCGCACCCGCGACAACCACGAAATATGCGGCTGCGAGCCCCGTCACGCGTCGCGCTTGGCCACCAGGATCACGCCGGGGCCGCTGAAGTCGTCGCGCGGCAGGCGCAGGTCGGCGGTCAGGCGCAGGCCGGTCCCCTCGATGACCGCGGCCAGCTGCTCGGGCTGCCAGCGGTACGTGGTCCAGTTGACCGGGACGCCGCCGTAGCACTCGGTCCGCTGCACCTCGCCGTCGCCGACGTGGGTTCCGATGATCACCTGGCCGCCCGGCACCAGGGCCTGGGCGTAGTTGGCCAGCACCTGGGCCAGCACGTCGCGGGGCAGGTTGAACAGCGACCACCAGCCCATCAGGCCGCCGTACGAGGCCTCGGCCAGCTCCAGCTCGGTGGACGAGGAGACGCTGAACCGGCACTCGGGGTGCAGCCGCCGGGCGTGCTCGATCATGCGGGGCGACAGGTCCACGCCGGAGACGTCGACGCCACGCTCGACCAGGTAGGCCGTGACGGTGCCCGGCCCGCAGCCGACGTCCAGCACCGGGCCCAGGCCGCGGACGGCCTCCGCGTACACGTCCAGCGCCGCGCACAGCCAGGGGTAGCGGCGGATGTCGCCCATGCCCTGGGTCTGGAGCATCTCGACGTAGTTGTCGGCCACGCGGTCGTAGGACTCGCGGACGAGGTCGAGATCGGCGGGTTGGGTCACGGGGAGGGAGGAAGGCATGGCGGCGACCCTAAAGCGCACACATGGCTGCCTGAGGAGAAAACGGTGGTGAGTGGGCAGGCCGATGACACCCGGCGTAGCCGGGTGTCATCGGCGGTGTGGTGTTCAGGCCGCCGCTGGTGGCTCGGCGTGCACGGTGTAGCCGATCGCCTCCAACTGCCGGATGAGTTTGCGGGCTCGACGCTGGGGATCCTCACGGCGGATGAAGTAGTCCACGCCAAGATCGTGATACGGCTGATCCCGCTCAAGCATGTAGAAGATCGCCACCAGGATGCTGTGCTCGACCGCGACCAGTGCCTTGCTATGGCCCAGCCTGGGTCGCAGCCGGGCGTACTGCGCGGCCAGGTAGGTGTTCTTGGCGCGGATCGCGGCCATCGCCGCGTTGTGCAGATAGATCCCCAGCCATTTCGGTCCGTTGCGGGTCTTGCCGGACCTGGACTTGCCCGCCGACTCGTGGTTGCCCGGGCAGACCCCGGCCCAGGACGCCAGCCGGGCGGCCGTGCCGAACACGGTCATGTCCACGCCGATCTCGGCCAGCAACCCCTGCGCGGTGCGCTGGTCAATGCCCGGGATGGTGTCCACCAGGTCGACCTGATGCGAGAAAGGGCAGATGACCTGCTCGATCTCGACGGTCAGGCTGGTGATCAACTCGTCCAGGAAGTCCAGCTTGGCCAGGACCGAGGACACAAGCACCGCGTGGTGGCCGCTGAACCGGCTGGTCAACGCCTCACGCAGAGCAGGGATCTTGACACGCAGCCTGCCGATCGCCAGATCGGCCAGGACCCCGGTGTCGGTGGTGCCCGCGACCAACGCGGCCAGCATGGCCCGCCCGGACTTGCCCAGGATGTCGCTGGCCACACTGGACAGCTTGACTCCCGCGTCTTGCAGGATCTTGTCCAGGCGTTGGGCCTCCCGGGTGCGTTCCTCGATCTGCGCCTTGCGGTACCGGGTCAGGTTGCGTAACTCCCGGATCGGCGCGGGCGGCACGAACGAGGGGCGGACCAGCCCGAACTCGATCAACTGGCAGATCCAGGACGCGTCGGCGGCGTCGGTCTTGCGGCCGGGGATGTTGCGCATGTGCCGGGCGTTGAGCAGCCACACCTGCATCGCGTCTTCCAGCATGTAGTAGGGAGCCTTCCAGTACACGCCGGTCGACTCCATGCCCACACGGGTGACCCCGTGGCCGGTCAGCCAGTCCCGCAGCACCAGCAGCCCGGGCGTGGTGGTGGCGAACGTGCCCTGATCCACCACTCCGCCGGGCAGATGGACCTCGGCCGCGATCACGTCCTTGTGCACGTCCAGTCCAGCGGCTCGCTGGACGATTCGTTCCATCACGCCACCTCCCACCGGTCGGGCTGTCCGGGGGAGCCTCGCTTCACAGACTCTGAGGATCGCGCTCAAGGCGGCAGTTCACGGCGCCCAAGGCTCCCGCGTCTAGCTGAGAGACGACCTCGCATGCGCCAAGGCAAGTCGACGTCAACCGGACAGCACTACCGAGTTTTCCCGAGCTCACGCCGGCCCGCCAGGGCCCCAACAGCTGAGAGCGGGACTCGCCGGACAGGCGAAGACCCCGACCGCCGGGGCCGGGGTCTTCGTCAGCTGAAGAGAGAGTCTTCTACGGCACCATCTTCTTGCCTCGGGCGGCGCGCTGGGCCTTGATCATCGAGAAGCGCTCGGCCTGGGCCTTCTTGTCGCCGAAGACCAGCTCCGAGATGGCGTCGTAGACCTCCTCCGGCCGCGGCAGGTACTCGATCTTGTTGAGTGCCTGGATCTGGCCGGCCGACTCCACGATGAGCGTGCCGTAGCCGAACATGCGCCCGCCGAGGCTTCGCTCGTAGGTGAGGTCGGTGACCTTGGTGACCGGCATCATGGCCACCTTGGTCACGAACACGCCGCTGGTGATCATGAAGCGTTTGTCGGTGACGACGATCCGCTCCACCCACCACTCGATGACGAAGTAGGCGAACCGCAGCAGCACCAGCAGCGCCGCGTACCACAGGATGTTCTGGAAGACGGTGGCGTCGGACGGCAGCAGGTGCGAGATGAGCACCCCGCCGGTCAGCAACGCCGCCGCCTCGAAGATGTCCCAGAGCAGTGTGGCCCAGTGCCGACGCACCCGGATGACCCTGCGCTCGGTGCCGAGCAGGTACTCGTCTGGATCCCTGGGTGCGAACACGTGAGCGTTCTCCTCCCGCCGGGTGCTAGAACAGGTTCTGCACGAAACTGATCAGCGCCTCGGCCCCACCACGAAGTGTGCCAAGAACATTGTGCACCAGTCCGGCAGCCTGTGTGGGTGCGCTCACAAGGAAGAAGAGCACCAACGCAACGCCGGCCCATACCAGGAGCTTCTTCAGGTTCACGGCGACCAACCCCGTCCAAGTACTTTTCGCAGCCTTCACACCCTCGCTGCACAAGGTTGTACCGCACCGAGGTTCGCTTCGGGAGGTTTGTACTGCGCTCGGGTCAGCGCTGGGCGCACGGGGCGGAAGTTGGCTACGCTCCGTGTTCATGGTCTCTGGTGGCGCCGAGCCTACTCGCTGTGTCGGCGGAATCGCACACGACCCGCAGGGCCGACTTTTGCTCGTTAAGCGCGGCAAACCGCCTGGTCAGGGCTTGTGGTCGATTCCGGGCGGCCGAGTGGAGCAGGGCGAGTCGGACGAGCGGGCGGTGCGGCGCGAGCTACTGGAGGAAACCGGACTCAGAGTCATCGTCGGTCACCTGATCGGATCGGTGCTCCGTCCGGCCCCGGTGGGCGTTTTCGACATCCATGACTACTCCTGCCAGGCAATAGGCGGCGTCCTCCGGGCCGGGGACGACGCCGCCGACGTGGCCTGGGTGGACGCCGAGACCTTCGCCACACTCGAACGCAGGAGCCTCCTCACGGAGGGTCTCTTTGAGGCTCTGACCTCGTGGAACGTCCTCCCGAGATGATCACCGCTAGATCAACAGCGCGAGGGTGCGGCCAACCGGAAGAACTGCCTGAAAGCACCAACATCCACTACGGCGACCACGCTGCGGGTGTCACCCGGTGGGTGGCAACCACTCCAGCCGCTGGCCGTGGCGGCCCGTCCGGGCCAGCGCCTGGGCCTGGGGATGCCCGTCAAGCCATCGGACCAAACCGAGCACGCCCTCCCCCGGTTCACCCGGAAGATCAACGCGGCTCGGCATCAGCACGTGCAGCGCCGAGTCGTACGGCTCGTCGCTGGCCCACCACAGCGGCCGGCCGGCGGCCAGCTTGCCGAGGGCCGCCACATAGTCGCCGGCCCGCTCGCCGAGCCGCAGCCCGCTGTTCACGACGACCAGCGGCAGCTCCGCCGGCACCCGCCCGGCCGCCTCGGCCAGCCCGTCCACCGGATCGCCGGCCATCAGCTCCGGCGCCTCCTTGGCCAGCATCGTGGCCACCACGCCCAGCCAGCGCACCCGCTCCGGCTGGTCGGCCCACACGCAGGCCTCCAGCCAGGCGAACTCGTCCGGGTCGTCGGCGTCCACCGGATGCGCGTCCAGGCCGATCCTGGCCTTGACCGCCAGCTTCTTGGGCAGCGCCGGCGGGTCCCCGCCGAGCACGCAGTGCAGGCCCAGCGGCGTCTTGGTCGGGCCTGCGACGAACTGCCCGGCGGCGCCGGTCTGGTAGCGGTAGCCGAACTTGTCCATCAGCAGCAGGAAGCCGGCGCAGGAGCCGACGGTCAGCAGCGCGACCGGGCCGCGGGCCTGCTTGGCCGCCAGCGCCACCGCCGGGTACAGCAGGGCGGCCTTGCGCACGTCATCCGTACGCAAGGAACGCGTCGCCACCAGGTCCCGCACGCGGTCGGCCCGCTCCAGCACGAACTGACGCCACAGCGGCCAGGTGCCCTCGTCGGGGCCGGACGCGCCGCCGAGGGTGGCGTAGTAGGCCGACAGCGGGTGGATGGGCTCCGCCTGCACCAGCCGGTGCACCGCCGCGAACAGCAGCTGCGGGTCGCGGTCGCCCAGCAGCGCCGCCACCTCGTCGTCCTGCGCCGCCCGTGAGGCGAGCAGCTGGTAGAGCGGGGACACCGCGCCGGCGTCCCCGTCGGCGAACTCCCGCAACCGCGCCTGCGCGCTCACTGCAGCACCTCGCTGGCGCTCGGTGTCCGCGTTCGCGGACGCTCCGCGTTGAATGATTCGCTCGCAAGCTCGCTCATGCCGCTACAGCTTCGGCTCGGGGCGGCCGGGCTGCTCGCCGCCGCGACTGTCGCCGTAGGACCGCTTGGGCACCATCACCTTGCGCCGGTACACGCACACCACCGTCCCGTCCTGCTTGTAGCCGCGGGTCTCGACGTACACGATGCCGCGGTCGTCCTTGGACTTGGACGGAGTCTTGTCCAGGACCTCGGACTCGCCGTAGATGGTGTCGCCGTGGAAGGTCGGCGCGATGTGCCGCAGCGACTCGACCTCCAGGTTGGCGATCGCCTTGCCCGAGATGTCCGGCACGGACATGCCCAGCAGCAGCGAGTAGATGTAGTTGCCGACGACCACGTTCTTGCCGAAGTCGGTGGTCTCGCCGGCGTAGTGGGCGTCCATGTGCAGCGGGTGGTGGTTCATGGTCAGCAGGCAGAACAGGTGGTCGTCGTACTCGGTGACCGTTTTGCCCGGCCAGTGCTTGTAGACCGCGCCGACCTCGAACTCCTCGAAATAACGCCCGAACTGCACGTCCACCTCCAGGTGTGGCCCGGACCTCCGTGTCCGGGGACGACAGTGTGGCCCCGTGAGGAGTAGTCTCTGCAACGGTGTGTGAGCGACTCCACCGCGTCGGTGGGAGTCCAACGGCGGAAGTCGAACGTCGAGCCGTCACACTGCCGTCGACCTTAGGAGGTGAGGGACGCCAGATGTCCAGTGCCAGTAGTAGGTACCGCGTCCCCGCCGTCCAGGTTCATCCTTCCGTGTAGTCAACCTGGCCCGGCCCGGACGCGTTCGCCCTGTTCGAACCGTCCATCCTCGGAGGCCGTATGCCCAGCCTGCCCTCGTTCAGCGGACTGCGCGGACGGTCCGCCCGCACCGCCGGGCGGGTCGCGCCGCCCATTCCGGTGCCCCTGTCGGCGTACGTCGTGGACTGCGGCGTCTACATCGACGGAAAGCGCCTGCCCGGACGCTGGACGCACACCGACGCGGTGCGCGAGGTGCGCAAGCGGCACGAGGGTTTCGTCTGGATCGGCCTGTACGAGCCGGACGAGGAGCAGATCCAGGGCGTCGCCGACACGTTCGGGCTGCACGAGCTGGCCGTGGAGGACGCGGTGCAGGCGCACCAGCGGCCCAAGCTGGAGCGCTACGACGACACGTTGTTCATGGTGCTCAAGACCGTGCACTACATCGAGCACGACGCCCCGGGCACGGCCAACGAGATCGTCGAGACCGGCGAGCTGATGGTGTTCCTGGGCAAGGACTTCGTGGTCACCGTGCGGCACGGCAAGCACGCCGGCGTGGGCACGCTGCGCCGGCAGCTGGAGGCCGACGAGGAGCGGCTGGCCATGGGCCCGGCCGCGGTGCTGCACGCCATCGCCGACATGGCGGTGGACGCCTATCTCGCGGTGACCGAGGCCATCGAGGACGACATCGACGAGATGGAGGTGCAGGTCTTCGCGCCGCGCACCGCCGTCGACTCCGAGCAGATCTACCTGATGAAGCGGGAAGTGCTGGAGCTGCGCCGCGCGGTGATGCCGCTGGCCGCGCCGCTGCGCCGGCTGTCCGAGGGTTACATCACGCTGGTGCCCGAGGAGGTCCGCTCCTACTTCCGGGACGTCGAGGACCACCTGACCACGGTGTCCGAGCACATCGCCAGCTTCGACGAGCTGCTCAGCACTCTGATCGACGCCGCGCTGGCCAAGATCACGCTGCAGCAGAACACCGACATGCGCAAGATCACCGCATGGGCCGCGATCATCTCGGTGCCCACCATGATCGCCGGCATCTACGGCATGAACTTCGAGGACATGCCCGAGCTGCACTGGCGCTTCGGCTATCCGATCGTCATCGGCGTCATCATCATGAGCTGCCTGCTGCTGTACCGAATACTCCGCCGCAATCGCTGGTTGTGAACCCTCACCCTTCTGAGCGACCGGAGACCTCCCATGTCCAAGATCCTGGCCAATCCGCTGTTCTGGGTGCTGACCGCGGTGCTGCTCTGGCTGGCCGCCATCACGCTCATCATCGCCCGCCAGAACTGAACGCTTCCCTTGCCGCTCAACTATTTCTCGGCGGTTCCGCCGAGAAATAGTTGATCCGAACCCGAGGCATCCAGCGGGCCGGGCGCACGTCTTTCCTCATGTCGGACCAAGCGGGTCCGAACGTTGAGGGGGGAAACCCGATGGGCAGCAAGAAGTTCCGCATGATCGTGCCGGCCGTGCTCGCCGCCGCCACCGTGGCGCTGACGATGGCGCAGCCGGCCCAGGCCGCCGGCGCGGACCCGGGTGACATGCAGCTGATCACCACCGACGGCAACGGCAACCTGCTCCACACCATTCGCAACTACTGGGGGAACTGGCAGCACTTCGGCCGCGTCGGCGGGTACTCGAGCGTGACCCAGCTCACCTCGACCTACCACAACGGCGAGGAGAACGCGTTCTTCATGCACGACGAGGCCAAGCTGGGCCACGTGATCCGGCACGCCGACGGCCAGTGGGACATGCTCGCCTCGGCGCCCGCCGGCGGCGACGGCGCGATCGAGCTCACCACGGCCGACGTCGCCGGCCAGCTGACGCTGGTCGCGATGCTCGGCGACGGGTCGGTGAAGACGACGACCGAGCAGGCCGACGGCACCTGGACCGCCTGGGCGGCCGTGCCCACCGACGGCCACGCGGTGTCCAGCCTCGCGGCCGTCGCCGAGGGCGGCACGCTCAAGGTCGTCGAACTCGACCAGGACGGCCGCAACATCGGCGAGTTCGAGCGTTCCTCGAGCGGCACGTGGACGTCCGACGGCTGGACGATGATCGCTCCCGACTCGGGCATGGTCACCATGTCCATTGCCGCGGCCCAGGTGGGCAGCACGCTTCAGGTCGCCGCCATCGAGACCGACTGGCAGTCCAACGCCGTCTACCACACGACCCGGCCCGACAACGGCCCGTGGCAGGCGCGGCCCGGCAACCTCACCGGCCCGATCACCCGCAACTCCGCCGCGGCTCCCTGGTATGTCGCCATCGCGCCGTGGGAAGGCGCCCTGCAGATGGCCTACAGCACCGGCGGCGGCTCTCTGTTCCACACCATCCGCCACATCGACGGCACCTGGTCGGAGCGCGGCCTGGTGCAGGGCCCGGCCGGCTACGTCAACGCCGGCGCGGTGACCATGGCCACCAACCCCGTCGACTGACCCGTCGCACGCCGATGCCCGCCGTCCCCGTGACGGCGGGCATTTTTGTGCCCAGACCCCTTTCGGCGTAAGAAAAAACTGATCCGAGGCCAGGACAACCGAACGGCGCGAGGACACGTCTCCTCTACGTAAGCAGCACAGAGCCGAGCATCATTCAGAATCCATTCCCAGGGGGGAATCCCGATGCACAGCAAGAAGATTCGCGCAGCGGCCACCGCGGCACTGGTCGGCACCGCGGCGCTGGCCCTGGCCGGTCTGGCCCAGGCGGCGCCGGCCCAGACGAACGCGGCGGACCCGTACGACGTGCAGCTGGTCACCACCGACGGCAACAGCAGCCTGGTGCACACCATCCGCCACGGCAACGGCAGCTGGCAGAGCTTCGGCCGGATCGGCGACTACGAGGGCGTCACCGGCCTGACCTCCACGCTGGTCAACGGCGAGGAGAACATCTTCTTCCAGCACACCACCGCCAAGGGCAGGATGCTGGCGCACCTCGTGCGGCACGCCGACGGCACCTGGAACAACGACGCGAGCACCCCGGCGCTGCCGGGCGGCACGACCGTGGACGACCTCGCGGTGACGACCGTCAGCAACCAGATCAACCTGGTGCGCCGCAGCGGCAACGACGTGGAGCTGTCCGTCCAGGGCGCCGACGGCTCGTGGTCGGCCTGGTCGGCCGTGCCCACCGAGGTCGAGGGGGTGCGCAGCATCGCCGTCGCCGCCTCGCAGGAGAACGACCAGCTCAACGTCGTCGAGCTCACCGCCGACGGCAAGACCGTCGCGGACTACGGCCGGCTGGCCGACGGCACCTGGACGCCCCATATCGTGACGCAGTCCAACCCGAACGGGATCGCCGTGGCGACCGAGATCAGCGCCGCGATGGTGGGCAACGACCTTCAGGTCGCGGCCGTTGAGATCGACCGCGGCTTCGCGGGCGTCTACCACACGATCCTGCACACCGGCGGCACCTGGGACCCGTTCCGCGACATCGCGGGCGCGCTGCCCTCGGTGCTCGGTTCCCCGGCGCACGTCTCCATCACCAACCAGCCCAACGGCTTCGTCAACGAACTCCAGCTCGCCTACACCACGACCAACGGCGACATGTACCACACCATTCGCGACTACTACGGCAAGTGGGCGCCGCTGGGCAACGTCGAGAACGCGGCCGGCAACGTGACCGCCGGCCAGGTCAGCATCGCCGGCCAGAACTTCTGATCCGACAACAAACCCACAGGGGGGAGCGAACCATCATGAAGACCACGAAGCTGCGCCGGGTTCTGCCGCTGGTGCTGGCCGCCACCGCTGCGCTGGGCCTCGGAATCGGATCGGCCGCGCAGGCCTCGCCGGCGATGGAGGGCGACGTCCAGCTGCTGACCACCGACGGCAACACCGGCCTGGCCCACACCATCCGCGGTTTCTGGGGGAACTGGCAGGGGTTCGGCCACCTCGACGGCTACAACGGCGTGACGGCCCTGGCCTCGACGATCCACTTCGGTGAGGAGCATGCCTTCGTCCAGCACGACGGTGGCCGGCTGTCCCACCTCATCCGACACAACGACGGCACCTGGGAAGCTCCCGGTGTCACGACGGCGCCGGCCGGTGGCCCGCTGGACGGCCTGGCCGCCACGGACGTCCAGGACCGCCTGACGCTGGTCGGGCTGCGCGGCGGCAAGGTGCAGTTCGCGACCTTCCAGGACGACGGCACGTGGTCCTCGTGGACCGATGTCCCTTCCGACGGCAAGAGCATCCGCGGCGTCGCCGCCACCACCGACGGCAACGGCACCCTGATCGTCGCCGAGCTGACCAGCGACGGCAAGACAGTCGGCGTGTTCAAGCGTTCGGCCGACAACCAGTGGTCGAAGGGCAACTGGCACGCGGCCAACCCCTACTCCGAGACCGCGACCGAGATCTCCGCGGCCTACGCGACCGGTCGGCTCCAGGTTGCCGCGGTGGAGACCGATGGCCGATTCACCGAGGTGTTCCACGCCACCCTGTCCGACAACAACCAGTGGACCACGTTCCAGTCGGTCGGTGACGCGGCCGGCGGCTTCGCCGGCCCGGCCGCGCACGTCGCGGTGGTCCCGTGGGAGGGCGACCTCCAGCTCGCCTACAGCACCACCGACGGCCGCGTGTTCCACACCATCCGGTTCCTGGACGGCAGCTGGCAGCACTGGGGTGATGTGGAAGGCGCCGCCGGCAACATCACCGCCGGCCCGCTGACCATGGCCTCCAGCACCTTCTGACCCACTCGCGAAAACGCCCGCCGTCCTCGCGACGGCGGCCGTTTTCCCTTCCGGGGCAACCTTTTCCCGTCGCGGGCGTGTAAGTGGTGTCACACCGATCGGGGAGGGGAAACGGAGTGAAGACCAAGTTACGCGTGGCCGCGGCGCTCGTCGCGGCCACAACACTGGCATTCGGCGCGACGGCGCAGGCCGCGACGGCGCACCCCAACGCCGCGAATCCGCAGGACGTGCAGATCGTCACCACCGACGGGACCGGCAGCCTGGTCCACACGGTCCGGCACGGCGACGGCACCTGGCAGAACTTCGGCCGGATCGGCGGCCGCAACGGCATCACGGCGCTGACCTCCACGCTGGTCAACGGCGAGGAGAACATCTTCTTCGAGGAGAGCAGCGGGGTCCCGCCGCACCTGACGCACCTCATCCGGCACGCGGACGGCACCTGGAACCTCAACGGCACCGTGCCGGCTTGGCCGGACGGCGTGTCGTCGACGGGCAGCCTGGTGGCGACCACGGGTCAGGGCCGGCTGAGCCTGGTGCTGCTCAAGGACGGCGTGCCCCAACTGTCCACATTGGGCAGTGACGGCGTGTGGTCGGAATGGTCGGCGGTGCCCACCGGTGGCCACTGGGTGCACCAGATCGCCGCCACCGGCGACCGCGACACGACCACCGTCGTCGAGCTCGACATGGACAGCCAGACCGTGACGTCCTTCGTGCGGGGGGCCGGCGACACGTGGTCGGGCGGCAGCAGCACGCCGGCCACCCCGAACCCGAACGCCTACGCGGTCGAGATCACCGCCGCCCAGGTGGGGCCCGACCTCCAGGTGGCGGCCATCGAGTGGGTGGGCGGATGGCCCTCGGTCTTCCACTCGGTCCAGCACGGGAACGCCGGCTGGGACCCGTTCCGCGATCTGACGGGCGCGGTGCCGGTGTTCAAGGGTGAGCCGTTGCACGTGGCCATCGCGGCCTCCCCGGCGGGCTTCACCGACGAGCTGCAACTCGTCTACACCACGGCCACCGGCGGCATGTACCACACCATCCGGCACAGCAACGGGGCCTGGCAGCCGCTGGGTGACGTGGAGGGCGCGGCCGGACACGTCGCCGCCGGCGCGGTTTCCATCGCCGGTCACAGTTCCTGAGGCAACCCGGAGCGGACATACGGCGTGTTCCTCTCGTAGGTGTCACCCAGGGGAGGAACACGTCATGGCTCATCTGGCCCGATTGTTCGTTCCACTGGCGCTCACCGCCACCATGGCGGTGGGCGCCGTGCCGTCGGCACAGGCGGCTCCGGCCGCGGTCGGCGACGTGCAGATGATGGGCGTCGCCGGCGGCAGCCAGGTCTGGCACACCATCCGGTACGCCGACGGCAACTGGCAGGTGCCGTGGGGCGTGTTGCCCAACACCGTCTACGCCACGATGCTCAGCACCGTCATGATCGACAACGTCGAGCACGCCGTCTGGCGCACCCAGTCCGGACACCCCTACCAGTACTCGTACGTGCACATCATCCGGTACGGCAACGGGACCTGGGAGTACGCCGACCTGCCGTACGACCCGGTCGACGGGGGCCTCACCGACGCGCAGGCGGTGGCCGACATCGGCGGCCGTCTGGCCATCGTTCGCAAGCAGGGCAACACCTTGCGGCTGGCGGTCAGCCGCGGCGACGGGACCTGGAACGACTGGGAGACCGTGCCCACCACCGGGGACATCGGCAGCTTCGCGGTGTCCGGCAACGGATCCGCGCTGCGGCTGGCCGTGTCCACCGCGGACGGAGTGCAGGTCGGCGTGTACGACCGGTCCGCGCAGGGCACGTGGTCGGCGCCCAACTGGACGCCGTTCAACGGCGGCACCGCGACTCAGGTCGCCATCACGGAGGTCGGCTCCGACCTCCAGGTCGCGGCCGTGGCCCAGAACGGCGCCAGCGCCAGCATCTGGCACTCGATCCTGCACAGCAACGGCCACTGGGACCAGTTCGGCTACGTCGAGGGCGCGGCCGGCACCGTGCCGGGCGTGGTCAGCGTGGCCATGACGGCGTCGCGGGGCACCATGCAGCTGGCCGTCTACACCGGCGCGTTCGGGATCTACCACACCATCCGCTACAGCAACGGAACCTGGCAGCGCTTCGGCGAGGTGCCGGACAGCGAAGGCATCGCGAACGTCTCGATCGCCGGAGAGTGATCACCGAGGCAACCAGCGCGGGTCCACGGGCGTGAACGATGCGAAGGCAGTTTCCGGGGGAGGCGAAACACGGTCGTGTCACGCATCGTTCACGCCCTGGTTCCGTTGGCGCTGACCGGCGACTACCGCGACTTCGACATCACCGCCAACGACACGACCATCCGCTGGTGGCGGCCAAGGCCGACGGCACGTGGCAGCACTTCGGCAACGTCAACGACGTGGCCGGCCCGCCGACTCCGGTCTTCTCACGATTGCGAGCTGACATGCGTGCGCTACTGGTTTCCCTGACGGCCGGCGGCCTGCTGGCCGCCGGCCTGGCGGCCCCGGCCGAGGCCGCGCCGGCCGCGACCGGCGACGTCCAGGTCGTCACCCCGGCCGACATCAACCGCCTGCACCACACCATCCGCCACGCCGACGGCACCTGGCAGGCCTGGGGCACCACGGATCCCCTCGGGGCCGACGAGCCCGAGCAGATGGCCTCGGTCATGATCAACGGTGTCGACCACATCGTGTACTACGCGACGACCGTGCACATGCCGCCGAGCTTCCACCCGTACCAGGCGCTCCGGGACTCGACCGGCAACTGGGGCAACGACACCCTGCCGTCCGGGGACTTCTTCGAGGCCGCCGTGGCCAACCTGGACGGGCACCTCGCGCTGGTGGCCAAGTCGAGCCCGACCGAGCTGCGGCTGTCGGTGCAGCAGGGCGACGGCTCGTGGTCGGCGTGGGAGACCGTGCCGACCGGCGGGTACGAGCTCGGCGCGATCGCCGTCACGGCCAACGGCGGCGTGCTGCGGGTCCTGGTGTCCGACCTCAACAGCGCTCGGGTCGCCGACTACGACCGGGCCCCCGACGGCGCGTGGTCGCAGCCGAACTCGGTCACGGTCAACGGCCCCGGCGACGTCATCCAGCTCCAGGCGACCCAGGTCGGCGGCGACCTCCAGGTGACCGCGGTGGGCCAGGGCGGACCCGGGCAGCTGCGAGTCGTGCACGGCATCCGCCGTGCCGACGGCACCTGGACCACCTTCGGCGATGTGCTGAACGCGGCGGGCGCCATCGCCAACGTCCGGCAGATCTCGGCGACGAACTCCCGCGGCGAGTTGCAGCTGGCCGCCACCACCTCCGACGGCAAGCTGTGGCACACGATCCGGCACGCCAACGGCACGTGGCAGCACTTCGGCGACGTGATGGCCGCGGCCGGCCCGGGCTACGCCCTCGACGTCACCATCGCCGGGGAGTGATCAGCCCCAGGGCTGTTCCTCCCAGGTAAACGGCAGTCCGTGGCCCCAGCCGTGGCCCAGCCGCAGCGACAGGCCGGCGGGCCACAGCTTCAGCAGCAGCTCGAAGTTCCCGTTGGCCCGTCGCGGCTCGTAGACCAGGAGCGCCAGCGGAGCGCTCTCGGTGGCGCGGGCCGCCGCCCCCGCCAGGGCGGCGCGCCCGCGTTCACGCTGGGCCGGGGACGCGTACTGCCACATCACCGAGTGCCAGACGACGGTCAGCACGCCCTCGGGCAGCTCGGCCAGCCGTCGCTCCAGCCATTCCGATCCGTCGGCCCGCTCGACCTGGACGGGATCGGTCTCGGCCAGCCGGATCGCGGCCCGCAGGCGTTCCATCCGCGGCACCATGTCCGCCCAGACGTACGAGGACAGGTGCAGCTGTCCGGCTTTGGTCGTCACGTCGACCGGGTGCGTGTCGCAACCGGCCCGGCTCTCCAGCGCCAACGGCCGGTCCAGGTCGGCCGGCGGAAGGCCCGTCCACTCCGGGTTCAGTCGCAGCTCACTGGACGGGTCGCCGAGCGCGGTGCCGTCGGCCAGCTGGTAGGCCACCTTGTGCGGGCGCAGGTTCAGGCCGCCGCTGGAGCCGACCTCCAGCAGCCGCACCGGCAACCCGCCGACCCGTTCCGACGCCACCAGCAGGCCGCCGTACAGGGGCCCGTTGCGGCCCGGCTCGTTGGTCTGC
>NZ_KK037166.1:4849798-4895730 GCF_000568255.1 Kutzneria sp. 744
CGACCCGGTCGCCCAGCGTCATGGCCTCGGTCTGGTCGTGCGTGACGTACACGGTGGTCGTGCCCAGGTGCTTCTGCAGCCGCGACACCGAGGTGCGCATCTGCCCGCGCAGCTTGGCGTCCAAATTGGACAGTGGCTCATCCATGAGGAACGCCTTGGGGCTGCGCACGATCGCCCGCCCCATGGCCACCCGCTGCCGCTGGCCGCCGGACAGGTTGGCCGGCTTGCGGTCCAGGTGCGGGGTCAGGTCGAGGATCCGGGCCGCCTCCTCGACCTTGTGACGGACCGTGTCCTTGTCCATTTTGGACAGCACCAGCGGGAAGGCCATGTTCTCCCGCACGGTCATGTGCGGGTACAGGGCGTAGGACTGGAACACCATGGCGATGTCCCGGTCCTTGGGCGCCCGCTCGTTCATCCGCTGCCCGCCGATGCGCAGCTCGCCGCCGGTGATGTCCTCCAGCCCGGCGATCATGTTGAGCGTGGTGGACTTGCCGCAGCCCGAAGGCCCGACCAGGATGATGAACTCGCCGTCCGCGATCTCGATGTCGACCTCGGACACGGCCAGCGCGCCGTCCGGGTAGCGCTTGGTCACCTTGTCCAGAACGATCTCGGCCATACCGGCCTCACCCCTTCACGGCGCCGGAGGTCAGCCCCGCCACGATGCGGCGCTGGAAGAACAGGACGAAGAGCACGATGGGAATCGTGATCACCACGGCCGCCGCGCAGATCTGCCCGGTCGGGTCCTCGAACTGGGACGCGCCGGTGAAGAACTGCAGCGCCGCGGGCACCGTGCGGGAACGGGTGGTCGCCGTGAGCGAGATGGCGAACAGGAAATCGTTCCAGCAGAAGATGAACACCAGGATCGCGGTGGTGAACACACCCGGCGCGGCCAGCGGCGCGATCACCCGCCGGAACGCCTGCCCCGGCGTCGCCCCGTCCATCTTCGCGGCCTTTTCCAGCTCCCACGGGATTTCCCGGAAGAACGCCGACAGGGTGTAGATGGCCAGCGGCAGCGCGAAGGTGATGTACGGCAGGATCAGGCCGGGCCAGGTGTCGAACAGGGCGAGCGAGCGCTCGATGGAGAACAGCGGCGACACCAGCGACACCTGCGGGAACATGGCCACCAGCAAGGAGAATCCGACCAGCACGGTCTTGCCGGGGAAGTCCAGCCGGGCGATGGCGTAGGCGGCCATCGTGCCCAGCACCACGGCGATCGCGGTGGCGATCAGCGAGATGCCGATGGAGTTGACCAGCGCCAGCAGGAAGTCGTCGGTCTTGAAGATGTCCAGGTAGCTCTGGAAGGACCATTCCTTGGGGATGAAGGAGCCGTCGCCGATCGTCGCCTTGGACTTGAACGACAGCGACAGTGTCCACAGCACCGGCACCAGCGCGTAGACGACCACGATCACGTCGATGATCGTCCACTGGACGCGCTTGCCGGTCGTGATGACGGCCATCAACGCCTCCCCGAGTCGGAACCGGGCGCGGCGGTGCCGAACACCTTGATGAACACGAAGGCGATGACCGCCACCGCGATGAAGATCAGCACCGACATGGTCGAGCCGATGCCCAGGTTCAGGCCGCGGATCAGGTTGTCGTAGGTCTGCATGGACACCGAGCCGGTGCCCTGCGAGCCGCCGGTGAGGATGAAGATGTTGTCGAAGATGCGGAACGCGTCCAGGGTGCGGAACAGCAGCGCCACCAGGATGGCCGGCTTCATCACCGGCAGCATCACCCTGGTGAACCGCTGCCACGCCCCGGCCCCATCCATCGAGGCCGCCTTGAGCAGGTCGTCCGGCACCAGCGCCAGCCCGGCCATCAGCAGCAGGGCCATGAACGGCGTGGTCTTCCACACTTCGGCCAGCACGATCGCGCTCAGCGCCGGCAGCTTCTGGGTCAGCACGGCGGTGTCCGAGCCCATCAGGGTGGCCAGGTAGCCGGTGCTCGGCGTCCAGGCGAACTTCCAGCTGAACGCGGCCACCACCGTGACGATTCCGTACGGGATAAGGGAAACCGTGCGTACCAGTCCGCGGCCGACCAGCGTGCGGTGCATGATCAGGGCCAGCGCCATGCCCAGCACCAGCTCGATCACCACGGAGACCACGGTGATCAGCGCGGTGGTGCCGAACGCCGTCCACCAGTAGCCGTTGGACAGCACGGTGCCGTAGTTGGCCAGCCCGACGAACTCCTGCTTGCCGGGAAACCTCAGGTCGTAGCGCTGCAACGACAGCCAGACGGAGTAGATGATCGGCCAGCCGGTGACCGCCAACATCACGATCGCCGCCGGCGCGCACAGCAGCAGGCCCAGCCGCCGTTCGGCCCGCTTTCCCTCACTCAGCACGGGTTTCGCCTTCGCCCGATGGGCCGGCCGCGCCGTGTCGATGGTCTGGCTCACGGGAGCACCCCCTTGGAGTCCAGCGCGTCCTGGATCGCCTGCTTCATCGCGGCCGCGGTGCTCTGCGGGTTGATGGCCGACGGCGGCGACAGCAGGTTCTGCATGATGGTGGAGACGTTCTGGTAGGCGGGCGTGATCGGCCGGCTGGCCGCGGTGGCCAACTCCGCCTTGATGTCGTCCTTCATCGGGTACGCCTTGGCCATGTCCGGCGCGTCGTACACGCTGGCCACCGTCGGCGGCACGCCGTCGTTGACCGCCGAGTAGTCCTGCATCTTCGGGCTGCGCAGGCACAGCGCCGCCTTGAAGGCCTCGTCCTTGTGCTGCGAGTAGGCGCTGATGGCCAGGTTCTCGCCGCCGATGGTGACCCGGGACTGCCCGCCCGGCGTCATGCTCGGGTAGCGGGTCCATTTGAAGTGCGAGAACAGATCCGGCTTGTCCTGCTGCATGGCGGCGTAGACATAGGGCCAGTTCAGCTCGAAGGCCGCGTCCCCGTTCTCCATCAGCAGCGCGGTCTGCTGCTCCTGCGCGATGGACAGGCCGGCGTCGGTGACGCCCGAGGTGGCGAACTTCTTCAGCATCGCCAGGGCCTGCACCGCGCCGTCGTCCACCACCGCCTTGGTGCCGTCGTCGGAGACGAGCTTGCCGCCGGCCGACGCGGTCAGCGTGTTGAAGCCGACGACGAGGCCCTCGTACTGGGCGCCGGTGAAACTGATCTTGTAAGGCTTCTTCTGCGACTTCAACTGCTGCGCGTCGGCGATCATTTCGTCCCAGGTGGACGGTGGCTTGCCCACCAGGTCGTCGCGGTACCACAGCAGCTGCACATTGGTGTGCTTGGTGGCGGCGAACAGCTTGCCGTCAAAGGTGGCCGAGGCCAACGGCCCGGCGAGGACGTCGTTTTTCGCCTCGGCCTCGTTCGCGCCGGTCCACGGCACGATCCAGCCGGCGCTGGCGAACTCCGGCGTCCACGTCACGTCGACGCCGAGGATGTCCAGGCTGGTGTCCCCGGCCGCCAGTCTTCGCACCATCTGCTCGCGCTGGCCGTCCGCGTCGCGCGGGGCCGTCAGATCGACGATGTGGTAGGCGCCGTTCGCCTGATCGTTGCACTGGTCAATGACGTTCTGGAAGTGCTGTTCCGGCGGGTAGTACACGGTGAGCGTGACTCCCCCGCCGGCACTGCCTCCGCAGGCGGCCACCAGTGGTGCGGCCAGTGTCGCGGCGGCCAGTGCCACCGCGCCCCGTCCCCACCCCGGGCGCCGGCCGGTTGGCTGTGCCATCGGTCCTGCCTCCCTTCGCTCCAGGGGGCCGAACCCGCGCGCCTACCGGCGGACCAGAAGTCCACCAGACCAGTTGCGGCACCCCGTTGTGCGGTGGTGGCAACCTATGGCCGGTGTTTTGGCAGCCGCAAGCGATCGGGGCAACGATTCAGACACCGGGCGTGCCTATTCCCCGGATGTACCAATGCCCGCCCGCGGTCACCTCACACGGCGCCGCCCGCCGGCCGCATGGCCAGCTTGGCCAGCAGATCCCGGCCCTGTTCGGCGTTGCGTGGCTGACACAGCACGTCGTAGCGGCCCGCGACCAGCTGGCTGGAGGACTGGAAGTCCCGCCGACCCCGCGTGGAGGCGTAGCCGACAGCCGCGAACACCGTGAAGAACAGGACACCCAGCACCAGGCAGACGGCGATCTGCAGCAGGCCGCCCGTCTGCTGGCCGCCCGTGAACAGGCTCAGCATCACGCCCACGAACAGGCCGAACCAGGCGCCCGAGGCCGCGCCGGCGCCGAGCACGCGCCGCCACGACAACCGGCCCGTGACCCGCTCGACCAGCATCAGGTCGACCCCGACGATGGTCACGTCCTGCACCGGGAACTCGCTCTCGGCCAGGAAGTCGACGGCGCGCTGGGCCTGGCCGTACTCCTCGTAGGAGCCGATCGGCCAGCCGGTCGGCTTGGTCGGCAGGCGCGGCGGACCGGCCTGTCGGTCCGGCGATGAGAACGAACTCGTCACCGATATCACCCCGTTCACGGTCGGTGGTCTCCCATTGTCCTCACGACCAACGAACCACGCGAACCGGGCGTGCCGCATCAGCCCCGGGACTGGTACTCCCGGAGCAGCCCACGGCTGATGATGGTCTTCTGGATCTCGCTGGTGCCCTCGCCGATCAGCAGGAAGGGGGCCTCGCGCATGAGGCGCTCGATCTCGTACTCCTTGGAGTAGCCGTAGCCGCCGTGGATGCGGAACGACTCCTGCGTGACCTCGGCGCAGTACTCGGAGGCGATGAGCTTGGCCATGCCGGCCTCGACGTCGTTGCGCTGGCCCGAGTCCTTGAGCCGAGCCGCGTTGACCATCATCAGGTGCGCCGCCTCGACCTTGGTGGCCATCTCGGCCAGCTTGAAGGCGATGGCCTGGTGGTCGGCGATCTGGTGGCCGAAGGTCTTGCGCTGCTGGGCGTACTCGATGGCCAGCTCGAAGGCCCGGATCGAGATGCCGCAGGCCCGCGCGGCCACGTTGACCCGGCCCACCTCGACGCCGTCCATCATCTGCGCGAAGCCCTTGCCGGTGGCGCCGCCGAGGACCTGGTCCGCGCCGATCTCGTAGCCGCTGAACACCATCTCGGTGGTGTCGACGCCCTTGTAGCCCATCTTGGCGATCTTGCCCGGGATGGTCAGGCCGGGCGTCACCTCGCCGTAGCCCACCGGCTTGTCGACGAGGAAGGCCGTCAGGTTCTTGTGCGGCTTGTCCGCGCCCTCGTCCGTGCGGACCAGGACGGCGGTCAGGTTGGACGTGCCGCCGTTGGTCAGCCACATCTTCTGGCCGTCGATGACGTAGCCGTCGCCAGTCTTCTTGGCCCGCGTCTTGATCGCCGCCACGTCCGAGCCCAGGTCCGGCTCCGACATGGAGAAGGAGCCCCGGATCTCGCCCGTGGCCATCTTCGGCAGGTAGTGCGCCTTCTGCGCGTCCGTGCCGTGCTGCTTGATCATGTGAGCGACGATGAAGTGCGTGTTGATCACGCCCGAGACGCTCATCCAGCCGCGCGCGATCTGTTCCACCACAAGGGCGTAGGTCAGCAGCGACTCGCCGAGCCCGCCGAACTCCTCGGGGATGGTGAGGCCGAACAGCCCCATCTCCTTCATGCCCTCGACGATGTCGGTCGGGTAGGCGTCGTCGTGCTCAAGGGCCTGGGCGTGCGGGATGATCTCCTTGTTCACGAAGTCGCGAACCGTGCTCAGGATCTCCTGCTGCACCTCGGTGAGACCGGCGGTCTGGGCGAGCCGGGCCATGGTCGTCCCCTTGTCGTCGCTGACTGGTTACCGGTGAGTATCCCCAACCAGCCGACGTCTCACCCTGTGAAGGTGCTCACCCGATCGGTTCAGCTGCTCAGCTGGCCCGCACCTGCACCGCGTCGCCGCAGGACCGGCACTGCTCCGCGAACACGTACACCGGCTGCGCGCATCCCCCACAGGGCACGAAACTGCGCTCCAGCAGATCGTCGTGGCGCCGACGGCGGAACAGGTGAATCCCTCTCGAGTGCTTGGACATGACCCCAGCCTGAACCGATACCGGGGGTCCAACGCAAACCAAGGTTGCCTTCTGTGCGTTATGTCACCGTGATCAAACACGCCCAGTGACCGAATACCACGATTTCCGTAGTCTGATCTTTGATCCGGCTCACAAACGGTAACACGTTCCTAGCGGTGCCGAATACATCGGCAAGGCCAGGAACGCGGTACACCACCGGCTCCCCAGTCCCGAAATGCTGCCCCGAAGGACATCCGGCTCACGGAGCCGTCGTGGGATCGCCCGTCGCCCAGGCCACCCCGTCACCGCGATCCATCTTCTCGATCGCCGCCATGTCCTCGTCATCGATGTCGAAGCCGAAGATGTCGGCGTTGCGCCGGACGCGGTCGGGATCGGTGCTCTTCGGCAGCACCGGATACCCCTGCTGGACGGCCCAGCGCAGCAGGACCTGCGCCTCACCGACGCCGTACTTCCGGGCCATCACCTTGAACGGGGCGTCCGCCTGCGCGCCGTCGACCTTCATCTGGTCCGACTTCGCGCTGTCGTGCCCGTCGGCGGTGCGCCAGGTGGCGAGCGGCACCAGGCTGCTGTAGGCGATGGGCGTGATCGCGTTGTCCAGGAGGTAGCGAACCAGCTCGGGCTTCTGCGACCACGGATGAAGCTCGATCTGGTTGGCCGCCGGCGCGGGCAGGCCGGCCGCGGTCAGCTCCTCGATGTGCCCGATGCCGAAGTTGCTGACGCCGATCGCGTGCGCCTTGCCCTGCCGCTGCAACTCGACGAGACCGCGCCACTGGGCGAGTCGGTGCTCGCGTTCGATCGGCACGTGGATCAGGTAGAGGTCCACGTAGTCCAACCCGAGCCGTTCGAGGCTCTCGTCGAGCGATGCCACCGTGGCTTCGACGGTTTTCGCCGGCTGCCCCCAGGCCGGATTCCCGGGCCAGAGTTTCGTGGTGACGAAAAGATCGCTCCGCGCCAGCGCTTCGGACTCGCGCGCCTGCCTGATGCCGATGCCTACACCCGATTCGTTCTGATAGCCCTCCGCGGTGTCGATGTGGCGGTAGCCGGCGCGAATAGCCTCACTCACCGCCGCGGCAACCGCGCCGTCTTCGATGAGGTACGTGCCGAAGCCGAGGTAAGGCATTTCGACACCCGCGGTCAGCTTTGTGGTTCTCATTCGTTTCTCCCTGACACTCGACCGGCAGCCCACCGAAACGGCTTGCCCGCTCATACACATTTTTGAGAGAATGCCCTGGTCCCAGCGGCCCTGCCGGGACGTCAACGGAGGCCGAACCGTGCACCTGGAACGACTCGTCGACGACACTTCCCGTCGTCTGCCGATGGCCGCGAATGGCCGTCACCAGGTCGTCCGGCCGATCAACGGCCTCCAAATTCTCCGACACAGCTCAGTGGGCACCTTGGAAGCCTCGCTGTACGAACCCGTCCTGTGTCTGGTCCTGCAAGGCGGGAAAGAGGTGACGACCGGTGAGCGGACGTTGTCGCTCGGCCCGGGCGAGTGCCTCCTCGTGAGTCACGACCTGCCGGTGTGGTCCAGAATCACGCAGGCTCCCTATCTTGCACTGGTGCTCGAAGTGGACGTCGCCTCGATCAGAGAACTCCACGACAGCATCGCCGACTCAGCGCTCGACGATGACCACGCCCGCACGGCGGAGACTCATCAGGCCGATCCCGGGCTGTTGGACGCTTTGTTCCGATACCTGGCGATCGCCGACACACCCGCGGACGCGAAGGTACTCGGCACGCTCACCGCGAAGGAAATCCACTACCGCCTGTTGACAGCTCCTTTCGGCGGCATGCTTCGCAGTCTCGTTCGCCGCGACAGCAATGCGAGCGCGATCGCCCGCGCTATCGGCTACATTCGCGACGACATCCGCTCGCCGATCTCCGTGCCGGATCTCGCGCGACGGGTCGGCATGAGCGCGACGTCGTTCCACAAGCACTTCAAGACGATCACATCGACGACGCCGCTGCAGTACCAGAAGGAGCTTCGCCTGCTTGAGGCGCGGCGGCTGCTGAAGACGGGCGGCGCCATGGTGACCACTGCGGCCTACGACGTCGGCTACGAGAGCCCGAGCCAGTTCAGCCGCGAGTACACGCGCAAGTTCGGGTTTCCCCCGAGCCAGGACCTGGCCGACGCGACCGGCTAGAACCGACTGCCGACCACACCATCATCGATAAGGGACTCGAGCCGACGCCGGTGCTCCGTCGACAGAGTCACGTCGGCTGCCGCCCAGTTCTCCGCCAGGCGTTCGGTTTTCCGCGTCCCCGGTATCGCCGCAAGCGGGTCATGGCGCGACAGCACCCAGGCCAATGCCACCTGTGCGGCGGTGGCCTCGATCTCCGCCGCGATGTCGGAAACCCCGGCGGCCAACCGGCTGTTCGTGGCGATCGCCTCCTCGGTGAACCGCGGATTCGCCAATCGCCAGTCGCCGGGCTCAAGGTCGGCCCGCGACCGAATCGCCCCCGACAGGAAGCCTCGACCAAGCGGGCTGTAGGCGACAAATCCGATGCCCAGGCGCGTGATCGTGGGCAGAATGTCGACCTCGACGTGTCGCGACCACAGCGAGTACTCGGTCTGGAGTGCGCTGACGGGATGCACCGCATGGGCGCGATCGATGGTTTCCGCGTCCGCTTCGGAAAGGCCGATGTAGCGCACCTTTCCCGCCGCGACGAGTTCGGCCATGGCGCCGACCGTCTCCTCGATCGGCGTGCCGGGGTCGACGCGATGCTGGTAGTAGAGGTCGATATGGTCGGTCCCGAGGCGCTCCAGCGAGGCATCGCAACAAGCTTTCACGTAGTCCGCCCGCCCGCTGACACCTTGCCAGCCGCCGTCCGTGTCGCGGGAGACGCCGAACTTCGTCGCCAAGGTGATTCGGTCGCGGCGGCCCTTGATCGCCTTCGACAACAGGATCTCATTGGTGAACGGGCCGTACATGTCCGACGTGTCCCAGAACGTGCACCCGATGTCGGCCGCCCGATCGAGAACGCGAAGATTCTGCGCCTCCGATGACGAGCCGTAGAACTCCGACATCCCCATGCAGCCCAATCCGATCGCGGGCACCCGGAGGCCCGCCGATCCGAGATCGACCTCTCTCATTTCGCTGACGCCTTCCTTTGGAGGTGGTCACCTTATCCACCCCCAGGACCGCGCCGCCTGCCCGTTCCTTCACATCGCATGCCTAATACTCCCGACCCCGGTGACATCGCCGAAGGCGCGGATGTTCTCCACGACTCACGCCCGAGTCGGCCAAGCCCGAAATGGTGAAGAGGCCGAGATCCCTCCGCCGGATCACTCCGTCGGCGGGGTCCACTTGTCGGTGCGGGTCATGCCGGCGGCGCGGCCCTTGCCGGCGATCACGAGGGCCATCTTGCGGGAGGCCTCGTCGATCATCTCGTCGCCGAGCATGACGGCGCCGCGCTGGCCGCCGCGGTCGGAGGTGAAGAACTCGTAGGCGTCGAGGATGTTCTCGGCGTGGTCGTAGTCGGACTGGTCGGGGCTGAAGACGGCGTTGGCGGCGTCGATCTGGCCGGGGTGCAGGACCCACTTGCCGTCGTAGCCGAGGGCGGCGGCGCGGCCGGCGACGCGGCGGAAGCCGTCGACGTCGCGGATCTGGAGGTAGGGGCCGTCGATGGCCTGCACGTCGTTGGCGCGGGCGGCCATCAGGATGCGCATGAGGATGTAGTGGTAGGCGTCGCCGACGTCGTAGCCGGGGGGCTGCTCGCCGACGACGAGGGACTTCATGTTGATGGAGGCCATGAAGTCGGCCGGCCCGAAGATGATGGTCTCGACCCGGGGCGAGGCGGTGGCGATGGCGTCGACCTCGACCAGGCCGCGGGCGTTCTCGATCTGGGCCTCGATGCCGATGCGGCCGACCTCGTAGCCCATGGTCTTCTCGATCTGGGTGAGCAGCAGGTCCAGCGCCTGCACCTGCTGCGCGGTCTGCACCTTGGGCAGCATCAGGCAGTCCAGGTTGGCCCCGGCCCCCTCGACGACCTCGACGACGTCCCGGTAGGTCCACTCGGTGGTCCAGTCGTTGACCCGCACCACCCGGGTCCGCTCGCCCCAGCCGCCCTCGTTGAGCGCGGCCACGATGGTCTTGCGGGCGTCCGGCTTGGCCAGCGGCGCGCAGGCGTCCTCCAGGTCGAGGAAGACCTGGTCGGCCGGGAGCGTCCGGGCCTTGTCGATCATCTTCTGGCTGGAGCCGGGGACGGCGAGGCAGGATCGGCGGGGACGCGGCACGGCGGTACCTCCCAAGAGGAAGTCAGCTCGGTACTGACCGGTAACTTACGGCGATGCTGGCACGGCCGGAGGGTGCCCGCCATTCGCTGAGTCACCCGTCACAGCCCCGTGCGAAGCTGAACCGGTGGAGATGACCCGTCTGCTCGACAACGCCCTACGCAAGGCCGCAGCCGTGTGGATCACCGTGGACTCGGGCCCACGGCTGGTGTGGGCGCTGTGGCGCGACGGGGCCCTGTGGGTGGCGGTCGGCGGCGACGAGCAGCAGGTGCCGGGCCTGCGCGACGGCGTGACCTGCACGATCACGGTTCGCTCCCCCACCACGCACTCTCACCTGGCCGACGTCCGCGCCACGGCCGCCCTGGTCGAGCCGGAAAAAGAGGTGACGGACGCGCTCCGGGCCGCCAGACTCAACGCCGAGCCGGCCTGGACTGAGGTGTACCGACTTGATCCGGATTCCCAAGGACTTCACGGACACGGTGCTGAGCTGGGGCGATGACAACGCCACCCGCTGGCTACTCGGCCTGCCGGAGCTGTATGCCGAATACCTCGACCGCTGGGACCTGACGCCGGCCGGCGCGCCGCTGAACGGGTTCTGCAGCGTGGTGCAGCCGGTGCGACGGGCCGACGGCACACCGGCGATGCTCAAACTCGGTCTGCCGCACGAGGAATCCGAGCACGAGTGGCTTGCACTGTCCATGTGGGACGGTGAAGGGGCCGTGCGGCTGCTCGACCATCGCGGCGACGAAGGCGTGCTGCTGCTGGAGCGGCTGCACCCGGAAACCCTTACCGGCCAACCCATCGGAGAAGCGCTGCTGATCGCCGGGGACCTGCGCCGACGGCTGCGGCGGCCCGGCCCGGACGGCATGCGCACCCTGCGGGCCAATGCCCGCCGCTGGGCCGAACAGCTGCCGACCGCCGAGGGCATTCCGCGCCGGATCATCGACGAGGCCGTGGACATCTGCCGCGCCCTGGGGCCGGCTTCGGACACCGTGATGGTCAACGAGGACCAGCACTTCGAGAACATCCTGGCCGGCGACCGCGAGCCGTGGCTGGTGATCGACCCCAAGGTGCTGGTCGGCGACCCCGAGTTCGGCCTGGCCACGCTGCTGTGGAACCGCTTCGAGCCCGATCGCGTGCAGCACCGCCTCGACCTGCTGGTGGAGATCGAGGAGCTCGACGCCGACAAGGCCAGGGCCTGGTCCTTCGTCTCCGCGGTCGTCAACTGGCACCAGGCCGACGGCTGGGTCAACACCACCTGCCAGTCCATAGCCACCACCCTCGCCACCTGACACCGCGAGTCCCGCTGTCAGGCAACCATGTGTGAGGTTCGGAACCTGCATCATGATTGCCCGAGAGCGGGACTCGCGGTTCAAAAGGTGAGTTGGCCGCTGGCTATGTGGACCACGTCGCCGCGGACGGTGGCGGCGTCGGGGGTGACGGAGCAGTACAGAGTGGACGGTCGTTCCATCTCGATGCCTTGGCGCACAACGATGTCGGCCGTCTCGGCGATCAGGCCGCGGTCGATGGCGAACACGCACAGGCCCAGCGCGGCGGAGCCGGTGGCGGCGTCCTCGCCCTGGTAGCCGAACATCCGGACGTGGGCCTCGCCGTCGACCAGGGAGAAGACCTCCACGCCGTGGTCGACGCCGGCGGCCCGCATCGCCGCCCGGTCGGCGACGGCCCGGCCCACGGCATCGGGCTTAACCCCCAAGTAGGCGAATTCCAGGCCACAACCGGCATGACCGGGGTCCACATCGGACAGATCGTCGACGGTCAACCCGACAGCGGCCGCCACAGCGGCGCGATCCAACCGGGTGCCGACCGTCCGCTTGCCGCCGCTGATCCGCGAGCCACGGGCGTCGACGACCACGGGCAGCAGGCCGGCCAGGCACTCCTGGACCGCCGGCCCGACGCCGATCACGCCGTCACGGGCCAGCAGCCACGAGGTTCCGACGCTCGGATGGCCGGCGAAGGGCAGCTCCTCGGCCGGCGTGAAGATCCGCACCCGGTAGTCGGCCCCGGGCTGGGTCGGCGGCAGCGGGAAGGTCGTCTCCGCGTAGCCGAACTCGGCGGCGATGGTGCGCATCTGCTCGGCGGACAGCTCGTCGGCGCCGTGGACCACGGCGAGTTGATTGCCGGAGAAGGGGGTGTCGGTGAACACGTCGAGGACGTCGAAACGCAGCGTCGGCACGGGACAACGTTAGCCTTTGGCTGTGGCAGCCACAGACAGGATTTTTGTCGCCCAACTGGCCGGATTGCCGGTATTCGGCCCGGACGGCGAGGCGATCGGCAAGGTGCGCGACGTGGTGGCCAGCCTCCGGGCGGACCGCCTGCCGCCGCGGGTGCTGGGCATCGTGGTGGAGCTGGTGACCCGGCGGCGCATCTTCGTGCCGATGCTGCGGGTGGCCGGTATCGAGCCGCACGCCGTGGTGCTGTCCACCGGTTCGGTGAACATGCGCCACTTCCACCAGCGCCCCAACGAAGTTGTTGCCGTCGGGCAACTGTTGGACGCCCGGGTCGGCATCGAGGGCGGCACGGTCAGCGCCGTCATCATGGACGCCGCCATGGAGCCGACCCGCACCCGCGACTGGGAGATCAGCCGCGTGGCCGTCCGAGAGCGAACGGGGCGGCTGGGCCGCCGTGGCCCGGTGCAGGTGCTGCGCTGGGAGGACGTGGCCGGCCTCGGCATGGCCGAGCTGTCCTCACAACCGCAGGGCGCCCAGCAGCTGCTGGCCCAGTTCGACCGGATGCGGGCCGCCGACGTGGCCAACGCCCTGCGCGACCTGCCGATCAAGCGCCGGTACGAGGTCGCCGACGCCCTGGACGACGAGCGGCTGGCCGACGTCATCGAGGAGCTGCCCGAGGACGACCAGAAGGATCTGCTCGGCCACCTCGACGACGAGCGCGCGGCCGACATCCTCGAGGCGATGAACCCGGACGACGCCGCCGACCTGCTGTCCGAGCTGTCCGAGCCGGACAAGAACCGGCTGCTGGAGCTGATGGAGCCGGAGGAGTCCGCGCCGGTCAAGCGGCTGCTGGAGTACTCCTTCGACACCGCGGGCGGCCTGATGACGCCCGAGCCGGTCGCGCTGACCCCGGACGCCACCATCGCCGAGGCGCTGGCCCGGGCCCGCAATCCCGAGCACACCCCGGCCCTGTCGAGCATGGTCTTCGTCTGCCGGCCGCCCACCGCCACTCCCACCGGCCGGTACCTCGGCTGCGTGCACCTTCAGCGGCTGCTGCGGGAGCCGCCGTCCAGCCTGGTCGCCGGCGCGCTGGACGCCGACCTGCCCCGGCTGCGGCCGACCGCGTCCCTCATCGAGGTGACGAAGTACTTCGCGACCTACAACCTGGTGTGCGCGCCCGTGGTGGACGACGAGGACCACCTGCTGGGCGCGGTCACCGTTGACGACGTGCTGGACCATCTGCTGCCCGAGGACTGGCGGGAGACCCTGCACCACGAGGAGGAGGGTGTCGCCAATGCCTGAGCTGACCTCGCGCCGGCGGCTCGACCAGCCCCGCGCGCCCCGGCGGTGGGCCATCGAGGTGGACCCGGAGGCGTTCGGCCGGTTCTCCGAGCGGCTGGCCCGTTTCCTGGGGACCGGCAAGTTCCTGTTCTGGCAGACGCTGATCGTGATCATCTGGATCGCGCTGAACCTGTTCATGCTCAGCCTCCAGTGGGACCCCTATCCGTTCATCCTGCTCAACCTGGCGTTCTCCACCCAGGCCGCGTACGCCGCCCCGCTGATCCTGCTGGCGCAGAACCGTCAGGACGACCGGGACCGGATCTCGCTGGAGGAGGACCGGGCCCGGGCCGCCCAGACCAAGGCGGACACCGAGTTCATGGCCCGGGAGCTGGCCGCGCTGCGCATCGCCGTCGGCGAGGTGGCCACCCGTGACTACCTGCGGGGCGAGCTCGACCGGCTGCGGGCCGAGCTGGCCGGCGGCAAGAAGCGGGAGCGGACCCGCAAGTCCTCCACGCCCTCGGCCGAGCAGATCCGGGACGACCCGAGGTGGGACGACGAGGAGTCCGTCGCGCACAAGAGTTGATCTTCGAATCGAGCTGCCCCCGATCCAGGAGAGCAGATCAACCTGGCAGTCGGGGTGAGAGCCGGGCGAGGCGGGTGTCGACGGGGCGGAGGGCAGGGTGATGCAGGCTTCTGACCTGCAGAAAGCGGTGACTTCGGCGTTGTCAACCGCCGCGGCGCTGGGCCTGGCCGTCGAGGACGCGATCGTGCTCAGCAACTCCAACAAGGTGATCCTGCGGCTGCTGCCGGGCGACGTGCTGGCCCGAGTGGCGCCGGTGGCGGATCAGAGCGCGCAGTTCGAGGTCGACCTCGCGTCACGGCTGGTCGGGAGCCCGGCGGCCGCACTTGAGCCCCGCGTGGAGCCTCGTCCGTACGAGCGCGACGGGTTCGTGATCACGTTCTGGACCTACTACGAACCGGGTCCGCCGGCCTCACCGACGGATTTCGCCCAGGCGCTGCACCGGTTGCACGCCGGAATGCGTGACCTCGACGTCCCCGCGCCGCATTTCACCGATCGGGTCGAGGAGGCCCGGCGGCTGCTGGCCGACCGCACCCTGACCCCGGACCTACCGGACGCCGAGCGAGACCTGCTCAGCCGCGTCCTGGACGGCGCGGAACGACTGACCGGCGGCCCCGAGCAGCTGCTGCACGGCGAGCCGCACCCGGGCAACGTCCTCACCACGAGCGACGGCCCGCTGTTCATCGACTTCGAGACCTGCTGCCGCGGGCCTGTCGAGTTCGACCTCGCCCACGCCCCGGACGAGGTCGCCGACCACTACCCGGGCGTCGATCAGGGCCTGCTGCGGCAGTGTCGGATCCTGATGCTGGCGATGATCACCACCTGGCGCTGGGATCGCGACGACCAACTCCCGGACGGACGCCGGCTGGCCGCCGAGTGGCTCGGCCGGCTGCGCACCCTGGTGTGAGCAGCCGGCCGGTTCGGAGCCTGGTCAGCGGCCGGCGGGGGTCACCGACAGGAGACGGCCGGCGAGGCCGCGGGAGCGCACCGTGAGCTTCGCGGCGACCTCCGTCAGCACCTTCGCCGCCGGGGCCTCAGGGTCGGACAGCACGAGCGGGGTGCCGGCGTCGCCGCATTCCCGCAGGCGCGGGTCCAGCGGCACCTGACCGAGCAGCGGCACGTCGGAGCCGACCGCCTTGGTCAGGGAGTCGGCGACGGTCTTGCCGCCGCCGGAGCCGAACAGCTCCATGCGGCTGCCGTCGGGCATGTCCATCCACGACATGTTCTCGATGACGCCGGCCACCCGCTGCCGGGTCTGCAGGGCGATGGCGCCGGCCCGCTCGGCGACCTCGGCCGCGGCCTGCTGCGGCGTGGTCACGACCAGGATCTCGGCGTTGGGGATGAGCTGCGCGACCGAGATGGCGATGTCGCCGGTGCCCGGGGGCAGGTCGAGCAGCAGCACGTCCAGGTCGCCCCAGAAGACGTCGGCCAGGAACTGCTGCAGGGCCCGGTGCAGCATCGGGCCGCGCCAGACGACGGGGGCGTTGTTCTGCACGAACATCCCGATGGAGATGACCTTCACGCCGTTGGCCTGCGGCGGCATGATCATCTTCTCGACCTGGGTCGGGCGGGCGGTCGCGCCCAGCATGCGGGGCACCGAGTGCCCGTAGATGTCGGCGTCGACGATGCCGACGGACAGGCCGCGGGCGGCCATCGCGGTGGCGAGGTTGACCGTCATGCTGGACTTGCCGACGCCGCCCTTGCCGGACGCGACGCAGTAGACCCTGGTCAGGGAGCCGGGCTGGGCGAACGGAATGACCGGCTCGGCCGCGTCGCCGCGCAGCGACTTGCGCAGCTCGGAGCGCTGCTGGTCGTTCATCACGTCCAGCTCGACCTTGACGCCGGTGACGCCGGCCACCGCGCTGACGGCGGCGGTCACGTCCGCGGTGATCTTGTCTCGCAGCGGACAGCCTGCCACCGTGAGGAAGACGGCCACCGTCACGGCGCCGTCTTCGCCGATGGTGACGTCCTTCACCATGCCAAGCTCGGTGATCGGGCGGCGGATTTCGGGATCCTGGACGCCGCCGAGGGCGGCCCGCACGGCGTCGGCACTGGGGAGTGGGGTCACGAGACCCATGCTACGAGCCGTTGTTACCGACCGGTCAGCCGGAGTTCTCCGAATCACGATAGGGGCACTGCGCGACCATCTGGACGCGTTCCGTAACATGATGGGTCGTGCTGGACACAGGTAGGACCCGACTTCCGACCCGGACCGAGTTAGCCGTGTGGCGGTCATTCCTGCGGGCGCACGCCCGCATCGTCCGACATCTGGAGACCGAGCTCGTCGCCGAGCAGAGCCTGTCGCTGGCGTCCTACGACGTCCTGGTGCAGCTGGCCGAGGCGCCGGGACGTCGGATGCGGATGACGGAGCTCGCCGACGCCGTGCTGCTGTCCCGCTCCGGTGTCACCCGACTGGTCGACCGCCTGGAGCGGACCGGCCTCGTCACGCGCGAGCGGGCCGACGGCGATGGCCGCGGCGTGGTGGCCGTGCTCACCCAGACGGGACTCGACCGGTTACGCAGCGCGTCCGGCGTGCACCTGGCCGGCGTGGTGCGTCACTTCGTCGAGGCGCTGGACGAGACCGCCATCGCCGCCTTCGGTCGCACGTGCGAGCAGCTCGCGGCTGCCTCGCCGCCGCTGCCTGACACCCCCTGACGGGCTCACCGCAGCGTTTTTCGCGGCCGCCGGACCCTGCCCCGGCCGGCCGATGTCCTCCTAGCAATCGTTCGCACGCCGCCCTGTGCACAGCCACGCAGAAGGGGCCCTCCCGAGTGGGAAGGCCCCTTCTGTGCGTCGTGGGTCAGGTGGCGTCCGGGTCGAACGGGGGACGCTCGCCCGGCGACAGCGGCCGCTGCTCCGGGCGCTGGGCGGCCGGCGGCTCGGCGGCCGCCGGGTAGCCGTTGGGCTTGTAGCTGGTGTCCTCGGTCGGGAAGTCCTCCAGCAGCGTGCGGGTCAACGCCCGTTTGGGGTTGAACTCGCGCAGCTGGCGCAGGTCCTCCAGCGGCTTGCGGAGCTCGTCGAACTCCGGGCCGAGCTCCGACCGGAGTTGGTCGCGAGCCCCCGTGGCGTAGTCCCGCACCTGACGTATGCCGTTGGCCAGCCAGGCGGCAGCACCGGGCAGTCGCTCGGGCCCGAGGATGAACAGGCCGGCGACGATCAGGACGAGGAGCTCGCCCCCGCTGATTCCGAACACGTCTCCCAGCCTAATCCGACTGCGTGGTGACCTGTAGCACCATCTGCCGCCCTTGCCTGACTATCGTGACCCGAACGGTCTCGCCGATGGTCCGCTCGATGATCGCGACGCTGAGTTCGTCGGCCGTGCGGATGGTCCGCCCGGCGAAGTTGGTGATCACGTCGCCCTCGGCGATGCCGGCCTTGGCCGCGGCCCCGCCCTGCTTGACGTTCTGGACCTGGGCGCCGTCGGTGGACACGGCCGAGACCGACCGCGCGTTGAGGCCGATGTCGGCGTGCTTGACCTGGCCGTCCTTGATCAGGCCCTGGGCGATGCGCCGCGCGAAGTCGATCGGGATGGCGAAGCCGATGCCGATGGAGCCGCCGTCGGGGCCGCCGGCCGACAGGATGGCGCTGTTGATGCCGACCAGCGCACCGGTGTCGTCCAGCAGCGCGCCGCCGGAGTTGCCGTGGTTGATGGCGGCGTCGGTCTGGATGGCGTCGTAGGTGACCGGCGGGTCCCCGCCGTCGCCCGCGGCCTGCAGCGGCCGGTTGACGGCGCTGACGATGCCGCTGGTGACGCTGCTGGACAGGCCGAGCGGCGAGCCGATGGCGATGACCTCGTCGCCGACGGACAGGTTGCCGGACTTGCCGAGCTGGATCACGGTCGGATTGGTCACGGCGACCTTCACCACCGCGAGGTCGGTCTTGGGGTCGCGGCCGACGATCTTGCCGTCGGTCTTGGTCCCGTCGGCGAACACCACCCGCAGCGTGGCCGACGGGTCGGACGCCGCCGCCGAGACCACGTGGTTGTTGGTGAGGATGTAGCCGGCGCCGTCGATCATGACGCCGGAGCCGAGCCCGCCGCCGGTGCCGACCTGGACCTCGATCTGCACGACGGCGGCCTGGGTGCGCTTGACGATGTCGGCCACCGAGCCCGGCGCCGGCTTCTTGCCCGAGTCGTCGACCTGGGCCAGCGTGACGGAGCTGGTCAGCGGGTTGCCGGACTGCGCGATGCCCCAGCCGGCGACACCGCCGCCGACGCCGATCAGCAGCGCCACGCCGGCCAGCGTGGCCAGTGCGACCGGCTTGACCCGGCGGCCGAACAGCAGCTCGGGCACGGACAGCATGGGGCCGGTCTTGGCGGCCGGTTTGGCCGTGGACTCGCCGTCCTTCTCGGAGCCGGCGGCCGGCGGGCCGAGGATCGCGCCGGCGCCCGGGTCACGCCACGGGTCGCGGTCGGCGGAGTCCGGCCAGAACACGGGCTCGACATCCGGCTCGGAGCCGTACGGGACAGAGCCGGGAGCGCGCTGCAACAACACGTCGTCGGCGCTGGCCGGGCGGCCGAAGGCCATGCTCAGGGCCTCGGGCGGCGGCGGGGCGAGCGCGATGGCGCCGTTGGTGGCGGCCGTGTCGGCGCGCGGCGCGAAGGCGCTGTCCACACCGTCGGGGCGGCCGAACTGGGCGGTCAGCGAGGGATCGACGGCCGGGCGGTCCAGCGGCCGGGGACCGATGCGGCGGCCCTCGCCGTCGTCGACGCCCGAGACCGGGGTCACCGGCAACTGTTCGGGGCTGGGCGGCTGCTCGTTCATCAACCGGAAGTGTGCCTCACCAGCGGTGAATTCACGGTGTAGGCAGCTGCGTGACCGTGGTCGGAGTGGTCGACGACTGCACCTGCATGACCTGGTTGGCGTCCACCGGCACGGTCACGTTGTCGCCGGACGGCGGGGTGTCGCCGTGCATGGTCACGATGGCGATCGCACCGAGCACCAGGCCCGACACGACGACGCCCGCACCCTGCTTGGTGCGGCGGGAGAGGCCGCGGTTGCTCAGGACCGTTAGGGACCGCCTGCGAGGGGCTGGGATGACCCGAAGGCGGGCCCGCTGCCGAAAAGGCGGAAGCTTCTCGCATGCCCTTGCCCCGGCCGCAGCACGGTGACCAACCTGGCCGTCCTCGGTGACGCCGAAGATGTCGGGGCCGCTGGGCAGCTCCACGTCCTGGGGGATGGACATCAGCGAAGGCCAGCAGGCCGGCCGAGGCGACCGGCGCGTTCGCCGACTTCATCGCCGACCGGGCGTGCCGCTGGGTCGCGGCCTCGGCGGCGCAGAACGGGCAGCGCGCCAGGTGCGCCGCCACACGGTCATGGGCGGTGGCCGACAGCTCGCCGTCGACGAAGGCCACCACCGCGTCCGGCAGCAGGTGCTGCTCCGGCAGGCTCGGCAGACTCCACCCGCGCAGCTCGGTCATCCCACGTCCTTCCGTGCAAGCTCGGCGCGACGCTCAAGGCTCGCGCGCAGGGCCTGCCGGCCCCGGTGGATACGGCTGCGCACGGTGCCCAGCTTGACTCCGAGCGTGGCCCCGATTTCATCGTAGGACAGGCCCTCGACGTCACAAAGCACTACAGCGGCACGGAATTCCGGCGGCAGCTCGTCCAACGCGGACTGGAGGTCGGGGTCCAGGTGGGTGTCCGAGTAGACCTGCTCGGGGCTCGGGTCGTCGCCCACGAGGCGGTCGGTGTCCTCGGGCAGGCCCTCCATGCGCAGCCGTGAGCGACGGCGGGCCATGTCCAGGAAGAGGTTCGTGGTGATGCGGTGCAGCCAGCCCTCGAACGTGCCCGGCTTGTAGGAGGCCAGCGAGCGGAACACCCGGATGAAGGTCTCCTGGGTGAGGTCCTCCGCGTCGTGCTGGTTGCCCGACAGGCGGTAGGCGAGCCGGTAGACCCGGTCGGCGTGCTCGCGCACGACCTCGTCCCACGACGGCGGTGTCCAGGCGGCCTCGACCGGCGCGACGGCGACGGGGGCGGCGGCGACCGGCTCGGCGGCCGGTTCGGTCGTCTGAGTGCGCATCGGTGGTACGGCACCTCCAGCGGGCGGCTGCCCTTCGGTGGGGACAACGTGGCGGACGTCCCCGTTGTTCCCCTCTACTGTCGCCGCCGCGCTTATAACCATCGTGAGAGAGGCCTGAGAGCAGTCTGAGAATGCTCCGATGCGGGTTGTTCACCCAGAATGGCCCTCCGCGCCGCTAACCTCGCACATTGTGACGCTCCGGGACTACGTGGACGGCTACGCCGCCGAGGACGAGGTCACCTCGGCCGCACGGGCCCGGGGGACCGAGTTGGGCTGTGTGCCCATCGGCGTCACCGGCGGGGCCGCCCTGCGTTTCCTGGCTGCGTCCCTGCAGGCCAAGGCCGTCGTGGAGATCGGCACCGGGGCCGGCGTGAGCGGCCTGTGGCTGCTCGGCGGCATGGCCCGTGACGGCGTGCTGACCTCGATCGACGTGGAGCCCGAGCACCAGCGGGTGGCCCGGCGGGCCTTCTCCGAGGCCCGGATCAGCCCCGGCCGCACCCGCCTGATCATGGGCCAGGCGCTCGACGTGCTGCCCCGGCTGACCGACGGCGGCTACGACCTGGTGTTCGTCGACGCCGCCAAGCAGGAGTACCCGCGCTACCTGGACCACGGCGTCCGGATGCTGCGCCCCGGCGGCGTCATCGCCTTCGACAACGTCTTCTGGAAGGGCAAGGTCGCCGATCCCGCCGACCGGGACGCCGAGACCCAGGCCATCCGCGAGACCAACAAGGCCGTCCGCGAGGACGACCGCCTGGTGTCGATCATGCTCCCGGTCGGCGACGGCCTCCTCGTCGCCGCCAAGCGCTAGCCCAGCGACAGGCTCGCCGCTCGGAGGTCGTTCAGGGCCTTCAGGGCGTGTGGGGCGAGGTCGTCGTCACCGCTGTCCGACCACGCCGCGTACCCGCGCTTGAAGGCCAGAACCCCCAGCTCACCGGCCAGCGCCGCGGTCGCGTCGGGCACGCCGCGAGCCACCAGGGCGGCGGTCATGGCGGCGGCGAGGCTGACGCTCTTGAGGGCGTCCCGCTCCTGGAGTTCGGCGCTGGCGGCGACGGCGGCCCTCAGGCGTGGGCCGAGCTCGCGGTTCATCGGCCCCATCGCGCCGGACGCCCGTACGAGGCCGGCCGCGACGGCCTCCAGGGGACTGGCCGCCGCCGGCGCCTCGGCGATGCCTTCGGCCAGCAGCCGGCTCAGCGTCTCCTGCCCGGCCACCAGCAGCTCCCGCTTGTCGGAGAAGTGCCGGAAGAAGGTGCTTTTCGTGACGCCCGCGCGCTCGGCGATCTGGGCGACCGTGGTGGCGTCGTAGCCCTGCTCGGTGAACAGGTCGACGGCCGCCACGACCAGGCGTTCCCGCGCCCCCGGTTCCCATCGGCCCATGGCGCCCATCATAGGTGATGGGACTCTTGTCCCATCACCGTGCTAGCGTGACGGGACAAGAGTCCCATCACTACGGGAGCGTCCCATGCGCGTTTTTGTCACCGGCGGCACCGGCCTGATCGGCTCCGCCGTCGTCACCGAGCTCCTGAACAACGGCCATTCCGTCCTCGCACTCGCCCGCTCCGACGCCTCCGCGCAGGCTGCCCTGGCCGCCGGCGCCGAGCCCGTCCGCGGCGGCCTGTCCGACCTGGACACGCTGCGTTCCGGCGCCGCCCAGGCCGACGGCGTGATCCACCTGGCCTTCAGCAACGACTTCAGCAGCGCCGAGGCCGTCGCCAGCGGCGTCGCCGAGGAGAGCGCCGCCCTCGCCGCCATGGGCGAGGCGCTGATCGGCAGCGGCAAGCCCTTCGTCACCTGCTCCGGCACGCCGTGGGTGCCCGGCCGCCTCTCCACCGAGGCCGACGTCGTGCCGACCGATGGTCCCGTCGGCGGCCGTGGCCGCGCCGTCACGGCCGTCCTCGACCTGGCGTCACGGGGCGTTCGCAGCTCTGCCGTGCGCCTGCCCCGCACCGTTCACAACGAGGGCCAGGGCGGCTTCGCCGGCGTCCTGACCGGCATCGCCCGCCAGACCGGCGTCTCCGGCTACCCCGGCGACGGCTCCCAGCGCTGGCCCGCCGTGCACGCCCTCGACGCCGCCGCCCTCTTCCGGCTCGCCCTGGAGCAGGCCCCCGCCGGCACCGCCTGGCACGCCGTGGCCGACGAGGGTGATCAGGTGCGGGACATCGCCGCCGTCATCGGCCGCCGCCTGGGCCTGCCGGTCTCGTCGGTGCCCGTCGAGACCTACGGCCCGCTCGGGCTGATCTTCGCCAACGACCAGCCCTCGTCCAGCGCGCACACCCAGCAGACCCTCGGCTGGCAGCCCAAGCACCCCAGCCTGCTGGCCGACCTGGAGCTCCTCCAGCCGTGAACGCAGCACTTCTTGCCACATGCGCTTCCTATGTGGCGCCAGCTGCCACATAGGAAGCGCATGTGGCAGAAGCCCGAAGCTGATGATCTTGGCCAAGCGATCAAGCCGCCAACCCGGCTAGGATTTGCGATCCGGGGGCCCATCCCCCGCGGCGGCTGTGGGCATGGGGGTTGACCTGCGGTTCAGCACGGCGGCCGAAAGCGCGTGCCACTGATCGTCCGATCGCTCACGTCCTGGCCAGCTGTAGTCGTAGCTCAGCGAGAAGGTGCGGGCGATCCAGTCGCCGGCATCCTCGGCGAGGTCGGGACCGGTGCCCAGCTCGTCCAGGACCTCTCGCACCTCGGCCAGCTCGGCGGAGCGGTCGGCGGCGGTGTGCAGGGCCCCGTCCTGAAAAGTCAGTTCGCGAACGTGGGTGAAGAGCCAGGCCGGCACGAACCCCATGCGCACGCCGGGGCCGACGAAGTCGTTGCCGATGAGCGTGCGCCCGGTGAAGGCGACCGGCATGGCCATCCCTTGGTACTGCCAGCCGTAGTCACCAATCACCGGGCGCACGCCGCCGATCGGACCGGGCTCGTCGTCCGATCCGAGTACGAGCTGCCGCAGCACAAACCGCCGCCGGACGACGGCGTAGTGGCAGATGAAGCCGCGGTAGCAACCGGTGCCGAGCCACCGCGGCTCGACGTCGTGCTGGACCGGGTCGAACAGGCCGGAGCCGTCGACCGCGGTCAGCGCGAACCGCTTGTGCTCGAAGCGCACCTCGTCCGGGTGTTGCCCGGTCATGTTCCCCTCGAAACAAGAGCTACTCGGCGCGCGCTCCCTTGCCGAGCACGACGACTCCACTCGCGCTGACGGTGTAGTGCTCCAGGTCGTACGCGCGGTCGACGCCGACCATGGCGCCGTCGGTGACGACGACGTTCTTGTCGAGGATGGCCTTGCGCACCACGGCGCCCTTGCCGATGCGGACGCCGGGCAGCAGGACGCTGCCCTCGACGATGGCACCGGATTCGACGACGACGTCGGAGCTGACCACGGACTCCCGCACGGTGGCGCCGGAGATGATCGAGCCGGGCCCGACGATGGACTCCACGGCCATGCCGCCGTTGACGAACTTGGCCGGCGGCAGGGGCGGGGTGGCGGTGCGGATGGGCCACGCCTGGTTGTAGAGGTTGAACACCGGGTGCACGGACACGAGGTCCATGTGGGCGTCGTAGTAGGCGTCCAGGGTCCCGACGTCCCGCCAGTAGCCGCGGTCCCGCTCGGTGGCGCCGGGCACGACGTTGTCGTCGAAGTCGTAGACGTAGGCGCTGCCGGCGTCGACCAGCATGGGGATGATGTTGCCGCCCATGTCGTGGTCGGAGTCGGGGTCGGCGGCGTCGGTGCGCAACGCGTCGAGCAGCGCCTCGGTGGTGAACACGTAGTTGCCCATGGACGCGAAGGTCACGTCGGGGTCGTCGGGCACGTGCGGCGGATCGGCCGGCTTCTCCAGGAACCGGGTGATCCGGCCGTCAGCGTCGGAGTCGATGCAGCCGAAGGCCTTGGCCTCGGCCCGCGGCACCCGGATGCCGGCGACGGTGACCCCGCAGCCGGATTCGATGTGCTGCTCGACCATCTGCCCCGGATCCATCCGGTACACGTGGTCGGCGCCGAAGACGACGATGTAGTCGGGTTTCTCGTCGTGCACGAGGTTGAGCGACTGGAAGATCGCGTCGGCGCTGCCGGTGTACCAGCGTGGCCCGAGCCGCTGTTGCGCCGGCACGGGGGTGATGTACTGCCCGAGCACACTGGACAGCCGCCACGTGGTGGAGATGTGGCGGTCCAACGAGTGCGACTTGTACTGGGTCAGCACGCACAGCTTGGACATGCCGGCGTTGACGAGGTTGGACAGCACGAAGTCGATAAGTCTGTAGTTGCCGCCGAACGGCACCGCAGGCTTGGCCCGGTCCGCGGTCAGGGGCCACAACCGCTTGCCCTCACCGCCGGCGAGCACGATTCCCAGAACGTGGGGCTGGCCCTTCACGATCAGTGACCCTATCCGCCGGGCACTAGGTTGTCAGCTGTGCGGATCGGATTACTGACACGCGAGTACCCGCCCGAGGTGTACGGCGGGGCAGGCGTCCATGTCGGCTTCCTCGTGCCACGGCTGCGCGAGATCGTCGACGTCGACGTGCACTGTTTCGGTGGTGAGCGGCCGGATGCGACCGCCCACCAGCCGGCGCCGAGCCTCAGGGACGCGAACCCGGCACTGTCCACGCTGTCCGTCGACCTGGAGATCACGGCCGCGGTGGAGGGCGTGGACCTCGTGCATTCACATACGTGGTACGCCAACTTCGCCGGTCATGTGGCGAAGATCCTGCACGGCGTGCCGCACGTGATCACGGCCCACTCGCTGGAGCCGAGGCGACCGTGGAAGGCCGAACAGCTCGGCGGGGGCTACCGGTTGTCGTCCTGGGTGGAGCGCACGGCCTACGAGTCGGCGGACGCGATCATCGCGGTCAGCGACGGCATGCGGGCCGACGTCCTGGACTGCTACCCGGCGCTGGACCCGGCCCGGGTGCACGTTGTCCGCAACGGGATCGACACGACGCTCTACGAGTCCGTGACCGGCACCGACGCGCTGACCGAGCACGGGATCGACCCGGCGAAGCCGATCGTGGCGTTCGTGGGCCGGATCACCCGGCAGAAGGGCGTCGGGCACCTGGTCGCGGCGGCGCACCGGATCTCCGGGGACGCCCAGCTGGTGCTGTGCGCGGGCGCGCCGGACACGCCGGAGATCGCCGCGGAGACCGAGGCGGCGGTGGCCGAGCTGGCCAAGGCCCGCCCGGGCGTGTTCTGGATCCAGGAGATGCTGCCGACCGAAGAGGTCAAGCAGGTGCTCAGCCACGCCACGGTTTTTGTCTGCCCGTCGGTGTACGAGCCGCTGGGCATCGTGAACCTGGAGGCCATGGCCTGCGGCACCGCGGTCGTCGCGTCGGACGTGGGCGGCATCCCGGAGGTCGTGGACGACGGCGTCACCGGGCTGCTGGTGCACTACGACGAGGCCGACACCGAGACGTTCCGCACGGATCTGGCGGCGGCGATCTCGCGGGTGCTGGCCGATCCGGCGCGGGCGGCGGAAATGGGCCGCGCGGGCCGTGACCGGGCAGTTCGGGAGTTTTCGTGGGGCGGCGTGGCGGCGCAGACGGTCGACGTCTACCGCAGTGTGATTTAGGTCACGTTTGGTCACGGCAACCCGGAACCCGCGCCGGCCACCTTTACCCGATAGAGCGACTTTGATCGAGCTATCGGAGGACGGGTGTCACTCACCGTGCACGGGCCTGGGGGCCGTGCCGCGATCCTGCTGTCGGCGGGCGCGCTGCTGCTGGGCGCGGCCGCCTGTTCGACGTCCCATGCGGGCGCGTCGGGTACGGCGACCCTAACCATCGGGGGCAAGCAGATCGTCGATCCGGCGCGCCTGGAGGCCGATGGGGAACGGGAGTTGGCCTACACGGTCGGCTTCGGCTACGTCTCGCCGTCCGGGACCGGGCTGCCGCGCTGCTGGTTCGCCCAGCTCGGGCTGTCCGGCTCGGTGGACGAGCGGCTGTGGTGCGGCCCGGTGCAGGTGCCGGGCAGCCCGCCGACCAACGCCTGGGTCCCGATCGCCATGAAGAAGACCGGCGAGAACGACACCCAGATCCAGCTCCAGGTGCAGCCGCCGGACGTGCCGCTCCCGGGCAACCGCAGCACGCCGGTCAGCGACAGCCTCATCCGCGCGGACGGCACCACCACGAGCCCGAAGGCCGTGGTCAACCGCACCGCCAGCGCCAACTTCGTGGCCGTGCTGGCCGACTCCGAGCACAAGTCGAACGCCGATCTCGGCCTCACCGACCCGGCCACCCTGCGCGTGCACGACGACCTGCTCGCGGTGAACGCCACCGGCTACGGCCGGCCGAGCAGCTTCCCGATCGGCGACGGCGCGACCCTCATCCCGGGCAAGGGCATCCAGCTGCGGGTGCTGCGCCTGCACGTGGAACGCTCGGGCAAGACCGATCCCGCGTTCTCGGCGCAGCAGTGGACGGGCTGGCATCCGCAGCAGTCGACGCTGTCGCTGGTGGTCGAGGGTCGTCGGACGGTGTTGTCGCCGGACCGGCTGCCCGACTCCGGGGACGTGTTCCTGATCTACGCCGTGCCGGACAAGGCGGAGCCGGGGGAGTCGCTGATCCTCGGCAGCGTCGGCGCGAACTCGCTGGAACAGCCGGTGCGGATCCCGGACGGCAAGCGCGCGGCCAAGGCCCCGGACTCGCTGGCGACGGCCAGCGGCGTGAGCAAGGTGCCGGCCAACGCCACCCAGAAGTTCGTGGCCAGGACGATCGTCCCCTACGGCGGCCTGCCGGCCGGCGATCACGCCGCCGAGCTGACCGTGACCGGCGTGCGGCTGGGCCGGCAGCGGCCGATCAAGCTGGACAGCGGCGACTACCAGCTGGTCACCGAGACTACCGACGGCAAGGCGCTGCTGGAGGTGGCGATCAGGACGACCGGCCAGCTGCCGGCGATCATGGGCGGCCCGGTCACCAAGAACTCCTTCGCCATGACGCTGCCCGACGGCTCCAGGGCCAAGCTGGTCGGCGTCCGCTACGACGGCGACCTGCTGCCGGCCGCGCTGGTGTTCGAGGTGCCGGCCGACGTCAAGTCGGTGAAGATCGGCGTGAGCGTCGGTTCCGTCCAGGTGTCCGCCCTCGGGCGCGTGGACCTGACCGCCACCGGCGCGATCGACCTGCCCCTGGACTTCGGATGACGCACGAGCAGCTCGCCGCGGGACTGGCCCCCAGGCTCGCCCTGCTGCGGGCGCTCGCCGCCGAGCAGCACGTCACGCGGGCGGCCGACCGCCTCGGCGTGCCGCAGCCGACGGTCAGCCGCTGGCTGGCCACGCTCAGCGCCGAGCTGGGCACGCCCGTGATCGTCCGCAACGGGCGGGGTGTGCGGCTGACCCGGGCCGGGCAGATCCTGGCCGAGGCTGCCGAGCAGGCGCTGGGCGTGCTGGAGGCGGGCTGCCGCCGGGCCATCGGCGAGGCCGATCCGGAGCGCGGGCAGGTGGTGCTGGCCTTCCTGCACACCATGGGCGGGGTGCGGGTGCCGGAGCTGCTGCGGGCGTTTCGCACCGAGCACCCCAAGGTGCAGTTCGCCCTGGAGCAGGCCGCGCACGAGGAGATGCTGACCCGGGTCCGGGCCGGCGACGTCGACCTGGCGTTGACCGCTCCGCTGCCGGTCGGCCAGGCCGACCTGGGGTGCCAGCCGCTGTACGAGCAGCCACTGCTACTGACCGTGCCGACCGGGCATCCGATGGCCGACCGGCGCCGAGTGCGGCTGGCTGATGTGGCCGAGGAGCAGTTCGTCGGCATGAAGGCCGGCTACGGCCTGCGCCGCATCACCGACGGCCTCTGCCAGCAGGCCGGCTTCCTGCCCGTGCTGGCTTTCGAGGGCGAGGAGGTCGACACGGTGCGCGGTCTCGTCGCCGCCGGTCTCGGTGTCGCCCTGCTGCCGCAGTCCGACACCGCGTTGAACGGCGTCGTCGAGCTGGCGCTCACCCCGTCGGCCAGCCGCACCATCGGCCTGGTCTGGTCGGCCGCTGTGCCCTTGCCGCCCGCCGTGGAACTCTTTCGTGCCTTCGTCACAGCGTAACGCCGGCACCCCCCTTGTTTGTCACATGCGCTTCCTATGTGGCGCCAGATGCCACATAGGAAGCGCATGTGGCAGAAGAGGGGGTGTCAGGCGTAGTTCTGTGCGAATCTCACTAGGGTGCGCGCCGCGAAGCCGGTGGCGCCGGGGACGACCTCGTCGTAGGTGGACTCGGAGCGGGCGGGGCCGGCGATGTCGAGGTGGGCCCAGGGCAGCTGGCCGCTGAACTCGCGCAGGAAGAGGGCGGCGGCGATGGCGCCGGGGCCGCCGGGGGCCTGCTTGACGTCGGCGATGTCGCTGCGCACGGAGTCCGCGAGGTCCTCCAGCAGCGGCATGCGCCAGTGCGCCTCGCCGACCTCGGAGCCGGCGGTGATCAGCTGCTCGGCGAGGGAGTCGGTGGTGGCGAACAGGCCGCCGGTGCGCACGCCCAGCGACACCTTCATGGCGCCGGTGAGGGTGGCGACGTCGACCAGCACGTCCGGGGAGTGCTTGCGCACGGCCCAGGTCATGGCGTCGGCCAGCACCATGCGGCCCTCGGCGTCGGTGTTGGCGACCTCGGTGGTCTTGCCGCCGTAGTGGGTCACCACGTCGCCGGGGCGGTAGGCGGTGCCGGACACGTGGTTCTCCGCGCACGGCACGAGACCGGTGACACGAAGGGGCAGTTTCAGTGCGGCCACCGCAAGCAGGGCGGCGATCACCGCGGCCCCGCCGGCCATGTCGGTACGCATCAGGTGCATGCCGTCGGCGGGCTTGATCGAGATGCCGCCGGTGTCGAAGGTGATGCCCTTGCCCACGAACACCAGATGCGGCGCCTTGGCCGAGCCGCGTGGACGCCACGTCAACTCCACGAACCGAGGCGGCCGCGCGGAGCCGCAGCCGACGGCCAGCACGCCGCCGAAGCCCTGCTCGGCCAGCCACTTCTCGTCACGGACGGCGGCGGTCAGCCCGGTCACGCCCTCGGCCAGCCGCGCGGCGGCGCCGGCCAGCCAGGCCGGATCCTTCACATTGGACGGCGTGTTGGCGAGGTCCCGGGTCAACGCGGTCGCGGCGGCGAGGACCAGCGCCTCGGCCACGGCGTCGGCCACCGGAGCGGATGTGACGAGCAGCACTGACTTCGTGCGGGCGTCCGGCGTGTCGCCGGTGACCTTGAACCGGTAACCGCCCAGCGCGAGGCCCAGCGCGAACGCGCCGGCCTGCTCGGCGGTGACGTCCTCGGGCAGCAGCACCTGGTAGCGGGCGAGCTCGCGCTCGTCGGCCGCGCGGACCAGCGCGGCGCCGGCGGACCGCCCCAGGGGACGAAGAAACATACACTTTCGAGTGAAAGGTGTCGTTGTTATGACTGAGCGACAATAAATGTCCAACAGATGAGTCCCCTGTATAATAATTGGCTGCAGTCGGCACGCGTAATATTAGTACTGTAGGCGAATGGAGTGTCGACCACACTTCCGAAGGGTATAACGAAGTTTCTCGAGGCCCGGAGTGACGCAGCGACGGACGCCTTCCCGGTACTTACTCTAGCCAGTGATTGCACACGGTCCAGATGCGTCTCGACATTCTTTATCACTGAATAGTTACGAGCCACTCCGGACCACGAGGTGGGTCGGCTACCCTCTGGAAAAGGATAACGTTCGGGACTTCCATACGGAGGAGAGGTTGACGAGAGAATATCCTACAGTAACCGGTACGGGAAGGAATAATTCAGCCTTATTCACTACCGTTGACCACACCTAGTTTAGGACCCGGCGTGATCTTGATTAACTCTGATGGCGTTTCCATCGAATTTCTGCGGGCCGTCGGTGACGATCACCACCGCCGGGAGGCTGCGACGCGGGGCCGCGGCGACCTCGATCGCGGGCAACGGGGTTGGCACGGCGGGCGCCGTCGAGCGCACGGAGAACCTCCAGCAGGGAAACGAATTCTGCCCCGGCTCCACGAGGGAAACCGGGGCTCGGGGCACAGCACGCGGGGGCGGCGTCTAGCCCACGACGCCCTTGAGGGCATCGCCCAGTTCGCTCGCCTCCTCCGCCGACATCTCGACGACGAGGCGCCCACCACCTTCGAGGGGCACCCGCATCACGATGCCTCGCCCCTCCTTGGTGACCTCAAGGGGACCGTCGCCGGTCCTGGGCTTCATGGCCGCCATAGCGTGCTCCCTCCATCTGTCCAGCTCGGCCCGACCGCCTCCCAGCCTGCCGGGTCACGTCCATTCTCCCCCATCCGCCATCGGGCGTGAAACCGAACCGATCTTTTCGGCCGCACGCCGCCGGCACCATCTTGGCAAGTCAGGCCCCCTGCCGCCGAGGCGGCACGCCGGGCGGCGCCCGTACGGGCCCACGCGCGCACCCCTGCACTCACCCTCGGATGTCCGGTGTGGACGGTCAGCGGCGGGCCCGCCAACAGGCGGCGATGTGGTCGTCGACCATGCCGGTGGCCTGCATCAGCGCGTAGCACGTGGTGGGCCCGACGAAGGCGAACCCGAGCTTGCGCAAGGCCTTGGCCATCGCCGTCGACTCGGGCGTGACCGCCGGCACGTCGGCGACGGTGCGCGGGCGACGGCGGCGGCCGGTCGGCGCGAACGACCACAGCAGGTCGTCCAGCGGCTGGTCCAGACCGTTGACCACGCCGGCGTTGCGGACGGCGGCGGTGATCTTCTGCCGGTTGCGCACGATGCCGGTGTCGGCCATCAGCCGCTCCACGTCGGCCTCGTCGTAGGCGGCGACCTTCTTCGGATCAAAATGATCGAAAGCGGCCCGGAACGCCTCGCGCTTGCGCAGGATGGTGATCCACGACAGGCCCGACTGGAAGCCCTCCAGGCTGAGCCGCTCGAACATCTCGGGCACACCGCGCAGTTCGACGCCCCACTCCTCGTCGTGATAGCGCTGGTAGTCCTCTGTGGAGTCACCCCACGGGCAGCGGACCGGTGTGGTCACCGGGCGTTCTCCTCCACCGACAGCCGCTCCTCCAGCTCCGCCACCCTGGCCCGCAGCTCGGTCACCTCGCGGCCGAGGCGGTCAAGGGCCCAGTCGACCTCGGACATCTTGTAGCCGCGGAACACCTGCTGGAAGCGCAGGTCCTGGACGTCCTGCTCGGTGACCGCGTCGGCGGGCAGCCGCGTCGGCGACGCGCCCGGCGGCAGCGGGGCGAGCTCCTCGCCGCGGCCGAACACCAGCGACGCGGCCAGGAACACCACGCCGGCCACCACGGCCATCACGACGAGGTAGATGAGTACGGTGGTCACGCCTTCGATCGTGGCACGTCCGGGGCCACCCGTGCACGGGGGTCGTCCGAAACCCGCCCGCCGCGCCCGCGCAGGGTCCGCATCGGCGGCCGGTCGGCGGTCGACACGGTGGTCGGATCCGGCAGCCATTCGCCGTCCACCTGCACGAACTGCGTGAGCACGGTGGCCTCGCCGACGTCGCTACCACATCGGGCCAGTGCCGTGCCGAGAATCTGGCTGGCCATCGCGCCCAGCTGCGACAGCGACCGGTTCCGGTGCTTGCGCACGCCCAGGTTCACCTGGGCCAGGCCGTCCAGTCCGTACAGGGCGTGCGTGTCGATCAGCAGCCCGATCTCCACGCCGTAGCCGGCGGCGAAGGGCACGGACTCCAGAAGTTCGCGCGTGGCGGCGTACTCGCCGCCGAGCGGTTGCACCACGCCGGACAATTCCGGCCGCAGCGCCGCGATCACCGGGCGGGCCAACAGCTCGGTGACCCGGCCGCCGCCGGTGCTCTCCAGCCGCAGCGGACGGCGGTAGAAACCCTTGACCAGGTGCACTCCCGCTTCGGTCAGCAGCGGGCCGAGCAGCGCCGGCACGAAGGCCGGGTCGGGGTCGACGAGATCGGAGTCGAGGAACACGACAAGATCCCCGGTGGTCGCGGCCAGCGAGCGCCAGAGGACTTCTCCCTTGCCCGGTAACGGTTCCAGCTCGGGTAGGACGTCGGTGCGCAGCACCACCCGCGCGCCGGCGGCCCGCGCCTTCTCGATGGTCCGGTCGGTCGAGCCGGAGTCGATCACGACCAGTTCGTCCACGAGCGAGCCCAGCAGCGGCCGAACGGCGGCCACCACACGGCCGACCGTCCCCTCTTCGTCCAATGCGGGCAGCACCACGCTCACGGTGCGATCACCCTTGGCGCGCACCAGTTCCGGCACCGTCCACCCGGGTTCCTGCCAGGTGCGCTCGCGGAACCACCGCTCGGTGGCCCCCAGCATCAGGCCAGCGCCCGCAGCACGGCAGCCGGCGGGCGGGTGCCGGCGATGCTCGCCACCATGTCCAGCACCTGCCGGGTCTGCCTGACCTGGTGCGCGCGGAACACCCGAGCGCCGCTCCAGGCCGCGACGGCGGTGGCGGCCAGCGTGCCGTCGACCCGCTCCTCCAGGCCGACGCCCAGCGTCTCGCCGACGAAGTCCTTGTTGGACAACGCCATCAGCACCGGCCATCCGGTGCCGACGAGTTCGTCCACCCGGCGCAGCAGTTCCAGTCCGTGCCAGGTGTTCTTGCCGAAGTCGTGGGTCGGGTCGATGAGCACGCCGTCGGCCGGCACGCCCAGCGCCACCATGCGCTCCGCCGCGGCGGCGAGTTCCTCGGCGACTTCGGCCACTACGTCCCGATAGCGCGGCCGGAAGGGATCGGTGCGCGGCGGCAGGCCGCCGGTGTGCGAGCAGACGATGCCGACGCCGTGCTCCGCCGCGATCTCGGCCAGCCGCGGGTCCGCCCCGGCCCAGGTGTCGTTGATCAGGTCCGCGCCCTCGTGGCAGACCTGGGCGGCGACCTCGTGCCGCCAGGTGTCCACGCTGATCACGACGTCCGGATGACGTTCGCGAACTGCCGCCACGAAAGGAACCACGCGGCGGGCTTCCTCCGCAGCGTCGACGGTCTCGCCCTGGGAGCCGGCGCGCACGCCGCCGATGTCGATGATGTCCGCGCCGTCGGCGACAGCCACGTCCACGGCGGCCATCGCGGCATCCACCGCGAAAGTGGCGCCGCGGTCGTAGAAGGAGTCGCGCGTCCGGTTGACGATGGCCATGACCAGCGCACGGTCGGCGCCGACCTGCCTGGTCCCGAATCGCAACGGTCGCACAACGGTCATCGTGCCACGACGCGCCCGATCCACCTGTTTGGAGTAATGTCCATCACTGTTGCCGGAACAAATAACTGCTCCGACAACACGGCGACCCTCCTGTATGCCACAGGGGTCGAAGAGAGGGCAAATCGCGGCCGGATGATCAGTGTCCGCCGTTGTCCCCCGGCCGGGTATTCCGCCCGAGTCCCCCACCCGCGCTTTTACCCATTCGGCCTAGTCAATCGACACCGCCGGGTGATACCGATTACCGGAAATTGGTCCACCCGAACGAGGGCACGGCCCGTGAGATCTCCGTTTGCCGGGCTAGCCTCGGTCGGGCCGAGGCGATCCACGAGCTGGAGGGGGCGCACTTCCGCTCGATGTCGCGGCGCACAACACAAGATCAATAAGGAGAGACCGTGGCCAAGAAGGCACTTGTCGTGGCGGTCACCGCCACCGGAATGCTGGTCATCGGGGCACCGGCATTCGCGGCGGAGGCACCGGCCGACAACCCCCTTTTCCAACAGCCACTCGTTTCCAACGTCAATGTCCTGAGCCAGAACGTGGTGCCGACCGGCAACGTCAACGGCGGGAACGGCAACAACGCCGGTAGCGGCAATGTCGGCGGCAACGGCAACAACATCGGCGACAACAACAACGGCGGCAACGGCAACAGCAACGGCGGGGCCGGCAACACGGTCGGCGGCGGCAACGCCGGCGGCGCGCACAACGGCCTGACCAAGCTCGCCCAGGCGGCCTCGGTCCCCTTCGCAGACTTCCTCCGGTCGGACTCGGCGCCGGTCGCCGGTCCCGGCAACACCAACGTCGGCGGCGGCAACAACTCAGGTTCCGAGAACACCGGCGGCAACGGCAACAACATCGGTTCCGCCAACAACGGCGGAAACGGGAACAGCAACGGCGGCGAGGGCAACACCGTCGGCGGCGGCAACTCGGGCGGCATGGGCAACGGCCACGGCGTGAGCCCGGCCGCGGTCAACCTTCCGGAGAACCCGTATTTCGGCCGCAGCCTTTCCAGTGGCCCCGGCAACAACAACGGCGGCAACGGCAACAACGCCGGTAGCGGCAATGTCGGCGGCAACGGCAACAACATCGGCGACAACAACAACGGCGGCAACGGCAACAGCAACGGTGGTTCCGGCAACACCGTCGGCGGCGGCAACTCCGGCGGTATCGGCAACCACCGTTCACACCGGGTGGTCGTGCCGGCTTCCATCTCGTCGGAGCGCACGCTGCTCGAACCGCGTCGCTGGCACCCGGGCAACAACAACGGCGGCAATGGAAACAACGCCGGCCAGGGCAATATCGGCGGCAATGGGAACAACATCGGCGACAACAACAACGGCGGCAACGGGAACAGCAACGGTGGTTCCGGCAACACCGTCGGCGGCGGCAACTCCGGCGGCGTCGGCAACCACTGAGCGATGACGCTCGACGCATGACCGAATGGCGGTGTCACCGCAGGGTGGTGACACCGCCGTTTGGCCGTGACGCACGTCACAGTCGATTGCTACTCCAGAGTAGGTCCAAGTTTACTGCCGAGTAGCCAAGTCGTGACCGAGGTCACTCCGGAGGGCAAGTGCGCAGGTCAATGGCGACCCTGCTGGCCGTGCTGCTAGCGCTGGTCGGCCTATCGGGCACCGCGACGGCGGCCCCGGCCGCCGGCTTCAGCACCACCTATCAGTCCATCCCCGGCGACGGCGGCGACTCGCTCGGCGCGTTCGTGATTCGGCCGACCGGCCGCGGCGACGGGCCGTTCCCGCTGCTGGTCATGCCGAGCAGCTGGGGCGCGCTGGACATCGAGTACGTCGGCGCGGCCGCGAAACTCGCGTACCAGTCGGGCTACGTGGTGATCAGCTACACCGCCCGCGGCTTCTGGGACTCGGCCGGCCAGATCGAGGTGGCCGGGCCCAAGGACGTGGCCGACGCCAGCAAGGTGATCGACTGGGCGCTGGCCAACACGAACGCCGACCCGTCGCGTATCGGCATGGCCGGCATCTCCTACGGGGCCGGCATCAGCCTGCTCACCGCCGCCGCCGACCCGCGGGTCCGCGCCGCGGTGTCGCTGAGCGGCTGGTCCGACCTGGCCGCCTCGCTGTATCCGAACCAGACGGTCAGCGCGGCGGGCGTCGACCTGCTGCTGGCCGCCGGGCACCTGACCGGTCGACCCGGACCGGATCTCCAGAACGCCGAAAGGGCCTATCTGGCCGGCAGGTTCGCCGATGCGCTGCCGATCGCCCCGGTGCGCTCCGCCGCCACCAAGGTCGACGCGATCAACCAGCACGGCACCGCCGTGATGATGGCCAACGCCTGGGAGGACTCGCTGTTCCCGCCCAGCCAGCTCGTCGACTTCTTCGGCAAGCTGACCGGCCCGAAGCGCCTCATGCTCGCCCCCGGCGACCACGGCACGCCCGAGGTCTTCGGCGCGGCCGGCCTGCCCAACGAGATCTGGGACGCGGCCGACCGCTGGTTCGACCACTACCTGCTCGGTGTGGACAACGGCATCGACCGCGAGCACTCGATCCAGGTCAAGCCGGCCAACGGCGGCGGCTGGCAGGGCTCCGAGTCGTGGCCGTGGCAGCGGCAGACGATTTCGTTGAGCAGCACCAAGTTCGCGGCCGGAGTGGACACCGTCGCCGACAGCGGCGTCGTCTTCGTGAGCGGGATCCTGCAGGGTTACCTGGGCATTCCCAACGGCGTCTCGATGCCGCTGGTCTCCCGGGCCGCGGCCGGCGTCTGGTCGGGATCCGTTGCCGCCCAAGGCTTTGAGGTCAACGGCACACCGCACGCGCAGTTGACCGTCACGCCCAGCGCCGCCGACACGACGCTGTTCGCGTACCTCTACGACGTGGGTCCGCTGGGGCTCGGATCGCTGATCACGCACAAGCCGTACTCGGTGCTGGGCGCGACTCCGGGCGTGACCCGCACCATCGACCTCGGTCTGGAGCCCATCGCCTGGAATGTGCCGGCGGGGCACCATCTCGCGCTGGTCGTCGACACCGTCGACCCGCGCTACCTGTCGTCCAGCAAGCTCGGCAGCACGGTTTCGCTGTCCGGCACGCTGACGGTTCCGGTCAGCTAGGAACAGCGGAAGGCGGGGGCCCCGGCGCGGGAGCCCCCGCCTTCTGGCTTTATAGCGTTACTTGACGGCCTTCACCAGTGCCGGCACGAACTTCGCGGCGTCGAGCGTGCCCCAGCCGGACACGGTGTCGAAGCCGGCCGCCGCGGTGTAGCCGGTGACCACGCCGTAGCTGTTGTCGCCGCTGGTCACGTCGACGATGCCGGACTTGGCCGCCTTGGGGCCGAGTTTCCCGTACAACGCCGGGTTGATCTGACCCAGCGAGTGCCCGCCGTTGGCCTGCACCGCCAGCGCAAGCACACCCGCGAACAGCGGGGCCGACTCCGAGGTGCCCTGGATGCCCTCCATGGTGATGTCCGGGAACGAGCGGAACTTGCTGCCGGTGCTGGACTTCACCGAGTTCTGCCAGGACGGGCGGGCGTAGGTCTTGGAGACGCCGCCGCCGGACCGAGGCCACAGGGCGTCGGGCGCGGTCCGGTTGCCGTTGGCGTCGGTGGACAGCACCGTGCCGCCGAGCGAGGTGACGTTGGGGTCCGAGCCCGGCCAGCTGGGCGCGCGGTAGGGGAACGTGCCGTCGCCGACGAGCACCGGGTTGGTGGCGCCGTAGTCGCCCGAGGAGGCGACCAGCGTGATGCCGGCCCTGCTGGCCCGCTCCAGCGCCGGGTCGAGGCTCTTCACCGAGTCGACCGACGGGAAGGTGTCCTCGGCCGTGCCGAAGCTCATCGAGATGACGTCGACCAGCTTGTGCCTGGCCACGTAGTCGACCGCGGCCATCATCTCCGGCAGGCCGGTGAAGCCCTGCGTCTCGGCGATCGGCGTGGCCACGATGACGATCTTCGCGGCCGGCGCGATGGTGTGGAACATGGCCACGTCCAGGTCGGTCTCGCCGCCCCAGCCCTGGCAGGTCCCGGTGTCCACGCCCGAATCCGCGCAGCCCGGCACCGCGCCGGCCGGCGTGATCACCGAGATGTCCGCGGGCGGCAGGCCGTTGCGCTGGTCGTAGGCGTCCATCACGGCCTTGATGTCCGCGTCGCCGTAGGACACCAGCGTCGCCACCGTCGCCCCGGCGCCCGTCACGCCCTGGTTCCACAGCGTCGGCGTGTTGTACGCGTTGGCCAGCCGCGGCAGCCCGGCCGCCGCCGCGGAGAGGCGATCCACCTTCTGCTGCACCGTGTTCGCGCCGATGAACGACGCCGCCGCCGCGCTGAACATGTGGTGCGCCTGCTGCGCCGCCCGCGGCTGCTGCCCAGCCTCCGCCGGCGCCGCCAGAGCCGTGGCGGCTAACGCCACACCGGCCGCCACCCCCACCAGAGATCTACCCCGCATCATCACTCCTAGTAACCATCTAGACGTTCGGAAGGGACCATTCCTCCACTCCGAGTGGAGGAATGGTCCCTTCCGAACTTTGCGAGTCACGCTCAGTGCAGTGCTGCCACCAGGGACGGGACGAACTTGGCGGCGTCGAGGGTGCCCCAGCCGGACACGATGTCGAAGCCCTTGGCCGCCGAGTAGCCGGTGACACCGTTGTAGCTGTTGTTGCCGCTGGTCACGTCGACGAAGCCGGTGACCTTGCCGCCGTAGAGCGCGGTGTTGACCTGGCCGAGGCGGCCGCCCTTGGCCTGCGCGGCCAGCGCCAGCACGGCGGCGAACAGCGGCGAGGACTCGGAGGTGCCGCTGGTGCCCTCCATCGTGATGTCGGGGAAGGACCGCTTGGTGCTCTTGGTGATCGTCGAGACGCTGTCCTGCCAGCCGGGCCGGTTGTAGACCTTGGACAGGCCGCCGCCCGAGTCCGCCCACAGCGTGGTGTTGGGCTTGCCGCTCACCGAGTTGGTGCCGCCGACGGCGGTCACGTTCGGGTCGGACGCCGGCCAGCTGGCGGTCCGGGTGCTGAAGTAGCCGCCGGCCTTCTTGTGGTTGGTGGCGCCGGAGTCGCCGGACGAGGCCGTGAACGTGATGCCGGCCGCACTCGCACGCTGCAACGCCGGGTCAAGGCCGGTGATCTGGGCGTTGGAGTCGAAGTTGTCCTCGGCCGTGCCGAAGCTCATCGAGATGATGTCCGCGGACTTGTTGGTGGTGGCGTAGTCCACCGCCCGCATCATCTCCGGCAGCCCGTCGATGCCCTCGGTCTCGGCCACCGGGGTGGCGATCACGACGATCTTCGCGCCCGGCGCCAGGGTGTGGATCATCTCCACGTCCAGGTCGGTCTCGCCGCCCCAGGACTGGCAGGTCGCGGTGTCCACGCCGGAGTCGCGGCAGCCGGGCACGTGGCCGACCGGCTCGAGGATCTGCACGTTGGCCTTGGGCAGGCCGTTGCGCTGGTCGTAGGAGTCGATGACCGACTGAATGGCCTTGTCGCCGAAGGAGACCAGCGTGGCCACGGTAATACCAGTGCCATCGGTTCCCTTGTCCCACAACGGTTTCACGTCGTAGGCGGTGGCCAGCCGGGGCAGCGCGGCCAGCGCGGCCTCCATTCGCCGCACCTTCTGCTCCACGGTGTCCGCGCCCACGAAGGACCGCGCCGCCGCACTGAAGCTGTGCTGGCCCGGGGCGGGCGCTGCGACGGCGGGGGCGGCGACGACGCCACCCAGCGCCAGCGCGGCCCCGACCACCAGCACACCCGCGGACTTGACCGAACGTCCCACCATGGCTTCCCTCCAGATCAGCCGACCCCGCCCATTCAAGGGGGTGCCGCGTGCCAACCGTCAGGTCCGAAAGTCGGGAATCAGTGCACCTGCTCCCACGCCCGATAGGCGTCCTGGACCACACGGACGGCGTCGTCGATGTCGTCCGTCAGATGTAGCAGCTTCATGTCCTTGGCCCCGATCTTGCCGCCGCCTTCCACCGAATCGTGTAGCCAGTCGTAGAGGCCCTGCCAGTAGGACCGTCCAAACAGGACGACGGGGAACTTGGTGACCTTCTTGGTCTGCACCAGGGTCAGCGCCTCGAACAGCTCGTCCAGGGTGCCGAAGCCGCCCGGCAGGCAGATGATCGCCTGGGCGTACTTGATGAACATGGTCTTGCGGGTGAAGAAGTAGCGGAAGTTGACGCCGAGGTCGACCCACGGGTTCAGGCCCTGCTCGAACGGCAGCTCGATGCCCAGCCCGACGGAGTAGCCGCCGGCCTCCGAGGCGCCGCGGTTGACCGCCTCCATCGAGCCCGGGCCGCCGCCGGTGATCACGGCGAAGCCGGCCTCGGCCAGCGCGCCGCCGAGCTTGCGGCCGGTCTCGTAGTCCGGGTGGTCCTGCTTGGTGCGGGCGGAGCCGAACACCGTGACGGCCTTGGGCAGTTCGGCCAGCGCGCCGAAGCCCTCCACGAACTCGGCCTGGATCCGCAGCACCCGCCACGGGTCGGTGTGCACCCAGTCGGACGGGCCGCGGGAGTCCAGCAGCCGCTGGTCCGTGGTGGTGGAGTCGCTGGAGCGGTCCCGGCGCAGCGTCACCGGACCACGCTGCCGCTCGTTCAGCGGCTGCTCCTGGTTCTCGTTCATCATGAAACCCTACTCAGGAAGCGGCGCAGCACCCGCTCGCACCGCGCGATCTGCTCGGCGGCCACGTTCTCCTGCTGGGTATGGGCCAACGTCGGGTCGCCCGGGCCGAAGTTCACCGCCGGAATGCCCAGCGCCGCGAACCGCGCCACGTCCGTCCAGCCCAGCTTCGCCACCGGCGTGCCGCCCGCGGCCTCGACCAGTTCACGGGCCGTCGGCGCGGACAGACCGGGCAGCGCGCCCTCCGCCGCGTCGATGACCGTCAGTTCGTAGCCCTCGAACAGCGGCCGAAGGTGTTCCACCGCCTGCTCGGCGCTGCGGTCCGGGGCGAAGCGGTGGTTGATCGTCAGCACGCACTCGTCCGGCACCACGTTGCCGGCGACACCGCCGGTGATCTTCACCGCCTGCAGGCCCTCGCGGTAGTGGCAGCCGTCGATGTCCACCTGCCGCGCCTCGTACAGGTCCAGCTTGTGCAGCGCCCCGCCCATGGCGTGGATGGCGTTCTCGCCCATCCAGGCCCGGGCCGTGTGGGCGCGGATTCCCTTGGTGCGCAACTCGATCCGCAGCGTTCCCTGGCAGCCGGCCTCGATCACGCCGTTGGACGGCTCGCCCACGATGGCCAGGTCGCCCCGCAGCCACTCCGGCAACTCCCGCTCGATGCGGCCCAGCCCGTTGCGGGTCGCCTCGATCTCCTCGCAGTCGTAGAAGATGAAGGTGAGGTCGTGCACCGGCTCGGCGATGGTCGCGGCCAGGTGCAGGAAGACGGCGTCGCCGCCCTTCATGTCGACGGCCCCGCAGCCGTGCAGCACAAGATCGTCGCCCGAACCCGTGCGGCGCAACGGCAGATTGCCGTTGATCGGCACCGTGTCGAGGTGGCCGGCCAGGACCACGCGGGACGGCCGGCCCAGGTTCGTGCGGGCCATCACCGTGTTCCCGGACACCTTGATCTCCAGGTGCGGGGCCTGCTTCTCCAGCGCCGCTTTGACCGCCGTGGCCAGCGCTTCCTCGTCGCCGGAGACGCTCGGCACGTCCACCAGGGCAGCGGTCAGCTCGACGGGATCGGCGGTCAGGTCCAGGCTTGTCGTCACGACCGGCACGTTACCGTTGTGCCGTGACCACCAGCGCTTACGGCACCGGCCTTGCCACCATCGCCGCCGACGGAACCGTCCTGGACACCTGGTACCCGTCGCCGACCCTCGACTCCCCCGCCGCCGACCAGCCCGACTTCGCCGACGTGCTCGGCGAGGACAAGGCCCGTGGCGTGACCGTGGTCCGGGTCGAGACGGTGATCGAGGACCTGTCCGCCGCGCCGGTCGACACCCACGACGTGTACCTGCGCCTGCACCTGCTCTCGTCCCGCCTGGTCAAGCCGCACGGACTGAGCCTGGAGGGACAATTCGGTCTGCTGGCCAACGTCGTGTGGACCAACTTCGGGCCGTGCTCCGTCGCCGACTTCGAGGCCACCCGCCTCCGCCTGCGGTCCCGTGGGCCGGTGACCGTGTACGGCGTCGACAAGTTCCCGCGCATGGTCGACTACGTGCTGCCCACCGGTGTCCGCATCGCTGACGCCGACCGCGTCCGCCTCGGCGCACACCTGGCCACCGGCACCACCGTCATGCACGAGGGCTTCGTCAACTTCAACGCCGGCACCCTCGGCGCCTCCATGGTCGAGGGCCGTATCTCCGCCGGCGTCGTCGTCGGCGACGGCTCCGACGTCGGCGGCGGCGCCTCGATCATGGGCACCCTCTCCGGCGGCGGCAAGGAGGTCATCTCCCTCGGCGAGCGCTGCCTGATCGGGGCCAACGCCGGCATCGGCATCCCCCTCGGCGACGACTGCGTCGTCGAGTCCGGCCTCTACGTCACCGCCGGCACCAAGGTCACCCTGCCCTCCGGCTCGGTGGTCAAGGCCCTGGAGCTCGCCGGCCAGTCCGGCCTGCTGTTCATCCGCAACTCCACCACCGGCGTCGTCGAGGTCAAGGCCCGCAAGGGCCAGGGCATCGAACTCAACGCCGCCTTGCACGCGAACTGACAGTTATCCACAGCTCACCGGTTATCCACAAGGCAGCCCTCAACCAAGATCACCCGGCCCCGCCGCGAGTAGACTGGCAGCGGGGCCAGCCCCCCGGGTTGGGCGGTTTCTAGTGGTCGTTGCAACACTGCTGCTAGCCGGTGGTGGTGAGCAGTCGTGTCACGCGTTCAGCTGGGCTGTCCCAGCCGAGTGTCTCGCGGGGCCGGTCGTTGAGTTCGGCCGCGACCGCGTCCAGGTGCTCGGCGGTGTGGACCGACAGGTCGGTGCCCTTGGGGAAGTACTGGCGTAGCAGGCCGTTGGTGTTCTCGTTGGAGCCGCGCTGCCAGGGTGAGTGCGGGTCGCAAAAGTAGACCGGCATCCCCGTCGTCTCGGTGAACTGGCCGTGCAGGTGCATCTCGCTGCCCTGATCCCACGTCAACGACCGCCGCAACTGCGCCGGCAAGGTGGCGATCTTCGCCACGAGGGCGTCACGGACCGCCGTCGGGGTGTAGCCATCCGGCAGGTGCAGCAGCATCACGAACCGGGTCGTCCGCTCCACCAGCGTGCCGATCGCCGACCGGTTGAACGCGCCCATGACCAGATCGCCTTCCCAGTGCCCCGGCACCGCCCGATCCGCCACCTCGGCCGGCCGGTCGCTGATCATGACCATGTCGGTGGCCATCCGCGGCCGACGCGCATCCGCACGGGTGCGGGGGCGTCGCGCGATACGGCCGGTCCGCAACCAGCCGGCGACCTCCCGCCGCAAACCGCCCCGAGCCTGCACATACAGGGCTTGGTAGATCGTCTCGTGACTCACATGCCACCTTGGTTGGTCGGGCGACACTCCGGGTTGGCGGACCCGGTCGGCGATCACGATCCGCTCGTCCAGACTCAGGTAGCGGGACGACACCACCGGCTGCGCTGGTGGCGCCGCCGTGGCGGCGGCTTTCGCGGCGGCCTGCCAGTACTTCGCGGTGCGGTAATTGATCCCGACCCGCCGGGCCGCTTCCCGGCTGCCCACACCCAGGTCCACCAACGCAAAGTAAGTGCCGCGCTCGGCGGTCAGGCGCTTGCCACGCCGGGACGGGTCCCTGGTCATGCCCTCGGGGATCCGGTCACGGTGTCGTCTGGTCATCGTTGCGTCTCCTGATCACTCAGGTGTTGCAACGACCACTAGAAACCACCTTGGGTGGGAGCCTGTTCACCCCACGCTGATCGCGGCCAGCTTCTCCTTCAGGTACTGCCCCCAGTTGGTGGCCGGGTAGCTGCGCCGGCCGATGGGCGGGGCCATGGACTCCACCACGGCGTCGTGGTTGGCTTCGTAGAAGAAGACCAACGACACCAGGTCCTCGGTGGGGGCGTCGGCGGGTGGGGGCAGGACGCGGTGGCGGGTGGAGCGCCAGCGGTCGCCGGTCCAGCGGGCCATGAGGTCGCCGATGTTGACGGTGAAGGCGGCGGGGTCGTAGGGGGCGTCGATCCACTGGCCGTCGGCGGTGTAGATCTGGAGGCCGCCGAGGCCGGGCTCGCGGTCCAACACGGTGACGGTGCCGAAGTCGGTGTGCGGACCGATGCGGAACTGGCCCTCGGCAGCGGGGCCGACGCGGGTCAGGGGCGGGTACCAGTTGATGTTGAAGCCGTAGGTGGGCTCGGACAGGAACGGCTCGAAGTAGTCGACGTCCAGTCCGAGGGCGACGGCGCAGAGGGCCATCAGCTCGTCGGACAGGGCGTGCATCTCGTCCAGGTACTCGCCGACGACGGAGCGCATCCGGGGCAGCTGGGCGTCGGGCCAGACGTTGGGGGCGAACCACTCGGCGTCGACGGCGGGGTTGCCGGTGGGGGTGTCGCAGGCGGCGGTGAAGGACTCCTTCATGTCCGGCGGCGTGGGCGTGCCCTCTGCGTAGCCGTTGGCCTCGGCCCCGGGCGGCAGCCAGCCGCGGCCGCCGACGGCGGTGGCGTAGGTCTGCTTGACGTCCTCGGGCAGCGCGAAGAACTCCCGGGCCACGGCCCGCGTGTCGTCACGCAACGAGGTGCTCACCTCGTGCCCGGTGATCAGCAGGAAGCCGGCCGTCTGCAAGGCCTCGTCGACGCGGGCGGCGACCTCGGCACGGTCCCGGTCGTCGCCGTGGAACCAGGCCTGGAGGTCGATGCTGGGCACTGCGTGGGTCACGGAGTCTCCCCGATGTCCTCGAACCACAGGTGCGGTTCGGCCGCGATGAACTCGGTCATCATGCTGACGCATTCGGCGTCGTCGAGCACCGTCACGGCCACGCCGTGCTCGGCCAGCCAGTCGTGGCCGCCGTGGAAGGTGCGGGCCTCGCCGATCACGACGTGGCCGATGTTGAACTGGCGGACGAGGCCGGAGCAGTACCAGCACGGCGACAGCGTGGTCACCATGATCGTGTCCCGATAGGTCGGTCGCCGGCCGGCATTGCGGAAGGCGGCGGTCTCGGCGTGCATCGAGGGATCGCCATCCTGCACGCGGCGGTTGTGGCCGCTGCCCAACAGCGTGCCGTCCACGTGGAAAAGCGCGGCGCCGATCGGGATGCCGCCCTCGGCCCGACCGGCCCTGGCCTCACGAACGGCCGCTTCGAGCAGGTCCGCGTGCGTCTCTTCGGGGGAGCCATTCATCCGCATGTCACCTACCATTCACCAATGAGCACGTCCATCGCCCCAGCTCGCCGGCCCGTCACGCCGGAACGGTTGGGCCTGGCGCCGCTCCCCGTCCCGGCCACCGCGAAGGATCCGGTCGCCCGCCACGTCCGAGCGGCGCTGCATGCCCAGACGTTGGCCATGCTGCACTACGAGCCGGGCACCCGCACCGGCGAGGATCCCGAGGACCTGCACCAGATGCGCGTGTCGGTGCGGCGGCTGCGAGCTGTGCTCAAGTCCGCGCCCGACAGTGCCAAGCTGCGGGTCGAGCTGGGCTGGCTCGGCGGCGCGCTGGGACCGGTGCGGGATCTGGACGTGCTGATCGATCGTCTCCGGGCCGAGTCCGACGACTTCCCCGATGACGAGCGGACCGTCGCCACCACCCTGCTGGACGGCCTCGTCAACGAGCGGGTCTCCGCCCGTGCGCGGCTCACCTCGGCTCTGAACAGCTCGCGCTACCGGACGCTGCTGGGGCACCTGGCCCAGGCCGCCAACTCCGAGCTCGACCCAACCGCGTCGGAGCCCGAGCTGATGGATCTGGTGCGGGCGCCGTACCGGAAGCTGCGCAAGGCGGTGCGGGCCCTGCCGGCCGATCCGCCGGATGAGGACCTGCACCGGCTGCGCATCCTCGGCAAGCGTTTGCGGTACGCCGCCGAGCTGGTCCGTCCCATCACCGGCAAGCAGCTCAAGGAGCTGGTGCGGGCGTCGAAGGAGCTGCAGGAGGTGCTGGGCGAGCACCAGGACGCCTGCGTCGCCGAGCAGGAGGTCCGGCGACTGGTGGCGGCTCAGGGCGACGTCGTCGACTGGGACCTGGTGTTCGTGGCCGGACGGCTGGTGGAGCGGGAGCACGTCCGCCGCGTGACCACCCGCGACCTGTGGCACGCCGCTTGGTCGGCGGTAGACCGCCAGGGTAGAACCGTCCTTCGCTGAACACCCCCTCTTTTGCCACATGCGCTTCCTATGTGGCACCAGGCGCCAAACGGGAAGCGCATGTGGCGTTTGGGGGTGGAAACGCCACATGCGCTTCCTATGTGGCGTCTGGTGCCAAGTGGGAAGCGCATGTGGCAAAAAAGTGGGCGGCCAGACGTAGGGGCGTTAGGCTCCGGCTAGCCAGCCAGGCGGGAGGCGGCGGCGGCGATGCGTTCGTCGGTGGCGGTCAGCGCCATTCGCACGTGGCGGTTGCCGGTGGGGCCGTAGAAGGTGCCGGGAGCAGCCAGGATGCCGAGCGAGGCCAGCCAGGCGGCGGTGTCCCAGGCGTCCTCGTCCCGGGTGGCCCACAGGTAGAGGCCGGCCTCGGAGTGGTCGATGCGGAAGCCGGCGCCGAGCAGCGCCTCCCGCAGGACCTTGCGCCGGGCCTGGTAGCGGGCCCGCTGCTCGACGACGTGCTGGTCGTCGCCCAGGGCGAA
>NZ_KK037166.1:4895830-4938020 GCF_000568255.1 Kutzneria sp. 744
GCACGGGCCGGGGCACGATCATGCCGGCGTGCTTGCGGATCTCCAGCAGACGCTTGACCAACGCGGGATCGCCGGTGACGAAGCCGGCGCGGTAGCCGGCGAGGCTGGAGGACTTGGACAGCGAGTGCACGGCCAGCAGCCCCTCGGTGCTGCCGCCGCTGACCCGGGGATCCAGGATCGAGACGGCGTCAGCGTCCCAGGTGAGGGACAGGTAGCACTCGTCGGAGGCGACGATGGTGCCCCGCTCCCGAGCCCAGTCGACGACCTTGCGCAGGTGCTCGATGGGCAGCACCCGGCCGGTCGGGTTGGACGGGGAGTTGAGCCACAGCAGCGCGGGACGGCGCGGCCCGAGCGCGGTGAGCCCCTCCACCCGCGCCACCTCGGCGCCGGCGAGCAGGGCCCCGACCTCGTAGGTCGGATAGGCGAGCTCGGGAATGGCCACCAGGTCCCCGGCGCGCACGCCGAGCAGCGTGGGCAGCCAGGCCACCAGCTCCTTGGAGCCGATGGTCGGCAGCACGGCGACCGGGTCGAGGCCGGTCACGCCGAAGCGGCGGGCCAGCGCGTCGACGGCGGCCTGCCGCAGCTCGGGGGTACCGTGCGTGGTCGGGTAGCCGGGCTGGTCGCTGACGGCCGCGAGGGCGTCACGGATCAGCTCGGGCACCGGGTCGACCGGTGTTCCGACGGACAGGTCGACCACACCGTCCGGGTGTGACCGCGCGGTGGCGGTGTGGTCGGCCAGCGAGTCCCACGGGAAGTCCGGCAGGGCCGGCCCCGATGTAGAACCACTCACTCGTGCGCGGCCTGCTGCGGCAGCGCCGCCACGAACGACGGGTCGTTGCTGGTCTTGCCGATCTTCGCCGCGCCGCCGGGCGAGCCGAGCTCGTTGAAGAAGTCGGCGTTCGCCTTGGTGTAGTCCTTCCACTGGTCGGGGACGTCGTCCTCGTAGTAGATGGCCTCCACCGGGCACACCGGCTCACAGGCTCCGCAGTCGACGCACTCGTCGGGGTGGATGTAGAGCATCCGGTCACCCTCGTAGATGCAGTCGACGGGGCACTCTTCGATGCACGCCTTGTCGAGTAGATCGACGCAGGGCTCGGCGATCACGTAGGTCACTGCGTTCTCCTGCTTCCGTCTTCGTCCATCTGCCGCGGGACATCGGTGCGCGGTTCCGCGGGCACCCGGCCAGTATCCCCCGGCTGGCCGGTGGGGTTCGCACCCGGGCACCCAATCGCCACGGTACGTCCCGAGGGTCGGGAAAAATGCTGGAACCGCCGTGTGGCCCCGGGCACAGTCACCCGATGGACGCCATCACGGAGCTGGAACTGCGGTGTGCCGACGCCTGGCCGGCGCTGGTCGACGAGCGCCTGGGCCAGTGGCGCCTGAGGGCGGCCGGCGGCTTCACGGGGCGGGCCAACAGCGCGCTGACCACCGGCGATCCCGGCGTGCCGATGCCTGAGGCGCTGGCAACCATCGCCGCTTTCGCGGCGCGAAACGGCATCAATCCGGCAGCTCATGTCACCCAAGGGTCCGAGACCGAGCGGCGTATCCGGGAAGCGGACTGGAGTCTGGCCGAGGACCACCCGGGCGGCGCAGTGGCGACGGTGCTGACCGGCCCGCTGCCCGATGGGGAGACCCAGGGCGAGGTTCTGGACAAGCCGTCGCCGCAGTGGTGGGAGTTGGCCGTCGGCGAGCCGACCGCGGCGCAGCGGCATGTGCTGGGCACCGGTCCACTGCTCGGCTTCGGGCACGTCGAGGGCGCGGCGGTGGTCCGGGGCTGCATCGTGGACTCGACCTTGCACATCTCACGGCTGTCCGTGCGGCCGGAGCTGCGCCGTCAGGGCACGGCGCGGCGGCTGATGGCGGCCCTGGGCACGTGGGCCCGGGACCGTGGCGCGCAGGGTGCAGTGCTCCAGGTCGCCGTGCACAACGAGGCGGCAATCAGGTTGTACGAGGGCCTCGGCTTCACCGAGCACCATCGCTACGCCTACTGGCGGCCTAGGCCTTTTTCTTCTTGTCGGTGTGACGAACGTCACCGACGATACGGAACTGGGGGCCGCCGGTGCTGGGCTTGGCCTTCTCGTTCTCGCCGTCGACCAGGGCCTTGATGGCGTCGATCGGGTCGTTGGAGTGCCGGTCGTCCTTGCGCTGCACACTCATGACTGCCTCCCACGCGGGTCCCACCGGACCGCGCTCTGCTCCCGCATCCAGCGCCGCGCACGCTTGCGCAGACGCCACAGCACCAGCCTGCCACCGATCAGGGGTCCGGTGCGCCCGTCGATCGTCGCCAACAGGTCGCCGAGGCGCTGCGCGGTGACGGCGAGGGCCCGCACGGTGACCCGGCCGTGCCGCCGGTTGGACTCCACGAGCTCGGCGAGCAGCCAGGTGGTCTGACCGTCCTCGCCGCCGCCGACGGAGGCGGCGCGGACGTCACGGCCGTAGAGGACGGCGGCCAGCACCCGGACCCGCAGCTCGACGCTGTCGGCCTCGGCGCAGACGACCAGGGCCTGCTCGCACAGGGTCAGGGCCTTGCGGTCGACGCCGGTGGAGGCGACCAGCAGGGGCACGAGGGCGGCGACGCGGCTGGTCAGCTCCGTGGGCAGGGCGCCGAGGCGGGCCAGGTACTTGGGGTCGACGCCGTCGATGTTGGCCACGGCGCCGATGGCCCGGCCGTGCAGGCGGAAGGGGTCCGGATCGTCGAGCAACGGCCAGCACCTGCGCGGCGGCGCGGGCGAACGGCCGGAGCGCGGCGACGACCTCCGCGTCATCCACCGGCGGTGGGCTGCGGCGCTCGGGCCCGGCCCAGCGCGTTGCCGAGGACCACCGCCGACGGCAGCGCACCGGCCGCGAGCAGCGCGAGGATCCGCCAGTCGGGATAGACCTGGAAGTTGCCGCCCGGACCGCCCACGGCCAGCCACAGGATCACGGCGATCCACGCGAACCCGGGCAGGCCGCCGACCCAGGTGACGGGCCGCAGCCGGGCCGCCGCCCGCACGAGCATGGGCGTGGTGACGAAGGCGATCAGGATGGTGATCGGGAACGGGAAGCCGCCCAGGTCCGGCAGCACGGAGCCGTCGAACCGGGCGGGCAGGAAGACGGTGTCGACGACCGCGAGCAGGATCGCGTCGAGTACGAGCACGACGAGAACCACCCAGTCGCCGGGCCTCATCGCATGCGCTCCACATCGTTCAGGCCGCCGAACAGGTCGGTCTCGGCGCCCTCGGCCGGGCCGGCGGCGAGCACGTAGAACTCGGTGCCGACGACGGGCTGGGTGATGCCGTTGGACAGGGCGTAGCAGGCGGCGCCCTCGCCGTTCTGCCACACGCTGACCTGGGTGGCGTGGGCACGCAGGGCGCTGAGCTTGGTCGGCACGTGGGGCTCGATGGCGACGCGGGTGGTGATGATCTCGTCGTCGACGACGGGCAGCTCGCCGGGCTCGGGCATCCGGTACGGCACGCCCTCGACGTCGCGCAGCTTGGCCAGGCCGGCGGCGGTGGCGTCGCGCGAGGTGACGGCGTGGAAGACGCGCAGCACGTCCGGCACGGAGGCCGCGGCGGTGGTGGTGATCTCGTGCGCGCGGATGTGGTCGGGGTGGCCGTAGCCGCCGTTGCTGTCGTAACTGACGACGACCTGCGGCTTGACCTCTCGCAGCACCTCGGCCAGCTGCTCGGTCTGCAGGGCGAGGTCGCCGCCGATGAAGGCGCGCGGGTGGTGGTTGGCGTCGACGCCGACCATGCCCGAGTCGCGCCACCGACCGATGCCGCCCAGGTAGCGGTGGTCGTTGACGCGGAGCGCGGCGCAGGCGGAGCGGAGCTCGCCGACCCGGTAGCCGCCGAGCTGGTCGGCGGCCTCGGCGCGTAGTTCGTTCAGGCGGGCGGGGATGATCTCGCCCTCCTCACCGAGCGTGCAGGTGACGACGGTGACGTGCACGCCGAGGGAGGCGTAGTGGGCGATGGTTCCCCCGGTCCACAGGCTCTCGTCGTCGGGGTGCGCGTGCACCAGCGCGAGCCGTGGTGGGGCGGTCAGGGTCACTGGCCAAGCGTAGAGCTCGGGTCTGACGGCCACCGGTGGTGGGGAGGCCGAGACCGCGTCCGGGACTGGGGAATCTGCGAACGCGGCCTCGTTTCCCCCCTTGATCGTCAGCGCCCGGGCGGCCCGAGTTCCCCCCTGCCGCGAGGCCGGCAGCGACTCGGAACATCCGGACGTCGACGGGTCTGAGCTAACCAAGGGGGCGTGACGTCTCCGTGACGCGCCGGTGGCGTAGCGCTTCGACGGCCCCGACCTGCGGAAACGTCAGCCATCGGCCTGCCGTTCGCGGGCCTGTTCCGCGCAGTCGTGACAGGTCGGCCACAACCACTGCTCGCGGGGGACCCGTTTGGCCGCCATGCCCTTGCCGCACAGCGCCATGACGTGCGTGCCCCAGGCCAGGAGCTGCTCGTCCGGGTAGCAGTGCCGGCGTCCGTCGGCCGGCTGCCACGCGAACCGGGGGCCCTTCAGCCGCACCAGATCGCTCATAGCAAGCACAGTACAACCTACATATGCGGTTTAGATGTGACACGATCAGGTGACGTCGGTGCACATGTGGTCGGCATGAGGTGAGGATGTCCGCCATGGCGAACCCGGTGGTCAGCAAGATCCTGTTGGGCTTCGAGATGCGGGAGCTCAGGGAGAACAGCTCGGTCAGCCGCGAGGCCATGGCCGAGGTGTTGGACTGCGACCTGTCGAAGATCAGCCGGATCGAGAACGGCAAAGGCTCGCTGAGCACCTTGGAGGTCAAGGCCCTGGCCGAGCTGTTCGACCTCCCCGCCAAGAAGGCCGACCAGCTGAAGGCCCTGGCCAGGGACTCCCGCCGCAGGACCAGCTATCGCGTTGCGGACTGGGCCCAGAAGTACGCCGGCCTTGAGCAGGCAAGCAGCGAGATCCGCATCTACGAGAACGAACTCGTTCATGGCCTGTTCCAGACCGAGGACTACTCGCGAGTGGTCACCTTGGCCGCAGATCCGACCCGCCCGGCCAAAGAGGTCGACCGGCTGGTAGCGGGGCGGAGCGAGCGGCAGAACCTGCTACTCGAAGACCAGCCACCACGCCTGGTGGTCGTGTTGAACGAGGCGGTGATTCGGCGAGTGGTCGGCGGCCCTGTAGTCATGGCCGCGCAGTTGGAGCGGCTGCTAGGGCCTGTTTCAGAAGTTGATCTCGGTTTGAGATGATCTTCGGGTGGGTCGTGGTGATCTGACGAACGAGCAGTGGGCAAAGCTGGAACCCTTGCTACCCAAGGGCAAGAAGTCTGGACGCCCGCCCAAACACCCGAAACGGCAACTCATCAACGGGATCCGGTTCCGGGTGCGGACGGGTGTGCAGTGGCGAGACCTGCCGGACCGGTACGGGCCGTGGCAGACCGTGTATGGCCTGTTCCGACGCTGGCAGCGCGACGGGACTTGGAAACAGATCCTGACCCGGTTGCAGGCCGAGGCTGACGCGGCCGGGCTGATCACCTGGGATGTGAGCGTCGACTCCACTGTGGCTCGCGCGCACCAGCATGCCGCTGGCGCGCGTAAAAAGGGGCTGACCAGCGTGAATCTCCGGGTGGAGTCGACACCGAGCCGGATGACCATGGGATCGGCCGGTCCCGGGGCGGGCTGACCACGAAGGTGCACCTGGCGACCGAGCAGGGGCTGAAGCCGTTGTCGGTCGTGGTCACGGCCGGGCAGCGGGGTGACTCGCCGCAGTTCCAGACGGTGTTGGAGCGAATCAGGGTGCCCCGTCTGGGTCGGGGGCGGGCGCGGACGCGCCCGGATCGGGTCTTGGGGGACAAGGCGTACGGCTCCCGCGCCAATCGCTGCTACCTGCGGCGGCGGGGTGTTCGGTGCACGATTCCGGAGAAGGCGGACCAGATCCTCCATCGCAAGAACCGTGGTGCGCGTGGTGGTCGTCGGCCGGCGTTCGACAAGGAGATCTACAAGCGGCGGCATGCTGTGGAGTGCGGCATCAACCGACTCAAGCGGAACCGGGCCGTGGCCACTCGGTACGACAAGCTCGCTGTCCGGTATGAGGCCACGGTCGTTATCGCGGCGATCAACGAGTGGCTCTGACATCTGAAACAGGCCCTAGAACTGACAGGCTGGCCGACCATCGAGCTGCATGTGCTGCCGTATGCCGCGGGAGCGCACGCCGCGATGGGCAGCCCATTCACGATCCTGCAGTTGCCGCAGCCCTACGGGGTTCGCATTGCCTACGCGGAGAACCTGTTCGGCTCGGACTATTTCGATCAGGAGGCGCAGGTCGACGCGTGTAGCCTCACGTTCGAGCGGCTCCTGGGCGCGGCGCTGAGCACCGCGCAGACGGTGGAGCTGATCGGCCAGGTACTGCGCGATCTCTAGGAGGGCCGCATGGCGACCCCACGCTGGCGAAAGTCCAGCTACAGCAACGGCAACGGCGGCGCGTGCGTCGAACTCGCCCAGTGGCGGAAGTCCAGCTACAGCAACGGCAACGGCGGCGAGTGTGTTGAGCTCGCTGTCCAGCCGCTACTGACCGCCGTTCGGGACTCGAAGAACCCCGAGGGCGGGCATCTTCTCTTCCCCGCCAAGGCCTTCGGCGCCTTCCTGACCAGGCTCAAGACCAGCTGATCCCCTCGGCGTCACGAAAATGTCAGACCCTCCCGCTAGGGTCGAGACACCGTGGGGAGGAACACCGGTGAACGGCTCGTGGGCCGTCCGACGAGGGGGAGTCGTCGAACGGCCCACGGTGCCAGCTCAGGCGACGTGCATCTCCTCGGCGAAGTGGCACGCCGACAACAGCTCGCTGTCGCCGCGCCGCTTCAGCTCGGGCACCTCGGTGGCGCAGACGTCCTGCGCCTTCCAGCAGCGGGTCCGGAACCGGCAGCCCGACGGCGGGTTGACCGGGCTGGGCACGTCGCCGGTGAGCACGATCCGGCTGCGCTGGCGCTCCCGCTCCCGCTTGGGATCGGGCACGGGCACGGCCGACAGCAGCGCCTGCGTGTACGGGTGCATGGGCTTGCTGTAGATCTGCTCCCGCGGCCCGACCTCGATCAGCGAACCCAGGTACATGACCGCCACCCGGTGCGACAGGTGCCGCACCACGGACAGGTCGTGGGCCACGAACAGGTACGCCAGGTTGAGCTCCTGCTGAAGCTCGCCCAACAGGTTCACCACACCGGCCTGCACGGACACGTCCAGCGCCGACACGGGCTCGTCCAGGACCACGAACTTCGGGTTCAGGGCCAGCGCCCGGGCGATCCCGATGCGCTGCCGCTGCCCGCCGGAGAACTCGTGGGCGTAGCGGTTGCGGTGCTCGGGGTTCAGGCCGACGATCTCCATCAGCTGGTTGATCCGCTGCTGGATGGTCTCGGCGCTGCCGAAGCGGTGGATCCGCAGCGGCTCGGCGATGATGTCGTTGACCTGCCAGCGCGGGTCCAGGGACGCGTACGGGTCCTGGAACACGATCTGGAGGTCCCGGCGCATCGCCTGGAGCTCCTTGCTGTGCATGGTGGTCAGTTCGCGGCCCTCGAACTTCACCGAGCCCGACGTGGGCTTGTGCAGCTGGAGGATGGCCCGGCCGGTGGTCGACTTGCCCGAGCCGGACTCGCCGACCAGGCCGAGCGTCTCGCCGGCGGCCAGGTCGAAGCTGACGCCGTGCACGGCCTGCACCTGTCCCACCGTGCGCGGGATGATGCCGCCGCCCCGCACCGGGAACGACTTGAACAGGTCCTTGACCTGGAGCAGAGGAGTGCCGGTGGTGCCCGCGTCGCCGCTGGCCGGCCTGGTCTCGGTGCCGGTGCTCACGACGCGGCCTCCTTCTTGTCGCCGCTGTCCGCGAGGTGCTCCTCGACGACCACCTCGGGGTTGTCGATCAGGAGGGCCGCGAGCGGCTCCTCGGCGCCGATCTCCTTGCGGGCGAACAGCTTCTTCGGATCCTCGTAACCGGCGAGGTCGTTCCACCGGTGGCACCGGCTGTGGTGGACCACCGCGCCGCCGATCTCCAGCAGGTCCGGCTCCGACTCGTGGCACACCGGTGCCACCAGCGGGCAGCGCGGCGAGAAGGCGCAGCCCGTCGGCAGGTTGACCAGCGAGGGCGGGGCGCCGCTGATCGGGGTCAGCTTCTGCCCGATCAGGCTCGGGTCCGGGTTGGAGCCGAGCAGGCCCACCGTGTACGGCATGCGCGGGGCGTCGAACACGTCGTCGACGGTGCCGGCCTCGACCACGGTGCCGGCGTACATGACCTGCACCTTGTCCACCATGCCGGCCACGACACCCAGGTCGTGGGTGATCATGATGATGGCCGCGTTGGTGTCGTCCCGGATCCGCAGCAGCGTCTCCAGGATCTGCGCCTGCACCGTCACGTCCAGCGCGGTGGTCGGCTCGTCGGCGATGATCACGTCCGGGTCGTTGATGATCGCCATGGCGATCACCACGCGCTGCCGCATGCCGCCGGAGAACTCGTGCGGGTACTGCTTGGCCCGCCGGTCCGGCTGCGGGATGCCGACCTGCTCCAGCGCCTCGACGGCCTTGGCCCACGCGGCCTTCTTGGACACCTTGTGGTGCTCAAGGTAGGCCTCGGACAGCTGCGCCCCCACCGTGAAAACTGGGTTGAGCGAAGTCATCGGGTCCTGGAAGATCATGGACACCGAGTTGCCGCGGAACTTGCGCATCTCGTTGTAGCTCAGGCCGTTGAGCTCCTGGCCGCGGTACGAGATGGAGCCCGAGATCCGGGCGCTACGAGGCAGCAGGCCGAGAATCGCCATGGAGGACACCGATTTGCCGGAGCCGGACTCGCCGACGACCCCCAGCACCTCACGCGGCTTCAGGTCGAACGACAGGTCGCGCACCGCGTGCACGACGCCGTCGTCGGTGGGGAACTCGACCGTCAGGTCGGCCACCCGGAGCAGCGGCTCGTTCGGGTCGATCGTCTCGGTCATCACGCACGCACCTTCGTCTGCCTCGGGTCGAACGCGTCACGCAGTCCGTCACCGATGAAGCTGATCGTCATCGAGATCGCCACGATGGCCAGGAACGGGCCCCAGAACAGCCACGGGCGCAGCAGCACCTGGGTGTAGTTGTCCTGGACGATCAGGCCGAGCGAGGTGTCCGGCAGTTGCACGCCGAGACCGATGAACGACAGCGCGGCCTCGGTCAGCACGGCCGTGGACACCGACAGCGTGGCGTTGACCGTGATGGTGCCGATCATGTTCGGGATCAGGTGCTTGAACACGATGTGCCAGGTGCCGCCGCCCGAGGCCCGGGAGGCCTCGACGAACTCGCGGGCCGACAGCGACAGCGCCTCACCGCGGGTGATGCGGGCGATCTGCATCCAGTTGAACAGCGCCAGCACCGCGGCCACGATGTACCAGCTGGGCGCGAAGGCGTGCACCAGCAGGGCGGTCAGCGCGATCTGCGGCACGATCAGGAACAGGTCGACCAGCCGCATCAGGCTGCTGTCGACGAGGCCCTTCAGGTAGCCGGCGACGGCACCGATCAGCACGCCGACGATGGTCGAGCTGATCGCCACCGTGAAGGCGATGGCCAGCGAGAACTGGGTGCCGCGCAGCAGCTGGGCGAAGGCGTCCCGGCCCAGCTGGTCGGTGCCCAGCAGGTGGCCGCCGCCGGGCCGTAGGTAGCTGCCCGCCCTGGTGTCGGCGTAGCTGAACTTCAGGAACATCGGCACCACGAACGACGCGACCGCCAGCAGCACCAGCACGGCGAGGCTGACCATGGCCAGGCGGTGCCGCACGAAGCGGCCGAGAATGATCGAGGTCTGAGAACGCGCCTTGGCGTCGAACTCGTGGCGCACGGCGACCGCGCCGCCGCCGTCGCCTGCGGTCTGGGTTGCGTTAGCCAAGGCGAATCCTCGGGTCGAGAAGGCCGTAGAGCAGGTCCGAGATCAGGTTGAACACCACGACGACCGTCGCGGTCACCGCGAACCAGCCCATCAGGGTCGGTGGGTCGTAGTTGGACACGGCCTTCACCAGCACCGTGCCCATGCCGTTCCAGCCGAAGACCCGCTCGGTGATGATGGCGCCGCCGATGATGGCGCCGATGTTGAGCGCGAACAGGGTGCTGACCGGGATGAGCGCGTTGCGCATGGCGTGACGGAAGATCACCCGGCTCTGCGAGAGGCCCTTGGCGCGGGCGGTGCGCACGTAGTCGGCGTTGAGCGTCTCCAGCATGGAGGCGCGCTGGAACCGGCTGTACGCGGCGAAGCTGATGGTCATCAGCGAGATCGTCGGTAGCAGGAAGGTTCCGGAGTAGCTGACGATGACCTGGCCGAGGTTGCTGCCGAAGCCGCCGGGCGGTGGGCCCGCGGTGGTCAGCCAGCGCTTGAGGTGCAGCGACTGGAGCAGGTCGTTGAACTGGATGCCGTAGTTCTTGACCACGACGGCCACACAGGCGATCGGCATCGAGAACATCAGGAACGCGACGCTGGTCATCAGGTAGTCGAAGATCGAGTACTGGCGGACGGCCGAGAACACGCCGACGCCGATGCCCAGCACGAGCGCGATCAGCTCGGCCCCGATGACCAGGCGCATGGTCACCCACAGGGCGCTGGACACGGTGGTGAACACCGGGCTCTGCGCCTCGCCGAGCGCGACGCTGGTGCCCCAGTCGCCGCGCAGGAAGCTGGTCAGCCAGTCCCAGTACCGGACCAGGATCGAGTGGTCCAGGCCGAGCTGGACGGACAGGGAGTGGATCTGCTGCGCCGTGACGCCCGGCTTGGTGCGCAGCCCGGCCAGGGGGTCGCCGGCCGAGGCCACGAGTATGAAGACGAGGAAGCTGCCGATCAACAGGATGGGTATGGAGATCAGCAACCGTCGAATCAGGTATTGGAACACGGGTTGCTCCTCGACGACCTCACCGGGCGCTGGTCGGGTAGCCGGCTGGAGCGAGGTCTGCCTGGACGGGTGGGGACGGGGTCAGTGGTGAACACGGGTGCGCCCCGGCGCCGATCGCGAGCGCGACCGACGCCGGGGAGCTTCACACCCGGGGTACAGCAGATCAGGCGTTCGGCTTCTGCCACTCGTTGGCGTTCCACATCGAGCCGTAGTAGCTCTGGAAGTACGCCTTGTCGATGTCACCGGTGTAGGCCCACATGTTCGGGGGCTGGAACAGCGGGAACGTCGAGTAGGTGTCGGCGATCGCCTTGTCCGCGGTCTGGTAGTCCGTCACCGCGGCGGCGTCGTCGGTCTGCGCCAGCGCCTTGGCGAAGGCGGCGTCGGCGGCCGGCGAGGTCGTGCCGTTCCAGTTCTGGTTGCCGCCGGTCTTGTAGGTGGTGATGCCGGCGGAGTGGAACGGAGCCACCGACCAGGCGAACAGCGCCACGTCGTAGTCGCTGTCGCTGACCCGCTTGTCCAGGAAGTTCGCGTCGGTGTCGTCCTGGATGTCGATGCCGGCCGCCTTGCACTCCTGCTGGAGCAGCGCGACGGTCTGCTTGCGGCGCGGGATGTCGGTGTGGCTGATCTTGAACGTCAGCTTCTGGCCGCCCTTGGCCATGATGCCGTCCGGACCCGGGGCCCAGCCGTCAGAGGTCAGCGTGGCCTTGGCGGTCGCCGGGTTGGAGATCAGCTTGTCCGAGTAGTTGTCGGCGTAGCCGGGCATGCCCGGGAAGAAGATGACGCTGTTGAACGGCTTGGCGTCCGGCTGGACCTGCTTGATCAGCTTGTCCACCAGCTCGTTGCGGTTGATGCACTGGCCGAAGGCCTTGCGCACCGCCTCGTCCTGGAAGATCGGGCGCTTCAGGTTCAGGTCGAGGTGCTCGAAGTTCAGGCCGGCGTTGGCGCCGTAGGTGATGCCCGACGAGCCGAGGCCCTGCAGCGTCTGCGCGGCGTTGGCGTCCGGCTGCGCCGAGGACAGGACCTGCTCCTCGTTGTTCTGCAGCGCCTGCACCTGGGCGTTGGAGTCGGGGATCGCCTTGAGGGTGATCTTCGCCGGGCCGCCGGGGTTGCCGGTCCACTTCGGGTTGCGCACCAGCGTGATGGACGAGCCCTGCTGCCAGTCGCTGATCATGTACGCGCCGGAGCCGGGGGCCAGGTCGGCCTTGAAGCCCTTCCAGCCGGTGTTCCAGAAGTCCGAGACCTTGGTCAGGATGTCGGCCGGGCTCTTCGGGGTCACCTGGGTGATGTCCGAGACGCCGGTCTGCTTCTCCAGCACGTGGGCCGGGAGCAGGTCGTCGGAGATGCCGAACAGGCTCTTCCAGTCACCGAACGGCGACGAGAACTCCGTGACGAAGGTCTGGTCGTCCTGGCACTTGGCCGAGTCGATCTGGCTGTAGCCGGTGGTGGCGCCGGGCAGGAAGTACGTGGTCTTGCCGTCCGGCTTGAGGTCCGTGCCGCTCTGGGCCAGCCACGCCAGGTAGAAGTCCTTGCAGTTCCAGGCGGCGCCGTCGGACCAGCTCACACCCTTCTTGATCTTAGGCGCTTGCTGCTTGGGGCTGGTCGAGGTGACCTCGACCGAGTCCATGACGTCCTTGTTCAGCAGGACCTTGTTGTTGCCGTCCAACACGAACGGCCGCGCGAGGACCTGGATCAGCGCGTAGCTGTTGTAGGACTGGACCGCGTCGGACGTCGCGTTGTTGTACGCGGTAAACGGCTTGTCGGTCGAAACAACGACCGGGCCAATGTCGTTGACCTTCGGCGCGGTGTAGGTGTCCCCGGATTCACCCTTGCCAATGGCCGCGCTCGCGAGTCCGCCCGAACCCGACCCATTGTCCTGACCGCCACCACTGGAGCCGCCACATGCGGTCAGCATGAGCGCGGCGCCAGCCATCACCGCGATCGCGGGGATCGCTTTCGATCTCCTCATTGACACGTGCCCTCCTAGCACAGGGCGGCAGCGACCCGATCAGGTCGATCTGCACCACCCGGGGACCATAGCGCGCAACAAGCTACTCGACCTGCGCGCTGTGCCAGGCACCGTAAGAACAGGAATACCCGTGGGTCACTGGGCACACCGGGATCGTGACCAAAGGGTGACACGGTGACAGCGCGTAGCGATTGAGCAGTTACCGGGCGGGATCGTTCGCTACCCGAACGGGGGAAAAATCTGTCAAGAGTTGAAATCGGCGGGCGCAGCCATCTTGCCCGAATTAACAGCGATTAACAACACGAATGGGTCATCGGCGAACAGAACGCCGCCACGTCGGCGCGCCGGCAAAGGGCCCAACCAAGGGGGGTCCGCCGTTCACACCAGTGATCTCGGAACCGGTGGCGAGCACATCGGCCAGTTGGAACAGCGGCATCGCGACGTGCTGGGACCACAGCGCCGGCTCCACCGTGGCCAGCGCGTCCGACAGCGACAAAGCGCCGGTCAGGGCCGCTTCGACGGTCGGCTGCAGGCCGTGGTCGCAGAAGCCGTCCGGGTTGGCCGCCGGCAGCGCCGTGCCGCCGTCGGGCAGCGGTCCCCGGCAGCCGAAGGACGCCGCCAGCACACTGGCCGGGTCGCCGCCAACCGCCTGCGGGACGATCCCGATGTCCACCGAACTGTCGCCGTCGCTACCCTGGTTGTCGGCAGGGGCGGTGCCGGTGGTCGTGGTCGGCGTGGTGGTCGTGGTGGCCGGCAGCACCGTGCCGAACAGCTGGTCACCGGATGTGTTCAGGATCGTCGCCCCGATGCCGGCCGCCGACAGCTGCTGCTGGAGCACGCCGGCCAGCTGTGAATAGGGGGCCCGGTCGTTGGGCGCGCCGATGACGAGGTTGAGCGGCACGCCGTCCTTGAGCCACGACCCGTTGGTCTTGGTGTAGCCCGCCTGGGTGAGAAGTTGATTCACCAGATCGTGGTTGGGCGCCCCGACGCCGGCCGGGATCGTCGGCTTGTAGCCCGGCTGCGACGGGGCCAGCACCAGCGAGTCGGCGCGCAGCGAGGCCGACGGGCCGCCGCCCGTGCCCAGGGTGATCAGGGCCTCCCGGTCGATCGCCGCGAACACGGCGGCCCGCAGCGTCGGATCGGACAGCCGGGCGCCGCCCTGCCGCAGCAGCACCTCGACCACGACCGGGTTGGGCACCGTGGTCAGGTTGACCGCCTTGCCCAGCTCGGTGAGCGCCTTGGACGTGCTGTCGCTCGGGTTGAGCACCGCCAGCTGGTCGTCGCCGGTCTTGAGCGCGCTGACCAGATCGGCCGGGCCGGCCTGGCGCAGCACGATCTGCTGCAACTTGGTCGACGCGCCCCAGTAGCGGTCGTTGCGCTGCAACACGATCTCGCCGCGCTCGGGGTCGATGTTGCGGATGGAGAACGGCCCGCCGGCGGCCGGGAAGGTCTCGCTGAGCGCGCCCGTCCAGCCGCCCGGGGCGTCCTTGAGCACGTGCGCCGGCAGCAGGTCGGAGAACAGCGACCGCCAGCCCGGGTAGGGCTGGCTGAAGGTCACGTCGGCGACGCGGCCGCCGTCACGGGCCGAGACGCCGCTGATGAGGCGGTAGCCGGCCGGGTCGATCACACCGGGCTGGCTGCGCATGTTCTGCCACAGGTAGGCGAAGTCCTCGGCGGCGATCGGCGCGCCGTCGCCCCAGGCCGCCTGCGGCTGGATGGTGTACGTGACCGTGTACGGGTTGGCCTTGGTCACCTCGGCCGACACCATCAGCGTCTTGTCCAGCAGCGGGCTGCCGTCCGGGCCGGTGTGGAAAACCGAGGGAAGCACGAGTTCGCCCAGCGCCCGGGTGACCGTCGTCTGGTTGGCCAGCAGGTGCGGGTTGAAGCCGCCCTTCACACTGTCCACGCCGACCACCAGCTGGGTCGGATCCGTGGGCCTGGTCGGCGTCACCGTCGTCGGCGGGGCGCTGACCAGTGGCGGCGGCGGTGAATCGGTGCACGCCGTCACCAGTGCGCAGCACGCGGCCGCGAGGGCGAGCAGCGCCGACCTGCCGCGCACGAATCCGCCTCCCAGTGGTTATGGCGAAGCCCCGTGTGGTCCATGGCCGGGCTTCAGCCCTCAACTATGGACCACACGGGGGAATAGACGCGTGCGGGGTGTGTCAGGTTGCTGTGCTTGTTGGCGCCGCCTTCGGCGTCGCGGCTCGGCCGCTCGTGACCGGTGCCTCGCCCTTGCTGGATTTCGAACGCCGCATCGGCTTGGTGGTGGGGACAATTTGTTAGGCATATGTACCTTGAAGCGGGTGGGCACAATTGAGGTACTCTGACTAAATGGGCAAGCCTCCGTCAGAATACGGCACCACAGAGTAGGCACTCTGGTAGTAGAGCCGGGGATCACAAAGGATCCGTTCACAAAAGCCCTATTTATACAATGATTCCGATGGTGGACTCGGCCGAGCCTCCGTGCGTTCAGTGCGACTTTCCAGTCACGTGTGGCTACGCCACTGTTTGGGTTTCTAGAGCGCTATTCACGCGTAAGTTACGTACCTCTTTAGAAGTTTTAGAGCAGATGAAAACCCAGATCCAGCAACCGGGCGAAACACCGGCGCGGCAGTGCTTGTTGGCACCGCCTCCGGCAGCGCGGCTCGGCCGCTCGTGACCGGTGCCTTCCCTGGCCGGATTTCGATCGCCCGCGTCGGCTCGGACCGGGGTGCGTCGGGTGGCGGGCGATCGAAATCCGGCTGCGGTCCAGGCACCGGCGCGGGCCGAGCAGCCTCCGGAGGGAGGGAGACCGGCTGGGGTCCTGGGCGGGCTGGGGCTACTTGGCGGCGGCGGCCTGGTCGCGGGTCTTGGCGCGGGAGCGCTCGCGGCCGCGGGTGGTGGAGTCCAGCACCAGCTTGCGCACCCGGACCACGGTCGGCGCGACCTCGACGCACTCGTCGGTGGCGCAGAACTCCAGCGCCTCCTCCAGCGACAGCTTGCGCGGGCGGGCCAGCGTCTCCATCACGTCGGCCGAGGACTGCCGCATGTTGGTGAGCTTCTTCTCCCGGGCCACGTTGATGTCCAGGTCCTCGGCGCGCGGGTTCTCACCCACGACCATGCCCTCGTACGAGTCGGCGCCGGGCTCCACGAAGAAGGTGCCGCGGTCGGCCAGCTGGATCATGGCGTACGCCGTGACCATGCCGGCGCGGTCGGCCACCAACGAGCCCGAGTGGCGGGTGCGGATCTCGCCGGCCCACGGGTGGTAGCCCTCGAAGACGTGGTTGGCGATGCCGGTGCCGCGGGTCTCGGTGAGGAAGTCGGTGCGGAAACCGATCAGGCCACGCGCCGGCACCACGTACTCCAGCTTGATGCGACCGGTGCCGTGGCCGTCCATGTGCTCCATGCGGCCCTTGCGGTTGGCCAGCAGCTGCGTGACCGCGCCCAGGTGCTCCTCGGGGGCGTCCACGGTGAGGCGCTCGTAGGGCTCGCACAGCACGCCGTCGATGGTGCGGGTGACGACCTGCGGCTTGCCGACGGTCAGCTCGAAGCCCTCGCGGCGCATCTGCTCGACCAGGATGGCCAGCGCCAGCTCGCCACGGCCCTGCACCTCCCCAGGTGTCGGGGCGCTCGGTGGGCAGCACGCGCACCGACACGTTGCCGACCAGCTCGCTGTCGAGGCGGGCCTTGACCAGGCGGGCGGTGAGCTTGGTGCCGCCGTTGCGGCCGGCCAGCGGCGAGGTGTTGACGCCGATGGTCATGGAGATGGCCGGCTCGTCCACGGTGATCCGGGGCAGCGGCTCGGGGCTCTCGGCATCGGCCAGCGTGTCGCCGATGGTGATCTCCTGGATGCCGGCGATGGCCACCAGGTCGCCCGCGCTGGCCTCGTCGGCCGGCTGGCGCTCCAGGCCCTCGGTGATCAGCAGCTCGGTGATCTTCACGCGCTGGGTGGAGCCGTCCTCGCGGCACCAGGCCACGAACTCGCCCTTGCGCATGGTGCCGGCGTGGATGCGGCACAGCGCGATACGGCCGAGGAAGCTGCTGGCGTCCAGGTTGGTGACCAGGGCCCGCAGCGGGGCCTCCGGGTCGCCGGTCGGGGCCGGCACGTGGTTGAGCAGCACCTCGAACAGCGAGTCCAGGTTCTCGCCGTCGGGCAGGCCGCCGTCGGCGGGCTGGGTCAGGCTGGCCTTGCCGGCGCGGGCGGAGGCGTAGATGACCGGCACGTCGAGCACGGAGTCGTCCGCGCCGACCTCGGCGGCCAGGTCCAGCAGCAGGTCGTGGGTCTCGTCGACGACCTCGGCGATGCGGGCGTCCGGGCGGTCGACCTTGTTGACGACCAGCACCACCGGCAGGCCGGCGGCCAGCGTCTTGCGCAGCACGAAGCGGGTCTGCGGCAGCGGGCCCTCGCTGGCGTCCACCAGCAGCAGCACGCCGTCGACCATGGCCAGCGCGCGCTCCACCTCGCCGCCGAAGTCGGCGTGGCCGGGGGTGTCGACCACGTTGATCGTGATCACGCCGTCCGGCGTGGCCCGCCGCACGGCGGTGTTCTTCGCGAGAATGGTGATGCCCTTCTCACGTTCCAGCTCGCCGGAGTCCATGACCCGGTCGACCAACTCGGCGCGGGCCGAGAAGGCGCCCGACTGCCGCAGCATGGCGTCGACCAGGGTGGTCTTGCCGTGGTCGACGTGCGCGATGATGGCGACGTTGCGAAGGTCCGTACGGATCTGACTCGCGGTGGCCGTGGGCACGCGGAACTCCTAGAGCGTTGCGAGTGGGAGGTGGGCACCAGCGGCCGTCTAATACCCGCACGTGTCCTCGCCCATCATACCTTTTCGGACGCACGGGTTCCGACTAAGGGCAGCCTCACCTATCCTGTCGGGAGTCGAGGACGGGAGCTCCGCGGGTGGGCAAGGCCAAGGTGAAGAAGAAGTGCTGCCGGTCCAAGCCGCGGTGCAAGCGCTGCCCGGTCGTCGCCCTGCTCAAGGCCAAGAAAAAGGCCGCCTGACGGCCCCCGCGAGGGGTCGATGCCGATCTTGGTCCGCCGTTCGGGCCGGCCGTTTGCCTAGTGACAGGGTTCACACCTGATCAGTGCGTGGGCGCGATCACTTTGACGTCGTAGAAGACCCCGTTGTGGTCCGGGAAGACCAGGGCGCCCTGCGCGTCGACCATCTTCCACAGGACGTGGCACACCCCGGCCGCCTCGGGCGTGACGGTGACGCTCACGGCCACCATCTGGCCCGGGCCGGCGTCCGGCACCTCCGCCCGCGACGGCGAGACGCACTGCGTGGTCGTGCCGCCGGCGATTTCCAGGAACCGGTCGTGCCAGGCCACGGTCCCGGTGTTCTTGATCCGCCACACCTTGGTGAAGGTCTGGCCGAGCGGGACCTCCGAGCCGTCCGGGTAGGTCATGTCGCCGGGCAGGCCGTCGCCGCCGAAGGCGCTGGCGTCGCCGGGCAGCGGGTACGGGTTGCGCTCGCCCCAGGTCGGCAGCTGGCGGAACAGGCGCGGGATCAGCACCGCCCCGACCGCCAGCAGCACCACCGCGGCGATGGCCAGCACGGCCGCGCGCTTACGGGCCCTGGGCGTCTTGGCAGGCTCGGCGGACTGCTCGGCGATCGCCGTTTCCGGGCTTGCCGGCTCCGCGCTCGCGAGCTCGGCATTGGCGTTCTCCCAACGGAAACGCCACTCGCGCCGGACGTCCTCGCCGGAGCCGGCCAGCGCGCGCACGAACTCCCAGGTCGTCTCCCACGACGGCATCACGCGGCCCCTGGTGGCCGCCGAGAGCGTGGATTTCGACGCCGCCGCACCGAGTTCGGTGCGCATCCGGTCATAGGACGGGTTGCCGGCCAGCTCCTTGAGCTCCAGGAGATCGCGGGCGAATCGCGCGGCCGGACCGTCCTGCGCGTCCGGAACGATGTGCCTGCGACCTCGACGAGCCTGATTCTGAGGACCGGTCACGAACGCGAATATAAACCACCCGGGGGTATGTCAGCGATCGGTGACGGGACATGCGAGACGGGTGACCCCTCCCCCCGGGATCACCCGTCTCACGCGTTACGGGCCCCCGCCCTCCCGCGACCGCGCTCAGCTCAGAGCGTGCAGCCCTTCTTGATCTTGATGACGTGCTCGTCCAGGCCGATGTCGAACTTCTTCTTGCCCGACGTGCCGCCGTTGGTCTTCAGGCAGTAAATGGACTGGCGGTCGTCCTGGTCCGACGTCACGATGCCGGCCGAGACCGCGCCCGAGCAGTGGTTGTTGAAATACACGGTCACCGAGGTGGCGCCGTCGCCCCACGAGTAGTTCGCCTTCGTGTTCGCGGGCGAGGTGCAGGCGATGCTCGCGCGGTGGGTGGCCGCGTCGGCCGCCGGGGCCGCCACCGCCATCACGCCGAGACCGATGGCCGAAGCCGCAACCGCCGCAATAACCTTGTTCATGTTGTCCCCTCATGACATCCGCGGAAATCCGCTGCGCACATCCCATCCCGGCACCGGCTTCCGGTTCAAGCCGGAAATGTGCGAAGTCTCGTTCGCGCAGGTCAGAGATTTGTCCGAGGGGCGGATCGAACAGTTCCCGCCAGATCCGGAAGGAACAGCAGGTCCGCGTCGAGCCAGGCAACGCCGTCGAATTCGTCGAGCTCCACCCATGTCACCGCGCTGTGCTCGACGGCGATCGGCTCGGCGCTTTCGTCCACCAGCGTCGCCGAATAGAGTCGCAACACCATGTCGTCACGGAGTGGCACATCCGGGCCGACGCGTTCTCCGGCCTTGACCTCCACACCCAGTTCTTCGCGGCATTCCCGGACCACCGCGGCCTCGTCGGACTCGCCGGGCTCCACCCGTCCGCCGGGGAATTCCCAGCGTCCGGCGTCGGCTTTCGGAAACGCGCGCTGCTGGGCCAGCACCTGGCCGTTGCGGATGATCGCGGTGGCTACGACAACCTGGGTCACGCTCAGATCTTGCCCCAGGTCGCCAGGCCCGCGGCCTGCCACCGCACCTCGAACCGGGCGCCGCCCTCCGGCGAATCCGTCACGCGCACGGTGCCGCCGCGCCGCCGCACGGTCTCGGCCACCAGCGCCAGGCCCAGGCCCGCGCCGCCGGTTCCGCGGCCACGGTCGTCCTGCACGCGGTAGAAGCGGTCGAACAGGCGCGTGCGGTGCTCCACCGGCACGCCGGGGCCGTCGTCGTCCACCAGCAGACGCACGGTCGTGCCCGCCGGCAGCACGGTGATGTGGACCTGCACGCGCGCGTACCTCATGGCGTTGTTGAGCAGGTTGTTCAGCACCAGCGCCACTTCCCCCGGGGCGCACAGCACCATGGCCCCCGCGCGCGGGGCGTCGACCCGGATGCGCGGGCCGCCGTTGCCGGACCGGCGTTCCGCGGCGGCGATGGCCGCCGCGCTCACGTCCACGCGGCCCACCGGCTGTGACTCCCCGGCGTCAGACCGCGCGAGCGCCAGCAGGTCGTCCACCAACGTCGACATGCGTTCCGACTCGTCCGTGACCGCCGCGAGCACCTCCTGCGCGAACTCCGCATCCGGGTGCGCCACCGCGACCTCGGCCTGGGCCCGGATCGACGCCACCGGCGACCTCAGCTCATGCGCCGCGTCCCCCGTGAAGCGCCGCAGCCGCTGCACCGCCTCGTCGCGTCGGGCCAGCAAGCCGTTCATGGCCTCGGCCAGCGCGCGCAGCTCGTCGTGCGCCTCCGGCACGGGCAGGCGCTCGCCCATCGGCAACGCCCCCGCCGCCGCGTGCATCCGCCGCACCGGCCACAGCGACCAGCCCACCACGACCCACGTCGCCACGCCGATCAGCAGCGACGCCAACACCGCCGCCACCGACAGCCAGTCCGCGCCCTCGCGTACCGCCTGGTTGTAGCCCACCAGCTCCGCCCCCGCCGCCACCAGCCTCGGCAGGCCCGTCGGGTCGTAGACCACCCGCCCGATCCAGCGGTGCGGCGGGTCGTCGCCGAGGCGCAGCACGTCCATGCCGGACATCAGCGCGTCGACGTCGCGCTCGCTCAGGTTCGGCCGCGGTTTCCCGTCGACCGGCGCTCCCTCGGTGTCCAACACCCTCAGCTGCCCGGTGACCAGCTCAGAGCCCACCGGCCGGCCCGCGGCCACCGCCGGCGCGGCAGCGCCCAGCGCGTTGTGCAGCTGCGAATCCGCCGCCCCCACCAGCAGCTCTCCGATCGCCCCGCCGGCCAGACGGGACAGCACCAGCAGGCACGCCATCGCGAACAGCGTGGCCGACACCGTGATCTTGGAACGCAGCGACCGCCGCCGCCACCAGGAGCGAGGGTTCATCGACGCAACGCGGCATCCAGCTCAGGGGAGCTGGCCATGTAGCCGTGGCCACGGATCGTCCGGACCACGTCACCGGCGCCCACTGCCTCCAACTTCCGCCGCAGGTAGCCCACGTACACCTCCACCGCGTTGCGGGTCGCCGCCAGCTCGTCACCCCACACCGTTCGCAGCAGCTCGTCCTTCGTGACAACGGCCCCCGCGCGGCTGGCCAGCACCTCCAACACCGCGAACTCCCGTGGGCTCAACGCCACCGGCTCCCCGGCCCAGCGCACCTCCCGGCCCGCCCGGTCGATCACCAGCTCCCCCACCTTCAGCTGCACCGCGGCCGCCTCCGTCGACGCGCCCCGCCGCAGCACCGCCCGCACCTGCGCCACCAGCACCATGAAGGAGAAGGGCTTCACCAGGTAGCCGTCGGCCCCCAGGTCCAGGCCGTCGGCCTGGTCCACCTCGCCGTCCTTGGCCGACACCAGCAGCACCGGCGTCTCCACGTGCTCCGCCCGCATGTGCTGGAGCACCCGGTAGCCCGACAGGCCCGGCAGCATGATGTCCAGCAGCACCACGTCGAAGCTCCCGGTCAGCGCCGCCTTCAGCCCGTTCGGGCCGTCCGCCGCGCACACCACGTCCATCCCCTCGGCCGTCAGTCCGCGTTCCAGCGCCCGACGCACCCCGATCTCGTCATCGACTACGAGCACCCGTGGTCTCACCAGGCCAGTATGGCCAGGGAAAGAGGAGGTCTCAGGGATCTCTCAGCGCCGCGCGCCCCCACGCTCGACCCCACCGCCGGCCCCGGTCACGGGCTTCCCGCAGCTCGGCCGGGTCATCCCCGCGGTCCTCGGTCTCAGCGTTCTCTCAGCGCCCGGCTCCCGAATCCCCAGTTCAACTCCCCTCTCTCAGTCTTCTCTCAGCTCCTCAGCCCGGTCTCAGCTGGCCTTGACCAAGCTCGGAGGCGTTCACTTGAACGCAGATGGGAAGGGGAGCCATGAGCGGGAAGAAAGCAGGTCTGGTCGCCGGGGCGGCCGGCGTGCTGGCCGGCGTGGTCGGGCTGGGGGTGCTCGCGATGCCCGCCGGCGCCGGGCCCGCCCCCGTGCTGCCGAAGGTCAGCGCAGAGGAGCTCGTGCAGTCGGTGCTGACGACCAAGTCGATGCCGGCGCTGGCCGGCACCGTGACCGCGACCAACAACCTGGGGCTGCCGTCGGTGCCGGGGCTGGGGCAGGCGTCGCGGTTCCTGGGCAACGGCACGACCAACACCCAGGTGTGGACCGACGGCAAGGGCAAGGGCCGCATCTCGCTGCCCAACAGCGCGTCCGAGGAGACCATCGTCTACGACGGCACGACCGTCTGGGACTGGACCTCCTCGAACAAAACCGTGCACAAGGAGACCGGCGGGCCCGACAAGGCGCACCCGGACAAGCCCTCCAGCGGTGAGGTCGCCACCGACCCGGCCCAGGCGGCCAAGCAGGTCATCGCGCTGATCAGCAAGGACAGCACGGTGAAGGTGGACGGCACCGCGACCGTCGCCGGCCGCTCCGCCTACGAGGTGGTGCTCGCGCCCAAGCCGACCGAGCGCACGCTGCTGCGCGAGGTGCGCATCGCCGTCGACGCCGAGACGAAGATCCCGCTCCAGCTGAGCGTGCTGGCCAACGGCAACGCGCAGCCGGTCGGGCAGATCGGCTTCTCCAAGCTGGAGATCGGCACGCAGGACCCGGCGCTGTTCACGTTCACGCCGCCGGCCGACGCCAAGGTCGTCACCGGTGACGCCGAGAAGCTGGCCCAGAAGAAGCCCGACGCGGCCAAGAACCTGCCGCAGCCGAAGTTGGTCGGCACCGGCTGGGACACCGTGCTGGTGGAGAAGCTGCCGGCCGGCCTGCTGGGCAACGGCGACAAGACGGCCAAGACCAAGGGCGGCCAGTCCTTCGACCCGTCCAAGCTGCTCGGCCAGCTCGGCAAGCGCGTGAGCGGGCCGTGGGGCGCCGGTTACCAGGTCAGCACCGCGGTCGGCACCGCGCTGATCCTGGACGACGGTCGCGTGGCCGTCGGTGCTGTCCCGCAGCAGGTCCTGATCGACGCCCTGGCGAGCGTGAAGTGACCACAACCTCCCTCGTGGAGCCGGGGGTGGGGGCGGCCGTGGCCGCCCCCGCCCTCGCGGCGCGGACTCGGGGACTGCGCAAGACCTACGGCAGCACGGTCGCCGTCGACCAGGTCGACCTGGACGTGCCGGACGGCGCCGTGCTGGGCATGTTGGGCCCCAACGGATCGGGCAAGACCACCACCATCCGCATGCTGCTCGGGCTGGTGCAGCCGACGGCCGGCGAGGTCGAGCTGCTCGGGCATCCGATGCCCGGCGGCGCCCAGATCACGCTGCCGCACGTCGGCGCATTGGTTGAGGGGCCGGGGTTTCACCCGTTCCTGTCCGGGCGGGAGAACCTCCGTCGGATCGCCTCCGCCGAGCCGCTGATGGCCACCTCCGCGATCGCGTCTTCGGTCGACGAGGCGCTGTCCAGGGTCGGTCTCAGCGACGCCGCCGACCGTCGGTACCGGGGGTACTCGCTGGGCATGAAACAGCGGCTGGGGCTGGCCTCCGTGCTGCTGCTGCCGCGGCGGCTGGTCGTGCTGGACGAGCCCACCAACGGCCTCGACCCGGCCGGAACCCGTGAGATCCGGCGGGTCATCGCCGAGCTGCACGCCGCCGGCACGACCGTGCTCGTCAGCTCCCACCTGCTGGCCGAGATCGAAGCCACCTGCACACACGTTGCCGTGCTGCACAAGGGTTCCGTCGTCGCCCAGGGTGAGCTGGCCGAGCTGCTGGAGGCCGGCGCGCCCGCGCTGATCGTGTCCACTCCGGACGTTGAACTGTCCCTGGACTCGCTGCGTGACAACGGGATCGCGGCACGGTCCACCGAGGACGGCCTGTTCGTGGAGTTGATCGGCACCAGCGCGCCCAAGGTGGTCAAGGTGTTGGTCGAGTCCGGGGCCGAGGTGCACGAGGTGCGCCGCCGCCGCACCGGGCTGGAGGAGCTGTTCGCGCAGCTCACCGAGGGGGAAACGCAATGACCGCCGCCGTTGTCGCCCGCCCCGCGCTGGACCGCCCGGTCCGGGCGCCGCTGGGCCGGCTGCTCGTGTCCGAGCTGCGGTGGATCCTGCGCCGGCCGCGCACGATCATCGCCATCGTGCTGCTGTCGCTGGTGCCGGTGCTCATCGGCGTCGGCACCGTCATCGCCGGCAACGCCAACGCCGGCCCCGGCGGTAACGGGCCCGGCTCGCTGTTCACCATCCTCATCGGCAACGGCTTCGTGCTGCCGGTGCTGTCGCTGACCTTGCTGCTGGCCATGCTGCTTCCGTTGCTGGGGGCCATGTCCGCCGCCGACGCGCTGGCCGGCGAGTCCAACCACGGCACGCTGCGGGGCCTGCTCATCGCCCCCGTCAGCCGGGCCCGGCTGCTCGGCGTCAAGGCCTTCGGCGTCGGCACCGTGGTGTTCATCGCCACCGCCGCCGTCGCGCTCGTCGGCCTCGTCACCGGCGTCATCCTCGTCGGCACCGACGGACTGATCACCTTGACCGGCAACACCCTCAGCTTCGGCGACGCCCTCGCCCGCATCGGGCTGTCCGTCGTCTGGGTGACCTTCCAGGTCTGGGCCGTCGCCGCCATCGCGCTGGCCGTCTCGGCCTTCACCGAGCACCCGCTGGTCGTCATGGCCGCCACGCTGGCCGGGGCCCTGGTGTTCGCCATCCTCACGGTCATCCCCCAGCTCGACTGGATGCAGCCCTACCTGCTCACCACCGGCTGGACCTCGCTGACCGACGTGCTCCGCGACCCCATGCCCTGGGACGGCCTGATCGACAGCACCCTCAAGGCCGCCTGTTACCTGCTCATCGGCCTCTCCGTCGCCTACGCCCGCCTCTCCACCAAGGACGGCTGACCGGCCCCTTCCCCTCTTCACGCCCCCTTCCCCTGCTTTTTTGCCATATGTGCGCCACATGTGGCGCTGGAAGTCGAATGTGGCGCACATATGGCGTGAAGGGGGTGTCCCCCGGGAGAGCTACAGGGAAGTGGGCTCTCGGCGGGGATATCGCGGCCGGTCCGGTGCTCCTAGCGTTTCCGCCATGAATCCTGGGATGCGGCGCTGGGCGCGCCTGGTCGTCATCGCCAACATCGTGTTCGTCGCCGCCTGGCTGCTGGCGGCCGCCTGGCAGGGCCCGAACTACAGCGTCGCCGCGCACACCATCAGCGACATGTACGCCGACGGGGCACCCGGCGCGTGGTTCCTGGTGCTGACGTTCACGCTGTGCGGGGCGGCGGTCCTGCTGTTCGCGTTCCGGTCCCTGTGGCCGGCCCTCCGGTCGGCGGGCTGGCCGGCGAGGCTGGGCGTGATCCTGTTGGGACTGTCCATCTTCGGGCTCGGCGACCTGCTGTCGCTCTTCGAGCAGCAGGGCTGCCGCCTGGCCGACGCGGGCTGCACGCCGGAGGCGCAGGGCGCGACCTTCGGCGGCGCGGCCGATGCCACGCTCAGCACCATCGGGGCGTTCGCGCTGCCGGTGTGCGGAGTTCTCCTTGCCGTGGCGATGAAGCGGTTGCCCGGGTGGCAGTCGTGGTTCCGCCCGACCCTGTTCGCGGCGATCGGGCTGCTGGCGCTGCTCCTCCTGGACGGCATCCTGGGCGGCGTGGGCGCGGGCGGCATCGGGGAACGGCTGTTCGCGCTGGGCGGCGCGGCTTGGATCACCGTGCTGGGGCTCGGTGTCCTCCGCCGGACTACAGTCGCGTGATGGTGCGACGGGCCGTGGATCCGGTGCTCACCTGGTGGCGGGCGCTGGGAATCCTCACCCAGGACGGGATCTTCGCCCTGGTGCTGGCCGCGCTGGCCTTCGCGCCCGGCCTGATCGACAACGGCACGGATCTGGCCGAGTTCCCGCACCGTCCGCTGGACGCCCTCGGCATCGCCCTTGGGCTGGCGCAGTGCCTGCCTCTGGTGCTGCGCCGCACGGCCCCGCTGCCCTGCCTGGCGCTGGTCGTCGCCGCATTCGTGACGGACCAGCTGCTGGCCTACCCACCCGGTTTCGGCAGCGAAGGCCTGCTCGTCGTGCTCTACACCGCCGGCGCCTACCTCACCGCCCGCTGGCTGCTCGTCGCGGGCCTGGCGGTGTACGTGGCGTTTTGTGTTGTGCTGCACGGGATGGGCTCGCCCGAGCAGCCGGCGCAGTACGTCACCTTCTTCCTGATGACGGTCGTGTGCTGGGCGGCCGGCCGGTGGATGCGGTCCTGGCGGGCCGGCGTCGAGGCCCGGCGGGTGCACAGCGCGGAGCTGGCCGTCGCCGAGGAACGGGCCCGGATCGCCCGCGAACTGCACGACGTCGTCACTCATCACGTGACGGCGATGGTCGTGCAGTCCGACGCGGCTCAGTTCCTGATCCCGACCGCCCCCGACCGTGCCGTCGACGGGCTGGTCGCCATCGGCGACACCGGCCGGCGGGCCCTGGCCGAACTGCGCACCCTGCTCGACGTGCTGGACGGGGCCCGTTCGACGCCGGTGTCGACGTCGACGGACACCATCGACGAACTGGTCGACCAGGTCCGGTCGGCGGGGCAGCCGGTGGAGTTCACCCAGCGCGGCGACCGGCCATCGGACACGCCGGACGGCGTTGCCCTGGCCGTGTACCGGGTGGTGCAGGAGGCGTTGACCAACGCGGTCAAGCACGCGCCCGGCCATCGCACCGTGGTCCGACTCCACTATGCGGAGGACGACATCACCGTGTCCGTGCACAACGACCTCGCGGCCGGCCGGTCCCGCACCGCCGACCTCGGCGGCGGACGAGGACTGACCGGGCTGCGCGCCCGCGTCGCGGCGGTCGGCGGCTCGCTGTCCGCCTCGCGTGACGCCGACGGATTCGAGGTGCGTGCTTGTCTGCCGCTGCGGTGATCCGGGTGCTGATCTGCGACGACCAGGAGCTGGTCCGCGCCGGCTACGCCACAATTCTCGCCGCACAGCCCGACATGGAGGTGGTCGGCGAGGTCGGGGACGGCCGGGCCGCGGTGTCCGAGGCGCAGCGGCTGCGGCCGGACGTGGTGGTGATGGACGTCCGGATGCCGGTGCTGGGCGGCATCGAGGCGACCGCGCTGCTCGCCGGCCCCGGCGTGCCGGATCCGGCCAAGGTCCTCGTGGTCACCACGTTCAACCTCGACGAGTACGTCTACGACGCGCTGCGCGCCGGGGCCAGCGGCTTCCTGCTCAAGGACGCCCGCCCGGCCGACCTGATCGCCGCCGTGCGGACGGTCGCGGCCGGCGAGTCGCTGCTGTCCCCGGCCGTCACCCGGCAGCTGATCGGCCGGTTCGCCGACCGGATCCGCCCGCAGGCCAACCCGGTAGACGGGCTGGCCCCACGGGAGATCGAGGTGCTCAAGCTGCTGGCCGCCGGCCTGTCCAACGCGGAGATCGCCGCCGGCCTGGTGATCAGCCCGGAGACGGTGAAGACCCATGTCTCCCGGATCCTGGCCAAACTCGGCCTGCGCGACCGGGTGCAGGCCGTCGTCTTCGCCTACCGCTCCGGGCTGTGCTGAAGGCTCAGAGCCCGCGGAAGAAGTCCAGCAGCGCGCCGGTCACGAACTCGGGGCGCTCCTGCTGCGTCCAGTGGCCGCAGCCCGGCACGTCGACGATCCCTCGCAGGTTGGGCACGAGTGCCTTGGCGGCGGCGTCCATCGCGTAGAACCTGCGCACGGAATCGTTCTCCCCGCTGATGTACAGCGAAGGCGGGATGATCGGGGCGTCCTGCCAGGCTGCGGTCAGCTCCCAGTTGCGGTCGAGGTTGCGGTACCAGTTCAGGCCGCCGGTGAAGCCGCTGGCGGTGAACTGCTCGACGAAGATCGCGAAGTCCTCCGGCGTGAGCCAGGCCGGCGGCGTCCCCGGATCGGCGAAGGCGCCGAGGAAACCGGGCTCCGGGTCGGCGTTGCGCACGCTGCCGTAGGTCCTGCGGAGCGTGGCGGCGATGTCCTTGTCCAGTGCGGCATCCGCGACGCCCGGCTCCTGGAAGTAGTTCTGGTAGAAGCCATCCCCGAAGCGCTGCCGGGTGACGGTCAGCGGTGGCAGCGATCCGCGCGGCAGCGGCGGCACGCTGATGCCCACCACCCCGCGTACGGCATCGGGCCGCAGCAAAGCGGTGTTCCACGCGACCATGGATCCCCAGTCATGGCCGACCACGATCGCCTGTTCCTCGCCGAGGGCATGGATCAGGGACACCACGTCGCCGGCCAGGTGGAAGATCGAGTACTGGTCGATGGCCGCGGGCCGGCTGGTGTCGCCGTAGCCACGCTGATCGGGCGCGACCACCCGGTAGCCGGCGGCCGCGATGGCGTCGATCTGGTGCCGCCACGCGAACCAGGACTCGGGAAAACCGTGCAGCAGCAGGACAAGCGGCCCCTCGCCCTGCTCGGCGACGTGCATGTCGATGCCGTTGAGGTGGACTTTCCGATTGTGCGGCAAGGCTTTCTCCTCAGTCATCACGTTTGGCGATGGAGGCCAGCACCAGCTCGCGACGGGCGGCCAGCACGGCCAGCGCGGCGTCGGCGACGGCACGAATGTCGTCGGGGCCGGCGGTTTCCGGCCCGAGCAGGGCGGTCACCGCGGCGGCGAACACCCGGGCCGGCTCGTCGACGGACACCGTGGCGAGCACGGGCTGACTGGTGACCGCGGTCAAGAAACCCGAGAGCAGCGCCTGCATCGCGTACGCCTGGTCGTCGAGGGTCCAGTCGGTGCGGGCGAGATTGTGCTTGCGCCACACAGGAATCGCGGCGTACATCAGCGAGGCCGGGCCGATCTTGTCCCGCAGCTCGCAACTGCGCGGGTGGTTGGTGAGCGCGCCGAGCAGGTCGTCGTCCTCGATCTGGAGCGCGCGTACGAAGGGGCGGTCGACCGTGAGCCGGACGGCCAGCGGCAGCAGGCGGCTGGGGCGGCACACCTCGGGATCGGCGACGAGCATCTCGGCGAACGAGTCGACCATGCCGATGAAGTCGCGGGCGAACAGGCCGACCAGCAGGTCCTCGCGGGTGCTCCAGTGCAGGTACATGGTGCCCTTGGCGACGTGCGCCCGCTCCGCGATCTCCGCGACGGTCAGGCCCTTGACCCCGCGCTTGAGCACCAGCTCCCGCGCCGCGGCCAGGATGCGCGCCGCGCTGCCCGAGTCCTGTTCGGCAAGTGTCGCCATGACCGTCCTCCCATCGCGCCAGCCTGGGATTATGCCCGCGCGATGTCGAATTCCTTCATGCGGCCGGACTTGTTGTGGGTGCGCATGAACCGCAGCACGCTCGACGTCACCGGCATCGACATGCCCTTCATCATCACCCGCCGCACGCCGATCTGCTTGCGGTTGGGCGTGAAGACCGCGGTTTGCTGCACGCCCAACTGCTGGTAGTAGCTCAGGTACGGACGCAGCCGGCGTTCCCACTCGGTCAGCGCCCGCTCCACGTCGCAGTGCCGGCGGAGCATGCTGCCCAGCAGGTCCGCGCCGGCCAGCCCGGCCGACACGCCCATGCCCGCGTACAGCGTCACGCACCAGGCCGAGTCGCCGACCAGCACGACCCTTCCCTTGTGCCAGCGGTCCATGCGCACCTGCTCGACGGAGTCGAACAGCAGCTCGTCGGCGGCCGCCAGCGCCTCCAGCGCCGCGCCGAGCATGTCGCCGGTCGGCTCGGGACCGAAGGCCTTGCGCACGCGGACCGCCGGCGGCTCCGTGAACTCGGCGTCCACGTCGTCGGTCCGGTACCCGATCAGCACCGTCGGCGCGTGGTCGGCGAACGGGAACACCCACAGCGACCGGTCGGGCTCCAGCAGCGTGCAGCCGTCGTGCAGGGCGAGGCGGTCGAGGCCGCCGGGCAGCTGGAACGCGGCGATCATGTAGTTCAGCCGACGGAGATACCGCTCGTCCGGCCCGAAGGCCAGCCGGCGCACCGTCGAGCGCAGGCCGTCGGCCCCGACCACCAGGTCGAACCGCTCGGTGACGCTGGTGCCGTCCTCGGTGTTGCGCAGCGTCACCGTGACGCCGTCGTCGTCCTGGTCGATCGACGTCGGCACCGTGGCGTAGCGGACCTCGACATCCGCCGGCAGCGCCTCGAACCCCGCCTGCTCCACGTCGCCGCGCAGCATCAGCCACGGCTCGCCGGGTATGTCCCGGAAACCGAGGCCGTATCGCCATTCACCGAAGCGGTCCATGTCGTAGGTGACGCCGTCCAACGCCGTCCGGTCATGCAGCCCGTCGAGCATGCCAAGCCGCGCCGCGGCGGTCTTGCCCGCTCCGAACAGGCCGACGAAGTAGCCCCCGGAGCGCCGCTGCGACGCCTTCTCGATCAGCACGGGCTGCCAGCCGGCGCGCTTGAGCCCCAGTGCCGTCCCGACACCGCTGATGCCGAGCCCGACGACCAGCGCCCGGCGTTCCCGTTCCGTCTCAGTGGTCATGTTTTCAAGCTAGACCCACTGACCAAATTCGTCATTCCGTCTATTCTGTTAGCTGCGTCACTCAGCCCCACGAACCCCCGTCCACGGTCGCGGTGCCGGCTTTCAGCAGCTCCAGCTGGGATTCGACGCGATCGGCGTCCTCGGTCCGACGCTGCGTCCGGTACAGGCGCAGCGCCTGCCGCCACGCGGCGCCGGCTCGGTTGTTCTGGTCGAGGGCCCGGTAGGTCTGCCCCAACCGCTCCAGCGTCTCGGCGGCGGCGTAGGTGTCGCCCAGCTCCTGCCGCAGCACGAGGGCGCGCTGGTAGTGCCCGAGCGCCTCGGTATGGCCGACGGCAGCGGCCATCCGGCCCAGGCTGTCCAGGATCATCGCCTCGCCCGGCCGGTAGTGGTGCGTGCGAAGCAGGCTCAGCGCCTGCTCGTACGAGCGCTGCGCCAGCTGGAAGTCGCCGAGCCGGGAAGCGAAGTTGCCGATCATGTTCAACGCGAACGCCTCACGCAGCGGGCTGTGGCTGACGCGGTAGATGCGCAGCGCGGCAGCGGCATGGCGCAGCGCCTCCACGGTGTCGCCCTGGTGCCCCCACACCCGCGCCGCCGCATGGTGGGCGGCGGCCCGGTGCGCGTGATTGCCTGTCGCGCCGGCAAAGTGGATCGCGTCGGCGACGAATCTCAAGGCCTGCCGGTGCATCCCCAGCCGCGAGTACGCGTAACCGAGCATCTGGTGCACGATCGACTTCGCGACCGGATCGTCGCTCTCCCGCACAACCTCGTGCGCCAGCTGCCAGATCGTCAGGTCGTGGTGCAGATGCCCGCACCACCAGTGGTAGGCGTGCTGGATCCACGCTAGTTGCCAGACGTGCTGCCGCCAGCCGGAACGATGCGCGAGCTCCTGCACGGCCAGCAACTGCGAATGCTCGACCTCGAACCACGCCAACGCCTCCTGCCGGCTGCCGAGGGCTGCCGGCTGACAGCCCTCGGTCGCCGGTTCGAGGTCGACCGGCTGGCTGTCCGGATCGAGCAGCTGATCGGCGATGTGGCCGGTGTGCAGGTAGAAGTCGGCCAGCCGGCGCAGCGCGGTCTCGGGGCCGTGCGGCGTCGGCGTCTGCCGCGCCTGCTGGATGCCGTACAGCCGGATCAGGTCGTGCACCCGGAACCGCCCCGGAACATGTTCCTGCACAAGGGAAACCCGCTCCAGCTCGCGCAGCACGACCGCGGCGCCGTCCAGCGGGAGGCCGACCAGGCTCGCCACCGCGGGCAGGCTGAGGTCCTGCCCCGGGGCCAGGCACATGAGCAGGAACGTCTCGGCCTCACGGTCGGTCAGCGCGGCATACGACCACGAGAACACGGCCGACAGGCCGGTGGCCGGATCGTGCTCGTCCAGCACGCCGAGCCGGGTCGCCGCGTCGCGCAGCTCCTCGGCCAGCCGGGTCAGCGTGAACCAGGGGTTGGCCGTGGCCCGGCCGGCGACCACGCCCAGGGCCAGCGGCAGCCCGGCGCAGCTGTCCAGCAGCTCGGACACGGCCGCCGGCTCGTCGGCGATGCGGGCGGCGCCGAGCCGGCGGGCCAGCATCGAGTGCGCGTCGGCCGCGGACAGGACGTCCATCGGCACGAGTCGCGCGTCGTGCTGCACCAGCAATCCGACCAGCCGACTCCGGCCGGTGATCATGACCGAACAGTTCGAACTCCCCGGTAACAAGGGCGTGACCTGGGCAATGTCCCTCACGTTGTCCAACAGTATGAGCATTCTTTTACCGGCGACCAGGCTGCGATACAGGCAAGCCATACCATCGATGTCGAGTGGAATTCGCCCGGATTCGACACCGAGTGCCTGAAGGAAGAAGTGCAGAACGGCGTAAGGGGTCTTCGGCTCACCGGCCGCGTCAAAGCCGCGTAGGTCCGCGAACAACTGGCCGTCCGGGAATCGGTCAATGTTCCGATATGCCCAGTCCAGCGCCAGCCAGGTCTTCCCGATGCCGCCCGCGCCGCAGATCATCGCGATGCCCGACCGGGTCAGCGCCGCCGTGAGCAGCCGCGTTTCCCGCTCCCGACCTGCGAACGCGCGCGGCCGCGGCGGCAGGTGGCCGGGTGGAGCCGGCCGGCTGTCGGCCCGTGGATGCAGGTGCACGCCGCCATTGATCTCCCCGGCCTGCACCACGTTGTCGTAAAGACCGGCGGCGACGGTATTGGCGACCGCCGATCCGAGAACCTCATCGATTTCTTTTGACATCAGGCACGCCCGGGCGCCGAACAATGACGACGCCCGCTCCTTCCCCATCCCCAGATCCGAAGGACATCCGGACGCTACCGGCCGCCGGGGGCGACTGTAGGCCTTTGCGACGACCAGTCGAAAACGCGCGACAAACGGTCGAGCGGACTTCGGCCGGACCGATCGTCGACGTCCAACCCCGGAAATCAGGGAGAAAAGGTTTGCGAATTTACGGCACCGAACCGGCCCGAATCACACGGCCAGTCCGGTCAGCGCGATGCCGTCCGCGTCGAGGGCGAGCCGGATGGCGTCGCCGGGCTCGGGCGCGCCGGCCACCGGCGCCACCGCCTCGACCGGGCCGCTGGGCACGCCGTCGCCGCTGAGTTGCACCAGCAGCCGGGCGTGATCGCGCCGGTGCAGCCGCTGCACCACCTCGCCGTGCACGAAGCCGCCCGGATCGGTGCGCAAAGCGTTGGCGCGCAAGCCGAGCAGCACGGTCCCGTTGCCGGAGCCCGGCAGCGCGATCTCGCCGAGCGAGCTGGTCACCAGGTCCCGGTCGGCCCGGGCCGGCACGAACGTGGTGCAGCCGAGGAAACCGGCCACCACGTCATCGGCCGGGTGCCGCCACACCTCGTCCGGCGGCCCGACCTGCCGAATCCGCCCGGCCTGCATCAGCGCGACCCGGTCGGCCAGCGTGAACGCCTCGTCGTGGTCATGGGTGACGACCAGAGCGGTGGTGCCGGTGGCGCGCAGCAGGGCAGCCAGGTCCACGGCGAGCTGCTCGCGCAGCGCTCGGTCCAAAGCGGACAGCGGCTCGTCGAGCAACAGCAGGCGGGGCTTGGGGGCCAGGGCCCGGGCCAGGGCGACTCGCTGCTGTTCACCGCCGGACAGCTCCGTCACGCGGCGTTCGCCGTAGCCTTCGAGGCCGACCAGTTTGAGGAGTTCGTCGACTCGGGCACTGCGGTCGGCCTTGTCGACGTGGTGCATGCGCATGCCGAAGGCGACGTTGGCGGCGACGTCCCGGTGCGGGAACAGCTGTCCGTCCTGGAACACCAGCCCGAAGTCGCGCCGGTGCACCGCGACGCCGGCCAGATCCGTTCCGTCCCAACGGATCGAGCCCGCGGCGGCCCGCTCCAGGCCGGCGACGGCCCGCAGCAGGGTCGACTTGCCGCAGCCCGACGGCCCCAGCAGCGCGACCACCTCGCCGTCGGCCACGCTCAGGTCCACATCGGACACTGCCGCGAACGAGCCGTAGCGTACGGACAAACCTTGTAGTTCCAGTGCCATCAGAACTCCCCAACGGCCGGCGTCAGCCGTTCGATCGCCACCACGGCGACCACGGTGACCAGCATCAGCACCACGCACGCCGCGTAGGCCATCTCGTTGTTCAGCTCGCCGGGGCGGGAGATCAGCCGTGCGATCGCCACCGGCAGCGTCGGCGCGTCCGGGCGCGCCAGGAAACTCGTCGCGCCGAACTCGCCCAGCGCGACCACGTACCCGAACCCGGCCGCGGCGATCAGCGACCGCCAGGCCAGCGCCAGATCGACCTCGCGCCACACGCGGAACGGCCCGGCGCCGAGCGTGCCGGCGGCCTGCCGCAGCCGCTCGTCGATCGCCCGCAACACCGGCAGGACCGTGCGCACGATCAACGGAGTGATCACCAGAGCCTGCGCGAACGGCACGAGCAGCGGCGAAGTCCGCAGGTCGAAGGGCAGATCGCCGAGCGTGACGAGGTAACCGAAGCCCACCGTCACCGCCGACACCCCCAGCGGCAGCATCAGCGCCAGGTCCAGCGTCTCGCCGAGCACCGCGCGGCCGCGGCGCAGCTGCGAGAGCACCACCGCCGCCGTCACGCCGAGCAGCATCGCCAGGATCGTGGCATCGGTCGCCGCGCGGATCGAGTTCGACGCCGCCTGCCAGGCCGGCACCTCCAGCGTGCCCTCGTCGCCGGTGCCGGCCAGCGCGCGCCAGCCGTCCATTGTGGTCAGTGACCGTGTGATCAGGCCGACGATCGGCACCAGCAGGGCGATCACTACTAGGAGCGCTGCCCCGACAATGATCCATTCAGCGCCGACCGGCCTTTTCGCCGTCTCCGTACGCCCGCGCAGCTTCAATGCCGTCTCCCGGCGTCGCCGTGCGAACGCGCCGACCAGCAGGACGGCGATCACCGCGACCACCTGGAGGATCGACAACGCCGCCGCGCCGGGCAGGTCGAACAGGTCGACCGTGCGGAGGTAGATCTCGGTTTCCAACGTCCGGTAGCGCGCCCCGCCGAGCATCAGCACCACACCGAAACTGGTGGCACAGAACAGAAAAACCACCGCCGCGGCCGAACCGACGGCCGGCGCGATGGCCGGCAGGACCACCGACGTGAACGCCCGCCACCGCGACGCCCCCAGCGACCGGGCCGCCTCCTCCGCGCGCCGATCCGTGTGGGCCCACAGCCCGCCCACCGTCCGGGCCACCACCGCGACGTTGAAAAACGCGTTGGCCAGCACGATCGACAGCACGCCGCCGTCCGGCAGCAGCGACCGGAACGCCAGGCCCACCACCACCGTCGGCAGCACGAACGGCACCAGGATCAGCGTGCGCACCAGGCCGACCCCCGGCAGCTTGCAGCGCGCCATGACGTACGCCAGCGGCATGCCCATCAGCACCGCCACCAGCGTCGCCGCGGCCGCCTGGCCGAGCGTGAACGCCACCAGCCGCCAGGTGTCGCCGCTGGTCAGCACCTCCGTGACGCCGCTGCCGCCCAGGCCGATGCCGACGATCGACACCACCGGCCAGGCGAAGAACAAGCCGAGGAAGCCGACCGGAACCAGGGCCAGCAGCAGCAGAACTAGCCTTGGAGCAGCGTTCGACACTGCTGGACCCACTTCTCCCGGTTGGCGTCCACCTGGTCGGCCGGCAGCTGCGCCGGCGCGTCCGGCAGCGGGGCTGCCGTCTTCCAGGCGTCCGGCAGGGCAACGCCCTCGCGCGACGGGTAGACGTACATGCTGCCCGGCACCTGCTCCTGGAACTTCTGCGAGATCAGGAAGTCCAGCACCTTCCTGGCGTCGTCCGGGTTCTTGGCCCCGTCGAGCACGCCCGCGTACTCGACCTGGCGGTAGCAGGTGTTCAACACGGCCTTGGTCCGCGGCTTGCCGTCGTCACCGATCTCGTCGGCCGGCGAGGACGCGTAGGACACCACCACCGGGCGCGGGCCCTTGCCCGACGAGCCCGAGAAGTCCTGCGTGTACGCCTCGTCCCAGCCCGCGTCGACCTTCACGTCGTTGGCCTTGAGCTTGGTCCAGAAGTCCGGCCACTTGTCCGCGCCGAACTGCTTCACCGTGCCCAGCAGGAAAGCCAGGCCCGGCGACGAGGTCGACGGGTCCTCCACCACGGTCTGTCCCTTGTAGCGGGGATCGACCAGATCGGCGTACCCAGAAGGCGCCGGCAGGTTGTGCTGGGCGTACCAGCCCGTGTCCACGTTCAGGCACACGTCGCCGACGTCGACCGCCGTCAGCCGGTGCGAGTCGTCGATCTGGTAGCGCTGCGGGCCCTTGCCCGCGTCCGGGCTGCTGTACGGGGCGAAGACGCCGCCCGACAGCGCCCTGGACGCGAAGGTGCTGTCCACGCCGTACGCGATGTCGCCGATCGGGTTGGCCTTGGTCAGCACCAGCTTGTTGGTCAGCGCGCCCGCGTCGCCGTTCGTGCTGACCTTCACCGTGATGCCCGAGGTCTTCTGGAAATCCGCCCACAGTGCCTTGTCGACCGCCCACGAGTCGTGGGTGACCAGCGTCACCGTGTGTCCGCTCGAGGCCTGTTCACCGCCTCCGACCAGCGAACAGCCGGCGAGTGTCGTCGCCGCCAGCGCCAGCGCGGCCAGCCGTGCCGTCCGGGTCAAGTTCTCCTCCAGGTGACCTCGTCGCGCGAGGTCGCCCGTAGTGCCTCCCTCCACCGGCATGACCCGGATCAGGTGCTTACGGTCGAGAGCTCGCCCGCTCTCCTCTCAGCCCGGCGTACCGGACTCCCGTGGCTCACCCGGAGCTTACGCTGCGTTCAGGCGTGGTCAGGACCACCATGGAGGGCATGGCGGAATTGCTCAGTGACGACCAGGTGACCGAGGCGCTGGGGCGGCTGTCCCAGTGGACCCAGGACGGCGAGGCCATAGTCCGCATCGCGGAACTGGCCAGCTTCTCCGAGGCGATCCAGGCGGTGAACCGCGTCGCCGAGATCGCCGAGAACGACAACCACCATCCCGACATCGACATCCGCTGGCGGACCCTGACGTTTCGATGCTCGACGCACAGCGCCGGCGGCATCACGGCCTTGGACGTGACACTCGCCGGCGAGATCGACAATGTGCTGGAGCTGCTCGGTCAGCCGAGCGAGTAGAGCAGGTTGCGGCCCGCCTCCGCGTTGCGCGGCTGGCACAGCACGTCGTAGCGGCGGGCCACCAGCTGGCTCTGCGACACGAAGTCCCGCTTGCCCCTCGTCGAGGCGTAGCTGATCGCCGCGAAGATCATGCTCGACCCCACGCCGGCCAGCAGGCCCAGCGCGATCACCAGCCAGCCCCCGCCCGCCGTGAACAGCGACAGCAGGATGCCCACGAACAGGCCGAACCACGCACCCGAGGCCGCCGCCGCGCCCAGCACCCGTCCCCAGCTCAGCCGCCCCGCCACGCGCTCGACCAGCATCGGCTCCACGCCGACGATGGTGATGTCCTGCACCGGAAAGTCCCGGTCCGCAAGGAAGTCCACCGCCCGCTGCGCCTGCTCGTAGGTGTCGTACGACCCGATCGGCCAGCCGGTGGGCGGAGTGGGCAGCGCCGACGCCGGCCCGTTGTTGTTCGCGAATGCTGTAGTCATCTTGGCCCTCCTTGTCGGCCTTACACACGCTTCAACGCCGCCCCCACTCCCCTTGTGCCCCTCCCCCGAAGTCCACAGCGGAATCTCAGACTGCGCCCCGGAGGTCCCGCCCCACCGCTTCAGACACCCCCGCGAGTCCCGCCCACCGTCACACCGAAACCCGCTTTCCGACACACCCCAGCGACACCTCCACCCGCGCGCCCCGCCGTGTCCCGCCCGGCGGCACACCGAAAGCCGCCTTCCAGCACACCCCCACAGAGCCCAGCGACACCCCTCCCCCACGCCCCGACGTGTCCTGCCCGAACCTGTTTTCCGACACACCCTCGCGAGCCCCGCCCCTCCCTCTCACCCCATCGGGTTGTGACCTGCGCGACCCGGGCAACGATCGCCCCTCCCCGTGCGTCGTTGGTAGTGAAGCCGTTCAAGGGGATCAGAAGTGATGAAGTTCGTTCGCACCGCAACCGCCAGCGCCGCCGCCGTCGTTCTCGCCGTCCTGTTCGCCGTGCAGGCGCAGGCCGCCTCACCCAGCCCGCGGGTCACCGCCCAGCCCGATCAGGGCAACGGCGACCTGATCTTCGCCGGCGCCGCCGGCCTGTTCATCCTCGCCGCCGCCTTCGGCGTGATCATCTACGCCGCCCGGCACCGCCACTCCGAGCAGTGAGCCACCTGTGTCGGGGCTCCCTGCGCCCCGACACACCGGCTACCGTTGAGCCATGACCGCTCTACCGGACTGGATGCGCCCTCCCCGCGCCGAGGGCTGGTTCGCGGACGACCTGGACCACCTGCCGGAGGCTCCCAGGCACACGGAACTGATCGACGGAGCCCTCGTCTTCATGATGTCGCCGCAGCGGTACTGGCATGCCATTGTCATTACTGTTGTCACGAACACCCTTGCCAGCCAGGCTCCGGACGGCATTTACGTAGTTCCCGAGATGACGGTCCGGCTCGACGAGCGCAACCGGCCGGAGCCCGACATTCTCGCGACAGTGGCGCCGATCGACTTCAACCGAACCTGGTTCGCTCCCAGCGATGTGGTGCTCGCTGTCGAAGTGGTCTCCCCGGAATCCGGGCACCGGGACCGCACGGTCAAGCTTCGCAAGTACGCCGAAGCTGGCATCGCCCACTTCTGGATCATCGAAGAGGAAGACGGGGCACCCGTGGTGCACGTCTACGAGCTGGACCGGCCGACCAGCACATATGTCCCGGCCGGCATCTTCCGTGGTCGCCTGGAGCGCCCGGTGCCGTTCCCCATCGACATCGACCTCGCGGCGATGTTCAACCCGAAGAAGCGCTGAGGTCCAGCCACATCACGTGGAGGCCGACCAGGCCGTGGTCGGGGTGGTCGAAGGCCTGGGGGACCGTGCCGATGGTGCGGAAGCCGAGGGAGTGCCAGAGGGTGACGGCAGTGGTGTTGGCCTCGACGACGGCGTTGAACTGGATGCTGCGATAGCCGGCGGAGCGGGCCCAGTCGATGACGTGGAGGCCGAGGATGCGGCCGGCGCCGTGGCGGCGGTGGCGAGGGTCGACCATGAAGCTGGCGGTGGCGACGTGGGAGCCGCGGCCGGGGCGATTGGGGCCCATCTTGGCGGAACCGAGGATGACGGGGCCGTCGACGGCGACGACGGTGCGGCCGGGCGGGGATTCCATCCACCAGCCGCGGGCCTGGTCGAGGGTGAGGTCCTCGGGGAAGGCGTAGGTCCGGCCCTCGGCGACGATCTGGGCGAAGAACGGGTAGATCAAGGGCCAGTCGGACTCGACGGCGTCACGGATGAGCACGCGCGAAACGGTAAACGGGACCGCAGGGACGTTCCACCCCGATACGTTGCCCCGATGGGGAGACGAGCGAGCAGCAGGCTGGTGTCGGCGCTGACGATGGCGGCGGTGCTGGCGGTGAGCATGGTGCCGGCGGCGCAAGCGACGCCGAGCATGGCGGGCGACGCGCAGCTGGTGGCGGTGGAGGGGAACACCCTGGCCCACACGATCCGGTACGCGAACGGCGACTGGCAGCGGTTCGGGCATCTGGACGCGGCCACGGTCGGATCGCCGACGTCGGTGTTCATCAAGGGCGAAGAGCACCTGTTCTTCACCACGTCCACGGCGCTTGAGCACTACGTCCGGCACGTCGACGGCACGTGGGACCTGGCCGCCAGCGTGCCGACGGTGACGGCCGACGAGCTGGGCGCGGTGAACGTGACCAGCTTGGACGGCCGCCTGGCCCTGATCCGCCAGGTCGACCGCAGCAGTGCGTGGCTGTCGACCCAACTGGCGGACGGCACATGGTCGGCGTGGGAGACGGCGCCGCTCGGCGACCTGCCGATCAGGGGACTGACGGTGACCTCGAACGGCGGCACACTCCGGCTGGTGGGAGTGGTCGACGACGACAAGAACATCATGCTGGTGAACCGGTCCCCCGAAGGCGTGTGGTCGTCGCCGACGTACCGGACGCTCGGTGTGCTGGGCACCTCGCTCGGCATCGGAGCGCGAGCATCGCGCAGATCGGCGCCGACCTCCACGTGATGGTCAGCTACTCCTTCTACGGCACCCGCCTGTGGCACCTGATCCTGCACGCCGACGGCACCTGGAGCGACATCGGCGAGGTCGAGTCGAACGACGTCGCCGGACCGATCCCCAACCTCATGGACTTCGCGGTGGCGGCCGCCCCCGGCGGTTCGCTTCAGGTCGCGGTGGCCACCACAAGCGAGATAGGTACTATATAAGCTGCGTGCTTTCCTTGGTCACGCTGGCCGCCGACAACGGCTGAAGCGAAGCCGGGCGACGTCGTCGATCAGACGTTGAAGCGGAACTCGACGACGTCGCCGTCGGCCATCACGTAGTCCTTGCCCTCCATGCGGGCCTTGCCGGCGGAGCGGGCGGCGGCGACGGAGCCGGTGTCGACGAGGTCGCCGTAGGAGATGACCTCGGCCTTGATGAAGCCGCGCTCGAAGTCGGTGTGGATGACGCCGGCGGCCTGGGGCGCGGTGGCGCCCTGGGGGATGGTCCAGGCGCGGGATTCCTTGGGACCGGCGGTGAGATAGGTCTGCAGGCCGAGGGTGTGGAAACCGGCGCGGGCCAGGGCGTCGAGGCCGGGCTCGTGCTGGCCGATGGACTCCAGCAGCTCCCGGGCGGACTCGGCGTCCAGCTCGATGAGCTCGGACTCGACCTTGGCGTCGAGGAACACGGCGTCGGCGGGGGCGACGAGCTCGCGCAGCTCCTTGAGCCGGGCCTCGTCGGTGAGCACGCCCTCGTCGGCGTTGAAGACGTACAGGAAGGGCTTGCTGGTCAGCAGGTTGAGCTCCCGCAGCAGCGGGACGTCCAACTCGGCCTGGGCCTGGAACAGGGTCCGGCCGGCGTCGAGCACGTCCTTGGCCTTGGCGGCGGCCTCGAAGGCGGGGCGGCGGTCCTTGTGGGTCCGGCCCTCCTTCTCCAGCCGCGGCAGCGCCTTCTCCAGGGTCTGGAGGTCGGCCAGGATGAGCTCGGTGTTGATCGTCTCGATGTCGGACGACGGGTCGACGCGGCCGTCCACGTGCACCACGTCGGGGTCGTCGAACACGCGGATGACCTGGCAGATGGCGTTGGCCTCGCGGATGTTGGCGAGGAACTTGTTGCCGAGTCCGGCACCCTCGGACGCGCCCTTGACGATGCCGGCGATGTCGACGAACGACACGGTCGCGGGCACGATCTTCTCCGAGTGGAACAGCTCGGCGAGCTTGTCCAGCCGCGGATCGGGCAGCGCGACCACACCCACGTTGGGCTCGATCGTCGCGAACGGGTAGTTCGCGGCGAGCACGTCGTTGCGGGTCAGCGCGTTGAACAGGGTCGACTTGCCGACGTTGGGCAGACCGACGATGCCGAGGGTGAGACTCACGACGGAGCAGTCTACGCGGCTCGAAGCTCGTGTCCGAAAACCGCCAGCCGTCGGCGGTCGGCGCTGGCAGCATTCATACCGTGCTCATCGATCCGGAACGCGCCTACCGCGCCGTCGCCTCCCGCGACGCGCGCTTCGACGGCCACTTCATCACCGCGGTGCGCACGACCGGCATCTACTGCCGGCCGTCCTGCCCCGCGGTGCGCCCGAAGCGGGAGAACGTCGAGTTCTACCTGACGGCGGCGGCGCGCAGGCCGGCGGCTACCGGGCGTGCCGGCGCTGCCTGCCCGACGCGGTGCCGGGCTCGCCGGACTGGAACGGGCGCCGACCTGGGCCGCCCGCTCGATGCGGCTGATCGCGGACGGCGTCGTCGAGCGCGACGGCGTGCCGGGGCTGGCCCGCCGCCTCGGCTACTCGGAGCGGCACCTGACCCGGGTGCTGGCGGCGGAGCTCGGCGCCCCGCCGCTGGCGCTGGCCCGGGCCCACCGAGCGCACTCGGCCCGGCTGCTGATCGAGAGCACCGACCTGCCCTTCTCGGACGTGGCCTTCGCCTCGGGCTTCGCCAGCATCCGCCAGTTCAACGACACCGTGCGCGCGGTGTTCGCCGTGACCCCGTCGCAGCTGCGCGAGGGTGCGGCCAAGCGCAAGCCCCGCGAGGCGACGCCGGGCACCATCTCGCTGCGGCTGCCGTTCCGACCGCCGATGGACGCGGCGGGCATGCTCGCGTTCCTCGCGACCCGGGCGATTCC
>NZ_KK037166.1:4938120-4945527 GCF_000568255.1 Kutzneria sp. 744
GACTGCACGCTGCGCCTGACCGACCTCCGCGACCTGGGCAGCGCGGTCACCCGCGTGCGCCGCCTGTTCGACCTCGACGCCGACCCTGTGGCCTGCGACGAGCTGCTCGCGGCGGACCCCAACCTGGCGCCGATGGTCGCGAGGACGCCGGGCATCCGGCTGCCGGGCGCGGTCGACGGCCCCGAGATCGTGCTGCGGGCGCTGCTCGGCCAGCAGGTGACGGTCGCGGCGGCCCGCACCGCGCTGGCCCGGCTCACCGAGAAGCTCGGTGAGCCGCTCGAGACCGCGGACGGCACGCTGACCAGGCTGTTCCCCACCCCCGAAGCCATCGCCAAGGAGGGCGCGGCGGTGCTGACCGGCCCACGCCGACGCATCGACACGGTGCTGTCCACCTGCGCGGCGCTGGCCGACGGCACCCTGACCGTCGACGTCGGCCGCGACCCGGAGGAGCTGCGCGCCGAACTCGAAGCCCTGCCCGGCATCGGACCGTGGACCGCCGGCTACGTGCTGATGCGCGTGCTCGGCGCGCCCGATGTCCTGCTCACCACGGACGTCGCCCTGCTCAAGGGCGCGGCCAACCTCGGCCTGCCGTCGGATCCCCACGGCCTGGCGGCACGGGGCCGGGCCTGGCGGCCCTGGCGCTCGTACGCCGGCATGCACCTGTGGCGGGCCTCCCAGTCGCCGACACCGATTCCCAGGAGTTCGAAGTGACCACCGCGTACTCGTCCACAGTGGACACCCCGATCGGACCGTTCACCACGGTCGTCAACGACCACGACGTCGTGCTGGCCTCGGGCTGGACCGCCGACCTCGGCGACCTGCTGCCCCAGGTCCAACCGTCGCTGCGACCGACCGAGGTAGAGGCGAAGGCCGAGCTGGGCCACATCACCAGGGCCGTCCGCGACTACCACGCGGGCGAGCTGCTGGTCATCGACGACATCGAGGTGCTGCAACGGTCCGGCGAGTTCCGGGAGCACGCCTGGCATGTGCTGCGCACCGTCCCGGCCGGCAAACCGGTGACCTATCGGCAGTACGCCGAGCTGGCCGGCCGCCCGGCCGCGGTCCGGGCCGCCGCGGGGGCCTGCGCGTACAACGCCGCGACGCTGTTCGTGCCCTGCCACCGTGTGCTGCGCACCGACGGCTCGATCGGCGGGTTCCGCTGGGGCGCCGAGATCAAGCAGTGGCTGCTGGTTCACGAAGGGGCCGCGCTCTGAAGGCGGGCGAAGCCCCGGTCAGGGGTCTGGGGGTCGTCCCCCAGAAACAAACCCGGATCGACCAGGTCCGCGCTTTCCACGGACACACGCCCCCCGAGAGCCGGCCGCCTAAGCAACCACCTCCAGTCGGGATCCGGCGCGGGCCTTGCGCACGCGCAGTCGGGTCGGGATCCGCTGCCGCAGCTCTTCGACGTGCGAGACCAGCCCCACGACGCGGCCGCCGGCCCGCAGCTCGTCGAGGGTGTCCATGACCATGTCGAGGGTCTCCGGGTCCAGAGTGCCGAAACCCTCGTCGACGAAGAGCGTGTCGAGCAGCGCGCCGCCGGTCTCGGCGGCGACCACGTCGGCCAGGCCCAGGGCGAGCGCGAGCGACGCGAGGAAGGACTCGCCGCCGGACAGCGTCTTGGCCGGCCGGATCCGGCCGGTGTAGTCGTCGAGCACGTCGAGCCCGAGGCCGCCCCGGGTGCCGCGCGGACCGGCGACATCGGAGTGCACGAACTCGTACCGGCCCTGGCTCATCCGGCGCAGCCGGCGGGAGGCGGCGATGGCGACCTCCTCCAGCCGGGCGGCCAGCACGTACGACCGCAGCGACATGCCACGGGCGTTCTGACCTCGGCCGATGACAACATCGGTCAGGGCGTCCAGCTCGTCGTACTTGGCCAGCACGGGAGCGAGAGCGGCCCACACCGAACGCAGTCGGGCACCCTGCTCGGCCAGTTCGGTGTGCCGCTGCTGGGCGGAGCGGAGCGCCGCGACGGCGGCTTCCAGCACCTCACGGGCCTGCGCCGCCTCGGCTTCGACCGTCGCGACGTCGACCTCGGCGGTCGGGTCCACACCGGCCAGTTCGGGCTCGGCCAGCACACCTCGGGCCGAGTCCTCGACCGCCTGCACCTCTTCGAGACGGTGATCCAAGGCGGCGATGGCCTGGTCGGAGCGTACGGCGGCGATCGCCGCCGGCACGTCGTCGAAGCCGGCCGCCGCAGCCGCCTCGACGACGGCTTCCCGTTGCACGGCAAGCCTTTTCTCCACACCGACGGCCTCGTCGGCGGCGTTGGCGACGAGCTCGACGATGTCGGCGACGGAGAGCAGGTGCTCACGCCGGGCCGCCACGTCCGGGAACTCGCCGCGAGCGAGCCGCACGCGTTCGGTGCGCTCGTCGACGTTCTCCCGCAACGAGGTCAGCTCGGAGACGACCACGGCCAGCTCCCGCTCGGCCTCGGCGTGCCGCTCGGTCTGCCGGCGCGTCTCGTCCTCCAGCCGGCCCACCTCGGCCACCAGCCGGTCGACCCACGCGGCGATCACGCGCAGCTCGTCCCGTTCGTCGGTGAGCATCTTCAGGTCGGCCTTCAGCGACTCGGGATCCTTGCCGGCCAACCGATCCCGGAGCATCAGACACTCCTGCTCGGCGGTCCGCAACCGTGCGGCGGCCGACTCCCGGCGCTGCTTGGCCTCCTGCTCGGCCCGCTGCGCGGCAACGTCCTGCTCGCGGGTGACCGAGCCGTCGGCGGCGCGGGCCGGAACTGGGTGCTCGGTCGAGCCGCAGACCGGGCAGTGGTCGCCGGGAACGAGCCCGGCCGCCAGCTCGGAGGCCATGCCGTCCAGCCGGCGCTGCCTGATGTCCAGGAACCGGTCGTAGGCCGCCTGATGCTCGTCGACGGCCTTGCGGTCACCGGCGACGGCCCGCTCCAGCGCACGTTCCAATGCCGGCAGCCGATCCGCGTCAACGGCGATCTCGGACAGCTGCTTCCACTGCTCCTCCACGGCATCCAGCCGCGTCCGGGCGTCGCGGGCCTTCTCCAGACGTTGACGAGCGATGCTCACCTGGTCGGGCAGCTGGGACAGGGCTCCGCTGAGCTGCCGGATACCGACGGCGAGCTCCTCGCGGCGCTTGTCCTGCTGCCGAATCCGCCGCTGGTCGGCCGTCAACTGCTCGGCCTCGGCCATGAACTGCCGCAGCGTGCCGGCTTCCTCGCGAAGGCGGCCGGCCTGACCACGGGGATCGTCCTCCAACAGGACCGGACCGAGCCGTCGCACGCCGGCCCGTTCCCGGTCTCGCACCTGAGCCAGTTCCTGCTCGATCTGCCGCTCGGTCAGATGCGCGGCCTTGACGCCGACGGCCCGTCGGGCGGCCGCCAGCTCGGCACGCCAGGCAGCGCGCTCCTCGGTCGGCAGTCCCGCAAGCTGCTCGCTCGCCCGGCGCACCCGCCGCACCCGATCGGCCAAAGCCCGTCGCTGGGCCAGCTCGGACTCCGCTTGGCGGGCCCGTTCCCGGCTCTCAGCCTCGGCTGCCTGGGCCACGGACACCAGGGCGGCGACCCGCTCGGACAGGCCCGTGAGCCACTGCTCGTCGGCGTCCTCGGGCATCTGCTCGCCGGCGGCCTGCGCGGTGCGGGCGACCTGCTCACGGACCGCCTGCCGCTGATCGGAAACCTTGCGGCCGGCCATCTGCCGGCGATCGCGGAACCACTGCTCGACGTCGTGATATCGCTGCGTGCCGAACAACTTCTCCAGCAGCTTCTCCCGCTCGGACGTGTCCGAACGCAGGAAACGGGCGAATTCTCCCTGCGGCAGCAGCACAACCTGGAAGAACTGCTCCGCGGTCATGCCGAGCAGCCGCTCGACCGTTCGGGCCACCTCGTCGTTGCGGGTGATGCCGTCGGCGTCAGAGCTCAGCCACGTCAGCGAGACCATCGCCTTCTGCGTGGTGAAGCCGCCGCCGCGCCGCTTCGGCCGGTTGTACTCGGGACTGCGGACCAGCCGGAACCGTTGTCCCTGAACGGAAAGCTCCAGTAAGACCTCGGTGACCAGGTCCGGGTCGGCGTTGTCGTAGCGCAGGCGCTTGACGTCGCCCCGCGCGCCCGGAACCCGGCCGAACAGGGCGAACGCCACGGCGTCGAGCAGCGTTGTCTTGCCGGCGCCGGTTTCCCCGTGCAGCAGGAAAAGGCCGTCGGCGCCGAGCTGGTCGAAATCGACCGCCTGCCGGCCCGCGTAGGGGCCGAAGGCGCACAACTCCAAGCGGTGCAACCTCATTCCGTCTCCACCTCCCGGAAAGCCTGTTCCAGCAACAACGATTCCGACGTGGTCGGCACGCTGCCCCGGACGTCGTGCACGAAGCCCTGGGCGATCTGGTGATCGCTGCGGCCGCGCACGGCGTCGGCGTAGCGCAGTTCGGCCGCGGCCCGGCCGCCGTCGGGACGCCACTCGGCGTGCACGGCGTACGGGAACCGCTCCTGCAATTTGCGTTGCAGGTCAAGGGGTCGAACCTCGTCGGTCACCGCGACCGACAGGAAGCACTCTTCCAGATCGGCGTGGGCAGGGTCGGAGAGAAGATCGTCCAGGCGGCCCGCGAGGGTGCCCAACCGGCGCGGAACAGGCAGCTCGACCTGCGTGACCTTGTGCAATCCGTAGCTGTCAAGGTCGACCAGCAGGACCTGCTTGCGGTGCCGCGCCTCGGAGAAGGAGTAGGCGAGCGGGCTGCCCGAATAACGAAGGTTCTCGGCCAGCTTCTGCGCGCCGTGCAGATGGCCGAGGGCGATGTAGTCGACGCCGTCGAAGACCGAGCCCGGCACGTGGTCGATGCCGCCGACACGGATGGAGCGCTCGGATTCGGAGGTTTCGCCGCCGGTCACGAAGGCGTGGGCCGCAACCATGGTGCCAAGTCCGCTTCGGTTGCGTAAATCGGCACGAACTCGGCGCATCGCTTCACCCAGCACCGCGGCATGGCCGCGGCCGTCGACGCCGAGGCTGTGGCGGGCCGGCTCCGGGTCCAGGTAGGGCAGGCCGTAGAAGGCCACGTCGTCCAGCACGACCGGGGTGTCCAGCGTGGACAGCTTCGTCCTGAGGTGCAGCCCGCCGGCCGCCGCGAACGGGCCGAACACGCCGATGCGCTGCGCGGAGTCGTGGTTGCCCGGCGTGATCACGATCTGCGCGCCGGCCTCGCGGATCGCCGCCAGCGCCCGGCCGCAGGTCTCGATGGACTCCGCCGACGGCATCGCCCGGTCGTACAGGTCGCCGGCCACCACGACCACGTCCACCCGCTCGCGCTCGACCAGGGACGCCAGTCCGGTCAGGACCGTCTCCTGGTCGGCCAGCAGGTCGCGGCCGTGAAACGTGCGGCCGACGTGCCAGTCGGAAACCTGGGTAGGTGCCCCGGCGAGTCGGATGTGCGCCTCGCGACACCAGGGTTTCGGTCGCGCCCCCAGCCTGGATTGCGCGAGGCCGCCGCCGATGCCTGGACCGCGGGCACTTCTCGATCGAGTCTGTCCATCGATCGAGAAGTGACAAGGGAAGGCATCGGCCGCGTGGGCGGCCGAGCCCCGCGCGGAACGCGCGGCAAACTAGCACTGTGAGCTCCGAAGTGATCAGCACCGCGGCGATCGTGCTGGCCCTGTTGCTGGCCGGTGGCCTGGTGCTGCTGTGGCGGATGTACCAGGACAGCGTGCGTCGGACCGATGCGGCGTTCGCCGCGGTGGAGGCCGAGCGGGTCCGTTTCGACCGGCAGCAGGCGACGCTGCGCCGGTACGAGGTGGCGTTCTCCTCGATCACCGGAAGGGGTGAACTCGGCGAGCAGGTGCTCGTGGAGACGGCCCGCACTCTGGGGCTGCGCGAGGGCCTGCACTTCACGTTGCAGACGGACCTGGCCGGCGGCGGCACGGTGCGGCCGGACATGGTGCTCGCGGTCGGCGGCGGCCGGCAGGTGCCGGTGGACGCCAAGATGAGCATGGTCGTCTGGGCCGAGGCGATGGAGACCGACGACGCCGACGAGCGGGCGGACGCGCTGCGGGTGCATGTGCGCAACATCCGGTCGCGGGCGGCGGAGCTGGCCGGCAAGGGCTACTCCCGCTGGGCCGACGCGATCTACGGCACGGTGATGTTCGTGCCGTCGGACGCGGCGGTCGTCGCGGCCATGGACACCGATCCCGAGCTGCTGCGCTGGCTGCTGGATCGGCGGGTGTTCCTGTGCGGCCCGACCGGGTTCGGGGTGCTGGCCTCGGCGGCGATGTTCGCGGCGACGGAGCGTGCCCTCGCGGCCGACGTGGAGCAGGTGCGGGGCCAGGCCGCGGCGGCGCACCGGGCGGCCAACACGGCGATCGACGCCGTCAACCTGTCCAGTACGCACCTCCAGCGCTTCCTGTCGGCGCGGCGGCGCGAGCTGGACGCGTTGGAGGGGTTCCGGGGCGCGGTGCAGCCACTGACCGACGCGGCCGGCAGCCCGACGCCGCTGACCACCGTGCGTCGCGCCGACGAGGTCACGGCCGGTCCGTTTACCCCGATGGCCGAACCGCTTAACGCCGAGCACACACCGGACGGAGGGTGATCGACTGCCGGTTTTGCCCGCTCATAGGGGCATCGCCCGCAGCCCGTGGGGGTGACTGACCATCATTCTCACGGAGCGTTCACAAGCTTCCGGACACAAACGGGCTACCGTGTCGTCTCGTGACCGCCACGCGCGATCGCCGAAGCGATCTAGACACCGAACCGGGGACCCCCTCGTGGGGGGACTCGCCCGCCTTCGGCTCCCGGGCCATGCCCTGGTGGGCAGCGGTGCTGACAGCGCTCGCCCTGACCGGGGCCGGGGCGCTGGTCGACGAGCTGTCGAGCAAGACACTGGGGCTGCCGTTCCAGGTCCTGTACACGCTCGGCTGCGTGCTGGCCGTGACGTTCGTGCGACGGCGCAGCCTGTTCGGGCCGATGGTGCAGCCGCCGCTGATCATGATCATCGTGGCCGGCGTCGTCCTGGCGCTGTTCGCCGGCGGCGCGAGCGGCGGCCTCGCGGCCAAGGCCATCGCCATCGGGCCGCCGCTGATCGGCAACTTCCCGGTGATGGCCATCGCCACCGTGCTGACCGTGGTGATCGGCGCGATCCGCCTGATCCTGCAGCGCAAGCCGAGACCGGACGAGGACGAGGACTTCCCGCCGGCGGCTCGGGCCGTGCGGCGTGAGCCGTCGGGCCGTGAGGACCGCGAGCCGCCGCGCCGTGAGCCTGCCCCTCGCCCGGCCGGCGCCCGCTCGCGCCCGGCGCCGCCGCCCGCACGTGACCGTGAACGGCCTGGTCGGGACCGGCAGCATCCTCCGTTCCCGCCGCGGCAGGTGCCGCCGGGTCGGGGCGCGGTCCCGGGGCGTCCTGCTCCCGGTGGCCAGCGAGGTGGCATGCCGCCGCGTCCGGCGCGTTCGGGCCGCGGTGGTGGTGGCC
>NZ_KK037166.1:4945627-4948556 GCF_000568255.1 Kutzneria sp. 744
CGTCGTCCGGACGACGACGAGTACTGAGACCTGACACGAAAAGCGCCCTTCGTCGCGTTAATGGCAACGAAGGGCGCTTTTCGTGTCAGAGGTCTGGTTCTCAGTGTTCGCGGGGCACCGGTCACGAGGGGCCGAGCCGCGACGCCGAAGGCGGCGCCGTCAAACAAGGTCCTTGCGGAGCTCCCGCGGCAGCGCGAAGGCGATCTTCTCGTTGGCCGTGGTGACCTCTTCGACCTCGCCCCAGCCGCGCTCGGCCAGGTACGCCAGCACCTCGTGCACGAGGATGTCCGGCACGGACGCGCCGCTGGTCACGCCGACCGTACGGACGCCGTCCAGCCACTCCTCCTTGATCTCCTTGGCGTAGTCGATCAGGTGGGAGGCCTGGGAGCCGTGCTGGAGCGCGACCTCGACCAGCCGCTTGGAGTTGGACGAGTTCTGCGACCCGACGACGATCACCAGGTCGCACTCGGGGGCCATCGCCTTGACCGCGACCTGGCGGTTCTGGGTGGCGTAGCAGATGTCGTCGCTCGGCGGCGCCTGCAGATCCGGGAAGCGCTCCTTGAGCTGCTCGACCCGGACCATGGTCTCGTCGACCGACAGCGTGGTCTGGGACAGCCAGATGACCTTGGACGGGTCACGGACCTCGACCTTGGCCACGTCCTCGGCGGTGTCCACGAGCTGCACGTGCTCGGGTGCCTCGCCGGCGGTGCCCTCGACCTCTTCGTGCCCCTCGTGGCCAATGAGCAGGATGTCGTAGTCGTCACGGGCGAAGCGCTTGGCCTCCTGGTGCACCTTGGTCACCAGCGGGCAGGTGGCGTCGATGGTGCGCAGGTTGCGCTCCGCGGCCTCCTCGTGGACGGCCGGTGACACTCCGTGCGCGGAGAACACCACGAGCGCCCCCTCGGGCACCTCGTCGGTCTCGTCCACAAAGATCGCGCCGCGGTCCTGCAGGGTCTCCACGACGTACTTGTTGTGCACGATCTCCTTGCGCACGTACACGGGGGCGCCATAGGTCTCCAGCGCCTTCTCCACGGTCACGACCGCACGGTCCACGCCCGCGCAGTAGCCGCGTGGCTTGGCGAGGAAGACGCGCTTGGGCCGGTCAGCAGCTGGGCTCGACGTGGTCATGCACCAAGGGTAGCGGCGGCCGGGCGGCCGCTCGGCGTGTGCGGCGTTCGTTTCGTCACCCGTTCGCCACGCAGAACTGTGCAGGACGGGCCGACTGGGGCAGGCTAGGCGCCATGAAGTCGTCACTGCCGCTGCCGGTGCGCATCGCAGCCGGGCTCGCGGTCACCGCGGTCGAGCAGGCACGCAAGCTCCCCGAACAGCTGACCGGGCTTCCGGTGACAGTGGTGAGCCAGGCGCTGCAGCTGTCCATGCGGGTGCAGCAGCGGGTCACCGAGCTGGCGATCAAGGGTGACGACGCGCTGGCCTCGCTGCGTCCGGTCGAGGAAACCCCCGATTGGGCGACCTTCGACGAGGACGACAACCCCGAGCCGCAGGGCCAGGACATCGATCCGTGGCTCGAGGAGGAGCGCGCGGTCTCCGAGCACGAGGACAGCGACGACAACGGCGACGACGAGATCGCCGCGCGCGGCCCGAGCGCGTTGCCGAGAGTACGACGAGCTGTCGGTGCCGCAGCTGCGGGCCCGGCTGCGACCGGCTCAGCTCTCGACGATCTGGAGCAGCTGCTAGTCCTACGAGCGCGAGCACGCCGCCCGCCCGGCCTACCAGGGCATGCTGACCAGGCGCATCGCCACCGTACGGGCCCAGGAGAACTCCGACTCGTGACCGAGCTTGCGAGGTCACCATTGAGCACAGGGACCTGGGTCGCAGACCCGCCGAGCGCTAGCGAGGTGGGCCTGTGACCGCTCCCGGTCCTCAGACCACCGCCGAGCAGCCCTGGCCGGTGCGCACGGTCACCCGCAAGATCGCCGACTGGATCAACCGGCTCGGCGCCGTCTGGGTCGAGGGGCAGGTCACCCAGGTCTCGGCCCGCCCGGGCACCGCCACCGCGTTCCTCACGCTGCGTGACACCAGCGCCGACGTGTCGATCTCCGTGACGTGCTCGACGCAGCTGGTCCGCGGCATGGAGCCGCCGCTGACCGACGGCAGCCGCGTAGTGGTGCACGGCAAGCCCAGCTACTACACCGGCCGCGGCACGTTGAGCCTGCGCGTGGACGAGATCCGCGCGGTCGGCATCGGCGAGCTGCTGGCCCGCATCGAACGCCTGCGCCGCCTGCTGGCCGCCGAGGGCCTGTTCGACCCGCGCCGCAAGCGGCCGCTGCCGTTCCTGCCGCGGACCATCGGCCTGATCACCGGGCGGGCCTCGGCCGCCGAGCGGGACGTGCTGACCAACGCCCGCGGCCGCTGGCCGGGGGCACACTTTCGGGTGATCAACGTGGCCGTGCAGGGCACCACGGCCGTGCCGCAGGTGATGACCGCGCTGAAGACCCTGGACGCCGATCCGGACGTGGACGTCATCGTGATCGCGCGCGGCGGCGGCAGCGTCGAGGACCTGCTGCCGTTCTCCGACGAGACGCTGTGCCGGGCGGTGTCGGCCTGCGGCACGCCGGTGATCAGCGCCATCGGCCACGAGCCCGACACCCCGCTGCTGGATCACGTCGCCGACCTGCGCTGTTCCACGCCGACCGACGCCGGCAAGCGGGTCGTGCCCGATGTCGCCGAGGAGACGCAGCGCATCCGCCAGCTGCGCGACCGCACCCGGCGGGCCCTGCACGGCTGGGTGGACCGCGAGCGGCGGCTGCTGGACGCGCTGCGCAGCCGTCCGGTGCTGGCCGATCCGCTCACGCCGCTGCGACGCCGGTCCGACGAGGTGAACGCGCTGCGTGACCGGGGCCGTAGGGAGATCAAATCCCTGGTCGGGACCGAGGAACGTGCCCAATCCGCCATCCGCGCACGCTTGACG
>NZ_KK037166.1:4948656-4986134 GCF_000568255.1 Kutzneria sp. 744
CGCCGTGGTGCAGAGCGTGGCCGACGACGGGTCCACCTCAGTGCTCCGGTCCGTGGACGACGCCGCGCCGGGAACACATCTGCGGGTGCGGCTCGTTGACGGGGCGATCCGTGCCGTCGTGCCCGACGACGACACCCGTGAGCGGAGGTAGGGGTGCCATACCCGGCGCGTGAACCCACGTTCCTCCCGTTGACGGTTGCCACCGCCAGAGCCGCGGCCGACAGCCCCGACCAGTCCGAGCCCACCCGCGGCGCGCGGGTCGTGCAGTACTGCGCCGAGGCCGCGAACTCCGCCGCCGTCGACACCTGGACCGCCATGCTCGCCGGCTGCGACTACCCCGGCCGCCGGGCGTTACCCTCGCGTCTCCACGAACTGACCGAGGCCGCCTCGGTCTATGTGGGGACGCAGTGGTGGTACGGCGACGGTTCGGTGCACCGGCGTCGCGTCGCCGATGCCGAGGACCGCATCGGCGAGGCGGTGCAGGAGGGCGACGGCGCCGAGTTCGCCGAGGCGTTCGTCGGGTACGACCAGGCCGTCGCGGCGGTTGTGGTCCGGGTGCAGAGCCAGATGGGAACCAGCGCGACATGACGGAACCGACGCTCGGCTACGAGGCCGCGCGCGACGAGTTGGCCGAGGTCGTCCGCAAGTTGGAGGCCGGTGGCCTGTCGCTTGAGGACTCGTTGGCGCTGTGGGAGCGCGGCGAGGCACTGGCCAAGGTCTGCGAGGGGCACCTGGCCGGCGCCCGTCAGCGGGTGGAGACGGCGCTGGCGGTCGTCGAGGAGGACGTCGCCGAGAGCTAGGCCCACTTTGACGGTCAGGACTGTTTCGGCAGCGGAGTCGCCGTCTGCACGGCCTGGGCGAGCGTGCGGAAGTCGGCGTCCTTGCCGTTGCCGGAGATCAGCAGCCGGACCCCGCCGACGTTGGCCAGCCACGAGGTCTCGTTGCGCCGGGCCGGGTAGATGGTCCAGCTCACACCCTCGACGTCGATGGTGCCGGTCGCGGCCGGCTCCGACTTCGGATCGTCGGTCTCGGAGGCGATGAGGTCGCGGGCCGCACCCTGCGTCTGGGACAGCCGCAGGTAGTGGCCGCTGGCCGTGAGCCAACCGACGCGGACCACGGGTCGGGCCTGGTCGCCGGCGCCGATGGAGATCGTGTCGGTGGAGTTGGCGCGCCAGCCGGCGGGCAGCTTCGGCTCCCGGACCGGGACGTCCGTGCCGGCCGCGATGCCGGTCAGGGCGGTGTGGACGTCGACCGTCGGCACCGCGCTGGTCTCGATCGTCGGGCCGCCCGGGCTGAACGAGCAGCCGCGGCTGAAGCCCAGCACCGCGGCCACGATCACCAGCAGCGCCGCCAGCGACAGCACCATGTCGCGGGCGGTCTGCGAGCCGCGTCCGGACCGCTGCGGGGTGGGCGTCTGCGAGTCGGGCACCCGGCCATCGTCTCAAGCTGGTCGTACGCGGTCGCACCGGGTGCTGTTTCTCACCGCGGAATCGATCACGGGCCGGTCCCGGGCGGGTGATCTGCGAGGATTTCCGGGTAGTCCTGCCACGAGCAGAACAGGGAGGCCGCCATGACCACCACCGAGCCCCGGCGATCGCCGGAGGCACCCGACCGCAACCTCGCGATGGAACTGGTCCGCGTGACCGAGGCCGCCGCGATGGCCGCCGGCCGATGGGTGGGCAGGGGCGACAAGAACGGCGGCGACGGCGCGGCGGTGGACGCCATGCGCAAGCTCATCGGCACGGTGTCCATGCGCGGCGTCGTCGTGATCGGCGAGGGCGAGAAGGACGAGGCGCCCATGCTGTTCAACGGCGAGGAGGTCGGCAACGGCGACGGGCCCGACTGCGACGTGGCCGTGGACCCGGTCGACGGCACCACGCTGATGAGCAAGGGCATGCCCAACGCCGTGGCCGTGCTGGCGGTCGCCGAGCGCGGCGCGATGTACGACCCGTCGGCCGTGTTCTACATGGAGAAGATCGCCACCGGCCCGGAGGCCGCGGACGTCATCGACCTGACCGCGCCGGTCGCGGAGAACATCCGCCGCGTGGCGCGGGCCAAGCACAGCGACGTCGAGGACGTCACGGTGTGCATCCTGGATCGCGCGCGCCACGAGCAGCTGGTCAAGGAGGTCCGCGAGGCCGGCGCCCGGATCCACTTCATCGCCGACGGCGACGTGGCCGGCGCGATCTCGGCGGCCCGCCCCGGCACCGGCGTCGACCTGTTGCTGGGCATCGGCGGCACGCCCGAGGGCATCATCACGGCGTGCGCCATGAAGTGCATGGGCGGCGAGATCCAGGGGCGGCTGTGGCCGCAGGACGAGGCCGAGCGGCGCAAGGCGCTGGACGCCGGGCACGACCTGACCCGCGTGCTCACCACGGAAGACCTGGTGCGCGGCGACAACGTGTTCTTCTGCGCCACCGGCGTGACCGACGGCAGCCTGGTGCGCGGCGTGCAGTACCGCGCGGGCGGCTGCACCACGCACTCGATCCTGATGCGGTCCAAGTCCGGCACGGTGCGGGTGATCGAGGGCTTCCACCGGCTGACCAAGCTGCGCCAGTACTCCTCCGTGGACTTCGACCGATTGGCCGACGCCGAGGCCCTTCCCCCGCTGCCGTAGCCAACCGGAGTCTCAACCGTTATCAACGGACGGACATCCCGACACAACCCCCGCATACAGTGTCGCGTCGTTGCAGGTGATCGACGTTGTGTTCGGGGATGGCAGGGGAGAACTCCGTGCGGGTGAACAAGATCGTGCTGGCGCTGGCCGCGGTGGGCGCGGCCGGGCTGATGACGGCGTGCTCGACCGGGGTGGACCTCGCGTCCAACGCCTCGCCGGTGAGCACGTCGGCCAGCGCGACCACGACGACCACCACAACGACGACCACCACGGTCGCGCCGACGACCACCACGACTCCCCCACCGACCACGACCACCACCACCACGGTCAAGCCGACCACCACCACGAAGCCCAAGCCGGTAGGCAAGGCGCCGGGCACGCCGTGCCAGGCGACCATGGCGGCCTGCGTGAGCAAGAGCACCGGGCAGGCGTGGCTGATCTACAACGGCGTGGTCACCTACGGGCCGGTGCCGATGATGCCGGGCAAGGCGTCCGAGCCGACCCCGGTCGGCTTCTTCCACGTGGAGTGGAAGGACAAGCACCACAAGAGCAGCGAGTTCAACGACGCGCCGATGGAGAACTCGGTGTTCTTCGCGGCCGGCGGCATCGCCTTCCACGAGGGCAGCCTGACGCGGCCGTCGGCCGGCTGCGTGCACCTGACGCTGGCGGCGTCGGCGAAGTTCTACGCGAACCTGGACGTCGGCGACCCGGTGCAGGTCGTCGCCTGAGTGCGCTTGGTCAACCCTCGTTGCTGGAGTGCCCCGGGAACAGGTGCGCCTCGGGGTTCAGCATCACGGCGAGGTTGTTGACCGCGGTCGCGGCCTCGCCGAAGCCGGTGGCGATCAGCTTGACCTTGCCCGGATACGTGGCGACGTCGCCGGCGGCGTAGACCCGCGGCCGGGCGGTGAGCATCGTCGTGTCGACGGACACGGCGCGGTGGTCCAGCTTCAGGCCCCAGGACTCGATCGGCCCCAGGTCGGCCACGAAGCCCAGCGCGGCGACCGCCGTCTGCGCCGGCAACACCTTGCGGTCGCCGCCCTTGACCTCGATCTCCACCTCGGCGAGCAGCCCGTTGTCGCCGCCGCGCAGCTCGGTGACCTGAGCGTCGGTGATGATCGGCACGCCCAGCTCGCGGACCTTGGTGACGGTCGCCGCGTGCGCCCGGAAGGCCGCGCGGCGGTGCACGAGGGTGACGCTGTTGGCGATGGGGTGCAGCGCGAGCGCCCAGTCGAAGGCGGAGTCGCCGCCGCCGACGATCACCACGTCCTGGCCGAGATGCGCGTCCAGTGACGGCACGAAGTACACGACGCCCTTGCCGACCCAGCCGTCGCCGGCGGGCAGCGGGCGCGGGTTGAACGCCCCCATGCCGGCGGTGATCAGGATCGCGCCGGCGCGGACGGTCGTGCCGTCGGCGAGGCCGACGACGAGGCCGTTGTCGGCGTCCTCGACCGTGCGGGCCTGACGGCCGAGCAGGTAGCGGGGCTTCCACTGGGCGGCCTGCTCGACCAGCGCGTTGATCAGGTCGCGGCCGCGCACCGCCGGGAAGCCGGCGATGTCGAAGATCATCTTCTCCGGGTACATCGCGGAGACCTGGCCGCCGGGCTCGGGCAGCGCGTCCACCAGCGCGGTGGACAGCTCCCGGAAGCCCGCGTAGTAGGCGGCGAACAGGCCCACCGGGCCCGCGCCGACCACCAGGAGATCGACCTCGACGTCGTCCGGAGAACTCATCGCTTGGGCCCCGCTTTCCGCCTGTGGTGGGAGGCAGTGATCGCGAACACGTCCGACTCTAGTGCGGTTCGCGGCGGGGGCGTCAGGACATCTAGGGATTCAGGGGACGAGACTGGGGGGTGCTGCACGCCACGCTGCCCGGTGCCGCTTGTAGGTCCAGACTCGAACTATGGGTGAGCAGCAGTACCGGATCGAGCACGACACGATGGGCGAGGTCAGGGTTCCCGCCGAGGCGCTGTGGCGCGCGCAGACGCAGCGCGCCGTGGAGAACTTCCCGATCTCGGGGCGGGGCCTGGAGCGATCACAGATCCGGGCGTTGGGCCTGCTCAAGGCGGCCGCCGCGACCGTGAACAAGCGGCTCGGCGTGCTGCCCGAGGACATGGCCGACGCGATCGTGGCCGCGGCCAAGGAGGTCGCCGACGGCGCTTGGGACGCGCAGTTCCCGATCGACGTGTTCCAGACCGGCTCGGGCACCTCGTCGAACATGAACGCCAACGAGGTCATCGCCACGCTGGCCACCCGTGCGCTCGGCCGTGACGTGCATCCCAACGACCACGTGAACGCCTCGCAGTCGTCCAACGACACCTTCCCCACGACCATTCACGTCGCGGCCACGGAGGCCGTGGTGCGGGACGTCGTGCCGGCGCTGGAGCACCTGGTCGCCGTGCTGCGCAAGCGGGCCGAGGAGTGGGGCGACCTGGTGAAGTCCGGTCGCACGCACCTGATGGACGCCGTGCCGATCACTCTCGGCCAGGAGGCCGGCGGCTGGGCGTCGCAGGTCGCCTACGGCGTCGAGCGGCTCCAGGCCAGCCTGCCGCGGCTGGGCGAGCTGCCGATCGGCGGCACCGCGGTCGGCACCGGTCTCAACGCGCCGGAGGGTTTCGGCGCCGCGGTGGCGGCGGAACTGGCCTCGTTGACCGGACTTCCGCTGACCGAGGCCCGCGACCACATCGAGGCGCAGGCCAGCCGGGACGGGGTCGTGGAGATCTCCGGCCAGCTCCGCACCGTCGCGGTGTCCCTGTTCAAGATCGCCAACGACCTGCGCTGGCTGGGCTCCGGGCCGCGCACCGGCCTGGCCGAGCTGGCCCTGCCGGACCTCCAGCCGGGCTCGTCGATCATGCCGGGCAAGGTGAACCCGGTGATCTCGGAGGCGACCATGATGGTGGTGGCCCAGGTGATCGGCAACGACGCGGCGGTGGCCTTCGCCGGCACCCAGGGCAACTTCGAGCTGAACGTGATGCTACCGGTGATCGCCCGCAACGTGCTGGAGTCGGCCCGGCTGCTCGCCGCCGTGGCGAGGCTGTTGGCGGACAAGGTGATCGCCGGCGCGGTGCCGGACGCCGACCGCATGCGGGAGTACGCGGAGTCCTCGCCGTCCGTGGTGACCCCGCTCAACCGCTACCTCGGCTACGAGGAGGCGGCGTCGATCGCCAAGCAGGCGTTGAAGGAGCGGCGCACCATTCGCGAGGTCGTGCTGGCCCGCGGACATGTCGACTCGGGCAAGGTCACCGTCGAACAGCTCGACGAGGCTCTGGACGTGCTTCGGATGGCCCGCGGCGGGCGCTGACCCGGCGGCGGTAGAGACCCAGGGTGCAGCCGGCGGCGACGGCGGCTGCACCCACCACCGCCGTGACGGTCAGCGGCTGTGCGTGCAGCAGCACCGAGACGACGAGCCCGGACACGGGCATCAGCCCGACCAGCACGCCCGCGCGGTCCGCCCCGATCCTCGCCACGCACGTGTACCAGCCGGTGAAGGCGACGGCGGTGACGAAGACTCCCAGCACCACCAACGCCGTTCCCTCGGTCGGCGTCGGCAGCCGCCACGCGGCTCCACCGTCCACAATGGTCGCAATGCCGGCGCCCGCGACGGCGGCGACGATGCTGGCCCACGTGGACACCTCCATGGCGCCCAACCGGTTCACCGGACCGATGCCGCACAACGTGAACAGCACCTCGCCCGCCATGCACGCCAGGGCGAGCAGCAGCCCCGGCCCGTGCCACGAGCCGCCGCCGGTGAGCACGGCGACACCCGCGACCACGACCCCCGCGCCGAGGACGGCCGCCATCGCCGGACGTCGCCGGCCCAGCATCGGCACCGCGATCGCGAGCACCAGCGGCGTGCAGCCGACCACGGCCGTGACGAAGCCCGGCGTGGCATAGCGCTCGGCGGCCAGGATGGCCGCGTTGAAGCCGAGCATGCCGGCCACGACCATGCCGAGGATGCCGGCCAGGTCGCGCAGGCCGGGCATCGGCAGTCTGCGGCCGCGCGCCAGCAGCACGCCGAGCAGGATCAGGCCGCCGATCGCGTACCGGACCGCCTGCCCGGACAGCACCGGGTAGCCCTGGAGCAGCCCGGTCACCGGGAAGGACGCGCCGACCAGCAGGATGCTGCCCGCTCCGAACGCGACCGCCCTGATGTCCCCCGTGTTCGCCATGCCCCCAGTCTGCGCTCAACTGGTCCGTGCACCTGCACCACTTGACCCCATAGTTGGCGGACCACTTGGGGAGTTCGCGCAGTCCGTGCGGAGAGTTTCCGCAGTCCGTGCATTTGAGCGTTGGGCCAAGTCGCCATGACTGACCATGGGTTCGGGGCATCTCGGCGACCGGTTCGCGCTCTTGCTTGATGGGGGTGTGGCTGCCATCACACGGCGGCCACCGCACTGGGAGGACTGACATGACCACTTCGACACCGTTGGCACCGCTAGCCACGACACAACCGCCCGTGGCCAACCACCGCGTGCTGGCCATGCTGCGCGCCGTCGCCGCCGGCCGAGCCCAGCTCACATGTAGCGCCGAGCCCGACCTGTTCGTGGACGGCGTCCCTTGCTGCGACCAGTTCACCGCCCACGTGCTCGCGCACGAGGGCCTGGTCCGCGCGGGCCAGCCGGGCACACCCGGCCAGCGCGTGCCGGCCGTGCTGACCAGAGCCGGGCACGCGCTCGTGGCCGGCGGCCGGGCGGCCGCGTGAACACGTGCGAGCCCTAACCGGCGGGTGGTTGTCGGGCATGCTCGACTGGTGAGCCCAGTCGACCGACCACCGCCCGGCGGCGGACCGCCGTATTCATGACCACGAACACGACAGCGTCCACCCGTGAACTGCTGCTCCCCGCCGTCTCGGCCGAACCCGTACGCACCCGCGGCCGAGCCCTCGAGTCGGCACTGCGTGAGGCGATCCGAACCGGCCGACTGCGACCAGGCGCCCGGCTGCCGTCCAGCCGCGACCTCGCCGGCCAGCTCGGGCTGGCCCGAGGCACCGTCACCGCCGGATACGCCCAGCTGATCGCCGAGGGCTACCTGGTCGCCCGGCACGGCTCCGGCACCATGGTCGCCGACACCGAGTGCGGCGCCGCACCGACGACATCCGACCCGACCCGGCCGGTCCGCTGGCGCTACGACCTGCGTCCCGGCATTCCGGCGCTGGGGGCGTTCCCCCGCGCCGAGTGGGTCACGGCGACCAAGGCAGGCCTGGCCGAGTTGCCCGACGACGCGCTGGGCTACCCCGACTACGCGGGACTGCCCGCACTCCGGTCCGAGCTGGCCGGCTACCTGGGCCGGGTCCGCGCCGTCGCGGCCGACGCCGCCGAACATCGTGGTTCACCCCACGGCGTCGCCGAAGGCATGGGCCTGGATGTCTCACACTTATCGCATTCGAACTAGGCTCTGTGTTTTAGTCGATTAGGCCGGGGGCCGACCTGGCCGCGACCGGCTGCCGCGTCGTGCAGGTCACCTCGGCGCACCAGTTCCCGCTCGGCGTCGTGCTGCACCCCCAGCGCCGGCGGGCACTGGTCGCGTGGGCACGTGAGCGTGACGGCTTGATCCTGGAGGACGACTACGACGCCGAGCACCGGTATGACCGGCACGCCATGGGCGCGGTGCAGGCACTGGACCCGACGCGGGTCGCCTACCTCGGCAGCGTCAGCAAGGTGCTGTCGCCGGCACTGCGCATTGGCTGGCTCATCGCGCCGCCCGCGCTGCGCCCGGCCGTCATCGACGCCAAGCACTACAACGACCTCGGCGGCAGTCCGCTCCCCCAGGCCGCCCTCACCCACCTGCTCCGGACGGGTGGGTACGAACGGCACCTGCGGCGGACCAGGGCGCTCTACCGCCGTCGTCGGGACGCGTTGCTCGCAGCGGTCGCGGAACGGCTGCCCTCATGGCAGGCCGTCGGTGTGGCGGCGGGACTGCATGTGGTGCTGCGGCTGCCGGACGGAACCGATGACCGGGCGCTGCAGCGGGCACTCGCCGTGAGCGGGGTCAACGCGTTCGCACTGTCCGGGTACGTCCCGAGTGGACAGACAGCGCCCTACCCGGGTCTGGTCGTCGGCTACGCGTCGCTCGGGCCGGATCGGCTCCGGTCGGCCGTGGCGTTGATCGCCGAATTAGCATCCTGAACACGATGCGCCGCGAGTCCGCGCCGGTGCCTGGAGCGGTTGCTGGATTTTTGAGGGCCGCCGCCCGACGCGCCCCACCACGCAGCCGACGCGGCCCTCGAAAATCCAGCAAGTGAAGGCACCGGTCACGAGCGGACTCGCCCCGCGCGGGACGCGCGGCGAAGATACAGCCATGCGCTTCGCCGAAGTCGTGTCGACATCAGCAGCCGTGGCCGAAACGAGGTCACGGCTGGCGAAGGTGGCCGCTCTCAGCGAGCTGCTCCGGCAGCTCGACGATCCTCGCGAGGTCGAGGCGGCCACCGCGTTCCTGGTCGGCCTGCCCAGGCAGGGCAAGGTCGGCGCGGGCTGGCGCACGCTGGTCTCGATCGAGGTGCCGGCCGCGGCCGAGCCGGACCTGTCCATCCTGGACGTGGACGACCTGCTCACTCAGGTCGCCGCGACCAGCGGCAAGGGATCGACCCAGCGCCGCACGGAGCTGTTGACCGCCGCGCTGGCCCGTGCGACCGCGCCGGAGCAGGACTTCCTGCTCCGGCTGCTCACCGGCGAACTCCGGCAGGGCGCACTGGAAGGGGTGATGACGGACGCGGTCGCCGCCGCGTTCGACGTGCCGGTGGCCGAGGTCCGCCGGGCGTTCATGCTCAGCGGCCGGCTGCACACCACGGCCGAGCAGGCGAGATCCGGTGGCGCGGCGGCACTTGCCGCGTTCGGGCTGGAGGTCGGCCGGCCGATCCGGCCCATGCTGGCCTCGCCGGCCGAGTCACTGGAGTCGGCGCTGGCCGAGCTGGGCGAGGTCACCGTCGAGTACAAGCTCGACGGGGCACGAATTCAGGTGCACCGCAACGGATCCGAGGTGCACGTCTACACCAGGACACTGCGCGAGATCACCGCGAGCGTGCCCGAACTCGTGGAGCAGGTCCGCGGCCTGCCCTGCGAGTCGGTCGTGCTCGACGGCGAGACGCTCGCGCTCAACGACGACGGCCGCCCGCGTCCGTTCCAGGAGACGATGAGCAGGTTCGGCGCGACGAGCTCCCGGGAGCTGTTGCTGCACCCCTACTACTTCGACTGCCTGCACCTGGACGGCGACGACCTGCTCGACCTCCCCCTGCGCGACCGGTTGGCCGCGTTGGAACGGGTCGCCGGGCCGTTCCGCATCCCGGGTGCGGTGGAACCGGACGCCGAGCGGGCCGCGGAGATCGCCTCGGCGGCGCACGCCGCCGGGCACGAGGGAGTGATGGTCAAGGCGCTGGATTCGGTGTACGCGGCCGGCCGGCGCGGCAAGTCGTGGCAGAAGGTCAAGCCGGTGCACACCCTGGACCTCGTCGTGCTGGCCGCGGAATGGGGGCACGGCCGTCGCCGTGGCTACCTGTCCAACCTGCACCTCGGCGCCCGGGATCCGGACGGCGGCCCGCCGGTGATGGTGGGCAAGACCTTCAAGGGCCTCACCGACGAGCTGCTGGCCTGGCAGACCAAGGCGTTCCAGGAGATCGCGGTCGATGCCGGCGAGTGGGTCGTGCATGTGCGGCCCGAGATCGTCGTGGAGATCGAGTTGGACGGGGTGCAGGTCAGCCCGCGCTATCCGGGCGGTGTGGCGCTCCGGTTCGCGCGGGTCCTGCGCTACCGGCCGGACAAGGAGGTCAGCGAGGCCGACACCATCGATCAGGTCAGAGCGCTGCTGCCGGGCTGATGGACCCGTAGTCTGGAGTCTCGTGCGCTTCCTTGACGGGCATGAGACCCAGTACGACCTCACCTACGACGACATCTTCGTCGTCCCGGGCCGATCCACCGTGGAGTCGCGGTTCGACGTCGACCTCGCGACCTCCGACGGCACCGGCGCCACGATTCCCATCGTGGTGGCCAACATGACCGCGGTGGCCGGTCGCCGCATGGCCGAGACGGTCGCCCGCCGGGGCGGTCTGGTGGTGCTGCCACAGGACGTGGCCCCGGACGCGGTCGCCGAGATCACCGCCTGGGTGAAGGCCCGGCACACGGTCTGGGACACCCCGCTCGTGCTGCGGGCCGGCGACGCGGTCGCGGACGCCGTCAACCTGCTGCCGAAGCGGGCCCATGGGGCCGTGGTCGTGGTCGACCCCGAAGGTCGGCCGCTGGGCGTGGTCGACGAGGCCGCGTGCCACGGGGTGGACCGGTTCACGCGGGTCGGCGAGGTGGCCAACCCGGACGTGGTGACGCTGCCGATGGACACCGCGCCGCGGGAGGTCTTCGACCGCCTGCACGGGCGGTCCACCAAGGTGGCGCTGGGTGTGGACGGCGACGGCCGGCTGGCCGGCGTGCTGACCGAGGTCGGGGCGCTGCGGGCGGAGATCTACGCGCCCGCGGTGGACGCCGGCGGGCGGCTGCGGGTCGCGGCCGCGACCGGGGTGAACGGCGACGTCGCCGCTCGGGCGGCCGAGCTGCTCGACGCCGGGGTGGACGTGCTGGTCGTGGACACCGCGCACGGGCACCAGGAGAAGATGCTCGGCGCGCTGCAGGCCGTGCGCAAGCTCGACCTGGGCTCGGTGCCGGTGGTCGCGGGCAACGTGGTCACCGCGGCCGGTGTGCGGGACCTGGTGGACGCCGGGGCCGACGTGATCAAGGTCGGTGTCGGGCCGGGCGCCATGTGCACCACGCGGATGATGACCGGCGTCGGCCGGCCGCAGTTCTCCGCCGTGGCCGAGTGCGCCGCGCAGGCTCGCGCGCTGGGCAAGCACGTGTGGGCCGACGGCGGCGTGCGGCACCCTCGGGACGTGGCGCTCGCGCTCGCCGCCGGGGCGTCCAGCGTGATGGTCGGGTCGTGGTTCGCCGGCACCTACGAGTCGCCCGGCGACCTCCAGCGTGACGAGGCCGGCCGGCCCTACAAGGAGTCGTTCGGCATGGCCTCCAAGCGGGCCGTCGGCGCGCGCACGCGTGGCGACAACGCCTTCGACCGGGCGCGCAAGGGGCTGTTCGAGGAGGGCATCTCGACCTCGCGCATGCAGCTCGACCCGCAGCGCCCGGGCGTCGAGGACCTGCTCGACTCGATCTGCGCCGGTGTGCGGTCCTCGTGCACCTACGCGGGCGCGCACGACCTGGAGCAGTTCCACGACCGCGTGGTGTTGGGTGTGCAGTCCGCCGCCGGCTTCGCCGAGGGACGGCCCCTGCCCGGCGGTTGGTGAGCGGTGTGGTGCCGGGGGGCGTCTTCGGGTGGTGCGGCCCGGCGGCGTCTTCGGGCGGCCGTGCGACCTCATCGGGCAGAGATCGGCCGCCGGCAAAGAAATGGGTTGCTCCCATTAACCAGCGGCCTTAGGGTTGCGCCGTGACTGACGCGGTCGTGGTCGAAGAGCTGGTCAAGCGGTACGGGAAGAGTCCGCAGCCGGCCGTGGACGGCCTGGGTTTCCGGGTGCGTGCCGGCGAGGTGTTCGGTCTGCTCGGCCCGAACGGGGCGGGCAAGACGACGACGGTCGGGGTGCTCACGACGCGGGTGCTGCCGACGAGCGGACGAGCCCTGGTGCAGGGCGTGGACGTGGTGGCGGATCCGCAGCGGGCACGGCAGGTGCTGGCGGTGGTGCCGCAGCGCAACAATCTGGACCGGTCGCTGAACGTGAAGCAGAACCTGCTGTTCCACGCCGCCTATCACGGGGTGGCGCGGGCGGAGCGGACGAAGCTCGCGGACGAGATCCTGGAGCGGATGGGGCTGACGGGCCACGCGAAGGCGGCGATCGACACGCTGTCGGGCGGGCAGGCGCAGCGGGTGATGATCGCCCGCGCCCTCATGCACCGGCCCAAGGTGATGTTCCTGGACGAGCCGTCGACGGGGCTGGACCCGCAGGCCCGGCTGTTCGTGCACGACCGGGTGGCGCAGCTGCGGGCGGAGGGCGTCACGGTCGTGCTGACCACGCACGACATGGACGAGGCGGCCAAGCTGTGCGACCGGGTCGGCATCGTCGACCACGGGAAGCTGCTGGCACTGGACACCCCGACGGAGCTGACCAAGTCGTTGCCGGGGCGCACGACCGTCACGTTCACGGTGGAGCTCGGCGGAGTCGCGAGTGCTGAGGTCGCGGCGAAGTTGTCCGCTGTGGACGGTGTGGAGCGCGTGGAGCAGATCGCCGCGGCCAACGGAGGTTTCGCCGGCAGCGCGCCACCTTGGGCGGGCATGGGCGGCGGAGGCGGACCGGCCGGCGCCGGCAAAGCCTCAGGCGACGGGGCGGCCGAGCCGGAGGCCAATCAGTTCCGGCTGTACTCGGACTTCGAGGCGGCCGCGGTGTTGCCGTCGGCGCTGAGCGCGCTGGGGGAACTGGGCTGCGAGGTCAGTGATCTGGCGCTGGGCAAGCCGAGCCTGGAAGACGTGTTCATCCATCTGACGGGAAGGGAACTCCGGTGACGGCCCTGCGCACGTTCAACGCCGTCCTCGGGCGGGACGTCTTCGTCACCGGGCGGGAGCTGCCGAGCTTCCTGGCCCAGGTGATCATCCAGCCGTTCTTCACGCTCTTCATCTTCGGCAAGGTGCTGTCGCAGATCGGCTACGTGCAGGGCAACTTCGCGGAGGTGCTGCTGCCGGGGGTGGTGGCGCTCAACGGGTTCCTCGGCGCGCTGCAGAACACGACGCTGCCGCTGGTGCTGGACTTCTCGTGGACGCGGGAGATCGAGGACCGGCTGCTGGCGCCGATGCCGATCGCCATGGTGGCGGTGGAGAAGATGGTGTTCGGGGCGCTGCGCGGGCTGCTGGCGGCGGTGCTGATGATCCCGATCGGCTTCGCCATCCTGGGCCTGACCTGGCCGCTGTCCAGCCTGCCGCTGGTGCTGGTGGTGCTGATCCTCGGCTCGCTGGCCGGCGCGGCGATCGGCATGGTGGTGGGCACCTCGGTGCCGCCGCGGCGGATCAACATCATGTTCGCGGTCATCCTGACGCCGCTGATGTTCACGGGCTCGACGCAGTTCCCGTGGTCGTCGCTGAACAACGACCTGTTGTGGTTCAAGGTGGTCTGCGCGCTCAACCCGCTGACCTACGCCAGCGAGGCGATGCGGGCGGTGCTGCTGCCGAACGGCCAGAGCATCGCACTGTGGGTGTCGCTGCTGGTGATGGTGGGGGCGATCGGACTGTTCGGCGCGATCGGGGTGCGGGGCTTCATGCGCCGCGCGCTGGACTGACCGACGACGAACGATGGTCGCGGCGGCTTCAGGACCGGCGATCTCAGCGCGAAGGGCCGGGATGCTGAGGCATCCCGGCCCTTCGCGCTGAGAAACCTCAGCTGGCGTAGTCCTCCAACATCTCGGTCACCAGGGCCGCGATCGGCGAACGCTCCGAGCGGGTCAGGGTGACGTGGGCGAAGAGGGGATGGCCCTTGAGCTTCTCGATGACGGCGGCGACGCCGTCGTGCCGGCCGACCCGCAGGTTGTCGCGCTGGGCCACGTCGTGGGTGAGCACGACGCGGGAGTTGGCTCCCAGCCGGGACAGCACAGTGAGCAGGACGTTGCGCTCCAACGACTGGGCCTCGTCGACGATGACGTAGGAGTCGTGCAGCGACCGGCCTCGGATGTGGGTGAGGGGCAGGACCTCGAGCATGCCGCGGTCCATCACCTCATCGAGGATGTCCTGGCTGGCCAGGGCGCCGAGGGTGTCGAAGACGGCCTGGGCCCACGGCGCCATCTTCTCGCTCTCGGAACCGGGCAGGTAGCCGAGTTCCTGCCCGCCGACGGCGTACACGGGCCGGAAGACGACGACCTTGCGGTGCTGGCGGCGCTCCATGACGGCCTCAAGGCCGGCGCAGAGGGCGAGAGCCGACTTGCCGGTGCCGGCCCGGCCGCCCAGGGACACGATGCCGACCTCGGGGTCGAGCAACAGGTCCAGGGCGATGCGCTGCTCGGCGGACCGCCCGTGCAGGCCGAAGGCCTCGCGGTCGCCACGGACCAGCCGGATCTGCTTGTCGGGGGTGACCCGGCCCAGGGCCGAGGCCGATCCGGACAGCAGCCGGAGGCCGGTGTGGCACGGCATGTCGGCGGCGTCGCCGAGATCGAACAGCGCCGGCTCGACGCTGCCCTCCTTGTACAGGGTGTCGATGACCTCCTGGTCGACCTCCATGTCCGCCATGCCGGTCCAGCCGGACGGGGTGACGTCCTGGGCCCGGTACTCGTCGGCGTCGAGGCCGCACGCGCCGGCCTTGACCCGAAGCGGCATGTCCTTGGTCACGAGCGTCACCGCGAGCCCGTCGGCCTTGAGGTTCAGGGCGCAGGCGAGGATGCGGGCGTCGTTGGAGTCGGTGCGGAAGCCGGCGGGCAGCACCTCCGGGTCGGTGTGGTTGAGCTCGACGTGCAGAGTGCCGCCCTGGTCGCCGATCGGGACCGGGGAGTCCAGCCTTCCGTGCTGCAGGCGGAGCTCGTCGAGGAGGCGGAGCGCCTCCCGGGCGAACCAGCCCAGCTCGGGGTGGTTGCGCTTGCCCTCCAATTCAGAGATCACCACGAGCGGCAGCACGACCGAGTGCTCGGCGAACCTGGTCAGCGCCCACGGATCGGACAGCAGGACCGAGGTGTCGAGCACGAAGGTGGGGGCTGTGCGCCTTTTCGCGGCACTACGGGCAGAGCCTGAGGAACGGCTGGCGGGACGTCGTGCAGTCACGGCAACTCCCTCGCGAGTGCGGCACCCGCACCCGCTTCCCTCGATGGGCCAGGCACACCACCCAGCTGGAACGGTCGTCTGACGCCGTCGGCGTCAGGCTCCCGCCCCAAGAGGGCCGGGTGCCGGCCCCCTCGCGCTCACCGTCACGACCAGGGCCTCCCGGGACGAACCGCATTGGACACGACCCGTCACTTCGCAAGCTACCTGCGGGATGCCCCTGTTTGCAGGCTGCCACACAGGTGATTCACGCAGTCGTCACCGAACTGCCACGGAGAGTCAAGATCGACGATCACGCCAGAACCCCCGCGAGACCCCGGTTGAACTGCGAAAATAGGCCGAACGGGCGATCAGGAAAGACTACTGGGGGTAGTTGTCAGCTCTGCGCGAAGCGCGGCCGGGACGAGGGGTTCGTCCAACAGCCGGGAGTACCGGGCAGACAGATCGACCGGGCCGCGGGCGGCAAGCCAGCGGCGCACGAGCCGGGCGCCCTCGACGTAGGTCGTGGTGTACGCCCGCCACAGCGGATCGGTGAGGAACGGCAGCAGCCGGTAGGCCCGGAACTCGGGCACGAGCAGCCACCGGGACAGATAGGCGACGACGTCCTCCTCGTCGACGTGGCGGTCGTGCAGCATGAGCATCGCGTCCTGGCGGACGGCCTGGAGCGTGGTCGAGGCCAGATCGACGGCCTCCAGCAGCTCTCCGTCGACCGACACGCCGCACGAGGCGAACAGGGACGAGGCCCAGGGGCCCCAGTGCGGCCCGACGGCGGCGTACACGCCGAGCTCGGCCAGCCCCTCGGCGACCACGCACTGCGGCGTGTTGAGCACGAACATGCTCTGCTCCCACTGCCCGTCGACGCGGATGGCGCCGGCCTCCTTGCGGCAGTGCTCGGTGTGGTGCCCCGGATAGGCCTCGTGCGCGACGAGGTGGGCCAGAGTGGACACTCGGTGCCCCTGCGCCACGTTGAGCGACACGCGGGACCGGTAGCCGCCGAGGTAGCTGTTGAAGCCGCTCCACGCCCGGTTGTCGACGATCTCGTACTCGACGGTCTCGCCGTCGGGCAGTCCGAAGCGCTGGGCCGCGCGGGTGCGCAAGTCGGCGGACAGCACCCGAACGCAGTCGGCGATGCTCTCCTTCGGGATCTCCTCACCCGTTCGATACCGAGCGACCTTGCGACGCAGTGAGCCGAGGCCGGGCAGCAGCCGCCGCAGTTGCCGGTGCGCCTGGGCGTAGACGTCCTGGTCGCCGAGCTCGATGGTGGTCTGGAAACAGGCCTCGACCTCGGCGACGAAGCCGACGGGCTCGCCGGCGAGCCGGGCGCACGTGGTCCGCATGGCGAGGAGCTGGGCGGTGAGGAACTCCCGGCGCTGCGGGCTCAGGTCGGCGTCCGCCACGGCGGCCAGCAGGTCGGCGGCGCGCGAACGAAGATCCCCCGGATCGGGTAGAGGCTCGGCGGCGACCTCGTCGCGCAGCTGGGCGGGTCCGGTGTACGCGTCGACGGCGCCGGGCAGCAGGCGGTCCATTCGCAGCCCAAGCGTCAGATATTCGCGCACGACCTGGAGTTCCATGAGAACAGCGAGCCTAGGCGGCGACGCGCGGCGGCACCTACCACCGTCCGGAGCAAACTGCCGACCGAGAAATGCACTCACCCGATAGAGCACCGGAACGTGCTACACGTCGAAGCGAACCAATCACACAATGGTGTTAGCGCGGTGGGCAACTGCTCCGAGATCCGAGTAGGTTTTCGCACCGAAGGGCCCCGAGCCCGGGACCCCGGTTTCGGAGTTCCGGGTATTTCCCCGGTACGAAGGAGAGTGTTGGAAGTGCTGAAGAAGGCTGGCGTTATCGCCGCTGCCGCTGCCGCCGGCGTGATGGTCCTCAGCGCGCCCGCGTTCGCCGGGACCCCCGGCGAGGGCCACTGGATGGGCCACGGCCACCCGCACCAGGTCGGCGTGGTCAACGTCGACGACGTGCACGCGCTGAACGACGTCCACGTGCTGGAGAACGTGAACGTGCCGATCTGCGCCACGAACAACACCATCGCCGGTGGCCTCGTGGCCGTCGCGGTGAACGCGCTGAACCCGACCTTCGTGAAGGACTGCGTGGACGGCGCCGCGATCTCCAACAGCGGCGACCACCACGGCGGCTGATCTCTGGCCCAGCCCTGAGCCGAAAGCACCGGAGCGCCATTCGAGCGCGCCGGTGCTTTCGGCTGTTTAACGGCGTCCATACGGTCGCGACACGCCGAGATGATCACACAATGGTGTTAGTCGGCCGGTGTCGAGCGGAAACGGCGAGTAGGTTTCGCTACCGAGCAGGACCGGTGACCGTTCAGTTCGCCGGACTATTCCCCGAGAAGGAGTGAGCAGACGTGCTGAAGAAGGCTGCCGTCGTCGCCATCGCCGCCGCCGCTATCGCGCTGGTCGGCTCGCCGGCGTTCGCGTCCCCGATGCACGACGGCCCGGACCAGTCCGGCACCGCGAACGTCAACGACGTGCACGCGGCCAACGACGTCCACGCCGCCGAGAACGTGGACATCCCGCTGTGCGCCACCAACAACACCGTCGCCGGTGGCCTCGTGGCCGTCGCGGTGAACGCGCTGAACCCGACGTTCGTCAAGGACTGCGTGGACGGCGTCGCCGCCTCCACCAGCGGTGACCACCACGGCGGCTGATCAAGCCCGCCAGACGACGAAGGCGCCGGGGCCCTCGGGTCCCGGCGCCTTTGCCGTGTCCGGGCTTCTCAGGAGCCGTAGCGGCGGTGCCGCCAGGCGAAGTCGCGCAGCGCGCGCAGGAAGTCGACGTGGCGGAACGCGGGCCAGTAGGCCTCGGTGAACCAGAACTCCGAGTGCGCGGACTGCCAGAGCAGGAAGCCGGACAGCCGCTGCTCGCCGGAGGTGCGGATGAGCAGGTCCGGGTCGGGCTGGCCGGAGGTGTAGAGGTGCTCGGAGATGTGGTCCACGTCCAGGACCTCGGCCAACTCCTCGATCGGCGTGCCGGCCTCGGCGTGCTGGAGCAGCAGTTTGCGCACGGCGTCGGCGATCTCCTGCCGGCCGCCGTAGCCGACGGCGACGTTGACCTCCATGCCGGTGCGGCCCGCGGTGCGCTGCCCGGCCGCGGTGAGCCGGTTGGCGATGTCGCTCGGCAGCAGGTCAAGGGCGCCGACCACGCGCAGCCGCCACGGGTTGCCGGGCTCGGCCAGCTCGTCGACCACGTCGGCGATGATCAGCAGCAGCGACGACAGCTCGTCGCTGGAGCGCTTCTTCAGATTGTCGGTGGCCAGCAACCAGAGTGTGACGACCTCGACATCGGCCACCTGGCACCACTGGAGCAGATCGGCGATCTTGCGGGCGCCGGCGCGGTGGCCGTCGGCGACGTCCTCGAAGCCGGCTTCCTTGGCCCATCTGCGATTCCCGTCCAGGATCACGCCAACGTGCCGTGGTCGTCGACTGGCCGCGGTGATCTGTTGATTGAGGCGCATCTCGTACAGGCCGTAGACAACCCTGCTCAGGCGCTTGCGAAGACCCACGCCACCGGAGGGTACGCCGGGGCAGCGGGGCGGGTCACATCACGGTGACCGCGCAACCTACGGTGCCGTAACCTCGGATTCGTGACCGCTGCGACCCTCGACCAGAACCCGCCCGCCCCGCCCAAGCCGCGTATGCGGGGCTGGCTGCACCTGTGGTCGTTCTTCGCCTCGCTGGCCACCGGCGCGACCCTGGTGTCGGTCGCCGCGGCCACCGTGTCGGCGACGGCCACGATCGCGACCGCCGTGTACGGCCTGACGATTATCGGGCTGTTCGGCGTGAGTGCGCTGTATCACCGGCACCACTGGATGAGCGCGCGGGCCCGGACGCTGATGAAGCGCCTGGACCACTCGATGATCTTCGTGTTCATCGCCGGCACGTACACGCCGTTCGCGGTGCTGGCGCTGCCCGGGACCACCGGCACGATCGTGCTGGCGGTGGTGTGGGGCGGCGCGCTGCTCGGCGTGGCGCTGAAGATGGTGTGGCCGCACGCGCCGCGCTGGCTGGGCGTGCCGATCTACATCGCGCTCGGCTGGGTCGCGGTGTTCGTGCTGCCGGATCTGTTGCACCACGCGGGAGTCGCGTCGCTCGTGCTGCTGCTCGTCGGCGGCGCGCTGTACACCGCCGGCGCGGTCTTCTACGCCACCAAGTGGCCCGACCCGTGGCCGAAGGTGTTCGGGTACCACGAGTTCTTCCACGCGACCACGGTGCTGGCCGCGATCTGCCACTACATCGCCATCTTTCTCGCGCTCTACCCGTGAGCGGGCCCAAAATAATCAGCCCTGCCCACGGGTAGCAACGCCTTAACCGAGGTCCGGTCCCTGGCTCCGGACGTCGTTGACCTTCTCCATGGCCGCACGCAGTTCCGTGAGCCAGGTGTCGGCGTGCTCGCCGACCAGTCGCACCGCCCAGGCCAGGGCCTCGGAGCGTGAGCGGGCCACGCCGGCGTCGACGAGGGTGTCGAGCACCAGCCGCTCGGACTGGCGCAGCCTCGTCATCACCGGCGCGGACAGCGTGGTGAACAGTTCCGTGGTGCCGCCCAGCTTCGCGCCCCAGGCGACCTTGCGGCCGTAGCGGTGCTCGGCCTGGCGCGCGATCTCGATCCGCTCCTCGCGGGTCTGCTCGCGGTACCGGCTGATCCGGCCCGACTCGGCGGCGGCGCGCGCCGCGTCGTCGGCGAACTCGCCCTCCAGCGCCGGCAGCTCGCCGACGATGACGATCTCCTCGCGGTCGACCGTGATCTCCGGCGCGCCGGTGAACCAGCCGTCGGGCAGCCGCCCGGCGAACCAGCCCGGCGCGTCCTCGGCCGACGGCACCTCGCCCTGCTGCCAACCCCGGCCCCGTGCGAAACGTCCGTGCATGGTGACCTCCTTGATTACATGCTTACACCGATACACGGTACGCGCGGCAACGCGCGCAACAAGGCTCGTTCACCCGCGGCGGAACCCCACATGTGGCGCACATTCGACTCCCAGCGCCACATGTGGTCCACATGGGGGGGGAAACTTGAAGGGGGTTAAGGGGAGGGGTTAACGGCGTTCTAGGGCGACGAGGAGGTCGTCGGTGGAGGTGACGGGGCGGTCGCAGACGTAGCCGCGGCAGACGTAGGCGGCGGGGGCGTCGTAGATGAGGGGGCGGTCGGCGAGCAGGGGCACGGAGTCGGGCTCCCCGGCCAACACCACGGCGCCACCGGGGACGTGGGCCAGCGCGACGTCACGCAGCGACTCCCCGCGAGGGTCGCCGTGGGTGGTGGCGATGGCGACCTGGAGAGGCCCCTGCGCGACGGCCTCGGCGACGGTCAGCCAGTGCCCGGCGAACCGCGGAGCCCGAGCCACGAGCAAGCCGGCCCGAGTGACAGCGGCCTCGGCGGCCGCACGGTAGCGCGAAGCCTTGTCGTAGCCGACCAGAGCGGATGCCGTGAGCAGCGCGCCGGCCAAGGACGAAGCGCCGGAGGGACTGGCGTTGTCGCTGACGTCGGCGGGCCGCCCGACCAGCTTCTCGGCATCGTCGGCGGTGTCGTGGAAGACCCCGGCCTCCTCGGGATCGGCGAAGCGCTCCAGGGCCGTGTCGATGAGCTGCACGGCGATCTCCAGCCACTCCGCGGCACCGGTGGCCTGATGCAGGGCCAACAGCCCTTCGGCGAGGCAGCCGTAGTCCTCCAGCACGCCGGCAGCGGTGCCGACGACGCCGTCACGGGAGGTCCGCCGCAGCCGCCCGTCGACAAGGTGCACGCGCACCAGCAGCGACGCGGCCGCGGCGGCCAGGGCGATCCACGCCGGCTGCCCCAGCGCGGCACCGGCCTCGGCCAGGGCCCCAATGGCCAGCCCGTTCCACGCCGTGACGACCTTGTCGTCACGGGACGGTTGCGGCCGTTCCATCCGCGCCGCCAGCAGACGGGCCCGCACCGACATCAGCCGGTCGTCGTCCTCGACGTCGCGCAGCATTTGCAGAGTCGAGGCGCCTTCCTCGAAGGTGCCCTCCTCCGTCACCTCGAACACCTCGGCGGCCCAAGCGCCGTCCTCGGCCCCGAGAACGTCCACCAGCAGCGTGGGCGTCCAGACGTAGGTCAGCCCCTCGACGCCGTTGGTGTCGGCGTCCAGGGCGGCGGCGAAACCGCCCTCGTCAGTACGCAGGGCGCCGGCCAGGAACTCCGCGGTCTCGATGGCGATCCGCGACGCCAGCGCCGATCCGGTGCGGCGCGCGAGGTGCGCGTAGGCCCGCAGCAGCAAGGCGTTGTCGTACAGCATCTTCTCGAAGTGCGGCACCACCCAGCCGGCGTCCACGCTGTACCGGGCGAAGCCGCCGCCGAGCTGGTCGTACATGCCGCCGCGGGCCATCGCCTCGAAGGTGCCCTCGGCCAGCGACAGCGACTGCACGGAGCCGGTGCGCTCGTGGTGGCGCAGCAGGAACTCCAGGTTCATCGACGGCGGGAACTTCGGCGCCCGGCCGAATCCGCCGTGCGCCCGGTCGTACTCGGCCAGCAGCGACACCACGGCCCCGTCCAGCACCTCGACGTCCACAGTGGACTCGGGTAGCGGACGGGCGTTCTTGGCCAGCTCGGCCACGATCTGGCCGGCGGCCTCCCGCACCTCGTCGCCGCGAGTGGTCCACGCGTCCACGACGGCGGCCATCAACTGGCGGAACGAGGGAATGCCGGGCCGTGGCTCGGGCGGCGAGTAGGTGCCGCAGTAGAAGGGCTCGCCGTCGGGCGTCAGGAAGCACGTCATCGGCCAGCCGCCCTGGCCGGTCATCGCCTGCGTGGCCGCCATGTACACCGCGTCGACATCGGGGCGTTCCTCGCGGTCCACCTTGATGTTGACGAAGTTTCGGTTCATGGTCCCGGCGGTCTCGTCGTCCTCGAAGGACTCGTGCGCCATCACGTGACACCAGTGGCACGCCGCGTAGCCCACCGACAGCAGCACCGGCACATTGCGGCGGCGCGCCTCGGCGAACGCCTCCTCCGACCACGGCCACCAGTCGACCGGGTTGTCGGCGTGTTGCAGCAGATAGGGACTGGTCGAGTCAGCGAGGCGGTTGGCCATGCGCCCCAGCCTGCCACTCCGAGAATCCACATGCGCATTCCCGTGGCCATCCGGGACACTGGCGCACGTGCTCCTGACCTTGACCACCACCATGCCCCAGGCCACTGACCTGGGCTTCCTCCTGCACAAGCACCCGGACAAGGCGCAAACGTTTCCCGTGTCCGCGGGGTGCGCGCACGTGTTCTACCCACGGGCGAACGACGCCGAGTGCACCGCGGCGCTGTTGCTGGAGGTCGACCCCATCGCGTTGGTGCGTGGCGATCGAGGTCAGGGCCTGTTCCAGTACGTCAACGACCGGCCGTACGCCGCCAGTTCGATGCTGGCGGTGGCGCTCGGCGCGGTGTTCCGCACGGCCATGAACGGCCGCTGCGACCTGAAGCCTGAGCTGCCGGGGCGGGACATGCCGCTGCGGGTGCACCTGCCAGTGGTTCCGGCGCGCGGCGGCGCGGAGCTGGTGCGGCGGCTGTTCGACCCGCTGGGCTGGCGTGTGGACGTCAACCAGATCGAGGACTCCCGCTACGTCGATCTGCGGCTGGACGGCACGCTGCGGCTGGCCGATGCCCTGAACCACCTGTACGTGCTGCTGCCCGTTCTGGACGACGGCAAGCACTACTGGGTCTCCCAGGACGAGGTCGACAAGCTGCTCCGGGCCGGCGAGGGCTGGCTGGCCGGGCACCCGGAACGGGAGCTGATCAGCCGGCGATACCTTGCGCACCAGCGGGGTTACGTCCGATCGGCGCTGGAGCGGCTGGGCGAGGTGGACGAGTTCGACACCGAGGACGTGCAGCCGGCAGAGCGCCGAGAGTCCCTCGCGGAGCTGCGTCGGGGCGCGGTGCTGGCCGTGCTGCGGCAGTCCGGAGCCCGCAGGGTGGTGGACCTCGGCTGCGGGCCGGGGGCGCTGCTCCGGCTGCTGGCCAAGGAGCCGCAGTTCGAGGAGATCCTCGGCGTGGACGTGTCGGCGGCGGCGCTGCGCGTGGCGGCCGATCGGCTCAGCGACCGCGATCTGCGGCGGATCACGCTGCGGCAGTCGGCGTTGACGTACAAGGACGCGGAGCTGGCCGGCTACGACGCGGCGGTGCTGATGGAGGTCGTCGAGCACCTCGACCCGCCGCGGCTGCCGGCGCTGGAGCGATCGGTGTTCGGTGCGGCCCGGCCGCGGACGGTGATCGTCACGACGCCCAACGTCGAGTACAACGCCCGGTACGAGGGCCTGGCGGCTGGCGCGTTCCGCCATCCGGACCACCGGTTCGAGTGGACTCGGGCGCAGTTCTCGGCGTGGGCGCAAGCCGTTGCCGCGCAGCATGGTTACCGCGTCCAGTACCTTCCCGTCGGAGAGCCGGACCCGCAGCTGGGCCCGCCGACGCAGATGGCCGTTTTCGCACGAGAGGAGGGGTCGTCATGAGCGAGCTCGTCATCCCGCGGTTGTCGCTGGTCGCGCTGGTCGGCGCCTCCGGCTCGGGCAAGTCCACCTTCGCCCGCAAGCACTTCCTCGACACCGAGGTGATCTCCAGTGATCACTGCCGCGGCCTGGTGTCCGACGATGACAACGACCAGTCGGCCACCGACGACGCCTTCGACGTGCTGCACTACATCGCCGGCAAGCGCCTTCACAACGGCCGCCTGACCGTGGTCGACGCGACCAACGTGCAGCGCGAGGGGCGGGCGTCGCTGGTGCGGCTGGCCCGTGAGCACGACGTGCTGCCGGTGGCGATCGTGCTGGACCTGCCGGAGTCCGTGTGCTTCGAGCGCAACCAGGCGCGGGCCGACCGAGACTTCGGTGTGCACGTGATCCGGCGGCAGCGCAACGACCTGCGGCGGTCGCTGCGCTTTCTGGAGAAGGAGGGCTTCCGCCGCGTCCACGTGCTGCGCTCGGTCGAGGAGGTCGAGGCCGCCACGATCCGCCGCGATCCGCTGGTCAACGACCGTCGCGGCGAGACCGGGCCGTTCGACATCATCGGCGACGTGCACGGCTGTCGCCTTGAGCTGACGGAACTGTTGACACGACTGGGATATCACGTCAACGGCGACTCCGCTTCGCACCCGGCCGGGCGGCGCGCGGTGTTCGTCGGCGACCTGGTCGACCGTGGGCCGGACACGCCGGGCGTGCTGCGGCTGGTGATGAACATGGTCGCCGCCGGGACGGCGCTGTGCGTGGCCGGAAACCACGAGAACAAGCTGGTCCGAGCCCTGCGCGGGCGCAATGTGCAGGTGACGCACGGGCTGGCCGAGTCGCTGGCGCAGCTGTCCTCGGAGTCCGACGACTTCCGCAAGCAGGCCGAGCAGTTCTGCTACGACCTGGTGTCGCACTACGTTCTGGACGGCGGCAAGCTCGTGGTGGCGCACGCCGGGCTGCCGGAGCGGTACCAGGGGCGCGCCTCCGGGCGCGTCCGCAGCTTCGCGCTGTACGGCGAGACCACCGGCGAGACCGACGAATACGGCCTGCCGGTGCGGTATCCGTGGGCCAACGACTATCGCGGCAGCGCGACCGTGGTGTACGGCCACACGCCCGTTCCCAACGCGGAGTGGGTCAACAACACCATCTGCCTGGACACGGGATGTGTGTTCGGCGGGCAGCTGACGGCGCTGCGCTATCCGGAGCGGGAGATTGTTTCCGTTGCGGCACAGCGGGTCTGGTACGAGCCGGTGCGGCCGTTGACGCCGGAGGAGCCGGTGCGGGCGCCGGAGGAGCTCGACATCACCGACGTGATCGGCAAGCGGACCGTGCAGACGGCCAACCACGGTCGGCTGACCGTTCGCGCCGAGAACGCGGCGGCGGCGATCGAGGTGATGAGCCGGTTCGCCATCGAGCCGGCCAAGCTGCTGTACCTGCCGCCGACGATGGCGCCCGTGGCCACCTCGGCGCGGCCGGAGGTGTTGGAGCACCCGGAGGAGGCGTTCTCCGCGTACCTGACCGACGGTGTGGACCGGGTCGTGTGCGAGGAGAAGCACATGGGCTCGCGCGCTGTGGTGTTGGTGTCCCGTGATGACGGGGCCGTGCACACCCGGACCGGTCGGTCGTTCTTCGGCCCCGAGCTGACGGAACGGTTGCTGGAGCGGATTCGTTCCGCGGTGGGAAAGTTGCAGCTTTGGTCCACTTTGGACAGCGATTGGCTGCTGCTGGACTGCGAGCTGCTGCCGTGGAACGCCAAGGCCGGCGGGCTGATCCGTGAGCAGTATGCGGCGGTCGGGGCGGCGGCTTCCGGGGCCCTGCCGACGGCCGTCGAGGTGTTGCGGGAGACGTCGGGCCGTGGCGTGGACGTGACGGAGTTGTTGGCGCGCACGGAATCTCGCGCTCACAACGCCGCCGCCTATCGCGAGGCGTACGAGCGGTACTGCTGGCCGACCGAGGGCCTGAGCGGGGTGCGGATCGCCCCGTTCCAACTGCTCGCGTCGGAGGGCGCCACGTACCACGACCGGCCGCACTCGTGGCACCTGTCGCTGGCCGAGCAGCTGGCCGCCGCCGACCCGGAACTGTTTGCCACGACTCAGAACCTGACCGTGGACACCACGGATCCGGAGTCGGTGAAGGCTGGCGTCCGGTGGTGGGAGGAGCTGACCGTGGCCGGCGGCGAGGGCATGGTCGTCAAACCGCTGGGCAACCTCACGCGTGGGCGGCGCGGTCTGGTGCAGCCGGGGCTGAAGGTGCGCGGGCGGGAGTACCTGCGGATCATCTACGGGCCCGACTACACCGAGCCGGGCAACATCGACCGGCTGCGGCAGCGGGGCTTGGCGGCCAAGCGGTCGCTGGCCGCCCGCGAGTACGCGCTGGGTATCGAGGGGTTGGAGCGGCTGGCCCGCGGCGAGCCGCTGTGGCGCGTGCACGAATGCGTGTTCGCCGTGCTGGCACTGGAGTCCGAGCCCGTGGATCCGAGGCTGTAGATGATCGAGCACACCGTGTTGTCCGTGGTCGTCGGCTCGCACGCGTACGGGCTGGACACTGACGAGTCCGATGTGGACCGTCGGGGCGTGTACGTGCCGCCGACCCGGCTGTTCTGGGCCTTCGAGAAGCCGCCGACCTCGGTCGACGGGCCGGAGCAAGAGCGGGTGAGCTGGGAGGTCGAGCACTTCCTGTCGTTGGCCCTCAAGGCCAATCCGACGGTGTTGGAAGTGCTCGCCTCCGACCTCGTCGAGACGTGCACGCCGCTCGGCGCCGAGCTCCAGGCGCTCCTGCCGGCACTGTTGTCGCAGCGCGCCGCCGACAGCTACCGGCGGGCCACCGCCCAGCAGTTCGCCCGGGCCGCCGCCGCGATGGCCAGCGGCGGCACGCCACGGTGGAAGCAGGTCATGCACGTCATCCGGCTGCTGACCCTGTGCGACCGGCTGTTGAGCACCGGCGAGCTGGTGCTTCGCGTGGGTGAGCACCGGGCGCAGCTGCTGGCCGTGCGCGACGGGGACGTGCCGTGGAAGGACGTCGTGAAGTGGGTGGAGGATCTGCGCGACCGCACCGCGCGGGCCGTGCTCCACTCGCCGCTGCCCGCGGTGCCCGACACCGCGGCGGTGCAGGACTGGCTCGTGTCGGTGCGCCGGAGATCCGCCTTGGAGGACCAGTGACCGAGCTTGCGAGGGCACCATTCAACACAGGGACCTGGGTCGCAGACCCGCCGAGCGCCAGCGAGGTGGGCCTGTGACCGCCGTGGATGTTCCCGGGCTGCGCGAGGTCGTCGCCGAGCAGCCGTACCGGCTGTTGTTCGCCACCGTGTCCGGCGCGCACCTGTACGGCTTCCCTTCCGCCGACTCCGATGTCGACCTGCGCGGCGTGCACCTGCTGCCCGCCGACGAGGTCGTCGGGCTCCGGCACGGTCCCGAAACCCTGGAACGCATGTGGATCCGTGACGGAGTCGAGCTCGACCTGGTCACCCACGACCTGCTCAAGTTCGCCCGGCTTCTGTTGCGCCCTAACGGTTACGTCCTTGAGCAGCTGTTGTCGCCCCTGGTCGTGCAGACCTCCGACGCCCATGCCGAGCTGGCCGGCTTCGCCGCCGGCTGCGTCACGCCCCGGCACGCCCACCACTACCGCGGCTTCGCCCGCACCCAGTGGCAGCTGTTCGGCCGCACCAACGAGCTCAAGCCCCTGCTCTACACCTTCCGGGGCCTGCTCACCGGCATCCACCTCATGCGCACCGGCGCCATCGAGGCCGACCTGTCCGTGCTGGTCTCCGAGCTGCACGGGCCTTCGTTCCTGCCCGAGCTCATCACCGCCAAGGCCGCCGGCGAGCACCTCACCCTGTCCGGCGGTCCGTCACAGGAACTGTTGTGGCAGACCTACGAACGCTGGCTCGCCGAACTGGTCACCGCCCAGGAGCGCTCGACTCTCCCCGAGCACCCCTCCGCCGAGGCCGACCTCCACAAGTTCGTGGTCCAACTCCGCCTCGATGCCTGATCAGACGTGGTAGACGTCGGCGCGATGATCGACCTTGAGCACATCGATCCTTCGCGCCGTGTCATCGATCCGGTAGACGACGCGATAGGCGCCACGCCGGGCCGAGCGGTGCCCCTCCAGCGGTCCCATCAGCGGTTTTCCCAGCCGATGGGGATTCTCGGCCAGCGGTCCGATGATGAACTCGACGCAGGCAGCGGCGATCTTCTCGGGCAGCCGCCGAAGCGCGCGACGAACGCCAGGCGCGACAACCACCTGGTACGGACCTTCCTTCACCGGTCACCGAGGAATTCGGCGGCCAGGTCCTCGCCAGTAATGAAGTCGCCGGCTTCGATGTCGGCCTCTGCGGCCTGGATCTCGAGCAGCGCACCCTGCGTCGACAAGATCTCGATCGTCTCCTCGAGCGCTTCGAGGTCCTCCGGGGCCAGGATGACTGCTGCCGGATGGCCGTGCCTGGTGATGGTCACCCGGTCATGGGTGCGCTGCACCTCGTTGACCACCTCGGAGAGGTGATCGCGGGCGTCGCCGAGCGGCATGGTGGTCACGCCACAAGTGTAGCCAAAAGTCCCGCCAAAACAAGCGGGCAGGGGTCAGCCGAGGAGCTTGAGCCAGGGGTGTTCGGGGTGGACGCGGCTGATCAGGTCAGCGCAGTGGTGGCGGCCGGCGGCGTCCAGCCAGGGCAGGGTGGCGACGAGGTCGGCCTCGTCCTTGGCCTGGTTGTGCTTGGCCTTGAACAGCAACACGAGCTCGGGCCGCAGGTAGCGGATGCCGCGGCCCTCCCAGGTGGCGTCGGACAGGGGCAGCACGAGGGACGGGTCCCGCCCGCACACCCACTCGCCGTCCCGATCGTCGGTGAGCTGGAGGTCGAGCAGCCACGGCGACGTGGCGTTCTCCCGCAGCCACAGGCCCGAGGCCCAGGACGGCACGCCCTCGGGCCAGACGACCGGACGGAGGGCGCCGTCGCCGACGGCCCAGATGTGGAAGCTCGGCGCGAAGTGCTCGATCACGGCGGCGGCGTCGCGGCGGAAGACGCCGAGGTCGATGTCGCCATGCTCACGGCGCACGGCGGCGTAGGCCTCGATGGCCCAGCCGCCGTTGACCCACCACGGCGCGTCCAGCCCGGCGCACAGGGCGGCCGCGTCGTCGGGCTTGACCATGCCCCACGGCCCGTACCAGCGGACCGCTTCCTCGTGATCCACCTATTCCCCGGTCTTCGGCTTGTCCTCGGGTTCGTCGAAGCTGGCCGGCACCCGCTTGAGGTGCTTGGTCATCGACCGGATGAGGAACGCGACGGCCACGAAGAACAGGATGAGCACGACAAAGCCGACGGGTGTGGACTTGCCGAAGTCCTCGCCCTGACCGCCCTGGTCGGTGCCGGCGGGGGTGGTGGCGGTGGTGGTCTGGGCCAACGCCACACCCAGGACCGGAAGACCGGTCACACGTGCACCTTCTCTCGTACTCCGGCGAACAAGTCGTCCTCGGGCAGCGTGGTGTCGACCAGCGACCGGACGAGCTCGTACTCCTCGGTCGGCCAGATCTCGCGCTGCAGGTCCAAGGGTACGGCGAACCACCGGGCGGTGGGATCGATCTGGGTGGCGTGCGCGCGCAGCGCCTCCAGCCCCTGCTCGAAGTAGTCGCCGCAGGGCACCTGGGTGGTGACCCGCTCCATGTTGTCCTTGCGGTTCGAGTCCCAGTTGGCCAGCCACTCCCCGTACGGCGACTCCGCGCCCCGGGCCAGCAGCGCCTCGTGGAAGGCCACCATCTTGGCCTTGAGGAAACCGTGCGAGTAGTACAGCTTCAGCGTCTGCCACGGCGCGCCGGCCTCGGGGAACTGGTCCGGGTCGGCGGCGGCGTCGAAGGCCGCGACGGACACCTCGTGGCAGCGGATGTGGTCGGGGTGCGGGTAGCCGCCGTTCTCGTCGTAGGTGACGATGACGTGCGGCCGGAACTCGCGCACCACGCGGACCAGCGCCTCGGCGGACTCCTCCAGCGGCACCAGGGCGAAGCAGCCCTCGGGCAGCGGCGGCTTGGGGTCGCCCTCGGGCAGTCCCGAGTCGACGAAGCCGAGCCAGCGGTGCTGGATGCCCAGGATCTTGGCCGCGGTGGCCATCTCCTCGCGGCGGATCTCCGCCATGTTCTCCAGCACGTCCGGGCGGTCCATGGCCGGATTGAGGATGCTGCCCCGTTCGCCGCCGGTGCAGGTAACGACCATCACGTCGTGCCCCTCGGCGACGTAGCGCGCCATCGTCGCGGCGCCCTTGCTGGACTCGTCGTCGGGGTGCGCGTGCACTGCCATCAGGCGAAGCTTCTCGGCCATGGTCCCCTCATCGTCGTATCCACCCTGCCCGCCGACTCCACCGGGGGCCCAGGGATACTCAACCGGACGGTCTCAGCCATTGTTCCAAACCGGTCCGACAGTCCCGAGCGAGGAGGCGGCATGGTCACACAGCGTGAGCTACCGGCCGGCCGCTACGGTTCGCGTGATCAGCGCCGCGGGCCACGCTGGGTGTACTGGGCCTTACTCGTCGTCTTCGTGGTGGTCGGCCTGGTCGTGGCCTATGTGGCGTACGTCAACCTCGGCGACGGCCCCATCACCACCGAGCCGGCGAGCTACAAGTTCGTGGACGACCACACGACTCAGTTCACGTTCACGGTCACCCGCGACGACCCGTCCAAACCGGCCGACTGCATCGTCCGGACCCGCTCGGCCGACGGCGACGAGGCCGGGGTGCGTGAGGTCTACGTGCCCGCGGGCGGCGCGCAACGCACGGTCGACACGGTGGTGCACACCTCGAAACGAGCAGTGATCGTGGAGGTGTACGGCTGCTCCTACCAGGTGCCCCCATATCTGAAGAACGCCTAGCCGCCAAGCGGGTGAACCACCCCGCAAGCGGTCGTGGACCTGCGAAAATCTCGCCGCCCGCCACGGGTGGCGTGCTAGAATCGCTCGACAGCACGGCCCCTTTCCACGGGCCGTGTTTTTCCGTTCCTGGCCTCACGGCCCGGAAGTGCCCGGTATGCCACTGGCATACCGGCGCCCGCGTGTCCGGCGTGGGCCCGGTAGAAACGAGGAGTTGGTGACCGTGAGCGAGACCCAGGTGACCTGGCTGACCCAGGAATCCTACGACCGGCTCAAGCACGAGCTTGACGAGCTGATCGCGAACCGCCCGGTCATTGCCGCCGAGATCAACGCCCGGCGCGAGGAAGGCGACCTCAGGGAGAACGGCGGATACCACGCCGCCCGCGAGGAGCAGGGCAAGCAGGAGGGCCGGATCCGCCAGCTCCAGGAGCTGCTGCGCGCGGCCAAGGTGGGCGAGGCCCCCAAGAACGACGGCATCGCCGAGCCCGGCAAGGTGCTCACCGTCCGTTACGAGGGCGACAGCGACACCGAGCAGTTCCTGCTGGCCACCCGTGAGGAGGGCGCGGAGGGCCCGCTCGAGGTCTTCTCGCCGGCGTCCCCGCTCGGCCGGGCGCTGTTGGGCGCCAAGGAGGGCGAGACCCGGCAGTACGAGCTGCCCAACGGCAAGAGCATGAAGGTCACCCTGGTCAAGGCGGTGCCCTACACCGCCGCCTGACCCCGGGCCGTGACGCCCTGGTCATCGGTCACGGTGACCAGGGCATTTGCTCGTTCGCGACCCGTTGCAGCAGCGGCCGGACCCGTGGCTCGATCGGCGTGGACAGTGCGATCGCCGTGGATGTCCGCTGCACGCCCGGCACCGCCACCACTTCGTCCACCACACGCTGCAGGTCGTCGTTGGACCGCGCGACCATGCGCACGTGCAGATCGCCCTGGCCGGTGGTGGCGTGCACCTCGCATACCTCGTCGATGGCAGCCAGCTGTGCCGCCACCTCGGAGCGCCGTCCCTGCGCGATCTCCAGCACCGCGAACGCCGTGAGCCCATAGCCCATCGCGGCCAGGTCGACGGCCGGCGGGAAGCCGCCGAGGATGCCGCGCTCGGTGAGGCGGTCCAGCCGCGCCTGCACCGTGCCGCGCGCGACGCCTAGTCGGCGCGAGCATTCCAGCACTCCCAGCCGTGGCTCGTCGGTGAGCAGCAGCAACAGCTTCGCGTCGAGTGCGTCCATCGGTTCCCGGTCCACCTGGTCAGTCTGCCCAGTTCTGCCGGCGATATCCACGGTTGACCGAGCATGGTGTCCAGTCAAATCAGCGGCTGTTGCGCACGATGTCAGCGGCACGGATGCTTCGGCTAGCTGATTGCACACCGCCACGGGGAGGGTCGCCATGACTGAGATGCTGGACGACGTCAGCTTCGAATCGCTCAAGCAGCTGGTCGGGCTGGTCGACTACGACGCGTCGAAGGACCCGTTCCCGGTCAAGGCGATGGACGCGGTCGTGTTCGTGGCCGGCAACGCCACCCAGACCGCGTGGTTCTACCAGGTGGCGTTCGGCATGCAGCTGGTCGCCTACTCCGGCCCGGAGACCGGCAACCGCGATCACAAGTCGTTCGTGCTGAAGTCCGGGTCGGCCCGCTTCGTGATCAACGGCGGCGTGTCGCCGTCGAGCGCGCTGCTCGACCACCACCGCAAGCACGGCGACGGCGTGGTCGACCTCGCGCTGGAGGTCGGCGACGTCGACCAGTGCATCAGGCACGCCCGGGCCCAGGGCGCCACCGTGCTGGAGGAGCCCAACGACGTCACCGACGAGCACGGCACCATCCGCCGCGCCGCCATCGCCACCTACGGCGAGACCCGCCACACCCTGATCGACCGCTCCCGCTACAACGGCCCGTACCTGCCGGGCTATGTGGCCAGGACCAGCACGGTGAAGCGGCCCGAGGGCGCGCCGAAGCGGCTGTTCCAGGCCGTCGACCACTGCGTGGGCAACGTCGAGCTCGGGCGCATGGACTACTGGGTCGAGTTCTACAACCGGGTCATGGGCTTCGTGAACATGGCCGAGTTCATCGGCGACGACATCGCCACCGACTACTCGGCCCTGATGAGCAAGGTGGTGTCCAACGGCAACCACCGCGTCAAGTTCCCGCTCAACGAGCCGGCCGTGGCCAAGCGCAAGTCGCAGATCGACGAGTACCTGGAGTTCTACAACGGCGCCGGCTGCCAGCACATCGCCTTGGCCACCAACGACATCATCGCCACCGTGACGGCCATGCGGAACGCCGGCGTCGAGTTCCTCGACACCCCGGACTCCTACTACGACGACCCGGCGCTGCGGGCCCGGATCGGCGAGGTGCGGCTGCCCATCGAGGTGCTCAAGCAGCACCGCATCCTGGTCGACCGGGACGAGGACGGCTACCTGCTGCAGATCTTCACCGCGCCCATCGGCGACCGGCCGACCGTGTTCTACGAGCTGATCGAGCGGCACGGCTCGCTGGGCTTCGGCAAGGGCAACTTCAAGGCCCTGTTCGAAGCCATCGAGCGCGAGCAGGAGCGTCGCGGCAACCTGTGAGCTTCGCGGGGCTGCGTCCTTCATCAGGCGCAGCCCCCACCCACCCGGGGTGGCCGCCCCAAGACCATTCTACCCGGCGTGGCCGCTAGTGGATCTTGAAACCGGGGGCGCTGTGGATAACTCGGCCCCTGTGGACAAGACGGGTCAGCGCAGGACCGTGAAGCCGGCGGCGCGGAGGGCGGCGACCAGTTCGGCGCAGTGCTCCACGCCGCGGGTCTCCAGGTTGAGGGAGACCTCGGCCTCGCCCAGGCGCAGCTGGTCGGACATGCGGGTGTGCTCCACGTCGAGGACGTTCACGCCGAGGTCGCCGAGCATCGTGAGCAGACCGGCCAGGCTGCCGGGCTTGTCGTCGATGCGCAGCCGCAGCGCGAGGTAGCGACCGGCGGCGCGCATGCCGTGCTGGATGATTTGCAGCAGCAGCAAGGGATCCACGTTGCCGCCGGACAGCACGGCGACCACCGGGCCCTCGAATCGCCCGGGGTACTGCATGAGCGCGGCGATGGTGGCGGCGCCGGCGGGCTCGACGACCTGCTTGGCCCGCTCCATGGACAGCAGCACGGCCCGGGCCAGCGAGTCCTCGGTGACCGTCACGACGTCGTCGACCAGATCGCGGACGTGCCGGTACGTCAGGGCGCCCGGCTTGGCGACGGCGATGCCGTCGGCCATCGTGCGCACGCCCGGGAGCTTCACCGGCGAGCCGGTGCTGAGCGACTCCGGCAGCGCGGCGGCGTTTTCCGCCTGCACCGCAACGATCTTCACGTCCGGGCGCAGCGCCTTGATCGCCACGGCGACGCCGCCGACCAGTCCGCCGCCGCCCGCGGCCAGCAGCACGGTGCCGACGTCGGGCACCTGGTCCAGGATCTCCAGACCGATCGTGCCCTGCCCGGCGATCACGTCCGGGTGGTCGAACGGGTGGATGAACACCGCCCCGGTCCGCTGGGCGAAGACGATCGAGGCGGCCAGGGTCTCGTCGAAGGACTCGCCGGTCAGCTTCACATCGGCGCCGTAGCCGCGGGTCGCCGCGAGCTTGGGCAGCGGGGCCCGGCGGGGCATGAACACCGTGGCCGGAATGCCCAGCAGCGACGCGCCGAGGGCCACCCCCTGGGCGTGGTTGCCGGCGCTGGCCGCCACCACGCCGCGCGAGCGCTCCTCCGCGTCGAGGCCGTGCATGCGCACGTAGGCGCCGCGGACCTTGAACGATCCAGTGCGCTGGAGGTTCTCCAGTTTGAGGAAGACCTCGCCGCCCTGAATCTCGCCCAGGACCCGGGAATGCTCCATCGGTGTCTGCCGCACCACTCCCGCGAGCAGCTTCTGGGCCGCCCTCACCCGCTCGACGCTGACCAGCTCCATGGCGCCGATCCTGCCAGTGTGCTGTCCGTCGCCACACCGACGGCCCGTTACGGGTACGCTTGACGCATTCTCACCGGCGCCGGTGACCACTGAACCACGCATGGTCATCGGGACGTAGAAGACAACTACGCCGGGGATATGGACATCGTGGAGGTGGCATGGCACGCGTGGCCCGCATAGCCGGGGTGCTGCCGCTGATCGGGGCGGTCGCATGCGCCGCGGCACTGGCCGGAGCGGCCGTGTTCACCGTGTCGCAGGCCGGCTGCGCCGACGCCGGGCACTACGTGGTCAACGGCAACGTGGTCGAACTGGTCGGCAGCTGCGTCGACAAGCAGGACTTCCCCGGCGCCAAGGAAGCCGCGACCGGCGTCCGCCCCTGAGACGGCAACTTATGCAGTGAAGGACGCCTTACCCTCGTTGAACGAGGGTAAGGCGTCCTTCACTGCATTGGCCGGGGGTCAGCCCAGGGCGACGAGGAGGTCCTCGACCAGGTCGTCGGCGGACTCGATGCCGACGGAGAGGCGGACCAGGTCGTCGGGGACCTGGAGCGCGGAGCCGGCGGTGCTGGCGTGGGTCATCTTGCCCGGGTGCTCGATCAGCGACTCGATGCCGCCCAGCGACTCGGCCAGGGTGAACAGCTTGGTGCCGGCGCAGACGTCCAGGGCGGCCTGCTCGCCGCCGGAGACGGTGAACGACACCATGCCGCCGAAGCGGCGCATCTGCTTGGCGGCGACCTCGTGGCCGGCGTGCTCGACCAGGCCGGGGTAGAACACCTTGGTCACCTTGGGGTGGCTGACCAGGGCCTCGACCACGCGCTCGGCATTGTCGCTGTGGCGGTCCATGCGCACGGCCAGCGTCTTGAGGCCACGCAGCGTCAGCCACGAGTCGAACGGGCCGGGCACGGAGCCGGCGGCGTTGCGCAGGAAGGCGAACTTCTCGTGCAGCTCGTCGTCGGAGGTGACCAGGGCGCCACCGACCACATCGGAGTGACCGCCGAGGTACTTGGTGGTGGAGTGCAGCACGATGTCGGCGCCGAGGCCGAGCGGCGACTGCAGGTACGGGGTGGCGAAGGTGTTGTCCACCACCAGCCGCGCCTCGGCGTCGTGCGCGATGCCGGCCAGGGCGGCGATGTCGGCGATGCCCAGCAGCGGGTTGGTGGGCGTCTCGACCCAGATCACCTTGGTCTCCGTGCGAACCGCGGCCCGCACGGCGTCCACATCGGACAGATGCACCGGCGTGTGCTCGACGCCCCACTGGCTGAGCACCTTGTCCACCAAGCGGAAGGTGCCGCCGTAGGCGTCGTCCGGGATGATCACGTGGTCGCCCGGGCGGACCAGCGACCGCAGCGCGATGTCGGAGGCGGCCATGCCGGAGGCGAAGGCCAGCGCGTGCCGGCCGCCCTCCAGTGACGCGAGGCACTCCTCGAGCGCGGTGCGGGTCGGGTTGGCGGTGCGGGAGTACTCGTAGCCACCGGCCCGCAGCCCGCCGACGCCGTCCTGGGCGAACGTGGAGGTCTGGTAGATGGGCACGATGACCGAGCCGGTGTGCGGGTCAGGCTCCTGCCCGGCGTGGATCGCCCTGGTCTCGAAACCGTGTCGGGCGGTGCTGTCCGTCATGCACAGAGCCTACGTCGCGGGACTGGTCCCCTTCGAGCGAAGGTGGACGCCGGTCACAGGGGCGCTGGCGAGCACGATCAAGACGACGGCCAGCACCACCGGCAGGTACAGCAGCACGGAGCCGGCCACCGGCCGCGAGATGTCCCACGGGAGCTGGCCGACGATCGCGAACAGCACCACCGGCACGGCGATCACGAGCGCGGCGCCGACGATGGCCAGCGGCCGCCCGGCCGGGACGCGAGTGAGCATCAACACGGCCGCCACCAACAGGATCAGCGGCACGAGCACCGGCAGCACGAGCTCGAACAGGATCTCCAGCACGCCGCCGTACCGCAGCAGCAACGAGACCCCGTTCGGCAGCGTCCACTGGCGCGCGACCGAGATCGCGACGATGGCCAGCGCCAGCACGGCGGTGGTCACCGTGGTGCCGACGGAAACCCGAGGCTTCATCACCTCAACATAAAACGCCGCCGGGCGGTTCGCAGTGGAACCGCCCGGCGGCGTTCGATCGGGTTATCGGGTTACCTCACTGGCCGTACGGGCCGGGCTGCTGCGGCGGCTGCCCGTAACCGGGCTGCTGCGGCGGCTGGCCGTAGGGCGAGGGCTGGCCGAACTGCGGCGCCTGTGGCTGGCCGAAGCCACCGGTCGGCGGCTGCTGGGGCTGCCCGTAGGGCTGACCCGGCTGCGGCTGCCCCGGCTGCGGCTGGCCGAACTGCGGAGCCTGGGGCTGGCCGAATTGCTGCTGCGGCTGGCCGTACTGGGGCTGCTGCCCGAACTGCTGCTGGCCGAAGGGCTGGCCGTACTGGGGCTGCTGCCCGTAGCCGCCGGCGCCTTGCGGCGCGGCCCCGCGCTTGGCTGCCATGTTGGCCGTGGTCGACGGCATCCACCACAGTACGAGCAGACCGATGAACAGCACGATCTCGATCAGCGAGACCACCGGGTTGGCCCCGATCTGCAGCAGCGCGCTGATCAGGCCGAGGCCGAAGAACACCGTGAGCACGATCCGGCCCCAGTTGGCGCCCTGCCCGGCGAACCAGGCGCACGCGCCGGCGCCGAGCGCGATCACCAGCGCGAAGATCGCGGTGAAGATCAGCAGGCCGGTGCTGTAGCGCGAGCTCAGCAGGCCGATCACCGACACGATGCTGGAGATGACACCGATCGCCATCAGGACGATCGTCGCCCACATCGCGATCGGCAGCGTGTTCGAGGCGCCGCCTGCGGCGGCGCCGACCATCGGCTGGGGGCCGAAGCCCAGCTGCTGGGTCGCCCACGCCGGCTGCTGCGGCGCGCCGAACGGCGGGTGGGCGAACTGCTGCTGCG
>NZ_KK037166.1:4986234-5012554 GCF_000568255.1 Kutzneria sp. 744
GGGTGGCGTTGGCGTCCGCGGGACTGGTGGCCGGCGGCTGGGATCCCGCCCCGACCACCTGGGTGGCCTCCGGGTTCACCGCGGAGTCACCGGTCTCCGGCGGCTGTGGATCACTCATCGGGTTTCCAACCCCCTTGGGCCCTTGACGTCACGTCGCGCGTAACGCTAGCCCATACGACGGAGCACCGCCGCCCGCCTGGCGAGACTCATCGACCAGCGAGAAATCCGAGGATGTCGTGCCGGGTGACCACGCCCGCGGGCTTCCCGTCGACCAGCACCATCGCCCCGTCCGCGGCCGACAGCGCGTCCATCGCGACGCCCACCGGCTCACCAGCGCCGATGGTCGGCAGCGGCGGCGACATGTGCTGCTCGACCCGGTCGGCGAGCTGCGCCTTCCCGGTGAACAGCGCGTCGAGCAGGTCGCGCTCGTTGAGCGCGCCGGCCACCTCGGCCGCCATCACCGGCGGCTCGGCGTTGACGACCGGCATCTGGGAGACCTCGAACTCGCGCAGGATGGCGATGGCCTCGGCGACCGTCTCGTTCGGATGCACGTGCACCAGCTCGGGCATCGTGCCGTCCTTGCGGCGCAGCACGTCGCCGGCGGTCGCACCGGTGTGGTCGGGCGAGAGGAAGCCGTAGGAGGACATCCAGGTGTCGTTGAAGACCTTGGACAGGTAACCGCGGCCGCCGTCGGGCAGCAGCACCACGATCACGTCGTCCGGGCCGCAGCGGCGGGCCAGCTCGATCGCGGCCGCGGCGGCCATGCCGCAGGAGCCGCCGACCAGCAGGCCCTCCTCGCGGGCCAGGCGACGGGTCACCTCGAACGAGTCGGCGTCGGAGATCGGGATGATCTCGTCGCAGATGTCGCGGTCGTAGGTGGTCGGCCAGAAGTCCTCGCCGACGCCCTCGACCAGGTACGGCCGGCCGGAGCCGCCCGAGTACACGGAGCCCTCCGGGTCCGCGCCGATGATCTTCACGCGGCCGTCGGACACCTCCTTGAGGTACCGGCCCGTGCCGGTGATCGTGCCGCCCGTGCCCACGCCCGCGACGAAGTGGGTGATCTTGCCCTCGGTCTGCCGCCACAGCTCCGGACCCGTGGAGTGGTAGTGGCTCTCCGGGTTCTGCGGGTTGGCGTACTGGTTGGGCTTCCAGGCGCCGGGGATCTCGCGGACCAGCCGGTCGGAGACGTTGTAGTACGAGTCGGGGTGCTCCGGGGCGACCGCGGTCGGGCACACCACGACCTCGGCCCCGTAGGCCTTGAGCACGTTGCGCTTGTCCTCGCTGACCTTGTCCGGGCAGACGAAGACGCACTTGTAGCCCCGGCGCTGGGCGACCAGCGCCAGGCCGACGCCCGTGTTGCCGGAGGTCGGCTCCACGATCGTGCCGCCCGGCTTGAGCTCGCCCGAGCGCTCGGCGGCCTCCACCATGCGCAGCGCGATGCGGTCCTTGACGCTGCCGCCGGGGTTGAAGTACTCGACCTTGGCCAGCACCAGGGGCGCCAGACCGTCGACGAGGGCGTTCAACCGCACCAGCGGGGTGTTGCCGACGAGGTCGACTACGTGATCGACGTACTCCACCGAAGGCCCTTCTCGAATTGGCGTCTCGTGAACTGGCCGCAGCCTAACTCGTTCCGGGGAACCATCGTGGCTGCGTGGTGTTAATCCCAATGGAGGAGTCGACGATCTGACTGGTGGGAGAATGGAACGGGGGAGGTCGGTCATGGGTGTGATGCGGGGAGTTCGGTTCATCGCGCTGGCCGCCGGCACGCTCGGCGGGCTCTACGGCGCGGCATACGGGCTGCTCACGGGGCAGGCGCGGCGCGCGGAGCGGATCATCGGGCCGCCCGTCGCCCCGCCCTGGCTGGCCGACGGCGTCTACCTGCCCGACGGTTCCGGCCCCGTGCCGCCCTCCGACGAGGACGACGCCCTGCGGTTCGCCATGTTCGGCGACTCCATGGCGGCCGGCCTCGGTGTGGACTCCGCCGACCAGCTGCCCTCCGTCGTGCTGGCCCGCGGCCTGGCCGAGGAGGCCGACCGGCCCGTGCGCCTCGACACCTACGCCGTCGTCGGCGCCGCCACCAAGGACCTGCCGGCCCAGGTCGAACAGGCCCTGGTCACCCCGCCGCACGTCGCCGTGATCATCGTCGGCGCCAACGACGTCACCACGCTGACCACCGTCCCCGACGCCGTCGCCGGCCTCGAACGGGTGATCCGCACCCTCCAGGACGCCGGCTGCGGCGTGGTCGTCGGCACGTGCCCCGACCTCGGCGTGATCCGCCCCATCGCGCAGCCCTTGAAGTCCATCGCCCGGGTCTGGAGCCTGTTGTTGGCCCGGGGTCAGCGCAAGGCCGTGGCGCGGCTCGGGGCGATCCCCGTGCCCCTGGCCGACCTGCTGGCCCCCGAGTTCCTGGCCCGGCCGCGGGAGTTCTTCAGCTCCGACCAGTTCCACCCCAGCGCCGTCGGCTACGACGCCGCCTGCTCCGTGCTGCTGCCCGCCCTGTGCACCGTCGCCGGCGTGTGGACCGGCGGCCCGCTGCCCCGGCTGCCCTTCCGCTCCCCCTTGGCCGAGGCCCGCCGCCCCACGGCCAAGTTCATCGCCCGCCTCAACCTCCGCTTCGGCAAACCCGTGCGTCAGCTGGCTCAGTAACCGAGTTGTCCACAGGTCGCCAGTTGTCCACAGGCACCCCTGTTGCCTCATGTCAAGATGCCCGCTTGGGGGTAGTCGTTGCCTCACGAAGAATGCCCGCGTGGGCGAGGGCGGTGGCGAGGTGGGTGAGGTCGGGGGCGAGGACTTCGTGGGCCAGGGCGTCACACAGTGCGACGATCTCGCGGCGGAGGGCGGCGGGGTTGAGGCGCTGGTAGTGCTCGCGCAGGGCGTCGGTGTCGACGATGTCGACGGTGGTGTGGGTCAGGGTGCGTTGGTAGGGGGTTTGGGCGGTGTCGTGTTTCTTGTGGACGGTGGCGCCGTGGCGGGTTTTGGAGATCAGTTTCTGTTGCGGGGTGAAGAAGTTGATCTGGTCGCGGAGTAGGGCGTAGACGCCGTTGAGTAGGTCGAGTTGGGTCTCGCCGGTGTGGCGGTGGTAGCCGACGGTCTGGCGCACGACTGACCAGTTCTTCTGTTCGACGTGGGCGCCGTCGTTTTTGTGGCCGGGGCGGGCTCGGGTGAAGGTGATCTCGTGGTCGCGGCAGTAGGTCAGTAGGTGGGCGTTGATGAACTCGCTGCCGTTGTCGGAGTCGATGCCCAGCACGGGGAACGGGAACCCGGCCACGATCTGGTCGAGGGCGGCTAGGACCCAGACCTCGGCCTTGTTGCGCACGGCGCGGTTTTCGGTCCAGCCGGTGGCGATGTCGGTGACGGTCAGGGTCCAGGCGTGTTCGCCGGTGGCGTTGCCGCCGTCGTGGCTGACCAGGTCGATCTCCACGAAGCCGGGGTGGTCCTCGTCCCAGTCGGCCCAGGTGCGGATGGGAATCTGGGATTTGAGCAGGCTGCCGGGTTTGGTTCGGGCGCGGCCGTGGGGTTGCCAGCGGGCGCGGTCGGGGGCTAGGCGGCGGTCGATGGTGGCCGCGGACATGCGCGCCAGCTGGTAGCGGATCTCGTCGCTGATCGACAGCTCGCCGCAGGCCAGGAGGCGGTCGACGATGTCGGGGAGGAACGGGGCCAGGCGTTTGCCGCAGGGCGCGTCCAGGATCGCCCAGACCTTGCGTAGTGCCGTGATCACCTCGGGGCTGTACACGGGCTCGCGGGTTTTTCGTTGCGGAACACTGGGTTTCGGTCTGGGTGTGGTGCGCAGGGCTTTGCGGGCGTGGTCGCGGTGCCAGCCGGTCAACACGCACAATTCGTCCAAGATCCTGGCTTTGTCGGTCTTGGACGCTGATCGGTAGCGCCGGGCCAGCTGCCTGGTCACGGCCTCGCGTTCGCTCATCGTCAACCCCATCGATCACGATGAGTCACCGCTGCTGGTCAAGGTGAGATGCCACGCCGCCCGCGGGCATTCCTTCGTGAGGCAACGACTCATCCTCCCGGGCATTTTCAATGAGTCAACGCGGCACCTCGGTTTCAAGATCAACCCCGAGGCGGGCTTGGTAGGCTGGCGACGGGGCTGCCCCCCGGGTTGGGTGGGGGTCAGTCGCGTGGGGTCGGTCGCGTGGGGTCGGTCGCCTCAGCCGAGGGTGCGGAAGCGCTCGGGGGCTGCGGGGTCGCGGTCGACGACCTGGACCGGAGCCCAGGCCCACTGCCACACGACGCTGCCGGGCGGGCAGGAGAAGGTGACGCGGCCTCGGGTTCCCTCGATGTCGACGTCGGCCCAGGACACGCCGCGGAGCACCTCGGCCAGGGCGAGGACGGTGTCGTAGCCCTCGAAGGCCACGAACGAGGGCTCCTCGCCGAGCCGGTCGCGAAGGGCGGCCTCGACGCGTGTGCCGAGCGGGCTGAGGCTTTCCGGCAGGTAGCGCAGGAACGGGATGCCGGCGCCGAGAGGCGTGGCCCACGAGGCGAACTCGGGCTGCCCGGCCGGGGCGCCGATGAGCATCCCGGCCAGCCGCGGGTCCTCGCGGACGGCGCGGATCAGGGACAGAGCGGGCTCGGGCGTGCCGACGAGGAGCAGGACAGCGGTGGCACGGCTGGCGGCGAGGTCGTCGCACAGGCCGTCCAAGGACAGTTCGACGACGTCGAGGTGGCTGCGCAGGATCTGGGTGCCGGCGGCCCAGTAGGCGCTGGACTGGGCGGCGACGGCGATGCGGGTGTGGCCGGCCCGGCGGAGGAAGTCGGCGTAGATCCGCCAGCCGTGGGACTGGGCCGGGGCGATGCGGGCGACGTGGTCGCTCGGCTCGTCGGTGAGGGCGTCGAGCACGGCGGACGAGCACAGGAACGGCAGCTCCAGGGCCTCGGCCCGCGCGGCGACGGCCCGTGCGACGACGCTGTGGTACTCCCCGACGACGGCCGCCACGCCCAGTTGGGCCAGCTCGTCCACGGCCGCGGCCGCCCGCGCGGGGTCGGCGGCGGTGTCCCGGACCAGCAGCTCGAAGGGCATGTCGGCCGCCGCCAGTTCGAGCCCGGCCAGCAGGTGTCGGCCGGCCTCGGCCCAGCCGGGCGCGCTCAACGGGGCGAGGGCGCCGATCGTGTCGGTGTTCATACGTCCCCCAGATTCGAGAGCTGGACCACAGTCACGGGGTGGGTCCGGTCGCTAGACTCCGCAGGTTACCAATCAGTAGCGAACCGAAGGAGTTTCGCGATGCCCGAGGCCGTGATCGTCTCCGCCGCCCGCTCCCCGATCGGTCGGGCCGGCAAGGGATCGCTCGTGTCGATCCGCCCCGACGACCTGGCCGTGCAGATGGTCCGCGCGGCGCTGGACAAGGTGCCGGCGCTGGACCCGACCCAGATCGACGACCTGATCATGGGCTGCGGCCTGCCCGGCGGCGAGCAGGGGTACAACATCGGCCGCGTGGTGTCGGTGCTGATGGGCATGGACCACCTGCCCGGCTGCACGGTGACCCGCTACTGCGCCTCCAGCCTGCAGTCGATCCGGATGGCCTTCCACGCCATCAAGGCGGGCGAGGGCGACGTCTTCGTCTCGGCCGGCGTCGAGACCGTGTCGCGCTTCGCGAAGGGCAGCTCGGACGGCCTGCCGGACACCAAGAACCCGCTGTTCGCCGACGCTGAGGCCCGCACCGGCGCGACCGCCCAGAACAGCGGCGGCCAGTGGCACGACCCTCGCGAGGACGGCAACACGCCGGACATCTACATCGCGATGGGCCAGACCGCCGAGAACCTGGCCCTGCTCAAGGGCGTCAGCCGCGAGGAGATGGACGAGTTCGGGGTCCGCTCCCAGAACCTGGCCGAGAAGGCCATCGCCGACGGCTTCTGGCAGCGCGAGATCACCCCGGTGACGCTGCCGGACGGCACGGTCGTGTCGGCCGACGACGGTCCGCGCGCGGGCGTCACGCTGGAGAAGACGGCCACGCTCAAGCCGGTGTTCCGCCCCGACGGCCGGGTCACGGCCGGCAACTGCTGCGCCCTCAACGACGGCGCGGCCGCGGTGGTCGTGATGAGTGACACCAAGGCCAAGGAGCTGGGCCTGACCCCGCTGGCCCGCATCGTGGCCACCGGCGTCTCGGGCCTGTCCCCGGAGATCATGGGCCTCGGCCCGGTCGAGGCGTCCAAGCGGGCGCTGGCCAAGGCCGGCCTGTCCATCGGGGACATCGACCTGGTCGAGATCAACGAGGCGTTCGCCGCCCAGGTCATCCCGTCCTACCAGGACCTGGGCATCCCGCTGGAGAAGCTGAACGTCAACGGCGGCGCGATCGCGGTCGGCCACCCGTTCGGCATGACCGGCGCCCGCATCGCCACCACGCTGATCAACTCGCTGCAGTTCCACGACAAGCAGTTCGGCCTGGAGACGATGTGCGTCGGCGGCGGCCAGGGCATGGCCATGGTGCTGGAGCGCCTGAGCTGATCCCCCAGCTGTGACGATCACAGGCCGGCGTCGACCACGACGCCGGCCTTGTTCGTCACCACGTGCACGGGGTTTTTGGTGTGCAGCAGTGTGCCGCAGCCGAGGTTGTCGAAGGACCCGGCCAGCCGTTGGGCCAGGAACGTGAACAGGGTGCTGGCCGCGCCGGGGTCCGGCGACGGGGCGACCTTGGTGAAGCGGGCGTCCAGCTTGGTCCGCTGCAGGCCCGTGGTGAACAGCTGCCGGCAGTAGCCCTGCGGCGTCTCGGCGCGGGTGTTGATCGCCGGCATGTCCACCCCGACCCGGTAGAGATTCGTCTTGGTGACACTGGTCTTCGTGCCGTCCAGCACCATCGGGTCGTTGGTCGGCACGAGGGCGATCGGCGCCGCCTGCCGGGTGGCGGCCTGCAGCTCGTCCAGGGCCAGCGAGGTGACCTGCCGGCCGCTGGCCAGGTCGGCCGCGGTGTACGGCGTGCAGCCCAGCGCCGGGTCGACGAAGGCGTCGAGCAGCACGTTGTCGCTGCCGTTGGACAGCTTGGCCCTGGTCTTGGCGCGCACCTTCCGGAAGCCCAGCTTGGACTCGTTGGCCGGCGTGTCCTGCGCTACGCGGCCGTCCCGGGCCTGCAGGTACGTCGTGGTGACGTTGTCGCTCTGGTCCTGGTCGACCAGGCCGAAGTCACGGGTGGTCATGCACGGCCGGCCGTCCTTGCCGGTGCCCAGCGGCGGGATGACGAGCTTCTTGCCGGCGATCGCGTTGTTGGCGGCGGCGAAGAACGGCTGCGCGTTGCAGTAGGCGTACTGCCCGAACACGCCGGTGTGGTCGCCGTTCACGCACGTGCCGGTGTCGCCACGCAGCGTCAGGTTGGTGCCGTTGAAACCGAACCAGATGCCGACGACGGCGCCACGCGGCAGGGCCGGCGGCGTCGGCGCGATGGCCGGCTTGCTGCCCCTGTCGATCACCAGCGGGTCGTACACGGACAGCTTGCCGGTGGCCGGGTCGAGAATCGTCGCCTGCACGAACGCCGACTGGTCGGCGTTGGTCTCCTGGCAGCGGCCGCGGGCCGCGCTCAGCACGTACGGCGTGGCCAGTCCCTTTGCCGACAACGGGTTGGCCGGCACCTGGAGCGTGCAGTCCGGGTTGGCGATATCGGCCTGGTTCGCCGCCAACTGTGGATCTCCTTGCACGGCAACAGATGCCACCACGGCCACGGCGGCGGCGACCACCGCGAGCGCCGGCACGCCGAGGGCGAGCCGGCTGCGCACGGTGAGCTTGCGCAGTTGGGGCAGCATGAACGTCGGCCGGATGGTCTTCCAGCGCATGGGTCTTTCCGTCACAGGTCTCTCCTCCATGAGGGCCCACTCCACCGACCCGCACTACGCGGCACGTTCGGTTCGGGTTCACCCGCAACGGAAATCCACCCGTTACAACGCGAGGTCGCGCCGGTGCCTGATCCGGCCAGGGAAGGCACCGGTCACGAGCGACCTCGCTCCGCGCGGAACGCGCGGCATGTAGCGGAAAGCGCCGACATCCTCACGGATGCCGGCGCCTTCTGGCAAGACCTGTTCGCCTTGGTTGACTAATTGCGTTGCAACTGCGCGAGCAGGTTGAGGATCTCGATGTACAGCCACACCAGCGTGACCATCAGTCCGAACGCGATGAACCAGGCGAACCTGGCCGGCGCGCCGGCGCGGATGGCCCGGTCGGCCTGGTCGAAGTCCAGCAGCAGGTTGAACGCGGCGATGCCGATGAACACCAGACTCACCACGATGGCCAGCGGGCCGTTGCCTCGGATGCCGAGGTTGAGGCCGAAGAAGGACATCAGCAGGTTGAGCAGCATGATCGCCGCCGCGCCCATGGTCGCGCCGATGATCCACTTGGTCAGCCGCGGCGTCACCTTGACCGCGCCGGTCCGGTAGAGGACCAGCATGGTGGCGAACACCACGACGGTGCCGATGATGGCCTGCACGGCCACGCCCGGCACCAGGTAGTCGATGACGCGGGTGATGGTGCCGAGGAACACGCCCTCGACGGCCGCGTAGGCCAGCACCAGCGCCGGGTTGGTGGACTGCTTGAACGTGATGAACAGCGCCAGCCCGAAGCCGACCAGCGCCGCCAGCAACGCGAAGGCAGGCGGGAGTCCGACCCATGCGGTCAGCCCGCCCACCACGACGGTGGTGCCCAGCGCGGCCGCGGTCTTGGTGACCACGTCGTCGGCCGTCATCGGCCGGTCGGCGGCGGTGGGCGGCGCGGGCGGGTAGCCGTACCCCGTCTGCTGCTGCCCCTGATAGCCGAAGCCCGCGTAGCCGCCCTGGCCCTTGCCGGACAGCGTGCGGAACGCCGGGTTGCTCGATGTGCGCACCTGGTCCTCCTGGAACGTGTGGCGCCTACAGCCCGTACAACGGTAACCGTGGTCGATCGGTTCCCTCTGGGGCAAAGGTCACTTTACCAACATGGACGAACGGGCACTGATCCGTTCGGCGTAGCGGTCAACTCCTTCACACCGTATTGACACTCTAGGTGTGCTCGGACATCCTCCCGCTGGCGGCTTGCCCGTCGCCCGCGGGCCAGCCAGGCTCGCAGGGCGGCCACCACGGCTTTCTCGTTCCGTCGGGGGAACGAGCCCCGGACGCCGCCGTCGAAGACGTCCGACCTAACGAGGGGCACCGCGCCGCGGGGAAGCGGCACGGCGCCCGTGAGGGAGCGCAGGACCGTTATGGGACTGAGCAAACTGGTCGCTGGGGTGACCGGGATCACGATGTTGGCCGGGGCGGCCATGCTGGCCGCGCCGATCACCGCGTCGGCCAACACCGGCAGCCGCGGTGTCGGCCAGGAGGTGACACCGGCCCAGCCGTACCACGGCAACCAGGATCCGTCCGACTGGCTGGGGTCCTACGTGGTGGGCGGCAAGGACGTGTACTGCGTCCGCTTCGCGCTCAACGCGCCCGACAGCGACACCCAGTACAAGCCGGGTGAGCCGCTCAAGGACAAGTGGGGCAAGGACCTCGACCCCGTCGTCGCGGCCAAGATCTCGTACCTGCTGCTGCGCTACGCGGGCACCAAGGACGCCGACCAGGCGGCCGCGCTCGCGCACCTGCTGCACAGCTACACCTCCGGGGTGCCCGCGGGCGACCCGAGGCTCGATCCGGCCAACGACTTCAACCACATCGGCTACGACATCGCGGGCCACCTCGACAAGCTCAAGGCCCAGCACCCCAAGGCCGCCGACGCCGTGATGGCCGAGGAGGCCGACGCGACGGCCAACCAGGGCCCCTGGGACGTCGCCGTGACCGCCCCGACCGGCGCCCAGATCATCGGCACGCCGGACAAGTGGACGGTCAAGGTCACCCACGCCGGTACCGACAAGGCGATCACCGGCGCGCCGGTGAAGCTGACCGTCACCGACGGCACCGTCGACAAGGACACCGTGACCACGCCGGCCGACGGCAGCCCGCTGGTCGTCAACGTCACGCCGACCGGTCCCAAGCCGACGGTCAAGGTGGACCTGAGCGCCCCGGCCGACCAGCCGGTCGTGCAGGCGCCGGTGAACACCGGCGGGGCCATCCAGTGGATCGTGTCCACGGGCGGCGAGAAGGCCCTGACCGCGAACGCGACCACCACCGCCAAGACCGCGCCCGGCGCCGTCAAGGTGACCAAGGTGGACAGCAAGACCAACGCCGGCCTTGCGGGCGTGCAGCTGCGGATCACCGCCAAGGACAAGACCGCCGCGGCCGTGAAGCAGGACGGCACTGCCCTCAACGGAACCGACGGCAAGCCGCTGGTCGTCACCACCGGGGCCGACGGCACCGCCACCGTCGACAATCTCCAGACGCCGCAGGACATCTGCCTGATCGAGGTGGCCGCGCCGAGCGGGTACGACGAGAACTTCGACGCCTCGTCGCCGCCCAGCGTCTGCGGTTCCATCGAGCCGGGCAAGACCCTGGCGTTGCAGCTGGCCAACACGCCGAACAAGCCGACCGTGCCGGTCAAGATCCCGGCCGGCGGCTCGCCGATGGTCGCCGACGCGGCCACCGTCACCGAGATCGACCCCGGCGCGCTGGCCGGGATCGGCGGCCTCCTGGTGATCGCGCTGGGCGGCGTCGGATTCCTGCTGCGTCGCCGGCGGATCGCCTCGCGAGGCTGAGCAGGCTCATGGGTAAGCACCGGGCGTCGGGAGCCCGCTGGCCGGTCTCGGCCGGCGGGTTCCCCGTCGCGGGCCGATCCAGGTACCGGAGTCCGAACGCCGCCGCGGGCACCGCGGTCAGCGGCGTGGTCGGGTTGACGATGATCGCCGTCGCAGCCGGGGCGACGCTGTTCGGCCAGCCACAGCACGTTCCGGGCTCGCCGCTGCCGGTCGGCCACACCCAGACCGTCGACCCGCAGGCCGGCCCGGCCCCCGTGGCCGCGCCGTCCACCACAACGACATCGCCGGCCGCTCCTCCGCCGCCGAAGACGTCGGCCACCCCGCAGCCGCCGGGGCCGAACACCGTACTGCTGCCCAAGGGCGGCCGGGCCTCGCTCGTGCGCAGCGGTGTCGCCGGCGACGGCACGCTCCAGATCCCGAACGGCGTGAGCAAGGCCGCGCTCTGGGGCGCCGCGCTGGACGGGTCGGCCGGGGCGACGCTGATCGCCGGGCACATCAACTGGGACGGCGTCGCCGGGCCGTTCGCCGAGCTGTGGGGCGCGCAGGCCGGGCAGCACGTCACCGTCGTCGACGGCAGCGGCAAGCAGCTGACCTACGTCGTCGACCAGGTCCTCACCGTGGGCAAGGACAATCTGCCGCAGCACGCGGACGAGCTGTTCGGCCAGAGCGGTCCGCACCGGTTGGTGCTGGTCACGTGCGGTGGCAAGTGGGTCGGCGGCGCGCTGGGCTACGACGAGAACCGCGTGGTGATCGCGCACCCCGTGCCCTGACGACAACCGAGACGGGGTCTGCGTCGTCTCAACCGTCATGGGGCTCAGGCAGAGGTGGGGTTGGCTGACCACCGCGGTGGCGATGGTGCTGGCCGTGGTGGTCGTGATCGTGATGGGACAGGGATCGGGGCAGCGCACCACGTCGCAGGCGGGACCGACCACCACCACGACCAACCCGGGGCCGATCACACCGGCCGGCCAGGCCACCTCAGCCGGCCCCACGCCGACGTTGTCCGCGCCGACCGGCGCCCAGCCGGCGTGGATGCACAAGCTCAAGCCGGGCGAGAAGCCGCCGCAGTTCATCATGTTCTCCTTCGACGGCGGCGCGTCCGGCGCGCACTGGGCGAAGGTGCTGCCGATCGCCGAGCGGACCGGCGCCAGGGTGACCGCCATGCTGTCCGGGCCGTACCTGATCCCCGACCACGAGGGCGCCGAGTACACCGGGCCGGGGCATCCCAAGGGGGCCAGCGAGATCGGCTTCGGCGGTTCGGACGCCGACATCAAGGCCCGCGTCGAGTACCTCAACCGCGCGCTGGCCGACGGCATGGAGTTCGGCACGCACTACAACGGCCACTTCTGCCAGGGCGTCGAGCCCAGCGTCGGCGCGTGGTCGACCGCGGGCTGGAACTCGGAGCTGGACCAGTTCTTCTCGTTCCTGCGTGAGATCGACGGCAAGGGCCTGAAGATCACCCCCGACATGATCAAGGGCGGCCGCACGCCGTGTCTCGAGGGCAACTGGGACCAACTGTTCCCGTCGATGAGGTCGCACGGTTTCGTCTATGACACCAGCCATGTCTCATTCGGCGTGACCTGGCCGACCGTCGACCGCGGGCTGTGGGAGTTCCCGCTGCCCGAGGTGCGGGTGCCGGCGCTGGACAAGAACGTCGTGATGATGGACTTCAACTTCTGGTACCTGCTGGACGGGGCCAAGGAGGGCGACGACGCGCGGGGGCCGGAGTTCACGCCGATCGTGCTGGACACCTACCGCTCGGTGTACCAGACCGTGTTCAACGGCAACCGGGCCCCGCTGGTGATCGCCAACCACTTCAACGACTGGGCCGGCGGCGCCTTCTCCGGCGCGGTCGAGCAGTTCATGAGCGAGACCTGCGACAAGCCGGAGACCGTGTGCGCCACGTACTCGCAGGTGATCCAGTGGCTGCAGCTGCAGGACCCGGCCGTGATCGACTCGCTGCGCGGGCTGCCGGCGGCGCACAACTGAGCCGGTCGTCCGACGAAAGTCGGGGGTGGACGGTCGGAAGGTGTCTAGCCGGGAGCCGTAGAAAGGGCTTACTGTGGAGATCCGCCGCGCCCTTGCCCAGCCGTACAAGGAGTGAGCGATGTCCGCAGCGAAGACCGTCAAGCGCGCCGAGAAGGCCGTCCGCAAGGCCGCCCGCCGCACGTGGGTGAAGCCCGACTTCAACGACTACGACACGCCGATGGAGGTCACCGCGTACGCCGCGCGGGTCTGACCTGTCAAGGGGTTCCCGTTGGAAAGGACCATTCCTCTCGTTGAACGTGAGGAATGGTCCTTTCACCCACGCCCATCGAGGAGTCGATCATGTTGGCGGCCGAGGACTTCATCGCCGAGCTGCGCGCTCTGGCGCCGCGGTACTGGCACGACCACCCGTTCCACCTGCGCCTGCACGAGGGCAGCCTCAGCCGTGACGAGCTCCAGTTGTGGGCGGCCAACCGCTGGTACTACCAGCGTTGCCTGCCGCAGAAGGACGCCGCCATCCTGGCCAACTGCCCCTTGCCGCAGGTCCGGCGGTACTGGATGGAGCGGATCGTCTACCACGACGGCACCCGTGACGGCGAGGGCGGCGCGGAGAACTGGCTGCGCATGGCCGAGGCCGTCGGACTGGACCGATCCGAGGTTCTGGACGAACGCCATGTGCTGCCGGGCGTGCGGTTCGCCGTCGACGCCTACGTGAACTTCGCTCGCACCAAGCCCTGGGTGGAGTCCATCGCCTCCGGGCTGACCGAGATGTTCTCCCCCGGGCTGATGAAGCGCCGGCTGGCCGACATGCGGGAGCGGTACCCGTGGATCGGCGAGGAGGGCTTCGCCTACTTCGTGTCCCGCCTGACCGTGATCGCCGGCGAGGGCAAGTCCACTTTGGACATAGTGGTGGAGCACGCCCGGACGCGGGAGCAGCAGCAGGCCTGCGTGGCCGCCCTGGCCTTCAAGTGCGACGTGTTGCAGGCGATCCTGGACGCCGTGGACTACCACTCATGACGTCGTTGGACTCCGTTCCCCGGGTGCGGCGCGGTGTGCGGTGCACGTACGACAAGACCCGGGACAGCGATGTCGTGCTGTTCCCGGAGGGTGTGCTGCTGTTGAACGAGACCGCCGCCGCCGTGGTGTTGCGGTGCGACGGCGCGTCCAGCGTCGGCGACATCGCCCTGGCGCTGGCCGACGAGTTCGACGGCGTACAGCCCGATGACGTGATCGAGCTGGTTGATCGGTTGGTGGCGCGACGGGTGGTGGACGTTGACTGAGGCTCCCTTGGGCTTGTTGGCCGAGCTGACCCACCGGTGCCCCCTACACTGCCCGTACTGCTCCAATCCCGTCGAGCTCGTTCAGCGGGCCGACGAGTTGGACACCGTTACGTGGCAACGGGTCTTCGACGAGGCCCGGGAACTCGGGGTGCTTCAGGTGCACCTGTCCGGCGGGGAACCGTTGGCCCGCCCCGATCTGCCCTCATTGCTGGCCCACGCCAGCGGTCTCGGCTGCTACACCAATCTCGTCACCAGCGGCCTCGGTCTGACCGCTCCCCGCCTGGCCGACCTGGTCGACCGCGGCCTGGATCACGTGCAGCTGTCAGTGCAGGACTCGGATCGCTTGAACGCCAACCTGATCGCCGGCGTCAAGGGCTTCGACCGCAAGCTCACCGCCGCCGCGTTGATCAAGGACGCCGAGCTGGCGCTGACCGTGAACGCCGTGCTGCACAAGGCCAATCTCGACCACATCGGCGGCATCATCGCGCTGGCCGAGCAGATGGGCGCCGATCGCCTGGAGCTGGCCAACACCCAGTACTACGGCTGGGCCCTGCGCAACCGCGCCGCCCTGTTGCCCACCCGTTCTCAGCTCGCCGCCGCCCTGCCCGTGGTCCAAGCAGCCCAGCAGCGGCTGGCCGGGCAGATGGAGATCGTGTACGTCGTCGCCGACTACCACGAGGCCAATCCCAAGCCCTGCATGTACGGCTGGGGTTCTCGTCAGCTCACCGTCTCCCCCAACGGCGACGTGCTGCCCTGCCCCGCCGCCAGCGTGATCACCTCACTGCCCGTGCAGAACGTTCAGCGGTCTTCGCTGTCCGAGATCTGGTACGACTCCCCCACGTTCAACGCCTACCGTGGCACCTCGTGGATGCAGGAGCCGTGTCTTTCCTGCCCCCGCAAGGAGATCGACTTCGGCGGCTGCCGATGCCAGGCCTTCCAGCTCACCGGCGACGCCGCCGCCACCGACCCCGTGTGTACCCTGTCGCCCGATCATGGCTTGGTGCAAGAGATCCTGGGCACGGAGATCACCCCATCCCGCCCCGCCTTCGCCATGCGGCGGTCCGTGTGAGGGTTGTCGTTCTCGGCACCGCCGCCGGCGGCGGCTTCCCCCAGTGGAACTGCGCCTGCTCCCTGTGCGTCCGTGGCCGCTCCGGCGCTCTACCCTCCCGCACCCAGGATTGCCTTGCCGTCAGCGGCAATGGCGTCGACTGGTGGCTGCTCAACGCCTCTCCCGACATCCGTACTCAGCTCTTGGCGTCTAAGGCATTCACCCCCGGCCCCGGCCGCCGCGACACCCCTGTCCGCGGCGTCCTGCTCACCTCCGCCGAGCTCGACCACTCCCTCGGCGTCTTCTCCCTTCGTGAGGGCGGCGGGCAGCACCTCTACGCGCCGGCCAACGCAGTGACCGCCCTCCGCTCCCCACTCGGTCTCGGCCCCGTCCTCGACCGCTACGCCGGCTGGTCCTGGCACTCCGCCCCTTTCGGGGAGCCTGTCGAGCTGGCCGGCCTCATCGCCACCGCCCACCCCGTCGGCGTCAAACGCCCCAAGTACGCCCCCGAGCTGCCCGGGCCCTGGGTCGTCGCCTACCGCCTCCACGACCCCTCCACCGGCGGCACCCTGCTCTACTCCCCTTGTCTCGCCACATGGTCCGCCGACTTCGAGGCGTTGCTGTCCGGCGTCGACTGCCTCTTCCTCGACGGCACCTTCTGCTCCCCCGACGAGATGGGCGTCCGCACCGGCCACTCCAAGGGCCAGTCGTCGATGGGCCACATCCCCGTACTCGGCGATTCCGGCAGCCTCGGGCAGCTGCGCCGTTTCCCCGGCCTGCGGCGGATCTACACCCACCTCAACAACACGAACCCCTTGCTGGATCCCGAATCCCCGGAATCCGCGGAGATCACCGCCGCGGGCGTCGAAGTGGTGCCCGACGGCACCGCCTTCACGCTGTGACGAGGGATTTGCCCATGCCGGATCGAGTCCACCCCATGACGTCGACCGGGCGGGGATGTTCGGTGGTCCACCGGCGATACACCCGGACCGCGACGTCCTCCGAACACCACCATCGCTCGCACGGGCCCGACGTCTCCGCGACGATCGGCAGCCACAGGCACCGACTCACCCTGGGGCGGCCCAGAGTTGAGCTCAGCCGACTAAGGTTTGTGCATTGAGCGGGCTGGTGGCCGCATAGTTGACTCCACAGTGCTCAACTCTGGAGGGTGGCCATGGCGCGGGCGGTCGGCATCGATCTGGGGACGACGAACTCGGTGGTGGCGGTGCTCGAAGGCGGGGAGCCGAGGGTGATCGCCAACGGGGAGGGGGCCAGGACGACGCCGTCGGTGGTGGGGTTCGCCCGCAATGGCGAGGTGCTGGTGGGGCAGCCGGCGAAGAACCAGGCGGTGACGAACGTGGAGCGCACGGTCCGGTCGGTGAAACGGCACATGGGCACGGACTGGCGGCACGGGGAGCACACGGCGCAGGAGATCGCGGCGAGGGTCCTGATGAAGCTGAAGCGGGACGCGGAGGCGTACCTGGGGGAAGAGGTCACGGACGCGGTGATCACGGTGCCGGCCTACTTCGAGGACGCGCAGCGGCAGGCGACCGAGGAGGCGGGACGGATCGCGGGCCTGAACGTGCTACGGATCGTGAACGAGCCGACGGCGGCGGCGCTGGCCTACGGCCTCGAACGGCAGGAGCAGACGATCCTGGTCTTCGACCTGGGCGGCGGCACCTTCGACGTCTCGCTGCTGGAGCTGGGCGACGGGGTGGTGGAGGTCAAGGCGACGAGCGGGGACAACCACCTGGGCGGAGACGACTGGGACCAGCGCGTCGTGGACTGGCTGCGCGGCCGCGTCGCGGTGGATCTGACGAAGGACAAGATGGCGATGCAGCGGCTCCGGGAGGCGGCGGAGAAGGCGAAGATCGAGCTGTCGGCGACCACCTCGGCGACGGTCAACCTGCCCTACATCACGGTGGACGGGGACAAGAACCCGCTGTTCCTGGACGAGACGATCAGCCGCGCGGAGTTCGAGCGCATCACGAAGGACCTGCTGGACCGGTGCCGCGAGCCGTTCGAGAACGTGCTCAAGGACGCCGGCCTGCGGGCCGAGGACATCGATCACGTGGTGCTGGTGGGCGGCTCGACGCGGATGCCGGCGGTGGTGGAGCTGGTCACCGAGCTGAGCGGCCGGGAGCCGAACAAGGGCGTGAACCCGGACGAGGTGGTGGCGCTGGGGGCGGCGTTGCAGGCGGGGGTGCTGAAGGGCGAGGTGAAGGACGTCCTGCTGCTGGACGTCACGCCGCTGTCGCTGGGCATCGAGACGCTCGGCGGCGTGATGACCCGGCTGATCGAGCGCAACACGACGATCCCGACCAGCCGCACCGAGGTCGTCACGACGGCGGGCGACAACTACACCTCCATCCCGGTGCAGGTCTACCAGGGCGAACGCCCGATGACGGCGGACAACCGGCGGCTGGGCATGTTCGAGCTGACGGGCCTCGCGCCGGCGCCGAGAGGGGTGCCGCGCATCGAGGTGCGCTTCGACATCGATGTGAACGGCATAGTTCAGGTGTCGGCCAAGGACCTCGACACGGGCGCCGAGCAGTCGATGACGGTCACGGGCGGGTCGGCGCTGCCGAAGGCGGAGATCGACCGCATGATCCGGGAGGCGGCGGAGCACGCGGAGCGGGACCGCCTGCGCCGCGAGGAAGCGGAGCTGCGCAACACGGCGGAATCGTTGCTGCACAACGCGGACGCGTATCCGCCGGAGCAGATCGCGGCGGTGCGCAAGGCGTTCGACGACGGCGACATGGACGCCCTCAAGGCCGCCTTCGCAGCGATGCGCCCATGACCGAGGACCGGCCGGTGCACTCGATCTCGGCGGCGGCCGAGCTGGTCGGACTGCACCCGCAGACCCTGCGCACGTACGAGGCGCACGGCCTGGTGCGTCCGTACCGAGCGGACAACGGCCAGCGGCGCTACTCGGCCCGTGACATCGAACGACTGCGCCAGATCCGGGACCTCTCGCAGCGCGAAGGGATCAACACCGCCGGCATCCGCCGCATCATCGAGCTCCAGGAGCTGTTGCTACGACTGCAAACCGCACTCGGCGGCCGGTGACCTGTGGTTAGCTCGCCCCGTGCGTGTTGTCATCGCGGAAGACCTGCTGCTGCTCCGGGACGGCCTGATCCGGCTGTTGGAGGCGCACGGCTTCGAGGTCGTCGCCGCCGTCGAGTCCGGGCCGGAGCTCAAGGCCGCCCTCACCGAGCACAAGCCCGATGTGGCCGTTGTGGACGTCCGGCTGCCACCGACCTTCACCGACGAGGGGCTGCGCGCGGCCATCGAGGCCCGCCGGACCAGGCCGGGCCTGCCGGTGCTGGTGCTGTCCCAGTACGTCGAGCAGCTCTACGCCCGCGAGCTGCTGTCGGACCGCAGCGGCGGCGTCGGCTACCTGCTCAAGGACCGGATCTCGGACGTGAAGCAGTTCCTGGACGCGGTGCGCCGGGTGGCCGACGGCGGCACGGCGATGGACCCCGAGGTGGTGGCCCAGCTGCTGAGCAGCCGCGAGCGCGACGCCCCGATCACCTCGTTGACGCCGCGGGAGAAGGAGGTGCTCGGGCTGATGGCCGAGGGCCGCTCCAACGCCGCGATCGCCGGCCGCCTGTTCGTCACGGAGAAGGCGGTGGGCAAGCACACCAACAACATCTTCACCAAGCTCAACCTGCACCAGCACGAGGACGACAACCGCAGGGTGCTGGCGGTGCTGGCCTACCTGAACGGCTGATCCACCCGATCGGGTGGCGCGCCAGGTAGGGTTCGGGGCGGTGTGCCGGGAAGTCTGGTCGGCGGTGGTTTCGGTGACCCCGGCGAAAGGCGTGCCAGCGATGCAGAGCGTGGAGACGATCCTTCTGCTGGTGGTGCTGGCCACCGTGGTCGCCACGTTCGCCCGGCGGCTGAGCATTCCCGCGCCGTCGCTGCTCGTGGTGGCCGGTGTCGTGGTGGGGCTGCTGCCCGGGGTGCCGGAGGTCCGTGCGACGCCGGAACTGGTCAGCCTGGTGGTGTTGCCGCCGCTGATCTACGCGGCCGGCGAGGAGATGCCCTGGCGGGACCTGCGGGCGGTCTGGCGGCCCGTGACCGTGCTGGCGATCGGCCTGGTGCTGGCCTCGGCCGGCGTGGTCGGGCTGGTCGCGGCGTTTGTCGCGCCGCTGCCGGCGAGCATGGCGTTCGTGCTGGGCGCGGTGTTGGCCAGCACCGACCCGGTGGCGGTGAGCGCGCTCGGTAGACGGCTGTCGCTGCCGCCCCGAATCCAGGTGCTGGTGCAGGCGGAAAGCCTGTTCAACGACGCGACCAGTCTCGTGCTGTTCCGGCTGGCCGTGCTGGCGGCGATCGCCGGCGGGGCGGTCTCGTTCGAGTCGGTGGCCAGCGAGTTCGTGGTGCTGGCCGGGGGCGGCCTCGTCGTCGGTCTGGTGGTGGCGGGCGGCATCTGGCTGATCCGTCGGCGGACCGTGGATCCGGTGCTGGAGACGGTGATCGCGCTGATCAGCCCGTACTCGGCGTACGTGCTCGCGGAGACCATCGGCGGCTCGGGCGTGACCGCCGTGGTGGTGTGCAGCGTCGTGCTCGGCGCGCAGACGCCGAAGCTCACCACCGCGCACATCCGGCTCCAGATCGACGCCGTGTACGGCACGGTGATCTTCATCCTGGAGAGCGCCGTGTTCGCGCTGATCGGGCTCCAGCTTCCTTACCTGGTGCGGGCCTTGGCCGGCTCGGATCCGGGCTGGCCGTGGCAGGCGCTGGTGATCACCGCCGCGCTGATCGTCATCCGGTTCCTGTGGATCTTCCCGCTGGGCTGGATCATGCAGCTGCGGCGCGGAAACCGCCGCCTCAACTGGCGAACGTCCACAGTGGTCTCCTGGGCGGGGGCCCGGGGCGTGGTGCCGCTGGCGGCCGTGCTGTCCATCCCGCTGCTGACCGACGACGGCCAACCGGTTCCGCAGCGCGACCTCGTGCTCGCGCTGGCCACCACGGTCATCGTGATCACGTTGGTGGCTCAGGGCTTCACGCTCGCGCCGCTGGTCAAACGGGCCGGCATCGCCCGCACGCCGGCCGAGGCCCGCAAGGAGCAGGAGATCGCGAACATGCGGCTGGCCGAGGCCGGTCTCGCGCATCTGGAGCAGCTCTACGACCTCGAGACCGTGCCGCACGAAGTGCTCGACCGGGCCCGCCAGGGGCTGCTGGCCCGCATCGACCACGGCAGCGAGACCCCCGAGGAGCCGCCCGGCTCATCGGCCGCCACCGTCTACCGGCGGCTGCGCCGCGAGCTGCTCGCGGTGGAAATGGCCGAGCTGACAAGGCTTTTCGACGACGGCGACATCGACGACAGCACCCGCCGACGGCTTCAGCGCACCCTCGACCTGGAGGACGCTCGCCTGGGCGACGACCCGTGAACCCGGGAGAAGTTCCCGGCCGGCTGGGATCGCACCCCCTGGCGACCGGGCCGGCCGGTGACATTCCCTTGGACCATGCGAAAGATCGTCACCCTGCTGGCCGCGGCCGCGCTCATGACCGGCACCGCCACGCTCGCCCACGCCGACCCGCCCGAACAGGGCAAGGTGTGCAGCGGCGCCCGGGCGATCGCGCCGGACATCATCGCCAACACGTGCATGGAGTACACCATCTCCGACGCCGCCTACGTGCTCGCGGTGGTCTTCGTCGACAACAACAGCTCCTACACCCTCACCGGCCACGCCGACCTGTTGTTCCTCGGCACCACCATTCCCGGCCCCACCACGTCCATTCCGCCGCACACCACGCACACCGGCTTCGACGGCATCGAGATCCGGCAGCCTCCGGGCACCGTCAACGACTGGCTGGCCCGCGGTTTCGTCAGCACCGGCGGCTGGAGCACGTACACCTACAGCAAGTGACTCAGGCGCCGATGTAGGTCAGCAGGAACTCGGCCACGCCCAGGACGGCCGCGGTGGACTCGGGGATGTCCGGCACGAACAGGTGCCAGAAGTGCATGAGATCGGGCCATATCTCCAGGTTCGCCCGGCCGCCCGCGGCCAGCACGCCGGCGACCAGCGTGCGGGCGTCGTCGACGAGGACCTCGCGGTCGGAGGCGTGCACCATGAGCGGCGCGAGGCCGGAGAGATCGGCGAACAGGGGCGAGGCCAGCGGCTCACGGGGATTGGCCCCGCCGAGGTAGTCGACGGCGCAGGCAAGCGCTTGCGCCCGGCTGTAGATGGGGTCGTCCTCGGCGAACTTCTCGTACGACTCGCCGCTGGCGGTGAGATCGAACAGCGGGCTCAGGCAGGCGCCGGCGGCGGGCTGCGGTAAGCCGAGGTCGCGGGCCGCGAGCAGGGCCGAGACGACCAGGCCGCCGCCGGCGGTGTCGCCGAGCAGCACCACCCGCCCCGGCGAATACCCCTCGGCCAGCAGCCATTTGTAGGCCTGCACAACGTCTTCCACCGCGGCCGGGAACGGGTGCTCGGGCGCGAGGCGGTAGTCGGGCAGCAGCACCGGCATGCCCATCACGGTCGCGAACTGCGAGGCGAAGCCGCTGAACGCCGCCGCCGAGCCGGCCCGAAAGCCGCCGCCGTGCAGGTAGAGCAGAACCCGATCCATCGCGCCGCCCTGTGGCCGCACCCACACCGCCGGGCAGCCGCCCGCGTCGGTCCGCCCCGTCATCACGCCGTCGGCCAGCGGGATCGCGCCCAGCGCCAGGTCCATCGATTCGCGTGCCTGCCGCACGCCGGCCGGGCCGGCGGCGGGCTCGGGCCGTGGACTGGCCCGGATCGCCGTGAGCAGCGCCTCGAACTCGGGACTGGGCATCGCGTCATCTCTACGGGAGCAGGGAGACGAACCTACATCAGCCAGGTACCAACTCCGTGACGCCCGTCACCAGGCCGAATGAATGTCCGCGACACGCCGCCCACCTGCTTGACGTTTCACGTGAATCACACTTGCAAGTACTGAAAACAGCGCCCATAATCGGTAGTCGAGACACGGGGAGGTTGTCATGTCGGTGGCCGCCGAAAAAGAGCAGACCGAGCGGCTGCTGGCCAACGTCGAGGCGATCGAGGAGGTCGCCGGCACGCTGCCCAGCGGTGCGCCCGGGCGCAGCAAGCTGTACGACGTGGCCGACAACCTGTTGGCCTCGGCCATGCCGATCCGGCCAGTGGTGGCCGCCGACCTGCTCGACCTGACCGAGAAGACGGTGCGGGCCTGGGCCAGCGAGGGCGTGCTGCTGGTCAGCGAGCAGGAGCCGACCATGCGGCTGGAGCCCCGCCGGGTGCACGAGGTGATGCACCTGGTCCGGGAGATCCGCCGCATCGGCCGCACCCGCGGCCTGCTCGACGAGGTGCACCGCCGGCTGAGCGACCAGGCCCTGCTCGAACGCGAGGATCTGGCCGAGAGCCTCGACCAGATCGTCCGGGGCGAGGGAACGATCGTGCGCGCCGGGACGACGATCACTGAGTGATCGAAGTAGTCGAGACCCGCGTCGCCTCGGCGCAGGCCACGCTGCTGCGTGGACCGGCCCGCAAGGCGTACGAGTCCTTCCTTGACGACCTCGCCCACCGCGGCTGCGCCGCCCTGGGCTACCGCGTCACGGGCCCCGCGCCGCTGCCGAGACTGTGCGTGCGCCACCTGCGTGACAACGACCGCGTCGTGGTCGCCTTCGAGGGCGCCACCCGGGCCTGGATCGTGCTCGTCGGCCCGCACGAGCAGACCGACCCCGGCCGCAACGTCTACGACGCCCTGTACCAGCTGGCCGGCACCTGGCCCACCGACAACACCCGCCGCACCAAGCCCAGCTGCTGCGATCCCCGCACCGGAACACCCCCGTCGGCCGACGCCGAGGTGATCGACGACCTGGTCCGCCGGGCCCGCGCGCTGGCCCGCGGCGGCCGCCGTCTCTGGTGACTCAGGAATCCGCGGACTTTCCCCCAATGGGTGAGGGCCAACGTTCCGCAATCGGGTTAATTACTCTCTGTGCCCCCGATCGGACTCGAACCGACACTCTGACCCTTTTAAGGGGCCTGCCTCTGCCTGATTGGGCTACGGGGGCGTGGGGAGCCTAAGCCGTGGGACTGCCCAAGGTCAGGTACTTACAGCCAATTGAGACCCTGTTCGCCCACCCGGCGGATCGGCGGGCATCCGGTGGAGGTACAAGCCCACAGGTCAACGGCCCCGATCGGCGGCGAGCAGCTCGCCGAAACGCACGGCCACCCACTCGTGCACGGCGTCGGACACGTCGGTGCTGCCGGCGCGGTGCTCGAACCAGCGCCAGTCGCAGTTGACGTTGACCTCCAGGAAGACGTGCTCACCGTCGACGAGCAGCAGGTCGAAGGCGGCGACCTGGAGCCGCCAGTGGCGGGCCAGCGCCAGCAGCCGGTCGCCCAGCCCCTCGGGCACGTCGGTGGGCTTGACCGAGACGTTGTCGGGGTCGACCCACAGCTGGGCGGGGTCGTACTTGTCGACCTGGTAGCCGATGAGCCGGTCGCCCACGACGAAAACCCGCAGCTCGGTGTCGGCGGCGAGGTACTGCTGCACGATCACCGGCGCGGTCTCGGGCACGTCGCCGGCGCGGGAGGTGTCCAGCGGCCGGGGGAACAGGCCGTGCTGGACGCCCGGGCGCGGCTCGACGAGATGCCGCCCGGCGGTTTTGACGATGCACTGGCCCCCGCCGGGCCTGCTCCGCCCGGGCTGGGTCGTCACGGCCGTCCTGGGCGTCCTCAGCCCGAAGGCGGCGGCATCGGAGAGCTGGATGAGACGGTTCAGATGCCCGGTCGCCCGCGCGGGGTTCACGTGGGCCCACTCGCTGCGCTCGGTCAGCCAGCCGGCGACGGTGCCCCACTGGTCCAGCGCGTAGGCGCCGCTGATCGTCCGCGGGTCGACGGGCATGGCAGTGAGCTCGAAGTGCCGGCGCCAGACCAGCAGCGGCCGCAGCAGCCAGCGGTTGAGCTCGATGAGGGGCGTGTCGGTGTAGATCGTCAACGCCAGGTCGAGGCAGCGGTCCACGTCGATGCGGGCCATCCGGATGCCCCGCTCGGCCAGGGCGATGGACAGCTCGTTCATCTCCATGTCGGCCGACCGGGCCAGCACCAGCACGCACGGCGAGGGCTCACCGGTGTCCTCGACCATCTCGAGGCGGTGGATCTGCTCCTGGAAGTCGAAGCAGCCGCTGGGCGCCCGGAACACGTAGTCCTGGCCCTGGAGCAGCAACGGGGTGGGGCGGGCGGGGAGCATCGGCTGGGGCGGGCCGTCCGACTGGGCCCGCCCAGCGCCGATCATGCTCAGTCGTCCTTCTTGCTGCGGGAGATCCGCTCCGCGCGTGCGTACTCGGCAGCGAACTCCGCGAGCGCCTGGTCCTCGATCTCGCCGCTGCGCAGTTGCGCGGCCAGGTCCTCCATCGACATCGCGGTCACCTCTTTCCCCGAAGGCGCATCACACGTTCAGGCGATCCGCCCCGGGTAGTTTCGGGACCCGCCTAACGCAATGTCAAGACGACTGACACAGATCATAGCCCATTCGGCGGATCAAGCCCGGCGTGTCGTACGCCGATAGCTACTTTCTCAGCTCTTCGTGACCCGATCGAACTCGGCCCGCGGGTCGTTGATCTGCCCCAGCGAGACCACCTCGCGCTTGAGCACCCACGAGCCCAGCCAGTCGAAGGCCACCCGCACCTTGCGGTTGAACGTGGGCATCCGCGACACGTGGTAGGCGCGGTGCATGCCCCACGCGATGAAGCCCTTGGCCTTGATGCCGTAGACGTCCGCGACACCCTTGTACAGGCCGAGGCTGGCCACCGAGCCCGCGTACTTGTGCAGGTAGGGCTTGGGCTTGCGGCCGCGCAGCACGGCCACGATGTTCTTGGCCAGCTGGTTGGCCTGGCGCACGGCGTGCTGGGCCGACGGGCTGCACGTGGCGGCCGGGTCGACGTCGGTCTTGGACAGGTCCGGCACGGCGGCGTTGTCGCCCGCCGCCCAGGCGCCGTCGAGACCCTGCACCTGCATGGTGGCCGTGCAGATCACCCGTCCACGCTGGTCGAGCGGCAGATCCGTGTCGTTCAGGACCGGGTTGGCCTTCACGCCGGCGGTCCAGATGATGGTGTCGCTGTCGAACTCGGTGCCGTCGTCGAGGACGACGTGGCCGCCCTCCATCGTCTTCACGCGGGTGTCCAGGTAGCACTCGATGCCGCGGGCCTCGAGCTGCTTGACGGTGTAGACGCCCAGGCTGTCGCGCACCTCGGGCATGATCCGGCCGGTGGCCTCGACCAGCACCCAGCGCATGTCGGCCGGGTCGAGGTTCTCGTAGTAGCGCAGCGCGTAGCGGGCCATGTCCTCGAGCTCGGCCAGCGCCTCGATGCCGGCGTAGCCGCCGCCGATGACCGTGAACGTCAGCAGGCGCTTGCGGATGTCCGCGTCGTCGGTGGTGGACGCCAGGTCCAGCCGCGACAACACGTGGTTGCGCAGGTAGATGGCCTCGCCGATGGTCTTGAAGGCGATGCCGCGGTCGGCCAGGCCCGGGATCGGCAGCGTGCGGGCCACCGAGCCGAGGGCGACGACCAGCACGTCGTAGGGGATCTCCTCGACGTGACCGTCGGTCATCGTGACGGTGGCGACCTTGTCGGCGTCACTGATCTTGGTGACCCGGCCGGTCAGCACGTGGCACTTGCGCAGCACCCGGCGCAGCGGCACCACCACGTGGCGCGGCTCGATGGAGCCGGCAGCGGCCTCGGGCAGGAACGGCTGGTAGGTCATGTGCGGCTGCGGGTCGACAACCGTGACCGACGCTTCGCGGGACCTCAGCTTCTTCTGCAGGCCCAACGCGGTGTACATGCCGACGTAACCGCCGCCGACGATCAGGATCCTCGCGGGTTCCGACTTCACTGCCGCCATACCTGCAATGGTCGCACCCGTCGCCAGGGGCCGCCGTCCACAACCGGCCCGATGTGACGGCCGTCCCCCGTGAGCATGATCACTGTGCGTGCCCGCGACGCCGGCATTGACGGCTTGATCCCGGTTGGCCGAATCGGTTCACCGACCGAACGGCCCAGAGTCGGCGCATCCTACGGTCACTCTTGGTCATCTGCGACCACCATCGCGCGGCGGAACACGTCCCGCACCATCTCCTGGGTCAGCCGCCCGGTGAAGGTGTTGTGCGGGCTGACGTGGAAGCAGCCCATGAGGGTCAGCGGAGCGCCGCCGTCGGTCGCCGGCAGCCGCACCTCCACGCCGTGCCCGAACTTCGGCCGCGGCTTCGGCACCGTCCAACAGGCGGCGCTCAGCACCGGCAGCAGCGCCTGCCAGCCGAACGCCCCGAGCACCACCACCGCCCGTAGCGTCGGCCGCAGCAGCTCCAGCTCCTGCGCCAGCCACGGCCGGCAGTTGTCCCGTTCCTCCGGCGTCGGCTTGTTCTCCGGCGGCGCGCACCGCACCGGCGCCGCCATCCTCACGTCCACC
>NZ_KK037166.1:5012654-5019041 GCF_000568255.1 Kutzneria sp. 744
GGTTCGAGCCGTGCAGCGCCGGGGCCAGGCCGATCACCGCGATGCTTGCGTCGGCGGGGCCGAACCCCGGCACCGGCCGTGACCAGTACTCCTCGTCGCGCGCCCGGCTCTGCGCCGCCGCGCCCTCACGCCAGGCCACCAGCCTGGGGCACCGTCGGCAGTTGACGAGCTCGTTGTCCAGATCTCGTAGATCCACGGTGGTTAGGGTTCCACTCATGGCAGGCAACGACGAGCAGAAGCCCAGCGAAGACCCGACCGACGACCTGGCCACCAGCCAGCACTCGATCACCGTCGGCGGGCGGGCGCTGGAGTACACCGCGACCACCGGGCGCATCGTGCTGCGGCAGGAGAAGCACACCGACGGCGCCTTCGACGGCAACGTCGCCAAGGCCGAGGTGTTCCTCACCGCGTACACGCTGGACGGCGCCGACCCCGCGCGACGGCCCGTGACCTTCGCGTTCAACGGCGGCCCCGGATCCGCGAGCGTGTGGCTGCACCTCGGGCTGCTCGGGCCGCGCCGCGTGGTCAGCGGCGACGTCGGCGCGATGACCCCGCCGCCGTACGAGCTCGTCGACAACGCCGAGACCCTGTTGGCCGAGAGCGACCTGGTGTTCATCGACCCGGTGTCCACCGGCTTCTCTCGGGCCGTCAAGGGCGGCAAGCCCGAGGAGTTCCACGGCTTCGCCGCCGACATCGAGTACATCAGCGAGGTCATCCGGCTCTGGACCTCGCGTAACGACCGCTGGATGTCGCCCAAGTTCATCGCCGGCGAGTCCTACGGCACCACCCGCGGCGTCGCCATCGCCGAGCGGCTGCAGTCCAAGTACGGCATGTACTTCAACGGCCTCATGCTCATCTCCACCGCGCTGGACTTCAATGCCCTGGACTTCAGCGAGGGCAACGAACTTCCTTACGCCCTCTTCCTTCCCACCTACGCCGCCATCGCCCACTACCACGGCCTGCACGGCTCTCGCCCGCTGTCCGAGGTCGTCGCCGAGGCCGTCGAGTTCGCCAACCGGGACTACCTCTGGGCCCTCGTCCAGGGCTCCCGCCTCTCCGCCGCCGACCGTCAGTCCATTGTGGACCGCACTGCCGCCCTCACCGGCCTCTCCGCCGACTACGTCGATGCCGTCAACTTCCGTATCGAGCACATTCGTTTCTTCACCGAGCTTCTCCGCTCGCGGCGGCTCACCGTCGGCCGCATCGACGGCCGTTTCACCGGCTGGGAGGCCGACTACGGGCGTGAGCACTTCAGCCACGACCCCTCCATCAGCGCCATCACCGGTCCGTACGCCTCCGCGCTGAACCACTACCTGCGAGGGGAGCTCGGTTACGCCAACGACCTGCCCTACGAGGTCCTCTCCAGCCGCGTGCAACCCTGGTCGTACAAGGACTTCGAGAACGCCCACGTCACCACCGCCGACAAGCTCTCCTCCGCCATGCGCGCCAACCCCCACCTCCGCGTGCACATCGCCGCCGGCTACCACGACGGCGCCACCCCCTTCGCCGGCAGCGACCACGTCGTCGCCCACCTCGCCATCCCCGCCGAACTCCGCGCCAACATCGACCTCGCCTACTACGAGGCCGGCCACATGATGTACATCCACGAACCCAGCCGCCTCCAACAATCCGCCGACCTGGCCCGCTTCATCCGCACCTCCTCCAACCGCTAACCGTCAGGAAGGGCCCCTTACTGACGTTGAACGTCAGTAAGGGGCCCTTCCTGACGTTGAACGTGAGGATCGGTCCCTTGATCTTGGGAATCTGGAACTGTCAGGGGGTCAGGGCAGCATCGAGGCATGATTCGAGGAGACTGGGCGACCCGCACCGACCACCTGCTGCGGGCGAGCCGCGATCATGTGATCAAGGTGACCGACCTGATCAGGCTCGGCGTTCCGGAAGGCACTTCCTATCGACGATGTCAGCCTGGCGGACCATGGCGTTGGCTGCTGCCAGGAATAGTGATGCTTTCCAACGGCCAACCGACTACATACCAACGAGTTGTCGCAGCCCTCCTGCATGGCGGACCAAGTGCAGTGGTAACTGGAACCGAAGCGGCTCGCCGACACGGATTGCGACACGTTCCCGATGACGAGGCCGTCCACCTGCTTCTGCCGCACAAGAGTCGCGTCCGTAGCTCGGGGTTCGCCTTGGTGGAACGAACGATCCACATGCCGCACAGGGTGATGCGAGACGACATCCCACTAGCACCGGTCGATCGTGCGGTGCTCGACGCCGTTCGACGTTGGCGGGCGACAGACCCGGCTCGCGCATTGTTGACGGAGGCAGTCCAGCGCGGCAAATGCCGTCCCCCAGACCTCGTCGCCGAGCTCGACTCGGGCAGTCGACGGGGAACTGCACTGCCACGCCGTGTGCTGGAGGAAGTGTGCGCCGGCGCGAGGTCAGTCGCCGAGGCACACGCAATGCCCGTATGGCATCGAGCTGACCTACCCAAGGCAACATGGAATCAACCGGTGCACGGCGCGGACGGCCAGTTCATCGCGGTCCCGGACGCCTGGTGCGACGAGGTCGCACTTGCCTGGGAGATCGACTCATTCGAATGGCACTCAGACGCAAAGGGCTATGCCAGGACGGTCGCGCGCAACACTCGGTACACCGCCGCCGGCATCGTGGTGGTCCAGACGCTCCCGTCCCGGCTCCGCGATGACCCCGCCGGCGTGATCTCGGATCTGAGAGCCGCGTACACAACGGCGGCCGCAAGGCCGCGACCGCCGGTCACACTTGTAGCCCGAGATGACATCCCGCCACAGAAGGTGGTGTGAGCCCACTACGTCATAGACCGATTGCTTGCCCGGCCCTATGGGGGCTCTCGATGTTGAACATCAAGAGCCCCCATAGGGCCAAGATCATGGGACCAATCCTGACGTTGAACGTCAGGAAGGGGCCCTTCCTGACAAGCGGGGGCGCGCAGGGCAGCCGGGGTCAGGGGGTGAGGAGGGAGAGGGCTATGCCGTCGAGGATGTCTTTTTCGCTGACGGTGAGGTGGGTTATGGCGGCGTGGGTGGAGAGGTGGTCGGCGAGGACGCGCAGGACGATGGCGCCGCCGCCGATGACGTCCACGCGGCCGGGGTGGATGGTGGGGACGGCGGCGCGCTGGTCGTGGGTCATGGACAGGAGGCGGTCGCCGACGGAGTGGATCTGCTCGGTGGACAGGGTGGAGAGGTGCGTGGAGAGGACGTCGTAGCGGGGGAGGTCCTGCGCGACGGCGGAGAGGGTGGTGACGGTGCCGGCGACGCCGATCCACGTGCGGGCCTTGGCGACGGGGACGGCGTCGAAGGCGGACTGGAGGACGGAGGCGGCCAGGGCGGAGGCGGCGGCGATCTCCGACGGGGTGGGAGGGTCGGACAGGAGGCAGCGCTCGGTGATGCGGACGCAGCCGATGTCCACGGACTTGGCGGCCTCGACGCCGGACTCGGAGCCGAGGACGAGCTCGGTGGAGCCGCCGCCGATGTCGACGACGAGGAAGGGGCCGTCGGCGGGGTCGCAGTCGCCGACGGCGCCGGTGAAGGAGAGCCGGGCCTCCTCGTCGCCGGAGATGACCTCGGCCTCGACGCCGAGGACGTCGCGGGTCATGGCGAAGAAGTCGTCGCGGTTGGCGGCGTCACGGGTGGCGGAGGTGGCGACCATGCGCACGGCCTCGACGCCCTTGCGGCGCAACAGGGCGGTGTAGTCGACGAGGGCGACCCGGGTGCGCTCGATGGCCTCGGGGGCGAGCCGGCCGGTGGCGTCGACGCCCTGCCCGAGCCGGACGATCCGCATCTCGCGATGGACGTCCCGCAGCGAACTCGATCCGTCGTCCTGGACGGTGACGTCGGCGATGAGCAGACGGATCGAGTTCGTCCCACAGTCGATGGCGGCCACCCGCGAGTGCTTCATGCCGCCAACGCTAGTCGGTCAGCTGGCCACCGAGGTCGCGCTGGGGGTCGGCGAGTGCGTGGTGGTCGGAGTGGGGCAGCCGGGCGGCACAGGCGTCGTGGAGGTCGGCGCGGCGGTGCTGGTGGGCGTCGAGGTCGGCGTGGTGGGGCACGTCGGCGTCGTCGTCGTGGTGGTCGTAGTCGTGGTGGTGGTCGTCGAGGTCGAAGTCGACGTGGAAGTCGAGGTCGAGGTTGACGTCGACGTGGTGGTGTCGGTGGGCGTCGTCGTGGTGGTGCCCGTCGGCGTGGTCGTGGTGGTGCTCGTGGACGTGCCGGGGTCCGTCGGGGTGGTCGACGGAGGCGCGGGCGGCGCGGGCGGCGGGCCGACGAAAGGACCCTTCGGGATGGGCTGGACGACCGGGACGTCGGTCAGGTTCGGCAGCGTCTCGACGCCACTGGCGTACGAGGTGGCCCACGCCAGCACGTTGGCCACGTAGGCGTCGGAGTGGTTGTAGCCGAACACGGCGGCCGAACGCTGGGCCGGATTGCGCATGTCCCCGCCGCTGGCGCACAGGTAGTTGGCGGCGGCGAAGGCGGCGTCGTAGATGTTGTTCGGGTTCGCGGTGCCGTAGTTCTTGGCGTTGGAGACGGCCGCGTACTGCGCCCACGTGGCCGGAATGAACTGCATCATGCCGACGGCGCGGTCGTAGGTGGTGTCGAAGTCCCACTGGCCGTGGTCGGTGTCGTAGATGAGGGCGAAGCCGCCGCTGCCGTCGAGCCGGGGCCCGAGGATGGGCGAGAGGGTGTTGCCCTGGGCGTCCACGGCGCCGCCGCGGGCGTGGCCGGACTCGATACGGCCGATGCCGGCCAGCAGCGCCCAGTCCAGGTGGCAGTTGGGGTTGCGGGCGGCTTCGAGCTGCTCAGCCCGCTGGTAGGCCTGTAAGGCGGCGCCGGGGATGCCGAGGGGGCCGTTGGGCAGGCCGCCGAGCTCGGAGGAGCCGTCGGCGTGGGCCGGGTCGCCGATGTCGGTGTTGAGGTCGGGGTCGACGGTGTTCTGCTGCGGGAGCTGGCCGGTCGCGCCCAAGGGGTTCTTGGTGCCCTGCGCCGGGCTGGGCGTCGAGTGGGCGGTGTTCACCCAGGTGAAGGTGGCATCACCGGCGAGGACCAGGGGCGCGAGCATCGCGGTGACGGCCGCGGCCGCCCGCCATCGCCGCTGGGGTGCGACTCGCGCGGGCTTGGGAGTCCGGGCTCGAACGCTGTGCACACCCACGCGGATCCACGCTCCTCGTCTCGATCACATGACCCAGATGCGATCGTTGCCTACACGCCGTTAGCTCACGGTCAGCCTGCCCCAGACCCGGACGAGTGTCACTTCGTTGACGGATATTTGCACCTCGGGGAGGCATGACTAGCCCATATGGTGCACACAGCGTCACCAGAGGTGTCACCAACGTACAGCTATTGGTGGGTGACGTCAGGCGCAGTCGCCGGCCGGCCAGTCCGAGGCCAGTGCGGCGAGGGCCTCGTCGCCGAACGGGTTGACGCCCGGGCCGCAGGCGAGCGCGTGCGCGATGTGCACGTGCAGGCACTTGACCCGGCCGGGCATGCCACCGGCGCTGACCTCGGTGCCCAGCGAGTCGATGGCGTCGCGCTCGGCCAGGTACGAGCGGTGCGCGGCCAGGTACCGGGCCGCCAGCTCCTCGTCCTCGGCCAGCCGCGCGGTCTGCTCCCGCATCATGCCGTCCGCCTCCAGCCTGCTGGCCAGCGCGGTCAGCCGGGGGCAGGTCAGGTAGTACAGCGTCGGGAACGGCGTGCCGTCCTCCAGCCGCGGCGCGGTCTGCACGACGGAGGGGTGGCCGCTGGGACACCGGTGCGCGATGGCCCGGAGCGCGCGCGGCGGACGGCCGAGCTGCTGGGCGATCACCTCCCGGTCCAGCTCGGTGATCGCTTCCCTGATCCCCGCCGTCACGAGCCACTCCCGGTGATCGAATCCCACAACTGATCGAACCAAGGCCGGCTCGACGCCTGCTGCTGCGGCGAGCCGTGCTGGCCGCCCTGCTGCCCGTCGCCGGGCAGCTGCACCGTGTACGGCGTCTCCCCCGGCATCACCATGCCCAGGCGGCTGCGCGCCTCGGCCTGGATCTGCGCGGGGTCGGCCAACTGCTGTTTGCGCTGCTCCAGCTGTTCGGCCTGCTGTTGCAGCTTGGCCTGCTGGGCCAGTTCCTGCTGCACCTGCGCGTGCTGCGTCAGGTACGTCCGCAGCGGCACCGCGATGGACAGCGCCAGGGCGCAGACGACCATCGCCAGCACCGCGGCCTGCCTGGTGGCCGACAGCCCGAACGCGCCGCCGGTACGGGTACGGCCCGTGTCCTGGCGGGACGTGCTCCGGCGCGGCCGCGGGGCCGGCTGGTCCTGGCCGGGGTATTCTGGTGTAGTGCTAGAAAATGGGCTAAGACACCAAGGATCTCTGGAAGAGTGAAGACGTTCCCACACTTGTCAGGAGAAAGACAGG
>NZ_KK037166.1:5019359-5022751 GCF_000568255.1 Kutzneria sp. 744
GCGCGTTGGGGCCGCCCAGGTAGCGGAACAGCTCCAGCCCGCTGGACTCGGCGGCGGCCTTGGCCACCGCCAGCGAGACGCCGAGGATGGCGTTCGCGCCCAGGCGCCCCTTGTCGGGGGTGCCGTCCAGGTCGACCAGCTTCTGGTCGACCACCCGCTGCTCGACGGCCTCGATGCCGACCAGCTCGGGGCCGATCTCGTCGAGGACGGCGGTGACGGCCTTCTCCACGCCCTTGCCGTTGTACCGGGTCGTGTCGCCGTCACGCAGCTCGACGGCCTCGTGCTCACCGGTCGACGCGCCGGAGGGCACCGCGGCCCTGGCCAGCGTGCCGTCGTCCAGCGCGACCTCTACCTCGACGGTCGGGTTGCCTCGCGAGTCCAGGATCTCGCGCGCGCCGACCTGCTCGATGACCGCCACAACAGCTCCTATCCAGCGTTCAGGGGCTCATCCCACAACCAGCCTAGCCGGGTGGACAGATCACCCGGAGGCGGCACGCTCGCGTGCCGAAACGAGAGCGTAATCATTCTGAATCGAGGGAGAAAGGGGTCAGCTTCGCGAGCACCGCCGGGAGTTGTCCGGTATGCAGCACGCCGAGGCGCTTGGTCGCCCTGGTCATGGCCACGTACAGGTCGTTCGCGCCCCGCGGCGACTCGGTCAACATCAACTCCGGTTCGACCAGCAGCACCGAGTCGAACTCGAGACCCTTGGCCTGTCCGACGGTCAGCACCACCACCGGGCTCTCCAGGTCGTCGCCGCCGGCCGCGAACGCGCCGGCCAGCGAGCGCGGCACCAGCACCGCGAGGCGGCCGTCGTCCAGCCGCTTCTCCTCCCGCGCCACGGCGCGGGGCACGGCCTCGGCCAGGTCGTCGACTTTTTCGTGCCACGGCGGCAGTCCCGAGTCACGGATCGAGCAAAACGGAACGGCGTCCGGGTCGAGGCTGGCCAGCACGTCGGTGGCCACGGCCATGATCTCGGCCGGGGTCCGGTAGTTCACGGTGAGTTCGGCCAGCCGCCACCGGTTGGCCACGTACGGGCTGAGCGCCTGACCCCAAGACGTGGCGCCGGCCAGGTCGCCGGTCTGCGCGATGTCGCCGACCACGGTCATGGAACGGCTGGGGCAGCGGCGCATCAGCACCCGCCACACCATCTCCGACAGCTCCTGCGCCTCGTCCACGATCACGTGACCGAAGGTCCAGGTGCGGTCGTCGGCGGCGCGCTCGGCGGCGGTCAGGTAGTCGCTCTGGGCGACGCGGGCGACCAGGGCGTCGGCGTTCAGCATGTCCACGGCCATCAGGACATCGGGGTCGGACTCGTCCTGGAGGTCCAGGATGTCCAGGACGCCCTGGGCGTAGGCGAGGTCCTGCCGGCGCTTGGCCGCGGCCGCCGCCTTGAGGGCGCGGTCGTCCTCGCCCAGCAGCTCGGCGGCCTCGTCCAGCAGCGGCGCGTCGGCCGGCGTCCACTCGGCGCCGGGCTCGCGGCGCAGCAGCTGGCGCTCCCGCTGGCTGAGCCCGCGGCCGGCGGCGTTGATCCGCTTCTCGGACGCGTACAGGTCGGTCAGCAGCTGCTCGGGCGTGAGGATCGGCCACAGCTTGTCGATCGCCGCCATCACCCGCTCGTCCTCGCGCAGCTCGGACCGGATGTCGCTGACGTCGTCGGCGTCAAGGAACTGCGAGCCGAGCCGGTTGGCCACCAGCCGGGCCAGCGCGCCGATGATCTCCCGCTCGAAGACGGGGCGGGCCGCGTTGTGCGGGCGGCGCGAGCGCCGGGCCCGACCGCGGGCGTCGGCCACGGTCTTGCGGTCCAGCACCAACGTGTCGCGCTCGTGCGGGATCTCGATGCCGTCCCGCGGCACCCACTGCCGGTCCCGCACCGCCGCCGCGAGCACCTCGGCCATGACCAGGCGGCCCTTGACCGCGCTGACCTCGACCGGCTCGGCGCCGACGGCCTTGAGCCCCGGGTAGAGCTCGCCGACGGTGTTGAGCAGCACGCCGGTCTCGCCCAGCGACGGCAGGACCTGGCTGATGTAGTTGAGGAAGGTGGAGTTGGGGCCGACCACCAGCACGCCGCGCTTCTCCAGCTGGCGGCGGTGGGTGTAGAGCAGATAGGCGGCGCGGTGCAGGGCCACCGCCGTCTTGCCGGTGCCGGGTCCGCCCTGCACGACCAGCACGCCGTTGAGCTCGGACCGGATGATCCGGTCCTGCTCGGCCTGGATGGTGGCGACGATGTCGCTCATCCGGCCGGTGCGGCTGGCGCCCACCGCGGCCAGCAGCGTCGCCTCGCCGACCAGGCCCTCGTTGCGGCCGGGCACGGCCTGGGCCAGGTCAAGGACCTCGTCGTCCAGGCCGACCACGTTGCGACGGCGGGTGCGGATGTGCCGGCGGCGGGTCACGCCGTCGGGCGACGCGGCGGTGGCGAGGTAGAAGGGGCGGGCCGCGGGGGCGCGCCAGTCCATCAGCAGCGGTTCGTAGTCACCCTCGGTGCGGAAGATGCCGATTCGCCCGATGTGCTGAAGTTCGCCGTTCTCGAAATCGAGCCGCCCGAAACAGAGGCCGTTCTCGACCGCGCTGTACTGGGCGAGATCGCTCGAGTGCATTGCCGTCGCCGTGTCACGCTCGGAACGGGCCTGCGGCGTGCCGCCCGTCTCCAGCAGCACGCGGGCCAGCCGGCGCGACGTCTGTTCCCGGAGGTCGTCGAGCCGGCCGTAGAGCATGGCGACGTATTCCTGCTCTCGGTCGATTTCCTGACTGTCCGGAATACTCGCAGGGCTTGACAACTGACCTCACTCACCGTTATATTCTGGCGCAGACACGTTTTTTCGTGGCCTTGAGCTGTGCGTTCTGACCGGTAAATCTATCAAACTGCTGGTCGTGCGCGCCACCTGTCTCCGGCGATGTCCCCGGATGGTCCATCGAAGTCACCCGCGATCTTGCGTACTGTGGGGACGACCATGAGCGACAGCACCTTCGAGGCGTTCCGCAGAGCCGAGGCGCTGGTGTCGAACGGCCGTCCGCTGGACGCGCTGCGCGAACTGCGTCCGGTGGTCGAGGCCGAGCCGGACCTGCCGAGCGTCATCCAGCTCGCGGGCCGCGCCTACCTCAACTCCGCCCAGTTCAGACGGGCCGAAGAGGCCTTCACCCGACTCGTCGAGATGGATCCCAGCGACCACTACTCGCTGTTCGCGCTGGGCAAGACCCTGCAGCGGCAGGGCCGGTTCGCCGAGGCCATCACCAAGCTCCGGCTGGCCGTGGCGATGTACCCGCTGCCCGAGTACCAGGAGGCCCTCGGCGAGGTCAGCGCCCGCCTGTCGCTGGGCCGCGGCGACGCCCAGGCCGGCAACTGAGTCTTTGGCGCGCGTTCCGCGCGCGGCGGGGCCGCCCACGAGGCCGGTGTC
>NZ_KK037166.1:5022851-5051754 GCF_000568255.1 Kutzneria sp. 744
CACGCCCCAGCGGTGCCAGGTGGCCGGCGCGAACTGCATGGGGCCGACGGCGTGGTCCCACTTGGTGTCGCCGTCCAGCGCGCCCTTGTCGGTGTCCGGCACGGCCAGGAAGCCGGGGCTGCCGTCCAGCGCGGGGCCGATGATCGGCCGGGACTCCTCGCCGCTGTCCAGCACGCTGGCGCCGCCGTAGCGGCCGTGCTTGGACTCGACCCGCCCGACGCCGGCCAGCGTGGCCCAGGTGACGTGGCAGGACGGGTTCTTGGCCTGGTAGGCCAGATCGGCGTGGGCGTAGGCGGTGAGCACCCGCTCCGGCACGTCGCTGTAGTAGGCGACGCGGGTGAGCCAGCCCTGGAGGTTCTCCTTGGGCGCCGCGGTCTGCGCGGCCGGCGGCGGGGTGGCCGGGCCGGGGATCGCGGAGTTCTTGGCCACGTCCAGCGGCGGCACCCGGAACGGCGGCGGCCCGGTCGGCCCCGTCGGCGCGGGCGGGCCGGGATGGCTCAGCCAGTTGACGGCATAGATCGCGCCGGCGCCCAGCAGGAGCACCAGCGCGATCAGGAAGACCTTGCCGAAGATCTCGCCGCCGCGGCCCTTGCGCGGGGGCGGCGGCGGAGGTGGGTATGGCGACTCGGCCTGCGAGCGCGGTGGGGTCGAGTAGGCCATGTCACCCAGGCTACGTGGCCAAAGGAGAGTGACGCGGCGGCCAGTGCCGGCGCCAGTCGTCCGCGGTCAGCCGCGTCGGGTCCAGTCCGGCGGCCTTGGCCGACAGCTCCGCGGCCCGCACGTCCCGCTCGAACTGCCGGGCCACGCCCCGCAGCTCGCTCTCGGGATCCTCGCCGGTCAGCTTGGCCACGGCGGTGACGCCGAACAACGTCGCGCCGGTGTCGTCGCCCGAGGGCAGCAGGTCCACCGGCAGGCCGACGCGGGCGACGCGCTGGGTCAGCTTGGCCGCCAGCGACACCGCGGGCTGGCCGAGCGCCACGCCGTCCACGCTGGACGCGCGCTTCTTCTCGGCCTGCTTGAGCTCCTCCCACCGCCGGTCGTGCCGGTCGAGTTCGAAGCCCTCCTCCTCGGTGGCGAACACGTGCGGATGCCGTCCGACCAGCTTGTCCACCAGGTCGCCGGCCACGTTGTCGATGTCGAACGGGTCGTCGCCGCTCTCGGCGGCCACGCGGGCGTGGAACAGCACCTGGAGCAGCACGTCGCCGAGCTCCTCGCGCAGCGCCGCACGGTCGCCGTCCTCGATCGCCTCCAGCAGCTCGTAGGTCTCCTCGACCAGGTACTGCCGCAGCGACTCGTGCGTCTGCTCCGCATCCCACGGGCAGCCGCCGGGCGAGCGCAGCCGGTCCATCACCGACGCCGCGTCCAGCAGGGCCGAGCCCACCGGCTCCGGGGTGTCGATCCGGGTCGCCCCGGCCGCCAGCAGCGCGGCCGCGGCCGGCTCGGTGGCGTCGGTGGCGATCAGGACCGCGTCGTCGGTCAGCTCGTCGGCCGTCAGCTCGTGGGCCCCGAGGGACTGCCGCAGCTGCTCCGGCACGTCCTTGCCCGCCCACACCTCGGTCGCGGCCCGCAGCGCCGGCAGCGCCGCCGCCGGCAGCACGCCGGGCAGGCGCGGGCTGAGCAGGACGACAACAGCGGTCACGACTTCGGGTTCCGCACCGGCGCCGAGATGGTCGAGGACTCGCCGTCGCTGGGCGAGATCTGGCCGAGCAGCGGCTCCCACACGCCGAAGCGCGGGTTCAGGGTCAGGCCGGCCTGCTGGGCGAAGCGGAACGCCTCCAACTGGCCGAAGGTCTCGGCGAGCTGGCTGGTGTCCTGGCCGCCGGTGGTGTCGCCGGCGTTGTCCACGCGCTTCTTGACGTAGATGACCGCCCACGCGTTCTCGGACTGCATCGGGAAGGCGACGACCTCGCCGGCGTTGGCGGCGAACAGCAGGACCAGGTCCTTGGGCACGCCCGCCGGCGTCGCGGCGGCGTCGACGGCCGCGCCGGCGGTGGCCGAGAACAGCTTCTTGTCGTCCTCGGGGTGCGCGACGACCTTGTTCACCAGCGCCTGGGCGGCGTTGCGGTCCGCGACCTGCGCGTAGTCCACGGTGGCCAGCGCGGTCTTGACCTGCTTGGCCCCGAGCTTGCTCCACACCATCTCGTCGCCGATGTAGTCACGCAGCAGCGGGCCCTTGGCCTGGACGTCGGCGGTCTGGCTCAGGCCCAGTCCCTTGCCGGCCGCGGTGGCCGGGCCGTACACCTGGTCCACCTGGGCCTGGTCGATCTTGATGCCGGACTTGGCGGCCAGCTGGCTGGTCGCCTCGTGCAGCACCGACAGGCCCACGATCGTCCGGGCGATCTGCGGGAAGGTGCTCGGCTTCTGCTGCTGCATCTTGCGCGCGTCGGCGCTGTCGACCAGCACGTTGGTGATGTTCTGCTGGACGACGTCGAGGGGGATCGTCGTGCCGCCGATCACTGCCGCGGCGCCGATGTCACCGCCACCCGGGCCGGCACCACAGCCGGTGACCAGGGCGCCGACAGCGGCGCACGCGGCGAGAACTGCGATGGGACGGCGAATGGCGATCGTCACAGTGCGCACTCTCTCACAGCGAAGATGATCTCAACCAGCGGCTACCGGCTTGGGTTTTCCGAGCAAGGTCTCCACGAAGTGGGCGCACCAGTCCAGCAGCTCGGTGTCCCGCAGCGGCGGCGCGCCGATCCGGCCGCCGGCCGGGCCCTCGGTCGGCCGCGGCACCGACACGGTGTGCGTGGTCGGCTTGTACAGGGCCTTCGGGTACAGCCGCTTCAACCGCACCAGCTGGGAATCCATCAGCTCCATCGGCGCGAACCGGATCGAGCTGGACTGCGTGGCCACCTCGGTCACGCCGTGCTGGCGGCAGGTCTGGCGGAACCTCGCCACCGCCAGCAGCCGCTCCACCGGGGCCGGCGGCTGGCCGTAGCGGTCCTGGAGCTCCTCCCTGACCGCCGTCAGCGTGGTCTCGTCGAAGGCCGCCGCGATCTTGCGGTACGCCTCCAGCCGCAGCCGCTCACCCGGCACGTAGTCGTGCGGGATGTGCGCGTCGACGGGCAGGTCGACACGGACCTCGGCCATCTCCTCGGCGTCGTCCTCGGACGGCGCGCCGGCGTGCTTGCGGAACGCCTCGACCGCCTCGCCGACCAGCCGCACATAGAGGTCGAAGCCGACGCCGGCGATGTGGCCGGACTGCTCGGCGCCGAGGATGTTGCCGGCGCCGCGGATCTCCAAGTCCTTCATGGCCACGGCCATGCCGGCGCCCAGCTCGGTGTTCTGCGCGATGGTGGCCAGCCGGTCGTGCGCGGTCTCGGTCAGCGTGCCGTCCGGCGGGTACAGGAAGTAGGCGTAGCCGCGTTCCCGGGCCCGGCCGACGCGGCCGCGCAGCTGGTGCAGCTGGGCCAGGCCGAGCAGGTCGCCGCGCTCCACGATCAGCGTGTTGGCGTTGGAGATGTCCAGACCGGTCTCGACGATCGTGGTGCAGACCAGGACGTCGAACTCGCGCTCCCAGAAACCCTCGATGATCTTCTCTAGGCGGTCCTCGTTCATCTGGCCGTGCGCAGTGGCGATGCGGGCCTCCGGCACCAGCTCGCGGATCCGGCGGGCCGCCCGCTCGATCGAGGACACCCGGTTGTGCACGAAGAAGACCTGGCCGTCGCGCAGCAGCTCGCGGCGGATGGCCGCGCCGACCTGCTTGTCGTCGTAGGCGCCGACGTAGGTGAGGATCGGGTGCCGCTCCTCGGGCGGGGTGAGGATGGTCGACATCTCGCGGATGCCGGCCAGGCTCATCTCCAGCGTGCGCGGGATCGGCGTCGCCGACATGGTCAGCACGTCGACGTGCGTGCGCAGCGCCTTGATGTGCTCCTTGTGCTCGACGCCGAAGCGCTGCTCCTCGTCCACGATGACCAGGCCGAGGTCCTTGTAGCGCAAGCCGGTCTGCAGCAGGCGGTGCGTGCCGATGACGATGTCGACCTCGCCGTCGGCCAGTCCGGCCACGACCTTCTCCGACTCCATCGGGTCGGTGAACCGGGACAGTCCCTTGACGTTGACCGGGAACTGCCGCATGCGCTCGCTGAACGTGTTGAGGTGCTGCTGGGCCAGCAGCGTGGTCGGCACCAGCACGGCCACCTGCTTGCCGTCCTGCACCGCCTTGAACGCCGCCCGGACCGCGATCTCCGTCTTGCCGTAGCCGACGTCGCCGCAGATCACCCGGTCCATCGGGACCGCGCGCTCCATGTCGCCCTTGACCTCGTCGATGGCGGCCAGCTGGTCGGCCGTCTCGGTGAAGGGGAAGGCGTCCTCCAGCTCGCGCTGCCACGGCGTGTCCTGGCCGAAGGCGTGGCCGGGGGCGGACTGGCGGGCGGCATAGAGCTGCACCAGCTCGGCGGCGATCTGCTTGACCGCCTTCTTGGCCTTGGCCTTGGTGTTCTTCCAGTCCGAGCCGCCGAGCTTGTTCAGCGTGGGCAGCTCGCCGCCGACGTAGCGGGAGACCTCGTCGAGCTGGTCGGTCGGCACGAACAGGCGGTCGCCGGGCTGGCCGCGCTTGCTGGCCGCGTACTCCAGCACCAGGTACTCGCGGGTGGCGCCGGCGACCGTGCGCTGCACCATCTCCACGTAGCGGCCGATGCCGTGCTGCTCGTGCACCACGTAGTCGCCGGGCTTGAGGGCCAGCGGGTCCACGGCGTTGCGGCGGCGGGACGGCATCTTGCGCATGTCCCGCGTGGACGTGCCGCCGCGGCCGCCGGTCAGGTCCGTCTCCGTGAGGACGACGAGGCCGAGGCCGCCGGCCAGGAAGCCGTCCTCCATCGAGCCGCGGGCGACCGTGACGACACCCGGCTCCGGGGCGTCGAACAGGCCGTTCTCGGCCAGGCGCGCGGGCACCTCCGCATCGGACATCTGCTCCACGGCCCGTTGCGCCGTACCGGTTCCCGGCACGATGAGCAGCGCCGTGCCGCCGGTCGCCGTGTGGGCCCGCAGGTCCGCGAAGGCCCGGTCCACGTCGCCGCGGTAGGCCTCCACCGGCGCCACGTCCAGGCGCAGCACGCCTTCCGCGTCCGAGGTCAACTGGCTCAGCGTCCACCAGGCGCGACCACTGTCCACTGTGGTCGTCGCGACGTCCGCGAGCGCGCGATAGGCCGAGGCCCCCAGGTCGATCGGGGCCTTGCCGCCGCTGGCCGCCGCCATCCACGAGGCCTCAAGGAACTCCTGGCCCGTGCGGACCAGGTCCTGGGCCCGGGTGCGGATCTTCTCCGGGTCGTTGACCAGCACGATCGTGCCCTCGGGCACGACCTCCGTGAGCAGCTGGAGCTCGCCCTGGCACAGCGCCGGGATCAGGGCCTCCATGCCCTCCACGGCGATGCCGTTGGACAGCTTGTCCAGCATCTCCGCCAGTTGCGCGTCGGCCTGGTGGTCCGCGGCCAGCTCCGCCGCCCTGGCCTTGACGTCGTCGGTGAGCAGCAGCTCCCGGCACGGCGGGGCCGTGAAGGCCTGGATCTCCCCGGCAGCGAGCGCTGGTCGGCCACCGAGAACGGCCGGATCTCGCTCACCTCGTCGCCCCCAGAACTCCACCCGGACCGGGGTGCTCCGAGGTCGGCGGGAAGACGTCGAGAATGCCGCCACGGACCGCGAACTCGCCGCGCTTCTCCACCATGTCCACGCGGACGTAGGCCAGCTCGGCCAGGCGCTCCACCAGCTGGAGGAAGTCGTGCTCCGCGCCGATCTCCAGGTGCACCGGGGCCAGCTCGCCCAGCTGCGGGGCCATCGGCTGGATCAGGCTGCGGATCGTCGCGACGATCACCTTGATCCCGCCCGCCGGATGCTCCTCCGGATGCGCCAGCCTCCGCAGCACTTCCAGCCGCCGGCCCACGGTGTCCGCCCGCGGCGACAACCGTTCGTGCGGCAGCGTCTCCCAGGACGGGAACAGCTCCACCGCGTCCGGGCCGAGCAGGTCCTTGGCGATCGCCGCCAGCTCGTCCGCCTCGCGGCCCGTCGCCGTGATCGCCAGCACCGGGCGCTCCGTGGCCAACGCCGCCACCAGCAGCGGCCGCCCGGCCGGCGGGCCCTCCAGCTCCAGGCGTGGTTGCTCCACCGCCCCCAGCGCCTCACGCAGCGACTTGTCCGCGAGCACGGCGGTCAGCAGACCGGACAGTCGGCCGGGCTGGGTCACTTCGACAGTCCCCCTTGAATGCACCTCGACACGCTGTTCAGCCTAGGCCGCCGCCCCGACAAGAACCTGCCGTGGTGCATAACCCCTGGTCAGCGCGATATACGGGGATCTATCGCCCCTCCTTCGACGTTAGCAGGGGCCGGGGTGGGCAGTGGCACGGTTTACAGCGAGGTCCAGGCCGTGAGGACGCGCGGCCCGGTGGACTGGGTCAGCTCCAAGCGGAACAGGCCGGTGGGGCGGGGGCGGATCGTGAACCAGCCGAGGGCGTCGACCTGGACCGTGCGGACGAGGCCGTCGGCCTGGCGGACCAGGAGCTCGCCGGAGCGGGGCGGGGCGACCTGGCCGAGCAGGGCGTCGGCGGTGACCTCGACCTCGATCGTGGCGTGGCTGGCCACGAAGGTCATGGCCCGCAGGGCGGCGGTCTCGGCCCGCATGGCGGCGGGCTCGACGTCGGAGTCGAAGGCCAGCGCGGCCAGTTCGGCGTCGACGGTGTGCCACGCGAAGGCGGCCTTGCCGGCATCGACCAGGCGCAGGGGCACCTCGCGGGCGGCGAGGACGGCCTCGGCGAGGTCGGCCAGCAGCTGGTCGTCGCCGTCCCAGAAACCGGTCACGACTCCTCCTCGAATGCGGCCAGCGCGGGGTTGCCGCGGAGGGTGTCGAGGCACCGCATGCGGCTGGGCCCGATACTGCCGACCGGGACGCCGATCTGGGCGGAGATCGTGGCGTAGCGGACGGTTTCCTCGGCGAACAGCAGGTTGAGCAGCTGCCGGCAGCGCTCCGAGAGCTCGCGGAAGGCCACCCGCAGCGCGATGTGCCGCTCCTGCATGAGCAGCCACGCGTCGAGCTCGGGCCGCTCGTCGGGCCCGTCGATGTCCTCGACGCTGATCTGCTTCTTCTTGTCCCGCAACAGATGCAGACACTCGTTGCGGGTGGTGGTGGCGATCCAGCCGGGCAGTGCGGCGGCCTCCCGCAGGGTGTTGAGGCGTTCGACGAGCCGGAGCCACACGGTGGCGTTGACGTCGTCGGTGTCGGCGGCCGACAGGTTGTAACGCCGGCACACGGCCCACACGAGCGGCGCGAACCGTTCCACGATCTCGTCCCACGCGGCCTGCTCGCCGCGCCTGGCCCGCAGGACCAACTCGGCGACGTCAGGCATGCAGCGCCGCCACCATCGAGTCGGGGTCGTTCAGCAGCAGCCGATACGCGTCCGAGGCGGCCACACCGGCGGTGGACATCCGGGCCGCGACGGAGCCGCTGACGAAGGCGGCCGCGAATGAAGTGCCGCGCCAGGACGCGTAGCCCCCGAACGAGGTGCCGTCGATCGCGGCGTGCAGGAAAGCGCTGCGGACATCGTTCCCGGGAGCTGCGGCGTTGATCCAGGCGAAGCTCGGGCCGCCGGTCGAGCCCACATCGATCACGGAGCCGAAGGCACCCGGCCAGACCCGGTCGGTGTGATCGTTGCCGGCGGCCGCGACCACGAGCACCTCCGGCCGCAGCCGGGACAGCGCACGGGCGATCGACGACGGCACCGCATGGTCGGCCGTCTCGAAACCCAGCGACAGGTTGAGGATCTGGATGTCGTCGCCGGCGAAGGCGCCGATGTCTTTGACCAGCTGCCAACGGCTGCACCGGCCACTGTCCGATGCCAGCCCGGCACGCATGTGGATGATCGCGGCCGGTGCGTGCTGCCGGATGATGCCGGCGACGAACGTGCCGTGGCCGGCCCAGAGGGTCGCGTGCTCGTCCGGGACGTAGTAGGTGTCGGCCAGCACGTGGCTCGATGGCAGGTCGCTGTGGTGCGTCGGAGCCGTGTCGATCACGCCGATGTGCACGCCCTGCCCGTCGGTGGTCTCCGGGATCGGCACCGGATAGGCGGGATAGGCCGGTCCGACCGACTTGTGCTGCGGGTTGCCGTACACGTCGTCGCTGTTGCGGTCGAGCACCGGCACGAACCCGTGCCGGTCGGCGAACCGGCGGCCCACGTCGTAGAAGAGCAGGTCTACGCCGGTCAGGTCGGTCTCGTCGGAGTAACTCACGCGGGCGGCCGGAACGTAGTCATCGAGTTCGAGCGGCCCGATGAGGGTCAGGTCGGTGGTGTCGTCCGAGTCGCGGTGGTGGTCGGCGGGCAGCACGTGCAACCGGTCGGTCAGCAGCTCCACGACCTCGTCGCAGTGCCGGCTGTCGACGATCAGCTCGTCCATAGGTTGTCCCCTCCTCATGCATCACCGAGCCGCCGGCGGCACCCGTGATACATCCCGGTTAATCGCATTTTCGGGACGGGTGTGACGGGTTCATCCTCTTTGGTGTGAACAGCGGTACCGCGCTCGCGGTGGCCGAGGAGGCGCTGCGGCTGGCCGACCGGGCCGCCGGACGCGCCGGGCCGGCGTGCGCGGCGGCGGTGCTGCGGGCCCGTCGTGACGGCGACACGGAGGCGCTGTCGATCGCCGAGCGGGCGTGGGGACGGTCGCTGCTCCAGTCCGGGGACGTGGTGGCCGCGGCGGTGCATCTGCGGAGGTCGATCGCCGTTTCCGCACGGGCGGAACTGGCGGCGGAGAGCCGGATTCTGCTGGCGGCGGCGCTGTTGCAGCAGGGTCGGCCGGGGCCGGCGCTCCGGGAGATCGACCTGGCCGTACCCGATCTTGACGGGCCCGGTCGGGCGCGGGCCCGCGCCCAGCGGGCGGACATGCTGCACCAGCTCGGGCGGCTGTCCGAGGCGCACTCCGAGTACCAGGTCGCGGTGCCGCTGCTGCGCCGTACGGGTGATTTGCTGAATCTGCAACGCACTCTCGTCAACCGCGGCATCCTCCACACCGAACGTCACTCGTTCGGCGCAGCCGAGGCCGACCTGACGGCTGCCGATCAGCTGGCCCGCAAACTCGGCCGGCACCTGGCGACCGGCATCATCGCCGAGAACCTCGGCTTCATGGAGACGCTGCGTGGCGACGTGCCGGCCGCGCTGGCGCATCTCGACCGCGCGGAGCGGGCGATCGGCGCCGAGGGCGGGCAGCTGGGGCCGGTGTTCGTGGACCGGGGCGAGCTGTTGTTGGCGGTCGGTTCGGCGTCGGAGGCGCAGGAGGCGGCGGAACAGGCCGTGCATGCGTTCTCCCTTGAGCGGCGAGGGCTGCTACTGCCGGGGGCGTTGGTGTTGCAGGCACAGGCGGCGTTGCTGGCCCGCGACTGGCCGACGGCGTTGACGCAGGCCCGGCGGGCCCGGCGGCAGTTCCTGCGGCAGCAGCGCACCGAGTGGGCGGAGTTGGCGCGGTTGATCGTCGTACGGTCGTCGCTGGCGCTCGGCCTTTCCGTTTCGCGGCGCGGGATGCGGGACATGGTGGCGGCCTTGGTGCGTTCCGGTTGGCCCGCCGCCGCCCTGGAGGCTCGGCTGGCGGCGGCTTTGGTGCTGGACGACGCGGAGTTGCTGGGCGAGGCCGCCCAGGCTCGTCGCCGTGGGCCGGCCGGTCTTCGGGCCCGGGGTTGGTACGCGGAGGCGTTGCTGCGGCAGCGTTCCGGCGACGCGGCCGGGTCGTCGCGGGCGCTGCGGCATGGGCTGCGGGTGTTGGACGAGTACAGCATGTCTTTGGGGGCAACGGATCTCCGTGCGTATTCGGCCGTGCATCGGGCGGAGCTGGCCGAGCTCGGCCTGCGGGCGGCGTTGCGGGACGGCCGGGTGGCGCAGGTTTTCTCGTGGGCGGAGCGGAGTCGGCGCCTGGTGCACCAGCCCGTGCTGCCGCCGGACGATCCCGTGTTGGCCGATCTGTTGGCCCAGCTGCGCAGCGTCGTCCGCGGTGCTCGCCATGCGCAGCGGCAGGTCGGGTTAGAGCGTCGGATCCGGGATCATGTGCGGCTGCACCGAGGCGGCGATTTCCGTGTCGTGGAGCCGGTTTCGCTGGCTGAGCTGGATCTCGGTCCGAGCGCTCTGGTGGAGTTCGTCCAGCTCGACGGTCAGCTGCTCGGCATCGGCGTGGTCGACGGTGTTTCCTCACTGGTTCCGCTCGGGTCGGTGGCCGACGTCGCCGGCTTGGTCGAGCGGCTGCCGTTCGCCCTGCACCGACTGGCCCGGCGGCCGTCGCCGGCCGCGCTGGCCTTGTTGGAGGATGCCGCCGCACGGCTGGACAATCTTCTGCTGGGACCATTCCGTGTGGACGATCGGCCGCTGGTCGTGGTGCCGACCGGGCCGTTGCACGACCTGCCGTGGTCGGTGCTGCCCAGCCGCATCGGGCTCCCGGTGACCGTGTCGCCGTCGGCAACCCTTTGGCAGTCAACACGATTCGACACCCGGCCCGGTGTCGCCGTTGTCGCCGGGCCCGGCCTTTCCGGCGCTCGTTCGGAAGCCATCGCCGTCGCTTCACTCTACGGCGTCACACCTTGGTTGGACGCCACCGTCGACCGTGTGCTCGGGCTCCTCCGCAGCTGCGGCGTCGCCCACCTGGCCGCGCATGGCCGCCTGGCCTTGGACAATCCCCTGTTCTCCAGCCTCCGGCTGCACGACGGGCCGCTGGTCGTGCACGATCTCGAACGGGCCCAGCAGGTTCCGCACACCGTTGTGCTCGCTTCGTGCGACATCGGGCGATCCCTGGTGTGCACCGGCGACGAGCTCCTCGGCCTGTCCGCCACCTTCCTCTCGCGCGGCACCGCCACGCTCATCGCTTCCGTGGTCCCGATTCCCGATCTCGAGACCGCCCCGCTGATGACCGCCTTCCACCGCCAGCTGCTCGCCGGCCTCCCCGCCCCGTCCGCCCTCGCCGCCGCCCAGGCCTCCTTGCGTGACCGCAGCCCCCAGGACCTCGCCGCCGCCGCCGGTTTCGTCTGCCTGGGCGGGAAATCGTTTGGCTTTGAGCCCTATGGTGGGTAGGAGATGAATACGATCAACGCCGCCTATAACGAGCGGCTCATCACCGTGTACCAGGCGTACAACCCGGCCATCGCCGACGCCGCCCTGGCCGCGAACGCCTTCGTGCCGCCGTTCAGCCGGACTCGCATGACCTGGATCAAGCCGTCCTTCCTGTGGATGATGCACCGATCCGAGTGGGCGACATCACCCGGGCAGGAACGGGTGTTGGCCATTCGGATCCGACGTGACGGCTTCGACTGGGCCGTCCGCAACGCCGTCCTGAGCTCGCACTCCGGTGCGCATGCCAGCCAGGACGAGTGGCGCCGGCAGCTCAAGGCCAGTCCCGTTCGCGTGCAATGGGATCCCGACCGGGACGTGCGGATGCAGACCCAGTCGTACCGCGCGATCCAGATCGGACTCAAAGACGAGGCGCTCCGGCGTTACGTCGACGAGTGGATCGACTCGATCACCGACGTCACCGCATTGGCGCACGAGATCCGCTCCCTGGTCCGCTCCGGACAGGTCGACCGCGCAGAGGCGTTGCGCCCCAAGGAAAAGCCGTATCCCTAACGCAGCAGTCGGGCCAGGCCGGCGACGAAGCGGTCGTCCACACCGGCGAAGTACTCGGCGTCGGCCCGCTCCACATCCCGCAGCGCCGCCGCCAGCACCTCACGTCCGTCCGGCGTGACCACTATGCGCAGCGCCCGGGCGTCCCGGGGGTCCGGCGTGCGGTTGAGCAGGCCGCGGTCGGCCAGCTTGCGGACCACCTGGCTGGTCATCATCGTGTCGGTGCCGGCCTGCTCGGCCAGACGCTGCTGGGTCGGCGACTCCTCGTGATCCCCCAGCCACCATGACGTGGCCAGCAGCACGAACTGCACGTGGGTGAGGTCGTGCGGGGCCAGCGCCGCGCGCATCGCCCGCTGCCACGCCAGCGTCACCCGCCAGAGCAGGAAGCCGGGGCTGCGCCCGGGGCCGGTCCAGCGGGACCGCGGCTCGTCGTTCATTCGCACATTCTCGCCAGTGCCCCGACCGCGTCGGGAAAGTCCTCCGTGATCATCGGTCCCATCGCTGCCAGCTCGTCGTCGCCGTCGATCTCCAGCCGATGCGTGAGCAGCCAGCGGCCGTCGCCCGCCGGCTCGATCCGGTGCACGAACCGCAGCACCCCGCCCGGCATCTCCGTCTCGTCGGTGAACCCTTCACCCGGCCTCACCTCCGTCAGCACGTACCCCAGCGGCGGCCGGCCCGCCACCGTCAGCTCCCCTCTCGCCCCTTGGACGAACTCGCCGTCCAGCGTCACCTTCGCCAGCCCCTCGTCCCAGCTCGGCCAGTCCGCCGGGTCGCTCCACTTCGCCCACACCGCCGCCGGCGTCGCCGTGGTCGTCACCGTGTGCTCGAACTCGTAAGTTGTCATGCACGCATACTATATGCGCGCATACTACATCGCTACCCTGAATCCGTGACCGCTGCTGACGCCCGTGCGCGCTTCCGTTCCGGCCTCGTCACGCCCACCGCCGGCCTGGCCCCCGGCCACACCCAGGCCAACCTCATCGCCGTGCCCGTCGACTGGGCCTACGACGTGCTGCTCTTCGCCCAGCGCAACCCCAAGCCCTGCCCCGTCCTCGACGTCACCGACGCCGGCGTTCCCCGCACCGCCCTCGCCCCCGGCGCCGACCTCCGCACCGACCTGCCCTCCTACCGCGTCTGGGTCGACGGCTCCCTCCACACCGAATGCCCCGACGCCACCCCGTTCTGGCGTGACGACCTCGTCGCCGTGCTCATCGGCTGCAGCTTCACCTTCGAGTCGGCCTTGCTGGCCGCCAACATTCCCCTCCGCGGCACCAACGTCCCCATGTACATCACCAACCGCCCTTGCCGCCCCACCCCTCGCCTCCGCGGTCCGCTCGTCGTCTCCATGCGCCCCATCCCGTCGGAGCTCGTCCCCGCCGCCGTCGACGTGACCCGCCTGATGCCCGCCGTACACGGGGCACCGGTGCACGTCGGGGATCCCTCGGCGCTCGGCATCTCCGACCTCCAACACCCCGATTTCGGTGTCCCCGCCGACCTTCACCCCGGCGAGGTCCCCGTCTTCTGGGCCTGCGGCGTTACCCCGCAGGCCGCCGTCATGGCCTCCAAGCCCCCGTTCGCCATCACCCACGCACCCGGTCACATGTTCATCACCGACGCCCTCGACAGCGACTACCGGATCTGACACAGAAGGCCCCGGAGCCGAAGCTCCGGGGCCTTCTGTGCGATCAGGTGATCAGTTGATCCGCTGGTACAACGCCGAGACCTGCGTCGGCGTCAGGGCGTAGTTCCACGCCTGTGCGTCACTGATCTTGCCGGGCAAGAAGCCTGCGTCGGCATCCCTCCACCGCTGTCGCCCGATGGTCAGCGGCCCGGTGGCGGCGAACGACGACACATTGCGGACCAGGTTGATGAACTTCCCGTTCACATAGAGGCTCTCGGTCATCGCCACGGCGTCGTAAACACCCACCAGATGGGTCCAGGTGTTGGTGGCCGCCTGGTCGGGCGCGATCACGCACGGCAGGGTGGCGGTCGGTGTGTCCGTCGGCGACACCGCGAAATTCCAGCACTTCGAGGCCGGGTTGTAGAACAGGAAGAACGCACTGCTGTGCTGACCGTCCTCGGCCAACACGGTCGCGTTGGTGCCCGGCAACGAGCTCGGGTTCACCCATGCGGACACCGTGAAGCTGCGACTGGTGTCCAGTGCCGGGCCGTCCGGCGGCGTGGCCGGACACCCCGCCCACCGTCGCCGTGCGGACCACCCTCAACACCAATCCCCAGATCCTCGTGCCCGACCGACAGGGCACCGACCAGCTCACCATCGACGCCGGCAGCGACACCGTCACCCGTCGGCAGTTCACCCCCTTCGGCGGCACCCGCGGCACCCCGCCCGCCGCGTGGCCCGGCGACAAGGGCTACGTCGGCGGCACCCCCGACCCCACCACCCAGCTCGTCAACCTCGGGGCCCGGGAGTACAACCCCGCCAACGGCCGCTTCCTCTCCGCCGACCCGGTGTTCGAGGACAACAGTCCCAGCCAGATGAACGGGTACGACTACGCCGGCAACGACCCCGTCACCGGCAGCGACCCGTCCGGCCTGTTCTGCGACGGTTGTGAATACGGCGGCAGCGGCGACAACCACGGGCCCGGCTGCTCCGTCTCCAACCCGGCCTGCGGCAACACCGCGCCAACGACCCACTACTGCGACGGCTGCGACTCTGGAGACGTCTCCAACCCCGGTCTCGCCGACCTCGGCCGCTTCCTCAGCGGCCAGAACAAGGACACCAACAAGCAGCCTTACTTCGCCGGCCGTCGGATACCAACCTTCGACGCCCTCAAGAAGCAGATGCTCAACGGTGTCACCTACAAGGACGGCGAGTACGGGCGGGCCATCCAGGACTGGGCCAACGCCCAGTGCTCCAGCGGGATCAACGAGGCCAACTCCGACTTCTGCGGCGCCGCTCAGAAGTCCGGCCTGCTCTACGTGCCCAGCTGGAAGGAGACCCTGACCCTGCTGCTCGGCCTCGCCCTCTCCGCCGTCGTCGGCCCCCTCGCCGAGGCACTGGTCGGTGCGGCCGCCGCCGCGATCGGAGGCGTCGCGGCCGAGGCCGAGGAGGGCCTGGCCATCGCCGCCACGGAATCGGAGGCCGCGGAGACCGGCGAGGCCTTCGAGGAGAGCCTCGACGGCTGCAACAGCTTCGCCGCCGGCACCGGCGTGCTCATGGCCGACGGCACCACGAAACCCATCCAAGACGTCAAGGTCGGCGACAAGATCACCAACGCCGATCCCGAAAGCACTGCATCTCAGCAGCACACGGTGACCGCCCTCCATGTGACCGACACCGACCGGGACTTCACCAGCCTGTCAGTGGCAACGCCCAACGGTCCGAAGACCATCACCGTCACCGCCCATCACCTGTTCTGGGACAGGACCAAGCACATCTGGACTGCCGCCGTCAGTCTCAAGCGAGGCGACCAGCTGGAGACCGGCGGCAGCGTCACCGCTACCGTTTTGTCAAGCTGGGAGTTCAGTTCAAGCATCACGACCTACAATTTACCGTCGACGGCTTGCACGCGTACGATGTCGAGGCGGGCACCACGCCATTGCTGGTGCACAACGACGAAGAAGCGTGCATCATCTCGCCTGAGCGAGAAATGCAGATGGCAGGCATGCTCAGAGACGCCGCCAACGAAAAGGGGTTTTCAGGCATTGGATCCGGCACCCAGGCCGAAGCGGATGCGATGGGCAAGGCCTGGGTGGGTCCCAACTACACAGTTGCCAGCGATGGAAGGACCCTGGTGAGTTCCAACGCCCTACGTCAGTACCGCCCACCATCATTCAAGCCCAACCGCCCCGCCCGGTTCGGCGGCCCGGGATACCAGGCAAACTTCGAATGGCACAATATCCCTTCCAACGAGTGGCAAGCTGACGCTCACCTCGACATTACGGACGCGCGATGAAGGCACAGGTACGAAGGTTCATCAGCCCAGATGTGGAGCTCGATTCCTACAACCCTGCAGATCCGGACAATTTTTCGTTCCTGCTGCAAGCGATCGTCGGCCCGAACGACGGCCCGGGTGAGGAGTCGGTTCAGTTCATCGTTTGCACTCCCGAAGCATTGAAAGACAAGGTCGCTCGCGAGGGCGTAGTCTTGGGGCGGCCGCTCGTTATCGTAGACTCACCTCAGGTGTCCCGTATATTGATCGCCATCAAGTCTGCAATCGAACGCACTGAAGGCAGCACTTGGCAAGAAGTGGGCGGACGTCTATCCCGCTTGGGTAGGTACGAGTTCGAGGACTTTGTCGGCTGAAATGCCCTTTCCGGCCCCAGTTATCGCCTGCGACATGTAAGGCGCGCCCAGTTCACGGCCGTTACTCCAACGCACTACTGGAGTAACGGCTGTCGGCTTGACTACCGAGACCGCAACCGGGGCTTGCCTTCCAGGTGGGACAGGCCGTTCCACGCCAGGTTGACCAGGTGGGCGGCGACCTCGTCCTTCTTGGGCTTGCGGACCTCCAGCCACCACTGGCCGGTCAGGGCGACCATGCCGACCAGGGCCTGGGCGTAGAGGCCGGCGAGCTTGGGGTCGTAGCCGCGGGCGTCGAAGTGCAGGCCCAGGATGTGCTCGACCTGGGAGGCGATGTCGTTCAAGAGGCTGGAGAAGGTGCCGGTGGCGCTGGCGACGGGGGAGTCGCGGACCAGGATGCGGAAGCCGTCGCTGGAGCCCTCGATGTAGTTGAGGAGGGCTCGGGCGGCGCGCTCGAGGAGCTCGCGGGGGTGGCCGTCGCCGTCGCCGAGGACGGCGACGACGGAGTCGAGCAGGTACTGCATCTCCCGGTCGACGACGACGGCGTAGACGCCTTCCTTGCCGCCGAAGTGCTCGTACACGACGGGCTTGGACACGCCGGCACGGTGGGCGATCTCCTCGATGGAGGTGCCGTCGAAGCCCTTCTCGGCGAAGAGCTCGCGGGCCACGTCGAGCAGCTGCTGCCGGCGCTCTTTGCCGGTCATCCGCACACGGGTCACAGGGGCGACGCCGTTCGCGTCGCCCCTGCTGTCACGTGTCCTGCGGCGGGCGGCCATGGCCAGCCACGATATGTCACCTAGTCGGCAGCGCTGATCCTGGCCAGGCGCTGGGGGCTCGGCCACCGCACGTTCCAGGCCCAGCCGAGCTTCTCGAACAGCCAGATGGTGCGGGCGGAGATGTCGATCTGACCGCGCTGCACGCCGTGGCGGGCGGAGGTGGGGTCGGCGTGGTGCAGGTTGTGCCACGACTCGCCGAAGGACAGGATCGCCAGCGGCCAGAAGTTGGCGGACTTGTCGCGGGCGGCGAAGGGCCGCTCGCCGATCATGTGGCAGATGGAGTTGACCGACCACGTCACGTGGTGCAGCACGGCCACCCGGACCAGGCCGGCCCAGAAGAAGGCGGTCAGCGCGCCCCACCAGGACCAGCTGATGAGGCCGCCGAGCGCGGCCGGCGCGAGCAGGCTGACGACGGTCCACACGGGGAACAGCTTGTCGACCCGCTGGAGGTCGTCGTCGGCGACGAGGTCGGGGGCGAAACGGTCACGGTTGGTGAGGTCGCGCTCGTAGAGCCAGCCCATGTGCGCGTGCCAGAAGCCGCGGGCCAGGGCGATCGGGCCGGTGCCGAACAGCCACGGCGAGTGCGGGTCGCCCTCACGGTCGGAGAAGGCGTGGTGGCGCCGGTGGTCGGCGACCCACTTGATCACGGAGCCCTGCAGCGACATGCTGCCGGCGATGGCCAGCCCGACGCGCAGGCCGCGCTTGGCCTTGAAGGAGCCGTGCGTGAAGTAGCGGTGGTAACCCACCGTGACGCCCATGCCGCTGATGCAGAAGAACACCGCGGCGAGCGCGATGTCGATCCACGTCAGACCCCAGCCCCAGGCCAGGGGAACGGCGGCGACCAACGCGACGAATGGCACGATGGTGAAGATGTAGATGAGGGCCTGTTCGAGTCCGCCACTCTGGCCTTCGAACATCGGCTTCGGCCCCCCGCCGGCCGTTTCCCTTGGCTTCTCCAGGGCTGTGGTCATACCGTGACACCTCGCGGTCAGATTAATTTGGTTGACTTAGGCGAACCTCGCCTACGGCACCGTAACTTACGCAAGCGTAGGTTGTGTCGGCCGGGAATACCAGCCCGCACATGGACGTTGTAGGCATCTTCACAGGATCGACAGGCGGTTGACTTCTCCGTGTCCACGCAAGGTGTTCGCCGCCACAGGGCCCTCCGGATCACCCTCGTCACCGTGCCGATCGTGCTGGTCGTCGCCGTGCTCGCGCTAGCGGGGATCGGCTGGTTCTACAGCGGCCAGCTGCTCGATCCGGCGCAGGCGCGACCCGGCTATCCGGATGTGTCACTCGGCCCAACGTCCGTGAACGGTGTGAGTTCCGTCGCACTGCAAAAAGCGAGCGACACCACAGACGCCGGGCAGTGGGCGTTGCTCTGGGACGGCGGCTACGCCCAGGTCGGCGAGGTGCTCAGCGACCGTGACAACAAGGTTGAGCGCCGCCTCCTCAAGGGTCAGGCGCCGCCGGCCGGCACGCATGTCCGGCTCAACCCGCAGATGTGGCCGGGCGACCCGAAATCCGCACTGGGCCAGGACTTCAGCACCGTCGACGTCCCCACGGAACTGGGGCCGATGCCGGCCTGGCTGGTCCCCGGCAACGACACCTGGGTGATCGCCGTCCACGGCCGCGGCGGCACCCGTGAGGAGACGCTGCGGGCCATCCCGCCGTTGCACAAGCTGGGCCTGACCGTGCTGTCCGTCACGTATCGCAACGACGCCGGCGCGCCCCCGTCCCCCGACGGCTTCTTCCACCTGGGCGATTCCGAGTGGCGGGACGTGGAGTCGGCCATGAAGTACGGCTCGGCCCACGGCGCCAAGCGCTTCGTGCTCTACGGCTGGTCGATGGGCGGCGCGATCGTCGAGCAGCTGATGACGCAGTCGCCGCTGGCCGGCGAGGTCGACTCCGTCGTGCTGGACGCGCCCGCCGTGAGCTGGGGAAAGACGCTGGTGCTGCAGGCGCAGGACCGCGGCCTGCCGCTGACCGGCCTGCTGACGTGGGACGCGGAACTGGTGTCGGGCTGGCGCAGCGGCATCGACTTCGGCCGGATGGAGCTGATCGACTCGCCGCCCGCGCACAAGCCGCCGACGCTGCTGTTCCACGGCTCGCTGGACACCACCGTTCCTGTGCAGGCCTCACGCGACCTGGCCGCCGCCGCGGGCGGCCTCGGCTGGCCCATCACGTACGTCGAAGTGCCCAAGGCGGAGCACACCGCGGCCTGGAACGTGGACCCGGACGGCTACGAGCGTCATCTCAGGGACTTCTTGGGTGGTCGCCCTGACCTGACGAGGTGAGACATGACAACATGGAGGCAAGCACTGCCCCGGTCCGCTGTGGTGTAACGGCAGCACCTTGGATTTTGGTTCCAATGGTTCAGGTTCGAATCCTGGCAGCGGAGCAACCGAGAAGGAGTCGAAGCTGCACGAGGACACGGTCGCACAGCACGAGGACAGCGCCCCGGCGCTGGCCGAGATGTCGGACGCCTGGTTGGTCGGGCGCGCCCGCGAGCTGGCGATGTCCTCGGGCGGCGACGTCGAGGGCACCTCGGACACGGCGGTGGCCGAGGCCGACCGCCTGCTGGCCGAGGCGCAGCGCCGCGGCGAGCCGCGCATGGTCGCCCAGGTCCTGCGGACCAGCTGCCTGGTGCGGTTGTCCGGGGCGCACTCGCCCAACGAGACCGATCCCCTGCTCGACGAGATGATCGCGCACACCCGCCGGCACGGCCTGACCGTGATGGAGGCGGGGGCGCACGCCCTGCGCGGACGTCGGTTCTTCCTCGGCGGTTACGAGGACGAGGCGCTCACCTCGGCCGCCCGCGCGCTGGCCATCCTGGACGAGGACCTCACCCCGGACACCCTGATCGGCGTCCGGTCGTGGACCCGCCTGCTGTCAGGCGTGCTGGTCGACATCGGCCAGCTGCTGAGCCAGCTGGGCGTGTACGAGATCGCGGCCGGTGTGTTCAACCGGGCCGGCACGGCCATCCGCGGCGACGGCGGACCGTACGAGATCGCCGAGCACATGATCAACCAGACCCGTCTGCTGCTGGGCTGGGGCCTGCGGCTGGAGCGGGTCGGCCAGTACGACAAGGCGGCGGAGAAGTTCCTCACGGCCTCGGCCATCGCCGCCGCGGCCGAGGTGCCCTGGCGCAACTCGCAGCCGACCCGGCTGTCCGAGGCCCCGGCGGCCGACCAGCTGCCCGTGGTCGGGGCCGCGCACGCGCTGGCCCGGCCCGGCGCCGAGCACATCGACCGGCTGCAGGCGCTGACCGACCGGGCGGCCTCGCCCCGTGAACTGATCATGGTGTCCATCGCCTTCGCCCGCTGCCTCGAACGCGAGGACCGCTTCTCCGAGGCGATCCACGTGCTGGCCAACGCGGCCGACCGGCTGCTCAACGACACCACCGAGAACACGCTGCGGCTGTGCCTGATGCGGGAGTTCGCCCGCCTGTCGGGCTCGGAGCAGACCGAGATCGGCGCCAACGCCCTTGAGCAGTACGCCACCGAGCTCGAGCACGAGATGTGGCAGATGGGCGAGTCCAAGGTCACCAGCCTGCAGACCCGCCGCGAGCACGAGCGCCTGTCCCGTGAGCACGGCGCGATCTCGCAGCAGGCACTCCAGGACCCGCTGACCGGCCTGCCCAACCGCCGCGCCCTCGACGACCGCCTGGAGGCCCTGGTCGCCCAGCCCGGCGAGCAGCCGCTGGCCGTCGCCCTGGTCGACCTGGACGGCTTCAAGGGCGTGAATGACCGCGCCTCGCACGCCGAGGGCGACGACGTGCTGCGGGTGGTCGCCAGCACGCTGCGCAGCGCCGTCCGCGGCGACGACATGGTGGCCCGCTACGGCGGCGACGAGTTCGTGGTGCTGCTGCCCGGGGCCCCGCTGAGCGCGGCCGAGGCGGCGCTGGGCCGGGCCGTGGACGCCGTGGCCCGGCTGCCCATGGACCTGTCCCGCGGTGTGACGCTGTCCATCGGCGTCATCTCGCTGCGTCCGCAGGAGAGCGCCGCGCAGGCGCTGGCCCGGGCCGACGCCGCGATGTATCTGGCCAAGCGCGGCGGCGGCAACGGTGTCGCGGCCGTGGCCGGGGACACTGTGAGTGAGGCCAACAGCCGCTCGGCCGTGGCAGTGGAGGGCGCACCGTAGGATCGTCGTCATCCAAGGCGTCGACTCCTAGGGAGCAGGTCCATGCCTCAGGGCGGACAGGTCAGCACCATCGTGCTCGCGGCGGGTGAGGGAACCCGGATGCGCTCGGCGACACCGAAGGTGCTGCACCGGATCGCCGGCCGCGCACTCGTCGAACACCCGTGCGGGCCGCTGTAGGCGTGGATCCCGACCACCTCGTCGTGGTCGTCGGGCACGGCCGTCAGGCCGTCGCCGAGCACCTGGACGCGTTGTCCGGCGACATCGACCGCAAGATCACTGTTGCGGTGCAGGAGGAACAGCGCGGCACCGGGCACGCCGTGGGCTGCGCGCTGGCCGCCCTGCCCGAGGTGGAGACCGGCACCACCGTCGTCACCTACGGCGACGTGCCGCTGCTGGACGGCGACACGCTGGCCCAGCTGCTGGCCGAGCACCACTCGGCCGGCAACGCGGTGACGGTGCTCACCGCCGTCGTGCCCGAGCCGCACGGCTACGGCCGCATCGTGCGCGACGCCGACGGCCAGGTGGTCTCGATCGTCGAGCAGAAGGACGCCACGCCCGAGCAGGCGGCCATCACCGAGATCAACTCCGGCATCTACGTCTTCGACACCGCGGTGCTGCGGGACGGGCTGTCCCGGCTGACCACCGACAACGCGCAGGGCGAGCAGTACCTGACCGACGTGCTGGCCATCGCCCGCGGCGACGGCCGGCCGGTCGGGGCCCTGATCTGCGCCGACGAGTGGCTGGTCGAGGGGGTCAACGACCGGGTGCAGCTGGCCCGGCTGGGCGCCGAGTTCAACCGGCGGCTGGTCGAGAACTGGATGCGAGCCGGCGTCACGATGATCGACCCGTCCAGCGTCTGGCTGGACGCCGACGTCGCGCTGGCCCGCGACGTGCTCATCGAGCCCAACGTGCAGCTGCGGGCCGGCACCGCGGTGTACGAGGGCGCGGTCATCGGCCCGGACACCACGCTGAGCAACTGCGTGGTCGGCCCGGGGGCCAAGGTCATCCGCACGCACGGCACGGACTCCGAGATCGGCGAGCGGGCCAGCGTGGGCCCCTTCGCGTACCTGCGGCCGGGTGCCAAGCTGGGCACCGCCGGCAAGATCGGCACGTTCGTCGAGGTGAAGAACTCCGAGATCGGCGACGGCAGCAAGGTGCCGCACCTGACCTACGTGGGCGACGCCACCATCGGCGAGCAGAGCAACATCGGCGCCGCGTCCGTCTTCGTCAACTACGACGGCGTGCGCAAGCACCGGACCGTGATCGGTTCGCACGCGCGCACCGGATCGGACACCATGTTCATCGCCCCCGTGACCGTCGGGGACGGCGCGTACACCGCGGCCGGCTCGGTCATCACCCGCGACGTGCCGCCCGGCGCGCTCGCGGTGGCACGGGCGCAGCAGCGCAACGTCGAGGGCTGGGTCACCCGACGTCGCGAAGGCACCCCGGCGGCCGAGGCCGCCACCTTGGCACTCGCCGCCCAGCAGGACGGTGACGAGACACCCGACCCGAAGGAGCAGTGACCGTGGCCTCCATCTCCGGAACTCCGAAGAAGAGCCTGATGCTCTTCAGCGGCCGCGCCTACCCGGAGCTCGCCGAGGAGGTCGCGAAGTACCTCGACGTCTCGGTCGTGCCGCAGTCGGCGTACGAGTTCGCGAACGGCGAGATCTTCGTCCGGTTCGAGGAGTCGGTGCGAGGCTGCGACGCCTTCGTCGTGCAGAGCCACAGCGCGCCAATCAACCAGTGGGTGATGGAGCAGCTGATCATGGTGGACGCCCTGAAGCGGGCCAGCGCCAAGCGCATCACCGTGATCATGCCGTTCTATCCGTACGCGCGGCAGGACAAGAAGCACCGCGGTCGCGAGCCGATCTCGGCCCGGCTGATCGCCGACCTGTTCAAGACCGCGGGCGCCGACCGGATCATGACCGTGGACCTGCACACCGCGCAGATCCAGGGCTTCTTCGACGGGCCGGTCGACCACCTGTGGGCGATGGCCCTGCTGGCCGAGCACGTGCGCACCAAGTACGGCAGCGAGCCGCTGACCGTCGTCTCCCCCGACTCCGGCCGCACCAAGCTGGCGGAGAAGTGGGCCGACATGCTCGACGGCTGCCCGATCGCCTTCATCCACAAGACGCGTGACCCGCTCAAGCCCAACGAGGTGGTGGCCAACCGCGTCGTCGGCGAGGTGCGCGACCGGATGTGCGTGGTCATCGACGACATGGTGGACACCGGCGGCACCATCGTGAAGGCCGTGGAGCAGCTGGTCGACGCCGGTGCCACGGGTGTGATCGTGGCCGCGACGCACGGCGTGCTGTCCGGGCCCGCGGTGGAGCGGCTGCAGAACAGCAGCGCCCGCGAGATCGTGCTGACCAACACGCTGCCGATCCCGCAGGAGAAGCAGTTCGACAAGCTGACCGTGCTGTCCATCGCCCCGCTGCTGGCGCAGGCGATTCAGCAGGTGTTCGAGGACGGCTCGGTGACGAGTCTCTTCGACGGCAACGCGTGACATGCCGCGCGTTCCGCGCCGAGCGGGCACGCGCGGCATGAACACGGGGGCCGATTCGCTTTGGTCGAATCGGCCCCCTACACTGTCTTGGTTGCCTCGGCGAGGGTACGTCCTCGTGGCTCCGTGATCGACGCGGCGGCTTGGTTGCCGCGCGCTGTTCATGGTCCCGCGCCGCTCCCCGTCGCCGCAGGCCGCTTCCCCACCCCGATCCTGAGAGCTACAAGGAGTACCCCACCGTGTCCGAGGTACGTCTCGCCGCCGAGTCGCGCACCGAGTTCGGCAAGGGCGCGGCCCGCCGCACCCGTCGTTCCGGCAAGATCCCCGCGGTGCTCTACGGCCACGGTTCCGACCCGAAGCACCTGGCCCTGCCGGCGCTGGAGTTCGCCCGTGTGGTCCGTGAGCACGGCACCAACGCCGTCCTGTCGCTCGAGGTCAACGGCGGCAGCGAGCTGGCCCTGACCAAGACGGTCACCACGCACCCGATCAAGAACTACATCGAGCACGTCGACCTGCTGCTGGTGCAGCGCGGTGAGAAGATCACCATCGACGTCCCGGTCGTGCTGGTCGGCGACGCCGCCCCGGCCACCCTGGTCACCCAGGAGCTCTCCACCATCCAGGTCGAGGCCGACGCCCTGAACCTGCCCGAGCACGTCGAGGTGCCGATCGCGGGTGTGCAGGCCGGCACCCGGATCAACGCCTCCGACATCGTGCTGCCCGCCGGCACGTCGCTGATCACCGACGCCGACGCGCTCGTCGCCGCCGTCAACGCCGCGCCGACCGCCGCCCAGCTGGACGGCGCCGAGGCCGAGGCCGAGCCGGCCGCCGACGAGAGCTGAGCCTCATCACGGCAGAGCACCGCGACGGCGCCCAGCCCCCTAACCACGGGGGCCGGGAGCCGTTCCCGCGTTCCGGCCCCATGCCGCCGCCCACCCTCACGCCCGCCGACGTGCGGACCGTGCGGTTCGAGCGGGGGCCCGGCTACGACGTGGACGAGGTGGACGCGTTCCTGGCCCAGGTCGCGCAGGCGCTGACCGGCCGGGGCACGCTCACCGCCGAGCAGGTCGAAGAGGTGGTTTTCGCCTCACGCAAGCACGGCTACCGCCCTCGGGACGTCGACGCGTTCCTGGAGCGGGTGCGGCGGCAGCTGAGCACGGGCCGGGTGGCCGGGACGCGGCTGCGGACCGGCGGCGACCTGCTGGCCGTGCGGCTGCCGAAGGCCTCGCACGGCTACGATCCGGGCGAGGTGGAGGCGTTCCTGGTGCGGGCCGCCGCGACCCTGGACGGCAAGGCCGCGATGACCGCGGGCGAGGTGTTCCACACCCGGTTCACCGGGACCACCGGGCTGCGCCGGGGGTACCGGGTGGCCGCCGTCGACGCCCTGTTGGACGAGTTGGAGCAGGAGTTGCGCTCGCGTGGACGCTAGCGAGGTCGTTCTTGTCGTCGGGCTGGGCAATCCCGGTCCGCAGTACGCCGGCAACCGGCACAACATCGGTTTCCTCGTCGCCGACGAGCTCGCCGCCCGCGTCGGCGGCCGGTTCAAGGCCCATAAGAGCGGCGCCGAGGTCGTCGAGGGGCGGCTGTCCGGTCGCCGGGTCGTGCTGGCCAAGCCCCGCTCGTTCATGAACCTCTCCGGCGGCCCCACCGTGGCCGCCGCGCGCTTCTACAAGGTCGCCCCGGCCGAGTCGTCGTCGTGCACGACGAGCTCGACCTGCCCTTCGCCACCCTGCGCCTCAAGCTTGGCGGGACAACGGCCACAACGGGCTGCGCTCCATCACCAAGTCGCTCGGCACCAAGGACTACCACCGGGTCCGCTTCGGCATCGACCGCCCGTCGGGCCGCCAGGACCCCGCCGACTACGTGCTCAAGGACTTCTCCACTCCTCAGCGCAAGGAACTGCCCTTCGCCGTCGACCGCTGCGCCGACGCCGTCGAGGCCCTCATCGGCAAGGGCCTGGAAGCCGCCCAGAACGCCTTCCACTGATCAGTGCTTTCTCCGCGCGTTCCGCGCGGGGTTCGGCCGCCAACCCGCCGGTGATCGACAGGCGCATTGACCGGGCCCTGGGTAGCGTCCCCGCCATGAGCCCCGACGACGTCCGCGACGTCACGTTCAGCCTGGCTTTGATCAGCAAGAACGCCTACGACGAGGCCGAGGTCGACGCCTTCCTCGACCGCATCGAGGCCACCCTGCGCGGTGAGGACACCCTCACCGCCGCCGATGTCCGCTCGGTCGCCTTTACCCACACCGGCCTCGGCCGGCGCGGGTACACGAAGGAGGAAGTGGACGAGTTCCTCGACCAGGTCGCCAAGACGCTGGAAAGCCGCTAACACCACCGCTTTCCCCCTGCTATACACGGTTCAGATGTAGTTCTGGATCTACGCACAGCAGGGGGAAAGCCAATGGCTCGGGGCACATCCAGGTTTCTGTCACGAGCGGCCGGCATCACGCTGGCCGCCGGCATGATCGCCGCCGGACTCGCGGCGCCGGCGCTGGCCGACCCGACCGCGCCGGGCCAGCCGACCAGCCCGGCGGTCGATCAGCATTCCTGCGGCGCGCAGCCGCTTCTGGTCGGCTTGAACAGCGCGGGCAGTCTCTCGGTGGTGCCGGACGGTGCCGACCAGGTGACCACGGAGTTCGACTGGTGGCCGGTCGACCGGTCCGATCAGCGCGGCACGGCGCAGACCTCGGGCGTCGGTGGCACGGTGGCCGCAGTGACCGTTGGCAACACCGGTCTGAGCGACGGCACCACGTACGCATGGCAGGCGCGGTCCTCCGACGGGGCAGAAACCGGCCCGTGGAGCGATGTCTGCGAGTTCACCACGGACTTCACCGCGCCGGGCAAACCGGCGGTGTCCTCGCCCGACTACCCGCCGACCGGCGGGACCGGCCGCATCGGCAAGCCTGGCCGCTTCACCTTCTCCGCCAACGGTTCCACCGATGTCGTCGGCTTCCGGTACGGCCCGAACCGGCCGGGAGCCTTCGTGCCGGCGAGCGACGGCGCCGTGACGGTCTGGATCACCCCGACGACGTTCGGCATCGACCAGGTGGTGGTGACCAGCGTGGACGCCGCCGGCAACATCTCCGGCGTGACGACTTACCGCTACTACGTCCCCGAAGACGGCGTGACATCCGCGAAATGAGCTGACCGGGCGCGGGGCTCTGCGGCCCCGCACCCGAGTTGCTCAGTCCTTGGCCAGCATCTTGGCGACCTGCTCGCCGGCGGCGGCGCGGCGGAGCTTGCCCGAGGGGGTCTTGGGCAGGTTGCCGGGCGGCAGCACGATGACGGCGTAGGGGCGCACCCCGGCGGCGTCGACGACCTTGGCGGCGACCTCGTCCTTGATCACCTTGACGGCCTCGGGATCGGTGGCGCGGTTGGATTCCAGGGCGACGGCGAAGCGTTCGCGGCGGGTGCCGGCGTCGAGGCGGACGGCCACGGCGTTGCCGGCGCGGACGCCGTCGACGGAGGTGGCGGCGCGCTCGATGTCGGTGGGATAGATGTTGCGGCCGCCCATGATGATGACGTCCTTGCGGCGGCCACAGACCACGACCTGGCCGTCGATGAGGTAGCCCTCGTCGCCGGTGTCGAGCCAGCCGTGTTCGTCCTGTGTGGACACCGGGCCGTTGACGGTGAGATAGCCGGGGGTGACGGCCTCGCCGCGCAGCATGATCAGGCCGACCTCGCGGTCGCCACGGGCGTCGCCGTTCTCGTCGACAATCTTAATTTCCAAGCCGGGCAAGGGATGTCCGAGCAGCGGGAAGGCGCGGGTCTTGCCTTCGGTCGCGGGGACGGCGCGCTTGCCGGCCTCCAGCTCGTCGGCGTCGATGGTGTCGATGGTGATGCCGTCACCGGGGGCCGCGAAGGCGACGCCGAGCGTGGTCTCGGCCATTCCGTAGGCGCAGAGCACACATCCGGGGTTCATGCCGAAGCGCGCGCCGGCGTCGGTGAACGACTTCACCGCGGCGGCGTCGATGGGTTCCGCGCCGTTCAGGGCGATCCGCAGCCGCGACAGGTCGTACTTGCCCTCTTCGTCCACAGAGGACAGTCGACGGCCGGCGATGGCGTAGGCGAAGTTGGGCGCGGCGGTGACGGTGCCGCGGTACCGGCTGATCAGGTCGAACCACAGCAGCGGGCCGCCGAGGAACTCCACGGGGCTGACCTTCACCAGCTCGATGCCGAAGGTCATCGGCAGCGTCAGGAAGCCGACCATGCCCATGTCGTGGAACAGCGGCAGCCACGACACCATGGTGTCGACCTCGAAGTCGAACTTGGACGCCGTGATCATCGCCGTCATGTTCGCCATCAGGTTCCGGTGCGTGATCCGCACCGCCTTGGGGTCAGCCGTCGAGCCGCTGGTCAGCTGGAGCAGCGCGGTGGCGTCCTCGTCGACGGGCACGGGCTCGGTCAGCGCCTCGCCGGCCAGGTCGGTCAGCTTGCGGTAGGTGATCCCGTGCTCGTCCAGCACGCCGGACAGCGCGTCGAAGGGGCTGCCCAGCAGGACGAGGCCCGCCTCGATCATGCCGAGGACCTTCAGGGTGTCCTGGGCCCATTCGCCGAGGTCGGTGCGCGGGGTCGGCTGGTGCAGCATGGTCACGCTGCCACCGGCCAGCCACACCGCCTGCACGGCCGGCGCGATCACCGCCGGATCGGCGGCCAGCACGGCGACCGCGGTGCCCGGGCGCAGGCCGCCCGCCACCAGGCCGCCGGCCAGCTCGGTCGCGGTCACGTGCACCTCGGCCCACGTCCGGCGCAGCGGCTCGTGCGGCTCGCCGGTGATGAACCCCTTGCCACGACCACCGGTCCCGGTGGCGCGCAACGTATCGACGAACTTGCTCATAACTCGGAGCCTATGCGGTCGAGGCCGCTTTCATGCAGGGAAGGACTCCTTACCCTCGGTCAACGCAGGTAAGGTGTCCTTCCCTGCATCGGAGGGTCACTCGGCGGCGTCGGCCGCGAGCATCCACTGCTCCTCGACCTCGTCCTTCTCGGCCAGCACGGCCCGCAGCTCGGCGTCCAGCGACAGCAGCCGGTCCGGATCGGTCGCCGCCTCGGCCAGCTTGGCGTGCAGCTCCCCCTCCTTCTTGGTCAGCGTGTCCAGCCGCCGCTCCAGCCGTGACAGCTCCTTGCGGGCGGCCCGCTGCTCGGCGGCGTCGCTCACCTTCGGCGCGGCGGCGACGGCCTGCGTGGCGGCGGCGGCCGCCAGCTGCTGGTCACGGCGGCGCAGGTACTCCTCGATGCCGCCGGTCAGGTCGCTGATGCCGCCCTCGCCGAACAGCGCCACTACCTGGTCGCAGACGCGTTCGATCAGGTACCGGTCGTGCGAGACCACGACCATCGTGCCCGGCCACGAGTCGAGCAGGTCCTCCAGCTGCTGCAACGTGTCGATGTCAAGGTCGTTGGTCGGCTCGTCGAGCAACAGCACGTTGGGCTCGGCCATCAGCAGCCGGGCCAGCTGCAGCCGCCGCCGCTCGCCACCGGACAGGTCCGACACCGGCGTCCACTGCTTGACCTTGGTGAAGCCGAACTTCTCCGCCAGCTGCGAGGCGCTCAGCTCCACCTTGCCCAGCACCACCCGCCGGGCGACCTCCTCGACCGCCTCCAGCACCCGCAGCAACGCCCGGCAGGTCGATCAGCTCCTGGGTCAGG
>NZ_KK037166.1:5051854-5053448 GCF_000568255.1 Kutzneria sp. 744
GCAGCCGCAGCAGCGACGTCTTGCCCGACCCGTTCACGCCCACCAGGCCGATCCGGTCCCCCGGCCCGATCCGCCACGTCACGTCGTCGAGCAGCGTGCGGTCGCCGAGCGAGAACGACACGTTCTCCAGCTCGATCACGGTCTTGCCCAGCCGGCGCTTGGCGAAGGCCATCAGCTCGACCTTGTCCCGCGGCTCCGGCACGTCCGAGATGATCGCCTCGGCGTTCTCGATCCGGTACCGGGGCTTGGACGTCCGCGCCGGCGCTCCCCGGCGCAGCCAGGCCAGCTCCTTGCGGGCCAGGTTGCGGCGCTTCTCCTCCAGCGTGTCGGCCAGCCGGGCCCGCTCGGCGCGGGCGAAGATCCAGTCCGCGTAGCCGCCCTCGTACTGCTCGACCGCGCCGCCGACGACCTCCCAGGTCCGAGTGCAGACGATGTCCAGGAACCAGCGATCGTGGGTCACGACCACCAGCGCGCCGCGCCGGGCCAGCAGGTGCTCGGCCAGCCACCGCACGCCCTCGACGTCCAGGTGGTTGGTCGGCTCGTCCAGCACCAGCAGGTCGAGGTCGCGGATCAACGCCGCCGCCAGCGACACCCGGCGCCGCTCGCCACCCGACATCGTCCCCACCGGCGAGTCCAGCCCCAGCGCCGTGATGCCGAGGCCGTCCATGATCGACCGCACCCGGGCGTCCGAGGCCCACTCGTGCTCCGAGGTGTACCCGTGCGGATCCAGCACCGCCGAGCGCACCGTGTCGCCGATCAGCTCCGTGCGCTGCGTGACCACCGCCATCCGCAGGTCCCTGGCCTGGCTGACCCTGCCCTCATCCGGGGGCTCCAGCCCCGTCAGTACCTCCAAAAGGGTGGTCTTCCCGCCGCCGTTCAGACCAACGACCCCGATTCGATCACCCTCGTTCACGCCTAGGGACACGGCGTCGAGCAGCGGTTTCACGCCATAGGACTTGCTCACGGACTCGAGGTTGACCAGGTTCGCCACGCGAAAAGGGTACGTAACGACGAACCGGGCCCCGGTGATGCGTCTGGCACCAGTGCGAGATGACCGAAAGTGAGCACCATGTCCGCTCCGTACTTTCCGCCGCCGGCCACCGATGTCCAGCCGCAGGGTCAGCCGCCCCGCAACGGGCTGGGCACCGCGGGCTTCGTCCTGGGCCTCATCGGCTTCCTGTTCAGCTTCATCCCGTTCGTCGGGGTGATCGCGTGGCCGCTCGTGATCGTCGGCCTGGTGCTGTCGATCATCGGCATCGCCCGGGCCGGCAGCGGCAAGGCCACCAACAAGGGATTGGCCATCGCCGGCGCCGTGCTGTCGGTGCTCGGGCTGCTGATGTGCATCCTGTATGCGGCCGTCTTCACCGCGACCGTCAAGACCGTGAACGACCAGCAGAGTGCGGTGTCCTCGATCGGCTACGACGTCACCGGCGACGCCAAGAGCGCGACCGTCACCTACAGCTCGTACGACGGCAGCGGCAGCTCCGTGAACCAGGAGACCGCCAAGCAGCTGCCGTGGCACAAGGACCTTCAGGCCAAGGGCCTGCTCAGTGGCGGCTCCCTCACCGTCACCGCGGGCGCCGACGGCGGTTCG
>NZ_KK037166.1:5053952-5055584 GCF_000568255.1 Kutzneria sp. 744
CCCAATGATAGGTGTGCCGGGACAGCACGGGCACGAGCTGCTCGCCCCGCCCGGTGCCCAGGGCGACGCCGCCCTGGAGCACGAAGGGCACGTCGCTGCCGACCTCGGCGGCGACGGTGGACAGCTCGTCCCGGCCCATCTCCAGTCGCCACAGGTGGGCCAGGGCGATCAGCGTGGCGGCGGCGTCGGCGCTGCCGCCGGCCATGCCGCCGGCCACCGGGATGCCCTTGTTGATGGTGATCCGCAGCTTGGGCTCGTCCGGGTCCCGGCCGACGTGCGCGGCCAGCGCCCGCACGGCCTTCCAGACCAGGTTGGACGCGTCGGTGGGCACGTCCTCGGCGCCCTCGCCCCGCACCTCGAGCCCGGACTCGTCGGAGACGGCCACGGTGACCTCATCGGTCAGCGACAACGACTGGAACAGCGTCGTCAGGTCGTGGTAGCCGTCGGCACGAAGGTCACCCACGGAGAGATGCAGGTTGACCTTCGCCGGGGCCCGGACGGTCACTGGTGTCGGTACGACGGCTAGCACCCGTCCAGCCTACGGGCTGTTGCTGTGCTGGCTAGAACGCCGGCAGGACCGAACCGTGGAACGTCTGCTCGATGTAGTCCTTGACCTGCGGGGAGTTGAGCAGCTCGGCCAACTCCTTGACGCGCTTGTCACCTGCGAGTTCGGGTCGCGTGACAAGACCGTTCGCGTTCGGGTTGCCCTGGGCCTTCTCGATCAGCACCGTGGTCTTCGTGTCCAGGCCGGCCGACAGCGCGTAGTTGCCGTTGACGATCGAGGCGTCGGTGTCCTCAAGGCTGCGCGGCAGCTGGGCCGCCTCCAGCTCGACGAACTGAAGATGCTTCGGATTGTCGGCCACGTCGCGCGGCGTCGCGGTCGTCTCGGTGCCGGGCTTGAGCTTGAGCAGGCCGTTGTCGGCCAGCAGCTTGAGCGCCCGCGCCTCGTTGCTGGTGTCGTTGGGCACACCGATCTTGGCGCCGTCATGCAGGTCGGCCGGTTTGTGCGCCTTCTTCGAGTACAGCCCGAGCGGCTCCAGGTGCACGGCCGTCACCCAGGACAGCTGCACGCCGTGGCTCTGCTCGAAGTCGGCGAGGTAGGGCTGGTGCTGGAAGTAGTTGGCGTCCAGCGACTTGTCGACCAGCGAGGTGTTCGGCGTGACGTAGTCGGTGAACTCCTTGACCTGAATCTTGAGGCCCTTGGCCGGCGCCAGCTTGTCGGCGACGAACTGCAGGATCTGGCCGTGCGGAGTCGGGCTGACGCCGACGATCAGCGGGGCGTTCGGGTCGGCGGCCGCGCCGCCGCCCGTCCCGCAGGCGGCAGCGGTGGCCGTCACGAGGGCAGCAAGGAGCGCAACACGGAGCTTCATGGGACTGTGGTTCCTCGAATGTCAGGCAGTGACGCGGCGACGGCGGTCGATCAACCGCGAGGACACGTCGAACAGCAGTTGGATGAGCATGGCGAGGGCGCCCAGCACGAGCACCGTGGCCCAGAGGACCCGATCGTCGTAGCGCTGGTAGCCGTAGCGGATGGCGAGGTCGCCCAAGCCTTCGCCGCCGACGACCCCGGCCATGGCGGAGAAGCCGACGAGGGTGACGGCGGTGACGCCGACCGCGGAAACCAGCGCCGGG
>NZ_KK037166.1:5055684-5107224 GCF_000568255.1 Kutzneria sp. 744
CTCCGATGGCCAGCGGCACGATGGCCGCGGTCGGGCCGATCGAGGTGCCGATCAGTGGGCGGGTGACAACCTGTTGCAGCAGCACGATGAGCACGATGAACGGCAGCGATCGGCCGAAGTCCACCACGGTGCCCAGGATCCGGTGCAGCAGCGGGACGGGTCTGAGGCCGTCCGGCGCCGACACGTGCAACAGCACGCCCAGCGGGATCCCGAGCGCCGTGGCGAACAACGTCGCCACGCCGACCATGTACAGCGTCTGGCCGAGCGCGGGGTGGAGCAGGTCGAACACATCGGACCACGGAGTGGTCGGTCTCACGCAGCGACTCCCTGCGGACCCTTCGGGGTCCGTCGAACGAGGGCGCCGGCCTCGGAGATCCACTCGAGCGCGGAGTCGGCCCGTTCGCCGGTCAGGCCCAGCCGGAACCGGGCCACCGGGGTCTCGCCGAGACGGGTCAGTCCGCCGCCGAGCACGGCGAGGTCGACGCCGAACCGGTTGGACGCCTCCGGCAGCAGCGCGCCCACCGCGGCGAAGCCGACCAGCACCACGTCCGCGACGCGGTCGTGGTTGCCGGCGACGCCGTCGGTCTGGTCGAGCGCGGGCAGCAGCGCGTTGGCGGTACGACTGTCCACATCGGACACAAGGTCGAGCAGTTTGCCGTTCTCCACGATCCGGCCGCCGTCGAGCAGCGCCACGTCGTCGCAGATCCGGCGGACGACCGCCATGTCGTGTGTGACAACAACAACCGTGACTCCGAGCTCCGCTCGGGCCCGGTCGAGAACGGTGAGCACGGAGCCGGCGGTCTCCGGGTCCAGCGCCGAGGTGGGTTCATCGGCCAGCAGCACCGCCGGGTTCGCGGCCAGCGCGCGGGCGACCGCGATGCGTTGCCGCTGCCCACCGGAAAGCTGGTCCGGGTACGACGCCGCCTTGTCCGTCAGGCCCACCAGATCGAGCAGTTCGCCCACGCGACGACGCCGCGTCGGGCCGTCAACACCCGCGGTTTCCAGCGGCAGCGCCACATTGCCCGCCGCCGTGCGCTGACGCAGCAGGGAATCCCCTTGCGGCACAACGCCGATCTGCCGCCGCGCCGCGCGCAGGCGGTTGCCGTCCAGCGTGACGAGGTCGGTTCCGTCGACACGGATCGCGCCGCTGTCCGGTCGCTCCAGCAGGGCGATGCAGCGGGCCAGGGTCGACTTGCCGGAGCCGCTCGGGCCCACGACGCCGCACACCGCGCCGGCCTGGACCTCAAGGGTGACGCCGTCCAGCGCGCGCACCGCGCCGCTGCGGCTGGGGAAGGATTTGACCAGATTGTCGACAGTGATCACTTTATGCTCCACGGCACGCGCGGCCACGCACGCTCATGGCGCGCGTATGACCGTCCTTTTTGGACCGTCCTAACCGGACGGGGCGATTAAGGGTGAACCGACAGCAGCGGCGGGTAGGGTGTTACCGGCCGGCCTGACAGCCCGTGGCGGTGCGGCGGCACTGATCGACGACTCGACGGCGGGTGAGCAGCAGAGCTGCGCACACTCGGGCGAGGTCCATGACGTCCTCCATCGGTCCTGGCGGTAGCACCTGCCCGGGGTCGGGTGGTTGCTGCGGCTTCGTCGATCCAGGTCTCTCGGCCGCTCGGGATGGATGCAAGTAGCAGTACACCCGACCGGTATGTGGAAAATCAAGCCATGCCCAGGAAGAACCACGGATCGTTCGGTAAGTCACACCGATGCCCGGTGATTACTCGGTTCACGACGTATCCCACGGTAGGTTCCCCGGCACCCAGGGTTATCCACAACCCGGCAAGTTGTCCACAGGCCGGACACTTTCAAGATCATCCAGGTGAGGGGCTCGATAGAATGGCATCGGGGACGCCCCCCTGGGTTGGGTTGGGGGCTGCGGTGTGGGGGCGCGGCTGAATCCGAAAGTCACGGGGTGGCGGGAAGAAGCCGATGGGGGCGGGTGTTGCCGCAGACGTGGGGGGGGGACTACGCGGCGGCGGCTTCGGCTACGCGGACGAAGTCGGCGATGCCGAGTTGCTCGCCGCGCAGGGAGGGGTCGACGCCGGCGGCGGTGAGGAGCTGGCCGGCGCGGTCGGCGGAGCCGGCCCAGCCGGCGAGGGCGGCGCGGAGGGTCTTGCGGCGCTGGGCGAAGGCGGCGTAAGGGTGAAGAGGGCCTCGCGTGACACGGAGGACGGACCTCGCGGCGGGTGAAGGCGACGAGGGCGGAGTCGACGTTGGGCACGGGCCAGAGGACGGAGCGGGGCTCGGGTCCGGCGCGGCGGGCGGAGGCGTACCAAGCGAGCTTGACGCTGGGAACCCCGTAGACCCGACTGCCGGGACCGGCGGCCATGCGGTCGGCGACCTCGGACTGGACCATGACGAGCCCGGTCCGCAGTGACGGCAGCTCGGCCAGCAGATGCAGGATGATCGGCACGGAGACGTTGTACGGCAGGTTGGCGACCAAGGCCGTGGGGGCGGCGCCGAGCTGGTCGGCGGTGACCCGCATGGCATCGGCGCCGACGACGGTGAGCCGGGACGCGAAGTCGGGGGCGAACTCGGCGGCGGTCGCGGGGAGCCGGGCGGCCAACACCGGATCGATCTCGACGGCGACGACGGCCTGGCACACGGGCAGCAGCGCCAGGGTCAAGGACCCGAGGCCGGGACCGACCTCGAGGGCGACGTCATCGGCGGTGACACCGGAGACGGCGACGATACGCCGCACGGTGTTGGTGTCGTGCACGAAGTTCTGGCCCAGCTTCTTGGTCGGACGGACGTCCAACTCCTGGGCAAGGGCGCGGACCTCGACGGGTCCCAGCAGTTCGGGCACGAAGCGAGATTCTAGGCTCAGCTCAGGCCGAGCTCGCCGGCGCACTGCCACGGCTGCAGGCCACGGGCTGCCCGCACGCGGTTGGCGATGGCGATCTGCTGCTCACGGGTGGCCAGATCGGCCCGCGGGGCGTACTGCCCCCCACCGTTGGACAGCCAGGTCGGGTTGTTGAACTGCAGCCCGCCGTAGTAGCCGTTGCCGGTGTTGGCGTGCCAGTTGCTGCTGGACTCGCATACCGCGATGCGGTCCCAGATCTCGTCGCCGGGCAGCGCCTTGGTGCCGTTCTTGACGATCTTCGGCTTCATCGGCGTGATGACCTGGACGCCGATCTGCTGCTTGTCGGTCTGCTTGCCGTTGTGCATGGTGACCCGGTAGGTCACGTTCTGCTTGCCGACCGTGCCCGGGTCCATGACCTGTGTGACGCCCTCGTCGAGGGTCGGGTCGTTGACGATCTGCGTCGTCGGCTGGATGTCCTGGTTCTCCTGGACCACCGTGACGCCGTTGCGGCTGACGGTGATCTGGGCGCCGCTGGCCAGCTTGGTGTCCGAGGCCGGGGCGACGTTGTCGTCCGCGCCCAGGGAGATGTTCAGGGACTTGAGCAGCTCCTGGATGGTCACCGCGTAGGTGGTGAGCTGCTTGGGGGCGTTGCCGCCGTCGCTGATCGTGACGGTCTTGGCCGTCTTGACGTCCATCGACATCCCGCCGAGCGGGATCTGCTTGGACGGGTCGACCGAGAGCTTGGCGTTCTCGGTCTTGACGCCCATCTCGCGCAGCGCGTCGGCGACGTTCTGGGCCTTGACCCACTGGGTCTTGGACACGCCGTCCACGGACACGGTCATGGTGCGGCCGCGCTGCAGGACGATCTTGCCGCCGTCGGCGATGGAGGAGTTGGCCGAGGGCATCAGCGAGTCGTGCGCGCCGGCGGACAGGCCCTGCTTGGCCAGCACGTCGCCGACGGTGCCGGAGTACGTGTGCACGGTCATCTCGTGGCCGTCGACATCGACGGTGACGGCCTTGTCCATGGCCAGCGCGGTGGCGCCGCCACCGGCCAGGCTGACCAGGGTGGCCATGACAGCGGCCTTGATGAACCGGCGCTTCCACGGCGACTTGGCTTCGAGGTCGGTCTTGACGACCGACTTTCGCTGGGGTTCCGGGACGAGGTTGGCGTCCTGGAGGCCCTCTTCGAGCTCTTCCCAGCACTGGCCCAGGCCCTCGGTGAGCGGACCGGCGTCGTCACGGATGATCGGCAAGACCGTGGTCTTGGCGTTCATCAGCTCGAGCAGCTGGTCGAGCTCCATGTTGACGGAGTTGAGGATGTCCTGGGCGTCCGGTCCGAGGACGTCCATCACGTCCTGGGTGGAGACATACGCCCCGCCGGGCACGAACTGGCGGGTGGACTCGAGCTCGGCCTCCCAGTCCCAGTCCCAGTCGAGGTCCGGCCGCACTGCGGTCCAGCTCGAGGACTGGCGCTCGGCCACGGCCACCCCGGTGTGGGGTGCCCAGAAGCTCTGAGCGCTCTGCGCCTGAGTCGGCGCTTCCTCGGACGCGCGCGGTCTACGGTGCCTACCGGTCCCAGTCACGGGGTCGTTACCTCCGAAAAGCCGATGATCCGCGAAGAGTTCCGCGGCTGGTCTCGCCTAGCCGACGTCAGCCGCTGGTACTTCTCCTCGCTTCACTCGGGTCTCGTGCTCCGACTTGCCTTGTCTGTCGTCCCGTAGTCAACGCCGTCCAGCTGGTTCCCTCACGGGCTCCGGCTGTCCCCGACGAACGCCGACCTGACTGCGGGCCGGTGGCGGGACATCGCTGTCCGACCCACCGATCACGGGACCGTAACGGAGGTCGAGCGTGTGAGCAAACATTCCCGGGGTTGTTGTGTCTCCAGTCACACCACAGGGTGATTCTTTCTCCGTACGCACGGTCATACGCCCAGGCCGAAGACTCGGTTCACCGTTGCGGTGACGATTGTTGCCAACTCACCGACGTGCACTCCCCGTAGATCAGCGAGTTCACGGAGCGTGTACGCGGCGCAGTACGGCTCGTTCGGACGACCCCGGAACGGGTGCGGCGTCAGGAAAGGCGCGTCGGTCTCCACAAGCAACTGTTGTAGTGGGACAACCATTGCCGCGTCCCGCAACGGTTTCGCGTTGCGGAACGTGACCGTGCCCGAGAACGACAGCACGTAACCGTTGGCCACGCAGCGTCGCGCCAGATCCACGTCGCCGGAAAAGCTGTGGAACACCACGGTCTCCGGGGCGCCCTCCTCGTCCAGGATGCGCATCACGTCCTCGTGCGCGTCCCGGTCGTGGATCATCAGCGGCTTGCCCAGGCGCTTGGAAAGCTCGATGTGCCAACGGAAAGCGTCCTGCTGGGCATCGTGCGGGGCGTAGTCCCAGTAGTAGTCCAAACCGGTCTCGCCGATCGCCACCACCCGCGGGTGCGCGGCCAGCGCGGCCAACTCGTCCCGCTCGGCCTCGCCGAAGTCCTTGGTACGCGTGGGATGCAGCGCGACGGCGGCGAAAACGCGATCGTCCCAAGTGGACGCTTCGACGGCCCAGCGCGCGGCGGCCATGTCATCGGCGACGGTGATCGCGTGGCCGATGCCCGCCGACTCGGCACGGTCCATCATGGACCGGACATCAGCGGAATCCTTGGCGCCACAGGCTTCCAGATGAGTGTGGGCGTCGACCGCCGACACCGGAAGACGCTCCGGTATCGGCGGCCGTTCTCCCTTGCGAGGTGTCACGGCTCTCGCCTCGCGGAGCGAGGCGAAGCCGCGACTGAGGTCGCTGTGCTCATTGGCGAACTCGCAAGCTCGTTCACTTCTCGATCGGAGCCCACTCCGGACCGGTCTCGCCCAGCTCCGGGTCGAGCTTGGCGAACAACGGGGTCGGCTTGCTCAGCGGCACGCCGACCTCGATCGGCGTGGACTCCCACCTGGCCTGCTCGGTCGTGTAGTCACCGGTCAGCACGGGGTACTCGCGCGACGGGTCGTCCAGGTCGGTGACCTCGCGCATCTCCGGCTGCGAGGCCCACAGGCCGGTGCCGCCCAGCAGCTCGTGGATCTTCTGCGCGGAGTGCGGCAGGAACGGCGTGAGCAGCGTGTTGGCGTCCTTGACCACCTGCAACGCGGTGTGCAGCACCGTGTCGCGGCGGGCCGGGTCGTCCTTGAGCTTCCACGGCTCCTGGTCGGACAGGTACTTGTTGGCCGCCGACACCACCCGCATCGCCTCGCCGATGCCGGCACGGAAGCGCGAGTGCCGCAGGTGGGCGCCCACGGTGTCGAAAGCCGCCTTGGACAGCGTCTTCAGGTCCTCGTCGGCCTGGGTGGGCGCGGTCGGCGCCGGCACGGCTCCGACGTTCTTGTGCGCCATCGAGACCGAGCGGTTGACCAGGTTGCCCCACTCGTTGGCCAGCTCGAAGTTGATCCGCCGGACGAACTCGTCCCAGGTGAAGTCCACGTCCTGGGTCTCGGGGCCGGCGGCCGAGATGAAGTAGCGCAACGCGTCCGGGCCGAACTCGGCCAGGAAGTCCCGCACGTAGATGACCCGGCCCCGCGAGGTGGAGAACTTGGAGCCGCTCATGGTGAGGAACTCGCTGGAGGCGATCTCCGTGGGCAGGTTGAGCGTGCCGTACGGCCCGGGCTTGCCGCCCTTGTCGCCGGCCCCGTTGTGCCCCATCAGCAGCGCGGGCCAGATCTGGGCGTGGAAGGTGATGTTGTCCTTGCCCATGAAGTGCACGATCGGCGTCTCGGGGTCGGTCCAGAAACGCTTCCACGCGTCCGGGTCGCCGCTGCGCCGGGCCCACTCCACGCTGGCCGAGAAGTAGCCGATCACGGCGTCGAACCACACGTAGAACCGCTTGAGGCCCTGGTCGCGCCAGCCGTCCAGCGGGATCGGCACGCCCCAGTCCAGGTCGCGGGTGATGGCCCGCGGCCGCATGTCGTCGACCAGGTTCTTGGTGAAGTTGACGACGTTGGGGCGCCAGTCGGTCTTGGACGCCAGCCACTCGCCCAGCGTGCGGGTGAACGCCGGCAGGTCCAGGAACAGGTGCTCGGTCTCGACGAACTTGGGCTTCTCGCCGTTGATCCGCGACTTGGGGTTGATCAGGTCGGCGGCGTCGAGCTGGTTGCCGCAGTTGTCGCACTGGTCGCCGCGCGCGCCGTCGTAGCCGCAGATCGGGCAGGTGCCCTCGATGTAGCGGTCGGGCAGGGTGCGGCCGGTGGACGGGCTGACCGCGCCGGTCGTGGTCTTGGGCAGGATGTAGCCGTTGTCGTTGAGCGCCAGGAAGATCTGCTGCACCACGTCGTAGTGGTTGCGCGTGGTGGTGCGCGTGTACAGGTCGTAGGTCACGCCGAGGGCGCGCATGTCCTCCGCGACGACACGGTGGTACTTGTCCGCGGTCTGCTGCGGCGTCAGGCCCTCCTTGTCGGCCTGGACCAGGATCGGGGTGCCGTGCTCGTCGCTGCCGGAGACCATGAGCACGTCATGGCCGGACATTCGCATGTAGCGGGCGAACAGGTCGGAGGGAACACCGATACCGGAGACATGGCCGATGTGACGGGGGCCGTTGGCGTAGGGCCAGGCCACCGCCGTCAGCACGGAGGCACTCATGGGCGTAAGGGTACGGGGACGCCCCGACTGATTACTTCTTGGCCGCGACCACACTGTCGTACAGCGCCTTCTTGCTGACGCCGGCACCCGCCGCGACCTCGGCAACCACATCCTTGAGGCGTTGTCCAGCGGCTACCCGCTCCTGCACCGCCGGCACCAGGTCGGCCACGTCGGTGACGTCCACGACGACCGGCTCGGCCCCGGCGAACACCACCGTGACCTCGCCGCCGACCCCGGCGGCGGCCCACTCGGCCAGCTCGGCCAGGGTGCCCCGCCGGACCTGCTCGTCGGACTTGGTGAGCTGGCGGCAGACCGCGCCCCGGCGGTCCGCGCCCAGCACCTCGACGGCATCGGCCAGCGTCGCCGCCACCCGATGCGGTGATTCGAAGATGACGCAGGCCCGGGTCTCGGCGGCCAGCGTGGCCAGCCACTTGCGGCGCTCCCCCGGCTTGCGCGGCGGGAAGCCGTCGAAGCAGAACCGGTCGACCGGCACCCCAGACAGGGCCAGCGCGGTGACCACCGCCGACGGGCCGGGCAGGCAGGTGATCGGCAGGTCCTCGGCCACGCAGGCGGCGACCAGGCGGTAGCCGGGGTCGGACACGCTCGGCATGCCGGCGTCGGTCACCAGCAACACCGTTTGTCCGGATGCGACCGCCTTGACCAGCCCGGGCAGCCGGGCCGTCTCCACCGCGTCGTAGAAACTGACGACCTTGCCGGCGGGCTTGACCCCCAGGCCGGCGGCCAGCGAACGCAGCTTGCGGGTGTCCTCCGCGGCCACCAGATCGGCCGTGGCCAGGGCATCCACCAGACGCTGGGTGGCGTCGCCGAGGTTGCCCAGGGGCGTCGCCGCCAACAGCAGACGGCCGGTGCCCGATACGGTATTCACGCCACTCACCCTACGATCGACCCCCGTGACGACCATCGTGGAGCGGACCGAACCCGAGCCCGACGGCGTGGTGGACGTCGGCGAGCTGCCGCCGGCGACGCAGCCGTCCACCGCCGGGCCACTGGAACGCCTCGCCGTCTGGCGGCCGACGGACACTGTCCGCGGGTGGCTGGTCACGCTCAGCGTCACGCTGCTCGGCGCCCTGATCCGGTTCTGGGACCTCGGCTCGCCGACCGACCGCGGCACGCCCGTGTTCGACGAGAAGCACTACGTGCCGCAGGCGTGGCAGATGCTGCGCAACGGCGGCTACGAGGACAACCCCGGCTACGAGCTGGTGGTGCACCCGCCGGTCGGCAAGTACCTGATCGCGGTCGGCGAGTGGCTGTTCGGCTACGACGGCTGGGGCTGGCGGTTCTCCTCGGCCATCGCCGGCACGCTGTGCATCTTCCTGATCGTCCGGATCGGACGGCGCCTGACCCGCTCGACCATGCTGGGCGCGCTGGCCGGTGTGCTGCTGATCTGCGACGGCGTCAGCCACGTGCAGTCGCGGTTGGGCATGCTGGACATCTTCGGCGCGCTGTTCGTGGTGGTCGCCTTCGGTTGCCTGCTCGTGGACCGGGACGTCGTGCGCAACCGGTTGGCGGTCGCGGTCAGCGAGGGCTGGGTCGGCGCGTCCGAGTTCGGGCCGCGGCTCGGGTTCCGCTGGTGGCGCTTCGCCTGCGGCATCTCGCTGGGACTGGCCTGTGGCGTCAAGTGGAACGGCATCTACTACATCGTCGCTTTCGGCCTGCTGTCGGTGATCTGGGACGCGACCGCGCGGCGGGCGGCCGGGGTCGAGCGACCGTGGGCCGGCGCGATCGTGCGTGACGTGCTGCCGGCGCTGTGGGCCATCGTCGTGATCTCGGTGGCCGTGTACTTCGCGTCCTGGTGGGCCTGGTTCGGCAGCGAGACCGGCGTCGACCGGAACGCCGCCGGCAACACGGTCGCAGTCTCCAGCTGGCTGCCCAACGCCTTCCAGTCGTTCTTCTTCTACGAAGGCAACGTGCTGCACTTCCACGCCAACCTGATCACCGGCGCGCCCGGGGTCGGCACCCATCCGTGGGAGTCGAAGCCGTGGACGTGGCCCATGGGCCTGCGGCCGATGCTCTACTACATCGAGCAGTCGCCCAGCCCGCTGGCCGCCGGCTGCGGCGCTTCGGAGTGCGTCAGCGCCCAGATGCTCGTGGGCACGCCGGCGATGTGGTGGCTGGCCTTCCCCATGATCGGCTGGTCGCTGTGGCGGGCCGTCATCAAGTTCGACTGGCGCCACGCCGCCGTCATGGTCGGCTACATGGCCGGCCTGCTGCCCTGGTTCGTCAACATCGACCGGCAGATGTTCTTCTTCTACGTCACGCCCATGGCGCCGTTCCTGGTGCTGGGCCTGGTCTTGGCCTGCGGCGACATCCTCGGCCGGGCCCGCGCCGGGGCCGAGCGGCGGGGCACGGGGTTGCTGGTGGTGGCCATCTACACGGGACTGGTGGTGGCCAACTTCGTCTGGCTGTGGCCGATCCTGAACGGGGACCCGATCAGCGCCGCCCAGTGGCAGGCCGAACTCTGGCTCCCCAGCTGGCGCTGACCCCGCTTTACACTTCCTGACGTTCAACGAGAGGATCGGTCCCTTGATCTTGCCGAAGGTCAGGGGGTGAGGGCGGTGGTGAGGGCGGGCTTCCAAGGGTTGTCGCAGCAGGGGCGGTCGATGCGGTCGCCGGCCTCGAGGTCGGCGACGACCTTGCGGATGCCGGCGGCGGTGTCGGCGTCGGACCTGGACACGACGGCGGCGACGGCGTCCAGCACGAGGGCGGCCTCACGCAGCGCGGGGGCGGTCACGACGCGGGCGTCCTGAAGGGACGGAAGCGGGGCGGTGACGGGTTCGGTGGCAGCAGACACGGGCCGAGGTTAAGGGCATCCACGCACGGTCACAGCGGACATCACCCGATCGGGTCGGAGGCCGCGTGGCTAGGTTGAGGCCATGACGGCGACTGCGCGGTTCCTTGCTGTGGCGGCGGTTCTGACCCTGCTGGCGACGACGCCCCCGGCCGAGGCCGCGGCGCCGATGCTGGTGCCGGACCTGCGCCAGGCGCCGGTCGGCTGCGCGGGCAACCACCGCGGTGACCCCCAGGACTGCAAGGACTGGGACGTCTGCATGGTCACGGATGTCAACGCCCCCAACGCGCCGTGCGTGACGTCCGGCGACATCAGGGCGGTGCGGCTGCGGTTCACCTCGTCGGAGGAGAACATCGGCGACGGCCCGCTGCTGTTCTACGCCCACCGGGACAGCACGCTGTTTTCGACGATGTCGGTGCGGCAGGCCTTCCAGAACGGCGTGCACGGCCCCATCCCGGACACGTTCCGCAACGCCCAGAAGCCGTCCGGCACCAGCGCCTACTACGAGCCGGCCCCGGCCCACATGCACTGGCACCTGCTGAACTTCGAGCGTTTCCAGCTGCGGACGCTGTCCGGCAGCGCGGTGGTGTCCGACCGCAAGAACGGCTTCTGCCTGGGCGACCGCTACGACGTGCCGGACAAGGCGTCGCTGCAGCACCGCGTGCACGAGGACGAGGAGCCCGAGGCCAAGCTGCACCAGGTCCTGATCTACAACATGTGCGGCCACGAGCAGCCCGGCGCCACCGACGTCACCGAGGGCATCTCCGTGGGCAGCGGCGACGACTACCGCTACACCGTGGACTTCCAGTGGCTGGACATCACCGGGGTGGCCTCGGGCGTGTACGACGTGGTGAACACGGTCAATCCGGATCGGACGCTGACGGAGAAGAACTACGACAACAACTCGTCGTCGATCGCGGTGTCCGTGCAGTGGCCGGACGGCGCGAAGGGGGCGCCGTCGAGGATCACGGCGCCCCCTGTGGTGCGGCTGCTGCGCAGCTGCCCCGGCAGCGAGACCTGTTCGGGCTGACGGCGGCTCGCGCACTCCCCTCTGGCGCGCGAGCCGCCGATCAGACGCGAGCGGAGTCCCGCCGGTAGCGGAGCGCGACGAACGCGCCGGCCACCACGATCCAGGCCGCCATGGTGATCACGCCCTGGAAGCTCAGAACGTTGCCTGCCAACGCGTCATGTCCGAATTCCGCCAGCCAGTAGCTCGGCAGGGCCTGGGCGATGTCGGTCATCACGGCCGGCAGGGCACTCAGCGGCAGCCACAGGCCGCCGAGCATGCTCAGGCCCAGCATGAGCACGGTGCTCATGGCCTGGGCCGAGTCGCCGGTGGCCAGCAGGCCGATGAGCAGGCCCAGCACCGCGGTCGGCAGCACGCCCAGCCAACAGAAGACGATCAGCTGGAGCCACGTGCCCGGGCTCAGGTCCACATGCATGAACAGCACCCCGGCGGCGTACACCAGCAGCAGGCTCGGCAGCGCGACCAGCATCGCCGCCGCGACCTTGGAGATCAGGTAGTCCACGCCGCTCAACGGGGTCAGCCGGAGCTGGCGGTTCCAGCCGACCTGGCGTTCGATCGCGGTGCGGGAGCCGGTGCTGACCGAGGCGGCCACCGCGCCGAAGGCCGCCATGCTCACCATCAGGTAGGCGACGACGGCCGGGTCGCCCCGGCCCTCGGCCGAGCTGAAGCCCAGGAACATCACCAGCGGGAACGCGACGGTGAAGATGGAGAACCGGGGCGAGCGAAGCAGCCTGCGCACCTCGAAAGCCAACAGCGCGCCCATCAGGCGGCCTCCTGCCTGGTCAGAGTGACGAATGCGGCCTCAAGGCCGGCGCCTCGGACCTCGATGTCGCGGGCCTGCGGGTGGCGGTCGAGTAGCTCGCGCAGGGCCGTGTCGGAATCCACGCAGGCCAGCTCGGTGGAGTCGCCGCGGACCAGCACCGAGGTGACGCCCGGCAGCAGGGCCAGCGCGCCCTCGTCGGCGTGCGGGATCTTGGCCGTGATCACGCGGCCGGCGGCGAGCGAGCGGACCTGGCTCACCGAGCCGTCGGCGACGACCCGGCCCGAGCGCAGCAGCACGACCCGGTCCGCGTAGTCCTCGGCCTCGGCGAGGTAGTGGGTCGCGAACACGACCGTGCGGCCGGTGTCCGTGTAGGAACGCATGGCCGCCCAGAACTCACGGCGGCCCTCCACGTCCATGGCCACCGTCGGCTCGTCGAGGACCAGCAGGTCCGGGTTGCTGGCCAGCGCCACCGCGAAGCGGACCCGCTGCTTCTCGCCGCCGGACAGCGCCCCCACCTTGCGGCCGGCCAGCTCGGCCAGGCCGGCCCGCTGGAGGGTTTCCTTGAGCGGCAACGGTTTCGGGTACATCGCCCGGAACAGCGCCACCGTCTCGGACACCGTGGCGTCGTCCAGCAGTCCGCCCGACTGGAGCATCGCGCCCACCAGCCCGGCGGCGACGGCCTCCCTCGGCGCCCGCCCGAACACCGACGCCGCGCCCTGGGTCGGCTCGGCCAGGCCCAGCAGCATGTCGATCGTCGTCGACTTGCCGGCCCCGTTCGGCCCCAGCAGCGCCACGACCTCCCCCGGCGCGATCGTGACGTCGACCCCGTCGACGGCGCGCACGTCGCCGAAGTGCTTGACCAGTCCGCGGAGGCTCACGGCGGCGCCCCGGGTGACGGTGTCTGTGCTGTCCATGGCACATAGCCTGTCGCCCCGAAGCGTCCCGGCCCTGGCACACCTGTCAGGGCCCCGCCATGACAACTGTCATGGCGGGGCCCTGTAGGTAGCTGCAGTCGGATCAGGAGCGGGAGAAGCTCAGGGCGTAGAAGTGCACCAGCGCGCCGACGGTCGAGCTGCTGCTACTGCTCTGGTTGTAGTCGCCGGCCTTGAAGTACGGGGGATAACCGCCGAACGAGGACGGCACGGCGTAGCTCTTGGGCGCCTTGCTCACGGCGACGGTGGCGTTGAGCTTGTGCGTGCGCTGAGCTGGCAGTACTTCGGCGAGTTGTCGGTGTTCGTCTCGCGCAGCTCGGACCGCGCGTAGTTGGAGCCGTTGAAGTGGCCGCCGTTCTCCGGGGACCAGAAGGTCATCGAGCCGTCGGTCTTGTCGGTGTAGAAGTAGGCGTCCTGGAAGCCGTTGGCGCCGGTGAGCTTGGCCGGGGCGATCTCGGTCGGGTTGCCGGGCGAGCCGATCGGCAGCTGGAGCTGCCAGTGCGACAGATCGAAGTTGCCGCCCGGGGCGGCCGCCGGGTTCAGCGCCGGGGCCGCGGTGGCCGGGCCGGCCGCCAGCAGCAGGCCGAGCGCGCACAGGCCGGCCGTGATGGTCTTGTTCACGAGTGCTCCTTGTCCGACGATGCCGGCGATGGCAGGGTGTCGCGACGTCGTGCGAACTCCGAGCGGCGGTGTTGTCGGATGTAGGAACCCGTTGACACACGGTCAATATCGCCGGAGCCAACCGATCCGAATCGATCGTTCGGGCGCGAAGGAGGAGCGCGTGGGGACGTCCGCCGAGCACCGCCGCCACCGGATACTGGAGATCGCGCAGGAACTGGGCCGCGTCCAGGTCGCCGAACTGGCCGAGGAACTCGGCGTCGCGCCGGTCATGGCCCGCCGCGACGTCGCGGCGCTGGCCGCGCGGGGACTGCTCACCCACGGGTACGGCGTGGTCTCGTGGCCGGAGCACGTGCCGCCGTACCTGCCGGTCGCCGTCGGGCGGGCCCGCCGCTCGAACCGTGCGACCCTCGGAATGCTGGTCCCGAGCGGCGCGTACTACTTCGGCGAGATGGTGCGGGGCGCGCAGGAGGCGGCGACGGCTGCCGATGCGCGGCTGGTGGTCGGCGTCTCGGGCTATCGCCGGTCGGAGGATGACGCCCAGGTGCGCAAGCTGCTGGCCGCCGGCGTCGACGGGCTGCTGCTGACCCCGAGCGCGGACCCCGGCGCGAGCGCCATCGCGCCGGCCGGGCTCCGGGATCTCGCCGTGCCGGCGGTGCTGGTCGAGCGGCGGCTGCCGGGGCCGTTCGCGCTGCCGATGGACCGGGTGGGTTCCGATCACGGCTTCGGCGCGTTGCTGGCCGTGCGGCACCTGGCCGAGCTCGGGCATCGTCGCATCGCCCTGGCCGCCCATCGCAGCCCGACCGGCGCCGCGGTCTGCGCCGGCTACCGCTCGGCGCCCTCGCCCTCGGCGCGCCCCCGGTTCCCGTGATCAATACCTTTTCCCTGCGCACCGACCCTTCCGGCTTCGACATGGCAGCATCACGGCTGCTCGCCGCGATCCGCGAGCACGCCGTCACCGCGGCCCTCATCCATAACGACGTCGACGCGATCATGCTGCTCCAGCGCCTGCGCGCGGCCGGTGTCCAGGTGCCCGAGGAGTTCTCGATCGTCGCCTACGACGACGAGGCGGCCGGCACCGCCGATCCGCCGTTCACGGCCGCCCAGCCGCCGAAGCGGGAGATCGGCCTGACCACCGCGCGAATGTTGCTCGGCCGGCTCGGGGACCGGCGCGACGCCTGGTCGCCGCGGTGGCAGGTGAATCTGATGCCCCGGCTACGAATCCGCGACTCGTGCTGGCCCCTCGGCCAGTAGCTGCCGGGCGCGGGTCGCCGCCGTGGCGGCCGCGCCGGCCAGCGCCCCGGCGTCCATGCCCGGCGGCGGTTCGATGCTGAGCAGCCGCAGCTCCCCCGTGGCCGGCGGCGGCGGTTCGGGCAACGACGGGGCGGGCCGGGCGAAAGCCTCGGCGGCCAGGACGGTGTTGTCGTTGTGGTGTCGGGAAACCTCCTTGGTGAGGGACTCGGCCGAGCGGCCTCGCAGCAAGAACAACAGGGACGGATCGGCGTCGAGCAGCCAGGCCGCCTGGTAGCAGAGGGCCGCGGCGTGTTGGCAGGGGTTGCCCCAGTCGTCGCAGTTGCACTGGGCGTCAAGATCGCCGACGCCCGGCACCACGGCGGAGAGGTCGTGCGGCAGAAATCCGTCCAACAGGGCGGCCAGGTGTCCCGATTGGAGGGACGCCTCGGCCACCAGCGCCGCCCATGCGTTGTCGGACAGGGCTTCCACGGCGATGCTGGTGCTGAAGGCATTGTCCAGCACCGCCGCAATCCGGCCCGGGCTGATGGTGATCGGCCCGATCTGGCCCTGGCCGGCGATGCGCCGACCGGCCTTGGTCAGCCCGGCGTCGACCGCCGTGTCCTCCATGGCCTGGATCCACGCGGTGCCCCACCAGGTGGGCTGTCGGCGCCGGCTACGAGCGGGAAAAGCGGGAAAGCCTTGGGCGTCGGTCATCGCAGCCTCACCAGATCCGACAACTCCGCATCGGTCAGCTCCGTGAGAGCCGCCTCGCCGCCGGTCAACACCGCGTCGGCCAGGGCGCGTTTGGCCGTGAGCATGGCGGCGATGCGGTCCTCGATGGTGCCCTCGGTCATGAACCGGTGCACCTGCACGGGCCTGGTCTGCCCGATGCGATAGGCGCGGTCGGTGGCCTGGTCCTCGACGGCCGGGTTCCACCAGCGGTCGTAGTGCACGACGTGGTCGGCGCGGGTCAGATTCAGGCCGGTGCCGCCGGCCTTCAGCGAGATGAGGAAGATCGGCACCTCGCCGCCCTGGAACCGGTCGACCATCTCCTCGCGACGGGCGACGGGCGTGCCGCCGTGCAGGAGCTGGCTGGGCAGCCCACGGTCGGCGAGATGCCGGGAGAGCAGCTCGGCCATGGCCACGTACTGCGTGAACACGAGCACCGCGTGGTCCTCGGCGACGATGGTGCCGACCAGCTCGTCGAACAGGGCGAGCTTGCCGGAACGGCCGGCGAGGCGGGCGTCGGTCTGCCTGAGGTACTGGGCCGGGTGGTTGCAGATCTGCTTGAGCGAGGTGAGCAGCTTGAGGATCAGGCCGCGGCGGGCGATGCCGTCGGTCTGGGCGATCTCGGCCATGACCTCGCGCACCACGGACTCGTACAGCCCGGCCTGTTCCCGGGTGAGCGGCACGAGCTGGTCGGTCTCGGTCTTGGCCGGCAGCTCGGGCGCGATGCCGGGGTCAGACTTGCTGCGCCGCAACAGGAACGGCCGCAGCATCCGGGCCAGCCGCCGGGCGGTCTCCTCGTCCTTGTCGGCCTCGATGGGCTTGGCCCACCGCCGCCGGAACGCGGGCTGCGAGCCGAGCAGCCCGGGCGTGGCCCAGTCCAGGATGGCCCACAGCTCGGACAGGCTGTTCTCGACGGGCGTGCCGGTGAGAGCCACCCGAACACCGTTTCCGATGCCGCGCAAGGCTTTCGCGGTGGCGGACCGGGCGTTCTTCACATGCTGGGCCTCGTCGGCGACGACCAGATCCCAAGGCACGGCAGCGAGTTCTTCGGCGTCGCGGCGCATGGTGCCGTAGGTCGTGAGCACAAAATCGTCGACGTCGGCGAGGTCGCGGGCCGAGCCGTGGAATCGCCGAACCGAGACGCCAGACGCGAAACGGCGGATCTCCCGTTCCCAGTTGCCGAGCAGCGAGGCCGGGCACACCACCAGCGTGGCGCCAGCCGAACGGTGCAGGTGCAGGGCGATGACGGTGATCGTCTTGCCCAGGCCCATGTCGTCGGCCAGGCAGCAGCCGAGGCCGAGCGAGGTCATGCGGGCCAGCCAGCGCAGGCCGCGCAGCTGGTAATCGCGCAACGTCGCGTTCAACGCCGGCGGCTGCGCCAACAGCTCGGCCCCGCCCTCGGCGTCGGCGATCCGGTCCCGCACCGTGGCGAGCCAGCCGTCGGCGACGACCTCGATCTGCTCACCGTCGATCTCGGCGGTACCGGTCAGCGCGAGTCCGAGCGCTGCCAACGGGTTCAGCGGCGTGAGCTCCCGTTGCCGGACGCGCCGGGCCAGGTCGGCGTCGACGAGCTGCCACTGCTCTCGCAGCCGCACGATCGGCCGGTGGGCCTGGGCCAGCTGCTCCAGCTCGTCCTTGGTCAGCGGGTCGTCGCCGAGGGCGACCTGCCAGTCGAAGCGCAGGGCCTCGCCGCCGCCGAGGAAACCGGGCATGTCCTTGGGCGCCGAGCCGCCGCCGATGGCCACCCGCGTGACCAGCTGCTGGGCCAGCTCCTTGGGCCAGTGCACGGGCACGCCCTTGGCCGCCAGCCGGTCGGCCGCGCCGCCCAGCAGCTGTCGCACCTCGTCGTCGAGCAGGATGATCTCGTCGGGAATCTCCTTGTGCAGCAAGGAGTTCAGCGCCGGCCAGACCCGGGCCGCCCGGCGCAGCGCGACCAGGGCCTGCGACTGGGCACGGGCTTTGCCGGCCCCCGCCCACGCCTCGGCGGCGTCGCTGACCACGCCGGGATCGGACAGGCTGTGCAGTTGCACGACGACCCGGAACCGGTTGTCGAACTCGATGCGCAGCGACACGCTGACGCCGTCGGCCCAGGTCCGCAGCTGCGGCACGCGTTGCGGGGTAGCGGCCAGGAACGCGGCCTCGCTGCCGCCACGCGGGAGCCCGTCGGCGATCGCGTTCAGGAAGTCCTCGACCAGCTCACGGGCGTCCGGCAGCTCCAGCGGCAGCCGGTCGGGCACCGGCACCGCCCGGGCCTCGGCCGGCATGGCGGCCACCAGCTCGCCGATCCGCCCCTGGTCGGTGGGGTCGAGGGGGCCGATGCGCCACGCGTCGTAGTCGCCGGGCGAGACCGTGGGCAGCAGCCGGCCGCGGGCGACCAGCTGGAGCGCGACCACGGTGGCCGCACCCCAGAACGCGGTCAAGATAACATAACCGCATATCGTCGGACCGTGGCGCGTGGGGGATCCAACTGTTTCCTTGCGAATTCCGATAGGAGTCGTGCCGAATCTGACAACATGCCGCGCTGTGACCGGTATTAATGAATCCTATAGGCATAGGGGTACCTCAGCCCACCTGGGTGGCAACTATCTGATTCGAGAGTGGATCTGTGACTACATGTACCAAACGCTGTGACTAGGGCAGGTGATCGGCTACTAGCCGTAAACTATCGACATAGTTTCGAAGCTGTAACTAGTGCTCTCGACCCTAAGCGGCATATTATATTGTCAGTTACTCGACGCTTTGAACATAAGCTCTGTTCGGCTGGCGTTTTGTCGTGGGTGAACCTAATCGCGCTAGGACCTTAACTGTCCCCCTTCTTAAGCGTCGGTGTACTCCAAAAGCCTCCGTGGGGAGCTCGGCGCCCCAGAAGGCCATTCTGCCCAATCGCGGCGGATCCGCGGGTTCGAACACGACGGGGCAGCGCGTCAGTTCGTCCACTATCGGCTCAACCTCCGAAATGCGCGTACCGACAGCGGGAAGAACACGGCCACCAGGAGCAGCGGCCACGCCACCGCGACCCCGATCCATCCGTCGGCCAGGCCCGGGTTGCCGAACAGGTCGCGGGTGGCGGCCGCGGTGGCGGACAGCGGGTTCCAGGTGGCGATCGCGCCCAGCCAGCCGGGCATGGTGTCCGGCGAGACGAAGATGTTGGACAGGAAGCTGACCGGCCACACCACCACCTGCACCAGCGTCACCGCGCTCGGGTCGGCGACCATCAGGCCCAGCCAGATGCCCACCCACAGGAACGCGAACCGCAGCAGGAGCAGCAGTCCGAACGCGGCCAGGGTGGCGCCGACGCCGCCGTGCGGGCGCCAGCCGACGGCCAGGCCGCAGGCCGCCATCACGACCAGCACCAACACGGAGTTCAGCATGTCCGCCCCGCAGCGGCCGACCACCACCGCCGACTGCGACATCGGGATCGACCGGAACCGGTCGGTGACGCCGCGCGAGGCGTCCGTGGTGACGGCGAGCAGCGTGCTCTCCACGCCGAAGCCCATGGTCATCACGAACATGCCCGGCAGCAGGAACTCCCGGTAGTCCCCGCCGCCCGGCACGGCGATGGCCCCGCCCAGCAGGTAGCCGAACATCAGCACCAGCAGGATCGGGAACAGCAGGCTGACCACCACCGGCGCCGGCTGCCGGACCCAGTGCCCGAGGTCGCGCCGGGTCATCGTCCACCCGTCGGCGACTGCCCACCGGAGGCTGCTCACGCGGACACCTTTCCATCGGTCAGGGTCAGGAACACTTCGTCCAGGGTGGGCCGTCGCAGGGCGATGTCCTCCACCGGCACGCCGGCGGCGTCCAAGGCCCTGACGGTCTCGGTCAGCGCGGCGACGCGGTCTCGCACCGGGGCGCTGAGCCGACGCCGGTCGAGATCCCGCTCGGGTTCGGCATCGGCCACCTTGCGCAGGAGCTCCGCAGCGGTGCCCAGGTCGCCGACATCGTGCACGACGACCTCGATACGGTCGCCGCCGAGCCGGGACTTGAGCTCGGCCGGGCTGCCCCCGGCGATCACCCGGCCGGCGTCGATGACGGCGATCTGGTCGACCAGCTGGTCGGCCTCGTCGAGGTACTGGGTGGTGAGCAGGACGGTGGCGCCGTCGCCGGCCAGCGACCGCACGGCGTCCCAGACCTCGTTGCGGCCACGGGGATCCAGCCCGGTCGTGGGCTCGTCGAGAAACAGCACGTCGGGCGCGAGGATCATGCCGGCGGCCAGGTCGAGCCGCCGTCGCATGCCGCCCGAGTAGTGCCGGACGGCCTTGTTCCCGGTGTCGGCCAGCCCGAACCGGTCGAGCAGCTCGGCGGCCCGGACCCGGGCCTTCGCGGCGCCCAGGTGGTAGAGCCGGCCGAACAGCTCCAGGTTCTGACGGCCGCTCAACACCTCGTCGACGGCGGCGTGCTGGCCGACGAGGCCGATGCGCCGTCGCACCTCCATGGGGTGGGTCGCGACGTCGAAACCGGCGACCTCGGCCCGGCCGCCGTCGGCCCGCAGCAGTGTGCTCAGGATGCGTACGGACGTGGTCTTGCCGGCGCCGTTGGGTCCGAGCAACCCGCACACCGTGCCGGGCCGAACCCGCAGGTCAAAGCCGTCGAGCGCGATTTTGTCCCCGAACCGCTTGCGCAGTCCGTCGACGAGAACTGACATTCGCCCCCCGATCGAGTACTAAAACTTGAATACCCGTGGGTGCCAGTGTGCACCCGCGACGGCCGGGTATGCAAACTTGAATAGCGATCAGGCCGGACGGGGCCAGCTGCCGGCCTTGCCGACCGTGCCCGGATCGCCGGCCATCGCGTACATGCCGCGCTCCAGCCGCTCGATCAATCCGCTGGTCCAGGCCAGGTCGTCGGCCGCATCGGTGACGCGCAGCCGGTACAGCTCGCGCACGTGCGGCGGCTCCTGCCAGCTCGTGTACTGCTCGCCGGCCTCCGCGCGGATGGCCTCGACCGCCTCCATCCGCACCCGCAGCAGGGCGATCGCCTCGGCCCGGGTCAGCGCCGGCAGCAGGGCCAGGCCCGCGGCCAGCATGTCCGGCCGCGGCTCCGGCTTGCGCAGCGCGTCGGCCAGCAGCCGTTTGAACTCGAACTCGCCCTTCTCGGTGAGCTCGTAGTCGGTACGGCCCGGCACGGCCCAGTCCTCGTGCAGGAAACCGGCCTTCACGCCCTGCTTCAACGCGTGATAGATCGAACCCCACTTCACATTGGCCCAGATCTCCGCGCCCCACGACATCACGTCGTTGCCGATCAGGTAGCCGTGCGCGCGCCCGTAGCCGCGCACCACCCCCAACACCAACAACCGCGTCGCCGACATGGGGTGCAGCCTAAGGCGGCCCGCAGATCACCCGGGTACCCCCTCAGTTCTCCCGGGTCGGCTTCGGCGTGGAGAACGACGTGACTGCCCAATGCCTGAGGGGGTGCCTCAGACCGAACCTCAAGGTGGCCGAAAAGGGGAGGTTCGTCATGTGGCAGCTGAGCGACTCGAACTACCAGTACGTGATGGAGCAGCAGAAGGCCCAGCGGCAGGCCGCCGAGCAGGTGCGGGCGGCCCGGCGCGGCAACCGTCGGCGCTGGTGGAAGCGGGGGAACCAGCCGCAGAGCCGCTGATCTTGTGCAACCATGCGATGTGCCGCGCATCGGATCGGGGATCCCGTTGGTCGGCCGTCGCACGGAGTTGGCGGCGCTGGAGTCCGCACTGTCCGCCGCGGCGGACGGGCGGGCCGGGGCGGTGCTGCTGGCCGGTGACGCCGGCGTCGGCAAGTCGCGGCTGCTGGCGGAACTGACCGCGCGGGCCGCCGACGCCGGAGTGCGGGTGTTGACCGGACGGTGCCTCGACGTGGAACGCGCCGGTCTGCCGTATCTGCCGTTCGTGGAGGCGCTGGGCCGGTTGCCCGAGTCCGGCGCCTCCCGGCTGGACGACGCCATGGAGCAGCTGCGGCTGTTCGAGGCCGTGCACACCGAGCTGGCGGAGCTGGCCGCCAACTCGGTGGTGCTGTTGGCGTTGGAGGATCTGCACTGGGCCGACGCCGCGACCCGGGACTTGTTGCTGTTCCTGGTTTCCCGGCTCAACCGGCAGCGGCTGCTGGTGGTGGCGACCTATCGGGTGGACGACCTGCACCGGCGGCATCCGTTGCGGCCGTTGCTGACCGAGCTGGGCCGGTTGTCCACTGTGGATCGGGTGGAGTTGGCTCCGTTCGACCGGGCCGACGCGATGACCTTCGTGTCGGCCCTGTCGGACGACGCGCTGGCCGATGAGACGCTGCGCAACATCGCCACCCGGTCGCAGGGCAACGCCTTCTTCTGCGAGGAGCTCATCGCCGCCTACGGCACCGCCGTGCCGACCGGGCTGTCCGATCTGTTGCTGTCCCGAGTCGAACGGTTGGGCCGCGATGCCCAGCGCGTCGTCCGTGCCGCCTCCGGGGCCGGTGGCGAGGTGGAGCATTCGGTCTTGCAGGCGGTCGCCGAGCTCGACGATCTCGACGAGGCGCTTCGCGAGGCCGTGCAGCACAACGTCCTCGTGACCGCCGAGCGCGGCTACGCCTTCCGGCACGCCCTGCTCCGCGAGGCCGTGTACGAGGATCTGCTGCCGGGAGAACGGTTTCAGCTGCACGCCAAGTACGCCCGGGTGGTCACCTCGCCGGCCTCCCTGGCGTATCACGCATTGCAGAGCCATGATCTGCCGACAGCGTTCAAGGCGTCGGTGCAGGCGGCCGACATGGCCGTCGAGCTTCGCGCGCCGGCCGAGGCCCTGCACCACGTCGAGCAGGCATTGCGATACTTCGGCGCGGTGTCGGAGCCCGGCGTCAGCGAGTATTCGTTGCAGCGCCTGGCTTCCCGCATGGCGTCCGCAGCCGGCGACTCCGACCGGGCGGTGGCCTACGCGCGGTCGGCGATCGGCTTGGCCGACGACCCGGAGACCGGCGCCGAGGCCAGGCATCAGCTGGTGCTCACGCTGATCCCGTTGGAGACGGCTTCGGCGGAGATCGCCGCCGCGGTCAGCGAGGCCTGGGAGCTGGTCCAGGACCGGCCGCAGAGCGTCACCCGGGCGAGGATCATCGCGCTGCGGGCCCGGGAGTGGGCCTGGTACGGGTCCGCCGGGCTGGACATCGACGAGCTGGAACGCCTGGCCGAGCAGGCCCGGGACGAGGCGATGCAGGTCGGGGCCGACGATGTCGCAGTCGACGCGCTGATCACCCTGGCCGTCTACGCCGAGTGGCGCGACCGGGCCGAGGAGGCCCAGGAGCTGTACCGGGCAGCCGCGACCAGGGCGGCGGAGATCGGTGCCTACGCCGTCGAGCTCCGCGCCCGCAACAACCTCGCGGTCAACCTGTTCATGCAGGGGCGAGTCCAGGACGTGGTCGTGGTGGCGAACGAGCTCGTCGAACGGGCGGTCGAAGTGGGTCTGGCCTGGTCAGAGCTCGCGGTCGAGGCCCGGGTGGCCCGGATGGCGGTCCGATTCAACATGGGCGATCGCGCCGCGGCCGAGAAACTCGAAGACCACACGACCGCGCCGCGTTGGGCGTCGATGCGGTTGGAGGCGGCCGCCCTGTACGAGCTGGCCGTCGCCGGTCGGTTCGAGGAGGTGGACGAGGCGGCGGCCCGGATCATGACCTACTCCGACGATGCCAACATCGTCGGGCGCGTCCGCTTCGCGCGGGCCGAGGCGGCGACATGGCGGGGCGACCTGCGCGAAGCCGTCGACGAGAGCCTCCGGCTCATCGCCTCGATCGCCGAGGCGCCCCGGGCCAGCGTGACCAAGGCCAGACGGGCCGGCGCGATGGCGGTCGGCGCGCTGGCCGACATGGCCGAGCAGGCCTGGCGCCGTGGCGACGACGACGCGGCGCGCGACGCCATCGCCGAGGGCGAGCGCGTGCACGAGCTGGCCCTGACCGAGGGCGAGTACTCGCTGGATCACCAGTGGCGCGAAGACATGCGCAATCCGGAGACCGCCTGCATGGAAGCCCGGATGGACGCCGAGCTCAACCGGCTGCGCGATGATGTCGACGTCGAGCTGTGGCGGGTCGCGGTGGCCAAGGCTGTGACGTTCAGATATTGGCATGCTTCTGCCCGGTGGCGGTTAGCAGAGGCGCTGATCAACGACGGCCGGCGGGAAGAGGCCATTGTGGAGCTTCGGGCCGCGCACGCCGAGGCCGTCCACATGGGAGCGTTGCCGCTGCGCGACGCCGTCGAGGCGTTGGCCAAGCGGGCTCGTATCGAGGTCGCCGGCGTGGAGGTGGACACCGAGGACCTTTTCACTCCGCGCGAGCGGGCGACGCTGGAGCTCGTGGCCGCGGGCCTGACCAACCGGCAGGTCGGGGAGCGGCTCTACATCAGCGAGAAGACGGCCAGCGTGCATCTGTCCCGCGTGATGGCCAAGCTCGGCGCTTCGAGCCGGACCGAGGCCGTCTCGCTCGCCTATGAGCGTGGACTGCTGGATTAAATCCTCCGAGCGGGTGGTTGAGGCTTCACATACACCCGACGAGGAGGCCCGAAGCCATGCCCAAGGCGGTCAGGTACAACGAGTTCGGCGGCATCGACGTGCTGGACGTGGTCGAGGTGGACCGGCCGGTCCCCGGTCACGGCGAGGTGCTCGTGCAGGTCAAGGCGGCCGGCATCAACCCCGGCGAGGCGAGCATCCGGTCCGGCGCGTTCCACTCGGTATGGCCCTCGACGTTCCCGTCGGGTCAGGGCAGCGACCTCGCCGGCGTGGTCGCCGAGCTGGGCGAGGGCGTGTCCGGGGTCGCGGTCGGCGACGAGATCATCGGCTGGACCGACGACCGGGCCAGCCAGGCCGAGTTCGTGGCGATCCCGGTGACGCAGCTCACGTCGAAGCCGGCCGAGGTGACGTGGGAGCAGGCCGGCGCGCTGTTCGTCGCCGGAACCACTGCCTACGCGGCGGTTCGGGCCGTCGCACTGTCCAAGGGGGACACCGTCGTGGTGTCCGGCGCGGCCGGCGGCGTCGGCTCCCTGGTCGTGCAGCTCGCCGTAGCGGCGGGCGCGAAGGTCATCGGCATCGCCGGACCGTCCAATAGCGACTGGTTGACCGCCCACGGCGTGACGCCCGTCGAGTACGGCGACGGCGTGGCCGCCCGCGTGCGGGAAGCCGCGGGTGGGACCGTCGACGCGTTCATCGACACCTTCGGCGCCGACTACGTGGAGCTGGCGCTGGAGCTGGGTGTCGACAAGGGACGGATCAACACGATCATCAACTTCCCGGCCGTGGAGAAGTACGGCATCAAGGCCGAGGGCAACGCCGACGGCGCCAGTGCGGACGTGCTGGCCGAGCTCGCCTCGCGAATCGCCGCGGGCGAATTGGAACTCGTGGTTGCCCGAAAGTACCCACTGGCCGAGGTTCGTGATGCCTACCGCGAGCTGGAGCAGCGGCACACCCGCGGCAAGATCGTGCTCGTTCCCTAGTATTTCGGGGCTCTGACCAGCGGCGAACGGTTCTCTCGAAAATTCTTTGAACCGTTCGCCGGGACCTCCCGTGTAGATCGCGAACGGCTTCCGGACGACCGGAACCCTGTAAGCCCCACACTGGAGAACCCCATGTCTCGCAAGCATGTTGTGTCCCTTGCTGCCCTCGTGGCCGGCGCCGCCGCGATGCTCGCCGCCTGCGGGACTCCGGATGCGCCGCAGGCCTCCCCGGCCACCAGCAACGTGGCCGACTCCTCGCCGCTGAACCTGTTGCAGGGCACCGCGAAGTCCAACAACGCCACCCCCAACACCGGCGACTGGGCCCCGCAGGGCGCGCCCGCCGCCGTCGCGCACTCCTGGGTGCAGCTGCGGGCCGGCAAGGCCGGCGAACTCGACCCGGTCGTGCTCAACGCGGCCAACAAGGTGATCTACGTCTTCGACAAGGACGAGAAGAACAAGTCCAACTGCGTCGACCAGTGCAAGGTCACCTGGCCGCCGGTGGAGATCTCCAACCCCGGCAAGGTTTTTGTCGCCGGCCTCAACCCGAGGGACCTGAGCACCATCAAGCGTCCCGACGACGGCAACTACCAGATCACCCTCAAGGGCAAGCCGCTCTACACGTTCAGCAAGGACCTGAAGCCCTTCGACACCAACGGTGAGGCCGTCGGCAACACCTGGTGGGCCGTCACCCCCGACGGCCAGCGCAACTTCGGCAAGAACACGCCGCCCGGGGCCACCCCGCCCGCGACCAACACCACCGCGCCGACCGGCGCCCCCGGCACCACGCTGACCGGCACGAGCGCCATCCTGTTCGACGACGCCAACTTCTCCGAGAACGGCGCCTCCCAGGGCGTGTCCGGCCCCGGCTGCCAGAAGGTGTTCCGCCCGAGCATCGCCTCCTCCATCACCACCGACGGCGCTATCAAGCTGTGGGACGGCCCCAACTGCACCGGCAAGTCCGTCGTGATCACCGGTGACGTCAAGGACCTGGCCTCGGTCGGCATGGACAACGCCGTGCGCTCCATCCGCTTCGCCGACGGCACCGGCTCTGGTTCCACCAACAACGGCGGCGGCGGCGTGAACAACAGCGGCGGCGGCAACGGCGCCGGCACTGCCACCACCACGACCAACCCGGGCAACGCCACCCTCACCGCCACCGGCGCCATCCTCGACTCCGGCAAGAACCTCTCCGAGCCCAACGGTTCCCAGGGCATCTCCGGCCCCGGCTGCGCCAACGTCACCACCCCGTCGCTCGTCTCCTCCATCCAGGCCTCGGGCACGTACAAGCTGTGGACCGGCAAGGACTGCACCGGCAAGTCGATGATCGTGACCGGCAACCAGAACGACCTCGCCGCCATCGGCTTCGACAAGGCGGTCTACTCGATCCGCTTCGCGGGCTGACTCCCGCCGCTAGACCCCGAAGGGGACCGGCTCCGGCCGGTCCCCTTCTTTGTATGCGTCAGCGCCCGGTTCGGAGGAGCTCCATCAGGACGGTTCATGCTTTGAGCACCCGAGCTTCAGCGACAGGCACGCTCACAGGTTGGCGTTGCACGTTCCGTTCGGCCCGGACGTCTTCGATGCGCTCGGCCGGCTCATCGTGCGCGGTCACACCGCCAGCGCCACACCTCGCCGACCTCGTGCCGCGGCCAGATCACGCACCCGTCCCTGCCCGTCCGCAACAGCGCAGCAACACAACGAGGCAACGAGGCAACGAGCGTCCGGCCACATCAGCCGCACAACACCGCCCACGCCCCCACCGCGCCCGCCCTGTACACCGACGCTGCGCACGTCGGCCCACCCCGCCTCACCACATGGCCCACCCACCACATGGCCCACCCACCACATGGCCCACCCAACCCAAGGGGGCCATCCCCGCTCCAGCCTACCAGCGGAAACACGGAGTTGATCTTCTAACGCCAAGGCCTGTGGACAACCGGCGACGGAGCACGGGCCCTGTGGACAACGGCGGAAGGACAACGGCGGAAGGGCAACAACAAAAGGCCGCCACCCAAGAAAGGTGGCGGCCTCGAGAAGACCCCGAACTACAGCCGAACCGACACGAACTGCTTGCCGGCGGCGTTCTCCAACCGAACCGAAGCGATGTCCGCGGGATCGACCAATGCGCTGGCGTCCACGGTGGACTCCCCCGCGGTCACCTTCCACCCGGCGGCGATGGTCTGCCGCCCGTCACGGCCCACCAGCACCAACTCGCACTGGGTCCCGACGGGAACCCCGCTCACGGCGGCGGAGATGTGCGACCACCCGGACGTCTCAGCGAAGGACACGGCCAACGCGGCGCCGGTGCCGGCATCGGTGGCCTGAGCACGAACGGGCCCGACGGAATCACCGGATCGTCCGACGGCCACACCGGTGGTGAGCGCGACACCGACGACAACGGCGGCGGCGGACGCCAGGAAGGCGCCGCGGCGACGGCGTTTGGCGGCGGACTCGGTGCGGATCTGACGAAGGGCCCGCTGCAGCACCAGGTCGCCGTCGGGCGGGGGACCGTTCAGCACGGTGTCGACGATGCGCTGGAACTCATGGAACTCGGCGACCTCGTCGCTGCACTGCAGGCACGTCTGGAGGTGCCGCTCCAGCAGCAACGACCGATCCTCGTCCAGGGTGCCGGCGAGGTACCGCTCCACATCAGGGTTTTTCATGACACCGACCGTTCCAATCCCGCTTCGACCCCAGGGAGAAATCCGCGCAGCGCGCGAAGTGCGTGGTAGCACCGGGACTTCACGGTCCCGAGCGGAATGCCCAACGCCTGGGCGGCCTCGCTGGCCGTGCCGCCGAGCAGGTAGATCTGCTCCAGGACGTCACGGTGCTCGGCGGACAGCCGGCCCAGCGCGGCGCCGACGATCATGGTGTTGACGACGCCTTCGGCATGGTCGTGGGAGACGGCGACGTCGACGGGCGGCTCGGCGACTTCCTGCGGCCGAGAGGCGCGGGCGCGAGCCTTGTCCGTCACGAGATTGCGCACCACGGTCAACAGCCAGCCGCGAACGGACCCCTTGCCGTTGACCAGGCTGTCGGGATGCTGCCAGGCCCGCACCAACGCCTCCTGCACGACGTCCTCCGCCGCGGCGCGGTCCCCGGTCAGCCGATACGCGTACGCCACCATGGCCCCGCCGTGCTCGCGGTACAGCGAACGCAGCAACGCCTCGTCGGCCACGTCGTGGCGGGCGCGCCTGCTCAGCCCTGCCATCAGCACCACCTTCCGTGTCACCCCCGTGCACCGACCGGAAATCCCGATCGGGCTCATCGAGAAACACGGCCACCCGACGCGATCGGCCGACCGCGGGGCGACTCCAGCCGCCGACGGCTGCCCGATCGGACACACCGTCCACAGTGGAGGGCGGCCGGGTCCGTGCGACGCCCTGCACACCGCGCGGGCCCGGCCTACGTGACACACGAGCGAACCGCCGAACGGGTTCAACGGAATTTCGCCTTGAACCGCCCGAGCCGCCCGACCGTGTTTGCGGCAACCCCACCCGACGACTCACGGAGTGCAGAGCCATGCGGCTGAGCAAGCTGATCCTCTCCTCGTCCCTCCTGGTCACGGCCATGATCACGATGACGGCGTGCGGTGTGCAGGGCACGCCGCAGGCCGTGGACACCAAGCCGGTGGAGAAGGTGGTGACGCTGCCTAACCCGCCCGCGGTCCCACCGCCGACGGTGGCCAAGACGCAGAAGCTGGTGCAGATCCTCAGCGGCGCGCCGGAGCAGCCGATGCAGCAGAACGCCAACGACATCGAGGTCAGGGCGACCACGTCCGAGCAGATCGGCACGTTCCTGACCGACGGCAACGGCATGACGCTGTACATGTTCACCAATGACAGCAACAAGAAGCCCACGTGTTACGGCGCGTGCGCGAAGACGTGGCCGCCGCTGCTGATCGCCTCGCCCGGCAAGATCTACCCGACCGGTGTCGACCCGCAGGCGATCGGTTACGTCGAACGGACCGAGGGCACCTGCCAGGTCACGATCAACGGTCAGCCGGTGTACTACTTCTCCGGCGACAAGGCGCCCGGCGACATCAACGGCCAGGGCGTGAAGGGCACGTGGTTCGCGGTCAGCCCGACCGGCGGCCAGACTCCCCCGCTTCCGGGCAAGTAGATCAGCAGTGCCGGCCCGAGTTGATGCAGTCCACGACCCTGGTCATCAGCGAATCCGGCATGGCGTCGACGAACATCGCGTGATCGGTCACGGAGCTGTAGTGCTCGTCCGGGAAGGCGTCGATCGCGTAGTGCAGGCCGGGCGCCAGTGTGTAGGCGACCTCGATGTGCAGCTCCGGCACCGGGAAGGTGCCGACCCGACAGCCGCCGCCGGACTCCGGGAACACGAGGTGGCTGCGGTGGTCAGGGCTGTCGGTGCTGGTGCCGTTCCAGCAGTTCGGGAAGTCGAACACGCGAATGGTCTGCTGCCCGGATCCGCACTGCGGATAGTCATTGGTGATCCGGTCCCGCGCACCGGAACAGGTCCACTGCACGTGCTCGGTGTTGGCGAGTCCTTCGGTGGTGCCGTGCGGGTTTCCCGTGGTGCCGCGCAGGAATCGGGGCATGGCGATGACGCTGCTGACCGGGCTGCCGCGATATTCGACCAGCACCGAGGTCGGCACGGCGATGGTGCTGTGGTTCATGGACATGCCGTCCATGCCGTCCATCTGCGTCAACGCCGACGGCAGCATCAGCACGGGCCAGTAGTAGGTGGACTTGTCGCCGAACTGGCACGTGGTCTCGCCCGCGGCCAGGCTGTCGTCGGTGGACAACGCGTTGGTCGACTTGTTGCCCACGTAGTCGTGCACGTGGTGGGCGCCGCCGACGACACCGGGCTGGGCGACCAGATTGTCGGAGTTGTACATCCGCTCCTGGTTGCGCCCGCAGTCGACGTGCCAGCTGCCGGGCGAGCCGGTCGAGGTGTACGCGACCGGCGTCGGCGCCGGGTTGGCGTCGGCGATGTCGATGTAGGTCGCCCCGGCCGGCGCGCTGAGCGCGCGGTAGGTGACGACCCCGCCGGCGACCAGCGCCAGGCACAGCACGGGCAGCACCACCCGCCAGAGCCGCTTGCGCCCTCGAATCACGGTCGCAGCATCACAAACGGTCGTGCCGGCGGACAAATCAGGTCCATGAACGGGCAGACGTACACGTCCGTTCGGCCGAATCAGATGTTGGCCGAAAGGAATTCGCGTAGCGGCGGGTTGACCGCATCCGGGTCGGTGAGGCTGAGGAAGTGCGCGCCGCCCTCGACCAGCACGAGCGGCTCCGCCTTGGGCACCGCCGCGACGATCTCCTCGGCCCGTTCCACGGGGTAGGCGGCGTCGGCGGTGCCGTGCAACACCAGCGTGGGGCAGGAAATCTCACCCAGTCGGTCGATCACGCCGTCCCGGCCGGTCAGCGCTTCCAGCAGCATGGGCACGCGCTCGTACGGCAGTGCCCGCAGCTTGACCTTCCACGCGGAGGCGTCCATGGCGCCGATGCAGATGGTGGCGACCATGTCGAGCAGCTGATCGGTCGGCCCCTGCGTGGTCCACAGCGCGCCGAGTCCGCGGTACGCCTCGGCGACGTGCGGGTCCTCCGGAGCGGCGGAGCTGCCCATCACGGCCAGCGCGGTCACCCGGTCGGGGGCCAGCAGCGCGAGCCGCAGGCCGACGAATCCGCCCTGGCTGGTGCCGACGACCGCGAACTGGTCGATGCCGAGTTGGTCCACCACCTCCAGCACGTCCCGTGCCACGTCCCAGTAGGTGAACGGGCCGTCCGCCGGTGTCTGACCGTGACCGCGTTCATCGATCGTGACCAGCCGAAACGCGTCGCCGAGGGCGGCGACCTGGGGCTCGAACATGCCGCCGTCCATTAGGAAGCTGTGCAGCAGCACCACCGCCGGTCCGGTGCCGCCGTGGTCCACAAAGTGCGTCACGCCCCGCCTCCCCGTGTGAGACAATCACCGTATTTGTCTCACAGGGAGGCCTGGTTGACAAGAAACACGACCGAGGATGTGGTCCGGGCGGCGACCACCGCCTACCTGTCGGGCCGGCCGCTGGACATGTCCGTGCTGGCCGCCGACCTCGGGCTCAGCCGCGCCACGCTCTACCGGCGCATCGGCAACCACGATGGGCTGGTCGGCATGGTGCTGGCCGAGCAGACCGAGCACACCTTCCGACGCTGCCTCGACGGCGTCTGCGCCGAGGGCCTCGATCGCGTGCGGGTGGTCTTCGAGCGCTTCATGTACGCCGTGATCGGCGCCGAGCCGTTGCGGGCGTTCATCGAGCGTGACCCGCTGCTGTTCATCCGGATCGTGCTCGCCCCCGGCCTGGTCGAGCAGCGCGCGACCACGCTGTTCGCCAAGCTGCTGGTCGAGTCCGGCGTGTGCTTCGCCGTGCCGACGGGCGTGCTGGCACAGGCGATCGTCCGCATCGGCGACTCGTTCATGTACAGCCATCTGCTCGGCGGGCACGAGCCGGAGACCGACAATGTGATCTCCCTGGTCAACCTCCTGCTGGATTCGGCGTCGCGGTGAGGGCCTCCAGCGCGCTGGCCTGTGTGCGCCAGTCGACGGCGTTCGGGGCGCCGCCGGCCCAGCGCAGGCCGAGGTGGTTGAGCGGGTCTCGATCGTTGGCCCACAAGGAGTTCGCCTGGGTTTGCAGGTACGGCTGGTAGCCGACCTCGGCCAGGTAGCGGACGAGGATCCCCTTGAACTGCTTCTGGTTGTCATCGCAGTTCGGCTCGCATGACTCGGTCAGCACACCCGTTCCGACCGCGTTGCCCAGGCGCGTCGCCGCGTCCAGCCAACGCCGGTCGCCGGTGGCGCGGTAGAGCTCGTCGAAGCCACCGATGGCCAGGCCCTGGTTGTACGTCCAGACGGTCTGTCCGTTGTTGCGGCAGTCGGCGGTGAGGCCGTCGTTGACCTGATTGTTCCCGTTGATCAGGCCGCTGTTCAGGTACCAGTTTCCCGCCGTCACGGCCCGCTGGCCCCAGACCGTGTCGCCGGGCGCGTCCACATGCAGCGCGGCGGTCAGCCTCAGATAGAGGCCGCTCGTCACGGCGTTCTTGTACGTCCGCTCGCGGTTCCACCAGACGCCGCCTCCGCACGTCCCGGTGTCCCAGAAATCGTTGACGTAGTTGGCAATTGTCGTCGCCTCGGTCAGGTAGCGGGAGTCGTGGGTGTAGTCGTAGGCGGCGATCCAGGCCAGGCCCCACCATGCCGAGTCGTCGATCGCCCGGCTGATGAAGTCGCCCTCGATCGGGTCGCTCGACTTGACGCCGGCCGGGAACACTGCCTTGTTCACGTCGAATGTGCGCCCGACAACCCAGTCGTAGTCATGGTTTCCGGTCTGCCGAGCGTAGTCGATCAACGCCGTCAGCGTGGCCGCCGAGTTCCACCAGCTGCTGGGCCACCACGCCTGATAGGCGTCGTAGGAGTACACCAGCGCATCAGCCGCCGCCCCGGCCCGTGTCGGCGACGGGCGAGCCCACGCCGTGCAGCTTCCGTTGGCGTGACTGGCTTCCCGTCCACAAGCCCGCACAACACCGCCGTACAGCTTGGCTTTGGGATCTCGCGTGGCGAACATCGCGGTACGGCCCGATGTCGTGCGTCCGAGCGACGATCCGTCCGGCCAGCTCGCGCCTTCGTTCCAGCTGCGGTCCAGCCAGACCTCGTCGCCGGGCCCGTTGTTCTCGATCGTCGCCCACGCCATGCCGTTGGCATCGGTGTGCAGCCGGACCGTGCGGCCGTAGATCGTCGTCGGCGCGACCGGCTGCATGTCACCGTTCTGTTGACTGCTGCCATCACAGGCTTCGTCGCAAACGTTGGGGTACAGCCAATCCGTGCAGGCCACCCCGTTCGCGTCGCCGCAGGCCCTGATCACGCCGCGGCGATGCCCCACCGGGTCGTAGACGTTGTACATCAGCGTTCTGGTGCCGGTCCAGCTGCTCGGGATGGCGGCCTTGCCCAGCAGCCCCTCCCACGTCTGGCCGCCGTCCCAGGACCGGTCCAGCCACACCGCGTCGCCCGTCGTGCCCAGATCGATACTGGCCCAGGCCATGCCGTCCGGCTCCGACACGTGCAGCTGGACCTTGCGGCCGTTGATGTTCTTGTCCGGCAGGGGAAACGTCTCCCGCTGGGCCCTCGACGGGTCGAGGGTGTCGCAGGACGTGGCGCACACCGTCGTCGCCGCCGCGGCCGGAACCGGCGGCAGCGCCAGGACGATCAGGAGAAGCGGCAGGAGCCTGATCACCCTTCGCAGGGTGACAGCGCTCCCACCGCCCGGCCACCCCTCGCCCCCGATTCTGGCTCGAACCGGACAAGCACCCGACCTGTGTGAAAGGACCATTCCTCACACTGAACGCCACGAATGGTCCTAATCAGTGTTGGGAGTGGCTGTCTGGCAGGCTCCTGGTGGTAGCCGGCCGGCGGATGAGCACTGAATGGTCCTGGACCTGGAGTCCTGTGGAAAGACCGTGCCCCCGCCGGTAGGCCGGGAGAGTCGATCGCCGCTGGGATGTCGTGCCCCGCGTGCGGGAGCACTGGTTGATGAGGTCGCTGATGGTTCTCCCGCTGGCCATGCAGGGCGATCGAGAGCACGGGAGGATCGTTGCGGCTGTTCGTGGGAGATGACTGGGCCGAAGACCACCACGACGTTGAGCTGATGGACACCGGTGGCCACCGGGTGGCCACCGCGCGGCTGCCCGAGGGTGTGGCCGGCATGGCCCGGCTGCACGCGATGATCGGCGATCAGGCCGGCGAGACCGACGACGGGGATGTGGAGGTGCTGGTCGGGATCGAGACCGACCGGGGCCCGTGGCTCGCGGCGCTGGTCGCGGCCGGCTACACGGTGTTGGCGGTCAACCCGGTGCAGGTGGCCGGGTTCCGGCGCCGGTTGGGGATCTCGGGTGCCACAAGCGACGCCGCCGACGCGCACGTGCTGGCCGACATGGTCCGTACCCACGCCCACGAACTGCGCCCGGTCGCGGGTGACTCCGCCCTGGCCGAGGCGGTCAAGATGGTGGCCCGTATCCACAAGACGCTGATCTGGGAACGGACCCGCCACGTCCAGCGGTTGCGGCACGCGTTGCGGGACTACTTCCCCGCCGCGCTGGCCGCGTTCGAGGACCTCGACGCCGGCGACACGCTGGAGTTGCTGGCCACGGCCCCGACGCAGGGCCGGGCCGCCCGGTTGACGATGACACAGATCAGCGCGGCGTTGACACGGGCCCGCCGCCGCGATGTCGCCGGGAAGGCCGCGGCCGTCCAGGCCGCGTTGCGCGCTCAGGATCTGACCCAGCCCGAGGTCGTGGCCGAGGCCTACGGCGCGTCGGTCACGGCGCTGGTCGCGGTGCCGACTGTGCTCAACACGCAGATCACTGTGCTGCAGGGGCAGGTGCAGGCCCATTTTGGGCGGCACCCGGCCGCTGAGGTCATCGCTTCCCAGCCTGGGTTGGCAGCGGTGCTCGGCGCTCGGGTGCTCGCCGAGTTCGGAGACGACCCGCACCGCTACGCCAGCGCGAAGGCCCGCAAGAACTACGCCGGCACCTCGCCGGTCACCCGTGCCTCGGGCAAGAAGAAGGCCGTGCTGGCCCGGCACGTCCACAACGACCGGTTGGTGGACGCGGTGATGGCCCAGGCGTTCGCCGCGCTCACGTCGTCGCCCGGCGCACGGGCGTACTACGACCGGCAGAAAGCCCGTGGGGCTGGTCATAACGCCGCGTTGCCGCAGCTGGCCAACCGGTTGGTGGGCATCCTGCACGGCTGTGTGAAGACCGGCACCGTCTACGACGAAGGGACGGCCTGGTCACATCACGTCGACCAGACCGCCGCTTGACATCCAAAACCCTGGGATGCCTTTCCAAGCATCAGGCCCTCGACCACCGACGCTGTGAACGGACCATTCCTGAACTCCGAGTAGCGGAATGGTCCGTTCCAAGCGGCAGGGCCTTGACTAGCGGCCGGGCAGGCGGTAGTCCGGGCCCAGGGCGGCGCCGCGGTCGGGCTTGTACTGGTCGAAGCCCCGCGAGTCGCACTGGAGGCCGCCGTTGATGCAGTGCTTGACCAGCGCGGCCAGCGTGGGCGGGTCCCAGGCGTTGAAGAAGTCGTAGTGCCAGGAGTAGCCGCGGCCGCTGGCCAGGTGCACCTGCGACATGTCGCCGCTGACCGGGAAGGCGATCTTGAACTCCAGCATCGGCACCGGCACCGGGTGGTCGGCCGGGCAGGTCAGCGTGACCCGGTCCGGATAGGCCATGTGGCTCTTGTGATCCGCCGAGTCCAGGTGCACGCCGTCCCAGCAACTCGGGGCCTGGTAACGGATGTTGGCCTGGGTGCCCTCGACGCAGTAGGACGGGAAGTCCCAGTTGTGGAAGCTGTCGCCGCACTCCCAGCCCTCGATGGCGCCGGGCGCGTGCTGGAACTGGTCCTGGGTGGCCATCATGTCGCCGACCACGAACTTCAGCCCCTGCGGGAAGGGCTGGACCTTGGTGTAGTCCAGGATGCCGGACTTGTAGTAGACGACCTGCGACCAGGTGGACAGGATCGGCTGGTTTCCGTTGTACAGCGTGGGGAACCAGTACGCGGACAGGTCGTCGGGCGCCAGGCACGTGGTGGCCCCGGTGCCGGCGGCCAGCAGCGAGTTCAGGGTGGTCGCCGCGTTGGTCGTGGTGTTGCCCAGGAACGTGTGGTCGTGCGACGCCCCCGGCTGGTTCGGGAAGACGATGGGATCGTCCGGCTGGTGGTGGGTGATCGTGCAGTCGGCCTGGAACTCGTGGTGGGTCACGACGTCGTCGGCCTGAGCGACCGACGCCAGCGCGACCACCAGTGCCGCGGCGAGGAGCAGGGCCTTGCGGGACACGGGCTTCTCCCTACTGGTAGATGCCGAACTCGAACAGCGAATAGCCGTACGTGGTGCCGCGCTGGGTGCCGGTCAGCCGGACGAACCGGCCGGAGCCGCTCACATCGAAGTCCTCGACGCCCCCAGCGCCCGTGGTGGTGCCGTGGATCGTGGTCCAGTTCGAGGTGCCGTCCGGCGACACCTGGATCGTGTACGCCTTGCCGTACGCGGACTCCCAGACCAGCTGGATGTGGTGGATCGCGGTCGTCTGGCCGAGGTCGACCTGGATCCACTGTGGGTCGCTCCAGTCGGTGGCCCACCGCGTCCCGTTGTTGCCGTCGACGGCGTTGCTCGGCGGGAAGGGCGCGCCGTTTCCCGTTGCCTGATAACTGGAAGCGGTCGTCGGCTTGCCCCGCGCCACGTTGACACCGTTGACCGGCGGCACCGTCACGTTGACCGACTTCGTCTCGACGGCGACGTTGCCATGGCCGTCGTAGGCGTACACGTACACCTTCCAGACGCCGAGCTGGTTGGGCGCGGTGACGTTGAAGGAGTTCGCGCCGGTCTGGGTGAAGTCGGCGTAGCGCAGGATGGTGTTGTTGTCGACGTATTTGCTGCTGTACATGAGGTTGTAGCGCACTGACCCCGTCACGTTGACGCTGACGGCGAACTGCTTGCCGGCACTGACGGTCTGCGGCACGGACATTCCCGTGATCACCGGGCCGGCCGGGGTCGCCGGCGTGCCGCCGTAGCTCTGGGCGACCTGATAGTAGGTCGGGAACTTCCAGCCGCCCGGTTCGAGGTTGAACCAGATACCGCCGAAGTCGTTCTCGTTGCCGTAGTTGAACAACGTGGCGCCCAGCGACACGCCGGTGTGGCCCTGGATGCAGTTCCAGGCGCTGGCGTAGCCGGCGACCTTCTGCTGGTCGGACGGTTCGGTCGGCACCCCGTTGGCGTCGTTGGGAACCTCCCATTCGCCGGCCTCACCGGACTCGGTGACGATGTACGGCTTGGTGTAACCGCCGTTGATCCAGTCCTGCTTGACGTTGCAGACCGCGCCGTAGGAGTTGACCGCGTACAGGTCCAGCGACGGCGTGTTGGCCTTGTAGTACGGCCAAGCACCGGTCCAGGCGTCGGTCGAGGTCACCGGGTGGTTCGGGTCGGCCGCGTGGATCGCCTGCGCCACCCGCTCGACGTAACGGGCGTAGGCGTTGCGCTCCGTCTCCAGCTGCGTTCCGGAATAGGTGTTCTGCAACGTCAGCAGGACCTCGTTGCCGACGTCCCACATCAGCACGCCCGGATGGTTCTTGTAGGCGTTGACCTGCTGCACGATCGCGTTGAGGGTGCTGTCCTCGTACGCCGTGTCGTTGACGAAATCGGTGCCCTGGTTGAGCCAGAACCCGTTGATCACCTTGATGCCGTTGGCGGCAGCGCGATCCAGCAGCGGCTGACTCGAGGCATCGGTGCCCCAGGTCCGGACCGTGTTGACGCCGAGTTCCTTGAGATCCTGCATGTGCGCGTCGGCCGTCGCGCTCTGCGGGCCGAACGTGACTCCCTTGATGTAGTAGGGGTTTCCGTTCACCGACAGGCCCCAGTTGCCCTGGCCGCCGGTCACCTTGACCACGCTGCCGCCGTTCGGCACCGGCGGTGTCGTCAGCGGCGGTGGGGTGGCGCCGGTGCTCGTGTACACGCCGACGGAGCCGATGCTCAGCACGCCGCCCGACGACGTCTGAGGGCTCGGGGACGTGCAGCCGCACACCGTGTTCGGGTAGCCGCCGCCGATCGCCAGGTCGAACACGAGGTAGAACCCGTGATCGACGGCGGCCTGCCAGGTGCTGACCCCGACCTGGCTTTCCCTGACCTGCCAGACCTGTTGGCCGTCGATGGTGAACCGGATCTGCTCGTCGCTCAGCGTCCGGTCGATCACCTCGGCGTAGGTGTGGTACGCGGTCTGGCAGTCGCCACACGTCCCGAGGCCGCTGGTCATGCCGTTGTACTCGCCGCAGTTGCCGCCCGGGACCGTGCCGCAGTGCAGGGTTTCCGACGACTGCGCGCGGCCGTTGACGCCTTCCATGATGTCGGCCTCGCCGACCGCCGGCCACGCCCCGAGATTGCCGCGGTAGGCCGATCCGTAGGCGCGGAAGGCCGGCCAGTAGCCGAGCGCGTTGGACACGTTGGGCTGCTTGATGGAGGCTGTGATCATCAGCTGGCCGCCGGCCGGCGCGGCGAAGTCGGTGCGTTGCGACTCGATGCGGCCGGACGTCCAGTTGCCGCCGTTGTTCAGGGCGGTCAGGTTGACGTGGCCGTTGCCGTCGAGGGCGACGTTGGCCGCCGCGAATCATCACTGCGGTCGCACACCGTGTTCGGGTAGCCGCCGCCGATCGCCAGGTCGAACACGAGGTAGAACCCGTGATCGACGGCGGCCTGCCAGGTGCTGACCCCGACCTGGCTTTCCCTGACCTGCCAGACCTGTTGGCCGTCGATGGTGAACCGGATCTGCTCGTCGCTCAGCGTCCGGTCGATCACCTCGGCGTAGGTGTGGTACGCGGTCTGGCAGTCGCCACACGTCCCGAGGCCGCTGGTCATGCCGTTGTACTCGCCGCAGTTGCCGCCCGGGACCGTGCCGCAGTGCAGGGTTTCCGACGACTGCGCGCGGCCGTTGACGCCTTCCATGATGTCGGCCTCGCCGACCGCCGGCCACGCCCCGAGATTGCCGCGGTAGGCCGATCCGTAGGCGCGGAAGGCCGGCCAGTAGCCGAGCGCGTTGGACACGTTGGGCTGCTTGATGGAGGCTGTGATCATCAGCTGGCCGCCGGCCGGCGCGGCGAAGTCGGTGCGTTGCGACTCGATGCGGCCGGACGTCCAGTTGCCGCCGTTGTTCAGGGCGGTCAGGTTGACGTGGCCGTTGCCGTCGAGGGCGACGTTGGCCGGTGTGTTCGTCTCGACCTCGCCGCTGGACGGATTCGGGCCGTTGGCAGTGATCCAGTTCCCGGCGTTGGGCGCGCTACCGGCCGCGCCGGGGAAGTTGTCGGTCCAGACCGGGTTCCACTGCGGGCCGCCCGGCTGGTCCGTGCCCCCGCCGTAGACCTGGAACTCCCACAGCGAGAAGCCGTAGCCGCCGACCCGCTTGATGCCGTGCATCCGCACGTAGCGACCGGTGCCGCTCACGGGCACCGTCTGCTGGCCGCCGGTTCCCGTGGTCGTCGAGTAGACGGCGTGCCAGCCGGTGGTGGCGTTGTCCGACACCAGGATCTCGAAGGAGGTCGCGTAGGCCGCCTCCCACTGCAGGGTCACCTGGCTGATCGCCTGGGACGAGCCGAGGTCGACCTGGAGCCACTGATCGTCGTTCCAGGCGCTGGCCCAGCGTGTGCCGGCGTTGCCGTCGACCGCGTTGGCGGCCGCGTAGCCGTCCCCCTCAGTCGACGAGGCCGTTGTCGGTCTTCCTTGGGACAGCAGCGTTGTCGCCGCGTGGGCGGTGGACGGGACGAGCACCGGTGCGCACAGGCCGAGCACGAGCAGCAGCGCACAGGAGAGAGCCTTCATCGGTTCTCCAGGGGTACGTCGTGGCAGCGGACCGAGTAGCCCCTCTGGCGGGAGAGCGCTCTCCGAACTGGTACGCAGTTTTACCCGAGGTTCACAGGCCCGTCAAGAGAGCGCTCTCCCAGTGCGGCGCTCAGCGTCGACCGCGTTCGGCGTCGGTCAGGAGGAGCCGCGGACCACCAGAACCGGCTCGAAGATCACCGAGGTCACCCGCTGGCCTTCGCCGTCCATGCGCTCCAGCACCAGGCGGGCCATCTCGGCCGCCATGTCCTCCACCGGCTGCCGGATCGTGGTCAGCTGCGGCCGGCTGCTCAACGCCGCGCCGCTGTCGTCGAAGCCGACCACCGAGACGTCTTCGGGAACGCGTTTCCCGTGCTTGCGCAGCACGTCGAGGGCACCCATGGCCATCAGGTCATTGGCGACGAACAGGCCGTCGAACCGCTGCTCGGCCAGCAGCTTCTCAGTGGCCCGCTCCCCGCCCGTCTGCGTGAAGTCGCCTTCCGCGCTGGGCACGAAGGCCTGGCCGTGCCGGGCCATCGTCGACCGGAAGCCGGCCAGCCGGTCCTGCCCCGCCGGCGTGTCCAGCGGGCCGCTGATCGTCGCCACCTGCTTGCAGCCTCGTGCCATCAGGTGCTCCGCCGCCAGCCGGGCGCCGTCCTCGTGCGCCACGTCCACGTAGCTGATCGGTGTCGGCCGCACCGGACGGGCGAACATCACCGTCGGCACTTCCGCGTCCGTCAGCTGCCCCGGCAGCGGATCCCTGGGATCTATCGAGATCAGCAGGACCCCGTCGAACCGGTCCTGCCGCAGCCGGTTCATTAGCTGCGCCCGGGCCTTCTCCGAGTCCACCAGCATCAGCACCGGGCTCACGTCCATCGGGCCCAGCACCCTCAGCACGCCGCTGACCACCCGCCCGAAGAACGGGTCCGCGAACACCCCGCCCGGAAACGCGTCCGTGTGCTTGTTCGGCTCCGACACCACCAGCGCCACCGCGCCCGTCCTGCGCGTCACCAGCGACCGGGCCGCCCGGTTCGGCACGTACCCGGTCTGCTCGATCGCGCGCTCCACCGCCTCGCGCAGCTCCGGGTCCACGTTGCGGATGCCGTTCACCACCCTGGACACCGTCGCCCGCGACACCCCCGCCACCTTCGCCACATGCTCCAGCGTCGGCGGCGCCTGATCGGTGCTCATGCAGCATTTGTAGCACGCTCAGAGAGCGCTCTCCCTGCGAACAACCCGCCCCACCTGCGCTCGCACCTCTCCCACCCTCGCCGCCGGCCTCCCCCACCCCTCGGGCCTCCCCCGCGCCCCGCCCCACCCTTCCCCAATCCCCCCGCCGGCCTCAGCTCCGGTCCCACGCCCCGTCGCCGGCCCTGTCCCATTACCCACGCCCTTCCCCATTCCCCACTGCCCCAACGCAACCTTCCGGTTCTCGCCGCCGTCTCTACCTTCGACCAGGGCGCGTGGGTGGTCGGACGGGAGGTCGCAGTTGATTCGAGCGGACCGTGAACTGCTCGCCGAGCTCATGAGCGTCAACGACGCCGTGCCTGGGATAACGCTGGCCATGCTCGACGGGTCCTTCAGCCGCCAGCAGCACGCGGAGTTCGGCGCGCGGCTGGTGGCCCTGGGCAACGCCCTTTCCGCCCGTGGCCATCAGCAGGCGACCGTCGTGGTCGACGGCAGCGTCGTCTAGCGGCGGAGCGGGCACCGCCATGCCCGCGAACGCACCCTCGGCCACGGTCGACACCGCGCGGAGGTGCGACGAATCCCGGTCCGTAGGTGCCGTCTTCGGTTGCCGGCCGCCGAAGGTCGCCCCGCACCAGCCTCCCCATGGGAGCATCGGTGGATGGGGAGCTTTCGGTCGCTCGACGGCCTCCGGCTGGCCGGGACCATCACCGCACCACCGTCCGGCGAGCCTCGGCGGGCGGTTGTGCTGGCCCACAGCGAGGGACTCGACCGGGACGAGAACGGCCTTTTTCCGCTGCTGGCCGAGGAATTGGCGGCCGAGGGCGTGGCGACGCTGCGGTTTGACCACCGCGGGCACGGGGCCAGCGGGGGCAGCCAGGAGGAACGGACCCTCACGGAGCATTTGAACGATCTTCGCGCCGCCGTCGAGCACGTCCGGACGGAGACCGGCGCTCGTCGGGTGTCGCTGCTCGGCACCCGGTTCAGCGGTGGACTAGCGGCTTTCTACGCGGCGAGACGCCCGACGGAGTTGGACCGCCTGGTGCTGCTGACGCCTCAGCTGAACTTCAAGGGCGACTACATCGACCAGAATCCGAACTGGTCCGGCGGCCGCCTGGCGTCACCGCGGCTGGCCGACGTCGGCTACCTGGAACACGGGCCCGGCGTGCGGCACGGCCGGGCCTTCCTGAACGAGGCGTTCTGGGTGCGCCCCAGCTTCGTGTTCGGCGAGATCCTGCCGCCCACACTCATCGTGCACGGGACCAAGGACGTCCGGGTTCCCGTGGAGTCATCCCGCGCCGCCGCGCGGCGGCTCAAGGCCGATGACGTGCTGGTGGAGATCGACGGCACGTGCGAGGAGAACGAGGACTTCGTGGCGGAGCGCGTGGTGGAGTGGATCACGTTCAGCGAGTGAACGGCACCAGCGACCTCGGCAGCAGCCGGGGCCGGGCGTGCTTGCCCCGGCGCGGCTTCAGCGCCACCTTGTTGATCACCTCGACCGTCGCCCGCACGGTCTGCCCGCGGCTGAGGCCCTCGGGCTTCGGCCGCACGAGTCCCACCAGCGCCGACCCGGCCACGGCCAGCAGGTACACCACCGCGGCGACAGTGATCACCACGGCGATCCCCACCGCCGTCAGCAGGAAAAAGACGATCATGAACGGCAGCAGTATCGGGTTGAGCGAGCGGTCCCGCCGGTAGTGGACGGAGTCTGCGGGCTTGTCGGCACCCAGCTTCATGATTGCTCCCGGTGTGCGAATCAGATTCGGGTCTTGCTGGAGCAAATCGCAGGTAGTTTACATGAAAACCATCCACATCTCGCCGGTTCCGTTCCGTGCTCGACCATGCCTCCACTATCGACCTAGGAACGCCTCATGCAACGGGTCTCGTCGACACCGCCGGTAACCGCCCAGAGCGGTCACTTGATCATTCAACGAGCATCGCCCCAGCTCACCGCTACCTACACAATCCCCACGCCCGGCCACACCGCCGCCAACGTCACCTGCTTGGCGTAGTCAATATTGATGAAGCCACCCACAGTGCTCATCCCCGTGATCCACTTCCGCGACCACCCTCCGTGGGCGTCGAAGATCGCCCGTCCACCGGCCGCGGCCGGTCGACGTCGCCCCACACGCATCCACCCCGATCCACAGGCCGAAAAGCTCGACACCGATGCGACCGCAGCCCGGAATTCGCCGAATTCATCACGGCGAGCGATTGATTCACCAGCCGGCGGGACGGAGATGCGGTAGCGATTGCGGGTGTTCCAGATCGAGCCGGGCACCGATTTCCACCGCGGCCGATCGGTGCTCACCGGCCTTGCGCATGTCAGCGTCGGCGAGCAATTCGGCGAGTTCGTGATGCGCCTGGACCTGTTCATGGAGATGACCGCCGTGAACCGCGGCGGAGAGGCCGAGATCGCATTCCCGAACGGCCTCGGCAGTGCGGCCGAGAGCGGCGAGAGTTCGTCCGAGTTCGATCCGCGCGCGAGCCATGAGCCGGGTGCCCTCGCCGAGAATGGCCACCGCCGCGTGCAGTGATCCCAGAGCATCAGGGGCGTTCCCCGATACGAGTTGGGCCGTTCCGATGAGGATCAGCGTCTCGGCTTCGCCTTCCTGGTCACCGATCCGCTGCCGCAGATCGAGGGCCTGGTTGAGGTGGACAAGCGCCTCATCGGTGGCGCCGAGCGCGACAAGGCAACGGGCCAGCGCGGTGAGCACGTGGTCGTTCGGGCTGAGTTGGCCCAGTTCCTCGCAGCTGGTGTAGGCGGTCCGCAGATAGGCCAGCGCCGACTCGTGCTCGCCTTTCAGGTCGCGAACGACGCCACGGGTCCAAAAGGTGATGATCTTGGCGTCGACGCCGAGCGGGGAAAGGCGCGCGAGTTCGGCGAGCTCGTCGAACGCGGCCTGCGCATGGCGGGCCGCCTGAGTGTGCTCGCCACGTTGCAGGTGCATCAACCCGAGCAGGGCGAGCGTGTGCGCGTGGGTTTCGGTGTTCTCACGCTGTTTTGCCGATGCGGTCAGCAGATCGAAGGCACGCGAGGTGTGGCCGGCGGACCAGTGGGCCAGCGCCAGCAGGGTGCTCAGCAGACCCTCGCCGCCCTCGGCCGTCTCCCGCGCCGCGGCCAGGCCGTGCTCAAGCAGCTCGATCGGGTCGTCATCCGCGAGGTGGTGGCCCAGCACGTGCCAGAAGGAGATGGCCAGCTGCCAGGCGTAGTTGCTGTGCCCCTCGGCCGCGGCACAGCGCGTCGCGGCCAACAGGTTGCCGCGCTCCGCCATCAGCCAGGCCCGAGCGGCCTCGGCCGACGGCCCGTCCTGTTCGAGGTGCTCAGCCGCCTCCGTCACGGCCGTCAGATAGTGGTCGAGCATCTTCTCGGTCATCCGAGGGTCGTCCGACAGACCGCGGGCGTACTGCCTGAGCAGGTCGTGCTGGCGGTAGCGGCCGGGCACGGGTTCCTCGGCCAGGTGGACGTCGACCAGCCGCTGGAGGGCGTCGTCGGCCGCGCCGAGCGGCAGGTCGGTCATCGCCGCGAGGACCGCGGTGTCGGCATCGGCGCCCGGATGCCGGGCCAGGGCGTAGAAGACCTGCTGGTCGACCGGGGGCAGGTGCTCGTGCGACATCCGGAACGCCAGCGCCACCTCGCGGTCGGCGAACAGTTTCGGCAGCCGCCAGCGGGCGTCCGCGAGCTGCGCGGACAGGTGGGCGATGGGCCAGGTGGTGCGATGCGCGAGCCGGGCCCCGGACAACCGCAGCGCGAGCGGCAGACCCGCGCACAGGCGAACGATGTGCGCCACGGCCGCGGGCTCGGCCGCCGCCCGATCCACGCCGACCAGGCGGGCGAAGAACGCCGTGGCCTCCTCGTCCGGCAGGACGGCCAGCGACAGCGGGCGGGCCCCGGCGAGGTCGGGCAGCCTGGCCCGACTCGTCACGATCACGAGGCTGGGACCGGCCGGCACCAGCGGGGCCACCTGCGTCTCGTCCACCGCGTTGTCGAAGACGACCAGGAGCCGCAGCGCCACGGTCTTGGCCCGCCACTGCGCCCTGGCGTCTCCGGTCGCCACGATTCCCAGCTGTCCCAACAGAACGTCCTGGGCCTCGTCCGCGGTCAGCGGCGTCTTGCCCGCGCTGTGGCCCTGGAGATCGACGAACAGCGCACCGTCCGGAAACCGGTCGGCCAGCAGGTGGCCGGTGTGCACCGCGAACGCGGTCTTGCCGACGCCGGCCATCCCGTCGACCGTGTAGACCGTGGCCCGGTCGTCGGCGGCGGCCACCAGGCGGGCGAGTTCGCTTTCCCGCCCGATGAAATCGGGAAGATCGCGGGGAAGGCAGTTGCGGCGCGTGGTCTCGCCCGTGTCGACGAACGACGCGGGCGGCAGGCGCGGCGCCACCCATCCGACGGCGCTCGGCCGCACGTCGTCGGGCCAGTCAGCGAGGATTCGCCGGTGCACGTCCTGGAGCGCGGCGCCGGGTTCCGTGCCCAGTTCCTCGACCAGTCGGGCTCGGATCAGCCGGTAGCACTCCAGCGCGTCGGCGGCCCGCCCGGCTCGGTGCAGGGCGAGCATGTACTGGCTCTGCACCCGCTCGTCCAGCGGATGTTCCTCGGCCCGCCCGGCCAGTTCGACCACCAGGGCCTCGCCCTGCCCGGCGCGGAGACGGGCATCGACCAGATCGTGTTGCGCGGCCAGCCTTTCCCGTGCCAATCGGGCGCGTTCGGCTTCGACCCACTCGCCGTCCAGGCCGGTCAACGCCTCCCCGCGCCACAGGTCCAGCGCCTGGGTCAGCAGCTCCGCGGCCCGTGTGTCGTCGGCGTCCCCCCGGGCGCGGTCACACAGGTCCCGGAACTCGTGCAGGTCCACCACCGGCGCCGCCGGGTCGGTCGTCAGGACGTAGCCGCTCGACCGCCGCACGATGGCCATGTTGTGCACGCCGCCGAGTGCCCGTCGCAGCCGCGAGATGTAGCTGTGCAACGTCGCCCGTCCCCGCGGCCGCGCGGCCGGGCCCCAGACGCGTTCCGCCAGGCGGTCGGTCGGCACCACCCGGCCGGCGTCCACCGCCAGGGCCGCCAGCATGCACCGCTGCCTCGCCGGGCCCAGTTCCACCGTCCGCCCGTCGACCTTGACGGCCACCTCCCCCAGCAGGCGCAACACGAACGGCAACCTCCTCCACGCGACAGCACCGGCGCGCCTTGCCTCGTCTCCCTTGCTCACGGCAGGCCCTTTGACCAGTGTATTGCAGAAACTTTGCAAGCCCTCTATCCATTCGTGCGCGCACCATTGTCGGCGCGCGCACAGTGCCTGTTCGGACGGCCTCCGCCCGTCTCCCCCGCATTCACAGCGGCGTCGATTCCCTTGGCGCACGACAACGAACCCCTCCGGCCAGCCCTGTGGGCCGCCCGGAGGGGTTCGTTGTCGTGTTCAGCCGGCCATCACCACGTGGCCGTCCAGCACTCGTGCCGCGGTCAGATCTTCTCCGACTTCCACGGCGAGCAGCTGTCCGAGGTCGGCCAGGACTTGTCGACGCACACCCGCCAGAAGATGACCGTGCCCTCACCCATGGGCAGAACACGGCTCACCGTCGCCCCGCACCCACTGGTGTTGTTGATCTTCTGGGTGTCGCCGCCCTGGGTCCGCCACTGCGCGTAGACGGAGTCGTCGTCGCAGGCCGCATCCTTGACGTAGAGCGTGTTGCTGCTCGCGTACAGGGCCCCGTTGACGCCCGGCCACGACACCGCACTGGCCGATGCGACCCCCGTGACGCCCAGCATCATGGCCGCCGAGGCCCCGACCGCCGCGACGATGGCTGCTTTGCGCATTGTTGTCCTCCCGTGTGCATTGAGATCCTGCTCAACGGCCCCCGAGCACCACTTCCCCCAGGACCGCTAACCCACAATGCACACCCCACCCTGCACTCTTCTTGCACAAATCCTTGCCCCCCAGCCCCACACCCCCATCAATGCACCACCGATTAGCCCCCCTGATAGAGGCCGAACTACTTAGACCGGTCCGACAGAACCCCTATGGGGGGCGTGGGGGGCGAAGCCCTCCCACCCCGGGGGTGCGGGGGTCGTCCCCCACAACAAAAGACGAGGGGCCTGCGTCCGCGCTTTCTGCGGACACAGGCCCCTCGATCCCGAGTGGAGCTGAGGGGAATCGAACCCCTGACCTTCTCGATGCGAACGAGACGCGCTACCAACTGTGCTACAGCCCCGTCGTACTTCGGCTTCCGCCTCGGTACGGGAAGAACTATAGCAGGAGGGTGGTGGGTGGTTTTGCCACCCCCCCGGGTTCAGCCGGCGGCTCGGCGGTAGCCGCGACGGTGGGGCAGGTCGAGGTCTTCGAAGGCGGGGTCCTCGTCGTCGATGTCGACGAGGGTGGTGCCGTTGAGGAGCGGTCCGGGGCGGTAGGGAGCCCGGGCGGGGGTGGAGCGCGGCGCTTCCTCGTACTCGGACAGGGCGGGTTCGACGGGGTCGGCGACGGGCGCGGGGGCCGGGTCGGCGGGGGTGTAGTCCTCGTCGACGTATTCGGTCTCGTCGTATTCGGTCTCGACGAATTCGGCTTCGTCGGCGTCGCGGCCGCGGATGCGGGCCTGCCGGCGTTCGCGGACTTCGGTCTCGATGCGGACCTGGCGGCGAAGGTAGGCCAGGTAGCCGACGAGCAGCAGGTCGACGCCGCCGTGGCCCCACCAGGCGATGGGCATGACGAGCCCGGCGAACAGGGCGCTGAGCACGGAGAGCACGAGCAGCAGCAGGACCATGCGCTGCCGGAAGGCGTACTTGGCCCGCGCGGTGCTGGCCGCGGCCTCGGGGTCGTAGCCGCCGCGGCCGGGTCGGTAGGCCCGCGGCGTGTCCTCGTAGTCGCGGTAGTCGTCGTCCGTGATCGCTGTCTCGGACTCGTCGACGCTCATGTCGATCTCCTCCTCAACATCCTCGGCTGCGCCGCCGTGCAGCACGCGGGCGGCCATCGCCGAGTCGGAGGTCTTGGCCACCTCCGCGCGCTTGCGCGCGATCATCGGGACAAGGACGACGAGCCATGCGACAACCAGGGCGACGATGATCAGTGAGCTGGGCATGTTCGTCACCTCCCCCGTCAGTTCGATGGGCGTGCGCTGTCCGCAGACGCCACGTTAGTCACAACAGTCACACGTGTCTCCGAGGCGCGCCGGGGATACACGGTTCCGCAAGTGTGGCGAAAAGCGCACGTTCGGGGGAACTCGATTACGCGCGCTGGGCGCGTCCGGCCGCGACCAAACGGTCTACCAGGCCGTCCGTGACCTCTTCGGCCGTCAGGGCGAAGCAGATGTGGTCCCGCCAGCCGCCGGCCACGTCCAGATAGCGGCGGAACAGCCCTTCCTCGCGGAACCCGAGCTTGGTCAGGACCCGGACGCTGGGGGTGTTCTCGGGACGCACGGTGGCCTCGATGCGATGCAGGGCGGCGTGCCGGAAGCAGTGGTCGACGACGAGCGCGGTGGCGGCCGTGGCGACACCGCCGCCGGTGACCTCGCTGTCGACCCAGTAGCCGACCCATGCCGACCGCAGCGAGCCCCGCAGCACGTTGCCGACGGTGACCTGCCCGGCCAGCACGCCGTCAACCAGGATCATGAACGGCAGAGTCTGCCCCCGTCGGGCCAGGCCGCGCAGCGCGGACCACTGGCTGGGCCAGGCCAGCACGCCGTTGCGCTCCTCCCAGCTGCCGGGCGCGGTGGGCTCCCAGTTCTCCAGGTACGAGCGCTCGCGGATGCGGATGCGGGACCAGGTGCTGGCGTCGAACAGGCGGGGCGGCCGCAGCTCGACGACGCCGGCCGGGACGGCCAGCGGACCTAGGCGCACCGGCCAGCCCGGGTGCCGACCGCCGCCGAATTCGGCGATCTCCATGGGCTCACCCACGCTGGGCGAGGAAGCACACCTGGATCTCCTCCCCGACGCCGACGTCGGTGACGTCCTCGTCGACGACGGCCAGGCAGTTGGCCTCGGCGAGCGACGCCAGCAGGTGCGAGCCGGACGTGCCCAGCGGTTGCAGCAGGAAGTCGTCGTTGTTGCTGTCGCGCAGCAGCTGCCCGCGCAGGAAGCCCCGGCGGCCCTTGGTGGACGTCAGCGGCGACAGCAGCCGCGCGGACACCATCCGCCGGTACGGGTTGGCCTTGCCGAGCGCGGTGCGGATCAGCGGCCGGACGAACACCTCGAACACCACCAGGGCGCTCATCGGGTTGCTGGGCAGCAGGAAGGTCGGCACGGAGTCGGGTCCGAGCCGGCCGAAGCCCTGCGCGGAGCCGGGGTGCATGGCGACCCGGGTGGTGTCGAGGTCGCCGAGGTCGGCCAGGGCGGCCCGCACCTCGTCGCCGGTGCTGCCGCCGACCCCGCCGGCGATCACGACGATCTCGGACAGCAGCAGCCGTCCTTCGGCGATCTCGCGCAGCCGTCGCGGGTCGCCGGGCACGATGCCGACCCGCGACACCTCGGCGCCGGCGTCCCGCGCGGCCGCGGCGAGCGCGTAGGAGTTGACGTCGTAGACCTGGCCGGGGCCGGGCGTGCGGTCGACGTCGACCAGCTCGTCGCCGACGCAGATGATCGACACCCGCGGCTTGGGGTGCACCAGCACCTTGTCCCGGCCCACGGCGGCCAGCAGGCCGACCTGGGCGGAGCCGATGGTGGTGCCGCTGCGCACGGCGACGTCGCCGGTCTGCACGTCCTCGCCGGTGCGCCGGACGAAGGCCGCCGACGGCACCGACATGGTCACGGTCACCTTGGCCGGGTGGCCGTCGGTGTAGCCGAGCGGAACCACGGCGTCGGCCAGTGTCGGCAGCGGCGCCCCGGTGGCGACCCGGACGGCCTGCCCGGGCTGCAGCCGGCGGGGCTGGCGGGATCCCGCGGGGATCTCCCCGACCACCGGCAGCGTGACCGGGTTGTCGTTGGCCGGCTGCACGTCGACGCTGCGCACCGCGTAGCCGTCGACCGCGGCCTGGTCGAAGCCGGGCAGGGCGCGTTCGGCCACGACCTCCTCGGCGCACAGCAGGCCCTGCGCCTCGGAGATCGCCACCCGAACGGGCGAGGGCCGGACCGCGGCCCCGAGTACCCGGGTGAGCTGCTCGTCTACTGACCTCATCGTGGTTCGCTCAAGCCTTCCCGATTCGACCCTCCAGCCAGGAGCGCAGGTCAGCGCCATACTCCGGGTGGTCGAGGGCGAAGTCCACCGCGGCACGCAGGAAACCACCCGGGTTTCCCAGGTCGTGCCGGCCGCCGCGGTGGACCACGACGTGCACGGGGTGACCTTCGTTGATCAGCATCGCGATCGCGTCGGTGATCTGCAACTCGCCGCCCGCGCCCGGGGTGATGCGCTTGATGGCGTCGAAAATCGCCCGGTCGAGCAGGTAGCGGCCGGCCGCGGCGAAGGTGGACGGGGCGTCCTGCGCCTGGGGCTTCTCCACCATTCCGACGACCTGCTTGACGTCGTCGTCGCCGGTGTCGCGCACGTCGAACACGCCGTAGGCGGAGATCTCCTCGCGGGGGATGTCGAACGCGCACAGCACGGTGCCGCCCAGCTTGGCCCGGACCTCGGACATCTTGGTCAGCACGCCGGTCGGCAGCACCAGGTCGTCGGGCAGCAGCACGGCGACGGCCTCGTCGGAGCCGTCGAGGTTGCCCTCGGCGCAGCCGATGGCGTGGCCGAGGCCGAGCGGCTTGTCCTGGATCGCGGTCTCGACGGACAGCAGCTTGGTGGCCCGCTGCACCTTGGCCAGCAGCTCGGTCTTGCCGCGGGCCTCCAGCGTCTGCTCCAGCTCGGGCTGCGGCCGGAAGTAGTTGGCGACGGCGTCCTTGCCCGGCGACGTGACGATGACCAGCTTGGTGGCGCCCGCCTGCGCGGCCTCGGTGGCCACCAGCTCGATGCCGGGGGTGTCCACCACGGGCAGCAGTTCCTTGGGGACGGCCTTGGTCGTCGGCAGGAAGCGGGTGCCCAGGCCGGCAGCGGGCACGATGGCCGTGTGGAAGGCGCTTGGCGAGCTCATGGACGAAAAGACTATCCGTCACTCTGCGAGGTGGGACCGTGACACCGGCGGGGCGTGACTCAGAAAAGGATTCATGGCGGAAACGCCTGGTCAAGGCCCGTGCCGAGTTGTCAAGCGACGTACGGGCGGCGGAGGCGCAAGCGCTTGCCGAGGCGATGTCGGCGGTGGGCTGGGCGGCCGCGACGGTGTGCGCCTACGTGCCGGTCGGCACCGAGCCGGGCTCGGTGGCGTTGCTGGACGCGCTGCGGGCGACGGGGCGGCGGGTGCTGCTGCCGATCGTCACGGGCAGGGAGCCGCTGGACTGGGGCGTCTACTTCGGGGCCAACTACCTCGTGCCCGGCCCGTTCGGCCTGCGTGAGCCCACCGGGCTGCGGCTCGGGCCCGGTGCGATCGCCAACGCGGACGCGGTGCTGATCCCGGCGCTGGCGGTGGACCGGCGGGGCGTGCGGCTGGGGCGCGGCGCCGGGCACTACGACCGGTCGCTGGTCGGCGTCACCGCCCCGCGCATCGCGATCGTCCGGGAGGAGGAGTTCGTGGACCACCTGCCGGCGGAGCCCCATGACGTGCTGATGACGGCGGTCCTCACCCCATCGGGTGGTTTTGTGCGACTGTGACGATTCCCCTTGCTGTTTGCATGGTCACGCCGTCGTGTCGCATCATCGTCTTGGCACTCGCTGCACAGGAGTGCCAATACTGACTGCTCGCGGAGGAACCGTGCCGACCTACCAGTACGCGTGCACCGCATGTGGACACCGCTTCGACGCGGTTCAGTCCTTCAGCGACAGCGCGCTGTCCGAGTGCCCCGAGTGCGGTGGCAAGCTGCGCAAGCTGTTCGGCTCCGTGGGCGTGGTGTTCAAGGGCAGCGGCTTCTACCGCACCGACAGCCGCAACGGCTCGACCGCCACCTCGCCGGCCGCCGCCGGCAGCTCGGAGACGAAGTCCGAGACCAAGAGCGAGACCAAGGCGGAGTCGAAGCCGGCCGCGAAGGCGGCGGAGAGTACCTCATCCGCGCCGGCGAAGGCCGCCGCCAGCTGAGTTGTCCACAGGGAG
>NZ_KK037166.1:5107324-5109412 GCF_000568255.1 Kutzneria sp. 744
GTTCACGGCCCCCTAGCGTGGATCGCATGGCGTCAACCGCACAAGACTCCGCCGCCTGCTGACCACCTCCAACTGGGCGCGCACCATCCTGTTCCGCCGCACCGCGGCGGTTCTGCTGGCCGTGCTGGCCGTCGTGCTGGCCGCGACGACGCTGCTGCACGGCCGTGAGAACACCGTCCCGGTGCTGGTCGCAGCCCGGGACGTGTCGTCGGGCGCCACGCTGACCCGCGACGACCTGCGAATACGCAGCCTGCCGGCGGCCTACGTGCCGGCAGGGGCCATCGGCGACGACGCGGCGGCCGTCGGGCGGGTGCTGGCCGGCGCGGCCAGGGCCGGCGAGACGATCACTGACGTACGGCTGGTCGGGCCGGAGAACACGCTGCTGGCCACCGGGAACCGGGATGCCGTCGCGGTGCCGGTGCGGCTGACCGACGCGGCCGTGGCCGACCTGCTGCGGCCCGGCAGCCGGGTGGACGTGGTGGGTGATCCGGGGGTGCTGGCGAACGACGCCGTTGTAGTTGTGGTCCGACCGAGCGAGGGTGTGTCGGCGAAGGGCCGCCTCGTGGTCGTGGCCCTGCCCCGACCGGTCGCGGCGAAGGTGGCGGCGGCGTCATTGACGCAATCGGTCACCGTTACTCTGCGCTGATCGTTCGTCCCTCGGAGGAGTCGTCATGCTGAAGGGTTTCCGGGACTTCCTGTTCCGCGGCAACATCGTCGACCTCGCGGTAGCGGTGGTCATCGGCACCGCGTTCACCGCGCTGGTCACGGCGCTGGGCAGTGCCTTCATCAACCCGCTGGTCAAGGCCATCACCGGCGGCAAGATCGGTGGCACGTTCACCGTCGTCGGCGTGACCTTCGACTACGGCCTGTTCATCACCGCGCTGATCAACTTCATCATCGTGGCCGCGGTCGTGTACTTCCTGGTCGTGATTCCGGTGCAGCGCATCACCAACCGCTTCAAGAAGCAGGAGGACGAGAAGCCGGCCGCGCCGACCGACATCGAGCTGCTGACCGAGATCCGCGACCTGCTGCGTTCCCAGCAGAGCCAGCGCTGAGAGCCGGCGCCGCCGGTCCTCGGTGGTGCGCTGGGGGACGCGCGCCGCTCGGGGCCGGCCGGTGCTAGCGATGGTGGTGACGGGGCGGCCGATGGTGGCGGTCCTCGTGGTGAGGCAGACGGCGATGGTGTTCCTCGCGACGGCCGGCCGGTGCCAGCGGTCCTAGCGAGGGGGCGAGCAGGTGTTCGCGGAGCTCGTAAAGGCGCAGACGGTGCTGGCCGTCCTCACGGCGGCCGGCCGACGCTGCCGGTCCTCGCGATGGCCGGCAGGTGCTCACGGACCTTGCGACGGCGTGGGTGGTGCTTGAGGACCTCGCGATGAGCCGGGCGGTGCTGGCCGTCCCCCGCGGCGGCCAGCCGACGCTGGCGGTCCTGGCGAGGGCTCGCCGATGCTCGCGGACCTCGTGATGGCGCGGGCGTTGCTGGCGGACCTCACGGCAGCCAGCCGGTCCTCGCGGGCCAGGCGGTGCTGGTGGTCCTCGCGGACCGGGCGGGGCTAGCGGTCCTCGTGGTGGGGCGGGCGGTTCTCCTCGTACCAGCGGTCGCCGCTGTCGGGGCGGGGCTCCGGGTCGCGCTCGTCGGTGGTGGTGTCGGGCAGGACGTCGCCGAAGACCTCGCCCAGGCGCTTCGGGTCGGGGCGGCGGGTGGGTTCGGGGTCTTCACGTGGCTGGCTCACCCGGACATCGTCCATCATGAACGGCAGAGGCAGTCAGCGAGCAGGAGACGGGGGCCGATGTGAGCTTCTTCGACAAGGCCAAGGACATGGCCAACGACCTGGCGGAAAAGGCCGCCCCGCTGCGGGACAAGGCCACTGAGGTGGTCAACGACCTGGCGGAGAAGGCGGAGCCGCTGCGCGAGAAGGCGGCGCCCTACCTGGAGCAGGCGGGCGAGGCGATCAACAAGGGCGCGGACGTCGCGGCGACCAAGATGGACGAGCTGACCGGCGGCAAGTTCAGCGAGGGCGTGCGCGCGGTCGGCGACAAGGTGGGCGAACTGTTCAACGGCGACACCAAGAAGTGACCGGACGCGGTCGG
>NZ_KK037166.1:5109512-5158026 GCF_000568255.1 Kutzneria sp. 744
CCGACCGGCCGGTGAAGCGCGGCGGGCCACCGACGCCCGCGTCGATGAGGCGCGTCCGTGGCCCGTGGGTTGACGTGACGGGCCCGCCGGACGGCGGACCCGGTCGGGTCAGTCGTCGAGACTGGAGAGCTGCTCGATGACGTGCGGCACCAGCGCGGACAGGGTGGCCATGCCGTCGCGGACGGCGCCGCGGGAGCCGGCCAGGTTGACGACGAGGGTGCTGCCGGAGACGCCGACCAGGCCGCGGGAGATGCCGGCGTCCACGGCGCCGGCGGCGAGGCCGGACGAGCGCAGGGCCTCGGCGATGCCCGAGATGGGGCGGTCCAGCACACCCTGGGTGGCGTCGGGCGTCTGGTCGCGCGGCGACACACCGGTGCCGCCGACCGTGACGACCAGGTCGACGCCGCCGATGACGGCGGTGTTGAGGGCGTTGCGGATGGCCACCACATCGCCGGACACCGCGACGACGCCGTCGACGATGAAGCCGGCCTCCTCCAACAGCTCGGTCACCAGCGGCCCGATGGTGTCCTCGTGCTCGCCGTGCACCACCGCGTCGTTGACGATCACGACGAGGGCACGGCCGAGACGCTGCGCACTGCGTTCCATGGCACCAACCTAGCGGTCGAGTGGATCTGACGGTTCTGTGACGTACCGGGTCGCGGACGACCGCGGCGGCGTCCGTGCCCATAACGTCGGGGACGTGCGAGTCCTCATCACCGGCGGGGCCGGCTTCATCGGTTCCCACGTCGCGGACGAACTGGCCGATCGCGGGCACGACGTCGTGCTGCTCGACGCGCTGCTGCCCAAGGCCCACGGCACGGCCGAGCCGCCGCTGTGGACGAAACGGCACGAGATCGTGCTGGGCGACGTGCGGAACGCCGAGCTTCTGGACAGCATGCTGTCCGGCGTGGACGTGGTGTGCCACCAGGCGGCGGTAGTCGGCCACGGCATCGATCCGTCGGACGCCCCGGAGTACGCCTCCCACAACGACTACGGCACCGCCGTGCTGCTCGCCGCCATGCACCGCGCGGGCCTGCGTCGACTGGTGCTGGCGTCGTCGATGGTCGTGTACGGCGAAGGCCGGTACGCCTGCCCCGAGCACGGCGTCGTGCGGCCGTTGCCGCGGCGGCAGTCCGATGTGGATGCCGGCAACTACGACCCGCGCTGCCCGTGCTGCGATGCCCTGCTGGATTGGCGCAAGGTGCCCGAGGAGGCACCGCTGGACCCGCGCAGCACGTACGCCGCCACGAAGCTGGCGCAGGAGCATCTCGCCGCCGCGTGGGCCCGCCAGACCGGCGGCAACGTGTGGGCGCTGCGCTACCACAACGTCTACGGGCCGCGGATGCCGCGCGACACCCCGTACGCCGGCGTGGCCTCGCTGTTCCGGTCCGCGCTGCGCAACGGGCAGGCACCGACCGTGCTGGAGGACGGCCGGCAGATGCGGGACTTCGTGCATGTCACCGATGTGGCGCTGATCAACGCCCTCGCCGTCGAGCAGCCGGCCCCGGACGGCGTGCTGGAGGCCGTCAACGTGTGCTCCGGCGACCCGCACACCGTGGGCGACCTCGCCACCGAGCTGGCCGCCGCCTGCGACGGCCCGGCGCCACTGATCGTCGGCGGTGCACGGCCGGCTGACGTGCGGCATGTCGTCGCCGATCCAGCGAAGGCGGTGGAGCGTCTCGGCTTCAAGGCCCAGGTGGCGTTCGCCGACGGCGTGGCCGACTTCGCCACCGCTCCCCTGCGCGACCCGGTGCGGAGTTAGCTCAGCCGGGCCAGCACGAGGACCGTCGTGCGGTGCACGCGCACTGCGCCGCCGAGGGCCTCGATGGCCGCGTGCGCCTCGGACATCAGCGGCGCCAGGCGGTCGCCGAGACGCAGGTGGCCGCTGGTCGTGGCCGCGATGGCCACCCACTCGTCGGCGGTCCGCAGGGCGGACGACCGGTAGGTGCGCGTGCGCAACGGCATGAAGCCGCCCCGCACGAGTGGGTCGTCGTCGGGACGGACCGGAGTCCACGCGGCGGCCTGCCGCCAGGTCTGCGGATTCTCAGGGGCCAGCCGGCGGTAGACGCGGTCGAGGGCGTCGATCGCCTCGGGCTCCAAGACGTAGCTGTTCCAGAACCGGGCGACCTTGCCGCCAGGACGGAGCAGCTCGGCGGCCCGCGGGACTGCGACGGCCGGGTCCACGAAGTGCCAGGAGTCGGCAAAGGTCAGCAGGTCGAACCGCCGGTCACCGGCGTCCCAGGTCTCGAAGGCCCCGACCTCCACCTCGACGCCGTGGCCGCGCGCGACGGCCGCCATCCGCTCGTCGGGTTCCAGGCCGAGCACGGTCAGGCCCCGTTCGGCCAGAGCCACCGTCGCCTTCCCGGTGCCGCAGCCGACGTCCAGCACCTCGCCGCCGAGGCGTTCGAGATCGTCGATCAGGCCCTCGGGCGGCGCGGGCCGATGGCGGTCGTACTCGGCGGCGATAGGCCCGAAAGGCAGGTCCCCCATGCCGATCACGTTAGACGGCGATGGGCAGCTTGACCTCGAAGCGGCAGCCGGGGCCGTGGTTCTGGGCGGCGATCTCGCCACGGTGGGCCTCGACGAGCCCACGGGCGATGGCGAGCCCGAGGCCCGCACCGCCGTCCCCGGAGGGGGTGCGGGCGGCGCTGCCGCGGAAGGCGACGTCGAAGACGCGGTCGAGCTCGTGGTCGGGGATGCCGCCGCAGGCGTCGTCGACGCGGACCACTGCGTGGCCCTCCTCGGCGTCGACATGCACGGCGACGGTGCCATCGGCGGGAGTGTGGCGGATGGCGTTGGAGAGCAGGTTGCGGATCACCCGGGCCAGCTCGGGGTCGCTGCCCAGCACGACGGGCCACGACTCGGCGTTGGCCTCCAGGTGCACGCCCTTGCGCGCGGCGACGGGGCCTTCGGCGGCGACGGCCTCGCTGATCACATCGCCGAGCGGCACCGCGGACATGGTGAGCCGCAGGGCGCCGGCGGTGATCTTGGAGAGCTCGAAGAGGTCGTCGACCATGCCGGACAGGCGCTGGGTCTCGGTGCTGATGCGGGAGGCGTAGCCGGCGACGTCCTCGGGCGAGGACACCACGCCGTCGGACAGGGCGTCGGCCATGGCGCGGATGCCGGCCAGCGGGGTGCGCAGGTCGTGGCTGATCCACGCGACCAGCTCCCGCCGGGACGCCTCGGCCGCCCGCTCACGGGACCGGGCCTCGCGCTCCCACACGGTCCGCCTGGCGATGCCCCGCCCGAGCAGTAAAGCGGCGGGCACGGTGACGATCGCGACCCACAGGAACACCAGCAGCGTGGTGTTGAGCATGGGCGTGAACATGAAACCGCTGACCCCGAGCACGCCGACGGCGGTGGCGGCCAGGGGCACCAGCACGAGAACGGTCATGGAGGTGGCCAGAGAGCGCTCTCCGAGCCACTGGAGCAGGACCAGGCCCAGCAGCGCGATCGGCAGCGTGAAGGCGATCGCGTAGGGGGCGATGTGCACGAGCTCGACCAGCATGGGCTACCTCATCCCGTCGAAGCGGTAGCCGACGCCCCACACCGTGACGATGCGCTTGGGGTTGGCCGGGTCCTCCTCGATCTTCTCGCGCAGCCGTCGCACGTGGACGGTCACGGTTGACTGGTCGCCGAAGTCCCAGCCCCACACCCGTTCCAGCAGCTGGGGCCGGCTGAAGGCCTGGCCCGGGCTGGCCATGAAGAACACCAGGAGGTCGAACTCCCGGGTGGTCAGGGCCAGCGGGGAGCCGTTCAGGGTGGCGCTGCGGGCGACCGTGTCCAGCCGCAGGCCGCCGTCCTCGATCACGCCCATCGCCGGCCCGGCCGACACACCCTTGGCCCGCCGCAGCACGGAGCCGACCCGCAGGGCCAGCTCGCGCGGGCTGAACGGCTTGGTCACGTAGTCGTCGGCGCCGAGCTGGAGGCCGACGACGCGATCCTCCTCCTCGCCGAGGGCGGTGAGCATGACGATCGGCACCGAATGCCGCTGCCGCAGCCGCCGGCACACCTCCAGGCCGTCGATGCCCGGCAGCATCAGGTCCAGCACGATGAGGTCCGGCAATCGCTTGGCCACCAGTTGGAGAGCGCTCTCCCCGTCCCCCGCGACCACGACCTCGTGCCCGTCGCGCTCCAGGTAGCGGCGCACCACGTCACGCACCGTCTCGTCGTCGTCGACGACCAGGACCAGTCCCGTCATGTCCTCACCAGTTCGTCAGCACCAGATGGTTGACCGCCAGCGCGGTCAGCGCCTGCCCCGCCAGCCACCACCGGCGGGTCGACGCCGGCAGCAGCGCCGCCGCCGGCACCAGCCACACCGTGAACGGTAGCCAGATGCGTTCCACTTCCGCCTTGCTCAACCCGGTGACGTCGGCCAGCAGGATGGCCAGCACGGCGGCGCCGGTGAGCACCAGCAGCGGCGATCCCGGCAGCCGGCGCAAGCCGGCGATGGCGGCCGGGCCCGCCGCCAGCACCAATGCGGCCAGGTCGGCCCATACCCAGTAGGAGTACGGCCGCAAGGCCCCGATGCCCTGGTAGTAGCGCTCGACCACCAGGTGGTAGCCGTCGAACCACCAGAATCCGGCCGCCACGAAGGCGGCCATGACTGCGAGAGCCGCAACCAAGGCGACGATCAGTGCGGCCCAGCGCCGGGTCATGACCACTGCCGCCAGGGCTACGAGCCCGAACAGCAGCAGTCCGTACGACAGGAAAACGGAGTAGCCGAGCAGCAGCCCGCCGCCGACCCAGGCGGTCCAGTGCCGCTGCACCAGCAACGCGACGGCCAGGGCGGTGACGCCGGCGAACAGGCCGTCGGCCGAGACGCCGACCCACACCGCGCCCGGCAGCAGGATGGAGAAGGGCACGACCGCGGCGGCCAGCTCGTGCTGGTCGAACGAGGCCTCGCGGCCGAGGAAACGCAGCGGTTCACCGTGGCCGAGGGAGCGAATCGTCCATGGCACGGCGACGGCGGTGAGGCTGCCGATGAGGATCACGGCGACGCCGGCCCACGCCCCGCCGCCCAGGCCGAGCCGGTCCAGCCACACGAAGATCAGCAGCGCGCCCGGCGGGTGCCCGGCGACGTGAGTGGTCCACGACTCGGGTTGGAAGTCGAGGATCCGTCCGCTGAACGACCGGAGCATCGCCCCGATGTCATGCACGCCCGGCACCTCGTGCAGGTACTCGTCCTGGGAGGTGAGCCGGTCGGCGATGCCGCGCTGCCAGCCGTCGACCAACGCCAGCGAGAAGGTCCAGGCGACCGCGAGCGGGTAGGCGAAGCGCAGCGGCGGTCGCCAGGCGATCACCGCGACGGCGACGATGATCGCCAGCGGGGTGCCGATGCCGATGTGGGGCAGCCATTGCGCGAACAGCGGCGGCGCCGCCGAGAAGATGTTCGGCACGACGAGCCCGACCGCCGTGGCGATGCCCACGAACACCAGCGCCGCGCCGCCCACGACAAGATCAAGGCGCAAACCGATGCGTTGGGCCACGCCAGACACCGTAGCTCCTCGCGCGCGCCGAAATGCCCGTTCGAAAGAACTCCGTAAGACTTGGCGATCCGTCAGCTTTCGGTAATCACACAAGGGGTTCTGCCCGATCGGTCACGGACCTAACTTCGACTGGGTGGATACCGTCGATGTGGTGCTGCCGTGTCTTGACGAGGCATTGGCGCTGCCGGCCGTGCTGAACGCGCTGCCGCCCGGATACCGCGCGATCGTCGTCGACAACGGTTCGTCGGACGGCTCGCCCGAGGTCGCGGCGGCGCACGGCGCCACTGTGGTGCGCGAGTCCCGGCGTGGTTACGGCGCCGCCGTGCACACCGGCCTTGAGCACGCGACCGCCGATATCGTCTGCTTTCTCGACGCCGATGGCTCCCTGGATCCCCAGCAGCTGCCGGAACTCGTGCACAAGGTGCGGGCCGGCAACGCGGACATGGCCGTGGGACGGCGCATTCCGCAGGGGCGGGGCAGCTGGCCGTGGCATGCCCGGCTGGGCAACCGGATTCTCGCCGCGCTGATGCGGAAGAGGGGCCTGCCGGTGCGGGACATCGCGCCGATGCGTGCCGTGCGCCGCGAGCAGCTGCTGGCGTTGAACGTCGAGGACCGGGCCTTCGGCTATCCGCTCGAACTGCTCATCCGTGCCGCCGAGGCGAAGTGGCGGGTCGTCGAGTCCGACGTGGCCTACCGGCCGCGCACCGCCGGCACGAAATCCAAGGTTTCCGGTTCGGTGCGCGGAACTCTGCGGGCCGTGCACGACATGGCTGGGGTGCTCCGATGACCGATCGCGCTTGTGTGCTGGTGGTGGCCAAGGCCCCGGTGCCGGGTCTGGCCAAGACTCGCCTGATGCCGGCGGCGACGCCGGACCAGGCGGCCGAGGTGGCCGCCGCGTCGTTGCTGGACACGCTCGACGCGGTGTTGTCGGTGCCGCGCGTCCGCCGGGTTGTCGCGATGACCGGCGACCTCGAACAGGCGGCGCGGGCGGCCGAGCTGCGGCGGGTGCTGCGCTGGTTCGACGTGATTCCCCAGCGTGGCAACGACTTCGCCGAGCGGCTGGTGAACGCCCACGCTGACGTCGCCGAGCTGCCGGTGGTGCAGATCGGGATGGACACGCCGCAGGTGACGCCGTGGCTGCTCGGTTCGGCGATCGCCGCCACCTGCACCGGCGACGCCGCCCTCGGGCTGGCCGAGGACGGCGGCTGGTGGGCGCTCGGTCTGCGGGATCCGTTGCACGCCATGGCGCTTCGCCACGTTCCGATGTCGCAGCCGGACACCGGAAGCTGCACGCTGGACGCCTTGCACGACCTCGACCTGAACGTCTCGCCGCTACCCGTGCTGTCCGATGTGGACACGGTCGACGACGCCCGGCGGGTGGCAGCTCTGGTGCCGGGCAGCAGGTTCGCGGCCGCGGTCGCCGCGATCAGCACGGCGGGGCAGCCCATCTCGTGACCACGACCGAGTTCGATCCCGGGCTGCTCGGCGAGCACTGCTGGCTGGAGTGTGCGAACGGGGAGCGAGTGATGTTGCCGGTGACCAGATGGCAGGAGTTGGACAGCTCGGACGAGTTACTGCTGGCGGCGTGCCTGGGCCCGACGCTCGACGTCGGTTGCGGGCCGGGCCGGCTGGTGGAGGCCCTGACCCGGCGCGGTGTCATCGCGCTGGGCGTGGACGTCTCGCCGGTGGCCGTCGACCTCACCCAGGCCCGGGGCGCCCCGGCGCTGTGCCGGGACGTGTTCGACCGCATCCCCGGCGAGGGCCGTTGGCGGCATGTCCTGTTGGCCGACGGCAACATCGGCATCGGCGGCGGATCCCGTCGCCCTGCTGCGCCGGGCCCGCGAGCTGCTCCGGCCGGGGGGCAGCGTGCTGACGGAGCTCGACCCGCCCGGAACCGGCCGGCGCCGGTTTAAAAAAAATTTTTTTCCAGTGGGGACAGCAGCGGCGGTTGGTTCGACTGTTTTTTTTTCCCCCCCCCGACGGCTTTTTAAAAACTAAAAACAGTACGCCGGCCCGGACACTTTTATTTGTATTTGGAGAAAGGGGCCCCCCCTCCTTTTTTTCGAGCTCCAACGGGCCTGACGAAGTTGCTTTTTTTGTTGGAAAGATTCTTCGCCGTTTTTATTTTTACTTGAGTAAGTGGGGGGTGGCGTATCATCGCGCTGGGCGTGGACGTCTCGCCGGTGGCCGTCGACCTCACCCAGGCCCGGGGCGCCCGGGCTGTGCCGGGACGTGTTCGACCGCATCCCCGGCGAGGGCCGTTGGCGGCATGTCCTGTTGGCCGACGGCAACATCGGCATCGGCGGCGATCCCGTCGCCCTGCTGCGCCGGGCCCGCGAGCTGCTCCGGCCGGGCGGCAGCGTGCTGACGGAGCTCGACCCGCCCGGAACCGGCCTGCGCCGGCAGCAGGTCCGCCTGTCCAGTGTGGACAGCAGCGGCGGTTGGTTCGACTGGGCCCGGCTCGGGCCCGACGGCTTGGAGCGCACGGCGACCGACGCCGGCATGGACATTCGATGGTTGGAAGAAAGGGGCGGACGGTGGTTCGCCGAGCTCCAACGGGCCTGACGAAGTTGCTGCGGGGCAGGAAAGACCCCTCGCCGGACGACGGGTCGCGGGGTGCGGTGGCCTTGCGGGTGAGGGCCCGCCCGCGCCTCCAGGATCGCGTGACCGCCCTACGGGAGCGGGTGTTTCGACCGGGAACTCGATTGGGGAAACTCAAGGACCGCGCGGACCGGTTGCAGGACAAGGCGTTCGGGCTGCTCAGGTTCAAGAGCCTTGTGCACGACCCGAAGGTCACCTCGCGGGTGGGGACGTGGCTGGGGATCGCGTTCACGATCTGTTTCGTCACCGGGGTGATCAGCCACTTCATCCAGCATCCGGCCGCCTGGTTCTACTGGCCGAGCCGGCCGATCAACCTGTACCGGATCACGCAGGGCGCGCACGTGATCTCCGGCGTGGCGGCGATTCCGCTGCTGATCGCCAAGCTGTGGACGGTGTACCCGAAGCTGTTCGAACGGCCGGCGGTCAAGTCGGTGCTGCACGCCCTGGAGCGGATCTCCATCCTGGTGCTGGCCGGGGCGGCGTTCTTCGAGCTGGCGTCGGGCACGTTCAACGCGGCGCAGAACTACCCGTGGAGCTTCTTCTTCACCACGGCGCACTACGCGGTGGCGTGGATCGCGTTCGGGTCGCTGGTGGTGCACGTCGCGGTGAAACTGCCGCTGATCCGGGAATCGCTGACGAAGGAGAAGCGCCGCGAGATCGACGTGAGCCGGCGGGCGTTCCTCCGCACGACCGGCCTGACCAGCGGCGTCGCCGTGCTGGTGTTCGGCGGCAGCACGATTCCCTTCCTGCGCAACGTTTCCGCGCTGTCGGAACGGTCGAACGACGGGCTGCAGGGTCTGCCGGTGAACCGGACGGCCAAGGAAGCCAACGTGCAGACCGTGGATTCGAGCTGGCGGCTGGAGGTCGTCGGGCCCAACGGCACCACGACCTTCTCCCGCGAACAGCTTCAGACGATGCGGCAGACCACCGCCGAGCTGCCGATCGCCTGCGTCGAGGGTTGGAGCCAGACCGCCACGTGGACCGGCGTGCCGGTGATGGACCTGCTGGCCGCGGTCGGCGCGCCACAGGGGGCGTCGCTGCGGGTCAGCTCGCTGGAGAAGGGTGGCCTGTACAACTCGACCACGCTGCCCGGCACCCACACGGCGGATCCGTTGACGCTGCTGGCTTTGCGGTTGGAGGGGCAGGTGCTCGACCTGGATCACGGCTACCCGTGCCGGATCATCGCGCCGAGCCGGCCGGGAGTGTTGCAGACCAAGTGGGTCAGGAAATTGGAAGTGATCGCGTGAAGACCACAAGGGGGGTCTTGGGTCTGCTCGGGCTGGCCGCGCTGGTCTGGGGACTGTGGATGGCCTACCCGATGACCAAGGACATCTACCAGTGGTTCATCGGGCCGCCGCTCCTCGACGACGCCATTGTGCTGCCCGTGGTGGGCGTGCTGAGCCTGGGAGTGGCGCGGCTGGCGGGGACGGCATGGCGGTGGCCGTTGCACTTCGGCATCGGGGCGACGGCGCTCATCGTCTATCTGGCGATCACGGAGGCCTGGCGTCCCTACGGTTTTCCGCCGAAGCCCGGTCTGCACGACCGGGACTACGTGATGGACACGCTGATCACGCTGGTGGTGCTGTGGGCGGTGGTGGTGATCGCCGGGCTGCTGAGGGCGAGGGCGGCCCGGCGGCGGCAAGATCGAGGGACGGATCCTGACGTTGAACGTCAGGAAGGGGCCCTTCCTGACAAAGCCGGCGCATAGAACGGGACCAGACGCGGGAGCCGGTGAGGGGGTGCCGGCGTGGCGTCTGGTCCCGTTGGCCCGACCCGAGGGCGGTGGGTCGGGAGCGGTCCGGACGGGCGGGTCCCACCCCGATCGGGGACCGGCCCGTCCAGGTCTGGGATCTAGTTCTGCACGTCGATGGTCTTGCCGGTCAACGTGGCCTTGAGGGTGTTGCCGCCGGACAGCGTGATGGTGATGGTCTCGCCGGGGGCCGCGGCGTGCACGGCGGCGACGAGGCTGTCGGAGTCGGTGATCACGCGGTCGTTGATCTTGGTGACCACGTCGTTCTTCTTCAGGCCGGCCTTCTCCGCGGCGCCGCCGCCGGTGACGTCGCCGATGACCGCGCCGCCCTGGCCGTTGGTCGGGTCGGTGACGCTGACGCCGAGCTGGGCCTGGGTGGCCTTGCCGGTCTGCATGATCTGCTGCGCGGTCCGCTTGGCCTGGTCGATCGGGATGGCGAAGCCGATGCCGACCGAGCCGCCCTGGCTCTGCGCGCTGGAGTTGGGGCTGGAGATGGCCGAGTTCATGCCGATGACCTGGCCCTGCATGTTCACCAGCGGGCCGCCGGAGTTGCCGGGGTTGATCGCGGCGTCGGTCTGGATGGCGTCCAGCACGGTGTCCTGCCGGACCTGCGGCGTCTGCTGCTGTTGCTGCTGCCCGCCGCCGAAGCCCGGGAAGCCACCGCCGCCGCCGAAGCCGCCGCCGCCCTGCCCCTGACCCTGCCCTTGGCCCTGGCCCTGGTTGAGCTCGTCGCCGACGTTGACCGGCCGGTGCAGCGAGGACACGATGCCGGTGGTCACGGTGCCGGCCAGGTCGAACGGCGAGCCGATGGCCACCACCTGCGAGCCGATCTGCAGGCCGTTGGACGTGCCGAGCTGCGCGGTGGGCAGCCCGGAGACGTTCTGGGCCTTGATCACGGCCACGTCGGTCGTGGGGTCCCGGCCGATGATCTTGGCGGTCGCCGTCTTGCCGTTCTGGAAGTCGACCTCGATCTGGCCGCCGCCGGCGGCCGAGGCGATGACGTGGTTGTTGGTGATGATCTGGCCGTCGGAGGAGACGATGAAGCCGGAGCCCTCGCCCTCCTGCGTCTTGATCTCGACGACGGTCGGCAGCACCTTGTTGGCCACGTCCGTCACCGAGCCCGGCGTCACGTTGGACGCGTTGGCGGCCGGCGGCGCGAACACGGAGTTGTAGCTGCCGGCACCGCTGGAGGCGGTCAGGTAGCCGCCGAGCGCGCCGGCGCCGCCCCCGACCAGCAGCGCCAGCACGGCCACACCCACCACCAGCTTGGTGCGGCCGGGCTTGCGCGGGGTGGTGTACACCCCGTGCGGCTGCTCGGCCGTCAGCACGTACGGGTTGGCCCCGGACGGCATCTGCGCGTACCCCGGCTGCGCGAACGCGGCCGTCTGTTGGGGGCCGCCGACGGGCTGCTGAGTGGCACCCTGCTGCCACGGCTGCCCAGCCGGCGGTTCCTGACCCGGCAGGCCCTGCTCCTGCGCGGGTCGCTCCTGGCCCTGTGGCGCCCACGGGCTCCACTCGGGCGTTCCCGGGGTGCTCGGATAAGGCTGAGCCTGCGGGCTCGCCTCGTGCTGGGCCGCCGGCTCGGCGGGCTGCTCGGGCCGCTCGGGCGTGGGCCCAGCGGCACCCGGGATGTTCTCCGTCATGGCAGTAACTGTGCCGGGTGACCCTGAGAACCGCCTGAGATGAGCCTTGGGGAGTTGTGAGGAATCGGCGCCGACGGAAATCGACTCAGATCGCCCGGAGCCTCTCAGCCACCTGTTCCGGCGTGGTGTCGTTGATCCACACGGCCATGCCCGACTCGGATCCGGCCAGGTACTTGAGCTTGTCCGCGGTGCGCAGGACCGAGAACACCTCGAGGTGCAGCCAGGCCAGGTCACGGCCGGTGCGCACCGGCGCCTGGTGCCAGGCGGCGATGTAGGGCAGCGGCTTGTCGTAGAGGCCGTCCAGCCGCCGCAGCACCTCCAGGTACACCACGGCGAAGTCGTCCCGTTCCACATCGGACAAGGCCGGCAGATCGGGCACCTGGCGGTGCGGCACGACGTGCACCTCGACCGGCCAGCGCGCCGCCGACGGCACGAAGGCCGTCCAGTGATCGGACGACGCGACGACACGGGCGCCGGCGGCCCGCTCGGCCGCCAGCACGTCGCCGAGCACGTGAGTGCCGTGAGCGGCAAGGTATTCGCCGGCGACCTCCAGCATGCGGGAGGTCTTGGGCGTGACGAACGGGTAGCCGTAGATCTGCCCGTGCGGGTGGCTCAGGGTGACGCCGATCTCCTCGCCGCGGTTCTCGAACGGGAAGACCTGCTCCACGCCGGGCAGCTTGGCGAACGCCTCGGTGCGGTCGGCCCACACGTCGACCACGGTGCGCACCCGGCGCGGGGTGAGCGCGCCGAAGGAGCTGTTGTGGTCGGAGGTGAAGCAGACGACCTCGCAGCGGCCGCGGCCGGCGGCCCGCGCCACCATCGGCATGCCGTCCACAGTGGACGGAACCTCGGGCACCGACTCGGCGAACGACGGGAAGCGGTTCTCGAACACCACCACGTCGTAGCTGGACTCGGGCACCTCGGTCGGCCGGCCCGGCGAGCTGGGGCACAGCGGGCACAGGTCGGCCGGCGGCTTGTAGGTGCGGGTCTGCCGGTGCGCCGCGATGCCGACCCACTCGCCGGTCAGCGGGTCACGCCGGACCTCGCTGTGCGGCGCCTGCTCGGGCAGGTCACGGGTGTCGGCGGCGACCCGCTCGGGCACACCCGGCGTGTCGTCGAAGTAGATGATCTCGCGGCCGTCCGCCAACCTCCTTGACGTGCGCCGGATGCTGCTGGTGGATGCCTCGGTCACGCACCGACTCCCTGTTCGTCTGGCTGCTTCGCCTGCTCGGCCAGTCGGAGCTCGCCAACGCTCTCGCCCAACACCTGCCGAGCCTGTTCGGAAAGACCGCTGTCGCTCACTAACACGTCGGCCTCGTCGAGGTCGGCGATGGTGGAGATGCCGACGGTGCCCCACTTGGTGCTGTCGGCGACGACGACCACCCGGCCGGCGGCGTCCACCAGCGCGCGGTTGGTCTCGCTCTCGTTCAGGTTCGGGGTGGTGAAGCCGGCGCGCGGGGCCATGCCGTGCACGCCGAGGAAGACCACGTCCAGGTGCAGCGAGCGCAGGGCCTGCACGGCGACCGGGCCGACCAGCGCGTCCGAGGGCGTGCGCACGCCGCCGGTGAGCACCACGGTCCGGTCGGTGCGTCCGCGCTGCTGGAGCACGTCGGCGACGCGGATGGAGTTGGTGACCACGGTCAGGTCGGGCACGTCGTCGAGGAAGCGGGCCATGGTCCACGTGGTGGTGCCGGCGGACAGGCCGATGGCCGTGCCGGGGCGGACCAGGTCGGCGGCCAGCCGCGCGATGGCCTCCTTCTCCGGCAGCTGCCGGACCGACTTGGCCTCGAAGCCGGGCTCGTCGGTGCTGCGGCCGCCGACCGTGGTGGCGCCGCCGTAAACCTTTTCCAGCAGTCCCCGGCCGGCCAGCACGTCGAGGTCGCGCCGGACGGTCATGTCCGAGACCCCGAGCCGGACCACCAGGTCGCTGACCTTGACGGCGCCGATCCGCCGGATCTCCTCCAGGATCACCGCCTGCCGCTGCCGTGCGAGCACGTCGTCACACCTCCCGGACCACGGCGACCCCGCCCGCCGGGACCGGCAGACCGCCGGCCGTGTCGACACCGGAGATCAGTTCCACGCCTTCCACCGGCAGGACCACGTCCGCGCCGGTGTGGTTGATCGCCACCAGCCAGGATATCCGTTCCCCGCGCCGCCGCACGACTTCAACCCCCGGCGGGGCGGACACGATCGGCGTGACACCGGCCCCTGCCAGCACGTCGGACAGCACCGTGACCGCGCTGTCGGCGTCGAGAGTCGTCGCCAGGTACCACGCCACACCCTCGCCGAAAACGTTGCGGGTCACTGCCGGCACACCGTCCAGAGGACCGTCCACATAGGAAGACACGACCTCACAACCGTTGGCGTGCAGCAGTTCCGACCAGTACGAAGCCGACAGACCACCGGTCAGCTTCGCGGTGTCGCCCTCGGCCAGCGGGAAGAACTCCTCCACCCTTACGCCGAGCAGGTCACGGAACGCGCCCGGATAACCACCCAGTCGGACGCGCGAGTTCTCGTCGGCGATGCCGGAGAACCACGTCACCAGGGCGTGGCCGCCGGCGCGCACGTAGTCCTCCAGCCAGCGGGCCTCGTCGTCGGTGACCTGGTACAGCGCCGGCACCACGACCAGCCGGTAGCCGGTCAGGTCGGCCGACGGCGGCACCACGTCCACCGTGACGCCGAGCTGCCACAGCGCCTTGTACAGGCCAAGCACGGTGGCGTAGTAGTCGAACGCGACGGGATGGGCCGGCTGCTCGGCCGCCCAGGCCGACTCGAAGTCGTAGACCAGCGCCACCTGCGCGTCCACAGTGGACCCGACCAGCTCGGCCAGCCGGCCGTACTCCTCGCCCACCTGGGTGACCTCGCGGAACACCTTCGTGTCCTCGCCGGCGTGCGGCAGCATCGCGGAGTGGAAGCGCTCGGCACCGGCCCGGGACTGCCGCCACTGGAAGAACAGCGTGCCGTCGGCCCCGCGGGCCAGGTGCGAGTACGAGTTGCGGCGCATCTCCCCGGCCAGCTTGGCGAAGTTGCGCGGCTGCCAGTTCACGGCCGAGGTGGACTGCTCCATCAGCAGCCACGGCTCGCCGCGGGACAGGCCCCGCACGAGGTCGGCCGACAGGGCCAGCTCGATGTGCCGCTCGGGGTCGTCGGCCCGGGTGTAGTGGTCGTTGGAGACGAAGTCGACCTCGGCCGCCCAGTGCCAGTAGTTGAGCGCCTTGAAGGTCCAGTTGGCCATGAAGTTGGTGGTCACCGGCACGTCCGGCGTGAGCTCGGAGAGCACGTCCCGCTCGGCGCAGAACAGATCCAACAGCGCGTCGGAGCAGAACCGAGCAAAGTCCAACACCTGGCCCGGATTCGGCAACGTCGGCGTCACCCGCGGCGGCAGCACCTGGTCCCACGACGAGTAGTGCTGGCTCCAGAAATCGGTGCCCCAGGCCCGGTTCAGGCCGTCGAGGTCGTAGCGGGCGCGCAGCCAGTCCCGGAACACGCCGGCGCAGCGGTCGCAGTAGCAGCGGCTCACGTGGCAGCCGTACTCGTTGTTGACGTGCCAGGCCGCCAGCGCCGGGTGCTCGCCGTAACGGAGCGCGATCTTCTCGGTCAGCGCGATCGCCCGGTCGCGGTACACCGGCGAGGTCGGGCAGTACTCCTGCCGGGACCCGTGCGACAGCCGCACGCCGTCGGCCCGCACCGGCAGCAGGTCCGGGTTCGCGCCGGTCAGCCAGGGTGGCGGCGACGCGGTGGCGTTGGCCAGGCACACCCGGATGCCGCCGTCGTGCAGCAGGTCGAGGACCTGGTCCAGCCAGCCGAAGTCGAACCGGTTGTCGGCGACCTCGAGTCGGGCCCAGGCGAAGATGCCGACGCTGACCAGGTTCACCCCGGCCCGCCGCATGAGCTCCACGTCCTGCTTCCAGACGTGCTCGGGCCACTGCTCGGGGTTGTAGTCACCGCCCCAGCTCGGGCTCGCCAGTCCGGTCGGCCATCCGGTCACGGCAGAAGCGTGGACTACACACCCACCAAACGTCAACACACTCAAACAGGCTACGACTTGATAACTGTTACCCTCGTCACCAGCCAATAACCCCTGAGCAGACTGTTCCGACTGGTCTACAGGGAGCAACCAGGCGAAACTGGGTCTTGACATCTGTTGTGACGGGTACAACATTGTGCGCAACTTTGTTTGACTCCGTTGGTTCACACTCAACACGGGAGGGGCCCGATGGCGCGCCCAAGACCAGGCCAACTGCCCACACTCGACCGGCGGTCGGTGCTCAAGGTGCTGCTCGCCGGCGCCGGTCTCGCGGCCGCACCCGGCCTCGTGGCCTGCGGCTCCGGCGGCTCGTCCGCGTCGGACCCCAACACGGTCTCGTTCGGCTCCAACGGCTCCGACGCCAAGCCGAAGCAGGCCTACCAGGCGGTCCTGGACGCCTTCGCCAAGCAGTCCGGCGGTCTCACCGCCAAGGCGAACGTGCAGGACCACCAGGCGTTCCAGCAGAACATCAACAGCTACCTGCAGGGCACCCCGGACGACGTGCTCACCTGGTTCGCCGGCTACCGGATGCAGTTCTTCGCCAACAAGAAGCTGCTGAGCCCGATCGACGACGTGTGGGACAAGATCGGCGCCAACTTCCCGCAGGCGGTCAAGGACCTGTCGAAGAACCCCACGGACGGGCACTACTACTTCGTGCCGATCTACAACTACCCGTGGGGCGTGTTCTACCGGAAGAGCCTGTTCCAGGAGAAGGGCTACACGGTCCCGAAGACGTTCGACGACTTCATCAACCTGGCCAAGAAGATGCAGGGCGACGGGCTGTCGCCGTTCGTGCAGGGCTTCGGCGGCGGCGAGAGCTGGATGCTGCTGGGCACGTTCGACTACCTGAACATGCGCACCAACGGTTACCAGTTCCACATGGACCTGATGCACGGCAAGGAGTCCTGGACCGACCCCAAGGTCAAGAGCGCCATGGACTCCTGGAAGCGCATGCTGCCGTACTACCAGGCGGGCGCCTCCAGCAAGAAGTGGGAGGACGCGTCGGCCGCGCTGGTGAACAAGACCGGCGGAATGATGGTGATCGGCATGTTCGTCGGCCAGTCCTTCACCGACAAGGCCGCGTACGACGACCTGGACTTCTTCGCCTTCCCGGAGATCAACTCGCAGTACGGCACCGACGCCGTCGAGGCGCCGATGGACGGCTTCCTGCTGTCGAAGAACCCGAAGAACCCGGACGGCGCCAAGAAGCTGCTGACCTACCTGGGCAGCGCGGAGGCGGAGGACACCTACCTGTCCATCGACGCCTCGAACCTGGCCGTCAACGAGAAGGCCGACACCAGCAAGTACGGGCCGTTGCAGCAGAAGGCGGTCAAGTTCGTCGCCGACGCCAAGCAGCTGTCGCAGTTCGGCGACCGGGACAGCGACCCGGGCTTCATCCAGAACGTGGTCGAGCCCGCGTTCGCGCAGTTCGTGCAGAGCCCCAACACCTCCGATTCGCTGCTGACCCAGATCCAGTCGCAGAAGTCGCAGTACTTCCAGTCCTGAGGTAGGCCATGACCGTCATCACCGACGCGGCCGAGAACGTGGCGGGAGCTGGCGTGTCCAGCTCCCGCCGCGTGCGCCGGCTCACCGGTAGGGACAAAATCGTGCTCGGCCTGATGGTCGGCATCCCCACCCTGTTGCACATCGTGCTGGTGTGGGTGCCGACCCTCGTGTCGCTGGTGTTGTCGTTCGCGCGCTGGGACGGCATCGGCGGGCTGGCCACGATCCAGTGGATCGGCGTGCAGAACTACATCACCATGTTCACCGTGTCGCCGACCTTCTGGCCGGCGGTCCAGCACAACGTGATCTGGCTGGTGTTCTTCGTGCTGCTGCCGACGCCGTTCGGCGTGTTCCTGGCCTACCAGCTGGACAAGAGCATCCGGTTCACCCGCTTCTACCAGACCGCGATCTTCCTGCCGGTGGTGATCTCCGCCGCGGTGACCGGGTTCATCTGGGAGACGATCTACGACCCGGACAACGGCCTGGTGAACAGCATTCTGGGCACCAACAAGCCCGGCGCGTCCTACATCGAGTGGCTCGGCGACTCGCACCTGAACCTGTGGGCGGTGCTGATCGCGGCCAGCTGGAAGCAGGCCGCGTACATCATGATCCTGTACCTGGCCGGGCTGAAGGGCTTCGACCCGTCGCTGCGCGAGGCGGCGGCGCTGGACGGCGCGACCGAGTGGCAGGCGTTCACCAGGGTCACGTTCCCGGCGCTCAAGCCGATCAACATCATCATCCTGGTGGTGACGATCATCGAGTCGCTGCGCGCGTTCGACCTGGTGTACGTGGTCGCCGGCAGCAACGGCACGAAACCGGGCCTTGAGCTGCTGTCCATCCTGATCGCCAACAACATTCTCGGCGAGTCCAGCCTGATCGGCTACGGCTCGGCGCTCGCGGCGGTGCTGCTGGTGATCTCGCTGGTGCCGATCCTGTCGTACGTGTTCCAGACCTTCCGCAAGGAGCAGCAGCCATGACGGCCGTCGCAGAAGTCCCGGCCGCGGCGACGTCGCGGCCGGTGCCCGTGCAACGGCGCAAGCCGGTCCGGCCGGCTCGCCTTGTGCTGCACGGGTTCCTGACCGTGACCGCGCTGGTGTGGCTGGTGCCGTTCCTCTGGGCCGTCTACACGTCGCTGCGCACCTTCGCGGACACCTCGCAGCACGGCTACTTCTCGATCGCCAGCGCGCTGACGTTCGAGAACTACGAGAACGCCTGGGAGCAGGCGGGGCTGCCGCACTACTTCCTCAACTCGGTGATCATCACCGTGCCGGCCGTGCTGGTGACGCTGCTGTGCTCCGCCTCGGTGGCGTTTTTCGTGTCCCGCTTCAACTTCAAGATCAACCTGGCGCTGCTGATGCTGTTCACGGCGGGCAACCTGTTGCCGCCGCAGGTGATCATCACGCCGCTGTTCCGGATGTACCTGCTCATCCCGCTGCCGGACTGGCTGTCCAACGGCTCCGGGCTGATGTACAACTCCTACCTCGGCGTGATCCTGATCCACGTCGCGTTCCAGAGCGGCTTCTGCACGTTCGTGCTCAGCAACTACATGAAGACGATCCCGCACGAGCTGACCGAGGCCGCGCTCGTCGACGGGGCGTCGGTGTTCCGGCAGTTCTGGCAGATCATCCTGCCGCTGTGCCGGCCCGCCTTCGCCGCGCTGGCCACGCTGCTGACCATCTGGATCTACAACGACTTCTTCTGGGGCCTGGTGCTGTTCGAGACCGGCTCGGACCGGCCGATCACGTCGGCGATCTCCAGTCTGCAGGGCCAGTACTTCAGCAACCAGAACCTGATCGCGGCCGGCGCGCTGCTGACCGCGATCCCCACCCTGACCATCTACCTGGCGCTGCAGAAGCAGTTCGTGAGCGGCCTCACGCTCGGCGCCAACAAGGGCTGAGCTGGTGCTTGTGCCGCGCGTTGCGCGCGGAGCCGAGGTCGCGCCGGAGACCGGCGCGACCTCGCCCTGACCCACGGGATCATGCCGACGCTCAGCCGGCCACGAAGCCCGATCGTCATCAGGCCGCCCGACCGGCGTAGGCTTTGCCGCCGTGCCGCTCCGCCGCCTGAGCGACGATCGCCAGGCCCAGGTCAAGGTGCCGCGAACCGATATCGTGGTCGGGAGCCGGGTGATGTGATCATGCTGCGGATCGGACGTCTCGTCGGCTATGCCGTGGTGCTGGGCTTCGTCGGCTACCAGCTGTGGTCCACGCGGGACGATCTGCTCGGCAACATCGACCGGACCGGGCCGGGCCGGTGTGCGCTGACGGTCGTGCTGGCGCTCGCCGGGTCCTTCGCCGGCATGCTGGGTTGGCGGGTGCTGCTGGCCGGCCTGGGCACCAGGCTGCCGGCAGTCACGGCGTCTCGGGTCTACTTCGTGGCCGGGCTCGGCAAGTACCTGCCGGGCGGGCTGTGGCCGGCGCTGGCCCACGCGGATCTCGCGCGCAGGCTGCGTGAGCCGCCCGGCCGGCTGGCCGCCGCTTTCCTCGGCAGCGTCGCCCTTTCCACGGTGGCGGGACTGATCGTGGGGCTGATCGCCGTGCCGTCGCTGGCTCAGGACAACGGGCTGTGGTGGCTGCTGGTGCCGTTGCTGGCTCTATGCCTGGTACCGGTGCTCGCGCCGCGGTTGCTGACCAGCTTGGTCGGATTCGGCTACCGGCTACTCAGGCGTACGGGCGAGCCGCCGGCGCTGCCGTCCCGCGGCATTGTCGTGCGGGCGGCGGCGTGGATGGCGTTGGGCTGGTTGATCACCGGCGTGCACTTCGCCGTGCTGGTCTCGGCGTTCGCAACCGTCGACCGGGCGAGCGCTTCCGTTGCGGTGAGCGCCTTCGTGCTGGCCTCGGTGGCCGGCATCGTCGCGTTCGTGCTGCCGGCCGGGCTGGGCGCCCGTGAGCTCATTCTCGGACTGTCCATCGGGTTTGCGCTGAACAAGTCGGCCGTCATCACGGTGGTCGCCTTGAGACACGACGCACATTCCTAGGACCCTTGCTGTTAACGAGACGCCCAGGATAGTGTACTGTGCGGCGTTGCATTCAAGTGGGTACCTCGGTCCAATCGGCCTCAGGCGAAAGGTGTAGATACGTTGGCCGACCTGATCCTGGCGGCCGTCGCGCAGATCGTGGACGGCCGCCGTACAGGAGTCAGCCGGCGCTCGGCCGACCAGGAAGCCTGATCGTCATCAGCGCGCCGCCCTCCGGCGCCTGGCCGGCGTAGGCCTTGCCGCCGTGGCGTTCCGCGGCCTGGGCCACGATGGCCAGACCCAGCCCCGAACCCGGCAGGGTGCGGGCCTCGCTCGACCGGTAGAACCGCTCGAACACGTGCGGCAGGTCCGCCTCGGCGATGCCCGGACCGCTGTCGGCCACCTCGATCAGCATCGTGCCGTCGCCGACGGGCTTCATCTCCAGCCGGACTATGCCGTCCGCGGGCGTGAACTTGACCGCGTTGTCGAGGAGGTTGAGCACGGCCCGTTCCAGGGCGTGCGCCTCGCCGAGCAGGTACCACGGCTGCACGCTCACCAGGAACTGCTGGCCCGCGGCCCGCCGACGGGCCCGGTCCAGCGCCCGCTCGACCAGCTCCACCATGTCCACCGGCTCGTGCACGGCCTGCGGGCCGTCCTCGCGGGCCAGCTCGACCAGGTCGCCGATGAGCGTGGTCATCTCGGCGATCTGGGCCTGCACGTCGTCGTAGATCTCGCGCCGGTCCTCGGCCGACAGATTCGGCGCGCCGGGTTTCTCCGACGCCAACAGCAGTTCCAGGTTGGTGCGCAACGAGGTCAGCGGCGTGCGCAGCTCGTGGCCGGCGTCGCCGACCAGCCGGCGCTGCCGTTCCTGCGATTCGGCCAGCGCGCCCAGCATCGTGTTGAAACTGGTCGTGAGCATGGCCAGCTCGTCGTCGCCGGTGACCGGGATCGGACGCAGGTCGCCCGTGGCCGTGACGTGATCGGTCGCCTGCCGCAGCCGGGTCACCGGCCGCAGACCACCTTGCGCCACAGCGGTTCCCGCCAGCGCCGCGACGAGCACTCCGCCGATGCCCACGAACACCAGCACCAGCGCCAACTTCTGCAGCAGCTGCTCGGTCGGCTTGAGCGACTGGGCCACCAGCAGCGCCACGCCCGGCGCCACGTTGCAGACCATGACCTGGTTGTCGGTCGCCACGTCCTTGCGGACCGAGGTGCAGCCGTCCTGCTTCAGATAGGACTGCTCGTTGGTGGTCAGCTTGGGCAGCGGCAGGGTGTCGTTGTTGGTGCGCACCTGGCCGGTGATCGTGAACTCGGCGACGATCAGGTCCTTCGAGCCGACCGGCACCAGGGTGGTGTCGCTGCCCTGGTAGCGGTGGATCGTGTCCAGCGCGTTGTTGGCCGTGGACTGGATGGACAGCTCGACCTGGCTGTAGAGATTGCTGCTGACGACCATGAACGCGCCGACCGAGGCCAGCGCCACCGCGCCGGCGACACAGATGGCCGTGAGCAGGATCACCCGCGAGCGCAGCGAGACGTTCCGTCTGCCCTCGACGTGGGGCATCGTCACGGAGGGGTCTCCCTGAGCACGTAGCCAACTCCGCGCACCGTGTGCAGCAGCCGCGGCTCGCCGTCGGCCTCGGTCTTTCGCCGCAAGTAGCCGACGTAGACCTCCAGGGCGTTCCCGGAGGTCGGGAAGTCGTAGCCCCATACGTCCTCCAGGATCCGGCCCCGGGTGAGGACCTGCTTGGGGTGGGCGAGGAACAGTTCGAGCAGGCTGAACTCGGTGCGGGTGAGGCTGATCGACCGCTCCCCGCGGCGCACCTCCCTGGTCCCCGGGTCCAGCTCCAGATCGGCGAAGCGCATCGTCGCCGACGGGGCGTTGGCCGCCGCGTCGTCGGCCACCGCGCGGCGCAGCAGCGCCCGCAGCCGGGCCAGCAGCTCCTCCAGCGCGAACGGCTTGGGCAGGTAGTCGTCGGCCCCCGCGTCGAGGCCGGCCACCCGGTCCGACACGGCGTCACGGGCCGTGAGCACCAGGATCGGCAGGTCATCGCCGGTGCCGCGCAGCCGCCGGCACACCTCCAGCCCGTCCAGCCTCGGCATCATGACGTCGAGGACCATCGCGTCGGGACGCTGCGCGGTGACGGCCTCCAGCGCCTGCTGGCCGTCGCCGGCCAACTCGACCTGGTAGCCGTTGAACTGCAGCGAGCGACGGAGCGACTCGCGCACGGCCCGGTCGTCGTCCACTACGAGGATGCGCATAAAGGAAGTGTTACCTGCGGTCCTGAGAGGTGCCTGAGAGGGAGCCAAGGACAGGCACAATTTCACCGACCGGGTGACGTGCTCGCCCGACCACCCTCCGTGACCGCTTGACCTCTATCTAACCCGAGGTTCCACCATCACCGTATGGAACTGCCCGACCTCGCCCGCCCGGACGTCGCGGGCATCGTCATCCGCACCTGGCGCACCGACGACCAGCTCCGTGCGGCCGACGCGGCCGTGAAGACCTGGCGGTCGCGGCCGTGGCCGTCGGACTGCCTGACCCGCAGCGTGCTGCTCGGCGAGGACGGCCGGCTGGTCATGCACTACGAGCAGTGGAGCAGCCACCAGCTCGGCTACCGGCTGGTGGACGCGACCCCGGGCTGCTCGTCGGAGATCGTCATCGTGTCCTTCGGCGTCAGCAAGGTGGCCCGGCAGCGGCGGCTGGTCGACCTGATGCGTGCTCACGTCACGCCCGGGACCTACCTGCACGCCAGCACCGACGGCGTCGGCGTGGTGGCCTGGACGAGCCGTGACACGTGGTCCGAGCTCGACGAGCTGCCGTGGGTGGAACGCCTCAGCTCGCAGCGTTTTCGCCCGCACGCGGCACTGGCGCATTCCAGTGCCGCCACAGCGCGATCAGCCTGATCGCCACCACCAGCGCCGAGCCGATCACTGTGCCCCACAGGTCCGGAATCCTGAGATAGGCCGCGATCGGCACCACCACCGCGCCGGCCAACGCCGCCACCGCGTAGATCTCCTTGCGCAGCACCATCGGGATCTCCCGCAGCAGCACGTCCCGGATCGCGCCGCCGCCGATGCCCACCGTCATGCCGATCAGGCAGGCCGTGTAGGCCGGAACCCCGTGCTGCATGGCCGTTGTCGTGCCGGCGGTGACGAACACGCCGAGGCCGACCGCGTCCGCCAGCAGCACCGCCCTGCGCAGACGGGCAACCTGCGGATGGAAGAAGAACACCGCGATTCCCGTCACCGCCGCCGTGAGCAGATAGGGCCAGCCACGCAGCGTGGTCGGCGGGTGGATGCCCAGCAGCACGTCCCGAATGATGCCGCCGCCCAGCGCCGTCGTCAGACCCATGACGACCACGCCGAACACGTCCAGCCGGGCCCGCACCGCCGCGAGCGCGCCGGACGCCGCGAACGCGACTAGACCGATCAGCTCAATGACCACGGTTGCGCAGCGTACGGGGTTTTACTATCCGTAGAGGCGGATGCTCCGGTTGGAGCCGACCGGAGAATGGGAAGCATGCGGATCATCCTGGTACGGCACGGGGAGAGCCTCGGCAACGTCGACGAGCTGGCGTACTGCCGGATCCCCGACCACGCGCTGCCGCTCACCCTCACCGGCGAGCGGCAGGCCGCCGACACCGCGCCGGCCATCAGGGCCCTGCTGGCGCCCGGGCCCGTCGCCGCCTACGTCAGCCCCTACCTGCGGACCCGGCAGACCTTCGAACTGCTCGGCGTGCGGGACCTGACCGAGAGCATGGTCGCCGAGCCCCGGCTGCGGGAGCAGGACTGGGGCAACCTCCAGGACCCCGTCGAGCAGGAGGTGCAGAAGCGCCTGCGGCACGAGTTCGGGCATTTCTTCTACCGGCTGCCCCACGGCGAGTCCGGCGCCGACGTCGACGACCGCGTCGCCAGCTTCCTGGCCGAGCTGGAGCTGCGCATGCTCCAGCAGGCCAACCACCCCCACACCGTGCTCGTCGTCTCCCACGGCCTGGCCATGCGCCTGCTGTGCCGGCGGCTGTTCTCGTGGAGCATCGAGCTGTTCGAGTCCCTGTCCAACCCCGGTCACTGCGAGTTCCGCGTGCTGGAGCGGGATCCCTCCGGGGAGTGGACCATCGACCGCCCCTTCGGCCAGTGGCGCCAGTCCCCCGACGGCTCCACCCAGAAAACCTCGGTGCGCTGAGGGCTTTCCGCCTTCGTGCCGCGCCGCCCGCGGAGCACCGCCCCTGGTCGCGTCGGAGGCTCCCAGCCTAGCCCCGAGCCCCCCTCAGCCCCCTCTTTTCTGTCACATGCGCTTCCCACTTGCGTCCAGGGCGCAAATGGGAAGCGCATGTGACAAAACAGGTGCTATACCGCAGCCAGCCGAGCGCGCAGCTCGGCCGTGGTGGCCAACGACGTCGCTCGGGGGGCGGTGGCCTTCCACTGGGCACGGCGGTGCCGGGTGTTGCCGCGCGAGGTCTTGCGCTTGGGGACGGCCATCAGCGGGTCCTCTTTCCGTAGCGGCGGTTGAACTTCTCGACGCGGCCGGCGGTGTCGACGAGGCGCTGGGCGCCGGTCCAGAAGGGGTGAGAGTCGGCGGTGATGTCGACCACGAGCAGCGGATAGGTGTTGCCGTCATGCCATTCGACGGTGCGGTCCGAGGTGGCGGTCGACCGGGTCAGGAACGACGTCCCGGTCGAGGAGTCCTGGAACACCACGGGGTGGTAGTCGGGGTGGATGCCCTTTTTCATCGCAGTTCGTCCTCACGGTCGGTGAACAGGTACGGGTCGTGGTATCCGTCCCAAGCGGACAGTCCGGCCGCCAGCTCGGCATCGGTGACGAGGGCCTCGTGCAACGCGGCGGTGATCTCGGCGTGGTCGGCGCCGTCGGTGAGCACGACGAACTCCTGCCCACGGTCGCCGTAGTACGGATCCCAGTTCAAGGCGGCCATGGCGCGGCGGTCGGCGTCCACGCCGTCCCAGTCGTCGATGGCGGCCAGCCACGGACCGGCATGCCCGATCTGAAGGCCGCCGCCGGCCGACTCCAGCCACAGCGCGGTGTCCGGCCGGCTGGCGAGCCAGAAGCGGCCTTTGGTGCGCACAACGCCGCGCGGCTGGATCGGCACCTTTCGATTAAGGGACTGTCCCTCAAAGCAAGTTCACGTAGATAGTCGCATGCGAGGAATAACTATACCTGTTCTGACACCTTTCTCTTCGTGTTGGTTTGCGGGGAGTATATTTAGATGGCCAAAGTTCGGTCACTAAGATGTGGTCGGTATAATCGGAACGTGGACGATGACCGTATGGGGCTTCACTACATAGCCTACGGCAAATATCTGAACTCCACCGCAGAGTTGCGAGGAGCCGTAATACGGGGTTAAATAGGAATGAGACACGGAGGTGTCACATCAACTCGCCGTCAAGGAGCACATTGATTGCGGCGTGGAAGCGTTCCGGATGGAACGGTCGGCGCTCGCTGAACAGCAGCAGCTCGAAGCCGTCCTCCCGGTGCAGCGGCGGTTCGCCGCGCAGCAGCGGCCCGTGTGCGCTGTCGGGACGGCCACGGCGGGCGTTGGCCGGCAGCTTCCCGAGCCAGTCCGTGCTGCCCAGCGGCACACGCAGCGCGGTCGGTGCCAGCCGGCGGAACACGGCGTCGAGTCGGCCGGCCGGGCCGGTGAGCACGAGCACGTCGGCGAACTCGGCCTGACCGACGGCGACCTGGGCGACGGTGCGCTCGTCGTCGGCGCTGCCACCGAGGCCGCGTTCGTGCATCGAGTCGTCACCGGTGGCGTCTTCGAGCCACTGCTCGTGGTTGACGGCGGTGACCACGGCCTGCACTCGTGACCGGTCCAGCGCCCAGCAGATCGGCTCCGGCTCCATGCGCGGGTCGAGGTGCAGCACGATCCGGCTCACGTCGTCCCGCTCGGACAACCGCTCGACCAGCGGCAACAGGTCCTCGCGGACCGTGCAGGACACGCAGCCGTGCCCCAGTTCGAGCACGGTCCAGGTGTCCTCGCCGCGGTGCCGCAGCCGTCGCCGCACCACACCCTCGGTCACGCGGCACAGGTCGTGGTGCACGACGGCCGTGCCGTCGCCGGCCAGTCCGTCGGCCACACGTTCGGCTGCCACCACCGCCAGGCCCCCGACCAGCACGATCGGGACGGACACGAGCCCTCCAGTTGAGAACGATTTCCATCTTCGGTAGCGGCCAGGCTACCCTGCCGAGGGAATTTTTGAAAACGAATGTCGTTACAAGGAGGAGCAGCATGGCCAAGCGCTGCCAGGTGACCGGGGCCCGCCCGGGCTACGGCAAGCAGGTGTCGCACTCGCACCGGCGGACCTCCCGCCGGTGGGAGCCCAACCTCCAGCGCCGCCGCCACTGGGTGCCGTCACAGCGACGCTGGGTGACGCTGCGACTGTCCGCCAAGGCGATCAAGACCATCGACCGCAAGGGGATCGACGCGGTCCTGGCCGAAATGGGTGTTCTAGCCCGGAAGGAGTCGTAATGGCTCGCAACGAGGTTCGACCGATCGTGAAGCTGCGTTCCACGGCGGGCACCGGCTTCACCTACGTGACGCGCAAGAACCGCCGCAACGACCCCGACCGCATGGTGCTGCGCAAGTTCGACCCGGTGGCCCGCAAGCACGTCGACTTCCGCGAGGAGCGCTGAATGGCGAAGAAGTCCAAGATCGCCAAGAACGAGCGTCGTCAGGAGACCGTCGCCCGCTACGCGCAGCGGCGGGCTCAGCTCAAGCTCGTCGCCTCCTCCCCGACGGCGACGCCGGAGGAACGCGAGGGCGCCGCGCTCGGTCTGCAGAAGCTGCCCCGCGACGCCAGCCCGACCCGGCTGCGCAACCGGGACGCGGTGGACGGCCGGCCGCGCGGCTTCTTCCGCAAGTTCGGTCTGTCCCGGCTGCGGCTGCGTGAGGCGGCGCACCGGGGCGAGCTGCCTGGCGTCAGCAAGTCGAGTTGGTGAGGGACCCATGGCGAAGACCGATCGGCGCCCGCCCAAGCGCAAGGTGAACCTGCTGCGCCGGGAGGGTGTGACCCGAGTGGACTGGAAGGACGTGACGCTGCTGCGCAAGTTCATCTCCGACCGCGGCAAGATCCGTTCGCGCCGCGTGACCGGGCTGACCCCGCAGGAGCAGCGCGAGGTCGCCACCGCGATCAAGAACGCGCGTGAAATGGCCTTGTTGCCCTATCCGGGACCTTCGCAGCGCTGAGATACATCACACGCGCTTCCTGCTTGGCCGTATGCGTCAAGTAGGAAGCGCATGTGCATCCTCTCTATGACGTGCTCTACCGCAGGCGGGACACCCGCCGCGAGTTCACCGGCGAGCCGATCGAGCCCGCCGTGCTGGAACGTGTTCTTCGGGCCGCCCACGCGGCGCCGAGTGTCGGGCTCTCCCAGCCGTGGGACTTCGTGCTCGTCTCGGACGAACGGGTCCGCCGCGAGTTCCGTGATCATGTGCTCGCCGAACGCGGTGTGTTCCAGGCCTCACTGGATCCCGAGCGCGCCACCGTGTTCGACCGCATCAAGATCGAGGGTGTGCTGGAGTCCAGCCTCGGCGTCGTCGTCTGCTACGACCCTTCACGTGGCTCGCCGGCGGTGCTCGGGCGGCACGCCATCGCCGACGCCGGCCTGTACTCGGTGTGCCTGGCCATCGAGAACCTGTGGCTGGCCGCGACCGCCGAGGGGCTCGGCGTCGGCTGGGTCAGCTTCTACCGTGAGGACTTCCTGCGCCGGTTGCTCGGCGTGCCCGCCGGGGTGCGCCCGGTGGCCTGGCTGTGCCTCGGCAGCGTGCGCGACCTGCCCGAAGTTCCCGATCTGGAACGACACGGGTGGCGTGAACGGTTGCCACTCGATGACGTTGTCCACCATGAGCGGTACGGTCAACGGCCAGGCCGGTAGCCTGGCCCGAGCCGAACCGCATCGAAGAAGCAGGGGACGTCGAGGACCCAGTGGAGCAGGACGATTCGCTCGTAGGGGGACAGCTCCCGCAGCAGGATCAGCGTGTGCGCCTGCTGCTCAACGCTGGCCGCCTCGGCGAGGCGAACACCCTCTTCGAGCAGGTCGTCTCCCGAGGTCCGACCAGCGCGGACCGGTGGGGCCGGTCCTATCTGCTCGTGCACCGCGCGACCATGGCGTGGCGGCTGCGCCGCATCCCGCTCGCGTTGGAGCTGGCCGCCGAGGGCTGGACCGAGATGGACTCCGAGCGGCCCACCGGCGTGCTCGCGTGCCGTGCGCTCGGGCAGCTCGGCTACCTGCTGGAGGGCATCGGCCACCGGCGGGCCGCGTTGGACATGGTGCGGCTGGCACTGCACGTGGCCCGTGAGGTCGGCGATCCCTCCGCGCTCGCCCAGTGCCTGCAGCGGCTCGGCGGCACGCTCAACTTCCGTGCCATCGACGGCAAACCCGTCAACGCACACGAGATCTTCGGTGAGGCGCGGCAGCATCTGGGCGAGGGGCTCACGCTCGTCGGCAAGGACGATGTGAGCTACTGGCCGCTGCTCGGCGCGTACTCCCGCTCCCTGGCCGGCACCGGCGATCTCGAGCTGGCCGCGCGGCATGCCGCCGAGGTGCTCGACCACGGCCTGGAGATCGACGACCTGTGGACGGTCGCCGTCGGGAACTGGGTTCTCGGCTGCGTGCACAGTGGTCTCGGCGAGCTCGTGCAGGCGCGGACCCTGGCCAGCCGGGCCGTCAGCGCCGCCAACAAGATCAACGACAACTCCCTGCTGCTGCGGTTCTCCCTCGACCTCGCCGACGTCTGCGCGGCCATGGAGGACGAGGTCGGCGAGGCCGCCGCGCTGCGGTGCAGCGTGGCCGCCAGCCGGATCGCCACCGAGACCTTGCAGGAGGGGCTCGGGCAGGCGTTGGAGCAGCGGCGGCTGGCCGTGCAGGCGCAGAAGCTCGCCATGGCCGCGCAGGAGGCCGCCGCCCGGGATCCCCTGACCGGCTTGGCCAACCGGCTCGGTCTGGAGCGCTCCGCCCAGCAGCTGTTGGAGGGCACCGCTTCCCAGGGCAAGGTGCCGTGGCTCGTGCTCGTCGACGTCGACTGGTTCAAGGATGTCAACGACGACGCCGGTCACGCCGCCGGCGACGCCGCCCTGCGGGAGATCGCCCGGCTGCTACGCCGTGAGTGCCGTGCCGCCGACCTGGTCGCCCGCTGGGCCGGCGACGAGTTCGTTGTCCTGCTTGGCGACGCCGGCCCCGGCACCGACGTCGGCCCCGCCGTCGCCGAGCGCATCCGCGCCGCCGTCGACCAGCACGACTGGCGCATCGTGCTCGGCACCGCCCGCCGCCCCACCGTCTCCATCGGCGTCGCCGGCGGCCCCGCCAGCTCGACCAGCTCTTCGCGGCCGCCGACATCGCCCTGTACCGCGCCAAACGCCAGGGCCGCAACCGTGTCGAGGTCCACGAGACCATGGCCCGTCTCGGCGAGCTCTCGGAGAGTTAACCCGTTTCGCGCCGGGCTCCCCCAGCACGGACACTCCACTTGCAACTTGCACTCCGCAAATTTCCCCCGGTTATCCACACCTCCCACCGCATTCGCCGTTCGTCCACAGGCGACTCGCCACCAAGATCCACCAGCGACCGGCGCGGGTAGAGTGGGCTTGGGGACGCCCCCCGGGATGGGTGGGGGCTGTTCGTGTGGCGACATCACCACGAAGCACCTATGGCACGCCCAACCCGCCCCTTGCCGGGAGTGGTCCTGCGGGCCTCAGCCGACCCGCATTCCCGACCGGACCGATGCCGCGTTGCCGACCGGATGGTTGATCTGGAGCCCGGTCTCCCTGGGGGCAGGAACCACCTGCGATCCGCCGGTGAAGATCAACCCGATCGGCGCAAGGGATCAACAGTGATAAAGAATTGTCAACAGCCATAAAGAATGGGCCCCGGCGCGCAGCCGAGGCCCATTCACAACGAACGGGGTCAGGCGATGAGGCCGCCGCGGTAGGCGACGAGGGCGGCCTGGACGCGGTTGACGGCGCCGATCTTGCCGAGGACGGAGGAGACGTAGCCCTTCACGGTGGCCTCGGACAGATGCAGCGCGCCGCCGATCTCGGCGTTGGACATGCCCTGGCCGATGAGCTGGAGGACCTCGCGCTCACGCTCGGACAGGGAGGTGAGCAGGCGGCGGGCGGGCTCGGCGGCGCGTTCGCCGTCGGCGACGGCGGCCAGCACGCGGGCGGCGACACCGGGGTCGAGCACGGCTCCACCACGGGCGAGGTCGCGGACGGCCTTGACGAGCTGCTCGGGCTCGGTGTCCTTGAGCAGGAAGCCGGAGGCGCCGAGGCGCAGGGCCTCGGAGACGTACTCGTCGACGTCGAACGTGGTGAGCATGGCGACCCGGGGCGGGTCGGGCAGGGTGCGCAGCCGGCGCAGGGCGACGAGCCCGTCGGCCGAGCGCATGCGCACGTCGAGCAGCACGACGTGCGGCCGGTGCTGCCGCGCGAGATCGGCGACGAGCAGGCCGTCGTCGCACTCGGCGACCACCTCGATGTCGCCGGCGCTGCAGAGAATCATCCTGAGGCCGGATCGGACGAGATCCTCGTCGTCAGCCAGCATCACTTTGATCAACGGACGCCTCCCCGATTCGGCGCTGCGTGCTCGCATTAGCCAAGCATTACTCATCTTGACGCAACCACGGGTTACCGCGGTGTTATCTCATCATGTGGTCCCGGTTTTGCCTAGAAGTTCCCGCGACTTGACGCCCGGACCGAAATATCAACGGTTTCCAAACCTGTGAATCGACTTGCACGATCAGGGCAGGCTGTGCCGTCCGGCGGTACGCAGACTGCGCGCGGCGACGAGGGCCAGGCCGCCGAACAGCCACCCGCCAACGGTCCAGACCACCGCGCCGGCCAGTCCGGCCCCGTGCAGCATCGCGGCAAGACCGGCGGCCCCGCCGCTGGCCCGCATGCGCCATCGCCCCTGGTCACGGGCGAGTTCCTCGTCGATCCACCGCACCACGGATCCGGCCACCCCGCTCACCCTTCAGAGTGAATGTCTAACGTGAAGCTCTTTCGCGTTGAACTACTCACAAGTAACGTGCGTCACGTTCCCTCCAGGAGAGGACCCTGCGCATGTCGCGAAGCTCTCGCCTCGCACTCGCCGCGACCCTGATCGTGGCGACGTCGACCACCCTGCTGTCCGCGGCGCCGGCCACCGCCGCCCCGGCCAACAATGACTACTGCCTCGGGCAGTGCAACGACATCCTGCCGCCGGGTGAGAACGGCAACGCCACGCTGGCGCAGATCCTCGCCAACAAGGTTGCCGGCAGCCGCCCGGCGCACACCGACGACCAGCTCGGCAAGTACGCCAACCTGGTCAACGGCTACACCGGGCTGAGCAACGGCCAGCTGTCCACCTTCTTCAACGACTCCTCCTTCGGCGTGCCCGCCAACCAGGTCGAGTCGACGATCAAGCCCCGCGCGGACGTCACGATCGTGCGCGACAAGGCGACCGGGGTGCCGCACGTCACCGGCACCACGCGCTCGGGCACTGAGTTCGGCGCGGGCTACGCGGCGGCCCAGGACCGGCTGTGGCTGATGGACGTGTTCCGCCACGTCGGCCGGGGCGAGCTGACCTCGTTCGCCGGCGGCGCGGTCGGCAACCGCGGGCTGGAGCAGTCGTTCTGGCAGGCCGCCCCGTACACCGAGCAGGACCTCCAGGACCAGCTGACCTCGGCCGCGGCCACGCACGGCGCCCGCGGCGCGCAGGCCCTGCAGGACGCCACCGACTACGTGGCCGGCATCAACTCCTACATCACGCAGGCGTACAACGGCCGGACCTTCCCCGGCGAGTACGACCTGACCGGGCACATCGACCCGATCACCAACGCCGGCGGCATCGACCCGTTCAAGCTCACCGACATGGTGGCGATCGGCAGCGTGGTCGGCGCCCTGTTCGGCTCGGGCGGCGGCGGTGAGGTGCAGTCGGCGCTGGTGAAGCTGGCCGCCGACGCCAAGTACGGCGTCACCGACGGCGACAAGGTGTGGAACGCGTTCCGGGAGCAGAACGACCCGGAGGCGGTCACCACCATCCACGACGCCAGCTTCCCGTACGGCCAGGACCCGGCCAACCCGCAGGGCGTCGCGATGCCCGACCCGGGCTCGGTGACGCCGCAGCAGCTGATCTTCAACCCGACCGGCTCGGCCGCGACGGCGACGGAGGTGAAGGCGGCCAACCAGCCGGCCGCCAAGACCCCCGACGAGGAGAAGGCGCGCGGCATCTTCGACAACGGTGTGCTGCCGCCCGACCTGATCACGGCCAAGCACGGCATGTCCAACGCGCTGCTGGTGTCCGGCAAGTACACCGACACCGGCAACCCGGTGGCGGTGTTCGGCCCGCAGACCGGCTACTTCGCGCCGCAGCTGCTGATGCTGGAGGACCTGCAGGGCCCCGGCATCAGCGCCCGCGGCGCCGCGTTCGCCGGCGTCAGCCTGTACGTGGAGCTCGGCCGAGGCCAGGACTACTCGTGGAGCGCCACGTCGGCCGGGCAGGACATCACCGACACGTACGCGCTGCGGCTGTGCGAGCCGAACGGCCAGCCGGCGACCAAGAACTCCGCTTCCTACCTGTACCACGGCGTCTGCACGCCGATGGAGCTGCTGCAGCGGGACAACTCGTGGAAGCCGACGATCGCCGACGGCACGGCCGAGGGCTCGTACTCGCTGATCTCGTTCCGCACCAAGTACGGCATAGTGCAGTCGCGGGCCACGGTCGGCGGCGTCCCGGTGGCCTACGCAAGCCTGCGGTCCAGCTATCGCCACGAGGTGGACTCGATCATCGGGTTCCAGGAGTTCAACGACCCGTCCGCGGTGCACGACGCGGCCAGTTTCCAGAAGGCCGCCCAGGACGTGAACTACACGTTCAACTGGTTCTACGCCGACTCCAAGGACATCGCGTACTACAACTCGGGCAACAACCCGGTGCGGGCCGCGAACACCAACCCGAACCTGCCGATCTGGGCCGACCAGCAGTACGAGTGGCAGGGCTGGAACCCGACGAGCAACGTCGCCAGCTACACGACGCCGTCGCAGCACCCGAACTCGATCGACCAGGACTACTACGTCAGCTGGAACAACAAGCAGGCCAAGGACTTCAGCGAGGCCTCCTACGGTGACGGCTCGGTGCACCGGGTCAACCTGTTGGACAGCCGGGTCAAGAAGCTGGTCTCCAGCGGCCAGAAGGTGACGCGGGCGTCGCTGGCCGGGGCCATGGAGGACGCGGCCAACGCGGACCTGCGGGCCGAGGACGTGCTGCCCGAGGCGCTGCGGGTGCTCAACAGCCAGCCGATCACCGATCCGACGCTGGCAGGAGCGGTCAAACAGCTCACGACCTGGCAGCAGGCCGGCTCACACCGCCTGGAGACCACGCCGGGCAGCAAGGCCTACGCGAACGCCGACGCGATCCGGATCATGGACGCCTGGTGGTCGCTGCTGGTGCAGGGCGAGTTCCAGCCGGCCATGGGCAACGACCTGTTCACCACCATGACCGGGGCGATCCAGGTCAACGAGTCCCCGTCGGGCGGCCAGAACATCGGCTCCGTTGACGGCGACGCGAACGCTTCGCAGCCGCACAAGGGATCCTCGTTCCAGTATGGCTGGTGGTCGTACGCGGACAAGGACCTGCGCGCGGTGCTCGGCGACACCGTGCAGGGCGGCCTGTCCCGGCCGTTCTGCGGCAACGGCAACCTGGCCTCGTGCCGGCAGTCGCTGCTGACCAGCCTGCAGCAGGCGGTCGGCCAGACGGCGGCGCAGGTGTACCCGGGTGACGCGGACTGCGCGGCCGGCGACCAGTGGTGCGCCGACTCGATCATCCAGCGGCCGCTGGGCGGCGTCACCGACGACAAGATCAGCTGGCAGAACCGCCCGACCTACCAGCAGGTCGTGCAGTACCCGGCGCACCGCGGCGACAACGTGGCCAACCTGGCCGTGGGCAGGACCGTCACCTCGACCAGCCACGAGACCGGCGCCTACGACTCGCCGCCGAGTCTCGCGGTGGACGGCAAGGCGGACACCCGGTGGGCCAGCGACTGGAGCGACAACCAGTCGATCACCGTGGACCTCGGCTCCGTGCAGACCGTCGGACGGGCCGTCCTGTCCTGGGAATCGGCCTACGCCAAGGGATACAGCATCGACGTCTCCACGGACGGCGCGAACTGGCGCACGGTGTGGTCGACGGCCGCCGGTGACGGCGGCTCCGACAACGACGCGTTCACCGCGACCGACGCACGCTACGTGCGGATGAACGGGGTGCAGCGCGGCACCAAGTACGGCTACTCGCTCTACGAATTCCAGATCTACTCGCTGTGAGCCGGGCGGGGGCGGTCCCGGCCGCCCCCGTCCAGCTGCGGCAGCTCGTTGGCCAGATCCGGGCTGCCGTAGTGGGAGAAGACGTCCGCGAGGTTGCTGAGCAGCCGCCAGCGGGCCCCGTCCGGCAGGCGATCGACGAAACGGTCCACAAGGGACGCCACAGTGTCCGTTGTGGACCGTTCGTCGCTCTCGGTCATGATCTCGGCCAGCTTGCGCAGCTTGGCCGACATCTCGACGGCCTGGTCGACCTGGTTGTCGTTGTTCTGCAGCCACCACACGGTGGCCATCGCCGGATCGCTGAGGATGTCGTCCTTGAGGTGGCGCAGCTCGTCCAGCTTGAGGTCGCGGTCCCAGCCGCGTACCAGCCGTCGCCGTTGCAGCTCCTCGAACAGCTCCGTCGCCGCCTTGGCCTCGTCGGCGCAGGTCAGCTCGATCTCCACCAGCTGCACGGCGATCCGGGCGTCCTCCAGCTTGGTCACGTATCCGAGCTCGGCCTCCAGCTTGTGCTGGAACTGCTCGCACTGGGTCACCCGGCCGCCAGTCAGGATGGCGGCGGCACGGCGCTCGATGTCGCTGCGGGCAATGGATTCCGGCTTAGAGTGGGTGGTCTCGCCGATGGCCTCCCACGCCACGGTGCAGGTCGCGGTGAACTCCGCGTGCGGCACGGCGCTGGGCAGCACGGCCGTGAACACCACGGTCGGCCGCTTGGGCGCGGGCGGCGGCTGCCGCAGCTGGACCGCGACGCCCGGCTCCTTGCCGTAGATCCAGTCGTGTTCGGCCTGTTGGCGGCGTCGGAGGAAGCGCGACCACCAGCCGCCCATCTTGCCGCGCACCGTCGGCTTGACCTCCGACCACGGATCCGTTGGCATCGTTCCCCTTGTTTCAGCTCGAAATCGCGGACCGCAGCAGCGGATCCACCCCGTTCAGCTTGGTCTGCAACTGGTCGTGCACGTCGCGGGAGCCGCCGTCGCGGCGCCACTCGAAGGCCGCCAGGTCGAGGGCGCCCAGCTCGCTCGGCCGGCCGCCGGCCGCCTGCACCAGCAGGTTGAGCAGGGTTTCCCGGTGCTGCGGCTGGGCCGCCGCCTCGTCCAGCAGCGCCCGCACCGCCAGCGCCCGTCTCGCCTCGTCGGTTTCCCTGAGCCAGCGGGCCAATCTCGTGACCACTTGGGCGAACTGACTTTCACCGGCCATTGTGGACAGTGCCGAGGCCACCTGATCCGTCAGCTCCGGCCGTGTGACGAAGCTGCCCAGCCGGGTCAGCGCGATGTGTGGGAACCGGCTGCCGAGTTCGCCGCCGCAGACCGCGATCGCCACCTCGCTCAGCGCCCTGGGTAAGTCGCGCCGCCGGGACCAGTCCTTGATCACCCGGCGCATGTCCGGACCGATCACCGGGTCCAGCACGGCCGCCGCGAGCAGTCCACGGGCCAGCGGGATAGCGGTTTCCGCCCATGCCGTGACGACTTTGACCACCGCTGGCGCCCCGAGTCCGATCACCCTGGCCGCAAGCCGGGCGCAGTCCTCGCCCGGGAGGTTGGCCGGTAACCCGATCAGCCAGTCGACCAAGGGCTCTCGCAGCGTCGGGAACTCCGACCAGACGTAGTCGATCACGGCGTCGGCGTAGCCGGGCGTGGAGAACGTGACCGTGCCGGCGAATGCGCCGATGCCGGCCAGCCTAGCGGCAAGACCCGGGCCGGCCAGCGGATGCGGTTTCGGCCCCTCGTAACGGGTTTCCGCCAACAACGCCTCCGCCGCGGCGTCCACCACGTCCTGGTGCGCGCCTTCCAGGAACGCCGCCGCCAGCAGCAGCGCCCGCCAGGGCACCTCCTCGTGCTGGTCGAACTGCTTGCGCAGCCGACCTTTCCACCGGTTGTAGGCCGCCGCCACGAGCCGTGGATCTTCGACGCTCAGCAGCAGTTCTGCCAGCCGCACCGCTTCGGCCGAGGTGGCCGGGGGCTTGCCGGGAACAGCGTTGAACTCCGCGCCTGCGAGGTGCGCCTTGAGCACCTCTCCCGGCTCCGGCGCCGGCAGCTTGATCGCCTCGAAGCCCGCCGCCCGATCGTCGTCGACGATCACCACCAGCGAGCTGTCCTCCTGGTCCAGCGTCGCCGTGAACTCCGCCAGGGCCGCCTTGACCTGGTCCACCGTCGCGTCATCGGCCGAGGTCAGGTCCAGCAGGTAGCCCTCTTTCGCCGCCACCGGGTGCCGGGCCAGCGTCGCCTCGTCGTCCACCGCGATCTCGACCAGGTGCAGGCCGCCCAGCCGGTCCAGCAGCACCGTCGCCGCCGTGCGCCGTCCCGAGCCCGGCGGCCCCGCCAGCACCACTGCCCGGCTGCTCAGCAGCTTGGCCAGCGCGTCGAGGAACCCCGTCGGCTCCACGAACCGCCGCGTCGCCCGCCTGGCGTCCAGGCGGGTCCGCTCCAGCAGCCGGGTCGCGTCGGTGGTCAACAGCCGCTCCTCCCATCGTCGTGCCCTTGCGACTATGCGGGACGACGGGCCCGGCCGGGGCAAAGTTCCCCTGTTCGTCGGCCTACCGGCCGGCTCGACCCGCACCGACTGTGACCGTTACTACTCCGCCCGGCGGATCCACCCACCACCGCGCGGCCGGACGTGCTACCGGTATGCTGCTCAGAGCGCCTTGGTAGCTCAGGGGATAGAGCATCGGTTTCCTAAACCGTGTGTCGTAGGTTCGAATCCTACCCAGGGCACCGATCGGGAGAGCTCTGCTCGCGGACAGCGCGAGCGAAGCTCCCGGGTCGTGTCTTCTGGGGCTCCGCCCCAGACCCAGGCACCTTTCACCGGGTGAACGTAAGGCCCGCCACCTAGTGGCGGGCCTTACGTGTTTTCCGGGGCGGTCAGCGAAGACGCTGAAGATCTCCTCGGCGCGGTCGCGCTTGGTGTGCAGGTCCCAGGCGGCGTCGGCGATGTGGTCGGGGTTGAGGGTGCCGAAGGGGGCGGGGCCGCCGGAGGTCTGGCGGGTGTGGATGTCGCCGCGCTCGATGAGGCCGCCGATGGTGCGGGCGCCGGCGTAGACGCCGGTGTCCGCGAGGGTGGCGTTGAGGGTGACGGCGTAGTTGCGCAGGGCGGCGGAGAGCACGGCGACGGGGCCGAGCATGGGCATGGGGCGCACGGCGCTGAGGCCGCCGGCGATCAAGAAGGTGCCGTGGCCGCGGTCGAGCATGCCGGGCAGTGCGCCCGGACTTCGAGCCGGCCGACCTGGTCACGCTGTACCAGGCGATGGCCGAGGTGATCCGGTGCCGCCCCGACGGCTGGCGCCGGTTCCTCGCCGTGCACCTGGACGGGCTGCGGGCCGACCACGGCTGACCCGCAGCCCGCCCGGCTCACACCTGGAGGTCGGACTCGATGCGCTTGAGGTGGTGGCGGGCCAGCGCGAGGTTGGCCGACTCCCGCTCCAGCACCAGGTACAGGAACAGCGAGCTGCGGCTCTTCATGGAGTTCATCAGCCGGATCAGGTGGTACTGGCGGTGCAGCGTGATCAGGATGTCCTCGATGCTGTCGTTGAGCGCGAGGGTGGACATGACCCGGAGCTTGGACCGCACGACCTCGGTGTTGCCGGCGGCGGCCAGCTCCAGGTTCAGCCAGTCGCCGCCGCCGCTGGTGCCCAGCGACATGCCGCTCTCGTAGTCGACCAGCGCGACGCCGACGGCGCCGGCGATGGACATGGCTTCCTTCAGTGCGGTATCGATGTTCATCGGACACACTTCCTTGGCTGGGAACGGCTACGGGGTGAGAATCGAACTGATCCGGTCGGTCACGGGCCGCGATTCGTAAAGCAGGCGGCCGAGATTCAGGCCGCCGTCGCCGAGCACGACCAGCAGCGCGATGCGGCCGATGGCGTACACGGCCATGTAGCCATCGCTGTTGAACACCACGGTCTGATGCAGGGCGCCCTGGCCGGTCACCTCGGCGGCCTGGCGGGCGATACCGAGATTGGCGGCGGCCAGCGCGGAGATGTTCAACGGATCGACGCTTTCGGCGACGTCGGAGATTATCGGAATTCCGTCGACCGCCGCGATCACCGTGTCCGTCACGCCGGCCACGGTTTCCCTGAGCTTGCGCAACTCGACGGCGAGCGCGTCATAGTCCACGTTCTTCCTTTTCCCTTTCAGAAAGGCCGGCCGACGCCAGGCGAGGCGACCCACCGCTACGGCCCCGGGCCCGCTCGCCCGGGACGCCGCACGGGCAGCGGCCCCGCCGCTTCGACGCCGGCCGGCCGCGACAGCCGGGGGCGCAGCGCGGCGGCGGGGTGGTGCACGCGGCCGGTGAACGTGTCGGCGGGCGTTATGGCCAGCACGTCCTCGCCCAGCAGCCGGGCGACGTCCACGGTGACCGAGTGGACGCCCCGCCCGATCGCGAACGCGATGTCCCGGGCCGTGCGCCGCCGGTGGCATGCGTGACGATTTCCCGCAGCTCAGCGGCCGGTTCCGCGCGACCGGTCGGCACCGGCCGCTCCCGGTAGGGCGACACCGGGCAAGGCGACGCGGCGAGCACCGCCAGCCGGACGGCGACCTGCCCCAGCAGCCGGCTCGGGGAGATCCCGGCCGAGGTGGGCGACAGCACGTCGGCGGTGTCGTCGATGAGATAGTGCGAGATGCCGCCGACGGCGATCGCGAAGGCCGCGTCCGCCATGGCCGCCCCGACCCGGTCCGGCGGGCCCTCGTGCAGCATCGCCACGCCGGGCGCGCCGGGACTGTGCACCGCGATCACCGCGCCGTCCCGGAAGTTGACCACGCCGCCCGGATCGCCGACCAGAACAAGGGCCGAGTTGATTCGATCGGCGTTGCACTGGGTCACGGCGTGCGCCAGCACGTCGAATGTTGTTCGATAAGCGCGTCTCAGTGCTCGCTCCGCGTGAACTCGGGGCCAAAAACGGCGGTCGGCGGCGCACCGATCGGCCGATCGGGTTCCTTCTCCGATCTCGGGGAGCCACCACTGCCCTACGTTCTACCCGCCGACGCCACGATTTCACATCAACTGTCACACGATCGAGTGAAGGCATTTCACGGGCTGTAACAGTGCCGAGTGATCACCTTTTTCGACCGGCGGTTTACGCCGAATGTCGCCGTTCGGCGATAAACCGGCCGGCCGAAAAGTGAAAGAAAGCCCCGGTCAGCCGCAGGTGATCTTGGGGGCGGGGTCGTAGACCTTCTTGCGGGTGTGGCGGGAGACCTCGCGGCCGGCGAGGTCCTTGATCACGCGGGTGTCGGTGGCGGTGAAGCCGGGGCCGCCGGCGGAGGCGTGGCAGTTGGCGGCGGGGCCGGGGCGGGGCTGGGGGTCGACGAAGTTGGTGCGCTCGCCGGGGACGGATTCGACCTGGTAGCGCTTGGTGCCCCAGAGCCGCACGGTGATGTTCTGCGGCGTCCAGATGGTCTGGATGGCGAGGCCGGTGGGCCCGTCGTTGGAGAACTTCAGGTCGATGACGCTGCTGCCGTCGGGGTTCTGGAAGACGGTGGCCTCACGGGCGGCGGGATAGCGGCTGATGTAGTAGCTGTGCTCGGTGTGCCCGGCGTCGGCCATGCCGGCGAAGTAGGAGGCGTTGTACAGCGTGGTGGCGAACTGCGAGATGCCGCCGCCGACGGCCTTGCCGGGGGCGCCGTTCTCGATGATGCCGGCCTCGACGTAGCCCTGCCGGGCCGTGCGCGGACCGGTGTAGCCGTTGAGGGAGAAGGTCTCCCCCGGCTTCACCACGGCGCCGTTGACCTTCTCGGCCACCACCCGGATGTTGACGCCGGAGTCGGCGACGAAGCCGCCGGTGGTGAACTCGCCGACGACCTCTTTGATGCCGAGCTGGTTGGCCTGCTCGGTGGTGAGCTTGGCCGGCTGCTTGGCGTACTGCGCGGTGACGACGCGATTGTCCTTGTGCGGCAACAGATCCGCCAGGCCGGCCAGGCTCTTGTCCCAGTCGACGCCGCGGCCGTCGACCGATGGCTTCACAACGGGCCTGTCGCCCTCGATCACGACCTCGGCGTCCTTGCCGGCCTGTTCGGTGCTGGCCAGCTGCGGCTTGAGCGCCTCGACGACCTTGCCGTGGTCGAGCTTAGGGGCCAGCTTGCCGTCGTCACCGGGCGCGAAGCCCAGCGCGGCGGCGATGGCGGCGGGCTGAAGGGTGGCCTCCTTGCCCTCGCCCTTCACGGTGACGGGCCCGGCCACCGCCGGCTTGGCATAGTTCTCCACGGCCGCGCGCACGGCATCGGCGCTGACCTTGGCCGGGGTGCTGGACACCGGCAGCGCCACCGCCGCACCGTCGATCCAGTTGTCCACAATGGACTTCTTGGCCGCGGCGGCGTCCAGCTTCCGGCCGGACTGCGGGTTGACGGCCGTGGGCGTGGTGCCCTCGAAGCGGATGGTGCCCTCGACCGGGTCACGATCGATCTTGGGCCGCAGGCCGTCCAGCGCCTTGCCGAGCGCCGTCTCGTCCACAGTGGACACAAATGGCGACTCGTGCTGACCGAAGAAGGAGGTCAGCCGCGCGAACGGGTTCAGCGGCTGGGACGAGGCCTGGTCCAAGGTGCCCGACCAGTTCGCGCCGAGGCCGGCCGACTTGGCGTCGAGGGAGGCGTCCACGTCGCCGGCCCGTAGCTTCACCGGCTGCGCGATCCGGCCGTCCAGCGCCGAGTGCAGGCGCTGCTCCCGCGTCGGCCCGGCTGAGGCCGCCGACGTCCACGCCGGCCACGGTGGTGCCGCGAGGCAGCGATCCCGAGGAAAGCAACAGGTCCAGGCCGTACAGCACCACCAGCACGCCGACGACCCCGCCCGCGGCGATCAGGCCCCGCCGCAGCCCCTTGCGCGGCGCCGGCCCGTCCTCGGTGGGCGGTTCCGGCTCCAGGCTGCCCGCGACCGGCGCGAAGCTCGCGGTGCCGCCGATGCGGATGGTCGGACTGTCGTGGTTCTCCTCGGACACCTGGCCGAGTTTACCGATTTGTCCGCGACGCCCCAGTCACGGCACCGGTCGCCGACCGTGCCCGGCCGAACGCGGTCCGGATCGACCCCCTCCGGCCGTTCGGGTGATTCCGCCGGATCGCCCGATCAGCACGGTTACTTCGGGCTCCGTGCTGCCGACAGGGATCAGTGGGGCCGACTGTCGAGGGAGCGGCTGATGATCGAGGGTGGCGTGGTGGTCGCGTATCTGGTCGCGCTGCTCGGCGGGGCGGCCAAACGCTTCATGGAAGGGCGCGCGGAGGCGGCCATGAACGGCCTCTACAACGCCGTGGCCCGCAAGTTCGGCGGCATCGTCAGCGATCTTCGCGCCGATCCGAAGAACCAGCAGGCCCAGCAGCGGCTGGCCCGGGCGGTGGAGAACACCGCGACGGTCGACCCCCGCTTCGCGGAGCAGCTGACCGCGCTGGTCGACCGCCTCGACCGAGCGGGCGGGCGGCAGTTCCTCAACCAGGTCCAGGCGCACGCGAACGTGCAGAACTTCGGCAGCGGCATGGCGGTCGGCCGCGACTACGTGAGCAATACCTGGCGCGGGGCCGAGCGGCACGAAAATCTGTCCGGCGCGCCGGCCTGGGTCAAGGTGGTGACGGCGATCGGCGCCGTGGCCTTCGCGGGCGGCTTCGGGCTGCTCGTGGTGAAGGCGGTCATCGTGATGTCGACGATGGAGGACGAGTTCGGCCGCCCGCAGTTCCCGGGGATCGACGACCTCTCGCCGGGCGGCATCGTGCTCGGCGTCGGACTGGTGTTCCTCATGCTGGGTTCGCTCGGGCGGTCGCTGTCACGCCGCGGCTGGTGACAGGAAAAGGCCCCGCACCAGGGGGTGCGGGGCCTTCTGCCGGGTGGTGATCCGTCGCCGGCGGTCGTTGTCGTTGCGCCACGCAAACGTGTCGATGCGCCGGCGACGGAAGGTCAGGTGCGAGGAAGGCCGGTCCGTCCGGGGGGCGGGGACGGCCGGCCTGCGCTCGCCTTGTCGATTCGGTTCCTCACTTCGTCATCAGACGGTCACTGCCTCGAACACCTCGGTCCTGGCCTCCTTGTCCTCGGTCTTGTTCTCGTCCTTGGGGGCCGGCGGGGTGGGCTTGATCCGGCGCAGCAGGGCGATGGTGAAGATCGCCGCGCCGACCGCCACGATGCCGCCGGCGATCGCCGAGTAGTGCAGGGAGCTGGTGAAGGCCTCGCGGGCCACGGCCAGCAGGGAGTCGGCCTGGGCCTGGGGCAGGCCGTGAGCCACGGTCGAAGCGGTGGCCAGGGTCTGGTTGGACGCCTCGACCGCGTTGGCCGGAACGTTCTGCGGGGTGTGGGCGGTGAAGTAGCTGCCGTAGACCGCGGCGCCGACGGAGCCGAGGATGGCGATGCCCAGGGCGCCGCCGAGCTCCTGGCCGGTCTCCAGCAGTGCGGAGGCGGCGCCGGCCCGCTCGGCCGGGGCGGCCGCCACGACCAGGTCGGTGATGCAGGTCAGGATGATCGCGATGCCCAGGCCGATGCCGATCGCGCCGCCCATCAGCGTGAACATGTTGCGCTCGACGGAAAGCTGGGTCATGACCACGAAGCCGACGGCGGCGATGAGGAAGCCGGTGGCGATGATGTAGGCGGGGCGGACGGTGCGGGCCACGATCGTCACGAACGGCACGACCAGCGTGACCACGACCGGGGAGGCCATCGTCCACAGCGCCGCCTCGAAGGGGCTCATCCGCAGGACTTCCATCATGTACTGGGTGGTGAAGATGCCGAACCCGATCAGGCAGAACGCGCAGGCGATGCTGACGGTCATGGAGGCGCCGAAGTCGCGGTTGCGGAACAGCTGCGGGTCGATCATCGGGTGCTGGAGCGTCTTCTGACGGCGGACGAACACGTAGCCGAGGACGGCGCCGACGACGATCGCGACGGCCGGCAGGGTGGAGAAGCCGTTGACCGCGGTCTCCTTGAGGCCCCAGATGATCGAGAGCACGCCGGCCAGCGACAGCAGGCCGGAGGCGAAGTCGAACTTGCCGGCCTGGCCCTTGGGCAGGCGGTACTCGGGGACCAGCGTCGGGACCAGGATCAGCAGCAGCACGACGAAGGGGGCGTTGATCAGGAAGACCGAGCCCCAGGAGAACCAGTTCAGCAGCAGGCCGGAGACGATCGGGCCCAGCGCGGCGCCGGCGGACAGGCCGGCCGACCACACGGCGATGGCCGAGCGGCGCTGCTTCTCGTCGTGGAACATGTTGCGCACCAAGGCAAGCGTGGACGGCATGAGGGTGGCGCCGCCGATGCCCTGGATGGCTCGTTCGACGATCAGGGTGGTCGGGTCGGTGGCGAAGGCGGCCGCCACGGAGGCGAGGCCGAAGATGACCGAGCCGATGATCAGGAGCTTGCGGCGGCCGATCCGGTCGCCGATGTTGCCCATCGTGATGAGCAGGCCGGCGAGCACGAAGCCGTACATGTCGATGATCCACAACTGCTCGGTGCCGCTGGGGGCCAGGGCCGAGGAGATCGACGGGATCGCGAAGTAGAGGACGGTCATGTCCATGGACACCAGGAGCAGCGGGAGCACCAGGACGGCGAGGCCGATCCATTCGCGCCGTCCGGCGAGGCGGGGTGTTTGCGTGGCGTGTGTCATGGCTCAAAACATACACACGTTCCGTACGCTTGTATAGAACGTACGTTTAAAAGCGCCTGGAACTGGGGAAACTCCTAGGCGACGCCCCCGATCGGGTGCATGTGAGTGGGTCGGACGGACTCATCGGGGCAGTTTTCGAGGGACGATGTCCGGAAGTGGCGCGCCGCGCCGACGTTCCCGGTGACAGTCCCGACAAGAGGAGCGGCACCGTGAAATACCTGATCCTGGCCTACGGCTCGCAGCGCGACTACGACGCGATGGCCGGTCGGCCCACCGACGGCGGCCCGAGCTGGACGCCCCAGGACTTCGAGGCCATGGGCACGTACATGGAGAAGCTGAACAACGACCTGGCCGAGTCCGGCGAGCTGGTGGAGACCCGCGGCCTGACCGCCCCGGTGCACGCCCGCCGCCTGCGGCAACAGGACGGCGCCATGGTCGTCACCGACGGCCCGTACGCCGAGGCCGAGGAGGTCCTGGCCGGCTACTGGGTGGTCGAGTGCGACAGCTACGACCGGGCCACGGAGATCGCCACCCGGCTGTTCCACGTGCCCGGTCCGGTCGGTGCCGGGGCCGACGTGGTGATCGACATCCGGCCCGTCGCCGAAAGCCGCCACGAGCTGTGACCGGCCACGGGGACCTGCTGCGGGAGCTGACGCCGCAGGTCCTCGCTGCCCTCGTCCGCCGCTACGGGCACTTCGACATCGCCGAGGACGCGGTGCAGGAAGCGCTGCTCGCCGCCGCCCAGCAGTGGCCGGCCGGCGTGCCGGACGACCCCAAGGCGTGGCTGATCACCGTGGCGTCCCGGCGGCTGACCGACCTGCTGCGCAGCGAAAGTGCCCGCCAGCGCCGGGAAAGCGCCTGGCTCCCGCCTTCGCAGCACGCGCCGTCGACCGACGACTCGCTGGTGCTGCTTTTCCTGTGCTGCCACCCGAGTCTGTCGCCGTCGTCGCAGATCGCCTTGACGCTGCGGGCGGTCGGCGGCCTCACCACCGCCGAGATCGCCCGGGCGTTCCTGGTGCCCGAGGCCACGATGACCCGGCGGATCGGCCGGGCCAAGCAGACCGTGAAGGCCAGCGGCGTGCCGTTCGGCCTGCCGGCCGACGACCGGCTGCCGGTGGTGCTGCACGTGCTGTACCTGATCTTCAACGAGGGTTATGCCGGCCCGGGTCGGGTCGAGCTGACGGCGGAGGCGATCCGGCTGGCCCGCATGGTGCGCCGGCTGCGGCCCGATGACGCGGAAGTCGCCGGGCTGCTGGCGTTGATGCTGCTCACCGACGCCCGGCGGCCGGCCCGCACGGGCCCTTACGGCGAGCTGGTGGCGATGGCCGATCAGGACCGGAACCTGTGGCATGCCAAGGACATCGCCGAGGGCATCGACCTGGTCACTGCCGCGTGGACACGTGAGTTTCCCTTTCAGGAAACAAGGGGTTACGGCACCAGGCCCAGCGCCGCTGCCATTTGTCACGCGTCCGGGTGCCAGGGTCCAGCTGCGCGGTATCAAGGGCCAGGAACTTGATCCGTGAAATTCGCCTTTCAAGGTGGACCGCATTTGCTTGGGTCTAATTCTTTGGGAGTGCCGAACTCCGTTAGAAGATCGGCCATTCGTTTACTATGCAACTCTACGAATGGAATATAGGTCGAAGTTATTCTAATCGTCGGAGGTGCTAAGCGGGCGCCCAGACGTGCTATCACTTAAGAAAGTGAAACCGCTGGCGCGCCCGCTCATCGTTCGCGATGGTCGACGGGCCCGCTGAAAGGCTTGGCGCTGTTGGATGATCGCCTCGGCGACGACCACCGTCTGCATTCCGTGCGCGCCCATCTGTTGGAGATGGCGGGTTCCCGCACGGCGGCGCGGGCGTCGTACCGGGAGGCGGCTCGCCTGGCCATGAGCTTGCCCCAGCAGCGGTATCTCAACGCCCGCGCCGACCGTCTCACGGACTGAAGTCGGTCTTCACGGCGTCGAAGGGGTTGACCTTGCCGTCCAGCAGCGGGTCGACGGCCTTGTTGCCCTTGAGGTGCCGTTGGAAGAAGGCCGTGACGTAGGTCGAGGCGATCGTCCGCTGCTGCTGCTCGGTCAGCTCCTTCTGGTCCGGATGCGTTGTCTGGCCCGGGATCCACGCCTGGCAGTAGCCGGGCCTGGTGCCCGGGACGGCGTCGTCGTGCCCCGCGACCTGCCCGCTGCTGGGCGACCACTGGGTGTTGTAGAAGTCGTGGTTGCCGCCGGTCAGCGTGTACCGGTAGATCGGGACGGCGTTCTTTCCCTTTGACTGCTGGAAATAGGAGCCGGTGTTGACCTGGTCGCAGGTGCCCCACATGGTGGCGAACGGCACCTTGGTCACGATCTCGCCGTTCCAGTTGTCGGTCGGGGCGAAGGCGAACGTCGCCCGGACGTTCACACCGGGCGGCCATTCGTCGTGGCGGATGTCGGCGATCTGTTGCATGACACCGCCGCCGCCCATGGAATGCCCGATCGTGCCCACGTCGGTCAGGTCCACATGTCCCTTGAAGTCCACTGTGGACTTGTGGCCCTGGGCGTCGGTGAACTGGCCTTTGAGCGGTCCACCGCCCGTCGCCGAGAGCTGCTGCCACATCGCCAGCTGGGCGTTGATCAGCGCCGCCCGGGTGTAGTACACCGTCGGCGCCTGCCCGAAGGAGGTGGCGTTGATGCCGTTCGCGCCGATGGAGACCACCACGAACCCCTGGCTGGCCAGCTGTTTCGCCAGGTAGTCGTAGCCACGGTAGCTCGGGATCTGGCCGACGCCGCTCGGGCACGGCCAGTCCTGGGTTCCCGTGCCGACGGCGCAGGTGTCCCACAGCCCGTGCTCGATCATGATCAGCGGATGCGTGCCGTGGGCCAGGTCCCGCGGGTAGAACACCACCCCGTCCAGCTCGTTGCGGCCGTCGTAGCCGATCGACGCCGGCGGCGTGAACGCCTGGTCGCCGAGGTTGTACGTGACCGAGCCCACGTCGTAGGTCTCGGCCTGCGCCGGAGCGGCGGTGATCCCCAGCGCAACAGCCACGACCGCCCAGAGTGCCTTCATGTCCGGCGACCGTACCGAGCAGTTGTCAGAAACCTGTTGCTTGACACCCCGGCCTCATGCAGTAAACATTTACTGCATGGACAGCCGGGACGCGTTGCTGCAGGCCGCCGCCGAGGAGTTCGCGCGCAGCGGGCTGAAGGGGACGCGGGTGCGGGAGATCGTCGAGCGCTCGGGCGTGAACGAACGGATGATCTACCACCATTTCGGCAGCAAGGAAGGGCTGTTCCGGGCGGTCGTCGAGCGTGAGTTCGGAGGCATGGGGCAGGCCTGGCGCCAGGCGATGGCCGAGGCCGCCGAGCTGGAGCCGTACGAAGGGGTGCGGCTGGCGTTCTGCACGCTGTTCGACCTCGTGCACAGCCGGCCGCTGCTGGTCCCGCTGGCCATGCAGGAGGGGCTGGGCGGCTGGGGTGTCCGTCCGCCACTGCCGGCCGACGCGCTCCCGGCCGAACTGCGCGACCTGCATGAACGTGGCGTCGAGGCCGGCACTTTTCGGGCCGACGTGGCGTTCGAGGTGCTGTACGCGACGGCCGTCATGACGCTGATGGGGACACCGGCGATGGCCGGGCGGTTCCCGGCGGTGCTGGCCGAGCGGGACATGACGCAACTGCGCGACCAGATGGTGGCGCTGCTGTTGGACGGACTGACAGGGGGAAGACGATGACGGTGCTGGTGGTGGGGGCGGGCCCGACGGGCCTGACCATGGCTCTGGACCTGGCCCGGCGCGGCGTGCCGGTGCGGGTGATCGACAAGGCGCCGGCCTACTTCGCCGGCTCGCGGGGCAAGGGGGTGCAGGACCGCACCCTGGAGGTGTTCGCGGACCTCGGGATCCGGGACGAGATCCTGGCCGCCGGCCGACACATGACGATGCGGATGTACGTCAACGGCGAGCACACCCGCGACGCCGCCGGGAGCGCGTTGATCCTTCCTCAGTGGAAGGTCGAGGAGGCGCTGCGGGACCGGCTGGCCGAGCACGGCGTCAAGGTGGAGCTGGACACCGAGCTGCTCGACCTCGACGGCGCCACGAACCACGGCCGGATCGACCACGACTACCTGGTGGGCTGCGACGGCGGCCGGAGCACGGTCCGCAAGCTGCTGGGCGTGCCGTTTGAGGGCGTGACCGCCGACGGCGACCAGCTGATGATGCTCGGCGACGTCGAGGTCAGCGGCCTGGACCCCGACTACTGGCACATGTGGATTGGGAACGGCTACTACGCGCTGGCCCCGTTTCGCACGGTTCCGCAGTGGCAGGTGCAGATCGTGCCGCCCGAGCCGCTCGGCGAGCAGCCGTCGCTGGAGGTGTTCCAGCGCCTGTTCGACGAGATGACCGGCTGGTCGGGCGTGACGCTGAGCAATCCGACCTGGCTGTCGACCTACCGCGTGAACGTCCGCATGGTGCGGAAGTTCCGTGTGGGCAACGTCTTCCTGGCCGGTGACGCGGCGCACGTGCATCCGCCGACCGGCGGTCTCGGCATGAACACGGGCATCCAGGACGCCTACAACCTGGGCTGGAAGCTGGCGGCGGTGATCAACGGCGAGGCCGGCGACGCGCTGCTCGACACCTACGAGGCGGAGCGGCTGCCGATCGCGGAGTGGACGCTGGGCACCAGCGCCGAGGGGTTGCAGAAGGTCGCGGCGGCCGTCCGGAGCG
>NZ_KK037166.1:5158532-5174739 GCF_000568255.1 Kutzneria sp. 744
CCGTCGATGGTCTCGCGGATGATCGACTGACGTGGCCGGCGTGCTGGGCGGTCTCGGCGATGACGTGGGTCAGCACGCGGCGGATGGACCACTGGGTGTTCGGCGGGAACCAGGGGGCCTCGGGCAGCGGCCGGCTCTGGCCGAGGTCGACGCCCGACGCGATCAGCTCGTCGGTGCGGGCGGCCACCGCCTCGTAGTCGGCGAGCAGGCCGGTCAGCGTCTCGCCGGGCTCCATGCGGAAGCTGGACAGATGCCCCTCGATGTCCTGGCCGGAGTGGGCCTCGGCGCCGCCGACGACGAAGTCGTACCAGCCGCGCTCGGCCCGGGTGACGTGCTTGATCAGGCCGCCGAGGCTGAGCGCGCTGACGGTCGGGGTGAGCGCGGCCTGCTCGTCGGTCAGACCCCGCACGGTGAAACGCAGGAAGAACCGGTGCTTGCCCAGCGCCTCCAGCAGGTCGGTGTGCTCGCCGGTCAGCGTGGCCTGCTCGATGGTGGTCATGGTGGCCGCCTTTCGTGTGTCTCTCTGCCCTGTTGAGAACCACGTTAGAAGCCATTGCGGACAGGTTTGGTCCTCGATTCCGGACGGGTTTCGGGCAGCTCGATGGCGCATGCGACGTCCCGGATCTCGGCCTTGACCTTCTCCATGATCTTGGCGGTGCCGGGCAGGTAGGGCATCAGCCGCATCATGGTGCGGTTGAGCCAGAGCATGAACCCGGAGCCGGAGACCATGCGCTTGATGTTGTTGGCCTGCTTCTGGTTGACGGCGACGAAGTGCCGCATTCGTTCCTCGTACGCCGCGAAGGCGGCCTTGTGGTCACCGTCGGCGGCGGCCAGGGCGTGGGCGAGGACGTAGGCGCCGACCAAGGCCAGGCTGGTGCCCTGGCCGGACGCCGGCGACGGGCCGTAGGCGGCGTCGCCGACCAGGGCGACCCGGCCGGTCGACCAGGAGTCCATCTCCACGACGCTCATGCCGTCGAAGTAGAAGTCGGGGGCGTCGGGCATGGCGGCGAGCAGCTGCGGCGCGATCCAGCCGTGCGGGGCGAAGACCTCGGCCAGCACCTGCTGCTGCCGGGCGGTGTCGCGACGGTCGTAGGCCAGGTCCGGCGACGCGAACATGAAGGCGGCCTTGGCCTGCGTGTCCTGGCGGGTGCTGTAGACGTTGAGGGTCCGGCCCTTCTCGGCCTGGATGGTCTCCCAGCGGTCGAGGTCGAGCAGGTTCGGCACACTGAAGATGGCGATGTGGTGGCCGAGCGAGCGCAGGAAGCCCTCCTCGGGGCCGAAAGCCAGCGCACGGACCGTGGAGTGCAGGCCATCGGCCCCCATGACCAGGTCGAACCGGCGCGGCAGCGACCGTTCGAACGTGACGGCGACGCCGGTGCCGTCCTCGGTCAGCGAGGTGATCGAGTCGCCGTAGACGTACTCGACGCCCTCGGTGGCGTCGCGCAGGATGCGGGCCAGGTCGCCGCGCAGGATCTCGACGTCGGTGGGCTCGCGGAAGCCGACGGTGTCGGCGTCCATCTCCACGACGGTCCGGCCCTTGCGGTCGAGGAACGCGCCGCCGCGCATGTCGGTGTGGTGCCGGCGGACCTCGTCCGCGAGGCCCATCCGCTCCAGCACCTCCATGGCCCGGCCGCGGACGTCGATCTTGTAGCCGCCGGGGCGGGGCTCGGGAGAGCGCTCCACGACGGTGACGGTGCAGCCGTGCTCACGCAGCCAGTAGGCGAGAGCGGGGCCGGCGATGCTGGCGCCGGAGATCAGGATGTTCTTCGTCATGCCGCAAACCCTGCGGCCGGCCCCTCACCACAGGCTCACGAAGCGCTCACGGAGTCGGTGAAGGGCCTGCTCCCAGGTCAGGTCGCCGCCGGACAGGCCCTGCTCCGCGAACGCCGCGATGGGCAGGTTCAGCCTGGTCAGGGCCTCGTCACGGGCCTGCTCGTAGTGCTCACGGGCCCGCTCGGCATCACCGTCGGCGGTGGCGATCGCGCCCAGCCCACACAGGATCCGGGCCCGGATCTCGGCGGCGATGATCGGCCCCGGCTCGTACTCGGAGAGCCCTCTTCCGTACAGCGCGCGGGCGGTGTCCAGGTCGCCGGCCAGGCGAGCGATCTCGCCGAGGCCCCGGTGGGCGGCGGCCAGCGCCTGCGGCGTGCCGAGCTCGGCCACCCGGTCGTAGATGGCCCGCGCGGTCGCGACCTCCCCGATCCGCAGCAGGTTGTCGGCCCGGCGGCACTGCAACTCGGCCGCGTCCTCCACGTCGCCGAGCTCACCGATCACCTGGAGCGCCTCGTCGGTGAGGGCCAGCGACGCCACCGGATCTCCTTCCAGCGCGGCGATTCCGGCCAGCTGGTCCAGCGTGTTGGCGATGCCCCATCGGTCCCCCACCTCGCGGAACGAGGCCAGCGCCTGCTCGAACGCCGCCCGTGAGGCGACCAGCTCGCCGAAGTAGAGGGTGCGGAGGCCTTCCGCCGTCTCCACGAACGCGTGTGACCACGGGTCGTCGCCGAACATCTCCATGGTGATCACCTCGGCGGTGCCGATCGCCGCCCACAGCATCACCAGGTACGGGAAACGCAGCGTGTGCCCCAGGTCCCGCATGACCTCCGTGACGTGGTCGAGGTGCAGGCCGGCGCTGATCGCGCACAGGGCGTACTCCTCGACCAGACCTTTCGGAACTTCCTTGTCCAGCAAGGTGATCAGCTCGACCACGAGCGGAAGACCCTCGCTGCGCAGGCCGCGCAGGTAGAGGTACCAGGCGGTGTTGGCGGCCAGTCGGAGAGCGATTTCCCGGTCCGCGCCGACCGCCCAGCGCAGCGCTGCCATGAGGTTGGCGTGTTCGGCGGTCAGCGTGGCCAGCCAGGCCAGCTGATCCCGGGTACGCAGCCGCGGCTCGGCCTCCTCGGCCAGCCGCAGGAAGTAGGCGGCGTGGCTGCGGCGGGCCTGCTCCTGTTCGTCACCGAGCTGGTCGACGCAGAACGCCCGGACCGTCTCCAGCATGCGGTAGCGGCCCGCGTTGACCTCCACCAGCGACTTGTCGACCAGGCCGGCCAGCACGTCGGCCGGCAGCCCGCAGACCTCCTCGACCGCGGAAAGCCTTGCCCCGCCGGCAAAAACCGCCAGCCGCTTGGCCATCGTGCGCTCGACCACTGTTGTGCGCCTTGACCCGGCGAGAGTCCCAGCTCCAGGCCACCACGGCCCGCAGCGTCTGGGCCGGGGCTCGGCCGTGCGGTCCCCGTGCGAGAGCTGCCGGAGCCGCGCCTCCACCTCGTCCAGCTCGAACGACCGCAGCCGCGCCGCCGCGAGCTCGATACCCAGCGGCAGCCCGTCCACCGCCGCGCAGATCCGGCCGACCGTGCCGGCGTCGAGCCGGTAGCCCGGGCGCACCGCGTGGGCCCGCTCCTCGAACAGCCGGATCGTGTCCGGCGTGGCCAGCGGCGGCAGCGGGCAGAGCGATTCCCCGGTCAGGCCAAGGGCTTCCCGGCTGGTCGCCAAGATCCTCAGCCCCGGGCAGGCCGCCAGCAACCGCCGAGCCAACCGGGCCGCGCCGTCCACGACGTGCTCGCAGTTGTCCAGCACCACCAGGATTCGCCGGTCGGTCAGCCCCGAAACCAGGCGCGCCACCGGATCCGGGCTCTCGCCGCCGCTGAACAGCCCCGCGTCGCGCAGCCCGAGCGCACCGATCACCGCCTGCGGCACCTGCGCCGAGTCGCCGAGCTCGGCCAGCTCGACGAAGCACACCTCACCCAGCCGCCGGACCGATTCGATGGCCAGGCGCGTCTTCCCGGCGCCGCCCGGGCCGATGATCGTCACCAGGCGGGAGCGGTCCAGCAGCGATGTCACCTGGCGGATCTCGTTGTCCCGCCCGACAAAGCTCGTCAGCTGGGCCGGCACCGGGCGGGCCGGGTTGGCCCCGCGGAGCACGGCCAGGTGGGCGTCGGACAGCTCGGCCGAGGGGTCGGCGCCGAACTCGTCGGCCAAGGTCCGGCGGGCGTCGTCGAAGCTGGCCAGCGCCTCCCCCGGCCGGCCGTCGGCCGCCAGGGCCCGCATCAGCTGGCCCCGCAGCCGTTCGCGATAGGGGTGTTCCTGGCTGAGCTGGCGAAGTCCGGCGATGTCCGGCCGGCCCAGCGCGAGATCCGTCTCGATGCGGTCTTCCAGCGCGGACAGGCGGAGATCGCCCAGACGAACCGTGGGCGCGGGGCCACGCCACAGGTCCAAGGCCTCGGTCAGCGCCTTGCGGGCATTGGCGTGGTCCCCGAGGGCCAGCAGCTCCCGTCCGGAGACCGCCAGCCGCTCGAAGCGATGGGCGTCGATCTCGTCCGGGTCGAGGGTCAGCACGTAGCCCATGGGATGCCGTGCCAGGCTGCCCGCCGGCAACAGCGCCCGCAGCCGTGACACCTGCGATTGCAAGGCGTGCTGGGCATTGCCGGGCGGCTCCTCGCCGTACACGGCGTCCACCAGCTGCTCGAACGGCACCGCCCGCCCGACGCTCAACGCCAGCGCCGCCAGCAGGGCACGCGGCCGGGACCCACCCAGGGCCACCGGGCTCCCATCGGGCCCCCACAGCTCGACCGCGCCGAGCACACCGATCCGCACGCGGCCATTCTGCCGCGTGCGGATCGGCCCAGCTCACGGATTGACGGTAGTTCCCACGGTGTAGCCGTAGGGCAGCACGGCCAGGGTCTGGGAACCGCCGGCCACGCTGGTGTTGCTGAGGACGTTCACCGCGCCGCTCACGACCGTGCCGGCGGCGGCGACGGGCTTGAGGGTGGCGGTGAACAGGGCGGAGGTGCCGGCGGCCAGGTAGGTCGGGGCGCCGAAGGTGATGTCGCCGGCGGTGGAGGTCAGGCGCAGCGTCCGGCCGATCCCGGTGGTGTTGGTGACCCGGAAGAAGAGCTGACGGCTGGACGTGGCCGACACGGTGCTGCCGGCGGCGGGCAGGTTGTAGGCGAAGGCGTCGGAACGGTCGTAGCCGACGGTGCCGGCGATCTGCTGGGTGAACTCCAGGCCGCTGACGGTGAGCTTCAGCATGACGTCGATCTCCCACCGGCCCGGCTTGGGGTTGGCGGTGACGAGGGCGGCGTCGGCGATGGGCTTGTCGGAGCCGACACCCTGCACCGTGGTGGTGGGCGAGGAGTCGGTGGTGACGACCTTGCCGTCGGGGTCGATCAGGTAGTAGGTCAACCCGTTGTCGGCGCTGGCGTCAGCGGTGTGGAAGTTGACGTCCAGGTCCTTCTTGCCGGCCGGCACGTCGATGTCGAACGTGCTGATCTGGCCGACCTGCCGCCCGACGGTGCTGGTGATGGTGCCGGTGAACTTGCCGCCGGTGCTGGGGATCAGCGTGCGGCGCTGGATCGGCAGCGAGGTGTGCGCGCCGTTGGCGGCCACGAACTGCACGGACTCCGGGTGGTCACCGGGGGCGGTCGGCATGTCGACGCTCAACGGCACGTCGACGCCCGTGTGCGCCGGGATGGTGACGGCGTCGGTGGCCTTCTTGGTGACGTAGTGCTGGCCCATGGTGCGGAAGGAGATGGTGCCGCGGTAGGAGCCCGGCACGTTCGGCGGCGACTGGAGGTGCGCACGGCCGTTGGCCCACAGGATCTTCGCGGTCCACTGGCCCGCGGCGGGGGCGGCCACCTCGACGTGCTGGATGTTCGGCACGGAGCCGAACTTGGCCGAGCCCGACGGCGGAGTGCCGTAGTCGTAGGAGATCTGGCTCAGCCGGCCCTTGGGGTCGACCAGCGTGAACGACAGGATGGTGCCGTTGGTCGGATCCGGCGTGATCATGTCGACGCTGAGCCGGTCGAGGCCCTTGGGCACGGTGAAGGTGATCGGCGAGGCGGCGGTGGCGCCGTAGGCCGGCACGGGCAGGCTCGGGCCGGGGGCGCTGACCGGCTCGGTGACGGTGGTGCCGAACTGCTTGGCAGCGCCCAGTTCCCGGTAGGTGCCGGTGACCGTGGTCGGGGTGCTGCTGGCGTTGTAGAGGTTCACGGTCTGCGCGCTGGCGCCGGCATTGGCCGTGACGTCCAATTGGGACGGTGACGGGACCAGGGCCGGGGCCTCGGGCGCGCCCGAGGTGCTGCCGGGCGCCTGCTGCGCGGCCCGAACGGCGGCGTACACGTCGAGCAGACCGGCGCCCTGCTGGTCGGCGGGAGCGCCGACGTCCTTGGCGGTGCCGGTGAGGATCTGCTTGATCAGCGCCGGAGTCGGCTTCACGCCGTTGTGCGTGTCGGCGTAGGCCTGGATGACGTCGGCGACCGCGCCGGCCACCAGCGGGCACGACTGGCTGGTGCCGCCGAAGGCCTCGGTGAGGGTGTTGGTCGGGCAGTCCGAGCCGATCGGGCTGCACGCGGCCTCGCCGCCGTAGCCGGGCGCGACCAGGTCGACCACGCGGTTGTTGGGCGCGGTGCCGCCGGAGGACAGCGGGGTGATGTCGTTGTTGATCCAGTCGTCGTAGCCGTAGGCCTGTGCGGTCAGGCGCAACGTGTTCGTCGCGCCGACGGCGATCACCAGCGGGTCGGTGGCCGGCGAGGACACGGTGCCGGACACGCCGCTGTCGCCGGAGGACACGACCACCGTGACACCGGCCGCGACGGCGGCGTCGTTGGCCGCGTAGAACACGGAATACCGGCCGGGGCGCGGGGTGTAGCCGTACGACTCGGAGATCACGTCGGCGTGCTCCAGCACGACCGCGCGGTCGATGCCGGCCACCACCTGCGACTCCAGCTGGATGTCACCCGACGCGCTGGGCGGGGTGTCGATCAGCCGGGAGTCGACCAGCGACGCGTCCGGGGCGACGCCCTTGATGCGGAAGGTGCAGCCGGTCGGCAGCCCCGAGTAGGGCAGCTCCTTGCTGTAGTCGTAGGTGACAAGTCCTTGTCCGGCAACGGAAGAGGCGTCGCCGTAGTACTCGCCGTCGCTGTCGTCCTCGGTCGGGTCGGGCGCGTCGATGACCACGTGCGAGCCGTCGGGACGGACGAAGTTGGGGTTGCCGGCCAGCTCGTTCATGCCGTCGACGGCGACCAGCACGCCCTTGCCGGTGGCGATCTTGGACGCCTGCTCGGTGTCGCCGGGCCTGTCGGTCTCGACCTTGTCGACGGCCAGCGCCTCCGGCTCCAGGAACGGTTTCGCCGGGTCGCTCGGGCACAGCTTGGAGCTCAGCCGGGCCGGCTTGGCCTGCGGCACCTTGGCCGGGGCGGTCCGGGTCATCTGCTCGTCCGGCACGATCTCGCGCACGGCCGGGTTGGCGCGCAGCCGGTTCACCTCGGCCGAGGACAGCTTGGCCGCGATCGCGTTCACGCTGACCAGCTGGGTGACGTCCGTGCCGCCGTTGGCCTTGATGTCCGTGACGACCGACTGCTGATCGTTGTGGGTGGTGTTCGTGCGCTGAGAGCTCTGTGCGCGTAACTTGAGATCGCTGTGCTGGTTGCCCAGCACCACGATCACCCGCCCGCCGTCCGCGGCGCCGTCGGTCGCCGGCGCGAGCGGGGCGGCCTGCGCGGGACCGTTCCCGAGCAGCGCCAACGCCGCGCTCATGGTCATAGTGGTCGCCACGGTGAGCAGGCGAGATCTTTTCACGGAACCTACCTCGGGCAGTCTTCGCCGATGATCGTCGCCGGTCAGTCAATCCCCACGGCCGCGGCGGAAACAACCGACGAACGTCCACCGCTCACCCGACCAACGGCGGCTGGTTTCGGTGTCCGGCAAGGACTAGTGTCACGGCCACGATCCCGGCGACATCCGCCCTTAAACGCCAAAACGGCCGAACCGGCGCAAAAGCCGGTTCGGCCGTCGGTCTACCCGGCTCAGTGGTCCCGGCGGGTCACCAAGCGGGCCAGGGCGGTGAGCTCGGCGGCGGCCCGGGCGCCGGGGGCGGCCAAGGCGAGTTCGGCCAGGGCGAGGTCGAGCTGGTCGACGGCCTCACGCTGGGTCCAGGCCCGGCCGCCGGCCAGGGCGACCAACTCGGCGGCACGGGCGAGCTCCACATCGGACAGTGGGTCGCGACGGCCGTACAGCGCGGCGAGCTCCTCGGCGGCGGGCTCGCCCGAGGTGAGGGCGGCGACGACGGGCAGGGACTTCTTGCGGCTGACCAGATCGGAGTGCACGGGCTTGCCGGTCACCTGGGGATCGCCCCAGATCCCGAGCAGGTCGTCCACGAGCTGGAAGGCCAGGCCGAGGTGCTCGCCGAACATCCGCATGTGCTCGACCTGCACGGTGGTGCCGCCGCCGAACAGGGCGCCGATGGCGGTGGAGCAGGCCAGCAGGGCGCCGGTCTTCTCGCCGGCCATGGCCAGGCACTCGGAAAGGTCCACATCGGACCGTTCCTCGAAGGAGACGTCCTCGCACTGGCCCTCGACGAGGTCCTGCACGGCGGAGCTGACCAGACGCATGGCGTCCTGCGACCGAGGATGCCCGCTGCCGGCCAACACGTCGAAGGCCAGGGTCAACAGGGCGTCGCCGGCCAGGATGGCCGGGCTCACCCCGAAAACGGTCCACGCGGTGGGTCGGTGGCGTCGGCTGACGTCCCGGTCCATGACGTCGTCGTGCAGCAGCGAGAAGTCGTGCACCATCTGCACGGAGACGGCGGCCGGCACCGAGTCCACAATGGACCCGCCGACGGCCTCGGCGCACAGCACGGCCAGCGTGGGCCGGATGGCCTTGCCGGAGTCGCCGCTGCGGGGCGTGCCGTCGGCGTCCCACCAACCGAAGTGGTAGCCGGCGACCCGGCGCATCGACGGCGGCAGGGTGTCCACCGCCGCCCGCATCGCAGGCTCGACCACGCCACGGCTCCAGGCCAGCACCTCGACCGCGGAGCGGGGCTGCGAGAGCACATCCATGGGAACCACCTCCGAGGTCACGGCGCGAACATCCGAACCGCGGACGTGCCGAAGCCGGTCGGCAGCGCGAAACCGTGCCCGCCACGGGACCGGACCAGCTCGGATTCCCCGTACCGCACGGTCTTCTGGTGCCAGTTGAGGATGGCCGACATCCAGTCCTGGAGCTCGCGGACGTAGCCGTCGACCGCCTTGCGCTGCGCGGCGTTGAAGCCGAACTCCTCGCACAGCGCCGGAATCTCGTGGTCGCGGGTGCGGATGAACTGCTCGACGCGGGCGGTCATCAGGTCGTTGACCATGGCCACGGCCTGCTCCTTCGAGCAGCCGAGGAAGTTCTGCACGACCAGGACCATGTTGAGCAGCTCGCCCTCGTACTCGATCTCCTTCTGGTACGAGAAGATGTCGTTGAGGAAGCAGGCCTGGTCCTGGGCCGAGTCCTCCAGGCCGCGCACCTGGCTGGTGGCGAAGAACTCGTCCGGGATCAGGTCGGCCCGGGCGAACCGGGCCAGGCTCATGGTCAGGTCGGAGCCGAACGTGCCGCGCCGCATCTCGATGTAGTCGACGGGGTCGGGAATCCGGTTCTGCTGGTGGCAGTCCGCCTCCCACACCCACGCGTCCAGCATCGTGTCGACCGCGCGCCGGAATCCCGCCCGGTGCTGGTCCGACATCGGCAGCGCGGTGCGCACCCACAGGTCCGCGAGCCCGCGCTCGTTGGCGTTGGTCGGCACCGGCATCGTCACGCAGTCCAGCGGCATGAACTGCCGGGTGCGCGCCACGAACGCCCGCGGGCCGGCCAGATCCCGGCCCCGGAAGAACATCCTGGGGAACAGGTCGTCCCCGTAGGTGCCCCAGGTCAGCCACTGCGAGCCGAGGTCCAGCTCCTCCAGCGTGCCGTCGGGGTCGATGCCGGCGGCGCAGACCGGCAGGTCGAGCCCGACCATCTGCCGTTCGGTCCAGACGCCTTCGCCGGTGAAGCCCATCGCCCGGGACCATTCCCACGTGTTCTGCCGGGACTGGTCCAGCAACGGGTTCAGATGCAGCGGAAACGGCATCGTGAACTCGGGCAGCTTCGTCGGGCCCACGGCGTGCGGCGCGTGGGTGAAACGCTTGAGCCGGCCGGGAAAGCCGAGCCGAGAGCCGAGAGTGCCCAGACCGGTCGGACCGCCGGGAACCCATCCCGTGGAGGTGTCGGCCCCCGCGTTCATGTACCGGCTGGAGCGCATGTGCCACTCGTGCCCGCCGGACTGCCAGTCCTGCAGGCCGCGGGCGTAGACCAGCACGGCCATCCGCTCGTCCGGCCGCAGCCCGTGCTCGTCGAACATGATGGGCAGCTCGGTGAACACGGTGTGCTCGAACTGCTGCATGCGGGAGGAGATCAGGTCGTTGGTGGCCTCGGCCGCCTCCTGCGTGGTGCAGCCCAGCGCCGTCTCCAGCACCAGGACCATGTTGGCGTTCTCGCCCTCCTCCTCCACCTCGCGCTGGTAGGAGAAGACGTCGTTACGCAGGTGCACGCCGTCGGCGAAGGTGTCCCGCAGCACGCGCATCGGCCGGGTGCGGGCCACGGAGTCGGGCACCTCGGCACCGACCGCCACCTCGACCAGGTTGGCCGACCACGGCGCGCCGCCGACCTTGCGGCGCATCTCGATGTAGTCGATCGGGTTGGCCACCCGGCCCTCGTCGATGTTGATGATCTCCCACATGCACTCGACGAGCAGGTTGAGCGTGCTCTCGATGAAGCGGACCTTCCACTCCTGGCTCATCATCGGGATGGTGCGTTCCCACAGGTCCTTCAGCCCGGCCTCGACCGGGTTGGTCGGCTCCGCGGTGATCGCGCCGTGCAGCGGCATGAAGCGGCGCAGCCCGTCGAGGTACTTCTTGGCGCCCTTGATGTCCTTGGGCTTCTTGTACAGCTCCAGGAAGTGGTCGTCGAAGAAGAAGACCCAGACGTACCAGTCGGTGATGAGGTTGAGGATCTCGCCCGAGCACTCGGGATGGGTGTACGCGCACAGCAGCGCGTAGTCCATCGCCTCCAGCTTGGCCTCGCTCCAGATGATCTCGCCGCCGGGATGAGCCGGTGTGTCGATCATGTCGAAGTCGCGCGCCCACGTGCGGGTGTGGACGCGCGCCCCCTCCAGGTTCGGGTTCAGCCGGGCAGGGTGAACCATGTAGAACTCAGGCAGTTCGAACGGCTGTGCCATGGTGAGCGGTCCTCAGTTCCCCAGCTCGACGTCTTCCAGCACGCCGAGTGCGTCCGGCACCAGCACGGCAACCGAGTAGTAGGTGCTGACCAGGTAGGACAGGATCGCCTTGTCGCTGATGCCGGTGAAGCGCACCGAGAGGCCGGGCTCGCGCTCGTCCGGGATGCCGGTCTGGTGCAGGCCGATCACGCCGTTGTCGTCCTCGCCCGTCCGCATGGCCAGGATGGACGTGGTGTTGTGCTCGGGGTCGATCGGGATCTTGTCGCACGGGAAGATCGGCACGCCGCGCCACGACTGCAGCGGCCGGCCGTCGACCACCACCGGGCTCGGGTAGAGGCGGCGCGCGTTGAGCTCACGGCCGAAGGCGGCGATCGCCTTGGGGTGGGCCAGGAAGAACTTGGTCTTGCGGCGGCGGGAGACCAGCTCGTCCATGTCGTCGGGGGTGGGCGCGCCGTTGCGGGTGTGCAGCCGCTGGCTGTGGTCGGCGTTGTGCAGCAGGCCGAAGTCGCGGTTGTTGAGCAGGTCGAACTCCTGGCGCTCGCGCAGCGCCTCGATGGTCAGCCGCAGCTGCTCCTGCACCTGGTCGTGCGGACCGTTGTAGAGGTCGGCGACGCGGGTGTGGATGCGCAGCATGGTCTGCGCGACGCTGAGCTCGTACTCGCGCGGGGACATGTCGTAGTCCACGAACGTTCCGGGCAGGTCGATCTCGCCGGCGTGGCCGGCGGCCATCTCGATCGCGGCCTCGCCGTGCTTGTTCTGGGACTTGCCGCCCCGCGCACGGAAACCGTCCACATGGGACCGGAGCTTGGGCGCGCCGTCCGCGACCTCCAGGAAGGCGGTGCGCGGCAGGGAGAGCACGGCACAGCCGGTGTTGGCCCGCACGGAGAACGGCCAGCCGCCCTCGTCCACCAGGACCTGCTCGCCGAAGTGGTCGCCGTCGGCCAGCGTGCCCAGCACGGCGTCGTCGCCGTACTTGCCGGTGCCGACCTTCTCGACCCGGCCGTGCACGATCAGGTACAGCTCGTCGGCGGCGGAGCCGGCCCGCACGATGGTGTCGCCGGCGGCGAAGTGGCGCTGGGTGAAGCGGCCGGCCAGCGCGGCCAGCACGTCGGCGTCGTCGAAACCGCGCAGCGGGGCCAGTTCGCCGAGTTCGGCGGGAATCACCCGCACGTCGTCACCGAAGCTTATCTTGTACAACAATGGGTTTTTTCGTCCGACCCAATTAAAAGACCGTACGTACGGTCTCTTGAATATGAAGCGGGTACTGTGGACAAGTCGGTGGGTGCTGTAAGGTGTTAGCTTGTTCTATCTCAGAGTAAGAAATTTGGTCAGAGGTTCTGGGAGAAATAAGCAGAACGGCTGTTCCGAGCTCATTATAAAAGCCACCGTTTTGGGTACTGGGTGCTTCTTCTCGACTCTGCGCTCAGCCCTTATGCGCGCATACCCGAGGTTAAGCAAGCGGCGCTTTAGACGGCCCGGCCTGAGGCCGGGAAGTCGGTCAGTTGGCGCCGAGCTGGACGTCCTCGAGGATGCCCAGCGCGTCCGGCACCATCACGGCGGCGGAGTAGTAGACGCTGACCAGGTAGGAGATGATCGCCTTCTCGTTGATGTTCATGAAGCGCACCGACAGGCCCGGCTGGTACTCGTCGGGCAGCCCGGTCTGGTGCAGGCCGACGACGCCCTGGTTGTGCTCGTCGCCGGTGCGCATCAGGATGACCGAGCTGGTGCGCTGCTCCGTGATCGGGATCTTGTTGCACGGCAGGATCGGGATGCCGCGCCAGGACGGCATCTGGTGCCCGCCGAAGTCGGTGTTGCCCGGGTAGATGCCGGCCCGGTTGCACTCCTGGCCGAACGCCGCGATGGTGCGCGGGTGGGCCAGGAAGACCGTCGGCTCCTTCCACACCGTGGCCAGCAGGTTGTCCATGTCGTCCGGGGTCGGCGCGCCGGAGCGGGTGTGGATGCGCTGGCTGAAGTCGGCGTTGTGCAGCAGGCCGAAGTCGCGGCTGTTGACCAGCTCGTGCTCCTGGCGCTCGCGCAGGGCCTCGATGGTCAGGCGCAGCTGCTGCTCGGTCTGGTTCATCGGCTGGTTGTAGAGGTCGGCGACGCGGCTGTGCACGCGGAGCACGGTCTGCGCGACGCTGAGCTCGTACTCGCGCGGCGCGGCGTCGTAGTCGACGAAGGTGCCGGGCAGGTCGGGCTCGCCGGTGTGGCCTGAGGCCACGCTGATCTCGGCTTCGCCGCTGTCGTCGGCCCGGCCGAGCGCGGCGTTGGCCTGGAACATCACGACCTGCTCGCGCAGCTCGGCCGACTGGTCGGTCAGCGCCTGGAAGTCGGCCCGGGTCAGCGAGAGCAGGGTGGCGCTGGTGACCGCCTTGGCGGTGAAGTCCCAGCCGGCGTCCGGGTCGACCAGCGCGTCGACGCCGAAGTAGTCGCCGTCGGCCAGCGTGCCCAGCACGGACTCGTCGCCGTACTTGCCGGCGCCGACCTTGTTGACCTTGCCGTGCGCGATGAGGAAGATCCGGTCGGCCGCGGCGCCGGACTCGGCGATCACGTCGCCGGCCGAGAACTCGTGCTGGCGGAACCGGTTGGCCAGCGCGTCCAGCACCTCCATCTCGTCGAATCCGCGCAGCAGCGGCAGCTCGCCCAGCTCGGCCGGGATGACGCGGACGTCGGCGCCGGTCTTGGTGAACTCGATCCGGCCGTCGCCGACGGTGTAGCTCAGGCGCCGGTTGACGCGGTACACGCCGCCGTTGACCTGGGTCCAGGGCAGCACGCGCAGCAGCCAGCGCGAGGTGATGCCCTGCATCTGGGGCACGGACTTGGTCGTGGTGGACAGGTTCCGCGCGGCGGCGGTGCCCAGGCTCAGCTGGGACTGCCCTTGCTCAAGTCCGGCTCCCGGCTCCAACGTCTCCGTCACGACGGACAACTCCTCACCAGATCGACAAACGAGGAAAAAGAGAAAAGAATAGAGGGAAGCGCATTCGCCCCGCTCCCACAATTTGTGGGGCCATTGGCGAATTGATCGCAGGCCGATATGGACGCCGACAGCAGCGAAACTAGCACCGCCGTTCAGCGTACGTACAGTCGCCCGAGCGGGTGACTATTGAGCGGCCAGAAGTTTGGTCTTTTGTTCACCCAACCCGGCTAGTAACAACCCACCGTGCGTAGCACCGCTCACGAATAAGGCCCGGCCACCGGCCGGCAATACGACAGTGGTGTAGGGACGCACCGCCGTTCGGGTTCTTTTTTCGACCGAACCCTCGGCGGGCATAAGCCGGCGGCGGTCGCGCCGGCCGCCGGGATCGGGTCATCCGATGTCTGGCAAACCACTCGAAAGAGACATCGTTCGGCAGGACAGGGCCCCCTTTCGGCCATCCGGGTGGCGATCGGTCACGGGGCGCGAGCGGGCGATGGTTGCACAGTCACAAAACAAGACGTGATCGATCGCTCACTCCACGTCACCACGTCGAGTGGAATCACGCGATCCCGCGTGTGCTAACCACTCCCGATCGGATTCGGTGAACCAATCATCGGCAAATACCGCATCCGCGGACACGGACTCGCGCCGATCCGCTGACAAAACAGGACAGAGCGCCGACCGTGCACTTGCTTACCGTGGTCACTGTCCGAAAGTTCGTGACACTTCGTCAGGTCACCGCGTGACCTTGTTAGCTCTTCGCGATCACGGGGGCGCACCCGGTAACGTCGGTGCCCCCAGCCTGACGGGAGCACAGCGATGCGCGACGGCGGCGGCACCGGCCGACGGTTGATGCCGCGCGAGGAACGCGCCGCGAGCATCGTGGCGGCGGCGGCGCGGGCGTTCGCCGGCCGCGGCTACGCCGGCACCTCCATGGACGACGTGGCCGCGGAGGCCGGCGTCACCAAGATCATTCTGTATCGGCATTACGCCACCAAGAGGGACATCTACACCGCCGCGCTGGACACCACCTGGCAGCGGCTGGTCGACAGCTCGCAGTTCGGCTACGACACCGAGGCCGGGTTGCAGGCGCTGCTGGCCGCTGCCCGCCGCGACACGGCCGGCTTCACCCTGCTGTTCCGGCACGCGGTCCGTGAGCCGGAGTTCGCGGACTACGCGCAGCAGCTCGTGGCCCAGACCGTCCAGGTGGCCGAGCAGACGCTGGCCGATTCGGTCCAGGACCCGCGGCTGCGCTCGTGGCTGGCCCGGGGCGTGACCGATCTCGTGCTCAACTCGGTGCTGGAGTGGATCACCACCGGAGACCCGGCGCGGGACGTCGAGGCCGCCGGCCTGCTGTTCCAGACAGCGGCGGCGGTCATTGTCCACCACAGGTCAAGGGCGGTCCCCCGGCCGGTTGCACGACGATCGGATGGACTTCGCGAAACTGTATACTGACGAGTTGCGCAGGGAGTACTGTCGGGCCTCCACGGTCAAATCTGGGGAGGTGACAATGGCGACTGGCCAATTCCCGGCGGATGACGCCGAGACCGCCGCGAACGTCTTCGCTGGAGAACTCAAGCGTTGGCGGACGCTGCGCGGGCTGTCGAGGACCACACTCGCACGACGGATGGGCTATGACCGCTCATACGTGTCCAAAGTGGAGAGTGGGGCCAAACCGCCGTCCCGGGACTTCGCCTTTCACGCAGAGAAGGCGTTGCACTCGGGTGGCGCGTTGTACAACGCGTATCGGGAGCACAGCAGCTCGGTCGAACGGTCCAAGGCCGACGGCCAGCTGGTGCGCGCCGCGTCGAGGCCGACGCAGCCGTACGCGGACCTGATCGCCGGTGGCGTGCCACCGGCCGGGAGGTAGATCGGGTCGAACCGCCGATCGGGAGAAAGTGGCGCGAACCCCCGCCGTGCCGACGAGTTTCCCGAGACGCAGCCAGGCGGGCCACATCCAGTGGCCCGCCTGGTTTCTTTTTGCCCGCCGCCGGCTCCGGTCGTGAAAATTCAACTACTTGCAGGTTCAGGAAATGTTCATTGGCCCGGCGAACCGATCGAGGCGATCCGACCGGGGAAGTTCGCCCAGATCTCCGGCGTGTAGAAGTGGCCGCCGGGCAGCTCGTCCACCCGGACCCGGCCGCCGGCCACCTTGGTCCACCGCTCGGCGTTGCCGGCCGGGGCCTTGCCGTCCTCCACGCCGTAGATGACCTGCATCGGGGCCTGCACCTGCGTGTCCGGCCGGTACCGGTAGGTGGAGCTCA
>NZ_KK037166.1:5174839-5245020 GCF_000568255.1 Kutzneria sp. 744
TAGCCTGATGTGGTGCGCCTGCTACCGCCCCAGGCCCGTCGACCCGCCGTCGGCCTCGTCGTGTTGTGTGCCGCCGTGATCGCCGTGGGGGCGGCGCTCTATCACGGGCAGGCCCGTGCCGGCCGGCTGGACGACGCCGTCGACGACCGGCTGTTCACGATCTTCGGCCGAGACCGGGCGTTCCTGTACCAACTGCTGCACGTGGCCGATCTCCAGGTCGTGGTCACGGTCCTCGCCGTCGTGGCGGTCCTGGCGGTGCTGCGCGCCCGCCCGGACATCGCGGCGCTGGCGGCGATCGGGCCCGTCGCGGCGATCGGGCTCACCGAGCTGGTGCTCAAGCCGTTGGTGCAGCGCCGATACAACAACTGGCTGTCCTACCCCAGCGGGCACACCGTCGGCATGCTGTCGACCTGCACGGTGCTCGGCGTCATCCTGCTGGGCGCCTCGCTGACCCTTGCGCTGCGCGTGGCACTCGGCGTGCTTCTGCTGGTGGTGTGCGTCATCATGGTGCTGGCGCTCATCGTCGACGGCTTCCACTACTTCACCGACACGGTCGCCGGCGTCGGTCTGTCGGTCGGCGTCGTGCTGCTGGCGGCGCTCGGGGTGGACGCGGTCACGGGGCTGGTCACCCGGCCGAACGGTGGATTTGCCGGAAGTTGCACTTAGACAGTTCTTTACAACGTCGCCTACCATCGCGAAAATCCTTGACCAGGGCGACGAGCGAGGTGACGGCGTGCGAAGGCTCGCAATTGTGCTGGCAGCGCTACTGACCGTGATCGCCGCACCACCCGCGGCGGCATCGTCGGCGGCAGCTCCGTCGGCAGCGGCTCCGTCGGTGGTGGCTCCGTCGGTCGCCGCGCCGCGGGAGTTGCGCGGGATGTGGATCGCCAGCGTGGCCAACATCGACTGGCCGTCCAAGGCCGGACTGCCGGCGGCACAGCAGAAGCAGGAGTACCTCAGCCTGCTCGACCGGGCCAAGGCCCTCGGCGTGAACGCTGTTTTCGTGCAGATCCGGCCGACCGCCGACGCCTTCTACCCGTCGACGCTGGAACCGTGGTCGCAGTACCTGTCCGGCACCCAGGGCCAGGATCCCGGTTACGACCCGTTGCGGTTCCTGGTGTCCGAGGCCCACAAGCGTGACCTCGAGTTCCACGCCTGGTTCAACCCGTACCGGATCAGCCTCCAGGGCGACGTCGGCAAGCTCGTGCCGACCCATCCGGCGCGGCTGCACCCGGACTGGGTCGTGGGCTACGGCGGCCAGCTCTACTACAACCCCGGCATTCCGGCCGTGCGGCGGTTCGTGGAGCAGGTCATCCTCGACACCACCCGGCGCTACGACCTCGACGGCGTGCACTTCGACGACTACTTCTACCCGTATCCCGTTGCCGGGCAACAGTTTCCCGACCAGGCCACCTTCGCCCAGTACGGCGGTGGCTTCGGAGGCGTCGCCGACTGGCGGCGGGACAACGTGAACAAGCTGATCAGCGAGCTGACGACGGGGATCCACCGGATGAAGCCGTGGATCGCGTTCGGCGTCAGCCCCTTCGGCATCTGGCGGGACGCCCGCACCGATCCGACCGGCTCCGACACCCAGGGCGGCGTGCACGACTACGACGACCTGTACGCCGACACCCGCACGTGGATCCGCAACCGCTGGGTCGATTACATCGCGCCGCAGCTGTACTGGCCCGTCGGATACACCATCGCCGACTACGGGAAGCTGCTGCCGTGGTGGGCCCACGAGGTCGCCGGCACCGGGGTTTCGCTGTACATCGGCCAGGCCGTGTACAAGATCGGCACGCCCAGCCCCGCCGCCTGGCTGGACCCGTCGGAGATGCCCCGGCACATCGCCCTCAACCGCGCCACCCCCGGCGTGAACGGCGACATTCTCTACAACACCAACACCTTGCTGGCCAACCCGCTGGGCTTCGCCGACCGCCTGCGCACCGATCTCTACGCCCAGCCGGCCCTCATCCCCGTGCGCCCCACCGTCGCCGGGCACGCCCCGTTGCCGCCGGTGCTGCTGCCGTTGTGGGGGAACACCCTGCGCTGGATCGGTTTCGCCACCTCGTACGCCGTCTACCAGGACGGAAAGCTGTTCACCACGCTGCGCGGCACCACTTTCACCCTGCCCGAGGGTCGTCACAGCTATGCGGTCACCGCACTGGACCGCACCCACCACGAGAGCCGTCCGAGCATCACCGAGGAGTACCGATGAGCCCTGTGCACAACAGGTTGACCAGGCTCGCCATGGTGGGCACCGTCGCCGGCGCCCTCATCGCGCAGCTGACCGCCGCCCCCGCCGTCGCCGCGACCACCGCCGCGCCCGTGGACTTCCACCAGTGGAGCAGCGACTCCCAGTTCCACAGTGGACACTCCGATGGCCTGCTCGTCCGCAACGGCCTGGTGATCGGCCGTCCCGCCGGCTCCGTGCAGCACACCGAGCCCGCCCTGGGCACCACGAAGACCTACGACTACGCCACGTGGACCTCTCCCCGCTACAGCCAGCGTTTCGGGGCCACGCAGCTGATCGCCTCGTGGAACGCCACCACTCCCGCCGGCACCTGGCTCCAGGTGGAGATGCGGGGCACCTCGTCCACCGGCACCCAGACCGGTTGGTACGTCATGGGTCGGTGGGCGTCCGGCGACCAGGACATCCACCGCACCAGCGTGCCCGACCAGACCGACGCCACCGGCACCATCGACGTCGACACCTTCGAGGCCGCCGACGGCGTCAAGCTGATGGCGTACCAGCTTCGGGTCACCCTCTACCGCCTCCAGGGCACCCACGCCTCCCCCAACCTGCGCATGGTCGGCGCCATGACGTCCGCCATTCCCGACCGCTTCACCGTTCCCACCAGCCCCAGCGGCGGCGCGTGGGGCATGGAGCTACCCGTTCCCCGCTACTCGCAGGACATCCACAAGGGCCAGTACCCCGAGTACGACGGCGGCGGCGAGGCGTGGTGCAGCCCCACCTCCACCCAGATGGTCGTCGAGTACTGGGGCAAACACCCCTCGGCGCAACAACTTTCGTGGGTCGACCCCAGCTACGCCGACCCCCAGGTCGACTACGCCGCCCGCAACACCTATGACTACGACTACGAGGGCACCGGCAACTGGCCGTTCAACGCCGCCTACGCCGCCAGCTACGGTCTGGACGCGCACATCACCCGCCTGCACTCCCTGCAGGAGATGGAGCACTACATCCGGCGGGGCATCCCCGTGATCACGTCCCAGTCCTTCCAGGCCAGCGAGCTCGACGGCGCCGGCTACTCCACCTCCGGCCACATCATGGTCATCGTCGGCTTCACCAAGACCGGCGACGTCATCGCCAACGACCCCGCCTCCAACGACGATCCGGCCGTGCGCAACGTCTACAAGCGCAGCCAGTTCGAGAACGTCTGGCTCCGCACCGAACGCCCCCTGCCCGACGGCGGCGTCGGTGGCGGCTCCGGCGGCGTCGTCTACATCGTCACCCCGCACGGGATGCCCCTGCCATAATTCAGGTCTACGGCCGGCGAGCGATCAGCCGCGTGTTGTGTGGGTTGAGCTCGCCGGCCGTGACCATCTCGGTGGCGACCTCGGTGACGAAGTCGTCGGCGTCCTCGCCCAGCTTCTTGGCCTGCGCGGCCAGGCCGGCGGCCTTCATGATCTGGCCGAGGGCGACGGGATCGGCGACGAACTGGGCGTCGATCTCCACCGGTCCCAACTCCACCGCCAACCCCTCGGCCGTCAGGCGCTCGACGACCTCGGCGGCGGGATGTTGGAGCATGTCGAACGGCGTGTCCGCCAACCGATCTCGCCACCGCGGCCGCGCCATGACGTCCTCCAGGATCGTCACCGGATCGGGCGTGGAACGGGGATTGCCGCGGCTCCACTGGAGCACAAGGGAACCGCCGGGCTTGACGGCGCGGGCCATCTCGCGCAGGGCGTGATCGACGTCGTCGAGCCAGTGCAGCACCCAGGAGCAGTGCCGATGTCGAACGCTCCGGGCTCCAGTTCCAGCTTCCGAGCGTCACGAACCTCGACCGTCACCGGCAGTCCCAAGCACAGCTCACGCGTGGCCTCGACCATCGCCGGCGAGAAGTCGCTGGCCGTCACGGCGTAACCCCGTGCGGCCAGCTCCCGGGTGATCTCCCCGCTGCCGCAGCCGACATCGGCCAGCCTGCCGCCGTGCAGGCCGGCCAGCTCCAGGGCCTCGACGGCGGTGCGGAACTGCCGGCTGTTGGAGCGCCGGTAGTGCTCGGGTGTCCAGGTCTGACGGTCCACGCCGCCGATCAGACCACGGATCACCAGCGCGTGGCGGTGAAGTCGACCGGTCGGGGCTCCAACAATGCCGTCCGGGCCACCAATCCGGACATCCGTGCGGCCATCTCGTCGGCCGGCAAGCGTTTGCGGTCACCGTGTCCCGGAAGCACGTACTCGAACCGGATGAGCGGGGCGGTCCGGGCCAGCGACTCGGCCAGCACGCGGATGTCGTACCAGGTGACGGCCTCGGCCACTTCGAGGTCGCCGGCGGTGCGGGACCAGTAGAACGAGTCGCCGGTGAAGCAGTACTTGTCGTCGGCGAGGAAGAGCACGCTGCCCTCGGTGTGTCCGGGCAACGGATGCACCACGACACCGGGCACGACCTCGACGGGATCGAGCCCGCGCACGACGACGTCGGCATCGGGCGCATGGGCGAGATCGCCCTCGTGGATCCACAGCTTGGCCCCGAACCGGTCGGCGTACTGCCGGCCGTGGGCCACGTGGTCGCGGTGGGTCAGCAGGACGTGGGCAACGGGCCCGAGCCGCTCGTAGCGGTCGGCCAACTCGGCGCTCCACCGCGGTGTGTCGATCATCAGGTTCCCGCCGGGACGGCGCAGCAGGTACGAGTTGGCGGCGGCGGTCCGCCGGGAGTTGTGTCCACAGTGGAACAGGTCGTCGTCCAGCGCCAGCGGGAACGGGTCGAGCGACGGATCAAGCCGGTCCTCGGTGTGCCGGATGGAGCGGGTCGGGCAGGCGAAGGCGGCAGTGTGCAGGATCCGCAGCTCGTCCTCGGTCTCAGGCTGCCGGATCACCTCCGAGCGCCCGTTCACCCGCGCGATCAGGTCGGGTGCGAACTGACGCGCCACATCGCAGTCGGTGCAGCGGTCGTCGACGTACCAGCCGGTCATGTCTTCCCCCAAAGGTCGGTAACCCAGGACTACCAGGTATTTCCGGGGAAAAGAAAGCGTTGACTTGCTGACAGACCCCTGCTCTACAAGATCCTTTGCTTGTGCCGCAACGAAAAGGCCGGCCCCGACGAATCGGAACCGGCCTCGCGGAACGGGGGCTCAGCCCGCCCAGACGTCCTCCACGTAGCGGTCCTCGGCGATCAGCCCGTCCAGCCACGCCTGGTCGTCGCCGGAGCCGTGGCTGCGGTGGATGGACCGGAACGCCTCCCGCACGGCGGGGGCCATGCCCTTGCCGTCGCCGCAGATGTACACCCGGCCGCCGGCCTCCATGGCCGCCCAGATCTCGTCGCCGTCGGCGGCGATGCGGTCCTGCACGTACTTGACGCCGTCGACCTCGGCGCGGGAGAAGGCAGGGCGCATGGAGATCACGCCGTCCTTCTCGGCCGCTTCGAGTTCGTCCCGGTGCAGGTAGTCGACGTCGGGGTGTCGAATTCCGAAGTAACACAGCCCGGGGCCCAAAGCCTGGCCGGCGGCCAACTGCGCCGCCCGGTCGCCGATGAAACCGCGGAAGGGAGCCAAACCCGTGCCGGCGCTGACGTAGATCACCGGCACCGTGGTGTCCTCCGGCGCCTGGAACGCCTCGCGCGCCTTGTCGACCCGCGCCCGCAGCTGGTCGCCGGCCGCCAATTGCGACAAGTAGTACGAGGAAACGCCGTGGTACTCACCGGATCCGGTGCGCGAGGGGCCCGAGACGACGCCGACGATGAGCTCGATCTCGCCCGGCCTGGCCAGCGCCGAGGACGAGATGGAGTAGTGCCGGGCCTGGATCGGCGAGAGCATCTCCAGGAAGTCCTCCGGCGCCAGCTGGCAGGCGGGGTTCTGCTCCAGCAGCTCCAGCAGGCTCAGGTCGGTCTCGGCCATGGCCTCCAGCGCCGCCTTCTCGGGCGGGCACGGGTTGCAGCCGGCCAGCACCTTGATCTGCGCCGGCGTCGCCGGGTTCTGCAGCTCGACGAAGTGGGTCAGCAGCTGGCGAATCGTCACGGGACGGTCGACCGGGATGGCCCGCCGGGTCTTCTGCCGCGGGTTGATCGCGACCACCAGGTCCAGCTTGAGCCCGAAGCGGGCGGCGACCCGGTCCACCAGGTCGGACGGGTTGTCCGGCACGACGGTCAGGTGATCACCGGTGCGGTACGAAACGCCGTCCGGCAGCTGGATGCGCAGGTGCCGCTTGGACCGCCCGAGCGGGCTGTCCACGTCGACCAGCTCGTCGTTGGCCAGCACGGTCATCGGCGCCACCTCGTACCGGGCGTCCAGCGCGGCCGTCACCGGGCCGGTGATCACCCGCACGTCGTAGAGCCGGTCGGAGGTGTCCTCCGCGACCGGCGCGGCGTCCGGATCCCCGTACCGGGTGAGGAGTTCCGTCCACAGCAGGTCGCTCCACGACTCGATGTCGCCGGTCAGGTCGCCGGAGGCGTCAGCCTCGCACCGCTCCACCAGCCGCGTGGCCCCCAGCTCGAACAGCCGGGCGTCCAACCGGGTCGGCACGTGCTGGTAGGTCGCGGCCCAGTTCCGGTCGCCGACACCCAGCACGGCAAAGGACACCGCGGACAGATCGTCCGAAGTGGAATCCAGCCACGACACGAACTTCGCGGCGTCGTCCGTGGGCTTTCCGTTGTAGGAAGCGGCAACCACGACCACCGGGCCGTCGGACGGCAGCTTGCCGGCGAACTCGTCCAGCGGCGCGGCGACGGTGGTGAACCCACGGTCTGAACCCTCGTCGGCCAGCTGGCGCGCCATGGCCCGGCAGGTGCCGAGGTTGGAGCCGTGCAGCACGGTCAGCGTCGTGCCCTGCTTGGCCCGGCCGGCGGCCTTGGTCGACTCCCTCGCAACCGAAGCCTGAGCCGTCTTGACCCGCTCGGTGCGGCGAGCGAGGTCCAGCCGGAAGCCGGTCGGCTTCAGGGTCAGCGTCTCCTTGATCTTCAGGTCGTAGTTGAAGCTGTCCAGCAGCCGGTATCGGTGGATGATCATCCCCAGCAGCAGCGTGGCCTCGTGCAGCGCGAACTGCCGGCCGATGCAGGCCCGCTCGCCCGTGCCGAACGGCTTGAAGGCGTGCACCGGACGGGCCTTCTCCCGCTCCGGGTCGAAACGCGAGGGGTCGAAGGCCTCGACGTTGTCGCCCCACACCTTGTCCCGGTGCAGCATCGGGGCCAGCACGACGACCCACTGCCCCTTCTTGATCGGGTGCCCGCCGATGGTGGTGTCGACGATCGCCTCGCGGGAGAACGCGGCTGCGGTGGGCCACATCCGCAAAGCCTCGTTGAGCACCTGCCGGACGTAACGGAGCTTGCCGACCTCCTCGTACGTCGGCTGCGGGCTGTCCTGCTCGCCCCACAGCGCGTCCACCTCGGCCTGCGCCCGCGCCAGCACGGCGGGGTTCTTGACCAGGTAGTACAGCGCGAAGGACAGCGCGCCGGAGGTGGTCTCGTGCCCGGCGATCAGGAAGGTGATCACCTGGTTGCGAATGTTGGTGTCGTCCAGCACGGTGCCGTCGACCGGGTGCGGCGCGTTGAGCATCAGGCCGAGCAGGTCGCCGGTCGAGGTGTCGCCGGACTCCTTGCGCTCCCGGATGACGTCGTCGACCACGCCGGCCAGGAACTTGGCGTCCTTGGCGTACTGCTCGTCGGCCCCCTTGTTCATGATCGGGCCGATCCACGGCAGCTCCCGCGCCTTGGCCTGGGCGTGCGCGAGGCCGCGGACCAGGGCCTGCACGAACGGGTGCGGGTCGGGGCGCTGGAAGGACTCGAAGTCGAAGGCGAAGCCGGTCAGGCCGATGGTGTCCAGGGTCAGCCGGGTCATGTCGTCGGCGACCTCGACCGGACGACGGTCGACGTGCTCGTCCCACGAGGCGACCAGCCGGTTGGCCACCTCCAGCATCGCCGGGTGGTAGCCGCGCATCGACTGCAGCGAGAACGCCGGCAGCAGGATGTCGTGGGCCTTCTGCCAGTTGGGCTCGTCGTTGAACGCGGTGAACAGGCCGTCGCCGGCGATGGCCCGGATGCGGGCCAGCGACGGGGCGACGTGCTTGGCGAAGCGGTCCTCGTCGGCCACCTCGGCCACCAGGTCGGCGCCGGACACGAACACGACGTCGTGGCCGAAGAACTGGCGGGCGAAGATCGGCCCCAGCTCGCGGGACTGCCGCATGGCGTCCTGGATCGGGGTGGCCGGCGAGGTCCCGACCACGTCGCCGACCAGGGGAATCCGGTTGGCCGGGTGCGGGAGGCCCGTGGTGTCCATCGAGGTTGTCATTACTCTTCCCCAGGTCGGTGCGTCTTGATCGCTCCATCCCAGCCTGGCAGCGACCGGGCGCGCACGCGACAAGAAGGACTACAAGAACCTGTAGCTTTGCCCTGTGAGTGAAGCGACGCCCGATTTCCGCGCGGAGCAGCGCCGGACCGGCGTATGGCGCAACCGCTTCCTCGCGCTACTCGACCGCACCCCCGTGCCCACCGCGATCTGCCAACTGGACGGCACGATCACCGTGGCCAATCCGGCCTTCGCGGAAGCGCTTTCCACCCGTCCGTCCCAGTTGCGCGACCGGCACGTGCTGGAGTTCTTCCAGGCCAAGGTGCAGCGCGACTACGAGCGGCTGGTCGCCGGGCTGCACCGCGGCCGGGCCCGGCTGGTGATCGCCGTGCAGTTCCCGGGCGGCGGCGGCGAGCTCACCGTGCAAGCGGTTTCCGACGACGAGGGCTCGGGCCTGCTGATCACGCTGCGGATCACGCCCGTGCCGACCGACGTGCACCTTTCCGACCGGGAGAGCGAGATCCTGCGCCTGATCGCCGGCGGCGCGACCTCGGCGGCAGTGGCGGCCGAGCTCGGCATCACGGGCGACGGCGTGAACTACCACCTGACGCGGATGTCCGACCGGTTCGGCGTGCCCAACCGGACCGCGCTGGTGGCGCGGGCCTACTCCCTCGGACTGCTCGACCCGGCCACCTGGCCGCCGCGCTGATCGTGTGATCCAGGACACATCACCGGAACGTCGGTACCGTCGAATACACCAGCTCACTACGCTTTTCGGACTAGCCGGCCAGGTTCGTGCCGACGCGCATCGTGTGCGAACCTGACCGGCTTTCCTATGCCCTCCGCTCGGCCACGCGGCGCAGGTTGTCCAGCGTCCGCTCGATGTTGCGGCGGTTGTGCTCCGAGCGGTCCCACACGCCGGTGGCCAGCGGCGCGACCACGTAGCGGAAGAACGCGTTGCGGCGGTCGAAGGTCGTCTCGGTGACCCGGCAGCCGCGATCCCCCGGCTCGATCAGGTACTCCCACTCGGCCACGTCGACGCCCAGGCTGCGCACCGTGTAGCGGAACCGGCGGCCCGGCTCCGCGCTGACCACCTCGGACGTGGTCGCCCAGCGGAACGGGCCGTTGCGGTTGCTGCCACGGAAGACCGCGCCCACCTCGGGGCCGGTGGCCGGGTGCACCCACTGCGAGCGGGTGCACTCCTCGGTGAACCGGTGTTGGCCGGTGACGTCGCTGACCAGGTCGTACACGATCTCGGCCGGCGCGTCGACATGCATGCAGACTCTGACGGGATCCTCGCTCACGCCAGGCACAACGACGCCACTCGGCCGGGGTTTCGCCCCGTGTCACCCGTTCCGGTGACACCACCACCAACCCCGCCGCCACATGTGCGCCACATTCGACTCCCGGGGCCACATGTGCGCCACATGTGGCATCAAACGATGGGCGGATGCGGGCGCGGGTGGGGTGGGAGCGGGGTGCCACATGTGCGCCACAGTCGGTGCCCAGGGCCACATGTGCGCCACATGTGGCGAAAACCCGTGCGGGGGTCGCGATGCGGGCGTGGAAGTGCGAGGCTGCCGATCAAGGGCGACGAGGCCGGAAGGGGTAGCCGATGCCGTACGAGGTCAACGGGGTGGTCGCGGCCGGGAAGGGCGCTCCGGTGAGCGTCCAGAAGATCATCGTGCCGGATCCGGGGCCGGGCGAGGTCGTGGTGCGCGTGCAGGCCTGCGGGGTCTGCCACACCGACCTGCACTACCGCGAGGGCGGCATCAACGACGAGTTCCCGTTCCTGCTGGGCCACGAGGCGTCGGGGATCGTGGAGGTGGTGGGCGCGGGCGTGACGAACGTGGCGCCGGGCGACTTCGTGATCCTGAACTGGCGCGCGGTGTGCGGCGACTGCCGGGCCTGCCGCAAGGGCAAGCCCTGGTACTGCTTCAACACCTTCAACGCCAGCCAGCCGATGACGCTGGCCAGCGGCCAGCCGCTGAGCAACGCGCTGGGCATCGGGGCGTTCGTGGAGAAGACGCTGGTGCACGCCGGCCAGTGCACGCCGGTGGACCGCCGGGTCAGCCCGGACGTGGCCGGGCTGCTGGGCTGCGGCGTGATGGCCGGCCTGGGCGCGGCGATCAACACCGGCGGCGTGTCCCGCGGCGACACGGTCGCGGTGATCGGCTGCGGCGGCGTGGGCAGCGCGGCGGTGGCGGGAGCCCGGCTGGCCGGCGCGGCGAAGATCATCGCGGTGGACGTGGACCAGCGGAAACTGGAGTGGGCCAAGGACTTCGGCGCGACCGACACGGTCAACGCCCGCGAGACCGATGTGGTCGAGGCCATCCAGGGCCTGACCGACAGCTTCGGCGCGGACGTGGTGATCGACGCGGTCGGCCGGCCCGAGACGTGGAAGCAGGCCTTCTACGGGCGGGACCTGGCCGGCACGGTGGTGCTGGTCGGCGTGCCGACCCCGGACATGACCCTGGACATGCCGCTGATCGACTTCTTCTCCCGCGGCGGCTCCCTGAAGTCCTCCTGGTACGGCGACTGCCTGCCCTCGCGGGACTTCCCGATGCTGGTCGACCTGCACCTCCAGGGCCGCCTGCCGTTGGAGAAGTTCGTCACAGAACGAATCGGGCTCGGCGACGTAGAGCAGTCGTTCGAGCGCATGGGGCGAGGCGACGTGCTGCGCAGCGTGGTCGTGTTCGACTAATACTGGACAGGTGCTAGCACCGTTCGGCGACGAGGACTACCCCGCTGCGCCCTACCCGGGCGCCCGGCCGGACGTGTCGTTCGCCCACCTGGACGGGGTCGGCGCGCCGCTGCGCCCGGATCGGCACTGCCCGTCCGGCTGGCGCATCGACCACTCCGGGCAGGATCTGGACGAGTGGCTGGCCGCGCAGGACGCCGTGCCGATGAGCGGACGGGTGCCGGTGTTGGCCTACGGCTCGAACGCCTGCCCGTCGAAGATCACCTGGCTGCGGGAGTCGCTCGGCCTGACCGGGCCGGTGGTGGTGCTGCGGGCCCGCTGCGAGGGCCTGTCCGCGGTCTGGGCCGCCGGTCTGCGTGTGGTCGACGACCAGCGGCCGGCGACGTTGATGGCCGACAAGGACGTGGTCGAGGAGCACGCCGTCTGGATGGCCGATCCGGAGCAGGTGCGGGTGCTGGACGCCTGCGAGGGCCGCGGCCGGCGGTATCGGCTGGCCCGGGTGCGCAGCGGCCGAGTGGTCCTTGACGACGGGGCCGTGGTGGACCGGGTGCTGGCCTACATCGCCGCCGACCGGGTGCGCCGGCCGATCCTGGTGCGCGGCAAGCCCGTGCGCTGCGCGGACATGGACCAGGCGGCCGCGCAGGGCCTCGTCGGCAAGCGGGCCGGCAGCGATGGCCTCAAAGCGTCCACAGTGGACGGTGAGCCCAGCCCCGACTCGTGGCCCAAACGCGTCTTCGTCTACGGCACCCTGCAGCCCGGGCACGAGGCGTGGCGGCTGCTGGCCCCGATGGTCACCGGCCGCCCGCGCAAGACGTCGATCCGGGGCTCCCTCTACGACACCGGAATGGGCTATCCGGCGCTGCAACTCGACGGCACGGACACCATTCCGGGCTGGGCGGTGCCGATCCGCTCGCCGCGCCGGACTCTGTCCACTTTGGACAAGTACGAGGGCCCCGACTACCGGCGGGTCCGGCTCGTGCTGCCGGACGGCGCCGTGTGCTGGACCTACGTGTGGACCGAGCCGACGCACGGCATGGACCTCCTGCCGCAAGGGTGGCGGGCCTCGGCCTGAACCCGGGGAATCCCTGAGGCAACCTCAGGCCGCACCCGGGCGTCTGCGGAATGGAGGTGGTCCATTCATGTTCATCAACCGCGTTCTGGTCGCCGCCGGCGTGCTCGCCGCCGTCGGGGCCGTCGTCGCCCCGGTCGCCTCGGCGAGCCCGGCCAGCACCCGCTGCAATGCCGGCACGTTATCGGCCACACTGGCCAATCCGGACGCCGGAGCCGGCCAGCGTTATGCCCAGTTCATCGTCACCAACACCGGCCGCGCGGCCTGCACGCTCTACGGCCACGGCGGATTCGCCCTGGTCGGCGCACCGACCCAGCTGACCTGGACGGCCAATCCGGGGGCCAGCCTGGTCACGCTGTCGCCGGGCGAGCGGGCCGCCATGACCCTGCACTGGACGGCCGTCCCGGCCGACGACGAGGCTGGTGACCAGTGCGAACCGGTCGCCGCCTCGGCGATCTCCATCCCGCCGGACGAGACCGTGCCGCTGTCGGTCAGCTGGCCCTACGGGTCGGTCTGCCAGCACGGCCAGATGGACGCCAGCGCTTACTACAAGCTGTGAGATGTGCTGAAGTGGACGGGTGATCCCACCGATCGAATGGACCCTGTCCGGGCACGCCGGCGAGCTGGCCGCCCGCACCTGGCCCAATCCCGACGCCCGCTGGCTCGCCGTCCTCGTGCACGGGCACGGCGAGCACCTCGGCCGGTACCAGCACGTGGCCGACGCGCTGGCCGGCATGGGGGCCATGGTGGTCGGTGCCGATCTGGCCGGCCACGGCCGGTCGGCCGGCGAGCGGGCGCTGATCGGCGACTTCGAGGCGGTGGTGTCCGATGTGGACGCCGTGGTGACGGCGGCCCTCGACGGGCACCCCGACCTGCCGGTGGTGGTCATAGGGCACGGGCTGGGCGCCGCCGTCGCCGTCCGCTACGCCCAGCGCTTCGCCGACCGGATCGCCGCCATGGTGCTGTCCGCGCCGGTGCTGGGCGTGTGGCCGATGCTGGATCTGTTGGAGTACGAGGAAATCCCCGACACGCCGGTCGACCCGTCCAGGCTGTCCCGCGACGCCTCGGTCGCCGCGGCCTACGCCGCGGATCCGCTGGTGTGGCACGGTCCGTACAAGCGGCCGACGCTGGTGGCGCTGGACGAGCTGCTCCAGACGATCAGCTTCGACCGGCCGCTCGGCGACGACCTGCCGGTGCTGTGGCTGCACGGCGACGCCGACGAGCTGGTCGACCAGGCCGACACCCGCGCCGGCACGGACCGGGTGCGCGGCCTCGGCTTCGAGGAGCACACCTATCTCGGGGCCCGGCACGAGCTGTTCAACGAGATCAACCGGGACGAGGTGTTCGCCGACATCGCGGCTTTCACCGCCCGGGCGGTGAAAGGCTAGTCAGCTCCTGGTCCTCGCTCTGCGCCGGCAGCACCTCGGGCGGCGGGGTCTTCGTCGGCGGCAGCGCGATGTTGCGCACGCCCGACGCCAGCTCGTGCAGGCCGAGATGCTTGTTGTGCAGCTTGGCGAACACCGCGAAGCCGACCGGCAGGGCCACGCTGACCAGCACCGCGAACACCGCGAAGGCCACCTCGCCCGGCCGGTCCTCGGCGATGCCGATCAGCGTCGACAGCTGGAAGTTCTGCATGACCTCGACCAGCCGTGACGCCGACACCACCAGGAAAACCGCGCCCAGCATGGCCACGAAGGTCAGCGGCACGAAGGCGACAGCCAGCAGCACCTGGCGGATCAGCAGCCGCCACACCGGCGGCCGGTTGCCGTCCTTGTCGACCAGGCGCAGCCGCAGCACGTGTTTGCCCACCGTGCCGCCGGTGACCCACGGCATGAGCACGAACCACAGCACAAAAGCGAACAGCGCCACCAGGAACGCGCTGGACAGCGACTCGCCGCCGAGCAGGTACCAGGCGCCGGCCAGGAACGGCAGGCAGAACGCGTAGCCGACGGCGTCCAGCAGCAGCGCGATCAGGCGGCGGCCGAACGGCACCGGGACCCGTTCCAGCGCCCGCACGTCGATGCTGTCCAGCGTGGGCAGCCAGCGGGTGATCGGGCCGGCCAGCGCCCAGCCCAGCATGCAGCCCAGGGAGTTGACGATGATGTCGTCCACGTCGAACAGCCGGTACGGGCACGGGTAGATGCCCCACAGGCCGGTCAGCTGCGTGAACTCGAAGAAGCAGGCCACCGCCAGGCCGATCGCCGCGCTGGTCCAGCGGCCGCGGCGGAAGTGGTAGCGCAGGTACATGCCCAGCGGCAGCAGCAGGGCCAGGTTGAACGCCGTCTCCCAGACCGCCGGGTTGTGGATGATCAGCGCGTTCGGGTTGAGGGAGCCTTTGGCTTCCTTCCAGATGTCGCTGAAGGTGTTGCCCGGCACCAGCTGCGGATGCCCGAAGTCGGCGTACACCCGGCAGACGTCGACCTGGCGGCTCGGCAGCGGCACGATCACCAGGCAGAACGCGGCCAGGCAGTAGTAGAGGAAGCTGGCGAACGACAGCCCCCGCCACCGGCTCAGCACGCCGTGGCGGCGGTACAGCACGATCGCCGTCGGCACGAACAGCACCATCGCGAGCAGCGGAAACAGCAGGGCCGCGGTCCGGATCGGCAGCAGGTAGGCGTTCACCACCCGCCGAACTATACACACGGTGAATACCGTCGATAAAAGCGCGCGGGCCTCAAGTTGACCCGTACGTGTGACAGTAGCCCTCATATCCGCCTCACGACCCCTCAAGGGCGGCCTCGTACCCGAAGGACTGCCCTCGAAACCACCGACAAGTGCCGCCCGGCCGACTGCGCAGCGCAGCCGTGGGCGTGATCGATCCGAGGCGGGACCACACAGGTGGGTGACCCTCGTGTTTCCCTTCGCTCTCGTCGGACATCCCTTGCCCATCAGGGGAATTCGACCAGGAAAGGGCGCAGCCATGACCAGCATCGCCAATCCCCGCGACCTGATCGGCACCGAGGTCGTCGACCGCGACGGCGAACGGGTCGGCAAGGTCGGCAACGTCTACGTCGGCGACGACAACCGGCAGCCGCAGTGGGTGACCGTCCGAACGGGACTGTTCGGCCAGAAGGAGAGCTTCGTTCCCTTGCAGGGCGCGCAGATCTCCGACGGTGGCCTCCGCGTGCAGACCACCAAGGACGCCGTCAAGGACGCGCCGCGGATGGACGCCGAGGGCCACCTGTCCGACGAGGAGGGCCGCCGGCTGTACCAGCACTACGGCCTGCCCGGCCAGCGCGGGCGCACCGCCCCCAAGGGCGGCATCTCCGGCACGGGCGCGGGTTCCGGCGCCGGTTCCGGGGACCAGGCCATGACCCGTTCCGAGGAGCAGCTGCGGGTCGGCACCGAGCAGACCGAGACCGGCCGCGTCCGCCTGCACAAATACGTCGTCACCGAGGAGCAGCAGGTGACCGTGCCGGTGCGGCACGAAGAGGTCCGCGTCGAGCGGGAACCCGTCCGAGGCGGCGAGCGGGCCCGCATCGGCGAGGACGACCAGGAGGTCGTGCTGCACGCCGAGCGCCCGGTCGTGGAGACCGAGGCGGTGCCGGTGGAGAAGGTCCGACTGCGCACCGAGACCGTGACCGAGCAGCGCACGGTCAGCGGCAAGGTCCGCAAGGAGCGGATCGAGGTCGACGACTCAGGCGAGCACAGGAAGTAACCGGGTGTGGCGCCGGTCCGTCCCTCAGCCGGGCCGGCGCCGCCGCTCGCCTTGACGCCCCGGCAGGCCTTTTTGCCCAGGACCTGACGTGACGCCACCCACCGCGCTGCGTCGCCGCACGCCTGAGGGACAATTGGCGGCGATGGTGGAGCAGGACCTCAGGCTGCTGATCTCCGTGGTGGTCAGCGCCGAAGACGAGCGACAGGCCCATGACGCCTGCCGCGACCTCGTCGACCGGATCGGCGGCCGCGTCGTCGAGGCCGCGGACTGCTCGGACGAGGAACCCGGCTGCTGGTCGGTGACGATCGGCAAGGACCTGCCGTCGGTGCAGGTCCACAACGACGCCGCGGCGCTGGCCCGGTCGGTGCGCACCTTCGTGCGGGAGCTGGCCCCGGACTCGCCGCTGCCCCGCGTGTGCTGCGAGCCGCCGACGGCCTGGACGGTGCTGGACGACCCCGAGCTGATCGGCAAGCTGGTGGAGGGCGCGGAGCGGCTGCTGGTGGAGGCGTGGTCGGAGCAGGCCCCGTTCCAGCCGGTCAGCTATCAGGAGCCGGTGGCCCCGGAACCGGTGCCGGCGGAGCACACGACCCGGCTGCGGCTGCGGGTCGACGTGGCCGTGCAGCATCCGGCCGGGGCGCAGTGGCAGGCGCGGGCGCTGGCCAGCCGGATCACCGAGGCGGCCACCATCACGGGGGTCACGCAGGGTGGCGACGGCGTCTCCGTGCACCTGGACCTCGGACGATGGGCGCAGCCGCCGCAGCAGGCCGTGGCCGACGCGGCCGAGGCGCTGGGCCGTCCCGAGTGGTCGCCGATGGAGCTCAGGGCCGACGGGACGGCGGTGCAGCGGTGGCTGGACGTGCTCCGGCCGACTTCGGGCATCACGTCGTTGGAGCTGGTCGCGGACCTGGCCGAGGCCGAGGTGGCATGGCCGACCGAGGACGAGCCGCCGGTGTGGCGGGAGCCGGGAAGTTGATCGTCTACAGTGGAGGGACACGGGCTGCCGCGACCGAGGCCAACCGTGCACTCTAATGCCCAGAAATACCGCTCGATCAGCCGATCCTGGTTGAGCGGGCGGCGTGTGACAGTACTAAGTTCGGGAACGTAGGACTGCACGGTCGGGCAGTCACGTTACTGGGAGGGACCGGATCAGCTATGGCTAGCGTCGAGCAGGTGATGGGCCAGATCGGCCAGGCCAAGGACCAGGCCGAGCAAGCTGCCCAGGCGTTGCAGACAGCGGAGACCGAGGTCGGACAGGCGCAGCAGGCCTTCCAGCAGGCCTCGCAGGGCAGCAACCAGTCCGAGGCCAGCGACGTGAACAACATGTTCGCCCACGCGCTGCAGAAGATCGGCGAGGCGCGCGACGCGGTGATGGCCGCGGTGAGCGGTGCGGAGTCCTACGCCGGCCGGTTGTGACCGATGGCGTCAGTCGAGCAGGTGCGGGCCTCGCTGGTGGTGGTCGGTGACCATCTTCGGACGGCGCACCAGCAGCTGACCGAGGCCTGCGAACGGCTGACCGAGGCGCACGCCATCCTCGAAGAGGCCAGCCGGATGCACCCCCGTTCACTTGTGCCCCCGGAGCTGACCAGGGCGTGCGATCATGCAAGGGAGCAGCTGACGCTGCTGCTGGGCGTCATGGAAGCCGTGGAACGGTTCTCCGGTCGCCTGTGAACTGACCGTAGAGGTGGGCGTTGAACAGGCGAAACGATCGCCGGCAACGGATACTGGACGCGTTCGATGCCTTCCACGACGCGGTCGCCGCGGCCCGCGGCGCCGCCACGCGGGCGCATGTCGCCGCCGCTCTGCAGCAGGCGAGGGAGACTTTCGAGCAGGATCTGCGGGCCCGGGGCATCCACCAGGCCCTGCGTGATCCGGACTACGCCCAGTCGCTGACCGATCCACACCTGGCCGAGATCGTCAGGCAGGCCAAGGACGACTGGGAGCAGGCCTTCGCCAAGTGGACCGACGAGGGTCCGCAGACGCTGGCCGCCCTGGTCGCCGAGGCCGCGCCCGGCAGCGCATCGGAGGACTCCGAGAACTGGCTCGGGCAGATCGGCACGGTCGACGGCCGCGGTCCGGTCCCGGGCCTGTGGCGGATCGGCACGGCCATCGCCACCAGTTCGCCCGTGCCCGTGCCGTTTCCGGTCGCCGTGCCGCTGCTGGACCGGTCGCACCTGGCCATCTTCACCTCGCCCACAACCCGGCCACAGGCCGAGAACCTGGTCGAATCGCTGCTGCTGCGGGTGCTCAGCCACTTCCAGCCCGGCCTCGTGCACGTGCACGTGTGGGACGTCGGCCAGCTCACCGGGTCGCTGCCCGGGCTGTATCCGTTGACCCGGGCCGGTTTGCTCACCGTGCACGATCCGGCACGGCCGGCCGAGCTGCTGGACGAGCTGGCCGAGCACATCCGCAAGGTGCACACCTCGGTCCTGGTCGGCGGGCATGATTCGTTGCGCTCCATGGAATCCGACGCCGGTCTGCGCACCGAGCCGTGGCGGATCGCGGTGATGTTCGGGCGGGCCGAGGCGCTCAAGGACGAGGAGCTGCACAAGCTCCAGCGGATCGCCCGCAACGGCCTGGCCGCCGGCGTGCAGCTGGTGCTGGTCGACATCCCGATCACCGTCAACAGTCCTATCGAGACGGTCAAGCTGTTCGACGACAAGCCGTGGCGCACCACGATGTCCGGTGATCACGCCACCTTCCACGTCGATCCCGCGCTGCCTCGGGAGATGGTGCCGCGGGCCTGCGGGGCGATCGCCGCCGCGCTGGAGGAGCGCCGCAACCGCGTGTGCACCTTCGACGAGCTGCTGCCGGAGCACTACTGGTCGCACCAGTCCTCGGCGGTCGTGCAGACGCCGATCGGGCACCGGGACGGCGTGGCCGTGCCGATCACCATCGGCGACAGCTCGCCGCACGTGCTGATCGGCGGGCCCAGCGGCTCCGGCAAGACGAACTTCCTGTACGCCATGCTCGGCGGCCTGGTGGCCCGGTACTCGCCGGCCGAGCTGGAGCTGTACCTGCTGGACTTCAAGGAAGGCGTGTCGTTCGCCCAGTTCGCGCCGGGCCGCAAGGACCCGACCTGGCTGCCCAACGCGCGGCTGGTCGGCGTGAACGTCAACCAGGACCGGGAGTTCGGCGTGGCGCTGCTGCGCTTCCTGGCCGACGAGATGCGCCGCCGGGCCGACGCCGCCAAGCAGCACGAGGTCACCAAGCTGGAGGAGCTGCGGGCCGAGGACCCGGGCGGCCGCTGGCCGCGGGTGATCGCCGTGATCGACGAGTTCCAGTACCTGTTCGCCGAGAAGGACGCCGTCACGCGGGAAGCCGTTGCCCTGCTGGAGGATGTGGCGCGGCGGGGCCGGTCGCAGGGCATCCACCTGGTGCTGGCCAGCCAGGACGTGTCCAGCATCGAGGCGTTCTGGGGCAAGCCGGCCATCTTCGAGCAGTTCACCGTGCGGGTGGCGCTGCCCAAGGCCCGCCGCGTGCTGGTGGACGGCAACAACGAGGCCATCAACCTGCCGCGCTGGCACGCGATCGTCAACCACGAGTCGGGCGTCAAGCAGGGCAACGAGATCGCCCGGGTGCCGGACGCCACCGGCCGCGGCGCCTTCGACCGCGTGCAGGCCCGGCTGTTCGAGATGAAGGATCCGGATCTGCCGGTGCCGCGCCTGTTCGACGGCAGCCGCATCCCGGTGCTGGCCGACCTGCCCGGTTTCCAGGCTTTGGCCCCGGTTTCCGGCTCGCCGACCGTCCTGTTGGGACAGGTCATCGATGTGGAGGGCCGCGCCGCCCGCGTGACGCTGGCCCGGGCCCCCGGCCGGAACGTGGCCGTTTTCGGCTCGGTGCTGAAGGAATCGACCAGCGTGCTGGCCGCCGCGACGCTTTCTGTGGCCCGGCAACACCTGGCCGGCGAGGCTCGCTTCACCGTCGCGCCGATGATCGACGACGCCATGCCGGCCGCCTCGTCCCTGGCCGCGCGGTTGCAGGCCATGGGGCACGAGGTCGCCACCGTCGGCCTCGACGGCATCCGCCAGCACCTGGGCCGGGTCGCCCGCGGCCTTGAGGAGCGGCTGTCCGGCTCCGTGTCGGAGCAGCCCGTGCCGCACTACCTCGTGCTGTACGGCGTGGACGCCGCCAATTCCGTGCTGGAGACCAAGGATCCCGACACGCGGGTGTCCGGTGTGGACAGTTTCCGGCAGGTGATCAAGAGCGGGCCCGAGCACCGGACCCATCTCATCGGCTGGTGGCGCAGCCCCGGGCGGCTCAAGAGCATGCTGATGATGGGCGCGTCGGCCGACGACATCGGGGCCTGGGTCGGCTTCGACGTGCAGGGGCAGGACCTCAACACCTTCGCCCCCGGCCAGATGATCACGTGGTCCCCGCGGCCGGGCCGTGGCCTGTTCTTCGACCGCTTCGAGCACGCCCGGCCCCAGGTCGTCATCCCGTTCGACACCGAGGGGGAGGCCCCGTGACCGAGGACGTCGGCGCCGACGTGCGCTACCGGGAGATCACCGCCTGGCTCGGCGACGCCATGCACCACATGCAGGAGCAGAACGCCGAGCGCGGGCAGCTCGTCGAGCGGCAGCTGGACTATGCCATGGCCGAGACGATGGCCATGCTGACCAGGGCCGACGAGAGCATGACCAAGATCGACGGGCTGTGGCGCAAAGCCATGGCCGAGCTGTTCCACGAGACCTGGATGAAGGAGATGCGGCCCATTCCGCCGCCGGACGCCACCGGGCCGGCGCGCCCGCTGGAGTTCTACGAGGCCGAGGTGGAGGCGACCTGCGCCGCCCTGATCGAGGCGATCAAGAAGAAGGGCATCCTGGGCCGCTAGTGACCGTCGCCACTCGCGGGAACACGTGTCCGGATGCATGGTGTTGGACAGAGTGAGCATCAATTACTGAACTATCCAGTCTCGAAAATATGGAGGCGCTCGCCATGTCCGTTCCGACCACCGTCCGCGAGATCCGGCTGGCCGCACGACCGAAGGGCTGGCCCACGGAGGAGACCTTCGAGCTCGCCGAGGCGCCGCTGGTGGTCGAGCCCGGACACATCGTGGTGCGCAACCGGTTCATGAGCGTCGACCCGTACATGCGCGGCCGCATGAACGACGCCAAGTCCTACAGCGCCCCGTTCGAGGTCGGCAAGGTGATGGAGGGCGGCGCGATCGGCGAGGTCGTGCAGTCCGACGCCGAGGGCTTCGCGGTCGGCGACACCGTGCTGCACTTCAAGGGCTGGCGCGACTACGCCGTCCTGCACCCCAAGCAGGGCGTGAAGGTCGACGCCAAGGCCGCCCCGATCAGCACCTACCTCGGTGTGCTGGGCATGCCCGGCCTCACCGCGTACGCCGGCCTGCTGCGCTCCGGCGAGTTCAAGGAGGGCGACACCGTCTTCGTCTCCGGCGCCGCCGGGGCCGTCGGCCAGGTCGTCGGCCAGCTGGCCAAGCTCAAGGGGGCCAAGCGGGTCATCGGCAGCGCCGGCAGCGCCGAGAAGGTCCAGTATCTGATCGACGAGCTCGGCTTCGACGCCGCCTTCAACTACAAGGACGGCTCCGTCGCCGAGCAGCTGGCCAAGGCCGCGCCCGACGGCATCGAGCTGTACTTCGACAACGTCGGCGGCGAGCACCTCGAAGCCGCGCTGAACAGCCTCAACGAGCACGGCCACGTCGCCGTCTGCGGCATGATCTCCGGCTACAACAGCACCGAGGCCACCCCCGCCCCGCGCAACCTGGCCCAGGTCATCGCCAAGCGCCTGACCATCCGCGGCCTGCTGGTGGGCGACCACTACGACCTCCAGCCCGAGTTCGTCGCCGAGGTGGCCCCGCTGGTCGCCGGCGGCAAGCTGCGCTACACCGAGACCGTGGTCGAGGGCCTGGAGAACGCCCCGCAGGCGTTCATCGGCATGATGCGCGGCGAGAACACCGGCAAGATGCTGGTCAAGATCTGAGACCGAGCTACGGGGTCGCGCGAGCGGGGTCGGCGCTACGGCGGCCCCGCTGAAGCGCATCGTGGCTGGGGTCGGCGCGGGCGGTGTCGGCGCGACAGCGGGCCCGCCAGAGCCTGAAGCATCGGGTCGGCTGCGGTCGGCACGGGCGGGCGCGGCGTGACTGCGCCTGGCCTGCGCGACCGGCCTGGCTGCTTGGTGGCGGCGCGTCGTCAGAGCACGCCGCCACCAGGCCTCCCCCCGGGCGAAGTCTTCCCCCCGCCCCCCGGCGCCGGTGAGAAACGTGACTACACTGGACAATCGTAGTTTCTTCAGAGGCCGGCTCACCCCCATTTTGGGCTCAAGGAACCGTTTTATAGAGTACTAACGTGGAGGGCTTGACCAAAAACGATGCACCAGTTACAGAGTTCCTGTTTTATAGTTAATCCATCTTGTGGGCCTTCGGACCAAGTTCTACCCCAGAACAGTGTCCGGTAGAGTAAGACCAGGCTTAATCACAGACTTTTTGTCCACTATAACTCCGCCCGCGTTGAGCACCGCGTCAGCTGCACGCTAGAGTGCGCGCGGGTATGTAGCCCTGCCCTACCCTCTCTATATCTGCGAATGCATATCCAAGCCTAGGCGTAGGCTTCACCTCTGGTTGACGGACGACGCCAGTCTAAACTGGCCCGAACCATCGTTGTCAACCACTGGTTGAGGTGCCCCGGATGCCCGACAGCGAGCAGTCGCTACTGGCCGACCGGCTGAACCGGCTGTTCGAGGACGTCCGTCCCGGGGGTCGGACCGGTCGGCGCTGGACCAACGAAGAGGTCGCCAACGCCGTGAAGACGGCCGTGCCCACCGTCCGGGTCAGCGGCGCCTACCTGTCCGCGCTGCGCACCGGGGCCAAGCGCCGCCCCTCCACCGAACTCCTGGCCGCGCTGGCCCGCTTCTTCCGCGTGTCCGTCGACTACTTCGTCACCGGCGAGACGCGCCCCGACGCCGAGACCGAGCTGGCCCGCGTGGCCGAGAATCTCGGCGTCCGCCACCTCGCCCTGCGCGCCCTCGAACTCTCCCCCGAGGGCCTGGCCGCCGTCACGAAGATCATCGAGCAGGTCATCGAACTCGACGCCAAGGCCGTGGAGGAGAAGTAACAAGATCAAGGGAACAATCCTGGCGTTGAACGTCAGGAAGGGCCCCTTCCTGACAGTGGCTGGACCACCTTTCCCTGGTGCACCACGACTGTCGGCTCGCGGCGGTCGCGGATGACCTCGGCGACGGTGGCGCCCGGCAGCACGACGAACTCGGCACGATCGCCCTCGACCAGCCCGTGGTCGCGCTCGCCGAGCACGGCGGCGCCGCCACGGGTGGCGGTGTCGGCGCACATCTCGATCATGGGGGCGGCGGTGTAGCCCTCGGCCTCGGCCAGATCCCAGAGGTCGCAGCCGCCGATGCCGACCCGCACGCCGCCCCAGCGGAGCTTGCGCAGCGGCAGGGGTTTGGTGGCGATGACGGCCACATCGGACTCGGCCAGCCGGTCGATGAGCTCGTCCTGACGATCCGGGTCCACAGTGGACAGAGCCGTGGCGTGGGTGATGGCGACCCGGCCGCGAAGGTCCAACGCCGAGGTGCGGGCGCAGATCAGCTCGATCTCGAAGGCGCCGAGCTCACCGGGATCGTCGAGCTGGATGTCGATGCCGCACTGGTGCTTGTCGGCCAGCCCGAACACGACATCGAGGTGCCGCACGGGATCCCGGTCGACCCGCGCCGGATCGATGCCGCCGACCAGATCGGCCCCGGCCTCCAGCGCGGCGTCCAGGGCGTCCATGCCGGTGATGGCCCCGGTGAGCGACACCGCGACCAGCTGCACCTCGACCCGACCAAGCAGTCGCTCCCGCTGCGCGAGGGCCTCGTCCATGGCCCCCAACGGAATGTGGGCGCGGGCCATGGTGGTGCCGGGACGCAACGCGTCCAGCCGGGCATGGGCGTCGACGAACGACGGCAGCAGCACACCGCCACCGCCGTCGACGACGGGAGTGCCGGGCGGCGCGGAAAGGCCGACGCCGATCTGGTCGATCCGGCCGGCCACGCAGAGCACATCGACCGCGGGCAGCTCCGCCGCGCTCGGCCACGGCCGCACGGAGGTGATCAGCAGCTCACCGCTCATCACGGGAGGTTAACCCCGATCGGCCGCCGGCAACAGCTTTCCGGGGTTGAGCACGCCGGTCGGGTCGAGTGCACGCTTCACCGAGGTCATCACGTCGATGCCGAGCGAGCCCACCTCGCCCGCCAGGTACGGCGCGTGGTCGGTGCCGACGGCGTGGTGGTGGGTGATGGTGCCCAGCGGCGCGATCGCCTCGGAGGCCGCCCGTTTCGCCCGCTGCCACTGGCCGATCGGGTCCTCGTCGGCCCGCGCGGCCAGCACGGTGAAGTACAGCGATGCGCCCGTCTCGTACGCGTGGGACACGTGGCACATGACGATCGCCCGGCCCAGCGATCGTTGCAAGGCCCCTCGCACGGCCGACCGAAGGGTGCTCAGCTGCGACCAGTGCGTGGCGGTCTCCAGCGTCTCCACGAGAACACCCACGTTGAGTAGAGAATCCCGTTGCCGTGGCCCGGCGAACCGCCCGTGCCGCCACGTCTCGCCGATGGGCTTGCCCAGGCGCACGTACCGGTGCGGGCGCAGGGCGCGCAGTGTCCCGGCGCGACGGACGGCCAGCTCGCCGCCGGATCCGGCCTCCCAGCCCAGGATCAGCAGGCACGGGTCGTTGATGCGCCGCGCCCGCAGGTACGCCCGCACGGCGCCGGCCTTCACGCCACCGGTGAGCGAGAGCTGCACCTCGGTCTCCTCGGCGTCCGACAGCCGGGTCACGTCGGCCAGCACGCGGTGCTGGGCCAGGTCCCGGATGGCGTCGGTGGCCTTGTCCCAGCCGTCCAGGAAGTAGCCCTCGTACCGGGTGTGCGTGGCGACGGGCCGCACCCGCAGGGTCACCTCGGTGATCACGCCGAAGGCGCCCTCGCTGCCGATCACGAGCTGCTTGAGGTCCGGGCCGGCCGCAGTGGCCGGGGCGACGCCGAGGTCGAGCTCGCCGACGGGGGTCGCCAGGCGGACGCCGTCGACCATGTCCTCGAAACGCCCGTAGCCGGCCGAGGCCTGTCCGGCGGAGCGGGTGGCGGCGAAACCGCCGATGGTGGCCCGTTCGAAGGACTGCGGGAAGTGGCCGAGGGTGAAGCCGTGCGCGGCCAGCATCCGCTCGGCGTCGGTGGCCCGGACGCCGGCCTGCAGCACGACCAGCCGGGACAGCGGGTCGATCGACACGAGCCGGTTGAGCCGGGTCAGGTCCAGCACGATCACCGCGTGCTTGCCGCCGCGCAGCGCGGTCACGCCGCCGACCACGGAAGTGCCGCCACCGAAGGGAATCACGCCGATGTCGTGCTCGGCGCACGCCTTCAACACGGCAACCACCTCGTCCGGTTCGCCGGGCAGCACCACGGCGTCGGGCACGGCCAGCTCGCCGCAGCCGCGATGCCGCAACAGGTCCACATAGGACATACCGCCGGACCGGCCGAGCCGGGAGTTCCGGTCCAGCAGCACGTTCTCGGCCCCGACCACCGACTCCAGCGCCGCGCGGCCGACGATCGACAGCTCCGGTTCCGGCACGGTCAGCACCGAGTCCGGCGCGATCGGCGTCGGATGCTCGGCCAAGCCGATCCTGGTCCGCAGCCAGCGCAGCGCGTGCGGTGGCAGCGCGTGCTCGCCAAGCGTCCAGCCGCCGCGCAGGGTGTGATCGATGCCCGGTTCCATTGCTACAGTGTTACACATGCCGTCACAACGTCACAGCACCCGAGTCGGGGACGACGTCCTGCTGGACGCCGCGCACAAGTGCGTCCTGCTGGTCGGTGTGCGGCGCACCACCCTGACCGACGTCGCCCGCGAGGCCGGGGTCAGCCGCATGACCCTCTACCGGCGTTTCCCCGACGTGCGCAGCCTGGTCGCGGCCCTGATGACCAGGGAGTTCGGCGCGCTGCTGGGCGAGGTCGGGCCCGGCGCCACCGCCCGCCAGCGGCTGGTCAGCGGCGCCGTCGGCACCGTCCGCCGGCTGTTGGCCAACCCGCTGATGGCCGCCGTCCTCGACCGGGACGCCGAACTGCTGCTGCCGTACGTCGTGGAGCGGCTCGGGGCGACGCAGCTGATCGCCGAGCAGTTCCTGCGCGTGGAGCTGGCCGCCGGGCACACGGACGGCTCCGTCCGCCCCGGCGACCTGGACGTGCAGGCCCGCACCCTGCTGCTGATGGTGCAGTCGTTCGTGCTGTCGGTCCGGCCGGCGATCGCCGATCTGGAGCCGGACACCGTCTTCGACGAGCTGGCGCTGATGGTGGAAGGAGCGCTGCGGCCGTGAAGACATCGATGAACGCGGAGCGCCGCCTTCGTGAGCTGGCCGAGGTGGCCGGCGGCTTGGCCGTCGATGTGCTCGTGGTCGGCGGCGGCGTGACCGGGGCCGGCACTGCCCTGGATGCCGCCTCACGCGGGCTGTCGGTGTGCCTGGTCGAGGCGCACGATCTGGCCTTCGGGACGTCGCGGTGGTCAAGCAAGCTGGTACACGGCGGCCTCCGTTATCTCGCGCACGGCGAGGTCGGGCTGGCCTACGAGAGCGCGGTCGAGCGGGGCATCCTGATGACCCGCACCGCCCCACACCTGGTCCGGGCGCTGCCGCAACTCGTTGCCCTGCATGACAAACAGCGCGGCTCGCTCGTAATGGCCGGGCTACGGGCCGGCGACGTGCTACGCCGCGCCGCCGGCACGCCCAAGTCCGTCCTCCCGCCGCCGCGACGGATCTCCGCGGCGGAAACCCTGGCCCTGGCCCCCGGTTTACGCGCCGACGGTCTCACCGGTGGCCTGCTTTCCTTTGACGGACAGCTGATCGACGACGCCCGGCTGGTCGTCGCCCTGGCCCGCACCGCCGCCGGCCTCGGCGCTCGCATCCTCACTCGCGCTCGCGTCACCGAGCTGGCCGGTGACGGCGCTCGGGTCAGGGACACACTGACCGGTGTCGAGTTCGACGTCAAGGCCCGCAAGGTGATCAACGCGACCGGGGTGTGGGCCGGGCAACTCGTGCCGTCGGTGCGGCTGCGGCCGTCCCACGGCTCGCACCTCGTGCTGAGCGCCGACGCCGTGCGGATCGGATCCACCTCGCTGACCGTCCCCATCCCGGGCGAGACCAACCGTTTCGTGCTCGTGCTGCCCCAGGCCGACGGCCGCGTCTACGTCGGACTCACCGACGAGCCCGTGGACGGCCCGCTCCCGGACGTCCCCACGGTTCCGCAGTCCGATGTGGACTTCCTGCTGCGGGTCGCTTCCTCTGTCCTGCAACACCCCCTGACCATCAGCGACGTCATCGGCTCGTACGCCGGGTTGCGGCCGCTGATCGAGCAGGAGGGATCCCGCAGCGCCGACCTGTCCCGCAAGCACGCCGTGCTGACCTCTCCCGACGGCGTGATCACCGTCGTCGGCGGCAAGCTCACCACCTACCGCCGCATGGCCGCCGACGCCGTCGACGCCACCGGCCTGGCGTCAAACCCCTGCCGTACCAAGGACATCCCGCTCGTCGGCGCCACCCGCTCGGCCGTCGACGCCCCGCCCCGGCTGGTCGCGAAGTACGGCTCCGAGGCCCCGCTTGTGGTGGCCCTGAACCGGCCGGAACCGGTGTTCGGCGAGATCACCGAGGCCGAGATCGCCTGGGCCTACGACCACGAGGGCGCCCTGGACGCCGACGACGTCCTGGACCGCCGCACCCGCATCGGCCTGGTCCCGGCCGACCGCTCACAGGCCGCGCGGCGGGTCGCCGCGCCGGACAGGGCGTGACCCCTCCGCCGATCTCGTTGACGAGTCGTTGGGTTTTTGCAACACTTCGTTCCGTGAGCCCAGTAAGGCGCGGTAAAGAGCTGCCGATCCACAATCGGCTGCAGGTGCTGCGCGCGGAACGGGGGCTGACCAGGGCCCAGCTGGCGGAGCTGGTCGAGGTGAACCCGCAGACGATCGGCGCGCTGGAGCGCGGCGACCACTACCCGAGCCTCGATCTGGCCTTCCGGCTGTGCGAGGTGTTCGCGCTGCCGGTCGAGGCGGTGTTCAGCCGCACCCCGTTCCAACCGCTGTCCACCCAGCTGTACGGCAAGGGGGAGTCATGACCACGTTCAAGGATCGCTTTCACGAGCAACAGGAACGCCAGGCGGCGGCGTACGCGGACTGGCTGCCGGGCTGGCGCAACCGTCGCACCCGCCGCCGGGTGGCCGTGGCCTGGCTCATCGCCGCGCTGACCACCATCGGCCTCGGCACCGTCGCCGGGTCGCCCGACTCGACCGTCCTGCTGGTCTGGATGGTCCTGTTGCTGATCACGATCATGTTGCAGTTGCTGAACAAGGTGCTCACGAACAACATGGGCGAGCGGTCGGCACGGCTGCTGGACGAACGTGAACTCGCGCTGCGCGGCCGGTCCAGCTACGTTGGCTTTCTCGTTGCCACGTGGAGCATGATCGCGGCCGCCGTCGCGTTCGCGGCGACGCCGATCGGCAGCCTGCCGCTTGCTCCGTTCGTGGTCCTGATGAGCCTGGGCATGCTCGCCGCCAACACCCCGAGCGCGCTGCTGGCCTGGCAACTGCCGGATGACGAGCCCGACCCGATCGCCGAAGGAGACAGCCGTGGCTGAGGGCGTGCTGGAGATCGACCGGATCTCCAAGCGCTACGGGACCGTGCGCGCGCTGCACGAGATGACCTTCGACGTCCGCGCGGGCGAGCTGTTCGGCTTCGTGGGCAGCAACGGCGCCGGCAAGACCACCACCATGCGCATCGCGCTGGGTGTGCTGGCGGCCGACGGCGGCGAGGTCCGCTGGGACGGCAGGCCGGTGGATCTGGCCACCCGCAGGCGAATCGGCTATATGCCGGAAGAACGCGGCCTGTACCCGAAGATGAAGGCACGTGAACAACTCGTCTACCTGGCCCAGCTGCACGGGATGTCGGCCGCCGACGCCCGGCGGGCCACCGACGGCTGGATCGACCGGCTGGGCCTCGACGCCCGCCGCGATGACGAGGTGCAGAAGCTCAGCCTCGGCAACCAGCAGCGGGTGCAGCTGATCGCCGCGCTGGTGCACGAGCCGGCGGTGCTGGTGCTGGACGAGCCGTTCTCCGGGCTGGACCCGGTGGCCGTGGACCTGATGAGCGAAGTGCTGCGGGAGCAGGCGAACCGCGGTGTGCCGGTGCTGTTCTCCAGCCACCAGCTCGATCTGGTCGAGCGGCTCTGCGACCGGGTCGGCATCGTCCGAAGTGGACAGATGGTGGCCAGCGGCGGCGTGACCGAGCTGCGCGAGAGCGGCCCGGTGCGGCTGGTGGTCGACGGGGCCGACGCCGACTGGGCGACCGGGCTGCCCGGCGTGCGCGTGGTCGCCACCGAGGGCGGCCGCACCACGGTCGAACTCAGCGAGGGCGCCGACGACCAGGAGGTGCTGGCCGCGGCCCTGAAAGCCGGACCCGTCAAGGAGTTCAGCCGGTTGCGGCCAAGTCTGGCCGAGCTGTTCCGCAACGTCGTGTCCGAACAGGGGGCATCGTGACCACATCGCGCGTGATCGGCCTGGTCGCGGGCCGCGAGTTCACCACCCGCGTACGCAGCAAGTCGTTCGTCATCAGCACGCTGTTGATCCTGGCCGTGATGGCCGTGTACGTCGTGCTGTTCACCGTCATCGGCAAGGGAACGACGGCCAAGGTCGGGCTCACAGGGCAGGCCACCGCCATGGCCCAGCCGCTGACCGCCGCCGCCGAACACCTCGGCAAGACGGTGCAGATCAGCACCGTGGACAACGAGGCCGACGGCGTGCAGCAGGTCCGGGACGGCAAGCTGGACCTGCTGGTCAAGGGCCCGCTGGGCGCGCCGACCGCGGTGTTCAAGTCCACTGTGGACCCGGTGCTGCAGAACGCGCTGGAGCAGCAGGTGCGGGCCCAGGCCCTACAGGCCCTGCTGGCCCAGATCCAGCAGCCGGCGAGCGTGCTGAACCCGGTGCTCAACGCCAAGGTGACGCTGGACCAGCTGGAGCCGCCGGATCCCGACCAGGGCCCGCGGATCGCGGTGTCGCTGATCACCGGCATCGTGCTGGTGATCTCCATCATCACCTTCGGCACGGCCGTCGCCCAGGGCGTGGTGGAGGAGAAGTCCAGCCGGGTGGTGGAGATCCTGCTGGCCACCATCCGCCCCTGGCAGCTGCTGGCCGGCAAGATCCTCGGCATCGGCGCTGTGGGGCTGATACAGGTGCTGGTCATCGCCGGGGTCGGGCTGGTGCTGGCCCGGACCAGCGGCGTGGTCGACCTGCCCACGGTGACGGTCGGCACGGTGCTCGCGGCGCTGGGCTGGTACGTCCTGGGCTTCTTCCTCTACGCCGCCCTGCTGGGCGCCGCCGGCTCGCTGGTGTCGCGCCAGGAGGAGCTCCAGTCGGCGGTCACGCCGGTGACGCTGCTGCCGACGATCGGCTTCGTGGTCGGCGTGAACCTGCTGATTCCCAACCCCACCAACACGATCAGCACCGTGCTGTCGATGGTCCCGCTGTTCACGCCGACCCTGCTGCCGGCCCGGATCGCGCTCGGCGTCGCGCCGCCGTGGCAGATCGCGCTGGCGGTGGCCCTGATGATCGCCTCGATCGCGGTCGTCACCTGGCTGGCCGGGCGGATCTACCGCAACGCCGTGCTCCAGACCGGCGGCCGGGTCCGGCTGCTGGACGCGCTCAGGTCGTCCTGATCGCCTCGTACCGGTCGAGGGAGACCCGGCGCTCGTGGGCGTGGTCCACGATGGGCGCCGGGTACTCCTCGGGCAGCTTGTCCAGCTTGTGCACGGTTTTCCCCGGCACGCCACGCAGTTCCGGCACGTACTTGCGCACGTAGTCGCCGTTGGGGTCGAACTTCTCGCCCTGGGTGATCGGGTTGAAGATCCGGAAGTACGGGGCGGCGTCGGTGCCGCAGCCGGCCACCCACTGCCAGTTGTGCTGATTGGAGGCCAGGTCCCCGTCGATCAGCTGGCGCATGAAATGCCTTGCGCCCCACCACCACGGCACGTGCAGGTCCTTCACCAGGAAGCTGGCGACGATCATCCGCACCCGGTTGTGCATCCAGTTCTCGGCCGCCAGCTGCCGCATGCCGGCATCGACGACCGGATAGCCGGTGCGGCCCTCGCACCAGGCCTCGAACCGCTGCTGCGCGGCCTTTCCGGTGTCGTGCTCGAACTTGTCGAACTTGCGGTCGTAGTTCTCGCGGGCGGTCTTCGGCTGGTGCCACAGCACATCCGCGTAGAACTCCCGCCAGGCCAGCTCGGAGCGGAAGGTCTCGTTGCCCGGCTTGAGATCGGCCAGCAACGTGCGCGGATGCACGCAGCCCCAGCGCAGATACGTCGACAGCCGGCTGGTGCCCTCCCGGTCCGGGCGGTCCCGCCCCGTGTCGTAGTCGGCCAGAGCGCCGTCCCGGAAGTCCTCCCACGCCTCAAGGGCGGCGGCCTCACCGGCCGGCAGCTCCGACTTCGCGGCCGGGACCTTCTTGCTGCCCTTGAGAGTCATCCAGGAGGCACTGTCCACACCGGACTTCGCCGGCTTGCGCCAGCCATGGTCGAGCCAGGCCCGGCGGAACGGCGTGAACACCCGGTACGGGTCGCCGTCCTGCTTGCGCACCCGGCCCGGCGTCACCGCGTACGGCGATCCCGTACGCACGAAGTCGATGTCCCCCAACGCCTTCTGCACCCGGTCATCGCGCTCCCGGCCGTACGGGGCGGTGTCGGCGGTGACGTGCACGCTACCGGCCTTGATCTTCGCGGCCAGCTCCGGCAACACCCGCTCCGGGTCGCCGTGCGCGATGTGCAGGCGGCCGCCGAGGTCGTGGTCCAGCGCCCGCAGGCAGTCGAAGAGGAAGCGCCGCCGCGGCTCGCCCGCCGGCTTGAGCAGCCGGTCGTCCAGCACGAACAGCGGCAGCACCTCGCCGGCGTCGGCCGCGGCCAACACGGCCGGGTGATCACACAGCCGAAGATCGCGTCGGAACCACATGATCGCGGGCGGGGTCATGCCCTCCGACGCTACGGTGATCCCCTTCCGGCCGCACAACGGGGAGGGTCATGGGCGTCACCGTCTCCGACCGCCGCACGGTGTACACGCACTCCACCGCCGGCCTGCTGTTCGGCCTGTTCGGCGGCGTGGTCAGCGCCTTCTTCGCCTACTTCGTGACGATCACGCCGGGCGGGGCGTTCCTGCTCGACCCCGGCGCCGCGCTGACCGCCCTCGCCCGGCTCGGCGACACCCCGCCGCTGCGCTGGCCGTCGCTGGCCCTGGACCCGTTCCTGCCCGTGGTCGAGGCCATGGTCGCCGTGCTGTGCAGTCTGTCCGCCGCCCGCCACGTCGGCGTGTCCCTGATCAGCCGCCCCCGGCTGCTGATGATCGCCCTGTTCGCCCTGATCCTGGCCCTCGGCGTGCTGACCACGCCCACCGCCGCCCAGCAGGCCCACTGGGCCGGCCTGGTCATCACCCTGCTGGCCCTCTCCCTCCCCCACCACACCGACAGCCCCTGAATGCAGGGAAGGACGCCTTACCCTCGTTCAACGCGGGTAAGGCGTCCTTCCCTGCATGTTCGCGGACCGGTGTGGACCGGTTCAGCGATCGATTCAGCCTACGAAGCTCAGCGCTCGTCGATGGCCACGAAGTTCCGCTCGGCCGGGCCGACGTACAGCTGGCGCGGGCGGCCGATCTTGGTGGCCGGGTCCTTCATCATCTCGCGCCAGTGGGCGATCCAGCCCGGCAGGCGGCCCAGCGCGAACAGCACCGTGAAGAACTTCGTGGGGAAGCCCATCGCGCGGTAGATCAGGCCGGTGTAGAAGTCCACGTTCGGGTACAGCTTGCGCTCGATGAAGTAGGGGTCCGCCAGCGCGGTCTCCTCGAGCTTCTTGGCGATCTCCAGCAGCTGGTCGTCGCCGCCCAGCTTGCCGAGGATCTCGTCGGCGGTCTTCTTGATGATCGCGGCGCGCGGGTCGTAGTTCTTGTAGACCCGGTGGCCGAAGCCCATCAGGCGGACGCCGTCCTCCTTGTTCTTGACCTTGTTGACGAACGAGGCGACGTCGCCGCCGTCCTGCCGGATCTTCTCCAGCATCTCCAGCACGGCGCTGTTGGCGCCGCCGTGCAGCGGGCCGAACAGGGCGTTGATGCCGGCGGAGATGCTGGCGAACAGGTTGGCCTCGGACGAGCCGACCAGCCGCACGGTCGAGGTGGAGCAGTTCTGCTCGTGGTCGGCGTGCAGGATGAACAGCAGGTCCAGCGCGCGGACCAGGGCGGGGTCCACGTCGTAGTCCTCGGCCGGCAGGCCGAAGGTCATCCGGAGGAAGTTCTCCACCAGCCCCAGCTGGTTGTCCGGGTAAAGGAACGGCTGGCCGATCGACTTCTTGTACGCGTACGCGGCGATCGTCGGCAGCTTGGCCAGCAGCCTTATCGTGGAGATCTCGACCTGGTTGTCGTCGAACGGGTTCAGGCTGTCCTGGTAGAAGGTGGACAGCGCGGAGACCGCCGAGGACAGCACGGGCATGGGGTGCGCGTCACGCGGGAAGCCGTCGAAGAACCGCTTGAGGTCCTCGTGCAGCAGGGTGTGACGGCTGATCTGGCGGCTGAACTCCTCGACCTGGGCCTGCGTCGGGAGCTCGCCGTAGATGAGCAGGTAGCTGACTTCCATGAAGTTGGACCGCTGCGCCAACTGCTCGATCGGATAACCACGGTAACGCAGAATGCCGGCGTCACCGTCGATGTAGGTGATCTCGGAGGAGCATGAAGCGGTGTTCACGAAACCGGGATCGAGGGTTACCATCCCGGTTTTCGCAAGGAGTTTACCGAGATCTATGCCGGGTGCGCCCTCTGTCGGGAGCGACACACCCATCTCGTGCTCTCCGCCCGCATAGTGCAGCGCGACGGTACGGAGGTCGGTATTCGGCGCAGTCGTCGCGTCGGGCATCAAAATCCCTCTCACGCTCAGACGGGGCGCCGCTGGGCTCACAGCGAAGGTGTCGAGCGAGCGCACGGAACCGGGGTGACCGCACCGCAGCACCGCCCCGTTGGGGTCCTGTCGAGTAGCACGCTAGTAGCGTTCGAGCCCGGCGGACAGCGCGGCGGGCGTGCTGTTGCACGCGATGGGACAGGTATCACACGATGTCCCGACCCGTCAGGGTCACGATAAGGACACATCGGCGTCGGGCCGTGGCGTGCGACACTCCCGGTCCCGGTCCCGCCCACCGGCCGCACCCGCCCCGGTTTCCGCCGTCCGGCCCAGCCGGCTGGGCCGCCCAGGTGACAGCCGGCACAGCGGATGGGGGTTACCGACACGTCCGGTGACGACAGGTCGACACATTCGTGTGGCCACAGCACGGTGTCATCGGGTTAATTTTGTTCTCAGCGGCCGCATTTCCGGAAATCAATTTCTGCACACGAGGCGGAGGTTTTCCGATGATCGTGATCGGCTTGGGTGTGGGCCTTTCCCTGGGCACGTGGTGGTGGCATCACCACTGCTGGTGAGTCATTTCCGCGCTGCGGGGCGGTTCGGCCCCGGCGCGGGAAACGGTGATCGCGGCGGCGGCTCCGGCAAAGGCCAGGGCCGCTCGCCACTCCTGGGCGGTCAGCGCGGAGACCGCGTCCTTCGACAGCACGCCGTGACGGTGCAGCCACGCCAGTAGCGCGCCCTGCACCGTGTCGCCCGCGCCGATGGTGTCCACCACCGACACGCGGACCGGCGGCACCTCGACGAGCTGGCCGTCACGGATGAGCACGGCCAGCCCGTCGCCGCCGCGGGTGATGACCACCGCGGCCGGCCCGATCTGTTGCCAGGCCCGGATTTCCGTCATGGCGTCGGCGTCCCCGGCCAGCCACCGGGCGTCCTCGATGGACACCTTGAGCAGGCCCACATCCGGCAGCCAGGAGCGGAACCGGGTGCGGTAGGCGTCGGCGTCCGGGATCAGCACCGGGCGCACGTTGGGGTCGAGCGCGGTCAGCAGACCGCGGGCAGATTCCCTGCGCAGCAACGATTCGTAGACCGAGGCACCCGGCTCCAGCACCATGGAGAGGGTGCCGAAGGAAACCGCCTGGGCGTCGGCGGGCAGCGGGCCGGGATCGACGACCAGGCGGTCTGCGGTGCCCTCGACGTAGAAGCCGTAGCGGGCGGAGCCGTCCGGGGCCAGGCCGACGACCGCCAGCGTGGTGGGCTCGGGGCCGCGCTGGATCAGGCTCACGTCCACCTGCGCGTCCTTGAGGCGGGCCACCAGGGCGTCGCCGAAGGCGTCGGTGGAGACCCGGGACAGGAAGGCCGTCGGCGCGTCCAGCCGCCCGGCCGCCACCGCCACGTTGTACGGGCCGCCGCCGAGCTGCGGCAGCAGCGCGCCACCCGTCGTCGGAACCAGGTCGACCAGCGCCTCACCAGCGACGACGATCACGGGTACCCCTTTGTCAACGTTGTCACGGCCGCGAGCCGGCCCACTTTAACCGGGCCCGGCCGATGCAGGGAAGGACGCCTTACCCGCGCTCAACGCGGGTAAGGCGTCCTTCCCTGCATCAGGGTCACCCAGCCGGTGAGAGGCCGCCGAGCAGGAATTCCGCCAGGGCCTCGAAGGCCTCGGCGTCCGACAGGCCGGTGCGCTTGGCGATGACGCCGAGGTGGATGTTCTCGATGGTCAGGCCGACCATCTCCGAGACCAGGGCGGCGTGCACGTCACGGAAGGCGCCCTGTTTGACGCCCTCGGCGATGAGGGTCCGGATCCGCGTGGCGGCGGCGCGGGCGTTGAGCTCGTAGACGGCCCGGGCCGGCGGGAAGGCGGCGATGTCGGCGATGAACTCGCGGCTGGCCGGGCGCAGTTCGGCGGCGGCGGCGGAGAGGTAGTCGCCGATGCGGGCCCGCACGTCCGCGACCTCGGCGATGCGGGCCTCGATCCGTTCGGTGGCCTTCTTGAAGAAGTGGCCGACCACCTGCACCGACAGCTGTTCCTTGCTGGGGGCCAGCGCGTACAGGGTGGACTTGGAGCACCGCATCCGGGCGGCCAGGTCGTCCAGGGTGAAGGCGCCGAAGCCCTCGGCCAGGAACAGCTGCTCCAGGCGGTTGAGCAGGTCGGCCTGGCGAGCGGTCAGCGTGCGCCGGCGCGGCATCGCGGTGACTTCGGACCGGGTCATGTGTGGAGAGTGCCACAATCACCGAAGTAGTACTCCAGTACGTCCCAGAGTACTGTTCTCAGTATCGAACCCACGATCTGGGAGCGTGCCATGCCCGCCGAGCGCCTGCTGCCGACCACGGAGGCCGAGGACCTGATCTCGCTGGTCAGGGACATCTGCCGGGAAGAACTGGCGCCGCACGCGGCCGCCGAGGAAGAGGCGGGCCGGTTCCCGCGCGAGACGGTTCGGCTGCTCGGCAAGACCGGGCTGCTCGGCCTGCCGTACCCGGAGGAGCTGGGCGGCGGCGGGCAGCCGTACGAGGTGTACCTCCAGGTCCTGGAGGAGATCGCCGCCAACTGGCTCACAGTGGCCGAGGCGATCTCCGTGCACGTGATGTCCTGCTACCCGCTGGCCACCTTCGGCACCGACGAGCAGCGCGAGCGGTGGCTGCCGGACATGATCGGCGGCCAGCTGCTCGGCGCGTACGCGCTGTCGGAGCCGCAGGCCGGCTCGGACCCGGCCGGCATGACCACCAAGGCCGTCCGCCAGGGCGACGAGTACGTGCTCAACGGCACCAAGGCGTGGATCACCCATGCCGGCGTGGCCGACTTCTACACGGTGATGGCCCGCACCGGCGAAGTGTCCTGCTTCCTCGTGGACGGTCACAGCGAAGGACTTTCCGCCGCCGAACGCGAGCGGACCATGGGCCTGACCGGGTCCCCGGTGGCGCAGCTGCGGTTCGACGACGTGCGGGTGCCGGCCGAGCGCCGGGTCGGCCAGGAGGGCAACGGCCTGAAGTTCGCACTGTCCGCTTTGGACTCCGGGCGGCTCGGGATCGCCGCCTGCGCGGTCGGTCTGGCCCAGGGGGCGCTGGACGAGGCCGTGCGCTACGCCCGTGAGCGCAAGCAGTTCGGCCGCCCTGTCATCGAGTTCCAGGGCATGGAGTTCCTGTTGGCGGACATGGCCGCCGCGGTGGAGTCGGCCCGGGCCACCTACCTGGAGGCGGCGCGGCGGCGGGACCGCGGGCTGTCGTTCAGCCGGCAGGCCTCGATCGCCAAGCTGGTGGCCACCGACGCCGCCATGAAGGTCACCACCGACGCCGTACAGGTGCTCGGCGGGGCCGGCTACACCCGTGACTTCCCGGTCGAGCGCTACATGCGCGAGGCCAAGGTGTTGCAGATCTTCGAGGGCACCAACCAGATCCAGCGCATGGTGATCGGCCGGCACCTGGCCCGGGGTTGAGGACGGAGCGGGTTCGCCCGGTCGAGGCGAACCCGCTTACCTGTCAACGATCCTGGTAATAGGGGTTCTCGGTGACGCCCTCGCCGCTCGCCTCGTCGAAGCGGTAGACCTTGCGGCCCTGGATGAACACCTGCAGGGCCCGGCTCATCACGTCCAGCGGGTCGCCGGACCAGATCACCACGTCGCCGTCCAGGCCGGGCTTGAGCGAGCCGACCCGGTCGTCGAGGCCGAGGATGCGGGCCGGGTTGCTGGTGATCGCCCGCAGCGCGGTGTCGCTGTCCAGGCCCTCCTTCACGGCCAGGGTGGCCTGGTGCACCAGGAAGTGGATGGGCACCACCGGGTGGTCGGTCATGATCGCCAGCTCCACGCCGGCCCGGGCCAGGATGCCGGGGTTGCGCAGCGAACGGTTGCGCAGCTCCACTTTGGACCGGCTGGTGAACAGCGGGCCGATGATCACCGGAATGTTCTTCTCCGCCACCAGGTCCGCGATCAGGTGGGCCTCGGTGCCGTGGTTGATGACCAGCTTGTAGCCGAACTCCTCGGACAGCCGGATGGCGGTGGCCACGTCGTCGGCCCGGTGCGTGTGCTGGCACCACGGCAGCTCGCGGTCGAGCACCTTGACCAGGATCTCGTTGTTGGCGTCCCGGTCGAAGGGCTTGCCCTCGGCCGCCGCCGCGTCCCGCTTGGCCTTGTAGTCCTGGGCCTTGGTCAGCGCCTCGCGGATCACCGCGGCCACGCCGAGCCGGGTGCTCGGGGTGACCTTCTTGTCGCCGTAGACCCGCTTGGGGTTCTCGCCCAGCGCGCTCTTCACGCTGACCGGCTCGCGCAGCACCATCTCGTCCACGGTGGCGCCCCAGCACTTCACGGCCACCGTCTGGCCGCCGATCGGGTTGCCCGAGCCGGGCTTGATCACCGCGGTGGTGACGCCGCCGGACAGCGCGTCGGCGAAGGCCAGGTCGCCCGGGTTGATGCCGTCCAGCGCGCGGAACCGGGCCCCGATCGGGTCGGTCATCTCGTTGGTGTCCTCGCCGGCCCAGCCCTCGGACTCCTCGGACACGCCGAGGTGCCCGTGGGCCTCGACGAAGCCGGGCAGCACCCACGAGCCGGCCGCGTCGACCACCTCGACCTCGTCGGGCACGTCGACGTCGGCGTCCGGGCCGACGGCGGCGATCCGCCCGTCCATGATCAGGACTGTCCCGCCGTCGATGGGGTCGCCGTCGACCGGCACCACGTATCCGCCTGTGATCGCCACGTTCATGGTTCGCAATGCTAACGGTCTCAGGCGGGTTGGCCAGGGTTACTTGGGAAGCAGGCCCCAACGAGCCGACCAGGCCTCACCGGGCGCGATCGTGATGAGGTCCACGCCCGAGTTCAGGGCGTCCGGCGGGCAGGTCATCGGCTCGATGGCGACAGCCCGGCCCCGGCCGAGGAAGTCGTTGGGCGTGTACACCTGCACCCAGCGGAAGTCCGGGTCCGCCCACAGTTCCACGCCGCCGCCGTCCGGGCCGATCAGCCGGTGCCGGATCAGGCCGTCCGCGCCCGGCTCGCAGCCGCCGAACGCGTCGTCCAGGTTGACGCCCCGCAGCGACGTCGGCTTGCTCAGATCCAGGATCGAGCCGGCCAGCGGCACCGGCGGGCCGTCCGGGGTCATGGTCTCGGCGCTCAGCGGCAGGCTTGTGGTCGCGGCCAGCTGCAGCGTGCAGTCGTCGGTCGCGGCGCGGCCCGCCCGTGGGTACGGGTGCATGCCGACGCCGAAGGGCACCGGCCGGTCACCCACGTTGGTGACGCCGTGCGTGACGGTCAGGCCGTGCGCGTCGAGGGCGTAGCTGATCGTCACCCGCAGCGGCACCGGCCAGCCCTGCTGCGCCTGCACGTCGATGCCGAGCGAGATCAGCGAGCCGGTGTGGTTGATCACCTGCCACGGCAGCTTGCGCACGAAGCCGTGGATGGCGTTGCCGCGCTCCGGCTCGGTCAGCTCCAGCTGCTGGACACCGCCCTCGAAGGGCCAGCTGCCGCCCCGCACCCGGTTGGGCCAGGGCACGAGGACCGCCCCCGAGCCCATCGGCGGATGCGTGTCGTCGGGGTAGCTCTCGACGTGGTCGACACCGTTGACCGTGTAGGTCCGCAGGCTCGCGCCTATCTCGGTGACGACCGCGCGGGCATGGCCGTAGGTGATCTCGAACTGCTCGCCTGTGGGACCGCTCACCCGTGCGAGCTTAGAGGTCCGACGCGGGAAGTCGTAACGATCGGCTCACCGATCGGGGCCGAACTCAACACGGTTCGGCTTCACCCGACCGGCGTATCTAGGGTTGTGCGCGTGGCGATCAGCATCGTGGACGCACCGACGAACCTGGGCCTGCGCCCACCTGCGCCCGGAGTGGTGCCTGGCTGCGCCAAGGCGCCCGCGGCGCTGCGGGAGGCCGGCCTGCTCAACCGGCTCGCCGCCGCCGACGCCGGCGGGCTCGTCGCCCCCCGCTACGACCTGGGTGGATGGCAGCCCGGGGACGGTGTTTTCCACGCTTCTGAGATAGCCACGTACTCCCGTCGCATCGCCGACCGCGTCGCCGGCCTGATCGGCCACACCTTCCCGCTCGTGCTCGGCGGCGACTGCTCCGTGCTGCTGGGAACCGGCCTCGCACTCCGGGAGCGGGCCATGGCCGAGGGCCGCCGCTACGGGTTGGCCTTCATCGACGGGCACAGCGACTTCCGCCACCCCGGCAACTCCACCGACGCCGGCATCGGCGCCGCGGCCGGCGAGGACCTCGCGCTGGCCACCGGGCGCGGCCAGTCCGATGTGGCGTGTCGGCTGTTCGAGGACGCCGACGTGGTGGTGCTGGGCATCCGCGAGGACGACGAGGGCCGAGCCGAGCTGGCCTCATCCGGCATCGGGCACCGGACCGCCCTGGAGATCCGCAAGGCCGGGGCCGCCGAGTCGGCGGAGTGGGCCCGGCGGCGGCTGGACGAGCTGGACGGCTTCTGGGTGCACCTGGACGTGGACGTGCTGGACCCGGCCGTGATGCCGTGCGTCGACTCCCCCGACCCGGACGGCCTTGAGCACGCGGAACTGGCGGAGCTGCTGGCCGGGCTGACGGTGGCTCCGGGCTGCCTCGGCGTCGAGGTGACGGTCTTCGACCCCGACCTCGACCCGGACGGCACCTACGCCAAGTCCCTGGTCGACACCCTCGCCAGAGGCCTGGCTCCCCGCGTCTCCTGACCCCGCCTCCCCCTCCCCTTTTTCCAGACGTTTTTAGACGATTCGAACCGAGAGTGGGGTACTAAGATGCCGCCTTCTAGCAAGGAACGGAGTTGTCGGTAACCCCAGACAGCCAACACTGCCCCAAGGTGGTTTAAAGCCGTGTTGATTTCCCGGCGATCGGAGCAGCGTGCGCACTCATACACTGGGGGTCAATCACTTCCATGACGCCCGTCTGTGACAAGAACCATATAGTTAAAGCGGTCCACATGTGGCGTCAAGCCGGGTGGGTGGTGGCGGCGCGATAACGCCACATGGCCGGTAGGGCGATGGCGGCGATGATGATGGCCACGACGACGGCGATGCCGCCGCCGGAGACGGAACACGGACGTGCCGACGGCGGCACCGATGGTGCCGTGAAGGACGTCGGACAGGCGCGGACCGCCGGCGACGACACGGTGAAGACGCCCTGCATACGCCCCCGCATGTCGTCGGTGGCGGCGGATTGCAGGATCGCCCCGCGGAACACCATGCTCACCATGTCGGCGGCGCCGGCCAGGGCCAGGAACACCACGGCCACCCACAGCGACGACGACAAACCCAAACCGATGATCGCCACGCCCCAGACCGCCACGGCGACCCAGACGGCGACGCCGTGCCGGGTGATGCGGGACAGCCAGCCGGAAACGAGCCCGAACAGCAGCGCCCCGAGCGGGATGGCCGCGAACAGCCAGCCCAGAGCGGGCCCGCCGCCGGCTGGGTCGTGGAAGGTGCGCTCGGCCATCTCCGGGAACAGCGCCCGCGGCATGCCGAACACCATGGCCACGATGTCGGCCAGGAACGAGGCCAGCAACACGCTCTTCGTTGACAGGTAACGGAAACCGTCGATGACGGAGCGAAGCCCGGCGGTGCGGCGGACGCCGTCCAGCGGCGGCAGCGGCGGCAGTTTCCAGACCGCCCACAGCGTGGCGGTGAGGCCGATGGCGTCGATCAGGTACAGCGTGGACAGCCCCACCACGGGAATGAACGCGCCGGCCAGCATCGGGCCGAGGACCGCGCCGAAGGATTGCACGGTGGAGCCCAGGGCGTTGGCCGAGGGCAGCAACTCGACGGACACCAGCCGGGCGATGGAGGCGCTGCGGGCCGGCATGTTGACCGCGAAGAACGCCTGCTGCAAACCCAGAAGCACCAGCACGACGGTCACGGAGTTCATGCCGGAAAGCGCTTGCAGCCAGAGCAGAATCGACACCACGGCGATGCCGAGGTTGCTGATGATCAGCAGTTTGCGACGGTCCATCACATCGGCCACGGCGCCGCCCCACAGCCCGAACACCAGCAGCGGCACGAGCGCCACCGCGCCGGCCACGCCCACGTACGCGGACGAGCCGGTGATGTCGTAGACCTGCTTGGGCACGGCGACCGCGGTCAGCTGGCTGCCGATGGCGGTGATCACGGTGGACAGCCACAGCCGCCGGTAGGCCACCACCTTGAGCGGCCTCGTGTCGAGGACCAGTCGGGCCAGCACGCCCCGTTTGGGGCGCGTGGAAGTGGTGTCAGCAGCCGTCACGGGTCGTTAGTTTAGGATAACTAACGACCCGTCGGGGTGTGATCCGCGCGGCTTACGGGGCCAGGCGCTCCAGCTGCCAGGTGTCGCCGACCAGGTGGAAGCGCAGGCGGTCGTGCATGCGGTCCTGCCGGCCCTGCCAGAACTCGACCATCTCGGGCCGGATCCGCCAGCCGCCCCAGTGCGGGGGCACCGGTACTCGATCGGCGTCGGCGAACTGCCGGTTGATGTTGGCCAGCGCGCTGTCCAGCACGGTCCGGTCGCGCACCACGCGGGACTGCGGCGAGGCCCACGAGCCCAGCTGCGATCCGCGCGGACGGGTGCGCCAGTACTCGGCGGTCTCGGCCGGGTCCACCTTCTCCACCGTGCCGCGGACCGTGGCCTGCCGCTGCATCGCCAGCCACGGGAAGGTGGCCGAGGCGTAGCGGGTGGCCCGCAGGTCGTGGCTCTTGTTGGAGGTGTAGTTGGTGTAGAAGACCAGTCCACGCGCGTCCAGGCCCTTGGCCAACACGGTCCGTGACGACGGCCGGCCCTCGGGATCGGCGGTGGCCAGCACCATGGCGTTCGGCTCGGCCAGACCGGCCCGCGTCGCCTCGTCCAGCCACAGCCCCAGCTGCTCGTGCCAGGTGCCGGCTAGATCGTGCTCGGTCATCGAGCCCTGCTCGTAGGACACGCGCATCGCAGGGAGCGCGATGTTGGTCTCGGACTGGGTTTCCGGCATAGCGGCCTCCGCGCGGAAGAGCACTCGTGGTACCAACCGTGTTCGTCGGAAGGTACGGGTTTTGCCGGCAAACCGGAACCGCTCGCGAGGTGACGGTGAACACCCGGCGAAGTGATCACGAACGGGAATTGGCCACGCTGTGGTTCTGGACCGAAAAAGTGATCAATTCAGAAGCGCCGTCCACTGTGGAAAGTCCCGGGTGACCTGCGGTCGCTTCGGCCAGACGGCGCTGCGCGGTGACGGCGTCGGCCGCCAGCGCGGTGGCCAGCGATCCGCCCCGCGCAAGCGGAACCAGCGACCACCAGTCGCCGCTGACCGCCGACGCCGGATCGGCGCCCCAAACCAGCAGCTCAGTGGCCAGAACGCGGTGCCCGGCCAGGTAGGCGGCGCTGGCCGCGAGCGCCGGGTCGCCGATGTCGACGCGCTGCCGCAGCAGCGGCGTTTCACCCCGAACGACCTCGACGGTGCTGTCCAGGCTGCCGGGCCGTTCGCCGACCCGGCCGAGAACCAGCGTCTCACGGAGGCGCAATCGGGCCGTGTCGGCCAGTTGCGCGGTGAACACCGAGCTGTGTGACGCCCGCGACGTGACGATCGTCGGTTCGGGCAGGAATTCCACCGACGCTTCGTCATCGATGTCGAAACGGATCGACGCGTGGCTGCGCTCGCCCTTGTGCCCCGGCAATGCGAGCGTCGCCGCGATGCCACGGAGCTGGAGATGCGCGCCGGGACCGACGTGCGCCTCCAGCGAGAGGTCGTCGCCGCCCAGCGGCGCGGTGGCCGAGCTCACCAGGTGCACCACGGCGGTACCGGTTCCACGCCGCAGCCGACTTCGTTGCGGCAGCAACGTCATCGGCGCGGCCGACCGCAGTTCCGTCACGACGGTCCGGCCGTCGCGGCGCTCGACCGCCAGCCGGGCGCGGGCCCGCATCAGGCCAACTGCTTGCGCACCCAGTCGGCCACCTCGGGCGCGTCCGGGGTGCGGGTCAGCGACTGGGTGATCACCGGCAGCCGGTGGTTGCGCATCCGGTGCGCGTCGCTGGTCATCACGTCCAGGTCGGCCCCGACCAGCTCGGCCAGGTCGATCTTGTTGATCACCAGCAGGTCGGCCGTGGTGACGCCGGGGCCGCCCTTGCGCGGCACCTTGTCGCCGCCGGCCACGTCCACCACAAAAACCTGCCGGTCGACCAGGCCGCGGCTGAAGGTGGCGGTCAGGTTGTCGCCGCCGCTCTCGATGATCACGAGGTCCAGCCCGGGAAACCGCTCTTCCAGCACTTCCACGGCGTCCAGGTTGGCGCTGATGTCGTCGCGGATCGCGGTGTGCGGGCAGCAGCCGGTCTGCACCGCCTCGATCCGGGCCGGGTCGAGGACACCCGCTTTCCTCAGGAAGTCGGCGTCCTCGGTGGTGTAGATGTCGTTCGTCACGACGGCGAGCTCGATCTCCGCGCCGAGGGCCCGGCACAGGGCCGCGACCAGGGCCGTCTTGCCGCTGCCGACGGGGCCGCCGATGCCGATGCGGACCGCGCGGCCGTCGGCCGGGGCCGCCGAATGGTGGTCGTGCACGGTGAACGTGGGGTCGAACGACACCGGGTGCTCGTGGTCAGCTGACAAAGAGACGCACCTCCTGCTGGTGGATCCGGGCGTGGGAGTCGGCGAACAGGTCCAGTGCCGGCGCGCTGAGCATCGGCAGGCCCTTGAGCGCTTCGTCGACGATCTCGGTGATCCGCATGCGGGCCACGATCGCGTTGACCTGGAACGGATCGAGGCCGAGCAACCGCACCGCCGCGCTGGCCGGGCCGCTGACCGAGAGATAGGCGGCACACTCCGCCGCCTCCTGTCGTGTCCCGCCCGCGACCTGCACCAGCGCGCCGACGGCAATGGCATGGTGGGGCTGGGAAAGCTCGTTCAGCAGCGGCGACGGCCAGGCCACCCGGCCGGCCCGCAGCGTGCTCTTGCCCTGAGCCCGCGAGGCCGCCCGCTGGGCCGGCGAAGGGGTTCTGGCGTCGAGCTCCATGTCCAAAGTGGACCAGTCTCCGTCGACGGCCGCCGCCGCGAAGGCCGCCGACACCAGGCCGTTGGTCCGCAATCGGCCGCACAGGAACGATTCCAGGCTGTTCTCATCGGTGATCAGCCCGCGCGCGGCCGCCTCCTCGACGCCGCCGGAGTGCGCGTGCCCGCCGCCCGGGAACCGGGAGTCGGCCAGCACGAGCAGCACGGCCGACATCAGAACAGGAAATAACGTTGGGACATGGGCAGTTCCGTCACGGGGTGGGGCTCGACCAGCTCGCCGTCCACGTGCACGGCGAAGCTGTCCGGATCGACCGTCACGCGCGGCAGCGTGTCGTTGCGGATCATGTCCACCTTGCCCCTGCGGCGAGTGTCCGCGACCGGCAGCAAGAGCCTCGACAGCCCCAAACGCTCCGCCAGCCCATCGTCGATTGCCGCCTGCGACACGAAATGCACGCTGCTCGCGGCCGCGACCCGTGGCGCCGCACCGAACATCGGCCGGGCCAACACCGGCTGCGGCGTCGGGATGGAGGCGTTGGCGTCGCCCATCGCCGCCCACGCCGCGAACCCGCCCTTGAGCACCATGTGCGGCCGCACGCCGAAGAACTTCGGCTCCCACAGCACCAGATCGGCCAGCTTGCCAACCTCCACCGACCCGACCTCGTGGTCGATGCCGTGCGCGATGGCCGGGTTGATCGTGTACTTGGCGACGTAGCGCTGGGCCCGCTCGTTGTCGCCCAGGATCCCCCGCCGCTCCTTCATCACGTGCGCGGTCTGCCAGGTCCGGATGATCACCTCGCCGATGCGGCCCATGGCCTGCGAGTCAGAGCTGATCATCGAGATGGCCCCGATGTCGTGCAGCAGGTCCTCGGCCGCGATGGTGGTCGGCCGGATCCGGCTCTCCGCGAAGGCCAGGTCCTCCGGCACCGAGGGGTTCAGGTGGTGGCAGACCACCAGCATGTCCAGGTGCTCGTCGAGGGTGTTGACGGTGTGCGGACGGGTCGGATTGGTGGACGAGGGCAGCACGTTGGGCTCGCCAACCACCTTGATGATGTCCGGCGCGTGCCCGCCGCCGGCCCCTTCGGTGTGGTAGGCGTTGATCGACCGCCCGCCGATCGCGTCCACAGTGGACTCGACGAAACCGGCCTCGTTCAACGTGTCGGTGTGGATGGCCACCTGCACGCCGGAGGCGTCGGCCACCCGCAGCGCCGAGTCGATCACGGCCGGCGTGGTGCCCCAGTCCTCGTGCAGCTTGAAGCCGCCGGCCCCGCCCCGCAGCTGCTCCCAGAGCCCTTCCTCGCTGACTGTGTTTCCCTTGCCCAGCAACAGGACGTTGACCGGCTGATAGTCCATCGAGGCCAGCATCCGCGCCAGATTCCAGGATCCCGGCGTCACCGTCGTCGCCTTCGTGCCCTCGGCCGGCCCGGTGCCGCCGCCGATCAGCGTGGTCAGGCCGGCGGCCAGCGCCTGGTCCACCAGCTGCGGGCAGATGAAGTGCACGTGGCAGTCGATGCCACCGGCGGTGAGGATTTTCCCGTTGCCGGCCACGATCTCCGTGGACGGGCCGATCACCAGCGCCGGGTCCACGCCGTCCATGGTGTCCGGGTTGCCGGCCTTGCCGATGCCGACGATCCGCCCGTCGCGGATGCCGACGTCCGCCTTGATCACGCCCCAGTGGTCGAGGATCACCGCCCCCGTGATCACCACGTCCGGCGCGCCCTCGGCGCGGGTGGCCATGCCCTGGCCCATGGACTCGCGGATCACCTTGCCGCCGCCGAAAACCACCTCGTCACCGGAGCCCGCGCCGCGGCTGCGGTCCTCGGTCACCTCGATGACCAGGTTGGTGTCGGCCAGCCGGATCTTGTCGCCGGTCGTCGGCCCGAACAGCTCCGCGTACCGGTGGCGGTCGATGCTCGTCACAGTTCCCCCGACCATTCCTTGCGCAGCCCCGGAATCACCCGGCGGCCGGCGATCGGCACCAGCGTCACCTCGCGCTCGACGCCCGGCTCGAACCGCACGGACGTGCCGGCCGGGACGTCCAGACGCTTGCCCCAGGCCGCTTTCCGGTCGAACTCCAGCCCCGGGTTGGCCGCCGCGAAGTGGTAGTGCGAGCCGACCTGCACCGGCCGGTCCGCCGCGTTGACCACCGTGAGCACGGTCCGCTCGCGGCCCGGATTCAGCTCCACCGGCTCGTCGCCGGGAATGATCTCGCCTGGAATCATCGGCCCCTCACGCGATCGGGTCGTGCACGGTGACCAGCTTCGTGCCGTCCGGGAAGGTGGCCTCCACCTGTACCGAGTCCAGCATCTCCGGAATGCCCGGCTGCACCTGGTCGCGGCGCAGCACCTGCCGGCCGCTGGCCATCAGCGCCGACACCGACTCGCCGTCCCGCGCGCCCTCCAGCACGTGGTCGGTGATCAGCGCGACCGCCTCCGGGTAGTTGAGCAGCACACCCCGCTCCAGCCGGCGGCGTGCCACGTCCGCGGCGACGTGCACCAGCAGCTTGTCCCGTTCGTGCGGCGTGAGGTGCATGGCGAAAGATCTAACACGCGGTGACCGCCCGGTGGCGACCGCAACATGATGTTTACCTGCGATTGCCGATCAGCCGTTCGGGGTGCAGGGTTGCGCCATGGAGGACGGATTCCGGCCAGGGCTCGAAGGTGTCGTCGCTTTTCGTACCGAGATCGCCGAACCCGACCGCGACGGCGGGGCGCTGCGCTACCGCGGCGTGGACATCGAGGATCTCGCCGGACGGGTGACGTTCGGCAACGTGTGGGCGCTGCTCGTCGACGGCCGGTTCGGGCCTGGGCTGCCGCCCGCCGAGCCGTTCCCCATCCCCGTGCACACCGGCGACGTGCGGGTCGACGTGCAGGCCGCGCTGGCCATGCTCGCGCCGATCTGGGGCTACCAGCCGCTTCTGGACATCACCGACGAGCAGGCCCGCGATCAGCTGGCCCGCGCTTCGGTCATGGCCCTGTCCTACGTCGCCCAGTCCGCCCGCGGCATCGGCCGTCCCGCCGTCTCGCAGCGTCGGATCGACGAGTCCGCCACCGTCACCGAGCGGTTCATGACCCGGTGGCGCGGCGATCCCGATCCCGCCCACGTCAAGGCCATCGACGCCTACTTCGTGTCCGCCGCCGAGCACGGCATGAACGCCTCCACCTTCACCGCCCGCGTCATCGCCTCCACCGGCGCCGACGTCGCCGCCTCCATGTCCGGGGCCATCGGCGCCATGTCCGGGCCGCTCCATGGCGGCGCCCCCGCCCGCGTGCTGCCCATGATCGAGGAGGTCGAACGCGTCGGCGACGCCCGCGCCGTCGTCGCCGGCATCCTCGACCGCGGCGACCGGCTCATGGGCTTCGGGCACCGCGTCTACCGCGCCGAGGACCCTCGCGCCCGTGTGCTCCGCCGCACCTGCCGCGAACTCGGCGCCGCCCGCTACGAGGTCGCCAACGCCCTCGAACAGGCCGCCCTCGCCGAGCTCCGCTCCCGCCGCCCCGACCGGGCCATCGAGACCAACGTCGAGTTCTGGGCCGCCGTCATCCTCGACTTCGCCGAGGTCCCCCCGCACATGATGCCGGCCATGTTCACCTGCGCCCGCACCGCCGGCTGGTGCGCCCACATCCTCGAACAGAAGCGCACCGGCCGCCTCGTCCGCCCCTCCGCCCACTACATCGGCCCCGCCCCCCGCAAGCCCGAGGACGTCGAAGGCTGGACCACCATCGCCCACTCCTGACGACAGCACCGCGAGCCGATATTGCCCTCGTGTCGTATGACGAGGGGCTTTTGCGAGGGCAGCCGAGACCGCGGCCGATTCATCAGCGTGTAGTTCGTCGGTTGGCCGATGCGCTCGAACCTCAGCTGCCGCCACAGTGGCAGCTGGAGACCGACATCGACGTGATGCTGGCTGAGGACCCGCTGGACTACCTCAGCCCGGACGTCGTCGTGTTCGATGTCGCCGTGCCGCTGACCACGCGGCCGGTGCCTGGTTCGGCGATCCTGGTCGCGGTCGAGGTCGTGTCCCGGGGCTCGCACCGGGAGGACCGCGGCTCGAAGCCGCTGGCCTACGCCGAGGCCGGTATCCGCCACTACTGGCGGGTCGAAGGCCCGGCCAGCGGCGCTCTCGCACTCGCCGTCCACACCAACGAGCTCGACGGCGCTGGGGAGTACAAGCCGACCGGCGTGCACGACCACGTGCTGACGATCGACCTCCCCGGCCTGGTCCGTGTCGACCTCACCGCACTCGGCTGACCCCGCCCTGGTTTCTTCTGCCACATGTGGTCCGCATTCCGCCGCCAGCGTCGAATGTGGTCCACATGTGGCAGAAGAGGTGCGCCGTTCGAGTGAACGGGTAGGGGAGGGAACCACTCTCTGAGGTGGCGTTTGAGCGCGCTCTCACCCGCTAGCCTCCACAAATGCGGGACGGGAGGGCCGCCGCCAGGGCAGCGGAGGCGGCGGAGGCCGAGCGGCTGGCGGCGCTGATCCCGGAGGAACGGGCGCAGTACCTGGTGGAGGCCGCGGAGGGGTGGGCGGCGGCGGGCTGCCCGCAGCGGGCCGGGGAGCTGTTCGCGGCGGCGATCGAGGACGGCGGCCCGGTGGTGGGGGACGCGAGGTCCTACTACGCGGGGTTCCTGTTCGACACGGGCTGCCCGGAGCGGGCGCTGCACGCGCTGGCCCAGCTGACGAGCTCGGACGACCCGTTCGCCTACGTGTGCGCGGGCGAGGTGCTGGAAGAGGCGGGGGACCTGGACGGCGCGCTGCGCTGGTTCACGAACGGGCTGCGCCGGTTCTACCGGGACTTCGGACCGCCGGACGCGGTGGACGACGCGACGCTGATGCAGCTGCTGACCAACCGGCAGCGGGTGCGGCGGCTGCTGGAGCTGCCGCCGGACAGCTGGGACGACATCGCCAGCAGCGCGCAGGCGGTGCTGCTGGCCGATCTGACCGATCCGTGAGACGCAAAGTGTGGCGCGGAACACCCGGACGTCACGCGCCGGACACCGGTTTGCAACACTGGCCCTTCCCCGGCAACGGCGCCGGCATTCCTTGCACTTGCTGACACGTCCCGGAGGCGCCGGCATGACGCAGACCGCAGACCCCGCCACCCTTGTCCTGCCCACCGAGCTGCGCCCGTCCGACGGCCGCTTCGGTTGCGGCCCGTCCAAGGTACGCCCCGAGCAGCTGGCCAAGCTGGCCGAGTCGGGTGCGACGTACCTGGGCACCTCGCACCGCCAGAAGCCGGTGAAGTCCCTGGTCGGCCGGGTCCGCGCGGGCCTGCGGGAGCTGTTCTCGCTGCCCGAGGGCTACGAGGTGGTGCTGGGCAACGGCGGCACCACGGCCTTCTGGGACGCCGCGGCGTTCGGCCTGGTGCGCGAGCGCGCGCAGCACTTCACCTACGGCGAGTTCTCCTCGAAGTTCGCCACCGTGACCAAGGGCGCGCCGTTCCTGAAGGACCCGGTCGTGGTGAAGGCGGAGCCGGGCGACGCCCCGGAGATCGCCTTCGCCGCCGGCGAGGGCATCGACCTGGTCGGCTGGGCCCACAACGAGACCTCGACGGGTGTCGCGGTGCCGGTGATCCGGCCGGCCGGCTCCGAGGGCGCGCTGGTGGCCATCGACGCCACCTCGGGCGCGGGCGGCCTGCCGGTCAAGGCCGAGGACTTCGACGTCTACTACTTCGCCCCGCAGAAGTCGTTCGCCTCGGACGGCGGCCTGTGGCTGTCGCTGATGAGCCCGGCGGCGCTGGAGCGGGTCGCCGAGATCGGCGCCTCGGACCGCTGGGTGCCGGAGTTCCTGTCGCTGACCACGGCGCTGGACAACTCCACCAAGGACCAGACCTACAACACGCCGTCGGTGGCCACGCTGTTCCTGCTGGCCGAGCAGATCGAGTGGATGCTCGGCAACGGCGGACTGGAGTGGACGACGGCCCGCACGGCCGACTCGTCGTCGCGGCTGTACTCGTGGGCCGAGGCCACCGAGTACACGACGCCGTACGTGGCGAACCCGGCCAACCGCTCGCAGGTCGTCGGCACGATCAACTTCTCGGACGACGTGGACGCCGCCGTGGTGGCCAAGGTCCTGCGCGCCAACGGTGTCGTGGACGTGGAGCCGTACCGCAAGCTCGGCAAGAACCAGCTGCGGGTGGCCATGTTCCCGGCCATCGACCCGGACGACGTGACGGCCCTGACCAAGTGCGTGGAGTGGGTCGTCGGTCAACTGTGAACCGGCTCACAGATCAAGATCACCGTCCGTAGCGGTGAACCTTCCCGGCTCACCATGCGTCCTACCTAGTAAATCCGGCAGGATCATGGTCGGATGTCGATAGACTCGGCGCGCCTACGGCGTCAAGTAGGCGCGCCGAACTATCGTTGGTCAGTGGCGAGGTGACAGATCGGGGAGGCCGTGATGCGAGCGCTGCGAGTCGTCGGGCTCGACGACGACGGCACATCTGTCATCTGCGAAGACCCCGTTCGCGGCGAGCGCTACACCATTCCCTGCGACGAGCGGCTGCGCGCCGCCGCGCGGGGCGACATCGCCCGCCTCGGTCAGATCGCGGCGGAGACCGACGTCCAGATGCGTCCCCGCGAGATCCAGGCCCGCATCCGTGCCGGCGAGTCGGTCGACCAGGTCGCCGCGGCCGCCGGGCTGCCGACGCACCGTATCGAGCGGTACGCCTACCCCGTGCTGCTGGAGCGCTCCCGCACCGCCGAGCTGGCCCAGCGCGCCCACCCGATCCGCGAGGACGGGCCGGACGTGCAGACCCTCGGCGAGGTGATCGCGCACTCCTTCGGCCTGCGCGGCCAGGACTACTCGGCCGGGCACTGGGACTCGTGGCGCGGCGAGGACGGCAAGTGGATCATCCAGCTGCACTGGCAGGCCGGTAGGTCGGAGAACCGGGCGCACTGGACGTTCCACCCCGGCGCGCACGGCGGCACCGTCTCGCCGATCGACGACCACGCCATCGACCTGCTGGACCCGTCCCCGAACCGGCCGCTGCGCACCGTGCGGCCGGTGACGGAGCTGGCCCGGCAGGCGCTGGAGCTGGAGCACCAGGCCCAGGCCCACACCGCGGCGCAGGCCCAGCCCACCCCGGCGCCCGCGCCGGTGGTGCCGGAGCAGGCGCCGGAGCCCCCGGCCGCCCGCCCTCATCCGAGGAGTGGTCGTACTGGCCGTTTAGAACCCACAGGGCAAAGGTGATAGACATCTATTACAGCCGTTAAACAGTAATTACTGCGTAGGTTTTCACTTATTAAACAGCCGGCGCCCGCCCCGGAGACGGAGACCGCGCGCGTCGAGCCGACCCACACGGCGGCCCAGGCGCCCGTGATCAACGACCCGGACCCGGTGGAGGAGCCGCCCGCGGCGCAGGCGCCCGTGCCGCAGCAGCCGGCGGCGCAGTCCCAGCCCGACGCGCAGCCCGCCGCCCGCAAGGCGGAGGCGCCTCCGCGGCGGGGCAAGAAGAACCACCCGATCGTGCCGTCCTGGGAGGACGTGCTGCTCGGGGTTCGCTCGCAGCGTTAGGTCCCAAGCTGGGTCATAGCTGCTCGAAGGCGTGCCAGTCGATGCCTTCGCGCTCGCACCAGTCCTCCGCCTCCGGGCGGGTCAGCGGCTTGGCGTCGATCGGACGGTCGTCGCCGAGCCGCGTCCACCCGTCCGGCGCCAGCAGGTAGAGCTGGTGCTGCTTGCGGGCCAGCAGCCGTCCGTCGGGGAACGCCATCGTCGGCTCGGTGCGGAGGTAGCGCACCGACTCGGGTCGCGTCATGCCTGCATCATGCGCCGGATTCCCGCGCGCCGTCATCCCCCTCACGAGGACCTCCCCCGGGCCGTGTGACCAGCCACGACGGTCTTGACCTCCAGCGCGGTCGAGCTCGCATGCTGGCACAAGGGTCGGGGTGGCAAGTCAGAGATCGCTCGGCCCCGCCGGTGCTTCGCACGGTTGCTGGATTTCGACCGCCGCCAACCAACGCGACCGACCACTCTGCCGACGCGGCGGGCGAAATCCAGCAAGGGCGAGGCACCGGCTACCCGGGGGCCGAGCCCCGCGCGGAACGCGCGGAAATTGAGTCGTCGATGTCAGGGGTCCTACGTATGGTCGGGGTGGAACTCGAAGGGGGAATTGTCGAATGAGTGACGACGGAGCCCAGTCCGTCACCCACCGCTCATCCTTCGCCACGCTGAGCAGGCTGTGGCCCTATGTGCGTCCGGTGCGACTGGAACTGCTCGCCTCACTGGCGGCGGCGCTGGGCGCGATGCTGGCCGGACTGTCCATTCCGCTGGTCATCCAGCAGATCATCGACGGCCCGGTCGCGCGCGGCGAGCTGTCGGAGCTGCCCTGGCTGGTGGGTCTGGTGCTGGTCCTCGGCGTCGCCGAGGCGGTCCTGTTCTACGCGCGGCGGCGACTCAACGTGCGGCCGAGCACCACGGTGGAGATGCGGCTGCGGGAGGACATCTACCACCAACTGCAACGACTGCCGGTCGCGTTCCACGACAAGTGGCAGTCGGGGCAGCTGCTGTCCCGTGCCGTGAACGACCTGAGCACATTGCGACGGTTCATCGCGTTCGCGGCGATCTTCCTGGTGGTCAACGCGACCGTCCTGGTGGTGGGGGTCGGCGTGCTGCTCACGCTGTCGCCGCTGCTGGGCCTGGTCGTGATCGCCTGCGGCGCGCCGCTGGTGGTGCTGTCCTATCTGTTCGAGACCAAGTACAAGATCTACGCCCGCCGGGCCCAGGATCTCCAGGGCGACCTGGCCAGCACCGTGGAGGAATCGGTGCTGGGCATCCGCGTGCTCAAGGCCTTCGGCCGCGGCCGGAACATGACGAAGTCGTTCATGGCCCAGGCCCGGTCGCTGCGCGGGGCGGAGCTGAGCAAGGTCCGCGTGATGGCGGCGCTGTGGGCGGTGCTGGTGAGCCTGCCCGAGCTGGCCATCGCCGGCCAGCTGGCGATCGGCGGCATCGGCATCGCCAACGGCACCCTGACCGCGGGCACCCTGGTCGCCGCGATCACCGTCGCCACGTACCTGCGCTGGCCGTTCGACTCGATCGGCTGGCTGCTGGCCGAGACCAACATGGCGGCCTCGGCCTGCGACCGGTACTGGGAGGTCCGCGACGAGATCAACCCGCTCGTCGAGCCCGAACATCCCCGCGAGCTCCCGGAGCACGTCCACGGCTACCTGCGGTTCGAGGACGTGCACTTCGCCTACGACGGCGGCCAGCACGAGGTGCTCAAGGGCATCGACCTGGAGGTCCGTCCCGGTGAGACGGTGGCGCTGGTCGGCAGCACCGGCTCGGGCAAGACGGCACTGACCGCGCTGGTGGCCCGGCTGGCCGATGTCACCGGCGGCCGCGTGACGGTGGACGGCATCGACGTCCGCGACCTGCGGATGAACGATCTGCGCCAGATCGTGGCCACGGCGTTCGAGGAGCCGGTGCTGTTCTCGGCCAGCGTGCGGGAGAACGTGGCCCTGGGCACGCCGGACGCGACCGACGAGGACGTGCACGAGGCGCTGCGGGTGGCGCAGGCCGAGGAGTTCGTCGCAAAGCTGCCGTGGGGCATCGCGACCCGGGTCGGCGAGCAGGGCCTGTCCCTGTCCGGCGGCCAGCGTCAGCGGCTGGCCCTGGCCCGCGCGGTCGTCGGCCGGCCGGCGGTGCTGGTGCTGGACGACCCGCTGTCCGCATTGGACGTGCACACCGAGGGCGAGGTGGAGCGGGCGCTGCGGCGCGTGCTGCACGACGTGACGGCGCTGGTCGTCGCGCACCGGCCCAGCACGGTACAGCTGGCCGACCGGGTGGCGATGCTGGTGGACGGCCGGATCGCCGCCGTGGGAACGCATTCCGAGCTGATCGCCACCAACGCGGAGTACCGGCGACTGCTGTCCACATTGGACGAAGACGAGGACGAGGAGGTGGCGGTCTGATGAGCACGCCGACAACTGCGACTCCGGCCGACACCGACTGGCGCGGCGTCGCCGCGGAAGACATCGAGAACGTCGACAAGGTCGTCACGGCCCGGCTGCAGGCCCGGTCGCGACGGCTGCTGGTGTCGCTGCTGCGGCCGCACAAGTGGGCCGTGGCGCTGGCGTTGGTGTTCGTGCTGCTGGAGAACGGCGCGCAGCTGGCCGGCCCGCTGCTGGTCGCGGCGGCGATCGACAACGGCGTGACCGGCGTGGTCGCCGGCCGGCCGGCGACGCTGGTCTGGTGCGTGCTGGGCTATGCCCTGTGCGGCCTGGCCAGCGCCGGCGCCAAGTTCTCGTTCGTGCGGCTGTCCGGCCGGGTCGGCCAGGACCTGCTGCTCGACCTGCGGCGCCGGGTGTTCCGGCACGTGCAGCGGCTTTCCCTGTCCTTCCACGAGTCCTACACCTCGGGCAAGATCATCTCGCGGCTCTCGTCCGATGTGGAGTCCATCGACGACCTGCTCGACATGGGTCTCGACGGGCTGCTCAGCTCGATCTTCACCGTGGTCGGCATCGCCGTCACGCTGCTGGTCCTGGACCTGCGGCTGGCCCTGGTGGTGCTGCTGGGCTTCGTCCCGGTGTACCTGGTGACGCGCTGGTTCCGGCGCAGCTCGCACAAGGCGTACCGGGCCACGACCACGGCCGTGGCCAAGGTGATCGTGCAGTTCGTGGAGACCATGAACGGGATTCGCGCGGTCCAGGCCTACCGGCGGCACGACCGCAACGAGCAGATTCTGCACGAGGTCAACGTCGAGTACCGGGACGCCAACAACCAGGCGTTCAAGGTGATGTCCCGGTTCACCGCCACCGTGCGGCTGGTCGGCAACGTGACCGTGGCCGTGGTGCTGGCCTGGGGCGCGCTGCGGGTCGTCGACGGCACCCTGCAGCTGGGTGTGCTGGCGGCGTTCACGCTGTACCTGCGCCGGCTCTACGACCCGCTGGACGACCTGGCCATGTTCGCCAACTCCTACTCGGCCGCGGTGGCCGCGCTGGAGAAGATCTCCGGTGTGTTGGAGGAGGAGCCGTCGGTGGCCGAGCCGGCGGAGCCGACGGCGCTGCCCCATGAGGGACGGCGCGGCGAGCTGCGGTTCGAGGGCGTGGAGTTCCACTACGGCCCGGACACCCCGGTGGTGCTGCCGGAGTTCGATCTGCACGTGCCGGCCGGGCAGACCATCGCGGTGGTCGGCGCGACCGGCGCCGGCAAGTCGACGCTGGCCAAGCTGGTGGCCCGGTTCTACGACCCGTCGAAGGGCTCGGTGTCGCTGGACGGCGTGAACCTGCGCGAGGTGGCCGACGTCGACCTGCGGTCCGCGGTGACCATGGTGACGCAGGAGAACTTCCTGTTCGCCGGGTCGGTGGCCGACAACATCGCCATGGGCCGGCCGGACGCGACACGGGAGGACGTGGAGCGGGCGGCGGCCTCGGTCGGGGCGCACGAGTTCATCAGCGCCCTGCCCGAGGGCTACGACACCGACGTCCGCAAGCGGGGCGGCCGGCTGTCGGCGGGCCAGCGTCAGCTGGTGGCGTTCGCCCGCGCGCTGCTGGCCGACCCGTCGGTGCTGGTGCTCGACGAGGCGACGTCCAGCCTGGACGTGCCGACCGAGCGGGCGGTGCAGGCGGCGCTGGAGACGGTGCTGGCCGACCGCACGGCCCTGATCATCGCCCACCGCCTGTCGACGGTCCTGATCGCCGACCGGGTCCTGGTGGTCGACAACGGCCGCATAGTCGAGGACGGCTCCCCCGCCGACCTCATCGGTCAGGCCGGCCGCTTCGCCCGCCTCCACGAAGCCTGGATGGAATCCCTGGCCTGACAGAACGCGGGTCACGTTCTCGGGCTTGAGAGTCACGTTCTCGGGACACACCCACCCAACGCACCACGGTGGAAACGTCCCGAGAGCGTGACTCGCGGTGCCCGAGAGCGTGACTCGCGGGGGTTTACGTAGCAGGGCCTAGCAGGCTGAGCAGGAGCACGAGCCAGGCCAGGCCCAGGCCGCAGGTGACGCCTAGGGCCACCCAGCGCCAGATGGGAACGTCGCGGGCCAGCCAGACGGACGGGGACAGGCCGCCGATGATCACCACGTTGGCGATCACCGCCAGCCACAGGCTGGCCTGGGCCAGCGCGAAGGACAGGGTCGTCACGGCGATGGTGATCATGGCGGCGACGATGACGGTGACCGTGAGGCCGGTGGCCCAGGGCGTCGGCTCCCGGCGCGGGAAGTCCTCGACCACCTCCTCGGGCTCCTCGACCGGCGGCGCGGCCAGCACGGCCGGCTCCACCTCGACCATGCGCCCGGACACCGGGTCCGCGTAGTCGATGGGCAGCCCCAGCTCGGTGGCCAGCCGCCCGGCCAGCTGCCGGCCCCGTCGGGTGACCAGATCACCGGCTGTCCCGCCGACCGGCTGGTGGTCGTTGGGCACGAGCGCCCGCGCGACCTCGGCCCACTCGTGCAGCGCGGCGGTCAGGTCGGACGGCAGCGCCAGCGACCGGGGGTCGACCTCACGCAGCTGGGTGCCGTCGTGGCCGACGAGCACGGCTTTGCCCGCTCGCGCGTGAAGCTGCACGATCGTCTCCTCCGACCCGTCGGCGCCTGCCTGGTCGACGGTACTCACGACACCCCCAACGCGTGAAACGCCACGGCGGCCGCGGTGGCGACATTCAGCGAATCCACACCCGAGGCCATGGGGATCCGGACCGCGACGTCGGCCGCGTCGATGGCCTCATCGGTCAGCCCGGGCCCCTCGGACCCCAGCAGCAGCGCGACCTTCTCCCCCGGAAGCTTGCAGTCGCGCAGGTCGACGGCGTCGGCTCGTGGCGTCAACGCGGCGACGGTGAAGCCGTTGTCCCGCAACAGATCCAGCCCCGACGGCCACGGGCGCAGGTCCGCGAACGGCACCCGCAGCACGTGCCCCATCGACACCCGCACGCTGCGTCGGTACAGCGGGTCCGAGCAGCCCGCGCCGAGCAGCACCCCGTCCACGCTCAGCGCGGCGGCGTTGCGGAACAGCGCGCCGAGGTTCTCGTGGTCGCCGACGCCTTCCAGCACCGCCAACATCCGTGCGCCTTCAACCATTTCGGCGGGATCCGGTTGCGGGGCGCGATCCGCCGCCGCCAGGACACCCCGGTTCAGGTGAAAACCGACAACCTGGGCCATCAGGTCGGCCGACACGGCGTAGGCGGGACCGTCGAAATCACCCAGATCGGGGACGAGCTCCTCGATCCGGCGGCGGATGCCGAGTAGGCCACGCAGCGGGTACGGGGAGTCCAGCAGCCTGCGCACGACGATGACACCCTCGGCGATCACCAGGCCGCGCCCGCCGGGCCGGTCCGGCCGCCGATCGGCGGTGGACAGGTCGCGGAAGTCGTCCAGCCTGGCGTCCGAGGGGTCGTCGATCTCGATCACCTGCGGCACGCCACGCAGTCTCTCACTGTTCGCCCATACCATGTTTCCCGTTCGCCAGGTGTGGTAATCCCAGGCCTCCTACCAGCGCATTCTCACCGGAAGTTATGCCAATGTGACAGAGAGCACCGATTTGGCCGATGGGCAGGGTCAAACCCGTTGTGTCACCGTGGGCATTCGCTTCAGGCGCTCGGGGAACCCGGGCAGACCGAAGTGGGAGGCGGCATGGGCAAGGACGTGTCCGACCGAACATTCAGCCGGGAGGACCGCCAGCGTTACCGCGAGAAGGTGCAGCGCTGTCTGGACGCGTTGGCCAGGATGCTCACGGATGACGTGTTCTCGTTCCCCCAGCAACAGATGGGGTTGGAGATCGAGCTGAACCTGGTCGACGAGAAGCTGCGACCGGCGATGACGAACTCCGTGGTGCTGGAGAAGATCGACGATCCCTCCTTCACCACCGAACTCAGCCAGCACAACCTGGAGATCAACGTGCCGCCCCGGCCCCTGGCCGGCAACGAGGCCGTCGACCTGGAACAGGAGCTGCGTCGGACATTCGACAACGCCGACACCAAGGCGAAGGACGCCGGCGCGGCGATCGTGCTGATCGGGGTGCTGCCGACACTGCGGCGCGAGCACTTCGATCCACGCTGGCTGACCAGCAATCGACGCTACACGGTGCTCAACGACGAGATCTTCGCCGCGCGCGGCGAGGAAATGGTGCTGCACATGGAGGGTTCGCCGATGCCGGGCGGCGAGCCGGAGAGACTGCGCAGCTACGCGGAATCCATTCTGCCGGAGGCGGCCTGCACGTCCGTGCAGCTGCATCTGCAGGTGCAGCCGGACGATTTCGCCGCGCACTGGAACGCGGCGCAGTGCCTGGCCGGCGTGCAGGTGGCGCTGGCCGCCAACTCGCCTTTCCTGCTGGGCAAGGCGTTGTGGCACGAGACCCGGATTCCGCTGTTCCAGCAGGCCACCGACACCCGGCCGCAGGAGCTGCAGAACCAGGGCGTGCGGCCGCGGGTCTGGTTCGGCGAGCGCTGGATCACCTCGATCTTCGACCTGTTCGAGGAGAACGTGCGCTACTTCCAGGGCCTGCTGCCGGTGATCGACGACGAGGACCCGCTCGCCGAGCTGGCCGCCGGCCGCGCGCCGCAGCTGTCGGAACTGCGGCTGCACAACGGAACGGTGTGGCGGTGGAACCGCCCGGTGTACGACCTGGTCGACGGCGTGCCGCACCTGCGGGTGGAGAACCGGGTGCTGCCGGCCGGACCGACCATTGTGGACATTCTGGCCAACGCCGCGTTCTTCTACGGCGCGCAGCGGGCGCTGGCCACCCAGGAACGTCCATTGTGGACGCAGATGTCGTTCCAGGCGGCCGAGGAGAACCTGTACTCGGGCGCGCGGCACGGCATGGGCGCCCAGCTGTACTGGCCGGGCATCGGCTGGGTGCCGCCGGACGAGCTCGTGTTGCGGCGGCTGCTGCCGATGGCCCATGAGGGCCTGCGCGACCTGGGCGTCTCCGATGCCGCCCGGGAGCGGTATCTCGGCATCATCGAGCAGCGCTGCGTGGCCCGGCGCACCGGCTCGTCGTGGCAGCGGGAGACCGTCGCGCAGCTGGAGCAGCGCGGCGCCGACCGGGAGGCGGCACTGGTCGGGATGCTGCGCCGGTACATCGACCTGATGCACGCCGGCAATCCCGTGCACACCTGGCCGGTCTGGTAGCCACCGAGGCCCCGCCGTTCCCGGCGGGGCCTCGGCCCGTCTTCAGGCCGTGTAGGCCTGCACCGACGACGTGAGCCGCGTGAGCAGGTCGCGCAGGACGCCGAACTCCTCTTCCTTCAGCCCCATCGCGGTGCCGATGACCGGCGGCACGGACAGCGCCCGGTCGCGCAGCGCCGCACCCTCGTCGGTCAGCGCGACGGCCACCGAGCGCTCGTCGTCGGCCCGCCGGGTCCGGCGTACCAGCCCGTTCGCCTCCAGCCGCTTGAGCAGCGGCGACAGCGTGCCGTAGTCCAGCTGCAACGCGTTGCCGAGGTCCTTGACCGGGCTGGTGCCGTGCTCCCACAACACGAGCAACACCAGGTACTGCGGATAGGTCAGCCCCAGCTCGTCCAGCATCGGCCGGTACAGGGCGGTGACCGATCTGCTGGCGGCGTACAGCGAGAAACACAGCTGATCCTTCAGCAGCAAGGGGTTGTCCGTGTCGTCCATGCCACAATCATAACTTGTCAACTTAAGTTGTGCACGATCTAAGTGGACGCTACTGTTCTTGGCGTCAGGTCAGGGACCAAGCAGCAGGAGGAAGCCATGAGCGTCGTTCTGGAGCCGGCCGCCAAGGAGTTCGCCGAGGCCACCGCCAACCCGCCGTACCTGGCCGACCTCGGCCCGGTCGAGGGCCGCCGGACCGTCGACGAGGTGCAGGCCGGCCCGATCGACAAACCCGAGGTCGACGTCGAGGAGCTGACCGTCGACGGCGTGCCGGTGCGGATCACCCGGCCCGTCGGCGCGACCGGCCCGCTGCCGGTGGTGATCTACATCCACGGCGCCGGCTGGGTGTTCGGCAACGCCCACACGCACGACCGGCTGGTGCGCGAACTGACCGTGAAGACGGGCGCGGCCGTGGTGTTCCCGGACTACAGCCTGTCGCCCGAGGCCCGCTATCCCGTGGCCATCAACCAGAACTACGCCGTGGCCAAGTGGGTCTTCGAGCACGGCGCCGAGCACAACCTGGACGCCGCCCGCGTGGCCGTGGCCGGCGACTCGGTCGGCGGCAACATGACCGCCGCGCTGACGCTGATGGCCAAGCAGACCGGCGAGTTCTCGTTCAGGCAGCAGGTGCTGTTCTACCCGGTCACCGACGCCGCCTTCGACACCGAGTCGTACCGTGAGTTCGCCGAGGGCTACTTCCTGCGCCGCGACGCCATGCAGTGGTTCTGGGACCAGTACACGACCGACGAGGCACAACGGGCCGAGATCACCGCTTCGCCGCTGCGGGCCACCGTGGATCAGCTCCGCGACCTGCCGCCCGCCCTGGTGATCACCGGCGAGGCCGACGTGCTGCGGGACGAGGGTGAGGCCTACGCGGCCAAGCTGCGCGAGGCCGGCGTGCCCGTGACCGCCGTCCGCTTCGGCGGCATCATCCACGACTTCGTGATGCTCAACGCGCTGCGTGGCACCCACGCCGCCGACGCCGCGATCGACCTGGCCGCCACGTTCCTGGCACGAGCCCTGGCCTGACGTGCGAGAAGGCCCCGGGTCTGCCGGACCCGGGGCCTTCTCTGTTCCCGAACTGACTGCCGCTCCCACCACGAAGCGGTTGAGCTTAGGTTAGCCTTACCTTGTCTACGACGCAACCCGTCTGACCTTCCCGAGGGCCACGAGCTCCACCACGATCACGATCGCCAGCGACTCCACCGCCAGCAGGCCCAGCAGCACGACCAGCTGCAACGCCCCCGCCAGCCATACTGGCGAGCCCCCGAGCAACATGCCGACAAAAGCCCCCGGAAGGGTGACCAGGCCGACCGTGCGGGTCTGGTCCAGGGCCGGCAGCAGGGCATCGGCCGCCGGCTTGCGCACCAGCTCCCGGATCGCCACCGGCTCGGTGAACCCCAAGGCCAGCGCCGCCTCGTACTCCCCGTGCCGCTGCTTGAGCGTGTCCAGCACCCGGCGCACCGACAGGGTCGTGGCCGTCATGCCGCCGCCGATCAGGATGCCGCCCATCGGCACCAGGGCGATGCCCGTCACCGGCAGCAGACCCGAGCCCACCAGCAATGCCAGCGCGGGGATCACCCCCGCCACGATCGCCAGCCCCACCCAGGCGCCCCGCCGGCCCACGCCCGTCCGCGCCGCCGACGTCGCAGTCGCCACCACCGCCATGAGCAGCAGAAACGCCCCGGTCAGGCCCAGCGAGGCCAACACCGCCGTGATCACCGCGGAGACGGCCGCCAGCTGCAGCACCGCCCGCCCAGCGGCGAACACCACCGGCCACGGCGGCATCAGCCGCCCCGCCCACACCACCACCGCCGCTGCCGCCGTGAACACCACACACACGACCACCAGCGGCAGCCATCCCACCGACCCCGAGATCACAGGCCCCATCTTGATGCAGGGAAGGACGCCTGAATTGGGGGTGTGGTCCAGCGGCCCAAGGCCTCAGTGACATATCGTGTTACCGGGATGGCTTAATGAGGCGCCGGTCCTACACAGAACGGTGGTGCGGTAAGGCAACCCACTAGTGGTACCTTTGCCAAACAGTCGTGTCCTTCCCTGCATCAGGTGGGCTCGGGGACGGTGCGGCGACGGAGCAGGGAGCGGAGGCTGATGCCGCCGCGGCGCATGAGGATCAGCCCGCAGGCCAGCGTCGCCAGCACCGACACGATGCCGCCGGCGACGAACGGGGCCCGGCCGCCGAAGGCGTCGGCCAGCCAGCCGGTCAGCGGTCCGCCGATGGGGTTGCCGCCCAGGAAGACCAGCATGTACAGGCCCATCACGCGGCCACGCATCTGCGGCGACACGGACAGCTGCACGGTGCTGTTGGCCGTGGTCGTGAAGGTCATCAGCGCCATGCCGATGGGGATCAGCATCAGCCCGAAGGCCAGGTAGGTCGGCATCACCCCGAGCACGACCTCCAGCGCCCCGAACACCAGGCCGCCGATGAACAACATGCGCAGCCGGGGACGACCGCGGGTGCTCCGGCGAGCGGCCATGGTGGCGCCGGACAGCGTCCCGACGGCAAGCATCGTGGACAGCAGGCCGTAGCCGTCGGCGTCCTGGTGGAAGACGTTGGCGGCGGCGACCGCGAGCGTGGTGAAGAAGGTCATGCCGAACGTGCTGACCAGGAACACCAAGGTCATCAGCATCACGAGATCGGGGCGTCCACGCACGTAGCGAAGGCCTTCGAGGAGCTGGCCCCGCTCACGCGGCGCGGGGGTGCCGCGGTGCAGCCGGGAGGCGTCCATCAGGGCCAGGCCGGTCAGCACGCCGATGAAGCTGGCGAAGTTGCCGAGGAACACCCAGCCGGTGCCGATCAGCGTGATCAGCACGCCGGCGATGGCCGGCCCGACGATGCGGGCCAGGTTGAAGGTCATCGAGTTCAGCGCCACGGCGTTGGTGACCTGGGACTTGCCGACCATCTCGATCACGAACGACTGCCGGACCGGCGTCTCCACGGCGGAGAAGCAGCCGAGCACGAAGCAGAAGATGTAGACCTGCCACAGCTGCGCCACGCCCGTGACGTCGAGCAGGCCGAGGCCGAGGGCGCAGACGCCCATCGAGCCCTGCAGCAGCATCAGCAGCTTGCGCTTGTCCAGGCGGTCGGCCAGCACGCCGGCCCACAGCGACAGGAACAGCGTCGGTAAGAACTGGAGGGCGGCGGCGATGCCCAGGGCGATCGGGTCCTTGCCGGACAGCTCCAGGACCAGCCAGTCCTGGGCGACGCGCTGCATCCAGGTGCCGATCAGCGAGACGATCTGCCCGCTGGCGAACAGCCGGTAGTTGCGTTCACGCAGCGAACCGAACATTCCGGTTGTGCGCGGGGTTTCCGAGGTGTGCTTCTGCCCTGTTCCGGTGCTCCCCGCGTATGCCGGCACTTCGTCCGCCGCCCCCTTTACTGGCCCGCCATCCGGTCGATGATCTCGGCCGCCCTGGCGAGCAGCTCCCGATCGTCGTCGTCCAATTCCGCGAGCCGCGAGTCCAGCCAGGCTTCCCTGGCCGACACCTCGGCCCGCAGATAGGCGGTGCCCTGTTCGGTCAGCTCGACGATGGCCTGCCGGCCGTCGGTCGGGTGCGGGCGCCGGGACACGAAGCCGTAGTCCTCCAACGCCGCGATCACCCGCGTCATCGACGGGGGCTGGACACCCTCCTTCGCGGCCAGCTCGCCCGGGGTCAGCGGCCCGCACTTGCGCAGCGCGGACAGGGCCGAGACCTGGGTCAGCGTGACCGACGAATTGGTGCGCTGGGCCCGCAGCCGACGGTTGAGCCGCACCACGGCCAGCCGCAGGCGGCTGGCCAGCGACGGCTCGTTCGGCTCGGGTTCCGCCATGTAGTTAGCATACCTCACTAACTACCGGCCAGGGCCGACTCGATGGGCCCCACCGCGAAGTACGCGACGAACGCCACAGCCACCACCCACATCAGCGGATGCACCTTGCGGGCCCCGCCGGTGGCCACCGCCAGCAGCACGTAGCTGATGAAGCCGGCCCCGATGCCGTTGGCGATCGAGTACGTGAACGGCATCACCACGATGGTCAGGAAGGCCGGCAGGGCGATCCGGAAGTCGGTGAAGTCGATGCCGCTGGCCTGCCTGATCATCATCGCGCCGACGATCACCAGCGCCGGCGCGGCCGCCTCCACCGGCACCACCTGGTACAGCGGCGTCAGGAACATCGCGGCCAGGAACAGCAGGCCGGTGACGATGTTGGCCAGGCCCGTGCGGGCGCCTTCCGCGATGCCCGACGCCGACTCCACGAAGACCGTGTTCGAGCTGGCCGAGCCCAGGCCGCCGGCCGCGCCGGCCAGGCCCTCCACGAACAGCGCGCGGCCGACCTGCGGCAGCTGGCCGTCGTCACGCAGCAGGTTGGCCTCCTTGCCCAGGCCGGTCATCGTGCCCATGGCGTCGAAGAAGTCGGCCAACACCAGCGTGAACACCAGCAGCAGGACCGTGATCGCCGGCAGCCGGGTCCAGGCGCCGAAGGAGACGTGGCCGACCAGCGAGAGGTCCGGCAGGCCGAGGATCTGCTGCGGCAGCGCCGGGTAGCCCAGGTCCCAGCCCAGCGGGTTGGTGCCGTTGGACGGGCCGGCGTGGAAGATCGCCTCGATGACGATGGCCAGGATGGTCGTGCCCAGCACGCCGATCAGGATCGCGCCCTTGACCTTGCGGGCCACCAGGATGCCGGTCAGCACCAGGCCGATCACGAACACGAAAGTCGGCCAGGACGCGATCGAGCCGTTGATGCCCAGGCCCACCGGCACCGTCGTGTGGTCGGCGTCCGGCAGCCGCCGCACGAAGCCCGCGTCGACCAGGCCGATCAGCGCGATGAACATGCCGATGCCCACCGCGATCGCCGACTTCAGCGCCGCCGGCACCGCGTTGAACACCGCCGTGCGGAAGCCCGTGAAGACCAGCAGCACGATGATCAGGCCCTCGACCAGGACCAGGCCCATCGCCTCCGGCCAGGTCACCTGCGGGGCGATCGTCACCGCCACCAGGCTGTTCAGGCCCAGGCCGGTGGCCAGGGCGAACGGGTAGTTGGCCAGCAGGCCCATCAGGATCGTCATCACGCCCGCGACCAGCGCCGTGACCGCCGCCACCTGCGGGACCGGCAGGATGCCGCCCAGCACGTCCTTGTGCGCGCCCGGGTCGCTCGCCGAGAAGCTGCCGATGATCAGCGGATTGAGCACCACGATGTAGGCCATCGCGACAAAGGTCACGAGGCCGCCGCGGAGCTCCCGTCCGATCGACGAGCCGCGTTCGCTGATCTTGAAGAACTGGTCAAGCCCGTTCGCCCTCATGGCGCGGTAGCCTGCCTGACGTGGCCGACATGTCCAAAGAGGAGCCCGGTAACGAGTTGGTTGCCGCTCCCACCCCACCGCCCCTGCCGCGGGCGCTGACCGACCCCGTGCCGGTCGTCGTCGTCGGCACCGTCGTGTTCCTCGTCGCCTTTGTCATCATGCTGCTCGTCGGCGCCCCCGCGCTGTGGACCTGGTCCTGCCTTGCCGGCTTCGGCCTGGGCTTTGTCGGATACGGCGTCTTCCGCTGGCAGCGCTCCGCCGCCCGCCGCGGCTCCCGCACCGCCCAGGAGGGCCTGCTCTAGACCCAAGGCCGTGTAGTTAGGCGGTTGTGGTGATCGTCAAGCGTCTGCCGGTGTCAGGATGTCGATGCTCAGGGTGGCCTTATAGCTGGTCCGGTCGATATTGGGTCCTCTGGCCTGGTGTTTGGAGATGGCGCGTTTGACGATGCGGGGGCAGACCCGGAGCCGTCGGACCGGCATGAGGTGGGCCAGGACGTGCCGGCCGATCGTGCCGACCAGGTCGATGACGGTGCCGGCGATGACGTTCGCGGCCTGGATCACCTGGTCGCGGGAGGTCTGATAGGCGATGGTGAAGCTGGCCCGGTCCGGATCGGTATCCGGTCGGGTGCTGGTCGCGTCGGCCATGGCGGTGCGGAGCAGGTGGTAGGTGACGAGCAGGGCGTAGATCTCCTGCTCGATGCCGACCGGGGTGCGGGCGCGGAGCACCCGGCCACCCAGGATGGTGGATTTCAGCTCCAGGTAAGCGGTTTCGATCTCCCATCGCTGGTGGTAGAGCCGGATCAACTCGGCCGCCGGGTAGTCGTGGGGGTCGAGCAGGGTGGTGGTCAGCCGGTAGATCCCGGTGTGCCGGCCGGCGGTGGTGGCGATGGTGATCTCGCACTCGATGACGCGCACTCGCAGGCCGCCCAGGATTGAGAGGTAGGAGCCGTCTCGGTAGCGGGTCAGGATCGGCATCGTGCGGCCGTTTTTCAGGCGTACCAGCAGATCGGCGCCGGTGGTGGCGATCTGGGCGAGCAGGCCGGCGGCGCCGAAGTTGCGGTCGCCCAACAGGATCATGCCGGCGTGCAGGCTGCGCAGCAGCTGTGGTGTGTAGGTGGTCTCGCCGATGGTGGTCGGGCCGAACACCGCGTCGATCACGCTGCGGGTGCCACACGCGAGCAACGCGACCAGCCGGATCTGGGGGTAGCCGGCGCCGCCGTGGTTGCCCCGCTGCTTGGTGAACCGGGTGAGCATGCGGGGGTTGTCGGGCACGGTCAGGGTGGTGCCGTCGATCGCGCAGACCAGCAGTCCGCGCCAGCGGGTTCCGGGAGCTCGGCCGGTGGTGGCGGGGCCACGGAGCAGGTCGAACAGCCACCGCAGGGGTGCGGCACCGACCCTCTGGCGGGCGGTGGCCAGTCCGCTGGCGGTGGGGGTGGCGGTGGGCAGGCCGTCCAGGGCGGCGGTCAGCTTGCGCCAAACACCGGAGTATCCGACCTCGGGGAACAGGCAGGCGGCCAGGAGCAGGTAGACCACCACCCGGGAGGGCAGGTCCCGCAGGCGGTGTTGGGTGGTGCGGGTGGCGGTCAGGGCCTCGTCGATCATCTCGAACGGGAGGTGTTGGGTGAGTTCACCGAGGTGGCCGGGCGCGTATCGGCCCCCGGCCACGGTGATCGCGCGGGTGATGGAAGACTGGGTGTCCAACGGAGTTTCTGCTGTCTGGTGATCTTGGTCGACACCGTTCTAGCAGGAACTCCGTTGCCCTTTTCAGCGGGCTGGACATCCGCGCCCAACCCTTAACTTCACGGCCTTGGCTCTAGACCGGCCTGACGTCGATGTCGTCGAGCCTTTCCGGGTCCGCGATCACGTCGTAGGCCGTGACCTTCCCGCCGCTGACCGTGATGGCCAGAATCAGCCGCAAGTGTCCGTTCGGCGCGACGACCGCGCCCGTCTTGCCGCCCACCAGGGCAGGCTCCGCGTGGGCCGCCCGCTTGCCCAGCACGAGCATCTCCCGCGCCACGTTCTCCCGGCCCCGGACCACCGTCGCCCGCCCCGTCGGCAGGGCCTTCGCGTCGGCCGTTCGGACCACGTCCGGCGCCAGGACTTCGAGCAGTGCCTCCAGGTCGCCCTCCCGTGACGCCTTGAGGAACGCCTCCACGACGGCCTTGTCGGCCGGTGCCATCGGCTCGACGCCTCGGACCCGGTGGCGGGCCCGGCTGGCCAGCTTCTTCGTCGTCGCCGTCGTCCGGTCGACGATGGCCGCGATCTCCTCGAACGGCACCGCGAACAGGTCGTGCAGGACGAACGCCACCCGTTCCGCCGGGCTCAGCCGGTCCAGCACCACGAGCATCGCCCGGCCGACCTCGTCGACCAGCAGCGCTTCCCGCTCCGGGCCCTCCACCTCGGCCGGCGGGTGCCAGTCGATCGGCTCCTCACGCTTGGCCCTGCGGCTGCGCAGCATGTCCAGGCTGATCCTGGACACCACCGTCCGCAGCCAGCTCTCCAGGTTGTCGATGCTGTCGGCCTTGGTGAACCGCAGCCAGGTCTCCTGCACGGCGTCGTCCGCCTCCGCCGTCGAGCCCAGCACCCGGCCGGCCACCGCCCGCAGCAGCGGCCGGTGCGCCTCGAACCGTTCAGCGTCCATCGGTCACCTTTCCCCGTCGCGATCCGTCTGTGTCGTGCCACCGACCGACCGACGCTCCAGGGAGTCCTTGATGAGCCAGGGTAGCGCCTTGCTGCGCCCCGTGACCTTGGGTGATCTGACGCTGCCCAACCGCGTGGTGATGGCCCCCACCACCCGCTGCCGCGGCTCCGTGCCGTCCCCCTTGCACGCCTTGCACTACGCCCGCCGCGCCTCCGCCGGGCTGATCATTGCCGAGGGCACCCTGGTCAGCCCTCAGCCCGTCCCTTTCGTAGGCGTGCCCGGGCTTTTCTCCGACGCGCAGGTCGCCGGTTGGCGTCGCGTCACCGACCTCGTGCACTCCCTCGGCGGCCGGATCATGGTCCAGCTCTGGCACGCCGGCCTGCGCCCCCTGTCCTCGACCGAGATCGCTTCCGCCATCGCCGACTACCGTTGCGCCGCCGCGAATGCCGTCCGCGCCGGCTTCGACGGCGTCGAGATCGCCGCCAACGGCACCTACCTCGTCGCCCAGTTCCTCAACCCCCGCCTCAACCGCCGCACCGACGCCTACCGCTCCCCTTCCCTTCTGTTGCTCCACATCCTCGACGCCGTCCACTCGGTGTGCCCCCGCGTCGGCGTCCGCCTCTCCCCTTACTGGCTCCCCACCGACAGCACTCCCCCTTGCCCCGCCTACCTCCCTTCCGAGGCCACCCTCTCCGTCTACGACGACCTCGTCCCCCCGCTCACTTCCCTTGCCTACCTACACCTCCGTGGCCCCGCTTTGTTCTCCCCCGACGCCTTTTCCCGCTACCGCAAGCTCTTCCCCGGCTTCTTCATCGCCAACAACGGCTTCTCCGCCGCCACCGCCTCCGACGCCATCGACTCCAACCTCGCCGACGCCGTCTCCTTCGCCCGTCACTTCATCGCCAACCCCGACCTGGTGACGCGGTTCGCCCTCGACCAGGAATTGTCCTTGGCCGACAAGGCCTTCAACTACGCGGGCGGTCCCGAGGGTTACGTCTGATCACCAACGCCTCAAATAAAACAGCCCTCAGCGGGTGGGCCGAGGGCTGTGACGAGAAGGATCAGGACAGGTAGGTCGCGGCGGTGGGGTCGTCGAGGAGGGCGGCGAGGAGGTGGCGGTCGTGCCAGCAGTCGACGGCCCAGGCCAGCGCGCGGGAGAGGCCGGCGGGGGTGTCCTCAGCGTGGACGACACCGTCCTCGGTGACCCACCAGGCGACGGGGTAGCGGGTGTCGCCGCGGCGGACGGAGAGCTCGTCGTAGACGACCACGAGGCCCTCGGGGACGGGGCGGTCGAGGAGCTCGCTGGCGGCGACGACGGCGCCGAGGTCGGACCAGCTGACGGGCTGGCCGTTGCCGATGAGGGCGTCGGCGTCGACCTCGTCGGCGGCCAAGGGGAGGTCGAGGAGCTCGGCGAGGGGCTCGGCGTCGTCGGGATCGGCGGCGACGACCTGGTCGGGGGTGAAAGCGGCGAGCAGCCAGGGGGAATCGAGCACAACGGTGTGCTCGCCGGAGACGGAGGCGCCGGACAGGGCCCGGACCCGCTCGTCGAGTTCGACATCGCCGGCGTCGACGGCGCCGGAGCGGACGGCCTCGGCCAACACGCCGTGGGCCCGCATGGCGACGCCGGAGGGCACGTCCCGGGAGGGATCTCCCAGGCGCTGCAGGACATCCGTGACGTCGGCGGCGTCGGTGACGACCAAGGAGGCGCGAACACCGATGGCGGCCAACAGATCCGTGCGGACGCCGACATCGGGGATGGGGTCGTAGACGCCGGCCAGGGCGTCGGCGTCGGGCAGACGCCACGAACGAGGCGAGGAGCCGGCGAGGCTGGCGTTGCGGGCCAGCCACCACGAGGTGTAGCCGCCGGGCAGCAGGATCGCTTGCCACGTCTCGGGTTCCGCGGCCAACAGGCGCAGCGCGTCCGGCCACTTGTCGTCGGCGACGAGATCGAGATCCCGCACGCCGGCGAAGGT
>NZ_KK037166.1:5246854-5249634 GCF_000568255.1 Kutzneria sp. 744
GAACCGGGACAGCACCCGCACGCGGCCGAGGCCGACCTCAAGGGCCACCTCTTCCACCGCCGGGTCCTCGGACTCCAGGTAGCCGGGCGCCAGCCGGGCGTCGTCCGGGGTGGTCGGCATGAGATCGCCGACGCCGAGGTCGCCCGCGCGGACCCGCTCGCCCCACGGCACCCAGTCGGGCGCCACGAGCGACTCGGGGCCGGGCAGCAGCACGACCTCGCTGATCGTCACCGGGTCGTCGCTGCCGGTGGTGGTCGCGATGGTCACCGCCCACCGCCAGCCGTCGTAGCCGGGGTGCGATGCCTCGAACAGGTGTGTGACCGACGCCTCGTCCTCGGCGAGGACGCCGGTGTGCGGGCCGATCGGCTCGTCGCCGGCCTCCTGCTGGGCGGCGGCCCTGGCCAGCTCGACTACCGATGCGAGGACCGGATTCGGGTGCTGCTCACTGGTGGTCGGTGCGGTCACCCGTCGATTGTGCCGCACGCGGGGAACCTCGCCGCACACGTGTCACGCTCTTGAGATGCGCGCAGCCGTGCTGTTACTTGCCGTGGTGTTGCTCACGGGCTGTGCCGGCCCCGCCGGGCCCCCGCACCTGCGGGTGGAGGTGCTCGGCACGATGCCGCACGACACCTCGGCCTTCACGGAAGGTTACGAGCTGGCCGACGGCGTGCTGTACGAGAGCACCGGGCTGCAGGGCTCGTCCACACTGCGTGCGGTCGACCCGAGGACCGGGCGGGTGCAGCGCAGCGTCGATCTGCCGGCCGAGTACTTCGGCGAGGGCATCGCCGTGGTCGGGGACAGGATCTGGCAGCTGACCTGGCAACAGAACGTGGCGATGCTGCGCGATCGGACCACCCTGGAGCAGCTGGGCACCGCCTTGTACCAGGACGAGGGCTGGGGCCTCTGCTACGACGGCAGGCGCCTGGTGATGAGCGACGGCACCTCGCTGCTGACCTTCCGCGACCCGAGGACCTTCGCCGTGACCGGGCACGTGCAGGTCGCTCACGAGGGCCAGCTCAACGAGCTGGAGTGCGTCGACGGCTCGGTCTGGGCCAACGTCTACCCCACGAAGACGATCATTCGGGTGGATCCGGCCAGCGGCGCCGTGCAGGGCGTCGCCGACCTCTCCGCGCTCGGCCCGACCGGCGACACCGCCGCTGACGACGTGCTCAACGGCATCTCGGTGGCGCCCACCCCCGGCGAATTCCTGGTCACGGGCAAGCGGTGGCCCCTTGCTTACCGGGTGAGGTTCACACGCGACGGCTCCTAGTGCGGCAGGATTGAGGGGTGACCGCCGACCACTCCGACCCCGCCCGGCCCCGTCGCGGGTGGAGCGGGGCCAGCCGACGGCGCCAGGAGTCCGTGCAGAGCGACCCGGACCTGGTCGCCGAGTGGTCGCGCACGCCCAAGCCACCGACCCGGCCGATGCCGCGGTACCCGTGGCAGGAGGAGGCCCAGGAGCCGCCGACCTACCGCACGGCACCGCCGCCGCCTCGGTACGAGGAGCCCACGCACCGGCCTGAGCCGCCCACCTATCGGCAGGCCCCGCCGCCGCCTCCGCCTCAGCAGGAGCACCGGTTCGTGCCGCCCGAGCAGCCGTCGAGCGGGCCCCGCATCGCCGAAGAAGCTGACCGTGACCCGGGTCGCGTGGTTCCGCAGCCGGCAACTGGGGCAGCGCGGCGTCGACGCGTTCCGACGGGCACTGCACGCCGACGGCGCCGACCAGTCCGGGCTCGCGGCGCTGACATGGGCCGTGATGATGAACTACGCGACCGACGCCACGCTGGCGGTCGCCCTGGCCAACACCCTGTTCTTCTCCGCCGCCACCGGCGAGAGCCAGGGCAAGGTCGCCCTGTACCTGCTGATCACCGTCGCGCCGTTCGCCGTGATCGCGCCGATCATCGGCCCCGCGCTGGACCGCATCCAGCACGGGCGACGGCTCGCGCTGGCCGTCTCCTGCTTCGGGCAGGCGCTGCTCGCGGTCGTCATGGCGCTGCATTTCGACGACTGGGGCCTGTACCCGGCCGCGCTGGGCACCATGGTGCTGTCCAAATCGTTCAACGTGCTCAAGGCCGCCGTCACGCCCCGCGTGCTGCCGCCGGACATCACCCTGGTCAAGACCAACGCCCGGCTCACCGTCTTCGGCCTGGCCGCCGCCGGTGTCTTCGGCGCCGTGGCCGTCGGCTTCGCCCAGCTGTTCAACTCCCCCGGCGCGCTGTGGTTCACCGCGGTCCTCTGCGTCGGCAATGCCGTGCTGTGCCTGCGGATTCCCGCCTGGGTCGAGGTCACCGAGGGCGAGGTGCCGACGTCGCTGCGGGCCGAGCCCCGGCAGAAGACCCGGCAGCCCCTGGGCCGTCAGGTCGTGATGGCGTTGTGGGGCAACGGCACCATCCGCGTGCTCACCGGCTTCCTGACCCTGTTCGCCGCCTTCGTGATCAAGGCCCAGACCGAGCGCGACCATGCCCCGGTCGAGCAGATCCTGCTGCTCGGCATGATCGGCGCCGCCGCCGGACTCGGCAACTTCCTCGGCAACGGCATCGGCGCCCGTCTCCAGTTCGGCCGCCCCGACCAGGTGATCATCAGCTGCCTCGGGGCCGGGCTCGGCATGACGGTCATTGCCGCCCTGATCCCCGGCGTGCCCACCGTCGTCGCGCTGGCCCTGGTCGGCTCCGTCGGCAGCGCCCTGGCCAAGATCAGCCTCGACGCCACCATCCAGGACGGACCTGCCCGAGCAGTCCCGGGCCTCGGCCTTCGGGCGGTCCGAGACCATCCTCCAGTTC
>NZ_KK037166.1:5250262-5273802 GCF_000568255.1 Kutzneria sp. 744
TCCCTTTTCCGTGTCGTACCACTTGACCCTGCCGGTCGGCACTGTCCTCACCTCTCCCTGCACACAACGAACGCGCCCGGGGACCACGTGCCCTGGGCGCGAACCTCAAGGGTAGGGCATCGGCGACGGCCCTGGGGCCCGGTCGAGTTACGCTGACGGCATGACGAGCTCCGCGCCCGGCACCAAGCTGATGCCGCTGTCCATGGTGGTCTTCGCGCTCGGCCTGGTGGCGCTGGCCGTGGTCTTCGCCCTCTACGCCAGCGGCGCCCGCGACCTGCCCCTGTGGCTCAACCTGGCCGGTGTCGTGCTCACCCCGCTCGGCCTCGCCCTCGGCCTGGTCGCCGTTTTCCTCCAGAACCGCCGCCGCACGCCGGAGGCGTAGTCAGCCGGCGATGGGCTCGGCGAAGCGGTCGGCGTTGTCGGCCAGCCACGCCGGGAACTGCTCCAGGCTGGTCAGCACCACCTCGGCGCCGGCATCGACAAGGTCCTCACGGGAACAGGGGCCGGTGGTGACGGCGACGGGCACGGCGTCGGCGGCAAGGGCGCCCTGGACGTCGCCGATGTGGTCGCCGACGTAGACGGCGGCGCCCTGTTCACGCAGCACGGCGCCCTTGCCGGCGGACCAGAGCTCGCCGCGGAGGTGGTCGACGGACCAGCCGAGGGCCTCGACGTGCAGGCGGGCGTTGGGCTCGTACTTGCCGGTGATCACGAGGACCCGGCCGTCCAGGGCACGGACGGCGGCCATGGCGGCCTCGGCGCCGGGCAGGGCGACGGTGGTGGCGATGACGACGGTGGGATACAGCGCCCGGTAGCGGTCCATCAGCGCGGGGATGATCGCCTCGTCCATGCCGGCGTCGCGGAACATGTCCTGCAGCGGCGGCCCGAGCCGGGAGGCGAAGTCGGAGCCGGAGAGGGCGACGCCGAACTCGGCGCCGACCTGGTCGATGGCGGCGGCCACACCGGGCCGGGCGTCGATGAGGGTCATGTCCAGGTCGAATCCGACGGTGAGTGCCACGCTTCGCACCCTAGCTGTTGACACCAGCGGTTAATACGTCCAAGCACTTGACATCGGGCCCGCGAATGTCAAGCTGAAGAAGTGAACCAGGTCACACCGTTCACCGAGCGGGTACGGGAGTCGCTGCGGGCACAGCTGCTGGACGCGGCGGCCGAACTGCTGGCCGAACGGGGCGTCAAAGGGCTGCGGATGGCGGATGTCGCGGCCAGGACGGGCGTGAGCCGACAGACGGTGCACAACGAGTTCGGCACCAAGGAAGCGCTGGTCACCGCGGTCGCGGCGCACACCGTCGAGGACTTCCTGGAAGGCGTGGCCCAGCGCGTGACCGAAGCGCCGGACCTCGCCACCGGCATCACGGCGGCCGCGCGGCACACGCTGGTCCACGCGACGGAGAACCGCCTGGTCAACGCCATCCTCACGGGCACAGACGCGGAAGACCTGCTGCCGTTGCTGACCACGAAGGGGCAGCCGGTGCTCATGCCGGCCGTCGACCTGCTCACGCAGCTGTGGCGCCCACGCCTGCCATGGCTGCCGGACGAAGAGATCCGCCTGCTCGCCGAGACCGGCATGCGCCTCACGGTCAGCCACCTGCTGACACCGACCGGCACGGTCGACGAGGCCGTCGCCACGATCACCGCCCTGATGTGCCGACTGATCCCGGAGGCCCCCGATGACTGATCAGCGCCGGACCGGATTCCACTCCCTCCAAGGCCGTTTCGACTGGGACCACCTGCCGCTGCGCCTGTTCGCCAAGGGCAACACCAGGTTCTGGAACCCGGCGGACATCGACTTCACGCAGGACGCCCGCGACTGGGCCGAACTCACCGAGGCGCAGCGGGAGAACGCCACCTACCTGGTGGCGATGTTCGTCGCCGGCGAGGAGGCGGTCACCGAGGACATCCAGCCGTTCATGCGGGCGATGGCGGCGGAGGGCCGCATGGGCGACGAGATGTATCTCACCCAGTTCGCCTTCGAGGAGGCCCGGCACACCGAGGTTTTCCGCCGCTGGATGGACGCCGTCGGCCTGACCGAGGACCTGCACGCCTACGTCGCCGACAACCCGGGCTACCGCACGATCTTCTGCGAGGAGCTGCCCGAGGCCCTCCAGAAGCTGGAGCACGACCACAGCCCGGCGGCGCAGATCAAGGCCAGCGTCACCTACAACCACGTGGTCGAGGGCACGCTGGCGCTGACCGGCTATTACGCGTGGAACAAGGTGTGCAAGAGCCGCGGCATCCTGCCCGGCATGCAGGAGCTGGTCCGCCGCATCGGTGACGACGAGCGCCGGCACATGGCCTGGGGCACCTTCACCTGCCGCCGCCACGTCGCCGCCGACGACGCCAACTGGGATGTCGTCACGCAGCGCATGGGCGAGCTGGTGCCGCACGCGCTCAACGCCATCCAGTGGGTTCTCGATCACGTCGACCAGAGCGCCTTCGACCTGGAGGTCACCGAGTTCGTCGGCTACGCCGGCGATCGCGCGCAGCGCCGGCTCGGCGCGATCGAGTCTGCTCGCGGCGCGGACGTGGCCCGGATCGACCTGGACTACACGCCGGAACGGCTGGAGGAGCAGTTCGGCGACGAGGACGCGGCGACCCTGGCGCAGGTCTAGCCCCAAGGCCGTGAAGTTAAGGGTTGGGCGCGGATGTCCAGCCCGCTGAAAAGGGCAACGGAGTTCCTGCTAGAACGGTGTCGACCAAGATCACCAGACAGCAGAAACTCCGTTGGACACCCAGTCTTCCATCACCCGCGCGATCACCGTGGCCGGGGGCCGATACGCGCCCGGCCACCTCGGTGAACTCACCCAACACCTCCCGTTCGAGATGATCGACGAGGCCCTGACCGCCACCCGCACCACCCAACACCGCCTGCGGGACCTGCCCTCCCGGGTGGTGGTCTACCTGCTCCTGGCCGCCTGCCTGTTCCCCGAGGTCGGATACTCCGGTGTTTGGCGCAAGCTGACCGCCGCCCTGGACGGCCTGCCCACCGCCACCCCCACCGCCAGCGGACTGGCCACCGCCCGCCAGAGGGTCGGTGCCGCACCCCTGCGGTGGCTGTTCGACCTGCTCCGTGGCCCCGCCACCACCGGCCGAGCTCCCGGAACCCGCTGGCGCGGACTGCTGGTCTGCGCGATCGACGGCACCACCCTGACCGTGCCCGACAACCCCCGCATGCTCACCCGGTTCACCAAGCAGCGGGGCAACCACGGCGGCGCCGGCTACCCCCAGATCCGGCTGGTCGCGTTGCTCGCGTGTGGCACCCGCAGCGTGATCGACGCGGTGTTCGGCCCGACCACCATCGGCGAGACCACCTACACACCACAGCTGCTGCGCAGCCTGCACGCCGGCATGATCCTGTTGGGCGACCGCAACTTCGGCGCCGCCGGCCTGCTCGCCCAGATCGCCACCACCGGCGCCGATCTGCTGGTACGCCTGAAAAACGGCCGCACGATGCCGATCCTGACCCGCTACCGAGACGGCTCCTACCTCTCAATCCTGGGCGGCCTGCGAGTGCGCGTCATCGAGTGCGAGATCACCATCGCCACCACCGCCGGCCGGCACACCGGGATCTACCGGCTGACCACCACCCTGCTCGACCCCCACGACTACCCGGCGGCCGAGTTGATCCGGCTCTACCACCAGCGATGGGAGATCGAAACCGCTTACCTGGAGCTGAAATCCACCATCCTGGGTGGCCGGGTGCTCCGCGCCCGCACCCCGGTCGGCATCGAGCAGGAGATCTACGCCCTGCTCGTCACCTACCACCTGCTCCGCACCGCCATGGCCGACGCGACCAGCACCCGACCGGATACCGATCCGGACCGGGCCAGCTTCACCATCGCCTATCAGACCTCCCGCGACCAGGTGATCCAGGCCGCGAACGTCATCGCCGGCACCGTCATCGACCTGGTCGGCACGATCGGCCGGCACGTCCTGGCCCACCTCATGCCGGTCCGACGGCTCCGGGTCTGCCCCCGCATCGTCAAACGCGCCATCTCCAAACACCAGGCCAGAGGACCCAATATCGACCGGACCAGCTATAAGGCCACCCTGAGCATCGACATCCTGACACCGGCAGACGCTTGACGATCACCACAACCGCCTAACTACACGGCCTTGGGTCTAGCCCTTCCCGGGCTGTTGGTTGCGGCAATGGTGTCGATCGCGTCCCGCCTGCGCGGCCGGGCGGTGTTAGTCGGCCCCGCCTTCGTGGCGGACGGGAATTCCTTGGACGGCGCGCATACGGCCGTCCTAGCAGGGCTGATCGCCGGGGTCGTGATCACGCTCAACGTGGCACTGGCCATACTTGCTTCGTGACCCGGCGTATCTCTCGTCGAGCCGCGCTCGGAATCGCCGCGACCACCGCCCTGGCCGGGTGCGCCGGACCCCCGACCGCCGCTCCCTCCCCCAGCGCGACCACGCGTTCGACCACCACGACGCCGCCGGTCACGACCACGACAGCCACCACGACGACCACCGTCGCCCCGGGCGGCCCGGCGGTCGAGGTGGTGCGGGCGTCGAGCGGCCGTCCCGAGGTCGCGCTGACCTTCCACGGCGACGGCCCGCTGGAGATCACCCGCCAGGTTTTGGCGCTGCTGGCCAAAAATAACGCCAAGATCACGGTGTTTGCCGTCGGCACCTGGCTGACCTCGACCCCGGACGGCGCGCGCATGGTCCGCGACGGCGGGCACGAGCTGGGCAACCACACGTGGAGCCATCCGGACCTGGAGCGCTACCAGCCGGGCCCGATGCTGACCGAGATCGAACGATGCCGGGACGCACTGTCCACGGTGGCCGGAACGCCGGGCGTGTTCTTCCGCCAGTCGCAGGGACAGCACGCCACCGCGCGCGAGCTGGCGGCGGCCGGAACCGCCGGCTACGCCCGGACCCTGTCCTACGACGTGGACTCGCTGGACTGGACGGATCCCGGCGCGGCCGCGATCCGGCGGGCGGCCGGCGCCGCCAAGGCGGGCAGCGTGGTGAGCATGCATCTGGGCCACCCCGGCACCGTGCAGGCGCTGCCCGGCATCCTGACCGATCTCGCCGCCCGGGGACTGACCCCGGTCACCGCGGCCGAACTGCTGAGGTGAGAAGTTGCCTTCCCCTGCCGGACGGGCGCTGCTCGCGCTCGCATGCATCGCCGCGCTGACCGCTTGTTCGTCGGCCCCCGCCGCCGAGGAACCTCCGCCCACCACCACGACGAAAACGACCACCACCACGCCACCGCCGACGTCGACCACGCCCCAGTCCCTTGTGGACGGTCTGGCCGGCATGCCGCCGGTGACCGACCTGCACAACGTGTACGCCAACGCAGGCGCCAACATGGTGCTGGACACGGTCAAACAGGACAAGCCGCTGGTCTACGTGCCGCACAGCGGTTCCGGCGACGTGTGGGTGATCGACCCGACGACGTTCGCGGTCGTCGCCAAGTACCCGGCCGGCAAGGAGCTTCAGCATGTGGTGCCCTCGTACGACATGCGCACCCTGTACGCCACGGACGACCAGGGCGACCACCTGCTGCCGTTCGATCCCAGGACCGGCCTGCCGGGCGCGAAGATCCCGGTCATCGACCCGTACAACATGTACTTCACGCCGGACGGCAAGTTCGCCATCTCGGTGGCCGAGCGCCTGCGCAAGCTGGTCTGGTACGACCCGCACACGTGGCAGAAGCAGGACGAGACCGCCGTGCCGGACTGCGCCGGCATCGACCACGCCGACTTCAGCCCGGACGGCCGCGTCGCGGTGTTCACGTGCGAGTTCGCCGGCCGGGTCGCGGTCATCGACATCGCGTCGCACCACCTGCTCCGCATGATCGACATGCCGCAGCGGCACACCGTCATGGGGCCGCAGGACATCAAGCTCGCCCCGGACGGCTCCGTCTACTACATCGCCGACTCGGACGCCAACGGCCTGTGGGTGCTCGACGGCGCGGCGACCAAGGTGCAGCGCTTCATTCCGACCGGCGGTGGCGCGCACGGGCTCTACCTTTCCCGTGACGCCAAGCAGTTGTACGTCACCAACCGGCACGAGGGCTCGGTCAGCGTGCTCGACTCCTACACCGGCGCCGAGCAGACCAAGTGGCGTATTCCCGGCGGGGGCAGCCCGGACATGGGCAACGTGACCGCGGACGGCTCGCAGCTGTGGCTGTCCGGGCGCTACGACCGGATGATCTACGTTTTGTCCACAAAGGACGGATCGCTGCTGAAGAAGATCCCGGCCGGCAACCAGCCGCACGGCCTGTGCGTGTGGCCGCAGCCGGGCCGGTACTCACTGGGGCACACGGGTATTACTCGGTGACGTCGTCGTTGTTGTTGTCGGCGCCACAATTACCGTGGTCGTCGTCGGCGGCGGCGCAGTTGTTGTTGTGCTAGCCGTCGCCGTTGTCGCCGTGGTTGTTGTCGTTGTCTTTGTTGTTGTCGGGACGGGCGACGAGGTCGTGACGCTCGGCGTCGTGACCGGCGTTGTCGGCCCCACGCACGGCGTGTCCGGCGTGACGGCCCTGGTCACCGACGACGCGACAACCGTCGAAGGCACCATAACCGCACTGCTCGGGCCCTGGCCGGACTGTTTGGCAGCGGCCGCCGGCTTGTGCAGGGCCAGCGGCTGCTCGGCGATCGTGGTGTCAGGCTGCTGCTGCGCCTCGGTGTCCATCGGCATGGTCTGGCTGGCCCTGGTCGGATGCGGCAGCCCGAACAACGCCGGACCGGTGGCCTCGTCCGGCGCGTTCAGCAGTGTGGTGAGCGCGGTCAGACCGGCGAAGGCGGCGATGGGCGCGATCATGACCGCGGCAAAGCACCCTCGACCGCTGGCGGGCAGATCCCGATGAGTCACACCGTGATCATGGTGTACTCCCGCCGTGAGAGCAGCTGCGCCTGTATCGCTAGATAGGGTGATCATTCCACATCGGACAGTGAACGGCCCCCGGCGCGTCGCCGGGGGCCGCTTTGTCGACAGGGCGACTTACTGCTTGTACGGGGCCGCGGCCGCCTGCGCCGCCGCCGTGAAGGCGCCCTTCATCTGCGGCCAGAAGGTGCTGTCCAGGCAGGAGAACTTCGGGAAGAAGCCGCCGCAGTTACCGCTGGACGGGCCGACCTCGATGGTGAAGCTGGCCACGCCGAGCACGCCGTAGGTGAAGTCGTCGGTGGTGCCGGACGTCTCGTAGCCGACCGTGCCGCCGTTGGTGTCGACGACGTAACCGTTGGAGGCGGCCATCTTCTTGCCCAACGCCCGCAGCTGCGCGTCGTTGGGCGAGGTCTTCTCGGTGTAGCCCCAGGGCACGATGATGTCGTTGCCGTAGCTGTGCAGCGTGATCATCGTGCCGCGGGCGGTCACCGGCGCCGGGTCGTTGTCACCCGTGCCGCGCTGCACCGGGTAGATGGCGCGGAAGAACTTCTCCAGCGAGGTCACCTCGGGCTCGCTGCCCTTGCTCGGGCCCTGGTACGTCTCGGCGCAGCCCTGGTTCGAGTCGCCGCCCCACTTGTAGGTGGAGTTGCGGTTCAGATCGATGCCGATGTTCGTGCCGGTGCACGAGCCGTGGGTGTTGTCCACGTTCTTGCGCTGCATCTTCGGCGAGTTGCCGCCCGAGGCGACCACGTCCGTGCCGTCCGGGTTGGCGATCGGGATGACCCAGATCTCGGTGGTGTCCAGAATGGACGTCGCCGTGCTGTCCGTGCCGTAGCCGTTGACCAGGTAGTCGATCCAGCGCTGGGCCAGCTCGCCGGTGGCGATCTCGCGGGCGTGGATCTGGGCCATGAGCGTGAACTTCGGCTTGGGCGAGGTCGTGCTCAGCGTGCAGTCGCCCGACTTCTTCTTGGTCAGGCAGATGGCCTCGATGTCGTGGCCGCCCTTGCCCTTGCTCTTCAGCCACGAGTCGCCGATGTCGTACACCGTGGCGAGATCGGGGTGCGCGCCGGCGACCTGGGCCAGGTGCTGCTCCTGGTCCGGCACGGACCGGTAGCCGCCGTAGAAGGTGTTGGCCAGGGCCCGCGGCTGTTGCTGCTGCGGGGCCAGGTCCTTGTAGATCGTGTCGTACTGGGTGGGGCGATATCCCATGTCCCGCAACGACTGCGCGGTCTGGCGGGTGCCGGTGACGTAGGCGACGCCCTCGGCCCCGGTCTCGGCGACGTCGAAGCCGGCGGCGACCAGTTGGCCGGCTTGGTTCCCGCTGATGGGCACCCGCCACATCACGGGCGTGTCGTCGCCGGCGGCCGCGGAGGCCGTCCCGACGAGCAGCAGTGCGGCGACACCGGCGGCTATGCGGATCAGGGCGCGTGGCCTCATGGCGGCTCCTCACATCGGATGGCGCCGCGTAACCATACCGACACGGTATGTGCGCCTGACTACCCGCCGTTCGTCTGGTTCGCCCGGAGGATCTCCGACGCCCGTTCCCGCATCTCCACCTTGCGGATCTTGCCCGTCACCGTCATCGGGAACTCGTCGACCACGTGCACGTAGCGGGGAATCTTGTAGTGCGCGAGCTTGCCCGTGCAGTAGTCGCGGACCTGCTCGGCGGTGATCGGCTCAGCGCCCGGGCGCATCCGGATCCAGGCCATCAGCTCTTCGCCGTAGCGGTCGTCCGGCACCCCGATCACCTGTGCGTCCAGCACGTCCGGGTGTGTGTAGAGGAATTCCTCCACCTCGCGCGGGTAGATGTTCTCGCCGCCGCGGATGACCATGTCCTTGATCCGGCCGGTGATCGCCACGTACCCGTCGTCGTCCATCACCGCGAGGTCGCCCGTGTGCATCCAGCGGGCCGCGTCGATCGCCTCCGCCGTCTTGTCCGGCTGGGCCCAGTAGCCGACCATCACCGAGTAGCCGCGCGTGCACAGCTCCCCCTGCTCGCCGCGGGCCGCCGTCAGACCCGTTGCCGGGTCGACGATCTTGACCTCCAGGTGCGGATGCACCCGGCCGACCGTGGCCACCCGGCGGACCAGCGAGTCGTCCGCCCGAGTCTGCGTGGACACCGGCGAGGTTTCCGTCATGCCGTAGCAGATGGTCACCTCCGTCATGCCCATGCGGTCGATCACCTGCTTCATGACCTCGACCGGGCACGGCGAGCCGGCCATGATGCCCGTGCGCAGGCTGGACAGGTCGTAGTCGGCGAAGTCCGGCAGCGCCAGCTCCGCGATGAACATCGTCGGCACCCCGTAGAGCGAGGTGCACCGCTCCGCCTGCACCGCGTCCAATGTGGACTTCGCGTCGAACGCCTGCGCCGGCACCACCATGCAGGACCCATGCGTTGTCGCGCCCAGGTTTCCCATCACCATGCCGAAGCAGTGGTAGAAGGGAACCGGGATGCACACCCGGTCCTGTTCCGTGTACCCGCACAGCTCGCCCACGAAGTATCCGTTGTTCAGGATGTTGTGGTGCGACAGCGTCGCACCCTTCGGGAAGCCCGTTGTGCCCGAGGTGTACTGGATGTTGATCGGGTCGTCCGGCGAGAGCCTGATCTCCTTGAGCCCGCTCCGGTCTCCCCGCCGGCCGCTCTCCAGCACGTCCGTCCACTCCGGACGCCCGATCAGCAGCACCGTCCGCAGCTTCGGGCAGTTCGGCCGCACCTCGGCGATCATCGCCTCGTAGTCCGACGTCTTGAACGCCGGCGTCGCCACCAGCGTGCCCACCTCGGCCTGGTTCAGCACGAACTCCAGCTCGTGCACCCGATAGGCCGGGTTGATGTTGACCAGAATCGCCCCGATCTTCGCCGTCGCGTACTGCGTCAGCACCCACTCCGCGCAGTTCGGCGCCCAGATGCCCACCCGGTCGCCCTTGGCCACGCCCAGGCCTTGCAACCCCAGCGCCACCGCATCCACGTCCGCCGCCAGCTCCGCGTACGTCCACCTGCGGCCCGACGCGCACTCCACCAGCGCATCCCGCTCCCCGAACCGCTCCACCGTCCGGTCCAGGTTGTCGCCGATCGTGTCGCCGAGCAGCGGCACATCCGAGGTTCCCGAGGCGTATGCAGGCAGTGCGACCATGTGGCCCATCCTCGCCTGTGACGCGGACCACTGCCACCCCCGAGCGGGGGTGCTGTGGACAACCCTCCCCGGCTCCCTCGTTGTCCACAACGCCGTGGTCGGACCGGGTACGGGCCGATAGTTCGCAGTGGGCGGGCGGGTGGGGCACAAGACACACACGCGCCTGAACCGCCCTCAGCGGGATCATGCCCGGGGACCGTGACCTAGTCAGGCGGACACGTGCTCGCAGTCCACCTCGCTGGTGGAGACAGTCACATCGTGGTCCTCGAAGTCGACAACAATCTTCAGCTGACCGCCGAGAGCCTCCGCGTACCGGCGAACCGTGTCCACTGTCAGCTGGTTCAGGTCTCCCTGCTCCAGCTGGCTGACCCGCGGCTGGCTGACCCCCATGCGGCGAGCAAGCTCCGTCTGGGTGACGCGGGCCTGCTCGCGAAGCTGGCCGAGCCGAAACCCCAGCACATACGCCTCGACCCTGTTTCGCGCGGTGGCCCGCGCAGCGTCGACATCGCGGCCGTTGGCCTGGTCGATGGCCGCCTTGTCAGCCTTGACTTCCTTCCAGGAGCGAGCCATTTCTCAGCCCTCCTCGTCCTTTGTCGTCGCAAGGTGCTCCGCGTAACGCTTTTCGGCCAGCAGGACGGCCTTCCTGTACCAACCGCGCCAGTCCCCTGACTTGTCCCCGGCCACCAGCAGGACAGCCCGACGAACGGGATCGAAGACGAACAGGATCCTCATCTCGGTCGCTCCACTGGAACCCGGCCGCAGCTCCTTCATGTTATGAACCGCCGAGCCCTTGACCCGATCCACCAGTGGTCGACCCAAACTCGGCCCCTCCTCGGCCAGGACGTCGATCGCCGCTTCCACCTGGTCAGCTGTTTCAGGGTCGGTTCGAGCAGGTGCCAACAGCCAGGCAGCTACCTCGTCGACAAGTTCCACGTCCCACGCTCAGTGACTATAACAATATCCTTATGTCGCGACGTGCGCCAGGGTCACCAAATGTCAAAGATCGATTACGGAGAGTGCCCACACGTGGCGGTGGCCAGCCACCTTTAGAAGGAGAGCACGGCTCACATCTCCGCAACCCCTGGAGCCACCACGGGGCGAGGGCGGGGGAAGATCTCATAGCTTTTGCCCTGCAACCAAACACCGCCAGCAGGCCCGGACGGGGTGGATAGGGCACAAAACGCACGCACGCCCGCAAACACCCCTAGCCGGTTAGCATCGCCAGGGCCGGAAAAGCTAGAGCTCCACGACCAGGCAGGGGCCGCCGTCGAAGAGGCCGCCGTCGACGGCGAGGACCTTGCCGTCGGCGTAGGACAGGGGGCCGTCGACCTGCTCGGGCTCGATGCCGAGCTGGTCGGCGATGATGCTGTGGCCGTGCACGATGCGCTGGCCGCCGAACTTGCCCATGATCTCGTCGGCGGTCTGGGCGCCGGTGGCGCCGCGGAAGGCGAAGCGGGTGGTCATCTTGTGCCAGCAGTCCCACCAGGAGGTGAGGTCCTGGCCGTGGAGGATGGCGCGGACGGCGGAGTTGATCTCCTCGACGGAATCGCCCCACGAGAGGTAGGCGGTGGTGTCGGAGTGCAGGAGCAGGTGGTCGTCGACGACGACGGCGACGGGGCGGTCGGTGAGCCAGCGCACGTGCCGGTCGGTGAGGCGGGTCTGGTCGGACAGCTGACCGCCGTTGAGGTGCCAGGAGCGGGCGAAGCTGCGGAAGCCGTAGTCGGAGGGCACGGGGGTGTCGCCGAACAGGTGCATGCCGAGCAGGAGCACCTCGTGGTTGCCCAGGAGGGAGCCGACGAAGCCGCCGGCCCGGTCGGCCTGGTCGGCCAGGCGCATGACGAGCTCGATGACGCCGATGCCGTCGGGGCCGCGGTCGACGAAGTCGCCGAGGAACCACAGGCGGTGCCGGCCGCCGGACCACTGCCCCTCGGGGGTGGTCAGGCCGGCATCGTGCAATGCGGTGATGAGCTCGGAGAGGTGGCCATGGACATCACCGACCACGAACACCGACTCGTCACGTTCGTCGTCGCCCACGGTGAGAGACGATAGGCGGTCCACCCCCCTGCCCGCCGACCAGCCCGGTCACCGGAGCGTATCGAAATGATCTCCGTGAGCTGCGGATTCATGGTTTCCAGCTGTCCGCGAACGGGTGATCACGCAGGGTGACTAATCGCGCTTGAACGGGTCGGCGCCGCGGCCGACGAGGTCGGCGATGGAGTCGATCACGAGGGTGGGCCGGTAGGGGAAGCGCTCGGCGGTGTCGGCGCCGGAAATGCCGGAAAGGACCAGAATGGTCTGCAGGCCGGCCTCGAGACCGGAGCGGACGTCGGTGTCCATCCGGTCGCCGATCATGAGGGTGCTCTCGGAGTGGGCGCCGATGGCCCGCAGCGCGGAACGCATCATCAAGGGGTTGGGCTTGCCAACGAAATAGGGCTCACGGCCGGTGGCCCGGGCGATCAGCGCGGCGACGGAGCCGGTGGCGGGCAGCAGGCCCTCCCGGCTGGGACCGCTCTCGTCGGGGTTGGTGGCGATGAACCGAGCGCCGCCGTCGACCAGCCGAATGGCCTTGGTGATGGCCTCGAAGCTGTAGGTCCGGGTCTCGCCGAGCACGACGTAGTCCGGGTCGGTGTCGGTCAGCACGTAGCCGATGGAGTGCAGGGCGGTGGTGAGCCCGGCCTCGCCGATGACGTAGGCGGCGCCGCCGGGGCGCTGGGTGTCGAGGAACTTGGCGGTGGCCAGCGCCGAGGTCCAGATGGACGACTCGGGCACGTCCAGGCCGGTCCGCAGCAGCCGGGCCCGCAGGTCACGGGGGGTGTAGATGGAGTTGTTGGTCAGCAGCATGAACGGGATGTCCTGGTCCCGCAGCTCCGCGAGGAACTGGTCGGCGCCGGGGATGATGTGCTCCTCGTGGACCAGCACACCATCCATGTCCATCAGGTAGTTCCAGACCATGCCCTCATGATCCCCCGGCGACGGGGTGCAGGGCCACTTCGGCGGCCTTGACGGCCAGCCAGACCCGGACGCCGGGCTCCAGGCCCAGGTCGGCGACGGCGGCGGCGGTGAGGTCGGCGGCGAGGCCCTCCACCCAGGATGGGCCGTCCACGCTACGAGCGACACGCAGCCGGATGAGGTCGCCGTGGGGCTCAAGGCCGCCGACGACGGCCCCGAACACGTTCCGGGGGCTGCCGGCGGGCGGCGAGACGTGCACGGCGACGGCGGAGGGGGCGAAGACGGCGACGGCCAGGGTGCCCTCGTCGATGGGTGCGGGCACGTGGCCGCTGATCACGAAGTCGCCGACGACCAGCCCGGACGGCCCGAAGACGCCGGAAACGAGGTCGAGGCCGGCGATGCGGGCGGTGAAGGCGGTCCGGGGGCGCGAGAGCACGGCCCGGGTCTCGCCCTGTTCGACGATCTCCCCGCCGGACAGCACGACCACGCGGTCGGCCAGGACGAGGGCGTCCAGCGGATCATGGGTGACGAGCAGGGCCGTGCGGCCGGAGTCCCGCAGCACCCGCCGGAGCATGGCGCGCAGGGCAGGAGCGGCGTCGACGTCGAGTGCGGCAAAGGGTTCGTCGAGCAGCAGCAGCTCCGGCTCGGACGCCAACGCCCGGGCGACGGCGACCCGCTGGGCCTGCCCGCCGGAAAGCTGACCGGGGCGGCGGGCGGCGAACTCGGCGGCGTCCACATCGGACAGCAACCGCGTCACCAACGCCGCCGAGTCGGTACGGGAAATGCCCCGAGAGCGAGGTCCGAAGGCGACATTGGCGGCCACGGTCATGTGCGGGAAAAGCAGCGGATCCTGGGCCAGCAAACCGATGCCACGCCGGTGAGGCGGCACGTGCACGCCGGTGGAGGCGTCGGTCAGCACCCGGCCGGCCAGCGTGATCCGACCGGAGTCGGGGCGCAGCAGCCCGGCCAGCGCCGACAGCAGGGTGGACTTGCCGGCCCCGTTTCGCCCAAGCACCGCAACGACTTCGCCAGCGGCGACGGAGAGCTCAAGCGACAGGGCGAAGGAGTCGCGGCGAACGGTGATGTCCAGGTCGAGCGTCATAGCCGGCCCTCGATCGAACGAGGCCGAGCAACGGCGATCACCACGACGGCCAGCACCACCAACAACAGCGACACGGCGACGGCGGCGTCCACATCGGACTGGGACTGCACGTAGACCAGCAGCGGCAGGGTCTGGGTGGTGCCCTCAAGGTTGCCGGCGAAGGTGATCGTGGCCCCGAACTCCCCCAACGACCGGGCGAAGGCCAACACCAGCGAAGAACCCAAGGAGGGCAACAACAACGGCACGGTCACCCGCCGGAACACCGTCCACGGCGCGGCCCCGAGCGTCGCGGCGACGGCCTCGTAGCGCTCACCGGCAGTCCGCAGCGCGCCCTCAAGACCGATCACCAGGAACGGCATGGCGACGAACGTCTGCGCGATGATCACCGCGGCCGTGGTGAACGGCAGCCGCACCCCGAACACCGCCAGGACCTGACCGCCGAAGCCGTTACGCCCCAACAGGTACAGCAGGGCCAGGCCGCCGACGACGGGCGGAAGCACGAGCGGCAGCAGCACAATGGCCCGCAACAGCCGAAGCCCCGGCAGCCGCCCGCGGGCCAGCACGACCGCGAGCGGACCGCCGAACAACAACGACAGCAGGGTGGCGGCCGCGCCCGTCCGCACCGAGAGCCACAGGGCCTCCAGTGCGGTCGGGCTGGTCACCAGCTCGGGCAGCCGGCCGAGGTCGCTGCGGGCCACCAGTCCGATGACCGGCAGCACGACCAGGGCCAGGGCCAGCGCGGCCGGCACCCACAGCAGGACGGGGACGGACCGTCTCACGGAACCTGGAAGCCCACCGCGGTGAGTTCCTTGCGGCCCTGCTCGCCGCGCACGAACTCGACGAACTCCTTGGCCAGCGCGGACTGCGGGGCGTTGCGCAGCGCGGTGATCGGGTAGTCGTTGATCGCCTTGTCGGCCTCGGGGAAGGGCACGCCCTTCACCTTGCTGCCGGCCGAGTTGACGTCGGTCAGGTAGACCAGGCCCGCGTCGGCGTCGCCGGACTCCACCTTGGACAGCACGCCGGTGACGGCGGTTTCCTTGCTGGCCGGGCTGATGGTGACGCCGGTGGCCGCCTCGACCTTCAGCGCGGCCGCGCCACAGGGCACGGCGTCCGCGCAGACGACGACCACGACGCCGGGCTTGGCCAGGTCGGCGAAGGTGGCGATGTTCTTGGGGTTGCTCGGCGGGACCGCGATCGCCAGCTTGTTGCGGGCGAACAGCTGCGGCGTGCCGTCGTTGAGCGAGGCCTTGGTGACCTTGTCCATGTTGGCCTGGTCGGCCGAGGCGAACACGTCGGCCTGCGCGCCGTTGGCGATCTGCTGCACCAGCGTGGACGAGCCGTCGAAGGTGAGCTTGACGGTGACGCCGGGGTGGCCGACTCGAAGTCGGCCTTGATCTTGTTGAAGAGGGATCCCCGAAGCGGCGGCGAGCACGGTGAGGGTGCCCGACTCCTTCGGGGCCGAGCTGGTGGTGGACGGGGCCGCGGCCGTCTGCCCACCACCGCACGCGGTCAGCAGCAACGCGGCCGACCCGATGGCGACGACGAGTTTCCTCACGACATGCCTCCCGGCGTTTCGATGATCACCTGGGTGGACTTGACCACGGCCACCGCGAGCATGCCGGGGGTCAGCCCGAGTTCGCGGACCGCCTCCGTGCTCATCAGCGACACCACTCGGTGCGGCCCGCTCTGGATCTCGACCTGGGCCATGACCTTGTCCTCGACGATCTCGGTGACCAGGCCGACGAACCGGTTGCGGGCCGAGCGGCCCACCCCGGACGGGTCGGGCACGGCGGTGGCCTGGGCGCGGGCGAACACGGCCAGCTCGGCGCCGTCGACGACCTTGCGGCCGGCGGCGTCGACCCCGGCGGTGAGCTGCCCGGCGTCCAGCCAGCGACGCACGGTGTCATCGCTCACGCCGAGCAGCACGGCGGCCTCGGACACCCGGTAGGTGGGCGGGTCAGGTCGAGTCACGCGCCGAGATTAACTCCGCCGGTGCGGCACGAAAAGAGGTAACGGGCCGCAGATGCGGATTCGCGACCCGAGCGGATCGAACGGACCGGAAGGTCAGTCCTTCTCGCCGACCCGGGTGACTTCCTTGCGCATCTCGGCCAGCACCTCGCTGCCGTACGCGAAGAGCAGTTCACGCTGCTCGGGCGTGTAGTGGGCGAGGATCCGGGCCATCATCTCGGACACACCCTTGAACAGCACGCTGAACCGCTCCGGGTCCTGCGCGCTGAGGGTGACCTCGACCAGCACCTTGCGCCGGTCGTGCGGGTCGCGGACGCGGCGGACGTAGCCGGCGCGCTCCAGCCGGTCGATGACGCCGGTGACCGCGCCGGTGGACAGCCCGGACAGCTCGGCGATGCGCCCGGCGGTCATCGGCTGGCCGCTGCGGGCGGCGAGGTCGAGGCACTTGTGGTCGGTGGCGGACAGCCCGAGCTGCTCGGCGATGCGCGCATGGAACATCACCGTCACCAGGCTGCTGTCCCGACCCAGCCACGAGAACCGCTCCAGCTCCTCGTCGCTGACCGGATAGACCGCCCTGGCCTCGGCCGTCTCCGACATTCGCCATCACCCGCTTACTTGCTAAGACACTCGGCCCAGAAGACATCGTAACCGCCGAACGTCCGTTCCGCGACGGTCCAGCCTAGGGCTTCCAGCGACTACCCTGATCGTGATGGCACCCGTCGAGCTAGGAATTCCAGGCGTGCGGAGCACCCCTGACGCCTCGACGCGTCCCGATCGGCCGGACTTGATCGACTCCTACGGCCGCGTGGCCACTGACCTGCGGGTTTCACTCACGGACCGGTGCAATCTGCGGTGCACGTACTGCATGCCGGCCGAGGGTCTGGAGTGGCTGCCGAGCGGCGACCTGCTGACCGGGACCGAGCTGATCCGGCTCATTCGCGTCGCGGTCGACCTTCTCGGCGTGCGGGAGCTCCGCTTCACCGGCGGGGAACCGCTGCTGCGTAAGGATTTGCCGCAAATCCTCGCGGCCGCGGCGGAACTGCGCCCGCGGCCCCGCATGTCCCTGACGACCAACGCGGTGTCGTTGGCCCGCAAGGCCCACCAGTTGGCCCTGGCCGGACTGGACCGCATCAATGTGTCCCTCGACACACTTCGGTCGGACCGGTTCGCGACGATCACCCGCCGCGACCGCCTCGACGACGTGCTCGAAGGCCTGGCCGCCGCCCACGACGCCGGGCTGCGACCGGTGAAGGTCAACACCGTGCTGATGCGCGGCGTGAACGAGGACGAGGCCCCGGACCTGCTCCAGTTCTGCCTCGACCACGGCTACCAGCTGCGGTTCATCGAGCAGATGCCGCTGGACGCCCAGCACGAGTGGGACCGCGCGAAGATGATCACCGCCGAGGAGATCCTCGACCGGTTGAGCACCCGGTTCACGCTCACTCCCGAGCCCACCGCCCGCGGCGCGGCGCCGGCCGAGCGCTGGCTGGTCGACGGCGGCCCGGCCACGGTCGGCGTGATCGCGTCGGTGACCAGGCCGTTCTGCGCGGCCTGCGACCGGACCCGGCTGACCGCCGACGGGGCGCTGCGGACCTGCCTGTTCGCCACCACCGAGACCGACCTGCGCGGCCCGATGCGTGACGGCGCCTCCGACGAGGAGCTCGCGCGGCTGTGGCGGATCGCGATGTGGGGCAAGGCCAAGGGGCACGGCATCAACGACGACGGGTTCGCGCAGCCGGACCGTCCGATGAGCGCGATCGGAGGCTGACCGCGTGGTGTTGACCATCCGCTACTTCGCCGGCGCCAAGGCGGCGGCCGGCGTCGGCGACGAGCAGCTGAGCCTGCCGCCCGAGTCCACTGTGGACGACGTGCTGCGGCTGGTGCGGGACCGGCACGGCGAGGGACTGGCCCGCGTGCTCACCGCCTCCAGCCTGCTGCTGGACGGAATTGCCGTGCGGGACACCAGGATTCCGGTCGCTGACGGCCTTGAGCTCGACGTCCTGCCGCCCTTCGCCGGCGGCTGACCGGTCGATCCGAGGTTCGGAACGGACCATTCCGCTACTCGGAGTTCGGGAAGGGCGCTTCGTGGCGGCCGTCAGGCCGTGATCGCGGCGCGGATCTGATCCGTCCAGGCGCGGCCGTCGATGGTGCGCAGGGCCTCGCGGTTGAGCTGGTCGGCGGCCTCGGTTTCGCCACGGTGCTTGCGCACCTGGGCCATCACGTGCAGGGACCAGGCGGAGCCGCTGGGGTTGCCGGCGGTCTGGAAGATCTCCCGTGCCTGCACCGCATACGCGTAGGCGTCGGCCATGTCCTGCTCCCCGCGACGGGCGATCAGCAAGTGCGCCAACAACAACTGCGCGCGGGCCCGGTAGAGCGGCAGCGGGGCGGCGAGTTCGAGGGCGCGGCGGCCGATGGCCAGCGCCTCCTCCAGCCGGCCGACGGGGATCATCGCCATCGACGCCCCGATCAGCACCCACAGCCGGGTCCGCATGTGCCTGACCTCGTCCAGCATGCCCAGCGCCTCGTCGAAGCACCGCATGGCCTCGGGGAACTTGCCGGCCATGTGCAGGGTCAGGCCCAGCGCCGACAGGCTCATCGCCTGCGCGCGGCGGCTGCCGGTGCGGCGGGCGCTGTCCAGGGCCTCCCGGGCCAACTCCAGCGCGGGCTCAAGCCGTGCCGTCATCTGGTACGCGGTTGCCAGGCGGTGCAACACTTCCAGCCCGGCGGTGACCTCGCCCATGGCCCGGAACATCGCCAGCGCGGTGGTGAGCTGCTCGATCGCTTCCATCGGGTGGCCGCGTTCCAACAGGGCCGCGCCGAGGTTGGCGACGCTGTGGGCCTCGCAGTGCCGCAGGCCGGCCGCCCGGCACAGCTCGATGGACCGCCGGCAGTGCTCGATGGCCTCGCCGAGCCGCCCGAGCTCCAGCAGCACGAAGCCGATGTTGGCCTGCCCGATGACCTCGACGTCGCGCAGCCCGGACCGCTTGGCCAAGGTCAGCGCCTCATCGAAGTAGCCGGCGGCCTCGTCGAACTGGCCCAGCTCCAGATGGGAGTTGCCGGCGTTGTTGAGCGAGGCCGCGGCCCCGTCGTCGGCCCCGAGCTCACGGAAGATCTCGGCGGCGGCGAGGAAGCTGTCGATCGCCTCCTCCTGCCGGTCCATGTTCCACTGCGCGGTGCCGAGGTTGAACAGCATCGCCGCCTCGCCGCGGCGGTCCCCGGCCCGCCGGGCCACCGTGACGGCGGTCGAGGCGGTGGCGAACCAGTCCACGTTGTATTGGTGCGCAAGGAAATACCCGCGCAGAGCGTCGGCGAGGCGCACGGCGTGGTCGGCCAGGTGGTGCCGGGCCGCGTAGCCGAAGGCGGCGATCAGGTTGAGCCGCTCGGCATCCAGCCACGCCAACGCGTCGGGCTCGGTGGCGAAGGCCAGGCCCCGCTGCTTGCCGACGACCAGCCGCACCAGATCCCGGTACGCCACATGGGCAGCGCCGATCGCGCCGGACAGGTAGTGGTCGAGCAGCCGCTTCACCACGATGTCCCGCTCCGTGCGGGTGTTCTCCTCGTGCTCACGCTGCGCGGCGTAGAGGCGGATCAGGTCGTGGAACTGGAAGCGGCCCGGCTGCCCCGGCTGCACGAGGTGCACGGCGGCGAGCTGGTCGAGGAGCTCGGCGGCGTCGACGGCATCGGTGGACATCAGCGCGGCGGCGGCCTGCGGCGTGAAGTCCGGCCCCGGCACGAGGCCCAGCAACCGGAACAGCTCACGGGCCCGCGGTTGCAGCGTCGTATAGGAAAGGTCGAAGGCGGCGCGCACGGCGGTGCCCTCGTCGCCGGCGATGCTCAACGCCGACAGCCGGTTGCCGTTGCGGAGCTCGGCCACGTAGTCGGCCAGCCCGGACGGCGGCGACTTGGCCAGGTTGGCGGCGGCGATGCGCAGGGCCAGCGGCAGGTACGCGCACAGCCGGGCCAGCTCCGTCGACGCCGGGACGTCCTTGAGGTCGGGCCCGAGCACCGCGCTGAGCAGCTGTCTGGACTCGGCCGGCGTGAGAGGCTCCAGCAGCACGGTCTCGACGTGGGGCAAGCGGTTGCGCAGGTCGTTGCGGCTGGTCACGAGCACCGCGCAGCCGTCGGGCGGCGGCAGCAACGACCGGATCTGGTCGGCCGCGGCGGCGTTGTCCAGCACGATCAGGATCCGCTTGCCGTGGACGAGGGCGCGGAAGGTCGCCGCCTGGTGCTCGACGTCGATCGGGATCTGCTCCGGCGGCACACCCATCGCCCGCAGGAACCGGGACAACACCTGAGCGGTGCTCAGTGCGGGGCCGAGGGCGTAGCCGCGCAGGTTGGCGTAGAGCTGCCCGTCCGGAAAGCGCGGTCGCAGCCGGTGGGCGAGGTGGACGACGAAGGCCGTCTTGCCGACACCGGGCGGCCCCATCACGGCGACCGGCCCTTCCGGCGTGCCGAGCCGGAACCGGGCGACCAGTTCGTCGATGAGCTCCTCGCGGCCGACGAAGTCGGCGATGTCGGCCGGCAGCTGCGACGGCACGACCACCGGCCGCGCCTCGCCCGTGGCCACCGGGGCGATCAGCTCGGGATCGTTGCGCAGCATGGCCTGGTGCAGCCGGCGCAGCGGCTCGCCGGGGTCGATGCCCAGCTCGTCGGCCAGATAGCCGGCCACGCCCCGGTAGGCGGCGAGCGCGTCGGCCTGCCGGCCGCTGCGGTGCAGGGCCAGCATCAGCTGGCCCCAGAACGGCTCGCGCGTGGGGTGCTTGGCCGTCAACGACTGCAACTCGGCGATCAGCACCTGGTGCCGGCCGCGCTGGAGGTCGATGTCGATGCGCCGTTCCAACACCTGGAGGTGCTGCTCGACCAGCTGCGGGACGACGTTGCGCTGGAGCTCCTCCGACGGCACGTCGGCCAGCGGGGCGCCGCGCCAGAGCTGGAGCGCCTCGTCCAGCGCGGCGGCCGCGGCGGTCAGGTCGCCGGCGTCGCCGGCGCGCGTGCCCTCGTCGGACAGCTCGCGGAACCGCTCCAGATCCACCGATCCCGGCGGCACGTCGATGTAGTAGCCCTCCGGCGCGGTGCGGACCAGGGCCGGGTCGCCGAGGGTCTGCCGCAGCCGCAGCACGTAGGTCTGGAGGGTGCCGCGGGCCCGGGCCGGCGGGTTGCCCGCCCACAGCCGCTCCACGAGCGCGTCCACCGGAACCACCCGATTGGCCCTCAGCAGCAGGCTGGCCAGCAGGGTCCGGTGCTTGGCCGCGCGGATCGGCACCGGCCGCCCGGCCAGCGAGACCTCCAGCGGTCCGAGGATGCGGAAGCGCATGTCGGTGGACATGCCCGCCTCCTCTCGGCCGTGCAGTTGTTGTTCAGCCTAGGAGCGTCGCGCGGTGCCGACTAGCGAAAATGGAACTTCCCACCGGGGAAGCGTCGAGTCTAGTTCGAGGACGGCGCGAGTCCCATCACGCCCAGCAGCCATGTGGCCTCGGCGTCGTGCCGATCGGCCGTCGCCGCGTCGCCCGCGGCCCGGTGCGCGGCGGCGAGCACGACCAGCGCCCGCGGCCACCACAGCCGCAGTCCGGTCTTGCGCAGCAGCGCCACCGCCCGTTCGGCGAAGTCGATCGCCGCTTCGGTTTCCTCCCGGCGCAGATGCACGTGCGCCTGGGCGAGGAGCGCCCGTCCCTCACACAGCCTCAGCTCGTGCCGGGCGGTCAGCTCGACCGCCTCGACGGCGTGGGCCAGCGCGCGGGAGTTGTCGCGCATCGCGTACGTCAGGCCGATCAACGCCTCGACCTCGCCGAACCGCAGGTCCCGCTGGCGGCTCAGGTCCAGCGCCTGCCGGTAGTGCTCGATCGCCTCGGCCGGACGGTCGCCGACCAGCGCGACGTCGCCGAGGGTGTTCAGCGCGTCGATGCGGGAGCGGAACATGCTCGGCGAGTCGGCCAGCTCCAAGGCGGTGGCGGCCATCCGCTCGGCCTCGTCCTGACGGCCGAAGTCCAGCCGCACCAGGGCCATCGCGTTGAACAGCCCGGACTCGCTCTCCTGGTTGCCCAGCCGCCTGCTCATCGCCACGCCGCGCTCGAAGTACTCCTCGACGGCCTCGAACCGGCCCATGTGCCGGCTGAAGTTGAGCAGGTTGTTGAGGCAGTTCACCTCGCCGTGCTCGATGCCCAGCTCGGCGCAGATGGCCCGGGCCCGGGCCAGGTAGCTGAAGCCCTCGTCGGTCTCACCCAGGCTGACCTGCACCAGGCCCAGGTTGAACAGCACCGGGGCCAGCCGGGTCGGCTCGTTCTCGGCCAGGGCCAGCGCGTCGGCGAACCGGGTGGCGGCACCGTCAAGATCGCCCATTTCGGACAGGGCGATGGCCAGGTTGGTCAGCGCCGAGTACTCGCCGACGCGCAGTCCCGTGCGGCGGAACACCTCCAGGGCGCGGGCGAAGCCGTCGGCGGCCTCGTTGGCCCGGCCGCGGCTCCAGTCCAGGGCGGCCCGGTTGTAGCGCATCGCCGCCTCGGCGACCTCGTCGGCGGCCACGGCCGCGGCGCCGAGGCCGGCCTGGGTGACGAGCTGCCATTCGGTGGCCAGCCGCTGGGCGTAGAAGAAGCCACGCAGCGAATCCACCAGCTGCCAGACGATCTCCCCCCGGCCCTGCTGGATCAGCGGCACCAGGTTGGGCAGCTCCGCGGTCATCCAGTCCAGCGCCTCGTCGCGATCGTCGAACCGGGTCGGTCCCTGGCGCGGCGGCAGCGGCACCAGGCTGGGCACCTCGGGCCCGAGCAGATCGGCCGCTTCCGCGACGACATGGAGGTAATAGGTCTGAAGCCGGGCCAGCGCCTGGTCCTCCGGCTCGGCCAGCGCCCGCTCGTGGGCGTAGACGCGGAGCAGGTCGTACGCCTGGTAGCGGCCGGGGCCCAACTGCTGCACCAGGTTCGCGGCGGCGAGCTGGTCGAGCAGGCGGCGGGCCTGGTGCGGCGCGCAGTCGGCGAGCGGCGCCATCGCCTCCGGCGTGAGGTCCTGGCACGGCGCGAGGCCGACCAGACGGAAGGCGCGCTTGGCCGGTTCGGCCAGCGCCTCATAAGAAAGGTCGAACGCGGCCCGGACGGTCACCGTCTCGTCCCCGTCGGCGGCCAGCGCGGCCAGCCGGTTGCCCTCGCGCAGCCGGCCCAGCTGCTCGGCCAGGCGCGGGTGCTCGTCGTCGATCATGTTCGCGGCGGCGATGCGCAGCGCCAGCGGCAGATGTGTGCACAGCTCGGCCAGTTCGGCGGCGGCGGCCGGCTCGTTGCGGACGGCCTCGTCGCCGAGGATGCGGGCCAGCAACGTGTTCGACTCGGCCGGGGTGAGGCCGCCGACGTGCACGCGGCTGGCGCCCGGCTGCTCGACGAGCCCGCGCAACGCGTCCCGGCTCGTGACCAGAACGGCGCAGCCGGGGTCGCCGGGCAGCACCGGACGGATCTGGCCGGGGCGGGCGGCGTTGTCCAGGACGATGAGCATTCGCTTGCCCGCCAACCGGGAGCGCAGCGCCGCCGACTGCTCGTCGAGATCCGTGG
>NZ_KK037166.1:5273902-5276062 GCF_000568255.1 Kutzneria sp. 744
CCCGGTCAGCACCACCACCGGGGTGGCGGTCGGCTCGGCCGGGGCCAGCCGCTCGACGATCGCGGCCGCGGCGGCCTCCCGTCCGACGAAGTTGATCACCTCGGGTGGCAGCTGGGCCGGCACGGCGGCCTTGGCCCCCAACGGACTTCGCAGGCTCGGATGGTCGGACAGCACGGCCTGGTGCACACGCAGCAGCTCGGCGCCGGGGTCCACTCCGAGCGCGTCGGAGAGGTACTCGTACACCTCTCTATATACGTGCAGCGCGTCGACGCGTCGGCCGGCGCGGTAGAGGGCGATCATCAGCTGGGCCCAGACCTGCTCGCGGGCCGGGTTGGCGTCGGCCAGATCGCGCAGCTCCGGCACCAGCTCCTCGTGCCGGCCGAGGGTGAGGCCGGCGTCGATGCGGCGCTCCCGGGCGTCCAGCCACTCCGCCTCAAGGCGGTTGATCTCGTTGTGCCGCAACGGGTCCAGCGGAACATCGGCCAGCACCGGGCCGCGCCACAGCCGCAGCGCCTCGGTCAACAGGGTCCACACGGTCGTCGGATCCTCGACCGAACGGGCCCGAACGAGCAGTTCACGGAAGCGGGTGGCGTCCAGCGAGCCGGCCGGGACGTCGAGCGCGTAACCGTCCTGGGCGGTGCGCAGCGCGCAGGCGGGGCCGAGCTGCTGGCGCAGGCGCATGACGTAGGTGCGCAGTGTGTTGCGCGCGCCGGCCGGCGGCCGCTCACCCCAGACGACGTCCACGAGCTCGGACGCGGCGACCGCGTGGTTGGCCTGGAGCAGCAGTGAGCCGAGCAGCAGGCGCTGCTTGGCCGCGGGCAGCGGGCGCGGGACTCCGTCGATGAGGACCTCCAGCGGGCCGAGCACGCGGAACTCGATCTCGCCCGCCATCCAGCCCCTCCCCTCGACCGCCGCTGCCGGGGAGCAGCCTAGCGGTCCACAACCCCCTCCTGTATCGATCCAGTCACTGGGCCGCAAGGGGTTTCCGGGCAACTTTTCGGTTGCGCGGACCTCATCGCTTTTGGCCTAAACCACGTGACACAGGCCTCACGTTGGGTGATCGATCTCGACTTGGAAACGGCCAGATAACGACGACCTGACCTGCACAAACAAGCGCAATCGACCCCGGTTGCGTCGCGTTACTGTGATGACGGTCACACACTTCATCATTTGGCGATCCCGCCGCCGTTACCTAGTGTCGCTTCTCGGCCGAACCCGAAACGGCTGGCAGTACCCGAGGGACCGAAGCGCCAAACCCTGTTCGGCGGTCCCCCGGCACCAAACCCCGAGCGAAGGACAACTACCGAACAGGGGCGGGGGAACCCACCCCCTGGGCGCCCGAGAACCGCCCAGAGGCCGAGCACCACGCGGTCCCCACCGCCGGACGCTGTGCGGGCGACATGTGCCCGACACGGCCCGGCGTGCTCCAACAGCAGGCGCTGTAGGCGAGAGGTCAATGAGTTCTTACCGCGGTAAGCACCGTCAGCAGTCCACCGTCGCTCGTACCGCCACCCAGGTCGTCCTGGCCGGTGCGATCGTCGCCGCCCCGATGGCGATTGCGGCCGGCACCGCCAACGCGGCGCCGAGCGTGAACTGGGACGCCGTTGCCAAGTGCGAGAGCAGCGGTAACTGGGCGATCAACACCGGAAACGGTTTCTACGGCGGTCTTCAGTTCACCGCCAGCACGTGGCGTGCCTACGGCGGCACCGCCTACGCGTCGCAGGCCAACCTGGCCAGCCGCGAGGCCCAGATCGCCGTCGCCGAGCGCGTGCTCGCCGGCCAGGGCATCGGCGCGTGGCCGGTGTGTGGCCTTCGCGGCCTCGGCGGCACGACCGCCGGTGGCACCGGGGCTCCGGCTCCGGCCCCCAAGAAGAGCGCCCCCGCGCCCCAGCGCAAGGCCACCCCGGCCCCGCAGGCGCAGGCTCAGGCCCCGTACCAGGCTCCGAAGCTGGACGGCAACGGCGACTACACCGTCAAGGCGGGCGACACCCTGTCCGGGCTGGTGCAGGACCTGAAGCTGCCGGGCACCTGGCAGGACCTGTACAACAAGAACAAGGACGTCGTCGGTTCGAACCCGAACCTGATCATCGTGGGTCAGAAGCTGACCACGAAGTGACGTCTGCTTAAAGCTCGACGGGCGAGGCCGATTCGGCCTCGCCC
>NZ_KK037166.1:5276900-5283564 GCF_000568255.1 Kutzneria sp. 744
GGCGGCGTCGACGTGACTGAGCTCGCTCACTTGTTCTGGGCGGCGTTCTTGACCGAACTAAAGCCACCGCCGGCGACACCGCGTTGTCGAAAAAAGCTCGGCACGATGAACGAGGCGTTGAGCTGGGCCGGCTCCACCACGTCGGCGATGGCGTTGGCCGCGGACACCAGCATCGCGTCGGTGATGGTGCTGGCGTGGGCGTCGAGCAGGCCGCGGAACACACCCGGCAAGGCCAGCACGTTGTTGATCTGGTTCGGGTAGTCGCTGCGGCCGGTGGCCACGATGGCGGTGCTGCTGGGCCTCCACCGGGTCGATCTCCGGGTCCGGGTTGGCCAGCGCGAACACGATGGCGTCGGAGTTCATGGTGGCCACCTGGGCCGCGCCGAACAGGTTGGGCGCGGAGACGCCGATGAACACGTCCGCCCCGACCAGCGCGTCGTGCAGGGTGCCGGCCTTGCGCTCGGCGTTGGTGCTGGCGGCGATCTGCTCCAGGTTGGAGTCCAGGTCGCCCCGGTCCGGGTGCACGATGCCGTGGATGTCGACGGCCAGGATGTCGCCCGGATTCTGGTGCTGGAGCAGCCGGATGATGGCCGAGCCGGCGGCGCCGACGCCGCACACCACGACCTTGCACTTGGTGATGTCCTTGGCGACCACCCGCAGGGCGTTGCGCAGCGCGCCGACGACCACGATGGCGGTGCCGTGCTGGTCGTCGTGGAAAACGGGGATGTCCAGCTTCTCCCGCAGCCGGGCCTCGATCTCGAAGCAGCGCGGGGCGGCGATGTCCTCCAGGTTGATGCCGCCGTAGACCGGGGCGATCAGCTCGACCGCGCGGATGATCTCCTCGGTGTCCTGGGTGTCCAGGCACACCGGCCACGCGTCGACGCCGGCGAACTTCTTGAACAGCGCGGCCTTGCCCTCCATCACGGGCAGCGCGGCGGCCGGGCCGATGTTGCCCAGGCCGAGCACGGCGGAGCCGTCGGTGACCACGGCCACGGTGTTGCGCTTGATGGTGAGGCGGCGGGCGTCCTCGGGATTGGCCGCGATGGCCTGGCAGATGCGGGCGACGCCCGGCGTGTAGGCGCGGGAGAGGTCGTCACGGTTGCGCAGGGCGACCTTGGAGGTCACCTCGATCTTGCCGCCGAGGTGGACCAGGAATGTGCGGTCGGACACCTTTCGGACGCGAACGCCCGGAAGTGCGTCCAGGCCGTCGGTGATGTCCTTGGCGTGATTGGCCGACATCGCGTTGCAGGTGATGTCGAACACGACCCGATCGACGTGCGACTCGACCACGTCGAAGGCGGTGATCACACCGCCGACCCGGCCGACTGCGCTGGTCAGGTCGCCGGCAGCGCTCGCAGACGGCGGCGCCTCGACCCGAATGGTGATCGAATATCCGGGTCCGGGAACCGGCATGACTGTCCTCCAGATTCGACGCGGCCGACGGCCGATCAAATGAGCCTAAACCGCGTCGAATTCCGGAACGTGAGCGACTCGAAAAGGCTCAGCGGTTGATCTCGGTGACCGGGTGCGTGTACGGCAGCGACTCGGCGTCGAGCGGGAACGCGATGTCGCCGAACGGGGACAGCGCACCCTGCACGTCGGTGGCCAGCTCGCTGACCGGGTGCTTCTCACCCTCGATGTGCGGCCACGCCGGGTCGATGCGCGCGGAGCGGTCCTTCGCCACGGTTCCTCCTCGATCGAACGGTCTACAGGGATAGTGTGCCCGACGCCGTTCCGGCGGCACAGCTAACGTGGTGCATGATGGCCGGCCTCTCACTCGCGGACTGGTTGCGGGCGCTCGACGACGACGCGCTCGTCGCGCTGCTGCGCGCCCGCCCGGACCTGGCGACACCGCCGCCCGCCGACAGCACTGTGCTGGCGACGCGGGCGGGTATCCGCGCGTCCGTGGCCAGGACCTGCGAGGACCTGGACACCTTCACGCTGACCGTGCTGGAGGCGCTGCTCGTGCTCGACGCCGACAGCGCGCCGGTGTCGGTCCGCGAGGTGGCCCGGCTGTTCGCGGCCGACGCGACACTCACCCGGGTGACCGGGGCCGTCCGCGCGCTGCGAACCCGGGCGATCGTGTGGGGCCCGGACGACGCGGTGTCCGCGGTGCCGGCGGCGCGCGAGGTGGCGCCGCAGCACCCGGGCGGCCTCGGCCGCTCGTTACCGCATCTCGCCGGCAAGGACCTGACCGAGGTGCTCTCCGGCCTCGACGAGCCGGAGCGGCGGCTGCTCACCGCGCTGGCCGGGGACTCCCCGATCGGGCTGACCAAGGACGCCGCCGTGGTCGTGCCGCTGGATCGGGCCAGGACGCCGACCCAGCGACTGCTGGCCATGGGGTTGCTGGCCCGCCGCGACAACGAGACCGTGGAGCTGCCGCGCGAGGTCGGCATGGCGGTCCGCGGCCGCCGTCCACTCGGGACGGTGCAGGTCAAGGAACCGGAACTCACCACCATTCGACGTGATCCGTCCGTTGTGGACACCACCGCGGCCGGTGAGGCGTTGGAGCTCGTCAGGCACGTCGAGGGCCTGCTGCGGCTGTGGTCGCACGAGCCCGCGCCGGTGCTGCGCTCCGGCGGCCTCGGCGTGCGCGAGGTGCGCCGGATCGGCAAGACCCTCGACGTCGACGACACCCGCGCCGGGTTGCTGGTCGAGCTGGTCGTCGGCGCCGGGCTGGCCGCCGACAGCGAGGGCATGGAGCCGGAGTGGGTGCCGACGACGCTGGCCGACGGCTGGCTGGTGTCCGCGCCGGAGCAGCGCTGGGCCACGCTGGCCGCCGCCTGGCTGGAGCTGCCGCGGCTGCCGGCGCTGATCGGCACCCGTGACGAACGGGACAAGGCGATCGGCCCGCTCACCGACGAACTGCGCCGACCGCTGGCCCCGCGCGAGCGCCGCCGGGTGCTGGAGACGCTGTCCGAGCTGCCGCCGGGCTCCTCGGTGCCCAACGCCGACCAGGTGGCGGCGCTGCTGGCGTGGCGGGCCCCGCGCCGGGGCGGGCGGCTGCGGGATGACGTCGTGCGCTGGACGTACACGGAGGCGGCGGCGCTGGGTGTGATGGCGCTGGGCGCGGTCAGTTCGGCGACGCGGTCGCTGCTGGCCGAGGGGCCGGCGATGGCGGCCAAGCGGATGGCCGACGCGATGCCCGAGCCGCTGGACCACGTGCTGGTCCAGGCCGACCTGACGGGGTCGCGCCCGGGCCGCTGGAGCCGATGCTGGCCGCCGACATGGCCATGGTGGCCGACGTCGAGTCGGCCGGCGGCGCGACGGTGTACCGGGTCGGCGAGGCGACGATCCGGCGGGCCCTCGACTCCGGCCGGACCGCCGACGAGCTGCACGAACTGTTCCGCGGCCGGTCGCGGACGCCGGTGCCCCAGTCGCTGACGTACATGATCGATGACGTGGCCCGCCGGCACGGCCGGCTGCGCGGCGGGGCCGCCGGGTCGTTCCTGCGCTGCGACGATCCGGTGCTGATCACCGAGGTGTTGGCCAACCCGGCGTCGGCCCGGCTGGAGCTGCGGCGGATCGCGCCGACCGTGCTGGTCAGCCCGCTGCCGCTGATCGAGGTGCTGGACGAGCTGCGCTCCGCCGGCTTCGCCCCGGCCGCCGAGAGCGCCGACGGCTCCGTGCTGGACCTGCGGCCCCCCGGCCGCCGGATCCCGGCCAAGGCGCGGCCGGCGCGGCGGGGCCAGGCCCCGGCCGCCGTGGCCGACGAGCAGCTTGAGGTGTTGATCGGCCAGCTGCGGGCGGAGACAAGAAGGCGTAGGGAAGCCCATTGACAAAAGAAAAATGCCCCTTATTGAATATTGTAGAAGGCGGCTCAAGCGCCGAAAACAAATGATAAAGGCCAGAGGAAAGGCAGCCTGCTTAGTTGTTCCAGCTGTCGACCGGCAAGTGTTCTCATTTGAATGGGACTTCCATTCATATGTGTTTAGTTATATGGCGTCCCGCACTACTATGGGCGGTCGAAGTGACCTGGAAACCTCGGCCAAAGGGCTACTGCGGGTGACGACTCACAGGCTGCCAAGTAATTCCCTATTCGTTCATGAGCGCTTGATATAAGTCTAATATCGGGATTCACGAGGGGTCGCGACGCAGCGCGTTGTCACGCCGGTGAGCGTCGCCGGCGGCATCCTCGAAGGCGTGGACGGCGGCGAGATCCGTCGCTACCCCGTGCACCTGATCACGTCGGCGGCACTGGTCGAGAAATAAGCGCGCAAGAGAGCGGGACCCGTCGACGACGAGCCCCGAATCCCTTCAACGTTGTACTGCTAGCCCGCGCGGACCGACATCCACTGACGCATGGCGTGTTCCACCAACGTGATCAGCGTCTGCTTGGTCGACTCCCGGTTGCGGGCGTCACACGTCACGATCGGCACCGACTGGTCGATCGTGAGCGCGTCCCGCACGTCGTCGATCCGGTGGTGCAGCATGCCATCGAAGCAGTTCACCGCCACGACGTACGGCAGCTGCCGGTCGTCGAAGAAGTCGATCGACGCGAACGCGTCGGCCAACCGCCGGGTGTCCACCAGGACGACCGCGCCGATAGCACCGCGGACCAGGTCGTCCCACATGAACCAGAACCGGTGCTGACCGGGCGTGCCGAACAGATACAGAATCAGGTCGCTGTCCAGCGACACACGACCGAAGTCCATCGCGACCGTCGTGGTGACCTTGTTCGGCGTCGCCGACAAGTCGTCGACGCCGAGACTGGCCTCGGTCATCACCGCCTCGGTCGTCAACGGCACGATCTCGGACACCGACCCCACGAACGTCGTCTTGCCGACACCGAACCCACCGGCGACCACGATCTTCGCCGATGTCGTCGCCTGCCGGGCGATCTGGGGACTAGAGCCTGCGGAGCCCACTGAGCACCCTCTCCAGGAATTCAATGGACGGCCTGTCCCCCACGACCAGGCCGCTTTGGTGAATCAGGACTAGACCCATGCTGGCCATGTCACCGATGAGCACCCGAACCACCCCGAGGGGCAGCCGCAGGTGCGCCGCGATCTCCGCGACCGAGCGGGTCTCCACACACAGACCGCAGATCGACCGGTGCTCGGCGGTCACTGCGGCATCCCTGTCACGGCCGTGGTCGCTGGTGGACACCAGCGCCTCGATCGCCAGGTCGTAATCGGGTCGGGTCCGACCGCCGGTCCTGGTGTAGGGACGGACCAGCGATCCGGTCTCGACCACGGGCTCGTGCTGTGCCGGCTCCGGTTCGGGTTCCGGGTCCGGCGGTTGCACGAAGTGCACCTCGTAGCCGTCGGCATCGTAGAGCGGGCCGGACATCGGGTCGGAAATGGGTCCCGACGGCGGACCGCCCCGGTAGCCGGGGTTGCTGCGCTCGCCCGGCCGCTCCTCGGCGAAACCGAACGCGCCACCGCCCGGCATCTCCTCCGGCAGGCCGTACGCCCCACGACTGCGCTGCGGCGGCCCGTCGACGAAGCCGTGCTCGCCGAACAGGTCGGCCCCCGGCCCGCCGAACAGGCCGTTGCCGTAGCCGTCGATGTCGAAGCGATTCGGCACCTCGTCCAGCCCGTGCTGCGGCGGGTCGTCAAGACCGTGTGCTGCCATATCGCCTAGACCTCGTCCCGCGGTGCCGAATGCCCGGCCGCCGGCACCGGGCGGTCGGGGTGCGTCGTGCAGCTGGTGTCGTGGCGGATCATCCAGCACCTCATCCAGCTCGTAGTGCGCGTCGTCCTCGACTTCCGGGGCGGCGCCCTCCGAATCGGGATCGGAGAAACTGAAGCCCTCGGCGGCCCAGGCCTGGTAGTCGAACTTCTTACCGAACCGGCCGCCGGGTACGCCAGAACCCTTGGCCATTGCCTCTCACCCCCGCCCGGGCCTATCTGCGGACCACGCCCTGCAGCTGGGCCCGCAGTTCGGGCGTCAGCTGCTGGCCGACCCGCTCGACAAGGAGCGTCATCTCGTAGGCGACCAGACCGATGTCGCAGTTGGGCGCGGCGAGGACGGACAGGCACGAGCCGTCGCTGATGGACATCAGGAACAGGTACCCCCGCTCCATCTCCACCACGGTTTGGTTGACCGTGCCGCCTTCGAAGCAGCGCGCGGCGCCCTGCGTCAGGCTGATCAGCCCGGACGACACCGCCGACAGCTGCTCCGCGCGGTCCCGCGGCAGGCCGTGGGAACCGGCCAGCAGCAGACCGTCGGCGGAGACGACGACGGCGTGCGCCACGCCGGGGACCCGGCGGACGAAGTCGGTGATCAGCCAGCTGAAGCTGCCGGGCTGCTGTACAGACGCGGTAGTCACTCCTGCTCCTCGTCTTCACTGCTCTGCGGCGATGTGGACGCATCACCAGAGTAGGCGTCTATCAAAGCGTGCCGGCCACGGCGCACGCCCTGTTGGTAGCTTGACATGCGACCCCGGATGGAGTCAGCCGACCGCGGTGCGGCCGGAGCCCTCGTGGTCGGGGTCTTCGGCGCTGCCGAGCCCGGGATGAGATGCGCCTTCGGAACCCGTTTCGGCAGGCCGGCCTGGGTTTGCGCGTCCGCCGCCTGGCTCAGCAGGGACTCAGCGGCCTGCCATCCTTCGTCGCCGGGCGATGACCATTCGTTACTGCGGGCCGCTGCCGGCCGGGCCGGTCGGGTGGGCAGCGGGGCCGAACCGTTGCGGGCCGCCGGGGCTTCCGGCTGCTGCTGA
>NZ_KK037166.1:5283802-5309454 GCF_000568255.1 Kutzneria sp. 744
AAGGCGTTGGCGATGCCGCCGCCGTTCTGGGTGGCCGGCCGCTCGCCGCCCGACGGCGGCGTGCTGACGTCGGCCCCGGGGGCCAGCACCAGCGAGCCCGGCACCACGACGAGCGCGGTCATGCCGCCCTCGATGTCCTCGTTGCCGCGCAGCCGCACCTTGATGTCGTGCCGCTTGGCCAGCCGCGCGACCACGTACAGGCCCATGCGACGGGACACGGCCACGTCGACCTCGGGCGGGTCGGCCAGGCGCTCGTTGGTCTCGTTCACGTCCGGGCCGGACATGCCCACGCCGCGGTCGTGGATCTCGATGGCCAGCTCGCCGCGCCGCGTCTTGGCGGTGCGCACGGTGACCTTGGTGTTCGGGTCGGAGAACGCGGTCGCGTTGTCCAGCAGCTCGGCGGTGAGGTGCACGAGGTCGTTGACCGCGCGGCCCTGGACCGTGAGCTCCGGGGTCGGCGCGACCTGGATGCGGGCGTACTGCTCGACCTCGGACACCGCGGCGCCGAGGACATCGCCGGCCGGGACGGGCCGGGTCAGGCGTCGGCCCAGGTCGGTGCCCGAGAGAACCAGCAGGTTCTCGCTGTTGCGCCGCATACGGGTGGCCAGGTGGTCCAGCTCGAACAGGTTGGCCAGCTGGTCCGGGTCCTGCTCGTCCTGCTCCAGCCGGTCGATCAGGCCCAGCTGGCGTTCGACCAGGGCCTGGGAGCGCCGGGACAGGTTGACGAACATGGCGTTGACGTTGTCGCGCAGCATGGCCTGCTGGGCCGCCATCCGGACCGCCTCGCCGTGCACCGCGTCGAAGGCCCGCGCCAGCTGGCCGACCTCCTCCTTGGTGTGGATCGGGACGGGATCGACCACTTCCCGGGCCGCTTCGGCCGGGTTGGGGTCGGTGAGGATGCGCTGCACCTCTTCCGGCAGGCGGTGGTCGGCGATGTCCAGCGCGGTGCGCCGCAGCACGCGCAGCGGCCGCAGCAGCGACCGGGCCACGAACAGGGCGGTCACCAGGGCCAGCAGCAGGGCGCCGAGAACCAGCGCCGAGTTGCGGATCGCGGAGTCCTGCGAGGTGTTGGCCAGCGCGTTCGTGTTCTCCTGGAGCTGCTGCAGCAGGGCCTGCTGGACCTGGTTGGTCAGGTTGACCGTCAGCGTGGAGTCGATGTCCCACTGCGTGGTGGCCAGGTTGTCGAGGCCCTGGTTGTTGGTGCCGCGGATGAGCGCGGCCTCCTCCAGCTTGTTGGCGTCGTCGACGATCAGGCCGGTGACCGTGTCGTCGAAGATGCGCTGCTGTTTCGGGTCCGCCGACTTGGTGAAGTCGTTCTTGGCCGCGTCGAGCTCGGCGTCGGCGGCCAGCAAAGCCCGCAGCTGGTCCTGCGGGAAGGACTTGGTCTGGAAGACCTGGAGCAGGATGCCGCGCTTGCGGGAGTCCTGCTCCTTGGCGCGGGCCACGGCGTTGGTCGCCAGCTGCAACCGCACCAGGCTCGGGTCGGAGATGGTGGAGATGGCCTGCTCACCGAGGTCGAGCAGGTTCTGGATGGAGTCGCTGTAGGCGTTGAACGTGGCGCTGGCGGGGTACTTGGACTCGCCCACCGCCTTGCGCAGGTTCGTCAACCGGGACAGCTGGTCGGCCGCGGTGCTGAAGCGGGCCTCGACATCCGGGGACAGTCCTGGACCGAGCGTGCTCACCAGGTTGCGGAACGCGGTGATGTCCTGCACCACCCGGTCGCGCTCGCGGTCGAGGCTGACCTGGTCGCCGGTCCGGTTGGCCGCGACGAACTGCGCGGTCAGGTCGCGCTCGCGCTGGAGCTGCTGCACGAGTTCGGCGACGGAGGTCTCCAGCTGCACCTGCTTGGCCAGGCGCTGGGCGTCGGTGAGGTTGGCCACGTCGGCGCGGACGCGGATGCCACCGAGGATCAACGCCAGGATGGTCGGGATCAGCAGGACGACGAGCAGCTTGGTGCGCAGTCGCCAGTTCTGCAGCCGCCACCTCGAGCCGGTGCCGTCCGCGTTGCGGTCGACGTCTCCGACATCGCCGCTATGTCCGATGTGTGTCGTTTCTTCGCTCACGTCCGCATCACGCTGCGCAGCCAGTCCTTCACCCTTTTCGGGGCCACCCGAACGCGCAGGACCAGCGGGGCCTGGTCGGCCGGGGCCTTTGTCTCGACGGGCCACCCTGGGCTTCCTCATTCCAGCAGCAGTGTCTCGGTCCCTCCCCGGACCAAGTTGGTTCCGAAGTGGGCCGAATTGCAGCACAACCACGGGGCGTAATGCCAGACGGCCCCGCTGCCTTCCTTCTCCGTGGTCCGCGCCGACCACATCCACTAGCCCAATGAGCGTAGTGGCGGATACCTCGGACGGGAAGACTCCAGATGCACTCACGGTATCCGCCGCGGGGGATGCCTTCATACGTCCGGGTGGCTACCATCCCCGCATGTTGGTATCGGTCGTGGTTTGATGCCAGCGGCCCGGTTGGGGGGCCCGTAGATCAAATTAATGAGGTGCGCATGGCCATCGGAGCGGTACGACGGACCGCTGTGGCGCTCGTGGGAGCGCTGGGTCTGGTCGCTTCCGCGGCCGGCTGCAGCCTGCTGCCCGGATCCGGAGCTTCCAGCTCGCCGAACCTGGAGCACCCCTCGCTCCGCGTCGGTTACGAGGCGCAGGTCGACGTGGCCCCGCTGTACATGGCGGTGAAGAACAACCTGTTCGACCAGGCCGGGCTGAAGATCGAGCTCGTGCAGGAGAACAGCGACCAGGAGGCGATCAAGCAGGTCCAGAACGGCCAGCTGGACATCGCCTTCGCCACCCACGTGAGCTTCTTCAAGGCCGAGGCCGGCGGCGCGCAGCTGGAGCTGCAGGGCGAGGCCTACCAGGCCGGCACCAACACGATGGCCCTGGTCACGCTGCCCGCGCAGGGCTACAACAACCCGTCGGCCAAGCCGAACCCGAAGATCGCGGTCAACGCCGACGACGACCTCGGCGTGCTGACCACGAAGTCGGTGCTGGACACCGCGGGCGTGCAGCAGAACCGCATCCAGTTCTCCACCGTCGGCTTCAACGACATGATCACGGCGCTGCAGAACCGCACCGTGGACGCGGCCTGGATGGTCGAGCCGTTCATCACCCGGGCCCAGCAGCAGCTGGGCGCGACCATCCTGACCGACGCCGCCCGCGGCGCCACCCAGGAGTTCCCGATGACCGGCTACGCGTCGTCCAAGAAGTTCGCCGACGCCAACCCGAACACCATGGCCGCCTTCCGCGCGACGTTGCAGCAGGCCCAGGAGCAGGCCTCGGACCGGCTCAAGGTGCAGAGCGTGCTGAAGGACTACGCCGGTGTCGATGCCGGCACCGCCGACCTGATCTCGGTCGGCAACTTCCCCACCACGCTCAACGCCGTCCGCCTCCAGCGTGTCGCCGACATGATGGAGACGTCCGGAATGCTGCAGAACCGCCTGGACGCGCAGTCGATGCTGCCGCCCTCACAGCAGAACAGCTGATCTTCGAGAATTTCTGACGAAACGCAAGACGGCCGGGTCGGGATTTCCCCGGCCCGGCCGTCGAAACGTTGCCGCTACGTGAATATCAGGCGCCGCTCGGCTTGGCCAAGCAGTAGGTCAACTTCAGCGCCGGGTACGCGAGAGCGGCGGTCGGGTTCTCGCAGGCGCTCTTGTCGGCCTTGTCCTTGAGAACCTTGACCTGGACGTTGTCCACGTCGGGGTCGGTGCACGCGAGGCTCGGGTAACCCATGTCCTGGGAAGCCTCCTGCATCTTGTAGCAGCCGCCGTCCTTGAAGATCGGCGCCAGGCACACCTTCACGTTGTTGAGCGTGCCCGACTCGTAATACGAGTCGTAGCCCTCCGCGCACGTCTCGGACGACTTGATCACCTGGCCGACGGTGTAGTTGGCCTTGTCCGAGGTGCAGTCGGCCTTGTCGTACTTCGGGCTGGTCAGCGTGCCGCCGACCGTCGCGCAGTCGCCGACCGCCGTGTTGTGCGCGTCGTCGGCGCTGGACACCGCGGTGCTGACGCCGAGGCCGATGACCACCCGGACGATGATCACCACGACGATCACGCCCACCGCACCGCCGATGCCGGCCAGCAGCCTGCGGCTCTTCTTGGGCGGGGTGCCCATCGGGGCCTGGGGGAACGGCTGCGGCTGGCCGGGGCCGGGCTGGAAGCCGGCCTGCGGACCGGTGCCGGGAACCGGGCCCGTGCCCGGAACCGGGCCGGCGCCCGGGAACTGACCCTGCGGGGCCTGCGGGTACGGCTGCCCCTGCGGGAACTGGCCCTGAGGGGCCTGCGGGAACTGCCCCTGCGGCTGCTGCGGGTAGGGCTGGCCCTGAGGCTGCTGCGGACCTTGCGGCCCGGCAGGAGGCATGGGTGGAGTGCTCATGGGTCCCCTCTTGGTGTTTCTCGTGACGAAACGCCTGGCCTCAGGCGTTGACCAACCCCCGAAAGGCGGACTGTAACCAGCGCAAAGGCCTCGCCGCCGGGTCTTTACCGGTTGGTTATGAGACGACGGGAGCGCCGGCATCCCAGGTGCCCGAGAGTGCCATGACGCAGGTCACATCACACCCCGGCGGCCACTCGGCCGGGACGGGATTGGCAATCGGGTTCCCCCGGTTGCAACACTGGTCAGACCACCGATGTGAGGAGCACGAGCGGTGACCGACGGACCACTGATCGTCCAGTCCGACAAGACGCTGCTGCTGGAGGTCGACCATCCGCTCGCCGACGAGACGCGGACGGCCATCGCGCCGTTCGCGGAGTTGGAACGGGCGCCGGAGCACGTGCACACGTATCGGGTGACGCCGCTGGCGCTGTGGAACGCCCGTGCGGCGGGCCATGACGCGGAGCAGGTGGTGGACGCGCTGGTCCGGTACAGCCGGTACCCGGTGCCACAGCCGCTGCTGGTGGACGTGGTGGACACGATGGCCCGCTTCGGCCGGCTGCAGCTGGTGAACAACCCGGCGCACGGCCTGACCATGGTGTCGCTGGACCGCGCGGTGCTGGAAGAAGTGCTGCGCAACAAGAAGATCAGCCCGATGCTGGGCGAGCGGGTCGCCGAGGACACGGTGATCGTGCACCCGAGCGAGCGTGGCCGGCTCAAGCAGGCGCTGCTCAAGGTGGGCTGGCCGGCCGAGGACCACGCCGGCTACGTCGACGGCGAGGCGCACCCGATCGCGTTGGAGGAGAACGGCTGGCAGCTGCGCGACTACCAGCGCCTGGCGGCGCAGTCGTTCTGGGCCGGCGGCTCGGGCGTGGTGGTGCTGCCGTGCGGCGCGGGCAAGACGATGGTCGGCGCGGCGGCGATGGCCGAGGCCCAGGCCACCACCCTGATTCTGGTCACCAACACGGTCGCGGGCCGGCAGTGGAAGCGCGAGCTGATCGCCCGGACCTCGCTGACCGAGGAGGAGATCGGCGAGTACTCGGGCGAGCGCAAGGAGGTCCGCCCGGTCACCATCGCGACGTACCAGGTGATCACCCGCAAGACCAAGGGCGAGTACAAGCACCTGGAGCTGTTCGACTCCCGCGACTGGGGCCTGGTCATCTACGACGAGGTGCATCTGCTGCCGGCCCCGGTGTTCCGGATGACGGCCGACCTCCAGTCCCGGCGGCGGCTCGGGCTGACCGCGACCCTGGTCCGCGAGGACGGCCGCGAGGGCGACGTGTTCTCGCTGATCGGCCCCAAGCGGTACGACGTGCCGTGGCGGGACATCGAGGCCCAGGGCTGGATCGCGCCGGCCGACTGCGTCGAGGTGCGGGTCACGCTGACCGACAACGAGCGGCTCCAGTACGCGACGGCCGAGCCCGAGGAGCGGTACAAGCTCTGCTCCACGGCTCGCACGAAGCTGCCGGTGGTGCAGGCCATCCTGGACAAGCACAAGGGCGAGCCGACGCTGGTGATCGGGGCCTATCTCGACCAGCTCGACGAGCTCGGCGAGGGCCTGAACGCTCCGGTGATCCAGGGCTCGACCAAGAACAAGGAGCGCGAGGAGCTGTTCGACGCGTTCCGCCGGGGCGAGCTGAAGACCCTGGTGGTGTCCAAGGTGGCCAACTTCTCCATCGACCTGCCGGAGGCCTCCATCGCCGTGCAGGTGTCGGGCACGTTCGGCTCACGTCAGGAGGAGGCCCAGCGGCTGGGCCGCCTGCTGCGGCCCAAGGGCGACGGCCGGCAGGCGCACTTCTACTCGATCGTCTCCCGGGACACGCTGGACGCCGACTACGCGGCGCACCGCCAGCGCTTCCTGGCCGAGCAGGGCTACGCGTACAAGATCGTCGACGCCGACGACTTGCTGGGCCCGGCCGTGCCCGAGGTCGGCTGAAACGTCAGGAAGGGGCCCTTCCTGACGTTCAACGCCAGGATCGGTCCCTTGACCTTCAGATTGTGATGATCGACATGGGGCGGTCGACGTCGTCGACCGCCCACATGAGTTCGAGGGCGTTCACCTCGGTCGTCACCACGATGGCGCGGTAGGCCACCGCGGTCGCCGCCACCACGGCGTCGACCCGGTCGGCCTTGCCGTTCACCGCGAAGTCGATCATGTACTCGTAGACCACGCCGGACTCCTCGGCCCAGTCGGTCTTGCACGCGCTCAGCACCGTGGCCGGCTCCTTGCCGCCCGGGCGCTGCCGCAGCTCCGAGCGCACGGCCGAGGGCACGATGAGCCGGCACTCGTCGAGCAGGAAGCACTTGTGCAGGGCCATGAACCTGCGGTCGTTGGCCAGCGCGGCCTCCAGCGCCCCGACCGCGTACACCACGGGCGGGCGGAACGTGCCGCTCACTGCTGCGCCGAGCCTTCCTGGGGCGGCCGCAGCCGGGCCCGGGCCGCCTCGATGGCCTCGTCCGCGCCGGCCATCTCGGGCTTGGACAGAGGGCCGTACCGGCTCTCCCAGTACTCCATCGCCGTCAGCCCCTCCTGGTTGAGCACGTGGTGCTCGACGATCCGGGTGACATAGCTGGCCAACGCCAGCCGCGCGTCGTCGGCCAGCTCCTGGACCCGGGGTGCCAGGTCCTCGGGCAGCGTGATCGTCACTCGCTTGCTCGGCACGCGCAACATTATGGCGGCGAATGCCGAACGCCGGGTGTCCGCCATACCAATGGGCGTTCGGATGTAGCCGTTCAGCGCCTTCGCAGCCACGCCACGATCACGATGAGCAGCACGATGACTCCGATCGCGACGGCCGCCCGCCGGGCCACCGAAGCCCCGGCGACCTCAAGAAGGTCAAGGGGTTCGGAGGCCGGGGGTAAGGGTGGGGATGGTGGTGTGGGTGGGTCGGCTGCGCGCGCGGCGGGCCCGGTCGCGGCGCTTGAGTCAACTGTGGAACCCGGATCGGCCGCGGTGCTTGGCCTAGCTGCGGAGCTCGGATCGGCCAGGGTGCTCGGGTCAACTGCGGCAGTCGGGTCGGCTGCGGCACTTGGATCGGCCGCGGTGCTCGGGCCGGCCGGAGTGCTCGGGCCGGTTGCGGCACTCGGGCCCGCTGGGGTGCTCGGGTCGGCCGTCGGGGTCGGGGCGGTGGCCGCGGTCGGGGCCGTCTCCGGCGCCAGCTTCCCGGCCAGGCACTCGGCGAAGCGGTCGAGGATCTTGCCGCCGACCTCGGTGATCATGCCCCGGCCGAACTGCGCCGGCCGGCCGGTCACCGCGAGGTCGGTGAACACCTCGGCCACGGTGTCGGCGCCATCGGCCGCAAGGGTGACGGTGATGGTCGCGGAGGCGGTGCCGTTGCCGCGACTGTCCTTTCCGGACGCCTTGATCACGGCGCGATGGGCCTCGGCGTCGGTGGACTCGAAGGAGCCGGCGCCCTTGTACAGCAAGGCCACCGGCCCGAGCTTGACCTTCACGGTGCCGGCGAAGGAGTCGGCCTCGACGGAGGTGAGCGCCGCCCCGGGCATGCACGGGGCGACGCGCTGGGGATCGAGCAGCACCGACCACACCTCGTCGATCGGCGCCGCCACCCGGAACTGGTGTTCCAACCGCACCGGTCAGCCTCCGACCGCGATGGCCAGCGCCCGTCCGGTCAACACCCGGGCCAACTGGCTGCGGTACTCGGCGTCGCCGTTGCCATCGGTGCCGGGGCTGGTGCCCTCGGCGGCATGCTCGGCGGCGGCCCGCAGCACGTCCGCGCCGGCCGACTGGCCGATCAAGGCCTGCTCGACGGCGACCGCCCGCACGGGAACCGAGGCCATGTTGGTCAGGCCGACCCGGGCACCGGCGATGGTGCCGCCGCTGACCTGGAGCGAGACTCCGACGGCGACTATCGACCAGGCCTGGGCGACCCGGTTGAATTTCTCGTAGTGCGACAGCCAGCCCGTGTGCTTGGGGATAACCACGGCCACCAGCAGCTCGTCCGGGGCCAACGACGTCGTGAAGTAGTCGACGAAGAAGTCGGCGGCCGGGATCTCCCGCCGGCCGGACGGCCCCTCGACCACCATCACCGCCCCCAGGGCCAGCGCCACGGCCGGCAGATCGCCGGCCGGGTCGGCGTGGGCCAGCGAGCCGCCGAAGGTTCCCCGGTGCCGAACTTGGGGATCGGCCACGGTTTCCGTCGCCCGCGCGATCAGCGAGGCATGGTCTTGCACGAGGTGGTCGCGGGCCACGTCGTAGTGCGTGGTCATGGCCCCGATGACCAGGTTGTCGCCGTCCTCGCGCACGCCGCGGAGCTCGGGGACGCGCCCGAGGTCCACGATCATGGTCGGCGCGGCCAGCCGCATGCGCAGCACGGGCAGCAGGCTTTGCCCGCCGGCCAACACCTTGGCGTCCTCGCCGGCCTCGGCCAGCGTCCGCACGGCTTCCTCCACGGTGGAGGGACGGGCGTAGTCGAAAGCGGACGGGATCACTGGAGGCCCCCTTCGATCGAGCCGAGGCCGCCGCCGGCCTGGCTGCCGCCGGTGTCAACGTCCCGCCCGTGGATCGCGCCCCACACCCGGAACGGCGTGCACGGCATCTCGATGTCGTCGATTCCCATATGCCGCACCGAATCCACCACGGCGTTGACCACCGCCGGCGTGGAGGCGATGGTGCCGGCCTCGCCGACTCCCTTGACGCCCAACGGGTTGGTCGTCGACGGCGTCTCGGTCCGATCCGTCACGAACGACGGCAGGTCGGCCGCCGAAGGCAGCAGGTAGTCGGCGAAGGTGCCGGTGGTCAGGGTGCCGTTCTCGTCGTGCACCGCCTCCTCGAACAACGCCTGGGCGATGCCCTGGGCCAGGCCGCCGTGCACCTGGCCCTCGACGATCAGCGGGTTCACGACCTTGCCGACGTCGTCCACGCACACGTACTTGCGGATGGTGACCCGGCCGGTCTCGGTGTCCACTTCGGCCGCGCAGAGGTGGGTTCCGTGCGGGAAGGAGAAGTTCTCCGGGTCGAAGGTGGCCTCGGAGTCGAGGCTGGGCTCCACGCCGTCGGGCAGGTCGTGCGCGGCGAACACGGCCAGCGCGATGTCCGTGATGCCGGTGCCCTTGTCCGTGCCGCGCACGGAGAATCGGCCCTGGGCGAAGTCGAGGTCGTCCTCGCTGCACTCCAGCATGTGCGCGGCGATCTTGCGGGCCTTGGCAATCACCTTGTCCCCCGCCTTCACGACGGCGATGGCGCCGACCGTCAGCGAGCGGGAACCGTAGGTGTCCATGCCTTTGTGCGAGGACTGGGTGTCGCCGTGCAGCACCTCGACGTCCTCGAACGGCACGCCCAGCTGATCGGCCACGATCTGGCTCCACGCCGTCTCATGCCCCTGCCCGTGCGGCGAGGATCCGGTGACGACCTCGACCTTTCCGCTGGGCAGCATGCGAATCGCCGCGTGTTCCCAACCTCCGGCGCCGTAGGACAGCGAGCCCAGCACACGGGAGGGAGCCAGGCCGCACATCTCCGTGAAGGTGGAAATGCCGATGCCCAACTGCACTACATCACCACGCTCGCGGCGCTCCGCCTGTTCCCGCCGCAGACCGTCGTAGTCGAACAGCTGCTTGGCCTTTTCCGTTGCCGCCTCGTAGTTTCCGGAGTCGTAGGTCAGGCCGCAGACCGTGGTGAACGGGAACTCCTCGTGCGTGATCCAGTTCTTTTCCCGTATGGCCAACGGATCCACGCCCAGTTCGGCGGCCAGCTCGTCCATCATGCGTTCGATGGCGAAGGTGGCCTCCGGCCGTCCGGCACCGCGATAGGCGTCGGTCATCACCTTGTTGGTGAACACGTTGGTGCAGCTGAAACGGTAGGCCGGGATCTTGTAGATGGCGTTGAACATGAACGCGCCGAGAATGGGGATGCCCGGCGTGACCAGGCTCAGGTACGCGCCCATGTCGGCCAGCAGGTCGACCTTCAGCCCGGTGATCGTGCCGTCGCGGGTGGCCGACAGGGTCAGCCGCTGGATCTGGTCGCGACCGTGGTGGGCGGTCGCCATGGCTTCGGACCGGGTCTCGGTGTACTTGACCGGCTTGCCCAGGCGGCGGGCCAGCAGGAAGACCAGGATCTCCTCGGGCGTCACCTGGAGCTTGCCGCCGAAGCCGCCGCCGACGTCCGGCGCGATCACGCGGACCTTGTGCTCGGGCACGCCCAGCGTCAGCGCCAGCATCAGCCGCAGGATGTGCGGGACCTGGGTGGCCGACCACAGCGTGACCTGTTCGCCGGTCGGGTCGCACAGCACCGACCGCGGCTCCATGAACGCCGGGATCAGGCGCTGCTGGCGGAACTTCCGCTCCAGCACGATCTCGCCGGCGGCGATGGCCTCGTCCACGTTGCCGCCGGTACCCGCCTCGGCCGAGTCGAACACCCACAGCGCGCTCTTGTTGGTGCCCAAGGACTCGTGTACGAGCACCGCGCCGTCGGCGACCGCCGCCTCCATGTCCAGCACCACGGGCAGTTCGTCGTAGTCGACGTCGATGGCCTCCAAGGCGTCGTGCGCCTCGGCCGAGGACCGGGCGACCACGATCGCCACCGCCTCGCCGGCGTAGTTGACCGTGTCGACGGCGATCGACGGGTGCGGCGGGTTCTTCATGTCCGGGGTGATCGCCCACGCGCACGGCAGGCTGCCCTGCTCGTCGGCCAGATCCGCGCCGGTCACGACGGCCAGCACGCCGGGCATCGACCGTGCCGCCTCGACGTCGATGGAGGTGATCCGCGCGTGCGCCACCGGGCTGCGCAGGATGGCCATGTGCAGCAGGCCGGGCAGCGTGATGTTGTCCGTCCACCGGGTTCGGCCGGTGATCAGGCGGGCGTCTTCCTTGCGGCGCCGGGACTTGCCGACCTCGGGCTCGGCGGTGGCGGTCACTCCCCACCCCCGACGGCCTCGTGCTCACGGTCGGCCTGGGCCGCCGGCTTCAACCGGTGCGCCGCGTCCTGGACCGCGCGCACGATGTTCTGGTAGCCGGTGCAGCGGCAGAGGTTGCCCTCCAGGCCGTGCCGCACGGTCCGCTCGTCCGGGTCGGGATCGTCGGCCAACAGGTCGATGGCCTGCATGATCATGCCCGGCGTGCAGAAACCGCACTGCAGGGCGTGATTGTCGTGGAACGCCTGCTGCACCGGGTGCAGCTGGCCGTCCCGGGCCAGCCCTTCGATGGTGGTGATCTCGCAGCCGTCGGCCTGCACCGCCAGCATCGAGCACGACTTCACGCTGTGGCCGTCCACGTGCACCGTGCAGGACCCGCAGTTGCTGGTGTCGCAGCCGACGACCGTGCCCACTTTGCCCAGTGTCTCCCGCAGATGCTGCACGAGCAGTGTTCGCGGCTCCACCTCGTCGGTGTAGCTCACCCCGTCCACGACCATGGTGACTCGCATGTCGCCTCCAGGCAGCACGGAACCCGGCGGGCGGCCCACCACCGCGTCGTGACCGGGCTCACAGCCCGAGCCTGCCCCGGTTGCCCTGCGGAAACAACCCCCCGCGCAGATACGGTGGCGCTGCTGGATTTCCGCCGCAGGTGCGGGTCAGGCCGTGCGGTGGATGGGGCCCTCGGAGTGAGCCAGTCGCTCTCCGCGTCCGCCCCAGCGCAGGGCGATGATCTCCGCGGCGATCGACACCGCGGTCTCCTCGGGGGTGCGGGCGCCGAGGTCGAGTCCGATGGGCGAGGACAGGCGGTCGATCTCCGCGTCGGTCAGGCCGGCCTCGCGCAGCCGGGACATCCGGTCGTCGTGCGTGCGGCGGGAACCCATCGCGCCGACGTAGGCGATGTCCAGGCGCAGGGCCACTTCCAGCACCGGCACGTCGAACTTGGGGTCGTGGGTGAGCACCGCGACCACCGTGCGGTGATCGATCTTGCCGGCCTCGGCCTGCTGCACCAGGTACCGGTGCGGCCAGTCGACGACGACCTCGTCGGCGTCGGGGAAACGGCCCTTGGTGGCGAACACCGCCCGCGCGTCGCAGACCGTGACGCGATAGCCGAGGTAGGCGCCGAGGCGGACCATGGCGGCGGCGAAGTCGATCGCGCCGAACACCAGCATGCGCGGCGGCGGCTCGAAGGAGTTGATGAACACGGCCATGCCCTCGCCGCGACGCTGCCCGTCGGGGCCGTAGTGCAGCAGCCCGCTGCGGCCGCTGGCCAGCATGCCGCGGGCGTCGTCGGTGATGGCGTCGTCCATGCGGGCGGACCCGAGGTCCCCGGCCCGGCGATCGGCCCACACCACCAGGTGCCGGCCGATCAGGGCCTCGTCGGGATGCTCGACGACGGTGGTCACGGCCACCGGCTCCTCGGCCCGCACCGAGGCGACCACGTCGGCCAGCTCGGGGAAACGCTTGCCGTCCACGCGTTCCACGAAGACGTCGAGAATGCCGCCGCAGGTCAGGCCGACCGCGAACGCGTCGTCGTCGGTGACGCCGTAGCGCTGCAACACCGGCCGCCCGTCGGCGATCACCTGCTGCGCCAGCTCGTACACCGCGCCCTCGACGCAGCCGCCGGACACGCTGCCCGAGACCTGGCCGTCGTCGGCGACGAGCATGGCCGCGCCGGGCTGGCGCGGGGCCGAGCGGAAGGTGGCCACGACCGTGCCGAGCGCGGTCGGCCGGCCCTCCTGCCAGTTCTCGTCGACCTTGTCGAGAACGTCACGCACGCCGCACCTCCGTCAGCAGTTCGTCCAGCGTGGCCAGGCTGTGCCCGGCCAACAGCCGGTCGACGTGCGGCAACGCCGCGCGGATACCGGACTGTACCGGGGCGTAGCCCGGACGGCCGACATGCGGGTTCACCCACAGGACGGCATGCGCGAGCCGCCGCAGCCGGGCCAGTTGCTCGCCCAGCAGCGCCGCGTCGCCGCGCTCCCACCCGTCCGAGAACACCACCGTGACGGCCTGCCGCGCCAGGCCGCGCTGCCCCCAGCGATCAAGAAATACCCGCAGGGTCTCCCCGAGTCGGGTGCCACCGGCGAAATCGGGCACGGCCCGGGCCGCCGCCTTGAGGGCCTGGTCCGGATCGCGCAGCCGCAGCTGCCGGCTCACGCGGGTCAGTCGGGTGCCGAGCGTGAAGGCCTCGGTGCTCGGAGGAGATCTGCGGACGACGGCGTGGGCGAACCGCAGCAGGGCGTCGGAGTACGGGGTCATCGAGCCGGAGACGTCGATCAGCAGCACCAGCCGCCGCGGCCGCAAGCGCTTGCGGCGATAACGCAGGCGTACCGGCTCGCCACCGGATCGCAGCAGCTCACGCAGGGTTTCGTCGGGATCGAGCCGACCCCGGCGCGACCGTCGGGTGCGGACACTGCGGCGCAGCGGCGGATCGGTCCTCAGCGTCGCCAGCAGCTCCTTCAGCGCGGCCCCGTCCAGCGCGGTGACGTCTCGTCGGCGCAGGACCTCGGTGTCGCTGGCGGCCACGTTCAGCTCCGGCACCTCGCCGTCGCCCTCGCCCGACATCGGGGCCACCAGCGGGGCGCTGACCGTGGTGCGCCGACGGGTGCGGCCGTTGCCGGTGGTCCGCGTCGGGACGTTGCCGAACCAGGCGGCGAAGGCCGCGTCGTAGCCGGGGATGTCGTCCGGCTCCGCGCACAGGCTCACCCGGCCCGCCCAGTACACCTGGCTCGGCTCTGCCACATCGACGTGGCTGAGCGCCTCCAGGTACGCCTGCACCCGCACCGGGTCCGCCCGCAGCACCGCGGCGAACCCCGCCAGTCCGGGCAGCGGGTCCGTCATCTTCGAATAATGCGACTCAGGCCAGCAACGCGTCCAATCCCTTGGCCACCACGCGGTCGGCGTCCTCCCGGTACTTCAGCACCGCGCCCAGGGTGAGCGCCGCCGCCTCCGCGTCCAGGATCGGCCGGTCCAGCGCCAACAACGCCTGCGCCCAGTCCAGCGACTCCGCCACCCCCGGCGGCTTCAGCAGCTCGGCCGCCCGCATCCGCGAGACGGCCGTGGCGACCTGGGTCGCCAGGGCCTCGGTCAGCTCGGGCAGCCGTCGTCGCAGGATCGCGACTTCACGGACGAGGCCCGGGTGTTCGAGCCAGTGGTAGAGGCAGCGACGCTTGACCGCGTCGTGCACCTCGCGGGTCCGGTTGGAGGTCAGCACCACCACCGGCGGCTCGGCGGCGCGAATCTCTCCCAGCTCCGGAATGCTCACCGCGTGCTCGCTGAGCACCTCCAGCAGGAACGCCTCGAACTCGTCGTCAGCACGGTCGATCTCGTCCACCAGCAGCACGCAGCCCGGCGTCTCCAGGGCTTGCAGCAGCGGCCGGGCCAGCAGGAACCGCCGGGTGTACAGCTCGGCCTCGGCGTCGTCGGTCCGCCCCCGGGCCTCCATGGCCCGCAGGTGCAGCAGCTGCCGCGGGAAGTCCCAGTCGTACAGCGCGCGGGCGGCGTCGATGCCCTCGTGGCACTGGAGCCGGATCAGGGGCGTGCCCAGAGCGTCGGCCAGGGCCTTGGCCAGGGCGGTCTTGCCGGTGCCGGGCTCGCCCTCGCAGAACAGCGGCCTGCTCATGCGCAGCGCCAGGAACGCCGCGGTGGCCAGCCCCTCGTCCACGAGGTAGCCGACCCGGTCCAGCGCCGCGGCCAGCTCACCCGGGGTCTCCATGGCTTGAAGGGTAGGCCCATATCGGGGTCGAACCAGGGACGAACCCCGATGGCACGGGGCCGCCGCGCGGGCAGTCTTTGGGTCATGACGACGACGAACAACATCCTGAACGAGGCCGGCGACAAGATGAAGACCTTCCGCCGCAGCCGCGAGAACCGAATGCTGGCCGGCGTGTGCGGCGGGGCCGCCGAGCTGCTCGGCGTGGACGCCGCGATCCTGCGGGTCGCCATGGTGGTCGGCACCGTGTTCTTTGCCGGCGCCGGCGTTGTCCTCTACGCCGCCTGCTGGCTGCTCGTCCCCGAGGCGGACGACGAGTGAGTGGTGGTGTTGCCGCGCGTTCCACGCGGGGCGAGATCACGCTTGGGGGGTTTGCCGAGCCATGCAGGGCCTTCGAGGGGTAGGCCCCGCATGGCTCGTATGAGCGGTACTCGGTTCTACGCCGCGTCCCGCTTGTCCACTGTGGCCACCACCCGGTTCCGGCCGGTGCGCTTGGCCCGGTACACGGCCGTGTCGGCGGCCAGCAACAGCCGTTCCATCGTCGTGCCGCTGCTGCGGTGCACGGCGACACCGATCGAACAGGACAGTCCGGCGATCGGCACACCTTCCTGCGGCGCCATCACGTAAAGAGCGCCGACCGTCTTGCGGATCCGCTCGGCGACAACGAGCGCGCCGGCCTCGTCGACGCCGGGCAGCAGCACCACGAACTCCTCGCCGCCGAACCGGCCGACGGCGTCGTCCGCGCGCACCTGGCCCTTCACCGCCGCGGCCACGGACTTCAGCACGGCGTCGCCGGCCAGATGCCCGTAGGTGTCGTTGACCCGCTTGAAATGATCGAGGTCGACCATCAGCACGCCGACCGTCGCCCGCTGATCCTGCTTGGTGCGGGCCAACTCCTGCGTCGCCAGGTGGTGCCAGGTGACCGCGTTGAGCAGACCGGTCTTCACGTCGATGGTGGCCGCCGCCTCCAACTCCTTGACCAGCACGCTGCGGTGCAGCACGACGATCGGACAGAACAGCAGCACCGTGAACAGCGGCTGGTACACCAAGGTGAGCGCGGTGAGCCCGCCGAGACAGAGCGTGGTCAACTCCAGGGCGTTGTCGTCCCAGGTGCCGAACAACTCCGTCAGCGGAGCGTTGCCCCGGTGGCGCAGGTTGATGGACACGGCCAGCAACAGCGCGTCCACCAGCTCGAAGGTCAGCCCGCCCAGCACGCACGCCAGCGTGACGCCCAAGCTCCATTCCGGCAGCCGGTCGGTCAGCGGAATGCCGGCGACGGTGTTGGCGGCCAGGCAGGCCACGACGGCCGCGCTCGCGCCGAACACCGTGCGGTGCAGGGACACGTTGTGCAGGTGCTGCCAGATCCGCAGCCACATGTGCGAGTACAGGGCGACGCAGAGCAGGGCCACCAGCTGCGGCGGCAGCATCAGGACCGCCGGGATCAGCCAGATCGAGGTCATGTTGATGTGCGTGGAGCCGCTCATCCGGCGGCGGTCCCGCTCGATCCGCCGCGACAGCTCGGCCTGCACCATGCCCAGCGCCAGCAGGACGGTGAAGCGGATCAGGGCGACATCGGTGATCGGGCCGCGGGTGAACGAGGCCAGCGCCACGACGAGAGCGATCGCCTCCACCAGAACGGCGTAGGCGATCCAGCGTCCGGGCAGCGCCCACAGCGCGAATCCGGCCATGCGGTCTATGAGCCCGTAACGATCGACCCCTTTCGGAGAGGATCTGGACTGGCTCATACTGGACACGTCGCCCCCTTATTTCGACCGCCGTGTCCAGTGTTCAACCGGGCACGGCAGATTCGCTAGGTTCATCCGGGTGAGTTCACAACTGTGATCGGGGAGGGTTCGCCATGGCCGTTACGCGAATGACACGCGACTAGCTCCTACGGGTGTCCGCCCCTGATTCCGGTGCGGGCAGCCAGATATCCGGCCGGCTGGTGGTGGCGCGACGCCAGGCCACCGCCACCGGCGCCGCGATGAGCAGCCCGATCAGCCCAAACCAGCCCACCGCATTCGCCGCGCCGACACGGTCCGCGACCAGTCCGGCCACGAATGGGCTCAACCCCTGCGCGGCCATCATTCCCGCATATGCCAGACCCAACACCTGGGCCCGTCGAGAATCATGCACTCCCCGAACTATCGACGCCGTTGTCTGCATGTACGTGGCGGTGCCGAATGCGCCGGCGACGATGAATAGGGCGGCCGATGCGACGAGTCCGGGATGGAGCAGGCACAGCAGCAGCGGAACGCCGGAGGCCACGCACATCAGCGCCAGTCCGCGGGCCTGCGCGGTGCCCGGCACGAATCGTCCGAACACGAACGCTCCGATGACGCTGCCGACCGGATCGGCGGCCAGCAACAGGCCCAAGGTGACCGTGGTGCCGCCCAGTTCGTCGTTGTAGGGACCGGCCAGGCCTTCGTACACAATGAACACGCCGGTGAGCCAGCCGATCAACAGCAGCGCCCGCAGGCCGGGATCGTTGCGTAGCAAGGCAAAACCACCGGGCGTGGCCCGATGGGCGGGATTGAGCGCCGCCGGCCGGGCCCGGACGCCCGCGCGCAGCAGAATCGCGGAAACCAGGAACGACAAGGCATCCAGCGACAATGTCCAATAGGGGCCGATGACCGCCAGCAGCAGGCCGCCGCCGGCGAAACCGAGCACCTGGGCCGACTGGTTGGTGATGTTGCGTATCGCCATGCCGGCCAGAAAGCCGTCCTGCGGCAACACATCGGCCAGCAGCGCCTGCTCGCCGGCCCGGAACGGGGCGTTCAGCAGCGACACCCCGGCCACCAGCACGCACAGCACCGGAAAGGGCATGCCGGGGATCGCCACCGGCACGATCATGGCCGCCCGCGACAGATCCGCGGTCAGCATCACCCGGCGCCGGGGCAGCCGGTCGGCCAGTCCGGACAGGAACACACCGCCGACGAAGGACGGCACCAGCGTCAGGGCGAAGGTCAGGCCGGTCAGCGCGGCCGAGTGCGTGTTGTCGTAGACCAGGACGACCAGCGCCACGCGGGCCAGCTGGTCGCCGACCATGGACAGGCCGCCCGCGGCCCAGATCGCCCTGTACTCGGCGACCGCGAAGGCCGCCCCGAACCGTCCCGCCATCCCGCACCGCCCCCACCGTCCGTGTTGGCACGGTAGCGAGTGGTGAGCGAAACGGGTGGTGCTCGCGGGCTTTTCACCCGCGTCGCCTAACGCGGGCGGCCCGGCACTCCCGGCCGCGTCTGCCACGGGTGCGGCCCGTCCAGGGGCCGGTACTCCACGCCGATCGCGTCCAGCCTGGGCAGATGGTCCTCGGTCAGCCGGCGGGTGAAGTCGGCCAGGTCCCGGTTGCCCCGTTCGGTCCAGACCACTTCGGCGAACGCCGACAGCCGCGGGAAGGCCGCGTAGTCGACCCGCCGCGGCGAGTCGAGGTGCTCGGTCCAGACGTTGGCCTGCGCGCCCAGGACCCGCTTGACGGCGTCACCGGTCAGGTCGACCGGGATCGGGTCGTACTCGTACACATCGGACACGGTGTGGACCATGCCGACCGGGATCGGCTCATCACGCCGGTCGGACTCGCGGTGGTCGAGATACACCTTCTGCTCCGGGCACATCACCACGTCGAAGCCCGCGCGGGCGGCATCGACCCCGGCCCGCTCGCCGCGCCAGGAGGCGATCACCGCGCCGCCCGGCAGCGGTCCGACCTCGGCGATCTCGTCCCAGCCCATGGCCCGACGTCCATGCTTGCCAAGGTGTTCGGCGATCTGGCGGATGAACCAGCCGTGCAGCTCAGGCACCGTCGCGAGGCCGCGTTTGTCGGCCTGTTCCTGCGTCCACTGCGCGGTCGGAACCTCGTCGCCGCCGACGCAGATGACCTCGGACGGGAACACGTCGACCAGCTCGTCGAAGACGTGCCGGTAGAAGTCCACTGTGGAGTCTTCGGTGTTGAGCACGTTCTCGTTGACACCCCACAGCGGCCACACCGGCAGCGGGTGGTCGAGGTTGCCCAGCTCCGGGTAGGCCGCGATGGCCGACTGGCTGTGGCCGGGAATGTCGATCTCCGGCACCACCACCACGTGCCGGCGGGCCGCGTAGGCGACGACCTCGCGGAGATCGTCCTGGGTGTAGAAACCGCCGTGCGGACGGCCGTCGGTCGCATCGTCCGTGCGGACGCCGACCCGCGAGCCCTCGCGCCAGCTGCCGATCTCCGTCAGCTTCGGGTAGCGCTTGACCTCGAACCGCCAGCCCTGGTCGTCGGTCAGGTGCAGGTGCAGGCGGTTCATCTTGTGCGCGGCCAGCAGGTCGATGAAGCGCAGCAGGCCGTCCTTGGGCATGAAGTGCCTTGCCACGTCGAGCAAAGCGCCGCGGTAGCCGAAGCGGGGCCGGTCCTCCACCACGCCGCACGGCAGCGACCACTGCCCGTTCCCGATCGGCGCGCGCCGGAACGCCTCGGGCCCCAGCAGCTGCCGGACCGACTGCGCCGCGTGGAACGCCGACTCCTCGTCCTGGGCCTCCACCAGCACGCCGTCCGGGAACACGCGGATCAGGTGGCCGTCCAGCCACGGCACGATGCGGAACCGGATCGTCGGGTCGGCCGCCGGCCGCAGCGGCAGGCCCGTCGCCGCCACCAGCACCTCGCGCAGCCACGTCACCGCGGCCGGATCACCGTCCAGCGTGGTGTTCTCGTCCAGCGGCAGCCTGCCGCCGGTGGCGTCCACTCGCGACGGTCGGGGCAGCAGGGTCTCAAATCCGCGCACGCCCCGGATGCTAAGCGACGTCCTATGTCTAGACCAGCGTGCCCGCGTGCTGAATCAACTCCGCCCACTCCGTGACCGCCCTCGCGTCGACCGGGTAGTCCCAGCCGCCGGGACGCACCGCGCTGCCGACGTGGAACCGCCGCACGCCGTCGGCCCGCAGCCCGGAGACCTGTTCCGCCCTCAGCCCGCCGCCGGCCATCACGGACAGGCCGTCGGCCTCCTGCATGGCGGCCAGCTCGCGCAGCACCGGCAGGCCGTCGGCCACGCCCTTGCCGCTGCCGGCGGCCAGCACGGTGTCGGCGCCCAGCGCCGCCACGTCCTTCCACGCCGCGAGCGGGTCGGCCGCGTGGTCCAGCGCCCGGTGGAAGGTGAACTTGCAGCCGTCGAGCTCGTCGATCACGGCCCGGCAGGTCGCGACGTCGACGGCCCCGTCGACGGTGAGCCAGCCCAGCACGAACTCGGTGATGCCGATGTCCCGCAGCGCGATGGCCTCGGCCCGCAGCTGGTCGAGCGACCAGGGCGCGAAGCCGGCGTCGTCGCGCAGCATGGCCCGCACGGGTAGGTCGGTGGCGGCGAGCACCCGCCGCGCGGTGGCCACGGCCGGGGTCAACCCGTCGGCGGCCATGTCGCTGACGAGCTCCAGCCGGTCGGCCCCACCCTCCTGGGCGGCGTGCGCGTCGCGGGCGTCGAGCGCGATGACTTCCAGCAGCAAGTCGGACATAGGTCTAGACCATAAGGCCAAGGGCCCCGTGATCACCACCGCCGATCAGGCAAGATCGGAAACTTCGAGAAAATTTTCGCAACCTTGTATCTCCTGGCCGAGGCGCTGCTCCTGTCCTCATGTCCGGCCCGTTCACCCACGCCATGGGGAACGGGACGGCGGACCAGGCGCCCCACAGGCGCCGGTCGGGGGTGGCAGGACCGCCATGGGAATGGCGGTTCCGCCAGGTCAGTACACGCGCGACAGGTGCCCGCACACAGGGGTGTCGGTCGGCCCGGTGTCGAGGGGGCATCGGTTCGGTCGTCGGAGAAGCGGGCGCCGGTCAGCGTGGAAGGACCCTTCACGTCAGCGGGGGTGTGAAGGGTTCGCGGGCCGGAGACGACTACGCCTGCGTCGGAAGGGGAGAACCGACGCCGGGCCGCCACAGTCGTCTCCGGCCCTTCTGCGCGTCCAGGGGTTTTCCCTCGTCCGCCGTGTTGATCACACCGTGGCGTGTATCTAGTCCGATCGTGCGATCCCTTGTTAAATCGTTGCGCTGTTCGAGGTGACTCGGCGGCACAATGAGCACGCATGGTGAACCGGGAGGGGCCGAGTCACCGTGTTGCTCCACGACAGGACGCAAGCCGCACGTGGGGAGACGGCGCGGCTGGCGTCACCGGGGAACACCAGAGGGGACGACTCATGAGCACCACGGACGACACCACGTCGACCAGCACTCCGGACGCGACCACTCTCGACCCCGCGATGCTGGACGAGGTCGAGCAGGCCCTGGCCGACGCGCAGGACGGCGGCGGCGAGACCACCGACGGCGGCATCCCGCACGCCGAGGACCACCCCGGCGGCGTGGTCGCCCACGTCGGCGGTGGCGTCGCACACCCCAACGGCGGCATTCCGCACGCCGAGACGACCCAGCCCACCACCGGCGGCGTCGCGCACCCCAACGGCGGCATCCCGCACGCCGAGACCACCAGGCCCGCCGGCGGCGGCGTCGCGCACCCCAACGGCGGCATCCCGCACGCGGAGGTCGTCCGCCCGTGACGGCTCGTGCTGGTGGCGGCAGCCCCGCCACCAGCACGGACACGTTGTTACCAATTCGTGAGTATCTGGCTCCGAGTTCGCCGCTCTTACCTACGTCGGGACCCGTCCGGGGGTCCGCCGGAGTGAATGGGGCGGCGGTGGCAGCACACGGAAACACGCCGGGGGGCGTGGCCGTCATCGAGCACGATTGGCCCATCTGGGTGTGGAGAACTACACCGGGTAGGGCAGGATGCAGGCACGGGGTGCGTCCCCGTGGCAGGGGGACCGGGGCGCGCCGACGTACCTCAGACCCGGAGGTGCATCGAATGGCCGTAGACACGTGGGACGGCTTGACCGGCCACGACCCGTGGGAGGGGCTGACCGGTCACGACCGCCACGCGGCGTGTCTCGTAGCGGCCAGAGCCGGCAACCGCAAAGCGCTCGACGTGCTGGTCGCCGACCTCACGCCGCTGGTCTGGCATGTCACGCGCAGCCAGGGGCTGGACAAGGTGCACGCGGAGGACGTCGTGCAGACCGTCTGGCTGGCCCTGCTGCGCCACCTCGACCGGCTGCAACAGCCCAAGGCCCTGGCCGCGTGGCTGATCGTGACGGCGCGGCGCGAGGCCCAGCGGGCCAAGACGACCGGCTTCGACCGGGAGACCCCGGTGGCGGCCGAGGACCTGGTGGACATCCCGGCCCAGGTGGACGGTCCCGAGCAGCACGCGCTGCGCGACGACCGGGACCGCCGGCTGTGGGCCGCGTTCAAGCAGCTCACCGACCGCTGTCAGAAACTGCTCACGCTCACCGTGCTGTCCGGCCGGGCCCAGTACGACGCGGTCGCGGAGGCGTTGGAGATGCCCCGCGGCAGCATCGGCCCGACCCGCGGCCGCTGCCTGACCTCGCTGCGCGAGCTCCTGGACTCGGAAGGGGGCCCGCAATGAGCACTGCCGATGGTCAGCACGAGTTCGACGAGGCCGGCGTGGACATGGACAACCTCACCGAACAGGACCTGCTCCTGCTCGCCGAGCTCGACGTGCTGTTCGACAAGGTCGACCCCGTGCCGGCCGACCTCGTCGAACGCGTCCAGTTCGCGATCGCGTTGGAGGACCTCGACGTCGAGGTCGCCCGCTGGGAGCGCGCCGAGGAGCTGGCCGGCGTCCGGGGCGCCGGCCCGAACACCGTGACGTTCACCGTGGAAGACCTGACCATCATGGTCAGCTTCGCTCCGGCCGGTGCCGGGTACCGGTTCGACGGCTGGTTGGTGCCCGGGGGACCGCACACCGTCGAGGTCAGGGTGGCCGGGCACTCGTCCACCACCGCGGAGGCCGACGAGGGCGGTCGGTTCGCGGTCGACGACGTGCCCAAGGGCACCACGCAGCTGGTGGTGCACCTGGCCAACGGGACCGGTTCGCGGCCGCGGACGATCGTGACGCCCACGCTGATGCTGTAGACGACTCGATCTTTCCCCGGACGGTGGACACCACACCTTCGGCGGGGTGTGCTGGTATGTACAAGTGCCTCCGTCGTCCACCGCCGCTGCCGCGCGCCCACGCGCTGTTGTGGCCGTGCTGGAGCGGGTGGCGAAGCTGCACGCTGGCGCGCACCGGACGGCGTTGTCCCAGCAGTACGCCGAGGCATCCCGGCTGCACCGCCGGGCGCTGAAGCTGCTGGACCGGGTGCCCGCTCAAGATCAGGAGCAGCAGCGGCTGCGGGTCCGGGTGCTCAGCTCCCTGGCGCACACCGACGCCGAGGCGTACGGGCTGCGTGAGGGCATGCCGTCGCTCCAGCTGGCCGGCCGGCTGGTGTCGTCGATGCCGACCGGCTCGCCGCGCATGGTGCTGGAAGGCCTGATCGAGCGGCAGCGCGGCAACCTGCTGTGGCGGGCCGGCCGGCTGCCCGAGGCCCTCGTCGTGCTGGACAAGGCCGTCGTCGCCACCGACAAGGCGCTGGCCTCCGGCGCGCCCGTCGAGAACGGCCTGATCAGCGCCCTGACCGCGCGCGCCCTGGTCAACAGCGCCATGGGCAACCCGCACTCGGCCGGCGACGACCTGCGCCGCTGCCTGTGGCTCGGGCACACCTACCACTCGCCGCTGACGTTGGCGATCACCACCAACAACCTCGGCGAGATGCACTACCGCATGGGCGACGCCCCCACGGCGCTGCGCTACTACGAGGAAGCCGAGCGGCTGATGTCGCGCGTGGCGCCCACGGCCGTGCCGAAGGTGCGGTCCGACCGCGCGCAGGTGCTGCTGTACGCCGGATTGGCCGAGGAGGCCGCCAACGCGCTGGACGAGGCCTTCGGCAGCCTGCGTGAACAGGGCGGCAACCGGGACCTGGCCGAGGCCGAGACGCTGCGGGCCGCCGCCGCCGTGATGGAGGGCGACTACGCCACCGCCCGGTCGTTCGCCCAGCTGGCCCGGCGTCGCTACCTGCGGCAGGAGCGGCCGGCCATGGCCTGGCTGGCCTCGTTGACCGGGCTGCACGCCGCCGTCGGGGCCGCGATGAGGACCCCTCGCAAGCCGTCGAAGGCGTTGGTGCGGCGGGCCTTGGAGCTGTCCGAAGGGCTCGGCGGCGTCGCACAGGCCGACGAGTCCGCCGTCGCCAAGCTGCTCGCCGTGCGCCTCCAGGTGCGGCGGGGCGAGGTCTCCGACGCCGCCCGCCTGCTGGCCGAGGTGCCCGCGCCGCGGCGGTTCACCTCCATCGACCACCGCATGCTGCGCCGGCTGGCCCGGGCCGAGGTGGCCGTGGCCACCGGCGACCGGCGCACCGCGTTCAGCCAGGCCCGCGCCGGTTTCACCGAGCTGGGCCGCACTCGTGATCGCATGGGCGGGTTGGAGCTGGTGAGCGGCACCGCCGTGCACGGGCGTGAGCTCGGCGTGCTGGCCGTGCGGCTCGTGTTGGACGGCAACCGCTCCACCGCCGACGCCCGACGGCTGTTCGACTGGTTGGAGCGGACCCGGGCGCAGGTGTACCGGTACGAGCCGCAGCCGTCCATCGACGATCCCGAGCTGGCCGACCGGATCACCGAGATCCGCGGTCTGACCCGGGCCATGCAGCTGGCCAAGGCCGAGGGCCGCCGGGTCCGGGAGATGGCCGCCCGGCACGCCGCGCTCCAGCAGGAGGTCACCCGGCTCGGCTGGCAGACCACCGTGTGGGGCCGTCCCCGCCCCGTCGCCGACCTGGCCGAGGTGGGCAAGCGCCTCGAAGACCGAGCCATGATCAGCTTCGCCGCCGTCGACGACGTGCTGGTCGCCGTGGTCATCGTCGACGGCCGGCCCCGGCTCGTGCGCCTCGGCAGCGTCGCCGACGCCCGCCAGGCCGCCAAGATGTTCCACGCCGACCTCGACGCCCTGGCCCCCGACCACCTGCCGTCGGCGCTCGTCGAGGTCGTCTCCACCTCCGCCCGCCGCCGCGCCCAGTTCCTCGACGACCAGCTCCTGCGGCCCTTGGCCTCGATCATCGGCGACCGCGAACTGGTCGTCGTGCCCACCGGGCCCCTCTACCCCATCGCCTGGGGCGCTCTGCCCTCGCTGCGGGGCCGGCCCGTCGTCGTCGCCCCGTCCGCCACCGCCTGGCTGTCCGCCTCCGCCGACCAGCAGCTCCCCGGCACCGGCCGCTCAGTTCTGGTCGGCGGCCCCGACCTGCCCGCCGCCGTCGGCGAGGTCGCCCAGCTCACCCGCTACCTGCCCGGGGCCCAGGTGCTCGACGGCCCCTCCGCCACCGTCGAAGCCGTGCTGGAGGCCCTCGACGGCGCCCAGCTCGCCCACATCGCCGCCCACGGCATGCACGAGCCCGGCAACGCCCTGTTCTCCCGCCTCGACCTCGTCGACGGCGGCCTCTTCGCCCACGAGACCGCCCGGTTGCAGCGCCCGCCCGAGCAGGTCGTCCTCGCCGCCTGCGAGCTCGCCATGACCCGCATCCGCCCCGGCGACGAGGCCCTCGGCTTCGCCGGCGCGTTGTTGGCCACCGGCGTCCGCACCGTCACCGCCGCCGTCTCCCGCGTCGGCGACCAGACCGCCGCCGAGAGCATGGCCTTCTACCACCGCCGCGTCGCCGAAGGCGCCCGCCCCGCCGTCGCCCTGGCCGACGCCACCGCCGCCGATCCCTTCCGCCGCCCCTTCATCTGCCTGGGCGCCAGCAACTAACCCCCGCGAGTCCCGCTCTCGGGCAGCCATGTGTTGAGTTCATGCGTGCCCGAGA
>NZ_KK037166.1:5309554-5311853 GCF_000568255.1 Kutzneria sp. 744
CTCGCGGTAGCGGGAGCCTGCCTCGGTGACGCCGCCGCGGGCGGATTCATGCCATCGACGATCGTCAAGATCCGGTTTGGGGCTGCCGACGAACGCACCGTCGCGCCGGCCGTCCACCGTGGCCCACAGGACTGCCCGCCCAGTAGCACGCGTGGCCTGGCGGCTCCGCCCACCCGATCTCTCCGTCGGCCCGCACAGTCGCCGACGGACCGACCTGACTCCGCCGCTGAACCTCTGCCTGAAACCGTATTTCGGTGTGCCGGAGAGCGTGACTCGCGGGGGCGTCAGAGGGTGCGGGAGTTGGCGTAGGCGGCTAGGGCGGCTAGTTGGGCGGGGTCCAGGGAGGGGCGGACGGCGGTGCGGGCCTTGGCGAGGTGGGCGGCGGTGACCTCGGCCGCCGACAGGGACTCCCGCATGGCGGTCAGCGCCGCCTCCCGGATCAGGCCGGCGCAGTCGGCGGCGGAGTAGCCGTCCAACTCCGCGGCCAGGGCCGCCAGGTCCACGTCGGCGGCCAGCGGCATGTTCCGTGACGACGAGCGCAGGATCTCGGCCCGAGCGTCGGCGTCCGGCGGCGGCACGTAGATCACGCGCTCCAGGCGGCCCGGCCGCAGCAGGGCCGGGTCGAGCAGCTCAGGCCGGTTGGTCGCGCCGACGACGATCACGTCCCGCAGCGGCTCCACGCCGTCCAGCTCGGTCAGCAGCGCGGCCACGACCCGGTCGGCGACGCCGGAGTCGGAGGACTGGCCCCGGCGCGGCGCAAGGGCGTCGACCTCGTCCAGGAACACCATGGTGGGCGAGGCCTCGGCGGCGCGGCGGAACAGCTCCCGCACGGCCCGCTCGGACTCGCCGACGAACTTGTCCATCAGCTCCGCGCCCTTGACCGACAGCACATTCAGCCGTCCGCTGCCGGCCAGCGCCCGCACCAGGAACGTCTTGCCGCAGCCGGGCGGCCCGTACATCAGCACCCCGCGCGGCGGCTGAACTCCCAGGCGCGCAAAGGAATCCGGATACTGCAACGGCCACAGCACGGCTTCGGTCAACGCCTGCTTGACGTCCTTCATGTCGCCGACGTCGTCCAGCGTCAGGCCACCGGTCTGCAAAGTGTCCGAAGTGGACATAGAGATCGGGCGCACGGTCTCCAACGCGCCCAACAGGTCCTGCTGGCTGACCTGGAGCACGCCCTCGGAGTGCCGCATGGCCGCCCGCAGCGCGGCCTCACGCCGTAGCGCGGCCAGGTCGGCGGCGACAAAGCCGGGCGTACGGTCGGCGACCGCGCCAAGGTCCACATCGGACTCCACCGGCACCTCGCGCAGCAGCACCCGCAGCAACTCCACTCGAACCTTGCTGTCCGGCAAGGGAAGCGAGAGCGAACGGTCCACGAGCTCCGGGGCGCGCAGGCGGGGGTCGATGGCCTCCGGGTGTGCGCTGGTCACGGCCAGGGCCAGGCCCTCGGTGCGGACGGCCGCGCGCAGCGTGTCCAGCACGATCGTCGCCACCGGCGGCGGAGTGGTCGGCAGCAGCGCGTCGATGTCGGAGATCAACAGGATGGAATGCTTGGTGGCCTTGGCAATCGCGGCCGACAGCTGCTTGGCCGCGGCATTCGCTTCCAGCGCGGCGATGCTCGGCGCGGACAGCTCGACGACCGTGGCACCGACACTCTGCGCCACGGCCCGCACCAGGGTCGCCTTGCCGACGCCCTCGGGGCCGCTGATCAGCACGCCCAGCTGCGCCGACGCACCGAGCTGGGCCAGCAGCTCCGGCCGGTGGAAGGTCAGGTCGAGCCACTCCGTCAACAGCTTGGCCTGGTCCTGCTGGCCGACCAGGTCCGCGATCGGCACCGGCGGAACCTCGGGCAGCTCGACCGGAACCTCCACGGGCTCCGGCTCCGGCTCGACCACGACCTCCATGCCACGCCAGGTCAACACGCTGCTCGGGCCGATCGTCACCGGCCCCGGCGGCTGCGTGGCCGTCACGGTGATCAGCTCGTTGGTCCAGGTGGTGCCGATGGCCAGCGACAGCTGCCGCCGCGCCTGCGAGACGTCCGAGCCGGGCGGCGGGGCCAGGTCCTGCGGCAGCAGCGACACCGCGTCGCCCGTGGTCAGGACCTTGCCGGTCAGCGCGAGCCGCAACGTGTCCGGGTGCACCGAGGCCGAGGCCAGGCGGGAGCCGGACACCACGATCGACCGCGCCGCCGACACCTCGACCGGCGCGACGGCGATCTCCGAGCCCTCGACGATGCCCAGATTGGACAGCGTCACGTCGTCGACGAAAAACGATGCCCGTGCGGGGTCTCGCCGTC
>NZ_KK037166.1:5311953-5319571 GCF_000568255.1 Kutzneria sp. 744
CGACACCTCGCCGGGTGTCCAACGCGGACGGGGACAGCCGGGCGGTCAGCGAATCACGGCGCCAGCTTAGCCACGGCGAGCGTGACTCAGCGGCGTTCCTGGCGGCGAAGCCCCAGCTGACGCCAGCCCCGGCGGCGGGTGCCGTCGCCGTTGCCGTTGGTGGTCGAGTCGGTGCGCCGGGGCAGCCGAACCTGGCTGATCCGGCTGGCCGCGCCGGCCACCCGGCGGCGCAGCGGCGGGCGTAGCCCGAACCGGCGGGCGGCACTGCCGGCACGGCGGATGGCCCGCCGCTCCCGCGACGGCACCGACCAGGCCTCGGGGTGCCGGGCCAGCCAGTAGTAGCGGTAGACCGAGTACGGAATGTGCCCCAGGTAGATCAGCATCGCCGCGACCAACGCCCACAGCGGGTACAGCAGCACGGTCGCGGCCACCAGCACCACGCCGACCAGCAGCGGGGCCACGATCCGCGGCGGCACCTTGATCGTCTTCAGGGACAGCGTCGGCACCCGGCTGATCATCAGCGCGGCCACGATCACCGTCCAGATCGCCACGACGATCGGCGAGGTCCAGAAGCCGTTGCCGGCGGCCAGCCACAGCACGATCGGCAGCAGCGCGAGCAGCGCGCCCGGCGGGGCCGGCACGCCGACGAAGAACTCCTTGGTGAACGGCGGCTTCTCGGTGTCCTCCAGCAGCGTGTTGAACCGCGCCAGGCGCAGCACCATGCACGCCGCGAAGATCAGCGAGACGATCCACAGCCCGTTGTCGGAGCCGTGGGCCCAGATGTAGAGCATCAGCGCCGGCGAGACGCCGAAGGAGATGGCGTCGGCCAGCGAGTCCAGCTCGGCGCCCATCTTGCTGGTGGCGTCCAGCAGCCGGGCGATCCGGCCGTCGAGGCTGTCCAGGATCGCCGCCGCGCCGATCGCGCCGATCGCCACCGCGTAGTTGTTGGTGAGGGCGAACTGCACGCCGGACAGGCCGGCGCACATGGCCAGCACCGTGATGGCGTTGGGCAGCAGCCGCACACCGGGCCCCGAAGGCATGTGGTCAGCCCCCGAGTTCGGCGAGCACGGTCTCGCCGCCGATGGTGCGCTGCCCCGGCTCGACCAGCACCTTGCTGCCCAGCGGCACGTAGAGGTCGACCCGCGAGCCGAACCGGATCAGGCCGTAGGTGCGGCCGGCGACGGCCGGCTCGCCCGCCTTGACCTCGCACACGATGCGACGCGCGACCAGGCCGGCGATCTGCACCACGACCAGGTCCTTGCCGTCCTCGGTGCGGATGGCCAGCGAGTTGCGCTCGTTGTCCTCGGACGCCTTGTCCAGGTCGGCCGACAGGAACTTGCCCGGGCGGTAGTGCGCGGCGGTGATCTCACCGGTGGCCGGCAGCCGCTGCACGTGCACGTCGAAGATGTTGAGGAAGGTGCTGATCCGCAGCATCCGCCCGAACGGAAGGCCGAGCTCGGCCGGCGGCTCCGCCTCCAGGACGTCGGCGACCGTGCCGTCGGCCGCGGCGACCGCGATGTTCGGGCGGGTCGGCGTCACCCGGGCCGGCTCACGGAAGAACCAGGCGGCCCAGGCCGTGGCCAGGAAGCCGAGGAAGCCCAGCCGGCGGTTGATCAGCCGCAGCACGAGCGCGCCCACGGCGAAGCCGGCCACGATCGGCCGGCCGCCCGGGTGCATCGGCGGCACGGTCTTGCGGGCCAGGTCCAGGAAGTGGCTGGCGGAGAACCCGGCGGGTTCGGGCGAGTTGGCGTTCATCGCGCCACACGATAGGGCACCCGCCGCAGCTGTCTTTCGCGCGTCACCGGGTGCGCTACTGACGGCCGCCCCGGCCGGCGCCGCGCAGCAGACTCAGCAGCGCCAGCAGGATCACCGCCCCGACCAGCGCGATGCCGAAACTGGTGAAGTTCCAGCCGAAGTCCTGCGGATGCCCGGTGGCCAGCTGGTACAGCCAGCCGCCGAGAAACGCGCCGGCCACGCCGACCAGGATGCTGACGATGCAGCCCTGCGGCCGGCGGTCGCGACCGCCGACGACGAGGTTGGCCGCCCAACCCACGATCGCGCCCAGCACGATCCATCCGATGAGTCCCACGACACGACTCTACGCATCGAGTCCGACAACGGTGACGAGATCGCCCGCCGCCACCTCGCTGACCCCCTCCGGCACGACGACCAGGCAGTTCGCCACGGCCAGCGCGCTGAGCAGGTGCGAGCCGGGGCCGCCGACCAGCTCGACCGTGCCGGCCGCGTGGTCGAGCACGCCGCGGCGGAACTGGCGGCGTCCGGGCGGCGAGTGCAGGGCCTGGGCGATCACGGCGCTCCGGGTCGGCCGCTGGACCACCGCGTGCCCCATGGCCGAGCGCAGCGCCGGCCGCAGGAACACCTCGAACGACACCTGGGCGCTGACCGGGTTGCCCGGCAGCGTCACCACCGGCACGCCCCGGTAGTTGCCGGCGCCCTGCGGCATGCCCGGCTGCATGGCCACCTTGCGGAACTCCACGCCGTTGCCGGTGAAGGCGTCCTTCACCACTTCATAGGCGCCGGCGCTGACGCCACCCGAGGTGACGATCAGGTCGGCCGAGTCCAGCCGGTCGGCCAGCGCCTTGTGGAAGGCGTCGACGTCGTCCGGCACGAAGCTCAGCACCTCGGCCAGCGCACCCACCGAACGGATGGCCGCGGCCAGCATCACGCCGTTGGACTCGTAGATCTGGCCGGGCAGCAACGGATTCCCGGCCGCGACCAGTTCGGATCCGGTGGACAGCACCAGCACCCGAGGCCGCCGCCGCACCGGCAGCTCGCCCGCGCCGACCGCGGCCGCCAGGCCCAGCTGCGCCGGCCCGAGCTCCGCGCCCGCGCGCAGCACCACATCGCCGACCTTGACGTCCTCGCCGGCCCGGCGGATGTGCATGCCCGGCTCGACCTCGCCGTTGATCAGCACCCGCTCGACGCCGCCGTCGGTCAGCTCGACCTGGACGACGGCGTCCGCGCCCGGCGGCACCGGGGCCCCGGTCATGATGCGCTGCGCCGTGCCGGGCATGAGCTCGGTCGATTCGGTCTTTCCGGCGGGGATGTCGTCGGTTACTGGGAGTTCGACCGGGGCATCCCTGATGTCTCGCGCCCGAACGGCGTAACCGTCCATCGCCGAATTGTCGAACGGTGGCAGCGCCACCGGAGAGTGAAGGTCCTCGGCGATGGCGAGACCGAGACAGTCCGCGACCGGAATGCGTTCGACCGGCGTATTGCCGACCAGCCCCAACACGGTCGAAAGGTGTTCGTCGACGGTCGCCAACCGGCTAGCTGAAGTGGACACGGCCCCCATCCTCCCGCATACCGGCCGGTGACGACGGTACCGCCGTTCGAGTCATCGGAAATTGCTGTGCGGCAACGATCCTGGCGCATGAAGAGCACCCGACAAGCAGATGGCGAGCCGCCTGCTCGCCGCTAACGTTGTCGTGAGATCCATTCGGCGCCCCCAGCGCCGTGCGCCACATCTCAAGGAGGACGCCGTGGCAGTCGGCACGGTCAAGTGGTTCAACTCGGAAAAGGGTTACGGGTTCATCGCTCAGGACAGTGGTCAGGATGTGTTCGTCCACTACTCGGCGATTCAGATGGACGGATTCAGGGCACTGGCCGAGGGCGACCGGGTTGAGTTCGAGGTCCAGGCCGGCCGTGACGGCCGCAGCCAGGCCGCGGACGTCCGCAAGGTCTGATCTGACGAAGTCGAAGCAACGTTGAACGGCGGCGGCCCGCGCGGCCGCCGCCGTTTTCCCACCAACCGGCCGCGAGGCGAGATTCGCGGACGTTAGGCTGACCTGGTGTCGGACGACTTGACCGGTAAGCGCCTGGGCCACTACCGCATCGACGCGGTGCTGGGCCGAGGCGGCATGAGCGTCATGTACCGCGCCACGGACATGAGGCTGGGCCGCAAGGTCGCGCTGAAGGTCATCTCCGAGCACCTGACCGAGGACCCGGAGTTCCGGGAGCGCTTCGTCGACGAGGCGCGCAACACCGCGGCCATCGACCACTCCAACGTCGTGCCGCTGTACGACTTCGGTGAGCTGGACGGCCTGCTCTACATCGCCATGCGGCTGGTCGACGGGTCCGACCTGGCCAGCCTGATCAAGGACGGCCCGCTGACGCCCTCGCGCGCCCTCATCCTGGTCAGCCAGGCCGGCGAGGCGCTGGACATGCTGGCCGGGCGCGGCCTGGTGCACCTGGACGTCAAGCCGGCCAACATGCTGGTCACCAGCCGTGAGTCCGCGGGCGAGCACGTCTACCTGGCCGACTTCGGCCTGACCAGGCGCGGCGCCACCGGCCACCGCACCCGTGGCGGCGACTTCCTCGGCTCGCCCACCTACGCGGCGCCCGAGCACCTGCGGGGCGAGCCCGTCGACGGCCGCACCGACCTCTACTCACTGGCCTGCGTGCTGTTCGCCTGTCTCACCGGCCGCCCGCCGTTCCAGGGCACCGTGTCCGAGGTCATCCAGGGCCACCTGGGCAGCCAGCCGCCGTCGGTGACCGCGCTGGTGAGCCTGCCGGCCGGCATCGACGACGTGATCCGCAAGGGCATGGCCAAGGACCCCAAGCAGCGCTACGCCAACTGCCGCGAGCTGGTCGCCGCTGCGCGGTCGGCGCTCGTGACCGTCTCGCAGCCGGGCGTGCCCGCGCCGCCGCCCGTGACCCAGCAGCCGACCGTGCGCACCGAGCCGACCAGCGGCCCGGTCCCGGTGCAGGCCGTCGCCCAGGCGCACGGTCCCGCCTCGCAGCCGTTCCCCAGCCAGCAGCCCGGGCCCATGCAGCCGCGGCCGTACCAGCAGCAAGGCCCGACGCAGCCGCAGTACGGCTACGCGCAGGCCGGTGACCAGCCGGTCCGGCTGCGGCCGCCGACGCCGATCAACAACACCGCCTTCCGCGAGGACGGCGGCGCCGCCCGCTGGGCCGTGCCCGTCCTGGCCGGAACCGCGCTGCTCGTCATCCTTGTGGTGTTCATCGTCTGGATCACTGCCTGAGGCCGCCTTGCTTGCACTCGGCCTCCGCGAGTGCTAAACACGAACTAGCACTCGGGCACTGCGAGTGCCAACACGTTAGGTCGGGACGGTGAGGCCGTCGGGGAGATCCCCGGCAGTCGTCCGTCGCGGGCACCGAGCCGGCCGAGCACCGTGTCATCCATAAGCCGGAGGACCACACCGCAATGGCCAAGATGATCGCGTTCGACGAGGACGCCCGCCGCGGTCTCGAGCGCGGGATGAACATCCTCGCTGACGCCGTCAAGGTGACGCTCGGCCCCAAGGGTCGCAACGTCGTGCTGGAGAAGAAGTGGGGCGCCCCCACCATCACCAACGATGGTGTCTCCATCGCCAAGGAGATCGAGCTCGAGGACCCGTGGGAGAAGATCGGGGCCGAGCTCGTCAAGGAGGTCGCCAAGAAGACCGACGACGTCGCGGGTGACGGCACCACCACCGCCACCGTGCTCGCCCAGGCGCTGGTGCGCGAGGGCCTGCGCAACGTCGCGGCCGGCGCCAACCCGCTCGGTCTCAAGCGCGGCATCGAGAAGGCCGTCGAGGCCGTCGCCGAGCAGCTGCTCAAGACCGCCAAGGAGATCGAGACGAAGGAGCAGATCGCTGCTACCGCGTCCATCTCCGCCGCCGACTCCACGATCGGCGAGCTCATCGCCGAGGCGATGGACAAGGTCGGCAAGGAAGGTGTCATCACCGTCGAGGAGAGCAACACCCTCGGGCTCGAACTGGAGCTCACCGAGGGCATGCGCTTCGACAAGGGCTACATCTCCGGTTACTTCGTGACCGACGCCGAGCGCCAGGAAGCGGTCCTCGAGGACCCGTACATCCTGCTGTTCGGCTCCAAGATCGCGTCCGTCAAGGACCTGCTGCCGCTGCTGGAGAAGGTCATCCAGTCCGGCAAGCCGCTGCTGATCATCTCCGAGGACGTCGAGGGCGAGGCCCTCGCGACCCTGGTGGTCAACAAGATCCGTGGCACCTTCAAGTCCGTCGCCGTCAAGGCCCCGGGCTTCGGCGACCGCCGCAAGGCCATCCTGCAGGACATCGCCACCCTCACCGGTGGCCAGGTCATCTCCGAGGACGTGGGCCTCAAGCTGGAGAACGCCGACCTGACCCTGCTGGGCAAGGCGCGCAAGGTCGTGGTGACCAAGGACGAGACCACGATCGTCGAGGGCTCCGGCGACGCCGAGCAGATCCAGGGCCGCGTCAAGCAGATCCGCGCCGAGATCGAGAAGTCGGACTCGGACTACGACCGTGAGAAGCTGCAGGAGCGGCTGGCCAAGCTGGCCGGCGGCGTTGCGGTGATCAAGGCCGGCGCCGCCACCGAGGTGGAGCTCAAGGAGCGCAAGCACCGCATCGAGGACGCGGTGCGCAACGCCAAGGCCGCCGTCGAGGAGGGCATCGTCGCCGGTGGTGGCGTGGCCCTGCTGCAGGCCGCCGAGGCCGCGTTCGCCAGCCTCAACCTCACCGGTGACGAGGCGACCGGCGCGAACATCGTCAAGGTCGCCGTCGAGGCGCCCCTGAAGCAGATCGCCGTCAACGCCGGCCTCGAGGGTGGCGTTGTGGTGGAGAAGGTCAAGGGCCTCAAGCCCGGCGAGGGCCTCGACGCCGCCACCGGCGAGTACAAGGACCTGGTCGCCGCCGGCATCATCGACCCCGCCAAGGTGACCCGCTCCGCGCTGCAGAACGCCGCGTCGATCGCCGCGCTGTTCCTCACCACCGAGGCTGTCGTCGCCGACAAGCCCGAGAAGAACCCGGCCCCGGCCGGCGCCCCCGACGCCGGCGGCATGGACTTCTGAGTCCAGCCCCGCCAGCTGAGGCACAAAGCCCGGCCCCGCTCCGCGGGGCCGGGCTTTCCCTTTGCCCCCGCGAGTCCCGCTCTCCGACACACCGAAATACGGTTTCGGGCAGAGGTTCATCGGCAGGTCGGCTCCGCCGGCGTGTCCGAAAGCGACACTCGGCGCACAGGTCATCGAGTACACCGTCGGCGGCTATGCGGGCCGACCTGGAGAGCGGGTGGGCGGAGCCGTCAGGCCACGCATTCCACGGGGCCGGCAACCCGGCAGCGCAGGGTGGATCACCTCCACCACGGCCATCTCCCGCCGCCGCGTCCCCGAACCCGAGCTCCCCTCATAAACCTGGGGACGCAGTATCCCGGGACCAGCCTTGCTGAGGTCGAACGCCAGTAAGGGGCCCTTCCTGACGTTGAACGTCAGGAACGGTCCCTTGATCTTGCGGGCGTCAGCCCTTCTTCGGGGGGCTGTAGTCGTCGGTGATGATCACGATGACGCCGGGGTCGGCGGCCTGGATGCCGTCGAAGCGGGGCATGGAGCGCATGTGGAAGGCCTTGGCCATGGCGTTGGCCTCGGCTTCCTCATCGGTGCCGGGCCGGAAGTAGACCGTGGTGGTGGCGATGATGCCCTGCGAGTAGTTGCCGACGGTCGGCACGCTGTAGCCGGCGGCGCGGAAGTCGCTGGCGGCCTGCTGGGCCATGCCGGCGATGGTGCCGTTGTTGTACACGCGCACCGGCACCGACTGCGGGTTGCCACCGCCGCCACCGCCGCCGGGCGGGGCCGGCTGGGTGGTGGTCGTGGTCGCCGGCGGCT
>NZ_KK037166.1:5319671-5332383 GCF_000568255.1 Kutzneria sp. 744
CCGCCGAGGTGGTGGTCGGCTTGGCCGGGCCGGAGGTGGTCGTGGTGGCCGGGGGCGGCGTGGTGGTGCTGGTGCCGCCGGCCTCGTTGCCCCCGCCGCCGAGCGGCAGCAGGCTGATGACGCCCATCACGAGCGCGATGGCGGCGACGACGAGCAGGACGATGCCGGCGATGCGGGCGGGCCGGGCCGGGCCGCCGGTGGGCTCCGGCGTGCTCATCGGGGCTCGAACCCCAGTCGGCGCGCGGCGCGGGCGCGTTGGCGGCCGGCGCGCAGCCGGCGCAGCCGCTTGATCAGCATGGGGTCGACCGCCATGGCTTCCTGCTTCTCGATCAGACCGTTGAGCACCTGGTAGTACCGGGTCGAGGACATGTCGAACAGCTCACGGATGGCCTGCTCCTTGGCCCCCGCGTACTTCCACCACTGGCGTTCGAACGCCAGGATGGCGTGTTCTCGTCGGGTCAGGCCGTCGGCAGGCTCTTCCACCTGCGTCATGGCCTTCACGGCGTCCATCTGGCTCCTCGCCCCTCACGGTCGCGGATCCCTGCGGTCGCAGGAATCACAGCCGTGTGATTCCCAGGCGACCATTCAATCACGTGATCTTGCTTCGGACCGTGCCCAGCCCCGGCGCGTCCCGATCCGGCAGAGCCTACCGACCACCCCTGACAATGATCTTGCCGAACCGGCCCCTAGGGTCGTCACATGGCGATTCACCCGATCCGCGTGGTGGGCGACCCGGTGCTGAGCGCCCCGACCCGCCCGATCACGGAATTCGACGACGAGCTGCGCACCCTGGTCTCCGACCTGTACGAGACGATGGCCGCCGCGCACGGCGTCGGGCTCGCGGCCAACCAGATCGGGGTCGACCGCCGGGTGTTCGTCTACGACTGCCCGGACGACGAGGGCGTGCGGCACAAGGGAGTTGTCGTCAACCCGGTGCTGACCACCTCGGAGCGGCCGGAGGGCATGCCCGACCCGGACGACGACTTCGAGGGCTGCCTGTCGGTGCCCGGCGAGACGTACCCGACGGGCCGGGCGACCTGGGCCAAGGTGACCGGCTTCGACGACAACGGCGAGCCCCTGGAGGTGGAGGGCACCGGCTTCTTCGCCCGCTGCCTGCAGCACGAGACCGACCACCTCGACGGCCTGCTCTACCTGGACCGACTGGTGGGCCGCAACGCCCGCGCGGCCAAGAAGATGGTCAAGCGCAACGGGTGGGGCGTGCCCGGCCTGTCCTGGGACCCGGCGGTGGAGCCCGACCCGTTCGCGGACGACGAGGACGAGTAGGCAGCCCGCGAGGTCGCGCCGGTCTCTGGACCGCAGGCTCAGCTCGATCGAGTCTTTTCATCGATCGAGCTGAGACAAGGGAAGAGACCGGATCAGAGCGACCTCGCCCCGCGCGGCACGCGCGGCAAAAGCACTGGACGACGGGGCGGTTCTGCGTGCCCGTTCGTTCGCCCCATTGATCCGGGCCGGGTGTACGGACGTCTTCCTTCCGTAGGGCGCCACACCTGGGGAGGCACAGTCATGGGCAGGGTCGTCGTCACGGCCACCACCTCGCACCGGCACGCGATGCGCACGATCGCGGCCACGTTGACCGATCGCGGCCACGAGGTGGAGCTGATCACCGGCCTTGAGCCGCCGACCGGGCGCGTGCTGGTCGACCAGCACCGGCGGCTGTGCCGGTTGCTGGCCGAGTCGGACGAGCCGACGGTGGTGGTCGGCGATGTGGCGTTCCAGGGCACATTGCCGCTCAGCTACGGCGCGCCCGGCCCGAAGCCGGTGGCGCTGATCCTGGTCGGCACCGAGCCGTATTCGCTGAGCAGCATCGACACCGCCCCGGCCGGGCTGGGCCTGCCGCCGGACCGCACGGCCGCCGGCCGCCAGCGCAATCGCCGGGCGTACGAGTACGTCCGGGACGCGCTGGGCGGCGTGCAGGAGGAGTTCGTGGCGGCCATGCGGTCGGTCGGCGTCACCCACGACCCGCTGCCGTTCGTGCTGGACGCGCCGGTGCTGGCGGCGGACCGGTTTCTCCAGTTGTCCGTGGAGGAACTGAGTTATCGCCGCAGCGACACGCCTTCGCACGTGCGTTTCGTCGGCACGCTGCCGTCGCGGAAGATCGCCGACGAGGTGGTGGTGAGCGACGGCGCCTTCGACACCGTGCAGCAGGCGTTGCGCAACGCCAGGCCGCTGGTGCTGACCGGTCGTTCGGCCGACCAGCTGGAGAGCAACACCCGGGCCGCGGCCACGGGGGCGGCGCTGTACCTGGCCACGGACAAGCCGTCGGAGGACGAGATCAAGAAGGCGGTGCGGATCGTCATGACCGATCCGACCTATCGGGGCAACGCCAAGCGGCTGGCCGCGGAGTACGCGCGGCTCGACGCGCTGGGCAGTATCGCCGACGCGGTGGCGTCGTATCTACGGCAGTAGCAGCAGCTTTCCCGTGGTGGCACGGGATTCCAGGTCGGCGTGGGCCTGGGCGGCGTCCTTCAGGGCGTAGCGGCCGCCGATGCGGGCGGTGACCTGCCCCTTGCCGACCATGGCGAACACCTCGTTGCTGCGGCGGATCAGCGCCTCCCGCGTCGGCACGTGGTCGGCGACGGCCGCGTAGGACAACAGGATGCTGTTGGGCAGATCCAGCGGCGTCAGCGTCGGCACGCCCATGAACGGTCCGTAGTAGACGTGCACGCCGTGGCGGCGCAGGGACAGCTGCGAGGAGCGGAAGGTCGGCGCGCCGCCGCCGTCGTAGACCACGTGGGCGCCCTCGCCGCCGGTCAGCTCGCGGATCTTGTCCTCGAAGCCGCCGCCGCTGGACACCAGCACGTGATCGGCCTCAGCCGCCGCGACCTTCTCCGGGCGGGACACCAGGCCGATGGACGTGCCGCCACGGGCCCTGATCATCTGGGTCAGCATCAGCCCGACGCCACCGGCCGCCGCGTGCACGACGGCGGTGTCGCCGGGCTTGATCGCGTACGTCTCGGTGGTGAAGTGGTTGGCGGTCAGCCCCTGCATCATCACCGCCGCCGCGGTCTCGTCGTCGAGGTCGTCGGGCAGCTTGACCAGCGACTCGGCCGGCGCGAGCACGAGCTCGGCGTAGCTGCCGGGCACGTAGAACCAGGCCACCCGGTCGCCGACGGCCAGGTCCTCGACACCGTCGCCGACGCTCACGATCCGGCCGGCGCCCTCGACGCCCAGCGTGACCGGGGCGCCCCAGCCGCCCATGCCGGTCTCCCGGGCGCCGACGTCCATGTAGTTCACGCCAATGGCCGAAGGGCGGACGACCGCCTGGCCCGGACCGGGCGCCGGATCGGGTCGCTCGGTCCAGGCCAGCACCTCGGGACCGCCGTGGCGGTCGATGTGAATTGTTCGCATGCCATCGAACTTAGGCGGCAAAAAATGGACCAGCAAGTACAGAAAACTCAGCCCAGCAGGCGCTGCACCTCGGCCAGCTCGTCCGGCTTCAACGGCCCGAACTCCAGCGCGCCGACGTTCTCCTCGACCTGGGCCACCGTGCGGCAGCCGGGGATCGGCACGGCCCGCTCGCACCGCGCCCAGATCCACGCCAGCGCGCCCTGCGTCAGCGTGCGACCGCCCGAGGTCAGCACCTCGCGGACGGCCTCCACCCGCTCGACGAACGCGGGCGTCGGCTTGCCGTCACGGAAGAACTGCATCCAACCCGGCACCTTGTTCCGCACGTCGTCGTCCGGCAGAGACGCCGAGGCCCAGTCGCGGCCGGTCAGCAGCCCCATCGCCAGCGGGCCCCGGCACAGCATCGTCAGGTCGTGGTCCTCCAGCACCGGATACATGTCCGGCCGGTCGTGCAGCACGTTCATCTCCGCCTGCACGTACGAGCCGAACGTCTTGGCGCGCTCGGGGTCGTCCGTGCTCCACCCGTACGCCCTGATCAGCCCCTCCAGGACCAGGTCGTCGAGGGCATCGCGCAGCTCCGCGGCCTGATTGAACGGCAGGTCGCCGAGGTGCAGCTGGTAGATGTCCACGTGGTCGGTGCGCAGCCGACGCAGCGACTCCGTCAGCGCCTTGCGCATGTAGGCCACGGAGCCGTCGCCGCCGGTCATCTGCCGGGTGGCGGGGTCGAACACATTGCCCCACTTGGTGGCGATGCGGATCTCGTCCCGCCGGCCGGCGAACACCTGGCCCAGCAGCTCCTCGGCGTGCCCGGTGCCGTACACGTCGGCGGTGTCGAACAGGGTCACCCCCAGCTCCACGGCCCGCCGCAGCGCCCTCGCCGACTCCTCGTCGTCCGTCGGCCCCCAGCCGACCGCCTGCGCGCCGTCGAAGAACGGCCCGCCCATAGCCCAGGTCCCGATGCCCATGTTCGCCATGGAGCTGATCCAACTAGCTGGAGCGCGCTCCAGGTCAAGCGACATGCGGGTTCGCCGCCGGTGCCTGGACCGCGGGCAGTTGCCGATCGAGTCTGTTCATCGATCGGCAACTGCCAAGGGAAGGCACCGGCCTCGTGGGCGAACCCGCCCCGCGCGGCACGCGCGGCATGGGCACGGTCAACTTTCTTTTCGCCAGGGCACGCTGGGCAGCCCGGCCAGCTCGCGCAGCGACCGGCAGCGCACCAGCTCGTCGTACCGCTCGGCCAGCACATGGGCCCGGATCCGCTGGGCCTGCGAGGTCGTCGGCAGCTCCCCGAGCAGCAGGAACGGCATGGTCAGCCGCCAGCCCTGGACCACCGTCTCCCGTTGCCGGTGCGGCGAGCGCAGCACCATCCGGGCCACCCGCATGGCGTGCTCGTTGCCGGTCATCCGGGTCGGATAGCCCATGTGGTCCCAGGCCCAGCGGTTCTCGTCGGCCACCCGGCAGCGCAGGCAGGGCAGGTCGCCGGTGCCCAGTTCCGCGCCGCAGGCCGGGCAGCGCGTCAGCGTCATGGCCACGTCGGTGCAGGTCCACGGCAGCTTGCCGACCTCCTCCAGCAGCACCAGCTCGGCCAGCTCCAGCTCCGGGATGCCGGAGACCTCGACCAGGGGCCGCCAGTCCAGCGTCCAGAACTGGTCGACCAGTTCCGCGCACACCAGGCACGAGGGATAGCCGCGGCCGGCCAACTCGCCGCAGGCCGGGCAGTCGATGACCGTCGTCGGTCGGACCGCCCGTCGAGCGCCGGGTGGAAACGGTTGATCGTCTGCCACCGGCACAAGGTACGCGAAGCGAGGCTGGCAGGAAGCGGCCGCATTCGCTAGCGTCGGGAGCCGACAACTGAACACACCGCGGGAGCTCGCGCCACAAGCGGGCTGAGAGGGCGGCTGGATCGACTTTTCGATCCGGTGCCGCCGACCGCCTGAACCTGTACTGGGTAATGCCAGCGTAGGGAGGAATCGCCATGACGTCCCTTGACGACCGCGTCCGGCCCACTGTGACCACCGGTCCCATCCAGGGTTCTCACAAGGTCTATGTGGACGGCCCGGACGGTGTTGGATTCGATGGGGTCCGGGTGCCCATGCGCCGCGTCGAGCTCACCAACGGCGAACACCTTGACCTGTACGACACCTCCGGCCCGTACACCGACGACACCGCGGTGATCGACGTCCAGAGTGGACTGTCCAAGCTGCGGGAGCCGTGGGTGGCCGAGCGGGAGCCGGTCAACGGCGCGGTGACGCAGCTGGCCTACGCCAAGGCCGGCATCATCACCAAGGAGATGGCCTACTGCGCCGCCCGCGAGGGCGTCGACCCCGAGCTCGTGCGCAGCGAGGTCGCCATCGGCCGGGCCGTGATCCCGGTCAACCGCAACCATCCCGAGTCCGAGCCGGCCATCATCGGCAAGAAGTTCCTGGTCAAGATCAACGCCAACATGGGCAACTCGGCCGTCTCCTCGTCCATCGAGGAGGAGGTGGACAAGATGGTGTGGGCCACCCGCTGGGGCGCCGACACCATCATGGACCTGTCCACCGGCAAGCGGATCCACGAGACGCGGGAGTGGATCCTGCGCAACTCGCCGGTCCCGGTCGGCACCGTCCCGATCTACCAGGCGCTGGAGAAGGTGAACGGGGATCCGACCGAGCTGTCCTGGGAGATCTACCGGGACACCGTGATCGAGCAGTGCGAGCAGGGCGTCGACTACATGACCGTGCACGCCGGCGTGCTGCTGCGGTACGTGCCGCTGACCGCCAAGCGGGTCACCGGCATCGTGTCCCGCGGCGGCTCGATCATGGCCGCCTGGTGCCTCGCGCACCACCAGGAGAGCTTCCTCTACACCAACTTCGAGGAACTCTGCGACATCCTGCGGGCCTACGACGTCACCTTCTCGCTGGGCGACGGGCTGCGCCCGGGGTCCATCGCGGACGCCAACGACGCGGCCCAGTTCGCCGAGCTGCGCACCCTCGGCGAGCTCACGCACATCGCCCGCGCGAAGGACGTGCAGGTGATGATCGAGGGCCCCGGCCACGTGCCGATGCACAAGATCGTGGAGAACGTGCGGCTGGAGGAGGAGCTCTGCGGCGAGGCGCCGTTCTACACGCTCGGCCCGCTGGCCACCGACATCGCGCCGGCCTACGACCACATCACCTCGGCCATCGGCGCCGCGCAGATCGCCTGGGCCGGCACCGCGATGCTCTGCTACGTCACGCCCAAGGAGCACCTCGGCCTGCCCAACCGGGACGACGTGAAGGTCGGCGTGATCACGTACAAGATCGCGGCCCACTCGGCCGACCTGGCCAAGGGGCACCCCAAGGCCCAGGAGCGGGACGACGCGCTGTCCAAGGCCCGCTTCGAGTTCCGCTGGACCGACCAGTTCAACCTGTCGCTCGACCCCGACACCGCGCGGTCCTACCACGACGAGACGCTGCCGGTCGAAGCCGCCAAGACCGCGCACTTCTGCTCCATGTGCGGGCCCAAGTTCTGCTCGATGCGCATCACCCAGGACGTGCGCAAGTACGCTGAGGAGCACAACTTGTCCTCTGTGGAAGCGATCGAGGCGGGAATGGCGGAGATGTCGCAGGAGTTCTCGGCGCACGGCAAGCAGGTCTACCTACCGGTAGTGGAGTCGTGAACTCGACTCCCCCACGGGCTTTGACCATCGCCGGCACCGATTCCGGCGGTGGGGCGGGGGTGCACGCCGACTGCCGCACGTTCTTCGCCTGCGGCGTGCACGCCACCACCGCGGTCACCGCGGTCACCGTGCAGAACTCGGTCGGGGTCTCGGGTTTCCACGAGATCCCGCCCGAGGTGGTGGCCGCGCAGATCGAGGCGGTGGTCACCGATATCGGTGTCACGGCGGCAAAAACCGGCATGCTGGCGTCGGCGGCGATCATCGAGGCGGTCGCCGCCGCGTGCGACAAGGTGGGCATCGGGCGGGCGCGGAAGATCCCGTTCGTGGTCGACCCGGTGTCGGCGTCCATGCACGGCGACCAGCTGCTGCACGACAATGCCTTGGCGGGACTGAAGAATCTGCTGTTTCCGCGAGCATCGCTCGTCACGCCGAATCTCGACGAGGTGCGGCTGCTGACCGGTATCGACGTGACGCGCCGGGACCAGATGCTCGACGCGGCCAAGGCGATGTTCGACTTCGGGCCGCAGTGGGTGTTGATCAAGGCCGGACATCTGCGGGCCGACCCGGAGTGCGTGGACATCCTGTACGACGGCGTGGCCGTGATCGAGCTGCCCGGGCCGCGCTTCGACGTCAAGGACACGCACGGCAGCGGCGACACCCTGGCCTCGTCGATCACCTCGGCCCTGGCCAAGGGCGCGACCATGCCGGCCGCCGTCGAGTTCGGCAAGCGCTTCATCGTGCAGGCCGTGAAGAACGCCTACCCCCTGGGCGCGGGCGTCGGCCCCGTGTCGAACTTCTGGCGGCTGTCGGACGACCGCTTCTAAACGGGCTGCGGCGCGGCCTCCTGGGCCGCGTCGTAGGCCTGGCGGGCCTGCCGGATCTCGTCGAAGTTGGCGCTGGTCCAGTTGTTCAGGGCGATCAGGTGGGTGCTGATGCTCGCGCCGAGCGGGGTGAGCGCGTACTCCACGCTGGGCGGCGTGGTCGGGTAGACCTTGCGCGTGATCAGGCCGTCCCGCTCCAGGCTGCGCAGGTTCTGGGTGAGCACCTTGGGCGTGATGCCGGCCACCTCGCGGCGCAGCTCGCCGAACCGGTGCGGCCTGACCGCCAGCCGGCCGATCACCAGCGCGGTCCACTTGTTGGCCACCAGATCGAGCACGTCCCGGCAGGGGCAGGCGCGAAGGTACACGTCCCAGGCAGTATCCATCAGGTACCTACTTTACAAATTAGTGCGTACTAGCGGATGTGTACCGCCGCCCCCAGGATGACTGAGTCATCGTTGGATGGGAAGGGACCGATCGAGATGCGAGTCGTGCGCCAGACCGAGCTGGGCGGACCGGACGTGCTCAAGGTGGTCGAGGTCGAGCGACCCGAGCCGGGGCCGACGGAGATCGAGGTGCGGGTGCACGCGGCCGGCGTGAACCCGGTGGACTGGAAGACCCGCGAGCACGGCGTGTTCCTCGGCACGCCGCCGTTCGTGCTGGGCTGGGACGTCGCCGGCACGGTCGAACGCGTCGGCTTCGGGGTCAGCTGGCTCAAGCCGGGCGACGAGGTGCTGGGCATGCCGCTGTTCCCGAAGCAGGCCGGCGGCTACGGCGAGTACGTCGTCGCCCCGTCGCGGCACTTCGTGCGCAAGCCGGCCGACCTCGGCGTTTTCGAGGCCGCCGCGCTGCCCCTGGCCGGGCTGACGGCGTGGCAGGCGCTGGTCGACGACGCCAGGGTTCAGCCCGGGCAGAAGGTGCTCGTGCACGCCGCGGCCGGCGGCGTGGGCCACCTGGCGGTGCAGATCGCCAAGGCCCACGGCGCCTACGTCTACGGCACGGCCCGCACACTCAAGCACGACTTCCTGCGGGGCATCGGCGTGGACGAGCCGATCGACTACACCACCACCGACTTCACCCAGGTCGCCAAGGACGTGGACGTGGTGTTCGACCTGGTCGGCGGCGACAACGCGCTGCGCTCCGTGGACGTGCTCAAGCCAGGCGGCACCGTGTTCGCGGTGCCCGGCGGCGTCGACGACGCGCTGGCGGCCAAGGCCGCCGAGCTCGGCGTCCGCGCCACCGGCATCCTCGTCGAGCCGGACCAGCGCGGTCTGCTGGCCCTGCTCGACCTGATCGCCGACGGCAAGCTGACCGTCCACGTCGACCAGGTGCTCCCGCTGGCCGAGGCCGGCAAGGCGCACGAGATCGGCGCGTCCAACCAGCTCACCGGCAAGCTGGTGCTAGAGGTCCTCGGACACTAGGGCCTCCAGCGCCGGCACGGCGGCGGCCAGCGCGGTCCGCTGCTCCTCGGTCAGCCGCTCCAGCCGGTTGTGCAACTCGTGCAGCCGCTCGGAGCGGACCCCGGCCATGATCCGCTCGCCCTCCGGCGTGGCCCGCACCAGCGACGCGCGGCCGTCCTGCGGGTCGGCCTCCCGCATCACGTAGCCGGACTCCACCAGCGCGGCGATGATCCGGGACAGCGTCGGCGGGGCCACCCCCTCCCGCGCGGCCAGGTCGCCCAGCCGCATCGGCCCCTTGTAGGCCAGCGTGGCCAGGGCCGAGATCGAGCCCTGGCCGAGGCCGGGGGACCCGCTGCGGCGCAGGATCCGGGACAACCGGCCGACCGCCAGGTACAGCCGCGTGGTCTCGTCGACCGTAGCCGCCGTCGTCGACATCGCCACGACACTCACTCCTCGGGTTGGTGGCACCTCTCGTTCATGATGACTCAACGAGCCGGGGAGGAGGCCTGCGCCCAGAAGCGTTGCGGAATTCTCCCCGCAAGTAGGGCCGAACGGCCTGCTTCCACTGCCCCACGCATCGCCGCCGCCATGCGCTCCGGGTCCTGCGCCCGGGTGACGGCCGTGGCCAGCAGCACGGCCGAGCAGCCCAACTCCATGGCCTGGGCGGCGTCGGAGGCGGTGCCGATGCCGGCGTCGAGGATCACCGGCACGCTCGCTCGGGAGACGATCAGCTCGATGTTGTGCGGGTTGCGGATGCCGAGACCGGTGCCGATGGGGGAACCCAGCGGCATCACGGCGGCGCAGCCCACCTCCTCCAGCCGCAGCGCCAGCACCGGGTCGTCGTTGGTGTAGGGCAGCACCACGAAGCCGTCGTCGACCAGCTGCTGGGCGGCGTCGAGCAGCTCCACGGAGTCCGGCAGCAGGGTCCGGTCGTCGGCGACGACCTCCAGCTTCACCCAGTTGGTCTCCAGGGCCTCCCGGGCCAGCCGGGCCGTGAGCACCGCCTCCGCCGCCGTCCGGCAGCCCGCGGTGTTCGGCAGCGGCTCGATTCCCAGGCGTCGCAACAGGTCCAGCACACCCGTGCCGCCGGCGGCGTCCATCCGCCGCATGGCGACGGTGGTCAGCTCGGTGCCGGCGGCCAGCAGCGCCCGCTCCAGCACAGCCAGGTTGGCCGCGCCGCCGGTGCCCATGACCAGGCGCGAGCCGAACTCGCGGTCGGCGATGACAAACGGATCGTCCACGCTTCAGCCTCCCTGCACCGCGGTGAGCACCTCGATGGCGCCGCCGGCCTCGATCACCGTCTCCGCCCAGTCGGCGCGCGGCACGACCTCGCCGTCCAGCGCCACCGCGATGCCCTGCGGCGGGGCGGCGATGGCGGCGAGCGCGTCGGCGACGGTGGCCCCGTCGGCCAGTTCGCGCTCGGTCCCGTTGACCACGACCAGCACTTTCAGCCTCCCCCGTTGGAAACGGCGAGCAGTCGGCCCGGCTCGGCGGCCCGCGCCGGCTCCGGGGGTTCACGGCCGGCCAGCAGGTCGACCACCGCCTCCGCGGTGATCGGGGCGAGCAGGATGCCGTTGCGGTGATGGCCCGTCGCGGCCAGCACACCCGGCTCCAGCCAACCCAGCAGCGGCAGGTTGTCGGGGCTGCCGGGGCGCAGGCCGGCGGCGCATTCCACCACCGCGTACTCGCCGATCCCCGGCAGCACGCGTTCGGCGTCGCGCAGCAGATCCCGCACGCCGCTGACCGTCACCTCGGTGTCGAAGCCCGCTTCGTACTGGGTCGCGCCCAGCACCAGGCCGCGGCCGTCCCTCGGCACCAGGTAGACCTGCCGGCCCTCGACCAGGGCCCGGACCGTTCGTTTCGGCGGATCAAGGGCCCCGTCGCGGGCTTTCAGCCGCAGCACCTCGCCCTTGACCGGCCGGATGACCTTGGCCAGCCCTTCGTACAGGCCCCCGCTCCAGGCGCCGGCGGCCAACACCACGACATCGCAGTCCACGGTGGATCCGTTGGCCAGCAGCACTTCGCCGGCGCTGACGCTGGTCGCGGCGACCGCGATCGGCTGCGTGCCGGCTTCCACCGCCGCCTTGCGCAGCGCCGACAGCAGCACCCTGTTGTCCACGGCCAGGTCCCCGGGCACCAACAGTCCACTTCGGACGGACGTGCCGAGCGAGGGCTCCAGCCGCCGGGCCTCGCGGGCGTTGACCTTCTCGACCTCGCGGCCCAGGCGGCCCAGGAAGTCGGCGACCCCGTCGAGCTCCTCCCGATCGGCCGCGTCAACCGCGACGACCAGGGTTCCCTCTTTGCGTAGGCCACCGTTCTTTTCCAGTCTGGCGGCGAAATCCGGCCAGCGGTCCAGCGACGCGCTGCCCAGGGCCAGCACGTGCTCCTCGCCCGGCCACGCCTCCGTGACCGGCGCGAGCATGCCGCCCGCCACCCAGGACGCGCCCGAACCCGGCGCGGCATCGATCAGCTGGACCTGGTGGCCCGCCTCGGCGGCCGCCCAGGCGACCGACAGACCGACGACCCCACCACCGACAACGGCGATCTTCACGACACATCACGCTCCCTGCGCCGGCATGACCCGGATCAGGTTCGACGGTCAGAGCTGGCAAGCTCCCTCTCAGCCCGGTTCCTCCAGGCTCCCGTGCGGACCACTGGGTTCTACCGTAGCACCCGTGCCAGCACTGGATGGAGATCAGATCAGGAAGCGGCTCGCCGACGCACGGCTGTACCTGTGCACCGACGCCCGCACCGGAACCGGCGACCTCGCCGAGTTCGTCCACGCCGCCCTCGCCGGCGGCGTGGACATCGTGCAGCTGCGGGACAAGGGCATGGAGGCCCGTCACGAGCTCGCGGCGCTGGAAGTGATCGCCGAGGCCTGCGCCCGCCACGGGGCCCTGCTGTCGGTCAACGACCGCGCCGACATCGCCGTCGCGGCCGGGGCCGACGTCCTGCACCTCGGCCAGGACGACCTGCCCGTGCCGTTGGCCCGCCGCATCGCCGGCGACGACATCGCCATCGGCCGGTCCACCCACGACTTCGCGCAGGCCGACGCCGCCGCCGCGGAGGCCGGCGTGGACTACTTCTGCACGGGCCCCTGTTGGCCGACACCCACCAAGCCCGGTCGGCCGGCGCCAGGGCTGGATCTGGTGCGCCATGTGACATCGGAGCGGCCTTGGTTCGCCATCGGCGGCATCGACCTGCCCCGCCTGGACGAGGTCCTGGCCGCCGGGGCGCGACGGATCGTGGTCGTTCGGGCCATCACGGCGGCGGAGGACCCCCGCGCCGCCGCCCAGGCCCTGAAGGCCCGACTAGGCGAGTAGTCGCGAGGCCCCGCCGGTGCTTCGCACGGTTGCTGGATTTCGGCCGCCGCCAACCGACGCAACCGACCGCTCAGCCGACGCGGCGGTCGAAATCCAGCAAAGGCGAGGCACCGGCCCTGAAGGGGCCGAGCCCCGCGCGGAACGCGCGGCAAAGAGCAGCCCCGG
>NZ_KK037166.1:5332483-5366091 GCF_000568255.1 Kutzneria sp. 744
CCGGGCTGAAGTACGTGGTGCCACCGTGCGTGCAGTCACCGGAGCCGCCGGAGGTGACGCCCTGGGCCTGGTTGCCGCTGATCCAGGCGCCGCCGGAGTCGCCGGGCTCGGCGCAGACGTTGGTCCTGGTCAGGCCGGTGACGGTGCCCTGCTGGTAGACGACGGTCTGGTTCTTGGCCTGGATGGTGCCGCAGTGCCAGCCGGTGGTGGAGCCGGAGCGGCAGACCGCGGCGCCGACGGCGGCCTCGGCGGAGCCCTTGACGGCCACGGCGCCTCCGCCGCTGGCCACGGTCCCGGACAGCGTCCACTGGCCGCTGGTCACGTCGACCTTGCCGTAGTCCCCGCCGGAGCCGAAGTGGCTGCCGTTGATCCGACCGAGTGAAACCTGGTTGTACCCGGATGCAGTACCGCCGCCGGCCGTGCAATGGCCGGCGGTCACGAAGTGTTTGCCGCCGGCGGCGTCGGTGGCGCTGAAGCCGACCGAGCACCGGAAGTTCGATCCGTACCACGCGTCGCCGCCGCGAACGGCGTACAGCGGCTTCGGTCGCTCGGTCACGGCCTGCGCGCGGACGGCCGCACCGGCCGTCGCCAGGAAGGCCTCGGTGGCCGGCGAACGGTCCAGAATCTGCACCACGACCTGGTCGGTCGGCAGGTCGACGTACCAGCCGACCACCCCGGCCGGCACCTGCTTCTGGCGGAGTCCGTCCGCGACGGCGGTCAGTTGCGCGTCCGTTCGGGTGACAACCCTTGCCTCAACGCCCGCGGCGCGTACACGCGCGAGGGCTGTGACGTCGGTCACCGCCACGACGGCCTCGCCGGCCGCGGCGTCGAACCAGGAGCCGGCAAAGATCGGCCCGAGAACAGTGCGCAGGGTTGCGACCTGCACATCGGCACGATTCTGTTGAGCGAATGTCACCATCGCCCGAGCGGGTGACAACCCCAGATCGCGCTGCAACGCGCTCGCTACATCGGGTGATATGACCACACCATTCGTGGACGTATCGACAGAGACGGGCGCAGAAGCTGCCGCTGCCGGTACGCTGACAGTAGCGGCGAGGCCGATGGACAACAGGGCAGCGCCGGTGATGCGAGCCGCAGCAATGCGGTTCATCAGACGTCTCCCTCATCTTCGGATGCGGGGACTCGGGAGTGGCGGTTGCAGGGACCCCTTCCCGAGCCTTTCAGGGGGACGGGCGGTGGGGCGGCGGCAGGGGTCGCCCCACCTTCCCCCCACCTCTGACTCTCGACTCGCTATGTCTAGCGTGGTGAGTCACGGTGGTCGCTGCGAAAGCCGCCAAACTTCGCCTCCCCCGGAAATCCGTCCCGCCAGGCACGCCGCCGAATGTCCTTCGGCCGAGAGTCCGATCGGGCGCAAAGCGTGTCACAAGATCCGACCGCATGGGTACGACGCGTAGCGGTTAACACTTGACGTTTAAGTAACGTCGCGCATAAATGCTGTTCCATACCGCTGACCGCGATCCTTTGCCCGTCCGGACGCCCCCATGACCGTTCGGCCTATCGGCGGCAGTCGGACTACCCGAATCGGCGGCAGCCCGGTTGGCCCCTGGCGAGCAGCGCGATCAGCGGCTAGTTCGCGCGCGGCCGTGCGGGACCTAGTTCGCCCCCGGCGGCGGATTGCCGCTGGTGTCGGTCAGCTGCTGCGAGGTGGTCGTCGTGGTCGTGGTCGACGGGCTCGTGGACGTCGATGTGCTGGTCGACGTGGATGACGGCGGCGTGCTGGACGTGGTCGTGGGCGTGGTGCTCGACGTGGTCGTCTCGGTGGTGGTCGGCGGCGGGGTGCTGGTCGGGTGCGAGTTGCCGCCCTGGCCCGACTGCCCGAACAGCGCGCCGACGGTGGTGCGGTCGCCGTTGCCGGCGGTGGCGTGGCCGTTCAGCAGCTCCAGGCCGGTCAGCACGCCCATGCCGAGCACGAAGGCCACGGCGACGGCGGCGACCATCATCGGCCACCGGCGCTTGCCGGCCTCCTCCTCCTTCGGCGGCGCGACCATCAGCCGCACGGTCTCGGCGTCGTGCGACGCGCCGACCGGCGGCTGCTCATCCGTCCTGATACGGGCGGTCACGCGGCTGCGGGCGGCCTGGATGGACCGCTCGTACATCGCCGTGCCGACGGTGCCGACCACGCTGGCCAGCCCGGCTCCGGTGATGGTGCCCGCGACGCCCAGTTTCGACCCCAACACGGCCGCCGTCACGGACGCCAGCGCGCCCGCCGTGACCTGAGTCGGCTTGATCTCCAGCCGTTTCGTGCCCTGCTCCTTGCTCATCGCTCCCAATCCTCTACTGCACCTGTCAACGCACAAGACGTGGCGGGCACTCCCGGGGTTGGGCGATGGTGAGCACGAACACCCCGTTCAGTCCACTGTGGACGAATGGTGCGGCACCACGTGGGTCGGCGGCCCTTCCACGCCGCAGTGCAGGCAATCCCCCGGATGCGGGGAATCCTCGACAACGGCGGGGCTGGGCGCCTGGCCGAGAACCCGGTTGTCCACCCAGAAGGCGATCAAACCCCCGATCACGGCGGCGATTGCGCATATCAGCAGGGCCATCTGCCAACCGGCGGTCAACGCGGTCGGATCGGCGTACTTCTCGCCGGTGATGCCGGCCGCCGCCGGCAGCACGGCCACCGCGAGCAACGAACCCGTCCTGGCCACCGCGTTGTTCACGCCCGAGGCCACGCCCGCGTGCCGGTCGGGGGCCGCGGCCAGCACCGTCGCCGTCACCGGCGCGACGGCGATCACCAGACCGAGGCCGAACACCACGACGCCCGGCAGCACGCCCGTGAGATAGGACGACCCCGGCACCGCCCAGCGCAGCATCAGCATGCCGGCGCCGACCAGGATCGGGCCGACGATCAGCTGGAGGCGCGGGCCGATGCGCTGGGCCAGCTTCCCGGACTGCGCTGAGCCCAGCAGCATGATCACGGTGATCGGCAGCCCGGCCAGGCCGGCCAGCACCGGCGGGTAGTGCATGGAGACCTGGAGCTGCATGACCATCAGCATCATCACGCCGCCGAGCGCCGCGTAGAGCATGAACGTCAGCAGGTTGGACACGGTGAACGTGCGGTTGGCGAACAGGTCGGGCGGGACCAGCGGGTCCCGCTCGCGGACCTGGAGGACGCAGAAGCCGGCCAGCGAGAGCACGCCGACGATGATCGCGGCCAGCACGATCGGGTCGGTCATGCCCCGCGCCGGCCCTTCGACCAGCGCCCCGGTGACGCCGGCCAGCCCCAGCGCGCACAGCACCGTGCCGAGCACCTCGGGATGGCCCTTCATCTGCGAGTCCTTCGACTCGGGCACGTAGCGGCGGCACAGGTAGACGCACAGGACCGCGACCGGCACGTTGACCAGGAACGCCAGCCGCCACGACCAGGCCTGGATCAGCAGGCCGCCGACCAGCGGCCCGACCGCCGTGGCCACGCCGCCGAGACCCGACCACGCGCCGATGGCCCGGGCCCGGTCGTCGTGGGCGAAGGCCGACTGCAGGATCGCCAGCGAGCCCGGGGTCAGCAGGGCCCCTCCGATGCCCTGGAGGACCCGTGCGGCCACCAGCACCCCGGTGGTGGGGGCCAGGCCGCACAGGACGGACGCCAGGCCGAACCAGACGACTCCGATCTCGAACACCCGGCGCCGGCCGTAGCGGTCGCCCAGGGAGCCTGCGACGAGGATCAGGGAGGCCAGCGACAGCAGGTAGCCGTCGAGCACCCACTGCAGGCCGGTCACCGAGGCGGTGAACTCGGCGCCGATCTTGGGCAGGGCGACGTTGACGACCGTGCCGTCGAGCATCGCCATGCCGGAGCCGCAGACGGTGGCGGCGAGCACGCCGCGGGCCTGCGGACTGCCCCACCGAACGCCGGTGAGCGCGTTGCCCGGAGTGGTCATGGCTGCACTGTGTTCCCGCCGCACGGACCGGCGCAAGCTGAGGTGGAACGAGGCACGACTTCGTGTCACTTCTGCCGGGAACGGCCGTGCTCGACCTTCCCAGGCGGGCCCGGCGATGGCTAGCGTCGGAGGGCATGGCCGACAAGCGAGCACTCCGCAGTCACGGCTGGTTCGGCGACCAGGGCGTGCTGGGCTTCACCCACCGGTCCTGGCTGCGCAACCAGGGCCATCCCGACCACGCCTTCGACGGGCGGCCGGTGATCGGCATCTGCCAGACCGCCAGCGATCTCACGCCGTGCAACGCGCACCTGCGGGAGATCGCCGAGTTCGTCAAGCGCGGCGTGTACGAGGCGGGCGGCCTGCCCATGGAGTTCCCGGTCACCTCGCTCGGCGAGATCCTGATGCGCCCCACCACCATGCTGTTCCGCAACCTGGTCTCGATGGACGTCGAGGAGACGCTGCGGGCCAACCCGCTGGACGGCGTCGTCCTGCTGACCGGCTGCGACAAGACCACGCCGGCCCTGCTCATGGGCGCGGCCAGCGTCGACCTGCCGACCATGGTGGTCGGCGGCGGCCCGATGCTCAACGGCCGGTTCCGCGGCAAGCAGCTGGGCTCCGGCACCGATGTCTGGCGGTTCGCCGACGCCCGTCGCACCGGCGCCATGTCCCAGGCCGACATGAACGCCGCCGAGGCCTGCATGTCCCGCTCGGCCGGGCACTGCAACACCATGGGCACCGCGTCCACGATGGGCTGCTGGGCCGAGTCGATGGGGCTGTCGCTGCCCGGCATGGCCGCGCTGCCGGCGGTGGACTCGCGCCGCCGCGCGCTGGCCCACGTGACCGGCATCCGCATCGTGGAACTGGTGCGCGAGGACGTCCCGATGTCGGCCATCGCCACCCGGCAGGCGCTGGAGAACGCCGCGGTCGTGAACGCGGCGATCGGCGGCTCCAGCAACTTCGCGGTGCACCTGCTGGCCCTGGCCGGCCGGCTGGGCGTGCCGTTCGACCTCGACGACCTGGACCGGCTGGGCCGCTCGGTGCCGCTGCTGGTGGACCTGATGCCGGCGGGCAAGTTCCTCATGGAGGACTTCTGCTACGCCGGCGGCCTGCCGGCGGTGCTGCGCGAGCTCGGCGACCGGCTGCCGCATCCGGACGCGATCACCGTGACCGGCGGGACGCTGGCCGAGAACGTCGCCGACGCCGAGGTGTTCGACCGAGAGGTGATCCGGACCGTGGCCGATCCACTGCGGACGGACGCCGGACTGGCCGTGCTGCGCGGCAATCTCGCGCCGGACGGGGCGATCATCAAGCCTGCCGCCGCGTCAGCCTCGCTGCTGCGGCACACCGGCCGCGCCGTGGTGTTCCACGGCGTCGAGGACCTCCACGCCCGCATCGATACTGTCGAATGCGACCGGGACAGCGTGTTCGTGCTGACCGGTGTCGGCCCGCGCGGCTTCCCCGGCATGCCGGAGGTCGGCAACTTCGGGTTGCCCCGCAAGCTGCTCGAGTCCGGTGTGGACGATGCCGTGCGCATCTCCGACGGCCGGATGAGCGGCACCGCCTTCGGCACGGTGGTGCTGCACGTGGCCCCGGAGTCCGCGGTCACGTTCAACACCCCTATGGCAGGACTCGGATTGCGCTTGATTCACAAAGTCTCTTGGCACCAATCGCACTACGCCTCGAACCTGCGATTCACCAAGTCTAATCTCTGGCGGGACACAAATCCAGCCCAGACTTGGACATGTCATTAATCAGGCTCTAGTGGACCTTGAACTTGTGCAGACGTTAGATGGGAATGGGCAGCCCATCGCCACGTACTGGGAAACCTTTCATAGACGTGCATCGCAGTTCCCCCGGGCCCTGATAAAGATTAGCGACCTCGAGTCAGAGTCCCGACGAAGTTTGACGGGCTACCAGGGGACACTGCAACATCAGTATCGGGCGTTGCCAACGAGCGTCGAGCCGTAGTCCCTGTGCGAGGATAACCGATACCGGTCTCAAGCACCGGTGCCGAGGGTAGGCTTTGGACACCGGCTTAGGGTACTGTCCAAACTTACGAGGCAAACATCGGACGCAAAGCAGCCCCCTTGCCTCCTTCTATCAATCCTGTAGCGAGTCCGTTTTAAGTGCACGAGCGTAAGCGTTGCGATATGTGGTCGCGGTCGCGAATAGATCTCGCCCCCTATGTAACTGAAACGCCCCTCAAAGGCTAGATGACGACTTTTTAAGCCTGACTACCGTAGCCGACTGCCCCAAAAAGCCGACTTCAATTAGCCACGTTAAACCACCAATCGTGCGTCGGCGAGAATGAGGACGGCCGGTTCAGCGTGGCCACGAACTTGTACCGGTCGCCCCGGTACACCGAGCGCACCCACTCCACCGGGTTGCCCTCGGTGTCGAAGGAGTGCCGGGACAGCAGCAGCATCGGCAGCCCGATGTCGGCGCCGAGCAGCTCCGCCTCCTCGGGCGTGGCCAGCGCCGTCTCGATGGTCTCCTCGGCGTGCCCCATCTCCACCCCGAACCGCTCCCGCAGCACCTGGTAGAGCGAGCCGCCGGAGCTGACGTAGCGCCGCAGGCCACGGAACCGGCCCAGCGCCAGGTGCGTGGTCTCCAGCGCCATCGGCTCGCCGTCGGCCAGCCGCAGCCGGTGCAGGCGCAGCACCTTGGCCCCGGCCCGCACGCCCAGGTAGCGGGCCAGCTCGGCGTCGGCCGCCTCCTCCGAGGCCTCCAACAGCCGCGAGGACGGCTGCCGGCCCTGGGCCAGCATGTCCTGTGTGTACGAAGACAGCTGCAAGCGCTGCGCCACCTTGGGTTCGGCGGCGAACGTGCCCTTGCCCTGCACCCGCAGCAACCGACCCTCGACCGTCAGCTCGGCAAGCGCTTGCCGGACCGTGGTGCGCGAGACGTCGAAATCCGCCGCGAGCGAGCGTTCCGTCGGTATCGGCGACCCGGGCGGCATGGACCGCAACAGGTCGAGCAGATGCCGCTTGAGCCCCCAGTACTTGGGCTCACGCTGCGCACGCGATCGCAGCCCGGCATCGTTGCCACCGGCCGGCGAGGTTTCGAGCATGGCCTCCTCCTAACGATCGCCCACTCCCCAGCGAACAGGATGCCTTGTCAACCGCTGGCTGCGCGATCACACCCCCGGTCATTCGTCGGATGACTTTGCAACGGTCTCGCAACGACCTTGACATCGAGTGTGGCACGGCACACCCTTTTTCCTCATTGGTCTACACCAAATTGGTCTGCACCAAACACGGTGTCCGGCAGGTGAGCCGGGGTTGAAGGGCGGAGAACTGTGCTCCCTCAGAGTGGGCTGCGTAGAAAGTGGATCGCGGCGGCGGCGGGCGTCGCTGCGGTGTCGATGATCGCAGCCGGTTGCGGCGGTGGTTCGAACAGTGGCAGCGGCGGTGGTGACAAGACCCTCACGGTCTGGCTGATGAGCGGCTCCGCGCCGGACGCCACGGTCGCGGCGATCGACAAGGACTTCGAGGACGCGCACCCGGGCGTCAAGGTCAAGTACGAGGTCCAGCAGTGGAACGGCATCGGTCAGAAGCTGACCACGGCGCTGACCAGCGGCGGGCCGGACGTCATCGAGCTGGGCAACACCCAGGTCACGCAGTACAGCTCCACGAGCACCCTGCTCGACGTCACGGACGCGGCGGGCGACCTCAACGGCAGCCAGTGGCTGTCCGCGCTCAAGGACGAGGGCGCATGGCAGGGCAAGCAGTACGGCGTGCCGTTCTACGCGGCCAACCGCGCGGTCATCTACCGCACCGACCTGTTCCAGCAGGCCGGCATCACCGCGCCGCCCACCTCGAACGACGAGTGGCTGGCCGACCTGACCAAGCTCAAGGCGCTGCCGGGCGGCATCGACCCGCTCTACCTGCCGGGCCAGGACTGGTACGTCTGGCTGTCGTTCCTGTGGGACCAGGGCGGTGACCTGGCCACCAGCAGCGGCGACACCTGGAAGTCGGCGATCAACTCGCCGGCCGGCAAGGCGGCGTTCGAGTTCTACAAGAAGCTCGGCGACACCTCCGGCTCGCCGGCGCCCAAGGACGCCGACGAGGCCACCCCGCAGCAGTCCGACGTGGTCGCCAAGGGCACCACCGCCAGCTTCATCGGCTTCGGCTACGAGCTGGCCGCGGTGGAGAAGGCCAACCCGGCCCTGAAGGGCAAGTTCGGCGCGTTCCCGATCCCGTCCAAGACCGCGGGCAAGACCGCGCCGGTCTTCCTCGGCGGCTCGGACCTGGCCATCCCGGCCAACACCAAGAACGCCGACCTGGCCAAGGACTGGCTGAAGATCGAGACCAGCGCCAAGTACCAGTCGCAGCTGGCGGCCAACGGCGTCGTGCCGGGCACCTCGACCGACAGCAGCGCGCTGGACAGCACCGCGACCGGCAAGGCGATGGCCGCGGGCGCCAAGAACGGCAAGGGCACCCCGACCACCCCTAAGTGGGCCGCGGTCGAGGCGGACAACCCGATCAAGGCCGCGCTGACCGCGTACCTGACCGGCCAGAAGAGCCTGGACCAGGCCGTCGCCGACGCGGACGCCGCGATCAACAAGTCGTTGAGCGCGAGCTGACCTGGTGTCGGTGACGACGAAGGCCGCGGTGCCGGCGGGGACCACCCCGCCGGCGCCGCGTTCCACTGTCTCGGACGGCGGGTCGGGGATCGGCAGGTTCGTGCGCCGGCTGTTCAGCCAGCGCACGCTGCCGTACCTGCTCCTGCTCCCGGCCACGGCGACCATCCTGGTGATGCTCGGCTGGCCGGTGCTGTCCGTGTTCCTGACCAGCTTCCAGAAGCTCGACCTGGGCGAACTCGTCTCGGGCAAGGTCGTCTGGAACGGTCTGGACAACTTCCGCAACATCCTGACCGACGACGTGTTCTGGGCGGACACGCTGCGGACCGTGCTGTTCACCGCGGCCTGCGTGGTCTGCACCGTCGGCGGCGGCCTGCTGGTGGCGTTGCTGATGAAACACATGCACGGCTGGGTGCGGGTCGTGCTCCAGCTGGCCCTGGTGCTGGCGTGGGCGATGCCCATCCTGGCCGCGACCACGGTGTTCCAGTGGATGTTCGACCAGAACTACGGGATCCTCAACAAGACCCTGGTCGAGCTGGGCTTCACGGGCTACCACCACTACTCGTGGTTCCAGACCGGGCTGAGCACGATGACGGTGATCGTCATCCTGATCACCTGGCAGGGCATCCCGTTCGTGGCCTTCACCCTGTACGCCGGCGTGCTGGGAGTGCCGGCGGACCTGTACGAGGCGGCGGGTCTGGACGGCGCCAGCAGCTGGCAGACCTTCCGCGCGGTGACCTGGACCGCGCTGCGGCCGCTGGTCAACGTGGTGATCTTCCTGTCCCTGCTGTGGGACTTCAAGGTGTTCACCCAGGTCTGGGCCATCCGCATGGGCGGTCCCGACGGCGGCAGCCAGACGCTGCCCGTGCTCCAGTACCTCAAGGGCATCGCCACCAGCCACTTCGGCGCGGCGGCGGCGGTCAGCGTGATCATGATCCTCTGCCTGGTCGTGCTCACCGCCCAGAACCTGCGGCTGATGCTGCGCACCGAGGAGGTGGACTGACATGGGGCGGACCAAGAAGCGGCTCGTCTCGGCGGTCGGTCTGCTGGTCGCGCTGCTGTTCGCGTTCCCGATCTACTGGATGGTCGCCACCGCGCTCAAGCCGGCCAACCAGCTGCTGTCCGACGACTACGACCTGGTGCCGCTGGGCCTGACCTTCCAGCACTTCGTCGACGGCATCGGCAAGGAGGGCTTCCTCAGCTCGCTGGAGAACAGCGTGATCGTGGCCCTGGCCGCGGTGGCCTTCGCGCTGATCGCCGGCCTGCTGGCGGCGGTGCCGCTGGCCCGGCTGCGCTTCCGCGGGCGCAAGGGTTTCCTGCTGCTGGTGCTGGTGGCGCAGATGGCCCCGTTCGAGGCGCTGCTCATCCCGATGTTCCTGATGATCCGCTCGTTCGACCTGCTGCACGCCCTGCCCGGGCTGATCCTGGTCTACTTCGCGGCCGCCCTGCCGTTCACCGCGTGGACGCTGCGCGGCTTCGTCAAGGGCATCCCGGTGGACCTGGAGGAGGCCGCCATGGTCGACGGCTGCGGCCGGTGGGCGGCGTTCCGCCGGGTCACCCTGCCGCTGCTGGGCCCCGGCCTGGTCGCCACCTCGGTGTTCAGCTTCGTGACGGCGTGGAACGAGTTCCTGTACGCGCTGACGTTCCTCCAGAACGGCAACGTCACGCTGCCGGTGTGGCTGTCCAGCTTCGTCTCGGTATTCGGGACGGACTGGGGCGGCGCGATGGCCGCCTCGACCGTGTTCACGTTGCCGGTGCTGGTTTTCTTCCTGTTCGTGCAGCGCAACCTGGTGTCGGGGGTGACGGCCGGCGCGGTCAAGGGCTGAGACCCGGCCGCGGATGCACTACCGTCAGGGGCACGACGGACCTGGGATCGCCGCCACAGGACCCAGAACTCAAGGAGCACGATCATGACCCGCCAGACCGAACCTTCGGCCGGGCAGCACATGAGTGCCGAGGTCGCCTCGCAGCCCAAGATCTTCGCCGATCTGGTCGCGCGTCGCGGCGAGATCGCCGAGATCGCGGCGCAGGTGTCCGCGCGGCGTCCCCGGTTCGCCCTGCTCGCCGCGCGTGGCTCCAGCGACCACGCGGCTCTGTACGCCAAGTACCTCATCGAGGTGCTGCTCCAGCTGCCGGCCGGGCTGGTGTCGCCGTCCACCACCACGCTGTACGGCGCCCAGCCCGACCTGACCGACGTGCTGCTCATCTCGGTCAGCCAGAGCGGCGGGTCGCCCGACCTGCTTGAGGTCACCGAGTCCGCGCGGGCCCGCGGCGCGCTCACCGTCGCCGTCACCAACACGCCCGACTCGCCCCTCAACCACGCCGCCGAGCTGTCCGTCGACGTCGGCGCCGGTCCCGAGCTGGCCGTCGCCGCCACCAAGACCTACTCGGCCACGCTGCTGGCCTTGTACCTGCTCGTCGACGCCGTCCGTGGCGGCTCGGCCGAGCACGCCGCGGCCCTGGGCGAGCTGGCCCAGCAGACCCTCGACGACTCCGCCGCGGCGGTCCAGGAGGCCGTGCAGCGCTTCCGCTTCGTCGACCGGGTGCTCACCACCGGCCGGGGCTACTCGTCGGCCACCGCCGCCGAGGCCGCCCTCAAGCTGGCCGAGACCAGCTACCTGTCGGCCCGCTCGTACAGCGGCGCCGACCTCCTGCACGGGCCCGTCGCCGCCGTGGACGCCGAGACCGGGGTCCTGGCCATCACCAGCGCCGGCAAGGGCGGTACGGCCATGAGCGAGGTCCTGGACGTCATCCACTCCCGTGGCGCGGACGTCTTCGCCGTGGGTTCCGCCGCCTCCCGAGTGTCGGCGGCGCTGCGCATCCCGGTGGCCGAGACCGCCGAGGAGGTCGCCCCCATCCTTGAGGTCCTCCCCATCCAGCGCCTGGCCCTGGGCCTCTCGCTGGCCCGCGGCGGCGACCCCGACAGCCCCCGCGGCCTCAACAAGGTCACCAAAACCCGCTGACCCCACCGCTCAACCCCCCATTTTTCCATCACATGTGGACCACATTCGACTTCTGGAGTCGAATGTGGTCCACATGTGGCTTTGAGGAAGGGCTGAGCGGCGGGGTTTAGTTGCCGGCGGTGGCTAGTTCGGCGTAGTCGTCGACCTCGGCGTCGAAGGCGACCTCGCCGTCCACCCAGACCTTGCGGGGGCGGAGGTCGTCGTCCCACCACACGAGATCGGCGACAGCGCCCGGGGCGATGCGGCCCAACCACTTCTCACCGATGACGTTGGCCGGGGTACGAGTCGCGGCGATGAGAGCGTCCTGTTCGGACACTCCCAACGAGACGATGTTGCGGACCGCGCGGTCCAGGGTGAGCGCGCTGCCGGCGATGGTGCCGTCGGGCGAGCGGGGCACACCGGCCTCGGTGAGCAGAACGTCGGCGCCGCCGAGGCGGTAGCGGCCGGGCGGCATGCCGGCCGCGGCGACAGCATCCGTCACGAGGGCGACGCGAGGGCCGGCGGCGGCGAAGACCAGCCGGCAGATGGGGCCTACGACGTGCGCGAGATCGGCGATGAGGCCGAGGGTGAAGCGGTTGTCGGTCAGCGCGATGCCGGGGACGCCGGGTTCGCGGTGCGTCAGCGGGCTCTGGGCGTTGAACAGGTGCGTGACCATGGACGCGCCGGCATCGGCGGCCGCGGTGGTCTGGGCGGCGGTGGCGTTGCTGTGGCCGACCGACACGACCACGCCGGCGTCCACCAGCCGCCGCACGGCCTCCAGGCCGCCGGGCAGCTCCGGGGCCATGGTGACGACCCGCAGCGCGGCAGCGATGATCTCGTCGGCCAGCAGCTGGTCCAGGTTCGCCGGCTCGGGCGCGACCATCAGGCCCGCGTCGTGCACGCCGTGGCGCACCGGGGACAGGAACGGCCCCTCCAGGTGCAGACCGAGCGGCCGGGCGACGCCGGCGGCCGGCAGCGCGGCCGATGCGGCGACGACCGCGTGGGCCTGGCGCAGCACCGTCGGCACCGGCGCGGTGATCAGCGTGGGTAGAAAGCGGGTCACGCCGGTGGACGGCAGGGACTCGGCGACCGTGCGCATCGACGCCGCGTCGACGTCGGCGAAGTCGACCCCGAAGGCCCCGTTGATCTGGACGTCGACCAGGCCCGCGGTGAGCAGTCCCGTGGTCAGCACCTCGGTCGCGCCGGCGTGGTCCTCGGTGACGTCGACAAAACGGCCACCCCGGATCCGCACCGCGACCGGGCCGGTCATGGCCCCGCCGACGAGTGCTCGTGGCGCTGCGACTACGGCGTCCAAATTGCCCTCCATTGGTCCAGACCATTAGACGGTACGGGCAGTGGCGGCCAAACGTCCAGTCAATTGTCAACCATCTGATCATAATTCTGGTCAGTTTCTGACACGATACTCCGTTTGGCGGATAGTCGCACCTCGGCCACGGCCCGACGATCACGATCCCAGGCCCCATGACGCATACTGGGAGGCGGAAACATCCGAGGTCTGGCGAAACGATTCGAGGCGGTCGTGGCAGTCACCGACGACGCGATCCTGCGCGTGAAGGAGATGATCGTCTCCGGGGAGCTGAAGCCGGGCGACCGGCTGCCCCGCGAGGCGGACCTGGCCGAGCGCCTAGGCCTGTCGCGGAACTCGCTGCGCGAGGCCGTGAAGGCGTTGTCGCTGGTCAGGGTGTTGGACGTGCGTCAGGGCGACGGCACCTACGTGTCGAGCCTGCGGGCCGACGACCTGCTGGGCGCGCTCTCGTTCGTGCTCGACCTGCACCGCGGCGAGGACTCCGTGCTGGAGGTCCTGGAGGTCCGCCGCATCCTGGAGCCCGCCGCCGCGGCCATGGCCGCGCAGCGCATCGACGACCAGGAGGTGTCCGCGCTGCGTGAGCTGTGCGACGCCGCGGCCGCCGCCGAGTCGGTGGAGGAACTGGTCGAGCACGACCTGGAGTTCCACCGCCGTGTCGTCCAGGCCTCCGGCAACGCCTACCTGGCCCAGTTGCTCGACACCCTGGCCGGTCCGACCGTCCGGGTCCGCATCTGGCGGGGCATCACCCAGGCCAGCGCCGTCGACCGGACCGTCGCCGAGCACCGCGCCATCGTCGACGCCCTGGCCACCCGGCAGCCCGACCTGGCCCGGTCGTGGTCGACCGTGCACGTGGCCGGGGTCGAGCAGTGGCTCAAGGACCTGGCGTGATCAGGCGGTCCTGATCCCGTAGACGCGGGCCGCCGTGTCGCCCCAGACCGCGTCCCGCTCCGACTCCGACAGGCCGTCGAGCAGCTCCTCGGTGGCCTCCACCACCTGCGCGTACGAGGCGTGCAGCAGACAGACCGGCCAGTCCGAGCCGAACATCACCCGGTCCGGGCCGAAGGCGTCCAGCACCGTGTCCACGTACGGCCGCAGGTCCGCGACCGTCCAGTCCTTGCTGGCCTCGGTCACCAGCCCCGACACCTTGCACGTCACGTTGGGCAGCGCCGCCAGCTCGCGCAGCTGCGTCGCCCAGGGCTCAAGCTCACCGGTAGTGATCGGAGGCTTCGAGCAGTGATCAAGCACGAAGTCGGTGCCGGGCAGCTCCTTGGCGGCCTGGATCGCCGCCGGCAGCTGATGCGCGAGCGTCAGCAGCTCGTACACCAGTCCCGCCTCCCCCACCGCTTTGAGGCCGTCGAGCACGTCCGCCCGGACCAGCCAGTTCGGGTCGGGCTCCCCTTGCACCTGGTGGCGGATCCCCTTCAGCCACCGCCCGTTCGGGCCTTCCCGCAACGCCTCCAGCGTCTCCGCCACGTCCGACGCCGTCAGGTCCGCCCAGCCCGTCACCGCCTGCACCAGCGGCGACTCCGCCGCCAGCGCCAGGAACTCCGGCGTCTCCTCCGGCACCGTGATCGTCTGCACCAGCACGCTCGCGTCGATCCCCGCCGCACTGCTCAGCGGCGTCAGGTCCTCCAGCGTGAACGTCCGGTGCAGCACGTCGGCAACGCCCGGGTCGGCCGTCCACGGCTGGTCCCGGACCGCCAGGTCCCACATGTGGTGATGCGCGTCAACCCTCATGACCTGCTCCAACACGGTTTGTCCACAGGGCGCCGGCTATCCACAGGCACCCCCATTCCAAGATCGACAACGGGCCTGCGGCGGTAGGATGGGCTCGGGGCGGCCTCCCCAGGGAGTGGTGGGGGCTGTTGGTCGTCATGGGGTGGTGGAACTCGCAAGGGTCGTGGGCGGTCGTCACGGGGTGGGGACTTCGGGAGCCAGGAGGCCCTCGGCCTTGAGGTCGGCCCACAGCTCGGCCGGCACCTTCTCGGCCAGCAAGGCAGCGTTCTCGGTGATCTCCCCGGCGCTCCGGGCGCCGACGGCGATGGCCTTGACGGCGGGGTGGCCGAAGGGGAACTGGAGGGCGGCCTGGGGTAGGACGACGCCATGGCGGCCGCAGACGGAGGCGATGCGGCGGGCGCGGTCGATGACCTCGGCGGGGGCGGCGGCGTAGTTGTAGGTGGCGTCGGCGGGGACTTCGGGGCGGGCCAGGAGACCCGAGTTGAAGACGGCGACGGCGACGACGGAGACGCCGCGTTCCTCGCACAGGGGAAGGAAAGAGGCGAGGGAATCCTGCTCCAGCAAGGTGTAGCGGCCAGCGAGCATGACGTAGTCCAACGACGCCTCGCGAAGGAACCGCTCGGGCATCTGCCACTGGTTCATGCCGACGCCGACGGCCCCGACGATGCCCTGCTCCTTCAAGGAGTGCAGTGCGGGCAGGCCCTCGGAAACGGCCTGGTCCCAATGATTGTCGGGGTCGTGCAGGTAGGCGATGTCGACGTGGTCGACGCCGAGGCGCTCCAGGGAACCCTCCAGGGAACGGCGGATGCCGTCGGCGCTGAAGTCCCAGACGCGGCGATGGGTGGCGGGCACGAGGAAGCCGGCGTCGTCGAGACCGCCGCCGTCGTAGGGCTCCAGGACCCGGCCGACCTTGGTGGAGACGGCGAACTCGGAACGAGGGCGGTCACGGAGGGCAGCGCCGAGGCGGCGCTCGGACAGCCCGAGGCCGTAGTGGGGCGCGGTGTCGAAGTAGCGGACACCGGCGTCCCAGGCGGCGTCGACGGCGGCACGGGCGTCCTCATCGGACACCTCGGCGTACAGGTTGGCGATCGGCGCGCCGCCGAAACCGAGGCCGGAGATCACGGCAGGGCCCAGACGAGGTTCACCGACGACGTGGCGCCGGAGTAGTCGTCCTGGACCTCCAACAGCTCGGCCATTCGGGCCTGCCAGGGGATGTTGGCGGGGTGCTCCTCCAGGAAGGCCCGCATCTGCGCGTAGTCCTCGACCTCGACGACGTGGAACAGCTCCCGGCCGGAGCGCCAGATCCGCCACGAGTGGACGCCGGCCTCCCGCAGGGCCGTGTCGAGCTCGGCGGGGATCACGGCGTGCACGGCCTCGTAATCGGCCTCCCGCCCCGGCCTGAGCCGGGTGTGCAGGGCGACGGTCTCCACTAGTCCTGGGCCTTTCCGCTCGTCAGCCGCGCCAGCACCAGCGCACCGATGATGATGGCCCCGTTGATCGCCCCGATCCAGTACACGTTCACGTGGGCCAGGGTGAGGATGTTCTGCACGAGCCCCAGCATCAGCACGCCGCACATGGCGCCGAACAGGGTGCCCTTGCCGCCGTTGAGGCTGACGCCGCCGAGCACGGCGGCGGCGAAGGCGTTGAAGATCCAGCCGGAGCCCTGGCTGGCGGTGACCGAGCCGTAGTGGCCGACCATCATCGCGCCGGCCAGCGCGGCCAGCACGCTGGCCAGGATCAGCACGATGGCGGTGACCCGGGTGCTGCGGATGCCGGCGGCCTTGGCCGCGGCCTCGTTGCCGCCGATGGCGTACAGCGAGCGCCCGTGCCGGAAGTAGCCCATGAACACGATGGCGATCACGAACAGCAGCAGGAAGATCCAGATCGACGCGTTCACGCCGAACCAGACCGCGCTGCCCAGGTAGTACAGCGACGGCATGTTGGGACTGGCCAGCGACTGGCCGACGGTGAGCCCCTGCTGCACGCCGCGAATGGTGATCAGCATGCCCAACGTGATGATGAAGCCGGACAGTTGCAGCCGCAGCACCAGGAACGCGTTGATGGCGCCGATGAGCACGCCGGCCAACAGGCACACCGGCAGCGCGGTCCACTGCGGCAGCCCGAGGCCGAGACCGTGCTCGGAGGTCGGCAGCACCAGCACCATGGCCAGCGCGGGCGCGAAGCCCAGCGTCGACTCCAGCGACAGGTCCATCTTGCCGACGATCAGCACCAGCGCCTCGCCCAGCACGACCAGGCCCAGCTCGGACTGCTGCTGCACGACGTTGAGCAGGTTGCCGCCGGTCAGGAAGATCGGACTGGCGATGAAGCCGACGACCAGCAGCACCACGATCGCCGGCAGCAGGGCCAGATCGCGCAGCTTGGCGACTTGCAGTCGCGGCCGGGCGGCCACGACCGGGGCGGACACGTCACTCACCACTGCTCTCCCCGATCCCTTCGATCACACTGACCAGCTCGTTGTCGGTCCAGCCGGCGGGGAACTCGCCGGCCACCGAGCCGTGGAACATCACCAGCACCCGGTCGCACGGACGCAGGTCGTCCAGCTCGTCGGAGATCACCAGCACCGCGGCCCCCGCGGCGGCCGCCCGGTCGACGGCGTCGAGCAGGTTCTCCTTGGACTTCACGTCCACGCCCGCGGTCGGGTCCATCAGCACCAGCAGCGCCGGATCGCCGGACAGCGCCCGCGCCATCACGACCTTCTGCTGGTTGCCGCCGGACAGGTCGGCCACGTCCTGCTCCGGCCCGGAGGTCTTGATGGCCAGGTCGCCGATCATCTGCTCGGCCACCTCGGCCCGTCGCCGTCCCGAGACGGCGCCGAACCGGCCCAGTCGCCGGGTGATCGGGAACGTCGCGTTCTCGGCGATGCTCATGCCGGGCACGAAGCCCTCCTTGTGCCGGTCCTCCGGCACGAAGCCGACACCACCGGCCAACGCGGCCGGCACGCTGCCGGGCTTCAGGGCTTTCCCCGACACGGCAACGGTTCCGGTGTCGGCCTTGCGCAGCCCGACGATGACCTCGCCCAGCTCCACCTTGCCGCTGCTGCCGGAGCCGGCGATGCCGACCACCTCGCCCTTGCGCACCGACAGGTCGATGCCGCTGAAGTGCTTGTCCAGAGACAGACCCTGAATGTCCAAAATGGATTCAGGAGCCGGCGTCGGACGCGACGGGCCGGCCCCGAGGCCGACCGCCTCGCCGGTCATCGACTCCACCAGCTGATCCTTGGACAGGTCGGCCACCGGGCTGGTGAGGATGTGGCGGGCGTCCCGGAACACCGTCACCGTCTGGCAGATCTCGAAGATCTCCTGCAGATGGTGGGAGATGAACAGGAACGTCACGCCGGCCGCCCGCAGCGAGCGCATGCGCTCGAAGAGGCGCTCGATGGCCGGGCCGTCCAGCTGGGCGGTCGGCTCGTCGAGAATGATGAACTTGGCGCCGAAGGACAGCGCCCGCGCGATCTCCACCAGCTGCCGCTGCTCGACCGTGAGGGCGGCGGCGTCGGCGTTCGGATCGACGTCGACGCCGTACTCGGACAGCAGATCGCCCGCGGTGCGACGCAGTCGAGACCAGCTGATCACCGGTCCGCCGTCGAGACTCTGCCGGTTGATGAACAGGTTCTCGGCGACGGTCAGGGTCGGGATGATGGTGGACTTCTGATAGACGCAGGCCACCTTCGTCCGCCACGCCTGACGGTCGGACAGGGACGGCGCCGGTTCACCGCGGAACGTGATCTGCCCGCTGTCCGGCCGGTTCAGGCCGGTCAGCATGGAGACCAGGGTGGACTTGCCGGCGCCGTTGCGGCCGACGAGCGCGTGCGTCTCACCGTCGGCGACGGTGATGCGCACATCGTTGAGCGCGACGGTCTGTCCGAACCGTTTGGTGATGTTGCTGGCCTCGACTGCGTTCATCACTTCGCTACCTGGTTGCCCCAGAGGCTCTTGTCGTCCACGTTGTCCTTGGTCACCAGCGGGGCCGGCAACTGGTCCTCCAGCTGGCCGCCGCCCACGTCGATGATGGTGCTGTTGTGGTCGGTCGGGCCGGGCTTGAACGTCTTGCCCTGCACCGCGGCCTTGGCGTAGAACAGCGCCCACTTCGCGTACAGGTCGGCCGGCTGCGAGACGGTGGCGTCGATCTGGCCCTGCCGGATCGCGTCGAACTCCTGCGGGATGCCGTCGTTGGAGATGATCGAGATGTGGCCCGGCTGGCCGACCGGGATCAGGTGGTTGGTGGACTTCAGCAGTTGCAGCGTCGCGCTCAGGAACGCACCGCCGGCCTGCATGTAGATGCCGTTGATGTCCGGGTTCGCGGTCAGGTCGGTCTGCAGCGCGGCCGACGCCTTGGCGCCCTCCCAGTTGGTCGGCTCGGCGAGCACCGTGACGTTCGGGTAGTTCTGCTTCATGCAGTCGCCGAACGCCTCCGACCGGTCGCGGCCGTTGATCGAGGACAGGTCGCCCTCGAACTCGACGACCTTGCCCTTGCCCTTGATCTGCTCGCCGAGGAACTTGCAGGCCTTCTCGCCGTACGCCTTGTTGTCGGCCCGCACGACCATGAACGCGCCGCCCTTGTCCGGTCGGGTGTCGACCGTGACGACCGGGATCTTCTGCTGGTTGAGCTGCGAGATGGTGCTGGCGATGGCGCCGGTGTCCTGCGGGGCCATCACGATCGCCTTGGCCCCCTGCGCGGTCATGGCCTGCACGTTGGACACCAGCTTGGTGATGTCGTTCTGCGAGTTGGTCGGGGTCATCAGGTTGATGCCCAGGTCCTTGGCCTCGGTCGGCACGTACTTGTTGTACGAGTTCCAGAAGTCCGTGTCGGCCCGCGGGAAGTCCACGCCGATCGGCCCGACGCTGCCGCTGCCGCCGCCGTCGGCCGAATCGCCTCTGTTGCAGGCGGCCAGTGTGCCGGCGAGCGCTACGCACACCGCGACGGTGAGGATGCTGCGCTTGTCCATCGTTCCTCGTTTCGTTCTAACTCGGCGGCCGCAGGCGCAGGCCGTACATGCCGCCGTCCACCGCGAGCACGGTGCCGGCGGTCGATCCCGACAGGGGGCTGGCGAGGTAGCAGATGGCGTGGGCCACCTCGTCGGCGGAAACGAGCCGCCCGGACGGCTGGCGCGCCTGCAGCGCGGCCCGTTCGGCGGCGGGGTCGGGCGCCGCGTCGAGCAGCCGGCCGACCCAGGGTGTGTCCACGGTGCCGGGGGCGACGGCATTGACCCGAATGCCCTCCCGCACGTGGTCGGCGGCCATCGCCAGGGTGAGCCCGTACACCGCGCCCTTGCTGGCGGAGTACAGGGCGCGCTGCGGCAGCCCGGCCCACGCGGCGATGGAGCAGGTGTTGACGATGGCGGCCGACGGCGACTGCCGCAGCCACGGCAGCGCGGCCCGGCTGACCCGGGCCATGCCGATCACGTTGACGTCCAGCACCTGCTGCCACTGGGCGTCGTCGTTGGCGGCGACGTCGCCCTGGGCGCCGATGCCGGCGTTGTTGATCACGATGTCGAGCCGGCCGAAGCGCTCGGCGGCCTCGGCCACCGCGGCCCGCACAGAGGCGTCATCCGTTACGTCGCAACGGATTCCGATCAGCGGGTCGGCGACCTGGTCGGGATTGAGGTCCAGGGCCGCGACTGTTGCGCCGCGGGAGGCGAGCAGCTCCGCCGTGGCCCGGCCGATGCCGGACGCGCCGCCGGTGACAACGGCTGCCAAGCCGCCGAAATCATTCGACACAGCGTCGGTCATGCCACGCCCTCCGTCCACACGGGACCGTCCGGATACACGTACCGGCTCAGCGTCTCCTCCCGCAACTGCGCGGAGAAGCCCGGCTGGGCCGGCGCGACGTAGCGGCCGCCGACCACCGAAGCCGGATCCGTGAAGTGCTCGTGCAGGTGGTCGACCCACTCGATGACCCGGCCGTCCAGCGACGCGGACACCGCGACGTAGTCGAAGAAGGACAGGTGCCGCACCAGCTCGCACAGGCCGACGCCACCGGCGTGCGGGCACACCGGGACGCCGAACTTGGCCGCCAGCAACAGGATCGCGATGTTCTCGTTGACGCCGGCGACCCGGCAGGCGTCGATCTGCACCACGTCGACCGCGCCGGCCTGCAGCAGTTGCTTGAACACCACGCGGTTCTGCACGTGCTCGCCGGTGGCCACCTTGATCGGGGCCAGCGCGTCGGCGATGGCCCGGTGGGCCAGCACGTCGTCGGGCGAGGTCGGCTCCTCGATCCAGTACGGCGAGTAAGGGGCCAGCTCGCGCATCCAGCGGATCGCCACGTCGGTGTCCCAGCGCTGGTTGGCGTCCACCGCGACCCGCACACCCGAGCCGACGACCTCGCGGGCCAGCTTCATGCGCCGCACGTCGTCGTCGAGGTCGCCGCCGACCTTGAGCTTGATCATGTCGAAGCCCTCGGCGATGGCCTGCTTGGCCAGCCGGGTCAGCTTCTCGTCGGAGTAACCCAGCCAGCCCGGCGACGTCGTGTAGGCGGGGAAGCCGTTCTCGGTCAGCTGCGCGATCCGCCCGGCCCTGGTCGGCTCCGCCTTGCGCAGGATCGACAGCGCCTCGTCCGGCGTCAACGCGTCGGACAGGTAGCGGAAGTCGATCAGACCGACGATCTCCTCCGGCGTCATGCCGGACAGGAACCGCCACAGCGGCAGGCCGGCGCGGCGGGACGCGAGGTCCCACGCGGCGTTGACCACCGCGCCGATGGCCATGTGCACGACGCCCTTCTCGGGGCCGAGCCAGCGCAGCTGCGAGTCGCCGATCAGCTCGGACGACAACGCGGCCAGCGCCGCCGCGTCCTCCGGCACCGGCCGGCCGACCACGTGCGGGGCCAGCGCCTTGATGGCGGCGGCCTGCACGTCGTTGCCGCGGCCGATGGTAAAGGCCAGACCGTAGCCGTCGGGGCCCTCGTCGGTGCGCAGCGTGACGTAGGCCGCCGAGTAGTCGGGGTCGGGGTTCATCGCGTCGGACCCGTCCAGCTCCCGCGAGGTGGGGAACCGGATGTCCAGCACGTCGAGTGCGACGACACGGGCCATCTCAGGCCGCCCCGAAGGTCTGCCGCTGCTTGCCGAGGCCGTCGATCTCCAACTCGACGACGTCGCCCGCGCGCAGGTACGGCTTGGGGTCCGCCTGGCCCAGTGCGACGCCCGCGGGAGTGCCAGTATTGATCAGGTCGCCGGGCCGCAACACCATGAACTGGCTGAGGTAGCGGATCACCTCGGCAACGTGGAAGATCATGTTCTTCGTGGAGGAGTCCTGCTTCAGCTCGCCGTTCACCCACAGCCGCAGCCCGAGCTGCTGCGGGTCGCCGATGTCCTCGGCCGGCGCCAGCCACGGGCCGAGCGGGTTGAAGGTCTCGCAGTTCTTGCCCTTGTCCCACGTCCCGCCGCGCTCGATCTGGAACTCGCGCTCGGAGACGTCATGGGAGAGCACGTAGCCGGCGACGCAGGCCAGAGCCTCCTCGTGGCTGTCGAGGTAGCGGGCCGTCCTGCCGATGACCACGCCCAACTCGACCTCCCAGTCCGTCTTCACGGACTTGCGGGGCACCAGGACCTCGTCGTACGGGCCGACCACGGTGTCCGGGGTCTTGAGGAAGACCACCGGCTCGTCGGGGGCCGTCGCGCCGGTCTCGGCGGCGTGGTCGGAGTAGTTCAGCCCGATGCAGATGATCTTGCCGATGCCGGCCAGCGGGGGGCCGACGCGGAGGTTGCTGTCGTCGAGGACCGGCAGGTCGCCGGCGTCGAGGGCGGCTCGGACTCTGGCCACTCCGTCGCCGCCGAGGAAGGCTCCGTCGATGTCCGCCGTCACCGGGGTGAGGTCGTGGACGACGCCCTCCTCGGTGCGGACGGCAGGGCGCTCGCTACCGGGAGCGCCGAGGCGCAGCAGCTGCACGGAGGGTTCCTCCTCGCTCGTACCGAAAGACCTCCGATGTATATCCGCTGAGTCCGGCGAAGTCCAGACTGGACGGCGGAACCTTGACCTAACTGATCCGATGACTTCATGGGGTGGCTGTGGCGAATACCGAGGGTTACCTGGTCGGCGTGGATGCCGGTGGGACGACGACCCGAGCCCTCGTGGCCGACCTGACCGGGGCCCGCGTGGGCACCGGGCGGGCCGGCGGGGCGAATCCCAACTCGCACCCGCCGGAGGTGGCCGCCGAGCAGGTCGCGGCGGCCATCGCGGCGGCGCTGGCTCGGCCGGCGTGCCGGCCGATCGGGTCCGCGCCGGGGTGCTGGTTATTTGTCAATACCCATGGGCTTCGTGTGCTCCGACAAGCAGCCTGGTAACCACGGAAGGCCTTTAAAAGCAAGCAATTAAACACTGGTAACCAACAACAGGATACTACGACGCCAATGTAGACGAGGATGTCGGCACCCTCGCGTCGGTGGGGAATGTTGCGTAACACGCAATGGGTCATTTCCTCACAATGGTGTAGAGTCGGTCAGGACCTGGGATAATTGCGAAGGCCCGTTCATTGACTTTGGTCGAACGCATGGCTTTCTGGTGCGGGCCGTTCACCATAGTTACATCTAAGGTATCGGTTAGTCTATTTTCGGCAGACGACAGAAGGGACCATACGCAGATTTCCTACAGGCGACGGTAGACGCATCGTGAACCGGCGTCAGGTCGCCATCGCCGGCGGCTTCGGCTGGCTGCTCGGCGACGAGGGTTCGGCCTTCTGGCTCGGGCGGCAGGCCGTGCGGGCCACGCTGCGGACCCTCGCCACCGGCGCGGCGCTGGGGGCGCTGGCCCGGAGCGTGCTGTCCACCGTGGTGGCGATGCCGGAGGTCAGCGGCGATCCGATGCTGCGGCGCTCGGTGGTGTCACGCATGATCACCGCCGTCAACGCCGAGCCGCCCATCCACCTCGCCCGGCTGGCGCCGTTGGTCACGTCCGCCGCCGAGGCTCATGACCCGTTGGCCGCCGAGATCGTCGACGAGGCCGTGGACTGGCTGGTCCGCACCGCCCGCGACGCCCGGTCCGGCGGTGAGCGCACGCCCGTGGTCGTCATCGGCAGCGTCGCCGCCGGAGGTGGGGTGCTGGGGCAGCGCCTGCTGTCGGCGTTGGAGGAGGCCTGCGGCGGCGAGGTGACGGTAGCCAGCGACGGCGCCGCCGGGGCCGCTTGGCTGGCGTCCCTGGAGCTGCTCGGCCCGGCGGCCTTGACGCTACGCCCGCAGCTCTTGAGCGGCACCTAATTCGCCACATGCGCTTCCCACTTGGCGCCAGGTGCCACATAGGAAGCGCATGTGGCGTTCACGCCGGCTTGTGCCACGTGCGCTTCCTACTTGGCGCTAGATGCCACATGGGAAGCGCATGTGGCAAAAGAGGGGGTGGGGTGGGGGTCGTCCGGTTAGCCTCGCGGCGGGGTCAGGCGCGGGCGGCTAGGGCCTGGGCGCGTTCGGTGTCGCCGATGGCCTCGTAGACGGCCTGGGCGGCGGCCCAGAACTGGCGGGCCTCGGGCAGGCGGTCGAGGTCGGCGTGGATGTCGCCGATGCGGGAGAGGGACTCGGCCTCGGCCCAGCGGTCGCTCGCGCCGCGGCAGGCCTCCAGGGCCAGGCGGAGGTCCTGGAGGGCGGTGTCGGGGTGGCCGCGGTCGGCGTGCACGGCGGCCATCTTCATCAGCACCCACGGCTTGGCCCCACTGGCCCCGACGGCCAGGGAGGCGGCCATGGCGCTGAGGGCGTCGTCGAAGCGGCCGCGGGAGTGGTGCACGTCGCCGATGGTGGCCAGCGCGGCGCCGACGCCGTCCTGGTCGTCGAACTCCCGGAACAGCTCAAGGGCCTGCGCGGCGTACATGTCGGCGCAGGCCATGTCGCCGCGGTCGACGGCGAGGAAGGCGGTGCCGGCCAGGGACCAGGCCTCGCCGAGCCGGTCGTTGGTCTGCCGGCGCAGCTGCCGGGACCGCAGGTAGAGCTGGGTGGACTGGACGAAGTCGCCCATCCGCCGATAGGCCTCGGCCAGGCTGACCGCCACGCAGCCCTCGGCGTGCAGGTCGCCGGTCTCCTCGGCGGCGACCAGGGCCAGCTGCTGGGTGCGCACCCAGATGGTCCACGGCTTGCGGTGCAGCCAGTAGTTCCACAGCGCCACGGCGAGCTTCCATGACGGCCCGCAGGCCAGGTGCTCCAGCCCGAGCTGGATCACGGGCACGAAGTTGGGCAGCTCGGCGTCGCACCAGCGCAGGGCGGCGTCGTGGTCGGCGAACTCCAGCGTCTGCACGGGCGAGGGCACGGGATCGGGCGTCAGCGCGTCGTCACGGAAGGGCGCCAGCGCGAGGCCGGCGGCGTAGGCGGTCGCCCTGGTACCAGGTGACCATGCGGGTGACGGCCGGACCGCGCTCGTCGGCGGCCACCAGCTCGCCGGCATACTCCCGGAGCAGGTCGTGCAGCTGGTACCGATCGCGGCCGGCGGCCTTCACGAGGTGCGCGGCGGCCAGCCGGTCCAGCAACGTCCGCGCGGCGGCCATGGTCAGCCCGGCCAGGGCGGCGGCGGCCCCGGTGCTGATGTGCGGACCCCGGTGCAGGCCGAGTAGCCGGAACATGCGCGCGCAGTCATCGTCGAGGCGTCGGTACGACCAGTCGAAGACGGTCCGCACGGCGACGGAGTCGAAGGTCGTCAGCACGTCCAGCCGGCCGTCGACGTCCAGCTGCTCGACCAGGTCCCGGACGAGGTAGTGGGGCTGGGCCAGCACGCGTTCGGCGGCGATCCGCAGCGCCAGCGGCAGAAAGCCGCAGCGGGCGGCCAGATCGGTGACCGCCTCGGGCTCGACGGCGGCGCGCTCCTCGCCGATCACCCGGCGGATCAGGGCGATGGAGTCGGCCGGCGTCATCGGGCCGAGGGTCACGCGCAGCGCGTCGGACTGGACGGCGATGCTCGACAGCCGCTCGCGGCTGGTCATCACGACCACGCAGCCGGGCGCGGCCGGCAACAGCGGCCGAACCTGCTCCGAGGACGCGGCGTTGTCCAGGACCACCAACAACTTCCGGTCCGCCACCAGCGACCGGAACAGGGCCGAGCAGCGCTCAAGGCCGCTGGGAATCCCGTTGGCCGGCACGCCGAGCGCGCTCAGGAACTCCTCCAGCGCCACCCGCGGCTCCACGGGCCGCTCGTGCGGGGAGTGTCCGCGCAGGTCGATGTACAGCTGGCCGTCGGGAAAACGGTCCACGGCGTGGTGTCCCCAGCGCAGCGCCAGCATGGTCTTGCCGGTGCCCGGCGGGCCGTCGATGATCACGGCGCGGGCGTCGCTGTTGTCCAGCAACCGCAACTGATCGCCGCGTCCGACGAAGCGACGGATGCCCGCCGGCAGCTGCGCGGGCCGCACCGAGGCCTCCGCGTTGGCCAGAGCGACCAGTGCGCCGCCGGCTTCGAGGTTGTCGTCGCAGGCGCGGGCCAGCTCCGGCGAGGGCGGGCGGCCGTTCTCGACCTTGCTGAGGTAGCCGGGCGTGAAGCCGATGACCTTGGACAGGCCGCGCAGGGACAGGCCGCGGTGCTGGCGCAGCCGCCGCAGCTCCTGCCCGAACAGCGCCGCGGCGCCTTCGGTCCTGCTACCTCTACCCATGTCCCTACCCCGGGTCGGTATCGGACACGAGTCTACGTCGCGGATGTCGTAAACCCGGGTGGCCCGAGGGCAGGCTTGCGCGGAAGGCCCACCAGGTCGGCGCGAGCATCAGCACGTAGAGCGGCCAGGACAGGCCGACGCGGGCGATGCCGGAGGCGATCACGTCACCCTGCCACCACAGGAATCCGAACACGATCACCCGGATGCCGTACTGGATGGAGTAGACGAGGGTGGCGCGGCCGTAGGCGCGCAACAGATCCGGGTCCTGCCGCCACTGGGTGCGCTGGCCGAGCAGTGCCCCGATGATGACGCCGAGCAGCGGCCACCGGACCGCCCAGCTGACCACGAAGGCCAGCCCGCTGGCGGCGTTGCTGAGCAGCTGCACCAGGAAGAAGTCGATGGCCCGCCCGGTGTACATGGCGACCAGCGCGGCGACGGACACCACGAAGGCGCCGACCAGCACCGCCCGGATCTTGTCCCCGCGCGCCAACCGGATGGCCCCGACCATCACGGCGGTGGCCACGGCGATGAGCGCGCCCCACCCGACCGAGTGATTCGTGAGCAGCCAGCCGGCCACGAACGCGACGGACGGCAGGGTGGCGTCCAGGGCCGCGCCGCGCCCGCCCAGCAGCTGCGCGAAGGTCTCTTCCCGCTCGATCACCCCCCAAGCCTGCCAGGTTAGGTGACCCTAATGGGTAACTAACACTCACGGTTACGACCTGAATACGCCATGAACGGGCCATTGACCTGGGTGAGCGCGGTCACTACGGTGGCACGAAATCGTCTGGAAAGTTAACAGACAGGAGTTCCCAGTGCGTGCCGGAAGCCCGAGACTGCTGCGCGAGATCAATGATCGCGCCGCGATCGACGCGCTGCTGCGCAACGGGCCGCTCACCCGGTCCGAGCTGGAAGGCATCATCGGGCTGTCCAAGCCCGCGACCGCCCAGCTGCTCACGCGCCTCGAAGCCCAGGACATCGTTCGCCGAGACGGCCTGCGCGGCGGCGGACGCGGTCCCCGCGCCCAACTGTGGGCGGTCAACGGCGGCCTCGCCCACGTGGCGGCCGTCGACCTCACGCCCGACTCGGTCGACGTGGCCATCGCCGACATCTCCGGCGCGACGCTCACCGAGCACCACGCGCTGATGCCCAAGGGCAGCGACGTGCTGACGGTGTTCGCCGAGGCCATGGCCAAGGCCGCCAGCGACGCCAACCTCCAGGTCAGCGACCTGCACCACGTGGTCGTCGGAAGCCCCGGCGCGGTCGACCCGGCCACCGGTCAGCTCGGCTTCGCGCCGCACCTGCCCGGTTGGGAGGGCTTCGACGTCGTCGGCCGCCTGCACGAGCTGCTGGGCACCTCGGTCACCGTCGAGAACGACGTCAACCTGGTCGCGCTGGAAGAGATGATCATCGGCCGCGCCGTCGACGTCCGCGACTTCGTGCTGGTGTGGCCGGTCGACGCGGTCGGCTCCGCGGTCGTGATCAACCGCGTGCTGCTGCGCGGCGCCACCGGCGGCGCCGGCGAGATCGACTGGATGCGCGTGCCGGACCTGTCCCGACAGGACACCGGCATCGACCGCGCCGGCACCCGCTACGGCGACCTGCTCTCCAACTCGTCGGTGACGAAGTTGGCCCGCTCGCACGGAATCTCCGCCCGCCACGCGCTCGGCGCGGTCACCAAGGCGCTCTCGCACGGCAACGCCGGCCGCGAGTTCCTGACCGACCTGGCCCGGCGCATCGCCGTCGGCATCGCCAACGTGGTCAGCGTCGTCGACCCGGAGCTCGTGCTGCTGTCCGGCGAGGTCGCCCACGCCGGCGGAACCGTGCTGTGCGAACTGGTCGCCGCCGAACTGCGCCGCCTGGTCATTCCCCGAACCCCGGTCGAACTCGCGCTGGTCGCCGGCCACGCGGTGCGCGCCGGGGCCATGCACTCCGCCCTGGCCGTGGTCAGGGAAGAGGTCTTCGGCCTACCGGCCAACGACATGCTGCCGCCGCTGCACACCGCTCGATAAATCCGCCGAAACCCCTGTCCTTGGAGGGCCCATGCGCACCCCCAGACGCGCCGCCCTGAACCGAGCAGCTGTCTGCTCGGCCGGAGCATTAGTCCTGCTGCTCTCGGCGTGCACCGCCGGCGGCGGCGGTTCGACCGGCGCCCAGGCCGCGCCCAGCGCGGACCAGAAGGTCACGCTCACCGTCTACAGCGCCTTCGCCGACCGCGAGCTGGGCATCCTGAACAAGGTGCTGGACGGCTTCCACGCCGCCCACCCCAACATCACGATCAACAGCCAGGGCAGCCAGGACGACGACAAGATCACCCAGGCCATCCGCGGCGGCAACCCGCCGGACGTGGCGATCTCGTTCTCCACCGACAACATCGGGCAGTTCTGCTCGTCGGGGGCCTGGCAGGACCTCAAGCCCTACATCGAGCGCGACAAGGTGGATCTGACCCAGATCCCCAAGGCCGTGCAGGACTACACCCAGTTCAACGGCACGCGCTGCGCGATGCCGATGCTGGCCGACGTCTACGGCCTGTACTACAACAAGGACCTGTTCGCGGCCAAGGGCATCACCACCCCGCCCAAGACCACCAGCGAGCTGCTCGAGGACACCAAGAAGCTGACCGAGCGCAACGCGGACGGCTCGATCAAGGTGGCCGGCTTCATCCCGCAGTTCGGCTTCTACGCCAACCACCCGCAGGTGTGGGCCCCGCAGTTCGGCGCCAAGTGGCTGGACAGCAACGGCAAGTCGGACCTGGCCGGCGACCCGGCCTGGACCGAGATGTTCAACTTCCAGAAGCAGCTGGTCGACTTCTACGGCTGGGACAACCTGCAGAAGTTCACCGCCGGCCTCGGCCAGGAGTACTCGCCCGACCACGCCTTCAACAAGGGCCAGGTCGCGATGATGTTCGACGGCGAGTACCGCACCGCCTTCCTCAAGTCGGACGCGCCGAACGTCAACTACGACACCGCGCCGTCCCCGGTGGCCGACGACAAGACCGACCTGTACGGCGGCGGCTACACCACCGGCACGATCATCGGCATCCCCAAGGGCGTCAAGAACGCCGGCGCCGCGTGGGAGCTGATCAAGTACCTGTCCACCGACACCAACGCGTTGGTGCAGCTGGCCAACGGCCTGGGCAACGTGCCGAGCACCAAGGCGGCGCTGCACAGCAGCGCGCTGCAGATGCCGGCCCAGTTCAACACCTTCCTCAAGGTGTTCGACAACCCGAACCTGGCCAACAACCCGGCCAGCCCCAACGGCGGCGCCTACCTGAAGACCGTCGAGGACCTGGGCTCCGCCTGGCAGAGCGGCACGGTCAAGGACCTGCACTCCTCGTTCGCCACGGCCGACAAGACGATCGACGACGCCAAGGCGCTCGGCGGCAACTGATGACAGCGACTCTGCTCGGTTCGACCGATGCGGCCGCCGCGTCCGTCCCCTCCTCGGGGCGGGCGCGGCGGCGCGGTCGCCATCGCAAGTGGGTGCTGTTGTTCCTGGCGCCGTGGGCCGCCGGCATGGTGCTGTTCTTCGTGTACCCGCTGCTGGCGACGGTGTACTTCTCGTTCACGAACTACGACGGGCTGAACACCGCCGACTTCGTGGGCCTGCGCAACTACGTCTTCATGTTCACCAGCGACCCGCTGGTGAAGGCGGCCGCGTACAACACGCTGTGGCTGGTCATCGTGCTGACCATCGGCCGGCTGGCCTTCGCCATGGGCGTGGCCCAGATCCTGACCAAGGTGCGCAACGGCTCCGGCTTCCTGCGGGCGCTGTGCTACCTGCCCTCGCTGGCCCCGCCGGTGGCCGCCACCCTGACCTTCGTGTTCCTGTTCAACCCGGGCACCGGCCCGGTGAACACGATCCTGGGCTGGCTGGGCATCAACGGGCCGCTGTGGTTCAACGACCCCAACCTGTCCAAGCCGTCGCTGACCCTGCTCACGCTGTGGGGCTCGGGCGAGCTGATGATCATCATCCTGGCCGCGATGCTGGACGTGCCGGGCGATCTCTACGAGGCGGCCGACCTGGACGGCGCCGGGCCGATGATGAAGTTCCGTAAGATCACGCTGCCGTCCATCGCGCCGGTGCTGCTGTTCGGCGTGGTCAACTCGATCATCTTCGCCCTGCAGTACTTCACGCAGGCGGTGGTGGCCGGCTCGGTGGCCTCCGGATCGGCCGACGCGGTCGGCAACTCCAAGCTCATCGGCTATCCGGACAACAGCACGCTGACCTTCCCGGTGTGGATGTACAACGAGGGATTCCGCTCGTACCACATGGGTTACGCCTCGGCCATGGCCGTGCTGCTGTTCATCGTGTCGTTCGCGTTCACCGCGATCCTCATCCGCCAGCTGCGCGCGGGGAAGGCGGAGGCATCCTGATGGCAACCCTGACCGCGACCGCGGTGGCCACCCGCCCGGCGCCCCAACGCAAAAAACGGCACCCTCGCGACATCGTCGGCTGGGTCGCCGTGCACGCGGTGGCCCTGGCCCTGGGCATCGGCTTCGCGCTGCCGATCGTTTTCGTGCTGCTGACCGCTTTCATGTCCGACCAGCAGGCGCTGACCTCCGACCTGTGGCCGCGCTCCTGGCACCCGGAGAACTTCCTCACGGTGTTCCAGAAGGCGCCGATGCTGGAGTACTTCGCCAACAGCCTGATCTACTCGGTGCTGGCCACCGCCGGCATGCTGCTGTCCAGCATCCCGGCCGCCTACGCGTTGGCGCGCCTGCGTTTCCGGGGCAGCAACCTCATCTTCATGCTGGTGATCGCCGCGATGATGCTGCCGCCGCAGGTGGTGGCCGTGCCGATCTACAGCATGTGGGCCAACCTCCACCTCACCGGCACGCTGTGGCCGCTGGTGGTGCCGTACTTCCTCGGCGACGCCTTCAGCATCTTCCTGCTGCGCCAGTTCTTCGTGACGGTGCCGCAGGACTACTTCGACGCGGCCCGCATGGACGGCTGCAACGAGTTCCAGATGCTCTACCGCGTGCTGGTGCCGATGACCAAACCGGGGCTGGCCGCCGCCGGCCTGTTCACCTTCCTCTACACCTGGAACGACTACTTCGGACCGCTGCTGTACGTGGGCGAGAAGCAGGACAGCTGGACGCTCTCGGTGGCGCTGGCGTCCTTCCGGGGCATGCACCAGGTGCAGTGGAACCTGACGATGGCCGCGACCGTTCTCGTCCTGGTGCCGGTGATCGTGCTGTTCCTGTTCGCACAGAAGTCGTTCGTCAAGGGGATCACTTTCACGGGAGTCAAAGGGTGAAACTCACTGTCGTAGGGGGCGGTTCCACCTACACCCCGGAGCTGATCGACGGCATCGCCGGCCGGCGCACCAGTCTGGACGTGGACGAGATCGTGCTCGTCGACCCGGACGCGGAGCGCCTGGCCGTCGTGGGGCCGTTCAGCCAGCGCCTGCTCGACCACGCCGGTCACCCGGCCAAGGTTCGCACCACCAGCGTTCTCGAGGAGGGTGTCGAAGGTGCGTCCGCCGTACTGTTTCAGCTGAGGGTCGGCGGGCAGACCGCGCGCCGCTCCGACGAGACCTTTCCGCACATCTGCGACTGCGTCGGCCAGGAGACCACTGGCGCCGGCGGCCTGGCCAAGGCGCTGCGCACGGTCCCGGTGGTGCTGGACATCGCCGACCGGGTGCGGGAGATCGCCGGCGAGGACACCTGGATCGTCAACTTCACCAACCCGGTCGGCATCGTGACCCGCGCCCTGCTTCAGGCCGGGCACAAGGCCGTCGGGCTGTGCAACGTGGCGATCACGTTCCAGCGCTGGACCTCGCAGCTGCTCGGGCTGCAGCCCGATGACGTGAAGCTGGAACACGTGGGCCTCAACCACCTCACGTGGGAACGCGGCCTGATCGTCAACGGCGAGAACGTGCTGCCCCAGCTGATCGCCGAGCACTCGCAGGAGCTGTCCGAGCACATCGGCATCCCGGCGGCGCTGATCCGGCGGATGGGCGTCGTGCCCTCGTACTACCTGAAGTACTTCTACGAGCACGACGAGGTCGTGGCGAAGCAGAAGCACGAGCGGCCGCGCGCCGACGTCGTCATCGAGGTCGAGAACGAGCTGCTCAAGATCTACCAGGACCCGGCCGTGGTGACCAAGCCCGAGTCGCTGTCCCAGCGCGGCGGGGCGTACTACTCGGAGGCCGCGATCCAGCTGGTCCACTCGCTCACCAGCGGCGGCCCCGGCGAGGAGCACGTGGTCAACGTGCTCAACAACGGCACGCTGCCGTTCCTGCCGGACGACGCCGTGATCGAGGTTCCATCCATTGTGGACAGTCACGGCGCGACCCCGCTCCCGGTCAAGCCGGTCGAACCCGCGTTCGCCGGGCTCATCTCGCACGTGACCGGGTACGAGTACCTGGCGCTGGAGGCGGCCGTCCACGGCGGTCGCGACCGGGTCGCCGACGCACTGCTCGCCCACCCGTTGATCGGCCAGTACTCGATCGCCGAGAAGCTCGCCGACGAGCTGGTCGCGGAGAACAAGGACCTGTTGCCATGGGCCAAGGCGTGAAGGCGGCCGTACTCGCCATCGACGGCGGGAACAGCAAGACCGACGTGATCCTGATAGACGAGAACGGGACCGTGCTCTCACACGTGCGCGGCCCCGGCGCATCGCCGCAGAACATCGGCCTGCACCCCAGTCTCGAATCGTTCAACCGCATGGTGCACGAGGCGGCCGGCAAGGCCGGTCTGGCCACGACCAGGCCGTTCGCCCAGCACACGGCGGCCTACCTGGCCGGCGCCGACCTGCCGCGCGAGGAGGAGATCCTCCAGCGGGAGTTCGGCAAGCTGGGCTGGTCGGACAGCACCGTGGTCGGCAACGACACCTTCGCGCTGCTGCGGTCGGGCACCTCCGACGGCGTCGGCGTGGCCGTGGTGTGCGGGGCCGGCATCAACTGCGTCGGCGTGGCGCGGGACGGCCGGATGCACCGGTTTCCCGCGCTGGGCCGGATCTCCGGCGACTGGGGTGGAGGCTCCCAGATCGGCGGAGACGCGTTATGGCACGCCGTGCGGGCCGATGACGGCCGCGGGCCGCAGACCGCGCTGCTGCCGGCGATCCTCGCCCACTTCGGCGTGACCAGCATCAGCGAGGTCGTCGCCGGCCTGCACTTCGAGGAGATCTCCGGCGACGTCGTGCACGAGCTGTGCCCGCTGCTGTTCCGCGTGGCCGCCGAGGGCGACGCCATCGCCGCCTCGGTCGTCGAGCGGCTCATCGAGGAGATCGTGGTGCTGGCGACCGTGTCGCTGCGCCGCCTCGACCTGCTCGGCGAGCAGGTCGACATCGTGCTCGGCGGCGGCGTGATGACCAACGCCGGTGGCGGCATGATCGAGGAGATCACCCGCCGCTGCCACGCGGCCGCCCCGCTGGCCGACGTGCACCTGGTGGATCTCCCCCCGGTCGCCGGCGCCGCGTTGCTCGGGCTGGACGCCATCGGCGCCAGCTCCGAGGTCGAGAGCCGGCTGCGGTCCCACTACGCCCCCGAAGCCGAGGAACGGCTCGTCGCGGGCTGACCCACAGACCCCGTGGGTAGGGAGTGACGGCGGCGG
>NZ_KK037166.1:5366314-5367403 GCF_000568255.1 Kutzneria sp. 744
ATGAGCGCTACCGGATGGAGCAGTTACTCACCCGTTCGTGTCAACAATGTCAGCCGACCGAGGAGTAATCCTCAGCGTCGGTTGGCCATCCTGATCATGTCCCCGAGGCGGTGGATGAGGCCGCTGGCGTCGGCCGGCGAGAGGGTGGCCCAGTCCTCGCCGTCACGGCCCCGCCCGGCCACGCCGAGGTAGCGGCCGGCCTCGGTGTCGAACCAGCTCAACCCGGGCATGCGCCGCCCGACGCCGTGCTCGTCGAACATGGCCCCGGCGAACTGCCCTAGCCGCAGCACGGGCTCGCCGAGCATGGTGGTCAGCGTCTGGGACTCGGGGCTGTGCCGGTTGGGCTGCGCGAGTTCCTTGGCCGGCACCGAAACCTGCTGCCCGGGGCCGGGCTGGTGCGGCGGCAGGAGGGCCACCAGCGACGCCGCCAGCGCGGTGTCGCGGATGTACTCCAGCCGCATCGTGCCGCCCTGCTGCACGGCCAGCAGCGCCCGCTGCCCGACGGCGACGGTCGCGGCGTACAGCATCAGCCCGCGCTGGCGGTCCAGCGTGGAGATGGTGTCCAGCTGGACGTGCGGGCGCGCCAACAGCTGGAGCGCGTCGTGGAGGTTGGGGTCGAGCTGGCGACCGCGCGCCAGCCCACCCCGCTCCAGGTCCTCGTACACGGCCGTGCGCAACCGCGCGCGCTCGTCCAGGGTCGCCCCGTGGCTGGGCACGTCGAACGGATAGGGCACGGACCCGAGTCGCAGGTCCTCCCACACGATGTCGAACGCGGCCAGCGGGAGGATCGCGATCGGCGGCATCAGTACCCGCCGGTCGGATTCTCACCGATGACGGTCGGGGCGACCATCTGGCCGTCGCCGAACACGTCGTCGGTCTCGACCAGGAAGGTCGGCCGCTTGTGCTCCTTGTCCTCTTCCTTCTTGCCGCCACGGCCGGCGCCGCCCGCGCCCATGCCGGACTGGCCGGCACTGCCCGAAGCACCGCCCATGCCACCGCGCGCACCGGCGTCCTCGGCCGCACTGCCCGCGCCGGTCGAGCCACCCATGCCGGGCTTGCCCGCCGAGGACGTCGACGAGGAGCCGCCCA
>NZ_KK037166.1:5367503-5429837 GCF_000568255.1 Kutzneria sp. 744
CTTGGCCTCGTTGGAGGCGTTGTAGGTGGTGTACATCTGCACCGGCAGCGCGATCATGGCGATCGGGTTGCCGGCCGCGTGCTCCATCATCTTGACCGGGTCGAAGTTCACCGGCTCCGGCATGTCGGTCTTGGCCTTGGCCGCCGCGTCCACCTGGTCGTGCATGGCGGTGCCGGTCGCGTTGAAGAACTCCGCGGTGTCGGCACTCCAGTCACGGACCTTGGACAGGTGCGCGCGAGCGAGGTCGGCCGCCGCACCCTCCCAGTGCGACTGCGACCCGTTGATCGCGGCGTCCAGCGTGATCGCGGCCTCGCGCAGCTGCCCGGCGAGGTCCTTCCACTCGTCCCCGGCCTTGTACGCCGCGCCCGGGTCGACGTTGGTCGTCACGAGCTTCTTGAGGTCGTCGTGCGACAAGCCCGGGTAGTTGGCGTTCGGATGGGGAACCGCGGGGTGTCCCGTCATCGCTCCATACCCCCTGTTTCGAAAAGACTCATGACTTCGGCAGCTTCGGCTCGGCGCCGTTGGCCAGCGCCCTGGCGTGGTCGCAGGCGGCGGGCGCGGTCTTCGAGTCCAGCGCCACCACGCTGATGATGAAAGTGGTGTTCGGGTCCAGCGCCAGGTCCACGCCGCACGTGCCGGCGTCCGGCGCGGCGACCAGCATGGCCTTGTGGCTGCCGATCGTGAACGGCGTGAGGGTCGGGTGGAGACCGTTGGGATCCGGCCGCTTGTCCAGCGGGTAGGACCCGACCTGGGTGCCGACACCGTCCTTGTTAGCGGCGAACCAGGTGCACTGGCCGGTGTCCGGGTCAACCTTGGGCGGATCGGCGAGCCCCATCGACGCCAGCACGTCCTGCGGCAGCACCGCGCACTTGTCGAACGCCGGCGCGGCAGCGCTGGTGGTCTTCGCCGACCCGGCGCTGGTGTCGGTCGCGGGCGAAGCGGTGCCGCCCGCGGCTCCGCCACAGCCGGCAGCCGCCAACGCGACACCGGCCGTGACCACGGTCAGTAGCAAGGAACGACGCACTAGTAATTACCCGCCCGCTTCACGCCGCCGTGCGCATCCTGATCGGTGCTCTGGTATCCGGTGACACTGGAATTGATCGCTTCGATGAGCGCGTCCAGGCTGCTGGCGAACCGGTACATCTGCTGCGAGCCCGAATCCTGGCCACCGCTGGAGATTTGCAGGTTGCGCTGGGCAATCTGCTGCGCGTACCCGGCGCCGATGGGCATCGTGCTCGGATCGAGGAGCCGCATACGCGCCTTCGCGGCGATGCTCTTGATCTCGGTGAGCTTGTCGTTGATGACCTTGGCGGTGTTCTCGTCGACCGCGAACTGGCCGGCCTGGGCCGCGCCCGACAGGCCCTCGACCATCGAGAAGAGACCGCCGAACAGCCCGCCCCCACCGCCGGACTGCTGGTTGACCCGCTGCGCGTACTCGTACGTGGCTTGCGCCGCCGGGTCCATCGACGACTGGTCCCCTGGTGTCGACATGCCTCTCCCCACCCTGAGTGCTGACGGTTCCTGATGCTAGCGAATCGTCCACTCGGACGCGGAATAGTTCACCAAGGTTCCCGGTCGGAAGAGATATTCACCGCAGTCGCGTGACCACGGCCCGCGCGACCGGCGTGAGCAGCCGTTTCACCGTCTCACGGTCACCGGCGGCCGTGCCGCCGGTGGAAAGCGTGATCACCGATCGTCCCGTTCGGAAGGACAGATTCCAGGTCGACGGCCCTGAATCGGTCAGGCAGCTGGCGCCGTCACCAAGAGTCACGCCAAGAGTCACGGCCTGGCCGCCGCAGTCGGCCCGGTCGTGCTGGACGGTCCACTGCGGCTTGTCCCAGACCGTCATGTCCATCCGGATATCCCGGTACTGCGGACCGAGCGCCCCGTCGGGCACGACGTTGGACCGCACGCAGCTGGCGGAGGTGCGCAGCGCGGTCTCGCCGTCGTCCTGCGGCACGGCAGCGAAGCCGGCGTCGGCGTACTCCAGGACCAGCGAGGACGGTCCGCCGGGGTAGGCCTGCTGGAAGGCGTCGGAGGACAGCAGCAGGCACGGACTCTTCACGCCGGTGAACGGCGCGGTGTGCCGGTACACCGCCGGCCCGGCGGCCCCGGCGACCACGGCGTCGACCACGGTCCGGGTCACGTCCAGCACGAACTGGTGCTGGTCCCGGTCGCCGTACACCGGTCGGCGCAGATCGAAGCTGATCGTCACCGCGAGCTTGGGCCGGCCGATCACTGTCGTCCAGCCGGCGCCGTCGCGATAGGACGACACCTCCAGCCCCCGGTCGTGCCGCATCACGGCGTTGTTCTGCAGCGGCCACGAGCGGGTCTGGTCCACTTTGTCCGAAGTGGTGAACGGGGTCTGCTGCACGGTGACGCTGAGCTCGTCCCCGCCGACCAGCGTGTACCGGCAGTTGCTGATGGAGTCCAGGCCGCCCTGCGGCACGGCGGCATCGGCCGGCACGTCGCCGTCGAGGTGACTGTCGATAAAGGACGAACCGGGATCGATGCGCACGCCCTGGTCCCCGAGCGTGCGGGTGGACAGCAGCGCGCATGCGTCGTAGGCGGCGGTGTCGCCGTAGCTGAGCGGCTCCCCGCCGCCCGGCTCCTGCACGACGACGGGCTGCCCGAGCGGCGGCAGATCACCGGGGTGCGGCTGCGGGGCGGCGTCGCTGCCGCCGGCGACGACTGCCACGAGAACCACCACGACGCCGGTCGCGGCGGCGGCGACCAGCCACCCGTAGCGCTGCATCACCAACTCCAGGGTCCACCGAGAGCGACAGGGTCGGCGCAGACAGTAGCCCCTGGACGGTCAGGTCGCGGCGGGCAGACGACCGTCGGCCACGAAGGCCACCTTGAGCGCGTCGTAGCAGGCGACCTCGGGGTCTTTGCCCTGGTCAACGTCGATCTGCACGCTGGAGTGCGCGGTCGCCGCGAGGTAGACCGAGCAGCCCGGGTCGGCGGTCTTGAGCACCTTCTTGCCGGGCCGCCCGCCCACCGTGGTGGCCGTGGTGCCGGCGGGAACGGCCAGGTCATCCAGGCCGACCTGGGTGAAGAGGCTGACGGTGGCGTAGTAGCCGTCGCCGAGCAGCCAGCCGCACGAGCTGGTGGCCGTCACGTTCACCCCATTGTGTGGCGGCGTGGCGATGCCGAGCGCGCCCCGGCCCTTGTCGTCGAGCAGCGTGCACGGGTCGACGCCGTCCAGCGAAGCCGGCCGTTGCGATGAGATCCCGGACACGCCGGGAGTGCCGGTCCCGCCGGACGTGTTGCCACCCGAGGAGCAGGCCGTGAGCAGGAGCAGGCCCGCGACCAGCGGGAGCACGCGTGCGGACATGGCGCAGACCCTAGTGGTAGCCGATCACCCGCGGCGCCGTAACCGACGGTGGCGTAGGTCGAGCCCGGCCGTGCATCCTGACTGATTGGTTGGCCAGTTCAACCAGTTTGCCGGGGGATCGAGGGAGGGACCGCAGTGCCGCACCGCTTCACCACGTTCGTCGCCGTCGGGGACAGCTTCACCGAGGGCCTGGAGGATCTCGGGCCGGACGGCCAGGTCTACCGGGGCTGGGCCGACCGGCTGGCCGAGCTGCTGGCCGCGGACGCGCCGGAGTTCCGGTACGCCAACCTGGCCGTGCGCAGCCGCAAGATGCTGGAGATCCTGACCGACCAGGTGCCGATCGCCGCCGCGATGAAGGCCGACCTGGTGACGCTGTGCGCCGGCACCAACGACATCATCCGCCCGGGCAGCGACCCGGACCGGATCGCCGCCCTGTTCGACGACGCCGCCACGCAGCTGGCCGCGGCCGGCAGCCACGTGGTGATCTTCACGGGCATGGACACCAAGGGCACCCCGGTGCTGGGCCGGCTGCGCGGCAAGATCGCCACCTACAACGGGCACCTGCGGGCGATCGCCGACAAGCACGGCGCGACCGTGGTCGACCTGTGGCCGCTGGACATGCTGCGGGACTCCCGCGCCTGGGCGGCCGACCGGCTGCACCCCTCGCCGGAGGGCCACCGGCGGTTGGCGCTGCTGGTGGCCGACCGCCTTGGCGTCAAGGCCGATTCGTGGAACGACCCGTGGCCGCCGGCCGTGCCGCTCGGCGGACTGGCCCGGCGGCAGCAGGATCTGCGCTGGGCCAAGGACTTCTTCATGCCGTGGATCGGACGGCGGCTGCGCCGCGTGCACTCGGGCGACGGTCTGACGGCGAAGCGGCCGGAGCTCGGCGAGCTCTGAGCGGAATCCGACCTGCCGGGCACAACCCGGCAACGGGGGTCGTCCCCCGGAAGAGAAGACGGACGACGTGGCTCGCGCTTTCCGCGAGCACACGCCGCCCGAGGCTGTGTGGTTCCTACCTGACCCCCAGGTGCAAGTAGGAACCACACAACGCGGTCCAGCCGGCGCTCTCCCCGAGCGCCGCCTGAACCGACGGGGTGACAGACCCCCCTCTGGGTCTCCCCCAGCATCACCCGCACGCAGTCCGCCCGTGGACAGCGTCAGCGGTGTCCGCCTTCAACGTTTTCACATCGCCTGACGGGGGCACTAAACGTCGGCTAAACCAGCCAACAGGGTGTCGACGGCGTCCGCGTACGGCGAGCGCATCCGCCGGTAGACGGCCAGCGCGAGGTTGAGTTCGAGCCGCGCGGCCTGCCCGCGGCCCTGCTCAAGGTGCAGTTCGCCGAGCTGGTGGTGCAGCATCGCCTCGACGTAGGCCATGCCGTAGGTCTGGGCCAGTCGCAGGCCGTCGCGGGCGTAGCCCTCGGCCTCGGTGTAGCGGCCCAGCTGGCGGCTCACCCAGCACAGGTTGGCCAGCGAGCGGGCGCCGTCCTCGTGGTTGTCGCCGTCCCGGTGCAGCTGGAACGCGCGCCGGTAGTACTCGAAGGCCTTCTCGTTCTCGCCGCGGTCCTGGACCAGCACGCCGAGGTTGTTCAGCGCGATGGCCTCGCCCTGGCCGTCGCCGATCTGCCGGTACAGCCCGAGCGACGTGTTCAGATGGGCCTCGGCCTCGTCGAACCGGCGCAGCTCGGACAGGATGCCGCCGAGGTTGTCGCCGGTCAGCGCGATCAGGGCCGGGTCGTCCAGGTGGACGGCGATGGTGTGGGCCTCGACGTAGCGCTGCAGCGCCAGTTCGTACTCGCCGACCAGTTCGGCGGCGTTGCCCAGGCCGCGCAGCATGCGCGATTCGCCGTCACGGTCACCCACCGCACGAGCGGCGCGCAGGCCCAACTCGAACACCGCGGCCCAGTCGGATGTCAGACCCCGCAGGTACACATAGGTGCGCAGGCACAGCGCGAGCTGCCAGGTCAGCCGGTGCAGCCCGGCCGCCGCGCCCAGCTGCACGGCGGCGACCAGGTTCGGCCACTCCGTGTCGAACCAGCGCAACGCCTGCTCGGCCGAGGCGAGCATCGGGATCTCGACGCCCTCGCCGGACACCGCGGCCACGTGGTTGTCGCGAGGCGGCCGGATCAGCCGGTGCGCCCGGTCCGCGACGAGGAGGTAGTAGTTCACCAGCTTTTCCACGGCCCGGGTCCGCTGCTGGCCGGTCAGCTCGGTGGCGGCGATCTCGCGGGCGTGCAGGCGGATCAGGTCGTGCAGCGTGTAGCGGTCAGCCCTGGTCTCGGCCAGCAGGTGGGCGCTGGCCAGCTCGCGCAGCCGGCGGCGGGCGGTCACCAGGTCGACCTCGGTCAGGGCCGCGACCACGTGCGGCGACACCGAGGCGCCCTCGTGCACGCCGATCGCGCGGAAGGTCTCGGCCAGGTCCGGGTGCAGCGTCCGGTACGACACGTCGAACGCCCCGCGCACGCTGGTGTCGGCGTCCTCCAGGTCGAGGGCGCGCAACCGGTGCTGCTCGTCGGCCAGCTCGCCGACGAGGTCGTCAACCGTCCATTGTGGACTGGCGGCCAGTCGGGCGGCGGCGATGCGCAGGGCCAGCGGAAGGTGCCCGCAGAGGGCGGCCAGCCGTCGCAGCGAGTCGATCTCGGCGCTGCGGCGCTGATGTCCGGTCGAGAAGTCCAGCAGGTTAGTGTTGACGGATGATCCGGGGAGCCCTTAGTGGCCCAGGGAGCGGCATTGGCGATTCGGCCCTTGAAGGGCGCGCTTCTGTCACCTAGCGTGTGCCGCACACTCTAATCTCAACCCACTGTGAGAGATTAATCTAAACTCACGCGTGTCGCAACTCTTATTAGATTATAACACTCTGAGTGTAGCTTAGTTCTGCTCCGCCTCGGTGCTAACAATCTTCCGCGGTTCACTCGTGCCCTGATTCTTCATAGAGTTAGGCGTCTGACTCTGATCTCCGGCCGTGAGCCATGGTTCCTTACGGCCTAGAGAGAGCGTATAAGGTCGAGCTGGCATTATCAGGGGAAATATTACGTTAACCTAACATAATCCCTTTATTTTGTATCTGCTAGTAGAAGACCCGGCCCAGGCGAACGGATGCCTCTGGACAGCGTGGTCAGGGCCAACAGCCGCGCGCCGCCGCGGGCCACCAGCCCGTCCAGACGACGACGGCTGGTGACCACCACCAGCGAGCCGGAGCCGGCCGGCAACAACGGCCGCACCTGCTCGGAGTCGCGGGCGTCGTCCAGCAGCACCAGGACGCGACGCTCGGCCAGCAGCGACCGGTAGAGGCCCGCGCGCTCGTTGAGGTCGAACGGGATCGCCTCCGCCGGTACGCCGAGGGCCAGCAGGAACTGGGTCAGCACCTCGGCCGGCGACGTCGGTTCGTGGCCGGGGTCGAAGCCGCGCAGGGCCGCGAACAGATGGCCGTCCGGGAAAGCGCCGGCGTTGCGATGCGCCCAGGTCAGGGCCAGGGCGGTCTTGCCGATGCCGGCCGGGCCGACCACGCCGGCGACAGTGATCGCCCCCTCGACGCCGCCGCCGTGCTGAAGGCCGTCCAGCCACGCCAGCTCCACGTCCCGGCCGGCGAACGCGCTGGTCGCGGCGGGCAGCTGGGCCGGGATGACCGGGCCGTAGACCTGTCGGCCGGACTGCGTCCGCGTCGGCAGCCGCAGCGCCGGGTCGTCGCGCAGCACCTGCTCGTGCAACTGGCGCAGCTCGGGGCCGGGATCGATGCCCAGCTCCTCGGTGGCGTAGCGGTGAAACCGCCGGTAGGAGACCAGGGCGTCGATGCGCCGGGCCGACCGGTACTGGGCCAGCATCAGCAGGCTGAGCAGCCGCTCACGGAACGGATGATCGTCGACCAGCCGGCGCAGCTCGCCGATCACCTCGGCATGCCGGCCCAGCTCCAGGTCGGCGGCGACGCGTTCCTCCACGGCCACCAGCCGCAGCTCGTCGATGTCGGGCTGGCCCGTCTTCTGCAGCTGCGCGCCGGCCAGCCCGGGCCGCGCCACAGCTCCAGCGCGCGACCGAGCAGCTCGGCCCGCTCGGCCGCCGGGCGACCGCTGGCGTCGCCGATCAATCGCTTGGCGCGGTGCAGGTCCACGAGTTCGGGCTGCACCTGGAGCACGTAGCCGGGCGGCTGGGTGCGGATGGAGGCGGCGCCGCCGGCCTTGGCCAGAATGCGCCGGAGCTTGGACACGTAGCCGTGCACGATGGTGCGCGCCGTCTCAGGCGGCTCGTCGGCCCACAGCGTGTCGACGATCCGGTCGAAGGAGACGACCTGGTTGGCGTCGAGCACCAGCAGCGCGAGCAGGCTGCGCACGCCGGATCCGCCGAGCGGCACCGGGCGCCCGTCGACCAGCAGCTGTACCGGACCGAGCACGCCGAACTCGAGCGTGGCACCTGCTCGCTCGACGGTCGTGGACGGCAGCATCATTCGGGGCAGCTCCCTGAGGCGAGCGATGCGTCCAACTTACGGGAACCTGTTAACCGTTCGTGAGGCGTCTCCCCGGAACAGGCTAACAAAAGACTACCCACAGTAGTCGATGGTCACGGTGCTGGTCCGTTCGTGTCACCCGTCCGGTATGAAGCTTGTGACGCGTGACCGGGGCTCCGAGTTCCCTCAGCCGAACAATTTCGCGAGCCGCGCCCGCACGCTGGCCACCCATGGCGCGCCGATGTGGCCGAACGTGCGCAGTGCCTCTTCCCACACCTGGCGGGCGGCCAGCTTGTCGCCACGGTCCAGATAGACATCGCCGAGACCCCGCACCGCGTAACCCTCACGCAGCGCGGTGCCACTCACCCGGGACAGCCGGACGGCCTCGTTGAACGACGCCTCGGCATGGTCCAGCCAGCCCGCGGCGCGGTTGGTCTCGCCCAGGTGCACCCGCACCCACGCCTGCCGCTCCGAGTCGTCGTACTGCTGGTAGATGTGCAGCGCCTGCTGGTTGTAGGCCAGCGAACCCTCGTAATCGCCGCTCAACCGGGCCAGCTCGCCGAGCGTGCTCAGCGGCTGCGCCTGCCGGTAGCGGTCACCGAGCAGCCGGTACAGCGCGAGCGACTGACGCGACAGCGCCATCGCCTCGTCATGACGGCTCAGGTGGAACAGCGCCGACGCCGCGTGCGCCGATCCGAGCGCCACCACCGGCAGGTCGCCGTCGCCCTCGGCCAGCCGTCGGCACGCCTCGTGCTCGGCCAGCGCACGCTCGTGCTCGCCCAGACGCCCGTAGAGCAGGCCGAGACCGTGGTGCATGAGGGCCTCGCCGTTGCGATCGCCGGCCGCCTTCGCTGCGGCCAGCCCCAGCTCGTGGCTGGTGCGCCAGTCCTCCCACGGGCAGTGCGTGGCCAGGAAGTCCAGCTGCAGCCGGGCCAGCTGCCACACGTGCGTGCTGAAAGCGCCCTGGTGCGCATTGCGCAGCACGGAAAGCAGGTTGCTGCGCTCGCGCTCGAACCACGTCAGCGCGTGGGCCCGGTTCTCCAGCCGGGGCGTGGCCACCAGCGAGCACAGGCTCGGCGCCAGCGAGTCGGCCGGCGGGCGGATGAGCCGGCGGGCCCGGTCCGAGACCACGCAGTAGTACTCCAGCACGCGCGCGCCGACCGCGAACGCCTCTGCCTGCGTGAGCTCGGCGGAGGCGACCTCACGGGCGTGCAGCCGCACGAGGTCGTGCATCGTGAACCAGTCCTGGCTGGTCTCGGTGATGAGATGGGCGGCGCTCAGCGCGCGCAGCGCCGTGCGGGCGGAGCCGACCGAGCCGTTGCCCATGGCCGCGACCAGGTGCGGCCCGAAGTTGGCCCCGGGGAAGAAACCCAGCAGCCGGAACACGGACGCGAACTCCGGCGGCAGCGTGCGGTAGGAGACGTCGAACGCCCGCCGCACGCTCACCTGCATGTCGTCGTCGGCGTCCTCGATGTCCAGCACCTGGAGCCGGTGCCGCTCGTCGGCCAGTTCGTCGGCCAGCCGGGCCAGCGTGCCGTTGGGGGCCATGGCCAGCCGCGCGCCCACGATCCGCAGGGCCAGCGGAAGATGACCACAAAGGTTTGCAATTCGTGACGCATTCACCGGATCACGCTGCGACCAGGCGATGTCCGAGACCTCGTCGAGCAGCCGCACCGCCTGCGGGCCCGGCAGCGTGCCCACCGGCACGTACGCGGCCCCGTCCCGCGCGACCAGTCCGTCCAGCCGCCGACGGCTGGTGACGATGGTCAACGGGCCACGGCCGCCGGGCAGCAGCGGACGCACCTGCTCCGAGTCGCGGGCGTCGTCCAGCATCACGAGCATGCGGCGGCCGGTCAGCAGCGACCGATACAGCGCGGCCCGCTCCGCCAGGTCGACGGGAACCGCCTGGGGCGCCACACCCAGCGCGATCAGGAACCGCCGCAGCACGTCGGCCGGCTCGGCCGGCGGCCGGTTCTGGTCGTAGCCGCGCAGGCAGACGAAGAGCTGGCCGTCGGGGAACTCACGGGCCACCTGACCGGCCCAGGTCACCGCCAGCGCGGTCTTGCCGGTGCCCGCGGCACCGACGACAACGCCCAGCGTGGACGTGTCCTCCTGGAGCAGACGGTCCAGACTGGACAGTTCCTCGTGGCGGCCGGTGAAGCCGGTCGGGGCCGGCGGCAACTGGGCCGGCACGACCACGCCGGCGATCTCCACACTGGACGGCTCCGGCGGCAGCAGCGACGGGTCGTCGTAGAGGATGCGGTCGTAGAGGGCGCGCAGCACCGGGTCCAGCGGCTGGTCGCGGCGGCCGGCCTGGATGCGCTCGTAGACGGCCAGCGCCTCGGCGCGGCGGCCCTGCCGGTGCAGCTCGGTCATCTGGCGGCCGACCAGGTCGCGGCGCAGCGCGTCCGGCAGCAGCACCAGATCGGCGGCGGAAATGGCCGTCGGGTCGTGCACGTCGATGCGCTCGGGGTCGATGCGCAGCCGGTAGCCGAAGCGCTCGGTGATCAATTCGGTGTCGCCGCCCGGGTCGGCCTTGTCCAGCAGCACCCGCAGCTCGTCGGCCGCCTCGGTGTGCTCGGTCAGCACGATTTCGTTGGGGTGCAACGCGATTCTGGTGAGCAGCGTGCAGGCCTCGGCCGAGTCGACGGGAAGTGGACCGTCGACCCCGAGGATCTCAGGCCGGCCGAGCAGGCGGATCAGAACACCGCCGCGACGGACTGCCGGATGCGCGCTGGTCACGAGCTGCTCCCGCCCCATCAGGTGGTTCTGACGGGCAAACTACCGCCACCAGGGCTGGACGGTCCCCGGGTCGGCCGGCCACAGGTCGAAAAACCCGGACATCTTTGCCCGATTCGTGGTCCGACAGCCGACGGTCGCATGCGAAGCGATCCCGCCGTCCGCTCCCGATTGCGGACGACGGGACCGCGCTGCGCCAGTTTGGCCGCCAACAGCTCGGAACCCACCCCGAGCGGGGGTCCCGACCTGCCGGTGATCAAGGTCTGGCGAAGCGGAAGTGGCCTTGCGCCAACGGAATTGGCAAACCCAGCCGCTCCCCGGTTTGCGCGGCAACCGTAACAGAGCGCGTGTGACCGGTCACAGCCACCCCACCCTATCGGAGCATCACCGGTGTTCAGGGCCGCCGAGCCAGGCGCGTTACGCGACAACGGCACCAGCGGCCTCCTCTCCGACCCTCACCGCCTGCCCGTCAGATCGCAGCGGCAAACCTGATTCTCGCACTTGATCGGTTCGGATTTCCTTAACGTCGTTAAGCGTGCGGAGAACGCCGTTAAGGTGTCACTCGTGAAACTGAGCCGGGACGCCGTCGTGCAGGCCGCGTTGGAGCTGCTCGACGAGGTCGGGCTGGCCGACCTCACCCTGCGCGGCGTGGCCGAACGGCTGCACGTTCAGGCCCCCGCCCTCTACTGGCACGTCCGCAACCGCCAGGACCTCGTCGACCAGATGGCCGCCGCCATGATCCGCGACGGCATCGGCGGCATCGCCCCCGACGGCGCGTGGATGGACCAGCTCGGCGACATCGCCCGCGCCTACCGGCAGACCCTCCTGTCGCACCGCGACGGCGCCCGCGTCCTGGCCGAGGCCTGCACCGCCGACCCCGCCGTCAACCGCCTCGCCGAGCTGTCCCTGCGCATGCTCACCTCCGCCGGCTTCACCACCCCCGACGCCATGCGCGCCCTCGTCTGCCTGCTCAGCTACGTCACCGGCTTCGTCGCCGACGAGCAGACCGCCCAGCCCCGCACCGAGAAACCCGACCCCGTGCTGTTCCCCCTGCTCACCGCCGCCGGCGTCGGGCACCACACCACGGAGACCTTCGAGTTCGGCCTGGAACTCCTGTTGAGCGGCCTCCGCCTGGCCCGCCTGTCTTCATAGCCACCCCCACACCCCCGCACCCCCACCCCTCGCGCATCTCGCACACCTCGCACCCCCACCCCTCTTTTCCGCCACATGTGCGCCACATGTGGCGTTGGGAGTCGAATGTGGCGCACATGTGGCGTCAAGGGCGTGGCGGCGAGGAGTCGAATGTGGCGTCAGGGGCGTGGCCCGGCTCTGTGCCTGAAAGCGTGTTTCGGTGTGCCGGAGAGCGGGACTCGCGGGGGTTGGACGACGTCGGCGATGAGGTAGGGGTCCAGGGCGGCGGAGCGGTGGACGGACAGGTCGGCGTCGACGGCGAAGACGAGGCAGCCGGGCTGGGAGTCGGCCCAGGCGACGCCGGGGCGGCCCATGGCAAAGGCAGTGGTGGCAACACAGTCGGCGGTGGTGAGATCGGCGGCCACCACGGTGACGCTGAGCAGGCCACGGGCCGGGAGGCCGGTGCGGCCGTCCAGGATGTGCTCGCCCCGTTCATACGTGGCGGAGGTGGCGACGGCCAGGTCACGAACGCCCAGGACGGCGCACATGCGGTCGGCCTGCTCGGGGTGGCGGATGCCGACCAGCCAGGGACGGCCGGGCTCGGGCTCGCCAACGGTCACGACGTCGCCGCCGGCGTTGACACAGAACCTTTCAACCCCTCGCTCCCGGAGCTGATCGGCCACCCGCTGGACGGCCCAGCCCTTGACGACGCCGCACGGGTCGAACGAGTGACCAGGCGGGGTAGCGGTGAAGGCGCCGTCACTGATGCACTCGTAGTGCCGGCAGATGTCGATCACCTCGGCCAGCTCGGCCGACACCTCGGCGACCTCGCCCCGGCCGTAGCGGCTGACCTCGCTGTCCGGGCGGAACGGGCTGAACCGGGCATCCACGCGGCGCAGGTCGGCGTACAGCAGGTCGAGGTGCCGCGGGGTGCCGTCGACCGGGTCGCGGACGTCGACCGAGACCGGCATCCCCATCACCTGCTCGACGTGCCGCATGACCTCAACAATGGCGATCGAGCCTGTGCGGCGGCTGTGCAAGTTCTGTCGGTCGGCTGTCGACCGGGGCGTCGACTCGCCCGGCGCCCACCGCAGGCCGCACCATGGTCACGTGCGAGCTGACAAGGCGGAGGCCCCGGTACGACTGCTGGTCGTCGACGACGAGCCCCACATCGCCGACCTGGTGGCCACGGTGGCGAAGTACGAGGGCTGGCACGCCCGCGTGGCCAACAACGGCTCGTCCGCGCTGACCGAGGCGGCGGCGTTCAACCCGGACATCGTCGTGCTCGACCTCATGCTGCCCGACCTGGACGGCTTCACCGTGCTGGACCGGCTGCGGGCTACCGGCGCGATGGTGCCGGTGGTGTTCCTGACCGCCAAGGACGCCACCGCCGACCGGGTCGCCGGCCTGACCCGGGGCGGCGACGACTACCTGGTCAAACCGTTCGCGGTGGAGGAGCTGATGGCCCGGCTGCGGGCCGTGCTGCGCCGCACCACCGGCCCCGGCTGGAAGCGGTCCGTGCTCGCGGTCGAGGACCTGGAGCTGGACGAGGACACCCGCGAGGTGCGCCGCGGCGAGGAGAACGTGTCGCTCACGCCCACCGAGTTCGAGCTGCTGCGCTATCTGATGCGGCGCTCCCCGGCCGTGCTGACCAAGGCGCAGATCCTGGATCACGTGTGGGACTACGACTTCGGCGGCCGGTCCAATGTGGTGGAGCTGGTCATCTCACACCTGCGCCGCAAGCTCGACACCGGCAACGAGCCGCTGATCCACACGATCCGCGGCGTCGGCTACGTGGTCCGCCGGGCCACCTGATGGGCAGGCTGACGGCCGCCTGGCGGCGGCTGCGGCTGGGCACCCAGCTCGCGCTGGCGCTGGGCGCGCTGGCACTGGTGGTGTTCGGGCTGGTCGGCGTGGTGACGACGTCGCTGCTGCACCAGTACCTGGACACCAAGCTGAGCGACCAGCTGTCCACGACGTTGGGCCAGTTCAAGGCGACCGGCAACGTCAACCCGTCACCCGGCAAGTTCGGGCACGGCAGCGTGGCCGACCACGATCCGCCGGTCGGCGTGACGGTCGAGTTCAGCCCCGGCAACAACGTGAAGCTGACCGACAGCACCAGCCATCCGCCCGTGGACGGTCAGCAGCTGATCGCGCTGGCCGCGCGGGCGCTGGTGAGCAGTCCCCTGCAGCACCCCGAGCAGGAGGTGGAGGCCGGCGGGGTCCGGTACCGGTTCATGGCGGTGACCTCCGTGAACACCCCGCTGCTCAAGAGGGTCGCCGTGGTCGGGCTGTCCGAGGGCGACACCGAGGCCACCATCCGTCGGATGATCATGGTCAACCTGGTGACGTTCGGCGTCGCGCTGGTGGTGCTGGTCCTGGTCGGGCAGCAGGTGCTGCGGCGCGGGCTGCGGCCGCTGGCCGACATGTCCTCCACCGCGCACACTGTCGCCTCCACCGACCTGACGGCCAAGTCCGTCGACCTCTCGGTGCGGGCCAAGGGCGAGGGCGGCGGCATCGAGGTCGAGGAGCTGCGGTCGGCGTTCAACGTGATGATCGATCACATCGACCACTCATTGGTCGCGCGGTCGGCCGCCGAGCAGCGGCTGCGGCAGTTCGTCGCCGACGCCTCCCATGAGCTGCGGACCCCGCTCACCTCGATCCGTGGCTACGCCGACCTCTTCGCGTACGCCGCGGCCAACGAGCCCGCCGAGCGGGAACGGCACCTCGCGCGGATGCGTGAGGAGGCCGGGCGGATGAGCCTGCTGCTCGACGACCTGCTGCTGCTGGCCCGGCTCGACGCCGCCGAGGCCCCGCTACGACCCGAGCCGGTTGACCTCGTCGAGATCGCTGTGGCCGCCGCCGACGGTTTCCAGGCCGCTCGCCCCGACCATCCGTTCGCGCTGGAGGTCGAGCCCTCAGCGCTACCCATGATCGGCGACCCCATGCGGCTGCGGCAGGTTCTCGACAACCTGCTCACCAACGCCGCCGTGCACACCGACCCCGGCACGCCCGTGACGCTGCGGCTGCGTACCGAGCTCGGCTGGGCCGTCGCCGAGGTGGCCGACGGCGGGCCCGGCATCAGCCCCGAGAACCAGGCCCGGGTGTTCGATCGCTTCTACCGGGTCGACGACTCCCGCACCCGGCGCAGCGGCGGCACCGGGCTCGGCCTGTCCGTCGTGCACTCCCTCGTCACCGCGCACGGCGGCGCCGTCACCTTGCAGAGCCGGCCCGGCGCCACCGCGTTCACGGTGCGGTTTCCCCTGTCAGCCCGCCAGGTGTGAACGCGCCCAGAGGTCGATGCCCGACTCCACCGCGTGCTTGTCGATGGCCGCCAGCTCGTCGTCCGTCAGCGGCGGGGCGTTCAGCGCCGCCACGTTGTCCTCCAGCTGCTTGACCGAGCTCGCCCCGATCAGCGCCGAGGTCACCCTCGGATCCCGCAGCGTCCACGTCAACGCCAGCTGGGCCAGCGACTGCCCCCGCTGCTGCGCGATGTCGTTCAGCGCCCTGATCCGGGCCAGGTTCTCGTCCGACAGCAGATCCGTCGACAGCGACTTGTCCTGCGTCGCCCGCGAACCCTCCGGCAGCCCGTTCAGGTACTTGTCCGTCAGCATGCCCTGGCCCAGCGGCGAGAACGCGATGCAGCCCGCCCCCACCTCGTCCAGCGCGTCCAGCAGCTCCGCCTCGATCCAGCGGTTCAGCATCGAGTACGACGGCTGGTGGATCAGCAGCGGCACCCCCGCCGTGCGCAGGATCTCCGCCGCCTCCCGCGTCTTCGTCGCCGAGTAGCTGCTCACGCCCACGTACAGCGCCTTGCCCTGCTGGTAGGCGCTGACCAGCGCGCCCATCGTCTCTTCCAGCGGCGTGTCCGGGTCGTACCGGTGCGAGTAGAAGATGTCCACGTAGTCCAGGCCCATGCGCCCCAGCGACTGGTCCAGCGACGCCGTCAGGTACTTCCGGCTGCCCCACTCCCCGTACGGGCCCGGCCACATGTCGTAGCCCGCCTTCGTCGAGATCACCAGCTCGTCCCGATACGGCTTGAGGTCGTCGGCCAGCATCCTGCCGAAGTTCGCCTCCGCGCTCCCGTACGGCGGGCCGTAGTTGTTGGCCAGGTCGAAGTGCGTGATCCCCAGGTCGAACGCCCGGCGCACGATCTCCCGGCCCGCCTCGTACGGCCGGTCGTCCCCGAAGTTGTGCCACAACCCCAGCGAGATCCCCGGCAGCCGCAGCCCGCTGCGCCCGCACCGCCGGTAGTCCATCTCCTCGTAACGCCCACCCGCCGCCTCGTACGGCACGGTCCCGCCTCCCCGCTCGCCCGGTCACTCGAACGGACGCGAGTCTAGGTCCGTTCGCGGTCAGGGGCTCAGTACCGCCGGGTCGAAAGTGACAGCTTCGGGAGCCGATCAGACCGAGCCGCCGCGCCCCGATGAGGCAACCGCCGGCGTTTCATCCGATGGTGCCGTCAAGTCCGCGCGACAGTGACGCGGCCAGTTTTCGACGGGTCGCCGGGTTAGCGTCGAAGATCATCACCTGGGGAGGACTTCCGATGACCGGACCGGATCTGCCCGCACCGGACGAGCTGTTCGAAATCGAGATGTGGCGGTACCGATGGCCGAGCGGGACGTTCAAGGCGGAGCTGTTCGCCGGGGTGCTGGTGTACTCGGGCGAGTTCGACGAGCGGGATGTGGAGACGGCCCGGCGGACCTACCCGGGGCGGCAGATCGTGCTCAACGACGGCGGCGGGATCGAGGTCCATCCGGGAGGCGACGCTGAGCCGCGGTCGGTCTTCGAGACCTTCCTGGAGCAGCTCAAGAGGGAGCGCGGCTAGACACGTCCGATTGCTGGCGGGCGCGCACCGGCTCGGGGCGGGACAATCGGGGGAGGGCCGGCGTGCGGAAGGACGCGTGATGACCGACAACAACATCCAGATCAGGGTCGACGCGGGCAGATTGTGGGCGGGGGCGGTGGCAACGGCGCTGGTGGCGGGGCTGATCGCGGTGGTGGGCATCCTCGTCGCCCGGGGCCTGGTGCACGTGGACGTGCTGGCCCCGAAGGGCGAGGGGGTGTGGGGCAACGCGAACACGGTGACGTACGCGCTGGTGTCGGCGGCGGTGGCGCTGGCGGCGACGGGGCTGCTCCATCTGCTGCTGCTGACGACGCCGAGGGCGACGGTGTTCTTCACGTGGATCATGGTGCTGCTGACCCTGATCGCGGTGGTGCTGCCGCTGAGCCTGGCGGTGGACGTGGCGAGCAAGGTGACGACGGGCCTGATCAACCTGGCGATCGGGCTGGCGGTGACGGGCATCCTGACGAGCTTCGCGCCGGGGACGGTGAAGATCGAGCCGACCCACCAGCAGCAGCCGCCGCAGCGGCACATCGGGCCGTACGACGAGACGGTGGAGTGGCGCGGCGAACAGCGGTGATCGAAGGTGATGGACCGCGAAGAGGAAGCCATTCCAGGAGGGGTAGTAAGAACAGTATGGAGCATGACACTTTCGTACTATTAATGAACGGGATGTGGAGTTCTCTGCAGCACCACTACCGTTGGCCATCTTCAGGAATAGAAACCCGCCGCGGCGACCGTCAGGCCGGGGCCAGGCCCAGCGTGGCCTTGACGGTCCGGTCGTTCTCGGAGCCGCTGTGGGCAGTGGCGTCGTCGAGGGCGTGTTTGAAGGTGCCCTCGTCGGTGGCGGCCGCGGCGCGCTGGCGGTCGGCCAGCTCGACCTGCTTGGCGGCGGTCAAATCCTTCATCGTGCCCCCGAACTCGTGCGGCCAGGGACCGGCCTGGAGCGCGGCGATCTCCTGCTGCACAACGGGAATCGACCGTGCGACGACGTCACGCTCGGCGGTCCAGCCGACGGTGGGGTCCTCCTCGCCGAGGATCGCGTCATAAGCCTTGACGGTGTCGCGGTAGTGCTTCTGCTCGGGCGTGTAGGGCAGGCCGCTGTCCTTGACGCGCCCGGTCATCGGCAGTTTGTCCTGGCGGTAAAAGAAGCACTTGATGGACCGGTCGCCGTGCGCCCACGGGTTTTCCAGCGGGTAGAGGAACGCGGTCGTCACACCGGAGTAGTTCGTGTCGGGCGTGAGTGCCTTGGCCGACTCGGCGGGGCATTTGCGGTGACCGAGGGCCTCGACGACGGTCTGACCGGGATAGGCGTCCCCGCTCAGCGGCTCGACGGCGTACACCTCGGCGGTGTGCGGCTGGGCACAGTCCAGGGGTGCGGAGTGGCCGGCGCCTTCGATCTGGTCCCGGTTGAAGCACTGCCCGGCCTGGAAGTCGTAGCTGGCCGGCGTGACGGGCGGTGGCGGGGCCTGGTTCTCCCGGTCGAGGCGGTAGACGAACAGCCCGGCCGTGACGGCGACGAACGCGACGCCGACAATCAGGGGCTTGACGTAGTGGCGTCTGGCCGGCATCGGCTCCGGCGCGGCCGGCGGCAGGGTCGGGTCGCTCTGCTCAGGTTCAATGGACATGCTGATGTACCACCGTTTCCTCCCCTTCAACGGACGGCACAGCGTAGCCAAGGGTCAACGGGCAGGCAGGTGCAGGGCCGTCCTGATGGTGAGGTCCACCTCGGAGCCGTCGTGGTCGAGGGCGTCGTCGAGGGCGTCGTCCATGCTGTCGGAGTCGGTGGCGGCTGCGGCCCGCTGGCGGTCAGCCAGCTCCAGCTGCTTGGCCGTGACGAGATCGCCGATGGCGGACTGGGCGTTGGTGGGCCACGGCCCGGCCTTGAGGACCTCGATCTCCTTCTGCAGCACGGCAACGGAACGACCGACGACCTCCCGCTCCTCCGACCAGGTGGCGGTGTCGTACTCCTCGTCGACGATCTTGTCGTACGGGGCGACGGCGTCCAGGTAGCGCTTCTGGTCGGCGGTGTAGGGCAGCCCGGTGTCCTTGACGTGCCCGGTGAAGGGGAAACCGTCGGCGCGGCGGAAGAAGCAGATCACCGAGCGGTCCCCGCGCGACCACGAGCTCTCCTGCGGATACAGGTAGTGCACGGCGAAGTCGGGGTAGTTGAGGCCGGGCGTGAGGAAGCGGTCGGAGTCGTCGGGGCACTTGCGGCTGCCGAGGGACTCGACGACGGTCAGCCCGGGGTACGCCGACCCGGGGACGGGCTCGACGGCGAAGGCCTCGGCGTCATGGGGCGTGGCGCAGTCCCGCACGGTGACGGTCGCGCCCTTGCTGGTGGTGGGCCGGTCGAAGCACTGCCCCGGCTTGATGTCGTAGCTGGAGGACGACGCCCGGTCGGGATCGGTGGCCGCGGCGAACAGGCCCACCACGAGGAAGGCCCCGACCAGCAGGATCCACACGCCGGACACGGAGATGCCGGCGATGGCCAGGCCCTTGCCGCGCTGCCCGGTGCGGCGGATGTCGACCAGCGCGATGATGCCGAACACGAGACCGAGCACGAGGCCGCCGACGGGGCCGAGAATGCCCAGCACCAGGGACGCGACGGCGAAGCCGTTGACCCCCGGGCGGTAGCCGGGCGGCGGGTAGTAGCCCGGCTGCGAGCCGTAGGGCACGGGCTGCGAGCCATGAGGCGGCTGCGTGCCGTAGGGCAGGCCGTGAGCGCCGGGTGGCGTGGCCTGGCTCCAGGGCGACGCCTGGGCCGGCGGCATCGCCGGATAGTTCTGGTACGCGGGCTGTTCGGGCTCGGTGGACATGTCCGGAATACCGCCGTTCTCCCCTTAACGGACGACCAAAGGCTACCGCCCCGCCCGCCGACCGCTGCTGTGAAATACCACTAACAAGCGAATTCAGAAAGTCGCGATGGACTGCACAGCGGCGTGGGGTCAGACTTCGGCCATGAAGGCACTGGTCAAGGTCGACGCGGCGCCGGGTCTCGAGCTCACCGACGTGCCGGACCCGCAGGTCGGGCCCGCGGACGTGGCGGTGCGGGTGCTGCGCACCGGCATCTGCGGCACGGACCTGCACATCGATTCCTGGGACGACTGGGCGGCGCGCAATGTGAAGCCCCCGCTGGTTGCAGGCCACGAGTTCGTCGGCGAGGTGGTGGAGACCGGCCGCAACGTCACGGGCGTCAAGGTCGGCGACCTGATCAGCGGCGAGGGCCACCTGGTCTGCGGCACGTGCCGCAACTGCAAGGCGGGCCGCCGCCACCTGTGCGCCAACACGCGGGGCCTGGGCGTGCACAGCAACGGGGCGTTCGCCCAGTACGCGGTGCTGCCGGAGCAGAACGCCTGGGTGCACCGCACCGAGGTCGACCTGGACGTCGCCGCGATCTTCGACCCGCTGGGCAACGCGGTGCACACGGCGCTGTCCTTCCCGGTCATCGGCGAAGACGTGTTGATCACCGGCGCGGGCCCGATCGGCATCATGGCCGCGGCCATCGCGCGGCACGCGGGCGCCCGCCACGTCGTCATCACCGACGTCAGCGAGCACCGCCTGGAGTTGGCCCGCAAGGTCGGCGTGAGCCTGGCCCTGAACGTGGCCTCCTCGACGCTGGCCGACGCCCACGACCGGCTGAACATGTCCGAGGGCTTCGACGTGGGCATGGAGATGTCCGGCCAGCCCAGCGCGCTGCAGGACATGATCGCCAACATGTCGCACGGCGGCCGCATCGCCATGCTGGGCCTGCCGGCCAAGGAGTTCCCGGTGGACTGGGGCTCGGTGGTGCTCAAGATGCTGCACCTCAAGGGCATCTACGGCCGGGAGATGTTCGAGACCTGGTACTCGATGTCGGTGCTGCTGCAGGCCGGCCTGGACGTGGCCCCGGTGATCACGCACAAGTTCCACTACACCGAGCACCGCACGGCCTTCGACACGACACGGGCCGGCCGCTGCGGCAAGGTGCTACTCGACTGGACGGAGAAGTGATGTACGGCGCGATGCGGGAGGACCTGCGGGCCGGGCTGGCCGAGATCCGCGAGGCCGGGCTGTAGCACAGTCAACCTAGTGATGTACTACACGCTAGTCTCAACACTTCCTTGGGCGTCTACAGGTGCGTAATACAGATTGGTACCCTAGGAATGGGATCTTCGAGGGTGCCAACCCGCCCTCCGTTCTTGGGTCGCTAACGCGGGTACACGATTGGGTGCCAAACGGCTGGCAATGATTACCAAATGTGAAACAAGTGTGCGTCGGTGGTTTATTCGCACGACTCCCAACGCTCGCTCACATACGTGCCGGTGTGTATTAACCTGTCGCCTCAAGGTATAGCTCACACCACCCTCAGGGTTCCTCTCCACCGGCTTGAATACCCAGCTATGTCTGGTTTTACCTGCGACGACTCGATATTTCGACATATGTATATCCCGGTGTGTGGGGCCCTTGATCAGTTGTTCACGGTCATATCGCTAGATCGTATTTTGCGCTGGCCGTCCTCGCGCCCCAGATTCCTGGGCCTGGCCGACCACCCGGTGCTGGTGAAGGCGGCCCACGAGGCGCTGGACCGCTGGGGCTTCGGCATGGCGTCGGTGCGCTTCATCTGCGGCACGCAGGAGCTCCACAAGCAGCTGGAGAGCCGCCTTTCGGAGTTCCTCGGCACCGAGGACACGATCCTGTACAGCTCCTGCTTCGACGCCAACGGCGGCCTGTTCGAGACGCTGCTGGGCGATCAGGACGTGGTCATCTCCGATGAGCTCAACCACGCCTCGATCATCGACGGCGTGCGGCTGTGCAAGGCCAAGCGGCAGCGCTACCGCAACCGGGACATGGCCGACCTGGAGCGCATCCTCCAGGAGTCGAAGGACGCCCGCTACCGGCTGATCGCCACCGACGGCGTGTTCTCCATGGACGGCTACCTGGCGCCGCTGGACCAGATCTGCGAGCTGGCCGAGCGCTACGACGCCCTGGTCATGGTGGACGACTCGCACGCGGTGGGCTTCACCGGCCCGACCGGCCGCGGCACGCCGGAGCTGTTCGGCGTCACCGACAAGGTGGACGTCGTGACCGGCACGCTGGGCAAGGCGCTGGGCGGCGCGAGCGGCGGCTACGTCTCCGGGCGGGCAGAGATCGTGGAGATGCTGCGCCAGCGGTCGCGGCCGTATCTGTTCTCCAACTCGCTGGCCCCGTCCATCACCGGCGCCGCGCTGGCCGCCCTCGACCTGCTCAGCTCGTCCGGCGAGCTGCTGGAGCGGCTGCGGGCCAACACGGAGCTGTTCCGCCGCCGCATGACCGAGGAGGGCTTCGACCTGCTGCCGGGCGAGCACCCGATCATCCCGGTGATGATCGGCGACGCCGCGAAGGCCGGTCGGATGGCGGATCTGCTGCTGGAGCAGGGCATCTACGTGATCGGCTTCTCGTATCCGGTGGTGCCGCACGGCAAGGCGCGCATCCGCACGCAGATGTCGGCGGCCCACTCGCTGGACGATGTCAACCGCGCGGTCGACGCCTTCGTCGCGGCGCGGTCCAAGATGGACGGATGATCGATCCTCGACGGTTGCGGGTGCTGCGGGCGCTGGCCGATCACGGCACGGTGACCGCGGCGGGGCGGGCGCTGCATCTGACGGCGTCCGCCGTCTCGCAGCAGTTGGCGGCGTTGGAGACGGAGACCGGGCAGCAGCTGCTGCGGCGCAAGGGCCGGCGGGTGTGGCTGACGCCGGCCGGCGAGCTGCTGGTCGTGCACGCCAACGCCGTCGCGGCCGAGCTGGAACGGGCCGAGGCCACGCTGGCGGCGTTCACCGCCGGCGTGCGCGGCCCGGTCCGTCTGGCCAGCTTCGCCTCGGCCATCACGCAGGTGGTCGCACCGGCCGTGGCCGCGCTGCGGGCCGGCGTCCCGGACGTGACGCTGCTCGTGCAGGACGCCGAGGGGCACGCCAGCGTGCCGTTGTTGCTGGACGGCGAGATCGACGTCGCCATCACCGAGGAGTACCGGCCCGAGCCGCGCACCGACGACCGCCGGCTCAAGCGTTTTCCCTTGTACGTCGAGCCTTTCGACGTCGTGCTGCCGGCCGATCACCGACTGGCCGGGAAGTCCGAAGTGGACGTGAGCACGCTCGGCGACGAGGCCTGGATCGCCCCGCTGCCCGGAAACCCTTGCCGGGACGTGCTTTTACTCGCCTGCTCCGACGCCCACATCCGGCACACCTCGGACGACTTCAGCGCCATCGTGGCCCTGGTCGCCGCCGGCGCGGGCGTGGCGCTGGTGCCGCGCAACGCCTTCACGCGAACGCCCGGCGCGGTCGCCGTCCCCGTCAAGGGAAACCAGTCGTTGCGCCGGGTGTTCGCCGCCGTGCGCAAGGGAAGCGAGGACCACCCGCTGATCCGGCTGGTCCTCGCCGCCCTGGTGCGCGGTCAGGGTGTGCCGACCACCCCGTAGCCGCCGTCGCCGATAGTGGTGACCCCGGTGATGATCGGACTGGTCATCGGGTGACCGGTCTCGTACACCGCGCTGTCGGTGGCGAGCACCCGGTCGGGCAGGCCCTCGGCGATCGACGCGACGGAGGCGAGCCACGGGTCCAGCGCGCCTGTCGTGTCGCCGACGTACATCGCACCGTCGTCCCACTGCCAGACCCGGCCGTTGGCCAGGATGCCCCGGGCCCCGTCGACGTCGGCGGCATCGCGCTGCACGTGCGTCACCGTGCCGGTCGTGGCCGGCAGCGAAACCGGACTGTCGTTCTCGGCGCTGATGCCCAGTCCGCCCCAGCGCCACACGCTGCCGTTGCTCTTGCAGAGCACGACGCGGGAACCGAGCTCGTCACACCCGGACAGACCGACCACCTGCACCGGCGTCGCGGAGGCGCAGGACGGGTCGGCGCCTGGAGTCGCGCCGTCCGACCCGAAGCACTTGCTCAGGTCGGCGTGGGTGCCGACGCCCAGCGCGCCCCGGGAGTTGTCGCCCCAGCTCCACACCTTGCCGTCGTTGGTCATCACAAACCGCGTGATGCCGGCGAGGTTGCTGGGCGACCGGGCCACGGAGATCGCCTTCACGTTGTCCAGGTTCGGCACCTGCACGGGGGATCCGGCGATCTGGGCGCCGTCGGTGGACCCGGTGCCGAGCTGCCAGGTGGTGTTGACGCCCCACGTGTGGACGTGGCCGTCTGCGTCCAGGGCCATCTCGTCGGCGATGGCGACAATGTTGTGCAGCCCCGGAATCTGCACCGGCAGCGTCGAGTAGAACGCGGGCGGCGGATAGGCGTACGGGTGACCGGTCGGCCCCTCGGCGTGGCCGTACTTGCCGATGCCCAGCTGCCCCTCGCCGTTCCCGCCCCACGACCACACCGTGCCGTCGGACTTGAGGGCGTAGACGGCCGACCCGTTCACACTGCCGACGATGGACTTCACATCCTTGAGCCCGTACGCGAACACCGGCCCGGCTCTGCCGCTGGTGTCGGTGGTCCCGTTGCCGAACTGGCCGGAGAAGTTGTTCTCGATGCCGAAGGCGCAGTTGGTGGTGCAGGCGGGAATCGGCGGCGCGAAGTAGCCGGCGAGGTCGACGACCATGTCCACCTGGCCGGCCAGGTTGTCGAGATCGATGGCCCGGTCCCCGCTGACCGGCACGATCGCCAGGTTCGCGGAAGTCTGGTACGGCACCAGGTTCAGGTTGCTGACGCCGGGCTTCGGCGTGCCGTCGGCCCAGGCGGTGACCACAGTGGACTGACTGACGTTGGTGCCGGTCAGGTTGGTCACCGCGGCCGTCGCGCCGGCCGGCAGCCAGCCGCTCAGGTCGAGCTTGCGGCTCTCCCCCGCCTGGATCGGGTGCTTCGGGCCGCCGTCCATGTCCCGGGTTTCCAGCACCCGCGTCGGATACAGCGAGTAGAAGGCCTGCGTCGAGGTCGGCGAGTAGTAGCCGGCCAGGTCGGCGATCAGGTCGACCGACCAGTAGGAGTTGGTCAGCTTGACCTTGCGGTCCGGGCTCAGCGCCACCGTGACGAGGTTGGGCGTGTTCCTGCCGGCCACCAGGTTCAGGTTGGACGCGTCCGGCCGGGGCCGGTCGGCCGGGTAGGCCGTGACGAAGGTCGGGCCGGTCACGTCGGTGGCGGTCAGGTTGAACACCGCCGACGTGGCGCCGGCGGGCACCTTCGAGGACAGGTCGAGCGTGACGGTGCCGCCCGCGCCGAGCGGCGAGGAGTCGCGGGTGTCCAGCACGCGTTGCGGGGTCAGCGGCGTGTACTTCGAGCCGGCGCCCGGCGCGTAGTAGCCGGCCAGGTCGACGATCGCGTCGGCCGCGTAGGGTCCGGCGCCGATCCAGATGCCCTTGTGCGCCCCGTGTCCCAGCGCGACGGTCACCAGGTTGGCCCGGGTCTCGCCGAGGTCGAGATTGAGGCTGGACGTGCTCGGCGAGCCCTGGTCGCCCGGACCGGTGGCCAGGTAGGTCTGGAAGTCCGGGTTGGTGCCGGTCAGGTTGAACACCACGGCGGTGGCGTTGTCCGGCACCAGATCGGCCGGGATGGCCACGGGCCGGCTGGTGTACTTCTCGATCTTGCTGCTGGTCCGGCTGTCGAAGATCCGGGTCGGCGGCAGCGCCGTGAACACCGCCCCGGAGTCCTGAGTGGACAGTGAGGGCGCCGCCTGCGCCGGCACGGTCACGGACAGCGCCACGGATGCGGCGGCCGTCAAGAGAATGGCGAGTCTGCGTAATGTCACACGTACCTCATTCACCGTGCGAGCGCGGCGGGATCGTGGACGGCCCCGCCGCGCCGCTAGCCGTCACTGGTCAGCCGCGCACCGCGGCGCCGGAGTCGCCGATGGACACGATGCCCGCCAACGACTCGATCTTCCGGGGCTTCGGCACCGTCTGGAACCTGACGCCGTCGCCGAACTCGCCCTCCGAGGCGTGGCCCCACGCCCAGACCGTGCCGTCCGTGCGCAGCGCGAATCCGGCCGTGCCGCCGGCCGCCAACTGCGTCACCGAGGCCAGTCCTTGAATCTGCGCCGGAGTCGCGCTGTCGCAGCTGGTCTGGCTGCAGTCCGAGCCGTCACCGAGGGCGCTGCCGCCCTGGTAGCCCCACGCCCACACGGTGCCGTCGGACTTCAGGGCATAGTGCGTGCTGAGCGGCCAGCCCTGCGTCGTGGCCACCGCGTTGACGCCGGTCAGGCCCGAGACGGGCGCCGGCGGATCGGTCACGGCGCCGTCGCCGTTCTCGCCCCACTGCCACACCGAACCGTCGGACGTGACCGCGGCCCCGGCGGAGATCGCCTTCACCACGGGCAGCCCGGACGCCTTGACCGGCACGGACGACTGGTCGATGTGCGAACCGTTGCCCAGCTCGCCGTGTGCGTTGTCGCCCCAGGCCCAGACGCTGCCGTCGGACTTGAGGGCGTAGCCGTTCCTCCCGCCGCCCACGATCGCCGTCACGTGGGACAGCCCGTCGACACGTTCGGGCGTCTCGGCGACGTAGTCCAAGGGCTGCCCGGTGCCCAGCGTGCCGTAGGTGTTGCTGCCCCAGGCGTAGACGTTGCCGAAGTCGTCGAGCGCGAAGCCGTGCGTGATGGCCACGATCTTCACGCTGGACAGGATCTGCACCCGCTCCGGGATCGGGTTGTAGTAGCCCTGCGACGGCACCTCGGGGCCGGCGATGTCCGGCGCGTCGGCCCGACCGGCCAGGCCGTTGCCGAGCCGGCCACTGACGTTGTCGCCCCACGCGTAGACCCGCCCGGCCGAGGTCAACGCCAAGGTCACGTTGCCGGTCGAGGTCACCTGCGTGACGTCGCTGAGGCCGAACGCCGTGGTCGAGCCGTGCGTGACACCCCGGTCGGTGCTGCCGACGCCGATGTTGCCGGTGTCGTTGTAGCCGGTGGTCACCACGCATTTCACCGTGCAGGACAGGAAACTCGGCGCGAAGTAGCCGGCGATGTCGACGATCGCGTCCGCCTGGCCGGCCAGGTTGCCGATCTCCAGCCCGTGGCTCGGGCTGAGCGCCACCACGGCCGCGTTGGCCGAGGTCTGCCCCGGCTCCAGGTTGAGCACACTGGTGTCCGGCTGCGGGGTGAGCGACGGCCACACCTTGAGGAAGGTCGAGGCGCTCACGTTCGTGCCGGTCACGTTGAGCACGACGCCGGTCGACTGGTCGGGCAGCCAACCCCGCACGCTCGTCTCGTGCACGCCGCCGCCGGGGATCGATTCACGGGGATTGCCGTCGGCGTCCCGGGTGTCCAACGCGCGGAACGGGGCCAGCGGGTAGAACCGCGAAGCGGAGTCCGCCGAGTAGTAGCCGGCCAGGTCGGCGATCAGGTCCACGCTGCCGAAAGCGTTGGTGAGACTGACCTTCCGGTCGGCGCCGAGCTTCACCGTGACCAGGTTCGGCGTGTTCTTGCCGGCGGCCAGGTTCAGCGTCGAGGCGTCCGGTTTCTGTTGTCCCGCCGGATAAGCCGTGACGAAGGTGTCCCGGCTGACGTCGGTGCCGGTCAGGTTGAACACCGCGGCCGTCGCGCCGGCGGGAACCTGGGCGGACAGGTCGACCGTGATCGTTCCCTGGGGACCGACGGGGCCGGTGGTCCTGGTGTCCAGCACGCGGTGGCCGGCCACCGCCGTGTATCCCGAGCCGCCCGGCGAGTAGTAGCCCTCGACGTCGACGACCACGTTCAGCGAGCCCGGGCCGACCCGCAGGTCCAGCAGGCCCTTGTCCAGCGCCGCGGTGACCAGGTTGGCCCTGGTCTCGCCGGCGGCCAGGTTGAGGTTGGAGGTGTTGACGGTGGTGCCGGCGGCCACCCAGGTCGCGCCGTCGGTGTCGGTGCCGGTCAGGTTGAACACCAGCGCCGTCGCGTCGGCCGGCACCAGCTCCTCCGGCACGTGCACCTGGATGTCGCTGTACGCGTTGACCTTGTGCGGATTGTTGCGGGTGTCGAGGATCCGGGTCGGGTCGACCGAGGTGAACCCCAGACCGGACGGCGCCGGGGTGTCGGCGGCCTGCGCCGCCGGAGTGGTCAGCGACAGCGTCACAACGGCCGCCGTCGTCAGCGTCACGAGCAAGCGTGACATGCGGTTTCCCCCTTGTGCTACACGAGTGATAGTCGGTAGGCCATGGAGGAGACGCCGCCGCGCCCCGCCAGGGTTGCCTCCCCAAGGGGCAACTTCTGTGCGGGGCGCGGCGGATGGGGTCGGTCAGTTGGCCGACACGTAGGAGCTGCCGTCGCCGATCGCGGCGACACCGGTGCGGACCGGGGCCGAGAGGTCGGCGAACGCCCATTCCGTGCCGTCAGTGGCCAGCGCGTGCCCAGTGGCCAGCGCCTTGATCGAGCTCAGGCCGGCGACCCGCGCACCCACGTAGGCGCCGGTGAACGCGTCGTTGTCGGGCCACTGCCACACCGTGCCGTCGGACAGGATCGCCCGGGTCCCGGCGTTGGGGCCGTTGTCCCGCTGCACCGAGACGATCGAGCCGGTGATGCCGTCGAGCGGCAGCTGCGTCGGGCTGTCCTGCTGGCCCGACCCTATTGCGCCCCAACGCCACAGCGTCTGCACGCCACCCTCAGTGGCCGGAGGACAGAGCACCACTCGCGCGCCGAGACCGGTGCAGCCGAACAAGCCGAACACCTGGACCGGCGAGGCGCTGTTGCCGACGACATCGTGATTGCCCAGCGCGCTACGGGTGTTGTCGCCCCAGCTCCACACGGTGCCGTTGCTCTTCAGCGCGTACCGGGTGACGCCGCCCGAGCCGTTGCGGTACTCCGAGATGGCGGTGACGTCGGTCAGCATGGTGCCCACGCCCGTCTGGAAGTAGTTGACGTCCGGATTTCCGTTGCCCAATTGGAGGGACTCGTTGCCGCCCCAGGTGAGCACCTGGCCGTCGACGGTCAGCGCCATGCCCGGGAAGATCTGCTTGATGTGGCTCAGGAACGGGATCTGGATCGGCACCGTGGTGAAGTAGTGCTGCCCGAGCGGGCCTTCGCCGTTGCCGGCGTAGCTGATGCCGAGCTGGCCGCGGTCGTTCGCGCCCCACGTCCACGCGGTGCCGTCACCCAGCAGCGCGTAGCCGTTCTGGTCGGTGTTCGCGATCGCCGTGACGCCGGACAGGCCGTACACCTTGGCGTCCGTGTGGTTGCCGGCGTCGGTCGTGCCGTCACCGGCCTGGCCGACGTCGTTGGCGCCGGTAGCCAGGACACAGTCGCTGGTGCAGCCCGGCCGCGCCGGGGCGAAGTAGCCGGCCAGGTCGACGACGGCGTCCAGGGAACCCCGCAGGTTGTTGATGTTGATGCCGCGGTCCTGGTCGAACGGCGGCAGCGGCGCGATGGCCGCGTTCGCGGAGGTCTGGCCGGGCAGCAGGTTCAGGTTGCTGACGCCGGGCTGCGCGCCGCCGTGCGCCCACACGGTGACCACGGTGTCGCCGGTGACATCGGTGCCGGTCATGTTGATCACGGCCGCGGTCGCGCCGTAGGGCACCCACGGGTACAGGTTGAGCGTCCGGGTCTCGCCCGACCCGAGCGGGTCGCGCGGCGAGCCGTCGGCGTTGCGGGTGTCGAGCACCCGGCCCGGCAGCAGCGGGTAGAACGCCTGCGTGGAGTCCGGCGAGTAGTAGCCCGCGAGGTCCACCACGACGTCGGTCGAGAACCACGCGTTGGTCAGCGCCACCTTGCGATCGGCGCTCACCCGCACGGTCACCAGGTTCGGGGTGTTCTTGCCGGGCACCAGGTTCACATTGGACGCGTCCGGGCGGGCCGCCCCGTCCGGGTAGGCCGTGACGAAGGTCGGGCCGGTGACGTCGGTGCCGGTCAGGTTGAACACCACCGAGGTGGCGCCGGCCGGCACCTTCGACGACAGGTCCAGCGTCACGGTGCCGCCCTGCCCCAGCGGCGCGGAGTTGCGGGTGTCGAGAACCCGTTGCGGCGTCAGGGATGTGTACTTCGCGCCGCCGCTGGGCGAGTAGTAGCCGGCCACGTCGACGATCGCGTCCGCCGCGTTCGGGCCGGCGGCCACCCAGATGCCCGGGCTGTCGCCGTGGCCCAGCGCGACGGTCACCAGGTTCGCCCTGGTCTCGCCGGCCGCCAGGTTCAGGCTGGACGTGGTCGGCGTGCCCTGCGTGCCCGGACCGGTGGCGAGCCAGGTCGGCCCGTCGGGGTCGGTGCCGGTCAGGTTGAACACCACCGCGGTCGCGTCCGCCGGCACCAGGCCGGTCGGAATGGCCACCGCCCGGCTGCCGTGGGCGGGGATCTTCGCCGTGGTGCGGCTGTCGAAGACCCGGGTCGGCGCCACCCCGGTGAACACCGTGCCGGAGTCCGGCGGCGGCGTCGCCGCCTGTGCCGGCACGACCACGAAGAGTGCTGTCACCGCAACGGCGGCCGCCGCGGTGAGTCTGGCTACTGACACAGGTACCTCCACCCCTGATGACGGGCATCGAAGACCGTCCACAGGCGACATCTCCATATCACCCGATCGTGTTACCTGCGGCAACGCGAAAAAGACACCCGGCGCGGCCGTGGCCACGCCGGGTGCCCCGGGGAATTCTCTGAGCTACTGGGGATTCACCACCGCGGCGCCGCCGTTGCCGATGCCCGTCACGCCGCTGAGCCCGGCGATCTGCGCCGGCACGCTGACGTTGCGACCGAGCTCGACTCCGTCGCCGAGCGCGCCGTTGAAACCTGAGCCCCAGACCCATACGGTGCCGTCGGCACGCAGGGCGTACCCGGTCGAGATGCCCGCGGCCAGCGCCGTCACCCCGGTCAGGCCGCTGACCGTCACCGGCTCCGCCGATGCCGGGCAGTCGCCGAACCGGCAGTCGCCACCGTTGCCGAGCTGGCCGTAGCCGCCCGAGCCCCAGGCCCGCACGGTCCCATCCGGCATCAGGGCGTACCCGGTCTCGTTAGGAGTCTCGTTGGCCCGTCCGGCCACGGCCACCGCGCCGGTCAGCGCGACCACCTGACGTGGCGCGCGCGGGGTGAAGTCGGTGTTGACGCCGCCGAACTCCCACACCGTGCCGTCGCGCTTGATCACCAGGCGCGTGCCGATCTTGGCCACGTCACCGAGGCCGACCACCTGCACCGGCGTGGCCGACGCGCAGTTCGGGACCTCCGGCCGGGCCCGGCCGCGTTCGAAGTAGCAGTCGTTGAGATTGGACGCAAGGAGACCGTCGCCCAGCTGACCCCACACGTTGCTGCCCCACGACCACACCGTGCCGTCGCGCTTGAGGGCATAGCCGTTGAAGTCGTCACCGGCGATGGCCGCCACGTCGCCGAGGCCGGAGACCTGGACGGCGGTCGCGGGCACCACCTCCGGGTCCGTCGCCCCATTGCCCAGCTCGTACAGATAGTTGTCGCCCCACGACCACACCGTGCCGTCGCTGCGCAGCGCGTGGCCCGGCACGATCGCCGTGATGTCATGCAGGCCCAACACCTGGGTCGGCATCGTCGAGTAGAAGCCGTTGCCGAGGTACGTGACGTCGACGCCGCCGCCCGGATGCCCGTTGGTCAGCTCGCCGGCCCCGTTGCCGCCCCACTCCCACACCGTGCCGTCGGACTTCAACGCGTAGACGTGGTACTGGTCCTGTGCCGTGGCAACCACGTTGGACACGCCGTAGGCGACGCTCGGCCCGTGCGCCTCGTGCGTGGTGGTGCCGTCGGCCTTCTGCCCGAGAGAGCCCATGCCCCACGTGAAGACGCAGTCGCTCTGGCACGCAGGTGTCGGCGCGGCGAAGTAGCCGGCCAGGTCCACCAGCACGTCCGTGCGGCCGTTGCGGTTGAACACATCGGCCTTCTGGTCGCTGCTCAACGCCGTGATGATCATGTTGGCCGCAGTCTGCCCCGCCGCCAGGTTCAGGTTGCTCGTCGTCCACTCGGACGTGCCGTGCCGCGCGGCCGCCAGGAAGGTGGACTGGGTGACGTTCGAGGCCGTCATGGTGAACACCGCGGCGGCCGCCGAGTTCGGCAGCCAGCCGGAGAAGTCCACCGTGTGCGTCCCGTTCGGACCGAGCGGCTCGCGCGGGTTTCCTTGCGCGTCACGGGTGTCCAGCGTCCGCAGCGGCTGCAGGGGGAAGAACGCCAGTGTGGACTGCGGCCCGTAGTAGCCGGCGAGGTCCGCAATCAGGTCAACGCTGCCGTACGCGTTGGCGAGGGTGACTCGCCCGTCGGCGCCGAGCGGCACCGTCACCAGGTTCGGACTTGTCTGCCCTGGCAGGAGATTCAGGTTCGAGGCGTCCGGTTTCGACTGTCCCGTGGGATAAGCCGTCACGAACGTCGGCGCGGTCGCGTCGGTGCCGGTCAGGTTGAACACCACCGAAGTCGCGCCCTTCGGCACGGAGCCGGTGAAGTCCAGCGTCACGGTGCCGCCCGGGCCGACCGGCGCGGTGTCCCGGGTGTCCACCACGCGGTGCGGATCGGTCGTGGTGAACTTCATGCCGGTGGACGGCGCGTAGTAGCCCTCGACGTCCACGATCGCGTCCACGGCGCTCGGCCCGCTCCAGAGCTCGACCGCCCGGGCGCCGTTGTCGGTGCCGAGCCTGCTGGTCACCAGGTTCGGCCTGGTCTCGCCGGCGGCGAGATCGAGGTTGGAGCTGGTGGTGGCCTGACCGTCACCGGGCGCGCCGACGGCCAGGTAGGTCGGCCCGGTCGAGCCGGTGCCGGTCAGGTTGAACACGACCGCCGTCGCGTCCGCCGGCACCAGATTCGCCGGGAACCGCACGATGGTCGCCGTGCTGGCGCCGAGCTGGTGGCCGGTGGTGCGGCTGTCGAACACCCTGGTCGGCGTCAACGACGTGAATGACGAGCCCGACGCCTGTGGCGCGATGTGCGGCGCGGCCTGCGCCATCGGCGCGACCAGCGTCGATGTGACAAGCGCAGCGGAGATGAACACGCCAAATCTGGCGAACTGCATCGAACCCCCTCGAACGGATCCCCAGACCCGGCGCGGAGTCTGACACACGCCGGAACGGGGCACACCCTGATTCGAGGGGGCAATTTCGATGCCCGGCGCGGTTCCCACCGCGCCGGGCACCTTCCACTACTGGGGATTCGCCACCGCGAGGCCGTTGTAACCGAGCGCCGTCACTCCGCTGAGGCCGGCGATCCGCACCGGCACGGAGCTCTTGGTGAACAGCTGGCCGTCACCGAGTTCGCCGTCCTGGCCGCCGCCCCAGGCCCACACGGTGCCGTCCGACTTCAACGCGTAGCCGGCGGTGACACCCGACGCCAGCGAGGTGACGCCGGTCAGCCCCGCCACCGTCACCGGATCGGTGACCGGGCCGCAGGAGCCGCCCTGGCACAGCGTGCCGTTGCCCAACTGCCCGTCGCCGTTCATGCCCCAGGCCCGGACCGTGCCGTCGGCCAGCAGCGCGTACCCGGTGCCGCTGCCGACGTCCGTGGCCACGCCGCCGACCGCGACCGCGTTGGTGATGCCCGGAACCTGATGCGCGTTCGGCATGGGCTTGTAGCTGGCGTCCTGGCCGCCCCACTGCCAGACCGTGCCGTCGGACTTGACCGCCAGCCGGCTGCCGATCTTGGTCACCCCGGTCAGGCCCACCACCTGGACCGGCGTCGCCGAGGCGCAGTTCGGACCGTTCGGGCTGACGCCCTCGTTCTCCGAACAGCTGCTGAGGTCCGGCGGCGCCGTGCCGTCACCCAACTGCCCCGTGGTGTTCTCGCCCCAGGACCACACGGTGCCGTCCCGCTTGAGGGCGTAGCCGTTGCCGGTCGCGCCGGCGATGGCGATCACGTCGGTCAGCCCGCTCACCTGCACGGCGGTGGGCGTCGCGAAGGTGTCGTCCTGCGAGCCGTTGCCCAGGCCCCACATGTAGTTGGAGCCCCACGCCCACACCGTGCCGTCGTTCTTGAGCGCGTAACCGGCCACGATCTGGGTGATGTTCGACAGACCGAGCACCTGCCCTGGCGTGGTCGAGTAGTAGACCGGCGGGTAGGAGAACTGCGACCGCGGCCCGTCACCAAGTCCACTGGGGCGGCCGTTGCTCAGCCCGCCGCCACCGTTGTTGCCCCAGTCCCAGACCGTGCCGTCGGCGCGCAGGGCGTATCCGTCGTCGTCCGCATCCCAAGGGCCGCCGGTGGCGAACACGACCCCCGACAGGCCGTACGCAGCGGTCGGCGCGTGCATCGTGTTGTCGGTCGTGCCGTCGGCCTTCAGACCGGATCCGTTGGGCCCCCACGTGAAGGCGCAGGCGCTCGCGCACGGCTGGCCGGCCGGGGCGAAGTAGCCGACCAGGTCGGCGATCGCGTCCACCTGGCCGATGTGGTTGTACAGCTCGGCTTTGCCGTCGGCGCTGAGCGCGGTGACGCTCAGGTTGGCTGCCGTCTGCCCGGCCACCAGGTTCAGGTTGCTCGCCGACGGCCGGTCCCCGCCCTGCGGCCATGCCGTCAGGAACGTCGAGTTCGACACGTTGGTGGCCGTCAGGTTGAACACCGCGGCGGTCGCGCCGGTCGGCAGCCAGCCGCCGAAGTCCAGGGCGTGCGTGCCACCGGAACCCAGTGGCTGACGCGGATTCCCGTTGGCGTCCCTGGTGTCCACCGCGCGGATCTGCTGGAGCGGGAAGAAGGACTGGGTGGAGTCCGGCGAGTAGTAGCCCGCCAGGTCCACGATCAGGTCCACGCTGTTGTAGGCGTTGGCCAGGGTGACCTTGCGGTCAGCGCTCAACCGCACCGTCACCAGGTTCGGACTTGTCTGCCCCGCCTGGAGATTGAGGTTGGAGGCGTCCGGTTTCGCCTGTCCCGCCGGAAAAGCCGTGACGAACGTCGGTCCGGTCACGTCCGTGCCGGTCAGGTTGAATACCGCCGTCGTCGCGCCGGCCGGCACCTTGCTCGACAGGTCCAGCGTCACCGTGCCGCCCGGTCCGACCGGCGTCGAATCGCGCGTGTCCAGAACCCGTTGCGGCGCAATGGAAGTGAACTTCACGCCGCTGGAGGGAGCGTAGTACCCGGCGAGGTCCACGATCGCGTCCACCGCGGCCGGGCCGGCCTCCAGCCACACGCCCCGGCCGGCGGTGCCGCCGATCGGGCTCGTCACCAGGTTCGCCCGGGTCTCACCGGCGGCCAGGTTCAGGTTGGACGTGTTGTACGGCGACGGCCCGGCCAGCGAGCCGACCGCCAGGAAGGTCGGCTCGGTCGAGCCCGTGCCGGTCAGGTTGAACACGACCGCCGTCGCGTCCGCCGGCACCAGGTTGGTGGGGAACGCGAGTCCGTACCCGGAACGGGCCAGGATCTGGTGCCCCCCGACCCGGCTGTCGTACACCCGGGTCGGCGACACCGGCGTGAAGGAACTGCCGGACGGCGCCGCCGCCTGTGGCGCGGCCTGCGCCACCGGGGCCGTCAACGCGGTCGCCGCCACCACGGCGGCGACGAGTAAGACGGATCTCATCGAACCCCCTGCAAGTCGTCTCTTCCCTGGCATATTCACGAATTGAGGCCGACGGGCAGGCCGCCGACGCCGAGCGCGGTCACGCCGCTCAGGCCGGGGAACGCCGCCGGCCCGTTGGTCGGGCCGCCGCCCCACCGGATGACAGTGCCGTCGGACTTGAGGGCGTACCCCTTGGTGTCGCTGGCCGCGATGCCAGTGACCCCGGTGACTCCGGGAACCTGCGCGGGAGTGGCGTTGTAGGGGCTCTCCAGGAAGCCTTGGCCCGTCGAGCCTTGCGTGACCTCACCCCAGGCCCACACCGTGCCGTCGGCCTTCACCGCGTAGTCCGAGACGGCGTGGGCCAGAGCGACCACAGTGGACAGACCGGGCACCTGGACGGGGGTGGGATCGATGGCGCCGCTCTCCCTCGTGTTGAGGGAACCCTTTCGGCCCCAGCGCCACACGGTGCCGTCGGACTTCACGGCCACCCTCACGCCGATCTTGGTCACGCCGGTCAGCCCGGCCACCTGCACCGGCACGGCCGAGCCGCAGTTCGGCAGGTCCGGCACCAAACCGGTCTGCCCGAGACAGCCGAGGCTCTGCTCCGGCACCACACCGGTGCCCAGGTCCCCGGCGAAGTTGGCGCCCCAGGCCCACACCGTGCCGTCGGCCTTCACCGCATAGCGGTCGCCGTAGTCCGCCGCGATTCCGATGACGTTGGTCAGTCCGGCGACCCGCACCGGCGTCGCCGCGATCGCGCCTTCGTCGGTGGAACCGTTGCCCAGCTGCCAGTCGCGGTTTTCTCCCCACGTCCACACCGAGCCGTCCGTGCCCAGCGCCATCGTGTTGTCGATCGCCGCCACCTTGGGCAGGCCCGGCACCTGGACCGGGATCGTCGAATAGGGCGCCGCCACCGTGTCCGGGTATGCGGCCCCGTACAGCCCGATGCCGAGCTCGCCGCTGTGGGAAAGGCCCCACGACCACACCGTGCCGTCCGACCGCAACGCGTACCGGTCGGCGCCATTGGTTGCCGTCGCGGTCACGTGGTCGAGGCCGTAGACCGCATGCGGCGGCTCACTGAAGTCGGCATCCCTGTCGGTCGTCCCGTCGCCCTGTTGCCCGAGGCTGTTGTCGCCGTAGGCGAGGACGCAGTCGGCCGTGCACGGCGCGATGGCCGGTGCGAAGTAGCCGGCGAGGTCGACGATCGGGTCCAGCTGGCCGGTGTGGTTGTAGAGGTCGATCGCCCGGTCCGCGCTGACCGACGTGATCACCAGGTTCGCCGCGGTCTGGCCGGCCACGAGGTTCAGGTTGCTGGCCGCCGAGCGGGCCGCGCCGTCCGGCCACGCGGAGACGTAGGTCGGGGCGCTGACGTTGGTGGCGGTCAGGTTGAACACCGCCGCCGTCGCGCCGGGCGGCAGCCAGCCGTCGATGCGGACCCGCCGGGTCTGGTCGTTGCCCAGCGGCGAGCGCGACGCGCCCGTGTCGAAGTAGCGGGTGTCGAGCACCCGGATCGGCGACATCGGGTAGAAGGCCTGTGTCGACTGCGGCGAGTAGTAGCCCGCGAGGTCCGCGATCAGGTCCACCGTGGAGTACGCGTTGGCCAGCGTCACCTTGCGGTCGGGGCTCAGCGCCACCGTCACCAGGTTCGGCGCCGTCTGGCCGGCGACCAGGTTGAGGTTCGACGCGTCCGGCTTCTGTTGTCCCGCCGGATAAGCCGTGACGAAGGTGTCCCCCGTGACGTCCGTTCCGGTCAGGTTGAACACCGCCGCCGTCGCGCCCGCGGGCACCTGACCCGACAGGTCGACCGTCACCGTCCCTTGTGGACCGACCGGCCCGCTGTCCCTGGTGTCCAGCACCCGCTTCGGCGCCACCGGCGTGAACTTCGACGCGCCACCCGCCGAGTAGTACCCAGCCACATCAACGATCGCGTCCAGCGCATTCGGCCCCGAGCTCAGCTCGAACAGCGACTGCCCCGGGATCAACGTCACGGTCACCAGGTTCGCCCTGGTCTCTCCCGCCACCAAGTTCAGGTTGGACGTGTTCCCGTTGTACCGCCCCGCTTGCAGGAACGTCGGCCCCGCCGCATCCGTGCCGGTGAGGTTGACCACCACCGCCACCGCATCCGCCGGCACCAACCCGGTCGGCACGTTGACGCTCAGCCCGTGGTCAGCCTCGATCCGATGCCCCGTCGCCCGCGTGTCCAGCAGCCGCGTAGGCGACACCGGCGTGAACGACAGCCCCGCCGGCCCTTGCCCCGTAGCCCCCTGCGCCGCCGGCACCCCCAGCGCCGCAACCACAACCATCGCGGCGCCCAGCGCCCCGATTCTGGCGAACGACACGAAACCCCCTGAGATGGACCCTCCCCGACCCGGCCCGAAGCATCGCACGCCCCACACCCCCACCACCACCGTTTCCCCACACTCCAAGGAAAAGGGACAAATCCCCCCAAACGGAGACGCAAGCACACCCTGCTTGGCGAGACGGCGAACCCAGGCCACCGAGTGCGACGCCGACCCCGAACCGGGGCCCGATGGCGAACCCGAGTCATGAGCGCGACGGCGAAACCGAGCCGACAGGCGAACCGGTACCCCCCGGATAGGCGCGACGACGAGGCCGAGCCCGGGGGGGCGGAGCCCCCACATCGGGGGTCTGGGGGTCTTCCCCCAGATGCCCGCCCTCATCATGGCGCCCGCGCCCGTCTCCGAAGCCGCGGCCGCCAACAGCCTCAACACCCTTATGTGCCCCATCGGCACCTCGGTGTCCAGCGCCGCGCCGGCGTCATCCTCGCTCAGCTGACCGTCTCGCTCGGCCCTGCCGCCGTGCCGTCGCAGGACGCGTTCTGCCTGCTCCTGGGCCTGGGAAGCGCCACAGCGCTCGGCGCACTGGCGATCGCGGCCTTCGTCCCCGGCGTGCCGGGTTCCACTCGCCGACCGGACAGGGCCGGGCACGCCGCACGACCGGACATCTCGGCGGGCAGCGGACGGTCCGCCGCGAGGACGCGCACGCCATCGAAGAGCGCCTTCTGACAACCGGAGCCGCACCTGAACATCGCCGTCGCCGAACGAGCACCGCAGGCGGGTGGTGTCCAACACCTCGAAGTTCAACCAGCATCGGCAGGAACCGAGGGCTGCCGCCCGAAAGGAGGGTCGGCAGCCCTCGGTTCGTCCGCGCTGGTTCAGTGACCGCCCGACTGGCTGGCCGACCGCAGGGGCGCCAGGGTGATCTGGTCGATGTTCGGCGCCGTGTCCGAGCGGAGCGCGTCGCCGACGTCGCTGCCGGAGCGGATCACGCCCACGGTCTTGCCGTCCCAGTTGTACGGCTGGTTGGCGACGAACCTGATCGTGTTGCTTCCCTTGGTGAGCTGGACCGGGACGGTGTGGGTCCAGAACTGGTTCCAGTCGAAGGTGTTGGCGAAGTTGACGTGGAACGTCGGCCCGCCGTTGACGCTGATGTCGGCCGGGGCGGTCATCAGGTCCGGGTTGTAGTGGTTGGCGAGGATGCCCTGGTTGTTGGCGTAGCGGACGGTCATCTCGTACGTGCCGGTGGCGGGCGCCCGCACGGTCATCGTCAGCGCGTTGGCGCTGCCGCCGCCGACGCCGGTCACCACGCCGCCCCGCGCCTGGCCGAAGGTGGTGTCCACGTGGGCGGTGCCGGTCAGGGTGCCGCTCTCGGCCTGGTAGGCGGCGATGTCGGCGCTGCGGTCGACCGGCGTGACGGTCAGCTTGTCCAGCGTGAAGCACCCGCCTCGGCCCGTGACCACAACCTTGTTGACCCCCGCGGTGAGGTACACCCGGTCGGTGTCGGTGGACCATCGGATCGGGCCGCCGTCGAGGTTTCCGGGCAGTGCCTGGTCATTCACGGCCACCGCGGCCGCCCCCGCGCCACGCGAGCGGAACGCCAGATCGGCGTAGCCGTCGGAGGCGGAGTAGACCCAGAACGTCGCGGTCTGGCCGCGATCGAAGTCGACCGCGCCGGCGCCTGATTGGCCCTGTGCCTGGTAGTCCGGCCGGGCTCCGCGCAGGTCGGCCTGTTCGGCCTCGTACGCGGTCGACTTCTGGGCCGGGGTGGCCAGCCGCAGGTCGATCTTGTTGACGATCGCGTCGCCGTGGGTGGCCGCGCCGTCGGAGCCGGTGGTGGACAGGCTGATCCGGTGGGCGCCAGCGGTCAGGTGGACCGTGGTGTCGGCGTGGTTCCAGATCACCCATCCGTAGGCGTCGGGCAGCCACACCTGTTGCGTCGCGCCGCCGTCCACGCCGAGGAAGACGTCGGTGGGACCGGAAACGCCTGACGCCTGGGCGTTGCTGCCGTCGAAGACGCGCAGCGTGTAGTCACCGGTGGTGGGCACGGTCACCGGGAACGTGATGACAGTGCTCGACCCTGTGCGCAGCCCGCCGACGTCGGTGTCGCCGTAGCTGGCGAACCCGGTGACGCTGTTCGGCGTGCCCTCGGTGTTGATGTTCCAGCCGCTGCCGGTCATGGTCGCCTGGGCCGCCGGGTAGCTCGCGTGCCAGCTGTCGTCGACCGGGGAGGCCGAGCCGGCGCCACCGGGCGACAGGATGATCTGGTAGGCGTTCATCGAGGTCGCGACCTGGGGGTTGGACACGATGGTGGCGTCGCGGCCGTGGCCGGACGAGTCGGTCGCGGTGGCCCCACCGGTCTCGTCGAACCGGTAGTCGGCGACGTCGCCGGCGGCGGCCGTGCCGGCGGCGAGCCCGGCCACCTCGCCCCCGTTCAGCGCCCGGCTGTAGATGGCCAAGTCGTCGACCTGGCCGTTGAGATCGGGATCCGACGAGTACTGCGAGCGGCCGATCCAGTTCTGCGTGGTGGCGCCCAGATCGGCCGGGTGCAGCGTCATGTTCGGGTTCGTGCCGACGGCCTGGCCGTTGACGTACAGCGTGCCGGTGTTGCCCGACACCGTCACCGTGACCAGCGACCAGGCGTTGGTGGGCAGCGTTCCGGAGCCGTCGATCCGCTGCTCGGCCGAGCCGCCGCCGGTCGTGATCGCGAACCGGATCGCGCTGCCGGAGTTCAGCGTGAGGAACATGTTGGCGTTCGTCCCGGCGCCGAAGTCGAACAGCCGGGACCAGTTGCTGTTCTGCGCCGGATTGACCCACGCCGACACGGTGAAGTCGTGCAGGCCGTTCACGACGCCCGCCGGCAGGCTCGCGTATTCGTTGTTGCCACACAGTTTCAACGCGGAGCCCACCTTGCCGGCGACGCGTGGCCCGGTCGCGGCGCAGTCGGCGCCGGCGGACGGTCCCGCGATGTCGACCGGGACGGTGAGCGATCCGTCGGCCGCGACCCGCACGTCGCCGTCGAACATCCGGGCCGGGGTGGCCGCGGCGCCGGTCATGCCGCTCCAGTCGTCCTCCTGGACGGTGGCGTGCACGGTGCGGCCGAACACCGCCGGGTCGACGTGCTTGACCACGACGTCAGCCGGCCCGGCCGGCCCGCCGCCGAGGATGACCCGGGCCTGCCGCTTGGATTTGTCCAGCGTGGCCACGCCCTGGAGGGTGTTGTCGGTGTCGCCGTGGGGCGGGGCCACGGCGACGGTCTGGCCGGTCATCGACGAGTACCAGTGGTACAGCCACCACTGCGCGTTCGGCATGTTGTTCTGCGACACCGAGTCGCCGAGGCTGCCGTTCTGGTTCCAGTACGGCAGGTCGCCGTCGACCTTCGTGTCCTCGATCGCCGACAGCCACGACACCATCCGGCCCGGGCTGGTCAGCTGGTAGCGGGCCGCGTACTCGTTGAGGTTCACCGGACGGTGCGCGATGCCCAGCGCCGTCTCCAGCTGCCGGTAGGCCGCCACGTCCGGACGCACCGACGAGGTGTTCCACAGCTCATGCCACGTCATGACGTCCGGCAGGCAGTCGTTCTGCTTGCAGAAGCCGAGAAACGTCGCGAGCTGGTCGGGGTGGTAGGAGTAGAAGTTGGGGCCGGCGATCCGCGCCTGCGGCCACAGTCCCTTGAGGAACCGGTAGGTCTGGAGCCATTCGGCGTCGAACGCGGCCAACACGGCCGGATCGCTGGTCAGGCCGGAGAACCAGTTGCCGTCGGGCTCGTTGTACGGGATCAGGACGATGCGGTCCCGGTGGGGGTCGGCGAGGATCTGCTGGACCTCGGTCCGCAGGTATCCCTGGTACTCGGCGTAACTCGTGCGCTCGTAAGGGAAGTTGCGGTAGACGTCGGTCATGTAGACGAACAGGTCGCGTCCGCCGCCGGCGAAGAACGGCGTGGCCACCTCCAGCGCGTCGGACCCGGGATGCTGCTGTCCGTCCTGGGCCTTGGTGTCGACGGAGGCCAGTCCCATACCGGCGATCAGGTTGTCGCTGGGGACACCTTGGTCGGCGATGCCGTAGAGCGCCCCGGACGCGCCGCCGTGGAACGCGCCGGTCGGCGTGCCCAGGTCCACCCCCAGGGTCTCGGCGGGGCTCGGTGCGGCGACCGCCGTCACGGGTGGGCTCAGCGCCACCCCGGCGGCTAGGGCGACCGCCAGCGGCAAGGCGGTCCATCTCCCCTGTGGTCTCATGACGTTCTCCTCGTTCGGCAGGGTTCAGGAGCTCGGAGCGTGGTCGGCCACGTGGGTGCGGGCCAGCAGGAGGTACACGCTCGCGGTCCAGGTGTATGCCCGGTCACGCAGGCCCGCACCGGTGAGTGCGTCGAAGTTCTCGGCGAAGCCGGACGCCTCGCACAGCGCCCGGAACCGGTCGGAGATCCGCCGGGCGAGTTCGCCGTGTCCGGCGCGGCGCAGGCCGTCCACGACCAACATGGTGGCCGGCGCCCAGATCGGGCCGCGCCAGTAGCCGTCGGACTGGTAGTGCGACGAGTCGGTCCGTTCACTGGCCAGGCCGTGCGGGGTGAGATGCGTCGCGATCCGGTCGGCCAGCACGGCGGCGATCGGCTCGGGCAGGTGCTGGCCGAGCGCGATCGGCATCAGGTCGAGCAGGCTGTCGGTCGCCCACTTCTGTCCGGTGTGGACACCGCGGGCGTAGAACCGGTCGCCGCTCCACAGTTCGTCGACCAGCGCCTCGCACGTGCTCGTGGCCAGGCCGGCCCAGCGGGCGGCCTCCTCGGGCCGGCCGAGGTCGGCGGCGAGGTCCGCGAGCTCGCGCAGTTGCAGCACGAGGAACCCGGCCAGGTCGGCGGTGACGATCACCCGCTCGGGGTCGAACGTGGTGGCGTTGTCCCAGCCGCTGTCGTTGCCGTGCTGGTAGTGCGGCAGCGGGTCGCCGGGCGCGCGCCGGCAGGTGAGCCAGAAGTCCGTCCAGCGGGCCAGCCGGTCGTAGGCCACGGTCAGCTCGTCACGCCCGAGCCGGTCGGCCAGCAGCCGCCGCAGCTGGCCCAGCGCCCAGCCGTGGATGGGCGGCTTGACGAAGTTGTACAGCACCTCGGAATGCGTGACCGAGTCGGGCAGCACGCCGGTCGCGTCCTGGTGATCGAAGATCACCGAGAACTGGTCCCAGGCCAGCTCCGGCGCGCCCGGGGCGAGGGCCAGCGCGTTGAAGCAGTGGTCCCAGCTCCACACCTTGTCCATCCAGTGCTTGGACATCAGCACGCCGGGGCGGGCGAGGAATCCCTCCGGCGCCACGGTGGCCGACCACAACGTGTAGCAGGCCAACTCGGCGGCGGGGGTGTCGTCACGCCGCCACGGCGCGATCGCGTCGACGAAGCCGGCGAAGGCGTCCGCGCTGGCCCGCACCACCTGCTCGAAGTCGTGCGCCGGGCGGTAGGGCACGCCGACCCCGCGCAGTTCCTCGATCGCGATCTCCCACGGGCTCGCGCCGTCGCCGGTGATGGTCAGCCCCCGCCGGGCCTCGCCCAGCGCCTGCGCCCCGAACACCTCCGACACCTGGCCGGCCAGCACGGTGATCCGGTAGCGACGCCCGGTTTCGTAGGCGGTGAAGGTGTAGCCGCCGTCGACCGCGTCCGGATAGAAGTAGTCGCCGGTGAACGGGGTCAGCGCCGAGGCGCCCGCTTCCACCCGCATGCCCAGGCCGGCGCCGCGCAGCCGGACCGCGTCCGGGGTGTCGTAGGCGATGTCGACGCGGCCGCCGTCGTGCTCCCAGCTCAGCACGGCCGGCGTCGCCCGGACCGTGGTGTCGACCCGCTCCCTCATCGCCGGATCGACCGGCACGAGCCGCAGCACGCCGTGCATCCCGTTGCGGTGCGACACCAGGTGCAGGTCGTCGGCCCGGGTCCGCTGGCCGAGCACCGGCGAGATGCCGAACCAGGAGCCATGGTGGGAGAACGGGATGTCGTGGACGGAGAACTCGGGGACGGTGGTCATCGACCGGCACTCGCTTCGCTCGTTGGGTACGGTCAGTCCTTGACGGCGCCGGCGGTCACGCCCGCGGCGACATAGCGTTGGGCCAGCACGAGGATCGCCGCAGCCGGGATCGACGCGAACACGGCGGTCGCCATGATTGCGTTCCACTGCTGGTTGTTGTTGCCGATGTAGTGGTAGATGCCGAGGGTGATCGGCTCGTGCGCGCCGCCGTTGTCCAGCGTGCTGGCGAACACGAAGTCCGACCACGCCCACAGGAAGGCGAACACCGACACCGTGACGACGCCGTTGCGGCTCATCGGCAGCACGATCGACCAGAAGGTGCGCAGCCGGCTCGCGCCGTCGGTCCGGGCCGCCTGCAACAACTCGTCGGGAATGGTCGACATCAGCGCGGCGAAGATGAACACGCCGAACGGCACCGCGATCGTCGAGTCGGCGACGATCAGGCCGGCCGCCGACTGGAGCAGCCCGAGGTCGAGGTAAATGGCGTAGAAGCCCATCGCCATGATGATGCCCGGCACCATCTGGGCCGCCAGCAACAGGAAGCTGAGCACGCCGGCCCCGCGCGGACGCAGCTTGGCCAGCGCGTAGCCGGCCGGCGCCGACAGCGCGACGGTCAGCACCACCGTGCCGAGCGCGATCACCACGCTGGTGCCCAGGTACGGCACCTGCTCGGTCAGCGCGGCCCGATAGCCGTCCAGCGTGCCGTGCAACGGGAACAGGTTCGGCGGCGACTTGCGCATGTCCTGTTCCCGGGTGAAGGACACGTTGAGCATCCAGTAGACCGGAAACAGCATGATCGCGGTCAGCAGCAGCGCGATGCCGGTCTTCCACTTCACGACGTCACCAGCCTGCGTTGGAACCGGATGTAGACCAGGCCGAACACCAGGGCGGTGACGACCAGCAGGTTCCCCACCGCGGCCGCGGGACCGAAGGACGGCAGCAGCGTGCCGAAGCCGAGCCGGTAGGACCAGGTGGCGAACGTGGTGGACGAGTCGGTCGGGCCGCCCCTGGTCATGATCCAGATGACGTCGAACACCTTGAGCGTGTAGATCAGCCCGAGCAGCAGCGTGATCGCGGACACCGGCCGCAGGAGCGGGAAGGTGACCCGCCAGAACTGCTGCCACGCGCTCGCCCCGTCCAGCGCCGCCGCCTCGTACAGGCTGGCCGGGATCGTCTGCAGTCCACTGTAGAGGATCACCAGGTTGAACGGGATCCCGATCCAGATGTTGGCGATGGTCACCGATGCCAGCGACCACTGCGGCGAGGTCAGCCAGTTCACCGGGCCCAGTCCGACCAGGCCCAGCGCCGTGTTGATGATGCCGGAGTCGCTGTTGAACATCCACGACCAGGTGGACGCGGACACGATCAGCGGCAGCAGCCAGGGCACCAGGAACATCGCGCGCAGCGTCGCCGACAACCGGAAGTGCTGCCGGAAGAACACCGCCAGCGCCAGGCCGATCGTGTACTGGAAGGCGATCGACGCGCCGGTGAACACCGCCGTGTGCACCAGCGCGGGCAGGAACGTCGGGTCACTCAGCACGGTCCCGTAGTTCGCCAGGCCGGTGAACGGGGCGTCGCCCTGAACGAACGAGCGGACCGTGTAGTTGCGCAGGCTCAGGTCGACGTTGCGGAACAAGGGGTAGGCGTAGAACACCAGCAGATACGCGGTGATCGGGAGGAGGAACCCCCACGCGGCCCACTGGTCGAGGTTGCGGCGCCGGCGGCCCGCCGGCGGCCCGCCGGCCGGGACGGCGGCCGCCGTCGCGCGCGCCACGGTGGTGGTCATCCCTTGCCCACGGCTGCCTGCGCCGTTTGCAGCGCGGCGGCCGGTGACAAAAGAGCCGGACAGCGTGGCCTACACGGCGGTCCAAATCTGCTCGGAGATCTTCGGGTACTTGGTGCCCAGGTTGTCGCTTGTGCGGCCCTTGGCGGCGTGCACGGCGTCCACCCACACCTGCAGCGCCGGGTCGGCGGCGGCCTGCTTCTGCTGCACGGCGGCGCTGGGCGCGACGTAGGACAGCGTGCCGTCCGTGGCGTAGATGTTGTCCGGGCTGGTGAGGCAGGAGACGATCTTCTGATCGGTGGCGTACCGGCCGGTGTCCTTCTGCGTCGGCACCGTGACGAACTCGCCGCCGGTCGGCGCCGGTGCAGGGCCGCCGTTCTGCGCCGGCACGGTGATCGTGCCGTACTCGAAGCCGAGCTTCTTGGCGTTGGCCAACTGCCACGTTCCGTTCTCGGCGAACGCGACGTTGCCGGCGGCGAAGTCCTGCCAGCTCGTGGTCTGGGTGTTGTTGATCACCGAGTTCGGCGCGTAGCCGGCCTTGAGCCAGTCGTTCCACAGCGTCAGCGCGGCGACCCCCGGCGTGGAGTCGAGCTTGTCCAGCCGCGCGCCCGATCCCCAGAACCACGGCAGGAACTGGAAACTGCCCTCCTCGGTGCCGATCGCGGAGAACGTGATGCCCTTCTTGCCGGCGCCCGCGACCTTGGCCAGCGCCGCCGTCAGCGCGGACCAGTCCTTGATCGAAGCCGGGTCAACGCCGGCGGCCTGCAGGATCGTCTTGTTGTAGAACAGGGCCAGCGTGTTCGCGCCGATCGGGGTGCCGTAGGTCTTGCCGCCGAACTGTCCGGCGGCGAGCAGATTCGGGTCAACGCCGGACGTGTCGAGCTTGGTGTCGTCGGCGGTGGCCAGCACGCCCGCGTCGGCCAGCGTGGACACCACCGGGTTGTCGAGGACCAGCACATCGGGGGCGTTGCCCTGCTGGGCGGCGAGCAGGACCTTGTTGGTCAGGTCCGTGGTGTCGAACGCGGTCCGCTTGACCTTGACCCCGGCCTTGTCCCCGCACGACTCGAGCAGGTTCACCCACGCGGCGTTGCCGTCGAACTGCGGATAGGGGTCCCAGATCGTGTAGTCGGTGCTCGACGCGCCGGAACCGCTGCCGCCGGAGGCGCCGCAGCCGGCCAGCCCCGCGGCGGCGGTCACGGCGACGGCGACCACGGCAAGGCGTCTGGGCAGGGAGGTGCTCATCACGGAAGTCCCTTCGTCGGGAGGACTCGCCGGCGCGGCGGGGCCGGCGGTGGTTCAGGAGGACGGCGCGAGCGGCGCCGGCGGTGGTCAGGAAGAGGGCGCGAGTGGCGCCGGTCCGGTGCTGCCCCGCAGCGAGACCGGCGGGGCGAGCAGGTGGTGCCGGGGCGGTCCGGCCGGATCGTCCAGACGGGCCACGAGCAGGTCGACCGCCAGCCGACCCATCTGGGCGGCGGGCACGTCCGCCGCGGTCAGTTGCGGGGTGACCATCTGGGCCCAGTGCGGCAGCGCCACGCCGGCGATGGAGAAGTCGCCCGGCACGCTGCGTCCGGCCCGGGCCAGTCCCTGGTACAGACCGCCCAGCGCCGCTTCGTTCAGGGTGACGATCGCGGTGCTGGCCGGGTCGTCGTCGAGGATCCGCTCGACACAGGCCTGGCCGGACACGGCGTCGTCGTCGCAGGGGTAGTGCCGGCCGGTGAGGCCCCGTGCGGCGACGGCCCGGTCGAAGCCCTCCAGCCCGCGGTGGGCCGACTCGTATCCGATGCGCAGCAACCGTTCCGGCCGGTTGACCAGCGCGATCCGACGATGGCCCAGGTCGGCCAGATGATCGACGCAGGCCGCGACCAGCGCCCCGTGGTCAACGCCGACCCAGCAGGTGCGGTCCGGCGAGGCGGTGCGGCCGATGGTGACGAACGGGAAGTCGGCCTCGAGCAGGTAGTCGACGCGCTCGTCGGCCAGCCTTACCTCCATCAGGATCGCCCCGTCGACCCGACGTTCGGCCAGCAGTCGCCGCAACGACGAGGTGCTGTCCGGTCCCGCGGTCGACAGCAGCACGTCGTATTCGTGCACCGCGGCCGCGTCGGCCAGGCTGCCGATGAAGTCGAGCTGCATCGCCGTGTAGTGGTGGCCGACGGCGGGCGGGAACACCAGGCCGATGGTGCTGGTGCGGCCGGCGGCCAGCGCGCGGGCGCTGGCGTTGGGTTGATAGCCCAACTCGTCGACCACCTGCTGGATCTTCCGGCGAGTGGTCTCGGACACGGGTCGCTTGCCGCTCAGCGCATAAGAGACCGTGCTCCGCGAGACGTTGGCCCGTTGGGCGATCTCTCCGATGTTCACGGCACTCCCTGTGCGAACCGGTTCGACATTGATGCAAAGTGGCACCGCCTTGACCACACATAAGTGCCGGCGACCACCGCGTTCCGGTGGTCGAACCGGTTCGCGTTGGAGCGAGATTAAGCAGGCGTGTCGAATGTGTCAACCGTCACTTACGGCCACCGAAAACCGGACCACGCCCATCGACATATTCGATATCGAATATGTCGATGGCTCGGCGGATCACAGCGGCAAAATTCCACGGAAGACGGCCAATTGGTCGAACCCTGACCCGACGGCACCGGGTCGTTCGGGTCGTAGACGTAGGAGTCGTGCGCCTCTTCCGCCTGGGTGTTCTGCGGCTGAGGCCGCCGTCCGCGCCGAGGAACCACGGCGTCTCGACGGCGCGCGCGAGCGGCCACTCGTTCTCGTCGCGCCACGTGTTCGTCCCCATCACGAAGATCTTGACCGACGGCTCGTCCATGAATCCTGTGTCCTGGTCGTGCAGCCAGTGGTCGAACCAGCGGAGCTGGAACTCGTCGAGCGAATACTGGCCAGCGATCGCATGCCGCGGACGTCAATCCGAAGCTGGTCTCCCCCACCACGCCCGGGCCCGCAATCCCGACTTCAACCTGGTGCTCGTCGACTCGAACTCAGGGTGGAGCACCAAGGCCGTATGGATCAAGGGCACCGGCACCGACTGGCTGCCGATGACCCGAAACTGGGGCATGAACTGGCAATCGGGCAGGAAGCTCACCGGTCAAGCCCTCAGCTTCCAGGTAACCGACACCCGCGGTCGAACGGTGATCCGTGACAACGTCTTCCCGGCCGACTGGAAGTTCGGTCAGACCGCCACCGCTGCCGGGTTCTGAGCCGGCAGGGACGACGGGGCCTGATGGGAGCAGCGCTGGATTCCGACCGACGCGGACGCGTTCGTAGACGCCGCCATCAGCGCCTGCTGTTAGGCGATGCATCGTGCCTCGACGCCAAGGCGGGTCGGGTGTCGTTGACGCTGGACGGCTGACGATGCCGACTGGTCCACCCTCGTGTCCATGGTCAGACGCCAACGGCAGGGCCTGGGCGCTGGCTGAGTCATGACAGGCCAGCATGATCTCGTCCGCGTCGAGCGAGTGGACCTAGGGTCGTGGGCCGGCGCCCTCCTCCTGTCGAACGTCGTCCGGCACGCCAGGCGACCGGGCCTCGACACAGCGATAACCGTGAAATGAATTCATCTATTCACCGGTCGTTTCGACGGGCGTTCGATGCTGGACTGCCGGCATGACCATGTCCGGCTGGACCTGCCGCCTCACCGCGGTGTTGCTGACCACCGCGTTCGTCGTGCCGGTAGCGCACGCGGACACGCCGTTCGGCATGATGCAGTGGAGCCCGGACACCTCGTCACGCCCCAAGGGCGGCGGCTACGAGCACAACGACACGACCACCCGCGGCTTCAGCCTCACCCACATCTCCGGTCCCGGCTGCGACGCTGCCGACGACGTGCCGTTCCTGCCGACAACAGGGGCCATCAGCAGCCCCGGCTCGGCCACCGCCTCCTTCAGCCACGCCAAGGAGAGCTCCGCCCCCGGCTACTACTCCGTCGGCCTCGGCTCCGGCATCCGGGCCGAGCTCACCACCACCACCCGCGCCGGCATCGGCCGCTTCACCTATCCGACCGGCGCCCAGGCCAACATGATCGTCAAGGTCGCCGACAACCCGAGCCCGGTCGCCGCCAGCACCGTCGCCATCGTCGGCGACAACACGATCACCGGCTCGGTGACCAGCGTCGGCTTCTGCGAGGCGGCCACCCCGTTCACCCTGTACTTCAGCGCCACCTTCGACCATCCGTTCACCGCGACCGGCAACTACGGCGGCGGCGAGTACGTCACCTTCGACACCACCGGCAGTCAGGTCGTCCAGGCCCGCGTCGGCATCTCCTACGTCTCCGTCGCCAACGCGAAGTCCAATGTGGACGCCGAGATACCGGGATGGGACTTCGACGGCACGCGAACATCGGCGTACCAGGCGTGGAACGCACGACTGAGCCGAATCAGGGTCGCCGGCGGCACCGCCGACCAGCAGCACATCTTCTACACCGCCCTGTACCACTCACTGTTGCACCCCAACGTGTTCAGCGACACCAACGGCCAGTACCTCGGCTTCGACAACGCCGTGCACACCACCCCGGCCGGCCACGCCCACTACGCCAACTACTCCGGTTGGGACATCTACCGCACCCAGGCCCAGCTGTCGGCGCTGATCGCGCCGGACACCGCCAGCGACATGGCGCAGTCCATGGTCGACGACTACCGCCAGGGCGGCACGCTGCCCAAGTGGGCCATGAACAACGCCGAGACCTACATCATGGTCGGCGACCCGGCCGACGCCGTGCTGGCCGACTACTACGCCTTCGGCGCCCGTGACTTCGACACGTCCGCGGCGCTGGCCGCCATGGTGCACCAGGCGACGACCACCAACAACGCCCGGCCCGGCGGCGCATACCTGGACAGTTTCGGCTACCTGCCCACCGACAGCCCTTACGGCTGCTGCCACTACTACGCCGGCGTCTCCTCGCAACTGGAGTACGACACCGCCGACTTCGCGTTGTCCGCCTACGCCTCAGCGCTCGGCGACACCGCCGACAGCGCCAAGTTCCGCGACCGCGCCCAGAACTGGCGCAACATCTTCAACCCCAGCAGCGGCTACATCCAGCCGCGGCACTCCAACGGCCGCTGGATGACCGGCTTCCTCGCCGCGCCGATCAGCGGGGGCACCAACAGCAACGACTTCGCCGAAGGCGACTCGCTGATCTACACCGGCATGGTGCCGTTCAACATCGCCGGGCTGGCCGCCGCCAAGGGCGGCAACGCCGCGATGGCCAAGTACCTCGACGGCGTGCTCACCGGCTACACCGGCCTGCTCAGCCTCGCCGGCCTCCAGTCCAACATGGGCAACGAACCGAGCTTCGAACTGCCCTGGGAGTACGACTACATCGGGCAGCCCTACCGCACCCAACAGGTCGTCCGGCAGATCCAGGACCAGATCTGGACCAACTCCCCCGGCGGCCTCGCCGGCAACGACGACCTCGGCGCGATGAGCGCCTGGTACGTGTGGTCGGCGCTGGGGCTGTACCCCGAGACTCCCGGCACCGCCGACCTCGCACTCGGCAGCCCACTGTTCACCACGGCCACGATCAGCCTGCCCAGCGGCAACACGTTGACGATCAACGCGCCGCAGGCCGCCGACAACGCCCCGTACGTGCAGTCGCTGACGCTGAACGGTTCCGCCTGGACCAACGCGTATCTGCCGGCGTCGGCGATCACCACCGGCGGCACGCTCGGCTACACCCTCGGCACCTCGGCCAACACCTCGTGGGCATCGGCCCCGTCCTCGGCGCCGCCCTCCTACGACGGCGCGGCCACGCCCCTGCCGACCGAACCCAGCGGTCCCATCACCCCGGCGCTCGCCGGCAACTGCACCGACGTCGCCAACGCCAGCAATGCCAACGGAACCGCCGTCCAGCTCTACCCGTGCAACGGCACGAACGCCCAGACCTGGAACGTGGTGCCCGACGGCACCTTGCAGGCCCTCACCAAGTGCCTCGACGTCACGCAGGGCGGCACCGCCAACGGCACCAACGTGCAGCTCTACGTGTGCAACGGCAGCGGATCGCAGCAATGGAAGTCCACATCGGACGGACAGCTGGTCAATCCTCAATCGGGTCGTTGCCTCACCGACCCGGGTGGCAGCACCGCCGCCAAGACGCGACTGGAGATCGACGACTGCCAGCGCGCCGCCGGACAACTCTGGGCCCTGCCGCGTTGACATACGCGGCCTCTGCCGGCATGTGACACCACTGGCACGGGGCCGCCGGCGTAGCCGGCGACCCCGTCAGGCGCTCATTCGGAGCCGCGAGGCAACACCTCCGGCAGGACCGTGTTCAGGCCGCGCCAGTCCGTGGACACGACGCTCGCGTGGGCCGCCGCCAACTGCGCCACCCGAGCCTGCGCCTGGACGACCGTCGGCGCGGTGTCGTCGATGGCCGGCGACACACCCTGCGCGTCCGTCATCACCAGCAAGTAGTGATTCGTGTCGTACCAGGACGTGTCGATTCCGTTCACGTACGTGGCTGCGTCGCCGTCGAACACCACGAACCACGGGCGGATCGTGGTGTCGGAGTACCGGGTTCGCGGGTCGCCGGCGGTCGCGCCGAGCACCGCCGGGAAGATCTCGGCGCTGCCGATGTTCCCAGCCGCGGCGAGGTCCCTGAGGTGCTCGGCGTACTCGACGTCGGTCCACAGGTGGTCGAACGGGTTCTTCTCCTCGAACGTGCCCGGGATCGCCTCCACGATCACCTTGCCCGCCAAGGAGTCCCGACTCGGCCAGGCGCCCGCCTTCACCGCCGTGTCCAGATCCGGGTAGCCGCCGAGCAGGTCCGCCGGCCGGAACGCCGCGCCACCCAGGCTGGCTTTGACATAGCTGTCGAGCGCGGCCGGTCCCAGGCCGATGCTGTTGTCGAACCCGTTCTTCATCTCCAGCTTGACCATCACCGGACCGTGCCCGGGGTGCGCGGCCAGCCAGATCCGGATGTCGTCCAGGCAGCTGTCCAGGTTCTGGCTGCGGTTCCCGGTATAGAGGTCGGACACGGTGCTGGCCTGCACGCAGTTGTTGTCACTGGCCAGCGGGTTGCCGTGGCTGACGTTCCACTTGTGCGTGACCACGTTCACCCAGGTGTCGAGCTCGATCATCGCCGCGCCGGCGTCCAGGGCCTGCGAGAGATAGGTGTAGGCGGCCTTGTCGTAGGTGTTGTGAATGCCGACGGTGGTGGCGTGCGCGAGCGACAGTGATTCGGTGTCGGCCGCGGCGGCCGGCAGGGCGGCGCCGAGCATCATGATCGCCGCCAGCAGAATCGTGCGGTACAGGGGCATTTCGTCTCCTGACTTGGCCGGCACGGTCGGTCCGACCGCATCGGATCCTGCCGGGAGTCGATCACGACCCGATGTCGTTGTGTCGAAGAATCCGCCAACACCGCCGAATCGACTCGAACCGGCCGAACCTCGGGCGTCGAAGCAGTCGAACGCTCTCGACCGATGTGGCCGCCTGGCTCACGGGGAACCAGGGGTGCGGAACGTGCTTGCGTCTGACGCCGAGGAGAAAACGAATGCATCTTTCGCGAGTTCGAGCCCCAAAGATGCCGCCCGATCCTCACACCTGTCTCGATGTTCGATGAGCAACTGTCGCGTGTCCGCGTCTAGTACGATCCGGCGCTGCCGATCGCTCTTTGTGTCGGCCTCAGCCCAGTTGTCGTCCTCGTCAAGACCGATGCCGCGCCGAACCCACGCGAGCGGTCGCTCTACACTAAGATCAATATCCGTCCATCGAAGAGCGCATACTTCACCGCGTCGAACACCAGTGAACCATTTTCATCCTGGTCTGGATGTGCTGCCAGGTAAGGGTTGCAGGTCAGAGATCGGTTGACCGTCGGCGTGTCGGTCCCCGAAACGAGACGAAGCCCTTGGTAGGACGGTGATCGACCAAGATCCATATCCTACGCAAGGGCTTCAGATGCTGTTCTACCGTGCCGCGCTGCCGTTGTCACATCAAACCCTGCCCTTCGTGTCCGACCTCATTCGCACCCACCGCAAGCAGTTGGGTTCGGTGTGGCGCGCGCTCAACCCGGGGCAGCAGGCCCTGTTGGTGCTGGTGTACCTCCGCAAGGGCGAGCCGTTCGCCGAGATCGGCGCCGGGTTCGCGGTGTCGACCGCCACGTGTTGGCGATACGTCAACGAAACTATCGAGTTGCTCGCCGAGCACGCCCCGAAGCTGCGTGCGGCACTGCGCAAGGCCAAGCGGCAGGGCATGGCCTACGTGATCATCGACGGCACGCTGATCCCGATCGACCGCATCGCGGTCGATCGGCCATTCTATTCAGGCAAGCACCGCAGGCACGGAGTGAATCTGCAGGTCATCGCCTCGCCGGACGGCACGATCCTGTGGGTGTCGGGCCAACTGCCGGGCAGTACGCATGACACCACCGCTGCCCGGATCTGGAACATGCTGGCCGCGCTGCGTGACGCCGGCCTGATCGCCTTGGGCGACAAGGGCTACCACGGCTACGACCAGACCGGCCAACAAATCCGCACCCCGCACAAAGGCCGCAACAAACCCGAATCCCGCAAGGAGGCCAACCGCGCCCACGCCCGCCTACGCGGACCCGGCGAACGGGCCAACGCTCAACTCAAGACCTGGCGCGTGCTCCGCAAGCTACGGTGCAGCCCCACCGCGCCGGCCGACTGGCCAAGGCCATCCACGTTCTGCAGGACCACGAGCTCGCCGCAGGATGAAAAGGCTCAGTGGCGGTTTTAGTCCAAAGTAGCGTACCCCAGTCGGGATCCTTCCAAGCCGAATTGATAATCTGCGCCGCTTCTTCCGGCGTCGGCGGCTGGGGTTGGACTTTTTCGCAGCTGGAGGTCTCGCACTCTCAAGCGGGTTCACACTAACCCAGGGCCGTCGGACAGCAGCTTCGTAAGCACCAGAGAGCAACGAGTGCGTGTGGCGGATCGTCGATGATGCCAACACTTTACATTTATGGGGCCGACATCTCGAATCACACTGATATTCTTTGTCAACCCTGTGTTGGATATACGGCTTTCGCCCACAGTGATCGCGACAGCGGCGACATTCTGCGTAGAACGACTCGATGCCACCTGGTTCCAGACCGCCTACCTTGGTATCCCCCAAGAAGCGTCCGATGTGTTTGCGAACGTAGCCCCTAGCGTGACTCCTTGTCGACGAGGCCGAATCCCACTCCTCAATGTAGCGCTCAAGCAGTTGAGTCACGGTTGCGTTTGTTCGCGTTTGACGCTTAGCAGCGATCTGCACGAGGAATTTGATGCGCGCATCGTCGGCCTCCTTCTCGGCGTTCGGCTCGGCCGGGATGACCTTCTCCAAGTCGAGACGCTTCTTGGTGACGGCGTCGACGCCGGCGTAGACCTGGACCCGCAGGGCACCGCTGGGGAGCACGTCGATGCTCCCTCGGGCTCGCTTCCCCTGCGCTCCTGACCGCGTCACCGCCGCCTCCCCAGGCCGCTTCGCGTCACGAACCGTGTTATGCACGTACAACGTTGGACCAGGTCACAGACGTTCCCGCTGGTCACAGTGGAGCCGGCGGCGGGACTTGAACCCGCAACCCCTCGCTTACAAGGCGAGTGCTCTGCCAATTGAGCTACGCCGGCATGACCGTGTGACAGCCGGGGGTAATGGTAAATGCCTCACGCTGGCATCACCTGCGTCTTCTGGTCTGCTCAGGGTAGAACCGGGTTCCTCCTTCTGGAGGTCGCCTCAGCCGCCCGGGTGGTGCGTACCCGCGCTGACCTGGGCAGAAGCGGCGGGCACGGTGGGTGGTCGGGGTCCGCCGATCGGGGTAACTCGGCGGAGCGTGTCGGAGACCACGTCGCCGCCCTTGCAACGGTTGGGTGAATGGGACCGATCCTGCGTACGGACGATCGAGGAGGAACGGGCAGTGCGGCACACCCCGGGCATGCGGGCGAGCTTGTGGCGACGGCGTCGGCTGGCGGTGCCGGCGACGACGGCCGGGCCGGCGGAAGTGGGCCCTGAGCTGCCGTCGGACGCGACCGTGAACCTGGTGTTGGATCTGGCGCTGCGCATCGGCGAGGTGCAGCTGGCCAGCGGGGCGGCGGCTGCGGATGTGGCGTCGACGCTGGTGCAGGTGACGTCGGCGTACGGGCTGCCGCGGTGCGAGGTGGATGTGACGTTCATCTCGATCTCCGTCTGCTGCCATCGCGGCACGGCGGCGTCGCCGGTGACGTCGATGCGGGTGGTGCGCTCGCGGGGCCTGGACTACACGCGGCTGGCGGCTCTGGAGGCGTTGCTGCGGCGGGTGATCGCGGGCCGGGCGACGGCCGAGGATGCCTCGGCCGAGCTGGACGCGATCAGCACGGCCAAGCACCCGTATCCGCGCTGGCTGGCGACGACGGCGTGGGCGGCGATGGCCGCCTCGGTGGCCCTGCTGCTGGGCGGCGGCCCGATGATGGCGCTGGTCGCGGCCGTGGTGACGGCGGTGGTGGACCGGGTCGGCCGCATCCTCAACCGGTACAACCTGCCGTTCTTCTTCCAGCAGGTGGCCGGCGGCGCGCTCGGGGCGGCCGGGGCGCTGGTCGCGACGGCCACGGGCCTGGTGCCGCCCAATCAGCTGTCGCTGGTGGTCGCGGCCGGCATCGTGGTGCTGCTGTCCGGGCTGTCGGTGGTCAGCTCGGTGCAGGACGCGATCAACGGCTACAACGTCACCGCGTCCGGCCGCACGATGGAGACGCTGTTGATGTCGGTCGGCCTGATCACGGGCGTCGCCTTCGCGCTGCGCATCGGCGTGCGCTTCGGGATCGGGTCCACGCTCGCGCCGGTCTCGCCGCTGAGCTTCGGCACGGTGCCCATCCAGATCGTCACCGGCGCCGCCGCGGCGGTGTTCTTCGCCCTCGCCAGCTACGGCCAGCCGCGGGCGCTGCTCGTCGCCGGCGTCTCCAGCGCCATGGGTGTCGGGGCTTACAGCACGCTGCAGGCCGCCGGCGCCGACGTCCTGACCGGTTCCGCGCTGGCGGCGGTGCTGATCGGCTTCTGCGGCCAGCTCCTGTCCCGCCGGCTGCGGGTTCCGCCGCTGGTCGTGGGCATTTCCGGCCTCACGCCGCTGTTGCCCGGCCTCACCACATATCGCGGCCTGTACCAACTCACCGTGCAGGGCGATGTGGCCGGCCTGTCCACTTTGGTGCTGGCCATGGGCATCGGCCTCGCGCTGGCCGCCGGCATGGTGCTCGGCGAATTCCTGGCCCACCCGGTCCGAACCCGCCTCGGCCGCCTGGAACGCCGCCTCCGCACCCCCAACTGACCGAACCAATCCCGATCTCCCCCACCCCTGCCACCGTGTGGAAGGGGGCATTCCACGCACCGAACGCCAGTAATGGTCCTTTCACTAGTTCGATCCCGCATACCATTGCCGGGTCGAAGATTGGGCCCGGGTGACGGTCGCCACTCGGGGGTAGCCCCGTCGGCAGGACGCGCCTTACGCCGAAGCTGGTTAGCCTCGGGAGGCGCAGCGCCGCGAGCACCTGTCGAGGAGGCGTCACCCCGTTGAGCACCAATGGCTCGGATTTCATCGTCGTGGCCAACCGGCTTCCGGTCGACCTGGAACGCATGGAGGACGGCACCCAGCGGTGGAAACACAGCCCCGGTGGCCTGGTCACCGCGCTCGAACCGTTCCTGCGTTCGCGCAGCGGCGCCTGGGTCGGCTGGCCCGGCGTCGCCGACGCGGAGGTGGAGGCGTTCGAGGAGGAGGGCCTGCGGCTGCACCCGGTCGGCCTGTCGGCGGCCGAGGTCCGCGACTACTACGAGGGCTTCTCCAACGGCACGCTGTGGCCGCTCTACCACGACGTGGTGGCGCCGCCGGTGTTCGACCGGTCCTGGTGGGAGAGCTACGTCAAGGTCAACCGCCGGTTCGCCGACGCCTGCGCCTCCATCGCCGCCAAGGGCGCGACCGTGTGGGTGCAGGACTACCAGCTGCAACTGGTCCCGCAGCTGCTCCGGGAGCAGCGGCCCGACCTGCGGATCGGCTTCTTCCTGCACATCCCGTTCCCGCCGGTGGAGCTGTTCATGCAGCTGCCCTGGCGGACGGAGATCATCCGCGGCCTGCTGGGCGCCGACCTGGTGGGCTTCCACCGGCCCGGCGGCGCGCAGAACTTCCTGTGGCTGGCCCGCCGGCTGGTCGGGCTGGAGCCCAGCCGCGGCGCGGTCGGCGTGCGGACCCGTCCGGGTGTCGTCCAGGTGGGTGACCGCACGGTGCGGGTGGGAGCGTTCCCGATCTCCATCGACGCCGCCGGGCTGGACGCGATCGCCCGCAGCCGGGAGACCCAGGCCCGGGCCAAGCAGATCCGGGAGGAGCTGGGCAATCCCAAGCGGATCATGCTCGGCGTCGACCGGCTCGACTACACCAAGGGCATCGACGTGCGGCTGCACGCCCTGCATGAGCTGCTGGCCGAGGAGCGCATCACCGCCGAGGACACGGTGATGGTGCAGCTGGCCACGCCCAGCCGGGAACGCGTCGAGCACTACAAACAGATGCGCGGCGAGATCGAACAGGTGGTGGGACGAATCAATGGCGAGTTCGCCCGGGTCGGTCACCCCGCCGTGCACTATCTTCACCAATCGGTGGACAGGCGGGAACTGTGCGCGTTCATGAGCGCCGCGGACGTGATGATCGTGACGCCTGTCCGAGATGGTATGAATTTGGTCTGCAAGGAGTACGTGGCCTGCCGATACGACCTCGGCGGGGCACTGGTCCTCAGCGAGTTCGCCGGCGCGGCCTCGGAGCTCACCAGCGCGTTCCTCGTCAACCCGCACGACCTGGACGGGGTGAAGAACTCGTTGTACGCCGCCCTCACCGTGGATCCGGCCGAGGGCCGCCGTAGGATGCGCGCACTGCGCCGTCAGGTCCTGACCCATGACGTCGACCGCTGGGCGCGGTCGTTCCTCGAGGCTCTCGGATCCGCGTCGCCGAACTGATTCAATTCAGTACCAGTGTGGCCCACAGCTGAATACCCCGAAAATCCCCCGAAAGCCTGAGGAGGAGGCGCGTGACCGCCGAGGCCCTCCCCGCGGAGCTCCGTCGCGCGCTCGTGCAGTTGGCACGAACGCCGCGATTGCTCGTCGCGTGCGACTACGACGGAACGCTCGCCCCGATCGTGTCCGACCCCGAGCAAGCCCGCCCGTCCACCGAGTCGGTCGGCGCGCTGCGTTCGCTGGCCGGACTCCACGAGACCACGGCGGCGGTGATCAGTGGTCGCGCCCTTCGCGACCTTGCGACACTGTCCCGCCTGCCCGGTGAAGTGCACCTGGTCGGCAGCCACGGCTCCGAGTTCGACGTGGGCTTCGTGCACGCGCTCGACGCGGACGCCAAGGCGCTGCACCGGCGCATCGAACAGACCCTGGACGACCTCGTCGCCGACGCCGAGGGCGTGCACCTCGAGACCAAGCCGGCCAGCATCGCGGTGCACGTCCGCCGCGCCGCCGCCGACATCGGCGCGCGGGTGCTGGACGCCGTCCGCTCCGGCCCGGCCGCCTGGGACGGCGTGCAGGTCACCGAGGGCAAAGCGGTGATCGAGCTGGCCGTGGTGCAGACCGACAAGGGCCACGCCCTCGACGTGTTGCGCCACCAGGTCGGCGCGACCGCCGCCGTGTTCATCGGCGACGACGTCACCGATGAGAAGGCCTTCGCCCGGCTCACCGGGCCCGACCTGGGCATCCACGTCGGCGACGGCGAGACCCTGGCCGGCTACAAGATCACCGACACGGTCGCCGTGGCCACCGTGCTCGCGTTCCTCCTTGAGGAGCGCCGCACCTGGCTGTACGGCGAGCAGGCGCCCCCGATCGAGCGCCTGTCGATGCTGGCCAACGAGCGCTCGGTGGCGCTGGTGACGCCGGACGCCAAGATCACCTGGCTGTGCCACCCGGAGCCGGACTCGGCCGCGGTGTTCGCCGACCTGCTCGGCGGCCCGGGCGCGGGCGTGTTCTCGATCAAGCCGGAGCGCAACGGCCTGCCACTGGGCCAGCGCTACCTGCCGAACACGATGACCGTGGAGACGCGCTGGTCGCGGCTGCTGGTCACCGACTACCTGGACCACTACAGCGCGCCGCACCGGACCGACCTGACCCGGGTCATCTCCGGGGCGACCACGGCGAGGATCGAGTTCGCGCCGCGTCCCGAGTTCGGGCAGGTGCCGGTCGCGCTGATCGCCGAGGACGACGGCCTGCGGGTGGTCGGCACCAGCGATCCGATCGTGCTGCGCTCGCCCGGCGTGACCTGGGAGATCAGTTCGGACGGCCAGCACGAGACGGCGACCGCCATCGTCTCGCCCGGCCCCGACTCCCCGGTCGTGCTGGAACTGCGCTGCGGCACCGACGACCTGTCGGCCAACCCGGTCAGCGAGTCGGAGCGGCGCGGCCGCAGCGGCCGCTACTGGTCGGAGTGGGTGGAGACGCTCGCGGTGCCGCCGGTGGAGAAGGAGCTCGTCGTCCGCTCGGCGCTCACGCTGCGCGGGCTGGTGCACTCCGAGACCGGCTCGATCATGGCCGCGGCCACCACGTCGCTGCCCGAGGAGATCGGCGGTGTCCGCAACTGGGACTACCGCTACTGCTGGCTGCGTGACGCCGCGCTGACCGCGCAGGCCCTGGTGTCGCTGGGTTCCACCAGCGAGGCCGAGTCCTACCTGGGCTGGGTGCACCGCGTGCTGGCCACGCTGCCCGGCCCGGAGCGACTGCACCCGCTGTACACGCTGCACGGCACCACGCTCGGTCCAGAGGCCGTCATCGACACGCTGCCCGGCTACGCCGGTTCGCGTCCGGTGCGGGTCGGCAACCTGGCCAACCAGCAGGTCCAGCTGGACGTGTTCGGCCCGGTGGTCGACCTCGTGGCCAAGCTGACCGAAGCCCGCGGCAAGATTACCGACGATGACTGGCGCATGGTGCAGGCCATGGCCCAGGTGATGCCGCGATACTCGGCGTCTTACGCCAAATATCCCTGTTGTCCATTCCGGAGGCAAGCATAAGCGTAAGAGCCACATTCGCGAATAAGCACCATGGTTTCTCTACAACTCTCTTCTTCCCCGGCCCAAATGTACTGCTTCAGGACTTAAACCGAGTCGACCGAGTTAAGTCGCTGGGCGGCATTAGTCATGGCGAACAATTGCACAGACAGTAGGAACCAATGCCGCGGGCCATCCTTCAAATAGGCGTGGAGCCTTTGGCTTCGCGCAACGCGAGCTCGACCCGTCCTGGCCGGCGCTGCGCGATGCCATCGCCACCGACGTGCTGAAGAACGGCTGGAACGAGGAGGTCGGCGCCTTCACCACGGCGTACGACGGCACCGACCTCGACGCCGCCTCCCTGCACGTCGGCCTGACCGGCCTGATCGACCCGACCGACGAGCGCTTCCAGTCGACGGTCACGGCGATCGAGGCCGAGCTGCGCTCCGGCTCCACCGTCTACCGCTACCACCGGGACGACGGCCTGCCGGGCGACGAGGGCGGTTTCCACCTCTGCGCGGCGTGGATGATCGAGGCGTACCTGCTCTCGGGGCGGCGCACCGAGGCCGAGGAGCTGTTCGCGCAGCTCGTCGACTGCGCCGGTCCGACGGGTCTGCTGCCCGAGGAGTACGACCCCATCGCGGAGCGCTCTCTGGGCAACCATCCCCAGGCTTATTCACACCTGGGCCTGATCCGCTGTGCACAGCTACTGGCCTCACACCAGTAACGCTCAGTGAAGCCGGGAAGGGGGCTTTCCTACACTCCGAGTGCGGGAAAGCCCCCTTCCCGGCGTTCAGGGGCGGGTCGGCGGCGACGGAAACTACGGTCGGTCACCGGCGCGAAAACGGTACCGGAGGCCTCTGCGCACAGTTGTCCACAGGGTTGTGCACAGAGGTTGTGCACAACTGTGGATCACTGTGCACAACCTCAGATGTCGAGCTTGATCGGGCCGCCCGCCTGCTTGACCATGGCCGTCGCCAGTGCGACGACGTCGATCTGGGTCCCATGCTGGTCGGCGTGAGTCTTGAGCAGGTTGACGGCGTGCCGTTCGCCCTCCGACCACGTCCCCCAGCGCTCCCGCGCCTGGACGTCCAGGGCAGCGAAGTCCGGGGAGTCCACGGCGGTCACGTCGAGCAGCCAGCTCAGGTACTCCCGCAGCTCGGCGATGGCCGTCGAGTCGGCACCCTGGATGGGGCCGTGGCCGGGCACGAGGTGCTGGTGCTCCAGCGTGCCCAGCCAGTCGAGGGCCTGGACCCAGCCGGCGGCGGTGCCGGCCATCACCAGCGGCACCACGCCGACGAACACCAGGTCGCCGGTGAACAGCACGCCGTCGGACGGCACGTGCACGACGAGGTCGCCCCCGGTGTGCGCGACCCACGACACCGGCAGGATGTCGACGCTGACCTCGCCGAGGCTCACGTGTGCCGGCTCGGAGACCATGGTGTTGATCTTCGGTGGGGTGACGTCGCCCCAGCCGTCGTAGGCGAAGACCTGCTCGAACAGGTGCGGCCCGGCCTCGATCATCTGCGCCGTGTGCGCAGTGGTGACGATCCGGCCGCCGGCGGCGACGACCTGGTTGGCCCCGTGGGCGTGGTCGCCGTGCCAGTGGGTGATCGCCGCCAGGATCTTGTGGCCCGGGCGCCCGGTGTCCGCGTGGACGGCCTCCAGCAGCGCGGCCGTGCGGGCCTCCGTGGCCAGGGTGTCGACCAGGAGCGTGCGCTCGCCGCCGACGACCCAGCCGGCGTTGTTCAGGAACCAGCCACCGGTCGGCTGCTCATAGGCGCGGGTGGCCGGGCCGAGGACGTGCACCAACGGGGAATGCGACATTCCCTCAGTCTCCCAGCCGTGAACGCGGCCGGCCGCTCCGGGCAACTGGACATGTGACCACGATGTCGAAAGACGACACGGGCGAACACGAACAGTCGGATCCCGCGCCGGCCGACGTGATCGCCCAGCTCTACGACGAGCACGCGCCGGCGTTGCTGCGCTACCTCGCGCGCCGCATGGGCCCGGAGACCGCGGACGACCTGGTCGCCGAGACGTTCCTGGTGGCGATGACCAGCCTGTCCCGCTACGACCCGAGCCGGGCTCCGGTCCGGCCGTGGCTGTACGGCATCGCCACCAATCTGCTGCGCCGGCACCTGCGCCAGGAGCGCCGCCGCTACCAGGCGACGGCCCGGCTGGCCGCCCGTGACCGGCCCGGGGCCAGCCACGACGGCATGGTCGCCGACCGCGTCGACGCCGACGCCCGGGTCCGTGCGCTGGCGGCGGCGCTGGCCAAGCTGGCCGGCCCCGACCTGGACGTGCTGCTGCTCACCTCGTGGGCCGGCCTGGACTCCACCGAGGTGGCCGACGCCCTGGGCATCCCGGTCGGCACCGTGCGCTCGCGCCTGCACCGGGTACGGAAGTCACTGCGAACCAGCCAAGGAGGATCCGATGCTGTGGACTGACGAGGAACTCGACCAGGCCCTGTCCGAGCTGCACGCCGACGTGCACCCCACCCCGAACGGCTTTGCCGTCCCCGCCAGCGCGT
>NZ_KK037166.1:5429937-5452505 GCF_000568255.1 Kutzneria sp. 744
CCGCCGCGCTCGTGAGCACCGTGCTGGTGCTGCGACCCCACACCGCGCAGCCCGCCGCCCCTCCAACCGCGTCGACCACGACGCCCGCGGCGCACCCGTCGCCGATGCCGCTGCCCCAGCTGCTGTCCCAGATCCACTACAGCGACCCGACCGTGGCTCTCGGGCAGTTCCGCTACGTGCGCGACCAGCTGTGGGCCGGCGGCGCGGACGGCACCCCGGACAGGCCGTTGACCGACCAGACCACGACGACCTGGCAGCCCGCCACGTGGACCGACCAGTGGCTACGCCAGGAGGGTCCGGTCGGCTCCCAGACCGCCAAGTACGCGAACGGCGTGATCTCCACGGTCGGCCCGGAGGACAAGTTCTCCATGCACCCCAGCGAGGTGCGGGCCGGCTGCGCCGACTTCGACTCGGTGAATCCTCAGGTCACCGGGCACCTGCCGTGCGCGGACCAGAAGGGCGGCTGGCTCTCGCCGAACCCGGACTGGCTGGCCGGCCTGCCCAAGACCCCGCAGGGCATGGCGGCCAAACTTATGGCCGACACGGCCGCCGCCGGCCATGGCATCGCGCCGCTGTACTACGCCGTCTATGCCCTGAAGACCGGCATCTTCCCGGTCGACGTGCGCAAGGTTCTGTGGCAGGCCATCGCCCAGCTGCCCGGCGCGTACGGGCTGCGCGACGTGGCCAACCTGGACGGCACGGCCGGCTTCGCCATCGGCGTCGTCACCAACGGCGTCTCCGACGAGATCCTGATCGACCCGGTCGACGGCACCTATCTGGGCGAGCGGCAGTTCAACGCGGCCAACGGCTCCGTGTTCCTGTTCTCCGCCATGCGTTATGGAGTTGTCGACACACTGGGCGTCACGCCGCGGTGATCACTTCTTGGCGACGTCGTAGAGCACCTGCAACGCCGCGCCCAGATCCGGCACGACCAGAGCCCTGATCTCCGGGGGGAGGGGGCCGGAGTCCGGCGGGACCAGTGCCCGGGTGAAGCCCAGCCGAGCCGCCTCGGCCAGGCGTCGCCCGACGCCGGTGACCCGCCGGATCTCTCCGGCCAGGCCGACCTCGCCCACCGCGACCACGTCCGCCGGCAACGCCGCGTCCACCGTGGCCGAGGCGACCGCGAGCGCGATGGCGAGGTCGGCCGCCGGCTCGGTGATGCGCATGCCGCCGACCGCCGCCGAGAACACGTCCTGATCCGTCAGCCGCACCCGCCCGCGCCGCTCCAGCACCGCCAGAATCATGGCCAGCCGGGCCGAATCCAGGTCGCTCACCGCCCGCCGCGGGGCCGGCAGGCCGGTCTTCGACACCAGCGCCTGCACCTCGGCCAGCAGCGGCCGCTTCCCCTCCATCACCACCGTCACGGCCGTGCCGGCCACGCCGACGTCCTTGCGGTTCATGAACAAACCCGACGGATCCGGCACCCCCGCGATGCCGTCGTCGCGCAGCTCGAAGCAGCCCACCTCGTCCGCCGGCCCGTACCGGTTCTTCACACCCCGGATCAGGCGCAGCGTGCTGTGCCGATCCCCCTCGAACTGCAGCACCACGTCCACCAGGTGCTCCAGCACTCGCGGGGCCCGCGATCGAGCCGTCCTTGGTGACGTGGCCCACCAGCACCACCGGCAGCCCGTTCTCCTTGGCCAGCGCGATCAGCGCGGAGGCCACCGCCCGCACCTGGGTCACGCCCCCGACCACGCCCGTGTCCTCGGTCGACTGGATGGTCTGCACCGAGTCGACGATCATCAGGCCCGGCTTGACCTCGTCCACGTGGCTCAGCACCGCCGAGAGGTCGCTCTCCGCCGCCAGGAAGATCTCCGGATGCAGGTTGCCCGTGCGCTCCGCCCGCAGCCGCACCTGGCCCGCCGACTCCTCGCCCGTGACGTAGAGGACGGGGCCCGAGTCGCCCTTCTCCGCCCAGCGGTGGGCCACCTCCAGCAGCAGCGTCGACTTGCCCACGCCCGGCTCCCCGGCCAGCAGCGCCACCGCCCCCGGCACGATGCCCCCGCCCAGCACGCGGTCCAGCTCGTCCACCCCGGTCGGCCGCGCCTTGCTCTCCTCGACGTCCACCTCGGAGATCCGCCGGGCCGGCGAGCTCGGCACCCCCGCCGCGATCCGCGCCAGCCCCGCCCGCACCGGCGCCCGCTCCTCCACCGTGCCCCAAGCCTGGCACTCCGGGCAGCGCCCCACCCACTTCGCGACCTCGAAGCCGCACTCCACGCACCGATAATTGGGCTTCGCCGGCTTCGCGTTCTTGACCACGAGCCAACGCTAGCGCCGAGGTCTGACAGTTTCGCGAGCGAGCCACCCCAACGGCCAGCCCCCGACCGGCCCCACTGCTCAACCCCGGCCGACCACGCCCGACAAACAGCCCCCACCGCTCCCTGGGGAGGCCGCCCCGGAAGCAATCCTACCCACGGCCGGACCTAGTGGATCTTGGAATGGGGGCGCCTGTGGACAACTTGGGGCCTGTGGACAAAAGCCCCCGACAGCGAGGCTGTCGGGGGCTCTGTCGTCACAGAGTCACTTGTCGTCGCGCGGGTGGGGCGTGGCGGCGATCGGGACGTTCAGCGTGAGGTCGCCGGCGTTGGCGAAGGTGAAGGTGACCTGCACGGTCTGACCCGGCAGCAGCTTGTCCGCGGTGAGGCCGACCAGCTGGATCTGGATGCTGCCGATCGGCAGCTCGGGGGCGCTGGTGGTGGTCGTCACGGTGGTCGACGCCGAGGTCCCCGTGGTGGAGGTGCCGGTGGTCGACGTGCCGGTCGTAGACGTGCCGGTCGTGGAGGTGCCCGTCGTGGACGTTCCCGTGGTCGACGTGCCCGTGGTGGAGGTGGCCGTCGGCGAGGTGGTGCTGACCGGGGTCACGGCGGTGGCGGTGGCGGAGATGGCGTGGAAGCCGGGGATGCTGGCGTCGCCGACGATCTGGGCGCCGGAGCCGAACTGCGGGCTGCTGACGGCGACGAGCTTGTCGGTGGCGTCGCCGGAGTTGGCGATGGTCAGCAGCAGCGAGGCGCTCTCGCCCTTGCTGAAGTAGGTCTTGCCGGCCGGAAAGGCCAGCTGGACGTCACGCACCGCGATCTGCTTGACCGTGCCCATCGACCCGTTGACGGCCGGCACCTGGGTGTCGGTCTGGGTGATCTGGCCCGCACTGCACCCGGACGCCAGGACCGCGGCGCCGATCCCCAGCACTACGGGAAGCAGGCGCAGTCGCGTGATCAGGTTCTGCTCAGCGCTGCTCACTGTGGCGGGATCCTTCCTTGGCGCACCTCAAACTCCGACACGTGGCCCGAAGCCTAACCACTGCCCCGCAAGGCCCGCGCACTCGGTGCCCGTTCGCGCTGTCCACTGTGGATCCACAGGGGGTGGGCAGCACGTCGAATCGGGGTTTGTCAACCCCCCGTGCGGCCGCTGACCTGCGGTAACGGATCTTCGGCCCGAGGCGCGCGAGTTGCCGGACGTGTTAAGCTAGGGTCAGCGAAAGGGGCAGAGGACACATGGTTTTCAAGGTCGGAGAGACCGTCGTCTACCCGCACCACGGTGCCGCTCTCATCGAAGCGATCGAGACCCGTCTCATCAAGGGCGAGGAGAAGAAGTACCTCGTCCTCAAGGTCGCCCAGGGCGACCTGACGGTTCGCGTCCCCGCAGACAACGCCGAGATCGTGGGTGTGCGGGATGTCGTGGGCCAGGACGGGCTCAACCGGGTCTTCGAGGTCCTGCGTGCTCCCCACACCGAGGAGCCGACCAACTGGTCCCGGCGGTACAAGGCCAACCTGGAGAAGCTCGCGTCCGGCGACGTGAACAAGGTGGCCGAAGTGGTGCGTGATCTGTGGCGACGCGAGAAGGACCGCGGGCTGTCCGCCGGCGAGAAGCGCATGTTGGCCAAGGCACGGCAGATACTGGTCAGTGAGCTCGCACTGGCTGAAGGAACTGACGAAGACAAGGCCGAGGTCCTGCTGGACGAGGTCCTCGCTACCGCATCCTGAATTCGTTGAACACTCCGGTGGCCGCGGACGCGCGCGTTGTTGCGCTCGTGCCCGCGGCCGGCCGGGGAGTACGTCTCGGCGCCCCGATACCGAAGGCGCTGGTCCCCGTGTGCGGGGCTCCTCTTCTGGTTCACGCCGTGCGAGGCCTGCTGGCCTCCGGCGTTGTCGACCAGGTTGTCGTCGCGGCCCCACCGGACATGGTGGACGTGGTCGTGGACGCGCTCAGTGAGTTCGGCGCAGCCGTCCGTGTCGTGCCCGGCGGCGAGGAACGATCCGACTCCGTCCGGCTCGCTCTCGACGAGGCCGTGGCGCTGCATCCCGGCACCCGTGTTGTCCTCGTGCATGACGCGGCCCGGTGTTTTACGCCGCCCGAGGTCATCCGCGCCGTCGCCGACGCGGTGCGGGCCGGTGCGCCGGCGGTGATTCCCGTGCTGCCGGTCACAGACACGGTCAAACAGGTCGATGTCGACGGCATTGTGGTCGGCACGCCGGACCGGTCACGGCTGCGAGTTGTGCAGACCCCGCAGGGCTTCGACGTCGATTTGCTCCGGCGCGCACATGATCAGCAGGATGCCCCGGTGACCGACGACGCCGGTCTGGTCGAGCGGCTGGGCGAGCCCGTCGCCACCGTCGCCGGCCACCCGCACGCGCTGAAGATCACCACGCCGTTCGATCTGGTGGTGGCCGAGGCGCTGTTCTCTGGAGCCCAGCTGTGATTTTCCTCCCCCGCGTCGGCATCGGCACGGACGTGCACCCCATCGAGGCCGGCCGCGACTGCTGGCTGGCCGGGCTGCACTGGCCGGACGTCGACGGCTGCGAGGGCCACTCCGACGGCGACGTCGCCGCCCACGCGCTGTGCGACGCCCTGCTGTCGGCGGCCGGGCTGGGTGACCTCGGCGCGGTCTTCGGCACCAGCGACCCGCAGTGGGCCGGGGCCAGCGGCGTGACTCTGCTCACCGAGGTCCGCCGGCGTCTCGACGCGGCCGGCTTCACCGTGGGCAACGCGGCCGTGCAGGTGATCGGCAACCGCCCCAAGATCGGCAAGCGCCGGGACGAGGCGCAGCGGGTGCTGTCCGACGTGATCGGTGGCCCCGTCTCGGTCTCCGGCACGACCACCGACGGGCTGGGACTGACCGGGCGCGGCGAGGGCATCGCCGCCGTGGCCACCGCGCTGGTCGTGCCGACCACGGACTGACACCGCGCCGTCACTGTCCATTATGGACGATGACGGCCGCGCCACTTTCCCTTGGTCAAGATGGTCTGAACAACTACGTTGGTGTTGTGGCTGACATCCAAGGTGTCCTGTTCGACTTCTCCGGCACGCTGTGCCGCCTCGAGTTCGGCTCGGGCGTGCTGGACGGCCTGATGGACGATGCCGGCGCGCCGCTGGAGATCACCGACCAGGTGGAGCTGATGCGCCGGCTCACCGCCCCGGTCGGCATCTCCGAGGGCCTGCCGCCGGAGCTGCACGAGGCGTGGCACCGCCGCGACCTCGACACCGAGGTGCACCACACCGTCTACTTCGCCGCCCTGCGCGCGGCTGGGCTGCCCGACGGCGCAGCGGAGACCGTCTACCGGCGGATGCTCGACGCCGAGAACTGGTCGCCGTACCCGGACGTGCTGCCGGCCCTGCGGGCTGTGCGCGACGCCGGACTCCGCAGCGCCGTGGTGAGCAACATCGGCTGGGACATCACGCCGGTACTGACCAAGCACGGCATCGCCGATCTGGTCGACGTGATCGTCATGTCCTATGTGGAGGGTCACGTCAAGCCGGAGCCGGAGATCTTCGCCGCCGCGTGCGACCGGCTGGGCCTTGAGCCGGCCCGCGCGCTGATGGTCGGTGACAGCGAGGAGGCCGACGGCGGCGCCGCGGCGCTGGGCTGCTCGGTGGCCATCGTCGACCCGCTGCCCACCGCCGAACGCCCGGACGCGCTGCTCTCGGCGCTATCCGCTTACGGCATCTCCTGACTCACTCCGCGCCGGCATGATCGGCCTGGCCGGGTTGCTGCTGGTCGCGGGCGGCCTCCTGGTGTGACTGACGCGCAGGAGGAGGATCAGCGGTTGATCCGATGTTCGCCGAAAGGGGCGCCGTCCATCGCGACGGTGCCCCTTCCTACGTAGTGTGACCTGGGCGAATGTATTGTCCCGATGAGGGTGCGTACCATTTGCGTGTGAGCCTTCACCTCTACGACACCGCGACCCGCAGTCTGCGGGCGTTCCAGCCTGCGCGCAGTGGAACCGTGTCGATCTACGAGTGTGGGGCCACCGTGCAGGGCGCGCCGCACCTGGGCCACATCCGGGGCGCGGTCAACTTCGACGTGCTGCGCCGCTGGCTTGAGCACGACGGCACCGATGTGCTGCACGTGCGCAACGTCACCGACATCGACGACAAGGTGTTGGCCAAGGCCGCCGCCGCTGATCGCCCCTGGTGGGAGTGGGCGTCGACCCACGAGCGTGAATTCCTGGACGCCTACGAGACGCTGGGCTGCCTGCCGGCCTCCATCTCGCCGCGGGCCACCGGGCACATCACGCAGATGATCGAGCTGATGCAGCGGCTGATCGACCGTGGGCACGCCTACGCCGCCAACGGCGACGTCTACTTCGCTGTGGCCTCGTTCCCGGAGTACGGCGCCTTGTCCGGCCAGAAGTTGGACGAGGTCGTCCAGGGCGAGTCGGCGGCCACCGGCAAGCGGGACCCGCGCGACTTCACGCTGTGGAAGGGCGCCAAGCCGGGCGAGCCGTCCTGGCCGACGCCGTGGGGCCCGGGCCGGCCCGGCTGGCACCTGGAGTGCTCGGCCATGTCCACGTACTACCTGGGCCCGGAGTTCGACATCCACGGCGGCGGGCTGGACCTGGTGTTCCCGCACCACGAGAACGAGCAGGCCCAGTCCCGTGCGGCCGGCGACGCGTTCTCCCGGTACTGGATGCACTGGTCCTGGGTCACCATGAGCGGCGAGAAGATGTCCAAGTCGCTCGGCAACGTCATGTCGATCCCGGCCATGCTGACCAAGGCCCGAGCCGTCGAGCTGCGGTACTACCTGGTCGGCCCGCACTACCGGTCGACCATCGAGTACTCGGACACGGCGCTGGACGAGGCCGTGACGGCGTACGGGCGGATCGAGAACTTCGTGCAGCGGGTGGTGCAGCAGACCGGTTCGGTGGAGCCGGGCGTGCTGTGCGCCGACTTCACCGCCGCGATGGACGACGATCTGTCCACCCCGTCGGCGCTGGCCGCCGTGCACTCGACCGTGCGCGAGGGCAACGTGGCTCTGGACAACGGAGACCAGGACGGTGCTCGTGGCGCGGCCGGCTCCGTGCGGGCGATGATGGACGTGCTGGGGCTGGACCCGTTGTCCGACCGGTGGTCCCGATCGTCCACAGCGGACAATTCGATGCAGCAGGCGCTCGACGTGCTCGTCGGTCACCTGCTGGAGGAACGGCAGCGGGCCCGTGCGGAACGCGACTTCGCGACCGCCGACCTGTTGCGAGACCGGCTGTCCAAGGCCGGCGTCACCGACAATCTTGGCCCGGAGCTCATGCAATGGGTGTTGGACCGTGTAACATGTAGGGTGGGAAATGTGAGGCTAAGTAGAACGTGCCAAATTATTAGTGGCCAACAGCCCCCGACACGCCGAATTATCTCAAGAAAATCCAGTGGATTGACCACATCTCAACATCCTCAATAGGGCGCAACCCCTCCAAGCCTCAAGTCGTAGCGCGAGTCAAGCTAGAAACCTGCTCACTTCGCATTACGCCTATGACGAGTGCGTCTAGGTTAATTAACGCGCCCACTGGCGAGATTTTCCTCGTACTAGGGCTTGTCCGTGATCAGATGGACTGATAAAGGGTCCGCGTTCGTATTTTGCCGGACGACGATAGTGTCTGAGTGCACATCGAGAGTCATGTTGTCCCAGAGGGGCTGGTCTCCGGTCTTAGGTAGACTATATCGCGGTCCAATCGCATATTGGGGAGTTTGTGAGTGAGTCGAATGCTGGGCAAATAGGACCTTCCGTCATTGTTCCCATTTCTTCGATCACGTATTGAGGCAAGGGCCCGACGCCGAAGGCGTCGAGCGGCGGGCATCCGGCGCAGCGCAAGGCCAACGCCGCCGCCGCGCGCAAGGACGACCAGCAGAAGCGGGCCAAGCGCTCCGGCAACTCGGCCGAGACGGTCGCCGGCCGCAACCCGGTCGTGGAGTGTCTGCGGGCCGGCGTGCCGGCTACGGCGCTGTACGTGGCGGTCGGCATCGACAGCGACGAGCGCGTCGCCGAGTCGATCAAGCTGGCCGGCGACCGGGGCATCTCCGTGCTGGAGGTGGCCCGTGGCGAGCTGGACCGGATCACCACCGGCGCGATGCACCAGGGACTCGGGCTTCAGGTGCCGCCGTTCGCGTACAGCCACCCGGACGAGCTGCTCCGACAGGCGATCGACAGCGGCGAGCCGCCGCTGCTGGTCGCCCTCGACGGTGTCACCGACCCCCGCAACCTCGGTGCCGTCGTGCGCTCCGCCGCCGCTTTCGGCGCCCAGGGCGTGGTGCTCCCGCAGCGGCGCAGCGCCAGCATGACCGCCGTGGCCTGGCGGACCAGCGCCGGCACCGCCGCCAAGATGCCGATCGCGATCGCCACCAACCTCACCCGGACGCTGCGGGACTGGGCGTCCGAGGGGCTCATGGTCATCGGCCTCGACGCCGACGCGACGATCACCTCCGACGAGCTCGAACTGGCCACCAGCCCGCTGGTCGTCGTGGTCGGCTCCGAGGGCCGCGGGCTGTCCCGACTGGTGAAGGAGACGTGCGACCAGACCGTGTCCATCCCGATGGCCGCCGGTGTCGAGTCGCTCAACGCGTCCGTCGCCGCCGGTGTCGTGCTGGCCGAGGTGGCAAGGCGCCGAAGGGCGGCCGGTCGGATCTGACGTTCGGCCAATCGGCCTCTCGGTCTTGGGTTAGGGTCGACCGCCAGCTTCCCTCTCCCAAGGCCGAGGATGAACTTCGTCAGCCCGCTGTTCCTGTGGTACTTCGTGCCGGTCGTGCTGCTGGCGGTGCTCGTCACGCCACGTGGTTGGCGCAACGGCGTTGTCGCCGTGGCCAGCCTCTTCTTCTACGCGGCGGGCGCCGGGCCGACCACTCTGCTGCTGTTGTGCAGCATGGCCGTGAACTACGGGGCCGGTCTCGTCCTCGAACCGGCGCGCAGCAAGCTCGCGGAGAACGACCGCAAGGTCGTGCTGGCCGGCGTCATCGCCGTCAACCTCGCCGCCCTGATCGTGTGGAAGTACGCCGGTTTCCTCACCGAGCAGGCCGACAACCTGGCCAAGGTGTTCGGCGGCGGCGTGCAGGTGGCCCAGGTCGCGCTGCCCATCGGCATCTCGTTCTACACCTTCCACCACATCTCGTACCTGGTCGACATCCACCGCGGCGAGCGCACCGCTTCGCGTAATCCCGTCGCCTTCATCGCCTACATCGCGATGTTCCCCCAGCTCGTCGCCGGGCCCATCGTGCGGTACCGCGAGATCGCCGATCAGCTGCCGCAGCAACGCTTTCACCGCCTCGACGACTTCGCCGCCGGCTTCCCCCGCTTCGCCCTGGGCCTGAGCAAGAAGGTCATCGTCGCCGACCAGCTCGGCCCCGTCGTCGCCACCTGCTTCGACACCTCACCGCACGAGATGACCTTCGGCATCGCCTGGCTCGGCGCGATCGCCTACACTCTCCAGCTGTACTTCGACTTCTCCGGCTATTCGGACATGGCCATCGGTCTCGGACGAATGCTCGGTTTCCGCCTCCCCGAGAACTTCGCCCGCCCCTACTCGTCGGTCACCGTCACCGAGTTCTGGCGCCGTTGGCACATGTCCCTGTCGCGCTGGTTCCGCGACTACGTCTACATCCCCCTCGGCGGCAACCGCCACGGCGTCGCCAAGACGTACCGCAACCTCGGCATCGTCTTCGTCCTCACCGGCTTCTGGCACGGCGCCAACTGGACGTTCCTCGTCTGGGGCCTCTACCACGGCGCACTCCTCGTCATCGAGCGCGGCCTCGAGACCGGCAAGCCCCCCGCCGTCCCCCTTCACCGCCTCCTGCGCCGCGCTTCCACCCTCCTGCTCGTCGTCTTCGGCTGGGTCCTCTTCCGCGCCCCCGACCTCGGCCAGGCCCTCGTGATGATGGGCCACATGCTCCTGCCCGACTTCTCCGGCCTCGGCGACGTCGTCGGCCCCACCCTCAACAACCAGCGCACCCTGGTCCTGCTCCTGGCCCTGGTCATCATCTTCATGCCCGCCCGCCCCGCCACCGGCCGCTTCCTCGAATCCGCCCGCAGCCGCCCCGCCGTAGCCCTGCGCGCCGCCGTCATGATCCTCGGCCTCCCCTACGCCGCTCTCCTCCTCGCCTCCGGCACCTTCAGCCCGTTCTTGTACTACCAGTTCTGACCGCTTGGTTTCGCCCGAAAACCCTTGTCACTCATCCACTTCAGGCCTCTTCGCCCGCCGCTGAAGCCACGCTACGTTCGGCGCCGTGAGCGGCAGCAGTCGCGCCACGAGCAATGCAGCGATCTCTCGCGTGAGCACCAGGTGGAACTGCTCGCTTCCCTCATCAAGCCGCACCGTGATGTGGTGCTTGCTCTGGTCGCTGACCACGACCTCGGCACCAGGACGCCCGACCTGCACGATCATCGGCCGGTCGTCGTCATCCCCGCACAGCACCAACATCACGGCCCCTCTTCCGGTGCGATCCGCGACCACTCCAGGGCTGCCCGCCGATCGAACTCCTCGGCGGCCACTGAGGAGGCGTGGCGCGCCCACAGTGGAACCGCAAGGTCCGCCGCGAGCACCCGCCACGCCTCCGCCACTGCCTGATAGCCGAAGGCAAGCCGGCTTAGTGCCTGCGCATCTGCGGCTTGAGTCGCCGCGAACAGCGCTGCCGTCTGCTCCGCGTAGGCAAGGTTCCAGCGTGCGACCGCCTCACGTGACGGCCGCCCCGCCATCACGCCGCCGGCTTCTGCTCGCCCGGGTTCTGGCCGCCGGCCGGCTTCTTCGGCGCAGCACCCGAAGCCGGCGCAACGATCCCGGCCGCCCGAATCGTGAAGCCCTGGTAGCGGAACTTGTCGCCCATGACGCGCGGCTCCACCGTCAAGCCGTCGAAGACCACCGGCCGGACCTCCACACCAGGCATTACCTGCACCGCGGCTGGCGGCACCGGCTGCACGTCCGCCGTGATCAGGACCGTCACCGAGGCGTCGCGCTCCTTCTCCGCGGACGTGTCGGTGACGACGACCTTCCACAGCCGCTTGCCGGTCTGCTCGTCGACCTTCTGCTTCGGCTGGCGGCCGCGCGCCTTGTCCTCCTGGCTCAGGTACTCCATGTCCGGAGCCACCACACCGACCATCAGCGCGCCCATGGGAAACACCTGGTCGAAGCTCGCCGCGAACCGCGTCCCGTACGGAACTGCCATCTCGCCTGCCTCCTAGCGCCCATCTAGCCGGCCTGTCCGAGCTAGACAAGTTACAACGTAGCTAGGTTGGCTAGGCAAGTCAAGAATCAGGCCAGGTCAGCTAGCTCCCTAGGCGGGCTAGACAAGTGCCCTACGCTGGAGATGTCATGCCAGCAAGACGCGACATGACATTCGTAGAACGAGCCGATAGGAGAGGCCATGGCCCTCGACCCGGACGACCCGCGCCCGCCCTACGTGCAGGTCGCGAACGCCCTGAGGGCCGCGATCCTCACCAAGACCTTCTCTCCCGGTGACCGGCTGCCGTCGCGCAACGACCTGGCGAAGAAGTACAACGTCGCACCGATGACCGTGCAGAATGCCCTTCGCGAGCTGCGCGAAGAGGGGCTCATCGTCTCCCGTCAGGGCAGCGGCGTCTTCGTCCGCGAGCGCACCGAGCGCCCCATCGGCCTGCGCCCACACATCGAGCGCGCCTTCGAGCGGCCCAATGTCACCATCGACTTCGCCGGCTTCTCCGGCGAGACCCTGCACGGCGTCATCCAGGAGCCGCTGGACAAGATCAGGATTGGGCGCCTGACACCCGAGTCCGTTCACGTGCGCCTGCTGCTGCCCGACCCCACGCAACCGATGACGATCCCCTGCCAGGTCGACGACCTCGCCGACAGCCCCGAGTTCCGCAAGCGCGCCGAAGAGATCATGCGCCGCCATACCCTCGCCATCGTCGACTCCGTCGAGGAACTGGGCAGCCTCGGCCTGGTCAAGGACGTCTCCGCCGAGATCCGCGTCCACCGCGCCGCACCACTCTTCAAGCTCTACATGATCAACAACGAAGAGGCGTTCTTCGGCTTCTACCCCGTCCGCGAGCACGTCATCACCCTCGGCGGTGCACCCCGTGCCATCTATGACCTCATGGGTAAGGACGCCATCCTCTTTCACCACTCCGTCACCGACGACGACACCAGCACCGGCAGCCAGTACGTCGAACAGGCCCGCGACTGGTTCGAGAGCATGTGGTCCACCATCTCCACAGAGTTCGTCCGATGACAACCGTCCCCATCGACGATCCCAAGGTTCTCCGTCACATCCTTGCCAACACAGAAGCCCTACTCCTCGACTTCGACGGCCCCGTCTGCTCCGTCTTCGCCGGCATCCCAGCGCACATCGTGGCCGATCAACTCCGTAATGTTCTCAGCGAAGGCAGCCACCACGATTTGCCGTATGAAGTCGCGACATCAGCGGACCCATTCGATGTCCTAAAGTACGCTGCAGCACTTGGCACCAATGAAGTTCGTTACGTCGAAGCCACATTTCGCGCCTACGAGGTCGAGGCAATTGCTACCGCCAAACCCACGACCGGTGCCCACAGACTTATTCGAGCATGGAGCCTGAGCCGGCGGCCAATCTCAATCGTCAGCAATAACAGCGCGATGGCAGTGATAAGCTACCTCGAACTCCACGGTCTAACTTCCCACGTTACACAGGTATCAGCCCGCGACACGTCAGACATAGAACTCCTTAAGCCAAACTCCTACCTGGTCGACAAGGCCATCAACATGCTCAATGTTGTCAACACCAAAGCAACTCTATTGGGCGATTCGACAACCGACATCGAGGCCGGAATTATAGCGAACGTAGCAACGATAGGATTTGCCAACAAGAAAGGGAAGGTCGTCACACTAACCCAATCTGGCGCAACAGCGGTAACAACTTCAATAGCATCCTTGGTGGATCTACTCTAAGAGAAGCGGAAACCGAACAGTCCGCCATCTTCGAGACTATCCGTCAGGCGCGGATCAATAATATGCGCCGAAAGGTCCAGCCCCTGCCGTGAAACCTTCTCTAGATCGTCAGAATTCATTGTGACGACATATTGCATTGATTCGGCTTCAACAACTTCCCGCGTCAGGCTCAAGGCGCGAGCAAGCTGACGCTCGTCAACCCCATCGAAGAGATGGCTGTCGTGCACCAAAAAATCCGGACCGCGAGCACCCTTACGAGCCGTGACAGCTACAGTCAGGTCGAAGCAGAAGATAACCATGTTTCCAATTCCACGGCTATCCTTGCTATCGATATGTGGAACGATCTTCAAATGTGTTGATGTGGGGTCGATATCCAAATATGCCTCCCGACCCGACCCGTAGAGCCGGCTTGCATACTCAAGAAATCGCACGTTCACGTCATTTATTGCACGTTCGCGCTCATGCAAATCCATACGGGTCTCCGCCTCAAGCTTGCCTCTTTCTGCTTTAATCTCCGCAGAGCTAGCTTCGAGCGCCTGAGCAGCCTCGTAACGGTGTCGCAGCGCCTCCAAGCTGGCACGTTCTTGAGCTAGAGCCTGCTGCAACGCCGTCAACGCATCGAGAGCGCCCCCTTCATTCAGAGCCCGCAGTATTCTCGCTTGCTCCTCACCCAGCGAGACACGTTCATTTTCTCGCCGCGCCAACCCTTCCCTGAGTGACTCTACTTCACCCTCAAGATGGGCTCGACGGTTTCTGACGACGGCATGATGAAAGTCCTCAACCTCGCCGTATCTCCGCCGGACCGCCTGCCCCAGGACAACGCCAAGCTCCGAATAGACAGACTCCAAGTAGCTGATATCTGGAGCAACTGAGTCTTCCAGCGCGGCTTCATAATCTTGAAGGTTGCGCCTGTCAACAATATCTTGCGCGCGCATCTGACGAATTCGTCGATCCATCTCGTCTGCCTGGCGCTGTAGATTTTCATACTCAGGCACAACACGAAAGGACTGAATCTGACGCTCAAGGTCATTAACACGCTGCTGCGCTATCGTTATTTGACCACGCAATTCAGAGGATCGGCCAACGATCCTTCCCCACACAGGATCCTTGGCAGCCTGCGCCAATCGCCTCCGGGTCGACTCCCGCACTGACAGCTCTTTATAACGAGCAGCCAGTTGCCAATCAAGACCCAGCAGGTACGCTACATTGGCACTCGCTTCTGCCGGCGACTGCTGTGACGCGGTCTTCACCGCCTCATTAAATGCGTTAGATCCAACCCGCCTCATGTACAGCGAAAGCAGGGCTCTTCCGCTGATTCCAGAATGTTCAGCAGGAAGCCTAAAAAGGTCCCTTTCGATTAGCCTTTGCCACTCAGCGAGACCTACCCGAGTTGACGTGTCCAATGGCGCATCAAACAATGCACCAGTGCTTGAAATATCCGGCTGAAGCATTATATCGCTCGGGGTTCCGACAGAGCGGCGAACAGTCAAGCCTTCTGCTGCACGTGGCCAATCGAGCAGCAGTGAGAACTGATGACCTCGCAGTTCCCGACGATCCAGAAAGGACTTGGAATCCATTCGTGCACCGAGCAGAAAGTGGAGGAGCTGCACGAGACTGGACTTCCCAGCCCCGTTCCGACTGTCCGTCTCTGTCGAAGCACTCGTTCGATCGGCGATTACTATATTCAGGCCAGGTTGAAAACTGACCGACTTAAACCTGCCGTCATTGGCTGCCAGTCTTCTCAGCATCAACCCTCCTCAATACCAAAAGTTCTCCGTCGAAGTATACCGCACCTAGGCTAAATAGAACGTCCAGCGCTAGCGTAAACCACCAGAAAGGCACAGGAGCCCTGTGGTCGTGATCTTCCCGCCATTGACGCAGGCGTGACCAAGTTTGACTAACCGTCAACGGCTGATCGAGCACAGAGGCTATCTGGGCACCGACAGTCAGCAATGCCCGCTGCGGCGCAATACCCTTGGTGGGCGTGATCATCTTTCCACCTGCACATTTTCATCGCCAACCCAACCATCGGGTGGATTATCAAATATATCACAGGTTTGAAAGAAGTACGCAACCACAGCCTTTGCCGCATTATGCTGCCTCAACGGCACAGTGCGGTTACCTAGGATGTACTGCTCAAGACGCCACACTATCAACTCGGGGTCATCATACTCAGCTCGCAGTCTACTAAACTCCTGCCGAAATGACGACGCAACTTCATCACGTTCGGTGATATCAATCAGATTAGCATAGTAGTTGGATATCTTGACGCCAACATGAAGAAATCTAACGATTTCACATCGCGTATCTTCGCTAAACTTGTTATAATCGAGCTTTAGCTCCGACGGAGCTTCAACCGGTTGCGTTGGATCCGGGCGGGAACGCTGCTCGCTAAGATAGTCGAGCAGGGGGCTAAGCTCTGCGAGTTCTATGCCATACGACGCCTCTTTGACGGGCAGTTCCATCCGCAAAAGGTCTTCGACTTGATCTGCTTCCAGTCGCATGAACTCTTCACGAAAGCGCCTGAAGCCGAAGTTGTCGAACTTGATCTCACGGTTCGCTTGAGCAGCCGTAGCAATCAGACCGGCTACAGCCGGATGAAGACCTCCACGACGATCATTGTGCACAAAGACGAAGGTGTGAAACTGCCCCTTACGCTTGACCTTAGCCTTCTCTAGGTCACCCTTAAACTTATCGTTCAAGCTTTTTTCATTAAATGCGTGCGGACCGTAACAGGCGTAGAGTTTGCCACTATGAAGCGACAACCCGTCACTTCCCATATCCCCCAGGTTCCCGGCGGTCCGAACATCGACAAAGTCGGGATATCGCACTGACATCAAATCGTGAAAGAAAGTCTCAAACTCGTCTTCGTACAGCTCTTCAAACTTCACGGTCAAGAGGAACCGCGCCGCAAGGCGTTCAGTAAAGGTCATCGCCACAGCGCGCTCCCCTCTAGCCGCTCGTCAGTTACAGCAACACTATCGCGGTTGTGATCACATTCGATACACCCGTTCCCGTGATCGTGCCCTAGCGGTGATCCTCCTCGACGGCGGAGGCAGGGACGTCGGCCAGTACAACCGCATCGTGTGTGACGGAGTGTTGCCGAATTTGGCTCTATGGGATCAAGACGCGCCGCCGGCGGCGGCGCGTGGTTGGCCTGGGAGCGCCGGTCACCAGGCCGTATGGCCGGAAGGGCCGCCAACGGCCCTCAGGCTTCGCCTGCCGGGCGACCCTTCCGGCCACGGCCGGCGGCGCACGCCAGGGACGCCACCGCCGGCGGCGCGAGGGCCAGGAGCACAGACCGCACAGCCCCGAGCACGGCAGCTCCCAACGGCCACGTGCGTCCGGGCGGCACCCCGATACGGCCATCATCGACTGCGGCCGGCAGCACCGTGTCAAGGCGGGAAAGCGTGCCCTGACACGGCACCACAGGCCGCATGATCGGCTACGTATCGGGATGACGCCCTCAGCCTGGCTGAGCCCAAGCAAGATCCACTCTCAGGCCGTCTCCAGGCCGTCAAGCGTCGGGCAACGGTGAGAACCGGCGAGAACTATCGAGAGGTATCTTCGCTGGTAGAAGGGCTTTCGGGGCCACCAGTCCCAGGTGGACGGTCGCCGGGTTCATTACTACCAGTTCTGATCGGCTACGGACGCACCTCGGACAGCGGTCCGAGATCGAAGGCCGCAGTCACCCGTCGACGGCCGATCCGCCAGCCGCTGTCGGAGCGCTCGTACCGGTCCTCGTAGGTGCCGCCGCCGGTGATCCAGCCGCCGTCCGGCAGCTGGACATGAATGATCACGTCACAGCGGCCGGTCGCCGACCCGGACCCGATGTCGAGGACCTGGTTCACTGTGCCGTGCTGCATCACCGGAAACGTCTCCCACTGCCGCTGCACGGCTACGCAGATCGCGTCGATGCCGGTGAAGATGTAGTCCGGGTCCGCGCTGGTCTCCCACACCGCCTCCGACGCCCAGACGCTCCGCCACAGCGGCAGGTCCCGACCATCGGCAGCGACGCAGTAGTTATGGGCCAGGCGCTGCAGCGCCAGTTCAGCTTCGACGCGCTCCAGGCGGGCCACCAGATCACTCATCGACATGACCCCAGTGTGGGGATCCCATCAGGCGGCGGGGCGAATTCGGTCTGCGCTCCGATCAGGTCAGGAAGTCGGTGAGGGCGGCGAGCCAGGCGGCCGGCTGGTCGATGTGGGTCATGTGAGCGGCGTCGTCGAGTATCACGGCGCGAGCGGCGGGGTTGTGGGCGGCGGCCTGGTTGGCGAGGGCGGCGGGGAAGATCGTGTCCTGGCGGCCGTGCAACAAAAGGATGGGGAGCCCGAGGTCGGCGAGGCGGCGGGCGGCATCGGGGACACGGACGGGTGGGAGGGTGCCGGCGGTCCAGGGAAGCCACCAGTCGCCGGAGAAGCGGATGGCGGCGACGCGGTCCAGGTAGTCGGGACGGGCGTCCGGGCGCCATACGTCAACGGAAGCGGCGGCGATGGCGGAGGCGCGGTTGGCCTCGGTGCCGACCAGGCCGGGCGGCGGGGAGGGGCGCGGCGGGCGGGAGGCGAAGGCGTCGGGCGGTACGGGGATGATGCTGCTGGAAGCCACGACCATGCGTCGAAACCGTTGCGGAGCAGCGAGAACGAGACGCTGGGCGATCAGGCCGCCGGTGGAGAAGCCGAGGACGTCGGCCTCAGGGATGCCGAGGACGTCGAAGAGGGCGAGCAGGTCGGAGACGACGGCGTCCCAGGTGTAGGAGGAAGAAGGCAGGCCGCGGGTGGATCGGCCGCAGCCGCGAAGGTCGGGGAGGACGACGCCGGGCAGGCGGTGCAAGGGATCGCGGAGGTAGGTGTGGTCCCAGTCGGGGCCGCCGTGAATAACGAGCAGGGGCGTGCCGGCCGATTCGGGGGTCCGCGCGACGAAGAGGGTGACGTCGGGGGCCACCGGCACCAGGCTCTCGCGGAACGTCAACGGCCGCGGTGGGCGCGGGGGTCGCCGGCGCGGAGGAGAACGTCGCCGAGGGAGAAGTTGGCGACGAGGGCGGCGCGGATCTTCTCCAAGGCGGAGCGGATGCGTTCGAGCTGCTCACGAGGGCGGCGGACGGCGAGGTAGCGCTCGACGACGGCGGGCATTTCGGGGCCCCAAGGGCGGTCCAGGGGCAGGGAGCTGGCGGCGATCTCGTCGGACAGCTGGTAGTTGAGGCGGCGAAGGGCCTCGGTGCCCGGACCGGGGCCGGGCTGGAGAACACCACCGTTGTCGATGAGGAGGCCGGCGGTGCGCAGCGGCAGGCGGTCCTCGTCGAGGGCGGCGACGACGTGGTAGAGGGCGGCCATCTTGAGGTCGGTGTGGAACCGGAGCTCCAGGTAGGCGGGCCCCTCCAGGACGTGGAACGCGAACTGGAACTCACGCAGGCGGGCGGCGACGGCGGTCATGGTGCGCAGCTGGTCGCGGAGGCCACGAGACAGCGAGGTCCGGACGTCGTCGGCCCACTGGCTACCCTGGGCGACGAGCGCGAGGTAGCTCTCCAGGCTGCGCACGATGTGCTCGCCCTGCACGAGGGCCTCGTTGCACTGGACGTAGAGCAGGAACAGCTCGGCGCCGAGCCTGGCGGCCTCGTCGCGTTCGTGGCGCTTGGACAGGGCCGGCACCGTCTTGGCGATCAGGTCGACCAGCGGTTGCAGGAATTCCAGCACCGACCAACGGTAGTCACTGGTCGGTGTCGACGGGAAGGAGTCCGCGCTCGGCGAAAACAGCCTTGGCGACGGCGGTGGCGTTGAGGGCCCGGGGAAAGCCGCAGTAGCCGGCGGCCTGGAGCATGGCCTCGACGATCTCGGCGGGGGTGAGCCCGACGTTGAGCGAGGTGTTGACGTGCACCCGCAACTGGGCCTCGCAGCCGCCGAGGGCGGTGAGCATTCCGATCGTGACGAGCTGACGGTCCCGGGGCGGCAGCTGGGGGCGGCTGTAGATCTCGCCGAAGCCCCACGCGACGGTCTGGTACGCGAGCTCGGGCGAGACGTCGGCGAGCGAGTCGAGGACGGCCTGTCCCTGTCCCCCGCTGACCTCGTTGAACAGCGCCATCCCCCGGTCGAACCGGGCTTGTCGATCTTCTTGCTCGGTCATAGGCCCACCATACGACGTCACCCAATAGGATCATGCGGTGATGGCGTTCGACGGTCACGTCTGGATCCACGACGGCCAGTGCTACCTCAGCGGAGACCCCCACGGCAGCCCCGACTGGGACCGCTGCTTCACGGCGAACCCGGTCGGCATCGTCGGCGTCTACGGCGGCGAGGCGATCCTGCTCACGGGCCTGCACACGGGGCACGTGGGTGTCCGGGTGGACGTCGCCGAGGCGGATCCGGGCGCCCAGCTGGAGCGCTACGAGGACGTGGTGGAGATCGACTTCGGCCCGATGGAGGACGAGCTGCACCTGGTGGAGTGGGCGGGCGAGGACAGCCATCCGCTGGGCGCGCTGCCGAATGGACCGGGCAATCACCGTTTGCGTTACCACGCAAGGGGAATGGACGCCGGTCATGATCTGGACACGGCGGACGAGCACGATGACGAGCCGGTGGACGAGTACCTGGTCCAGGTGTGGCCGGCCCGCCCGTCGATGCCGGCCACCCTCAAGCTGACGAGCGCCTACGCGCGGGCCTGCCAGAACAGCTAACCCTTGCGCCCCACGGTGAGCAGGTGCGAGGAGACGCCCAGCACGGACGGCTCGGTCTCGACCAGGCGCAGCGCCCACAGCAGGTGTTCACGTCGCACGGGATCGGCCAGCCGGGCGTCCACCTCGTCGTCGGGCAGCGCTCGCCCGCTGCCCTCGACGGAGAACACTTGCGGCGCAAGGAATCCCGCAGTAACGGCCTCCTGCACCGACTCCTCGGGGCGATGGAAGTATGTGTGGGTGAACCAGTTGAACGGGCGGTCCTCGGGCGGACGGTGATGCCCGTCGACCACAGTGGACTCGACCATGGCCCGGAACTCCTCGTGCCGGAACAGATCCCGGTAGAGGCCGTCATGGAAGGACGAGAACCGGGAGATGGTCGCGGCGGCGACAAACCCGCCGGGCTTCAGCACCCGGTGGGCTTCGCGCCAGGCGGCGAGCCGGTCCTCGACGGTCAGCAGGTGGTACAGCGGCCCGCACATGAGGACGAAGTCGTACGACGCGTCGGCGGCGTCGAGCTTGCGCGCGTCACCGAGAACCGCGGTCACACCGGGGATTTCCGACGCCCTGGCCACATGCAGCGGCACGGCGTCGACAAGATCGACCCGGTGGCCCAGTTCGGCCAGCCAGCGCGCGTGCACGCCCGTCCCGCCACCGACGTCCACAATGGACGCAGGAGCGGGCGGCAGGTAGCGCCGTACGAGTTCCTTGGTGCGCAGCAGCTCCAGCAGCCCGGCACCTCCGCCGAGCCGCCCGTCCTCTTCGTCCCGCCCGTAGTACGTCTGCATCCCCAGACCGTAGCGAGCGGGACCCAGCGATTTTTCAGTCGGCGTAACGGATCTTGATGTCGCCGGCGCTGACGCTGCCCTCCACGTGCAGCACGGGCAGGTTGGGCGAGCCGGGCGAGTTGACCTTGTTGGTGAGCCGGCCGCTGCCGACCGACACCGACTCGACGACCACGGTCCAGCCGTGCGGCACCAGGACCTTGATGTTGCCCCAGCCGCACTCGGCGTGCAGCCACACGTCGCGGTGCCGGCAGATGGCCTCGCTGAAGTCGATCTTCACGTTGCCCATGGAGCAGCGCGCGTTGATCCGGCTCGGCACGGTCCACTCGCCGACCTGGTTCACGTTGCCCATGCCGGCGTTGAGCTCGAGCGGGCGCTCGGACTCGGCCGCGGCGGGCGAGGTCAGGGCGACCGCGCCGTTGGCCACGGCGGCCGGCAGGTCGGCCAGGATCGCGGTGAGCTCGCCGCGGACCTTGGCCGACGCGGCGATCGCGCTGCGCTCGCCGAACTCGTCGAGGGTGATCATCCCCTGGTCCAGGGCGTCCCGCAGCAGCGCCCCCGCCCGCTCGCGCTCGGCGTTGGACACTCTGAGGTTTGCCCGGGTCGATCGTGCTGATGTCCTCAGTCATGCTTCAACGCTAGTACGGATCGACTGGCGTTCTCATAGGGAAATCCCCGATCCCGACTCAGGGTCGGGCCGCGGCCAGGTGGGCCGAGGCCATGCCCCGTCCGCTGCCGATGCGCCGCGCCCGCAGCACGCCGACCAGCCGGCACACCAGGTAGATCAGGAACGAGATGGCCGTGACGAAGGCGCTCACCGGCTTGCCCGGAACCAGCGACAGCACGATGCCGCCGAGCACCGCCAGCTCCGCGAACACGATCGACAGCACGGTCGCCACCACCGGCGACGCCGTCACCCGCGACGCCGCGGCGGCCGGCGTGATCATCAGCGACAGCACCAGCAGCGACCCGACGGTCTGCACGCCCAGCGCGGTGGCCACGCCCACCAGCACCGCGAACACCGGCGACAGGATCCGCAGCGGCACCCCGCGCGCGGCTGCCACCTCGGCGTCCACGCTGGCGAACAGCAGCGGCCGGTAGATGAAGGCCAGCACGATGAGCACGCCGACGGCCGCGCTGATCAGCAGCACCAGGCTGCCGGAGTCGACGCTGGCGATCTGCCCGATGAGCAGGCCGAACTTGTTGGCCGAGTTGCCCTCGTAGAACGACAGCAGCAGCACGCCGACGCCCAGCCCGAAGGCCAGCACCGCGCCGATGACGGAGTCGTGCTCGGACACCTTGCGGGTGAGCAGCCCCAGGATCACCGCCGCCACCACGGCACCGATCAGCGAGCCGTAGCCGACGTTGATGCCGGCCAGCAGCGCCGCCGCGCCACCGGTCAGGGCCAGCTCGCTGGTGCCGTGCACGGAGAAGGCCATGTTGCGGGTGACGATCAGCGGCCCCAACACCCCGGCCAGCACGCCGAGGACGGCGGCGGCGACCAGCGCCGTGCCGACGAACGGGAGGAGCAGCAGGGTGGTGGAGATGTAGTCGGACATCAGGACCGCGCCTCCCGACGCAGGGCGAGCTGATCGGACATCAGGGCCGTACCTCCGGCGACGGCGTGGTGTCGGCGCAGTGGTGCGACTCCTGGTGCGCCCCGACGACCACGATCTGGCCGCGCACGCGCAGCACGTCGACGGGCGTGCGGTACAGCTCGGACAGGTTCTCCGAGGTCATGACCTCGTCCGGGGTGCCGATCCGGAACCGGCCGTTGACCAGGTAGAGCACCCGGTCGACCAGCGGCAGCACGGGGTTGATCTCGTGCGTCACGAACAGCACGGCGGTGCCGGCGGCGCGGCGGCGGGCGTCGATGAGGTCGCTGACCACACGCTGGTGGGCGAGGTCGAGGGACAGCAGCGGCTCGTCGCACAGCAGCAGCTGGGGGTCGCCGACCAGGGCCTGGGC
>NZ_KK037166.1:5452605-5489533 GCF_000568255.1 Kutzneria sp. 744
CTCGGCCAGGGCGGCCTCCACCCGGCGGCGGCGCTCGGCCCGGCCGCGCAGGCCGAGGCCCCAGCGGTGCCCGTCGAGGCCGAGGCCGACGAGGTCGCGGCCGCGCAGGGTGAGGTTGGGGTCGATGGACCGCTGCTGCGGGATGTAGCCGATCTTGTGATTGGCCTTGCCGGGCGCGCTGCCGGCGATGGCCACCTCGCCCGCCGACAGCGGCTGCTGGCCCAGCAGCACCCGCAGCATGCTGGTCTTACCGGAGCCGTTGGGGCCGAGCACGGCCAGGAACTCGCCCGGCCTGATGTCCAGGTCCAGGCCGTCCCACAGGACGCGGCTGCCGTAGTTGAGCCGGGCCCCGCGCATGCGCAGCGCCGCCGCCGGCGCTGAGACCGGGGCGGCGTGGACGAACGCGTCAGTCGTCACTGCTTCGCGAGCGCTTTCGATAGGGCGTCGACCTCCTTGCCGATCCAACCAACGTAGTCGGTCGTCCCGGCGGGCAGCGTCTCGGTCACGTCCACGACGGGGATGCCGGCCGTCGCGGCCTTGGCCTTGAGCTGGTTGGTCAGGTCGGTCTCGGTCTGGGCGTTGTTGACCAGGGCGTCGACCTGGCGGTTGGCGATCAGGGCGTTGGTGGCGGCGACGGCGGCGACCGGGATGTCGGTGCCGGCCTCCACCGCCTCCTCGAACTGCTTGGGCGTCGCGTCGGCGAGGTTGCCGGCGGTCAGCAGGTAGTTGGCGACGGGCTCGGTCACCACGACCTTCTTGCCGGCCGGGATCTTCGCGATCTGGGTGAGCACGTCGTCGAGCTTGGCGTCGAACGCCTTGGCGTTGGCGTCGAACGTGGCCTTCCTGGACGCGTCGATGCCGCCGAGGTCCTCGGCGACCTTGTCGGCCACCTTCTTCACGGTCGGCAGGTCGTAGAAGACGTGTTCGTTGGTGTCAGCGGCTTTCTGCTTGCCGGAGACGTCGAAGGCCACCACGCTCGGCTTGCCCGCGCCCACGGTCGAGACGGTCTTGGCGAAGAAGTCGTCGTAGCCGATTCCGTTGGACACCAACAACTGCGCGCCGGCCACGGCGGCGGTGTCGGTCGGTTTGATCTCGTAGTCGTGCGGGTCCTTGGTGGGGTCGTCGATGATCGAGGTGACGTTGACAGCGTCGCCGCCGACGGCCTTGACCACGCTGCCCCACACGTCGGTGGAGGCGACGACCTTGATCTTGCCGTCGGCCGGGGCGGCCGCGCCGTTGCCGCACGCCGCGGCGGTCAGCGCCGCCATGGCCAGCACGGCCACACCTGCCCATCGGGAACGGACCGTCATCAGCACACCCCTCGACCGCGTGAAAGATCGTGTAATGGAAACCGTTGTCGAGTGGAGCCTAAGCGAGAAGAGTGATCAACTTCCTCGTTGGAGTGAAAATCGTTATCACCTGGACGGGTGGTTCGCGTGGTCTGAACCAAAGAACCGGCAGGTCGGAGACCTGCCGGTGCCGTGAGGTGTGTTCTTCGCCGCAGTCGGGCGGTTACCGCCTGCGCCAGGCCCCCGTGGCCACGGTCTCCCGGCGCTGTCGGAGCGGCACGGTCTCGTGGTCGGGCGCGACCTGGACCGGCACGGTGGGGCCATCGGCCCGCCAGCGATCCGAGTGCACGGGCCCGCTGGTGGAGCCGGCGAGCCACCCGGACCCGACCGGCCGGTTCGGGCCGCTCGGGGGCTGCTGCCGACGCACCTGGTGCTTGCCGCGGCCGAACACCAGCAGGAGCACCCACGCGGCCAGCGCGGCCAGCACACCGCCGACACTGTTGTTCATGAAGTCCTGACCGTCGCAGACACCCAGCTCGAACAGCGCCTGGGTGATCTCGATGCCGGCGCTCACGGACACGCAGCCCATGGCCACCAGCAGCGGCCGCTTGGTGGCCAGCACTCCGAAGAAGCCCAGCGGCATCAGCATCACGAAGTTCAGCAGCGCGCCCCCGGCCGAGACGGAAAAGTGGCCAGGAACACAGGCCTGAAGCGGGTCGCCGAGCCGAACTTCGCCCCAGTACGGACGGACCAGGGTCACGGACAGCGCCAGGGCCAGGCTCACGCCGGCCAGCGCCGAGGCAGTCTTGCCCCAGCGGAACAGGTGGGCGGCGAGCAGCGCCAACGCCCCGAGGACGAGGCCGCCGAGCAGCAGGGCCGCGGTGACGTCGGGCCTCGACGTGAGGTAGTCGAAGCCGTCCCGGTAGAGGGTGCGCATATCAGGTCAGACGACGAGCCCCGCCCACCGGTTGTCCGGCACATGCGGGCTCCGTGGCTGTCGACGGGCCCCACACGGCAGTGAAACTTTCAGACTTCCAGGCGGGCGCCGCTCTCCGGGTGGAACAGGTGCACCTCGCTGGTGTCGCGCACGGCGACCTTGACGTTCTGGCCGAAGGCCGGCGGCGTGCGGCCGTCGACGCGGACGATGAAGCGCTCGGGCACACCGCCGATGCGCACCGAGCCGTAGACGTACGCGTCGGCGCCGAGCTCCTCGACGAGCTCGACCGTCAGCTCCATGCCCTCCTCGTCGGCGCCGGCCAGGCGCAACGTCTCGGGACGGACGCCGAAGGTGACCTCCTTGAGGCCCTCGGTCGACGCCTTGTCCAGCGCGGACCGGGTCAGCGGCACGGTGAGACCGTCGAGCAGGGCGCCCTCGGCCGTCAGCGGAACCGTCTTCAGGTTCATCGCCGGGGAGCCGATGAAGCCGGCCACGAACGCGTTGGCCGGGCGGTCGTACAGCTCACGCGGGGAGGCGCACTGCTGGAGCAGGCCGTCCTTGAGCACGGCCACCCGGTCGCCCATGGTCATGGCCTCGACCTGGTCGTGCGTGACGTAGATCGTGGTCGTGCCGAGCCGCTGCTGCAGGGCGGCGATGTTGGCCCGGGTCTCGACGCGGAGCTTGGCGTCCAGGTTGGACAGCGGCTCGTCCATCAGGAAGACGCTGGGCTCGCGCACGATGGCGCGACCCATGGCGACGCGCTGCCGCTGACCACCGGAAAGCGCCTTCGGCTTCCGGTCGAGGTACTTGGTCAGGTCCAGCATCTTGGCCGCCTCGGCGACCTTGTCCTTGATCTCCTGCTTGGACGTGCCGCGCAGCTTGAGCGCGAAGCCCATGTTCTCGGCGACCGTCATGTGCGGGTACAGCGCGTAGGACTGGAACACCATGGCGATGTCGCGGCCCTTCGGCGGCACGTTGGTGACGTCCTTGCCGCCGATCTTGATGGCGCCCTCGTCAACGTCCTCCAGACCGGCGAGCATGCGCAGGGCGGTGGACTTGCCCGAGCCGGACGGCCCGACCAGCACCAGGAACTCACCGTCAGCGACATCGAGTTCCAGCTGGTCGACCGCGCGCACCGGCGGGTTCCCGGCGAACACCCGGGAGGCACTGACGTAGGCGACCTCGGCCATGTGTGGTCCCTTTCACTGCGAAACGTGTGACGACAAAGTAACCCGAGAAAGCGCATCCGTCAGCCCCTCGGCGTACACCGACTACCCACCGTTTCTGAATCGTCACCCCTTGACCGCGCCCGCGGCCAGCCCCGTCACGAGGAACCGCTGTACCAGGTAGAACACAGCGACCGCGGGGATCGACACGAGTATCGACGCGGCGGCCAAATGGCCCCATTCGACGCGGTTCTGTTGCACGAACACCTGGAGCCCGACCGCCAGCGTCTTGGACTCGTCCGAAGCGCTCAGGAACGCCGACGCGAAGGCCACCTCGCCCCACGCCGTGAGGAACGCGTAGAACGCCGTGACGGCCAGCCCCGGCCGGGCCAGCGGCAGCACCAGCCGCCAGAAGACGCCGAACGGGGACAGCCCGTCGACCCGGCCCGACTCGTCGATGTCGGTCGGAATGGTGTCGAAGTAGCCCTTGAGCATGTACGTGCAGAACGGCACCGAGGTCGTGCAGTAGACCAGCACCAGTCCGATGCCGGTGCCCTGCAGTCCCAGCGACAGCAACACGTTGAACAGCGGCACGATCAGCACCGCGAACGGGAACATCTGCGCGATCAGGAACGACAGCAACAGCTTTCGGCTGCCGGGAAAGCGAAAGCGGCTGACGGCGTATCCGGTGGTGGCCGACAGGAACACCGCGATCAGCGTGGTCAGCAGCGCGATCTCCACGGAGTTCAGCACCCAGGCCAGGAAGTCGCCCTGCTGCCCGGAAAGCACGTCGCGATAGTTGGCCAACGACGACTCGTCGAACAGCCGGATCGTCGGCGCGACGGCCCGCGCGTCCGGCTTGAACGACGTCACCAGCACCCAGAACACCGGGAACACGGCGATCAGCGACGCCACGGTCAGAGTCGCGTGCAGCGCCACACTTCGTCCCATGGATCTCTTGCCCCGCAAGGAAACCCGGGCCGCCTGAACCTGGATCGGGAGGGATTCGATGGTCACGCGAACGCCTCCTGACGACGCAGCGCCCGCCGGTAGAAGGCGGCGAACACCAACAGCACGGACAGGATCAGCACGCCGTAGGTGGACGCCACCGCGTAGTCCCGGGAGGCGCCGGAGAAGAAGCGCTCGAACGCGTAGGTGACCAGGATCCGGGTGTTCGGGTTGGCCGCCGGACCCGTCACCAGGTAGATCACCGGGAACATGTTGAACGTCCAGATGATGCCGAGCAGCACCACGGTGCTGGACACCGAGCGCAGCCCGGGCAGTGTGATGTCCCGGAACCGCTGCCACGGCGTCGCGCCGTCCACCTCGGCCGCCTCGTACAGGTCGGCCGGAATGGACTGGAGGCCGCCGAGCAGCGCCAGCATCATGAACGGCACGCCGACCCAGACGTTGACGATGACCACCGCGACCAGCGCGAGATCGGTCTGCCCCAGCCACACCGGCTGCCCGAGCCCGAACGCCCCGAGCACCTGGTTGATCACGCCGAACTGGCTGTTGAACATGAACTTCCAGGCGAACGCGCTGATGAACACCGGCACCGCCCACGGCAGGATCAGCAGCACCCGGTACAGGGCGCGGGCCCGCATCGGCCGGTTGAGCAGCAGCGCCAGGCCGAGGCCGACGCCATAGGTGAGCACGACGCAGGACCCGGTCCAGATGATGGTGCGCAGCAACGTGGACCAGAACGAGCCGAAGCTGGGATCGCCGGACAGCACGTTCAGGTAGTTGCGCAGCCCGACGAAGGAGTAGGTCGCCGGACGGTCGAGCACCGGGTTGGCGATGGTGGACTCGTTGATGTCGGTGAGGGTGAACCAGACGCCCTGGGCCAACGGGTACAGCACCAGCACCGCGAGCACCACCACGACCGGGGCGACCATCGCGTAGGCGTACCAGTGCCGTTCGATCGAGCGGCGCACGTCAGTTCACCGAGTAGTCGGTGACGACCTGGTCCTTGTAGGCCTTGGCCACCTCGTCCAGCGCCGTCCTGGCGTCCTTCTGCCCGGACAGCACGTAGGCGTAGTCGATCTTGAGCTGGTCGAACAGCTGCGCGCCCGCGGCCACCCACGGCCGGGCGTGCGCCTGCTTGATCGCCGGCTCGAAGGCCGTCACGTTCGGCTGCGACTTCACGTCCGGGCTGTCGTAGGCCGACTTGCGCGTGGGCAGCAGGCCGAGCTGCTTGGAGATGGACACCTGCGACTCGGTCGAGCTCATGCACTGGATGAACTTCACCGAGGACGCCTTGGCCTTGGTTCCTTGGCGCACAACGTAATCGTGGCCGCCGATGGGTCCGCTGCCCTTGCCGGCGGTGACGCCCGGCAGCACCGCGACGCCGAGATTGGCCGCATCCTTGAACGCGTCGCCCTTGAGCAGGTCGACCACCGTCCACGGGCCGTCGATCTCCATCGCGACCTGGCCGGCGGAGAACGCCGCCTTCATGTTGTTGTACGAGTTGGCCTGGTCCAGGGCCGTGGTCGCGGCCTTGGCGTCCAACAGGCCCTTGGCGGTCTGCAGCGCCTGCACGTTCTGCGGCGAGTTCACGACGATCTTCTTGTTCTGCACGTCGAGCAGGTCGCCGCCGGCTCCGTAGATGAAGGGCAGCGCGTAGTAGGCGTCGTTGTTGAGGAAGATCGCGTTGGCCCCGCCCAGTTTCGGCGCGTCGGCCTTGAGCTCGTCCCAGGTGGCCGGCGGCTGCACGCCCGCGTCGGCCAGCATCTTCTTGTTGTACAGCAAGGCAAGCGTGTCGGTGACCTGCGGAACGGCGTAGGTCTTCCCGTTGTACTTGGTCGATCCCAGCGGCCCGTCGAGGAAGTCGGAGGTGTCCTTGGCCGCGTCGGTGTCGGACAGGTCGGTGATCAAGCCGTTCTGGGCCAGCTGGGCCACCCAGCCCACGTCCGAACGCAGCACGTCCGGGCCCTGCCCGCCCTGCGCGGCCGTCTTGTAGTTGGCCAGCGCCTGGTCGAAGGACACTTGCTGCACGTCGACGGTGTAGCCGCCCTTGGTCGCGCAGTCCTTGGCCACCTGATCGAACACGGGATGCTCGTTGGGTCCGCTGGTGTCCCAGAAGACGACCTTGCCGGAGTCCGCGCCGGTGGCGCCGCCTCCGCCGCCACAGGCCGTGAGTAACAGCGCTCCGGCGATCACGAGAGCAGTGCGTCGCATGGTAACCGTCCGTTCCCCGTTGCTTACCCTGCAAAGTTTTGCCGCGGATTTCACCGGTGTGACCAAAGGTCGGGCAAGACAACGGCCGTAACCGCACCGTAATGACCCAGTGACCGGGCGCGGTCGTTGCAAAACCTTTCCACCCCGGGCAGGCTTCCCCCGGACACGCCCAGATCCGCCACATGTGGACCACATCCGACTTCTGGCCCCACATGTGCGCCCCATGTGGCGAAAGCAGAGTTGTCGAGGAGGACGCGGGTGCCCGGTCTGGCCGAGATCGCGAAGATCGCGGGCGTCAGCGTCTCCACCGTGAGCCGGGTCCTCAACCGTCGGGCCGGCGTGAACGAGGACACCCGGCAACGGGTGCTTGCCGCCCTGTCGGACCTCCCGTACTCGCCGCGCGGCCTGGGGGCGTTGCAGCGCACCGGCGTGATCGGCCTGCTGCTGCCGGAGCTGTCCAACCCGGTGTTCCCGGCGTTCGCCGAGGCGTTGGAGACCAAGGCCACCGCCGCCGGCTACTCCTCGCTGCTGTGCAACACGCGGTCGGCCGGCCTGCGCGAGGAGGAGTACGTGCGCATGGTGCTGGCCCGCGGCGTGGAGGGGATGATCTTCGTGTCGCCGGCCATCACCAACGCCCCGCCCGGCGAGGCGCCGGAGGCCGGCTACTACACCCGCCTCGTCGCCGACGGCGTGCGCATGGTGTTCATCAACGGCGCCACCCCGGCCCTGGACGTCGCCGACATCGGCGTGGACGAGCAGCTGGCCGGCTACCTCGCGACCTCGCACCTGATCGCGCTGGGACACACCAGGATCGGCTTTGTCAGCGGACCCGCCCGGGCTCTGCCGTCACGACTCAAGCGCGCCGGCTGGGCCGCGGCGCTGGAGGAGAACGGCCATCCCGCGCCGGCCGAGCTCGTCGCCCACGGCCCGTTCGAACCCTCCGGCGGGGCAGCCGCGCTGGGGCACCTGCTCGACACGGTCGCGCCGACGGCGGTGATCTGCTCGTCGGACCAGATGGCGATCGGGGCGCTGCGGGAGGCCGCGCGGCGGGGCCTTCGCGTGCCGGCGCAACTCTCCGTGGTCGGCTTCGACGACATCCCGTTCGCCCGACACTGCACCCCCGCGCTGACAACTGTGGCGCAGCCCATCAGTGAGATGTCGGCCGCAGCCGTGGACGAGCTTGTCCAGCGATTGGAGCCCGATTCCCGACGGGAGACGGCGGCCTCGCACACCCGCCTGTTTCGGCCCAAACTGGTGGTCAGGGAGTCGACAGGACCGATTCCGAGGGCGTGAATTGGTCTACACCAAGCTGACTTAACGCGAAAGACCTGTTGACATGCCGGGATAGTGCTTCAGGGGGACACGGGTGCCGTCGGCTTCACGAATTGGTTCTTGACCGTTACGGTCACTCCATGGCGCGGTCAATGCATGTGCGACGGCCGGCGACGTTGGCATCTCTTGCCGCTGAGCTGGGCGTTTCGCGGACAACGGTGTCCAACGCATACAACCGGCCCGACCAGCTCTCGCCTGAGCTGCGCCGGCGGGTGTTGGAGACGGCACGAAGGCTGGGCTATCCCGGTCCGGACCCGGTCGCGAGGTCGCTGCGGACCCGCAAGGCGGGCGCGGTGGGGCTGCTGCTGACCGAGAACTTGTCCTACGCGTTCCGCGACCCGGCCGCGGTCGGTTTCCTGGAGGGTCTCGCGCTCGCGTGCGAGGACGCCAGCCAGGGCCTGCTGCTGGTGCCGGCCAATCCCGAACGTGAGGACGTGGCCGCGGTGCACCGGGCCGGCGTCGACGGCTTCGTGGTGTATTCGGTGCCCGACGACGACCCGCACCTGGCGGCCGTGTTGGAGCGTCCGGTGCCCACCGTGGTCTGCGACCAGCCCGAGCTGGACACCGTGGACCGGGTCGGCATCGACGACCGGGCCGCGATCACCCAGATCGCCAGCCACCTCATCGAGCTGGGCCACCGCCGGGTCGGCGTGATCTGCATGCGGCTGGCGCGGGACCGCAACGACGGCTTCGTCAACGTCGACCGCCAGCACACCGCCCACTTCCACGTGCAGCGGGCGCGGCTGGAGGCGCTGGCCACGGCCTTCACCTCGGCCAATGTGGACTGGACCTCCATTCCCGTTGTCGAGCGCTTCGACCACAGCATCGCCTCCGGCGCCTCCGCCGCGGCCCAGCTGCTGGACCGGGACCCCCAGGTCACGGCGTTGATCTGCACCTCGGACATCCTGGCCCTCGGCGCGCTGGGCGAGGCTCGGCGGCGGGGTCTGCGCGTGCCGCAGGACCTCACCATCACCGGCTTCGACGGCATCACCGAGAGCGAGCGGGCCGGGCTCACCACCGTGCGTCAGCCCGTGATGGAGAAGGGCCGTGCCGCCGGCAAGCTGCTGGTCAACGCGGCCGACCACAACCGGCCGCGGACCGTGACCTTGTCCACGGAGCTGGTCATCGGCACCACCTCCGCGCCGCCTCGTATCACCGAAGGAGCGCTGGTTCGGCCCGTGATCCTCTAGGCACACGAAAACGGCCCCACCTTCGCGCGGAAGGCGGGGGCCGTTTTCTGTGTGATTACGGCTCAGATGCCGCTGATCGGCAGGCGCGGCGCGTGACCGAGCACGCCACCCAGAACGTCCGCCGTGTTGGGAACGCCCGGCACGATGGTGCGGGCGGAGTCGTCGGCCGGCATGGTGGTGGTGAAGCCCGGGCCGAGGGCCGGGACGCCGTGGATGCCGCTCAGCGTGGCGCCGGGAACGGCCGGCAGGCCCAGGGGCAGCTTCGGCAGGGCGGAGCCGAGGACCGGCAGGTCACGCTGCGTGCCGCCGACCAGCGGCAGGTGCACCGGCAGGGCCGGGATGCCCGGCAGCTCACGGCCGGCGACGGAACCCAGCGGGGTGCTGGCCAGGAGGCCGGCGAGCGGGGTGCTGGCGATCAGGCCCGTGATCATGCCCAGGGACTCCAGACCAGGCAGCGGCAGCGCGCGCTGCGTGCCACCCAGCAGCGGCAGGGCGGGGAGGGCCGGCAGGCCCGGCAGGTCACGCTCGGCAGCGACGCCACCCAGCAGGCCACCCACCGGCAGCGCGGACAGCAGGCTCAGACCCGGCAGCTCACGACCGACCGGCAGGCCGCCACCCAGCAGGCCACTGATCGGCAACGCCGACAGCAGGCTCAGACCCGGCAGCTCACGACCGACCGGCAGGCCGCCACCCAGCAGGCCACTGATCGGCAACGCCGACAGCAGGCTCAGACCGGGCAGGTCGCGCTCGGTACCAGCAACACCCAGCAGGCCGTTGACCGGCAGCGCGCCCAGCAGATCCGTACCCGGCAGGGAGCGACCGATCGGCAGGCCACCGCCCAGCAGACCACTGATCGGCAACGCCGACAGCAGGCTCAGACCCGGGAGATCGCGCTGCGTGCCACCCAGCAGGCCACCCACGGGCAGCGTGCCAACGAGATCCATGCCCGGCAGCGAACGACCGACCGGAAGACCGCCACCCAACAGACCGCTGATCGGCAACGCCGACAGCAGGCTCAGGCCCGGCAGCGAGCGCTGCGAGACGCCACCCAGCAGACCGTTCACCGGCAGAACCGACAGCAGGCCCAGGCCCGGCAGCGAACGCCCGACCGGCACGCCCGGCAGGTTCAGCGGCAGCTTGGGCAGACCCGGCAGGTCACGCTCGGCGGCCACGCCGCCCAGCAGGCCGCCCACGGGCAGCGTGCCCAGCAGGTCGGTGCCCGGCAGCGAACGCTGGTCGTCGTCGCCCATGGCGGGCAGGCTCGGCAGCGCGATCGGGCCCTCGGCCTGGGCCAGGCTGCCCAGGTTGGACACGTCCGGCACCTTGGCCAGGTTGTGCAGCCCACCGGTCGGCACCACGCCGCTGTAGGTGAAGTTGGGCAGCGAGCGCGAGGTGGTCAGGTTCGGCACCAGCGCGATCGGCAGGCCCGAGCCCACACCCGGCACCTTGGGCAGCATCTGGAGCTGCGGCAGGCCGGAGATCATGGCGTGGCTGGGGTCGATGGCCCGCTGCTGGTCGCCGAGGCCGGGCAGCGCCGACAGGCCGGGCAGGCCCGGGTGGGCCAGGTCCTGGCCGTTGAGCTGCACGTTGCTCAGGGAGAGGCCGCCGTCGCCGAGGCCGCTCGGAAGGTCGCGCTGCGACTGGCCGATCGGGGCCGTCGGAAGCTCGATCTGCGAGGTGTCGGGCAGCGGGGGCAGACCCTTGTGGCCGACGATGTCGGTCAGGCGCAGCGCGGTGTCCGCGAGGCCGGTCGGGTCGCCGATCGGGGCGGGCGCGGCGGCGGCATTGCCGGCACTCATGGCCAGCACGCTGCCGGCGAGCAGAGCCACCGGAATTCCGCGCCTCATCCAGGTACGCATGGGGAATGTTCTCCTTGTTGATTTCCCGGGTCACGGGAGAAGACGGGCGATCCCTCGAAAAACCGATTCGGGGCAGGGATCACCCAATAAATGGGGAGTGAAGAAAAAATGGACTGCTGACCGATCGCCGGGCGCGGCGAATCGGTCGGGAGAGGTGAATCAGTCGGGGGTGATGCCGGGCTGACGTCGCGCGGTCATCGGCACGCAGCGCGAAGACGCGCTCGTGAACAGGACGGGAGCGGCCGCGGGCACGACGGAGGATCCGTCGTGCAGGGCCATGCCGCTGCCGCTGCCGGTCGGGCCGTCGTGGCCGCAGGCGCCGCCGGGCAGAGCCCCGAACGGCAGAACCTCGGACTTGGGCGTGCCGTCCGGACGAAGGGGGCTGACCGGCGCGCTCAGGCCGGCCTGCGGGTGCGCCGCGACCATCTCGGTCGGGCGCTCGACCCGGCTCGCAACCGGGACCGATTCGGCCGACTCGGCGGCCGACACGGCGTGAACCGGAACATAAGTCCTGGTCACGACCTCGCCGGCGACCGGCTCATCGGATCGCGAGCCGGCGAACTCGTCGAGCCGCTGCTCGACCAGGATCACCGGGGCGACCAGGTGCGGCACCGGAACGTCGATGGCCGGCACCGAGGGCGCGGCCGCCGGCAGCGCCTGCGCGGCCAGCCGGGCGTCCTGCCCGATGAGGGCCGTGTGCTCGACGGAGGTGTCGACGACGTCGCCGGCCGTGGACAACAGGGTGGAGACCGGGGTCGGCTCGGCGGCCGAAGCCGTCGCCGAGGAGAGCAGCCAGGCCAGCGCGGTGCCGGCGAGCACGCCGCCGATCAGAACGAGCGCACGCAGCAGCAGCGACCGGAAACGGTCTGCCACCTCTGCCTGCTCGTCCAACACCGGAAACGGATCCTCTCGAACGACTTCCCGTGGATCCACACCGTACTGGATTGGCGTTGGGAATTACCCCTCTGGCCGTGACACCTTCGGGTTAATCAGGTGAGCTTGAACGGTGTCGGCTTACTCGTGAGGTTTCCCAGCTTTCCGACCACCACGTAATCGCCGACCGGCAGCAGCGCCCCGCTCGGCGCGCAGTTCGGCGACGAGGTGCGGCCGGCCCAGGCGATGCTGAAGGTGGCCTGCTCGCCGGGCTGGAGCAGCCGGACGTCGGCGGGCTGCTGGTAGTAGCAGTCGGAGCTGGACCACAGCCGAGTGTTGCCGTCGGCCGTCAGCACGATCAGCTCTCGCAGCTGCCGGGTGACGTCCCGCTTGCACGCGACCGGCCCGGAGTTGGTGATCACCAGCGTGAGCAGCGGCGCCTGGCCGACCCGGTAGGCAGCCTGCGCGATGCGGCCCTCGACCGTGACGGACGTGTCCGGGCATGGGCCCGGCGGAGGCGGCGGTGGCGGCGGGCCCGTCGTGGTGGTCGGCGTCGGCACGGGCGAGGCCGATGACGACGAGGACGCCCCGGCCGCCGCGATCGTGCCGCTGGTCGGTGGCGAGGACGTGAGGCGCTTGCTGGAGGTGGGGACCACGCCCTGCTTGTTGGCCACACCCTGCGGGTCGGCCTGCGAGCCGCGGCCGAGCAGGCTTGAGATGATCACCGCGAGCAGCACGACCACCAGGACCGAGCAGACCAGCGCGATCACCCGGCGGCGCCAGTACACCGACGGTTCGAGCGGACCGGATGGCTCGATCATGCACCGACGGTAACGCCGCCGACACCGTCGGCCAGGGATTGTGGCGGTCACCCAATCCGGTTGTGTCTTTGCTCAAGACCCCTTGTCAGCGCTCACCCGACCAGGTGCCATAGAGGGAGACACAGGGAGGTGCGACATGACCGCCATCGACGAGTTGCTCGACCGCAATGCCGCACTGGTCGACCGGACCCGCGGGGACCGGTCCTCGGCCAGCCCGTCGCTGCACATCGCCGTGCTCACGTGCATGGACGCCCGTATCCGGGTGTTCGAGATCTTCGGCCTGCAACAGGGCGAGGCGCACGTGCTGCGCAACGGCGGCGGTGTGGTGACCGACGACGTGATCCGCTCGCTGGCGCTGAGCCAGCGCAAGCTCGGCACGCGGGAGATCATGGTCGTCCAGCACACCTCGTGCGGGCTGTCGATGACCACCGACGAGGAGTTCAAGGACGAGCTGGAGGCCGACACCGGCCTGCGCCCGACCTGGGCCGTCGAGGCCTTCCGTGAGGTCAAGGACAGCGTGCGGACCTCCATGGCCCGGCTGCGGCACAGTGCCTTCCTGCCGTACACCGACAACATCCGCGGCTTCGTCTACGACGTGCACAACGGTGCCCTGCACGAGGTGTTGTCCCCCGGCCAGGGATAATCGGGGGCGATGCTTGCCGCCGACACACTGCTGAGCTGGTTCGACCGGACCGCGCGGGATCTGCCGTGGCGGCGGCCCGAGTGCACCGCCTGGGGCGTGCTGGTCAGCGAGATCATGCTCCAGCAGACCCCCGTTGCCCGGGTCGAGCCCATCTGGAATAGATCAATCGACATCCGAAGGGATTTTCATCAGCTTCAGGGGAGCCTTGTCACCACCTGCTTCCAAACAGAGAAACCAATTCACTAGATACGAGTAGTGTCGCCGGGTGGTCATGTTATGCACCGACAATTCCCTTTCTCAGGACCTACGGGGTTAACAAAACGCACAGACGGTGTACTGTGACCACCCCCCCTTGTCGCCTTATCTTGTCCCGGGGTATCCAGAACACTCGTCGGGGCCCTGGCCATAAGCGGAGGCGTAAGTCACTGTATGTCTAGGAGAGAGGTCTCATCGTGTAGCTGCCCGACAGGTGATCGGGCAGACCTAAAGCTAGCGCCTCACAGCATTGCAGACACAACAGGAGCCAGGATGCACTAAGGGTCGACTACACTGCCTGGCAGCTTCAGCACTGAAAACTAGTCCGGTCACTCTAAGCACGAGCTGGTGTTGGGATAGGGTTCAGCACGAGAAGCCTGCACGAGGCCGCCTCCGTCATCACCTTGCAGCACAACGATGTCGTGCCGTCCGACGTCGACACCCTCCTGGCCCTGCCCGGCATCGGCGCCTACACCGCCCGCGCCGTCGCCGCCTTCGCCTACGGGCAGCGTTGTCCCGTCGTCGACACCAACGTCCGCCGTGTCGTCGCCCGGGCCGTCCATGGCGCCGGCGATGCCGGTCCCCCCTCCACCACCCGGGACATGGCTGACGTCGCCGCCCTGCTGCCGGCCGTCGACTCCGTCGCCGCTCGCTACTCCGCCGCCCTCATGGAGCTCGGCGCCCTCGTCTGCACCGCCCGCGCCCCCCGCTGCGCCGACTGCCCCGTCTTCGACACCTGCGCCTGGCAGCTCGCCGGCCGTCCCGCCTACAACGGCCCCGCCAAAGCCGTCCAGAAGTTCGCCGGCACCGACCGCCAGGTCCGCGGCCGCCTCCTCGACGTCCTCCGCGGCTCCCCCGGCCCCGTCGCCCGCCCCCTGCTCGACGCCGCCTGGTCCGACTCCTCCCAGCGCGACCGCTGCCTCGACTCCCTCCTCGTCGACGGCCTCATCGAGCAGACCGACTCCGGCCTCTTCGCCCTCCCGGGTGAGCACTGACCCCACCTGTGGACAACCTCCAAGTTGTCCACAGGCCCCCCTTCTCCCAAGATCACCCGCCGTTTACGCAGGTAGAATGGGCTTGGGGTCGCCCCCCTGGGATAGGGAGGGGGCTGTTCTAGGGGTCATTGCAACACCTGAGTGATCAGGAGTCGCATCGATGACCAGACGAGATCGAGACCGTGCCCCGGCCGGGACCACTCGGGCCCCCTCCCGGCGTGGCACACGTCCGGACACCGAACGCCTCACTCACTTTGCGCTGGTGAACCAGGGTGTAGGCAACGAGAACACGAACTGCTTGCTGCGCAAGTACTTCCCCAAAGTCACCGACCTATCGGTGCACACCGCCGAGCACCTGGACACGGTCTCGGCCGGGCTGAACGACCGGCCCCGCGAGACACTCGGGTGGGTTGGGGGCTGTCCCGGTAGCGGTAGGCGCTCCGGTTGCCGGGTTCGATGCGACCCCTCACCCTGTCGCCATGGCGACCTGCGATGTCTGCGGCAACGACTACTGGATGGCGTTCGAGATCCGGACGGTGAGCGGCGAGAGCCACTGGTTCGACTCCTTCGAGTGCGCGATGGAGAAGCTGGCGCCGAGGTGCGAGCGGTGCAACTGCCGGATCGTGGGCCATGGCGTCGAGGTGGACGGCCGGTTCTACTGCTGCGCACACTGCGCGCGGACGGTGGCCGAGCTGGGCAACCAGATCCGTGACGCGGTGGGGGTTCGCCCCAGCTGAGCAGTGTTGGATGGACTCCATGGCACAGGCCCTGGAGTTCTTCTTCGACGGCGAGGCCGACACAGGAGTTCGAGGGCTGTGGCAGCGGCTGGAGCGGGCCGGCGTGCCGAGCCTGGCCACCCGCAGCCACCGCCGGCACCGGCCGCACGTCACCTTCGCCCTGGGCGGCGCCTTCACCCGGCAGACCCGAGCGGACCTCACGGCCGAGCTGAACCTGCTGGCGCTGCCCAGCATCTGGCTGTACACCCTGGGCACCTTCCCCACCACGGAGAACAACCTGGTGCTCACCGCGGTGGTCGACAACGAACTGCTGGCGGTCCACTCCGCGGTGCACGACGTGCTGGCGAAGAAGGTCAAGAACCCCTCGGCCTACTACCTGCCGGGCTCCTGGGTGCCGCACTGCGCACTGGCACAGGAGATCGACACCGCCACCCTGGCCGCCGGAATCGCGGCGCTGCACCCGGTCGAGCCCATCCGCGCCAAGGTCGACGAGGTCGGCATCACGGACACCGTCACGGGCGAGGTCGACGTTCTGTTCGCACGTTCTTGAGCCTGAGGACCCGCTGCCGGCTCAGCCGTCGAGCAGGCCCGAAAGGAAGGCCTCGACGGCTCCGCGGTAGACGTCGGGGGCGCTGAGCTGGACGAGGTGGCCGGCGCCTTCGACCAGGATGTGGCGGCCGTCGGGGACGCGGGCGGCCATGGCCTCTTGCTGCCCGGCGGGCATGAAGGTGTGCTCGGCCTCGATGACGAGCAGCGGGGCCTGGACGCGGGAGACGAAGGGCCAGTAGTCGCGGCGGCCCCATTCGGCGGCGATGGAGTAGAGGTCGTCGAGATCGGCGATGAGGTGGTAGCCGTCGGGCCGTTCCTCGAAGCACTCGACGAAGTAATCGCCGACCGGGCCGAAGAACGACCGGACGTGGGCCAGGGACTGGAACGACGTGGGCCAGCTGGAGAACTCGCCCCGCCAAGAGTCGACGGTGCGGCCGCGCTGGTCGGGGGCGAAGTCCTCGACGACGACGCCACGGACCAACGAGGGCTCCAGTGCAGCGAGAACGAGGGCGTGTAGGCCGCCCATGGAGTGGCCGATGACCACGGCGGGGCCCAGGTCGAGATCACGGATCACGGCAGCGGCGTCGGATGCGAAGTCCTCGGTGCGCCAAACGCCGCCGCGATGCGTATTACGACCGTGTCCCCGCGCATCGAGACCGACCACCCGCCCGTAGCGGACCAGCCACTGCGCCGCCGGCCACCAGGTGGTTGCCCGGCCCATCAGCCCGTGCAGCAGCACAATGCCGGGGCCGGAGCCACCGAACTCGACGACATCGAACACGGAGCACTCATACCACCTGGTACACACATCGGCATGCGGGTTCGAAAAATGGCGGCGATGCTGGCGATCGCTGCGTTGTGCGCGGCCTGCACCCCGACGATGAAAGCGGCGGGCGACGGCGTCGAGGGCACGGCCGGGGCCAGGACGGCGGGCGACCCGTACTACCCGACCAGCGGCAACGGCGGCTACAACGCGTCGAACTACGTCGTGGCCGTCACGTACGACCCGAAGTCGCACCACCTGGACGGCGACACCACGATCACGGCCAAGGCCAAGCAGGCGCTCAGCGAGTTCAGCCTCGACCTGGTCGGCCTCGATGTCCGCACGGTGACGGTGGACGGCCAGGCCGCGGAAACCGAGCGGGCCGGCGACAAGCTGGCGGTCAAGCCGGCGGAGGCCATCGCCGAGGGCAACACCTTCACGGTCGAGGTGCAGTACGGCGGCGAGCCGAACCCGGTGAAGTCGAAGAAGCTGGGCTCGGAGGGCTGGCAGATCTCCAGCACCGGCGGCGCGTTCGCGGCGGGCGAGCCGCACTCGGCGGCCACCTGGTACCCGGTCGACGACACCCCGACCGACAAGGCGTCCTTCCACCTGGCGGTCAGGGTCCCGGACGGCTGGAGCGTGATCTCCAACGGCGTGCCCGGCCACAACGAGTCCGGCGGCGGCTGGACGACGTACCGCTGGGACGAGCCGGAGCCGATCGCCTCGTACCTGACCACGGTCGGCATCGACCACTGGACGATGGCCACCGGCAAGCTGGCCGACGGCACTCCTGTGGTGTCGGCGTTCGCCCCGGGCACGGACGACAAGAAGCCCCTTGAGACGCGGCTGCCGGAGATTCTGGACTTCCTGTCGTCCAAGTTCGGCAAGTACCCGCAGGACGCCGCCGGCGGCATCTTCCTCGCCGACAAGATCAGTTTCTCGTTGGAGACGCAGACCCGGCCCATCTACGCCAAGTGGACCGACCTGAGCACGATCGTGCACGAGAACGCCCACCAGTGGTGGGGTGACTCGGTGTCGGTGCAGCAGTGGAAGGACGTCTGCCTCAACGAGTGCCTGGCCAGCTACGCGCAATGGCTGTGGTCGGAGGCCAAGGAGGGCGCGAACCTGGACGACACGTACCGCAGGGCGGTGCAGAAGGGCCCGCAGATCTTCGCCGGCAAGCTCTATGACATGGGCGCCGGCAACGAGTTCGGCGCCGTCTACAGCAAGGGCCCGATGGCCCTGCACGCTCTGCGCCGCACCATCGGCGACGACGCCTTCTTCCAGGTCCTCAAGACCTGGCCGGCGTTGCACCGCGACGGCAACGCCACCTGGCCCCAGTTCGAGTCGTACGTGCAGCTGATCAGCGGCAAGGACCTGAACGGCTTCTTCGACGCCTGGTTCCGCGGCACGACGCAGCCCGCGGACCAATACCTCTGGCCGGGCACCCTCAAGCCCTGACCCACACGTCCTTCACCCCCACCGCGATCACCCGCCCGTCGGCCAGCGTGGTCACGGCCTGCGGCGCGTCGTCGCAGCCGAGGTCGCCGCGCTGCCACGAGCCGTCGGTGCTCGTCGTCCACACCACGCCGCACCTGCCGCTGGCACCGACCAGCACGATGTCCTCGTCCTTGCCGCCAGTGGCGTCGAGGACCACGCCGCTGCCCAGCGCGGCGGTGTCGGTCTTGGTCCAGGCCACGCCGTCCGGGCTGCTGGCCAGGAACGGCCGGTTCTCGTCGCTGCCGACGATCAGCCAACCGTGCTCGGTGCGCAGCACCTTGGCGATGCTTGTGGTGCCCGGGACGCTCGGGATCTCGTGCTGCTGCCAGCTCTGGCCGCCGTCGGTGGAGCGCCAAGTGGTGAGCCGTCCGCCGCCGGCGGACGCTGACGCGACGATCGTGTTGTCGCTGGAGGCCATCGGGCCGACGTAGTTGCCCTCGGCCTGGGGCAGCTCGACCGGGGCCAGGGTGTGGCCGCCATCGGTCGAGGTCCACATCAACGCGGCGCTGTGGCCACCGACCGTCTGCCCGCCGCCGATCACCAGCCGATCGCCGGACTGCACCACGGAGTTGGCCCGGCCGCTGTCGCCGGTCTCGTCGGAAGGCTTGTGCCAGGGCAGGTGCAGGTCGGCCAGCGTGGTCACGCTGCCGTCCGGCGCGAGGCGCTGCACGGAGCTGTCCACGCCGATGACCGACCCGTCGTTCAGGGCCACCGCGCCGTGCGCGGCCAGGCCCGAACCGTCCCAACCGCCTTGGCTCGGCGGCCGGTCCCCTGCTGTGGCGGGCTTGTTCACGGGCAGCGAGAACCGGGTGCAGGCTGTGTCGCCGGTCCAGTTCGCGCCGACGTCGCGGTAGCCGTTCTCGAACACGCCGACTCCGACGGCGCACTGGTCGACCGTCAGCAGGTGCCGGATGCCCGCGCCGGGTCGGGCGTAGCCGCCGTCCGCGGTCGGCGCGGACACGGCGTTGTCGTGCCGGACGAAACCGAGCGCCGGGTCCGACGGTCCGGCCGGTGCGGGACGGCCGCAGCCGGCCAGGGCCAGCGCGAGCAGCACGACAACGGTGAGCTTCCCCCTCATGCGGGAAGCATGGCAGGGTCCGGCCGAGGATCAATGCGTAGAACTACCCGTCACGGCTCAAGCCCTGACCCACACCGAGGACGTGCCGACGACGATCACCCGCCCGTCGGCCAGGGCGGCGGTCGCCCTGGGCTGCTCGTCGCAGCCGAGGTCGACACGGCGCAGCGAGTCCGCGGCGCCGATCCACGCCGCGCCACAGCCGAACTGACTGCCGTCGGTCGGGGCCTCGCCGATGATCACCACGTCGTCCGACTTGGCGACGGTGGCGTCGCTGACCTCGCGGGCGCTCAGCTTGGAGGTGTCCAGCACGTGCCAGGCGATGCCGTCCGAACTGCTGGCCAGGAACAGATTGCTGTCCAAGCCGGTGCCGACCATCAGCCAACCCCGCGCGGTCTGCAGCAGGCGTTTGATGAGCGGCTTCACGTCGCCGGTGGCCAGCTTGGTCAGCTGCCAGCTGCGGCCGCCATCGGTCGAGCGCCAGGTGCCGACGCCATTGTCCTCGGCCCATTGCTCGACGGCCACGATCGTGCTGGCGCTCGCCGCCATCGGGCCGACCATGCCGTTGACCGGCGGCAACTGCACGGCCGCCACGGTCCTGCCGCCGTCGTCGGAGGTCCACAGCAGCGGGGTCGACTTCTTGTCGTCGCCCTGCCCGCCGCCGATCACCGAGCCGTCGGGCATGGCGATGGCGGGAAACGCGTCCAAGCCATGCCCCGGGGCGTTCGACAGCACCGTGAACGACGTGCAGTCGGCGTTGCCGGTCCAGTCCGCGGCGACATGGCCGTTGTCGTCGGCGTAGACGCCGGGAGCATGTCAGACCTGTGGGCCCACAACGAACTGGGTCAGCACGGCCTTGTGGTCGCCGCCGGGCACGGCGAAGGTGGCGAAGGAGTCGACGGGGCAGCGCTTGTCGACCAGGACGTGGTCGATGGGCAGCAGGGGCGGCAGGGAGCCGTCGGTGGGCCAGGTGGGCTGCAGGCCCTGGCCGACCTGGGATGCGGCGTCGGTGTAGCCGCTGACCAGGGCGGATCGCAGCCCGGCGTGGTCGACGGTGGCGTTGAAGTCGCCGGCAAGGACCATCGGCGGGGTGCCGTCGACGGGGTCGGGCAGGGCGTCGAGCTCCCGTTTCCACGTGTCGGTGGTGTTGTCGTCGGTCGGCGGCCGCACGTGCACGGACTCGATCTGGACGGTCCGCTGCTGCGGCAGCGACACCCGGGCGCTGACCTGGGGAAAGGTGGTCGGCGGGTCGATGGTGACGGATTGCAGCGGGTACCGGGAGGCGAGGCCGGAGCCGGTGGGGCCGTCACCGGGGGCGAACAGCTGGGACGGCAGCTCGGCGGAGAGGCCGGCGGCGTTGAGGGCGGTCGCCGACGAAGGAGTGAGCTCCTGGAACGCCACGACGTCGACGTGCTGGTCCCGAATCAGGGCGACGACGCTGGCGGCGTTGGCCCGGCCCTGGGCCAGGTCCACGCTCAGCGCCCGCACGGTGGGCCCGGTGCCGAGCGACCGGGGTGCGGTGAAGGACCGAGGGGCGATGGCGGCGACCAGGCAGGCGGTGAAGGCCAGCGCCACCGCGGCGACGGCCCAGCGCCGGAACAGCATGGAGAACAGCACCAGCAGCGCCCCGCCGCCGGCCGCGAACGGAGTGCCGGCCAGCAGCACCACCATGACGTGGTCGCCGTCGATGCCGAGCAGCCGCAGCGCGACCATGGCGATCACGGCCGCGGTGAGCAGGCAGAGCAGGAAGGTCAGCGGCGTGCCGCCGACCCGTCGCCGACCTTCGTCCAGGTAGGCGGGCGCCCGGCGGGGTGCACGGGTTCGCACGCTGCTGGCCACACCATCCATTGAACACGACAAAGGGCGGTTCCCCGGCGAACCCGGGAAACCGCCCTTTGTCTTCAGCCTTGACTCAGCAGAACTGCGTCACTCGCCGTCGAACTCCTGCACGGCGTCGCCACCGTGGGCGGCCAGGCCGACCGGCGGGGCGTCCGGGATCCGCAGCGGACGGGTCTCGCCGCGGAACACGAAGTGCGCCTTGTCGTCGGAGCCGGTGCCGTCCCAGCCCTCCACGTCGCAGAGGATGATCTGGCCGGGCTGCAGCTCCCCGAACAGGATCTTCTCCGACAGCTGGTCCTCGATCTCGCGCTGGATCGTGCGACGCAGCGGCCGCGCGCCCAGCACCGGGTCGAAGCCGCGCTTGGCCAGCAGAGCCTTGGCCAGCGGGGTCAGCTCCAGCGACATGTCCTTGTTCTTCAGCTGGGCCTCGACGCGCGTGGCCATCAGGTCGACCATCTTGATGATCTCGTCCTGGGTCAGCTGGTGGAACACGATGATGTCGTCGATGCGGTTGAGGAACTCCGGGCGGAAATGCTTCTTCAGCTCGTCGTTGACCTTGATCTTCATCCGCTCGTAGTTCGAGCCCTCGACACCACCGCCGGAGAAGCCCAGCCCGACGGCCTTGGAGATGTCCTGCGTGCCCAGGTTGGAGGTGAAGATGATCACGGTGTTCTTGAAGTCCACCGTGCGGCCCTGGCCGTCGGTCAGGCGGCCGTCCTCCAGCACCTGGAGCAGCGTGTTGTACACCTCCTGGTGCGCCTTCTCGATCTCGTCGAACAGCACCACCGAGAACGGCTTGCGGCGCACCTTCTCGGTGAGCTGGCCGCCCTCCTCGTAGCCCACGTAGCCGGGAGGCGCACCGAACAGTCGGGACGCGGTGTACCGGTCGTGGAACTCGCCCATGTCGATCTGGATGAGCGCGTCGTCGTCGCCGAACAGGAAGTTGGCCAGCGCCTTGGACAGCTCGGTCTTACCGACACCGGACGGGCCGGCGAAGATGAACGAGCCCGAGGGGCGCTTGGGGTCCTTCAGACCGGCGCGCGTCCGGCGGATCGCCTTGGAGACGGCCTTGACGGCCTCCTCCTGGCCGATGATCCGCTTGTGGACCTCGTCCTCCATGCGGAGCAGACGGGTGGTCTCCTCCTCGGTGAGCTTGAAGACGGGGATGCCGGTCCAGTTGGCCAGCACCTCCGCGATCTGCTCGTCGTCGACCTCGGCGACGACGTCGAGGTCGCCGTCCTTCCACTGCTTCTCGCGCTCGGCCTTCTGGGCGAGCAGCTGCTTCTCCTGGTCACGCAGCTTCGCGGCCCGCTCGAAGTCCTGCGCGTCGATCGCGGACTCCTTGTCCCGGCGCACGTCGGCGATCTTCTCGTCGAACTCGCGCAGGTCCGGCGGCGCGGTCATGCGGCGGATACGCATCCGGGCGCCGGCCTCGTCGATCAGGTCGATCGCCTTGTCCGGCAGGAACCGGTCGTTGATGTACCGGTCGGCCAGCGTGGCCGCGGCCACCAGCGCCGAGTCGGTGATCGAGACGCGGTGGTGCGCCTCGTACCGGTCGCGCAGACCCTTGAGGATCTCGATGGTCTGCTCCAGCGTCGGCTCGCCGACCTGGATCGGCTGGAACCGGCGCTCAAGGGCCGGGTCCTTCTCGACGTACTTGCGGTACTCGTCGAGGGTGGTCGCGCCGATGGTCTGGAGCTCGCCGCGGGCCAGCATCGGCTTGAGGATGCTGGCGGCGTCGATCGCACCCTCGGCGGCGCCCGCGCCGACCAGGGTGTGGATCTCGTCGATGAACAGGATGATGTCGCCGCGGGTGCGGATCTCCTTGAGCACCTTCTTGAGGCGCTCCTCGAAGTCACCGCGGTAGCGGGAGCCGGCGACCAGCGAGCCCAGGTCGAGGGTGTAGAGCTGCTTGTCCTTGAGCGTCTCGGGCACCTCGCCCTTGACGATCATCTGGGCAAGGCCCTCGACGACGGCGGTCTTGCCGACGCCCGGCTCGCCGATGAGCACCGGGTTGTTCTTGGTCCGGCGCGAGAGCACCTGCATGACCCGCTCGATCTCCTTGGCCCGGCCGATGACCGGGTCCACCTTGCCCTCGCGGGCAAGCGCGGTGAGATTGCGGCCGAACTGGTCCAGCACGAGCGAGGAGGACGGAGTGCCCTCGCCGCGGCCGCCGGCCTCGGCCGGCTCCTTGCCCTGGTAGCCGGACAGCAGCTGAAGCACCTGCTGGCGGACGCGGTTGAGGTCCGCGCCCAGCTTGACCAGGACCTGGGCGGCCACGCCCTCGCCCTCGCGGATCAGTCCGAGCAGGATGTGCTCGGTGCCGATGTAGTTGTGGCCGAGCTGCAGCGCTTCGCGCAGCGACAGCTCAAGCACCTTCTTGGCCCGGGGCGTGAACGGGATGTGCCCGCTCGGCGCCTGCTGACCCTGACCGATGATCTCTTCCACCTGCTGGCGAACGCCCTCGAGGGCGATGCCCAGCGACTCCAGCGCCTTGGCGGCGACACCCTCACCCTCGTGGATCAGACCCAGGAGGATGTGCTCGGTGCCGATGTAGTTGTGGTTGAGCATCCTGGCCTCTTCTTGAGCCAGGACGACCACCCGCCTCGCGCGGTCGGTGAACCTCTCGAACATATGCACTCCCTGACAGCTGCGTCGGCGGTCCTCCACCCACCCATGACCTCGCCGGTGGGGTCAGCACCTGGGGTCCACTGTAGTAGGCGGACCCGTTGCTCTCAGTGCCGCTCGCAGCCGCAGACCCCGCGAGCGCCCTGACGCATGGCACAACGTGGGTTCTGACAGGCAGATTCCCATTGTCCGCTTACCGCGAACAAGCCACCATCAGCTGACTTTCACTGTGAGCGGGGTCACCAAAAGGGTGAAATTCGGACAGGCTCAGCTCAGTTTGGCGGCCAGCACCGAGCGGTGCGTGGGGGCCGCGGCGGCGTGCCGGGCGCGACCGTTCTCCGTCAGCTCGACGTAGATGCCGCGGCGGTCGTCGGCGCACAGCGCCCGGGTGACCAGACCGTCGGCCTCAAGGCGGGCGACGACCCGGGACAGGGCGCTCTGGCTGAGCTGGACGCTCTTGCCGAGCTCCTGCATGCGCACGGACGGCTTGTCGCAGCAGCTCTCGGCGAGCTGGTCGAGCACCTCGAACTCGCTGGCCCCCAGGCCGTGCCCCTCGCGCAGCTCACGATCGAGCGTGCACCACGTGGCGTGGTAGCGCCCAAGCAGGTCGCGCCAGGTGCTGACGAGCTCGTTCTCGGTCACGTCCCGCATCTTAGTCCCCACCGTCATAAAATTCCAACGCATTAAATCCTCTTGCATTAGATGCAGCTGCATGTAGTGTTGCTGGACGTGACCACACCCGCAACACCCGTCCTGTCCGCCCAGCCCGGCGCGCGCTGGCCCGCCAGCCTGTGGGCGGCGCTGATGCTGCTGTGCGGCGTGCTCTTCCTGGACGGCCTCGACGTCTCCATGGTCGGCGTCGCGCTGCCCTCGATCGGCTCCGAGCTGCACATGTCCACCTCGTCGCTGCAGTGGGTGATCAGCGGCTACGTGCTCGGCTACGGCGGCTTCCTGCTGCTGGGCGGGCGCACCGCCGACCTGCTCGGCCGCCGTCGCGTGCTGCTGATCGCGCTGGGCGTGTTCGCCGGCGCCTCGCTGCTCGGCGGCCTGGTCGACGACCCGACGCTGCTGATCGCCGCCCGCTTCATCAAGGGCGCCGCCGCCGCGTTCACCGCCCCGGCCGGCCTGTCGATCATCACCACCACGTTCCCCGAGGGCCCCGCCCGCAACCGCGCCCTGTCCATCTACACGGCGTTCGGGGCCAGCGGCTTCTCCTCCGGCCTGATCCTCGGCGGCCTGATGACCGAGGTCGGCTGGCGCTGGACCTTCCTGATGCCGGCCCCCATCGCCGTGCTGGTGCTGCTGCTGGGCATCAAGCTCATCCCCAACCACGGCCGTCCCGACGGCCCGCGACAGGGCTACGACGTACTGGGCGCCGCGACCAGCACGCTCGCGCTGCTGCTGCTCGTCTACACGGTCGTGTCGGCCTCCGAGATCGGCTGGGCCTCGCCACTCACCCTCGGCTCGTTCGCGGTGGTGATCGCCCTGGTGGTCGCCTTCGTGGTGATCGAGAGCCGGGTCGCGCACCCGCTGCTGCGCCTGGGCATCCTGCGGAACAAGAACGTGCTGGCGGCCGACCTGACCGCGATGGCCGTGTTCGGCTCCTACGCCGGCTTCCAGTTCATCGGCACCATCTACATGCAGTCGCTGCTGCACTGGTCGCCGCTGAGCATGGCGCTCGCGTTCCTGCCGGCCGGCCTGATCGTCGCCTTCGGCGGGCCGCGCACCGGCGCTCTGGTCAACCGCTTCGGCAACGGCCGGGTCATCGCGGTCGGGCTGGCCGCCTTCGTGGTGGCGTACGGGCTGTTCCTGCAGATCGACGCCAACCCGAACTACGCGATCGCCATCCTGCCCAGCATGATCCTGCTGGGTGTCGGCTTCGCGCTGTCCTTCCCGGCGCTGAACATGCAGGCCACCACCGGCGTCTCCGACGACGAGCAGGGCCTGGCCGCCGGCCTCGTGCAGACGTCCTTCCAGGTCGGCGGGGCCATCGCGCTGGCCGTGGTGACCGCGGTGCTCAACGCCGCCACGCCCCGGACCACCGCCGAGGTCATCGCCAGCTACCACCCGGCTCTGGCCGTGGTGACCGGCGTGGCCCTGCTCGGCCTGATCGCCACCGTGTCGATCAGCGGCCTGCGCAAGCCCAAGGCCGACGAGGTCGAGCCGGCACGGCAGCCGGAGCTCGTCGAAGCCTGATGCCCTCGGCTCGCCGGGATCCGTGGGGGAGTCGGCGAGCCACCACCCGGTCGGTCCGCCCGACCGGGTGGCCCCTTAAACCACATGAGCTCCACACGTGGCCTCTGATGCCACATGTGGAGCTCATGTGGCATCAGGGACCTCGATCGGGGGATATGGGCTGGCAGCGGGGATTACGTGCGGTGGCGGGGTCACGTGCGGTGACGGGTGCCGATGGGGACGACGAGCGGGGTGCCGGCGACGGGGTCGTCGATGACCTTGGCCTCCAGGTCGAAGACGTCGCGGAGCAGGTCCTCGGTCAGCACGTCGTGCGGACGGCCCTGGGCGACGACCTTGCCGGCCCGCAGGGCGACGAGCCGGTCGGCGTAGCGGGCGGCGAGGTTGAGGTCGTGCAGCACCATCACGACGGTCCGGCCGAGCTCGCTGTGCAGGCGCTGCACCAGGTCCAACACGTCGACCTGGTGGGCCAGGTCGAGATACGTGGTGGGCTCGTCGAGCAGCAGCAGCTCGGTGCCCTGGGCCAGCGCCATGGAGATCCACGCCCGCTGCCGCTGGCCGCCGGAGAGCTGGTCGAGGGTCCGGTCGGCTAACTCGGTCATGCCGGTCATGGCCAGCGCCTCGTCGATGGCGGCGTGGTCGTCCGAGGACCACTGCCGGTACCAGGCCTGGTGCGGGTGCCGGCCGCGGGCGACGAGATCGGCGACGGTCAGTCCCTCGGGGGCCTGCGGCGACTGCGGCAGCACGCCGAGCAGCTTGGCAACCTCGCGGGTCGGCATCCTGTCGATCCGCTTGCCGTCCAGCAGCACCTGCCCGCCCCGCGGTGCCAGCAGCCGTCCCATGGCCCGCAGCAGCGTGGACTTTCCGCAGCCGTTAGGGCCGATCACGGCGGTGATCGTGCCGCCGACGACGTCCAGGTCCAGCCCGTCGACGACCAGCGAGTCGCCGTATCCGAGCTGAATCGACTCGGTCCCGCATTCGTGGGCGTCACGCCCGCACCTCTCAACTAGATCAGCATGACCCGAGATCGGCGACGGTCAGTCCCTCGGGGGCCTGCGGCGACTGCGGCAGCACGCCGAGCAGCTTGGCAACCTCGCGGGTCGGCATCCTGTCGATCCGCTTGCCGTCCAGCAGCACCTGCCCGCCCCGCGGTGCCAGCAGCCGTCCCATGGCCCGCAGCAGCGTGGACTTTCCGCAGCCGTTAGGGCCGATCACGGCGGTGATCGTGCCGCCGACGACGTCCAGGTCCAGCCCGTCGACGACCAGCGAGTCGCCGTAGCCGAGCTGAAGCGACTCGGCCCGCAGTCGTGGCGTCACGCCCGCACCTCCCGGCGCTTGCGAATGATCAGGAACATCAGGTAGGGCGCGCCGAGCACGGCCGTGACGACGCCGACCGGCAGCTCGATGCCGAACGTCGTGCGGGCGATCAGATCGGAGACGCTGACCAGCAGCGCCCCGATGACCGCCGAGGCCACCAGCGGCGGCCGGGCCGTGCCGGCGAGCCGCTGGGCGATCTGCGGCGTGGCCAGGGCGACGAAGAACACCGGGCCGGCCGCCGCCGTCGCGATGGCGGCCAGGATGACCGCGATGAGGATCAGCGCGAACCGGCTCAGCTCCACCCGGACCCCGAGATTGCGCACGGTGTCGTCGTCGAACTGGAGCGCCCCGAGCACATGCGCCCCGACCAGCGACAACGGCAGGAACACGGCCAGCGCGACGGCCACCGGCACCAGGTCGGACCAGCTGCGGCCGTTGAGGCTGCCGGTGATCCACACCAGCGCCTGCCCGGCCTGGCTGATGTCGCCGATGGTGAGCAGCCAGTACGTGAGGTTGAGCATGAAGGCCTGCACGCCGATGCCGACCAGCACCAGCCGGTAGCCGTCGACGCCACGCCGCCACGCCAGGACGTAGACCAGGGCGGCCGACAGCAGGCCGCCGATCAGCGCCGCCACCGGCAGGCCGATCGCGGCGGCGATGGTGGCCGCGCCGCCGTAGGTGCTGGCCAGCACGATCACACCCACCGCGCCGGCCGAGGCGCCGGGCGTGACGCCGAGGACGTCGGGGCTGGCCAGCGGATTGCGGGAGATCGCCTGCGTGATCGCGCCGGACACGCCGAACGCGGCCCCGATCAGCAGGCCGGTCAGCGTCCGCGGCAGCCGCAGGTCGAAGACGATGTACTGCTCCGCCGCGTCGCCGCCGCCGAACAGCACGCGCAGCACGTCGCCGACGGTCATCGGGAAGTCGCCGAGGCGGATGTTCAGCGCCACCACCAAAACCGTGATGGCCAGGGCCACCAGCGGCACCACCAGCGGCCGCAGCCGGAACCTCAGGCCGACCGGGCCGAGCCGCAGGCCCTGCAGCGCCGTCACAGCCGCACCATCCGCTTGCGCCGCACGATGCCCACGAACACCGGCGCCCCGATCAACGCCAGCACAATGCCCACCTGGAGTTCGCTCGGCCAGGCGATCACCCGTCCGATGATGTCGGCGACCAGCAGCAGCACCGCGCCGATCAGTCCCGAGTAGGGCAGCAGCCAGCGGTGGTCCGGTCCCGTGATGAACCGGGCCACGTGCGGCACCACCAGCCCGACGAAGCCAATCGGCCCGCACGCGGCGACCGCGCCGCCGGTGAGCAGCGTGATCGCGACGATGCCGAGCAGCCGGGTCCGCGTCACGTGCTGGCCGATGGACCGGGCCACGTCCTCGCCCAGCGACAGCGCGTTCAGGCCGGGGGCGTTGGCCAGCGCCAGGACCAGGCCCACGGCCAGGAACGGCAGCACCTGCCCGATGACCACCGGGTCGCGGCCGGCGACCGCGCCGACCCGCCAGAACCGGAACGCCTCCAGGCTCTGCTGGTCGATCACGGCCATGGCGGAGATCAGGCCGACCATCAGCGCGCTCACCGCCGCCCCGGCCAGCGCCAGCGTCAGCGGCGTCGGGCCGCCCCGGCCGGCGCTGCCGAGCAGGAACACCAGGCCGGTCGTGACGACCGCGCCGAGGAAGGCCAGCCAGACGTAGCTGTACAGGCTGGTCATACCGAACGCGAAGATGCCCACCACCACGGCGAAGGCCGCGCCGCTGGTGACGCCCAGCAGACCCGGGTCGGCCAGCGGGTTGCGGGTGTGGCCCTGGATCAGCGAGCCCGCCACGCCCAGCGCGATGCCGGCCAGCACCGCCAGCTCGGTCCGTGGGACGCGTAGCGAGCGGATGATGATGTCGTTCTCGGTGCCGGTCGGCGCGACCAGGCCGTGCCAGACGCCGTCGAGGCCGATGGGCTTGGAGCCGATCGCGATGCTGGCCAAGCCCGCCGCCGCGGCCAACCCGACCAGGACGAGGAGCCCGACGATGCGGCGACGACGTCGCCGCGCGAGTGCGCCCACCTGCCCTCCCCTCCGACTTTGGTTAGCCTAACCGCAGTCACGAGGAGGAAGAGCCACGGCCCACCCAACCCAGGGGGCTGTCCCCCGGCCCATTTTACCAACGGAACGGGGTGTCGATCTTGGAGTTGGGCGGGCCTGTGGACAACTCGAGGGGCCGCCCTCGCGGACGGCCCCTCGGCAGAAAGCTCGGCGTTCAGGCCTGCTGGTGGTAGGCGTCCAGCACCTCGGCCGGGATGCGGCCGCGGTCGGAGACCTTCATGCCCTGCTTGCGCGCCCATTCCCGAATGGCCTGGTTCTGCTCGCGGTCCGCGGCGGCGGGACGCGCCTTGCTCACGCCGCCGAGTGGACGGCCGGCGACACGCTTGCGGCCACCGGAACGGCGGGCCGATGCGACGAATGACGCCAATCCGTCGCGCAACTTGTTCGCATTGCCGGCGGAAAGATCGATCTGGTACGCCACGCCATCGAGAGCGAACTCGAGAGTCTCACTGGCCTCGGACCCGTCAAGGTCGTCGATCAGGGCGACAGTCACCTTCTGCGCCATGAGCGGCCTCCTACACCAAGTACGCCGCGGAAACGGTATCGGCGGCTGCCCGGAAATCTGCCTTGAGGACAGATTAGCGCATATCTAACGCGCCCCGTCAATGGCAGCCGCCGAAACACCTCATTCGGGTCGCACGAGTGGGAACAGGATCGTCTCCCGGATACCGAGACCGGTGAGCGCCATCAGCAGCCGATCGATGCCCATTCCGACACCACCGCTCGGTGGCATTCCGTACTCCAACGAACGCAGAAAGTCCTCATCCACCGGCATCGCCTCGGCGTCGCCGGCCGCGGCCAGCCGCGCCTGGGCCACCAGGCGCTCCCGCTCGACCACCGGATCGACCAGCTCGGAGTAACCGGTGGCCAGCTCGAATCCGCGGACGTAGAGGTCCCACTTCTCGGCCAGTCCCGGCGTATCCCGGTGCTCGCGGGTCAGCGGCGAGGTCTCCACCGGGAAATCGCGCACGAATGTCGGCTCGTGCAGGTGGTCGCCGACCAGGTGCTCCCACAGTTCTTCGACGAGCTTTCCGTGCCCGAGCTTCGGATCCACCTCCAGCCCGCGCGCGTCGGCGTGCTTGCGCAGCAGCTCGGCCGGGGTCTGCGGGGTGATCTCCGAGTCCAGCGCCTCGGACAGTGACTCGTACATGGTCAGCGTGGTCCACTCGCCGGACAGGTCGTACTCGCCGCCCTCGGCCAGCGTCACGACCTGCGTGCCCAGCACGGCCTGCGCCGCCTCCTGGATGAGCTGCCTGGTCAGCACGGCCATCGAGTCGTAGGTGCCATAAGCCTGGTAGAACTCGAGCATCGCGAACTCCGGCGAGTGCGAGGAGTCGGATCCCTCGTTCCGGAAGTTCCTGTTGATCTCGAAGACCTTCTCGATACCGCCGACCACACAGCGCTTGAGGTAAAGCTCCGGCGCGATCCGCAGGAACAGGTCAATGCCGAGCGCGTTCGAGTGCGTGACGAACGGACGAGCGGTGGCGCCGCCCTGCAACGTTTGCAGCATGGGCGTCTCGACTTCGAGGAAACCCCGGCCGTGGAACGATTCACGCAGCGATCGCACAACGCCCGCCCTTGTGCGGACGGTCTCCATCGCCTGCGGCCGCAGGATCAGGTCGACGTAACGCTGCCGAATGCGCGTTTCCTCGGCCAGCTCCTTGTGCGCCACCGGCAGCGGGCGAACGGACTTGGCCGCCATCCGCCACTCGTCGGCCATCACCGAGAGTTCGCCGCGGCGGGAGGTGATGACCTCACCGTGAACAAATACGTGATCGCCCAGGTCGACCGTGGACTTCCAGTCGGAAAGGGCCTCTTCGCCGACCTGCGCGAGGCTCAGCATCGCCTGGAGTTCGGTTCCGTCACCCTCACGCAACGTGGCGAAGCACAGCTTGCCGGTGTTGCGGACGAACATGACACGGCCGGTGACGCCGACGATGTCGCCGGTCGCGGTGTCCGGGGCCAGATCCGTGTGCGATTCACGGACCTCGCGCAGCGTGTGGGTGCGCGGCAGCTCGACCGGATAGGGCGACACCCCCCGTTCCAGCATCCGCTCACGCTTCTCCCGGCGGATGCGGAGCTGCTCGGGGAGGTCGTCGTCCGTGGCGGAATGGGAAGGGTTGTGTTCGGTCACGGCTCACAAGGTTACGGACTCACCCGCCGTTACCACGAACCGGATAACTTCGAGGCCATGGCACGCGATGAGTTGATCTCCAGGCGGGCGTCCTCGTTCGGCAGCCGGGCGGCCGACTACGCGGAACACCGCCCCGACTATCCCGTCGACGCGGTCCGCTGGGCGCTCGAACCCGTCACCGCCGACCGGCCGAAGGTGCTGGATCTGGCCGCCGGCACGGGAAAGCTGACCGCGGTGATCACCGGACTCGGGCTGGAGGTCGTCGCCGTCGAGCCGGACGACGCGATGCGGGGCGAGCTGGCGGTGCTGATGCCGGAGGTCACGGCGATGGCCGGCACCGCCGAGCAGATCCCGCTGCCGGACGCCTCCGTGGACGCGGTGCTGGTCGGGCAGGCCCTGCACTGGTTCGACCACGAGAAGGCGCTGCCGGAGATCGGCCGTGTGCTGCGCCCCGGCGGCGTGCTGGCCGGGCTGTGGAACGACGACGACCTGAGCATCGACTGGGTGCGCAACCTCGACCGCATCCACTCCTCGACCGACAACCGGCAGAACAAGCGGGGCATCGACCTGCCGGTGGAGCTGGGGCCGTTCGGCGAGCTGACGCATGGCGAGTTCCGGCACTCCCAGCGGCGGACCGCGGAGTCGTTGGTCGCCACGGCCAGCACGCACTCGCTGTTCCTGACCATGGCCGAGCCGGAGCGCTCTCAGACCCTGGACGCGATGCTGGCGTACCTGAAGTCGCAGCCGCAGACCGCCGACGGCGAGTTCGACTACCCGCTACGAACCGAGGTCCTCCGCACCATCCGGCTTTGACGCTCTCCCCCATTTTTTCGCCACATGTGGCGCACATGTGGCGCCTGAAGTCGAATGTGCGCCACATGTGGAAGAAAAGTGGAGGGGTAGGGCGTCGGGAGCTACGAGGCGTTGCGCTCGTAGACCAGGCGCAGCCCGAGCAAGGTCAACTCGGGCACGTGGTGCTGGATCGTCTCCGACTCGGGCACGATCACCGGCGCCAGGCCGCCGGTGCCGATCACGTTCACCGGCCCGGCGCCGGCCGCCGCCAGCTCGCGGGTCATCCGCCGGACCAGGCCGTCGACCTGGCCGGCGTAGCCGTACAGCAGCCCCGACTGCAGGCACTCCACGGTGGTGCGGCCGATCACCGACCGGGGGCGGGCCACCTCCACCTTGCGCAGCTGGGCGCCGCTGACGGCCAGGGCCTCGGCGGAGATCTCCACGCCGGCCAGGAACGCGCCGCCGAGGAACTCGCCCTTGGCAGTGGACACGTCGATGTTGGTGACGGTGCCGAAATCGGCCACCACACAGGCGGTTCCGTACAGATGGTGAGCGGCCATCGTGTTCACCAGCCGGTCGCCGCCCACCTCCTTGGGGTTGTCCACCAGCAGCGGCACGCCGGTCCGCACCCCGGGCTGCACCACGATCCGCGGCACGTCGCCGTAGTAGCGGCCGAGCATGACCCGCAGCTCCCGCAGCACCGCGGGCACGGTCGACAGGGCCGACACCCCGGTCACCTGATCGGCGAAGGCGCCGAGCATGCCTCGCATGCCCAGCGCCAGCTCGTCGGCGGTCATCCGTGCGTCGGTGCGCATCCGCCAGTCGTGCACCAGCTCATCGCCCCGGTACAGGCCGAGGGAGATGTTGGTGTTGCCGATGTCCACGCACAGCAGCACAGGTGGTTACGCCTCCGCCTGCAGCAGCGCGTCCAGCCGGGCCGCGTCGGAGGTCTCGGGGTGCATCTCGCCACCGGAGCGCAGCCCGGAGCCGAACGGCGCGTGCGCGGGATCGTCGCCGCGGTCGAGGATCCGGTTGTCGGCGTCGACGAACACGATCTTCGGCCGGTAGGCGATGGACTCGATCTCGTCCATCACGCCGTAGGAGATGAGGATGACGAGGTCGCCGGGGTGCACCAGGTGCGCGGCGGCGCCGTTGATGCCGATCACGCCGCTGCCCCGCTCGCCGGGGATGACGTAGGTCTCCAGGCGGGCGCCGTTGGTGATGTCGACGATCGCGACCTGCTCGCCGGGCAGCAGGTCGGCCGCCTGCATCAGGTCCTCGTCGATGGTCACCGAGCCGACGTAGTTCAGGTCGGCCTGGGTGACGGTGGCTCTGTGGATCTTGGACTTCAGCATCGTACGGAACATGTCCGCCCCCTCTTACTGGTTCGCGACCACGGCGCCGAGCTGCACCGAGGCGTTGTCGATCAGCCGGGTGGTCCCGACCTTGGCGGCGACCAGCAGCCGCGCGTCCCCGGTCGCCGGCGCGGGGCCGAGGTCGGGGGAACGCAGCTCCAGGTAGAACACGTCCACGCCGTCCTGGGCGGCCAGCACGTCGCCGGCGGCCTTCAGCGCGGCCTCCGCGCCGTCGAAGCCGGCATGCCGGCCCGCCGCGAGCGCGGCCGACAGGGCCACCGCGGCCTCGCGCTGCTCCTTGGACAGGTAGACGTTGCGTGAGGACAGGGCCAGGCCGTCGGCCTCCCTGATGATCGGCACGCCCACGACCCGCACGTCGAAGTGCAGCTCGCGGACCATCCGGCGGATCAGCGTGAGCTGCTGGTAGTCCTTCTCCCCGAAGAACGCCATGTCCGGCCGGACGATGTTGAACAGCTTGGCCACCACCGTGAGCACGCCGGCGAAGTGGCCGTGGCGGACCTCGCCCTCCAGCTCGTCGCCGAGCGGCCCGGCGTGCACGGTGATCTGCGGCGTCTCCGGGTAGATGTCCTCGACGCCCGGGGTGAACGCCAGCTCCACGCCCTCGGCGCGCAGCTTGGCCAGGTCGTCCTCCAGCGGCCGCGGGTAGCGGTCGATGTCCTCGCCCGCCCCGAACTGCAGCGGGTTCACGAAGATCGACACCACCACGACGGTGCCGGCGAACCGCTTGGCCCGGCGGATCAGCTCCAGGTGGCCCTCGTGCAGCGCGCCCATGGTCGGCACCAGCACGACCTTGCGGCCGGCGACACGCAGCGCCCTGGTGACCCGGCCCAGCTTCTCCGGGCTGGAGTGCACGGTCAGCTGCCCGGGCGCGTAGTCGGTCCGGGTCAGGTTCATCTTTCGGTCTCCTCGTCGAGCACGGAAAGGATCTCGGGCACGGCATCCGCCCGCAGCACGCCGGCCTCGGCGGCCCGGTGCGCGGTGCGGCGGGCCAGCGCCAGGTAGGCCTGCACGGTGTCGGGCGAAGCCTCTCGCAGCACGGTGACGTGCTTGCGGACCGTCCCGACGTCGCCGCGGGCGACCGGGCCCGTCAGGGCGCGGTCCCCGTGCCGCAGCGCGTTGTCCAGCGCCGCCGACAGCAGCGGGCTGATCACCCGCTCCGCCGGCTCGATGCCCGCGTTGCGCAACAGGTCCACGCATTCGGTGACCAGGGTGGCCAGGTGGTTGGCGCCGTGGGTCAGCGCCGCGTGATAGAGCGGGCGGACCGCCTCGGGCACCCGCACCGGCTCCGCGCCCATCTCCACGACCAGCGCCTCGCCGACGTTCCAGCCGGCCAGGTCGTCCTGGTTCGCCGTCACGCCGACGCAGCACGACACCACGCGGTGCAGGTCCTCCGGGCGACCGGTGAAGGTCATCGCCGGGTGCAGCGCCAGCGGCAGCACACCGACGTCGGCCGCCGGTCGAAGAACGTCGACCCCGTGCGCCCCGGAGGTGTGCACCACGATCTGGCCGGCGCGCAGCGAACCCGTCGCCACCAGACCGCGAACGAGGCCGCCGAGGGCGTCGTCCGGCACGGCCAGGAGCACCAGGTCCGACCGCGACGCGACTTCGTCCGGCGGCAGCAGCGGCACGTCCGGCAACAGCTCCTCGGCCCGGCGCACCGACGCCTTGGACACGGCGGACGCCGCTACGACGACGTGGCCCGCCCGGGCCAGCGCGGCGCCGAGCACCGAACCGACCCTGCCGGCGGACACCACGCCCACCGCGAGTCGGGCGGGGCGGGTCATGACAGGAGCTCCCTTGTGGCTGTTCCAGGCCCGATCAGACGCCGGGTACCGGACCGGACGAGGCTAACCGCAGTTGACGATTCAGCTTCCCGGCCGTGACTAGTTTCACGGGTGCCGCCGACACGGCTGAGGCCGGGTCGGTCATGCGCGCAGCCCATCCGTGCCGTTCTCACGCCCGTCCAGGTGATTGCGGGTGGCCCGCATGGCGTCCGGGGCGTTCACCGCCACCTGCCGGGCCGCCAGCATCGTGGCCAGCAGCCGGCGCTGCCGGTCGTCGGACTCGGGGCCGGCGGTGCCGTGTTCGACGGCGTCCCGCAGAAATGCCAGTTCCGTCGCGGCGGTCTGGTACTCGGACACGGCCTTGGCCGCCTGGCTGCCGGCCCGCTTGCGCACGGCCGCCCGCCAGCCTCGACGCCCGGTCAGGCTGGCCAGCAGCGACACCTCGCTGTCGGCGATCCAGCCCGCGGCGGCCATGCCCGGCAACTGCGCGGCCACCACCCGCTGCTCACGCCGTCGTTGCCAGACCACCACCGCCACCGTCGCGGCCAGAATCGGCAGTATCACGAGGAAGTACACGATGAGGAACGTGTTCGCGCCACCCAGCGTGGCCGAGGAGTTCCACAGCGAGTGCAGCAGCACCGCGCAGATGTACCCGACCAGCGGCGCGATGACCCGGACCTTGCTGCTGCGGGTGCGGGCCGCGATTCCGATGCCGATGCCGGTCATGCCGGTGAACAGCGGATGCGTGAACGGGGCGAGCACGCCGCGCAGCACGAAGGCGCCGATCACGCCGCCGGTCGCGCCGCCGAAGCCGTACTTCACGAAGGCCAGCCCGAAGTACTCGATGTTCTCGGTGAAGGCGAAGCCGGTGGCGACAAAGCCCGCGTAGACGATGCCGTCGACCAGGCCGTCGAACTCCTGCCGCCGCCACACCAACAGCCCGACCAGGAAGATGCCCTTGGCCGCCTCCTCGGCGACCGGCGCGGTGGCCACGGCCGCGAGGGTGTGCCCGCCGCCGTGCCCGAGCACGATGTCGCCCAAGGCCTCGGCGGTGCTGTTGAGCAGCAATGAGCAGATCGTCGCGCCGCAGGCGCCCCACAGGAAGGCCACCCAGAGCAGCTTCGCCGGCTCGGGCTCCCAGCGGTCGAGCCACAGGAACGCGGCGATGACCGGGCCGACCGGCAGCAGCGCGCCGGCCGCGCCGACGGCCACCCCGAGCGGGCCCACCTTGCCCACGCCGAGTCCGAGCAGAATGAGTGCGGCCAGGCCGAGGGCGATCAGTCCGACCACCGGGGCCAGCACGGTCCGGGTCCGTGGCGCTGCTGTCGTCACGGGGATGAACCATAGGGCCATGAGGTTGACCCAGTGGAATTAGACACAGTGGCACTCCCCGACTGGCATTCGGCTTGGCGGGCAGCCCTCTACGGCCCTACGGGCTTCTTCGCCCGCGGGTCGCGCCCGGCCGACCACTTCCGCACCTCGCCCTTGGTCGGGCCGGAACTGGCCGAGGCGGTGGTCGAGCTGCTGCACCGGGTGGACATGGCCCTGGACCGGCCGAATCCGCTGGATTTCGTGGACGTCGGGGCCGGCGGCGGCGAGC
>NZ_KK037166.1:5489633-5491568 GCF_000568255.1 Kutzneria sp. 744
GTGGCCGCGGGGGCCGCCTTGGCCGTGGACTACGGACATTTCGCCGGCTCACGGCCCTTCCTGGGATCGCTGACCGGCTACCGGTCCGGACGGCAGGTGCCGCCGGTGCCGGACGGCAGCTGCGACATCACCGCCACGTCGCCTTCGACTCCCTGGCGGCGGTAAGCCCCAGCGAGCTGCTGACGCAGCGGGAAGCGTTGGCAGCTCTGGGAATCCTCGGTGATCAGCCGGCGGCCGGACTGGCGGCGGCGGATCCACTCGGTTGGCTGACGGCGTCGGCCCGGGCCGGACGGGTCGCCGAGCTGCGCGATCCCGTCGGGCTGGGCGGCTTCCACTGGCTGCTCTGTCCCCGATCGGCGCCGATCAGCCTCGTGCGAGCATGAGACCCGTGCAGATCACCGTCGGCGTCGGCGCGGGAGCCAAGTACCTCGGCGTCGACCACGTCATCGACCTCGGCCCGCTGCACCCGTCGGCGCACGGCGCGTACCGGCTGCGGCTTGTCGTCGACGACAACGTCGTCACCGAGGCCGAACCGCTGGTCGGGCACCTGCACCGCGGCGCGGAGAAGCTGTTCGAGGTCCGCGACTACCGGCAGGTGCTCACCCTGGCCAACCGGCACGACTGGCTGGCCGCCTTCTGCAACGAGCTCACCGTCGCGCTGGCCGTGGAGCGCATGACCGGCATGGACGTGCCGCCACGGGCGGTGCGGCTGCGCATGGTGCTGTGCGAGCTGAACCGGATGCTGGCGCACCTGGTGTTCCTCGCCCCGCTGACCCGTGCGCTGACCGGCGAGCCCACTGCCGGCACCACCAATGCGCTGCGCGGTCGCGAGGCCGTGCAGGCGGTGATGGAGCAGGCTTCCGGCGGGCGGATCCACTTCATGGCCAACCGGATCGGCGGCCTGCGCGAGGACATGCCGGCCACCTGGATCCCGAACGTGCGGGCGCTGCTTGCGTCGCTGGAGTCACTGCTGCCGGCCATCCGTTCGTCCACTGTGGACGATGAGGCCTTCCGCGCACGACACGCCGGCCTGGGCGTTCTGACGCGGGAAGCCGCGCTGGCGCTGGGCGTCACCGGGCCGACCGGCCGGGCCAGCGGCCTCGACATGGATCTTCGCCGCGACGGCGAACACCTTGCGTACCAGGACTTCCAGCCGGTTCTCGGCACCGACGGCGACGCCCTGGCCCGGGTGGCCTGCGTGGTCGGCGAGATCGAGCTGTCGCTGCGGCTGATCGCCGGGATCCTCGACGACCTGCCGTCCGGGCCGGTGAACCTGCGGCTGCCCAAGGCCGTGAAGGCGCCCGAGGGCTCCGTCTACGTGTGGACCGAGGCCCCGCTGGGCATCTCCGGCGTGCACCTGGCCTCACGCGGCGAGAAGACCCCGTGGCGGCTCAAGCTGCGCACCCCGTCGTTCAACAACGTGCAGGCGCTGTCCGCTCTGCTGCCGGGAACGCCGATCGCCGACCTGCCCGCGGTACTCGGGTCTTTCGCCGTGGTGGTCGGCGATATCGACAAATGACTTAATCGTCCGAACGGCGACGGCGACGGCCGCGCGACTCTTCCTGGCCCAGCGAGGCCAGGAGCTCGCTGACGGACTTGCCGGCGGCGTGGGCGCCCGTGTCGACGACCGGGGGCGTCACGGGCGGCGGCGGTGCGGTCGGGGCCGGACCGGGCGTGGGGACCGGAGCGGTGCGCACGGGGATGGGCAGCTCCAGCGAGTCCGGCACCCAGTCGCCGAGCTCCGGATCCCACACCGGACCGTCCACCGCGGGCGGCGGCGGGGTCGCGGACACGGGCTGCTGCTGCATCTGAGGCTCGGGACGGCGCCGACGGCCGGAGCTCTCGGCCACGGACGGCCGAGGGGTCATCGCGGTGGCCTCGTTGGCGGCCTCAGGGCGACGGCGACGGCCGGACGGATCCACGGCGGGGCGCTGC
>NZ_KK037166.1:5491668-5531183 GCF_000568255.1 Kutzneria sp. 744
CGTCGGTCTGGGCGTTGTTGCTTCGCACCGGCTGGGGGACGGCTCCGGACGGCTCGGCTCGGGCCGACGCGGGGCCGGCTCCTTGGCCCGCATCGGCTCGTGCGCAATGCGCTCGATCAGCTCGGTCGGCAGCACCGACTTGTCCGACGGCGTCTCCTTGCGGACCGAACCGACGGTGATCGGCTTGCGGTCCTCCTTGGCGATGATCCGGTCCTCGCCCACGGCCAGCAGCCGCGACTGGTCGGACAGCGACCGCATCCGCGTGGACTCCGCGCGCAACGCCACCCGCTCGACCAGGACCTCGCCGCCCAGCAGCGCCTCGAGGTTCTCCCGCAGCGCACGCAGCTCGCCGCGCAGCGCGTCCAGGTCCTCGCGGGACTCCTCCTCGACCCGGCGGCGGGTCTCGGCCTCGATCTCCAGCTCGTACTCCCGCCGGGCCGCGACCTCGCGCTCCAGCTCCAGCTCGTAGACGGCCTGCAGGTCGGCGACCTCGTCCTCGCTGGCGGCGGCCTCTCGGCGGTACTTGACCGCCAGGAACGCGCCCACCAGGGCGGCCCACAGCGCCGCGAGGACGCCGAGGCGCAAGAACCTCGCGTCGTTGCTCAGCACGAGGACGGCGGTCCGGCGATGGCCAGGACGAGAACCGCTACCAGGAGTAGCCGACCGTATCCACGACTGTCACCGCGCTCGCCTTCGGTCAAGCCGCTGCGGCCGGTCATGGGCTCTACGGTACCGGTCAGTTACCCGAACGAGACCTACCCGGACCCGATTGGCCCCTCAACGGAGGCCGACGTTGTCATCCTGCTGCGGAGGATCCGGGTCTTGCAGCAGTGCTCCAACCACAAAGCGGCGGCAACCAGCGCGGCCGAACCGACCAGTCCGATGAACGCGGTCGTCTGGTCCGCACCCGCCGCCGGGGACACCACCCCCGGCAGGACCGTGACCACCACGCCGGCCCACATTTCCGGCTATGAACGCGCCCACCAGCGACGACGCCTTGGCCAAGGCGACCGCCCGCGCGGCGGTCAGCGGCTGCACCGGCCGGGCCCCCGGCTTGCCGGTGATCCGGTTGCGCAGCTGCCAGGCCAGGATCGCCTCTACCACCGCCAGCACGCCGAAAGTCACGCCGGCCAGCCGCGGCAGCGTCGGTAGGTCCGCGTAGGCCAGCCGCAGCACGATCGCCGTCAGCAGGGCCGCCACCAGCGCTATGCCGAACAGGTCTCGGATTCTCGTGAACTTCATCACCACTCCAGCCGGAGATCGTCCCGGCGGCGCACTCCGTCGGCGCTCAACCCGGCCATAACGTCCTTGATCGGGCCGTGTCCGGCCAGCACCGCGCCAGGCTCGATGTCCAGCCATGGAATCAGCACCGTGGCCCGCTCGGGAGTGCCCGGATGGGGCAACACCAACTCAGGATGCACAGAAGTCACACCGTCCACAGTGACCACATCGACATCAAGCGTGCGCGGGCCCCAGTGTTTCGTCCGGACCCGACCGGCCTCGTTCTCCAGCCGCTGCCCCAACCGCAGCCAGCCCCACTCGTCGAGCTCGTCGGCCTCGACGATGACGACCGCGTTCAGGAAGTCGGGCTGATCCTCCACGCCCCACGCCGCCGTCTCGTAGATCGGGGACACGGCCTGGAGGTGCTCGCGCAGGCCCGTCACGGCGCCCTGGAGCAACGCGAACCGGTCCCCCAGGTTGGAACCCAGCGACAGCACCGCCCGTGTCACGAGCGGCCCCGGCGCACCGTGACCGCAACGTCCTGGAAGGACAGCGGAATCGGCGCCGACGGCTTGTGCACCGTCACCTCGACCTCGCGCACCCGCTCGTCCATCAACACCTCGTCGGCGATGTCGCCCGCGACCGTCTCGATGAGATCCCGCGGATCGCCGGCCACGATCGCCGCCACCCGCTCCGCCAGCTCGCCGTAGTGCATGGTCTGGGTCAGGTCGTCGCTCGCCGCCGCGGCCGTCAGGTCCATCCACACCGTCACGTCGATCAGGAAGTCCTGCCCGTCGCGCTTCTCGTGCTCGAACACACCGTGATAGCCACGCACCCGCAGCCCGGTCAACGTGATCCGGTCGCTCACTGCGGCACCTCGCTAGCGCTCGGTGTCCGCATTCGCGGACGCACTGCGCTGAATGACTCGCTCGCAAGCTCGCTCACTGCGGCACCTCGCAAGCGCTCGATGTCCGCATTCGCGGACGCACTGCGCTGAATGACTCGCTCGCAAGCTCGCTCACTGCGGCACCTCGCAAGCGCTCGATGTCCGCATTCGCGGACGCTCTGCGCTGAATGACTCGCTCGCAAGCTCGCTCACTGCGGCACCTCGCAAGCGCTCGATGTCCGCATTCGCGGACGCACTGCGCTGAATGACTCGCTCACAAGCTCGCTCATTCGCCGCTTCCCCTCTGCCAGGCCCGCACCACCAGCGCCGCGTCCATCGACCGGCCGACGTCGTGCACCCGCACGCCCCACACGCCCGCCGCCGCGGCCAGCGCGGTGATCGTCGTCGTCGCCACCTCACGCCCGTCCGGCGGCCTCGGATTGCCGTCGGCGTCGGCCAGCAGCGCGCCGAGAAAGCGTTTGCGGGACGCCCCGACCAGCAGCGGGAAACCCATGCCCAGCAACTGGTCCAAGCCGTGCAGCAGGGCCCAGTCGTGCTCGCGCCGCTTGGCGAAGCCCAGCCCCGGGTCCAGCACCAGCGCGTCGGCCGACACCCCGGCCGCCAGCGCCGCGTCCACCCGTGCCGACAGCTCGTCGCGCACCTCGGCCACCACGTCCCGGTAGGTCGCCAGGTCGGTCATGTTCTTGCTGTGGCCCCGCCAGTGCATCAGGATCCACGGCGCCCCGCTGACCGCGACCACCTTGGCCATCTGCGGGTCGGCCAGGCCGCCCGACACGTCGTTGACCACCGCCGCGCCCGCGCCCAGGGCCGCGTCCGCCACGACGGCCCGGGTCGTGTCCACGCTGACCAGCACGCCCTGGGCCGACAGCTGCTCGATCACCGGCACCACCCGGGCGATCTCCACATCCGCGTCCACCCGGTCCGCCCCCGGCCGCGTCGACTCGCCGCCCACGTCCACCAGGTCCGCGCCGCGTTCCCACAGCTCAAGGCCGTGCCGCACGGCATCCTCGGTGTGCAGATACCGCCCGCCGTCCGAGAAGGAGTCGGCGGTGACGTTCACCACACCCATCACGACGCAGCGGTCGGGATTCGGCAACCGGCTGTGCACCTAACGTCCCTTGATCAGTTCGATCGCCTCGGCCCGCGAGGTCGCCGAAGTCTTGAATATCCCCCGCACCGCCGACGTCGTCGTCCGCGTGCCCGGCTTTCGCACCCCGCGCATCGCCATGCACAGATGCTCCGCCTCGACCACCACGATCGCCCCGCGTGGATTCAACTTCGCCATCAGCGAGTCCGCCACCTGCGAGGTCAGCCGCTCCTGCACCTGCGGCCGCCGCGCATACAGATCCACCAGCCGCGCCAGCTTCGACAATCCCGTCACCCGACCATCCGCATTCGGAATATAGCCGACATGCGCAACCCCATGGAATGGGACCAAATGGTGTTCACAGGTCGAGTACATCGGAATGTCGGTGACGAGAACCAATTCCTCATGGCTTTCGTCGAATGTCTTCTCGAGGACGGATTCCGGGTCGGTGTACAGGCCGGCGAACAGCTCGCGGTAGGAGCGGGCGACCCGGGCCGGGGTGTCCCGAAGGCCGTCGCGCTCGGGGTCCTCGCCGCAGGCGATGAGCAGCTCGCGGACGGCCGCCTCGGCGCGCGCCCGGTCGAACCGCCCATGAGCGCCCTTTACAATGACCTTATAAGTGAACGTGACTCAGCATCCTTCAAATCTTCGGTGGACGGCTCGTTTATACGTGGAGCCCCGTTCGGCTATATAGGTGGGGTAGCGGTATCCCAAGGGTCGGCCGAACGGAAGAGTTATTTAAAAAGTTCACTGTCGTTACTATTTTGTGCTGCTGGGCCTGGTACAGATGGGGCGCAACGGAATTTCCAGCGCAGGAATAGCGCGAGTCTCTTGGTCAACGCATCGGGTCGCGAGACCTGACCATTTATTCGCCCGATATAGAGTTTAAGGATGGTGCCGGGCAGCTCGCCGCCGCCGGGAACGGTCGCGACCGGGGTGGGCGCGGGCTCCGGCTCGGGCGCGTCCTCCGGACCGGGGGCCACGGCTCGCCGCGCTCCTTGGCCAGCTCGCCGGGGGTCTTGACCGGCGGCTTGTCGGACGGGGTGCGGTTGCCGAAGTTGTTGAACTCGGTGATCCGCGGCCGCTTCTGCACCCGGGCGAAGACCCGCTCCAGGTCCTTCTGGTGCAGCGTCTCCTTGTCCACCAGCTCCAGCACGAGGTCGTCGAGCACGTCGCGGTAGGTGTTGAGCACCTGCCACGCCTCGTCGTGCGCGGCCTCGATGAGCTTGCGCACTTCCTCGTCGATCTCGTGCGCGACCTCGAGGGAGTAGTCCGGCGCGTGCGACATCTGGCGGCCGAGGAACGGCTCGCCCTCGTGCTGGCCGTACTTCACGGCGCCGAGGCGGGCGCTCATGCCGTAGTCGGCGACCATCGCGCGGGCGATCTTGGTGGCCTGCTCGATGTCGTTGGAGGCACCGGTGGTGGGCTCGTGGAAGACCAGCTCCTCGGCGGCGCGGCCGCCGAGCGCGAACACCAGCCGGGCGATCATCTCGGACCTGGTCATCAGGTCCTTGTCCTCCTCGGGCACCGACAGCGTGTGGCCGCCGGTGCGGCCGCGCGCCAGGATGGTGACCTTGTAGACGGGGTCGATGTCCGGCATGGCCCACGCGGCCAGGGCGTGCCCGGCCTCGTGGTACGCGGTGATCTTCTTCTCCTTCTCGGAGATGATCTTGCTCTTGCGGGCCGGTCCGCCGATCACGCGGTCGACCGACTCCTCCAGCGCGGCGCCGGTGATGATGGTGCCGTTGTGCCGGGCGGTGAGCAGGGCGGCCTCGTTGATCACGTTGGCCAGGTCGGCCCCGGAGAAGCCCACGGTGCGCTTGGCCAGGCCGTCGAGGTCGGCGTCCTGGGCCAACGGCTTGCCCTTGGCGTGCACCCGCAGGATGGCCTGGCGGCCACGCATGTCGGGGGCGCCGACGGGGATCTGCCGGTCGAAGCGGCCCGGGCGCAGCAGCGCCGGGTCCAGGATGTCGGGCCGGTTGGTGGCCGCGATCAGGATGATGCCGCCACGCGAGTCGAAGCCGTCCATCTCGACCAGCAGCTGGTTGAGGGTCTGCTCGCGCTCGTCGTGGCCGCCGCCGAGGCCCGCGCCGCGGTGCCGGCCGACGGCGTCGATCTCGTCGACGAAGATGATGCACGGGGCGTTCTGCTTGGCCTGCTCGAACAGGTCACGCACGCGGGAGGCGCCGACACCGACGAACATCTCGACGAAGTCCGAGCCGGAGATCGAGTAGAACGGCACCCCGGCCTCGCCGGCGACGGCCCGGGCCAGCAGGGTCTTGCCGGTGCCCGGCGGGCCGTAGAGCAGCACGCCCTTGGGGATCTTGGCGCCGAGCGCCTGATATCGGCCGGGATTCTGCAGGAAGTCCTTGATCTCGTGGAGTTCCTCGACGGCCTCGTCAGCGCCGGCGACGTCGCCGAACGTCGTCTTGGGCATGTCCTTGGACAGCTGCTTGGCCCGGGACTTGCCGAAGTTCAGCACCCGGTTGCCGCCGCCCTGGACGTTGTTCATCATCCACATCAACACCAGCAGCAGCAGGCCGATGGGCACCAGGATGATGAGCATCTGCACGAACGCCGACTCGGTGGTGACCTTCACGTCATAGGAGCCGACCTTGTTGGCCGGGTCCTGAAGCATCCGGAAGATCGCGTCCTCGGACCCGTTGGCCGGAATGAACGTGATGATCTGGGAGTGCCCGTTGAACGGCGTGTTCAGGTCGAGCCGGAGCCGCTGCTCCTTGTCGTCCAGTTGGGCGGCCTTGACATTGCCCTTCTGCACCTGGCTAATTGCATCCGAGGTCTGCACCTGGGTGTAGCCACGGGTGTCATCGGCCAGCACGTTGATGGCCAGATAGACAACAACCGCCGCCACGATCCAGATCAGCGGGTTGCGGAGAACGCGCTTGCGGTCCATGCACCTACGGCCGTCACGCGGCCTCGACCCTCCCTGCGTTTACGTCAAGCCCTGCCTCACGACACTGCTCAACACGTCGAGCGGCGATGTCACCGCCTTCGGCGGGACAGCCCCGTTCAGCTAGCTTACCGCCCGCCGCCGTCGGACCACGGTCGGAAGTTCGGCGCTGGGCCGGCGGCGGCCTCATGACGCTCCCAACGTTCGGAGCAGGGACGGGGTTCCCCGACATGACCGGAGACACGCCGCCGCCATTCGGGTTGAACCGCGCTCGCGGCGGCCACGTACCTCCGTGGGCCGCACTGCACCGGAAGAAGGAGGGCACCCGGGTGCCAACGCCACTGACACGATGACCTGTTCGGCCCAGGGAGCTGCGCTGTTCGGTCCAATCCGACCGGACGGGGCCCGCGGCTGTTACAGCCCGGGGCCCCCACGTCGACGATCCGAGGAGAACAGCCCGCGCCCGCTCTGGACGCCGACCAGGAGGTTCGCGCACCACCATGTCTACGCCAACAGGAGCCCACCGGCCGCCTTCCCGGCCGGAGCGGGGTCGAAAGTGGCACTTCTTCCTGCCCATTCTGGTCGCCGTGCTGGCCGTGGGCGGGGTTGTGGTGGCCAACACGGCCAACTCGGTCCGGTGCGCAGGCCAGGTGCCGCTGAGGGTGGCGGTGACACCGAGCGCGGCCCCCGCGGTGCAGTCGGTGGCCGACGCCTTCGAGCACGACCAGTCCTCGGTCAACGGGCAGTGCGTAAAGGTGTCCGTGGTCAGCGAGGGCTCGGCCGACGTGGTGCAGTCGCTGCCGACAAGACCCATCGACCCGCCGGCGCTGTGGATCCCGGACTCGTCGCTGTGGGTGTCGACGGCGCAGGGCCTGGACAACAAGGACCCGGTGAACAGCCCCAAGCTGGCCGAGCACCCCTCGCTGGCGTCGTCGCCGCTGGTGGTCTCGGCCAGCACGGCGCAGGCCACCAAACTGGGCTGGCCCAAGTCGCCGGTGAGCTGGCAGCGGCTGGTGACCGGGCAGACCCCGATCGCGATCACCGATCCGCTGACCAACACCGAGGGCGTCGCGACGCTCGGCCTGGCCCAGGGCCTGTTGCCGGCGCAGTCCAACGGGTTGCCGCCGCAGGAGCTGATCGCCGTGCTGCTGCGGCTGCGCGGCACCACGTTGAACTCGGTGAGCGACGGGTTCGACAACATCCGCAGGGACCCGGCCAACGCGCTGCTGTTCACCACCACCGAGCAGTCGGTGGTGTCGTACAACGTGGAGACCGCGGCCCCGTCCAAGGCGGTGGCGATCTACCCGGCCGAGGGCACCGTGCTGTTCGACTACCCCCTCGTGCGCGTGACCACGAAGAACGAGGTCTCCGGCACCGACTCGGCCGCCGCCGCCTTCGAGCAGGAGCTGCGCTCGGCGCGGTCGTCCGGCATCTTCAGCGCCGCCGGCTTCCGTGACCCGAAGGGCACCGCCTCGGCCAGCTGGGGCGGCAAGGACGGCGTGCAGGCCGCGACCCCGCCGCTGCTGCCGGCACCGTCGGCCGCTCAGGTCGGCACCGTGCTGCGGGCGTGGAACGTCGTGCACCTGGACGGGCGGACCCTGGCCGTGATCGACGTGTCCGGCTCGATGACCTCGCCCATGCCCGGCGGGCAGACCCGGATCGAGGTCGCCCGGGACGGAGCCCTGGCCGCGATGGCCCTGATGCCCGACAGCACGTACGTGGGGCTTTGGGCGTTCTCGCAGCAGCAGGGGCCGCCCAACGACTGGAAGGAACTGGTGCCGCTCGGGCCGCTCGGCGGCCAGGTCAACGGCGTCAACCAGCGGTTCGCGCTGCAACAGGCGGCGACGGCGCTGCCGGGCCGGGTGCGGGGCGGCACCGCTCTCTACGACACGGCCTTCGCCGCGTACGAGACGCTGCGTGACGACTTCGACCCGACCAAGGTCAACGCCGTCGTGCTGATCACCGACGGCAAGAACGAGAAGACCGGCGGCCTGGACCTCAACGGCCTGCTGCAGATGCTGCGGGCCCAGGCCGACCAGTCCAAGCCGGTCGAGGTGATCGGCATCGGGCTGGGGCCGGACGCCGACATGAACGCCCTGCAGCAGATCGCCGCGGTCACCAACGGCAAGGCCTACCAGGCCATCGACGCCGCCTCGTTCCGCGGCGTCCTGTTCGACGCCCTGAGCCGCCGCCCCTGCGGCAACACCACCACCGGCTGCTGACCTTTTGTCAGGAAGGGCCCCTTACTGACGTTGAACGTCAGTAAGGGGCCCTTCCTGACGTTCAACGTCAGTATCCGTCCCTTGATCTTGCTCGGGTCAGCTCGAGTAGACCTTCGGGTCCAGGGTGCCGATGTAGGGCAGGTCCCGGTAGCGCTCCGCGTAGTCGAGGCCGTAGCCGACCACGAACTCGTTGGGGATGTCGAAGCCCACGTACTTCACCGGCACGTCCACCTTGACCGCGTCCGGCTTGCGCAGCAGGGCGCACACCTCCAGCGAGGCCGGGCGGCGCGAGGCCAGGTTCTTCAGCAGCCAGGACAGCGTCAGACCGGAGTCGACGATGTCCTCGATGATGAGCACGTTGCGGCCGGCGATGTCCCGGTCCAGGTCCTTGAGGATGCGCACCACGCCCGAGGAGGACGTGGAGGATCCGTAGGAACTGACGGCCATGAACTCCAGCTGGACCGGCACCGGGAGAGCTCTGGCCATGTCGGTCATGAACATCACCGCGCCCTTGAGCACGCCGACCAGCAACAGGTCCGAGCCGTCCTCGCCGACGGGATAGTCCGCGGCGACCTGCTTGGCCAGTTCCTGGGTCTTGTCGCTGATCTGCTGCTCGGTGATGAGCACGGAGGCGATGTCGCCCTCGTACACGGGCCGCTTCCCCTCTTTCGGCCTAGGTGCGTGGCCCCTGCTCAGGGCGACGCTCGGACTAGTTGCAGCCTGCCATGTGCGCGCTGCGCCACCAAGCTGCCTCGGAGCAACACGCCCCCCTGACCTCGCCATTCACCGATCAGTGCGTCCACGTCACGCAGTTGGGCATCGGTGAGTTCAGTCACACCCCGTCGCCTCAGCCAGGCTCGCAGCACCCGCCGCCGGACCGCCGCCGGCGTGTCGGCCAGGCTGCGCGTGTCGAGCTCCTCGGGGTCGCCCACCAGCATTTCCGCCGCGATCGCGTCCAGGGCGTCGTTGTCCTCCCGCAGCTGCGCCGCCGTCCGGGCCAGCGCGTCCGCCACACCTCCTTGCAGCACGTCCTCCAGCAGCGGCAGCACTTCCCGGCGCAGGCGCACCCTCGTGAACGCCGGGTCCACGTTGTGTGGATCACTCCAGTAGGCCAACCCTTGCGCCGTGCAGGCGCGCTCCGTCTGGGCTCTTGTCACGCCCAGCAGCGGCCTGCCCCAGGGTGGATCCAGCGGCCTCATGCCCGCGATCGACCTCGGCCCTGAGCCCCGGCCCAGGCCCAGCAGCACGGTCTCCGCCTGGTCGTCCCGGGTATGCCCTAGCAGCACGATCGCGTCCTCGGCCGGCAGCGCCCGCCTCAGCACCTCGTACCGGGCCCGCCTCGCCGCCGCCTCCATGCCGCCCGGGCCTTCGACCTTCGTCGCGAGCACCGTCACGTGCGGCAGGCCCAGCTCCTTGAGCTGCTCCGCCGCCGTCTCCGCGATCTTGTCCGAGCCCGGTTGCAGGCCGTGGTCCACGATCAGGCCGTGCACGGTCAGGTTCAGCCTGCGCGCCTGATGCTGCGCCGCCGCCGCCAGCGCCAGGGAATCGGCCCCGCCTGACACCGCCACCGCCAGCTGGCCACTGCTCAGATGCCCGGCCTTCCGCGCGGCAGTCACCAGGCGGCGCACCGCTGTGCGAACCACGGACACCGCTTCATCCGGCCTCAACGAAATCAGCCCCCTCCCTATCCCAGGGGGGCGTCCCCAAGCCCAGTCTACCAGCGACAACCCGCAGTTGATCTTGAAACGGGGGTGGCTGTGGACAAGTCGGGGCTTGTGGACAACTCAGGGCTGGACCCGGCGGAGCCAGGCGGCGGGGTCGGCGATCTCGGCGCGGGAGGGCAGGGTCTCGGGTGAGGTCCACACGGTGTTGAAGCCGGGCATGCCGACGGCGTCGACGACGTGGCGGGTGAAGGCGGCGCCCTCGGCGTACTGGCGGATCTTGGCCTCGACGCCGAGCACGGCCCGCAGCACACGGTCGAGCACGCCGCCGCCCTTGCGGCGGGCGGTGAAGCGTGACCGAAGCGTGGTCACCGACGGCACGACGACGGGGCCGACGGCGTCCATGACGTGGTCGGCATGGCCTTCGAGCAGGGTGGACAGCGCGACCAGGCGGTCGAGCACGGCCCGCTGCTCGGGGGACTGGATGAGCTCCATCAAGGCGGTGGGGCCCTCGGTGGGGACGGACTTGAGCCGGTCACGGGCGGAACGGACCATCTCGGGGATGCGGTTGAAGGCCCCGACGGCGGTGTCGTCCATGACCGACAGCAGCTGCCCGACCTGGGAGGAGAAGTAGTCCCGCAGCCAGGGCACGGCGGTGAACTGGAGCCGGTGGGTGCCCTCGTGCAGGCACACCCACATGCTGAAGTCGCTCGCGGGCACGTCCATGGCCTGCCTCGCCGCCACGATGTTGGGCGCGACGAGCAGGAGACGGCCGCCGCCGCCGAACGGGTCGTACTGGCCGAGCACCCGCGAGCTGAGGAAGGCCAGCACCATGCCGGCCTGCACGCCGGCGGTGCCGGCGAGGACGCCGCCCAACGGGCCGGGCATCGTCGCGGGCATGGCGCCCTCAGTGAGCAGCGCGAGGCCCTCGCTGGCGGCACGGACCCAGCCATGGCGGTCCACGACCTGGCCTTCGAGCAGGGGAAGCCCGTGCCCGAGCCCGGTCAGCTCGCGCACGTGCAACTCGGCGGCGCCGGTCATGTCGCGCAGTTCGCGCACGACGGCGTCGGCCTCCGCCCTGGGCACGGTCGGGCCGGACCGGATCAACCGCTGGGCGGTCGACGCGGCGACCGACCAGTCCACCGGTGACGGAGGACCACCGTCGGGCAGGGACCTGGCTGCGTTTCCCGCGTTCACGACCTCGACGCTACCTTGGGTGACGCGGCATCCGCAGCAGCCGAATCAGCGGCATCCGCAGCCACGCAGCGCGGCGGCCACGGCGTCCAGCGCGGCCCGGCCCTGCTCGATCTGGGATCCGTTGGACATCAAGGCGAAGGCCAGCACCTTGCCGTCGGTGTCCTGCACGATGCCGGTCAGCGTGTTCACGCCGTCGAGCGTGCCGGTCTTGGCCCGCACCCAGCCCTTGCCCGGCGCGGACGTGGCGTCGCCGTACCGATCGGACAGCGTGCCGCTGCCGCCGGCGACCGGCAGCCCGTTGAGCAGCGGCCGCAGCTTGGCCACCCGCGGGTCGCTGCCGCCGTCCGGCCCGGCGGCCACGGTCATGATCGAGCTGAGCAGCTTGGCCGTCACCCGGTCCTGAGTGGACAGTCCGCTGCCGTCGGACATGGTCACGCCGGTGAGGTCGAAGTTGTTGTTACGCAGGATGTTCAGCACGGTGCTGGCGCCGCCGGCGAACGTGAGCGGGGCTCCGGCCTGCTTGGCCACCTCTCGGCCGATGGCCTCCGCGAGCACGTTGTCGGAGATCTGGAGCAGGTTGCTGACCATGTCGGTCAACGGCGGCGACTGCACGGAGCCGAGCACCTTCGCGTCGGCCGGGGCAGTGGCCTTCTGCACGGAGTTGGGGTCCGCGCCGAGCCGGCGGGCGAACTCCTTGGCGGCGTCGGTGTCCGGGGTCGCGGTCCGGGCCGGCTCCGACACGGTCGGCCGGCTGCGGCCGCCGTCCAGCATGATCGGCGTGATCGGGGCGACGGACCCGCCGGCGATGTCGCTGGTCTCCCAGCCGGGCGCCATCGGTTCGCCGCTGTAGCGGGTGGTGTCCAGCAGGACCTTGTGGACGGTGCCGTTGGTCGCCTTCTTCACCTGCGCGACCAGGTCGTCAAGGCGGGCCGCGCCGGGATAGACGGTCTCCTTGCCGGCCGGCAGCGAGGACAGCGACGGGTCACCGCCGCCGACCAGGATCACCGTGTCGGGGTCGGGGCCGGCGACGACGTTGGTGGTGAAGCGGAACTGCGGGTCCAATGACAACAGGGCGGCTGTCATGGTCAGCAGCTTGCCGGCGGACGCGGGCGTCAGCGGGGTGTTGGAGTTGTGGTCCCACAACGTGGTGCCGGTCGCCGGGTCGACGACGCTGCCGGTGAGCGTGCCCAGCGCCGGCGAACCGGCCGGGCCGGCCAGCGCGGCGGCGATGCCGGCGGCGGTCGGGCTCGGCCCGTCGGCCAGCGGCTTGATCAGCAGGTTCGGGGCCGCGGGCGAGGGCGGCGGGGCCGTCGCGACGACCGTCGAGCCGCCGAATCCGGACGTTCCGAAGTAGACGGTGGCGCCGACGGCCAGCACGAGCACGATGGCCAGGCCGACCAGCAGCGGCTTGCGGGAACGTCGCGGCGCCGGCTCCTCGATGTCGTTCTCGGGAGACGTCCGCGGCGGCGGGGGCAACTGCGGCGCCGGCTGTGGGACGTCGTCGCCCAGCTCGGGACGGCCGGCCGCCGGCGGGCGGGGCACCTGGACGCGGATGGTCGGGGTGTCGTCGCCGGCATGCGGATCCGCGGGGTTGGGCAGCTGCACGGTCGGCGGGTCGAGGCGGGCGCGCTCGTTGTCCACCGGTATCGAGACCGTGTCCTCGACCGGCGAGACCGGCGGCTCGATCCGCTGGGGCTCGGCCTTGGTCGGCAGGTCGGTCAGCCTGATACGGAGCGTCTCAGGTTCCCTGGGCGCCGGCCGGGGCGGCTCCAGAACCGGTTTCTGGGCCGGGATCCGCGGCGGAATCGGCACGCGCTGAGTCACCGGTTCCCTCGGCGGAGCCGGCGGAATCCTCGACGGAGACGCGGTCTGCGGCGGAGCCGGACGCGGCGGTGAAGGTGGCGTCTGCGGCGGAGCCGGACGCGGAGGCGACGGCGGTGGCGGCGTCTGCGGCGGAGCCGGACGCGGAGGCGACGGCGGTGGCGGCGTCTGCGGCGGAGCCGGACGCGGAGGCGACGGCGGTGGCGGCGTCTGCGGCGGAGCCGGGCGTGGCGGCGTATGCGTTTGCGGCAGTGCCGGGCGTGGCGGCGTCTGGCGAGAGGCCGGTGGAGGTGTCTGCTGCCGCGGAGGCGGAGTCTGCGAGCGCTGGGGGTCCTTGACCGGCGGCGGCGGCGCCTGGACGCGCTGGGTAGCGGGCTCCTTCATCGTCCCTGGAACCGGTTTCGGCACCGGCACCTTCTGGGTGGCCGGTTCCGCCACAGGCGCGGTGTCCTGCTCCTCGGCCGTGGTCACGACCTTGTCTTCGGACCTGGCCTTGTCCTCGGACTTGGTCCTGGGTTCCGACTTGGCCTCGACCCTGGGTTCGGGCCTGGTCTCGACCCTGACTTCGGGCTGCGCCTTGACGGCTTCAGGCTTCGCCTTGACTTCGGGCTCAGGCTTGGCCTCGGTCTCGGGCTTGGTTTGAGGCTCGGGCGTGGCTTGGGTCTCGGGCTTAGCCTCGGCCTTGGCCCTGACTTCGGGCTCAGGCGTGGCTTTGGGCCCGGCCTTGACTTCGGCTTTGACCTCGGTGTCGGCCTTGGGCTTCGCCTGGTCTTCAGCCTTGCCTTCGGACTTCGCCTTGCCTTCGGTCTTCGCCTTACCTTCGGGCTCGTCGTCTCCGGGCTCGACCGCAGCCTCGGGCTCGGCCTGGCCGGATTCGATCTTGGGTCCGGCCTCAGCCGTGTCCTCGGTCTCGATCTTCCCCTCGGGCTCGACCGCGGCCTTGGCCTCAGGCTTGCCCGCACCCTCCGGCTCGGACTGGGCTTCGGACCCAGCCTTGGCTTCAGGCTCGACTTCGGTCCTGTCGTCGGGCTCGGCCTTCACGTCAGCCTTCGCCGACTCCGCCTTTTTCACCCCATCGGGTGACGCCGAATCGGCGCTCGGCCAGCCGGGCGACCCGCCGTCGTCGTCGGCCGACGGCCAGCCGACCGGGCCAGGCTCACCTGCGGCGACGGCCTGCTCCGAGACATCGTCCACCGGCCGCGTCGGCCAGGCGGGCGCCGGTTGGCCGGATTCGGGCACGAAGTCCTCCTCGACAGGGTCCGTGGCCGACACGGACCAAGCTCACACAGCTCACCAGCCCCATGGATGCCGGTGACACACGACTTGTGGTCCACACTAGTGGCGTAACCGGAGTGCCAACCCCGACGCAGCGCGCCGACCGTGGGGCACGCTTGCGCAAAGAGGCGAAACGAGCGAGGACAGTGGAGTTCGACGTCACCATCGAGATCCCCAAGGGTGTTCGGAACAAGTACGAGGTCGACCACAAGACGGGCCGGATCCGTCTGGACCGGACGCTGTTCACGGCGACCCAGTACCCGGCCGACTACGGTTTCGTGGACGACACGCTCGGCGAGGACGGGGATCCGCTCGACGCCCTCGTGCTGGTCCAGGAGCCGACGTTCCCGGGCTGCCTGATCCGGGCCCGCACGATCGGCATGTTCCGGATGACCGACGAGAAGGGCGGCGACGACAAGCTGCTCTGCGTGCCGGCCGACGACGTGCGGTCCGAGCACCTGCGTGACATCCACCACCTCAACGAGTTCCACAAGCTGGAGATCCAGCACTTCTTCGAGGTGTACAAGGACCTGGAGCCGGGCAAGAGCGTCGAGGGCGCGACCTGGGTCGGCCGGGTCGAGGCCGAGGCCGAGGTGAACCGCTCCTACAAGCGTTACCAGGACGCGATCGCCAGCGGCGCGATGGAGCCCTTCGCCAAGCACTGAGTTCTTGCCGAGCGTTCCGCGCGGGGCGAGGCCGCCAGTAAGCCGGTGCCTTCCCTTGTCCCAGGTCGATCGATGGAAAGACTCGATCGACCTGGGCCCGCGGTCCAGGCACCGGCGCGGCCTCGCGATCTACTGAGCCACAACGAAGGGCCCCTCCGCGGAGGGGCCCTTCGTTGTGCTCACATCAGTCCATCACGGGGATCAGCGGGCGCTCTTCGGCGTCCTCGCCGTCGGCGGCGCGCTGCAGACCGGACTTGGTCGACAGCGGCACCTCCCGCAGGAACCAGACCAGCGCGAACGCCACCACCGTGGTGATGCCGCCGACCAGGAACACCGTGTCCATCGCGGACGAGAAGCCCTGCAGCAGCGGCCGCGCCAACCGGGCGTCCAGCAGCTGGATGAACGAGGTGTCCTGTAGGTCGATGCTGCCGCCGCCGCTGGCCAGGCCCTTGAGGAAGCCCGCGTTGGCCGGGTTGGCCAAGACCTTCGGGTCCTGCGCCGCGGCGATGAACGACGGATCGGTACGCGCGCTCTGCAACGCGCTGCCGATCCGGTCGCCGACCACGCCGAACAGGATGGACAGCGAGATCGCCGTGCCGGCGGTGCCGCCGATGCCGCGGAAGAAGGTCGCGGACGCGGTGGCCACGCCCATGTCCTGCGGCTTGGCCACGTTCTGGATGGCCAGCACCAGCGTCTGCATGCACAGGCCGAGGCCGATGCCCATCAGCGCCATCACGAAACCGGCGTAGACCAGGCTGGTGTCCGCGTTGAGGCCGCTGAACAGGAACAGCGCGGCCGCCATCGCGCCGGTGCCGATGATCGGCAGCACCTTGTAACGACCGGTGCGGGCGATGACCTGGCCGGAGCTCAGCGACGACACCGTGATGCCGACCATCAGCGGCAGCGTGAGCAGACCGGCGTCGGTGGGCGTCTCGCCCTTGACAATCTGCAGGTACAGCGGCAGCGCGGCCAGGCCGCCGAACATGCCCATGCCGACGATGAAGTTGAGGACGTTGGCCAGGCTGAACACCGTGTTGCGGAACAGCCGCATCGGCAGCAGCGCCGCCTCGCCCATCCGCAGCTCGACGAAGATGAAGGAGACGATGCCGACGGCGCCGACGGCGAACAGCGCCAGCGACCCTGCCGAACCCCAGCCCCACTCCTGGCCCTGCTCGGCCACGATCAGCAGCGGCACGACGCCGAGGCACAGCGTGAGCGCGCCCCAGTAGTCGACCTTGTGCTGGATGCTGCGGTGCGGCAGGTTGAGCACCCGGCTGACCACGATCAGCGCGATCACGCCGATCGGGATGTTGACCAGGAACACCCAGCGCCAGCCGTCCACGCCCAGCAGCGTCGGGATGCCGGCGAAGAAGCCGCCGACCACCGGGCCGGCCACGCTGGACAGGCCGAACACGGCCAGGAAGTAGCCCTGGTACTTGCCGCGCTCACGGGCCGGGATCATGTCGCCGACGATGGCGAAGGCCAGCGACATCAGGCCGCCGGCGCCGATGCCCTGCACGGCGCGGAACGCCGCCAGCTCGTACATCGACGTGGAGATGCCGGACAGCACGGAGCCGACCAGGAAGATCGAGATCGCCGCCAGGTAGATCGGCTTGCGCCCGTAGATGTCGGACAGCTTGCCGTACAGCGGAGTCGCGATGGTGGATGTGATCAGGTACGCGGTGGTGGCCCACGCCTGCAGCGTCTGGCCGTGCAGCTGGTCGGCGATGGTGCGCATGGCCGACGAGACGATCGTCTGGTCCAGCGCGGCCAACAGCATGCCCAGCATCAGACCCGAGATCACGGTCAGGATCTGTCGCTGGGTGAACCCCCCACCGCTGACACCGGCGGTGGCCGGGGAAGCGGTCTGTGACATTACTTCTCCCCTCCCACGCCCGCCTTGTCGGCGAACGCGGTGATGAACACGGGCAGATGGCGCTCGTAGTCGGTGATGAACCGCTCGAAGAGCTCGTTGAAGCGGGCTCGGTCGCCATCGGGCCAGTGCATGATCATTTGTGCGATCTGCGCATTGCGCCGACCGCGCATGTCCGCGAGCAGGGCCAGGCCCTGCTCGGTCGCGACCAGGACGGTCGCCCGTCCGTCCTGCTTGTCCACCTGACGCTCGACCAGACCCGTCTTGACCAGCTGCGCCACCTGGCGGCTGATCGTGGACGGGTCGGAGTGCAGCGTCTCGGCCAGCGCCCCCGACCTGCGCGGACCGTGTTCGGCCAGGGTGGCCAGCAGCATGAAGGTCGGCCGGTCCATGCCGGCCTTGCTGCCGGAGGACGACACGCAGGCGAGCAACCGGTGCAGCCGCGCGATCGACATTCCGATGCCGTCGGCCACCTCCAGGTCGTCGAGCGCGACCTCACCCAGCGGAACCACGGGACTCTCCCCTGTTGCTTGTGTCATCCAACTAGTTGCCGAGTACAAGCATGCATCTCGCGCCAATGTCTTAGCAACTGAAATACCCTGTGAGCTCGGTCATGGGGAGTCGGTTAAGTTACCGTCGAGTAGCATCGGCCCATGAGCACTGACTACGCACTCATCGGCGAGGGCATGAAGCAGGCCGTGCCGTGGGTCGGGAGCAACGGGGTCGAGTTCGAGCACATCGGACCGGACAAGGTCGTCGCGACCATCGCCGACGACGCCCGGCAACACAATCACGTCGGCGGCTTGCACGCGGCCATGATTTTCGGCATCGGCGAGACTGCCTCCGGCGCGCTGCTGATGACCGCCTTCGCCGACCAGCTGGGCCGGGCCACCCCGCTCGTGGCCAAGGCCGAGATCGGCTACCGCAAGGTCGCGCTCGGGCCGCTGCGCGCCGAGGCCGTGCTCGGGCGGGACGCCGCCGAGGTCGTCGCCGAGCTCGACGCCGGCCAGCGCCCGGAGTTCCCGGTGCACGTGACCATCACCAACGCCGAGGGCGTGACCACCACCGAGCTCACCGTGCTGTGGACCCTGCGCCCGAACCGGCCGTGACAACTGTCATGGCAGACCTCGATTGTTCGGCACCCATGCGGAAAGGCCGTCGTTCGTAGCGTTCTAGCCATGACGACGACGCAGCAGATCGCAGCCACCCAGACCGTCAAGCCGGCCAAGGCGCAGACGCCGCTGAGCGGGCTGCTGTCCCTTGTCCTGGACATCGGCCTGCCGCTCGGCACCTACTACCTGCTCAAGAACGCCTTCGGCGTCGACGTCATCACGGCGCTGATCGTCAGCGGCCTGCTGCCCGCCGCCCGCACCATCTGGACCACGGTGCGGGCCGGCAAGCCCGACCAGTTCGCGCTGGCGGTGCTCATGCTGACCATCGTCAGCATCCCGATCACGCTGCTGACCGGGTCACCCACCTTCATGCTGGCCAAGGAGGGCCTCGGCACCGCGGCGCTGGGCATCTACGTCGGCGTGATGGCGCTGCGCAACCAGCCGGTGATGACCAAGGCCTTCAAGCCTTTCATCGCCAACAGCGCCAAGAAGGCGGCGGCCTGGGACGAGTTCATGGTGACCTCGCCGGCGTTCCGCACCCTGCTGGTGCGGGCCAACCTGGTGTGGGCCATCGGTTTTGTCGTCGAGGTGACGCTGCGGCTGGTGATCGTGTTCACGCTGCCGTTCGACACCGCGGTGTGGGCCACCAACTTCCCGCTGTTCGCCGCCATCGTCGGCTGCTCGGTCGTGCAGCGCCGCTGGCTGGTCCCGGTGGCCAGGATGGTCAACGTCGCCGCCGGCGAGAAGTGAGTGCCAGCAAGGAAAACGGCCCGACCCGGGGAGGTCGGGCCGTTGTCGTGCGCGGGCTCAGGTCACGACGCGGATGGTCCAGAAGTCCGAGGACAGGCTGCGCTCGGTCAGGTACGCGTACGGCATCGTGAAGTGGCCGTTCTGGCCCCAGCTGGTGCCCCACGAGTTGCGGACCAGGAAGCGCTGGCTGTTGTCGTCGTAGCCAACCGCGAGCACCGCGTGGCCACCCAGCAGCTCTTCCGACGGGCCTGGCATCGGCACCACGCCCGTGCTCGCGACCTGCTGGCTCTCGAAGCTCTCGTAGACGCTGAAGCCGAAGACGAACGGGTAGCCCGCGGCCAGGCAGCCGCGCAGCTGGTCCAGCGTCGTCGTCACGCGCTGGTAGGTCGTCACCCGGTTCTTCGACGCGTCCGCGTAACAGGCGTCGCTCGGCCGGGTCGCCTCCCGCGAGCCGGCCGGGAAATGGCCGTTCGCGTCGGCCGCGATGGCCTCGTACGGCCATTCCGTCTCCGGACAGACCCCCTGCTTGGCGACGCTTTTCACGCCGTCACGGATCTGGGCGCCCGAGTCCGTGCCGACGTTTCCCTCCATTGCCCGCTCGTTGTAGTAGATGAACAGGCGTGACGGCATGAAGTCGGCCAGCGCCTGCTTGCGCAGCGAGAACTCGAAGGCGCCGGCGATGGCGTTGGCCGTGCAGCTGCCGATCTGGCCCTGGTCGTAGCAGTCGGGCAGGCCGGCCTTCAGGTCGACGCTGGCCGGCAGATTGGCCACGGCGGCGCGGGGCGCGGCGTACATGTGGTCCCTGGCGTCGGGAAGGTCAGGAACCCATCCGTAGCGGGCCACGCTCCTCGGTGTCGGACTGTTCATGGCGATGTCCCCTCCTAGGGCCCGCCGTAATCGGGCGGGTACCGCTGACAGGAGCATCGGTAGGGGGCACTGATACGAAACTCGCCCATTAGAGTGTCAGGGGGGTGAAATCACCCGAATACACCAAGGGGCGCCCAGCGGAATGCGATCTCCGGTGGACGCCCCTTTTTTCACATCGTCAATCCCACCGCCGTCACGCCGACGGCAGCCAGCCCGCGAAAACCCGACGGACCAGCGTGGGCAGCAGGCCCGAGCTGGCGCGGCGGTGCGCGCCGCCGCGCCGCGGCCCGAGGTCGCCGGCTGCTGAGGGCAGCTCGGCGGCCGGTTCGCCGACCGGGCGCGCTCCGGGAACGCGTGCACGATGATCTGCACACGGTCGTGTGACCCGTCACGCTGCGGTGGCGGTTCTACACTCAAAGTCGGTCCTCTCTCGGGCAACGACAGGGGAAGGGCTGCGCCGCGGCTCCTGCTGCCACAGGGCCGCGGCTTTTTCGGTGCCGGAATCATGCTCCCGTCACCGCCTGCTGACACGATCACCCGATGCCGCAGCGGCCGATCATCGACGACCGGTCGCCCACGGGCGACGAACGGCACGCCGATTTCGCCCTCCACGATCGTCGAAACGCTTCGGTTCACACTATCGAGTGACTCAAGGACGACGCGCAGATGCACGTGCGCGGCAAATTCCACAAATACCGAACGTCACGACACTATCGAGTGACCCTCAAATGAGGTGGACGGTTACCCTCACGCCCGCCTTCTGCAATCGATTGCCGCTCTAGGATTTACGCCCCATGGCCCCGTACATCACCGATGCCGCCGCATCCTTCGGCTCTTCGTCCGGGCGCCAGGCCGACAGCCACACCACCCCCGGCGGCTGAACCTCCCAGCCGTCCAGAAAGCCGGCCACCTGCTCCCTGCTTCGCAGCGTGATCGTCGAAGTCGCCTTCTTCGCGTACAGGTCCTGCACCTCGTCCGTCGGCGCCGCGTCGCCCGCCCCGTGCGACACCACCAGGAAGCTGCCCGGCGCCACCGCGTCCCTCAGGTGCGCCACCGCCTCCCGTGGCCGCTCCTCGTCCTTCACGAACGGCAGCACCGCCAGCAACAGAATCGCCACCGGCTGCCCGAAATCCAGCAGATCCGTCGTCTCCGCCATCCGCAGCAGCAAATCCGGCTCCCGCAGATCCCCCTGCACCGCCTCCGTGTTCGGGTCCTCGGTCAGCAGCACCTGCGCGTGGGCCACCGCCACCGGGTCGTAGTCCACGTACACCACCTTCGATCCCGGCGGCGCCACCTCGTGCGTGTTGCCCACCGTCGGAATCCCCGCCCCGATGTCCAGGAACTGCCGGATCCCCGCCTCGCCCAGCTCCCGGACCGCCCGCCGCAGAAACGCCCGATTGGCCCGCACGACCATCGCCGCGTCCCCCGCCGTGGCGATCATCCGGCGCGCCATCTCCCGGTCCACCTCGAAGTTGTGCGACCCACCCAGCAGGAAGTCGTACACCCGCGCCACATTGGCCCGCCCCGGGTCCGCCCCGGCCGCCCACCGCTCCGACATCCGGCCATCCTCATCACGCTCTTGGCGTTAGCAGCGCGCGCCGGCCGGAATGTGTTACTCGACGTAGGCCTTGGCTACTCGCATCCACCAGGTGTACTCGGCCTGAAGGCTGCTCCCGTCCTGCGGTTCGTCGACGGCGTCGGTGGTCGGCCGGGGCGCGGCGGCGCCGCGCAGGCGGGTTTCCGCGGCGGCGCGGAGTTGGGCGGCCTCGGCCACCGCGGCGGTTTCGTCGGCGGGCAGGCCGGCATCATTGCCGCGCCGGAGGGCGGCCTGTCGGACGGCGGGGTCGAGGTAGGGCTCCAGGCCGAGGCGGAACTCGGACAGCTCGGTCAGCTGCCGGCGGACCCGGTGGTGGGGATCGAGGGCCTTGCCGGCGGCCACCGTGACCGCGTCGTCGTTGACGGCGCGAAGGGTGCGGTGCAGCGGGCGCAGGGTGAAGAAGATGCGCCAGGCCCGGACCCAACGGCGGACCACCGGTCGGCGCGGGCCCCAGACCGGCAGCACGACGCCGAACAGCGCGGGGAAGATGCCGAGCGCGCCCACCGCCGGTGCGGCGGTGCTCAACGGGTCGAGCTGCCGGAGGCCGAACCAGTCGAGCACCAGCACGACCAACAGGATCAGGTAGCAGGCGACGGGGAAGCAGACGGCCACCGCGTAGCAGCGCAGGCCGCGGCGCAGCCAGGGCAGGTCGGCCCGGTCGGCCGTTTTCGCCCCCTGCCAGCACTGGTGCACGAGCACGCTGTTGCCGACCAGCGTGGGCACGATGAACACGAGAAGGAAAACGGCGATCGTCGGCTGCGTGGCGTAGTAGGTGATGAAATCCACCTGGCGTTCGATGTGCACATCGGAAATCGCGAACAGCGCCGCCATCACCACAATCGCCGCCGCGTAGCCGGCGAAGACCCAGCGCACCCGACGCCAGGCCACCGCCGGGTCGAAGCGCCAGAAGAAGACCAGAGACAGTGAGCCTTTCCGCGTAACTGTTCGTTGCTGTGGGTGATCATGTTGTGCGACCGTGCTCGACGTGAAGGATGACCAGTGCCGCCGCAACGATCGCGCCGATCCGCCAGGGGCAGAGGCTGATGTTGCGTAGCGCCTTGAAGCTGGTCTTGAGCAGCGAGTTTCCTCGTTCGCCGACCGCTCGTTTGCCGTTGTGGGCCTTGTTGTGGGTCTTCTGGTCCCCGGTGAGTTCGCCGTCCCGGGGTTTCTTGATCGCGACCGTGATGGTGTCGGCTTCGCCTTCGTAGCCCAGGTCGCCCAGGACCGGGCGCTCCGCGCCGGTCCAGGTGGCCAGGGCGGGCAGGATCTCGGGATGGGCGCGCAGCGCGGTGGTGTCGTGCTCTCGGCCCGGTCGCACGTCGGAGGTCCACAGTGGCCAGCCGTCGGGGGCGGTGATGACCTGGACGTTCCCGCCGTGGTTGGCGTGTTTTCCCGACCACCACAGGTCCACGCCGGGGGTGGGTCCGGGGGTGCGGCAGCGGTCGGTCTCGATCAGCGTGCCGTCGATGCTGATGTGGCCGTGGCCGGCCATCTTCGCGGCCAGCAGGGCCGATTCGAGCGCTGGCGCTTGAGCCGCCAGGACCGTGAACCCCTCGTCGAGGTAGTCATAGGCGGTGGACCCGCTGATGTGGTTGTCGGTGGCCAGTTGTCGGACGCGGGTGGCGTCCAGGAACCAGCGCAGGACGAGAACTGCCTGGTTGAAGGGGCTTAGCGCCCGGGTGCCGGTGCGAGTGCCCCGGCAGAGGCGTTCGGCGTGCAGCAGGCCGGACAGGTACAACACGGTCTGGTCGCGTACGGGCAGGGTGGCGGTGTATGTCACACTCATCGGGCGCAGAACCTCTATGAAGTTGATCTCGGAAGGACCACCTTCATACCGGGGTTCTGCGTTTTGTGTTGTACCGCAACGGGTTCGGCGTGTCGCCGCACATCCTACGCACTGTCACCAACGGTTACGCGGAAAGCCTCAGTGCCGATGCCGAGTAGGCCACCTGGAGCGCGTACACCACGGGCGCGGCGATATTCGTGACGCCGGTGATATCGCGCAGCACGGTGATATTGGCCGGCGCGGCCAGCAACATGCCGGTGGCGCTCGTGAGAATGACGGCGCACAGCGACCAGAGCAGCGGACTTCCCCACCGCCGCCGCAGATCGGGAATCTTGTAGACCAGGACCAGCACGCCGAGCACGCCGCAGCCCAGATAAACCAGGTTGAAAATTGTCACGCCCGTCCCCCAGACGAAGCAGAACTAATGTTCCAGAGTCTCCCGCAGCCGGCGCAGATTCTCCAGGCCCGGCGCCGTCGACTCGCTGACCACGCGGTCCTCGGTCAGCACCGCGAACAGCTCGTCGGCCACCGTCTCGGCCTCGTCCTCCTCGGCCGCGGTGAAGGTGGTGCGGCCGGCGACGAATCTCGCCATCTTCGGCAGCAGCGTCGGCACGAGCAGCTGCAGGCCGGCGCCGCGGTCGAGTGTGATGTGCTCATGGCCGAGCAGGTCGTGCGCGAACTCGTGCAACAGCACCTGGAGCCGGAAGTACCAGCGCGGCGAGGCCGCGCAGATCACCAGATAGCTGCCGTCGGCCAGCAGCGCCGTCGCCCCCGTGATGTGCGAGTGCGGGAGGCGGGTGAAGCGGATCGCCACCCGCCGCTGGGCCCGGTTCGTCCACACCGCACCGAGTTGACGGGCCAGCTCCTGATACGTGGTGTCCGCCGTGACCTGAAATTCGGCCGCGACGGAGGCGACAAGCCGCTGTCGCGCGTACCTGTCCATCGGACACCTCTTTCCTGGCGGCGTCCGCCATATCGCGATTTTCACTCCGGGGCGTCGCTTTCGGCCGGCGAGCCCGGGCGAAACACCCACTCGCCCGGCCCCAGCCCCGGATCCAACGCGCGAGTGAGGCTCTCCAGCGCCAGTTGTCTCGTCTCCGGACTCAGATCGGGCCGCTCGTTGATTCGCGTCACCAGCGAGATGACGCCAAGCTCGGCCAACACCCTCAGCTGGGCATATTCGGCGTCGACGCGGGCTGCGTGCTCGTCGTCGAGGAAATACTCCGGCCGCACCCCGAAATGCCAGGCCAGCCCCAGCAGGTGCTTGAGTTTCGGGTTGACCGCGGTCTGGTCGCGCAGCTCGCGGACGTGCATTCGCGAGATCGTGCCGCAGACGCCGTGCTCGTTGATGGCATTGGCCACCTCGCCCGGCGTGTACGGGCCGCGGTCGGCCGGATAGGCGGTGTCGAACAGCGTGGCCAGCGCGGTTCGCCGCCAGCCCGGCCGCTCGTCCGGCCGGCGTTCCCTTCGGCCGCCGACCAAGGCCGCCGGGTGCACGCCGAGCGCCCCGGCCAGCTGGACCATCACCTCGACCGTGGGATTGTCCTGCCGGCCGGTGCGCAGGCTGGCGATGTAGGCCTGGTTGATGTCGCCGCCGAGTTCGCGAACCCGTTCCGCCAGCGCGACATTCGTCCACGCGGGCCGGCCGTCCACCGGGTTCTTGCACAGGTCCGTGAGCACGTCGGCGAATGGCGGACGGTCCTGCTCAGCCATGATCACACCTCCCGCGCGGGCGATCGTCCATCCGGGTGGAGTCGACGGTCGCGGATCGGCGCGTTCCCCAGTCGAGCGCGCCTCACCATCTCATGGGTGGCCATCTATTTCTACTGCACTGTCACCCGAACAGAGCAAGCGGAAACCACAGTTGAAACGATCGTGACCGTACCCCTATGCTCGCGTCCGTGAGTTCGCCTGCACCAGCCGGTCATGCCGGCACGATGGCAAATTCAGGCGAAATCACGAGCTGGGGGCCGAGGTGACCAGGGGGCAGCTCGGCCCCTGGCGTCACGAGTCGATCGACAGCGCCGACCGTTCTCGGTCCGTGAACGGCGGTTCCGCCGCAGGCAAGCCGCTGGGCCCGCGCAGCGTCGCCAGCACGATCTTGGGCGCGAGCAGCCGGCTGGTCATCGGCGCCGACAGCGTCATCGCGTCGATCAACGCCGCCGCCACCTCGGGACGGCTGATCGCCGTCCTGGTGAGCCGGTCGACGTAGCGCCGGGTCCACAGCGTCAGCCGGGTCGGCGGCACCCCCGTCACGTTGGGGTACAGGCAATCCTCACCCGAAGCCATCGTCCAGGCCGGCTCAACTTCTCGGGCGACCGCTCGCTGGATTCGGTGCGCCGTCCTCGGTCCCAGGCCGTTCTTGGCCACCTCGTCCCGTATCGCGCACGCCGACAGCGCCGCCACCGACATCCCGTGCCCGTACACCGGGTTGTACGTCGCCACCGCGTCCCCGAGGACCACCAGCCCCGCCGGCCACTGCCGTGACTTCTCGAAATAGCGCCGCCGATTGACCAGCCCGTGCGCCGTGACCACGTCCGTGAGCGGCTCCGCCTTGTCGATCAGCTCACCCACGATCGGATGCCGCACCGCCTCCCGAGCGAACCTCACGAACCCTTCCGCGTCGGCCGGCGGTTCCCCACCCCTGGTCCCCGACAGCGTCACCAGCCACCGCCCGCCCTCCAGCGGCACGATCGTCGCCGTCTGCCCCGGCTTCTTCTCTCGCACATCCGCCTGCACGTTGATCACCGGGCAGTCCCCCGCCACCCCCTCCGGCGCCCGGTAGATGCGGGTCGCATAGGACAGCCCCGAGTCGACGACCTCTTCCTTCGCCGCCGGAATCCCCAGCTCCCCCAACCAGTGTTGAATGCGCGACCCCCTCCCCGTCGCATCCACCACCAGATCCGCCCCCAGCTCCCGGCTCTCCCCCGTCGTCCGATCGCGGACCTTCACCCCCGTGACTTTTCCCTTCCCCCCAACCAATCCGTCCACATCACTGTTCTCCAGCACGGCGACCTTCGGACTGGCCAGCACCCGCCGCCTCACCACCCAGTCCATCAGGTTCCGACTGCACGACACCAGGTACTGCTGGCCTTCGAACCTCGTCAGCCACCCTTGCGCGCTCATCGACACCAGATGACCCGGCAGCTCGTGCCGATGCGCCCCCGCCTCTTTCAGCTCTGCCCCCACCCCCGGCACCAGGCTCTCGATCGCCTTCGCCCCACCCGACATCAGCAGGTGCGCGTGCCTAGCCTGCGGCACCCCCCGCCGATCCTCCGCCCCCTCCGGCAGCCGATCCCTCTCCACCACCGTGACCTCGTCCACCACCCCCTCCAGCGCCGCCACCGCCAGCGTCCCCGCCAGCCCCCCACCCAGCACCACTGCCCGTCGCCCCACAACACCCATCCCCAGAACCCCCACTTTCTTTCCCCCGCACCCCACCCACCCTCCCACGCCCAGGAAAACCAGCAAGAACATGAAGGAGCGAACAAAACAGGGAAAGGCAGAAGAGCACCCGCGGCACGCGAGGAGGGATGGCGTAGGGACTGAGATGGGCTGAAGAGAGACAGGCAGAGCCCGGAAAGCCGCAACGGCGCAGCCGAGCCCGAAGGCGAGGCGCGAAGCGCGAGCCTGAAACCGCGACGCCGAAGGCGAGCAAAGGGCGACGGCGAAGCCGAGCCCGAAGGGGGGTCCAGGGGGGCGAAGCCCGCCCTGGCTTGGGGTGTGGGGCGAGAGCCCCACAAGCGAAGCGAAAGACAAACGGCGAGCGCTCTACGCGAGCACTCGCCGTCCATGTCTGGAGCCGCCTGTCGGAATCGAACCGACGACCTGCTCATTACGAGTGAGCTGCTCTGGCCGACTGAGCTAAGGCGGCGTGGTGCGTGTCCACTATAGCGGGCCGGGGGTGGGGCTCGCGCCGGGGTTGGGGGCGGGGAGGGTGACGGGGGTCTCATCCGGGCGGGTTCGCTCGTTTGCGCTAACGGCGGGGGCGTCACCTGCGGTTACGTAGGTCGTTAGGCCTTAGGTGACGCCGGTCTCAGGCGCCGGTTGCTGAGGAGGACGTAGCTGATGCGAGGTCGACCGCCGCTCGCTCTGGCTCTGCCGGCCGCTGTGGCCATGTTGGCGTTGGGTGCGGGCCCGGCGTTCGGGGTGCCGACGACGACGCCGGTGCCGGGGCCGGCGAGTCCGGGGCAGCCGCCGGCGTCGGCGGCGAACGGGCCGCAGCCGCTGGGGCATGCGGTGGGGGATGCGGGCGGGGGCCTGGCGGTGGTGCGGCTGCTGCCGAACTCGGTGCCGACGTCGACGATCTTGCAGAACCTGCAGGACGAGCTGCCGAAGCAGCCGGCGGCGGAGGCGGGGTTCGGCCTGTCGAGCGCGCAGGCGAACTCGGAGGCGTATCTGTCGTACGAGCGGGCGATCGCGCAGGCGTCGCCGTTGGGGTTCGCGGTGGGCGGGAACGCGCCGCAGACGCCGGGGGCGTTGTCGCAGACGGCGCTGCCGGACAATCCGCAGGCGTCGACGGGTGGCCTGACCCCGCCGGCGACGCCGCTGGACGCGCTGCTGAAGGTGGGCCTGCTCAACGGCAGCGTGCATGCGCGCTGGAGTGAGACGGCGGGCCCGTGTGTGGACACGATCGCGGACGCGCAGACGTCGCTGGCTGATCTGTCGCTGCTCAACGCGATCCCGAACCTGCCGAACGTCACGGATCTGACGGGCCTGATCACTCCGAGCGCGAAGCTGGATCAGGGCACGGCGTCGCAGGTGGTGGACTCGCTGAAGACGATGACGGCCCCGCTGAGCCAGCTGGGTGGCCTGTTGTCGGGCAAGCAGACCTCGGACGGCAAGGGTTCGCTGGTGAGCCTGCCGAACACGTTGAGCTCCCGCTCCGTGGTGAAGCTGGTGGACATCCCGGGCTCGCCGAACAAGGCGGTGCAGTCGACGTCGACGATGCAGGTCGCGAGCGTGAAGGTGCTGGCGGGCACGCCGATGGAGCTGGACATCAACGTGGTGAGCCAGCCGACGCTGCAGGTGACCTCGACGGGTGACCCGAAGACGTCGACGGTGAGCTACACGGCCCCGGTGTTGCAGGTGGTGCAGGGCGGCAAGACGCTGGGCACGCTGGATGCCGCGAATCCGAAGCTGGATGTGCCGATCGGGGTGCCGCTGCCGGGCGCGGACCAGCTGGGCAAGCTGCCGATCATCGGGGGCCTGCTGCCGAGCGGCGGCGCTATCCCCGCTGACCTGAAGAAGATCGACATCGGCGTGCTGCGGTTGCAGATCGCGGAGTTGGACCAGAAGACGCAGGAGATCAAGGGCCAGCCGTTCGACGGCTTTCAGCTGGGCGCGACGGCCCGGCTGCTGGATCTGCAGGTGTTGCCGACGGACGCGCTGGGCCTGCCCAACCTGCCGTCGGCGCTGGCCCAGGTGACGCTGGGCGAGCAGGTGGCGCGGGCGGTGGCGCCGACGGGCGGCGTGGTGTGCGGTTCGACGACGCCGGGCGCGCCGACGGCGAACCCGGGTCCGCAGGGCTCCCCGCCGCTGGCCTACACGAACGCCGCCTACGCCACGATCCCGTTGTTCTGGACGGGCACAGCGTTGTTGCTGACCGGGGTTGTTGTTGTCGCGGCGCTGCCGTATCGCCGGCAGCGCCGCAACAACAGCTGACTCAGATGTCGAGCGCGAGCTTGGCCCGGTCGGGCCGCAGCACGCGCAGGATCGCCTCCATCATGTAGTAGTCGGCGTAGGGCAGGCCGATCTCGATGCCGTCCTCGGACGGCCGGTTGCGGGTGCCGCGCGCCAGGATGGCGTCGGCCCGTGCCGACTTGGTGGTCAGGCAGGACCGGCCGAGCGCGTCGAGGAACCGCAGCGCAGCGGCCTCGTAGCGCGGGTTGCCGGTCAGCTTGGCCAGGTCGAGCAGGCCGGCTGCGTTGACGGTGGCCGCCGATGAGTCCTTGATGTCGTTCGGGGCCAACGGCGAGCGGTAGTCCCACACCGGCACGTAGTCGTCGGTGATGTGCTGGAGGGTCCAGTCCGCCAGCCGACGCGAGGTGTCGAGGAACGTCTTGTTCCCGGTGCGCAGGTACATTCGCGCGAAGCCGTACACGCCCCAAGACTGCCCGCGGGACCAGCAGGACGTGGCGCTGTAGCCCTGCACGGTGTTCTGCCCGATGGCCGCGCCGGTGTCGGGGTTGAAGTCGAACACGTGGCACGTGGTGTTGTCGGGCCGCACCATGTACTTCTGCGCGGTGGTGGCGTGCGCGACGGCGATGTCCTGGTACTTGCTGTCGCCGGTCATCTTGGTGGCCCAGCACAGCAGGTCCAGGTTCATCATCGTGTCGATGATCATCCGGCCGGCGTTGTCGGGCGTGCCCAGCGCGCCCCAGGCCCGGATGAACTGGCCCTTCTCGTTGAAGCGCTTGATCAGCTCGCCGGCCGCGACCAGCGCGCCGTCACGCCACGAGGTGTCGCCGGTCAGCCGGTAGGCGGTGACCCAGGACGGCGTGAACAGGAAGCCCAGGTCGTGGTCGGTGTTCTTGGTCTGCCTGGGCGCCAGCTTCAGCGCCCAGGACTCGGCCAGCTGCCGGAAGAAGTCGTCGTTGGTGTAGAGGTAGGCCATCCACAGCTGACCCGGCCAGAAGCCGCCGACCCAGCTGCCGTCGGCCGCGGTCGTGTACTTCTCGAACTTGGTGCCGGTCGGGAACGCCGTCACCGTGGGCGCGACCGCCCGCAGCTTCGCGACGGCGTAGTCCATCGTGGCCCGCAGGCTGCCGCCGTACGAGGCCTCGGCGGCGGAAGCGGTGGGATTGGCGACCAAGGCTCCTCCAGCGGCGACTGCGGCGCCGGCGATCAGGTTCCGACGTGACAGGGTCATCAGGGCACCATCCATCCGAGCACAGGGGTGGATTGCAGATAGACGAGCACGCACAGGACCAGCAGCAGGCCGACGCTCCAGCCGAACACGCGGCGGAACAGCTCGCCCTCCTTGCCCACGAGGCCGACCGCGGCGGTGCCGATGGCCAGGTTCTGCGGCGAAATCATCTTGGCCATCACGCCGCCGGAACTGTTGGCGGCGCCGAACAGGATCGGCGAGGCGCCCAACTGGTGCGCGGCGGCGAACTGGGAGCCGCCGAGCAGGGTGTTGGAGCCGACGTCGGTGCCGGTGATGGTCACGCCGAACCAGCCGACCACGGGCGACAGGAACGCGAAGAACGCGCCGGTGCCGGCCAGCCAGGAGCCGAGCGTGCCGATCTGCCCGGACAGGTTCATCACGTAGGACAGCGCGAACACGGCCAGAATGGCCAGAATGGCCCAGCCGAACTGCCGCACGGTCCGCCCGTAGATCTTCACGGCGGTGCCGACGCCGACCTTCAGCACGATCAGCGACAGCAGACCGGAGACGAGCAGCAGGGTTCCGGTGGCGCCGAAGAAGTTCAGCGTGTAGCTGGTGTCCACCTTCTTGCCGGCGGCGTTCTGAATGGACAGTCCGGGCCAGCTGAACTTCCACACGATGGCGTTGAGCGCCTTCTTGATCGGCGCTATCTGGGCCAGCGAGAAGACCACCACGATGATCGCGTACGGGGTGAAGGCCTTGATCACGTCGGCCCGGCTGTCCCGCACGTCGTCGCCACCGGTCGCCGTCGCCACACCACCACCGTTGCCACCGCCGCCTCCCCGGCCGGTGGACACGGTCGCGGTGACCGGCTGCCAGACCCGGACCAGCAGCAACAGGGCGCCGGCCGAGACGACCGCGGCCAGGATGTCGCACAGCTGGTACGAGAGATAGCTGGACACCAGGAACTGGGTGAGGCCGAAGCTCACACCCGCGACCAGCGCCGCCGGCCAGCACTCACGGACGCCCTTGCGGCCGTCGGCGATGTACAGCAGCACGAACGGCACGATCGCGGCCAGGAAGCACACCTGCCGCCCGGCCATCGCGCCGAACTGGTCGACCGGCAGGCCGCTGATCGGCCCGAGGGCCGTGATCGGGTTGCCGAGGCCGCCGAAGGCGACGGGCGCGGTGTCGGCGACCAGGGTCAGCGCGGCCGCCTTGAGCGGGTTCACGCCGAGCGCGATCAGCATCACCGAGCAGATGGCCACCGGGCTGCCGCCGCCGGCGAGCGCTTCGAGCAGCGCGCCGAACGAGAAGGCGATCACGATGGCCTGCACGCGCGAGTCGTCGCTGACCGAGCTGAAGGCCCGGCGGAGCACCTCGAAGTGCCCGCTGTGCACGGTCAGGTTGTAGACCCAGATCGCGTTGAAGGTGATCCACAGGACCAGCAGCACGCTGTTGGCCATGCCGAACAGCCCCGCGTCGAGCGTCTGGCCGATCGGCATTCCGAAGCCGGCGACGGCGATCACGATGGAGATCACCAGCGCCGCGATGCCGGCCCAGTGGGCCTTCCAGCGCAGCCCGCCGAGCAGTACGAGCACCGCGACCAGGGGTATCAGCGCCAGCAACGCGGACAGCGTGAGCGAGCCGGCCGGGTCGAGGGTCTGTCTGAACACTTCTCACCGCCTTTTTCCCAGGTTGAAGCCCGAATGGAGACCGGACCCCGTAACCGGCGGCGGTGGCCACGGGGACACTTGTTCCGTGGAGCGGAACGTAGTTCCATAAGTGGCGACATCGTGTCATCTGCTTGCAACATCCGCCAGGGGTCAACCGCCGCTGCCCCCGCTAGCCCAGCAGGAGCACCACATGGAGGTCAGGCACCACACCAACCCTTCCCAGCTGCGCGGTTTCGACACCGCCCAGCTGCGGGAGAACTACCTGGTGGAGGACCTGTTCCGGACCGGAGAGGTGCGCACGGTCCTCACCCACGCGGACCGGGTCGTGCTCGGCGGCGCGGCGCCGGTGCCCGGTCAGCCGCTGACGCTGCCCAACCCGGACCAGCTGCGCTCGACGTCGTTCCTGGAGCGCCGCGAGATGGCGGTGGTCGTGGTCAGCGGCTCCGGCAGCGTCGTCGTGGACGGCGACAAGCACGAGCTCGGCCACCGGGACTGCCTCTACATCGGCCGCGGCGCAGTGGACGTGCAGTTCCACGCCGGCGACTCGGAGACGCACTTCTACCTGTTCTCGGCGACCTCGCACGCCAGCTACCCGACGGCGGTGGCTCGGTTCGAGGAGGTCGATGTCGCCCAGCTCGGCGAGCAGTCCACGGCCAACGTGCGCGAGCTGCGCAAGTACGTCCACGCCGACGGCATCAAGTCCAGCCAGATCGTGGTCGGCGTGACCAAGCTGGCCGACGGCAGCGTATGGAACACCATGCCGCCGCACACCCACGACCGCCGCACGGAGTGCTACCTGTACTTCGACCTGCCGGAGAACGACCGCATCGTGCACCTGTGCGGCGAGCCGCAGGAGACGCGCAACATCATCGTGGCCAACGAGCAGGCCGTGGTGTCACCGAGCTGGTCCATCCACAGTGGAGCCGGCACGCACTCGTACGCCTTCGTGTGGGCGATGGCCGGCGAGAACCAGGCCTTCACCGACATGGACCAGGTCGCCGTGACGGAGCTGCGCTGATGTTCTTGCTCAAGGGCAGGACCGCCCTGGTCACCGGGGCCCGGACCGGCATCGGCAAGGCCATCGCGGTCGGCCTGGCCCAGGCCGGGGCCGACCTGGTGGTGCTCGGGCACAGCCCCGACTTCGCCGACGTGACGGCCGAGGCCGAGGCGGCCGGCGCGAGCGTGGAGACGCTGGTCGTCGACCTGTCCGACCCGGCCGCGGTCGAGCCGGCGCTGGCCGAGGTGCTGGCCCGCCGCGAGGTGGACGTGCTGGTCAACAACGCCGGCATCATCCACCGGCAGCCGGCGACGGACGTGGCGCTGGAGGACTGGCGGCGCGTGCAGGCGGTGAACCTGGACTCGGTGTTCGCGCTGAGCCAGGCCGTCGGCCGGCAGATGACCGCCCGCGGCTCCGGCAAGATCATCACCATCGCCTCGCTGCTGAGCTTCCAGGGCGGCATCAACGTCAGCGGCTACACCACCAGCAAGCACGCGGTGGCCGGCCTGACCAAGGCGCTGGCCAACGAGTGGGCGCCACACGGCGTGCAGGTCAACGCCATCGCGCCCGGCTACATCGCCACCAACAACACCGAGGCGCTGCGGGCCGACCCGGACCGTGAGCCGGCGATCCGCGGCCGCATCCCGGCCGGCCGCTGGGGCAAGCCCGAGGACCTGGTGGGCGCGGCCGTGTTCCTGGCCTCCTCGGCGTCGGACTACGTCAACGGTCACGTGCTGGTCGTCGACGGCGGGTGGATGTCGCGTTGACCGAGGGCGCGGTCGAGAAGGCGCTCGCCGTGCTGGCGGCGCTCGCGCAGCACACCAGGATCAGCGAGCTGACCCGGGTGACCGGCTTCCCCAAGTCGACCGTGCACCGGGTGCTGCGCACGCTGGTGGACACCGGCTTCGCGGTGGCCACCGCCGACGGCGACTACCGCATCGGCCCGAAGGTGTTGGTGCTGGCCGGAAACGTGCTGCAGCCGGTGGATTCCGTCGAGCGGGCGCGCCCGGTGCTGGAGCGGTTGCAGGCCAGCACCGGGTGCGCCGTGCACTTCGCGATGCTGCTCGGCGACGAGCTGGTGTACGTCGACAAGGTCGAGGGCGGCAAGCCGTACCGGATGGCGTCGCGCATCGGTGGCCGATTGTTGTTGCACTGCACGGCGATCGGCAAGGCAGTGCTGTCCACAAGGGACATGAACGGGCTGGAGCTCGCGCCACGGACCCCCGGCACGATCACCGACCCGCTGCGATTGCGGGCCCAGCTGGACCGGGTCCGCAGCTGCGGATTCGCCTTGGACGAGCAGGAGAACGAGCCGGGGGTGCGCTGTGTCGGCGCGGCCGTGCGCAACCACAACGGGACCGTGGTCGGCGGGCTGAGCGTGTCGACGCTGGCGCTGGAGCACACGCTGCCGGAGCTGATCGCGCTCGGGCCGCGTGTGGTGGCCGCGGCCAGCGAGGTGTCGCGGGCGCTCGGCCACACCCACTAGCCGGGTATTCCGCACGTGAGGATTGATCAACTCGGGATGATCGTCGAGTGGGATGTTATTTGATCATCTCGGCTGGGTGGGGTCGACACCGAGTAGGTCCAGGAGCCTGGCTTGTAGCGGGGGTGGTTGCGGAATCCCTGGTGGTTGCCCGTTGACAGCGGGAATCAGGCGAAGCCGGGCGAGCGCTTCGAAAATCAGCCGCCCGGTGGGCTTGGCGGGTCTGCCCGCGTAGAGGCCGTCGAGCGTGATGTGCGGGGCGATCGCCTGCCGGACTTGACGTTCGATCAGACAGAAGATCAGCAGTGCCAGGCAGATCACGGTGATCAGGGCAGCGATGCGCCGGTTGTTCTTCACGAACAGCGGTGCCACTGCCAGGGGGCCTTTGACGGCGCCGTAGCGGCGTTCCACAACCTCCTGGCCTTTGTAGCGGATCAGGATCTCGGCCGGGTCGACGTCGGCGGGCAGGTTGGTCAGCAGCGCGTACCAGCCGTCGGTGGCGGTCTCGGCATCCAGCGCCGCGTGGTCGAACCACCAGCGCAGGATGGGTTTGCCGGTGGCAGGATCGGTGCCGGTCTCGGTGCGCAGGTAGGCAGTGACCCGGCGGGCGGCCGCGATCGCGGCGATCCGGGCGGTCACCGCCTTCTCGTCGGGGTAATGCCGGGAGCCCAGGCCCCGGACCAGCCGGTCCAGATCGTCGCGAGCACGGTCGAGTTTGCGGGCCCGCGCGGTGGCCGCGGCGCGGGCTCGGGCGGTGGAGTGCACGAACACCCGCCGCAGCGTGAGCACCGGGTCACGCTTGCGTTTGCCCGCCAGCGTCATCGTGTCCTCGGTGACTCGCCAGCGGCCACGGTCGGCGGCTGGTTTGCCCGCGTCCCGTTCGGCGACGTAGTCCACCTCGGCGGCCGAGTCGAGGTCCAGCGCGGCCAGCGTCGCGGCCGGCGTGTAGGCCTTCGACGCGGGCGCGACGAACCCGACACCGGAGGCGATCATCGCCGAGACATTGGCGTAGGACACCAGCTTGGAGTCCCCGACCAGCAGGAACTCTCGGGGTCTGGCCATAGTCTGCAGCGCGCTCATCGCGCCCACCACCTGGGCGACTTCGCCCGCGCCACCGTCGTAGGCCCGGTGGAACACCGGCACACCACCATCGCCGGTGACCGCCAGCCCGGCCTGGATCTGCTTCAGGTCGGGGCGGCGGTCTTTGGGGTGCCCGAACTTCGGCGCCGGGTGGTCGGTGTCGGCCTGGTCGTAGGCGCCGTACAGCGAGATCGAGGTCATGTCCCAATGAAGCCGGGATGTGTCCAGCCCGAACATCGAGATCGCTTGTGCGCCAACGGACCCGACGATGTGATCGAGTTCGGGGGCGATCGCGTCCAACGCCCGGCCGATCCGGTCGTCGTTGAGCAGCGTGGGCTCGATGCCGAAGACCTCCTCGACCGCGTGCTCGCGGGCCCAGTCGGTCACCCGGACCAGTGGTGCTGGTGAGGTCAGTCGGTTCGCGACCAGCGCTTCGATCACCTGTCCGTGGGTCAGGAGTGCGAGATCACGCACCGGGCAGGCGCGGTCGATGATCCCGGCCAGGTCCAGACGGCGACAGTAATCGGCGATCACCGGCAGCGCGCCCAGTGTTTTCTCCACACTCGCCGCGACATAGCGAGCCCGTCGTCGTGCACGTTGATCCACGACTGAACACCCTGGCAGAGCCCTTGACCGAGCGGACACCGGCCCGCGTGATCAACTCACCTGTGTCCATGTGCGGAAGACGGGACTAGCCCAGAGTTGCCTCGATGGCGCAGCGCAGCGCCCGCGCCGGCTCCACCCGGTCCAGGGCGAAGCCGCTGCCGGCATTCGGAACGCTGTCGAAGAAGTCGCCGCCGTACACGCTGACCCGATCCCGCAGGCCGGCCTCGGCGATGGTCCTGTGCGCGCCGCCGACGATCTCGGGCCGATCGAAGACGATGCCGGCCCGGTCGGGCTCGTGTGCGAGCTGCCGAACTCGGCGAAACCACTGAGCAGTTCCTGCATGACCACAGCGCGTGGCAAATCCATGGGAATCGCTCCTTGTCCGGTGGCCGCGATACTAGGAACGGTTTTTCGGCCGGCACGGCTCGTGACCGAACGGAGGACGGCCTTTCCCGTTCGTCCACCGCTCGCCTAGCCTCGACGGATGGCAGTCCACGAGCTGTCCCGGACCGACGCCCGGCGGATCGCCGTGCGGGCCCAGCTGCTGGGCAGGGCCCGGCCCACCGAGCTGCACGAGGTCGTGCGCGGGCTGACGCTGTTGCAGAACGACCCGACCAACGCCGTCGCGCCCAGCGCCGACCTGGTGGCGTGGAGTCGACTGGGTTCCGCCTACGACAGGGCGGAGCTGGCCGAGGCGCTGGCCAAGCGGTCCCTGGTCGACCTGCGGCTGATGATCCGCCCGGCCGAGGACATCGCCTTGTACCGCGCGGAGATGGCCGCCTGGCCGGGCGGCGAGGACGCCCCGGCCTGGCGGCGGCATCAGCACAAGTGGTTGCGGACCAACGAGATCTGCCGGCAGAACATCCTCACCCAGCTCGACATCGAGGGTCCCCTGCCGGCGCGGGCGTTCGAGGACACCTGCGTGGAGCCGTGGAAGTCCAGCGGCTGGACCAACAATCGCAATGTCACGCAGATGCTGGAGTTCATGGTGCTGGCCGGCGACGTCGCCGTGTCGGGCACCGACAAGGGCCGGGTGTGGGACCTCGCCGAACGCATCTACCCCGATCTGCCGGCCGTGCCGCTGGCCGAGGCCCTGCGGATCCGCGCCGAGAAGCGGTTGCGGTCGCTGGGCATCGCCCGGGCCAAGGGGCCGGAGTGCCCGGTCGAGCCGATCGACGTCGGCGAGGTCGGCGAGCCCGCGGTCGTCGAGGGCGTCCGTGGCCAGTGGCGGGTCGATCCGGAGCAGCTGGGGCAGCGCTTCGCCGGGCGGACGGCGCTGCTGTCGCCGCTGGACCGGCTGGTGTACGACCGCAAGCGGATGACCGAGCTCTTCCAGTTCGACTACCAGCTGGAGATGTACAAGCCGGCCGCCAAGCGGCGGTGGGGCTACTGGGCGCTGCCGATCCTGTACGGGGACGAGCTCATCGGCAAGGTCGACGCCGCCGCCGACCGGAAGGCCGGCGTGCTGCGGATCAACGCCGTGCACGAGGACGAGCCGTTCACCAAGGCCATGACGGCGGCGGTGCAGAAGGAGATCAAGGACCTGGCGAAGTGGTTGGAGTTGGAGCTGAGCTGATCCACCATCTGCCCGAAACCGTATTTCGGTGTGCCGGAGAGCGTGACTCGCGGGGGTTCTAAGTCAGTAGTTCTTCCAGCTCTGCCAACAACTTCAGCACCTGTTTCGCCTTCTCTTCCCCCACCAGCTCGGCGATGGTCTCGTCGGCCGGGCGGCCGGCCCGGCGCATGATCGCGCGCCGGGCGATGTCGGCGACCGTGAGCCGGGTGCGGCGGCGGTCGGCGGGATCGGGCTCGGAGACCAGGAGGCCTTGTTCCCGCAGCCGTGACACGGAGGCGGAGACGTGGCTCTGGGCGAAGCCGGTGCGGGCCTGGATCTCGGTGACGACGCTGCCGGGGTGCTTGAACACGTCCTCGATCACGGCGACCTCGCCGGGCGTGAGCGCGGTGTCGCCGGAGTCGGTGGTGACCTGCCGGGCCAGGTCGATGAGTCGCTTGCCCAGCCGATGCAGCCGCACGCCATCCATGCCCGCAGATTACATCGTTGGCGATTCATCGGTACCGATGTAATCTGCACGGCATGGACGAGGTGAGCAAGACGGCGTTGGGCGTGGCCCGCGTCCGGGCCGGCGAGAGCGAGCGCCCGGACCGGCTGTTCGACGACCCGTGGGCCGCGAAGTTCTGTGCGGCCGCGCCGGACCTGGTGCCGGTCGGCACGCGGACGCCGATCGCGCTGGCGTTCGCACTGCAAGCGATCATCCGCACCCGCTTCTACGACGACTACCTGCTCGACGCCGGCTGTCCGCAGGTGGTGCTGCTCGGCGCCGGCCTGGACAGCCGCGCCTACCGGCTGGACTGGCCGTCCGGCACCAGCCTCTTCGAGGTGGACCTGCCGGGAGTGCTGGCGTTCAAGGAAAAGGTGCTCGCCGACGCCGAACCCCTTTGCCAGCGCACGGTTGTGCCGGCCGACCTGGCCCAGGAATGGGAAAACCCGTTGCTGGCGGCGGGTTTCGCCCCCGAGCGGCCGACGGCCTGGCTGGCCGAGGGCCTGCTCGCCTACCTCACGCCGGAGGAGGCGGACCGACTGCTGTCCACCGTGACCGGACTGTCCGCGCCCGACAGCCGCTTCTCTTCCGAACGCGGCGACCGGGCCGTGCAGGCGGAAGCGGCGAAGACCTCGACCATGAACCAGTACGCCCAGTACTGGAAGGGCGGCCTCGGCCGGCCGGTGCCGGAGTGGCTCGACGAGCACGGCTGGCGGGCGACCGGTCACGACCTGGGCGACGTCGCCACGGGCTACGGCCGGCCGCCGGGCCGGCCGACCACCAGCGGGTTCGCGACCGCTATCCGCCGTACATAGAGGTGATCATCGCTTCGACCGCGAAGCGGGGTTTCACGTTCTGCTGCAAGGCATCCCGGCACGCCAGCACGGCCTCCAGCCGCCGCAGCGTGGACTCGGACGTCCACATCGAGGCGGCGTTGGAGACGTCGTTGGCGCGGTCGGGATGCATCAGCGGCACGTCCGCGTTCGACCTCGTCACCAGCACGTCCCGGTAGAAGCCCATCAGGTCGACCAGGGCCAGGTCCAGCGAGTCGCGCTGGGTCCGGGTGGCTCGCGACTTCTGCCGCTTCTCCAGATCCTTCAACGCACCCGCGGCGCCACGGGTGGCCGAGGCGGTGCCCTTGCCGGTCCCGCCGGCTCCCATGGCGGTCTTCAACGCCTCGGTCTCGGCGACGTTGCGGTCCTCGTTGGCCGAGACGGCGTCGGCCTCGGCCGCCTTCACGAGCGCGTCGGCACTGCTGAAGATGTCGCCGAAACGCCGCAGCCCCAACGGAATCGCCAGCACCGACTCGCGCCGCTGCCGAGCCTCCGGGTCCGTGGCCAGCCGGCGGGCCCGGCCGATGTGGCCGCCGCAGACCGACGCCGCCCACTGCGCGGTCGCCGGCTCGATGCCGTCACGGTGCTCCAACACCTCGGCGATGGCCGCCGTGGCCGGGGTGCGCAGGCCGATGGCCCGGCAGCGCGACCGGATCGTCACGGAGATGTCGTCCGGGTGGTCGGAGGGCGCGCAGAGCAGGAACACGGTCCGGTCCGGGGGCTCCTCCACCGCCTTGAGCAGCGCGTTGGCCGCGCCCTCGGTCAACCGGTCGGCGTCCTCGATGATCACGACCTGCCAGCGGCCGGTGGTCGGCCGCTTGGCCGAGACCTGGACCAGGGCCCGCATCTCGGCCACCGAGATGGACAGCCCCTCCGGCACGACCAGTCGCACGTCGGCGTGCGTGCCGTGCAAGGTCGTGCGGCAGGCCTGGCACTGGCCGCAGCCCCGCGGGCCGCCGGGGGCCTCGCACTGGAGCGCGGCGGCGAAGGCCCGCGCCG
>NZ_KK037166.1:5531283-5532094 GCF_000568255.1 Kutzneria sp. 744
CCGGTGAACAGCCACGCGTGGGTCATCGCGCCGGGCGTGGTCGGCCGGCCGGCGACCAGGTCGGCCGCGGCCTCAGCGGCGGTGCTGAGCACCTCGACCGCGTGGGGCTGGCCGACGACGTCGGCCCACACCGTCATGCCTGCACCTTCTCGGTCACCCTGTCATGATGCCGCGCGGCCAACTGCCGGTGCGCGAAGACCCCGGCCAAAGCGGCGATCACGGCCGCCGCCACCAGCGCCGGCCGCACGCCGACCAGGTCGACCAGCACCGGCGCCATCGTCGTCGCGGCGAACAGCACCACCTTGACCAGCGCCTGCACGAAGGCATTGACCCGGCCGCGCACCTCGTCCGGCACCTGCGCGCCGATCAGCGTCAGCCCCGTCACGAAGGCGATGCCCGCGCAGGCCCCGACCGCGCCGACAGCGGCCAGCGCGAACCACAGGTGCGGGGCGGCCGCGACGGCCAACAGCAGCGCACCAGCGGCGACGATGGCCACGCCGAACGGCAGCCGCAGCCTCGGCGTGCCGACCACGCCGATCACCAGGCCGAGGAACATCGCGATCACGAGCGTGCCGAACGCGGCCTCGCCGCCGCGCAGTTCGGTGGCGTACGGGCGGGCGATGGCGATCACGGTGCCGCCCGCGGTCAGCGCCCCGACGATGCCGATCACCAGGCCCCGCACCAGGCGGCTGCCGCGCACGTAGCGCAGGCCGTCGCGGGCCATGCCCGGCTCGCCGGTCGGCGGCGCCACCCAGCGGCCCGACGCCTCCGCGCCGCCGGGTCGCGATCACCAGGGCCGAGCTCAGGTAGA
>NZ_KK037166.1:5532492-5559827 GCF_000568255.1 Kutzneria sp. 744
TCCGACCAGCCCGAAGGATCGACCGCGGCGGCCGCCACGAGCCCGGTCAGCGCATCCGGGTACACCGGCAGCGCCGGCAACGCCTGGGTGCCGTCCGGCCCGAACTCGCCTGCCATGCCCCCAGCGTAAACCGCCTGCACCCGCCCCCAACGACACATGTGGACCACATTCGACGCCGGACGTCGAATGTGGTCCACATGTGGTGAACCGGGGCTAGGGCCCGGTTGATTCAGCGCGGCGCCTTGGCGGGGGTCTTCTTGGCGGCCGGCTTCTTGGCCGCCGTGGTCTTCTTCTCGGCCGCCGGCTTCTTCTCCGCCGGCTTGCGCGTGGTCGTCTTCTTGGGGGCCGGGCCCTTGGCCCGCTTCTCCGCCAGCAGCTCGGCCGCGCGCTCGTCGGTCAGCTCCTCGACGCTGTCGCTCTTGCGCAGCGAGGCGTTGTACTCGCCGTCGGTGACGTACGGGCCGAACCGGCCGTCCTTGACCACCATCGGCTTGCCCGACACCGGGTCGTTGCCCATCTCCTTGAGCGGCGGCGCCGACGCGGCCGACTGGCGGCCCCGCTTCTTCGGCTCCGCGTAGATCTTCAGCGCCTCGTCCAGCGTGACCGTGAACAGCTGGTCCTCGGTGGCCAGCGACCGCGAGTCCGTGCCCTTCTTCAGGTACGGGCCGTAGCGGCCGTTCTGCGCGGTGATCTCCGCCCCCGACTCGGGGTCGTTGCCCACCACCCGCGGCAGCGAGAGCAGCTTGAGCGCGTCGTCCAGGGTCACCGTGTCCAGCGACATGTCCTTGAACAGCGAGCCGGTCCGCGGCTTGGGGGCCGTCGTCTTCTTGCCGTTCGTGCTCTCCGGCGCCTCCGGCAGCACCTCGGTCACATACGGGCCGAAACGGCCGTCCTTGGCCACGATCTCGTGCCCGGACACCGGGTCGGTGCCCAGCGTGCGGCCCTCCATCGGGGTGGCGAACAGCTTCTCCGCCACCTCCTGGGTCAGCTCGTCCGGCGGCATGCCGTCGGGCAGGTTGGCCCGCTGCGACTCCCCGTCGACGTCGCGCTCCAGGTACGGCCCGAAGCGGCCGACCCGGACCACCACGGTGTGGCCGTCGGCGTCGGCGAACATCGGGATCGAGTTGATCTGGCGCGGGTCGATGCCCTCGACGCTGGCGTCGATCAGCTTCTTCAGGCCGCCGCCGCGGCCGACCGAGCCGTCCGGGCCGATCTCGCCACCGAAGTAGAAGCCGTTCAGCCAGTTGGTGCGCTGCTGGTCGCCGGCGGCGATCCGCTCCAGCTCGTCCTCCATGGCGGCGGTGAAGTCGTAGTCCACCAGCCGCTCGAAGTGCTGCTCAAGCAGGCCGATCACCGCGAACGCCACCCAGGACGGGATCAGCGCCGAGCCGCGCTTCCAGACGTAGCCGCGGTCCTGGATCGTCTTGATGATCGTCGCGTACGTGGAGGGCCGGCCGATGCCCAGCTCTTCCATCATCTTGATCAGGCTGGCGTCGGTGTAGCGCGGCGGCGGGCTGGTGGTGTGCCCGTCCGGGCTCAGCTCCACCGCGGTGATCGCCTGGTCCTTGACCAGCTGCGGCAGCCGGCGCTCGGCGTCGTCGGCCTCGCCGCCGGCCTCGGAGTCGATCGACTCCACGTAGGCCTTGAGGAAGCCGGCGAAGGTGATCGTGCGGCCGGAGGCGGCGAACAGGCACTCCTCGCCCGTGGTCGAGGTGCCGGCGATGCGCACGCTCATCGTGGTGCCGCGGGCGTCGTTCATCTGCGACGCGATGGTCCGCTGCCAGATCAGCTCGTACAGGCGGAACTCGTCGGCGGCCAGCTCCTTGGCGACCTCGCCGGGTGTGCGGAACACCTCGCCGGCGGGGCGGATCGCCTCGTGGGCCTCCTGCGCGTTCTTGACCTTGCGGGTGTACTGCCGCGGCTGGGCCGAGACGTACTGGGCCCCGTAGAGCTGGGTGGCCTGGGCCCGCGCCGCGGACACCGCCGACTCCGACAGCGTGGTCGAGTCGGTACGCATATAGGTGATGTAGCCGTTCTCGTACAGCCGCTGGGCCGTGCTCATGGTCCGGTCCGCGGAGAAGCGCAGCTTGCGGCTGGCCTCCTGCTGGAGCGTGGACGTCATGAACGGCGCGTAGGGCCGCCGGGTGTACGGCTTCTCCTCGACCGAGGTGACCTTGAGCGCGGCGTCGGTCAGGCCGGCGGCCAGGCTCCTGGCCTCGGCCTCGGTCAGCATCCTGACCTCGCCGGAGCCCTTCAGCCTGCCGTCCGGGCCGAAGTCGCGGCCGGTGGCCAGCCGGGCGCCGTCCACCTGCACCATGCGGGCGGCGAACTGGCGGGGGTCGGCGTCGGCGCCCGCGTCGAGCTGCGCGCCGATGTCCCAGTAGGAGGCCGTGACGAAGCGGATCCGCTCCCGCTCCCGCTGCACCACGATCCTGGTCGCCACCGACTGCACCCGGCCCGCCGAGAGCTTCGGCATGACCTTCTTCCACAGCACGGGCGAGACCTCGTAGCCGTAGAGACGGTCCAGGATGCGCCGGGTCTCGTAGGCCTCGACCAGGTCGGTGTCCAGGTCACGGGGGTTGGCGGCGGCGGCGAGGATGGCCGGCTCGGTGATCTCGTGGAAGACCATCCGGCGGACCGGCACCTTGGGCTTGAGCGTCTCCAGCAGGTGCCACGCGATGGCCTCGCCCTCGCGGTCGCCGTCTGTCGCGAGATAGAGCTCGTCGACGTCCTTGAGCAGCTCCTTGAGCTCGGTCACCGTCGCCTTCTTGTCCGGCGTGACGATGTAGACCGGCTCGAAGCCGTGCTCGATGTCCACGGCGAGATTGGCCCAGGGCTCGCCCTTGTACTTGGCCGGGATCTCCGCCGCCTTGCGGGGCAGGTCCCGGATGTGGCCCTTCGACGACTCCACGACGAAGTTGCTGCCCAGGTAGGAGGCGATTTTACGGGCCTTGGCAGGCGACTCGACGATCACCAACCGACGGTGGCCGGACCCGTTCGCCCCGGCACCGCTCTTGTTCGCCTTTGTCGATCCAGCCACGCCGTCCCGCTCTCTTGTCTACCTGTGTCCCCAGCCCGCCACTATGCACCGCCGGACGCCGATGCCACGCGACACCGTGACGGACAGAGTGACATAACACAGCGCCGGCACCCATCGGGAGTAGTGACCGACACCTTGTTGGAGGACAATCCCTGCCGAAACGGCCCGTTTCGGAGGATACCCTCCGAAACGGGCCGTACTGGTTCCGTAAATCAGCTGACGCCGTTGGCCACGGTCTCCGCCGGCGCGTCGGCGATCGTCGTCGAGCGGCGCTTGGAGATCACCACCGCGACCACGATGACGGCGACGGCCGCGACCGCGATGGCGATGCGGATCGCCGGCGACTGGCCCGCGGCGCTCAGCGCCACGATGGCCGGCGCGATCAGCACCGACACCAGGTTCATCACCTTCATCAGCGGGTTGATGGCCGGGCCCGCGGTGTCCTTGAACGGGTCGCCGACGGTGTCGCCGATGACCGTCGCGGCGTGCGCGTCGGAGCCCTTGCCGCCGTGGTTGCCGTCCTCGACCAGCTTCTTCGCGTTGTCCCACGCGCCACCGGAGTTGGCGAGGAACACCGCCATCAGCGTGCCGGTGGCGATGGCGCCGGCCAGGTAGCCGGCCAGCGGGCCGACACCGAGACCGAAGCCCACCGCGATCGGGGCCAGGATCGCCAGCAGACCGGGGGTCGCCAGCTCACGCAGCGAGTCGCGGGTGCAGATGTCCACCACGCGGCCGTACTCCGGGCGGACGCTGCCGTCCATGATGCCCGGGTTCTCCTTGAACTGACGGCGCACCTCGAACACGATCGCGCCGGCCGCCCTGGTCACCGCGTTGACCGCGAGACCGGAGAACATGAACACCACGGCCGCGCCCACGATCAGGCCGACCAGGGTGCTCGGGGTGAACACCGCGAACGTCGCGTTCACGTTCTCGGCCACCACGTTCAGGCCGGCCCCGTTGACATACGAGCCGAACAGCGCGGTCGCCGCCAGCACGGCCGTCGCGATCGCGATGCCCTTGGTGATCGCCTTGGTGGTGTTGCCGACCGCGTCCAGCTCGGTCAGGATCTTCGCGCCGTCCTCGCTGACCTCGCCCGACATCTCGGCGATGCCCTGCGCGTTGTCGGAGACCGGACCGAAGGTGTCCATCGCGACGATGACGCCCACCGTGGTGAGCAGGCCCGTGCCGGCCAGCGCCACCGCGAACAGCGCGACGGCGACGGAGCCCGACAGCAGGAACGCGCCGTACACGGCCGCGCCGATGACGAGCGCGGTGTAGACGGCCGACTCGAAGCCCACCGAGATGCCGGACAGGATCACCGTGGCGGCGCCGGTCAGCGAGGTCTCGCCGACCGTCTTGACCGGCTTGTACTCGGTGCCGGTGAAGTAGCCGGTCAGCCACAGGATGATGGCCGCCAGCACGATGCCGATGATCACGGCGACCGCCGCGATCAGCGCCGGGTTGCCGCCGTCGGTGATGCCGCCGGTGAGCTTGGCGAAGGTGCTCGGCAGGTAGGCGAAGGACGCGATCGTGCACAGCACCGCGGAGATCACCGCGGAGATGTAGAACGAGCGGTTGATCGCCGACAGGCCGTTCTCGCCCGGCCGGGCCTTGGTGATGTAGACGCCGATGACCGCGGTCAGCACGCCGATGGCCGGCACGATGAGCGGGAACAGCAGGCCCTGCGTGCCGAAGGCCAGCGAGCCGAGGATCAGCGCGGCGACCAGCATCACGGAGTAGGACTCGAACAGGTCCGCCGCCATGCCGGCGCAGTCACCCACGTTGTCGCCGACGTTGTCGGCGATGGTCGCGGCGTTGCGCGGGTCGTCCTCGGGGATGTTCTGCTCGACCTTGCCGACCAGGTCGGCGCCCACGTCGGCGGCCTTGGTGAAGATGCCGCCGCCGACACGCATGAACATGGCGAGCAGGGCGGCGCCGAAGCCGAAGCCCTCCAACACCTTGGGGGCCTCGCCGGCGTAGGCGAGCACCACGATCGAGGCGCCGAGCAGGCCGAGGCCGACGGTGCTCATGCCGACCACACCACCGGTGCGGAAAGCTACGCGCATCGCCTTCTCGCGACCGCCGTCGGGCTCGTTGGCGGCTGCGGCCACGCGCAGGTTCGCGCGGGTCGACAGCCACATGCCGAGATACCCGATGGCCGCCGAGAACAGCGCGCCGATGATGAAGAAGACAGAGCGGCCGATGCGTTCGCCCGTACTGTCCGCGGGAAGGAAGAACAGCAGCACGAAGACGATGACCACAAAAATGGCCAGCGTGCGGAACTGCCGGTTGAGATAGGCCGCGGCGCCCTCTTGAACAGCCTTCGCGATGTCCTGCATCTTCGGGGTGCCCTGGCCAGCGGCCAGCACCTCCTTGCGCAGCACGACCGCGATGGCCAGGGCGATGATGGCGACCACGGCGACCACACCGACGATGGTGTAGTCACCCCCGGACAGCGTTAGAGCGCCGTCCGCGAGTTGAAGCCGGGACATCCGTCCTCCTGGTGACGTCATGCGTGTTACAGCCGTCAGCGCCAGGAGCCAATGTCGTGCGTCGGCTCCGACGCAGCGTGTGCACCCTCACACAAGGGTGCGATGCCGGCGGAGTCTATTGGTCGGTCAAGTCGGCCAGACGATCAGTCCCGTTCCGTTCACAGTCCGTTATGTTCGAACGGCCCTGTGAATCGATACAGGACGCGTCTGCGCCGCCTGTGGCGATGCGCCGGCCGACACCTTCCGTGAACGCCCGCTCGGCCGGTCGAGTGGTGTCGCACCTGTGTGCGAAGCTCGGGGCTGTGGGCGGAACCGAGCGTGGTCGCGAATTGCTGCGGCGCGTCCTGGCCGGAGTGCCGGCGGGCGAGTCGCCGCTGACGCACGTCACCGACCAGCCCGAACGGCGCGGACGGCACGCCGACTGGCCGGGCTGGGTCGATCAACAGCTGGTCAGCGCGTTGCGCGCCGGCGGCGTCGAGCGGCCCTGGACGCACCAGGCGCGGGCCGCCGAGCTCGCCTGGTCAGGAAAACATGTGGTCCTCGCCACAGGGACCGCGTCCGGGAAGTCGCTCGGGTACCAACTGCCGGTGCTGAGCCGTCTGGCTGAAGATCCACGGGCGACCGCGCTGTACCTGTCCCCGACCAAGGCGCTCGGGGCCGACCAGCTCCGATCCGTGCGGGCGCTGGGCGTCGACGACGTGCGCCCCGCCTCGTTCGACGGCGACACCCCCATGGTCGAGCGGGACTGGGTGCGGGCCCACGCCCGCTGGGTGTTCACCAACCCCGACATGCTGCACCGGGGCGTGCTGCCCAACCACGCCCGCTGGTCGACCTTCTTCCGTCGGCTGACCTACGTCGTCATCGACGAGTGTCACTCGTACCGGGGTGTCTTCGGCTCGCACGTCGCCCTGCTCATGCGCCGGCTGCGCCGGGTCGCCGCCAAGTACGGGTCCTCGCCCGTGTTCGTGCTGGCCTCCGCCACCGTCGCCGACCCCGCCGGCTCCGCCGAGCGGCTCTGCGGCCTGACCTTCGAGGCCATCGACGAGGACGCCTCACCCCGGGGCGAGCGGACCGTCGCCCTGTGGGAGCCGCCGCTGCTGGAGGAGCTCGCCGGCGAGAACGGCGCCCCCATCCGCCGCGCCGCCGGCACCGAGGCCGCCCGGATCCTGGCCGACCTCGTCATCGAGAAGGCCCGCACCCTCGCCTTCGTCCGCTCCCGCCGCGGCGCCGAGCTCACCGCCCTGACGGCCCGCCGCATCCTGGCCGAGGTCGATGACGACCTGCCCGGCCGCGTCGCCGCCTACCGTGCCCGGCTTCCTGCCCCGAGGAACGGTCGGGGCCCTGGGAGCGATCCCTGTCCCGACGGCCGACTCCTCGGCGTCGCCCACCACCCAACGCCCTTGAGCTCGGCGGTCGACATCGCCGGGCTCGACGCCGTCGTCGTCGCCCGGCTTATCCCGGGAACGCTTGGCCTCCTTTCTGCAGGCAGGCCGCCCGGGCCGGCCCGCACCGCCAACGGGTCGCTCCGTCGGTGTTTCGTGGCCAGGGACGATCCGTTGGACACTTACCTCGTGCACCTTCCCGCCGCCGTGCTCGACAAGCCCGTCGAGGGCACCGTGCTCGATCTCGGGAACCTCTACGGGCTGGCCCCGCAGCTCGTCTGGCCCGCCGCTGAGCTGCCCCTCACCGCAGACTGCATCACGACCCTCGGCGGCGCCGTCGCCCGGGAGATCGTCGACGACCTCGTTCGCGACGGCCTGCTTCGACGGCGCCCCAACGGCTGGTACTGGACCTCCCGCGAGCGCCCCCACGCCGGCGTCGACATCCGTGGCTCCGGCGGCGAGCAGATCGCCGTCGTCGAGGGCGATTCCGGCCGCATGCTCGGCACCGTCGACCCCGGCTCCGCCACCTGGCAGGTCCACCCCGGGGCGCTGTACCTGCACCAGGGCACCTCGTACGTCGTCGACGAACTCCTGTTGGAGGACAGCCTCGCGTTTGTCCATGCCGAGGACCCCGAGTGGACCACCCAGCCCCGCAACGTCGTCGACATCTCCGTCGTCCGCACCGCCCAGAAGGACCGCTTCGACGGCGTCGACCTGTGCCTCGGCGAGGTCGACGTGACCTCCCAGGTCGTCGGCTACCTGCGCAAACTCCCCTCCGGCCGCGTCATCGACCAGGTGCCCCTCGACCTGCCCGAGCAGACCCTGCGCACCCGGGCCGTCTGGTACACCGTCAGCCAGGAGCTGCTGGAAGCGGCCGGTATCCCCGCCCCCCGCGTCCCCGGCTCCCTCCACGCCGCCGAGCACGCCGCCATCGGTCTGCTGCCCCTGTTCGCCACCTGTGACCGTTGGGACATCGGCGGCGTGTCCACCGCCATGCACGCCGACACCGGCGAGGCCACCGTCTTCGTCCACGACGGCCACCCCGGCGGCGCCGGCTTCGCCGACCGCGGCTACGCCGCCCTCGTCCCCTGGCTCACCGCCACCCGCGAGGCCATCGCCTCCTGCGAGTGCCTGATGGGCTGCCCCTCCTGCGTCCAGTCCCCCAAGTGCGGCAACGGCAACGAGCCCCTGGACAAGGACGGCGCGGTGGCCGTCCTCACCGCCGTCCTCAACGCCATCGCCGCGAAGTAGAACCCCGCCACGACACCGGAATCACCACGCCCCACCTATCCCAGCCAAGCCCGCTCGACCCGCAGGCTCGCTCGACCCGGTCGGTCCGGTCCGCTCGACCCGGTCCGGTCCGCTCGACCCGGTCCGGTCCGGTCCGCTCGACCCGGTCCGGTCTTGTACAACCCGATGTTGTCGAACCGATCCAGTCCAACCTGGTCCGGCCCGATCCACACCCGGCCCGATCCACACCCGGTCTGATCGACCCCCCGGTCCGATCCAGCCCAATCCAGCCCGATCCGATCCAGCCCGATCCGGTGAGAGCGGTCCCACAAGTGCGCCCGCCCTCACACAATCACCGGTGAGAGCGCTCTCACGGCCTGCTGAGACGGTGTCGGGATATCGAGGAAGACTCTGGTCTGGAGGCTGAAACAGCCGAATGCGCCGTGGGTGTCGGTCTGGACCCGGCACCCACGGCGCACTCGTTACTGCCGAACCTCCGACCATCGCCTGCAACCGCGTTGTGTGAGCGACCGTCGAGGGTGGTGTGCCGACCGCGTGGCGCTCGCGGACACCTGGGAGGCGGTGGTGTCCGGCGCGGCGGTCGCCCTCGGGGGCCGGCGGGTGTGGCCCCGGTCCCGGTCGCTTCCGGGAGGCGATCTTCCGGTGTCGGTGTTCGGCCTTGCACCTGTCCCGCGTCGGCCTCGCCCACGAACGGGAACGGCGAGCGGACGGTCGGGCAGGGTTGGTGCGGTGGCTGCGTCGGGTCCCGCGCTCGGGGTTAGTCGCGGGAGGACGTCACGGGGCCCGACGCAGCCGGCAGGGCGATCAGAAGGAGTCGGCCGCCACGAGGCGCTGGGCGGAGGCGCCCAGCAGCTCGGCGCCGTGATCCGGTCGGGTGGCCTCGACGAGGGCCTCCTGCACGACCTGGGAATCCGGCAGCGACCAACCGCAGACCTCGGGCTTGACCCTCCAGTGCACGACACCGTGCTGGAAAGGCGTGGGGGGCAAGGGGATCCAGCTGTCCAGGCCGTGCAGCACGACATCGCCGCGTCCGGCGAGTTCGGCCGACAGCTCCTGGCCCGAGTTGACCAGGAACATCCACTTGCCGGCAGGGGTAGCGGCGATCGGCACCGGCACGCCGGTCGTGCGCAGCACACTCGCCACGCGACGGCCCAGCTCGGCGTCCACCTCGATGGCGTCCACCACGTGGCCGGTGGCGACCAGCAGGCTATACCGACGACCGGTCCACCACGCGGCGACCTGCTCCGGCTTGGTGCCGATCCGGTCCTGCCAGTCACGGTGCACCGGCATCGGGCCGGTCTCCTCGACGCCGTCCCTGCCCGCCCACTGCGAGCCCGTCGGATAGGTGCCCGGCAGCACCGGCCAGCCGCGCCACGCGAGGCCCATGGCCTCAGCACGCAGCTCGATGCGGAACGCGCCGCGCCAGCTATCCGACCAATCCATCTTCTGTCGCCTCCTTGACTGTCAGGCACCGTGTCGGCGCCCACAACACACTCAACGGCACCGGGTGCCGCCTCCGTAACCCCGCGTCGACCACTGGTAGCTGACGCACGGCGAGTGATGTGTCGAACAGCGATGGGCTGAACGGTGGACGGCAGCCCATCTCGCGATGACGGACGGCATCGAAGAGTGACGACACGCGGCCAACCGGGTGTGACACCACTCACCGATGCTCAGCGACCGCTCGTCGTGCCATTGCCGGCCATCAGCCACCATGCACTTCAGTCGGACCTGCACGGGCATGGGCGTTGGCCGTGCCCGACAACACCGCCCATCCCGGCAGTCGAGCGGTCACCTCCACATACGCCTCCCATCCGACGACGCGACAAGCGGTCGTCGTGACCGACATCCGGTCGGCGACCCACCGCGCCCGCTCGCACGCACGGTCCGCTCCGGCCAGCACCTGACCGGCCGCCGCCAGCGCCGCCTGGTCGGCCGCCGCCTCGACCCGATGTCGGGTCAGCACGGCCCCTCCGACCTGGAGCCCGAGCAGCGTGACCACCATCAGCGCCACGGCCATCCCGGCCACCAGAACCGTCGCCGATCCCCGGTCGTCCCGCAGCCGCTCGCCCCAACGCGATGGGCCACTCCCATGCGCTGGGGCCATCCCGGCCCCCTGCACCGCGGCCGAATCCCGGTCGTCCCAGACCCGTTCGTCCCAACCTGGTGGGCCAAACCCACCTGCGTCGGCCATCTCGGCCGGCTGCACGGTGGCCGAGCCCCAGTCCTCCTGGACCCATTCGCCCCGGCTTGGCGGGCCACATCCGCTCCCACCCGCAGCACGGCGACCGCGTTGCCGTTCACCAGTCATCCAGTCACCCCCGGTTCGAGCACTGCGTAGGCCGTGCCCGAAGGGCGGAGTCCGGGCAGCAGCGGCACGGACCGGGCAGTGACGGTCACGCTGACCTCGTCACCGTTGACGGTGATCGACACGTCGGCGTCGGCGGGGCCGAGTTGCCGGGCGGCTTCGGCGGCACGGGCACGGTCGCCACGGGCGACGAGGCGGGCGACCACGGCGGCGGTGTCGACGGCCCGCATGGCGGCGACCACGGCCGTGATGGCCGACAGACCCAGCACGAGCATCACGGCCAGGCTGCAGATGGCGATGGCGGCCTCGACGGTGACCGAACCCCGGTCGCTACTGAAACGAGAGGGCACGATCGATCAGATGCTTGACGGCGGCGGCCACCTCGGGCCCTTTCACGATCATGAGCAGCACACCCCCGAGCGCGACGGCGACGAACGCGACCATGGCGTACTCGAAGGTGGCCGAACCGTCGTCGGAAGCGAGCAGTACACGGATCCGGCGCAGCAAGGCCCGCATCGTTCCTCCTTGGTGATGTCACCAACTGATGAGCAGTTGTCCGGCCAGTCCGAGCACCACGGGCACGATGCCCAGGCAGAGGAACGCCGGTAGAAAACACAATCCGAGCGGCCCGGTGATCAGGACCGCCGCCCGTTGGGCGCGGGCCTCGGCCGTGTCGGCGACTCCGCTCTGATCCGCCGCGCCAGGCCGTCGGCCATCTCGGCCAGGGCGGTGCCGGAACGTGTTTTTGTTGCGAGCACCCCTCGCCAACGCCTCCGTCGCCGGCTCGGCCAGCGCCGGAGCCCACGCCTGCACCGGGTCCGATCCCAGCGCCAGCAGGTCGGCCGTGCGGAGCAACACCTCGGCACACCCCGGGGGCGCATCCGCGGCTACGGCCCTGATCGCCGTCGGCACGGGCAGCCCCGCCCGCAGGCATGCCGCGAGCAGATCCCACGTCGCGGCCAGGCGCGAGGGATCCGGTGGCGGCGGTCCTCGCCGCATCGCCCGGCGGCACCAGAGGAACGCCGCCGCCGACACCACCAGCGCGGGCACCCAGCCGAACACCACTCCCGCCAGCGCCCCACCAGCTATGCCGGTCAACACCGGCAACCACTCGGCCGGAACCCTCGGGCCGCGCCGGGTGGCCGGCTCGGGCGGCCCGAACACCATCGCCAGCCGAACGCGAGCGGTCATCGGGCCGGGTAGCACCAGCAGTGCAAGAGAGAAGAGGAAGGAGGACAGCGCGTACCCGATCACTGGCGGCCCACCAAGCTCAGTCGCCCCACCAGCCGCTGCCGCCCTATCACGACGGCCGCTGTGGTGCATACGGAATCCAGCATCACGGCATACACGGACGGCCGGTGATGGCGGCCGCCGGAACGACTGCGCGCGATCAGCGCCACAACCGCCCAGACGGTGCATATGGCCTGCGACAAGGCCGGCTCCACCCGGACGCGATGACGGCGGCCAGCGCGGCTGTCCGCGATCAGCGCCGCAACCACCGGGACCATGAAAACCGATCGGGACATGGCCAGCTCCACCGAAACGCGATTCCGGCTATCTGCACGACCACCCTCGATCAGAGCCATGACCGATGAGGCCATGAATGCGGGCGGCGGCGAGGTCGGTGAGGTGGGGGCGTGATGTCGAGCTTGGGGAGGTGTGTGCCGACGAAGGAGGTGGCGGCGGAGCGCACGAACTGTGACGGACAGATTGGCGAGGGGAGTGGAGAGGCGTGGAGTGGTGGTGGCGGGGGTGTGTACGAAGTGCGCGGCTGCCGGTGGGCGGTGGGGGGCCGAACACGGGCTGGGGTAACGGAAGCGGGGATAGGTGGTCATGGCGTCACCGCGTGGTCGGTCAGCTTGGCGCTCCAGACGACGCCGGCGCAGATGAGGAGGGCGCCGACGGCGAGGAGGAGCTGGCCGATGGGGGTGTCGGAGAGGACGTGCAGGGGGTGCGCGTCGATGGCCTCGCCCAGCAGGACGCCGAGTTCGGGCAGGGCGGCCAGGACGGCGGCGCTGGCGCGGGGGCCGGCCATGCGGGCGTGGACCTGGCGGGCGAATTGGAGGCGCTGGTCTAGGTCCCGGCGTACGGAGTCGAGCACCTCGGCGAGCGGGAGTCCATGGCGGGCGGCGAGGCGCCAAGCGCGGCCGACCTGGCCGAGAACGCCGGCGAGGGAAGGTTCGGTGGAGGCGCTGCGGACCAACGCCCGATCGACGTCACCGCCGAGGCGGGCGGTGTTGGCCACGGTGCTCATTGCCCTGGCCGCCAAGGGATCGGCGTCGATGGCGGCACGTTCGGCGGCGGTCGCCGGGTGGGCGCCGACGCGGAGTTCGGCCACCATGGCACCGAGGGCGCCGACCATGCCCTCCGCGGCCTGGGTCCGGAGCCGAAGCCTGCGGCGCGAATGCCAACGCCGCCAACAAGTCGTGCACAGGACGGCATTGGCGACCGCGCCGCCCGGGCCCAGCACGCACCACCCGACGACAGCGCCGACAACGGCCAGCATGGTGTTGGTCGGCCTAGGTAGGCGCCAACGACGCCTGGTCGGGCGAGCCGCGGGCATCAGCGCTCGTAGTCGACGTGGGGCATGCCGGGACTGGCCAGACCAGGACGGCAACGGCCAGCAGGGCGACGGAAAGACTCAGCATGGGAAGCCCCGTTCGGCCAGGAGGTCGGCAAGCAGCGGCCACGCCTCGGTGGGATGGCCGGCACGCCAGGCAGTGCGAACCACGACCTCGTCGGCATCGCGAGTGAGCACGCCGATCTCGACGAGGCGGCGGTTGCCGTCGGAGGAGCGTTTGAGGTGGAGGACAACGCGGATGGCGGCGGCCAGCTGGCTGTGCAGGGCGGCGCGCGAGACGCCGCCGAGGGCGGCGAGGGCCTCCATACGAGCGGGGACCTCGGCGGCGGAATTGGCGTGCAGGGTGCAGGCGCCGCCGTCGTGGCCGGTGTTCAGGGCCGCGAGCAGCTCGCACACCTCGGCCCCGCGGACCTCGCCCACGACGATGCGGTCGGGGCGCATGCGCAGCGCCTGCCGAACGAGTTCACGGGAGGTGACCTCGCCGGCTCCTTCGACGTTGGGCGGACGGGAGACGAGACGGACGACCTGGGGATGATCGGGGTGGAGCTCGCCGGCGTCCTCGACGCAGACGACGCGTTCGCCGGCAGGTACCTGGCCGAGCAGGGCTCCGAGCAAGGTGGTCTTGCCGGAGCCGGTGGCCCCGATGACGAGGAAGGCGAGGCGGGCTCGAACGATCCGGATCAGCAGCTCCTCGGCGGCGGCGTCGAACAGGCCGAGGTCACGGAGGGCGGACAGGTCGTGGCCGGCGGACCGTAGGACCCGCAGCGACAGGCTGGTGCCGTCGGCGGCGATGGGCGCGAGCATGGCGTGCAGCCGAATGCCGCTGGAAATCCAGGCATCCACGAAAGGTTGGGCGTCGTCGAGGCGTCGGCCGGCGGCCAGCGCCAGGCGCTGAGCCAGTTGTCGCACGGCGTCGTCGTCGCGAAAGGTGACCGAGGTGAGGCGAAGGCCGTCGGGACCGTCGATCCACACCCGGTCGGGCCCGGTGACGAGCACGTCGCTCACGCCGGGATCACGGAGCAGGGGCGCGAGCTGCCCCAGGCCGGAGAACTCCTGCCGCAGCTCGCGAACGGCGCCGAGGGTGTCAAGATCGCTGGCCACGCCGCCGGTTTCGGCCCGGAAGGCATCGGCCATCTCGGCGTCGGTGACGCCACCGCCGATGGTGGCGATGCGGTCTCGCACGCGTTCCACGAGGTCACGCCGCATCGGGCACCCCGCACAGGACCTCGACGGCCAGGTCGGCGGCGTCGGCCAGTGGACCGCGCGGCCGAGCCGGCGGACGGCCGGCTTCGAGCGACATGGCCAGGCCGGGCTCGGCCGGCATGCCGGTCAACAGGTTCAGGCCGACAGTGCTGGCGACCTCGTCGGCCCGCAGGCCGCCCGGGGCCGGCCCACGCACCACGAGCTGAGCTTCCCGCCCTTCCTCGATGAAGCGCTCGACCAGGCGACGCGCGGCGGCGCAAGCCCGGAACTCGGCGGGCATCACGACGACGATCAGGTCGGCCCGGTCCAGCACGACGTTCGACGGCTCGGTCGGATGTCGCGGCAGGTCACAGATGACCAACTCGCCGCTGCGCTTGGCCGAGGTGACGACCGTGGCCACGGCCTGCGGATCGAGGTCGACGTTGCCGCGGTCGCAGGACAGGATCGTGAGCCGGGACTGCCCGCGTTCACTGCCGGGCAGTGCGGTGTGCAGCGAGGATGCGGCGACCCGGCCGGCGCTGAGTTTCAGCTCGGGCCATCGCAGCCCGTCCATCCGCTCCGCCCCGAGGACGAGATCGAGCCCGCCGGCCATCGGGTCGCAGTCGACGAGCAGCACTCGGCGACTTCGGCGCAGCGCCGCATAGCCGACGGCCGCAGCGAAAACGGATGCGCCCGCGCCTCCTCGTCCGCCGATCACGGCCATGATGCGCCCGGTGTCCTTGGCCGGGCCGGCGACGGCGTCGGCGATCGCCCCGGCCAGCCACGATTCCGCGTCCGGCAGGCCGACGACTCGTTCCGCGCCAACGGTCACGCCGTGCTCGAACATCACGGGCGGCGGCGTCCCGGCGGCGAGCAGCACCACGCCCGGTCTGCGTGGCAGGCCGACCTCGCCGCATCGCTGCGCGCCGTGTTCGTCCAGCACCACCATCGGCGCGTGGGCCCAGCCGGCGCGGACGGCAGAGACATCCGCCGCCCGTTCCACCTCGCAGCCGGCAGCCGCGGCGACTCTGAGCAGGTCGTCGAGCAGGTCGTCGTTGTCGACCAGGGCCAGCGGCCGTGCTCGGTCCACGTTCTCCCCCGTCCTCGTCCTGCGGCGCGGATGTGCGCCGCGGAACCAGACTCGCCCGGGCGGCGGGCGGCGAGGGGTCGTCGGAGATCCACATGTGGACAACTCGGGGGCTGTGGACAACTCGGCCGATGTTGATCTCTGCGGCCGAAATCGTCGGACCTGGTGGCCATACTGGAGCGGGCGATACCCGGGCTGCCGACCGGAGGCCAGGGACACGGAACCGGCGACGCGGAACCGGACGGAGATATGGGACGACCCCCGTCAGGGGGGAGGGACGGGGGTCGCCTAGGTTCAGTCCCGGGGGGTTGGACTGAACACGTCCGGATCTGTGGCCGGACCTCACTACTGTATCCCCCCGAAGGCCTCTCGCGCTTCCCATCCCCGCAACAGACACGCCATATTTTCGCGACGACACCTATGCTGGCGCCGTGGATCCCAGCACCGGCGCTCGTGTGGCGGCCTTTTTCGACCTGGACAAGACCGTCATCGCGAAGTCGAGTCTGCTGGCCTTCAGCCGCCCCTTCTTCCAAGGCGGCCTGATCAACCGCCGAGCGGTGCTCAAGAGCGCATACGCCCAGTTCGTGTTCATGCAGTCGGGCGCCGACGCCGACCAGATCGAGCGGATGCGCCAGCACATCACCGCGCTGTGCGCGGGCTGGGACGTCGGCCAGGTGCGGGCCATCGTCGAGGAGACGCTGCACGACATCGTGGACCCGCTGGTCTACAAGGAAGCCACCCAGTTGATCGCCGACCACCGTGCCGCAGGTCACGACGTGGTGGTGGTCTCAGCCTCCGGCCAGGAGATCGTCGCGCCGATCGCCGACATGCTCGGCGCCACGCAGAGCCTGGCCACGCGCATGGTGGTGGCCGACGGCCGCTACACCGGCGAGGTCGACTTCTACTGCTACGCCGAGAACAAGGCCGTCGCGATCAAGCAACTGGCCGCGGCCAACGGCTACGACCTCGCCGACTGCCACGCCTACTCCGACTCCGCGACCGACGAGCCGATGCTGGCCGTGGTCGGCCACCCGACCGCCGTCAACCCGGATCGGGCGCTACGCAAGGCCGCCGCCCAGCAGGGCTGGCCGGTGCTGACCTTCTCCGACCCGGTGTCGCTGCGGGCCCGCATCCCCACCCCGTCGGGGACTGCCGTCGCGGTCACCGCGGTGAGTCTGGGCGCGGTCGCGGCCGCCGGCGTCGCCTGGTACGGCATTCGCCGCCGCCGCCGGGCCTGAACTCCACCCGAAAAGGGCATCGGCGCAGGTCAAGATCTGTGCGGTCATCCTGATCGGTCACGCAGCGCCACTTGACCGGTGCACCCGACCGTGCCCTTGATGTGGCCGCCGTCACCCACTACAAAGGAAGTGCGGACATCGAGTCGGCCAGGGACGGAGCGGAGGAGAAGCCCCGTCCACCCCGGAAGATCTCCGTGCGCGAACGTCGGGCACCCACGCACAGCACGCCGCGGGAGGCATGTCGTCTGGGGGCTGCGTACCGGGACGCCGGACGCCGAGCACCCCACCTATACGACACTAGTTGCACGCTTGGTAACCCGATTAGTTCGCGCTGAGACTAGCGACTCCCCAGCCTCGTCGAGGCTGGGGAGTCGCTGTGTTCGCCGGAATTCACTGGGCCGATCCAGCGAGCGCCGTTGACCGCTCGACCGTGACGTCAGTAACTTGCCGATTGATCTGCATAGTCGGTGAGAAGATTTCCGGTCACGGGAGGCCGCCGTGCGCAGGACATTCGTCGCCCTACTGGCAGGGTTGGCCGCGATGGCCACCGCGATCCCCGGCGCCGCCGACGCCCGACCCGACCAGGTCACCGCCCTCATGGGCGGCATGAGCCTGGCCGAGAAGGTCGGCCAGCTGTTCATGACGTACGGCTACGGCCCGAACGCCGACACCGTGGACGCCCGCAACCAGACGGAGTTCGGCGTCGACACGCCCGCCCAGTTGGTGCAGAAGTACCACCTCGGCGGCGTCATCTACTTCGCCTGGTCGAACAACGTGCAGAACCCGACCCAGATCGCCGGGCTGTCCAACGGCCTGCAGAAGGCGGCGATCGGCTCCGGCGCGCACATCCCGCTGCTGATCTCCACCGACCAGGAAGAAGGCCTGGTCACGAGGATCGGCGCGCCGGCGACCACGTTCCCTGGCAGCATGGCGCTGGGCGCGAGCCGCAGCACCGCCAACGCCGAGCAGGCCGCCGCCATCACGGGGCGTGAGCTGCGGGCCATGGGCATCAACATGAACAACGCGCCGGATTCCGACGTGAACGTGAATCCGGCCAACCCGGTGATCGGGGTGCGCTCCTTCGGCTCGGACCCGGATCTGGTGTCGCGCATGGTGTCCGCGCAGGTCAAGGGCTACCAGTCGAGCGTGGTGACGACGGCCAAGCACTTCCCCGGCCACGGCGACGCCGCCACCGACAGCCACACCGGCCTGCCGGTCATCGACCACGACAAGGCCACCTGGGAGAAGATCGACGCGCCGCCGTTCCGAGCCGCGATCGCCAGTGGCGTCGACGTGATCATGAGTGCTCACATCGTCTTCCCGAAGATCGACCCGTCCGGCGACCCGTCGACGCTGTCGCCGACCGTGCTCACCGGCATGCTGCGGGACAAGCTCGGCTACCGCGGCATGGTGATCACCGACTCGCTCCAGATGGCCGGCGTGCGGCAGAAGTACACCGACGCCGAGATTCCGGTGAAGGCGCTCCAGGCCGGCGCGGACATGCTGCTGATGCCGCAGAACGTCGGCACCGCCGTGGACGCGGTGATCAGCGCCGTGAAGACCGGGCAGCTGTCGGAGCGGCGGATCGACCAGAGCGTGGCCCGCATCCTGGCCGTCAAGCTGCGGCGGGGCGTGCTGTTCAACCCGTTCACCGACGTCAACGCCGTGGCCAAGAAGGTCGGCACAGCCACGAATCTGGCCACTGCGCAGCGCATCACCGACTCGACGGTCACCGTGCTCAGCAATGACGGCGCGCTGCCGCTGAAGGCGAAGTCCGTGCTGGTCACGGGCTGGGGCGTGACGACGACCCAGACTCTGGCCGATGCCCTGACCGCACAAGGCATTCCGGCCAGCAAGACCGCCACCGACTACGACGCGATCGTGGTGACGACGAACGGCGCCGCGACCGATCCCGGTCAGCAGCAACAGGTTCGCAACCTGGTAGCCACCGGCAAACCGGTGATCGCCGTCGGCGTCGGCAATCCGTACGACCCGGGGGCGATTCCCGAGGCCCGCACGTGGATCGACACCTACTCGTACACCGCGGTGTCGATGCGGTCGCTGGCCCGGGTGATCGCCGGGGCGGTCGGGCCGCGCGGCAAGCTGCCCGTGGACATCCCCAACTCCTACTCCTTCGGCACGGGAATGACCTGGTGAGCCTGTCCCGCAGGGGTTTCCTGGCCGCGGCGGCGCTGACCGCGGCGGCGCCGGCCGTGCCCGCGCAGGCGGAGTCGCAGAAACGCCTCAACGGCGCGGACGTGCTCGCCGCCGAGGGCTACAAACGCCTGCGGGGCCGCAAGGTCGGGGTGCTGACCAACCCGACCGGCGTGCTGGCCGACCTGACGCATCTGGTCGACGACATGGTGGCCCACCAGCTCCGTCCGGTCGCCGTTTTCGGCCCGGAACACGGCTTTCGTGGCACTGCGCAGGCCGGCGGATCCGAGGGTGACTACACGGATCCGCGGACCGGGATCCCCGTCTACGACGCGTACAACGTCACCGTCGACAAGCTGGCGGCCATGTACCGCAAGGCGGGCGTGGACACCGTGGTGTTCGACATCGCCAATGTCGGCGCGCGCTTCTACACCTACACGTGGACGATGTTCATCGCCATGGAGGCGGCCGCCGCGACGGGGGCGTCGTTCATGGTGCTGGACCGGCCGAATCCCATCGGCGGCCAGGCGTACGGGCCGCAGCTGGACCCGAAGTTCGCCACGCTCGTCGGCCTGAAGCCGGTCGTGCAGCAGCCGGGCATGACCGTCGGCGAGCTGGCCCGGCTGTTCGACGCCGAGTTCCTGACGACCCGGCTGAGCAGCCTGGAGATCGTCAAGTGCACGGGATGGCGGCGAAACGACCTGTTCAGCGGGCAGTGGGTGCCGCCGAGCCCGAACATGCCGACCGCCGACACGGCGCTGCTCTACCCAGGCACCTGCCTGTTCGAGGGCACTCTGCTGTCCGAGGGCCGCGGCACCTGTCGCCCGTTCGAGACCATCGGCGCGCCCGGCATCGACTGGCAGTGGGCCGAGCGGCTCAACGGCCTCAGCCTGCCGGGAATCGAGTTCCGCGAGGCCTACTTCGTGCCGACGTTCAGCAAGTTCGTCAACCAGACCTGCGGCGGCGTGCAGGCGCACTTGACCGACCGGCCGCGGATCGACGCCATCCGCACCGCCGTCGCGATGATCGTGACGGCCCGCGATCTGTACCCGAAAGTGTTCGGTTGGCGGCCGGACAACTGGGTCGACAACCTCAGCGGTTCGGCCCGTCTGCGCAGCATGGTGGACGCGGGCGCGGGGGTCGACGACGTCGTGGGCGCATGGGCGGGCGAGCTCGCCGCCTTCCGCCGTGATCGCATCCGGTATCTGCTGTACAGATGAGGTGGCCATGCGGATTCGTGTCCTCGCCCTGCCGGCCGTGCTCGTGCTGGCGTTCGCCGTGACCACAAGCGCGGACGCCGGGCCGAACTCGGCCCGCTTCGACCGGCCGTACCAGGGGTTCGCGCCGGCCAGCACGGTGCTGCGCGCGGGGTCGCCGGCGGCGGCGGGGTTGAACGCGGCACCGATCGACGCCTTCAACCAGCAGCTCGCCGCGTGGGTGCCGTCGATCTATCCCGGGGCCACGGTGTTGTTGGCGCACAACGGTGTCATGGTCGACCGGACGGCGACGGGCGAGGCCGTCAAGTACAAGGACGCGACGACGCTGCTGCCGCCGGACCAGATGGTGGCGACCCGCACCGACACCATCTACGACCTGGCGTCGCTGTCCAAGCTGTTCACCTCGGTCGTGGCCGTGCAGCAGCTGGAGGCCGGACGGATCGCGCTGGACGAGCCGGTCGCGCACTACCTGCCGGAGTTCGCCACCAACGGCAAGGGCGCGATCACCATCGAGCAGCTGCTCACGCACACCTCCGGGCTGATCCCCGACCCGATTCCGTCGCTGTGGGCCGGATATCCGGACATCCCGTCGCGGGAGAAGGCGATCCTCGACACGACGCCGGCCTCGCCGCCCGGCACCGCGTACGTGTACTCCGACCTGAACATGCTGACCATGCAGCTGGTGTTGCAGCAGGTCACCGGCAAGCCGCTGGACGAGTTGGTGCGCAAGGACATCACCGAGCCGCTGCACATGGTCGACACCGGCTACAACCCGCCCGCGTCGAAGCTGGACCGGATCGCCGCCACCGAGTTCGAGGCGTCGCCGCCGCGGGGCATGGTGCGCGGATCCGTGCACGACGAGAACGCCTGGGCGATGGGCGGCGTCGCCGGGCACGCCGGCGTCTTCTCCACGGCCGACGACCTGGCCGTGCTGGCCCAGGCGATCCTCAACGGCGGCGTGTACCGGGGGCACCGGATTCTCAGCGAACACGGCGTGCACCTGATGCAGGTCAACTTCAACCAGAAGTTCCCCGACGACTCGCACGGGCTGGGCTTCGAGCTGGACCAGATCTGGTACATGGGCGGGCTGTCCGGCCCGGACACCATGGGGCACACCGGATTCACCGGCACGTCGCTCGTGATCGACCCGCGCTCGCGGTCGTTCGCCATCCTGCTGACCAACCGGGTGCACCCGACCCGCAACACCCCGAGCACCAACGGCGCCCGTCGCGCGGCGGCGCAGGCGTTGGCGGAGGCCATGACCGTGCAGGCGCCGGGCGGCGGCAAGTCGTGGTTCTCCGGGGAGGGCGGCGGTTCGACGAGCACTCTGACCACGGGAACGCTGCACGGCACGGTGCGGCTGTCGTTCGACGCCTTCGTCAACACCGAGTCCTCGGATCTGCTCACGTTGGAGGCCAGCACCGACGGTGGCGCCACCTGGACCACGGTTCCGGTCACTGTCCGTGGTCAGACCGAGACGTCGCTGTCGGGTCAGTCCGGCCGGGCCTGGCAGCAGGTTCGGGCCCAGGTGGCGAACCCATCGAACGCTTTGCAGCTCCGCTGGCGTTACACAACCGATCCCTCGTACGAAGGACGGGGCGTGAACGTCGCCGACATCTCGCTGAGCTGCGGCCGCACCACGTTCACGCCGGTCGGCTGGCAGCTGACGTAACCGCAGGTCAGGGGCCGTCATGTTGACCGAAACAGTTACTGTTAGTAAGTTTCCCACGTGGCACCCGCCAAGTCAGTCAATGAGATCAGCGAGGCGAGCCCGCTGGTCCGGATCCGTTCGCTGCTGCCCGGCCTCGCCCGTGCCGAGCAGCGCGTGGCCAAGGTCGTGCTCGACAACCCGCAGGTCGTCGCGCACCGCAGCATCACCGAGGTCGCCGAGGCGGCCGGCACGAGCGAGACGACGGTGACCCGGTTCTGCAAGGCGATCGGCGTCGGGGGCTACCCCGAGCTGCGGATCGCCCTTGCCGCCGACACCGCGCGCACCGCCGCTCGGATCGACCGCGACCTGGGCAGCGACATCGCGCCCACCGACGACCTGTCGCAGGTGGTCGGCAAGGTCGCGTTCGCCGACGCGCGCGCCGTCGAGGAGACGGCCGAGCAGCTGGAGATCCCGACGCTCAGCGCCGTCGTGGACGCCGTCGCCGCCGCCGGGCGGGTCGACGTGTACGGGGTCGGCGCAAGCGCTTTCGTCGCCGCAGACCTGCAGCAGAAGCTGCATCGCATAGGGCGCGTCAGCTTCGCGTGGAGCGACACCCACATCATGCTGACGTCCGCCGCCGTGCTGTCCGACGGCGACGTCGCTTTCGGCATCTCGCACACCGGCGCCACGGCGGACACCGTGGAGGCGCTTCGGGTGGCTCGGGAGCACGGCGCGACCACCGTGGCGCTGACCAACTTCCCCCGCTCGCCCATCTCCGAGGTCGCCGACCACGTGCTGACCACCGCCGCGCGGGAGACCACGTTCCGCTCGGGCGCGATGGCCAGCCGGATCGCCCAGCTCACGGTGATCGACTGCCTGTTCATCGGAGTCGCTCAGAAACACCTCGACAGCGCGCGTAACGCGTTGGAGTCCACCTACGAGGCTGTGGGTGGGCATCGACTCGGTCCGCGTCCCGACGGCCGCCGAAAGGCACGGGAGACAGGTAAATGACGTTGCCGCAGCCACGCGAGTCGATCGTGCGTGTCGATTCCCCCACCGAGCAGCGCAACCCCAGGACGGAGGGGATTGACAGACTGCCAACGGTGGACGTGCTGCGGATGATCAACGCCGAGGACCGCCTCGTGCCGGCCGCCGTCGGCGACGTGCTGCCGCAGGTCGCCCGGGCCGTCGACTACGCCGTCGCCACCTTGCGCTCCGGCGGCCAGGTCCACTACGTCGGCGCCGGCACCTCCGGGCGGCTGGCCACCCTCGACGCCGCCGAGCTCATGCCCACCTTCAACACCCCCGCCGACTGGTTCGTCACCCACCACGCCGGCGGCACCGCCGCGCTGCGCACCGCCGTCGAGAACGCCGAGGACGACTGGGACGCCGGCGCCGCCGAGATCCACGGCTCCGTCCGCCCCACCGACCTCGTGTTCGGTCTCACCGCCTCCGGCCGCACCCCGTACGTGCTCGGGGCGTTGGCCGCCGCCAACGAGATCGGCACCCGCACCGTGCTGCTCTCCGCCAACCCGGTCGACGCCCCCGCTGTGCCCCTCGACGTGCTCATCGCCGTCAACACCGGGCCCGAGGCCATCGCCGGCTCCACCCGTATGAAGGCCGGCACCGCCCAGAAACTCGTGCTCAACGCCTTCTCCACCGCCGTGATGGTGAAGTTGGGGCGCACCTACTCCAACCTGATGGTCAGCATGCGGGCCACCAACGCCAAGCTGCGCGGCCGCACCCTGCGCATCCTGCGCGAGGCCACCGGGCTGGACGAGGCGGAGTGCATGGCCGCGCTGTTGGAGGCCGACGGGGACCTCAAGGTGGCGTTGGTGCGGCTGCTGGCGGGGATCGACTCCGTGCAGGCGGCGGAGGCTTTGACCGCTACCGGCGGGCATGTCAGGAATGCGTTGGTGGCGCTGGGGGCGGCGGCAAGCTAGACCGACGGCTTGGCATGGGGTGGGCGGAGCCGCCGGGACCACTCGTGGTTACGGGCGGGCGCGACCGTTTCGTGCGCTCATGAACATCCCCCACCCGACCCGGGGGGCGACCCCGGACCCAGTCTACCCGCGCTGGATGCTGGGCGATCTTGAACGGCGGGGGCTGTGGACAAGGGCAGAACTGTCCACAGCCGAGGAATCAGCCTTGCCCGACGGCGTCGGCGATGCTGCGGGCTTCGGAGGCGCCGGCTTCGAGGGCGGAGCAGGCGAAGAGGAGCCAGCCGGCGACGCCGTCGGGGGTGCCGGAGGAGAAGCCCTCCAGAGCGGAGCGGTACTCGGCGGCGCGGCGGAGGTAGGCGACCTCGGGGACGGCGAGGCCCTTGGTGTCGAGGCCGGTGCCGATCATCGTCAACCTGGCGGCGGCGCGGGCGATAAGGCCGCTGACGGGGCCGAAGGGGGCGAGAGACAAGAGCTCGCCGTGCACGACGGCGACGAGGACGGGGCCGGGGGCCTTGGTGCCGCCGGCGACCAACGACGCGAGCAGCTCCAGGCGGGAGCCGCTGGAGGAGGGCCGGCCGAGGTCGGAGGGGGAGACGAGGTCGGCGGCGGCCAGCACGTGCAACCGGGCCAGGGCCTGCAAAGGGGCCTTCTGCCAGGTGGCGAGCAGGGGGCCGATGGCCTCGGCGACCCGGAGGGATCCGGCCAGCACGGGATCGGACACGGACCCGTCCGACGGAATCTCTACGGCGCCACCGTCGAGGGCGGCCGAGGCCCGGGCGGCGCGGACGGAGGCCTCGGCGGCGGTGGTGGGCCAGCCGCGGCGGTTGGCGGGATGGCGGTGGACCTCAGCGACGGCGTCGCGAGCGGCCTCGACGGCCGCGGCGACACCGGGCAGATCCAGCAGGGGCGCCAGCGGGTCGGTCACGGACGTTCCTCGCTCACGCTCGGAGCACGAAGATCCGCGACCAAGGTCGCAGTGCTGGATGGCTCGGTCACAGCCGGCGACCCTACCCGGCCGATATGGTCTAGACCTTACGGCACTGGTACGGGAGTCCCCGTAGCACTAGGTTCAGCACCACTACCGCAGGCGAGTTCCAGGAGGCCACGCACCATGACAGAGTCGTCCGCGTTGGACAACCTGCTCTCCGAGAGCAGGTCGTTCCCGCCCAGCGAGGAGTTCGCAGCTCAGGCCAACGCGACCGCCGCGCTGCAGCAGGAGGCGGACGCCGACCGCGAGGCCTTCTGGGCCGAGCAGGCCGAGCGCCTGAGCTGGGCGACCAAGTGGGACCAGGTCCTGGACTGGTCGGGCGCCCCGTTCGCGAAGTGGTTCGTCGGCGGCAAGCTGAACGTGGCCTACAACTGCGTCGACCGGCACGTCGAGTCGGGCCACGGCGACCAGGTGGCGATCCACTGGGTCGGCGAGCCCGGCGACACCCGCACGATCACCTACGCGGACCTCAAGCGCGAGGTGTCCAAGGCGGCGAACGCGTTGCTGTCGCTGGGTCTTGAGGCCGGCGACCGGGTGGCCATCTACATGCCGATGGTGCCCGAGGCGATCTTCTCGATGCTGGCCTGCGCCCGCCTGGGCCTGGTGCACAGCGTGGTGTTCGGCGGTTTCTCGGCCGAGGCGCTGCGCTCGCGCATCGACGACGCCGCGGCCAAGCTGGTGATCACCACCGACGGCCAGTACCGCCGCGGCAACCCGGTCTCACTCAAGGCGGCCGTGGACGAGGCGGTGGCCAAGACGCCGACCATCACCAACGTGCTGGTGGTCCGGCGCACGGGCGGCGAGGTCGACTGGACCGACGGCCGCGACCTGTGGTGGCACGACGTGGTGGACGGCCAGTCCGAGGACCACACGCCGGAGGCCTTCGACTCCGAGCACCCGCTGTTCATCCTGTACACCTCGGGCACGACGGGACGGCCCAAGGGCATCCTGCACACCTCGGGCGGCTACCTCACCCAGGCGTCCTACACGCACTACAACGTCTTCGACCTCAAGGCGGACACCGACGTCTACTGGTGCACGGCCGACATCGGCTGGGTCACCGGGCACAGCTACATCGTGTACGGCCCGCTGTCCAACCGGGTCACCCAGGTCGTCTACGAGGGCACGCCGAACACCCCGCACGAGGGCCGGCACTGGGAGATCATCCAGCAGTACAAGGTCTCCATCTACTACACGGCCCCGACGCTGATCCGCACGTTCATGAAGTGGGGCGCGGAGATCCCGGCCGGTTATGACCTGACGTCGCTGCGCGTGCTGGGCAGCGTCGGCGAGCCGATCAACCCCGAGGCCTGGATCTGGTACCGGGAGCACATCGGCGCCGGCAAGACACCGGTGGTGGACACCTGGTGGCAGACGGAGACCGGCGCGATCATGGTCGCCCCGCTGCCCGGCGTCACGGTGGCCAAGCCGGGTTCGGCGATGGGCCCGCTGCCGGGCATCGGCGCGAAGGTGGTGGACGACACCGGCAAGGAGGTCGGCCCGGGCGGCGGCGGCTACCTGGTGCTGGACAAGCCGTGGCCGTCGATGCTGCGTGGCGTCTGGGGCGACGAGGAGCGTTTCCGCGAGACCTACTGGGCGCGTTTCCACGACCAGGGCTACTACTTCGCCGGTGACGGCGCGAAGTACGACAGCGACGGCGCGATCTGGCTGCTGGGCCGGGTCGACGACGTGATGCTGGTGTCCGGCCACAACATCTCCACCACGGAGGTGGAGTCGGCGCTGGTGTCGCACCCGCGCGTGGCGGAGGCGGCGGTGGTCGGCGCGACCGACCCGACGACGACGCAGGCGGTCGTGGCGTTCGTGATCCTGCGCGGCGTCAAGGAGGGCGAGGACGCCACCGCGCTGGTGAAGGACCTGCGCGACCACGTGTCCAAGGAGATCGGCGCGATCGCCAAGCCGCGGCAGATCCTGGTCGTGCAGGAGCTGCCCAAGACCCGCTCCGGCAAGATCATGCGCCGGCTGCTGCGGGATGTGGCCGAGAACCGCAAGATCGGCGACGTGACGACACTGGCCGACTCGTCGGTGATGGACCTGATCTCATCGGGTCTGCAGTCGGGCAAGGCCGAGGACTGAGCCCCACCACGAAGGCGGCCCGCGCGAGGGCCGCCTTCGTGGGCGTGGCGGGCCTGGGTGTGAGCCTTCCGGGCGCACCGCACAGCGAACCCTGGTGGGTGCATGGCACGATGACCACCGTGACAGGCCCAGGACACACCCCGAACGGCCACGGCGCTGGGCTGCCCCCGGTGCCCTCGATCCCGTTGACCGAGGAGACGCCGCGCGACGTCGCCGGCGAGCAGTCGGTCGGCGGCCTGATCAAGGACGTGATGACCCAGGTCTCCGTCCTGCTGCGGGCCGAGATCGAGCTGGCCAAGCTGGAGGTCGGCGCCGAGGTCAAGAAGGCGCTGCGGGGCAGCGTGTTCTTCATCGGCGCGCTGACGATCGTGATGTTCAGCCTGTTCTTCCTGTTCTTCGCGATCGCCGAGCTGCTGGCCGACCTCGGCCTGTACCGGTCGGCCGCGTTCGGCATCGTCTGGTTCGCGATGCTGCTGGTCGCGGGCCTGCTGGGCCTGCTCGGCTACCGCAAGGTGCGCCGGATCAGGGCACCGCAGCGGACGATCGAGACGATCAAGGACACGGCCGCCGCGCTGAGCCACCCCGGCGAGCGCTCGTAACAGCGCCGCGCCACCGGACCGTCTCGGCCAACGGCATCCGGCTGCACGTCGCCGAGGCCGGCCGCGGTCCGCTCACGCTGATGCTGCACGGGTTCCCCGAGTTCTGGTGGACCTGGCGGCACCAGCTG
>NZ_KK037166.1:5560306-5567951 GCF_000568255.1 Kutzneria sp. 744
CGGGCACGGACAGCACCGCGACGTCGGCCTCCGGGTCGTAGTAGACGACGTGCGCGGTGAGCTGGCCGCGGCCGACCTCCACCACCTCGTCGTCGGTGCCGGCGACCACGTGCGCGTTGGTCATCACGCGCTCGGGGGCGATCACGAAGCCGCTGCCCTCCAGCGCCCGCGAGCAGGACGGCGCCCGCCCACGCACCTTGAGCACGCTGGGCTCCACGGCCTTGACGACCTGGCTGTTCTGCAGCGCGGTGTCCGGCGGGTCGACGTCGGTGATCGGGGTCCGGGTGAACGGACCGGTGGCGGTGAGCAGGCCCGAGCTGAGCAGCTTGCTCACGTCGTTGGGCAGCTGCTCGGCCTCGGCCGGCATCAGGTTGTTGACGGTGCCCAGCACCACCGAGCCGCGGATGGCCGAGGCCAGGCCGGGCACTGGCACCGAGGTCAGCGGCAGCGCGAACACCCAGGCCACCACGAACACCACGGCGCACTGCACCAGCGCGCCCAGGGTGTGGTCGACGCCGGTGAACGGGCCGAGCCGGATGTGCTGGCGGATGGAGCGGCCCAGCCACACGCCTAATGTCTCGCCCAGCGCGACCAGCAGCACCAGCGCGCCCATCCAGACCGCGATCCGGGTGACGTTGCTGTTGAAGTTGGCCATGATCATCGGCGTCACGATCAGGCCGAGCACGGTGCCGCCGAGCACGCCGACGGTCGCGGGCAGGGTGGTGATCAGGCCGTGCCTGGCCCCGGACACCGCGGCGATCACGGCCAGCAGGACCACCACCAGGTCGACCCAGTTCACGCCTGCACCTCCGCGTTCGCCGCCCGCAGCGACTCGTCCAGATCACGCACGTCGGCCGTGTTCCAGGGGCGTTCCCAGCCGGCCAGCGTCAGCAGCCCGGCCAGCAGGCCCGCGGTGAAGCCCCACACCAGCATGCCGGGCGCCGAGAACGCCGGTCCGGTGAAGCCGGAGGGGTGCATCACCCGGAACCGGTTGGCCGGGTCGGTCAGGTGCGCGATCGGCACCCGCGCCACCGCGGCCGTCTCCGCCGGGTCGACCACGCGGACCGGCGACGGGCGCTCCCAGTGGGCCAGCACGGGCGTCACCATGAAGCCGGAGACCGGGACGAACAGGTCGGGCAGCAGCGCGATCGGGCGGACGCCGTCCGCCAGCACGCCGGCCTCCTCCTCGGCCTCGCGCAGCGCGGTGTCGACCGGGCCGTCGTCGGTGTCGTCGGCGCTGCCGCCGGGGAAGGCCACCTGGCCGGGATGGGAGTTGAGCGTGTCCGCGCGGCGGGTGAGCAGCACGTCAGGGCCGTCAATCCCGTCGCCGTCACCGAGCAGCATCAGCACCGCGGCCGGCCGGGTCGGCTTGCCGCTGGGCGGGCGCACCCTGGTCAACGCGGAGGCGTCCAGGTCGGCGGTGGCCGCGACCAGGCCGGACAGCCAGCCGGGCACGTCCGCCGGGTCCACCAGGGGGCCAGGACTCATCCGGTGACACTCCCGTCCGCATACTGCCGCACCGCCTGTTCCACCTGGTCCGCCGAGTCGAAGGGCGGTGTGGTGATCCTCTTCGAGGAGCCGTCCGCTGCAACTACGTAGCTGACAGGGAAGACGTTCGGCCGACCCAGCGCGTTGGCCACGACCGCGTTCGGATCCCAGACCGACGGCAGCCTGATCTTGAGCGAGCCGAGCAGGTCCAGGCCGCCGGCCTCGTCGCTCTGGGCCGGGATCTCGACGAGCAGGACCGGGATCGCGCCTGGTCGGGCCGCATATTCCTGGAGCGCGGGCAGCTCGGTGCGGCATGGCACGCACCACGGCTCCCAGAAGTTGACGAGCATCGGGCCGCCGCCGAGCGTGATCTCGGCGCCGTCGGCCATGCACGTGACCTTGAGGCCGGTGAGGCCGCCTTTGCCGGTCGGCCTCGTGTCAGGTGACTGCGGGCAGGCCGGCAGCGCGGCCGCCTTCCGCAGCGCGCTGACGTCGGGCTTGGGCACGGACGGGTCGGCGTGGGTGGGGGCCTGGCCGCGCGGCCAGACGGCGATCGCGGTCGCCACCGCGAGCACCACCGCCACCAGAGCCCACCGCCAACGAACGCTCATCGCCCGGCGCCGGCCTTCTTCTTGCCCTTGCCGGCGGCGCGGACCCGCTCGGCCAGGGCCAGCAGGTGCGGCGCCTCGTCGCCCTTGACCAGCTTCTCCGCCACGTCCGGGTCGGTCGGGCCGTCGCCGAAGGACGGGCAGTCCGGGGCCAGGAAGCAGGCGCCGCAGGCCGGCTTGCGGGCGTGGCAGACCCGGCGGCCGTGGAAGATCGTCCAGTGCGAGAGCAGCGTCCAGTCCTTGCGGGGGACGAGCTCACCGATGGCGTGCTCGACCTTGACCGGGTCGGTCTCCTCGGTCCAGCCCCAGCGCCGGACCAGCCGGCCGAAGTGCGTGTCGACGGTGATGCCGGGCACGTCGAAGGCCTCGCCGAGCACCACGTTGGCCGTCTTGCGGCCGATGCCGGGCAGCCGGACCAGCTCCTCCAGCGTGCCGGGCACCTCGCCGCCGTGCTTGTCGACCAGCGCCGAGCCCAGGCCCATGATCGAGGTGGCCTTGTTCCGGTAGAACCCGGTCGACCGGATCATCTCCTCCAGCTCGACCCGGTCGGCTCCGGCGTAGTCGGCGGCGGTCCGGTACCTGGCGAACAGCGCCGGCGTGACCTCGTTCACCCGCTTGTCGGTGCACTGGGCGGACAGGATCACGGCCACCGTGAGGTCCAGCGCCGTGCCGAAGTCGAGTTCGCAGTGCGCGTCGGGGTAGCCCTCCGCCAACGCGCGGGTCATCCGCCGCACCCGGCGGACGAGGCTGAGGTTGTTCGCGGCGGCGGTCGCTGGCACCTGCCCAGCGTACGGACCCCGACCGACAACTCCGACACGCCGGGGTGACCCCCGATGCACGCGCCCGAACCGCCATGGGAGAGGATGGCAGCATCATGACTGCCTGGTTGGTGCTCGTCGTACCCCTTCTGATCATGTTCTTCGCGCTCTTCATGGAACGCGTGGAAGCTCGCCTGCGCCATGTGGCCGTGCAGGAGAACGAGGTCGAGGAATTCCTGGAGCAGGCCCGACCGGACGAGGTCAGGGCGCTGTACGGGCACGGCATCGGCCGGGCGCTGGAGCTGTTCCGCCTGCGTAGGCTGGGCGGACGCGCCGCGAGGCTGCGTCCCCGGCGGACCAGGGGCAACGGGTCCTAGACTGACACGCTAGTGATCGGCGGCACCGGCCGCCGCGTCTCGAAGGAGGGACGAGGTGGACGAGACCCTGGCCCGCGCGGGCATCTTCCAGGGTGTGGACCCGTCGGCAGCGGAGGCTCTGCTCGTCACGCTGGAGCCGATCGACTTCCCGCGAGGACATGTGATCTTCGCGGAGGGCGAGCCCGGCGACCGGCTCTACATCATCCACAGCGGCAAGGTGAAGATCGGCCGCAAGTCGCCGGACGGCCGCGAGAACCTGCTCAACATCATGGGTCCCTCGGACATGTTCGGCGAGCTGTCGATCTTCGACCCGGGTCCGCGCACGTCGACCGCGACCACCGTGACCGAGGTCCGGGCGCTGTCGATGGGGCGCCCCGAGCTGCGGGAATGGATCAGCAAGCGGCCCGAGATCGCCGAGCAGCTGCTGCGGGTGCTGGCCCGTAGGCTGCGCCGGACGAACAACATGCTGGCCGACCTGATCTTCACGGACGTGCCCGGCCGCGTGGCCAAGGCGCTGCTCCAGTTCGCCCGCCAGTTCGGCAGCCAGGAGGCCGGCCTGCTGAGGGTCACTCACGACCTCACGCAGGAGGAGATCGCCCAGTACGTCGGCGCCTCCCGCGAGACCGTGAACAAGGCCCTGGCCGACTTCGCGCACCGCGGCTGGCTGCGCCTGGAGGGCAAGAGCGTCCTGATCCTGGATCCGGAGCGCCTCGCTCGACGAGCGCGGTAGATCCAAGCGAGCACCGAAGGCCCCTGTCCACCACGTGGATGGGGGCCTTTCGGCTGTCCGAGCAGGCAGTCTTTGCTCACCGTTCGGCCACATTTCCGAGAACCGGGAATGTCGCCCAAGTCCGACATAACAGGCGGAGACGCGCGCCGCCAAGCCACGCACGGGGTCCGGGGCGAAGCCCCGGCGTGGGGGCCGGGCCCCCACTGAGCACCTGGCGTGCAGCGGTCCGCGCGGTCCGCGCTTTCCGCGGACATGGTCCGCGGAGCACAAAAGGCCGGCGGTGGCCCCCGACGCCACTAGCCGGCCTTTCGTGTTGCGCGGGCCATCCCCCGACGGGCCGCGCACCCCGTCCCCTCTGGCGTCAGGCCCCGAACCCGACACCGGAGGAGGTCTTGCCTGGTCACTGTGACATGGAACTGCCCGTCACGGACAACCGGATTCACTCTCAAGGACTCCAAATTGGGTCTTTACGTTGCGCGCGTTCACCCACTCATCGCAACGCCGTGACTACATCGTGATGTACGCCTCCACTCTGGTACGCCGGTACCACTCCATGTCATACTGGTACACATGTCCCAGTCCGCGTCTCTCACCGACTACCGCACCGCACTGACCACACCGGGTGCCAAGCTGCCGGTGCTCGCCTCCGCACTGGCCCGGCTGCCCATCGCGATGATCGGCCTGGCCCTGCTGCTGTATGTGCAGCGTGCCACCGGTTCCTTCGCCGTCGCCGGCCTGACCTCGGCGGCGGCGCTGATCGGTGTCTCGGTGGGCTCGGTGCTGCAGGGCCGGATCATGGACCGGATGGGCCCGACCCGCCCGCTGCTGTTCACCGCCACGCTGACGCTGCTGTTCGTCGCCAGCGAGGTGTGGGCGGTCGAGACGCTCCAGCCCGAGTGGCTGGTGATCCTGCTGGCCTTCGGCATCGGCCTGACCGAGATGACCGTGGGCTCAGCCTCCCGTTCCCTCTGGGTGCGCCTGGTGCCGCCCGGCCCGGTGCGTCAGGCGGCGTACGCCTACGAGGCCATCAGCATGGAGGTCTTCTTCATCCTGGGCCCGGGCCTGGCCGGTCTGATGACGGCGCTGCCCTGGGCCGGCACGGGCGTGGTCGTGGGCTCGCTGTCCATGGTCGTCGGCGGTGTCTCGTTCGCGTTGACGCCGACGGTCCGCGCCTGGCGGCCCAGCCGGGACGAGCTGCGCCCCACCAGCCTGCTCGGCGCGCTGGCCAGCCCCGGTATGCGGACGGTGGCGCTGGCCGCGCTGGGCTTCGGCGTGACGATCGGCTTCGTCGAGGTCGCGGTGCCGGCGTTCGCCTCCGAGGCCGGGTCGCCGGCGGCCGGCGGCCTGATGCTGAGCCTGTGGTCGGTGAGCTCCGTGATCTTCGGCGTGCTGTACGGCGTCCGCCCGTGGCCGCGGTCCATGCACCTGCGGCTGCCGGTCCTGCTGGCCGGCTTCGCCCTGCTGATCCTGCTGCTGGCGATCCCGTCGTCGCTGTTCGGCCTCGGCCTCGCGCTGCTGGCCGTGGGAATCCTGATCACGCCGCAGTCGACCGCGCACTCGGCGGCCATCGACCTGGTCGCCCCGGCCGGCACCACCACGGAGGCGTTCGGCTGGGTGATCACCTCGGTGACGCTCGGCCTGGCCATCGGCCAGTCCACCAGCGGCCAGCTGGTGCAGAACTTCGGCACGAGCTGGTCGTTCTTCGCGGCGGCCGCCGCCGGCCTGGTGATCGCCGCGCTGGTGTGGGCGTTCCGCGGCACGGTCAAGCAGTCCACCCTGACCACGGCCGCCCTGGTCAGCGTCGAAGAAAAACTGGGTTAGTCAGCGCGACCATCTGCTCGCCCCGCCGCACCTCGACCCGGATCCAGTCGGAGTCGGCGGGGCTGGTCGTGAACTCGACGCCCTGCTCGCCGGCGTGCACCACCCCGGTCTGGTCGATGACCCGGGTCTGCGTGCCCGGCACGCCGTCCACCTCGACGTGGACGGTCACCGGACGGCCCGTGCGCAGCGTCTCCCCGATACCGGCGCTGTGCCGGCCGTCCGTCACCTTCAGCGACAGCTGGACCTGCGCCGACTCGGCGATCCAGTTGTGCCCGGCCTTCAGCCCGGCGAACAGGAACGGCCCGAACAGGTCCTCGGCCAGCACCACGTTGTGCGGCAGGCCGACCACCTGCGGCTCGGCGTGGGCGTCGCTGTCGCCCACGGCCGGGATCCAGCGGCCCTCGCGGAGCATCGCGTCCCAGGACTGGAGAGTCTTCTCGTCGTCCTCGGTCCACGGCCCGTTCCAGACCTCGATGACGTCGACCAGGTCGTAGCGGAACTCGAACGAGCAGCCCAGGCACGGCGCGTACGGATGCGCGGCGACGACGAGGCCGCCGACCGAGTGCACCTCGCCGACGAAGCGCCGGAAGTCGTTGGGCTCGGTGTCCCGGTAGCGCCAGTCGATCCAGCGCCCCACCGGCAGGTTCCACGCCGGCCAGTGCCCGGAGCGGGTGGTGACCTCCTCGCCGTTGAGGATCAGCAGGTCCTCGGTGGCGTGTCGGCCCCACTGCAACGAGGCGCTGGGCGTGTTGTGCTCGGTGGAGATGATGAAGTCCAGGCCGGCCGCGCGGGCCGCCGCGACGAGCTCGTCGGGCGTGCGCTTGCCGTCGGAGTAGACCGTGTGAAGGTGGCCGTCGCCGCGATACCAGTCGCGGCCGCGGCGGCGGGCCCGCGCGAAGGACGGGGCCGGCTTCACCTCGAACGGCTTACCGGGCGGCCCGAAGCGCAGCGTGATGTCCACGCGGTAGTCCAGGCCCTGCTCCGCCACCGTGTACGGCCCGAGGATCACGTGCCAGGTGCCGGCGTCGATCGGCCCCGGCAGGTAGCCGGGGGTCGCGTCGGAGGCGCTGATCGTGAACCGGTCGCGGGCGCCGCCGGACCAGCCCCGGAAACCGTGGTGGTTGCCCAACTCGTGGCCGGCCGGGCCGAAGACGCCGAAGTCCAGTGCATTGCCGAGCTGGCCGGGCGGCACCTGCGGTCGGTCGTAGCTGTAGACCACCGTCAGCTCCGCGACCCCGCGTGGCACGTCGACCGGGAGGTAGTACCAGTCGGGAGCACCCGGCTCGAACCGACCGGTCACGGTGATCGTCTGCTCGCTGCCGTCCGTGCCGTCCGCGAACGCGATCCCCGGCAACATCGTGCCGACCGCCCCCGCCGCCAACACCCCACCCGCCCTGAGCAATGCCCTCCGGTTGATGCTCATGCGTCGGGACGCTATGCGGCAAAGCGTGACTCGAACACCACCGTCAGATGAACGGTGTTGCTCGTTAACGGGAACCTGCCCGCACACGCCGCATCGCGAGGTCGCGCCGCATGAACTGTCAGGGGTGGGTCGTACGGTCGCGTTCATGGACCTGACCGCCACCACCGCGCAGCTCGCCGGCACGTTCGCCGACATGGTCCGGTTGCTGCCGGCCAGGATGTACGACCCCGTGCTGGCCGGCGTCTTGATCACCGCGGACCGGGACGGGGTGCTGGTCCGCGGCACCGATCGGGAGCGGGGCGTGCGGTTGCGGTGCGCAGCGACCGTGCATGAGGACGGCCAGGTCCTGGTGCCGGCCAAGCCCTTGGCCGAGACCCTGCGCGCGTTGGACGCCCCTCAGGTGCGGCTGGTCGTGGAGGGTTCGCGGCTGGCCGTCCGGG
>NZ_KK037166.1:5568051-5570676 GCF_000568255.1 Kutzneria sp. 744
CTGCACCCCGGCGTCGCCGAGCCGCCGGCCCGCGTCGGCGAGGTCGACGGCCCTGAGTTCGCCCGCCTGCTGTCCGTCGTCGCCTCCGTCGCCTCTCGGGACGACGCCCTGCCCATGCTCACCGGCGTGCGCCTTCGCGGCGGTCCCGGCGGTCCGCTGTCGATGGTCGCCACCGACCGCTATCGCTTGGCCATCGCCACTTTGCCGTGGACCGGTGAGTCCGAAGTGGACGCCATGGTGCCGGCTTCCCTGCTCGTCGAGGCGGCCAAGCAGGCCGCCTCCGCCGAGCGGGTCGCCCTCCACGTCGACGCGGACCGCGCCGGCCTGGTCTGGAACGACTCCGCCATCATCACCTCGCTGCTCGCCTCCACGCTGCCCGACGAGCGCAAGATCCTGCCCACCGCCGTCGACGCCACCGCCACGGTCTACGCCGACGCCCTGGCCGGCGCCGTCCGCCGCGTCGGCCTGTTCAGCGAGGGCCCCCAGATCGTCCAGCTCTCCCTCGGCGACGGCGAGATCCGCGTCCACGGCGGCGGCCAGCAGGTCGGCGAGGCTGAGGAGCTCGTCAAGGCCAGCACCACCGGCGGCCGCCCCACCCCCGCCTACCAGCTCCGCTACCTCTCCGACGCCCTCAAGGCCTTCGCCGGGCAGCAGGTCACCCTCGCCGTCCAACCCGGCCGCCGCGGCACCATGCTCACCTCCGACGGCCGCCTCCAGTACCTGGTGGTGCCGATCCGACCGCAGAGCTAGATCGACCGCAGGTACTTCAGCTGGGTGCGGACGGACCACTCCGCGGCGGGCCAGAGGGAGCGGTCGACGTCGGCGTAGACGACCTCGACGACCTGACGGGCGGTGGCATCGGGGCCGAGGTGGGCCAGGGCGGCGCGGACCTGGTTGAGGCGCTGCTCGCGGTGGGCCAGGTAGCCGCGGGCGGCGGTGCCGGCGTCGGGGAGATCGGGGCCGTGGCCGGGCAGGACGACGGTGCCGGGCGGGAGCTCGGCGAGGCGGCGCAGGGAGTCGAGGTACGGCCCGAGATCGTCGGTGACGGTGGTGCCGCGGCCGAGAACGGTGTCGCCGGTCAGCACGGCCGGCGGGGCGTCGTGTTCGAGCCAGAAGCAGAGGGAGTCGTCGGTGTGGCCGGGGGTGACGAGCACCCGGATCTCCAGGCCGGCCTGGGCGATGACGTCGCCGTCGGAGAGGCCCTCGGAGCCGAGGCGCATGGCCGGGTCCAGGGCGTGCACGGGGGCGCCGACCATCTCGGCGAAGCGGCGGGCGCCGGCGGAGTGGTCGGGGTGGCCGTGGGTGAGCAGCACGGTGCTGACGGGCCCGTGCGCGGCGACGAGGGCCAGGTGCCGCTCATCGTCGGGCCCGGGGTCGACGACAACGCATGCCTCGGAGTCGGGGGCGCGCAGGACCCAGGTGTTGGTGCCGTCGAGGGTCATCGCGGAGGGGTTGTCGGCCAGCAGCACGGCGGCCGTGGGCGTGACGCAGCGCAACAGGCCGTAGGCGGGGTGCTCGGCCCGCGCGCCGACGGCCGGACGGTCGCTCACTGCAACACCTCGCTAGCGCTCGGTGTCCGCATTCGCGGACGCACTGCGTTGAATGGCTCGCTCGCAAGCTCGCTCACCGGCCGGCCACCTCGTCGTCGGGGCCGGGGTCCAGGTGCAGCGGCGCGCGGTCGTACTCGGGGTCGCCGGGCAACACGGCGTGCAGCTTGTTGCCGCGCCGGATCACCTTGGGAATGATCTTGTCGGTGGTCTGCCGCTCCATCGCCATGGCCGCCGCCACGGTGCCGGCGTCGCGCAGCTCGGCCAGGGTCATCCAGGTCGGCGGCAGCAACCCGACCCGGCCGGCCTTCCAGTCGTCGATGGCCTCCTGCGGCCGTTGCCAGCCGGCCTGGTCGGCCTCGGTGGTGGCGCCGTCGGCGTGCTGGCCCTCGGGCAGGACGGCCAGAAAGAAGCGGGTGTCGTAGCGTCGCGGCTCCTCCGCCGGCGTGACCCAGTTGGCCCACGGTCGCAGCAGGTCGGCCCGCAGCACGAGGCCGGCGTCGGCCAGGAACTGGGCCAGCGACACCTCGCGGTTGACCAGCGCGTGCCGCACCTCGGCGTACTGGGCGGCGTCGGCGACCACGGACACGTCGTCCTTGCCGGCCAGCAGCACGCCGGACTCCTCGAAGGTCTCCCGCACGGCCGCGCACACCAGGGCCCGGGCCATGGTCGGGTCGCAGCTGAACTTGCGGCCCCACCACGCCGGCTCGGGCCCGACCCAGGCGACCGAGGTGTCCGCGTCGCGACGGTCGACGCCGCCGCCGGGGAACACGGTCATGCCGCCGGCGAACGCCATGCCGGTGACCCGACGCATCAGGAACACCTCCATGCCGGCGTCGCGCTCGCGCACAAGGGCGACGGTGGCCGCGTCCTTCGGCGTCACGGGCGGATTGGGCGGGATGTCCGGCACCATCGACTCGGGCAGCGTCAGTTCCTCGGGCAGCTGTGGCACGTCCACGAGCCTAAGGGCGAATCGGCCCGGAGCCCCGTGGGAATCGTCACGTGGAGGAAACAACTTGCGCGTGGGGACTGGATTCGGCGCCGGGGTCCTGGGGCCAGCTCGGGTGCACGCACCCGG
>NZ_KK037166.1:5571040-5619547 GCF_000568255.1 Kutzneria sp. 744
TGCTCGCGCTGGGCCAGTTCCTCGTGCAGCTGACGGAGCAGGTCGCGCTCGACGTCGCTGAGCTTGTCCTCGGCGATCGGCTTGTAGTCCACGAGCCCGAGCGCCGACGGGTCGGCCGAGGGCTCCAGAACCGGCGGCTGGGCGGTCTTGTCGGTGGCCACCGGCTGCACCGGCTCGACCAGTTCGACCTGGGCCACGACGTCCGGCTTGGCCTCGGCGCGCGCGACCGGCTTGATCGGCACGACCGAGCCGCCGCCCTTGGCCCGACGGCCGCCGCTCGATGTCGGGGCGGCCGCGTGCTGGCCCGATAAGTTGATCGGTTTGGCGTCCGAGGCGGCCAGCCGGTGGTAGTCGCTACGGTCCGCGCCCGTCTTGAGCACCTCGACCACGGCCCGGATGCCGGCGGCCTCCAGGGCCTGCCCGATCCGGTACGCCGTCGCCGGCGCGAAGCCGTCGGGGCCGATCTCGACCAGCACGATCCGTTGCGGCACCGCGCCGGGAGTCGCGCCCGCGGGCGTCACCCGCCACACCGCGTGCACCGACTGCACGCCGATCAGGAAGTCCACCACCGGGGCCAGCGCCGCGCCGATGCCCGCGCCCGCGTCCGGCTCGTAGCTGAACCGGTGCGGCGGGGAGTACCAGGTGTCGCGGACCTTGAGCCGGTCGGCCAGCGCCGGCTCCGAGCGGGACTGGTCCAGCAGCGACCGCAGCTGGCCGTTCTCCGCCGGGGTCACCGGCACGCCGCCGGCGATCAGGCAGCCGACTAGCAGCTCCACGGCGCGATCCGACTCCGCGATGGCCACGAGCTCGCGCGCCGAGGTCAGCGCGTCGTCGTCGACGCGTCCGGCCATCCGCAGCAGGATGTCGTGCAGCCGATCGGGCAGTCCGTCCCCAGTGGCGACGTCCGACACGACGGGTCTCCTTTCAGGCGGTGGCGAGATCGGCAGCGCCGAAGCACAGCAGTTCGGACACGTCCACCGCGGCGCGGTGGTACGGCGGCAGCTCGAAGTCCGGCGCCACGACCTCGACGCACGGCTCGTGCTCGCCCAGCGCCCGCAGCATGCGCTGGAGCTCGCCGGTCAGCCGGTGCTGGTCGGACACGGCCGTCACCAGCACGACGCGGTGCACACGACCGTCGGCGGCGTGCCGCCAGGCGCAGCGGACCTCGCCGAGGCCCTCGCGGCCGCGCAGCGTCGCGCCGAGCACGACGCCGACCGGGTCGCTGCTGGCGGCCTGGTCGGCGGCCTCGCCGACGAAGGTGAAGGCCGGGTCCGGCACCGCGCCGAGGCCCAGCACGGAGCTGGTCAGCGCCGGGTCGGCGCCGATGCCGCGCAGCAGCGCGTGCTCGTCGGCGGTCAGGCCGACCCGGTCGTGCAGCAGCGCACGCGGGAGCGCCCGGCCGAGCACGGGCAGTGCCCCGCTGGCCAGCCAGTCCCGAAACCGCCACAGCTGGGCGTCGGACAGCCGTCCGGCCAGTCTCAGCAGCAGCTCATGCGCGTTCAGCTCGGCGTTGTCCCGCACGCCCACCGCCCCTTCCAGTGGCGAAGGTGACTCTCGCGGTCTAGCAGACCAGGAGACGCCACCTTAGCGCCACCCGAACGGGTTACTGAATTAGCCGATTTCGACGATCAGCTCAACCTCGACGGGTGCGCCGAGTGGCAGTTCGGCCACCCCAACGGCGGAACGGGCGTGCACGCCGGCCTCGCCGAAGATCTCACCCAGCGCCTCGGACGCGCCGTTGACCACGGCCGGCTGGCCGGTGAAGCCCTCGGCCGAGGCCACGAAGCCGACCACCTTGACGATGCGCGTGACCGAGTCCAGGCCGACCAGCGCGTCCACCGCCGCCAGGGCGTTCAGCGCGCAGGTGCGGGCGTAGGCCTTGGCCTCGTCCTGCCCGATCTCGCCGCCCACCTTGCCCGTCGCGGGCAGCGCGCCCGCGACGAACGGCAGCTGGCCCGACGTGTAGACGAGCGAACCGGTGCGCACCGCCGGCACGTAGGCCGCGACCGGCGCGGCCACCGCGGGCAGCTCGATGCCCAGTTCCTTGAGCCTGGCCAGCCAGCTCATGCCTTCTCCCGCTTCAGATAGGCGACATGCTGCTCGCCGCTCGGGTTGGGCAACACGGTCACCAGCTCCCAGCCGTCCTGGCCCCACTGGTCCAGGATCTGCTTGGTCGCGTGGATCAGGAGCGGGACCGTGGCGTACTCCCACTTAGTCATGCCAGCACCCTATCCGGCGCGCTATTTTCGATCACGTGGAGACGTGGCGGATCATCGCGACCTGCCTCATGGCCTTCGGCGGCATCATCATGACGCTGCTGATCACCGGCAAGGTCCGTGACGACCGGCACCGCAACGCCGGCGATGTGACCCGCGCCGCCCTCTGGTCGACGCTGGTGTTCGCGGTCCTGTGCCTGCTCATCGCCACCGTGCTGCCCAGCACCGTGGTCTGGGGCGTTGTCGCCGCTCAGTACATGATCCTCGTCCTCATGCATCACATCGGGTAACGGTGTTTTTGGCGCCGCCTTCGGCGTCGCGGCTCGGCCGCTCGTGACCGGTGCCTTCCCTAGCCGGATTTAACCCGCCGCATCGGCTCAGGTGGCGGGCACGTCGGGTGGCGGCGGGTGAAATCCGGCGACGGTCCAGGCACCGGCGCGGCCTCGCGATGGTGGGGGAAGCCTCACAGCCACGGCCAGCGGAGAGGCAGTGCGGCCACCTAGGCTTGGCGGCGTGACCACACCCATAGTTGGCTGGACCGCCGGCTGGACCGAGGAGCTCACCCGGGCCCGGTTGCACGTGGTCACCGGCAAGGGCGGCACCGGCAAGACCACTGTGGCCGCGGCGCTGGCCATCGCGCTGGCCACCGGTGGCCGTCGCGTGCTGCTCGTCGAGGTCGAGGAGCGCCAGGGCATCGCCCAGCTGTTCGACCGCGCGCCGCTGCCCTACTCCGAGGAGCGCATCGCCTCCGCGCCCGGCGGCGGCGAAATCCGCGCGCTCGCCGTGGACGCCGACGCCGCGTTCATGGAGTACCTGGCCATGTTCTACAACCTGGGCTTCGCCGGCCGGACGCTGCGGCGCATGGGCGCGATCGAGTTCGTCACCACGCTCGCCCCCGGTCTGCGGGACGTGCTCCAGACCGGCAAGGTCAAGGAGTGCGTCGGCCGCACCGACGACGCCGGCCGGCACATGTACGACCACGTGGTGTTGGATGCACCGCCGACCGGCCGCGTGGTGAAGTTCCTCGACGTCACCAAGGCCGTGCAGGACGTGGCCAAGGTCGGGCCGATCAAGGGCCAGAGCGAGGGCGTGGTCCGGCTGATGCACTCGGGCGACACCGCCGTGCACCTGGTCACGCTGCTGGAGGAGATGCCCGTCCGGGAGACCCTGGACGCCGTGGCCGAACTGGACGGCGCCGACCTGCGGCCGGGCGCGGTGTTCGTGAACCGGGTGCGGCCGGCGCGGCTGGCCAACCGCTCGCTGCCGGCGGCGGCCGGCGGCCGGGTGGACGCCGCCCGCGTCCGGACCGGGCTGGCCACCGTGGGCCTGGAGCTGGCCGAGGACGAGCTGGCCGGGCTGGTCGAGGAGACCGTCGACCACGCCGTGCGCGTGCGGGCCGAGCAGCGGGCCCGCGAGCTGCTGGCCGAGGCCGACCTGCCCGCCCTGGAGCTGCCCGAGCTGGTCGACGGCGTCGATGTCGGCGCGCTGTACGAGCTGGCCGAGACGCTGGTCGACCAGGGGGTCCGCTGATGCCGGCCAAGCTTCATGTCGACAAGTTGCTGGACGACCCGGCGACCAAGGTGATCGTCTGCTGCGGCTCCGGCGGCGTCGGCAAGACCACCACCGCGGCGGCGCTGGCCGCGCGGGCGGCCGAGCGGGGGCGGCGCACCGTCGTGCTCACGATCGACCCGGCCCGGCGGCTGGCGCAGTCGCTCGGCCTGCGGGAACTGGACAACACCCCGCGCCAGGTGACGGTCGAGGGCTTCGACACCGAGGACCGGCTGCACGCGATGATGCTGGACATGCGCCGCACGTTCGACGACATGGTGCTGGCGCACGCGGGGCCCGACCGTGCCGAGCAGATCCTGGGCAATCCCTTCTACCAGACCATTTCCTCCTCGTTCTCCGGCACGCAGGAGTACATGGCCATGGAGAAGCTGGGGCAGCTGGCCGCCGACGGATCGTGGGACCTGATCGTGGTCGACACCCCGCCCAGCCGGTCGGCCCTGGACTTCCTGGACGCCCCGCAGCGGCTGTCCACCGTGCTCGACGGGCGGATCATCCGGCTGCTCTCGGCCCCGGCGCGGGCCGGCGGCCGGGGCCTGCTCAAGATCGTCGGCGCCGGTTTCGGCATCTTCACCAAGGCCATCTCGACGATCATCGGCGGGCAGTTGCTGGCCGACGCGTCGGCGTTCGTGCAGGCCTTCGACAGCATGTTCGGCGGCTTCCGGGAGCGTGCGCAGAAGACCTACCAGCTGCTGCGCTCGCCCGGCACCGCGTTCCTGGTGGTGGCCGCGCCGGAGCCGGACGCGCTGCGGGAGGCGTCCTACTTCGTGGAGCGGCTGGCCACCGAGTCGATGCCGCTGGCCGGGCTGGTGCTCAACCGGACTCATCCGGTGCTGGCCAAGCTGCCAGCGGGCAAGGCGCTGGCCGCCGCCGACGAGCTGGACCGGGGCGGCGAGGCGCCGCTGGCCGCCGCCGACGAGCTGGACCGGGGCGGCGAGGCGCCGCTGGCCGCCGCTGTGCTGCGGGTGCACGCCGATCGGGTGGCCGTGGCGACCCGCGAGCAGCGGCTGCTGGCCCGGTTCACCAAGGCGCACCCGTCGGTGGCCGTCACCGGCGTGCCGGCGCTGGCCGAGGACGTGCACGATCTGGCTGGGCTGCGCGAAATCGGCCGCCGGCTGGCCGGTGAGTGAAACCGCGCACGCTTGTTTCGCCGAGGGCGGCGATTGCCGCCGTCGGCGAAATTCGCATGATCACCGTTAATTAATTTGATTGTTCAACAAAGGACGTCGATCAACTGACCTTGTACTCGTCAAGATCGGCATGCTCGCGCCGCGCGGACTCCAGCAACTCGAACCACGAGTCCACATCCGGCCGGCGACGCAGCAGAGCCCTGCGCTCACGCTCGGTCATTCCGCCCCACACGCCGAACTCGATGCGGTTATCGAGCGCCTCGGACAGGCACTCCGTCCGCACCGGGCAACTCAGGCAGATGGTTTTGACTTTGCGCTGCTCAGCACCCCTGACGAACAGCTGCTCCGGGTCCTCGTCACGACACGAGGCACTGACACGCCAATCCCCCTGAACGAACTGCATGGCCCCCGCTCCCCTACGTCTCGTCCAAAAACCGATACCCCCCGGTACCGGCTGCCGTAGGCTCCCCGCGGGTGCGGAGTGCCGTCAGGCGTTGTCATGAGACGTTGACGGACTGTAGAGCCATCTGGTTCCCCTGCCAACACCGGGTTACCCGAATGTGAGCTTCACCCACCCGAAGTGGTGAATGAACGTCGCAGTGAGCGCTCACACCGGAGCACCACGTGATGACGCGTAGTGTGACTGTCGTGCGTGTCGGCAACGGTCTTGTGAAGTTGGTCGGTCTGTGCCTTTTGGCCGGGGTTCTGGTGGCGGGCATGCTGTTCCCCACCGTGGGGGCGCTGGGAGTGGTCTCCAACCGCGCCAGCGACACCGTGGACGCCACCTCGGCGGACCTGGTGACCACCGACCCGCCGCTGATGTCCGTGATCGAGGACAAGAACGAAAAACCGATCGCGTACCTCTACCAGCAGTACCGGGTCAACACACCGGGTGACCAGATCGCGCCCGTGATGAAGGCGGCCATCGTCGCCATCGAGGACCGCCGCTTCTACCAGCACTCCGGCGTCGACTGGCAGGGCACCTTCCGCGCGCTGCTGAGCAACCAGGTCAACGGCAGCGCCACCCAGGGCGCGTCCACCATCACCCAGCAGTACGTGAAGAACTACCAGGTGCTGGTGGCCGGCCGGGACGACAAGTCGGCCCAGGAGCAGGCCCAGGCGCAGACCGTCGCCCGCAAGCTCAAGGAGGCGCGGGTCGCCCTCCAGCTGGAGAAGAAGCTGTCCAAGGACGAGATCCTGACCAGGTACCTCAACCTGGTCACCTTCCTCGGCCGGGTGGACGGCATCGGCACCGCCTCCCAGGTGTTCTTCAACACCACCCCCGACAAGCTCTCGCTGCCCCAGGCGGCGCTGCTGGCCGGTGTCGTCAACAACCCGGTCAGCTTCGACCCGTGGCAGCACCCGGCGGCGGCCAAGAAGCGCCGCGACGTCGTCATCGACGCCATGGTCTCGACCGGCAAGATCACCACCGACCTCGGCGAGGCCGCCAAGAAAACGGACCTGGGCGTCGGCCCCGAGCCGCAGCTGCCCGGCTCCGGCTGCGTCGGCGTCGCCCCCGAGGACGGCTTCTACTGCGACTACGTGCAGGGCTACCTGTCGCAGGCCGGCTTCACGGCGGACCAGCTGCAGACCGGCGGCTACGTGATCAGGACCAACCTGGACCCGGACATCTCCAAGGTCGCCAAGCAGGCCGTCGAGCACAACGTGCCCAAGACCGCCAACGGCATCGCCAACACCATGGTGATCGTCAAACCGGGCCAGCAGACCCACGACCTCGTCGCCCTGGTGGCCAACCGCGACCTCGGCGTGGACGCCGCGCAGGGGCAGACCCTGACCAACCTGCCCGCCGACGTCAGCGACAACTTCGGCGCCGGCTCGATCTACAAGCTGTTCACCACCGCGGCCGCCATGGAAAAGGGCCAGGTCGGGCTCAACACCGGCATCCCGAACCCGAAGACACAGTGCTTCTTCCCGCCGATCCGGTACCCCGACACCAAGTGCCACACGGTCGCCAACGACGACCAGACCAACCCGGACCCGATCACCCTGCACGAGGCGCTGGCCATCTCGCCGAACACCTCGTTCACCAACCTTGAGCTCGGCGCCGGCATGCAGTCCGTGCTGGACATGGCCTCCCGGCTGGGCATGCGCAACACCATGCAGACCAACCAGGCCGGCTCGGCACCCGACCCCAACGGCGCCAACGAGCTGACCACCAAGCCGCAGAGCCAGTCGTTCCTCAACCAGCCGTCGTTCACTCTCGGCGTGAGCCCGCTGAGCCCACTGGAGCTGGCCAACGTGGGCGCCACCCTGGCCAGCGGCGGCGTGTGGTGTGAGCCCAACCCGATCGCCAGCGTGGTCGACCACACCGGCAAGCCGGTCCAGATCAACACCCCGCCGTGCGAGCAGGTCGTCAACAAGGCCGTGGCCGACACGATCATGAACGGCCTCAAGGACGACACCATCAGCGGCACCTCGGCCGCCGCCGCCCGCAACGCGCACTGGACCCGCCCGCTGGCCGGCAAGACCGGCACCACCGACACCTCCGAGTCCGTCGGCTTCCTGGGCATCCTGCCCAACTACTCGACCTCCTCGCTGGTGTTCAACGACGGCTCCCAGCCGGAGCCGATCTGCGGCACGCTGCCCATCCGCACCAGCAAGTCCTGCGGCGGCAACGTCGGCGCCTTCGGTGGCACCATCGCCGCGCCGCCGTTCTTCAACGCCTTCAACCAGATCCTCGGCAGCTCGCCCCCGCTCCAGCTGCCCAAGGCCGATCCGCAGTACATGGACAAGAACAACCACGGGCCCGCCATCCCGTACGTGGTCGGCCGCGGCGTCGACGACGCCACCAACGTCCTCAAGTCCGCCGGCTACGCGGGTGTGCAGACCGCCGACTTCAACTCCACCGCCCCCAAGGGCACCGTCGTCGGCCAGACCCCCATCGGCTCCGCCCCGCACAGCCAGACCGTCACGCTCTACGTGAGCACCGGCTTCGTGCCCCAGGCCCCCGGCGCGACATCACCCGCGCCCTCATCAGGCGCGGGCACGCCAGGCGGCTGAGGTAGCTGAACACGGTTCGAGGCCGGTGCCCTTGGCGAGTAACCAAGCTTCACGCATTTCGTGAACCACTTCAATAACCAAGACAGGTCCATAGAAACACCATCAGCCTGCAACCATTAAAAACTACTCGAGGTTGCATCGACGGGTCGTGGTGTGGCCTTGGCCCTTGTAATCTCTGTCCCAATTTCAAATGGAAAATGTTGGACATTTCAACCTAAACAAATTCTTCGCACTGCCGAACCCCGGATGAAGCACACATGGGCCCGCAACGACGCGCTGGGCTCCCACCGTAGCCGGTCGCCCAGGTAGCGCAGGCGGCCGAGCAGCTCGCCGGTCTGCGGCGCGTTGGCGCGGACATGCCGCCCAGGGACGACGCCGCCGAACTGCCGCGCGACGGCCAACGGCAGCTGCGCCGACCACGACGGCGGCTCGCCGGCGGCCCGCCGACGCAGTTCCGCCTGCCGATCACGCCAGACGATCAGCGTGCCCACGGCGTAGATCAGCACGCACGCGCCGACGGCTGCGGCCAACACGACCCATGGCCCCACCCGCAGTGCCACGAAAACGCCCATCGCCACCGCGTAGCCCAACCACAGCAAGGAACGTTGCCGGCGTCGACGTTCCCTCTCGCGGCCGTACTCGGTCATGGTGGAAATCCGTTTCACTCAGCGACCGCATCCACGCTTGGCCCCGACCGAGTGTGCGGCCCAAGCCACGTCGTCAGACCACACCCAGATACCATTCGTCCGATTCTCGGCGCGGGCCGAACAGCGTCCACGGCTGGATCGGCCGGGCGACGGCGACGAAAACGTCGCCGTCGGCCAGCTCGATGCCGTACTCGAAAAAACTCTCCGACGTGGCCCGCCACGCCCGCAGCGTGAGACCGTGGCCGCCGGCGGCCAGCCCCCGCGCGACGGACCGACGAGAGTGCCAGTTCGACAGCTCCAGCCTGATCCCGTTGCCCCGCAGGGAAACAGTCGGGTCGAGCGAAGTCGGCCTGCGCCGGCCCGGCGTCATGATCGCCCCCAGGACGACGCCGGCCCGACCCGACCGTTTCAACCGGCGGACCCGACGCCGCACCGCCAACGGCAACCGCAACTCGTCCAACTCGTGCACCGAAAACGGCACTACCGCCATCAGCCCAGCAGCTTGGCCTTCACGATGGCGGCGACCCGGCCACCCTCGGCCCGGCCGGCGACCTTCGCGTTGGCGGCCTTCATGACCTGGCCCATCTGCTTCTGCCCCGGCTGCTCGCCCGCCTGCGCGGCGACCTCGGCGATCGCCTGCGAGACGAGGTCGGTGAGCTCCTCATCGGACAGCTGGGCCGGCAGGTACGACTTGAGCACCTCGGCCTCGGCCAGCTCGGCGTCGGCCTGCTCCCGGCGACCAGCGCCCGCGAACGCCTCGGCGGCCTCGTTGCGCTTCTTCACCTCACGGGACAACACCTTGAGGACCTCGTCGTTCGACAGCTCCCGCGCGGTCTTGCCGGCCACCTCCTCGACGGTCACAGCCGCCAGGGCCATCCGCAGGGTGGCGACCACAGTGGTCTGCCGCCCCTTCATCGCCGCGGTCAAGTCGCTCCGCAGCTTCTCCTTCAGCTCCGCCATGAGCGCGAACGCTACTCCGACAGGCACCCCGACCCCGATCGAGTAAACCGCCGTACCCTGGAGCGCGTGAAGACGTTCGGTCGGATAGTCCTGGGCACCACGGCCCTCGGAGCAGCCACGGTCGGCTACGCCGCCGCCATCGAGCGGACCAGGTGGACACTGCGCGAAGCCACGGTGCCGGTGCTCGCCGAAGGCGCGGCGCCGCTCCGTGTGCTGCACATCTCCGACCTGCACATGATGCCCGGGCAGCGCTCCAAGCAGCGCTGGGTCGCCGAGCTGGCCAAGCTATCCCCGGACCTCGTCGTCAACACCGGCGACAACCTCGCCCACCGGCACGCCGTGCCCGCCGTCGTACGGGCGCTGGGCCCGCTGCTCGACCTGCCCGGCGTGTTCGTGTTCGGCAGCAACGACTACTACGCGCCCAAGCCCAAGAACCCCGTGCGCTACCTGCTGCCCAAGGCCCGCAAGAAGCGCATCCACGGCATCCCCCTGCCCTGGCGGGATCTGCGCGCCGCGTTCGTCGAACACGGCTGGGACGACCTCACCCACAGCCGGCAGACCATCACCGTCGCCGGCCAGTCCATCGTCGCCGCCGGCCTCGACGACCCGCACCTCAAGCGCGACCGCTACGAGAACATCGCCGGCCGGCCCGACCCCACGGCGGCGCTGCGGCTCGGCGTCACCCACTCCCCCGAGCCCCGCGTCCTCGATCTGTTCGCGGCCGACGGCTACGACCTCGTCATGGCCGGCCACACCCACGGCGGCCAGCTCCGCATCCCCGGCTACGGCGCCGTCGTCACGAACTGTGAGCTGGATCGCACCCGCGCCCGCGGCGTCTCCCGCTGGGGTGCCCACACCTGGCTCAACGTCTCCGCAGGCCTCGGGACCTCGCCCTATGCGCCGGTCCGCTTCGCCTGCCCGCCGGAAGCCAGCCTGCTCACGCTCGTGCCCCGCAGCAACGGCGCAGGTCACGACGGGTCCGGTCGCCAAAGCAGGACCCGATTCGGAGCTGGGGCCGACATCAGCTAGACTTCTCCTCGTTCGATCAACCGGGGTGTGGCGCAGTTTGGTAGCGCGCTTCGTTCGGGACGAAGAGGTCGCAGGTTCAAATCCTGTCACCCCGACCAGGTCAGGGGCTGTCCACTGTGGAGTGGACAGCCCCTGATTTGTGTCTGAGTGTCTAACTGCGTGACTACCCTCCAGCCCCGACGCTGTCGCACTGACTGACGACGGGGTGAACGGGAAGGCTTGGACAAGAAGGGATGCTCCGCGCGGCCGCTGCGGAGCATCCCTTCTTGGTCTCCTTGTCAGCCGGACAGGCGGCTCGATGAGCCCGGCTTGTTGGTGAAGATGCGCAGAGTAACCAAGATCACCACGCCGAGCTGAATTGTGATCATTCCGACCACAGCCCAGTTCGGGAGGCCTTCAGGCGCAGCCTTCAGGGTCACCGCCGGCGCGCACAGCGCGGCAATGACAAGAAGCGCGGCGACCGCCGCATCGAGCAGATGGGAGGCGTGGTTCGGAGGAACAGAAACAACCACCCTCATCCCCTCCTTCTCGATGCGCAACCGCGCGTCAGTCGTCGGGCGTTCGCCCTCAATGGATGCCAACCCAGCGAAGTCGTCCTCGCCGTCCTGCCCCGGATCGTCCACACCCGGCCTTTCTCTAGCGGCGCACTCAGGTCCCCTTCTGGACTAGAGGCCCCGGACATGGGGGTCGTGACAGCTGGACAGGCCGCCACCCTCGCGTTTAGAGGTTGGGCCAGCGCCACGAGGACACGCTGGCCCATCGTTGACGCCCGGCCTGACCACGGCCAGACACGGAATTCCGCATCTGAGGACTCCTCATCTCTCGATTTCCATTGGGGGCGGTCTGACGCCCCCGTCGAGGCTCGCGGTTCGCGAGGCCCCACGGCGGTGCCAGCTCAGGTGGCCAGCGTAACCCCCGCCCACACATCCCAGCAACTCATCTCACACATTTTCTGTGTCAAATGATGGCCAGGTCGTGTGGGATCTGCGACGATGGGGAGGGGTAGGCGCGCGCCTCGCGTCTGCACGACCAGAAGGGAGAGGACGATCACTGCCGGGAAGGACCTAGACGCCGTAGACCAGCAGGTGGACGAGCCGGGCGTGGTCGCGCGAGTCAATATCGCGTTGGTCAAGGAGAGCGCGAAGGCGTTGCTCAAGCTCCAGAAGGACACCGGCCTCAAGAAGGTGGACATCGTGAACCGGGCGATCCAGCTCTACGAGTTCATCGCGACCGAGCTCAAGGAAGACCGCCAGGTCGTAGTCCGTGGCGACGACGGACACGAGGTATTGGTCAAGATTTTCATGTGACCGGACGGAGCCACGATGACGCCGCCACGCAGTGGGCGCCTGGTTGAGCCAGGCGCCCACTTCGCTGTCCAACTCAAGACCCTTGGCATCACGCTCCGGCGACCGGAAAGATCTGGTCCATGGCGGTCGCACCGTCCTGGATCACCGGGCGGATCTGATGCCGGTACACCTCCTCCGTAACTGACGTTCCGCTGTGCCCAACCAGCCGCGAGATCTGCTCAATGGTCATGCCGCTGTCCGAGAGCAGGGACACGAAGCTGTGCCGCAACTCGCGCGGCGTCCACTCAGCCGCGTGCAGCCCGGCCGCCTTGAGTACCCGCCGAAACTGCCGTCGGACGTTGGCCGCGTCCAGCTCGGTGCCGACCTCCGAGGCGAACACCAAGCCGTGTTCCTGCCACCGGTCGCCCGCCCGCTTCTTGTGCACCTCCTGACGTGCCTGTTGGGCTTTTAGGGCGGTGATTGCCCTCTGTGGCAAGGCAAGCGTGCGGCGAGACTTTCGGGTCTTCGTGTCACCGCCGGCCCGTACGGACCGCCACACGGCGATGTGCGGCGGAACCGGCGGGTTGGCGTCGGGGTTCCCTTTCAGGTCAACGTGTGTCCACGTCAACGGTCGCACCTCCTCAGTGCGCGGCCCGCCGACCAGGGACACCACGATGTACGCCCCAATCGTCGAATCGTCAGCTTCCGCACGACGTAGAAGGGCGTCCGCCTGATCGAACGTCAGCGACTTCGACGGCCTGCCTGTCTGCCCCTCCGGGCACTCGCAGAGCAGCACGACGTTGCGCTTCACCTTGTCGCGCGCCTGCGCTCGGTTGACCGCTCGACGGAGAACAGACCGGATGTCTCGCAGCGTCCGCGTACTGAGCGTCTTCGCCTTCTCCGCCAACCACTCGTCAACGTCGTCAGCCGACAGCTTGTGCAGTTTGAGCGCGCCCAGCGACGGGATGACGTGCGCTTCCGCGAGGATTCGGCACGTCGTGACGGTCTGCCCGTCGCGCCCGTTCAGCCCGTACTGCAACCAGTTGTTGACGGCATCGGCGACCGTGTAATTGTGCGGCTCGATCGCAAGCCCGTCCTTGACGTCACGCATGATGGCGTCAAGCTTGTTCTTGGCCTCAGTTTTCGTCCGCCCGCTAGCGCGCTTGGTGATTCTCTTACCGCGTCCGTCAAATCCGACGGTTACCGTTGCAATCCAACGCTTGCGATTCTCATCCCAATGCAGACCACCATCACCACGACTACGACGCTTGGTCAAATTCCACCCCCGATTCCTCAATCAGCAGTTGAACGTAGGCGTTGATAGCTACCGCCGGAACGAGCCGAGACCGGCCCTGGACAACGGTCTTGAGTCGACCGGCGCGGATCTGCTCGTAAATGACGGATCGACTCATCGAAAGCAGCAGCATTGCCTCGGGGATCTTGTACAGCGCCTTGAGCGGCACCACCGTTGGCACCCGGTCGGGCTGGGTCACGCTACCTCCTCGATGCCCCGGTTGAGAGGGGTAGCCGTACCAGCCGTACCAGCCGTTGCAACGCTGGTCAGAGCGGTACGGCTTGTGTTCGTGGTACGGCTTGACCCGTACCAGGGTTCCGAGCCGTACCGCTCTGACCTGGTCTGCGACGGCTGGTACGGCTGGTACGGCTCACCCCCGGCGGCGGGGTCGTCGGGCGCCAGGTACCGGCTCCACGCGTCGGCGAAGTCGGTGCTCTGGTACCCCTTGGCCTGCCCACCTTCCGGAAACCGAAGCGTGGCCGGCCGGATGTCGAACTCGGCCAGCAGCTTCCCGAGCTTGACCGCGCTCAAGCCGTTCGGGCCGATTTCCGACCACGGCGCTTCCGGGTCGGCATTGAGCCGTTCCAGCAGCGTCGCAGTACGAATCAACGTGCCGTCGGCGAACGCGGCGCGGCAGTCCTGCAACAGGCGCGTCCGGAGGGTGTTCTCGCTGTTCTCCTCCGCCTCCGCCGTCAATGCCAGCACGGCGGCGCGGGCACGGTCGGGCCATCGCCCGCCCGCGTGATCGGCTACAGCCATCAATGGCTCCCAGGTGTCGGCCGCTCGGTCTTCCACGGGCATGACCGGTTCGGCTTTCTCCAACACGGCAAGGTCAGCTCGCAACCACGAGTACAACTGCGACGCCAACTTGTTCAGGCCGGGCCGGTCGCGGCGGTGCCGATACGGCGACACACTTTCCCCCGGCGCACGGCGGCGCATCCGGATGACCACCGCCCGGTCCTCAATGGTGTCCGGCATCGCGCCGATACCCGCCAACGCGGCCATAGCGAACGTGGGAATGGTTTCTACGCGGCTATTCGCGGCGTCGTATCGAATGGCAGGCCGGTTGCGCTGGTGGCCAGCGTTGAGCAGGCCCCGGAGGTCTTCGTTCGCGGAGGCGTTCGGCCCGAAGATGGTGTCCGCCTCATCCACCAGCATCGTCGGTGGGTCCTCGGTGATCGACCGGTAGACCGCCGACGGGCTGGCGTTCACGGTGAGAAGCGGGCTGTAGCAAGTCGCCTCGACCACGTCCAGTAGCCGCGACTTGCCGCAGCGCTTCTCCGGGGCGCGGATGACCAGCCGCGGGGCGTGCGCCCACGCCGGTTGCGCGTGGCTCGCGGCGATCCACAACACCACGGCATCGGTGGCGTGCTCGCTGGGCAGGATGACGTACTTGGTCATGGCCGCGTGGACGGTGTCCAGCAGTGCGGCCCCGTCGATCGGGACGGACGTCGTAGGCGTGGCCATGGTGTGATCTCCCGTCTGGTTCATGCCGCGCCCCGCTGGCCGAACAGCCCGCCCTGATCGGTGGCGGGCTGCTGGTCGGTCGGCACGACGCGGGGCTTGAACGCCCCGGCGCGTAGGCCGTTGCGGATGTGGCGGCGGAGGTCGGACTCGGTGCAGTCGCAGTCGGCGGTGAGCATGTGGTGTGCGGCTGCGTAGAGGGCGGCTTCGGCTTCAACCGGGGGGAGCAGGTTCGCGCCGACGAACTGGCCGAGGTTGCCGGCGGCGGAGAACAGGGTCTTGGCGTGCTGCCCTGAGAGCGTCTTGGCGACCCGATCGCACTCGCCCCGCACGGCGGCCGCGACGTAGGCGGGAAGCCGCGTAGAGCCGCGCACAGGCGGCGCTGTGGTGGCCACCACGGGCTTGGGAGCAAGCCGGGTAGCCAACCACCCCGGCAAGTCGAGCGGGGCGCAGTTTTCGGCGAGCTCGTAGCGGCCGTCATCGGTGATCGATCCGGGGGCGACGACGTAGCCGCCCCAGGCTCGGGTGTCGACCTTCCAGCCGAGTCCGTTGCCGGTGTCGCCTTCGGTGTTGCGCAGCTGCACCGCGTGCGGGGCGCGGAAATACAGGTGCGTGCCGCCGCGCGGGGAGGTGACGGCGCGGGTCTCCCACGGCACTGGCTGCCCGGCCTGCTCGCACACGAGGGTGAACACGTCGTGCCCGTCGACGATCCCCCTCCGGTTCCAGCCGTCCTTGGGCACGTCGGCCGGTGACTTGCGGGTGTCCAGGTCGACCACCACGAGGTTGCTCGGTCCGGTCGCGATACCGACGTTGCAGCCGGCGTAGCGGGCGCTGGTCCAGTACCAGCGGATCTGGTCGGGGTCGACCATGGCGCGCTGCTCCCACGTCTGGTGTCCGGCGGTACAGATACCGGTGGCCGGGCAGTGCTGCTGGCTGTGGAAGGCCGGGGGCTTCTTGGAGTTCACCCGGATGGGGAACACGTGGAAGCCGTGGGCGGCGGCGGCCAGCGCGGCCGCGAGCATGTCTCGGGTGCTGGTCACGGGTGGTGGCCCTTTCGATCGTGCGCGGCCGACGTGTCACGTCCCCGCGTGGATGTGGGCAAACGACAGGCGAGGCAACGTCCGATGTAGACGTTGCCTCGCCGGGAGGTGCTGACGGACTTACCGCCGGTGGAGTTGGGCGTCGGCGGGCATGGTGGTGGCCGCGGGCTGGCCCAGGACCATGCACCGCAAGTCGACGTCGTGATCGAGGGTCGGGGCCTGATCGAACAGGACCGCGCCGACGGCGACCAGGAACGCGCGGGTGACGGCGTCGCTGCCCTTTTTGGTGCGCGGCGACTGGTAGAGCAGGTAGCGGGCGGCCTGCCAAGCGTCGATCCGCCTGTCGTAGCTCAGCTCGGTGGCCTCGCCGAGTTGGCGCAGGGCCTCGGCGTGCAGAACGTCGGCGTCGTCGTCGGCCGTGGTGATGGCGTAGACGGGGTTGCCGCCGATCTCGATGCGGCTGGCGTCGTGCCCGCGCATGACGATGCGCCGCACGAGGTAGGTGGCGATTCGGGCGGCGGATTCGCCGCGCACGAGCCGGTTGCCGTTCACGCGCATCCCGCCGGGTAGCACCACGACGTTCTGCAACAGCTCGCTACCGGGGGCCTCGGCGTTGAACCGGTGCAGCGCGGCGTTGCCGTAGGAGAGGATGGTCCGGCTGGCCGGGGTGTTCTGCCCGCCCTGGTAGGTCTTGCTGGCCGCGTCCCACCGTGCCCCGGCACGCAGTCGGCCGGTGTAGCCGAGGCGGTCGAAGTTAGGGCCCGCGTCCCGCATGGACAGGCGGAAGCGGTCGGCATCCAGGGGGATCCCGACACCGATGCGGCCGGGCGCCCGCCGGGCCAGCCCGTAGCGCCACTGCGTGAGCGTGGCGTGGCCGGCCCGGAGCATGACCATGCGCCGGTGCAGCGGAAGGTGGGGCCAGTCAGCGGCCAGCAACTGTAGCCGCAGAGCCTCGGCGGCCTCGGCCTGCTCGTGGGCGAAGCTGGTCACGCGGTCGATCTCAACGGGGTCGGCCGACCGCAGCGCCAACGCTGGGGTGGGGAAGTTGTCGGGGCTGATCACGTGTGTTCCCTTCGCGTGAGCTTGAGGGATGTGTCACGTCCCTGGGATGACGTCGAGAAACCATGCGCGGCACCCTCCGATGTGGACGGTGTCTCGCGTGTGGTGGTGGACGGGTCACACGGCGCGGATCAGGCCGAGGGTGGCGGCGGCGTCCAGCACGATCGTGCGGTGGTCGAACGCCATGCTGTGCAGCTCGGCGCGAATCAGCGGGACGGGCGTCCACTCGGCGGCGGCCGCGTCGTCGGCGGCGATGGGCCTGGGCATGGTGGGCAGCAGTGCGGTGTAGGCGAACGTGCGGTAGGGGCCGCGCGGGTCACGCCCCGGCGCGGCGTAGACGTCGACCTGGCTCAACTGCGTGGCCGGCAGGATGACGCTGGTCTCCTCGGCCAGCTCGCGGGCGGCGGCGGCGCGCGTGTCCTCGCCGGGGTCGACGTGGCCCCCTGGCAGCGCCTTGCGGCCCTGGAAGGGGTCCCACCGGCGCAGGATGGTCAGCACGCGCAGGGTGCGCTGGTAGTCGTAGGCGAACAGGACGGCGTCGGCGGTGTCGATGTAGTCCACGGTGGACTGCTCTCTTCCTGTTGGATGGCACGACGAATCAGGGGACGGGTCACGTCCCCTTGCTGTGGTGTGGGAATCTCGCGAGCGGCCCGCTAGTCGACGCGCTGGCCGTTCACGTAGAGCACGCCGCCCTGGTAGATCACGGTGTGGCCGCGACCAGTGCTGGGGGCGGTGTGGGTCGGCGTCAGCGGCTGGCCGGTCGCGGCGTCGGTGACCACGGTTCCGCGCACGGACACCGAGCGGCCCGGGTGCCGGTAGACGCTGCCGCCCACGACGGTGTAGCCGTTGCCCTGCACGACACCGCCGACGTTGCGGCCGATGATGACGTCGCCGGACCCGCCGCTGACCTGCCGCTCCTTCTCGACCGCTTTCTTCCGGGCCTTCTTCTCGGCCTTCCTGGCGGCCTTGGCGGCGCGTTCGGCGTCGTCGCCCGGGCTGGACTGTCCACCCGTGCTGGCCGAGCCGCCGAGGAAGATGCCCCCGGAGTTGCTGCCCATCACGACGCCGGTGTTGTTACTGATCTTGCCGAACCGGACGTTGTCGTCGTTCCTGCCAGATCCCATGTGGACGCCTCTCCCGGTGTTGTCGTCGGTCACGTCCCCCGCCTGAGCAGCGAGGCGTTCCTGCCGGGCCTCGTGACGCAGCCGGCGGGCTTCCTTCCGTGCGGCACGGGCAACCTGCCGGGCCTCGCGGTACTCGGCGTCCCGGTCACCGTCGACCTCGCCCCAGCTACCGCGGTTGATCTGCACGCCGTCGCCGGTGTGGACAGGTCCGAACGATGAGCCGATGACCACGCCAACGCCCGTGACGACGTCGCCTTGGATGCCGACGGTGCCGCCGTGGTTGGTGTTGACCACGGCGACGCGCTCGGCGGTGTCGTGCTCCACAGTGCGCGGTGGTGTCACGTCCCCTTGCTGTGCAGCGGTTTCCCGCGCCTGCGTGTCCTGTTCCTTGAGCTTGTTCAACGCCGTCGTGGCCGCCTGGATCCGAGCCTCACCCGCGGCTACGGCGGCGGTGTCGCCGGCCGCGCGTGCGGTGTTGACGGCGCGGCGGGCGCGGTGGATCTGTTGACGCAGCTTGGCTTTCGCTTTGCCACTGCTGCCGGAGCAGCGGCGGCCTCCTGTTCGGCACATGGCGTGTCTCCTGTGTGGAGTTGTCACGTCCCCTTGCTGTGCATGGGTTTCTGGCTTCTGTGAACGCGGGACGTAGGTCAACGGTCCAGTTCGCGGCGCCGATCCTGAGCGCGGCGGCGGTCGACGCGGATGTCGTGGCGGACGCGGGTGTACGCGTTGTGCAGGCGGCGTCCGAGGCGCAGCACGCGGCCGGTGCCGTCGCAGCCGTGGCACAGCCGAATGCCGCCCATGCCGCGGTGTCCGCCGGTCCCGCCGCACCGCTTGTGCGGCTTGAACGGGTACAGCCAGCACGCCAAGATGTAACGTCCTGTAATCGACATGGTGCAGGCGAAGAGGGCAGCGTCGATCAGGCTGGACAGGGTCACAAGGGCCTCCAACAGGTGTTTTCGGCCGTGTTCGGCCGGTGCCGCTAGGAACTAGGGCACTGATCAGAGGGTGTTGGGGTCGCTAGCGGGGGCGCTAGGTCTAGCGGGGATGCCTGCTAGACCTAGCGCCCGCCATCGGCCGTCACCGGGCGGTCGTCGACGCCCGGTCTAGTCACTGTCCGTGATGGCGTCGGTGATGTCGTCGCGGGTGATGCCGCGGCGGTTGGCGCCCTTGCCGGTCGTGGGGTCGGTGCCCCACACCTGTGCGGTGCGCACGCCGTAGGGCTTGAGCGCGGCGGCCAGCTGCACGGCCATGGCCTTGGCCTCCTGCTCCGCCCACGGCCCGTAGACCGAGGGCCGCAGGTCAGCGAGCCGGGTGACCACGGTCTCCGACCACAGCTTGTCCTCATCGGCACCGAACACGGACGCGATGTCGGCCAGCAGCGTGGAGCCGTCGACGTCGTCGACCTCGGCGTCCAGACCAGCAGCGAAGCCGGTCAGCCGGCCCTGCGCGGTGCGCACGGCGCGGGCCCGGGCGGCGATGGCGTCGGCGGCCGGGCCGTCGATGTAGACGGTCTTGGTCAGCTTGGCGTCGTCGCCCTCACCGACCAGGTACCCGATGCCGCGGTCGTTGCGGGACAACGTGGTCGCACGGACGCCGTTCTTGTGCGCGGAGGTGCCCAACACCATGTCGTTCTCGGTGTGCCCGTTGACCTTGAGGCAGAACCGCATGATGGCGTTGGCGGAGATCCCGGTCGGGATGGACTTGGCGTCCGGCCGCTGGGTGGCCAGCACGAGCACCATGCCCAGTGCGGGGCCGCGCTTGACGATGTCGGTGCAGATTTCCTCGAACTCCCCGCCGTGCTTGGGGTGCTCGAACCACACCTGGCACTCGTCGACCCCGATGACGATCGGGTGCAGGCCCAACGACTTGTTGCTGGCCAGCTCTGGGGTGACCTTGTTCTCCGGGCACAGGTCCTTCGGCAACTCCCGGATCACCTTCGCGCGACGCCGCAACTCATCCCGTAGCGCACGCAGGTCGGCCAGCGCGTAGGTGATGTCCTCATCGTCGTCCCCGGCCCGGTAGCGGTGCGCAACCTGCGCCAACGGCGACAAGTCACCAGTTCCCTTCAGGTCGTAGGCGTGGACCTCCGCCCGCGGGTCCAGCGCGGCCATGAGCAGGATCTCCCGCAGGGCGAACGTCTTGCCCATGCGGGGAACCGCGCCGATGATCATGGACACGAACATCAGGGTGATGTCGACCCAGCGGCCGCGCTGATCGGTGCCGAACGGCACCGACCGGAACAGATCCACCGTGCCCGTCTTCGCGAGTGGCCACGCAGGTTGACGGGCGGAGGCCATGTCCTGATCCCCCACCCACAACACCAACCGGCCCGGGTGGACCTCAGTGTTGCCGTCCGGCCACACGCATCCCAGCGGCCGGCCCAACGCGGCGGCGAGGTTCGCGCGGCGGTCGATGACGTCGGTCGCGACAGCGCCGGGCGGGAGGTCGATGTCCGCGCGCCAGCCGGGCCCGTCGCGGGTGATCGGCGCGGTGAACGCGATCGCCCCCTTGGGGTCCTTGCTCATGGCCTGGTTGATCCGGCCGATGCCCAGCACGGACAAGGCGTGCACGATGACCTCGGAGGTCAGCGGACGCACCGACGAGCCGACCACAGCGCGGCTGATGATCGGCTTATCCGCCGGGGCACCCAGGAACCCCAGCAGCACCACGGCGGTGAAGATGCACACGCCGATCACCCACGTCGGGAGCAGGAACCAGCCGGTGACCGCGGACGCCATGCCCAACGCGGCCGCACCCAGCATGATGATCGTGCGCAGTCGTACCCGGGCGTCACGCTGCCGCGACAGCTTCAGGTACTGGTCAGCGTCCTCGGCGCGGGCCATGGCGGAGCGGACCGGGCGGCCTTCGGCGTCGGTGACCCAGTGGTTGATGCCGCGCAGCATCCGGCCGGCGCCGATCGGGGACCGCAACGCCAGCTTGGACACGTACCAGGGTGCGCGCACGGCGTGAAACGCCGTGGTGTGTCCCAGGTGGGTGAGCATCGCTCGCATTGCGGATTCGGTGTCGGCCCATGACTTGGTCCACTCGGGCAGGATCGGACGCCGTTCCCGCTGGGAGATCCGGTCCAGGTAGGACGGGCGGCCGATGGTCGGGGTGTCGACCAGCGCGGCCGGGATGTCGTCGACGATTTCGGCGTCGACGATCTCCCCGGCCTGCTCAACCTCGACCTCAGCGGGCACGGCCACGGTGGCGTGAGGGTCGGTCGTGCCCGGGTCTGCACCACCGGTGACCAGCGGACGCAGCGGCCGGACGTTGTCGGGGATCTGGGGTTCGTCCGGGGTCGGTGCCCCGGTCACAGTGGTGGTGGACATCAGGCAACCTCCTCCTGCTCGATCGAGTGCGGTCGGTTCTGGTCGTCGGCCAGCAGCGCGGCCACGCGGTAGGCACGGGCCTTGTCGCCGCTCCGGTTCATGACGTGGGTGTAGATCCGCCACCCGGACGGCGCCGAGGACAGCTGGCCGTCGGCGATCAGGTCGCGGACCTCGCGGTAGAGCTCCCGATCCGGGTCGGAGGCATCGGCTGCAACCGGGGTGGGGTCGGACTGTTCGTGCAGGTTGACCGGCCCGGAGCCGGGCAGCGCCACAGGCCGGAACCCGGTCACCGCGGCGGTGCGGTCGATCATGCGGGCGACGTCCTCAGCCAGGCTGTAGGCCGGGGCCTCCGCCACCCTCCGCCCGAACCGGGTCAAGGCGACCGGCCCGTCCGGGTACCGCAGTTCCACCCGCCCATCGGCGTGCAACAGCGCGGTGGCGGAGCGGACCGCGGCCCGCTCGAACCGGGCCACCCGACGCCGGGCCGCACGGTCCAACCGCCGCGCCGCCCGGCCGGTCCACCACGCCCGGGCGGCGGTGATCACGTCGGTGCGCCAGTGCGAGATCTGGTGCACCGCGATGCCGGCCACCGACACCAGCGCCATCACGACGCCGTGCCAGCTGGCGTTCGGGTCGGCCGCGCCGTGGGTGTAGTTCAGCGCGGCCGACACCGCAGCAACCAACCACACCGCGGCGGTAGTCGCCCCGACCGGCAGCCCAGCGCGGCGCCGGATCTCCACGCGCGCCAAGCAAGGCCCACGCGGAGGTCAGTTCAATCCCGGGCATAGTAAAAGAGGTACTTATACTTGAAAGTCGGCACCCGGTGACGAGCTTATAATGATGTGACACGGTTACGGCTACGGCCGACGTTTTCGCCTGTCAGAATGGAGTCACGCTTGGGCCCGTTAGCTACCACATTACGCCTAGTTACCCGTTCGTTTGTATACTTATATCCGCTCATGCCACGCGGAGGTCTCCGTGAACAAGGCCAGCAGCCAGCCAAGCCCGGCACCGAACACGGCGTCACCAGACGCGGACTGGGCCTGCCAGGCCAACACACCCGGGGCGACGATGACCGGCAGCCACAGCGCCAGCTGCCAGCGCGCGGAGACCCACGCGACCAGCTCGGCCCGGCGGCGGCGCCGCTCGGCGCGGTCGGTCTCCCGCTCGGTGCGCTTGCGGGCGGAACGCTCGGCGGCCAGCCGTTCGGCGGCCTCGGCCTGCGCGGTCTGCACCGCGACCAGGGCCAACGCAGCCTCGGCATTGGTCCTCGCGGCTTCAGCCTTGTACTGCTCGGCCATACCGGCGGCGACCGCGCGTTGCGAGCGGGGGTCGTAGAGACGGGGCGTGGTCATCGGGTCACCTCCTTGTTGGTGGTCACTGGCTGTTTCCGTGGGCGGTCATGCAGCGCTGCCACGCGGCGCGTGCCTGCTCAGCGAGGGCCTGATCGACGGCCGACCACGAGCCGCAGGGCCCGTCAGGGTCGCCGCCGTTGTAGGGCAACGGTTTGGTGAGCTCGTCGTAGAGCTCGGGGTACTGCTGGCGCACGGTGGGCAGATGCGGGCCGGCCGGGCAGGGCTGCCCGGTGCGCAGGCTGTACTCGGTGGCCGCGCTGACGACGACCCGGTACTCGCTGCCGTCGGTGTCGCGGCACTCGGCGTAGTGGGTGCCGGTGGCTGGGTTGTTCGGGTCGCGGGCGTACTCGGTGCCGGTCACCGTGGCCGTGCCGGCGCGGCCGGTGGCGGTGGGGTCGGGGTGGTGAGTCGTCCCGGCGGCCGGGGCCAGCGGAGGCGTCGGGGTGTGCGTGGTGGTGTGGTCGCCGTTGCGGGCCGCAGCGACCACGACCAGCACGAGCAGGCCCCCGGTGAGCGCGGTTGTCCCCAGCTTCACGTCGTCCTCCGAGAAGTGGTGGTGTGGCAGCGGGCGGTGAAGGTGCCGCAGTGCACGCGTTCGGCGCCGGTGCCGGTGGTGACCAGCACGGTCGGCTCCTGGCAGGTGCGGCACGGCTGCCGGGTGCCGTCAGGGTTGGGGATGGTGGTGAAGCTCATGAGGTCACCTCGAATCCGTCCGGGCCGATCGGCCGCAGGTAGCCGCCGCAGGGGCAGGTGCCCAGGGCCTCGGTGTCGTGCCAGCCGTAGGCGGTGGTGCAGTCGTCGCAGACCCACTCGACCCACGGATCGGTGAGGGCCTGCTCGCACGCGCCGAGGCAGGCGAAGACCTGCCCACCGCCCGGGGCGTAGCCGACCGGCCGGTGGGCACTGCCGCGGGCGGTCAGGTAGTTGGCGCGGCAGATGACGCAGGCCAACCCATCGGCCTGCATCGGCGTCAGGTCCGGCCACACCACGGCCGGGTTCACGTGGTGCTCCACGCGGCCATGTCGCGGGTGCGGTAGCCGGTGGGCATCGGCGGGGTCGCCACCGTGCCGGCCTCCACGACCATGTCGCACAGGACCTTCCCCATGGCGACCAGCCGCTCCCCGAAGTCGACGACCAGGGCGAGCACCAGCGCCAGGACCAGCGTGAGCGCCTGCGACAGCAGCGTGAGGATGGTCAAGCCCACGAACGCGGCGGCCGCCACCCACGTCAAGTTCTTGAGGGTGTCTCGGTACTGCATGGCGGTCACTGGCCTTCCTGCTCGGCGGCGTTGGCTTGGGCGATCAGGCGCACGGCGTGCGCGTCGCACAGCCGCGTGGCGTCGTACAACGCCCAGGACGCCAGCGAGCCGGGCTCGGTGTGCTGGCGGGCGGTGCTGTAGACCTCGGCCAGCACCCGCCGGGCGGCGGCGATACGGCGGCACCAGGCGGGAAAGTCGGCCGGGTCGGCGTTGCGGGCGATATCGAGGTCGGCGCGGGCCTGCGCAGCCAGCGTCTCCAGCTCCGCCGGGAACGCCATCGGCGGCGTGTCGGGATTGCTCATGCCGCCGCTCCCATCTGCACGACGCCGTAGTTGCCGCTGGCGTTGAAGCAGGTCTGCGCGGGCTCCACGCTGCCGGGCAGCGGCTGCTTGAACGAGCCGCGGCAGGTCGGGCGGCCGGGGCCGAAGCCGGGCACCGGGTGCTCCGGCATGAGGCCCTCGGTGGTCAGCGTGTAGTGGATCTCCCGGCAGCGGGGGCAGGTGCCCCACAGCAACACGTCAGGCCGGGTGGTGGTCATGGGCACGGCGAGGATGCGAGACACTGTGGTGTCCCTTCTGGTCGTAGATCAGGTGGGTGGTTGACCCGGTCCGGCAGGTCTTCTTGGCGGGAGGGCTGCCGGACCGGGGCGTCAACGGGACGTGCGCTCGGACCATGCCGGGGAGTTGCCGTCCTCACGGCCGGACGGCCGGTGCTCATCGGGGCAGCCACTGACGAAGCAATTGCCGGAGCTGTTGGCGGAGTGGCCGTTACGGCAGGTGCTGTTGTTCGACATCTCAATCCCCGTTTCGGTGGCTGGTCACGGACGTGACGGTGTAGCCCTGCTCGATCAGGCGCTCGCGGGTGCTGTCGACCTGGTCGGGGTAGACCCAGGAGGCCGCTTCCGGGGACCCGGGGCGGGTGGCGCGAATCTCGATCGGCGCGTCCATCGCGCTGCGGTAGTCGCTCACGCTGCAACTTCCGAAGGTGTTGCGGGGTCGGTGTTTTCACTGTCTTCCACGCAGGGGAAGCACATGCCCAGGCTCGGCGCGATGATGTAGCCGCGGTCCCGGCCGCATTCCGGGCAGCAGCGGCGCGCGAGGTTGGCCTTGGCGAGGGCACGCCACTTGGCCGGCGTCATCGCCAGCATCGGCTTGGCCGTGCTGATCAGGTAGAGGTTGGCGAACCACTGCGCGCCGCCGGTGCGGCTGTAGCCGTAAAGCACGGCCACCGGGTCGTGACCGCCCGGACGCAGTCCCAGCGTCTTGAGCTGCCGCACGGTCGCCAACAGCGGTTTGGGCGCCCACCCGACCGGCAGCAGCGGCAAGCCGCCCTCGGTGCCGTGGGTGAACTCCGGATACGGCGACCACGCCACCGCCATCTGCACGACGGGCCGGACCTTGTTGGCCATTACAACGGCACCACGGAGGCGACCAGCGCGCCGGCCAGCACGAACAGGCCCAGCACGAGCAGGTGCACCGCGCGCCGGATGCGGATGAACTTCCGGCAAGCGATCCGGGCGAGGCTCTGCACGTCGTACACGACGTCGACCGGATGCGCCGTCCGGTAGTACTTGATCAGCTCGTGCGGCTCGGTGGTCAGCGACGCCAGCCAGCTACCGGGCGCCGCGCCGTTGAGGTTCGGGCGGATGGCCGAGAGCAGCAGAAGCACGCTCAGTCCGATCGGCACGGCCGAGGTCCACAACGCGACGGTGGCGACCGGCGGCAGGTTCCTCCCGGTCAAGGCGACGACGCCGGCCAGCGCCGCGCCGACCAGAGACAGCAGCGTAGTGGCCTTGCTGTCCGCGCGGCGCAGTTCGTCACGGACGTGATCGCGGGCGGCGAGCAAGCCGGCGGGAACCGGAATCTCGGCCATCAGGCGGCCGCCTCACCGGTCGAGACGGGCGCGGTGGCGATGGCGTCGAAGTGGACCCGCAGCACCCGCACGGTGCTGCCCAAGGCGCGCTGAGCGATGCGGCGGTCCCGCCGGGCGCGGGCGGAGCCGTCCAGCAGCGAGGCGGAGGCCGTCGGCCCCTGCTCCCGCATCTTGGCGAACTCGGCCGACAGCCTCGGGTGGCTGATCAGGTAGTGAAACTCCGCGTCCAGCGCGGTCAGGGTGCCGGCCGCGACGATCGCGTCGAGGTTGGCGGCGGTCGGCTCGGCGATGTCGTCGATACCGGGAAAGTCGTTGGCGTGCATCGGTGTGGTGCTCCTTGTGTCGGGAATGGACAGGAACAAGGGCGATGCCGTTGGTTCCCGAACCTCCGCAGTCCCACCGGTAAGCCGGCGGGCGCCCGCGCTTGGCGGGTGGTGCGGAGGAACGGCACCCAACGGGTGCGGTTGGTGTTGGTGTGCTCTCCGGTGCCGGCGTGGCCGGTCCACGGGAGAGCCAGCCGCAATCGCGACTGGAGCGGCGGCCCGCCAGCACCTACGAACACGGTGGAGGCTGAACAGCCACCCCCGCAGTGGGGGCGGTTACCCCCACAATGGGGGTGGCTGGCGGGACTGACGGGCAGGCCGCTTGAACGCTATGGAGTTCTTAAAGAACAGCTGCGATACGTCCACTTCGGACAGGCACACGGGTTGAGGTGTCGCCACGGTTTCCCGTCGGGACCATGCACACGCAGCGAGTTGGACAAACGCATGTCGACGCACAGAAAGCTCTGTGCGGAAAGGCTTAAGCACCTTGCGGGACGGCCCGAACGTGTCGGGTGTCCCTCCGGTTTAGACGGACCTGGCTGCCACGTCGGTCGTGGTCGCCGTGCGGTCCGCCCCCGTTGTCAGCCCCTATGCCCAGTCGCTGAATCCAGGAACGTATGCAGTTCTCAAAGAACGGCCGAGTGGTGGATCTCCTCCGGGGAGGTGATCTGGTTCACTTCGGTTCAACGCGAGTCAGAACGTAGCAAGGCGAGTCAACACGAGTCAACAGGTGTTGTGAAACTCGTCGCATCTCCGCAGGTAAATGCCCATCTACCGGGTGTCAGGTAGTCCGTGCGCGCGGGTCACTGGTACGGTTTGAGCCACGTTGACTCGCCAAGGAGAGGCGCTGACTCAGATGGACTCGGAGCTCGGGAACGTCCCCAGTTCGGGCAAGGCGACATCACAGGCCCTGGCGCACCACCTGCGCACGGAGATCGAAGCCGGCCGGCTCCCCCATCGCGCGCCGCTGCCGACGTCGAAGCAGCTCGCGGAGCAGTACGACACGTCACCGGCGACGGTCAGCCGGGCGATGGACATCCTCGCGGCGGAAGGGCTGATCATCGGCAAGCCGCGCGCTGGCCGCCTCGTCAACTACCCGCCGCCCACAGAGCGAAGCCTTCCGAGCAGGCCGAAGGTCCTACTCATCGGCGGTTACGCGGGCAGTGGCAAGACCGAGCTGGGCCGGATCCTTGCGAGGCAGACACATTGGCCGATGCTCGACAAGGACACGACCACCCGCGCCGTGGTGGAACAGGCGTTGGAGCTGCTCGGCAAGTCGCCCCACGACCGGGAGTCAGAGCTGTATCGGACCTCGATCCGGCCCGTCGAGTACGAGGCGCTTATCGCCGGCATGATGGAGAACGTCGAGTGCGGCACGAGCACCATCGTCACCGCGCCGTTCGCGCTCGAACTGGCCGACAAGACGTGGTGCGACCGCACGGCCGCCAACCTCGCGCGGTTGGGTGCTGACCTGCACGTCATCTGGGTTCGGACCGACGCCGATTCAATGCGCCGGTACATCCGTCATCGCGGCGCGGCGCGCGACGCCGCCAAGCTCGCGGACTGGGAGAAGTACATCGATGGACTCGATTTGAAGTTCGAGCCGGCGACCGAACACACGATCATCAGCAACTCCGCAGATGCTCGGCCATTGCAGGAACAGGCGGAGCAGCTGCTGGCTACCGTGACTGCATGAGCAACGTGTTGCGCGTGCTGGTCAGCAACGAGGCAGAGGACCAGGTTGGCGTGAGCCTGCTTGGTCAGCTGCCCGGCGTCGAGGTCATCACGTACGACCCGAACGGGGCCAGCTTGTCTGACCAGCAGCGCACCGCCGAAGTCTTCTTGCCGCCCTACCGCGGGAGTGAGCGCCCATTCGCGCTCGTCAAGCAGCTGCCCGACCTCCGGCTCGTGCAGCTGCTGAGCGCCGGCGTCGACGAGTGGAACCCTCACGTCCCATCCGGCGTCATGCTGGCGAATGCCCGCGGCGCCCATGCCGGCCCGGTCAGCGAGTGGGTCCTCTCGGCCATCTTGACCACGTACCGCCGGTGGCCTGCGCTTGTTCGCTACCAGGACAAGCACACCTGGGCTCACCGACTCCCCGGCACCGACTTCGAAACCTTGCACGGCAAGCGCGTCCTCATCATCGGGGCCGGCGCGATCGGAACCGCCGTTGCCCGCCTACTCCCGCCGTTCGGCGCGACCCCCACGCTGGTCGGTCGAACCGCCCGCGCCGACGTTCGCGGGGTCGACGAACTTCCCGACCTGGTAACCGAGCACGACGTCGTGGTCGTCATCTGCCCGCTTACCCCCGACACCGAAGGCCTGATCAACACCAAGATCTTGGCCGCCATGCCGGAGGGCGCGCTCCTGGTCAACGCCGGCCGGGGTCGCATCGTCGACACCGACGCCCTTGTGCAGGAGTTGGCCGCTCAGCGCCTACGCGCCGCCCTTGACGTCACCGACCCAGAGCCGTTGCCGGCCGACCATCCACTGTGGTCGTGCCCTGGACTGATCGTCAGTCCGCATTCGGCGCGAACGGTGCCGGGGACCAGCCAGCTCTGCTACGAAGTTGCCACCGAACAAGTCTCAGCGCTTGTGCGGGGGGACGTCCTCGTCAACGCCGTGGCCCGCTAGGGCGGGGTTCACGTCGAGCGCGGGATCCTCAACGCATTGCCCGGTGTCGATGACGATCCTCGCGCCGTTGGTCAGCAGGGGAATCAGCACGGACAGCACGCCGGCAAGGTCCTCGCGCTTGGCTTGGGTGCAGCGGTCGTGCAGCAGGTCGGCGAACATGTCACCCATGCGCCATTCGGCAGTGCGCAAGGCCAGCATCAGCTGCTTGTTCATCATGCGCGCGCTCGGCTTTCGAGGGGTGCCGCCGACCCGGAGGCGTCCGGGGAGGCGTACCCCGGGTCGACGGCTGCTGTGGTGGGCGCCGCGCGCCGCTGCTTCACCTCGCTGACCAGGACAGACAGAACCCGCCTGCGTTCGCGACGCCGCCGGCCGAACTCGACCAGCGCGTCGACGATCGCAGTCAGGACCGCTACGGCCCCGGTTCGGGCGTCCATGTCCACCCCACTTATCAGCACGTCCACTCGTCTTTACAAGTTGAGACCAGCTTGGCACCATGCCCCGAAGCTGGTCAAGACGCGTGGACCCGCATGTCGCGGGTAGTCGTAGGCTTGTGAGGACGTCCAGACATGCTGACCAGGGAGGTGCCACCGTGGTCATCGACAAGCGGTCCGGTGTGCCCGTGTACCGGCAGATCGCGGCCGACATCCGCGAGCGGATCACCAGCGGCGAATACGCGCCCGGCGCTCAGCTGCCCAGCGAGCAGGACCTCACCGCGACCTACGACGTCAGCCGCCCCACCATCCGCGACGCCGTCGGACTCCTGCGCGCCGAAGGCGTCGTGTACTCCCAGCACGGCCGCGGCGTGTTTGTGACTCCGCCGCGCAAGGTGCAACGCCTATCCCGAAGCCGCCTGTCCAAGGCCGCCCGGCAGGAGAACAAGGGCGCGTTCCTCGGTGACGCCGCCGCTGGCGGCTTCACGCCGTCCACAACGGTCAAGATTCGGTTCGAGCCGGCCGACGAACGTACTGCGGAACTGCTGGGCATCCAACCCGGCACGGAGGTCACCGTCCGGGACCGCGTCATGCGCGCCGACGGCCTGGCGGTCCAACTCGCCGTGTCGCGACTTCCACGTGAATTTACGCGCGGCACTCCGATCGAGGAGACCAACACCGGCCCTGGTGGCGCATACGGCCGTCTTGAAGAGGCGGGCCAGGAGTTCGCGCCGTTCGAGGAGATTGTTCGCGCTCGGATGCCCTCGCCCGAGGAAGCCAGCACACTGCAACTGGCCGAGGGCGTTCCAGTGCTGCACGTGACCCGCATCGCCCGCAATACCAACGGCGTCGCATTGGAAGTCAACGACATGATCCTTGCGGCTGACCGATACGAACTGGGCTACGAAATTCGAACTGACTAATCGGACTCGGTCAGGTATGGGTTGAACGTGATTGTTTACTGCTTATTGGGAAGTTCAAGCTTTGAGATCACCCACTCCTGTACTGGCAGCGCTTTGTTTGATGTGGAAATTTCAAACACTCCCGACTGCCTTCCATCTGCATTGGTCGCAGAGGCGGTCCATGTGACGCTTATTGTTGTGCCGGAAGGTTGGTCAGCTAGCACATGAATCGCCTCTAGCTTTACTGCCGAGTGTGGCCGAATTGTTACGGGTGAGAAAGTAACCTCTGTCGCCTGGTTGGTTGAAATCGATATTGGTCGCAAAAGTCCTGCCTCTTGCGTCGTTGACCTCGCGCGTGGCGGCACCAGGAGGCCTTGTGTAAGTAGGCTGGGTATCTCCAACCTGGCTGATCGTTGACCGAAAGCTGCTGGTCTTTCGGGTCGTTGGGTTCGCGGGTTTGCAATAGTACGCCCGTCATAAACAGCTGTTTTCTCGTGTAGCCCGAGCTTTAGTTCGACCTCATTCAAAGTCTTATCTGTAGAGTTAACTATCGTGACCTCAATTCTTCCGTAACCTGACTTTGCATAGCTCCATAGCAACCAGTCTTTGGCGTAGATTGCTAGCGACTTAATGTACTTTGAGACCTCATTTCGATAAGCATCTTCGGTTCTATCTTCGAATTCTTGAAAGATTGAGAAACCTGCACTTGCCCGCAGCATCCCCGAAAAGGCTGCATGCGCTTTTGTCAATGCCTCCTGCTCCTCCTTGCTTAGCGTTTCCCCCGACTTCTGTCGTTTCTCCAGGGCGATTATCTCTCGACTTGTCGGACTGTTTTGAGGGTCGGCATCCCCAAATCGCCTTGTTCGCTCCGGATTGTCTAGATCTACAAACCCTCCTTTGGTTCTCGATTTCAACGAACTTAGGCAAATTTCCTGCTCAGATTCAAGCCAGCTCTTAATTAGATTTCCGGAGTCAGTATACCTCGGAATCTTGGGGGTCGTGGGACTAATTTCGAGCTTTATGTTGAATCTTGACTGCCTCTGCTCCTGCTTCTGCTGCACTCGCTGTAGGACAATTCCGATTCCGGCCAAGATTCCACTAGAGATGACGGCGATATAGTAGGCCGGCCCTGTTAGATTCTTTCCGATTGTAGAGACTATTACTCCCGCTGCAACGAAAAATGCACTGAGCGTGGTGAAGAGCCATTGGGGAATCTTGGCTAGCGCTTCGAGTAGGCGAACTTTTAGCATGCTTCGATAGTACTTCCTCCGTTGGCTTGGCAGTGTGATTGCTGGACGAAATTCTCGGCGCGCCGCTGTATCTGTTTCGGTCAGTGCAGGTCAACGACGCCACGGGCTGGTTCGGATGTTCCACCACCTGGCCTGTAGCGGAAGCGTCTCTTTGGAGAAGTGCCCAGGCCCACCTGGCTCCTGGAAGTGCTGCTCGTCGTGTGAAAGCCACCCACGCGTCTGGGTCGCTTCCCGCCACGGCGGCGGGTGACCCGAGCGAGGGCATGCAGCGTGGCAACTGTGGCAGCCAGCCCAGCGCCGGGGCTGAGCTGCCCCACGAGTCGTCTCAGTCTTCGTCTCAGTCGACTGGCGTCCGCTGGAGTTTGCTCAGGTTCAATGCGATACGACAACAGCCCTGACCTGCGGCAGAGCACCCGGGTGGACTCGGGGGAACGGCACCGGACGGTGGTTCGCAGACCTCGAAAGAGTGTGAGTGAAACCCCCTAGCAGCTTCAAATCTCACCGCCACGGCTGTCGAGAACCCGCTATCCGATCAGGACGACGGGCTTTCACGGGTCATGGGCGCGCGGTAGTGCATCCGGACCAGATTGGCCAGGCCCGAGACCGAGTACATGATCAAGGCGAGATCGGCTCCGAGCCTGGTGATCGCGGCGGTCGCGACCAGATAGTCGGACTCGCTCACCACCGTGCGGTCATGGCCATGGTTGCTCACCACCACATACTCGTCGCCCACCCGTTCCGGGAGAGTGTGACCCATGCCGGCAAGGAACGCGATCAAGCCGAGCAGGGCGAGCACGGCGAACAGGAGGACCAGCCGCTTCGATGTCGGGCTGAATCTGTGGAAGGTGCGGTAGTGGTTGTCATCGGCGGTCATCACCACACCGACGACGAGGATGACCATGGCCGGTGCGGTAGCCAGCAGCATGGGTATCACGGTGATCGGCAACGCGGGGCCGAGCGCCAGCGACAACACCAGGACGACGACGCACCCGGTCGCGCCGACGAGCGACGCCACGATCAGCCACTTCACGTCCAGTGAACGCCGGGCGGACATGATCGGTTGCCCTCTGGTTCGGGCAGTGAGTGACCAACTGCGTGACAACCCCCTTGATCAGGGGCGTACGCACCTGGACGCACATGGACGCCGTACCACCTTTGACCTGCACGAACAGCGTCGTGAAGCAGACCGGAACTTTGCTTCGGGACGAAGAGGTCGCAGGTTCAAATCCTGTCACCCCGACGGGAGATCTGGGAGATCTCTGTGCGGATTCCACCGCACGGAGATCTCCCTTTTTGCTTTCTGGGGCTCTCGCCCCAGACCCCAAGGCAGGGCGGGCTTCGCCCCCCTGCACCCCCCAAAGCTCGGCTGCGCCTTCGCAACCCGGGCTTGGCTGCGCCTTCGCGAGACCCAGCTTGGCTGCGCCTTTGCGGTGGGCTTTGCTGCGCTCGCCGCTTAGTTCTCCGTTCGCCCCTCTCGCTCCGTTTTGCTTTGGGGAGGGTTTAGGGGATGGGGAGGGCTGCGCGGAAATGGTCGCGGAGGGTGCGGATGGTGGCGGTCAGGTGGCGGGAGGCCTGGTCGAGGTCGGCGGTCGCGGGGGAGTTGCGGGCGGCGGCGGAGGTGGTGAGGAGGTCGTCGACGGCAGAGGTGGCGGCCGTGCGGATGGGGTCGGTGCCGATGAGTTTGAGGATGGCGAGCTGATCGCTCATGGCGATGACGGCGGTGTGCAGCTCGGCGAGGGTCTGGTCATCGGCGGGGCCACGCCAGGTGTCGACGGCAAGTTCGCGCCACGCGTTCATGGTGACCAGAAGGGCGAGGCATGCGTCCAAACGCTTGTCGCGCCAGTAGATCTGGTCGGCGCGGCGGATGGCGGCGGCCTCGCGGGCCCGCTCGCGCCAGGTGGTGACGAGTTGACCGGACACGACGCCCAGAACGCCGATGAGGCCGACGATGATCGGCACCAGGACTGAGACCGGCATGGCCGGCAAGATACTGGACGAAAACGTTTACAGGATGGATCGGCGCTGGCACGCTGGGGACCGCGGATCGGGGCCGGCCGCCACCGGGCCGGTCCGCGCCGAACGGCTACGAAAAGCACGGGACTCTCGTGACAGGATCGAGGGGTGACTACTCATCCTGTTGCGCGCGTGCCGGAGCGGCTGTTCGAGGATCCTGAGGCGGAGAAGCGCTGGAGGGACCGGTTCACGGCGCGCAGGGTGTCGCTGCCGGACTGGGCGTTGAACGCGCCGGAGCGCTCGCTGTACGTCTCCAACGCCAGTGGGGTGTGGGAGGTGTACGCCTGGAACCGGGAGACGGATGAGCACCGCCAGGTGACGAACCGGCCCAACGGCACGATGCACGCGACGTTGAGCCCGGACGGGGAGCAGATCTGGTGGTTCAACGACACCGACGGGGACGAGTTCGGTAGCTGGGTGGTCGAGCCGTACAGCGGGGGCGAGCACAGGCCGGCGCTGGAGGGTGTGCACGACGGGTATCCGGCGGGGCTGGAGGTTGGCAGTTCGAGGATTGCGGTCGGGGCCTCGACGGATGACGGCACGACGATCTGGGTGACCCGCGATGGCAAGCCCGAGGTCATCTACGTCAACGAGAACGACGGCGGGGTGGCCAGCCTGTCGCGGGACGAGCGGCTGCTGGCGATCTCGCACTCGGAGCACGGCGACAGCCGGCACCCGGCGCTGCGCGTGGTGAACGCGGCCGACGGCGCGGTGGTGGCGGAGAAGTGGGACGGCAAGGGCAAGGGACTGGACGGGATCTCGTTCAGCCCGGTGGAGGGTGATCCCAGGCTGCTGGTGCTGCACGAGCGCCGTGGCAAGGAAGAGCTGCTGATCTGGGACGTGGAGGCGGACACCGAGACGGAGATCCGCCTCGACCTGCCGGGCGAGGTCGCCGCCGACTGGTTCACGGATGGCAAGTCGCTGCTGATCGTGCACAGCCACCGGTCGCGGACCACGTTGCACCGCTACGACATCGCCGCCGGACAGCTGTCCACATTGAACACTCCACAGGGGACGATCGGCGGCGCGGGCGCGCGGCCGGACGGTGCCGTGGAGTACTCCTGGTCCTCGGCCGAGCACCCGTCCGCGGTGCGCGTGCTGACGGCCGAGGGCGACCGGGTGCTGCTGCAGCCGCCGGGCGACAAGGCGCCGTCGTCGCAGCCGATGGAAGACGCCTTCGTCGGCGACGTGCACGCGCTGATCACCAAGCCGGCGAACGCCGGAGATGGCCCGCTGCCAACGGTTTTCTCCATCCACGGCGGCCCGCACGCCAACGACGAGGACCGGTTCTCGGCCTACCGCGCGGTGTGGCTGGACGCCGGCTTCGCCGTGGTGCAGGTGAACTACCGCGGCTCCACCGGCTACGGCTCGGCCTGGCGGGACGCCATCGAGGGCCGCCCGGGCCTGACCGAGCTGGAGGACATCGCCGCGGTGCACGACTGGGCGGTCGAGTCCGGCCTGGCCGACCCGGCGAAGTGCGTGATCAACGGCGCGTCCTGGGGCGGCTACCTGACGCTGCTGGCGTTGGGCGTGCAGCCGAAGCGCTGGGCGGCGGGCGTCGCGGGCGTGCCGGTCGCGGACTACGTCGCCGCCTACGAGGACGAGATGGAACCGTTGCGGGCCTTCGACCGGGCGCTGTTCGGCGGCTCGCCGGAGGAACTGCCCGACCTGTACCGGGAGTGCTCGCCGCTGACCTACGTGGACGAGGTGGCCGCGCCGGTGATCGTGCTGGCCGGCGAGAACGACCCGCGCTGCCCGATCCGCCAGATCGACAACTACCTGGATCGCCTGGCGGCCAGGAAGGCGCCGTACGAGGTGTACCGGTACGAGGCCGGCCACGGATCGCTGGTGGTGGCCGAGACGATCAAGCAGACGGCCATCGAGGTCGACTTCACCCGCCGGGCGCTGGGAATGTGACAGCAAGGGGTGGGGCCGCAAGGCCCCACCCGCAACGCTTCAGGCCAGCTGGGCCTGCCACATCCAGTGGGCTTCCTCCAGCTTGGCGGTCAGCTCGATGATCAGGTCCTGGGTGACCAGGTCCGTGTCGTCGGTGGTCTTGATCCGGGCCCGCATGCGCTGCACGACCTCGCCCAGCGTCGTGGTGATGGCCCGCGCCACGGCCTCGTCGTCACGCCAGCCGGTGTCGAAGTCGGGCACCCCGGAGTCCTTGGCCACGGTGGCGGCCCGGCCGTCCGGGGACACGCCGATGGCCGAGGCGCGCTCGGCGACCTGGTCGGTGTACTGCCGCGCGGCGGCGACCAGCTCGTCGAGCTGGAGGTGCACGCTGCGGAAGTTGCGGCCGACGACGTTCCAGTGCGCCTGCTTGGCCACCAGCGACAGGTCGATCAGGTCGACCAGCGCCTCCTGAAGGACGCGACCGGTCTCTTCCTTCGCCCCGGCCTCGAGCGGGCTGGTGATCGGGGCCTTGCCCATATCTGCCTCCTCGGGATCACGTGTCGATCGAGTACCCCGAGGAGGCGCGGGCTAACGGCGGCTCAGGTCACACGGTCGCGGTGACCGTGACCTCGATGTTGCCGCGGGTGGCGTTGGAGTAGGGGCAGACCTGGTGCGCGGCGGTCACGAGCTGGTCGGCGGCGCCCTGCTCGAAGCCGGGCACGTGCGCGGCCAGCTCGACGCCCAGGGTGAAGGCGCCGTTGTCCAGCGAGTACAGGCTCACCTTGGCGGTGATGGAGGTCTCCGGCAGCGTGATCTTCTGCCGGCGGGCGACCGCCTGCATAGCGCTGTGGAAGCAGGCCGCGTAGCCGGCGGCGAACAGCTGCTCGGGGTTGGTCTTGTCTCCGCCCGGACCGCCCATCTCCTTCGGCACGGACAGGATCTCGTCGATCACGCCGTCCGAGGACCGGACCTCGCCGTTGCGGCCTTCGCCGATCGCGATCGCCTCGGCGGTGTACAGCGCTGCCATCGTCTTCTCCTCGCTCACGAAGTTACTGACGGGTACAACGCCACGAACCGGCTCAATGTAGCCGGTGGTGACCGACTTCACCGAGGGCGAACTCGGCGACCTGACGGCCGACCAGCCGCAGCGAGTCGTACGCGCGCTGATCGGAGCAGGTGCCGTCGGCCTCGAAGCGCACCTCCGCAGTGTTCAGCGGGACGCCGAGCGGCGTGGGCCAGCCGCGCAAGGCATGCACGATCGAGCGAAGGGCGGTCAGCGTGCTCACTGCCGCCTGCCACCCCATGGCGCTGGTCACGCAGCCGACCGCACGGCCGTCGAGGAACGGGTGCGGGTCGCCGCTGAGGTCCTGGACGTAGTCGAGGGCGTTCTTGACCAGGCCGGACAGCGAGCCGTGGTAGCCGGGCGAGACCAGGACCACGCCGTCGGCCTCGCGCAGCAGCTCGATCAGCCGCTGCGCGGACTCGGGGCGCTCGGGCACGGCCGGGTCGTAGAACGGCAGCACAAGATCGGTTCCGGTGAGCGCGATCGTCTTCGCGCCGGCCTCTTCCGCACCCGACAGCGCCACGTGCAGCGCCCGCTCGGACTGCGAGTCGGCCCGCAATGAGCCCCCGATCCCCACCACTGTCACCGTCATACGTCCACCGTACGAGTTACAGCATGCTTGAGGTCAAGATCCCTCGGCATGGGTCCTACCGACCGGTAGTGTCCTGGGCCATGGCGAGCCTCGCGCAGTCCGTTCCGCTCCGGTGGCAGGCCCGGGTGCTCCAGGCGCTGTTCGCGCTGCCCACTCCGGTCCGGCGACTACTGGCCGGCAAGCCCGTCCGGCTCGACGGTCAGACCCTCGACCTGGACGCGCAGTTGCTGCTGAAGATGCAGCAGCTGGCCGGCACCGAGCTGCACGGCACGGACGTCCGCCAGGCCCGTGCGGCGATCCGCGCCGGTCGGGTGCTGGTCGGCGGCGCGCCGATCGAGCCCGTCACGACCAAGGATCTCCAGCTGCCCAACGACATTCCGGCCCGGCTGTACCGGCCCGGCGACCTGCCGGAAGGCTCGCCGCTGCTGGTTTTCTTCCACGGCGGCGGTTTTGCCATCGGCGACATCGACAGCCACGACCACCTCTGCCGGTTCCTGGCCCGCAACGCCGGCGTCCGGGTGCTGTCCGTCGGCTACCGGCTCGCGCCGGAGGACCCGTTCCCGGCCGCAGTGGACGACTGCGTGGCGGCGTTCAAGTGGGCCGCGGCGGAGGCGACGTCGCTGGGCGCGGACCCCAAGCTCATCGCCCTCGGCGGCGACAGCGCGGGCGGCAATCTCGCCACCGTGACGGCACTTCAGGTGGGCTCGGGCAATCCCCGCCCAGTGTTCCTGCTGCTGCTCTACCCGACGGTTGACGCGACCGTCCGCCGACGGTCGCGGGATCTGTTCGCCAACGGCTACTTCCTGACCGACACCGGCATGGACTGGTTCATGGAGCGCTACGTCCCGGACCCCGAGACCCGCACCGATCCCCGCGTGTCGCCGCTGCTGGCCGAGGACCTGAGCGCGCTGCCGCCCACGTACATCGCGACGGCCGGCTTCGACCCGCTGCGGGACGAGGGCGAGCTGTTCGCCCGCCGGGTCGCCGAGGCCGGCGTGCCGGTGGTGCTGCGCCGGCACGAAGGCCTGTTCCATGGCTTCGCGAGCATGACGGGCATCGGGCACGCGTTCAAGGAGGCCACCCTGGAGGCGGCCAGCGCGCTGCGGACGGGGCTGGCCATCGGGCGCAACGGGCGGCCGAGGCGCAAGGCGGTCAACGCCGACGAGCTGAACGGCTACCCGGTCGGCAGCTGGCTGGCCTGAGCCCGCTTGCAGTCCGGGCAGTAGCCCCAGAACACGACCTCGGCCTCGACAACGTCGAAGCCCATCGAGTCCGACGGCTCCAGGCAGGGCGCCGGCCCGACGGCGCAGTCCACGTCCTCGGTGCGGCCGCAGCCCCGGCAGACCAGGTGGTGATGGTTGTCACCGGTGCGGGTCTCGAACCGGGCCGGCGAGCCGGCGGGCTCGATCCGGCGCACCAGGTCGGCCCGCACACAGGCGTTGAGCACGTCGTACACGGCCTGCGTCGACACCGAGCCGATGTGGTCGCGGACTCCGGTGGCGACCTGGTCAGCGGTGGTATGAGGGTGACCGGAAAGCCACTCCAGCACCGCGAGGCGCGGCGCCGTCACCCGTAACCCCGCGGTGCGCAACCTGCGCCTCAGGGTCTCCACGGTGGATCCGTCGGTAGCCATATCCCGCCCAGGACACCACGCTTTCTGGAATCAGACAAGAAATCGGTTGCGCCGCGGCCGCAGACCTTGTCACATCGGTGTGTGGTCCTGACGTCCTACGGCCGGGTGACGGCCCTTCCCGGTGTGCGCATGCTGTTCGTGGTCACCGGGTTGGCCCGCATCCCGGTGGCCGCCGCGGGCGTGACCATCACCCTGCACGTGGTGCTCGGCTTGGGCATGGGTTACGGCGAGGCCGGCGCGGTGGCGGCGGCCTCGACGCTCGGCATCGCGATCGGCGGCCCGGTGCTCGGCCGGATGCTCGACCGGCGCGGCCTCCGCCGGGTGCTGCTGCTGACGACCATCGCCGCCGGGGTGTTCTGGGCCGCCGCGCCCTGGCTGTCGTACTGGGGTCTGATGGTGCTGTCGTTCGTCGGCGGCCTGCTGTCGCTGCCGGTGATGTCCACCGCCCGGCAGGCGATGGTCGCGCTGCTGCCCGAGGACGACAGCTACCGCCGGCCGGCGTTCTCACTGGACTCGGTGCTCACCGAGCTCTCGTACATGGTCGGGCCGGCCGCTGGGGTGTTCCTGACCACGGCGTTCTCCTCGACCACGGCGATGCTGTGCGTCGGCGCCGGCACGGTGCTCTCCGGGATCTGGCTGCTCGTGCTGGATCCGCCGGTGAAGTCCGAGGAGGCCGCGCAGCACGAGCACGTGCCGCTGCGGTCGTGGCTGCGCGGCCCGCTGGTCGCGGTGCTGGTGCTGGCCGGCGCGATGGTGCTGATCATGGCCGGGGCCGAGGTGGCGATCGTCGCGGCACTGCGAGCGAGCGGACAGGTGGGCTGGTCCGGGCTGGTCATCGCGGTGTGGTGCCTGGCCTCGGTGATCGGCGGCATCGTGCACGGCGCGATGCGGCGGCCGCTGCCGCTTGTCGTGCTGATGACGCTGGTCGGCGTGACGATGGTGCCGGTCGGCCTGTTGGCCGGCCAGTGGTGGCTGCTCGCGCTGGCCCTGGTGCCCAACGGCCTGCTGTGCGCGCCGACGTTCTCGTCGACCTCGGACGCCGTGACCCGACTGGCGCCGGAGTCCGTGCGTGGCACGGTGATGGGCGTCTACAGCTCGGCGTACACCATCGGGGCGGCCATCGGCGCGCCGCTGATCGGCTTCGTGATGGACAACTCCATGCCGCTCTGGGGTTTCGTCGCGGCCGGCGGGGTCGGGCTGCTGGGCGTGGCCATCGCGGTCGCGGTGGGCGGACACCAGCTCGGTCGGCCTCAGCTGTCGAGTTCCCTGAGCGCCTCGTAGATCCGCTCCAGGGCAGGACGGTTGCGGGCCATCCGGCGGCTGTCGATCTCTTCCGGCGCGACCGTGCCGACCGGTGTCACCAGGTCCGCGGCCGCGTCGAGGGACGGCAGCTCGCCAAGCGCACGCCAGCCCAGAAGTGCCGCCCCCACACCGGATCCCTCGTTTCCATCCACGAAGGACAGTTCCTGGCCGAAGGCCGCCGCGATCACCGATGTCCACAGTGGACCACGGAAAGCCCCACCCGTGGCCCGGATCTCGTGCACGGCCGCGCCCGCGTCTCGGACGGCATCGAGCACCAGGGCCAACTGCTGGCCGACGCCCTCGACCATGGCCCGGGTGATCACGGCCCGGCCGTGCTCGCGGCGCAGCCCGACCAGCACCGCACGCGGGTCCGGATCCCACCACGGCGCTCTTTCGCCCAGCAGGTAAGGCAAAGCCAGCAGGCCGGCGGCACCCGGCGGCTCGGCTTCGGCCTCCGCCAACAGGTCCGCCACTGGGACCCCGAACACCTCGGACGCCCACTGCGCCACCACGCCGCCGTTGCTCACCGAGCCGCCGAGCACCCAGAGCCCGTCGGCCAAGGCGTAGCAGAAAACGCGGCCGCGCTCGTCGACACCGGGCTGGTCGCGGACGACCCTGAGCGCACCACTCGTGCCCAGCGACAACGCCGCCATGCCCGGCCGCACCGCGCCGACACCGAGGTTGGCCAGCGGACCGTCGCCGCCGCCGGCGATCACCGGCAAACCGCTGGGCAGGCCGGCGACACCGTCGACCAGCGACAACGCCTTGGTCGGCGCGACCAGCGTCGGCAACTGGTCCGGGTGCACGCCGGCGATGGCCAGCGCCGGTTCGTGCCAGTCCAGCCGGCGCATGTTGAGCATGCCGGTGCCGGAGGCGTTGGAATGCTCGGTGACCAGCCGTCCGGTGAACCTGGAAAGCACGTAGTCCTTGAGGCCGGCCCACTTCACGGCCCGGGCGCACAGCTCCGGCTCGTGTTCGGCGAACCAGGCCAGCTTGGCCAGCGGGAACGACGGATGCACCGGGGCGCCGGTCGCCGCGTGCAGTTCGAGCGCCAGTTCCTCGTCCGCCCGCAAGCGTTTGGCGACATCGGCCGCACGGTGATCAGCCCAGCTCAGGGCCGGGGTGAGCGGCTCGCCGTGGCCGTCGAGGGCGAGCAGCGTGTGCATCGCGGAGCTGAACGACAGCGCCCTGACCTCGCCGTCGACCTTCTCGACGCACTCGGCCAACGCCTTCGTGGCCGCCGCCAACACCGCCTGCGGATCCTGCACGGCCTCGCCGTGCTCGCCCGTCTCCAGGGCGTAGCCCTGCTCGGCGGTGTAAAATATCCACTTTCGAAACAGTTTTTGTACTACTTCTAGTGCGCGACTCGTTGGTCCCAGGTGATGCGGACACTGAATTCGGAACTCGACATATTTCACTAGAGGGGGCCTTTTTATATTCTGGGCCTGTTGCTATCGCGTAGTACTTGGGTGCCAGTAAGTTTGTTTGACCCTACCAATGGGATACGTCGCACAGCTCTAGACGCGTCGGTAAAAACGTGAAGGCATACGATGCCTTAACGAGTAGTCATTATCGACCCGTCCGTTCGTGAGGGCGAATATGATTTTAAAGAGTGCGTTGCTATCCCCCACCGGACCTCCATCGTTTCTGTAGTCGTCCAGCCTGGGTGGCGACCACCTTCGTCGCCGTGGTGCCGAGGTCGACACCCAACACGACCTCGGTCATGTCCGCCTCAGCCGAACTCGGGGGCCAGGGTCTCGGCGATCTCGTAGGTGTTGAGCGCGGCGCCCTTGCGCAGGTTGTCGCCGCACACGAAGAAGTCCAGCGTGTTCGGGAAGTCCAGCGCCTGGCGCACCCGGCCGACATAGGTCGGGTCCTCGCCGACCACGTCCGCCGGCGTCGGGAACTTCTTCTGCTCCGGCTCGTCCATCAGCACGATCGTCGGCTGCGCGGCGAACACCTTGTGCGCCTGCTCCACCGTCACCTCGCGCTCGAAGGTCGCGTGCACGGCCAGCGAGTGCGTGGTGATGACCGGGACCCGCACACAGGTCGCCGAGACCTTCAGGTCCGGGATGCCGAGAATCTTGCGGGACTCGTTGCGGACCTTGAGCTCCTCCGAGGTCCAGCCGTCGCCCTTGTAGGAACCGGCCCACGGCACCACGTTCAGCGCGAGCGGGGCCGGGAACGGCGAGCTCTCGAAGTCCAGCCCGGCCGCGAGCAGCGCCTCGCGCACGTCGCCGGCCTTCACGCCGAGCTGCTTGCCCGCGACGACCGACAGCTCCTCGTACAGGCGGTCGATGCCGGGCGCGCCGGCGCCGGAAACCGCCTGGTAGGAGGCGACAACGAGCTCCTTGAGGCCGAACTCGCGGTGCAGGGCGCCCAGGGCGGCCATCATGGACAGCGTCGTGCAGTTGGGGTTGGCGATGATGCCGCGCGGGCGCTCGGTCGCCTTGTGCGCGTTGACCTCCGGCACCACCAGCGGCACCTCGTCGTCCATGCGGAACGCGCCGGAGTTGTCGACCGCGATCGCGCCGCGGGCGGCCGCGATCGGCGCCCACTCGGCCGAGATCTCGTCCGGCACGTCGAACATCGCGATGTCCACGCCGTCGAACACTTCGGGCGCGAGCGCCCGGACGGTGATCTCCTCGCCGCGCACGGTCAGCTTGCGTCCGGCCGAGCGGGCCGAGGCGATCAGGCGGATCTCGCCCCACGGCACCGTCTCACGGGCGTTGATGATCTCGATCATCACGCTGCCCACGGCGCCGGTGGCGCCCACCAGTGCCAGCACAGGACCGTTGGTGCTCATCGACCGCTCCCCGCGTAGACGACGGCCTCTTCGTCGCCGCCGAGTTCGAACGCATCGTGCAGGGCACGGACCGCGTCATCCAACTGAGTATCCCGGCAGATGACCGAGATCCGGATCTCGGAGGTGGAGATGATCTCGATGTTGACGCCGGCCTCGGACAGCGCCTCGCAGAAGGTCGCCGTGACGCCCGGGTGCGAGCGCATGCCGGCGCCGATCAGCGACACCTTGCCCACGTGGTCGTCGTAGAGCACGCCGCTGTGGCCGATCTCGGGCTTGGCCTTCTCCAGCGCGGCCACCGCCCGCGGGCCGTCGGTCTTGGGCAGCGTGAAGGTGATGTCGGTGCGGCCGGTGGCGACCTGGGAGACGTTCTGCACGACCATGTCGATGTCGACCTCGGCGTCGGCGACCACGCGGAAGACGCGGGCCGCGATGCCCGGGTGGTCCGGCACCGCCGTCACGGTGACCTTGGCCTCCGACCGGTCGTGCGCGACGCCGGTGATGATCGCCTGCTCCACGGGAAGGTCCTCCATCGACCCGGTCACCAGCGTGCCGGTCTTGTTGTTGAACGAGGAACGGACGCGCAGCGGCACGTTGTACCGCCGGGCGTACTCGACCGAGCGCAGGTGCAGCACCTTCGCGCCGGCCGCGGCCATCTCCAGCATCTCCTCGTAGGTGATCTGGAGCAGGTGCTTGGCGTCGCGCACGATGCGGGGGTCGGCGCTGAACACGCCGTCCACATCGGTGTAGATCTCGCAGACGTCGGCCTTGAGCGCCGCGGCCAGCGCGACGGCGGTGGTGTCCGTGCCGCCGCGGCCGATCGTGGTGATCTCCTTGCTGTCCTGACTCACGCCCTGGAAGCCGGCCACGATGCAGATCGCGCCGTCGGCCAGCGCGTCCTGGATGCGGCCCGGCGTCACGTCGATGATGCGCGCGTTGCCGTGCACGGCGGTGGTGATCACGCCGGCCTGCGACCCGGTGTACGAGCGTGCCTCGAATCCCAAGGCGTGGATGGCCATGGCCACCAGCGACATGGAGATCCGCTCGCCCGCGGTGAGCAGCATGTCCAGCTCGCGGGCCGGCGGCACCGGAGCGACCTGGGACGCGAGGTCCAGCAGCTCGTCGGTGGAGTCGCCCATGGCCGAGACCGCGACGACCACGTCGTTGCCCGCCCGTTTGGTGGCGGCGATCCGCTCGGCCACGCGTTTGATCCGCTCGGCACTTTCCAGTGAGGAGCCGCCGTACTTCTGCACGACCAGTGCCACTGATCGAACCTCCTCGCAGACCGGGCCAGAGCGTGTCCGGACGCAGCGTACCCTCGCCTTCGGACCCGGTGGCCAGACGAAGGGATCGGGGTGTCAGCCATCACGACGGCCCGGCCCGAGGCCAGTTCCGCGACGTCGCGGCAGGTCGCGTACCTGACCGCGCCCGCTCTGGTGTTCCTCGGCGTGCGCGCCATCGGCCTCGTGGTGCTGGCCTGGATGGCCGCCCGCAACGGCCGATCCATCACCACTGCTCTCACTTCGTGGGACGGGCACTGGTTCCTGGGGCTCGCGCAGGGCGGCTACGGGGCGGCCGGCCGCGACCTCGTGGACGCCCACTTCCAGCACGACCAGAGCAACCTGCTGGCCTTCTTCCCCGGCTTTCCGGCACTGACCAGCCTGATCGCCCACGTGCCCGGGGTGACGCTGGTCGACGCCGCCTTCGCCGTGACCGTGCTGTCCGGCCTGGCCTGCTCCTACGGCGTGGTCCGGCTCGGGGAGTCGGTTCCCGGGGGCTCGCGGCGGCTCGGTCTCGTGCTGGCCGCGCTGTTCGCCGCCTCGCCGATGGCCGTCGTGCTGTCGATGACCTACTCCGAAGCCCTGTTCTGCGCCTTCGCCGTGTGGTCGCTCGTGTTCACGCTGGAGCGCCGATGGGCGTGGGCCGGCGTCTTCTGCGCCCTGTCCGGGCTGGTCAGGCCGACCGCCGCCGCCGTCATCGTCGCCGTCGGCCTCGCCGCCGTGATCGCCATCGTGCGGCGCGAGGACGGCTGGCGGCCCTGGGTCGGCGCCTTGGTGGCACCCGTCGGCCTCGTCGGCTACCTGGCGTGGGTCGGCGTTCGGACCGGCAGCTGGGACGGCTGGTTCCAGGTGCAGCAGCGGGGCTGGGGCTCCCAGTTCGACGGCGGCATCGCCACCTTCAAGTTCGCCCTCGACGCCCTCGCCTCCGGCCGCTCCGTGCTCGAGGTCCTCACCGTCGGGCTCTGCGTCGTCGCCATCGCCCTGGTCGTGCTGTGCATCCGGCGGCGCGTGCCATGGCCACTGATCGCCTACGGCATCGCCGTGCTGATCATGGATCTGGGCTCCAACGGCCTGATGAACTCCAAGGCCCGGCTCATGCTGCCGGCGTTCGTGCTGCTCATCCCCGTCGGCATGGCGTTGGTCCGGCGGCTCCGCAGCACCCAGTGGCTCACCCTGGTCACCGTGTCGGTGATGAGTGCCTGGTTCGGCGCTTACGCCATCACCGCGTGGCCCTACGCTATTTGAGGTGCATCCCCTCATCAGCGAGCGCTGGAGCCCCCGGGCCCTCGACCCGTCCGCCAAGGTCACCGACGAGCAGCTCGAGTCCCTGTTCGAGGCCGCCCGCTGGGCCGCCTCCTCCGGCAACACCCAGCCCGCCCGCTGGCTCGTCGGCCGCCGCGGCGACCCTTCGTTCCAGCAGATCTTCGACGCCCTGCGCCCCGGCAACCAGTCCTGGGCCGGCGCCGCGTCGGCGCTGATCGTCGGCTGTGTCGTCACCGAGGACGAGACCGGCCGCCCCATGCCCAAGCCCGACTACGTGCTCGGCCTCGCCGGCCAGAACCTCGTGCTCCAGGCCGTCGCCGAGGGCCTCGTCGCCCACCAGATGGGCGGCTTCTCCCCCGAGGCCATCGCCGCTTCTTTCGGTCTGCCCCCCACCGCCCGCGCCGTTGTGGTGATCGCCGTCGGCGTGCTGGGCTCCCCTTCCCTGCTCCCCGAGGACCTCGCCGCCCGGGAAGTAGCCCCTCGCGTCCGGAAACCCTTGTCGGAGCTGGTTTTCACCGACACCTGGGGCTCCGCCGCCTTCTAAGCGCGGCCCGCCCTTCCCCGGGGGCCGCCGTCCCCACCCAGCCTACCGGCGCGCACCTCTGGTGGATCTTGAAACCGGGCGGCCTGTGGACAACTGGGGCCCTGTGGACAACTCAGCCCAGGCGGCGGACCAAGCGCACCACGATGCTGGTGACGATGAGCCAGAAGATCGCGGCCAGGCCGTAGTTGGCCAGCACGCGGAGCTTGGCGTCGGCCGGCGTGAACAGGTCGCGGAAGGCCAGGGCCAGCGGGTCGGCCCAGGCGCGGACGAAGGTGGTGATGGGGTTGTCCGGGTTGGCGCCGAAAACGGTGAGCAGCACGTGCGCGACAAGGATGACGGCGATGATCGTGCCGACCCAGCGCAGGACGGCGGCGACGATGCCGACAACCCTGCCGCGCGCGTGCGTCTCCGTCTGTTCGGCCATACGGGGCAGTCTGCCACGCCGGCCGACCGGCGTCGATCAGCCGGCGCGGTAGAGCACTCGGGCGATGAGACCCGTTACGACCAGCCAGAACACCGCGGCCAGGCCGTAATTCAAGATCACATTAAGCGCCTCGCTGCCGGTGGCGAACAGGTTGCCGAACCACAGCGCCAGCGCGCCGGCCCACTGCGCGACCCACACCACGAGCGGGTTGCCCGGGTTGGCGCCCAGCAGCGCGAACAGGATGTGCGCGACCAGGATGACCGCGATGATCGTGCCGATGACGCGGACCACCGTTCCCGCCGTCGCACGACCGCCACGAACGTAGGTAGCCATGACCGACCTCACCTCGCTCGATACAGGTCGCCACCCGATCGGGTGGCGTCGAGCGGTGAATACCCACCCCGAGTGATCGCTACACGGGTCAGCGCAGCACCCGGGCGAGGATGCGGGTCACCAGCAGCCAGAACACGGCCGCGAGGGCGTAGGTGATGATCACGCTGGCCGGCGCGCCCTGCGGCTGCACGATGTTGCCCCACCACAGAACCAGCAGGTCGGACCACACCTTGACCACCGAGAACAGCACGTTGTCGGCGGTCGACCCACTCAGCACCAGCAGCATGCGAATGATCATGACCAGGGCGGTGAGCACGCCGAACAGGTTGATCACCGTGGACAGCACGCCCGACTTCTTGCCCCCTGACGCCATGCGTCCACCTAACCACAGCCCCCAGGTGCCCGATCATGCCCAGCATGTGGGTCCCGGGTTTCACGATCCGGCGATAGCGGTTACGCTCCGCCCGTGCGCTTCGCCCTCCTGCTTCGCTGCCGTGACGGGGTCTGATCCAGACCGGCCCCCCGTCTCGGAGTTCAGCGCTGCCGCCGGTCGAGTCATCCCGGTCAGCAGGAGTTCACCCCATGAGCGAGTCCAGCAAGATCCGTATGCCCTCCCGTCCCGCGCCGGCCGAGCAGCCGGCCTGGAACACGCAGCGCGGCAGCTCGATGCCGGTCCACCGCTACCGGCCGTTCCACGAGCTCGTCGAGGAGATCTCGGTACCCGACCGCACGTGGCCCGACAAACGCATCACCACAGCGCCCCTGTGGTGCGCGGTCGACCTGCGTGACGGCAACCAGGCGCTGATCGACCCGATGTCGCCGGCCCGCAAGCGCAAGATGTTCGACCTGCTGGTCCGGATGGGCTTCAAGGAGATCGAGGTCGGCTTCCCGGCGGCCAGCCAGACCGACTTCGACTTCGTGCGCGAGATCATCACCGACGGTGCGATCCCGGACGACGTCACCATCCAGGTGCTGTCCCAGTGCCGCGTCGAGCTGCTGGACCGCACCTTCGAGGCGCTGCGCGGAGCCCGCAAGGCCATCGTGCACATCTACAACTCGACCTCGATCCTGCAGCGCCGCGTGGTGTTCCGCGAGGAGCGCGAGGGCATCAAGAAGATCGCCACCGCGGCCGCCGAGTACGCCGTCGAGCTGGCCGCCAAGCAGCCCGACACCGACTTCCGCTTCGAGTACTCGCCCGAGTCCTACACCGGCACCGAGCTGTCCTACGCGGTCGAGGTGTGCAACGCCGTCACCGAGATCCTGGGCGCGACCCCGGAGCGACCGGTGATCATCAACCTGCCGGCCACCGTCGAGATGGCCACGCCCAACGTGTACGCCGACTCCATCGAGTGGATGAACCGCCACCTGGAGCGCCGCGACTCGGTGATCCTGTCGCTGCACCCGCACAACGACCGCGGCACCGGCGTGGCCGCCGCCGAGCTGGGTTACCAGGCCGGCGCCGACCGCATCGAGGGCTGCCTGTTCGGCAACGGCGAGCGCACCGGCAACGTCTGCCTGGTCACGCTGGCGATGAACCTGTTCAGCCAGGGCATCGACCCGCAGCTGGACATGTCCGACATCGACGAGATCCGGCGCACGGTCGAGTACTGCAACCAGCTGCCGGTGGCCGAGCGCCACCCGTACGGCGGCGACCTGGTGTTCACGGCCTTCTCCGGCAGCCACCAGGACGCGATCAACAAGGGCCTGGACGCCCTGAAGTCCGAGGCGGACCGGGCCGGCGTGCCGGTCGAGGACTTCCCGTGGGAGGTCCCGTACCTGCCGATCGACCCCAAGGACGTCGGCCGCAGCTACGAGGCCGTGATCCGGGTCAACTCGCAGTCCGGCAAGGGCGGCGTCGCCTACGTGATGAAGACCGAGCACCAGCTCGACCTGCCGCGCCGGCTGCAGATCGAGTTCTCCAAGGTCGTCCAGGGCGTCACCGACTCGCAGGGCGGCGAGGTGTCGCCGCGGCAGATGTGGGACGCCTTCGCCGGCGAGTACCTGGACCGGGTCACGCCGCTGGAGCTGGTCCGGCACCGCGTGGACGACGACGATGAAGGCCACTACCGGATCACCGCCCAGTCGGGTCGAGGGCGAGCAGCACGAGATCACCGGCGTTCGCTACCGGCTCGCTCGCCGCGTCGTGGACGCCTGAGCACGGTCGGCTT
>NZ_KK037166.1:5620339-5629383 GCF_000568255.1 Kutzneria sp. 744
CCTGATCCCGGGCGGTGGCTGCCCGGCGGCGGCACCATCGGCGCCGTGCTGTGCGGCTCGCTGCGCTTCCCGCTGCGCCGGTTCGCGCTGGCCTCGTCGATCGGCTGCACGCTCTGGTGCCTGTACGCGACGCTGCTCGGCTACATCGGCGGTTCGCTGGCCAGCGACGACATCCCGCTGGCGCTGGCCGTGTCGCTGGGTGTCGCGGCCGTGCTCAGCCTGCCGGCCAGCATGTTCCTACGGGCCCAGCGGCGTCGGGCTCCGGCCGTCACCATCGACGACGACCCCGACCTGGAGCCCATCGCCGGCTGACTGGCCATAGCCGACGAAGTTCTGCGTGGCCTCGGCCATCTGCCGCTCGGTGAGCAGCTTGGGCGGCCGCCCGCTGCCGACCACCTTCAGCGCCACCTCGCAGACCCACTCCAGGAAGCCGGCCCGCTGATACGCCTGGGCCAGGTCATCGCCCGTGGTCACGGCGCCGTGGTTGCCGAGCAGGCAGGCGTGCCGGTCGCCGAGGGCGTCGATCAGGGCCTTGGCCAGCTCGGCCGACCCGAACGGTTCGTACGGCGCCACCAGCACCCGGCCGCCGAGCAGCGCGAGGTAGTAGTGCACGGGCGGCACCTCATCGACGACCACCGACAACGCGGCGGCCGCGACGGAATGGGTGTGCACGACCGCCTTGGCGTCCGTCGCGGCGTACACCGCGAGGTGCATCGGCAGCTCACTGGTCGCCTTGAGCGGCGCCTCGACGGCCGTGCCGTCCAGGTTGTGCACGCCGACCAGCTCCGGCGTCAGCTCGCCGTAGTCCAGGCCGCTCGGGGTGACGGCGACGAGGTCGCCCACGCGGACGCTGACGTTGCCGGCCGTGCCGATGACCAGCCGGTCCTCGACCGCGCGCCGGCACGTCTCGACGACTTCCCGCCGTGCGTCCGCGAGCAGCATCACGGGGCCGTCAGCACGATCGGGTCACCCTCGGTGATGGCGATCGTGTGCTCGAAGTGCGCCGCCCGGCTGCCGTCCTCGGTGAGCAGCGTCCAGCCGTCGTGGCCCGTCCAGTACGTGTCCTGGCCGCCCAGCGTGAACATCGGCTCGATCGCGATCACCAGGCCCGGGTGCAGCTTCATGCCCTTGCCCGGCTCACCCTCGTTCGGGACGTGCGGCAGCTCGTGCATGGCGTGGCCGACGCCGTGGCCACCGTGGTCGGCGAGGATGCCGTAGCCGGCGTTGCGGGCGATGGGGCCGATCGCGTGGCCGATGTCGCCCAGCGTGTAGCCCGGGCGGCAGACCTCGATCGCCGCCCGCAGGGCACGCTCCGTGGCCTCGATCAGCGCCACGTCCTCCGGGTCCTGCTCGCCCACCAGGAACGTGATGGCCGCGTCGCCGTGCCAGCCGTCGACCTCGGCGCCGAAGTCGATGCTGAGGACGTCGCCGTCGAGTAACCGGTAGTCGTTCGGAACGCCGTGCACCACAGCATCATTGACGCTCGTGCACAGCACCGCCGGATAAGGCGTCGGCGCGAAGCGCGGGTGGTAGTTGAGGAAGGAGGAGCGCGCGCCCATGGTGGCCAGGACCTCCGCCGCCACGGCGTCCAGCTCTTTGAGGCCGACCCCGACCGCGGCGCGTTCCCGCACGGCCGCGAGCCCCGCGGCCACCACCGACCCGGCCGCGCGCATGGCCGTTATCTCGGCCGCTGTCTTCAGCTCGATCACACCGACAACTCTATGGTCGACGTCACTGTGTACGTCCAGACCTGGTCACTGGACGAGCTCGTCGATGCGGCGGTCGAGCAGCTTCGCCGAGTCCTCCGCCGGCAGCGCTGCCTCGGTCAGCCGGCGAAACGCCAGCTGGTAGGCGTCCACCTCGTCCCTCGAGTCCGCGTACGAGATCGAGGTCAGGCTCTCCGTGTAGATCGTCGTGAACGCCGGCACCGCCATCGTGAGCAGCGTGAACGCCATGCCCAGGCCCGCATGCTCGCCGTGGTCGACGGGGATCACGCGGAACGTCACGTTCGACCGCTCGATCAGGCCGCGCAGGTACTCCAGCTGCATGCGCAGCACCAGGCGGCCGCCGACCGGCCTCAGCAGCGCCGGCTCACCCGTGACGATGTGCAGGTCCGGCCCACCCGCCGCGGTCAGCGGCCGTTGCGCCTCCACCCGCTCGCGGGCTTCGCGGCCCACGTCCGACGGTGCCGTGCGCAGCGACGTCGACAGCAGCGCGTTGGCGTAGTCCACCGTCTGCGTCAGGTCCGGCAGCAGCTGGTCCGTGTAGGTCTTGATCTCCGACGCCTCGGCCACGTAGGCCCGGAACGTGCTCTCGCTCGCCGTCACCCGGGACGGCCGCTCGCGGGCCTTCTCCCCGAAGAACCGGATCTTCTCCGCCTCACCCGCCGGCACCTCGTACAGGTCGAGCATCCGCTCCAGCTCGTCCTCCGGGACCTTGATGGCGCCCGCTTCGAGCCGGGCGATCTTCACGCTGCTGTACCAGTTCAACTGCTTCGTGGCCTGGGTCGGCGACAGGCCGGCCTTCTCACGGCAGCTGCGCAGCACCGCCCCCAGCAGCTCGCGGTACGCCGCCACTGCGGCAGACCCCATCGGCACACCCCTCCTCATCCGCGGCCACCCATCCTGCCCGCCGCCACGGCCCCCATACCCAACCCCACCCGATCGAGGGACATGTTCCTGATAGCTTACCAAGAACCCTGCCCGCTAGATTGATCCCATGCCCACGACTCCCACCCTCCGCGGCCGCCTCCAACAGGCGGCCTGCGACTACGCGCACCTCGCCGACTGGCCCCTCGTCCCCGGCTCCGTGTGGACCGGCGCCGAGTACACCCGCGGCCACACCGACCGCCCCGCCGGCGAATTCGAGCCCGTCTTCCCCCGCCCCACCCGCGACGTCCGGCGCGTCCACTCCCTCTGGAAGATCGCGCCCTACTCCGTCCTCGCCCCCACCGGCACCACCTTCGACGTCATCTCCGTGCCGTTGGCCCTCGGCGTCGCCGCCACCCGCACCGGCCCCTTCCGCCGCCGCATCGCCCCCGCGTCGCTGTCCCCCGACCGCATCCGCTTCCTCGTGCGCCCCGGCATCCCCCTCGCCACCGACCTCCCCTTCGCCGAGCTCAGCACCCACGGCGAATACGTCCCCCTGCCTCCCACCCCCGTTCCCGGCGGAGCCCTCACGTGGTGGGTTTCCCCCGTCACCACCGACTGGCAGCCCGGCGACTCCCTCTCCGTCCAGGCCGCCCTCCGCGCCGCCGTCGACCTCCTCCAGCCATGCTCGCGCTAACCCTCTCCAGCGCTTTCGGCTCCGCCCTCCTCGTGCTGGCCGCCCTCTTCCTCCGCCCCCACCTCTTCGGCCCCAAACCCCAGCACGCCGGCGCCCACCACGGCGCCGCCCTCACCGTCACCGACCTCCGCGTCCGCCTCGCCTACGAAGCCGGCCAGCGCTCCGTCCACACCGCCCGCCACCACCTGGTGACCCACCGGCTCTGACTATTCTCGATCAAAACCGCCCCATCAATTAAGCCACAAACCAAAAACAAGAAGAGCAAGAAGATCGGTCACACGGTAGACCAGATCCACCTTTCAAAGGTCGAGCGCCACATCCTTTGACACAAGCCCCACGATTGAATCCCGGCGCACGCAGATCTGCGGCGTAAGCTCCTAAATGCGAGCCACCACAGGCACACCTAGCCACGCCAGACAAGAGCGACGACGCCCGGGCCGTTCGTCACCACCGCTCCAAAGTCCGCACCTCCACACCTTCGCAACGCATCTCGCCTCAAGCATGCCGTTTTGCCTACAGGTTACTAACCAACGCCAGCACGCTGCCGTGCGGCGCGATTTATCAAGCCTGCCGCCCTCACCACCAACAGTTGCGACTAGCCCCGACCAGCACCGAACAAACTACACATTCTCACCCTTGGGCCAGTAACGCTTCTTCACCTCACGCAGATTAACGGCTTCAGACCGCGGGATCTCACCCGTGGCAACAAAGCGCTCGCGGACGTCCATGCCAAGTTCGCGAGCCTTCGTCTCACTGTCTCCAACGTAAGTCACGTCCAGACTGTCACCATCCTCGCCATTGACCACGAACGGTTCGCCGCGGTACTCGCATCGCCACTCAACCAGCGAAAGAGATTCCAGCTCTTCCAAACGAACGGACATCTTGTACGCGTCAGGTGCCGTCTGCACGAATCCCGCTGCCGGCGACTCAGAGCCGGTCCAGCGAAGATTGACAACGTCAGGATCTTGAGTGCGAGTGGCACGGTACACACGCCCACCGAGAACGGCCTCGTAGTGCTGCTTGGCAATCACTGTACTCACTTCACTCCCCCTACTGGAATCCAGCGCCCGTCGTCAAAGGTTGCCACCGGCTCTTCATGCCCGTTCCTGTCGATACGGAAAATCTGGTCGCCATCGGCGAGCGGGCTCTGCGTACGTTCCCACTCAGGCACAAGGTGGTCATTCGACCCGGTGAATCCGTTTCCGGTGAACGGGGCACCCCAGTCCTTCGTGCCACCGATGTTCGCGCGACCGGCTTCAGTTGGCCCGCCGAAGGGCACCGCGTAGTCCGCGGGCTCGTCGACGTGCGTACGCAGAACATGAACCGAGTCAAGGCCAGCCGGAAAGGTATGGTCATCGTAGTCCAGGCGCAAACCTTCACGATAGTCGGAAGGAGTGACCATGGTCCGAGCGTCGGACACTCGGGCGAAACACCCTTGGGCGCTGTCCGCCTGAAATCCGCCTTTGACATGAACATTGTTCAGATAGTTCTCGGCCGCCGATGGACTCAGAACCTTCTGCACGGGACGACCACTGTCAAGCGGGATTTCTTCACGGATCGCGCGCCACTTCGCAGCTTCCGCGTGAGTGACGTTCGCGGTACCACCGGGCTCATTCATACGCTGGCGCATAGAGTCAAACTGCTCCTGTGTCACGCCGTGACGTTCGAGCAGTTCGGGAAGGTGCACTTCAGCGGAGTCCGGATCTGGCAGCCGTCCTTTGAGACGGGCCGGCTCGCCACCACCGCCAGGGATGACGGGCGCCTTCCTGTCCTTGCCGCCGTGACCCGAACCGACCTTCGCGGTGGGGTGGGTGCCACCGCCGGGGACGCGTTTGAGCTTCTTGGCGGTGCCGCCTTTGCCCTTGCCGACGGGGGTGCCGGTGCGCTTGGCGCCGCCGTGGGGGTCGACCTTGCCCTTGACGTCGGGGTGGCGCTTGCTGAGGTTGCGGGCGGCGGTGGTGTCGGCTTCTTCGTAGAGGTCGGCGGTGGCGCCGAGGCGATGGCCGGCGGAGCCGGCGACGCGGCCGCCTTCCTTGAAGACAGCGCCGGTGATCTCGGTGGCCTTGCCGGTGAACTTGGCGACGACGGAACCGACACCGGAGCGGTCGCCGGAGGCGTGGGCGGCGAGGTTCTGGCCGGTCTGCTCGAGCTTCTCACCGGTCTGCTGGATCGACTCGCCTACGTTCTTGAGCTTGCCTCCCGACTTGCGGAGATGCGCTGGATGGATGTTGGCCTTGCTCACGTCGCCCCCAGGTGACGGTCAGAGCGTCTCAACTCAACGGGCAGGGTACGGCAGAGGTGAGAGGCGGTTCGCGAGAAGTACTTCGGACGGGTTACGCCAGGTGATCAGTACAACGGATCCACGCTGGAGATCAGATCGGTTCGACCGCGCTCGCCACGTTCCAGATAGAACGGTCCTGGTTGCTCAATTACTCCGCCCCATCCTCGAACTGGAAGCGACCCCTGGTGATCTGAAGCACGGTCATGCGACCTAATAGGGTGTAGCAGGCGTCGGACTCGAGAGCGAAAACGGATTCGTCGAAGTTGTCGCCGCGCTCGCGGTAGAAGACGGACCAAGCACCGTCTACACCCTGGAGGATGCACCACCGACTGTCGGCGGTCTCGCCGATGGAAACGTCGTCGTCGTCAACACCAATCGCCTCAAGATGGACGGCGAGGCTCTCCATCGAAATGATCATCGGACAACGCCGCCCCGGGAGAGACCGGCAAGAATCTCCGAGGACGTGAGGCGGCTGAGGAGATAGGAGCATGCTTGATGCTCCGACGAGAACGTCTCCAGGTCCTCCTTGCTGCCGCACGCTCCCCAGAACACCTCCCAGGCGCCGCCCTCACCCTCGACGACGCACCATGCGTGCTCCGCATATCCTTCCACCGCGATCAGGCGGTCGGAAATGCCAATCTCGGCGATCGCGGATTTCAGTTCCTCACGATCCACAAAATCACCCCTCGACAACGAAGACCATCCAGAGCATCAAACACGCGAGGGGAGGCGCTGCGATACTCAACTCTGCGACTCAGCCCCGGGCCAGATGACGGTGTCGACCTCGCGCAGGTTCTCGATCTCGGACTTCGGAATGACACCGGTGGCGACGAACCGCTCCTCAACCTCGAGGCCCAGCTCCCGAGCCTTGGGCTCGTTGCCGCCGAGGTAGTAGAGCAGCAAGCTGTCGCCGCGATCGGCCGTGACCTTGAACGGCTCGCCCCGATACTCCGCGAACCATTCGACTCGGTGCACGCTGTCCACCTCGGTGAGCGGCGTATGCCTGATGGCGATGGCCGGTGTGACCTTCTCAAAGCCAGGAAGCGGCGGGTTGTCGTCGTACCAATAAAGGTCGACAACGTCCGGGTCGACGGTCAGCGCGGTGTGGAACTGGCGGCCTCCGACAAGGGCGTAGTAGCGCTGCTTGTACTGGTCCGTCACCGGTCCTCCTTGATCAAGTCGACACCGACGTCGCCGCTCATGTGATCACCGGTGCTCCGAGTCCGAACGACGCCTTCGGGCCTACTCGAATGAGCAGGCCCGAAGGCCAAGGGTCACTGACCCGCGTCGCCCCAGGTGAGGCCAGCAAGGATCTGGCTGTAGGTCAGGCGGCCGAGCAGGTAGGTGCAGGCCTGATGCTCGGTGGCGAAGCGCTCGAGGTCGTTCTTGTCACCGCGCTCCAGCCAGTACACCTCCCAGATGCCGTCCTCGGCCTGCTCGAGGGACCACGAGTACTGGGCGTGGCCACCGAGAGCGACCATACGGGCGGGAATGCCGATGGCGGCTACGGCGGAATCCAGTTCCTGGATGTTCACAGCTTGACCTCACGGAGATAACCGGCGTTGACAAGGTCGATGACGGAATGCGGCATGTAGTACTGGGTGCCGCCGCCATCCTGTTTCATGGCGGGGGCTATGGGGCCCTCCCACACGGGAATGGGCTTCACGACCTCGTACTGGTGATAGCCGTCGCTCAGGTTGCCGGGCGGCAGTCCGCGCTGCGGGAACGGAGTGTCGGTCGGCGAGGTGAAGCGACCGAATCCGGGACCGAAGCGGTCGATGGTGTGCCCGGGCTGCAACACGGTGGGTTGGCGCGATTCAGGGCTCTCGAAGCCCTGGGGATGCTTCTGCGGATCGGGCCACATGAGTTCTGGATTGCCGTGCGCATCGGTTTTCCCAGACGGCCAGTACCGCTTGTTCCACTCGGTCTGCCCGAGCCCACCGGTGGGATCGTAGTCCTTCGGCACGATGCCCTTCACGACCGGATGGTTCTGATCGGCCCCCGGTTTCAACGCGTCCTGCACACGGTCGGGATTTGCCTGCGCTTTCTTGATGAGGTTGTCGTCGATCAGATTGTGGTCGGGATGCGTCAGGTCGTCGGTATTGACGGTCTTGCCGCGCGAGTCGTAGTCGCGGGTGGACTTGGGCGGGTCGTTGAGGTCTCCGCTGAGGGAGGGGACCTCGTGATCCTTCTTGCCGCCACCGCTGCCGACACGGGAGCCGGAACGCGTGCCGCCACCGGCTACGGGCTCGGCCTTCTTGGTCTTGCCACCGCCGGAGCCGACGGAGGAGCCGGAGCGGGCGCCGCCGCCGGCGACGGGCTTGGCGTCGCGGCTCTTGTGGACCTTCTTCAGGCCCTTGGCGCCGAGGTCGTCGGCTTCCTCGTACAGGTCGGCGGTGTTGCCGAGCCGGCCACCGGCGGAGCCGGCGACGCGACCGCCTTCCTTGAACACGACGCCGGTGATCTCGGTGGCCTTGCCGGTGAACTTGGCGACGACGGAACCGACACCGGAGCGGTCGCCGGAGGCGTGCGCCTGAAGGTTCTGGCCGGTCTCTTCGAGCTTGCTGCCGGCCTGCTCGATCTTCCCGGCGAAATCCTTGAGCTTGCCGCCGGACTTGCGCAGGTGCTCGGGGTGGATATTGACCTTGCTCACGTCGGGATGCCCTGGTTCGTCGCGACGGATTCGGCGGTGCCGAGGGGGTCGTTGACGACGGAGTCGGCCATACCCTCGACCTGGTCGACGGAGTCGCTGACGCCCTGGGAGAAGCCGTCGACGCCGGCATTGGCCACGGCGCCCATGTCGAGGCCCTGGTGAGTGCCGAGCGCATCGCCGACGAGCTGGGTGGCGAGCTCGGTGCCGGCGCTCTCCAGCGCGGCGAAGATGGGCCCCTCGACCACGGACAGTAGCTGCTGCTCGACGGTCTGGATGGCCTGCTCGATGGCCTGCTTGACGATCTGCTCGGTGATCTCGGTCTGGGCTACCGCCAGCGCCTCGGACGCGCCCAGAGTCTCGATGGCGGCGGCCTGGTCGGCGATGATCTCGGCGGCGAGGATGACCAGCTGCACGATGGCCGCGAGCTTCATGGCCATGATGACGACGGCGGCGATGTCGAGGCCGGTGGCGAGCAGGTCCATGCCCTCGCCGAGCTGCTGGAGATGCCCCTCGGCGAGCTTCTTCCACAGCGCCTCGAAGATCTCCAGCGACTCGGCGGAGTTGACGCCGAGCATCTCCTCGATCTCGGACTTGGCGTCGCCGTTGTTGCTGGACAGCTCGGAGCCGAGCTCACGGAGCTGGTCGGCGGCCGAGCGGAGCTCGTCCTCGTCGATGTTGGGCCATTCGACGCCGATGAGGTCGAGGACCCAGGTGACCTCGGAAGGGAGGGTGACGCCCACGCTCACCACGACCCTTCGTTGAGCACGGAGCCGCCGTCGTCATCGTCGAAGTCACGGGAGGGCGGCGCCTGGCGCTGCTGCTGCG
>NZ_KK037166.1:5630571-5689446 GCF_000568255.1 Kutzneria sp. 744
CGTGCCGCTGGTGACGCTGTCGGGGCCGCCGGGGGTCGGCAAGACGGCGTTGGCGATCCACGTGGCGCACGGGGTGAGCAACCGCTTTCCAGGCGGGCAGCTGTACGTGAACCTGCGGGGCTACGCCCCGGGCCCGCCGATGAGCACGGTGGACGCGCTGACCCGGTTCCTGAAGGCGCTGGGTGTGCCGCCGTCGCAGATCCCGCTGGACGTCGAGGAGCAGATCACGCTGTACCGGTCGTGCATGGCCGGCCGGCAGGTGCTGGTGGTGCTGGACAACGCGGCGGCGGCCGAGCAGGTCCGGCCGTTGCTGCCGGGCAGCCCGGGCTGCGCGGTCCTCGTGACGAGCCGGGACACTCTCCTGGGACTGACGGCTTTGCAGGGCGCGCGGCCGGTCGGCCTGGACGCGCTGTCGCCGGACGAGGCGCACCGGCTGCTGAGCGAGATGCTGGGCGCGCGGGCCGTCCTGGCCGAGCCGGAGGCCGTGAAGGAGCTGGCCCGGCTCTGCGCCTACCTGCCGCTGGCGCTGCGGATCGCCGCGGCGAACCTGGCGAACCGGCCTGGTGTCGGGAATTACGTGGCCCGGCTGCGTGAGGGCAACCGGCTCGACGTGCTCGTGGTGGACGAGGACGACGAGGCGGCCGTGACCGCCGCCTTCGACCTCTCGTACCACGCGCTGAAGCCCGCGGCGCGGCAGCTGTTCCGCCTGCTGGGCCTGATTCCCGGCCCGGACTTCACGGTGGAGGCGGCCGCGGCGGTGGCGTCGCTGCGGCTGGACGAGTCCCAGCGGCTGCTGGACCGGCTGGCGGCGGCGAACCTAGTGCAGCAGCACTCGCCGGGCCGCTACCACCTGCACGACCTGCTGCGCCTGTACGCCGAGCAGCGCACGAACGTGGAGGAGAACCCGGGCTCGAAGGTGATCGCCCGGTCGAACCTGGCCGCTTACTACCACCACGCCTCGGCGGCGGCCTCGAACACGCTGTCCCCGGGCAGCGTGCGCCTGCCGGTGCCGGGCGCCGGCTTTGTCGTGACGACGCCGCTGTTCGCCGATCACTTCGAGGCGCTGGCCTGGCTGGACACGGAACGGGCCAACCTGATCGCGGCGGTGGCGCAGGCCGAGGAGACGGGCCCGCTGCCCGCGGCCTGGGGTCTGGCCGACGCGCTGCATCGCTACTTCCGCGGTCACCGGCCCGGCGGTGAGGGCGTGACGATCGCCCGGATCGGCCTCACCGCGGCGCTGCGCTCCGGCGACCGCCGGGCGGAAGCCGTTATGCGCCAGGCCCTTGGCGCCCTGGCTTGGGATTCGAGCGGCTACGGCGAGGCGGTCGACCAGCTGTCGCTGGCGTTGGCCTACTACCGCGAGATGGGCCCGGACGAGGCCCTGGTCGAGGCGCTGAACGACATCGGCGGCGTGTACGGCGAAACCGGGGATCTGTCGCGGGCGGCCGAGTGTTTCGAGCAGGCGCTCGACGTGGCCGAGAAGGTCGACCTGCCGGTCGGGCGGGCCGTCGCTCTGTCCAAGTTGGGCACGGTGAATCTGGCGCTGCTCAAGCACGACAAGGCCGTGTCGCTGTACGAGGACGCGCTGGCCGTTTTCCGGGCGCTGAACCGCCGGTACGACGAAGCGACGGTGCTGACCAATCTGGGCATGACCCGCTTGGAGATGGGGCAGGCCGACAAGGCGTTGCCGTGCCTGCATGCGGCCCTCGATCTGCGCACCGAGCTCGGATCGCTGGACGGGCGCAGCAACCTGCTGGACAACATCGCCATGGTGTATCTGCACCTTGACGACCTGGCGCAGGCCGAGGAGTACGCGACCACCGCGCTCGCGCAGGCCCGCGAGACCGGCTCCCATCGCGCCGAGGCGAACGCGCTGGGGTCGCTGGCCGAGATCGCGAGCCGGCGCGGTGACCAGGACCTGGCCATGCAGCGGCTCGAACAGGCGCTGCGCATCGCCCAGGAGATCGAGAACCGGGTCCTGGAAGCCGGCGTGCTGACCGAACTGTCCACCGTGCACCGGAAGATCGGCAACCGGGAACGGGCCTTGGAGTTGGCCCGGCGGGCACTGGCCATGTGCTCGTCGGGCCTGGACCCGCTGGTGCACAAGCGGGCGAGTGAGGCCTTGGAGCTAGTGCTGAACGATTAGGTCGGCCCGGTCACGCGTGCCGTCCACTTGGAACCAACCGCGCTCGAAGTCCTTCCACCGCACCAGATCCGAACGGCTGGCCTCGCCGTCACGGGCGACGGCCCGCTCCAGCTCGTCCGCCGCCTCGACCCAGATCAGCTGCGACAGCCACGGCGTCGCCGCCCGACGGCCGGCGGAAACCCCTTCCACCACAAGGACTTCCGTCGGCTCCACGACGACCTCCGCCCCGAGCACGGGCGTGCCGCTGCTCCAGTCCATGCGCCGATACCGACCGCACGAGCCGTCCAACAGCGGCTTGATCACGCCCTCGACCAGCCGCGGCCACCACGCCACCGGGTCGTCCCAGGTGGCGAAGTGGTCGGTCGGCACGATCGGACGGCCCAGCGTCGCGGCGTAGTGGGACTTGCCGGCGCCGGACGGCCCGTCGATCGCGATGATCCTCACCGGTGCGCGTTCAGACCGTGCGACGCCCCGACAGGGCCCGGCCCAGCGTGAGTTCGTCGGCGAACTCCAGGTCGCCGCCCATCGGCAGGCCCGAGGCCAGCCGGGTGACGGTCAGGCCGGGGAAGTCGCGCAGCAGGCGGATCAGGTAGGTCGCCGTCGCCTCGCCCTCGGTGTTGGGGTCGGTGGCGAGAATGATCTCCTTGATGTCGTCGGCGCCCATCCGGGCCAGCAGCTCGCGGATGCGCAGCTGGTCGGGGCCGACGCCGGACAACGGGTCCAGCGCGCCGCCCAGCACGTGGTAGCGGCCCTTGAACTCGCGGGTCTTCTCCACCGCGACGACGTCCTTGGGCTCCTCGACCACGCACACCACGGTGGCGTCGCGGCGCGGGTCCTTGCAGATGCGGCAGGTCTGCTCCTCGGAGACGTTGCCGCAGATCTGGCAGAACTGCACGCCGTCGCGCACCTTCTGCAACGCGTCCTGCAACCGCCCGATGTCCGCCGGATCGGCGGCGAGCAGGTGGAAGGCGATGCGCTGAGCGCTCTTCGGACCGACGCCGGGCAGCCGCCCCAGCTCGTCGATCAGATCCTGTACCGGTCCCTCGTACACGGTCAGAACCCGGGCAGGCTCAGGCCGCCGAGGTCGAACCCGCCGCCGAGGCCACCGGCCAGCGGGCCCATCTTCTGCGCGGCCAGCGCCTGCGCGTTGTTGTTGGCGTCGCGCACCGCCGCGACGACCAGGTCGGACAGCGTCTCGACGTCCTCGGGGTCGACCACCTTGGGGTCGATGGCCAGCGCCTTGAGCTCGCCGGCGCCGGTCACCGTCGCGGTCACCAGGCCGCCGCCCGCGGTGCCGGTGACCTCCGCGGCCGCCAGCTCCTGCTGGGCGTTGACCAGCTGCTGCTGCATCTGCTGGGCCTGTTGCAGGATCTGTTGCATGTTGGGCTGGCCGGGCTGCACCGCGGCTCCTCTCGTCGGTTTGACCAGCACCAGCGTAGTCGCCGGGTGTGACAGGGTGGCCCCATGGGGCTGGACGTGAAGCGACTACTGGAACTGCACACCTGGCGGGCGTTCGACGTCGACGACGAGGGGCGGGTGCTGGCCGGATCGGACGAGACGGGCCGGGTGCAGCTCGTCGAGCTGGCGCCGGACGGCACGGCGACGCCGCTGCCGCACCTGACCGGCGTGAGCGGGGCGAGTTACGTCAAGGGCGAGCGGGCCGTCGTGGTCGAGCACGACAGCGGCGGCAACGAGCGCGGCCAGCTGTCGCTGCTGCGCGTCGGCGAGCCGGAGTTCGAGCCGGTCGTGCACGACGAGCGGTATGTGCACCGGCTGATGGGCGTGCGCGCGGGCCGGATCGTGTACGCGACGAACCGGCGCAACAAAGTCGACTTCGACATCGTGGTGCGCAACCTCTACAGCGGGGCCGAGGAGGTCGTCTACGACGGCGGCGGCAACCAGTTCGACGCCAAGCTGTCGCCGGACAGCCGGCGCCTGGCCACGGCGATCGCCTCCGACCAGGCGAACTCCATGCAGCTGCTGCTGGTCGACACCATGCCGGAGACCGACGCCGACCGGGTGGCCGAGCTGACCGGCGCCGACGAGGAGACCAACGTCGGCAAGATCGGCTGGCTGCCCGACGGCTCCGGCCTGATCGTCACCAGCAACCGGGACCGCGAGTTCAAGGCGATCGCCCGCTACGACCTGGCGACGGCCCGGTGGACCTGGCTGGTGGCCTCCGACGAGCACGACCTGACCGGCTGGCTGACGCCGGACGGGCGCAAGCTGCTGGTGATGACCAATGTCGACGGGGTGGCCCGGCTGACCGTGCACGAGGGCGCGACCGGGCGGCAGCTCGACGAGATCCCGCTGCCGGCCGACGGCTGGATCTCCTATCCGCTGATGGATCCGGTGTTCTCGCCCAACTCGCGGTTCGTGGCGCTGACCTTCAGCTCGCCGACGATCCCGATGGACGTGCTGCTGGTCGACCTGGAGTCGACCAAGGTGACGCCGCTGACCGACACCGGCTCGCAGCTGGCCGGCATGGTCGAGCCCACGCATGTCCGGGCCAACGGCCAGATCCCGTGTTTCGTCTACGGCAGCGGCGATTCCGCCGTGCTGTTCCTGCACGGCGGCCCCGAGGGTCAGTCGCAGCGGCGGTTCGACCCGTTGGTTCAGGGGCTGGTCGCGGCCGGGCACGTGGTCGTGGTGCCGAACATCCGAGGATCCGTCGGCTACGGCAAGACGTACTACGCGGCCGACGACCGGCGTCGGCGGCTGGACTCGGTGCAGGACCTGGCGGTGCTGCACGACTGGCTGCCGTCGATCGGGGTCGACCCGGCGAAGGTGGCGCTGTGGGGCCGCTCCTACGGCGGCTACCTGGTGCTGGCCGGGCTGGCGTTCCTGCCGGAGCGGTGGGCGGCGGGCGTGGACATCGTCGGCATCTCCTCGCTCGTGACGTTCCTGGAGAACACCTCGCCCTATCGGCGGCGGGCCCGGGAACGGGAGTACGGCTGGCTGGACGCCGACCGCGACTTCCTGGAGGAGGCGTCCCCGATGAACAAGGTCGACGCGATCCGGGCGCCGCTTTTCGTGGTGCACGGGGCGAACGACCCGCGGGTGCCGCTGAGCGAGGCCGAGCAGCTGGCGGCGGCGGTGCGCCGCAACGGCGTCGAGTGCGAGCTGGTGGTGCACGCCGACGAGGGGCACCAGATGGCCAATCTGGACAACAAGCTGGCCACCTATCCGCGGGCGATCGAGTTCGTCAGCCGGCTGCTGGCTTAGCCTTCTTCTCGATCGGCACCGCGCCCAGCTCCTCGTTGAGCATCTCGAGCAGGACGTCGTGCGGGTCGCGGCGGTCGATGAGCTCGCCCGGCTCGGGCTCGCGCGCCGCCTCGGCCATCATCGACTCTTCGGTCTCCGGCTCCGGCGCCGGCTCGGGTTCCGCCGGCTCGTCGGGCTCCGGGGGCAGCGGGATGTCGTCGACCGCGGAGGCGGACGGCGGCGGCGCCACCGACGTCGCTTGGGCTCGGGCTGCGGGCGGGGGCCTGGCTGGGCCGGGTCGGCGCCACCGGCAGCTGCCGGGCCGGGGCCGCCGCCGGCGCGGCCATCGCGCCCGGACCGCCGCCCGCCTCGCCGTGCACGACCTTGACCTGCCACTCGCCGCCGACGACCTTGCCGACGGCGGCGGCGATGGCGTCCTGGTTCTGGGCGGCCGCGAGGCGGCGGGCCAGCGGGGCCGAGGTGTGGGCGATGGTGACGGTGGTGCCGTCCACGGACTGCACGGCGGCGTTCATCAGCATGGCCTGCGTGGACTTGCACTCCCGTCAGGCCGCTTCAACCAATACGTCTAAAGGGCTGTCAATCAGGAGTGGTCTCTGGGGTGACCCATACTCAACGTCAGTTGAGTAACGGACTCGACCCGCGGCTAAACTAACAGAAGCTAGATTGACTCTATGGGGGGTCGTGTCGTTAGAGGTCATGAAGATAGCGCAGGGCCCTTCGTTGCGGTGCCGGTTCTCTGGTACCCGTACATCTCGCTCACTGTGCAGTTACGAGACATGGTCTGGCAGTATGGGAAGGTGGAAGTAATTGCGTACCGCTCCGTTATTTGGCATCTGAAAAAAAAAAAAAAAAAAAATAAAAAAAAAAAAACAAATTAAAAAGAAGAAAAATGGCGCCGTCGCTCGCGGGCGCGGCGGCGACCGGGGCTGGGGCCACCGGGGCCGGCTCGGGCTCCGGTTGCGGCTCGGCCTGCGGGGGTTCCGGCTGCCGGGGCGCGGGGGCCTGGGCCTGCGGGACGGCGGCGTGGGCTCCGCCTGCGCCGGCGCGGCCTGGACCGGGCGGGCTGAACGGGCACAGGCTGTGTGGGAGCGGTCTGGGCGGGTGCGGCCGGCTCGGGCTCCGCGGACCGCTGCGACGGCCGCTGGAACTTGCTCGCGACCGGGGCCGCCGCCCCCTCCACCGCCACCGCGCCACCGGCGGCGATCGGGCGGTGCTCCAGCTGCTCGATCCGTTGCAGCAGCGCGGCATCCGTGGGGCTGGCGGCCGGCAGCATCATGCGGGAGCACAGCAGCTCCAGCACCAGCCGCGGCGCGGTCGCGCCCCGCATCTCGATCAGGCCGGCGTGCACGATCTCGGCGTACCGGGTGAGCGTGGCCGGGCCGAGGCCGGAGACCTGCTCCTGCATCTGCGCCAGCTCGTCCTCCGGCGCGTTGATCAGCCCTCGCTGGCTCGCGTCCGGCACCGCCGACAGCAGCACCAGGTCACGCAGGCGTTCCAGCAGGTCCTGGGCGTATCGACGCGGGTCGTGGCCGGCCTCGACGACACGGTCCAGCGTGCCGTACACGGCGGCGCCGTCGCCCGCCGCCAGGCCGCGCACCATCTCGTCGATCAGGGCCACGTCCGTGACGCCGAGCAGCGAGATCGCCCGCTCGTACGTGACGCCCTGGTCACCCGCGCCAGCCAGCAGCTGGTCCATCACCGACAACGTGTCACGGGCCGAGCCGCCGCCCGCGCGCAGCACCAGCGGGTACACCGCCGGCTCCACCTTCACGCCCTCGTCGCCGCAGATGCTCTCCAGCAGGCCGCGCAGCGTGCCCGGCGGGATCAGGCGGAACGGGTAGTGGTGGGTGCGCGACCGGATCGTCGGCAGCACCTTCTCCGGCTCGGTCGTCGCGAACACGAAGATGAGGTGCTCCGGCGGCTCCTCCACGATCTTCAGCAGGGCGTTGAAGCCCTGCGTGGTGACCATGTGCGCCTCGTCGATGATGAAGACGCGGTAGGGGGCCTCGGCCGGCGCGTAGAAGGCTCGGTCGCGCAGCTCGCGGGCGTCGTCCACGCCACCGTGGCTGGCCGCGTCCAGCTCCACCACGTCCACCGTGCCCGAGCCGCCCGGGGCCAGGCCGACGCAGGAGTTGCACACCCCGCACGGGGTCGGCGTCGGGCCCTGCACGCAGTTCAGCGACCGGGCCAGGATGCGGGCGCTGGACGTCTTGCCACAGCCTCGCGGGCCCGAGAACAGGTAGGCGTGGTTCACCCGCCCCGCGGACAGCGCTGCCCGCAGCGGCTCGGTGACGTGATCCTGGCCGACGACCTCGGCAAAGGTCGCGGGCCGGTACTTGCGGTAGAGGGCGAGCGCCACGGGTACGACCCTACTGCCAGCCCCCGACAAACCGAGGGTGCGGGTTCCGGGCTGCTCCTGGCCGCCGGCCGGGCGTGCGGGGCGAAGCCCTATCCGGGGGTCTGGGGGTCGTCCCCCAGAGACAAAACCGGAACGCCCCCTGCCCGCGCTCTTTGCGGGCAGGGGGCGTTCCAAAGTGAAGGGGACCCCGCGCACCTGTCAGAGCCCGCTTATCCTTGCTGCCTTCCGGCCCTGGGGAGGTTCACAGGATGGACACCGCACGAGGTCCGTGTGTCAGTGTAGCGGGTCCCCCGATGAGGTGGCTCGGGGGGCGGCGCCGCCGGATCGGGAGCAGGATGCCGGGCCATGGCGGAGGACACACGGCTTGAGATCGACATCGAGCTGTTCGGCGGTCCCGAGGACGGCCGGACGATCAAGGTCCCGGCGCAGCGGGACGGCGTGCCGATGCTGCCGCGCTGGGAGTACCCGCAGCTGCCCAAGGAACGCAACCGCGAGAAGCTCAAGGCCGCGCTGGCCGCGTCACCGGTGATCGTCTACGAGCGGCCGGCCGAGCCCACCCACGGCCGCTGGAAGTACGTCTACGCGGGCACCCGCGCCCGTGGCTGACGAACTCGTCGGCACAGCCCGGCCGAACACGACGGCCGTGCCAGCCGCGGCAACCCAACCCGCCAGGCCCCTCACCAGCCGTTTTGGCTGGTGAGGGGCCTCTCCGGTAGGCTCTCCCGCGGAGGATTCGCATAGTGGCCTAGTGCGCACGACTGGAAATCGTGTTGGGGATTAAACCCCTCACGGGTTCAAATCCCGTATCCTCCGCGGAGCGTGGGCTCCGGCGCAGCGCGCCGGAGCCCACGCTCATATTCCGCCCCCGTCGGCGACAAGAGTTGATAATCGATAATTATCAGCTCTTCCCCGGTAAACCCCATGAGCTGCGGTTTTGCCGATTCAACGCGACCGCGCACGGCCTCGCCATCGACCACTGGCCGACGTGACACGACAAACGGTCTCGACCTGATCGGTCGCACCGAACCTGACCGACCGCTCGTCGCATACGTCGATTGGCACCACTGGATCACCGTGCTTCACTCGTGTCACTCGGGTCCACACAAGCGAATGGCCCCGAGAACCGGGGCCATTCCGGCTCCTCCACCGCATCCGCCGTCGGTTGAGCTTGCCGGCGCGCCGACGGCGCATGCCTTGAAATGATGGGGAACCGCCATGACGATAGACGAAAGACCCGCCGCCGGGCCAGATGACCGCAAGCCCGACAGCTGGGCCCGCACACTGGCCGCGCTGGTCACCGCCACGGACAGCTGGGCTCGCTGGCTGCGATTCCTACTGTTGATCGTCGTCGTCGGACTGATGGTGTTCGCGGCCGTCCACTATCTGCACCTGCACATCACCGTCGGTCCACTGAAGATCATGGAGAACACCAGGACGGGGTCATGATCGACATTTTGCTTGCCACAAAGGCATGGGGCGGCACACTCAAGACCGCCACCACCCGCCGGGCCTATTCACTGGATCTTGGACTGGATCAGACCTTTGCCGCGATCCAGTCCGACGCGCGACGGGGATGCGGTTGGCTGCTGTGGTGTGAACGGCAATCCGTGAACCCACTTCAGGCCACCACCGACGACATCACCGATTGGCTGATCGCGATAGGACGGGCCGACTTCGCGGCGAGCACCGCGAACCGCATGTTGAGCGCGGTTTCGAGCTTCTACACCTGGCTGGTCGACCATTACCACCTGAGCGAGAATCCGACGCAGCGGATCCGCCGGCTCGGCAACTCGGTCCGGCCGGCCGCCCGCGAATGGGTGCTCACCCCTGATCAGGCGGTCCAGTTGCTCGATGGCGCCGCGGCGGAGGCGCGTCGAAGCCGCTCGCGGACGAGCGCGATCCTGGCCACACTGCTGACCACCGGGATGCGGCTGCCTGAACTGACCGCGCTTCGGCTGCGGGACCTCGACACCCATGGCGCCGGCCGGTACGGGTATGCCCTGAGGATCGGGGGACCGAGGCCCCGCCGGGTGCCGCTGGCCCGGCTGGCCGCGGAACGCCTGGACAACTATCTGCTGGGGCGATTCGAGCGGCTTCCCGGTCAGATGGGCGCGAGCGACCGCCGGATGGGCGAGCCGCTGTTCGCCACCCGCAACGGCCGGCACATCCAGGTGTCGACCATCGAGCGAACGCTGTACCTGCTGGCCAAACGGGCGACCGGCGAGCTGCAGACCCGGGCGTGTGAGCTGAAGCCGACCGTGCTGCGCTGGACCGCCATCGACCTGGCCCGCTCGGACGGCGCGAGCTTCGAGCAGATCCAGACGATGCTCGGGGAGGTGATCACGGCGACGACGCCGCAACGTCTGGCGGCGGCCGAGGGAGACCCGTTCGCGATCCGGGCGCTCGGCGGCACGCTGCTCGGGCACATCGAGGACCGCAGGCGCGTCGCCCGGTAGTTCCCGCGAATGTCAGACCCGCGTGCCAGGCTGGTGGGGTGACGGATCCGCTGAGCGCGCTCCTGGAGGGGACGGCAGCCCACGCCCGAGGCCGGTTCGACCAGCGCAACGGGCGGCTGGGCAGCTCTACGACCGTGCACGCGGTGCATTTACAGCGGTGGCTGGGCGAGATGCTGATCCCGGCCCCCGGCTGCCATGTGGGCACCGGCACCTGGGACTTCACCCGGTTCGTGCCGACGAACGACCCGGTGACGTGTGGCCGCTGTCTGCGCTCGCCGCAGGTGAGGCAGGCAGCGGCCGATCACGTGTCGCCGCAGCTGGAGCTGGATCTGGTCAGCCCCGAAGACAGCCGCTGACCCATTCCTCGACGCCGGCGGCGGTGATGGGCAGCGCGCTGGAGAGCACGTCGGCGCCGGTGTCGGTGACGACGAGGTCGTCCTCGATGCGCACGCCGAGGCCGCGCAGCTCCGGGGGCACGGTGAGGTCGTTGGGGTGGAAGTACAGCCCCGGTTCGACGGTCAGCGCCATGCCGGCGGCGAGGGTGCCGTCGTGGTAGGCCTCGGCCCGGGCCTTGGCGCAGTCGTGCACCTCCAGCCCGAGGAAGTGGCCCACGCCGCAGACGATGTACCGCCGGTGGTGCTGCCCGTCGGAGTCCAGCGCCTCGTCGACGGAGACGGGCAGCAGGCTCCAGTCGTGCAGGCCTTCGGCCAGCACGCGCATGGCGGTCCGGTGGAAGGCCCGGTACTCGGCGCCGGGCCGCACGTCGGCCATGGCGGCGAGGTGGGACTTGAGCACCAGCTCGTACACCTGCCGCTGCGGGTCGCTGAACTTGCCGCTGACGGGGAAGGTCCTGGTCACGTCAGCGGTGTAGTAGGTGTTGACCTCGACGCCGGCGTCCATGAGCAGCAGCCCGTCGGCCGGCACGTCGCCGTCGCAGCGAACCCAGTGCAGCACGGGCGCGTGTGGCCCGGCGGCCAGGATCGAGGCGTAGCCGGGGGCGTTGCCGCTGGTGCGGGCGCGCCGGTCGAAGGTGCCCTGGAGCCAGCGCTCGCCGCCGCCCTTGATCGCCATTGGCAGCTCGGCGGCCACCTCGGCGAAGCCGAGCACGGTGGCGTCGACGGCGGCCTGGAGCTGGCTGATCTCCCACGCGTCCTTGATCCGGCGCAGCTCGGCCAGCGCGGTGCGCAGGGTGGAGCTGTTGCCGTAGCCGAGGGCGTCCAGCATCGGCTCGACGCCGCCGGTCGCGTTGACCGCCGGGTGCTGGCCGCGCAGCAGGCCGGGCAGGTCCTCGACACGCCGGCACGCCACGCCGAGGGCCTCGCTCCACTCGGCCAGGCCAGGCACGGGCCCGATCCACAGCTCGCCGTCACGGGCGCTGCTGAAGAACTCCGGATCCCCGGGACGGGCCGGCTCGCGCAGCAGCAGCACGGTCTCGTGCCCGCCGGACACGGGCAGCATCAGCAGCACGGCGCCTTCGGCGTTGCAACCGGTGAGCCACACGAAGTCGCTGTCGGGGCGGAAGTCGTAGTCGGTGTCGTTGGCGCGGACCGGGGCCCGGCCGGCGGCGACCGCGATGCGCTGGCCCGGGAACTCCGCGGACAGCCGTGCGCGGTGCGCGGCGGCGGCCTCCGCGGCGCCCGGGGTCAGCCGGACCTCGCGGGCGACATCGCCCCAGCCGGTTCCGACCGAGGATCGGAAGCCGGTCGCCTCGACCAGCCTGGACGGGTCTCGCCTCGCCGGCCGATCAGTCATGTCGAGCACTCCTCACAGCGTGAACCCGTTCGGGAACGGGTCGGTTGGGTCCAGCAGGTACTGTGCCATGCCGGTAACCCAGGCGCGGCCTTCGATCGTCGGAGTCACGCCCCGTGATGTCTCGGCCACAAGCCGTCCGATGAAGCGTGTGCCCAGCAACGACTCGTTGACGAAGTCGGTGTTCAGCGGCAACTGGCCGCGGGCGTGCAGCTGCGCCATCCGCGCGCTGGTGCCGGTCCCACACGGCGATCGGTCGAACCAGCCGGGGTGGATGACCATGGCGTTGCGGGCGTCGCTGCCGTCCCGGCCGGGCGCGACGAGTTGCACATGCTTGCAGCCGGCGATGCCGGGATCTTCCTTGTGCACGGGCTTCCGCACAGCGTTGATGGCGTCCATTATGGACAGTCCGGCCGCCAGCATCCGGTCCTTCTCCTTGACGTCGAAGGAGATGCCGATGGACTCGATCGGCAGGATGGCATAGAAGTTGCCGCCGTAGGCCATGTCGTAGCGGACCTCGCCCAGCCCCGGCACGTCCACCACGGCGTCGAGCTCGTGGACGTACGCCGGCACGTTCTGGAACCGCACCGACTCCGCGCGGCCGTCTCGCACGGTGACCTCGGCGACGACCAGGCCCGCCGGGGTGTCCAGCCGCACGGTCGTGACCGGCTCCGTGACCTCGACCATGCCGGTCTCGACCAGCACGGTCGCGACGCCGATCGTGCCGTGACCGCACATCGGCAGGCAGCCGGAGACCTCGATGTAGAGGACGCCCCAGTCCGCGTCCGGTCGGGTCGGCGGTTGCAGGATCGCGCCGCTCATGGCGGCGTGCCCGCGCGGCTCGTTCATCAGGAACTGCCGGATGTGGTCCAGGTTCTTGATGAAGTGCTCGCGCCGTTCGGCCATGGTGGCGCCGGGAATCGGCCCGACGCCGCCGGTGATCACCCGCGTCGGCATGCCCTCGGTGTGCGAGTCGACGGCGGTGAAGTACCTGCTGGCCCGCACGTCAGACCACCCGGGCGAGATCGGCGTCCAACTGCTTGCGGTGAGCCTCGGTCAGCGGCCCGCGCGGCGGACGGCAGGGACCGCCGTAGCGGCCGAGCTTGTCCATCACGTACTTGATGGCCTGCACGAACTCGGTGCGCGAGTCCCAGCGGAACACCGCGACGAGCCGCTCGTACAGCTTGCGCGCCTCTTCGAGACGACCCTCCTTGGCCAGGGTGAACAGCTCCACCGACTCGGCCGGGTAGGCGTTGGGGAAGCCGGCGAACCAGCCGGTCGCGCCCATCAGCACGGCTTCGAGCAGCACGTCGTCGGCGCCGGCGATCACCGCGAGCTCCGGCGCCTGTTCGCGGATCTCCAGCACGCGGCGGACGTCGCCGGAGAACTCCTTGACCGCCAGGACATTGTCGATCTGGGCGATCTCGCGCAGCAGCGCCGGCGTGAGATCGACCTTGGTGTCGAAGGGGTTGTTGTAGACCATCACCGGCAGGCCCACTTCCGCCACGACCGCGAAATGGTTGATCACCTCGGAGTCGTTGGCCCGGTACATGGTCGGCGGCAGGCAGAGCAGGCCGTCCGCGCCGTCCTCGGCCGCCAGTTCGGCCCAGCGCCGGGCCTGGTGCGAGCCGGGGGCATGCACGCCGACGACCACGATGCCGTCGTCGCCGACGATCTCGATCGCTGTGCGCGCCACGGCCCGGCGTTCGTCGTCGGTGAGGGACGAGTACTCGCCGAGGGAGCCGTTCGGGCCGATGCCGTGGCAGCCGTTGTCGATCAGCCAGCGGCAGTGCTCGGCGTAGCGGTCGAGGTCGACGCTCAGGTCGTCGTGGTACGGCAGGGCGGTCGCGACGACCACTCCATCGAAGATCATGGCTCCTCCACGGGATTGGCGGCGAGGTCGCCGAGCGGGATCGGGGTGGCGATCGGCCGGCGGGCGAAGGTGGTGGGGTCCAGGTCGAGCAGGTCGGCGACGGTGTGGCCGCAGATCCGGGCCTGGCAGACGCCGAGGCCGGCCCGGCTGGCCAGCTTCACGGCCCGGGTCGCGGTGAGGTTTTCCGCCGCAGCCTGGAGTTTCCGGTGCGTGACGCGTTCGCAGCGGCAGATGATCGTGTCGTCGGTCAGCCAGCCCCGCCAGCCCTTCTTGACGGGATACACCCTGGTCAGGGCCTCGGCGAAGCGCCGGTCGACGGTGAGGCCGAGCTGCACGCCCGCCGCCGCGGCACCGGCTCTGATGCCTTCCTGCGCGGCCAGTTCTGCTCCGCCGATGCCGGTGATCTCACCGGCGGCGAAGATCCACGGCACCGAGGTGCGCTGATCCTCGTCGACCTCCACGAAGCCGCTGCTGATGCGACAACCGGCGGAGATCGCCAGTTCCAACTGCGGCACGAAGCCGTAGCCGACGCAGACGGCGTCAACCGGGATTCGCTTGGTCTGTAGGGGATTCCAGTCCTGGTCGAGCTTCGCGACGGTGACCTCGCGGACCTGGTCGTCACCGTGGGCGGCGATGACCGCCGTGCGTTCACGGTAGTAGGGTGCCACCTTGGCGTACTGGGCCAACTCCACGAGTTTGCGGCGACCGGCGATCAGCGCTTTCGTTTCCCTGAGCCAGTTCTGCGACGGGGAGTTCGCCTCGAACACGCGGACCTTCACGCCGACGTCCACGAGCGAGCTCGCGACCGGCAGCAGGAACGGCCCGGTGCCGGCGACAATCACGTTGCGCCCCAAGGCAATGCCCTGTCCCTTGGCCATCGCCTGCGCCGCACCGGCGGTATACACGCCGGGCAGGTCCCAGCCTGGGAACGGCAGGGTGCGGTCGTAGGCGCCGGTGGCCAGGATCAGCCGTGACGCCGTGACGACGCGGGATCCGGTGAGGTGCAGGCGGTTGCCCTCGATCGCCCAGACGCTCGTGTCCGGCAGATGCTTCACGCGGTCGTGGGCTACGCGGATTTCCTTGGCACGGAAGGACTGCCGGTGATACTGGCCGCCGATCCTCGGCGCGGAGTCGATCAGCAGCACGTCCTGCCCGGCCCGCGCCGCCGTGACGGCCGCGTTGACGCCGGCCGGCCCGGCACCGACCACAACGACGGTCATCGCGTGACCACCTCGTCACCCTCGTGCAGAACCCGTTGGCACGCACGGACATCCGGCAGGCCATTGACCGTGACGAGGCAGCCGTGGCAAACACCGATCGCGCAGAAGACGCCGACATTCGGCACCACCGCCGCGATCGTCCGACCGGGTTCGACCTTCCGCAATTCGCCGTTGACCGTGACGTTCACAGCGCCAGCCCGGGTCGGTCCGTGCGAAACGGCTTTGGGTCGATGTGCGGCGTCCTGCCGGTCATGAGCTCCGCGAGCAGCCGGCCGGTGGCCACCGCCAGGCCGATGCCGGCGCCCTCGTGACCGGTGGCGTGCCAGAGGCCCGGCACGCGGTGGTCTTCGCCGATGACCGGCAGATGGTCCGGCAGGTACGGCCGGAACCCGCCGTAGGCCCGCATGACATTCACGTTCCGTAGCTTGGGAAAGAGCCTGATCGCCTTACGGGCCAGCTCGCGCAGGACGTCGACCTGGATGGTGTCGTCGAAGCCGACACGCTGCCGGCTGGAGCCGATCAATACCGTGCCGGCGGGCGTCGATTCCACCACCGTCGACGTCTGGAGATCGGCGTCGCCGCTGGCCACCGCGCCGACGTAGTCGGCGTCATACACCTTGTGCCGCACCAGATCCACGACCGGCGTCGTCACCAGGATCACGCCGCGCCGAGGCAGCACCGGGATCGGCGCGCCGGCCTTGGCCGCGAAGTCGCCGGCCCACGGACCGGCGGCGTTGACGACGTGATCGCAGGCGATGACGCCGCTGTCGGTCAGCAAGGCGTGCTTGGAGACGCCGGTCGCGGTCACCCTGGAAAGGAGCTGGCCGCCACGCTGCCGCACGGCGGAGAGCAGCGTGGTGGCCAGCAGCACGGGTTGCACCTGGCCGTCCTCGGGATAGTGGACGGCCGCGGTGATCTCGCGGGTGAGGTTCGGTTCCAGCTCGAACGCCTCGCGTGCGGTGATCGGGTGAGCCTGCACGCCGGCTTCTCGTTGTCGTGCGGCGAAATCGTGCAACGGCTGGGGATCGGTCGTGGCCACGACGAGGCCGCCCTTGGGCTGCCACTCCACATCGGCCTGCCCGAGTTCCTCGGCCAGCTTGGCCAGCAGCTCCGGGAGTTGACGGCGGGAGGCCTGCGCCAGTTCGAGCTCCGGGCCGGGTTCCTTGTCGGAGACGAGCACGTTGCCCTCGCCGGCGCCGGTCGTGCCCGCGGCCGGGCCGCTGCGGTCGACCACGGTGACCGTGGCACCGGCCGCGCTGAGCGCCTCGGCGCAGGCCGCGCCGATCACCCCCGCTCCGACGACCACCACGTGCACGGCCACCTCCGTTCGTTAAAATGAACGCTACGGGTCGGAGGTGGCGCAGGTCAAGGCCGGCGGCCCGGCATCGGCCTTGTACTGGAGCAGCAGCACGGACAACACCGGCCCGTCGACCGCGCGGTACATGTGCGGGCGGTCGGCCGGGAAGCTCACGTAGTCGCCCGGCCCGAGCTCGTACGGCTCCTCGGGCGGTCCGATCAGCAGGCGGCCGGCGACCACCGTGACGTGCTCGATCCCGGGGTGGCCGTCGGAGTGTTGCTGCTGTCCCGGCCGCACCCGCTGGTCGTACATCTCGAACACGGTCTCGGTCACGTCCAGGCGCCGCAGCATCCTCAGGTCGACCGCGTTGCTGCTGAGCACCTCCAGGTCGGCCGAGCGGATCAGCACCACGTCCGGGTCGCTGCGCAGCGTCAGCAGGCTCGACACCGGCACGCTCAGCGCGTTCGACAAACTGAACACAGTCTCGATCGTCGGGTTGCCTGCGCCGGACTCCAGCTGGGACAGCGTGCCCTTGGCGATGCCGGACCGGCGGGCCAGCTCGGACAGCGACAGGCCGCTGCGGTCGCGCAGCACCTTCAGGTTCGCCGCCAGCACCTGGCCGGCCCTCGGCTGAGTCACGCCCCCACAATGACATGAAGGGACCTTTCCTGACGTTCAGTCCCTAATCCCGCGTTCGACGTTAATTCGCTCTCGGCGCGATACCTATCAATTTATGTCCCAGACCGGTTATGAAATCTCCTACGAAAACCCGACTCTGAGGACTACGCATTTAACAACAGTCATGTACCAAAACTCGCGGCCCCCGCGTGAGTACGTCTCGTCGAATGCGAGTCTCTCTTTTCGTTAGAATGTACAAAGGGTAGAATACGTACAGATTGATGGGGTGTACCGACAACTAGCTGGACGTACTTTGCCCAACCCACTACAAGTCCCACGGCGTACGGTAATACAGCCCGGCGAATGGTTAGATCCAATCCTCCGAGTTGCCCTGGTAGACGTAGCTGTACCGCTGGTTCGCGGGCAGCTCGTTCACCAGGTCACGCAGCTTGCCGCCGGCGGTGAGGGTGGCCACTGTCGGCGAGAACTGCATGTCGTTGAAGTCGCCGGGGATGACGATGTTGGCCTTCTTGTTCACCGCCAGGATCTGGTCGACGAACGCGCGCAGCGCCGCCGTCTGCTGACCGCGCTGCACCTCCGAGCTGCGCGACGGCGGCTGGTTGCGGCCTACGTCCGGCTGGTCGCCGAGCTTGGACACCAGGTGGTTGCCGATCACGATGACCTCGCGGCCCTGGAACCTGAACTCCGCGGCCAGCGGCTTGCGGCTGGCGTTCCACGCCGTGTTGGTCGGGTCGACACGACCCGGCGAGACCGAGAGCTCGGCCTGGCCGTGGTTGTTGACGATCGTCGTCGCGGTGGTGGCGCCGCCGCCCGGGCGGTCCACAAAGGACACCCGCTTGGCGTTGTAGAAGAAGGCGATCCGGATGTTGCCGCCCGGCTGGCCGCCGTCGGCGTCGTTGGTCGGATCGATCTCCGTCCACTTGTACTGCGGGCCGCCCGCGGCCACCACGGCGTCCGCGAACTTCTGCAGCGTCTGGTCCGCCGCGACGACGCCGTCGTCGGTGGCGCCCGAGTTGTCCTGGATCTCCTCCAGCGACACGATGTCCGGCGCGGCCAGGTTGTGCACCAGGTTGCCGGCCAGTCGGTCGTACTTGGCCTGCGGGTCGGTCGGCGCCAGGTTCTCCACGTTGTAGGTGGCCACCGCCAGCTCGTCCACGGTCTGCTTGGACGTGGTCTCCGGCTTGAGTCCGCCCGAGACGAGGCCGCCCAGCTGCGTCGCCTGGACCACGTAGCCACCGAACTGGGTGTAGTCCAGCGGGCCCGCGGTGGCGCCCGTGAGCTTGTCGCCCACGTTCGCCACGGGGAACGGCGTCTGGGCGAACGGGATCAGCGACTGCACCTCGAGCCGTCCCGCGTTGTTGTCGTCATAGCCCAGGTAGACCGTGCCGCCGCGCGCGCTCGGATTCTGCGCCGGCTTCGTCGTCACGTACAGCTCGTTGTACTTGTCGGTCGCGCCGACCACGCGGGCGTCGTCCACCTCGACCCGCATGCCCTCACGCGACTCGAAGAAGTCCAGCGCGTACTTGTCCGGCTCCAGCGCCAGGCCCTCGATGTTGCCGCCGGTCGGGGCGAACGCCGTCGGCACCGTGTCCGGGTGCAGGATCTCCGCCGCCGGCAACGGGTTGCCCGAGGAGACCACGGTGACCGTGGCCGAATCGAGCTCCGTGTTGGACTGGTACAGCGACTTCGCGCCGGACTCGTCCGGGTAGAACTCCGAGACCTTGCCGGCCACCGTGATCGCGTCGCCGGGCTTGACCGCGGCGGCCTTCGATCCGGTGTAGACGAAGATGCCCTCGCTGGTGCGCGGGTCGTTGTCCGGGCTCGGGTCCTGGAAGAAGAAACCCTGGCTGCTGCCGAACGTGCGCACGCCCGTCACGATGCCCGGCACGTCGCTGACCTGCTTGCCGACCAGCGGCGAAAGGCGGGTCGTGCCCTGGATGTCGTGGATGCGTGCCGGAACGCCGGTCGGCGGCGGGGTCGTGCCGCCGCCGGTCGTCTCGCCCTTGCTGTTGGTCGGGGCGGGCGCGCCGGCGGTGAAGTCCTTGGAGTTGTCGTCGGTGTCGCCCGCCATGCGGGACACCGCCGCCGTGTTGCTCGGGGCCGGGGCGCTCGCGCCCTCCACGACCACCGCGCCGCCGAAGCCCACCAGGTCGTGCACCCGGGGATCGGCCGCGCAGTCCGCCGCCGTGAGGCAGGTCAGCGGGTCCTTGCCGCTCACCAGGGCCACCGTGCCCGCGGTCGCCGACATGTTGATGGTGCCGGTGGCGTCGGCCGTCGGCAGCGCCGTCGTGCCGCCGCTGCTCTTGGCCTCGCCGACCAGGTACTTCGCGCCCGCGGCGATGCTGCCCGTCAGGGCCGTCGTCTGCCAGGTGCTCGTCGGCTTCGGCGCCCCCGGCAGGTACTGCACGCTCCAGCCGTCCACCGACACCGCCGCCGTGGACCGGTTGGCCAGCTCGACGTAGTCGGAGGTCAGGGTGGCGCCGGTGTTGCCGCCGCCCCCGTACACCTCGGCGATCAGGGCATCAGCGCTCGGCGCCGCCGACACCGGGGCCGCTGTGACGACCAGTCCGGCCGACAACAGCGCGGTCACCGCCGTGCCGGCCAGGGCTCTGCGGCGGTGTGGAGATGGGGTCACCCTCGTCCTCCTACTAGCTCAGTGGTCGGGGCATCCTCCCCCGGTCGAGTGAACACCGGAAGGCTTTTGCACAACGGTTACCTGGTAGTACGAAGGGCGTTGATTTCCACCGTTTCCCCCATACCGGGCGGATCGCCGATCTAGGGTCGACCGATGAAGTGGTGGGGGCGTGGATTGGCGGTCGAGGCGGTCTGCCTGCTCGTACTGCTGATTCTGTCGATCGTGCCGGGCATCTCGCTGCCCATCGGCCTCACCGTGCTGTTCATGCTGCCCGGGTTCGCCGCCATCCCGCCGTTGATGCTCAAAGTGGACGCCCGCGAGCAGCTGTGGCACGGGTTCGTGGCCGTGCCCCCGGTGTGGCGGCTCAGCCTGCTCATGCTGGCCGCTGTCGCGCTCATCGGCGGCCTGAGCATGTTGCCGCGCGGCTTCCCGCGCTACGAGAACGGGCAGTACGTGACCGATAGTCACGGGCAACGGACGTACTTCACCGCCGCCGAGTACGAGCAGACCATGGCCAGCATCCCCCGCCTCGTCTGCGCTGTCGCGGTGGCCTTCCTCGCCGTGATGGCCCTGCTGTGCCTGGCTTCCCTCAACCTCGGTCCGCCGCCGGCGCCGCCCCCGCCGGACCCGCCGCGCATCAAGCTGCGGCGGGACTTCGACAACTCCCCGCCAGAGGACTGACCCTTTTTGCCCGTATGCCGGCGATCACCTTCGCGTCCGGAACCTGGCGGGTGGCCGGCCCCTCCTATCGAGTGGCGGTGGGACTCGCCGCCGAAGGGGGGCTTCGGCCATGAAGTGGTGTGTTGTCGCTTCTTTCGTGGGCATGGCTTCGGCCATCGCCGTTCTCGTGTTGTCGCTGGTCTTCGGGCCGGCACTGCCCATCAGCCCATTGGTGGCGGCCTTGGCCATCGTGCCGGCTGTCGTGATCGGCGTCTTCGCGCTGCGCGGGACCATCCATGACCGCGCGTACCGGACGTTGCACCGCTTTTCTTCGGCGGCCAGGCGTTTGGTCCTGCTCTACGTCGTGCTGGGGTTGGCCGGCTTCGGCGTGATCGTCAGGTTCGGCGCCGAGCTGCCGCAGCACCGTACGCCGGCCGAGGAGTACGCCACTCTGGTCGACCCGCTCCGGCTCACCGCCGGCGTCATGCTGATCGTCTATGCCGCCCTCGGCCTGGTCATCTTGGTTCGAATGCACTACCGGCCGCTGGTTGTCCGTCGTTGACGGCGTCGATTGCCCATGGCGGCCCCTCCGTTCGCCGGCAGATTCGGCGGGGAAGTGGCGGATTGTTCGCGCCGTGACTCCTTGGCCGGCTTGGCGCCGCATCGGGTCTCCACCGTCACCGATGCGGCCGCCGCCGACTGCAACGGCGACGGCAGCACCGATTTCGCACTCACCGACGGCCCCGGCTGGAACACCCTCCCCGTCGCTTTGTCCGCCGGTAATGGTTCTTATGCCGTGACGGACACCTTCGTCGGCGACTTCGCCACCTGGTCCGCCACCCCAGACGCCGTAGTCGTCGCCACCCCCAACAACTCCCCCGCTTGCCGACATACGAAGACGGTGCCGCTGGGTCCCCGTGTCGGCCGTCTGACGGGCAACTGCAACAGAAACTGAGACGAAACGACAGAGCCCCGGCAACCAGACTCGGTTGCCGGGGCTCTGCGCAGCGGTGGCGGTGGGATTTGAACCCACGGAGGGTTGCCCCTCACACGCTTTCGAGGCGTGCTCCTTCGGCCGCTCGGACACGCCACCGGTAAGAACATTACAGGACGCCCGATGGCGGTTGTCAGCTGGGGTTGGTCACGGGCGGTGAGCAGCGAAGAAGGAGTCGAGGAGGGCGGCGCAGTCGGGTTCGAGGACGCCGCCGCGGACCTCGGGGCGGTGGTTGAGGCGGCGGTCGCGGACGACGTCCCAGAGGGAGCCGACGGCGCCGGTCTTGGGCTCCCAGGCGCCGAAGACGAGGCGGGAGACGCGGGCCAGGACGAGGGCGCCGGCGCACATGGTGCAGGGCTCGACGGTCACGGCGAGGGTGCAGCCCTCAAGGCGCCAGCCGTCGCCGAGGACGGTGGCGGCGGCGCGGAGGGCGAGGATCTCGGCATGGGCGGTGGGGTCGCCGAGGCGCTCACGGGCGTTGCTGGCGGAGGCGAGCTCGCGGCCGTCACGGTCGACGACGACGGCCCCTATGGGGATATCGTCGCCGGCGGAGCGGGCGGCCCGGATGGCGGCCCGGACCAGCTCCTCGTCACTGCTGGACACGGTCGATGATGGCGTCGAACTCGGAGTTGAAGCCGCAGCGCTGGGCGATCATCTGCAACTGCTCGTCGGGGTAGAGGTCGACCTCGTCGACGATCACCTGGAGCTCGCCGTCGGGCAGGCCGAGGTCGGCGAGGATGGCCAGGTCGCCCTCGGGCCAGAGGCCGTCGTCCTCGTCGTCCGGCGGCTCGACGCGCAGCAGGTCGAGCACGTCGGCGGCGATGTCGTAGTCCAGCGCGGCGGCGGCGTCGGACAGCAGCAGGGACACGCCGCCGGGGCTGGGCCGGAGCAGCACGAAGAACTCGTCGTCGATGTTGAGCATGCCGAACAGCGCACCGGTCGACCTGATCTTGCGCAGCGCGGTGATGGCGGCGTCGAGCTCGTTCAAAGTGGCCAGGTCGAGCGAGCTGCAGCGCCATTTGCCGTCCTCGCGGACGACGGCGACACCGAAACCACCGACCGGCTCGTGCACCGACATGTGCACACCGTATGCGTACGGGCCGGTCACCCGGAAGCACTATCCCCCAAGCCGGCCCCGCACAGATCGGCCGGACGGTGGTTCCGGTGGGAACATGGCTGGATGACCACTTCAGCGGCACGCCCAGCTACCACCCAGTCAGGTGACCCCAGGCTCGCTGGTCTCATCGAGGCTGCCCGCGCGCTCCAGCCACGCACGGTGGCGCTGCGCCGACAGGTCCACAAGCGGCCTGAGCTGGGACTGAGGCTTCCACTGACGCAGGCGGCGGTGCTGCACGCGCTGGAGGGTCTGCCGTTGGAGATCACCACCGGCCAGTCGACGGACTCGGTCGTGGCCGTGCTGCACGGCGCCCGCCCGGGCCCGACGGTGTTGCTCCGGGCCGACATGGACGCGCTGCCCCTGACGGAGCAGACCAGCTGCGCCTTCGCGTCCGAGGTGCACGGGACGATGCACGCGTGTGGCCACGACACGCACGTGGCGATGCTGGCCTCGGCCGCACGGCTGCTGTGCGCCCGCAAGGAGGCCCTCAACGGGCATGTGGTCTTCATGTTCCAGCCCGGCGAGGAAGGCCACCACGGGGCCAAGCACATGATCGACGAGGGCGTGCTCGGCGCGTCCGGCCTGCTCGCCAACAAGGCGTTCGCCCTGCACATCACGTCGACGGTGCGATCGGGCGTGATCACCAGCCGGCCCGGCCCGATCATGGCCGCGGCCGACGTGTTCCGGGTGCGGGTGATCGGCCGCGGCGGTCACGCCTCGCAGCCGCACAAGGCGCTGGACCCGGTGCCGGCCGCGGCGGCGATGGTGGGCGCGCTGCAGACGATGATCACGCACCGGGTCGCCACGACCGAGCCGGCCGTGCTCACCGTGGCCAAGATCGCCGCCGGCACCTCCACCAACATCATCCCGGAGTTGGCCGAGCTGGAGGGCACCATCCGGACGTTCTCCGAGACCACCCGCACCGCGGTGCACACGGAGGCCAAGCGCATCTGCGAGCACACCGCGGCGGCCTACGGCTGCTCGGCGACGTTCCAGCTCGAACGGGGCTATCCCATCACTGTGAACGACGCCGAGGTCGCCGCCACCGTGCTCGGCCTGGCCGGCTCCGTGCTCGGGCAGCGCTACAGCGAGCCGATGGACGAACCGATGATGGGCGCGGAGGACTTCTCGTACGTGACCAGGCAGATTCCCGGCGCGATGGCATTCCTCGGCGCCTGCCCGCCGTCGACCGCGCTGGACGGGGCGGCCCCGAACCACTCCAACCGGGTGCTGTTCGACGAGGCCGCGATGGAGCACGGGGTGGCGATGTACGCCGCTTTCGCACTCGACGCGCTGCGTTAACACCCGGGGTGGTTTCGCCAGGTTCGCCCGTGGCGGCAGGATGGGGCACGTGCTGCCTGTTTGTGTGATCGGGTTGGGACTGATCGGCGGGTCCGTCATGCGCGCCGCCAGCGCTGCCGGCCGGGCGACCTGGGGTACCACCGCGTCCACCACGGACGCCGATGCCGCGCGCGCGGCCGGCTTCACAGTCGAGGACAGCGTCGACGACGCGCTGCGCCGAGCCGATGAGGAAGACGCCCTCATCGTGCTCGCCGTGCCGCTGACCGCGCTGGCCGACGTGCTGCGGTCGGTCTCCGCCTACGCGCCCGGATGTCGGCTCACCGACGTCATCAGCGTCAAGGGGGCGGTGTCGGAGGCCGTGCGCAAGATCAACCCTTACGCACGGTACGTCGGCGGGCATCCCATGGCCGGCACGTCGCGGTCGGGGTGGACAGCCGGCTCAGCCGAGCTGTTCCGGGATGCCGCCTGGGTCGTCACCACGGAGGACGACAGCGACCAGGAGGTGTGGCTCGAGGTCGTGCAGCTCGCCCTGGCCTGCGGCGCCCACGTCGTGCCGGCATCGGCGTCCGCCCATGAAAAAACCGTCGCCCGCATCTCCCACCTTGCCGCATGCTGGCGGCCGTGCTCGCCAGCGTCGGCGCCTCGGGAGGGCCGCTGTCGCTAGCCCTGGCCGCAAAATTCAGGCGACGGCACCCGCGTCGCCGGCAGCCGCCCCGAGCTCGTGCAGGCCATGTGCGAGGGCAACCGGGCCGCTCTCCTCGACGCCGTCGACGACGCCCTCGGCCGCCTCGGCGCCGCCCGCGGCTCCCTCGCCTCCACCGGCGGCCTCGCCGCCACCGTCAACGCCGGCCACCTGGCCCGCCGGGAGCTCGAACAGCACCGCTCCGGCGCTCGTCACGCCGTCAAGGTCGACCTGGAGGCTCGGGACGCCCTCACCAACCTGCGCGACCTCGGCAACAAGGGCGGCCGACTGACCGCCCTCGACGGCACGGTGGCCATCGTCCAGATGCTCTGATCAGACCCGACGGGCGAGACCGGGGTATTCGACCACGAGGCCGTTGGGGTCGACGCTGAGCTCGACCGAGGCGTCGCCGCGGTCGAACGCGACGACGCTGCCGCTGTCGTCCACGGAGACGGTGCGGTAGCGCTCGTGGACGAGGCTGACCGAGAGGTCCGGCAACGACACCCACACGACGGGCAGCTCGTGCTCGCCGGCTTCGCGGTGCAGGCCGAGGCGGCGCACCGGCAGGGCGTTGAACAGGACGCTGCTCTGCAGGTTGACGTCGAGTGCGCCCTCGAAGTCACGGCGCTCGGCACCGCGGCCGCGGTCGATGATCCACATGCCGTCCTCGGTGCGGCTGAGCGACATGGTGCGCTCCTCCTCGGCGGTGGCGCTGCGCAGCAGCAGCCGGCTCACCACGCCGTCCTCACCGACGGAGAGCTCGAAGGAGGCGTTGTAGGCCTCGTTGCCCTCGATGGCGGCGGCGACGACCCGCCCGCTGCCTTTGATCCGGTTCTCCGACAACACCAGCCGGGCCGACTCGAGGCGGGGGCCGGTCAGGCCCTCCCACGTCACCATCACCGGCCGGCGACCGGCACGGGGCGTGCTGTCGGACTGTGCGGGCTCAGTCGCGTTGGGGACGTTCACAGTCCACCTTTCGAGGTCAGGGTCGACAACGGAGCGTACCTAACCGAAACGACAGTGGGGCCTCCCGTTCGCACGGGAGGCCCCACATGGCTCAGCGAAGCAGCTGGTGTCAGCTGTGGTTGGCCTTACGGCGACGCACGAAGAACAGCGCGCCGATACCCGCGCCGATCAGCACGATCGCGGCGATCACCGGGCCGATGACCGAGGCTCCGGTGTAGGCGAGCTGGTTGGTGTCGGCTGTGGTGGTCGGGGTCGGCGTGGTGCACGACGGCGGCATCGAGGTGGTGGTGGGGCTGCTGCTGGTGGTGCCACCGTTGCTCGTCGTGGTGGTCACGGTCGTCGTCGACGTGGACGGCACACACGGCTGCGTGGTGGTCGTCGTGGTCGTCGGCTTCGTGGTCGTGGTGGTCGTCGTGGTCGTGGTCGGCGTCGTGGGAGTGGTCCACGAGGCCGGCGCTTCGGCCGAGACGGTCACCTTGCTGGCCTGCGCGACGATCAGCGGCTGCGTGCAGCGCTTCTGGTCCTTGCTGCCGTCCTTGCACTTGTCGGGGTTGTCGTTGACACCGACGAAGATGCGGCCGAGGTCGAGCGTGGCCTCGGTGGAGACGCTGAACGTGGTGTTGCCGGCCGGGGTGCCGTCAGCGACCTTGACGAAGACGCTGTCGCCGTCCTTGACCGAGGTGACCGGGTTGCCCTTGGCATCCGTCAGCGTGACGCCCTTGGGGAACTTGCTGGTGTCCAGCTTCAGGTCGCCGGTCGCGGTGCTCTTGATGACGAACGGCCCGACCAGGTTGCCGTTCTGCTTGGCATCGGTCGACACGATGTTCAGCGTCGGCTTGGGCTGGTTGAGACCCGGGTTCTTGTCGGTCAGGAAGTGGTACAGCTTGTCCACGTCCTGGACGACCTTCTGCGGGTACGGGTGCTTCTGGTCCGAGCTCTTGGCGCCCACCAGGTCGATGCCGTCGCTGTAGTGCCAGATGGCGGACTGGGTGGCGCCGATGGCCTCGGCCTCGGTCAGCCCCTGGATGCCCGCGGCCTTGCCCAGGTCGGCCAGGCTCATCGTCGGGTACGAGTTGTGCAGCACCCAGTTGATCTGCGACTTGTTCTTGTCGAAGTCCACGCTGGGGTTCGGGTACTTGTCCCAGTCGACCTCGTGCATCTTCTCGCCGTTGAGGTTCAGCGTGAGGCCGATGCAGTAGGTCAGGACCGGGTCCTTGACGCCGTCGATCCTCAGCTTGATCAAGGCGGTCTGTTCCGGCGTCGACTGCTGCTTGTCGCTCTTCAGCTCGACGTCGACACCGCGCGGCCCGCCGTTGACCGGGGTGGCGGTGACGGACGACGTGCCGTCCTGCGGGGCGGCGCTGTCCGCAGCGAACGCCAGCGGCGCGGCCGACATGAGCGCGATCGAGGCGCCGAGCACAGCGGCGGCGATGCGACCCGGGTGGAACCGGTTTGCCATGACTCTCCTCTTTGACTGCCTGCTAGCGCGGGTCCCCGACCACTGACCTGCCCTGCAATGTCACGTTCCGAGCGTCCACTCACCCAAAAGGACGCGTCCAGGCTCGTGACACATAGTCCGAACGGGCGATTTGCGCCGCGCTCGGTGAAAGTCCTGTATGGAACGCGGCGACACGCTACTCGAATGAGTGACCCCTCTCGCGCACCGGCCACCGCATACGACTTGACCTGCGGAAACGTCAGAAGACCGTGACACGACACGAAGATCGACTAGCCGAGTTGAACTCGGTTATCACCCTGCGTCACCAAAATCGTCGACCGGGTCCGTGAATCGCGGATCGCTCAAGTTATCCACAGGCCGACGTTTCCGCTGGTCACATCGACGCAAACGATTACGCGGTCATGAACCAGCAGGGATCTCGCGATGAGATCGTTATCCAACGGAGACAACTTGATCTCCACGCTACTCCGTTCGTGTCAAACGGTCACCTGCTCAGCGTCGTCAACATCACGTGTCGCGGGGGTGAACGAAACCGGGACCGGCGGGGACACTGTGGACGTGACGCGAGCGCGCGATCTGACCCCGTACGTGGAGCTGGGGCGCGAACACTGGCGTGAGCTGCGCGCGGCCACGCCGATGAGCCTGACCTCGGACGAGCTGCATCGCCTGCAGGGTCTCGGCGACCGGGTGTCGCTCGACGAGGTCGCCGACATCTACCTGCCGCTGTCACGGCTGATCAACCTCCAGGTCGCCGCCCGCCAGCGGCTGCACGCCGCCACCACGACGTTCCTGGGCGAACCGTCCGAAAAGGTGCCTTTCATCATCGGCGTCGCCGGCAGCGTCGCCGTCGGCAAGTCCACCACCGCCCGCATTCTCCAGGCGCTGCTGGCCCGGTGGAGCGACCATCCTCGGGTCGACCTCATCACCACCGACGGCTTCCTGCTGCCCAACGCCGAGCTGGAGCGGCGGGGCCTGATGACACGCAAGGGTTTCCCCGAGAGCTACGACCGCCGGGCCCTCGTGCGCTTCGTCGCCGACGTCAAGGCCGGCGCGCCCGAGGTCGAGGCGCCCGTCTACTCCCACCTCAGCTACGACATCGTGCCCGGAACCCGGCAACTGGTGCGCAAGCCCGACATCCTCATCGTCGAGGGCCTCAACGTGCTCCAGCCCGGCGCCCGCCTCGCCGTGTCCGACCTGTTCGACTTCTCCCTCTACGTCGACGCCCGCACCGACTGCATCCAGCAGTGGTACGTCAGCCGCTTCCTCAAGCTCCGCGACACCGCCTTCGCCAACCCCGCCTCGTACTTCCACCGCTACGCCTCGCTGACCGACGAGCAGGCCGTGGCCCGGGCGACGCAGATCTGGCAGGAGATCAACGAGCCCAACCTGGTCAACAACATCCGGCCCACCCGCGGCCGGGCGACCCTGGTGCTGCGCAAGGAAGCCGACCACTCCATCAGCCGCGTCCGGATGAAGAAGCTCTAGCCCGACGACAACTCAGGCCCAGCGCTGGGCGATGGCGGCGCACTGGGCGCGGAGGGCGTCCAGGACGATGGGGAGCAACGGGTTGGTGTTGCTGGGGCGGTGCAGGGCGAGGATGCGGCGGAAGACGTCGGAGTCGGCGATGCGCAGGACGCCGAGGCCGGTGTCGATGCCGAGGGCCAGGCGGGGCACGACGGCGACGCCGAGGCCGCGCCGGACGAGGGAGCAGACGACGCCGTAGTCGTTGCTGCGCAAGGTGATGCGTGGGACGAAGCCAGCGGCGGCGCAGAGGCGTTCCAGGGACTTGGAGCCGGCAGTGTCGCTGCGGGTGCAGATCCAGCGCTCGTCGGCGACCTCCACAAGGGACGCGTCGCCGCGAGTGGCCAGCCGATGGCCGGGCGCGGTGACGAGAACGAGCGGCTCGGACAGCAGCGGGGTGGCGACGAGCTCCCGGGGCCACGTCCGGGGATCGAGGTCGTAGCCGAAAACGACGGCGACGTCACGGTCGCCGTCCAGCACGCCGGCGAGGACCTCGTCAGGCTCGCCCTCGTCCAGCAGGACGTCGGCACCGGGGCGGCGTTCGACGATGGCGGCCAATGTGGAGGCCATGATCCGGGCGTTGGCGGTGGCGAAGCTGGCCAGCCGCAAGGTGCCGGCGTCGCCGCGGGTGAGGGCCCGCACCTCACGCTCCAGTTCGGACAGTGCGGCGAGCGCGTCCCGGCTCAACAGGGCCATCCGCTCGGCGATGGCGGTGGGGCGGACGCTGCGCGCGGAGCGCTCGAACAGCTGGGCGCCGACAGCCCGTTCCAACATGGCGATCTGCTGCGAGACGGCGGAAGTCGTGTAGCCGAGCAGGCGCGCGGTCTCGGCGAACGAGCCGGTGCGGACCGCCTCGGTCAGGGTGCGCAGATGGATGGGGTTCAGCATCAGACGCAGTTCAGTTCGGGACGATCCGAACTGCTGGCGAACCGGTCGGCGGACAGCCCGTCCACGTCGACCACGGGCGGCACGCCGAGCACGAGGTCCCGCAGCACCTCGCCGACGGCCGGCCCCTGAAGGAAGCCGTGCCCCGAAAAGCCGGTCGCGTACAACAGCCGGCTGACGTCACGGGATTCGCCGATCAGGGCGTTGCGGTCGGGGCTCATCTCGTACAGCCCGGCCCACCGGTGCGCGATGCCGACATCGGCCAGCCCCGGCGCGCGTCGCTGCACGGCCTCGGCCAGCCCCGGCAGCCACTCGTCGTCGGTGCTGAGGTGGAAACCCGGTTCCTGGTCCGGATCGGACATTCCGACCAGCAGCCCCGGCCCCTCGGGATGGAAGTAGAACGACGTGCCGAAGTCGATGGTCATCGGCAGATCCGCCGGTAGGTCGGGCATTTCGGACGTCACGATGATCTGCCGCCGCAACGGCACGACCGGCAGCGGCACTCCGGCCATCTCGCCGACGGTCGCCGACCACGCGCCGGCCGTCACGACCACTGTTGACGTGTCGACAAGTCCCTCTGTCGTCCGAACACCGGTGATCATGCCGTCCACCACCTCGATCCCGTTGACCGTGCAGTGCTGACGGATCCGAGCGCCGAGCCGCCGGGCGCCACGGGCGTAACCCTGGACCACGGCCTCGGGTGTGCAGTGACCGTCCGTCGGCGAGAACGCCGCCGCGAGCAGCCCGTCCCCGACGACCAGCGGCGACAGTTCGATCGCCTGCTCGACGGTCAGCATCCGGCTCGGCACACCCAGCTCGTTCTGGAGCCGGACGCCGGCCTCGAAGGCGGCCACGTCGGACTCGTCGTCGAGCAGGAACAGGTAGCCGTGCTGGCGCAGGTCGATCTCCGTGCCGGGCCGCTCGCGGAATCGTTCGAACGCCGTGAGCGAGCGCCGGGCCAGCTCGATGTTGGCCGGGTCGGAGAACTGGGCACGCACGCCGCCGGCCGCCCGGCAGGTGCTGCCGGAGCCGAGTTCGTCGCGTTCCACCAGCAGCACGTCGACCCCGGCCTCGGCGAGGTGGAAGGCGGTCGACAGCCCCATCACACCACCGCCGACGACGACCACTTCGGCTCGCTCGGTCATGTGATTCACGCTAAGCCAGGATCACCGCGAGCACGCCGGCAAACAACCCGATTAGCGCACACAGCGCAGCGCCGATACGGGGGTACGGCCGACCGGGCACCCACCGGAGCACCGGCACCAGGATCTGCGACACGGCCAGCGACGCCACCACCAGCACGACGATCGAGCGCAGCCCGCCGCCGGTGAAGCTGGTCGGCACCTGCGGCAGGAACAGCGCGGTCGCCGCGATCACCGACAGCCAGATCGACACCACCGGCCCGACCGTCACCACGAGCATCAGCAGCGCGAACAGGTGCGCGGCGCGTTGCTCCTTCACGAGCCCAACCGTAGTTGCCATGGGCGGCAGGCGGGGCGCCCATCCCCCGCCGGCCGCCCATGTCCTGCTCGCCCGGCCGATCCCACTGTGGCACCGAGGGCGTCACACGCTGGGGTGGAGCTTGGACGCTCGAATCGGTGAAAATATATTGTTCAACGGTTATCGCCGAAAGGGGTCTCGTGGCTGATCCGACCGGCGGACCGGTGGAGCTGCTCGCCGCCGACCGCCTACAGCTGGACCGCGTCAGCACCGCGGAACGCGTCGCCGACGTGCTGCGCACCAGGATCACCGTGGGTGACCTGCCGCCGGGCACCCGCCTGTCCGAGGAGGCGATCGGCGCCGCGCTCGGCGTCTCCCGCAACACGCTGCGCGAGGCGTTCCGGCTGCTCACCCACGAGCGGCTGCTGGTGCACGAGCTGAACCGCGGCGTGTTCGTACGCACCCTGACCCAGGACGACGTCACCGACCTGTACCGGCTGCGCAAGGTCGTCGAGTGCGGCGCGCTGCGCTACGCCGAGGTGACCGCCGAGGACATCCGGCGTGTGCACCTGGTCGTGGACGAGGCCGTCGCGGCGGCCGAGCAGTCCGATTGGGCCGCGGTCGGCACCCACAACCTGCGGTTCCACCAGGCGCTGTGCGAGCTCGCCGGCAGCCCAAGGGTCGTCGACATGATGCGCGGCATCCTCGCCGAGCTCCGGCTGGTCTTCCACGTGATGGGCGACCCGCAGCGGTTCCACGAGCCGTACATCAAGCGCAACCGGGAGATCCTGGTCGCGCTGGCCGAGGAGGGCCGGGAGCGGGCCGAACAGATGCTCGCCGAGTACCTGGACGACGCCGAACGGCAGCTCAGGCAGGCTTATCTGTGACGCGCTTGTCCGTGACGCGCCGGAGCTGATCGGGCATCTCCAGGTGCTCGCCGGTGAGCAGGGCGCTGGCCGTCATCAGATCCACGGTCAGCGGCCGGTCCACGGTCTCCGTCGGCAGCACGGCCACCGCGTTGTCGAACGCGGCACGCAGCTCGACGCTGTTGTTCGGGTGCATCTGCCGCATCCGCAGCACGCGCGCGCTCGCGATCAGCTCACATGCCAGCACGATCACGAAGTGCGGCACCACTTCGCCGGTCATCCGCGCCGACTGGGCCGAGAAGCTGGCGTGCTCCTCGACGCCGCGGGACAGCGTGGCGTGGCCGAGCACCGCGGGCATCGCCATCGACCGGAAGCTTGCCAGCGATGCCGCCGCCGTGTACTCGATGACCATCAGGCCCGAGCTGCCGCTGGCCTCATCGGCCGCGAAGGGCCGCAGGCCCGTGTAGTTCGGCTCGCACAGCATCGCCAGCCGGCTCACCGACAGCTGCGCCGTCTGGAGGGCCGACAGCCGCGCCTTGTCCAGGGCCAGGCTGAGCGTGATGCTGTGGAATCCGCCGTGGTGGAAGACGTCGCCGTCGAGCACCGACACCAGCGGGTTCTCCGCGCCGGCGTTGATCTCCACGGTGAGCACCTGCTCCAGCGCCAGCAGGCCGTCTGCCGCCTCCCCGTGGACCTGCGGGAAACACCGCAGGCCGAACGGATCCTGCACGCGCGCCGGCGTGTGCGTGATCTCGCCCAGCAGGTCACGGATGCGGCGCGCCACCAGCTGGCTGCCGTGGTGCGGCCTCGACTGGTGCACGACCTCGGCGAACGGCTCCACCGAGCCGTCCACCGCGAGCAGCGAGAGCGCCGCCGTCGTGCACGTCTGGTCCAGCAGCGCCGACAGCTGGCCCGAGGCCAGCACCGCCTGGCCGATCGTCAGGGCATTGCTGGACAGGAACGCCAGCGCGTCCGACGTCGCGAAGTCGATCGGGGGCAACGGGTGCGGGCCCATCCAGGGCTGTTCGCCGAGCAGCGTCAACGCCAGCTCCGCCAACGCCGTCAGGTCGCCCGTGCCGATCGCGCCGATCGAGTGCACCTGCGGGTAGCAGCGCGCGTTGAGGGCCAGCACCACCGCGTCCAGCACGTGTTCCGACACCCCGGAGTGACCGGCGAGGATCTGGTTGGCGCGGACGATCATTCATCGCCCGCGCCTCCGTCTCCGGGATCAGCGGACCCGTGCCTCCCGCGTGGCTGCGGAGCAGGCGGCGGCCGAACGCCGCGACCTCCTGCTCCTCCACGCTCACCATGCGGTTGGCGCCCACACCCGTGGTGCGGCCGTAGACCGGCCGGCGGCCCGTGACCTCCTGCGCCAGGTCCGCCGCCCGTTTCACCCACTCCCGTGCTGTCGGGTCGATGCTCACCGGTTCGCCGCGGACGGCGACCGCGATCACCTCCGCACACGTCAACGACTTGCCGTCGAGCACAACTGCCACGTTCCGAAGGTTAACTCCTCAACAACCGCAGTCCAGTGCCGTGAGCGGATCGGGTTTCCTCAGCTCCTCACCCGCGTCCGTGCGCACCGGAAAGCCCTCCCTGATCCAGTACTCGATGCCGCCGATCATCTCCCGCACCTGGAACCCCTCGGCGGCCAGCTTCGCCGCCGCCTTCGTGGCCCCGTTGCATCCCGGTCCCCAGCAGTACGTCACCACCGGCACATCCAGCCTCAGGTCCGCGTCTTCCAGCCGCACCGCCCCCGGGATCCGCCCTTGCCCCCACGCCTGCGCGCTCCGGGTGTCGACCAGCACGAACCCCGGCTCCCCACTGCTCAGCGCCTTCTGCACGTCACTCACGTCCGTCTGGAAGGCCAGCCGCATCTCGAAGAAGTTCATGCCACTGACGCTATTTCGAGGCCCGCCTTCGCTGAACCCATGATCCACGGCCTTCCGGCTGTCCCGCCAGCCTTTCCATGGCACTCTCGCTTCGTGACCATGGATTCCCTCGACTCCACCGACTGGCGCATCCTGGAGGCGCTCCAGGCCGACGGCCGCGCCTCCTACGCCGAGCTCGCCCGCGCCGTCTCCATGTCCCCCAGCGCCGTCACCGAGCGCGTCCGCCGCCTCGAGGAGTCCGGCGTCATCACCGGCTACTCCGCCGTCCTCGACCCCGACCGCCTCGGCCTGTCGATCATGGCCTTCGTCCGCCTTCGCTACCCCACCAACAACTACCGGCCCTTCCACGCCCTCGTCGACTCCACCCCCGAGGTCGTCGAGGCCCATCACGTCACCGGCGAGGACTGCTTCGTCCTCAAGGTCCTCGCCCGCTCCATGCGCCACCTGGAGGAGGTCACCGGCCGCATCTCCACCCTCGGCCCCGTAACCACCACCATCGTCTATTCCAGCCCACTGCCCCGCCGTCCCCTGTCCCAGAACCCCGGCATCTAACCGCTACGAACAGAACGAAAACCCAAAGAAGCAAGGGACCCAAAGCCAAGAGAGCAGACGAAAAGAGGAAGACGGCCAGAGCACAAGCAACTCGCCGACACAACAACGTCAAGAGACATCCCGATGGCGCAGCCGAGCGCGAGCCCGATGGCGCAGCCGAGCAAGGGCGACGCGAAGCGAGCCCGAAGGGGGCCAGGGGGGCGAAGCCCGCCCTGGCTTGGGGTGTGGGGCGAGAGCCCCACAAAACACAAAGCAAGAGGCCTGTCGGCGTTTTCCGCCGACAGGCCTCTCCCACTCTTGCGCGTGCGCCCGAAGGGATTCGAACCCCTAACCTTCTGATCCGTAGTCAGATGCTCTATCCGTTGAGCTACGGGCGCTTGTTCAGTTGTCATCCTAGCAGAGCAGGATGTTGCGGAGGCTCCGGGATTTGAACCCGGGATGGGGGTGAACCCAAACCGCATTAGCAGTGCGGCGCCATAGACCAGACTAGGCGAAGCCTCCCCGGAGCCCTCGGCTACCGTCGATAAGACTACACACTCGGGGCGCAGGCACCAAAACGGGGGGTCAGAGGGGGTGTGACCTGCGCGGACGGCCTGAGGGGTGTGGCGCGGGCCACGTCCGGTCGGAGGTGGACGCCCGTGGCGCGCGGTCACTAGCGTGAACGGGTCCACATCGGCGTGGCGGGGAGTGACAATGGACAAGGTTCGGCCGTCCGCGGCTGACGCGGTCAGTGATCTGCCGGCGGGGGCGACCCTCGCCGTCGGCGGATTCGGGTTGTGTGGGATTCCCAGCGATCTGATCAGGGCGGTACACGCCCTCGGGGTCGATGATCTGAAGGTCGTGTCCAACAACTGCGGCGTGGACGACTGGGGCCTCGGCGTCCTGCTCCACGACCGCCGGATATCGCGGATGACCTCCTCGTACGTGGGTGAGAACAAGGAATTCGCCCGCCAGTACCTGTCGGGGGAGCTGGAGGTGGAGCTGGTTCCGCAGGGCACGCTGGCGGAGCGGCTGCGGGCGGGTGGCTGCGGCATCCCGGCGTTCTTCACGCCGGCGGGTGGCGGCACGCAGATCGCGGAGGGCGGCCTGCCCTGGCGGTACAGCGCGGACGGCGGGGTGGCGGTGGCGTCGCCGCCGAAGGAGACGCGCGCGTTCGGCGGCCGGGATTACGTGCTGGAAGAGGCGATCACCACTGACTTCGCGCTGGTTCGGGCGGCGAAGGGCGATCGGCACGGGAATCTGGTCTTCGACAAGTCGGCGATGAACTTCAACCCGTTGTGCGCGATGGCCGGCAAGGTCACGGTGGCCGAGGTGGAACAGCTGGTGGAGCCGGGCGAGCTGGACCCGGAGCACGTGCACCTACCAGGCATTTTCGTGCAGCGCGTGGTGCTGGTGACGGACAACGAGAAGCGGATCGAGCGCCGTACCGTGAGGGAGGCCCAGTGATGGGGTGGAGCAGGCAGGAGATCGCCGCCCGGGCCGCGCGTGAGCTCCAGGACGGCCAGTACGTGAACCTGGGTATCGGCCTGCCGACGCTGGTGCCGAACTACCTGCCCGAGGGCGTGACGGTGGTGCTGCACAGCGAGAACGGCATTCTGGGCACCGGCCCGTACCCGACGGACGACGCGGTGGATCCGGATCTGATCAACGCGGGCAAGGAGACGGTGACGACGCTGCCGGGCGCCGCCTTCTTCGACTCGGCGCTGTCGTTCGGCATGATCCGCGGCGGCCACATCGACACGGCGATCCTGGGCGCGATGCAGGTGTCGGCCTCGGGTGACCTCGCGAACTGGGCGATCCCGGGCAAGCTGATCAAGGGCATGGGCGGGGCGATGGACCTGGTGCACGGGGCCCGCCGGGTGATCGTGATCATGGAGCACACCGCCAAGGACGGCTCGCCGAAGATCCTCAAGGAGTGCTCGCTGCCGTTCACCGGCCGCGGTGTGGTGCAGCGGATCATCACGGATCTGGCGGTGCTCGACGTCACGCCGGACGGTCTGCGGCTGGTCGAGCTGGCGCCGGGCGTGTCGGTGGACGACGTCCGAGCGGCCACCGAGCCGGAGATCTCGGTGGCCGCCGGGGTCGCCTGATCACCGCAGGTGTGAGTCGAACCAGTTGAGAGTGCGCTGCCACGCTTCGGCACTGGCCTTCGGGTCGGTGTCGAAGCGGTGGTTGGCCTGGGCGACCCGAACCACGTCGGTCGCCACGTCGGCCGAGGCCGCGGCGTCGCGCAGCTTGTCGACCTCCTCGGCGCTGACCTGCTCGTCCTGCTCGCCGTAGAGGCCGAGCCACGGGCAGCTCAGTTCGTGCGCGACCTCGACGAGCGAGGGCAATCCGTCCGACAGCGGCGTGATGACGCCGCGGGCGGACACGCTGACCGCCGCGCCGATGGCGCGCCTGGTCGCCACGATCAGGGCGGCGGCGCCACCGAGATCGAAGCCGATGACACCGGTCCGGTCGGGGGTGATGCCCCGCTCGGCGAGCCACACGCAGGCCACGTCGATGTCCGCGAGCACGGATTCGACCGGCAGCTGCGGAACCTGGCCGTCGTCCGACTCGGCGTCCGGGTAGAGGTGCGGCGCCACCACGAGCCAGCCTTCGGCCGCCAGCGATCCGGCCAGCAGCCGGACCGTGTCGGTGACCCCGCGGGCCTCGTGAAGCAGCACCAGACCGCCCCGCGCTGCACCCTCCGGTTCCGCGGCTGTCACGCGCAGCTCGCGGCCGTCGGTCAACGGCAGGTTTTCGGTCCTGGTTTCCGTCATCTCGCCACCCAACCACGCCGGGGTGAACTCCAGTCAACGTGACCGGCCCCAGGCACACTCCGCCGTTGCCTACCCGTTGTGAACGGGTGTCAAACCGGCCGCGGCCGTCGCATCACGTGCACGAGCGCGGGCGGCACATTGCCCCAGATCGTCCGGGTCAGCACGACTTCCTCGAAGCAGCGCCGAAATCCGGCGAGCTGGCGCTTGGACGGTCCGGCCCACCGCGTCCAGGTGTAGGTGAACTGCGTGAAGACGCCGGCCGGGTGCATGGCCGCCGCGACGGCCTCGGTGAGCCGGCCTCGATATGCGGCCCACGGCAGTCCGCTGACCACCACGTCGGCGAAAACTCCTCGTTCTGCCAACAGTTCCGGCAGCCGCTCGGCGTCGGCGACGATGACCTCGACGTCAGGAAAGCGCTTGGCCAGCACGTCGGCCAGCCGCGGGTTGAGTTCCACGGCCAGGTGCCGCCCGCGACCGTCCAGCCGGGACTGGATCACCTCGGTGAAGGCGCCGGTGCCCGGCCCGAGTTCCACGACGACCGGCTCGCCCTGCTCGGGAATCGGCGCGACCATCTGGTCGGACAACGCCTTGGAGCTGGGGATCGCCGACGCGGTGGTGAGCGGCGAGCGGAGGAACTCCTGGAAGAAGAGCTTGGCGTCACTCACTGCGTGGCCCCAGTCAGTCGTCGGTCGTTGCGGCGCACACCGTACGGACCGATCGCGAACAGGAAGCAAACGGCGGCCAGCGGAATCAGATCGAGGCTGACGAGCGTCAACCCGGTGCCGATGGCCAGCAGAACCGGACTCCACCAGCCGAGGACGCGCCAGTTGAGCACGCCGAGCCCGATCAGGCACAGGTAGAACAGCGCCGGCCCGATCACGTAGACGCCGGGCAGCAGGCCAGGCACGGACTGCACCTGGTGGTACAGGGCGTTCATCCCGGCGCGGTCGCTCGCGAGCAGGCCCACGACGACGTCGATCACGACCTGAGCCGCCGACGCGGCGAGGCCCAGCAGCCCGATCGCCGCGATCACCGGCGCCGCGCCCGGCCGGTCGCCGAGCTTGAGGAGCACGGGCACGAACAGCACCAGGCCGGCCAGGAACAGCAGATGTCCCACGGTCCAGCCGATGCCGGGACCGTGCCCGCTCAACAGCCGCACCACGCCGTAGCCGCCCAGCAGCACCGGCGCGGCGACAAACGCGATGTCCCGTACCTTGACCATGCTTCGAGCCTGCGCCCGGCGCAGGCTCGAAGCATCAGGGTCGGACCCTGGCGTTGCCCTGGTTTCAGCTGGTCCGACGGCGTCGCGACAGCAGCACCAGGCCCACGCCGAGCACCACCGCCAAGATCGCCGCGCCGGTCAGCGCCTGCACGTCGGCCGCGCCGGTGTTGGCCAGCACCCGCAACGCCTGCGGCGTCGGCGTGGTCGGGGCGGTCGTCGGGGCGTACGGGTCGGGCTGGTTCGGCCCGGGCTCGACGGCGATGTCGCGACCGGTGAGGTCGCCCTCAGTGAAGTCCCATATCGGCGACTGCCCCGCGACCAGCTTCCATGGTCCGACCAGGACGGTCCGGTAGAGGCCGGCCGGCAGGCCCTTGAACGAGAAGCCGCCCTTCGCGTCGGTGACGGTGTTGGCCACCGGCTTGGCGGAGATTTCGTCGACCAGGTACAGCTTCACGCCCGCAGGCACGACCTTGGTCGTGACGTTGCCCAGCCCACCGAGCACGTTGGAGATCGCCCCCGGCACGTGAACACGGTCGACGGGCGCCCGCTCTGCACCGTCGTAGAAGCCGGCGTTGAACTGACCGAAGTCGCAGCGGACGCGGACGTAGCCGTAAGAACGCGCCCCGCTGGGCACCGCTTCGGTCACGTCGAGCGTGGTCGTCCCGTGCGCGGGCACAGCCACACCACGGCCGCTCTGCTGAAGATCGCCCCAGCCGTCCGAGCGCCCCTTCAGCTCATGCGGGTCACCGATGCCGCACATCACCGTGATGCCGGCCAGCGCGCGGTCTCCGCTGTTCTTCATGGTCACGGTGACATGCGCGGTGTCGCCGACCTTGTACGTGTCGGCCGTGAACTTCGTGGACGCGGTGAGCGTGTCGGAGACCTTGCGCCTGGCCTCGCTGACGACCTGCACCGTGCCTTGGTCCACGCGCCAGCCGGCGGACTGCGGGACGAGGTCACCCAATCCCTCGTAGGACGCCGAATACGTGCCGGACGGGACGTCAGTGACCTTGAACTTGCCGTCCTGGTCGGTCTTCACCGGCGGCAAGGTGTGGCTGGGCGCGCCACCGCTGATCGTCACCTTCACGTCCGGCAGGCCCTCACCCTGGTCGAACGAGCCGTTGCCGTTCTTGTCGTAGTACAGCGTGCCGTCGATGTCGCCCTTGCCGACGACGATGGCCGCCGTGGCGGTGTCCTGGTCCGTCACCAGGTTGGGAATCGCCGGATTCCCCATCAGGCCCGCGGTGATCGTGACCGGCTTGGCCGCGTCCTCGACCGTGCCGGCAAAGCCACGATTGATCGTCTGGCCGGGCGCGATGTCGATGCCCGGCGTGCCGGTCCAGATGTCCGACCACCCGATGCGGGTCAGCGACAAGTTGTCGGGCGTTGCCGAGAAGTGCACGTGCACCGCGGCTGTGCCGTTGTTCGTCGCCGAGATCGACCCGCTGATCTCGTCGCTGACGTGATAGGAGGGCTTGTCGAACTTCGCCGACACGGCGAATGTCGAGGCCGGCTGGTCGACGTGCTGGCCGCTTTGGGCGCCGTTGCTCGGTGTCTCGTCCGCCGCGGCGATGCCGCTGAGGGCGGTCGTGAGCGCAATGGTCACGGCGCCGGATCCGACCGCGATCCGGCGCAGCAGGGTATGCCTCAAGAGCTGAACCCCTCCCCTGGTTCGTCACCCGGCACATGCCGGGTCTACCGCCTGAATCGGAATGAACGGCACGTCTCGTTACAGATGCGACGGTCCGGACCGGACGGCCGCCCATCGTTGCAGCTCTTGGCGCAATTCCGGTCCCTCCACCCGGTCCATCAGCCGCACCGCCGTGTCCACCATCCGCTTGTCGGCGAACATCAGCGGCTCCGGCGTTACGATCTCGGCCAAGCAGGCCCGTGCCACCTCATCCGCAGGCGGCAACAATTGTTCCGCTCCGGTCAGGAATTCGTGTCCCACGGCGGCAATCAGCTCGCCGGTGTTCCGGGCGTCCTGCGCTGCCGTGATCAGCCCTGTTGCCCGCCCACGCCGCATTGCCCACGCGTAGAGGCCGATCCACTCCGTCTGCCGTCCCCGATTGGGATCCCAGGCCGCCCCGCGCGCGTACTTCCACAGGCCGTCGAATTCCGGGCCGTGCGCTCCCAGCCACCGATCCCGCTCGGTCGGGCTCATCGTCAGCACCGCCTTGACCTGATCCGGGTTGGCCGGCGGTCCCCAATTCCCGCGGCTACCCGAAACGATCTTGCTCACGTGCCCGTAGTCGTCCGGCCGGTCCTCGTCGGTGTCGACCAGCACGTCCATCTCGGCGTCCGGCTGCCAGTACCGCTTCGCGTACGGCAGATTGCCGTAGTCGACCTCGACCAGCGGCACCTTCCGCCGGTCCAACTCCGCCTTCAGCGCATCAAACGTCAGCACCTTGCGGTACTTCCTGCCATACCGCGCCATGATCGCGTCCCCGACCGTGCGCCTTCGGTTGCGCGCCCTGCCGTGCTTCAGCCGATGCACCTGCACCGTGAAGTGTCCGCCTGCACGGCGCTGGTAGTAGAACTCCACCAGCCCGAAGTCCTGCCGCAGCGTCTCTTTCCCCACGTCCGCGTAGTGCTCCCCCAGCACCCTCGCCACGCCGTCCGCCGTCACCCCGTGGTCGACGCCCAGCACTTCCCCGAACTCCACCACGTCCCCGAAAAACCCCATGTCCCCCACTCGGCGCACGGTACAAGCACGCCTGACAACGCTCCAGGGGTTTTCCGCCCCCGCCAGGCAGCCTCGGTCCTACGCCTTGCCGCTATGCCTCTGCCGCAACCGCGCGGTCAACTCGACAAACATCTGGTCGACCAGTTTCCTGATACGGGCAGCCTGCTGAATTTGGCCACCGACCTTGCCGACGCCGGCGACCTTGACGTTGACACCCGCTTCGGCCGGCACAACCTGTGCGGTGAAATTCTCACCCCACGTGAAGGCGCTGGCACCCTTGCTGAAGTGCACCGTCATCGCGAAGTCATCCGACTCCTTGAGATTGAACCGCTCACCAACGACCTCCACCAGGGCGGCGAAGGCATCGGTCGGCGATACAGGGTAGTAACGTTCGAGATCCTGATTGCCCACCGAACCAAACCAGGCCATGTTTCCTCCACCTTCACACCACAAAGCGCGGCAAAGTTGACCATTCGTCAAACTAGCGAAAGGAGCACGCAAACCTGCTCAGCTATCGCCCGAGACGCGACACGCGTTACCAGCGAAGCAAAACCCCGCCACCAGCCAAATGCCGACGTTGAAGCCGCGCGTGGGGCGATGCGAAGCGAGCCCGAAGGGGGGTCCAGGGGGGCGAAGCCCCTCCTGGCTGGGGGGTGTGGGGCGCGAGCCCCACAAGACACCTGGAGCGCCCGAGGCGAAGCGCCGCCAGGCGCGAGCACAGGTCACCCATGCGCGGAAGCGGAGGGATTTGAACCCCCGGACCCTTGCGGGTCTTCCGCTTTCAAGGCGGATGCATTCGGCCGCTCTGCCACGCTTCCCTGGGGTGTGAGGGTAGCCGGTCAGTCGTCGGGAGTCTCGGCCAGCATGGCGCCGACGCGTTCGAAGACCTTGGCGATGGTGGCCTGCTGGGTCTCGGTGGTGAGGTTGATCATGTGGCGGCGGACGCCGTCGACGTGGGTGGGGGCGGCCTCGCGGAGTTTGGCCATGCCGACGTCGGTGAGGACGGCGTAGACGCCGCGGCCGTCGCTGGTGCAGTTGTCGCGTTCGACGAGGCCGGCGCGTTCCATGCGGGCGATCTGGTGGGAGACGCGGCTTTTGGAGGAGGCGACCTCGGAGGCGAGCGCGCTCATGCGCATGCGCTGGTCGGGGCGTTCGGCGAGGCGGACGAGGACTTCGTAGTCGGCGAGGGTGATGTCGTGGGCGTCTACGAGCTCGCGGTGCAGCTGGCCTTCCAGCAGGATGCTGGAGACGCGGTAGGCGCGCCAGGCGGCCATCTCGCCGGCGTCGAGCCACTGGGGTTCGCTCACCCGTCAAGGCTAACCGTCACGTCCCGTTCAGTCGCCGACCCTGGCGTTGTCGCGGGTCACGGGGCACACTCCTGCGCCGAACGCTCGAACGGGGAGTCGGGCGCAGTCCGGAAGGATCCACATGATCGTTTTGGCTAGACGGCTCGGCGCGCTGGCGGTCACCGCCGCGGTGACGCTGACGCTGACCGGTGTCCCGGCGCAGGCGGCGCAGGCCCCGATCGACGTGCGCCTGATCGCGTTCAACGACTTCCACGGCAATCTGGAGCCGCCGGCCGGCTCGTCGGGCCGGGTGACGCTGTCGGACGGCACCGCGGTGGTGGCGGGTGGCGCGGCGTACATGGCGACGCATGTGAAGCAGCTGCGGACGAAGAACACCCTGGTGTTCTCGGCCGGCGACAATGTCGGGGCGTCCCCGCTCGCCTCGGCGCTGTTCCATGACGAGCCGACGATCGACTTCATGAACGACATCGGCGTGAACGCGTCGGCGATCGGCAATCACGAGCTGGACAAGGGCTACCAGGAGCTGCTGCGCAAGCAGTTCGGCGGCTGCGCGTCGGACGGCTGCCTGTTCGACAAGCCGTTCAAGGGCGCGAAGTTCCCTTACCTGGCGGCGAACATGACGTTCGACAACGGCCTGCCGGCGTTGCTGCCGTTCACTGTGGACTTCAGCGGTGGCGTGCCGGTGGGTGTGATCGGTGTGCCGCTGAAGGACCTGCCCAGCGTGACGTCGGCGGACGCGATCAAGGGCCTGAAGTTCGGCGACGAGGTGCAGGCGATCAACCGGTCGGCCGACCTGCTCGACCGGCTGGGCGTGAAGACGATTGCCGTGCTGCTGCACCAGGGTGACAACACCGAGGGCGGCGGCCCGGACGACTGCCGGACGAGCCCCGGCCCGGCGCTGGCGATCGCCAAGGCGGCCTCGGCCAAGGTGGACGTGATCTTCTCGGGCCACAGCCACCAGCAGTACAACTGCTCGGTGCCGGACCCGGCCGGCAACCCGCGGCCGTTGATCCAGGGCGCCTCGTTCGGCCGGCTGCTCTCGGTCGTGGACCTGAAGATCGACCCGCGCACCAAGGACGCGATCCGCAGCAAGACGGTGGCGCACAACGATGTCGTCACGCGCGACGTGACGCCGGACCCGACCGTGCAGGCATTGGTGTCGAAGGCCGTGACGCAGGCGGCTCCGATCGCCAACAAGGCCGTCGGCACGATCACCTCGGACATCGTTGCGGCACAACAGGCTTCGGGTGAGTCGCCGCTCGGCGACGTGATCGGCGACGCGCAGCTGGAGTCGACGAAGTCAGCCGGCGCGCAGGTGGCGCTGATGAACCCGGGCGGCATCCGCGCGGACCTGAACTTCGAGTCCTCGACGGCGGGCGTGGCCGACGGGACCGTGACGTATGCCAACGCGTTCACGGTGCAGCCGTTCGCGAACATCCTGCAGACGGAGACGCTGACCGGCGCGCAGCTGAAGGCCGTGCTGGAGCAGCAATGGCAGCCGCAGCCTGACGGTTCGGTGCAGACCAAGATGCTGCAGATCTCGTCGAGCCTGCACTACACGTGGTCGGCGTCGGCCGCGGTCGGCTCGCGGATCACGTCGATCACCGTGGACGGCCAGCCGGTGACCCCGGACGGCAGCTACAAGGTGACCGCGAACAACTTCCTCACCGGGGGCGGAGACGGCTTCACGGTGTTGAAGCAGGGCGCCGGCATCGTCGGCGGCGCGATCGACCTGGACGCGTTCACGGCGTACCTGACGGCGCACCAGAACCTGGCGCCGCCAGCCGCGGACCGGATCACGCGAACGTCCTGACCCTGTGTGACCAGCACAATCAACCGATTCAGGTACCACAGGGGGTTGTGATCAAGGTCACGTAGGAGCAAGCTCGGAACACGGATGGACCAGCGGGAACAAGTTTCGCGGACTACCGGGAAGGGACCAGGTGGTTGCATGGCGGAAGAGCTTCGCTGTGACGGTCGACGAGTCGGCTGCACCCTTGCGGCCGGGTTGGTCGGTGCCTGTCCGGTCGCGACTGTGAGCAGCACGAGCTAGGTCTCGGGTGCGCAGCGCCGAGGGGCGTTGGTCCTTCGTTCGCGCACGTCGACGATGTTGAGCCCCACATCGGATGCGTTTCACGGCGCACCTGGTGAGGTTCCACGCCAACCTCGCGACGACCGCGACCGTCACTTTTCCGGTAGGACCTGGGTGCGGTGGCCTTCGGGGGCACCGCACCCAGGCATGTCCGGGGTCCGCCTATGGTGGACGTCGTCGATCCGGACCGGGAGGACTTACCGTGCAGTTCAACGACGACGCGGAGCTGGACACCTCGCAGGTCCAGGACTACCGGGGCTCGGGTGGCGGCGGCGGAGGCGGGGGCTTCCCGCTGGGCGGTCTGGCGCTGGGTGGCGGCGGCCTCGGCATCGTCGGCCTCGTGCTGTGGCTGGTGATCAGCCACTTCGCCGGAGGCGGCGGGTCCAACCAGCTGACCGGGCAGCCCAACAACAACCAGATCAACCAGTGCAAGACCGGCGCGCAGGCCAACGCCAGCCAGGATTGCCGCGACGTCGCGCTGGTGAACTCGATCCAGGCCTACTGGCAGGACCAGTTCGCGCGGTCGAGCAAGACCTACCGCAAGGCCACCACCATCTTCTTCACCAGCCGGCAGCAGACCGGTTGTGGCACCGGCACCACCGGCATGGGGCCCTTCTACTGCCCGGCCGATCAGCACGTGTACATCGACCTGAGCTTCTTCAAGGAGCTGCAGACCCGGTTCGGCGCCACCGGCGGTCCGTTCGTCGAGGGCTACGTGCTCGCCCACGAGTACGGGCACCACGTGCAGAACCTGCTCGGCACGTCGAAGAACATCGGCAAGGGCAGCGGCGCCACCTCCGGCTCGGTGCGGCTGGAGCTGCAGGCCGACTGCTACGCCGGCGTGTGGGCCAACCACGCCACCAGCACCCCCGGCGCCAACGGCAAGCCGCTGATCAGCAACGTGTCGCAGCAGGACATCACCAACGCGCTGGACACCGCCTCCCGCATCGGCGACGACTTCATCCAGAAGAACCTGGGCAGCGGTCAGGTCAACTCCGGCTCCTTCACCCACGGCACCTCGGCTCAGCGGCAGCACTGGTTCACCACCGGCTACCAGAGCGGCAACCCGGCCTCCTGCGACACCTTCAACACCGACAACCTGGGCTGACGCCGGTTGTCCACAGCCGCTGGGTTATCCACATGTGGATCTTCGCGGGGCCTTGAGGGGACCTCAGGGCGGTAGCCTGGGCTCGGGGCCGGCCCCCTGGGTTGGGCTGGGGGCTGTGCTTCGTTAGGCGGCGCGGTCGTGCTATCGAGCGATGAGCAAGGGCAGAACCTCCTCTACACCGGCGACTTCCAGCTTCCAGGCGGGGCGGTGGGCGGCGAAGCGGTCGGGGGTGAGGAGGAGGCGCTGCTGGACGGCGGGGGTGCCGCGGCGGGAGTCGCGGAGGGTGCCGTCGTCGAGGTAGCCGAGGGAGCGGCTGACCTTCAAGGACGCGGCGTTGTCGGTGTAGGCGGAGGTGCGGGCCTGAATGGCACCGAGGTGGTCGAAGGCGAAGGCCAGGACTGCGGCGCGCATCTCGGTGCCGTAGCCGTGGCCCTGGAACGCACGCCCGAGCCAGGAGCCGGTGGAGACCTCGCGGGTGACGGCGAAGTCGGAGGCCATCAGGCCCTGCTCGCCGATGACGCGGCCGTCGAGGCGGATGAGGAAGTGCACGTGCCAGTCGGAGGGGCGGAGTTTGGCACGCTCGGACCAGTAGTAGCGCAGGTTCTCGAGGCCGAGGCGGTCGGCGGGAACGTCGGTCCACGGCACGGAGAAGGGCATGAACTCGGGGTCGTGCACGCCGGCGCGGGCGACGTCGATGAGCTGGTGCAGGCCAGCGTCGTCGTCGGGGCGCAGTTCGAGCCGAGGGGTGCGTAGCACCAGGTTCCGCAGTGGCCAAGCCTCCATGACGTGATGGTGCCCGCGAAGCGCCCACCGGACCAGCGGATTACGGTCGGAGCCATGCAGGCGATCACGATCAGGCAGCCGGGCGGCCCGGAAGTGCTGGAATGGACGGAGGCGCCGGATCCGACGCCCAAACCGGGCGAGGTTCTCGTCACCGTGGCGGCGACGGCGGTGAACCGGGCGGATCTGTTGCAGCGCCAAGGGTTCTATCCGCCGCCGAAGGGCGCGTCGGAGATTCTGGGGCTGGAGTGCTCGGGCACGATCGCGGCGCTGGGTGAAGGCGTCGAGAACTGGGCGGTGGGCGACGAAGTGTGTGCCCTGCTGGCCGGCGGCGGCTACGCGGAGAAGGTGGCGGTGCCGGCGGAGCAGCTGCTGCCACTGCCGAAGAACGTGGACCTCGTCGCGGCAGCCGGCCTGCCGGAAGTGGTGTGCACGGTGTGGTCGACGGTGGTGCAGACCGCAGGTCTGAACGCCGGGGATGTGCTGCTGGTGCACGGAGGGGCGGGCGGCATCGGGACCTGCGCGATCCAGATCGGCAAGGCGCTCCAGACAACGGTGATCGTCACAGCGGGGTCGGACGAGCGCCTCAGGCTCTGCCGAGAGCTGGGCGCGGACGTCACGATCAACTACAAGACCCAGGACTTCGTCGACGAGGTCAAGAAGGCCACGGACGGCCACGGCGCGGATGTGGTGCTGGACAACATGGGCGCCTCCTATCTGGACCGCAACATCGACGTGCTGGCCATGGACGGCCGCGTGGTCAACATCGGCATGCAGGGCGGTGTGAAGGGCGAGCTGAACATCGGCAAGCTGATGGCCAAGCGCGGCGGGGTGCTGTCGGCCGGCCTGCGCGCACGCCCGGTCACGGGCAAGGGCAGCAAGGCGGACATCGTGAAAGACGTCCGCGAGAGGCTGTGGCCGCTGGTCGAAGCCGGCGCGGTGAAGCCGATCATCGGCCGCACGCTGCCGATGGCGCAGGCGGCGGAGGCGCACCGGGCACTGGAGGCCTCGGACGTGTTCGGCAAGGTCGTGCTCACGGCGTGAGCAGGGCGTAGCCGATCGTCTCCTCGTTGCGGAAGCGGAGCGCGAACTCCCGCCGCCAGCGGTCCATGACGGTCAGCTCGCCGGGGCGTCCGATGTCGTCCAGCAGCACGGCGGCGCCGGGCGCCAGCACGCCGCGGAACACGGGCATGGCGGGGTAGCGGATGAGGTCGCTGCCGGAGGGCCCGTCGACCAGCAGCAGGTCGACCAGCCCGTACCGGTCGACGTACTCCGCCACCTCGTCGTGCACGACCTCGGGCTGGTACCAACTGCCCGAGCCGATGGCGGCGGGATGCGGCGACAGGGGCACGTGCACGACGCGGGCCACGTGTCCGAGGCCCTCGCGGCGAAGCTGGCTGGCGACGAAGGCGGCCTGGCGCTCGTCGTGTTCCAACGACAGCAGGTGCCCGAAGCCCCGCCGGTGCAGCAGCCGGGCGATCAACACCGAAGCGGCGCCGCAGCCGCATTCCACCAGCACGCTGCGGGCCCCGAGCAGCACCTCGTCGAGCAACACGGTCAACGCCGCCGGCCGCAGGTCGTCACGGGTGAACGGCAGGTATTCGGTCAGCAGCGGCGTCAGCCGGATCCAGGCCGAGACGTCGGCCAGCGCACGGCTATCCAATGTCGGCCAGCGCACGGATCAGCTGGTCGACCTCCATCTGGTTGGTGTAGTGGGCCAACCCGATGCGCACCGCCCCGCCGATCTCGCCGACGCCGAGCACGGAGAAGACGCCGTTCTGGCCGGGGTCGGCGAAGGCGCACACGCCGCGTTCGGCGAGGTGCTCCACGGCCTCGACGGCCTTCACCCCGGTCACGGTGAACGCGAGCGACGGCACGCGCCGCATGGCGTCGCCGATCACCATCGCGTTGCGGGACCAGCGCAACTCGTTGATCAGGTGGGCCAACAGCCCGGCCTGGTAGGACTTCATGGAGCCCAGCGAGGCCAGCAGCCGTTCCCGGCGCGGCCCGACGGCGGCGTCGTCCAACGCGGCCAGGTAGTCCACGGAGGCGACCAGCCCGGCCAGCAACGGATACGGATGCGGCCCCAACTCCAGCCGCTCCGGCCCGCGCGCGCCGGCCTCCAGGGCGACGGAGGGCAGCCGGTCGAGCAAAGTGGCGTCGCGGAAGACCAGGGCGCCGACGGGCGGTCCGCCCCAGGCGTTGGCCGACACGGACACGATGTCCGCGCCCATGGCCACGATGTCCAGCGGCATGAACGGGGCCGCCGACGACGCGTCCACGACGACCAGCGCGCCGGCGTTGTGCGCGATCTCGGCGATCTTGGGCAGATCCGGCCGGGTGCCGACCGCGCCGGAGGCGGCGGTGATGGCGACGACCTTGGTGCGGGCGGAAACCAGCTCGTCGTACTGCCAGGCCGGCAGCTCGCACGTCTCGATGTCGATCTCGGCCCAGCGGACCGTCCCACCCGAACGCTGGGCGGCGCGCTGCCAGGGCGAGACATTGGCCGGATGGTCCAGCCTGGACACCACGACCTCGTCGCCGAGCAGCCAGCCGTCGCCGAGCGCGTCGGCCAGCCGTTGCAGCAGGACCGCCGAGCTGGTGCCGAGCACGACCCCGGCAGGGTCGGCTCCGGCCAGGTCGGCGACGGCCCGCCGCGCCGCGTCCACGATCGCCTCCGCGCGCTGCGAGGCGGGAAAGATGCCGCCCGGTCCGGAGACCGGGGCCCGCAGCGCGGTGGAAACGGCGGTCGCGACCTGCTCGGGCACCTGCATGCCCGCCGGTGAGTCGAGGTGCACCCAGCCGTCGCCGAGAGCGGGGAACAGCCCACGGACCCGAGCGACGTCGAACGCCATGGCACACACCGTAGGCGAGCACGCAGCGCAGCGGCACTCCCGGGTGCCAGGATGGAGGCATGACAGCGCCCAACGACAGCGAGTCCAACGGCACCGGACCGCAGCACATCGTGGTGGTGGGCCCGGACGGAGCCCAGCTCGGCTCCGCGCGGGTGCCGTCTGCCGACGAGGCCGAGGCCGGCCAGGACGTGAGCAACCTGGTCGAGCAGCCGGCCAAGGTGATGCGTATCGGCACGATGATCAAGCAACTGCTGGAGGAGGTGCGGGCCGCGCCGCTGGACGACGCCTCCCGCAACCGCCTGCGGGAGATCCACAAGGCCTCCATCACGGAGCTGGAGGACGGCCTGGCGCCGGAGCTGCGCGACGAGCTGGAACGCCTGTCGCTGCCGTTCACCGACGACTCCACCCCGTCCGACGCCGAGCTGCGCATCGCTCAGGCCCAGCTGGTCGGCTGGCTGGAGGGCCTGTTCCACGGCATCCAGACCGCCCTGTTCGCCCAGCAGATGGCCGCCCGCGTGCAGCTGGAGCAGATGCGCGGCCGCGCCCTGCCGCCGGGTATGAGCGTCGCGGAACCGGACGCCCAGCACATTCGGGGCAGCGGCCAATACCTGTAGCACTCGCCGACAACCACGGCGGTCGCGAGGCCGCGCCGGTGCCTGGACCGCGGGCATTTCTCGGTCGAGTCTTTCCATCGATCGAGAAATGCCAAGGGAAGGCACCGGCTACCCGGCGGCCGAGCCCCGCCCGGGACGGGCGGCACGAACACAGCCGGTACCCTCGTTCATCGTGCATCCCTCAAGCACCATCGACCGCCCCACGGAACCGCCGTTGGCGCCCTCGACCCGCAGCTGGTCGCGCGCCTTCGCGGACATCCGCACCGGCCTGGCCAACCGGCAGCTGTGGGCCCACCTGGGCTGGCAGGACATCAAGCAGCGCTACCGCCGCTCGGTGCTCGGCCCGTTGTGGATCACCATCGGCATGGGCGTCACCGCGCTGGGCACCGGCCTGCTGTACGGCTTCCTGTTCCACGCGAACACCGCGACATTCCTGCCCTACGTCACGGTCGGCTTCATCGTCTGGAGCTTCCTGAGCGGGTGCCTGCTCGAGGGCCTGCAGACCTTCATCTCCAACGAGGGTCTGATCAAGCACCTGCCGGCCCCGCTGTCGGTGTACGTATTGCGCACGATCTGGCGGCAGACGCTGCTGCTGGTGCACAACCTGATCGTCTACGTGATCGTGGCGCTGATCTTCATCAGCCATCTGATCCACCCGTACTCGCTGGCCGCCGACGGCGGCGGCACGATGCAGCCGGGCATCAGCTGGTCGATCCTGCTGGCGATTCCCGGCTTCCTGCTCATCGCCGTCAACGGCGGCTGGGTGGCGACGCTGCTGGGCATCATCAGCACCCGCTACCGGGACATCCCGCAGGTGATCAACGCGATCATCCAGCTGCTGTTCTACGGCACGCCGATCGTCTGGTCGATCGACACCCTGGGCACGGCCAACCGCGACCTGGGCCAGACCGTGCTGGACTGGAACCCGCTCTACCACCTGCTCCAGGTGATGCGCGGCCCGCTGCTCGGCCAGGAGGTGGCGCCGCTGAGCTGGATCGTCACCATCGGCATGGCGGTCGTCGGGTGGGCACTGGCCCTGGTCTTCATGAAGAACTACCGTGCCCGCATCTCCTACTGGGTGTGAGTGAGGCTTTCTGCAATGGTCAGCATCGACGTCTGGAACGCCTCGGTCGACTTCCCCATCTTCGACGCCAAGACGCGCTCGTTGAAGAAGGCGGTGCTCGGCAAGGCGGGCGGCCGGATCGGCACCGAGAACCGGGTGCCGATCATCGAGGCGCTGCGTGACATCACGCTGTCGCTCAAGCACGGCGACCGGGTGGCCCTGGTCGGCCACAACGGCGCGGGCAAGTCCACGCTGCTGCGCATGCTCGCCGGCATCTACGAGCCGACGCGCGGCTCGGCCCAGATCAACGGCCGGGTCGCCCCGGTGTTCGACCTGGGCGTCGGCATGGACCCGGAGCTCTCGGGCTTCGAGAACATCATCATCCGCGGCTTGTTCCTGGGCATGACCCGCAAGCAGATGGAAAAGCGGATGGACGACATCGCCGAGTTCTCCGAGCTCGGCAACTACCTGTCGATGCCGATCCGCACGTACTCCACGGGCATGCGGGTCCGGCTGGCGCTGGGCGTTGTCACGTCCATCGACCCGGAGATCCTGATCCTGGACGAGGGCATCGGCGCGGTCGACGCGGCCTTCCTGGACAAGGCCCGCGACCGGCTCAACGACCTGGTCAGGCGGTCCGGCCTGCTGGTGTTCGCGTCCCACTCGGACGAGTTCCTGATGGAGCTGTGCAACACCGCGATCTGGATGGACCACGGCCAGATGAAGATGCAGGGCGGGCTGCGCGAGGTCCTCACCGCGTACAAGGGCCGCGACCCGTTCGAGCACATGTCGCAGGAGACGCTGGAGCGTCTGGGCCTGACCGGCGACCCGGTGCTGCCCAACGGTGACACCGCATGACCACCCGGCGCCTGCCCAAGGGCGCGGTGGTCGCGGTCATCGTCACGCACAACCGCCGTGAGCTGCTGGCCAACTCGCTCAAGGTGATGGCCGCCCAGACCAAGCCGATCGCGCACCTGGTCGTGGTGGACAACGACCCGGAGCACTCGGCCAAGGACCTGGTGGAGTCCTGCGGCATCCCCACCACCTACCTGCTCTCGCAGCGCAACCTGGGCGGGGCCGGCGGCTTCGCGCTGGGCATGCTGACCGCCCTGTCGCTGGGTGCGGACTGGGTGTGGCTGGCCGACGACGACGGCCGCCCGGCCGACGAGAACGTGTTGCAGATCCTGTTCGAGGAGGCGACCAGGCGAGGCCTGGCCGCCATCTCGCCCGTGGTCGCGGACATCGAGGACCCGGACAAGCTGGCCTTCCCGCTGCGCCGCGGCCTGACCTGGAAGCGCGACGCCGGCGAGCTGGGCGACGACTTCCTGCCGGGCATCGCCTCGCTGTTCAACGGCGCGCTGTTCCGGGCCGAGGCCCTGGACGTGGTGGGCGTGCCGGACTACCGGCTGTTCTTCCGCGGCGACGAGGTCGAGGTGCACCGCCGCCTGGTCCGCAGCGGGCTGCCGTTCGGCACCAGCCTGCGCACCCAGTACCTGCACCCCAACGGCAGCGGCGAGTTCAAGCCGATGCTGGGCGGCCGGTTCCACGCGCAGGACCCGGAGAACGACGTCAAGCGCTACTACACGTACCGCAACCGCGGTTACCTGCTGTCCCAGCCGGGCCTGCGCCACCTGGGCCTGCTGGAGGTGGCCCGGTTCGGGCTGTACTTCCTGACCGTGCGCAAGGATCCGAAGCTGTTCGCGCAGTGGCTCAAGCTGGTCCTCCAGGGCCGCCACGAGCGCTTCTACCGCAGGTAGAACCCGGTTCCTCACCCACAAGGCCCCCGCCGAAAGCGGGGGCCTTTTGCGCGACCTTGAGACGGCACCCCCAGACTTGCTCAAGGTATTTCCGATGTTCCCGGCCTACGTTTCTCTCGACACACAGCCGGGAATGAGGAAGCAGGGGGAAACAATGCTCGGTCGGATCGGTTCGACAGCCGTGGTCGCCGGGATTGTCTTTTCCGTATTCGCAGCACAGGCGTCGGCGACCACGACCCGACCGGACCAGGCCTGCCCGGTGCCGGCCAGTCGGGACATCGCCGTCACCCGCTCCGTCTACCGCACGGGCGTGGGCCTGGGCGCGTCCGACAAGGTGCTGCTGGCCGGCTTCGAGGCCGGCTGGGTCGAGTCCCACATGAAGAACCTGACCTGCGGGGACCGGGCCTCGCTCGGCGTCTTCCAGCAGCAGGTGGGCTACGGCTGGGGCACCGCCGACGAGATCATGGACCCGGTGCACGCGGCGACCGAGTTCTTCACCCGGGCCAAGGCACTGGAGCCCAGGTTCGCGCACGACACGGCCGGGCACCTCGCGCAGGCCGTGCAGATCTCCTGCTGCCCCGAGCGCTACGACCAGGCCCGTGGCATCGCGCAGAAGATGTTGGACGAGGTCAGGGCGCAGCCGGCGGCCGCCGCCACGACCAAAACCGCCAGCTCCTGGACCGTGTCCGTCACGGTCGACGACACGCACAGGACCGACGTGGTCGTGACTGACGGCACCGGCCGCAAGGTGACCGTGACCGTCTCGGCCGACGGCCGCCCGCAGGTCGCTGACCAGCGCTGATCGACGTGAGGTCGGCCGGAGCGGCGACCTCAAGGTTTCCTCAAGGTTTCCTCACGACCGCTCCGTAGGGTTGTCACCATCAGGCTCGGGAAGGGTCGTTCCGGTTCTAGAGGGGAGAATCGGAACGGCTTTTCTCGGTGCCGGGTGCTAATAGTCGCCACTAAAGAGCAGTCGTTTCCACGGGGGGAGATCCGGTGGCCCGCAGGACGTTCTCCATCAGCCAGATCGCCGATATTCTCGACCGCTGGCAGCGCGGCGATTCCACCAGCAGCGTGGCCGAGGCCGTCGGCGTCGACCGCAAGACGGTGAAGAAGTACACCGACGGCGCGGTGGCCGCCGGCATCCGCCCCGGCGGGTCGCCGCTGAGCCTGTCGGAATGGTCCTCGCTGATCGCCCGCCAGCACCCGACCATCCTCCAGCCCCGGCTGCGCCGCACCACCTGGCAGGAGCTGGACAGTCACCGTGAGTACATCCGCGAGCTGCGGGCCGCGGGCCTGCCGCAGGAGCGGATCTGGCGGCGGCTGCACACCGAGCGCGGCGTCCGCTGCAGCCTGGCCTCGCTCAAGCGCTGGGTCGGCGGCAACGATCTTGAGCTGTGGGAGCGGACCGCGAGCTGATTTGTAACAAATGCCGTGACCTGCGGCGATACCCTTGATGCTGGGAATTCGGTGACCGGGACCGCCTTGACAGGCGACGTTGTCCACAGCACCGTGACTCTGGCAGCACTAAGGGGGATGGATTTGCGCTTTCGGCTGCTCGGTTCGGTCGTCGCGGTGTCGGATGCTGCCGTCGTCGAGGTGAGTGGTCGCAAGCCACGGGCTCTGCTAGCGGTGCTGGCGCTCAGTGCCGGCCGTGTCGTCCCGGCCGACACCCTGATCGACGTGCTGTGGGGGGAGAACCCGCCGGGCAGTGCCCGCGCCGGTCTGCACTCCTACGTCTCGACCCTGCGCCGCACGCTGGGCGAGGGCACGATCCAGCGCCGACCGGCCGGCTACGAGCTGACGGTGCCGCCGACGGACGTCGATGTGCACGAGTTCGCCGCCCTGGTGACGCAAGCCCGGCAGGACCTGGCGGCGGGCCGCTTCGGAGTGGCCGAGCGGGGCCTGGAAGCGGCGCTGGCGCTGTGGCGGGGCACCCCGCTGGGCGGCGTGAGCGGCGAGTGGGCGGAGCGCGAGAGAGACCGGCTCCAGCAGCAGCGGCAGGCGGCGGTCGAGGACCGGATGGAGGCCCAGCTGCGGCTTGGGCAGGGTCCGCGGCTGATCGCCGAGCTGTCCGGGCTGGTGGCCGAGGATCCGCTGCGTGAGCGGCCCCGCGCCCAGCTGATGATCGCCCTGTACCAGGCGGGCCGGCAGGCCGAGGCCCTGGCGGCGTACGAGGCGGGTCGCCGGCTGCTGATCGAGGAGCTCGGGGTGGAGCCGAGCCCGGAGTTCCAGGCGGTGCACGGACGGATCCTGCGTGGCGAGGTGCCGGCCCCGGTGGCCGAGGTCGAAGTGCCGGTGGCGGTGGTGGTTCCCCAGCCCCGCACAGACGCCGCGCCCCAGCAGCTGCCGTCGGACCTGCCGGACTTCACCGGCCGCGACCAGCAGGTCGACCGGCTGGTCCAGCGGCTGACCGCCGACACCAGCTCCACCAAGATCAGTGTGATCGCCGGCCAGCCCGGCGCCGGCAAGAGCTCGCTGGCCATCCACGTCGCGTACCTGGTGCGCGAGCAGTACCCGGACGGCCAGCTGTACGTGAACCTGCGCGGCGTGCACTCGTCCTCGCTGGACCCGGCCGAGGTGCTGGCCCGCTTCCTGCGGTCGCTGGGCGTGCCGCCGCAGGCCGTGCCGGAGAGCCTGGAGGAGCGTGCCGACCTGTACCGCACGAGGCTGTCCGACCGCCGCGTGCTGGTGCTGCTGGACGACGCCGCGGACGAGCGCCACGTGCGTCACCTGCTGCCGGGCGGCCCGGGCTGCGCGGTGCTGGTGACCAGCCGCCGCCGTCTGCCGGCGCTGGCCGGCGCGGCTCACGTAGACCTGGAGGTCTTCCCGCAAACCGAGGCCACCGCGTTGTTGGAACAGCTGATCGGGGCCGAGCGCATCGCCCAGGACCCGGCCGCCGCGGCGGAGATCGCTCAGCTGTGCGGGCATCTGGCGCTGGCGGTGCGGATCACCGGGGCCCGGCTGGCCGCCCGCCCGCAGTGGCCGCTGCGGCTGCTGGCGACCCGGCTGCGGGAGCGGCATCAGCTGCTGGACGAGCTGTCCGCCGGCGACCTGGAGGTGCGCGGCAGCCTGCTGCTCAGCTACGAGGGCCTTGAGGAGGCCGACCGGCACGCCCTGCGGCTGCTGGGCTGGCTGGGCACGATGGAGTTCGCCTCCTGGTTCGTGGCCCCGCTGCTGGACCTGACGGTGTCGGCCACCGAGCGCATCCTGGAGCGGCTGGCCGACAGCTACCTGCTGGACACGATCCTGGTCGACGCGGCCGGCTCGCCGCGCTACCAGCTGCACGACCTGACCCGGGCGTTCGCGGTGGAGCGGGCCGAGGCCGAGAAGACGCGGCAGGACGCCACGGCGGCCCTGGAGCGGGTCATCCACTGCGCCGTGACGATGATCGACGAGGCGACCGCGCGCATGCCAAGAAAACACCGCCACGCACATCAGCGGCCGGCCCCGCTGGCATGCCCCGGACCCGGTCACGATGGCCCGGCTGGTGGCCGACCCCGCCGGCTGGTTCGACGCCGAGCGCGCGGTGTTCGTGGCGCTGGTGGAGCGGGCCAGCGAACTGGGCCTGGTGATGTCCTCGACCAGCCTGGCCGCGGCGCTGTCCTCGTCGGCGTTCACCGCCCGCAACCAGTTCGACCAGTGGTGGCAGACGCATTCGGCCGCGTTGCAGGCCGCGGACCTGGCCGGCGACGAAGCCAGCAAGGCCTCGCTGTACGTGGGGCTGGGCCGGCTGCGGCTGGAGCAGGACCGGTTCGACGAAGCCGACGACTACTACAGCCGCGCGCTGGCGATCTACGAGGGCCTGGCCGACGAGAGCGCGCTCGTGCTGACCAAGCTGGAGCTGGCCAGCGTGCAGCGGGAGCGCGGCGAGCTCAATGACGCCGCGCGCACGCTCGTGGAGGTGCTGCCGGCGCTGGCCGACGCGCACTCGCCGCAGATCGAGGCGCGCGCGTGGCACAGCCTGGGTATGACGCTGACCGAGCAGGGCTCGTTCGAGGCGGCGCTGGTGGAGCACGACCGCGCGCTGGCCCGGTACACGGAGCTGGCGGACCGGTTCGGGCAGGCGTTGGTGCAGCGCTCCATCGGCATCACCCACCGCGCGGCCGACGATCTGGCCGCCGCCGAACGGTTCTGCGGCTCGGCGCTGCGGCTGATGACCGAGCTGGGCGACACCCACATGCTCATCTACTCCTTGCAGTCGCTGGCCAAGGTGCGCATCCGGCAGGGCCGCGGCGAGGCCGAGCGGACGGCCCTGTTGGACGGCCTGGAGAAGTGCCGTGAGCTTCAGGACGGCTTCGGGCAGGCGCTGCTGCTGCGGACCCTGGGCGAGCTGGACCTGGCCGCCCGCCGGTTCGGCGACGCCGAGCAGCACCTGGAGCGGTCGCTGCAGTGGTGGACCGCGTTGTCGCTGCCGCTGTGGCAGGCCCGGACCATGCGGGACCTGGCCACGCTGCTGGACGCGACCGGCCGCCGCAAGCAGTCGGACGCCACGTGGTCGGCAGCGCTGAAACTGTTCGAGCGGCACGGCAGCCACGAGGCCGGCGAGCCCCGGCCCCGGTTGTCCGGAGGCATTACCCCGGCCCGGTCGCCGCTGTAGGGTCGCCCCGGTGACGCCGCCGCAGTCGGCGCGATCAAGGGTGGGAAATTGGTGCATACACGAAGATTCCTGGCATTCACGGCCGTTGTGGCGGCCGGTGTCGCGGCCACGGTGATCCCCGCTTCGGCAACGGGCGCACGGCCGAACATCGTGCCTTCGGCCGCGGGCGCGGCCTTCACGCCGATGAGCCCGACCCGGGTGCTCGACACCCGCGACGGCACCGGCACCGGTGGCGCGGCGGCCCCGGTCGGCGCCAACGGCACCGTCAAGCTGGACCTGTCGGCGGCGATCCCGGCCGGGGCGACGGCCGTGGTGTTCAACCTGACCGCTGCCGACGTCACCGCCAGCACCAGCATCACAGCGTGGCCGGACGGCGAGGCGCAACCGGTCTCCTCCAACCTGAACCTGGTCGCCGGGGACGTCCGCCCGAACCTGGTGACGGTGGCGGTCGGGGCCAACCGGACGGTGGATCTGTTCAACCACTTCGGTTCCGTGGACCTGATCGCCGACCTCGCCGGCTACTACGCGACCGGCAACGGCTCGCGGTTCACGTCGATGAGCCCGACCCGGGTGCTCGACACCCGTGACGGCACGGGCACCGGCGGCGCGAAGAACCCGGTGGGCCCCAACGGTGTCGTGTCGCTCGACCTGTCTGCGGTGCTGCCGAGCACGGCCACCGCGGCGGTGTTCAACCTGACCGGCACCGACACCACGGCGTCCACTGTGGTGATCGCCTATCCGGACGGGACGAACCGGCCGAGCGCGTCCAACCTGAACCTGGTCGCCGGGCAGACGGCCCCGAACCTGGTGACCGTCGCGGTCGGCGCCAGCCGCAAGGTGGATCTGTTCAACCTCAGCGGCAGCGTGAACCTGATCGCCGACCTCGCCGGCTACTACGCCACCGACCGCGGCAACCCGTTCCACTCGCTGACGCCGGTCCGCGCGCTGGACAGCCGTGACGCCAACGGAAACTCCGTGAACCCGTACGGCCCGAACACCGCCCGGCCGCTCGACCTCACGCAGTGGCTGCCGCCGACGGCCGCGGCCGCGGTGTTCAACCTGACCGGTACCAACACCTCCGCGTCCACTGTGGTGACTGCCTATCCGGACGGCACCGCGCGACCCGGCGCGTCCAACCTGAACCTGGTGGCCGGCCAGACCGCGCCGAACCTGTCCATCGTGGCCCTCGGCAGCGACGGCGCGATCCAGCTGTTCAACCTGTCCGGCACCGTGGACCTCATCCTCGACGTCGCCGGCTACTTCGGCCCCGCGCCGCAGGCGTGTGACACCGGCTGCGTGTTCGGTGCCGGCGACAACACGCACGCGCAGCTGGCCAACGGCAGCATCGGCGGCTCCACCACGGCGATGACGCCGATAGCCGGCCTGAACCACGTGTCCGCCGTGACCGGCGGCCAGTTCAACGGCTATGCGCTGCGAACCGACGGCACCGTGTGGGGCTGGGGCGACAACACCGTGCGGCAGCTGGGCAACGGGAAGTCCACCGGCTACTCCACGGTGCCGTACCCGGTGTCCGCGTTGGACGGTGGCGTGCAGGCGATCGCCGGCAACGGATTCACCACGTACGCGCTGCGCAACGGCAGCGTGTGGGTGTGGGGCGACAACACCTACGGCCAGCTGGGCAACGGCACCACCAACCCGACCACCGTGCCCCGGCGCATCACCACCCTGACCGGGATCACACAGATCGCCGCCGGCCAGGCCAGCGCCTACGCGCTGCGCAACGACGGCACAGTGTGGGCCTGGGGCCGTGACGCTAACGGCGAGCTCGGCGACAGCGGCACCACCAACCAGAGCGCCCCGGTGCGGGTGGGCACGCTGACCGGTGTCGTCTCCATCGCGGCCATCTGGACCGGCGGCTTCGCCGTGACCTCCGACGGCAAGGCTTGGGCCTGGGGCTCGAACGTCTTTGGTGGACTCAACAACACCACCACAACCGGAAACGCCACGGCACCGGTCCAGATGGACCTGACCGGCGTGAAGTCGGTCGCCAGCGGCGCGGGCTTCACCGGCTACGCCGTGAAGAACGACGGCAGCGTGTGGGCGTGGGGCGACAACACCGACGGCCAGTTCGGC
>NZ_KK037166.1:5689546-5716157 GCF_000568255.1 Kutzneria sp. 744
CGCGGTCGGCGCCGGCACGACCTCGAACTACGTGGTGGTTTCGTCCCCCTGACACCAGCGGTGCCCAGGAACCCCGCCCGACCGTTCGGGCGGGGTTCTTTCGTTGCAAGCGCGCAGCGACCAGCAGGATGCGCCGTCACCCGCCCGCACGTTGACAGCGTCCGCACCGGAGGCAACAGTCGGATTGGCCTCAACGCTGAGCGATCGGGGGACTACGTCATGTCCGATGTCGAGCTGTCCGCACGGCGCCGACCGAGGATCGGCCTCGTCGCCGGTGGGCTGGGTGCCTACTGGCCGCAGTTCCCCGACCTGTTGCCCGTGCTGAAGCGCTCCGCCGAATATGTCAGCGAACGGATCGCGGGCTACGACGCGGACATCATCGACGTCGGTTTCATCTCCGACGCCCAGGAGGGTGCGGTCGCCGCCGAGCGGCTGCGGATCGCCGGCTGCGACCTGATCGTCGGCTTCCTCACGACGTACATGACCGCGACCATGCTGATGCCGATCGCACAGCGCACCGGCAGCCCAGTGCTGCTGATCAACCTGCAGCCGTCGCCGTCCATGGACCACGCCACGGTCGACACCGGCCAATGGCTGGCCTACTGCGGGGCCTGCCCACTGCCGGAGATGGCGAACTCGTTCACTCGTGCCGGAATTCAGTACCGCAGCGTCTCCGGGCACCTGCGCGACGAGCGTGCCTGGCAGCGGATCGGAGCCTGGATCCGGGCTGCGGCCGTCAGCACCGTGCTGCGCGGCGGCCGGCACGGCCTGATGGGCCACCTCTATCCAGGCATGTACGACGTGTCCACCGACCTCAGCATGGTCAACAGCCAGTTCGGTGGACACGTCGAGGTGCTGGAGTTCGACGACCTGCGAGTCCGCGTCGAACGGGTGGCCGAGGGCGAGGTGGATCGCAAGGTCAGCGAGGCCGAGCAGACCTTCCGGCTGGACGGCTCGGTAAAGCCGGAAGACCTGCGGTGGGGCGCTCGGGTCGCGGTTGGCCTCGACCGGCTGGTCGCCGACTTCGACCTGGACAGCCTCGCCTACTACCACCGTGGCCTGGACGGCGACGTCTACGAGCGGCTGGGCGCCGGCATGATCCTCGGCGCGAGTCTGTTGACGGCACGGGGCGTGCCGGCGGCCGGCGAGTACGAGCTGCGCACCAGCCTGGCGATGCTGATCATGGAGGTGCTGGGTGCCGGCGGTTCGTTCACCGAGTTGCAGGCACTGGACTTCGACCGCGGCCACGTCGAGATGGGCCACGACGGACCTGCGCACCTCGCAATCAGTTCGGACAAGCCGCTGTTACGTGGATTGGACGTCTACCACGGCAAGCGCGGCTGGGGCGTGTCGGTGGAGTTCACCGTTGCGCACGGACCGGTGACGCTGTTGGGGGTTGGCCAGAGCGCCGACGGTCGCTACCTGCTGGTGGCGTCCGAGGGCACCGTCGTGGACGGTCCACTGCTGGCGATCGGCAACACCACGAGCAGGGTCGACTTCGGCCGCGACCCCGGCGAGTGGACCGACGAGTGGGCCGGCAGCGGCGTCGGCCACCACTGGGCACTCGGCACCGGTCACCGGCTGACCGAGTTGCGCGCGGTGGCCAGCCTGCTCGGTGTGCGGTTGGTCGACATCAGCTGATGTGCGATCTCAGACGGGATCAGCCCGCCCGGCTGGTCCCGTCGCACATCGACCGGATGTGCCCGATCTCTGACCTTGGTCCGCGACGCAGCCTTGGAGATCTTAGTCGTCCTTCCTCGACAGCAGCACGAACTCGTTGTACGGGAACACATTGCCCGCGGCGCGCGGCAACGGGAAGGACAGCTGCTTCACCACGGTCAGCCCGAGCTGCACGGCGATGTCCGTGAGTCCCTCGAAGTCGGTGAACTCGACGTGGGTGGCATCGGTGGTGTAGCCGCGCTCCTGCGGGCAGATGAAGACCACCAGGGCGCCCGGCGCGAGGTACCCGAGGTAACTGTCGATCACCTTCACCGCATCCGCGCGAGGCATGTGCTCAATCAGGTGCGCGGCCAGCAAGCCGTCGAAACGACCGGGCTTCGCGTACTCGGTGTCCCCGAACTCCGCAGTGGTGAAGGCGGTGAGCCCACGCTGCCGACACACGTCGACGGAGGTCGGGTTGTGGTCGACACCGACCCCGTTGGCGCCGAGGTGCGCGAGGTTACGGCCGAGACCGCAGCCGACGTCGAGAACGTGTCGGCCGCCGAGCAGCCGGCGAATGTTCCACCGGTAGGGCGCCTGAACGTCCAGCACCCGCTTCCACAGCGGTTGCTCAAGCCCCACCAGACGCTCGGTGTAGTCAGAACCATCTGTCGATCTTCGTTCAGACATGAAAAGCACGGTAACCTATTCCACTCCCCATTCGCTGGCTTTCGCTACGGTCGGATTCAAGTTGCCGCTGGACGGCGCCAGGGGCACGTCACGGAGTCCGACACGAGGTGGCAGCGGGCCATCGGCTGTTGCTTCGGCACGGCGATCGGCGGCTCGCGAGCCGCGTCCCCTCGTCGCAGACGACGCCGATTCACCCAATCCGGTTCAACCGAAAGAATGACCGATGAGTTAAATCTGGGTGGCTTATTTTGATTTCGACGTGCATGACGGAGTAACGCCCGTCCAAATCTCACCTTCCGTTGATCATGAAATGAGCCGCACGGCGTATCCAGATGGGACGAATGGCGTCAGGCCGGTTGGTCCACCAACCCGGAGCCGGTCCCCAACCTGACCGCGTCCGCCATCGCCGGCGCCAAGCCGTGGAGCTGGGGCGCAGGGCGCAGTTTTTCCTCGGGCGACACAACCGGGCTGGCGGTGTCCGCACGTCACCGGATGACTACCTTGGGACGCGCCAGCAGTGATCGTTCCCATCCGAATCCGGAGGTGCCCATGACCGACGGACAGACCGAGGCGGCGGCCGCGCCACTAGACGCGAGCGGACTGCCCCTGATCGGCGGCCCCGACTTCCCCATCGGCATCTTCTGGACGCCGCCGCCGGACCAGACGACCCAGGCCCGATATCAGGAGATCCGGGACGCCGGCTTCACCTTCGTGATCACCGGCAACTACCTGGACGACGGCAACATCATCGGCTGGGCGCTCCAGCAGGCCGACCAGGTCGGGCTGAAGGTGCTCATCTCGGATGACACCCAGATCCGCAACCTGACCCGCTGGTTCACCATCAGCGACGACCGCTCGGTGCCGATGTCCATCACCACCGCGGACGGCCGGACGCTGATGCAGCGCGCGCTGGACGCCTACGGCGGCCACCCCTCGTTCGCCGGCTTCAACATGTTCGACGAGCCGTGGCCGGACCTGTTCCCGTCGCTCGGCCGCGCCATGGGCATCGCCCGCGCGCTGCGCCCGAGCATGCTGCCGTACACGAACATCGCCCCGGACCTGGGCAATCCGCCCGGCGCCTACGCGCAGTTCGTGGAGAACTTCATCCAGACCGTGCAGCCGGCGCTGCTGTCGTTCGACCGCTACCCGATCCTGTCGTCCGGACTGGACACCGGCTACTTCTCCAACTGGGCCACGATTCGGCAGGCCGGCCTCAACCACGGCCTGCCGACGTGGACGTTCATCCAGTCGGTCGGCAGCAACACCTTCCGCGCCACCAACGGCGCCGAGATGCTGTGGCTGATCAACGTCAGCCTGGCCTACGGGGCCAAGGGCATCCAGTACTTCACCTACTGGACGCCGGATCCGGCCCGTGGCGAGGGTTTCGGGCCGGCCATCATCGACCTCAACGGCCGGCGCACCGAGCGCTACCGGGCGGCGCAGCAGATCAACACCGGCTGGCTGTCCCCGGTCGGCCGGCAGCTCAAGCCGCTGGTGTCCGACCAGGTCTCGCACTTCGACGACCCGGCGCAGGCCGACGGCGTCACCGCGTTCGCCGCGGACGACGTGCTGACCGCGGTCAGCGGCGACCCGGTGATCATCGGCCGGTTCCGCAGCGCCGACCCGGGCGACCGCACCCGCTGGCTGCTGATCGTCAACCGGCAGTACGACCGCCCGGCCTCGGCCACGCTGTCCCCGGTGCCGGGCCGGTTCGGCGGCATCACCCAGTTCGACCCGCGCAGCGGGACCTACCGCCAGGTGCAGAACGACCGGATCACCGCCTCGCTGAGCGCCGGCGAGGCCGCGCTGTACCGCCTGAGCTGACCCAACTGCGCTGACCGACAACACGACGCGGCCCCCGCCCCGGAGATCCGGGGCGGGGGCCGCTCGCTTGCTCGGGTGCTACTTGGTGAAGACCTTGCCCCACGACTCGACCGAGGTCAGCTCCGGCAGCGCGTCACGGTAGATGCGCTTCATCCGGGGCCACTCGGCGGCCAGCCGCCGGTAGTTGGACAGGGCCCGCTTGCCCAGCTCGCGGAACTCCTTCGGGTCGCGGTGCCGGAAGGCCACCCCGCTGCCGTCCGCGTTGGACACCGTGGCGCTGTCCAGGTTGCCCAGCAGGAACCAGCGCGCGTTAGTGGCCGGCACGTTGATCTGCGGGCGGTTGACCGCGTCCGGCTCCGGGTCCTTCAGGTTGTGCAGCAGCGCCTCGAACGCCTTGACCATGATCACCGCCGGGTTCACCGGCGGCCTCAGCATGTGCTCGGCGCGGACCATGTCGAAGGTCGGCGGCGGGAACTCCCGGGCCGACGGCACCGTCTTGGCGTCGCTGTAGTTCTTGCGCAGCGCCTGCACGTCCGGCAGGGCCGTGCGCATCGACTCGAACAGGCGGTCCGGCCCGGCCAGGAAGTCCTCGATGGCCTTCTGCTGGAGCGCCACCGTCGAGTACTCCATGGACAGCAGGTGCCGCAGCGACAGCTTCAAACCCTGCTGCACCAACGTCTTGCGCACGTCGTACGGGCTGTGCAGCGCGGCCAGGATCAGCCGGTTGCGGGTGTGGAAGTAGGCCTGCCAGTCGGTGGCGTCGTTCTTGTCCGTCCACGGCATGTGCCACACCGCGGAACCGGGCAGGCTGACCGTCGGGTAGCCGTGCTCCTGGGCCCGCAGCGAGTACTCGGCGTCGTCCCACTTGATGAACAGCGGCAGCGGCATGCCGGTGCGCTGCACGACCTCACGCGGGAACAGGCACATCCACCACCCGTTGTAGGTGACGTCGATGCGGCGGTGCACCTTCTTGGACTTGCGCAGCGTCTTCGAGCCGAAGTCGTGGTCGGTGACCGCGCCCGGCGCCGCCCGCCAGTAGCAGGAGCCGAGGTCGATGACCTCGCCGAAGCTGTGCAGCCGGGACCGCGCCTGCAGGTTGAGCATGTGGCTGCCGACGATGACCGGCTGGGTGGCGGCCCGCGCGAAGGCGTTGGACCGCAGCAGCGCGTCCGGCTCCAGCCGGATGTCGTCGTCCATCAGCATGATCTGGTCGACGTCGCTGTTGACCAGCGACTCGTACATGCCGCGGCCGAAGCCGCCGGAGCCGCCCAGGTTGGCCTGCTCGATGACGTGCAGCCGGTCGCCGAGGCCCTTGGCCGCCTCGGCGAAGCCCTCGGTGTCGCGCACCCGGACCGCGCCCTGATCGGCCACGAACACCTTGTCCAGCACCGACAGCACGGCCGGGTCCTCGCCGAGCGTGCGCAGGGCGATGACCGCGTCGACCGGGCGCATCGTGGTGATGGCCACGGCCACGGACTGCCGGGGCAGGTCCAGCGGCGTGGTCCAGGCGCCGTCCTTGATGTCCACCGTGGAGTCGTCGGTGAACACGTCGAACCACAGCCAGCCGCCGTCCTCGAACGGGGTCAGCGCGACCTTCACCTCGGCCGTCGTCCACGCCTTCGGGCTGCGCACCGGCAGGCCCTCGATGTGCACGGTGTCGCCGTTGGGCTTGGACCGGTACACGTCGATCCGGCCGGAGCCGCGCACGGTCAGCCGCAGCACGACCTGGTCGACCCGGGTCCACCGCTTCCAGTAGCTGGCCGGGAACGCGTTGAAGTACGTGCCGAACGACACCTTGGCCGACCGCGGCACGGTCACCTCGGTGCGCGCGCTCACGTGGCTGTGCGAGTTCTTCGACTCGTCCAGGTACAGCGGCCTGACGTCGAGCGGGTCCTCGTCGCGCGGCAGGATGACCCGCTGCAACACGGTGCCGTTGCGGACCGCGGGCTTCTCGGCGGACCGCTCCGCCGAGCCACCTCGCTTGGCCGCGGGCGTCGGCTGCCCGATGGTCGTCTGCTCGGTCACGATCAGTCCTCCAACGAGCCGTTCGGGGTGCGGCCCTCGACGAAGTACGGGGTGATCTTGTTGTCGAACATGCTCAACGCCGAGCCGATCGCCATGTGCATGTCGAGGTACTTGTACGTGCCCAGGCGCCCGCCGAACAGGATGTTCTTCTCGGCCGCCTCGGCCTTGGCCAGCTCCCGGTACTGGAGCAGCTTGGCCCGGTTTTCCTCGCTGTCGATCGGGTAGTACGGCTCGTCGCCGCTCTCCGCGAACCGCGAGTACTCACGGACGATGACCGTCTTGTCCGTGGGGTAGTCGCGCTCCGGGTGGAAGTGCCGGAACTCGTGGATCCGGGTGTACGGCACGTCGGCGTCGTTGTAGTTCATCACGGAGGTGCCCTGAAAGTCGCCCACCGGCAGGACCTCGGTCTCGAAGTCCAGCGTGCGCCAGCCCAGCTCGCCCGCGCTGTAGTCGAAGTACTTGTCCAGCGGGCCGGTGAAGATGGTGAGCGTCTTGGCCGGGATCTGGTCGCGCACGTCGAAGTAGTCGGTGTTGAGCTGGACGTCGATGTTCGGGTGGTCGGCCATCTTGTTCAGCCAGGCGGTGTAGCCGTCGACCGGCAGGCCCTCGTAGAGGTCGTTGAAGTACCGGTTGTTGAACGTGTAGCGGACCGGCAGCCGGGTGATGATGGCCGGCGAGAGCTCGGTGGGCTCGGTCTGCCACTGCTTGATCGTGTAGCCCTTGATGAAGGTCTCGTAGAGCGGGCGGCCGATCAGCGAGATCGCCTTCTCCTCGAGGTTGCTGGCCTCGGCGGTGTCGAACTCCGAGGCCTGCTTCGAGATCAGCTCGCGCGCCTCGTCGGGCGTGTGCGACTTGCCGAAGAACTGGTTGATCAGGGCCAGGTTCATCGGGAAGGAGTAGACGTCGCCCTTGGCGCGGGCGAAGACCCGGTGCTGGTAGTTGGTGAACTCGGTGAACTGGTTCACGTAGTCCCACACCCGCTTGTTCGAGGTGTGGAACAGGTGCGCGCCGTAGCGGTGCACCTCGATGCCTGTCTCGGGCTCGGGCTCCGAGTAGGCGTTGCCGCCGATGTGCTCCCGGCGGTCGAGCACCAGCACGCGCTTGTTCAGCTGCGTCGCGGCGCGCTCGGCCACGGTCAGGCCGAAGAAGCCGGAACCGACGATGATCAGGTCATAGCCCTCGAAGCTCACAGCGAGCCAGGGTACCCGGGTCACCGTGGGTCACCGAATCGACCATGACCCAGGGCATCTTACCCCTAGCGACCTCGGGTGAAGGCACGATCGGGCTAACTCCTAGACTGCGGCCGAGTGCCTGAGTGACGACGTGACGAGGTTCTTCGATGAACTGGTGGGACGCCGTTCCGGTCGCATTGGCGTCCGCCGGCTGGTTGCTCGTGCCCGGACTTCTGATGACGTGGCTGGTCGGTCTGCGCGGGGTGGCGGCGTGGGGCATGGCCCCCACGCTGAGTGTCGCCGTGGTCAGCACGGCCGCCGTGGTCGCCGGCAAGCTGGGGATCGACTGGGGTGTCGGCACGGCCGCCGTCGCCGCCGCCATAGCCGTGGTCATCACGGGCGTGGTGGCGCTGGCGCTGCGCGGCCGGTCCCGCGGCACGGTGATCTCCGATCCGCGGCCGGTGACCCTGGCCGGCCTGCTCGGCGTGCTGCCGGCGGTGGTGTTCGGCGCGGCCGTCGTGGTGCTGGGCATGGGTCGCCCGGACGAGCTGTCGCAGACCTTCGACGCCGTCTTCCACTACAACGCCATCGCCTACATCCTCGACGCCCACAACGCGTCGTCGCTGACCATGGGCACCCTGGGCAACCCGATCGCGCCGCCGAGCTTCTACCCGGCCGGCTGGCACGACTTCGCGTCGCTCGGCGTGCTCAGCACCGGCACCTCCATCCCGATCGCCGCGAACTCGCTGACCGGCGTGCTGGCGGTGCTGATCTGGCCGCTGTCCTGCGTGCTGCTGGTCCGCCAGATCGTCGGCCGCAACACCGTGGCGCTGGCCATCACCGGCCTGCTCAGCCTGGGCTTCAGCCAGTTCCCGTGGGCGCTGCTGTCCTTCGGCGTGCTGTGGCCCAACACCCTGGGCCTGGCCCTGGTGCCGGCGGCCATCGCCGTCGTGCTGTCGCTGTCGGGGCTGGCCCGTGACGACGTCATCGGGCGCGGCCGGGCCTGGGTGATGACCCCGTTCGTGCTGCTGGCCGGCGGCTTCGCCCACCCCAACTCGCTGTTCAGCATCATCGTCATCGCGGTGTTCCCGCTGTTCACCGGCATCTGGCGGTGGTCGCGGCGGATGCGCGAGGAAGGCCAGGGCCGTCGGGGCGCCATCGGCCTCACCGTGGCCATCGTGGTGTTCCTGGCCGGCTGGGCGTTCGTCGCCACCTCGCCCGCGTTCAAGACCGTCCGGACCTTCTACTGGGCGCCGTTCGAGACCACCGCGCGGGCCCTGGGCGAGGTGCTGCTGCTCGGCACCAACGGCCGCATCTCGCTGTGGGCGGCGGCCATCGCCGTGATCGTCGGGCTGTTCCTGGTGTGGCGGATGCGGGACCAGCGCTGGCTGGTCGGCGCCTTCGTCGCCATCGGCCTGATGTTCATGCTGACCGCCGCGGTGAACCGCCGGTACACGCAGTTCATCACCGGCTACTGGTACAACGACTCGTTCCGGCTGGCGGCGATCCTGCCCGTGGTCACGGTGCCGCTGCTCATCGTGGCCATCGTGACCGTGGCCGGCTGCCTGAAGAAGTGGCTGACCGAGCGGCCGAAGCCGCGACTGGGCCGTCTCGGCGCCTCGGCCACCGGGCTGACGATCGTGCTGGCGCTGCTGGTGATCATCGGGGCCAAGGGGCTGTACTTCGGCAACCTGGTCGAGACCGTGGCCTTCACGTACACGCGGGTCGAGGACTCCGCCAACGACACCATGGTCGACCACCGGGAGCAGGCCTTCTTCACCCGCCTGTCCTCCGAGGTGCCCAAGGACGCGGTCATCGCCAACAACCCGTGGGACGGCAGCGGCCTGATCTGGGCGCTGGCCGACCGCCGTCCGCTGTTCCCGCACCTCGACATCGCCTGGAGCTCCGAGCAGCGTTACCTGGCCCAGCACCTGGTCGACGCGGCCAGCGACCCCACCACGTGCAAGGATGCCCGCCTGCTCAAGGTGGACTACCTCGTGGTGGCCGAGCAGCACTTCTGGCCGACCGACGCCCGCATCAAGACCTACCCCGGCATCGTCGACCCCGGCAACCGTCCCGGCTTCCAGCTGGTCGACTCCGACGGCGACCTGAAGCTGTACAAGCTCACCGCCTGCTGACACCGACACGAGAGCGGGGCGCCGTCCGATGTGGACGACGCCCCGCTCTCGTGTGGTGAGGGTCGATCAGGTGTCGATGTGCTTGCTGGGGCCGAAAGCGTGGCGCACCAACGTCTTCAAGCCGGCGGCGTTGCCCTGCTTGAGCACCGCCGGCAGCACGGTGAGCGCGTGCAGGCGGGACGACAGGTGGGCCCGGGCGGCCTTGGCGGCACGGGGCCAACCACGGCGTTCCATGCGCTCGGCGGCTTCGACGAAGAAGTTGCGGGCCTCGACGAAACGGGAGCCCTCGATAGCGGTCCAGCCCGAGGCGCTGGCGGTGTGCCGGCGGTAGCGGAAGCTGAGCGTGTCGTCCACGACCAGGCTCTCGCCGCGCTCCATCAGGTCCAGCACCAGGGCCAGGTCCTGAATGATGGTCAGGTCGTCGCGGAAGCGGATCTCCTTGACGGCCTTGGCCTTCCAGGCCACCGACGGGAAGTACAGCCAGTTGCCGCGCAGCAGGCTGACCGCCAACTCCTCGCCGGTCATCAGGCGAGTGCCGGTGATCTTGGGCGCGTACAGCCTGCGCTTGGTCTCGTCGGCCAGCGTGCGCACCGGGTTGCCGTCGCCGTCGATCACCTCGACGCCGGGCTGGATCATGCCGGCGTCGGGGTAGCGCTCGTCCAGCGCGCGAATGGTCCGCACGTAGTTGGGCAGCAGCAGGTCGTCCGAGCCGAACAGCACGACCCGGTCGTGCCGGGCCAGTTCCAGGCAGCGGTTGAAGTTGCCGGTGACGCCGAGATTGCGCTCGTTGCGGAAGTAGCGCACCCGCTCGTCGCCCAGCTCGGCGAACCACTCCGGCACGCCCTCGGCCTTGCCGTCGTCGACGACGGTCAGCGCCCAGTCGGGGTCGTCCTGCGCGAGCACGCTGCGCACGGCGTCCTGCATGAGGCCGACATCGCCGTAGTACGGCATCAGGATTTCGATGGTGGCCATGGCGGGGTCAGATGTCCGCCTTCTTGTCCAGCTTCTCCTCGATCTCCAGCCGGAGAATGGCCACGTCCTCGGCCAGCCGCCGGGTCTCGTCCTCCAGCCGGGACAGCTCCCATGACTGGTGGATGGACACGCCGACCAGGAAGACGATCGCGACGAAGAACATGAGGTTCGTCGGAATCCGGATCCCGATGAAGGCGCTGAATCCCCACAGCAGGTCGGGGAAGATCGTCAGCACCAGGATGAGCACGCCGACGACCAGCCACAGCACCGCGTACTTCTCGCTGAGCTGGCGGCGGCGCAGCATCTCGATGATGCCCAGCAGCACCAGGATGCTGCCGACGATGGCGAAGATGTGCGCGCTCATGCTCATGCCGACACCTCACTGGCCACCGGGGTGGCGCCCTTGACGGAGACGTTCCACCGGCGGATCAGCGCCAGCAGCAGCGCGAAGCCGGCCCGGAACAGGTAGATGGAGGCCTTCCACGGGCTGTGGCTGGGCGTGCCGGCCCGGCGCTCGCGCATGTGCGCCGGCACCTGGACGATCTTGCAGCCGGCCCGGCTGGCGATGACCAGCGACTCGATGGTGTCGCCGAGGTATTCCACCGGGTAGTTCTCCGCGAACAGCGGCAGCGCGCGGCGGCCGGTCGCCTTGAAGCCGGAGGTGGTGTCGGTCAGCTTGGTGCCGGCCAGCCGGGACAGCACGACCGCCAGCACCTTCATGGCCCACTTGCGAGGGCCACGCACCTGGTAGTCGCCCTCGCCGGCGAAGCGGGCGCCGATGACGATGTCGGCCTCGTCCAGCTTGGCCAGCAGGTCCCTGACCTCGAGCGGGTTGTGCTGCCCGTCGGCGTCGACCTGGACGGCCGCGTCGTAGTCGTGCCGGACGGCGTAGCGGAAGCCGGCGCGCATGGCGCCGCCGACTCCGAGGTTGATGGGGAGTTCGAGGACCTTCGCGCCGGCGGCGCGGGCCACCTGCGCGGTGCGGTCGGACGACCCGTCGTCGACCACGAGGACATCGGCTTCCGGTAGTGCGGCGAAGACTTCCCGCACGGTGTCGCCGACGGCCTCCTCTTCGTTCCAGGCGGGCATGACGATCAGCGCGCGACGTCCACCAGTGGATTCACTCGACACGGTGCACAGGGTAGCGGCCGCTCGGGCGGGTCTTGACACGGCCCAACCAGGCAACTCAGACAGCGGCGGATGCAGGTGTCGCCGGCCGCGAACCGGCCGTCCGCAGCCCCTTGGCCAACGCCAGCAGGACACCGCCGGCGACGACCGCCGGGCCGGCCAGCTGGGCGCCCACGGCGACCCACAGCACGTTCCCGGGCACGAGGAACAGCACCAGGCACAGCACCGCCGTGCCGGCCGCCCACGCGACCGTGACGGCGTGGTGGCGGCCCATGGCGACCAGCGCCGGCTGCAGCGCCTGCACGGTCATCAACAGGATCGTGCTGACCCCGAGCAGGCCGACGATGCTGCCGGGCAGGGTCACGTCGCCGCCGAAGAACAGCTTCGCCGCCCACGGCCCGAGCAGCCAGGACACGATCGCGCCGGGCACGCCGACGGCGATGACGGCGGCCATCACCAGCCGCACCCGGGACCGCACCAGAGCGAAGTCGCCGCGGGTGACGGCCGCGGTCAGGGCCGGCAGCAGCATGGCCTGGACCGGCGCGAACAGGAACAGGGGCACCCTGACCAGCACGAACACCGAGGCGAAGGCGTTGGCGTCCGGGTTGTCGGTGCCGAGCCGGCCACTGACCACCAGCGGCAGCAGGTTGGCCACCAGCTGCGTCAGCAGAATCGCACCGACGAGCAGCAGCAGGCCGCGGGCCATGTCGGACAGCCGCTCGCCGCCCTCGGCGTGGCCCACGGGGGCGTTGCGCGTCCACGGCAGGCCCAGCAGCGCGCCGATCAGCGTGCCGCCGGCGAAGATCAGGCCGTACGTGCCGGCCGCCGCGAATCCGCCGACCGCCACCGCCAGCGACGGCAGCAGCCGGAACAGGCCCTCGCCGGCCAGCGTCGCCGAGTAGCCGGCGAACCGCTGCATGCCGCCCAGCAGGCCGCGCATGAGGTAGATGCAGGCCGCCGTGAACGCCGACAGCAGCACGGCCCACAGCAGCGGCCAGTGCCCGCTCAGCTCCACGTCCACCAGCACCGGCGACAGCGCCGCCAGCACGGCCAGCACCACGACCAGCAGCCCGCCGCCGAGGATGGCGGCGTTGCGCACCACGTGCCGCACCGGGCGCCCGGCGGCGATGGTGCTGGTGGTGGCCCGGCTGGTCTCCTGCTCCAGGGCGAAGAACAGGCCGGGGCCGATGATGTTGATCAGGAAGTACACCGACTTCACGGCGGCCTGGTCCGGCACCGAGAGGGTGTGCCCGGCCACGATCAGGAACAGGTAGCCGGCCGCGCCGAGCACGACCAGCCCGCCGCCCATGAGCACGGCCGAACCGAACCCGCCCCGGCCGGTGGGCTTGGGGGCGTCCGTCGACGAAGTCACCCGGCCAGGGTAATGACCCGCTCGGTCAGCCCCGGAAGTAGTCCACCGTGCGCTGCACGCCCTCGTCCAGGCCGACGGTCGGCCGCCAGCCCAGGTCCCGCGCCGCGGCGGTGGCGTCCAGCGCGGAGGCCCGCAGGTCGCCCAGGCGGGAGGGCGCGAATTCGGGAGCGTCGGCGCTGCCCACGGCCTTGGCGACCAGGGTGTGCAGCTCCAGGTCGGAGGTCTGGATGCCGGTGCCGATGTTGTACCGCTCGCCGCCGCCGACGGTCCCGGCCGCCGTCACGAAGGCGTCCACCACGTCGTCGACGTAGACGTAGTCACGGGTGTTGCCGCCGTCGCCGAACACCTTGGTCGGCCGGCCGGCCAACAGCCGCTCGGCGAACACCGCGACCACGCCGGCCTCGCCGAAGGGGTGCTGTCGCGGGCCGTAGACGTTGGCCAGCGCGAGATGGGTGCAGTCGAGTCCGTGTAAGCGGCGGTAGGTGTTCAGGTACACCTCCGCGCTGACCTTGGCCGCCGCGTACGGGGAGCGCGGGGCGATCGGGGCCGTCTCGGCCACCGGCAGCCGCTCCGGGGCGCCGTAGATGGCGCCGCCCGAGGAAGCGAACACGATCTTGCGGGCCCCGTGCCGGCGGGCGGCCTCGGCCACGTTGAGGGCCCCGAGCACGTTCTGCTGCGCGTCCTCGACGGGCCGGCAGACGCTCAGCCGGACGTCGATCTGCGCGGCCAGATGGAAGATCACCTCGGGCGCGAACGCCGCCAGCACACCGTCCACGTGAGGACTGGTCACGTCCATTTCGACCAGTTCGGCCGCCGAACACGGCAGGTTTTCCTTGCGGCCACGGCGAAGGTCGTCGATGACCACCACCTCGTGCCCGTCGCGAAGCAGCCGATCCACGAGGTTCGAGCCGATGAAGCCGGCGCCACCGGTGACCATCACACGCATGGCCGCAGCCTAGAGAAGCTGGTCCACCACTTTGTCGGCCACGTGCTCGGCGATCTGGAGCGAACTGGTCGCCGCCGGCGACGGCGCGTTGAGCACGTGCACCTGGCGCGGGGCCAGCTCGAACAGGAAGTCGTCGACCAGTGAGCCATCCGGCAGCATCGCCTGCGCCCGAACGCCGGCCCCGGCGCGCACGATGTCGTCGGGCCGGATGCGCGGGGCCAGCCGAGCAAGGCTCGCGGCGAAGCGGGCCCGCGACAGCGACCGCAGCACCTCGTCGACGCCCGTCCGGGCGTACTTGCGGGCGAGCTTCCAGGTGCCAGGAAACGTTGCCGTGTCGAGGATGTCGGTGAGCGAGACGTCCCGCCAGCGGTAGCCCTCGCGGCGCAGCGCCAGCACGGCGTTGGGGCCGGCGTGCACGCTGCCGTCGATCATCCGCGTGAGGTGCACGCCGAGGAACGGCAGCGCCGGGTCGGGCACCGGGTAGACCAGGCCGCGGACCAGGCCGCGGGCCTCGGGGCGCAGCTCGTAGTACTCGCCCCGGAACGGCACGATCCGGGCGTCGGGGCGGCGGCCGGCCAGCCGGGCCACCCGGTCCGCGTGCAGGCCGGCGCAGTTGACGAGGACCTTGGCCCGCACCACCCCGGTCGGCGTCGCGACCTCGATGCCGCTGGAGGACTCCCGGATGGCCAGCGCCGGGCTGGCCCCGCGCAGCTGCGCGCCGTGGTCGACGAGGCGGTCGGCCAGCACCTGGCAGACCTGGCCGTAGTCGATGATGCCGGTGCTCTCCACCCGCAGCGCCTTGACGCAGGCCACCTCGGGCTCGAACTCGCGGGCCTCGCCCGCACTGATCATGCGGGCCGGCACGCCGTTGGCCCTGGCCCGCTCGGCCAGCACCTGGAGCCGGGGCACCTCGTCGGTGGTGATGGCCACCACCAGCTTGCCGCCGATCTCGTGCCGGATGCCCTGCTCACGGGCGAAACGCACCATCGACGCGTTGCCGGCCACGCACATCCGGGCCTTGAGGCTGCCCGGCTTGTAGTACAGGCCGGCGTGGATCACGCCGCTGTTGTGGCCGGTCTGGTGGGCCGCCCAGGTCGTTTCCTTCTCCAGCACGGTGACTGACCGACCTCGGTTGACCGCCAGCTCGTGCGCGGTCGCCAGACCCACGATGCCGCCGCCGACGACCACCACATCCGATTCGCGCACGGCTGCGCAGCCTAGTCGCCGGGCTGCCCGGAACCAGCGTTTCAGAACCAGCGTTCCAGGACCAGCGCCACCCCGTCCTCGCCGTTGGGCCCGGTCACCTCGTCGGCCACGGCGATGGCCCGCGGGTGCGCGTTGGCCATGGCCACCCCGTGCCCGGCCCAGGACAGCATCGACACGTCGTTGGGCATGTCGCCGAAGGCCACCACGTCGGCCGCCGCCACGCCCAGCCGCTCGGCCACCTCGGCCAGCCCGGTCGCCTTGGTCACGCCGGCGGCGGCGATCTCGATCAGGCCGTTGTTGCTGGAGTAGGTCACGGCGACCTCGTTGCCCAGGACCGCGTCGGCCGCCTCGGCCATCTGCCCGCTGGTCATGTCCGGGTGCCGGGCCAGCAGCTTGATCGCGGCCTTGCCCAGCACCTCGCCGCGCGGGGCGGCGGCCGAGTCGGGATTGGGCCAGGGGTGCGTGTAGCCGGGCTCGGCCAGGAACTGCTCGTCGGCCCCGTCCATGGCCGTCGCGCCGACCCGTTCGGTGGCCAGACGGCAGCCGGGCATGGCCGTCGTCAGTGCACGTGCATATTCATGGAGCGCCACGGGGGCGAGTTCGTGTTTTCCGATCACACGATCGGCCGCGATGTCGTAGAGCACGGCGCCGTTGGCGCAGACCGCGTAGCCGGTGACGCCGGCCAGTTCGGCCACCCGGGGCACCCAGCGCGGCGGACGGCCGGTGACCAGCACGAACGGCACCTCGTCGGCCAGCACGCGGCCGATCACGGCGCCGTGCGGGGGCTGACGTCCTCGGCCGGGGTGAGCAAGGTCCGTCCACGTCGGAGGCGACAAGTAGGGGCTTCTGCACCCCACCATCGTGCCCTGCCTGCGCCCCGCGATGCGCCCCGTTACTGTCCGAAGGGTGCGCGTTGGCATTGTGATTCTCCCCGAACACCGCTGGTGGGTGGCCGAACCGAAGTGGCGGACGGCCGAGGAGTACGGGTTCGACCACGCCTGGACCTACGACCACCTGGGCTGGCGGTCGCTGGTGGACGGGCCCTGGTTCGGCGCCGTTCCCACGCTCACCGCGGCGGCCATGGTCACCTCGCGGATCCGGCTGGGCATGATGGTCGCCTCGCCCAACTTCCGGCATCCGGTGGCCTTCGCCCGTGAGCTGACCACGCTGGACGACGTCTCGGACGGGCGGTTCACGCTCGGCGTCGGCGCGGGCGGGCTGCGGGGCTACGACAACGAGGTGCTCGGCAAGGAGCCGCTGACCGCCGGGCAGCGGGCCGGGCGGTTCGAGGAGTTCGTGGAGCTGCTGGACAAGCAGCTGACCACGCCGCTGACCACCTGGGCCGGCGAGTGGTACGAGGCGGTGGAGGCACGGTCCGCGCCCGGCTGCGTGCAGCTGCCGCGGGTGCCGTTCGTGGTCGCCGCCAACGGGCCCCGCACGATGCGGCTGGCCGCCCGCTTCGGCAACGGCTGGGTGACCACCGGCGGCGGCGAGAAGCCGGACACCGTGGACCAGTGGTGGGCGTCGATCGCCGAGGCCTCGTCCCGGATGGACGACGCGCTGGCCGCCGCCGACCGTCGTCTCGGCAAGCTGGATCGATACCTCCAGGCCGACGCCTGCCCGGAGTTCGTGCTGTCCAGCCGGGGCCTGTACGAGGACACCCTGGGACGGGCGGCCGAGCTGGGCTTCACCGACGTGGTCGCGCCCTGGCCCCGCCACGACGGCGTCTACGCCGGCGCGGAGGCCGTGCTGGAGGACATCGCCGCCGAGGTGCTGCCTAAACTTGTCACCTGATCGGGTGACACACGGAACTGTCCCGGGTCGCCCCGCGTCGTAGTCAGTGCAGACCGGGGCGAGGGGATAAAGGGACCTCCGCGGCCAGTCGTTTCGGGGCGACCGGCGACGCAGAGGACTGGAAGACCACGAACGGCCCGTACCTGATCTCGGGGACCAGGTACGGGCCGTTCGTGTCTTCGCCGTCGGCTACGGCTTGAGCACCTCGACGCCGCCGACGTACGGACGCAACGCCTCGGGCACCCGCACCGAGCCGTCGGCCTGCTGGTGGTTCTCCATGATCGCGACGATCCACCGGGTCGTCGCCAGCGTGCCGTTGAGCGTGGCCACCGTCTGCGGCTTGCCGTCCGCGTCACGGAAGCGGATGTTCAGCCGCCGCGCCTGGAAGGTCGTGCAGTTCGAGGTGGACGTCACCTCGCGGTAGGCCTGCTGGCTGGGCACCCACGCCTCGCAGTCGTACTTGCGCGCGGCCGAGGCGCCCAGGTCGCCGCTGGCCGTGTCGATCACCCGGTACGGCAGCTCGACCTTGGCCAGCATCTCCTCTTCCCACGCCAGCAGCCGCTGGTGCTCCTCGGCGGCCAGCTCCGGCGGGCAGTAGGAGAACATCTCGACCTTGTCGAACTGGTGCACCCGGATGATGCCGCGGGTGTCCTTGCCGTACGAGCCGGCCTCCCGCCGGTAGCACGACGACCAGCCGGCGTAGCGCTTCGGACCGTTGGACAGGTCCAGGATCTCGTCGCTGTGGTAGCCGGCCAGCGGCACCTCGGAGGTGCCGACCAGGAACAGGTCGTCGTCGCGCAGCCGGTAGACCTCGCTGGCGTGCGCGCCGAGGAAGCCGGTGCCCTCCATGATCTCCGGGCGGACCAGCGACGGCGTGATCATCGGCGTGAAGCCGGCCGCCACCGCCTGCTGCACGGCCATGCTGAGCAGGCCGATCTGCAGCTGTGCGCCGATGCCGGTGAGGAAGTAGAAGCGCGAACCCGAGACCTTCGCCCCGCGCTCCATGTCGACCGCGCCCAGCGACTCCATGATCTCCAGGTGGTCGCGCGGCGCGAAGTCGAACTCCGGCGTGGCGCCCACGTGCTTGAGCACCACGTAGTCGTCCTCGCCGCCCTCGGGCACGCCCGGCTCGACGATGTTCTGGATCCGCTTCTGCGCGTCGACGAGCGCGGCGTCGGCGTCGGACTGCTCGGCCTCGGCCGCCTTGACCTCGGCCGCCAGCTCCTTGCCCTTGGCCAGCAGCGCCGCCCGCTCGTCACCCTGGGCCCGGCCGACCTGCTTGCCGAGCGCCTTCTGCTCGCCGCGCAGCGAGTCGGCCCGGGACACCGCGGAGCGGCGCCGCTCGTCGGCGGACAGCAGCGCGTCCACCAGCGACGGGTCCTCGCCACGCGCGCGCTGGGACGCACGGACCGCTTCCGGGTTCTCTCGCAGTGTCCTGAGGTCAATCACCCGTGAAAATCTACAGCGTCTCGAAGCTTAAGCTTCAGCGGATATCGGCTCAGCTGACCGCGACCGCCACGACAAGCCCGAGGGCCACATTGGCCGCCGCGACCACGATGCTGGCCGGGGTGAACTTCTCGGCGGCCAGCATGGCCCCGATGTCCATCCGCATGGCGAACTCGAAGACCCGCATCACCAGCACCTGGGCGACGATGCCGACCAGGCCGAAGACCAGCGAGGTCAGCAGGCCGTCGGACAGCTTGGCCGGCGAGTAGTAGATGGCCACCACGACGATGAACGCGAGGCTGAACAGGCCCGACGCGGTCACCACGGCCGCGTTCGGACGACCCTCCCGGACCAGCTGCGACAGCTTGCCCGGGGTGGTCCAGTCGATGACGTAGAAACCGGCGAGCATCAGGACCAGGCCGATCACCGCGTACGCCGCGATGGCCCCGATGCCGTACCCGAGCGAAGCAATCGTCATGGCCAGGCAGTATTCACGACTCGACGATGCGATGCGGCACGAAAGCGGCCCCGTCGTCGGTCACAAGTCCGACACTTTCCCTGATGCCGAGCCCGGCCGCGGCGTCGTCGACGATCCACGCCCCCAGCACCGGCCGGTAGCCGCCGAACTCCGGCAGCGGGTCGAACAGCTGGTAGACGTAGCCCTCACGGCCGTAGACGCCGCCGGTCTGCGTCTCGTAGCCCGGGGCCACGATCTGCACATTGGCGCCCTCACGGCCCAGCAGCGGCTTGCGCACGTACTCCGTGAGCATGCCCGGCTCGTGCAGGTAGGCCGGCAGCAGGTTGGGGTGGCCGGGGTACATCTCCCACAGCACCGCCAGCAGCGCCTTGTTGGACAGCAGCATCTTCCACAGCGGCTCGATCCACAGCGTGCCCGGCAGCGACTCCACGGCGAAGCGGCCGAACTCCTCCTCGGCCACCCACTCCCACGGGTAGAGCTTCACCACGGTGTTCATCGGCGACTCTTCGAGGTCGACGAACCGCTTGAGCAGCCGGTCCCAGCCGATGTCCTCGATGGCCAGGCCCACCGTGTCCAGGCCGGCCTCGGCCGCCGTCTCCTGCAGGTAGGCCACGGTCACGTGGTCCTCGCCCGAGGCGTCCCCGCCGGACCAGGTGAAGTGCAGCTCGTTGGACGGCAGCAGGTCCTTGACCGCGGTCCAGCGCTCCACCAGCTTCTCGTGGATGGAGTTCCACTGGTCGTCGTCCGGGTGCAGGTCGGTCTTCCAGTTCCACTGGATGATCGACGCCTCCACCAGCGAGGTCGGCGTGTCGGCGTTGTACTCCAGCATCTTGGCCGGGCCGCTGGCGTCGAAGCGCAGGTCGAAACGCCCGTAGACGTGCGGGTCGCGGCGCTTCCAGGACTCCGCGACCGCCGGCCAGATCCACTCCGGCAGCGCGAAGTCCTTGTACCGCTCGGTGGTCACCACGTTGTCCACCGCGGCCAGGCACATCGAGTGCAGCAGCTCCACGTCGGCCTCAAGGGACAGGATCTCGTCCATCTCGAAGACGTAGTGCGCCGACTCGTCCCAGTACGGCCGCTGCGCGCCGTTGGCGCCGGCCGACGGCGAGCCGAAGACCAGGCCCTGCTCCTGGACCGTCTGCTGCCAGTTCGGCCGTGGCTTTGAGGTCTCGCGCCGCACCGCTCAGCTGCCCCCGCTCGATCCGGAACTGCCGTGGCTGGACGACCCGCTGTCGCCGCCGCTGGACCCCTTGCTGCTGCCGCCGCTGCTCCCGCTGCTGCCGCTCTTCACGCCGAAGCCGCCCCGGGAGATGGTCGAGCCGCTGGAGGACTTCACGGTGGTGTTGCCGCTGGGCGCGGTGGTCGTGCCGCCGACGGCGCGCTGCCCGACGCTGCCGCTGCCGCCGTAGTAGTAGTGGTACTGCCGCCCACCAGGGAAGATGAAGAACCCGCCCGGGTTGTAGTAGCCGCCGTTGCCGGCGAAGTAGGCGGAGTTGGTGTTGCAGTACTGGTCGTCGACGACCACGCCGCTGTCGTCGGTGCAGCGGGCCGTGACCTCCTGGGAGGGGCTGGACAGCGCGTAGCCGGCGGCGATGATGCCGACCAGGCCGACGGTGACGCCGCCGCCGATCAGCACCCGCTTGCGGATCTTCTTCTTGCGCGCGAGGGCGGCCTGGTCGATCTCCTCCTGCGCGAGCCGCTCGCGTTCCTCCTCGGCGGCCCGGTCGCGGGCCCTGCGCTCCGCGAGCGTGGGCTCACGTGGCGTGGTCGAGCCGTCCTGGAACCGCATCCGCCCGGGTTTCGGCTGCTCAGCCTCGTCGGGGTGCTCTTCGTCCGCCATGGTCGCCCTCCTGTTGTGCACGGTACCTACTCCCGGCCCGCCGGTCCGCACGGGCATCATGGTTGTGATGCCTGAAATCGTTGAGTGGTTTCATCCGAAACGGCGGACCGGCCAGACCCGGCTGCTGATGCTCACGCTATAGTTTGCCCCCGATGCTGTTGAGACTGGGGCGCCCATTCAATGAGCCCTAACCGCGCTAAGGGTTATGTAGTTCTGGATCCAGGGAAATAACGGACGTTCAGATTTCCACGCCATTATTATTCGGGTACTGCCGCAGGCGTTTATGAACTAATCGCTGCCCTGGGTGAGTGCGCGCTGCACCAATTCGCTTGGGAACGATCGCTTTAGCGGGTTTGGACTTACGGCGATTTACATCTTTACGTCCGTTGAGGCTATAGTTCTTTTGATCTTTCGAGATCTATCCGCAGTACCTAAGGACATCTCTTTAGCTGAATTCACAATCTTCCGCTGCACGTACTGGGCTGAGTATAAGCTGTCAAAGCATTTTCTCTCGGATATTATAGCTAAAAAAGGACCAAGTGGAAAATCATCTTCCGTCCGGCGCCCAGTTCCCCGACGGCACCCTGTGGCAGAAGATCGCCCAGGAGAACTGCGGGCCGGTGGTGACCAAGTACCTGAGCGGCAAGCTCGACCCCAACGGCAAGTTCAGCGCCAACGCCCTCAACCCGACCAACCAACAGTGGTCGGGCGGCGCCCGCACCATCCGCTGCGGCGTGCAGGCCGCCGGCCCGGCCGGCGCGCTCCAGCCGACCACCGGCTCGGCCCGGTCGGCCGACCAGTCGCCGATCTACCCGGTCGGGACCTGCATGGGCATCAAGGACAAGGCGGTCAGCGACCCCGTGCCGTGCACCTCGGAGCACGCGTACGAGATCGTCGGCATCGTCGACCTGAAGTCCCAGTTCCCGGACGGCTACCCGGACGAGGACAAGCAGCAGACCGCGCTGTCGCAGCGGTGCGTGCAGGCGGCCAACGACTACACCGGCAACTACGACCTGACCAAGAACAAGTTGGGTCTGACCTGGGACACCATCAAGCAGGAGAGCTGGAACCTGGGCTCCACCAAGGTCAACTGCAAGATCGGCCAGAAGCTGGCCGACGGCAGCGGCCTGCAGTCCATCACCAACTCCGTCAAGGGCGTGGGCGGCGGCGCGGCCGCGAGCACCACCACCACGACCAGCGCTCCCCCGGCCGGCGGCTGATGGCCTTCACCATGACCGACCAGCGCTTCGACGAGCTGGTCGGCGACGCGCTCGACCTCGTCCCGCCCCGGCTGGCCGAGGCCATGGACAACGTCGTCATCCTGGTCGAGGACCGCAACGACGAGGTCCCGTCCCTGCTCGGCCTCTATCACGGCATCGCGCTGACCGAGCGGACCAGCCACTACGGCTTCGCCCTTCCCGACCAGATCTTCATCTACCGCAAGGCGATCCTGGACGTCTGCGAGACGGAAGAGGATGTCGTCGACGAAATAGCCATCACCGTGGTGCACGAGATCGCCCACCATTTCGGCATCGACGACGACACCCTCCACGACCTCGGGTGGGGCTAGCAGTACAGGGCAAGGGCGGCAATTCACGCGATCGGGTTATTCATTTCACGGGGACGTCGGCCCATTCCAGGCAGCGCCAGCCGGTGGGCGACGAGCCGTCGGCCTCCAGCACGACCCGGCCGCAGTTGTCCAGCAGGTGCTGGTCGGCCAGTTCGGCGTCGACGTTCGGGGACAGGGCGAACGAGGTGATGCGGATGGCGGCGCCGTGGCTCACCAGGACGACGACGCCGTCCTCGTGCCGGGCGCGGATCTCGGCGACGGCCGGGAGGAAGCGGTCGAGGACCTGCTGGGCGGACTCGCCGCCGGGCATGGGGACGTCCAGGTCGAGGGCGCGGGTCCAGCAGTGGAAGACCTCGAAGAAGGCGCGAATGGAGTCGGGGTCGTTGCGGCATTCCAGGTCGCCGACGAAGGCCTCGTGGATGCCCTCGGCGACCTGCACGTCCAGCCCGTGGGCGGCGGCGATGGAGGCGGCGGTCTCCTGGGCCCGGACGGCGACGCTGGCGTACACGGCGACGACCGGCTGGGCGGCGAGCGACTCGGCGACGGCGGCGGCCTGCTGGCGGCCGAGGTCGGTGAGCGGCGGGCCGGGCGGGCGGGAGTCGAGCGAGCCGATGACGTTGGACGGCGTCTGGCCGTGGCGGACGAGCACCAGGCGCAGGGCACTCACGCCGCCTCCTTCGTCGGCAGCGCGAGCGCGGCTGCTGTGTTCAATGGTTCGCTCGCAAGCTCACTCACGCGCTCTCCCCGCGCCGGATGGCGGCCAGCCACTCGGCGGCGGCGTCGAAGTCCGAGTCGGTGGTGGGGCTGTTGACGGCGGTCGGCTGCTGGTCGGTCCGCGGGTACGAGCCGAGGAAGCGGACCTCGATGCAGCGCCGGTGCAGCGCGGCCAGGGCGTCGCCGATGCGCTTCTCGGCGACGTGCCCCTCGACGTCCAGGTAGAACCGGTAGGTGCCGAACAGCTCCTTGGTCGGGCGGGCCTCCAGCCGGGTCAGGTTGATCTCCCGCAGCGCCAGCTCGTGCAGCACGTTGGACAGCGCGCCGACCTCGTTCGGGGTGACGGCGACCAGCGAGGTGCGGTCGGCCCCGGTGGGCGCGGGCACGGCGCCGGGCTTGGCCAGCAGCAGGAACCGGGTCTTGGCGTCCTTCACGTCGCCGAGGCCGGTGACCAGCTCGGTCAGCGGGTAGTGCAGCACGGCGACGGGCGCGCTGACGGCGGCGTCGAAGGTCCCCTCCAGCACGTCCTTGGCCGCCTGCGCGGTGGAGCTGGTGGCGATGGCCGTGGCCTTGGGCAGGTTCGTCTCCAGCCACTCCCGCACCTGGGCCAGCGCGTGCGGGTGGCTGGCCACGGTGCGGATCTCGTCCAGCCCGGTGCCGGGCCGGGCCAGCAGCGTGAACTGCACCTGGAGCACGTGCTCGGCGACGGCGACGACCGGGTCGCCCAGCGCCAGCGCGTCCATGGTGGCCGGGACCGCGCCCTCGACCGAGTTCTCCACCGGCACGCAGCCGCGCTCGACCTCGCCGGCCCGCACGGCGGCCACCACGGCAGGGGTCGTCGGGTAGGCGACGAACTCGTTCGAGTCCGGATCGGCCAGCTGCCGGACGGCCTGCTCGGTGAAGGTGCCCTGCGGTCCGAAATAGCCGATGCGCGCCACGCCCACACCCTACGATGCCGCCCCGACACGGTGGCGTTGAGGCATATATCACCCACTCGGACGGTGGCCTCCCCAGTTACGCGGCGTGTCGGTCGCCTGCAATGCTTGGGCTGTGACCGCCGACCCGGAGGGCGACCTGGCCACTCCGCCGCTCGAACTCGTGCTCTGCGCCGTCGAGGCGCCGCTGGCGCGGGCCTGGCATACCGTCGCCGAGAACCGCCCCGGCATCCGCGTGCACCCCGGATCCGTGCTGGACATCGAGGCGCAGGCCGTGGTCAGCCCGGCCAACTCCTTCGGCTGGATGCGCGCCGGCATCGACGCGCTCTACTCACGGGCGTTTCCCGAGGTGGAGCAGAACGTGCGCAGCGGCGTGCTGGCCTCCTACGGCGGCGAGCTCCCCGTAGGTGAGGCCATCATCGTGCCAACGGGTGAAGCCGCGCCCGAATGGATGATCAGCGCGCCCACCATGCGTGACGCCGGCGAGCAGCTGCCGGCCGACACCGTGAACCCGTTCCTGGCCGCCCGCGCCGTGTTCCGGCTGTGGCTGCACGCCCGCCTGGAGACCGGTGTGCCGGTCCGCGCGGCCGTCCGCACCATCGCCATGCCTGGCCTCGGCACAGGCGTCGGCGAGGTGGAGCCCGTGACCTGCGCCCGCCAGGTGGCGGCCGCGTGGGACGAGGTCTTCAGCGAGCTCACCACCGGCAGCTAACTGCCGAAGGCGAGCTCCCGGACCAGTTCCAGCTCGTCGCGCAGGGGGATGTCGTACCGGCCGATCTCGGGGATCTGCGGCTTGAGCCGGCGGGCCTCGTCCACGGCGCCCGGCCGCACGGCGATCAGGCGGAAGTCCCGGCGCTGGTAGAAACGCAGCGCGTCCAGGTTGTCGTTGGTGGTGGTGACGATCAGCCGGCGCACCTGCCGCCGCCGCGCCTCGTCGGCCACCGCCGTGACCAGCGCGGAGCCGACGCCGCCGTTCTGGGTCACCGCGTCGATGGTGACGATCTCTAGGGTGTCGCCGCTGACGTCGTAGGTCAGCAGACCGGCCAGCCGGCCGTCCCTGACCGCGACTAAGCCCGGCAGCTCGGCGGGCCGGAACACGGTGCCGTGCGCCACGGCGGTGGCCGCCCCCCAGCGGCCGGCGATGAACCGGGCCAGTGCCGGCCGATCGGTGTTCACGACCGGCTTGATCCGCAGCGTGTTCTCGGCCACCCGTCAACGGTGTCACACGAAATCGGGTCGCGGGCTACCTTGTGTGGGTGACGGTCAGCGTGTTGCTCGTCGACGACCACGAGATCGTCCGGCGCGGCCTGCGGGACCTGCTCGACAGCGAGGCCGACATCGAGGTGGTGGCCGAGGCCGGCGGCGTCGGCGAGGCCCTCGTGCTGGCCCAGGTCCGCCGCCCGGACGTCGCGGTGGTCGACATGCGGCTGCCCGACGGCGACGGCGTCACCCTCTGCCGGGACCTCCGCGCCCTCCCCGACGGCCCGCGCTGCCTCGTGCTGACCGCGTTCGACGACGAGGAAGCGCTCGTCAACGCCATCCTGGCCGGGGCGTCCGGCTATCTGCTCAAGCAGGTCCGGGGCCAGGACCTCGTACAGGCGGTCCGCGAGGTCGCCGCCGGCCGCTCGCTGCTCGATCCCCTGACCACCGCCCACGTGCTGGAGCGCATGCGCCGCCCCGAGCCCGCCGACGACCTGGCCGGCCTGACCGAGCAGGAGCGCAAGGTCCTCACGCTGATCGGCGACGGCCTGAGCAACCGCCAGATCGCGGAACGCCTGTTCCTGGCCGAGAAGACCGTGAAGAACTACGTCACGGCGGTGCTGGCCAAGCTGGGCATGGAACGCCGCACCCAGGCCGCCGCCTGGGTGGCCAAGCGGACCAGGCCCTAGAGGCAAGGCCGTGTAGTTAGGCGGTTGTGGTGATCGTCAAGCGTCTGCCGGTGTCAGGATGTCGATGCTCAGGGTGGCCTTATAGCTGGTCCGGTCGATATTGGGTCCTCTGGCCTGGTGTTTGGAGATGGCGCGTTTGACGATGCGGGGGCAGACCCGGAGCCGTCGGACCGGCATGAGGTGGGCCAGGACGTGCCGGCCGATCGTGCCGACCAGGTCGATGACGGTGCCGGCGATGACGTTCGCGGCCTGGATCACCTGGTCGCGGGAGGTCTGATAGGCGATGGTGAAGCTGGCCCGGTCCGGATCGGTATCCGGTCGGGTGCTGGTCGCGTCGGCCATGGCGGTGCGGAGCAGGTGGTAGGTGACGAGCAGGGCGTAGATCTCCTGCTCGATGCCGACCGGGGTGCGGGCGCGGAGCACCCGGCCACCCAGGATGGTGGATTTCAGCTCCAGGTAAGCGGTTTCGATCTCCCATCGCTGGTGGTAGAGCCGGATCAACTCGGCCGCCGGGTAGTCGTGGGGGTCGAGCAGGGTGGTGGTCAGCCGGTAGATCCCGGTGTGCCGGCCGGCGGTGGTGGCGATGGTGATCTCGCACTCGATGACGCGCACTCGCAGGCCGCCCAGGATTGAGAGGTAGGAGCCGTCTCGGTAGCGGGTCAGGATCGGCATCGTGCGGCCGTTTTTCAGGCGTACCAGCAGATCGGCGCCGGTGGTGGCGATCTGGGCGAGCAGGCCGGCGGCGCCGGAGTTGCGGTCGCCCAACAGGATCATGCCGGCGTGCAGACTAACAGCAGCTGTGGTGTGTAGGTG
>NZ_KK037166.1:5716976-5736618 GCF_000568255.1 Kutzneria sp. 744
CAACTGCCCGCGCAGGCGGCCGCCCATGCGGAAGGCGGCATCGGGGGTGACGAGGCGTTCCACGTAGCGCAGCGCGCCCTTGCCCAGGCCGAACGCCCGCACCGCGACCACGGCGACCGCGAGCGCGGCCTCCGGCGGTTGTGGGACGCGCGGGCGATCAGCCAGGCTGCGGTGGCGGTCAGCGCGATGCCACTGCCCACGGCCAGCACACCGAGCAGGACGCCGATCATGGACGACGGTTCAGCAACTCGGTGACACGGGCCCGGCGAGAACACCGGCCCGGCCTTGGCCGCGGCCGAACACCGTGCCGACGACCACGGCGGCGTCCTCGGGCGCGGCGATCCGGTGCGTGGCCAGCAAGCAACCCGTGCCGCTGTGGCGGCCTCGGCGACGGCCGCCATGACCAGGCCGGCGGTCGCCGCGTCCAGGTGCGCGGTCGGCTCGTCCAGCAGCAGCCAGCGGGCGCCCTGTTCCACCCGCAGCAGGGCTCGGGCGATAGCCACCCGCTGCCGCTCGCCCGTGGACAGCTCCACGATCGGCCGCTCCAGCAGGTGCGCCGCACCTGCCCGTGCGGCCACGCCGACCAGGTCGCCGCCGACCAGCGCCAGCTCGTCGGCGACGATCTCGGCGCTGAACGCCGGTCGTTGCGGCCCCCAGGCCCACCTGACGTCGCCATGTCGACAAATCCACTGTGGACAGATCGACACCGCCGACCGTCACCCGTCCCCGCGTCGGCCGCACAAAACCGAGCAGCACGGCCAGCGTGGTGGACTTTCCCGCGCCACTGGGCGAATCCAGTCGCGTGATGTGTCCGGGTCGGACGGTGAACGAGGCCCCGTCGGGGGCGAGCGCGCCGCGCCGCTCCACCGACAGCCGATCCACCTTGATCTCGCCCTCGGCCAGCGCTTCGCCGCCGTGCTCGACCGACTCGATCGCGGCGACCCGGCGCACGGCCTCCAGGCCGTCCTCGCTGGCGTGGAAGGCCGCGCCCGCGGCCCGCAGCGGCAGGTAGCACTCGGGCGTCAGCACCAGCACCAGCAACCCGGTGGCCAGCCCGAGCGTGCCGCCGACCAGCCGCAGCCCGATGTCCACGGCGACCAGCGCGACCGACAGCGTGGCAATGGTTTCCAGCGCGAAGGCCGACAGGAAGGCCACCCGCAGCGTGGCCCCGGTGGCCTTGCGGTGCTGCTCCCCGACCCGGCGCACCGCCTCGGTCTGCGCCTCGGCGCGGCCGAACGCCGTCAGTACGGGCAGCGCGCGCACCAGCTCCAGCAGGTGCCCTGACAACCGCGCGGTGGCGTCGGCCGACTTGGCCGTGCGCTGCTCGGTGTAGCGGCCGATGAGAATGGCGAACAGCGGGATCAGCGGCACGGTGATGGCGATCAGCACCGCCGACTGCACGTCCGTGACCAGGATGGCCACGCCCACCAGCAGCGGCACCACGGTCGCGGTCACCAGCGCCGGCAGGTAGCGAGTGAAGTACGCGTCCAGCGCGTCCAAACCCTTGGTGGCCACCACGGTCAGCTCGGCCGGCCCGCGCGCGGCGATCCACTCCGGACCGTGGGCCATGGCCCGGTCCAGCGCCCGCGCCCGCAACTCTTCCTTGGCCCCGGCGGCGGCCCGCGCCGACATGGTGTCCAGCGCCCACACCAACACCGACCGCGCGATCACGGCTCCGGCCAGCAGGGCGAAGGGCCGGTCGCCGTGCCCGGTGACAACGGACGCGAGCACCGAGGACAGCGCCCAGGCCTGCGCCACCACGGCCACGGCGTTCAGCACCGACAGCAGTCCGCACACCACCAGCGCGCGGCGGGTGGTCGGCGACAGCGCCGGCAGGTCCCCCAGCGGTCCGCGGCTCACGGGACGTGCACCGGCGGAATGTGCGCCGCGCTGATGCGGCGGCGGAACACCCAGTACGTCCAGCCCTGGTAGACCAGGATGGCCGGCGTGCCGAAGGCGGCGACCCAGGTGATCACGCCCAGCGTGTACGGGCTGGACGCCGCGTTGGCCACGGTGATCGAGAAGCTCGGGTCCACAGTGGACGCGATGATGGTCGGGAAGTCCGAGCCGAACAGCGACATCACCGCGGCGGCGATGAGCACACCCAGCAGCGCGAAGGCCTGGCCCTCACGACGAGCGGCCAGCCGCACCAGCGCCCCGGCCCCGGCCAGCAGGCCGATCGCGGCGATCACGATCGTCACCGGGCCGCCCTGGCGCACCTGCACCAGCACCAGCAGCACAGCCATCGGCAGCAGGCAGAACGGCCCGACCCGCAGCGCCAGCGCGTGCGCCCGCCGCCGGATCTCGCCGTCGGTCTTGAGCGCCACGAACACCGCGCCGTGCACCAGGCTGAACCCGGTCAGCGCCAACGCCCCCAGCACCGCCGGCCACGTGAACAGCGCGCCGAGACCGCCTTCCAGCACGCCGTCCTTGCCGATCGGCAGCCCGGTGGCGATGCCGGTGATCACCAGGCCCCAGCCCAGCGGCGGAATCCAGGAGCCGAGCAGGATCACCAGGTCCCAGCCGCGGCGCCAGCGGTCGCTGTCCACCTTGCCGCGGTACTCGAAGGCGACGCCGCGCCCGATCAGCGCCAGCAGGATGAGCAGTACCGGCAGGTACTCGGCCGAGAGCATGGTGGCGTACCAGGGCGGGAAGGCGGCGAAGGTGGCGCCGATGGCCACGATCACCCACACCTCGTTGCCGTCCCAGACCGGGCCGATGGTGTTCACCAGCACCCGGCGCTCGGTGTTGTCCCGGGCCAGCAGCCTGGTCAGCATGCCGACGCCGAAGTCGAAGCCCTCCAGGAAGAAGTAGCCCGTCCAGAGCGCGGCGATCACCCAGAACCACAGGGTAGGCAGGTCCACGTCAGGCTCCTCAGTACGCGAACGCGAGCACGTCGTCGTCGGACTTCTTCTGGTCTGTGGGCGGCATGACGCCCTCGACCCCCGCCTTCGCGTAGCGCACCAGCAGGAACACCTCCACCACCGCCAGCACGCCGTACACCGCGGTGAGCGCGATCAGCGAGGTCAGCACCTGCCCGGTGCCCACGCCCGGCGACACCGCCTGCGCGGTGTACATGAAGACACCGTCCACACCGGTCGGATTGGGCACGACCACAAAGGGCTGCCGGCCCATCTCCGTGAAGATCCAGCCGAAGCTGTTGGCCAGGAACGGCGTCGCGATGGACAGCAGGGCCAGCCGCGGGAACCACTTCGTGCGCGGGATGCGGCCGCGCCGGGTCAGCCACAGCGCCAGCAGCGCCGCGCCGGCCGCGAGCCCACCGAAGCCGATCATGAGGCGGAAGCCCCAGTAGGTGACCGGCAGGTCGGGCACGTAGTCGATGGGCTGCCCGGACAGCGCGCCCAGGCTCGGGTCGACCGGGTAGTTGTGCCCATACTTCTGCTCGTACAGCGGAATCAGGTCCTGCACGCCCTTGACCTCGGTGGAGAAGTCGTTGTGGGCCAGGAAGGACAGCAGCGCCGGCACGGTGATGCTCTTGACGTTCTCGCAGTCCGGCCGGGACACGTCGCCGTAGGCGAAGATCGAGAAGCTGGCCGGCGCCTCCGTGTGGCACAGCGCCTCCGCGGCGGCCATCTTCATCGGCTGCTGCTCGAACATGAGCTTGCCCTGGGTGTCGCCGGTCAGCGCGACCGCGGCGAAGGCCACCATGCCGATCCAGGCGCCCAGCTTGAGCGAGGCCGACCAGACCTTGCGGTCCGCGTTGTCCACAGCGGACTGACGGTGCTTGCGCCACAGGTGCCAGGCCGAGATGCCGACCAGGAACGTGCCGGCGACGGCGAAGCCGCCCGAGACGGTGTGCGTGAAGGCGGCGATCGCGGTGTTGTTGGACAGCAGCGCCCAGATCGAGGTGAGCTGGGGCTTGCCGTCCACCAGCTGGATGCCGACCGGGTGCTGCATCCACGAGTTGGCCGACAGGATGAAGTAGGCTGAGGCCGTCGAGGCCAGCGCCGCCGCCCACAGGCAGGCCAGGTGCACCCGCTTGGGCAGCCGCTCCCAGCCGAAGATCCACAGGCCGAGGAACGTCGACTCGACCATGAAGGCGACGATGCCCTCCATGGCCAGCGGCGCGCCGAACACGTCGCCCACGAAGCGGGAGTACGCCGACCAGGTCATGCCGAACTGGAACTCCTGCACGATGCCGGTCACCACGCCCATGGCGAAGTTGACCAGCATCAGCTTGCCCCAGAACTTGGTCATCGCCAGGTAGTGCGCCTTCCCCGTGCGCACCCAGGCCGTCTGCATCACGGCGACCACAATGGACAGCCCGATGGTCAACGGCACCATCAGGAAGTGGTAGACGGTGGTGATCGCGAACTGCCACCTGGCGACATCGAGTACGTCCACGTGAGGAACAGTGCCACCGGGACGGGGTCCCCGCTCAGGTCCCGGCGTCCTGTTCGTCCGGGACTTAGGTCCTGGGTGGGCCGGGACCCTGTGACGCGACTCGCGGCCCACTCACGCATGCGCACGCTACAATGGGTCCTGCCTGAGGGGAGTAGTTCCCGAGGTCCGCCCTCCATTTCGGCGGCTTCGGCGAGGTCATCGACATACTGGTTCCGCCATCGGAATCCGGTGCCTCACCCGCCGTTCGGCGGGCGAACGAGACCTCCGGCCGGGTGATGTCGCGCCCGGTCGGGGTCGCGCGTCTCCCCCCGTCCGGGCCACACGTGGGAGGGATCGACCCCTGTGGCCGCAACGTTCCTGGTGCTGCTGACCGCCTTCGCCGTGGTGCTCGCCGTCGAGCTCCCGGACAAGACTCTGGTCGCCACCCTGGTACTCACCACGCGCTACCGGGCCTGGCCCGTGTTCCTCGGCGTGTGCGTGGCCTTCCTGGTCCAGTGCGTGATCGCGGTGTCCTTCGGCAGCGTGCTGACCCTGCTGCCCGAACGGGTCACCGCCGGCGTCGTCACAGTGCTGTTCGCCGTCGGCGCCTTCATGCTGCTGCGCGAGGGCTTCGGCGCCGACGAGGACAGCGAGCAGGACGCCGCCCGCTCCGGCACCGGTGAGGTCTCCTTCCGCCGGGCCGCCCTCACCTCCTTCGGCGTCCTGTTCGCCGCCGAGTGGGGCGACGCCTCGCAACTGGCCACCGCCGGCCTGACCGCCCACTACGGCCACCCCTTCGCCGTCGGCCTCGGCGCCTGGCTCGCCCTCGTCACCGTCGCCGGCGTCGCCGTCCTCGTCGGCCGCAAGATCCGCGCCCGCGTCCGCCCGCAACTGATCCAGCGCATCGCCGGATTTGTTTTCGCGGCCTTCGCGCTGTTCGCCCTCTACCAGACGATCAGCGGTTAATTGAATGAAAAATTAATGCCCTGACCTAGCGTGTCGGCCATGCAGATCACACGACGACTTCTCGCCGCGCTGGTGGCCGTTCCGCTGGTCGGCGCGCTGACGACCGGCCCCGCCGCGGCCGCGTCGACCGGCTGGAACCCGCCCCAGCGCTTCGAGCTCGGCTACTCCGTCAACGGCCGGGTCGGCGCCGCCAACCTGGACGGGAACATCTTCACGGTCTGGCGCAACAGCGTCGACGACGGAATGACCACTAACGGCCTTTATGGCAGTCCGAAGACATTCCCGGGCCGAACAAGCGGCAATCCGGCCGCGACCGTCATCCACGGCCGGATCTATGTCGGCTGGAAGGGCGTCGACGGCGACAACCGGATGTTCATGACCTCCTCCGGCAACGGCGTCGACTGGTCACCGGAGGCCGTCACGCCCGGCGAGACCACCGACGGCCCGGCGCTGACCGTGTTCAACGGACAGATCTACCAGGCCTGGCGGGGCGCGACCGGCAACACCATCAACGTGGCCTCCACCTTCGACGGCGTGCACTGGTCGCCGACGGCCACCGTGCCCGGCGGCGCCAGCGACAGCCCCGCGCTGGCCGTCTTCAACGGCCGCCTCCGGCTGGCCTGGAAGGGCGTGCCGGGCGACAACCGGCTCTTCTACTCGTCGTCGGCCGACGGCGTGAACTGGACGACGTTCAGCCCGCCCATCGCCGGCACCACCAGCGGCAGCCCGACCCTGGCCGCCTTCGACAACGGCCTCTACCTGGCGTGGAAGGGCGCGACCGACAACCATCTGTACTTCACGATCAGCCCGGACGGCGAGTACTGGCCGTCGGGTGGCGACGCCGGCGTCGGCGGCAGCGCGTACGGCCCGACGTTCGTGCAGCGTCCGGACGGGACCTACCTGTACCTGCTCTGGCACACCGACGACGGCAGCGACCAGATCCGGTACAGCTGGCGGCACACCGTCTAGCTGAGCGCCTGGGCGACGGCGGCCGCGGCGGCGACCACCAGGGGGCCGACGACGGTCTGGTCGAGGGGCTCCATGGAGATCACGCCGACGCTGGCCCGCAGGCCCGGCACGCCCCGGACGGGGGCGGCGACGCCGTAGGCGCCGGGCTGGAGCTCGCCGGTGCTGTCGACCCACTCGGGGCCGCCGGGCGGCAGGGACATGGCCTTGCCGCCGGCGCCCCGGCTGACGGGATGACGGGTGCCGACCCGGTACGCCACGTGATAGGTCGTCCAGGAGGGCTCTATGACGGCCACAGCCTGCGCCTCGTGCCCCTCGGCCACGGTGAGGTGGGCGGTGGCCCCGACGCCCTCAGCGAGCTCCCTCAAGGGCGGCGTGGCGGCATTGCGCAGCTGCGGCACGACCTTGGCCGCCAACTGGAGCACCCCGAGGCCGAGGCGGACCTTGGAGCCGTCCCGCAGCACCAGCCCCCGGGCCTGCAACGGCACCAGCAGCCGGTAGACCGCGGCCCGGGAGGCGCCGATGGCGGTGGCCAGGTCGCTGATGCTCGGCGCACCCGTGTCGGAGTCCGCGACGGCCTGGAGCAGGGCGAGGCCCCGCTCCAGGGTCAGCGAACTCTCACGGGTGGCCGGCTCGACCATGTCAGGCCGCCGGTCGCACGGTGCCGGCCACCTCGGACAGGCCCACCACGGTGCCGTCCTCGCCGGGGGCGGTCGCCGTGATCACCACGGTGTCGCCGTCCTCGAGGAACGTCCGCGAACTGCCGTCCTTGAGCTCGACCGGCTCCTTGCCACCCCAACTGAGCTCCAGGAAGCTGCCGCGCTGGAACTTGTCCGGCCCCGACACGGTGCCGGAGGCGAACAGGTCCCCGGGCCGCACGGTCGCGCCGTTCACGGTCATGTGGGCCAGCTGCTGCGCGAACGTCCAGGCCATGGTCGAGAACGGCGGGTTGGAGACGATGGTGTCGTTCCACGACACCCGCAGCTCCAGGTCCAGCCCCCAGTCCACGTCCTCGACGAGGTAGGGCAGCAGCGGGTTGGGCGGCGTCGGCGGCGCGACGCGGGCCCGGGACAGCGCCTCCAGCGGCGTGATCCACGCGCCCACGGACGTGGCGAAGGACTTGGCCAGGAACGGGCCCAGCGGCTGGTACTCCCAGGCCTGGATGTCCCGCGCCGACCAGTCGTTGACCAGCACCACACCGAACACGTGCTCGGCGGCCGCGGAGGTGTGCACCTCACGGCCGACCGCGCCGCCGCAGACGAAGCCGACCTCGGCCTCGATGTCCAGCCGCACGCTCGGGCCGAACTCCGGGCCGTGGGCGCCCTTACGCTGGCCCTTGGGCCGCACGACGTCGCTGCCGGAGACCATCACCGTGCCGGCGCGGCCGTGGTAGCCGACCGGCAGGTGGGTCCAGTTCGGCAGCAGCGCCGCCCCGTCCGGCCGGAAGATCTTGCCGACGTTCTCCGCGTGGTGCCGCGACGAGTAGAAGTCCACGTAGTCGCCGACGGTGAACGGCAGCCGGGCCGACGCCAGGGGCGCCAGCACGGCCCCCGGCGGCGCCTTGGTCGCCGCGACCAGTTCCAGCAGCCGGGCCCGCAGCTCGCTCCACAGCGGCCGGTTGGCGGCCAGCAGCGGGTCCAGGCTGTCCGCCGACACCAGCTCGGCCAGCCGGTCGCCGAAGGACGTCTTTTTCTTTAAAGGGTTCAAGGCAGTAACTCCGCACGAAGACGGTACTGCTATACCTCCCCTGTAGCGGCAGGTAGTGCCTAGTCTAAAGCCCTCCGGTATATGTTAGCCACCGAGCATCGATTAAAGGAGCACTTCTCGACTGTTAAATGGACGACGGTGAAGGACGACGCCGTAGGGCAGCGTCTGCGGGCCGAAGGGGTGGTCCCCGGTGAACTCCGGGTCGTCGATCCACGTCACAGCAGCCCCAGCTTCTCCAAGTCGTTCACCGGATCCGTCAGCGAGCACGACCCGTAGGACGCGAACACGCCGCGAACCGCGTGGGCCGCCGGGTCGGACAGGGCCTTGGCCTCCTCGGCCAGCTTCTCCCCGTCGGTCTCGGCCAGCGCCTCCCGCACGTCCTTGCCGGACAGCGAGCGCGCGGTGGCCACCAGCAGGTTGAGGAAGCCGTGGTGGGTGAACCCGGTCTCCTCGGAGGTGTGCCGGACCGCGTTGTGCAGGCCGGCCGTGGCCTTGAAGGACACGCCGCCGCCGGAGACCACGGACAGGAAGTCCGCCACCTGGTCGAGGCTGGGGAACGCCTCCTGGCTCAGGCCGCCGCAGCGCAGCTTGGGCCAGCTGCCGTGCTCGATGACCCGGCCGACGCCGTCCAGCCACTCCGCGCCGCCCCGACGCGGTTCGACCACCCGGATGACGTCCTCGGGCACGAACTCCGACACCCGTTCGAGCCACACCTCGTCCACGTCGGACGGGGCCGGCATCTCGACCATCCGCAGCGACAGCAGCTCGCTGCGTGACTCGACGATCGACACGGCTTTCGGCACACCGCCGAGGCCGGTGTCGATGACCAGCGAGATGGCCACCGGCTTGACCGGCTTGGCCTTGATCAACTCGGTGATCAGCTCCGGCAGACGGGACGCCGGACACAGGAAAAGGCCCAGCACACCGGCCCATTCGCCGGAGCGCCCCTCGAGGTGCCCCCGGACCGCGTCCGCCATTGTCGCGTTGCCCGGTGGGAACAGCGCCGCGTCGTCGACGAGCCTCGCCAGCAGCGGCGGCGTGCCTCGTGGACCGGGCGCACGGAGTTCTACAGCGCTTGACACGGGTGACACGCTAGCGGTGTCACGGCAGCTGAACAAAGATGTCCGACTATCGGACACCTGGAGAGCCCAATGCCTTACTACCGACAGGTCGGCGAAATCCCCCGCAAGCGGCACACCCAGTTCCGCACACCGGAGGGCGGTCTGTACGCCGAGGAGCTCATGGGCGTCGAGGGTTTCTCCTCCGATTCGGCGCTGCTCTACCACCGGCACCTGCCCACCGCGATCGTCGACTCGCAGACCGCCGACGACCAGCGCCGTGACACCGAGCCGAACCTGCCGCTGAAGCCGCGACACTTCAAGACACCCGACCTGACCTGGGACAACGCCGACGCGGTCACCGGCCGCCGGGTCCTGTTCGGCAACTCCGACGTCGTGATCGCCTTCGTCGCGGCCACCGCCCCGAGCCCGCTCTACCGCAACGCCACCGGCGACGAGCTGCTGTACGTGCAGACCGGCTCCGGCGTCGTGGAGACGATCTACGGCGCGCTGCCGGTGGGCGATGGCGACTACGTGGTGATCCCCACCTCGTGCACCTATCGGGTGGTGCCAACGGCCGGGGAGCCGATGCGCATCCTGGTGCTGGAGGCCACCGGCCACATCGGCCCGCCCAAGCGCTACCTGTCGGCCAAGGGCCAGTTCCTGGAGCACTCCCCGTACTGCGAGCGGGACGTGCGGGGGCCGTCGGAGCCGCTGCTGGCCGACGGCGAGGACGTCGACGTGCTGGTGCGCCACCGGGCCGGCCTCACCCGGTTCACCTACGCCAACCACCCGTTCGACGTGGTCGGCTGGGACGGCTGCCTGTACCCGTGGGCGTTCAACGTCCGGGACTTCGAGCCCATCACCGGCCGCCTGCACCAGCCGCCGCCCGTGCACCAGACGTTCGAGGGCCCCAACTTCGTGGTGTGCTCGTTCTGCCCCCGCAAGGTGGACTACCACCCACTGTCGATCCCCGTGCCCTACAACCACGCCAACGTCGACTCCGACGAGCTGATGTTCTACGTGGGCGGCAACTACGAGGCCCGCAAGGGCTCCGGCATCGGCATCGGCTCCCTGTCCCTGCACCCCGCCGGCTGCACGCACGGGCCGCAGCCGGGCGCGGTGGAGGCGTCGCTGGGCGCGGACTTCTTCGACGAGACCGCTGTGATGGTGGACACGTTCCGGCCGTTGGAACTGGGCGAGGCGGCCCAGGCGTGCGAGGACGACGCGTACGCCTGGACCTGGGCCCGCCGTCAGCGCGCCTGAAGCTCCTGGAAACGGACCGCCGCGGCGAACGGATGGCCGGGCAGCCCCACCACGGCCGCCTGGCCGTAGTGCGGACTGCCGGCCACCCACAGCATTCCCGTGGCGCTGATGTTGGCGATCAGCCATGCCGGCGCCAGCCTCGCGCTGACCGGCAGCTGACCGCCGTCCGGCATCGTCAGAACCAGCCGCAGCCGGCCGACGAGCGCGGGATTGCCGGTCCACGACAGCAGTTGCACCGGGTAGGCCTGCCACGGGCCGTTGCCGAGCAGTTTCACCATGCGGTGCTGGTCGCCCCGCCGGAAGAAGCTGGCGATGAATCCCGCGAGCAGCACGACGACGAAGCCGAGCGTCGCGGCCACCCAGCCATCCATGAACAGCAGCAGATCGAAGACCACGCTCGCGCCCATCAGCGTGACGACCGCGACCCCGAGCCACACCAGGCGGGCCGCCTGGGTCGCCGCCCAGCGCGGCAGGTCCTCGTCCGTGACCGGCTCCGGCCGCGGGTCGGCCGGCGCGGGCACGACCTTCGCCGGCAGCGGGATCGGCACGCCGTCGAGCACCACAGCCGCGACGCCGTCCGCGTTCGGGCCGATCAGCGACACCTCACGCTGCCGGGCCGCGAGCTGCCGCAGCGACCGCTGCACGTTCGTCACCCGCAGATGCAGCCGTCCACCATCGACGGACAGCGCCATCCACGCCTTGTCTCCGCCGACAACCTCGCCACGAACCCGCACCACCGGCGCACCGTCCAGCAGCGACGGCGCCGCCGCCAGCCACCAGCCGATTCGGGACCGGAACTGGATCGGGCCGACCGCCGTCGCCGCCGCGAACACCAGGAACAGCACCCCGAGCATGCTGAAACCCCGGTGCAACAAGAACATCAGCGCCGCCAGCACCACACAGACGACGAGCGACTGCACCGACTTCCGCCGGTGCCAGTGCTTCAGGTGCAGCTGCACGGCCGGGTCGCTGCCGAGCGCGACCGCCGGCGGCCGCCACATGTCGTTCACACAAACCTCGCAGGGGCAACGATGGGATGGCCGGGAACGCCGACCGCGCTCAGTTTCCCCGCCGCGGGCGGCCCGACCACCCACAGCGTGGCCGTGACGTAGACGTTGGCCATCAGCTCCGGAGAGGCCCGTCGGACCATCACCCGGCGCCACTGTCCATCCGGGAGGCTGATCTGCAGCGTCAGGTCCCCGTTCGGCCGCTTCGAATCGCCCTTCCACCCGACGAGCGTCGCCGGATACGCCTGCCACTGCCCCGCATCGAGCAGCCGCGCCAGCCGATGCTGTCCGAGGGCCATAACCAGTGCGGCGACCGCGATTCCCACGCACAGCGCCGCGAAGAACCAGTTGAACTCGGCCGTGCCGGCCTTCTCGGGCCGCACTGGCACCGTCATTGGCTGCTGGGCGTCATAGGCGAATCCCGCGACCGCAAGCAGCGCTCCGGCGACCATGAGCCAGCTGAGACCGACTTGCCGCGTCACGAACCACTTCGGCACGTCGACGGTCGGCTCCGGCTCGGACTGCTCCGCCACCGCGACGACCTTCGCCGGCAGCGGCGTCGGCTGGCCGTCGACAAAAACGACCGCACGGCCATGGGCATCCGGGCCGACCAGCGTGATCTCACCGGTATTGGCGATGACCTGCCGCAGTCCCCGGTCGGCGAACAGCACCCGCAGGTGGACGTCCCCGGCGGCGACCACCGTGCGGCCGAGCCGATACGCCACCACCCGGGCGGTGACCCGCCGACTCGGGCTGTCGGCGAGCAACTCCTTCGCCGCGGGCAGCCAGCCGCCGACCACGACTCGGTACCAGACAGCCATGATCGTCATGGCCACCACGGCGACCATGGCCGCCGTGACAACGGTGTACAGGCAGCCCATCAACCACTCGAACAACACCACCAGCACCGCGATGCCGATGACGCCCAGATGGGCTCGGTTGAGGTACTCGTAGTTCTTCAGCCGCAGCTCGACCGCTTCGTCGCCGATCTGATGCTGGTCCGGCGGCCGCCAGACGGCGTTCACGCGAATCTCGCAGCGGCGACGACGGGGTGCCCCGGCACGCCGACGGCGGCGGCCTTGCGGTCCTTGGGCAGGCCGATCATCCACAGCGTGCCGGTGGCGCTGATGTTGGCCACCAGCTCGACGGAGGCGTGCTTGACCAGAATCCGGTGCTGGCCGCCGGGAGGGCCCATCACCAGCGTGAGATCGGCGAACGGCCGCCGCTCGTCGCCCTTCCACGCCTCGACGGTCACCGGGTGGGCCTGCCACTGCCCGGCGGCGAGCAGCGTCGACAGCCGCATCTGGCCGAAGACCCGGGTGATGCCGAAGATCGTGCTCACCACCAGCAGGAAGACGTAGAACCCGGCGAATCCCGGGAGGAACGTGCGCTGCTGCGCGTCGTAGATCAGCGCGCCGTACACGAGGAACAGGCCCACGAACGGGATCAGCTGGATGCGCGCGTGCCGCCTGGCGTACCACTGCGGCACCTCGTCCTCGGCGCCGTTGGCCGAGGTGCGGGCGATCGGCTCCGGCTCGGTCGGCGCCGGCGCCTCGACCACCTTGGCCGTCAGCGGCCTCGGTTGGCTGTCCACGAACACCACGGCGTTGCCCTCGGCGTCCGGGCCGACCATCGTGATCTCGCCGGTACGGGCGATGACCTGGCGCATGCCCCAGCTGACCGGCAGCACCCGCAGGTGCATCGGCCCGACGGCCAGCACGGTGCGGTCGCCCTTGTGCGTGACGATCCGCGCGGCGACCCGCTGGCTGGGGTTGCCGACCAGCAGATCCTTCGCCGCCGTCAGCCACCGTCCGAAGCGGACCTGGTGGCGGACGCCGACCACCACGAGTCGGACCGCGTTCAGCACGAACACCACGCTCAGCGCGCTTACGTGCGGCCGAAACGCCGACACCACCAAAGCCAGCACCAGCGACACCGCGATGCCGATCATCGCGTTGCGCGGATGCCGCCTCATCACTTTCAGCCGCAGCTCGACCGCCGTGTCGTCGGCCTGCCACTGCTCCGCCGGCCGCCACACCGCGGCCGATATCTGAGTGTTGTCCACCTTCGTTCCCCCCTACTTGTCGAACCGGACAGCCCCCACGATGGGGAAGTCCGGCACACCGACGCCCAGCGTCGCCCCGGCCGCCGGCGTGCCCGCGATCCACAGTCGCCCGGACGCGCGAACACTGGACGTCACGTCCTGGTTCCGGATGAGCCTGCCGACCAGCTCGGAGCCGTCAGCCAGCGTCACCGCGACCGTCCGCTTCGGCATCAGCCGCGCTCGGTGCTCGACGAGCGGCACGGAGATCAGGGCGGGCAGACGCAGCGACGGCCAGCTCCGACGCAGGTTCCGGACCAGCAGGATCAGGATCAGGACACCGGCGACACCGAGCATCCACGCCAGGACGTGCGGCTGCGGCGCCAGTTCCAGTCCGACGGAGACGGTGAGCCCCACGATGACCGTCCAGCGCAAGGCCAATGCCGCCGCGGTCAGGGTGCGGATCAACCGGGCCCGCCAGAGCGGGTCGCGCACCTTGCTCCTCGGCGGCGGGCCCGAGCGCCGTGGCGGCCGAACCACCACTCGTGCGGCCCGTGGGAACGGCCGGCTGCCGTAGAACAACACCGCGAACCCGTCGGCGTTCGGGCCCACCAGCCACAACCGTGCGTTCTGGTAGTTGGGATGGACTCGCAGCACCGTCCCGTCGATCCGGACCAGTCGCCGCGTCACCGGCTCGTAGTCGACCGACCGGGCCGGCTCCGACTCCAGCAGCGCCAGGGTCGCCGGCCGCCAGCGGCCGACCAACGCCCAGTAGCGCAGCATGTTCCCGCTCAGCACCAACGCCGCCGCCAACGCGAGCGCGGCGCTCACCCACAGCCGGTCGGCCAGGCACAGCAGCGCCACGAAGACGCACACCGACCAGGATCGCGGGAGCCGCTCACTGATCCCGGCCTGCACCGCGAGGTTGACCCGGACGTCGAAATCCCGGCCGACCGGGCCGTCCGTCGGCGGCTGCCAGACGGCAGTCGTCGCCTTGTCCACCAATCCCCCCTCGGCTGATGCGGTGATTCCTACCAGGGCGCAACTCGCCGCGCCTAACTGGTTCATCCGACTGTGACCTGCGCGAACGGAGTAGGACGGGTGGTCTTGCCTGATCTGCCACCAGCCCGATCAACCGGTCGGCTACCCGGGGCCGAGCGCGCGACGCCGAAGGCGGCGCAATTCAAAACTGTCGGGGGGTGGCCATATGGTCGGTGCATGGACGTGGAAGCAGTGCTGGCGCAGGCGCCGGACCGCCAGGTGGCGACCGGGGCCAGCAAGCTGGCGGCGCCCGCGAAGTGGCCGGAGCTGGGCCGCGACGACGCCGCGCTGTGGGGGCTGTGCCAGGGCAGCGGGAAGAGCCCGTACCAGGTCTGCGTCGACCTCACGGACCGGGCGACGAAGTGCTCGTGCCCGTCGCGGAAGTTTCCGTGCAAGCACGCGTTGGCGCTACAGCTGTTGCACGCCAACGGTTCCACGCAGGAGGGTGGCCAGCCGGAGTGGGTGGGCAGCTGGCTGCGGGCCCGGCACAGCAGGTCGACCGTCGAGCGGAAGCCGGCGCAGCCGAGCAAGCGCCGCGAGGAGTCGGTGCGGGCCGGCATCGCCGGTCTCACCGACTGGTTGACCGACCTGTCGGCTGGCGGGCTGCACACGCTGCCGTCGCGAGAGCCCTTGTGGTGGCAGGGAATCATGGCCCGGATGGTGGACGCGCAGGCGCCCGGCATCGCCTCGGCGATCGGCGAGCTGCGGTCCGTGGTGGGGGCCAACCGCCCCCGCTGGTACGAGGAGGCGACTGACCACATCGGACGGCTGTATCTGCTCAGCCGGACGGATTTCTCGGACGCGGCAAGGGTTCGGCTCGGATTCACCACCACCGAGCAGGAGGTCCGGGCCGGCGAGAGCTGGTCGGACGACTGGGTGGTCCTGCTCCGAACGGACAGCGACGACGGCAAGGTCCGCACGGTGCGGCAGTGGGCCTGGGGGCGGTCCCGCAAGCAGTGGGTGTACACGGCGAGGCACGCGGCCGGCGGCGCGATTCCCGTGCCGGCAATGACTCCGGGGGCGGAATTGACGGCGGTGATGCATCCCTATCCGGGCGGGCTGCCCCGGCGGGTGGCGGTCGGCGAGGTGACCAGGACCGGGCCGGCCGGGCCGATTCCGTTGGCCGACACGTGGGAGCAGGCGCTGGCGGCGGCCGAGCCGCTGCTGGTCAGCGACCCGTGGCTGCGGCTGGTTCCGTTGTGCTGCAAGGCAACGAAGCCGGCGAGGGACGACCGTTCGCTACACCTGATCGACGCCGCCGATCGCGCGCTGCCGGTACGGGCGGGTGCGCCATTGGCGCAGGCGTTGGCCCGGACGGGCGGCGAGCCGTTCGACGCGATGGGGCTGTGGGACGGGAATTCCCTTCAGCTGTGCGCGATCGCCGAGCCGGGCGCGTTCCCGGAGGTGGTGTCGTGAGCATGGAGCAGCGGTGGCAGGACACCGTGCAGCAGCTGCTGGTCGGCACGCGCCGGGGCAACGTCGACCGGGACACGCTGCTGGCCGACTGCGCGGCGCTGGGTGTGGCCCGTTTCGGCGCGCGGCTGCCGATGACACCTGACAACTTGACGCCGGTTCCCCTTGCCCCGCCGGAAAACGCGCAGCTCGCCGGCGAGTCGGCGCGCACCGTGCTGGCCCAGGTGCTGGGCTGGGACGACGAGGCGTTGCTGACCGAGTGGTGCGCGGCGGCCAGCCGGTCCCGTGTCGTCGCGGCGCACGCGCAGTTGCCGCAGCTGCTGGCCCTCGGCGGCGCACGCCCGACGCTGCGGCCGGCGATTCGGCTCGTGCTGGGCGCGCGCGGCCAGTGGCTGGCCCAGCTGAGCAAGGACTGGGGCTGGGCGGTCGGCGTCAACGACCAGGAGGAGTACGACCCGACGGCGACGGCCGGCAAGCGGCTGACGGCGTTGCGGCAGTGGCGGCGGACCGATCCGGCGGCGGTGCGGGAGCTGGCCGCCGAGCGGTACCCGGAGGAGCGCCGCACGACCGATCGTCAGCTGTGGATCCACGCCCTTGAGGTCAACCTGTCCATCGAGGACGAGCCGCTGCTGGAGCTGGCGCTGGACGACCGGGTCGCCGCCGTGCACGACTTCGCGCTGCGCCTGTTGCGCAGGATTCCCGGCACCGCGCTGGCCCAGCGGGCCGAGCGCCGGCTGTGGGACGGCCTGCGCGACGCCGACGTGATCCCGGACGGCCGTTTCGAGCTGGAGCCGGACGCCGCCGAACGGCGGGACCTGCTGCACGACGGCAACACCGAGACCGGCATCGCCGGCCGGCTGCGGGCGGCGGCCGCGTCGGTGCCGCCGGAGTTCTGGGACCTGGACCAGGTGGTGGCCAGCCCGTGGGCGAAGCCGCTGCTGCAGGGCATCGCCGACGCGCTGCCGCTCGCCGCCGACCCGGTGCCGTGGGCGCTGGCGGCGTCCGAGGTGCTGACCGGCATGGCGCTGCTGGACGCGATCGACTCGCTGCCGGCGCGCACGGCCTCGGAGGTGCTCGTCGCCGTCTCCCACGACTGGAAGTACGACCTGCTCGACCACGGCTGCTCGCAGCTGCCGGGCCCTTGGTCGGCCGGGACCACCGAGGCGCTGCTGGAGCGCTTCGTCGTCGCCGTCACGCCCGGGTGGCGCACCGGGCGGCCGCCGCCCGTCCTGCTGACCAGGGGCGATGTCGGCGTGCTGACCGAGCAGTGGCCGCGGATCGCCGAGCGCTGGCCGGAACACACCAACGAACAAGCCGTGCTGCACCTGCGCGTCCAACTGCGGGACGCGTTCGATCGAAGGGGCGATCAGTGAGCGAACTTGTGAGCGAACCATTCAGCACAGCGACCCTGGTCGCGAGTGCGACGAGCTCTGCGAGGAGCGACTCGTGACTTCCGAAACCGTGCTTCGGCCGTCTGCGGAGCAGCAGTATGCCGCCGAGCTGACCGCTCTGGCTGCCGCTGACGACCGCCCGAGGCCGCCGATGTGGAAGCTGTCGCCGCAGGCCGTGGTCCGCTACGTGCTGGGCGGCGAGCTGCCGGACGGCACCAAGATCACCCCGAAGTACGTCGGCGACCGGCGGATCGTCGAGGTCGCCGTGGCCACGCTGGCCACCGACCGGGCGCTGCTGCTGGTGGGCGTGCCCGGCACCGCGAAGTCGTGGCTGTCCGAGCACCTGGCCGCGGCGATCAGCGGCGACTCCACGCTCGTCGTGCAGGGCACGGCCGGAACCAGCGAGGAGTCCGTCCGCTACGGCTGGAACTACGCCCGGCTGATCGCCGAGGGGCCGAGCGAGAAGGCGCTGGTGCCCAGTCCGGTGCTGCGGGCCATGCGGACCGGGGCGATCGCCCGGGTCGAGGAGCTGACCCGGATGCCGGCCGAGGTGCAGGACTCGCTGATCACCGTGCTGTCGGAGAAGGCGCTGCCGGTGCCGGAGCTGAACTTCCAGGTGCAGGCCGTGGCCGGGTTCTCGATCATCGCCACGGCCAACGACCGGGACCGCGGCGTGAACCAGATGTCCTCGGCGCTGGCCCGCCGGTTCAACACCGTGGTGCTGCCGCCGCCGGCCTCCGAGGACGCCGAGGTGGAGATCGTCTCCAGCCGGGCCGCCCAGCTCGGGCGGGCCCTTCAGCTGCCGGCCGAGCCGCCGGCGCTGGAGGAGGTGCGCCGGGTGGTCCGCGTGTTCCGCGAGCTGCGCACCGGGTCCACTGTGGATGGACGCACCCAGCTGAAGAAGCCCAGCGGCAGCCTGTCCACGGCCGAGGCGATCTCGGTGATCACCAGCGGCATGGCGCTGGCCGCGCATTTCGGCGATGGCCGCCTCGGCGCCGACGAGCTGGCGGCCGGGCTGCTCGGCGCCGTGGTGAAGGACCGGGTGTCGGACACCGCGGCCTGGCAGGAGTACCTGGAGGCCGTGGTGAAGGAGCGGCCGGAGTGGCGCGACCTGTACCGCGCCTGCCAGGACCACGACCTCGCCGGTTACGCCTGATGCCCAAGCTCCCGGATCGCGTCACGCTGCTCGGCATCCGCCACCACGGGCCGGGATCGGCGCGGATGGTGGCCGCCGCGCTGGCGGCCGTCGAGCCGGCGCTGGTGCTGGTGGAGGGGCCGCCGGAGGCCGACGGCCTGGTCGCGCACGTGAGCGGGTTGACGCCGCCGGTGGCGTTGCTGCTGCACGACGAGGCCGATCCGGCGACGGCCGCGTTCTGGCCGTTCGCCGGCTTCTCGCCGGAGTGGCAGGCGCTGCGCTGGGCCGACGAGAACTCGGTGCCGCTGCGGTTCTTCGACCTGGCCGCCTCGGCGACGCTGGGTGAGGACGACGAGCCGGACCGGGTGGCCATCGATCCGTTGGGGCTGCTGGCCGAGGCGGCCGGCTTCGACGACCCGGAGCGCTGGTGGGAGGACGTCGTCGAGCACCACGCGGCGGCGGATCCGATCGGCCTGGCCCAGGCCGTAGCCGAGGCGATGACCGCGCTGCGTGACGAGTTCGCCGACCACGTCGGTCAGCGCACCTTGCGGCGTGAGGCGGCGATGCGGCAGGCGCTGCGCAAGGGCTTGAAGGACGTCGAGGGCCCGATCGTGGTCGTCTGTGGTGCCTGGCATGTGCCGGCCCTCCTTGAACTTCCCGCGGCGAACGCCGATGCCGCGCTGCTCAAGGGCTTGCCGCGCAAGAAGATCAGCGGCACGTGGGTGCCGTGGAGCCACGGCCGGCTGGCCAACGCCGCCGGTTACGGCGCGGGCATCGCCTCCCCCGGCTGGTACGCGCACCTGTGGGAGACCGCGGCCGCCGGTGACGCCGTACCGCGCTGGTTCGCCCGTGCCTGCCAGGTTCTGCGCGCGGAAGACCTGCCGGCCTCCACGGCCAGCGCCGTTGAGGCGGTGCGGCTGGCCGACGCGCTGGCGGCAATGCGTGGACGGCCGTCGCCGGGGTTGGCCGAGGTCAGCGAGGCGACGCTGGCCGTGCTGTGCGGCGGTGACGACACGCCGCTGCGGCTCGTGCACGAGAAGCTGGTGGTCGGCGAGGAACTGGGCATGGTCGGCGAGGGCGTGCCGCGCTCGCCGCTGGCCGCGGACCTCGAACGCCTGCAACGACGGCTGCGGCTGCCGGCCGCGGCGACCGAGAAGCAGTACCGGCTCGACCTCCGCAAGGACATGGACCGCGAGCGCTCCAAGCTGTTGCGGCGCCTGGCCGTGCTGGACGTGCCGTGGGGCGAACACGACCACACCAACAGCACCGGCACGTTCGCCGAAGCGTGGCGGGTGCGGTGGGATCCG
>NZ_KK037166.1:5736718-5738214 GCF_000568255.1 Kutzneria sp. 744
ACAGCGGGCGCGACTGCCTTCGTTGCGGGCTTCCTCCGCGGCTCGGCCGCCCTGCTGGCCGCGGACGACCGACTGTTCGCGCTCATCGACACCTGGCTCGCGGCCTTGTCCTCGGAGGCCTTCGCCGACGCGGTGCCGCTGTTGCGCCGCGCGGTCGGTGAGTTCAGCTCGGCCGAGCGCCGCACCCTCGGCGACCGGGTGATGGCCGGTGGCCGCAAGGCCGTGACCATGCCCACCGGGGACTGGGACGAGGACCGGGCCGAGCGCCTGGCCGCCCACGTCCGCGACCTGATCGGAGCGTCGGCATGAGTGACGAACGGCAACGGCGGTGGCGGCTGCTCCTGGGCGCCGCGGCCGGTGAGATGGGCGGCCTGGGCGAGGACGACGGCCGTCGCGACGGTGCGCTGACCGCGCTCTACGGTGGCGGCGGCGAGGGCGCGGACGGCAAGCGGTCCGCCGGCCTGGGCAACAGCAATCCCGTGCTGCACCGCTGGCTCGGCGACGTCCGGACCTACTTCCCGACGTCGGTCGTGCAGGTGATGCAGCGTGACGCCGTGGAGCGGCTGGGCCTGAACAAGCTGCTGCTCGAACCGGAACTCCTGTCCACAGTGGAGCCGGACGTGCGGCTCGTGGGCACCCTGGTCTCGCTGTCCAAGGCCATTCCGGCGCGTACCCGGGAAACCGCGCGGGCGGTGGTGCGCAAGGTCGTCGAGGACGTCGAGCGCCAGCTGGCCGATCGCCTGCTGGCCGCTGTGCACGGCGCGATCGACCGGTCCAGGCGGACCCGTCGACCCCGTCTGTCCGATGTGGACTGGGCCACGACCATCCGGGCCAACCTGAAGAACTACCAGCCGGCGCAGAAGACCGTGGTCGTCGGCGACCTGATCGGCCGGCAGCGGCGGTCGCGCACGGCGTCGTTGCGGGACGTGGTGCTGCTGGTCGACCAGTCCGGTTCGATGGCCGAGTCGGTCGTCTACTCTGCCGTGTTCGGCGCGGTCCTGGCCTCGATCCGGGCCGTCGACACCAAGCTCGTCGTGTTCGACACCGAGGTCGTGGACCTGACCGAGACCCTGGACGACCCGGTCGACGTGCTGTTCTCCACGCAGCTGGGCGGCGGCACCGACATCAACCGGGCGGTGGCCTACGGCCAGTCGCTGATCAAGCGGCCGGCCGACTCGGTGATGGTGCTGATCAGCGACCTGTTCGAGGGCGGCGTGGCCGGCGAGCTGCTGCGGCGGGTGCGGGAGCTGGTGGCCAGCGGCGTGACCGTCGTGGTGCTGCTGGCGCTGTCCGACAGCGGCGCCCCGGCCTACGACCACGAGCTGGCGGCACGGCTGTCCGAGCTGGGTGCGCCGGCCTTCGCGTGTACGCCGGACCGGTTCCCTGACCTGCTGGCGGCTGCGCTGCGGCGGGACGACGTGGCAGCCTGGGCAGAGGACGCGGGCATGGCGGTCGGCAGATGACCTGGTCAGGAGCACACGAACGTGCGCTTCCCA
>NZ_KK037166.1:5738411-5743820 GCF_000568255.1 Kutzneria sp. 744
CGCATCGCCTTCGCCCACCCGGTCACCACGGCCAAGGAGCTGTCCGGTGAGCTGCGCAGGTTGATGGGCTGCCCGTTCTTGACGCAGGCCGGCGGGGGTAACAGGTAGCGTCCGCCTCCATGGCGAGCACTGTGCGCAGCTGGTTGGCCCCAGCGCGGGTGACGGACGCGATCACCGATCCGGTGCAGCGGCGCGGCTACACCTGGGAGCTGCTGATCGTCTTCAGCGCGACGCTGGGGCTGTCCGGGCTGCGCAGCCTGATCTCGCTGCTCAACTCCCTGCTCCAGACCACGCCGCTGAACAAGCAGAGCGTGGCGCTGAACGTGAAACAGGCCAACATCGACCTGCTCGACCTGCTGGCGCAGCTGGCCGGGATCCTGCAGCTACTGGCCTGGGGAGCGCTCGGCGCGTACCTGCTGTGGCGGGCCGGCATCGGGCCGAGGCTGGTCGGCCTGGACCGCACGCGACCGGGCCGGGATCTGCTGGCCGGCTGCGGGCTGGCCGCCCTGATCGGCATCCCCGGGCTCGGCTTCTACTTCCTGACCAGGGCGATCGGCATCAACCTGAACGTGGTGCCGTCGGCGCTCGGCGACACCTGGTGGCGGGTGCCCGTGCTGATCCTGTCTGCCTTCGGCAACGCGTGGGCCGAGGAGTCGCTGGTCGTCGGCTACCTGATCACCCGGCTGCGCCGGTTCGGCTGGGGCGAGAACACCTCGCTGGTCACCGCGGCCGTGTTGCGCGGGTCGTACCACCTGTACCAGGGCTTCGGCGGCTTCCTCGGCAACATCGTGCTCGGGCTGGTGTTCGGCCGGGTCTGGCAGCGGTTCAACCGCCTGTGGGCACTGGTGATCGCCCACACCATCCTCGACGTCTTCTCCTTCGTCGGCTACGCGCTGCTGAAGGGCGTCATCCCCGGATTGTGACAACAACAGATCGATGCTCGTCAAGGGCTTTTGTTTAACGAACAGTTGCTCTGATGGTCATTCTGTTTCTGAAATCGCCGAAATACCCGCTTGAGGGGCGACAAATCCACTGTGGCGTGGTTACCCTCGTGGCCGTGACCTCAGACAGCAGTTCTGCCACGGAACTCTCGCCCAGGGTCGACAGCGAGGTCGGGCCGCTGCGCACGGTGCTGCTGCACCGGCCCGGCCTGGAACTGAAGCGGCTGACCCCGCGCAACAACGACCAGTTGCTGTTCGACGGCATCCCCTGGGTCGGCCGGGCCCAGGAGGAGCACGACGCCTTCGCCGACACGCTGCGCGGCCGCGGCGTCGAGGTTCTGCTGCTGGCCGACCTGCTGCGAACCTCGCTGGAGGACCAGCGGGCCCGCGCTGCCGGCATCTACGCCGCCGTCGACGAGCGCCAGCTCGGCATCGACCTGGCCGACGTGCTGCGATCGCACCTGTCCACGCTGGCGCCGTCCGACCTGGCCACCGTGCTGATGGCCGGCATGACGTTCGAGGAGCTGCCGGCGTCCGAGGGCGGGTCGCTGGTCCGGCACATGCACCTGCCGCACGACTTCGCCATCGCGCCGCTGCCCAACCTGCTGTTCACGCGTGACTCCTCGGCCTGGGTCGCCGACCGGGTCGCCGTGTCCTCGCTGGTGATGCCGGCCCGCCGCCGCGAGTCGTCGATCACCGACCTCATCTACGCGTACCACCCGCGGTTCGCCAAGACCTCCCGTGCCTACGGCGCGCACTCGGCACCGCTGGAAGGCGGCGACGTGCTGCTGCTGGCCGAGGGCGTGCTGGCCATCGGCGTCGGCGAGCGCACCACGCCGGCCGGGGCCGAGTCGTTCGCCCGCTCGGTGTTCCTGGACGGTCTCGCGCACACCGTGCTGGCCGTGCCGATCGCCCAGGAGCGCGCCACCATGCACCTGGACACCGTGTGCACCATGGTCGACCGGGACGCCGTGGTGATGTACCCGGCGATCCGCGACTCGCTGTCCGCCTTCACGCTGCGGCCCGACGGCGCCGGCGGCGTCAGCGTCGATGGTCCGTCGCCGTTCCTGACCGCGGCCGCCGCCGCGATGGGTATCGACCGCCTGCGCGTGATCGACACCGGCCTCGACGCCGTGACCGCCGAACGCGAGCAGTGGGACGACGGCAACAACACGCTGGCCGTCGCGCCGGGCGTTGTCGTCGCGTACGAGCGGAATGTGGAAACCAATGCGCGGCTTGAGGAAGCCGGCATCGAGGTGCTGCGGATCAGCGGTTCCGAGCTGGGCTCCGGCCGCGGCGGCCCGCGCTGCATGTCCTGTCCCGTGCTGCGGGACGCGCTGTAATAACCGAGCAAATGGAGTAACTCCAGGGGGAGAATGGAACAGCACGCCATTCAACGCCCTGGGAGTCCATTGTGGAGTATCGAAAGCTCGGCGGTAGCGGCTGCGCGGTGTCCGCGCTCGCGCTCGGCACCATGACCTTCGGCGCCGCCACCGACGAGGACGCCGCGTACGCGCAGCTGGACGCGTTCGCGGCCGCTGGCGGCACGCTGCTCGACACCGCGGACGTCTACGTCGGCGGTCTGTCCGAGACCATCGTCGGCAAGTGGCTGGCGTCCCGGCCCAACGAGGTCACCGATTCGATCGTGCTCGCCACCAAGGGCCGGTTCCCGACCGCGGAGGGCGACCCCAACGCCGTCGGCCTGTCCCGCCGGCACCTCGACATCGCGCTGACCGGGTCGCTGCGCCGGCTCGGCGTCGACACGATCGACCTGTACCAGGTCCACTCGTGGGACCCGATCACGCCGCTGGTCGAGACGCTGGAGTTCCTGGACAACGCCGTGCGCTCCGGCAGGATCCGGTACTACGGCCTGTCCAACTACACCGGCTGGCAGGTACAGAAGGCCGTTGACCTGGCCGAGGCCCGCGGCTTCATCAAGCCGGTGACGTTGCAGCCGCAGTACAGCCTGCTGTGCCGGGAGATCGAGTGGGAGATCGTGCCGGCGTGCGCGTCCACCGGCCTCGGGCTGCTGCCATGGTCGCCACTGGCCGGCGGCCTGCTCACCGGCAAGTACCAGCGCGGCGCCGAGGCGCCGAGCGACACCCGGCTGGCCGACGCCCGCATCGGTCACTTCTTCGCGCCGCGGACCGCCGACCAGCGGACCTGGGATGTGATCGAGACCGTGCGGGCCATCGCCGCCGAGCGTGAGACCAGCGCCGCTCAGGTCGCGCTGGCCTGGGTGAAGGGCCGGCCACAGGTCAGCTCCGTGATCATCGGCGCCCGCCCGCACGAAGGGACTTCGAGAAGCACTCCCTTAAGTCTCCCCGCTAGGCTAGTAGTTCCCAGACGGCTCAGACCGCGGCGATATCACCCGAGTCGGCGGCGCCGCGCTCGGCCAGCGCAACCGCGTCATCGCCGGCGGCTGGGGCCGCTGATCCCGGCGCTGCCCCGGCTCGGTCTCAGCGGGCCAGCCGGGGCAGCAACGCCGACGCCACCGTGATGCCCAGGACCGCCGTCACCACCAGCACCCCGAAGTCCAGCACCAGGTTCGCCGGCGTGCCCAGCAGCAGCCCCCTCAGCGCGTCCACCTCGTAGCTCAGCGGGTTCACGTGGTTGAGCACCTGGAGCCAGCCCGGCATCAGGTCCACCGGATACAGGGCGTTCGAGGCGAAGAACAGCGGCATCGTGATCGCCTGGCCGATGCCCATCAGCCTCTCCCGGCTCATCACGATGCCCGCGATCGTGATCGACAGGCAGCAGAAGAAGGCCGAGCCCAGCACCACCACGACCAGAACCCCCAGCAGCTTCAGGGGATTCACCGTCAGCGTCACGCCGAGGACCGCCGACAGCACCAGGACCACCACCGCCTGCGCGATCGCCCTGATCCCCGCCGCGAACGCCTTGCCCGCGATCAGCGTCGCCCGCGGCGTCGGGGTCACCATCAGCTTCGACAGCACCCCCGCGTCCCGCTCCCAGATGATCTGGATGCCGTAGAAGATCGACACGAACAGCGCCGACTGCGCCAGGATCCCCGGCGCCAGATAGTCCAGGTAGGGCAGGTTCCCGGTCGGGATCACCCGCAGCCGCGTGAACGTCTCGCCGAATATCAGCAGCCACAGCGCCGGCTGGATCGCCCTGGTGATCAGCTCCGTCCGATCGTGCCGCAGCTTCTGCAGCTCCACCAGGCACATCGTGCCGATCCGCCGAACCAGCACCACCGGCAACGCCGGTCCCGCCGCCACAGTGGGCGTTGCCATCCCGACCTCCTTCAGCCAAGCCACTTCCGAACTTCGCGGCTACCCGCGCATCGGCCCGGGCCCATCGTCTTCAGCCGCGCGGTCCGCCGTCCCGGTCGCCCCGCCCGGCCGATCAGCCGGACCTGGCACCTTCGCTATCCGAGTCGGCGGGCGGTGCGCCTGGTCGACCTGATCTCCCGCATTCCCTTGGCCGCGTCGCCGTCCAGGTCGCCGCCGGTGCTGGCGCGGAACACGTCGTCCAGCGTCGCGTCCGGGCCCAGTGCCGCGCGCAGCTCGGCCGGCGTGCCCATGTCCGTGAGCTTTCCCTTGTGCATCAGGGCGATCCGGTCGCAGAACTCGTCCGCTTCGGCCATGTAGTGCGTGGTCACCAGGACCGTCATGCCAGTCTCGTCCCGCACCTGCTGGATCCGTTCCCACACACCGGCGCGGGCAATCGGGTCCAGGCCGATCGTCGGCTCGTCCAGCACCAGCAGCCTCGGCGCGCTGACCAACGCCTGGGCCAGCTCCAGCCGTCGGATCATGCCGCCCGAGTACGTGCCGGCCTGCCGCTCGGCCACGTCCAGCAGCCCGACCGCGTCCAGCGCACTATCCACTGTGGACTGCCGTTCCCTTCGTGGCACGTCGAACAGCCGCGCGAACAGCGCCACGTTCTCCCGGCCGGTCAGCGTGGCGTCGGCCGAAAGCTGTTGCGGCACATAGCCGATCAGCCGGCGCACCGCCATCGTGCCGTGGGCCACGTCCCGCCCGAACACCGTGATCCGCCCGGCCGGCGAGGGCAGCAGGGTGGTGATCATCCGGATCGTCGTCGTCTTGCCGGCGCCGTTCGGCCCCAGCAGCCCGAACACCTCGCCCGGCCGGACGTCCAGGTCCACCCCGTCCACCGCCACCGTGTTCCCGAAGGCGTGCCGGACGTCCGTGCAGCTGACCGCCAGCTCCGTCATACCGCCGTCCCTTCCCCGCCCAGCTCGGCCAGCAGCTTTCGCAGCGCCGGCAGGGCATTTCCGATCGCCGCCACCTCGTCCTCCGACAACCCCGCGAGCGCCCCCTCCACCAGCTTCGTGCGCTCTTCACGCCACGCGTCCTGCCGCTTCACCGCCGCCGGCGTCAGATGCAGCTTCGCCGCCCGCCGGTCGTCCGGATCCGTCTCACGGCGCAGCAACTCCTTGTCGATCAGCTGATTCACCAGCGTGCTCACCGTGTTGCCGGCCAGG
>NZ_KK037166.1:5743920-5745305 GCF_000568255.1 Kutzneria sp. 744
CACCCGCCGCAGCCCACATCACCGTTGGCCATCAGCTCCATCCGCCATCACCGCCCGAAATCTACCTCTCAACTGAGAGCTAATCTGAGTAAGAGTTTCCTGACAACCTTGAGCGAATTCACTCGAACGTGCTGGCGATTCCTGGCCGCTACGCTCGCCCGTTGAGCAACAAGGGGACCAGGTGGAGATCTACGCACACATCGACGAAGGCGGCGGGCCACTGCCCAGCGGCCGCATGTACGGCATGGCGGCTGCCCTGTCGACCAGTGCCGACGAAGCGACGCTGCGGGCCGGTCTGCGGGCGACGCTGCTGCCCAACCAGGACCATCTCCATCACCGGGAGGAGGGCGCGAAGCGGCGCATCGAGATCGCCATCGCCATCGCCGACCTGTCGTTCACCGGCGCGGTCGTGGTGACCAGGACGACCACCAACACCCAGCAGGAGGCCGCCCGCGCCCGCCTCCTGACCTGGCTGCTGCCGCATCTTCAACACGTCGAACAGGTCGACCAGATCGTCTTCGAGTCGCGGCACACCGGCGACAGGCACGATCGCCGCACCAGCGGATGGCTGCGGCAGTCGCATCTCATCACGGCGGCGATGCGCATCGACCATGAACGCAAGCGCGCCGATGAACGACTGTGGTTGGCGGACTTCTTGGTGGGCAGCTACCTCGCCGCGCAACTCCACGGCGATCCTGAACCGTGGCACATACTCACGTCAGCGCATGTCATCGATGTGATCGCTGAGCCCAGATAGCGCGAAACCCGGGCTCCTGCTATCCCGCAGGGGGTCCCGGGTCCACTTCCGGTCGTGTCCGCAGACCGCCGGCTCAAGTTGAGGTTACCAGGCATTGCGCGCCGCAGGCAGCGTCACGATCGGGTGATCGAGGCCCGAAGTGGTCCGGCCGCCCCACGGTGAACCCTCGGTGGGGTGACGGGGTAGACATGGCGGCACGGCAGCCGAGAGAACGAGGAGCCATCGGGTGAGCGGTTTCATCCACTGGTACGAGAACGGCTGGTCGACCGCTCGGGCCGACCGGACCGTCGCCAGGATCGAGTCACTGGGGCTGACGCTGTCCGATCCCGGGGCGCAGCGGGCGGGGCTGCTGGAGCGGCTGGCGCTGAGCGAGTGCGCGGCGGTGGACGTGGAGTACTGGCTGGACGAGGAGACGGCCCTGTACTGCCGGTTCCGCCGGGTGAGCGAGGACGTGGTGGCGCAGGAGTTCGACCTGGACGGCCTGTCCACGCATGAACAGCACCAACTGGTGACGGGCATCGTGGAGCTGTTCAACGAGGACGCGGCCAACACGGTGGGCTTCGTGGTGGACCGGTCGGGCGGCTCGCAGGACGTGGATGACGACGTGGTGCTGGGCCTGCCGAGGATC
>NZ_KK037166.1:5751018-5752688 GCF_000568255.1 Kutzneria sp. 744
GGCGCCGAGGGCGCCGACCCGACCGCCCCGAGGGTGGCCGGCGGCGCGATCTGACCGCGGGGAACCCAGCGCTACTGGTAGCAGTCCTGCGTGGCCAGCTCCAGCCGCACGTCGGTGACGACGTGCTTGCTGAGCACCAGCCAGTAGTTCGCGCTCGGGTTGCCGGGCACCGGAGTGACCCATTCGTTGCGGCCCATGTGCGGCTTGGCCTGGTCCGGGTACACCGCGCGGACGTCCTCCTCGGAGGAGCCCCGGTAGATGCCCTCGGGCGTCTCGGCGTCGGCCCGCCCGCCGATGCGGACCAGGCCGAACTTGGGCGAGAACAGCAGCGAGTAGTACGCGGGCGCGGCCGCCTGGCCGGACCAGTCGTAGCCCTTGCAGCCGGCCGAGTCCACGGGCTGGGCGTTGGGCCGGATCAGCCCGGTGGCCTCCGCCTCGTCGACGGTCATGCCCAGCCGCAGCTGCCCGACCGTGGTGGGACCGAAGGCCAGCGGGCTGGCCGGCGGCTTGGCCTTGGTCGGCGTCGTGGTGGTTGTCGTCGGGATCGACGACGCCGGCGCGGACTTCTGCGCCTCGGTGGTGACCGGCGGCGGCGCGACGGTGATGGTGCGCCGATGGTGGTCGTGGTCGTGGTGGGCGCCGGCGTCGTCGTCGTGGTCAGCCCGGAACTCTCGGCGGCCGCCAGCGGCGTGCTCGGCGGCGCGTCACCGCTGACGCCGAAGGCGGTGCCGGCGACCAGCACCGTCGCCACCGACAGCATCCCGCCGCCGAAGACCACCCCGGCTCCGGCGACGGCGTATCCGCCGCGCCCCCGTGACGACGACGCGTTCGGCCTCCGGCCGCGCGGGCACGTCCAGGCGATCGTCGGCGAAGAGCTTGCGCAGCTCGTCGTCGATGTCCACCGGTCACCTCAACCCCCTCAGGCTCGATCGCAGCGTGACCAACGCCTTGCTCGCCTGGCTCTTCACCGTCCCCTTGCTGATGCTGAGCGTCGCGGCGATCTCCGCCTCGGACAGCCCCTCGTAGTAACGCAGAACGATGACGGCGCGTTGCCTCGGCGGCAACCCTCGCAGAGCCTGCCACAGCGGCTCGTTGTCGAGACGGTCGAACTGCTCGAACGCGTTGTCGGGCATTTCGGCCATCAGGTTCTCGCGGCGGGTCCGCCGCCAGATGCTGACGTGCGCGTTGGCCATCGCCTTGCGCACGTAGGCCAGCGGCTCGTCGCAGAAGGCCCGGCGGCCGAGCCAGCGCGACCCGACCTTCTCCAGCACGGTCTGCACCAGGTCGGCCGCGTCGTGCGGGTTCCCGGTCAGGGCGTGCCCGTATCTGAGCAGGCCGGGCAGCGCGGTGCGGACGAACTCGGCGAAGTCGGTGTCGACCGCCGTGGCGGTGGACCGGACCTCTCGCTGCGCCGGGACGACCGTCCACGTGCCGCTGCTCTCCGCCCCCAAGACACTCAGTGGTGCGCTCACTTCCTGATCCCCTCCCCTGTGACCAACTGTTAGAAGGTCGTGTGAGACGGGCTGAGGTTGCGGCATTGAAAGGTTACAATTCAGCCAACTCCTTGGGCAGGCGGAAGCCTTCGGCCGTTGGCAGGAACTCCACCGCCGCCACCACCGCGCCGACGTTGATCGGCCCGTAGACGTGCGGGAACCAGATTCCGGCCGGGT
>NZ_KK037166.1:5753673-5800188 GCF_000568255.1 Kutzneria sp. 744
CCGGTCGAGCAGCAGCACGGTCGGCAGCTGGGGCGCGTGCTGGCGGACGCGGCGGACGGCCAGGCGAGAGAAGGACATCACGACCACCCGTGACTCCTCCTTGCTGGCCGGCGCGCTCAGGCCGTGCCGGCGCAGCTGGGCGATCAGCTTCGCCTCGACGAGCCCCGTGTAGCGGACCGGGTGCTTGGTCTCGACGAACAGCTTCACCGGTCGCGGCGTGTCCTTCAGCAGCCCGAGCAGGTCCTCAAGCGTGAGCAGGCCGCGTTCGTGCTGCTCGGCCGAGGGTTGGGCGAGCGGCTCATGGATGAGGTCGTCGGCCGACTCGGGCAGCTCGTGGTGCCACTGGCCGAAATCCAGCTGATTGAGCCGGTCCAGGGTCAGGGTGCTCACCACGCCCCGGCCCGTGGACGTGCGGTCGACCTTGCGGTCGTGCACGCACACCAGATGGCCGTCCCTGGTCAGGCGAATATCGCATTCAAGGCCGTCCGCGCCCTGTTGGAGGGCTAGCTCGTAGGCCGCTCTCGTGTGTTCGGCGCGGTGCTCTGAGGCGCCCCGGTGCGCCACGATCTCGGGTCTCACGCGCGCATTCTGAGGCATTCGGGTGAACGATGGGTGACCGGGCCAACGCTGGACCACGGATGGGTGAGCGAATTACCGTCGGTCACCATGACGACGTTCGACCCGAAGGACCCGGCGTTCATCGCGGATCCGTACCCCGTGTTCGCGCAGATGCGCGCCGAGGGCGAGGTGCACCAGCACGCCGACTTCGGGCTGCCCGTCACCCTCTCGCACGCCGCGTCCGCCGCCGTGCTCCGCCACCGCGGCCTCGGCCGCATCTGGTCGGACGCCAAGCCGGTGGACGCCTTCGCCGCGTTCAACCTGCTGCATCGCAACTCGCTGCTGGAGAACGAGCCGCCCACCCACACCCGGCTGCGGCGGCTGATCTCCACCGCCTTCGGCCGCGGCCACATCGAGCGGCTGCGGCCCTGGGTCGGCGAGCTGGCCACCCGTCTGGTCGACGACGTCGCCGCGCGCATCGACGCCGACGGCCACGCCGACCTGCTCGAACTCGTCGCCGCCCCGTTGCCGGTCGAGGTCATCGCCGAACTACTCGGCGTTCCCGGCTCCGACCGGGCACTGCTGCAGCCGTGGTCCAACACCATCGTCAAGATGTACGAGTTCGGTCTGCCCGACACCCAGCGGGCGCAGGCCGAGAACGCCGCCGGCGAGTTCGTCGCGTACCTGCGGGAGCTCATCGCCCTGCGCCGCAAGACGCCCGGCACCGACCTGGTCAGCGACCTGGTCGCCGAGACCGACGCCGACGGGGCCAAGCTCACCGAGGACGAGCTCGTCGCCACCGCCGTGCTGCTGCTCATGGCCGGGCACGAGGCCACCGTCAACGTCATCGGCAACGGCGTCTTCGCCCTCATGCGGCACCGCGACCAGTGGCAGCGGCTCGTGGCTGACCCCGGCCTGCTCCCCACGGCCGTCGAGGAGCTCATCCGCTACGACTCGCCGCTCCAGCTCTTCGAGAGAACCGCCACCGCCGAGGTCGAGGTCGCCGGTCTCACCCTCCGTCCCGGCGACAAGATCGCCGCCCTGCTCGGCTCCGCCGCGCGGGATCCCCTCGTCTTCGCCCAACCCGACGTCCTCGACATCGGCCGCTCCCCCAACCCCCACCTGGGCTTCGGGGCCGGCATCCACTACTGCGTCGGCGCACCCCTGGCCCGCATCGAGGTCTCGGCGACGTTGGAGGCCCTCGCCCGCCGCCTGCCCGGCCTCCAGCTCGCCGCTCAACCCGAGCGCCGAGCGGAGTTCGTCATCCGCGGCCTCAGTTCGCTGAGCCTGACCAGCTGATGGGCTAGCGCGGGGTGCCGGCGGCGCGGAAGGTGCGCAGCGGCGGCTCGGGGGCGTCGGTGACCTTGACCAGGCGCAGGCGGTGCACGGTGGCCGGGTCGATGGGCTCCAGGAGCTGGGTGATGCGGCTGACGAACAGCGCACCGGTGGCGGCGACGAAGCCGGCGACCAGGTCGGCGAGGAGGTGGAGTTCGACGCCGTTGGCCAGGGACTGGACGCTGGAGCCGAAGAGGGTGACGAGCCAGACGAGGACGAACAGGAGCTCGCCCACGGCCCAGGCGGCCCACCACATGAGCAGCAGGCGGGAGGGACGCGGGCGCTCGGCGGCGGGCTTGCGGGCGGCGGCGTGCTCCAGCTCGGCGAGGATGGAGCCGGCGACGGCCATGTTGAGCACCGGCACGAGAAGGCCGATGAGGACGTCGCGCAGGGAGCGGGCGGGGCGCTGGCCGGAGACCTCGGCGGCGACGTCACGGGCGCGCAGGACCCACAGGACGCCGAGGGTCAGCGAGGCCAAGGCGGCGAGGCCGGAGACGACCCCCGCGGTGACGACGAGGGCGTCGGAGAAGGCCACGACGGTGCGGGACAGGGCGCCGCTGCGGCTGAGGATCAGCAGGACGTAGCGCCAGCCCTCGCCGACAACGGCGATACCGAGGGCGGCGGTGATGATCCACAGCGTGGCGACGAGGTTGCGCGAGAGCATGCGCAGCTGGTCGAGGGGCTTGGGCCTGGCCTTGCGCCCGAAGGCCACCGGCCAACGCCAGCTGAGCTGCGGAAACCCCCACCGAGGCGGCACGGGGTACGAGGGCGGCCCGGTGTAGGGCAGGGATCGCCGGGGCACGGACCGCGACGCGCCGGACTGCGGTGGCGGGGTCGCCACCCACTGCCACCGCCCGGCCATGCTCAGATCACCTCGGGAACGACGCCCTCGGCGGCGACCAGCGGGAAGCCCTGCTGGTGCCATACCTGCATGCCGCCGGCGACGTTGACGGCGTCCCAGCCGCTCTGGTTGAGGTACATGGTGGCCCGGGCCGAACGGCCGCCCATACGGCACACCACATACACCTCGCCGCTGTCCTGGGGGACCTCGCCGATGCGCTCGGCCAGCTCGCCGAGGGGGATGTGGATGGCCTGCGGCGCGTGCCCGGCGGCCCACTCGTCGTCCTCACGGACATCGAGCAGCACGGCTTCGACGGGCACCTGGTCGACCGACGTGGTCGGCACCTCCTGCGGCATCATGCCCCGAATGCTGCCACGTGACGGCGTGGGGCAGGCGTTAACCCCCGGCTGCGAGGCTCTCCGCGACGGCCGTGAGCTGGTCCTCGGTCAGTGGCAGTGAGTGTCGGCCGGCGCCGGGGGGCACGGCCAGGGTGCCGGGCTCGGCGTTGGCGACCTGGGTCCAGTCGGGGCTCGCGAAGCCCTCGGCGGTGATCACATACAGCCGGTGCGTGGGCGTGTAGACGCGCAGCGCCTGCGACGGGTGCCCGGGGTCGTAGCTCAGCGGGGCGTACAGCTGCATCACGGTGCCGTCGGGCAGCGCCTGCCGTCGCGGCGGGGTGCATTCGCCGTTCACGAACCGCTCGCTGTCGGCGGCCTGGGTGGGGGTGCCGCTGAAGCCGTGGACCTCGATGTACACGCTGCCCCCGCCCCCGCTGTCGACGACGTCGGCCCAGGTGCTGGCCAGCACGGAGTCGCTGCTGGTCGGCTTGGGCAGCATGGTCGAGCGGGTGATCTTGGACGATGCCTTGGGCGCGACCTTCTGCAACGCCGCGAGCAGCGATTTGTTGACCGCGTCCAGGTTGACGGGGTCGACCTTGGGCTCGCCGGGCACGCTGATCCCGTTGGAGCAGTCCCTGGTGTCGGACCTGGCCGACGAGGTCCAGCCGGACGTCGTGGTCACGACGCTGGAGGTGGACGCGGCGGCCAGCTGGTTGGAGGGCATCCCGCCGGGCAGGCTGGACCGCAGCACCGACGTGGTCACGCCGACGCCGGCCACCACCGCCACAACGCCGAGGGCGGCCCCCAGGCGACGGGTACGCAACCGACGGCGGCCGCGCCGCACGACATCGTCCAAGGCGGTGTGCACGGGCGGCGGCAGCTGCTCGGAGACCTCGGCGCGCAGCAGGGCCAGCAGCTCCTCGTCCTCGGTGTCCACGCTGATCACCTCGCCGCCTGAAGCAAGCCGGTCACGGCACCGTACGCCTTGCGCAGGGTGGTCAGACCACGGGCGGTCTGGCTCTTGACCGTGCCGGTGGTGCAGCCGAGGGCGTCAGCGACCTCCTCCACGGACAGGTCCTCGACGAACCGCAGCACCAGCACCGCCCGCTGCCGCGCCGGCACCTCCTGGAGGGCTTTGAGCAGCGACGGCCGGTCCTCCACGCTGGAGGTGTTCTGCTCGACCATGACCTCCGGCGGGTCGGCCATGACCTGCTCACGCTTGCGGCCGCGCCGCTTGGTGTCGAGGAAGGCCCTGGTCAGCACGGTGTGCAGGTAGGCGTCGGCGCTCTCGATGCGGACCTTGTTCCAGCGCCCGTACATGCTCACGAACGCGGTCTGGGCGATCTCCTCGGCCTCCAGCCAGTTGCCGCACAGCGCGTGCGCCATCCGCCGCGCGCCGTCGAAGCGGCTGGTGAAGAAGTCGGCGAAGCCGTCGTCGCGCAGTGCCACGTCTGAGTGGACGTCTTGTCCCCCGAATGGGTTGCGCACCGATGTCAGGCCGTGGAGGACGACCGCCGTGACCGCAGCCGCGGCCGGATGGCCAGCCGACGGTGCCGGCCGTCGGTCTGCCCCTCGCCGAACCGCAGCACGTCCCGGTCGCGGGTGAAGCCGAGCGGGTCGGGGGCGTGCAGCCGCAGCATGATCCGGTTGACGTCCTCGGGCCGCCGCCGGTGGGTGGCCTTGCTGACGATGATCATGGTGATGAACGCGACCGGCACGGTGATCAGCGCGGGCTGCTGGAGCACGGCCGGCGACCAGTTGCCGGTGTAGCTGCTGACGATGTTGCCGATCAGCGCCAGCGCGACCAGGCTGCCGCCGAGCACCATGCCGACGCCGGCGCCGACCCAGGTCAGGCCCCGCCACCAGATGCCGAGCATGAGCACCGGGCAGAAGGTGGACGCGGCCATCGCCAGCGCCATGCCCACGCCCAGCGACACGTCGTTGTTGTGCAGCAGTAGCGCCCCGACCAGCGGCGCGAGCACGACCAGCACGGTCGACCAGCGGAAGTCCCGGACGCGGCCGCGGGAGACGTCGGTGGAGACCACGCCGGCCAGGCTGACCAGCAGCCCGGACGAGGTGGACATGAACGCGGCGAAGGCACCGGCGGCGACGATCGCGCCCAGCACCTGGCCCAGGATGCCGGGCAGCATCGCCTGCGGCAGCAGCAGCACCGCCGCGTCGGTCTTGCCGGTGACCAGCAGCTGCGGCTCGTAGATGCGGGACAGCGCGCCCAGTAAGGCCGGGAACAGGTAGAACATGCCGAGCAGCAGCAGCACGTGCAGCGTGGTGCGGCGGGCCGAGCGGCCGTCGGGGTTGGTGTAGAAGCGGGCCAGCACGTGCGGCAGACCGAGGATGCCCAGGAACGTGGCGAAGATCAGCGAGTAGCTGTCGAACAGCTCGGGCAGCCCGCCGGACTGCGGCCGCAGCCAGTCGGCGTTGCTCTGCACGGCGCCGTCGACCATCGGCACGGCGCTGCCGGCGCTGAACGACAGCTGCGTCTTGGCCCCGATGTTCTGCTGGCTCACGCCCCACACGGCCGAGCCGTCGACCCGCTGCCCGTTGACCCAGCCGTGCACCTCGGGTAGGCGCAGCGGGTGCTCGACGCGCAGCCGGACCGGCTGCTCCAGTGTCACGGTGGTGTCCTTGGTGAACATCGGCGGCCCGTCGGCGGCCAGGCTCTGCTGCCCGTCCGGCGGCCCGCTGCCGGCGAACACGATGCACAGCACGAACGCCGGCACGCTGATCGCGAACAGCTTCACCCAGTACTGGAACGCCTGGACCAGGGTGATGGCCCGCATGCCGCCGCTGAGCACGTTGATCACGACCACGACGGCCACGACCACGATGCCGAGCCAGTCCGGGGCCCACGGCAGCACACTGTTCAGCGTGAGGCCGGCCCCTTGGAGCTGCGGGATCAGGTAGATGTAGCCGATGGCCACGGTGATCACGGCGGCGACGCCGCGCAGCCCGCGGGAGCCGAGCCGGGCCTCGACGAAGTCGGGCAGCGTGTAGGCCCCGGAGCGGCGCAGCGGGGCGGCCACGAACAGCAGCAGCGCCAGGTAGCCGGCGGTGAAGCCGATGGCGTACCAGAGCTCGTCGGGCCCGTTCTTGAGGACGAGGCCGACGATGCCGATGAACGACGCCGCCGACAGGAACTCGCCGGCGATGGCGGCCGCGTTCTGGTGGGCCGAGACCCGCCGCCGGGCGACCAGGAAGTCGCGGGTGGTGTTGGCCGTGCGGGAGCCGTGATAGCCCAGGTAGAACGTGCCGATCACGATGATCGCGATGCTCACGCACGCCAGCGCGTTGATCCCCATGTCAGTGGTCGACCATGCTCACGAAGTCGCGCTCGTGCCGTTCCGCGCGCCGCACGTACCAGACGCCCAGGCCGTAGAGCAGCGGATACGGCAGCGCGCCGAGCAGCACCCACGGCAGCCGGATGCCGAAGATCGTCAGGTCGCCGAAGGACGGGAACAGGAAGAACAGCAGCGGCAGGCTGGCGATGGTGAAGATGAGCAGGATCGCCATCCAGAACGAGGTGCGGAACTGGGCCCACACCAGGCTGCGCACCAGGTGCTCGCCGACGCTGGTCTGCTCCTCCAACTCGACGATGGTGCGGGCGACCGTGCGCGAGCCCTTGGCCTCGGCCAGCACGACCTTCTTGCGTCGCGGCGGCTTGCGCTGCGGCTGCGCCGGCTCGACCGGCACCAGCTCGGTCGAGGGCTTGGCGGGCTCCCGGTCGCCCGTCATGTGCCGGCGCCCCAGCCGTGCTTGGGCTGGCGGACCAGCCGGTCCTTGAGCTCACGGGTGTGCCGGCGGCTGACCGGCAGCTCCTTCTCGTCGGAGCCGGCGCCGACCACCACGGTGTAGCCGGACGAGCCCATGCGCAGCTCGGTGACCAGCGGCAGCGACACCAGGAACGACCGGTGGATGCGAATGAAGCCGGCATCGGCCCAGCGCTCTTCCAGCTGGGCCAGCGGGATGCGGACCAAGTGGCTGCCCTCCGCGGTGTGCAGCCGGGCGTAGTCTCCCTGGGCCTCCACGTACCGCACGGTGGAGCGGGGCACCAGCTTGGTGGTGCCGGCCAGCTCGACGGGGATCACCTCGTCGTCGCCGGCCTGCTCGACCACGCCGCCGACCGGGGTCGGCGGGGCCGCGGTCAGCAGCCGGAACTTGGCCACCCGGTCGATGGCCATGTCCACCCGGGCCTGCTGCGGCGGCTTCACGATGTAGTCCAGCGCGCCGAGCTCGAAGGCGGTGACGGCCTCCTCGGACAGCCCGGTGACAAAAACCAGCTGCGGCTTGTCCCGGAACGCGTTGATGACCTGGGCCAGCTCCAGCCCGGACAGCCCGGGCATGGAGATGTCGGCGAACACGGCGTCGACGGGGCACAGGCCGCGGTCCAGCCGCTGCTTGGTCTCGGGGTCCGCGCCGCGGATGACGCGCAGCGCCTCCGCCGCGTCGTACGCACCGATCACCCTGCCGACCTGCGAATTCTGGCCGAGCAGGTAGGTCAGCTCGTCGAGCCCGTGGGCCTCGTCATCGACGGCCAACACGAGGAGACCTGGCGTGGTGTCCTGAATGCTCACTGTGCCGCGCAATCTTGCCGATCGACCGGTGGTTGTGTCCATCTTCGACCACCGTTCGATCGGGGTGAAGCCGGCCCCGTCGCAAGGCCGGCCCTGACCACGCAGGCTGATCTACGTGGCGGGCCGCGGAAACGGTTCAGAGCCCGAAGCGGGACCAGGTGGCGCGCTGCTCAACGGCCTCGATGGCGGCCAGCACCTTCTCGCCGGCGCCGCCGAACACCGAGCTCCCGCCGGCGATGCCCAGCCGGGCCAGCAGCGGCTTGCGGGCCTCGGCCACCGCGATCTCCGCGCCGGGGAACTTCTTGGCCACGACCTCGCGCAGCGAGCCCAGCCCGTCGACCAGGCCCAGCTCCAGCGCCTTGGCCCCGGTCCACACCTCGCCGGTGAACAGCTCCGGGTTGTCGGCCAGCTTGTCGCCGCGGCGCTGTTTCACCCAATCGGTGAACTCGGTGTGCAGCTCGCCCTGCAGCCCCTTGAGCCAGGCGATGTCCTCGTCCTTGACCGGACTGAACGGGTCGAGCCGGTGCTTGTGCTCGCCGGCGGTGTAGACCCGGCGCTCCACGCCGAAGCGCTCCAGCAGGCCGGTCAGGCCGAAGCCGGCGGTGATGACGCCGATGGAGCCGACCATGGAGGTGCGGTGGGCGTAGATCTCGTCGGCGGCACAGGCCAGCCAGTAGCCACCGGAGGCGGCCACGTCCTCGCAGAAGGCCAGCACCGGCACCTTCTTCTTGGCCGCCAGCTCCCGGATCCGCTCGCCGACCAGCGCGGACTGGGTGGGCGAGCCGCCCGGGGAGTTGATCGCCAGCGCGACCGCCTGCAGCCGGTCGTGGGCGAACGCCTTGGCCAACGCCGGCTCGATGGCGTTGAGATTGATCGCGCCCCGGCCCAGCGGCTGCGGGGTCGGCGTGATCACGCCGTGCAGCCGCACCACGGCGACCACCGGCGACCGGTCGACCCGATCGCCGAGAAGGGGCAACCTGGCGGCCAGCTTGTCGGCCAGCTTCTCCGGGACGTTCATGGTCGGAGACCCTACGCGTGAACAGTGTTCAACGGGCGGCTGTGCGCCGTCAGCGAACCGGGCTCAGCCGGACCCGCCGGTCGTCCGGGCCGGGGCCCTCGTCGGCGGGGTCGTCCGGCACCACGGCCAGCACCGGCCGCACGCCGGGGCTGAACTTGGGCACCCGCATGGTGACCTTCATGCCGGCGTCCGGGGCCGTCTCGACCATCAGGGCGTAGTCCTCGCCGAACACCGTGCGCATGCGGTTGTTGATGTTGCCGATGCCGACGTGCGCGCCGGACTTGTGGGCGTCCTTGAGGTCGTCGAGCAGCAGGTCGGCGTCCATCCCGACGCCGTCGTCCTCGACGCTGATCAGCGCCTCGCTGCCGTTGTCCTGGGCGATGATGGTGACGGTGCCGCCGCCGGGCTTGTTGGCCAGGCCGTGCTGCACGGCGTTCTCGACCAGCGGCTGGAGCACCAGGAACGGCACGACCACGTTGAGCACCTCGGGCGAGATGCGCAGCCGCACGGACAGCCGCTCGTTGTAGCGGGCCCGCTGGATGGTCAGGTACCGGTCGATGTTGCGCAGCTCCTCGGCCAGCGTGGTGAACAGCCCGTTGGCCCGGAAGGAGTAGCGGGTGAACTCGGCGAACTCCTGGAGCAGCTCGCGGGCGTGCTCCGGGTCGGTCCGCACCAGCGAGCTGATGGCGTTGAGGGCGTTGTAGACGAAGTGCGGGGAGATCTGCGCGCGCAGGGCCTTGACCTCGGCCTGGGCCAGCCGCTGCCGGGACTCCTGGAGCTCGCCCAGCTCAAGCTCGGTGCAGACGAAGCGGGCCACCTCCTGGGACATCCGGTAGAGCCGCTTGCTGCCGACGCCGCCCACGATGATCAGCGCGCCGCGGGTCCGGGACTCCACGATCAGCGGCACGATCACCGCCTGGCGCATCTTGCAGTTGCCCTTGTCGACGCACTCCAGCTCGTCGTGCTCGACGAACTCCTTGCGCTCGCCGCTGATCGCCTTGACGATCGCGTCCTGGAGGTCGACGTAGTGCTCGTTGGCGTCGCCGTCCCAGGACAGCAGCGCGCCCCGCTCGTCGGTCATGCCGACCGCGACGCACTTGAGCAGCTCGACCAGGTTCTTGCACGCCTTGTCGGCGGCGTCGGGGGTCAACCCGTCCCGCAGGTCCGGCGCGGCCTTGGACATGCGGTGCAGCGCGTCGGCGACGGCTTCGTCGACCGACGTGCTGACCCGACGCGCCCGGCACAGCAGAACGAACAGCCCGAGCACGGCGAGCGTCGCGATGATGCCGAGCACTGTTTGCTCGGTCAGGAGCTCGACCACCCCGCAATGCTCCGCCGAACAGGGCCGATGGGCAAGCTCTCGTCAGGCTGACGGCCGGGCTCGTCGGTGAACGGTCCACTACCGGCAGCGACGAGTAGACATCCGATGAATCACCAGGCAGGGTGGTCGCGTGCCAGCTCCACGTGTAGGCCTGTTCGCCACCTGCCTGACCGACACGTTCTATCCGTCGACGGCCCGCGCGGTGCTCCGGCTGCTGGAGCGACTCGGCTGCGACGTCGACTTCCCGATGGACCAAACCTGTTGCGGCCAGATGCACTACAACACCGGATACCGCGAAGAGGCGCGCTCACTGGCGTCGAAGTACGCCGGCGTGTTCGCCGGCTACGACGCGATCGTGGCGCCGTCCGGGTCGTGCGGCGGCATGGTGCGGGAGATCCATCCCGAGCTGCACGGGTCATCCGATGCCTTCGCCCGCACGTACGAGTTGTCGGAATTCCTGGTCGACGTGCTCGGTGTGACGGATGTCGGCGCCTACTTCCCGCACCGGGTGACCTATCACCCCACCTGCCACTCGCTGCGGATGCTGGGCGTCGGCGACAAGCCGCTGCAACTGCTGCGCTCCGTGCGGGGCCTGGACCTGGTGGAACTGCCGGAGGCGGAGACGTGCTGCGGCTTCGGCGGCACCTTTGCCGTGAAGAACGCCGACACCTCGACGGCCATGCTCGGCGACAAGATGCGCTGTGTGCTCAACACCGGCGCCGAAGTGCTGTGCGCCGGCGACAACTCGTGCCTGATGCACATCGGCGGCGGCCTGTCCCGGCTGCGCACCGGCGTGCGGACCGTCCACCTGGCGGAAATCCTGGCCAGCACCGAGGAGGAGCCGTGGGCAGCAACCCCGTGACCTGGCTGGGCAGCCCGGTTTTCCCCAAGGCCGCCAAGGCAGCGCTGGCCGACACCCAGCTGCGCCGCAACCTGCGCAAGGCCACCCACACCATCCGGGACAAGCGCGCCAAGGCCGTGGCCGAACTGCCCGACTGGGAACAGCTTCGGCGGGCCGGCGAGGCGATCAAGGACGACGTTCTGTCCAATTTGGACACTTACCTGGAACGGATCGAGGCCGCCGTCACGGCCCGCGGCGGGATCGTGCACTGGGCGCTGGATGCCCATGAGGCCAACGAAATCGTGCTGCGGCTGGCCCGCGAGGCCGGCACCGACGAGGTGGTCAAGGTCAAGTCCATGGCCACCGCCGAGATCGGGCTCAACGAGGCACTGGAGGCCGGCGGCATTCGGGCCGTGGAGACCGACCTCGCCGAGCTGATCGTCCAGCTGGGCAACGACCGGCCGTCGCACATCCTGGTGCCGGCCATCCACCGGAACCGTTCGGAGATCAAGGAGATCTTCCAGCGGGAGATGGCCGAGAAGCCCGCCTCCGACGAGCCTCGCGACCTGGCCGAGGCGGCCCGGCGGCACCTCCGGCGCAAGTTCCTGTTGGCCCGCGTGGCCGTGTCGGGGGCGAACTTCGGCGTCGCCGACACCGGCTCGATCGTGGTGGTGGAGTCCGAGGGCAACGGACGGATGTGCCTGACCCTGCCGGAAGTGCTGATCACCGTGATGGGCATCGAGAAGCTGGTGCCGACCTGGCGGGACCTCGAGGTGTTCCTCCAGCTGCTGCCCCGGTCCTCGACCGCGGAGCGGATGAACCCGTACACCTCGGTCTGGACCGGCGTCACGCCCGGCGACGGCCCGCAGCAGTTCCACCTGGTGCTGCTGGACAACGGCCGCACCGACGCGCTGGCCGACCGGGTCGGGCGGCAGGCGCTGCGCTGCATCCGGTGCTCGGCCTGCCTGAACGTCTGCCCGGTGTACGAGCGGACCGGCGGCCAGGCCTACGGCTCGGTGTATCCCGGGCCGATCGGCGCGATCCTGTCGCCGCAACTGGTCAACGACATGCACGACAAGCAGGCGGCGTCGCTGCCGTACGCGTCCTCGCTGTGCGGCGCCTGCTACGAGGTGTGCCCGGTGCGGATCAACATCCCGGAGGTGCTGGTGCACCTGCGGGCCGAGGCCGTCGAGGCCAAGGGCCGCACCCCGGAGTCGGTCGGCATGGCCGCCCTGGGCTGGATCTTCAACGACGCTCGGCGGTACGAGAACGCCCAGAAGGTCGGTTCGCTGGCCCGGCACCTGGCTCCGTCCGGGCGGATCAGCAGCCTGCCGTGGCCCGGCTCGAAGTGGACGTCCGCCCGTGACGTGCCGACGCCGCCGGCCGAGTCGTTCCGGACGTGGTGGAGGAAGAACCGTGGCTGACACTCGTTCGGTGGTTCTCGGCCGCATCCGCCGCGCCCTGGCGGACCGGCCCTCGGTCGAGGCGATCCCCCGCGACTACGACCTGAGCCGGCCCCTCGGCGACCTGGTGGAGCTGGCGGCCGAGCGGATCGCCGACTACCGCGCCGAGGTGCACCAGGTGGCGTCGGCCGACGTGCCGGCGAAAATCGCTTCGTTGCTGGCGGCCCGGGGCGCGACCCGAATGGTCGGACCTGTCGACCTGCCGTCGAGCTGGCGGGTTGACGGCGCGGAATGGCTCATCGACTCACCGTCACTGTCGATCGATCAATTGGACGGCGCCGACGGTGTGCTGACCGGTTGCGCGGTGGCCATCGCCGAGACCGGCACCCTCGTTCTGGACGGCGGCGAGGCCCAGGGCCGGCGGGCGCTGACCCTCGTGCCGGACTACCACCTGTGCGTGGTGCGGACCGACCAGATCGTCGGCATCGTGCCCGAGGCGCTGGCCCGGCTGGAGCCGACGCGGCCGCTGACCTTCATCAGCGGACCCTCCGCGACCAGCGACATCGAGCTGGACCGGGTGGAAGGCGTGCACGGTCCGAGGACCCTGCACGTGATCATCGCCGTTACTTGATCAGCCTCGACAACCGGCGGTCGGCCAGGGGCTTGCCGCCGGTCTGGCAGGTCGGGCAGTACTGGAACGACTTGTCGGCGAAGGAGACCTCGCGGACGGTGTCGCCGCAGACCGGGCAGGGCAGACCGGTGCGGGCGTGGACCCGCAGCCCGGAGCGCTTCTCGCCCTTGAGGGTGGCCGAGCCCTGCCCGACGGAGCGGGTGACGGCGTCGGTGAGCACGCTGTGCAACGCGGCGTGCAGGCGGTCCAGCGCGTTGGCGTCGAGCTTGCCGGCGGTGGCGTAGGGCGAGAGCTGCGCGGTGTGCATGATCTCGTCGGAGTAGGCGTTGCCCACGCCAGCCAGCAGGGTCTGGTCGGTCAGGGCCGTCTTCAACCGCTCGGTGCGGCCCTTGAGCAGGGCGGCGAGCGTGTCCCGGTCCAGCGACAGGGCGTCCGGGCCGAGGCGGGCGATGCTGGGCACCTCGGCCGGATCCTTGACGATCCAGACGGCCAGGCCCTTCTTGGTGCCGGCCTCCGTGAGATCGAAGCCCGGCCCCTGTCCCGGCGGTCCGAGGTGCACGCGCAGGGCCAGCGGCCCCTTGCCGGGCTTGGGCGGGGCGGCGGACAGCGTGTTGGCCCAGCGCAGCCAGCCGGCGCGGGCCAGGTGCACGATCAGGTGCAGCCCGTCGCAGTCCAGGTCCAGGTGCTTGCCGTGCCGACCCGCGCCGGTGACCTCGCGGCCGTGCAGGTCGGTCCAGGGCGGGCTGGCGGTCTTGAGCACCGACAGGGACGCCACGTCGACCCGCGCCACCGTGCGGCCGACAGCGTGCTCGCGCAGGTGGTGCGCGAGCGCTTCGACCTCCGGCAGTTCAGGCAAGTGCTAGTCCACTGGTTGCAGCGGCCCGTCCACGTTGGGCAGGGAGTACACCTCGATGTTACGCGCGACCTTGCTGGTCTCCTGGCGCACGTTGAACACGCCGCGCACGGTGCCGACCCAGCGCTCCGGCGGGTGTTCGTCCAGGTCACCCGGCGTCTCGGCGACGATCGTCCACGGGCGACGCAGCGCCCACCGGGCCGGGAAGAACAGGAACAGCAGCACCAGCGCGAGGATCAGCCACCCCGGCACGACCACACCCGTCGGCCGCCAGACCAGCAGCACGATGGTGAGGATGACCAGGATCGAGATCATGCCGATGCCTGGCCCGTGGCCGCCGGCCACGTCGTGCTCGAAGTCGTCGGCGCCATCCATGTTCGCCCACGACATGCGACCCCGCACGGTCCACATCCTGCCGTCGGCGCCACGCACCAACCGCGTCATCACCGCCTCCTCGCGATCGCGAACCGGTCACCGAAGCGTCTGTTCACGGTATCGCGGCGGGACTGGACCCGGCGGGTGAACCTGTGCACCCGGCAATTGTGACGGTTCGGAACCGTCCCCGCTCAGCGGGGCTTTCGCGACGTGGTCGGGCCGGCCGCGGTGTCGGCCGGGGCGCTGGTCACGGCGGGTTTGGTCGTGGTGGTGGTGGTGGTGGTGGTCGGCGTGACCGGGCCCGAGGACTGCGGCGGCTTCTTCGGCGCCGTGGTGGTGGACGGCGAGGTCTTGATCGGCGCGCTGGGGTCGGACGGGGTCGAGCTCTGCAGCGCGATCGTCGGCCCGTTTTCGGTGCTGCTGGCCACCGGGTCGTCCAGCACGCGGCCGCTGGTGTCGACCGGCGCGGTCGACGTGGCGCTGGCCTCGATCGGGTCGGGGGCGCCGGTCTGCGACGGCGGCGCCGGCCGGCCGACGCCGTTGTGGTCGGGCCGCTTGCCGAAGAACGCCGTCTTCGCGCCCTCGGCCGCCTGGAACTTGCCGCCTGTGGGCTGGCCGCTGGCGAAAGTGCTGGTCGGGATGGGCGCCGTGCCGCTCTGGCCGTTGGCGGCGCTCGGCTGGCCCGGCGACGGCGCGCAGTAGGTCGAGACGACCTGGTGGTCGCTGGGGTTGGGCAGCGCCTCGTGCACGTGCGACAGCCACGGGCCGATGGCGATGCCGAAGACACCGACGGCGGCAACGGAGCTGGCGGTCAGCGCGAGCTTGACGCGCGTCGCCAGCAAGGCGCCCTTGCCGGCCAGGGCCGCACCGAAACCGCTTCCCGTAGCGGTGTGGGCGGCGAACGCGGCCGTCGCGCCGAGGCCGACCGTCGGCACCAGCAGGCCGGCGTGCGCACGCAGCGCGGAGCACACCTCGCGCAGCTCGCCCTGCAACGTCTTGCACTGAACACAGCCGCGCAGGTGCGCCTTGATCCGGCGGCCTTCGAGGCCCTTCACGGTGCCCGCGGTGTAACCGCCGAGCTTCTCCCGCACCGACTGGCAGGCCGTCGCGCCGAGATCCTGGGTCAGGTGGGCCTGGAGGTAGGCCGCACGCAGGCCGTCACGGGCGCGTCGGGCCAGGGCTGCGGTGGCGTTGGCGCTCAGGCCGAAATGCGGCGCGACCACCGCCGGCCGCTCGCCCTCCACCTCGACCTGCCACAGGACCGTCCGCCAGCGCTCCGGCAGGCTGGTGAACGCCTGCGTGATCAGCGTGCTCTCGGCCAGCCGCGACGAGTTGTCCGCGTACGGCTCCGCCCGGCGGTCCAGCTCCGCGTCCTCCACCGGCACGTCACGGCGACGGGCGCTCCACTCCCACGACACCCGGCGGGCCACCGTCAGCAGGTAGGTCCGAACGTGGTCGGTCGGGCCGTTGCCTCGGCGCACCGCCTGCAACACCCGGAAGAAGGCCTCCGCGGTGAGGTCGTCCGCCTCCGCCGCGTCCCGCACCTGCTGCATCGCGAACCGGCGGACGGCGTCCGCGTGCCGCGAGAACAGCTGGCCGAAGGCGCTGTCGTCACCGGCACGAAGTCTGTCGAGCAGGGCTTGGTCGTCATCGGCGCCCGCCGACACCGGGCGGCTGAACTCTGCCATCCCCCGCCCCCTCCCCAGCCGACGCCACCGAGTGGGTGACGATAATCCCACGAACAGGTGTAACCAAACGTAACAGGATCAGGACAACCTGAGTCGTTCTTACAAGGTCGCCGACCGCCGTCGATACCGCCGATTGGCCTCAGCCAGCCGTAATAACGCCTGGTGTCGGACCGGTCACGGCTCGGCGTCAGCTGGTCACGGCCCGGTCCACGCGGCCACCGGACTCCAGTAGCCTTCACCCGTGGTGGAATGGCGTGGAGAAGCGTCGGCGCGGTTCCCCGAACTGCGTCCCTACCTCGAACGCGACTCCTGGTCCTGCCACGTCTTCCTGTTCGAGGTGCTGCAACTCGCCCTCGAAGCCCACCGCGCCGGCGACCAGGAGCTGCTCGCGAGGTCGTACGGCTTCGCCCGCTGGTGCTTCGAACAGCCCGGCCGGTTCCTGTCCAACGCCGCCGTCGTCAGCTTCTACGAACACGTCTTCGACGACTGGGACCTCCGCCACGACGTCGCCCGCCGGCTGCCCACCGAGGTCATGGCCCAGGTCCGCCCGCTCTGGGAGTGGCGCCTGCCCGCCGACAAGTTAGCCGAGGTCGACCGGCTGCTGGGGGTAGCGGACCACCCCGCTTGAAAACCCCTACCGCCCATGGGATATGCTGTGCGCAGCACGGCGTTGCGGACGTAGCGCAGTTGGTAGCGCATCACCTTGCCAAGGTGAGGGTCGCGAGTTCGAGTCTCGTCGTCCGCTCGGGTCTGAGGGGCGTATATCCGCTGGAAAGCGCGGATATACGCCCCTCGCCGTTTGTTTTGGGGGGCCGAGCCCCCCAAGCCCCCCACGGACTGACTCAGGTGGTGCTGGGGGCGAACATGGTGCGGGGCGTTGGCGGAGGCCTCCGTCTGCCGGCCTTCTCCTCCTCAGGTCCCGTCGTTCTCTCCCCCCTCACTTCTTTTCCGGCTTCAGACTTCTATTCGGTACATGCCGAAGATCATGAAGGCGGTTTCGAAGCGGATGGCCAGGTCGCTGAAGCCGGAGCCCCAGACGCGGACGGAGAGGACCTCGGTGCCGGGGCTGGTGGCGAAGGCGATGGTGACGTCGGAGTCGCCCTCAAGGGGGAACTCGAACCAGCCGTCCTTGGCGGTCGAGTCGGAGGTCATCAGGCCCAGGTCGACGTTGCGCCAGTCGCCGTCCTCCAGCTGCTGACCGGCGAACGTGCTGGCCACCTCCACGAAGGCCTTGGCGTTCTGGGCGAGGATCCAGCCCTCGGCGAGCAGCTCGCCCTTCATTCTGCTGATCACGGCCTCCAGGGGTGGGCCGGCGCCGCGGCCCACCCCTGGAGGGTGCCGTCAGCCGCCGAAGTACGAGGTGAAGTTGGTGGCGAACTCCCAGTTGTTGAACTTATCCCAGTTGACGGACCAGGTCATCAGGCCGCGAAGATCGGGATGGCGGCCGTGCACGGCGTAGCCGCCGCAGTTGGAGCCCTTGGTCAGGCAGTCCAGGGCCTGGTCGAGGGCGCCGGTGGGAATCCAACCGTTGCCGGCGTTCTGGTTGGCCGGCACGCCGATGGCGACCTGGCCGGGGCTCAGCGCCGGGAACATCCGCGAGGTGTTGCCGGCCACCGGGAAACCGGTCAGCAGCATGTCGGTCATGGCGATGTGGAAATCGGCCCCGCCCATCTGGTGGTATTGGTTGTCCAGGCCCATGATCGGGCCGGAGTTGTAGTCCTGGACGGTGAGCAGCGTCAGCGAGTCCCGCAGCGCGTAGATGACGGGCAGGAAGGCGCCGGCCCGCGGGTCCTGGGCGTTGTTGGGGCCGGGGCCGTAGAACTGGTAGCCCAGCTGCACGAAGAAGGTCTCGGGGGCCATCGTCAGCACGAACTTCGCGCCGTAACGGGCCTTCAGCTGCTTGAGCGCCGAGATCAGGTTGACCACGACCGGGGTGGTCGGGCTGCGGAAGTCGGAGTCGCCGGCCTGCAGGGACAGGGACTGGTTCTCGAAGTCGATGTCGACGCCGTCCAGGCCCCAGCGGTCGATGATGGCGCTGACCGAGGTGACGAAGTTGGTCGCCTGGGCGGCCGAGGTCAGCTTCACCTCGCCGGCGGCGCCGCCGATGGAGATGACCACCTTCTTGCCCTTGGCCTGCTGGGCCTTGATGCCGGCCAGGAAGTCGGCGTCGCTCTCCACGCCCGCGCACTCGCTGGCCGAGCAGCGGTTGAACACGACGTTGCCGTTGCCGGCGGAGTCGGCGAAGGCCAGGTCGATCACGGTCCACGCGGCCGGCACGCTGGCGATCGGCTCGTAGCCGGAGCCGTTGGCGAAGCTGGAGTGCAGGTAGCCGACGAGGGCGTGGGTCGGCAGGCCCGACGGCGGCGGCGTGGTCGGCCCGGTTGTGGTCGTGGTGGTGGTCGTCGTGGTCGTCGTTGTGGTGGTGGGCGGCGGCTGGTTGCCGGCGGGGCCGGTCAACGCCACGTCGTCCAGGTAGTAGGTGGGCTGCCCGTACCAGCCGTGCACGTAGATCGTCACGGTGGTGGTGGACGCGCCGGTGGTGAACGACGTGGACAGCTGCTGCCAGCCGGAACTGGAGGTCCACGTCTGCGGATCGGTCGTGCCGGTGCCGGTGGCGCCGAGATAGACGTAGCTGCCCTGGACCCAGGCGGTCAGCGTGTACTGGGAGTTCGGCTGCACGCTGATCTGCTGGCTGCACTGGGCGAAGTTCTGGCCGGCGGGCGTGCCGGCGGCGGCCCCGGAGCCGGAGTGCGTCGGCGAGGCGACCGCGGCGACGGCCGAGCAGGTCCAGCCGGACAACCCGGACTCGAAGCCGGGGTTGGCCGCCAGGTTGGCGGTGGCGCCGGTCGCGGGCTGGGCCACGATGGCCAGCGCGACCAGTTGCGGTGAGACCGGCTAAAGCGTGAAGCAGGGATCTGCGGGTCATGCGTGCCTCCACAGGGTGCGATCCGCGGTGCCCGAAAGTGGACTAGACCACATTTTCCGTGTCAAGGTCTAGACCAAAACCGGTGGCATGCCGGGCGAAAACGCTGGTTGAGGAGGTCGGCCGGCGGCGCAGCGCCGCCGGCCGAGTCAGATCAGACGGCGCGAGCGGCGTTGTCGGCGATCGCGTCCACGACCTGCGGCCAGATCGCCTTCGGCAGGTCGTGCCCCATGCCGGGGATGAGCAGCAGCCGCGAGTCCGGGATGGCCGCAGCGGTGGCCTTGCCGCCGGAGACGTTGAGCAGCGTGTCGACCTCGCCGTGAATGACGAGCGTCGGCACCTTCACCGAGCGCAGACCCTCGGTGCGGTCGCCGGACGCCATGATCGCGGCCAGCTGGCGCACGAAGCCCAGCGGATTGCGGGCCCGCGCGAACGCGGCCTCGCCGCCGGCGCGGATGGTGTCCACGTCGACCGGGATGCCGGTCGAGCCGATGACCTTGCTGGCCCGGACCGCGGCCTCGCCCGCCTCTGCGGCGGTCTGCGGCGGCGGGGCCTGCAGCGCGGCCGTCGCCTCCGGCGTGGAGTGGCCGACCGCCGGGTCACCGGTGGTGGACATGATCGAGCAGGCCGACAGCAGCCGGTCGCCGTGCTTGATCAGCAGCTCCTGGACGATCATGCCGCCCATCGACGCGCCGACCACGTGCGCCCGGTCGATGCCCAGCTCGGTCAGCAACGCCGCGGCGTCGTCGGCCATGTCCCACAGGCGGTACGGCGCGGTCGACGGGTCGCCGGCCATCGCCGCGGCCACGTCGAACGGCGCGCCGTCGAAGGACTGCGAAAGGCCGCAGTCCCGGTTGTCGAACCGGATGACGTGGAATCCCTTGTCCACCAACAGCTGACACAGTCGCACGTCCCAGGCGATCATCTGCGCGCCGAGGCCCATCACCAGCAGCAGGGCGGGGTTCGCGGGGTTGCCGAAGGTGTCGTACTCCAACGAGATCCCGTTCGCGGTCAGTTGCGGCATCGAGTGTCCTGATCCCTTCACGCCGGAAGAACTTGCAGGCCAAGGATGGCCACAAATCCAGTCTGCCATCAGTGGACCGGCAAGGGCCCGCGCGTCGACCGGCCCGGTCCGCTCGCGCCGCCGCTCGACCCGAAAGGGACCGTCGCTACAGCTTGCCGCCGCAGTCCGAGCAGAACACCGCGCCCACCTTGTTGGCCGTCGAACCGCAGCCGCCGCATGTCACCGGCACGGCCAGCGACGAGCCGCAGGCCGAGCAGAACTTGCCGCCGTCGACCTTCGTCCCGCAGCTCGGGCAGTTCAGCTTGGCGCGGGTGGCCACGTCGACGTCCGCGGTCCAGTCCTTCTCCCGGGCCTTCTCCCAGATCTGGTCGCGCTGCGCCGCCGACTGGGCGCGGGCCACCTCCTCGGCCACCGACGGCGAGCAGCGCAGGCACTGGCCGACCTCGTCGTTCCAGCACTGCTGCTTGCACATCCAGTCCGAACAGCCGCGGCACTGCGAGAAGCTCGGGCTGATCTCCTGGACCGCGGCGGTCATCGCCCGGTCCTTGGCCGGCGAGTTGGTGGCCCGGTCGTAGCGCCACTGCTCGGCGGAGCGGCTGATGTCCTCAGCGGCCCCGCCGAACAGCGACCCGACCACGCGCAGCAGGCCGCGGCCCATTTCCACCTTGTCCCGCAGGAACGCGGAGCGATAGCCGTTGCCACAGCGCTCACAGTGGAACTCGAACTGGTATCCCTCGGTATTCGAGAGATCGCGGACGTTGTCGGTGAACGGAACCATTCCAGGCACGAACGGACCTTAGCCGCCGACCGGCCCGGTCCGCCCCTGCCGTTTCGGGCACAAGGGGCCGCAATCGGGGCAAGGGTTCTCGCCCCTAGGTGCAGCCGGTGATCCCCCGGTCACGCGGCGCGTCGCGACCATTCCCGCAGCGTCGCCACCACCGTATCCACATCGTCCGATTCGCCGGAAGCGGCCGCCAGCATGAATTCGACCGCCGCCTCCTCGTCCGGCTCGAAATCGAACCCGTTCAACGCCAGGAACACCCGGGCCCCGACCCACGCGAGTCGTTTGTTGCCGTCGATGAGCGGATGATTGCGCAGCACCGAATGCATCAGCGCGGCCGCCTTCTCGTGCAGCTCCGGATATGCCTCGGCGCCGAACATCGTCGTCATCGGCCGGGCCGCCGCCGAGTCGATCAGGCCCGCGTCCCGGATCAGCGCCTTGCCGCCCATCGTGGCGTGCGCGATCGCCGTCAGATCCGCCGTCGTCAGGTACCTGGTCATGCCGTGCCCAGCCGATACACGATCGCCTCGTCCCGGACCAGCACCCGCTCGGCCAGCGCCATGACCTCCGCGTGCCGCCTCGCGTCCAGCGCTTCCGCGATCGCCGATGCCGCGAATTCCGCCTCCGTCGACCCGGCGGCCTTGGCCGCGGCGCGCAGTTCGACGTCCAGTTCCTCCGGCAGATGCACGGTCAGCGTGGCCATGACACGACCCTATCCACGGCTAACGATCCTACCCACGGAATTTGTGTTCAAGGCGTGACGGCCGAAAGGCGGGTCGGGGTCGTTCCGGTTCACTATGTTGTGACGAGCGGACACTCCTGGTAGCAAGGCCGGACACATGCCGCGGACCACGGAGGATGATCGTGACCTGGCAGGAGGAACTGCGCGCACTCGATGCCGAGCTGGCGGACAAGGGCATCACGCCCGCCGAATACCGGCGTCGGCGCGACAACCTGCTGGCGGCGGCGTCGGGCGGCTTCCCGCCGGCCGGACAGGTCGCGCCCCAGCGCCCCACACCGGCCGAAACGCCGGCTCAGACCGTCCAGCCGCCGGCTCCGCAGCCTGAGCAGCAGCCGCAGGCCCAACCGCCGCAGCCGCAGGTCCAGCAGCCGACGAGCCAGCCGATTCCCCAGCAGCAGCCGCCCAGCCGGCCGATTCCCCAGCAGGCCCCGCCGATGACGCCGGCTCAGCCCTTCCCGGCCGGCCAGCCCTATCAGTCCATGACGCCACAGTCGCCGCCGCCGTCCGGCCAGTTCGGCGGTGGTCCGGCGATCCAGCCCATGCCGTCCGCGCAGACCCCGCCGCCGGGCAACGCCGTGGTGCCGCCGTGGTCCGCCGTGACCGAGCTGCCGATGTACCAGCCGCTCGGCGACCAGCAGGCCCCCGCGCCCCAGTACGCGCCCCGCCCGCCCAGGGACGAGGGAGGTCTTCCCGGACCCGTGCGACCCAGAAGAAGTTCCCGGGCCGCGCTGCTCGTCGTGATCGTCGTGGTGCTCGTCCTGCTGCTGGCCGGCGGCTGGTGGTTCGGGGTCCGCCCCCAGATCGAGGCCGCCTCCCCGCCGCCCGTGCCCAAGGCCCTGCACCTTGAGGACCTGCCCCCGCTGCCCGGCTCCGCCCGCCTCGACCGCGCCGAGCTGTCCGTGTTCGAGGGCCAGAACCGCGGTCTGTTCGACGCCCGCGAGGGCGACTTCCTCCAGGCCGACAAGGTGAGCCAGGTCACCTTCACCGGATCAGCTGACGGCAAGCTCAACTACGTCGAGTTCGCCTTCGTCACCGACAGCACCGCCGCGGCCAAGAAAACCAGCGGCGACCTGCTGGAGTACCAGGACCTCGGCGGACTGCACCCGGTCGACGCCAGCGGCCTGCCCGGCCAGGTGAAGGTGGTCAAGCTGGTTACCGGCGACCAGGTCCAGTACCGCGCCATCTACGCTTCCGGGCTGAACGCGGTGATGGTGGCCGTCGCGCAGGCGCAGCCGGTCGACGAGGCCGCCGTCGCCAAGGCGCTGAACGAGGCCGTCGCCGCACTGTTGACGAAGGCGCCGGTGAGCTGAGCCGGCGAGGGGAACCGGAGCTCGGATGACCACCACAGAAATCCCGCGGTTGTCGGGCGACCTGTCGGACGAGCCTGCCCGTTCGCGCTGGAACTGGCCGGTCGCGTTGCTGATGGCGCTGGCCGCCGTGCCGGTGGTCTCGATGATCGTCGAGGTACTGCGCTCGCCCGGGCTCAACTTCCTCGACTACTGGCCGGTGCTCGGCCTGGCCAGCCATCCGAGCGGCCAGTTCCACCTGGCCGGCCTGTTCGTGCTCTACAACGGCCACCCGGTGGTCATCGCCGGCACGCTGTTCTGGCTGGACGCGAAGTTCCTCGGCGGCTCCAACCAGGCGCTCGGCCTGCTGGTCGTGGTCCTCAGCCTGGTCGTGGTCGCGGGCATGGCGTCCATGCTGCCGCGCCGGCTGGGCGCGGCGGTGCGCGCGGCCCTGGTCGCCGGCTTCGCCTTCCTCGTCTTCTCCCCGGGCAACCTGGAGAACTTCGGCGAGGGGATGAGCGGCACGCACTGGCTGTCGGGCCTGGCCCCGGCCATTGTGGCGATCGCGCTGGCCCACCGCGGCCGAACCGTGCCGGCACTGATCCTCGGCGTCATCGCCTGCTTCGGCCACGGCGCGGCCTTCCCGGTGTGGGTGGCGCTCGCGCTAATCGCCTGGCTGCGCGGCGACCGGCGGTGGCAGGTCATCGCGCCCATCGTGATCGCGGTCCTCGGTGTGGTCGGCGCGGCGATCGCCTACGCCACGCTGCCGAACACCTCCTCGATCCCGACGGCGACCTTCGCCCTCGACCGGCTGCTCGCGGTGACCTCCGGCGTGCTCGGCGTGCTCTGGTCCACCCAGACCCCCGAGCTGGCCGTGCTCTTCGGCGTGATCAGCCTGATCGCGCTGGTGGTGGCGGTCGTGCTGGTGGTGTCTCGGGTTCGTCGGTCGCCGGAGCCTGGGTCGGACGTCGAGTCGTCGGACAACGCCGGCTGGACCGGCCTGTCCGCGCACATCGTGCTGGTGGCGATCATGGTCGGCCTGTCCCGAGCCGGCGTCGCCGACAGCGTCGGCGAGTCCGGCCGGTACGCGGTGATCAGCGGCCTCGCCGCCAGCGCCGTGCTGGCGATGACTGTGCTCCTGTGGCGCCAGCTCGCCGTGGCGCCGGCCGTTGTCATCGCGGTGACGATCGGGCTGGTCACCTTCACCCTGGGCAGCGCGCAGGCCACCAACGTGCGCAACCAGTACCCGGGTCAGACGGTGCTGGCGGTCGCGATGCGGCTGGACGCCAAGAACACGATGGCGTCGCTGCGCGTGAAGGACAGCATCCTGCCGGCGGCCAAGGGCCTCGGCGCGTACCCGTTCACCAGCGACTTCACCCTCGGCTGCGGCGGCCCCGAACTCGGTGCCAAGCTGGACGTCTCCGCCGCGCCGCTGCTCACGCCCAACGGGACCAGCGGCGGCTACGTGGAGTCGGGCAAGGTGGTCGGCGACACCATGTTGTCCGGGTGGGCTGTGGTGGACGGTAGGAGTCCCGACTGCGTGCTGGTCGTGGACGACCAGAACAATGTGGTCGGCGGCGGTTACGTCGGCCTGCCGCGGCCGGACGTCGCCGCGGCGACGCACACCACCGCCGCCGACGCCGGCTGGCACGCCGTCGCCGCGGCGAACGCGACGAACCCGCAGGTCGTGGCCATGGCCGGGGGCAAGGCGTACCGCCTGCCGGTGGCCCCGAAGCAGTGAGCACGGAGGCCGGGTCACAACCCGATCTCTCAACGACCCAGTCGAGTACGGCGGCCGCGGGGCCTTCGGCACAATGGCCCCCAGACGCGAGACGTGATCCGGAGGTTTGGGGATGTCCTGGCAAGAGGAGCTGCAACAGCTCGACAGCGAGCTGGCCCAGGGCCGGGTGACTCCAGAGGATTACCGTCTACGCCGCGACCAGTTGCTCGGCGTGGCCCAGGGTCAGCCGCCGCAGACGCCGCCGGGCGGTCAGCCCCAGCAGCCGGCCGAGCCGCAGCAGCCGCAGAGCAGCCCGTTCGGCCAGCCGTTCCGCTGGCAGCCGCCGTCCAACCAGCAGCAGGGCCAGACGCCGCCGGAGACGCCGTCGGAAAGCACCCAGGTGCTGCGGCCCATCACCGACCAGCCGGCCGGCGACAACGCGGAGCGCACGCAGGTGGTGCGCAACACCGGCGGTGACCACGCCGAGCGCACCCAGGTGGTGCCCAACGCCGGCGGCTTCGCCCCGGGCCCGCAGACCCCGCCGCCGTGGCAGGCCATGCCCCAGCAGCCGAGCATGGGCGGCGGCCAGCCGCAGGAGTACGGCGCGGCGCCGTGGAGCAACGAGCTGCCGCCGGACTTCGGCAAGGCCAGCTGGCCGTTGCAGGGTCCCGAGGTGTTCGACAGCGGCAAGCGCGGCAACAAGACCGGCAAGATCATCGCGATCTCGGTGGCCATCGTGCTGGTGCTCGGCCTCGCGGCCGGCATCTACTTCTTCACGGCCGGCTCGAAGACCGACGCCACCACCACGACGTCGACCAGCGCGAAGCCGACGACCACCACCTCGGCCCCGCCGCCGCTGCCGACGGGCCCGTTCGTCCAGGTGCCGGGCAAGCAGGTCTACAACGTCAACTACTCCATCGCCGACGCGGTGACCAACCACGCGCCGACGGAGCAGGAAGTCGCCATCCTCAAGCAGAACGGCGCCATCCAGGTGGCCGGCGTGGTGACCCAGAACGACGCCATGCACGAGGGCATCTGGGCGTTCCAGGCCGGCACCGGCGCCGACCCGAAGGCGATCCTCAACGCGATCGACAACTTCTACGCCCAGTCCAAGTACCAGCAGGTGACCACCGGCATCCCGACCGGCGTCACCGCCCGGACGCTGCCGGCCAGCGGTCCGGACGGCCAGACGGCGTTCCGCGCGCACTACATCACCAACGGCTACATCGTCCGGGTCGAGGCCTACGGTCCCGACGCGGCGGCCGCCGAGAAGGCGTTCCGGGACCTGCTCAAGACCGAGACGCAGAAGTTCGCGCCGACGCCGTGATGTCGGACGAGGTCGGCTACGCCGACGGCGCGGAGTCCGAGGTCCTGCTCGCGCTGAAGGCCGCCGAGGACATCAGCGCGGGTTCGACGGAGCTGGCGGCCAAGGTCGACTCCTGGGAGACGGCCTACCACTTCTCGCCGCAGCGGCTGGCCCTGTTGGCGCCGCTGCGGCTGCGGCCGGACCTGCGCGCGGTGGACCTGGGCTGTGGCACGGGCGTGCTGACCCGTGCCCTCGGCGAAGCCGGCCTGGACGTGCTCGGCATCGAGGGCACGGAGGACCGTGCGGCGGCGGCGCGGGAGCGCTGCCGTGACCTGCCGAACGTGCGGATCGTGCGCGGCGAGATCGAGAGCCAGCTGGCGGCGACCAGCGGCGTGGATCTGGCGGTGCTGTGCGGTGTGCTGGAGTACAGCACCCGCTTCGGCGCCGGCCCGGAGCGTCTGCTCGACGGCGTCCGGCGGGCGCTGTCCGAGCGGGGCGTTGTCGCGCTGGCCATCGAGAACCGGCTCGGCGTCGGCTATCTGCTGGGCCGGCCGGAGGATCACCACAGCAAGTCCTGGGTGGGTATCGCCGACTACCCGGGCAGTCAGCCGCAGGCTCGCACCTGGACCCGGCGGAAGCTGGCGTCGCTGCTGGCCGACGCTGGGCTGACGGCTCAGCGCTGGCTGCTGCCGTACCCGGACTACAAGCTGCCGCGCGTCGTGCTGAACACGGCGTTGTTCGATCGGCCGGACGCCGAAGAGCTGGTGGAGAAGCTGGTCCGCGATCCGCTGCGCGGCGCGTTCGGCGGCGGCCTTATGGTCTCCCCGGCCCGCGAGCTGCACAGTGCGGCGGTGGCCGAGGGCTTTGGGATCGAGGTCGCCCCGTCGTTCCTGGTGCTGGCGTCGGCGTCCGAGGAACCGCTGGACGAACTGCTGGACCCGAGCCTGGCCTGGCTGGTCAACGCCGGCCGCCGGCCGGAGTGGCGGCGCACCCGGGCGCTCGGCCGCGATCTTGTGCTGACGTCGAACACCGCCGGCAGCGTGCGGCGCGACTGGCTTCGGCAGCAGAAGGCCGCCACTGAGTCGTGGCTGCCCGGCCGCCCGCTCGACGCGGCGATGCTCGATGCCATGCGCACGGGCGAGCTGGCCGAACTCCGCCGGTTGGCCTTGCTGTGGCAGCAAACCGTGCTGGCCGAGGCGCGACCGCTGACCGCGGACGACGACCGGCATCCGTATCTGCCGGGCCGGGCCGGTGTGGTGGTTCTGCCGCCGGATCACCTGGACGTGCACCCGGGCAACTTGATCCTCGCGCCGGACGGCAGCGTCGGACGCGTCGACCGCGAGTGGCTGGCCGGCACGGGCGTGGACGCGGAGCTCGCGCAGCTGCGGTCGCTGCTGGAGCTGGCCAACGATCTCTACGACACCGGCTCGCCGCACGTCTGGGGCCACGAGGCCACCGTCCGCGATCTCGTGCGGGGCCTCGCCGATCTGGTCGGCCTCGTGGCGGCCGCCGACGAGCGCTGGACGGAACTGGTCGACGCCGAGGGCGAACTCCAGTGCCTGGTCGCCGGCACGCCGGCCGAGGCGACGGTCAGGTCGCTGCACGAGCGGGCGAGTCAACCCCCTCGATCGCCGCTGTGGGCGATCGAGGGCGGCCTCGACCGGATCGTCGCCGATCTCGACTACCGCCAGGCGCTCGAAAACCACATCAAGGCATTGCAGCAGGGCCTCGACGACGTCAATGCCGATCTCGACCGGCACCGGCAGGCGCTGGATGACAAGCAGGCGCACGCCGAGCAACTGACCGGCCGCCTCGGCGTCTCCGAGCAGGAGCTGTCCGTCGCGCGGGCCGAGTCGGCGCGGTTGGATCGGCGGCTGGGCATGGTGTTCGCGGAGCTGGCGGACGCGGCGCTGGAGGCCGAGTGGTCGCAGGCGCGGGCCGGGGAGCTGGAGCAGCAGGCGGCGGCCGTGGCCGACCGGCTGACGAAGACGCGGGCGCGGCTGGATGCGTTGGAGGGCGCCAAGATCGTGCGGGCGGCGCACCGGTATCTGTGGCCGTCGGCGCGGATTGCGCGTGGCGTAAGGGATATCGCGCTGGGGCGGGCCGGGGACGAAGGCGATGCCGTGCTGCGGCGGTCGGGTCCGCTGGCCGGCGTGTTCGGGGCGCGCATGCGTGAGTCGGCGCGGCCGAAGCGTGAGGCGGAGCTGCACTACCTGGTGAACGTGCCGGAGAAGCCGGTCGCGGTCGGTCGCGGGCAGGTCGTGGACCTGGACGGCTGGGTGGTCAACGCCGGCATCGCGGTGAAGGACGTCCGGGTGCTGTTCGAGGGCGCCTGGCACGCGGCGAGCCTGGGCCACGCGCGGCCGGATGTTGTCGCGGCGCTGGGGCCTTCGGTCGTCCGCACGCCCGAGGGCTGCGGCTTCCGGGTCCGGCTGTCGCTGACGCGGATCGATGCGCGGGTGGACAAGCCGCTGGTGCTCGGCGTGCTGCTGGTGGACGGAACCCTGCTGCGGCGCGAACTTCCGCCGCTGCGGCTGGTGCCGTCCACTGTGGACCCAGTGGCGGTGTCGTGGCCCGGCAAGGGCCCGAAGGTCGCGGTGTGCATGGCGACCTACCGGCCGGATCCGGCTTTCCTGGCCGCACAACTGGATTCGATCCGGGCGCAGACCCATGACAACTGGGTGTGCGTGCTCAGCGACGACAACTCGGGCCCGGAGTCGGTCGCGGTGATCCGCCGGCTGATCACCGGCGACGACCGGTTCGTGCTGGTGGAGCACGAGGACAACGTCGGCTTCTACGCCAACTTCGAGCGCGCGCTGGCCGCCGCGCCGTCCGATGCCGACGCGGTCGCGCTCGCCGACCAGGACGACGTGTGGGATCGGGACAAGCTGGCCACGCTGCTGTCCGCGCTGGGCAACCACGGGCTCGTCTACTCGGACATGCGCCTGGTGGACGAGCACGACACCGTCGTCGCCGGCTCGTTCTGGCAGGACCGCCGCAACCAGTGGACGGACCTGGAGGCGTTGCTGCTGCTCAACACCGTCACCGGCGCGTCGAGCCTGGTGGACGGCCGGACGCTGCGGGAACTGGTGCTGCCGTTCCCGCCGGGCACGCCGTCGGCGTTCCACGACCAGTGGATCGCGGCCACGGCGCTGGCCGACAGCAAGCTGGCCTTCGTGGACCGTGCCCTGTATTCGTACCGGCAGCATGGGCAGGCCGTGACCGGCCACCGCCAGGAACGGCTGGACAAGGGCCTGCCCGGTCGCCTCGGCCTGGCCCTACTGGCCTTGGGGCGCAACGAGGTGCTGACCGCCGAGCAGGAGAATCAGCTGGAAGCCGTGGCCGAGTACGAGCTGCGCCGGGTCGCCCAGTTCGCTTCGACGCTGCTGCTGCGCGTGGACAGCATGACGGCCGAGGACCGCGAGCGGCTGACCGAGCTGAGCGAGGTCGAGCACCGCCGCGCGCCGCTGCTGAAGCTGGCCACCCGCTCCCGTGAGGAAACGGCTGGCGCGGAACGGTTCCTGCTCAGCGCGGCGCTGCGCTGGCACGCGCTGCGCAAGTCACGGGCGAAGATCCCGCCGCTGGCGCTGCCGAGCATCGACTAACCAACCGCGCTCGGCAGCGCCCCGCAGTCGACGATCACGCCCTCCATCTCGGCGCGGAACGCCGCGGCGGAGAACTTGGTCCGGCACACCTCGACCAGCGCCTGCTGGATCTCGGTCCACAGCACGTCGTCGGTGAGCATGCGGTCGCACAGCTCGACGATCTCGGCCGGCGACTCGCCGACCAGGTGCCGGGCCATCCAGCCCAGGTGCAGGCCCTCGCCGCCGACCGGCGTGGTGACGAACGGCAGGCCGGCGGCCATCGAGTCGACAAACTTGATCTTCACGCCGGCGCCGTAGCGCATCGGCACCACGTGCAGACGGGCCTTGGACAGCCAGACACCCGGGTCCGGGACCTTGCCCAGCACCTCGATGTCGTTGCGCGCCAACGCCCGCACCGCCGGCGACGGGTCGGCGCCGATGACCCGCAGCAGCAGGCCGGGATGCCGCCGGGACAGCTCCGGCAGCACGTCGTCGACCAGCTCCAGCACGGCGAACTCGTTGGGCGTGCGCGGCGTGTTGTCGAAGCCGCCGAAGAACGCCAACCCCTGCCGGCCGTCGAGACCGGGGACGTCGCCGGGCAGGTTGGCCGGGTAGCAGGCGACGTGCACGGAGGTGTCGGGCGCGATGCCACGGGCCCAGCGCGCCTCCTCCTCGCTCACGCAGACCGCCACATCGGCCCAGTTGAAGGCGTGTTCCTCCTGGTCACGTAGGTGCCGCGCCTCGATCGCCAGGCGTCGGCGCTCGGCCGAGGTCAGCGCCGTCTCGAAGTACTGGCCGGGGCGGCGGTAGAACAGCGCCTCGGAGTCGTAGACCTTGACCGCCTGCGGCTGCGACTTGGAGATCGTCAGACCGGCCTGGGCGAAGTTGTGCGGCCGGAACACCACGACGACGTCGTACAGGCCGGCCCGCTCGGCCGACCAGCGCCGTGCGTCGGTGACGCCCCAGACGACCTCGATTCCCTTGGCCTGCAAGGCCGGGGCGTACTCCTCGGCCCGTTCGGGCGAGTGCGCGTAGAAGGTGACGCGGGCGTTCGGGTCGGCCAGCCGCCACGCGTCGACGACCGCCATCGTGCGGGGGTCCCCGCGGCCGCGGTCGGCCTGCGGCACGCGGTCGTCGATCAGCAGCACCCGATAGCCGGCATTGCGGTCACGCAGCCAGTACTTGTGGTGCTCGCGCTCCGGCTCGTCCAGGCCGACGACGTCCGGCCGGTCGGCCAGCTCCTGCGGCCAGCGGCGCGTGAACACCTTGTGGTTGAGCCGCATCAGCTCCATGGCCCGGTCGGTGGTGCTGCTGCCGTGGCGGGCGTGCACCACCCGCGACCGCGGGTCCAGCCACACCGTCCAGCCCAGCGACTTGAGCTGGACCTGGAGGTCGACGTCCTCGAAGTAGGCGATCTCGTAGTCGGCGCTGAAGCCGCCGGCCTGGTGGAAGGCGCTGCGACGCATCAGCAGGCAGGCCGCCGAGGCGTAGTCCACCTGGCGCGCGAACATCTCCTGCTCGGGGCCGTCCCAGGCCCGGCACCAGCCGTCGCCGCCGATGACGCTGCCGGCTTCCTGCACGGTGCCGTCGGTGTTGAGCATGACGGGCGCGACCGCGGCGACCTCCGGGCGCGCGTCGAGCACCTCCAGCAACGGTTCCAGCCAGCCCTCGGTGACCTCGACGTCGGCGTTGAGGAAGCACACCAGTTCGGTCTTGGCGTGCCGCACGGCCAGGTTGCAGCCGGCGCCGAAGCCGAGGTTGCGGTCCATGCGCAGCACGGTCGCACCGGTGAGGTGCGCGGCCAGCCACTCGCCCGTGCCGTCCGGCGACGCGCTGTCCGCGACGATCACCTCGTACGGCTGCGGGGTGTGCTCGGCCAGCTTCTTCAAGCAGTCCACGACCAGCTGGCGGCCCCCGTACGAAACCAGGACGAACGTGATCCTCATGCCCGCCTGATCTTCCCGTAGGTCTCACGCAGCGGCTGCGACCAGCGCAGCAACTTGGTCTGCCGCAACGCGTTCAGCTCGCGGTGGTCCTCGGCCGCGCGGGCCAGCGCCTCGCGGTGCAGGTGGCGCTCGTGCTCCAGCTCGGCCCGCAGCCGCTCGACCGCCTCGGAGTCGTCGGCCGCCATCAGCTTGTCCACAAGGATCTGTCGCTCGTGCAGCATGCGGTGGCGCTGCCGGGCGTGGGCGTGTCGCAGTGCCGCGTTTTCGGCGGCCAGGTCGGCGATCCGCCGCTTGAGGTCGCCGCCGCGCTCGACCAGCGCCTGCTCGGCCGCCTCGGCGAAGTCGTCGATCTGCGCCCGCGCTTCCCGGGCCAGCACACGGACGTCGATGATCGGGCCCGTCACCGCCGTGCCCAGCGCGGCGGCCGCTGCGGCGACGTACGGGTCTTCGGTGACGACCTTGCGCGCCGAGGCGATCGCCGCCAGCTTGTCCTCGAAGACCACGTCCGCCGGCAGCTCGATGCCGTCCGGGCCGATGACGTAGTCGTCCTCGGGCAGCTCCCCGAGCTGGCGCAGCTGAAGCGTCCGGGCCTTGAGGACTTCCGCCGGCACCAGGCCGTCGGCCAGCACCGCGAGATTGGTCGTGACGGTCGGCCGGTCCATGGCGAAGAACGCCTCGGCCCGCGCGGTTCCGTACAACGCGGTCAGGTTGGTGTCACGGGTGAAGGTCGCGCACAGGATGCTCAGGTGCGCGGCGTCGTCGATCTGCCGCAGGCGCTCGGGCGTGGGCTCGCCCAGCGGCTCCGCGATCAGGCCGCCGTCCGACACCGAGGGCCGGCTCCAGCCGAGCGGGGCGTAGTGCGTGACGCGCCAGCCGGGCAGACCGCGTCAGCAGCTCGCGTTCCAGCACCCGGGGCACCACCTGGTCACCGAGCCCCGGTAGGTCGCTGCTGCCCCACAGGGCGATGGCGCCGACGGTGGTCGGTCGGGACTCTGCACGCACGTCGGGCACTGTACCGAGTGGCCTTTCAGCGTTTGGGATGCGCGGCCAACTGCTGGAGGATCGGGTCGAGCACCGAGGGCTGGGTCAGCGGACTGATGCCGGACGCCAGGTTGCGCTCGACCACCTCCAGCACCACGGTGTCGCTGTCCACCATGCGCTGCGCCTCGGCGTTCGGGTCCTGCTGCACGACGGCGCTCGGCGCGAGGGTGACGTCGGCGAAGGTGGCGGCCAGGAAGGGCGCCGCGTAGTTGGTGAACGAGTCCGTGACCATCGTGGTCTTGCCGGCGACCATGCCGTTGACCGGGTTGTCGGTGCGGAAGGCCAGGACGTTATGGGTGTCGAACGGCCCCTGCTGGGTGCGGTCGACGCCGCCGTCCGGGGCCAGCCGGTAGGTGTGGCTGCTCTCCGTGCCGGTGCGGGCCAGCATCGGCGGCAGGTCCGCCGAGCCGTCCACCTTGGCCCCCTCGGTGACCCGCCACGGCACGTCGATGCCGGGACTGATGGCGCCGGCCAGGGCCCGGGTCATGATCAGGCCGCCGGCGTAGGTCCAGTGGGTGTCCTGCGGGTAGTAGACCGAGGAGCCCAGGCGGGCCAGGGCCGGCCGCAGGTCCACGGCGCCGGCCTCGGCCGTCACCTGGGGCCAGAACTTCGCGCTGAAGGCCAGCGCGCAGGACTTGCCCGGGTACTGGTCGGGCAGGTTCTCCGGCACCGCCGTCGACTTGTCCGGCGGGACCAGCAGCACGAACCTGCGGCCGGACTGCTCGACCGCCTTGCGCAGCTTGACCAGGCTGGAGATGACGGTGTCGAGCGGCTGCTGCGGCTGGCACTTGCCCTGCGTGTCGTAGCCGAAGTACAGCCAGTTGTTCTTGCCTTCGATCACCCGGGGATAGCCCGCGATCGGCGGCGGCTCGTTGTCCAGCGGCGACGAGCCCGGCACCGGCGGGGTGACCGTCGGCGGCGGCCCCCCGGCGATCGGCCCGCTGGACGGCTGCGACGGGTCCCCGCTGTCCTGGTTCGGCGGCTCGCCGAAGATCGAACGGCTGATGCCGTCGGTCAGCTTGATCGCCTGTTCGCGGAAGGACAGGTGGTCGGTGGCCCAGGGGCCGAGCTCGGTGAAGAAGGACCAGCCGTCGCCCGCGCCGGGGAACGGGTGCAGCGCTCGGTTCTCGATCGACGGCGGCGTGCCGAACAGGGTCAGGCCGAACAGCGGGGTCACGAAGAAGACCACCGCACAGACCAGGGCGAACCGCTGCTTACCGTGTCGGGGGCGGTAGAGCGGGTGATCATCCGGCAGCCAGGACTCATGTCGTCCGATCGGCTGCGTGTCCTCGCCCAGGTCCCCCACGGCCTGCACACTAACCCAGTGGCCGTCGCCGCCGTGGCCGTCTGCGGTGACCCGCCGCACGGGGCGTTCTCCCGTGCAGATGACACCGCTGCGGCCCCTTGTCGAAGGTCACGTATTTCTCACAAATATGTGATCTCGATCACTTCAGAATGGGTTCAGCAGCCCAGCGTGACAGGACACGTTCAAGACGATGCGGACGTGTTACTCACAGTATTTAACTGTGAATCTGTTAAGGACGACTGTATTCCCCAAACGGGTGAATCCCTGTCACCTTGATAACGCAGGTTCGCCGGGGCCAAGGGGCCGGCGAAGGTGGGGGCAGGACACCTTGGAGGCAGCTGTGGCGTTGCAGGTGGCGGCGTTGGTTGCGGTCGGTCTCGTGCTGTTGGTCCGCGTCGTGGTCGCGAGTTACGACCGCCCGTCCAACCCGTCCGACCGGTAGTCGAGCATGGACGGCGTCCTGGGCAAGCTCGCCGAGCTGCGCGACCGTGGCTTCCAGTTCATGAACATCCCCGACGAGGACGGCCACCTCGACCGCATCATGGGCTACCGCCAGCTCCGCGGCTTCGTCGACACAATCCTGTTCCGCTCCGAGGACGACGCCAAGGCCGGCCGCATGCCCGCCGTGCACGACTCCGCTCAGCCCGGCAAGGCCGTCTGGCTCTTCGAGGGCAGCCTGGCCGAGGCCATCGACCGCCTCCTGGAGCTCCCCGCCCCCGGCACCCCGTCCGCGCCCACCCTGGCCGGCCCGTCCGCCGCGCCGGACCTCGTGCCCGCCAGGGTCAACCCCTTCCGCATCTGGACGGCCCAGGAGGGCATCGCCTGACGCTAGGTTCTGCGGCATGTCTTCTGGGCAGGTGCCGCTGTGGGTGCCGGTGGTGGTGGCGTTGCTGGGGCTCGGGGGTGTGCTGGGGGCGCAGCTGATCGCGGGCTGGCGGGAGGACCGGCGGTGGCGCCGGGAGACCGAGCGGGAAGAGCTGCGGTGGCGCCGGGAGCGGGAGAAGGACCGGGAGAACCGTAGCTACGAGGGCCGGGCCAACGCGTACGCCGAGGTGATCGGGGCGGTGGAGGCGTTCGACTGGGTGCTGTACGACGCCCGGCGGACGCTCCGCGAGGGCGGCACGGTGGACGAAGCGGCGGCGGCTGATCTGCGGAAGGTGGCGGCGCAGGCGCGGAGCTCGCTGGGGGCGGTGAACGTGCACGCGCCGGAGCGGATCAGGGCGATGCTGCGGGAATCACTGGTACGCCGGTCGACACTGGCGACGAAGCTGCTGGTCAACCGGCACGGCGAGGAGGAGCGGACGCTGTGGCGGGAGGCCCAGCGGGAGTACAAGGTCATGCGCCGGGCCATGCGCGAGGACCTGGGCCTGGACGCGGAGGCCCTGCTGGGGGCGGGAAAGCCGTCAGCGGGAGATGTGCAGGACGCGCCCGGTGATCTCGAAGCCGACACGGGTGTAGACGCGGGTGGCGTTGTCGTCGGCGGCCATCAGGAACGGGTGCCGCGCGCCGAGGTCGTGGGCGACCTGGACGAGCCGGTGGGTGATCAGGGCGGCGATGCCCCGCCGCCGCCACGAAGGGACGACGCCGATGCCGGCTAGCTCGGCGACGCCGTCGATGGGCACGGTGATGAGCCCGCCGCCGACGGGTTCTCCGTCCGTGGAGCGGGCCAGCAGGGTGTAGCCGCCGCGGTCGCGGGATCCCTTGTGGCTGGTCAGATCCGCCTCGGTGGGCGGCGGCTCGTCGTAGGCCAGGTTCAAAGCGGTGGCCATGGCCAGAATGGTGTCGTCGGAGTCGGCGGCGACCAGCTCCACACCGGCCACGGCCGGCGGCTCGATCAGGGTCGGCACGGTCATCACGGGCAGCAGGCCCTCTTCGACGAATCCGGCCCGCTCCAACGCGGGCTGCACCGACGGGCAGGCGCTGGGCAGGTACTCCAGCCGCGGTGTGCGGCCCCGTGCCTCGAAGGCGGCGATCAGCGCGGCGACGTCCTCGGCGGTGGGCCGGGCGTTGTCGTCGGGCACGGCGTAGTTGCGGTAGGGATTGTCGCTGGTCTCGGAGAATCCGACGGTGAAAGGGCCGACACGGACCGGGTCGCGGCGGCCGGCGCGCAGGTAAGAAGCGATCTGGGTGTCCATCAAGTCCAGAGTATGAACGCTGGCCTTCACATCGGCGTCAAGGTTTACCGTCGTCAGCATGCGCATCGGCGAGCTGGCGGACCGGGCCGGAACCACGACCCGCTCGCTCCGCTACTACGAGGAGCAGGGCCTGCTGCCGGCCCGCCGCACGGCCAACGGCTACCGCGAGTACGACGAGGACGACCTGCGGGCGGTGAACGAGATCCGCTCGCTGCTGGCCATCGGCTTCGCGCTGGAGGACACGAGGCCGTTCGTGGAGTGCCTGCGGGCGGGCAATCCGACGGGCGACGTGTGCCCGGCCTCGGTGGCGGTGTACCGCCGCAAGCTCGACGAACTGGACGACTGCATCGCCCGGCTGCAGGCGGTGCGGGCGCAGGTCGCCGCCGCGGTCGAGCGGAACCAAGGGGAGGACTCATGCTGCAAGAGGTCACCGACGCGGACTTCGCGGACCGGGTGCTGACCAGCGACAAGCCGGTGCTGGTGGAGTTCTGGGCGACGTGGTGCGGCCCGTGCCGCATGGTGGGACCGGTGCTGGAGCGCATCGCCGACGAGCATCCGGAACTGACGATCGTGAAGATGGACCTGGACGCCAACCAGGCCACGGCCCGCGCCCACCAGGTGATGGCCGCGCCGACGATGCTGCTGTTCCAGGGCGGCGAGGTGATCGCGACGATCGTCGGCGCGAAGCCCAAGGCCGCCCTGGAGCGGCAGCTGTTTCACTCCGGGTTGTTGCCGTCGCCCACCACGAACGGCGTCGTGACGTCGGTGTAGGCCAGGTGCATCACCATGCCGATCTTGGCGTGGCCGAGGTTGTGGCAGTGATCCATCCAGATCCCGGGATTGTCGGCCTTGAACGCCACCGTGACCGTCTCCCCGGGTTGCACCGACACCGTGTCCAGCCACACCGGACTGCCCGCTGACGCGACACCGTCCCGGGACAGCACCAGCACTTCGTGTCCGTGCAGGTGCATCGGATGCTCGCCGAGGCTGAGGTTGCGGAACGTCACCCGCACGGTGTCACCCTCGCTGACCATCAGCATCGGGGCGTCGGGGAACACCCCGCCGTTCATCGTCCACTTGAATCCCGACGCCCCGATGCCCTGGTCCAGGTCGACCGTGTAGTCACGGTTGTAGTTCGTGCCAAGGGAAACCGGCGCCGGCGTGCCGTAGTGCATCAGGTCGATCTCGGGCCCGGGCGCCGAGGCGTCAACAGTGGAACGGTCGTCGGGACTGAGCACGTACGCCGGCGAGTCCTCGCCGACCAGCGACACCCGGACGGGATGGTTCGGCATGGTCAGGTGGATGTCGGCCCGCCCGCCGCCGCCGATCGGGACCGTCTGATCGGTCAGCTCCCCCGGCTCGTGCAGGTCGTTGCCGTCGACGGCGGCCAGCTGCCACGGCGAGCCGGTGACGTGCACACTGTCCACCTCGGAGTCGGTGTTCACGACCCGCACCCGCACCGAGGAACCGGCCTTGACCGGGCGGACCTGCACGCCGGGGTTGTCGCCGAAGGACAGCTTGTCGCCCCAGGTGTGGATCGACAGCGCCTGGTCGACGTCGGCCACCGGCCCGGTCCGAGGCTCCACGACCAGCAGCCCGAACATGCCCCGGACCACCTCGTCCTTGGTGTCCTCGTGCGAGTGGTACCAGTAGGTGCCGACCTGGTTGACCTGGAACTTGTACTCGAAGCTGCCGCCGGGTTTCACGGCGTCCTGGGTGATGCCGGCGACGCCGTCGTAGGCGTTGGGCACGTCCAGGCCGTGCCAGTGGATGGTCACCGGCGTCGAAGGTGTCCGGTTGACCAGGGTCGCGTCCAGCACGTCGCCCTGCCGGAGATGGATCTCGCTGGGGTTGAAGGAGTATCGGTCGCCGTTCTGAACAGCGGTGATGGTGATCTTCTTGACCGGCCCGGTGGTCGGCGGCCCGGTCAGCTGGGTGACGCTGCGCATGGCCATGCCGGGCATCGCCGTCATGCCCATGTTCATGGTCGTCGGCGCGGCCAAGGCGGGAATCCAGACCGCGACACCGAGGCCCGCCAACACAACCAGCGCCACCGGGGCGATCCAGCGTCGCACCGGCAGCACGGTCAGCAGCCCCACCACCGCGAACAGCGCAACGGTGGTCCACTGTGGAATCGCTTGGGGCAGCAGCAGATCCAGCACGAAAGCGGCCGCCGCGGCGACGACGAGCAACTTCTGCCGTTGCGGGAAAGCAAAGGCCACGGCCAGCAACGCCAGGTCCCGCAACGGCCGGAGGGCGAACTCGAAGCCGTAGGCCAGCATCACCGCCGCCACGGCGACCTTGAGCACGAGCAGGGTGCCCACGGTCCACTTGCGCCAGCGGCGAAGGGCCAGCGCGACGATGAGCAGCAAGGAAGTCAGGAATTCCGCGATAAGTGCGATCACATACACGACGCACAATGCTCACCACGGAAAGCCGTAGCGGCGTCCGCTCACAGGCGGCACCGCGGCGTACTACTCGCGTGGTCGCACGAGCTTCGACTCGTACGCCAGGACGACCAGCTGCGCCCGGTCCCGCGCGCCGAGTTTGGTCATCACCCGGCTGACGTGCGTACGCGAGGTCGCCGGGCTGATCACCAGGTGCTCGGCGATCTCCTCGTTGGACAACCCGCCCGCAACCAGCGCCAACACCTCACGCTCGCGGTCGGTCAGCTCACGCAGGGCCGACGGGTCGGGGCGGCGGTGCTCGGGCCGGTTGGCGAACTCGGAGATCAGCCGGCGGGTCACGGTCGGCGCGAGCAGCGCCTCGCCGGCGGCGATGACCCTGATGGCGTGCAACAGATCCACCGGCTCGGTGTCCTTCAGCAGGAAGCCCGACGCCCCGGAGCGCAGGGCCTCGAACACGTACTCGTCGACGTCGAAAGTGGTCAGCACCAACACCTTCACGCCGGCCAGCGAAGGGTCCGCGGTGATCTGCCGGGTCGCCACGAGACCGTCGACGCCGGGCATCCGGATGTCCATCACGACCACGTCCGGCCGGTGCACCCGAGCCAGCTCGACGGCCCGCGCGCCGTCGCCGGCCTCGCCGCACACCTCGAACCCGTCCTCGGTCTCCAGCAGCAGCCGGAAACCGGCCCGCACCAGCGCCTGGTCGTCGGCCAGCACCACCCGGACCGTCATAGCGGCAGCTCCGCCCGAACCACGAATCCCCCCTCGTCCCGCGACCGCGCCAGCAGCGTGCCGCCGAGCGCCAGCGCCCGTTCCCGCATGCCGCGAACACCGTTGCCGGGTTCGGTTTCCACCGGACGACCGTCGTCCTGCACCTCGACGACCAGACTTCCGTCGTCGCGGGAGAACCGCACGCTGACGCTACGCGCCTCCACCGCGTGCCGGACGGTGTTGGTGAGCGCCTCCTGCACGATCCGGTACGCCGTCGAGTCGACGGGGGCCGGCAGCTCCCCGGGATCGCCGCTGACCTCGACCGACAGCCCCGCGCCCCGGGCCGAACCGAGCAGTTCGTCGATACGGGCCAGGCTCGGCGCCGGCGCGCGGTCCTCGCCCGAACGCAGCACGCCGAGGGTGGCCCGCAGGTCGACGAGCGCCGCCCGCGACGCCTCCTTGATCGCCAGCAGCGCCTGTTTGGCCTCCTCGGGTCGCCGGTCGGCGACATGCGCGCCCACCCCGGCCTGCACGTTGATCATGGCCAGGCTGTGCGCGACAACGTCGTGCACCTCGCGGGCGATGCGCAGCCGCTCCTCCTCGGCGATCCGGCGGGCCCGCTCCTCGAACACCTCGTGCTGCGACCGCCGGCTGGCCCGCACGTTGCGAGCCGCGGTGCCGATGGAGATCGCCACGGGCACGAAGCCCACGTACCGCACGTCCGTGGCGTCCCCGCCGGTGGCGAGCTGCGCCGCCCCGAAGCCGATGAGCAACACCAGCCCGGCGATGCTGGACCGGACCGGCCCCACCCGCTTGGCCAGCGCGTACAGGGCCAACGCCGGGAAGATCGGCGTCGGCGCGCCCTGGTTGTCGGAGTAGAGGTAGCTGAACGCCAGCACGGTCGAGAGCGCGTACACCGTGTACGGCCAGCGGTCGCGCCAGAACAGCGGCACCGCGCCGGACAGCATCCAGGCCACGCCGAGCACCGTGAAGTGCACGGTCTGCTCGTGCCAGCGCGACGTGAAGCCGGCGATCAGCAGGCAGCCGATCGCGAGCGGTATGGGAAGCAGCGCGGCCTTCCTCGCCCGACCGTGTGGCACGCCGCCGACGCTACGACATCGCCCGCCGCCGCGCGTACGTCACGAAGCGGCAATGCGATCTACGTTCCACGTGGAACCTTGATCAGCGCCCGACGGCGTAGCCCTGCATGCCACGGGCGTTGGCCGCGCCGTGCAGGAGCCCGGTCGCCGGGTCGCGGGACACCGCGGACAGCCGCCCCAGCGCCCACTCGCCGGCGTCCACGACGCGGTGCCCATGGGCCCGAAGCTGCTCGAAGGCCTCAGCGCCGAGTCGCGACTCCGCCACCAGCTCGCCGGGCTGCCAGCTGCGCGGATAGAACGAGAGCGGGAACGCGGCCGAGTGCCACATCGGCGCGTCGATCGAGGCCTGGAGGTTCAGCCCGCCCACGGTGTGGGCCAGCCAGAAGCACAGCTGCCACTGGTCCTGCTGGTCGCCGCCGGGCGTGCCGAAGGCCAGCGGCGCGCCGTCGCGCAGGGCCAGCGAGGGGCTCAGCGTCGTGCGCGGGCGACGACCGGGCACGAGCGAGGCCGGCAGGCCCTCCTCCAGCCAGAACATCTGGGCCCGGCTGCCGAGCGCGAAGCCGAGCGACGGGATCGTCGGCGAGGACTGGAGCCAGCCGCCGGACGGCGTCACCGAGATGACGTTGCCCCAGCGGTCCACCACGTCGATGTGCACGGTGTCGCCGCGCATCTGGCCCTCGGGGGTCACCGTCGGCTCGCCGACCGCCGCGTTCATGGGCGAGTCACCGCCGCCGATGCCCCGGCCCGAGGCGATGAACTCCGGCAGCCGCGGTGCACGCCCGCCCGGCGAGCCCGGCCGCAGCTCCAGCGACGCGCGGTCGTCGATCAGCGCCACGCGGGAGGCGGTGTACTCGGCGGACAGCAGGTCGTCCATCGGCACGTCGGCGCTGTCGCCATACCAGGCCTCCCGGTCGGCGAAGGCCAACTTGGCCGCCTCGATGGCCAGGTGCACGGTCTCCGCGGTCGGCACACCGTCGACGTAGGCCAGCCGGTCCCGCAGCTCGTGCAGCATCAACACCTGCTGCGCCAGCGCCGGACCCTGGCTCCACGGCCCGCACTTGGCCAGCGTCCGGTCCCCGACCCGCACGGTCACCGGGTCCTCGTAGGTCGCCGACCAGGTGGCCATGTCCTGCCCGGTGAGCACGCCGGCGTGGTCGCGGCCGGAGTCGTCACGGTGCGGCTTGCGGCTGAACGCCTCGATCTCCGCGGCGACGAACCCCTGGTACCAGGCCCTCCGCGCCGCCTCGATCTGCGCTTCCCGGTCTCCGCCAACGGATTCCGCCTCACGAAGCAGCCGCTCCCAGGTGTCGGCCAGCATCGGGTTGCGGAACAGCGTGCCGGCCTTGGGCACCTCGCCGCCGGGCATCCACAGCTCGGCCGAGGACGGCCAGTGCTCCGTGAACAACTGCCGCACGCCCTCGATCGTGGCCGGAATCCGCTCCACCAAAGGGAATCCGCCGCGCGCGTAGCCGATGGCGTAGTCCAGCACGTCCCGCAGCGACTTGGTGCCGTGATCCCGCAGCAGCGTCAGCCAGCCGTCCCAGGAGCCCGGCACGACCGCCGCCAGCAGGCCGCTGCCGGGGACCAGGTCCAGGCCCTGGTCCCGGTAGTGCTCGATCGTCGCGCCCTGCGGGGCGACGCCCTGCGCGCACAACACCCGGGGCGCCGGGTCCGCGGCCGTCGCGAAGATCGCCGGCATGTCGCCACCCGGGCCGACCAGATGCGGCTCCACCACCTGCAACACGAAGCCGGCGGCGACCGCGGCGTCGAACGCGTTGCCGCCGGACTCCAGCACCGCCATGCCGGCGGTGGAGGCGAGCCAGTGGGTGGAGGCGACCATGCCGACCGTGCCGGTCAGCTCCGGGCGAGTCGTGAACATGACCCCATCAGATCACGGCGGCCAGCGAATTTCCCACGTCCAGGTGACCACGGCCGACGCCCCACCAGGTCAGCCCGCAGCGCCGCAGCGCGTCCGGGTCCAGGTGGTTGCGCGTGTCGACGACGACGGAGCCGCTGGCCAGATCGCCGATCCGGGACCAGTCCAGGCCACGGAACTCCGGCCATTCGGTCAGCACCACCACGGTGTCGGCGTCCTTGGCCGCCTCGTACGCGTCCGACACCACCCGGATGCCGTCGACCTCGTGGTCGATGCCCGGGTCGTAGCCGGTGAGCTCGGCGCCCTCGGCCCGCAGCAGGGCGGCCACGGCCAGCGCCGGCGAGTCCCGCAGATCGTTGGTGCCGGCCTTGAAAGCCAAGCCCAGCAGGCCGATCCGGTGGCCGCGCAGCCGTCCGCCGGCCGCCTCGCGGATCTTGGCCACGATCAGCTGGCGCTGGTGGGTGTTGGTGTCGATGGTGGCCTGCAGCAGCGAGAAGTCGTAGCCGACCGCCGCCGCGACCTGGAGCAGCGCCTGTGTGTCCTTGGGCAGGCACGAGCCGCCCCAGCCCGGGCCCGGCTGCAGGAAGGACTGGCCGATGCGGCGGTCGTAGCCCATGCCCTCGGTCACGTCGGCGACATCGGCGCCCAGCCGTTCGCACAGCTCGGCGATCGCGTTGACGTACGAGAGCTTCATGGCCAGGAAGCAGTTGGCGGCGTACTTGACCATCTCGGCGCTGGCCGCGTCGGTCAGCACCGTCGGCGCGCCCAGCCGCGCGTACAGGGCGGCGACCCGCTCGGCCGCGTCCTGGATGTCGCAGCCGACGACGATGCGGTCCGGGTTGAGGAAGTCGTGCACCGCCGTGCCCTCACGCAGGAACTCCGGGTTGGACACCACTGGCACGTCCTTGCGCTTGAGCAGGCCGGACACCCGGGCCGCGGTGCCCACCGGCACCGTCGACTTGTTCACCACGATGCTGCCCACCGGCAGCATGGTCCGCACCTCGGAGATCACCGACTCGACGGCGGCGAGGTCGGCGGCCCCGCCCTGGCCCATCGGCGTCGGCACGCACAGGAAAACCACCTCGGCGTCGCCGACCGCGGCCGACGCGCCCACCACGAACTCCAGCCGCCCACCGGCCTGCTCCTCCGCGACCAGCTCCGCCAGCCCCGGTTCGAGGATCGTCACCTTGCCGGCCCGCAGCCGCTGCACCTTGGCCACGTCCACGTCCGCGCACACCACGTGGTGCCCGAGCGAAGCCAGACAGGCCCCCGTGGTGAGACCGACGTACCCGGTCCCGATCACCGCGATTCGACGAGCGAACACCTCGCACCACCCCGACCTGGTCGCAGGAGTCTCCGCAGCCGACGTTCGCAGGCCGAGTTGACGGGCCCGCTGGCTTAGGCCGTACAGGTGGTGAACACCCGGTGGCGCTACCCGAGGTTTAGGGTGACCGCCCGTGGAGCAACGTCGCCTGGGTGATTCCGGTCTTGTCGTCAGCGCGGTCGGCCTCGGCTGCAACAACCTGGGCCGCCCAGGGACATCCACGGAGACGCTGGCCGGCGCCCGTGCCGTGGTGGAATCCGCGCTGGACAACGGGATCACGTTCTTCGACGTCGCCGACGTCTACGGCGCGCCCCGCGGCCGCAGCGAGGAACTGCTGGGGCAAGCGCTCTCCGGCCGCCGCGAGCACGCCGTCATCGCGACCAAGTTCGGCGTGGACATGCAGGGCCTCAACGGTCCCGACTTCGGTGCCCGCGGTTCGCGCCGCTACGTGCGACGGGCCGTCGAGTCCTCGCTGCGGCGGCTGAACACCGACTGGATCGACCTGTACCAGCTGCACCGGCCGGATCCGCGCACGCCGCTGGCCGAGACGCTGTCCGTGCTGGACGACCTCGTGCACGAGGGCAAGATCCGCTACGTCGGCCACTGCAACCTCGCCGGCTGGCAGATCGCCGACGCCTCATGGACCGCGCAGACCGAGCACGTCGCCGCCCCGGTGTCCGCGCAGAACCACTACTCGCTGCTGGAGCGCGAGGTCGAGCGCGAGGTCGTGCCGGCCTGCGGCCGGTTCGGGCTCGGGCTGCTGCCGTACTTCCCGCTGGCCAACGGCCTGCTCACCGGCAAGTACCGGCAGGACGGCGAGCCGCCGGTCGGCAGCCGCCTGTCCGGTCGGGAACGGCTGCTGGCCGAGGCGCCGTGGGACCGGATCGAGAAGCTGCGGGCCTTCGCCGAGGAGCGGGACGCGCCGATGGTGCGGCTGGCCATCGGCTGGCTGGCCGCGCAGCCGGCGGTCGCCTCGGTGATCTGCGGCGCGACGAGCCCCGAGCAGGTGCGGACCAACGCCCGCGCCGGCGAGTTCACGCTCACCCCCTCCGACCTGGACCAGCTGGACGAAATATGTCCCCCGGGTCGTCGCTGAGTGTGATGCTCGTCATCCCCCGGTAGGACGCCGGAACGGCACCTGCGGCCGACGCGGGATCCGCCTGTCGTCGCGCACCCTGTTTGACATGGAACTTCTTCAGTTCGCGGGACTGTTCGTGGGTGGCTCGCTGGTGGTGGCCCTGCCGCTGTTGGCGATGCTGCGGCTGTTGCAGGGGCCCGCCGACCGACACGACGTCTGATCGATCCAGCAGGTTAGCCTCGCCGAATGCAGATCTCTGACAACGCGGCGATCGTGACCGGTGGGGCTTCCGGGCTGGGCGGGGCGACCGCTCGGGCGCTGGCCGCCCGTGGCGCCAGGGTGTTCGCCCTGGACCTGCCCAAGGCCGTCGCCAACGCCGAGGCCGTCGACGGCGTGACCTACGTCGAGGCGGACGTCACCAGCCCCGAGCAGGTGCAGGCCGCGGTGGACACCGTGGTCGCCGCCGGGGCGCCGCTGCGCATCACCGTCAACTGCGCGGGCGTGGGCACCGCGGGCCGGATCGTGGGCAAGAACGGCCCGCACGACCTGGACACGTACCGGAAGGTCATCGAGGTCAACCTGATCGGCACGTTCAACGTGCTGCGGCTGGCCGCCGAGGCCATCGCCAAGACCCCCGCCCTGGCCGACAACCAGCGGGGCGTCGTGATCAACACCGCCTCCGTGGCCGCCTTCGACGGCCAGATCGGGCAGGCCGCCTACTCCTCGTCCAAGGGCGGCGTCGTCGGCCTGACCCTGCCGGCCGCCCGCGAGCTGGCCTCCTCCGGCATCCGCGTGATGACCATCGCCCCCGGCATCATCGACACCCCCATGCTGGCCGGCGTCTCCGACGAGTTCCGCGCGGGCCTCGCCGCCGGCGTGCCCTTCCCCAAGCGCCTCGGCCGCCCCGACGAGTACGCCCAGCTCGCGGTGGCCATCGTCGAGCAAGACTACCTCAACGGCGAGGTCATCCGCATGGACGGCTCGCTGCGCATGGCCCCCCGCTAGCTCCCGCTCAGAGGTCGCCGGCGAAGGGCAGTTCGGCCATCGCCGGCGAGCTCATCCACTCCCGCAGGGCCAGCGTGGCGTGGACGTCGTCCTCGTTGTACTCCAGGAGGCGCTGCCGCTGGGAGACCTCGGCGGGGGCGCCGTCCATGCCGACGGCGTCGCGGTACCAGCGCATGGAGTTCTCGCCGCCGGCCTCGGGGTCGCGCCAGTGGAAGCCGGCGACGGGGGCGATGATCTTCAGGCCCTTGCCGTGGGCGCACAGGAACTGGTCGCGGACGCTGCCGAAGACGTCGACCCAGGCGGGATCGCGGATGAAGGCGTTGACCTGGGCCACGGTGGGCACACCGGGCTTGCCGGCGAAGCGCTCGGCCGAGAACAGCAGCCAGCGGTTCTCGGCCAGCTCGTTGTAGCAGTAGGCCCGGAAGGTGAAGCCGTGGGCCAGCGCCTTGGTGCGGACCAGCATCAGCCACGTCCAGAACTCGCCGAAGGACCGGGCCTCGTCGTCGTCCGGGAGCGGCTCCCAGGTGACGAACGGCCGGTAGCCCTGCCGCTCGCCGATGTCCTTGCCGGTGAGCAGGCAGCCCCACATGTACGCCCCGGCGTCGCCGAAGCTCTCCATGTCGATGTCGACCTCGACATCGGCCCGCGGCACGCGGACCTTGCGCACCCGGCGGACCACGGTCAGGTCCCGCAGCCAGGCGCGGGCCAGGATCACGGCGTCCGACAGCGGCATGCCCACCAACGGGGTCGCCAGCTTGGTCGCCGGGTCCATCGCCGCCAGCTCGTCGACGGTGGAGACGCCCAGCTTGCGCAGCGCGAACGCGTCCTCGCCGCGAACGACCAGGCTCACGTCACGGGCCTCGTTCAGCGCCACGTCGCAGACCGGCCACCACGGGCAGCTGCGGCATTCGACGATGCGGGAGGGCTGGGCCAGCGGCTCGCCGCCGGTAGCCGCGGTGTTGGCCACGGCCAGCCGGTCGGCGAAGCGCATGTCGTACTCGGACAGCGCGGTCCGGGCGCCGGGCCAGGTCGGCGCGTCCAGGTCGTGCCAGAGGACGACGTCGGCGTCCATACCGACCACGCCGCCGTAGGACCGGCCGCTCGCGGCGAAGCCGCTGGCCTGGAGCATGCGCTGGGCGTGGGCCAGCCGAAGCTGGTCGCGCGGCTGGGGGCGGACCTTGCGCAGCGGGTCGGAGCGGATGCCCATCGGCGTCGGCTCGCTCAGCGGCGACGTGCGGGCGCCCGTGCCGGGGTCGGTGACCTTGTGCCGGACGACCAGCACCGGGACGTAGCCCGTGCTCACGCGGACCAGCAGGTCGATGCCGCCGCGACGGCCGCCGGACGGGTCCCGCGGCAGCTGCGGCGCCCACACGAACGGAGCCCCGGCGGAGAGCGCGGCCACCGTAGCCCGCTCCCGGTCGGAGGTCT
>NZ_KK037166.1:5800361-5820737 GCF_000568255.1 Kutzneria sp. 744
GCCGACGAGCGGCAGCACCCGGCTGACTGCCGTCACGGTGACGGCCCGCGACCACCACGTGCATCACCACCAGGCCGGCGAAGTTGACCCCGTCGGCCACGCCGGTGACCAGCAGCAGCACGTCCGGGATGAAGCTCAGGACGACGACCGCCGGCACCAGCTTGCGCAGGGTGGCTCGCGCATTCGCGGCGCGGCGGCGGACGAGCGCCCAGCCGAGGGTGCCGGCGAGCACCCCGATGATCGTCAGTGGCGCGTAGGCCACCAGCTGGAGACCCATGCTGGTGCCGTTCGGACTCAGGGCGGTCGCGGCCAGCGCGACACCGGTGTTCAGGGCGATCGAGACCACCGCCGCGGCGGCGATGCCGAGCGTGACGCGGGCGGTCGAGGTGTCGATCTGCGGGTGGATCTGGGTGCTCATGATCGTCTCCCTAGAAGTGGATAGCTCTGCTCCGTTTCTCTGCGACCGACCGTAGCAGTCGAAACGGATACGAGCTATCCACATGGACGATGCTTATCCATTTGACAGCTACGATGGGTCCCATGGACGGGTCGAAACCACTGCGCCGCGACGCCGAGCGCAACCGGCAGCGCATCCTCGCCGCCGCGAACGCGCTGGTCGCGGAGGTCGGCCTCGACGTGACCCACAACGACATCGCCCGCGCGGCCGAGGTCGGCGTCGGCACCGTCTACCGGCGTTTCCCCGACCGCCAGGAGCTGATCGACGAGCTGTTCGACCAGCGGGTGGACCGGATCATCGCCCTGGTCGAGGCCTCGCTGCTGATCGAGGACCCATGGTCGGGGCTGTGCGCGTTCATCGCCGGCAACCTGGAGCTGCAAGCCGGCGACAAGGGGCTCAAGGACCTCATGGCCGGCGACGGCCGCACCACCGACCTGGCCAAACGCGCCCAGCGGCGGATCGGCCCGGCCGTGCGGGAGCTGGTCCGGCGGGCGCACGCCTCCGGGCAGCTGCGCCCCGACGTCGGCGTCGGCGACTTTCCCCTGGTCCAGGAGATGGTCGGCGCGGTGCTGGAGCACTCCAGGCGCATCGACCCCGACCTGTGGCGGCGCGCGCTCGCCCTCGTGCTGGACGGCTATCGGGGCCGACGCCCAGCAGCGGGAGCCGCTGCCGGGCGCCCACGCCCCACCCCCGGGCCCAGAATCGAGCAGGTGCTTGAGCGCCCCCCCCGCTAGGCGTTGCTGTCCGGCACGTCCCTGCTGGTCACGAAACCTCCTTGACCAGCCAGTCGCGGGCCACGTCGGCCGGGTCCCTGCCCTGCACGTCCACCTCGGCGTTCAGCTTCTGCATGGTCGGGTTGTCCAGCTTGGCCGACACCGGCGCGAGCACCTGCTCGATCTGCGGGTGCTCGGCCAGCACGCTGGAGCGGACGGTCAGGGCCGCGTTGTACTGCGGGAAGAAATGCTGGTCGTCGTCCAGGACCTGGAGATCCAGCGACAGGATCCGGGCGTCGGTGGTGAACACCTCGCCCCAGTTGCAGGCCTTGCCGTCCTTGGTGGCCTGGTAGACCGCCCCGGTGCCGAGGATCTTCACGTTGTCCGACGGGATGCCGTACTTCTTCGTCATACCGGGAAATCCGTCGTTGCGGCTGGCGAACTCGGTCTCCAGGCAGAAGGTCGCCGCCGACGGATCGACCTTGGCCAGCTGCGACAACGTGTGCACGCCGTACTTCTTGACCACCTCGGCGTTGGCCGCGATGGCGTACTTGTCGTTGACCGGAGACATCGCGATCCAGCTGACGCCGTTGGCCTTGTCGGCGTCACGCACCTTGTCGAACTGCTGCCGGGGATCCACGATCACGTCGCTGTGCCCGAGGTAGCTGATCCACGCCGTGCCGGTGTACTCCCAGGTCAGGTCGACCTGCCCGGCCAGCAGGGCGTTGCGGGCCGAGTTCGAGCCCTGGATGTTGGTCAGGTCGCTGACCTGCGCACCGGCCGCCGACAGCGCCAGCTCGGCGATGTAGCCCAGCACGATGTTCTCGGTGAAGTCCTTGGACCCCACGGCCAGTTTCACGCCGGACAGCACCGGTTTGATCGACCCCGGTCCGACCGACACCGGCACGGTCGAGCCGGAGCTCAGCCCGCACCCCGTCAGCAGCGTCCCGACCAGGGCCAGCGCCACCAGTTTCCTCATCGCAGCCGTCCTCATCGCAGCCGTCCTCATCGCAGCCCCCGGGGTCCGAGAAACTCCTCCGCCAGCCCGCCGAGCCAGTCGACGAGCAGCGCCAGCGCCATGGCCAGCACCGCGCCGACGATCAGCACCGAGTAGCGGGCCAGCTTGTCGCCGGTGTCGATCAGCACGCCGAGTCCGCCGCCGGCCACGAAGAACGCCAGCGTCGCGGTGCCGACGGCCAGCACCAGCGAGGTGCGCAGGCCGGCCAGGATCAGCGGCACGGCCAGCGGCAGCTCGATCCGGCGCAGCACCGACGAGGGCGACATGCCGATGCCGCGGCCGGCCTCGACCAGCGTCGGGTCGACCTGCCGGATGCCGACGATCGTGTTGCGCAGCACTGGAAGCAGCGAGTACAGCGCGATCGGCAGCACCGCCACCCAGAACCCGGTGCTGGACGTGGCCAGGAAGAACAGCACCAGCACGCCGATGGCCGGCGCGGCCTGGCCGACGTTGGCCAGCGCCAACACGAACGGCGCCGCGAACCGGGCCCAGCGCCGGGTCAGGATGACGCCGAGCGGCACCCCGATCAGCACCACGATCGCCGTCACGGCAACGGCCAGCCCCCGTCTCCCAGGTCAGGTCGAGCAGCGTGGAGAAGTTGATGTGGCGCTGTTCGATGTTGGTCCAGCTGCCGGGTGCCGGATCCTACACTCAGCAGGGCCGCGACCAGCGGCCAGGCACCGGCGACTGGGCTGCGCGAACATCCGGATCCGGTCGGAGCGGTCAGCCATGGTCGTGTTCCTCCCGCAGCTTGCGGATGGTGTCCATCACGGTGTCGATGCCGACCGCGCCGAGGTACTCGCCGCGGGTGCCGACCACCGGCACGAAGCCGCCCTCGGTGAGGATCGCCTCCAGCGCGTCCTGCAACGTGGACTGCTTGGTGACCAGGTCGTTCACCGGCCGCCCGACCGTGCCCAGCGGGCGGTCGCTGAGGTCGCGGATGTGCACCCAGCGCTTGGGACGGCGGCGGTTGTCCAGCACCAGCGCGTACTTCCGGTTCTTCGCCGTGAGCCGCGCCCGCACGTCCTCCGGCCGCTCGTCGATCGTCGCCGTCTCGGCCTCGTCCATCTCGATGTCCCGCACCCGCAACAGGGTCAGCTGCTTGAGCGACGCGCCGGCGCCGACGAAGCCGGCCACCGTGTCGTTGGCCGGGGCGGCGAGAATCGCCTCCGGCGTGTCGAACTGAAGGATGCTCGACTGCGGCCCGAGCACGGCGATCCGGTCGCCGAGCTTCACCGCCTCGTCGAAGTCGTGCGTGACGAAGACGATCGTCTTGTGCAGCTCGGACTGCAGCGACAGCAGTTCGTCCTGGAGATTGCCGCGGGTGATCGGGTCGACCGCGCCGAACGGCTCGTCCATCAGCAGCACCGGTGGATCGGCGGCCAGCGCCCGGGCCACGCCGACCCGCTGCTGCTGGCCGCCGGACAGCTGGCGCGGGAACCGGTCGCGGTACTCGCCGGCGTCCAGCCCGACCAGCTCCAGCATCTCCTCGACGCGGGTCGCCGTCTTCGGCTTGGGCCAGCCCAGCAGGCCCGGCACCATGCCGATGTTCTGCCCGACGGTCAGGTGCGGGAACAGGCCGGCCTGCTGGATCGCGTAGCCGATGCCGCGGCGCAGCTCGTCCGGGTCCAGCGAGAGCGCGTCCGCGCCGCCGATGGTGATCCGGCCGGACGACGGCTCGATCAGCCGGTTGATCATCTTCATGGTGGTGGTCTTGCCGCAGCCCGACGGCCCCACGAACACCACGATCTCGCCGGCCGCGATGCTCATGCTGAAGTCCTCGACCGCCGCCTGCCTCGTCCCGGTGTAGCGCTTGGTGACGTTCTCGAGCTGGATGTCGACGGCCTGGTCAGTCACGGATGCCCCTCGATGTGGTCAGCCGGCCGACGAGCACGTACACGCCGTCCAGCAGCAGTGCGATCACGATCACGCCGACGGTGCCGACCAGCGCGAGGTCGACCGCGTTGACGCTGCCGACCCGGGACAGCCCGCTGAAGATCAGGTTGCCGAGCCCCGGGCCCTTCACGTACGCGGCGATGGCCGCGACGCCCATCAGCAGCTGGGTGCTGACCCGCATGCCGGCCAGGATCGCCGGCCAGGCCAGCCGCAGCTCGACGCCGGTCAGCACGCGCAGCCGGTTCATGCCGATGCCCCGGGCCGCGTCCACCACGGCCGGGTCGATGCCGTTCAGGCCGACGACCGTGTTCCGCACGATCGGCAGCAGGGCGTACAGCACGAGCGCGACCATCGTCGGCGGCACGCCCAGCCCCAGCACCGGAATCAGCAGGCCGAGCAGCGCGAACGAGGGGATGGTCAGGATCGCGCTGGTCAGCGCGGTCGCCACCGCCGAGCCGACGGGACTTCGGTAGACGGCCACGCCCAGCCCGACGCCGAGGACCGCCGCCAGCAGTGTGGCCTGAACCACAGCGCTGGCGTGCAGGTAGGAATCCATCAGCAGGGACTGCCAGCGCGCCGTGACGTACGTCCACAGAGCCATGACATGACGGTTACCCGAAACGGAGTAGTTACAAACCACCATTCGGAACGATTACGAGGAGCCCTTACGCTCATCCACGTGTCCAGACGGCAGCAGCTCACCGGCCCCGTGCGCTTGATGCGCGGCGTCATGCTGGCCGTCAGCTCCACGACCCTGGCCGTCACCGCGCACGGCGTGGCCGGCGGCGGTTGGCCCGAGACGCTGCCCGTGCTGCCGTTGAGCCTGCTCATCGCGCTGGCCGGCACCGCGCTTGCCGACCGCTGGCGCAGCAGCTGGACCATCGTCGGCGCGCTCGGCTCCGCCGAACTGGCCCAGCACGTGCTGCTGTCCGTGATGCACGGCGAGGGCGTCTTCGGCTCCGGCGTGATGACCGGCGCCCACGCCGTCGCGCTGCTGCTGACCGCCGTGCTGCTGGCCAAGGCCGACGCCACAATCGTCGCCGTGGCCGGCGCGGTCCGTCGGCTGCTGCCGGTCGTGCCGAGCTTCCCTCACCCCGACCGCGTGGTCGCCCTGGTCGCGGTTTCGACCCCTGGCCACGTGCTCGACGTGCTGTTACGCCGGTCCCTCGGCCGCCGCGGTCCCCCGGTTCTCTCCTGAATCCCTTTCACCCCAAGCCATTACTCATTCAGGAGAGAGCACACCCATGTCTGTCACCCGCTTCGCGCTGCGAGCTGGCGGCGCACTCGCCGCCGCCGGCGTGATCGCCCTCGTGGCCGCGCCCGGCGCGTCCGCGCACGTCACCGCCAACGTCACCACCGCCGTCCAGGGCAGCTACGCGAAGATCACCTTCCGCGTGCCCAACGAGGAGGACAATGCCGGCACGGTGAAGGTGCAGGTCAGCTTCCCCGACGCGTACCCGATCGCCGGCGCCTCGGTGAAGCCGGTGCCCGGCTGGAAGGGCCAGGTCGACATCGAGCCGCTGGCCAAGCCGGTCAAGGAGAACAACTCCGACGTCAAGAACGCGGTCAAGACGATCACCTGGACCGCCGACCCCGGCACCCGGGTCAACCCCGGCGAGTTCCAGGAGTTCGACGTGTCGGCCGGTCCGATGCCCGACGACACCGACGAGCTGCTGTTCCCGGCCGTGCAGACCTACGACAACGGCATCGTGGTGAACTGGACCGACCAGCCCGCGGCTGCCGGCCAGCCCAAGCCCGAGCACCCCGCGCCGTCGATCAAGCTCCAGACCAAGGCCAACGACCCCGGTGCGATGGACATGACCTCGATGGGCGCGACCGGCGGCGTCACCGACACCGCCGCGTCGAGCACCGTCGGCTCGGACAACACCGCCCGCTGGCTCGGCGGCGCCGGCCTGCTGGTCGGTGCCCTCGGCGTGGGCTTCGGCGCGGTGGCCGTGCTCCGCAGCCGGCGCCCGGCGTCGGCCACCACCCCCACCGAAGACGGAGGCAAGTCGGAGTGAAGCGGCTGCTGGCGTGCCTGCTGCTGGCGGCGGGCGGCATGCTCGGGCTGGCCGGGCCGGCGTTCGCGCACAACGTCCTGGTCGGCAGCGACCCCAAGGACGGCGTGTCGCTGGAGGCCGGGCCGTCGACCGTGAGCCTGACGTTCGACCTGCCGATCCAGCAGGGTGACTTCGACGTGATCACCGTGAACGGGCCGAACAGCACCCGCTGGGAAGCCGGTTCGGCCAAGGTGGACAGCAACGTGATCAGCGCGCCGGTGCGGCCGCTGGGCGCGGCCGGCGTGTACACCGTCGGCTACCGGATCCTGTCGGCCGACGGGCATCCGGTGTCCGGCTCGGTGAAGTTCACCCTGACCAAGGCCGGCAACGGCACGCCGGCCACGCCCACCGCGGCGGCCGGTCCCCAGTCGTCCGGCGGCTCCGACAGCGGTTCCGTGCCGGTGTGGCCGTGGATCGTCGGCGGCGTCGCGCTGCTGGGCGTCGGGGTCTTCGTCGCCCTGCGGATGGGTCGAGTGCCGGAGGACAGCTCGAAGTGACCACTCCCCGGACCATCGCGCGGCACAACTACGGGCTCGGCGTCGGCCTGCTGCTCGCGGCCGTCGCCGGCGCCCTCATCGGGACCGCACTCACCGGTGAGGCCGCCGCCCCCGGTGTGGTCGAGCCCGGCGCGATGGTCCGGTTCGGGCTGCCCGTGGTCCGGGTCCTGCTCGACGTTTCGTCACTGGTGACGGTCGGGCTGAGCCTGCTGCCCATGCTGCTCGGCTTCGACCGTCCCAAGCAGACCGAACCCGTGCTCGACGTCGCCCGCCGGGCCGCGGTCGTCAGCTCCGCCGCCTGGGCCGTCACCGCCCTGCTGTCCCTGGTCTTCGCCGCCGCCGACCTTCGCCCCGGAACCTTCCCCACCTTCGCCACCATCGTCGAGTACGTCACGAACATCGGCGCCGGCCAGGCCCTCGTGATCAGCGCCGCCATCGCGCTGGTCTACCTGTTCTTCGCCGTCCTGGCCCTGCGCCACGGCGAGAAGGTGCCGGCCGAGCTCCGGATCGTGCTCTCGGTCTTCGGCCTGCTGCCCATCCCGGTCACCGGCCACGCCTCCAACTTCGGCCTCGCCTGGGGCGGCCACGGCCTGACCATGGTGTCGATGGAGCTGCACGTCATGGCCGCCGCCGGCTGGACCGGCGGCCTGCTCGCCGTTGGCGTCCTGCTGCTCGCCAACCGCTCCCTGCTGGCCCGCGCCCTGCCCAAGTTCTCCAAGCTGGCCACCGTCTGCCTCATCGCCGTCGGTGTCACCGGCCTCGTCAACGCGGTCATCACCCTCGTCGAGACGCCCGGCGTCACCCTGTGGACCGGCCTTTTCGTCACGCACTACGGCTGGATCGTCATCGGCAAGATGCTCTGCTTCGCGGCGCTCGGCCTGCTCGGGGCCAACATCCGCTTCCGGCTCATGCCCCAGGTCGAGCAGCACCAGCGGATCCCCGCCCTGGCCGGCTGGTTCACGTTCGAGGTCGCCGTGATGGGCCTGGCCTACGGCCTGGCGGTCGTCCTCACTCGCGCCCCGGTTGTGTGAGCTCGGCCGACTCCTCGGCCGCCGCGGCGGCTTCGTCGTCGAGGCCGATGGCGGCGTAGTAGCCGCTCAGGGTGGCCAGCGAGGCGGCGAGATCCTTCGCGGAGCCCACTCGCCGCCACGTGTCGGCGGCTTCCTCGATCGTCGCCACCGCGTCCGGGAATTCGCCCTGGTTGTTGTAGGCGACGCCGAGCCGGGTCAGGGCGTCGGCCAGCTCCGACAGGCGGGACGGGTCCTCGGCCGCGCGGGCGCGGCTCTTCTCCACTGTCTCCACCAACGCCGTGACCGTCTGCGTGTCCATACCGGCCTCCCCGCGACGGATCATAGGTGGCCTGACCAGACCGGCATCCCGGATAACCGGGGCTGCGCGGTCGAATGCGTCGAATTCCTCAGACCGCGCTGCCCTGCAGCAGCACGGCGGCGACCTGGGCCGGATCGTCGCTCATCGGCACGTGCCCGCAGCCGGCCAGGGTCAGGTGCCGGGCGTTGGGCAGCGCCCGCTTGGCCCGTTTGGCCTGGTAGGGCGGCAGCATGGCGTCCTTGCTGCCCCAGGCGACGGTGATCGGGATGTCGTCGGGGATCTGCTCGGCGAACGGCGTGCCCTCGCGCACGATGAGCTTGTACGAGGGCCAGGCGATCTTGAACGCCTCGAAGTCGCCGAGAGCCTGGCTCGGATCGAGCTGGCTGGGCTTGGCGACGATGGCGGCGTACATGAGGCCACGGCCGGCGGTGTGGTGGACGAGCCGGGGCAGGGCCGGTTCGAGGGCCCGGCTCACGCCGCGCATGGTGCCGAACACCGCCCGGGTGTAGGCGAAGTCCCAGTTGGCCCGCCAGAAGCCGGCGGGCGACAGGGTGGTCACGGAGCGGACGGCGTTCAACGCGCCCAGCTCCAGCGCGAGCCGGCCGCCCAGCGAGTTGCCGGCGACGTGCGGGCGCTCGATGCCGAGCCGGCCGAACAGCCTGATCAGCTCGTCCAGCGTCTGGGCGAGGGCGGTGCGGCCGTCGTGGTCGAGCGGGCCGGACTCGCCGTGCCCGGGCAGGTCGACCAGGATCAGCTCGCGGTGCGGAGTGAGCAGGTCCACCACCGGCGCCCAGGCCTGCCGGCGGTGGGTGACACCGTGCAGCAGGACCAGCGGATCGCCCGATCCGACACGGTCGTAAGACAGGCTCACAAGACCCACCTCCCCATAACCTACTGACGGTAAGAATACCTTTCGGTAACTCGATTGCCAGACCCCGTTAGCGTGGATCCGTGCCGCCGACGCCCGACTCGATGCTCCGCGAAGCCGCCGAACACGGCCTCGACCTGCTGAAACAGCACGATGTCGACGAGTCGGGCTGGGACTACCTCGTGCTGCACGCGACGGCGGCGAACGGCGCGAAGTGGATCCTCCGGGCGCCCCGCCACACCGACGGCCACTACCTGCCGGCCGAGGGACCGTTGCTCGACCACGTCCGGCCGCTGCTGCCGATCGCGGTGCCGGACTGGCGGATCCGCACCGACACGCTGATCGCCTACGAGCGGCTGCCCGGCGTGCAGGCGGACCGGCAGTGGACGCCGACCGACGACCTGCTGGGCCGGTGCGTCGCCCTGCTGCATGCCCTGCCGACCGACGAGCCGCAAGCGCTGGGCGTGCCGGTTTTCGACCCGGAGCAGCAGCGTCGGTGGATCGCCGCCCGGCTGGCCGAGGCCCAGGAGGCCTTCGCCATCGCGGACGAGCGGTGGCGCCGCTGGCAGGACTGGCTGGCCGACACCGACCGTTGGCCGCAGGCCATGGTGCTGGCCCGGGGCGACCTGCACCCGCAGCACCTGCTGGTGAACGGCGGCCGACTGGTGGGCATGATCGACTGGGCGGACGCCACGATCAGCGACCCGTCACTGGACTTCGTCGACCCGTACGCCCACCTCGCGCCCGCAGTCTTCGAACGGCTGCTGATCGACTACGAACGGCACGGCGGACACGTCTGGCCGGGCATGCGGGAGCACATCGCGCACCGCGCGTCACTCGAACCGGTGTTCGCCGGCCTGTACGGACTGGAGACGGGCCGGGCCGACATGATCGAAAAGGCCCGCGAGCTGCTCAGTCGCGGTCGGTGACCTGGGCGGCCGACGGCTGGGTGCGCAACTCGCCGAGCCGGTCGAGCACGCCGTGCCCACGGCGGTCGAGTTCGCGGCGGTCGATCCAGCCGGACGCGTAGTGCCGATAGGCCTGGGACAGCATCACCAGTTCGGCCAGATAGTCGGCGGAGCGCCGTCGGCGGTCCTCAGGTAGCGCGGTCAGCAGCGGCAGCTGGCTGTCGACGACCTCGTCGAGCAGCTGCGCCGTGCGCAGGGCGCGCCGGGTACGCCACCCCGTCCACGCGAACATTCGCGTCCCCGCCAGGCCCTTCACCGCTGCAGCTCACCTCACCAGCATCACCGACACGATGCCTGTGACGTCGTACCGGTCCGGCACCGCGTTACCGGGATGTGACGCTACCGGTAAGGGACCCACCTGGTGAAGGTGTCGCCGACACGAACCGAGCGAAGTCGCCGCCGCAGCTCGGACCGGATGTTCGGGTTGCTGCGGGCAATCGGCAGCACAGCGGCGGTGAGCTTCAGCTCACGCACCTCGCGCAACACCGGGAAACCATCCCACTGGGTGACATCGAAGCCGTAAGCCTCGGCCAGGATCTCGTGCTTGTTCACGGTGTGGTGGAAACGCAGCTGGCCGACGGCGATCGGCACCAGGTCCCACTCGCGCGGCCCGACGCAGGTGGTGTCGAAGTCGCACAGCACCGTGCCGCCGGGCGTGGTGATCAGGTTGCCCAGGTGCGCGTCGCCGTGCACGACACCCGGCGGCAGCTCGTAGCGCACCTCGGCCAGCCGGGTCTCCACGTCGTCGCACCGGCGCAGCAGGAACTCGACGTCGTCGGGATCCCAGCCCTCGGCGTCGTGGATGCGGCGGCGCAGGTCGTCGATCGGGTTCCACTCCGGCAGGTTGGCGTCCTCGACCGGGATCTCGTGCATCTGGCGCAGCAGGTCGGCCAGCTCGACGGCGGTCGGCTCGTCGCCGGTGTCGGGCACCTCCTGCCAGAACGTCAGCGAGTGCTCGCCGATGTGCAGCGGCTGGTCGACGTCGGGCAGCAGCTCGACGGCCGGCACGCCGTAGTCGGACAGCAGCTGGGCGGCGTTCACCACGTTGTCGGCCCGGTGCCGCAGCCCCGGGGTGAGCACGATCCGCACCACGACCGGGTGCCGGGCCAGCCGGAAGACAGCGTTGTTCACGAACCGGATGAGTTCCGCACCGGTCGCGTCCAGCCCGACCTCCGCGCACGCCTCACCAAGGACGGCCCTGAGCCGATCCGTGGTGGAGCGTCCGTCCGACAACGAAGCAGTCACTTGGTCATACCGTCCGATACACCTTGATCCGCTCGGCGAGGTCGAGCGCCGCCGAGTTGTTCTTGCGCCGGCCGGACTCCAGCTGGAGCGGCATCAACCGGTCCGAGATCCGCTTGCTCTTGATCGACTCGCCCAGCCGCATGGCGTGGTTGCCGATCTTCACGCCCTGGTCTACGTCTCCGACGCGCATATGGTTCTCCGCCAACATGGACAGGCCGAAGACGTGGGTTCGTTGCATGTTGCTCTCGTAGCCCTCGGTGCACTTGATCAGCTCGTTCACCGCGAGCGGCGCGTACTTGACGCGGTTGTCCTCGAACTTGCTCAGCGCCGACAGGGCCGAGCCGATCATCCCGTGCAGGTCGTTGACGTCGAAGAACTTGACCCAGCTCGGGGCTTCCTCGCTCTGCGCCCGCTCGAACTCGTCCCGGGTGCGGCTGATCATGCGCTGCACCTGGTCGGGGCGGTCGAGCATGCCGTAGGCCCACGCCTCGTTGGCGCACAGCACCGCGACCGTGAGGGCCGAGCCGGACTCCTGGGCGGCGATCTGGCCCAGCTGGAACATCTTCAGCGCCTCGCCGGCGGCGTCGTTGTGCAGGTAGACGCGGCCCATCCGGTACAGGATGTTGGCGACGAGGCCGTTGTCGTTGCCCATCTTGGCCAGCTCAAGGGCCTTGGCGAAGTGCGTGCGGGCCGAGTCCAGCAGACCCGTGTCGAACGAGGTCCAGCCGGCCAGGCTGTGCATGTCGGCGACGGCCTTGAACAGCCGGAGCTTAACCGGCTCGGCTGCCTCGACCTCGAGCAGCTGGCGGGTCCAGGACAGCTGGGCGACCACCGCGTCGCGGCAGAACCCGCCGCCGTACTGGTAGTCCAGCGAGCGCAGCGCCCTGGTCGCGGCCTCGATCTGCCGCACGTCGGTGGTGCCGATCCGGTTCGGCGTCGGCGTCTGGGCCGCGGTCGGCACCCAGGCCCCGCTGTCCGTGCCCAGCACCTGGGCGCCCATCGTGACGGAGGCGGCGTGCTGCAGGAAGCGGCGGCGCTTGACCTCCTCGTCCTCGCGCTGCTCGGCCTCGTCGACGGAGCCGGCGACCTTGAGCGCCGTCGTCTCGTCGTAGGCGAGGCCCATGTAGCCGCGGGGGACCCCGAGCCCGTCCGCGATGCGGGCCAGCACGTCGTAGGCCATGACCTGGCGACCCTTGAGGATCTCCGAGACCTCGGACTGCGACTGGCCGGTCAGCGCCGCGATCTGCCGCTGGGACACGCCGACGCGTCGAAGCTGCCGGTAGACCGAGCTGACATCTCGGCCGGCCAGCGCGTCGCGCATCTCCTGGCGCTCCCAGTTGTCCGGCGTAACGGGCGAGCTCTGGGAACCGGTGGTGTTCAATTGCGCCCCCTCACGGTCCGTTGGGCGTCATCCGAAGCGTAAGGGCTGCTCTGCCCGCCGGAGAAGTGCTGATCGGCGAACCTGATCGGTCGCACCGAATCCTCATGACCGCTCATCGTGCAACTCCCACCGATCAGCGCTGTGACGCCCCACAACGTTTGATGTCGTCGCAATCTAGTTTTCCGTAAGCGGTCGCACACGGAGGGACACAGCAAGTGGAACTGATCGGACGAGTCCAGGGTTTCACCCCGGACGTGCTCGCCGACCAGCCCGCGAGCTGCCCCGACGGGCGACGCGCATGGCAGATCCACTGCCGCGACGTGGTCAACCGGGAACGGCACCTCACCGTGGTCGTGGACAAGGGCAGGGTGGTCCTGATGGGCCCTCCTGGGGAGACCGCGGTCCTGTCCGCCGGCCAACTCGGCCAGCTGCGGACGGTCCTGCGCGAGGCCGCCGACCAGGCGGAAAGGTGACGGTGACGTTCAGGTGGACGAGATACTCGGCCAGGTGCTCCGCAACGCCGTGTGGGAACGCTTGGACATGCTGTCCGAGCTGGCCGACCGGGCTGACGCGCCGTCCCTGCTCTCCGTCGCTCGCTCCGAGCTGCCCCGGCTGACCGACGGCTGGCGGGCCCTGCTGGCCGCGCACGAGCCCGACGAGAAGGGCAACTGCCCGGAGTGCTCCAGCCGCTGGCGGCAGCAGAAGTCGCCGTGCGCCGTCTGGCGCGCCGCCTACGAACACCTGGTCGCCGGTGGACTCGCGCCGCGACCCGCTCGACACATGCTCACCACGCAGCAGCCGGCCCCGGCGCCGCGCGGTTCTCGACACCGCAGCACGGTTGCGGTCTCGGGCACCACAGCGAATCACCGAACGCTCGGTAACCATGAAGGGAGGTAGACAACCTGAACGTCGCTTACTAAGGAAAAATAGTCTCAGCATAAAGCTCCCCCCTACTACATGGTTCATTCTGCTTAAGCCTGTACTGCTTCTCTGAAGTATTGCGCCTAGATCTAGGGTGCACTTTTACTAAGGCAAGTACATGTTAGCAATACGAACACAACGGTTGCGGGGGAGCCATCAGCCACCCCGGCTAAGTGAGCGATTGAAGTCGCGTCAATCGCTGCTACCATGTTCGGGGACTTTCGACTTTCAGTGCATGAGCTCGCTATAGGTCACCCACAGCGCTTCGGGATCGCTCGGCACACCGGGGTTACCGACTTTCTGTCTGTCAACCCGGTCACCCAACCGGTCTGTGTTTGTTTGGCGCCGCCTTCGGCGTCGCGGGCTCGGCCCCCCTCAAGCCCCTGCCTCGCAGGGGCGGGGCCGAGCGCTCTCTGGGGTTGGGGGCCGGGCGGTCTCCTAGTTCACAGGCTTGATCTCAGCGCACGGCCTTGATTCGGGTGACCATCACTCCTCCTGCGACTGTGGCGATGGCCGACAGGATGAACAGGGCGGCGTAGCCGCCGGCGGCCTGGAGGGCCAAGCCGGCCACGACCGGGGCGATGACCTGGGGCAACGCGTTGGCGATGTTGATGACGCCGACGTCCTTGGCGCGGTTCGAGGCGGCCGGCAGCACCTGGGTGAGCACGGCCAGCGCGACCGCCCAGTAGACGCCGAAGCCGATGCCGAGCAGCGGGGACGCGATCAGCGCCGCCGGCCAGGTCGGCCAGATCGCCAGGATGATCGCCGCGACGGCCATCACCACCGACGAGGCCACCACGTACGGCTTGCGGCGGCCGGACTTGTCGGACATCCGCCCGGCGACCAGGGCCCCGATGGTCAGCGCGATGCCGTAGAGCACCATGAGGATCAGCAGGCCGTCGACCGGATCGCCCTGGTAGTGCACCGCGTCGGCCAGGAAGTACAGCAGGTAGAGCGTGCCGAGCGCGTTGCCCAGGTTGACCATGAAGTGGGTGCCCCAGCCCCAGCCGAAGTCCGGGTGCTTGGCCGGGGAGATCCACAGCGCGCCGAGCATCTGCCGCAGGCCGCCGCCCGGCCGGAACCGGCGCGGCAGCACCGCGTCCGGCGTGAACCGCACGAAGGCCAGCGCACCCAGCACGACCAGCACCGCGCACGCCGCGTACCCACCGGCCAGGCTGGTGATCACCACCGACACCAGTGCGGCGCCGGCCACCGTGCCCAGCATCTGGCTGATGCCGATGAAGCCGCCGACCTCGGCCCGCTGCTCCACCGGCACCCGGTCGGGCAGCGCCGAGGTCAGGCTGGCCAGCATGCCGTTCAACCCGGCCTGCACCAGCGACCAGCCGATCACCATGATCACGACGTTGGGCGCGACCGCCAGCACGACCAGGCCGAGGGCGCCGAGCACGGAGCCGGCCAGCGTCCACGGGTGTCGACGGCCCCACCGCGAGGTGGTCCGGTCGGACAGCGCGCCGATCACCGGGTTGGCGATCAGCGCCATCAGCGCGCCGATGCCCGTGACCAGGCTGAACACCGACTCCTTGTCGGCGCTGGCCAGCAGTTGGGCCTGCTCGGGCAGCAGCACCTGGATCGGCGCGTAGATGGCCAGCCACAGTCCGAGGTTGGCCAGGAACAGCAGCGTGGTCCAACCGCCACGCACCCGAACGGCGGGTTCGGTGAGCGCGCTCGGTTCATCGTCGAACGGTCCTACCCCGTCGACCTCGGCCGCCTGGGCCATCAGTGCTCACCTCTGATCAGGTCTCGGTACCAGGTGAAAGACGCCTTCGGCGTGCGCCGCAGCGTCTCGTAGTCGATGTGGACCAGGCCGAACCGCGGCTGGTAGCCCTTGGACCACTCGAAGTTGTCCAGCAGCGACCACACGAAGTAGCCGCGCACATCGGCGCCCTCATGCATGGCCAGCCGCAGCGAGCGCAGGTGCTCGGCCAGGAAGTCGATCCGGGCCTGGTCGTCGACGCCGTCGTAGCTGCACCCGTTCTCGGTGATCTGCAGCGGCGGCAGCCGGTCCCCGTGCCGTTCGCGCAGCTGGCCCAGGAACTGGCGCAGCCCGTCCGGCACCACCGGCGACCCGTTGGTCGTCATCGGGTAACCCTCGACCTCGCCCAGGTCGAACGGCAAGGGATTGCCCTCGGACGGGGCGGACACCTGGGTCGGCTCGTAGTAGTTGACGCCGTAGAAGTCGATCGGGGTGCTGATCGTCGGCAGGTCGTCGGCGAAGCCCGGCGGCAGCAGCGGGTGCATGGACTCCGGGTACGTGCTGGCCAGCACCGGGTCGGCGAACAGCCAGTTGATCAGGTCGCCGGCCCGGCTCGCGGCCTCGTGGTCGCCGGGCGAGTCGGTGGCCGCCCAGATCGGGCCGTGGTTGTTGGCCGTGCCGACCTGCTTGGCACCGGCCGCGCGCAGCGCCTGCACGGCCAGGCCGTGGGCCAGGTTCTGGTGATGCGCGGTCGGGACGGCGTCGAGCAGCAGGAACTGGCCGGGCGCGTACTGGCCGATGCCGTAGCCGTAGACCGTGGTGACCATCGGCTCGTTGATCGGGATCCAGATCGGCACCCGGTCGGCGAGCCGCGATCCGACGATCGAGGCGTACTCGGCGAAGTGCTTGGCGGTGTCGCGGCTGAGCCAGCCGCCCGCGTCCTCGATCGGCTGCGGGGTGTCCCAGTGGTAGACCGTGGCGACCGGCGTGATGCCGGCCTCGCACAGCGCGTCGACCAGGCGGTCGTAGAAGTCGAGGCCCTCGGCGTTGACGGGGCCGGTGCCTTCGGGTTGCACTCGTGGCCAGGCGATCGAGAATCGGTACGCGCCGACACCGAGGTCGCGCATCAGGCCGATGTCCTCCGGGTAGCGGTGGTAGTGATCGCACGCGACCGCGCCGCTCTGCCCGGAGAACACCCGATCGGGTGTCTCGCAGAACGTGTCCCAGATCGACCTGCCCCTGCCACCCTCAGAGACAGCACCCTCCACCTGATACGCCGAGGTGGAGACCCCCCAGAGGAAGTCATCGGGGAAGGATGGGAGGACCGGCTCGCTCATGGCACCACCTCTGAGACTTGCACTACCGGCGAGTAAACGTGAAATTTGTTCGGATAGTAGGCGTGTGCGCCGTCACAGGGAAGTGCCCCGCACCCGTCGCAGGCGAGAATGCCTGTCACAGCCGCCAGCCAAGGAGTCCACGTGTCCGCCGACCTGACCACCGACGTGGGCCCACTGCGTCGCAAGCCCGTCCAGCAGCGCAGCGCCCAGCGGGTCGAGCGCATGCTCGAGGCGTGCGCCTCGCTGATCGAGGAGTTGGGCTACGACGGCGTGACCACCACGCTGATCGCCGAGCGGGCCGGCGTCGCGGTCGGCTCGCTCTACCAGTTCTTCCCCGACAAGCGCGCGGTCGTGCAGGCGCTGACCCTGCGCAACCTCGAGCGCTTCATGGCCAACGTGGTCCAGCGCTTCGACTCCGCCGAGCTGGAGCACTGGTGGGACGCCGTCGACTCGATGTTCGACGTGTACGTGGAGATGCACCGCACGGTGCCCGCGTTCAGCCGGCTGCACTTCGGCGACGTGGTCGACACCCGGCTGCTCGACGACGGCAAGGACAACAACACGGTCATCGCCGAGGGCCTGGCCTCGCTCATCGCCGAGCGCTTCGGCCGCTCGATGTCCGAACTCCAGCTGCCGGTCGCGGTGGCCATCGAGGCGGCGGACGGCGTGCTGAAGTTCGCCTTCCGCCGCAACGAGCGCGGCGACCAGATCGTGGTCGACGAGGCCAAGGCCCTGATCAAGGGCTACCTGTCGACCCGGCTCGGCGAGCCGGAGTAGGCCCGCCCTCGTCGATCAGCCGAAGGCCTGGCCCTCACCCCGGTAGGTGGGGGCCGTCTGCTCGACCTGATAGCCCCGGACCAGGTGGAACTCGCGGAAGCGCTCCGCCAGCTCGCCGGCCTTGGCGTGCCGCATCCAGACCCGGTCGCCGACCCGTAGCCGGTCGGCCGCCTTGCCGGTGACCGGCGTCTGCACCTCGCCCGCCGCCTCCAGCTTGGTCAGCTTCAGGCCCGCCGGCAGGTAGGGCGTGGGCAACCGGTCCTCGCCGATCGGCCCGGACGCCGGGTAGCCGCCGGTGAACAGCGTCGCCACGTTCGGGCCCGGCCTGCGGACCACCGGCAGCGCGAACAGCGCCGCCGGCCTCGGCTGGAACGCCCGGTAGCCATCGAACAGCGTCGGCCCGAGCAGGCCCGATCCGGCCGCGACCTCGGTGACCGCCTGCTCCGACGACGTGGCTTCGAGGCTGCCCGTGCCGCCGCCGTTCACGAACTCCAGCGGCGCCAGCGCCCGCACCGCCGCCACCACGGCCGCTCGTCGTTCGGCCAGCTCGGCCGACGACTTCCCCTGCATCCAGCGCACAGCCACACCGCGCAGCGGATTGCCGGGCGGGGCGTCGCCGATGCCGGCGATCTGCCCTTCGTACGCCATGATCCCGACCAGCTTGAAGCCGGGACGGTCGACGATTCGCCTGGTCAGCTCCCTGGCCTGGGCCTCGGTGTGCACCGGCGAGCGCAGCGGGCCGACGTGCAGCCGGCGCGATCCGTTGAGCGGTCGCCAGGACGCGTCGAGCTCAAGGCAGACCCGGATGTCCGGGTGGCCCGGGCCGAGCGCGTCGTCCACCAGGTCGAGGTGGTCCACCGAGTCGACCATGATCGTGATCGCCTCGCGGGCCGCCTCGTCGACGGCCAGTTTCTGCAGCGTCGCCCGGTCCGTCGTCGGGTAGCCGACCAGCAGGTCGTCGCTCGTGCCCTCGGCGAACAACCACATCGCCTCGGCCAGCGAGTAGGTCATCAGTCCGGCATAGCCTGGCGTCGCCAGCACCCGTTCGAGCAGGGCGCGGACGCGCACGGACTTGCTGGCGACGCGGATCGGCGTGCCGCCGGCCCGTCGCACCAGCTCGGTGGCGTTGTGATCGAAGGCGTCCAGGTCGACCAGGGCGAACGGCGGATCGAAGCCCTCGGTCGCGGAGTCGAACCGGACGCGCTGCTGCTGCGGTGACACAGTTGAACGGTACGTCGGGACGCATTGAAATGTGAATACTTTTCACCTAGCTTGTGTGCAGCGCATCACAGGGTCGCGGAGGACAGAGATGGTCGGACGTCTCCGGTTGGGCACCGACACGGCACGGCCGGCGCCGTGGCGTAACTGGGCAGGGACCGCCCGGTCACAGCCGGTGCACGTGGCGCGGCCGCGCGACGTGAGCGAGATCGCCGAGGCCGTCACCGTCGCGGCCAAGGACGGCTTCACCGTCCGCCCTCGGGGCAGCGGGCACTCGTTCACCAGCATCGCCGCCACGGACGGCGTCGCCATCGATCTGGGCGAGTGGTCCGGCGTCGTGCACGCCGACCGGGAGAAATCACCTGGTCACCGTGCGTTCCGGCACGCCTTTGCACCGCTTGAACGCTGAGCTGCACCGGCTCGGCATGGCCATGGCCAATCTCGGCGACATCGACGCGCAGACCATTTCCGGCGCCATCTCCACCGGCACCCACGGCACCGGCGCCCGCCTCGGCGGCCTGTCCACCCAGGTCCGGGCGTTAGAGCTGGTGCTGGCCGACGGCTCCGTCGTCACCTGCTCCCCCGACGAGCGCCCCGACCTCTTCAGCGCCGCCCGCGTCGGTCTCGGCGCCCTCGGCGTGATCAGCACCGTGACTCTCCAGTGCGTGCCCGCCTTCGCCCTCCAGGCTCGGGAGTTCCCTCAGCCTCTGGACGCGATCCTGGAGCGGTTCGACCCCCTCTGCGACTCCGAGGACCATGTCGAGTTCCACTGGTTCCCGCACAGCGACCGTGTGCAGGTCAAGCACAACATTCGCCTGCCCGCAGACGCCTCGATCGCCCCGTTGTCCCGCGCTCGGCAGTTCTACGAGTACGAGGTGATGGAGAACAGCGCCTTCGGCCTCGTCTGCAAACTCGGCCGCGCCGTCCCCTCCGTCGTCCCCACCCTCAACCGCGTGTGCGCCTCGCTGTGGTCCGAGCGCTCTTACTCCGACCACTCGTTCCGCGTGTTCACCACGCCCCGCCGGGTCCGCTTCGTCGAGACCGAATACGCGGTTCCACGTGAATCACTGCATGACGTGCTCCGCGAGTTCCGCGCCGCCATCCCGCGCCTTCGCCACCCCGTGATCGTCCCCGTCGAGGTCCGCGTAGCCGCCGCCGATGACATCCCCTTGTCCACCGCCTACGGCCGGGACAGCGCCTACATCGCCATCCACCAGTACGTCGGCATGCCTTACCGCGAGTACTTCGACTGCTTCGAACGCATCGCCGGCGCCGTCGGCGGTCGCCCCCACTGGGGCAAGATGCACACCCTCGACGCCTCCGTGCTCGCCACCCGCTACCCCCGGTTCGATGACTTCCGCGCCCTCCGCGCCACCGTCGACCCGAACGGTGTCTTCCGCAACGCCTACCTGGACACCGTCCTCGGTCCCGTGTGACCCACGGTCATGGGGGCAACCCGCCCCGTAGGCCCTTTCGGGTTTTCCATCCCCGCAGGTCACAGCCTACGCAAACGCTTGTCCACAGGCCGCTGAGTTATCCACAGGCAATCCCTAGTGAAGATCAACTACCCAGGGTCGCCGGTAGACTGGCCTCGGGGTCGCCCCCCCCTGGGTTGGGCCGGGGGTTGTCATCTGTACCGAATGGGCGCACAGAACGATCTTGAAGCGGGGCCGCTGGAGTAACGGGCTAGCCGAGGGCGGCGACGGCATCCACGATCGGGGTGTCGCCGGCGATCAGTTCCAGGGTGAGGCCGGCGGTGCCGGGGGTGTCGAGCAGGGCGACGAGCACGGCGGCAACGTCGGCCCGAGTCACGGGGCCGCGCATGGTGCCGGGGATCTCGATCCGAATGCGACCGGTGGGCGCGTCGTTGGTGAGACCGCCGGGACGCAGCACGGTCCAGTCGAGGGCGTAGCCGCGGACGGCGTCCTCGGCGGCGGTCTTGGCAGCCATGTAGGCGGCCCACGACTCGTCGGACCC